>NZ_CP136797.1:0-5272500 GCF_032929295.1 Acidovorax sp. BLS4
GCAGACCCCCGGCAACCCCGCGCCGCTGGCCGAGCAGCGCAGCTACACCAGCGCGGGCCAGCTGGCCGCCAGCGCCCTGCTGCAACTGACCTGGGACAGCGCCGGGCGCATCGCGCAGATCACCCAGCAACACATGCTGCCCACGCAAAGCAGCACGGTGGCGCAGCAGGTGGCGCTCACCAGCGCGTACAGCTACGACGCCGTGGGCCGGCTCACCGCCAGCGCGCACAGCGCGCCCAACACCCTCACGCTGCCCAGCGGAACGACCTTGAGCGACACCATCGGGGCCAACGCCAGCGGCTACGCGTGGGATGCCAACGGCAACCGCAGCCAAAGCTACTACAGCAGCAGCACGGCAGGGGGCACCGCCACGCTGCAGCGCGACTACCAAATCGCCAGCAACAGCAACCGCCTGGACGGCTACACGCAGACCTTCACGCCCGCGGGCGGCAGCGCGCAGACCACCAACGTCAGCTACAACCACGACGCCGCCGGATCGATCACCAGGAAGGGCGACAGCTACCTGCACTACGGCGTGGACGGCCGCATCGCCAAGGCAGGGCCGAGCGCCGACCCGGCCAACGCATTGGCCGTGAGCTACACCTACAACGCCCTGGGCCAGCGGGTGTTCAAGAGCGAT
The DNA here is from genome assembly GCF_032929295.1 of Acidovorax sp. BLS4. Classification (NCBI taxonomy): domain Bacteria; kingdom Pseudomonadati; phylum Pseudomonadota; class Betaproteobacteria; order Burkholderiales; family Comamonadaceae; genus Acidovorax; species Acidovorax sp. BLS4. The sequence goes on from NZ_CP136797.1 coordinate 641, forward strand.
GCGAGGTTGTCCGGGGCCAACAACCCGGCCATCACCCAGCAGACCGTCTATGCGGAGGACGGCATCGGCAGCACCGTGCTGGGGCAGTACGGCAGCCGGCGGAGCAGCGACAGCGCGGCACCGGCGGGCGAAATGGACAGCACCGAGGTCATCTACCTGCCCACCGTGAACGGGCCGATGCCCATCGCCGCGCAGATCAACGGCAGGCTGTATGCCATCGATGCGGACCACCTGAACACGCCGAGACGCCTGACGAACACGCAGGGCCAGGTGGTGTGGCAATGGCTGATCACGGGGTTTGGGGAGGCCAACCCGACGACGGGAGCGACCGGCTACGCACAGAGCGGGCAGGGCAGTTCCAACTATGCGGAAGCCATCAAGTTCGACCTGCGGTATCCGGGGCAGGTGTTCGATGAGGAAACCCAACTGAACTACAACCTGAACCGGTCTTATGACCCGCCTTCGGGGCGTTACTTCCAGGCCGACCCGATTGGGCTGGATGGAGGATGGAATCGTTATGGATATGTGGGCGGGAATCCGCTGAAATTTGCCGATCCGACGGGCCTCAAGCACAAAGCGAATAGCGCTCATTGTTCGGCTTTACGTAAGAAAATTCAAAACCTGAATAACGACTTGGATGATCGTTGGAGTGATTTGGCGGCAGACCGACTAAACTTGCCTGAACGTCTTGGGCCGGGTGAGTTACTTAGCCAAACCAAGCGCGGTCACAGAACGATGATTAATGATCGTGAAAGTAATCTGCGCAAGTTCGAAAAACGGTATTCGGACGAGTGTGAGGATGACGACGATAACAGCAGTAGCCAAAGCTGCGATACCGGTTGCGCGGCTGCTAGCGCGGCGGCCACTGTCGGTGTGGGGTATGTTGCATACCGTTGTCTTCGCATGCTGCCATCGTTGTTTCCACCCATGTGGCCAACGATTCCCGCCAATGTCGTTCTTCCTTGATGCATCATGAATTTGATTCCATTCATACAGAGGCTCTCTGCCGCCGTTGTGGCCAAAGACAAAACGGAATTTCAAGAAGTTTGCTTTGATCTGGAGTACACCCAACTGGAATGTGAGTTCTGGTCGCAAGAGGTATTTGACTTCTTTGCTAATGCGCTACAAGACAAAGCGACTTGCAGTGTGACGGGCAGCAGCAGCTTGGTCATGAGTCTTTACAACGACTTTAATAAGCTGACAAAGCCACAAATTGCGAATCTGATAGCAATCTTCGATGAGAATGCAGAAGATTATGGCGACGAAATTTTGCGTCACTCAGTGAGCGATATGGTTGCGCGAAAATATCCAGCTGAGACGGCCATGAAGCTTTTTAAAAAATGGCGACAGAGCACCTCTTCGGAGTGCTTGCATATGGCGCAAGTGGGGTTGGAGATTCTAATAATGACGGGCCGCCTCGATTCAAATACTGAAAAATCTGCAAGGTTACTTCTCGGATCGACTAGATGAGTTACTGAAAAATAAAAAGCTAATGGCTGGGCTTTGCGCAGACCCCCGGCAACCCCGCGCCGCTGGCCGAGCAGCGCAGCTACACCAGCGCGGGCCAGCTGGCCGCCAGCGCCCTGCTGCAACTGACCTGGGACAGCGCCGGGCGCATCGCGCAGATCACCCAGCAACACATGCTGCCCACGCAAAGCAGCACGGTGGCGCAGCAGGTGGCGCTCACCAGCGCGTACAGCTACGACGCCGTGGGCCGGCTCACCGCCAGCGCGCACAGCGCGCCCAACACCCTCACGCTGCCCAGCGGAACGACCTTGAGCGACACCATCGGGGCCAACGCCAGCGGCTACGCGTGGGATGCCAACGGCAACCGCAGCCAAAGCTACTACAGCAGCAGCACGGCAGGGGGCACCGCCACGCTGCAGCGCGACTACCAAATCGCCAGCAACAGCAACCGCCTGGACGGCTACACGCAGACCTTCACGCCCGCGGGCGGCAGCGCGCAGACCACCAACGTCAGCTACAACCACGACGCCGCCGGATCGATCACCAGGAAGGGCGACAGCTACCTGCACTACGGCGTGGACGGCCGCATCGCCAAGGCAGGGCCGAGCGCCGACCCGGCCAACGCATTGGCCGTGAGCTACACCTACAACGCCCTGGGCCAGCGGGTGTTCAAGAGCGATGCGAGGTTGTCCGGGGCCAACAACCCGGCCATCACCCAGCAGACCGTCTATGCGGAGGACGGCATCGGCAGCACCGTGCTGGGGCAGTACGGCAGCCGGCGGAGCAGCGACAGCGCGGCACCGGCGGGCGAAATGGACAGCACCGAAGTCATCTACCTGCCCACCGCGAACGGCCCGATGCCCATTGCCGCGCAGATCAACGGCAGGCTGTATGCCATCGATGCGGACCACCTGAACACGCCGAGACGCCTCACCAACACGCAGGGCCAGGTGGCGTGGCAATGGCTGATCACGGGGTTTGGGGAGGCGAACCCGACGACCGGGGCGACCGGCTACACGCAGAGTGGGCAGGGGAGCAGCAACTACAGCGAAGCGATCCGGTTCGACCTGCGGTATCCGGGGCAGGTGTTCGATGAGGAGACCCAACTGAACTACAACCTGCACCGGTCCTATGACCCGCCTTCGGGGCGGTACTTCCAGGCCGACCCGATCGGGCTGGATGGGGGGTGGAATCGGTTTGCTTATGTGAGCGGCGATCCGCTTCACGCCATCGATCCACAAGGACTGTTCGAGATCATTCGTCCCAGCGGATCACCCTCGAATTTTACAGATGCAAATATATTGCTGAGGCGTGAATCGTTTTTGAAGCATATGGGGGGACTGATGCAGGAAAAAATAAACAAGCTTTGTGCAGGTGATCGAGCCAAAGTGCAACCCATCTTTGATAGATGGAAAGTGTATGTGGACCCCAATGCAGATAATATTTATAAACGTGCGCGTGGCGCATATGCGTACACTTATTTTGCTGGTCAAAAAACCCAATTCAATCGTTCAATGTTTGATTTGCAATTTGGGGTTGATCCAAGTGCCAGCTTTATCATGGCGCATGAATTTCGGCACTTAATGGAAGAAAATCATAGAATTTCACCTGCGATTGACTTTGATGGTAAGGGGTCGGGGGAGAAAGATGCTAATAATTGGTCCAAAATATTCAATACTGATCCATGTGTTTGTGGCAGTCTGAAATGACAAAGATGCTAAATTTTGCGTTGTGCTTATTTGTATTGGTATTTGCTATTCAAAAGAAGGCAGTTGGTGCCGAGTACATTCATGTGCCTGGTAAGCGTCCTGTTGTGGGAATTTTTCAGAAAGAGAATGGAATAACTATTGGTGATGTAGGGCATGAGGCTAATTTCTGCAAAGACGATAGTCCCTACATTTGTTTTCGAATGAAAACGATGGCGTTTGCCGTTCCCAAAAAATTAGAGAAATTTGATGAATGGACGCATGAAAAAGAAGTTTATAGAATTGTGCAAAGCTTTGAGATGAGGGGTGTTTATCCGGTTTGGGTAATAGAGAAAACCACGGGACTCAAGATGTGGTTTGTATGGTCTTCCTATCGCGGGCTTTTAATGTTTGGTGAGGGGTCAAATAAAAATCAGGAGGGTGTATATATGTTGGATGGATTTTGCGGATTTGCTGCTAGTGAGGCCTGTGATAGGTTTCAAAAGAAATAGCAAGGCATGGGTGAGGCAAAGAAACGGCTCCGTCCATAGTGTCAGCGACACACTGCTGTTGGCGGTCGAAGACCCATTCTTAGCTTGGATATCCTCGTCATCGACTCCGGCTTGGTTGCCTTGCGCGCTAGGACCTCAGGCTCTGCAATCCTTTATCCATCGCCTCTCGCGCCCATAGGATCAGCCCATCCATTTGCGCTCTGTCCTCCTTCTGGGCCGCCATCTCCAGCGCCCGGGTAATCCCACTCAACCGTTGCAACCCAAAACTCCCAACGGTGCCCCCCAACTCATGGACTTCCTGCCGCAGGCGGTCCCAGGCCTCGGCGCGGCGGGCGTCATGGATGCGGTCCATGCGCTGCTCGCAGTCGAGAATGAATCGGGTGACCAGCGCGTCGAAGCGGTCAGTGGTGAAAACACTGCGCAGTTCCTCCAAGGCCTTTTGATCGAAGAAAGCATCCGCACCCGCTTCGGTGGCCCCTTTGACGAGGGCCGGCAGAGCATGGTGGTCGTCGGCCTCTGCACTCGGTGATGTGAATGCCGTTTCAGGCGCCGGGGCCGCAGACGCCGAAGGCACCTCGTGCCCCCCCGGCACCAACCACCGCGACAGGGTGGCCCACAGCCGTTCCTCCAGCACCGGCTTGGCCAGGTGATCGTTCATGCCGGCCGCCCGGGTGCGCTCGATGTCCTGGCGCGCGGCGTTGGCGGTCATGGCGATGACGGGCAGGTGGGCGAAGCGCGGGTCCTGGCGCAGCGCGCGGGTGGCGGTCAGGCCGTCCATCACGGGCATTTGCATGTCCATCAGCACGGCGTCGTAATGGGTGACGTCGGGCGCTTCGTCGAGGCGGCGCAGGGCTTCGGCGCCGTCGCTGGCGGTGTCCACGTGCAGGCCGCCGGATTCCAGCAGGCCTGCGGCCACCAGGCGGTTGAGTTCGTTGTCGTCCACCAGCAGCACGCGCAGGCCGGCCAGCGCCGCGGGGGCGCTCGGGGCGCGGGCACCGCGCTCGCCCGGGGCGGGCAGGGCCGGGCGGGCGCTGCGCTGCACGCGGGCAGTGAACCAGAAGGTGCTGCCCGCGCCGGGCGCGCTGTGCACACCGGCATCGCCCCCCATCAGCAGGGCCAGTTGCCGCGAGATGGCCAGGCCCAGGCCCGTGCCGCCGAAGCGGCGGGTGATGGTGGCGTCGGCCTGGTGGAAGGCCTGGAAGAGGTGGGATTGCTGCTCGGCGGTGAGGCCGATGCCGGTGTCGCGCACGGCGCAGTGCAGCACCAGGTCGTCTTGCGCGCCTGCTCCGTCGGCATGCGGACCGTCGTCGGCCGGCGTGGGGGCGTGCACCGAGACGGTCACGGCGACTTCGCCCGCTTCGGTGAACTTGATGGCGTTGTTCACGAAGTTGACCAGCACCTGCCCGATGCGGTGCGGATCGCCCAGCAGGTAGGGTGGCACGCCCTCGGCCACTGCCACGTGAAAGCGCAGGCCCTTGGCCTTGGCCTTGTCGTCGAACAGTTCCGACAGGTCGGCGAGCAGGGTGGGCAGCTCGAACGGCACGGTTTCCAGCACGAGGTGGCCGCCGTCGATCTTGGAGAAGTCGAGCGTGTCGTTGACGATGCCCAGCAGCCGGCGGCCGGCGCGGTACATCTGGTCCATGCGCTCGCGCTGCGGCGGCGCCAGGGCTTCGTCCTTGAGCGCGAGCTGGGCCAGGCCCAGGATGGCATTCAGCGGGGTGCGGATCTCGTGGCTCATCACGGCCAGGAAGGTGGCCTTCTCTTCGGCGGCCTGGGCCAGCGCGCGGGCCTGGTTCTTCTGCTCGGTGACGTCCAGCCACACGCCGTTGAACAGCACGGCGCCATCGGGCAGGCGCCGCGCGGTGGCCAGGGTCTTGAGCCACCGCGTGCGGTCGCCGTGCGCCACCTCGACGTCGAAGTCCAGCGGCTGCAAGGTGCGCAGGCTGTGCTCGAAGCGCTCGCGCAGCGCGTCCTGCCCGGATGGCGGCAGGCCGTAGGTCTGCTCGACGGGGCCTTCCAGGCGCAGCAGTTCGTGCGCGGGGCGGCCCTGCAGTTCGGCGGCCTTGTCGCTCACGAAGAGAAAGCGCTGCCAGCCATCGGGGCGCACGTGCATCTGGAACACGGCGCCCGGGATGGCGCCGGTCAGGTCCACGAGCTGCTCGGACAGGCGGCGCGCCTCGGCGCTCGCGGCCACCTCGATCGCCAGGCGGTCGGCGCGCTGCATGCTTTCCTTGAACACCTGCAGCGCCTTGGCCATGGTGCCCACTTCGTCGCGCCGCTCGGTGCCGGTGACGGTGTCGTCGTATTCGCGGTCGGTGAGCCGTTCCATGTGCCGCGTGAGCCGCAGGATGGGGCGGGAGATCTGGAAGACGGCCACCCAGGACGACAGCGCGATCACCAGGGCCAGGCCGATGCCCACGGCCAGCGCGGTGGTCAGGATGGTGTCGCGCGTGACCTGTCCGAGCCGCACGGACGATTCCTGGAACTGCGTGACGGAGTCGTTGCGCTGCTGGTTCATGTCCTGCTGCAGCGCGCGCAGGGCGGGCTCGAACTCGCCGTGGATGATCTGCAGTGCCCGGTCGCCACGCCAGCGCGATGCGGCGTCGACGATGCGCGCGGCCAGCGCGAAGGCCGCCGTGGCGCGCTGGCGGATGGACTGCAGCTGCGCGGCATTGGCGGGCACCAGGGCTTCGGTGGTGTCGATCTGCTGGTTGAACTGGGCCTGCAGCTGGGCCAGGCGGGTCAGGGCGGCGCGCATGGTGGCCTCGTCCTGCTCGGTCAGCACGGCATACACGAGGCGGCTCGATTCACTCAGCAACAGGGCGGCATCGCCGATGTGCAGCGCGCTCTGCGCCTCGCGCTCGATCAGCGCGTTGTACTGCTGGTCGATGCCGCGCATCTTGCTGGTGGCGTAGAGCATCGATGCCGTGGAGATGACACCCATCAGGCCCACGAGAAAGACGATCTTCGCGGTGAGCGGCAGGTGGGAGAAGGACCGCAGGACATACCGGGACAAGGACATGGTCGCTCCGTGGAAGGGTGGGCGCAAAAGCGGCGTGCGGGTGGGGGTCAGGGCTTGCGGGCGATGGCCGCGCGCAGCGCCGCCACGGCGCCGGGTGTGTCCAGCCGCCCCTGCAGGTGGCGGGTGACCACGTCATAGACGGCGGCCTTTACCGCGGAGGGATGGGCATTGCCCATGGCGATGGAGCCCATGAGGGTGCGGCGCATGTTGGCGCCGCGCAGGTCTGTGATGGCGCGCTGGCCGCAGCGGTTGAACGGGGCCTGCTGCACGTCCACGCGCGCGGGCGCCGCGCCGGTGCGCACGTTCACGGCCACCTGCAGGTCCGGGTCCATGAGGATGGAGGCGAAGCGCTCCTGCGCCGCGCTCTGGCGTGCGGGCTGCTTGAAGAAGACGAACTGGTCGCTGTTGAAAAGGTACATGCCCTGGGTGTCGGGAAAGCGCCAGCACTGGTAGTCGCGGTCGGGCAGCATGCCACGCACTTTGAACTCGCCGTCCACCCAGCTCCCCTGCACCTGCAGGAGGGCCTGCCCGCCGGCGACGAGGTCGGTGGCCTGGTCCCAGCGGCGGCGCATGAAGCCCGCGTCCAGGTACCGGGCCAGTTGCCGCATGCGCTCGAAGATCACGGTGGTGACCGGGCCGTCGAGCGCGGTCGGGTCCAGGTCGAGAAAGGCGCGCCGGTAGAACGCCGCGCCGCCGGTGCCGGCCGCGACCGATTCGAACAGCAGCGTGTGTTCCCACGCTTCCTTGCCGATGGCCAGCGGCTGGATGCCGGCGGCGCGGGCCCGGTCCAGCAGGGCGATCAGGTCGTCCCAGGTGTCGGGCGGCGCGGCGGCTCCCAGCCGGCGCGCCAGGGACTGGTTGACCCAGAGCCAATTGGTGGAATGCGCGTTGAACGGGGCCGCCACCCACTGGCCCTGCCATTTGGAGAGCTGCTGGATCTCGTTGGGGACGACCTCGTCCCATTCCTCGCGCGCGGCGACGTCGTTCAGGTTGTCCAGCAGCCCGCGCCGTGCCCATTCGTGGATCTCGTAGCCGATCATCTGCGCGGCGGTGGGCACCCGCCCCGCGCGCACGCGGGCCGCCAGCACGTCGGTGTAGCGCGCGGTGCCGCTGCCGGGCGAGAAGTCTTCCTTCCAGGCCAGGCCCCGCTGGCGCGTGAAGTCGCGGATCGCGTCCATGCTGGCGCGCTCGCCGCCCGCCACCCACCAGTGGAACACCTCCACGCCCGCCGGCTCGCTGCGGGCGGGCCCGGCCAGCGCGGCCCCGCAGGCCAAGCCGAGCCACAGCAGGGGGCGAAGCCGCCACCACGAAACGGACCGGAGCGGTGGGGGGCGGGTGGGACGAACGGTGGGCACGCCGGCAAAGGGGAGGGCGGCAAGGAAGGCGGGCAGCATGCCGGCAAGTGTCCGCGATGGGCCGCGCGGGAAGGCCGAAGGCCCATGCCCACAGACGTTGCGGCGCGCGCTGCATGTGGTGCCGAACGCACAAATGCAAGACCGAATGTCAACAATTGTTGAATTCTGAAAACCGCAGAGCCCACCCCCTAGATTCGCGGCACTCCCGGCCACGCCGGCAAGGCACCGCGCGCCGGTCCTCCCTTGCCAACGACCCCCTCCCGGCCCTCGCCAGGGCCCCCCGCGGCGTCGCGGCGTGCCCGGACCTGCTCACTACAACAATCTGGAGATCGGTATGGTTCTTTCCTTTGCACGGCGGGCTGCGGGCCTGCTGTGGCCTGCTGCTTTCGCTTCTGCGCCCGCGCGCAGACCTGCCGCCCGCCCAGGCCTGCCGGGCGGGCGGGGATACGGGCTGCTGCTGGCCGGGTGCCTGCTGGCACCCGGGGCCGTGCTGGCCCAGACCACCGACATCCTGGTCAACCAGGACGCGGTGCCCGCATCGGCCTCGGGCCCGGCGGGCGGCACCTTCCATTACGTGGTGACGGTGCGGCACAACACCGGCAGCGCGGCCACCGGCGTGGTCCTTACCGACAAGCTGCCCGTGGGCGCGGTGTTCCAGTCGGTCACGACGACCCCGGCGGGCATGGCCTGCACGCCGGCCATCACCCCTGGCACGGCCATCACGGTCGCCAACCAGACGGTGCAGTGCGACCTGGGCTCGATGGCGGTCAATTCCACCAAGGTGGTGGATTTCGAGGTGGTGCTTCCGACGGTCTCGACCAACTGGATCAACAACGCCCGCGTGACGCGCAACGAGACCGATTCGGACCCCAGCAACGACGCGCTGGACCGCCGCATCACCACGACCGAGGCCGCCGACCTGGCCCTGGCCGTCACCACCAACCCCACGGCGCCTCCCGGCAACCCGCTCTCACCCGGCCAGCCCTACCGCTATGTGGTGGACGTGAGCAACCAGGGACCCATCGGCATTCCCGCCGCAGGGCGCGTGGAGGTCATGTTCAGCGTGCCCACGGGCGCCTCGTTCACCCGCGTGGGCGGCAGCAACGGATGGACCTGCACGCCCACGGCCTCGAATGCCTCGCCGCTCGTGTCCCCCGGCGCGCCGACGCCCGCCACGGTGGTCACCTGCTCCCACGCCGGTGCGCTGGCCAATGGCGGCACGGTGCCGTCGCTGGAGGTGGACGCCGCTCCCAATGTGACCGGCTCCATCACGACGTCGTTCTCGGTCAAGGGCTACAAGGATGCGTCCACGGAAATGCCCGACGGGCAGACCGCCAACAACACCGGCACGGCCGAAGTCAACGTGGCCGGCACGGCCTCGGACGTCTCCGTCACCAAGGCCGTGAACGGTGCCACGACCTATGGGCTCAACGACCAGGTGACCTACACGGTCACGCCCCGGCTGAACGGCGGCACCTTGCTCACCGGCGTGCCCGTGCAGGTGGTCGACACGCTGGGTGCGGGCCTGTCGTTCGTGTCCGCCACGGGCACGGGCTGGACCTGCAGCGCGGCGGGCCAGGTGATCACCTGCGACCTGCCCGGCGGCTATGCGGGCGCCAACTTCAGCAACCTGCCGACGATCACGGTGGTGGCCTTGGTGCAGCAGACGGGCACGCTGCCCAACACCGTCACGATCAACGTGCCGACCCGCACCGATCCCGACACGACCAACAACTCGCCGGCCAGCGTCTTCATCACGGCGACCAACGTGGCTGACCTGCAGATCACGAAGACCGCGTCCAACTACGTGAACGGCCAGGGCGTGGCCGTGGCCATCGGCCAGACCTACCAGTACCGCCTGACGGCGCGCAACCGCGGACCGCTCGCCATCGCGCCGGCCGCCGCCACCGTGCCGGCCGCCCCGAGCATCGTCGTCTCCGACTCGGTGCCCGCCGGCGTGACCCTGACGGGCCTCAACGCGGCCTCGGGCGCGGGCTGGACCTGCTCGGCACTGCCGCTGGTGGGCCCGGGCACCTTCACCTGCGAGCGCACGGCCGGACTGGCCGTGAATGCGAATGCCCCCGACATCGTGGTCAACGCAGTGCGCACGACCGCGGGCTCGGCCACCAACAACGCCTGCGTGAAGTTCAGCCCCGAGACGGGCGGCACCCGCGAGGACCCGTGGTACACCGACCCCGCGCACGGCATCAACTGCCAGGGCGTGGGCGTCGGCGCATCCGACCAGACCCCCGGCAACGAGGTGCAGGCGGACCTGAGCATCGTCAAATCCGTGGACAAGCCCACGGTGCCTGCCGGCGACGTGCTGACTTACACGATGGTGGTGACCAACAACGGCACCAGCGCCGCCACCAACGTGAGCCTGCGCGACGTGCTGCCCAGCCTGGTGACCAGCGCATCGGCCCCGGGCCTGGTGTCGGTGAACACCACCGCCGGCACCTGCACGCCCTCGGGCGCGTCCAACGTCAACACCGCCACGCTGCTGTGCTCGCTCGGCACGCTCAACAGCGGCGCCAGCGCGACGGTGACCGTGGCAATCCGGCCCACGGTGGCCACCACCGCGACCCGCACCAACACCGCCACGGCCTATTCGCCCGAAGTGGTGGACCCGGTCCTGGGCAACAACACCGCATCGGTGACGAGCCAGGTCACGGCCCGGGTGGACCTGGTGGCCTCCAAGACCGTCTCGCCCACGCCGACCGCGATCTCGGGCGAACCCATCACGTACGTGGTGCGCGCCAGGAACAATGGCCCGTCGTCGGCCGAAAACGTGTGGCTGAGGGACGTGCTGCCCGCCAACGGGGTGCTGATCGGCACGCCCGTCGCCTCCAACGGCGGCGTGTGCGATGCGGTGCCCCCCGGCAACGGCGGCACGCTGAACTGCCGCTGGGGCACCACGGGCAACAGCGTGTTCCTCGCCAATGGCGGCCAGTACGAGGTGACCTACCGCCTGCGTGCGGCGGGCGCCTGGGCCCCGGGCGTGAAGCTCTCCAACACGGTCGAGATCGGCACCGCGACGGACGAGCCCGTGCTGACCAACAACCAGGCCGCGGCCGAGATCACGCTGACCCAGCCCGAGCTGGACATCCTGGTGTCGATGGCGCACAGCGCCGACGCCATCGCCCTGGGCGCCGAGACGACCTACACCATCACCGTGAAGAACTCGGGCCCGTCGTTCGGTACGAACGTGGTGATGACGGACACGTTCCCGGTGACCCACCCCACGAACGGCGCCTCTTCGGCCACATTCGGCTTCACGGGCGGCCTCACGGTGGACAAGGGCGGCGTCTGCACCGTGCCGGCCATCGGCGCGACCTCGGGCGGCGTGTCGTGCACCTTCCCGGGCCTGGCCAAGGACGAGGTGGCCACCATCACGTTCAAGATGAAGGCGACGAGCCTGCCGGCCGGGGCCGCGTCGGGCACGATCTTCCACAGGGCCGTGGTGTCGGTGAGCGAAACCGAGTTCCTGCAGGGCGGACAAAACACGCAGGTCAACAACACCACGTATGACCAGACCTCCACCAAGCGCGACCCGATCGCCACCGACCTGTCGATCCTCAAGGCCGGCCCCGATGGCCCGATCGCCCCGGGCGCGGACGTGGATTACACCTTCACCGTGCGCAACAACGGCAACCTGACCAGCAACGGCGCCCAGGTGATGGACCCGCTGCCCGCGGGGCTGACGTTCGTCTCCTCGTCCGACTGCGTGGCTGCGGGTACCTCGGTGACCTGCTAGGTGGGCGAACTGCTGGCGGGCGCGAGCCGCACCCTGCGCGTCAAGACGCGCCTGGCGCAGCCCTACACCGGCAACGGACCGCTGGTGAACACGGCGACGCTGGACGCGCCGGGCGACACCGACCCCACCAACAACACGTCGAGCAAGACCACGACCGTGCAGCCGCCGCCCGATGCGATCACCAGCGTGCCGACGCTGTCGCAGTGGGCATTGATCCTGCTGTCGTGCCTGCTGGGTGGACTGGCGTTGCGCCAGTCCCCCGGCCCGCGCCGGCGCTGACCTGCCACGGGGGGCTCACCCCCAGGGAAAAAGGGCGGTCCCGAATGCGGGACCGCCCTTTTTTTTGATGGATGGCGGATCAGGGGGCTGAGAGAGTCGTCGGCGCGTGACGCCGGCGCTGGCGCGCAGGGTCAGGCGGATTGTGTGGCGTCGACCACGTCCAGGCGGTAGCCCATGCCATACACCGCGTTGACGACGTAGCCGTTCTCCGGCGACAGGGCCAGCTTGTTGCGCAGCCGCGAGACGTGCGTGTCCAGCGAGCGCGAGGGCACGTCCTGCACCTCGCTCCAGACGCTCTGGCGCATGTGCTCGCGCGACAGCAGGCGGCCCGCGTTCTGGAACATGAACAGCGCCAGGTCGTATTCCTTGTTCTTCAGGTCCACGGCCGTGCCGTCCATCCACAGCGTGCGCGTCTTGGGCTCGAAGCGGTAGCGGCCGAAATCGAGCGTGCGCGCCACGGTGGACGGGTACGCCCGGCGCAGCAGCGCCGCGGTGCGGGCCATGAGTTCGCCCATGCGGATGGGCTTGGTCATGAAGTCGTCGGCGCCACAGTTGAGCGCCTCGACCACGTCCTGTTCGGCATTGCGGCGCGTCACGAACAGGATGGGCATCTGCGGCGCCAGGCCGGCGCGCAGGGTGCGCACCACTTCCATGCCGCTCATGTCGGGCAGGTGCCAGTCCACGATCAGCAGATCGAAGGTCTCGGTCCGCAGCGCCCTGAGCAGGCTGGTGCCATCGGTGAAGGGGTGGAACAGGTGCCCGGCATGTTCGACAGAGGCCTGGATCAGCTCCATCAGGATCGGGTCGTCGTCAAGGGCAGCGATACGCATGGGACACCAGGAAACGGCAAAGGCAATGGAATACGGATCGCCGGTAGGGCGCGGCGAGGTGCCGAAACTACCGTTTAATTTCGCTATCGGTCGGAATGTGACAATTGTTAACATTCATCGAAAATCCGCGGTATGTATTCGTGGCATCGACGCATCGGTGGCGCTTCGAGTGCGCCGGGGTCCCTTGTGTCGCGCGCAGACATGGCCGCATTGGCAGCCGCGGTTTCGTTTGAATGCTCCGGTCTTCGCCTTGCCTCGCCGTTGCCCAGCGCTTTCAGGGAATATGGGCCGTTCAAAAACTGGAGGACAGCTTCATGGGCAATTGCATCGGCGGCTCCAGCGGGAACGCTTCCGTTCGCCGCCGTCAGGATCAAGGCACGGCAAGTACCAATGCCGGTGTGCAGGCCGAACAATCGGCATCGGCTGCGTTCGGCGTCGATGCGGCGCTGTCCGGGCTGCGGTCCCGCGAACGGAGAATCAATGGACTGCTGGGCCCCGACACCAATGAGTTGCTTGGTTCGCCCGTACGCAGGGAACTCGAATCCTTGCGCACGCGGGTGCAGTCAGCGGCGGGACATTTGACGGCGCTGCAGCAAACGCTGAATCGCCAGAACTCTCAACGCATCGACCTGGGCGATGACCCGGTGGGTGCCGTGCGATTGTTGACCGCACAGTCCGAACGATTGGGAAGGCAAGTGGAGCCCGTCATCCAGAGACACGAGGATGCCATCGACGACCTGCAGAACCGCGCGGGCTTGGCAGAGGATCATCCGTCCATGCGCCTTTCGCAGGGCCGCTAAGGCCATCGAGCATCTTGTGCTCGCCGCTCTTATGCCGACAGCGGCGCTTCCTGCATCGCCTCCATCTGCTCGCGCAGCATGTCGACCTGCCCGCGCCAGTAGTCGCTGCTGCCAAACCAGGGGAAGTTGATCGGAAAGATCGGGTCGTTCCAGCGGCGCGCCAGCCAGGCGCTGTAGTGGATCAGCCGCAGCGTGCGCAGCGGCTCGATCAGGGCCAGTTCGCGCCGGTCGAAGGGGCGGAACTGCTCGTAGCCGTCCAGCAGCGCGGACAGCTGCACGGTGCGCTGGCGGCGGTCGCCGGACAGCAGCATCCACAGGTCCTGCACGGCCGGGCCGGTGCGCGCATCGTCCAGGTCCACGAAGTGCGGACCGCCGCCGGGCCGGTCGGTGGGCGTCCACAGCACGTTGCCGGGGTGGCAGTCGCCGTGCAGGCGCAGCGGGCGCGCATCCTTCAAGGCAAACGTGCCGCCTGCCGGGGTATTCCATGCACTTTTTGCTATTAATTTAATAGCATCTTCGCAGGCGCTGCGCCAGGCCGACTGCTGGTCCAGCGGGATGATCTCCTGGGCCAGCAGCCAGTCGTGCGGCTCCTGCGCGAAGGTGGCCGCGTCCAGCGCCGGGCGCAGCGCGAAGGGCCGGGCCTCGCCCACGGTGTGGATGCGGGCGAGGAAGCGGCCGATCCACTCCAGCACCTCGAAGTCGTCCAGTTCGGGCGTACGCCCGCCGCGCCAGGGGCTGACCGAGAACGCGAAACCCGCGTGCTGGTGCAGCGTGCGGCCCTGCAGCACCAGCGGGGCAACCATGGGCACCTCGGCCTGGGCGAGTTCGGCGGCGAACGCGTGCTCTTCCAAAATCTGCGCATCGCTCCAGCGGCCCGGCCGGTAGAACTTGGCGACGACGCGGCTGCCGTCCTCCAGCGACACCTGGTACACGCGGTTTTCGTACGAGCCCAGGGCCATGAGGCGGCCGTCACCGTACAGGTCCACGCTGGCGAGCGCGTCCAGCACGAGGTCGGGGGTGAGGGGCGCGTAGGGATGCGAGGAAGAAGGGGTGGGCTCGGTGCCGGGCAGGTTATCCATGGGGAGCATTGTCGCCCCCGGCCAGTTCGGTGAAGGGCAACTGCTGCTTGACCAGGATGACGGTGCATGGCGCATCACGGGCCACGCGGATCGGAATGGTGTCGATGAAGCGCTGCAGCGGCACGCCGTGCGTGGCCGCGCCCAGGATCATCACGCCCACGCGGTTGCCCTGGGCGTAGCGCACCAGGGCCTGGGCCACATCGCTCGCCTCGATCACCTGGTGGCTGGCGCTGTGGCCGGCCAGGTCGAGCCCGGCGGACCACTGGCGCAGGCGCACCAGGTGGCGGCGGTGCAGCGTGGTTTCGCTGCGCTCGCTGTCCGATGCGCTGCTGGCCGAGGGCGAGATCACGGTCACGCAGGCCAGCCGCGCCCCGGGGCGGATGCCCAGCGAGCGCGCCGCCGCCTGGCGCAGCGAGTACAGCGTGGCATCGCTCGCGTCCTCGCCCGGCACGGCCACCATGAGGATGGGCGCCGCCTCGATCTGGCGCGCCGGCAGCGGGCTGGGCTGGTAGTGCATGCCCGCCGCCTTGAGCCAGCGGCGCAGGTGCGCCCGCACGCCCGGCCCGCGCAGGCGCCGGCCGCGTTCGGTGACCGGCACCTGCTCTGGGTGCGTCAGGTCGAAGGCCAGGTGCGCGGCCGACGGATAGCGCTGCGCCGCCTCGGGCTCCAGGCAGCGCAGGATGATCTCCTGCAGCCACTCGGGCACCTGCGGCTGGTGGCGCCGGGGCGGCGCGGGCGTCATCCACAGCCGCTGGCGCAGGCCGCCGCGCGTGGTGGGCGCGCCGAAGGGCAGCTCGCCCGTGGCCAGTTCGTACAGCATCACGCCAATGGCGAAGAGGTCGCTGCGCAGGTCGCCGCGCACGCCCACCACCTGCTCCGGCGCGATCCAGGCGGGCGAGCCCACGGCCTCGCGCATCTCCTCGGCCAGCAGGTCGGGGTAGTGCGCGTGGCACGAGAGGCCGAAATCCAGCAGCACCGCGCTGCCGTCCGCGCGCAGCAGCACGTTGGCGGGCTTGAGGTCGAGGTGGCACACGTTCTGCTGGTGCAGGCTGTGCGCGGCGTGCGCCATGGCCGCGCCCAGTCGGGCCACGGTGGTGGCGTCCGGCGGCTGCGGCAGGTCCAGCCAGTGCTGCAGCGTGTGGCCTTCGATGTATTCCATCACCAGGTAGGGCAGCCGCGCCAGGTCGCCCGCGGCGACGAAGCGCGGCACGTGGCTGCCGCTCAGCGTGGGCAGGATCTGCAGCTCCACCTCGAAGCCGACGATGGTCTCGGCGCCATCGCCCGCCGTCATGCGCGGGATCTTCATCGCCAGCGGAAAGCCCGCGTCGCGCGCGGCGCCCGCATAGCCCACGCGGTACACGTGCGCCATGCCGCCCGCGTGCAGGCATTCGTGCACGACGAAGCCGTCCACTTCGGTGCCGGGCGCGAGCAGCTTCATGCGGGGCTCCGGGCGGGCCGCGCGATGGCCGCGCTCAACGCCCCAACTCCAGCCGGTCGGCGAAGAACGCAGGCAGGCCGGCGGCGCGCACGGCGGCCGCGGCCGCGGCATGGTCGTAGGGCACGCGGTGGAAGGTGACCGTCGCGGCGTGGTCGTCGAACAGCGCATACATGGCGCGCACGTCGCGGTCGCGCGGCTGGCCCACGGAGCCCGCGACGCCCAGCCACTGGCGGTGCGGCGGCACCGGCACGGGCACGCCGGGCTGCGGCGCAAAGCGCATCAGCTTGGCAGTGGGCGTGAGGAAATACAGCGCCTGCTCGTGCACGTGGCCGCAGAACACGTAGCGGATGGCGGGGTCGAGCTGGCTGGCCGCGGCCATGCTGCGCTCGGCCGCGCCCGCGTCCTGCACGTAGTGCCAGTGGCTGGGCTGGTCGGCGCTGGCGTGCACCAGCAGCGTGTTCGCACCCAGGCGGCGCGTGAGCGGCAAGGTGGCCAGAAAGGCGCGGTGCCGGGGCGACAGCTGCGCATGCGTCCACTGCGCGCTCTGGTCGCCCATCTGGGTGGGCGTTGCGGGCGGGTCCAGCGCCGCGACGTCGTGGTTGCCCAGCACGCAGGGCGCGCCCTCGGCCGCCAAGGCCATCGCCTGCTCGACCACGGCCACGGGGTCGCCGCCGTAGCCCACCAGGTCGCCCAGCAGCGCGAACTGCTCGGCGCCCTGGGCGCGGGCATGCGCCAGGCAGGCATCGAGGGCATGGCGATTGGCGTGGATGTCGGCGAGCAGGGCGATCTTCATGGCGGACGCGGCGGGTGCGCGAGGCTGGGGTCAAGGGTGCGAAAAGGCATCGGCCCGCGGGGGCGGGGCCGCCTGCGATGATGGCTCCGAATGGTGCCATTGGCGGGGGTGAGTGCGCGGGAAGCGCAAAAAAGGTGCCATCGCGCGGGTGTCGCGGCGTGCATCGCTGCCGGGTGTCGCTGCGGCGCCCCGCTGGCGCCCGCTTCGATGGAATGGGTTGCTACAGTTTTGGTAGCACCCGAGGCAAATGAAACCCCGGCATCACGGCGAATCAGGCCAGGGAGGCGTACCGGGCCCCACGCAAAAAGCCCCCCGGCCGCGTCGGATCGCGGCCGGGGGGCTTTTTTCAGGCCAATGCCGATCAGGCCAGCGTGATCGTCACGTCGATGTTGCCGCGCGTGGCGTTGGAGTAGGGGCAGACCTGGTGGGCGGCGTCCACCAGTTGCTGCGCCTGGGCGCGGTCCAGGCCGGGCAGGCTGACCTTCAGGCGGGCGGCGATGCCGTAGGCGTTGGGGATCTTGCCCAGATCGACTTCGGCGTCCACGGACACGTCCTGCGGCACGGCGATCTTCAGTTGGCCGCCCACGGCCTTCAAGGCGCCGATGAAGCAGGCGGAATAGCCGGCGGCGAAGAGCTGCTCGGGGTTCGTGCCCGTGCCGCTGGTGCCGGGGGCGGAGAGCGTCACGTCCAGGCGTCCGTCATCGGTGCGCGAGGCGCCGTCGCGGCCGCCGGTGGTGTGGGCGCGGGCGGTGTAGAGGACTTGGTCGAGCGATGGCATGGTGATTCCTTTGCAGTGAATGCCCGCGGTGCGGGCGGTTGAGGGACAAAAAAGACAACGAAAGCGAGAACGAAAAAGCGGTGAGGACGGGGCCGCTAGCCGGAGCCGATCCGGCGGCGCAGCTGCTGCAGCTGCCGGGTCAGCGCGGTGAGTTCGGGCAGGGTGCACTGGCTGCTTTCCAGCACGCAGGCAGGAATGGCTTCGGCGCGGTCGCGCAGGGCCCGGCCGGCGGGGGTGAGCGTGGTGCGCACACGGCGCTCGTCCTGCGCATCGCGCAGCCGCGTCACCAGGCCCGAGGCCTCCAGGCGCTTGAGCAGCGGGGTGAGCGTGCCGGAGTCGAGGAACAGGCGCTCGCCCAGTTCGGAGACGGTGATGCCGTCGCGCTCCCACAGCGACAGCATCACCAGGTACTGCGGGTAGGTGAGGCCGATGGATTCCAGCAGCGGCTTGTAGAGCTTGGTCATCGCCAGCGACGCGGAATAGAGCGCAAAGCAGACCTGGTTGTCCAGCTGCAGCAGAGCGGGGCTGGGCGTGGAGACCGGGTGGGCGATGGCGCCGGGGCGGGGCATGGGCTGGATTGTGATGCCCAATTAAATTGCTCGCAATTGAATTGGGCATCACCCCATCGGCGCTGGGGGTTTGACGTGCGGCGTGCAGGCGGCAGCGCCGAATGGGTGTAGTGCGGGGCGGTGGAGGGTCCTTTGGCGCGTGCGTCCTGCCGCCGAGGGTGTGCATCAAAGCGGCCTCCGGCGCAATAAGTTCTAGGGTGTTGTGCTATTAAAAATATAGCAAAAGGCCCTGACCCGATGGAGGAGGCCGGGGCTGCCCATGCCCCGGGTAAGGTCAGTAAGCGTACACGCCATGCCCGGTCTTGCGGCCCAGGCGGCCGGCGGCCACCATTTCCTTGAGCAGCGGGCAGGGGCGGTATTTGCTGTCGCCGAACTCGGTCAGGTACACGTTCATCACCGCCAGGCACACGTCCAGGCCGATCATGTCCGCCAGCGCCAGCGGGCCGATGGGCTGGTTGCAGCCGAGCTTCATGCCCGCGTCGATGTCCTCGGGCGTGGCCAGGCCCTCGGCCAGCACGAAGAACGCCTCGTTGATCATCGGCACCAGGATGCGGTTGACCACGAAGCCGGGCGCGTTCTTCACGGTGATGGGGCTCTTGCCCAGCGACTCGGACAGGGCCTTCACCGTGTCGTGCGTGGCATCGCTGGTCTGCAGGCCGCGGATGATCTCCACCAGCGCCATCATCGGCACCGGGTTGAAGAAATGCATGCCGATGAAGCGGTCGGGCCGCGACGTGGCGGCCGCCAGTTGCGTGATGGAGATCGACGAGGTGTTGGAGGCGATGATGACCTCCGGCGCCACGATGGCGTCCACCTGCTTCAGGATCTTCACCTTGAGCTCGTGGTTCTCGGTGGCCGCCTCGATCACGATCTGCGCGGCCTTGAGGTCGTCGTAGTTCGTCGAGGTGCGGATGCGCGAGAGGGCCGCGTCCTTGTCGGCGACGGTGATCTTTTCCTTCTTGATGAGCCGGTCCAGGCTGCCGGCCACGGTGGCCAGGCCCTTTTGCACGGCGGCCTCCGAGATGTCCACCATCACCGCGTGGATGCCCGACACGGCGCAGGCCTGCGCGATGCCGTTGCCCATGGTGCCTGCGCCGATGATGCCGACGGTCGTGATCGTCATATAGAGTCTTTCCGGCCAAATAGCCAAATCAAAAAAACAGGGGTTGCGCGGATCGGCGTGATCGTATCGGCAATCGCGGGCGGCGCGGCCGGTGCGCCGCCCCAGCGGCCGCGGCCGCTGGCACAGAGGAGACAACGGACATGTTCGACTACATCGTGATCGGCGGTGGTTCGGCCGGCTGCGTGCTGGCGGGGCGCCTGACCGAAGACCCCGCCGTGCGCGTGTGCCTGCTGGAGGCTGGACCGCCCGACACCAGCGCCCTCATCCACTGCCCGGCCGGCATCGCCCTGATGGCGCGCACCGGCGCCTTCGGCTGGGGGCAGCACACCACGCCACAGCCCGGCCTGAACGGGCGCCGTGGCTACCAGCCACGCGGCAAGGTGCTGGGCGGCTCCAGCTCGCTCAACGCCATGATCTACCTGCGCGGCCAGCCGGCCGACTATGACCACTGGGCCGCCGAGGGCAACCCGGGCTGGGCCTGGAGCGAAGTGCTGCCGTACTTTCGCCGCGCCGAGCACAACGAGCGCGGCGCCGACGCCTTTCACGGCACGGGCGGCCCGCTGAACGTGATGGACCTGCCGGCGCCCCACCGCATCGCGCGCGATTTCATCGAGGCCGGCGTGCAGGCCGGCCATGCCCGCAATCCCGACTTCAATGGCGCCACGCAGGAGGGCGTGGGCTGGTACCAGGTCACCCACCGCGCGGGCGAGCGCTTCAGCGCCGCCAAGGCCTACCTCGCCCCGCACCGCGGCCGGCCCAACCTGCAGGTGGTGACGCACGCGCGCGCCACGCGCATCCTGTTCGAGGGCCGGCGCGCCGTGGGCGTGGAGTACCGCCAGGGCGGGCAGTCGCACACGGTGCGCGCTGCGCGCGAGGTGCTGCTGAGCGCGGGCGCGCTGCTGTCGCCGCAGTTGCTGATGCTGTCGGGCGTGGGGCCGGGCGCGGCGCTGCAGCGCCATGGCATTGCCGTGGTGCACGACCTGCCCGGCGTGGGCGAGCATCTGCACGATCATCCCGACGTGGTGCAGGTGATGGACGCGCCGCGCCTGACGGACCTGTTCGGCCTCTCGCCCACCGCCGCGTGGCAGATGCTGCGCGGGGTGCGCGAATGGCGGGCGCACCGGCGCGGCATGCTGGTGACCAATTTCGCCGAAGCCGGCGGCTTCATCCGGAGCCGCCCCGAGGAGGCCGCGCCCGACCTGCAGCTGCACTTCGTGATCGGCAAGCTCGTCGACCACGGCCGCCGCACGCTGCTGGGCCACGGCTACTCATGCCACGTGTGCCTGCTGCAGCCCCTGAGCCGCGGCCGGGTGACGCTGGCCGGTCCCGATCCGCATGCCCTGCCGCTGGTGGACCCGGCCTTCTTCGCCGATCCGGACGATCTGCAGCGCATGGTGCGCGGCGTGCGCCGCATGCGCGAGTGGCTGGCGCAGCCGGCGCTGGCCGCCCATGGCGCGCGCGATATGCCGGCCTCGGCCGCGGCGCAGACCGATGAGGCCATCGGGCAGTTCATCCGCCAGCATGCCGACACGGTGTACCACCCGGTGGGCAGCTGCCGCATGGGGCCCGGCGCGATGGACGTGGTGGGCGCGGACCTGCGCGTGCACGGCCTGGACGGCCTGCGCGTGGTCGATGCGTCGGTCATGCCGCGCATCGTGAGCGGCAACACCAACGCGCCGACCATCATGGTCGCGGAAAAGGCAGTGGACCTGCTGCGCGCAGCGGCCTGAGGCGGATCGCGCAGCTACGCTGCTGGTGGGGCCTCAAGGCGTGTTCCATCAGGCCTGGAACCGCTTGCGCGTGAGCGCCAGCGCCGTCCAGAACGCCACCACCGTGGTGACCACCAGCACCAGGCCGTGGCGCAGCGGGTGCGCGGGCCACTGGTCCATGAACAGCGGGCGCACCAGTTCCACCGCGTTGGCCAGCGGCAGCCAGTCGGACACATGGCGCACCACGGCGGGCAGCTGCTCGCGCGGGAAGAACACGCCCGACAGGAACATCATCGGCGTGAGCACCAGGGTGAAGTAATAGGTGAAGAAGTCGTAGCCCTTGGCCAGCGCGTTGAAGATCAGCGCGATGCTGGAGAACATCACCCCCACGAACAGCAGCACGGGCCAGGCCACGAGCAGCTTGGGGCTGTGGCTGATCTTCAGCGCCAGCATCACGCCCAGGATGGCGGTGACGGTGAACACGGCCTTGAAGGCGGCCCACAGCATCTCGGCCAGCACCACGTTGTCCAGGCTGACCGGCGCGTTCATGATCCCGTCCCAGGTCTTTTGCACGTGCATGCGCGAGAAGGCCGAGTACAGCGCCTCGAAGCTGGCCGCGTTCATGGCGCTCATGCAGATGGAGCCGCTCGCCAGGAACAGGATGTAGGGCACCTGCGTGCCCCCCACGTTCACCTGGCCCACCAGCGCGCCCATGCCGTACCCGAAGGCGACCAGCCACATCAGCGGCTCGGCGATGTTGCCCACCAGGCTGGGGATGGCCAGCTTGCGCCACACCAGCAGGTTGCGCAGGAAGACGGGCCACCAGCGGGCGGACAGCTCGGGCGCGCGCCAGATCGAGGGGGTGGCCGGTCGGGCCGGCGTGGCGGGGCTGGGGTGGGGGGCGGTGGACATGGCGCTATTGTGCGGCGGCCGAGCGACGGGCCGCGGCCGGGCTCACAGCACCTTCACCGCCCGGCCGATGTACTGGATCGGGCCGGTGGGCTTGCCGATGGGCGAGCCGCTCGGGGGCTCCAGCGTCAACTCGAACAACTGGTTGGGCTGCAGCGGCGGCAGCTTTTCCAGTGCCAGCTGCAATGACTGGCCGGGCTGGACCAGTCCCAGCGAGACCGGGCCACTCCAGCTGTCGGCCTTGGTCCAGAACTCCAGCGCGCGGCCCGCGGGCACTTCGGCCACGCCCAGCGGAATGAGCTGGAGCGCGCTGGGCGAATTTGCCTGCACGACCCAGCCGGGCGCCTTGTCCTGCGGTGCCACCAGCACCACCATGAACTGCGGGGGCGTGGCCTGCGGCGCCACGCGGGTGACCAGCACCGCGGCCAGAACGGCCGCCATGGCAAAGCCCGAGCCCGCCAGCCCGCGCCACAGGCCCAGGTGGTTCCACCAGTTTCGGGAAGGCCGGGCCGGCGCCGGCCGGGGCGCTGGCGACGCGGCCGGTGAATGGGAATGTGAATGTGAATGTGAATGTGAATGTGAATGTGAATGGGCGGCCGGCGCGCTGGCCTGTGCGCCGTCGGCGGCCTGCAGCGAGGCATCGATGCGCGTCCACAGCTGGGCCGGCGGTGCGATCGGCTCGGCCAGCCCGGTCAGCGGCAGCAGCCGCGCTTCCCAGTCGGCCACGACGCGCTGCAGGGCCGGGTCCGATGCCAGGCGCTGCGCCACGCGGGCGCGGGCGGCGGCGGACAAGGTGCCCAGCACGTACTCGCCGGCCAGCAGGTTCAGGTCTTCGGGCACGGCGGGATGGGGGATCGGCGCGGTCATGCCATGCACTCCCGCAGCGAGGTCAGGCTGCGCCGTATCCACGCCTTCACGGTGCCCAGCGGCGCGCCCAGGCGTTCGGCGATCTCGCCGTGCGAGCAGCCATCCACATAGGCGTGCAGCACGCAGTTGCGCCGCGCCGGGTCCAGGCCCTCCAGGCAGTGCTGCAGGCGGCCCAGGCTGGCGTTGAGTTCGAAGGCTTCCGCGATCTCGCGGTGGGCCTGCACCGACTGCTCGGCCTCCAGGGCCTGCACGGTGTCGTCGTCCACGTCGAGGTGGCGGCCCGCATCGCGCACGGCGTTCAGGGCCAGGTTGCGCACCACGCTGTAGATCCAGCCGCGGGCGCTGCCCCGGCTGGCATCGAAGCTGCCGGCGCGCGTCCAGATGTTCACGCAGGCGTCGTGCACGATGTCCTCGGCCAACGCCCGCTGCCGCACGATGCGCCAGGCCACGCCCAGCAGGCGCGGCCCCTCGTGCTCGTACAGGCGGCGCATGGCCTGCCGGTCGCCCGCCGCGCAGCGGGCCAGGGTGGCTTCGTAGTCGAAGTCGTCGTCAGCGGCAGGCGTGGAAGGCAAGGGGCGGTGGCTCCAGCGGTCGAAGGCCGGGCGCTGGCGTCGATCGGCCGCCCGGAACGTGGGCCGCATGGTAGCCGACATGACCGTGCTCCAAAGGCTTTCGACCCTGAAAGACCCGCCCGGGCCGTCAGGCGGCCTTCCAGAAGATGTAGTCGGCCTGGTACTTCACGGTCTGGCGGTCGCCCTTGTTGGTGGCGGTGCAGGCCGCGGCCGGGGCCACGCCGCCCTTGAGCGCCACGCGCTGGATGAAGGTCACGCCCGTCAGCGCGCCCGAGCCCATGGCCGGGTTGGCCTTCACGAGCTGGTAGGGCAGGTTGCCGGTGCCGGCAGGCGCCACGGCCAGCTGCGTGGCGGTGACCTTGGAGCCGTCCTGCGCCTCCCAGGTGGCGGGCGGGCCGTAATACGTGCCCACCTGCTTGCCGCTGCGGTCGTTCAGCACGGCCTTCGGTCCCACGAACACCCATTCGGTCTGGCCGGGCATGTTGGCCTTGTCGCGGCATTCGTAGGTGATGTCGCCCACGCCCACGGTTTCCCAGGCCACCTTGTTGCCGGCCGGCACCTTGATCGACTCGGGCAGGCTGTCCTGCGAGAACTTCGGGCCCGATGCCGACATGGAGCCGCAGGCCGCGAGCAGGGCCGCGGCGGCGATGGCGCCGGTCAGGGGGATGAGGCGAGAGAGCGTTGGCTGGATGGTCATGGCGTTTCCCTTGTCTTCGGTTGGGTTGAAAAAAGCAGCAGCAATCTCCGCTGCTGCAGGTACTACCCACGGGAACGCCGTTTGGATGCACGCCGCGCGAAATATTTTTTTCGAAAGCCGCGCGGCCCGGCTTTTTTACCAGGCGGCCGGTTCAGCCGTCTTCGCGGATCTGCCGGCCGGTGAGCTTCAGGAACAGGTCTTCCAGGTTGGCCGGCCGGTGCAGCGTACGCAGGTGCCCGTGCATGCTGAGGGCGGCCAGCAGCGGCCGGGCGTCGTGCGTGTAGAAAAACACCGTCTCGCCGCTCACCTCCACGCGGGCGGCGAGCGGGCGCAGGGCGGCGTCTTCGGCCAACGCCACGGCGCCCACGCCGAACAGTTCCACCACGTCGGGCTCCAGGTGCTCGGCGATCAGCTCGCGCGGGCGGCCTTCGGCGATCTTGCGGCCGTGGTCCAGCACCAGCAGGCGCGAACACAGGCGCTCGGCCTCGTCCATGAAATGCGTGGTCAGCAGGATCGACTTGCCCTGCTGCACCAGCAATTGCAGGCGCTCCCACATCAGGTGGCGGGCCTGCGGGTCCAGGCCGGTGGTGGGCTCGTCCAGCAGCAGCAGGCGCGGGTCGTTCACCAGGGCGCGGGCCAGCGACAGGCGCCGCTTCATCCCGCCCGACAGCTCGCCCGGCTTGGCGCCGGCCTTGTGCGTGAGTGCCGCGAACTCCAGCAGGCGCGGCACGCGCTCCTGCATCACCGCGCCCTTGAGCCCGAAGTAGCGGCCGAAGATGCGCAGGTTCTCCGCGCAGGTGAAGTCCGGGTCCAGCGTGTCGAACTGCGTCACCACGCCCAGCTGCGCCTTGATGGCCAGCGCGTCCTGGGGCATGGCCAGCGGCGTGCCGGCCCCTTCCGGGTGGAAATGCACGCTGCCGCCGTCGGGCGCGGTCAGGCCCAGGCACATGCGGATGGTGGTGGTCTTGCCGGCGCCGTTGGGGCCGATGACGCCCAGGCATTCGCCGGGCGCGATGGAGAACGAGACATCGTCGACCACCGTGGCATCGCCGTAGCGCTTGTGCAGGTGATCGATCTGGAGAAGGGGGGGATGCGCCATGGGCGTCTATTATTGTTCGCCGTCCTCCGGGACCGAGCCCCCGTTTTTTCCCGACCCTTCTTCTTCATTCCATCCCTTCACCTGCTATGACCACTCTCGGCACCCCTCTTTCGCCCTCGGCCACCAAAGTCATGCTGCTCGGCTCGGGCGAGCTGGGCAAGGAAGTCCTCATCGCCCTGCAGCGCCTGGGCGTGGAGACCATTGCCGTGGACCGCTACGAGAACGCGCCCGGCCAGCAGGTGGCCCACCACGCGCGCACCATCACCATGAGCGATCCGGCCCAGCTGAAGGCGCTCATCGAGGCCGAGCGGCCCCACCTCGTGGTGCCCGAGATCGAGGCCATCGCCACGCCCATGCTCGAAGAGCTGGAGGCCGCCGGCACCGTGCGCGTGATTCCCACCGCGCGCGCCGCGCGCCTGACCATGGACCGCGAAGGCATCCGCCGCCTGGCCGCCGAAACGCTGGGCCTGCCCACCAGCCCCTACCAATTCTGCAATTCGCTGGAAGAGCTGCAGGCGGCCATTGACGGCGGCATCGGCTACCCCTGCATCGTCAAGCCCGTGATGAGCAGCTCCGGCAAAGGCCAGAGCAAGATCGACGGCCCGGCCGACGTGCAAAAGGCCTGGGACTACGCCATGGCCGGCGGCCGCGTGAGCCATGGCCGCGTCATCGTCGAAGGCTTCATCGACTTCGACTACGAGATCACCCTGCTCACCGTGCGCGCGCTCGGCGAAGGCGGCCAGCCCGAGACGCACTTTTGCGAACCCATCGGCCACATCCAGGTCAGCGGCGACTACGTGGAAAGCTGGCAGCCCCAGCCCATGCGCCCCGCGGCCCTGGAGCGCGCCCGTGAGATCGCCAAGGCCGTGACCGACGACCTCGGCGGCCAGGGGCTCTTCGGGGTGGAACTGTTCGTGAAGGGCGATGCCGTGTGGTTCAGCGAGGTGAGCCCCCGCCCGCACGACACGGGCCTGGTCACCCTGGCCACGCAGGTGCAGAGCGAGTTCGAGCTGCACGCGCGCGCCATCCTGGGCCTGCCCGTCAACACCGCCCTGCGCAGCCCGGGCGCCAGCGCCGTCATCTACGGCGGCATGGATGCGCAAGGCATCGCCTTCGACGGCGTGGACGAGGCCCTGCGCGTGCCGAACACCGACCTGCGCCTGTTTGGCAAGCCCGAGAGTTTCGTGAAGCGGCGCATGGGCGTGGCGCTGGCGTTCGATGCCGATGTCGAGGTGGCGCGGGAGCGTGCCAAGCTGGCGGCCGGCAAGGTCAGGCCACGCAAAGCGTAAGCATCGGCATTCACACCAACGATCCGACCGCGGTGGCGGGCGCTGTCGTCGGGGTCCGAATCGAAACGGCAGGCATGCGCGCAGCGTGCCGGCCCGCGGAGGGTGGCCTCCTTGCCGTGCGCCGCCGTGGGGCTCGCCCCTTCATCGCAACGGAATGGGAAAGCACCCGTTCCTGGCACACGCCCCTTCCTCCTGAAGCCGCCCCTTCAATGGCCCGGAGGCTCGACGGCCTCTGCACAGCGCCATACCGTCACCATTCTGTCATCGAAGCGAAACATGGAATGAATAACATTTGCTAACAAACACCCCTGGCCCCCATGTCCGCAAATTCCGAGTACCTGAGCAGCTTTCGGCCCCGTTTCCGTCAGCCCAGTGCGGCGGACCTGTGCACCACGGTGCCCTGCATGACGACCGACCAGACCAACGAACAGGTCATGGAGGTGTTCGGCCAGCACCGCGACCTCGTCAGCCTGCCCGTCGTGGAGGGTCGGCAGCCCATCGGGCTGATCAACCGCAACATCTTCCTCTCCCAGATGAGCAAGCCGTTTCGCATGGAGCTCTACGGCCGCAAGAGCTGCATCGCGTTCATGGACAAGGAACCGCTGATCGTCGATGCCGCGCTGGACATCGAGGCGCTGACGTTCAAGACGGTGGAATGCGGCGAAAAGGCCCTGTCCGATGGTTTCATCATCACCCACGAGGGCGCCTTCATCGGCGTGGGCAGCGGGCTGCAGCTGATGCGTGTGGTGGCGGACATGCAGGCCTCGCGCAACCGCCAGGTGATGCACAGCATCGAATATGCGAGCGTGATCCAGCAGTCCACCCTGCGCAGCTCGCTCGAGGCGCTGGCACGCGTGTGCCCCGGCGCGCACCTGGTCTGGGAGCCTCGAGACGTGGTCGGGGGCGATTTCTACCAGTTCAGCACCGAGCCTGACGGCTGGTTCGCCACCGTCGCCGACTGCACGGGCCATGGCGTGCCGGGCGCCTTCATGACCCTGATCGCCTCCACCAGCCTCAACCAGGCGATCAAGCAGCACGGCGCCCGCGATCCCGCGCAGCTGCTGGGCAGCGTGAACCGCAGCATCAAGCAGATGCTGGGGCAGCAGGATGCGCAGGAAGGCACGGAGCGCTCCAACGACGGCATGGATGCCGCCTGCTTCTGGTTCGAGCCGGCGCAGGGGCGCCTGGTCTTCGCGGGGGCCCGGCTGTCGCTGTTCCTGGTGCGGCCCGGCGCCGACGCGGTCGAGATCATCGAGGGACAGCGCAAAGGCGTGGGCTACGTGGACAGCGACTTCGATTTCGTCTGGAACAACCAGGAGCTGATCCTGCCCCCCGGCACGCTGGTTTTCGTCAGCACCGACGGCCTGATCGACCAGGTGGGCGGCCCGCGCGCGATCGCGCTGGGAAAACGCCGCGTGCGGGAGCTGCTTTTCGAGCAGCGGGAGCGCACGCCCGCGGAGATCAACCGGGCCGTGCTCGATGCGCTGGAGCAGTGGCAGGGCCAGGGCGATCACCACCGCCGCGACGACCTCACCTTTTTTTGCTTTCGCACCTGAGACGGAAATCCGCCATGCCCTCGTTCATGAACGCTGAAAACCCCGGTTCCTTCTTCAACCTGGCCAGGCAGCACCGCGTCATCTTCTACTACGTGGGCTACTTCTCGCAGAACATCATCGCGGCCATGGCCGATGCGGTGAAACTGCAGCTGGAGGTCGCCGACGTGGCGGGACCGACCCGGCGCAAGCTGTTTTCGTCCTTCGTGGAGATGGCGCAGAACATCATCCATTACTCCGCCGACACCCTCACGCCGCCCAGCCATGACAACGGCGAACTGCGCCACGGCTCGGTGTGCATCCGCCGCGAAGCCGACGGCAGCTTCCTGCTGCTGTGCGCCAACCCGGTGGAGCCCCGCATCGCCGACGAACTGCGCGAGAAGCTGGCCGCGCTGCGCAGCATGACGCTGGAAGAGATCAAACAGGCCTACCGCCAGACCCTGCGCGAGGAGACCCCCGAGGGCAGCAAGGGCGCAGGCATGGGTTTCCTCACCATGGCACGCGACGCCCGTGAGCCGCTGGAATTTGGCTTCGACGCGACGCAAGGACCCGACCAGGCACCGGTGTTCTATCTGAAAGCGGCGATCTGACGCGCCAAGCCCGCAAACGAATCGAGATCACAGATGGACAACCTCTACATCGCACCGACCCCCAGTTCACCGGAGGTGGACTTCAAGTTCGACGCCCATACGCTGAGCTTGCGCGGCGAGTCCTACCCCGAGAATGCCGCGGCGTTCTATGGCGACGTTCTCACGCAGCTCAGGGCCTACCTGGCCGGGCAGGTGGACACCAAAATCGAGGTGAGCATCGCGCTCGCCTACTTCAACAGTTCGAGCACCAAGATGCTCTTCAACCTGATCGAGGCGCTCAGCGATGCGGCCGGCGCGGGCAACGAGGTCGTGGTGCACTGGTACCACGATGAGGAGGACGACACCATCCTCGAATTCGGCCAGGAACTCAGCGAAGACTTTCCCGCCATCCATTTCTCGACCCACCCTGTCAGCGCGGCCTGATGCCCATGGACGCCGCGACCCCCCCGGACCTGTTCGAAGCCGAAAACCAGGCCTTGCTGGTCGCACGCAGCGCCTACCAGCGGCATGCAGGCCTGGAAGAGGCCCCCTGCCGGCAGGCGCTGGGGGACCTGCTGGTCGCCTACGAGCGGCTGCTGCGGGAGACGCGCCGCCTGGTGCGCCGCAGCGACCGGGCGGAGCTGGACATGAACCAGCTGAACCTGCGGCTGCAGGACCTGGCGGCCCAGCTGGAGTACCGGGCCAACCACGACCCGCTGACCGGCGTGCTCAACCGGGCGGCCATCATCGAGCGGGTCAACCAGCAGCTGCAAAGCGGCGGCCTCGCGCTGATCGTGCTAGACATCGACCATTTCAAGCGCATCAACGACAGTTTTGGCCACCCGATGGGCGACCGGGTGATCCTGGGCGTGGTCGCCTGCCTGCAGGCCGTCGTGCCCCCGACCGCGCAGGTCGGCCGGGTCGGCGGCGAGGAATTCACCGTGGTGCTGCCGGGGCAGGGCCACGACACGGCGATGCCAGTGGCCGAGGCCTTGCGCCAGGCCATCGAGTCCCACCGCTTCGACCTGCCCGATGGCAGCGGCATCACGGCCAGCTTCGGGCTGAGCTGCCTGGCGCAGGGCGGCACCTTCGACAACGCCTACGGTCTGGCGGACGAGGCCTTGTACGTCGCCAAGCGCGGCGGCCGCAATCGCGTGTCGCTCGCCCCGTGCAGCCGCCACCTGCCTGCCGCATGAACGCCGGGGTGGTGCCCGACTGTCCCGCGCCGCAAGTCGCCGCCGCGCGCACCGTCCGCACCCGCGACCCGCAGGGCGGGCCCGACTGGCGGATCCTCGTCGTGGACAGCGACGCGGGCGTGCATGCGGCCATGCGCGCGGCGCTGCAGGGGCGCACGCTTTTCGGCCGCGCCCTGGTGTCGCGGCACGCTTTTTCGGGCGAAGAAGCGCGCGCGTTGCTCGTGGGCGAGCCGAACGTGGCGATGGTGCTGCTCGACGTGGCTTCGGAGCCAGTGGGCGGCGCCGGCGCGGCGGCCGGCACCCCCTTGGCGCTGGTGGACTTCATCCGCCACACCGCACGCCTGCCCAATGCACGCATCGTGCTGCGAACGGGCCAGCCCGGGCCAGTCATGGACCTGGACACCCTGCTGCAGTACGACATCAACGACTACCGCCCCAAGTCCGAGCTGACGCATGACCGGCTGCTGGCCCTGGTCGTCACCTCCGTGCGGTCCTACCAGCGGCTGTGCGCCGCCGAGGCCAGCCGCCGCAGCCTGGAACTCATCGTGCGGTCCAGCGCGTCCTTGCTGGAGACCACCGATCCGCGGGCTTTCGCCTCGGGCGTCATCACCCAGCTGGCGGCATTGCTGGGTGTCGCATGCCATGCGCTGGTGTGCGCGCAGCAGGGAGAGACTGCGGACCGGTTCCAGGTGCTGGCGGCGGCCGGCCGGTTCGCCGGCCTCGCCGACGGCCCGTTCGACGCCGTTGCCGCCCGGCCCGAATGGGGCGTGCTGCGCCGTGTGCTGGAAGGCCGCGGCAATGGGTATGCCGCCGATGGCGGCGTGGCGCTGCACATTGGGCACCAGGGCCGGCAGGGCATGGCCGTCTTCATCGACGTGCCCGCGGCGCGCGGCGCGCTCGATACCCAGATGCTGGACGTCTTCTGCGCCAACCTGGGCACCCTGCTGCACAACCACGGCCTGCTCGCGCGGCTGCATGAATACGCCTATTACGACCCGCTGGTCCGCCTGCCCAACCGCGCGCACTTCGTCGAGAAGGTGGACGAATGCGCCCGCCTCGGCACGCGCGGCCACATCCTGGCGCTGCTCGACATCGACGATTTCAGCGCCACCAACGACGTCATGGGCCACCGCTTCGGGGACTGCCTGCTGGAGCGGGTCGCCCGCGCGCTGTCCGCTGCACTGCCACCGGGCGTGCTGCTGGCCCGCCTGGGGGCGGACACGTTCGGCGTGCTGGGGGCGGTGGCGCAGGTGTCGCTGCAGCGGCTGCTGGACTGCGTCCGCCAGCCCCTGGCGGTGAATGGCGTGGCGCAAAAGGTGTCGCTCACCTGCGGCTATGTCTTCCTGCCCGAGGTGCCGCAGGCGGGCGCCGACCTCGTCAAGGACGCCACCATCGCCTTGAAGCGCGCCAAGCGCGACCATCGCGGTCAGCACCTGGAATATTCGGACCACATGGGGGCCGAGGCCCGCACCCGGGCGCTGCTGCTGTCCGACCTGCGGGCGGCCATCGACACGGCCAAGCTCTTTCTGGTCTACCAGCCGCAGATCGACCTGGCGACCCGGCGCCTGGTGGGGCTGGAAGCCCTGGTGCGCTGGCGCGCGGACGACGGCCAGCTGATATCGCCCGACCAGTTCATTCCGGTGGCCGAGCATTCGGGACTCATCGTGGCGCTGGGCAAGTGGGTGCTGTCCACCGCGTGCGCCTGCATGCGGGAGTTGCTGGAGGCGGGCCATGCACCCGGTCGCATGGCGGTCAACGTGTCGTCCGTGCAGTTGCAGGACCCCGCTTTTTTCGACACGGTCTGCGCGGCCCTGGCGGACAGCGGGCTAGAGGGGCCGCAGCTGGAGCTGGAGATCACGGAGTCGGTGGCCGCGCTGCCCACCCAATTGCTGAACTCGACCCTGTCCAGCCTGCGCGCGCAAGGCATCTCCATCGCGATCGACGATTTCGGCACGGGCTATTCCTCGCTGAGCTACCTGGAGCGCCTGGCGCTCGACCGCATCAAGATCGACCGCTCCTTCGTGCGCCACCTGGGCGAGCCGCACGGCGTTCGCATCGCGGAAATGGTGGCGCAACTGGGTCGCAAGCTCGGGCTGCAGGTGCTGGCCGAGGGCATCGAGGATGCCGCCGCGCTGCGCGCCCTGCTGGACATGGGCTGCCATGAGGGCCAGGGGTACCACATCGCCGTGCCGATGGAGAAGGGGGCCCTCATGGCCTGGCTGCAGCAACGGCGGTGAGCCGGGGCCGAGTTCGCCACCCGGGAGTCTGCCCACGATTCGTTTCGCGCCGTCTCTGGTGACACTTTGCAGCATGCGCCCACGCCCATCTGTGCCTGTTGCGATGGGTTTTGGTTAGCATGCCACTCCACATCAAAAGGGAGTCTGATTTGTTGCTGATCGAACAGACGGGGCGCATGGTTCCTCCGAGAGTCAAGCCCGCCACCAGCCCTGCGCTCGCGTTAGGCACCATGCACATCACCACCGGCATCGTCATTCATCCAAAGGCGAAGTGGTGAATCGATTCATTGGGTGGGCGTTTTTGGCGTTGCCTTTTTGCGCCAACGCCAGCGATTCCTTGCTCAAAGCCCAGGTGGAGTCACTGCCCATTCACGTGCAAAAGGTCGAAACCTGCGGCGCCTGGACCCAGGCGGACCGGGCAGGTTACTACCGCGTGGTCGTTGTCGATGTGCACGAAGGGGCGGGCAGCGAGATCTACGTGCAGTGGCTCACGCAGCCGACGCAGGAGCGGAGGTCGGAGTTGGTCCGGACCCTGGCGTTTCCCGAACTCAATGACGATCACAGCCAGTACGCCATTCAGGAAATGCGGTGCAGGAAGGTGGGCAGCGGAATCGAGATCGCGATCAAGGCGCAGTACGAGCACGACACGATGGAAAAGACCCATGCCATTCGGGTCCTTGTCAAAGCAGCGGGAACCTACGCGATATCGGGCATGGCGCGCGGCAGCCAACGGCGCTGAGCCTGGATGGGGTGTGCTGCGCATCGCTCGGCGGACGATGCCCTGCCAACCGTTTCGAGCGCAGCCTCGTCATCCCCTGCGCGTGGAGCCCCGCGCCAGCAGCGCTCCTTCCAGCACCACCCGCCTTACCGTCCGTTCGGGCTCTGACAGCCGCTGCAGCAGCAACTCGGCCGCGGTGCGCCCGATGTCGTAGGTGGGCTGCGCGATCACCGTCACGTCCAGGGCCGGCAAGGCCGTCCAGTCGTTGTTGTCGAAGCCGGCCAGGCCGATGTCGTTCGGCATCGACAGGCCCGCGGCCTGGATCGCGTGCACCGCCCCCAGCAGCAGCAGGCCGTTCGTGGCCAGCAAGGCGTCCGGGCGCGGCACGCCCCCGGGGCCCGCCAGCAGCGCCGTGGCGGCGGCCATGCCGGCCTCGCGCGTGGGGGCGACCCAGTGCGGATCGGGCGCCAGCCCGCGTTCGCGCAGCGCATCCGCGTAGCCGGCCTGGCGCTCCTGGCCCGTGGTGCTGTGCGTGCCGGCCAGCACGGCGATGCGGTGGTAGCCGGCGTCCAGCAGGTGTTCGGTGGCCCGCCGGGCGGCCGCGCGGTTGTCCAGCACCACGCGGTCCGCGCGGGTGGTGTCGAGGGCGCGGTCCACCAGCACCATCGGAAACGGCCAGTCGGCGGGCCGCAGGCGCTTGAGGCTTTCCATGGTGGGCGAGAGGATCACGCCGCTGGCCTGCTCGTCGGCCATCAGTTCGAGGTAGGACTGCTCCTTGGCCGGGTCTTCGTCGGTGTTGCACAGGATGAGCCGCAGGC
This sequence comes from Acidovorax sp. BLS4, assembly GCF_032929295.1. Classification (NCBI taxonomy): domain Bacteria; kingdom Pseudomonadati; phylum Pseudomonadota; class Betaproteobacteria; order Burkholderiales; family Comamonadaceae; genus Acidovorax; species Acidovorax sp. BLS4. Next base: position 34,358 of record NZ_CP136797.1, read on the forward strand.
CGTGGCGGTAGGCCACGTCCTCCACCGCGCGGCCCACGTCGGTGAAGAACGGGCTGCGGATGTCCGAGACGATCAGCCCCACCAGCGAGGCCCGCTGCTGGCGCAGGCGCCGGGCCGCCAGGTTGGGGCGGTAGGCGAGCGCGGCGATGGCCTGCTCGACGCGCTCGCGCAGCGGCGTGCGCACGGCGGCGGGGTTCGACAGCACGCGCGATACGGTGGTGGTGGAGACGCCCGCGCGCTCCGCGACGTCCTTGATGCTGGCCAAGCGGCTTTCTCCTACAAAAGAACCCGGCGTTCTGGTATCGATTCCTGAAATCGCTTTGCGACGGCCGATCTTGCCGCCAGCGGCGACCGATTGGTGCGCTGATTTTGCGCCGCCTCGCGGGGGTGCCGTGGCATTCGTTCATAGGTGATTACCCGCATTTCCATAAGAAAGGGGTGCTTCGTGGCCTTGTCCACCCTGAAAAGCGGTTTCATAATCCCGCACTGGAATCGATACCAAAACAAGGAGACATCGCACCATGTCCACGATCCCGGTCGAGGTCCGCCTGGGCGCCGCGCCCCACAACCGAGAAGACGCCGTGCGCGCCGCGGGCGCCCTGCTGGCCCAGGCCGGGCATGCCCAGCCCGCCTACACCGACAGCCTGCTGCAGCGCGAGAAAGTCGCCAACACCTTCCTGGGCCAGGGCCTGGCCATTCCGCACGGCATGGTCGAGGACAAGCACCTCGTGCGGCGCACCGGTCTGGCCGTGCTGCAGGTGCCGGGCGGTGTGCGCTGGGGCGACGATGCCAAGCAGGCACGCCTGGTGGTGGCCATTGCCGCCGCGTCGGACGAGCACATCGCGGTGCTGCGCCGCCTGACCCGCCTGATGCGCGACGACGCCCTGATGGACCGCCTGGCGACCACGCGCGATGCCGGCGAGATCGTGCGGGCACTCACGGGCGAGGAGTCCGCAGGCGCGGCCGAGGCCGCCGGGCTGGAGGACTTTCCGCTGGGCCACGAGCTGTCGCTCAACTACCCCAACGGCCTGCATGCGCGCCCGGCCGGGCAGTGGGCGCAGGCGGTCAAGCGCTTCACCGCGCGGGTGCACGTGCGCTGCGGCGACACGGTGGCCGATGCCAAGAACCTGGCTGCGCTGCTGAGCCTGGGCGCGGGGCGCGGGGCGCAGTTGCGCCTGTCGGCGCAAGGCCCCGATGCGCCGGCGGCGCTGGCGGCCCTGCGCGACACCATCGTGCGGCTGGGCGAGGAGGAAAGCCGCCAGGCCGAGCTGTCCGCCGCCCGCCAGGCCCAGGCCCAAGGGCTGGGGCGCGAGCTGGGCGACTGGCAGCCCACGGCCCGCCAGACCTTCACCGGCATCGCGGCCAGCCCGGGCCTCGTGATCGGCACGCTGGTGCAGGCCGGCGCCGCGGCGCTGGAGGTGGACGACCGCTTCACCTCCGTGGCCGCCGAGGCCGCCGCGCTGGACCAGGCCCTGGCCGCCGCGCTGGCGCAGTTGCAGCAGCTGGCCGATGGCGCGCGCGCGGCGGGCAAGGCCGAGCAGGCGGGTATCTTCACCGCCCACGCGGGCCTGCTGCAGGATGCCGACCTGCTGCTGGCCACCAGCCGCAGCGTGGTGCAGGGCCACGGCGTGGCCTGGGCCTGGCGCCGCGCGGTGGGCGAGCGGGTGGCCGCCCAGCGTGCGCTGGCCGATGCCACGCTGGCCGCGCGCGCGGCCGATGTGCAGGACGTGGGCGAGCGCGTGCTGCGCCACCTGCTGGGGCGCGGACACGAGGCTGAAGGCGGCGCCGCCGCTGCGTGGCCGGCCGATGCCATCTTGCTGGCGGACGACCTGTCGCCCTCGGTCACCGCGCAGATCGACACCGCCAAGGTGCGGGGCTTTTGCACCGCGCGCGGCGGCCCGACCGCCCACACGGCCATCCTGGCGCGCGCCCTGGGGCTGCCCGCCGTCGTGGCGGCCGGCCCTGGCGTGCTGGGCGCCGATGCCGCGGCCGGCACGCCCGCCATCCTGGACGGCTACCGCGGCCGGCTCTACGTGGGCCCAAGCGAGACGGCGCTGATCGAGGCGCGCGAGCGCATGCAGCGCCTGGCCCGCCGGCAGGAGGAAGAGGCCCGCACCCGCCAGTTGCCCGCCACCACCACCGACGGCCACACGGTGGAGATCGCCGCCAATGCCAACCGGGCCGACCAGGCCACGCACGCGCTGGCGGCGGGTGCCGAGGGCGTGGGCCTGATGCGCACCGAATTTCTGTTCCTGGAGCGCGACGCGGTGCCCGATGAGGACGACCAGTACGCCGTGTACCGCGCCATGGTCGAGGCCCTGGACGGCCGCCCGCTGATCGTGCGCACGCTGGACATCGGCGGCGACAAGCAGGTGCCGCATCTGGACCTGCCGGTGGAGGACAACCCCTTTCTCGGCCTGCGCGGCGCGCGGCTGTGCCTGCGCCGCGACGACCTGCTGGTGCCGCAGCTGCGGGCGCTGTACCGCGCGGCGCGGCACGGCCCGCTGTCGGTCATGTTCCCGATGATCAGCACCGTGGAAGAGGTGCACCAGCTGCGCCAGCGCATGGAGGCGGTGCGCCGCGAGCTGGACGCGCCCCAGGTGCCCGTGGGCATCATGATCGAGGTGCCCTCGGCCGCGCTGATGGCCGACCGGCTGGCGGCGCACGTGGATTTCTTCTCCATCGGCACCAACGACCTCACGCAGTACGCGCTGGCGGTGGACCGGCAGCACCCGGAGCTGGCCGGCATGGCCGACAGCCTGCACCCCTCGGTGCTGCGGCTCATCGAACGCACCATCGCCGGTGCCCGCGCCCATGGGCGCTGGGTGGGCGTGTGCGGCGGACTGGCGGGCGAGCCGCTGGGCGCGGCGCTGCTGGCCGGCTTGGGCGCGCAGGAGTTGAGCATGAGCAGCGGCGACATCGGCACCGTCAAGGCGCTGCTGCGCCGCCATTCCCTGGCCGAACTGCAGGACCTCGCCCGCCGCGCGCTGGACGTGGACACCGCCGACGAGGTGCGCGCCCTGGGCGCCGCGCTGCGCCCGGCCGGCCCGGTGGCCGACACAGGGGATGCACCATGAGATTTGCTATTAAAAATATAGCGATATGCCCTAGTGTTGATTGTGCTAGGGCCGTTTTTGATGCGGCATGTGCCATGCCGGGAAAGGCCACGCCATGACCCCCGAAGTTCTGGCCGGCGCGGCCGCGCCTGCCCGCGTGTTCACCATCACGCTCAACCCGGCCATCGACCAGACGGTGCGCATTCCCACGCTCGTGCCCGGCGCCGTGCACCGGGCGCTGGGGCAGCAGACCGAGGCCGGCGGCAAGGGCATCGGCGTGGCGGCGGTGCTGGCGGCCCTGGGTGTGCCGGTGACCGCCAGCGGCTGGCTGGGCGCCGAGAACGACGGCGTGTTCACCACCGCCTTCGCCGCCAGCGGCATCGCTGACGCCATGGTGCGGGTGGCGGGCAGCACCCGCACCAACATCAAGCTGGCCGATGCCGGGCGGGGCGACTCGACCGACATCAACCTGCCCGGCCTGTCCCTGCCGCCCGAGGCGCTGGCGCAGGCCGAAGCCCGGTTGCTGGCCACGCTGCAGCAGCAGGTGCAGTACGGCGACTGGTGCGAGCTGGCCGGCAGCCTGCCGCCCGGCGCGGCGGCGGGCGTGTGGGAGCGGCTGGCCCGCGCCCTCGCGGCCCAGGGCGCGCACATCGTGATCGACACGGGCGGCGACGTGCTGCGGCAGCTGCTGCAGCGCCTGTCCGACCCGGCCACCGGCCCGGCGGTGCCGGTGGCGCTCGTCAAGCCCAACCGGGCCGAGCTGGAAGAACTGGCCGGCCGCGCGCTGCCCACGCTGGCGGAGGTGGCCGAGGCCGCGTCCGATTTGTGCCGGCGCTACGGCGTGCGGCAGGCGGTCGTCTCGCTCGGCGGCGATGGCGCGGTGATCGCCACGCCCCAGGGGCGCTGGCATGCCGAGGCACCGCGCGTGGCGGTGGCCACCACGGTGGGGGCGGGCGACGCGCTGGTGGCCGGCACGCTCGCCGCGCTCGCGCAGGGCGGCACCTTCCCCGGCGCGGCCGCCTTCGGCATGGCCTGCGCCGCCGCGCGCATCCAGCGCATCGCGCCCGGCCTGCCGCCGCGTGCCGAGGTGGATGCCATCGCCGCCGCCATCGCGCCGCAGCCGGTCTGACCGGCCCCGCCCCCTCAAACGAATCCGCACGGAGACCCACCCCCATGGCCCACCTCATCGCCATCGCCGCCAGCCAGGCCGGCCCGGCGCACAGCTTCATGACCGGCGAGGCGCTGCGCGCCGCCGCCGAACGGCTCGGCCACCACATCGCCCTGAGCGTGCGCAGCAGCCTGGGCGCGCAGGGCGGCTGGACGGACGACGAACTCTCGCGTGCCGACGCCGTCATCATCGCGGCCGACATGGCCGTGGACCGCAGCGGCCTGCCTGCCGCACGCCTGCACGAGACCACGCCGGGGGCCGTGCTGGCCGATGCGGCCGACGTCGTGCGCGCCGCGCTGGCGCGCTCGGGCGCAGGCGGTGGGACAGTGGCGGCGCACGGCGGGCCGGCTCCAGCCGTAGCGGCGGTGCCGGCAGTGGCCACTGCCGACGTGGCGCGCCCCCTTCGCATCGTCGCCATCACCTCCTGCCCCACGGGTGTGGCCCACACCTTCATGGCGGCCGAAGCGCTGGAGCAGGGCGCCCAGGCGCTGGGCCACACCATCAAGGTCGAGACGCAGGGCTCGGTCGGCGCGCAGAACGCGCTCACGGCGGACGAGATCGCCCAGGCCGATCTGGTCGTCATCGCCGCCGACACGCAGGTGGACCGGGCGCGCTTCGCTGGCAAGCGGCTCTATGCGACCGGCACCAAGGCCGCGATCCACGACGCGGCCGCGGTGTTCGCCCAGGCGGCGGCGCAGGCCACCGTGTGGGGCGGCGCGCCCGCAGCGGGCACGGCCGCAACGCCCGGGGTGGCGCCTGCCGGCGCTGCTGCCCGCAGCACGGAGCGCACCGGCCCCTACAAGCACCTGATGACCGGCGTGTCGTTCATGCTGCCCTTCGTGGTCGCGGGCGGGCTGCTGATCGCGCTGGCCTTCGCGCTGGGCGGCATCTACGTGTATGACGACGCGCACCAGGGCACGCTGGGCTGGACGCTGTTCCAGATCGGCGCCAAGGCCGGCTTCACGCTCATGCTGCCGGCGCTGGCGGGCTACATTGCGTTCTCCATCGCCGACCGGCCGGGCATCGCGCCGGGCATGATCGGCGGCCTGCTCGCGGGCACCGTGGGCGCGGGCTTCCTGGGCGCCATTGCCGCGGGCTTCATCGCGGGCTATGCGGTGCACTGGATGAACCGCGCCATCCGCCTGCCGCGCACGCTAGACGGGTTGAAGCCCGTGCTGCTGCTGCCGCTGCTGGGTACCTTGGTGGTCGGCGTGCTCATGATGATGGTCATCGGCAAGCCCATGGCCGGCGTGATGGCCGCGCTCACCGAATGGCTCAAGGGTCTGCAGACCGGCAGCGCCGTGCTGCTGGGCGTGATCCTCGGCGCGATGATGGCCTTCGACATGGGCGGCCCGGTCAACAAGGCGGCCTATGTGTTCTCCACCACGCTGATCGCCAGCGGCGTGGCCAACCCGATGGCCGCCACCATGGCCGCGGGCATGGTGCCGCCGCTGGGCATCGCGCTGGCGTGCTGGGTGTTCCGCAGCCGCTTCAGCGCCGAGGAGCGCGAGGCTTCCAAGGCCGTCGCCGTGCTGGGCCTGGCCTTCATCACCGAAGGGGCCATTCCGTTCGTCGCGCGCGACCCGCTGCGGGTGATCCCCGCCTGCATGGCCGGTGCGGCCGTGGCGGGCGGCCTGTCGATGATGTGGAACATCGGCCTGCAGGCACCACACGGCGGCGTGTTCGTGCTGGCCATTCCGAACGCGGTCAACCACGTGGTGCTGTACGCGCTGGCGATCGCGGCTGGCACGGGCGTGACCGCGCTGGCGCTGGGGGTGCTCAAGCGGCGGGTGGTGGTGGCGTAGCGCCCTCGGCGAAAGGGGCGGCACCGCCCGTTCTGCGTTCTGTTTTGCTAGCCCATGGCCAGCTGCCGCCGCCCCTGTTCCTTGGCGGCATACAGCGCCGCGTCCGCGCGGGCCATGAGCTCGGCCAGGTCCTCTTCGCCGCCGTGCCACAGCGCCGCGCCGGCGCTGTAGTCGATGGGAAACCCCAGGGCCTGGGCGCTTTCGGCCTGCAGGCGTTCGCGCAGGCGCTGGTCGAAGCGTTGCGCTTCTTCCTGCTGCGCATGCAGCAGGAGCACGCCGAATTCCTCGCCGCCGAACCGGCACACGGTGTCGTGCGGCCCGGCCATGGACTGGGCGAGCCGGGCGAACCAGGCCAGGGCGCGGTCGCCGGCTTCGTGGCCGTAGGCGTCATTGATGCGTTTGAAGTGGTCCAGGTCCAGCAGCAGGGCGGCCAGGGACAGGCGCTGGCGCGCGGCGCGCTGTCGCAGGGCCTGGCCGTGCGATTCGAAGCCGCGGCGGTTGAGCAGGCCGGTGAGCGGATCGGTCATGGCCAGGGTGCGCAGTTGCTGCTCGGCCTCGTCCCGCCACGCGACCAGCACCGCCACTGTGCCCAGCACGAGGGTGACGTTGGCGGCCACGGCCGCGGCGATGTTGACGGGGTGCGGCGTGCGGAAGCTGGGGTAGGCGTCGGTGAAGGCGCCCAGCACGCCGCGCGCGGCGGTGAACGCGGCCATCGTGGCCAGGCAACCCGTGAGCAGCAGGCGCCAGCGCCGGTCCACCGAGTGCGCTGGATGGGCCGGGTAGAGCGTGGCGCGCGCCACGGCCAGCAGCAGCGTGGCCAGCAGCAGGTTGGCCCAGCCGACGCGAAACGCGTAGTGCGAAAAGCCCAGGGTGTAGCCCAGCGGGATCGCCACCGCCAGCGCCTGCACCAGGCGCCGCCCGGGCCGGGGCCCCAGCCAGATCGCCAGGGCCTCGAAGAGGGCCCATTGGGCCAGGGAATTGGCGGCCATGGACAGGGTGGACAGGGTCTGGTCCCACGCGTAGGAGGACGCGATGATGGCCGCCCAGGCCAGGCCCTGCAGCAGCAGGCTGGCTTGCACCCAGCGCGCGGCGGTGCCCGCGCCGCGGCCCATGATCAGCGGCAGGGCCGCGGAGAGCATGCACAGGTTGGTGGCCGTGATGGCCATCAGGGTGACGAAATCCAGCCGCATCAATCCCTGGTGGCGGCGGCCACCCGGTGCGTCACTGGAAGGCCACCTCGGCGAAGCTGCGCAGCTTGCGGCTGTGCAGGCGGCTCACGCCCCCGGCCCGCAGGATGTCGATGGCGCGCATGCCGATGCGCAGATGCTGGTCCACGCGCTCGCGGTAGAAATGGTTGGCCATGCCGGGCAGCTTGATCTCGCCGTGCAGGGGCTTGTCGCTCACGCACAGCAGGGTGCCGTAGGGCACGCGGAAGCGAAAGCCGTTGGCGGCGATTGTTGCGCTCTCCATGTCCAGCGCGACGGCGCGGCTCTGGCTGAACCGGCGCTGGGGCATGTTGTCGGGCAGCAGCTCCCAGTTGCGGTTGTCGGTGCTGGCCACGGTGCCGGTGCGCATGATGCGTTTCAGGTCGGCGTCCTCGATCTGCGTGACGTCGGCGACGGCCTGCTGCAGCGCCATCTGGATCTCGGCCAGCGCGGGAATGGGCACCCACAGCGGCAGCTCTTCGTCGAGCACGTGGTCTTCGCGCACATAGGCGTGGGCCAGCACGTAGTCGCCCAGCTGCTGGCTGTTGCGCAGGCCCGCGCAGTGGCCCAGCATCATCCAGGCGTGCGGGCGCAGCACGGCGATGTGGTCGGTGATGGTCTTGGCGTTGGACGGGCCCACGCCGATGTTGACCATGGTGATGCCGCTCTTGTCCGCCCGCATGAGGTGGTAGGCCGGCATCTGCGGCAGCCGCGGCGGGGCCACGCCCAGCTCGTCGCCCGGCTGGGCCGGCAGGCCGGTGCGGCGGGTAACGACGTTGCCCGGTTCGATGAAGGCGACGTACTCGCTGTCCGGCTTGGCCATCTCGGCATGGCCCAGGCGCACGAATTCGTCGATGTAGAACTGGTAGTTGGTGAACAGCACGAAGTTCTGGAACCACTCGGGCGCGGTGCCGGTGTAGTGGCGCAGCCGGTGCAGCGAGTAGTCCACCCGCGGCGCGGTGAACAGCGACAGGGGCTGGGCCTCGCCGGGGCGCGGCGCCCAGGTGCCGTTGGCGATGCCGTCGTCCATGGCCTCCAGGTCGGGCAGGTCGAACACGTCGCGCATGAGCATGCGGCGCTGGGCGGTCAGCGTGCCCTCGATGTGGTCGTGCTCGGCGAACGAGAAGTGGATGGGGATGGGCTGGCTGCTGATGCCCACCTCCAGCTCGATGTTGTGGCTGTTGCGCAGCAGGCGGAACTGCTCGGCGTAGTAGTTGGCGAACAGGTCGGGCCGGGTGAGGGTGGTTTCATACCGCCCCGGGCCTTCCACGAAGCCGTAGGCCAGCTGGGTGGCGGCGCGGGCCACGGTGGTGGTCTGCACCCGCACGAAGGGGTAGAAGGCCCGCACGTGGCTGGCCGGGGTCTCCCCGGCGACGAAGCGCTGCATGGCATCGCGCAGGTGCCCGATCTGCTGCTGGTAGATGCGCTGCACCTGCGACAGCGCCTCGGCGGGATCGGTGTGAAGGGTGGGCTCGGTGAAGTCGGGGATCTGGGCCATGGCCCCTATTGTCCACGGGCGCGCGGGTCTGCCCGATGACGGGCCCGCTATCTTTTTTTCAGCAGCCACTCGCGCGTCTGGCGCGGGTCCATGGGCGGCGAGATCAGGTAGCCCTGCGCCAGATGGCAGCCCAGGGCGCGCAGCAGGTCGCGCTGGGCATCGGTTTCCACCCCCTCCGCCACGGTCTGGATCTGCAGGCTGCGGCCCATCTGGACGATGGCGGTGACGATGGCCACGTCGTCTTCGTTGGCGGGCGTGTCCGAGACGAAGGAGCGGTCGATCTTGAGCTTGTCGATCGGATAGCGCTTGAGGTAGGCGAGCGACGAGTAGCCGGTGCCGAAGTCGTCGATGGACACGCGCACGCCCAGCGCCTTGAGCGCGTCCAGCGTGTGGCGCACCTGGTCGGCATCGTGCATGAGCACGGATTCGGTGAGCTCGATCTCCAGAAAGCGCGGTGCCAGGCCCGTCTGGCGCAGCACGCCCGCGATCTCGCCGGCCACGTCGCGCTGGCGGAATTCGAGCGCCGAGAGATTGACCGCCACCGGCACCTGCGGCAGGCCCTCGTCGTGCCAGGCCCGGATCTGCCGGCAGGCCTCGACCAGCACCCAGCGGCCGATCGGCGTGATGAGCCCGCGCGCCTCGGCGAAGGCGATGAAGTCGATGGGCCCCACCAGGTCGCGCTCGGGGTGGCGCCAGCGCACCAGCGCCTCGAAGCCCACGAGCGCACCGTCGTCCAGGCGCACCTGCGGCTGGTAGTGCAGCACGAACGCGCCGTGCAGGATGGCGTCGCGCAGCAGGCGTTCGTGCTGCAGCACGCCGGTGGAGGGCGTCTCCATGCCCGGGGCGTAGGCCTGGCGGTTGGCGCGGCCGCTGTCCTTGGCCTGCTGCATGGCGGCGTCGGCCCGGCGCACCAGCTCGGCCGCGGTGTCGCCGTCGTCGGGGTACATGCTCACCCCGATGGAGACCGACACCGACAGTGGCGTGCCGTCGGCATGGAACACGGCGCACACGTCGGCCAGCAGCTGGTCGGCCACCGCCAGGGCGGAGGGCCGGTCCTGCGCGTCGCGCAGCACCACGACGAACTCGTCGCCACCCACGCGCGCCACGATGTCCACCGAGCGCACGCCCTGCACGAGCCGGCGGGCCACCTCGCACAGCAGCATGTCGCCGGCCTCGTGGCCCAGCGAGTCGTTCACCGTCTTGAAATGGTCCATGTCGATGAACAGCACGGCGGCGGCCTGCGGCGTGCGCTGTGCGGCCTCGATCACGGCGGTGAGCCGCTCCATGAGCGTGGTGCGGTTGGGCAATTGCGTGAGCGCATCGTGCCGCGCCAGGAAGGCCTCGCGCTCCTGGGCCTGGCGGCGCGCGGTGATGTCGCGAAGCACTGCGATGCGGTAGTCCGATCCCTTCCAGGGCATGGTCTTGCCGACGATCTCCACGGGAACGGCATGGCCGTCCTGGTGCAGCACCGTGACTTCGTAGGGCTCTTCGCGGCCCTCGCGCACATAGGCCTCGGTGACGGGGCGGAACTCCTCGCTCACGAAATCGAGCATGCGCCGGCCGCGCCCCTCGGCCAGGGAGTAGCCCATCAGCCGCGTGAGCGCTTCGTTGAAGTCGGTCACCAGGCCTTCGCGGTGGAACACGATGGCCTCTTCGGTGGCCTGCGAGAACTTGCGCATGCGCTCTTCGCTCTCGCGCACCGCGCGTTCGGCCTCCCAGTGGTGGGTGATGTCGTTGATGAGCACGAAGGCGCCCATCAGTCCCAGCTTGGGGTGCAGGTGGGGAATGAGGTTGACCTCGATCATGCGCGGCGGCCCGCTACGCACCCGCTGCTTGCGCGTGTATTGCACGCGCTCGCCCCGCAGCACCTGCTGGATCTGGGGCTGGATCGAGGCCCAGGCGCTGTCGCCGATGGCTTCCTGCACCGTCTTGCCCAGGATCGCCTCCACCGTGTGGCCGGTGGATTCGGCGTAGCCCTGATTGGCAAAAACACAACGCAGGGTGGACGACTCGAAGTAGGCCAGCAGCGCCGGAACGGAGTCGGCCAGCAGCCGCAGCAGGGAACTGCTGCAGTGGGGGTCCTGGGAAGGACCGTCCGCTCGGCTTGATGTGTCTGGCATGTCCCACCCTTGTATCTCGAAGTTTTATAGCCGATCGGGGCGCCGCTGGCGAGGGGTGCAAGCCCTTGCCCGCCTCGCGCCGGCCGGGCCCCGGGATAATCCGGGGATGACTTCTTCCGTTTCCGGCGCTGGCGCCGAGTTCTCCTCCCTGGCGCTGCACCCCGCGACCCTGTCCAACCTGCAGCAGCTGGGCTACACCCGCATGACCCCGATCCAGGCCGCGAGCCTGCCCGTGGCCCTGCTGGGCCGCGACCTGATCGCCCAGGCCAGCACCGGCAGCGGCAAGACGGCGGCCTTCGCCCTGGCGCTGCTGGCCAACCTCAATGCGCGCCGCTTCGCGGTGCAGGCCCTGGTGCTGTGCCCCACGCGCGAGCTGGCCGACCAGGTGGCCACTGAGGTGCGGCGCCTGGCCCGCGCGCAGGAGAACATCAAGGTGGTCACCCTGTGCGGCGGCGTGCCGCTGCGCGGGCAGATCGCCAGCCTGGAGCACGGCGCGCACATCGTGGTGGGCACGCCCGGGCGGGTGATGGACCATCTGGAGCGCCCCACGCTCGATCTGCAGGCGCTCAACACCCTGGTGCTCGACGAGGCCGACCGCATGCTGGACATGGGCTTTTTCGACGACATCGCCAAGGTCGCGCGCCAGTGCCCGGCCGAGCGCCAGACGCTGCTGTTTTCCGCCACGTACCCCGAGGGCATCGAGCGCCTGGCGCGCCAGTTCATGAAGGAGCCGCAGCGCATCACGGTGCAGGCCCAGCATGGTTCGGCCAAGATCGCGCAGCGCTGGTACGAGGTGAAGGAAAGCGAGCGCCTGCACGCCGTGTCGCAGCTGCTGAACCACTTCCGGCCCGAATCGGCCATCGCCTTTTGCAACACCAAGCAGCAGTGCCGCGACCTGGTGGGCGTGCTGCAGGCGCAGGGCTTTCACGCGCTGGCCCTCTATGGCGAGCTGGAGCAGCGCGAGCGCGACCAGGTGCTGGTGCAGTTCGCCAACCGCAGCTGCTCGGTGCTGGTGGCCACCGACGTGGCCGCGCGCGGCCTGGACATCGCCCAGTTGCAGGCGGTGATCAACGTCGACGTGACCCCCGATCCCGAGATCCATGTGCACCGCATCGGCCGCACCGGCCGCGCGGACGCCGAAGGCCTCGCCTTGAGCCTGGCCAGCCTGCCCGAGATGGGCAGCGTGGGCAAGATCGAGCAGCTGCAGGGCCGCGAGTCGGAATGGCACCCGCTGTCCGGGCTGACCGCCGCTCCCGGCGGGCCATTGCTGCCGCCCATGGCCACCATCCAGATCATCGGCGGGCGCAAGGAAAAGATCCGCGCGGGCGACGTGCTGGGCGCGCTCACCGGCGAGATGGGCTTTGCGCGCGAGCAGGTGGGCAAGATCAACGTGAACGATTTTTCCACCTATGTGGCGGTGGAACGGGGCATCGCCCAGGACGTGGTGCGGCGCCTGGCGGCCGGCCGGGTCAAGGGCAAGCTCGTGAAGGCGCGGCTGGTGGATGGCACCTGACGGCCTTTGAGGGCCCCTGAGGGGCCCTGGCGGTGGCGGGGCCGGCGCCCCCGGGTTTGTCCCGATCGCGCCGCCTGCGCCCTGTTTTAGACTGCAAGTCATCTAGAGGAGTAGATCAATTGCCGTCGCCCGCATCCCCTCCCGCCGTGGCGGAACACCCCGGCCTCGCCCGCTATGCCGCGCTGGCGGCCGCGCTGCGGCACCGCGTCGTCCGGGGCGAATGGCTGCCCGGCACGGCCCTGCCGGCCGAGCAGGCGCTGGCCGCCGAGCATGGCGTGGCGCTGGGCACGCTGCGGCGCGCGCTGGAACTGCTGGTGGAGCAAGGCCTGATCGAGCGCATCCACGGCAAGGGCACCTTCGTGCGCAGCGGCATTGCCGGCGCGTCGATGCTGCGGTTCTTTCGCTTCGGCGAGGGCGCGGCGGGGCAGGAGCCCGCTTCGCGCATCCTGTCGCGCCAGGCCATGGCGGCCCCGGCCGAGGCGGCCCGCGCGCTGGGCCTGGCACCGGGCGAGCCGGTGCTGCGCCTGCACCGCCTGCGGCTGATCGACGGCGAGCCCTGCCTGCTGGAGCACATCTGGCTGCCGCTGAACCGCTTCGGCGCGCTGGCGGAGGACGACACCGCCGCCTGGCCGCCGTTGCTCTATCCCTTCTACGCCAGCCGCTGCGGCGTGCACGTGCAGCGGGCGGTGGACGACATCGGCTTCGGCGTGCTGTCCGCGCCCCAGGCGCGCAGCCTGGGGCTCGCGGCGGGGCACCCGTGCGCCGTGGTCACCCGCCGTGCCATGGACCTGGCCGGCCGCTGCGTCGAATGGCGCGTCACGCGCGGCGATGCCCACGCCTTTCACTACACCGTCACCCTGACCTGAATCCGAACCTGGAGACCCGCATGCCTTCCATCGCATCCCCCGCCACCGGCGGCGCCCGCCGCCGCTGGATCCTCGGTGCCGCCGGCGCCGCCCTGGCCGCGCCCTGGGTGGCCGGCCGCGCGCAGGGCATCGGCGGCAAGCCCGTGACGCTGGTGGTCTCCTACCCCGCCGGCGGCGGCGCGGACCTGATGGCGCGCATCATCGCGCCGCGGCTGGGCGAAGCGCTGGGCCAGAACGTGGTGGTGGACAACAAGCCCGGCGCCAGCGGCCAGATCGCCGGCGCCTACGTGGCGCGTGCCACGCCGGACGGCAGCACGCTGCTGCTGGACGCCTCGTCCTTCGCGGTCAACCCCGCTCTCTATCCCAAGATGGCCTACGACACCGACAAGGCCTTCACGCCGCTGGCCGTGCTGGCCACCTTTCCCAACGTGCTGGTGTGCTCCGCGGGGTTCCAGGCGCGCAGCGTGCAGGACGTGATCGCGCTGGCCCGCGCCAAGCCGGGCGAAGTGGCCTATGCGTCGTCCGGCAACGGCTCGGCGCAGCACCTGGCGGGAGCGCTGTTCGAGGAGCGCGCCGGGGTGCGGCTGTCGCACATTCCCTACCGGGGCGGCGGCCCCGCGATGAACGATGTCATGGCGGGGCAGGTGCCGCTCTTTTTCGCCAACGTGGCCTCGGCGCTGGGCCACATCCGCTCCGGCAAGCTGCGCGCGCTGGCCGTGACGGCCGCGCTGCGGGCCCGTTCGCTGCCGGAGGTGCCCACCATGACCGAAGCGGGCGTGCGCAAGTACGAGGTGCTGGAATGGAACCCGGTGCTCGCCCCCGCCGGCTTGCCCGCCGCCACGCGCACGCGCCTGGTCGATGGCATCCGCAAGGCGCTGGGCGATGCCGAGGTGCTGGCGCGCATCCGCGCGCTGGGCGGCGACGTGTTCGCCGATGCATCGCAGGCCTCGGCCGGGGCCTTCATCCGGGCCCAGCAGGGCCAGTGGGCCCAGGTGGTGCGCGACCGCAACATCTCGGTCGGCTGAACCGATGCCGAAGGACGTCGACCGCGCCCCCCACCCTGATGCCTGGGACGGAGCCGGTGCCTGCTGGGACGCGCACGTCCATGTGTTCGACGCCGATGCGCCGACCCAGCCCGGCCACTACCGCCCCGCGCACCATCCGCTGGAGCGCATCGAGGGCCTGGCTGCCGCCCATGGGGTGCGGCATCTGGTGCTGGTGCAGCCCAGCGTGTACGGCACCGACAACGCGGTGATGCTGAGCGCGCTGGCCGCACGGCCCGGCCGGCACCGCGGCGTGGCCGTGGTGGACGCCGCGGTACCCGACGCGCTGCTGGACCGCATGCACGCGCTGGGCGTGCGGGGCGTGCGCTTCAACCGCGTTTCGCCGGTGGGCAACGGGCCCGAGGCGTTCCGCGCCCTGGCGCCACGCCTGCGCGAGCGCGGCTGGCACGTGCAGTGGTACGCGGGCCCGGAGCATCTGGCGGAGATCGCGGCGCTGCACGACCGGACCGGCGTGGCCTGCGTGCTCGACCACCTGGCGGGCCTGCATGCCGAGTTGCCGGCGGACGACGCGGCATGGAGCGCCCTCGCGGCGCTGGCCGCGCAGGGCGCGTGGATCAAGCTGTCCGGCTGGTACCGGCTGCGCGCGCAGGCGCCCTACGGCGCGCTGCAGGAGACGGTCCGGCGTGTGGCCGACCTGGCGCCCGGGCGGCTGGTGTGGGGCTCGGACTGGCCGCACACGTCGTTCGCTGCTGATGCCATGCCGGCCTACGCCTCGGTGTGGCAGCCGGTGGTGGAGGCGCTGGGCCCGGACCGGGCCGGCACGGTCCGGCAGAACGCCTCGCGGCTGTATGCCTGACGGAGAGACGCCCCAACGTGCTTTGATAATATCTTTTCAGTAGTGACTTAATACTGTTTCGATAGTAATATCCCTTCGTCGGCCATCCGGCCCATGACGAAAGGAAAACAATGCGCAAGACGAACAGGGGTATCGCCGTCGTGACGGGGGCGTCGTCGGGCATCGGGCTCGTGACTGCCCGGTCCCTGGTGCAGGCGGGCTACCAGGTCTTCGGCACCAGCCGCAAGGCACCCGCCGATCCGCCCGCCGGCGTCACGATGCTGGCTTGCGACGTGACGGACGAGGCGTCGGTCCAGCGCCTCGTGGACGAGGTGGCCAGGCGGGCAGGGCGCATCGATCTGGTCGTCAACAACGCCGGCGTGGGCCTGCTGGGCGGGGCCGAGGAATCCTCGATCGGGCAGGCGCAGCGCCTGTTCGACGTCAACGTCTTCGGCGTCGCCCGCGTCGTCAACGCGGTGCTGCCGCTCATGCGGGCCCAAAAGAGCGGCCGCATCATCAACATGAGCTCGATCCTGGGGCTGATTCCGGCGCCCTTCAACGCCTTCTATGCATCGACCAAGCACGCGATCGAGGGCTACTCGGAATCCCTCGACCACGAAGTGCGCCGGTTCGGCATCCGCGTGGTTCTGGTGGAGCCCGGTGTGACGCGCACGGCCTTCGAGGAAAACCTGTCGCGCGCCGACCGCCCCCTCGCGGACTATGCCGACGATCGCGCCCGCAGCGAAGCGCTCATGCGCCAATGGGTGGAGGCGGGCGATGCGCCGCAGATCGTCGCCGACGCCGTCGTGAAGGCCGCCACGGCCATCCGGCCCAAACTGCGCTATTCGGCCGGCAAGCAGTCCACCCAGGTCCGCTCGCTGCGCCGCTATCTGCCCGAAGGGCTGGTCGACAAGACGCTGCGCAAGTTCAACGGCTTGCCGGCCTGAGCCGGGCGGGCGCGAGCGCTCTCTCTCATCCCCTTCCGGGTGCCGGCCAGGCCGCAGTGGATGGGGGCCTCGCGGGCGTGGCGGGCTCGCCGTGGCAGGCCGCCGGCGGGTCGGGATGGCGCCGTTCGGGGCAGAATGGCGGCCCCGGCGCTTTCCTTGCCAGCCCATGCCCTCCCGCCCCCTGCCTTCCGATCCGAGCGCCCCGGGCCGCACCGGTCCTGCCGCGCCCGCGCCCCGCACGCTGCTGTGGGGCTCGGTGGCCGTGGCGCTGGTCACCATCGTGCTCAAGACGCTGGCCTGGCACCTCACCGGCTCGGTGGGGCTGCTGTCCGATGCGCTGGAGTCGTTCGTCAACTTGGCGGGCGCGGTGTTCGCGCTGGCGATGGTGACCGTGGCACAGCGCCCGGCGGACGACGACCACCCCTACGGGCACCACAAGGCCGAGTATTTTTCTTCCGGGTTCGAGGGCATTCTGATCGTGGGGGCCTCCGCCGCCATCTTCTGGGCGGCGGCGCACCGGCTGTCCTCGCCGCAGCCGCTGGAGCAGGTCGGCTGGGGCCTGGCGCTGTCGGTGGTCAGCTCGGCGCTCAACAGCGGCCTGGCCTGGCTGATGTTCCGCTCCGCACGCGTGCACCGGTCGGTGGCGCTGGAGGGCGATGCGCGCCACCTCGTCACCGATGTCTGGACCTCGGCGGGCGTGGTCGTCGGCATCGGCGCGGCCAGCGCGACCGGCTGGCTCTGGCTGGACCCGGTGGTGGCCATGGCCGTGGCGCTGAACATCCTGCGGGAAGGGGCGCACATGGTGTGGCGCGCCTCCCAGGGCCTGATGGACGCGGCCGTGGAGCCCGAGGCGCAGGCGGCCATCGACGCGGCGCTGCGCGGCTTCGCGCAGGGCGCACCGCAGGTGCGCTTCGACCACCTCATCACGCGCCAGGCCGGGCAGCGCCGCTTTGCCGGCCTGCACATGCACGTGCCCGCCGAGTGGA
The DNA here is from genome assembly GCF_032929295.1 of Acidovorax sp. BLS4. Classification (NCBI taxonomy): domain Bacteria; kingdom Pseudomonadati; phylum Pseudomonadota; class Betaproteobacteria; order Burkholderiales; family Comamonadaceae; genus Acidovorax; species Acidovorax sp. BLS4. Next base: position 51,361 of record NZ_CP136797.1, read on the forward strand.
GCCTGGGGCGCGCCGCCCAGCTGCGCGGCGCCGTGGAGGCCGCCCTGATGCGCGCCGTGCCCGGGCTGCGCGTGACCATCGAGCTGCTGCCCGTCGGGGTGGAGGCATTTCTGGAAGAACCAAAGGATTCCCCACCATGATGAGCGTGTTGCAGCGCGTGCGCGAAGCGCGCGTGGAAGTCGATGGCGAGACCGTGGGCCGCATCGGCCCGGGCCTGCTGGTGCTGCTGTGCGCCGAGCGCGGCGACACCGATGCCGAGGCCGACCGGCTGCTGGCCAAGCTGCTCAAGCTGCGCGTGTTCACCGACGAGGCGGGCAAGATGAACCGCAGCGTGCAGGACGTGGGCGGCGGCCTGCTCGTCGTGAGCCAGTTCACGCTGGCCGCCGACACCTCCGGCGGCAACCGCCCGAGCTTCACCCAGGCGGCGGCGCCGGACGAGGGACGGCGGCTGTACGACCTGTTCGTGGCCCGGGCACGGGCGCTGCACCCGGTGGTGGAAACCGGGCGCTTCGCGGCCGACATGCAGGTGCATCTGGTGAACGACGGGCCGGTGACGATCCCGCTGCGCATGGCGCCAGCGGATGGTTTGCTATCGAAATAATAGCTAAACAGGCAATCAATACCCCGGCATGGGGCTGTTTGGAGGCCCCATCCGGCCTTTTGGCGGTGGGGAGGGCGCGGCCCGCGCCGTGGCCGGCTCAGTCCGCGTACGGGTCGTCGAAGCCCAGTTCCTGCAGGATGGCCGTCTCGTAGGCCTCCATCTCGTCGGCATCCTCGGCGCTGGTCTCGTGGTCCCAGCCCTGGGCGTGCAGCGTGCCGTGCACCAGCAGGTGGGCGTAGTGCGCGCGCAGGTCCCGGTTCTGCTCGCGCGCCTCGCGCGCCACCACGGGCGCGCACAGCACTAGGTCGGCCATCACCAGGGGCTCCTGCGCGTAGTCGAAGGTGAGCACGTTGGTGGCGTAGTCCTTGCGGCGGTACTCGCGGTTGAGGGCCTGGCCTTCTTCGGCATCGACGATGCGCACGGTGATCTCGGCGTCGCTGGACAGCGCGTGGCGGATGAAGCGCGCCGCGGCATGGCGGGGCAGGGCGGCGCGGTGTTCCTGCACCCCGGGAAAGCGCGCGAACTGCAGCGACAGGGTCAGATGGTTCAGGGTCATTTGGGCCTCTGGCGCATGTTTCACTAGGGCGTTGTGCTATTGATTCAGGAGTGTCCTGCGCGGCTGCCCGCCGCGCGCTGGGCATCGTAGGCGTCCACGATGCGGGCGATGAGCGGGTGGCGCACCACGTCGGCGGTGGTGAACCGGGTGATCGCGATGCCCTTGACGCGCTTGAGCACCCGCTCGGCGTCGATCAGGCCGCTCATCGCGCCCTTGGGCAGGTCGATCTGGCTCACGTCGCCCGTCACCACGGCGCGGGCGCCGAAGCCGATGCGGGTGAGGAACATCTTCATCTGCTCGGGCGTGGTGTTCTGGGCCTCGTCCAGGATGATGAAGGCGTTGTTCAGCGTGCGCCCGCGCATGAAGGCCAGCGGCGCGATCTCCAGCGCATTGCGCTCGAAGGCCTTCTGCACCTTCTCGTAGCCCATCAGGTCGTAGAGGGCGTCGTACAGCGGGCGCAGGTACGGGTCCACCTTCTGCGTGAGGTCGCCGGGCAGAAAGCCCAGGCGCTCCCCGGCCTCGACCGCCGGCCGCGTCAGCACGATGCGCTGCACCGCGTTGCGCTCCAGGGCGTCCACCGCGCAGGCGACGGCCAGGTAGGTCTTGCCGGTGCCGGCGGGGCCGATGCCGAAGGTGATGTCGTGGCTGGCGATGTTGTCCAAGTAGTTGCTCTGCGTGGGGGTGCGTGCGCGCAGGTCGGCGCGGCGGGTGTTGAGCGTCACCGCGCCGTCACCGGGCGCCTCCAGCATGGCGCTGTCGCCGGCCAGCATGAGCTGCAGGTGCTCCTCGGCGATGGGCCGCTCGGCCATTTCGTACAGCGCCTGGAGCAGCTCCATCGCCTGGGTGGCCTTGGCCCTCGGCCCATCCACCTTGAACTGCTCGTGCCGGTGCGCGATGCTGACCGACAGCGCCGTCTCGATGGTGCGCAGGTTCGCATCGGCCGGGCCGCACAGGTGCGACAGCCGGTTGTTGTTGTGGGGGGTGAAGGTGTGTCGCAGGATCACGCGGATAATTCCGGTTGGATGGCCGCAACGGTGCGGCGAAGGACATCAATGATAGGCAAACTCACCGGCACGCTGCTGGAAAAGAACCCGCCAGAAGTGCTGCTGGACTGCCACGGCGTTGGCTACGAGGTGCAGGTGCCCATGAGCACCTTCTACAACCTGCCGCCCGTGGGGGAGCGCGTGGCCCTGCTCACCCAGTTCATTGTGCGCGAGGACGCGCAACTGCTCTACGGCTTTGCCACGGCGCCGGAGCGCCAGGCGTTCCGCGAACTCATCAAGATCTCCGGGGTGGGCCCGCGCACCGCGCTGTCCATCCTGAGCGGCATGGGCGTGTCCGACCTGGCGCAGGCCGTGTCCCTGCAGGAGGCGGGGCGCCTGGTGAAGGTGCCCGGCATCGGCAAGAAGACCGCCGAGCGCCTGCTGCTGGAACTCAAGGGCAAGCTGGGGGCCGACATCGGCGCCCATGCGCATGCCACGAGCGACGCGCAGGCCGACATCCTGCAGGCCCTGCTGGCGTTGGGCTACAACGACAAGGAAGCCGCGGCCGCGCTGAAGGCGCTGCCCCAGGACGTGGGGGTGAGCGACGGGATCAAGCTGGCGCTCAAGGCGCTGGCCAAATGAGAACCACGGGTCAACGAAGAACAAGGAATGGGAGACCGTGCGCACGCCTCTGAGCGGCGTGGCGCGGGTCCGTGTCGATCCATCAAAAAAAGGGAGTGAACGAAAGATGGTCAAAGGGAAATGGATGGCGCGCGGTGCCGTGCTGGTCGTGGTGGCGTCGCTGGTGTCGGGGTGCGGCGGGGGTGGCGGGGGCGACAGCGGCGCCGTCACCGTGAGCGCGGCGCCGTCCGAGGTGCTGCAGGTGGACTCGGCCGTGCAGCCGGCGGCTGCCGAGGCCGCGGTTTCCCGCACCAAGCAGCGCGCGGCGGGCCCGCGGGTGGAACCGGCCCGCGTGGCCTTGCCCGCCTTCGCGCGGCCCAAGGCGGCGCAGTCCCGGCACGACGGCGCCCGCTGGGTGGGCGATGCCCGCGCCATCGAGGCCACCGCCACGGCGGACGGCCTGCAGCGGCTGCTGCAGTGGACCCCGTTGGCCAACGGCGGCATGAAAGCGGCCGTGAGTTTTGCGTCCGAAGACGCGCAGGGCCTGCGCCTGGGCGTGCGGGTGCGGCAGATCCCGGACGAGGCCGTGGTGCGGGTGTACCGCCAGGACCGTCCCGATGCGGTGTACGAGACCACCGGGCAGGCCATCCTGCAGGCCATCGGGCGCAACATCGCGGCGGGCGACGCATCGGACAACGCGCGCACCTGGTGGACCCCCCATTCCGGCGCGAGCGAGGCCACGCTGGAGATCGAGCTGCCCGCCGGCGTGCCGGCCGCCGCGCTGGACGTGGCCGTGCCGGCGCTGGCGCACCTCTTCGAGAACCTGTCCCTGCCGCCGGAGGGCGCCCAGGCGGCCAAGGCGGTCGGCGACGCCATCGCCTGCAACCTGGATGCGAACTGCTTCGACGAATACGCCGCCCAGCGCGATGCCGTGGCGCGGATGCTGTTCGTGGACAACGGCAAGGCCTACGTCTGCACCGGCACGCTGCTCAACGACCGCGATGCCACGCGCACGCCGTACTTCCTCAGCGCCAACCACTGCATCGCCTCGCAGACCGTGGCGTCCACCCTGCAGACGGACTGGTTCTTCCGCTCGCAGGCGTGCAACAGCGCCACGCTGTCGCCCCGGTCCACCGCGCGAACGGGCGGCGCGACGCTGCTCTACGCCAGCGCAGACACCGACACCGCCCTGCTGCGGCTGAACGAGGCGCCGCCCCCTGGGGCCGTGTTCGCCGCCTGGGACGCCAGCCCGCAAGCCGAATCGACGGCCGTGGTCGGCATCCACCATCCCCGGGGCGACCTGCAGAAGATCAGCACCGGCAGCATCATGGGCACGCTGGCCTGCACCAACGACACGGACGGCTCCATGCTGTGCGACTCCTCCACGGACGCCTCGGCCGGCTACTACGACGTCGGGTTCGACCGCGGCACGGTGGAGGACGGCAGCAGCGGATCGGCCATCTTCCATGGCGGCCGCGTGATCGGGACGCTGTATGGGTTCGCCTCCAGCGCCCAATGCTCGGTCGACGACGTGCGGGTGTACGGCCGCTTCGATCTGGCCTACCAGAAGGCGCTCAAGCAGTGGCTGTCGCCCCCGGTGAGCGTGCCGGTGGCCTGGCGGCATCCCGCCCGCGGGTTCGTGGCATCGCACGGGCCGGCGGGCCACTCCGGCGATGGCCCCGCTCCGTTCTGGCGAGAGCGGCTGGCCGCGCGGTAGCGGGCCGGGGAGCGCAACGGGGCCATGACGCGATGCCGCAACGCGGCGATGAAATCACCTGCCGGCAGCCACGGGGCTGTGGCACATTTTGCAATCCGGGGCGGCATGGGACCGCCCCGAACCGATGACAGGAGTTGTTCCATGCAGCTGGTAATGAGGCGAGTTCGATCTTTGGCGGTTCTGGCGGTGGCCTCGGTGCTGGCTGCCTGCGGTGGCGGCAGCGGCGGCGGCGAGGCGGTGCAGTCCGCGGCCGCGCCGCAGGCCAGGGCACTGGTCTACAGCGTGGAGTCGCGCGAGCAGCCGGCTTCCGCCGTGCAGGACGTGGCGCGGGTCAAGGACCGCGCGGTCGGCGCGGCCATCGCACCCGCCCGCATCGCCCTCGGGCCGCTGGACCAGTCCAAGGAAGGGGCGGCCAGCGGCTTCGGCCCGCGCCAGGTCGGCAGCCCCCGCAGCATTGCCCAGACGGCCACGGCCAGCGCCACATTGCAGCAGCTGCAGTGGACGCCCACCGCCAGCGGCGGTCAGGTCGCCGCGCTCAGTTTCTCGGCCGACGGCGCGCACGGGCTGCGCCTGGGCGTGCTGGTGCGCCAGCTGCCCGGCAGCGCCGTGCTGCGCGTGTACAGCCAGGCCCGGCCCTCGGCGGTGTTCGAGATCGCCGGCCAGGAAGTGCTGCAGATCATCGAGCGCAACCAGGCGGCGGGCGATACCTCCGACGCCGGCCGCACCTGGTGGACGCCCGACACGGGCGGCGACGAGGCCACGCTGGAGATCGAGTTGCCATCCGGCACGCCCGCGAGCGCGATCGACCTGTCGGTGCCGCGCCTGTCGCACATCTACGACAACCTGTCGCTGCCCACGGCCGAAGAGCTGGAGCAGCAGACCAAGATCAACGAATCCGACGCCTGCAACCTCGATTCGACCTGCTATGACGATTACGCCGCCCAGCGCAACGCCGTGGCGCGGATGCTGTTCGTGCGCCCCGACGGCAAGACGTACGTGTGCTCGGGCACGCTGCTGAACGACCGCGACGGCACCGGCACGCCCTACTTCATCTCGGCCAACCACTGCATCTCCACGCAGACCGTGGCGTCCACCCTGCGCACCGACTGGTTCTACCGCTCCCCCAGCTGCAACAGCCGCACGCTGTCGTCCGCCACCACGGCCCGCACCGGCGGCGCCACGCTGCTGTACGCGACGGACAGCAGCGATACGTCGTTCCTGCGCCTGAACGAGGCCCCGCCCGCCGGCGCCGTGTTCGCCGCATGGAACGCCAATCCCCAGGGGCTGGGCGGCGCCATCGCGGGCATCCACCATCCCCGCGGCGACCTGCAGAAGATCAGCTTCGGCAACCTGGCATCCCTGACCGCGTGCACGTCCATCAGCGACACCAACTTCACCTGCAGCGGCACCAGCGGCAACTTCTACCGGGTGACATGGAGCCAGGGTACGACCGAGGGCGGCAGCAGCGGCTCTGGCATCTTCTCCGGCGGCGCGCTGATCGGCACGCTCTACGGCGGCAGCGCCGTGTGCACCAACAAGGCGTCGTCGGACTACTACGGCCGCTTCGACGTGGCGTACAACGCGTCCATCAGGAACTGGCTGTCGCCAGCCACCAGCGCCAGCGGCCGCACCGCCGTGTACCGCTTCTTCAACAGCAGCACGGGCGCGCACTTCTTCACGGCGAGCGCGGGCGAGCGCGACTTCGTGATCAACACCTACCCGGCCTTCGCCTACGAAGGCGTGGCCTTCTACGCCTACGGCGGCGCCACCGCCGGCCAGAGCGCCGTGTACCGATTCTTCAACAAGAGCAACGGCGCGCACTTCTACACCATCGATGCGGGCGAACGGGACTTCGTGCGCGCCACCTACCCGTCGTTCGAGTACGAAGGCCCGATCTGGTATGCCCAGACCGGCGCCGGCAACGGCTCGACCGCGATGTACCGTTTCTTCAACAAGGGCAACGGCACGCACTTCTACACCATCAGCCAGGGAGAGCGCGACTTCGTTCAGGCCACCTATCCGGTGTACCAGTACGAAGGCCCCGTGTACTACGCCTGGACTTCCAACTGATCCGCAACGCATGAGCATCCAGACCGACGACTTCGCCCCCGCACCCGCCAAACGCGTGATCTCCGCCGCGCCGGCCTCCCCGCAGGAGGAAGCGCTGGAGCGGGCGCTGCGCCCCAAGCTGCTGCAGGAGTACGTCGGTCAGGCCAAGGCGCGCGAGCAGCTGGAGATCTTCATCGGTGCGGCGCGCAAGCGCGGCGAGGCGCTGGACCACGTGCTGCTGTTCGGGCCCCCGGGCCTGGGCAAGACCACGCTCAGCCACATCATTGCCGCCGAGCTGGGCGTGAACCTGCGCCAGACCTCCGGGCCCGTGCTGGAAAAGCCCAAGGACCTGGCCGCGCTGCTGACCAACCTGGAGCGCAACGACGTCCTGTTCATCGACGAGATCCACCGGCTCTCGCCCGTGGTGGAGGAAATCCTCTATCCCGCGCTGGAGGACTACCAGATCGACATCATGATCGGCGAGGGGCCCGCGGCGCGCAGCATCAAGCTGGACCTGCAGCCTTTCACCCTGGTGGGGGCGACCACCCGCGCCGGCATGCTCACCAACCCGCTGCGCGACCGCTTCGGCATCGTCGCGCGGCTGGAGTTCTACACCCCCGAGGAACTCTCGCGCATCGTCATGCGCAGCGCCGGGCTGCTCAACACGCCGATCCAGCCGGACGGGGGCTTCGAGATCGCGCGGCGATCGCGCGGCACGCCGCGCATCGCCAACCGGCTGCTGCGCCGGGTGCGCGACTACGCCGACGTGAAGGGCACGGGCCAGATCACGCTCGATATCGCCCAGCGCGCGCTCACCATGCTCGACGTGGACCCCCAGGGCTTCGACGTGATGGACCGCAAGCTGCTCGAGGCCGTGATCCACCGTTTCGACGGCGGTCCCGTGGGGCTGGACAACATCGCTGCGAGCATCGGCGAGGAGTCCGGCACCATCGAGGACGTGATCGAGCCCTACCTGATCCAGCAGGGCTACCTGCAGCGCACGCCGCGCGGGCGCGTGGCCACGCTGGCGGCCTATCGCCACCTGGGCGTGGCGCCGTCGCGCAACCCTGCCGACCTGTTCGGCGGGCCGCCTTCGGCGGCTTGACCCATCGCTTCCGGACCCCTTGTCCAACGCTCCTGCGGCTTCGTGGCAGCAGCCAGATTCGCGCAGGGGGATCGGCGCGCGTTGCATTCTCGACGCCCCGTGAATTCTCGCTTGTCGACCTTCGATTTCTGGTGTTTACTCCCTCTATCCGCCTTCGCTGCGAGATCGTCAAAAAGCATCGCTGCCAGGTGCGGATATTGATCGACAAACCTTTTTTTGGGAGAGGGATACTCACATGGATCCGATTCTGGGCCAGATCATTCTTTGGGCCGTGCCATGGGTTCCGCAGGGCTGGGCTCTGTGCGACGGCACACTGCTGTCAATCAATCAGAACCAGGCGCTCTACTCGCTGCTGGGCACCCGCTACGGTGGCGATGGCGTCAACACCTTCGGCTTGCCCGATCTGCGCAACCGGGTTCCGCTCGGTTCCCAGAACATGGTGACCATCGGCGGTACGAGCGGTGCCGCCACCGCGTCCACCAACGCCATCGGCGCTGCGATCCTGTCGCTCGCCAACCTGCCGGCCCACACCCATGGCGTGACGGTGGCCGCGGGCGGAACGGCCGCAGTGTCCATTCCCGCCGACGACACCACGGGCGACAACAACGTTCCAAGCAATACGTTGGTGATGGGCAAGGGCGCTGCTGGCACCACGCCCGCCAAGGTGTACAGCTCCAAGTCCGCCACCACGACGCTCAAGCCCTTCGATGCCCCCTTGACCCTGCCCGCCATCACCACGCAAGCAGCCGGCAGCGCCACGCCCACGCCGGTGCAGATGAACGTGCCCGTCACGGTCAGCACGCTGCAACCCGGCCTCACGCTGAACTTCATCATCGCCGTGAACGGCATCTATCCGTCGCGCCCCTGACCGCGGATGGGCATGCAGGCAGTGGCCTGCCTGCCGCCATGGCCACCTGGGCGCGACAAGCGCTTCGGTGGCGATGGCCGACGAGGCCGGGGCAACCCGGCCTTTTTCTTTCTTGTTGCAGACCGTCGCGCAGGCGCCTGCCAGTGCTTCAGGTCAGGTCAGCGCGCCCCGGGCATCCACCCGGATGATCCGCTCCACCACGCCGTGCGCCAGCCCGCCGCGCACACCGATCAGGAAGTCGTACAGATTCACCGTCGGGTCGCAATGGCCGGGAATGAGCCACAGCATGCGGCCCAGCGAGGGCAGCCGGGCCTTGTTGCCGTCGGCGTAGAGAATGCCGTGCTCGTCGCCGCCGTTGGCATAGCGCAGCGCCCGCTCGGGCGGCAGCATCGCCACGATCGGCAGGCCGGAGTCGATGGCATGGCTCTTGTGGCCGGCATCGCACACCGCATGCGTTTCCTGGCTGGAGATGACCTGGGTCTTGACGAACAGCGCATGCTCGAAGGCCGGCTGGGCCGGCTCGCGTTCGTTGCTGGCATAGTCCGCGTCCATGAACAGGAACGAGCCCGCCTGCAGTTCGCCGTAGACGCCGCTGGCGGCCTCATGCACCAGCGTGCCGGTGCCCGCGCCGGTCACCAGCGGCACCGGAAGGCCGGCGGCGGTGATGAGGTCGCGCGTGTGGCGCGCGGCCTCCACCACGGCGGCGATGGCCTCCCGCCGGGCCTGGGCGCCGCGCAGGTGCTGCGCGCGGCCATGGTAGGCATGCAGGCCCGCGAAACGCAGCCGGGCATGGCGCGCCACGGCCCGCGCCAGGGCCACGGCCGGCTCGCCGGGTGGCACGCCGCAGCGCCGCTGGCCCACGTCGATTTCCACGAACACATCGATGCCCGCATCGCTGGCGGTGACGGCCATGGCCTCGGCCAGGCGCTCGATGCCTTCCTCGCTGTCCACCGCCAGGGCCAGGCGCCCGCCGCGCAGGCCGAGCTGGTGCGCCAGGCGCGCCACGCGCAGCAGCTTGGCGGCGGCGATGACCTGGTTGCTGATGTACAGGTCGTTCACGCCGGCGGCGGCCAGCGCCTCGGCCTCGCTCACCTTCTGCACGCAGGCGCCCGTGGCACCGGCCTGCTGCAACAGCAGGGCGAGCTCGGCGCTCTTGTGCATCTTGGCATGGGGCCGCCAGCGCACCTGGTGCTTGCGCGCGAAGTCGGCCATGCGCTGGATGTTGCGCTCCATGGCGTCGAGATCGACGACGAGTGCGGGGGTGTCGATCAGGTCGACGCGCAGGCCGATGCTGGCGCGCAGGGATTCAGGAATGGGCTTCATCGCGCGTGGCGTCGTCCAGGTGCTGTGTGTCGGCCCAGCCGACCAGGGTGAGGCCGTCGCCGGTCCAGAGCAGGCGGTTGATGGCCGCGTTGGTGAGTTGCCAGGTGCGTGGGGCCTGCAGTTCCTGGCCGGTGGCGGCGCGGTACAGCACGTCCATCACGCCGCCGTGGGCGACCAGCACCACGAGTTCGCCGGGGTGGCGCTGCGCCAGCTGGTGGGTGGTGCCAAGGATGCGCTCGCGGAACACGATCAGCGACTCGCCCCCGTCGGGCACGAAGTGCGGATCGCGCTGGCGCCAGCGGCGGGCCTCCTCGGGCATTTCGGTCTCGATCTCGGCGAAGGTGCGGCCCTGCAGCTGGCCGAAGCTGCGCTCGCGCAGGCCGGGCTCGGCGACCAGCGGTGCGCCCGTGGTGTCGGCCACCGCCTGCGCGGTGGCATGGGCGCGCTGCAGGTCGCTGGCATAGATGGCGGCCACGGGCTCGCCGGACAGGGCCTCGCCCACGCGGCGTGCCTGCCACAGGCCGGTGTGGTTGAGCGGAATGTCCAGATGGCCCTGGATGCGCGTGTCCACGTTCCAGGCGGTTTCTCCGTGGCGGATGGCGATGATGCGGGTGGCGTGCATGGCGGCGAGTTCGTCGATCAGGGGGCGGGCGGCGCCAGGGTGGTGCGCACCTGTCGCGGGCCCGCGGGGGGCTGCGGGAAACCGGTCAGGGCGGCGTCGAACAGGATGCCGAAGATGGCCGGGTCGCTGGTCCAGACGTCCTCGTGCACGGCGGAGGTCTCGTACACGATCTGCTGCGTGGCGGCGTCGCGCAGCACCAGGCTGGCCTCGCGGCGGTAGAGCGTGGGGGGGCGGTCCATCATCCAGCTGCCGCCCATGCCCCAGCCCCAGCGGCCGCCATGGCCCCCGTAGCCGAGGCCCAGGCCCCAGCGGGGGTAGAACGGGTCGCCATAGTAGGGCCAGTAGGCCGGCGTGGCATAGCTTGCCTGCGCGCCGACCTGCAGCACGAGCCGGGCATTGGCGTCGTCGCGCTGCAGCCCCACGCGCGCCAGCGACTGCTGGGCCATGGCTTCGATGGGGGCGAACGATGCAGCCTGGGCCTGCTGCGAGGGCAGGCGCTCCAGTCGGTAGGTGGGCGGTGAGGGCAGGGCCGCCAGCGTCGAGTAGCTGTGCACCGCGCTGTCCACGGTGCGGGTGACGGCGCAGCCGCCGAGCATCAGGGCGGCCGTGGCCAGGGTGATGGAGAAAGCGCAGCGCAGGGTCTTCATGGGTGTCTCCGGAAAGGGGCCGTCATGGTGCGGTCAGCGCTGGGGCGAGGCGATGGGGCGTTCAGGACAGCTGGACCACCTGCACGCCGGGCAATCCGGGGGCGGCAGGGAAATCCTCGCGGTCGAACGCCTTGTCTCCGTCTTCGCTGGCGATGCCCGTCGCCTTCAGACCCTTGAAGTCGTGCAGTGTTCCATCGAGCAGGTGCGACGGCACGACGTTCTGCAGCGCGTTGAACATGTTTTCCACACGGCCGGGGAATTTCCGGTCCCATTCGCGCAGCATCTCGCCCACCTGCTTGCGCTGCATGTTCTCCTGGCTGCCGCACAGGTTGCAGGGAATGATGGGGAAGTCGCGGTGCGCGGCCCAGCGCGCGGTGTCCTTCTCGGCCACGTAGGCCAGCGGGCGGATCACCACGTGTTTGCCGTCGTCGCTCACCAGCTTCGGGGGCATGGACTTGAGCTTGCCGCCGAAGAACATGTTGAGCAGCAGCGTCTGCAAAATGTCATCGCGGTGGTGGCCCAGGGCGATCTTGGTGCAGCCCAGTTCGTCGGCCACGCGGTACAGGATGCCGCGGCGCAGCCGGCTGCACAGGCTGCAGGTGGTCTTGCCTTCGGGGATGAGGCGCTTGACGATGCTGTAGGTGTCTTCGTTCTCGATGTGGAACGGCACGCCCTGCGAGGCCAGGTACTCGGGCAGCACGTGCTCGGGAAACCCCGGCTGCTTCTGGTCGAGGTTCACCGCCACGAGGTCGAAGTGGATGGGCGCGCGCGCCTTGAGCTTGAGCAGGATGTCCAGCAGGGCGTAGCTGTCCTTGCCGCCGGACATGCACACCATGACCTTGTCGCCCTCCTCGATCATCTGGTAGTCCACGATGGCCTTGCCCACCTCGCGGCACAGGCGCTTTTCCAGCTTGTGGGTTTCGCGCTCGATCTTCAGGCGGGCCGGCGCCGCAGCGGCCTCGGCGCTTGCCGCTGCATCGGGCGTGCCGAGGGGCTCGGGGGCGTCGGCGGTCCAGCCGGGCGTGGGGTCGTTGAGGATGGCATTCATGGGGTTCACCACTGTCCTGTCTCGCTGCGGATGGCCACTTCGCAGTCGTCAAAAATTTCCAATTTGGCGATCTTCACGCGCACGCCCAGCACGCCGGGCAGCAGCATGAGCCGGGCGCTGAGCTTGCCGATCAGCGTCTCCAGCAGGTTCACGTGCTCGGCCGTGCACTCGTCGATGATGATCTGGCGCACCTTGCGGTAGTCCAGCACGTGCAGGATGTCGTCGTCGCTCGGGTGCAGGGGTTGCGTGCCCAGGTGCAGCTCGGCATCGACCTGGATGGGCTGCGGCGTGGTCATCTCGTGCGCGAGGATGCCCAGGTTGGCGTCGAAGCGCAAACCGGTGAGCGTGAGGATCTGGGTGCCTGCGGCGTTGTACATGGGGTATGGGAAGGAAAGGGGGAGGGCGGAGCCGGGCTGCGCTCACATCATCGAAAAGTCGCGCTCGAACCGCATCAGGTGCTGGCCGCCATCCACCAGCAGCGTGGTGCCGGTGATGGAGCGGTTTTCCAGCGCGAACTTCACGGTGGCGGCCACGTCGGCGGGCGTGGAAGACCGGCCCAGCGGGCTCAGCGCGTGCAGCTGGCGGAATTTCTCGCCTTCCAGCAGGTGGCTGGTGAGGGTGAGGCCCGGCGCCACCCCCACCACCCGCACCCGGGGCGCGAGGGCCAGCGACAGCATGGTGCCGGCCGCCTCCAGCGCCGCCTTGGAGAGGGTGTAGCTCAGAAAGTCGGGGTTCTGGTTCCAGAGCTTCTGGTCGAGCAGGTTGACCACGGCGCCGTGGATTTCGCCCTGGTCGCCCTCCTCGCCCGCAGCGGCTGCGGCCCGCTGTTCCAGATGCGCATGCAGGCCCTGGGCAAGCAGCACGGGCGCCGCGGTGTTGCTGCGCAGGTGCTGCTCCAGCGTGGTAAACCCGAAGCTCGCGGCATCGTCGTGCTCGAAAAGCGAGGCACTGTTGACCACCGCATCCACCGCGCCGAAATGCTGCACCACGCGGGGCAGCAGGCCGCGCACGGCGGCCTCGTCCTGGAAATCGGCATCGAAATGGGCGCTGGCACAAGAAAATCGCCGGCATTCTGCTACTGTTTCGATAGCATCCTGCTCGGAATGCCGATAGTGAACGGCCACCTGCCAGCCGCCGGCGGCCAGCGCGAGCGCGATGTCGCGGCCCAGGCGCTTGGCGGCGCCGGTCACCAGCACGGTGCGAGGACGGGAGGGGGAGGGCATCGGGGACAATCGGGACCGTGACGACGACAGAACCCCCAAGTTTAACGACCGCCCTGGCGGCCCACATTGGCCAGGCCATTGCGCAGGCTGGCGGCTGGATCGGTTTCGACCGCTTCATGGCCCTGGCCCTGTACACGCCCGGCCTGGGCTACTACGCCAACGACTCCACCAAGTTCGGCCTGTTGCCCGGATCGGGCAGCGACTTCGTGACCGCGCCCGAGCTGAGCCCCCTGTTCGGCCAGACCCTGGCCGTGCAGGTGGGCGAGGCCCTCGCACGGACCGGAACGCACGAGCTGTGGGAGTTCGGCGCGGGCTCCGGCGCCCTGGCGTTGCAGCTGCTCGATGCCCTGGGCGAACGGGTGCAGCGCTACACCATCGTCGATCTGTCCGGCAGCCTGCGCGTGCGCCAGCAGGCGCTGCTGTCCCCGCATGCGCACAAGGTGCGGTGGGTGGATGCGCTGCCCGACCGCTTTGCGGGCGTGGTGGTGGGCAACGAGGTGCTGGACGCCATGCCGGTGAAGCTGCTGGCCCGCCACGGCGGGCAGGCGGGCGGCGTGTGGCATGAACGCGGCGTGGTGCTGCAGGGCGATGCCTTCGCCTGGGCCGACCGGCCCACCGATCTGCGCCCGCCCGTCGAGGTGGAAGGCCCCCACGACTACCTGACCGAGATCCACCCGCAGGGCGAGGGCTTCATCCGCACCCTGGCCGACCGGCTGGAGCGCGGCGCAGCCTTCCTGCTGGACTATGGGTTCGGCGAGGCGGAGTACTACCACCCCCAGCGCCACATGGGCACGGCGATGTGCCACCAGGGGCACCTGGCCGACAGCGATCCGCTGGTGGCGGTGGGCCGCAAGGACATCACCGCGCACGTCAACTTCACGGCCATGGCATTGGCCGCGCAGGACGCCGGCCTGCAGGTGCTGGGCTACACCACGCAGGCGCACTTTCTCATCAACTGCGGATTGGCCCAGCGCATGGTGGAGCTGCCCCTGCTCGAACGCGCCACGGCCGCCAAGCTGGTCATGGAGCACGAGATGGGCGAGCTGTTCAAGGTGCTGGCCCTGGGCGCGGGCGAACCGTGGGAGCCCGTGGGCTTTTCGCAAGGGGACCGATCCCACCGGCTGTGATGCGCTGTGCCGCCCTGAGCCCTTCGGGTGGGCGCCACCGATGACAGGGTGGTGTCAATTCAGCCGCAGGCCGCTGGCCGCATCGAACAGGTGCGCCTGCGCCGCCACGGGCCGCAACTGAAGCGCGTCGCCCGGCCGCACGTCGATGCGGTCGCGGAACGCCGCCAGGATGTCGTGCCGGCCATCGAGCCGCAGCGCCACCTGGGTTTCCGAGCCCGTGGGCTCCACCACGACGACCTGGGCCGGCAGGCCCGCGCCGCTGGTGTCCAGCGCGAAGTGCTCGGGCCGGGCCCCGTACAGCACGCAGTCGCCATGGCGCCCGCGGGGCGGGCGGGCCAGGGGCAGGCGCAAGCCGTCGTCGGTGACCACGCTGGCGTCGCCGTCCAGATGCAACCGGCCGGGAATGAAATTCATGGCCGGCGAGCCGATGAACCCCGCCACGAAAGCATTGGCCGGCCGGTCGTACAGATCGAGGGGCGCACCCACCTGCTCGATCACCCCGTCCTTGAGCACCACGATGCGGTCGGCCAGGGTCATGGCCTCCACCTGGTCGTGCGTGACGTACACCGTGGTGGTGCCCAGGCGCTGGTGCAGCGCCTTGATTTCGGTGCGCACCTGCACGCGCAGCTTGGCATCGAGGTTGGACAGCGGCTCGTCGAACAGGAAGGCATCGGGCTGGCGCACGATGGCGCGGCCCATGGCCACGCGCTGGCGCTGGCCGCCCGAGAGCTGGCGCGGCGTGCGGTCCAGCAAGGCTTCCAGGCCCAGGACGGCGGCCACCTCGTCCACCCGGCGCCGGATGGCGGCCTGGCTCTCGCCCTGCAGCTTCAGCGAGAAGCCCAGGTTCTGCGCCACCGTCATGTGGGGGTAGAGCGCGTAGTTCTGGAACACCATGGCGATGTTGCGGTCCTTGGGCGCCACGTCGTTGATCACGCGCCCGCCCAGCCGGATCTCGCCGCTGGTGATGGTTTCGAGCCCCGCGATGGCGCGCAGCAGCGTGGACTTGCCGCAGCCCGAGGGCCCGACGAGCGCGACGAACTCGCCGTCGCGGATGTGGATGTCCACCCCGTGGATCACGGGTGTGCCGCCGTAGTGCTTGACGATCTGGTGAAGGGACAGTTCGGCCATGTCAGTCCTTGACGCCGCCGGCCGTGAGCCCGCGCACGAGGTAGGTGCGCACGAGCACCGTGAAGATCACCACCGGGAACATCACCAGCGTGCCGCTGGCGGCGATCTTGGTCCACTCCCAGCCTTCGTACTGCAGGAAGTTGACGATGGCCACCGGGGCGGTGACGGCATTCGTGCGCGTGAGGATCAGTGCGTAGAAGAAGTCGTTCCACGAGAAGATGAAGCACAGCACAGCGGTGGCCGCCAGCCCAGGCGCCGCCAGCGGCAGCGTGATGCGCCAGAAGGCCTGCCAGACGCCGCAGCCGTCGATGTAGGCCGCCTCTTCGAGCGCGGTGGGCACCACTTCGAAGAAGGTCTGCATCAGCCAGATCACGATCGCCAGATTGAAGGTGAGATAGACGATGGCCAGGCCCACGATGGTGTCCTGCAGGCCGAGCCAGCGGTAGGCCAGGAAGAACGGGATGGTGAAGGCGATGGGCGGCGCCATGCGCGTCACCAGGATCCACAGGGCCACCTGGCGCCGCCACCGGAACTGCCAGCGCGTGAGTGCATAGGCGGCCGGCACGCCGATCAGCAGCGACAGGCCGGTGGACAGGGTGCTGACCGCCAGGCTGTTCCAGAACGACTTGAGGAAGTTGCCCTGCAGCAGGCTGCGAAAGCCTTCCAGCGTGGGCGTGAAGAGCAGGCGGTCCTCGAAGATATCCGCGCCGGGCCGGAAGGCCAGCTGCACCAGCCACAGGAAGGGGAACATCACCACCAGCAGCAGAGCGACGGCCACGAGGCCGCGCGCGTGGCGGCGCAGCCATCCGGCACGCCGCGCATCTGGCAAGGGCAGCGCGGCAGGGGGCGGCGTGAAAGTGGAGGGCAGGGGCAGGGCGGCTTCAGCGTTTGTCATGGTCGTTCCATCCGAGTCGGCCCACCAGCCAGCTGAGCGCGAACACGCCCGCGAGAATCACCATCGCGATGGCGCTGGCATAGCCCCAGTAGGAGAAATTGAAGGCCTGGATGAAGCCGTAGTAGTTGGTCACCTCGGTCACCGTGCCCGGGCCGCCATCGGTCAGCACGTAGATCAGCGGAAAGGCCTTGAAGCTGTCGATCAGCCGGAACAGGCCGCACACCACCAGCACCGGCCGCAGGTAGGGCAGCACGATGTACCGGAACAGTTGCCAGCGGTTGGCGCCGTCCAGGCTCGCGGCCTCCAGCGGGTCGTCCGGCACCATCTGCAGCGTGGCCAGCACCATCAGCAGGGTGAACGGAAACCACTGCCAGGTGTCGGCGATGGAGATGGCCCACAGGGCCGTGTCGGGGTTGGCGATCAGCGAGCGCACCGGCAGGCCCACCGCCTCCAGCGCGCGGTGCAGCGGGCTCACGTCGGGCGTGTACAGGATCTTCCAGATCAGCGCCACCACGATGGGCGGCAGCACCATGGGAATCAGGAACGCCGTGCGCGTGGCGCCCAGCAGCTTGGAGCGCCCGTTGAGCAGCAGGGCCAGGCCCAGCCCCACGCCCAGTTGCAGCGCCACGCTGGAGACAGACAGCTGCAGCTGCGTGGCGATGGAGCGCAGAAAGCGCGCGTCCTCCAGCAGGTGGCGGTAGTTCACCAGCGGATCGTCGAAGCGGAAGGTGCCGGCCGCGTCGGTGAGGCTCAGGGGCGTGAAGCTCGTCACCAGCAGTGCCGTGGCCGGCGCCAGCGTGATGACCAGCAGCACGGCCAGCGAGGGCAGCAGGCCCCACAGGAAGGCGCGGCGGCGCGCCGCTTCCCAGCCGAGGCCGGGGCGCAGAGTCAAGTTGCTCACTGCCGGCTCACAGCTTCAGCCCGGCGCGCTGGAGCTCGGTGATCGACTGGGCCTGCGCCTGCTGCAGCGCCTGCCGGGCGCTGGCCTGGCCGGAAGCGATCAGCGCGATCGCCTTGTTGAGCTGCTGGTCCACCTGCGGGTAGACCGACACCGTGCGGTACTTCATGTGCCCGGTCTTGGAGGCCAGCTCGATCGAGTCCAGTGCCAGTTGCGCCAGGTCGTTGCCGTTGATGACCTGCCTGGCGCGGAACTCCCGGGAGTCGATGTCCGAACGGCGCGCCGGCGAGCCGTACCCGGCCAGCACCGCTTTGCGCGTGGTCTGCTTGGACAGCGCCCACTGGATGAAGGCCCACGCGGCGTCCTTGTTCTTCGACCCCGTCGGAATGCCCAGGCCATGCACGGCCGTGCCCGGAAAGCGCCCTGCAGGCCCCTTGGGCACCTGGCCGAACTGCAGTGTCTTCAAGGTCTTGCTGGAGGCCGGGTCTCCCAGTTGCGCGAGATGCAACTGCCCCGCATCGGTGAAATTGACGCGGCCGAGCTTGAGCGCCTGGGTCACCTGGTCGGGCGTGTAGGTGATGGCACCGTCGGGCCCGAACTCTCGCAGCAGGCTGGCGTAGTACTCGGCCGCTGCGATGGCTTCGGGCGTGTCCAGCGTGGGGTACAGGTCGTCCGGTGCCTTGCGGAACACGTCGCCACCGAAGGCATGCAGATAAGGCACGAAGGTCCAGCCATAGTGGCTGTCGGACACGAAGCCCGCCACGCGCTCCTTCTTGTTCACGGCGCGCAGCACCTTCACCAGGTCGTCCGTGGTGTCGGGGTAGGCCAGGCCGGCCTGCTGCACCAGATCGAAGCGCGAGGAGGCGGACAGCAGCGCCTCGGCCGTCCAGGGAATGCCGTAGAGCTTGCCGTCCTTGCCGGTCTCGGGTGCGCGCGCGCCGGGCAAAAAGTCGTTCACATCCCAGTCGGCGGGCGTGAGGTTGGGGTTCCTGATGAAATCGTCGAGCGGCGCGAGCCAGCCCGAGTGGATCCATCGGCTCGAGTAGATGAAGGTCACGTTGACCACGTCGTAGGCCGAGCCTTTGGTGGACAGCTCCAGGTCGGCACGCTGGTTGTAGACCGGAAACGAAGGCGTGTCGAAGTTCACCCTGGCGCCCGTGAGCGACTCGAACTCGGGCAGGTACTGCTGCAGCAGCTTGGGGTAGGCCGCGCTGAAGGTCGAGACATTCAGGGTCACGCCCTGGAACTTCTTCGCACCGCTCTGCGCCTTCGCAAAGCCGGGCAGCAGGGCGGTGGCGCCCAGGGCTGATGCGGCCTGGAGCCACTGGCGTCGTTGGGTCATGTCGATGGCTCCGTGGCGTCAGGCGGTCGCGGTAATGACGCTGTCGATCTGCGCGTCGTTGGTGGCTTCGGGCCGCACGCGGGTGCGGCTGCGGCGCCCGTCCACCGCCACGGCGGGCTCGCCGTGTACCGTGACGCGGCGCACCACGCGGGCCTGGGTGCCGTAGTCGTTGATCGCGAAGTGCTGCGTCGCCCGGTTGTCCCAGATCGCCACGTCGTCCTGCTCCCACTGCCAGCGCACGGTGTTCTCCAGGCGGACCACGCGGTTTTGCAGGATCTCGAAGAGGCGTGCCGATTCGGTGCTGGAAAAGCCCGCGATCTTCTTGACGAAGTGGCCCAGCAGCAGCGCGCGCTCGCCCGACACGGGGTGCACGTGCACCACGGGGTGCTCGGCTTCGAACACGGAGGACACGAACACCCTGCGGTGGTGGTTCAGCCGTTCCTCCTCGACCACCACGCGCTCGGCACCGTAGTCGTAGTCGTTGCTGTGCACGGCCCACAGGCCGTCCGCCAGGCGCTGGAGGTCTTCGGGCAGGCGGGCGTAGGCCGCCGCCGTGTTGGCCCACACCGTGTCGCCGCCGTAGGCCGGAATGGTCACGCCGCGCAGGATGCCGTACTTGGGGAACGCGTCGATGAAGGTCACGTCGGTGTGCCACGAATCGGCACGGCCACCGCCCTTGGAGGCGTCGAGTTCGAAGATGCGCGTGCCCGTGGGCGAGGGCACCGTGGGATGGGCCACGGTCTTGCCCAGGCGCGCGCCGAATGCCTGGTGCGCGGCATCGTCCAGGTGCGCCTGGCCGCGGAAGAACAGCACCTTGTGGCGCACCAGCGCGGCGGTGAGGTCGGCGATGGTCGCGTCGTCCAGCTCGCCCGACAGTTGAAGGCCGAGCACTTCACCGCCCAGGCTGCCCGCCACGCGGCGGATGCGCAGGTTTCCAAAGGACGTATCGAACCGGGATGGGGATGTTTCGCTCACGGGCAACTCCAGCGGGGAAGGGGTGATGGCCCGATTCTGGAGACCGCCATGGCGGACGCGAAGCGACCAAATCGGATATGCAAGCGACCCGAACATCGGGCCATATCCATAGGCCGAAAAGATGGAAGGGCGCTGCCGGCCCGTTACCCGTTACCCGTCGGTCAGCGTGCCCTTGGCCGGTGCGGCGTCCAGGGTGGCCGCATCGCTGCGGTCCTTGAGCCCGATGCCGGTGAGCTCCAGGCGCCGGGCCTCCTGGCACAGCCACCACAGGCGCGCTGCCGCCGCGGCCGGTGCCAGCCCTTCGTGCCGCACGTTGGAGATGCAGTTGCGCTGCGCATCGCTGCGGCCCACCTGCGGATGCCAGGTGAGGTAGATGCCCAGGCTGTCGGGCGAACTCAGGCCCGGGCGTTCGCCGATCAGCACCGCCACCAGGCGTGCGCCCAGCAGTGTGCCCATCTCGTCGCCCAGCGCCACGCGCGCCTGCGTGGCAATGACCAAAGGGCCGATGCGCCAGCCCTGCGGTGCCGTGCCCAGAATGGCTTGCACCAGCGGCGCGGCATGGCGTTCCACGGCCAGGGACGAGAGGCCATCGGCCACCACCAGCAGCAGGTCGCATCCCGCCTCCGGGGTGCCGCCATCGCCCTGGCGGCCCAGGCCTCGCAGGCGCTCGGCATCGGCATCGCCCAGGCGGCGGCCGAGGTCCGGGCGCAGCAGGTAGGTGGCACGGTCGGTGGCGGCGCTGGCCACCTGCAGCGGGGTGCCGCCTGCCGGGGCGAGCTGCGTGGCCAGGCCTTCGGCATCGAGTGGCCGGTGCACGGCATCGCGTGCCTGGGCGTGGGCCATGCCGAAGTCCAGCAGTTCGCGCGTGGGGATGGCGGTGCCTGCGCGCCCCAGCGCCAGCCGCGCCGCCGTGTGGGCGCGCAGGTCGTCCCAGGGATCGCGCGGGGGGCCGGCGTCCGGGGTGGCGGGCGTGTCGGTCATCAACCGGCCCCTCCGATGCGCCGCAACTGCGCCAGCGCGGGCCGCTGCTGCGCGGCGGGCAGCAGGCGGCCGGCCCCGTCGGTCAGCTGCATGCGCTGCAGCCAGGCCTCGAACTCGGGTGCGCGCCGCAGGCCCAGCACTTCGCGCAGGTACAGCGCGTCGTGGAACGAGGTGCTTTGGTAGTTGAGCATGATGTCGTCCGCACCCGGAACGCCCATGATGAAGGTCAGGCCCGCCACGCCCAGCAGCGTCATCAGCGTGTCCATGTCGTCCGAATCGGCCTCGGCATGGTTGGTGTAGCAGACATCGCAGCCCAGCGGCACGCCCAGCAGCTTGCCGCAGAAGTGGTCTTCCAGGCCCGCGCGGATGATCTGCTTGCCGTCGTACAGGTATTCCGGCCCGATGAAGCCGACCACGGTGTTGGTGAGCAGGGGCGAGAACGCGCGCGCCACGCCGTAGGCCCGTGCCTCGCAGGTCTGCTGGTCCACGCCGTGGTGGGCGTCGGCCGACAGGGCACTGCCCTGGCCGGTCTCGAAATACATGACGTTGTCGCCCAGCGTGCCGCGCCGGAGCGACAGGGCCGCCTCGCGCGCCTCATGCAGCAGGGCCAGGTTCACGCCGAAACCGGCGTTGGCCTTTTCGGTGCCGGCGATGGACTGGAACACCAGGTCCACCGGCGCGCCCTGCTCGATCATCTGGATGGTGTGGGTCACGTGCGTGAGCACGCAGGACTGCGTGGGGATCCGCAGCGTGGCAATCACCTCGTCAAGCCGGTGCACCAGGCCTGTCAGGGCCGCGATGCTGTCCGTGGCCGGGTTGATGCCGATCACCGCGTCGCCCGCGCCGTAGAGCAGGCCGTCGATCATCGAGGCGGCGATGCCACGCAGGTCGTCCGTGGGGTGATTGGGCTGCAGCCGCACGGCCAGGTGCCCGGGCAGGCCGAGGGTGTTGCGAAAGCGCGTGGTCACCCGGCACCGGCGCGCGACGGCCACCAGGTCCTGGTTGCGCATGAGCTTGCTCACGGCCGCCGCCATCTCGGGCGTGAGGCCCGGGGCTACCGCGGTCAGCAGGGCGCTGTCCGCGGCCAGCAGCCAGTCGCGCAGCCCCCCGACGGTGAGGTGGGCGATGGGCTCGAAGGCCGCGGCATCGTGCGTGTCGATGATGAGGCGGGTGACCTCGTCGTCCTCGTAGGGCACCAGCGCTTCGCTCAGGAAGCGGTCGAGCGGCACATCGGCCAGGCACATGCGCGCGGCCATGCGTTCCACCGCCGTGCCCGCCGCGATGCCCGCCAGCACGTCGCCCGACCGGGCCGGCGTGGCCTTGGCCATCACGTCGCCCAGGTCGCGGAACTGCCAGCGCTGTCCGCCGGCGGTGTGGTGGTAGGGGCTGGCGGGCATGGGGCGTCGGGGGCCTTTCGTGGACGGTCAGGCGACGATGACGTGGCTGCCGGCCGCCTGCAGCGCCGACAGGCCGGGCAGCGCGCGCGAGCCCGCATCGGTCACGATGGTATCGATCTCGGGCAGGCCTGCATACACCACGCGGCTGGCCTGGCCGATCTTGCTGTGGTCGGCCAGCACGATGAGCCGCTGCGCCTGCGCCGCCATGGCGCGGGCGATGGCCGCCTCGTGGTGGTCGAAGCTGGTGGCCCCGTGCAGGCAGTGGATGCCCACGGGCGAAAGCAGCGCCACGTCGGCGCGGTAGCGGTGGATCTCGGCCACCGTGATGTCGCCGTGCGTGGCCCGCACCCCGGGGTCGGTGCGGCCGCCCAGCAGGATGACGTCGTTGCGCGCCGGGCGGCCGGCGTCGGCCCCGGCCAGCTGGAGCGCGGCGTTCAGGCTGTTGGTCACCACCGTCATCCCCGACAGGGACGACAGCTCCGCCGCCAGGAGGGTGGTGGTGCTGCCGGCATCGAGGAACAGCGTCTGCCCGGGCTGCAGCTGCCGCAGCGCGGCGCGGGCGATGGCGCGCTTTTCGCGCTCGCGCACCGCCTGGCGCACGGCCAGCGGGGGTTCGGGCGCCGGGCCGGGCGCGACCACGCCGCCGTGCACACGGCGCAGCACGCCCTGCGCCTCCAGCTCGACGAGGTCGCGCCGCACGGTCTCGCGCGAAACGTCGAGGTCCTTCACGATGCGCTCGGTGCTCACGCGGGTGAGCGTGGCCAGCAGCGTGCGGATGCGGATGAATCGTTCTTCCTGCAGCATGTCCTGTGATCCTGTCGTGTCGGTTCGTTCGCGGGTGGGGATAGCGCAGGGGCCGTGCCCGCGGTCCGGTGGTGCCGGGTGGCTCCGTTCACCCGCAGGCGCCGGTGTCCTTGGAGCATCGCGAAAGAACGGGGGAGGGGGTGTGCGTGTTCCGTGCGGCCCCGGTCGATGCGATGGGGTGCATGGGTGCCCAGTGTTATCTTTTGCATGAAAGGGCACAAGCACCCAATATGCCAAGGTCAGGCGTCCGTTTCGTGACGGGTGCCAGTGCCGGGCAAGCAGTGGGGGCGCCGTGTCGATAGATGATTTTGTAGTTAGCAATGCATAAATCATTCGTTCCGGTTTGGAGGTGTGCTGAATAAAGTGGCAACCCAGAGGGCCCCGCCGGGCCCGTTCAAAGGTGGTTCACCATGTCGGCAATTCTGTCCCACGCCCCGGTTTCCGCGACGGCCATCGCCCTGGACGATGATGCCGCGCCGCAGCCCTTCGATATCCGCCCGGTGGCCGGCGCCGCAGGCCCGCTGGGCGCCGAGGTGGTGGGCCTCGATCTGTCGCGGCCCCTCGGCGCGCAGGACTTCGACCGCATCCACCGTGCCCACCTGGCGCACCACGTGTTGGTGTTCCGCGACCAGCGCATCACCCCGCGCCAGCACATTGATTTCAGCCGCCGCTTCGGCCCGCTGCAGATCCATGTGCTGAAGAACTTCCAGCTGGCCGATCACCCAGAGATCCTGATCGTCTCCAACATCAAGGACGCCGGCGGCCAGCCCATCGGGCTGGGCGATGCGGGCCATTACTGGCATTCCGACCTGTCGTACAAGGAAAAGCCCAGCCTGGGCTCGCTGCTGCACGCGCAGGAGTTGCCCTCAGAGGGTGGCGATACGCTGTTTGCCGACCAGCACGCGGCCTACGATGCCTTGCCCCAGGCGCTCAAGAACGCCATCGCCCCGCTGCAGGCCGAGCACAGCTACCTGGCCAAGTACGAGGAGCTGCGCGCCCGCAGCCCCTGGCGCCCGAAGCTCACGCAGGCACAGATCGACGAGGTGGCGCCCGCCGTGCACCCGGTGGTGCGCACCCACCCCGAAACCGGCCGCAAGGCGCTCTTCGTGAGCGAGCACTTCACCACGCGCCTCGTCGGCCTGCCCGACGATGAAAGCCGCGCGCTGCTGGACGAACTGTTCGCCGCCAGCGTGCGGCCCGAGTTCCTGTACCGGCACCGCTGGCTGCCGCACGACCTCGTGTTCTGGGACAACCGCTCGGTCATGCACCTGGCGGCCGGCACGCCCGACAGCGAGCGCCGCAAGCTCTATCGCACCACGGTCGAGGGTGACCTACCGTTCTGAACGGCCGCCGCCTTCGCCCCTGCGTTTCTCCCTTCCCCTTCTTCGTTGCTTCTCGCTTCTCGCGCCAGGAAATGCCCACCATGCACCAGCCTTCACGCCGCGGCGTCGCCCGCCGCACCCTTGCCGCCCTGGCCGCTGCCGGCCTCATCGCCTGCGGGGTGGGGCTGCCCGCCGCTTCACACGCGGCTGAAGGCCAGTTGCGCATCGCGCAGCAGTTCGGCGTGGTGTATCTGCTGTTGAATGTGGCGCAGGACCAGAAGCTCATCGAAAAGCACGGCAAGGCGGCGGGCATCGACATCCAGGTCGATTACCTCCAGCTGTCCGGCGGCTCTGCGGTCAACGATGCCCTGCTGTCGGGCAACATCGACATCGCAGGCGCTGGCGTGGGCCCGCTGTTCACGCTGTGGGACCGCACCAAGGGCCGCCAGAACGTGAAGGGCGTGGCCTCGCTGGGCAACTTTCCGTACTACCTGGTGAGCAACAACCCCAAGGTGAAGACGCTGGCCGACTTCACCGAGCAGGACCGCATCGCGCTGCCCGCCGTCGGCGTGTCGGTACAGTCGCGCGTGCTGCAGATGGCCTCGGCCAAGCTCTGGGGCGACAAGGAGTTCAACCGCCTGGACAAGATCCAGGTGGCCCTGCCGCACCCCGACGCCGCCGCCGCGATCATCAAGGGCGGCACCGAGATCACGGGCCACTTCGGCAACCCGCCGTTCCAGGAGCAGGAACTGGCCGGCAACCCGGCCGCGCGCATCGTGCTCAACTCCTACGACGTGCTGGGCGGGCCTTCGTCGGCCACGGTGCTGTACGCGACCGAGAAATTCCGCCGCGATAGCCCCAAGACCTACAAGGCGTTCCTGGATGGCCTGGACGAGGCCGCCAAGTTCATCACCGCCCACCCCGAGAAGGCGGCGGACATCTACCTGCGTGTGACCGGCGCCAAGACCGACCGGGACCTGCTGCTCAAGATCATCAAGAACCCGGAAGTCCAGTTCAAGGTGAAACCCGAGAACACGCTGGGCATGGGCCAGTTCCTGCACCGCGTGGGCGCCATCAAGAACGCGCCGACCACGCTCCAGGACTATTTCTTCGAAGACGCCCACACCGCGGGCGGCAACTGACGCGCGCCATGCGGATGGGACCCCTTTCCCCCGCGCTGATGGAGCGCCTGGAGCCCGAGACCGGCGGCGCCGGCGGTGGCGTGGCCCCGGCGGCCGGGCCGCTGCCCACCCGTGCGGTGGACCCATCGGCGCTGCTGCACGTGGAGGGCGTGAGCATCGACTACCGCACGCGCGACACCGTGGTGCGGGCCACGCACCGGGTGGATTTCCAGGTGCATGCGGCCGACCGCTTCGTGCTGCTGGGCGCTTCGGGCTGCGGCAAATCGACGCTGCTCAAGGCCATTGCAGGCTTCATCCCGCCGAGCGAAGGCCGCATCGTGCTCGGCGGCCAGCCCGTCACGCGGCCCGGGCCCGACCGCGTGGTGGTGTTCCAGGAGTTCGACCAGCTGCCGCCCTGGAAGACCGTGCGCGAGAACGTCATGTTCCCGCTGCTGGCCGCACGCCGCGCCAACCGCGCCGAAGCTGCGGAGCGCGCGGCGCTCTACCTCGACAAGGTGGGGCTGTCGCGGTTCGCCGATGCGCACCCGCACCAGCTGTCGGGCGGCATGAAGCAGCGCGTGGCCATCGCCCGCGCCCTGGCCATGCAGCCGAGGGTGCTGCTGATGGACGAACCCTTCGCCGCGCTCGATGCGCTCACGCGCCGCCGCATGCAGGAGGAACTGCTGGGGCTGTGGGACGAGTTCCGCTTCACGCTGATCTTCGTCACCCATTCCATCGAAGAAGCGCTGGTGGTGGGCAACCGCATCGCCATCCTGTCGCCGCACCCGGGGCGGCTGCGCGCCGAGGTCAACTGCCACCAGTTCGGGCTGCACAGCCTGGGCGGCACGGCGTTCCAGGCCACGGCCCAGCGCATCCACCGGCTGCTGTTCGACGAGCCGGCGCCCGGAGGCGGCGCGGCCGGGCCGGTGCAGGCCGAGGTGCAGGCGCACGAGCGGGCCGTGCCTTCCGCCGCGGCGCGGCCGATCGGCGCCCTGCCTTTCCAGATTTCCGTATGACCGCTGCCCTCACCCCTTCCGTGGACGCCGCGCCCCGTGCGCGGCCCGAGCCGCCCGTGCGGCCGGAGTTCGAAGGCCCGCTCGCGCCGCTCGAAGGCATTGCGCCCCAGCAGCCGCTGCCGCTGTTCGCCCGCGTTTGGCAGCAGCAGGCCGTGCGGCGGCTCGCCATCCTGGCGGTGCTGGCCGTGCTGTGGGAGCTGCTGGCGCGCTGGCAGGACAACGATCTGCTGCTGCCCACCTTCGTGCAGACCGCCCGGGCCCTGGCCGAAGGCCTGGCGTCGGGCGAGCTGCTGGCCAAGGCCGCGATCTCGCTGTCGGTGCTGCTCAAGGGCTACCTCGCCGGCATCGCGGGGGCCTTCGTGCTGACCACGCTGGCGGTCTCGACCCAGTTCGGGCGCGATCTGCTGTCCACGCTGACCGCCATGTTCAACCCGCTGCCCGCGATCGCGCTGCTGCCGCTGGCGCTGCTGTGGTTCGGCCTGGGGCAGGGCAGCCTGGTCTTCGTGCTGGTGCACTCGGTGCTGTGGCCGCTGTCGCTGGCCACCTACGCGGGCTTTCAGGGCGTGCCCGAGACCCTGCGCATGGCCGGGCGCAACTACGGCCTCACCGGCATCCGCTACGTGCTGCAGATCCTGGTGCCGGCGGCGCTGCCGTCCATCCTGTCGGGCCTGAAGATCGGCTGGGCCTTTGCCTGGCGCACGCTGATCGCCGCCGAGCTGGTCTTCGGCGCTTCGTCGGGCAAGGGGGGCCTGGGCTGGTACATCTTCCAGAACCGCAACGAGCTCTACACCGACAAGGTGTTTGCCGGTCTGGCGCTCGTGATCCTCATCGGGCTGCTGGTGGAGACGCTGGGCTTTCACACGCTGGAGCGACTGACGGTGCGCCGCTGGGGCGTGCAGCGCTGACTGAACGGCCCGCTGCACTGGGCGCGCGGGCCGGGGCCATGCCCCTGGGCTTTCAGGGCCCGGGCCGGCCGATCCGGGGCCGAAAAGCCGCAAGCCCTACACTTGCAGCCCATGTTTCGCTGGCTGATCGTCGTTTTTCTCGCGCTGGTGCTCATCAACGGCCTCACGCCGCTGCTGCAGCGCCTGGGGATGGGGCGTCTGCCGGGGGACTTCCGGTTCCGTCTGTTCGGCCGCGAGTGGTTCATTCCACTCACCAGCACGCTGCTGCTCAGCGCCTTGGCGAGCCTGATCGCCAAGTGGGTGTGAGGCCCGCGCGTCGCCTGTCACGGATTTTCCATCTGCCCTTGTCACACTGGGCGCGCCCGCTGTCCCGGCCGCCCCTTTGAAAGTCGTTTTTCCCATGTTCCGCTCCATTGCCCGGCTGCTGCCGCTGCTCGCCTGCGCCATCGCGCCGTTTTCCGCCATGGCCCAGGGCCCGGCCAACACCTTGCAACGCATCCAGGAAACCCATTCCATCACCCTGGGCGTGCGCGAAGCGGCCTGGCCGTTTTCGTTCCTGGACGACAAGAAGGCCCCCGCGGGCTACTCCGTGGACCTGTGCCTGGCCGCGGTCGATGAGATCAAGCGCACGCTCAAGCTCAAGGAGCTGGACGTGAAATACAAGGTGGTGAGCGGTACGGAGCGTATCCCCAAGCTGGAAGCCGGCGAGATCGATCTCGAATGCGGCTCCACCACCAACACCAAGGCGCGCCAGGATCGCGTGGCGTTCAGCAACACCGTCTTCGTGGCGGGCATCCGCGTTCTGGTGCCCAAGGGGGTCAAGATGGATGTGCTGCAGGACCTGGCCGGACTGCCGGTGGCAGTGAGCAAGGGCACGACGTCCGAAAAGCTCCTGACCCAGCTCGCCGTCAACGAGGTGAAGATGCAGCTCAAGGTGTTCGCCTCCGACACCGAGGCCTACAAGGCCTTGCAGGACGGCACCGTGCGCGCCTATGCCAACGACGATTCGCTGCTGCTCGGCATGGCCGCCAAGAACAAGGCCGCGGACAAGGTGGAGCTGAGCAAGTTCGTGCTGTCGGTGGAGCCCTACGCCATCATGATGCGCAAGGGCGATACCGAGCTGGGCGCCGTGGTGGACCGCACGCTGAACCGCCTGTTCTCGAGCCGCGACATCGACCCGCTGTACAAGAAATGGTTTGCCACCGAGCAATTCAACCTGCCCATGGCGCGCCTGAGCCGCGAGAGCTTCAGCCGCCCGAACAAGGAGCCGGGCGTGGCGATGGTCCTGGGCTACTCCATCTGAGGCCCCTGCCAGGCGCGCCGGCGGTCGGCCCTGGCCTACATGCCGCCGCCGCCGTCCCGCCGATACTGGCGGGCAACGCCTGCGTCCGTTGACCGCCGCCGCCCTTGCGGGCCGGCCGGGCCCAGGCCCTGCACGAACGCGAGGTGGTAATGAGAGCATGCATCGACATCGGCGGCACGAAGATCGCCGTCGCCCTGGCGCCCGCGGGCACCGGCCTGGCCAAACTGGTGGCGCGCCGCACCGAGCCCACCGCCAAGACCGGCGCACCCGACGCCCTGGCCCGGCAGGCCCTGCGCATGGTGGACGAGGCCTGCGCCGAAACGGGCATCACCCGCGCGCAATTGCAGGCCACCGGCGTCTCGGCCTGCGGCCCCTTCGCGCTGCGCGACGGCCAGGTGGAACTGGCCACCCCCAACATCTGCGGTGGCCTGGCCGGCCCCGGGCGCGACGCGCCGAACGACTGGATGCAGATCCCCCTGCAGGCGCCGCTGGCGGCCGCGCTGGGCACGGTCCATGCGCAGAACGATGCCGTCGCCGCGCTGCTCGCCGAGCGCCGCTGGGGCGCGCTGCAGGGCCTGGACCACTGCGCCTACGTGACCTGGAGCACCGGCGTGGGCGTGGGCCTGTGCGTGGACGGCCGGGTGCTGCGCGGCAAGAACGGCAACGCGGGCCATGCGGGCCACAGTTTTTCCAGCGACGGGCCGGGCGATGCCCTGTGCGGCTGCGGCAACGTGGGCGACGTGGAGTCGCTCGTGGCCGGCAGCTCGATGCCGCGCCGCTTCGGCCACGACGCCGAACAGCTGGTCGATGCGGCCAAGCGGGGCGATGCCGCCGCACACGCCGCGGTCGCGGGCATGTGCCGCGTGCTCGGCCGCATGCTCTACAACCTGGTGGCCACGCTGGACCTGCAGCGCATCAGCCTCGGGGGCAGCGTGTTCCTGCACCACCAGGACTACCTGCTGCCGCCGCTGCAGGCCGAGGTGTCGGCGCACCTGCCGGCGCTCACGGCCGGGGTGCGGCTGGTGCCGGCCGGCCTGGGCCTGCAGGTGGGCGACTATGCGGCGCTGGCGGTAGCAAGCGGCTGAGATGGATCGGCCTTCAACCGCCTCGCTCCGTTGGATCGCCTGGCCGTGCTCCCGCACTG
Organism: Acidovorax sp. BLS4; assembly: GCF_032929295.1. Lineage (NCBI taxonomy): Bacteria > Pseudomonadati > Pseudomonadota > Betaproteobacteria > Burkholderiales > Comamonadaceae > Acidovorax > Acidovorax sp. BLS4. Next base: position 81,082 of record NZ_CP136797.1, read on the forward strand.
TCCGCGGCTTCCCGCCGGGTGGTCCGGCGGAAGGCCAAACCGCATGAACCGTTACATGGCGGCCCGGTCGGGGGGACGATAATCCGGCCCCATGCACATCCGCTTCACCAAGATGCAGGGCGCGGGCAACGATTTCGTCGTGATCGATGAAACCCAGGGCCGCCTCGGCCTCACCGCCGCGCAGTACCGCTTCCTGGGCGACCGCCACTTCGGCGTGGGCGCCGACCAGATCCTCACCGTCCGTCCCTCGCCCGCCGAGGGCATCGACTTCGAATACGTCATCCACAACGCCGACGGCGGCGAGGTGGAGCAGTGCGGCAACGGCGCGCGCTGCTTCGCCCGCTTCGTGCGCGACAAGGGCCTGACCACCCGCGACCGCATCCGCGTGCGCACCCGCGCTGGCGACATTGCCCCCGAACTCACCCCCGACGGCCGCGTGACGGTGGACATGGGTCGCCCGGTGCTCGATCCCGCGCGCGTGCCGTTCGACACCACGGGCCTCACCCCCATCATGCAGGGTTTGGGGCAAAAATGGCCTCTGGCGCATGATTCACTAGGGCATGATGCTATTGTTTTTGTAGCAGTTGTTTCCATGGGCAATCCGCACGCGGTGCAGCTCGTGGACGACGTGGACACCGCGCCCGTCGCGCAGACCGGCCCGCTCATCGAGCGCCATGCGCGCTTTCCGCAGCGTGTGAACGCGGGCTACCTCCAGGTCGTGGACCGCACCCGGGTGCGCCTGCGCGTGTACGAGCGCGGCGCCGGCGAGACGCTGGCCTGCGGCACGGGCGCCTGCGCCGCCGTGGTGGCGGGCATCCGCCTGGGGCTGCTCGATGCGCGCGTGGACGTGCAGACGCGTGGCGGCCTCCTCACCATCGCCTGGAACGGCGGCGACACGGACCCGGTCTTCATGACCGGTCCCGCCACCACCGTCTTCGAAGGCCAGATCGACATTCCCGACACACCATGACCATTCCCCACAGCACCCAGGTTCCCCCCATCACCGAAGACGACATCGCCGAGTTCCTGGCGCAGACGCCGGGCTTTTTCGAGCGCCACGCCGAGGTGCTGGCCAGCGTGCAGATCACCAGCCCCCACGGCCAGCGGGCCGTGAGCCTGCAGGAGCGCCAGGCCGAGATGCTGCGCGAGAAGATCAAGGGCCTGGAGCAGCGCATCATGGAAATGGTGCGCCACAGCAACGAGAACGCCGCCATCGCCCACAAGATCCACCGCTGGACGCGCGAGCTGGCCGAGGCCCGCAACCCTTCCAGCCTGCCGCACGTGGTGGAGGAGGGCATCCGCCGCCTGTTCGACGTGCCCCAGGCCGCGCTGCGCCTGTGGGACGTGGCCCCCACCTATGCCGGTGCGGCCTATGCCCAGGGCGCGAGCGAGGATGCACGGGCCTTCGCTTCGTCGCTGACCATGCCGTTCTGCGGGCCCAACCTGGGGTTCGAGCCCACGGCGTGGCTGCCCGATGCATCGCAGGTGCAGTCGCTGGCCCTGCTGCCGCTGCGCGAAGGCGCGATCGACAGCACCGAGCCGGCCTTCGGTCTGCTGGTGCTGGGCTCGGCCGATCCGCACCGCTTCGATGCCGCCATGGGCACGGATTTTCTCGCCCGCATGGCGGAGCTGGCGAGCGGCGCGCTCTCGCGCCTGCGCTGAGCGGCGGCGCCGGCCCCTTGCCCGCCGGCGCCTTCTGCCCTTCATTTCCCCTGCATCGCCGCCTGCCATGACCGAACCGGTGCCCACCACCGATGCCGAGCCGGCACCGGCCGCCACCGCGCCCACCGATCCGGCGGTGCTGCGCTACCTGGAGCACGTGCGCGTGGAAAAGCGCCTGGCCGCCCGCACCCTGGCCCTGTACACGCTGGACCTGCAAAAGCTCGCCCGCTTCGCCGAAGGCGCGGGCGTGCCGCTGCTCGGGTTGACCACCGCGCACATCCGCCGCTTCGTCGCGCAGATGCACGGCGGCGGGCGCAGCGGGCGCGGCATCGCGCTCATCCTCTCGGGATGGCGCGGGTTCTTCACCTGGGCCGGGCAGCAGGGCCTGGTGCCGCACAACCCCGTGCAGGGCGTGCGGGCGCCGCGCGCGCCCAAGCCGCTGCCCAAGGCCCTGCCCGTGGACGACGCGGTGCGCCTGGCCGAGTTCGAGCACGCGGGCGGAGACCCCTGGCTGGAGGCGCGCGACGCCGCCATGGTGGAGCTGCTCTACGGCTGCGGACTGCGGGTGGGCGAGCTGGTGGGGCTGGATGCCGTGCCCGGCCCCGACACCCAGCGCCAGGGCCGCGGCTGGATCGACCTGGAGGCCGGCGAGGCGCATGTGTTCGGCAAGGGCTCCAAGCGCCGCAGCGTGCCGGTGGGTACGGCCGCCTTGGCCGCGCTGCAGGCCTGGCTGGCGCAGCGCCCGCAGCCCTTCGGCGGCGCGGCGTCGGCGCGGCTGGATGCAGCGCTGTTCGTGGGCCAGCGCGGCCAACGGCTCACGGCGCAGTCGATCTGGCTGCGCCTGCGCCAGCGCAGCCAGCAGGCGGGGCTGACCACGCCCGTGCATCCGCACATGCTGCGCCACTCGTTCGCCAGCCACCTGCTGCAGTCGAGCGGCGACCTGCGCGCGGTGCAGGAGCTGCTCGGCCACGCCAACATCACCACCACGCAGGTCTACACGCGGCTCGATTTCCAGCACCTGGCCAAGGTGTACGACGCGGCCCATCCACGGGCCCGAAAAAAGTCCAGCGACTGAGGGGCCGGCCGCTGGTGCCGGGCCTGGAGGCCGGCGGCCGGCCGCCAAGGCCGGATCAGCCGCGCACCAGGCGCCGCGGGATGCGCGGGGCCGCCAGGACCGGGCGCTGGGGCAGCTTGAAGGCCGCCACCGAGGCCAGAAGTTCGCGGGCCCGGCTGCTCAGGGCGGCGGCGGCCGCGGCCATTTCCTCGACCATGGCGGCGTTGTGCTGGGTGGTCTGGTCCATCTGCGTCACGGCGCCGTTGATCTGGTCCACGCCCTCGCTCTGCTCGCGGCTGGCGGCGGTGATCTCGCCGACCAGCCCGGTCAGGCCGCCGATGCTGCTCACCACGCTGCCCATGGTGTGGCCCGCGCGGTCCACCAGGGCCGTGCCCGCGTTCACACGCTCCACGCTGGCGGTGATGAGGCCCTTGATCTCACCGGCCGCCTGCGCCGCGCGCTGGGCCAGGTGCCGCACCTCGCCCGCCACCACGGCGAAGCCCCGGCCCTGATTGCCGGCGCGGGCCGCTTCCACGGCGGCGTTCAGCGCCAGGATGTTGGTCTGGAAGGCGATGGCATCGATCACACCGATGATGTCCGCGATCTGGCGGCTGCTGTCGTTGATGCCGCGCATGGTCTGGATCACGTCCGACACCACCGCGCCGCCCTCGCGGGCCACGGCGGACGCGGTCTGCGCCAGCTGGTCGGCCTGCCGCGCGCTGTCGGCGTTGTGGCGCACCGTGGCGCTCAGCTGCTCCATGGACGCCGCCGTCTGCTGCAGCGCGCCGGCCTGGCCCTCGGTGCGCGCCGACAGGTCGCCGTTGCCCTGGGCGATCTGCGCGGCAGCGGCCGAGACGCTCTCGGCGCCCTCGTGGATGGCGGTCACCACGGTGGCCAGGTGGTCGCGCATGTGGCGCAGCTGCGCCATCAGGCTGGTGTCGTCGCCGGGGGCGAGGGCGATGGCCACGGTGAGGTCGCCCTGGGCCACGCTGCGCGCCAGGGCGGCGGCGGTGGCGGGCTCGGCGCCCAGTTCGCGCAGGATGCTGCGCGCCACGAGGTAGCCGAAGCCGAGCGCGGCCAGCACGCCCGCCGCCACGGCCACCACGATCCCCAGGCGGGTGTCGGCAAAGGCCACCTCGGCGGCTTCGTAGTCGGCCTGCGCCGTGTCCAGCTGCACCTGCGTGAGGGACGACAGCACCGTCTGCAGCGGGTCGAGCGCCGGGTACATCTCGCGGGCGGCGAAGGCGGTCAGCCCCGGGATGTCGCCGGCGTGCAGCAGGCCTTCGAGCCGCGCCACCGCCGCATCGGCGGCCAGTTGCAGCGGGCGAAATTGCGCGACCAGCCGGCGCTCCTCGCCGATCAGCGGGGCGGACAGGTAGGCCGACCACTGGGCGTCGATGTCCTTGCGTGCGCTGGCGATCGAGTCGAGGCCCTGCCGGGGCGTCATGGCGCCGTCGCGCACTTTGTGCGCCGTGTCCACGACGTTCACGGCATAGGCGTCCGCCACGATCTTGATCTGCTTGAGCGGCACGACACGGTCGTGATAGACCGACACGAGTGCGGCATTGGAGCCCGCCATGCCCAGCAGGCCGGCGGCGCCGACGCCGGCGGCGAGCAGGCACAGGAGGGCCAGGAGCAGGGCCAGGCGGGTGGCGACTTTCAAAGGACCGAAGTGCAGCATGTGGTGTTTTCTCCCTGAAATTGTTGGAATGCTTGGTGTTTGGATGTGCGTCTCCTGCCAGGGGGCTGGAGATGGGGTGGATGGTAGGAATCTGTGAGCGGATGTTTCTCAACAATGCTCAAATGTTGCTTTGCATCCTCCCGGCGCGGCCTCGCGCCACCGGGCCCGCGCCATGGCTTTCGCCGGGGCGGCGCACGGGCATCGCACAATCGCGGGCATGAAAACCCTACGCCTTCGACCCGGCAAAGAGCGCTCCCTGCTGCGCCGCCATCCCTGGATCTTCGAATCGGCCATCGCCAAGGGCGGCGGCGACAGCGGCGAGACCGTGCGCGTGGAGTCGCACGAGGGCCAGTTCCTCGCCTGGGCCGCGTTCAGCCCGACCTCGCGCATCCGCGCACGCGTGTGGAGCTTCGACGAAGCCCAGCGCATCGACGCTTCTTTTTTCATAGCAGCATGCCGGCGTTCCATATGCGCCAGAGGCCGATTCGGCATTGAAAGCGATGGGGTGCGCCTGGTGCATGGCGAGTCCGACGGGCTGCCCGGCCTGATCGTGGACCGCTATGGCGACACCCTGGTGGCGCAGTTCACCAGCGCCGGCACCGAGCGCTGGAAGGCCGTGATCGCCGACGCGCTGCTGCAGGAAACCGGGCTTGCGCGCCTCTACGAACGCTCCGATGCCAGCGTGCGCGGGCTGGAAGGGCTGGAGCCCGCCACCGGCTGGCTGCGCGGCGAGGGCGAGACGGGCCTGTCGATCCGCGAGCACGGCTGGCGCCTGACGCTGGACATCGCCGAAGGCCACAAGACCGGCTTCTATCTGGACCAGCGCGACAGCCGCAAGCGCTTCGCCGACGCCACGCAGCGCCTGGGCTTTCAGCGCGTGCTCAACTGCTATTGCTACACGGGCGGTTTCACCGTCGCGGCGCTCTCGGGCGGGGCGGGGCACGTGACCTCGATCGATTCGTCCGGCCCGGCGCTGGAGCGCGCCCGGGCGCACGTGGCCCTGAACGGCTTCGAGGCCGGGCGTGCGGATTTCCTCGATGCCGACGTGAACGCCTCGCTGCGGCAGTTCCTCAAGGAGGGGCGCACCTTCGACGCCATCGTGCTGGACCCGCCGAAGTTCGCGCCCACCGCCGCGCACGCCGACCGGGCCGCGCGCGCCTACAAAGATATCAACCGCCTGGCGCTGCAGCTGCTGGAGCCGGGCGGCATGCTGTACACCTTCTCGTGCTCGGGCGGCATCAGCGCCGACCTGTTCCACAAAATCGTCGCCTCGGCCGGGGCCGATGCGGGGGTGGACGGCTTCATCCTGGAGCGCCTGGGCGGCGCGCCCGACCACCCCATGACGCTGGAGTTTCCCGAGGGCGAATACCTCAAGGGCCTGGCGGTGATGCGCAAATAGCCGGCCGCGCTCAGCCGCCCGCGCCGAACACCTCGACGCGCCCGCGGCCGTTGTGCTTGGCCCGGTAGCAGGCCACGTCGGCATCGTGCAGCACCACGTCGGGGCTGTCGCTGTGGCTGGAGAAGACGCGCACCCCCACGCTGGCGCCCACGCGGAAGCGGGCGCCTTCGGCAGCGAAGTCCTGCTGGTGGATGGCCTGGACGATCTTCGCCCCCACGGCCTGCGCCTGCTGCGTCTCGCAGGCCTGCAGCACCACGACGAACTCGTCGCCGCCGATGCGCACCAGCGTGTCGGCCATGCGCACCGACTGGCGCAGCAGCACCGCCACCTGACACAGCACCTGGTCGCCCGCGCCGTGGCCCGCCGCATCGTTCACTGCCTTGAAACCGTCCAGGTCGATGTACAGCAGGGCATGCGGCCCGGGCTGGCCGGACAGCGTCTGCACGATCGAGTGCAGCCCGCGCCGGTTCTGCAGGCCCGTGAGTGCATCGTGCAGGCTTTCCTCGCGCAACTGGTCCGTCAGCGCGCGCAGTTCGTCCTGGCGCCGCTTGTCGGTGCTGATGTCGGTGTGGAAGGCGCAGGTCTGCCCGTCGGCCATGCGGTTCATGGCCACCCGCACCCAGCGGCCGCCGGGGAGCGGCACCTCGAACGGCACCCCGGCGAAGTTCAGGCTGTCGTGCAGGGCGGCGACGATGTCTTCGGCGCGCGCCGCGTATTCGTCCGGGGCGCAGGCCGATGCCCAATGCTGGCGCACCACCTCGGCGTAGCTGCGCCCGAGCGCCGCCACCTTCGAGGGCAGGCCATACATGGCAAGGAAGTGGTCGCTCGCAAACACGATGCGCCCGTCGCCGCTTTGCACCGAGGCGCCGTCGCCCGCGTGTTCGAGCATCTGCAGCGCATCGCCGGCCGGCCGGTCGGCGGGAGGCGGTGCGGGCGCCTGGGTGGGCATGCGAAGGTTGGCCTCGGCCAGTTCCAGCCAGATGCGCACGCGGTGCCCGTCGCCCATGGAGGACGCCGCCACCCGCAGCCAGCGGCCCCGGTGCTGGAAGACGTAGGGGCGTGTCTGCTGCACGTGCCGCGCGATGCCGTCGGCCACATGGCGCTCCAGGTAGCGCAGGTCGTCCGGGGCCAGGCGCTGGCGGTAGAAGCGGCGCAGGTTGTCCGCGTACGGCTCGCCAGCGTGGACGTGACCGTCGTGCTCTGGAAAGAAGCGCAGGAAGCTCTGGTTCCACAGCACGGTGCGGTGCTGGTCGTCGAAGACGCACAGGGCGATGCCCAGTGAATCGAGCAGCGTGGCGGTCAGGCGGTAGTCCATGGCCAAAACGTATCAAAAAGCTTCTTCGATAGTCACTGTATAGCAGGCCGATGACGGTGTTGCGCTCAATGGGGGTGCTTGACAGCGCCGCTACACTGGATGATGGTCCTGCAGCCGCCTTCGCGGCCGCGCTGCAGAGGCCGGCGCGCCGTGCTTTTTCTTTCTTTCCGCGTTGCGGCACCCGCTGTTTCACCCAAGGCTTTTCTCCATGTCCCTCATTCCCGCCACCATCCTGACCGGCTTCCTGGGCTCGGGCAAGACCACGCTGCTCAAGCGCCTGCTGTCCGAGGCCCACGGCCAGAAGATCGCCGTGATCGAAAACGAATTCGGCGAAGAGAACATCGACAACGACATCCTGGTTACCGAGTCCAAGGAGCAGATCGTGCAGATGAGCAACGGCTGCATTTGCTGCACCATCCGCGAGGACCTGCGCGAGACGCTGCAGCTGCTGGCCGCCAAGAAGCGCAAGGGCCTGCTCGAGTTCGACCGCATCGTGATCGAGACCACGGGCCTGGCCGACCCCGGCCCCGTGGCCCAGACCTTCTTCATGGACGAGGAGATCGCCGAGACCTACCTCATCGACTCCATCATCACCCTGGTGGACGCCAAGCACGCGCCCCAGCAGCTCAACGACCGCCAGGAAGCGCGCCGCCAAGTGGGCTTCGCCGACCAGATCTTCCTGTCCAAGACCGACCTCGTGGGCAAGGAAGAGGCCGACGCCCTGATCCACCGCCTCAAGCACATGAACCCGCGCGCGCCGATCAAGGCGGTGCATTTCGGCGAGGTGCCGCTGGCCGAGGTGCTGGACCTGCGCGGCTTCAACCTGAACGCCAAGCTCGACATCGACCCGGATTTCCTCAAGGAAGACGACCACGACCACGGGCACGACCACCACGATCACGACCACGCGCATGGCGAGCATTGCGACCACCCCTCGCATCAGCACGGCCAGGGACATGGCCACCACCATCACCACGACGATGACGTCAAGAGCTTCGTCTACCGCGCCGAGCGCCCGTTCGACCCCGCCAAGCTGGAGGACTTCCTGGGCGCCATCGTCAACATCTACGGCCCGCGCATGCTGCGCTACAAGGGCGTGCTGAACATGAAGGGCACCGAGCGCAAGGTGATCTTCCAGGGCGTGCACCAGTTGATGGGCAGCGATCTGGGCCCGCAGTGGGCTGAGGGCGAGCAGCGCCTGAGCAAGATGGTCTTCATCGGCATCGACCTGCCCAAGGACATCTTTCTCCAAGGCCTGGGACAGTGCCTGGCCGAGTAGGACAGGACCCCGTTTGGGGCTTGCCGCACCGGCTTGTGTGATATCTGCCACTTTCCAGTTCGCGCCGGGCCTGGATCGATACAATCGCGCCCCGGTAAAACGCCGGAAGGCCTGCTACTGCCCCTGGAGCCGCGTCGCGTGCTCAGGGCCCGCCCCTACTGCGAGGAGACAGGAAGTGAAAGCCGAACCCAGCAAACCCGAGGCGGATGCCAAGGCACCCTCCAGCGGCACCGTCCGCGCGGCCGCCAAGGCGCCCGCCAAGTCCAAAGCCGCCGTGCCGGTGCCTGCCTCCGCGGGGCCGTCGAGCGAACCCGCGCGCAGTCCCCGGCCTTCTTCCCGTTTGGCCCAATTGACCGTACCATCCATGGCACCCGCGGTGGCCTCCACCGCCGCCAAAGCCAGCTATACACACACCATGCCTACGACCCTGCAACCGCAAAATTCCGTCGCGGCCGCCAAGAAAGATCCCAAGCTGGCCGGCAACTGGAAAACCAAGTCCGCCGAAGAGCTGAGCGACGCCGAAGTGCTCGCCATGCCGGACAGCGAGTACATGAACGAAAAGCAGCTGGCGTTCTTCCGCCACAAGCTGGTGCAGCTCAAGCAGGACATGCACAACAACGCCGGTGAAACCACCGAGCACCTGCGCGAAGACACCGTGGTCGTGCCCGATCCCGCCGACCGCGCCACCATCGAAGAAGAGCACGCCCTCGAACTGCGCACGCGCGACCGCGAACGCAAGCTGCTCAAGAAGATCGAGCAATCCATCGGCCGCATCGATGCGGGCGACTACGGCTACTGCGACGAGACGGGCGAGCCCATCGGCGTCGGCCGGCTGCTCGCGCGCCCCACGGCCACGCTGTCGCTGGAAGCGCAGCAGCGCCGCGAACTCAAGCAAAAGATGTTCGGGGACTGACCGGCCGATCCTGTCTCCCCTTTTTTTGCGCGGCGAGCGACCTGAACCACCATCCATGAGCAAGGAAGAGTCTTCCCCCGGCCTGTTGTCCAAGATGGTTCGGTTCGTCCGCAACCCCACGGTCAACTGGACCGATCTCGACTCCATCGACGCCGACCGCGAAAGCCAGTACAGCAAGCAGATGCTCAAGGAGATGATCGAGCGCAAGCGCCGCAACGATTTCGTGCGGCGCCGGGAGTTCGACCAGTTGCGCAAGCTGCGCAAGCGCGAGGCCCTGCAGGGCCAGCGCACCGAAGACCCGACCGCGCGGCCTTCGTTCTTCCAGAGCAGCATGGCATCACCCGATGACCGGGCCGTCACGCTCAAGAAGATCGACGAGATCGAAGCGCAGATGTCCCAGCAGTGGTGGAAGAGCAAGAACACCCCCACGCCCAGCGAACTGGGCGACACCGCCCTCACCGATTCCACCATTGCCGCGGCCCACGACCGGGCCTTCGCGCCCACGGCGCCCGCCAGCCTGCCTGGCGTGCTGTCGGCCCCGACCGCCGTGCAGCCGCTGTTTTCGGGTGAGAGCCTGCTGCCCTCCGGCGCCCCCGAGGGGGCCGGCGCGGCGCCATCGCCTTCGCAGGCGGTGCCGGCAGCCGCCGCACAGGCCCCGCCACCGGCGCCCGACGTGGCGCCCGCAGAACCGGAGGAATTCGTGCACGAACCCGACCTCGAGGAAGCCGCCATCCGTTTTGCCAATGGCGACCATGCCGGCGCGGAGTCCGGCCTGCTCGAAGTGCTGGCGCAGCACGAGCAGGACGATCCCCAGCAGCAGCTGGAGATCTGGATGACGCTGTTCGACCTGTACCGCGCCATCGGGGAGCACGAGCGCTTCGATGCGCTGGCGATCGACTATGCGGCCCGGTTCAGCCGCTCGGCGCCGCTGTGGTTTTCCATGCCCGAACTGCTGGGCCTGCAGGCGCAGCCCGCGCCGGCCGCCACGGGCTTCCCGCAGCGCGAGTTCAGCTGGAACTCGCCGATCACGCTGGCCGCGCAATCGGTGGTGGCGCTGCAGGCGTCGCTTGCCCGCGCCGCCCCGCCCTGGACGCTGACCTGGTCGCGCCTGGCCGCCATCGACGAGGCCGCCGTGCCGCTGCTGGCCAACCTGTTCACGCAGTGGGCGGAGCAGGAGGTGCAGCTGACGTTCTTCGGCGTGGAGGCGCTCAACACGGTGCTGGAAGCCCGCACCCAGTCTGGAGACCGGGACACGTCGCCCGAGTGGTGGCGCTTGCGCATGGCGGCGCTGCGCCTCATGGGCCGCCCCGACGAGTTCGAACTCGTGGCGCTCGACTACTGCGTGACCTACGAGGTCTCGCCGCCATCGTGGATCTCGCCGCGGTGCAGTTATTCCAGCGACGACAGCGGCGCCCCGGTGCCCGCAGATGCCACGCCCTCCGATTTGCATGCCTCGGGCTACGGCGAACCCTCGTCCATGCCGGCGGGCCTGGAGAGTGCCGAGCCTTCGGCCTCGCTGTCCGGCCACATCGAAGGCGACGCGGTGCCGTTGCTGGCGCCGTTCGAGGAGCAGGTGAAGCCCGGTGCGCCGCTGATCATCGCGTGCGACCGCCTGGTGCGGGTGGACTTCGCGGCGGCCGGCTCGGTGCTCAACTGGGCGGCCGAGCAGCAGGCCCAGGGCCACGCGGTCCACTTCGTCAACCTGCAGCGGCTGGTGGCGGTGTTCTTCAACGTGATCGGCGTGAACGAACACGCCTGGGTCGTTCCGCGCAAGAACTGACCCTCGGGCACAGGGCGCCGGCAGGGCGCGCTGGCCGCTCTTCATGCCCCGTGCAACGCCGTTCGCGGGGGGCGTTGCAAACCGTGCGGGCATCCCCACATGCCAACGCTATGGAACAGTTTCACGGCACCACCATCCTCAGCGTCCGCCGCCAGACGGCGGACGGCATCCAGGTCGCCATTGGCGGCGACGGCCAGGTCACCCTGGGCAACATCGTGGTCAAGGGCACCGCGCGCAAGGTGCGCAAGCTCTACCACGGCAAGGTCCTGGCGGGCTTCGCCGGGGCCACGGCCGATGCGTTCACGCTCTTCGAACGGTTCGAGGCCAAGCTGGAAAAGCACCAGGGCCACCTGACGCGCGCGGCCATCGAACTCACCAAGGACTGGCGCACCGACCGCGTCCTGCGCCGCCTGGAGGCCATGCTGGCGGTGGCCGACACCAGCGCCTCGCTCATCATCACTGGCAACGGCGACGTGCTGGAGCCCGAGCAGGGCATCGTGGCCATCGGATCGGGCGGCGCCTATGCGCACTCGGCGGCCAAGGCGCTACTGAACCACACCGAGCTCAGCGCGCAGGAAGTGGTCAAGAAGTCGCTGGAGATCGCCGGCGAACTGTGCATCTACACCAACATGAACCACACCATCGAGACGCTCTGAGCGCCCCGGTGGTTACTATTATTTTGATAGCTGTCTGCCCTAGAAAAATATGCGCTGACGGCTGATTTGATTGCAGGTCCCCATGTCGTCCATGACCCCCCAGGAAATCGTCTCCGAACTCGACCACCACATCGTCGGCCAGGCCAGCGCCAAGCGCGCCGTTGCCATCGCGCTGCGCAACCGCTGGCGCCGCCAGCAGGTGGAAGGCAGCCTGCGCCACGAGATCACCCCCAAGAACATCCTCATGATCGGCCCCACCGGCGTGGGCAAGACCGAGATCGCGCGCCGCCTGGCCCGGCTGGCCGATGCGCCCTTCATCAAGGTCGAGGCCACCAAGTTCACCGAGGTGGGCTATGTGGGCAAGGACGTGGACTCCATCGTCCGCGACCTGGTCGAGATGGCCGTCAAGCAGGCGCGCGAGAGCGACATGAAAAAGGGCCGCGCCCGCGCCGAAGACGCGGCCGAGGACCGCATCCTCGACGTGCTGGTGCCGCCCGCGCGGGGCCATGCGGCGGCCGAGGCTGCGCCGCCGGCCGACAGCACCGCCCGGCAGGTGTTCCGCAAGAAGCTGCGCGAGGGCCAGCTGGACGACAAGGAAATCGAGATCGACGTGGCCGACGCCCGGCCGCAGCTGGAGATCATGGGCCCGCAGGGCATGGAAGAGATGGCCGAGCAGCTGCGCGGCATGTTCAGCCAGATGGGCCAGGAAAAGCGCCGCACGCGCAAGCTCAAGATCGCCGAGGCGCTCAAGCTGCTCACCGACGAGGAGGCCGCCAAGCTCGTGAACGAGGACGAGGTGAAGACCCGCGCCGTGCAGAACGCCGAGCAGAACGGCATCGTCTTCATCGACGAGATCGACAAGGTGGCCACCCGCCAGGAATCGAGCGGCTCGGACATCTCGCGCCAGGGCGTGCAGCGCGACCTGCTGCCGCTGGTGGAGGGCACCACCGTGTCCACCAAGTACGGCATGGTCAAGACGGACCACATCCTGTTCATCGCCTCGGGCGCTTTCCACCTGAGCAAGCCGAGCGACCTGATCCCCGAGCTGCAGGGGCGCTTTCCGATCCGCGTCGAACTCGAATCGCTGTCCGTGCAGGATTTCGAAGCCATCCTCACGCAGACGCATGCCTCGCTGGTCAAGCAGTACCAGGCCCTGCTGGCCACCGAAGGCGTTACGCTCGAATTCGCGCCCGAGGGCATCACGCGCCTGGCGCACATCGCCTTCGAGGTGAACGAGCGCACCGAGAACATCGGCGCGCGCCGGCTGTCCACGGTGATGGAGCGGCTGCTGGACGAAGTGAGCTTCGATGCCGCCCGTTTGTCCGGCCAGACGGTGGTGGTGGATGCCGCGTACGTGAACGCGCGGCTCGAGTCCTTGAGCCAGGACGAGGATTTGTCGCGCTATATCTTGTAAAAGATTCCGGCGCGTTGCGGGCCCCTGGATTCTTGCCCGGATTCCAGGTTGCCCGATAGCCTTCAGGTATCACTTGCATAGCCTGGGCTAAGTGCTTATTCAGTAAAGCATTTTGGGCGTTCTCCACTGGCACTGTCGGTGCTAAGTCGTTGATTTCATTGCAAAACTTTGTTGCACCTGGCGGGGCTCGGTATTTTTTTCCTGCTACAGTGCAAAAAAGTGCAATTAAGTGGTGAAAAGTGCCCTCGTGCGTCCATTCCGGATGCGCAGGCGCGACAACGAGCTGGGGTTCGATTCCGTGTTTCAAGGGGCGTCATCGCTGAGTCTGGATGCGAAGGGAAGGCTTTCCGTGCCTACCCGGCATCGTGACGTCCTCGCGGCGACCGCCAACAGCCAGCTCACCATCACCAAGCATCCGCACGGCTGCCTCATGGTGTTTCCCCGCCCCGAATGGGAAAAATTCCGCGAACGCATTGCCGAGCTGCCCATGTCCGCCCAGTGGTGGAAGCGCATCTTCCTGGGCAACGCGATGGACGTGGACATGGATGGCACCGGCCGCGTGCTGGTCTCGCCCGAACTGCGGCAGGCCGCCGGCATCACCAAGGACACGATGCTGCTCGGCATGGGCAACCACTTCGAGCTGTGGGACAAGGCCACCTACGAGGCGCAGGAGGCTGTTGCCATGCAGGCCGAGATGCCGGCCGCTTTCCAGGATTTTTCTTTCTGAGGCCATGGTGAACGCACCGCTGCAACACACCACGGTCTTGCTGGGCGAGGCGGTCGACGCCTTGCTGGGCGCCGCCGGCCCCGCGCCCGCCGGCGTGTGGATCGATGCCACCTTCGGCCGTGGCGGGCACTCCCGCAAGATACTGGACCGGCTGGGGCCGGGCGGGGGCCTCGTGGCGTTCGACAAGGACCCCGAGGCCATCGCAGAAGCAGCGCGCATCACCGATGCGCGCTTTTCCATTCGGCATGAAGGATTCCGCCATCTGGCCGAACTGCCCGAGCGCAGCGCCGCGGGCATCCTCATGGACCTGGGCGTGAGCTCACCCCAGATCGACAGCCCCGGCCGGGGCTTCAGCTTTCGTTTCGACGGCCCGCTGGACATGCGCATGGACACCACGCGCGGCGAGAGCGTGGCCGATTGGCTGGCCACGGCCGAGGTCGGGCAGATTGCGGAGGTGATACGTGACTACGGCGAAGAACGGTTTGCTGGCCCCATTGCAAAGGCGATTGTTGCTCGTCGCGAGGAGCGGGGCCCTCTTGCCACCACCGCTGAACTGGCCCAACTCGTGGCTGGCTCGGTCAAGACCCGCGAAGCAGGCCAGAACCCTGCAACGCGCACATTTCAGGCTCTTCGGATTTTCATCAACGCCGAGCTTGAAGAGCTGCAACAGGCGCTAGAGGCCAGCCTGCGGGTGCTCGCACCCGGTGGCCGGCTGGTGGTGATCAGCTTCCATTCGCTGGAAGACCGCATCGTCAAGCAGTTCATCGCCCAGCATTCCAAGGAGGTCTTCGACCGCCGCGCGCCATTTGCGCAGCCGCAGCCCATGCGGCTCAAGGCGCTGGACCGCATCAAGCCCACCGCAGCCGAGATCGAGGCCAATCCCCGCTCCCGCAGCGCGGTGATGCGCGTGGCCGAGCGCACGGAGGTGCAGCCATGACGCGCCTGAGCCTGGTGCTGCTGCTGGGGGTGATGGTGAGCGCGCTGTACCTCGTGCACATGCAGTACGAGTCGCGGCGCCTGTTCACCGAGCTGGACCGCGCGGTGGCCGAGTCGCGCCGGCTGGAGACCGAACACCAGCGCCTGCAGGTCGAAAAGCGCGCCCAGGCGACGCCGCTGCGGGTGGAAAAGCTCGCCCGCGACCGCCTGCAGATGCGCACGGCCACGCCGGCCATCACGCAGTACGTCGCCGACGACGGCACGCCGGTGGTCACGGCCGCCACGGCAGCGCCCGTGCCGGCCACGCCGGGTGGCGGGGGGAGCGTGCGCCGATGAGCCGCAGCGTCAACTACACCTCCAGCCCGCTGCTGGCCAGCAAGACGCCGGTCTGGCGCAGCAAGTTCATCGTCGCCATGGTGGCGCTGGGCTTCGTGGGCCTGGGCGCCCGCGCGGCCTACGTGCAGGTGTTCGGCAATGCGTTCTTCCAGCGGCAGGGCGAGGTGCGCTTCGCCCGCACGCTGGAGCTGCCCGCCAACCGGGGCCGCATCCTGGATCGCAACGGGCTGATCCTGGCCTCCAGCGTGCCGGCGGCCAGCATCTGGGCGATTCCGGAAGACGTGGAGCAGGACAAGCCCGAGGTGCGCGAAAAGCTCCAGCAACTGGCCAAGCTGCTGGAGATGCCGCTGCCCGCGCTCAAGACCAAGCTCGCGGACGAGGACAAGACCTTCGTCTGGATCAAGCGCCAGCTCGACTGGGAGGTCGGCCAGCAGATCGCCGCCCTCGACATCAAGGGCATCTACCAGCGCAAGGAATACAAGCGCCAGTACCCCGAAGGCGAATCGGCCGCGCACGTGGTGGGCTTCACCAATGTGGAAGACCATGGCCAGGAAGGCATGGAGCTGGCCTTCGACCAGCAGCTGGCCGGCAAGGCCGGCTCGCGCCGCGTCATCAAGGACCGCCTGGGCCGCGTGGTGGAGGGTGTGGGCGCCGAGGTGCCGCCGGTGGACGGGCAGGACATGCAGCTGTCCATCGACAGCAAGGTGCAGTTCTTCGCCTACCAGAAGCTGCGCGACCAGGTGGCGCTGCACAAGGCCAAGGCTGGCAGCGTGGTGGTGATCGACGCGCACACGGGCGAACTGCTGGCGCTGGCCAACTACCCGAGCTACGTGCCCGACAAGCGCCAGAACCTCACCGGCGAGCAGCTGCGCAACCGCGCGCTCACCGACGTGTTCGAGCCCGGCTCCACCATGAAGCCGTTCACCATCGGCCTGGCGCTGGAGACCGGCCGCGTGCGCCCGGAAACCATCGTGGACACCAACCCCGGCCGCGTCACCATCACGGGCTCGACCATCTCCGACACGCACAACTACGGCGTGCTCACGGTCGAGGGTGTGATCCAGAAATCCAGCAACGTGGGCACCACCAAGATCGCCATGCAGATGCCGGCGCGCGAGATGTGGGAGACCTTCTCGGCGGCCGGTTTCGGGCAGAAGCCGCAGATCCACTTCCCCGGCGTGGTGAGCGGCCGCCTGCGGCCCTACAAGACCTGGCGCCCGGTGGAGCAGGCCACCATGTCCTACGGCTACGGCCTGTCGGCCAGCCTGCTGCAGATGGCGCGCTCGTACACGGTGTTCGCCAACGGCGGCCAGATCATTCCCGCCACCATGCTCAAGTCGAGCACGTCGGCGGTCGGCGTGCCCGTGTTCTCCGAGCGCACGGCCGACCAGGTGCGCAAGATGCTGCAGATGGCCGCGGGCCCCGGCGGCACGGGCCAGCAGGCGCAGACCGTGGGCTACTCGGTGGGCGGAAAATCCGGCACCGCGCGCAAGCAGGTGGGAAAGAGCTATGCCTCGGGCAAGTACCGGGCGTGGTTCACCGGCATGGCGCCGATCGACAAGCCGCGCATCATCGTCGCGGTGATGATCGACGAGCCCAGCAACGGCGTGTTCTACGGCGGTGCGGTGGCGGCGCCGGTGTTCAGCGCCGTGGTGCAGCAGACCCTTCGCATGATGGGCGTGCAGCCCGACATGGCCGTCAAGCCCCAGATCGTGGCCAACACCGTGGAGGAATCGCTATGACGACGACCCCGCTGCTCACCTCGGTGCACGACGCCGTGCAATGGCTGGCCGCCCGGGTGACCGGTACGCTGCAGACCGACAGCCGGCTCATCCAGCCCGGCGACGGCTTCATCGCCTGGCCGGGCGCCGCCACCGATGGCCGCGCCCATGTGGGCGATGCGCTGGCGCGTGGCGCCATGGCCTGCCTGGTCGAGCACGAAGGCATCGAGGCCTTCGATTTCGCCCATGCGCCGGTGGCCGCGCTGCGCGGGCTCAAGGCCATCACCGGAACGCTGGCGGCCGAGTGGTTCGGCCACCCCACGCAGTCGATCGACGTGCTGGCCGTCACCGGCACCAACGGCAAGACCAGCGTCAGCTGGTGGCTGGCCGATGCGCTCAACCTGCTGGCGCGCAACGAACTGGCGGCGCCCGGCGGCTGCGCGCTGATCGGCACGCTGGGCGCCGGCGTGCCGCCCGCGCTCGAGTCCACCGGCCTCACGACGCCGGACCCGGTGCGCCTGCAGCGCGCCTTCGCCCATTTCGCCAAAGAAGGCCATGTGGCCTGCGCGATCGAGGCTTCGTCCATCGGGCTGGCGGAGCACCGCCTGACCGGCACGCGGGTGCGGGCGGCCCTGTTCACCAATTTCACCCAGGACCACCTGGACTACCACCCGAGCATGGCGGCCTACTGGCAGGCCAAGAGCACCTTGTTCGACTGGCCCGGGCTGCAGATCGCCGTGGTCAACATCGACGACCGGCACGGCGCCGAACTGCACGAGACGCTGTCCCAGCAGCCGCTGGACCTGTGGAGCGTTTCCTTGCAGGGGCCCGCACGGCTCCAGGCCCGGGACATCGCCTGGGGCGATGGCGGCCTGTCGTTCACCGTGGCCGAGGGCGCGCAAAGCCATGTGCTGCAGACGCGGCTCATCGGCCAGTACAACGTAGGCAACCTGCTGCTCGTGATGGCCACGCTGCGGGCGCTGGGCGTGCCGCTGGAGCATGCGCTCTACGCCTGCGCGCAGCTGTCGCCGGTGCCGGGCCGCATGGAGCAGATCCATGTGCCGCACCAGCCCCTGGTCGCCGTGGACTACGCCCATACGCCCGATGCGCTCGACCAGGCGCTGCAGGCGCTGCGCCCCATCGCGGCGGAGCGCGGCGGGCGGCTGTGGTGCGTGTTCGGCTGCGGCGGCAGCCGCGACCGCACCAAGCGGCCCCTGATGGGCGCGGTCGCGCAGCAGCGGGCCGATGCGGTCATCGTCACCAGCGACAACCCGCGCGGCGAAGTGCCGGCGGACATCCTTCACGAAATCCTGCAGGGCACCGTGGCCGGGCGCACCGTGCGCGCCGAGGTGGACCGCGCCGCGGCGATCGCGCTGGCGCTGTCCGAGGCCGGGCCGCGCGACGTGGTGCTGATCGCCGGCAAGGGTCACGAGGACTACCAGGAGGTGGCGGGCGAGCGCCGGCCGTTCTCCGACATGGCCCACGCCCAGGCCGGCCTGGCCGCCCGGGGAGGCCGCGCATGATGACGCTGCAGCAGGCGCTGGGGTTCATCCAGGCGCGCGTGCCCACGGCCCGGCTGGTGGGCGAGGGCGCGCTGCCGCTGTCCCGCGTGCACACCGACACGCGCACGCTGCAGGCGGGCGATTTGTTCCTGGCGCTCAAGGGCGAGCGCTACGACGCCAATGCCTTTCTGGCCAATGCGCGCACGGCCGGCGCCGCTGCGGCCGTGGCCCACGGCGGCCTGGAGGCCGCCGGCCTGCCCGGCATCGAGGTGCCAGATACCCTCGCGGCGCTTGGCGCCCTGGCCGCTGGCTGGCGTGCCCAGTTCCGGCTGCCGCTGATCGGGGTGACCGGCAGCAACGGCAAGACCACCGTCACGCAGATGATCGCGGCGGTGCTGCAGGCCTGGAAGGGCTCGGCCGCCTTCGCGACGCAAGGCAATTTCAACAACGACATCGGCGTGCCGCTGATGCTGCTGCGGCTCAACGCGGCGCACGAGGCGGCCGTGATCGAGCTGGGCATGAACCATCCGGGCGAGATCGCGTACCTGGCCGACCTGGCCCGCCCCACGGTGGCCCTCGTCAACAACGCGCAGCGCGAGCACCTGGAGTTCATGCACACGGTCCAGGCCGTGGCCGAAGAGAACGGCTCCTGCCTTTCGGCCCTGCCCGCCGAGGGCGTGGCCGTGTTCCCGGCGGGCGATGCCTACACCGCGCTGTGGCGGCAACTGGCTGCGGGGCGCCGCTGCATCACCTTTGGCGCGGACGGGGCCGACGTGCGCTGCACCGCCGCGCGGTGGGAGGGCAGTGCCTGGCGCATCCGCATCGACACGCCGCAGGGCGGCTTCGATGCCACGCTGCGCATTGCCGGCATGCACAACGTGACCAACGCCCTGGCCGCCACTGCCTGCGCGTTGGCGGCCGGTGTGCCGCTCGACGCCGTGGCGCGCGGGCTCTCGGCCTTCATTCCGGTCAAGGGGCGCTCGCGCGCCTTCAGCGTGCCGCAGGAAGGACGCGTGGTCACGGCGGTGGACGACACCTACAACGCCAACCCCGACTCCATGCGCGCCGCCATCGACGTGCTGGCCGGCCTGCCCGGCCCGCAGCTGCTGGTGCTGGGCGACATGGGCGAGGTGGGCGAGCAAGGGCCGCAGTTCCACGCCGAGGCGGGCGCCCAGGCGCGCGCCAGCGGCATCGGCAGGCTGTTCGCGCTGGGCGCGCTCAGCACTCACGCCGCGCAGGCCTATGGGCCGGATGCGCGGCATTTCGACGACATGGCATCGCTGCTCGCAGCGGTGCAGCAAGCCCTGCCCCAGGTGGGCAGCGTGCTGGTGAAGGGATCTCGGTTCATGAAGATGGAGCAGGTGGTGCAGGTGCTGGAAGCCCGTGCGGACACGACGAAGAACGCACGCGGGGGCGCCACATGCTGCTGATACTGTCGCAATGGCTGCAGGGCCTGTCGCCGGAGTTCGGGTTCTTCCGCGTCTTCCAGTACCTCACGTTCCGTGCGGTCATGGCAGCGCTCACGGCGCTGGTGATCGGGCTGGCGGCGGGGCCGAAGGTGATCCGCATGCTCACCTCGCTCAAGATCGGCCAGCCCATCCGTGGTTACGCGATGGAATCGCACCTGTCCAAGAGCGGCACGCCGACCATGGGGGGCGTGCTGATCCTGGGCTCGATCGCGATCTCCACGCTGCTGTGGTTCGACCTGTCCAACCGTTTCGTGTGGATCGTGCTGGCCGTGACCCTGGGCTTCGGCGCCATCGGCTGGGTGGACGACTGGCGCAAGGTGGTGCGCAAGGACCCGGAAGGCATGCGCTCGCGCGAGAAGTATTTCTGGCAGTCCGTCATCGGCCTGCTGGCGGCGCTCTACCTGGTGTTCAGCATTTCCGAGAACTCCAATTCGCGCGTGTTCGAGCTGTTCATCACCTGGGTGCAGTCCGGCTTTTCGCTGGACCTGCCGCCGCAGGCCGGGCTGCTGGTGCCGTTCTTCAAGGAGGTGAGCTACCCGCTGGGTGTGCTGGGCTTCGTGATCCTGACCTACCTCGTGATCGTGGGATCGAGCAACGCGGTCAACCTGACCGACGGTCTCGATGGCCTGGCGATCATGCCGGTCGTCATGGTGGGATCGGCGCTGGGGCTGTTCGCCTACGTGGCTGGCAGCACGGTGTACTCCAAGTACCTGCTGTTCCCGCACATCGCCGGCGCGGGCGAATTGCTGATCTTCTGCTCGGCCATGGCCGGCGCGGGCCTGGCCTTCCTGTGGTTCAACACCCACCCGGCCCAGGTGTTCATGGGCGACGTGGGCGCGCTGGCGCTGGGCGGCGCTTTGGGCACCATTGCCGTCATCGTGCGCCAGGAGATCGTGCTGGCCATCATGGGCGGCATCTTCGTGGTCGAGGCGCTTTCGGTGATGCTGCAGGTCGCCTGGTTCAAGTACACCAAGAAGCGCTACGGCCAGGGCCGGCGGCTGCTCAAGATGGCGCCGCTGCACCACCATTTCGAGAAAAGCGGCTGGAAGGAGACGCAGGTGGTCGTGCGCTTCTGGATCATCACCATGCTGCTGTGCCTGATCGGCCTGACCACGCTGAAACTGCGATGAACCCGCACGACCCCCTTCTTCCTGGCGAGGCGCCAGGCCTGCCGCAGGGTGCCGATGGCCCCGGCGAAGGGGAGGTCGCGCCCATGGTTTCGCCGTCCGGGGTGGCGCCGGTGCAGGGCATGGACGCCATGCCGCCGCGCTCCGACGCATCCGGCGCTCCCGATTCGGCCGACGTGCCCTGCATGCCCGAAAGCGTGGCGCTGGCGCCGCAGGACGCATCCTCCGCACCGGCCCCGCAGGCACCACCCGCCCCCGCGAACGACGCGATGGCGCAGGCGCTCGCCGGCATGACCGCGCCCGCGGTCTCGGCCGCTGCGGCCGCTGCGGCGTTCGTGGCGCAGATCTTCGCGGACGTGGGCTCGCCCGAGTCCGCCACCGCGGCCGGTCCGCGCGATCCGGGCGCGGCGCCATCCTCCGATGACGCAGCCCCGGCCGACGGCGCCACCGGCCCGGTGGCCGGCCCCACGCCGGTGCCGGCCGGCTGGCCGGGCGAGGGCGCTGCGCTGCTGCAGGGCCAGGACATTCTCATTCTCGGCCTGGGCGCTTCCGGGCTGGCCATGGCCCGCTGGTGCGTGCGCTGCGGCGCGCAGGTGACCGTGGCCGACACGCGCGAGGCGCCTCCGCAGCGCGGCACGCTGCATGCCGAGTTGCCCCAGGTGCGCTTCGTGGCCGGTGCGTTCGACGCCTCCCTGCTCGAAGGGCGCATGCCACAGGCCATCTACCGCTCGCCCGGCCTGCGTCCCGACACGCTGGCCGCCCTGTCGTCCGAGGCCCGGGCGCGCGGCATCCGCATGGAGGGCGAACTCGCCCTGTACGCCATGGCGCTGCGCGAGCTGCGCGCCGCGCACGGCTACGCCCCGGCTGTGGTGGCCGTGAGCGGCACCAACGGCAAGACCACGGTGACTTCGCTCACCGGCCGGCTCGTGGACTGCGCCGGCAAGACCGTGGCCGTGGCCGGCAACATCGGCCCGACCCTGCTGGACACGCTGGGCCAGCACATCGATGCGGGCACCCTGCCCGAGGTCTGGGTGCTGGAGCTGTCCAGCTTCCAGCTCGACGGCGTGGCGGGCTTCGAGCCCACGGCCGCGGCCGTCCTCAACATCAGCCAGGACCACCTGGACTGGCACGGCAGCCTGGCCGCCTACGCGGCCGCCAAGGCGCGCATCTTCGGCGAGAGCGGCCTGATGGTGCTCAACCGCGAAGACCCCGAGGTCATGGGCATGCTGCCCGAGGCCGGGCCGGCGCGCAGCGCGGCCAGGCCGGCGGCCGGGCGCGCGAAGGCCCCGAAGGTGCAGGTGCGCCCCCATGTCACGTTCGGCGGCGACATGCCCCAGCGCCCGGGCGATTTCGGCCTGGAGATCGTCAACGGCATGGCCTGGCTCGTGCGGGCCCAGGAGGCCGACGAAACCGCCCGCCGTTCGCGTACGCAGGAAGAAGAGCTGCACATCCAGCGCCTGATGCCCGCCGATGCGCTGCGCATCCGCGGCCGCCACAACGCCGTGAACGCGCTCGCCGCGCTGGCGCTCGCGCAGGCCGCCGGCTGCGCGCTGGGTCCCATGCTGTACGGCCTGCGCGAGTACCGCGGCGAGCCGCACCGCGTGGAGCCCGTGGGGCTCATCGGCGATGTGGAGTATTTCGACGACAGCAAGGGCACGAACGTGGGCGCCACCGTGGCGGCGCTCACCGGCCTGGGCGCGGAGCGCCGGCTGGTGGTCATCCTGGGCGGCGACGGCAAGGGGCAGGACTTCTCGCCGCTGGCCGCACCCGTGTCGCGCTATGCCCGCGCCGTGGTGCTGATCGGCCGAGACGCGCCCCAGATCCGCGCCGCGCTCAAAGACGCGGGCGTGGCCCTGCTGGACGCACCGACGCTGCCGCAGGCGGTGGACCTGGCCACGCAGCGCGCCCATGCCGGCGATGCGGTGCTGATGTCGCCAGCCTGTGCCAGTTTCGATATGTTCAACGATTACGAGCACCGCGCCCGCGTGTTTTGCGAAGCGGTGCAAGCGCTTGCGAACGATCGCGGCCAGGACCTGGAGGGCTCCGCATGAGCACCGCACCCGCATCTCCCGGCCTGCTGCAGCGCCTGACCGGAAAGTTCGGCGGCTGGTTCGGCGGCCTGCCCGCCAAGCCCGCCGACGTGCTGCCGGTGCGCGTGGGCGGCACCGAATACCGCCAGACCACGACCACGCCGGCCAGCGTGCTCGGCTTCGACCAGGCCCTCCTGTGGGTCGTGGTGGCGCTGCTCGCCTGGGGACTGGTGATGGTGTATTCCGCGTCCATCGCCATGCCGGACAACCCGCGTTTCGGCAAGATCGCGCCCACCCATTTCCTGGTGCGCCACATCATGGCGCTGGTGATGGCCTTCGTCGCGGCCCTGCTGGCGTTCCAGATTCCCATGTCCACCTGGGAGCGCGTGGCGCCGTGGCTGTTCGTGCTGTCGATCGCTTTGCTCATCGCGGTGCTGATCCCGCACGTGGGCACGGTGGTCAACGGCGCGCGGCGCTGGCTCTCGCTGGGGGTCATGAACTTCCAGCCGTCGGAGCTGGCGAAGTTCGCCGTGCTCATCTACGCCTCGGACTACATGGTGCGCAAGATGGAGGTCAAGGAGCGCTTCTTCCGCGCCGTGCTGCCCATGGGCGCGGCCGTGGCCGTGGTGGGCGCGCTGCTGCTGGCCGAGCCCGACATGGGCGCCTTCATGGTGATCGCCGTGATCGCCATGGGCATCCTGTTCCTGGGCGGCGTGAACGCCCGCATGTTCTTCCTGATCGCCGCCGTGCTGGTGGGCGCCTTCGCGCTCATGGTGATGATGAGCGACTGGCGGCGCGAGCGCATCTTCGCGTACCTCGATCCCTGGAGCGAAAAGCACGCGCTGGGCAAGGGCTACCAGCTGTCGCACTCGCTGATCGCCATCGGCCGCGGCGAGATCTTCGGCGTCGGGCTGGGCGGCAGCGTGGAAAAGCTGCACTGGCTGCCCGAGGCGCACACCGACTTCCTGCTCGCGGTGATCGGCGAGGAGTTCGGCCTGGTCGGCGTGCTCATCCTCATCGTGCTCTTCCTGTGGATGACCCGCCGCATCATGCACATCGGCCGCCAGGCCATCGCGCTGGACCGCGTGTTCGCCGGCCTGGTGGCGCAGGGCGTGGCCATCTGGATGGGCTTTCAGGCCTTCATCAACATGGGCGTGAACCTGGGCGCGCTGCCGACCAAGGGGCTGACCCTGCCGCTGATGAGCTTCGGGGGCTCCGCCATCCTGATGAATCTGGTGGCCATCGCCGTGGTGCTTCGGGTTGACTATGAAAACAAGCACCTCATGCGCGGAGGCCGCGTATGAGGTGCTTGTTTCAACAAAACGGGCACCGCATGGCGTCAGCCATGCCGGGCGCGCAGCGCACGATGCGCGGAGGCCGCGTATGAGGTGCTTGTTTCAACAAAACGGGCACCGCATGGCGTCAGCCATGCCGGGCGCGCAGCGCACGGTGCGGGGTGGACGCGTATGAGCGCACCCAAAACCGCGCTCATCATGGCCGGCGGCACCGGCGGCCACATCTTCCCGGGCCTGGCCGTGGCCGAGGAGCTGCGCACGCGCGGCTGGCGCGTGCACTGGCTGGGCACGCCCGGCAGCATGGAGTCGCGCCTGGTGCCGCCGCGCGGGTTCGCGTTCGAGCCCATCGATTTTTCCGGCGTTCGCGGCAAGGGGCTGCTCACGCTGGTCTTGCTGCCACTGCGCCTGCTGCGCGCCTTCTGGCAGTCGCTGGCCGTGGTGCGCCGCGTGCGCCCCGACGTGGTCGTGGGCCTGGGCGGCTATGTGACGTTTCCGGGCGGGATGATGGCCGTGCTGTTGGGCAAGCCTTTGGTGCTGCACGAGCAGAACTCGGTGGCCGGCCTCGTGAACAAGGTGCTGGCCGGCGTGGCCGACCGCATCTTCACGGCCTTCCCCGGGGTGCTCAAGAAGGCCCAGTGGGTGGGCAACCCGCTGCGCACCGCCTTCACGCAGCAGCCCGCGCCGGCCGAGCGCTTCGCCGGCCGCACGGGGCCGCTGCGCCTCCTGGTCGTGGGCGGCAGCCTGGGCGCCCGCGCGCTCAACGAGATCGTTCCGCAGGCCCTGGCGCTGATTCCGGCGGACCACCGGCCCGTCGTCACCCACCAGAGCGGCGCAGCGCAGATCGATGCGCTGCGCGAGCACTACGCGAAGGCGGGCGTGCAGGCCACGCTCACGCCGTTCATCGACGACACCGCGGCGGCGTTCGCCGACGCGGACCTCATCGTCTGCCGTGCGGGCGCCAGCACCGTCACCGAGATCGCCGCCGTGGGCGCGGCGGCGGTGTTCGTGCCGTTCCCCCATGCGGTGGACGACCACCAGACCGCGAATGCCCGCTTCCTCGTGGACGCCGGTGGCGGGTGGCTCGTGCCGCAGCGCGACCTCACCCCCGAGTGGCTGGCAAAGTTGCTACAAAATTCAGAGCGCGATGCCCTAGTGGATATTGCGCAGAAGGCCAAAAACATGCAAAAGATCAACGCCACCCGCGAAGTGGCGACTGCCTGCGAGGAGCTGGCATGAAGCACGCCATTCGCCACATCCATTTCGTCGGCCTGGGCGGCGCCGGCATGTGCGGCATCGCCGAGGTGCTGTTTAACCTGGGCTACGGAATTTCGGGCTCGGACCTGTCCGACAGCGCCACCCTGCGCCGCCTGCAGGCGCTGGGCATCCGCACCTGCGTGGGCCATGCGGCCGCGCACATCGAAGGGGCGGATGCGGTGGTCACCTCCACGGCGGTGCAGGCCGACAATCCCGAGGTGCTGGCCGCCCGCGAAAAGAAGATTCCCGTGGTGCCGCGCGCGCTGATGCTGGCCGAGCTGATGCGCCTGAAGCGCGGCATCGCCATCGCCGGCACGCACGGCAAGACCACCACCACCAGCCTGGTGACCAGCGTGCTGGCCGAGGCCGGGCTCGACCCGACCTTCGTGATCGGCGGGCGGCTCAACAGCGCGGGCGCCAATGCCAAGCTGGGCAGCGGCGACTACATCGTGGTGGAGGCGGACGAGTCCGACGCCTCGTTCCTCAACCTGCTGCCCGTGATGGCCGTGGTGACGAACATCGACGCCGACCACATGGAAACGTACGGGCACGACTTCGGCCGCCTCAAGGGCGCGTTCGTCGAGTTCCTGCACCGCATGCCGTTCTACGGCACGGCGATCCTGTGCGTGGACAATCCGGCCATCCGCGACATCCTGGCCGACGTGACCTGCCCGGTGACGAGCTACGGCTTCTCCGAAGACGCCCAGGTGCGTGCGGTGGACGTGCGGGCCGATGCGGGCCAGATGCGTTTTCGCGTGCAGCGGCGCAACGGCGTCACGCTGCCCGACATCGACGTGGTGCTGAACCTGGCGGGCGAGCACAACGTGCTGAACGCCCTGTCGGCCATCGCGGTGGCGGTGGAGTTGAACATTCCCGACGACGCGCTGCTGCGCGCCCTGGCCCAGTTCAAGGGCGTGGGCCGGCGCTTTCAGCGCTACGGCGACATCGCCGCGCCGGGGGGGGGCGCTTTCGCGCTGATCGAGGACTACGGCCACCACCCGGTCGAGATGACGGCCACGCTGGCCGCGGCGCGCGGTGCCTTCCCGGGCCGGCGCCTGGTGCTGGCGTTCCAGCCGCACCGCTACAGCCGCACGCGCGACTGCTTCGAGGATTTCGTGAAGGTCATGGGCAGTGCGGACGCCGTGCTGCTGACCGAGGTGTATGCCGCCGGCGAGGCGCCCATCGTCGCCGCCGACGGCCGGTCGCTCACGCGCGCCCTGCGCGTGGCGGGCAAGGTCGAGCCGGTGTTCGTGGACGACGTGGCCCTGCTCGCGCAGGCGATCGTGGACAACGCCCGGGACGGCGACGTGGTGCTGTGCATGGGCGCGGGCTCCATCGGCGCCGTGCCGGCGAAGGTGGTGGAAATGCTGCAGAAAGAAGAAGCGCCAGCGTTGGCGGAGGTCGCGCGATGAGCCACGAAGACACCCCCGCCATCGACGTGCGCGCCCTGGGCAAGGTCGCGGTGCTGATGGGCGGCTCGTCCGCCGAGCGCGAGGTCTCGCTGATGTCCGGCGGCGGCGTGCTGCAGGCGCTGCGCGCCCGCGGCGTGGACGCGCATGCGTTCGACCCGTCCCAGACCGACCTGTCCGAGCTGCGGCACGGCGGCTATGCGCGCTGCTTCATCGCCCTGCACGGCCGCCATGGCGAGGACGGCACGGTGCAGGGCGCGCTCGAGCTGCTCGGCATTCCGTACACCGGCCCCGGCGTGATGGCGTCCAGCATCGCGATGGACAAGATCATGACCAAGCGCATCTGGCGCTTCGAGGGGCTGCCCACGCCGGACTGGCGCCTGGTGTCGAGCGCCGCCGAGACCGCGCAGGCGCTGCAGGCGCTGGGCGCGCCGATGATCGTCAAGCCCTCGCGCGAAGGCTCCACCATCGGCCTGACCAAAGTGACCTCGCCCGGGCAGTGCGAACAGGCCTACCTGCTGGCCTCCCGCTACGACCCGGAAGTGCTGTGCGAGGAATTCATCGAAGGCGACGAGACCACCTGCCCGGTGCTGGGCCAGGGGGCGGATGCGCATGCGCTGCCGGTGATCCGCATCGTGGCGCCGGCCGGCAACTACGACTACCAGAACAAGTATTTCACCGACGTCACGCAGTACCACTGCCCGAGCGGCCTGCCCGAGGCCGAGGAGCGCGAGATCCAGCGCCTGGTGGTCGAGGCCTTCCGCACGCTCCAGTGCCGGGGCTGGGCGCGCGCCGACATCATGATCCGCGCCAGCGACCGCAAGCCCTTCCTGCTGGAGATCAATACCTCGCCCGGCATGACCGGCCATTCGCTGGTGCCCATGTCGGCCCGCGCCAGCGGCGTGAGCTACGAGGCGCTGTGCCTGCGCATCCTGGCGAGCGCCTCGCTCGACGGGCTGCAGGGGCATGCCGGCGCCGGCGTCACCGTCCACGCCACCCCCACGGGAAGCCCGGGAGCCGCATGACCGCCTCGCTGCCCGCACCGCTTGACGTCAAGCTCATGAACCTGACCGCCACGGTCCTGTTCGTGGGCTGCGCCGCGTTCGTGCTGGTGGTGGGCGGCTCGTGGATGCTGCGCCATCCCGCGTTCGCGATCGGGCGCATCGTGGTGCAGGGCGAGCTGGTGCACAACAACGCCGTCACGCTGCGGGCCAACGTCGGGCCGCACCTGGTGGGCAATTTCTTCACCGTGGACCTGCGCGCCGTGCGCGAGGCGTTCGAGCAGGTGCCCTGGGTGCGCCACGCGATGGTGCGGCGCGAGTTTCCCAACAGCCTGCGCGTGGAGCTGCAGGAGCACGATGCCGCGGCCTACTGGGGCGCCGAAGAGGGCTCCACCCTGGTCAACAGCCAGGGCGAGGTGTTCGAGGCCAACGGCGACGACCTGGACGCGGACGAACTGCCCCGCCTGCAGGGCCCGCAGGGCCAGTCGCTGGAGGTGCTGCAGATGTACCACCGCCTGCAGCCGGTCTTCGAGCCGCTGGACACCAAGGTCGATGCGCTGGAGCTCACCGGCCGCGGCGGCTGGCGCGCCACGCTGGACAGCGGCGCCGTGGTGGAACTGGGCGGCGGCACGCCGCAGGACGTGGTGCAGCGCACGCAGCGCTTCGTGCGCACGCTGGCGCGCGTGGCGGGCCAGTACGGGCGGCGCGCGGACGCACTCGAATCGGCCGACCTGCGCCACGCCGACGGCTATGCGCTGCGGCTGCGCGGGGTGACCACGGTCAATGGCGACGCCCCCAAGGCGGCCGCCCGGGCGCCCGCGCGCACTGCGCCGCAGCGCGCGCGCCCCGCCAGAACAACAGGGCAGAACCACTGAGGGCAGGACACAGAATATGGCAAGAGAATACAAAGACGTGGTCGTGGGGCTGGACATCGGCACCGCCAAGGTGATGGCGGTGGTGGCCGAGGTGCTGCCCAATGGCGAACTCAAGCTGGCCGGGCTGGGCGTCGCACCCAGCAATGGCCTCAAGCGCGGCGTGGTGGTGAACATCGACGCCACGGTGCAGAGCATCCAGCAGGCGCTGAAAGAGGCCGAGCTGATGGCCGACTGCAAGATCCAGCGCGTGTACACCGGCATCACCGGCAGCCACATCCGCGGACTCAATTCGAGCGGCATGGTGGCGGTCAAGGACAAAGAAGTCACCCAGGCCGACGTGGCGCGCGTGGTGGAGACGGCCAAGGCCATCAACATCTCCAGCGACCAGCGCCTGCTGCTGGTGGAGCCGCAGGAATTCGTGATCGACGGGCAGGATGTGAAGGAGCCCATCGGCATGAGCGGCATCCGCTTGGAGGCCAAGATCCACATCGTGACCGGCGCGCAGAGCGCGGCCGAGAACATCATCAAGTGCGTGCGCCGCTGCGGGCTCGAGGTGGAGCAGCTCATGCTGAACCCGCTCGCCTCCAGCCAGGCCGTGCTGACCGACGACGAGCGCGAGCTGGGCGTGGCGGTGGTGGACATCGGTGCGGGCACGACCGACGTGGCGATCTTCACCGGCGGCGCGATCCGCCACACGGCCGTGATCCCGATCGCGGGCGACCTCATCACCAGCGACATCGCCATGGCGCTGCGCACGCCCACCAAGGATGCCGAGGACATCAAGGTCGAAAGCGGCTATGCCAAGCAGCTGCTGGCCGATCCCGAGGCGCAGGTGGAGGTGCCCGGCCTGGGCGACCGCAGCCCGCGCATGCTCAGCAAGCAGGCGCTGGCCGGCGTGATCGAGCCGCGCGTGGAGGAGATCTTCTCGCTGGTGCAGCAGGTCATCCGCGAGTCGGGCTATGAAGAGGTGCTGTCCTCGGGCATCGTGCTCACGGGCGGCAGCGCCATCATGCCTGGCATGGTCGAGCTGGGCGAGGACATCTTTCTGAAGCCCGTGCGCCGGGGCATTCCCAAGTATTCGAGCGCGCTGGCCGACATGATCGCCCAGCCGCGCGCCGCCACCGTCATGGGCCTGCTGGAAGAGGCGCGCCTGGCGCGCCTGCGCGGCTTCAAGGTAGCGCAAAAGAGCGGCTCGGTGAAGACCGCGTTCGGCCGCTTCAAAGATTTCATCGTGGGGAACTTCTGACATGTTGTCCCCTCAGCACTGGCTCGCTCGCGCCGGCCCCGATGCGCTGTTCTGGCAACGATGGCGGGGCACCGGCCCCCCTTTCGTGCCGCGGACCGCGCCCCACCCGATTCCAACCATCCAGCCGTTTTGGCCCCATGCAATTCACGTGAAAGACTAGGAGCACCCACCATGACCATCGAAATGATCGAAGCCGAAGAATTCAATCAGGGCACCCAGATCAAGGTGATCGGTGTCGGCGGCGGCGGCGGCAATGCCGTCGCCCACATGATCGCGCGCAATGTGCAGGGCGTGGAGTTCGTCTGCGCCAACACCGACGCGCAGGCCCTCACGCGCAGCCCCGCGCACCGCACCATCCAGCTGGGCGGCAGCGGCCTGGGCGCGGGCAGCAAGCCCGACAAGGGCCGCGATGCCGCCGAAGCGGCCGTGGAAGACATCCGCAGCGCCATCACCGGCGCGCACATGCTGTTCATCACCGCCGGCATGGGCGGCGGCACGGGCACCGGCGCGGCCCCCGTGATCGCGCGCGTGGCCAAGGAGATGGGCATCCTCACCGTGGGCGTGGTCACCAAGCCCTTCGACTGGGAAGGCGGCCGCCGCATGGCCAATGCCGACAACGGCCTGGCCGAGCTGGAAGCCAACGTCGATTCGCTGATCGTCGTGCTCAACGAGAAGCTGCTGGAAGTGCTGGGCGACGACATCACCCAGGACGAGGCCTTCGCGCATGCCAACGACGTGCTCAAGAACGCCGTGGGCGGCATCGCTGAAATCATCAACGAATACGGCCACGTCAACGTCGACTTCGAAGACGTGCGCACCGTGATGGGCGAGCCCGGCAAGGCCATGATGGGTACGGCCACGGCCGCCGGCCCCGACCGCGCCCGCATCGCCGCCGAGCAGGCCGTGGCCTGCCCGCTGCTGGAAGGCATCGACCTGTCGGGCGCCAAGGGCGTGCTGGTGCTGGTGACGGCCGCCAAGGGCAGCCTGAAGCTGTCCGAGTCGCGCCTGGCCATGAGCACCATCAACGCCTACGCCTCGCCGGACGCGCACGTGATCTACGGCGCCGCCTACGACGACAGCCTGGGCGAAGAGATCCGCGTGACCGTGGTGGCCACCGGCCTGTCGCGCCAGAACGCACGCCGCCAGCCCATCTCGGTGGTACAGGGCGGCCTGCGCACCGGCACGGACAACGTGGCTTACCAGATGCCCATGGCCGGCGCTACGCTGGGCGCGGGCCTGGTCGGTGGCGGCACCGCGCAGGCAGACTACGGCAACATGTCGGTGCCCAGCGTGTGGCGCACCAACCGCACGCAGGCGGCCGCCCGCGTGGACGCGCTGTCCTCGGGCGGCATGGACGACCTGGAAATCCCCGCGTTCCTGCGCAAGCAGGCCGACTGACGGGCAAGGCCCTGCGGGCCTTTCTTGTTCACAACACCGCCATGTTCCGCAAGGGGCTGGCGGTTTTTTCTTGCGCGCGTGGGCCTATTGCGCCCATAGCGGCAGCGATGCCCCATGATGGGGCCTCCCCCTCTAAAATCGACCGATGCTCCAGCAACGCACGATCAAGACCCTGACCCGCGCCGTCGGCGTGGGCCTGCACAGCGGCCAGCGGGTCGAATTGACGCTGCGCCCCGCCCAGCCCGACACGGGCATCGTGTTCCGCCGGGTGGACCTGCCCGAGCCGGTGGACATTCCCATCACCGCCATGGCCGTGGTGGACACGCGCATGGCCTCCACCATCGGCGTGGGCGGTGCGAAGGTGCACACGGTCGAGCACCTGATGTCGGCCTGCGCGGGCCTGGGGCTGGACAACCTGTACATCGACATCACGGCCGAAGAGGTGCCCATCCTCGACGGCTCCTCCGCCTCGTTCGTGTTCCTGCTGCAGAGCGCCGGCGTGGAGCTGCAGAAGGCGCCCAAGCGCTTCATCCGCGTGACGCGCCCGGTCGAGGTGCGCGAGGGCACGGGCCCGAGCACGAAGTGGGCACGGCTCGACCCGTACCACGGCTACAAGCTGCGCTTCGAGATCGACTTCGCCCACCCGGCGGTCGATTCCACCGGACAGAGCGTGGAGTTCGACCTCGGCTCCGGCAACTACACCCGCGACATCGCGCGCGCGCGCACCTTCGGCTTCACCAAGGACGTGGAGATGATGCGCGCCAGCGGCCTGGCGCTGGGCGGTGGCTTGGACAACGCCATCGTCATGGACGACTACAAGGTGCTCAACAGCGACGGCCTGCGCTACGACGACGAGTTCGTGAAGCACAAGATCCTCGATGCCATCGGCGACCTGTACCTCGTCGGCAAGCCACTGCTGGCGGCCTACAGCGCTTTCCGCTCGGGCCACGCGATGAACAACCTGCTGCTGCGCGAACTGCTCGCGCAGGAGGACGCCTGGGAAATCGCCACGTTCGACAATGAGCGCCAGGCGCCCGCCGGCTTCGCGCAGCCGGTGGCCGCGTGGTAGGGCGACGCCGGGGCCGCGCGGCATGCTGATCTTTCGCTGGATCGCCACCCTGCTGCTGCTCATGGCAGCGGTGTCGTTCGCGTTCTACGTGGGCACGGGGCAGGCGCGCTACAAGCGCTGGGGGCTCATCATCCTGAAGTGGACGGTGATCGCCGGCTTCGTGTTCTTCGCCGTGTTCATCCTGGGGCGCATCGCCTGACCGACACGGAGGGATGGCGGCGGGCGAGGGGGCTGGCCTATACTGGCGCCTGCTCCGGGGTGTGCTGATGCGCTGAGATGCGGGCGGCCTGACGAATGTCAGGCTGGCTTGCGAACCCGACGAACTTGATCCGGTTCATACCGGCGGAAGAAGAGCCGACCTCCCGTGACCGTGCCCGCACCCGCGTGGCACGCACCGCTTCACCAGGCGCCCTGCGCCTGCGTTCCAGGCACAGGTCCATTTCCGGAGCAGCCCCACCGCCCCCGGAAACAGGAGACCTGCCCCTTGAACGCACCCGAACCCCTCGCCCGCGAAAAATTCGCCGAACTGCTCGCGCTCACCCGCGCGCCCTTTCCCGCATCGCGCAAGGCCTACCTGCCCGGCCACACGCACGCGGACCTGCGCGTGCCGGTGCGCGACATCGCGCTCACCAACGGCGAGCAGGTCAGCGTGTACGACACCTCCGGCCCCTACACCGACCCCGAGGCCGTGATCGACGTGCGCCAGGGCCTGGCCAGCGTGCGCGGCGGCTGGATCACGGCGCGCGGCGACGTGGAAC
The DNA here is from genome assembly GCF_032929295.1 of Acidovorax sp. BLS4. Classification (NCBI taxonomy): domain Bacteria; kingdom Pseudomonadati; phylum Pseudomonadota; class Betaproteobacteria; order Burkholderiales; family Comamonadaceae; genus Acidovorax; species Acidovorax sp. BLS4. The sequence continues at coordinate 114,388 of NZ_CP136797.1, forward strand.
ACTACGAGGGCCGCCCGCCCGTGGCGCTGGACGATGGCCAAAAGAGCGAGGACGCCGCCCGCCTGGCCCAGCTGCGGGCCGAGGCCGCCGCGCTGCAGCGCCAGCCGCTGCGCGCCAAGAGCGGCGCCAACGTGACGCAGATGCACTACGCGCGCCGCGGCATCGTCACGCCCGAGATGGAATACGTGGCCATCCGCGAGAACGGCCGCCGCGAATGGATGGCGCAGTACATGCAGGATGCGGGCCGCGAGCAGCGCCTGATGGGCAACCCCATGGGCGCGAGCATCCCGAAGATCATCACGCCCGAGTTCGTGCGCGATGAAGTGGCCCGCGGTCGCGCGATCATTCCCGCCAACATCAACCACCCCGAGGTGGAGCCGATGGCGATCGGGCGCAACTTCAAGGTCAAGATCAACGCCAACATCGGCAACTCGGCCGTCACCTCCAGCATCGAGGAAGAAGTGGAAAAGCTGGTGTGGGCCATCCGCTGGGGCGCCGACAACGTGATGGACCTGTCCACCGGCAAGGCCATCCACACCACGCGGGACTGGATCGTGCGCAACTCGCCGGTGCCGATCGGCACGGTGCCCATCTACCAGGCGCTGGAGAAGGTCGGCGGCGTGGCCGAAGACCTGACCTGGGCCATCTTCCGCGACACGCTCATCGAGCAGGCCGAGCAGGGCGTGGACTACTTCACCATCCACGCGGGCGTGCGGCTGGCCTACATCCACCTCACGGCCCAGCGCCGCACCGGCATCGTCTCGCGCGGCGGCTCCATCATGGCCAAGTGGTGCATGGCGCACCACAAGGAGAGCTTCCTGTACGAGCACTTCGAGGACATCTGCGACATCATGAAGGCGTACGACGTGTCGTTCAGCCTGGGCGATGGCCTGCGGCCCGGCTGCGCGTCCGATGCCAACGACGAGGCGCAGTTCGCCGAACTGCACACGCTGGGCGAACTCACCCAGACCGCCTGGAAGCACGATGTGCAGACCATGATCGAGGGCCCCGGCCACGTGCCCATGCACATGATCCAGGCCAACATGACCGAGCAGCTCAAGACCTGCCACGAAGCGCCGTTCTACACGCTGGGCCCGCTGACCATCGACATCGCCCCGGGCTACGACCACATCGCCAGCGCCATCGGCGCGGCCATGATCGGCTGGATGGGCACGGCCATGCTGTGCTACGTGACGCCCAAGGAGCACCTGGGCCTGCCCGACCGCGACGACGTCAAGCAGGGCATCATCGCCTACAAGATCGCCGCGCACGCCGCCGACGTGGCCAAGGGCCACCCCGGCGCCCGCGCGCGCGACGACGCGCTCTCCCAGGCGCGTTTCGATTTCCGCTGGCAGGACCAGTTCAACCTGGGCCTCGACCCCGAGACGGCCCAGGAATACCACGACGAAACGCTGCCGAAAGACAGCGCCAAGGTCGCCCACTTCTGCTCGATGTGCGGCCCCAAGTTCTGCTCGATGAAGATCACGCAGGAGGTGCGCGAGTTCGCCGCCAAGGGCCTGCAGGAAAAGGCGGTGGAGTTCCGCGGCACGGGCGGCGAGCTGTACGTGCCGATCCAGCCGGTGGGCTGATCGCCCTTCATGGGCGCAGGGCGCGCCGCCTGGCAAGGCGGCGGCGTGCCCTGGCGGACCTCAGGCGTGGCCCAGGCGCAGGGCCCGCACTGCAGGGACCGTTGCGGGCGAAGGCGCCGGCACGGGCGCGGAGAGGCGTTCCGCCGATTCGCTGGCCGCCGAGGAATGCGGCAGCGCGAAGCGGCTGATCACCGACGACAGGTCGTGCGCCTGCCCGCGCAGGCTTTCCGCCGCGGCGGCCGACTGCTCCACCAGCGCCGCGTTCTGCTGCGTCATCTCGTCCAGCCGCGACATGGCGGCGTGGATGGCCGCGATGTCCTGGTTCTGCGACCGGGTGTGGCTGCGGATCTCGCCCATGGTCTGCGCCGTGTGCTGGATGGTGGAGACCACGCGCTCCATCGTGCGGCCGGCGTGCCCGGCCAGGCTGGCGCCCGAGGCCACCTGCTGCACGGACTCGGCGATCAGCGCCTTGATCTCCTTGGCGGCCTCGGCCGAGCGGTTGGCCAGGCTGCGCACTTCGGACGCCACCACGGCGAATCCCCGGCCCTGGTCGCCGGCGCGTGCGGCCTCCACGGCGGCGTTCAGCGCCAGGATGTTCGTCTGGAAGGCGATGGAGTCGATCACGCCGGTGATGTCGGCGATGCGGCGCGAGCCCGTGGCGATGCGGTCCATGGTGTCCACGACCTGCGTGACCACGCCGCTGCCTTCCTGCGCCACGCTGGCGGCCTGCGAGGCCAGGGCTTCCGTGCGCTCGGCGGACGCCGCCGCATCCGCCACGCGGCGGATGACCTGCTCCAGCGAGGCCGCGGTTTCCTGCAGCCGCGCGGCGGCCTCCTCGGTGCGGTTGGACAGGTCGGCGTTGCCGCCCGCGATGTCGGTCGAGGCGGCGCTGATGCTCTGCCCCAGGGTCTGCACGCGGTGCACCAGGCTGCGCAGCGCGCCCTGCATCACCGACAGCGAGGTGAGCATGCGGCCGGTCTCGTCGCGTTCGTGGCCGGCGATGTCCTGGCGCAGGTCCAGCCCGGCCACGCGGTCCGCCGTGGCGCTGGCGATGGCGATCGGGCGGGTGATGCTGCGCACCAGCCACAGCGCCAGCAGGGTGCCCAGGGCCAGCGACAGCGCGCCGAAGGCCACCAGCGCCCAGCGCGCCATGCCGCTCAGGCGCGCGACCTGCGCCGCCGCTTCGTCGATGTCCTGCCGCTGCGACTGCGAGAGCGCTTCGAGCGCCTGGAGCAGCGCCGTGGCCGAGGGCAGGAAGCGTTCACCGTAGACCTTGCGGATGCGCTCGGTGAGGCCCGAATCGCGCGCGGCCACCAGCTCCGTCCGCGCGGCCAGGAAGGTGGCGCCCATGGTGCGCACCTGCGCCACCTGCTGCATGTTCTCGGTGCCTTCGAGCCGCCGGGCCAGTTGGGCGACCAGCGCGTCGTACTGCTGCTGGGTGCGCGCGATGTCGGCGCCGAGGATCTCGCCCACCTCGGGTTCGGAACTCAGGGCCACGGCCTTGTAGCGCTCGGCGTTGATGGCCTGCAGCCGGTACGCATCGGCCACCAGGCGCTCGGTCGCGACGCTGCGCTGCACCATGGCGTCCGTGGCGCGGCCGATGTGGTGCAGCGACCAGATGCCGATGGCCGAGCCCACCAGGCTCAGCGCCAGGACGGCGAGAAAGACAGTCAGCAGGCGCTGGCTCAGTGAGCCGGTGCCCGGCCGGGCGGCAGTGGGGGCAGGGGATTCGTGGGACGCGGGAGACGCAGTGAAGGGGTGTGCCATGTGGAGTCCGAAGGTGTGGCGGGCGCCATGGCGGGGCAGGAAGGCGCGCGCCGGCGCGGTCGCGATGGCAGTGACTTTGCCCTCCATTTGTGACAATTTGTTTTCCACTGCACGGTGTGAGGGCATGGCGCCGCGTGTTGGCCCCTCGGTGAATACCCCGTCGGCTATTGGCAGGGCGCCGCATATAGTGATCGCCGATGCGGCCCACGAGGCCGTGTTTTTTTGGTGGCGTGGTTATTGCTAACGCTCAAGTAACATTTTGTAGAGGAGAGCCATGAACGCTCTGGGCCGCCTGTCGATTCGCACCCGCCTGTATTTCGGGACGATCTTTTCCTTGGTGCTCCTCGTCGTCATCGGTGCCATGGGCTATCTCGCCCTGGACCGTACGCGGGACACGTTGCAGGTGCTGTTTTCGCAGCGCGTGCAGACCCTGACCGACATGGCCGAACTGCGCACCACACTGGGGAATCTGCGCCGGGCCGAGAAGGACATCATCATCAACTTCAACAACTCGGTCGAAGTGTCGGCCCTGCGCGACAGCTGGGGCAAGACGCTCGCCGCGCTGCGCAAGAGCCTGGCCGACGTGCGGCAGGCCCAGGCCGGGGATGCCGCCTTCGTCGAGGGCATCGACAAGTCGCTCGCCGAGATCAAGCAGTACGAAGCCGGCATCTCGCCCATCTTCGAGCAGATCGAGCGCGCGCAGATCGACGGGGCTGGGGGCGGCGCCTATGCCGACCGTCTCAAGCAGCACATGGAGGCCACCGACCAGCTGTTCGCCAGCCTGGCCACCACCGCGCGCCAGCAGATGGAGGAGGCGCGCCAGGGCGTGGAGGCGCGCACGGCCTTCATGTCGGCCGCGATCGGCGGCGGGCTCCTGCTGGGGCTGGCGGTGCTCATTCCGCTGACCTTCTTCAGCGTGCGCTCCATCACGCAATCGCTGGCGCAGGCGCGCGATCTGGCCGAGCGCATCGCCAGCGGCGATCTGTCGCACGAGGTGCATGCCACGCAGCAGGACGAGGTGGGCCAGTTGGTGACCGCCATGGGCCGCATGCAGGATTCGCTGCGCGGACTGGTGCGCCAGGTGCAGGAAGCGTCGGGCAGCATCTCCACGGCCAGCACCGAGATCGCCTCGGGCAACCACGACCTGAGCCAGCGCACCGAGCAGACGGCGGCCAACCTGGAAGAAACCGCGTCGTCCATGGAGCTGCTCACCAGCACCGTGCAGCAGAGCGCGCAGTCCGCGCGCCAGGCGAGCGAATTCGCCACCACCGCGGCCGAGGTGGCCGCGCGCGGCGGCGCCGTGGTGTCGCAGGTGGTCAGCACCATGGGGCAGATCACCGACAGCTCGCGCAAGATCGCCGACATCACCGGCGTGATCGATTCCATCGCCTTCCAGACCAACATCCTGGCGCTGAACGCCGCCGTGGAAGCCGCCCGCGCCGGCGAGCAGGGCCGGGGCTTCGCCGTGGTGGCCAGCGAGGTGCGCAGCCTGGCGCAGCGCAGCGCCGAGGCGGCCAAGGAGATCAAGGGCCTCATCGGCTCGTCGGTGGACCGCGTGGAAGACGGCTCGCGCCTGGTGAGCGAGGCCGGGGCGACCATGAACGAGATCGTGGGCAGCGTGCGCCGGGTGTCGGACATCATTTCCGAGATCACCGCCGCGTCGTCAGAGCAAAGCGACAACATCGGGCAGATCAGCCAGTCGGTGAGCCAGCTCGACCAGATGACGCAGCAGAACGCCGCGCTGGTGGAGCAATCTACCGCCGCATCGGAATCCTTGCGCGACCAGGCCAACCAGCTCACCCAGGCCGTGAGCCAGTTCAAGCTGAGCGATGCCGCCGAAGCCCCTGCGGGCCGGGTCGCCGCGCGTTCCCCTGCCGGCGTGCCGTCGCCCGCGGTGGCGCAGCAAGCCAAGGCGTTGCAGCTGCACTGAGCATCGTCGACGGGGGCGGTGCAGGGTGGGGCTCCCTGCGCTGCCCACCCATCCCTATCCCGCGCCTGGCCCCCGCTGATGCATTTCGTTGCCGGTGTGCAGCGCGTGCAAACCTGTGGCAACCGCGGGAAAACCTCCGGTAAAGCAGGGCCGTCCCGGGACCGGGCCCCGGCAAATTGCGGCACCATGCGGGCATGTTCAACCTTTTCGAAAGGCTGGAAATGTCGCGAGACGCTTCGACCCTGCATGCCTTCCCCGGCCGCGCCGCCGCCGTGGGAACCTTCTTCACCGCTTCGACCGCTCCCACCTCCCGCCGCCTGCAGGGCCTGGCCGCCGCGTGCGTGGCCGTCCTTCTGGGCGCCGCATCGCTGGGCGCCGAAGCCCAGCCGCGCGACGACCGGCACGAGCAGCGCCATGGCCAGCGCCACGGCGGCCGGCATGACGACCGGGGCCGCGACGACGGACGCCATGGCGACCGCCGGCACGACGACCGCCGTGGCCCACCGGCCTATCGCCACCCGGGCCCGCCGCCGCAGGCCTACCACGGCGGCCCGGCGTACCGGCCCGGACCGCCGATGGTGCACCCCGGCCATCCGCAGATGCACGGGCAGCGCGGCGTCGGCCCGCAGCACAACTGGTACCGCGGCAGCCGCGTGCCGCCCATGTACCGCTCGCACCATTACGTGGTGAACAACTGGCGCCACCACCACCTGGCGCCCCCGCCGCGCGGATACCACTGGGTGCAGAACGGGCCGGACTACCTGCTCATCGCCATCGGCACCGGGGTGATCGCGCAGATCGTCTTCCAGTAGGCCGCCGGCCGGCAACAGGGGACGACGGCCCGCGCACCCCGCCGGTCAGTAGCTGCGGCCGCCCTTGTACATGGCGTGCTGGCGCCGGTTGAGCGTGGCCGCCTCGCCCAGGCGCGCCATGGCCGCCCCCGCATGCGCGTGGGTGATGGCCATGCCCAGCGCATCGGCCGCGTCGGAGCCGGGCAGGCCCGGCAGGTGCAGCAGCCGCCGCACCATCTCCTGCACCTGGGTCTTGGCGGCCCGGCCGTGGCCGACCACGGCTTTCTTCATCTGCAGCGCGGTGTACTCGGCCACCGGCAGGTCGCTGGCCACCAGGGCGGTGATGCAGGCGCCCCGCGCCTGGCCCAGCAGCAGGGTGGACTGGGGGTTCACGTTCACGAAGACGATTTCCACCGTGGCCACGTCGGGCTGGTAGCGCGCCACCACCTCGGTGATGCCGTCGAACAGCACCTTGAGCCGGCCCGGCAGGTTGCCCAGCGCGAGCGCCGTGGTGCGGATCGTCCCGCTCGCGACGTAGCTCAGCGCGTGGCCGTCCACATCCACCACGCCGAAGCCGGTGGTCTGCAGGCCGGGGTCGATTCCCAGGATTCGCATGTGCTCACTTATTCATAGCATCAAGGGCAATAAGTTCTAGGGCATAAGGCCGATTTCGCCTACAAGCCGAAGTACCAGCGCACGGAGTGGAAGAACACCGGCGCCGCAAAGCACAGCGCGTCCACCCGGTCCAGCAGCCCGCCCGCGCCCGTGACCGACTGGCCCTGCATGCCCCAGCTGGTGATGCCACGGTCGCGCTTGAGCGCCTTCATCACCAGGTGGCCCAGGCTGCCCGCCAGGCACGCCAGCAGGGCCATGCCCAGCGCCTGCCCTGGCTTGAACGGCGTGATGAACGACAGCATGACCCCGGCCACGCCGCCCACCGCCACGCCGCTGGCCCAGCTCAGCCACTGGAAGCTCTGGCTCACCTGCGGCGCCACCGGCTTGTGGGGGAACCGGCGGCCCAGCAGGTGCTGGGCGATCACGCCGGCCTGCACCACCACGACCAGGAAGAACACCAGGAAGGCGCCCTTGCCCTCGTAGCCCGGAAAGTCGAGCAGCAGCAGCGCGGGCACATGGCTCATGCCGTACACGCACACCATGATCCCCCACTGCAGCTTGGCGTTGCGCTCCAGGAAGCGCTCGGGGTCGTTGGCGAGCGCGCTGGCCACCGGCAGCGCGAGAAAGACGTACACCGGGATGAACACCGTGAACAGGTCGAACTTGCGCGTGCCCACGAGGATGAACTGCAGCGGCAGCACCACGAAGAAGGCCAGCACCAGGCTGCGGTGGTCGCCCCGGCGCGTGGGCGAGAGGGTGATGAACTCGCGCAGCGCGAAGAACGCCACGATGGCGAAGAGCACCGTGGCCACGGTATCGCCCAGGGCCCAGCCCACCCAGAACACGGTGGCCATGAACCACGAGGTCTTGAGCAGGCTCCAGAAGCGCCGCCATTCCTGCTGGTGCGCCTCGTGCTCGGCCTGGTCCTGCACGCCGGTGCCGCTCGCCTCGCGCAGCGTCTGGAAGAAAGCGTAGAGGGTGACCAGCGAGAGCAGCCCGAACATCGCGACGAAGAGCGCGCCGATCTGCTGCGTGGTGGTGAGGTTGCGAAGGAAGTCGTTCATGTCAGACCTCCCGCAGCGCGATGACGGCGCGGCGCGCGCGGTCCAGGAACGGGCGGCGCTCCTCGCCGGGCTCGACCTGGATCGGGGCGCCGAAGGTCACCGAGCACAGGATGGGCACGGGCACCACTTCGCCCTTGGGCATGACGCGCTGCACGTTGTGGATCCAGGCCGGCACCAGCACCGCCTGCGGGAACATCAGCGCCAGCTTGTACAGGCCCGACTTGAAGGGCTGGGGCTCATCGCCGTGGCCGCGCGTGCCCTCGGGAAAGATCACGATCGAATCGCCGCTCTCCAGCGCCTGCACCAGCGGGGCCAGCGGGTCGTCGGGCGCGAGCGCGGCGCGCAGGGCCTCGGGTGTCGGCGGCGCGGATTCGGCGGCGGCTTCATGGGGCGCCGGAGCCAGGGTCTCCATCATCGATCCGCTCTGCGGAATGTCAGCTGCGTTCAGGGCGGTTGGGCCGTCCGCCGGGGCCGGCGGGGCAGGGTCCAGGGCGGCCGTTTCGGCGCCCGGCGCCGCCGGTGGCATCGCGGCAGGTGTGCCTGACTGGCGGTCCACGTACACGGCGTTGAAGACCGCCGAGGTGATCCAGTGCCGAAAGGGCGTCTTGGTCCAGTAGTCCTTGGCAGCGATGGGGCGGGTGATGCTGCGCAGCTCCTGGGGCAGCGCGGCCCAGATCATCACCAGGTCGGCGTGGCTCTGGTGGTTGGCGAAATAGATGCGTTGCTCGGCCTTGGGCGGGCAGCCGTACCAGCGGGCCTGGGAACCGGTGAGAAATCGCACCAGCCCGAGTAGGAAAAGGCTCATCAACTTGGAAAGCATGGCGGCGATGATACGGGGGCGTGGCAGGGAGCCCGCGCCGGCCTGCACCGTGGGCCGGCGAGCCCCCTGCCACGGGCCGGCCGCGCACCGGGAAGATCCGTTCTGCGAAGTGGAATTTTCCAAGTTCGCGCTTCCCTTTCGCGAGGCCACTTCTAGACTGTCCGTACCGCTTCACCGCGGCGATTCCGCTAAAAAAGCAGGGAGTTTCTCCATGAACGTTTCGACCACACGCCGCCAGGCCCTGGTTCTGGGTGCCTCGGGCGCCTTGCCCATGCTGGCGAGGGCGCAGGCCGGCGCCGACTTTCCCACCCACCCCGTGCGCCTGATCGTGCCGTTCGCGCCGGGCGGCTCGACCGACATCCTCGGCCGGCTGCTGTCCAAGCACCTGTTCCCCGCCAGCGGCCAGCCGATGGTGGTGGAAAACATGGCCGGCGCGGGCGGCAACCTGGGCGCCGCGCTGGTGGCCCGGTCCCCGGCCGACGGCTACACCCTCGAGATCGGCGCCATGTCCACGCATGCCATGAATGGCAGCCTGTACAAGCAGTTGGCGTTTGATCCGATGAACGATTTCGACACCGTGGCCATGCTGGCCTACGCGATCAATGTCATCGCCGTCTCGCCCAGCGTGCCGGCGCGCACCTTCCCCGAACTGCTGGCCTACATCCGCGCCAACCCGGGCAAGCTCAACTACGCCTCGGGCGGCATTGGCACCCACAACCACCTCACGCTCGCGCTGCTGGCCAAGACGGCACAGCTGGACATCGTGCACGTGCCCTACAAGGGCGGCGGCCCGGCCGTCGCCGCACTGCTGCAGGGCGAATGCCAGATGTTCGCAGGCGGCGCCTCGCTGCTGCTGCCGCATGCGCAGGCCGGCAAGGTGCGCCTGATCGCCGTCACCGAAAAGACCCGCTCCGACCTGCTGCCCGACGTGCCCAGCGCGGCCGAGACGCTCAAGGGCTTCGAGGTCACCAACTGGTACGGCGTGTTCGCGCCCAAGGGGCTGGACGTGGCGCGCCGCGCCCTCATCAACCACGAGATCAACCGGGTGACCGGCCTGCCCGAGGTCGCCGAGCGGCTCAAGGGCCTGGGCATGGTGCGGGCGCCCGTGGACCCGGTTCAATTGCGCGAGATCCTGCAGGCTGACTACCGGCTGTGGTCTTCCACCATCAAGTCGCTGGGAATTTCCTCCGAATGAACGCCCCACACCCCCTGCCCATGGCGCTGAACAGCGTCGATTGGAATGCAATGGAATGGAAGCCCGTGCGCCACGGCATCGAACGCAAGGCATTCGGCAGCGAGCACGTCACGCTCGCGCTGCACCGGCTGCTGCCGGGCCACGAGCCACGTCCGCATTCCCATCCCCATGAGCAGGTGGTGTACATCCTGGCGGGCCAGATCGACTTCTACGTGGAGGGCCAGGTGGTGCGCCTGGGCCCGGGAAGCCTGCTGGTGGTACCCCCCAACGCCATGCACCACGGCGTGGTGGTGGGGGACGAGCCGGTGCTCAATCTCGACGTCTTCACCCCCGCGCGCCCGGAATACCTGGCATGACGGCGGCCCGCCCCGGCGCCGCCGATGAGGCCCCGTCCCTGCGCGAGCGGCTGGTGGCGGGCGATTTTCTGTTCGCCACGTTCGTGAAGACCACCTCGCACCAGACGGTGGAGGTGCTCGCCGCCACGGGCCTGGACACCCTGGTGCTCGATGCCGAGCATGCGCCCTTCGGGCCGGAGAGCCTGGACCGCAGCCTGCTCGCGGCGCGCGCGTGCGCCCTGCCGGTGCTGGTGCGCGTGCCCTATCCGCGCGGCGCGGCCATCCAGCAGGCGCTGGACATGGGCGCGGCCGGGGTGATGGTGCCGCACGTGGACTCCGCCGCCATCGCGCTCGAAGTCGTGCGTGCGGCGCGCTACGGCGGCACCCGGGGCTATTCGGCCTCGCCGCGCGCCGGCGGCTACGGCCAGCGGAGCATGGCCGACCACCTGCGGCTGAGCGACGCGCACACCGCAGTGATCGTGCAGATCGAAAGCGGCGAGGCCGTGGCACAGGCGCGGGAGATCGCCGCCGTGCCGGGCGTGGACTGCCTGTTCGTCGGGCCGGCCGACCTGGCCGTGTCCCTGGGGGCCGACGGCCCGGGCGATCCGCGCGTGGCCGAGGCCATCGCCCGGGTGTGCGCCGCCGGGCGCGCCGCGCAATGCGCCGTGGGGTGCTTCGTGTCCGATGCCGCGCAGGTGGCCGGCCTGCGGGCGCTGGGCATCGCTTTCTTCGTCGTGGGCTCCGACCAGGCGCTGCTTCGCGCCGCGGCACGGCAGGCCATGGCGGGCGCGCTGGAATCCATCGCCGCCTGACCCCCTGGTACTACATATTGCGCGGGGTGTATGGCGTGCGCCATACTGCCCAACCCGAGACCGAGAGAGAAACATGAGTACCGAAGTCCGTTCCGTGCAGCGAGCGCTGCTCATCCTTCGCGTGATGAACGAGCGATCCACCTGGAGCCTGCAGGAGTTGCATCAGCGCACCGGCCTGGCCAAATCGACCCTGCACCGCCTGCTGAGCACGCTGGAGTCCGAGAAATACGTGCGCAGCGATCCGCACGCCTATGGGCAATACCAGCTCACGCTCGCCGTGGGCAACCTGAGCAGCGGCATCAACGAAAAGCTGCGCCTGGCCGAAGTGGCGGCGCCGCTGATGATCGCCACCACGCGCCAGATCAAGTGGCCGCTGTCCCTGGGGGTGATCGAAGGGCACCAGATCCGCGTGGTGTTCTGCACCATGCCCTACAGCCCGTACGCGATCCGGCCCTCCAGCCTGGGGCGCCGCTACGAGCTGATCCCGTCCGCGCTGGGCCGCACCTACCTGTCTTTCTGCAGCCGCGCCGAGCGCCGCATCCTGGTGGAGTCGGCCAACCTGAATGGCGACGAAAGCCAGAAGATCACCGACCTGTGGGCGATGCGCAAGATCGTGCAGCAGACGCGGCGCCAGGGCTACGCCATCCGCCACGCGCGCAGCAATGCCGAGAGCACGGCCTTCGCGGTGCCGGTGTTCGGCGGCGGGGTGTTGCGCGGTACGCTGGTGTATTCGACGTTCGCCAGCCAGATGGACGAGCGCATGCTCAAGCGTTTCCTGCCCCTGGTGCAGGCCACGGCGGACCGCATCGGGGAAGAGGCGGCCATCATGCCCGGCCAGCTGGGCGAGGCGCTGAACGGCCCGCACGTCTGACCTGGGCGCTTTGGCAGCGGCGCTACCGCCGCCGCCCCGCTCGTCCCCACGGCCATGTCAGGGCAATTCCGCCGAGCCCATGCGTCCCAGGATCACCCGCGTGCGGCCGGAGAGGTAGGCCGAGCCCGGCGCCTTCTCGAAGCGCTTGGGCTGCGGCAGCATCACCGCCAGCCGGGCGGCCTCGGCCGCGCTGAGCTTCGAGGCGCTCTTTCGAAAGTAGTGCTGCGCGGCGGCCTCGGCCCCGAACACGCCATCGCCCCATTCCACGCTGTTGAGGTAGATCTCCAGGATGCGCTGCTTGCTCAGCAACTGCTCCAGCGCCAGCGTGAGCACGAACTCCTGCCCCTTGCGCAGCAGCGTTCGTTCGCCCGACAGCAGCAGGTTCTTGGCCAGCTGCTGGGTGATGGTGGAGCCGCCGCGGATCTTGGGGTTGCGCACCGGCCGGTCGGGCTGCAGCTCCTGGCGCTTGGCGGCCTGGGCCTCGGCGCGGGCGTTGCGCTCCCAGGCCTTTTCGATCGCGTTCCAGTCCACGCCGTCGTGGTTGACGAAGCCGTCGTCCTCCGAGGCGATCACCGCGCGCTTGAGGGTGTCGGCGATCTGGCCGTAGGGCACCCACTGCTGGCGCCATTGCAGCGTGCCGTGGGCGGCCTGGCCCCAGGCCTCCGAGCGCTGGAAGGCGGTGGATTCGGGGTCGATCGCCACCATGGCCGCGATGCGGCCGACGAAGAACACCTGCAGCGCCACGAAGGCCAGCAGCACCAGCCCGATCCAACGCAGCAAGCCTTTCATGCCGTGGTCTCTCCCCGGGGGCGGGTCAGTGGCCGGCGGCCATGGCGGCGCGCAGCTCGGCCAGCACCTGGGCCGCGGGCGGGCGCACGCCGCGCCACAGGGCGAACGCCTCGGCCGCCTGCTCCACCAGCATGCCCAGCCCGTCGCGCGGCACCGCGCCGTGGCGGGCGGCCCAGTCCAGGAACCCCTGCGCCGCGGGGCCATACATCATGTCGTAGGCCAGGCTGCCGGCCCGCAGTACGTGGGCTGGCACCGGAATGCCGCCGCCGCCCAGGCTGCTGGCGGTGGCGTTGACGATCACATCGAAATCGGCCTCCAGCGCATGATCTTCTAGGGCGCTTAGCTCTGTTTTTTGTAGCAAAGCCAGATCGGCATGCGCCTGCACCAGCGCCTGGGCGCGGGCCGCGGTGCGGTTGACCACCACGATGCGGCGCGGCCGTTCGTGCAGCAACGGTCCCAGCGCCCCGGCCGCCGCGCCGCCCGCGCCCACCAGCAGCACGTCGCTGCCCTCCAGGGGCACGCCGGCGTTGCGCACGATGTCGGCCACCAGGCCCAGGCCGTCGGTGTTGTCGGCGGCGATGCGGCCGTCGTCGCCGAAGGTGAGGGTGTTGGCCGCGCCGGCCAGCCGCACCCGCTCGCTGCCCTGGGCGGCCAGCCGTGCGGCGTCGAGCTTGAAGGGCACGGTCACGTTGCAGCCGCGCCCGCCCGCCGCGGCGAAGTCGGCCAGTGCCTGCGCGAAGCCGTCCAGCGGCACCAGCCGGCGGGCATACGACAGGCGCACGCCGGTGAGTTCGGCGAAGCGCGCATGGATCCAGGGCGAGCGGCTGTGCTCGACCGGGTTGCCCATCACACAGTAGGAATCCACGGGCGAAGTCATCGGGGTGTCGTGCGGAAGAAAAGCGGCAGGGAAAGTACGGCGCAGGACGTACGGCGAAGGGGGGCGCGGCGTCAGCGCACGCTGGTTTCCAGGGTCTGGTCGCGCGTGAACTTGAAGCGCGAGACCACGGCGATCTGGTCGGCCTTGGCCCGCATGGCGGGGCCGAACACGCCGAACGGCCCGGCCGAGCGGGCGATGGCCTGGGCGCGGTTGTCGAGCAGGCGGTTGCCCGAGCCCTGCACGATCTCGGTCTCCAGCACCGTGCCGTCGTGGTTGACGGTCACGATCATCGTCAGCTCGCCGTAGAGCTTCTTGCCGGCCTGTTCGGGAAAGTTGTCGGTGCCCTTGTCCTCGATCTTGCGGCGCAGCCCGTCGTAGTAGATCGCGTAGACCTCCTCGCGCGTGGCGGGGCTGATGTAGCGCTTCTTGGGGCGGGCGTTCTCTTCGTTGATGCGCTTTTCGATCTCGGCCAGCAGCTTGATGAGCTGGCGGCGCTTTTCCTCCTGCGCCAGCGCGTCGGCGCTCTGGCTGGGCTGGCGCGGGTCGGGCACCGGCAGGGTGGCCAGCTGCTTGCGCAGCTGGGCCAGCAGCTGGCTTTGCTGCTCCTGCATGGCGTCGAGCTTGCGCTGGGCCTCCTCGAAATCGTCGCCCACCGCCGTCAGGGCCGAGTAGGGCAGGGGGCTGGTCGCGCGGCCCTTGGCGGCCTCGCCGCCGCCGGCCAGCGACGACTGCGCGATCGCCTGGGCCTTGTCCGGCCGCTCGCTGGACTTGGCGTTGACCAGGATCACTTCCAGCGGCGTGTCCTGGAAGACGCGGTTGAAGCTCTCGGGGTCGATGAACCGCACCGACAGCAGCACCGCATGCACGGCGATGGACACGCCGAGCGCCAGCTGCAGCGTGCTGAATCGTTGGAAGAAGGCGGGCAGTTTCACGGCGCCCGATTATCCGTGCTGGCGCTGGCGCCGGCCTCGGTTTCGTTCACGTCCACCGCGATGGCGATGGGGCCGGCCACGGCCTCTTCGTCGTCCTCGCCCGCCTCGTCGCCCTGCGGCGTGGCCTCGGCGCTGTCGGCGGGGCTGTCAAGGCGCTCCAGCACCGTGCCGTTCACGTCGAGCGTGATCTCGTCGATCTCACCGAGCTTGACGCGCACCCGCGCGCCGCGCGGCAGGTTCTGCGCGCCCAGCACGGGCAGCACCAGCGGCAGCGTGTCGGCCCGCACGAGGAAGCTCCCCCCGGGGCCTTCCTTGAACACGGTGGCCTCGATCTCCGTGATGCTGTTTTGCTGCAGGTACTGCAGCGTCCAGAAGCGCTCCATGCCGGCCTGGTAGCCGTTGTAGGCGCTGTAGGCCGCATCGAAGCTGCTGATGACGGAGAACAGGTCCGCGTCCTTGGGCTTGAACGGCGCGGCCAGCGCGGCGGTCTTGCCGTGGCGCACGCACGCGATGATCTGCCACTGGTTCACCAGGTCCACGTAGCGGCGCAGCGGCGAGGTCGCCCAGGCGTAGCTCTTGACGCCGATGCCCGCGTGCGGCAGCGCCTTGGTGCCCATGCGCACCTTCACGCCGGGCGCCAGGCTGGCCTGGCTGCGGTAGATGCCGGGCACGCCGTGGTCGGCCAGCAGGCCGCCCCAGGTGCTGTTGGCCACGATGGCGGCCTCGGCCACGATCAGGTCCAGCGGGGCGCCGCGCCGGCGCGTGGTGATCGAGACGGTCTCGCGGCCCTGCGGCTCGGCGCCGTCGTTGCCGGTGAGGCGGAAGTTGTAGTCCGGCCGGTTGAAGGTCTCGGGCTTGCCGCGCACCACCTCGCGCTGGGCCTTGAGGCTTTGGGCCAGGCGGTACAGAAACGATAGCTGCCCGCGCAGCTCCAGCAAGCGCTGGGGGGCTTCCGGGGCCTGCACCGTGGGGTCGGTCAGCCAGGCTTCGGTGACGATGTGGTCCAGCTGGTCGTGGCGCAGGTTGGCCGCCACGGGCACGCGTTCCAGCTTGGTTTCGGTGCCGGTGACTTCGAGCGTGGCCTCGTCGATGGTCACGTAGAGCGACACGGCCGGGTTGGCGCGGCCTTCGTCCAGGGTGTAGATCTTCACCACCTCGTCGGGCAGCATGGTGATCTTGTAGCCGGGCATGTACACCGTGGACAGGCGGTTGCGCCCCAGCTGGTCGAGCGGCGTGCCCGGCACGATGGCCAGGCCCGGCGCCGCGATGTGGATGCCCAGCACCACGGTGCCCGTACCCAGGCCCTGCACCGACAGCGCGTCGTCGATCTCGGTCGTCTGGGAGTCGTCGATGGAATACGCCTGCACGGGCGCCAGCGGCAGGTCCTCGGGCGGCTGCGGCGCGGTGATCGCCGCAAAGCCGGTGCCCTTGGGAAAGTTGTCGAACAGGAAGCGCTTCCAGTGGAACTGGTAGGCCGAGTCGATGGCGCCGGCCCGCTGCAGCAGATCGAGCGGCGGCAGGTGGGTGGCGCGGCTGGCCTCCACCACGGCCTTGTACTCGGGCGCGTTCTTGTCGGGGCGGAACAGGATCTTGTAGAGCTGCTCGCGGATCGGCTGCGGGCATTCGCCCCGGCCGAGCTGCTCGGCCCAGTCGGCGATCTGCTGCAGCACGAGCTTCTTTTTCTCGATGGCGGCCAGCGCCTGCTGCAGGATCTCGGCCGGCGCCTTCTTGAAGCGGCCCTTGCCCGCGCGCCGGAAGTAGTGCGGCGCCTCGTACAGCGCGAACAGCGCGCCGGCCTGCTGGACGAGGGTGGCGTTCTCGGAGAAATAGTCCCGCGCCAGGTCGGCGAAGCCGAATTCGTCCTCGGGGGCGAATTCCCAGGCCAGGTCGAGTTCGATCGACGCGGCCACGGCCTGCGCCTGGGCGAGCATCTCGGCCGGGGCGGGTTTTTCGAACCGGATCAGCAGGTGGGCGGCCTTGACCTTCACCCGTTTGCCCGAGTCGAGCTCGATCTGGGCGGAGCTTTCGGCCTCGGAAAGGATGCGTCCGGCGAGAAATTTGCCGGCTTCTTCAAACAATGCATGCATGGGCGGGATTGTCCCATGGGCGCCCGAGGGGCCGAACGGGCGGCCCTGCCTATGATCGGCCCTTTGCCTTGGCCAACCGCCCCATGCCTTTGTTCAACGCTTTCGCCGCCGCGCTGGCCACCGTGGCCGTGGCGCTGCCGTTTCTGTTCGCGCACACCCAGGCGCCGCTGTCCAATTTCTGGCCGCTGATGGTGTCGGGCGCGTGCGCCCTGGTGCTGGCGGGCCTGGCGATCGGCGCGGCCCGGGTGCCGCCGGCCCGGGGCGGGCTGCGCCGCGGGGCCGCCTGGGTGCTGGCGGGCGGGCTGGTGCTGGCCGCGGTGCTGGCCTCGGGGGTCGGGCTGGTGCAGTTTTTCTGGGGCGACGTGGGCGCGGCGCCGTGGATCTACCCCTCCACGCCGGGGCTGGCGCTGGGCAATCTGCGCCAGCGCAACCAGCAGGCCTCGCTGCTGGGCATGGGCGCCTGGGCCCTGGCCTGGATGGTGGGCCGCCTGCAGGCCGCGCTGCCCGACCACCGCCAGCCGTGGCGGCCTGTGGCCGCGGGCGTGCTGGCCGCCTGGGCGCTGATGCTCATCAGCACGGCGGATGCGGCCACCGCCTCGCGCACCGGCATCCTCGAATGGGGCGTGATGCTCGGGCTGCTGGTGCTCTGGCGCCGCTCCCTGGGCGGCCTGCCCCTGGCCTTCGCCGCCACGGGGGGGCTGCTGTACGCGCTGGCGGCCTGGGCGCTGCCCTGGATGCTGGAGCGCTGGGCGGGCGTGTCGATGGACGGGCTGTTCCAGCGGCTCGCGGACGAGGGCCAAGGCTGCGTCAGCCGCACCGTGCTGTGGTCCAACATGCTTCACCTGATCGCGCAAAAGCCCTGGACCGGCTGGGGCTGGGGCGAGATGGCCTATGCCCACTACAGCACGCTGTTCCCGGGCGAGCGCTTTTGCGTGCTGCTGGACAACGCCCACAACCTGCCGCTGCACCTGGCCGTCGAGCTGGGCTTGCCCGTGGCGGGCGGGCTGTGCCTGCTGGCGCTGTGGGGCGTGTGGCGCCTGGCCCCCTGGCGCGAGACCGATCCGGTGCGGCAGCTGGCCTGGGGCGTGCTGGCCATCGTGGGCGTGCACAGCCTGCTGGAGTTTCCGCTGTGGTACGGCCCGTTCCAGCTGGCCACGGGGTTCGCGTTGCTGCTGCTCGTGCGCCCGGCGCGGCCCTGGCGGCCCGGCCCGGCCTGGATCGCCGCCGCCGCGCTGGCCGGTGGCGCGGCGCTGGCTTTTGGGGGGCTGCTGGTGCGCGACTACGAACGGGTGAGCCAGCTCTACCGCGCCGTGCCCGACCGCGACCCGGCCTACCGCGAAGACACCGCCCGCAAGGTGCTGGGCGATATCGCCTTCTTCCGCGGCACGGCCGATTTCGCCACCGTGACGACGACGCCCGTGACCGCGCAGAACGCGGCCGACGTCCACACCCGGGCCACGCGGCTGCTGCATTACTCGCCCGAGCCCCGTGTCATCGAGGCGGTGCTGGCCAGCGCGGCATTGCTCGGGCGCACGGACGAGGTGGATTTCCACACGGTGCGCTACCGCATCGCCTATCCGCAGGAGTACGCGCGCTGGGCGGCCAGCCACCCGGCCGCCGCCCCGCTGCCTTGATGCCCTGACCGCGCCTCAGGCCAGGCCGCAGAAGCGCGCCACCGCGCCGATGTGCGCGGGAAAGTCGCTCAAGGCATGGTCGCCGCCCTCCAGCAGGACCACCTGCGCGGCGGCATAGCGGCCCGCCATCTCGCGCCAGTCCAGCAACTCGTCGCCCTTGGCGATGATGGCCAGTTCCGGGCCGGCCGGGGGGCGGCCCCGCACGTCCAGCGCGCGCAGCTCGGCGATGTATTCGGGGCGGAAGAAAAAGCGCTCGGCCGGGTCGTGCCATGCGGTCTGCTCACCGATGTAGCGTTCCAGGTCGCGCGCCGGGTCCACGGCGGGGTTCAGCAGCACGCTCGGGCAGCGGGCCTGCTGCGCCACCCAGCTCGCGTAGAACCCGCCGAGGGAGGAGCCCACCACCGCCATCGTCCCCTGCGGCCAGTCCGCGATGCCCTGCGCCACGAGGCCCATGGCCGCCCGGGGCGAGGGCGGCAACTGCGGGCACCAGAAATGCACGCCCGGATGGTGGGCGGCCACGTGCGCCGCCATCTGCCGGGCCTTGGCCGACTGGGGCGAGGAGCGAAAGCCGTGCAGGTAGAGCAGGTGGGTGGTGGGCATGGTGGGGCGCGCGGCGGCGTGGAGCGATGCAGGCAATGGTGCGGCAGTGCCGGGGGCCTTCGATTGTGCCGGGACGGCGGCGCCTTCGGCCGGCCGGATAATCGCGCCCCATGTCCGCCGTCTTCGACAAACCCTCCCTGCTGCAGCGCGTCCTGCCCTTGTTCCGTGGCTTCGACTGGCTGCTCATCCTGGTGCTGTTGATGCTGGCATCGACCGGGCTGGTGGCCATGTATTCCTCGGGCTACGACCACGGCACGCGCTTTTACGACCATGGCCGCAACATGCTGCTGGCCGCCGGCATCCTGTTCGTGGTGGCGCAGGTGCCGCCCCAGCGGCTGATGGCGATGGCCGTGCCGCTGTACACGGTGGGGGTGGCGCTGCTGGTGGCGGTGGCGCTGTTCGGCATCACCAAGAAGGGCGCGCAGCGCTGGATCAACCTGGGGCTGGTCATCCAGCCCAGCGAACTGCTCAAGATCGCCATGCCGCTCATGCTGGCCTGGTGGTTCCAGCGGCGCGAGGGCCAGTTGCGGCCGCTGGACTTCGTGGTGGCCGGCGCGCTGCTGGCGGTGCCTGTGGGGCTCATCATGAAGCAGCCCGACCTGGGCACCTCGCTGCTGGTGCTGGCGGCCGGGCTGTCGGTGATCTTCTTCGCCGGCCTGCCCTGGAAGCTGGTGCTGCCGCCCGTGCTGATCGGGGGCATCGGCATCGCCCTCATCGTGTGGTTCGAGCCCCAGCTGTGCGCCGACGGGGTGCGCTGGCCCGTGCTGCACGACTACCAGCAGCAGCGCATCTGCACCCTGCTGGACCCCACGCGCGATCCGCTGGGCAAGGGCTTTCACATCATCCAGGGCATGATCGCCATCGGCTCGGGGGGCTTCTGGGGCAAGGGTTTCATGGCTGGGACGCAGACGCACCTGGAGTTCATTCCCGAGCGCACGACCGACTTCATCTTCGCCGCGTTCTCCGAGGAGTTCGGGCTGGCCGGCAACCTGTTCCTGATCGTGTGCTTTCTGATGCTGGTGTGGCGGGGCCTGGCCATCGCGGTCGGGGCCACCACACTGTTCTCGCGCCTGATGGCAGGGGCGGTGTCGATGATCTTCTTCACCTACGCTTTCGTGAACATGGGCATGGTGAGCGGCATCCTGCCCGTGGTGGGCGTGCCGCTGCCCTTCGTGAGCTACGGCGGCACGGCCATGGTCACGCTGGGGCTGGCGCTGGGCGTGCTGATGTCCATCGCGCGGGCGCAGCGCATTCCGCTGAACGAGCGCACATGAAAAAGCCGGCCAGGCGGCCGGCTTCGGGAGGGGCCGGGCGGCTCAGGCCTGCAGCGGCTCGTGCGCGGTCTCGCGGGCGACCA
Organism: Acidovorax sp. BLS4; assembly: GCF_032929295.1. NCBI lineage: Bacteria > Pseudomonadati > Pseudomonadota > Betaproteobacteria > Burkholderiales > Comamonadaceae > Acidovorax > Acidovorax sp. BLS4. The sequence goes on from NZ_CP136797.1 coordinate 134,453, forward strand.
GCAGGGCCACCAGCGTGAGGCCCAGCGCGGCCGTCACGTAGAGCGACACCGCCACGGTGGAGCCGTACGACTTGAACAGCGAGGCGATGATGAGCGGCGCGAAGCCGCCCCCCAGGATGCCCGCCAGCGTGTAGGCCAGCGAGGCGCCGGCATAGCGCACCCGGTTGGGAAACTGCTCGGTCACGAAGGCGGCCTGCGGGCCGTACATCATGGCGTGGATCAGCAGGCCGCCGACCACCGCCGCGCAGATGGCGAGCGGCTGCGCCCGGTCCATCAGCACGAAGAACACGAAGGCCCAGGCAATGCCCAGCAGCGCGCCGGCGATGTACACCGGGCGCCGGCCGATGCGGTCCGACAGCGCGCCGAACCATGGCACCGCGAGGGCGTTGCACGCCGCGCCGATCATGGTGGCGGTGAGCGCCAGCGGGCGCGACAGGTGCAGCACCGTGGTCACGTAGGTCAGGGTGAACACCACGACCAGCGCGTACAGCACGTCCGAGCCGATGCGCGAGCCGCCGGCCACCAGCAGGCGCCGCCAGTGCTGCGAGAACACCTCCTTGATGGGCGTCTTGGCCGTGGCCTGGTGGGCCTCCATTTCGCGGAACACCGGCGTCTCGTCGACGCCCCGGCGCAGCCACAGGCCGAACAGCACCAGCGCCACGCTGGAGACGAAGGGAATGCGCCAGCCCCAGGCCTGGAAGTCTTCGGGGCTCAGCCAGGCCGAGACCAGGGCGATGAAGCCGGTGCCGATCAGCGTGCCGCACGACGGGCCGACCTGCGTGAACGAGGCGTTGCGCCCGCGCTCGGTGGGCTTGCCGTGCTCCATCGACAGCAGCACCGCGCCGGCCCATTCTCCGCCGAGCGCCACGCCCTGCACGAAGCGCAGCGCCACCAGGGCGATGGGCGCCCAGATGCCCCAGGTGCCGTACGTGGGCAGCAGCCCCATCAGCCCGGTCGAGACGCCCATGATCACCAGCGTGGCCACCAGCACGAAGCGCCGGCCCAGCCGGTCGCCCAGGTGGCCGAACACCATGCCGCCCAGCGGCCGGGAGATGTAGCCCACGGCATAGGTGGAGAACGCGAGGATGGTGCCGGTGAGCGGGTCGAAGGACGGAAAGAAGATGGCGTTGAAGACCAGCGCCGCCATGATGTTGTAGACCGTGAAGTCGTACCACTCGAGCGTGGTGCCGACCGAGCTGGCCATGGCAAGTCGGCCCATCTTGGGGGAGGCGGGGGGAGCGTGGGCGACGCCCTGGGGAACTGCACGCATGGGATGATCTCCGGTGAAAGGCGATGAAGGAAAAATCGGGGGCGCAGGGGCCGGGGAAATGGAGGATCGGATCAGCCCAGGTCGGCCCGCGTGAGCTTCCAGCCCAGCGCGTACTGGGCCGCCGCCACGGCATCGGCTTGCAGCAGCGCACCAGCGCGCGCCAGGGCCTCGCGGTGCGCGTCGGCATGGCCGGTTTCCACCACCATGAGCGGCTGCAGCACGCGGCCCTCGGTGCGCTCCGTGGGCAGGGGCGTGCTCAGCACCGGGTCCGGCACCAGCAGGTACGACTGCACGAAGCCGGGCACCTGCGCGAGCTGGGTGCCGGCCTGCACGGCGCGCGCCACCAGTGCGGCGCGGTCATCGGCCGGCGGCAGGGCCAGCACGCTCAGGTGGCTGCCGGAGCCGAACCCGGTGACGGCCTCCACCGCGCACACGCGGCGCATCGGGTCCCGCATGCGGCCCAGGTTGGTGACCGACCAGGGCGTCTGCCGGCCGAACGCGGCGCGGTACGCATCGTACGTGAAGGCCGCGAGCGACTGCGTGCGGTACAGGCCCAGGTACTTTCGGCCACCCTGCCGTGACACGTAGCGGGCACCGGAGAGAAAACCGTCGATGCGCACGCGCTCTTCGACATGCTCGCGGTCATACCACTGGTTGAAGTCCGCCTCGTCGGCGGCATCGACATCGGCGGCCACGAAGAGCATGCCGTGCACGGTGCCGGGGGCGGCGGAGGGAAGGTTCTGGGAAGCCATGGGCACTTGCGATTCCTTGCAAAAAGACCAGGGAATCATCGGCCGCGCATCGGCGTGCCACAAACGGGTTTTTTTGCCCTGCGGCCATCAGAATTACTTGTCGGGTCGGATGCTTTTTCTGCACCAAATCAGGGTTCACCCTCTGTGCCCTGCGTCCGGAATGGTGCGGACAGCGAGGCAGCGAAGCGCTCGGATTCGCTGCACGCCAGCTCGGCCGCGCGGCGGATGGCGGCCGAGCCGCTGGCGTCCAGATGGCTCACCACGATGCGCTGTGGCGGCAGGGGCGTGTCGCACGCGATCACGCGCAGGTCGCCGCGCTCGATCTCCTCGCGCACGGGTGGCAGCGGGATCAGCGCGTTGCCGAACCCCGACTGCACCAGCCGCACGATCGCCGCCATCGAACTCACGCAATGCACCTTGCCCACGGGCATGCTGGCCTGCCGGTACAGCTGCTTGAGCGCCTGGTGGGGCTGCGATCCCGGGCTCATGGTCAGCACCGGCTGCAGCAGCAGGTGGGCGATGCGGCCTTCTTCGGGCTGGGGCGCGGAGGCGCCGGCGCCCACCCAGCCCATGGCCATCGGCGGGCAGGCCATGTTGACGATCTCGGCGCTGGCCATGGGGTCGGTCTGCAGCGCGATGTCGATCGCCCCGATCTGCAGGCGCTCGTGCAGGGCGAGGGTGGTTTCCGAGGTCAGTTGCACTTCGATGCCCGGGTGCAGGCGCTGCAGCGTGCCCAGGAAGTCCACCAGCCAGGTGTGCACCACGCTCTCGATCGCGCCGATGCGCACCAGGCCCAGAAGCTCCTGCTGCGGGTGCCCGAGCGCGATCATCTCGCGCTGCAGTTCCAGCATGCGCTCGCCATAGTCCAGCAGCCGCAGGCCCACGGGCGTGAGCCGCAGGTCGCGCGGGTCGCGCTCGAACACGCGGGCGCCGATCTCTTCCTCCAGCGAGGCGATGCGGTTGGAGATGGCCGCCTGCGTCACGTGCAGCCGCTCGGCCGCGGCGCGGAAGCTCCCGAGCCGCGCGATCCAGAGAAAGGCTTCGACGAAGCGGGTGTTCATCGCGCAGGGCCCTGGCCGCAAGCGTTTCAGCCCGCGCGCAGGCAGGCTTCGATGGCGCGGCCCACCTGCAGCACGCGCGCATCGGCGCCGTGCACGCCGCCCACGGACAGGCCCACGGGCAGTTCGCCCGGCGCCTGGCAAGGAAGGGAGAGCGCGCAGCCATCCAGGAAATTGAGCACCGTCGTGTTGCGCAGCACCAGCCCGTTCGTGGCGAAGAACCGGGCATCGTCGCCGGTGAGGTCCGCCAGGCGCGGCGCGCGCACGGCCACGGTGGGCATCAGCCAGGCGTCGAGGTCGCGCAGGCGCTCCCGGGCTGTGGCTTGCAGGCGCACCCGCGCGTCCTGCAGGTCGATGTAGTCGGCCGCGGAAATCGCGGCGCCGCGGCGGGTGCGCTGGGCGACGCGGTGGTCGTACTGCGCCTCTTGAGCCGGGTCTTCCAGCCGCGCGCGGTGCACCTGCCAGGCCTCGGCGGCGATCAGCCCGCCCGCGGCGTTGAGCGAGGGCAGCTGGTGCAGTTCGGTGAAGTTGAAGCGCACGATGCGTGCGCCGGCGGCGGACAGGCGCTGGAGCGCGCCGTCGAAGGCGGCCGCCACCTCGGGCTCGACGCCGTCCATGACGAAGTCGTCCGTCACCCCCAGGCGCAGACCGGCCAGCGGCGCGGCGCGGGTGTCCAGCGCCTCGCCGCTCAGGATGGCATCGACGACGGCGCAGCAGTCCACGCTGCGGGCCAGCGGGCCGGCCGAGTCCAGGCTGCGCGACAGCGGATAGGCCCCGGCCAGCGGCACCCGGCGGGCGGTGGGCTTGAAGCCCGCGAGCCCGCAGAACGCGGACGGAATGCGGATCGAGCCGCCCGTGTCGGTGCCCAGCGCCACGGTGGCCAGGTCGAGCGCCACGGTGGCGGCGCCGCCGGAGGTGGAGCCCCCGGTGATGCGGCTCGGGTCGTGCGGGTTGGCCGGCGTGCCGTAGTGGGGGTTGAGCCCCAGGCCCGAGAAGGCGAACTCGCTCAGGTTGGTGCGACCGAGCAGCACTGCACCCGCGGCGCGCAGTCGGGCCACCGCGACGGCGTCGGACGGGGCGGGCGCCCCGGCCATCACGGCCGATCCGGCACGGGTCACCTGGCCCTGCACGTCGAACAGGTCTTTGATGGAAACGGGCAGGCCCGCCAGCGGCGAGGGCACGTGCCCGCCCGCGCGGGCGGCGTCGCTGGCGCGGGCCGCCTGCAGCGCGGCTTCGGCATCGACCTCGCCCACATAGGCGTGCCCGCCCGCCGCGCGGTGCGTGGCGATGCGCGCGAGCGCCGCCTCGACCAGCGCCACGCTGGTGGTGTCGCCCCGGGCCAGGGCCTCGGCCTGTTCGCGGACGGTGGGGTGGCGGGTGGTGGCGAGGGCATTCATCGGGCGATCTCCAGGGCTTGGGTGGCGTAGTGGTGGTGCAGGCTGCGGTTCAGAACGGGGTCGTGCAATTCCAGCTCGAAGGCCTCGCCCCAGCCGAGTTCGCCGATCACCGCATGGGTACCGCAGAACATGGCCGTGTGGGCCGACAGGCCGCCTGCCGCATTCCATTTTTGCATCAGCTCGGCGGGGGGCAGCAGGCGGGCCAGGGCGCCTTCCTGGTACAGCGCGCGCACGCCGTCGCGGGTGCGCCAGCAGCGGGTGACCAGCTGGTCCCAGTGGCCCTGCACCTCCGACAGTTTCCAGAGGGTGCGGCCCACGGGCTTGGCGCACATCTGCTTGGACACCGTGACGTCGTAGGCCTCGACGGTGCGGTCCGTGTGGTCCGAGCCGATGCCCACGAGCACGCCGTGCGCCTCGCTGGCCAGCAGCACGCATTCCACCTCGCCGCTGGAGTCATGGCCCGGAACCTGCACCGCGCTGCCCGTGTCGAGCAGCTGGCTGGCCACGCGGTAGAAGGTGGGCACCGTGGAGGGCGGCTTGACGCCGATCGCGGCCAGTTCGGCGATGTGGTGGTCCACCGCCGCGCGGTCGCGGCCGGCCCAGCCGGCGATGACGAGGTGGCGGATGTCCAGGGTGACCGGCCCGTGGCCGGCGAGATCGAAGGTGTGCTGGGGCATGGTGGGAGGCGAAAAGGGCGGGGGATCAAAGTGCGCGGGTGATCGCGCGGCGGAAATCGTCGATGTGGCGCTGCATCGCGGCGGCGGCGGCATCGGGGTCGTGGCGCTCGAGCGCGGCCAGGATGTCCTGGTGCTCGTCGTGGATGCGCACGCTGTGCCCGGCCTCCGAGAGCGTCAGGAACCAAAAGCGCGCCTGCTGTTCGTGCAGCCGGCGCAGCAGGTCGGCCAGGACGGTGTTGCGGGCGGCGGCCGAGATCGCGCTGTGAAAGCGCAGGTCCAGCGCCATCAGCGCAGGCACGTCATGTGCGGCCAGGAGTGCCGGAGCCTCGCCCAGCAGGTGGCGCATGGCGGCCAGTTCAGCGGGCCGGACCCGCTCGGCCGCCAGGCGCACGCACAGGGTCTCGTTGCAGGCGCGCACCTCGATCATGTCCAGCACCTCGTCCAGCGACAGCGGCGCCACCACGATGCCCTTGCGCGGCAGGATGGTCACGAGTCCTTCCATCTCCAGCCGGTGCAGCGCCTGGTGGATGGGCGTGCGGCCCAGGCCGAGCAGCGTGCCCAGCGCGCCTTCGTTGATCTGCGCGCCGGGTGCCAGCTCGCAGGCAATGATGCGGCGCTTGATGTCGGCGTAGGCCTGCTCGCGCAACTGGGCGCCGCCGCCGGGTGCGGCAGGAAGGGAGGGCTGGGGCAGAACGGGCATCGGGGCGGGTGGGCGAGGTCGGTGAAACGCAATGATATATCAGTGAAATATCACAGAGTCTGCCTGGCCATGGCCGATTCGCGCCGGCATGGCCGCGCCGCCGGGTGGGATGCTCGCAAAGCGCCATGCCGGCGGGCACCAAGGCTTCTAGAATCCGCCCATGATCTCCCGCGAACCCACCATCGAACGCCTGTCCGTCGCCCGCCGCCTGCTCCTGGAGCCTTTCGGCCTCGACGAAACCCATCTGGCGCGCGCGCTCGCCGACATCCGGGCCCATCAGGTGGACGATGCCGACCTGTATTTCCAATACACGCGCAGCGAGGGCTGGAGCCTGGAAGAAGGCATCGTCAAGACCGGTTCGTTCAGCATCGACCAGGGCGTCGGGGTCCGGGCCGTGAGCGGCGAGAAGACGGCTTTCGCCTATTCCGACGACATCTCCGAGGCCTCCCTGCTCGATGCCGCCCGCACCGTCCGGGCGATTTCGGCGGCCTCGCAGGAAAAGCGGGCGAAGATCTCGCTCAAGAAGATCTCCGCCAGCCGCTCGCTCTATCCCGGCACCGATCCCATCGCTTCGCTGGACAGCACGGCCAAGGTGGCGCTGCTGGAAAAGGTGGAGCAGCAGGCCCGCGCCAAGGACCCGCGCGTGGCCCAGGTGATGGCGGGCCTGGCCAGCGAATACGACGTGGTCCTGGTGGCGCGCTCCGACGGCACGCTGGCCGCCGACGTGCGCCCGCTGGTGCGCCTGTCGGTCACCGTGATCGCCGAGCAGGCCGGCCGCCGCGAGGTGGGTTCGGCCGGCGGGGGTGGGCGCTTCGGTCTGGCCTATTTCGACGATGCGCAGATCACCCGGTACGTCGATGAGGCCGTGAACGCCGCCCTCGTCAATCTGGAGTCGCGCCCTGCGCCCGCGGGCGAGATGACCGTGGTGCTCGGCCCCGGGTGGCCTGGCGTGCTGCTGCACGAGGCCGTGGGCCACGGGCTGGAGGGTGATTTCAACCGCAAGGGCTCGAGCGCCTTCAGCGGCCGCATCGGCCAGCGCGTGGCGGCCAAGGGCGTGACGGTGCTGGACGACGGCACCCTGGCCGACCGCCGCGGCTCGCTCAACGTGGATGACGAAGGCCACGCCAGCCAGCGCAACGTGCTCATCGAGGATGGCATCCTCAAGGGCTACATCCAGGATTCGATGAACGCGCGCCTGTCGGGCGTGGCACCCACCGGCAACGGGCGGCGCGAGAGCTACGCGCACATTCCCATGCCGCGCATGACCAACACCTACATGCTGGGCGGCGACAAGGACCCGGCGGAGATCGTCGCGAGCATGAAGCGCGGCCTCTACGCCACCAACTTCGGCGGCGGCCAGGTGGACATCACCAGCGGCAAGTTCGTGTTCTCGGCCAGCGAGGCGTATTGGGTCGAGAATGGCAAGATCCTGTACCCGGTCAAAGGCGCGACCATCGTCGGCAGCGGTCCGGAATCCCTCAAGAAGGTGACCCTCATCGGCAACGACATGGCGCTCGACAGCGGCGTGGGCACCTGCGGCAAGGAAGGCCAGAGCGTGCCGGTCGGCGTGGGGCAGCCCACGCTGCGCATCGATGGCCTGACGGTCGGCGGCACCGCATAAGGCCCCGGGCGGCGACGGACCTTCCAGGCGTGCACCCACCATGCCTGACCCGTCGTCCAGCCAGTTGCTGAACACCGCACAGTCGTTCGGCGATGTGAGCCGGCTGCTGCGCGAAGGCGTGGCCGACGAGGAGTCCCGCCAGTTCCGCGATGCGCTGACGTCGCTGTCCGCGCTCATCGAAGATGCCGCGCACCTGCGCCGCGCTTGCGCCGATCCCTCCGCCATCTTCTGGAGCCTGGAGCACCTGAAGCGCGCCGCGCGCGAGCACCAGTTCTTTCTCACCGGGCTGGGCTCCGCCTGGCATGCGCTCTACGAGCTGGGGGCCTACCAGCAGGCACTGAAAGACCTGCGCGATGCCATCGAGATCTGGCACCAGGCACTGACCCGCCAAAGCCGCAGCGAGCCGGCCTGCTTCGATGCGTTCGAGCGCCTGGCCTGGCGCACCCTGGGCGAGGCAATGCTGGTCATCGACATGTACGAGCAGGGCGGGGCGATGCTCAGCGAGCCTTCTCCAGAGCCCGCCGCGGCCCGGCGGCGCCCGATGCTGGCGCGCCTGCGCCGCTGGTGGGCTGGGCGCGGGCGATGAAAGCGCGGCACCCCGCTTGTGGCAGCGCTGCAACGCGCCGGGGATGTTGCGGCGCAAAAATCGGTGTTACATTGCCACCGATGCAAGTGCGTAGCGCGTTTTATTTTTGGTTTTACTTCTCTGTCCCAGGCGGATGAGAGGTCAGCGCGCAACCACCCGAGCACCCCTCCTCTAGAAACCGCCGAAGCTGAAAAGCCCGGCGGTTTTTTGTTTTTCCGCTCCCCCTTTTTTTCCGATTCAACCCACGAGGACGCAACCATGACGGCCACTGCCAACCCCACCAGCGATGCCTGGTACCGCGACGTCGAGAAGACCAGCCAGACCGACGACGAACGTATCAAGGACATCACCGTGTTGCCCCCTCCAGAACATCTGATCCGCTTCTTCCCCATCCGGGGAACGGCGGTGGAATCCCTGATCACGCGCACGCGGCGCGGCATCCAGGACATCATGGCGGGCCGGGACGACCGGCTGCTGGTGGTGATCGGCCCCTGCTCCATCCACGACCCGGCCGCCGCGCTGGAATACGCGCGGCGCCTGAAGGCGGTGCGCGAGCAGTACGCCGACACGCTGGAGATCGTGATGCGTGTGTACTTCGAGAAGCCCCGCACCACGGTGGGCTGGAAGGGGCTGATCAACGATCCGTACCTGGACGAGAGCTACCGCATCGACGAAGGCCTGCGCATCGCGCGCCAGCTGCTCATCGACATCAACCGCATGGGCGTGCCGGCCGGCAGCGAGTTCCTGGACGTGATCTCGCCCCAGTACATCGGCGACCTCATCAGCTGGGGCGCCATCGGCGCGCGCACCACCGAAAGCCAGGTGCACCGCGAACTGGCCTCGGGCCTGTCGGCGCCCATCGGCTTCAAGAACGGCACGGACGGCAACATCCGCATCGCCACCGACGCGATCCAGTCCGCCAGCCGCGGCCACCACTTCCTGTCGGTGCACAAGAACGGGCAGGTGGCCATCGTCAACACGCAGGGCAATCCCGACTGCCACGTGATCCTGCGCGGCGGCAAAGCGCCCAACTACGACGCGGCCAGCGTCGCAGCGGCCTGCCAGGACCTGGAGGCCGCCAAGCTGCCCGCCACGCTGATGGTGGATTGCAGCCATGCCAACAGCAGCAAGCAGCACGAAAAGCAGCGCGACGTGGCGCGCGAGATCGGCGCGCAGATCGCGGGCGGCTCGCGCTGCGTGTTCGGCGTGATGATCGAGAGCCACCTGACCGCCGGTGCCCAGAAATTCACGCCGGGCAAGGACCAGCCGGGCGCCCTGGAGTACGGCAAGAGCATCACCGACGCCTGCCTGGGCTGGGACGATTCGCTGTCGGCGCTGGCCGACCTGTCGGCAGCCGTGGCCGCCCGCCGCGCCCGCTGAAAAACCAGGGGCCGGGGCAGCGGCGTGCGATGTAAGCTCGATGGCCCCGCCGCGGGCATCGGCTTGCGTGGCCGCCCTTGGCCCCACCTCAACCAGGAAAACAATCCATGCGCAGAGAAGTCTCGATCACCCTGGCGCCGGGCCAGGAATTCCGTTTCGACCTGGAAGGCTCGCAGCCTTTGAGCAATGAAGACGCCCGCCGCTGGCTGGACGAGGCGTTCATCAGCCTGGAGTGCGAGCCCCTGCGGGCCAGCGGCAAGGTGCTGCTGGCCGACAAGGTGCTCACGGTGGCACAGGCTGCCGGGGCCCCGCTGCTGGCCGACGCGCAATGGGGCCGGCAGTTCGCAGAAGCCGCCAGCGCCGCACTGGCCCGACCGATCGTGCGGGTGGATGTCCCGGCCATGGCCGTGACGTATTGAAGAGGAAACGGTGAGCGGCAGGGCTGCTCAGGGCCGCCCTCGCTGCGCCATCAGCTGAATTGGCCTCCAGCGCATATTCTTCTAGGGCATATAGCTATTATTTCGATAGCGAATCGATGAGCTTGCCATGGATGCCGCCGAAGCTGCCATTGCTCATGCACACGATGTGATCGCCCGGCCGGGCCGCCTGGGTGATCTGTCCGATCAGCGTGCCGATGTCCGCCGCCGTCCGGGCCTTGTCGCCCAGCGGCGCGAGCACCTGGGCCGCGTCCCAGTCCAGGCCGGCGGTGTGGCAGAACGCCAGGTCGGCCGGCTCCAGCGCCCAGGGCAGCTGCGATTTCATGGTGCCCAGCTTCATGGTGTTGCTGCGCGGCTCGAACGCCGCGAGGATGCGCGCCGCCGGGCCCACGCTGCGGCGCAGCCCGTCCAGCGTGGTGCGCAGGGCGGTCGGGTGGTGGGCGAAGTCGTCGTACACCGCAATGCCGCGCACGGTGCCGCGCAGTTCCATGCGCCGCTTCACGTTCTGGAACCGCGCCAGCGCACGGCCGGCCTCTGCCGGCGCCACGCCCACGTGGTGGGCGGCGGCGATGGCGGCCAGCGCATTCAACTGGTTGTGCACCCCGGTCAGCGCCCATTCCACGCGGGCCACGGTCCGGCCCTGGTGGAGCACATCGAAGGCGTGCGGCTCGCCTTGCGCCGTGAAGTCGCTCACCAGCGCGCCGAAGCTTGCCACCTCGCTCCAGCAGCCGGCATGCAGCACGCGGGCCAGGCTTTCCTCCAGCCCGTTGACCACCACGCGGCCCGATGGCGGCACGGTGCGCACCAGGTGGTGGAACTGCCGCTCGATGGCCGGCAGGTCGTCGAAGATGTCCGCGTGGTCGAATTCCAGGTTGTTCAGCACCGCGGTGCGGGGGCGGTAGTGCACGAACTTGCTGCGCTTGTCGAAGAACGCGGTGTCGTATTCGTCCGCCTCGATCACGAACACGGGCGCATCGCCCGCCACGCCCGGGCCGGCCACCGGACGGCGCGCGGCGCCCAGCCGGGCCGACACGCCGAAATCCAGCGGCACGCCGCCCACCAGGAAGCCGGGCTGCAGGCCCGCGCATTCCAGAACCCAGGCCAGCATCGACGTAGTGGTCGTCTTGCCGTGGGTGCCCGCCACGGCCAGCACGTGCCGGCCCTGCAGCACGTGCTCGGCAAGCCACTGGGGCCCGCTGGTGTAGGCGGCGCCGGCGTCGAGGATGGCCTCCATCAGGGGGAATTTCGGCGTGCCGTCGGGCAGGCGCGCCCGGCTGACCACGTTGCCGATCACGAACACATCGGGCGCCAGCGCCATCTGGTCCGCGCCATAGCCTTCGATCAGTTCGATCCCCAAGGCGCGCAGCTGGTCGCTCATCGGGGGGTACACGCCGGCGTCGCAGCCGGTGACCTTGTGGCCCGCTTCGCGCGCCAGTGCCGCCAGGCCCCCCATGAACGTGCCGCAGATGCCCAGAATGTGAATATGCATGGGCGCAGATTCTAAGGTTCCAGGTCTGCAGGGCTGCCCGCGCACATCCCTCTTGCCTCGATTGCTACATTTTCAATAGCAAGGTCCACAATGGGGCGCACCATGCCCCTGCCGGATGCGGGCGTTTTCCCGGGCCGCCTTCTTGCATTGAGGCCACAATGGACCTTTCCCCCCACCCGATCGCCGCCATGCCAAACGCCCTCGCCACCGAGATCGCCAACGCCGCGGCCCGCATGGTCGTCGAAGAAGGCCTGGAATGGGGCCCGGCCAAACGCCGGGCCGTTCGCCAACTGGGCCTGCCCAGCCGCACACCGCTGCCCGACAACGATCTGGTCGAGGATGCCGTGCGTGAGTACATCGGCCTGTTCTGTGCCGACACCCAGCCCCAGGAATTGCTCGCGCTGCGGCAGCTGGCGCTGATCTGGATGGAGCGCATGCAGGCGTTTCGTCCGCACCTGGGCGGAGCGGTGTGGCATGGCACGGCGACCCGGCTGTCCGACATTTATCTGCAGTTGTTCTGCGACGACTGCAAATCCGCCGAGATCGCGCTGATCGACCACCATGTGGACTACGAGCCGCGCACCGTCACCGGCTTCCATGGCGAGTCGGTCGAGGCGTTGAGCCTCTCCAGCCATTCGCCGGTGCTGGGCGAGATGATCGGCGTGCACCTTTTGATCTATGACCTGGATGACCTGCGCGGCGCATTGCGCCCCGATGCGCGGGGCCGGGCACCGCGCGGAGACATTCGCGCCGTGCGCAAGCTGTTGGAAAGCCCTCCCGAATGAATGTGTCACCGCCCTCCGATACGGGCACCCCTATGTCCCCACCCGCCCCCCGCCCGGCCCCCGCGGCCGGGTCCGATGCTGCGCCCCAGGCTTCGCGTCGCAGGCTGATGGCGTATGCCGGCGTGGCCGCCGCCGCCGGGCTGGGCGGCGCAGGGCTGGCGTGGTGGCGGTTCCAGCCGCACGCGGTGCTGTCCGGCGCCGAAGCCGCCCTGTGGGCGCAGCAGTTCGAGGCGCCCTCGGGCGGCGCGCCCGTGGCGATGGCTCGTTTTCGCGGCAAGCCGCTCTTGGTGAACTTCTGGGCCACGTGGTGCCCGCCCTGCGTGGACGAGCTGCCGCTTTTGAATGCCTTCTACCGGGAACACGCTGCCAAAGGCTGGCAAGTCGTGGGCCTGGCGATCGACCAGCCCTCGTCCGTACGGCAGTTCCTGGGGCGCCTGCCTCTGGATTTCCCGGTGGGACTGGCGGGGCTTTCGGGCACCGAACTGGGCCGTTCGCTGGGCAATCTCACCGGAGGCCTGCCTTTCAGCGTGGTAATGGGCGCAGATGGCAGCATCCTGCACCGTAAAATGGGCCAGGTCACCGCAGAAGACCTCACCCAATGGGCTTCCCTGGGATAGCGGTCTGCAATCCACCGCGAAGATCAATGAATTTGCGCCCAAATGCCGGCCATAGGTCGAATTTAGGGTAAATTCGCGCCCTATTTTGTTTTTGGCGTTGGAGTTCCCATGGATTTGCGAAAACTCAAGACCTTGATCGACCTCGTGTCCGAGTCGAATGTGTCAGAACTCGAGATCACCGAGGCAGAAGGCAAGGTCCGCATCGTCAAGAGCGGCGGTGCGGTGGTCCAGCAATATGTGGCCGCACCCGCCCAGCAGGCCCCGGCCCCCGCGGCGGCGGCTGCAGCCCCCGTGGCCGAGTTGCCTGCACCGGCCGCCCCGACCGGCCACATCGTGAAATCGCCCATGGTGGGCACGTTCTACCGCGCTTCCAGCCCGGGCGCCAAGTCGTTCGTCGAGGTGGGCAGCCAGGTCAAGGAAGGCGAGACGATCTGCATCATCGAAGCCATGAAGATCCTCAACGAGATCGAGGCCGACAAGTCCGGCACCGTCACCCGCATCCTGGGGGAGAACGGCCAAGCGGTGGAATACGGTCAGCCCCTGTTCGTGATCGAATAAATTGCGCATGTCTTCCTCGGTCCTTGTCGGGCGCGCCGGCCTCGTTGCCGGGCGCCAGGGAACGTCCATGTTTCAGAAAATCCTCGTCGCCGGTGCCGGCCGTCTTGCCCCGGGCAAGGCCACGCCAACCGCACTCGCATGCGCCCGCGCATGGGTGATGAGCCGCGAAGAAACCTATGTTTAAGAAAATCCTCGTTGCCAATCGCGGCGAAATCGCATTGCGCATCCAGCGCGCCTGCCGTGAACTCGGCGTCAAGGCCGTCATGGTGTATTCCGAGGCGGATCGCGATGCCAAGTACGTGAAGCTGGCCGAAGAGGCGGTGTGCATCGGCCCCGCGCCCTCGCCGCTGTCCTACCTCAACATGCCCGCCATCATTTCGGCCGCCGAGGTGACCGATGCGGAGGCCATCCACCCCGGCTACGGCTTCCTGTCCGAGAACGCCGACTTCGCCGAGCGGGTGGAAAAGAGCGGCTTCCAGTTCATCGGCCCCACGCCCGAGTCGATCCGCACCATGGGCGACAAGGTCTCGGCCAAGCAGGCCATGATCCGCGCGGGCGTGCCCTGCGTGCCCGGCTCCGAAGGCGAGCTGCCGGAAGACCCGGTGCAGATCCGCCGCATCGCCAAGGCGGTGGGCTATCCCGTCATCATCAAGGCCGCGGGCGGCGGCGGCGGGCGCGGCATGCGCGTGGTGCACACCGAGGCGGCGCTCGTCAACGCGGTGCAGATGACCAAGGCCGAGGCCGGCGCGGCGTTCGGCAATCCGGCCGTGTACATGGAGAAGTTCCTCCAGAACCCGCGCCACATCGAGATCCAGATCCTCGCGGACAAGCACCGCAATGCGGTCTATCTGGGCGAGCGCGACTGCTCCATGCAGCGCCGCCACCAGAAGGTGATCGAAGAGGCGCCGGCGCCCGGCATCCCGCGCAAGCTGATCGAGAAGATCGGCGAGCGTTGCGTGGCCGCCTGCAAGAAGATCGGCTACCGCGGTGCGGGCACGTTCGAGTTCCTGTATGAAAACGGCGAGTTCTACTTCATCGAGATGAACACCCGCGTGCAGGTGGAGCACCCGGTGACCGAATGGATCACGGGCGTGGACATCGTGAAGACGCAGATCATGGTCGCCGCCGGCGAGAAGCTGCCCTTCACCCAGCGCCAGATCGAGATCCGCGGCCACGCCATCGAATGCCGCGTGAACGCCGAGGACCCGTACAAGTTCATCCCCTCGCCAGGCCGCATCACCATGTGGCATGCGCCGGGCGGCCCGGGCGTGCGCGTGGATTCGCACGCCTACACCAACTATTACGTGCCGCCGAATTACGACTCGATGATCGGCAAGATCATCGTGCACGGCGACACGCGCGAGCAAGCGCTGGCCCGCATGCGCACGGCGCTGTCCGAAACCGTGATCGAGGGCATCAACACCAACGTGCCGCTGCACCGCGAGCTGATGGTGGACGCCAAGTTCGTGGCGGGCGGCACCAACATCCATTACCTGGAAGAGTGGCTGTCGCAGCACAAGCGCTGAGATCGCTGCGCGTGGTGGTTTTGCATGCTGGCACCTGGCAACGGGTGCCAGCATTTTCGTTTTCTCCCGGAGGTCTCCCATGTTTGAGCTGAGCCTGATGTGCCCCGAAGACCGGGTCGAGTCCCTGAGCGATGCGCTCGATGCGCTGCAGGCGCTGAGCGTGTCGGTCGAGGATGCCGACGCGCAGACCGATGCCGAGCAGGCGCTGTTCGGCGAGCCCGGCATGCCGCCGCCCAAGGACGGCTGGCAGCGCAGCCGGGTGGTGGCGCTGTTCCAGAACGAAGCCGAAGCGCAGGAGGCGCGGGCCCTGCTGGAGGTGCAGGATTTTTTCGAGGGCTGCCGCGTGCTGGGCGTGGCCACCGTGCCCGAGCAGGACTGGGTGCGCCTCACGCAATCGCAGTTCGCGCCGGTGGACATCACGCCGGATTTCTGGATCGTGCCCACTTGGCACGAGCTGCCGGCCCAGGCCACGCGCAGCATCCGGCTCGATCCCGGACTGGCATTCGGCACCGGCACGCACCCCACGACGCGCATGTGCCTGCGGTGGATCGCGGCGAACGGCGCTCCGCACGGCGCCAGCGGCAACCCGCTGGGCCGCGTGCTCGACTATGGCTGCGGCTCCGGCATCCTGGCCATCGGCGCCGCCAAGTTCGGTGCGACGGATGTCGATGCCGTGGACATCGATCCGGCGGCCGTGGAGTCCACGCGGCTGAACGCCGAGGCCAACGGCGTGGCGCTGAAGGCGGGCTTGCCCGACCAGGCCAGCGGCATCTACCAGACGGTGCTGGCCAACATCCTCGCCACGCCACTCAAGGTGCTGGCGCCGCTGCTGTGCGCGCATGTGGCGGCCGGCGGCCATCTGGTGCTGGCCGGCATCCTGGAGCGCCAGGCCGACGAGCTGAAAGAGGCCTATGCGCCGTGGCTGCCCCTGGAGGTGGCCGACACGCAGGAGGGCTGGATCCTGATGGTGGCCGCGCGGTGACGGGCAGGGCCGTGCCGCCCTTCGGGCGGGCATGGCGCCCACCTACAATCCCGAGCCGATGAGCCAGATCACACGCTGCCCCGCCTGCGGCACGACCTTCAAGGTCGTCGCGGACCAGTTGCGCATCTCCGATGGGTGGGTGCGGTGCGGACAGTGCAAGGAAGTCTTCGATGCGGCGGCCCATCTGGTGCGCTCGGCGTCGCAGGACCTGCTGCCGGAAATGGCCATTCCCGAAGCTCCGCGCGCGGCCGTGCGGCCGCCGGCGCCTGCCGAACGGGCCTGGGGGGCTGGAGCGGCGAGCGTGCCGCAACCCTCTCCAACAGCGCCCGCGCCTGGCGTGCCACGCGGGCCCACCGCCTCTGCGGCCCCGGCACCGCCACATTCTTCATTCCCCCCAACGCCAGCGCCGACCGCACCGCTGCCGATGGACGACCCCGCCCCGCCCGCGCCACTGGAGGTGCCGGAGCCGCCGCCGGTGCCGAGCTATCTCACGGCGCGGCCGCTGGCGTCGCCGGGCGTGGAGCCGCCCGCCGACTGGAGCCTGGAGCCTGCGTCTCCGCTGGTTTGGCGAACCCGCTCGAGCGCGACGGATTCCACTGCCGCGCCGGCCAAGCCCGTTCTACCTCCACTGCCATCGGGATGGGCCTTGCCGGGATCGGTGGCTGCCGCTGAACGGCCCATCGGTGCGGTGCCCGCCGCCCCGACCCCCCCGCAGGACGAAGCGGCAGTGGCAGGGCGCGCGCACAGCGCACCGCCACCGGAGCCAGCGGGCTATGAACTGCCCTTCGCCGAGTTGCGCGATTCCGAATGGCCCGACGATCTGGACGACGGGCCGCTGCTCGCCGCCGCCGATGTGCCGGATGGCCACGGGCGGCAGGCTTCGACCGACGATGCCATCGCCAAGGCGGTGGCCATGGACATGGCCCTGGAAGCCATCGATGCCGACACCGATCCGGTGGCCATTGCCACGCAGGCCGGTGGTGGGCTGGAGGGCGTGGTGGCGTTGCCGGCAGAAGCGGCCATCGCCTCCGCGGCCCTGGCCGGTGCGCAGCCTTCCGTTCACCGCCTGCCGCTGCACTCGCCGGCGAAAGACGATGACGAAGACGACGATGCGGTGCATGCCACGGCCGCCGATGAGCCGGGCTTCATGCGCGCCGCGCGCCGCAAGGCCTTCTGGGGCAAGCCGGCGGTGCGGGCCGGCCTGGCCGTGCTGCTGATGGCCCTGGCCGCAGGCCTTGGCCTGCAGATGGCAGTGCAGGAGCGCGACCGGCTGGCATCGCAGTACCCCGGTGCGCGGCCCATCCTCCAGGCGCTGTGCGTGCCGTTGCAATGCGCCATCGCCGCCCCGCGCCGCATCACCGAAGTGGTGATCGACAGCTCGTCCTTCAACAAGGGACGGGGCGACTCGTACCAGCTGGCCTTGTCCATCAAGAGCCGTGCCGGCTTTGCCGTGGCCATGCCGTCGGTGGAGCTGACGCTGACCGACACGCAGGACCGGCCGGTGCTGCGCCGCGTGCTGCAGCCCCAGGACCTGGGGGCTCCCGCGGAGATCGCGCCCGGCGGCGAATGGAGCGGCACCTTGCCCATGGTGGTGGCCACGGGCGGCGCGCGCGTCTCCGGCTACCGTGTTCTGGCTTTCTATCCCTGATCTTCGGATCTTTTCTTCTTCACCGGATTTGTTATGGCTGCCTTGATTTGCGGTTCCCTGGCGTTCGACACCATCATGACTTTCGAGGGCCGCTTCGCCGAGCAGATACTGCCGGACCAGTTGCACATCCTGAACGTCTCGTTCCTCGTGCCTTCCCTGCGCCGGGACTTCGGCGGCTGCGCCGGCAACATCGCCTACAGCCTGAAGCTGCTGGGCGGCGATCCGGTGCCCATGGCCATGCTGGGCAGCGACGGCGCCGGCTATCAGGAGCGCCTGCGCAGCCTGGCCATCGACACGCGCCACGTGGGGCAGGTGGATGACCTCTACACGGCCCAGGCGATGATCATGACCGACCGCGACAACAACCAGATCACGGCCTTCCACCCCGGTGCCATGATGCAGGCCCACCGCTCGCGCATCGTGGCCGAGCCTGACGTGCGCCTGGCCATCATCGCGCCCGATGGCCGCGACGCCATGCTGCAGCACGCCGCGCAACTGGTCGAGGCAGGGATTCCGTTCGTGTTCGATCCGGGCCAGGGCCTGCCCATGTTCAACGGCCAGGAACTGGCGCAGTTCATCGAGCAGGCCACGTGGATCACCGTGAACGACTACGAAGGCCGCATGCTGTGCGAGCGCACGGGCTGGAGTCTGCAGGACATCTCCCGCAAGGTGCGCGGCCTTGTCGTCACGCTGGGCGCCGAGGGCTGCGACGTCTGGGAGAACGGCGAGCGCACCAACGTGCCGGTCGCGGCGCCGGCCGAGGTGGTGGACCCCACCGGCTGCGGTGACGCCTGGCGGGGCGCGCTGCTCTTCGGCCTGGAGCGGGACTGGCCCCTGGTGCGCTGCGCCGCGCTGGGCAACCGCATGGGCGCGCTCAAGATCGCGCAGCGCGGGCCGCAGAACTACGTGCTCGACTTCCACCCCGAGTAAGCCGAGGGCACAGGCCTGCCGCGGCACGATGCGTGTGCAGCAGGCATAAAAAAACCCGGTGCAGGGCACCGGGTTGGCGGGACTTCCCGTGGACGTGGGCCTTACGGCTTGCCACCCGTGGGGAAGGGCCAGGCGGCCTGGGGGTTCAGCGTGGTCTGGGCTGCAGGCGCGGGCGCAGGGGCCTTGGCGGCTTTCTTGGGCGCGGCGGCCTTCTTGGCGGCCGGTGCTGCGGCAGGCTTCTTGGCAGCAGGTGCGGCCGAGGTCTTCTTCGCCGACGTCACGGCCTTCTTGGTCGCGGTCGCTGGCTTGGCGCTGGCCTTCTTGGCCGCCGGTGCTGCGGCCTTCTTGGCCGGTGCAGCCGACTTCTTCACGGCCGTTGCCTTCTTCGCTGGCGCTGCGGCTTTCTTGGCCGGAGCAGCGGCCTTCTTGGCCGGTGCTGCTGCCTTCTTCGCAGCCGTCACCTTCTTGGCGGGGGCGGCGGCCTTCTTGGCGGGCGCTGCCTTCTTCGCTGGAGCGGCGGCCTTCTTGGCCGGTGCTGCTGCCTTCTTCGCAGCCGTTACCTTCTTGGCGGGGGCGGCGGCCTTCTTGGCGGGCGCTGCCTTCTTCGCCGGAGCGGCGGCCTTCTTCGCTACCACAGCCTTCTTGGCGGGGGCGGCGGCTTTCTTCGCGGGTGCTGCCTTCTTGGCGGCGGTCTTTTTCGCAGTTGCCATCATTTTCTCCTTGGGTCAATTTGCAAAGAGCACTCCACGCCTGCATTGGACATGGAGCGATCCATGGCGATGGGACGAGTCCCATCGCCATGAACACGGGAACGCCCCGCACGGCAGGGCTTTGCAGCGCTGCCGGTCTGGGACGTGGAATGAAAATGCATGGCCTGGAATGTGTCGGGAGGCTAATCCCAGGACAGTGCACCGCCGGACTGGTACTCGATGACGCGGGTCTCGAAGAAGTTGCGCTCCTTCTTGAGGTCGATCATCTCGCTCATCCAGGGGAAGGGGTTTTCTTCGTTGGGGAACAGCGCCTCCAGGCCGATCTGCGTGGCGCGGCGGTTGGCGATGTAGCGCAGGTAGCCCTTGAACATGGAGGCGTTCATGCCCAGCACGCCGCGTGGCATGGTGTCTTCGGCGTACTGGTACTCGAGCTCGACGGCCTTCATGAACAGGCCATTGATCTCTTCCTTGAACTCCGCGGTCCACAGGTGCGGGTTCTCCAGCTTGAGCTGGTTGATCAGGTCGATGCCGAAGTTGCAGTGCATCGATTCGTCGCGCAGGATGTACTGGTACTGCTCGGCGGCACCGGTCATCTTGTTCTGGCGGCCGAGCGCGAGGATCTGCGTGAAGCCGACGTAGAAGAACAGGCCTTCCATCAGGCAGGCGAACACGATCAGCGACTTGAGCAGCGTCTGGTCGGTCTCGGGCGTGCCGGTCTTGAAGTTGGGGTCCATGATCGCCTCGATGAAGGGGATCAGGAACTCGTCCTTGTTGCGGATGGAGGCGACTTCGTTGTACGCGTTGAAGATCTCGCTCTCGTCGAGGCCGAGCGATTCGACGATGTACTGGTAGGCGTGCGTGTGGATCGCTTCCTCGAAGGCCTGGCGCAGCAGGAACTGGCGGCATTCGGGCGCGGTGATGTGGCGGTACGTGCCCAGCACGATGTTGTTGGCGGCCAGCGAATCGGCGGTCACGAAGAAGCCGAGGTTGCGCTTGATGATGCGGCGCTCGTCTTCGGTCAGGCCGTTCGGGTCTTTCCACAACGCGATGTCGCGCGTCATGTTCACCTCTTGCGGCATCCAGTGGTTGGCGCAGGTGGCGAGGTATTTTTCCCAGGCCCACTTGTACTTGAAGGGCACCAGTTGATTGACGTCGGTCTGGCCGTTGATGATGCGCTTGTCGGCGGCATTCACGCGGCGGTGCACGGTGTCGGCGGGCGGGGCAGAGGGGGTGGGCGTGCTGCCGGCGGGCAGGCTGTCGGCGGGTGCCGCAGCGGCGTGCGAAAGCGCGGACGGCGACTCCGCCGGGCGGTTGTTTTGCAGACCGCCGTCCAAGAGTTTCTGCGATGAGGGCTTGACTTCTTCGTCCCAGGTCAGCATAGGTTTTCCAATGGTCGGATTATGAAAGCAGCGCTGCAAAATTAAAAGCGCTGGAGCGTGATGCAGCCATGTTTTTGTTGCTTCACTGCACATGCGCGGCACCCTGATCGATCAGGGTGCCGCGCATGGCGTGCGCATCACTGGCAGGCTTCGCAGGTCGGGTCGTCGATCGCGCAGAACTTCACGTCGGTCGCGGGCAATGCCGCGGCCTGTGCCTGTGCTGCGGCCGCAGCGGCTTCGAGCGCGCTGGGCTTGGATGCGGCCTGCGCGCCGCCGCCGTCGGTGCCCGACGACACGGCGTTGAGCTGGCGCGTGTTCACGGTGCTCATCTCGACGTGCGTGGCGCTTTGCGTGCGCAGGTAATACGTGGTCTTGAGGCCGCGCACCCAGGCGAGCTTGTAGGTGTCGTCGAGCTTCTTGCCCGATGCGCCCGCCATGTAGATGTTCAGGCTCTGCGCCTGGTCGATCCACTTCTGGCGGCGCGATGCGGCCTCGACGAGCCACGACGGCTCGACTTCGAAGGCCGTGGAGTACAGCGCCTTGACGTCCTGCGGCACGCGGTCGATGGAGTGCAGCGAACCCTTGAAGTGCTTGAGGTCCATGACCATCACGTCGTCCCACAGGCCCAGGCGCTTGAGGTCTCGCACCAGGTAGCCGTTGATGACCGTGAACTCGCCCGACAGGTTCGATTTGACCGACAGGTTGCCGAACGAGGGCTCGATGGACGCATCGACACCGACGATGTTGGAGATGGTGGCGGTGGGCGCGATGGCCACGCAGTTGGAGTTGCGCATGCCGTCCTGCGCGATCTTCTTGCGCAGCGCATCCCAGTCCAGCGAGGACGAGCGGTCCACTTCCACGAAGCCGCCGCGGGCCTTCTCCAGCAGCTCGAGCGTGTCGAACGGCAGGATGCCGCGGTCCCACAGCGAGCCCTTGTAGCTTTCGTAGTGGCCGCGCTCCTTGGCCAGCTCGGTCGAAGCCCAGTAGGCGTAGTAGCAGATGGCTTCCATGGATCGATCGGCGAACTCGACCGCGGCCTGCGATGCGTAGGGAATGCGCAGTTCGTACAGGCTGTCCTGGAAGGCCATGATGCCCAGGCCCACAGGGCGGTGGCGCATGTTGGAGGCGCGGGCCTTTTCGACGGCGTAGTAGTTGATGTCGATCACGTTGTCGAGCATGCGCATGGCCGTGGAGATGGTCTTGCGCAGCTTGACGTGGTCGAGCTCGCGGCCGTTCGGGCCGTCCTTCAGATGGCGCAGCAGGTTGACCGAGCCGAGGTTGCAGACCGCGGTTTCGGTGTCGCTGGTGTTCAGCGTGATCTCGGTGCACAGGTTGGACGAGTGCACCACGCCGGCGTGCTGCTGGGGCGAGCGCACGTTGCAGGCATCCTTGAACGTGATCCAGGGGTGGCCGGTCTCGAACAGCATGGTGAGGATCTTGCGCCACAGGTCGGTCGCCTGCAGCGTGCGCGAGGGCTTGATCTCGCCGCGCGCGGCCTTTTCTTCATAGGCCACGTAGGCCTTTTCGAAGTCGGCGCCGAACAGGTCGTGCAGGTCGGGCACGTTGGAGGGTGAGAACAGGGTCCAGGTGCCCTTTTCCATGACGCGACGCATGAACAGGTCGGGAATCCAGTTGGCCGTGTTCATGTCGTGCGTGCGGCGGCGGTCGTCGCCGGTGTTCTTGCGCAACTCCAGGAACTCCTCGATGTCCAGGTGCCAGGTTTCGAGGTACGTGCAGACGGCGCCCTTGCGCTTGCCGCCCTGGTTCACGGCCACGGCGGTGTCGTTCACCACCTTGAGGAACGGCACCACGCCCTGCGATTCGCCGTTGGTGCCCTTGATGTGCGATCCCAGTGCGCGCACGCGGGTCCAGTCGTTGCCCAGGCCGCCGGCGAACTTGGACAGCAGCGCGTTTTCCTTGATCGACTCGTAGATGCCATCCAGGTCGTCGGGCACGGTGGTCAGGTAGCACGACGACAGCTGCGAGCGCAGCGTGCCGCTGTTGAACAGCGTGGGGGTGCTGGACATGAAGTCGAACGACGAGAGCACCTCATAGAACTCGATGGCGCGCGCTTCGCGGTTGTCTTCCTTGAGCGCCAGGCCCATGGCCACGCGCATGAAGAACGCCTGGGGCAGTTCGATGCGGCTCTTGCGCACGTGCAGGAAGTAGCGGTCGTACAGCGTCTGCAGGCCCAGGTAGTCGAACTGCTGGTCGCGCTCGAACTTCAGCGCGGCGCCGAGCTTTTGCAGGTCGTACTCGAGCAGGCGGGGGTCCAGCAGGTCGTTGTCCACGCCCTTCTGGATGAACACGGGGAAGTAGTTCGCGTAGGCGGCGCCCATTTCGCCGGGCGCCACGTCGCGGCCCAGCACCTCGCGCACGATGGTGTGCAGCAGCAGGCGGGCGGTGGCGTAGGTGTAGTCGGGGTCTTTCTCGATCAGGGTGCGGGCGGCCAGGATGGAGGCCTTGTACACCTCGTCCATGGGCACGCCGTCGTACAGGTTGCGCATGGTTTCGGCCACGATGGGTGCGGCCTGGATGTCGGCGCCCAGGTTGGAGCAGGCGGCCTGGATGAGGCTCAGCATGCGCGCTTCATCGAGGGGCACGCGCTGGCCATGGTCGATCACGTGCAGGGTGGGCACGGCGGGGGTGCGCTGCTCCTGCTGGTGGGCGCGCTCCTGCGAGCGGCGCTCACGGTACAGCACATAGGCGCGCGCGACCTCGTGGTGGCCGCCGCGCATCAGGCCCAGTTCGACCTGGTCCTGGACGTCCTCGATGTGGAACGTGCCGCCGCCCGGGCGTGAGCGCATGAGGGCGCGCACCACGTTCTGGGTCAGCGTGTCCACGACTTCGCGCACGCTGGCCGAAGCGGCACCCTGGGTGCCGTGCACGGCGAGAAACGCCTTCATCAGGGCCACTGCGATCTTCTGCGGTTCGAACGGCACCACTGCGCCGTTGCGGCGAATGATCTGGTAGTGCGTCAGCAGGTCGCTGCCGGGCTGCGTCGCCGGCGATTCGTCTGCGGCAGTGGGGGCTTGCCCGGTGGATTGGCTGGTGGATGAAGGGTTTAGCGCAGCTTGCATGAAAGGTCCTTTGGGAGCTGTCGGAAAAGGCGAAGTTGGCGGGCCAAAAGGGGACGCCAAAACGAGAAAATGAGTGGGAGTGGAGTGCTGCTTGACACGCTATATCTAGCGTGTGTCTTGGCGTTGGACACTACCGGTAGTGTACAGCGCACTTAAGCAGTTGAGGTGAAGTCTTGATGGTTCCATATCCCGGAAGCCATTGAAGCGCAGGCCTCAGAGAGGCAGCGCAGATGCGGTTTTTTCGGAAAAAACGTGCTCTGGCGCCGGGTGCCGAACATTTCCATTTCGGAAGCCGCGCAGATGCTGTCTCTTTGCCTTGGTGCCGGGGAATCCGAGTGTCGCGTTTTGATACCGATCGTGCCAAAGATTAGGGAAAACCCTCAATTATGGCGGTGGTCGGGTTGACTTCCGTGGAAACACGGCGGGTGGCCACGGCAGGTCCGCTCGAAGCCGTTGCCAGTCGAAGCCCGGCCCCGGGTCCTGCTTTCTGCCGGGAGCCACGTCTTCGTGGCCTGCCACGTGGGCGATGGGGTAGCGCAGCGGCAGGTCGGCGCAAAGCCGCGCCAGGGTGGCGTATTGGGCGGGCTCGAAGGTCTGGCCCTCCAGCCCTTCCAGTTCGATGCCGATCGAGTCATCGTTGCAGTTGGCGCGGCCCCGGTAGCTCGACGGCCCGGCATGCCAGGCCCGCAGATCGCAGTCCACGAACTGCCAGAGCCGGCCGTCGCGCTCGATGAAGAAGTGGGCCGACACCTGCAGCCCGCGGATGCCGGCGTAGTAGGGGTGCGCATCCCAGTCGAGGGTGTTGGTGAAAAGCCGGCGCACCTGCCCGCCGCCGTATTCGCCGGGGGGCAGGCTGATCGAATGCACGACGATGAGATCGATGACCGCCTGGGCCGGGCGGGGGCCGAAGTTGGGCGAGGGCTCGCGCGTGGCGTCCCGGTACCAGCCGCCGTCCCACACCGGCCTGTCCCCCGCCTCCGGGCAGGGCACTGGGCCGGGGTGCGGTGCCTCATTCGCTGTCGTCATTCGCGTCGCTGTCGTTGGGCGCGGCGATGTCCAGGCGGGCGATGCGGTAGCGGATCTGCCGCAGGCTGATGCCCAGCCGCGCCGCGGTGGCGGTGCGGTTGAAGCCGGTATCCCGCAGGGCCCGTACCAGAATCTCGCGCTCTTGCTGGTCCAGCCAGGCCTGCAGGTCGCTGGGCAAGGGCACGGAGGCGGCCGGGTTGGCGCTGCGCGGTGTGCCGTTGCCGGGCGGATCCCCCCCGGGGGCGGGCGATGCGCCCGCATCGGCGCGCGCGGCATCGGCGGCCGAGGCGTGCGGGGGCTCCACGTGCAGCTCTTCTCCATCGCTCAGGGCGACGGCGCGGTGCAGCAGGTTTTCCAGCTCGCGCACGTTGCCGGTGAGCGGGTGCATGGCGATGCGGTCGAGCGCGTTCTGCGTGAGGGGCGGCACCGGCGCGCCCGATTCCTGCGCGATGCGCGCCAGCAGCGTGGCGCACAGGGCAGGCAGGTCTTCGCGGCGTTCCCGCAGCGGCGGGATGACCACTTCGATCACGTTGAGGCGGTAGTACAGATCCTGGCGGAACCGGCCGGACTGCACATCGGCCGACAGGTCGCGGTGGGTGGCGCTGACGATGCGCACATCCACGGTCTCTTCCCCCGTGGAGCCCAGCGCCCGCACGCTGCGTTCCTGGATGGCACGCAGCAGCTTGGACTGCATCGCCAGCGGCAGGTCGCCGATCTCGTCCAGGAACAGCGTGCCCCCGCGTGCCGCCTGGAAGTAGCCGTCGCGGTCCTGCGTGGCGCCGGTGTACGAGCCCTTGCGCGCGCCGAAGAATTCGGCTTCGAGCAGGTTTTCCGGAATGGCGCCGCAGTTGACGGCGACCAGCGGTCCGTCCGCGCGCTGGCTGCTGGCATGCAGCGCGCGCGCCACCAGCTCCTTGCCGGTGCCGGATTCGCCGCGGATGAGCACGGGCGCCATGCTGCGCGCCACCTTGGCGATGCGCTGCTTGACGTTGCGCATGGCCTCGGACTCGCCCACCAGCCGGTCCAGCGACAGCGTGGTGCCGCCGGCCACGGCCTCTTGCGGGGCGCGCGGCGCGGTGCCGGGGCGGGCCGAGCGGGGCGGCGGCACGCCGCCCGTGCCCTGGACCGCCGATGCGACGACCGAGCGGAACTGCTTGAGGTCCACCGGCTTGGTGAGGTAGTCGAAGGCGCCCGAGCGCAGGGCCTCCACCGCGTTCTCGGCCGAGCCATAGGCCGTCATGACCACACAGCGCTCGCGCCGCTGCTGGTCGCGCAGCTCGTGCAGCAGCTCCATGCCGAAGCCGTCGGGCAGGCGCATGTCGGTGATCACGGCGTCGAACTTGCGGGCCTGCAGCTGCTGGCGGGCCTCCTGCAGGTTGCCTGCCGTCTCGACCCGGTAGCCTTCGCGCAGCAGCGTCAGTTCGTACAGGGTGCGCAGGTCGGGTTCGTCATCGACGACGAGGATCGTGGCGGCGTTGGCGTTCATGGACAGGTGCGGGCGGGGTCAGACGACGATTGTGTCAAACAGCGTGGTGTTCGGGTCCTGCGGCCGGGCGTTCTTGCGGAACACGACCGTGAACGCGTTGCCGCCGACCGCCCCGCGCGGCAGGTTGCGGGTGAGGCGCTGGTAGCCGATCGACGCGCCGTGCCGCTGGCAAAGCTCGCGGCAGATATAGAGGCCCAGCCCGCTGGAGCGGCTTTCCGAGGAAAAGAAGGGCTCGAACAGGTGGCGCTCCACGGTCTTGTCCAGCGGCGCCCCGTCGCTCCACACCTGCAGCCCCACGGCGCCAGCCGCGCTGACGTAGGTGGCCACGTAGAGCGAGTCCGGCTCGCCGCCCATGTAGCGCAGCGCGTTGTCGAGCAGGTTGACGAGCACGCGGCGCAGGTGTTCGGCGTCGAACTCCACGGGCGCGCGGCCCGCCTCCAGCGCGAGCTGGGCCCGGCGCTTGCCCGGGTCCTGCGCCTGCCAGTCGCCCCAGGCCTGCGCGACCGCATCGCACAGCACGACGGTGGAGGCGGGGGCATGGCTGATCTGGTGCTGGACCCGGGCGATGTCCAGCACCTCCTCCGCGATGCGGGCCAGCCGCTCGGCGTTCTGCTGCACCATGTGGGCCAGGCGCTTCTGGCCGGGCTCGTGCAGTTCTTCTTCCAGCAGGGCATTGGCCTGCATGATGGCCGCAAGGGGATTGCGGATCTCATGGGCCACGGCGGCCGACATGCGGCCCATCGAGGCGAGCTTTTCGGTGCGCAGGCGGGCCTCCATCTCGCGCAGGTCGTGCAGGAACATCACGCACAGGTGCTCGCCCCCGGTCTCGCGCGCGATCTCCTGCGACGACGTGAGCCAGGCCCGTACGTGCAGCGCCAGCGGGCTTTGCCCCGGGTGCAGCACGTCCACGTCGGCGCTTTGCGGCTGGCCTTTCTGGAAGGTCTGGCGCGCCATGGCCAGCAGCGGCTTCCAGGGCGAGGAATGGGCCATGGAGAACGGCAGGGCGTGGCGGGCGTTGGTGCCCAGCAGCCGCAGCGCCGCGGGGTTGGCGATGCGCACGGTGTCGCGCTGGTCGAGCACCAGCACGCCGTCCGACAGGTTGTGGATGACCAGGGCGCTCACCTGTTCCTGCACCTTGGCCGCCATCTGGCTGGCCTGGGCCAGCTGCTGCTCCCGGTTCAGGCGCGAGGCGAGCTGGTGCACCAGGTAGGCGACGATGAAGTAGCCCGTGCCGGTGAGGGCCGTCTGGAAATAGCGCTGCGTGGCGTCGGAGCCGCCGCTGCTGCCCAGCCACCAGGCCCATGCCAGCAGCAACAGTGTCACCGCCGCGGTCGTGCCCAGGGCCAGGGTCAGCGTGCCCAGCACGCCGGCCATCAGGATGGGCAGGCCGAACAGGGGCGTGAAGTTCATGGAGCCCACGTGCAGGATCTGCAGCGTGCTGATCAAGGCCAGGTCCACGCCGATCGAGCACATCCACTGCAGCCACGAATGGGGCCCGGGGGGCGCATTGCCGGCCAGCACCAGCAGCAGCACGGTGGCCACCAGGTAGCCGGCGCAGATGCCCAGCAGCAGGGGTTCGTAGGACTGGTTCAGCGCCACGCCCAGGCCTTGCAGCAGCAGCAGGGCGGCGGCCACCATGATGCGGCCCGACAGGAAGCTGCCCCACAGCCGGGCGAAGGGGGCGTCGGCGGACAGCAGGGCGCTGGCGCGTTTCAGGGCCGGCACGGGCGGAGGCCTTTCACGCCGGCCCTTGGCGCTGGTGCTCGGGAGTGCAGTAGCTCGCGCCGCCGTCGGTCAGCGCCTCGGAGCGGGGGATGTGCACGCCGCACCGGGCGCAGGACACCATGGCCTGCGGCAAGGCGGGGCGCGCCGCGGCGGGCGGTGGCATCTCCCGGCGCCGCTGGTTGCGCCACACCCCGAACGCGATGACCAGCACCGCCAGCAGGACGAGGTACTTCATGCGGCGCGTCCCAGGACCACTTCGAGCACGAAGCGCGAGCCCACGTAGGCCAGCAGCAGCAGGCCGGCGCCGGCATACAGCACGCGCACGGCGCTGCGCCCGCGCCAGCCGAAACGCGCGCGCCCGATCAGCAGCACCGCGAACGTGATCCATGACAGGACCGAGAACACCGTCTTGTGCTCCCACTTCCAGGCCCGGCCGTACAGCGTTTCGCCGAACAGCCAGCCGGCCACCAGCGTGGCGGTGAGGAGCACGAAGCCGGCCATCACGAAGCGGAACGTGAGGCGTTCCAGGGTGAGCAGGGGGATGCCGCTGTGCGGGTCCGCGGCCTGGCGGATCTTGCGCTCCGCGCGGGTCATGAGCCAGGCATGGACCACGGCGGCGGCGAACAGCCCGTAGGACGCGATGCCCAGCGCCAGGTGCAGCGGCAGCCAGGCGGATGCGTTCACGTGCAGGGGTTGCCCCGGAAACAGCAGCGCGAGCACCACCGCCACGGAGCCCAGGGCGCCCAGCAGCCAACGGGCCTGGAGTTCGGGAAACATCTGGCGTTCGACGGCATACACGGTGAGGACCAGCCATGCCGTCATGGAGAGGGCGGGCGCGAAACCGAAGTGCGGCGTGCCTCCGAGCAGGCTGTAGGCCAGCACCGCCGCGTGCAGGCCCCAGGCGACCCAGAGCGCGGTGCGGCCCGTTTTGCCGCCGAACCGCGCGGCGGCCGCGGCGGGGGCGGCGTAAGCCATCGCCGCGGACAAGGCCAGCAGCCAGCTGACGGGAGACGCACTGGGTAAAATCATGGACTCACAGTTTAGCCCTTCGCCCGCCCCCGGCGGACCTGCCTGCGGCACCAGCCGCCCAGGCACAGGGGCACTTCCGGAACACTCCTATGGCCTCCGCCCTTACCGAAAAACTCACGCGACTCGTCAAGGAGATGCGCGGCCAGGCCCGCATCACCGAATCCAACGTCCAGGACATGCTGCGCGAAGTGCGCATGGCGCTGCTGGAGGCCGACGTGGCCCTGCCGGTGGTGCGCGACTTCATCGCCCGCGTGAAGGAAAAGGCCCTGGGCCAGGAGGTGCTGGGCTCCCTCAAGCCGGGGCAGACGCTGGTGTCCATCGTGAACCGCGAGCTGGCCGCCACCATGGGCGAGGGCATCGCCGACATCAATCTGGCGGCCCAGCCGCCCGCGGTGATCCTCATGGCCGGCCTGCAGGGCGCGGGCAAGACCACCACCACCGCCAAGCTGGCCAAGCACCTGATCGAAAAGCGCAAGAAAAAGGTGCTCACCGTGTCGGGCGACGTGTACCGGCCCGCCGCCATCGAGCAGCTCAAGACCGTGACGGCGCAGGCCGGCGCCGAGTGGTTCCCGAGCACGGCCGACCAAAAGCCCCTGGACATCGCCCGCGCGGCCATCGACTACGCCAAGCGGCATTACTTCGACGTGCTGCTGGTGGACACGGCCGGGCGCCTGGCCATCGACGAAGCCTTGATGAACGAAATCAAGGAACTGCACGCTGCGCTGAACCCGGTCGAGACGCTGTTCGTCGTCGATGCCATGCAGGGGCAGGACGCCATCAACACCGCCCGCGCCTTCAAGGAGGCGCTGCCGCTCACCGGTATCGTGCTGACCAAGCTGGACGGCGACTCGCGCGGCGGCGCGGCGCTGTCGGTGCGCCAGGTGACCGGTGCGCCCATCAAGTTTGCCGGGGTGTCCGAGAAGATCGATGGCCTGGAAGTGTTCGATGCCGAGCGCCATGCCGGCCGCATCCTGGGCATGGGCGACATCGTCGCGCTGGTCGAGCAGGTGAGCGCGGGCGTGGACATGGAGGCGGCGCAGAAGCTCGCGGCCAAGGTCAAGAGCGGCGACGGCTTCGACCTGAACGACTTCCTGTCGCAGCTGCAGCAGATGAAGCAGATGGGCGGCCTGTCCAGCCTCATGGACAAGCTGCCGGCCCAGTTCTCCGCCAAGGCCGGCCAGGTGGACATGGACAAGGCGGAGAAGGACATCCGCCGCAAGGAAGGCATCATCCAGAGCATGACGCCCCTGGAGCGCCGCAAGCCCGAACTGATCAAGGCCACGCGCAAGAAGCGCATCGCCGCCGGCTCCGGTGTGCACGTGCAGGAGGTGAACCGCCTGCTGAACGAGTTCGATCAGATGCAGGGCATGATGAAGAAGATGAAGGGCGGCGGCCTCATGAAGATGATGAAGCGCATGGGTGGCATGAAGGGCCTGGGCGGCGGCGGGATGCCGAAGCTGCCGTTCTGACCCGAGCCCAGACGCCCGCCGTGCCGGTCGGATCGTAGACACCGGCGGTGGTGTTTTGCTATAAAAAATATAGCGATATGCCCTAGTGAATCATGCGCTGGAGCCCGAAAAGACTTTGATCTGTCGGCGCCTGCGCTTGGTGGATGGAGCCCGACCTCCGAGCTTGGCCGATCGCCACGCGCTCGCACCGGCCCGGTCACCATTCACCTTCCCATAGAAAAAGCCGACCCGAGGGTCGGCTTTTTCATTGAAGCGCCGCGGTGGGGGGCGCGCGTTGGCAGGTGGATGCCGTTCAGGCCGCCTTCAGCACCGGGGCTGCGGAACGCAGGGGGCGGTTCTTCAGCTGGGTGGCATGCATCCATGCGCGGCGCAGGACGGGCGGAGACCATGCCTCTTCGGGGATCAGCAGCAGGCGCTGGGCCCGCACGGCACGGCCCAGGGCGATCTGGCTGGAAACCACCACCAGCGGGATGGACAGGGCCAGCGGCAGGCCGACGGGCATGAGCCAGATCAGCGCGCTCGGGTCGATCAGCGCCACGCCCAGGCCCAGCAGGGCGATCACGCCGGTCATCGGGGCCAACTGGCGCACCGCATCGCTCCAGGGCACGGCGTTGGCTTCGCGGGGAGGCGATTTCCATTCCAGCTTCAGGCCGGTGAGGGCGATGATCACGAACAGCGAATGGGCCAGCATGCGGATCGGGGCCTGCAGGATGGCCAGCACGCTCTCCAGGCCGGCGCTCTTGATCAGGCTGGCGGTGCCGCCGTACTGCTTTTGCTCGCCCTTCATGAAGATCGCTGCCACGCCCAGGGCGCGGGGCAGGAACAGCATGCACAGCGTCCAGGCCCACAGCGCCATCAGTTCGCTGGGCAGGATGTTCCAGTCGGACACCAGGCGGGCGCCGGCCAGCCACAGGGCCGTGCCGAAGGTGATGAAGGCCAGCCACAGGGGCGCCGACAGGTAGGCCATCGCGCCGGTGACGAACATGGCGCGGTGCACGGGGTGGATGCCGGGCTCGGCCATCAGGCGGGCGTTCTGCAGGTTGCCCTGGCACCAGCGGCGGTCACGCTGCAGCTCGGACAGCAGGTCCGGCGGTTGTTGCTCGTAGCTGCCGACCAGGTCGGACACCAGCCACACATGGTAGCCGGCACGGCGCATCAGGGCCGCTTCCACGAAGTCGTGCGACATGATGCCGCCGCTCATGCCGCCGGTGCCCTTGATCGGGGCCAGCGCGCAGTGTTCCATGAAGGGCTGTACGCGGATGATCGCGTTGTGGCCCCAGTAGTGGGACTCGCCCAGTTGCCAGAACTGCATGCCCAGCGTGAACAGGCGGCCCGTCACGCGGGAGGCGAACTGCTGTGCACGGGCGTGCAGGGTGACGTGGCCGATGGCCTGGGTGGCGGTCTGGATGATGCCGGCGCGGGGATGCGCTTCCATCAGCTTGGCCATGGAGACGATGCAATCGCCGCTCATCACGCTGTCGGCGTCGAGCACGACCATGTAGCGGTAGTCCTTGCCCCAGCGGCGGCAGAAGTCGGCCACGTTGCCGGCCTTGCGGTGGCTGCGGCGGGTGCGCAGGCGGTAGTACACCTCGACCTGCGGCTGGTTGCCGTTGGCGGCCAGGGCGGCGCGCAGGTCTTCCCACGCGGCGCGCTCGGCGGCGGCGATTTGGGGGTCGTAGCTGTCGGACAGCACGAACACGTCAAAAGTCTTGGCATGCCCCGTGGCGGCCACGGATTCGCAGGTGGCGCGCAGGCCGGCGAACACGGTGGAGACGTCCTCGTTGCAGATCGGCATGATGATCGCCGTGCGTGCATCGGCGTTCAACGGGTTGTTGCGCACGCTGGCGGCGGACAGCGCGTGCGCGTCGCCCCGCAGCATGACCCAGAAGCCCATCACGCCGGTCAGGAAGCCGGTGACGACCCAGGTGGAGAGCAGGGCGAACAGGGCGAGTTGGCCGTATTCGAGCCAGGCGCTGTCGTAGCTGGGCTGCACGCCTGCGAACAGCGTGGTGGCGAGCGCGCTGCTGGCCACGGTCAGCAGCATGAACACCAGGCGGCGCTGCTGGGCGGCCTGTTGCCAGGTTTCGGTGATTTCGGAGCCTTCCGCGGGGCGGTTGCGCTGGCCGTTCAGGCGCATGAGCAAGGCGGTGCCGATGCTGTTCCAGAAGCCGCGCCATGGCAGGGGCGCCATGGAGCCACGGTGCACCGGCGGTGCGGTGAGCGAGTTGGGGTGGCGTTCTTCGCGCAGCGTGCTGCGGTCAGAGGCCACCGGCCGGGGGTACGTGGCGCCGCGCCGCGCCACCACGGCGGGGGCATGCGCAACAGCGCCGACACGTCCTGCACGGGAAGATTGATGTGGGTCCATGGTTCCCTCACTGCGAAGTTGGGTTGTCGTTGGGAAAGAAGCGGCCGTCCGGCTTTCGGCGACAAACGCGCCGAAGGCCGAGGACGGAGCCGGACGCGCAGAGGTTTCGCCCCGGGCCGCCTGCGCCGGTGGCTGTCCTGCAGCCACTGCTGCTGCAGGTGTCCGGTTCGCATCAGCGCGGTGCGCCGGGCGGGCGGTGGAGGAGGAAATTTCTTGCGTCATGCCGGTCTATAGGGCAAACCCTGTGCCAGCTTCTAAAAGTCTTTTTAAATCAAAGACTTGCGACGTTTTTGGCCTGTAAGTGGTTGTGCGGCGCAGCAAAACCACCTGAAAACGGCCGAATCTGTCGGGATTCAGCGACCCATCCCTCGGTCGGAAACCACATTTCCTTTTAAATCAACGACTTAGTCCTGTCGCTCATCGGCGACATCGTCTGCCGCACCCGCATCGGCCTTGAAATTGCCGGGGGTCAGCGCGTGCTTTTGCAGCAGCCGGTAGAACTCGGTGCGGTTGCGCTGCGCCAGGCGGGCGGCGTCGGCCACGTTGCCGTCCGTCATCTTGAGCAGGTCCACCAGATACTCCCGTTCGAATCGCTGGCGGGCCTCTGCGAAGCTGAGCACCTGGGCCGAGGGCGTGCGCAGGGCGCGCTGTACGAGGCCCAGCGACACCAGGGGCGTGGTGGACAGGGCGCAGACCTGTTCCACCACGTTGAAGAGCTGTCGCACGTTGCCGGGCCAGGCGGCCGTGGTCAGCGCCTTCAAGGCCTCCGGCGAGAAGCCGGACAGGCGCTTGTCGTACTTGCGGGCCAGGTTGTCCAGGAAGTGGTTGGCCAGCAGCGCGATGTCCTCGCGCCGGTCGCCCAGCGTGGGCAGGGTCAGCGTGACGACGTTCAGGCGGTAGTAGAGGTCTTCCCGGAACTGGGCGGCGGCCATGGCCGTCTCCAGGTCCCGGTGGGTGGCCGAGATGATGCGCACGTTCACCGGCGTCGCCTGGCTCGCGCCCACCGGGCGCACGGCACGCTCCTGCAGCACGCGCAGCAGCTTGACCTGCAGGGCAGGCGGCATATCCCCGATTTCGTCGAGCAGCAGCGTGCCGCCATCCGCCGCCTGGAACAGGCCCTTGTGGTTGGTCACCGCGTCGGTGAACGCACCCTTCATGTGGCCAAACAGCTCGGATTCGAGCAGCGCCTCGGGAATGGCGCCGCAGTTGACCGCCACGAAGGGCCGGTTGGCGCGCGGACTGGCGCGGTGGATGGCGCGTGCCAGCAGTTCCTTGCCGGTGCCGCTGTCGCCCAGCAGCAGCACGCTGGCATCGGACTGAGCCACCATGTGGGCTTCGGCCAGCAGGTCCGCCATGCGGTTGGAGCGGCTGATGATCTCGGCGCGCCAGGCGTCGTCGGCGCGGGTGGCCTGCGCCGTGGGCGTGCTGAACGCCAGGGCCTGGGCGATCTTGTCCAGCAGGTCCTTGGCGTCGTAGGGCTTGGTGAGGTAGGTGAAGACGCCGCGTGCCGTGGCCTCCACCGCATCGGGGATCGTGCCGTGCGCGGTCAGCAGGATGACCGGCAGCGAGGGGTGGCGCGAGCGCACCTCGTCGAACAGCGCCAGGCCGTCGCGCCCCGGCAGCCGGACGTCGCTCAGCACGAGCTGGGGACGGTCGATGTCCAGCTGCGCGAGCGCGGCCTCGGCGGACGTCACCGCCGTGACCTCGTATCCCGCGCCCTGCAGGCGCAGGGACAGCAGCCGCAGCATGTCGGCGTCGTCGTCCACCACAAGGATGCGTTGGCGGTGTCCGGAGGGAGCTTTCATGGTGGCGATCGGTTGGCGGTCAGCGTTGGGGTTCTGCGGCGGGAGGGGGCTGCGCGCCCTTGGCGGGGTCGTTGACGCCGCCGGGCCGCGCGTTCAGGCTGCGCTCGATGGCGCGCATGGCCTCCAGCCGATCGTTCAGCTGGTCGATCCGCCGCTGGGCATCGCGCAGTTGCTGGTTCTGCCGGTCCAGCTGGTCTTCCAGCCGGCGCTGCTGCAGCAGCCGTCCTTCCAGCAGGCGGGCCAGCGGGTGCAAGGCCGGTGCGGGCGCCGTGGTATCGGCCATCACGCGCTGCACCAACCCGAGGGCCCGGGCCGTGTCAGGCGGCTGGCGCGTGTGCATGAGCACGATGGCCAGCTGCAGCGGCTTTTCGGGCGACTGCTGCTGCGCATTGGACAACTGCGTGATCTCGGCGGCAAGCTCCGCCGTGCCCATGCTGCGCACCTTGTCCGCGTACTGCAGCATCTGCCGCGGAACGGAAGGGCGCTGGCTGCCGTTGTCCTTGCTGGCGGGTTCGGACACCGGTGCGGGGGGCTCGTCGGGCTCTTCCTTCGGCGGCGGGGCGGTGGGTGCAGGCACTTCCACGGGCGGGGGCGGAGGCGGCGGCGCCGGCGGTGGATTGGCGCAGCCCGTGCTCAGCAGGGCCACCGCCAGCAGCAGGCCGGCCGGCCCGGCGCTGCGCGCACCGAAGACCACTCGCGGAACGGAGTGCGACGGGAAATCAGGAGACATGGGGCAATTCAATGCGGAAGGGGGTGCGTTCGCCGTCTTCCACAAGGGTGACGTGGCCGCCGTGGGCGCTCACGTATTCCTGGACGATGGACAGGCCGATGCCCGTGCCGCGTGCGGCGTCCTCGGGTTGGCGCACACCCCGATAAAACGGTTCGAAGATGCGGGAGCGGTCATTCTCATGCACTCCGGGGCCGTCATCCGCGAAATCGATGCGAATCCGGTCGGGAAAACGTGACAAGGTGATCCGAATCGTTCCGCCGCGCGGCGAAAACCGGATGGCGTTCGACAGCAGGTTGCTGACCGCCGGGGCGATCTTCTCCGCGTCGATCTGCAGCGCCACCGGCGCGCCCTCCACCACCACGTCGAGCTTCTTGGCCTGCCAGTGCAGGCGCTGGGCCTCCACCTGGCTTTCGATGAGCGCGAGCAGGTCGGTCTCCGCGCGGCGCAACTGGCGCGCTTCGAACGCCGCCGCGTTGAAGCGCAGCAGCGCCTCGATCTCGCCCTGCAGCACCAGGGTGTTCTGGTGCAGGATGTCCACCACCTCGCGCTGGCCTTCGGTCAGCTCGCCCGTCACGCCGTCCTGCAGCAGCGCCACGCCTTCGCGCATTGAGGCCAGCGGCGTCTTGAGT
This sequence comes from Acidovorax sp. BLS4, assembly GCF_032929295.1. Lineage (NCBI taxonomy): Bacteria > Pseudomonadati > Pseudomonadota > Betaproteobacteria > Burkholderiales > Comamonadaceae > Acidovorax > Acidovorax sp. BLS4. The sequence goes on from NZ_CP136797.1 coordinate 170,299, forward strand.
TCATGGGAGACGTGACGCAGGAAGCGGGCCTTGTCGGCATCCAGCTCCAGCAGCCGCATGCGCAGCCATTCCAGTTGCTGGCCCACGCGGCGGATGTCCACCGGGCCGGAGAGGTCCACCGCCTGCGACAGGTCGTTCTCGCCCAGCAGGCGGATGGCGTGCTCCATGCGCTTGAACGGCCGGGCCAGCCAGATGCCGAAGGCCAGCGCCAGGGCGAGCGCCAGCACGATCACGCCCACCACCTGGTGCGTCACCTCGCGCCGGCTGGCCTCGATCTTTTCCAGCAGTTCGGTGCTGCGCTGCGCATTCATGTCCTGCACGGTCTGGGCGATGGTGCCGTTGAGCGCGTCCAGTTCGAGGAACAACGCCGCCACCACCCGCTCGTTTTCCAGCGACAGCGCCGCGGGGCCGTCCAGCAGCGACGTGACCTCGCCCAGGTGCTTGCGCCACTGGTTGGGCAGGTCCGGCGGCAGGCCCTTGGCCTCCAGCCGCTGCAGGATGTCGCGGGCCTCGCGCGAGACCTCGTCGAACCGCCGCCGCAGCGACTTGTCAGCCAGCACCAGGGACTGGCGCGCCGCGCGCTCCAGTGTCTGGCTGCGCCCGTTCAGGCTCTGCGCCGAAGCGTTGAGCTGGATCGCCTCGGCCGCGCCGTTGCGGCTCTGGCCCATCAGCTGCTCCAGCGTGAAGATCGCCCGCAGCGAACTGGCGCCCAGCAGCCCGGCGATCAGCAGGAAAGCCAGCAGCATCATCTGCTGGAACGACAGGCCACCGAGCGCAGCCACCCCTTGCTGCCGGCGCAGGAAGCGCATCGCGAATGCCATGCCCATGCGGCTCAGTGCGCCAGCGCCGGTTCGCGCACCACCACCTCGCCGCGCAGGGTGTAGGCCTTGGCCTCGGTGATGGCCACATCCACCATCTGCCCGACCAGCCGGGGCTGGCCGACGAAGTTGACGACGCGGTTGCATTCGGTGCGGCCCATCAGCTCGCTGGCGTCGCGCTTGGAGGCGCCTTCGACCAGGATGCGCTGCACCGTGCCCACGCGGCTTTCGCTGATCGACTTGATGTTGCCGTTGATCACGGCCTGCAGTTCCTGCAGGCGGCGCAGCTTCACCTCGTGCGGCGTGTCGTCGTGCAGGCTGGCGGCCGGCGTGCCCGGGCGCGGGCTGAAGATGAAGCTGAAGCTGTTGTCGAAGTGCACGTCGTCGATGAGCTTCATCATCTTGCGGAAGTCCTCCTCGGTCTCGCCTGGGAATCCCACGATGAAGTCGCTGCTCATGGCCAGGTCCGGCCGGATCGCGCGCAGCTTGCGCACGGTGCTCTTGTATTCCATGGCGGTGTAGCCCCGCTTCATGGCCATGAGGATGCGGTCGGCGCCGTGCTGGACCGGCAGGTGCAGGTGGCTGGCCAGCTTGGGGATGCGCGCATAGGCCTCGATCAGGCGCGGCGTGAATTCGTTGGGGTGGCTGGTGGTGTAGCGGATGCGTTCGATGCCTGGAATGTCGGCCACATATTCCAGCAGCAGCGCGAAGTCGGCGATTTCCGCCGTGTCGCCCATCTTGCCCAGGTAGGCGTTCACGTTCTGGCCCAGCAGCGTGATCTCTTTCACGCCCTGGTCGGCGAGCCCCGCGACCTCGACCAGCACGTCGTCGAACGGCCGGCTCACCTCCTCGCCGCGGGTGTAGGGCACCACGCAGTAGCTGCAGTATTTGCTGCAACCTTCCATGATGGAGACGAAGGCGCTGGCGCCTTCCACGCGCGCGGGGGGCAGGTGGTCGAACTTCTCGATCTCGGGAAAGCTGATGTCCACCTGCGGGCGGCGCTGCACCTCGCGCTGGGCCAGCAGCTCGGGCAGGCGGTGCAGCGTCTGCGGTCCGAACACCACGTCCACGTAGGGCGCGCGCTTGATGATCTCGGCGCCTTCCTGGCTGGCCACGCAGCCGCCCACACCGATCTTCACGCCCCGCTCTTTCAGGTGCTTGATGCGCCCGAGGTCGCTGAAGACCTTCTCCTGCGCCTTTTCGCGCACCGAGCAGGTGTTGAAGAGGATCAGGTCCGCCTCGTCCACGTTCTGCGTGGGCTCGTAGCCCTGGGCGGCATGCAGCACGTCGGCCATCTTGTCCGAGTCGTACTCGTTCATCTGGCAGCCGAAGGTTTTGATGAAGACTTTTTTGCTCATGGGGAATCTCTGGTGTCGGTAGCGCTGCCCGCGGCCAATGGCGGGCGGGGCCGGTCGTGCGGCTGGAAAGGGATGGCGCACCCAGCGGCCGCAGCGCTGGCGGCCCCCGGGCCTGCCTATCGCTTGGGAATCTCGGATTCGAAGATGAAATTGCGGTCCGTCGACGTCGCACCCTTGCGCGGCTGGGCCGCTTCATCCTTGCTGAGGATCCAGGCGGTCAGCAGCATGCCGGTGCTGGCCTCGACGACATAGTTCACCGTGAACTTCTGCCCGATCACCGAGTGGGCCATGACCAGCGTGTTCTGTGGGCTGAGCAGGCGCATGCCGGGGGCCATGCGGATGGCCTTGCCATCCAGTTGCGCATCGACGGTGCTGTTGATGGCCAGCGTACCGCGCAGGGCATTTTCAGGAAAGGTGCGCACGCCGCCCAGGGGGGCGACCACCTGGGCCGCGGCGGGCAGGACCGCGCCGCAGAGCAGGGCGCTGGCCAGCAAGGGCGCGAAGAGAAAGGAAAACGGGACAGTGGGGCAGCGGTTCATGGTTTACATCCAGGGGCTGGGCGCGCGATTTTACGTGCAGGCCCGAGGCGATCGCCGGCCGCGTTGGAGAGAGCGACAAGAAAAGTCTTGAACGCCAAAAAAGTCGCGCTATAATTGAGGGCTTAGGCGCTTTAGCTCAGTCGGTTAGAGCGATGGAATCATAATCCACAGGTCCGCGGTTCGAATCCGTGAAGCGCCACCAAACAAAAAAGGGGCTGCGTGCAAACGCAGCCCCTTTTGCTTTTTCTGCCCGCTGGCGGGCAAGGGATGGTGGGGATTCATGCTTCCCTTGTGCCCAATGGCCCGGGAGCCCGGCGGCCACGAAAGCCGCCGTCCAGTCACCCCATGGCGGCGGGTGCTACCGCCTCTGCCGGCCGTTGCACCGCCGCGCCATCGAACCGTTCCCGCGCACTGCGGATGTTCCGATGGTTCATTTCCGCCCACTGCAGCAACTGCGACAACGGCGCCAGCACCGACTGCCCCAAAGCCGACAGCCGGTACTCCACGCTGGGCGGCTTGGTCGGAAAGACGTGCCGGGTCAGCAGGCCGTCGCGCTCCAGGGACCGCAGGGTCTGGGCCAGCATGCGCTTGGAGATGTCGGGCACGGCCCGTTGCAGTGCGCCGAAGCGCAAGGGGGCCGGGGCGAGCGTCAGCAGGATCAGCGTGGTCCATTTGTCGCCGATGTGGTCCAGCACGTCGCGCACCGGGCACTGGCCGAGGTCCAGCCCGTCGGGCCGCTCGCGCATCCAGGCCTGGGTGGCGGCCAGGGCTTCGAGCGCCTCGGGGGCGGCCGGGGCAGGGGGGTGAGCGTCAGGTAACCAGGGCATGAAAAGTTGCCTTCTTGTGGAAGTTGGGGCGGTTCCTAATATAGACCTCCTCTCCAATCCATACCCAAAGGATCTTTGCATGTCCACTTCTTCCCCCCGCCTGCTCGTCACCGGCGCCAATGGCCAGCTCGGCCGCCTCGTCATCCAGCAGCTTCTCACGCGGGTGCCGGCCTCGCAGATCGTGGCCTCGGTGCGCAACGTGGAGAAAAGCGCGTCCGTGCTGCCCGCAGGCATCGAGCTGCGCCAAGCGGACTACGGCGATGCGGCCTCATGGGATGCCGCGCTGCAGGGCATCGACCGCGTGCTGCTCATCTCTTCCAGCGAGGTCGGCAGCCGGGTCGCGCAGCATGGCAACGTGATACGCGCGGCGGCGCGGGCCGGGGTGCAACTGATCGCCTACACCAGCCTGCTGCATGCGGACGAGTCCCCCTTGGGCTTGGCCCTGGAGCATCTGGCGACTGAAGGGCTGCTCAAGGAATCGGGTGTGCCCTTCGTGCTGCTACGCAACGGTTGGTACACCGAGAACAACCTGATGGGGATCGGCGATGCGCTGGGCCGCGGCGTGCTGGTGGGGGCTTCGGGCGAGGGGCGCTTTGCCTCCGCATCGCGGGCGGACTACGCCGCCGCCGCGGCAGCCGTGCTGGCCGCTGCGGACGGCACGGCCGGCAAGGTGTATGAACTGGCGGGCGACGGGGCCTACACGCGGGCCGAACTGGCCCAGGAAGTGGCGCGGCAGGCCGGCAAGCCGCTGGCCTACCAAGACATGCCCGAGGCGGCGTACCGCGATCTGCTGGTGAGCGTCGGCCTGCCCGCGCCGGTGGCCGAGATGCTGGCGGACAGCGACGCGGGTGCCGCGCGGGGTGGCTTGTTCGACGGCGGGCGGCAACTCAGCGCCTTGATCGGCCGGCCGACGACGCCCCTGGCCGCATCCGTCGCCGAGGCCTTGAAAGCCTGACGACCCCAAAACCCTTTCGACCGCAAGGCCGAAGGTGTGCGTCAAGCCCCCGCTTGCGCCCCTTCGGCATTTGCATATGTGGTCAAAGTATTTGTAATTCGCATGCAAGGGCCTCATGATTTCACAAAACGCATGAAATCAAGCCCATGGAATTGCGCCAGCTCGAAGCCTTCGCCGCGGTGATGTCCACCGGCAGCGTGACCGCGGCCGCGCGCCTGCTGGACCGCTCGCAGCCCTCCGTCAGCCGCTCGCTGCAGGAACTGGAGGCAGAGATCGGCTATGCGCTCTTCGCCCGCGGCGGCCCGCGCGTCACGCCGACCGAGCAGGGCTTTTTGCTGTACGAGGACGTGGAGCGCGCACTCGGCGGCCTGCGGCAGATCCGCGATCGCGCCGCCGAGATCGCGCGCGGCGAGGCCCGGCCCCTGCGCCTGGCCGCCACCTCGGCGCTGGCCGTGGGCCTGCTGCCCCAGGCGCTGCGGCTGGCCGAGCCGCACACCGGCAGCGCCGCCATCCAGTTGCGCAGCACCTCGCCCGAAGAGGTGGTGCATGCCGTGCTCACGGGCGCGGTGCAATTGGGGGCCACCAGCCTGCCGCTGGAGCACCGTGGGCTGCAGGTGCACTGGATCGCCCAGACCGCCTGCATGGCCGTGCTGCCGCAGGATGACCCGCTCGCCGCCCGGGCCGTGGTGCCGCTGGCGGCGCTGGCCGAACGCCGACTCATTACCTTGAGCAATCCGTTTCGCCTGCGCGGGCGCATCGACCGGGCGCTGGCCCAGGTCGGCCAGCCGGGACTGGCGCGCCGCGATGCGATCGAGACCAATTCGTCCGTCAACGCCCAGGCCGCCGTGCGCGCCGGGCTGGGCGTGGCCGTGCTGGAGCCGCTGACCGCGCTGGGCCTGCCCTGCGACGGCGTGGCCGTGCGGCCGCTGGACACCGACATTCCTTTTTTCTTCGGGGTCATCACGCCCCAGGCGCAGCCCGTCACGCCGCAGGTGCAGGCCGTGGCGGATGCACTGCTGCAGGCGGCCCGGCCGCTGCCGGGCTTCGTGCAACACGCCCCGCAAGCGCATGCCGCGCTGCTGCAGGCGCTCTACGGCGGCGATGCCGGCCCCACTGCTTTCGAGGTTTCCGAATGACGATTGCCACCCCCACCGATTCCACCCTTGCGCCCGCGCCCGCCGGGCTCGCCGCCCTGGAGGCGCGCCTGCGCCAGGACCTGCAATGGCTGGGCCTGCCCGCGCGGCGCTGGGTGCCGCCCCGGCTGACCGAGGCGGGCGAGCCGGTGCTGGACGTGGCCATCGTCGGCGGCGGCATGGCCGGGCTGGCGCTGGGCGCCTCGCTGGCGCACATGGGTGTGCAGGCACCGCTGTTCGATCGTGCGCCCGAGGGCTTCGAGGGCCCCTGGGCGACCACCGCGCGCATGGAGACCCTGCGCTCGCCCAAGGAGCTGACCGGGCCCGCACTGGGCCTGCCGGCGCTCACCTTCCGCGCTTGGTTCGAATCGCAGTTCGGCCTGCCGGCCTGGGCGGCGCTCGACAAGATCCCGCGCCTGCAGTGGATGGATTACCTGCGCTGGTACCGCCGCGTGCTGGGCCTGGACGTGCGCAACCGCCAGCGCGTGCTGGCCGTGCATCCGCGCGCCGACGGCCTGGTGCGGATCGACCTGGCCGACGATGCCAACGGCGGCGCGCCCCACCACGTGCTGGCCCGCCATGCGGTGCTGGCCACGGGCCGCGACGGCCTGGGCGGCCCCTGGGTGCCCGACTGGGCGCGGGCGCTGCCGGCGGGCCGCTGGGCGCACTCGGCCGATGTGTGGGACGGCGCCGCGCTGCGCGGCCTGCGCGTGGCGGTGGTGGGCGGCGGGGCCTCGGCCATGGATTCGGCCGCCACGGCGCTGGAGGCCGGCGCCGCGCGTGTGGACCTGCTGGTGCGCCGCGCCGAGCTGCCCCGCGTGAACAAGGGCAAGGGCGCGGGCAACCCAGGCATGGCCCATGGCTTCTGGGCCCTGCCGGACGAATGGAAGTGGCGCTTTCGCCATTACCTGAACGTGCAGCAGGTGCCGCCGCCGCACGGCAGCACGCTGCGCGTATCGCGCCACGCCAACGCGCACTTCCACCTGGGGGCTGGCGTGCACGGCGCGTCCGTGCGGCCCGATGGCGCGCTGCGCCTGGAGACCGCCAAGGGCCCGCTGGCCGCCGACTTCGTGATTTTCTGCACCGGCTTTCGTACCGACTGGGCGCTGCGCCCGGAGTTCGCCGCGTTCGCGCCGGCCGTGCGCCTGTGGCAGGACCGCTTCGCGCCGCCGGCCGGCGAGGACGATGCCGAGCTGGCCGCCTCGCCCGACCTGGGGCCGCTGTTCGAGTTCCAGGAGAAGGCGCCCGGCGCCTGCCCAGGCCTGGACCGCGTGCACTGCTTCAACTACGGCGGCGCGCTGTCGCAGGGCGCGGGCGCGGGCGACATCCCGCAGATCAGCGATGGCGCCCAGCGCCTGGCGCGGGGCCTGGCCGCCCGCCTGCTGGCCGACGACGCCGCGCTGCACTACGCGGCCATGCAGCGCTACGAAGAGCCCGAGCTGGACGGCGACGAATGGACGCCGGCGGCCTTCCCGGCCTATGGGCCCGAGGGCGCCGCGCCGGCCGCCAGCGCCCCGGCCCTCCCCGAAAGCGCCCCGGAGGTCACGCGATGATTGCTATGAAAATAATAGCTATATGCCCTAGTGGATATTGCACTGGAGGCCTTTTTGCCTTGAAGCGCTCGCGGCCGCCCGCGGCCCCGCGGCCATGACCGGCTGGCTGCTGCGCCGCCTGGGCCAGGCGCTGCTGGTGGTGCTGGCCATGACGGTGATCGTCTTCGTGGGCCTGCACGCCATCGGCAACCCGGTGGACATCCTGATCGGCGACGACATGAACCAGCAGGAGCGCCTGGCCGCCATCGCGCGGCTGGGGCTCGACCAGCCGCTGTGGCGCCAGTACCTGGCCTTCATCGACGGCGCGCTGCACGGCAGCCTGGGCAAGAGCTTCGTGTACCAGGAAGACGCCGTGCGCCTGATCCTGCAGCGCCTGCCCGCCACGCTGGAGCTGGCCCTGGCCGCGCTGGTGCTGGCGGTGGTGCTGGGCGTGCCGCTGGGGCTTTATGCCGGCATGCGGCCGGACAGCGCGGTGTCCAAGGCGCTCATGGCGGTCAGCATCGCGGGCTTTTCGCTGCCGGCGTTCTGGGTGGCGCTGATGCTCATCATGGTGTTCAGCGTGCAGCTGGGGTGGATGCCCGCCAGCGGCCGCGGCGCCACGCGCGAGCTGTTCGGCGTGCCGTGGTCGTTCCTCACGCTCGATGGCCTGCAGCACCTGGCGCTGCCGGCGTTCAACCTGGCGCTGTTCAAGATCTCGCTGGTGCTGCGGCTCACGCGGGCCGGCGTGCGCGAGGTGCTGCCGCAGGACTTCGTGAAGTTCGCGCGCGCCAAGGGCCTGTCGCCCGCGCGGGTGATGTGCATGCACGTGCTGCGCAACACGCTGATCCCGCTGGTCACGGTGCTGGGCCTGGAGCTGGGCTCGACCATCGCCTATGCGGTGGTGACGGAGAGCATCTTCGCGTGGCCCGGTGCGGGCAAGCTGATCCTGGACAGCATCAACAGCCTGGACCGCCCCGTGGTGGTGGCCTACCTGATGGTGGTGGTCGTGATCTTCGTCACGCTCAACCTGGTGGTGGACGTGCTCTACCGCCTGCTGGACCCGCGCGCCCGGGTGGAGGGCGCGGCATGACGCAGCCTGTGGTTTCGCCCGACGCTCCCGTGGCGCGGGGCTTCGACGACCGGTCGATCTGGTACCGCGTGGCGGCGGACTTTCTGCGCTCGCGCACCGCGGCCGCCGCGCTGGCCGTGCTGGCGCTGGTGGTGATCGCGGCGCTGGCCGCGCCCTGGATCACGCCGCAGAACCCCTACGACCTGATGCAGCTCGATGTGCTGGACGCGCGCCTGAAGCCCGGCGCGGCCAACGCCGAGGGCACGTTCACCTACTGGCTGGGCACGGACGGGCAGGGGCGCGACCTGTACTCGGCCATCGTGTACGGCCTGCGCATCAGCCTGCTGGTGGGCGTGGGCTCGGCCGTGGTGGCGGCGGTGATCGGCACGCTGGTGGGGCTGCTCGCGGCCTACGCGGGCGGCAAGGTCGATGCGCTGCTGATGCGCGTGGTGGACCTGCTGCTGTCGTTTCCGACCATCCTCATGGCGCTGATGATCCTGGCCTACGTGGGCAAGGGCGTGGGCAACGTGGTGCTCACGCTGGTGCTGCTGGAGTGGGCCTACTACGCCCGCACGGCGCGCGGCCAGGCGCTGGTGGAGGCGCGCCGCGAATACGTGGAGGCCGCGCGCGGCCAGGGCATTCCCGGCTGGCGCATCGTCACCGGGCACATCCTGCCCAACTGCCTGCCGCCGCTCTTGGTGATCGGCGCGCTGCAGGTGGCGCGCGCCATCACGCTGGAGGCCACGCTGTCGTTCCTGGGCCTGGGCGTGCCGATCACCGAGCCCTCGCTGGGCCTCCTGATCTCCAACGGCTACCAGTACTTGCTGTCCAACGAATACTGGATCAGCTTCTTTCCCGGCCTGGCGCTGCTGTTCACCATCGTCGCGATCAACCTCGTGGGCGACCAGTTGCGCGACGTGCTCAACCCGAGGCTGCAGAAATGATGGGCACCGCATCGTCTTCCCCGATCCCGGCGTCCGCCGCAGCCGTGCCCGCCGGCGTTCCCACGCTGGAGGTGCGCGATCTGCGCACGCGCTTTCACACCCGCGCCGGCGTGCTTCCGGTGGTGGACGGCGTGTCGTTCACGCTCGGGCGCGGCAAGGTGCTGGGGCTGGTGGGCGAGTCGGGCTCGGGCAAATCCGTCACCGGCTTTTCGATCATGGGGCTGGTCGATCCGCCCGGCCGCGTGGAGGGCGGGCAAGTGCTGTTCCAGGGCCGCGACCTCACCACGCTGCCGGCTGCCGAGCGGCGCGCGCTGCAGGGCAACCGCATCGCCATGATCTTCCAGGACCCGATGGCCACGCTCAACCCGGTGCTGCGCGTGGACACGCAGATGATCGAGGCCGTCAAGGCGCACCGCCGCGCCACCACCGCCGAGGCCCGCGCCCTGTCGCGCGACACGCTGGCGCTGATGGGCATTCCCAGCCCCGACGACCGGCTGCGCGCCTACCCGCACCAGCTGTCGGGCGGCATGCGCCAGCGCGTGGCGATCGCCATCGCGTTGCTGCACGGGCCCGACCTCGTCATCGCCGACGAGCCGACCACGGCGCTGGACGTGACCATCCAGGCGCAGATCCTGTCCGAGGTGCAAAAGCTGGTGCGCGAGCGCGGCACCTCGCTGATCTGGATCAGCCACGACCTGTCGGTGGTGGCCGGCCTGGCCGACGAGATCGCCGTGATGTATGCCGGGCGCATCGTGGAGCACGGCACGGTGGACGACGTGCTCGACCACCCGCAGCACCCCTACACCCAGGGCCTGATCGGCAGCCTGCCCAGCGCCAACCGGCGCGGCGAGCGGCTGCGGCAGATTCCCGGCATGGCGCCGTCGCTGCTGCACATGCCGCCGGGCTGCGCCTTCGCGCCGCGCTGCCCACGCGCCAGCGCCGCCTGCGGCGTATCACCGGCCATCACGCACCCGCGCGCCCAGGCCCCGGCGCACGCGGTGCGGTGCTTCCATCCCGGTGCTTCGGAGGGCGCGGCATGAGCGAGGTTCGCGACGTTCTTTCGCCGCCAGGCCCTGGCGGCGCCAACCCGGCCACGGCCGCCGCCCCGCCGCTGGTGGAGCTGCGCGGCGTGGCCAAGCGCTTCGGCCAGCAGCCGCCGCCGGGCCCCGTGGGCCGGGCGCTGCGGCGCCTGGACCTTTCCAAAGCGCCGGTCGTCACCCACGCGGTCGACGGCGTGGACCTGGCGGTGCACGCGGGCGAGGTCGTGGGCCTGGTGGGCGAGTCGGGCTGCGGCAAGTCCACGCTGGGCCGCATCGCCGCCGGGCTGCTGCCGGCCACCGAGGGCGAGGTGCGGGTGGACGGGCGCCCGCTCGAAGCATTGAACGGCCGCGACCGGCTGGCCGCGCGGCTGCGCACGCAGATGGTGTTCCAAGACCCGTTCGCCAGCCTGAACCCGCGCCTGCGTGTCTCGCGCATCGTGGGCGAGGCGGCGCTGCTGCACGGCCTGACCGATGCCGCCGGGCTCGATGACTACGTGAGCGCCCAGTTGCGCCGCGCGGGGCTGGACCCGGCGCTGCGCCACCGCTACCCGCACCAATTCAGCGGCGGCCAGCGCCAGCGCATCGGCATCGCCCGCGCGCTGGCGGTGCAGCCGGGCCTGCTGGTGTGCGACGAGGCCGTGGCGGCGCTGGACGTGTCGATCCAGGCGCAGATCCTCAACCTGTTCATGGACCTGCGCGACCAGCTGGGCCTGACCTACCTGTTCATCAGCCACGACCTGGGCGTGGTGGAACACGTGTGCGACCGCGTGGTGGTGATGTACCTGGGCCGCGTGGTCGAGAGCGCGCCCGTCGAGGAACTCTTCGCCCGGCCCAACCACCCCTACACGCAGGCGCTGCTGGCCGAGATCCCGAGCGTGGCCGCGCGGCGCACGCGCTTTTCGTCCATCCGCGGCGAGATCCCCAGCCCCATTTCGCCGCCCTCTGGCTGCCATTTCCATCCCCGGTGCCCGCACGCCATGCCGCGCTGCGCCACCGAGGTGCCGCGGCTGCGCGGCATCGCCGTGCGGCACGAGAGCGCCTGCCACCTCAACGACGGCTGAGCGCTCACCGTCCAACGCCCGTTGCCCCCGCCGTATCCCGTTCGTTTTTTCCTGAAAGGCCCGCCATGACTTCCTTCCGCCTCGCCACCCTGGCCGCCGCCGCGCTGCTCGCCGCTACCGGTGCCACCGGCGCGCTCGCGCAGAACGGCAACACGCTGTCCATCGGCTTCGCCGACCCGGTGTCGTCGGTCGATCCGCAGCTCAACAACCACGCGGGCGACCGCTCGCTGGCGCTGCATTTCTGGGACTCGCTGGTCAACTCGCGCGACGGCGGCAAGCTGGAGCCGGGCCTGGCCGCCAGCTGGAAGACGCTGGACGACAAGACCTGGGAGTTCAAGCTGCGCACCGACGTGAAGTGGCAGGACGGCACGCCCTTCACCGCCGACGACATCGTGTTCTCGTTCCAGCGCGCGCGCAACGTGCCCGGCAGCGTGGCGTCCTATGCGGGCGCGCTGCGCACGGTCGAATCGACCACGGCCAAGGACGCGCACACCGTCATCGTCAAGACCAACACGCCCAACCCCATGCTGCCGCTGGAGATCGCCTCGATCTACATCGTGAGCAAGCACGTGGGCGAAAAATCCAAGACCGAGGACTACAACGCCGGCCGCGCCGTCGTGGGCACGGGGCCGTACAAATTCATCTCCTACGTGCCGGGCGACCGCACGGTGTTCGAGCGCAGCGCGAGCTACTACGGCACCAAGCCGCTGTGGGAGAAGGTGAACTACCGCTACATCAACAACGGCGCGGCACGCACCGCCGCGCTGCTGGCGGGCGATGTGGACGTGATCGACAAGGTCGCCGTGACCGACGTGGAGAAGCTGCGCAAGACGCCCAGCGTGAGCGTGTACACCTACCCCGGCCTGCGCGCGCTGCTGCTGCAGCCCAGCTTCAAGGCCGGCGCCAACGAGTTCGTCACCGACAACGCGGGCAAGCCGCTCGCGCAGAATCCGTTGCGGGACGTGCGCGTGCGCCAGGCGCTGTCGCTGGCCATCAACCGCAAGGCCATCGTGGACCGCGTGCTGCAGGGCACGGTGACCGAAGCCAACCAGTGGATGCCCAAGGGCAGCTTCGGCTACAACCCCGAGGTCAAGGACATTCCCTACAACGTGGAGCAGGCCAAAAAGCTGCTGGCCGAGGCCGGCTTTCCGCAGGGCTTCCAGATCACCATCCACGTGCCCGGCGACCGCTACCCGCAGGCCCCCGAAACCGTGCAGGCCGTGGCCCAGTTCTGGAGCCGCGCGGGCGTGAAGACCAAGGTGGAGGTGCTGCCCTGGGCCTCGTACGCCAGCCGTGCCAACAAGAACGACTTCGCCGTCAGCGTGATCGCCTGGGGCAACGGCACGGGCGAGGCCGGCTACGGCCTGCTGCAGTCGCTCGCCACCACCGACGCCCAGCGCGGCCGGGGCGCCAACAACTGGGGCCGCTACAGCAACGAAGCGGTGGACAAGGCGCTCGACGCCGCCACGGTGGAGTTCGACGCGCGCCGCCGCGAGGCCGTGTTCCGCCATGCCGCCAAGCTGGTCACCGACGACGTGGGCCAGATCCCGCTGTTCCACTACCAGAACATCTGGGCGGCCAAGAAGGGGCTGAAGGTCGAGCCGATCCTGAGCGACCGCACCACCGCCCTGCAAGTCACCCGCGTGGGCAAGTAAGGCGTGGCCGCGCTCACCATCACCCCCGCCGACGCGCTGATCGACGTGCCGCGCCACATCGTGGCCAGCGGACTCGTGCCGGGCGAGACCGTCACGCTGCGCAGCCACACCCTGCGCGGCCCGGGCGTCGCCTGGCGCGCCGAGGCCGTCTTCGAGGCCGATGCCCAGGGCAGGGTGGACCTGTCGCGCGACGCGCCGCGGTCGGGCAGCTACGCCGGCGTGTCGCCCATGGGCCTGGTGTGGTCGCAGGTGCCCGACGGCGGGCAGGCGCCGCGCGCGCTGTTCGCCAGCACCCCGGCCGCGCCGCTGGCCACCGAGGTCACCCTGGAGCGTGGCGCGCCGGGCGGGGCGCCGCTCCCGGGCCGCTTCGTGCAGCACCTGGTCGGCCCCGGCGTGGTGCGGCGCGACGTGCGCGACGAGGGCCTGTCGGGCACGCTGTTCCTGCCGCCGGGCCCGGGACCGCACCCGGCGGTGCTGGTGCTCAACGGCTCGGGCGGGGGCATCAACGAGCCGCGCGCCGCGCTGTACGCCTCGCACGGCTACGCGGCGCTGGCGCTGGGCTACTTCCAGTCGCCGGGGCGGCCCGACCACATCTCGGACACGCACCTCGAATACTTCGAGACCGCGCTCGCCTGGCTGCACCGCACGGTGCGCCCGCGCGGCGGCTTCGTCGCGCTGAGTGGGCAGTCGCGCGGCGGCGAGCTGGTGCTGCTGCTGGGCACGCTGTTCCCTGAGCAGGTCTCGGCCGTCATCGGCTACGTGCCGGGCGCGGTGGTGCACAGCGCGCAGAACGCTTGCAACCCCGCCAACGGCCCCGACAGCCGCAACGGCCCGGCGTGGATCTTCCGCGGCCAGCCGCTGCCGCACCTGTGGGAGAACAACCGCACGGCCACCTGGGCGCCGTGGGACGAGGGACCCGAGCCGCGCCGCCATGCCAACGCGCTGCTCACCGCGCTGCAGGACGAGGAGGCCGTGGAGCGCGCCCGCATCCGCGTGGAGCGCATCCGCGGCCCGGTGCTGCTGCTGACCGCCGAGGACGACGGCTCCTGGCCCTCGTCGCGCTACGGCCGCATGGTCGTGGAGCGGCTGAAGGCCCATGCGCACCCGCACCCGGTGGCCCAGTACGACTACGCGGGCGCGGGGCATTCGATTTTGTTTCCCTACCTGCCCACCACGCAGACCGTGTACGCCCACCCGGTCTCGGGCCGGCTCAGCACCGGCGGCGGCGCGCCCGCGCCCAACGCCTGGGCCGACGAACACTCGTGGCGGCAGGTGCTATCGTTTTTGAAGCAAGCTGCCCTAGAAGAATCTGTGCTGCAGCCCTAAAACACTGATATTCCTGGCGGCCGACGGGCCGCCCCACCGGAGCCGACCATGACCGATGCATCCCTTTCCCCCGACCTGGTGGACACCCTGGTGCCGCTGACCGCAGGCGACCCCGTGCACGCCGTGCGCCACCAGCGCGACAAGGTGGTCGCCGCCACCCAGGGCAGCTACGACAGCCTGTTCGATCCCGCGCTGGAGGGCCTCTCCCTGGCCGAGCGCCTGCTGGCGGCGCGGGCCATCGCCACCCAGGCCGGCAGCGCACCGGTGGCGGCGCACTACACGGCGCGGCTGCAGGGCCTGGCCGACCTCACTCCCGCGCAGCGCGCGGCCCTGGACCCGGGCGATTCGCCAGTGCAGGACCCGCGCCTGCAGGCCATCCTGCGCTTTGCCGACCTGCTGGCCGCGCGGCCGGTGGAGGGCGACCGCGAGGCGCTGCTGCAGCTGCCCGCCGCCGGCCTGTCCACGCCCGCCGTGGTGGCGCTGGCGCAGCTCATCGCCTTCGTGGCCTACCAGGTGCGCGTGGTGGCGGGGCTGCAGGCCCTGGCGGCGCTCGGCACGCCGGCGGCTTCGCCCGCCGCCGCTGCTGGCGAGCCGGCCCCGGCCGCCGCGCCGTTCGTGCACCCGGCCAATCTCCCGAAGCCCGGCGAGCCCGTGCGCGTGAACGGCTACACCAGCGAGACGCTGGAGTGGAAAGCCTGGCTGCCCGTGCTGGACCTGGCGCAGGCCTCGCCCGCGCAACTGGCGGTGCTCGAGGCCAGCCACCCCAAGGCCAAGACCAGCGACTACTACCGCGTGCTGGTGCACCAGCCGCGCATCCTGGAGGAGCGGTCGATCGTGTTCAACGCGATCATGTACGCGCCCGGCGGCCTGTCGCGCGCCGAGCGCGAACTCGCCAGTGCCGTGGTCTCGCGCGTGAACGGCTGCGTGTACTGCGCCTCGGTGCATGCGCAGCGGTTCGAGCAGCTGGCCAAGCGCAACGACGTGATCGTGCAGGTGTTCACCGAGCCGCAGGGCGCGGGCACCACCGCGCGCGAGCAGGCCATCGTGCAGGCCAGCATCGACCTCACGCGCGCGCCCGGCGCGTTCGGTGCGGACCAGGTGCGGCCGCTGCGCGCGGCCGGCCTGTCGGACCTGGAAATCCTCGACGCCGTGCACGCCGTGGCGATCTTCGCCTGGGCCAACCGGCTGATGCTCAACCTGGGCGAACCGGTGTTCCCCGGCTGAAAAACGCAGGGCAGGGAATGCCCGCCCGCCATCAGATCGCGCAGCCGTCCGGGCCACAGGCCAGGGCACTGCCGGCCGGCGCGATGGCGGCCCGCCCGGCCTCCAAGTGCTGGCGCAGCACGGTCTTCCAGGCCTCGGGCTGGCCGAGCCAGGGGCCGATGTCCAGCGTCTGCAGCGGCGCGCCGGGCTGCTCCAGCGCCAGGGTGGGAAAACCCTGGCCGCCCGCGCGGGCCAGCCACTGGCGGCTTTCCGCGAAGTGTGCCTGCGTGGGTGCGCCTTGCCACTGCGCGAAGGCGGCGCGGAACGCCTCGGCGTCCAGGCCCAGTTCGGCCGCCAGATCCTGCAGCACCGCGGTGTCCGCCACGCGGCGGCCTTGCACATAGTGCGCCTGCTGGATGCGGTGCGCCATGTCCAGCCCGCGCTGGCCCAGGGCCTGGGCGGCCAGGATGGCGGTGGTCGGTGGTTCCGAATCCATCACCGCCGTCGGGTCGCGCAGCAGGCCTTCGAAGTACGCCTCGCCGAAGGGCTGGCCGGTGAGCTGGGCGATGCGCCGGTCGTGCGGCACCACGTGGTCGCGCCACCGGGGTGTGATGGCGATGCGGTTGGGGCCGGCCAGCATGCCGCCGTCGTGCAGCGCGATCGCCAGGCCCGGCACCTGCCGCGCGGCTTGCACCAGCGGCGCGGCGGCGTAGCACCAGCCGCACAGCGGGTCGAAGACGTAGTGCAGCACCGCAGACGGTGCGGCGGCGTTCACTGCGGCCATTTCATTTCGCCCTTGATGACCTTGGCGCCCAGCTCCAGCGACGACGATTCGCCCAGCTGCGGATAGCGCTTCTTCATGGCGGCGACCAGCGCGGCCGAGTCCTTGGCGCGGGCGGCTTCTTCCTCGAAGGCCTTCACGTAGCCGCGGGTGAATGCCACCGAGGCCGTGCTGCGCGGCTCCCGGCCGCTGGCGTCCGGCACGAAGTGGCCCGGTACCACGACCTCCGGCTGCAGCGCGTCGATCTGGTCGAGCGTGGCGAGCCAGTCGCGGCGCGATTCGGGCGTCTGCGTGTCGGCCATCCAGACGTGGATGTTGGCGGCCACCGGCACGCCGCCCACCACGGCCTTCAGCGAAGGAATCCACACCACCGTGCGGCCGGGCGTCGGGCCGTTCAGGCCGACCACCTGGATGGCCTGGCCTTCCAGCGTGATGGTGTCGCCCTGCAGCGGCTCGGGCACCACCAGGGCTTGGGGCGCGTTGCCCTTGAGGATGGGGCCCCAGTGGGCGAGCTTGCCATCCTTGGAGGCCTGGATGCCGGCCACCGTCTGCGGCGTGGCGACGATGCGGGCCGCGGGGAAGGCGGCTTGGATGACGTCCAGGCCGAAGTAGAAATCGGGGTCCTTGTGGCTGATGTACACCGTGGTCAGCTTCTTGCCGCTGGCGCGGATTTTCTCCACCAGCGCCTGGGCGTCGTCGCGCTGGAATTGCGCGTCGATCAGCACGGCTTCGGTCTCGCCCGTGATCAGCTCCGACGACACGGGGAACAGGCTCTTGGTGCCGGGGTTGTACACCTGCAGCTGCAGCGGGCCGGCGGCCAGCGCCACGGCGGCGAAGCCGAGGCTGGCGGCGCCGGCGATCAGGGTGCGAAGGAATCGGGGGGTGCGGGACATGGCGGGCTCCTGGTCAGCGAGGGTTTGGATAAAGGAAATAAGGAATGGGCTGGATCGTAGGTTGCCTGGATCGGCCGAAAAACCCCCTACCATGCAAAGCTTTGTTGCATCGATCGATCGAATATGGACCGCCTCACCGCCGCCGACGTCTTCGTGCGCATCGCCGAGCGCGGCAGCATGACCGCCGCCGCCGAATCGCTGGACATGTCGCGCGCCATGGTCACGCGCTACCTCGCGCAGATGGAGGCCTGGGCCGGCGCCCGCCTCCTGCACCGCACCACGCGCCGCCTGGGCCTCACGGCGGCCGGCGAGCAGGCCCTGGCGCGCTGCCGGCGCATGCTGGAGCTGGCCGCCGAGATGGCGGTGCCGGTGGGCGAGGGGGCCGAGGTGCCGCGCGGCCTGCTGCGCATCGCCAGTTCGCAGTCGCTCGCGCAGGAGGTGCTGTCGCCCGCGGTGGCCGAGTTCCTGCGCCGCCATCCGCTGGTGGCCATCGACCTGCACATCGATTCCCGGCCGGTCAACCTCGTGCAGGAGCGCATCGACCTGGCGGTGCGCATCAGCAACGACCTGGACCCCAAC
This sequence comes from Acidovorax sp. BLS4, assembly GCF_032929295.1. Taxonomy (NCBI): domain Bacteria; kingdom Pseudomonadati; phylum Pseudomonadota; class Betaproteobacteria; order Burkholderiales; family Comamonadaceae; genus Acidovorax; species Acidovorax sp. BLS4. The sequence goes on from NZ_CP136797.1 coordinate 188,012, forward strand.
CTCATCGCCCGCACGCTGGGCGAATGCGCATCGGTGGTGTGCGCCGCGCCCGCCTACCTGGCCGCCCACGGCACGCCGCGCCGCGCGCAGGACCTGGCGACGCACAACTGCCTCACGTATTCGTACTTCGGGCGCAGCCTGTGGGAGTTCACGCACCGGGGCGAGCGCATCGCGGTGCCGGTGGGCGGCAACCTGAGCGCCAACGAATCGCAGGTGCTGCTGGCCGCCGCGCTGCACGGCGCGGGCGTGACGCTGCAGCCGGTCTACGCCGCCGCGCCGCTGATCGCGCAGGGGCGGCTCACGGCGCTGCTGCCGGCCCATGCGCCGCGCACGCTGGGAGTGCACGGCGTGTACGCCTCCCGCCGGCAGGTGCCGCCGGCGTTGCGCGCGCTGCTGGACTTCCTGGTGGAGCGCTTCGCCGATCCGGCGCACTGGCAGGCCGGGCTGCCGGTGCCGGCCGCCAAGGCGCCGGCGCGGGCGAAAAAAAGCCGCTGAAGGCAGCGGCGGGGGGCGGTGCCTCAGCCCCTTGGCAGGGGCCGCGCGGTATGGCGCCTCACTGGTGGGTGAAGGTCGCCTTGCGCTTGTTCACGAAGGCGTCCATGCCTTCCTTCTGGTCGCTGGTGGCGAACAGCGCGTGGAACAGGCGGCGCTCGAACATCACGCCGTCCGACAGCCCGCTCTCGAACGCGCGGTTGACCGACTCCTTGGCCGCCATCACGGCGATCTGCGAGAAGTCGCTGATCTGCAGCGCGGCGCCCAGGGCCTCGTCCATCAGCTGGGCGAAGGGCACGACGCGGCTGACCAGCCCGGCGCGCTCGGCCTCGGCGGCATCCATCATGCGGCCGGTGAGGGCCATGTCCATGGCCTTGGACTTGCCCACCGCGCGCGGCAGGCGCTGCGTGCCGCCGGCCCCGGGGATGACGCCCAGCTTGATCTCGGGCTGGCCGAACCTGGCGTTGTCGGCCGCGATGATGAAGTCGCACATCATGGCCAGCTCGCAGCCGCCGCCCAGGGCGAAGCCGCTCACCGCGGCGATCACCGGCTTGCGGATGGAGCGGATGCGCTCCCAGTTGCGCGTGATGTAGTCGCCCTTGTACGCATCGGCGAAGCTGTACTGCGCCATGGCGCCGATGTCCGCGCCCGCGGCGAAGGCCTTTTCGCTGCCGGTGACGATGACGCAGCCGATCTTCTCGTCGGCGTCGAAGGCCTGCAGCGCCTCGCCCAGCTCGTTCATGAGCTGGTCGTTCAGCGCGTTCAATTGCTTGGGCCGGTTCAGCGTGATGACGCCGACCTTGTCCGCCTCGATGCGGACCTCGATGACTTCGTAGGCCAAGGGGTATCTCCGTTGCTCGTTGTGATCGGCAGACTATACCCAAGGGGCTCCGGAAAGCCTCTGCAAGCTTTCTCTATTGGCCCGCGCCGCCGTCCAGCCAGCGGTTGGCCAGGGCCGCATCGGCCACCGACAGGCCGATGGTGTCGACCTCGGCCTCGGCGCCCGCATGGGCCGTCGAGGGCAGTTCCAGCGGCAGCTCCAGCAGCCGCCGGTCCCGCGCCACCAGCGCCGTCACGCGGGGCTCCACGCCAGCGTAGAGCGGCACGTCGTCCAGCCGCTGCACGCGCCAGGCCTCGCCCTGCACCTCGATCCCCAGCCATTCGTCGCCGGCCGCGAAGCCCGCCTGCTCTGCCAGGCCGCCGCGCAGCACCACCTTGATCTGCAGGCCCTGGCCCTCCGCCACCCGCACGCCCAGGCGCTGGGCCAGCTGCGCCGGCTCGCCCTGCAGCGTCACGCCGTTGGCCGCCAGCAGCTCGGCCAGGGGCAGGTCGTCGGTGCCGTGCACCCACTGCGCGATCTCGGTGGCGAACGAGCGGCCCGCCAGCGCCTGGATCGCGTCGAGCAGGTCGGATTCGGACATGGGGCCGGCGGCGCAGCGCTCCCACAGGGCTCGCATCACGTCGTCCAGCGTGGCCTGGCCTTCGCGGCGCAGCGCGAGGTCTAGGCACAGCGCCACCAGCGAGCCCTTGGTGTAGTAGCTCACCGTGCTGTTGGGCGTGTTCTCGTCCTGGCGGTAGTACTTGACCCAGGCGTCGAAGCTGGCCTGCGCCACCGACTGCACCTTGCGGCCGGGCGTCTGCAGCACCTGGTTGACGGTCTTGGCGAGCAGGCGCAGGTAGGTGGCGTTGTCGATCAGGCCCGCGCGGCGCAGCAGCAGGTCGTCGTAGTAGCTCGTGAAACCCTCGAAGAACCACAGCAGGCGCGTGTAGTTCTCCTGGGTGTAGTCGTACTGGGCGAACTCCGCCGGGCGCAGGCGCTTGACGTTCCAGGTGTGGAAGTGCTCGTGGCTCACCAGCCCGAGCAGCGTGTTGTAGCCCTCGGGCGCGCGTGCCTGGCCGATGCGCGGCAGGTCGCGCCGCCCGCAGATCAGCGCGGTGGAGTTGCGGTGCTCCAGGCCCCCGTAGCCGTCGTCCACCACGTTCAGCAGGAACAGGTAGTTCTGGTAGGGCGGCTTGCCGCTGCCGTGCCAGAAGCGGATGCCGGCCTCGCAGATGCGGCGCACGTCGGCCACGATGCGGTTGCCGTCGAACGAAGGCGCGGCGCCTGCGATCACCAGCCGGTGCGGCACGCCGCAGGCCGTGAAGCGGATGCTCCAGAACGGGCCCATCTCCACGGGGCAGTCCACCAGTTCGTCGTAGTGCTCGGCGCGGTAGGTGCCGAAGCCGGCGCGCGTGGTCTTCTCGGCGGCGAGCCCGGTGGCGACGGACCAGCGCGCCACGGCGGGCGTGCTCACGATTTCCAGGTCGTGTCGCGCGGCCTCCTGGCCGTGCACGCGCAGGCACAGGCTGGTGCCGTTGAAGAAGCCACGCGTGGCATCCAGAAAGGCGGTGCGCACCGAGGTGTCGTAGGCGCAGACTTCATACGTGAGCACCAGCGGGTGGTCGTTGCGGCACTGCACCTCCCAGCGGCACTTGTCCATCTGGGCGAGGGGCACGTCCTTGCCGTCCTGCTGCGCGCGCAGGTTCTGCAGGTTCTTGGCGAATTCGCGCACCAAGTAGCTGCCGGGAATCCAGACGGGCAGCGACAGCGCCTGCCGGGCCGCGGGCCTGGCCACCGTCAGCGTCACGCTGAACAGGTGGGCGTGCAGTTGCGCGGGCTCGACGCGGTAGTGGACGGCGGGGTGGGCGTGGCGAAGGGCGGACATGGTGCGTGCGGCGCTGAAGGGTCGGGGAAGGCCCGGGCCGGCGCAGGGAGTGGTCCGCGCCGCCCGGCGGTCAGGAGCGTGCGCCGCGGCAGCCGCCGCGCACGCCGGGGCTCAATTGCCGGAGCCGCCGGCGTCGGCCATGCGCTTTTCGACTTCCTGCGCGTTGATCGCACCCGGCACGCGGGAGCCGTCGGCGAAGATGATCGTCGGCGTGCCGGTGATCTTGTGCTTCTTGCCGAAGGCCAGGTTGCGCTGCACGGCCGCGGTGTCGCAGCTGGCGGCGGGTGCCGGCTTGTCGCGCACCATCTGGTCCTGCCAGGCCACCACGCGGTCCTTGGCGCACCAGATGTTGCGGGACTTCTCGGCCGAATCGGGGCTCAGGATGGGGTACAGGAACATGTACACCGTGACGTTGTCCACGTTCTGCAGGTCCTTCTCGAAGCGCTTGCAGTAGCCGCAGTTGGGGTCTTCGAACACCGCGATCTTGCGCTTGCCGTTGCCGCGCACGATGGTGAAGGCATCCTTGAAGGGCAGCGCGTCGAAGTCCACCGCGGTGAGCTTGTTGATGCGGTCTTCAGTCAGGTTGCGCCGGGCCTTGGTGTCGATCAGCTCGCCCTGGATCAGGTAGTTGCCCTTGGCATCGGTGTAGAACAGGTCGGTGCCGATGCGCACCTCGTACAGGCCCTGCATGGGCGTGCTGCGCACCTCGTCGATCTTCTCCAGCTGCGGAATGCGGTCGGACAGGGCCTTGCGAATGACCGTTTCCTGGGCGAACGCGCCGAGGGACAGGGTGAGCGCGGCGCCGGCCAGCAGGGAGGAGATCAGTTTCATGCGATTCTTTCGTTCTTCAACTCGTTGTTCATCAATGCGCCGCGGCGCTCGCCAGCGGCCCGCCTTGCGGCCCTTCGGTCCATCCCGTCAGCGCAGGCCCATGGCCTGGCGCGTCACCCAATCCTTGAGCGGGCCGCTGCGCTCGAAGCCCTTCATGCCCCAGTTGCGCAGCGCCATCAAAGGCCCCTCGCTGCGCGAGAAAAGCTGCTGCAGCCCGTCCATCGTCCAGCCCATCGGCAGCAGGGCCGCCTTGCGCTCGCGCTCGTACTGGCGCAGCAGCCGCAGGTCGCCCACGCCGCGCCAGTAATCGCGCCCGTTCAGCACGCGGGCCAGCGCCTGCGCATCGCCCAGCCCCAGGTTCAGGCCCTGGCCGGCCAGCGGATGCACGTTGTGCGCCGCATCGCCCGCCAGCGCCCAGCTGCGCGCGGCGCCTGGTTGGCCCGGCGCCGCCATGGGGCCGCACCAGCGGTCCGCGCGGGCCTGCTGCAGCGGCCAGGCCGTGCGGTCCGCGCTCAACTGCAGGGTGCCCAGCGTGTTCTGGCTGGCTTGCTGGATCTGTTGCTCGAATTCGGCGGGGTTCAGGGCCGCCAGGCGCTGCGCCCGGTCCTGCGAGACTGACCAGACGACCGCGACGGAGTTCCCCGCGGCGCCGTCCAGCGGCAGAAAGGCCAGGATGCCGTCGGGCAGGAACCACTGCCGCGCCACCTGGCCGTGGGGCCGCTCGCATTGCAGCCGGGTGGCGACCGCGTGCTGCCCATACGGCATGGTGGCGAAGTCCACGCCAAATTCCTCGCGCGTGCGGCTGGCGCGGCCCTCGCACACCACGGTGAGCGCGGCGGGCACCGGGGCGTCCACCCATTCGGCCTGGGGCTGGAACCGCAGGGCATCGGCCAGGCGGGCCTCCAGCGCGGGCACGTCCACGATCCAGGCCAGCGCTTCGGTGCCCTGGCGTTCGGCATCGAACGTCACCTCGCCGCCCTGGTCGCCATGCACCTGCATTTGCCGCACCGCGGTGGCGTGGGCGGCATCGGGCCACCCGCGCACCGATTCGAGCAGCCCGCGCGAGGCGGCGTTCAAGGCATAGGCGCGCACATCGGCCGCCGGAGGGGCGGGCGTGCCGACCAGGGCCACGCGGAGCCGTTCGCGGGCCAGCAACAGGGCCAGGGTGCGGCCCACGACGCCAGCGCCACGGATACATACATCAAAGGTTTGGGCCATGCCGGGCATTGTAGGAGCCGGCCAAGGCGGCACGGGCGGGCACAATCCCGCTTTCACCGATGGGTTTCGCGCCCGCGCCCCTGGAGCTTTTTCCCCGTGACTTTCCGCCCCGACCACGACCTTGCCGGCACCATCGCGCGCCTGTTCGTCCACCCCGTCAAATCCTGCGCCGGCATCGAAGTGCGGCAGGCGCTGCTCACCGACACCGGGCTGGACCTGGACCGCGCCTGGATGGTCGTGGACGCGGCCGGCCACTTCCTCACCCAGCGCACGCTGCCGCGCATGGCCCTGGTCCGGCCCCAGCTCAAGGTGCACGAAATGGTGCTGCGCGCCCCCGGCATGCTGGCGCTGCACGTGGCGATCGACCAGGTGGAAGGCCCGGCCACCGTGCGGCTGTGGGACGACACCGTGCCCGCCTGGGACATGGGCCCGCTGGCCGCCCAGTGGTTCACCGACTTCCTGGGCCAGCCCTGCCGCATGGTGCGGTTCGACCCCGAGCACCGCCGGCTGTCCAGCCCCAAGTGGACCGACGGCCTGGAGGTGCCCAACCTCTTTTCCGACGGCTTTCCGCTGCTGCTGGCCAGCCAGGCGTCGCTGGACGGGCTGAACGAGCGGCTGCGGGCCGCCGGCCACGCGGCCGTGGGCATGGAGCGCTTTCGCCCCAACATCGTGGTCGATGGACTCCACGCGCACGACGAGGACCGCATCGACCGGCTCTACATCGGCACCGGGGAGGGCGAGGAAGTGCACCTGCAGCCCACCAAGCCCTGCGCGCGCTGCCCCATCCCGGACATCGACCCGGCCACCGCCGCCAGCAGCCCCGAGGTGGGCGACATGATGCGCACCTACCGCCACGACCGCCGGCTGGGCGGCGCCGTCACCTTCGGCATGAACGCCATCGTGCGCGAAGGCGCGGGCCGCATGCTGCGCGTGGGCCAGCCCGTCGCGGCCGATCTGCGCTTCGACTGAATCGCCCGTTCGAAAAGGGTCGGGATCCGCCCGGCCGCCAGGGCCCCGGGCCCACCCCGTAAAATCGCGGGTTTGTCTCCCGAACACCTGAAAGCCCTGCCATGAGCCTGAAATGCGGCATCGTGGGCCTGCCCAATGTGGGCAAGTCCACCCTCTTCAACGCGCTGACCAAGGCCGGCATCGCCGCCGAGAACTATCCGTTCTGCACCATCGAGCCCAACACGGGCGTGGTGGAAGTGCCCGATCCCCGCCTGCAGCAACTCGCCGGCATCATCACGCCCGAGCGCATCGTGCCAGCCATCGTCGAGTTCGTAGACATCGCGGGCCTCGTGGCCGGCGCCAGCCAGGGCGAAGGCCTGGGCAACCAGTTCCTCGCGCACATCCGCGAGACCGACGCCATCGTGAACGTGGTGCGCTGCTTCGAGGACGACAACGTCATCCACGTGGCCGGCCGCGTGGACCCGATCTCCGACATCGAGGTCATCCAGACCGAACTGTGCCTGGCCGACCTCGCCACGGTGGAAAAGGCGCTCAACCGCTACAGCAAGGCCGCCAAGTCGGGCAACGACAAGGAAGCCGCCAAGCTGGTGTCCCTGCTCACGCCCATCCAGGCCGCGCTCGACCAGGGCAAGCCCGCGCGCACCGTGCCCTTGAGCAAGGAAGACGCCCCGCTGCTCAAGCCCTTCTGCCTCATCACCGCCAAGCCCGCCATGTTCGTGGGCAACGTGAGCGAAGACGGCTTCGAGAACAACCCGCTGCTGGAGCGCCTCAAGGAATACGCCGCCGCGCAGAACGCACCCGTCGTGGCCATCTGCGCCAAGATGGAAGCGGAAATGTCCGAGATGAGCGACGAGGACCGCGACATGTTCCTGGCCGAGATGGGCCAGGCCGAGCCCGGCCTGAACCGCCTGATCCGCGCCGGCTTCAACCTGCTGGGCCTGCAGACCTACTTCACGGCCGGCGTGAAGGAAGTGCGTGCCTGGACCATCCACGTGGGCGACACCGCCCCGCAGGCCGCGGGCGTGATCCACGGCGACTTCGAGCGCGGCTTCATCCGTGCCCAAACGATCGCCTTCGAGGACTTCATCGCCTTCAAGGGCGAGCAGGGCGCCAAGGACGCGGGCAAGATGCGCGCGGAAGGCAAGGAATACGTCGTCAAGGATGGCGACGTGATGAACTTCTTGTTCAACGTCTAAACAGGAAGCGCTTTTTTCAGGGTTCGCCCACGTTCACGGGCGTCGGCAAACCCTAAAAAAATGCACGCTGGTCTGGCGGTGTGCGGTCTATTGAGGACCAAGAGATGGCCCTGGCCTGCACTCTCTCGATACCTTGATCTCAAAAGCGGCGAAGCGGCGATTTTGGGATGGAGCCTGGCCGCAGATGCATTGCGCATATCCCAGCCATGCAGCTCGGCGGGCCCGTTGATCTGAAGCCCGCGAGGCAGGTTCTCTCAATCGGCGCCTCTCGGCCAGATCCATGCTTTTCGACTGAACGGCGGCTTTAGACTGATTGGCGCGAATGGCAACGCCAGCACTTTTGATGGACTGGCCCGTCTCGTGTGTCGAACGGTCCAAGATGGACCCATCCCAAGACTATCAAGGTCCTCTCGACAAGCTTCAGGACGCTAGGCGGGCGTCACGCCGGAGTGACTGAGGCGGTTTGCCGAATCCCCGCATGAACGCCTCGCGAAGATGGCGCCGATCGCGAAAACCCGTCTCGCGTGCAACCACCTCCAGCGGATGGCGGCTGCGCTCGATCATCAAGCGCGCGGCCTCCACGCGCAGGCGCTCTACCGCCCTGGCTGGCGACTGGCCGGTCTCGGCCGTGAAGACACGGCTGAACTGGCGTGGGCTGAGGTTTGCGGCCGCAGCGAGTTCTTCCACGCTCAGCGGCTGCGCCAAGTGGCTGCGGGCATGCTCCAGCGCCCGCGCGATACGGTCCGAGCGCGGTGTGAGGTTCAGGATCTCCGAATGCTGCGACTGGCCGCCCGAGCGGCGCTGGTGCATGACCAGCCGGTGCGCCACTGATCGCGCCACGTCGTCGCCCAGGTCCTTCTCGACGAGGCCGAGCGCCAGATCCAGTTCCGCCGTCATGCCGGCCGATGTCCAGATCGGGTCATCGGCAATGAAGATGCGGTCCGGTTCGACCTGAATATCGGGATGGCGCTGCTGCAGTGCGTCTGCATAAGCCCAGTGTGTCGTGGCGCGTCGCCCTGCCAGCAAGCCGGCCTCGGCCAGCACGAAGGCTCCGGTGCACAGGCCCACGGTCCGGCGCGCACGAGCGCTGCACTTTCGCAGCGCATGCAGCAGGTCGGACTGCGAGGGCGTGACCAACGGGTCGAGCACGCCGACCACCATCCAGGTATCGGCCGTGCTGCGTGCGGTGAAGGGATGCGTCTGCAGGGCCATGCCCAGCGATGCCTTCACGCTGCCGCCGGGCATCGAGTGACAAGCCACCTCGTAGAAGGGTTCGCCCGCCACAACGTTGGCGAACTCGAACACCGCCTGTGTGGCCAGAGCCATCACTTGAAAGCCGGCGGGCAGAACGTAGCCGATTCTGTGCATTTTTCACCTTCAATGGTCAATGGCATAAAACGTGACTATATGCGTCATTTGAGCCATTCGATAAACGAAGCAACATACGTTCCATCTCAACCGCAACCGCAACCGCAATACCACCATGACACAGACGAACCCTGGCACAGCCCTAATCACCGGAGCCTCCTCCGGCATCGGAGCCCTCTACGCCGACCGCCTGGCGCAGCGCGGCTACGACCTCATCCTCGTCGCCCGGAATCGGGAGCGCTTGAACCCATTGGCCAAGGACATCAGCAGCCGCCACGGCCGCGCGGTGGAGGTTTTTCCCGCCGATCTGAACAATGCAATGGAGTTGCGCAGCGTGGAAAACAAGCTCAAGCAGGATGCCAGCATCACTCTGCTGGTCAACAACGCCGGCATCGGCACGCATACGCCGCTTGTGGAGAGCGACGTGGAACAGATGGAGCGCATGATCGACCTCAACGTCACCGCGCTCACCCGGCTGAGTTACGCGGCGGTGCCCGGCTTCGTGGCACGCGGTAACGGTGCGTTGATCAACATCGCCTCCGTCGCGGCCATCTCGCCAGAAACCTTGAATGGCGTGTATGGCGGCAGCAAGGCTTTCGTGTTGGCCTTCAGCCAATCGCTGCAGCACGAGCTGGCCGGCAAGGGCGTGCGGGTGCAAGCTGTGCTGCCGGGTGCCACGGCCACCGATTTCTGGGCACGTGGCGGCCTTCCTGTGGAGCACTTGCCGGCGCAGATCGTGATGCGTGCCGAAGACCTGGTGGATGCTGCGTTGCGGGGGTTCGAGCGCGGTGAGTCGGTGACGCTTCCTGCGCTGCACGACGGCGCCCTCTGGGATACCTACGAAGGCGCGCGCAAGGCCATGGCGCCCCACCTGTCGAGCAACGAAGCGGCTGCGCGCTACCAGCCCTTGCGTTGAGCCTTCCCCGCACATTCAAGGAACCCCACTATGTCTCTGGCCAGTGACGATTCACTTTCTGCCATCAATATTCCCGGGACCGAGGAACACTTTCTCGATCCGCTCAGCCCAAAGAAGGGAGGCCTCGGGCGATTGCGCTATCTCTCCGGCGGAAAGGGGCCAGCCCTGGTTTTGCTGCACACCGTACGCACGCAGGCCGAGCACTTCCGCCACCTCATCCCGCTGGTCCGGGAGCGGTACACGGTGTATGCCCTCGATCTCCCTGGGATGGGCTACTCGGAGATCGTGCCGGGCGCTTCCTATGAAGAGCCCGCGATGCGCGAGGCGGTCAAGAGCCTCATCACCCGACTCGACCTGCGCGACGTGACGCTGCTCGGCGAGTCGATGGGCGCGACTCTCGCCCTCACCACCGCGGCCGATCTTCCCGAGCGGGTGCGGCGTGTCGTAGCGATCAATGCCTATGACTTTGAGGGCGGCATTGCGCGGTCCAGCCTGCTCGCCCGGTTTGTGGTGACCGGCGCGCTGGCGCCCGTGGTCGGCCCGACCGTCGCCGGAGTCCAACCCAAGCCGATCGTGCGTGCCGTGCTCCATGGGGGTCTCGGCGACACGGCCGCGCTGCGCGACGACTACCTTGATGAACTGTTGAAGGTCGGGCGTCGACCCGGCTATCCGGTCGTCGCACGTGCGGTCTACGGCAACCTGCCCAGCCTCATCGCGGCCCGCGCCCGTTACTCCGACGTCAAGGCCCCCATCCACCTCATCTACGGAGAGAAGGATTGGTCCAGACCCTCGGACCGACGAGCAAACAAGCAGCTTCTTCCCGCCGCCGAGTTTGTCCAGGTGCCTGGCGCCGGCCACTTCATTGTTCTTGAGCGGCCGGACGTGGCTGCCACGGTGCTGAACAACGCGCTGTGAGTTCAGAGCGTGATCTTTCGACTTCCCTGTAACGACCTGAGGTGCTCTCATGCCCAACCCTGACATCGTTCTCTGCTCGCCGGTCCGAACACCCATCGGAAGTTTTGGCGGCGCACTGAAGGAAATGCCGGCGTCCGCACTGGGTGCTGCCGTGGTTCGCGAGACCCTTCTGCGCTCAGGTCTGGCCGTCGAGGCTGTCGACACCGTGGTGATGGGACACGTGATCCAGGCCGGCGCTCGGATGAACCCGGCACGCCAGGCTGCCATCGGCGGCGGACTGCCTGTGCAGGTGCCCGCCCTGACGGTGAATCGTGTGTGCGGATCGGGTGCCCAAGCGATCGCAACAGCGGCACTCGAGATTGCGGCGGGATATGCCGCGGCTGCGGTTGCCGGCGGCATGGAGAACATGGACCAGGCACCCTATCTGGTGCCCGGCGCGCGCTGGGGACAGCGCATGGGGGATGCCCAGATGCTGGACAGCATGCTCCGAGACGGTCTGCATGATGCCTTCAGCGGTCAACACTCCGGCTGGCATACCGAGGATCTCGTCGCTCGGTACGGCGTCACGCGCGAGGACCAGGATCGCTGGGCCGCGCGTTCACAGCAACGGTTCAGTGCGGCTCAGGCGGCCGGCAAGTTCGAGCAAGAGATCGTCGCGATCGAACTTTCCGGCCGCAAGGGGTCGGTGAGTTTCTCCAGAGACGAAGCCCATCGGCCCGACACCACGGTCGAAGCACTGGCCAGGCTCAAGCCGGCGTTTCGAAAGGACGGAACGCTCACTGCCGGCAACGCGCCTGGGCTCAACAGCGGCGCAGCAGCGATGATCGTTGCCGAGCGGCGTTTTGCGGAGAAGCAGGGGCTCCAGCCCTGGGCGCGCCTGGTCTCGTATGGCATTGCGGCGGTTGAGCCGGGCATGTTCGGCATCGGGCCGGTGCCTGCGGTCCAACGGGCCCTGGAGCGCGCCCACTGGAAGCACACGGACATCCAGCGCATCGAGATCAACGAGGCGTTCGCAGCGATCACGCTGGCCTGCCTTCGTGAGCTGGACTTGCCGGAAGACATCGTCAACGTCGAGGGTGGCGCCATTGCCCACGGCCATGCCATCGGTGCAACCGGCGCGGTGCTGACCACGCGCTTGCTGCATTCGATGCGACGCGACGGCTTGCGGCGGGGCATCGTGACCTTGTGCATCGGTGGCGGTCAGGGCATCGCGCTGGCACTCGAAACGCTTTGATGGAAAGCATGGGGATGCTTCAATGACCGCTTGGAGCGGATGCACTGGGCAGCCGCTGATGGCCGGACAGCGGTCGTGTGGGGAGGACCCTGACCGTCCGAAAGCGCTGCATGGGCGACCTCCCAGTTGACTCGACCAATGCACCTTCTGGGTCGATTGCAGCGCCTGACTGTTCGTCGGTGTTCACCTTCATCCGTTGGATTTCCAGGGCCGGCCGGTGGCATCAAGCGTCAGAGCAAGACGACTACCCATCGAATCCTGTGCATGCCTGAGCGCCCAGACCAGCGCCCGAAGGCTGCCTGACGCAGCCCCCGGGCGCCCCCGGTCAGCGGGGCCGGAAGGCGTAGACGTCAGGATTCCACACCTGCCCGCCCTCATCGTTCTGGCACGAGAACCCAAAGCCCGAGAACACGTACATCACCCCGCCCACCGCGGCCGCGTTGGTGCGTTTGATCGCCGGGAAAGCGTCGCCACCCGGGGCCAGCAGGCGCCATGTGCGGTCGTGCAGGTTGAAGCGCCACAGTTCGGACGTGGCGTTCTGCGGGAACGCGGCGCCGCAGCCGGAACTGCCCCCCGGCAGGTCGCCCCCGGCCATCAGCAGCGCGTGGCCGATCTGCACGGTCGATCCCTGGTGGCGGGGAGCATCGACGTTGTCGGCTTCGGCGGGTGTGATGTTCTGCCACTGGTGGGTGGCGAGGTCGAAGCGCCAGGTGTCGTTCAACGAGACGAAGCCGTCGCTGTCGCTGAATTGCCCGCCGTACAGCGTCAATTGCCCGTCCCATGCGCGCCCGGCCGCCGCGGCCTCATGGCGCGAGGTCGGCGAGTTCGCGTCGCCATTGGCGATGATCTGGGTCCACAGGTTGGTGCGCAGGTCGAAGGCCCACAGGTCGTTCAGGGTGTGGAAGTCGGTCTGGATGCCGCCGAACACATAGACCTTTTCGCCATCCACCCACATGGCAGGGCGCGATCGGGCCGAAGGCCCCGGATTGCCGGGTTGCAACTGCGTCCAGCGGTTCACCAGGGCGCTGTAGGCCCACAGGTCGTCGAAGAACGTGAGCGAAGAGAGGTCGGCGCTGTAGTTGGCGCCGCCGAACACCAGCATCCAGTGCCGCGCCGGCACGGCGGCACTCGCGGCGAAGGCCCGGGCCGGCGGCTTGGCGCCGGAGGGCGACAGCGGCGTCCACCGTGCCAGGCGGGGGTCAAAGCGGTACAGGTCGTCGTAGAACGTGTTCTCGCCACTGGCGAAATCGTCCTTGACCCCGCCGAACAGGTAGATGGACCCGAGGACCGGCGCCACGGCGGGCGTCGAACGCACGGACGGCCCCTCGCCCGTGGTGACCAGCCGGGTCCAGCGGCCGTCTGCTTCTAATGCTTCTGCTACTGCGCTCCCATGCGCCTGCGCCCCGGGGGCGATCAGCGCCAGGGCCATCCCCAGGCCCCACAGAAATCGTTTCATGAAATTCCTCCGTTGTAATGATTGAAATGAACCCGGTCGTCCGGACTTCTCCGCGAACGACCGCGCGCAGTCTATCTTTCCGCTGTTCGGAATATTGGATCGGTCACCACTGGATGCATCTGTAACCTGTGCAGGCTTTCCAAGGGCTTGCGCGCTGCAGCCAGCGGCGCTGGCATCGTGGTGCGGCGGTCCCCCTTGGGCGGCTTCGGATGTTCTTCGAGTCCTACAGAGGGTCTGCGTGGCTTGGGCGACAGTCAGCGGGTGCGGCACCAAGCCCGCTGGGCCTCGCTGGCGCTTCGCGTGTCGATGGGTTGGTTTCACACAAGCGCCGGTCGATCGGCGGAACGAAGAAGGATGCAGAGTTGGACAAACGCATGGCACCGAAGACCATCCTGCACCGCGTGCGGCAAATCGCCTGGTCCGTGCCGGGGCTGCCCGTCATGGCCCTGGCGGTCCGCAACTACATCCTCCACCAGAGCGCCAACCAGGCCGGGAGCATGGCGTTCTCGTCGGTGCTGGCGATGTTCCCGCTGCTGATCCTGTTGTCGGCCACGGCGGCCTATGTGGGCGAGCCGGGGGACGCGGCGGCCCTGGCCCAGCGCGTGCTGGAATACGCGCCGCCGGTGGTGCGCGACGCGATGCAGCCGGTGATCCAGCAGGTGTTGGCGCAGCGCAACCAGGCGCTGCTGGCGATCGGCTTTCTGGTCACGCTGTGGACGGCGTCGTCGGGCATGCAGGCGGTGCGCACGGCGCTCAACCGCTCGTACGGCATCGAGCGCGGCCTGCCGTTCTGGAAGGCGCGCATCAAGGTGACGGTGTTCACGGTGGTGGTGGGCGGCGGCATCTTCGCGGCGTTCAGCTCGGTGATCGTCATGCCTTACGTGTGGCAACTGCTGGAGCGCAACGTGGGCGTGGGCCAGGAGACGCCCTGGCTGCGCAACAGCGTGCGCTACGGCTCGGCGTTTCTGGTGCTGACGGTGCTGTACGCGCTGCTCTACGGCTGGCTGCCGGATCTGCGGCAGCGGCTGCGCACCGTGGTGCCGGGCGCCATCGTGGGCGCGGCGATGTGGGTGGGGGCGGCCGCCACCCTGTCGTACACGCTGCGCAGCGCCGGCAAGCTCGCGTTGGTGTACGGCAGTTTCGCGGGCGTGGTGGCCACGCTGGTGTTCCTGTACATCAGCGCCACCACGTTGATCTTCGGCGCGGAGATCAACGGGGTGCTGCGCGACGGTGTCGAGCCGCTGGAGGCATCGCCCGAAGCGCTGACCGAACCCTCTGAATCCGAGCCGCAAGCGGTCCCGGCGACCGGCTCTCCTCCATCGCCGCAAAGCCAGGGGTGACTGGCGCGGGCTTCGCGCCGATGCCTGCTTCCCGCAGGTCCATCCCGGCCCGGACAAAGTGCGGTGCCTTGGCCGCTGACCGCTGACCGTTCTTCGCGGGCACTGCGCACCGGAGCCGCTGGGCCGCATCGTCCATCCTTCCCTTGAGCGCCGAAGTGCGCCCGGCCGCCGTGGCCGGGCCCGCATGCGCGTGGCACCGCGCAGTGCCGCGACATTCTTGCGACATGCCGTCCGTACGCTGCGATGGCTGCCCACCCGGGCGAACGATTCCGGTCGGTACCGGCCTCTCGTTCCCGGTGCGCGGCGCATCTTTGGAACCCTTCAGCACTTCTGGCGCTTATGAACACCTCTTGCTCCGTCCTGGCCTGCCTCCTCACCCTGCCCATGCTTGCCACGGCGCAGACCGCATCGCAATCCGAGTCGCCCTCGTCCCCGCGCTGGGGCCTGGGCCTGGGGCTCATGGTCAAGGACAGCCCCTATGCCGGCGAAGGCACCAAGACCACCGCGCTGCCGCTGATCCGCTATGAAGGCGAGCGGTTTTACTTTCGCGGGCTGACCGCCGGCGCGCATCTGATGCACAGCAAGGGCTTCAGCCTGGATGCCATCGCCTCGCTGCGCACCGACGGCATCTCGGCCAAGGACTTCGGCGTGCAGGAACTGGCGCGCAACGGCATCAACCGCAGCCTGCTGGAGGACCGGGATAACGGCCTGGACCTGGGCGTGGCCGCGTCCTGGCGCGGCGCGGCCGGCGAATTCGAGCTGACCGCCAAGGCCGACGTCACGGGCGCGAGCGAAGGGTTCGAGCTGAGTGCCAGGTACGGCCACGGCTTCCAGCTCGGCCGGGGGCGCCTCACCCCCAGCATCAGCGTGAGCCATCTGTCCAAGGACATGGCCAACTACTACTACGGCACCTTGAACGAAGAAGTGGCGCGGGGCGTGGTCGATTACAAGCCCGGTGCGGCGACGATCCCCAAGCTGGGCCTGACCTACGTGCACCCGATCGGCCAGCACTGGCAGTTCATGACGGCGCTGCAATACAAGGTGCTGCCCAAGAAGATCACGAACAGCCCGCTCCTGAAGGCCGGCACGAACGGCGAAGGGTCGGTGATGTTCGGCCTGTCCAGGAGCTTCTGATGCGCGGCGGTCCGGAACGACAGGCATCGGTGCCTTCCGTGGGGACGGGCGCGACCGTGGGCGGCGCCGCGAATGCGATCAGGCCGGCCTCCCCGGCCGGGAGCTGGCTGCTGGCCAAGGCCTACATGTCCGTGTACGGCCACGGCAGCCCGCGCACGGCGGGCCGTGGCGAGCAGGCACCGGACCCGCTGCCGCTGACAGGGGCGGCGGCCAGCGCCGATGGCGCCACCGGAGCGGCGCTGTGATCGCCGCCGTGCTGGCGGGCCTTGCCGGGGCCTGGCTGGTGGCCATGGCCTATGTGTACCGGTTCCGGGGCCGGGCGCGGTACGCCAGCGTGCAGCAGTATTGGCGCAAGAGCTGGCCGGTGTTCGCGCTGCCCAATGCCGTGCTGTATCTCTTCACCCGGCGCTGGGCCCGTGGCCCGTTCGTGCCGGTCGATCGCTGCGCCCCGCTTGCGCAGCTGGCGCAGCACTGGGAAACCCTGCGCGATGAAGCCCTGGCCATGCAGGCGCACGGGGGGTTCGACGAGGCGCGGCGCCAGGGCTCGCCCGCCTCGTTCGACGTGGGCTTTCGCACCTTCTACAAATACGGCTGGAGCCGCTATTACCTGCATTGGTATGGCTACACCTACCCATCGGCGATCGCCAGCTGCCCCCGAACCCTGGAGATCCTCTCGCGGTTTCCCGACATCCGGGCGGCCATGTTCGCCGTGCTGCCCCCGCGCTCGGGGCTCACGCCCCACGCCGATCCGCTGGGCTGCTCGCTGCGATACCACCTGGGGCTCGCAACGCCCAATGCGGCGCAGTGTTTCATCAACGTCGATGGCATCGAGCGGGCCTGGCGCGATGGCGAGGCCTTCGTGTTCGATGAGACCTACCTGCACTTCGTGACCAACGACACCGACGCGCCGAGGCTCATCCTGATGTGCGACGTGCGCAGGCCGATGGCGCTGCCCGGGCGCGTTTTCAATGCGGCGTATTCGCTGCTGGCCCGCGCGGTCCAGACGCCCAACGATGCCCGCGACCGGCGCGGCCTCGCCAGTGCCTTGTTCGCCGCGCTCGCCCCCGTGCGCGCCCGCGGAAAGCAGCTGCGCGAGCGCAATCGCCCTCTCTACAATGCCCTCAAGTGGGGCATCAACCTGGCTTTGCTGGGTGCGGTCTTCGGCATCGCCGCCGGCGCCCTGGTGTCGGTGCAGTGGCTTCTGCCGGCGTGACTGACCGTCGAGGCCTTCCATCCCCTTGCTGTGAAACTGCCTGTCCAGTGAACGCCAGCCTCGCCCATCCCGTCCCCCTGCAAGTCCTCATCATCGAGGACAACCGCGCGCTGGCCGCGAACATCTTCGACTACCTGGAGGCCTGCGGGCACGTGCCGGATGCGGCGCCCGATGGCAACTCGGGCCTGGATCTGGCCATCCGCCACCGGTACGACGCGATCGTCCTGGATTGGATGCTGCCCCGGATGGACGGCATGAGCGTTCTGTGCAAGCTGCGGCAGGAGCATGCCTGCTTGACCCCCATCATCATGCTCACCGCCAAGGACCAGCTGGAAGGCAAGCTGCTGGGCTTCGAGAACGGGGCGGACGACTACTTGGTCAAGCCGGTGGCCCTGCCCGAGCTCGAGATCCGCCTGCGGGTGATGGTCAGCCGTGCCCAGGCCCGGGCGGCGGCCGGGCGCACCTTGCGCGTGGGCGATCTGGCCTACCACCTGGACACGCTGGAAGTGACGCGGGGCACGCGCACCGTCGCGCTGTCGGGCACGTCCCGAAACATCCTGGAGCTGCTGATGCGCGAATCGCCGGGCACCGTGCGCCGCGACCGGCTGGAGCGCCTGATCTGGGGCCAGGACGTTCCCGACGCAGACCTGCTGCGATCCAGGATGCACCTGCTGCGGCGAGAGATCGACCAGCCCGGCGAAGCCCGGCTGCTGCACACCGTCACCGGGGCCGGCTACCGGCTGGGCGGGGCTTCGGCGTGAAGTGGCCATGGCGCGTGCAGAGCCTGCAGTGGCTGATCAACGCCACCTTGCTGATGTTCGGCGCCATGCTCGCCCTGGCGCTGCTGGTGCAGGGCAAGCTGAGCCAGGGCCTGGTCGAGCACCCCATCTGGCACCACCTGCTGGAGTCGGGCACGCGCAGCGTCCTGCAGTCGTCCCGGCCCGATCTGAGCGACACGCTGCCGACCCAGGGCACGGTCAAGGGCTGGCTGCTGCCAAGCGGCGCCACGGCAGCGCCCGGCATGCCGGCGTTCTTCGCCGCGCTGGCCCCGGGGTACTACACCGAAGGCCAGATCGAACAGATCGCCGATCCTTCGACGTTCGCGGTCGCGGTTTCGATTCTCACGCCCCGCAAGGCGCCATTCGCCAGCGCAGGCGATGCGGCGGACCGCGCCCGCAGCTACACGGTCATGGTCACGGCCGTGCCGCAGGGCCGGCTGATCATGTCCATCGATCTGACCGAACTGGAGGACGAGCAGAACCGCAGCGTCCAGCTCAGCGTGCTGTTCATGCTGTTCAACCTCCTGATGATCGGTGCGGTGATCTGGTGGCTTCAACTGAGCCTGACCCGGCCCGTGCAGGACCTGGCGCGGCGCATGCGCGAGCTCGATCCGCTGAAACCCTCGCAGCGCCTGCCCGTGCGCTACCGCAAGAGCGAACTCAACGTGATTGCGCAAGAGGCCAATGCGCACCTCGAACGGGTGGAACTGGCGGTGGAGCGCGAGCGCAGCCTGCTCGACCAGGCGAGCCATGAATTCCGCACGCCGCTGGCCATCATCTCCGGGGCGGCCGATGTGCTGCACCAGCAGGCCTTGCCCGAACGC
This sequence comes from Acidovorax sp. BLS4, assembly GCF_032929295.1. Taxonomy (NCBI): domain Bacteria; kingdom Pseudomonadati; phylum Pseudomonadota; class Betaproteobacteria; order Burkholderiales; family Comamonadaceae; genus Acidovorax; species Acidovorax sp. BLS4. The sequence continues at coordinate 206,602 of NZ_CP136797.1, forward strand.
GCCCAGCGGCCCCTGCACCGCATCGACGAGGCGGTGGAGAACCTGACCCAGATCATGGAGGCGCTGCTGTACCTGTCGCGCGAGCCCAGCCCCGAAGAGCGCCGGCAGGTCACGTTACTGCACGCGCTGGTTCCCGACCTGGTGCGCGACCACGCCTATCTGCTGTCCGGAAAGCCCGTGCGCTATGTGCTCGATGCGCTGGAGCCCACCACCTTGATGGCGCCCGAATCCATGGTGCGCATCGCAGCGGGCAACCTGTTGCGCAACGCCGCCGAGCACACGCACGAGGGCGAGATCCATGTCTCGATCACCGGCGCCACGCTGTGCATCCGCGACACCGGGTGCGGCTTCGACACGGCGCAGTCCGCCCACCGATTCACCGAGTCGTTGAAGCAATCGCGCAAGCGCGCCGGGGGCGCAGGCATGGGCCTGTTCCTGACCCAGCGCATCTGCGAGCGGTTCGGCTGGCGGCTGGTGCTGGAGTCGTCGGTCTCGGTGGGCACCTCGGCCATCCTCCACTTCGAGCCGGGGCCGGTCAGGCCGGGGTAGGGGACTTTCAGGGGCCTCACCGGCGGGTGCCTCCATCCCCACCGGCGGGTGCCTCAAGGGACGGCGGGCGAGAAGGCCTGCCTGCCCGCATGGACGGACCGCGGTGCTGGCGCATGCCGGGCGCAGGGGAGACTGCGGTGCAGGGTGTTCAAAGGACTTGGGGTCAAAAAGGCCGTCAGCGCATATTCCACTAGGGCGTTGCGCTATTGGATTAATAGCAAATGGAATTCAGCGCCCGGCCTCGGGCCAGAGGTACAGCAGCCCGGCCGTCATGGCCAGGTAGCGCCCGAACTTGCCCACCGCCATGTAGGCCACGCAGGGCCAGAAGGGCAGCTTGAGCCAACCGGCCACCGCGCACAGCGGGTCGCCCACGACGGGCAGCCAGCTCAGCAGGCAGGCCTTGGGGCCGAAGCGCTGCAGCCAGGCGAGGGCGCGGGGGTTGGAATGCTCGCCCCGGGCGCGGTCCACGGCCTTGTGCGCGCCCAGGCCCATCCACCAACTGAGGGCGCCGCCCAGCGTGTTGCCCGCGGTGGCCACCAGCACGGCGGGCCAGAAGAGTTCCGGGTTGAGCTTGATGAGGCCGAACACCGCGGGCTCGGAGCCCAGCGGCAGCAGCGTGGCGGAGATGAACGACACCATGAACACCGTGCTGAGGCCGTACTGGGGCAGCGCCAGCAGGTCCATGAGGTGGTTCATCCAGATTTCCATAAGTGGGGCGCAGTTTAGGGGACGCCGGCGCGCCTTCGCTGTCGGACAGGCGCTTGGGCTCCGCTACGATCCCGCCCCGGTGCGGCCCACCGGTGGGCCGCCGCCGCACACCCATACAAGAGGAGGTTCCCCACCATGCAATGGTTCGATGTTTCCGTCCCGGCCGTGCGCCGGGCCCTGGCCGTGGGCGCGCTCGGCCTGGCGTGCTGGCTGGCCGGTGCGGCGCAGGCCGCTGTCCTGCACCTGGAGGGGCCGGGCGGTGCCCGGCAGGTCGAGACCGAAACGCTGCTGCGTCACCCCGAGGCGCGCGACATCGACGTGCCGGCGGACGTGGCCTACCACCGGCCCATGCGCTACCGCGCCGTGCCCCTGGCCGCCGTGCTGAACGGCCTGGGCCTGGGCGCGGGCGACGTGCTGGAGGCGGTGGCGCTCGATGGCTTCGTCGCCCAGTTGCCCGGCGCGCTGGTGCTGCGCCCGGGCCGGGGCCAGGCCTGGCTGGCGGTCGAGCCGGCCGGTGCGCCCTGGCCTGTGCTGCCGGGCAAGGCGTCGGGCCCCGGGCCGTTCTACATCGTCTGGCCGGTGGCCGACGGCGTGCTCAGCGAGCAGTGGCCCTATGCCGTGGCCCGGCTGCACGTGCGCGAGGCACCGGAAAAGCGCTGGCCCCGGATCGGCGTCGCGCCCGAGGTGCCCGCGGGCGATGCGCGCCGGCGCGGCCAGGCGATCTTCGTGGCGCAGTGCTTCGTCTGCCACGCCATGAACGGCGGCGGCGAAGCGCGCCTGGGGCCCGACCTGAACCTGCCGATGAGCCCCGTGGAGTACTTCCAGCCGCAGGCGCTGCGCCAGCTGGTGCGCAACCCGGCCAGCGTGCGCCAGTGGCCCGGGCAGTCGATGCCCGGCTTCGCGCCGGACCGGCTCAGCGACAGCGATCTGGACGATCTGGTGAGCTACCTGCAGCACATGGCCCGCGAGCGCCGCGGGGCGCGCTGAACAACGGTGCGGCGGGCCGCCGATGGGGGGCCGTGGCCGCGCCGGACGCACTTTTCATTTGCTGAAATTTTGAGCAGCTACAATCCTGCCTCCTTTTTCAGCACGCGCTGCCTCCCCCCTCCCATGCACATCGGCCACATTCTTTTGGCGAACCGCCTGTTCGTCGCCCCGATGGCGGGCGTCACGGACCGGCCGTTCCGCCAGCTGTGCAAGGCGCTGGGGGCGGGCTACGCGGTGAGCGAGATGGTCACGTCGCGCAAGGACCTGTGGGACAGCCTCAAGACCTCGCGCCGGGCCAACCACGAGGGCGAGCCCGGCCCCATCGCCGTGCAGATCGCCGGCACCGACGCGCAGATGATGGCCGAGGCCGCGCTCTACAACGTGGACCGGGGCGCCGAGATCATCGACATCAACATGGGCTGCCCGGCCAAGAAGGTCTGCAACAAATGGGCGGGCTCCGCCCTGATGCAGAACGAGGCCCTGGCCCTGGAGATTGCCGAGGCCGTCGTCGGGGCCTGCGCCCCGCGCAACGTGCCCGTCACGCTCAAGATGCGCACCGGCTGGAGCCAGGAGCACAAGAACGCCGTGGCCCTGGCCCGGGCGTTCGAGGGCGTGGGCATCCAGATGCTGACGGTGCACGGCCGCACGCGAGAGCAGGGCTATCGTGGCCAGGCCGAGTACGACACCATCGCCGCCGTGAAGGCCGCGGTGCGCGTGCCGGTGGTGGCCAACGGCGACATCACCTCGCCCGAGAAGGCGCGCGAGGTGCTGGCCGCCACGGGCGCCGACGCGATCATGATCGGGCGCGCGGCGCAGGGCCGGCCGTGGATCTTCCGAGAGATCGGCCACTACCTCGCCACGGGCGAGCACCTGGCGCCGCCGCTGGTGGCCGAGGTGCGGCGCCTGCTGCTGGACCACCTGCAGGACCACTATCGCCTCTACGGCGAGTTCACCGGCATGCGCAGCGCGCGCAAGCACATCGCCTGGTACGTGCGGGCCTTGCCCGGCGGCGAGGCGTTCAGGCAACACATCAACACCATCGAGGACTGCTCCGAACAATGGCACGCGGTGGCCCAATATCTGGATGCGATCGGGCAACGGATGGACCGGCTGCCCCCCGCGCACACCGAGGACGCAGACCCCAGCGAAAAACAGGAAGACCTGGCGGCATGAGCAAGAAACACATCGAAGAGTGCGTGCGGGAGAGCCTGCAGGGCTACTTTCGCGACCTAGGGGGCGAGACGCCGGACGGCATGTACGACATGCTGGTGCGCGTGGTTGAAAAGCCCCTGCTGGAAGTGGTCATGAGCCACGCCGACAACAACCAGTCCCGCGCGGCCGAATGGCTGGGACTGAACCGCAACACCTTGCGCAAGAAGCTGGTGGAGCACAAGCTGCTGTAATTCAGTTGCTATAAATTCAATAGCGTAATGCCCTAGTGGATATTGCGCTGAAGCCCGATTTCAATCAAACCCCACCCCCTGCCATGAACGCACTTCTCTCCGTCTCCGACAAGACCGGCATCGTTGAATTCGCCCAGGCCCTGCACGCGCTGGGCATCCGGCTGCTGTCCACCGGCGGCACCGCCCAGCTGCTGGCCAAGGCCGGCCTGCCCGTGACCGAAGTGGCCGAGGTCACGCAGTTCCCCGAGATGCTGGACGGCCGCGTGAAGACGCTGCACCCCAAGGTGCACGGTGGCCTGCTGGCGCGCCGCGAGCTGCCCGAGCACATGGCCGCGCTGGCCGCGCACGGCATCGACACCATCGACCTGCTGGTGGTCAACCTCTATCCCTTCGAGGCCACGGTGGCCAAGGCCGGCTGCACGCTGGCCGACGCGATCGAGAACATCGACATCGGCGGACCCGCCATGGTGCGCAGCGCCGCCAAGAACTGGAAGGACGTGGGCGTGGTGACCGACGCCTCCCAATACGAGAGCGTGCTGGGCGAGCTGAAGGCGTCGGGCAAGCTGTCGGATGCATTGCGCTTCGGCCTGTCGGTCGCCGCGTTCAACCGCATCGCGCAGTACGACGCGGCCATCAGCGACTACCTCTCGTCCGTCACGTTCGAGGCCGAGAAGCTGGCCGAGGACTACGTGCCCGCCCGCACGGCCTTCCCCGGCCAGAGCAACGGCATTTTCACCAAGGTGCAGGACCTGCGCTACGGCGAGAACGGCCACCAGCAGGCCGCGCTGTACCGCGACCTGTACCCCGCGCCCGGCTCCATCGTCACCGGCGTGCAGCTGCAGGGCAAGGAGCTCTCGTACAACAACATCGCCGACGCCGACGCCGCCTGGGAATGCGTCAAGAGCTTCGACGTGCCGGCCTGCGTGATCGTCAAGCACGCCAACCCGTGCGGCGTGGCCGTCGGGCTCGACGCCCTGGGCGCCTACGGCAAGGCGTTCCAGACCGATCCCACCAGCGCGTTCGGCGGCATCATCGCCTTCAACCGCCCGGTGGACGGCGTGGCGGCGCAGCAGATCGCCAAGCAGTTCGTGGAGGTGCTGATGGCCCCCGACTTCACGGCCGAGGCGCTGGAGGTCTTCAAGGCCAAGGCCAACGTGCGGCTGCTCAAGATCGCGCTGCCCCCAGCGCTGGACGCGGCGCAATACGCGCTGGGCAGCAACACGCCCTGGCACCGCGGCCGCAATGCGGTGGACGCCAAGCGCATCGGCTCGGGCATGCTGCTGCAGTCGGCCGACAACCATGAGCTGTCGATGATCGACATCAAGGTCGTCACGAAAAAGCAGCCCACGCTGGAAGAGATGGAAGACCTGCTGTTCGCCTGGAAGGTCGCCAAGTACGTCAAGAGCAACGCCATCGTGTTCTGCAAGGGCGGCATGACGATGGGCGTGGGCGCCGGCCAGATGAGCCGCCTGGACTCGGCCCGCATCGCCAGCATCAAGGCGCAGCACGCCAACCTGTCGCTGGCCGGCACGGTGGTGGCGAGCGACGCGTTCTTCCCCTTCCGCGACGGCCTGGACGTGGTGGTGGACGCGGGCGCGACCTGCGTCATCCAGCCCGGCGGCAGCATGCGCGATCAGGAAGTGATCGACGCCGCCAACGAGCGCGGCGTGGCCATGGTGTTCAGCGGGGTGCGCCACTTCCGCCACTGAGCCGGTCGGCAGGAACCTCCTCCAAGCGCGAAGGCCCTGCCAGCGCGGGAAAGGCAGACCCTGCCTTCCTGCGCTGGCAGGGCCTTCGCCGTTGCGGCGTGTCAGGTCACCCGACCGTCTGCACGGACTGGCGCACGCTGCCGGCGCCCTGCACCTTGCTGGGGTCACCCGCCATCACGTTCACCGGCGTCTTGCCACCATCCACATCGGTGTTCGCGATGTTGACGGTGGAGTGCCTGGAGTCGAAGCGGAAGGTGAAGGCCTTGAGGTTCTGCAAGGTCGAATCGGAGATGTCCACGTTCGCCGTGATCGGGTAGCCGCCGCGCGTGACCGCCAGCTGGCCGATGTTGTCGGCGTAGATGCCCTGGAGCTTCAGGTTCACGTCGCCGTTGATCTGGATCGCCTTGTCGTGGCTGTTCTGGAACGACGAGTTCGTGATCTCCACCTGGGCCGGGCCGCTCGGAAGGTCCTTCGCCGAGATGCCGGCGCGCTGGGCGTCGACCGCCTTGTTCTCCGCGCCGTCCACGGTGACGAAATCGTCCCCGGTCTGCAGGCCGTGCACGTTGTCCAGCTTGGCATCGCCCAGCAGGTGGATGCCGTCCCCGCCCTTGAACTGCAGGTTCTTGATCGATGCGCCCGGCTCGAGGATGAACATCGGCAGTCGCGTCTCCGCGGTGCCGCCGCCGTTCAGCCCGGCGCCGGCGTTGAACAGCTTGCCCTCCCCGTCGTAGGTCGTGCCCGCCTTCACGATGATGGGCTTGTTCACCTCTTCCACGCCCGTGGGCTCGGCGACCTTCATGTTCGCCGGCGGCTTGGTGACGGCTGCATTCGTTGACGGGGATGGGGCTGCGGTGGGGGCTGACGACGGCGCGGTCGCCGGTGCCTTGCCGCCCGAACCCACCTCCGTGGGGGGCGGCGGCGCAGGCGTCGGCGATGGCTTGGGCGCGTTCGCGATCGTGGACGGGTCGGGGGTGGGCGTGGGCACCGCTGCCGTCGGCGCCGGGGCCGGGGCCGGCGTTGGCGTTGGCGTTGGCGTTGGCGTTGGCGTGGCCGCGCCGGGGGGCGGTGCCGGCGACGGTCCCGAAGAAGGCGCGGCGGCGGGCGAGGGCGATGCAGACGGGGCCGCAGATGGCGCCGGCGAAGGGGACGGCGACCCGCCGCCGGAGCCGCCGGATGAACCGGACCCCTGCTGGCCGGTCAATTCCTTGATCAGCTTTTCCAGGAACCCCTTGAGCAGGGACTCGATGGCTTTCTGCAGCGTCTGGCTGTCGGTGCCCGAGGCGGAGGACGGGGAATTTCCGGACTGGACCTGGGCCTTGCGGTGGGTGTTCCAGGCACTGAAGGAAGAAAGAAGGTCAATGGGGCTCATGGGTGCTCGCGATCCCGGCGGAACGGACCGTCGGTCAAAGTGCCACGCAACATGCGTGGCTTCGCGAACACTGTGCGCCGCGCGCCTGCTTTGCAGGGCCGCCGCGCGAAGCGGCGCCGCACCACCCGAAGCGCCGCGGGTGGGCGGTGATCGGCCCCGCGGGCGGCTCGATCCCTAGCGGGTGGCGAGCGTGCGGAACACGTCGCGCGCGATCGCCACGGTCTCGTCGATGTCCTGCGCGGTGTGCGCGCTGCTCACGAAGCCGGCTTCGTACAGTGCCGGGGCGATGTACACGCCGCGGTCCAGCAAACCATGGAACAGCGTGTTGAAGCGCGCGCCGTCCGTCGCCATCACCGTGGGGTAGTTCTGCGGCAGCTCGGGCAACAGGAAGAAGCCGAACATGCCGCCTTCGCTGTCGGCGCTGAACGGCACGCCTTCCGCCTGCGCGGCCTGCGCCAGGCCTTCGACCAGCGAGCGGGTGCGTGCGCCCAGGGCGTCGTAGAAGCCCGGCCGGGCGATCTCGCGCAGCGTGGCCAGGCCGCAGGCTGTCGCCACGGGGTTGCCCGACAGCGTGCCGGCCTGGTACACGGGCCCGAGCGGGGCCAGGTGCTCCATGATCGCGCGCGGCCCGCCGAACGCCGCCAGGGGCATGCCGCCGCCGATCACCTTGCCCAGCACCGTGAGGTCGGGCCGGAAGCCGGGGATGCTGCGGGCGTACAGGCTTTGGGCGCTGCCCAGCGCCACGCGGAAACCGGTCATGACCTCATCGAACACCAGCAGCGCGCCGTACTGCGTGCACAGCTCGCGGCAGCGCTGCATGAACGGCACGCTGGCGCGCACGAAGTTCATGTTGCCGGCGATCGGCTCGATCATCAGGCAGGCCAGATCCCGGCCATGCAGGGCGAAGGCCTCCTCCAGCTGCGCGATGTCGTTGTATTCGAGCACCAGGGTGTGCTGCACCACCTCGGGCGGCACGCCCGCGCTCGTGGCATGGCCGAACGTGGCCAGGCCCGAGCCGGCCTTCACCAGCAGGGCATCGGCATGGCCGTGGTAGCAGCCGTTGAACTTGATGATCTTGCTGCGGCCCGTGGCGCCGCGCGCCAGGCGGATGGCGCTCATGCCGGCCTCGGTGCCCGAGCTGACGAGTCGGATCATCTCCATCGAGGGCACGTGCGCGATGATGGCCTCGGCCAGTTCGACCTCGCGCTCGGTCGGGGCGCCGAAGCTGAAGCCCTCGACCGCCGCCTTCTGCACCGCCTCGAGCACGGCCGGGTGGCCGTGGCCCAGGATCATCGGCCCCCAGGAGCCGATGTAGTCGATGAAGCGCTGGCCGTTGGCGTCCCAGAAGTAGGCGCCTTGCGCACGCTGCACGAAGCGCGGCGTGCCGCCCACGGCCTTGAAGGCCCGCACGGGCGAATTGACGCCGCCGGGGATGAGCGCCTTGGCGCGTTCGAACAGGGAGAGATTGAGGTCAGTGCTGGGTGTCATGGGGTGGCATCACGAAGCCGTCGATGGCGGTGGGGTCGGGGGTGGGCTCGCCGTCTTCGTCATCCTCGTCGTCGTCGGGCTGCGCCCAGAACATGCGGTCGGGGATGATGTGGCCCATGCCCGGGCGAAAGCCGGCGTCCAGGCAGCGGTCCAGGTACGCGAGCGCCTCGCTGGTGGCCTCGCCCAGGTCGTTGCCACTGGCGACCAGCGCCGTCAGGGCGGCCGAGAGCGTGTCGCCGGCACCGGCGAAGGTGGCCTCGAACAGTTCGAACTTGCCGCTGCCCAGCACCGTCTGCGGCGAGGCGAGCACGTTCTCCACGAACTGCTCGGGCGCGGGAATGCCGGTCACCAGGACATAGGGCACGCCCAGTTCGGAGGCGGCCATGGCCAGGTCGCGCGCGGAGGGCTTCTTCTCGCTGGTCCAGTCCGGCAGCAGCCAGCGCCACAGGGTGCTGTGGTTTCCGACCAACAGCGAGACCTGCGGCAGCAGCAGTTCCTGAAAGGCGTCGAGGTACTGGTCGATGAGATCGTCCCGCCACCAGGACAGATTGGGCATGTAGGCGATCACGGGCACGTCGTCGTAGTCGGACGCGATGGACGCGATGGCGCTCAGGTTCTCGGGGCTGCCCGCGAAGCCCACCTTGATGGCCTGCACGGTGAGGTCTTCCAGCACGGTGCGGGCCTGCTCCGCCACCGCCTCGTCGTCGAAGGCGTAGTGGTCGAATATCTCGGCCGTGTCGCGGATGTAGGCGCCCGTGGCCACCGCGATCGGGTGGCCGCCCACGGAGGCGATGGTGGCGATGTCCGCCGTCAGCCCGCCGGCCCCGCTCGGGTCGTTGGCGTTGAACACCATCACGCAGGCGGGGGTGGCGCCGTCGTCGTCGGCTTCATCGGGGGATGGGGAGGGGTCTGGGGGGAGGGGGGAATCTGTGGTCATGGCGCCGCACCAGCGTAACGGTTGGCACGGAAACTGCCTTCCCGTTGAGATGCTTGGATACAATCGTTGCATTCTATGTGAAGGCCATTTAAGCTGTGACGGACCCTAAAACCTGGATGTGCTTGATTTGCGGTTGGATATATGACGAGGCAACAGGTTCTCCTGAGCACGGAATAGCGCCCAATACGCCGTGGGATCAGGTGCCCATGAATTGGACCTGTCCGGAGTGTGGCGCTCGCAAGGAAGACTTCGAAATGGTCCAGATCTGAGGCGCGGCTCCTGCCAGCGTTGTTATTCCCCCTTCAGGAGCGGTGACGAAATTGACTACAACAGGCGCATCCTTCAAGGTGCTCGTCGTGGATGACAGCAATACCATCCGCCGCAGCGCAGAAATCTTCCTCAAGCAGGGTGGCCACGAAGTGCTGCTCGCCGACGATGGCTTCGATGCCTTGGCCAAGGTCAACGACTACCAGCCCCAACTGATCTTCTGCGACATCCTGATGCCCAAGCTGGACGGCTATCAGACCTGCGCCATCATCAAGCGCAACGCGCGCTTTGCCGACACGCCCGTCGTGATGCTCTCCTCCAAGGATGGCGTTTTCGACAAGGCGCGTGGACGCATGGTGGGGTGCCAGGAATATCTCACCAAACCATTTACCAAAGACCAGCTGCTGAAAGCGGTTCAGCAGTTCGGTAATGCCCAACAAGGAGCGATGTAATGCCTATCCAGAAAGTACTGGTCGTTGACGACTCGAAGACCGAGTTGATGTTTCTGACCGACTTGCTGCAAAAAAAGGGCATGCAGGTCCGCACCGCGGAAAATGCCGAAGAAGCCTTCCGCCGCCTCGCGGAAGAAAAACCCGACCTGATCCTAATGGACGTCGTGATGCCGGGCCAGAACGGCTTCCAGCTCACGCGCGCCATCACCCGCGACCCGCAGTTCGCCGACGTGCCGATCATCATGTGCACCAGCAAGAACCAGGAGACCGACCGGGTGTGGGGCATGCGCCAGGGCGCTCGCGGCTACATCACCAAGCCGGTGGATCCTGCCGAGTTGCAAGCCAAGATCGACGCACTGAACTAAAAGCGCCCGGACCGTCCATGGCCAACCGTGAAGCGCTGAGAGAGCTCCAGACCCGCCTTGCAGCCCGCCTGCAGGCGGCGCGGGGCGAGGGTGTGTCTGTTTCGTCCTGGCTGGCCGTCGAGTCGGCGGGGCGCCGTTTCCTGCTGCCGCTGGGCCAGTCGGGAGAGATCTTTCCCTGGGCGGGCGTGCAGACCGTGCCCTATACCCATGCCTGGTTCCTCGGTGTGGCCAATTTGCGCGGCTCCCTGATCGGCGTGGTCGATCTGGCAGGTCTGCTCGGTTTGCCATCCAGCCGCACCGAGCAGGCGCTGGCCGATGCCAGCCTGCTGGCTTTCAATGCGGTGCTCGATGTGAACGCCGCGCTGCTGGTCGATCGCCTGGCCGGCCTGCGCGGCACGGAAGCCTTCGTTTCCTCCGAGCCCCCCGCCGAAGACGCGCCCCCGTTCTACGGCACCACGTATCTGGATTCCCAGGGAGTCCAATGGCAGGAGCTCAACCTGCAAGCCCTGTCCCAACACCCCGCTTTCCTCAGCATCAGTGCTTGAGTTTTTCTGTAAGGCCGCACCATGTCCGTCGTGAACCCATTTGCAAAAATGTTCAACCGCAAGCCCGCCGAGCCGGATGCCAACCCAGGGCTTTCGGGAGCGGATGCCGGGCTGGATCCGTTGACGTCCGACGCGTCCTCGCTGCGTGACTCCTACCAGGCGGACGCCATGAACAGCGTGCAGGGTGACCCTTCTGCGATCTCGCAGTTCGCAGAGGGCGAGGTCGCCGACGAAGACCTGATCTCGCTGCCCCTGCTGGGCCGGGCCACGGCCGCCAGCCACCAGCGGCGCCTGCTGATGCTGCTGGCCATCGGCGTGATCGTGCTGGCGGCCATCGCCGGCTGGGTGCTGCAGCAGGCCGACCGTTCCGCGCAGCAACTGGCCGCGACCGGCCAGTCGCTGATGCAGTCGCAACGCCTGGCCAAATCCGTTTCGCAGGCGCTGGTGGGCAGCCCGCAGGCCTTCCCGGACGTGATGGAGAGCTCGGGCTCGCTGGCACGCGACGTGCGCGCATTGAACAGCGGCGACAACGAACGCAACGTGCAGGCGCTGGGCGAGACGTTCAAGCCCGACCTGGAGGCCGTGACGCCGCTGATGGAGCGCGCCGAGCGCAACGCCAGCGTGGTGATGGGCCAGCAGAAGATCCTGACGCAGGTGGGCGACGCGCTTCGCACCATCAATCGCCAGTCGTCCGATCTGCTGGAAATCGCTGAAACGATCTCCTCGCTCAAGCTGCAGCAGAACGCCCCGGCCGCTGAAATCTCCGCCGCCGGCCAGCTGGTGATGCTGACCCAGCGCATCGGCAAGTCCGCCAACGAATTCCAGACCACCGAAGGCGTGAGCCCCGAGGCCGTGTTCCTGCTGGGCAAGGACTTGAACTCGTTCAAGGAAATCGCCCAGGGCATGCTGGACGGCAGCGCCGACCTGCGCCTGGCCGCCACCCGGGATGCTCAGACCCGCGAGCAACTGGAAAGCCTGATCAAGCTCTACGAACAGACGCGTTCGCAAGCCAGCGCCATTCTGGGCAACCTGCAAGGCCTGGTGTCCGCCCGTGAAGCGCAGTCCGCCATCATTGCCGACAGCGAACCCCTGCGCCGCCAGCTGGAAGGCCTGCAGACCAAGCTGTCGTCCCAGACGGGCCTGGGCGCCGGCCAGTTCGCCGCGCTGGCCATCGCCGGCCTGTTCGTGCTGCTGTGCGGTATCGGCATCTCGCGTGTCCAGCTGATGGACAGCCGCTCGCGCCAGGCCTCTGCCGAATCGCAGCAAAAGGACGCCCGCCGCCAGGAGCAGGAAGCCAAGCGCGTGAACGACGCCAACCAGGCCGCCATTTTGCGTTTGATGAACGAGCTGCAGTCGGTCGCCGAAGGCGATCTGACCCAGGAAGCCACCGTGACGGAAGACATCACCGGCGCCATTGCCGACTCGGTGAACTACACGGTGGAAGAGTTGCGCCAGCTGGTGGGCAGCGTGCAGAACACGGCCACCCGCGTGGCACAGACGACGTCCCAGGTGGACAGCACCTCGACCGAGCTGCTGGCCGCTTCGACCGAGCAGCTGCGCGAAATTCGCGAAACCGGCCGCTCGGTGCTCGACATGGCGAGCCGAATCAATGAAGTGTCCACGCAGGCGCAGGAATCCGCCTCGGTGGCGCGCCAGTCGCTGCAAGCGGCCGATTCCGGCCTGCAGGCCGTGCAGAACGCCATCGGCGGTATGAACTCCATCCGCGACCAGATCCAGGACACCTCCAAGCGCATCAAGCGCCTGGGCGAATCGTCGCAGGAGATCGGCGAAATCACCGAGCTGATTTCCGACATTACCGAGCAGACGAACGTGCTGGCACTGAACGCCGCCATCCAGGCCGCATCGGCCGGTGAAGCCGGTCGCGGCTTCTCGGTGGTGGCGGAAGAAGTGCAGCGGCTGGCCGAGCGTTCCGCCGATGCCACGCGCCAGATCTCGGCGCTGGTGAAGGCCATTCAGACCGACACGCAGGATGCCGTGGCCGCCATGGAGCGTTCCACGCAGGGTGTGGTGGAAGGGGCCCGACTGTCCGACAGCGCCGGTACGGCCCTGACCGAGATCGATCGCGTGTCGCGCCGCCTGGCCGACCTGATCGAGCAGATTTCGTCCTCCACGTCCCGCGAAGCCGAACTGGCCAACGAAGTGGCCGACAACATCCAGCACATTTTTGCGGTGACCGAACAGACCGGCGAAGGCACCCGCACGACGGCCCAGCAGGTGCGCGAGCTGTCGCACATGGCTGAAGAACTGCGCCAGTCGGTTGCACGTTTCAAGATCGCCTGACGCGCGGACCCATCAACGAACTGGCTCGCGGAGCCGGGGACGAATCCATGTCATCTACTGACGCCGCAAACGCACCCGCCGCAGACTGGACCCAGGGTGAGCAGGACCTGGGTCCTCTTGCTTGGGTGCTCGATGAGTTGCGCAAGTCCCTCGACGGCGCCGTCAAGGCCATGCGCCGATTCGTACGCGATGCCGAACTGGCGCGCGAATCCGATCTGGCGTCGCTCGACGCCGGCACGTTGCGCATCGCGCGGCAGCAATTGCACCAGGCCAGCGGCGCGCTGGAGATGGTGGGCATGGGCCCGCCTGCACTCGTGCTGCGTGCCATGGAAGCGGCGGTGCAGAAGTTCGTGCACCGGCCCGAACTGTGCAGCGACGAAGCCGCCGGCGTGATCGAGCGCGCGAGCTTCGCGCTGGTCGAATACCTGGAAAGCGTGCTGGCGGGCAAATCCGTCTCCCCGGTGGCGCTGTTTCCCCAATACCGCGATGCCCAGGCGCTGGCGGGCGCGGAACGTGTGCACCCGGCCGACCTGTGGCCGGTGGAGCGGCGCTTTCGCGAGCCCGACTTCGCCGTGTCCGTGCCGCCGCTCGACTACGGCCCCGAGGCGCGTGCGCGGCTCGACTCGGCCGTGCTGCGCATCGTCAAGACGGGCGACCTGACCGCGGCAGGCGATCTGCGCGACATCTGCCTGGCCTTCGTGGCATCGCAGTCGGACCGCCAGTCGCGCGCGTTCTGGAAGATCTGCGCGGGCTTCTTCGAGGCGCTGTCCCAGGGGCGGCTCAACCCCGATCTGTACGTGAAGCGCGTGGCCTCCCGCGTGCTCATGCAATATGCCACCCTGGCCAAGGGCGATCCGACCATTGCCGACCGGCTGGTGCAGGACCTGCTCTTTTTCTGCTCCCAGGCGCGGCCGCTGGCGGCCAACGAACCCGCGGGCGATGGATCGGCGCTGCAGGCCGTGCGCCAGGCGTTCGGCCTGGACCGATTCAAGGCCGTCGATTACGAAACCCCCCGGTTCGGGCTGTTCGATCCGGCGCTGCTGGCCCAGGCGCGCAAGCGCATGTCTGCCGCCACCGAAACCTGGTCGGCCCTCGCGGGGGGCGACCGCAACAAGCTCAAGCCGGCCACCGACCAGTTCAGCCTGGTGTGCGATTCTCTGTCCAAGCTGCATCCGGGCAGCGACAGCCTCGCCAAGGCGCTGACCCGCGCCGTGGAGGTGACCACCCGCTCCGGAGAGCCCCCGTCGCCGGCCCTGGCCATGGAAGTGGCGACGGCGGTGCTGTACCTGCAGGCCACGTTCGAAGAACTGGACTCCGCGCACGAATACATGACGGACCGCGCCGCGCGTCTGGCGGAGCGCCTGGACAACGTGACCGCGGGCGGCGAATCGGCCCCCCTCGAGCCCTGGATGGAAGAGCTGTACCGCCGCGTCAGCGACCACCAGACGATGGGCAGCGTGGTGGACGAGCTCCGGTCCACGCTCGGCGAGGCCGAAAAGGCCCTGGACCAGTATTTCCGCAACCCGGACGACCTGTCCACGCTGGCGCCCGTGCCGGGTCGCCTGGCGCAGATGCGCGGCGTGCTGTCGGTGCTGGGCCTGGACCAGGCATCTTTGGCAGTGCTGCGCATGCGCGACACCGTGGAGCGTCTGCTGATCGGTCAGGTTCCTGCAGCCGAGCGCCAGCAGGTGTTCGAGAAGCTGGGCAGCAGCCTGGGGGCCCTGGGTTTCCTGATCGACATGCTGAGCTACCAGCGCACCATGGCGCGCAAGCTGTTCGTCTATGACGAAGAGCTGGGCGAACTGCGCATTCTCATGGGCCGCGCCCGTGGCCGTGCCACCGATGCGCCCGAGGAAGTGAACGCCAAGGTCGAAGAGCGCGGCCCCGTGGTCGCGCCCGAAATCGTTCCCCGCGTGGAGCCCGCGCCCAAGGTGGTGCAGGAGTCGCTGGGTGAACTGGCCCCGACGCTGGAAGAAGTGCTGGAGTTGCCTTCCTCCGCAGCGGCGCTGGCCGAGGCCCCTCCGGCCGCCATCGAGCCCGTGGAGAGCCTTCCACCCGCGCCTGCGGCGCCCGCACCGGCCCCCGTGGCGGCTGCCGATGCCACGCAGGACGATGAGGAAGACGAACTGCTCGACATCTTCCTGGAAGAAGCGCGCGAAGTGGTGGCCAACGGCCTGGCCGCGGTCGACGCCCTGACGGCCAAGCCGGCCGACCTGAGCGAGCAGACCACGCTGCGGCGCGCGTTCCACACGCTCAAAGGCAGCTCGCGCATGGTCGGCCTGGATGCCTTCGGCGAAGCGGCCTGGTCGATGGAGCAGGTGCTCAACGCCTGGCTGGCGGAGCAAAAGCCCATGCCCCCGGCCCTGCTGCAGCTGTCCGGCGAGGCCTTGCGGGCCTTCGGCGCCTGGGCGGACGACATTGCCGCGGGCGATGCCTCGGCCTGGCACCCCCGGGCGTTCAACGCTTCGGCCGAAGCCATGCGCGACACCGGCACCTTCCTGCCGTTGGCCGTGCCCTCGGCCGGTGGCGCCGTGGCCGAAGCGGTGGCCGATCCGTCGGCGACCGTGGCCGAAAAGCTGCCGGAGCCCTTGCCCGAGATCGATCTGCCTGCCGAAACGCCGGAGTTGCAGGCCACCCCCGCTGCTGCCGAGACCATCGAGGCCGCCGAGGCCGTCGAACCCGCGATGGCATCCGTGCCGGCCCATGAGTTCGACCTGATCCTCGAAGACGAGCCGCCGATGCTCGACTTCGCAGACACCGAAATGCCGGAACTGGCCGGTGCCGAACCAGCGCCGCAAGAGCCTGCGCAAGCCGCCGCGCCCGAAATGGCCGAAGACATCGACTTTTCGGTGTTCGCCGAGGCCCTGGCGGAAGAATTGCCCCCGGTCGCCGAGGCCCCTGCGCAGGAGCCGGTGCAGGACATGCCGCTGCCTTCGCTCGACGATGTGCTGGTGGACGCGGCAGAACCGGCGGCGCTGTCCGAACTGTCGCAGGCCGAGCTGGCCGATCTGGCACTGGACCTGCCCGAAGACCTGGCGGCCGAGGCCTTGCCCGAGCTGGCCTTGGATGACTCTCTGCTGGAAATGCCCGAACTGGAGTCCGACGCGGCAGGTGTGCTGCTGGACGCCGCCGCCCACCAGGACGATCTGGCAACCGAGCCAGAACCACAGGCCGAGCCCGAGCCCGAAATGGCCTCCGTGCGGGACATGGTCGAGGTCGTGGAGGCCATGGAGGACGGGGTCGAGGACGTGCCGGCCAAACCGGTGGCCGACGCCGAAGCCGACGCCGAAGCGGCCGCGCAGGACGAGGCGGTGAAGGTCATCGAGACCTTGCGCATCGGCATCCCGCTGTACAACGTGTACCTCAACGAGGCCGACGAATGGTCGCGCCGCCTGGCCACCTGCCTGCAGGAATGGGCGTTGGAACTGCACGAACCGTTGCCCGACACGGCCGTGGCCCTGGCGCATTCGCTGGCCGGCAGCTCGGCCACCGTGGGCTTCCATGCCCTGTCGGAAATGGCGCGCGCCCTGGAGCATGCGCTGCAGCACGTGCAGCTGCGCGGGGAGGGCACGGCCGACCAGGCCCGTGTGTTCCTGGCGGCGGCCGACGACATCCGCCGCCTGCTGCACCAGTTTGCCGCAGGCTTCCTGAAAGAACCGAACCAGCAGGTGCTGGCCGAGCTGCGCGAGATCTTGCAGACCGACGTCGGCAGCGGCCTGGCTGCGCTGGAAAGCGAGAGCGAAGCCCTGGCCGACGAGCCTGCGCAGGCCTTGCAGGAACTGCCCCCGGCCGAAGCACTGGCTGCCGAACCCGTGCAGGTGCCGTCGGTCGAGGAGACCGCCGAAGCCGACGTGCCGGGCGAAGAGACTTCGCCGGAACCGGTGCAAGAGGCCCAGACGGATTCCGCAGAGGCCCCGTCCGAGCCCGAAGACGTGCCCGCACCGGTGGCCCGCGGCTACGTGGCGCCTGCGTTGTCGGTCGTGGTGTCCAACCCGTACGACGACGAGGTGGACGCGGCCATCGCCCATGCGGTGGCGCAGTCGTCCGATATCGACGACGACATCGACGCGCTGGACGTCATCGACCCGGACCTGTTCCCCATCTTCGAGGAAGAGGCGATCGAGTTGCTGCCGGTGCTGGGTGCCGCGCTGCGGCAGTGGGCCGCCCGTCCCGAGAACCTGGGCGCCCGCAGCGAACTGCTGCGCGCCCTGCACACCCTCAAGGGCAGCTCGCGGCTGGCCGGTGCCATGCGCCTGGGCGAGATGGCCCACCGCCTGGAGTCGGCCGTCGAGCAGATCGACGTCGAAGATCCCAAGGCGGAGCTGATCGAGCCCCTGCTGGCCAGTTTCGACGGCCTGCAGGCCAGCTTCGATGCGCTGCGCAAGATCGGCTCGCAAGGCTTGGCCGAGCCCGTGGCCGTGGCCCCGGTGCCCGCCTCCGAGCAGCAGGATTCGCCGCCATCGGTGCCGGCCTCGGCCGAGGCCCCCGAGGCACCGGTGCTGCAGAAGCTGCCCGCGGTGCGCCTGCCGGCGGCCTCGCAGCTCACGGCCGTGCGGCCCGTGTCGAGCCAGTCGGTGCGCGTGCGTGCCCAGCTGCTCGACCGGCTGGTCAACCAGGCGGGCGAGGTGATGATCGCCCGTTCGCGCCTGGATGTGCGCCTGGGGCAGATGAAGGGTTCGCTGGCCGATCTGTCGGGCAACCTGGATCGCCTGCGCCAGCAGCTTCGCGACATCGAGGTGCAGGCGGAGTCGCAGATGCAGTCGCGCCTGGCGCTGTCCAAGGATTCGGCCGCAGGCTTCGATCCGCTCGAGTTCGACCGCTTCACGCGGGTGCAGGAACTGACGCGCATGATGGCCGAGTCGGTGAACGACGTGGCCACGGTGCAGCGTAACCTGCAGCGCTCCATGGAAGGCGCGGAAGACGATCTGATCGCCCAGGGCCGCCAGGCCCGCGAGCTGCAGCGCGACCTGCTGCGCACCCGCATGGTGGAGTTCGAAGGCATTTCCGAGCGCCTGTACGCCGTGGTGCGCCAGGCGTCCAAGGAGACCGGCAAGCAGATCAAGCTGGACATCTCCGGCGGCTCCATCGAGATGGACCGGGGCGTGCTGGACCGCATGACGCCCGCCTTCGAACACCTGCTGCGCAATTGCGTGGCCCACGGCATCGAGGCCCCCGAGGTCCGGACGGCCGCGGGCAAGCCGGCGTCGGGCACCATCACGGTGGACCTGCACCAGGAAGGCAACGACGTCTCGGTCGAGTTCCGCGACGACGGCGCGGGCCTGAACATCGACCGCATCCGGGCCAAGGCCGTGGACCAGGGGCTGATCCCTGCGGACGCCGAGCTGAGCACGGCCGATGCCGCCAACCTGATTTTCACGCCGGGCTTCTCGACGGCGAACGAGATCACCGGCCTGTCCGGGCGGGGCATCGGCATGGACGTCGTCCGGGCCGAAGTCAACGCCCTGGGCGGCCGCATCGAGACCCACACCACGGCGGGGCAGGGCACCTCCTTCCGCATGGTGCTGCCGCTCACCACGGCCGTGACGCAGGTGGTGATGCTGCGCGCGGGCGACCTGACCATCGGCGTGCCGGCCAACCTGGTGGAGATCGTGCGCCGCACGACCGCCAGCGAGCTGGATGCCGCCTACCAGCAAGGCGCGTTCGAGGACGGCGTGGAGGCCTTGCCGTTCTTCTGGGCGGGTGCCTTGCTGCAGTCTTCGCAGCGCAGCAGCGAGACCTCGGGCAAGACCCGTCCGGTGGTGGTGCTGCGCAGCGCGTCGCAGCGCATCGCGGTGCACGTGGACGAAGTGCTGGGCAACCAGGAAGTGGTGGTGAAGAACCTCGGGCCGCAGCTGTCGCGCCTGCCAGGTCTGGCGGGCATGTCGGTGCTGGCCTCCGGTGCCGTCGTGCTGATCTACAACCCGGTGGCGTTGTCCACGGTGTACGGCGACCAGGTGCGGGCCCAGCTGGCAGCGCTGTCGGCGCCGGCCGGCGGTGCCGAAGCGCAAGGCGGCGGCGATGGCGAGCGCAAGGCGGCGGTGCCGGCCCTGTCGGCGGCCAGCCAGGTGCCCCTGGTGCTGGTGGTGGACGATTCGATCACGGTGCGCCGCGTCACGCAGCGCCTGCTGCAGCGCGAAGGCTACCGCGTCGTGCTGGCGGCCGATGGCCTGCAGGCCCTGGAGCGGCTGCAGGAAGAGCGCCCGACCGTCGTGCTGTCCGACATCGAAATGCCGCGCATGGATGGTTTCGACTTGGCCCGGAACATCCGTGCCGATGCGGTGCTGCGCGACCTGCCGATCATCATGATCACCTCGCGCATCGCGCAAAAGCACCGCGAGCATGCGGCCGAACTGGGGGTGAACCACTACCTGGGCAAGCCGTATTCGGACGAGGAGCTGCTGAGCCTGGTGCAGCACTACGCGCGGGCAGCCGCCGAAGCGGCCGTGGCCTGAGCCACCCTGCTGCCACCGCCATGAGGGCCGCTTCCGAGCGGCCCTTTTTCTTTTCATCCAGCGGGCCGGCCGCACCACCGTATCAAGGTGGCTGTCGGCATGGTTGCGCGCTGTCCCGCCAAGGCCATCGCGCCGCCAGTCACCGCCGCCGGGTCAGTCCTTTGCGGCCTTGACCACCCCGTACCGCGCGAGCGTGCGTTGCCGCGCCTCGTCATGGTCCACCACCGGGCGGGGGTAGTCCTTGCCCAGCACCACGCCCGCCGCCTGCAGCTCCAGGGGGGCCGCTGTCCAGGGCGCATGCAGCGCCTTGCCCTGCAGGCCCGCCAGTTGCGGCAGATAGCGGCGGATGAATTGGCCGTCCCGATCGAACTTCTCGCTCTGGCTCACGGGGTTGAAGATGCGAAAGTAGGGCTGCGCGTCGCAGCCGCTGGAGCTGGCCCATTGCCAGCCGCCGTTGTTGGCCGACAGGTCGAAGTCGTTCAGCTTCTCGGCAAAGTAGCGCTCGCCCCATCGCCAGTCGAGCCCCAGGTCCTTGGTGAGAAAGCTGGCCACCACCATGCGCAGGCGGTTGTGCATGTAGCCCGTCTGGTTGATCTGCGCCATGGCGGCATCGACCAGCGGGTAGCCCGTGCGGCCCTCGCACCACGCGGCGAACAGGGCTTTGGCGTGGGCGCCGCTTTCCCATTCGATCGCATCGTAGGCCGGCTTGAAGCTGGCGCCCGCCACGTGGGGGTGGTGGGCGAGGATCTGGAAATAGAAGTCGCGCCAGATCAGCTCGCTCAGCCAGGTGGCGGCCCCGGCGCTACCTTTGCGGCTGCGTTCGTGCGCCGCGCGTGCGGCCACCCGGGGCGACAGCGTGCCAAAGCGCAGGTGCACGCTCAGGTAGCTCGGGCCCTTCACCGCCGGGAAGTCGCGGGCCTCGCCGTAGTGGTCGATGCGGCCGAGGAAGTCCTCGAACAGGGCCTGCGCGCCCTGCATGCCCGTGGGCAGGTGCAGCGACTTCAGGCCGGTGGGCTCGAACCCCAGCGACTGCAGCGACGGCACCCCACGGCGCAGGCCCGCAGGCCTGGGGGCCAGCCGGGCGGCGTGGCGCTCGACGGGGTAGGAGCTCAGGTAGAAATCGTCGGCCTTGCGCAGCCAGGCATTCTTGTAGGGCGTGAACACGGTGTAGGGCGTGCCGGACTGGGTCAGCACCTCGGCGCGTTCGAAGATGCTGTGGTCCTTGAAGGTGAGCAGGCGCTTGCCCATGCCATCCAGGGCGCCGCGCACGCGTGCATCGCGTTCGAGCGCCAGCGGTTCGTCGTCGTGGTTGGCGAACACCGCCTGCACGTCCAGTGCCTGGGCGAGCGCGGGAATGTCCTGGTGGGCGATGGCGTGGCGCACGATCAGGCCGCCATGCGGGTCCTTGGAGAGCGTCCGCAGGGCCTCGTCCAGCTCCACCAGGGATTCGCGGATGAACTCCACGCGCCGGTCCGCGCGGGGCAGGGCGTCGAGGATCTCGCGGTCGAAAATGAACGCGCAATGCACCTGCGCGCACTGGCGCAGGGCGTGGTAGAGGGCGGCGTGGTCGTTGCTGCGCAGGTCGCGGCGGAACCAGACAAGGCCCGATGAAAAGGTGTGCTCCATGATCGTCGTTAAAATTGTCAAATGCCTGCCGATTCTGCGCCCATGAACCTGACGCACCATTTCTTGATCGCCATGCCGGGACTGGAAGACGCGTCGTTTGCCCGCAGCGTCGTGTACCTGTGCGAACACAGCGAGCGTGGTGCGCTCGGCCTCATCATCAACAAACCCTCCGACATCAGCCTCAAGGGGCTGTTCGACAAGGTCGATCTGTCGCTGCGTCGCGCCGACCTGTCCCAGGAGCCCGTCTTCCAGGGCGGCCCGGTCCAGACCGAGCGTGGCTTCGTGCTGCACGAACCCATGCTGACCGACAGCGTGGACACCGACGAATCGGCGTATGCCTCCACCATGACCATTCCAGGCGGGCTGGAGATGACCACCTCCAAGGATGTGCTCGAGGCCCTGTCCACCGGCGCTGGCCCGCGCCGGGTGCTGGTCACCCTGGGCTACTCGTCCTGGGGTGAGGGGCAGCTCGAATCCGAACTGGCCGAGAACAGCTGGCTGACCGTGGGCGCCGACCTGTCGGTGATCTTCGATACGCCGGTGGGCGAGCGCTACGACCGCGCCCTGGGCCTGCTGGGGCTGCAGTCCTGGATGCTCTCGCCCGACGCGGGGCATGCATGAGCGGCACGCCCGCCGCCGCTCCCTCCGCCCCGCTGGCCGTCCCCGCGCATTTCCAGAGCTTTCTGGCGCTTGACTTCGGTCTCAAGCGCACCGGGGTCGCCGTGGGTTCGCGCCTGCTGCGCACCGCCACCCCCCAGGCCACCATCCGCGCCGAAGGCGATGCCCGCTTCGCGCAGGTGGCCGAGCGCATCCGCGAATGGCAGCCCGATGCGCTGGTCATCGGCGTGCCCTACCACCCCGACGGCGCGAGCCACGAGAACACCGCGCGCGCCCTCAAGTTCGCACGCCAGCTGCGCGGGCGCTTCGGCCTGCAGGTGTTCGAGGTGGACGAGCGCTACAGCACCACCGAGGCGCATTCCACCGGCGCCCGCGATGCCGACGCCGCCTCCGCCTGCATCATCCTGGAGCAGTTTTTGAGGAATCTTCCATGAGTGCCACGCCTCCGACTTCACCCACGCCTTCACCGCCCACCCCGGGCACCCTCGCGCTCGACGCCGAAGCGCTGTACCGCGAGCTGCTGCGCGGCGTGCGCAGCCTGCGCACCGCCAACACCCAGCTGGCGGGCATCGCCTCGGGCGGTGCCTGGCTGGCCGAGCGGCTGCAAAAGGACCTGGGCCTGCCGGGCGAGGCGGGCGTGCTGTCGTCGGCCATGCACCGCGACGATTTCTCGCAGCGCGGCATGGCGGTGAGCGCGCAGACGGCGCTGCCCTTCGACGTGAACGGCGCCGACATCCTGCTGCTGGACGACGTGCTCTACACCGGCCGCACCATCCGCGCGGTGCTCAACGAACTGTTCGACTACGGCCGTCCCGCCAGCGTGCGGCTGGCCGTGCTGGTGGACCGGGGCGGGCGCGAACTGCCGGTGCAGGCCGAATTCGCCGCCGCCCGCGTAGCGCTGCCGGACACGCAATCGCTGGCGCTGGCCCGAACCGAGGCCGGCACCTTCCACTTCCAAGTCCAAGAGGCCTGACGGTGCTGTACAAGCGCAATCCCCAACTGAACGCCAACGGCGAGCTGATCCACCTGCTGTCCATCGAGGGCCTGCCCAAGAGCATCGTCACGCACATCCTCGACACCGCGGCCAACTTCGTGTCGGTGAACGACCGCGAGGTCAAGAAGGTGCCCCTGCTGCGCGGCAAGAGCGTGTTCAACCTGTTCTTCGAAAACAGCACGCGCACCCGCACCACCTTCGAGATCGCCGCCAAGCGCCTGTCGGCCGACGTGATCAACCTGGACATCGCGCGCAGTTCGGCCAGCAAGGGCGAGTCGCTGCTGGACACCATCGCCAACCTCTCGGCGATGGCCGCCGACCTGTTCGTGGTGCGGCACAGCGAATCGGGCGCGCCCTACCTCATCGCGCAGCACGTGGCGCCGCACGTGCACGTCATCAATGCGGGCGATGGCCGGCATGCCCACCCCACCCAGGGGCTGCTGGACATGTACACCATCCGCCACTACAAGAAGGATTTCAGCAACCTCACGGTGGCCATCGTGGGCGACGTGCTGCATTCGCGCGTGGCCCGCTCCGACATCCACGGCCTCACCACGCTCGGCTGCGCCGAGGTGCGCGTGGTGGGCCCGCGCACGCTGGTGCCGACCGACATGGCCCAGATGGGCGTGCGTGTGTGCCACACGCTGGAGGAGGGCATCAAGGACGCCGATGTGGTCATCATGCTGCGCCTGCAGAACGAGCGCATGAGCGGCGCGCTGCTGCCGTCCAGCCAGGAATACTTCAAGAGCTTCGGCCTCACGCCCGAGAAGCTGCAGCTGGCCAAGCCCGATGCCATCGTCATGCACCCGGGCCCCATCAACCGCGGCGTGGAGATCGACTCCGCCGTGGTGGACGGCAAGCAGAGCGTGATCCTGCCGCAGGTCACCTTCGGCATCGCGGTGCGCATGGCGGTGATGTCGATCGTCGCTGGCAACGAGGCGTGATCGTTTGCTATGAAATTTATAGCTATATGCCCTAGTGATATCTGCGCTGGCGGCCTTTTTTGCTTAAAACCATGAAGATACTGATCCAGAACGGCCGCGTGATCGACCCTGCCAGCGGCCTCGACCAGACCGGCGATATCGCGCTGGCCGCCGGGCGGGTCATCGCCGTGCAGCGGGTGCCCCGCGACTTCACGCCCAACCGCGTGATCGACGCCACCGGCTGCATCGTGCTGCCCGGGCTGGTGGACCTGGCGGCGCGGCTGCGCGAGCCGGGCCACGAGCACGAGGGCATGCTCGAATCCGAAATGGCGGCGGCCGTGGCCGGCGGCGTGACCAGCCTGGTGTGCCCGCCCGACACCGACCCCGTGCTGGACGAGCCCGGCCTGGTGGAGATGCTCAAGTTCCGCGCCGAGAAGCTGCACCAGGCGCGCCTGTTTCCCCTGGGCGCGCTCACCCGCGGCCTGGCCGGCGAGGTGCTGACCGAAATGGCCGAGCTGACCGAATCCGGCTGCGTGGGCTTCGGCCAGGCCGACGTGCCGCTGGCCAGCACCCAGGTCACGCAGCGCGCGTTGCAATACGCCGCTACGTTCGGCTACACGGTGTGGCTGCGCCCGCAGGAACTGCACCTGGGGCGCGGCGTGGCGGCCAGCGGGCCGCTGGCCACGCGCCTGGGCCTGTCGGGCGTGCCCGTGGCGGCCGAGACCATCGCGCTGCACACCATCTTCGAACTGCTCAAGACCACGGGCGCACGCGTGCACCTGTGCCGCATCAGCAGCGCCGCGGGCGTGGAACTGGTGCGCCGCGCCAAGGCCGAAGGCCTGAAGGTAACCTGCGACGTGAGCATCAACTCCCTGCTGCTCACCGACACCGACATCGGCTTTTTCGACAGCCGCGCCCGCCTGTCGCCGCCGCTGCGCCAGCAGCGCGACCGTGACGCCCTCCTGGCCGCGCTGGCCGACGGCACCATCGATGCACTGGTGTCCGACCACACCCCGGTGGACGAAGACGCCAAGACCCTGCCGTTCGCCGAGGCCGAGCCCGGTGCGACGGGGCTCGAACTGCTGCTGGGCATCGCCCTCAAGTGGTCCGCCGACCACGGTGTGCCGCTGGCGCGTGCGCTGGCCACCGTCACGTCGGAACCCGCACGCGTGCTGGGCAGCGCCCTGGGCACGCTGCAGGCCAGCGTGGGCCAGATCGTGGAAGGCGGCGTGGCCGACCTGTGCGTGGTCGATCCCGCCGCGGCCTGGACCGTGGAGGCCGGTGCGCTGCGCAGCCAGGGCAAGCACACGCCGTTCTCCGGCTACGAACTGCCCGGCCGCGTGCGCTGCACCCTGGTGGGCGGGCAGATCGCCTTCGAGCGCGGCATCGAGTGAGCGTGCGCACCGCCGCCACCGGGCCCGCGGCATGAAGCGCCAGGTCCGCGCCGCATGGCGCCTGGTGCGCGTGCTGGTGCATCTGGTGACCGGGCTGGGCACCGTGGCGCTGCGGTTTCCCCGCATGCCGGAAAGCGAGCAGCACGCGCGCGTGCAGGCCTGGTCGCGGCAAATGCTGGTGCACGCCGGCATCACCCTCGACGTGCGCGGCACGCCCGCGCCCCATGGCCCGGTGCTGCTGGTGGCCAACCACCTGTCCTGGCTCGACATCACCGTCATGCATGCCGCGCGGCATTGCCGGTTCATCTCCAAGTCGGACATCAAGGGCTGGCCGCTGGTGGGCACGCTCGCCACGGCGGCCGGCACGCTCTACCTGGAGCGCAGTTCGCGCCGCGATGCCGTGCGCATGGTCCGGCTGATGCAAGAAGCGCTGGCGCGCCGCGAGGTGCTGGCCGTGTTTCCCGAAGGCACCACGGCCGATGGCACCGCGCTGCTGCCTTTCCACGCCAACCTGCTGCAGGCCGCCGTGGCCGCTGACGCCCCCGTGCAGCCGGTGGGCCTGTGTTTCGTGGAGCGCGCCACCGGCGCGCCGACCACCGCGCCCAACTATGTGGGCGACGACACCCTGGTCGGCTCCCTGTGGCGCACCTTGACCGCAGACGCCTTGGTGGCGGTGGTGCACTACGGCCCGCTGCAGCAGGCGCAGGGCCGCGACCGCCGCGCCTGGGCCGACGATCTGCGCCACGCCGTGGACGCCCTGCGCCGCCCCTGAGCCACGTCCCCAGGCACGCCTGCCGGTATCGCAGCCATCGGCGGCTGCGCCAGTGTCGGTGTCAGTGGGTGCGGGCCGGGTCTTCCAGCGGCAGGAGCCGGTTGGCGATCTGCGTGGACTTCACGATGGACGTGCTCGTCGTGGCATACGGCGCGAGCTTGCCCAGGCAAGGGTCCAGCGCGTCGATGTCGCGCAAATAAAGCCGGCAGAAGAATGCGTCGTCGCCCGTGACCTTGTCGCATTGCACGACTTCGTCGATTTCACGAATCACCTGCTCGACCCGGGATAGCTCTCCGGGCAGCGGGCGCACCCGCACGATCGCTGCAATCGGAAACCCAATGGCCTTGGGCGATACCTGGATGGAAAATTTCTCGATCACTCCCTGGTCGATCAGTCGCTTGATCCGTTCGGCGCAACTGGGCTGGGACAGGCCGACCCGCTCGCTGAGCGCTTTCACGGTGGTCTTGGCGTCTTCGTGCAAGGCGCTCAACAGATTCCGATCAATTTTGTCCATATTATTCAAATGAGGTAACAGCTAAAAATATCTAATTTAATTAGGATGATTGGCATTTGAATCTCATTTTTTGCATTCCTCTCATTCACTCCCCCTTATTATAATGGGTGCCGTTTCAGCAGAGGGGCAATATAAGCGACCTGGGGCGAAATTGGAGGCGCGATTTTCTCCGGGCTTATGCGGATCGGGCATGGCTTATTGCGTGCCAGGAATGCTGCTGGACTTTCCATGTGGCGCGCTCCCGGCGGCCGGCTCGCGGCAAAGCGACATTTGCCGCCGCGAATCGACCGCGGTGCCGCCTTTTCAATGCAGAGATCAAATGATTCAACACCAGCTCAAGACACACGGTTATTGCCAATTCATCCCCGAGATCGAATGCGATCCCGGCGAACTGAAAATCCTGCACCAGGAGTTCGATGGCCTGGAGCACGACCCCTACGCGCCTGCGCAGGTCCAGCGGTTCCGGCGGTATGGCAACGGGATCATCCTTCCTTGGGACGACCAGGCCGACATCCATTGGATTCCGACGGTGCGGGACGACCAGGGCGCCCGCCTGTCTGGCTACGATCAGGGCGGCAACAACCCGGAGCACCCCGACATCCGGTACTTTCACGCCCTGAGCGAGGCCGCCAAAGCCACCGATTTCCTCTGCGATCTGGTGAAGAAGGATTTCTCGCACACCTTCTGGTCGGAGGCCGACCGCCGTGCCCCCATCTACTTCGGCGTGCATTTCGTGAAGCTCCGGTCCGGCTCATCGTCCGACCTGGGCATCAGCTCACCCGACTGCTTCCACCAGGACGGCGAGCCCTTCACGTTCGCCCACCTGATGCGCCGCACGAAAAGCACCGTGGGCGGCACCAATTACATCGGCACGGTGGAAGCGCGTGGCCTCGGGCTGCACGAGGTGCCCAAGGAGCAGGTCATCGCGGAATTCGAACTCTCGCAGTTTCTGGAGAGCTTCGTGGTGCATGATCCGCGCGTATCCCATTATGTGACGCCCATTCGTCGAAAAGAAAATGAAATGGGTGACGGAGAGCGCTGCGTTATACTCATCGACTTTTCCAGAATGAGGCAGAGCATTTAAACCATGGGTGTTTTTTATTCCTTGCTCCCGATCGTGCTGGCGCTGGTAGGCGGTTTCCTTGCCGGGAAAATCATTCCGCCCCGATTTTGCAAGCGGCTGATCGGTTGGATATTGCCCCTGGTCTGGCTGCTGCTTTTCCTGATCGGCGTGGAGTTTGGCGAGGTCATTCTTTCTGCGCAATCGGTCGGGCAGGTGGTCAAGACGGCCGTGATCTTCGCCCTGCTGACCACCCTGGTGCCCTGCGGCCTGATTTTTGCGGCCGGCATTCGCAGCAGCGGCACGGCGGGCGCCAAGGCCGGCAAACTGGGCTTTCACACCATCTGGCCGCCGCTGAAGGAGTGCTGCATCGCCCTGTCCATGGTGGCGCTGGGCAGTGCCCTGTTTTTCGTCAACCAGGCGTATCTGGCCGGTGCCCTCTGGCTGCCATCGAGCTCCGCCATCCTGCTGGCCTTGATCGTGTTGGTGGGCATCGACCTGGCCCACGTCAAGCTCAGTTCCCACTGGTTTTCATGGGCCGTGCTGTCGGTGCCGGTGCTGGTGGTGATCGGATCGTTCGTGGGTGCGGCCGCGGCCTCCTGGGCCACGGGCGAGGCCATGAGAACCTCGCTGGCGCTGTCGAGCGGCTTCGGCTGGTTCACCCTGTCGAGCGTCATGGTGGGGCACCACCTCGGGCAGACCTATGGGACCATGGCGCTGATGACCGACTTGTTCAGGGAGCTGATAGCGATCATCGCGCTCTACGCCATCGGTCGCTACCAGCCCGCGATCGGCATCGGCAGCGCAGGGGCCACGGCACTGGACTCCACGCTGCCGATCGTCAAGCAGGCCTGCCATCCGGATGCGGTTCCGCTGGCCCTGGTGAGCGGCTTCATCCTCACCATCCTGGCCCCCGTCTTCATCGCCTTCTTCCTGTCGTAGACGGCCGCTGTTCGCCTTGGATGGGGGCGAGGCAGGCCGTCGCTACCATCGACGCGCCCATCGCGGGATCAGGCCCGCGGAAACGCCACCACGTGGTCCACCTGCGGGCGAATGCCGATCCACTCTCCCACGGCGTGGTCGTGGTGGCTCGGCACGTGGGCCATCACCGTGAGGCCGTCCCGCAGTTGCAGGGTGTACAGGAACTCCGAGCCCCGGAACGACTTGCGGACGATGCGCGCCTGCACGGGCGAGGCGTCGTCGTGCACCACATCGTCGGCCCGCAGCAGCACGTCGCATTCCCCGCCGGGGTAGCCCGTGGGCAGGGGGCACTCGGCCGCATCGGTCAGGTCGCCCAGCGGCGTGCGGGCCACCACGTTGTCCCCGCGCTGCTCGAGCGTGGCCGGCGCGAACACCCCGTGGCCGATGAAGTCGGCCACGAAGCGCGTGGCCGGGCGGTGGTAGAGCGCATAGGCATCGTCCCACTGGTGCAACTGGCCGCTTTCCATCACGCCGATGCGGTCGCCGATGGCGAAGGCCTCCAGCTGGTCGTGCGTGACGAACAGCGCCGTGGCGCCGGCTGCTTTCAGAATGCCGCGCACCTCGTGCGCCAGGCGCTCGCGCAGGTCCACGTCCAGGTTGGAAAACGGTTCGTCCAGCAGCATCAGCTGCGGCCGGGGCGCCAGCGCGCGGGCCAGCGCCACGCGCTGCTGCTGCCCGCCGGAGAGCTCGTGCGGAAAGCGGGCGGCGCTGCCCTCCAGGCCCACGAGCCGCAGCACCTCGTCCACGCGCGCGGCCTGTTCGGCGCGCGGCAGGCGGTGGATGCCGAAGGCCACGTTGCGCCCCACGGACAGGTGGGGGAAGAGGGCGTAGTCCTGGAACACCATGCCGATGCGCCGCTGCTCCGGTGGCACGCTGCGGCCCGCGCCGCCGCTTACCACCGCGCCGCTGAGCCGGATCTCGCCGGCCGTCACGGGCTCCAGCCCGGCCACGGCGCGCAGCAGCGTGGTCTTGCCGCAGCCGGAGGGGCCGATGAGCACGCCGATCTCGCCCGCTGCGAGGCCCAGGGTGACGCCGCGCACGGCGGCTTGCGCGCGGCCGGCGTAGCGCACTTCCAGTTGGGAGACTTCAAGAAACATGGTCGCGATTCTAGAAGGCGCCAATGCGTAGAATTCGCATTTGCATCCAGACGGCCCTGCCGGCGTGCCCTTCAGCGCTCGACCGAAGCCATCTTCGACCGGAATGCCCCGTCCGATTCTCCCGACCCTTCCCTTCAGGGCCCGCCCTTGCCACGCCTTCTTTCCGCCCTGCGATCCATTCCCCTGCTGCTGCTCGCCGCCGCGCTGACCTTGCCGGTGCTGGCCGTGCTTGCGTCGTGGCTGCCGGGCAGTGCCGGTGGCGCCGAGGCCGGGGCCATCCTGCGCGAAATGGCCGCCACCGTGCTGCCCGGCTACTTCGCCACCACCGTGTGGCTGGGCCTGGCCGTGGCCATCGGCGCGGCGGTGGTGGGCACAGCGACGGCCGCCGCCGTCACCCTGTTCGACTTTCGCGGCCGCCGCACGCTGGAATGGCTGCTGCTGCTGCCGCTGGCCATGCCGGCCTATGTGACCGCCTACGCGTACACCGACTTCCTGCAGTTCAGCGGCCCGCTGCAGGTATGGCTGCGCGAGACCTATGGCCTGCAAGGCCGGCTGCTGCCCGAGGTGCGCAGCCTGGGCGGCGCGGTGTGGGTGTTCATCTTCTCGCTCTATCCCTATGTGTACCTGCTGGCCCGCACGGCACTGGGCGAGCGCGCCGCCCACCTCATGGAAGCCGCCCGCCTGCTGGGGGCGCCGCTGGCGCGGCGCGTGCGCACCGTCGCGCTGCCGCTGGCGCGCCCCGCGGTCGCGGCCGGCGTGGCGCTGGTCCTCATGGAAACACTGGCCGACTTTGGCGTGGTGAGCTACTTCGGCATCCAGACCTTCACCACCGGCATCTACAAGGCTTGGCTGTCGATGGACAACCGCCTGGCCGCGGCGCAGCTGGCCACCATCCTGCTCGTGCTCGTCATGCTGCTGCTGCAGCTGGAGCAGCGTGCGCAGCGGCGCATGCGCTTTGCCGCGGGCGGGGCGGGCCGTGCGGGCTCCGCCGAGGCCCAGCCGCAGCGGCTGCAGGGACTGCGCTGCGCCGCCGCCTGGGCGGTGTGCGTGCTGCCGGTGGTCTTCGGCTTCGTGGCCCCGGTGGCCTTCATGCTGCGGCCCCTGGCGGCCGACTGGTCCGTGCTGCCCTGGTCGCGCTTTCTGGAGTGGGCCGGCAACAGCGTGCGCCTGGGCAGCATCACCGCCGTGCTGGCCGTGGCCATCGCCCTGGTGCTGGCCTTCGCCGTGCGGCGGCGGGCCGGCGCGCTCACCCGCGGCGTGGCGCAACTGGCCAGCCTGGGGTATGCCGTGCCCGGCGCCGTGATCGTCGTGGGCCTGCTGCTGCCCGTGGGCTGGCTGCAGGCCGCCGCCCCCCAGTGGGCCCTGCCGTCGATCATCACCGCCACTGCGGTCGGCATCGTGTGGGCCTACCTCGTGCGGTTCTGCGCCGTGGCGTTGCAGTCGATGCAAAGCGGCTACGCGCGCATTCCCGCCAGCCTGGACGACTCCGCCCGCATGCTGGGCGCCGGCGGTGCCGGCCTGCTGGCCCGGGTGCACTGGCCCCTGCTCAAGCGCTCCACGGCCGCCGCGGCGCTGCTGGTGTTCGTCGACGTGATGAAGGAACTGCCCGCCACGATGGTGCTGCGGCCCTTCAACAGCGACACCCTGGCCGTGGTCGCCTACCAGTTGGCGCGCGACGAGCGGCTGGGCGAGGCGGCCTTGCCGTCGCTGGCGCTGGTGGCGGTGGGGCTGGTGCCGGTTGTGCTGTTGAGTCGGACGTTGCGGAGCCGGGGGTGACCGCCTGGCCTGAGCGCCATCGGGAGGCGGTTGCCGATGCGTGCTTTCCTGTCCCTGGGAGATGGCAACAGGGGCCAACCCTGTCGGCTATCAGCGTAGCCGATACAGCCGCGCCGTGGCTTCGATTCGCTCCACCAGGGCGCGCCGTAACGCCTTCGGGCGCAACACCTCGACCTCCGGCGATTGGCGCATGAGCTGGCCGCAGGCATGGTCTACCGACTCGATGGGAATCGTGACCGCCACGCGACCATCCTTGCGGTGCGACGGCCCAGCCGCCGCCACTGCCCGCGCCACCGCGGCGCTGAGCGCGCTCAGGCCTTTGAGTCCCGCTGGCGTGGCCAGTAGCTCGGCCTCACCCGTATAGAGGCTCGATTCGAAGCGGCGGATGGACTGTGCCCAGTAGGCTGGCAGATCGAACCGCGCCGGGCGTCGCACCGTGGTGCCGAGCGCCATGGCTGCACGAATGCTGGATACGCGGTAAGTGCGCGGTCCGCCGTCGTCCTTCGCACCACTGCCGATGGGCAAGGCCACCAGGTACCAGACCCCGGCCTTGAGCACCAGGCCCAGAGCGCCCACCGTTCGCTCCACCGTGTCGGCCCAGCTCTCATAATGCAAGGCCAACTGCTGGCCACTCCAGACAGCGGCCGCTACCGTGGCCAAGTGCGGCGTGGGCTCACTCTCGCGGTACCAATCCACTGGGTCCAGGTGCAGCCGTGCGCTCACGCGTTGCGCATCGTCGCGCCAGGGTGCAGGCAGCGCCGCCAGCAACTTGAGGCGTGCACCCGCGACATCCTCACTCAGACCCAGGGCTCCGGCCGGGCCGGGCAGCCCGCTCAGAAACACGGCCTGCGCCTCCGAAGGGGTCAGCCCCGTCAGCGTGGTCTTCCAACCCGGCAGCAGCGCAAACCCGCCATGGCGGCCACGCTCGGCATAGATGGGCACGCCAGCGGCGGTCAGTTGGTCCACATCGCGGTACAGCGTGCGCACCGAGATTTCGAGCGTCTCGGCCAGGGCCTGCGCACTCATGCGCCCCTGCGTTTCGAGCAGCATCTGGATGGAGAGCAGGCGGCTGGCGCGCATGGTGGTTGGGGTGCGGTTGAGAAATGTCGATGCCAAGGAAGTATGCAGTGAATACCTGCCATGCCTTGGCAGGTATGGCGCCGCAGACTGCAGTCTTTCCGTTGTGTGAACCCTTCTATCCAAAGGAACATCGCATGTCCAACGCTGCCGCTGCCGCGCCATCCCTCGCCGATTGCACCATCGTCGAATTCCGCCAATACACACTGCACCCTGGCCAGCGTGCAGTGCTCACCGACCTGTTCGACCGCGAGTTCATCGAAACGCAAGAGCGAGAAGGCATGCGCGTGATCGGTCAGTTCGTGGACCTGGACCGGCCCGATCTTTTTGTCTGGCTGCGTGGCTTTATCGACATGCCAGCGCGTCGGCGGGCGCTCACGGCCTTCTACGGCGGACCGGTCTGGGAGGCACACCGCAACGCGGCCAACGCCACCATGGTCGATTCGGGCAACGTGCTCCTGTTGCACCCTGCATGGCCGGGCGCCGCTGCGGATCTGCCGACGAGCCGCGCAGCCCCAGATGCCATCGACTTCGCCTCTGGTCTGGTCGATGCGACCGTTTTCTATCTGAAAGAGCCCGCCACGCTCTCGCTGCTGGACCACTTGTTGCGCGCCGCGCGCTTTGGCACTGATTAACGCTGCCTTTGGCGCTTTTTGCCGCAGCCTTTGGCGCCCTAGTTAAACGCCAGTCACGCTCGCGGTCGAAAAAAAGCCCCATCAAAGGGGCTGCTTAAATGTTCGAAGGGTCTTCACCCTACAGGATTTGCTCGTTTCGCGCCACTTGGCTGCTCGCGACAGCCGGGAGTTGTTCAGCGTGAAGAACCTGGGATTAATTCCAGGTTTATTGCCATGCGCGGGAGTTGTTCAGCGCAGCGCTGGTGGCCGTGCGCTGAACAACTCCCGCCGTTGGTCAAGCCTCCACGCCGGCCAGCGAGGCAACCATCTCTTCCAGCCGTCGCTGCGCGGTGGACAGGTCACCGGCGTAGCCGTAATCGCGAGGCTCAGCAGCCGCCCGCTTGGCGTGGGCATCAAGCCCGTCGATCAGCGCCGCCATCAGGATCGAAATGTTGGCCTGCCGGGCCTTGTACGCAGCGGCTGCGGAGCGCTCGGCATTGGCGTCGATCAGGTTCAGGCCGGTGGCGGATACGATGGTCTTCATGGGGTGCTTTCCAAAACGTGTTTCGATGCACCCAGTACCGCTCTCTTCGCCGCCGCCAGCAAGCAGTGCCAGACCACCGTGGTCTGACACTCAAGCCAGCTTGAAATTACTGATCAGCACCTCGGCCGCCTCCTGCTTGGAACTGCCGCTGATCGAGTAGCGCGTCTTGACCGCCTCGATCTGGAAGTCAGCGAAGGTCTCGCGCACGCCCGGCGTGTCATTGAGACTCAGGATGAACTTGCCCTTCAAGCCCCCCAGGAGGCCTGCCAGGCGCCCGAAATCGTCCCGGCTGAACAACCCCTCGCCATAGTCCTTCTCGCAGTCCCAGTAAGGCGGATCGACGTAGAAGAACGTGCCCGGTTTGTCGAAGCGCTGGATGACCTGGTCGTAGGGCCGGTTTTCGATGAACACCCGCGCCAGGCGCAGATGCGCCTCGCTCAAGTCCTCTTCGATCCGCAGCAGGTTGAGCCTGGGCGCACCTGTCGCAGAAATGCCATACGTCGGCCGCACGATCCGCGCCCCGAAGCTGCTCTTGGCCAGGTAGAAGAACCGGGCCGCGCGCTGGATGTCTGTGAGCGTGTCGCCCGGCGTCTTGAGGAAGCGGTCGAACTCGTCGCGCGACACCAGCATCCAGCGGAACTGCGCCACGAGTTCGGCCAAGTGGTGCTTGACGCACCGGTAGAGGTTGGTCAGGTCGGAGTTGATGTCGTTGATGATCTCGACCTTGCTTTCCGGTTTTTTAAAGAGCACCCAGGCCGCTCCTGCGAACACCTCGCAGTAGGTCTGGTGGTCCGGCATCTTTTGGATGATCCGGTCGGCCAGGCGGCTTTTGCCCCCCAGCCAGGCCAATGGGCTTTTTGCTTGCGTCATCGTTGTTTTCTCGGGTTGATGACGCTCGCGGCGTTCCGGGGTCGGGGCTCGGGCTGCTGCGATCAGCGGCGCTGGCCCTCCAGTGGTTGAGGCACCCGCAACGCGGGCACTTGATCTCTACGTTTCCATCTGCGCGGGCCAGCAGCTTGTGGCACTGGCCGCATCTCACATCCATCATCTCGGCATCGCCTATCATCGCCCCGCCTAGCTAGGTGGCAGGGTCTTCGGTCAATGCCGTGTGTACGCACGGCGGAGGCGCTTGCTTGGGGTGTTCCCGCACCCCTTGCATTCGCCCTGTCTTTTTTGTGTGTCAGTCCTCCACAGCGTTCACGCGTCCACCGCCTCGGGCCAGGCCAGGGGCGGCAGTTCCTCTTCCAGCGCCGCCCACGTGCTTGGCATGGGTCGCTCACCGGCCTGCACAGCGGTGAGAACCTCGTACAGCTTGGCCCACGTGGCATCCCGCAACTCGATCCCGCGCGCCGCCTCGGCCGCGAAGCGCGGCACGGCGCTATTGGCATAGGTTGCGAGGCTCAGGATGCCGTCATAGTTCCGGCTCCGCGCCCAGCCATCCAGGCGCGCCTGGGCGCGTGCAGTGGCTGCTGCCGTGATATGGCCCACATCGGCGGGCCGTACCCGCCACTGCTGGGTGAGCTGGCCGCCCACCATCGCGGGGGCCACCTCCTGCAACTGCTGGAAAAGGTCGTCGTGCGCCAGGGTGCTGGGTTCGTACCAGAGCCACTCATTGGCCCAGTCGGGCGATACACCACGCGATGCCATTGCGACTTCGGGGCTGTATCCGAACTTGCCTGAGGTCTTGTTGATGTAGGGCATGTCGTCTCTCCTTTAAACCGCTTGGCCGCCGCTGGCGACAGACCCCCCGGCCGAACCGGGCGTGTTTTCTCCGGCCGTGTAGACCACCGCGTTGGCCGACGCTGAGAACTTCGCCCCGGTGGCGGTGCCGACGTAGGTGTTGCCCACCATGATCAGCAGGCCCGTGTACGCCACCACCGCGTAAGTGGTGAAGGCGGGGTTCCCGGTGATGGTGATCGTTCGGCCGTTGATGACCACGGTAGCCATGTACACGCAGTAGATGTGGTACGTCGCAGCCCCCGTGATCGAGTAGTTGCCGGTGGCATTGATGGTGGACGAATACTGCGCATAGATGTGATAGCCGCAGGCACCGAAGGCGATGTTGGAGAACGACACGTAGGAGTTGGGATTGGTCAAGATGCCCACCCCGGCTCCGGCCACCGAAATGCCCACGTCCTGGATGTGCAGCCGTGCACGGAACGAGGTCGACACGACGACGCCGCCCGAAGGCGCCGTGAGGAACGTGGAGCCCGAGCCGTTGCCGGCGATGGTGACGCCCTGGCTCCCGTCGATCAGGGCCGGCACGGACAGCGCCTGGCTGAAGGTGCCCGCATACACGCGGATCGTGATGCCGAAGACTCCAGGGTCCAGCTTGCGGCATTCATCCAGCGCGCGCTGGATCGTGAGAAACGCGCCCACAGCAGTGTTCTCGAGACCCGTGTTGGCATCGTTGCCATCCTTGCGAACGTGGTACGTCCGATCCGCGACGAGGCGCTCGCGCACCGCCAGGTTGGCGCGCGCTGCATCGGCCGTGGCCGCTCCCGTGCCCCCTTCCGACAGGCCCACCAAGGTGGTGACGCCGTAGCCGGCCAGCGAGTTAGGCCGGCCGCCGAGGTCAGAGAACAAGGGCGCCACGTTGCCCGACTTGCCCGCCCAACTGCTGACGCCGGCGACGGAGGCGATGCCGGTGGTCCACTCCGTGCCGCTCCACACCATCACCTTGCTCGGCGCCACGCCCGTGTAGTAGCAAACCGCGCCGGACACCAGCGGCGCACCCTGGTTGTCGGCCACGGGCAGCACGGCCTTGGCGCCGAGATAGCGCTTGTCCACTTGCAACGCTGCTGCGCTGGCCGCGCTCGCGGCAGGGACTGCCACCACGGCGGCATCCGACGCCGTCTTGGCGAAACCCGCCGCGTCCAGCACGGCCTGCGCCACCTGGCTGGTCGCCTGCGTCATTTCTCCGAGCATCGTCACGCACCAATTGCGAAACGATGCGAGCCAGTTGCGGAAGCCGGCTTGCCACGTCAAGTAGGTGTCTGTCTTGACGTCGAATTGCTCTTGCGGGTCGAAGCGGCGCGAGGGCACCGCCACCGACTCGGCGGGTGCTGCGGGCGGTTGCGTGAAATTGGTCATAGGGTCTCCAGTCCATCAATGGTCATGCTGCAATCGGAAATGCCCTGGTTGTTCAGGACCAGCTCGAAGGCCGTGAGGAAGCCGTAGGTCATGAGGCTTGTATAGCCGCGTGCGCCGATCCAGACGACAGGCTTGTTGCGATAGGGGATCACCTGGGCACGCGTGCGATCGAACTGGGCGCCCTCGACCAGCACCTGCAGCTTCATCTTGTCGCTGTAGGCGGCCTCGGAGCCAATCTGCCAGCCGCCCCAGCGGTCCCGCGTCTTCTCGGTGAAGTCATCGAAGGTCAGCGATGGGCGCCACTGCGTATTGCCCAGCCAAAGGGCGCGACCGATCACCACTTCGGCGCAGCGGGCCTTGAGGCCCGGGTTCTTGATGCGGATCGTGATCGTCGCGCGGGCATAGGCCGGCAGGCCGCTGATCAAGACCCGGTCCTCTCGCTCGATGGGGTTGAAGAAGTAGCCCCAGTGGCTGTTGCCCGAAGGCCTGAGCATGATCACGTCATCGCTATCGAAAACCTGACCCTCCGTGGGATCGACCATCAGCACCTGCACCGCGTGCGTGGCAGCACCGAAGACCGCGACGTCCGTGACGACTCGGCCTGGTGTGACCACAATCTCGATCATGTCGTTGACCTCGACATACGAACCCAGCGAGGCGTCGAACAAGCGCATGCGTTCTTCCACGCCCCGCGCTTGCCAGGCCGTGGCGCTGATCGCCGGCACGTTCCCGGTGTTGCCGTCCTTGAGGCTGCGATAGATGATCCGGGTAGCGGCATCGATGACCTCCACGCCATTGGCATAGGCAGTGTTCTGAGCCCACGCGGGCAACGTGCTGGCTGGCACGTTGATCGTCATGTTGGCCGGCGAGATCGCGATGGGCGCGATCAGCCCCATGCCCCGCGTGTAAGTGCTGTCGCTCATGCGGTGGTCGCCTTTTCCTCGCGGAGCTTGATACCGATGGAATCGAGCTTGCGCAAGGTGGTGTTGGCCTCTTTCAGGGTGGCGAGCGTTTCCCGCCCGATGTTGTAGTGCTGAGTGGTCAGTCGTTGGATGGCGTCGGACAGTTGTGCATCGCTCGCGCCCCATGGCGATTGCGCGCCGGGGTTAAAGGGGTTGAAACGTGCAGGGATGACGGCTTCGTCCGCATGGATCTGAGCCTTCATGTCATAGGGGACGCGATTGATCCCGATATCGAACGAGGGCAGGTTGGAACCCACCATCGCCTGCACCTTGGCCCAGTCGGCCTCCCAATAGCCCGACAGGCGCGACATATCCCGCAGCGTGGCGCCCTTGGCTTCCATGGCCGCCATCAGCCCAGAAAGATCACCTGTGCCGTCGAACGAGTGATATGTGGGCGCCAGTGCATCCAGGCGAGCCGTGGTCGCGGCATCCGTGATCGGCGAGCGGCCGACGCCCGCCGTGGCGAGGTACATGAGGTCGAAATACTTGGCCGGTGCCGTGGTGGGCCGCGTGGACTGCACATCGCCGCCCGCCGTGCCACCGAATACCGCGCCGCCAGAACCAGTGCCGGAGCCGCTGCCAGGCAAGGCCGTTCCCGGCTTCTCGGCGATCAAGGCGGCGTGAAGGTTGCGCATCGCCGTCCCGATGTCCAGGATGCCCACGTACTGGCCGCGCGCGATGTCCAATGCATCCTTGTTGTCCTTGAGCATCTGTTCCAAGCGGTCGGCCTCGGCCTTGGCGGCGCGCAGCAGCAGTTCGTCGGTCGACAGTTGCGACTGGCCCAGGTCGCCGATCTCCTCGAGGCGGTTGGCGAGCATGAGCTGCGCGGCCTCGTAGTCCAGCCGGTTGCTGTACGCGCTCTCGGTGATTCCCGCGCGTGCAGCCGCCACGGCATCGGACAGGCCGCCGTCGTCCTCGTAGCGCTGGCCCGTGCGCAGCGCCGCCAGCGCCGCTTCGATGGCCGCATTGCCCTGCGCCGCAGCGAGGGCCGCCGTCTCGGCCACCTGGCCGCGCAGTTCGCGCGCCTGGGTACGGGCCAGCTCGACCAACGTCTTGCCCGATGCGACACGCGCATCGCGCAACTCGATCTCGGCCTGGATGGCCTCCTGCGCGGCACCGATGGATTTTTCGAAGACGGCATACGCCTTGTCCGTCGCCGTGGCCCGCGCGGCCTCGGCGGCCTGCCGGTCTTCCTCGGCCTGGCGCGCGGCGGTGGCTGCGTCCTCGGCCTTGTAGAGCTGGATCGCCATCTCGGCCAGGGCCGGGTTGAGGGCCAGCAAGCCGTAATACTCTTTCAAGCGACGAAGGTCCAGCGCCTCGCGCTCTTTGCCTTCGGCGATCAGGGTGCGTTGCTGCAAGTCCCACCGCTTGTCCTCGACGGTCTGGGCGCGCTGTAACTCGCGCGCGGCCAGCTCGTCGCCCGACACGGTCGCCGAGGCAAAGGCACCCTGCAGCGCTAGCAGCATGGCGATGTTCTTGCGGCCCGCTTCCGTCGTGTCGTCCTGCGCTTCGATGAGGCGGCGGTACTGGTCTCGCGCATCGTCGGCGTTGATGTCGGGCAGCTTCAGGTCCAGGGTCGCCAACTGGTCCTGCATCTGCTTTTGCAAGTTATTGCGGCGTTCCTCGGCGCTGAAGAAATTGCTGTAGTACCCGGTCAGATTGCCCTGCAGCGCTTCGAATCCGCCCGACAGCTCTGCCAGCCCCGCCGCCGCATCGAAGCTCATGCCCGCGAGTTTCTCCAGGCCCATCGTCTTCAAGGAGTCCTTGAACGCGGTCACGCCCGTGATCTGCACGTTGATGGCCGTGAGTAGTTCGTCGGCCGCGTCGGCGGTGAGTGCCTCGGCGTCTACGCCTTCGACCCTCTTCTTGATGGACGCGGGGATGTCGGAGACCTTCTGCAGCGCCTGGATGGCGGCCTGCTTGAGGTCGAGCGAGAAACCCTCGACGGCCGTCTTGTAGTCCGGGCTGCGTGTACTGAAGACTTCGTAAAGCGTGCCCGCGTAGTTGTCGCCTTCACCGGTTTCCCCGAACGTCTCGCCGTTGCTGAGACGAC
The DNA here is from genome assembly GCF_032929295.1 of Acidovorax sp. BLS4. Lineage (NCBI taxonomy): Bacteria > Pseudomonadati > Pseudomonadota > Betaproteobacteria > Burkholderiales > Comamonadaceae > Acidovorax > Acidovorax sp. BLS4. Next base: position 246,232 of record NZ_CP136797.1, read on the forward strand.
CGCCTGAAAACCAACCGCCCCGGTCCTTGGAGCTGGTCTCCAGCCCTGCAGAGAAGCTGGTCAGGCGCGCCTGGCTGCCCAGGGCCTTGAGCATGTCGTCGATGCTCTTGGCCGTGCCGGAGACCGCCTTGCGGATCGTGTCCTCGTTGGACAGCGGATCGCCCTCCAGGCGGTAGGCTTCGCCGTTGCTGAGGGCTACGCGCTCCCCGTTGGAGAAGTCACGGTCGTACTGCTGGCCCTGGTACGTGTACGTCTGGCCGCGACGGTGGTTCTCGACCTGGCCGTCGTAGGCCACGCCGAATTGCCCGCCGATGCGCGTCTCGCCCTTGGTGGCCTTGGCGAGGGCCGACAGCGCCCCGATGCCGAGCGCAATCGGCCCCAGCACCCCTGCGGCCATGCCGAACCCGGAGGCCAGCGAGCCGGCCCCGATCATGTTCATGCCACCGCCCAGCGCGGCCAGGCCGTTGCCCGCGAAGAGCGCGGAAGCACCGTAGCCCGCTGCCGTGCCGAACATGCCCAGGCTGGAGCCCAGGCTCGCGAGCGAAGAAATGTTGCTCAGCATGCCCAGCCCGCCGCCCGATCCGCCGCTTCCCGCGACGGTGCCCGCCAGACCCATGGCCGACATGGCGCCGCCCGTGATGCCATTGATCAGCAACGACACCGGCTGCACGATCGCGCTGATGACCGGCCGCAGCACCAAGGCCCGGAAGGTGTCTTCCAGGTAGTCGGCCGCGCTCTTGCCACCGCGCATCAGGTTGTCGGTCAGGGACTGAGCGAGCTGCTCGTTCTCACGCGCCACGGCTTCGGTGGCCTTCTCGTTGGCCTTCACCGCCGCCTCGGCCTGCTCCGCCGCCCAGTCCTTGGAGGCCTTGTCGGCCATCGCAGCGCGCAGGCGCTTGTGGGCCGCGATCTCGCGCTCGACTTGCTCGATATAGCCCGGGATGACGTTGTCGGTTGCCTCCAGGTCCAGGCGGCGTTTTTCGAGCTGGGCCAGGATGAGGTCCTGCAGCGCCGCAGCGCCCAGGCCATGCACGCGGTTCTGCGCCTCCAGGGCGGCGGCCTGTTCGTGGATCGCGTCCGTGCTTTGGCGCAGGGCATTGACCTGTTCGAGCTGCGGCTTGATGAGCAGCGTCTCCAGGTCGCGCGCGCCAGCGGCCTGGACGTTGAGGCGCTTTTGCTCCAGCTCGGCCAACTGGCCTTCCAGGTTCGCGCGTTCCTTGGCCGAATCCTTCTTGCCCTGCAGCAGGCGCAGCTCGACGCGCAGCGCTTCCTGCTGGGCGGCGATGTCCTGGGCCTGCAGCGCGGTCTTGCGCTGCACCGCCGTGTATTCGCTGATCTGGTCGCGCTGGCGCAGGGCATCGATGGCGTCCAGGCCATCGGCCGTCTTGGCCGCCAGCAGCTTGTAACCGTGCTGCACCGCCGCGATCTGCGCGTCGATGGAGTGGGCCGTCGCCGTGGCCGCACTGGCCCCCAGCTCCTTGATCTTCTTGTCGCGCTCGGCGGCGAGCGATGCTTCGACCTGGTCCTGCTCTTTCTGCCGCGCCTTGATGGTCTCGGGGCTGGCGTTGGAGGCTTCGAGGGCGGCGCGGAAGGTCTTCCAGGCATCGGTGGAGGCCCGCAGCTTGGTCTCGTATTCCTCTTGGATGGAGCTGGCGGTCTTGACGCCTTCGACGGACTTCTTCCAGGCTTGTTCTGCTCCGTTGACGGTGAGCGTGAGGTTGTCAGTACCTTTGTCGAGTTTTGTCTGCTCTTCACCCACTGAGCGGATGCGTCCGACCATTTCGCCGTATTGGCGCAGCAAGGTCTGCAGCAGTCCCACTCTCGCGGCTTCGGGTAACGCCGCACCACCAGTCGGTCCCTTTCCGTTCTGGAGGTTATCGATCTGGACTTGCAGCTCGCTAAGCTCCTCGACTTCGCGGCCTGACTGCTTGGCGAGGTCACCCAACCCTGCTGCCGCCAGCGCGTTACGCGCCTTGAGTTTTGCAATCTGTTTATCGAGGTCGTCGATGATCTCAGGCGTGCTGCGTGCGACTGCGCCCTGCACTTGGCGCTCCGCCTCACTCCCGCGATTACCCCATAGCGTCCAGGCGGTTACGCCCAAGGTGAGAGCGGTGGTGACTAGTCCAATCGGACCACCCAGGAAGCCGACGACACCAGACAAAGCACGCCCAGCCAACGAGGCCGCGCCCTGCGCTGCCGTCAGCGTGCCCGCTGCCGTGGCCGCCGCATTGGTCGCCGCCGTCTGCGCTGCCGTGGCCGCCGTGACCGCCGCCTGCACCCCTGCCTGCTGCTTGCCCAACGTCGCCAGCTCGGTCATCAGCAGCGCGTGGCGTGCCTGCGCTGCCGTCAGGTCGGCCGTGAGCACGATCTGCTGGGCCTGGGTGGCGTTGAGGGTGGCCGTGGCCTCGCGTGCGGCGGCCAGGGCGTAGCTCAGGGCCCCCGCACTGCGCGCGGCGGCGAGCTGGGCTTCGGCCTGCGCCATCGTGGTCCGCACGGACACGAGCTGGGCCTCGGTCTGCGCGATGGTCGAGCGCGTGGCGTCCATTTTGGACACCACCTCGGCGCGCGACAGCGCGATGGCTTCCTTGGTCGTCGCCAGCGTGGCGAGCTGGGCCGCCTGCGCGGCGGCCTCGGCCTGGGCGCCCGCCACCTTGGCCTGCAGCTCGGCGAGATACGCCGCGAGCTTGGCGCGGGACGTGACGGCCACCTCGGTGTTCGATGCGGCCTCTGCAGCAGCTTGCGCGGCCGCCAGGCGCGATGCCTGGACCATCTCCACCTTGGCCGCCGTGGCCGCGACCGTGTCGGCCACCAGATTGCCCAGCTTGACGCTCGCCCACACCGCGCCCAAGGCCATCGCCGCTTCGCGGTTGTCCCAGACGACGCCGGTCCACTCGCGCCCGGTCGCCATGGCCTGCGCCGCTGCCGTGGCGAATTCGCGGATGCCATCGACCAGCTCGCGGTTGAGCGTGACCTTGCCCCCCTCGCCGATGGTGACGAAGAGCTTGCTGACCTCGCCCAGCGCTTCCTTGGAGGCCAGCACCAGGGGCTCCAGGCCCTCGGCCGCCACGCGGGTGGCGCCTTCCCTGACTTGGTCCAGGCGCCCCTTCAAGGTCTGGTCGAACGCCTCGCTCGACATCTTGAAGCCCTGCAGCCGCTGCATCAGGAACGAGAACAATCCCTCGCTCGATGCCTTGGCCTTGGCGATGTCGGAGTCCTTGAGGCCCAGCGCACCTGCCAGCGTCGAGCTGGCCGGCGTGATCCCTCCCGCGACCAGGTCACGCAGCTCCTGCACCACCTGGCCGGCATCCAGCCCCATGCTCTTGACCGCATTGGTGCCGACCACCGTGAGCTGGCGAATCTCGTCCAGCGTCATACGCGCCGACAGCCCAGGGGCCAGCAGCGCCTGGAACACCGTCGTCAGTTCCTGGCTGGTGGCAGCGGTGCGCAGCGCGTCGTCGTTGAGCTTGCGGATGTACTCCGAGCTGATGCGCAGGGCGGTGTTGTAGTCGGTCTGCTGGCCGTTGATGGCCGTCATCGAACCCAAGATGCCGGCCATTCCGATCTGGCTGACTTCCAAGTTCTTCGAGTAATCGAACGCGGCGCGGGGCATCGCCGTGATCGCGTTGGCGATGGCGGTCAGCCCGCCGCTGACCAGGTGCAGGCCGGCCGCTCCGACCACCAGGTCGCGCACGGAGACGCCGATCTGGCCCAGGCTGCGCGTGGTGCGGGCGGCGGCTCCCTCGGCGGTGGTGCCGAGCTGGGTGAACTCACGCGCGGCACGCGGCACCTCGGTGGTCACCGACTGGGCGTCCACCACCATCCTGATGCCGATCTGACGTACCGCGCTTGCCATGTATTTTTGGAGAGTTAAAGAGAGATTGGTGGGGGTGCTATCGGTGCGGTGGGGGCCGGTGTCAGCCCCGAGAACCGAGGCCGGTCAATCCGGCGCTGTGCGTTGTCGGAGGTCAGCGGGCGTTGCGGATTTCGAGCGTGGCGCCTTCCAGAATTTGCAACTGCTCGAAGACCTCGTCCTGCTCGGACTCGGGCACCCGGTAGCGGCGCATCAGGATTTCCACGGCGGTGTAATCCAATCCCTCCCACAACCACACCAACGCACCCCCACCCATCGGACCGCCAGTCCACACCGGCTGCTTGCGCCACTGCGTGCGGCACAGCGTGTAGACCAGCCAGGCACGGGCATGCTCGGGCCACAGTTCGAAGTCCTGGGGGCGGTCCTGCTGCAGCGGCTGCGGGATGAGCTGGTCGACATCGAGCCCCAAGACCGCGCAGTCCGCCTGCAGCGCCTCGTCTACGACGTAGCGGTCTGCGTGGTCGGCGCCGAGGTAGTGAGCGACGGCGCCTTGGAGTTTTTTACGGCGGCTTCCCGCTGGTGAATGAACGCGTGGTCGTACCAGCTCACGACCATGGCGGACTCCACGCCCGAGTACTCGGCCTCGGCTTCCCTGCGTTCTTCGTGGCTGTACGGCACCGGCTGGCCGGCTTCGTCGTTGAAACCTCTCCAGCCCACCACGATCTCGTCCAGCAGCTCGGCGTTCTTGATTTCGCCCTTGAGATAGCGGTCGTTCAGCGCATCGCGTTCTCTGCCCGGCTGACGCTTGAAATGCACTTCGAAATCGACGCGTTCATGCGCGCCGCCGTCGCCCGGCAGGTACACGGCGGCGGGTGCCGTGAAGGTGGGCTTGAGGTGAGAAACTTTGACTGCCATGGTGGCTCCGTTGAAAGGTTTGAAGAAGGGTTGGCGGGGTGAAAGAAAGCGGTGTGCCGTGGGCGCGTTCAGATCTCGATGGCCCACTCGTCATTGCCCGCATCTGAGGGGATGAACGAAAGGGGAATCGTGATCATCTGGACGCCATCGCTGTCGCTGTAGGTCGGCTTGCCCAGTTGCGCGCGGGCCGACTTGAAGGTGGCCGTGTTCGTGGCGCCCTGGCCGTGCTTGAGGACCAGGGGCACCACCGCGCTGGCGCGGGCCATGGCGATCCAGTTCTTGACCGCGATGGCCGTGTTCTCGAACGTGACGGAGCCGGTGCTCTTGCGGTCCGTGATCTCGACGCTGTCGACGTTCATCAGGTCGCGCTTGACCACGGTGTTGCCGGCCTTGAAGGAGAAGGCGCTCGCGGCCACGGCCAGGCCGTCCAGCAGCAGCGTGGTGTTGGCTTTGTTGACCCCCAGCGGCGCCAGGAACGCGGTGTAGTTGACGGCCGGCAGCGGAGCATCCACGGCCGGCACGAAGGAGCCGGTGAAGTCGAATTTCCACTTCGGGATGCCCTTGGCGTCGGTGGTCAGTTCGACCTCGCCGCGCGCGCCGTGCATCTTGTGCAGGATGCCGTCCACGTTGCCGTAGATCGTGACCGACTCGATGCCGTCGGTCACGGGCGCGAACACGGTCTTGACGCCGGTCTGCACGGTGGCGCTCATGGCGCAGGCCCGCAGCAGATCGGTCACACCGGGCAGGTTGCCGGCCACCGCCACGCCGGTGAATTCCACCGAGAACGAGACCTTCTGGTATTCGGTCACCAGGGTGGAGCCGCTGGAGCCGAAGAAGGGCCGGATGTTGTTGCGCTCGGCCACGTCCCCTTCGATGGGCGTGAGCGTGGCATCGCTGACCAGCAGCGCGTTGGCCGCCACCGGCACGACGGGCGAGCCGACCACCGTTTCGACCAGGGCCAGGATGGCCATCTTGCGCATGAGTTTTGCGGGCATTTGTCAGTCCTTTGAAATCGGGGGAACCGCGGGCTCAGGCGGGGCCGGTCGCTGCAGCAGCGGCGGCTTCGTCAAGGGCCTTTTGGGCTTCGGGTTCGTCGGGGTGGTAGGTGCGGTGGACCTCGACCGGCGCGGCCTCGCCGTCCTGGCGCCAGAGACCGCCGCGCTTGGGGTTCTGGACAGGCGGGGGCGCGATGGCTTCGGCCGGCGCGGGCGCCGGGGCAGCAGCCACGGCAGGTCCAGCTCCAGCGGCAGGGAGAGCTGCTGCGGGACCGGCCGGCTGCGCGGGCGTTTGGTCGGGCGTGGCTTGCGCCGCTTTCGGGTTTGGATCGGTGGCATCGGATGCCTTTGGTTTGTTGCTCACAGATAGCTCCAGGTGGTGAGGGAAAGAACGACGCTGTGGCACAGCACCCCAGCGAAGTGCACGGGTCCGGCGTCGGTGACCTGAACGCCGTCCTCGGATTCGTCCAGCGGGCCGGGTTGCACCACGCCGCCCAGCGTTGGATCGGCGCGCACGACGGCGCGGAACTGCTCGACCAGGTCATCGAGCAGCAGCTCGCTGGCCTGGGCATCGGCGAATGCCAGATAGCCGCGCACGGTCCAGGTGTGCGCGTTGATCGACCGGGCCACGTTCGGGCTGTGTTCGCGGGTGGCGCTGCGGCGCAGCCACCAGCCGCGCAGATGGGCGGTGCCGCCTGTCGAGGTGGTCGGCGTGTAGAGGTACATGGCCCGGAAGGCGGCCTCGTTGCTGGCGTAGCGCTCGCGGTCATGCACGTGGCCGATGTCGGGGACCGAGGCCAGGGCGGCCACGATGGCGGCGCGGTGCTGCTGCAGCGTGCTCATGCCGTGCCCCCTGCCAGCAGCACCGCCACGCGGCCGGCAGCGTCCTCGAGCGCGCGCAATACCTGGCTCTCGGTGGCCGCGATCGCATCGGCGAAGTGAGGTTTGGCCTGGGTGCCCTTGCGGGCGATCTTGCGGGCGACCAGGAAGGCCACGCTGCGCTCCCGTTTGCGGTCCACGCCCAGCACAGCACGCACCCACGGAATGAGGGCCTCCACCGGTGGCATGTGGGGGCGCGTGCCCAGCTCCAGGAACGTGGCCGAGGGCTGCGAGCTGCCCACGGTGCCGATCACGCCCACGGGCGTGGCGAAGGCATCGCTGGCAACGCTGGCCGCCGTCATGCCGGTCACGCGCGGCAGGCGGTCCTTGACCTCGCGCTCGACCAGCAGCGTGGCCTCGGTCATGCCGGCCAGCAGCTCGCGCCGCGTGGCCTCGGGCGCTTGCTCAAATCCGCGCTGCAGGGCGTCCAGGCCCGCCAGCGTCAGGTGCAGATGGCTCACAGCACACCTCGCACCAGACGGTTGCGGCTGCGGCCAGGCCAGGTCACGAAGGCGCCTGCAGGGGCCTCGCCGCTGCCCGTGCTGGCGGCCGGCCTGGCGTAGGGGTCGGGCTGGTTGGTGCCCACGTAGTAGGCCGTGCGCAATTCCTTGGCCCGCGCCGCGTACTCGCGGGCACGCGTCTCGGTCTGGCTGGCGTCGGAGCCCATCGTCGTCTCGCGCTGGCCGCTGTAGTACGTGGCGAGCTGGTGGCACAGCAGGCTGGCCGCGAACTGGGCGACGGCCAGGCTGTGGCGCGCGGGGATGGTCTCCAGCGTGTGGTCGGCGGCATAGGACACGCGCACCTGGGCGCCGGCTGGCAGAGCCTGCACGGCCTCCAGGCCCCAGCCGTTGCCCGGCATCCGATAGGCCCCGAGGTGGGCCACGGAGGGCGGCTGCTGGCCGATGGGGTACTCGGCCCCGCGCAGCACGGCGCCATCGCTCCAGTCCGAGGGCACCGGACCGAACACGCCCAAGGCAGGCCAGGTGACGTCTTCGACCAGGTCGCGGGGGAAGTCGGCGCTGTAGCGCAGCAGCGCCGAGGCGATGGCGCGGTCGCGCGTCTCGGGCGAGAGGGTGCTACTCTGGTCGCGCACCAGGTCATCGACTTGCAGTGGGTAATCGGCGAAGGCCATGGGTATCCGTTAAAGGGTGGGGAGCGAAGGGGATCGGGTCGGTGGGGTCGACTGGGTCGGGCAAGGCGCCAGGGGCGGCGGCTTGACGGACCCACCCCTTGCGGGGCGGGCCGAAGGGTGGGTCAAGCGGGAACGACGGCCTTGGTGGTGGCCTTGAAACCGTCCACCAGGACGCTGCCGCCGTAGATGTGGCGAATCTTGTAGGTCAGCTTGTCGTTGCTGAACATGGAACCCACGGTGGGCGCGTCCTGCACGAACAGCTCGGGGTCTTCGCGGCCATCCAGGAAGCCGATTTCCAGGGCGGGCAACAGGGTCGGGCTGGCGGCGGTGACCCAGTCGTTGCCATCGGTCCAGTAGTTGACCGGCAGCACTTCTGGATTGATGGTCTGCACGAACGTCTTGTCCAGGTTCTGGTTGCGCACGAACAGGTTGTAGGCCGTCTCTTCCAGCTCGAAGGGCACCATCACGATGGCGGGGGCGGTCGCCAGGCGCTTGCCGCTGCCGGCGCGGGTCTGCTTGAGCATCGCCAGGCGGTGCAGGCCGAACTCGGCCGCGCTCAGGGGCGCGGTGAAGAGGTTGCCGTGGTCGACGTGGTACAGCGCCTTGCCGTCGTAGATCGCAGGGTTCGTGCGGAAGAAGTCGAAGACGAACTCGTACAGCGTGTTCTTGGCGGCCAGGGCCAGTTCGACGGGGATGCGGCGCAGGGCCTGTACGTCGTCGTTCTTGATGGCCTCCAAGGTCACGTCCTCGGTACCGCCGCGCTTGGTCACGGCATACGTCGCCTTGTCGTCGCCGGGCGATGCGAGCGGCACGTAGGGCGCACCCTGCGCCACGGCGGGCAGATTGCTGTAGCCGCCGATGCGAATGCGCTCGACCGAGCGGAAGTCGTTCACCGGGCCATAGGTCGCCACCTTCTTCCAGGCGTCGAGGTTGGCAAGTCCGGTGTACACGGCCTGCATGCGCCGCGTGATGCTGTCGCCCAGTGCGTCGGCCAGCGTGGTGGTGTCGATGGACTCGCGGAACGAGCCCAGGCTTTCAGCGAGGCGGCCCATGTCGCAGTTGCGCAGATCGCCGGTCACGCGGCGGTCGCCCGTGATCTCGATGTAGCACTCCTTGAACGACTGGACGCTGCGGTGGTCCTTGTGGGCGGGGTCCCAGAAGGCATCCAGCATGTCGCGCATGGTCACGCTGCGGTCGCCGACCGTGATCGCTCCGTCGCCGAACAGCGGCACGCGCACGGCGCCCGATTCGGTCATGCGGGCGATGTAGGCGCCCTCGGCCTTGATCACCTCGCCCACGGCGGCTTCGGTGAGGCGCTCGGGCGCCGAGGTGGCGTCGATCTGCGCCTGCAGGCGTTCCTTGGCGGCCTGGGGCAAGCGGGCTGCGGCGATGCGGGCATGGGCCGCCTGGCGCAGCGTGATCACCTGCAGGTCGGCGCGCGTGACGGGGGTGTTGTCGCCCTGCGCTTCGGTCACGCGCTGGGTGCCGAGCGCGGCGGGCTCGACGCACACGGCTTCGTGCAGGTTGACCAGCTCGTCGTCACCGATCTTGTCGGCGTCGATGGCGGCGAATTTAACGGGATCTTTGGCCTTGATGGCTTCCAGCAAGCGTTGCTTCCACAGCGGCATTGCATTTCCTTCGGGGGTGGTGGGTTGGTCGGCGGCGGCTTCGGTCAGACGATCCAGGCCGCCGCCAGCGCCCGGTTCGACAATCAGGTCCACGGAATGCACCTTGGTGAACTTCACGGCTTCGCGCAGCGTCTCGGCGCCGGCCTTGCGCGGCTTGGTGCGCGCATCGGCGTCGATGGACAGGCCCAGCAGGCCCTGCATGTCCCGCTTGACGGCCTCGGTCATCTTGATGACCACCGCGTCGGTCGGGTCCAGGGCCTTGAAGGTGCCGACCAGCGTGCCGGTGTCCGGGGTCTTGCCCTCGACGAAACGCACGCCGTAGATGCCGCCGATGAGGCTGCGCACGTCCTTGCCCTTGCCCGCCAGGTGGTCCGCGTCGGACTTGGCAAACACCCGAACGCCCTCGAACATGGGCGCCGCCTCGCGCAGAGCGGCATCCGGGTAGTAGTTGCGGTTGCCGCTGCGCCCGGCCTGGATCAGCCGCACGACGATGGAGCCGTCAGCGGCCTCGCGGAAGGGTTGGCCGAGGGCCTCGGTCACGCTGACGGTGACCGGCTGCGCAGCGGGTGCGGCCACCGGCTGGAAGTCGGCGACCACCTCGGTGGCCTCGCCCACGACCACGGCGTTGTCGGCCCCGATGGTGTAGCCGTAGCGGTACATGCGGCCCTTGAAGGCCACCACGACATGCTCGGCCCAGATGCCGCGCACGTCGACGTAGTAGTCGCCGTTGGCCGACAGGCGCAGCTTGTCACGCACGGCCTGGCGCACCAGCTCGATGAGCTGGCCGTATTCGCTGGTCACGGCCTCGGTGAGGCGGGCGTGGCCGGTGCCTGCGGGCAGGAGCTTGATCGTCATGACCGCTTTACTCGCTGCGGTCGGTGAATTTCTGGCCGTCGGTGGTGACCACGACCACATGCGTGCCATGGTCGGCCACCGCCAGCACCTCGGAGGCGCTCAGGGGCACCTGGCGAGGCTTGGGCACCTTGGCGGGCTTGCCATCGACGCGGCCATCGACCATCTCCACGACGGTGCGGCGCACGCGCTTGACGGCTTCTGCGGCCGTCATCTGCGGGGCCTCTTCGGCCGGGGTTTGGGTCTCGTCTTTGTCGGACATCTGTCGCTCCATCGGTGGCCGCAGCGCGGCGTTGTTGATGGAGTGACTGTGCCGGGGGAGGCACAAAAAACTAAGGCCGACATGTGTCGGCCTCAAATGCGGGAAGTGGCTTTTTCAGACTAGCACGGCGTGCGCAGCAGTGCAAAAAGAGTGGTTGTGCTGTAGCTCATATTGAGCTACATTGTCTTTACCGGCCTGGCGGGTTCCAGGGAAAAAGCAGATAGAGGCTTTCACATGCAAACACGCATTCTCAAGGGTCATTGGGTTTCCGAATCCGGCCAACTCCAGCAAGGCACGCTCGTGGTCGAAGTCTCCGGACTCGGCATTGCATACGACGCGGACCTGTGCGGCGGCGAGGAACTGACAGCACGCGTCGAGTCACAAGGCGGTGGTGTGGTGGCCGACGCCATCACCAACGGCTGCTGGAGCTTCCTGGCCGACGCTGGCGAGTGCGAGCGCGCCGGCATCGTGGTGCTGGGCGCCAACGACTGAGTCATCCGCCCAGGCGAATGCCGGGGCTACCACCGGCCGGGCGGGTTCCCGGCGCTTGAAATGGAGCACGTATGCATTCCCCTCTCATCGGCATGCCGATACTCTTGGTCGCCTGCGCGCCGGCAGGGATGACGATCACGGAGTTTTTCGCATGAGCCGGCGAATCACCATCGGCCGGCTGCTCTCCACCTACTTGCAAGACCGTAACGGCGTCGTGGTGCGGCTGGATCGGATACAGACCTCGATTGACCATCTTGAGCCGGTGTTTGGCAACATGAAGCTCTCGGAGTTGACGCGCTCTGCCGTACAGGGTTACACGGCTGCGCGCGTCAAGACCGGCGTGCAGCCACAGACGGCCCGCCGTGAGTTGGTGACGCTGCGTGCTGCGTTGCGCCTGGCATGGCGCGATGGCGTCATCGACCGGGTGCCCCCGATTCCCATGCCCTCCAAAGGACGGTGCCGCGAGCGCGTGCTGTCGGCGCAAGAGATCCGTGCGGTCCTGGCCGCAACTGCGGTGAGACCGCGCTGCCATGCCTTCCTGCGGCTGCTGATCGCCACCTGCGGACGGGCCGCCGCCGTCTGCGAACTGACCTGGGCACAAGTGGACCTCGAGCGGCGCACCATCGATCTGCGCTCCTCGTCGCCCATGGCGCCGCGCATGAAAGGCAGGGCAGTGGTGCCCATCACGGCCGAACTGGTGACCTTCCTGCGCGCCTACCGCAACGCGCCGGACCTCCAGACAGGGCGGGGCCGGCGCGCCGCGCCAGGCCAGCGCGTCGTGGGCCTGGCGGTCACCACCGTCCGGCAGCACTTGGCCGAGGCTGCAGCCATCGCGGGCGTTGCCGGTGTCACGCCCCATGTCATCCGCCACAGCGTTGCCACGCAGATGCTGCGGGCCGGCGTACCTCTGGCGATGGTCTCCAAAATGCTGGGCCATGCGTCCGTGGCCATCACGGCAGATGTCTACGGCCACCTGGACACACAGGACTTGATGCCCGCCGCGAGCATCCTCGACGCTTGGGCTCGTTAAACTCGCGCGCATGTACCGTGTCTATGTCATCAAACAGCGCACCGGAGGCAGTGAGGTGCTGCCCGATACCCGCACGCAGACTCCCTCTTTTGCAGCGGCGGCTGCGGCGTTCTGGGCGCTGTACGATCAGCCCTTCGATGGAGCGCACCTCTTGCTGATGTCGCGCGACAACAAGCAGATCAACGCGTACCGCTACGGCACCCAGCCGGGCGAACGCGACTACCTGGCGCCGGGCGGCGCCCTGGCGGAGCAATGACCGCAGACGATCTGCGCGCCTGGCAGGCCGCCATGGGCTACACGCAGCAGGAAGCGGCACAACAGTTGGGCATCTCCTGGGCGACGTACAAGCGCCACTTGGCGGGGGAGCCGACCCTGCAGATGGCCCTGGCCTGCGCCGCGCTGGCGGCCGGGTTGTCGCCTTGGTCGCAGCCGCCCCAACGATCCAAGCGCGCCAAGGCTGCTACGGCTTGACGTGCAGCGTTGACGCCTGCTCGTTCACCCACTCCAGGCTCTTGCCTTTGACGCACCAGGCTGGATCGCGCACCCAGTCCGTGAACCACATGGTGGGGTGGCCCTGAAGTTCTGAACACATTTCGTATCCGATGCTGGGCATGTAAAACCGCTGCGCGACGGACGTCAGGGGAATCAGCACCATCGCCGCGATGCCAGCAAAGGCCGCGATATTGAAGGCGCGCTCAAATCTCTTGACGAGGTCTTCGCGACAGGGAACGGCCCGCATTCCTCCCACCACGATGCTGAGCAAGCAAAAGACCACGACGAAAGGAGCTAGTTGCGCGGCAGGCGCGATCCTCACGGCCATGGCTTTAGAACCAATACCCTGAACCATTGGCACGAAGGCCGCAAAAAAGAGCCAAGCACACGTCGCGGCAATGCCCAAGCTCAGCGGGATACCCCACATCACTGTCCGGCGGATTTGCTGGAGATCGTGCATATTCTTCGGAGGCTGTGATTAGTAGCGAATGCAAGTGATACGGCATAGCCAATCTCTCAGACCTTGATCGATAGCTCTGCCCGCGTTTATTTTCTTTTGCTCGACAGTGTTGCGTAAATCCTCTTGCCAAGATTGAGCTTTGGTGTCGATGTAGTAGATGCCTTGGGCAGTGCTGTCGGGAAGCATTTTCAAAGCAGCTATGACTTTGCCCTTGATTCCATAGGTGCTGTCAGTAACGTTCAGTGCAATGCCGACTGCGAGCGCGACTGCTGCCATGAGTCCCAACGGCAAAATAGCAACGGTTGTGACGGCGGCACCGCCGACATACACCGCGAAGCCATAGGCAACCATCGCTCCCAATCCCCCTTTTACCGCCTCCACGCCGATCCCGCCCACCAGGTCGTACATGGTCTTTTCGTCGTTGAACATGAAGTCCATCAGTTCAATGCCCGTGGACACCACCACACCCAGCATGAAGCCGCCCTTGGCAATGCCCTGCAGACTCTTGAGGCCCAACCCCAACTGCAGCATCTTCGGATTGGTCGCCAGATACCGGGTGCCCTGCAGGGCACTGCTGCGCTTGGCCGAGTAGCCCTTGATGATGATGTACGTGCCTGTCGCCGTGGTCTTGATGTAGGTGCCGATCCCGGCCATGCCGATGGCGTTCAGCGTCTTGCCGATGGCGAGGACATCGTTGGCGCCCTGGGCCACCGGCCCGACCCACGGTTCACTGGCGTTGGGACTGAACTCTTTCTGCCAATACTGACCGAAGGTGGACTGGGACAGCATCTTGCGCAGGCTGAATGCCAGGGCGGCATTGTTCTTGGCCTTGTCCTGCAGGATGCTCATGTACTGGTTCTGTGTCAGCACCAGGACGTCCACCTGGTTCTTGTCCATGGACTGGGCCAAGGTCTGCCCGTAGCCGACGTTGAAGAACGTGGCCGCCAGTTCTGCGCTCATGCAATCCCCCCTTCAGGATTTCGATTTTGTTGGGGGCGGATGCTAACCGCTGCCGCAAGCGGCACGGGCGCCAGGATGCAACAAGGTGTTTAACCGGCCTTTAACCGGGCCAGCAGGGGGCCTCTCGGGAGATTTTCGGGGGGATGCCGCAGCGGACCCGGTTAAAGCCGCCGTCGCGGCCAGTCCTGCCGGGGCGTTTTCATTCCTTGCGCCGACCCGCTTTCTTGGCCGCTTGGTCGAGTGCAGCCTTGCGCCCATCCAGTTGCAGCTCGCGCTCCGTAAAGGGCTTGGCCCCCGGCGTCATCACCGTCCAGCCCTTGAGCCACGGCAGCGCCACACACCCGCACTGGATGACCTGCTCGGGCGGGGCCTTGGGATCGTGAGGGCACTGCATCAGGTCGAAGCCGCCGCCTGGGTTGGGCACCTTGAACGCCTGGCCCGCGTCCACGACCTGGCCGTCCATCAGGTCATGGTTCCAGCGGCTGTGAATCTTCCCGCTGCGGCGCCACTGCTTGCCCAGGCCCGGCACCAGGGGCGCGGCCTGCACCAGGCGTTCCTGGCCAGCCACCGCAAACGCCCGGCTGACCTCGGTGCGCACGATGGCGCTGGCCCGGCGCATCGACTCGCCGCCCAGCAGATCGTTGACGGCCTTCATGGCCGCGAAGGGCGTGATTCCGCCGAGGGTGACCAGGCCGAGCTGCTGGCCGATCTTGCCGGCCGCGTCGGCCGACACGGCCCGCAGGCGCTCGACCCCGAAGGTCCGCATGGCGGCCAGCACGCGGGCATCCAGTGCGCCCAGGCGCATCTCCACGCCCATGCCGGCAGCGGCCAGCGGCTTGTCCACGATGTCCTCGCCCTGCTGCCAGGCCGAGCGCAGCGCTTGGTCGACCGCGGCGCCGGCTTGCTGGCCCGTGGCCGTCAGGATGGTGTCGAGCTGGTCCCGGATGCGGTTGAGCTGCCACTGCTGCCAGTCGGCCGGCTGGCCGGCGAGCTGCTGCGAGATCTGGAGTTGGGCCGCCTGCAGCAGTGCGACCACTGCCTGGTTGGCAGCGAGCAGCGTCCTGGCCCGCTCGGCCAGGCGCACGCGCACCTCGGCCTCGAACCGCTTTTGCTCCGGGCTCACGCAGAGGCGCCTTCTGATGGCACCGCCGTGGCCACGCCGGTCGCCCCTGCATCTAGGGCCGCCTGCAGATCGCTGTCGTCGGTGCTGAAATTGTCCTCGGCCTGGCGGGCCTGCTTGCGCTTGGCGTGTTCCTTGCGTGCTGCCTCCAATTCCGCTTTGGCGTCGAAGTCCTGCCCGAACCGCTGCGCTACGTCGGCCACGATCTTGAGCGCCGTCTCCTCCGTCATGAGCCCCGCGTCGATCATCTGCGTCACGGCCTGGACGAGCTGGCCCAGGGCTGCGGCGAATTTGGTGACGTCCTTGTTGAGCAGCTCGGGGAAGACGGCGGTCACCTGCCAGCGGTCGTCGGACCAGTCGGGAGTCTTGCCCGCCGTCCTGGCGGCCTGCCACAGCACGTAGCGGCCGATCTCCTCGAGGGACAGCTTTAAAAAGCCCTGGCGCATGCTGTACATCTTGAAGGTGGGCTCGCCCATCTCCGAGGCCGCTGCCCGGTTGACATCGCCGCCACCACCGAACCAATGCTCGGGCGTGGTGCTGCCGCCCAGCACATGGTTTCGGATCAGCCGGGCGCTCTGGGTGGTGTCGGCCGCCTGCAGGTCGGGGCTCTTGGCTTCCAGCTTGATCGAGTCGTTGTGGACGAAGGCGGTGTTGGGCTGCGGCGGGACGAAGTCCTGCTCGAATTTATCGACCGTCGCCTGGTCGGCCCCGGTGAGGGTGACGTCCCAGACGAACGCGCGCAGGTAGCCGATGCGGTCCAGCTCGTCCAGCAGGAAGCCGTCGTAGGCATCCAGCCAGTCCATCTGGCCAAGCAGGTCGCTGCGGCCCCGGCTGCCGTTGGGAAACTTGTTGAGTTGGTACAGCAGGCAGTCACCGTCCGTGAAGTCCTCCTCGCGGATGCGGACGGTGTTGGCGCTGAACAGGTCCGCGTCCTCTCCCAGCACGATCACGCGGTACTTGTGAGTGCGCCCCCGGCCATCCCGCTTGGTGACCACACCGATGGGCTGCTCGGGGTTGTCCGGGTCATTGACCACGGTAGCGATCTGGCGCGGGTCCAGGTAGCCCAGGCGCACGAAGCCGTCGCCGTCGCGCACGGTGGCGATGTAGCACTGCTCCCCGAGCAGCCCGAGGGCGCGCACGCGGGGTGCGAGCTTGAGCGGCCAGTTGTTGATGGGGTCCGACCAGAACGCATTGAGCAGCTTTTGGTGTTCCTCGTCCTTGCACTGCAGCGTGACGCCTTCGGCGAGCAGATAGGCCAGCGGGAGTTCGACCAGGCGGTTGGCGAGCAGGTTGCTCTGCCACAGGTACTCGGCGAGCTTTTGCATGCGGTCCTGCGCCATGGGCGCGAGGTCGCGGTCGTTCATGGCTGACAGGCCGTCGCCCGAGAGCGGGCGCCAGCCCTTTTCGCTGCTGGTGCCGCCACTGCCTCCGCCCTGGGCAGCGGCGGCTTCGCGCACGGGGGTGGCCGGAGCCGGAGTTGGGGCGGGCGCGGCGACCGACGTTCCATCGTCCAGGCCGATCCACGATTTAAAGCGGTCGATGGCGCGCATGGGGTCAGTCCTCTGCCGCCAGCTCGGCGCCGACCAGGGCCAGAGCGAGCCGGCCGTGGTCGTTGTGGTGCAGCACCACCTCGCGCAGCTTGGCCGCCGCCTGGTCGATGCCCGCGCGGTCGGTGGGTGGCAGTCCGGCGATGGTGCCCCGGATCAGGAGCAAGGTGTGTTGGTCTTCGGTCATCGTTGCTTTCGGAACATGCGTACCGCCTTACGTGTATAGCGCTCACGCGCGGACTGGGGTTGCTGGGTGTTGCGGCCCTGGGCTGCTGCTGCCACGCCGCCAGTGACGCAGAGCATCCAGAGCATGCACATGGCATCGGGGCCGTCGTCATGGTCGGCTTCGGGGAAATGCTTGAACTGGGCGATCAACGTGGTCTGGTCGGGGTGCAGCCGAATCAATCCGTTGTGCATGTGCGGCTGGAGGGCCTCGATCCGCAGGTCTTTGTCTTCAATCGGTTGCAGCCCACGTGCCGGTACCGGCACGCCTGCCTGCGCACTGCGCTTGACCAACTCGGTACGCAAAAACTCTTGGAACTGGACGCTCTCGAAGCCCCAGACGATGCAGCAGTACTCGCGCTGCAAATCAATGGTGTCGCTGATGATCCGGTCAGGTGTGCGTCTTCGGATGGCTGCCTCCACGCAATCGAGAATGCCGGTCTCGCGGTTGTAGCCGCCCACCAGCAGCGCGCTTGGATCGCTCTTCTTGCCGCCTCTCTTGCCTTTTCTCCCCAAAGACGGATCGGCGGCGCCGTAGAAACGCCAATCTTTGAGCCGGTTCACCCAGAAATGGATGCTGTGGGCAAACGGGGCATCTTCCCCCGCGCTCGGGTTGTTCTGCTGCTCGCTGTCGAAGGCATCGTGGCCTTCGCGCGCGCGCTTGAGCATCAGCTTGTGCAATGGCCGCAGCGCGGGCCAGCTCACCACGGCGCCCTTGTCCATTTCAGCCTTGCGCTCGGTGTAGAACGCCATGGCTGTCGCCTCCCCCTGCTGGGGTGTGTCGGCGTTGAGCAGCAGCTCTTCGAACTGCTCCCACAGGTCCATGCGGTCGGGCCACTTCATGATGGCGCGGAACACCTTGCGATTCCACATCGGGTTCCGCAGGAAGCGCGAGAGCACCGAGTCATAGGCGAGGATGGTGCCAACCAGGATGGCATGCATCGAGTCATCTGGTGGCCCCAGGCTCAGCACACTCTTGGTGATGAACTTCTGCTTCTTGTCACGCTGCTCGGGGGTGGCGACGTTCTCATCGTTTTCGATGTCATCTATCACGGCCAGATCGGGACGGTGCGGGCCATGGCGTCGCCCGCGAGCCTTCTTGGTGCTACCGAAGGCTTCGATCTTTCGGTTGTTGCGCGTGACGATCACGTCGTTGCGCCACACACGGCCTTGGCCTGCGACGTCGGGGAAGTCGCCCGCAATGCGGGGGTTTGTGTCCAGCTCAGCCTTGATCGCTTCGAGCATCTCGGCGGCCTGCTCAAAGACATCCATGAAGATCACCGGGTACCAGACTCGCTCGGTCACCACGCACCACAGCACAAACGACATGCTGATCTTGGTGGACTTGGCTTCGCCCCGGGGCGCGGCGATGACGTCGCGCTGACCGCTTTTTGCGCGCAGTATTTCCGGCAGGCGCTGGTAGAGGTACCTATGCAGCTCACTGGGCTCTGCCGTACCGTAGTGCGGGAAGTAGTGCCGGTCCCAATACTCGAAGCCGCTCACCGGGTCGAACACTTTGGCCCGCCGTTCAGCGATGGCTTCGGGCGTGATGTCCCAACCGTCGAGGTTCGCATCGATCTGACGGCGCAGCGAGTCCGCCAGTTCGCTCATCCTCTCTGCGAACTGCTTTGTCTTCAGGGTGCTATTTCGCCCCATGGATCACCGCACCTTTGCCAACTCTTCGCCGAAAGGCTCCAGCATCTCGGCGAGGGCCTGCAGATGCTGCGGAAACTTGCCCTGCGCGAACGAGACGAAGCGTTGCAGCACGTCGAGCTGCACGGCTTGGCGGTCAAGGTCTGGCGACAGCCGCTTGAACGAGACCATCGTTTTGTTGAAGCTGTCGCTCATGCTGGCGAGCGTCTCGGCGCGGTCGCGCGCGCTCATGGTGGTGGCATCGCGCAACTGATCCATGGTGGCCTGGTGCTGCACCAGGTAGTCTTCCAGCAGCTTCTTGGACAACGTGTTGAAGTTGTCGTCGCCCAGGGCGACGGCGGCGCGCACGGTCTCCCAGTCGTCTCCCTTGTCGGCCGCTTCTTGTTTCCAGCGGTTGCCCGTGCTGCGGGGCACGCCGACTTTTTTGCAGGCGGTTTCCATCGGCAGGCGCTGGTACACGTACAGCCCGCGCAACTGGATGCGCTTTTCCGATGCGTGGGCCATTACTGTCCTGGGCCTCCACGGGCGAGCCATTGCTTGACGCCTTCGATGACCAGGGCAATGCCGATGGACACGGCCGAACCGCTGATGGCTCCGGCTACGGCGGCCTTCTGTTCGACCACGCGCAAGCGCGCATCGATGGCGTTGTGGCGTTCGTCCTGGCGCTCCTCCATGCGATCCGCCCGAGCTTCGTTGGCCTTGTGGCGTTCCTGCTGGCGCACCTCGGCCTGGTCCAGGCGCAGCTCGTTGGCCTTGTGGCGTTCGTCCTGGCGCTCTTCCATCTTGTCCATGCGCCGGTTCTGATTTTCGAGCGTGATCTGCATCGACTGGACCATGCCGTGGATCTGGCCGAGCAGCATCAGCTCCTGCCTTCGTTCGTCTTGCTTCGGGGTGGGGTCGCTCATTGGGGACTCGGGTTGAGGTAGTTGATCAAGGCGCGGTACCGCTGGCGGTCGTCGGCGCAGGCTTTGGCGTTGGCGCGGTGGTTGGCCCAGGCGTCTGCGATGTCGAGGCCCGAGTCCTCGGCACAAGCAGCGTCGGCGCCTTCGGTGGGACCAGCAGCGCCACAGGCACCGGCCGGGGCGTCGGCGCCGGTGAGGGCACCGTTCCACACGCGGACAGCAGCCAGGGTGAGGCCAGGCACAGGAGCGTCTGCGACAGAGTCCGTGACGCTCCCTTTCGCCGCTGGGGCTGCAGGGCCTGCAGCGGTTGCCGGCGCAGGCCGGTAAACGATGAGCGGAGCGCGTCGCAGCAACTGCGCATAGCGGGCATCCAGATCGGCATAGCGGTCTTCCTGGGCGAGGTGGTCGGAGAGGTAGTTGCCGACTGCTTTGTCGGCGCGGCGGGTCTCGGCGGCCAGGGCCTTGGCGGCGGCCTGGTCGGTCTTCGCCTGGCGCGCGGCCCAGGCGTTGTCGGTGGCGGTGTGGCCCCACCAGTAGCCGGCTGCTACGAGGCCCAGGGCGATGAGGAGTCGAGGGTCCATGGCATCAATGGGGCATCTGGCCCACGATCCACATGGCGGCCAGGCCCACGGCGATCACCAGCACCACCGCTGCCGCTGCCACGGCCTTTGCCGTGCGTTTGGCCCACTTCATGGCTGCATCTCCATGCAGGCTTGGTGGCGCTGTAACTGGCGCGTCCACACGCCGGCACAGCGCTTGTTGCCTGGGGTGCTGCAGTCGTAGCCTGCCGAGAATTTGTAGCGCAGCAAGGCATCGCACGCGGCCACGTAATTGCCGGCCAGCAACTCGCGCCGCATGCTGGACTGCTTCCATGCGCTGGAGCCGTACTGGTACAGCCAGTCCATGTACAGGTCGTACTCGCCCTGGTGCAGTGCCACGCCCGGCAGGCTGTCGCGGAACGCGGCCTCTTCGCGGCTGATGTGGGCCTGTGCCTTGATCAGGGCGCGCACGGGTGTCGTGGTGTCGCCCATGCGGACGGGCGTGCCGTTTTCGTGGAAGGTGCTACCAAAGCCCACGGTGGGCCGGTCGCCCTTCGTGGGCACCACGGCCTTGTCCGTGTAGTTTTCGTTCACGACGATGCCGACCAGCCCCGCTGCCGACAGCGTGAGGACCGCGACGGCTTGGCGTGGCGTGATGCCACCGAGCATGCGGCGGCGGGCGCCGGTGCGGCCTGCAGCGCGGCACAGCGCCATCAACCCTGCAGCGATCTGCCGGAAGAGCTTGACGGTGTAAGAGGTTGTTTTTGCCATGCCGCGACTGTGGCGGCAGGCCCCCAAAAAACTAAGGCCGACATATGTCGGCCCGTGATGTAGAGAGGTGCTTTTTAAGGTAGCACGGCCCCGGTCGGCTGGTCAATCGTGCGGCGCGGAATGTGCTGCTGCGCCGCCTTCTTGGACTTGCGCCAGTCCCATGGTGGGACCGGGTCGGCATCAGCCCAGAGGCCCTTGCGGGCGCCCTGCGCAGTGGCCTGCAGGCGGGCGATGCCGGGGTCGGTGAGATAGCGCGTGTAGGCCCATGCCAAGCCCGCTCGAGCCTGCTCTTCGCTGGCGTCTCGATCCTTGCAACTCACACGCGCCACCGTGCGCCCATAGCGGTCGGTGGTCTGAGGGCGGATCGTGGCCTGGGTTTGGAAACACAGATCAGCCAAGTGCTGGCGCGACACCGTGCCAAAGGGCTGGGCGCGCTCCGGTGCGTCGATCTCGGCCAGGCGCACCTTGACTTGCTCGTAGCGGCCGGGATCGCCGCAGCGCGCGGTGAGTGTGTCGCCATCGGAAATGGCGACGATCAAGCACAGCAGCGCGAAGCTCATAGAGACTTGCCCGGCGCAATCAATTGCTTGCCGTCCACCGTCAGCAACTTGATGTGCCCACTCTCTTCGTCAACCACGCAAAGTGCTGTTACAGCCACGTCCAGTCCGAGAGCATTTCGCACGCGCACCATCCTCGAGTCCTGGCTCCATAAGAAGCGCCAATCAGCACCTCCCTTCATCCATCCCACATCCGGAATCACAGCGGCTTCAGGATCACTGACAGCCTTCCTTAGCGCGCTCTGGCATGTGTACAAAGCAGTACCGTCGGACACCTTTGCATTGGGGTGTCCCATAGCAGCAAGCTTTTGCGTATTCAATTTTTCATCTGCATCCCGGCTCGCTTGTAGTCGTGCCTGAACCTTTTCCGGCGACTCATAACGCCACGCAATCCAACTAACCAGCACAGCCGAGGCCACAACAAAAACGACCCCAGCCATCTTCCATTCTGCGGTGCCGTAGCCAGCTATCTTTCTTTGTGACACTGTTTCCTCCATGTAACTTTCTAAAGCTCACCGCCATGCCATACCACCTTGCCGCAGATGCGTATGTTCTCCGCCTGTTCAGGTGATAGGTACTGGGGTTTGAAATCCTGGTTGTAGCTAATGATGTGGACGCCGCCCGTTGAAAAGTCCCGCTGCAGCAGCTTTACGTAGTCCTCGCCCTCAATCTCGATCACGTAGACACCGTCCTGTGCCATCGTATTCACGGATGTGTTGAGCAACAGGATGTCGCCATCGTTTATCCGATCAGCCATAGAACGGCCATGCGCCCTAACGATCTTCGCATTGCTGGCATGCAGTCCTTTGCTCCGTAACCAAGAACGGCGAAAAGCGAATCGCCCTATAACTTCTTGATCTCCATTGACTGATCCGCAGCCCGCACTCACTCGCGCTGCAAGCATGTCGATCAACTGGAAGTCAGTGTCTTGATCCAGGCTTGAAGCCGCAGACTTGTCATCTGATTCCGCTTCAGTTCTGGTTGAGCCATTGAAGTGCTCAACCGACAGGCCTGACGCCTGGGCCGCCGTAAGCAATTTCCGTACAGGCACAGCACCACGCTTGCGCCAGGTTCGAACCGTTTCAGGTTGAACCTCAAGAACCTCCATCCATTTATGACCTAGGGCATTCGATAGCCGACCTATCACCTCGTCTACGGAAGTGGAGGGAGCGCTGACTGGAGATGTTTTTTTCATGACGACTGTTGACTTTGGTTCGTTTTGAACCAAGAATACGGTTCAAGTTGAAACGTTTCCTTTTGAACCAGTAGCGTAGCACCGAAATGCACCCCGAACAAATCAAGGCCGAGATCCGCATGCGCGACACAACCCCTGCCGCGATTGCCGACTCTTTGCATCTATCAAGCATGACGGTCAGCAATGTGATTCATGGCAGGACGATCTCGCGACGTGTTGCCGCAGCGATCTCAAGCGTGATCAAGAAGCCAATCACACAAATCTGGCCGGGTCGTTACGAACCAAATAAGAAGAATGGTTTGAAACGGAGCGGGAAATGAGGAAGCCCCACCTCAAGCTGTTGTGCAGCGGCGAGTTGGTGGTCCTCAAGACAGGCATCAACCCGTGGAATCAAGACAGTGCCAGGACTTTTGTTCGGGAGCAGTACGGCTCACTCGCTGCATTTTCCAAGCGCTTCAATCTCCCTTACGGAGCGGTATGCGTCGCGCTGCGATCCATCAACGCGGATGAGATGGCTGGCTCAGTAGCCGCCGTGCGACAAGTTCTTGGTTTGACGTCCAGCCCTACCAAGATGGCAGTGATTGCCGCGCATGCGTTACAGCGCAGGAAAGGCGCCGTATGAATTGGCTAACTGCACGCGAACTGGCTGGCCTTCCTGGCATGCCCGCCTCCGAGCGAAGGACTAGAGACAAGCTGACGGCACTTCAAATTGCCAGCCGACCCCGTTCGGGACGCGAGGGCGGAGGCGGGCTCGAATACGACTGCTCGACCCTGCCCGCAGACACTCGCACTGCCATCACGGCCCGCACTGTTGCCCAGGCCACCACCACGGCTTTGTCCCAGGTCAATACAGCACCCGTGACAGCCTTTGTTCCTCCCGCGCCGCCACCGCCGCCCACGCCCGTGGCTCCCATGCCCGAGCCATCTCGCCGCCCGCCCAGCCTGACCGATACGGACACGGCAAACGCCCGCATGGTGTTGGTCAACATGGTGATGGAGCTAGAGCCTGTACATGGCATTAAAAGAGCCTGTGCCATCCTGGCCCTCCGGCTCGCCACTCGCCAAGCCAGCCCCGAGCTGCAAGCCACCGCACGTGCCGCCAACCAGCGCGCCCGCGCCGACCAGGTCAGCGCCCGCACCCTGGAGCGCTACATGGCCATCCACCGCGCGGACGGCTGGTATGGCCTGCTGCCGGCCGCTGCCCCCGCGCCGACCCTCCACGACATCGACCAGGACGTCGCCGCTGTCCTCGGTCTTTATCACAGCCGCGATGCCCGCTTCCGCAAGCTCACGGGCGCCGCCAAAGAGGTGACCCGCCAATTGGGCCGCGACTTCGACACCTGGCAGGCCCTGTACGGCCGGGCGCGCCGCGCCCTCGACAAGCTGGGCAAGTCGGCCCAAGCCAGCGTGGCACTCATCAAGGCACGCCATGCCCCCGGCGCCCAGCGCGATGCCAAGCTGCCCTACCAGCGGCGCGATACCTCCGACATTGATCCCAACGACGTCTGGCTGATCGACGGCCACACGGTCAAGGCCAAGGTGCGGCATCCCGATCACGGGGCACCCTTCGCGCCCGAGCTGACGGTCTGCATGGACCTCGCCTCAAAGCGGGTCACGGGCTGGTCGGTCAACCTGTCCGAGAACGTCCGCGCGGTCGGCGATGCCTTGCGCCACGGCGTGGGCCAGTGCGGCGTGCCCGCCATCCTCTACGGCGACAACGGCGCGGGTGAGACGGCCAAGCAGATGGACTGCCCCATCGACGGCTTCTGTGCCCGGCTGGGCATCGACCACCGCACGGGCATCCCTGGCAAGCCCCAGGGCCACGGCGCCATCGAGCGGATGTGGCAGACGCTCGCCATCAACCTGGCCCGCCAGTTCGGTTCGTACCAAGGGCGGGACGTGGACGGCGGCACCTTCCGCAAGGCTGCGGCCGAGATCGCCAAGGAGCAGCGGGCCGTCCGCCGAGCCGAGCAGACCGGCGAGGTGGTCGTCTTGAGCGCCAAGGTGCCGAGCTGGCAGCAGTTCGTGGAAGCGGTGGAACGCGCGGTCCATGAATACAACCACGAACACCGCCACCGCAGCCTGCCCAAGCGGCCCGATGGAAAGCACATGACGCCGGCCGAGGCTTGGGATGCCCGCATCAACCAGGCCGAGCAGATCACGCTCTCGCCCGCCGAGCTTCGCGAGATGTTCATGCCCGCCGTGTTGCGCACCGCCAAGCGGGGACAAGTCACGTTCTTTAACCAGACCTACGCATCGGACCAACTCATGCGCGGCGATGTGGATGGGCATGAGGTCAGCGTGCGCTACGACCTCCACGACCCGAGCTTCGTGCGGGTCTACACGCTGGACGGCGAATTCGTCTGCGATGCCAAGTTCAATGGGAACGCTGGTGCTTTCTACGCCAGGCCGGTCATTGACATCGCCAAAGAAAAGCGCGTGCGCGCCGCCGTCAAGCGCCGCACGCAGCAGATCGACACCGCACTGCGCGAGCTGGGCACCACCGTCCAAGCCGACACCGTTTTTTCCCTGCCGGAGCCCAGCACCCCCTTCGTGGTGGTGCCCTCCATCGTGGAGGTGGCAACTACCCCCTCCCTCCCTTTTGCTTCCACGGGCGGTGCGGCGCAAGCCGCATCGGGCAGGCCTTTCTTCGACGCGCTGAGCGACCGCTACGAGTGGCTCATGCAGCACCGCGATGCCTGGACCGCCGAGGACGGCGCCTGGCTGGGCAAGTACGTGCAGAGCGAGGACTACGAGGGGCTGGCCGGCTACTACGCATCGCGCGGCCTGGCCTGGGGGGATGTGGGCGACGAGCCCCTGAGAAGTGCTCAGTAAAGAGTGCCCTGTGGTGGTTGCAGCCACCACAGAGCGTGCCTGGATATGGACCGAAGCGGAAGGAAATGTACTGTGAAAAAAGGTTTTGTACCAACCGAGAACTTCAAGCGCCTGAAGGAGGCCGAGAAGCTGGTCGCAAAGCGTGGCGCCCTGGAAGCCGGGCTGGTGCTGGTGCGCGGCGTGTACGGCATCGGCAAGAGCATGCTCACCGAACGCTGGGCCACCGATAGCGGCTACGTGTTCGTGCGGGCCAAAGAGACGTGGACCAAGCACACGGTGCTGCGAGAGATCGCCACCAAGATGGGCCTGTCCACCCATGGGGCTGCGGCTGAGGTGCAGGACCGCATCATCGGCCAGCTCGCCGTGACGATGACCCCGCTCATCATCGACGAGGCCGACCACCTGGTGGACCGCCGCAGCGCGAGCATGCTGGAGGTGATCCGCGATATCACCGATATCACCGGGATCATGTGCTTCCTGGTGGGCATGGAGGGCTTCCCCGTGCTGGTGGCCCGCCACGCCCACATCGCCAGCCGCGTGGCGCGCATCGTGGAGCTGGAGCCCCTGTCGGTGCAGGACGTGCAGACGACGGTCACGGCCAAGGCCGAGGTGCCCATGAGCGCCGACGTAGTGGCGATCATCCACCAGCACGCCAAGGGCCGCATGCGCCTGGTCCTCAACGCCATCGCCAACATCGAGCAGTGGGCGCAGGCCAATAGCTGGGCCAATGTCGAGCTGGCACACATCAAGGGCCGCCCCCTGTGCCCCGAGTTCACCAGCCAGAGCGCGGCGGCCAGCGCAAAGGGAGCCCGCTGATGCAGCGCACGCAACCCTGGTTCATCGGTGCGGCGCTGCGCGCCCTGGCGCTCAACGTCACCAACACCCGGCGCATCTTCACCCGCTCCGACTTGGTCGCATGGGACCAGGCCCTGGCCGAGCGGCCGGGTCTCGCCAAGATGGCCCTGGATCGGATGGCCTATCACCAACTCGTCGAGCTGCTCCCGGATCGGCCGGTCGAGCAGGACCTGACGCGCATCGACCAGCGCTGGCGCCTCACCGACAAGGGCCTCGCCACCTGCCGGTCGGTGGCCCAGGCGCTGCCCGGCGCGCCGCCGCCCGATCCCGCTGCGCTCTCCACGCGCCTGTGGCAGCTGCTGCGCTCGCGCCGCACGCTCACGGCCGAGGAAGCGGCCAGCACGCTGATCGATGCTGGCGAGCGGGACTTTGCGCAGGCCCAGCACCAGCTCGGCGACTACCTGAGCATCTGGGCCAAGCTGGTGCCCAAGCATGTGCAAGTCAGCGCCAGACGCATCGGCAATGCCAAGCGCTACGTGATGGTCACCGACGGTGGCTTGTATCCGCCGCCCACCAAGGTCGGACGCATCCGGCCGGTGCCCGCGCCTGCCGTGCGTCCCGTGCCGCCCCTTGCCAAGCGGGCCAAGGCCACTGACGAATGAGCCCGCCATGCGACTACATGCAACAACCCTGGTTCATCTTGCTGCGCTCGCGCTGCGAGGGGGCCAAGCGCTCGGACGTGGCGCGGCAACTGGGCATCAGCGGGGCGGCGTTGAGCCAGGTGCTCAACGGCAGCGGCAAGTACGGCGAGGGCAAGGCCAGCACGGCGCACATCGCCAGCCGGGTGGAACACACCTTCGGCCGCTACGTGTGCCCACACCTGACCGAGGAGGCCGGGGGCGAGCCGCAGGCGGTCTCCGCCGAGCAGTGCCGGGCCTTCGCGCACCGGCCAGCGCCCACGGGTTCGCCCCGCGCCATGCAGCACTGGCAGGCCTGCCGCCAATGCCCGCACAAGGCCGCCAGCGCGCCGCCCCAGCCGCGCCCCGTCGTGCCCCGCAAAGTCATCCCCATCCACACCGCCCAGGAGGCCGCTGATGCCGTTTAAAGCCCATGATGCCGCGCATCGTCCCGCCCGCTTGCAAAGACTGCGGCAAGCCTGGATCGGCTGGCGCATCCGCCGCACCACGCTCTTTATGGAGCGCGAGCGGACCCTGCACCACATGCACATGGCCCAGTTGCGGGCCGAGCTGGACGCGTTGCATGCGCGCATGGCCGACGCGCTGCTGGACCAGATCAACGCCCGCATGGCGCAAGAGCAGCGGAGGCCCTCATGAGCCTGGGCATTCCCGTGACGATCCCGATGTCTGCCGCGCGCTATGACCGCCCGCCGCTCGGCTGGATCATCCGCCGCGCGCGCCGGCTGCAGCGCGCCTACGGCATCGACCGCAAGACGGCGGTGTTCGATGCGCGCCGCGACTACATGGACTTTGTCGGGCTGCACCACAAGCACCTGCTGCGCCTCATTCGCGGAGGCGTCCATGGGTAACGCGATCACCCCCGAAACGCGCGCCCTGTGGCTGTTCCTGCGCAACCTGGGTGACTGGCTGACAGCCGCGCAGATCGCCCACCACTGGCGTCCGACCTTCACGGTCGGAGAGGTCGACAACCACATGCGCGCGCTGCTGCATGGCCGCTTCGTGGCCCAGCGACCCGCCGAGGGCGATGCCCTGTGGGCCTATGCCGTCACCGCCGACTGCCTGCCGCTGCCGGGCCATGAGCGCGCAGCACCTACCACAACCACCAACCTGACCGAGGGAGCCAACCATGCCGATTGAAAAATTCAAGAACCTCAAGGGCGAGCTGCTCTCGCCCATCACCCAGGCCATCGTGCAGCACCTGGAGGCGAACGGGCCGAGCGATGCGATGGCGATCAACCAGACGCTGCTGCGCATCGACGGCTATAGCGACGATGCGGGCCTGGTAGCGCTGCGCAGCCGCCTGCGCAAGCTGTGCGCGCAGGACCAAATCCACCGCGCGATCCAGAACGGCAAGCTGCTGTACGTGGCAGGCCCCGATCCCCAGGCCGCCGATGTGGGAACAGTCCCCACAGCCCTCACGCCACCACCTCGGCACAACGTGATGCAAGGCCACTACGCGCCGAGCTGGACGGTGGCGCGGGCGGGCGCTCTGGACTACGCGAAGCACCCCAGCCTGCACATGGGACAGCGCCGGGAGTTTCGGAGCGAGGTCGTATGAGCGAGCGCTCGCAACACGAGATTGAACTGAACGCAGTCATTCGCGCCTTGCTGGAGACCGTGAAGGCAGCGTCCACAGAAGGCCTGGCGATGGACGCCCTGCTGAGTGCGTATCTCAACGTCGCGCAAGCCACAGGGCGCTTGCACGAAGTACACGGCGCCCTGATGGCCGTCGCCCAACATCCCGCCGTTGCCCAGGCCTGCGAGGCCACGGCGCCCACCCGCCCATCCATTCACTGAAAAGGACTTCCCCATGACCGAAGAAATCATCCTCCCGAAAGGCTATTGGCAGGACGCCAACGGCAACCTGATTCCCGTCAACAAGATCAAGGACATCGACAAGGACCGCCATCGCACGGTCACCGATCTGTGCGAAGCCGCCAAGCGGCAATCCGCCGAGCTGGCGTCGTTCAAGCAGGCCGCGATGCGCGAGGTGCTGGAGTTCGTGGAGCGGAGCCTGGCCGAGTACGACGTGAAAACGGGCGGCGCCAAGGGCAACGTCACGCTGGTGTCCTTCGATGGGCGCTACAAGATCATCCGTCAGATGCAGGAGACGCTGCAGTTCGATGAACGCCTGGTCGCGGCCAAGGCGCTCATTGACGAGTGCATCCAGGGCTGGAGCAAGGGCAGCAACAACAACATCAAGGTGTTGGTCAACGATGCCTTCCAGGTCGACAAGCAGGGCAAGATCAGCACGGGCCGCGTGCTGGGACTGCGCCGCGCCAAGATCGATGACGAGACCTGGAAGCGCGCGATGGACGCCATCAGCGACAGCATGCAGGTCGCAGGGTCCAAGTCGTACATCCGCTGCTACGAGCGCAACGCCACCACGGGCGGCTACGACCCCATCGTTCTGGATGTGGCGGCAGCATGAGCGCACCGACCAAGAAGCAACTCGCGGCGCGCCACTCGCGCCGCTTGAGAACCATCCGCGAAGCCGTCTTGCAGATGGCCGAGCAATGGGAAGACCACGATCAATTCTGCGTCAATGAACTCGGTGGCTTGGCTGAATCCATTGAAACCGTTGCCGTTTCGCTGAAGGATGACGCGACGGAGGTGTCGCCATGAGCATCGATACCACCCCTGTCAAATGCACGCGCTGCCGGCATGCCTGCACGCGCGGCGAATGGCTCGACGTGCCTTCGAAGCGCAAGTTTTTCATTGGCTGCACGGAAAAGGCATGCCCGCGCTGCGGCTGCAGGTGCTACTACGACTGCACGCCCCAGGTGGCATGGTGCTGGTCCTCTGGCTTGATCGAGGTCGGCGACGCGTTGCCTTCGGACAAGCCGGATGGAAGTGGCGCCATCGAGATCGCCAGCGGACCGATGTATGCGCTGCAGGGACATCTGTCCGCAGTCGCTCGGCATGGGAAGGGAGCAAGCGCCGGAAAGTTGCTGGTGCCCGGCGTGCCGGAAGCCGAAGACCAGGGCGCCAAGATCGAGGCGCTGGCTGCGTGGCTTGCCTGGTGCGGCAAGAGGAAGAACCGCAGCGGTGTGGTTTTCGGGAAGGAGCGTCGTGATGCAGCTCGCTGAAATCATGGGGGCCGCATTGGGCCTGGTCGGCACGGTGCTGCTCGCCACGCGTGGGCGTTGGGCCGGGTGGGGCTTCGCTATCTACCTCGCGAGCAATGCGGCCTGGCTGCTGTTCGCCTACGACCTGGCGCACTGGGGTCTGTTCGTGCAGCAGATCGGTTTCACGATCACGTCATTGATCGGTATCTGGACGTGGATCGTTCGGCCCGCCCTGCGGCGGCGCGAGAACGGGGCAGAGTGGCTGGCCGCGCGCAACAAGCGCGCTGCCGTGCTGGTCGACCACGAACTCTGGAAGGACGGCCGGGCGCTGGACCAGCGCAGCGGCGAAGCACCGCGCGACGTCAAGGTGGTCTCGCGCGAATGCCTGCGTTCGATCTACCTGCAGGGCGAGGAACAGGGCCGGGCGCTGGAGCGCGAAGGAAAGGGGACGCCATGCTGATTCGACTAAGCGACGTCCGATCCGTCGCGGCACGCACGATCAGCAGCATCGAAGTGCGCACAGATCACATTGCCGTGCAAACCGATGACGGAACGTGCTACCGCGTGGGTTGCGACTACGGAAAGAGCGCCAGCGCTACGCGCGACCGTCTGGAAGCCGTGATCAATGCCGCCCTGGCAGCGGGGGAAAAGCCATGACCCGCGCCCCCACCAAGAACGTGCAGATGGCCTGTCTCAAGATCGGCCACTACGACTACCTGATGCCCGCAGCGAAAGCGATCAAGGTCGCAGAACTGATGCAGGACGCATTCGATTGCGACCGCGACTACGGTGACTCGGACTTCCGCTACACCGTCAAAGCCACCCAACCCAACGTGTCGTTTTCGCTGGTGCGCGCCAACCAAGTGCGCATGCCCGAGGGCGAGCCTGTCCCGGCGCGCATCGCCAAGCCGAGGTTGCTCAAATGAGTGCCAACACGAATATCGAGTGGTGCGACCACACCTTCAATCCGTGGACTGGCTGCACCAAGGTGTCGCCCGGCTGCGACCACTGCTACGCCGAAGGCTGGGCCAAGCGCAGCGGCCAGGTGCAATGGGGGCCGCACGCGGCTCGCCGACGCACCAGCCCAGCGAATTGGAGCCTGCCGCGCCGCTGGAACGCCCAGGCCGAGGCGTTCGCGGCACAACACGGCCGGCGCCAGCGGGTGTTCTGCGCCAGCTTGGCCGACGTGTTCGACAACGCGGTCCCAATCGCCTGGTTTGCGGAGTTTCTGGACCTCTGCCGCCTGACGCCCAACCTGGACAAGCTGCTTCTCACCAAGCGCATCGGCAACGTGGAACGCCGGCTGGCCGAGGCCTCGGAGTACGCCGCCGAGGTGATGCGGAATCCACTGCTGGCCAACTGGATCGTGACCTGGCTGGACGGCGACGCGCCGCCAGACATCTGGCTCGGCACCACCATCGTGAATCAGCCCGAGGCCGACCGGGACATCATGAAGCTGCTGGCAGTGCCCGCTTCCGTGCGATTCCTGTCGATGGAGCCATTGCTGGGGCCGGTGATCGTCAAAGGGCTGTTTGCGCTGGACTGGGTGATCGTCGGTGGAGAAAGCGGGCCTGGCGCACGGCCCATGCATATCGATTGGGCCAGAGGGTTGCGCGATCAATGCGAAGCGGCTCGCGTTCCCTTCTTGTTCAAGCAGTGGGGGGAATGGGGCATGGCAGTGCCGCAGCCATCCGGCACGAAGGGCCGCTACCTGCTAATGGCGGACCATGGCTCCGTGATGGGGAGCGTCAACGTTCCGCTGGATGCCTATCCGAGGCAGTTCACCGCATTCGGCTCCACTGTGATGGAGCGGGTCGGCAAGAAGGCCGCAGGTCGCCTGCTGGATGGGCGGGAATGGAACGGGGTGCCCGCATGAAAAGCATCGTGCAAGCAGTTGGTTCCATCGCTCTGATCCTGTGGCTGCTGGGATGCGCCAAGTTGATCGACGTCCACGTTTGTATAGGTCCTGTGGGCTCATGCAAGGTGCGTTCGCTGCCTGCGGCCCGCACCGTCAACGCAGCTACCACGCCAATCTTGAACGAGGCGGTGTGATGTGGCTCTATGTTCCATCGAACTTTTTGCCGGCGTCGGAATGCTCGGAGAAGGAGTCCGCGCCGGATTCGAGCTACTCGGCATCGAGCACCGCACCGTTTGCTACGTGGAGCGGGAAGCTCCTGCAGCCGCGCAGCTTGCCCGCCTTATGGAAGCGGGAGCCCTCGATCCGGCGCCTGTCTGGTCTGACGTGCTCACCTTCGACGGCGCAGCGTGGCGCGGATGCGTGGATTTCATCGTTGCGGGCTTCCCGTGCCAGGACATCAGCATCGCAGGCCGCCGCGCTGGGCTGGATGGCAAGCGCTCCGGGCTCTTCTTCGACATCCTCGACATCGCGGACGCTTGCGACGCGTCAGGACTCGTTCTGGAGAACGTCAGCGCCATCGCTACTGCCACCGCCACCGCTGTGGACGAAGCCGAAGGCACGCTCGAAGAACGCGCCGCCGCCCGAGTCGTGGGAGAACTGGCCGACCGCGGGTGGAACTCGGAATGGATCACTCTTTCAGCGTCCGACGTGGGCGCCAGCCATGGGCGCGCAAGGTGGTTCTGCCTCGCATGGCGACTGGATGACTCCCACCGTGCCGAACGGTGGCCGCTGTCTGCCGCCCGAACTGGTGGCATCCAAAGGACGGGCGGCGAATGGGGGAAAGCGGACGGTGGGCCTGGAGTCACAAACCCGCTATTGGATGACGCCCAGCGTGTCGAACAGTCAGGGCAACGAATACACGCGCGATCAAGGCGTGCCGGGGCAGGAGCGGTTGACGTTGACGGGGCAGGCGCAGAGGTGGCCCACGCCAACGCTGTCGGACAGCGAGCAGGCCGGAGGAGCGATGTGCATAGCGAGGGGCAAGCGAGGCCACAGCCTGAACACCATGGCGGGCGAGTGGCCCACGCCAGCGAGCCGGGACTACCGCACGCCGAACAGCCAAGCCAGCCAAGCCAGCCAAGCCAGACGCAATCATCCGGGGGGAGAGCAACTGCCGAACTTCGTGGAACACCACTTTTTGCACCCGGTCCTATCGACCCTCGATGGCCGGCCATTGTCGCCAACCGGCCGGACCTTGCCCCGGCGGTTGAACCCGGCGTTCGCATGCTGGCTCATGGGATGGCCTATCTGGTGGACGAATCCCGCGCTCACCAGCTGCGCCAAGTCGGAAATGGCGTCGTATCGCTGCAGGCTGCAGTCGCACTTGTCGAACTTGTGCGGCGTGCCGCAGGTTGACGGGAGCAATGCCTGATGCCTTTCTATCGCCTCAAAACCGGCATCGTCCACATGCGCGGCACCAACCTACCCAAGCCCTGCGCCGCGCGCGTGCAGATCGATGGCAGCGAGCAGGTTTGCGGGGCCTGGAGCGCGTTCCTGTGCGACGGCCGAGCCGAGGGCCGCAGTACGTGCGATGCGCCCCTTTGCGAGGCCCACGCACGGCAGATCGGGCCCGACCGCCACCTCTGCCCTCCATGCCACCTCCAGCACCGCGATGCTGACCCGCAGCGCGGCCTGTTCACCTCTCTCGTTTAAAGCCATGGCAACAACGTCCCGACGCAACTTCACGGCCCACGTTTCACAGGCCAACGTGGCCGCCCAGCGCAAGCGCGAGCTGGGCCACATCCATCAGGGCCGCGCATTCCTGCAGTGGTCGGAGGAAGACTACCGGTATCACCTCCGCGAGATCACCGGCAAGTCGAGCGCGGCCGATCTGGACGCACCTGGCCGGGCGATGGTGCTGGCGCGCATGGCGGTTCTCGGCTTCAAGCCCAAGGCCACGTTCAAGCCGTTCGACCAGGCCGCCAAGATCAAGTGGCTGTGGCGCAAGCTGGCAGAGGCTGGCGGGGTAAGTGACCCCAGCGACAAGGCATTGATGGCGTTTGTTGTACGCACGGCCGGAATGGCCGTGGGCGACCTCAAGTTCCTGCCAGTCGCACAGGCGTCCACCGTCATCGAGGCTCTCAAGTCCTGGCTGGACCGAGCCAAGCGCGGGGGGCAGAACCATGGCTGAGTTCTTTCCCGCTCACATCATCGATCTGGCTCGTTCTTACGCAGTCCCTCGCAAAAGTCGCGCAGCACGATCAAGTGACGAACCGTCTCCGGAAACTCATCCGGATACTGGCCATGCAGCTCCTGGATCGCCTGATGCAGCCGCATCTCCAGCAGCCCCAGCGGCAGCGCCTTCGCCTCATGCAGGCACGCGGCAAGCACACGCACCTCGGCCTCCAGCGCCATGACGCGATCTTGCGTACTGCGCAGGCAATCCCTCAGATAGTCCAGTTCTTCTTCGACAGTCATCTCGCCATTTAAACGCATGCGTGCCCTGGCCCCCATCATCGACACCAAGTTGCTGCCTCCACTGCTGCAGGACTTCGTGCGCCTGATCGGGCTGCAGGCGACCATGGCGCTGGTCGAGCGGTCGGGGGGGCTGCGCTTGTACATTCCGACGCCTGATCGGGTCAACGATGCCCATCATCTCGCCCAGGTGGTGGGGCTGGACAACCTGCGCAAGCTCGCCGACGTGTATGGGGGCGAGGACCACTTCCAGCTACCCAAAGCCGAGCGGGCGCTGCTGGCCGTGCGCAATGCCCGCATCGCGGCCGAATATTCAACCCACAAGACCGCCCGGCAGCTCGCGGCCGAGTACCGGCTGACCGAGCGGCAGATAACTCGCATCCTGTCCGACCTCGGAGCGGTGGCGCCGCTGGATCGGCGCCAGGGGGCGCTGTTTTAACTGCGCGAGTTAAAGCGCCAGTTACGTCCGACCTCATGCAGGTCGGACGCTGTGGACAACTATTCCCACAAGCGGCTAAACCATTGTCGCCGTTATGTAATTTGAGGTCGGACGTGATTTTCTTGTCCGACCTTGCTATGTCCGACCTAGTAGTTGACCCAAAACAGAGCCCTCAAGAGGCCGTGCCAAAGCAGTTCCCCAATGAAAACGCTGCTGCAGGCCACAAATCACTTTCTGGCACCTTAAGCACACCCTGACCCGGAAAACGCCCGTTACGGCCGTTTTGCCCCTTTAGTCTGCCCATTTCGCGCCAAAGCGACCGTCAACGCTAATTTCCCCCAAATCGTCCGCTGACCCGCGCCAATACTAGCGATGGCCAAAGTTATCCACACCCCCTGCGAGTGCCAAAGCGATCAGTCCCCCACTCACTGCCGCCATCGCATGGACCCCGTGCTGCGCATGGGTGGCGCCCGCCAGACCGCGTGGTACGCCAGCGATACCAGCCCCAACACGTTCCCACACCTGCCTGTGCGCGAGGGCGAGCCGGTGCTGCTCGGTTTGGCGCTGTTCGACGACGCACAGGCATTCGATGCCTTTGCCAACAGTGAATCTTGGCAGCGCGAGGTAGCGCCCGGCCTCGCTCCTTGGCTGACGAAGGACCCCGAAACCCATCGACTCCAGCCAACGGCCCGCTCGGCCTTGCACGCATGAATCGCAACGCTACGGCGCAGACCATGGACACTCCCAACACGAAGGCACCCGTGGGCGATGCCGACGACTTCGACTTTCTGATGGGCCCCTGGCACATTCGCAACACCCGCCTTGTACAGCGGCTGGCGGGCTGCACCGAATGGGAGATCTTCACCGCGACCGGCACTGCATGCCTTTTGCCGGGCGGCATCGGCAACCGCGACGACTTCACTCCCGCCTCCTGGTGCGCAGGCTATGTCGGCATGGCGCTGCGCCTGTTCAATCCGCAAAGCCTGCGCTGGAGCATCTACTGGCTGGATAACGTGACGGGCGGGCTGGACCCTGCAACCGACCTGCTTCGGCCACCGGTGGTCGGGGGCTTTGCAGGCATGGACCGAGGCCTGTTCATCGGACAGGACACGTTCGAGGGCCGGCCTATCCATGTGCAATTCCGGTGGGCCAAAAACCTGGCTACCGGCAGGCCCTGCTGGGAGCAAGCCTTTTCGGACGACGAAGGGCGCACCTGGGAGACCAACTGGGTCATGGAGTTCTCGCGGCCTGATAGCCGATAGGAATCGGAAGCGTTCGCAGCCCCTAAGCCACACCTAAGTCTCGTTGCCCAAACTGCCCCCCATGCAACGACCCAACGAAAGGACTGCCATGAACTCCGTTCTATCGACCCCCCGCCGCCTGACCCTGGCCCTGCTCACTGCCGGCGCCATCGGGGCCACCGGCGCGGGGCTGGTGACCAACATGCATTCCAGCCGCGCCGCCATGCCGCCCGCCGCGGTGCAGCCGGCGGCCATGCCGTCCACGGGCGGCGTGACGGCGCCGGACTTTGCGCAGATCACCGCGCGCAACGGTCCGGCGGTGGTCAACATCAGCGTGAGCGGTACCACCAAGACGTCCATGACCGATTCGGACGACGACGATGACGAGACCGCTGCCCACCCGCGCAGCGGCGCGCAGGGCATCGACCCCAACGATCCGATGTTCGAGTTCTTCCGCCGTTTCGGCATGGTGCCGCCGGGCCTGCAGGCCCCCGGCCGCCAGCGCGAGGTGCCCACGCGGGGCGAGGGATCGGGCTTCATCGTGAGCGCCGATGGCGTGATCCTCACCAACGCCCACGTGGTCAAGGGCGCCAACATGGTCACCGTGAAGCTGACCGACCGGCGTGAGTTCCGGGCCAAGGTGCTGGGCTCCGACCCCAAGACCGACATCGCGGTGCTCAAGATCGACGCGAAGGACCTGCCCGTGGTGCAGCTGGGCAGCACGCGCAACCTCGCGGTGGGCGAGTGGGTGCTGGCCATCGGTTCGCCCTTCGGCTTCGAAAACAGCGTGACGGCCGGCGTGGTGAGCGCCAAGGGGCGCTCGCTGCCCGACGACAGCTACGTGCCCTTCATCCAGACCGACGTGGCGGTGA
The DNA here is from genome assembly GCF_032929295.1 of Acidovorax sp. BLS4. Taxonomy (NCBI): domain Bacteria; kingdom Pseudomonadati; phylum Pseudomonadota; class Betaproteobacteria; order Burkholderiales; family Comamonadaceae; genus Acidovorax; species Acidovorax sp. BLS4. Next base: position 282,927 of record NZ_CP136797.1, read on the forward strand.
ACCCCGGCAACTCGGGCGGCCCGCTGTTCAATGCGCGCGGCGAGGTGGTGGGCATCAATTCGCAGATCTACAGCCGCTCGGGCGGCTACCAGGGCGTGTCGTTCTCCATCCCGATCGAGGTGGCCGCCAAGGTCAAGGACCAGATCCTGGCCACGGGCAAGGCCAGCCACGCGCGCCTGGGCGTGTCGGTGCAGGAGGTGAACCAGGCCTTTGCCGATTCGTTCCAGCTCGACAAGCCCGAAGGGGCGCTGGTGGCCGGCGTGGAAGAGGGCGGCCCGGCCGACAAGGCGGGCCTGAAGTCGGGCGACGTGATCCGCAGCGTGAACGGGCAGCCCATCGTGGCCTCGGGCGACCTGCCGGCCATCGTGGGCCAGGCGGCGCCCGGCACGCAGGCGCGGCTGGAGGTGTGGCGCCATGGCAAGCGCGAGGAGTTCACCGCCACGCTGGGCGATGCGAGCGAGAAGGCCACCAAGATCGCCAGTTCGGAAAAGTCGAGCGGCAAGGGCCGGCTGGGCCTGGCGCTGCGGCCCCTGCAGCCGCAGGAGCGTCGCGATGCCGGCGTGGACGGCGGCCTGCTGGTGGAGGATGCCCGCGGCCCCGCCGCCCTGGCCGGCGTGCAGCCCGGCGACGTGCTGCTGGCCATCAACGGCACGCCGGCGCGGGGCGTGGAGCAGGTGCGCGAGGCGATGGCCAAGGCGGGCAAGTCGGTGGCCCTGCTGATCCAGCGCGACGGCGACAAGATCTTCGTGCCGGTGCCGCTGGGCTGAAGCCCCGTCCTGCGCGGCGGCATTGGGCCAGCCGCTATGCTTGGCGGTCATGGACGCCGCCGCCTGTTCGCAACCCCCACGCACCCGCGCCGCTGGCGCTGCGATTGCCGCAGCCGCCGCCGGCGCGGTGGCGTTTGAGACCTGAAAAGAAGAGGAGGGCCGCCCCATGCGCCTGCTGCTCGTGGAAGACGACACCATGATCGGAGAGGCCGTGCACGATCTGCTGCGCGCCGAGCATTACGCGGTGGACTGGGTGCGCGACGGCGAGATGGCCGACACCGCCCTGCGCACGCAGACCTACGACCTCGTGCTGCTGGACCTGGGCCTGCCCCGGCGCGACGGCCTGGCGGTGCTGCGCGACCTGCGCGCGCGCAAGGACCGCACCCCGGTGCTGGTGGCCACCGCGCGCGATGCGCTGGCCCAGCGCGTGGAGGGGCTGGACGCCGGCGCCGACGACTACGTGCTCAAGCCCTACGAACTCGATGAGCTGCTGGCCCGCATCCGCGCCCTCACGCGGCGCGCGGCCGGGCGGGCCGAGCCGGCCTACGAGCACAAGGGCGTGCGGATTTTGCCGGCCACGCGCGAAGTGACGGTGAACGGCGCGCCCGTGGTGCTGTCGGCGCGCGAATGGGCGGTGCTGGAGCCGCTGCTGGCGCGCCCGGGCATGGTGCTGTCGCGCACCCAGCTCGAAGAAAAGCTCTACGGCTGGAAGGACGAGATCAGCAGCAACGCCGTGGAGGTGTATGTGCACGGCCTGCGCAAGAAGCTGGGCGCCGAACTGGTGCTGAACGTGCGCGGCGTGGGCTACATGGTGCCCAAGGCATGACGCCGCCCGCCGCTCAGGACCCGCCCCACAGCCAGCCCCCGGGCCCCGGCGGGCCGGCGCCGCGCGCGGGCGCACCGGCGCATTCGCTGCGCGCGCGGCTGCTGTGGTTCCTGCTGGCGGCGATCGTGTGCACGGCGCTGCTGCAGATCCTCCTGTCGTACCGCTCGGCGCTGTCCGAGGCCGACGAGATCTTCGACTACCACATGGAGCAGATGGCGATGGCCCTGCGGCCCGGCCTGCCGGAGGTGCCGGCCAACGCGCCCGGACCGCTGGTGCACGACGACGAGAACTACGAGTTCGTCGTGCAGGTCTGGTCGGCCGAAGGATTGCGCGTGTTCGAGTCCGCCGTCGGCGCTGCCCTGCCGCAGCGCGCGGTGCTGGGCTTTTCCAAGGTGAAGGCGCACGGCACCACCTACCGCGTGTTTTCGGTGCAGACGCGCGCCCAGGTCATTCAGGTGGCGCAGGACATGGCCGTGCGCAAGGCGATGGCGCGCGACCTGGCCCTGCGCACGGCCGGGCCCATCGCGCTCATGGCGCCGCTGCTGGCGCTGGCCGTGTGGTGGGTGGTGAGCGGCTCGCTCGCGCCGGTGGAGCGCGTGCGCCGCGAGGTGGCGCAGCGCCAGGCGGACGACCTCTCGCCCGTCGACGGCGATGCGCTGCCCGCCGAGGTGCAGCCGCTGGTGGACGAGCTGAACCTGCTGTTCGCGCGGGTGCAGCGGGCTTTCGAGGCGCAGCAGCACTTCGTGGCCGATGCGGCGCACGAGCTGCGCTCGCCCCTGGCCGCGCTCAAGCTGCAGGCACAAGGGCTGCTGCGCGCACCCGATGCCGAGGCCCGCGGCGTGGCCGTGGCCCGCCTGTCGGCCGGCATCGACCGGGCCACGCGGCTGGTGGAGCAGCTGCTGGCCCTGGCGCGGCAGGAATCCAGCGTGGCCGCCGGGGCCCCCGCACAGCCCGTGGTGCTGGCCGACCTGGCGCTGCAGGCCGTGGCCGATGCGGCGCCCGCCGCCCAGCAGCGCGGCATCGACCTGGGCCTGGCCCGGGCGGATGCCACCCCCATTGCGGGCCATGCCGAGGCCCTGCGCATCCTGCTGCGCAACCTGGTGGACAACGCGGTCAAGTACACGCCCGACGGCGGCGTGGTGGACGTGCATGTGATCGCGGATGCGCCCGCGCATGGCGCGGAACCGGGCGGCGCCGTCACCCTGGTGGTGGACGACAGCGGTCCGGGCATCGGCGAAGGCGACCGCGAACGCGTGCTGGGCCGGTTCTACCGCGCGCCGCAGGCGGCCGAGGGCGGGGCGCAGGTGCCGGGCAGCGGGCTGGGCCTGGCGATCGTGCAGTCCATCGCGCGCATGCACCAGGCGCAGGTTGCCCTGGAGGGCTCGCCGCGCCTGGGGGGCTTGCGGGTGTCGGTGCGGTTCGATGCGCTGGCGGGGGCCGCACCCTCCGCGCCGGCCCCGCAGGCGCCACCGGCCGGGGACGGCGCTTGACCGGCTTCGCCATCCTCTCGGGCCTGGGCCACGCGGTGTTCGTGGCGGTGGGCCTGCTGATCTATGTGATGGGCACGCGCATCGGGCGCCAGCGGCGCCACCCCTCCGCCGCGGTGGCCTGGGTGCTGGCCATCGTGGCCTTTCCGTATGTGGCGGTGCCGCTGTTCGTGCTGTTCGGTGCCCGCAAGTTCGCGCGGCCCCTGCGCCGTCCGCGCAAGGCGCAGCAGGAGACCGCCGCGGCCGCCGCGCAGCCCGCCGGCCCGCCCTGGGCCGCGCGGCTGCTGGCCAGCATGGAGCTGGAGCCGGCGGTGCGCAACGCGCGCGTCGTGCTGCACGCCGACGGCACGCAGGCCCTGCGCACGCTGCTCGCGACCATCGCCTCGGCGGGGCACCAGCTGGACGTGTGCACCTTCGTCTTCGGCGACGACCCGGTGGGCCGGCAGGTTGCGCGGGCCCTGGGCGAATGCGCGCAGCGCGGCGTCGCCGTGCGGCTGCTGCTGGACGCGGTGGGCAGCCTGGCCACGCCCGGCGCGCTGGTGAAAACGCTGCAGGCGCAGGGCGTGCAGGTGCGCCGCTTCATGCCCATGCTGCACAACCCGATGCGCGGGCGCACCAATCTGCGCAATCACCGCAAGCTGGTGGTGGCCGACGGCGAGCGGCTGTGGAGCGGCGGGCGCAACCTGGCCTGCGAATACTTCCTCGACCAGCCCGGCCACCCGGCCTGGATCGACCTGAGCTACGAGGTGCACGGCCCCCTGGCCCTGCAGGCCGCCGCGCAGTTCGAGGCCGACTGGAGCACCGCCAGCGGCCGCCTGGTGCGCGCCGCGCTGCCCCAGCCGCTGCCGCCGGGCCCGCCCGATGGCCCGTTGGCCCAGTGGGTGCCCAGCGGACCGGACCACGCCGACGACACCGTGCATGCCCTGCTGCTGGCCGGCGCCTACCACGCGCAGGAGCGCATCGTGGCGGTGACACCGTATTTCGTGCCCGACGATGCGCTGCTGGACGCCTGGTGCATGGCCTGCCGCCGCGGCGTGCGCGTGAGCCTGCTGTTGCCCTGGCGGTCCAACCACCGCCTGGCCGACTGGGCCCGCGAGCGCGCCCTGCGCGAACTGGCCCAGGCCGGTGCCGAGGTGTGGCTCGCACCGGGCATGGTGCACGCCAAGGCCGTGCTGATCGACGACGACCTGGCCCTGTCCGGCTCGCTCAACCTCGACGCGCGCAGCCTGTTCCTCAACTACGAGGCGATGACGGCGTTCTACGGCCCGGCCGAGGTGCAGTGGCTCTCGGACTGGTGCGAGCGCCAGATCGCCCTGGCGCGGCCCTATGTGCCCCGGCGCCCGTCCTGGCCGCGCGACATCGGCGAGGGCGTGGTGCGGGCGGTGGGCTTTCAGCTGTAGGACGGCCGTTCGCCCGGCGCGGGGCTCCCGCGCAGCGGTGTTTTGCTATTGTTTTTATAGCTTCATCGGCAATGAGTACTAGGGCATGAGGCGGTTTTGGTATCGAAATCGCCCTCTGGGCGCGTGGGCGCCCGGGCCGGCCAGCCCACGCTCACGCCCGGCCCGCCTTGCGCCGCAGCCGCCGCCAGCCGATCACCATGCCCGTGGCGCTCAACGCCGCGCCCCCCAGGCCCAGCACCAGCATCACCGCGTCCCACAGCGGGCGCCGCTCCAGCAGCGGCACCCAGTCCCAGCTGTGCAGCATGGCGAAGAGCCAGCGGCTGGCGCGGCGGTGGCCGTCCAGGCGGCCCAGCACGGCGCCGGTGAGCGGGTCCACGTGCACCCAGGTGGCGTGTTCGTCGGCGAACACCGCGCGCAGCACCGGCAGGGGCTTGGCCGGCGCACCCGTCATGGTGTGGGGCGCGCGGGCGTAGTAGTACAGGTCGTAGTGCGCCAGCGTGTCCACGCGCACCAGGGGCGCCGCCACCAGGCGGGCGATGGCCTCGCGCAGCGCGGCGGTGTCGATGGCGGTGGGCGCGGCCGTGGCGGCATCGAGCACCTCGGGCGCACCCTGGGCGGGCTGCGCCAGCACCAGCGTGCGGCCCGTGGCGCGCACCCAGCGCAGTTCGCGCGTGGCGCCACCGGCCGGGGCGAGCAGGGCGGCCAGCGAGGCCGTGGGCGGGTGCGGGCCCTGCGGCGGGCCCATGGCCAGCGGCCCGCCCTGCAGCGCCGCCAGATTCAGCGGCGGCGCGCCGCTGTCGAACAGCTTCCACGGGTTCATCGACATGAAGCCGCTGAAGATCCACGCGATGGTCGCCGCCGAAAACACCAGTCCCAGCGCATGGTGCCAGCGCATCGCGGGCGTGGGGTAGGGCGTGCGCGCGCCGCTGCGGTAGCGCCCGCGAAAGCGCCAGCGCTGCAGGCCCACGACGGTGCCGGCCAGCGCCGCCAGCGTGCCGGCCACGGCGAGCGTATTCACCGTGGCGCTCCAGTAGGGCTGCAGCGCGTTGCCGCGCAACGGGTAGAGCCAGTGGATCCACGTGCCCACGTAGCCCCACAGGCGCTCGGTGCGCGGCGCATCGCGCACCACCTCGCCCGTGGTGCCGGACACGTAGAGCACGGTGCCGTCCGCATCGTGCAGCCGCACGCGGTGCAGCGGCCGGTGCATGTCCAGCCCGCGCGAATGGGTGAACGCATCTTCCTGCAGCGTGCCCTCGTAGTCCGCGGCCACGCCGGGGCCGGCCCAGGCCGCGGCGCTGGCCAGCGCGCGTGGCGCGTCCACCGCGCGCAGCACCTCGCCCGTCGCCGCGTCGATCACCGTGGCGGGCGAGCGGGGTGGCGCCCCTTCGGGCCGGACCAGGTACACCGCGCGCCCGCCGCTGGCCACCGCCAGGCGCAGCTCGGCCAGCGGCACCAGCGCCAGGCCGGCGGGCGCCAGCGCGGCGGCGGGCTCCCGCAGGCCCGCGCCGTCGCCCAGCGGCGGCAGGTGGGCGGTGCGCTCGGCCTCGGTGAGCTGGGGGTAGCCCACGTACATCATCACGATGCCGGAGACGAACCACATGGCGAAGAAGCCGCACAGCAGCACCCCCAGCCAGCGGTGGGTGAGAAACAGCCAGCGCTTGGCGCGCACAGGGCGGGTCCAGTCCATGGTGCGTTTCCCGTCGGCGTTCAGAACGCCACCTGCAGCGACACGTCCACCGTGCGCGGTGCGCCCAGGTACACCTGCGCGCTGCGCGCTTCGGCCGCGTAGATGCGGTCGGTGGCGTTGCGCAGGTGGCCCGAGAGCGTGGCGGTGGGCGAGAGCTTCCACGACAGCCCCAGGTCCAGCAGCGTGTACGAGGGCCAATACTGCGTGTTGGCCGCGTCCGCAGAGATGCGCCCCACGCGCCGCGCACCCGCCGTGGCCTGCAGCGCGGGCGTGACCGCATAGCCCAGCCACAGGTTGGCCACGCTCTCGGGCGTGTTGGTGGGCGTGCGGCCGGCCAGCGACACGCCGCTCTGCACGAACTGCTCGTAGCGGGCACGGGTGCGCATCGCGTTGGCCTGCAACTGCCATCGGTCGGTCAGGCGCAGGCCCACGGCGACCTCCGCGCCGCGCGACGACTGCTCGCCCACCAGCACGGTGAACGCGGGGTTGTTGGGGTCCTGCGAGGCGATGTTGCGCCGCGTGATCTGGAACGCCGCCACCGTGGCCGTGCCCCGTCCGCCCCAGAAGTCGAACTTGGCGCCCGCTTCCAGCTGCCGGCCCGTGGTGAGCGCGCTGTTGTTGGCCACGTCGGCGAACGAGGCCGTGGACAGCGAGCCCGACGGCGGGTCGCTCGCCGTGGCGTACTGGGCGTACACGTTGGCGCCGGGGGCCACGTCCCACACCACGCCCAGGCGGCCGGTGGTGGGCGTGTAGCTGCGCTCGAACGTGGCGGGGCTGGTGGCGGTGACGGCGCGGCGGTTGGTCAGGTCCAGCGCGATGCGCTCCTGCCGCAGCGCCGTCACCAGGTTCACGCCGGGCACCAGGGCCGTGCGGTTCTCCACGAACACCGCGGTGGTCTGCACGCGGTTGTCGCGGTCGGCGCGAAAGCCGGGGGCCATGCCGGGAATGTCGAAGAACCGCTCGGTCGTGAAGCGGTACGGGTCCACCGTGCTCACCGTGCCGGCCAGGCTGTTGGGAAAGCGCGTCTGCCGGTTCACGCTCACGTCCAGGCCGAAGGCCCAGTCGCTCGGCCGGCCGGCCAGCGTGCCGTGCCAGGTGGCCTCGGTGCGGTTGCCCACCAGCTGCTGGTCGTGCCGCTGCAGGAAGGCGCTGCCGCGCGAGACCAGGGTGTTGGCCGCGTTGAACTGGTAGGTCTCCACGTTGCGGTAGTCGCGCAGCGCGTCGTAGGCATAGAGCGTGTTGCGCCACTGCAGGGCGTCGGACACGCGCCACTGCGCCACCGAGCGCAGCCACTGCACGCGGTGGGCGTACATGCCGTCGCTGCTGTTGTAGTTGGCAAAGCGCGTCCCGGGATCGATGCGCAGCGCGCCCACGGCGGGGTTAAGCACCGGCGTGCCCCAGTAGGGGCGGTCCACCGCGTCCTTCTGGTACTCGTACGCCAGCAGGTGCGTGAAGCCGCTGCCCAGGTCGGACAGCAGCGATGCGGCCAGCTGCGTGGACCGGGTCTGCGTGCCCGCGGTCCAGCTGCCGGCGTCGCGGTGGTTCACGTCGATGCGCGCGAAGTGGCTCGGACCTGCGCCGCCGTCCTGCGGCCCCGCGATGCGGCGGTTGAGGCCCGCCGAGGCTTCCTTGAGCCCGTACGATCCCGCGCGCAGCCGGCCTTCCGCGAAGTCGCCGCTGCGGTCGGGCGTCTTGGTGATGTAGTTGAGCGAGCCGCCCACGGCCCCCGCGCCGTACAGGAAGCTCGACGCGCCGCCGACGGCCTCCACCCGGTCGTAGATCCAGCTGTCCACCGCGCGCGTGGCGCTGCCGTACTGCACCGTGATGCCGTTGTACAGCTGCGTGACCGAGTTGTTGCTGAAGCCCCGGTAGCTGGCCGCCATCGAGCCCGGCGCGTTGTGCGCGGTCACGCCGGGGATCGCCCGCAGGATCTCCTGCGTGTCCTGCGCGCCACGGGCTTCGATGGTGGCGCGGTCCACCACGGTGACCGAGGCGGGTGTCTCGCGCGGCGTGAGGCCCAGGCGGCTGCCGGTCTCGGCGGGGGTGTCCAGGTTCAGCCGGCCCAGGGGCTCGGCCGGCGTGCCCGAGACGGTCACCGGCGCCAGCGTGGGCACGGACGACAGGGGCGCGTCCTGCGCCGGGGCGGCGGCGGGCCCGAAGCCGGCCAGCACCGCCAGCACCGCGTGGGCCAGCGGCGAGCGTGCCTTGCGCGGCGGCCGGGCCGGGATCGGCTGCGGCTGCGGCTGCGGCGGTGGCGGTGGCGGTGGCGGTGGCGGTGGCGGTGGCGGTGGCACGGGCAGGGCGGAGGAAAAAAGGGAAGTCGTGGTCATGGCATCGATCAGCACGCGGATCGCCCGCACCCGGCGCGCGCCGCCCGCCGCGCGGTGGCGGCGGTACGGCAGTGCGCCCGGCAGGCCGGATCAGCAAAGGGGAGGGGAAATGCGTTCGCGCGGGGCGGCAGTCACCCGCTCACGGGCGGATGGCCGCGCTGCGGCGAACGCAGGGAGCCGGCGAGGCTCAGGTGTGCTGAAAGACCGGGGGCCCGCGCGCAGGCAATGGCGCGGCCGTGGCGGCTGCGATGCGCGCTGCCGCAATGGCCTGCATCGCATGCCCGAGCGGCAGCGGCTGCGGCAGGGTTTGCACCGCCACCACCGGGGGCGGTGCGCCGTGGGGAATGCACAGAGGACAGTCCATGGCCGTCTGCCCCATCTCCACCGGCCCGTCGTCGGTCTGCACATAGACCTTGACCATGCCGGACGTGGAGCAGACCCACTCCATCGCCCGCGCATGCACCAGCGGCGAGGCCGTGGCCACCGCCATCGCCGCCATGAAGCCCATCAACACCCAACGGCGCAGCGCACGCAGGGCGTGCAGCAGGGCGATGGAAGTCGGTTGCTTCATTTTTGATAGCAATATGCCGGGAGGTTGATTGCGCTGGAGGCCTTTTTGGCCCAAATCCGCGTTCGTGGAGCGGCGCCATCGGATCGTCGGGGCGGGCCGCCGGATTGTAGGCCGGGGCCCCGGCTGCGCGGTGGGGTCGGCGGCGCGCGTGCCGGCAGGGCCGACAATCGGCCTGGCGCCCGTCCGCCTTTCGTCACCCATTCACCATGCATCCATCCGCGCCGTTCGCGTGGGAGGCGTTTTCCATGAACCAGGCCGTCCGTCTCGTCGCGTTCCTCGAAGCTTTCAAGGGCCTGCTCGTCCTGGCCGCCGCCACCGGGCTGCTGTCGCTGGCGCACCGGGACATCTACGCCATCGCGGTGCGGCTCATCGAGCATGCGCACTTCAATCCCGCGGCCAGATACCCGCAGATTTTTCTGGACGCGGCCCGCAACGTGCAGGACTCCCGGCTCATGCTGCTGGCCCTGGGCGCTGCCGCGTATGCCGCGCTGCGGCTGGTGGAGGCATACGGCCTGTTCAAGGAACGCCCCTGGGCCGAGGTGCTGGCGGCGGGCAGCGGGGCGATCTACCTGCCGTTCGAGTTCATCGGCTTCCTGCACCACAGCAATGCGCTGCACGCGGGCATTTTCGTGGTCAACGCGCTGGTGGTGGGGGTGATGGTGCGGGCGCTGCTGCAGCGGCGCGCTGCGCGGCCGGGCAGTGCGCCGCAGGGCCTGCACGGCCGCTGACGCCGATGGCGGGTGGCGGCGTCGGGGCGGCTACCATGGCCTTTTCCCCCGCGGAGTTCCCATGCGCAAAGCAATGACCGTCCTCGCCGTCGTCGGCACCCTCGCCGCCCTGTACTTTGCGTACCGCTACGGCGTGTATTGAGCACGGACCCAGCGCGCCCATCATCGCCACGGCCGCCTGCGCCGGTGGAACAAACCCATTACAGAGACAACAGGCCATGCCCATGAAACCCACCCGACTCGCCATTGCCGCCGCCCTTTCCCTGGCGGCCCTCGTGCCCCACGCGGGCGCCCAGACCCCCGCCAAAAAGCACGACGATTTCTTCTGGCTCGGCGAGATCAACAAGGCCACCGCCGTCATCAACACCGACGAAGGCCTGCTCGACCCATCGCTGTCACCCCTCGTCTACAAAGGCATCACCCAGGTGCTGGCCAACGGCGACAAGCCGGGTGGCAAGCGGCCCTCATTGGTCATCACCTTCGAGCCGTTGCTGATCGAGGCCGCCGGACCCCAGATCACGCTGCTGCACGCCGGCCGATCGAGCCAGGACATGCTGGCCACCGCGCGGTCCGCCATCCTGCGCGATGAAATGCTGCACCTGGCCGAGGCGCTCAGCCAAACCACCGCCACCCTGATCGAACTCGCCGGCAAGCACCGGGCCACCGTGGTGCCCAACTACACCAACGGCGTGGCGGCCCAGCCCAACAGCTACGGCCACTATCTGCTGGGCATCGCCGCCGGGCTGGAGCGCGACGCCCAGCGCATCCGCGAAGCCTATGCCCGCATGGACCGCTCGCCCATGGGCACCACGGTGCTCAACGGCACCAGCTGGCCATTGAACCGCCAGCGCATGGCGGACTACCTGGGCTTTTCCGCCACGGTGGACAACGCGTACGACGCCGCGCAGATCTCCGCCGTGGACCAGCCCGTGGAGGCCGGCGCCATCGTCATGGCCATCGCCCTGCATGCCGGCAGCTTCATCGAAGACGTGATGACCCAATACGCCCAGCCGCGCCCCTGGATCCTGCTGCAGGAAGGCGGCGGCAACACGTATGTCTCCAGCGCCATGCCGCAAAAGCGCAATCCCGGCCTGCTCAACAGCACCCGCCGCGACGCGTCCACCGCGCTCAACCTGGGCATGGGCCCCGCATTGCAGGCGCACAACATCCCCCCCGGCATGAGCGACCCCAAGGAGGTCCGCACCAACGCCGCGATGGTGCAGGCGGCGGCCGGCGTACTGAACAACTGGACGCGCATCCTCAACAACCTGGTGATCGATCCCCAGCGTGCGCTGGAGGAGCTCAACAGCGACTGGACCGCCTCGCAGGAACTGGCCGACGTGCTGATGCGCCAATACAAGCTGCCCTTCCGCGTCGGCCACCATTTCGCCTCGGAGGTCGTGGAATACGCCAAGGCCAAGGACATCAAGCCCCTCGCGTTTCCGTATGCGCAGGCGCAACGCATCTACGCCGAGACGGTGAAGGGAACGGAGTTTGCACAGGTGCTGCCCCTGTCCGAGGCCGAGTTCCGTTCCACGCTCGACCCGGTGGCGATCGTCAGGAACCGCCAGACCGCCGGCGGCCCGCAGCCCGCCGAAATGGACCGCATGCTGCGCGAGGCCACCCAGCGCGTGGCCGAGCAGGACGGCTGGATCAAGGCCCGGCGCGCGCAGATCGCGGCGTCGCTGGCGCGGCTGGATGCGGATTTCGAGAAGTTGGGCGGGGCCCGCTAGGGTGCTCGCGTTCATCGCCGGTGCCGCGCTCGCTCTGATAGCGAGTGGCGCGATGGCCTCGCCACAGCAGCCCCCTCAGCGGGAGGCAGAGCCAGCGCGCGAAAACTTCTACCTCGGCACGCTGGATACCGCTGAATGGGGCCTGGTCTCGATCTTCGGCCCTGATGGCACAGAGCGGCACGATTGGCCAAGGACCGGCATGGGCAATTCCGGTCCATCGGTGCGGTTGAGCTTTCCAGGTGCCGGGCTTTTCAGCCTGCGCGTGTGCAACGGGTCGACATTCCGATACCGGTGGTGGGCCGAGGATGGCGGCATTCGTGCCGAGCCAGTTTTCCAGACGATGGCCGCGTGCGACGATCAGCCCCTGATGCAGATGGAGGCCTGGGCCCATCGGCAGTTGTCGCAAATTCGCCGATACAGCCTGTACACCGCAGCCGGTGGCACCTTGAGACTCAGGCTGTCTTTTGCCGATGGCAGCCGTTGGGAGCTGCAACGCTCGCCGTGACGCGGTTGGTGTCGCGCAGCTTCGACGCATTTCGAAACAGCCGAGGGCAAGGGCCGGGCTATGGTGCGACGGTCACAGGCAGGTTGTGGCCATCGTTCCATCCATGCACCAGGAGAAGAAAACCCATGGCACTCGTTCCATGCCCCGAATGCAACCGGCAGATTTCCGATCAGGCGACCGCTTGCCCCGGCTGCGGCCATCCCCAGGCGATGGCCATCAGCAGGCGTTCTGCCTTTGAATCCGGCACCCATGAGGGCCGCCACGCCGGTACCGTGAAAGCCGGCATTGCCGGGATGACCGCCGCCAGCCTGGGCGGCTGGGCCGCGCGGGCGGTGGCGGTGGTGGTGCTCGGCATCGTCGCGGTCGTCGCGATGCTCAGCCGCTGAGACGCGGTCTGCGGGCGCTGACCCCGCATGCCTTGGACCGACCGTCCCTGGAAACTCCGGCTCGCCGCCATGCGCTGCGTCCGCTCACTGGCGGCGGCCTGCCCCGGGTGATCGACGGCTGGCTGGCGCAAGCCCCTTAAAAAACGCGACTTTCCGCAGATCCAGGGCTGGAACGCTTGTAAGAAACCCGTCAGAAACGCATGATCCCGGGTCTTTTTCGACCTGCTGCCAGTTGATCCATGGTTTTTGCGTTCTCCCCGCCTGTTCCCCCCTTTCTGGATATTCGGAGATGGGCTGCCCGATGGGCCCTCTTCATTGCGCTCGCCGCCCTCTCGCAGGGCGCGTGGGCCATGCAGATCTTCGTGAAAACCGTCTCCGGGAGGACCATCGCGCTGGACGTGGAGCCCAGCGACTCGATTGAGAACGTGAAGGCCAAGATCCAGGACCAGGAAGGCATTGCGCCCGAGCAGCAGCGGCTGATCTTTGCGGGCAAGCAACTGGAAGACGGCCGAACCCTCTCGGACTACAACATCCAGAAGGAATCGACCCTGCATCTGGTGGTGCGCCTGCCGAGCGTCGAGGACTCGTTCACCGGCGCTTCGCCCGCCGGCAGTGGGCAGATCACCGCGTCGCTGACCGGCGTGAGCGGTTGCACGTTCGACACCGCGCAGACCGTGTTCGAGGTGCCATCCAGCCGCCCCGCGGGCGCGCAGTTTCCCCAAGGCGTCTTCCGCTTCGTGGCCACCACCTGCGCGGGCAAGGTCACCGTGACGTTGAAGTACCCGCAGGCGCTGGCAGCGGGCAGCCGCTTCATGAAGTACGGCCCGCGCACCGCGGGCGCGGCGCAGTCGGAGTGGTTTGAATGGCCGGGCGCCCAGATCAATGGGGACACGGTGACCTTCGACATCGAGGACAACGGCCCGGGGGACGCCGATCCGGCAGTGGGCACGATCTCCGATCCGGGCGGGCCGGCGGTGATTGCCGCGGCGCCGGCGAGTGCCGCCGCCATTCCCACGCTGTCGCACTTCGGCCTGGCGATGCTGACGGCCTTGCTGGGGCTGCTGGCATGGCATCGGCGGCGATCTGCCTGAGCGCAGCGCGTGTCGTGCCCTGAGGGAGGCCTCTCACGGGGGCTGTAGGGCACTGCGTGCTGGCAACGCAGCATCTGGCGCCATTGAAATGCCGGCGCACGGATGAGGTGAACAGCTTGCTCGAACCGGGCGCGTGCTCAACGAAAGGCTTGTGCAAAGGCTTCCCAGGATAGGCCGGTGCCTCTTGCGAGGTCGCTCGTCACGCCGTCAATTCGGCGATGGCGCACCCCGTCTCAGCAACGGAGCCTGTGCTGCTGATCCCTGGCATCCTTGCGCTCCCGCCTCACCCAGTCCAGGTCGTAGTACCGGCTGCCGGCCCGCCCCATGCTGTCCAGCATCCTGACCCGCTCTTCCAGCGCAGAGCATGTGCCGTTGTTGGCCTGGGAGGGCTGTGGTGCTGGCAGGGCGTGGCTTTGAATGGGCGCAGCTGCAGCTGCCTCGGCTTGCGCCTTCTGATGCCTGCCGGCCTCCACTTGGTCATTCCACGACACGTTGGCAGGCACCCGCTGAATCCGTTCGATGGTCCACCCTCTTTGTGCGCAGTGCTCGGCGGTCCAGTACAACCCGCCCTGGGGGGCGCGACAGAGGTAGATTTCCTTGGTTCGCGGGCCACTCGGATCGCTGATGATCGGCGAGGTGTCGATGACCTTCGCGCCTTTGCATGGCTCATCGGTGTACGTTTTTCCGCAGCGATACACCTCAGCCGACGCGGCAAGAGGCAGCGCACAGGCGGCGGCAGCAAGGACGAAGCGAAAAGCCATTGCGCTAAAGGAAGGAAATTTGGTCCCCTCGACAGGAATCGAACCTGTATCTAGCGCTTAGGAGGCACTCGTTCTATCCATTGAACTACGAGGAGGACGGGCGATTGTAAAGGCGTGGCCGTGGCAGCTTTTCCCCGCTGTGCTGAGACCTCAGCAAAAGAAGATCGCGCCCGGCGCGGGGCCAGAGGCCATGGGAGTGCCGCATTTCCGCAGCGGCAACCCGCCCCGGGCGGTGCGCCGCTCTAAAATGCCTCCGCAATGATTTCACTGATGACGCCTCCACAGTTCCACGCCCTGCTCCTGGCGGAGGGACTCTCTCCCGCCATGGAGGCCCTCAACCGCGGTGTGCCGCATCGGTACACCGGCATCTTCCAGGTGATCGAGTCGCAGCTCATCAACGTCTTCCTCTACGACAAGCAGCACCAGGTCCGGCCCGAGGCGCTGGCCGTGGTGGCGCTGGACAACAGCTTTTGCCAGTTCGTGCTGCGCGATGGCTCGCTGCTGGTGGACAACTCGATGCACGACGAGCGGCTGCTGGCCAGCTCGTTCCGCGGGGTGGTGGTGGCCTACCACGGCGTGCCGGTGACCGATCACCGCGGCGGCCTGTACGGCACGCTGTGCCATTTCGATCTGGTGGAGCAGGGGCTGGCGTCCGCCCAGTTCGAATTGCTGCAGGCCGCGGGGAGCCTGCTCTATCCCTATCTGCCGCACGGGGATGGCCGGGTGCAGAACGCGCCCCAGTTCGCCCGCGCCGCGGCGGGCTGATGGGCCCCGTCAGTCGTACCGCACCGTGTAGATCAGGTCCACCGCGCTTTGCGCGCCGGTCTGGCCGCGCAGCGTGAGGCTCTTGGTCAGGTCGTAGAAGATGTACAGCGTGCCCAGGGCGCCCGAGAGGCTGCGCTCGTAGGTCACGTACAGGTCCTTGGACAGGCGCTTGCCGAAGGTGAGCGCGGCGGCCGAGGCATCCTCGCCCGAGCCGGGGCCCTTGAACCCGATTTCGTCGAGCCCCACGCGCTTGGCGAAGTTGCCGGCACCGGCATTGCCGTTACCCCCGAGCAGTGCCAGCGCCGCCTGCTGCAGCAGCGCGGCCTCGGCGCCGCCGGCAGCGCCGCTGCGGCCCAGCACCACCCAGGAGAGCTTTTCGGCGTCGGGCAGATCGGGGTCGGAATAGAGCCGCACGCGCGGCGCCTTGGCCGAGCCGGTGACCTGCACGCCGGCGCGCACGCTGATGTTCGGCCGGATGGCAAGGATGTCCAGCGCGGGGTTGTCGTACGGGCCGTTGAAGCGTGCCAAGCCCGTCTCCACATCGAGCGACTGGCCCCAGGCGCGGTAGCGGCCTTCCACGGTGCGCACCTCGCCGGTGACGCGCGGCGGCGCCCCGGCGACGGTGGCGCCGCGGATTTCCAGCTCGCCCGCCAGGCGGGTGGTGATGCCGTGGCCCTGCAGCGCGAAGTCGTCGCCCAGGTTGAGGGTGACGGCGATGTCCGGCGGCTTGGCGGCTTCCACGCGGCCGGCGGCCTGGCCCGCGCGTTCGGCCTGCTTGACGGTTTCGCGGTCCTTGGCGGCGGAGCGCACGACCACGTCGGTGCCCAGGCTGGGTGCGCCGGCCTCGGGCAGGATGATGGTGGCGCGGTCGGTGGTGAGCTTGCCGCGCAGCGTGAACTGGCCCTGGCGCAGCCGCGCCTGCAGATTGCCGGACACGCTGACCTGGCGGTCGGCGCGCACCAGCACCTGCAGGGCGCGCGCCTCGGCGTCGAAGTCCATGGCGATGCCGGAGCCGGTGGCGCCGCTGCCGCCCGTGGCCCAAGACACGCTGCCTTGGCCGGTGAGCGTGCCGCCGTCGCGCGGGGCCGCGGTGCGGTTGCCGCTGAAGCCGGCGATGCGTGCGTTGCTGCCCTGGCCGCCGTTCACGCGAAATTCGGTGATGTCAAGCCGGTCGCCGTTCAGCGTGGCGCGCAGGCGCCCGTCCTGCAGGTCCACGCCGTCGATGAGCGAGCGCACCGACAGCTGGTCGGCGCCGAGCGTTCCGCTCCAGCGGGGGGCGGCGCGGTTGCCGGCGAGGGCGACATTGGCGTCCAGCGTGCCCTTCACGCGCCAGCCCGGCGGTGCCAGTGCGGACCACACGCCCACGTCCGGCAGCTGGGCGCGCACGGTGGCGGCCAGCGGGGCATCGGCAGGCCATTGCCAGCCTCCATCGGCACGGGCCAGGCGGGTGCTGCCCTCGGCCTGCACGCGGCCGGCGCGTTCGCTGTCCCACTGCACGCGGGCACGCACGGTGTCGCCCTCGGCCTGCAGCTGCACTTCGGCCTGCCGCACGCCCGCCGGCGTGCCGGGCCCTTCGCTCGTCTGCGCGCGGCCGGCGCCCTGGCCCTGGCCGCTGCTGTGCACCACCGTCGTGGCGGGCGCGGCGCTGCCGGCCAGCACGCGGATGTCGCCGCTGGCGCGCCGCACGCTGGCACTGGCGCGCAGGGTGTCGCCCGCATCCACGTCCCAGTCGCCGTCGAACACGAGGTTGCCCGCCAGGCCCAGCCGCTGCAGGGCTTCCTGGCCTTGCGGGCCGAACGCTTCGGTCCAGGCCATGGGCAACCCCTGCAGGCGGCCCTGCGTGCGCAAGGCGATGGCGCCATTGGCGGCCTGGGCAAAGCGGACGGGCTCCCAGTGCAGCGTGACTTGCCCCGGCGCCGGGCCGGAGACGGTGGCCTGGCCGCCCGAGGTCTCCACCTGCAGGCTGGGCGACTGGCGCAGAGCAACGGACAGCGGCTGGTTGAACTGCACCGTCCAGGGGCCGGGCAGTTGCTCGTCGCGGGCCTGCGCACGCAACTCGGTGATCTGCGCGTTCCATTGCCCGGGGGCGGCCGTGCCCGCGGTGCCGCGCAGGCGCAGGTCCAGTCGGCGCCGGTCCACGCGTGCCTCGCCGTCCAGCGACAGCGTGGACTGGGGCAATCCGCCGGCCAGTTCGGCGCGCACCGCCGTGAGCCGTACGGCCATGGGCGCGGCCGAGCCGCTGGCGGGCAGGGAGACGTCGAAGCGCGGCGCGGCCAGCCGGGCCTGCCATTCGAACCGCTCGCCGGCAGCGGCGCGGGCCGTGCCTGCGGCGGCCGGGGCCAGCAGGCCCGCCGCCTGCAATTGGCGCTGCAGGGTCTGCCAGCCGCCGTTCCAGCGGGTGGTGAACTGGGCGTCGCCCTGCATGGATGCGCCGCGCAGGGTGGTGGCCAGGCCGGGCAAGGACTCGATCCAGCGCTGCACGCGCTGCGCATCGGCCACCCGCAGCTCCAACTGGCCGTTGCCTGCCCGGGGAGCGATCTGGCCGTCCATCTGGGCCGTGGCACCCGGCACGGTGGCCTGCAACTGTCCTTTGACCGACAGGTCGGCCGTGCCGATCTGCAACTGGCGTGCATTCACCTGCGCCTGCAGGGCATCGAGCTGCAGGCGGGCGAGCGCCAGCCGGCTGCCTTGCCAGGTGCCTTCGGTGGCTAGGCGCTCGACGCGCAAGGCTGCCGGCGCGCCGGTGCGCCGGGGTGCCGCGGCACCGGTGGCGCGCAGGTCGGCGGAAAAGCGCACCAGCGGTTCGCCGTCGCCGCCTTCGCTGCGGGCCTGCGCCTGCCCGGCGACGGGGGTGGAGTCCAGGGTGCTGTAGAGGGCGTTGGGGCGCAGGCCTCGCACTTCGGCACGGCCTTCCATGGCGCGCGTGGCGGGGGTGAAGCGGCCCTGCAGCGCCACGCTGCCGTTGCCGATGCGCGCGGTGGCGTTGGGCACGGTCCACTGCGTGCCGTCGAAGGCGGCCTGGGCATCGATGCTTTCCAGGGGCAGCCGGCGCTGGTCCCACGGGCCCGGCACGGCGTTGCGCAACTGGGCACCGATGGCCCAGCCTGCGGCGGTGGCACCGGGTGCGGCAGCAGCGGCCGGGTCCACGCGCAACTGCCCGCTCAGCGAGGTCACGGGAGCTTGCGGCCACAGGGCGGCCAGATCCAGGGATTCGACGTCGGCGCGCGCCTGCAGCACCGGCTGCGCAGCCCAGGGTGCGATCTCGGCCTGCACGTCGGCACGCATCGGCTCGGCGGGTTTCGCGGGTCGGGCCGCTGGCTTGCCGGGTTTGGCGGAAGGGCCGGGGGCGGGACGCGAGGCTTGCGCTATCGGTGGAGCCGCTGTCAATGGCTCGGCGGCCTGTGCCTGCAATTGGGCGGTGATCTGCAGCCGTGCGGCTGCGGTGGCCAAGGTGCCTTTGGCCTCGGCATGGGCCTTGGCTTCGATGTCGTCGCCGCCGCCCGGCGATGCCGTGCGCACGGTGCCGTCGGCCTTCAGCTCCAGCGCCATCGGCGCCTGGGCCTGCACGGTGGCCTGGCCGGAATAGTGGCCCTGGGCGAAGGCCACGCTGTCCAGCGCCAGTCGGTGGTGGGTGCCGTCGTAGCGGTAGTGGCCTGCCAGCCCCTGCGCGGTGACCGGGCTGGGCGCGGCCCAGGTGATGGTGTCCACGCGGAACGGCAGGTCGATGCGCAGCGGCAGTTCCAGCGATTGCAGCGGCTGTGGCGGCGTGTCGGGTTCGGTGCGGGGCGGGCCCTGCGGGATGATCTTGACCTCGGCCACATGCACTTCGCCCAGCGTGAGCTGGCGCTGCAGCAAGGGCGCCAGCTGCCAGGCAATGCGTGCATCGTTGACTTCCACCGCCAGCGTGGGGCTGCTCCAGCGCAGCCAGCCGATGTGGCCGCCGGCGCGCAGCGAGCCGGTCACGTCGCGGGTTTCGAGTTGCTGGTCGGCGGGAAGGTAGCGTGCCGCGCGGTCCAGCGTGGTGGCCAGCGAGGCCTGGCCGCCGGCCCACCACCAGGCCGCACCGAGGACGAGGGCGACCAGGGCCAGCAGCGCGGCGAGGGTCCAGGCGGCGATGCGCCAGCCGCGCCGGCGCCGGGGTGCGGGAACGGGGGCCGCCGCGGCGGCGTAGGGGTTGCGGGGAGCGCGCGTTGCCATGGGTCTTTCAGATGGCGGTCAGAAGCTGAAGCCCAGCCGCAGGTGCAGCCGCAGTTGCTTGGCCTGCACGCCATAGGCCACGTCGGCCTGCAGCGGCCCCACGGGGCTGCGCCAGCGCAGGCCGGCGCCCACGCCCACGCGCGGGTCCAGGTCGCCCGCGCGGTCGGCCACGGCGCCGGCATCGATGAACATGGCGGTTTCGAAATCGGTGCGGTTGCCGCGGAACTCGATCGGCCGCTGCCATTCGGCGCTGGCCACGGTCAGGTAGCGGCCGCCATACAGCTGGCCGTTGGAGGTGCGCGCCCCGATCTCGCGGTAGCCGTAGCCGCGCACCGTGGTGTCGCCCCCGGTCAGGAACAGCGTGGTCACCGGGATCTCGGCCGCGCGGCGCGCAAGCACTGCGCCGCCTTCGGCGCGCAGGGCCAGCCGGCTGGTGCGGGTGACGCCTTCGCCCATGTCCACGCGGCCCATGGGGTAGAACGACTGCCACCGCAGGTAGGCCCGCACGAAGGGGTCGCGCTCGGGCCGCAGCGTGGTGCCCACGCCCAGCTCCGCGGCCAGGCCGAAGCCCCGCGTGGGATTGGTGGTGTTGTTGAAGTAGCGGCCCGTCCAGCCGTAGTTGGCGCTGATGGCCGCGCTGGAGGGCGGCGCGTCCGTGCCCTGGCTCTTGGCGGTGTCGTGCTGCAGGAAATAGCTGCGGTCGATGTGGTCGGTGCTCTTGCTGCGGCCGCCCCGCAGGCGGCTGCTGTTGACCTCGTAGTCGCCCGTGGTCTCGCGCTGCACCTGCGCGCCGGTGAACCAGCGCCAGCCGTCCTCGCCGGGCAGGTCGGTCCAGTCGGTGGACAGCAGCTTGTTCTTGCGGTCCACCGAGACCTTGCTGACGGCGCGCCAGCCGATGCCGGGCAACTGGTTGTGGATGTGGTCCACGCTCAGCCGCGGGCCGCTGTCGGTCGACAGGCCCACGCCGAACACCACCTTCTGAAGGGGTGCCTCGCGCACCTGGGCCACCACGGGCGCGGCCTGCGGGTCGGTGCCGTCGGTTTCCAGCGAGAGGAACACGGCGTCGTAGTAGCCGCTGCTGGCCAGCCGCATCTGCGCATCGAGCAACTGGGCTTCGCTGTAGTCGGCGCCCGTGGGCAGGCGGGCAATGCGGCGCGCACCGTCGGCGCTGTAGCGCTCGCCGCCCTGCACGCGCAGCGCGCCGAAGCGGTAGGGCGGTCCGGGGTCGTAGGTCACGCCCAGCTGGGCTTCGTTGCGGTCGGCGTCGATTTCCGCGCGGCTTTTGGCGATGCTGGCGGTGGGATAGCGGGTGGCCTGCAATTGGCGCAGGCCCTGGGATTTGGCGCCGTCCCAGGCGTCCTGCGTGAAGGGCTGGCCGGGCGCGAGCGACCAGCTGCGCTGCACGCGCGCGCGTCGGTTGGCGAACTGGGGCGAATCGGCCTCGGTGCCGGTGAAATCGATGTCGGCGCGGGCCACGCGGGTCTGCGGGCCGGGCTCCACCTCCACGGTGATGGTGCGCGGCGCGCCGGCGCTGCCGGGCGTCTCCTGCATCGTGATGGTGAGCGTGGGGCTGAAATAGCCCAGGGTGCCGAGCAACTCTCGCGCGTTGGACTCGGCCGCGCCCAGCAGGCGGGTGATCTCGCTCGACTGCAGGTCGGGCAGCTGGCGAAAGCGCTGCAGCTCCATGTGCCGAGTGAGGTATTCGCGCACGGCATCGGGTGCGCGCACTTCGAGCGAGAACGCATCGGGCCCGGTGCCGGCACCGGCATCGGACTGGATGGTGTTGTTGTCCACCGTGCCTTCCTTGGCGCCCGGCAGCAGGCTGCAGCCCTGCAGGGCCACCAGGCTCGAAAGCAGCAACGCCGGCCACAAGGCCGGCGTCGGAAATCGTCTCGAAGAATGCGTTGCGGGGAGGGACACGTAAAAGAGGGCTTGGTGGGGCTGGAAGGGGGGGCTGCCAGGCCGTCGCATCCGGGGTGCGCAACGGCAATTGGGGGCACTATGGCCTGAAAAACGCACCGCCGCTGTCAGACAGCGGCGCGCGCTGGGTGGTCCCGGCGGTCAGGCGGTCACTTGGACAGCAGCCGCATGGTTTCTTCCAGGCCCTTGAGCGACAGCGGATACATGCGCTGGCCCACGATCTGCTGGATGATGCCGATGCTCTGCCGGTACTGCCACACGCCCTGGGGCTCGGGGTTGATCCAGGCGAACCGGGGAAAGGCATGGATCAAACGCTGCAGCCACTCGGCGCCGGCCTCTTCGTTGTCGTATTCCACGCTGCCGCCGGGCTGCAGGATCTCGTAGGGGCTCATGGTGGCATCGCCCACGAAGATGAGCTTGTAGTCCTTGTTGTACTTGCGGATGATGTCCCAGGTCGGAAACTTCTCGGCGAAGCGGCGGCGGTTGTTCTTCCACATGAAGTCGTACACGCAGTTGTGGAAGTAATAGAACTCCAGGTGCTTGAACTCCGTCTTCACCGCGGAAAAGAGCTCTTCCACGCGCTGCACGTGCTCGTCCATGGTGCCGCCCACGTCCATGAGCAGCAGCACCTTCACGTTGTTGTGGCGCTCGGGAACCATCTTGATGTCCAGGTAGCCCGCGTTCGCCGCCGTGCTGCGGATGGTGTCCGGCAGATCCAGCTCCATCTCGTGCCCTTCGCGAGCGAACTTGCGCAGCCGCCGCAGCGCCACCTTGATGTTGCGCGTGCCCAGTTCCTGCGTGTCGTCGTAGTCCTTGTAGGCGCGCTGGTCCCACACCTTCACGGCGCTCTTGTTCTTGCCCGCGCCGCCAATGCGCACGCCCTGCGGGTTGTAGCCGCCGTGGCCGAACGGGCTGGTGCCGCCCGTGCCGATCCACTTGTTGCCGCCTTCGTGGCGTTCCTTCTGCTCTTCCAGGCGCTTCTTGAGCGTCTCCATCAGCTCGTCCCAGCCCATCTTCTCGATGGCGGCCTTCTGCTCGGGCGTGAGTTCGCGCTCCAGGATCTTGCGCAGCCAGTCGGCGGGGATGTCCTTGCGGAAGTCGGCCACCATCTCCACGCCCTGGAAGTAGGCGCCGAAGGCCCGGTCGAACTTGTCGAAGTGCTTCTCGTCCTTCACGAGCACGGTGCGCGCGAGGTGGTAGAAGTCGTCCAGGCTCCAGGCGTCCTCGGAGTTCGGGCCCACCACGCCGGCCTGCAAAGCCTCCAGCAGGGTGAGGTATTCCTTCACCGAGACCGGCAACTGGCCGGCGCGCAGGGTGTAGAAGAAGTCGATCAGCATGGGTTGAAGCCTTTTAGCCCTGTGGCGCTTATTCCACTAGGGCATGCTGCTGCAAAAGGTATAGCAACTGGGCTTTGGCTTCCGGCCATTCACCCGAGCGCATGCTGTACATCACCGTGTCGCGGATGGTGCCGTCGCGGCGCAGCGCGTGGCCGCGCAGCACGCCGTCTTTTTTTGCACCCAGGCGCTCGATGGCGCGCTGCGAGGCGAAGTTGTAGTTGTCGGTGCGCCAGCCCACCACGTGGCAGCCCAGCGTGTCGAAGGCGTGGCCCAGCAGCAGCAGCTTGCATGTGGTGTTGACGTGCGTGCGCTGCACGCTCTTGGCATACCAGGTGAAGCCGATCTCCACCCGCTTCACGGCCGGCACGATGTCGTGGTAGCTGCTGGTGCCCAGCACTTTGCCGGTGTCTTCCTGCACCACGGCGAAGGCGAAACGGTGGCCTTGCTCGCGGCCGGCCAGGGCGGTCTCGATGTAGGCGCGCACGTCCTGCGGCTCGGGGACGGAGGTGATGCGCAGCGTCCACAGCGCGCCATCGGTGGCCGCGGCGCGCAGGCCCTCTTCATGCGACAGCGCGAGGGGCTCCAGGCGGATGCCGCGATCGCGCAGGGTGACGGGTTCGACGAAAGCCATGGAAAGAATCACTCCTTGTCGCTGGGTGCGCGGCTGGCGCGCCAGCGCCGTGCCGCTTGCAGGCCGAAGCCGCCGCCCAGGCCCACGAGGGCGATGCCCGCCAGGCTGGACGGGCCGTAGCCCGAGGTGAAGATGTCAAAGCCCAGCAGGTGGCCGATCCAGTAGCCCGCGAGCGCGCCGCCCACGAAGCCCACGGCGTCGGACAGGCCTTCCATCAGCAGGCGGCGTGCGCTGCTCATCGCGGGCCCTTCATCGGTTGCGCTGGTTCATGAAGACCAGCTTTTCGAAAAGGCCCACGTCCTGTTCGTTCTTGAGCAGGGCACCCACCAGCGGCGGCACGGCGACCTTGTGGTCGGCGCTTTGCAGGGCTTCGAGCGGAATGTCTTCGGCCACGAGCAGCTTGAGCCAGTCGATGAGTTCGCTGGTGGACGGCTTCTTCTTCAGGCCCGGCAGGCCGCGCACGTCGTAGAAGGTCTTCATCGCCACGGCGAGCAGTTCGGCCTTGAGCGTGGGAAAGTGCACGTCGACGATCTTGCGCATCGTCTCGGCTTCGGGGAACTTGATGTAGTGGAAGAAGCAGCGGCGCAGGAACGCGTCGGGCAGCTCTTTTTCGTTGTTGGACGTGATGAAGACCAGCGGCCGGTGCTTGGCGCGGATGAGTTCGCGCGTCTCGTAGCAGTAGAACTCCATGCGATCGATCTCGCGCAGCAGATCGTTCGGGAATTCGATGTCGGCCTTGTCGATCTCGTCGATCAGCAGCGCCACGGGCTGGTCGGCGGTGAAGGCCTGCCACAGCACGCCCTGCACGATGTAGTTGCGGATGTCCTTCACGCGCTCGCTGCTGTCGGCATCGCCCAACTGGCTGTCGCGCAGGCGGCTCACGGCGTCGTATTCGTACAGCCCCTGCTGCGCCTTGGTGGTGGACTTGATGTGCCACTGCAGGAGCGGCATGCCCAGCTCGCGCGAGACCTCTTCGGCCAGCATGGTCTTGCCGGTGCCGGGCTCGCCCTTGACGAGCAGCGGGCGCTGCAAGGTGATGGCCGCATTCACTGCGAGCATCAGGTCCTGGGTGGCAACGTAACTCTGTGAGCCTTGGAATTTCATGGGCCGTAAATAGGGTAATCGTTGATAAAAGGCCTGGAAAGGCGCTGGCTATAATCGTTTTCTGCCCGAGCACCGACAAACTTCCACGAGATTGTGCGCGCAAAATGAACAAGAAGTTGACCACGATATTTGCCCTGGCTGTCGCTTGCGTGACCGCGGTTTCGCAGGCCCAGGAGACCAAGGGCGATGCCAAGGCGGGCCAGGGCAAGGTCGCCATGTGCATCGGTTGCCACGGCATTCCGGGCTACCAGGCCAGCTTTCCCGAAGTGCACAAGGTGCCCATGATTTCGGGGCAGGGCGAGCGCTACATCGCCTCGGCCCTGAACGCCTACAAGAAGGGCGACCGCAAGCATCCGACCATGCGCGGCATTGCCGACTCGCTCACCGACCAGGACATCGCCGATGTGTCCGCGTACTACGCGGCCCAGGTGCGCGAGGGCGCCAACCTGCCGGCCAAGCCCACCCGCGAGCCGAGCGTGCAGGTGGCGCAGCTGCTGCAAAAGGGCGCGTGCGTGTCCTGCCACGGCGATAACTTCGCCAAGCCCATCGATCCGTCGTATCCCAAGATTTCAGGCCAGCATGCGGACTATCTGTTCGTGGCGCTCAAGGCCTACAAGGCCGACCCGAACAACGCGCACCTGGGCCGCTCCAACGCCATCATGGCGGGCATTGCCAAGCAGTTCACGAATGCCGAGCTGAAGGCGCTGGCGGGCTACATCGGTTCGCTCGACGGCGAGCTGCAGGTGGTGCCTCAGTCGCGTTTTCGCTGACCGTCGCGCACCGGGGCCTCGCCCCGCGGCTGTTCGTCCCAGCCCGCCTTCTGGCGGGTTTTTCTTTGGCTGGAGGATGGCTCAGGCCATGCCATGGGACGGGTGCGCAGGAGGGCCGGTAGAGGGTTTGATCCGCGTGAAGGGGCGTTATATTTTGGTGATGCCTGCCTTTCGTTCCATCCCATCAACGCACCTTCACGAGGCCCACGCATGAGCATTTCCGTCGCCAATCGCCTGCTACAGAATTCCTCTGCCCTGTCGGAGTCGGGGCGGCTGGCCCTGGCCTTCGTGGATGGCGGGCTGCAATGGCTGGACTGGGCGATCACTTCGCTCGATGCGCGCTACCACTTTCCCGACGAGACTGCCCTGGTCGATCACATACAAAAGGGCCTGCACGGCTCCCCCTTGGCGCTGCTGCCCGCACTGGGGCTGCGGATCGGCCCCGTCAAACTGATGACGCTCGGGGTGGGTGACCTTCGCGCCCTGGCGCTCGCCGAACTCGGCGATGCCAGCCCTGCGGTGGACGCGCAGGTTCAGCGCGTCCTGCGCGACCACCGGCTTCTGGTGGCCGTGGATCTGCGCCGCGCGCAGGCGTTCCTGGCGTCGCTGGGAGTGGCAGAGGCCCCGGTGTTCCAAAGCCTTGAATTCACCGACTGGGTGGCGTTGTGCGAGTTACCCGACGGACCTTTTGGCGGCGCGGCGCCGTCGCAGGCACTGCTGGAGGAGGCCGCGCGCTTCAGTGTGACCCAGGCGCGCACGCCCAGTGCGTTCGCCGACTATTACCGCGCCTATCTGCACTTGGCCACCCAGTGGCCCGGTCTTGCACAGGCGTCCGCCGAGCAGCGCAGCGGGGCTGCGCAAGCGGCGCTGCAAGCCGTGTTGCCGCGGCTTCTCGGCGCGCTCGATGGTCCGACGCTGAGTTCGGTGCCCATGCCTGCGGTGGAGGTGCACATGGCGGTGCGCAACTGGTTGGCGATGGGGCGGCGCATCGGCTTTTCGAGCCTGTCCGAGGGCGTCCGCTGCATCGTCGAAAGCGGGCACTACCGCGGCGAGACCGGCGATGCAGCCGCGCGGAGCGTTGACGCGGCCCTCCAGCAGGCGATGGAGGTGCTGAACGCCAATGACCTGCGGTCGGCGCGGCTGGGCCAGGACGGGGCGACGATGACCGTCCCGGCCGGGTCCGAGAAAGCGCAGATTGAACTGCAGGTGTCCAGCGCAGGCCTTGTTTCTCTGAAGCGCCTGGGCGCCGCCGCATAGCCGGCGCTGCAGGCCCGTCCGGCGCCTGGCGGCCCCCTCACTCGCGCGGGGACAGGTCCAGAAGTTCCAGCGGTGCCGGCCGGCCGAAGTGGTAGCCCTGGGCCTGGGCGCAGCCCATGGCGCGCAATTGGCGGGCCTCGCCCTCGGTTTCCACGCCCTCGGCCACCACGGCCACGCCGAACCCCTTGGCGATGTGGAGCACGGCGGTCACGATGGCCGCGTCCTGGGGTGAATGCAGCAGGTTGCGCACGAAGCGCTGGTCGATCTTCAGGCAGTCGAACGGCAGCCGGCTCAGGTAGGCCAGCGAGGAATACCCCGTACCGAAATCGTCGATGGCGATCTTCACGCCCAGCGCGCGGATGGCGGCCAGGCGCGCCTGCGTCACGCCGTCGTCTTCGATCAGCACCGATTCGGTCAGCTCCAGCGTGAGGTGGTCCGGCGGAAGTCTGCTGTCGCGCAGCACCTGCTGCAGCGTGGCGGGAAAGTCCGACTGGATGAGCTGGCGCGCGGACACGTTCACATGGATGTCGAATCCCTCCGGCAGACGGGGCAACTGGTCCGCGATGGCCTGCGTGGCCGCGCGCAGCACCCAGTCGCCCAGGGCCAGGATGAGGTCGGATTCCTCGGCGATGGGAATGAACGTGCCGGGCGGCACCAGCCCGCGCGTGGGGCTGTTCCAGCGCACCAGGGCTTCCGCCCCTGTGACGCGCCCGCTGGCCAGGTCGATCACGGGCTGGTAGTGCACGAGGAACTGGCCTTTTTCCAGCGCCTGGCGCAGTTCGATGGCGAGCCGCGTGCGCTCCATCGACTGCTCGACCATGCAGGGCTCGAACACCACGCACTGGTTGCGGCCGCGCCGCTTGGCCTCGCCCAGCGCGATGCTGCCGTTGCGCAGCCATTCCGCCAGATGCTCGCCCGCCAGCGAGCCCGCGACCACGCCCACCGAGGCATTGAGCATGACCTCGTCCGCCCCCACGGAAAACGGGGTGGAGAACAGGCCCAGCACGGCCTTGCCGATGGTGTCTTCCGCCACCGCGTGCCCGTCCAGGTGCAGCAGCGCGAATTCGTCGCCGCCCAGCCGCGCTATCAGCACGGTGGCTGGCAGGTGCTGGCGCATGCGCTCCGCGATGGCCTGCATCAGCCGGTCGCCGGTGCCGAAGCCCACGCTGTCGTTGATGGCGCGAAACGCATCCAGCCCCACCAGGCTCAGCACGGCCCAGCGCGGGGATTTCCAGTCGGCTTTCTCCAGCAGGCCGCGCCGGGTGAGCAGGCGGGTGAGGGGGTCGCTCAGCAACTGCTCGCGCATCTGCTGGAAGGACTGGCGCAGCCGGTCGGCCATCTGGTTGAAGGCCTGGATGAGCGTCGTGGTCTCGCGCAGCGCGCTGGTGTGCGGCAGCAGGCCCGGTTCCCAGTCGCCGCGCGACAGGCGGTTGGCGGCGTCGGCCGTGAGCAGGATGGGACGCGCCACGCGCTGCACCGCCCATAGCCCCAGCAGCAGCCCGAGCAGGGCAATGCCGCTCGCCGCCAGAATGGAACGGCGGCTGATGACGCGCGTGTCGCCCAGCAGGTCGGACTCTGGGAGCAGCACGACGATGCGCCAGTCGATGCCGGGCTGCTGCGTGAACGGGGTCACGCGGGCGAAGTAGCGTTCGCCGTTGTGCGCGAACTGAAAGTCGATGCCCGCATCGGAGCGGGCGTGGGGCAGGGCGGCGGCGGCGGCGCGGATGGGCGCGCTGGCGCTCCGGCCGGCGGTGAGCCGCTCCCGCTCTCCGCCGCGCGGGGCGGGCTGCTCCGACAGCACCGAGCCGCCCTCGGACTGCGCCACCAGCCGCTGCTCCGTGTCCAGGATGAAGATGTGGCCGTTCCCGCGCAAGGGGTCGTCCCGCAGGAACTGGTTGAGCGTGTCCAGGCGCACATCGGCCTCCATCACGCCCACCATCTGGCCGCTGGCGATCACGGCGGAGGCGGCCGAGATGGTCACATCGGCGCGCTCTCCGGCCGTGGTGTAGATCGGCGACCAGCCCGCGCGCCCGGACCGGGCCACGGGCACATACCAGGGCCGGATGCGCGGGTCGTAGCCGCGGAACGAGGCCGACACCGCGTCGGGCGTGCCGCTCTGGTACACGTGCATCAGGCCCTCGGTGGAGCGGTCCTTGAGGATGAGCCGAAAGCCGTCCGCTTCGCGGCGCATGCCGGTGTATTCGCCGTCGCGGCTGCCGAAGCTCAGCAGGCTGATCTGCCGCTCGTCGCGGTACAGGGCGTCGAACACGGCGCGCAGGTGTTCGTGGATGGGCCGCATGTCGCCCGGCTGGTACAGGCCATGGCGGCCGATCGCATCGGCGATGTCGCGCTGGATCTCGAAGGGCCGGGAGAGAAAGCGCGACAGCCGGTCCCGGGCGGTGAGCGTCACGGCGTCCAGCAGCCGCACGCTTTCCTGGTCGATCAGGTGGCCGATCTGCCGCTGCTGCGTGAAGGCATGCAATGCCACGGTGGCCGCGAACAGCACGGCGAACGGGACGGCAATGGCGGTGCGCAGCGAAATCTGCCACCGGCGCATGTCAGGCCCCCTGGTCGGGTGCGAGGGCACCGCGGGTGCGTGGGCACCGTGCACGGTGCGGCCTTGCCCGAGGAGCTGCCGCGGCGGCGGGCGACGCTGCCAGCCGGTCAGCGATCTGGAGGGCGGTTTTGGACATGGCGGCGTGCGGCAGGCGGTGAGCCCTCAGTCCCGGGTGGCGCGCCGCTGCACGCAGGCGACATATGCATCGCCATCGGGCGGGCGGCCGGAACGCTGGCTTTCCCACAGCATCTGTCCCAGGCATTCCATGGCGGCATGGTGCGCATCGAGCAGCGAGTCCTTGCGGGCGGCCAGCAGTTCGACCGCCTGGCGGATGCCGCGGGGCTGGTCGATGCTGCACTGCTCGCTGATCGACAGGTGCATGGACAGATGCAGGAAGGGGTTGGTGCGGTCCGGCGTCTCGTCGTAGTTGCGGGCCAGGGCTGCATCGACATCGGCCAGATCGGCGTGGTATTCGGGGTGCTCTGCGATCCAAAGGCTGGCCAGGGTCTCGATGGCTTCCATGGGCTGGCCGGCCTGGGATTTGGCGTACACGGCGCAGAAAAAGCGCCGCACATCGGCTTGGGACGGATTGAACATGGCAGCCAGCGTAGCACGGGCAAAGCGGGTTTCAGGCAGGGGTTGCACGGGAGGAAACCGTGCATTCCGGCATGCGGTGCGCCGCTGCGCCCCGCATCGCCGGCGCGGCCGGCCGCAAGCTGTCAGAAGGTCTCCCAGTCGTCGGCGTTGTGCTTGCCGCCTGCTGCGGGCGCTGCTGCTGCGGCGGCGGGGGGCGCGGCGATGGCGCGGGGCTTCGGGGCGGGGGCCTTGGGGGCCGCGGGGGCCTTGCCCGCCGGCGCTTTGGCGGCGGGAGCCGACAGCTGGGAGGGCGCGGTCTTGGGCGTGGGCCGGGCTGCTGTGGCCGCCTGTGCGGGCAAGGCGGCCGTCGGGCGAACCGGCGCCGAGGCAGGCGGGGCCATTACCGCAGGGCGCGGCGCTGCCATGCCGCTGCCGGGGGCCAGCTTGAACACGGCCACGGCCTGCACCAGTTGGTCCGCCTGCACGCGCAGGCCCGAGGCTGCGGCCGCGCTTTGCTCGACCAGGGCGGCGTTCTGCTGGGTGGCCTGGTCCATCTGCACCACGGCTTCGCCGACCTGGGCGACGCCATCGCTCTGCTCGCGGCTGGCCGCGCTGATCTCGCCCACGATGGCGGTCACCCGGCGGATGGAGGTCACCACCTCCTGCATGGTGGCACCGGCCTGGTCGACCAGGGCCGTGCCCTGTTCCACGCGCTCCACGCTGGCGCTGATGAGGTTCTTGATTTCCTTGGCGGCATCGGCCGAGCGTCCGGCCAGGCTGCGCACCTCGCTGGCCACCACGGCGAAGCCGCGACCCTGCTCGCCCGCGCGGGCGGCTTCCACGGCGGCGTTGAGCGCCAGGATGTTGGTCTGGAAGGCAATGCTGTCGATCACGGAGATGATGTCCGAGATCTTGCGCGAGCTGTCGTTGATGCCCTTCATGGTGTCCACCACCTGGTTGACCACCTCGCCGCCCTTCACCGCGACGTCGCTTGCATCCTGCGCGAGTTGGTTGGCCTGGCGGGCGTTGTCGGCGTTCTGGCGCACGGTGCTGCCCAGTTCCTCCATGGACGCGGCCGTCTCTTCCAGGGCCGAGGCCTGCTGCTCGGTGCGCTGGCTCAGGTCATTGTTGCCCTGGGCGATCTCCGCGCTGGCGGTGGCCACGCTCTCGGCATTGCCGCGCACGGTGCCCACGGTCTGCACCAGGTTGCTCTGCATGCGCTGCAGGGCAGTCAGCAGGGCACCGGTTTCGTCCCTGGATTGGGAAACGATCGGCACGCTCAGGTTGCCGTCGGCCACGCGGTCGGCGGCGTCCACGGCGTCCTGCAAGGGGGCCGTGACGGAACGCGTGATGAAGAAAGCGCAGACCGCACCGATCAGCGCGGCGATGAGCGCCACCACCCAGACGATCGTGCGGGCGGTGAGGTAAGCGGCGTGGGCTGCGGCGCCGCCGTCCTGCATGTTCTTTTCCTGCAGGTCCACCATCTTCTTCAGGGTGGCCAGGAAGGTGCCCTGAATGGCGTAGCGGGGGCCGAACAGCAGTTGCTGGCCCTCCTCGTTCTTGTTCTGCACGCCGAGGGCGCCCACATCCTGGCTGAATGCGATGAAGGCTGCGCTCTGGGTCTTGATGTCCTGGATGAGCGCGCGTTCTTCTGCGGTGTCGGCCAGTTTTTCCAGCGTGCCGATGAGCGTGCCCATCGATGCGACGTTCTTGTCCAGCGCCGCCTTGTTGGGCACCATGGCTTTTTCATCGGCCAGGATGATGAGGTTGCGTACCACGCGTGCCGTGTCCATGGTGAGGTAGGACAGCTGCTGGCTGGCCGCGGCCTTGGGGTACAGGTCGGTGATGAGTTGCTGCGAGGCTTCGTCCTGGTCGGCGAGGCGGAACAGGCTCATGCCGGTGATGATTGCCATGAGCAGGAGCACCACGCCGAAGCCGAGGCCCAGGCGCACGCCCAGTTTGAGATTTTTCATGGAAGGGACTTCTGGAAATGACCGATTGGAGAGATGGCAACAGCAAGCTGCCTATTTGTCATTAATCGTAACCACTAATTGCCAGGGGCCCTGAGCGCCGCCTGTTTTTTGGCGGCTGCGCCGGCCGGCTGTGGGAAAAATTCCACAGCGGCCGGCGTGTCAGCGGCGGGTGCCCAGCGTGCGCGAAATGGCTTCGGCGGCCTTGAGCAGGGCCGGCAGCAACTCGGTCTGCATCATCTCGGCGCTGGTCCGGTTGGCCTGCCCGCTGATGTTGAGTGCCGCCACCGTTTCACCCGCCCGGTTGCGCAGCGGTGCGGCGACCGAGATCAGGCCCTCTTCCAGTTCCTGGTTGATCAGGCACCAGCCCTGCGCCCGGGCCTGGCGCACGGCGGCGAGCAGGGCGTCGTCGTCCAGCAGGGTGTGAGGCGTGAGCCGCTGGCGCGGCACCCTCGGCAGCAGGGCGGCCACGTCGGCATCGGGCTGGCCGGCCAGCAGCACGCGGCCCATCGACGTCCAGAAGGCGGGCAGGCGCGAGCCCACGCCCAGGTTGGTGCTCATGATCTTGTGGGTGTGCACGCGCAGCACGTAGACGATGTCGCTGCCGTCCAGCACGGCGGCCGAGCAGGATTCGTGCACCTGATCCACCAGCGCTTCCATCGTCGGCTCGGCCAGATCCCAGATCGGCATGGACGACAGGTAGGCAAAGCCCAGGTCCAGAATGCGCGGGGTCAGCCGGAACAGCCGCCCATCGCTTTCCACATACCCCAGCGTCTGCAAGGTGAGCAGGATGCGCCGCGCCCCGGCGCGCGTGAGGCCCGTGCGGGCGGCCACTTCGCTCAGCGTCTGCTGCGGCGCGGTGGCGCTGAACGAGCGGATCACCTCCAGCCCACGGGCGAACGACTGCACATAGCTGTCGCCCGGCCTAGGGTTATCACCAGTCTCCGCGGGGGTATCGCTCATAAGCATTTGGTCCTAAAATTCATTATACGAACATTTGTTCTATATGCGAACAAACATCCCGCCGCTGAGGCGGGACCCGAATTCTCACCTTTAGGCTTCTCCTTTCCCCATGATCAACAAGATTGCGGATTCCGTGGCCCAGGCCCTGTCGGGCATCCAGGATGGCGCCACCGTGCTGATCGGCGGCTTCGGCACCGCCGGCATTCCCGGCGAACTGATCGACGGGCTGATCGATCAGGGCGCGCGCGACCTCACCGTGGTGAACAACAACGCCGGCAACGCCGATGCGGGCCTGGCCGCGCTGCTCAAGGCTGGGCGGGTGCGCAAGATCATCTGCAGCTTTCCGCGCCAGGTGGACAGCCACGTGTTCGACGGCCTGTACCGGTCCGGCCAGCTGGAGCTGGAACTGGTGCCCCAGGGCAACCTGGCCGAGCGCCTGCGGGCGGCCGGGGCCGGCATCGGTGCCTTCTTCTGCCCCACGGGCTACGGCACGGAGCTGGCCAAGGGCAAGGAGACGCGCGAGATCGGCGGCAAGCAGTACGTGCTGGAGTACCCCATCCAGGGCGACGTGGCGCTGATCAAGGCCGAGCGGGGCGACCGCTGGGGCAACCTCACCTACCGCATGTCCGCCCGCAACTTCGGCCCCGTCATGGCCACCGCCGCGCGGCGCACCGTGGCCACGGTGCACGAGGTGGTGGAGCTGGGCGCGCTCGACCCCGAGTCCATCGTCACGCCCGGCATCTACGTGAGCCACGTGGTGAGGATCGACCGCGTGGCCACGCAGGCCGGCGGCTTCAAGAAGTCAGCATGAAAATGGCCCCCAGCGCAACAGGAGCTAGCGTGAGCAGCTATCAAAAAAGAAGCAAAGACGAACTGGCCGCCCGCGTGGCGCAGGACATCCACGACGGTGCCTACGTCAACCTGGGCATCGGCCAGCCCACGCTGGTGGCCAACCACATTCCGCCGGGCCGCGAAGTCATCCTGCAAAGCGAGAACGGCATCCTGGGCATGGGCCCGGCGCCGACCGCGGGCGACGAGGACTACGACCTCATCAACGCCGGCAAGCAGCCCGTGACGCTGCTGGCGGGCGGTGCGTACTTCCACCATGCCGACAGCTTCGCCATGATGCGCGGCGGCCACCTGGACATCTGCGTGCTGGGCGCCTTCCAGGTCAGCGCCACGGGCGACCTGGCCAACTGGAGCACGGGCGAGCCCGGCGCCATCCCCGCCGTGGGCGGCGCCATGGACCTGGCCATCGGTGCCAAGCAGACCTGGGTGATGATGGACCTGCTCACCAAGCAGGGTCAGTCCAAGGTCGTGCCGCAATGCACCTACCCGCTGACCGGCATCGGCTGCGTCAAGCGCATCTACAGCGACCTGGCCACGCTGGCCTGCACGCCCGAGGGCCTGGTGCTCATCGATGCCGTGCCGGGCCTCGACCATGCCGAACTCGAACGCCTCGTGGGCCTGCCCATCCGGCCATCGCACGCCTGACACCGGCCGCCGCGGCGCCTTTTCCGACCAACACCCTGGAGACAAAGACCATGACGCAAGCCTTCATCTGCGACGCCATCCGCACGCCCTTCGGCCGCTACGGCGGTGCCCTGTCCAGCGTGCGCACCGACGACCTGGGCGCCATCCCGCTCAAGGCGCTGATGGCCCGCAACCCGAACGTGGACTGGGCCGCCGTGGTGGACGTGCTCTACGGCTGCGCCAACCAGGCCGGCGAAGACAACCGCAACGTCGCCCGCATGTCCGCGCTGCTGGCCGGCCTGCCGATCGACGTGCCCGGCGCCACGATCAACCGCCTGTGCGGCTCGGGCCTGGACGCCGTGGGCACGGCCGCGCGCGCCATCAAGTCCGGCGAAGCGGGCCTGATGATCGCCGGCGGCGTGGAGAGCATGAGCCGCGCCCCCTTCGTGATGCCGAAGGCCGAAACCGCCTTCAGCCGCGCCAATGCGGTGTATGACACCACTATCGGCTGGCGCTTCGTCAACAAGCTCATGAAGGCGCAGTACGGTGTGGATTCGATGCCCGAGACGGCCGAGAACGTGGCCGACGACTACGGCATCGAGCGCGAAGCACAGGACCGCATGGCCCTCGCCAGCCAGCGCAAGGCCGTGGCCGCCCAGCAGGCCGGCCATCTGGCACGCGAGATCACGCCCGTGCAGGTGCCGCAGAAGAAGGGCGAGCCCGTCACCGTGGACCAGGACGAGCACCCGCGCGAGACCAGCCTGGAAGCGCTCGCCAAGCTCAAGCCCGTGGTGCGCGAAGGCGGCACGGTGACGGCCG
The DNA here is from genome assembly GCF_032929295.1 of Acidovorax sp. BLS4. Lineage (NCBI taxonomy): Bacteria > Pseudomonadati > Pseudomonadota > Betaproteobacteria > Burkholderiales > Comamonadaceae > Acidovorax > Acidovorax sp. BLS4. Next base: position 317,538 of record NZ_CP136797.1, read on the forward strand.
GCAACGCCAGCGGCGTGAACGACGGCGCCTGCGCGCTGTTGCTGGCCGATGAGGCGAGCGCCGCCCGGCACGGCCTCACGCCGAAGGCCCGCGTGGTCGGCATGGCCACGGCCGGCGTGGCCCCGCGCGTGATGGGCATCGGCCCCGCTCCGGCCACGCAGAAGGTGTTGCAGCTGACGGGCCTCACGCTCGATCAGCTCGATGTGATCGAACTCAACGAGGCCTTCGCCGCGCAAGGCATCGCCGTGCTGCGCCAACTGGGCCTGCAGGACGACGACGCGCGCGTGAACGCCTGGGGCGGCGCCATCGCGCTGGGCCATCCGCTGGGCGCCAGTGGCGCGCGCCTGGCCACCACGGCCGTGAACCGCCTGCATGCCACGGGGGGGCGCTACGCGCTGGCCACCATGTGCATCGGCGTGGGGCAGGGCATCGCCGTGGTGCTTGAACGCGTCTGATCGGCCCGCTGCCAAACCCCAGGAAATCAAGCCCGTGTCCACCGCCACCCTCCATACCCCCGCCGGCGCCTTCCGCGTGCGCCTCGACGGTCCCGAAGGCGCACCCGTGCTGGTGCTGTCCAACTCCCTGGGCACCACCCTGGAGATGTGGGACGCGCAAGCCGCGCGCTTCGCCACGACGCACCGCGTGCTGCGCTACGACACGCGCGGCCACGGCGCGAGCGTGGCCTCGCCCGGCCCGTACACGGTCGACCAGCTGGGCAGCGACGTGCTGGCGCTGCTCGATGCGCTGGACATCGAGCGCGCCAGCTTCTGCGGCATCTCGATGGGCGGCCTCACCGGCCTGTGGCTGGGCGTGAATGCCCCCGCGCGGCTGAACCACCTGGTGGTGGCCAACAGCGCCGCGAAGATCGGCACGGCCGAGGGCTGGACATCGCGCGCCGCGCTGGTCCGCGAAAAGGGCACGGCGGCCATGGCCGAGCTGGCCGCATCGTCGCCCAGCCGCTGGTTCACCGATGCCTTCGTGGCTGCGCAGCCCGCCGTGGTGCCGCGCGCCCAGGGCTGGATCGCCGGCATTGCCCCCGAGGGCTATGCCGCCTGCTGCGAGGCCCTGGCCCAGGCCGACCTGCGCAGCGCCATCCGTGCCATCAGCGTGCCCACGCTGCTGATCGCCGGCAGCGCCGACCCGGTGACCACGCTGGCCGATGCGCAGGCCATGCAGGCCATCATCGCGGGCGCGCAGCTGGCGCAGGTGCCGGCCTCGCACCTGTCCAACCTGGAAGCGCCGGCCGCGTTCGACGCCGCGCTGGCCGCTTTCCTGGCGCGCTGAGCCGCGGGCACGAAGAGAAGAGACCGAGACCGCATGGACCCGCAGCCCACCAACCCCCGCTGGCAGCACCGGCCCGCCGGATCCACCTGGGGCGACTTCGGCCCCCATGACCAACTGGGCCGTCTGAACCTGCTCACGCCCGAAAAGGTGCGCCAGGGCGTGGCCGAAGTGCAAGAGGGCCTGGCCTTCGCGCTGAGCCTGCCGCTGGACTATCCCGGCGGCAATGCCCTCAACCCCAATCGCCAGCCGCCCGTGCTGCGGCCGCTGCTGCGCAAGGGGCTGGTCAACTTCAATTGCCTGCTGGGTGCGCTGGAGCCGGGCCGCACCGACGTGCTGTCGGACGACCTGGCCATCCTGCACCTGCAGTACTCCACGCAGTGGGATGGCCTGGCGCACGCGGGCTCGATGTTCGACGCCAATGGCGACGGCCTGCCCGAAGCGCTGTACTACAACGGCTATGCCGCCGGCCGCGACATTGTGGGCCCGGACGACGTGCGCGATGCCGGCGTGCCCGCCGCGCCGGGCGCGGCCACCAGCACCTCGGCCGCGCATGCGCTGGGCATCGAGGGCATGGCCCGCACGGGCGTGCAGGGCCGCGGCGTGATGATCGATCTGCGCGCGCACCTGGGCGATGCCCGCACCGTGGTCGGCTACGACACGCTGATGCGCGTGCTGGAGGCCGACGGCGTGGCGGTGGAGCCGGGCGACATCGTCTGCCTGCACACGGGTTTTGCCGACGTGGTGCTGGGCATGCGCAGGCACCCCGATCCGGCCGTGCTGGCGGATAGCTGCGCCGTGCTGGACGGGCGCGACGACAGGCTGCTGCAGTGGATCACCGACAGCCAGCTCGCCGCCATCGCCGCCGACAACTACGCCGTCGAGGCCTTCCCCGCCAAGGCGGGCCCGGCCTGCTGCGCCGCGCTGCCGCTGCACGAGCACTGCCTGTTCAAGCTGGGCGTGCACCTGGGCGAGCTGTGGCACCTGACGCCGCTGGCCGCGTGGCTGCGCGCGCGCCACCGCTCGCGATTCCTGCTGACGGCGCCGCCGTTGAATTTGCCCGGGGCCATCGCCTCGCCCGTGACGCCGGTCGCCACCGTCTGAAGCCCTGACCGTCACCCCGTTCCGCGCAGTGCGCACTGCGCGGAAATCCATCCCCTGAAGCCGGTTGACCGGCGTTTGCAATGTGCCGGACCGCCGTGCACACGGAGACTGTTGTGCCTTTCATCATCGAGACCTTCGACAAACCCGATCACCAGCACGTGCGCCAGGCCACGCGGGCCGCGCACCTGGCGTTCCTCGACCAGCACAAGGCCCTGCTGCTGGCCTGCGGCGCCAAGCTGGCCGACGACGGCAAGGATCTGGGGGGCGGCCTGTACGTGGTGGCGCTCGATTCGCGCGAAGAGGCGCAGCGCTTCATCGAATCCGACCCGTTCCACGCCGCGGGTCTGTTCGAGCGCGTCACGCTCACGCGCTGGCGCAAGGCCTACGTCGATGGACAGAGCTACCTGTAATCCCCACGCGCCCCTGCATTCCCTGAAGAAGAAAGACCTTCCATGACCACTGCACCCGCACGCGAGCGCGTTCTCATCACCGGCGGCGGCGCCGGCATCGGCGCGGCGACGGCCGAGCGCTGCCGCGCCGACGGCTACGAGCCCGTCATCATCGACCGCGCGATCGCCCACGTGCCCGGCGGCATCCAGGCCGACCTGTCCGACACCGCCGACACCGCGCGGGCACTGCAGCAAGCGCTGGCGGGCGGGCCCATCACGCGCCTGGTCAACAACGTGGGCATCGTGGTGCCTGCCGAAGCCGCGGATCAGACGCTGGAGCAATTCGACCTCGCCGTGGCGCTGAACCTGCGCTGCGCGCTGCAGTGCATGCAGGCGCTGCTGCCGGGCATGCAGGCGGCGGGCTTCGGGCGCATCGTGAACATGTCCTCGCGCGCCGCGTTGGGCAAGGAGCTGCGCACCGCGTATTCGGCCACCAAGGCCGGCTTGATCGGCATGACGCGCGTGTGGGCGCTGGAGCTGGGCCGCCACGGCGTGACGGCCAACGCCATCGGCCCCGGCCCCATCCGCACCGAGCTGTTCGACCGCGCCAACCCGCCCGATGCGCCGCGCACCAAGGCCATCATCGACTCGGTGCCCGTCAAGCGCGTGGGCACGCCGGACGACGTGGCGCATGCCGTGTCCTATCTGCTCGATGCGCGCAGCGGCTTCGTCACCGGCCAGGTCTTGTACGTCTGCGGTGGCATGACCGTGGGCGTGGCCGGGGTCTAGCGCTTCCTCCTCGCGTTTTCTCAAAACCTCACAACACCAAAGAGACAAATTCCATGTCGAAAATCACCGCCTTCTTCACCGAACTGATGCGGCGCTACCTGCCCGATCCGTTCGTCTTCGCGATCATGCTCACGCTGCTGACCATGGCGCTCGCCTTCGGGGTGGAAAACCGCCCCATCAATGCCGTGGTGCAGGACTGGGGCAAGGGTTTCTGGAGCCTGCTGGCCTTCACCACGCAGATGGCGGTGATCCTGGTGATGGGCTACGTGCTGGCGGCCGCGCCCATCGTGGACCGCTTTCTCGACCGCATCGCCTCGCACGTGCACACGCCGCGCCAGGCCATCATCGTCGCCACCATCGTGGGCTGCGTGGGCAGCTACCTCAACTGGGGCTTCGGCCTGGTGATCGGCGGCATCATGGCGCGCAAGCTGGCGCTCAAGGTCAAGGGCGTGCACTACCCGCTCATCATCGCGGCGGCATACACGGGCTTCACCATGTACAGCCTGGGTTTCTCGGCCACCATCCCCGTGCTCATCTCCACCAAGGGCCACGCGTTCGAAAGCACCATGGGGCTGATCCCGCTCACGCAGACGATCTTCTCCGCGCCCATCCTGCTGACCAGCCTGGCCGTGCTGATCGCGCTGCCGCTGCTCAACGCCACCATGCACCCCAAGAAGGGCGAGCCGGTCGTGGAACTGGACCCGGCCACCGTGGCCGACCCCAAGCCCGCCAGTGCCGAACACCTGCTGGGCGACGAGAAGACGCTGGCCTGGCGCCTGAACAACAGCCGCGTGCTGAGCCTGCTGATCGGCCTGTGCGGCATGGCGTACGTGGCCATGCACTTCATCCAGGGCGGCAATCTCGACCTGAACATGATCAACTTCTTCATCCTGTTCCTCGGGGTGCTGCTGCTGGGCACACCGATGAAGTACGTGGAGAAGGTCAATGAAGGCGTGAAGACCATCGGCGGGATCATCCTGCAGTTCCCGTTCTACGCCGGCATCATGGCCATCATGCATGGCTCGGGCCTGGTGGAGTCCATCGCGCACGTGTTCGTGAGCGTCTCCACCGCCGACACGCTGCCGCTGTGGGGCCTGGTGAGTTCGTTCGTCATCAACTTCTTCGCGCCTTCGGGCGGCGGGCACTGGGTGCTGCAGGGCCCGTTCATGATCAACGCGGCCACCACGCTGGGCGCCTCGCAGGCGCAGACCGCCATGTCGGTGATGCTGGGCAACGGCTGGAACGATCTGGTGCAGCCTTTCTGGATCCTGCCGGCGCTGGCGCTGTCCAAGCTCAAGCTGAAAGACATCATGGGCTACACGGTGGTCTCCATGCTGCTGGTGGGCGCGATCTACGCCGTGACCATGCTGGTCTGGCCGCACCTGTGACCGCAGGCGCCTCTCTTTTCTTCCCTTTCCATCCCTTTTCGTTTTCAAGGAGCAACCGATGCTGTTCATGGCTGAAATGACGGTGAACATCCCGTCCACGCTGGCCCCCGAAGTGGCCGACGAGATCAAGCGCAAGGAAAAGGAATATTCGCAGCAGCTGCAGCAGGGCGGGAAGTGGCGCCACCTGTGGCGCGTCGTCGGCGAATACGCCAACGTGAGCATCTTCGACGTCGCCAGCAACGACGAGCTGCACACGATCCTGAGCGGCCTGCCGCTGTTCCCCTACATGCAGATCAAGGTGACGCCGCTGGCCAACCACCCGTCGTCCATCGTGCAGGAATAACGGCGTTGGCCGCTGCGCCCCGCTGGCGGGCGCCGCACCCGCCACGCGCCCCGCTTTTCATCCCCATAAAGAGATCCGAGGAAACAACATGACTTCCGTCCGCCCAAGCCTTCGCTTCGCCGCCCATCGCCGCACCCTGCTGGCCGCCGCCCTGGCCGTGGCCGCCACCGCTGCGGTGCCCACCGCGTTCGCGCAGGCGTTCCCCAACAAGCCCATCACCATCATCGTGCCCTTCGCAGCCGGCGGCACCACCGACATCCTGGCGCGCGTGATCGGCCAGGGCCTGTCCGCGGAGCTGGGCCAGTCGGTGGTGGTGGACAACCGCGCCGGCGCCGGCGGCAACATCGGCGGCCAGATGGCCGCGCGCGCGCCGGCCGACGGCTACACGCTCTTCATGGGCACGGTGGGCACGCACGCCATCAACGCCGCGCTCTACAAGAAGATGCCGTTCGATCCGGTGAAGGACTTCGCGCCGCTCACGCGCGTGGCCAACGTGCCCAATCTGCTGGTGGCCAACCCCAACCAGCCCTACAAGACGGTGCAGGAGCTGATCGCCTATGCCAAGGCCAACCCCGGCAAGGTGAACTTCGGCTCGTCCGGCAGCGGCAGCTCCATCCACCTGTCGGGCGAGCTGTTCAAGAGCATGGCCAAGGTGGACATGCAGCACGTGCCGTACAAGGGCAGCGCACCGGCCGTGACCGACCTGCTGGGCAACCAGATCGGCATCATGTTCGACAACATGCCCTCGGCCATCCAGCACGTGCGCTCGGGCAAGCTGCGCCCCATCGCCGTGACCACGGCCAAGCGCTCGCCCGAGCTGCCCGACGTGCCCACCATCGCCGAAGCCGGCGTGCCCGGCTACGAGGCCACGTCGTGGTTTGGCATGTTCGCGCCCGCCGGCACGCCCGCGCCCATCGTGGCGCAATTGAACAAGGCCTTGGTCAAGGTGCTGTCGCAGCCCGAGACGAAGAAGAAGCTGGCCGACCAGGGCGCCGAGCCGGTGAGCGAGACGCCCGAGCAGTTCGCCGCCTTCATCCAGGCCGAAAGTGCCAAGTGGGGCAAGGTCGTGAAGGAGTCCGGCGCCAGCGTGGATTGATTTGCTATATTTTTAATAGCTACATGCCCTAGTGGAATTTGCGCTGGTGGCATTTTTCATGCCGGTGCCGGCCGCTTGAGTCGCAGGCGCCGGCGCCGACTCAGCAGAACGCCTGGCGCTGCGCCTTGAGCGCATCGCGGTCGATGCTGGCGTGCAGCAGTGCCATGTCGTTCGCGTCCACGCCGTGGCCGGCAAAGTGCTGCGGCCACTGGTCCACCGTGCGTGCCACGGCCTGGATGAGCTCGATGGCCCGGGCGCGCGGAATGCCGAACTCGCTCAGGTCCGTCAGCGCGTTCTCCAACGTGGATTCGGCGCCGTGCCGGCCGACCACCATGGCCTGGTAGCCCATGTTCTGCAGCGTGGGCACCACGTCGAACGCGGGCGACAGCTCGTAGTACCCGTCCCAGCCCAGCCGCAGGCAGTGGTTGCGTTCGTGGTCGTCCGTGTTGTCCATGAGGATGTTGAACACCATGCGCTGGAACAGCTCTTCGCGCTGGGCTTTCTGCCGGTCCGGATGGGCGTGGCGCCGCAGCACGGTGGCCAGCGCCCCGTAGCTTTCCGCAAGGCCCGCCGCCGCCAGCGCCGTCCGGGCCGAGAGGCAATGCACCCGCAGGGTCTGCCCGCCGATGTCGAGCCGGTCGAAGCGCTCGATGGTCAGCGCATGGCGCCGCTTGCCGTGCGCGTGCCGCGAGGGCAGGGGCAGCACGCCGGTGGTGGCCACGTGGATGCCGGCCTGCGCCGCCAGCGTCATGGTGGCGTGTTCGATCAGCGGCGTGTCCACGGCGTCGTCCCATTCGCTGAACTTGACCACGCAGGGGCCTTTGTCGGTCTGCAGCAGCGCCTTGGGCCGTGCGCCGCCCAGCGTGACGCCGGGCTGCACCAGGCGCTGGATGTCCGGCGTGATGGGTGCTTGCGTCTGCACGTCTTCCACGGCCTGCGCCAGCGAGGCCAGATCGCGCAGCTGCGGATAGGGCCCGATGCGCCGGGGCACGTAGCGCTCGGCGGAGGTGGAGATGCCCAAGGCACCGAAACGGTCGTCCCCGGCGAACAGCAGCATCTCCAAAATCGACAGGCGCGCGGGCCGGTCGATGTGGCGGATGATGCGTTCGCCCCACCGGTCGGGCCGCGCGTCGTCGATGGCGCCGGGGGCGGTGTCCTTGTGCCCTGCGCTGAAGGTCTGGCCCGCGATGAGCGGCAGGTCTTCGCTCAGCGCGAATTCCCACCAGTCCGCGGCGTAGGTGAAGGTGGCGCAGTTGGGCACCAGCGGCGACAGGGCCACGGAGCCTGTCAGCACGGGGGCGGCCGGGTTGACCAGGGTCCAGACGCAGAGCGTGTCCTGCGGCGCGTAGGTACGGGGCGTGACCCCTCTTGGCAGCGTCATGGCCGCTCTTTCTTGATGCCGGCGATCAGGGCGGCCAGGCCTGAAGCGGCATTGGGCAGAAATCGCTCAGCTCGCCGTTTTTCTTCAGCGAAATCCCGCAGGGCTTTTTCGATCTCCACTTTCCTGTCCGGCACAGGAACGCCGCGCAAGGCTTCTCTGGACGATGCGGATGGCCGGTTCGCCACCCTGGGGGGCGAATGGGGAGCCCCGCTGTCGGGCGCAGCGCCTGCCTTCAAGGTGGAGGGGGGGCGCTTTGCACGGCCTTGGGCCGCCGCTTTCCTGCCCCTGTCTTCTTGCTTGGCCGGAGACCGGGGTTTGGGGCGTGCCCTTGCCACTTCGCGCTCCAGCGAGGCGAGATCGTTCTGCGGGGCAACCAGATCGGCCAGCCCCTGCGCCTGGTTGATGAGCCACAGGCACATGACATACGACGCCATCGCCACAGAGGGATCGCCCCGCTCGATGCGGGCCATGGTCGGCTGCGACACACCCAGCCGCTGGGCCCACTGCGCCTGCGTTTCCCTGCGGCGCTTGCGGGCGATGACGATGTTCTGCGCCAATTGCTCGATCTGCTGCAGTACGGCCTGGGGATAGTCTGCGGGAGGGGTGTTCTGTCTCGGCATTCATAGATGTTAGTGAAAATGCCTAAAAATAGAAACCTATGAATCAATGGCTTGGCCGGGGATGAGGGAAAAATAGTCAAAAAATTTGCATAGATAGACGATTAATTCGAAAAAATAAATATCTATGAATAAATGGAGACAAGCAACGATTGGCCCATAGCGATGCCGGCCCACGAATGGAGCGCGAGCCGGCGGTTCGAGGGGCAGGGGCTGGGCACGGCGCGGGCGGCGGCCAGTTCCCATGCGGGCGGCGGGCAACAACGCCCTTCCGTCGGTCTCCAGGTCTTCAGAAGAAGTACGTCAGTCCCACACTGAAGCTGCGCGGCAGGGCGGGCGACACCACGTTGGCGTTGATCGCGCCGTCGTAGTAGGCCTTGTCGAACACGTTCTTCACGCCCGCGGTGATGCGGTAGTTGGAGCCGGCATAGCCGATCGACAGGTCCGCCACGGTGTAGGCGGGCAGGGTGAAGGGGTACGAGCCGACCTGCTCGCTCACGTAGCGGGCGCCGGCGCCCAGGGTGATCTGCGGCATCTGCGGCAGCTTGTAGGTGGCCCACAGGGCCAGCGTGTGGCGCGGCGTGAGGTTCAGCGGCAGGCCCACGATGGCGGCGTTGTTGTCGTGCGTGACCTTCGTGTCGGTATAGGTGTAGGCGCCCGTCAGCTTCAGGCTGCGCAGCAGTTCGGCGCCCACTTCCAGCTCCAGCCCGCGCGCGCGCTGCTCGCCGGTCTGCACGCTGAAGCCGGTGTTGGCCGGGTCGGCGGTGGTGACGTTGCGGCGCTTGAGGTCGAAGAGCGCCAGCGCCCCGGTGAGCCCGCCGCCGGGTGCCTCGTACTTCAGGCCCGCTTCCCATTGCTTGCCGGTCTCCGGCGCGAAGGGCGAGCCGCCGAAGCTGGTTCCCGACACGGGCAGGAACGATTCGCCGTAGCTGGCGTAGGCGGCCCATCCGGGCGTGAACTCGTACACCAGTCCGGCCGACAGGGTGGTGGCGGAGTCTTTCTGGCGCGTCTGCCGGTTGGCCAGGCGGTCGTCGATCTGGTTGTCCGACCAGTCGCGGCGCAGCCCGACCAGGGCCGTCCATTGCGGGTTGAACTTGATCTGGTCCTGCGCGTACAGGCCCATCACGCTGAGCTTTTCAGGTGCGTTGCTGGTGTAGGCGGCCGGGCAGGTGGTGGCCGCGCCGTACACCGGATTGAACAGGTCGAGCGCGCCGATGGTGCAGCGCCGCTGGCCTTGCCAGCTGTGGCTGGTGCGTGCGTCCAGCCCGGTCACCAGGCGGTGCTGCACGCCCAGGGCGGCAAACTGCGACAGCAGCGAGGTGTCGGTGGCCAGCATGTCGTCATCCAGGTACTGGCGCGTGGCCTGCCGGTTCTGCAGGCGCTGATTGGACTGCAGCGCCAGGTTGGAGACGAAGTTGCCATTGCCCTTCTCCGATTCGTAGCGCACGTTCTGGCGCAGCGTCATCTGCGGCGAGAAGCGGTGCTCCAGCGCGTAGCCGACCGAGGTGCTTTCGATGTCGTAGCCGCCGAAGCTCGGATCGCCCGTGTACAGCGTGGTCCGCACGGGGCCGTTGCGGTTGGGCAGCACCGTGCCGTAGGGCGTGATGCCCTGCTGGCGCATCCAGTTGCTCTGGCTGTAGGTGGCGAACAGCACCAGATCGGTCTGCGCGCCCAGGTCCAGCGACAGCGAAGGCGCGATCCAGCGGTCGCGCCGGTAGACGAAGTCGGTCGGATCGTCGCTGTTCGAGACCTGGGCGTTGATGCGGAACGCCGCCTTGCCCGACTCGTTCAGCGGGCGGTTGATGTCGGCCTGCAAGGTGCGCTGGCCGAAGCTGCCCACCTCCACGCCCACTTCGCTCAAAGCATCGCGCTTGGGCCGCTTGCTGATGGCGTTGACGATGCCGCCGGGCTGCACCTGCCCGTACAGCACCGAGGCCGCGCCCTTGAGCACCTCGAAGCGCTCGTAGCCGTAGGGCGTGAGGCGCGTCCACATGCCGGGGCTTTGCACCAGGCCGTCGATGAGGATGGATTCGGTGGAGCGAAAGCCCCGGATGTTGATGTCGTCGAAGCCGCGCCGTCCGAAGTTGACCGGGCTCACGCCGGCCACGGTCTGCAGCGCCTGCTGCAGGTTCGCGATCTGGCGCGACTCCATCTGCTCGCGCGTGACCACGCTCACCGACTGCGGGGTTTCCAGCCGGCGCATGGGTGCCTTGCCGGCCGTCTGGGCTTCCACCGGGGCGAAGCCCACGTCCTTTTCCGTGCTGGCATTGATGCGCACTTCCTGCAGTTGCGGCGTCGCGTCCGCGCTGGCCTGGGCCATGGCGGCCTGCGACAGGCACAGCGCCAGCGGCGTGAGTGCGCAGCGGCACAGGGTGCGTGCGGGGGAGCGGGCCAGCGAAGGGCTCAGGAAAGGGCGCAGGAAAGGAGTGGCGTGGGCAGGCGAGTGCGCCGCGTCGGAACGGGTGTGGACCATGGAAATGCGGGAGAGGAGGGGCGAGGAAGAGGCCGCCGGCCAGCCGGAAGGCCGCCGGACCAGGCGATGGAAAAGAAGCGGATCCATTTGATTAAGAATAATTATCATTCAAATTGATGTGAAACGGGCGAGTCGGACAGATGCGCCGGCCATCGGCGGGCTTTCTGCAGGTTTTCAGCCGGCATGCGGCGTGCGTGCGCGTGACGCGCCTGCACCCGCTGGCAGGGGTGCCCGCGCGGTCTTGCGGCCGCCTCAGCCGCCCTGGGCCTGCAACAGCAGTGCCAGTGTGGAGAGCGTTGCCAGCAGCGGTCCGCGGTCGGCCGACCGCAGGTGCCCGCCCAGGCTTTCGAGCAGCGCGGCGCCGCGGTCCAGGCCGCCTTGCCGCAGCTGCCGGGCCTGAGACTGCGCGCGCGCATCCAGCCCGCCTGGCTGGTGGCGCAGGCCCTGGCGCAGCCACTGGGCCAGCGATTGCAGGGTTTCGTCGAGCAGGGCCTGCACGGGTGTGGGCGCATCGGCGCAGGTGCGCAGCGCCAGCGGCTGGGTGGCTGGCGGCTCGATCTGCGGCACCACGGCGCGCTGCTGGGTGAGCAGGGCCAGCGGCTGCATGACCGCCTCGCCGCCGCGCAGCGCCACCGGCCCGGCCACCGCGCGCAGCGGCCCCCATTCGCCCGCCAGCGCGCGGGCCAGCGCGTCCACGGCGCCCGGCGCGGCCGCACGGTGCGGCAGCGCAAGGTGCAGTGCAGGCCCGGCGTCCTCGTGCTGCGCGTCCACGATGCGCGCATGCAGCACCTGCTCGGCCGCATCCCACTCGCAGTCCTGCACCTGCATGCCGCCTTCGAGCGCCACCACATGCAGCGCGCCCGATGCCCCGCTGGCCGCGCCGGTGGCGGCCTGGCGCGGCTGCACGAAATCGGGAAGCGCGGCGCGCAGGCGCTCGCGCAGCGCTTGCACGCTGGCTTGGCGCAAGGGCGGGGCCAGCTCGTCCCAGGCCGCGGGCGAGAGCGGCATCACGCCGGTCTGGCGTGCCCCGGCGGTGATGTCGATGAGGCCGTTGGCGCGGCGCGTGGCGGTCTTGGTGATGACCTGCCCCGTCGCGATCTGCCGCAGCGGAAACCCCGCCACGCGCCGTCCGGCGAGGGCCTGCGCGGGGCCGCCGGCGCCTTCGCTGCGCGGCCATTGGCGTTCCAGCACCGTCACGGTCTGCGTGTCCGGATCGGCGAAAAGCACGTTGGCGCCTTCGGCCGCCGCGTCGGACCAGAGCGCGGCGCCCAGCGAGACGAGCTTGATGTGGTCCAGCGCGACCTCGCCCTTCACGCCCGCGCCGAGGATCTGGCTGGCATGCAGCGCGGGGCGTGCGGCCCCCGTCCTGTCCGCGCCCGCGGCCTCGGCGTGGGCCGCGGCGCGCGGGCGCGCCCACAGCTCGGCCGCCACGGCCAGCAGGCGCAGCGGGTCGTGCCGGCTGCTGCGGGCCTGCAGGGATTGCAGCAGCAGCCACAGCTCCGCGATCCCGTCGTCAACCCAGCGCCAGCCCAGGGCCTGCGCCTGCGCGCGCAGCGCTTCGAAGCGCGCTGCCAGGGCCATCGTGGGCTGGGCCGATCCGTCGAGCCACAGCGACAGCAGCACCGCATCGAGCGCCTCGCGCAGGCGCAGCGCCTCGGGGGACTGCAGGTGCGCGGGTGCCGCCGCGGCGCCGCTGCCGCCATCGGTGCCGGCACCGGCCTGCCCGGGGCCCGCGCGCGGCGGCACTTCCACCATGGTTTCGTCGCCGCCCGCGGGCAGATCGCCCGCGGCGCGGAACGCCCACAGCGCCACCACGACATGCGCGCAGCCGCTGCCCTGCTGGCAGTCGCAGCGCGCATGCACGAGCGAGCTGCGCGAGAAGAACCGCACGGTGCACATCGGCAACCGGGCCGTGGGCGGCGAGGCGGGGCCCCGCCATGGCTGCACCGCCACCACGGGGCGCGAGGCCGCCAGCCGCGCGGCCTGCTCCAGCACCGAGGGCGCCACGCTGGCCGACACCGCCGCGTCGTCGAAATGCGCGGGGCTCCAGGCGCCCCCCGGTTCCGTGGGCGGCGCTGCGGCCGTGGACGCATCGACCGCAGGGGCGTTCGCCGTGCCGTGCCGTTGTTGATAGGCCAGCACCAGCATCACGCGGTGGCGGCACATGCCGCTCGCGGCGCAGGTGCATGCGGCATCGCGCAGCGTGCGGCCCGGCGGCAGCCGCGTGCGCGCGCCGTCGTCGAATTCCGCGCGCACGGTGCCGTCGGGTTCGGTCTCCAGCCGTGGCAGCACCTGGGCCGCCACGTCCTTTTGCGCGCGCTTGACGAAGCCCGCGTTGGCCAGCGCCGTCAGCGCCTCCGGGGTGAGTTCGAGTAGGTCGGCCCGCAGCGGCGCGTTCATGCCTGCACCTTCTCGGCCAGCCAGCCCGCGAGCTGGCCCGGGGTCATGGCGCCGACCTGCGCGCCTTCCTTCACGAGGCGCGCGGCCATCTCGCGGTCGTAGGCGGGCTCGGCCTGCGCGTCGAGCGCGGCCAGGCCCAGCACCTTCGCGCCCGCGCCGGTCAGCGCCTTCACGCGGCGAACGAGTTCTCCGGGGTCGCCGCCCTCGTAGAAATCGCTCACCAGCACGACGATGGTGCGGGCCGGGTTGGCGACGAGCGATTGCGCATAGGCCACGGCCCGGGCGATGTCGGTGCCGCCGCCCAGCTGCACTTTCATGAGCAGCTCCACCGGGTCGGACACATCGGCCGTGAGGTCCACCACCTGCGTGTCGAAGGCCACCAGCCGCGTGCGCATGCCCGGCAGCTGCCAAAGGCAGGCGGCCATCACCGCGCTGTGGATGACGGAGTCCACCATCGACCCGCTCTGGTCGATGAGCAGCACGATGTCCCACGGCTCGGCATGCCGCCGCGTGCGGCTGATGAAAATGGGCCGCTCCACGTAGAGCTTGCCGCGCGCCGCGTCCCAGCGCCGCAGGTTGGCCTGCAGGGTGCGCCGGAAGTCGAAGTTGCGCGCCACTTTCATGCGCGAGAGGCGGCGCCGGTCGCGGCTGCCGCTGAACGCCTGGCGCACTTCGGTGGCGAGTTTTTCCATGATGCGCCGCACCACCTCGGCCACGAGCCGGCGGGCGGCGGCCAGCACCTGCGGGTTCATGAGGTGCTTGGTATGCAGTACCGCGCGCAGCAGCGATTCGGACGGCTCGATGCGTTCCAGCACCTCCAGGTTGGTCACCACTTCGTCGATGCCGTAGCGCTCCACCGCATCGCGTTCCAGCCGCTCGATCACTTCCTTGGGAAAGAGCGTGTGGATGGTGTTGATCCAGTCCGGCGTGCTGAGCGCCGAGGGCCCCAGGCCCGCGCTGCGCTCGCCGCGCTCGGCGCGATCGCTGTCGCGGCCGTAGAGCCATTCGAGCGCCGCATCGGCCGCCTGCGCGGCATCGCCGAGCGCGCCGCACGCGGGTTCCGCCGGCTCGCCGAGCAACAGGCGCCAGCGCTGCAGGGGGTCAGGGATGGTCAGCGGTGTCATGCAGGGGCTCCGGTGCCGGCGTCGATGCCCCACGCGGCCAGCCGCGCCGCGGCCGCGGCTTCGCCGGCGCGGGCACGGGCCAGTGCTTCGGGGGGCAGGGCGCCCGGGGTCGCGGCCGTGAGGGTGCGGCGCGGCAGGTGCTGCGCGCCGTGCAGCGACAGCACCTGCCCGGCGAGTTGGCCCCGCTCGCGCGGTGGCAGCCAGGCGAAGGCGGCCCGCAGCGCCGGCAGGGCCTGCACGAAGTCTTCGTCGTCCAGCGCCCGGATGCGGCGGTCCATGCCGGCGGCGAAGGCCGTTTCGGTGGCGAGCGCCTCGCGCGCCAGCGCCAAAAGGCCGGCGAGGGCGTCGCCCAGCGTGGCGGCGGTCATGGCGGCGAGCAGGTCCATGGCTTCCTCCACGCCGGCTTCGGGGGTGGCGGCATCGCCGCCTTCCGAGCCACCGCCCAGGCGGCCCGACAGCGCCAGCACCGCGCCCAGCGCCGCGCCGCGGCTGACCGGTGCGGCCTGCGGGTCGGCCGCCTTGCGCTGCCATACCGCGAGGGCGCGCGCGGGTTCCAGCGCGAGCGGATGGGGCGTGCCGTCTTCCAGGTCGGCCAGTGTGTCGGCGACGATGCGCTGCAGCGCGCGGTGGCCGCGCAGATGGTCTTCGGTGTCGGCGGTGGCCACCGCGGCGGGGGCTTCGAGCAGCCAGAGCGCGCGGTCGAAGCCGGCCTCCACCGCGATGCGCAGCACGGGTGCGCCGGCCATGCCGAGCATCTGGCCGTGGCGCAGCAGCGTGTGCAGCAGCCCCAGCGCGGGGGCCAGCGCCTCGAAACGCGGCTCCTGCGCGATGGCGTCGCCGATGTCCCGCAGCAGCCCGTCGCTCAGGTCCGCAAGGCCGGCCCAGGCCGCGCTGTTCAGGCCTTCGGCCAGCGGCGCGATGCGCCCGCGTGCCTGGCGCAGCCGGTCTTCCAGGCGCGCCCGCGCGGCGTCTTCCAGCGTGGCGCCCCAGGCGCCCGCCTCGATGAGCGCGGCCTGCTGCTCCAGCGGTTCGCTGAGGCTCCAGGCCTCGCCGCGTTCGCCCGACAGCGCCATCGCCGGGCCGCGCGTGCGCACCACGCCCGGCAGCTGCAGCAGGGCCAGCCGGTGCAGCACGCGGCTGCGGGCGCGGTCGCCTTCCTGCAGCAGGTCGAGCGTGACGGTGCCACGCAGCGGCAGGCCCTGCTCGGCCAGCTCGGCCCGCACGGCCGCGACCAGCGGCGGCTGCGGCGTGCCCGGTGCGAGGCGGCCCGCCGTGTCGCCGGCCAGCACGTCCATCGCCTGCACCAGCACCGGGGCGGTGCCGGCACGCAGCGGGCCACGGTAGGTCCAGGGCAGGGGGGCGTCGAGCGCCTCCTTCACCAAGGCGCCCGCCAGGGCGTCGAGCCAGTCCGAGCGCAACGGCTGGCGGTGCCCCCGCAGCCGCGCCAGCCCCAGCGCGCGCGCATGCACGGCCATCAGGTCGGCGGTGGAGGCGCTCAGCTGGCGCTCGCGCAGGCGCTGCACCACGCCGCGCAGCAACTCGCGGGCCGCGCCCTCGGCCCCGTGCTCCCAGAGCCACTGGTAGTACTGCGGCGACGGCATGCCCGACGCATAGCCCGCGAAGGCATCGAGCCGCCGGAAGGTGTAGGGCACGATGTAAGAGCCAAATCGTGCCGATGCCTTAGTGGTAATTGGGTGGTTTGCTATATTTTTGATAGTGTCTTCGGGGTCTTCCGCAGGCTGCGGCGTTTCCGGCTCGCCGGTGGGCATGCCGCGCCAGAGCCGCGCGAGCGCGGGGGCGTGGTAGCCGCCGCACACCACCAGCACGGCGCCGCGGTCCTGCGCCATGGCCCAGGCGATCCAGCGCGCCATCATCTGTTCGCGCGCCTGGTTGCCGAGCGAGCCCGCCTCCCCCTCGCCGCGCAGGTGGCCGAAGTACGTGGACAGGCGCAGCGCCAGGCCATCGACGTCGTCCCATCCGGCCTGCGCATCCTCCGGCCCCGCGTCTTCGAAGAGGTGGTCCCAGAGCGCGTCGCGGCCCTGCACCGCGAGCTGGTCCGCCAGCGCGCGCTCGTAGGCCTCGGCCCGCGCCTGGTGCTCGGCATCGGCCGCATCGGCGTAGCGGTTCTCGAGATGGGCGAATGCGTCGTGCCAGGCGGGCAGGTCGATGAAGCGCACCTGCGCGCCGGTTTCCCGCCCGGCCTGCAGCGCCTGCCATTCGGGCGAGTGATCGGCGAAGGGCGTCCACGATCCGCGGTGCGTACCGCCGCGCGCCAGGTAGCTGTAGATCGCCACCGGCAGGCGGTGCGGCAGGTAGAGCTCGTCCAGCCGGTCGTTGAAATCCGCGGGCCCCTCGATCAGCACGAACGCGGGCCGCAGCGCCCGGATGCGCGCCGCCACCAGCCGCGCACAGGCGGGGCTGTGGTGGCGCACGCCGAGGATGACGGGGTCGGCGGGCGGCGCCGTGCCGGCCTTCACGGCAGCCGGTGGCGCGCTTCGTAGTAAGCGCGCCAATGCCCGCCCGTGCGCTTGGCCGCCTTTTGCTCGAAATAGCGGCGCAGCTTGGCGCGGTCGTCGGCGTTGTCCTTGACGATGGTGCCGGCGATGCAGTCCACCAGATCGGCGGGCGAGCCCTCGCGCCGCTCCAGGAACCAGGCGCGCACGCCCACCGCGTGGGCCACGTTCACGGCCTCGGCGGTGGACATCACGGCGCTCAGGCGGTCCATGGCCGCATCGGGCGGCGCGCCGCGCTGGCCGTCGGCCGGTGCACCGCGCAGGTCTCGGAAGGTGGACACGAGCAGCTCCAGCACCGGCGCCGGCACGGCGTGCGGGATGCCGCTTTGCGCGAGCAGCCGCGCGCTGGCGTCCTGCACGAGCGACAGCTCCCGGTCGAAGTCGAGGATCGGGAAGACGGTCTCGAAGTCGAAGCGGCGCTTGAGCGCGGCACTCATCTCGTTCACGCCGCGGTCCCGCGTGTTGGCCGTGGCGATGATGTTGAAGCCCTCGCGGGCGTAGAGCATGGCGTGTTCGCCCGCCAGCTCGGGCACCGCCATCACGCGGTCGGAGAGCATGCCCAGCAGGCAGTCCTGCACCTCCAGCGGCGCACGCGTGATCTCCTCGAACCGCACGATGCGTCCCTGCTGCATGCCCTGGTAGAGCGGTGCGGGCACGAGCGCGCGCGGGCTGGGGCCTTCGTTGATGAGCAGGGCGTAGTTCCAGCCGTACTTGATCTGGTCCTCGGTGGTCGAGGCGCCGCCCTGGATGGTCAGCGTGGAGACGCCCGAGACGGCCGCGGCGAGCAGCTCCGACAGCAGCGACTTGGCCGTGCCGGGCTCGCCCACGAGCATCAGCCCGCGGCCGGTGGCCAGCGTGACCAGCATGCGTTCGATGCTTGCCACGGGCGCGACGATCTTGGGGGCGATGCCCAGCGCCGCATCGCCCAGGATGAAGGCCCGTGCGGCGCGCAGGCCCAGCGACCAGCCGGGCGGGCGCGGGTCCGTGTCCTGTGCGCGCAGGCGCTCCAGTTCCGCGGCATGGAGGATTTCGGAAGGCGGCCGCTGCAGCGGGACTCCCGCGGTTGCGGCTTCGCCGGGAGGTGGTGTTTTGCGGGAGATGGCCATGGTGCGGTCGGTCAGGGATGGGAAATGCGAGGGGCAGCCATGCGATGGCCGGTCAGGCGCGAAGCCCCTCCAGGTCGCGGATCAGCTCGCTGGCGGAGATGGCGTCCAGACGGCCGATGGGCTCGGCATTCTGCAACTCGCCCCACGCGGAAGGCTTGCCCACCTGCACCTCGCCCAGTTCCTGCTCGGGGTACTCGTCCACCATGCCCACGATGATGCCGGGGTCCAGGTGCAACTCGATCACATGGGCGGCCCCCAGCGGCTTGGTGAAGTACCAGATGCCGCCGCCGTCCTGCGCCTGCCCGCGGCGCCAGCCCTTGTTGACCAGGCCCAGCACGCGGCCCGTGGGCACCTTGGCCTTGGTCCAGCGCGATAGCTTGATGTCGGCCTTCTCCGCCTCGGTCAGCGTGTAGGTGTCGCGGCCGATCTGCGGGAACGGCTGCAGCAGCTCGTAGTCCGCGAAGATCTGGCCGAAGGCTGCGGCGTCCTCGGGCGACAGTTCCAGCGCATGCGGAACGCCGATGCGCACCTGCGCGCCCTCCGGGATATCGAACGGGTCGTCCTCGGCCGTGGTGGTGCTGCCGTCTTCCGCCACGCGAAAGCAGGCCGCGAGCCGGCCGCCGTAGCTGCCGCCATCTGGCACCTCGTACACCCCCCACACCAGGCGCTGCACGATGTGGCGCACGAGCGGGTGGCCGGCGAGGAAGGTGCGGAATACCTCCGGCGTCCAGCGCCGGCGCGCGCACATGGCCACCTCCAGGCGCAGCAATTGCTGGCTGGCGATGGTGCGCGCATCCTTCTTGAGCAGCTTGAAGCGCTCCACGGCCTGTGCCGAGAGGTCGGGGTCGTCGGTCTTCTTCGGCTTGGGCAGGTCCGGCAGGCGCGCGCCGTCGCTGCCGTCCCCCGAGACCTCGCGCACATAGGGTTTGAGCGTCTCGTCGAAGCCCACTTTGAACGCCCTCGGACCGAAGTCGAGCCGCAGCGTACCCTGCGCGTCCAGACCCAGGTCGGGCGCGAGGCGGTCCTCCAGTTCCTCGGGGCTCAGGCCCCGCGCCTCGGCGATGGCGGCGATCTTCTCGCGGGCCTTGTCCTGCAGGCCCTTGAACTTGATCTTCTGTGCGATGCCGTTGAGCAGCATCAGCGCGACGTCGGTGCCGATCTGCGCGAGCACGTCCAGCCCCGTGACGGCGCGCGCATGGGCCGACTCCCCGGGCCAGGCGCGGATGAAGGGCGTGAGCCGGCGGGCGGAGTCGTCGGTGCCCAGCAGGCCCAGCGCGGTCAGCGCCCAGCCGTCCTTCGATGGGCCACCCGCTTCGAGCCAGGCGCCGAACGCATCCCATGCGAAGTCGGCCAGCGAATCGGGCGTGCAGGCCTCGCGCGCCACGGCGATGCCGGCATAAACCTCCTCGCTCGTGGGGAAGGTCAGCATCTGGCCGAGCGCGTCGAGCGCTTCGTCGGGCAGCGCCTTGCCGCGGCCCGGGCCGTCCTGCAGCACCGGGCGGCGCCAGCCGCGCGGCTGCCAGAATTCGGGCAATTTGGCGCGCTTGGTCGGGAAGCGGTCCAGCGGGCTTTCGTCGAGCACGGTGCGCAGCGCCTGCAGGACCGCATCGTCACCGTAGCGGCCGGCCACCTCCATCAGGAGGGCCCCGTGGCCTTGCGCATGCAGCAGCCGCAGGGCGGCGCCCGCGCAGTCGCGCGCCTCGCCCGCTTTGCCCAGGGCCGGCGCGATGAGCGCGCAGGCCGCGTGCTCGGGGTATTTCAGCAGCCAGGCGCGGCCGGTGTCGCGCGCGGTCTTGAGCTTGGCGAACGCGCGTGCGGCCGTGGGGGCGATCTCCACGGCACCGTAGTGCATCGCCCAGGCCAGGTTCTCGGCCGGCTTCGCGCGCACCATGGCGGTGAGCGCCGGCAGCGCGGGCAGGCCCAGCTTGGCGATCGCATGGCCCACGCTGTAGCCCTCGGCCTCGCCCGCCACGGCATTCCAGAACGGCACGGCAAGCGCTGGAGGCAGCGTGGCCGCGGCCACGCAGTCGAAGGAATACCAGTAGTAGCGCTCGCGCTTGCGCTCGGCCAGCATGGCGCGCCATGCCGCGATGAGTGCATCGGCGTTTCCCGCCCGGATGGCGCGCGCGGCGTCCTCGGCCAGGGGGGCGAGCTGCTTTTTCCTGTTCGTGTCGAAGCCCAGCAGATCCACCATCTCCAGCACGTCCTGCGCCGCTTTCGCAAAGCGGTTGAGATGCCACGAGTTGAGACGCTGCGCCTCTTCGCGTTCGCCCGGCGCCCATTCCTCGACGGGGGCCAGCGGCAGCAGCTCCAGCGCCAGCGCCGCCGCGGTCTTGCGCGCGGTCTTCGCAAGCCAGGGCGGATCGGCGAGCACGGCCGGCAATTCTTCGCGGGCGGCCACCTCGGCCGGGCCGGTGAGGAGGGCCAGCTGCCGGTCCACGGCGGCCTGCGCGGCGGCATCCAGCCAGGGGCGCAGCAGCGGCACGCTCTGACCGTGCGCACGCAGCAGGCGCGAGA
The DNA here is from genome assembly GCF_032929295.1 of Acidovorax sp. BLS4. Lineage (NCBI taxonomy): Bacteria > Pseudomonadati > Pseudomonadota > Betaproteobacteria > Burkholderiales > Comamonadaceae > Acidovorax > Acidovorax sp. BLS4. The sequence continues at coordinate 338,059 of NZ_CP136797.1, forward strand.
GCATGGGCGTGAGCAGGCCCGCGTCCTTTCCGTCCGCGGCCACCAGCCGCGAGAGGGCCGCGATCGCCGCGAGCGGCCAGCGGTCCGCCGCCAGGGACAGGCGCGCCAGCGCGCCCTTGGAGCTGCTGGCGGCCTTGGCCAGCGCATGCACGGCCTCGGGGGTGCCGAGGGTGGCGAGCGCTTCCCCGGCGGCCTCCTCGGCGGCCCCGCGTTCCAGCACCGCCACCGCGCCGGTGCCGCGTTCGCGCACGGCCGTCGCCACCATGCGCCGGTTGCCCCAGAAGCCCTCGGAGTAGCCCAGCCGCGTCTTCGCGGCCAGCGCAATCGCGGCGGGGTCGGTGGCCGTGAGCATCAGCCAGTGCAGGGTGTCGGGCACCTCCTTCTCGGCGGCGAGCCGGTGCGCCAAGGCGTCGGAAACGGCCGGCCGGTCGGGCAGCAGCAGCGCCATCGCCGGCTGCCGGCTCGGGTGCAGGGAGGGCAGGTCGGCCTCGATGCGGTCCGCACAGGCTTCCCACTCGGCCTGTGGCGCGGCCGCGAGATGGCGGCGGAAGGCTTCCTCGCCCTGGCCCAACGGCCCGCGCCATCCGTTGCTCATCGCTCGGGTCACGGTGGTGGACAGGTGCGCGCGGCGCTTCTTGGTGGTCGAGTCGTAATCGTTGGTCGTCTCCAGGCGCTGAGATGCCATGAGGATGTCGACGGCCCCCGGCAGTCCGTACTGCGCCACGAGGTAGTCCACGATGGCGGCGGCCGGTTCGTTCTCGCCGTAGTAGCCCGAACTGGCCAGGGCCAGCGCGAGCAGTAAGGTGTCGGCCTCTGCGTCGGCCTCGGCTGTGTGCCGGCCGAGGCGGTCGATGGTCCGCTGCAGCGGATCGCGCAGGGGCGCATCGGTGGCTGGCAGGTTGAAATGGAAATCGCAGTGGCTGCGCACGCGCTGCCATGCCTGGGGCAGTGCGGCGGCTTTCGCTTCCTGGGGGAAACGGCGCGAGGCATAGGCCTCGCGCTCCATCTGGGACGGCAGGCGCACGGGGTCGCCCTGGGCCAGCCAGGGCGGCACCGCGCCGGGCCCGCCGTCACCGGCCGGAGCATCGGTGGGCGCTGCGGCCGGCGGGGTGGTCTCGGCCCCAGCCGCCGCTTCGGCGAGCAGGGCCTGGGCGAGGGCGGTCGCGCGCTTGCCGACCTGCGCGGTCGTGCCCCAGCCCGTCAGCAGGCCTTCGGATTTCAGGCGCTCGAACGCCATCGAGGCACCCTGGTCGCTCACGCCGTGCTGGCGCTTGAGCACCGCGGCCGAGAACACGTCTTCCACCTTCACCGCACCCTCGGCCAATTGCGTGCAGAAGGCGGTGAAGACGCGATCGCACTGCGCATCCAGGCTTTCCGCCGGGACGGGAGCCGATGCAGAAGCGCTGGCGGTGGCGGAGCGCCCGGCACCATCCGTGGCCGCCTGCCTGGAAGCGGCCTGGGGCGCGGGCGCCTTGGCGGGCGCTGGCGAGGCACCGATGGCAGCGCCCGGGGCCACGCCGACTTCGCTGTAGCCCTTGTTCGTTTTCTCGGTGACCAGCTTGGTCAGCGCCGCCGAGGCCTTCGCGGCGTCGGCGAACGATTTGGTCTGGCTCTGGCCGGCCGTGCCGATGCGGCCCCACCGGATGTTGAGGTCGGAGCCGGAGGGCTCGATCTCCCAGAATTTGCTGGAGTTTCCTTCGATCAGTTCGAAACGGCGCATGGGGTCGGGTGTCCTTTCGCAAACGGGTCTTGGGGGATGGCCGGCGGCCGCGGCCCGGGCCGCGGAGCCGGTCGAAAAAGTCAGGCGCTGCCCGGTGGCAGGCCGGTACGCTGCGCGGGCGGGGCATGGCCTGCGGCGTCCGCAGGGGGGCCCGCATCCGCCGCGGCGGATGCGGCTTCCTGCCGCTCCTTGGCCATCTGTTCCACCAGTTGCTGGCGGCCTTGCCGCGCCACGGCGATGAACTTCTCCTGGTTCTTGTGGTGCGGGTACATGCGGTTGGCCAGGTCGATGTTGTGTTGGCGAAACCGGTCCGCCACGCGCTGGGCCTCTTGCGCCGGCAGGCCCATGAGTTCCAGCACCGTGCGGGCGGTCTTCAGGCTCGACTCGAACAACTCGCGCTCGACGTGCTCCACGCCCAGATCGCGCAGCGCGTTCCAGTGGCTCATGTTGCGGGCGCGGGCCACGATTTTCAGCTGCGGAAAGTGAGCGCGCGCCAGTGCGGCGATCTTGACGGACTGGCCCGTGTCGTCCACCGCGATGACCAGGATGCGGGCCTGCGCGGCCCCTGCGATGCGCAGGAGCTCCAGCCGCGTGGCGTCGCCGTAGAACACGCGGTAGCCGAAGGTGTGGGCCACCTCGAGCATCTCCACGCTGTGGTCCAGCACGGTGGTCGGCACGGCTTGCAGCAGCATGGTGCGCGCGACGATCTGCCCGTAGCGCCCGAAGCCCGCGATGATGACCGGCGCCTCCTGCGGCTCGGAGATCTCGGCCGCGGCCGGCACATCGGTCTTGAGCCGCGCATAGCGGCGCAGCAGCACGCGGTCCAGCAGCACCAGCAGCAGCGGCGACAGCAGCATCGACAGCGCCACGGCGCCGATCAGCAGCGACGCGGTTTCGGCCGGCAGCGCGCCCGCCGTCGATGCCGCCTGGAACACGACGAACGCGAACTCGCCGCCCTGCGCCAGCAGCAGCGTCATCACGGGCCGCTCCTGGTACGGCGTGCCGGTCACGCGCGCCAGCGCGTAGATCACCACGCCCTTGATGACCAGAAAGCCGAGCAGCACCAGGGCCATCAACCCGGGCGAGCGCATCAGCACGCCGAAGTCGATGGACATGCCCACGGCCATGAAAAAGAGCCCGAGCAGCAGGCCCTTGAAGGGCTCGATATCGGCCTCCAGCTCGCGCCGGTATTCGCTGTCGGCCAGCAGCACGCCGGCGAGGAAGGCGCCCAGCGCCATCGACAGGCCCACGATGACCATCAGCCAGGCGATGCCCACCACCAGCAGCAGCGAGGCGGCGGTGAAGATCTCCGGCGTCCTGCTCTTGGCGATCCAGCGCAGCACCGGGCGCAGCAGCAGCCGTCCGCCCAGGACGATGCCGCCCACCACGCCCACGATCTTGGCCGCTTCCAGCAGCAGGTCGGGCGTGGCATGGGGTGCCGCGTCGGCCGCGGCGGCCGCACCCAGCAGCGGCAGCAGCGCCAGAATGGGAATGGCCGCCACGTCCTGGAACAGCAGGATCGAGAACGCCTTCTGCCCGCTGTCGGTGCGCATCAGGTTGCGCTCGCCCAGCGACTGCAGCGCGATGGCCGTGGACGACAGCGCCAGTCCCAGCGCACCCACCAGCCCCACGCGCCACGGCAGGCCGCAGGCCCACGCCGCCAGCCACAGCAGCGCCGCGCACCCCAGCACCTGCGCGCTGCCCAGCCCGAAGATCGGGCGCCGCAGGCTCCACAGCCGGCTGGGCTGCAGCTCCAGGCCGACGAGGAACAGCATCAGCACCACGCCGAACTCGGCGAAATGCAGGATGTCCTGCACGTTGCTCACCAGGCCCAGGCCCCAGGGGCCGATGGCGATGCCGGCCGCCAGGTAGCCGATGATCGCCCCCAGCCCCAGCGCCCGCGCGATGGGCACGGCGAGCACGGCCGCGCCCAGGTAGAGGAAGCCGTAGGTGAGCCAGGTGGGTGCGTGGGCCATGGAGAGGGGGTGGAGAAAGAGGCGGTGAAGGGGACCTCGGCAATTTTGCATCGGTAAGATCGGCGGCTCCCGATCCTTTCATCTTCTTTCCTTTCTTTTCCGGCGGACCCATGGACCTGCACACCTGGCTGGCATTTTTGGCGGCGGCTTGCCTCATCGCGATCTCGCCGGGCTCCGGCGCCGTGCTGTCCATGAGCCACGGCCTCACCTACGGCGTGCGAAAGACGGGCGCCACCATCCTGGGGCTGCAACTGGGGCTGCTGCTGATCCTGGTGATCGCCGGGGCGGGCGTGGGCTCGCTGCTGCTGGCCTCCGAGACGGCGTTCAGCGCGGTGAAGATCCTGGGCGCGTGCTACCTCATCTACATCGGCATCGCCCAATGGCGCTCGGGCGATGCGTCGTCCCTGCCGGGTGGGGAGGCCGCGCCGGCCGGCCCGTGGCAAAAGCGCTGCCTCACGGGCTTTCTGACCAACGCGACCAACCCCAAGGGCATCATCTTCATGGTGGCCGTGCTGCCCCAGTTCATGACCGACACGCGCCCGCTGTGGACGCAACTGCTCGCCATGGCGGCCACCATGGTGGCGGTGGACATGGCCGTCATGCACGGCTATGCCGCGGGCGCCAGCGCGCTGCGCCGCCTGCTGCGCAACGCCCGCGCGGTGCGCGCGCAGAACCGCGTGTTCGGCGGCCTGCTGATGGCCGTGGGCACGGGGCTCTTCTTCGTCAAGCGCGGGGCCCAGCACGGCTGAATTCGGTTGCTATTAAAAATATAGCAATATGCCCTAGTGGAATATGCGCTGGAGGGGTTTTTGACTCATACTCCCCAGTCTGGCCCCGGGCGGCGCTACCATCGCCCCCGCCAACCCAACTTTTGACACCCAGGAGGCGTGCATGCCAGTGATCGCAGTGGCCAATCCCAAGGGCGGCGTGGGCAAATCCACGCTCGCCACCAACATCGCCGGCTATTTCGCCAGCCAGGGCCACGCCGTGGTGCTGGGCGACGCCGACCCGCAGCAGTCGTCCCGGCTGTGGCGCGGGCTGCGGTCCCCGGCCGTGCGGCCCATCGGCGACTGGCCGGTGCAGCCCGACGCCATCGGCCGACCGCCCAAGGAGGCCACCCACGCGGTGCTGGACACGCCCGCGGGCCTGCACGGCGCACAGCTCAAGTCGGTGCTCCAGCTGGCCGACAAGGTGATCGTGCCGCTGCAGGCCAGTGTGTTCGACATCTTCGCCATCCGGGGCTTCCTGGACGAGCTGGCCGAAAGCCGCCATGCGGCGAACGTGCAGATCGGCATCGTCGGCATGCGGGTCGATGCCCGCACCATCGCGGCCGACAAGCTGGGCGAGTTCGTCGAAAGCCTGGGCCTGCCGGTGCTGGGCCGGCTGCGCGACACGCAGAACTACATCCATCTGGCCGCGCAGGGCCTGTCGGTCTTCGACGTCTCGGCCAGCCGCGTGGCGCGCGACCTGGAGCAGTGGCAGGGCATCTGCGACTGGCTGGACCAGTAGGCCGGCGCGCGCGGCTGTCGCGCGCCCGACAACGCGCACGGCCCGCCCCGGCCTAAAGTGCGCGCATGAAAACCTTCCAGACGTATTCCGAAGTGGCCGCCTGCGTGGGCAGCGAGGTGGCGGTGACCGACTGGATCACCATCACCCAGGCGCAGATCGACCAGTTCGCCGAGGCCACGGGCGACCACCAGTGGATCCATGTCGATCCCGAGCGCGCGGCCCAGGGCCCGTTCGGCGCGCCGATCGCCCACGGGTTTCTCACGCTGTCGCTGATTCCGCGGTTCTTCGAATCGGCGTTCGCCATCGCCGGCGCGCGGATGGGCGTGAACTACGGGCTCAACCGCGTGCGCTTCACCTCGCCCGTGCCCGTGGGCAGCCGCCTGCGCGCGCGGCTCACGCTGCAGGCCTGCGAGCCCGCCGCGCCGGACGGCATCCAGATGACCTGGCTGGTCACCATCGAGCGCGAAGGGTCCGACAAGCCCGCGTGCGTGGCCGAGTCCCTGGCGCGCAATTACGGCGCCGCGCCCTGAAGGCGCCCCATGAAAAAGGCCCGCAGGGCGAACCTGCGGGCCTTTTTTGGAGGAGGGGCTGGGCCGGCCGCAACCGGCCGGGCCGCCGTGCGATCAGATCAGTGGTCGCCGCTGACCGTGTTGCGCGACTTCGCGGCCGCCACGGTTTGCGCCTGCACTTCCTTGCGGGTGATGACCGTGGCGTTGCCGGAAACGGCCAGGGGCGCGGGCACGTCGTACCAGTCGCCGGCGCGGGGCAGGGTGCCGTTCTGGCGGGCGGCCACCAGGTCGGCCACGACGGCTTCACGGGTCAGTGCGCTGGAGGCGGCGACAGGGGCGGGATAGTCGGAGCCGTCGCCTTCCACCCCGGCGTGGGCGGCGAAGGCGCTCAGGGCGATGGCGGCAGCGGTGGCGAGAGTGCGGTAGTTGTTCATGATGGTGTCCTTCATTGGTTGGTGTTTCCGGGCAAGGCTGGTCTTGTCGGGGGCCGGTCTTGTCCTGCCTCGGTGGGTCCGCCTTCAGGCTTTCTCATCGATGGGTTGAACTGTACGCAGGGTTAACCCTTTGAAAAACAGCACTCTCGGCAATGAATAATTAACGAAATTGAAATAATCGCGGCCCTTGAAACGCCGTCATTCCTGCAATGGATAGATTGCTGACGATGCGCGTGTTCCAGTCCGTGGTGGACGAAGGCGGCTTCGCCGCGGCCGCGCGCGCGATGGACCTGTCGGCCGCGGCGGTCACCCGGCTGGTTGCCGACCTGGAGAGCCACATCGGCACCCGGCTGCTGCAGCGGACCACGCGCCGGGTCTCGCTCACCGATGCCGGCGAGGCCTACCTGGCCCGCGTGCGCACCATCCTGGCCGACGTGGAGGAGGCCTTCGCCGCGGCCCAGGCCCACACCTCGGAGATCGCCGGCGTGCTGCGGCTGCACGCGCCGCCGGTGCTCGCGGTCCACATCCTCGCGCCGCTGGTGGAGGGCTTTCACCGGGCGCATCCCCGGGTGGTGCTGGACATCCATGTGGATTCCTCGCTGGAGCCGCCCATCGGTGATTTCGACATCACGCTGCTGAGCGACGACGCGGTCTTCGGCGCCAACGTGATCACCCGGCCCATCGTGCGGTCCGACAGCGTGGTGTGCGCCTCGCCCGCCTACCTGCGGGACCACGGCATGCCGCAGGTGCCGCAGGACCTGGCCCGGCACCAGTGCCTGCTGCGCCGGCGCAGCGACACCAAACCGGGGGTGATGCGCCTGTTCGATCCCCTGCTGGGCCACCGGGCCATCGACATCGAGGTGCAGCCGGTCTGCGTGACCAACCACATCGAGACCCTGCTGCGTGCTGCGCTGGATGGCGCGGGGCTGACCTCGCTACCGGTCGATCTGGCCGCACCCTACCTGCGAAGCGGGCAACTGGTGCGGGTGCTGGCGCCCTGGACGGCGGGGCGCTTCACGCTGTACGCGGCCTTTCCGAGCCGCAAGTTCATGCCCGCACGCACGCGGGCCTTCCTGGATTTTCTGAGCGCCCGCACGCGCCAGTCCGTGGAGGAGGCGCTGCAGGCCCCTGGCGTCCTGGACCAAAACGCGGCCCCGCGCGCCCCGCAGGCCTGAGGGCCGGGCCAGGGCCTTGGCGCATCAGAGAAAGCTGTTTTGCCGCCAGGCTTCGTACACCGTGACCGCCACGGCGTTCGACAGGTTCAGGCTGCGCTGCCCCGGCACCATCGGCAGCCGCAGCTGCTGGGCGGGCGGGAATGATTCGCGCAGCTCGGGCGGCAGGCCGCGCGTCTCGGCGCCGAACACCAGCCAGTCGCCGGCGCGAAAGCTGGTCTCGTACACCGTGAGCGTGGCGTGCGTGGTCATGGCGAACATGCGGGTGGCGTCCGGCTCGGCATCGCGCAGGAAGGCGGTCCATCCCGCGTGGCGCTGCACCTCGGTGTACTCGTGGTAGTCGAGGCCCGCGCGCTTCATCAGGCGGTCTTCCATGGAAAAACCCAAGGGTTCGATCAGGTGCAGCCGGCACGCGGTGTTGGCGGCCAGCCGGATCACGTTGCCCGTGTTGGGCGGGATCTCGGGTTCGACAAGAACGATATGAAACATGGCGTCTATTGTCGGCATCTGCGCCGCACCCGGCGCGAAAGCTCGTAAACAAACGTATCCAGGCCCGGTGATCGGCCCGGGTCAGGGACTATCGGTGCGGGCGACCACCACCGCGGTGATGTGCGCGGCGCCGGCCTCGCGCAGCACCCGCGCCGCCGCGTGCAGCGTGGCGCCTGTGGTCATCACGTCGTCCACCAGAACCACCCGGCGGCCCGCGATGCGCGCGGCGCGCGCGGGCTCCAGCGCGAACGCGCCGCGCAGGTTGCGCAGCCGGTCCTTGCGCGGCAAGCCGCTCTGCGCCTCGGTGGCGCGGGTGCGCAGCAGGCTGGCGGCATCCGCCTTCGCCGGCGACAAGGCACGCGCCAGCAGCGCGGCCTGGTTGAAGCCGCGCTCTTTCATCCGCTCGCGCGACAGGGGAATGGGCAGCAGGCAGTCGGCCGCTTCCACGGCCGGTTCCACCCAGGGCGTGCTGCGAAGCAGGGTGGCCAGCGACGGCGCCCAGCCGGGGTCGGCCCGGAACTTGAAATCGGCCAGCGCCTGCGCCCAGGGGTAGCCGTAGTCCACCGCGGCAAGGCAGGCGTCCAGCGGCGGCGGGTCGGTAAGGCAGCGCCCGCAGCGCGCCACGCCCGCCGGCACGGGCAGGGCGCAGGTCGCGCAGCGCGGCTGCGGCTGTGCGAAGCGGGTGGCGCAGGCATCGCAGACGCGCCGCGCGGGCCAGGCATGGCAGACGGCGCATTGGCTGGGCACGGCACCCAGGGCCGCGCCCAGCCAGTGCGATATCCCTGCAAGCTGCCTGTGGAGCATCGACTCAATATACTCGCCGCGACCCCGTTCCCCCACGATGCCAGAGCACCTTCCCCCCACCATCGACCCGCCCGCCGCGGCCCGCTGGCATGCCGCCGCCCCCGCCAGCTCCCCCTGGCTGCACGAGGAGGTGGCCCGGCGCATGGACGACCGGCTCCAGTGGATCCGCCAGGCCCCGGCCGCCTGGTGTGACTGGGATCCGGTGCGCGGTGGCCTGCAGGCCCATGCCCTGGTGCGCCAGCGTTACCCCCAGGCCGCCTGCCAGGTGGCGGAAACCGCGGTGCGCCGCCAGCCGGTGGCCGAGCAGGCATTGGGCGCGGCATGGTGGAGCCCTTCGCGCTGGGGTGGGCGTGCTCCGAAGTTCGGCCTGCCGGCGGACGGCAGCGTCAACATGGTGTGGTCCAACATGGCGCTGCACACGGCCGCCGACCCGCAGCGGCTGATCGGCCAGTGGCACCGGGCACTCGCCGTGGACGGCTATCTCATGTTCTCCTGCCTGGGCCCCGACACCGTGCGCGAACTGCATGCCGTCTACGCCGAACTGGGCTGGCCGCCCGCCGGCCATGCCATGACGGACATGCACGACTGGGGCGACATGCTGGTGCAGGCCGGGTTCGCCGAACCGGTGATGGACATGGAACGCATCCGGCTGACCTTCGCCACCCCGGCCCGGCTGCTGCAGGAGTTGCGCGAACTGGGCTGCAACCTGCACCCGGCGCGCTTTCCCGCGCTGCGCGGGCGGCGCTGGCGCGAGCGCCTGGAACAGGCGCTGGCCGACCGCCTGGCCGACCCGAACGAGGGCGGCCAGCTGGCGCTGACCTTCGAGATCGTCTATGGCCACGCCTTCAAGCCGGCGCCACGGTTGCGGGTGAGCGAGAGCAGCGCCGTGTCGCTGCAGGACATGCGCGCCATGCTGCAGGGGGCGAGAAAGCCGGGCGCCTGAGGGTGTTTTCCCGGGGGCAGAGCCCCCATGATCCGTCGCAACAGCAGGCTACAATTCTTGGCGGTGCTGTTCCGGAACTTCTGCTGCGCGGTGCGATCCCTGCGGCCCCGCCGGGAGGCCGCCTGTCGGTGGCAGGCTCTGCGGTCGGCGCGAAACCTTCCAACCTTCTCATGGTTTGTACGGGGCTGTGCGGCGGATGTCGCCGCGGGCCTTGCAATCGGGCCACGGGAACGGCATGCTGCACGGTGCAGGGCACGCGCCAACCCGCGCGGGCCTTGAAGGTCAGGAGACAAAAAGCGAAGCACCGCCGGTGCTCCGCATCGATGAAACCGGGTTCATGTGGAACCCAGCCGCGCTGAAGGGCTCGGGCATTGCGCCCCAAGGCCCGGGCACGGTCTGGATGTTGGAATTCGCATGGCTTTGTGCGCCGCCCCGACCCCACGCGGGGGCGCCCAGGGATTGGTTAATTGAGGCTTAGAAGTGAGAACTATGAAGAGCATTTCCAACAAGCTGGCTTCTTTGCTGCTGATGGCGGGTGCATGGGTGGGCACCGCAGCCCACGCCGTGCAGGATCTTCCCGGTGGCCCGGCCGTCAACCAATTGAATCTGGCGCCTCCGGTCACCCGCATCGCCGAGGAGCAGCAGTTCCTGCACTGGATGATGCTCATCATCTGCACGGTGATCTTCATCGCCGTGTTCGCGGTGATGTTCTATTCGATCTGGAAGCACCGCAAGTCGCGCGGCGTCAAGCCGGCCAATTTTCATGAGTCCGTGACCGTCGAGGTTATCTGGACCATCGTGCCCTTCATCATCGTGATCCTCATGGCGCTGCCCGCCACCAAGGTGCTCGTGGCGCAAAAGGACACCACCAACGCCGACCTGACCATCAAGGTCACCGGCTACCAGTGGAAGTGGGGCTACGACTACATCACCGGCGAAGGCCAGGGCCTGGCCTACATCTCCACGCTCGACAGCAGCCACCGCCGCATGTCCGACAGCGGCAACGTGAGCAACGCGCCGGCCGACTACCTGCTCAAGGTGGACAACCCCCTGGTGGTGCCCGTGGGCAAGAAGGTGCGCGTGATCACCACCGCCAACGACGTGATCCACTCGTTCATGGTGCCGGCCTTCGGCATCAAGCAGGATGCGATCCCCGGCTTCGTGCGCGACACCTGGTTCCGCGCCGACAAGGTGGGCGACTACTACGGCCAGTGCGCCGAGCTGTGCGGCAAGGAGCACGCCTACATGCCCATCCACGTGAAGGTCGTCTCCGCTGCCGACTACACCCAGTGGGTGGCGGGCGAGAAGAAGAAGGCCGCGGCCAAGCTGGACGACCCGAGCAAGGTGTGGACGCTGCAGGACATCCTGCCGCGCGGCGAGAAGGTCTACGCCGCCAACTGCGCGGCCTGCCACCAGGCCAACGGCAAGGGCGCGGGCCCCATCAAGCCGCTGGACGGCTCCGCCATCGTCAAGAGCGACGACCACACCCAGCAGATCCACATCGTGCTCAAGGGCGCCGCCAACGGCGCAATGCCCTCCTGGGCGCAGTTGAGCGACACCGATCTGGCGGCCGTGGTGAGCTACACCAAGAACGCCTGGTCCAACAAGACGGGGCAGATCGTGCAGCCGTCCGAGATCCTGGCCCAGCGTGGCAAATAGCCACCCACGCCCCAACGCACTGAGGAATCCAAGATGAGCGCAGTTCTCGACAACCACGGTCACGCGGGCGGCCACGCACACGACAGCCACGGCGATCACCACCATCACGGCCCGACGGGCTGGCGGCGCTGGGTGTTCGCGACCAACCACAAGGACATCGGTACGCTGTACCTGCTGTTCTCGTTCACCATGCTGATGGTGGGCGGCATCCTGGCGCTGCTGATCCGCGCCGAGCTGTTCAAGCCCGGCCTGCAGCTGGTGAACCCCGAGCTGTTCAACCAGCTCACCACCATGCATGGCCTGATCATGGTGTTCGGCGCCATCATGCCGGCGTTCGTGGGCTTCGCGAACTGGATGATCCCGCTGCAGATCGGCGCATCCGACATGGCCTTCGCGCGCATGAACAACTTCAGCTTCTGGCTGATGATCCCGGCGGCCATCATGCTGGTGACCTCGTTCCTCATGCCTGGCGGCGCGCCGGCGGCGGGCTGGACGCTGTATGCGCCGCTCACGCTGCAGATGGGCCCGTCGATGGATGCCGGCATCTTCGCGATGCACATCCTGGGGGCCTCGTCCATCATGGGATCGATCAACATCATCGTGACCATCCTGAACATGCGCGCACCCGGCATGACGCTGATGAAGATGCCCATGTTCGCCTGGACCTGGCTCATCACTGCCTACCTGCTGATCGCCGTGATGCCCGTGCTGGCCGGCGCCATCACCATGACGCTGACCGACCGCCACTTCGGCACCAGCTTCTTCAACCCCGCCGGCGGCGGCGACCCGGTGATGTACCAGCACATCTTCTGGTTCTTCGGCCACCCCGAGGTGTACATCATGATCCTGCCGGCCTTCGGCATCATCAGCCAGATCGTGCCGGCGTTCTCGCGCAAGCGGCTGTTCGGCTATGCCTCCATGGTGTATGCCACCTCGTCCATCGCCATCCTGTCGTTCATCGTGTGGGCCCACCACATGTTCACGACCGGCATGCCCGTGACCGGCCAGCTGTTCTTCATGTACGCCACCATGCTGATCTCGGTGCCCACGGCCGTGAAGATCTTCAACTGGATCGCCACCATGTGGCGCGGCTCCATGACGTTCGAGACCCCGATGCTGTTCGCCGTGGGCTTCATCTTCGTGTTCACCATGGGCGGCTTCACCGGGCTGATTCTGTCGATGGCCCCCATCGACATCCAGCTGCAGGACACCTACTACGTGGTGGCCCACTTCCACTACGTGCTGGTGGCCGGCTCGCTGTTCTCCATGTTCGCCGCGTACTACTACTGGGCGCCGAAGTGGACCGGCGTGATGTACAGCGAAACCCGGGGCCGCATCCACTTCTGGGGCTCGCTCATCACGTTCAACGTGACGTTCTTCCCCATGCACTTCCTGGGCCTGGCCGGCATGCCGCGCCGCTATGCCGACTACCCCATGCAGTTCGCCGACTTCAACATGCTGGCCTCCATCGGCGCGTTCGGCTTCGGCCTGATGCAGGTGTACTTCTTCCTGTTCATCGTGGTGCCCGCGATGCGCGGCAAGGGCGAAGTGGCGCCGCAGCGCCCGTGGGAAGGGGCCGAGGGCCTCGAATGGGAAGTGCCTTCGCCGGCGCCTTTCCACACGTACGAGACGCCTCCGAAGCTGGACGCCTCGGCCACCCGCGTGATCGGCTGAGGAGGGCCTGGCAATGACCCCCGAGCAAAAGAAGTCCAACCGGCGCATGGCGCTGATCCTGGCCTCGGTGGCCGTGGCCTTCTTCGTCGGCTTCATGGTCAAGATGGCCTGGCTGGCCCGCTGAAAGCCTGGACGCGCCATGGGCATGTTCCGCACCGAAAACGCCAAGATGGTGGGCAAGCTGGCCGTGATCTCGGTCGGCATGTTCGCCTTCGGCTACGTGCTCATTCCCATCTACAAGCACATCTGCGAGATGACCGGCATCAACATCCTGTCGCTGTCCGAGCGGCAGGTGCCGGGCAACGGGGTGGCGGGCCGCGATGTGAAGGTGCCCGCGAACACGCAGGTGGACAAGAGCCGTACCATCACCGTGGAGTTCGATGCGAACGCGCGCGGCCCGTGGGACTTCAAGCCCGCGCAGCGCTCGCTGCAGGTGCACCCGGGCGAGCTGGCCACGGTGATGTACGAGTTCCAGAACGTGCAGAACCGCCGCATGGCCGCGCAGGCCATCCCGAGCTACGCACCGCGGCAGGCGGCCGCGCACTTCAACAAGCTCGAGTGCTTCTGCTTCAACCAGTACGTGCTGGAGCCGGGCGAAAAAAAGCAATGGCCCGTGGCGTTCGTGATCGACCCGCGCCTGTCCAAGGACGTGACCACCATCACCCTGTCCTATACCTTCTTCGAGGTGGGCGGCAAGACGCCGCCCGCGCCCACCGAGCCCACTGCCGCGCTGCCCGCCGGCGTGGTGCCGCAGGGGGCCGGATCGTGAGCCCGCGCACCCCCGGCGAATCGCCGGCGCGCCGCAAGGGCTCGCTGCTGCGCACCGTGCGGGCGGTGGCGTGGTCGTTCATCGGCCTGCGCAAGGGCTCGGAATACCAGCAGGACGTGGAGCGGCTGAACCCCATCCACATCATCGCCGTCGGCCTGGCCGCGGCGCTGCTGCTGGTGGTCGGGCTGATCGCGCTGGTCAACTGGGTCGTCTGATGGACGGCCGCAGCCCGACGGATAACAACGATTTGAGATTCAGGAGCTGACATGAGTGCATCTACCCCCGGCACGACCCCGTACTACTACGTGCCCGCCGAATCGCGCCATCCGGTGATGGCGGCGGCCGGCCTGTTCTTCGTGATCCTGGGCGCGGGCCAGTGGGTCAACGGCCACGACTGGGGCAAGTATTCGCTCGCCCTGGGCATGGTGTGGTGGCTGTTCGTGCTGTACCAGTGGTTCCGCGATGCCGTGCGCGAGAGCGAAGGCGGCCTGTACGGGCACAAGATCGATCTGTCCTACCGCTGGAGCATGAGCTGGTTCATCTTCTCGGAGGTGATGTTCTTCGGCGCCTTCTTCACCGCCCTGTGGTGGGCGCGCTCCCATTCGGTGCCGGCCCTGGGCAGCCTGGACAACGCGCTGCTGTGGCCCGATTTCAAGGCCGTGTGGCCCAGCATGGCGGCGGGCATGACCGCATCGCCCGCCGGCATCGTGGAGCCCTTCCAGACGGTCGGCCCGTTCTGGCTGCCCACGATCAACACGGCGCTGCTGCTGACCTCCGGCGTCACGCTGACCATCGCGCACCATGCGCTGCGCGAAAACCACCGCGGCAAGACCATCGCCTTCATGTGGGCCACCGTGCTGCTGGGCATCGTCTTCCTGTGCGTGCAGGGCTACGAGTACTACCACCTGTACACCGACCTGAACCTCAAGCTCAGCTCCGGGGTCTTCGGCTCCACCTTCTTCATGCTGACGGGCTTTCACGGCTTTCACGTGTTCGTGGGCATGCTGATGCTGCTGTTCATCACGCTGCGCCTGCAAAAGGGCCACTTCACGCCGGAAAAGCACTTCGGCTTCGAGGGCGCCGCCTGGTACTGGCACTTCGTGGACGTGGTGTGGCTGGGCCTGTACGTGCTGGTCTATTGGCTGTAATCCAGGCCCCTCGGCGGCCCGACGAAAAAAGCGCCGCAGGGCGCTTTTTTTGCGGCGGTGCTCCGGTGCCCGCCGCGGCCCGTGGGCCATGCCGGGCAGACCGAGTGGCGCTCAGCGCGTGGCCGGCAGTCCGGTGGGCTGGATGTAGCCCAGCTTCCAGGCGGCCAGCAGGCACAGGAAGAGCAGAATCGACAGCCCCACGCGGACGGCGAGCGCGCGGGCCATGCGGCCGCTGCGGGCTTTGTCGTTGCGGCCGTTGCGCATCATGAAGAACAGCGCGGAACCGAGGCTCGCCAGAATGGCCAGGAAGGCCAGCACCACCACGTATTTCATGGAGCGCATTATCCCGTGACATCTGCAAGACGCCGGCTTGGCCTGCAATTTTGGCTGATCAGCCTGGCCGCCGTGGTGGCCATGGCCGCGACCGCGTCGCTCGGGCGCTGGCAGCTGTCCCGCGCGGCGCAGAAGGAAGCCTTGCAAGCCGCCATCGACGCGCGTTCGGCCCGGCCACCATTGGAGGGCGCCACGCTCGCGGCGCTGCCTGCGGCCACGGGGCCGGACGACCCGCTGGTGCACCGCCGCATCGTGCTGCGCGGCCGCTGGCTGTCCGCCCACACCGTTTTCCTGGACAACCGGCAGATGCAGGGCCGGCCGGGGTTCTTCGTGCTCACGCCGCTGCAATTGCAGGACAGCGCCACCAGCGTGCTGGTGCAGCGCGGCTGGGTGCCGCGCAATTTCCAGGACCGCACCCAGTTGCCCCAGATCCCCACGCCGGCGGGCGACACCGAGGTGGAAGGCCGCATCGCGGCGGCGCCATCGCGGCTGTACGAAGTTGGCGCCACCGGCAGCGCCGAGGGGTCTTCCCGCATCCGGCAAAATCTCGACCTGGCAGCCTATCGCGGCGAGACCGGCCTGGCCCTGGCGCCACTCACCGTGCTGCAGACGGGGGGCGCGAGCGACGGGTTGCTGCGCGACTGGCCCGTCATCGACGCCGGGGTCGAAAAACACTACGGCTACGCCGTCCAATGGTTCGGGCTTTGCGGCCTGGTGGCAATCCTCTATGTCTGGTTCCAAATCGTCCGACGCTTCCTTCGCCCACGCCGCCAGCCTGCCGCCTGACGCGCCCCAGGGCGCCCACCCGCTGGGCCTCACGGTGCACAGCCTGCCGCCCGCGGGCGGGGCCATGGCGGCCGTGCAGCAGTCCCGCCAGGGGCGCTGGAAGATGCTGGGCATCCTGCTGGTGTGCGCGGCGCCCGTGGTGGCTTCTTACTTCACCTACTACGTGCTGCGGCCCGAAGGGCGGCGCAATTTCGGCGAACTCATCGCCCCCCAGCGCGCGATGCCGGCGGGCATGGCGACCATCGCTCTCGATGGCGCTCCCGGTCGGCTCGACCAGCTGCAGGGCCAGTGGCTGCTCGTGAGCGTGGCGCCCGGCGCCTGCGGCACCGCCTGCCAGAACCATCTGTACCTGCAGCGGCAGCTGCGCGAAAGCCTGGGCAAAGACAAGGACCGCATCGACTGGGTCTGGCTGGTGACCGATGGCGCCGCGCCGCCGCCCGAGATCCAGCCGGGCCTGCAAAAGGCCCAGGTGCTGCGGGTGGATGCGCAGGCGCTGTCCGCGTGGCTCGCGCCCGCCACCGGCCATGCGATCGAAGACCATCTCTACGTCGTCGATCCCATGGGCCACTGGATGATGCGTTTTCCGGCGGGCCTGGACGCCGCCGGGGCCGCCAAGGCCAAGCGCGACCTGGAGCGGCTGATGCGCGCCTCGGCCTCGTGGGACCAGCCCGGCCGCACCGGAGCGCCATGATGCAGGACGCCCAGCCGCTGTACGACCTGGCCCCGCTCGCCCGCATGGTGCTGCTGGGCGCGGTGATCGCGCTCGGGCCGCTGGCCTGGGTGTGGCTGCGCAACCGCGGCACCTCGCGAGTGCGGCGCCTGCAGGCGCTCACCGTGCTGACCCTGTTCCTCACCTTCGATCTGGTGCTGTTCGGCGCCTTCACCCGGCTCACCGATTCGGGCCTGGGCTGCCCCGACTGGCCGGGCTGCTACGGCAACGCCAGCCCGCTGGGCGCGCATGCCGAAATCTCCGCCGCCCAGCAGGCCATGCCCACCGGGCCGGTCACGCACGGCAAGGCCTGGGTGGAGATGATCCACCGCTATCTGGCCAGCGGCGTGGGCATGCTCATCATCGTGCTCACCGTCGGCGCATGGTGGCAGCGGTCTCGCGCGGCCAGGCGCCAGGGCCTGCCGCCCGCCCTGAGCCCCTGGTGGCCCACGGCGACGCTGGTGTGGGTGTGCCTGCAGGGCGCATTCGGTGCGCTCACGGTGACCATGAAGCTCTTTCCCGCCATCGTGACGCTGCACCTGATCGGCGGGTTGGTGCTGCTGGCGCTGCTGTGCGTGCAGGCGGTGCGCGAGACGCACGCCGCGCGCGGCGTCCCGCCCGTGGCGCTGGGCCGCGGCCTGCACCGCCTGCTGTTGGCGACCACCGTGCTGCTGGCGGTGCAGATCGTGCTCGGCGGCTGGGTGAGCACCAACTATGCGGTGCTGGCCTGCACCACGTTCCCCACATGCCAGGGCAGCTGGTGGCCCGACATGGCCTTCGGCCAGGGCTTCGAGATCTGGCGGCCGCTGGGCCTGCTGCAGGACGGCAGCCACATCACCTTCGCGGGCCTCACGGCCATCCACTATGCGCACCGGCTGGCGGCCTACGCCGTGCTGCTGGCCCTCGGGCTGCTGGCCTGGCGCCTGCACCGTGCCGCGCTGCTGCCGGCCCAGGCGCGCTGGATCGCGGGCCTGGCGCTGATGCAGTTCGCCACCGGCCTGTCCAACGTGGTGCTGGACTGGCCCCTCGTGGCTGCCGTGCTGCACACCGGCGGCGCCGCGGCCCTGGTCGTGGTCCTCACCTGGGCCCTGGCCGCAAGCCGCGCCGTGGGCGCCGCCCGCCCCCTGGCGGCGACCGTCAGCGCAACGACAACCGCGCCCACCGGCGCAACGAGAATCTCCGCATGAGCGCTGCTCCCGCCACCTCCCCTCCGATCGCCAGCATGCCGTCGCGCGCGGCGCAGTTCTATGCGCTGACCAAGCCGCGCGTGGTCCAACTGATCGTTTTCTGCGCCTTCATCGGCATGGTGCTGGCCGTGCCCGGCATGCCCAGCGGCGCGCAGTGGGCGCACATGGCCGTGGCCTGTGCGGGCATCTGGCTCGTGGCGGGTGCCGCCGCGGCATTCAACTGCATCGTGGAGCAGGGCATCGACGCGAAGATGAAACGCACCGCCTGGCGGCCCACCGCCAAGGGCGAGCTGTCCAACACGCAGACGCTGCTGTTCTCGGCGGCGCTGTGCGCGGCGGGTTCATTGGTGCTCTACCGGTGGGTCAACCCGCTCACCATGTGGCTCACCTTCGCCACCTTCGTCGGCTACGCGGTGGTGTACACGGTGATCCTCAAGCCGCTCACGCCGCAGAACATCGTGATCGGCGGCGCCTCGGGCGCCATGCCGCCGGTGCTGGGCTGGTCGGCCATGACGGGCGACGTGGCGCCCGAGGCGCTCATCCTGTTCCTCATCATCTTCCTGTGGACGCCGCCGCATTTCTGGGCCCTGGCGCTGTACCGCGTGGAGGACTACCGCAAGTCGGGCCTGCCCATGCTGCCCGTCACGCACGGCAACGAGTTCACGCGACTGCAGGTGTTCCTGTACACGCTGATCCTCTTCGCGGGCTGCCTCATGCCCTTCGTGTACGGCATGAGTTCCTGGATCTACCTGGCCGCCGCCGTGGTGCTCAGCCTGGGCTTTTGCGCCTATGGCTTTCGGCTGTGGCGCCGCTACTCGGATGCGCTCGCCCGCGAGACCTTCCGCTTTTCCCTCATCCACCTGAGCCTGCTGTTCGCCGCGCTGCTGGTGGACCACTACGTGCTGTGATCGCCATGAACAAACGCATTGCTCTTAAAAGAATCGCTGCCAGCGCTTTGCTGGTCAGCGCTGGTGGCCTGTTGGCGGCGTGCTCCAAGAAGGGCCCGGAGTTCAAGGGCGTGGACATCACCGGCGCCGACTACGCCAAGGACCTGCCCCTGCCCGACCACAACGGCCAGCCGCGCCACCTCAAGGACTTCGCGGGCAAGGTCGTGGTGGTGTTCTTCGGCTACACCCAGTGCCCCGACGTGTGCCCCACGTCCATGGTGGAACTGGCGGAGGTCAAGCGCTCGCTGGGCGCGGACGGCGACCGGCTCCAGGGCATCTTCGTCACAGTGGACCCGGAGCGCGACACGCCCGAGGTGCTCAAGGCCTACATGGCCAACTTCGACCCCACCTTCCTCGCGCTGCGTGGCAGCCCCGAGCAACTGGCCGCCGTGGCCAAGGACTTCAAGATCTACTACAAGAAGGTCGACGGCAAGACGCCCACCAGCTACACCATGGACCACTCGGCCGGCAGCTACGTGTACGACCCCGCCGGCCGCCTGCGCGTGTACAACCGCTACGGCAGCGGTGCGCAAGCGCTGGCCGCCGATGTGCGGGCCCTGCTGAACGAGGGCTGAGGCGGCGGCGCTGCCGCATCGGCGTGCTTCACCACCGCCGCTGCGCACCAGGCAGCACTGGCCACCGGGCCGGACACCGGTTCTGCCATGCCGCGGGCCAGGGCCGCGAGGCGGGGCCGCACGATGGCGCAGTGCCAGCGGTCATGCCGGACCAGACCGCCCGTCTGGGCGATGTGCGCGAGCCCCCGGGCCACCGTCTCGCGCGTGGTGGCCAGCAGCGCGGCCAGCATCGCCTGCGTGGGCAGCCGCACCAGCGTGCTGCGCTGCAGATCGGCCAGCAACAGCAGGGCGCTTGCCAGGCGCGCCGTGGCCCCGCGCATGCGCAGCAGCCCCGACCAGTCCGCAAGCTGTGCCTGCGCCCGCGCGTTCTCGCGCGACAGCGCCTCCAGCCAGCTCAGTGCCGCGGCGCCGTGGTGGACCGAGCGCAGCGCTTCTGCAGACACTTCGCACAGCCGGCCCTCGCCCAGGGCCGTGCCCGACAGCTCCGCAGGCGCCGCGAACAGCGCCGTCGTGCCCAGGGCATGGCCGCAGCCCGCCAGGCCCACGGGCCGGTCGATGCCTTCGGCGCCCCGGCGGTGCAGCAGCACCGTACCGACCTTGAGGATCTGCAGCACCGGCGCGGACTGGCCTTGGCGCACCAGCGTTTCGCCCTTGCGAAAGCGCCGCTCCACCACGCGGCCCGCCATCTGCACCTCGCGCGGGGCCCGGCCGAGCAGGCAGTGCGAGCGGCCGGCGCAGGTGTGGCACGGAGGCAGGGGCGCGCCCTCTTCGGTCGGCGTGGTGCCGTGGGGCCGGGTGCGCAGACTCAGCACGAAAACGGCCTCCAGGGCATGATTTCTCCCGGCATATCGCTATGAAAATAATAGCAATTGCTTGCGATGGTGACGGACGGAGCGAACCGGGTGCTCAGGCGTAGGCCAGTTCGCCGTGGCGGCTTTCGATGCGCTGGCCGGCCGACAGCGACATCAGCAAAAGCGCGATGGTCTCGTGCAGGATGACCGTCTGCTGGTTGCCCGTGTCCACCATGTGCCGGCGCAGCGCGTCACGCACCGCCGGCTGGCCCGTCACATCGATCACGATGTCCGCGGCGCTGCCGTGCGCCGCCAGCAATCCCATGAAATCGGAGGTCACGGGCACGCCGTGGCTGCGCGCCAGCTCGATGCTGGGCAGGGAGAGGTTCAGGTCCGCCACCCCGAGCACGGAGACGAACGGCGCTGCCAGCAATTGCTGCAACAGCGGGGTGCCGGTGTGGCCGGCACCGATGACGAGGATGCGAAAGGGCTGCATGGCGTGCCTTGGAAATCACGAAGGCGCCAGTCTGCCGGCCACGGGCCCCGCGGGGCATGATCTGCATCAACATCGGTGGAGGCGCAGCGCGCCCCACCGGGGCAGGGCGTCAGTCGGCCCGGATGCCCTGTGTGCGGATCACGCGGGCCATGAGCGCGGTGTCCGCCTGGATGCGGTTCGCCAGCCCCTGCGGCGAGGTCCCGGCCACCTGCCAGCCTTGCTGGAACAGCTTGGCCCGAACGTCGGGGCTGCGGGCGATGTCGGCGATCAGCGCCGACAGCCGCGCCTGCACCGCAGCGGGCATGGTGGCCGGCGCCGCGAATGCGTTCCAGATCTCCAGGTTCAGGTCCGGCACGCCGGCCTCCGCCAGGCTGGGCACGCCAGGCACGAGCGTGCTGCGACCGGCCGAGGTGACGCCGATGAGGCGCAGCTTGCCCGTGCGTTCCTGCGACAGGGCGAGCGCAGGCGGCAGCAGCGCCATCTGCAGCTGTCCGCCCAGCATGCCCGTGGCCACCTGCGGGTAGCCGGGGTAGGGCACGTGCACCGGCGCGATGCCGGCGCGGGCCTTGAGCAGTTCCGTGCCCAGGTGGCCCACCGTTCCCACGCCCGGCGTGCCGTAGCTCCAGCGGCTGCCGGCCTGCCGCGCCGCTGCGAGAAACGCGCGCGCATCGGCATGGGCCGGCCCGTCCGGCTGCGAGGCCGGGGCGGTCAGCACCAGCGGCGAAGTGCCCACCAGGCTCAGCGGCGCGAGGTCCTTCTGCGGATCGTAGGGCACGGCCGGGTTGAGCAGCTTGGCGATGGTCAGGTTGCCGTTGATGAACAGGCCGATGGTGTGGCCATCGGTCGCCTTGGCCACCGCATCGGCGCCGATGTTGCCGCCCGCGCCTACCTTGTTTTCCACGATCACCGGATGGCCCAACGCCTGCGCCAGCGGCTCGGAGAACGTGCGCGCCGTCAGGTCCGGCGACGATCCCGGCGGAAAGCCCACGATGATGCGCAGCGGCTTGCTCGGCCACCCCGGCGTCGCCAGTGCGCCGGGTGCCGATTGGGCCGTGGCCGTGCCCAGAGCGCCAGCGAGCGAAAGGGCCACCATCAGCGTGCGGCGTCGAACGGCAGGAAAAGTCATGGGGGTCGTGTCCTTGGAGATCGGGGGCACCGGCAGCCGACGCACCCATGAAAAAAGCGCGCAATCCGCAGGGGATTGCGCGCTCGGGATTATCGCCATGCCAGCCGCCTGCGAAGGCGGGTGGCCAGCCGGTCAAGCGTACTCGACCAGGGCCTTTTTCATCTTCTTCATCGCGGCCACTTCAATCTGGCGGATGCGTTCGGCGCTCACGCCGTACACGGCGGCCAGCTCGTGCAGCGTCATGCCGCCGGAGCCGTCGTCGTTCACCTTGAGCCAGCGCTCTTCCACGATGCGGCGGCTGCGATCGTCCAGGCCCGAGAGGGCGGCGGCGATGCCGTCGGTGGCCAGGGCATCGCGCTGGCGCGATTCGATCATGGCGGTGGGCTCATGGGCACCATCGGCCAGGTAGGCGATGGGGCCGTAGGCCTGTTCGCCGTCATCGGAGGGCGAGGGGTCCAGCATCACGTCGCCGCCCGACAGGCGGGTTTCCATCTCGATGACCTCTTCGCGCTTGACGTTCAAGTGCTGTGCCACTGCATCGATTTCGCGCTCGGAGAGCGTGTCGCGATGGGTGGCTGCATCGGCGGCGGCCGCATCGGCCTTGAAGCCCTGCTTCATCGAGCGCAGGTTGAAGAACAGCTTGCGCTGCGACTTCGTCGTGGCCACCTTGACCATGCGCCAGTTCTTCAGGATGTACTCGTGAATCTCCGCCTTGATCCAGTGCATGGCGTAGCTCACCAGGCGCACGTTCTGATCGGGGTCGAAACGCTTGACGGCCTTCATCAGGCCCACGTTGCCTTCCTGGATCAGGTCGCCGTGGGGCAGGCCGTAGCCGAGGTACTGGCGGGCGATGGAGACCACCAGACGCAGGTGCGACATCACCATGCGGCCAGCGGCATCCACGTCGTTGTTGTCCTTGAGCTGGCGCGCGTATGTGCGCTCTTCTTCCGCCGTGAGCAGCGGAAGGCGGTTCACCGCCGAGATGTAGGCGTCCAGATTGCCCAAGGGGGGGATGAGCGCCCAAGGATTGGCGGGAGCCAGAGCGGTGGCTGCGGTTCCAGATTGAAGCGTCATTCCAGAGATCCTTTCTTCCATGACATTCATGTTAGCACTCCATATGAGGGAGTGCTAAGGGACTAGTTCCCGCACCGGCGTAGGACGTGGGAGATGCGTTATTGTCGGGAAAAAGGGCGTCGGCGCAGCAATTCAAAGGGTATAGTGCTATTGAATTAGTAGCGAAAAAATCCAAAAACTTCGTTTTGTGAACAATCAATTCACCGGATGGCACCAATCCGTCCCGGTCGCCCAGCCCCCGGCACACGTGGCAAGGGGCTTCGGACTCCGTTCGCCGATCGGTCAAGTCAGCAAAGCTTGCGCGAATTCCTTGGCGTTGAAGGTTTCCAGGTCTTCCAGCTTCTCGCCCACGCCGATGAAGTACACCGGAATGGGGCGTTCCTGCGCGATGGCAGCCAGCACGCCGCCCTTGGCCGTGCCGTCGAGCTTGGTCACGATGAGGCCGGTCAGCTGCAGCGCATCGTCGAAGGAGCGCACCTGGGCCAGTGCGTTCTGTCCCGTGTTGCCATCGATCACCAGCAGCACCTCGTGCGGCGCCGTCGCATCCGCCTTGGTGACCACGCGCTTGATTTTCTGCAGCTCCTGCATCAGGTGCAGTTGCGTCGGCAGGCGCCCGGCGGTATCGACCAGCACCACGTCCTTGCCGCGCGCCTTGCCGGCGGTGACGGCATCGAAGCTCACCGCTGCGGGATCGCCGCCGTCCTGGCTCACGATCTCGACCGTGTTGCGGTCGGCCCAGACGCCGAGCTGCTCGCGCGCCGCCGCCCGGAAGGTGTCGGCCGCGGCCAGCAGAACCGCCGCGCCCTCGTTGGCCAGGTGCTTGGTCAGCTTGCCGATGGAGGTCGTCTTGCCCGCGCCGTTGACCCCCGCCACCATGATCACGGTGGGCGTGTAGCGGCCGATGACCAGCGATTTCTCCAGCGGCCGCAGCAGGTCGGCCAGGGCCTCGGCCAGCAGAGCCTTCACGGCGGCCGGATCGGTGGTCTTGGTGTCCTTGACGCGGCGCTTGAGGTCGTCCAGCAGGTGCTGCGTGGCCTTCACGCCGGTGTCGGCCATCAGCAGGGCCTCTTCCAGCTCTTCGTACAGCGCGTCGTTGATCTGGGTGCCGGTGAAGACCGTGGCGATGCTGCTGCCGGTCTTGCGCAGGCCGTTCTTCAGGCGGTCCATCCAGCCCTTGCGCTCGGCGGGCGCGGGCTGCAAGGGCGGTGCGGCCGGGGTGGGCATCGCCGGTGGTGGGACCGGCACGGCGGGCACCGCCGCCGGGGCATGCACGGGCGGCACGACGGGCGTGGAAACAGGCGCAGGAACACGCGCCACTGTGGGGGCCGCCGGGGCCGGCACCGGTGCCATCACAGGGGCAGCCACGGGGGGCGTGATGGGTGCGGGAGAGGGGGGTGTAACCGCAGCCGGCGCGGGTGCCGTGGGTGCCACGGGTGCCGCAGGCGCGATGGGCGCGGGCGCCGCGACCGGGGCTGGCGGCTGCACCGGGGCATGGACAACGGGCGGCGGCGCCACCGGCACCTCCACCGGCGCCTTGGCGAACGGTTTCTTCAGCCACCCGAAACCCCCGGAGGCCGCAGGGGCACTCGAAGGGGCTGCGGAGGGCGGCGAGAGCGCGTCGGCGGCGGGCGTTGCAGGCACGGAAACCGCTGGCGCAGCCTCCGCGGGATGGGGGGCTTGCGGCTCGGTGGGGGCGGCGGGCTTTTTCTTGAAAAAACTGAACATTGGAGGGTTCTTAGAATCGCATCCATTCTATGAAACGCGCTATCACCCTTCTGGGCCTGCTGGCCTGCGTGCATGCCGGGGCCCAAACCCCGCCATCCGCTCCCACCCCCCTTTCTCCCTCGGCCCAGGACACGCAGGCGCAGCGCCCGCCGTCCACGGGGGTTCGGCAATTCACCTTGAAGAACGGCATGCAGCTGCTCGTGCAGCCCGATCGCCGGGCGCCCACGGCGGTGCACATGGTCTGGTTGCGGGTCGGCGCGATGGACGAGGTGGATGGCACCTCCGGCGTGGCCCACGCGCTGGAGCACATGATGTTCAAGGGCTCCAAGACCGTGCCGCCGGGCGAGTTCTCGCGCCGCGTGGCTGCGCTGGGCGGGCAGGAAAACGCCTTCACCAGCCGCGATTACACCGGCTATTACCAGCAGATCCCCGCGAACCGGCTGGAAGACGTGATGAAGCTCGAAGCCGACCGCTTCGCCAACAACCAGTGGCCCGACGCCGAGTTCAAGCGCGAGATCGAGGTGGTCAAGGAAGAGCGCCGCATGCGCACCGAAGACCAGCCCCGGGCCGCGCTCATCGAGCAGCTCTACGCCGCCACGTTCATCGCCTCGCCCTACCGCCGGCCCGTCGTCGGCTGGATGAGCGATCTCGATGCCATGACCGCCGACGACGTGCGCGCCTTCCACCGCCAGTGGTACGTGCCGGCCAACGCGGTCGTCGTGGTGGCCGGCGACGTGGACCCCGACAAGGTCCGCGTGCTGGCGGAAAAGTACTACGGCCGCATTCCCGTGCGCGCCGTGCCGGCCCGCAAGCCGCGCGTGGAGCCCGTGCAGCAGGGCATCCGCCGCATCGCCTACAAGGCGCCGGCCGAGCAGGCCTATGTGGCCCTGGCGTTCCGCGCGCCGAGCATCACGCGCCTGGAGAACATGGCCGATAGCGACCGCGATGCGTTGTCGCTGCTGGTGCTGTCGGCCGTGCTCAGCGGCTACGACGGTGCGCGCCTGGAGCGCGCCTTGAGTCAGGGCCCCGACCGTGTGGCCGACAGTTCGGACAGCTCCGCCTCCGTCGTGGGCCGCGGCCCCAGCGTGTTCCTGCTGACCGGCGTGCCGGCCCCCGGCAAGACCCCGCAGCAGGTCGAGGACGCCCTGCGCGCCGAGGTCGCCCGCATCGCCCGCGAAGGCGTGAGCGAGGCCGAACTGGCCCGCGTGAAGACGCAGTGGGCGGCCTCCACCATCTACCAGCGCGATTCGCTGCAAAACCAGGCCAGCGACCTGGGCAGCAACTGGGTGCAGGGCCTGCCCCCCGACGCCGACGCGCGCCTGATCGCCCTGCTGCGCGCGGTGACGCCCGCCCAGGTGCAATCGGTGGCGGCCCGCTACTTCGGCGACGACCAGCTCACGGTGGGCACGCTGCTGCCGCAACCCATGGCCCCTGGCGCCAAGCGCGCCGCCCCCGCAGCCGGCGCCGACGGGCGGATGCATTGATGAGAACGCGCAGGACACCCCCCATGAAAACCTTCCAACGCATGGCCGCACGCGCGTGCCTCGCCTTTGCCGGGGCCTTGTGCCTGGCCCACCCCGCCTGGGCGCTGCTGCCCATCCAGCACTGGACGGAGCCGAGCGGCGCCCGCGTCTGGCTGGTGGAGAGCCCGGCCATTCCGATGGTCGACGTGCAGGTGGACTTCGATGCCGGCGCGCGCCGCGACCCGGCCGCGCAGGCGGGCCTGGCGAGTGCCGTGGCGGCCATGTCGTCCAAGGGCGTGCGCGCCCAGGGCGATGAGCCCGCCATGGACGAAAACGCGCTCGGCGAAGCCTGGGCCGATCTGGGCGCGAGCTTCGAGGCTGCGGCCGACCGCGACGGCCTGAGCTTTTCGCTGCGCTCGCTCACCGAGCCCGACCTGCTGGACCGCGCGGCGCGGCTCGCAGCCCGGCAACTGGCCCAGCCGAGCTTTCCGCAGGACATCTGGCAGCGCGAGCGTTCACGTTGGGCCGCCGCTTTGAAAGAGGCGGAAACCCGCCCCGGCACGGCCGCGGCCAAGGCCTTCGGCAGCGCGGTGTACGGCAGCCACCCCTACGGCCAGCGCACGACACCCGAAACCCTGGGCCGCATCGAGATCGCGGACATGCAGGCCTACCATGGGCGCTACGTCGAAACCTGCCGGGCCCGCGTGAGCATCGTCGGGGCCGTCACGCGCCCACAGGCGCAGGCGCTGGTGGCCACGCTGCTGTCGCAGATGCCCGCGCGCGATCCGGCCACCTGCCAGCCGCTGCCGCCCGTGCCCGAAGTGCAGGCGCTGGCCGCGCCGGTGCAGCAGGACATTCCCTTCGCTTCGGCGCAGGCGCATGTGCTGATCGGCCAGCCGGGCTTTGCGCGGCGCGACCCTGACTTTTTGGCCCTGCTGGTGGGCAACCACATCCTGGGCGGCGGCGGCTTCACCTCGCTGCTGACCAGCGAAGTGCGCGAAAAGCGCGGCCTGAGCTACAGCGTGTACAGCCAGTTCTCGCCGGGCCTGAACACCGGCGTCTTCCTGGTCGGGCTGCAGACCCGTCCCGACCAGGCCGCCGAGGCCGTGAAGGTGTCGCGCGACGTGCTCGCTCGCTTCGTGGCGCAGGGCCCGACCGAGGCCCAGCTCAAGGCCGCCAAGGACAACCTGATCGGCGGCTTCGCGCTGCGCATCGACAGCAACCGCAAGCTGCTGGCCAACGTCGTCAACATCGCGTGGAACGACCTGCCGCTGGACTACCTGGAGCACTGGACCGACCGCGTGCAGGCCCTGACGGCCGCCGATGTGCGCGCCGCCATGGCGCGCAAGCTGCAGCCCGACCGCATGGTGACCGTGGTGGTCGGGGGCCAGCCTTGAACCGGCCCGCACGCCGCGCCGCGCCGGCAGCGCCGGCTAGGTCAGGGGCCGCCGCGAAGAAGCCCGCGGCCAAGGCGCCCGCGGTGAAAGGCGCGGGCGAGGTCCGCATCATCGGCGGGCAGTGGAAGCGCACGCGCCTGCCCGTGGCGCAACGCCCCGGCCTGCGCCCCACGCCCGACCGGGTGCGCGAGACGCTCTTCAACTGGCTGGGTCAGGACCTGACCGGTTGGCGCTGCCTCGACGCCTTCGCGGGCACGGGCGCCCTGGGGTTCGAGGCCGCCTCGCGCGGCGCCACGGCCGTGCAGCTGGTCGAGAACGATCCGGCGCTGGTTGAGCAACTGCACTCGCTGCAGCAGCGCCTGCAGGCCATGGCGGTGCGGGTTCAGCGGGGCGACGGCGTGGCTGCGCTGCGGCACTGCGCGCCAGGCAGCCTGCATTTGGTGTTTCTGGACCCGCCGTTCGATGGCGCCCTGTTCGAGCCTGCGATCGCCGCGGCGGCCCAGGCGGTGGTGGCCCAGGGTTTCATCTACCTGGAAGCGCCGCAGGCCTGGGATGAGGCCGTGCTGGCAGAACTGGGGCTGGCGGTGCACCGCCATCTGAAGGCCGGCGCCGTGCACGCCCATCTCCTCCAAAAACAGTGATGCTATTGAATTTGTAGCGTAATGCCATAGTGGAATATGCGCTGGAGGCATTTTTTGCTTTGAATGCCCTCGGCCATCACTGCCGCAGAGGCGGCCTTTCCGCCCGCTGCATAATCCGCCCCTGCGCCCGCCCAACCGCGTGTGCCCCCTTCCGCCAGACCGAAAAGGAGCGACCACGCCATGGCCCAGAACGTCCTCGCCATCTATCCCGGCACCTTCGATCCCATCACGCTGGGCCATGAAGACGTGGTGCGCCGCGCCACGCAGCTCTTCGGACGGGTCATCGTGGCCGTGGCGGCAGGGCACCACAAGAAGACGCTGTTCAGCCTGGAAGAGCGCATCGAGATGGTCCGCGAAGCGGTGCGTGGCTATCCGCAGGTACAGGTCGAGACCTTCTCCGGCCTGCTGCGCGACTTCGTGGTCGAGCGCGGCGGCAAGGCCATGGTGCGCGGCCTGCGCGCCGTGACCGATTTCGACTACGAGTTCCAGCTGGCCGGCATGAACCGCAGCCTCATGCCCGAGGTGGAAACCGTCTTTCTCACGCCCAGCGACAAGTTCCAGTTCATCAGCAGCACTTTCGTGCGCGAGATCGCCCTCTTGGGTGGCGAGGTGGACAAGTTCGTTTCCCCGGAAGTGTCCGAACGCCTGGCCGTCAAGGTGCGCGCCCAGTCCGCCTGAGGCGAGTTCGCGGCCGGCGCCGTCAGGCTTGCCGTGCTTTCAGCGGCTCGGGCCGTGCGCGGTTGCGGGCGGACTGCACCAGTTCATGCACGAAGCGCAGCTTGGCGAGCGCCCCGGATGACAGGGCGAACGGATAGGCATCCTGCTGGCCCAGGCTGCGGTTCAGGCTGTTGAGCAGCAGCGTGAGCGGTACCCACTCGCTGACCATCGCATCGAAATCCGGGGATTGCGTGGCGAACGGGTCGTTCATCGTGAAGCGGCGCGGCGCGCCTGCCTTGGGCTTCGGGATCTGAAGCCCGGTGCGGTAGCTCGACGCCGTTTCCAGCAGATCCACCATGTGCAGGTAGTGCGCCCAGGTCTCGGCCCAGTCTTCCCAGGGGTGGGCCGTGGCGTACGCGCTCACATGGTGGTCGCCCCAGTCCCGCAGGTGCGGACTGCTGGCGTAGTAGGTCTGCAGCGCCGCGCCGTAGTCCTGGCGCTCGTCGCCGAACACGGCACGGAAGTGGTCCAGCTTGCCCTGGTCGCGCAGGAGCTGGTCCCAGTAGAAATGCCCGGATTCGTGCCGCAGGTGGCCGATCAGCGTGCGGTAGGGCTCGTGCAGCGCCAGCCGGCGGCGCGCACGTTCGTCATCGTCGGCTTCGGCGATGTTGAGGGTGATGGTGCCGCTCGAATGCCCGGTGATCACGGGGTACCCCGGCTGGTCGGCCAGAAATTCGAACGCCGGGCTTTCGCCGGGGGGCGCCGGCTCCAGGCCCAGCTTGGCCAGCGTGTAGTAAAGCTGCCGCTTGGCGTGTTCGATCTGTTTCCAGCGCCGCAGGTTGGCGGGCTCCGACAGGTCGGGGAGGATGCGCGTCTGCCGGCACGAGACGCACAGGGCCTGGGGGTCGTCGCCCTGCAGCGCGAAGTTGCAGGCGCGGTGCGCGGTGCGGTGGTGGCACAGCCGATACAGCGGCTGGGCACTGCCCCTGCCGGAGTCCGCGACCCGCTCCCACAGGTCCGAGTCGTCACGCAGGCCCGATACGGCTGGCACCAGCGCCGCCATCGTCAATTGGTCTGGCAGGAAGGCGAGCTTGGCGCCGCAATGCAGGCATTGGACGCTGTCGAAGAAAACGAGGTGACCGCATTGGTCGCAATTGAATACCTGCATGGTGCGAGCTTAGAGCCTGTGACGAATCTTGCATTGCACTTGCGGCAAGCCTGTGGCAACCCAAGGGGTTGGCGAAACAAAAACAGGCTCCGAAGAGCCTGTGTTTGCAAGGTCTCCGCAGGCCGCAGGGGCCTGCGTGGCCTCAAGGACGCACGACGATGCTGTTGCGCACGTCACGCACGTGCTTGGTGTTGCGTGCGATGGATTCGGCCGTGTTCTTTTCGGTCTGCGACTTCGCGAAGCCCGACAGCTGCACGGTGCCGTTCAGCGTTTCCACGCTGATGGACGTGGCGGACACGGACTTGTCTTCAGCCATCTTGGCCTTCACAGCGGTCGTGATGCCGGCATCGTCCACGTAGGAGCCGACGGTCTGCTGGTCGCGCGCCACCGAGCAACCGGCGGAGATGATGGTTGCGCCAGCGAGGGCTGCAAAAGCGAGGGCACGTGCGTATTTCATGGTTATTTCCTTGGTTTGGTTTGTTAACACGGGTGCTTTGGGATTCTGCAGCCCACCGACCTGTTGCACCCCCCGCGGTCGATGAACTGTTTCTTGGTTGGCGGCGTCGCCTTTCAGCGTTGCAGCCAGTCCTTGAGTTCGTCGGCATGCTCTTCTTCGTCGGCCAGGATGCCTTCCAGCATCCGGCGCGTCGTCGGGTCCTTGTCTCCGATCAAGGTGATCATCTGGCGGTAGGCCTCCACCGCGATGCGCTCGGCCACCAGGTTGGCTCGCACCATGGCCTTGAGGTCGGACGATTCGTCGTAGTCGGCGTGGCTGCGCTCTTGCAGCGAACTGGGGGAAAAGTCGGGCTCGCCGCCGAGTTGAACAATGCGCTGCGCGATCTTGTCCGCATGGGCGGATTCCTCGTTCGCATGCACCAGGAATTCGGCCGCGATGGCGGGCGACTCCAGTCCGTCCGCCGTGAAATGGTGCCGCTTGTAGCGCAGCACGCACACCAGTTCGGTGGCGAGCGCGTCGTTCAGCAGCTTCACGATGGCATCGCGGTGCGGACCGTAGGCGGGCGTGACAGCGCCTTCATCCAGATCCTGCGTTGCTGCGTAATGCAGCGCCTTTTCGTCGAGCACGAGGGCTTCGGACGGGGCCGCCGGATGGCTGGCTGTGTTGATGGTGGTGACAGGGGACATGGGGACGCTCGCTCTTTGTTATTGCCGTGTTTTAAGCAGTTGCCAGTGAATCAATATTCGTGGCGGCGGGGGCGGCGGCTCATCAGGCACAGCGTGGCCACTGCGGCGCCCGCGGCGGCAGCCAGCAACATCGATTTGCCAGGCTGCTCGACCACGTAGCGCGTCGTGACGTCGGCCGCCTGGTTGAGCTGGCGGCGGGCGCGTTCCGTGGTGTCTGCGCAGTAGGAGATGCCACGCGATGCCAGGTCTTGTGCACGGGCTGCGAGATCGTCGATCAGCGGGTTCACCTCACCATGCAGTTCGTCCACTTTGCGTGCGGCCTTGTCCAGGGTGTTGTTGGCAGCGTCGCGGGTGGATTGCACGGCGTCCTTGGCGGAGTCGAGCACGCTGTCTGCGGCGTTATGTGCGGAATCCACGGCTTTTTTCGCGGCGTTCTGGGTGTCGATCATGGTTGGGTTCCTTGGGGTTTTGGAGTGGTGAGCGCTTCGGTACGTGGTGCGTTCAGTGCGTTAACCGCGCTTGAGCAGGCTCAGCACGAAGGTGACCACGGCCATGATCACGAACACGAAGAACAGGATCTTCGCAATGCCAACGGCGCCGGCAGCGATACCGCCAAAGCCAAAAAGGGCGGCGATCAAAGCGATCACCAGGAAAACCACTGCGTAATGCAACATATCCATCTCCTCTTGCACCAGAAGTTCCGGCGGGTTGGTGGGGGGCGCATTGGTCAGCGCCTGGAATTGAATGTAGTTTTCGCAGTGCAGGGTGGCTGCCGGTCCCTGGCGCGCACCCATGTAGGACGCCGCCCATGAGGGAGGGCTGCTGAAAAATCAAGAGTGGCTGGAGGCGGCGGGTCCCGCCGAAACAGGGTGTGCGGGGCGCTGCGCCGGGCCCCACCGCGCTGTCAGTGCACGTGCGGCAGCACGGCGGATACGAGGGTGCCTTCGCCAGGTTCGGAGGTGACGGTCAAGCGACCGCCAGCCGCCTCGACCCGGTGGCGCATGCCCATCAAGCCATGGGCGGAAGGGTTGGCCTTGCCTGTGTCGAAACCGCTGCCGTTGTCGCGGATCTGTACCGCTACATGCGTGGGGTAGTTGTGCACGGCGACCAGCACCTTGCTGGCGTTGGCGTATTTGCCAATGTTGGTCAGCGATTCCTGGACCATGCGGTAGATGGTCAGCTGAACGGATTCGGGCAGTTCCACCGCTTCCAGATTCAGGTCCACCTCCACATTGCTGCGTTCTGCGAACTCGCGGCCCAGGATTTCAAGCGATGCCGTCAGTCCCAGGTTGAACAGCGATGAGGGCCGCAGGTCTTCGATGATGCGGCGCTTGAGCGCAATGCCGCTGTTGAGCGTGTCGGTCAGGTGCTTGAGGCGTTCGGCGATTTCGGGCACCTGGGAGTCCACCCTGGATTTGAGGCGCGCCACGTCGAGCTTGGCCGCGGTGAGCAGGGCGCCCAGTTCGTCATGCAGTTCGCGCGCCAGATGGCCGCGTTCGTCCTCGCGCACCTGCTGCAGGTGGTTCGCCAGCTCAGTGAGGGACGCGGTGCGCTCACGTACCAGCTGTTCGAGCCGGTCACGCTCGCGCTCCAAGGTTTCCTGCTCGCGCTGGTTGAACGACTGCAGTGCGCTCGCCTGCCGCAGGTACATGTAGAAAGCCAGCAGCCCGACGGCCGCCATGGTCGCGATGCCGATGCGCGACAGCATGAGGGAATGAAGGATCTCTTGCGTGCTGTGGTTGGTGCGTTCGGTGCTGCGTTCGATCAGCCGGCCCGACAGCGAACGGATGGCATCCATGTTCTCCTTGCCCACATCGGTGGAGAGCACGAACTTCCATGCGTCGTCGTTGTCCTGGCGCCGCAGCCGCAGGCTCAGATCGAGCTCGGACATCTTGCGGGATATCTGCCGCGAAAGCTGCGTGAAGTCTTCCTGGTCTTCGACCGAAGAGGCGGCGAAGATGGCGCGCAACTCGTCCAGATTGCTGTTGATGGTGGACGCGGCCTTCTCGTAGGGCTCGAGATAACGCTCATCACCGGTCAGCAGATAGCCCCGAAGACCGGTCTCCGCATCGAGCATGTTCTGCATCATGCGATCGAGCGCGGCGCGGGTGGTATAGGTGCGAGAGAGGGCGCTGACCGCATCGTGCGAGCGGTCATAACCGGCCTCGTTGATGCCAACCAGCGCCGATGCAGCCAGCAGTGCCAGGGGCAAGCTGACTGCCATCTTGCGAAAATTGGACCAACGCATAGGTTTCTCCGAAAGACAGGCGGGTGATTTCTGGATAATGTCACCAGCCAGCGGTGTTCCGCTGCAGGCACGCCCGCAACGGGTGAATTGGCTACCAGAACGATAACGGGCAGCTTGGCTGCCCCTTGAAAGAACGCTCAATGATCAAGATCGGCATTGTGGATGACCATGCGATTGTCCGCTCGGGATTGCGACAATTTTTGTCAGAACATGTAGACCTTCGGGTGGTGGGTGAGGCGTCCAACGGGCGCGAGGCGATCGATCTGGTTCGTGCACAGGAGATCGACGTGCTGCTCATGGACTTGTCGATGCCCGGCCAAAGCGGCCTCGATGCGCTGGCCATGCTGCGTGCGAAGGCGCCCGACATGGGCATCCTGATCCTCAGCGGCTATCCGGAGGAGCACTACGCCATCAACCTGATTCGCCAGGGTGCCAGCGGCTACCTCAACAAGGAATGCGACCCCAAGGAGATCGTCGAAGCCATTCGCACGATCTCGCTGGGCCGCCGCTACCTGACCCCTGCCGTGGCCGATCTGCTGGCCCAGCAGCTCAACCGCAAGGACGATGCGCCGCCGCACGAACAACTGTCGGAGCGCGAGTTCCAGGTGTTCCTCAAGCTGGCCAAGGGCGAAACCGCGGGCGACATCGCCAAGTCGTTGTCGCTCAGCGTGAAGACCGTGAGCACCTACCGCACGCGCCTGATGGAAAAGATGGCGCTGTCGTCCAACAGCGACCTGACCTACTACGCACTGAAGAACAAGCTGATCGATTGAACCAGCACCCAAGCAAAACGGCCACCGGGCAATCGGTGGCCGTTTTCAAATGGAATGGGTGGAAAAAGAGCCTGAGCCTGGTCCCATGACCGCGCCCTCGCGGCTTGGCATTGAATCCGGCTTCAGCGTCAGCCGGTGGCGGATTTTGGGTTGGCCTGGCGGGCCGTGCTGTGCTCTACACAGTATTCGACCAGTGCGTCGATCTCGTTGGATTTGTCGAACACTGCATCCACGCCCAATTGGGCGCAGCGCATGCGAACGTCCGGCGTTGCATAGTTGCTGAGCACCACCATCTTCTGGCCTGCGGTGCGATTGCGGCACGCTGCCAAGACCCCCAGACCGCTTCCCTGTCTCAGAAAAAGATCGACGATGGCCAGGTCCCACTGGCCTGCATTGTTGGCCAGCCACTCTTTGCCTTCGTCTTCGGTCTCCGCAATGCCTACGGCTTCCACCTCCGCCAGTTCCTCGAGCGTGCCGATCAGGTTTTCTCGGATGGTGGCGTTGTCTTCAACAATGTAGGTGCGCAGTTTCACTGTGGGGTCCAGTCCGGATCACGGAGGCAGAATGAGAATGTGATCACAGCTTCACTTTATGGGGAACCAATGTGTCATTCTGCCAGTAGCAACATGCTGAGCCGGTAGGATTCTTCCTACGGTGTGGCGTGACCACATACGCTGCAATGCCCATGGCGCGGAATTTTCATCACAGTCCATTCCATGGAACGCCCGTCGAGCATCGAAAGCCGTCCCGCCAGCGATTCGCCGAACCCCGCGATGAGCTTGAGAGCTTCCGCTGCCTGCATGGCGCCGATGATTCCGACCATCGGCGCGAACACGCCCAGGGTGGCGCACTGGGTTTCTTCGAATGCGGTGTCCGGCGGGAAGATGCAGGCGTAGCACGGCGATAGTGGATCGCGCGGGTCGATGACGGTGATCTGCCCGTCGAATCGGATGGCGGCGCCCGTGACCAGCGGCTTGCGGTGGGTCACGCAAGCGGCGTTCACGGCATGGCGCGTTGCATAGTTGTCGCTGCAGTCGAGCACCACGGTGGCCTGGCCCACCCAGTCATCGAGCCATTCCTTGTCGGCCCGGGCCTGGATGGCGTCCAACCGCACGCCCGGATTCAAAGCCTGCAGCGCTTGAGCGGCGGAATGCACCTTGGGCTCTCCGACACGCTCCGTGGTATGGGCGATCTGGCGCTGCAGGTTGGTCAGGTCCACCACATCGTCGTCCACCAGGGAGATGCGTCCCACGCCGGCAGAGGCCAGGAACAGGGCGGCGGGTGAACCCAGCCCACCCGCTCCGATCACGAGCGCGTGGGCGGCCAGGATGCGCTCCTGGCCCTCGATCCCGATCTCGTCGAGCATGATGTGGCGCGAATAGCGCAGTAGCTGATCGTCTGTCATGGGGGCTGGAAACGGGTGCGATAGCGAGGCCATGAAAAAGGCCGGGCGCCTGAAAGGCGCCCGGCCGTCGGTGAATCCAGAAGGGATTTAGTTTTCCTTCTTCTCTTCCTTGCGTTCAGTCTGCGTCTTGCTGACGAGTACGGTCTGGCCCTTCAATTGGTTGAGGGCCTGCGCCAGCTGAAAGTCCTTGTCCGAACCGAACTCCGGCATCTTGCGGTCGGCGATGGGCTTCTTGGCTTCTTCTTCAAGGCGCTTGCGCGCTTCCTCGCGGGCCTTCTCGCGTGCTTCGTCCTTCTTCTCTTCGCCCTGGCCGCTGGTCAGGTGCTTTTCGAGATCGGCCTCACGCATGCGCAGCGATGCATACACATCGCCTTCGGCGCTTTCATCCACCATCACGTCGGGCACGATGCCCTTGGCCTGGATGGACTTGCCGCTGGGGGTGTAGTAGCGCGCGGTGGTCAGCTTGATGCCGGTGTCCGGACCCAGGGGGCGCACCGTCTGCACCGACCCCTTGCCGAACGTCTGGCTGCCCATGATGGTGGCGCGCTTGTGGTCCTGCAAGGCGCCGGCCACGATTTCACTGGCAGAGGCCGAGCCTTCATTGACCAGCACCACCAGGGGCACGCTCTTGAGGGCGGCGGGCAATCGCTTGAGCGGGTCGCCATTGCCGCGGCGCTGGTAGAACTCCGGTGCCGCCTTGAACGTGGCCTTGCTTTCCGCCAGTTGTCCGTCGGTGGTCACCACGGTGACATTCTCGGGCAGGAAGGCGGCGGAGATGGCCACGGCTGCGTCCAGCAGGCCGCCCGGGTCATTGCGCAGGTCGAGCACCAGGCCCTTGAGGTTCGGCTCCTGGCGATAGACCTCTTCGATCTTGCGAACGAAGTCGTCCACCGTGCGTTCCTGGAACTGCGACAGGCGGATCCAGCCATAACCGGGCTCGATCACCTTGCCCTTCACGGACTGCGTCTTGATCTCTTCGCGCGTGATCGTCACCGGGAACGTGCGGCTCTCGTCCTTGCGGAAGATCGTCAGCGTGACCTGGGTGCTCGGCTCGCCGCGCATTCTCTTGACCGCGTCGTTGAGGGCCAGGCCCTTGACGGCGGTGTCGTCGATCTTGGTGATCAGGTCGTTCGTCTTGAGCCCGGCACGGAATGCCGGCGAGCCTTCGATGGGCGAGACGACCTTGATGAGCCCGTCTTCCTGCGTGATCTCGATCCCGACGCCCACGAAGCGGCCGGAAGTGCCTTCGCGGAATTCCTTGAAGGACTTCTTGTCGAAATACTGGGAGTGCGGATCGAGGCTGGACACCATGCCCGAGATCGCGTCGGTGATGAGCTTCTTGTCATCGACCGGCTCGACGTAATCGGTCTTCACCAGACCGAACACGGCGGACAGCTGCTGGATTTCCTCGAGCGGCAGCGGCGTCATCGCGCCGCGCGCCACCGTCTGCAGGGAGACGGTGGTCAGTGCCCCGGCAACGACGCCGATCGACACCCAACCTGCGATTTTCAGTTTGTGGCCCATTAAAAACACCTTTGCCGCTTCAATATACACCTTGGAAAGATTGCCACCAGTGCAGTTCCGCGCTGGAAGCGACTTTTGCGCTGTGCGGGCCGCCTTTACACGGACTTTACGCCTTGCCCTGCGATGCCACTGCGGCCGCGGCCTTGGCGGCGGCTTCGGCGTCGCCCAGGTAGTAGTGGCGCAGGGGTTTCAGGTCCGCATCGAGTTCATAGACCAGGGGGATGCCGTTCGGAATGTTCACGCCGACGATGTCGTCGTCCGAGATGCCGTCCAGGTACTTGATCAACGCGCGGATCGAGTTGCCGTGCGCCGCGACCACGATGCGCTTGCCGGCGCGGATGGCGGGCGCCATGGATTCGTTCCAGAACGGCAGCACGCGCGCGACGGTGTCCTTGAGGCACTCCGTCAGCGGGATCTGCTCGGGGGCCAGGCTGGCGTAGCGCAGGTCGCCCCGCTCGCTGCGAGGGTCGGCGGCTTCCAGCGCGGGCGGCGGCGTGTCGTAGCTGCGGCGCCACACCAGCACCTGCGCATCGCCGTATTGCTTGGCCATGTCGGCCTTGTTCAGGCCCTGCAGGGCGCCGTAGTGGCGCTCGTTCAGGCGCCAGCTGTGGTGCACCGGCAGCCAGGTGCGGTCCATCTCGTCGAGCGTGTGCCACAGCGTGCGCGTGGCGCGCTTGAGCATGCTGGTGTAGGCCAGGTCGAATTCGTAGCCCTCCGCCTTCAGCAGGCGGCCTGCGCTCTTGGCCTGTTCCACGCCCGTGGGCGTCAGATCGACGTCGGTCCAACCGGTGAAGCGGTTCTCGAGGTTCCAGGTGGATTCTCCGTGGCGGATCAGGACGAGTTGGTGCATGGTTTCCCTAGAGCAGGCGGGTCAAAATCCAGCATTCTAAAATTGAGCGGTTTGCCAACCCTAGGACTGACGTGAAATTCATCATCGACAACTGGTATTTGTTCTTTATCGCGCTGGCCTCCGGCGGCATGCTTTTGGTGCCGCTGCTCAAGGATGCCACCGGCGGCTCGCTGACGGCGGCACGCGCCGTGCAGCTCATCAACCGCGAGAAGGGCGTGGTGATCGACGTGTGCGAGCCCGAGGAATTCGCCGCGGGCCACGTAGGGGGCGCCAAGAACATTCCCCTGAACCAGCTGGAAGAGCGTCTGCCCCAGGTGGTCAAGAACAAGGCCCTGCCGATCGTGCTGGTTTGCGCCAAGGGCCCGCGGGCCCAGCGCGCCGTGGGCATCGCCAAAAAGCTGGGCTACGACAATGCCCAGGCGCTGGCGGGCGGGCTGAAGGCGTGGAAAGACGCCAGCATGCCGGTTGAAAAGGCCTGAGTTGGCCGCAATGTGTGTTGTGTAGCCATTTTTTGAGCAGGAAGGCCCTCCCATGCAAGCCGTGAAGATGTACACCACCGCCGTCTGCCCCTATTGCATTCGGGCCAAGCAGATCCTCAAGTCCAAGGGCGTGGAGGAGATCGAGGAAGTCCGCGTGGACCTCGACCCCGTGGCCCGCAGCCACATGATGGAAATCACCGGGCGCCGCACCGTGCCCCAGATCTTCATCGGCGATACGCACGTCGGCGGGCACGACGATCTGGTCGCGCTCGACGGCCGGGGCGGCCTGATGCCGCTGCTCGGCGGTGCCCAGGCCGATGCCTGAACTGCCGCTTTTCCGATTCTGCGGCGCTGCATAATGCAGCCCCAAGTGCCCGCTGCGGGGAGCGTTTTCCCCAGCGGGCTTTGTTTTGTCGAATAGTGTTCTGACTGAAAGACCGACACCATGGCTACCGAAGAAAATCCCGTGTTCCAGATCCAGCGCGTGTACCTGAAGGACTTGTCCCTGGAGCAGCCCAACTCGCCCGCGATCCTGTTGGAGCAGGAACAGCCCAGCGTGGACATCCAGCTGGGCGTGGAAGCCACGCCGGTGGCCGATGGCATTTTCGAGGTGGCCGTGACCGCCACCGTGCAGACCAAGATCAAGGACAAGACCGTGTTCCTGGTCGAGGCCAAGCAAGCCGGCATCTTCGAGATCCGCAACATTCCCGAAGACCAGATGGGCCCGATCATGGGCATCGCCTGCCCGCAGATCGTGTACCCCTACCTGCGCGGCAACGTGGCCGACACCATCACGCGCGCCGGCTTCCCGCCCGTGCACCTGGCCGAAATCAACTTCCAGGCCATGTACGAGCAGCAGCAGGCCCAGGTGGCCTCCGCAGCGCCGTCGCCCATCATCACGCAGTAAGCCGCGTGCAGCGCCGGGAGGCCTTTGCGCCTCCCGCGTGAACCTCGGGCACACGAACGAATGAACATCGTCGTCTTGGGGGCCGGGGCCTGGGGCACGGCCATGGCCGTCAGCGCGGCAGCGCACCCATCGGCGCATGCCGTGACCCTGTGGGCGCGCGACGCGCAGCAGGTGGCCGGCATGCAGGCCGCACGGCAGAACGCCCGGTATCTGCCGGACATCGAACTCCCTTCTTCCCTGGTGCTGAGCGCGGGCGACCCGTTGTCGCTGGCCTCCAGCGCCGATCTGGTCGTGGTCGCGACGCCCATGTCCGCGCTGCGCGGCATGCTCCAGGTGCTGAGCGCCGTGGACGTGCCGGTGGCCTGGCTGTGCAAAGGGTTTGAAGCCGCCCCATCGAGTGGCAGCGCCGTGGGCCTGATGGGGCACGAGGTGTGCGCGCAGGTCGCCCCCGGCTTGCGCAGCGGAGTGTTGAGCGGCCCCAGCTTTGCGCAGGAGGCCGCCCGTGGACAGCCGACGGCGCTGGTGGCGGCCAGCCCGCACGCCACCGTGCGCGATCTGCTGGTGGACGCGTTCCATGGCCCCACGCTGCGGGTGTACGCCAATGACGACATCGTCGGCGTCGAGGTGGGCGGTGCGGTGAAGAACGTGCTGGCCATCGCGACGGGGCTGTGCGACGGGCTCGACCTGGGGCTCAACGCCCGAGCCGCCCTCATCACGCGCGGCCTGGCAGAGATGACGCGGCTGGGGCTGGCGCTGGGTGCGCGGCCCGATACCTTCATGGGATTGTCAGGACTGGGCGACCTGGTGCTGACCGCGACCGGCGACCTGTCGCGCAACCGGCGTGTGGGCCAGGCCCTGGCACAGGGGTTGACGCTGGCCCAGGCGGTGGATTCGCTCGGCCATGTGGCCGAAGGCGTCTACAGCGCCCGGACGGTGCTGGCGCGTGCGCGCCATCTGCAGGTGGACATGCCGATCACCGAGGCGGTGGTGGCGTTGCTGGACGGGCAGAGAACGCCGCGCGATGCGGTGGCGCTGCTCATGGGCAGAAGCCCGGTGGCGGAACTCTCGCGGCCTTGAAGGGCCTTTGAAAGCGCTGCCACCGGGCTTCTTTGCCCGTTGCAGGGGTTGATGCTCAGAGCACGCCGAAGAGCATGAGCAGCAGCACGAGGGACAGTGGGACGCCGAGAAGCCAGAGGATGACAGGCATGGAAGTTCTCCTGAAGAGTGGTTGGTCGATGGATCAACCTTAAAGGCCACCCCTGGGCACCCCTGTGCGGCGTGGGCACCTGCGCGCGTAGTCCCGAGCCTACCGGCGGTGCAGGAGAGGCCGAGCCGCTCGCCCGCGCGGCTAGGCACCGCCCGGTGCGGTGCGCCCTTCAGAATTCCAGGTTGTCGATCAGGCGCGTGTTGCCCAGCCGCGCCGCGCCCAGGGCCACCAGCGTGCCCGCGCCGGCCGGGCCGCCGGCCTCGGGCGGCTGCAGGTCGTGGCGGCGCCGCACGGTGAGGTAGTCCGGTGCCCAGCCCTGGCGGCGCAGCGCTTCCAGGGCCTGGCGCTCCCGCTCGCCGGCATCGCCCCCGCCCGCGAGAAAGCCGTCCGCCAGCGCGCGCAGGGCCTGGGCCAGCTGCATGGCGCGCGACCGCTCCTGCGCCCCGAGATAGCCGTTGCGCGAGCTGAGGGCCAGGCCATCGTCCGCGCGCCGCGTTTCCCCCGCCACCACGTCCACCGGCAGCGCGAACTGCCGCACCATCTGCCGGATCACCATGAGCTGCTGGTAGTCCTTCTTGCCGAACACGGCCGTGCCGCCGCTCGCGCCCAGCACGCAGGCGAAGAGCTTCATCACCACCGTGCACACGCCGACGAAGAACCCGGGGCGAAAGTGCCCCTCCAGGATGTCGGCCAGCGCGGGGTCGGGATGCACCTTGAAGGTCTGCGGCTCGGGGTACAGGTCGGCCTCGCGCGGCGCGAAGAGCACGTCGCAGCCGGCCTCGCGCAGCTGGGCGCAGTCGGCGTCCCAGGTGCGCGGGTAGCTGTCGAAATCCTCGTGGGGCAGGAACTGCAGGCGGTTCACGAAGATGCTGGCCACGGTCACGTCGCCCAGCGGCCGGGCCTGCTCCACCAGTGAAATGTGGCCGGCGTGCAGGTTGCCCATGGTGGGGACGAAAGCGGGCCGGCCCCGGCCCGCGAGGGCCTGGCGCAGGTCAGCCACGGTGTGTGCGATGAGCATGGGTCATCCCGATCAGAAAAAAGAGGGCTGCAGGAAAAGGAAGGGACGGGCCGAAGGGGCGGCCCGGGCGCGGGCCGCCCTACCAGGCGTGCAGGGCGTCGTCCGGAAAGCGCCCGGCCTTGACGGCCTGCACATAGGCCTGCATCGCGCCGCGCACGCTGCCCGCCTCCTGCATGAAGTCGTGCACGAAGCGCGGCATCTTGGCCAGGTGGATGCCCAGCATGTCGTGCAGCACCAGCACCTGGCCGGCGGTGCCGCTGCCGGCCCCGATGCCGATGGTGTGGCAGTGGGGCAACTCGGCCGTGAGCTCGCGGGCCAGCGCGGCGGGCACCATCTCCAGCACCACCATGGTGGCGCCCGCGTTCTGCAGCTCGGACGCCTGCTGGCGCAGGGTGCGCGCGGCCAGGTCGCCCTTGCCCTGCACGCGGTACCCGCCCAGGGCGTGCACCGTCTGCGGCGTGAGGCCCAGGTGGGCGCACACGGGCACGCCGCGCTGCACCAGGAACTCCACCGTCGGCGCCGTCCAGCCGCCGCCTTCGAGCTTGACCATGTGCGCGCCGGCCTGCATCAGCGTGCAGGCGCTGCGCAGGGCCTGTTCGCGGCTTTCGGCGTAGGTGCCGAAGGGCAAATCGGCGATCAGCCACGCCGTGCCCTGCACGCGGTGCAGGCCGCGCGCCACGCTGGCCGTGTGGTAGGCCATGGTGTCCAGCGATACGCCCACGGTGCTGGGCAGGCCCTGGCAGACCATGCCGAGCGAGTCGCCGACCAGGATGCATTCCACGCCCGCCGCGTCCGCCATGGCGGCGAAGGTGGCGTCGTAGGCGGTCAGCATAGTGATCTTTTCGCCGGCCTCGCGCATCTGCTGCAGGCGCGGCAGGCTGACCGGCCGGCGCTCGGGCAGGGGGGAGGCGGGCGGCAGCGTGCCGTAGGGCGTCGCGGACGAGGCGGAGGCGTTGGGGATGGCAGTGGTCATGGGAATGGGCAGAGCCGGGCCGAAAGTGCGGCGAGTCTATGCGATGCCGCTATGCTTGCCGCCCATGACGAAATCCCCCCTTTCCCTGGACGGCGGCATCGCATCGCTGGCCCAGGACGACGTTGCCCGCGCGCTGCGCGAGGACGTGGGCGCCGGCGACCTCACTGCCGGCCTGATCGATCCGGCGCGCCGCGTGCGCGCCCGCGTGCTGGCCCGCGAAAGCGCGGTGATCTGCGGTGGCCCCTGGGCCGAGGCGGCCGTGCGGGCGCTGGACCCGGCCGCGCGCATCGTGTGGCACGTGCAGGAAGGCGAGCGCTGCGCGCCCGACCAGGTGGTGCTGGAGGTGGAGGGCCGTGCCCGCGCGCTGCTGAGCGCCGAGCGCACGGCGCTGAACTTCCTGCAGCTGCTGTCGGCCGTGGCGACCAAGACGGCGACCTACGTGGAGGCCGTGCGCGGCACGCGGGCGCAGATCGTCGATACGCGCAAGACCCTGCCCGGCCTGCGGCTGGCGCAGAAATACGCCGTGCGCACGGGCGGCGGCACCAACCACCGCATCGGCCTGCACGACGCGGTGCTCATCAAGGAAAACCACATCGCCGCCGCCGGTGGCGTGGCGGCCGTGCTGCGCGCCGCGCAGGCCGTGGCCGCGCAGGCGGCCTTCGTGGAGATCGAGGTCGAGACGCTGGAGCAGCTGCAGGAGGCGCTGGATGCCGGCGCGACGATGCTGCTGCTGGACAACATGCCGCTCCCGATGCTGCACGAGGCCGTGCGCCGGAACGCCGGCCGCGCCATCCTGGAGATTTCCGGCGGCGTGACGCTCGAATGCCTGCGCGCTCTGGCCGAGACCGGCGTGGACCGCATCTCCATCGGCACGCTGACCAAGGACGTGAAGGCCATCGATTTCTCCATGCGCATGCAGGACATTGCCTAGCACGCCGGCGGCCCACTTCAAGACCCTGAATACTGCCTTGGCGCCGCGCCTTTCGCGGCCGAAAGACCCCACCCCATGACGACCCCCACCGCCATCAAGGACGTGGAGTACGAGCAGCCCGAAGACGGCGCCGTCTGCTCCACGAAGTTCGCCTGGGCCCGCGTGCCTGCCGAGCCCTCGCCCACCGAACGCGCCGCGCTCAAGGACCGCATCCGGCGGCTGCTGCGCGAGAAGAACGCCGTCATGGTGTCGCACTACTACGTGCACCCGGACCTGCAGGACCTCGCCGAGGAAACCGGCGGGCTGGTCAGCGATTCGCTGGAGATGGCGCGCTTCGGCCGCGACCATGCCGCGCAGACGCTGGTGGTCTCGGGCGTGCGCTTCATGGGCGAGACGGCCAAGATCCTGTCGCCCGAGAAAAACGTGCTCATGCCCGACCTGGACGCCACCTGCTCGCTGGACCTGGGCTGCCCCACCGGTGCGTTCAGCGCGTTCTGCGATGTGCACCCGGACCGCACCGTGGTCGTCTACGCCAACACCAGCGCGGCGGTGAAGGCGCGCGCCGACTGGCTCGTCACCTCCAGCTGCGCGCTGGAGATCGTAGGCGCGCTCAAGGCGGCGGGCCACAAGATCCTGTGGGCGCCCGACCGGCACCTGGGTGCCTACATCCAGCAGCAGACCGGCGCGGACATGCTGTTCTGGAACGGCGCCTGCATCGTGCACGACGAGTTCAAGGCCGAGGAGCTGCAGGCGCTGAAGGCGGCGCACCCGCAGGCGAAGGTGCTGGTGCACCCCGAGAGCCCCGCCGACGTGGTGGCGCTGGCCGATGCCGTGGGCTCGACCTCCGCCATCCTGAAGGCCGCGCGCGAGATGGATGCGCGCGAATTCATCGTGGCGACCGACAACGGCATGATGCACAAGCTGCGCGCGCTCAACCCGGGCAAGACCTTCCACGAGGCCCCCACGGCCGGCAACAGCGCCACCTGCAAGAGCTGCGCGCACTGCCCCTGGATGGCCATGAACGGCCTGGCCGACGTGGCCCGCGTGCTGGAAACCGGCGCCAACGCCATCCACGTGGACCCGGCGCTCATCCCGCGCGCGCGCCAGCCCATCGACCGCATGCTGGCCTTCACCGCCGCGCTCAAGGGCGGGCAGCCCCTGGGCGCGCTGGTGCCCCACATCGGCGCGGCATGAAGCGCACCGGCATGGCATCGATTTGCTATTAATTGAATAGCTATCTAGGCATGATTTTCTAGGGCATGGGCCTGTTTTGACGTGAATTTCAGGATCGACTTCTCCGACCCGCGCCACCCGGCCGGGCCGCGCCTGCGCCATGCGTTCGCCGCGCCGCGCCGCACGCTGGTGGCCCAGGCGCCGCACGAGGTGCGCGCCGTGCTGGACGCGGCCGAGGCTGAGGCGCGCGCCGGGGCCTGGTGCCTGGGCTACCTGCGCTACGAGGCGGCCGGCGCGTTCGACGCCGCGCTGCGCACGCACCCGGCCGACGGGCCCCTGGCGTGGTTCGCCGTGTTCGACCGGGCCTTACCCTGGCC
Source organism: Acidovorax sp. BLS4 (assembly GCF_032929295.1). Classification (NCBI taxonomy): domain Bacteria; kingdom Pseudomonadati; phylum Pseudomonadota; class Betaproteobacteria; order Burkholderiales; family Comamonadaceae; genus Acidovorax; species Acidovorax sp. BLS4. The sequence goes on from NZ_CP136797.1 coordinate 382,948, forward strand.
CGATCCGCCAGTTTCCCCCGGCGATGGCGATGGTGGCGGCGCGGGAGCGCCCACGGTGGACTGGCACACCCGCCCGCAGCGCGCCGCGTTCGATGCCGCCCTGGCGCACCTTCACCAGGCCATCGCGGCCGGCGAGTTCTACCAGGTCAACTACACCGCGCCGATCCGAGGCACCGTGTCGCCGGTGGGCGGGGCGCAGGCGGCGCTGCCGCTGTTCGCCGCGCTGCAGCGCGCCCAGCCGGGTGGTTATGCCGCGTGCATCGACGGCGGCGTGGAGCAGATCCTGTCCGTCTCGCCCGAGCTGTTCTTCGACTGGCGCGGGGGCTCGCTGCTGGCGCGGCCCATGAAAGGCACGGCGCCGCGCGGCGCCACGGCCGAGGACGATGCCGCGCAGGCCGCCGCGCTGCGCGCCTCGCCCAAGGAGCGCGCTGAGAACGTGATGATCGTGGACCTGCTGCGCAACGACCTCTCGCGTATCGCCGAGCCGCACAGCGTGCGCGTGCCCGCGCTGTTCCACACCGAGGCGCTGCCGGCCGTGTGGCAGATGACGTCCGACGTCGAGGCCCGCACCCGCGCCGGCACCACGCTGGCCGACGTGTTCGCCGCGCTGTTCCCGTGCGGATCCATCACCGGGGCGCCCAAGGTGCGAGCGATGCAGGCCATCCACGCGCTGGAGCCCGCGCCGCGCGGCGTGTACTGCGGCGCGGTGGGCATCGTGCGGCCGGACGGCGAGGGCGCCGTGGCCGCCACCTTCAACGTGCCCATCCGCACCGTGACGCTGCGCGGCCGCGACGCGCGGTGCGGCATCGGCAGCGGCATCACCTCCGGCGCCCAGGCCGCGGCGGAGTGGCGGGAGTGGCAGCACAAGAGCGCCTTCCTGCAGCGCGCCAGCGCCCCGTTCGACCTGCTGGAAACCCTGGCGCTGGAGGAGGGCGTGCTGCGCCACCGCGCCGACCACGTGGCGCGGCTGGCCGCCTCGGCCGCGCACTTCGGCCATGCCTTCGACGCGGCGCGCGTTCAGGCCTGCCTGGATGCGCTGGCCCAGGTCCACCCCACCGGGCTGTGGCGCGCGCGCCTGCTGCTCGATGCGGCGGGCCACCCGCGCGCCGAAGCCTGGGCGATGGCCCCCACCACCGTGCCGGTGCGCCTGCAACTGGCCACGCGCCCGCTGGAAGGCGCGCACGGCGAATTCGTGCGCCACAAGACCACGCGCCGGGCGCACTACGACGCCTTCACGCCCGAGGCCGAAGGCGTGTTCGACACGCTGCTGTGGAACGAGGCCGGCGAGATCACCGAATGCACGCGCGGCTGCATCGCGGCGCTGCGGGCCGACGGCCGGTGGGTCACGCCCCCGCTGTCCTGCGGCCTGCTGCCCGGCGTGGGCCGCGCGGTGGCCCTGCGCGAAGGCCGGGTGACCGAGGCCGTGCTGCGCGTGGAGGAGGTGCCACAGGTGCGGGCCTGGGCGTTCGTGAACAGCCTGCGGGGCTGGCTGGACGCCACGCTGCAGGCCTGAGTCGGCGGGGTCGAAGGCCCCTGGTTCTGGCTTCTGCTGCTGATTTTGTAGCAATATGCCTTAGTACTGATTGCGCTGGAGCCCTGTGGGGCTCAAAGCCGCTCTTTCACGTAGGACCCGCGGTCCATGTCCACGATCTCCACGCTGAGCTGCACCATCACGCCCCCGGGCCGGGGCGTGAGACGGCGCAGCACGTCGGCCACGCGGCCGGCGAGGTCCTGCTTGGTCTCGGGCGAGCGGCCGGACAGCAGGCGCAGCTGCGCATGTACGAACGCGCGGTCGGCGAGGGCGGTGCCGATCTCGAAGCGGTCGGTGCGCAGGAAGCGGGACTTGAGGTCCGCCTCGTTCTGGATCTCGGGGCTCGCGGTGAGGGACTGGTTCAGTTCCGCCAGCATCTGGGCTTCGGGCAGACCGGCCAGGTTCTGGCTGTATTCGATGACGAGGTGGGGCATGGCGGTTCTCCTGCGGGGTGGGATGAAAGAAGGGGAAGGGGGCGGATGGGCTCAGCCCGGCACCGGGCCGGGCGGCGCCAGGTCCAGCACGCAGCCGTCGCCCAGCGCCTCGCGCCACACGCGCACGCGGCTGGCGGGCGGCTGCATGCCATCGAGCGCCTGGGCGATGAAGTGGCACAGGTTTTCCAGCGTGGGCGTGCCCAGGCCGGGCACCTCGTCCAGCCAGTGGTGGTCGAGCTGCTCGCGCACGGCGGCCAGGCGCTGGCGCAGGTGGCCCAGGTCGATGACCATGCCGGTGGCGGGATCGCGCGGGCCGGTGACGGCCACCTCCGCGTGGTAGGTGTGGCCGTGGATGCGGCGGCTGCCCTCGGCCTCGATCTCGCGCTGCAAGGTGTGCGCGGCATCGAAGAAAAAGCGCTGGTGGACGGTGAACTGCATGGTCGGCGAACGGGCGGGAACGGGGCGAAAAAAACGGTACGGAACAGGGCTCAGCGGATGCCCGTGAGCTTGTGGGTCTGCAGGCTCAGGCGCCACGCGGGGCGCTCCAGGCAGGCGGCGATGCAGCGCCCGGTGTTGGCGGCCTGCTCCGGGCCGTCCATGGGCTGCAGGAAGCGGTGCGTGAACTGCGTCTGCGACTCCAGCGCGGCGAGGTCGAAGCCGGGCTGGGGCCACACCAGCTTGAGTTCCTGCCCGCTGCGCTGCACCCAGGGCGCGCCGGCCTTGGGGCTGATGCACAGCCAGTCGATGCCGGGCGGCGCGGCCACGGTGCCATTGCTCTCCACGGCGATGCGAAAGCGCCGCGCGTGCAGGGCGTCGATGAAGGCCGGGTCCACCTGCAGCAGCGGCTCGCCGCCCGTCAGCACGACCAGGCGGTGCGCGGCATCGTGCGCGGGCCACTGCGCGGCGATCACCTCGGCCAGCGCGTCTGCGGTGGCGAACTTGCCGCCCAGGGTGCCGTCGGTGCCCACGAAGTCGGTGTCGCAGAAGCGGCAGACGGCGCTGGCGCGGTCTTCCTCGCGGCCGCTCCAGAGGTTGCAGCCCGCGAAGCGGCAGAACACGGCGGGCGTACCGGCCTGGCCGCCCTCGCCCTGCAGGGTGTAGAAGATTTCCTTGACGCTGTAGGTCATGCCAGGGCCTCCACGGCGGCGGGCGCCAGCTCGGCCAGCGCCTGCAGCAAGCGGTCCACGTCGGCCTCGGTGTGCGCGGCCGACAGGGCGATGCGCAGGCGCGCCGTGCCCTCGGGCACGGTGGGCGGGCGGATGGCGGGCACCCACAGGCCGCGCTGGCGCAGGCCTTCCATGGCGGCCAGGGCTTCGTCGTTGGCGCCGATCACCACGGCCTGCACGGCGGTGCGCGAATCCCCCAGCTGCCAGTGCGTGCCCTGCAGCCGCGGCGCGAGGCCGTCCCGCAGGCGCTGGACGAGGCGCGCGAGGTGCTCGCGGCGCGAATCCTCCGCCTCGATGAGCGCCAGGCTGGCCTGCAGCGCGCGCGCCAGCAGCGGCGGCGCGGCGGTGGCGAAGATGTAGCTGCGCGTCTTTTGCAGCAGCCATTCGATCAAGGCGTCGTCGCCCGCGACGAAGGCACCGGCCACGCCCGCGGCCTTGCCCAGCGTGGCCATGTACAGCACGCGCCGCGAGGCCTGCGCGCCGACCAGGCCCGCCTCGGCCAGCGCGCCGCGCCCCTGCGGCCCGAGCACGCCGAAGCCGTGCGCGTCGTCCAGCAGCAGCAGCGCGTCGTGGCGCTCGCACAGCGCCAGCAGCGCGGGAATGTCGGCCACGTCGCCATCCATGCTGAACACGGCATCGGTGATGACCAGCTTGCGGCGCGCGGGGCTGCTGGCCAGCGCGGCCTCCAGCGCGGCCAGGTCGGCATGCGGGTAGCGGTGGATGCGGGCGCGCGACAGGCGGGCGCCGTCGATCAGGCAGGCGTGGTTGAGCGCATCGGAAAACAGCGCATCGCCCTCGCCCACGAGCGCGGGCACGATGCCGGCGTTGGTGGCGTAGCCCGCGTAGAAGTACAGCGCGCGCGGCAGGCCCACGAAGCGGGCGAGGTCGGCCTCCAGCGCCGCGTTGGCCGCGCTGTGGCCGCTCACCAGCGGCGAGCCGCCCGAGCCCACGCCGAACTCGCGCGCGCCCGCGCAGGCAGCCTCGGCCAGCGTGGGGTGGCCGGCCAGCCCCAGGTAATCGTTGCTGCAAAAGGCCAGCATGGGCGCACCATCGACCAGCAGGTGCGCGCCGCCGGCCGGCACCACGGCGCGGCGCCGGCGGCGCAGGTGGGCGGCGTCGAGCGCGGCGATGCGTGCCGGAAACTCGTCGATCCAGGAGGCGGCGTCGGGGCGGGGGCTCATCGGGTCGTCCATGCGGCGGGAAGGTCGAAGGGCAGCGCACGGGCGTCCGGCACGGCCTGGTAGGGAATGTCGGCCAGCAGCGGGGCGCCCAGGCGCTGCGCGAGCCAGTCGAGGTTTTCTTGCGGCGCCCGCATGTGCGGGTCGATGCGGCTGGCGATCCAGCCAGCCAGCGGCAGGCCGCGCGCGCGCACGGCATCGGCCGTGAGCGCGGCGTGGCTCAGGCAGCCCAGCCGCAGGCCCACCACCAGCACCACGGGCAGGCCCAGGGCCTGGGCGAGGTCGGCGCCGGTCTCGGTGTCCGACAGCGGCACGTGGAAACCGCCCGCGCCTTCGACGACGACCGCATCGGCCTGCGCCGCCAGCGCTTCGTAGCTACGCACGATGTGCGCGATGTCGATGCGCGTGCCCGCGCGCTCGGCGGCGATGTGGGGCGAGAGCGGGTCGGGCAGCAGCACGGGGTTGTCCAGCGCCGGGGGCACCGCGATGGTGGAGGCGGCGCGCAGGGCGAGGGCGTCTTCGTTGGCGAGCTGGCCATGGTGCCATTCGGCGCCCGCGGCGATGGGCTTCATGCCCACGACGCGCGTGTGGTGGCGCGCCAGCGCGTGCAGCAGGCCGGCCGAGGCCAGCGTCTTGCCCACGCCGGTGTCGGTGCCGGTGACGAAGCAGGCGAATGCCGGGGTCGGGTTCATGGGGCGGTCTCCTCGGCCAGCGTGGCCTGCAGTGCGGCGAAGGCGGCATCGCCCAGGTGCTGCACGGCCTCGTCGTCGAGCACGTAGGGCGGCATGGCGTAGAGCGTTTTGCCGATGGGGCGCAGCACCAGCCCGCGCGCCATGGCGTGGCGGTGGTAGCGGCGGGAAAAATCGGGCAGGGAGGTCTCCACGTCCCATGCCCACACCATGCCCAGCCGGCGCGCATGGCGAACGCGCGGGTGCTGCGTGATGGGCGCGCAGGCGGCGTCGATGCGCCCGGCCAGCGCCGCATTGGCCGCGAGCGGGTCGAGCTGGTCGAACAACTCCAGCGTGGCCAGCGCCGCGCGGCAGGCCAGCGGGTTGCCGGTGTAGGAGTGCGAATGCAGGAAGCCGCGGGCCACGTCGTCGTCGTAGAACGCGGCGTACACGGCCTCGGTGGTGAGCACGGCCGACAGCGGCAGCGTGCCGCCCGTGAGGCCCTTGGACAGGCAGATGAAATCGGGCCGGATGCCGGCCTGCTGGTGCGCGAACATCGTGCCGGTGCGGCCGAAGCCAGTGGCGATCTCGTCCACCACCAGGTGCACGCCGTAGCGGTCGCACAGCGCGCGCGCCTGGCGCAGGTATTCGGCATCGTGCATGGCCATGCCGGCGGCGCACTGCACCAGGGGCTCGACGATCAGCGCGGCGGTGCTCTCGTGGTGCTCGGCCAGCCAGACCTCCAGCGCCTGGGCGGCGCGCCGGGCCGCATCCAGCGCGCTCTCGCCGGGCTGCGCGCCGCGCGCATCGGGGCTGGGCACGGTGGCCGCCAGGCGCACCAGCGGGGCGTAGGCCTCGCGGAACAGGGCGATGTCGGTCACGGCCAGCGCGCCCACGGTCTCGCCGTGGTAGCCGCCGGCCAGGCCCACGAAGCGGCTCTTGCCCGGCCGCCCGGCGTTGCGCCAGCAGTGCGCGCTCATTTTGAGGGCGATCTCGGTGGCCGCGGCGCCGTCGCTGCCGTAGAAGGCGTGGCCCAGCCCGGTGAGCGCGCCCAGCCGCTCGGACAGCTCCACCACGGGGGCGTGCGTGAAGCCCGCGAGCATCACGTGGTCCAGCCGCGCGAGCTGGTCGGCCAGCGCGGCCTGGATGTGCGGGTGGCTGTGGCCGAAGAGGTTGACCCACCAAGAGCTGATGCCGTCCAGGTAGCGCCGGCCATCGGTGCCGTGCAGCCACGGGCCGCGGGCGCTGGCGATGGCCACGGGCGGGTCGGCCTCGTGGCGCTTCATCTGCGTGCACGGGTGCCAGACGCTGGCTAGGCTGCGGGCGACGAGGGTGTCCTGGTTCATCGTGGGTGGCCTTTCACAGGGCCTGCGTGGGCACGTGGTGGCGCAGTTCCACCTGGCGGTTGGCGGCGTCCACGAACACCAGCTGCGGCCGGTGCGCGGCCACCTCGGCCTCCTCGACCTGGGCGAAGGCGGCAATGATGAGCAGGTCGCCCACGGCAGCGCGGCGCGCCGCCGAGCCGTTGACCGACACCATGCCGCTGCCGCGCTGGCCCTTGATGGCATAGGTGACGAAGCGCTCGCCGTTGTCGATGTTCCAGATGTGCACCTGCTCGTTCTCCACGATGTTCGCGGCGTCGAGCAGGTCTTCGTCGATCGCGCAGGAGCCTTCGTAGTGCAGCTCGCAGTGCGTGGCGGTGGCGCGGTGGATCTTGGATTTCAGCAGGGTGCGTTGCATGGCGGGAGGGGCGAAGAAAACGGTTAGAGCTTGCGGTGGGGCGGTGGGGCGGTGGGGCGGTCAGCGGACCGGCGGGACCAGGATGGTGGGCGCGGCCGGGGCGGCCCGCTCGGGGTAGTCGCGGCTGTAGTGCAGGCCCCGACTCTCGCGGCGCATCTGGGCCGAGCGCACGATGAGTTCGGCCACCTGCACCAGGTTGCGCAGCTCCAGCAGGTCGCGCGTGACGTGGAAGTGCGCGTAGAACTCCTCGATCTCGGCCTGCAGCAGCGTGATGCGGTGCGCCGCGCGCTCCAGGCGCTTGTTGGTGCGCACGATGCCCACGTAGTCCCACATGAAGCGGCGCAGCTCGTCCCAGTTGTGGGAGATGACCACGCACTCGTCGGCATCGGTCACGCGGCTGTCGTCCCACGGCGGCACGTCCGGCACGGCTTCCGCGCTGGCGGCGGCGATCGCCTGGGCGGCCGCGCGCGCGAAGACCATGCACTCCACCAGCGAGTTGCTGGCCAGCCGGTTGGCGCCGTGCAGGCCGGTGCAGGCCGTCTCGCCGATGGCGAACAGGCCGGGCAGGTCGGTGCGGCCGGCCAGGTCGGTGAGCACGCCGCCGCAGGTGTAGTGTGCGGCGGGCACCACGGGGATGGGTTCCTTCGTGATGTCCAGCCCCAGCTCGGCGCAGCGCGCGAGGATGTTGGGAAAGTGCTCCTGGATGAACGCCGGGCTCTGGTGCGAAATGTCCAGGTGCACGCAGTCCAGGCCGTGGCGCTTCATCTCGTAGTCGATGGCGCGGGCCACCACGTCGCGCGGGGCCAGTTCGGCGCGCGGGTCGTGCTGCGGCATGAAGCGCGTGCCGCCGGCCGATGCGGGCAGCAAGAGCCGCCCGCCCTCGCCGCGCACCGCCTCGGTAATGAGGAACGACTTGGCGTGCGGGTGGTACAGGCAGGTGGGGTGGAACTGGATGAACTCCAGGTTGGACACGCGGCAGCCCGCGCGCCAGGCCGCGGCGATGCCGTCGCCCGTGGCCGTGTCGGGGTTGGTGGTGTACAGGTACACCTTGCCCGCGCCGCCCGTGGCCAGGATGGTCTGCGGCGCGCGGAAGGTGACGACCTCGTCGGTGCCTTCATCCAGCGCATACAGCCCCAGGCAGCGCTGCGGCCCGCCGCGGCGCAGCTTGTGCGGGGTGATGAGGTCCACCAGCGTGTGCTGCTCGAACAGCGTGATGCCGGGCGTGGCGCGCACGGTGTCGATCAGGGTGCGCTGCACGGCGGCGCCGGTGGCATCGGTGGCGTGCACGATGCGGCGAGCGCCGTGGCCGCCCTCGCGCGTGAGGTGCAGGGCGCCGTCCTCCTGCGAGAACGGCACGCCCAGGCCCTGCAGCCAGTGGATGGCCTCGGGCGCGTTCTCCACCACGAAGCGCGTGGCGGCCAGGTCGCACAGCCCCGCGCCCGCCACCAGGGTGTCCTGCACGTGGGCCTCGTAGGTGTCGCCCTCGGCCAGCACGGCGGCGATGCCGCCCTGCGCCCAGGCGCTGGCCCCGTCCTGCAGCGCGCGCTTGGTGATGACCGCCACGCGGTGCGTGGGTGCCAGGTGCAGCGCGGCCGACAGCCCGGCCAGCCCGCTGCCGATGATGAGAACGTCGAAATCGTGGGATGGCATGGTGGTTCGTGTGGGCGTATGGACGTGTGGGGCGTTCGGGCCGGGGCGCCCGGCCGTGGCGGTGAAGGGCGTCGGCTCAGACCGGCGTGTAGGCCAGCCGCACGTAGATGGGCGCGAACGCCTCGGCCTGGGTGATCTCGATCAGGGTTTCCTTGGCCAGTTCCAGCAGCGCGATGAAGGTCACCACCAGCACGGTGCTGCCTTTTTCGGGCTCGAACAGTTCCTCGAACTCCACGAAGCGCCGGCCCTGCAGGGCTTTCAGCACGGCGCTCATGTATTCGCGCACGCTCAGCTCCTCGCGCGTGATGCGGTGGTGCTGCACCAGCTTGGCGCGCCGCAGGATGTCGCGCCAGGCCTCCTGCAGGTCGGCCACGTGCACGTCGGGAAAGCGCGGCTGCAGGCTCTGCTCGATGTGCACCTGCGCCCGCAGGAAATCGCGTCCGTACTGCGGCATGCGCGACAGGCCGGCCGCGGCCAGCTTGATCTGCTCGTATTCGAGCAGGCGGCGCACGAGTTCGGCGCGCGGGTCCTCGGGCTCGGCGCTGCCTTCCTGCTTCTTGGGCGGCAGCAGCATGCGCGACTTGATCTCGATGAGCATGGCCGCCATCAGCAGGTATTCGGCCGCCAGCTCCAGGTTGCGGCTGCGGATCTCGTCCACGTACACCAGGTACTGGCGCGTGACGCCCACCATGGGGATGTCGAGGATGTTGAAGTTCTGCTTGCGGATGAGATACAGCAGCAGATCGAGCGGCCCCTCGAACGCTTCGAGGAACACCTCCAGCGCATCGGGCGGGATGTACAGGTCGGTCGGCAGCGCGAACAGCGGCTCGCCATACAGGCGCGCCAGCGCCACCGCATCCACGACCTGGGGGGAGGCGCCCTCGGCACCCCCAGCGGGCAGGGCGGGGGCGGAGGCCCTGTCCGCGGCGGTGCTCATCGCTTGCTATTAAAAATATAGCTACCAGCGTTAGTTGCTATTGCGCTGGATGGCATTTTGATGCCTGAGATTCAGCCCTGGGTCTGGTAGACGTAGGGCTTTTGCGGCACGCTGGCTTCGTCGTACTCGCCCCAGAGGCTGCGGTCCACGCGCTTGTCCCACAGCAGCGCACGGCCGGCCTGCTGCTGCGCGTCCAGTTCGGGCTTCTCGGTCTTGAGCTGGTTGATGAACTGGGTGGTGTCGGACTGGTAGTCGGGGCGGCGGAAGAAGGACATGGCGGTGGTGCAGTCACTGTAGGGAGGCGGCGATTTTAGCGGGCGCCGCCCTTGGCCGGGGCGCCGCCGCCTCGGCGCGCTACAGTGCGGACCCCGACACTGCCCCGGAAAGGACCCCCGATGAACACCCCCCGATGGAGCGCCCCGGCGGCCCGGGCGCTGCGCGCCACCGGCCTGGCCTGCGCGCTCGGCGTCCTGGCGGCCCTGCTCGCCGGCTGCGATCCGCAACGCATCAGCGAACTGGAGGAGGGCAGTTCCACCGAGGCCGACGTGCGCTCGCGCTTCGGCGAGCCCGAGCGCGTGTGGGACGAGCCCGGCGGTGCCCGCACCCTCGAATACAACCGCCAGCCGGCCGGCCACCAGAACTACATGATCACCATCGGCCCCGACGGCCGCATGAGCGCGCTGCGCCAGGTGCTGGCGCCGCACAACTTCGAGCAGATCGTGCCCGGCATGGCCATGGACGACGTGCGCCGGCGCCTGGGCAAGCCCATGAAGGCCATGACCTACGAGCGCAAGGGCGAAACCGCCTGGGACTGGCGCTGGAACGACGGCGGTAACCAGCCCATGATCTTCACCGTGTACTTCGACGGCCAGGGCCGGGTGCTGCGCAGCGGCAGCGCGCTGGAGATCCGCGAGGGGCGATAGCCCGGCGCCGGCACCACCGCCAGCGCGGGCTGGCGCGTTGTTTGCATGGCCTGCCGGTGTTGGAGTAGCCTGTGACAACCATCCGCCCCGCCATGCCCGAAGCCCCCTTGCCACCCCCTGCGCCCCCGGCCGAGGCCGCGCCGCCGCCTTCCGCGCCGCTGTACCCCATGGGGTCGCTGCGCCACGGGCATTACGAAGACGTGCAGGCGCTCTTCGCCGGCACGCTGTTCGTGGCCATGGCGCTCATGCTGTTCGGCCAGGCGGGGCTGCTCATCGGCAGCACGGCGGGCATCGCCTTCTTGCTGCACTACGTGACCGACATCTCGTTCGGCAAGCTGTTCTTTGCCATCAACCTGCCGTTCTACTGGTTCGCCTGGACGCGCATGGGGCGGGAGTTCACCGTCAAGACGTTCCTGTCGGTGGCGCTGCTGTCGGTGCTGACGGAGCTGTTTCCCCACGTCATGCACGTGGACTACCTGAACCCGCTGTTCGCCGCCGTGCTGGGCGGGCTGCTGCTGGGCACGGGCTGCCTGTTCCTCGCGCGCCACAAATCCAGCCTGGGCGGCGCCACCATCGTCTCGCTGTACCTGCAGCAGCGCTACGGGGTGCGCGCGGGCAAGGTGCAGATGGCGATCGACTGCACCGTGGTGCTGCTGGCGCTGGTGATCGTGCCGATCGAGCGCGTGGCGTACTCGGTGCTGGCGGTGGTGGTGATGAGCGGGTTTTTATGGATCAGCCACCGGCCGGGGCGGTACGTGGGGCATTGAGCCGGTCGGATCGCACCAATTTGTCCAGCATGCCGCCATTCGTGGCGTGTGGGTGGTGAACGCTGACATCTCAAACGTTTGTCGATGACTGGTATTTATTTTCCAATCCAATTTAGAAAATAAACGATATCGAAGAGATCATCAGGTTGATGAAGGTGATCATCATCAGGCGTGACCCTGGAATGCCTTCTTTCCACATTTTCACCAGCATTGAAAAAAGCGATTTTCCAGTCCTGAATTTTCCAAAATGGGGCGCGCATGCCACGAGAAAAATCAAACCCGATATAGAAAAGTACAGCAATTTATAAATCGTCATGGCTGTCTTTGGGATGGTTTGATTTCAGCAACTCAGAGGCGCATTTTCAGGTGAGCATGCGCAAAAGCGCCGGCATGCCGGCGCTTTTATTGCCTGTCGCGCTCTGTTTTTGATAGCAAATTGAAGCAGTCTTCGCCACCCGCTTCGCCAGCCCATGCATGGGTTGCAGGTGGTTTCGGCCCGCCTGACTTTCGTATTGCCTGGGCCCGCTCAGCGAACGCGCATACCCGGTGTGGCGCCAGGCCAGGGTTCCAGCACGTGGATGCCGGGGTGGGCCTTCTCATCGCCATGGCTGGCGGCCAGCACCATCCCCTCGCTGATGCCGAACTTCATCTTGCGCGGGGCGAGGTTGGCCACCATCACGGTGAGCTTGCCGATCAGGTCGGCGGGCTGGTATGCGCTGGCGATGCCGCTGAACACATTCCGGTGGCGGCCTTCGCCCACGTCGAGCGTCAGGCGCAGCAGCTTGGTCGAGCCTTCGACCGGCTCGCAGTTCACGATCTGCGCGATGCGCAGGTCGATCTTGGCGAAGTCGTCGATGGTGATGGCGGGCGCGATCTCCTCGCCGCCGGGCACGGTCTTTTCGGGCTCAGGCGCCGCGGGCGGCTCGAACAGGGCGTCGAGCTGCTTCACGTCCACGCGCTGCATCAGATGCTGGTAGGTGCCGATGGTGTGGCCGGCGCCCAGCAGCGTCTGCGCATCGGCAAAGGCGAGCGGCGCGACGTTCAGGAAGGCTTCGACCTGCGCGGCCAGGGCGGGCAGCACGGGCTTGAGGTAGATGGCGAGCACGCGGAAGGCCTCGATGCAGGTTGTGCACACGTCCTGCAGGCGCGCGTCCATGCCATCCTGCTTGGCCAGTTCCCAGGGCTTGTTGGCGTCCACGTACTCGTTCACGCGGTCGGCCAGCAGCATCACCTCGCGCAGGGCGCGGGCGGTGTCGCGCTTTTCGAGGGCCTCGGCGATGGTGCCGCCCTGGCCCGCCAGCGTGGCGAGCAGGGCCTGGCCGTCGCCGCTCATGGCGCCCAGCTGGCCGCCGAAACGCTTGGCGATGAAGCCGGCCGCGCGCGAGGCGATGTTGACGAACTTGCCGATCAGGTCGCTGTTGACCCGGGCCATGAAATCTTCGGGGTTGAAGTCGATGTCCTCGTTGCGGCCATTGAGCTTGGCGGCGATGTAGTAGCGCAGCCATTCGGGGTTCATCGACAGGCCCAGGTACTTGAGCGGGTCCAGGCCCGTGCCGCGGCTCTTGCTCATCTTCTCGCCGTTGTTCACGGTGAGAAAGCCGTGCACGCAGATCTTGTCGGGCGTCTTGCGGCCGCTGAACTTCAGCATGGCGGGCCAGAACAGGGTGTGGAAGGTGACGATGTCCTTGCCGATGAAGTGGTACTGCTCAAGCAGCGGGTCGGCCATGTAGGCCTCGTAGTCTTCGCCGCGCTTTTCCAGCAGGTTCTTGAGCGAGGCGAGGTAGCCCACGGGTGCATCGAGCCACACGTAGAAGTACTTGCCCGGCGCATCGGGGATCTCGATGCCGAAGTAGGGCGCGTCGCGGCTGATGTCCCAGTCGCCCAGGCCCTCGCTGGTGCTGCCGTCCGGGTTGGTGCGCACGGTGAACCATTCCTTGACCTTGTTGGCCACCTCGGGCTGCACGTGCACGCCGTTCTGCGTCCATTCCTGCAAAAAATCGACGCAGCGTGGGTCGGAGAGCTTGAAGAAGAAATGCTCCGAGCTCTTCAGCACCGGCTTGGCGCCCGACAGCGCCGAGAAGGGCTGGATGAGGTCGGTGGGTGCATAGACGGCGCCGCAGTTCTCGCAGTTGTCGCCGTACTGGTCCTTGGCGTGGCACCGGGGGCATTCGCCCTTGATGAAGCGGTCGGGCAGGAACATGTTCTTCTCGGGGTCGAAGAACTGCTCGATGGTGCGCGTCTCGATGAGGCCGTTGGCCTTGAGGTCGCGGTAGATCTGCTGGGCGAGCGCGTGGTTCTCGGGCGCGTCGGTGTTGTGCCAGTTGTCGAACGCGATGTGAAAACCGTCCAGGTAGGGCTTGCGGCCGGCGGCGATGTCGGCCACGAACTGCTGGGGCGTCTTGCCGGCCTTCTCGGCCGCGATCATGATCGGCGCGCCGTGGGCATCGTCCGCGCCCACGAAGTTCACCTGGGCGCCCTGCATTCTTTGATACCGCACCCAGATGTCGGCCTGGATGTATTCCATGATGTGGCCGATGTGGAAGTTGCCGTTGGCATACGGCAGGGCGGTGGTGACGAAGATCTTGCGTGCGGTCATCGGGTGCGGGCGTTCGGGGTGGGCCGCGAAAAACGCGGACAAGCCGCGGATTTTAGGCGCTCGCCCCGGCCCGCGCGGCCGGGGCTGCCCGCAGGGGCCTCATGGCCGCTCGCGCGGCGTCACCCGGGGCTCCAGCGGCTGCGGCCGGTACCCGGGCAGGAACCGGCACTCGCCGCCGAACGTCGCCTGCACGCCCGGGCATTGCGCGGCGATGCCTGCCGGCGTGGGGGCCGGGCCGCCGCGCACCCACTGGCCGAGCGCCGCCAGCAGCGTGGGATAGGCGGCATCGGTCAGGTAGCTGTGGGATTTGTCGGCCGTGAAGGTCTGCACCAGGTGGCCGGCCGTGCCGGCGCGCTCCATCGTGCGGCGAAAGCTGTCCTCCATCTCGACGAAGGCGGTGGGATCGTCCACGCCGTGCACGGTCAGCACCGGCACCGGGATGCGCCCGTCGGGGTCGGTGTCGCGCGCGAAGGTGGCCACGGCCTGCGGATCGGCGCGGTAGCGCTGCACGCTGCGGTTGAGCGCGGCATCGTCGCTCGAGCCGGTGTACACCGCGCCCCGGTTGCCGAAGGGGTTGGCGCCGCCGGTGCGCCGCTGCACGATGTCCTGGAAGTGCCAGGTGGCCCAGTTCAGGTGGCCGTGGATGGCGCTTTCGCGGATGCGCACGGTCTGCACGATGGTCTGCACGCGCGACTGCTGCGCGGCCGTGCGCTGCGCCGCGGGCCGTTCCAGGCCCAGGCAGCCGTCCACGCGGCGTTTCAGGTCGGCGGGTTTCAGCGTGGCATCGGGCAGCAGGCCCATCCACAGCGGGTACTGGGGTTCGGCGGGCAGCGGGTGGTTGGCGCACAGCACCTGGTAGATCACCCGCAGGTCGAGCCGGAAGTCGTACGCCCGGCTGCCGCCGGCCAGCACGCCGCTGGTGAGCAGCACGCCGTCGTAGGGGCGTTTGCCGTGGCCATCGTCGGTGAAGAGCGATGCGCCTACGGCGGCCACACTGGCGCCCCACGACTGGCCGTGCAGCAGCGTCATGCGCGGCGCGGCCACGTGCTGCACGAAGATGCGCCGCAGCCGCTCGGTGTCTTCGGCCGCGGCGTGTACCGCCACGCCGCCCTGGCGGTAGGTGGAGCCGGCCCAGGCGTAGCCGGCGCGCGGCACTATGGCCCAGCGCTCCAGGTCTTCCACCGTGCGCGACAGGCGTGGCGCGCCGAGCGTGGGGCCGCCGTGGGCGTGCAACACCAGCGTGCCGTTCCAGTCCGCGGGGATGGCGATCAGGTAGTGGGCGCCGGCCGAGTCCTGCCCGCTCAGGCAGCGCGTAGCGGCGGGCAGGCCTGTGGGGCATGGAGTGGGGGCGGGTGGGGCTTCGGCCGTGGCCGGCGGCGCCGCGGCGGGGGCGACAGCCGCCGCCTTCGGGCCGGCCGGTGGATGCGTGCAGCCGGCGGTCAGCGCGGCGATCGCGGCCGCCGCCAGGCCGGTGCGGGCCGTGCGGGCGATGGCCGATGGGAAGTGGGGGCGGGGCGCGAAGGGCATCGGTTGGCTCCGACAGGAGGGGTGACTCCGGGCCGGGTGTGCGGGCTCAAACGGCAGGCGCCCGCACCGCGTTGCCCGCGTCGGCCCAGCCGAAGAAGCGGCAGATCTCGCTGCGGCGCGCCAGGGCGTCCGCGCGGCCGAGGGCCATGAGTTCGCGCGTGTAGCCGGCCTCGAACAGCAGGTAGCTGGCCAGCGCGGCGCCGCGCACGTCCTGCATGTTGGAGGTCACGCCCAGGCCTCCCAGCAGCGTGCGGATGGGGCGGGGCAGCTCGCCCACGTAGCGGGCGGCCACCGCATCCAGGCGCTGCGAAGGCGCGATCACCAGCAGTTCCAGCGGGCGCAAGGGGCTGTGCGCGCGCACTTCGGGCGGGATGAGGGACAGCGTCTGGTTGATGCGCTGGGCGCGCTCCACATCCACCGACAGGGCGTCCAGGAAGATGTTGGACAGCGTGTGCCCGGCGATCTGCGCGAGTGACGGGTAGGCCGGCGCATCGCTGTGCAGCGCCTCGCCCGCCGGTTCGTGCATGCGGCCCGCGCCCACCACCAGGATGCGTTCGGCGCCCAGATGGATGGCCGGCGCGATCGGGGCGGACTGACGCATCGATCCGTCACCGAAGTATTCGGTGTGGCCGTCGATGCCCAGCGCCGTGGCGGGAAAGACGAACGGAATGGCCGACGACGCCAGCAGGTGGTCGTGCGTGATGCGGTCGCGCGTGGCCTTGCGCTGCGAGCGCACCCAGGGCTGCTGCGCCTGCGTGGCCTCGAAGAAGGTCACGTGCTCGCCCGAGCTGTAACTGGAGGCGGTGATGGCCAGCGCCTGCAGGTGCCCCTGGCGGATCAGCCGGGGCAGCCGCACCAGCGGCACCAGTTGCGTGAGTAGGCCGGTGAGCGGCGAGTTGTCCAGCAGCGAGCGCGGCCGCATGCGCCGCCAGCGCGCCAGCAGCCAGCCCAGCGACATCAGGGTGAGCCAGCCCGCGCCGCTGCGCATCACGCTCAGCGAGTCGGCCCGGTACACCTGTTGCGCGTGGAAATTGCGCCACACGCGGGCGATGCGGCGCACGGCCCGGTCGAACTGGTCCGCCCCGCAGGCGAGGGCGGCCGCGTTGATGGCGCCGGCCGAGGTGCCGGTGATGATCGGAAACGGGTTGGGTTCGCGCCCCGCGCCGCACGCCATGCGCAGGTCGGAGATCGCCTCCAGCACGCCCACCTGGTAGGCCGCGCGGGCCCCGCCGCCGGTCAGCACCAGGCCGATGGGGCGGGGCGAGACGGGTTTGGCGGCGGGGGCTGCGGCGGAAGGGGGCATGGCGGGCCTCGGCGGATCGGTGGTCGTACCCGGCGTCGGATCACCGGGCGGTTGCGGTGCGGGGCGCCTTCAGCAGCAGGGCGGCCAGGGCCTCCCCCTCCATCAGCGTGATGCCGTGCTCGCGGGCATAGCCGCGGGCGTTATCGCTCACTGTGCCCTGCATCGCGATGTAGGTGCTGGCCGGCACGTCCTGCGCCCGGGCGGCCGCCTGCAGGTCGCGCAGCGGCTCGATGCCATGGGTGGCGGCCTTCCAGCGGCGTGCGCTCACCAGGGCCGTCTGGCCCGCTTTCTCCAGGCGGAAATCGGCCTGCAGGCCGGTGAGGCGGCGCACCGCGTAGCCCTCGGCCTGCCAGGCGCGCTCCAGCGCGTCCGCAAAGGTGCGCCAGGGCATCTCCGCCGCCTGCCCCAGCACGGCCTGCACCCGCGCGCTGCTGGGCGCGCGCCATTGGCGCCAGGCGGCCAGGCAGCCCACGCCGAAGATCGGCAGGGCGCCCACCGCGGCGTACGGGGCGATGTGCGAGGGCAGCAGGGCGCCGCACACCAGCGCGATCAGACCGGCCACCGACCAACTGATCCACCAGGGCGAACGCAGCAGGATCGCGAACAGGGAGTTGGGGGCCATCTTGAATTTCACGGGAATCCTTGTACTGAACGGGTGGGCAGGCGTGGGCGAGCGCGGCAACGGTGCATTGTCCTCGGCCCTGCGGGGTTGGGAGATCAGGGAATAGACTACCGGCCCCTCAAGGAGTTATTGGCATGGCAGTCACAGAACAGGCGCTGTTGGCGGCGCTCGCGAGCGTAAGCGATCCGCACACCGGCAAGGATTTCGTCAGTGCGCGGGCGGTGCGCAACGTGCGCATCGCCGGTGGCGACGTGGCGTTCGACGTCGAGCTGGGCTACCCGGCCAAGAGCCTGGTGCCCGAACTGGAACGCCAGTTGACCGCCGCGGCCCAGGCCGTCGCTGGCGTGGAGCAGGTGGCGGTGCGCATCACCAGCCAAGTCGTCGCGCATGCGGTGCAGCGCGGCGTGCAGTTGCTGCCGCAGGTCAAGAACATCATCGCCGTGGCCTCCGGCAAGGGCGGCGTGGGCAAGAGCACCACCGCCGCCAACCTGGCCCTGGCGCTCGCGGCCGAGGGCGCCAGCGTCGGCGTGCTGGATGCCGACATCTACGGCCCCAGCCAGCCCATGATGCTCGGCATCGAGGGCAAGCCCGAAAGCGCCGACGGCAAGACCATGGAGCCGATGCGCAATCACGGCGTGCAGGTGATGTCGATCGGGTTCCTGATCGATGCCGACCAGGCCATGATCTGGCGTGGCCCCATGGCCACCCAGGCGCTGGAGCAGCTGCTGCGGCAAACCCACTGGAAGGACCTGGACTACCTCATCGTGGACATGCCGCCCGGCACCGGCGACATCCAGCTCACGCTGAGCCAGCGCGTGCCCATTACCGGCGCGGTGATCGTCACCACGCCGCAGGACATCGCATTGCTGGATGCCAAGAAGGGTATCAAGATGTTCGAGAAGGTGGGCGTGCCCATCCTCGGGATCGTCGAGAACATGGCGGTGCACGTGTGCAGCCAGTGCGGCCACGCCGAGCACATCTTCGGCGAGGGCGGCGGCCAGCGCATGGCGGCGGAATACGGCATGGCCTACCTGGGCGCGCTGCCGCTGGACATGCAGATCCGCCTGCAGGCCGACACCGGCACCCCCACCGTGGTGGCCGACCCCGATGGCGAGGTGGCCCGCATCTACAAGAAGATGGCGCGCGACGTGGCGGTCAAGGTGGCGCAGCAGGCCAAGGACTTCTCGTCGAAATTCCCCACCATCTCCATCAGCAAGACCACCTGAGGCGGCCGCGGCCGGACGACCGGCGGCTTCGCCTGCACTGCTGTCCTTTCTGCTTCCTGACAGCGCGGAAAAACATGTCGCGTTGTGTGCAATGTGTCTTGACGTAGCTCAAGCAATGCGCTGACACTGGATCGAGAACCCGTGCCAGGGTGGCGCGCGGACGTCGAAAAAGAGCACAGCAGAGAGGAGTGGCATGTCATCCACACAACCCGGTTTTCTGGACAAGGAACGCATCATTGCCGGTCCCGGCTTCAACCGGTGGCTCGTTCCTCCGGCGGCCTTGGCGATCCACCTTTGCATCGGCATGGCTTACGGGTTCTCCGTGTTCTGGCTGCCGCTGTCCAAGGCCCTCTCCACGGCCGGCACCGGCGCTGCCTGCCCCAAGGACATGAGCTTCTTCGCGGAGCTGTTCGCCTCCGGCTGCGACTGGCGCGTGGCCACGCTGGGCTGGATGTACACCCTGTTTTTCGTGTTCCTGGGCTGCTCTGCCGCCATCTGGGGCGGCTGGCTGGAGCGCGCCGGTCCGCGCAAGGCGGGTGTCGTGTCCGCGGTGTGCTGGTGCGGCGGCATGCTGCTGTCGGCGCTGGGCATCCACCTGCACCAGTTCTGGCTGATGATCCTCGGCTCGGGCGTCATCGGCGGGATCGGCCTGGGGCTGGGCTACATCTCGCCGGTGTCCACGCTCATCAAATGGTTTCCCGACCGGCGGGGCATGGCGACCGGCATGGCCATCATGGGCTTCGGCGGCGGCGCGATGATCGGCTCGCCCCTCGCGGTGGACCTGATGAAGCGGTTTTCCACTCCCACCGACGTGGGCGTGATGCAGACCTTCGTGGTCATGGCGCTCCTGTACTTCGTCTTCATGATGGCCGGCGCCCTGGGCTACCGCGTGCCCGCCACGGGCTGGAAGCCGGCCGGCTGGACCCCGCCGCCGCCCAGCGCCAACACCATGATCACGCAGCGCCACGTGCACGTGAAGCGCGTCTGGGGCATTCCGCAGTTCTGGCTGGTCTGGGTGGTACTGTGCATGAACGTGAGCGCGGGCATCGGCGTGATCGGCATGGCCTCGCCGATGCTGCAGGAGGTGTTCGGCGGCGCGCTCATCGGCGTGCCGCAGAAGTTCGGCGAACTCGACAAGGCGCAGCTGGCGGCCATCGCCGCCGTGGCCGGCGGCTTCACCGCGCTGCTGTCGCTGTTCAACATCGGCGGCCGGTTCTTCTGGGCCAGCCTGTCGGACAAGCTGGGCCGCAAGATGACCTACGTGGTGTTCTTCGTGCTGGGCGGCCTGCTGTACGCCAGCATCCCCAGCTCGGCCGGGGCCGGCAGCAAGCTGCTGTTCGTGGGCGCGTTCTGCATCATCCTGTCGATGTACGGCGGCGGTTTCGCCACGGTGCCGGCGTACCTGGCCGATCTGTTCGGCACGCAGTTCGTGGGCGCCATCCACGGCCGCCTGCTCACCGCCTGGGCCACCGCGGGCATTCTGGGCCCGGTGGTTGTCAACTACATGCGCGAATACCAGCTGGGCCTGGGCCTGCCGCGCGAGCAGGTCTACAACCAGACCATGTACATCCTGGTGGGCATGCTGGTCATCGGCCTGATCGCCAACCTGCTGGTGCGCCCGCTGGCCGACAAGTGGTTCATGACCGATGAAGAGCTGGCGCACGAGAAAAAGCTCGCGCACGAGAAATCGCTGGCGGCCGAAGTGGGCTCGGGCACCGGGGCCGGCAGCTCCACCAGCCCGGCACTGGTGGCGTTCGCCTGGGCTGCGGTGGGCATTCCCCTGGCCTGGGGCATCTACAAGACCCTGGTGAGCGCGGCCAAGTTCTTCCAGTAAGGGCCGGGCACCATGGTGCTGCCAGGCTCCCTTCACCGGCGGATCAACGCCGCCGCGGCACGGTTCGCCGCCGAGCACGCGGGCCGCTTCACGCTCGAGCCACCGCAGGGTGGCGCCGCTCAGGCGCCGCTGCTGCGTTGCGCCGGGCGCCTGCTGAACGGCGACTTCTCGGTGGCCGACCGCTTCACCGCGCAGACCGGCGTGCGCGCCACCGTGTTCGCCCGGCAGGGCAACGACTTCGTCCGCGTCGCCACCTCGGTGCGCAAGCAGGACGGCGAGCGCGCGGTGGGCACGTTGCTCGACCGCTCCCACCCGGCCTATGCCAACCTGCTGGCGGGGCGCGGCTATGCCGGCTACGCCACGGTGTTCGGCCGGCAGAACATGACCCGTTACGATCCGGTGCGCGATGCGTCCGGCCACGTGGTGGGCGTGCTCTACGTGGGCCTGGATGTCAGCGAGATTCCCGCTTTGAACCTGGCGGGCCGGCTGGCCCTGCTGGTGCTGGCGGTGCAGTACGCGCTGTGGGCGCTGGCCTGGCTGGTGCTGGCGCCACTGCCTGCCAGTTGGGTAGCGGTGGTGGCGGGCCTGCCGCTGCTGGCAGCGGCGGCGATCTACGGCATGGTGCAGCGCGGCATTGCCCGGCCGGTGGCGCAGGGCCGCGCAGCGGCGCAGCGCATCGCCGCCGGCGACCTCACCACCCAGATGCATGTGGCCCGGCGCGACGAGGTGGGGCAGATGCTGCAGGCCATCAACGGCATCGGCGTGGGGCTGGCCGGACTGGTGGGCAACGTGCGGCGGGGCGCGGACGGGCTGCGCCTGTCCACCAGCGAGATCGCGGCCGGCAACGGCGATCTGGCCACGCGCACCGAGCAGCAGGCCGGCGAAGTCAACAGCGCCGCCTCGGCGCTGGAGCAGCTCACGGCCACGGTGGGGCAGAACGCCGAGCACGCCCGGCGCGTCAACGGGCTCATGGGCGCGGTGTCGCAGGCGGCCGGGCAAAGCGGCGCTGCGGTGGAGCGGGTGGTCGCCACCATGGGCGACATCCGCGAGGGCGCACACCGCATCCGCGACATCATCGGCATCATCGACGGCATCGCCTTCCAGACCAACATCCTGGCGCTGAACGCTGCGGTCGAGGCCGCCCGTGCGGGCGAGCAGGGCCGGGGCTTTGCGGTGGTGGCGGGCGAGGTGCGGGCGCTGGCCCAGCGCTCGGGCGACGCCGCGCGGGAGATCCGCGGCCTCATCGCCGCATCGGTCGAGCGGGTAGACGCGGGGGGCGGCCTGGTGGACGATGCGCGCCAGTCCATGCAGGGCATTGCCCACTCGATCGCCGAGGTCACGCACCTGATCGAAGGCATTGCTGCAGCGAGCGGCCAGCAAAGCAGCGGCATCGACGGCATCCACCAGAGCGTCGCCCGGATCGAGCAGATGACCCAGCAGAATGCGGCGCTGGTGGAGGAGGCCGCGGCCGCCGCCCTGCGCATGCGCGAGCAGGCCGCGGCCCTGGCCGACGCTGCGGCCACCTTCAAAACGCCCTAGCATGGTGGCCGCTGCGGAACGCCGCGCGCGCGGCGGTGTCCAACCCGGTCGCTCCCTCGGGAGTCCACCCCTTTCGCCGTTCGTTTCGCCGATGAGCAGGAGACCACGATGACCGACAAGAAAATCGAGTTCTACAAAGGCCCGGCCGGCGGCTGGGGCGCGCTGCGCTCCGTCGGCCGCGCGCTGCAGTACCAGGACATTCCCCTCAAGGGGGCCAAGACCCTGTTGTCGGCCAACCAGCCCGACGGGTTCGACTGCCCCGGCTGCGCCTGGCCCGACCGCAACCATGCCTCCACCTTCGAGTTCTGCGAGAACGGCGCCAAGGCCGTGGCGGCCGAGGCCACCGCCCGCCGCGCGGGGCCGGAGCTTTTCGCCCGGCATTCGGTGGCCGCCCTGGCCGAGCAGAGCGACTTCTGGCTGGAAGACCAGGGCCGGCTCACCCACCCCATGGTGTACGACGCGGCCAGCGACCACTACGTGCCCATTGCCTGGGACGATGCCTTCGCGCTCATCGCCCGGCACCTGAACGCGCTGCCCAGCCCGAACGAGGCCATCTTCTACACCTCGGGCCGCGCCAGCAACGAGGCCGCCTTCCTGTACCAGCTGTTCGTGCGCGAATACGGCACCAACAATTTTCCCGACTGCTCCAACATGTGCCACGAGCCCAGCGGCAGCGCCATGCGCCCACAGATCGGCGTGGGCAAGGGCACGGTCACGCTGCAGGACTTCGAGGAGGCAGACGCCATCTTCATCTTCGGGCAGAACCCCGGCACCAACCACCCGCGCATGCTGGGCGAGCTGCGCGCGGCCCACAAGCGCGGCGCGCAGATCGTGAGCTTCAACCCGCTGCGCGAACGCGGCCTGGAGCGCTTTCAGGACCCGCAGAGCAAGATGGAAATGGCCACGCTGGGCTCGACACCCATCAGCACGCATTACTTCCAGCTGCGCGTGGGGGGCGATCTGGCCCTGGTCAAGGGGATGATGAAGCACCTGATCGAGATCGAGGACCGCGACGGCGGCGTGCTCGACCATGCCTTCATCGCCGAGCACACCACCGGCATCGACGGCCTGCTGGCCGACCTGCGCGCCGAATCGTGGCCTTTGCTCGAAGAGGAGTCCGGCCTGCCCGAGTCGCAGATCCGCGCCGCGGCCGAGGTGTACCGCAATGCCCGGAGCGTGATCGCCTGCTGGGGCATGGGCATCACCCAGCACATGCACTCGGTGGCCACCATCCAGATGATCGTCAACTGGCTGCTGCTGCGCGGCAACATCGGCCGGCCCGGCGCGGGCCCGTGCCCCGTGCGCGGCCACAGCAACGTGCAGGGCGACCGCACCATGGGCATCTGGGAAAAGCCCCCGGCCGCGCTGCTGGACAAGCTGCAGGAGGTGTTCGGCTTCGAGCCCCCGCGCGAGCCCGGCGTCGATACCGTGGAAGCCATCCAGGCCATGCTGGACGGCAAGGGGCGCGTGTTCTTCGCCCTGGGTGGCAACTTCGCCGCCGCCACGCCCGATACCTATGAGACCTGGAAGGCGCTGCGCCGCTGCGACCTGACGGTGCACGTGACCACCAAGCTCAACCGCAGCCACATCGTGCACGGGCGCGAGGCGCTCATCCTGCCGTGCCTGGGCCGCACCGAGATCGACATGCAGGCTGGCGGCTCGCAGGGCGTGACGGTGGAGGACTCGATGAGCATGGTGCACCTGTCCATGGGCATCAACCCGCCGGCCTCGGACCAGCTGCTGTCCGAGCCCGCCATCGTCGCGCGGCTGGCCGCGGCCACGATCGGCGGGCGCAGCCACACCCCGTGGCTGTGGCTCATCGAAGACTATGCCCGCATCCGCGACAAAATCGAAGCCGTGTTCGCCGACTTCAAGGACTTCAACCAGCGCGTGGCCGTGCCCGGGGGCTTTCGGCTGCGCAACACCGCCAGCGAGCGCGTCTGGGCCACGGCCGGCCGCAAGGCCAGCTTCGTCGCCCACCCCGTGCCGGTGGACACGCCCTCGCACCAGGCCCGCGCGCTGCGGCGCGACACCGTCGTGTTCACGCTGCTCACCACGCGCTCGCACGACCAGTACAACACCACCATCTACGGCCACGACGACCGCTACCGCGGCGTGTTCGGCCAGCGGCGCGTAGTGTTCATCCACGAGGAGGACATTCGGTCCCTCGGCCTGAAGGACGGCGACTGGGTGGACATCCAGACCGTGTGGAGCGACGGCCAGGAGCGCCGCGCCGACCGCTTCAAGCTCGTGGCCTACGACATTCCCCGCGGCAACCTCGCTGCCTATTACCCCGAGACCAATCCGCTCGTGCCCCTTTCGTCGGTGGCGCTGAACGCGGGCACACCGACCTCCAAGTCGATCCCCGTGGTGCTGGTGCCGCATGCGGCCGGGGCGGCAGATGCTGCAGACACGGCCGCCGCCGCGGAACCCGCGGCCGTGGCGGCCATTTGACGCCGCCCGTGCCGGTGGGCCATGACAGCGGGCTCTCACCGGCGCTGCTGTCGGCACTGGCCGAACTGGACGATCCGCAGGGCGTCTCCATGCCGCGCCTGGCCAAGCACCTGGGGTTGCCCGGCAGCGCCGTGCTGCGCGGCCTGCACCTGCTGAGCGGCGCGGCCGTGGGCGGCCAGCCGGGCCCCGGCTGGGTGCGCGTGGCGCAGGACGACAGCCGCTGGCTGGCCTGGCTGACCGATGCCGGGCGGCAGCAGCTGGCGGGCATGGGAGGGGCGCAAGAATCTGCCGGCCCCGAGGGCCTGGACGACGAAGGCCGCCCCCTGCCCACGCCGCTGGCCACCCGCAGCGTGCAGCGCCATCCCTGCCCGCCGGGTGCTGTGGCTGCCATGTGGGAGGACGACGCGGTGGCCGCCGAAGTACCGGTGGCCCTGGTGTTCAACGGCCTCTCGCACGCCGTGATGATGGCCACGCCCGCCGACCTGCATGCCTTCGCCCTCGGCTTCGCCCTGAGCGAGGGGATCATCGACCAGCCGGGCGACTGCCACGGCATCGAGGTGCATGGGCTGCAGGCGCCCGCCGGGGTCCCGGCCGGTACGGCCACCGCGTGCGAGGTGCGGGTGGACATCACGGCACGCTGCTTCGCGCGCCTGAAAGACAAGCGCCGCTCGCTCGCGGGCCGCACGGGTTGCGGCGTGTGCGGCATCGACAGCCTGCAGGCGCTGGATCTGGTGCCCGAACGCGTCACCGAACGCGCCTGGGCCGGTGCGCTGCCTGCCGACGCGATATTGCGCGCCGTGGCCGCCATGCCCGCCCGGCAGTCGCTCAATGCCGCGGCCGGCGCCGTCCATGCCGCCGGCTGGGCCACGCCAGGCGGCGAGCTGACCGACCTGCTCGAAGACGTGGGCCGCCACAACGCCCTCGACAAGCTCATCGGCCAGTTGGCCGCGCAGGGTCGGCTGGGGGAGGACGGCTTCGTCGTCATGTCCAGCCGCGCCAGCTACGAACTGGTGCGCAAGTGCGCCCGGCTCGACATTCCCCTGCTGGCCGCCGTGTCGGCCCCCACCTCGCTGGCCATCGACCTGGCGCAGCAGGCCGGCATCACGCTGTGGGGGCTGTGCCGCCCGCCGCGGGCGGTGCGGTACGGGGGCGCGGACGGATAGGACGAAAGAGGGTCATGGAGCCAGTCGACCGATCCGCTCGGCCGCCAGGGCGACATGCGATTGCAGGGCGGCAAGGCAAGGCCCGAATCCACCGCTGAGGCCTTCGGCCTTCTCCAGGCGCTGCACGAAGTCCTGGGCCAGAGGCAGGGCGTGGAGCCATGCCCGGGCAGGGACTTGATGACCCACGTTCAGCTCCAGCGTGCGCTGCGGAAGATCCCCGCCGGCCGTCGGTGCGAAGGCCATGGGCGTCATGTCGTAAGCGGGTGCCAGCTGGTAGGGGCGGCCCTGTTCCGACATGAACGAAAGATTTCTACTGTGCATGTCGGTATTGCCGATCAGGGTGCCGAAAGCCCAGAGCAGGCAGGCCCCCTCCAACGCTTCGGGCACGATGATCCGCGCGCGTGCCAATGCCTGCGCGATGTCTGGCCATCGGCCACCGTGGCCCATGAACTCGGCGTCGAGTGCCGCGAGAGAGTGCAGCGCGCGGCGACCCAGGGCCCCCACCCGGTCGAAACGCTGCACTTCGAGAAACCGCTGCGTGCCATGGTCGATGACACGGGTGAGCGATGCGGGGATGCCCGCGTCTCCCAGCACCTGCAGCGCGATGTGTTCCGCCAGCAGGAGGTCGCGCCAACGTTCGCTCACCAAGCTCGGCAGCGAGGCGGAGAACTTGACGATGGTGTGCACGGCCGGCCCCGTTTCCGGTTGCACATAGGCAGTGAATTTCGGTTGTTCACCCGCTGCGGACGACCCCTGCAATTCGCCGCGCGTTGCCGCTGCCGCAAGCTCCACGTAGGCCTGGGGTCTCCTGGCCGCTGGGATGGGCAACGGAGCTGGCGCATTGACGAACTGCTCGCGTGCCGCCGCACCCAAAAGAAGGTTGCCCGGCAGGTCGTCTCCCTGAAGCAGCAGGGCGCGCAGCGCATGGGTGTCTCCCCAGTCGTTCAGCCGTTCCGGTAACCCGAGACGCCCCCCGTGGCGCTGGTTGAAGGCACGCCCCAGATAACCCTGAGGGCGCATGTCGAAGATCCACCAGGGCAAGCCGTCGCTGTGAACGCGCTGACCATCGGCCTGCACCATCACGAAGCCTTCCGCAGCCACCGGAATCAGCGTGCCCAGTTCTTGGACCTTGCCCTCGGCAGAGACGCGGTAGGGCGCGCGACACCGTGGGTTGGCTGGTTCCCAAGAATTCCATGAGGGAATTCGCTGTCTTGGGCCCTTGGCGAAGCATCGTCTGGATTTTTGCGGAGTGATCCCCGGCTGCGGATGGCATGCTTCTCAGACTATCTGATTTGAATGATTTTATGAATAGATAAATGAGAATTTCAGATGCTGCAAGCGGGCATGCATCTGCTTCAACGCGGTACCACGAGTTTCACGCGATCTGTGTCGGTTCCCACAGTGACCGTGAGGCAATCGTTTGACCATTCCGGATCAAGATAAGCACCGTCCGAAAAGTCCGATCGACCGAACGCCTTGCCGTCTCTGTCCGTTAATTCGACATACCCCGCGCCGCCGCTGTATTTGTAGACACCCAGTCGATAGTTTCCATTGCCGCAGATATCGGTATGCACCAGCCTCGCCTTGTCGAAGGTTTCAGTCAACAGAAAAAGGGCTGCGACCATGGTGGCTGACAGGACACCGAAGAGGATGCCAAGACGGCGGCGCCAGCGTCGAGCCTTCTGACTGCGAGGTCCGTTGATGGGAGATAGGTCTTTCATCTCAGGGAACTTTGAAAAACCACGTGATTGGAGCACTCAACTTTTCCCAATGGACGTTTGAGAAAATCAGAAAATCGCCCCCGCGTTGATGGACCGCCCGCCACCGGCGAAAGCTTGCATTTTCTACCATCGCTAAGCGAGGCATGGGAGCCATTCCCACCTCGTCTGTGCTCCAGTTGCCAAGAGGTTGATCTTCTGTGAAGTCATAGCAGTCCCGGATGTAAAAGCCCAGACTATGAATGTCAATTTGGTGCGTGAATGGACCGAGTTGCTGGTGCAGTGGCGTCACGATCCCTTCTGCGGCAGCGTGCAAGGTGAACGCGCCCAGTGCGCAGTAAAGATCGTCAATCGGGTCCGTTAACTTCTCGAATCCATTGCTGCTGACGACGCGGGAGTTCAGGTGTGCAGTCTCATGCAAATCGACCGTCGGCAGGCCCGAGCCGAAAACCATGGGGTGTGTTCCCAGCTTGCCAGCCCGCTGCAATCTGCCAAAAAGTCTGTCTTGAGAAGCAACAAGGCTTTTTGCCAAGAGTTGTCCTTGGATGGCGCGCTTGAGTTCCTCCAACTTTTCATGAGTTCTTCCGAACGATAGGGCCCAGGACATGGGGACTGTCGTTGTGTCCAAATAGTGTGCGCTTACCGTCCGATGATCCAACTGGCTTTGTGAGGGGTCTTTCCATGCAGGGGGCATTGCAAATGCCGGGTGGGTGAACCATCGCTTCATCAGCGCTGCGCCGACGCGAAAACCGTTTCTCTCCATTGCATAGGGCAAATCGACCAACTGCAAATTCCGAAGGCACTGCGCCGCTGGGTAACTCGCGTCCAAAGCGATTCGGTCGCCAACGGCGCGGCTGAGGCTCAACGCGGTTTCATTCCAACCCATTGATAACTCCCTTTTTGATCTTGATTGGTTGCCAGAAGGTTGCGGATGAGTCACGTTCTGGCGGCGCGGATCATAAGGCGTCATCGGGGTCTTCTTCCCCATCCATCCACCCTGGGCGCTGCGAAATTCCAAATCCCCCTCGCCCTGAGCCCCTTCCCACCCGAAGCCCAACCCATTTGCGCTAACGTCGCTCCCCATGAATCTGTCCTTCTTCCGAATTGGCTGGCGCACGCTGTGGCGCGATCTGCGGGCTGGCGAATTGCGCCTTCTCATCGTGGCGGTCACGCTGGCCGTGGCGGCCCTCACTTCGGTGGGGTTCTTTGCCGATCGGTTGCAGGGCGGGTTGCAGCGCGATGCGCTGCAGCTGCTGGGCGGCGATGTGGTGGTGGCCAGCGACAACCCCACGCCGGCGGCGTTCGTCGAACGGGCGAAGGCCGCGGGCCTGTCCACGGTCACGACGCTGGGCTTTCCCACCATGGGCCGCGCGAGCGATGCGCAGGGCGGCGCCAGCCGGCTGGTGGCGCTCAAAAGCGTGGAGCCGGGCTACCCGCTGCGTGGCAGCCTGCAGGTGGCGGATGCGCCGGGTGCACCCGCGCGGGCCACGCGCGACATTCCGGCGCCCGGCGAAGTGTGGGTGGATGCGCCGGTGCTGGGCTCGCTGGGCCTGCAGATGGGCGATTCGCTGCTGCTGGGCGACGCGCAGTTGCGCATTGCCCGCATCATCGCCATCGAGCCCGACCGGGGCGCGGGCTTCATGAGCTTTGCGCCGCGCGTCATGGTCAATGCGCTGGACCTGCCCGCCACCGGGCTGGTGCAGCCGGCCAGCCGGCTCACCTACCGCTTTGCCGTGGCGGGCGAGGCGCGGGCGGTCCAGCAGTTCGGCGACTGGGCGGCTGAGGCGGTGAAGGCGCCCGAGGTGCACGGCGTGCGCGTGGAGTCGCTGGACAGCGGCCGCCCCGAGATGCGCCAGACGCTGGACCGGGCGCAGAAATTCCTCAACCTCGTGGCGCTGCTCGCGGCGCTGCTGTCGGCGGTGGCCGTGGCGCTGGCGGCGCGCGGCTTTGCCAACGAGCACCTCGATGCCGCCGCGCTGCTGCGCGTGCTAGGCCAGAGCCAGCGCACCATCGCGGGCGGTTACGTGGTCGAGTTCGCGCTGATCGGGCTGTTCGCCAGCGCACTGGGTGTGCTGCTGGGCTACGCGGTGCACCACGTGTTCGTGCTGTTGCTGGCGGGGCTGGTGGAAACGGCGCTGCCCGCGCCCAGCCTGTGGCCGGTGGCGTTCGGCCTCGGGATGGGCCTCACGCTGATGTTCGCCTTCGGGCTGCCGCCGGTGCTGCAACTGTCGCAGGTGCCGCCGTTGCGCGTGATCCGGCGCGACCTGGGCGGCCTGAAACCCGCCTCGCTGGCGGTGCTGGGCGTGGGCGTGGCCGGGTTCGCCGCGCTGCTGCTGGCGGTCAGCAGCGACCTGAAGCTGGGACTGATCGCCGTGGGCGGTTTCGCGGGGGCGGTGCTGCTGTTCGCCGGGCTGGCCTGGGGCGCGGTGAAGCTGCTGCGCCGCAGCGTGAACGAGGCCACGGCCCCGCGCTGGCTGGTGCTGGCCACGCGGCAGATCTCGGCCCGGCCGGTGTATGCGGTGGTGCAGGTCAGCAGCCTCGCGGTGGGGCTGCTGGCGCTGGTGCTGCTGGTGCTGCTGCGCACCGACCTTGTCGAAAGCTGGCAGCGCTCCACCCCGGCCGATGCGCCCAACCGCTTCGTGATCAACGTCATGCCCGACCAGTCGGAGGCTTTTCAGAAAGCGCTGCGCGACGGCGGCGTGTCGCAGTACGACTGGTACCCGATGATCCGCGGCCGGCTGGTGGCCATCAACGGGCGCGAGGTGGGCCCGGCCGACTACACCGACGACCGCGCCAAGCGCCTGGTCGACCGCGAGTTCAACCTGTCGAACGCCGAGCAGGCGCCCACCCACAACCCGGTGGTGGCCGGCCGTTGGACGCCGGGCGAGAAGGATGCGGTGAGCGTGGAGGACGGCATCGCCGAGACGCTGGGCCTGAAGCTCGGCGACACGCTGCGCTTTGACATCGGCGGGGTGGTCAGCGAGGCGCGCATCACCAGCCTGCGCAAGGTGGACTGGGGCTCGCTGCGCGCCAACTTCTTCGTGATGTACACGGTGGGCCAGCTGCCGCCCGAGCTGCCGGTGACCTATCTGGCGGCCTACCGCGCGCCGGCCACGCCGGGCTTCGACAACACGCTGGTGCGGGCGTTTCCCAACATCACCAACGTGGACATGAGCGCCACGCTGGCCCAGGTGCAGGGCGTGCTCGCGCAGGTGATCCGCGCGGTGGAGTTTCTCTTCGGCTTCACGCTGGCCGCAGGGCTGGTGGTGCTGTTCGCCGCCGTGACGGCCACGCGCGAGGAGCGGGCGCGCGAGTTCGCCATCATGCGGGCCGTGGGCGCGCGCGCCAGCCTGCTGCGCCAGGTGCAGCGGGCCGAACTGGCCGGCGTGGGGCTGCTGGCGGGCTTTCTCGCCAGCGGGGTGGCGGTGGCGGTGGGCTGGGCGCTGGCGCGCTACGTGTTCGACTTCGCCTGGACGGCCACGCCGTGGGTGCCGATCATCGGCGCACTGGCCGGGGCCGTGCTGGCGTTGGCCGCGGGATGGTGGGGCCTGCGCGATGTGCTGCGCCGCCCGGTGGTGGAGACGCTGCGCCGCGCGGCGGAGTAGCGCAAAAGAGCCTGAACAACGCAGCGCAGCGGCGCCGCTATGCCGCCCGCGCGAACGGCGTGCGGATGTCCGACAGGAACTGCTGCGCTCGCGGGTGCTGCGGGCGGCCGAAGAAGTCGGCCGGCGTGGCGCGCTCCAGCACGCGGCCTTCGTCCATGAAGAGCACGCGGTCGGCCACCTCGCGGGCAAAGCCCATCTCGTGCGTTACGCAGACCATGGTCATGCCGCCCTCGGCCAGGTCGCGCATGGCCACCAGCACCTCGCCCACCATCTCGGGGTCCAGCGCGCTGGTGGGCTCGTCGAACAGCATGAGCGGCGGCTCCATGGCCAGGGCGCGGGCGATGGCCACGCGCTGCTGCTGGCCGCCCGAGAGTTCGCTGGGCCAGGCCTGGGCCTTGTGCGCCAGGCCCACGCGGTCCAGCAGGGCCAGGGCCCGCTGCTCGGCCGCCTGGCGCGACAGGCCACGCAACTGGATGGGGGCCAGCGTGCAGTTGTGCAGCACCGACAGGTGCGGAAACAGGTTGAACTGCTGGAACACGAAGCCGATGCGCGAGCGCAGCGCGTTCACGTCCACGCCCGGCCCGTGGATGGGCTGCCCGTCGATCAGGATGCGCCCGCCCTGGATGGGTTCGAGCCGGTTGAGCGTGCGGATCAGCGTGGACTTGCCCGAGCCCGAAGGCCCGCACACCACGACCACCTCGCCCTGGGCGATGGTTTCGGTCACGTCCACCAGGGCGTGGTAGCTGCCGTACCACTTGTTCACGCCGTGCAGTTCGATCATGTCGTTCGGAGTCCGGAAGAAGAGGAGGGGGCCGCGCGCCGCGCCAGCCGGCGCTCCAGCGCGTACGCCAGGCGCGACAGGCCGAAGCACAGCACGAAGTAGGTCAGGCCCAGGATGCCGAACACTTCGGCCGGCCGGATGAAGACCTGGGTGTTGATCTGCGTGGCGATGAAGGCCACCTCCGTGAGCCCGATGATGTAGCCCAGCGAGGTCTCCTTGATGGTGACGACGAACTGGTTCACCAGCGAAGGCAGCATGTTGCGCAGCGCCTGCGGCAGCACCACCCGGCGCATGGCGCGGGGGTACGACAGGCCCAGGGCGCGGGCGCATTCCATCTGCCCGCGCGGCAGGCCCCGGATGCCGGCGCGCACGATCTCGGCCAGGTAGGCCGCGTTGAACACCACGAGCGCGACCAGCATGGTGGTGAACTGGTCGGTCTTCACCCCCGTCACGCTGGGCAGGAAGAAATAGGCCCAGAACACCACCATCAGCAGCGGCGTGCCGCGCACCACGAAGACGACGGCCGTGACCGGCCAGCGCACCGAGCGCCACGGGCTCACGCGCGCCAGGCCGAACAGCACGCCCAGCGGCAGCGCCAGCAACAGGGCGCCCGCCGCCAGCAGCAGCGTGAGCGCCAGGCCGCCCAGCGGGCCATTGGGGTACTGGCCGACCAGGAAGTACAGCCAGTAGGTATCGATCAGTTCCAGCATGTGTGCCTATCCGTTGTTCACTGCGCTGCGCATTACCTGCGGCGCATCAAACTGGCGCTGCCAAAGCCAGTGCCCCCGTGCAAGGGCCGCCCCGCCGCACTGGGGGCGTCCCCCTCCCGACTCGCGCAGCGAGAGGAGAGAGAGGGGGAAGGCGCGAAGCGACTCAGGGGGTGTTTCATCCAACCGTCCGCACGGGGTAGCGATGGTGGTACCAGCTCGCCAGGCCCGTGATGAGCAGCGACACCGTGAGGTAGGCGGCGCTCGCGAAGGCGAACGCCTCGATGCTGCGGAACGTGGCGCTTTCCACCTTGGCCGCTTGGTACATGAGTTCGCCCACGCCGATCACGGTGGCGATGGAGGTGTTTTTCCAGAGGTTCAGTGCCTGCGAGATGAGCGGCGGCACGGTCACGCGCAGCGCCTGCGGCAGCACCACGCGCCGCATGGCGGCAAGGAACCCCAGGCCCAGTGCGCGCCCCGCCTCCATCTGCACCGTGGGCACCGCGCGGATGCCGCTGCGGATGTCCTCGGCCATGAAAGCCGCGGTGTACAGCGACAGCGCGACGACGGCCGCGGCCGCCTCGGCATGGCCGCTGTCGTACAGCCACTGCTTCGCGGCCTCGGGCAGCAGCTCGGGCGCGCCGAAGTACCAGAACAGCAGGTGCGCCAGCAGCGGCACGTTGCGCATGCCCTCCACGAAGGCGAAGCCGGCCCAGCGCAGGGGCGCCACCGGCGCCAGGCGCAGGAGCGCCACGACCAGGGCCAGGGGCAGGGCCAGCACCAGCGAGACGGCCAGCAGCTGCAGCGACAGCAGCAGGCCGCCCACCATCATGAGGTGGTACTTGCCGCTCAGCAGCAAGGAGTAGTCAAACAAGGGCATGCACGCCAGTCATTCGGAAAACGCCGCACGCGGGGCATGCGGGCGCGGCGGCCTGCCACCAGGGTGCTGGCAGCGGCGCGGCCCGCATGCGCCAATGGCATGCCCGCCGCCCGTGCGCTGCCCCCGGCGGCCATGCCGCCATGGGTGCGTCCATCAGCCGTCGATCTTGTCCGATTCGAACTTGAAGGGGCGGGTGGTGAATTGGATCTTGGTGCCGGGGCCGTACCACTTGAAGAAGATCTTCTCGGCCTCGCCGGATTTCTCCAGCTCGCGCAGCGTGTCGTCCACAATGGATTTCACGGCGGTCTCGCCCTTCTTGATGCCCAGCGCCAGCGGCTCCACGCTCAGGTTGGTGGGCAGGATGGCGTAGTCCTTGTTGCGTGGGCCCAGCTT
Organism: Acidovorax sp. BLS4; assembly: GCF_032929295.1. Lineage (NCBI taxonomy): Bacteria > Pseudomonadati > Pseudomonadota > Betaproteobacteria > Burkholderiales > Comamonadaceae > Acidovorax > Acidovorax sp. BLS4. Next base: position 416,290 of record NZ_CP136797.1, read on the forward strand.
GCCGAAGTCGTCGATCAACGAGGATTCGTCGTTCACGTAGCCCACGCCCTTGCCCTGCTGCAGCGCGAGAAACGCCTGCTGCGTCGTCTCGAACGTCACCACCTCCACGGTGGGCACGGCCTTGCGCACGTTGGGCTCCTGCGTGCCGCCCTTGACCGTCACCACGCGCTTGCCGGCCAGGTCCGCCACGTCCTGGATGCCGCTGGCCTTCTTGACCAGCACCTTCTGGCCGGTGACGAAGGTGGTCAGCGAGAAATCGATCTGCGCCTCGCGCTCCTTGTTGTGGGTGAGCGATGCGGCCAGGATGTCCACGTGGCCCTGCTGCAGTTCGGGAATGCGTGCGGCCACGGCCAGTTGCTTGAACACGGGCTTGACGCCGATCTTCCTGGCGATCGCCTTGCCCAGGTCCACGTCGTAGCCGATCAGCTCGCGCGTCTTGGGGTCGATGAAGCTGTTGGGTTCGTCGGTGCCCAGCACGCCGACGACCAGCTCGCCCTTCTTTTTGATGTCGGCCAGCTGGTCGGCGTGGGCCACGCCCGATACGGCGAACGCGGCGGCGACCAGGGATGCGATGAAGCGGATGCGCATGGTGTTCTTTCTCTCTCTCCGGTGGATGAAGCCCGAAGGCTATGCCTGCCGCGGCCCGGGATGAACGTCGCTTTTTTCATAATCAAACTCGCCGAACGCGCTTGGCACGGCGGCGGTTTCCGTGCGGCAGCCCGGCGCGCCCGGGATGCCCGGCACCCGGGGTCAATCCGGCGTGGGTGCGGGCGCCGCCTGGAACAGCCGCTCGCCGATGAAGTCCACGAACGCCCGCACCTTGGGCGACAGCTGCCGGCTCGACGGCCACAGCGCCGAGAACTGCCCCGTGTGCACCAGGTGCGTGGCCAGCACCTGCCGCAGTTCGCCCCGCTCGATAGCGTCGCGCGCCAGGAAGTCCGGCATGTACGCCACGCCCATGCCGGCGATGGCCGCACCGCGCATGGCCTCCATGTTGTTGCACACCAGCTCGGTGGGCAGCGGCTGCGGCAGGCCGGGCAGCACCCAGTCGTGCAGCTTGCCGCCGCTGGGAAAGCGAAAGATCAGGCAGGCGTGCTGCGCCAGATCGGCCGGCACCTGGGGCGTGCCGCGCCGCGCCAGGTACTGCGGCGAGGCCACCAGCACGAAGCGGAACGGCCCCAGCCGGCGTGCGACGAGGCCCGAGTCGGGCAGATCGCCGCTGCGGATGACCACGTCCAGGCCTTCCTCCACCACATCCACCAGGCGGTCGTTGAAGTCCAGCTCCAGTTCCACGTCGGGGTAGAGGGCCTTGAACTCGGGCAGCACCGGCAGCAGAAAGCGGTAGCCGATGACCGGCAGGCTCACCCGCAGGCGCCCGCGCGGGGCCTGCACGGCCGCCTGCATCATCGCGCGGGCGTCCTGCAGCTCATCCAGGATGCGGCGGCAGCGCTCGTGAAAGAGCGCGCCCTCCTGCGTGAGGCGCACCTGGCGCGTGGTGCGCTGGAACAGCCGCAGGCCGAGCTGCTGCTCCAGCCGCGCGATGTTCTTGCCCACGGCCGAGGCCGAGATGCCGAGCGCGCGCCCGGCCTGCGCGAAGCTCGACAGATCGGCTGCGCGCACAAACGATTCGAGGCCGCTGAAGCTGTCCATGGTGGGGTGGGAGTGGGGTGAATGGGTTCGGATTGCCAACCCAAGGTTGTTTGTCTGGGGATGTGGGGGCCTATTTTCATCGCATTGCATCGCTTTTATCGTTCATGGGCGTTGGTGGCCTGGGGTCGCCGGCGCCCTTGTCCACTGCCTGAAAGCCGCTGTCCCCGCCATGTCCTCGACCCAACATCCTGCCCGCGCCCCGAAGCCGGCATTCCCCGTGTCCCTTCAACTCCTGGCCGTGTGCCTGGCCGCGCTGGCCATGCCCTTGAGCTTCACCGGCCCGGCCGTGGCCCTGCCCGCGTTGCGCGATGCACTGGGCGGCAGCCCCGTGCAACTGGCCTGGGTCACCAACGCCTTCATGCTGAGCTTCGGCGCCACGCTGATGGCCTGCGGCGCGCTGGCCGATGCCTTTGGGCGCAAGCGGGTCTTTCTGTGCGGCGTGGGCGTGGTGGCGCTCAGCGCGGTCGGGCTGGCGTGTGCCGGCGGCATCGTGGCCTTCAACCTGTGGCGGGCGCTGCAGGGCGTGGGCGCCGCAGCCGCGCTGGCCGGGGGCACGTCGGCCCTGGCGCAGGCGGTGCAGGGCCCGGCGCGCACGCGGGCCTTCAGCTGGGTGGGCACCGCCTTCGGCGTGGGGCTGGCCTTCGGACCGCTGCTGGCCGGGTGGCTGCTGGGGCACGGCGGCTGGCGGGCCGTGGCGCTCAGCGTGGCCGGGGTGGCGCTGGCCGCGGGCGCGGCCGGTGCGCGGTTCCTGCAGGATTCGCGCGACCCGGGCGCGGCCGGCGTGGACTGGCCGGGTGCGGTCCGCTTCACGGCGGCACTGGCCCTGCTGACGCTGGGCGTGCTGCAGGCCCCCGAGAGCGGCTGGGCCAGCCTGCCCGTGGTGGCGGCGCTGGCGGGCGCTGCGGCCATGGCGACGGCCTTCGTGCGCACCGAGCGCCGCGTTCGGCACCCCATGCTCGACCTGTCGCTGTTCCGCTACCCGCGCTTCGTGGGCGTGCAACTGCTGGCGGCGGCGCCGGCCTACGCCTATGTGGTGCTGCTGGTGCTGCTGCCGGTGCGTTTCATCGGCATCGAGGGCCTGAGCGCGATGGCGGCAGGGCAGCTGATGCTGGCCCTGTCGGCGGCCATGCTGTGCGTGCCGCTGATGGCGGGGTGGCTCGCGCGCTGGTGGTCGGCGGCGGCGTTGTCCTCCGGGGGCCTCGCCGTGTGCGCGGTGGGGTTGTGGTGGCTGAGCGATTGCGCGCCGGGCTCGCCGGCGGCGGTGCTGGCCGGGCCCCTGCTGCTGATCGGCGTGGGCATCGGCCTGCCGTGGGGGTTGATGGACGGGCTGGCCGTGAGCGTGGTGCCGCCCGAGCGCGCGGGCATGGCCACCGGCCTCTTCAACACCGTTCGCGTGGCGGGCGAGGGACTCGCGCTGGCCCTGGTAGGCGCCGGGCTGGTGGCGCTGCTGGCCCTGCAGTGGCCGCAGGTGCCGGTGGGCGATGCGGCGCGCGCCGCCCAATCCCTCGTGGCGGGGGACCTGTCCCGCGCCCGGGCGCTGCTGCCCCAGCTCTCGCAGGCCGAACTGCTGCAGGGCTACGGCCACGCCTTCGCCGCCTTGCTGCGCGTGCTGGCCGGCGTGACCGTGTTCACGGCGGTGGCGGTGTTCGCCTGCCTGCGGGTGGGCGGCGCACGCGGGACGGCGCTTTCTACAATCGAGGGCTAGTTGTCTTCCCCCCGCCCGCTTCCATGTCCACACCCGAATCCCCGCCCGCGCCTGCCCCGGCCACCACGCCTTTCGAATGGATCGGCGGCGAAGAGAAAGTCCGCATGCTGGTGGACCGCTTCTACGACCTCATGGACCTGGAGCCCGGCTACGCCGAGCTGCGCGCCGCGCACGGCAGCACCCTGGCGGATGCGCGCGACAAGCTGTTCTGGTTCCTGTGCGGCTGGCTCGGCGGGCCGGACCATTACCAGAGCCGCTTCGGCCACCCGCGCCTGCGCGCGCGGCACCTGCCGTTCTCGATCGGCATCAAGGAACGCGACCAGTGGGTCGCGTGCATGGACCAGGCCATGGGCGAGACCGGGGTGCCCGCTGAGCTGCGCACCCGGTTGCGCGAGAGCTTCATGGGCACGGCCGACTGGATGCGCAACCGCGGCGGATGACGCGGCGGCCCATGGATCGTTCGCTATTGATTTAATAGCAATATGCCCTAGTACCCATTGTGCTGGGGGCACTTTTTGTTTCAACTCCCTCCACCGTCCCACACCCGAGGAAAGATTCCATGTCCTGCGATGCACGGTTCGAACAACAGGCGCTGGCCCTGGGCCACCGCTTCGATGGCGAGATCAAGATCGGCGGCAACTACGTGCCGCTGGTGCGCGACGGCCGGCAGATCTACCTGAGCGGCCAGATCCCGCGCGTGGGCGACACCGTGGTGGTCACCGGCGCCGTGGGCGCGCAGGTGCCCCTGGAGCGCGCGCAGCATGCCGCCCAGGTGTGCGTGATGCGCGCCCTGGCGCTGCTGCAGCGCAGCCTGGGTACGCTGGATGCGGTGCGCGCCGTGCCGCGCATCACGGTGTACGTGCAGTCCGCGCCCGGCTTCACGCAGCAAAGCGAGGTGGCCGATGCGGCCTCGCAGGTGCTCTTTCATGTGCTGGGGCCGGTGGCCGGGGCGCACACGCGCACCTCGGTCGGCGTGCTGCAGCTGCCCAAGAACGCCTCGGTGGAGGTGGACCTGATCGCGTCGGCGGACTGAAGGCGCGCAGGCCGGCGAGGAGCAGGGCCCGGGCGGGTCGGTGACTGCGGGCGGGCCACGGCCGCGTCACGCCAGTGTCAAACGGGTTCGTGACACTCTCGCCTTTACCCACCACCCAGGCCATTGCATGCTGGACACCCTCCCACGCCAAGACCTCTCGCCGGCCACCCGCCGGACCGCCCTCACCGCATTCACCGTGATCGCTGCCGCCAGCCTGCTGGCCGCCTGCGGCGGCAGCGACAACGACGGCAACAACAACGCCGGCGCCACCGCCACGCTGGCCGTGCTGGAGACGACCGACCTGCACTTCAACGTGCGCAGCTACGACTACTTCAAGCTCGCCGAAGACAAGAGCTATGGCTTTGAGCGCACCGCCACGCTGGTGCGCCAGGCGCGCAAGGAGTTCGCCAACACGCTGCTGGTCGACAACGGCGACACCATCCAGGGCACGGCGCTGGCCGACTACGAGGCCGTGGTCAAGGCCATTCCCTGCACCCAGCAGCTGTCCATGTACAAGGCCATGGGCGCTTTGGGCTTCGATGCAGGCACGCTGGGCAACCACGAGTTCAACTACGGCCTGCCGTTCCTCAACCAGGTGCTGGGCGGCGGCATGGAGGTCGATGGCGTCGATGCCGCGCAAAAATGCGCCGGCGCCGGCTACCCCGCCGTGCTGGCCAACGTGTACAGCAGCAAGACGAAGAAGCCGCTGGTGCAGCCCTACACCATCCTGGAGCGCACGCTGGTCTCCAAGGGCGCGGACGGCAAGGAGGTCAAGCTGCCCATCAAGGTGGGCGTGATCGGCTTCACCACCCCCGGCATCATGAACTGGGACAAGCGCTACCTCGAAGGCAAGGTCTACACCGAAGGCGCGGTCGAAGCCGCGCAGAAATACGTGCCCGAGCTGCGCGCCAAGGGCGCCGACATCGTCGTGGCCCTGCTGCACGGCGGGCTCGATGCGGGCGCCTACTCGGCCACCATGGAGAACCCGGGCCTGTACCTGTCCAAGGTCGCCGGCATCGACGCCATGGTCATGGGCCACCAGCACAGCGTGTTCCCTGACACCGCCGCGACGCCGGCCTATTCGCAAGCCGGCGTGGACAACAAGGCCGGCACCATCAACGGCGTGCCCGCCGTGATGGCCAGTTCGTGGGGCAAGGCGCTGGGCGTGATCCAGCTGGCCCTGCAATGGGACGGCAAGGCCTGGACCGTGAACAAGACCGCCACCAAGAGCGAGCTGCGCAACATCCAGGGCAAGAACGCCGCGGGCGCCACGGTGTATGTCGATGCCGACCCCACCGTCGCCCCCCTGATCGAGACGCAGCACCAGGCCGCCATCGCCTACGTGAAGACGCCCATCGGCAGCACCGACTTCCGCATGAGCACGCTGTTCGCCGACGTGGGCGACCCCGGCGCGATCCAGATCGTGAACCAGGCCCAGCGCGATTACGTGGCCGCCTACGTGGCCGCCAACCTGCCGCAGTACGCGCAGCTGCCCGTGCTGTCGGTGAGTGCGCCGTTCAAGTCGGGCTTCCAGGGCGGGGCCGACTACACCGACGTGGCCACGGGGCCGCTGGCGATCTACAACGCCGCCGACCTGTACCTGTACCCCAACACCGTGTACGCGGTGAAGGTGAACGGCGCCGACATCCAGGGCTGGCTGGAGGCCGCGGCCAAGCGCTTCAACCAGATCGACCCGGCCAAGACCGCCGAGCAGCCGCTCATCAGCACCTTCCCCGGCTACAACTTCGACATGTTCACCACGGCCGACGTGCAGTACGAGATCGACGTGACGCAGCCCACCGGCCGCCGCATCAAGAACCTGACCTACAAGGGCCAGCCCATCAATGCGGCGCAGGAGTTCGTGATCGCCACCAACAACTACCGCGCCACCAGCGGCAAGAGCTTCATCGACAAGCTGGACGGCTCGGGCACGATCTGGGCCTCGCCGGACGCCAACCGCGACGTGGTGATCGACTATATCCGCAAGAACGCCAACGTGACCCGTGCCGCCAACGGCGCGGCCAAGAGCTGGCGCTTCACCAAGGTGGCCACGGCCGGCCCGGTGGTGTTCAGCTCCGGCGCCAATGCGCTGCCCGTGGCCCAGGCCGCGGGCCTGGCCAACGTCACGCTCATGGCGGCGGACGACGGCTCGGGCAAGGGCACGTCCAAGTACCGGCTGGACCTGTCGAAGTAACCGGCCGCGTGCCAGCGGCAAAGGCTGGCCAGTAACGCCCAACCAAACACCGGGCCCCGGCATGCACATGCATGCCGGGGCCCGGTGCTTTTTCCAGGGCCGTGCGGGCGCCTTTAGTCGTCCAGCCGTTCGCTGATCACCTTGCCGGTGGTGGGCTCCACGCGCAGTTCCATGTTCAGACCGGCCATGTTGGTGGCTTCGGCTTCCCAGTAGCCGTCTTCGTACTCGATGCCGCGCACGCGGGTGTAGCCGACCTGCTCCAGGGCCTGGCGCACCTGGTCGGCGCTCAGCACCGGCTGGTTGTTGACCGTGCCGCCGCTGCGGCCCACCTGGCTCAGCACCTCCAGCGTCACCGGGTGCAGCACGAACTCCACCTTCTCGCCCTGGTTGGCGGACTGGCGCGCCTTGGCTTCCCAGAAGCCATCGTCCAATTCCACGTCGTACACGAATTGGTAGCCCTTGGCGCGCAGCGCCTGCGATACCTGGTCCACACTGGGCAGCGTTTTGCCGATGTCGCTCTTGCGCACGGTGGTGAGGCTGCCGTCCGCGTCATTGACCAGCACGTCCACGCGCAGGCCGTCGAGGGCGACCGCGTCGGCAGACCAGTAGCCGTACCGCTTTTGCAGGTCTTGCGGCGCGACGTACTGGTGCTGGGTGATCACGTTGGCGGCTTCCTGGGCCGTCAGCGCCCAGGCCATGGAAGGCAGGGCGGATGCGGCGGCAGCGGCGGCGACGGCCAGGGTCAGAACGGTTTTTTTCATGGTGCTTTTCCTTTCGGTGTTGCAAGGTGGCGAGAACTGGGAGGCAGTGTGCGCAACCGCTGCTAAACCTTTCGTGAAGCGTCCGTTCACGTGCCGTTTAACGGCGCCGGCAATAATCCCGCGATGAAAAAATGGACCCGGAGCGTGCTTTTGCGTGCCGCCGTCGCGGCGGTGGCGCTCGCGTGCGTGCAGGCGCCCGCGGCCGAGCAGGACGCGGCGCGGCGCGGCGTGCTCAACGGCCAGCTCAAGCCCCTGAACAGCATCGTTGCGGACATCAGCCGCCAGTACGCGGGCCGCGTCATCGAGGTGGAAAGCAAGCGCGGGCGCAAGGGCGAGCCGCGCTACGAAATCACCCTCATCGACGCCCGGGGCAACAAGCAGGAAGTGCTGGTGGATGCCGCCACCGGCGCCGTGGTGGCGCAGGAGCGCGAGTGGCCCACGCAGCCCGTCCCGCTGGCGCAGATGGCCCGGTACGTCAAGCAGCTGGAGCAGCGGTACGGCGCGCGCGTCGTGAACGCCGAGTTCGAGCGCGATGCGCAGGGCAAGGCGGTCTACGAGGTCAAGCTGTCCGACAAGCCCGCCGTGGAGATGAAGCTGCTCATGGATGTGAACACGGGCGAGGTCCTGCATCGACCGGAGGCGGCCGCTGCACCGGCGCCCCTGAAATCCATGGACGTGGTGCTGGAGTCGCTGCGCCCGCGCTTCTCGGGCCTGGTGCTGGAGGTGGAGCTGGAGAGCGATCACCGCCACCGCGCGTACTACAGCGTCGAGCTGCAGCAGCCCAACGGCTTCAAGCTGGAGCTGGAGGTCGACGCCGTGACCCTGGAAGTGACGCGGCGAAAGGCGGGTGACTGATGCGCATCCTGGTCGTGGAAGACGACGCGGCGCTTGCCGCGCAACTGCGCGCCGCGCTGGAGGCCGCGGGCTTTGCCGTGGATGTGGAGCATGACGGCGAAGCCGCCTCCTTCGCCGGCAGCGCCGAGGCCTACAGCGCGGCCGTGCTGGACCTGGGCCTGCCTCGCAAGGATGGCCTGAGCGTGCTGCACGACTGGCGCGGCGCGGGCCGCAACTGGCCGGTGCTGGTGCTCACGGCCCGCAACCGCTGGAGCGACAAGGTCGCGGGATTCAACGCCGGAGCGGACGACTATCTCACCAAGCCGTTCCTGATGGACGAAGTGGTGCTGCGCCTGCGGGCCATGCTGCGCCGCACGGCCGGGTCGGCCGCCGCCGTGCTGCAGGCCGGGCCGCTGGAGTACGACGTGGTGCGGGGCCGCTTCTCGCTGCAGGGCCAGAGCCTGCAGCTCACCGCGCAGGAGCACAAGATCCTGGCCTACTTCATGCACCACCCGGGCAAGCTGCTCACGCGCAGCGACATCGGCGAACACGTGTACGCGCGTGACCTCGACCCGGACTCCAACACCATCGACGTGCTGATCGGCCGCATCCGCCGCAAGCTCGGCGGCGCGCCGCAACTGGTCACCGAACGCGGCCAGGGCTTTCGCCTGCTGCTGCCCGAGGTGCCGGGCTGATGGGCTCGCCAGGCCCGGCGATGGCGCCCGGCGGCATCGACCCGCTGCCTGCACCGGACACGCCGCCCGCGCCGGCCTCGCCGGCCCCGCCGGCGCGCGGTCTGTCCGCATGGGCGCTGGCGCTGGCCCAGTGGCCCATGGCCACGCGCATCGCGTTGCTCGCACTGGTCCCCATGCTGCTATTGGTGGTCTCCGGGGGCCTGTGGCTGCGCGGGCAGATGCACCAGAGCCTGCTGGGGGGCTTCGAGCAGGTGCTGCGCGAGAAGGCCCAGCGCGTGGGCGTGCGGCTGCAGCAGAGACCCAATGGCGAACTGCGCGAAGCCACCGGCGGGGCGGACGAATTCAGCGCCATCTACGCCGGGTGGTACTGGCGCGCCCAGGCGGGTGGCCAGGTGCTGCGTTCGCGCTCGCTGTGGGACATGGACCGCCTGCCCACCGCCCCCGAGCCTTTGCGGGGCTCGGCCCTGCTGCACCTGGCGACCGGGCCGCTGCAGGAGCCGCTGCTGTCGCTGACGCTGCCGATCCCCCTGGGCCAGCCGCCCACCCCGGTGGCGCTCACGGTCTACGGCCCCGCCGCCCAGTTGCAGACCAGCATGCGCCAGATCGACCACACCCTGGTGGTGGCCGGGCTGGTGCTGATGGTGCTCGCCGGGGGCCTGGCCTGGCTGCAGGTGCGGGTGGGGCTGGCGCCGCTTCGGCGCCTCGAAGCGCTGCTGGCCGCCCTGCGCGCGCCGCAGGGCGACGGGCCCGATGTGGCCGCGCACCTGGCCGCGCCCACGGGGCGCGACCTGCAGCCCCTTCAGAGCGAGCTGGCCGGCCTGCTGGCGCACAACGCGCATGTCGTGGCCCGCGCCCGCGCCCACGCGGTGGACCTCAACCACGCCCTCAAGAAACCCCTGGCCCTGCTCAGTGCCCAGGCCAGCGCGCACCCCCAGGTGCCCAGCGGCGAGGTGCGCCAGCAGGTCGAGGCGATGGCCCAGCTGGTGGACCGCTACCAGGCCCGCACCTTGAGCGATGCGCTGCACGCCCACCCCGGCGCCGCGGGGCAGGCGGTGGACGTGCGCGACTGCCTGTCGCAGGTCGTGCGGATGATGCAACGCCTGCATGCCGCGCAGGAACTGGACTGGGCGCTGGACGACCGCACCGCGGGCCGCCTGCTGTGGCGCGGCGAGCAGGCCGACCTGCAGGAGGTGCTGGGCAACCTGCTGGACAACGCAGGCAAGTGGGCCGCCTCGCGGGTGCGGCTGACCCTGTCGCGGCAGGAGGGCGCCGATCGCCCGGGCCTGCGCCTGGACATCGAAGACGATGGCCCCGGCATGACCGCCGAGCAATTGCAGGCCGCCGGGCAACGAGGCGTGCGGTTCGACGAATCCGTGCAGGGCAGCGGGCTGGGCCTGGCCATCGCGAGCCAGATCGCCCAGGCCTACGGCGGGCAGTTGCAGCTGGACAAAAGCGAGGCCCTTCGGGGCCTGCGCGTGCGGCTGGAGCTGCGGGGGCTGGTGCGGGCAGAGCACCGTCCGGCGGGTTGACGCGGCCGCTGCGGTGGCGGTGGCAGGCAGTGCACCGCCCGCCCTTCAAAACTCAATGCCGCTGCACCGGCTGCAGCAGCACCACGAGTGCCCCCGCGCCGCCCTCGGCCGGTCGGGCCTGCACGAAGGCCAGCACCTCTTTCTTTTGTACCAGCCAGCTTTGTACGCGGCCTTTCAGCACCGGCGTCTTGCCGGGCGAGCCCAGGCCCTTGCCGTGCACCACGCGCACGCAGCGCAGGCCGGTGCGGTGCGCCAGTCGGATGAACTCGCCCAACGCCTCGCGGGCCTCGTCGGTGCGCAGGCCGTGCAGGTCCAGCTGCCGCTGGATGCTCCAGTGGCCTGCGCGCAGGCGGCGCGTCACCTCGGGGCCGATGCCGCTGCGGCGGTAGCTCATCTGGTCATCCACGTCCAGCAAGGTCGTCACGTCGAACTCGTCGCTGATGGACTCCATCAGCACGCGTTCTTCGTCCAGCTCGCGCTGCACGGGCAGCGGCTCCACCGGCTCGGGCAGGTGCCAGCGCCGGTCGTGCTGCCCGCGCAGGGCCTGCACCGGGCCCACCGCGGTCTCGAACAGCATCAGCTCGGCGCGCGCACGGCGCGCGGCCTCCAGCCGCTCGCGCTGCAGCCGCGCCTCGCGCTCGGCCGCCTCCGCCAGGGCCTGGCGCAGTGGCTGGAGATCCTGGAAGGACTTCACTTTCATGCGCCGGTTGTACCCGAAGTGCGGCCGCCGCCCCGGCGTGGGCGGCAGTGCCCCGGGATCGCCGCGGGCCATGCCGCGACGGCGCCGGGGCCGGACCCGTTACACCCACCGATCGTTCGGTGCGGTGCGCTCGTCCCCGCTGTCGCCCGTGTTCACCACGCCGCGCGGCTCCACCAGCAGCAGCCAGACCTCGCCCAGCGCGCAGGGCAGGTGCTCGGTGTCCCGGGGCACGACGAACATCTCGCCGGCATTCAGCTCCACGTCGCCGTCGCGCAGCTCGATGCGCAGCCGCCCCTGCACCACGATGAACGCCTCGTCGGTGTCCGCGTGGCGGTGCCAGATGAACTCGCCGTCGATGCGCGCCAGCTTGAACTGGTAGCCGTTCATCTCGGCGACCACGCGGGGCTGCCACAGCGCATCGATCAGTGAGAACTTGTGCGCGAAATTGATCGGCGCATGGCCGGCGCGGGCCGGTGGCGTGGGGGTGTGGGCGTGTTGCATGCGGGGCGCTTTCTGTCAATGGAAAGCGCCCAGATTAGGCAACTCAGGCCCCCGTGTCTTGCACGATCGTGCACGCGACGGCCGGGCCGGCCTGCATGCGCAGCCAGCGGGCCGGCGGCAGCCCGAAGGCCTGGGTGAACCGCCGCGTCATGTGGCTCTGGTCGAAAAAGCCCGCCGCATCGGCCGCCTGCGCCGCGCCCAGGCCCTGGCGCATCAGCGTGCGCGCCAGGTCCAGGCGCCTCAGCGTCAGGTAGCGGTAGGGGCTGGTGCCGAACAGCGCCCGGAAGTCGCGCGACAGGCGCCAGCGGTCCTGGCCGCTGGCGCGCTCCAGGTCGGCCAGCGTCACCGGGCTCGCGGCGTGCAGGTGGTCGTGCAGGAACTGGCGCGCACGCTCGGCGGCGGCCCCATCGCACACCCGCCGGCCACCCGGCATGCCGGCCGCCGCGCACAGGCCCTGGGCCAGGTCGAACAGCGCGTCCTGCTCCTGCAGCGGGTCGAGCGGACCGTCCATGCGCTGCAGCAGCGTCTGGATGGGCGCCGCGAGCCGCGGGTCGTCGCTGATGCCGCCGGCCACGAAGGGCAGCGGCCGCCCGCCCAGCATGGGCTGCAGCAGCGCGGGCGGCAGGTACACCATGCGGTAGCGAAAGCCGTCGCCCGTGCCGGCATGGCCGTCGTGCAGCTCATCGGGGTGCAGCACGATGCTCTGCCCCGGCAGGCTGTGGCGGCCCGCGCGCTGGTAGCGAAAACTCTGCACGCCCGCCAGCGTGCGGCCGAGGGCATACGTGTCGTGCCGGTGCGGCGCATACCCGTGGCCCTGGAAGTACGCCTCGATGCAGGGCATGCGGTCCGCGTCGCCCGCCTGCACCACCCAATCCCGGCGCGTGGGCAGCCCGTTGGCGGTCATGGCGCTGGCATTGCCGATGGCACCGCCGCCGGGCCCCGGTATTCCGCCGCGATGAACTGCGTGGCCTGCGCGGGGTTGAAGTTGTCGTCGCTCACGAACACGATCACCCGCCCGCCCCCGGCCAGCGGCGGGCCCCAGGCCATGCCCTCCAGGTTGTCCAGCGGGCCCACGCCCAGGTGGTCCAGGTCGGCCACCAGCGTCTTCGGCACGGCGGTGTGGTTGCTGTGCGCGCCCTGGGTATCCAGCGCGTCCAGCGCGAGCGTGTCACTGCCCGCGCGCGTGTCGATGCGGTACAGCCGCGCGGAAAAGCCCGCCCCCGCGCTGTAGCTGCGCTCCAGCACCAGCAGGTGGTGCGGCCCGTCCGCGAGCACCTCGCTCACCCCGTTCAATTGCGGGCCCCACGGGATGCGCCGGGTGTGCGGCACCGCGTCCGGCACATAGGCGATCTGCCGCAACGGCCGGCCGGTGGCCACGTCCATCGCCGTGATGCGCAGCGGCCCGCCCGGGGCCTTGGGCGTGGGGCGCGGGCCGTCCTGGACCCAGGCCGTTTCCATGGCCAGCCAAGCCGTGCGGCCATCCGGCGACAGCGCCAGCCCTTCCAGCGTCGCGTTGGCGCGCGGCCCGCGCCGGAAGTCGGGCACACGCCCGAACGCCGCGGGCAAGGGCAGTTCGCGCACCCACGCGCCATCGGCCCGGTGTTCGCGCCACTGCGCGCCGAAGCCACGCGCGAAGTCGCCCTCGCTGGTCCACAAAAAAGTGTGCCCGCCCGGCAGCCAGCGCACCGCTTCGGCATCGGGCACGTCCACATCGGGCGCGGCGTGCCGCGGCGCAGGGTAGGGCGCGCCATTGGCCTGGCGCAGCGGTGCGGTGCCGGTGATCGCGGGGGTCTCCAGGTGCGTGGCGGTGTAGCGCAGCGTGGCGGTGTAGATGCGCGCGGGTTGCAGGGCCGAGCGGTCGTCGCTGATGAGCAGCCAGCGGTCGTGCGCCGGGTCGTAGTCGATGCCCGAGATGCCGCCGAAGGTCGTGCCCAGCACCTCGGTGCCGGGGGCGATGGCGGCGGTGCCGATCAGGCGCAGCGCGGCCGGCGCGGTGGCTTCCGGCTCAAGGCCCTGCCGCGCGCCCGTGCAGGCCACCACCAGCACGGCCGATCCCGCAAGGCCGGCAACCCACCCTCCCCAAGGGCGTTTTCTCGAAGGCTTCCGGCGGGTGTCTGGCATGGCGCGCAGTGTAGGTGCGCCGGGGGCAGGCCCGGCTGCGAGCCAATCCATCGCAGGCACTTGCCGGCAAAAAAGGGCGCCAAAAAACCACCATTTAAAACAGAACATGGTGGTACAGTTATGGCCGGCGTCTGGCTTTGGCTGGGCCCCAGCGAGCCTTTTCCTCCATCCCACAACCGACCCATTGGCCATGAACACCTCCCTTAAAACCTTGTCTCTCCTGTCCACCCTGCTGGCCGCCGCCGCGCTGTTGTCCGCGTGCGGCGGGGGCAGCGATTCCCTGGACGAACGCGCAGCGTCGCTCACCGTGACCAACGCCTCGGTCAGCGGCCTGGACGGCTCGTACGGCAACGGAAACATCAACGCCAGCGAGGTCACCAAAATTGCCGCCAACGGCACGGCCCCCGAGCTGTGCAGCTTCACCTTCGACGGCGCCGACCGGGTGGGCGGTGACGGCACGGCCTCCGGCACGGTGCGCTACGCCACCAATGCCGATGCGCTCTACCGGCTGGTCCTGAACGTGCGCGGGCGGGAGTTCGCCACCGCCAATGGCGATGGCGACGACACCGACGTGCACCACAGCCGCGACTACATCGAGATCGTCAACAAGCGGCTGACGGCCACGGACGGCACGAGCGACACGCTGCGCGTGACCGGGCTGCTCACCCTGCGTGGAAATCGGCCGGCGGGGTGCTGAGCGGATGCGGCGGTCGCTCGCCCGCAGGGTGCGTTCCTTGTCTACCTGGAAGCGCCGGGAGTGACGGCCGAGCGGGCCTGTTCCTTGACCCATTCGATGGTCTGGCCTTTGACGCACCACTGCGTGTCGAGCACCCAGTCGTTGGACCACTTGTTGGGGTTGCCCCGCAGGATGTTGCAGGGGTAGTAGCCCAGGCTCGGCATGAAGAAATGTTGGGCGATGCCCGTGATGGGAACCAGCCACATGCCAACGAATCCGCCCAGCATCACGATGATCATGGCTTGTTCGACCGGCTTGACGATGCGTTCATTCAAGGGAATGGCGCGCATGCCGCCCACGACCATCCCCAGAATCAATAACGCTGCCAAGAACGGGCTCACTAGCATGCCCGGTGTAACTTGCACTGCGGGCGCGCGGTATGCGATATCCAAGATGGTCGGCACCATGATTTCTGCCGTCATCCAGAAGCAGCCTGCAATCGCTGCCGAAAAAAGAGGAATGATCCAAAGCAACCCCTTGCGGAGTTTTTGAACGGCGAACATTGTTGGATCGATGGTGCGCACGTCGCGCGCACGCTTTCGGCGTGGTCGTATATCGGACATGAATCGGTCTTCAGCGCAATCAGTGTGCTGGCATAGCGCTATTTAATTAATAGCAAAAAGGCGGAATGTTGCAGCGATCGCCTCTATGGCTTGCCGGGATGACGGGCTATGCGCGCTTGCTCGTTCACCCACTCCAGGCTCTTGCCTTTGGCGCACCAAGCAGGGTCGCGCACCCAGTCCGTGAACCACATAGTGGGGTGGCCCTCTAGTTCCGAACACATCGAGTAACCGATGCCGGGCATGTAAAAGCGTTGGATGACCGAGGTGGCCGGGATTAGGAACATGGCCACGACTCCACCTAAGACTGCTGCCTGGAATGCGCGCTCGAAAGGCTTGATCGCGTGGTCACTCACGGGAACCGCTCGCAGGCATCCCACGATGATTCCCAGCAAGGAGAATGCCGCGCAAAACGGCGCAACCCAAACCCCGGGCGTGATTCGAACAGCGGAAGCGCGATTCACAACATTCACAATGGCCGTCACCAGGATGTCTGCTGTCATCCAAAGACAACCTGCCGCGAGCCCTAAAAAAAGCGGGATGCCCCAGATGAGCGCCCGGCGAATTTTTTTCACATCAAACATATTTTTGATTTTTAGGCGCGGCTGGAACCTCAGGAACTGAATCCGGAAAAATAAGCTGGTAGCGCAGTCAGTGCGCTGGCCTGTAGCTATTTAATTAATAGCAAGTGAACTGGTGTGGTAGCGGTCGCACCTATGGCGTGCCTGGGGGAGCGGTCGCGCCGGCCTGCTCGTTCACCCATTCCAGGCTCTTGCCTTTGACGCACCAGGCTGGATTACGCACCCAGTCTGTAAACCAAAACGTGGGGTTGTCTTTCAACTCGGCGCACATCGAGTACCCGTTGCGGGGCATATAGACGCGTTGGAGCACAGACGTCACGGGTATCAAGACCATTGCGACTACACACACCCCGACAGCGGCAATGAATGCACGTTCGAAGCGCTTGACGTTCCTGGCGTTCAAAGGAACGGCCCGGGTGCTTGCAACCAGAATCCCCAGGATGCAGGCGATGCCGACAAAAGGGATCAATTGGAGCGAAGGCGCAATACGGACCACCGGCGCTTTGGATGTGATTGCCTCTATGGTGGGCAGGATTTCGTGGACTGTCAGCAAGTAGGCGCCGGCAATTAACCCCAAATACAGCGGCACGCCCCATATCAGGCTCTTTCGGATTTGCTGAATGTCGTTCATTAGATCGTGTTCCGGTCAACAGGCATCGCTAGTATCTGCCGCAGGAGATTCGGCAAAGCCAGTCCCGCACGCTGCGGTCGATGGCACGCCCTGCCTCCACCTTTTTTTGCTCGATGGCATTGCGCAGATCGTCCTGCCAAGACTGGGTTTTAGTGTCTATGTAGTACATGCCCTGCGCCGTCTCTTCCGGGAGCATTTTGAGGGCAGTGATCACTTGGTCTTTGATGCTGTAGCGGCGGTCCAGTACATTCAGGCCGATGCCAGTGGCGAGTGCAACCACCGCCATAAAACCGAGAGGAACGACCGCAACCGCAGTCATCGAAGTGCCTACAAACGCAGCCGCGCCATAGGCCACCAGGGCGCCAAGCCCTCCCTTGACGGCTTCTACGCCGATGCCGCCCACCAGGTCGTACATGGTCTTCTCGTCGTTGAACATGAAGTCCATCACCTCAAGTCCTGTGGAGACCACCACGCCCAGAATAAAACCGCCCTTGGCAATCCCCTGCAAACTCTTCATCCCCAATCCGAGCTGCAGCATCTTCGGATTGGTCGCCAGATACCGCGTTCCCTGCAGGGCACTGCTGCGCTGGGCCGAGTACCCCTTGATGATGATGTACGTGCCCGTTGCCGTGGTCTTGATGTAGCTGCCGATGCCGGCCATGCCGATGGCGTTCAGCGTCTTTGTGATGGCAAGCATGTCATTGGCCCCCTGCGCTACGGGCCCGACCCACGGCTCGCTGGCATTCGGGCTGAATTCTTTCTGCCAGTACTGCCCGAACGTGGACTGCGACAGCATCTTGCGCAGGTTGAATTCCAGGGCGGCATTGCGCCTGGCCTTGTCCTGCAGGATGCTCATGTACTGGCCCTGCGTCAGCACCAGCACGTCCACCTGGTTCCTGTCCATGGACTGGGCCAGGGTCTGTCCGTAGCCGACGTTGAAGAACGTGGCCGCGAGTTCTGCGCTCATTCAATCCCCCCTTCGAGATCGCGTTTTTATTGGGGGCGAATGCTAATCGGAAAAAGCGAAAAAGTGACTTTCAGGCAATTGAATTGATTAACCAATTGTTAATCAATCGGCAATGCTGCGCGGCGAGGGGGCTGGAGTCGGCAGGCAGGCCGCCACCCCGGCAGCCCAGCCCGCGAGGGTCCTACAGCAGCCCGGATTCGGCCATCGACAGCGCGTTGCCAGGCGCCACGATCACGTGGTCGAGCACGCGCACGTCCACCAGCGCCAGGGCGTTCGTGAGGGTTTTGGTGAGGTTTTCATCCGCGCGGCTGGGCTCCACGCTGCCGCTGGGGTGGTTGTGGGCCAGCACCACTGCAGCGGCGTGGTGGTGCAGGGCGCGTGTGACGACCTCGCGGGGGTACACACTGGCATGGGTGAGCGTGCCGCGGAACATTTCGTCCAGGGCGATCATGCGGTTCTGGGCGTCCAGGAACATCACGGCAAAGACTTCGTAGCCTCGGCCGGCCAAGTGCAACTGCAGATAGTGCTTGACCTCTGTCGGCGAGCCGAATGTTTCGCGTTCAGGCAATTGCTCGCTCAACACACGGCGGGCCAGTTCCAGAACGGCGACAAGGACGGTGCGCTTTGCAGGGCCCAACCCCTTGATGCGCTTCAAGTCATCCACGCTGGCATGCAGCAGGCCACTGATGCTTCCAAAGCCTCCGGCGGGACGCCCTGAGGCTGCATCCACGGTGGTCGGCGCCAGCAGTTCGCACGCCATCTCCATCACCCCTTTGCCGGCGATGCCCGTGCGCAGCAAGATCGCCAGCAGTTCCGCATCCGACAGCGCGGCAGGGCCCCGCTGCAGCAGCCGTTCACGGGGCCGGGCGTCGGCAGGCATGGTTTTCATGAGCATGGTGCGGCAGGTCCGTTGGGGCGGCGGCATGGCCGCGCGCGGGGCAGGGAATGGGCGGGTTTCTACAATGGCGGCCAGTTTATCGGGACTCTCATGACCACCCTCGCCCCCACCTCCCTCGTTGCCTCTCCCGCCGCCGCTCCCACCGTGCAGGCCGGTTCCTTCCTGACCCTGCACTATCGTCTGGCCGGCCCGGCGGGCGACGTGATCAACACCTTCGGCGACAAGCCGGCCACCCTGTCGCTGGGCGCGGGCGAGTTGTCCCCCGCCATGGAGCAGTGCCTGATCGGCCTGCCCGAGGGCACCCGCACCACGTTCACCCTGCCCGCGGGCGAGGCCTTCGGCGACCGCAACCCCGACATGCAGCAGTGGGTGGCGCGCAAGCTGCTGGCCGAGCTGGGCGACCCCGACGAGCGCTACACGGTGGGCGACGTGGTGCAGTTCCCCACGCCGGACGGGCTGGGCAGCTACGCGGGCGTGGTGCTGGCGGTGCGCGAGGACGGCGCGGTGCGCTTCGACTTCAACCACCCGCTGGCGGGGCAGCCGGTC
Source organism: Acidovorax sp. BLS4 (assembly GCF_032929295.1). Taxonomy (NCBI): domain Bacteria; kingdom Pseudomonadati; phylum Pseudomonadota; class Betaproteobacteria; order Burkholderiales; family Comamonadaceae; genus Acidovorax; species Acidovorax sp. BLS4. Next base: position 434,932 of record NZ_CP136797.1, read on the forward strand.
ACCTTCGAGGTGCAGCTCATCGGGGTGCTCTGACGCCATGCAAAAACCCCAGGAAATCGTTCTGGCCGAGCCGCGCGGCTTTTGCGCGGGCGTGGACCGCGCGATCGAGATCGTCGAGCGCGCGCTGCAGAAGTTCGGCGCGCCCATCTACGTGCGCCACGAGATCGTGCACAACACCTACGTGGTGAACGACCTCAAGGCCAAGGGCGCGATCTTCATCGAGGACCTGGCCGATGTGCCGCCGGGCTCCACGCTGGTGTTCTCGGCCCACGGCGTGAGCAAGGCGGTGCAGACCGAGGCGGCCGAGCGCGGCTTCAGCGTGTTCGATGCGACCTGCCCGCTGGTGACCAAGGTGCACGTGGAGGTCGCCAAGCTGGCCAAGGAGGGCTACGAGTTCATCATGATCGGCCACAAGGGCCATCCCGAGGTGGAGGGCACCATGGGCCAGCTGGACCATGGCATCCACCTGGTGGAGGACGTGCAGGACGTGGCCCGCGTGCAGCCCGGGCAGACGGCCAAGCTGGCCGTGGTGACGCAGACCACGCTGTCGGTGGACGACGCGGCCGAGATCAGCGCGGCGGTGCGCGCGCGGTTCCCGAGCGTGCGCGAACCCAAGCAGCAGGACATCTGCTACGCCACGCAGAACCGGCAGGACGCGGTCAAGGTGCTGAGCCCGCAGGTGGACCTGGTGATCGTGGTGGGCAGCCCCACCAGCTCCAACAGCAACCGGCTGCGCGAGCTGGCGGCGCGCCTGGGCACCCGGGCCTACATGGTGGACAGCGCCGAGGAGCTGCGCGCCGAATGGTTCGAGGGCGTGGCCCGCGTGGGGCTGACGGCCGGCGCCTCGGCCCCCGAGATCCTGGTGCGCCAGGTGATCGACCGCATCAAGGCGCTGGGCGCCGTGTCGGTGCGCAAAATGGACGGCATCGAGGAGACGGTGAAATTCCCGCTGCCCAAGGGCCTGCGCATCGATGCGGCCACGGGGCTGGCGATCACCGAGCGCACGCCGGAGACGGGCCCCGCAGGGCATTGAAATCGATTGGTCATCGGTTTGCTATTAATTTAATAGCTATATGCCCTAGTACTTATTGCGCTGGAGGCCATTTCGATGCTTGGTCTCTGGCGCCTGCCACGGGCCCTGTTCCGGCAGGGACAGGGCGCAAATACCACGCTGGCGCCCCAATGTCCCTACGCGGGCGGCCCCTATGACCCCACGGCGGGTGTGACTTCTTACAATTTGCGGTTGATTCACTCTGAGGGAACCCATTCGTTCCCTGTCTATGGAAATAGCAATACTGTTCGCCCTCATCCTGCTCAATGGCCTGTTTGCCATGTCGGAACTGGCGCTGGTCACGGCGCGCAAGACCCGGCTCCAGAAGCTGATCGATGAGGGCGATAGCGGCGCGGTCGCTGCCGTCAAGCTGGGCGAAGACCCGACCCGATTCCTCTCCACCATCCAGATCGGCATCACCTCCATCGGTGTGCTGAACGGTATCGTCGGCGAAGCCGCGCTGGCCCAGCCATTGGGCGAATGGCTGCGCACGCTGGGGCTGGAGGCCAAATACGCCAGCTACCTGGCCACCGGCCTGGTGGTGATGCTCATCACCTACTTCTCCATCGTCGTGGGCGAACTCGTGCCCAAGCGCCTGGGCCAGAGCCATCCGGAAGTCATCGCCCGCCTGGTGGCCCGCCCGATCAACTGGCTGGCCATCGCCACCAAGCCGTTCGTGAAGCTGCTGTCGATGTCCACGCAGGGCCTTTTGCGCCTGCTGGGCGTGAAGGAGAACAACGCCAGCGCGGTGACCGAGGCCGAGATCCACGCGGTGCTGGCCGAAGGCACGAGCGCCGGCGTGATCGAGTCGCACGAGCACCAGATGGTGCGCAACGTGTTTCGCCTGGACGACCGCCAGATCGGTTCGCTGATGGTGCCGCGCGCCGATGTGGCGGTGCTGGACGTGGAGGACTCGTTCGAAGAGAACCTCAAATGCATCGAGGAGTCGGACCACGCGCGCTTTCCCGTGGTGCGTGGCGGCATGGAAAACGTGCTGGGCGTGCTGAACGCCCGCCAGTGGCTGTCGCGCTCGCTGCGCGAGCAGGCGCGCGACCTGGCCACGCAGCCGCTGCAGACGGCGCTGTACGTGCCCGAGACGATCACTGGCATGGAGCTGCTGGACAACTTCCGCCAGTCCGACCTGCACATGGCGTTCGTGATCGACGAATACGGCGAAGTGCAGGGCATCGTCACGCTGCAGGATTTGATCGAGGCCATCACGGGCGAATTCCACGCCCGCGACCCCGAAACCTCCTGGGCGGTGCAGCGCGAGGACGGCAGCTGGCTGCTGGACGGCCACATCCCCGTGCCCGAACTGAAAGACCGCCTGAACCTGGACGCCGTGCCCGAGGAAGACCGCGGCCGCTACCACACGCTCAGCGGCATGGTGATGCTGCTGACCGGCAAGCTGCCCCGCGTGACCGACACGGTGCAGTGGGAGGGCTGGCAGTTCGAGGTGGTGGACATGGACGGCAAGACCATCGACAAGGTGCTGGCGAGCCCGCTGCCCTCGGTGGAGATCGCCGAGCCCGAGGCGATTTCAGCCGAGTGATCCGCCGAGCGATTCGCCCATCGGGGGCGCGGCCCGTGGCGCCAGCTGCGGGCTGACTCGATTCATCAAGAACCCGCGTGGCTGCCAGGCCCCGCGGGTTTTTTCATGCGCGGTGGCGGTGCTGCGCCGCGGCAGCGGGCGGTGCCGCGGGCCGCTTCAGCTCCAGAGGTCCAGGGGCGGGTCGGCCGCGACGGCGCGAAGGATGTCGGTGCGCGAGATGAAGCCGGTCATGGTGCCGGCCTCGTCGGTCACCGGCAGGCCGGGCAGGCCGGTGTCGAGCAGCACGCCCGCCACCCGGCGCAGTTCGGTGTCGGCGGCCACGGTGGGCACGGGGCTCACCATGATCTCGGAGACGGGCCGGCGCGCCAGATCGATGGCCGCCTTCACGCTGCCGGGCTCGGGCAGCAGATCCAGCGGCGCCATGTCGGCGCGCAGCAGCAGCCCGACCACGTGGCCCGCGGCGTCGACCACGGGCGCCTGGGCGATGCGGTGCTCCGCCAGCGTGGCCCAGGCGTCGTTCACGCGGATGTCGGGCGGCACGGTGAGGGCGCCCACGGTCATCACGTCCTGCACGCGCGACAGCGGCTGGCGGGGCACCTGCGGGCCCTGCTCGGTCTGCGCGTAGGCGCTCACGGCCTCCTGCGCGCGCAGGTTCACCGGGGCGGGGTCGGGGGCCGGCGCGGGGACCGGGGGGAACGGATCCGCCTCGGGGTCGGCGGAGCGGGTGCGCAGTGCCTGGGGTCGCTGCACCCGCCGCACGGGCGCCACCTGCGCCAATTGCTCCGGCCCGCCGCGGTACATCTGGCCCGAAGGCCCGAACACATAGAACATCGCCATCTCCTGCCATGCCGCTGCACCGGCGTGCACACCGGCGTGCACGCCGCGATCGGCGGTCCATGGTATCGGCAGATGCTGGGGCCGCGGAAAGCCGGGGCATGGCGGGGAGGGCGGCGGGCTTCGATGGCTTCACGTGGCGGGTGTGTGGCGAGTGCGTGGCGGGCGCCTGGTGCGCTGCATACACTCGACGGTTTCGTGTGCCGCAAGCCCGTTGCCCGTCGTTCTTCGTGTGGGGCCGTGCGGGCACGGTCTTTCTTTTCGATTCGCCAAAGGCCCCCTCATGATCGATCGCTCCGCCATCTCCACTGCACACCAGCGCCTGGCCTCACAGGCCGGCTTTCTTCGTACCACCCCGCTGCTGCAGTTGAGCGGCAGCGCGCTGGGCGTGGACTGCGCGCAGGTGTGGCTCAAGCTGGAGCATCTGCAGGTGGGCGGCAGCTTCAAGGCCCGGGGCATGCTGTATCGCATGCTGGCCAACCCCGTGCCCGAGAGTGGCGTGATCATCGCCTCGGGCGGCAATGCGGGCATTGCCACGGCGGCCGCGGCGCGCGCGCTGGGCGTGCGCTGCGAGGTGTTCGTGCCCGAGATCTCGCCGGAGGCCAAGCGCGCCCGGCTGCGGGCCCTGGGCGCCGAAGTGGTGGTGACCGGCGCCGCGTATTCCGAAGCGCTGCAGGCCTGCCTGGCGCGCCAGCAGGCCACCGGCGCGCTGCTCAACCATGCGTACGACCAGCCCGAAGTCGTGGCCGGTGCCGGCACGCTGGCGCTGGAGATGGAAAGCCAGGCGGGCGACCGGTTGCCCGACAGCGTGCTGGTGAGCGTGGGTGGCGGCGGGCTGATCGCCGGCGTGGCTGCGTGGTGCAACGGCCGTGCGCACGTGGTGGCGCTGGAGCCCGAGCGCGCGCCCACGCTGCACAGCGCCCGCGCGGCGGGCCGGCCGGTGGATGTGGAGGTGGGTGGCGTCGCCGCCGATTCGCTGGGTGCCCGCCGCATCGGCGACATCGCCTGGGAGGTGTCGCAGCGCCATGTGCATGCCGCGCTGCTGCTGCCCGACGAGGCCATCCGCAGCGCGCAGCAATGGCTGTGGCGGGAGCTGAAGCTGGCGGTCGAGTCGGCGGCGGCGCTGGGCCTGGCCGCGCTGCAAAGCGGCGCCTACCGCCCGCGCGCCGACGAGACGGTCGGCCTGATCCTGTGCGGGGCCAATTTCGACCCCGCCACGCTGGCCTGAGCGGCGCCGTGCTGGGGCGCGCCTTGGCCTTCAGGCGGGCGGCTGCGCCCCGTCGCAGTTGACCATCCAGCCCACGCCGAACTTGTCCACCAGCGTGCCGAAGTGCGCGCCCCAGAACGTGACGGTGAAGGGCATGCCCACGTGCCCACCCACGGCCAGGCTGTGGAAGATGCGCTCGCCGCGTTCGGCGCTGCCGGGGCAGTTGACCGACATCGAAAAGCCCGCGTGGCCTGCGAACGGCTGGCCCGGCATACGGTCGCTGGCCATGAACCGGTGGCCGCCAGGCACTTCCAGGGTGGCATGCATGATCTTGTTGCGCCAGTGCGCGGGAAGCTGCTTTTCCAGCGGCGAGCCCTCGTAGCGGTGCACGGCGGTGAGGCGCCCTTCCAGGCACTGGGCGTAGAAATCCAGCGCTTGCTCGCAGTTGCCGTCGAAGAAAAGGTACGGTTCGATGTGCATGGAGTCCTCCCTGGGGCAGTGCGGTCCATCCTAAAACGGAAACTCCGGCGCGCCAACCCGGTAAGACGCCCTACTAAAATCGCGGCCTATGCTAGACATCCTCCTCCTTCGAAAAGACCTCGACTCCGCCATCGCCCGGCTGGAGACCCGCAAGAAACCCCAGGCCTTCCTGGATGTCGAGGCCTTTCAGTCCCTGGAGTCCGAGCGCAAGACCTTGCAGACCCGCACCGAGGAACTGCAGGCGCGCCGCAACACGCTGTCCAAGCAGATCGGCCAGCTCAAGGCCAAGGGCGAGAGTGCCGATGCGGTCATGGCCGAAGTGGGCTCGCTCAAGTCGGAACTCGAAACCTCGGCCGCCCGGCTGGAGCAGTTGCAGGGCGAACTGCACGCGCTGCTGCTGGCCGTGCCCAACCTGCCGCACGAGAGCGTGCCCGTGGGCGCGGACGAAGCCGCCAACGTCGAGGTGCGCCGCTGGGGCACGCCGCGCGCCTTCGACTTCGCGGCCAAGGACCACGTGGACGTGGGCACGCCGCTGGGGCTGGACTTCGACATGGGCGTCAAGCTGTCGGGCTCGCGCTTCACCGTGATGAAGGGCCCCATCGCCCGCCTGCACCGTGCGCTGTCGCAGTTCATGCTCGACGTGCAGACCCAGGAGCACGGCTACACCGAGTGCTACGTGCCTTACGCCGTCAATGCCGATTCGCTGCGCGGCACCGGGCAGCTGCCGAAGTTCGAGGGCGACCTCTTCGCGGCCAAGAAGGGCGGACAGGACGGCGAGCCCGTGCCCGACCATGCGGCCCTGTACCTCATTCCCACCAGCGAAGTGCCGCTGACCAACTTCGTGCGCGACGTGGTCGTGCCCGAGTCGGACCTGCCCATCCGGCTCACGGCGCACACGCCGTGCTTTCGCTCCGAGGCCGGCAGCTACGGCCGCGACACGCGCGGCATGATCCGCCAGCACCAGTTCGACAAGGTCGAGATGGTGCAGATCGTGCACCCCGACAAGAGCTACGAGGCGCTGGAGGCCATGACGGGCCATGCCGAAGCCGTGCTGCAGAAGCTGGGGCTGCCTTACCGCGTGATGAGCCTGTGCACGGGCGACATGGGCTTCAGCGCCGCCAAGACCTACGACCTGGAAGTGTGGCTGCCTGCGCAGAACACCTACCGCGAGATCAGCTCGGTGAGCAACTGCGAGGCGTTCCAGTCCCGCCGCCTGCAGGCCCGCTTCAAGAACGCGCAAGGCAAGAACGAGCTGCTGCACACGCTCAATGGCTCGGGCCTGGCCGTGGGTCGCACCCTGGTGGCCGTGCTGGAGAACTACCAGCAGGCCGATGGCAGCGTGGAGATTCCGCCAGCGTTGCGCCCCTACCTGGGCGGGCTCGCTTCCCTGGCCGCATAGGCCGCAGGCAGCGCCGCGCAGAATGGCTTTTTTGCACAATGGATGGATGAGAGGGCCATGAAGCTCAACGTCGGCTGCGGTCGCAATACCCTCGCAGGGTGGCTGAACCTGGACAGCCAGGCGTTGCCCGGCGTGGACATCGTCGCGGACCTGGACGCCTGCGCGGCCACGCCCTTGCCGCTGGCGGACGGGAGCGTGGAGGAGTTTCTGCTGTCGCATGTCCTGGAGCACATCCCGAAGGTGCTGCCCATGATGCAGGAACTGCACCGCGTGGCCCGGCACGACGCGCGCATGGTCATCCGTGTGCCCCATGGCGCCAGCGACGATGCCTTCGAGGACCCGACCCATGTGCGCCAGCTGTTCCATGGGTCCTTCGGGTATTTCTCCCAGCCCTATTACTGGCGGGCGGATTACGGATACCGCGGCGACTGGATCACCGACCGCATCGAGCTGACGGTGGCGCAGCGCCTGCGCGGATTGACCCACGAGCAGATCTGGGAATGCATCCAGAGCCAGCGCAACGTGGTCGTCGAGATGGTGGCCCATCTGCGTGCGGTGAAGCCGGCTCGCATGCCGTTGCGCGACTTGCAGAACGTGCCGCAGATCGTCCTGGTCTGAAACACCATCGGACTGGGTGTTTCAGGGGTTTTGCCGCTCCGATCGTGCACCAGCAGCCCATTGCTGGTGTACTTGCGATCCGTCGGCGTTCTGCCGGCCCTCTTTTCAAGGATCGACCCGCGATGACCTCTTTCATGTACAGCGCCAGCGTGCCCGTTTTCAAGCAGATGCTTGGCTCGCTGGGGGATGTAGTCTCCAAGACCGAAGCCCACGCGACCGCACGCAAGATCGACCCGGACGCTTTGCTGCAGGCCCGGCTGTTTCCCGACATGTTCCCGATGGCGCGGCAGGTGCTGGTCGCGTGCGATTTCGCCAAGGGCATCGCCGCAAGGCTGGCCGGCGTGGACGTGCCATCGCTGCCCGATGCAGAACGGCCGGGTTTTGCTGACCTGCGCACCCGGATCGACACCGTGCTGGCGTTCATCGAAGGCCTGCCCACCGAGGCTTTCGAAGAGGCCGCTGCCCGCCAGATCATCCTGCAGCCCGGCACGCCGCGCGAAAAGCAGTTTGCCGGCCAGCACTACCTGCTGCACTACGGCCTGCCACAGTTCTTCTTCCACGTGAATGCCACGTATGCGATTGCACGGCACAACGGGGTGGAACTGGGCAAACGCGACTACATGGGAAAGTATTGAGTCGGTCGGAAGGCTGAAACTTCCTGCTAGAATCCCGGCTTCGACACACAGGAGAGGTGGCAGAGTGGTCGAATGTACCTGACTCGAAATCAGGCGTAGTGGCAACACTACCGTGGGTTCGAATCCCACCCTCTCCGCCAGTAAGTAAGCAGAAACGGGCCCTCGCGGCCCGTTTTTCATTTCTACCCATCAAACTACCCAGCGCCCAGAGTCGTTCGCGGCCTTTCACAACGAACGCCCCAAGCTTCAGTATGGTCTCGTGCCCGCAAAGGGGCTGATAGGGGTCTTTCGTCTTTGCCGGATGCTGGCTTGAGATCTCTTGCTGATATAGAAGTACGTTGCGCACCTTCTTGGCGCAGTGTTTTTACGTGCAGACGGTCGGAGCCAATGCGTGCCAACAAGGCGCGCCAGGTGTTTGCCGTAAAATTTACGTAGATTCATGTTGCCATCCGGCAAATCAGTGATTACACTTTGCTTCGTCTGGCAACAGGAGATTGTGTGGCTACCGAAAAAATTGCAGCACCCCCGTATGTTTCGTTCAAGTCGTTCATCAATTTTATGAACGCTCGGCGAGAGGACGGGCACACCACCACCGTTGTGGACAAGTCCTTGATGAGCAATCTCTCGGGATCAACCGCCAATGAGCTTCTTCAGGCAATCAAGTATCTGAGGCTCGTAAAAGAGAGCGGAGAGGCCAATGCTTCATACGAGTTGTTTGTGAGGGCAACTGACGAAGAGCGTGGAGTGATGATGAGTGATTTGATCCGAGAGGCGTATCCGTACATCTGGAGTACGCCTGGATTTGACCTTGAACGTGCCACGAGCGCGCAAATGGCGGACGTGTTTCGTGGACAAAATGTCAATGGCAGCACTCTCTCTCGCGCTGTGGCTTTTTTCCTAGCGGCAGCGCAGCTTGCTGGCATAAAGGTCTCTCCCAGTATCAAAGCGCAACCGCGCCCTAAAACACCATCAAGCAAAACCAAAAAGGACAAAGAGGCACCTGCGACTCAGCCCCTTCCTACGGTTCGGCAGGAAGACGGTCACCCTGCATTGGGCATGCAGTCGTTTGAGATTCCGATTCCAATCAATCGGAAAGTGAAGATACACATACCAGCTGAGTGGTCGGCAGCCGACTGGGACCTGTTCCAACAGATGCTCGGTGCATACATAGCTGGTTGGAAGGCGATGATGCCAGAGCAAAAAGAAAGCTGATGCGACTTTCTCTAGGTGCAATGCTCCGACGTTACCGAGCTTTGCAGTATGCAGTTCTTTATGAAAGGGGGAGGCTCTTTTTGCCTGCCGTAGAACGAGAGAAGCCGCTAGGTATGAGCTAGCGGCTTCTTCGGGGTCAGGGCGCGAGTCCCATCACCAGTCTTGGCGGACACCGGAATTGTACGTGGTTCCGGGGTGGAGGACAAATGCGTGCCCTACTTGTCTAGCACTCGTGAGGAATCATCATGCGCATTTGTGCATATCCCAAGAGTGTGCATGTTCGTTCGTATGTTCGCCTCCGGTTTGGCCGGTTAGAACATGTGTGTGAGCATTGCCGCTCGTTTCCTGGGCAGATGACGTTGTTCGACTGATGTTGATTGGGCTCTGGCTTGGGTGCCAGGGCCCTCTTTGTTGGGACCCATTGAAAACGTGTGAATCCACACCCCATGACACGACACGATAGGCATTATTGGTAATCACCCTCTCCGCCAGCAAGTAAAAAATAGCGCCCTCCGGGGCGCTTTTTTGTTGCCTGTTCATAAACGGTCAACGCTAGCAATGGGCCTAAAAATTGAGATGAACGGTGTTTTCTGTGGCGTTCCCCACCACCGCCTACTCAAAAGCCAATGAAGCAGGTCGGCACGCCCTCTGTGAGCCAGACGCCATTCTCGGCTTGGTAGAACCGTTGCCCTTGGCCGTGCATGGCGGCTGCTGCGATGGACAGCACCACGGGCTGCCCGTATCGCTGCCCCACGCTGGCCGCCGTCTGCGCATCCTCTGAAAGATGCACGTGGTGCCGCGAACCCGGCAGCAATCCTTGCTGGCGGATCGACTCCAGAAACCGGGTCGCAGTGCCGTGGTACAGAACAGCGGGCGGCGTCTTTTCCTCCATGCGGATCGACACGGTGGGGGTGGAGTGCCCTTGCACCGCGCGGATGCTGGAGCCATCTTCCGAAATCGAAAACCGCTTTTTGTCGCTGGTCACGACGACCTGCTCTATCAATGCACGGTCCAGCGCACGACCGTGCTGGGCCGCCGCCGCGATCAATGTGTCGATGGGGGCCCAGCCCTCGCGATCCAGGGTCAGCCCGATGGATTGGGGCTCATGGCGCAGAACGTAGCTGAGAAACTTGCTGGTTTCGGCGAGTGGCTGGGTGCTCATGGAAAACGCTTGGGCTGCTTATCCGGCCTGGCGGCCCGTCACTCTGCCGCTGCGGCGATCAATGCCTGCAGGGCCTCGTCCACTTCGCGGTTCTCGACCCCCTGCTGCGGCACCAGGCAGGCTGTCAGCGCCTGCAGTGCTCCCGCTTCCTTCTGCAGCCGTGCAATGGCCTGCCCCGCATCGCGCGGCGCATCAAAGCCGGTGCTTTGCAAAAGCACCCGGCCATCCGCCGCGACCAGCTTGAAGTAGAACTTGCCGTCCGCTTCGCGGTACTGCTTGAACGACGGCAGCGCCGCCTTGGCGGGCTTGGCCTGTGCGGGCGCCGCCAACGCGGCGGTGCGCAGGCTGCGCAGCCCCACGGCCCCGCGCAGGTCGCGCATGAACGGCGTGGCGATGGCGCGTGCGCGTTCGGCGCCGGCCAGCAGGGTGTCCTCGATCTGCGAGGGGTCGGCCATCAGTGCTTCGTAGCGCGCGCGCATGGGGGCGATGACCTGGTCCACGCGTTCGAACAGCACCTGCTTGGCGTCGCCCCAGGCGATGCCTTCGGCGTATTGCCGGTGCAGCGCGGCGGTTTCCGCTTCGGTGGCGAAGGCTTGGTAGATCTGGAACAGGGCCGAGCCCTCGGTGTCCTTGGGTTCGCCGGGCGCGCGCGAGTCGGTGAGGATGCCGCCGATGAGCTTGCGCAGCTGTTCGCGTGACGAGAACAGCGGGATGGTGTTGTCGTAGCTCTTGCTCATCTTGCGGCCATCGAGGCCGGGCAGGGTGGCCACATGCTCGTCGATGGCGGCCTCGGGCAGCACGAAGCGCTCGCCGTACAGGTGGTTGAAGCTGGCCGCCATGTCGCGCGCCATCTCGATGTGCTGCACCTGGTCGCGGCCCACGGGCACCTTGTGGGCCTTGAACAGCAGAATGTCGGCGCCCATGAGCACGGGGTACATGAACAGGCCGGCGGTCACGCCGTCATCGGCCTCGCGGCCGGCCGCGGTGTTCTTGTCCTGCGACGCCTTGTAGGCATGGGCACGGTTGAGCACGCCCTTGCCGGTCACGCAGCTCAGCAGCCAGTTGAGTTCGGGGATTTCCGGAATGTCGGACTGGCGGTAGAAGGTGACGTGCTCGGGGTTCAGCCCGGCGGCGAGCCAGCTGGCCGCGATCTCCAGCGTGGACCGCTGGATGCGCACCGGGTCTTCGCACTTGATGAGCGCGTGGTAGTCGGCCAGAAAATAAAAGCTCTGCACGCCGGGCTGCAGGCTGGCCGCGACGGAGGGGCGGATGGACCCGACGAAGTTGCCCAGGTGCGGCGTGCCCGTGGTGGTGATGCCGGTGAGAAAGCGCGTGGTGGTCATGAAAGCAAGATCCGCAGAAAACAAAGAAAAAGAGAACCGCAGCCGCGGGCCTGTCGGCACCGCGACCTTCAGTTGCGGGTGCCGATCAGCGCAGCATCGCCATCAGGGGCGTCAGCAGCAGGTTGATGGCCGAGTAGCCCAGCGACATGAGCGGGCGCAGCCAGACCGCACCCACCACGCCGGCCACGACCAGGGCCAGCACGATGAAGAACCCGTAGGGCTCGATGCGCGACACCATTTGCGCCTGCTTCCAGGGCAGTAGGCCGACCAGGATGCGCCCACCGTCCAGCGGCGGCAGCGGAAACAGGTTGAAGGCCCACATGACGAGGTTGACCAGCATGCCGGCGCGCGCCATCTCCAGGAAAAAGCGCTCCTGCACGCCGAAGCCGACCAGCGCGATGAGGAACACCGCCCACAGGATGGCCTGGAAGAAATTGGAGGCCGGCCCCGCCAGCGCGACCCAGATCATGTCGCGCTTGGGGTTGCGCAGGTTGCCGAAATTCACCGGCACCGGCTTGGCGTAGCCGAACAGAAATGCCCCCGACGTGGCGAAGTACAGCAGCAGCGGCATGAGGATGGTGCCGACCGGGTCGATGTGCTTGAGCGGGTTGAGCGTGATGCGGCCCATCATGAACGCGGTCTGGTCGCCGAAGTGGCGCGCGGCGTAGCCGTGGGCGGCTTCGTGCACCGTGATGGCGAAGAGCACCGGCAGTGCGTAGATGAGAACGGTTTGGATGAGGTTGGAGAAGTCCACCGGGCGATTGTCTCAGACACCGGCGAGGGGCCTTTCCCGCGGCATAAGCGCAACTACGGAGGGCGCCCGGCGCGATCGTTGATAGCATGGCACGGCATGTTGCAAAACGTAGCCTGTGCACACTGCCGGGCGCCGGTGGCTGCCTGCGATAACGACATACAACAGGCATAGGAGACAGTCGATCATGGGCTTGGACAGGCTGAAGATTGGTACGCGGCTGGTGCTGGCGTTCGGGGCGCTCGCGGCGCTGATGGCACTGCTGGTGGTCGTGGGGCTCACCGACATCGGGCGGGCGCAGGCGTCGCACCGCGCGGCGTTGCAGTTGGCGGGCGGCCTGGCCGACGCGCAGCGAATGCCGCTGGTGCAGGCCGTTCAGGCGGCGCAGGGGCAACTGGACGACGTGCGGGTGTGGCTGCTGGTGCTGGGCGGGCTGGTGTTCGCGGTGGCCATTGCCGCGTTCCTGCTGCTGCGCCAGGGCATCGTGAGCCCCCTGGCCCAGGCCATCGTCATCGCCGAAACCGTGGCGGCGGGCGACCTGAGCAAGGAGTTCAGCTCCGACCTGCAGGGCGATTTCGGGCGGCTGCTCGGGGCGTTGGGCACGATGGAAGACACCTTGACCGAGCTGGTCTCGCGCATCAAGCAGTCCACCGATGCGATCACGCTGTGCGCGGGCGACATCGATTCGGGCAATTCCGATCTGTCGCGCCGCACGCAGGAGCAGGTGTCCTCCCTGACCGAGACGGCCGCGAGCATGGCGCAGCTCACCTCCACCGTGCGCCAGAACGCCGACCGGGCGCGCTCCGCCAGCGGCCTGGCCGTGGCCGCGTCCGCCACGGCCGAGCGCGGCGGGGCGGTGGTGGGCGAGGTGGTGCAGACCATGCAGGCCATCAGTGGCAGCTCGCACAAGATCGTGGACATCATCCAGGTGATCGAGGGCATCGCGTTCCAGACCAACATCCTGGCGCTCAACGCCGCCGTGGAGGCCGCCCGCGCGGGCGAGCAGGGCCGGGGCTTCGCGGTGGTGGCCTCCGAAGTGCGCAGCCTGGCCCAGCGCAGCGCCGTGGCGGCGCGCGAGATCCGCACACTGATCCAGGAGTCTGTGCAGCAGGTGCAGAACGGCACCGGTCTGGTCGGCCAGGCGGGCAAGACGATGCAGGAGATCGTGCACGACGTGGGGCAGGTCACTGCCCTGCTGGGGGAGATTTCGCACGCCCTGCACGAGCAGAGCGACGGCATCGCCCATGTGAACCAGGCGGTCGCGCACATGGATGGCGCCACGCAGCAGAACGCAGCGATGGTGGAGGTGGCGGCGCGGGCCGCGTCGGTGCTGTCGGAACGCGCGAACAACCTGCAGCGTGCCGTGGGTGCTTTCAAGCTGGATTGACGGAGCTGCGCGATCAAAAATAAGTTTTGACACACAAGCCCACCGCGGTGAGCGTTGCTCTGCCATAAACTGCGCGCCACGATGTTCGGCTGCGCATGGACAAGGGGGGGCCGGGGTTGCTCTTGTGTGTGGAAATCCGCACGTGCACCGGTGGTCGGTGCCGCCTTCCTGTCCATCAAAACGAAGGTGGTTCATGATTCAGGCAGCAAACTCGACCCTCGTCACACACGACGCAAAGGGACCTCCATCACGAAGGCTATTTCTGGCGCAGGCATCGCGCCTACCTGCCCTTGCCATCATGGCGGGCGCGGGGTCGGGGGCCGCATGCGCGCAGACTGACACGGGGCGGGGCTACGAGGTGGACTCTCAGTTCTCTTCGCCCAACCAGGATTCCAGGGTGCGTACGCTGGTACTGCACTACACGGTGGTTGGATTCGACAGCTCGCTGAGCAAGCTGACGGACAGTGCCGCGCAGGTCAGTGCTCATTACCTCGTGCCCGATGGCGATGCAGTATCCACCGTGTACCAGTTGGTGCCGGAAGATCGTCGGGCCTGGCACGCGGGGAGGAGCTATTGGCAGGGTGACCGCATGCTCAACGCCTGCTCCGTAGGAATAGAGATCGTGAACTCCGGCTTTCCTGAGGCGGACCAGTCGCTGCCTCCGATGCAGCGCCGTTGGGCTCCCTATGGAGAGGCGCAGTTGGTGGCAGTGGGCCGATTGGCCGCCGACATCGTCGCGCGCCATCAAATCCGGCCGCACAAGATCGTGGGCCACTCTGATGTGTCGCCGGGACGAAAACTCGATCCGGGGCCGCTGTTTCCTTGGGAGCGGCTCTATTGCGAGTACCAAATCGGCGCATGGCCGGAGGCAGAGGCCGTGGCGTATTACCTGGGTACCCGGGCTTTCGATGGCGATGTGGCTTCCCTGCAATCCCGGCTGCTGGCCTACGGCTATGACACACCCCAGACTGGCACGATGGATGCGCAGACTGCGAATGTGGTCTCCGCTTTCCAGATGCATTTCCGACCGCGTAACTATGACGGAGTGCCGGACGCTGAAACCGTGGCGATCCTTGATGCGCTTCTAGAGAAATACTTTAACGTTGGCCGGACAACAGGGGCCGCGAAATCCGCGCCATCCTCTGCGCTGGAACAGCCGGGCCACGATATCGGTGAAAAGGGCTTTGACGTATGGCCTATGCCTGACTCCCGATAAGCTGCGCCACCAGAACGCCCCGTCAGAGCCCGAGCGCTACCAAGTTGCCCCGCCCTTCACGCACCACGCGGGGCTCACCGCCGTCGTACATGTCGGTCAGGTCCACCACGGTGGTGGGCTCCAGCGGGCAGGCGCCCGCATCGACGACGGCGTCGATCTGGTGCTCGTAGCGCTCGCGGATCTCGCGCGGGTCGTTCAACGGCAGGGTTTCGCCGGGCGCGATGAAGGTGGTGGCCAGGAGCGGCGCGCCGTGCAGTTCCAGCAGCAGTTGCAGGCCCTTGCGGTCCGGCACGCGCAGGCCGATGGTCTTGCGCTGCGGATGGCTCACGCGGCGGGGCACTTCCTTGGTGGCGTCCAGGATGAAGGTGTAGGGCCCGGGCGTCGCCAGCTTGAGCAGGCGGTACTGCCGGTTGTCCACGCGGGCGTAGTTGGCCAGCTCCGACAGGTCGCGGCACAGCAGGGTGAGGTGGTGCTTTTCGTCCACCCGCCGGATGCGGCGCAGGCGGTCCACAGCCGCCTTGTCGTCCAGCTGGCACACGAGGGCGTAGCTGGAGTCGGTGGGCACGGCCAGCACCGCGCCTTGCTTGAGCAGCGCGGCGCCCTGCTTGAGCAGCCGGGGCTGTGGGTTGTCGGGGTGGACTTCGAAATACTGGGCCAAGGGGAAGGTCCTCAGGCGGCGGTGTGGATGCGGTCTGCCAGCAGGTCCCACACGGGGGTCAATGCGCCGGGCAGCGGGGGCAGGGCGCCCAGGTCGGTGTGCGATTCGTCCGGACTGTGGAAGTCGCTGCCGCGCGACGCGGCGAGGTTCAATTCGGTGGCCATGGCGGCATACACGCCGTACTCGGCCACGGAATGGCTGCCGGTCACCACTTCCACCCCCCGGCCGCCATGCTGGATGAATTCGGTGAAGAGCGCGTACTCGGCGTTCGCGCTGAACTTGTAGCGGGCCGGATGCGCGATGACGGCGATGCCGCCGGCCTCGTGGATCCAGCGCACCGCGTTGCCGAGCGTGGCCCAGCGGTGGGGAACGTAGCCGGGCTTGCCTTCGGTGAGGTATTTGCGGAACACCTCGGAGGTGTCGCGGCACACGCCCGTTTCCACCAGAAAGCGCGCGAAATGGGTGCGGGAGATGAGCTCCGGATTGCCCACATAGCGCAGGGCGCCCTCGTAGGCACCGCGGATGCCCACCTGGGTCAACTGGCGGGACATTTCCATCGCGCGCTCGCCGCGCCCCCCACGGGTGGCGGCCAGGCCCTGGCTGAGCTGTCGGTCGTCCGGATCGAATCCCAGGCCGACGATGTGCACCGTGGTGTCGGCGAAGGTGACCGAGATCTCCACGCCGGTGAGGTAGGGCAGGCCGTGCGATGCGGCGGCGGCCATGGCGCGGTGCTGGCCACCGATCTCGTCGTGGTCCGTCAGGGCCCACAGCTGCACGCCGTTGGCATGCGCCCGGGCGGCCAGTTCCTCGGGCGTGAGCGTGCCGTCGGAAACCACGGAGTGGCAGTGCAGGTCGGCGTTGAGAAGGATGGACACGGATCGATTCTAGGGCGCTGGCCCTCCCGTGTGTCGCAATCTCGCACCAGGTATGGAAAACCCCGCTGACGCCCATCGGCACAACCACTGAAAATGTAAGCAAAAGTGCACGCCGGTAACGCTCCACGCGTTGCATCGTCTGCCGTGCGCTTTTTTGCGCTTCTTCACCTTCGCCCATTTCCCGATGAACTTCCAGAACCTTTCCGTTGGCCGCAAGCTGTGGCTCATCA
Source organism: Acidovorax sp. BLS4 (assembly GCF_032929295.1). Taxonomy (NCBI): domain Bacteria; kingdom Pseudomonadati; phylum Pseudomonadota; class Betaproteobacteria; order Burkholderiales; family Comamonadaceae; genus Acidovorax; species Acidovorax sp. BLS4. Next base: position 451,542 of record NZ_CP136797.1, read on the forward strand.
TCCTCGGCCTCATGGGCAGCATGCTGCTGCTGGTCTATGCCCTCGTGGCCTACACGGCCCGCGTGGATGCCGACACCACCGCCATGGTCCAGGCCAATGAAGACCGCATCTCGCTGGCCTTGCGCTGGAAGGGCATGACACAGTTGGCCGTGGAGCGCGTGGTGGTCAGCGCGGTCACCACCGACGAGGTGCTGAGCACCCGCATGAAGGCGCTGGTCAAGAACGACATCGCCGCCATCACCGAGATCCAGAAGAAGATCATCGCGCAGGCCGTGGCGCCCGAGGAAAAGGCCCAGCTCGAACGCGTCTCCGCCGAGCGCACCGCCGTGCTCAAGATCACCGCCCAGGCCCAGGAAGGCCGTGGGGACATCGACGCCACCCGCAAGCTCGTGGACGACACTTTGCTGCCTGCCGTCACCAAGTACATCCAGACCCAGGAGACCTTCGTCGAGCAGCAGGAGGGCCAGCGCGAAGCGGCCAAGGCCGAGGGCCGGCGCCAGCGGGAAAAGGCGCACTGGATCGGCGCGGCGATTGCTGCCCTGGTGGTGTTGCTGGGCGTGTTCCTGGCGTACCTTACGGTGCATTCGATCACCCAGCCGCTGGACCGCGCCGTGGGCCTGGCCGACGCCATCGCCGAGGGCGATCTGACCGTCGACGTGCAGGACGCGCGCAAGGATGAGCTGGGCCACCTGCTTCGCTCGCTGTCCGCCATGGCGGCGCGCCTGCGCGGGGTGGTGGCCGAGGTGCGCTCGGGCGTGGAGTCGGTGTCCTCCGCCTCCACCGAGATCGCCACCGGCAACCAGGACCTGTCCGCCCGCACCGAACAGACCGCCGCCAACCTCGAGGAGACGGCGGCCAGCATGGAAGAGCTGACCGCCACCGTCACCCAGTCCGCCGACACGGCGCGCCAGGCCAACCAGCTCGCGTCCACGGCGGCGCAGGTGGCCGGGCGGGGCGGCGAAGTGGTGGGCCAGGTGGTGACCAGCATGCAGCAGATCACCGACAGCTCACGCAAGATCAGCGACATCATCGGCGTGATCGACGGCATCGCCTTCCAGACCAACATCCTGGCCTTGAACGCCGCAGTGGAAGCCGCCCGCGCGGGCGAGCAGGGCCGGGGCTTCGCCGTGGTGGCGTCGGAGGTGCGCAGCCTGGCGCAGCGTTCGGCCGAGGCGGCCAAGGAGATCAAGCTGCTGATCGACACCTCCGTGCGCAACGTGGAGTCGGGTTCGCAGCAGGTGGCGCAGGCCGGCCAGACCATGGAGGAGATCGTCGGCAGCGTGCAGCGCGTGTCCGACCTGATCGGCGAGATCACCGCATCGTCCACCGAGCAGCGCGACGGCATCGCCCAGGTCAACCAGGCCGTGAGCAACCTGGACCAGATGACCCAGCAGAACGCCGCGCTGGTGGAGCAGTCCAGCGCCGCCGCCACGGCGATGCGCGACCAGGCGCAGCGGCTGTCGCAGGTGGTATCGGTGTTCAACGTGGGGGCGGTGGCCGTGGCGAGGGCGCCGATCCCGGTCCCCGCAAGGCCTGCCGCGCCGCGCCCGGCGCCCGCCGTGGCGCTGAACCGCTCGGCCGCAGCGCCGGCACGCGTCCCGGCAGCCGCTGCTCCGGCAGCGCTCGCCGCGCCAGCCACCCGGACCAGCGCGGCGGCGCCCGCCAAACCTGCCAAACCCGCTGCGGTGGCCGCGCCCCGGGCGCCTTCGGCCAAGGCACCCGCAGCCGCGCCCCGCGGCACCAGCGCCGCCGCAGCGCCGCGCCCGGCCGCGGCGCGGTCGGCGTCTGGCTCCGAGGACGACTGGGAAACGTTCTGAAAAGCCGGAAGGCCGGGTGCGCGCCAAGCCAGGCGCAGGCCCCGGCGCCCGGCACCCGGCCGCTCAACGCGGCAGGGGCTGTTTGCTACAAAATTTATAGCTAATCAGGCAATCGATCCGCCGGCGTGAGGCCTGTTTCCCCATGAATGGGCCCCGGCAGCGCCCGTGCCCGCCGGGCCGCACGATGGCCCGGCGCGGCCCCTCAAAGCTGCGCGCCTTCCACCAGAAACTGCACCCGCCGCTCGCCCTTCCACTCGTTCACGTCCAGCCGGAACGCCAGCAGCACGCGCGAAGGCAGCTGCTCGGTGTGGCCGAACCAGATGCCGTCCACCGGCTGGCCCTGGTGCAGCAGTTTGAGCGACAGGTGGTGCTTGTTCTCGCCCACCAGGCGCTGCGACAGCACCTCCACCTCTTCGCTGAAGGTGGGCGGCGCGAAGCCCTGGCCCCAGACCTCGCGGTGCAGGGTGTCCACCATGTCCGCGCGGCAGTATTCGGGGGCCAGGGGCCCGTCGGTGTCGAGCCGGCGGGTGAGCGTGGCGGCGTCCAGCCACTCCTGGGCGACCTGGGCGAAGGCGCGCTCGAAGGTGGCGAAGTGTTCCTCGGCCACCGTGCAGCCGGCCGCCATGGCGTGGCCGCCGAACTTGAGCAGCGTGCCCGGGTGGCGCTTGGCCACGAGGTCGAGCGCATCGCGCAGGTGAAAGCCCGGAATGGACCGCCCCGAGCCCTTGAGTTCGTGCCCCTTGCCCGGCGCGGCGCTGGCGGCGAAGACGAAGGTCGGGCGGTGCAGCTTGTCCTTGATGCGCGAGGCGACGATGCCCACCACGCCTTCGTGGAAGTCGGGGTCGAACACGCTGATGGCCGGCGGGGGCTCGGTGCCTTCCTCGAACAGGCTCTCGGCCATGAGCAGCGCCTGCTCGCGCATGCCGCCCTCGATCTCGCGGCGCTCGCGGTTGATGGCATCGAGCGTGCGGGCGAGTTCCGCGGCGCGGCCGGGGTCGTCCGTCAGCAGGCATTCGATGCCCAGCGTCATGTCCGCCAGGCGCCCCGCGGCGTTGATGCGCGGCCCCAGGGCGAAGCCGAAGTCGAACGTGGTCGCCACGGGCGCCTTGCGGCCCGCGGCGTCGAACAGCGCGGCGATGCCCGCCGGCATGGCGCCCGCGCGGATGCGGCGCAGGCCCTGCGCCACCAGGCGGCGGTTGTTGCTGTCGAGGCGCACCACGTCGGCCACGGTGCCCAGCGCGACCAGCGGCAGCAGCGGCTCCAGCTTGGGCTGGCTGGCCTTGTCGAACACGCCGCGTTCGCGCAGCTCGGCGCGCAGCGCCATCAGCACGTAGAACATGACGCCCACGCCGGCGATGGATTTGCTTTCGAAGCTGCAGCCGGGCTGGTTGGGGTTGACCATGGCATCGGCCAGCGGCAGCGCGGGGCCGGGCAGGTGGTGGTCGGTGACGAGCACCTGCAGGCCCAGTGCCTTGGCCTCGGCCACGCCGTCCACGCTGGCGATGCCGTTGTCCACGGTGATGAGCATGTCGGCGCCGCGATCGTGCACGCGGCGCGCGATGCTGGGGGTGAGGCCGTAGCCGTCCGCCACGCGGTCGGGCACCAGGTAGTCCACCTGCCGCGCGCCCAGCAGGCGCAGGCCGCGCACGGCCACGGCGCAGGCGGTGGCGCCGTCGCAGTCGTAGTCGGCCACCACGACGAGGCGGCGATCCTGCGCGATGGCGTCGGCCAGCAGCATGGCGGCCTCGCGCGTGCCGCGCAGCGTGTCGGGAGGCAGTAGCCGGGCCAGGCCGTCGTCCAGTTCGTCCTTGCCGCACACGCCGCGGGCGGCGTACAGCCGTGCCAGCAGGGGGTGCACGCCGGCCTGCTCCAGCGCCCAGGCGGCGCGCGGCGGAATGTCTCTTGCTACTATTTTCATAGCAATGTGCCGTAGTCTTTCATGCGCTGGGGCCGAAAAAGGCTTTGAATCCTTTGCACGAATCCGCGCGGCCCCGTCTGCCAGGTGAGCGCGCTGCGCTCGCCGCACAGCGTGAGCCGCGCCGCGCCGCCGGCGGCCACGCGGTCGGCCAGCCGGGCGACCGCGCCGCTGTCCAGCGCCTGCCAGGCGGCGCGCCAGGTGCGCCAATCCTCGGCCAGGGCGGCATCGCGCAGGGCCATGGGCATTTCGGGCGGCGGGGCCGCCGGTGCCACGCCCGCGGCGGCGGGCGGCAGCGACCCGGTGCCGTGCACCCAGAAGGAGTTGACCGGCCCCAGGCCCTGCGCCGCACGCGCGTCGTTGAAGGCATGGGTGTAGAGCAGCATCTGCATTTCGCTTTGCAGGCGGTGCAGCAGGCGGGCCTTTAGCGCATCGGGCATCCAGGCGCGCACGTCGCGCTGGATCACGCGGTCCAGCGAGGCGGTGGCGAGCCCTTCGAACACGGCGCCGCGCGCCAGCCAGCGCGTGGGCTGCTCATAGGCGAGCACGATGCCGTCCTCGGCGAACCAGGGCGCCACGATGGCCAGCAGCGCGCGCGATGCGGCCTCGTCCAGGCGCAGCGCGGCCGGATCGCCGACGGTGACGTGCTCGGTGGTCACGCGCCATTCGCAGGGCGTGACGAAGGCCCAGGCCGTGCCGCCATCGCCATCGGCGCCAGTGACGCCGGTCTGGCGCTGGTGCCAGGCGGCCCAGGGCGCCTGGCGGCGGGTGGCCGGCAAACCCAGGTGGCGGGCCAGGGCGCGCTCGTGGGGGGGGATGAAATCGGTCTCGTCTCCGGGGTCGGTGGCGGGGGCCGGCAGGCGGGCGAGCAGCCGGTCGAGGTGGGGCAGGGCGAGGTCCTGCAAGGCCTGCTGGCATCCGTCCGAGGGGCTGGCCGCGAACGGAATGAGCAAATGGGGGGTGTCCGACATGGGCGTATTGTCCGGGATGCCACAATCGGCGCCGCCCGGTGGCCGACATTTCCAGAGCGGCGGCGGGCCTTCCATCACACCCATGCAAATTCCCTACGAGCTGGCCCTGGGCTGGCGCTACACCCGGGCCGGGCGCGCCACGCGGCGCAACGGCTTCATCTCGTTCATCTCGGGCGTCTCCATGCTGGGCATCGCGCTCGGCGTGGCGGCGCTCATCATCGTGCTCAGCGTGATGAACGGCTTTCAGAAAGAGGTGCGCGACCGCATGCTGAGCGTGGTCTCGCACATAGAGATCTTCGCCCCCCACGGCGCGGCGCTGCCGGACATGCCGCGCACGCTGGCCCAGGCGCGGGCCAACCCCGAGGTCGTGGGCGCGGCGCCGTTCGTGTCCGCGCAGGCGCTGCTGGCGCGCGGCGAGGACATGAAGGGCACGCTGGTGCGCGGCATCGACCCGCTGCGCGAAGGCGAGGTGACCGACCTGGCCGCCGCCAACGTCGACGCCCTCAAGGCCCTGGTGCCGGGCGAGTTCCGCGTGGTGCTGGGCAGCGAACTGGCCCGCGCCCTGGGCGTGCGCCTGGGCGACGCGGTCACGCTGATCGCGCCGGGCGGGCAGGTGACGCCCGCGGGCGTGGTGCCCCGCCTCAAGCAGATGACGGTGGCGGGCACGTTCAACTCGGGGCATTACGAATACGACTCGGCGCTGGTGCTGCTGCACCACGAGGACGCCGAACGCATCTTCCGCCTGGAGGGCCCGACCGGCATCCGCCTCAAGCTCAAGGACCTGCACCGCGCGCCCCAGGTGGCGCAGGAGCTGGCGCACTCGCTCACCGGCGACCTGCTGATCCGCGACTGGACGCAGCAGAACCGCACCTGGTTCGCCGCCGTGCAGCTGGAAAAACGCATGATGTTCATCATCCTCACGCTCATCGTGGCGGTGGCGGCGTTCAACCTCGTGTCCACGCTGGTGATGACCGTGACCGACAAGCGCGCGGACATCGCCATCCTGCGCACCCTCGGCGCGAGCCCGGGCAGCATCATGGGCATCTTCGTGGTGCAGGGCGCGATGGTGGGCGTCATCGGCACGCTGGCCGGCCTGCTGCTGGGCCTGGGGATCGCGGTGAACATCGACGTGATCGTGCCGGCCATCGAGCACGCGCTGAACGCGAGCTTCCTGCCCAAGGACATCTACCTCATCAGCAAGATGCCGAGCGAGCCGCAAAGCAGCGACATCGTGCCCATCGGCATCATTTCCCTGGTGCTGGCCTTCGTGGCCACGCTCTATCCCAGCTGGCGCGCGAGCCGCGTGAACCCCGCGGAGGCCCTGCGCTATGAATGACCTGTCCACGCCCGGCGCCGCCGCGCCCCATGCCGCTCCCGCCGCCCGCGGGCCGGTGGTCCTGCAGGCCCGGGGCCTGACCAAGCGCTTCACCGAAGGCCGCCTGGACGTCACCGTGCTGCAAGGGGTGGACCTGGACGTGCATGCCGGCGAGACGCTCGCCATCGTCGGCGCTTCGGGCTCCGGAAAGAGCACGCTGCTGCATCTGCTGGGCGGGCTGGATGCGCCCACCGCCGGCAGCGTGCAGCTGCAGGGCAAGGCCTTCGACACGTTGTCGGCCGACCGGCAGGGCCAGCTGCGCAACCAGCACCTCGGGTTCATCTACCAGTTCCACCACCTGCTGCCGGAGTTCAGCGCGCAGGACAACGTGGCCATGCCGCTGCGCATCCGCCGCATGCCGTATGCCGACTGCGTGGCGCAGGCGGTCGACATGCTCACCGCCGTGGGGCTGGGCGGCCGGGTGCAGCACCGGCCGGCCGAGCTGTCCGGCGGCGAGCGCCAGCGCGTGGCGATCGCGCGGGCCCTGGTCACCCGGCCCGCCTGCGTGCTGGCCGACGAGCCCACGGGCAACCTGGACCGGGCCACCGCCGACGGGGTGTTCCAACTGATGCTGCAGCTCGCGCGCGACAAGGGCACGGCGTTCGTGATGGTCACCCACGACGAGTCGCTCGCCGCGCGCTGCGACCGCGTGGTGCGGCTGACCTCGGGCGTGCTGGCGTGAGCCCTGGGCCGTCAATGGGTTTTTAATGCTATTAAATTAATAGCGAAATGCCCTAGAAAAATATGCGCTAGAGCCCGATTCATGCCTTCATCCGACTCTTCCCTCGCCCTGCCGCCCCTGGCCATCACCCAGGGCGATCCGGCCGGCATCGGCCCTGAAATCGTGGCCAAGGCGTTCCGCGATGCGCCGGACGACCTGCGCGGCTGCTTCGCCGTGGGCGATCTGGCCACGCTGCGCCGGGCCGCCCAGTGCATCCAGCGGCCCGGCGAGCCGTCGCTGCCCGTGGCCACCCTGGATGCGCCGGCCGACGTGGCCGGCGTGCCGCCGCGCTGCCTGCCGGTGTGGCCCCTGCCCGGTTTGCCGGGGCCGGTGCCCTTCGGGCAGGTGAGCGCGCAGGCCGGCCGGGCGGCGGCCGACTGCGTGGTCTGGGCCGCGCGGGCCGCCCTGCGCGGCGAGATTGCCGCCCTGGTCACCGCGCCGCTGCACAAGGAGGCGTTGAGCGCCGCGGGCGTGGATTTTCCCGGCCACACCGAACTGCTGCAGGCCGAGGCGGCACGCCATGCCGGCGTGCCGCTGGCCGGCATGCCCGTGCGCATGATGCTGGCGAGCGACGAGCTGCGCACCGTGCTGGTGAGCATCCATGTCTCGCTGCGCGATGCGATCGCGGCCGTCACGCGCGAGAACGTGCTGGACTCGCTGCGCATCACCCACGAAGCGCTCTCGCGCAGCCTGGGCCGCGCGCCGCGCATCGGCGTGGCGGGGCTCAATCCGCACGCGGGCGAGGGCGGCCTGTTCGGCCCTGAAGAGTTGGAAGTGATCGCCCCGGCCGTCGAGGCCGCGCGCCGCCTGGGCGTGGACGCGCACGGCCCCTACGCCCCCGACACCATCTTCATGCGGGCACGCCACACGCCGCAGCGCGCGGGCGAGTTCGATGCCGTGCTGGCGATGTACCACGACCAGGGACTGATACCGGTCAAGTACCTGGGCGTGGACAAGGGCGTGAACGTGACGCTCGGCCTGCCGCTGGTGCGCACCAGCCCCGACCACGGCACGGCATTCGACATCGCCGGCCAGGGCATCGCGGATGCCTCCAGCCTGATCGAGGCCGTGCGCATGGCGCGGCGGCTGGCCTCGGCCGCCTGAGCGGCCGGAAGGCCGCCTGCGCCGGGTGCTCCGGGCGCCCGGCCTTTCAGCGCTTGAGGCTGTCCCGGATCTCGCGCAGCAGCACGATGTCTTCCGGCGTCGCCACCGGGGCCGGCGCGGGTGCCGGCGCCTGGCGCTTGAGGCGGTTGATCTGCTTGACCATCATGAAGATGATGAAAGCCAGGATCAGGAAGTTGACCGCCACGGTGATGAAGTTGCCGTAGGCCAGCACCGGAACGCCGGCCTTCTTGAGCGCGTCCAGCGTCTGCGGCACGCCGGGCGGCACGGTGCCCAGCACCACGAACAGGTTGGAGAAATCCAGCCGGCCGAAGACCAGCCCCACCACCGGCATGATCAGGTCGCCGACCACCGAATCGACGATCTTGCCGAAGGCGCCGCCGATGATCACGCCGACCGCAAGGTCTACCACATTACCTTTGATCGCGAACTCTTTGAATTCCTTTGCGATGCTCATTTCGCCCCTCCTTGATATAGCTGAAAACCCTCGCAGTATTGCGCAGGTTGAGGGGTGTTAACGCCTAGGAATACCCATTTTCACTCCGCTACAATTCCGCGATTGCCCCACCCAGCGAAGTACAACGAGGACACCCATGAGTGAAACTCCTATCGACTCCAGCAAGCGGACGTGGCTCATCGCCTCTGGCTGCGCTGGTGCCGTGGGCGGCGTAGCAACCGCCGTACCGTTCGTGAGCACGTTCCAGCCTTCCGAGAAGGCCAAGGCGGCAGGCGCCGCGGTCGAAGTCGATATTTCCGATCTCAAGCCGGGCGAGAAAATCACGGTCGAATGGCGCGGCAAGCCCGTGTGGATCATCAAGCGCACGCCCGACCAGCTCGCCGCGCTGCCCTCGCTGGATGCGCAGCTGGCCGACCCGAAGTCGGAGCGCAAGCCGAGCGAACTCACCCCCGAATACGCCCGCAACGAAGCGCGTTCCATCAAGCCTGAAATCCTCGTGGCCGTGGGCATCTGCACCCACCTGGGCTGCTCGCCTTCGGACAAGTTCGTGCCCGGTGCGCAGCCCTCGCTGCCCGACGACTGGAAGGGCGGCTTCCTGTGCCCCTGCCACGGTTCCACGTTCGACATGGCCGGCCGCGTGTTCAAGAACAAGCCGGCGCCGGACAACCTGGAAGTGCCTCCCCACATGTACCTGTCGGAGACCAAGCTCCTGATCGGTGAAGACAAGAAGGCATGAGGGAACACGACATGGCCCACGAATTCAAGGACATCTCCCCCAACGCCTCCACCGGCGCCAAAGTCACCAACTGGTTCGAGAACCGGTTCCCGACCGCGTTCGACGCCTACCGCGTCCACATGTCGGAGTACTACGCGCCGAAGAACTTCAACTTCTGGTACATCTTCGGCTCGCTGGCCCTGCTGGTGCTGGTGATCCAGATCGTCACCGGCATCTTCCTGGTGATGCACTACAAGCCCGACGCGGCGAAGGCCTTCGAGTCGGTCGAGTACATCATGCGCGACGTGCCGTGGGGTTGGCTCATCCGCTACATGCACTCCACGGGCGCCTCGGCGTTCTTCGTGGTGGTGTACCTGCACATGTTCCGCGGGCTGCTCTACGGCTCGTACCGCAAGCCACGCGAACTGGTCTGGATCTTCGGTTGCGCCATCTTCCTGGCGCTGATGGCCGAGGCGTTCATGGGCTACCTGCTGCCCTGGGGCCAGATGTCGTACTGGGGCGCCCAGGTGATCGTGAACCTGTTCGCGGCCATCCCCTTCATCGGCCCCGACCTCGCGCTGCTGATCCGCGGCGACTACGTGGTGGGCGATGCCACGCTGAACCGCTTCTTCAGCTTCCACGTGATCGCCGTGCCGCTGGTGCTGCTGGGCCTGGTGGTGGCGCATCTGCTGGCGCTGCACGACGTGGGCTCCAACAACCCCGACGGCGTGGAGATCAAGGGCCCCAACGCCCCCCGCGACGACAAGGGCCACCCGCTGGATGGCATCCCGTTCCACCCCTACTACACGGTGCATGACATCTTCGGGGTCTGCGTGTTCCTGTTCATCTTCTCGGCCGTGGTGTTCTTCGCGCCCGAGTTCGGTGGCTACTTCCTCGAGTACAACAACTTCATCCCGGCCGATCCGCTCAAGACGCCTGCGCACATCGCGCCCGTCTGGTACTTCACGCCGTTCTATTCCATGCTGCGCGCCATCACCAGCGAGATGATGTATGCCCTCATCGCGTGCGTGGTGCTGGCCGCCGGCTTCGGCGTGGTCAAGGGCCGCCTGCCGGTTTTCATCAAGGTGGCGATCGTGGCCATCGCGGCAGCGGCCATCGCCCTCATGCTGTCGATCGACGCCAAGTTCTGGGGCGTGGTCGTGATGGGCGGCGCCGTCATCATCCTGTTCTTCCTGCCCTGGCTGGACATGAGCCCGGTCAAGTCGATCCGCTACCGTCCGGGCTGGCACAAGTACCTGTACGGCATCTTCGTGATCAACTTCGTCGCACTGGCCTATCTGGGCGTGCAGCCACCGTCGCCGCTGGGCGAGCGTGTCTCGCAGGTCGGCACCCTGTTCTATTTCGGTTTCTTCCTGCTCATGCCCTGGTGGAGCCGGCTCGGCGAGCCCAAGCCCGTGCCGGACCGCGTGATCTTCAAGGCGCATTGAGCAGGCAGGAGACCCATCCCATGAAAAAAATCATCCTCACGCTGATCGCGGCCCTGGGCATCGCCACGGGCGCGCAGGCTGCCGAAGGCGGCATCGCCTGGGACAAAGCCCCGGTCCAGACCAACGACACGGCCTCGCTGCAAAACGGCGCCAAACTGTTCGTCAACTACTGCCTGAGCTGCCACTCGGCCGCGTTCATGCGGTTCAACCGCCTGAAGGACATCGGCCTCACCGACCAGCAGATCAAGGACAACCTGCTGTTCACCACCGAAAAGGTGGGCGAGACCATGAAGTCCACCATCGATCCGCGCCAGGCCAAGGACTGGTTCGGCGCCAATCCGCCCGACCTCACGGTGATCGCCCGCTCGCGCGCCGGCCATGGCGGAACGGGGGCGGATTACCTCTATACCTTCCTGCGCACTTTCTACCGCGACGAGACCAAGGCCACGGGATGGAATAATCTCGCCTTCCCGAGTGTCGGCATGCCTCACGTGCTCTGGCAATTGCAGGGCGACCGTCGCCCCGTGTTCGAACAGCAGGAGAGCCATGGCCACAAGACGGAAGTCTTCAAGGGCTGGACGCAGGTGAGTCCGGGCACAATGAGCCCCCTCCAATACGACCAGGCCGTGGGTGATCTCGTCAATTACCTGCAATGGATGGGCGAGCCAGCGCAAAATACCCGGTTGCGCGTCGGCGTCTGGGTTTTGATTTTCCTCGGTGTGTTCACGGTGATTGCCTGGAGGCTCAACGCAGCTTTCTGGAAAGACATCAAGTAACCGCACCAACCGCCTGCGGCGCCAGACCTGGCGCTGCCCAGGTTTTCAGAGTGGACGCATCCTGCGCCCACTCTTTTTGATTTTTAGGAGCCTCTCACCATGATGGTGCTTTATTCGGGTACGACCTGTCCCTTCTCCCATCGCTGCCGTTTCGTTCTGTTCGAGAAGGGAATGGACTTCGAGATCCGCGATGTGGACCTGTACAACAAGCCCGAAGACATCAGCGTGATGAACCCCTACGGACAGGTGCCGATCCTGGTCGAGCGCGACCTGATCCTGTACGAGTCGAACATCATCAACGAATACATCGACGAGCGCTTCCCGCATCCGCAACTGATGCCCGGCGACCCGGTGGACCGCGCCCGCGTGCGCCTGTTCCTGCTGAACTTCGAGAAGGAACTGTTCGTTCACGTGAACATCCTCGAATCGCGTGCCACCAAGGGCAACGAGAAGGCGCTGGAAAAAGCCCGCGCCCACATCCGCGACCGCCTCACGCAACTGGCGCCCGTGTTTCTCAAGAACAAGTACATGCTGGGCGAGAATTTCTCGATGCTGGACGTGGCCATCGCGCCGCTGCTCTGGCGCCTGGACTACTACGGCATCGACCTGAGCAAGAACGCCGCGCCGCTGCTCAAGTATGCTGAGCGCATCTTCTCGCGTCCTGCGTACATCGAAGCGCTGACGCCTTCCGAAAAAGTCATGCGCAAGTGATTGCGCGATCCTTCCTTCCCGCACGCCACCATGATGAACGCCCAGGATTCCACCTCCACTCGCCCCTATCTCATCCGGGCCTTGTATGAGTGGTGCACCGACAACGGGCTCACGCCCTACGTTGCCGTGCGGGTGGACGACTCGGTGCAGGTGCCGCGCGAGTATGTGAAGGATGGCGAGATCGTGCTCAACATCAGCTACGACGCGACCAGTGCGCTGCAGCTGGGCAACGATTTCATCGAGTTCAAGGCGCGCTTCGGCGGCAAGCCGCGCGACATCATGGTCCCCGTGGGCCGCGTGATCGCCATCTACGCGCGCGAGAATGGCCAGGGCATGGCCTTTCCGCCGCCGGTGGACGTGCTGGAGCCGAGCGAAGGCGGCGTGCTGTCTTCCTCGGTCCTCAGCACGGCCACCTCCGCGCCCGCGGAGTCCGAGTCTTCGACGGGCGCGGACGATCGTGTGGTGCAGCTGGTGTCCACCGATTCGCCTCCGGACGACGGTGGTGCGCCGCCCCGGCCGACGTCGCCGGGCGCCGGTGGCCGGCCCTCGCTTAAGCGCGTCAAATAGCGTTGCCATGCGGCTGCGGCGCAGTTCGCGCGGCTAGAATGCAGCCTTCGCCGATTTAGCTCAGTTGGTAGAGCACCCGCCTTGTAAGCGGTAGGTCGTCAGTTCGATTCCGACAATCGGCACCATCTTTCCCTCTTTTCGTCTCCCCCTTTGCCATGCCTTCCCTTGCGGGCTTCAGGTTTGGATTTTGAGGCGAATGGAGTTAACCTCCCACCCCCGAGTGCGCAAATGCGCCTGCAAGGCAGGCAGCAGCTGACGCACCTTGGCCGCCGCTGCGTTGCTGCGCACCAGCAGGCACCATGTCGGGCCTTCGATCGGCCCTGCCTGAATGGCGGGCCGCAAAGTGGGTGGAATCAATGGCTCGATGGCCTTGAGCCGCTCCGTGGATTCGCGCGTCAGTGCCGCCAGCTTGGCCAATGTGGGGGATTCCTCCGTGGCTTGAAGCAGGGTGACGGCTTGGTGACGGCGGTTCATGGCAATGCGCCGCGCGGCGCGGAGAAATGTAGTGCACTTGATTATCACGGACGCCCGGCTGGCGCGAAGCCGGGCCATACACCTGACAGGGACACGGCTCATGGCGGCGGGCTTGCTGGTCTCGTTCACCATCATGCTGGTCGCGGCCATGCTCTACCACTGGGTCTTTCTCAAGGGCGCGCGCGAAGGCTGGCCCATCGTCGGGTCGCTGGTCAAGCTGGTGGCCAAGGACGAAATGGAAGAGCGCGACCGCTTCATGCGCGCCAACCTCGACGCCATGGCGCGCAAGGTCGGCGAGATGCAGGCGCGCGTCATGCAGCTGGAATCGCTGGGCGAGCGGGTGCTGGGGCTGGCGGGCATGCCGGCGTCGGAGCTGTCGCGGCCGCCGGGGCAGGGCGGCGCGCTGGTGTCGGGCCACCCCATGGACATGCAGGAGCTGGAGCGCACGCTGGACGACCTGGCCCAGCTCACGGACCGCCGGGTGGACCTGATGACGGTGGTGGAATCGCGGCTGTTCGACCAGCACATCCGAAAGCACATGGTGCCGACGCAGGCGCCGGTGCTGGGCAAGCTCCCCGGCTCGGCATTCGGCTGGCGCATCGACCCCATCACGGGCCACTCCGCCCTGCACACGGGATTGGACTTCCAGGCGGACACGGGCACGCCCATCCTCGCGGCGGCCGGGGGCGTGGTGGTCGCGCAGGAGTACCACCCCGCCTACGGCAACATGATCGAGGTGGACCACGGCAATCAGCTGGTCACCCGGTATGCGCATGCCTCCAAAACGATGGTCAAGCGCGGCGACCTCGTGCGCCGCGGGCAGAAGATCGCCGAGGTCGGCACGACCGGCCGCTCCACCGGCCCCCATCTGCATTTCGAGGTGCTGGTGCAGGGCGTTCCGCAGGATCCGCAAAAATTCCTGATGGCCGGAGCCCAGGCGCCCTCCACCCGCGTGGCCAGTGCCGGACCGGCCCAAAAGGCCGATGGCCAGCCCGTCACCCCGCGCAGGTAAAATCTGCGGTCCGGACCTGCCGACCCGGGTTGCGCAACTTGCAACCCGAGAACGCAGCCCCACCTGAACTCACTTCTTCTTTAGGGATTCTGGTCGCGCCGTACGCCCTCGGGCACGCGGCGCGGTCCTGCTCGCATGGCCACCAATTTCCTCACCAAATTATTCGGCAGCCGCAATGACCGGCTCCTCAAGCAATACCGCAAGACGGTGGCCCGCATCAATGCGATGGAGCCCGACTACGAAAAGCTGAGTGACGAGGCGCTGCGCGCCAAGACCGCCGAGTTCAAGGAACGCGTCTCCAAAGGCGAATCGCTGGACGATCTGCTGCCAGAGGCTTTCGCCGTGGTGCGTGAAGGCTCCAAGCGCATCATGAAAATGCGCCACTTCGATGTCCAGCTGCTGGGCGGCATGGCGCTGCATTACGGCAAGATTTCGGAAATGCGCACCGGCGAAGGCAAGACGCTGACCGCCACGCTGCCGGTCTACCTGAATGCGCTGTCCGGCGACGGCGTGCACGTGGTGACGGTCAACGACTACCTCGCCAACCGCGATGCCCAGTGGATGGGGCGCCTGTACAACTTCCTGGGCCTGACCGTCGGCATCAACCTGCCGCAGGCCCCGCGCGAGGAAAAGCAGGCCGCCTACCAGGCCGACATCACCTACGGCACGAACAACGAGTACGGCTTCGACTACCTGCGCGACAACATGGTGTACGAGTCGCGCGACCGGGTGCAGCGCGGGCTGAACTTCGCCATCGTCGATGAGGTGGATTCGATCCTGATCGACGAGGCGCGCACGCCGCTCATCATCAGCGGCCAGGCCGAAGACCACACGGCGATGTACATCGCCATGAACGAGGTCGTGCCGCTGCTGGTGCGCCAAGAGGGCGAGGCCGATCCGCGCACCGGCGAGGGCGTCACCAAGCCGGGCGATTTCACGCTCGACGAGAAGACGCACCAGGTGTTCCTGACCGAGCAGGGCCATGAAACCGCCGAGCGCGTTCTTGCCAGCCGCGGCTTGATCGCCGAAGGCGCATCGCTCTACGACCCGGCCAACATCACGCTCATGCACCACCTGTATGCGGCGCTGCGGGCCAACCACCTCTACCACCGCGACCAGCACTACGTGGTGCAGGAAGGCGAGATCGTCATCGTGGACGAATTCACCGGCCGCCTCATGTCGGGCCGCCGCTGGAGCGAAGGCCTGCACCAGGCCGTCGAGGCCAAGGAAGGCGTGGGCATCCAGGCCGAGAACCAGACGCTGGCATCCATCACGTTCCAGAACTACTTCCGCCTGTACAAGAAGCTGGCGGGCATGACCGGAACGGCCGACACCGAGGCCTATGAATTCCAGGAAATCTACGGCCTGGAAACCGTGGTGATTCCTCCGAACCGCCCGAGCAAGCGCAACGACCAGCTGGACCGCGTGTACAAGACCACGCGCGAAAAGTACGAGGCGGCGATCAAGGACATCCGCGAGTGCCATGAGCGCGGCCAGCCCGTGCTGGTGGGCACCACGTCGATCGAGAACTCCGAAATCATCGACCAGCTGCTGCAAAAGGAAAACCTGCCGCACCAGGTGCTGAACGCCAAGCAGCATGCCCGCGAGGCCGACATCGTGGCCCAGGCCGGCCGTGCCGGCATGATCACGATCGCGACCAACATGGCGGGCCGCGGCACCGACATCGTGCTGGGCGGCAACATCGAGAAGGCGCTGGCCGCCATCGAGAGCGACGAGTCGCTCGACGAGGCGACCAAGGAAAGCCGTGTGGCCGAGGTGCGCGCGCAGTGGACGCGCGATCACGAGAAGATCAAGGAGCTGGGTGGCCTGCGCATCATTGCGACCGAGCGCCACGAGTCCCGCCGCATCGACAACCAGTTGCGGGGCCGCTCGGGCCGCCAGGGCGACCCTGGCTCTTCGCGGTTCTACCTGAGCCTGGACGATTCGCTGATGCGCATCTTCGCCGGCGACCGCGTGAAGGCGATCATGGACCGCCTCAAGATGCCCGATGGCGAGGCCATCGAAGCGGGCATCGTCACGCGCAGCATCGAGTCGGCGCAGCGCAAGGTCGAGGCGCGCAACTTCGATGTCCGCAAGCAGCTGCTGGAGTACGACGACGTTTCCAACGACCAGCGCAAGGTGATCTACCAGCAGCGCAACGAGATCCTGGACGCGACCGACCTGTCCGGCCTGATCGCCAACATGCAGGAAGACTGTCTGACCGATCTGGTGCGCCAGTACGTGCCGGCCGAATCGGTCGAGGAGCAGTGGGACCTGCAGGCGCTCGAGAAGGCACTGGCCGAGGATTGGCAGATCCAGTTGCCGCTCAAGCAGGAAGTGGACAGCGCGCACGCCATCACCGACGACGAGATCCTGGAAAAGGTGCTCACCGCAGGCAAGGCCGCCTTCCAGGCCAAGCTGGAGCTGGTGGGCCAGGAGAATTTCAACCAGTTCGAACGCGCGGTGCTGCTGCAGAGCTTCGACTCCAACTGGCGCGACCACCTGGCGGCCCTCGATTACCTGCGCCAGGGCATCCACCTGCGCGGCTACGCGCAAAAGCAGCCCAAGCAGGAATACAAGCGCGAGGCGTTCGAGCTGTTCCGCCAACTCATCGACCAGGTCAAGAACGAAGTGACCAAGATCCTGATGACGGTGCAGGTGCAGTCGCCTGCGCAGCTGGACGAGGCCGCCGAGGCCCTGGAGAGCCGTGCCGAGAAGATCGCCAACGTGACCTACACCGCCCCCACCGAGACCGGTGAGGTGGAGGTCCGCTCCGAGGCCGCCATGGCGGCCGGTGCGCTCGCGGGCGAAGTGCCCCGTGTCGGCCGCAACGACCCATGCCCTTGCGGCAGCGGCAAGAAGTACAAGAGCTGCCACGGCCGTCTGGACTGACCATGCGCCGCCCTGATCGCAGGGCGGGATGCCTGTGCCCCGGGCGCGCAGGGATGGGGCGCGGCGGGCCGCAGCAGTGGTGGCTTCGTCTTCGGCTTGTCACGGGCCGCTGCTAGGCTGTTTCGCGTCACAGGGAGAAGGGCGCAAGGATGATCGACAAGCGGTTTTTCCCGCGGCAGGTGGTGCAGGCCACCGGTAACCGATGGGATTGGGCCCTGCTACCCCTTGTGCTGGCCGTGCTCTTCGCGCTGGCCTGGGGCGGCTCGCAGATGGCACGGCCCTACCAGGTGGGCGACGTGCTGCCGCTGTCGCTCGATCCGTGGATGCTGCCGTACTATCTGCTGCGCACCACGCTGCGCATGTTCATCGCACTGGGCGCATCGCTGGTGTTTGCCTGCGTCTTCGCGGCGCTGGCGGCCAAGTACCGCACGGCGGAGCGGGTGATGGTGCCGCTCTTGGACATCCTGCAGTCCATCCCGATCCTGGGCTTCCTGTCGATCACCGTGACGGGGTTCATTGCGCTGTTCCCTGGCAACCTCTTCGGCGTCGAGTGCGCGGCGATCTTCGCCATCTTCACCTCGCAGGCCTGGAACATGGCCTTCAGCCTGTACCAGTCCATGCGCACGGTGCCGGCCGAACTGCGCGAAGCCGCTGCGGTGTTCCAGCTCTCGGGCTGGCAGCGCTTCTGGCGGCTGGAGCTGCCCTTCGCCATGCCAGGGCTGCTGTGGAACATGATGATGTCCATGTCCGGCGGCTGGTTCTTCGTGGTGGCGTCGGAGGCGATTTCGGTATCGCACCAGGACATCAAGCTGCCGGGTGTGGGCTCGTACATCGCCCTGGCCATCGAGGCGCGCGACCTGGGCGCGATCGGCTGGGCGATCGTGGGCATGCTGGTCGGCATCGTGCTGTACGACCAGCTGTTCTTTCGCCCGCTCATCGCCTGGGCCGACAAGTTCCGGTTCGAGGAGGGCGGCAGCGAAGCCCAGCCGACCTCCTGGCTGCTGTCCTGGATGCGCCGCACGTCGCAGCTCAAGCGGGTGGTGGCGCTGTTCGTGGTGCCGCTGGAGTGGTCGCTCACGCGGCTGCGCCGTCGTCATGACGGCACCTCGATCCGTGCACGCCCCTCCGTGCCCCATCCCGCCCTGACGCGCGCGGGCGATGCCTTGCTGGCGGCGGCGGTGATGTTGGCGGTGATCTGGCTCGTGCGCTTCATCCACAGCGAGGTGGGCTGGCACGAGGTAGGCCATGTCTTCGTGCTCGGCACGTACACGCTGGTGCGCGTGGTCGTGCTGATCCTGCTGGCGGCGGTGGTCTGGGTGCCGGTGGGCGTCTGGATCGGCATGAATCCGCGCTGGGCGGGCCGGTTGCAGGCCGTGGCGCAGTTTCTGGCGGCCTTTCCGGCCAACCTGATGTTCCCGCTGGCCGTGGTGCTGATCGTGCGCTGGCACCTCGATCCGAACCTCTGGCTGGCGCCGTTGATGGTGCTCGGCACGCAGTGGTATCTGCTCTTCAACGTGATCGCCGGGGCTTCCAGCGTGCCGTCGGAGTTGCGTTATGCCGCACAGAATCTGGGGCTGTCGGGCTGGCTGCGCTGGAAGCGCTACCTGCTGCCGGCGGTGTTTCCCAGCTTCGTCACCGGTGCGATCACGGCCAGCGGCGGCTCGTGGAATGCGAGCATCGTGGCCGAGTACGTGACCTGGGGCGACACCACGTTGCAGGCCGATGGCCTGGGCAGCTACATCGCCCACATGACGGCGATCGGCGACTTTCCCCGCATCGCGCTGGGCATCGGCGTGATGTGCGTCTTCGTCATGGGCATGAACCATTTCGTGTGGCGGCGCCTCTACGCGATGGCCGAAAACCGCATGCACTCCTGACGCCTGGAACCGAACCCATGGAAACCTCTCCCATGTCCCCCATCGCCGAGCTGGCCCAGGTGGGCAAGTCTTTTCGCTCCAGCGACGGCACCGCGCGTTCGGTGCTGGAGGGGGTCGATCTCGTGCTGCAGGAGGGCGAGATCGTGGCGCTGCTCGGGCAGTCGGGGTCGGGCAAGTCCACGCTACTGCGCATCCTGGCGGGCCTGGTTCCGGTGGATGCCGGCGATGTTCGCTACCGGGGCCAGCCGCTGTACGGCCCGGCGCGCGGCATCGCCATGGTGTTCCAGTCGTTCGCGCTCTTTCCGTGGCTCACGGTGCAGCAGAACGTGGAGCTGGGCCTGGAAGCCCGGGGGGTGGCCCCCGCCGAACGATCACGGCGGGCCGCCGCCGCCATCGAGCTGATCGGGCTGTCCGGGTTCGAGGGCGCGTTGCCGCGCGAGCTGTCGGGCGGCATGCGCCAGCGCGTGGGCATCGCGCGCGCCCTGGTGGTGGAGCCCGAAGTGCTGCTGATGGACGAGGCCTTTTCGGCCCTCGATGTGCTCACGGGCGAACGGCTGCGCGACGACATTCTGGAGCTGTGGGGCAGCGGCAGCATGCCCACGCGCGCCATGCTCATCGTTTCGCACAACATCGAGGAGGCCGTGCTCATGGCCGACCGGGTGCTGATTTTCGCCAGCAACCCGGGCCGCGTTCGGGCCGAGCTGCCGATCCAGCTGCCTCGCCCGCGCCACCCCGACAGCCCTGAGGTGCGGGCCCTCATCGACGAGGTCTACGGGCTCATGACGGCGCGCCAGCCGGGCGCGGGTCGCCCGGCCGCCGAGCCGTCCCGCAGGCCCCTGGCCGACCAGTTGCCGGCTGCCGATGTCGGGCGGATGGAAGGGCTGCTCGAGCGGCTGTCCGAGGCGCCCTTCGACGGCCGGGCCGACCTGCCGCGCATGGCCGAAGAC
Organism: Acidovorax sp. BLS4; assembly: GCF_032929295.1. Lineage (NCBI taxonomy): Bacteria > Pseudomonadati > Pseudomonadota > Betaproteobacteria > Burkholderiales > Comamonadaceae > Acidovorax > Acidovorax sp. BLS4. The sequence continues at coordinate 471,339 of NZ_CP136797.1, forward strand.
GCGGAACTGGCCGATGACGAACTGCTGGTTCTGGCCCAGGCGCTGGCCCTGCTGGGGTTTGCGCAGCTGGCCGACGGTGACCTGCACCTGACCGCGCTGGGCCAGCGCTACGTGCAGGCGCCCAACACCGTGCGGCAGACCCTGTTCGGCCAGCAACTGCTCGCGCATGTTCCGCTGGCGGCCCACATGCGCCACAGCCTGGAGCAAGACCCTGCGGGCGAGCTGCCGGAAAAGCCGTTCCTGCGCCTGCTGCACGAAAGCCTGGACGAGGCCCAGGCCGAACAGGTGCTGCGCACGGTCATCGAATGGGGCCGCTATGGCGAAGTGTTCGAATACGATTTCCACACCGGACTGATCCACCTGCCCGATGGCGATGCCAGCCAGGCCGCGCCAAAAGCCACGCCCTAGAATCGGCAGCTTTCGCCGTTGACCTTCCTTCTTCTTTCTCCCTTACCCGCCGAGACCCACTGCCATGCCCGTGAACCTGATTGCGCCGAATCCCGCTGACCTGCATCCCGTGCCCGGCGTGCGCCTGGGCGTGGCCATGGCCGGGGTGCGCAAGGCCAATCGCCGCGACCTCACGGTGCTGCTGATCGACGAAGGCGCGACCGTGGCCGGCGTGTTCACGCAGAACCGCTTCTGCGCGGCCCCCGTGCAGGTCTGCCGCGAGCATCTGGCGGGTGGCCAGGCCATCCGCGCCATCGTGGTCAATACCGGCAATGCCAATGCGGGCACGGGCGCCGAGGGCCTGGCGCGCGCACGGTCCACCTGCCAGGCTGCGGCCGGCTTGCTGGGCCTGTCGCCTTCGCAGGTGCTGCCGTTTTCCACGGGGGTGATCATGGAGCCGCTGCCCGTCGACCGCATCGAAGCCGGCCTGCCCGCTGCCATCGCGGACGCGCAGCCCGGCCATTGGGCGCAGGCGGCCGAAGGCATCATGACCACCGATACGCTGCCCAAGGCCTTCAGCCGGCAGGTGCAGATCGGCGGCGCCACCGTGACGGTGACGGGCATCAGCAAGGGCGCGGGCATGATCCGCCCCAATATGGCCACCATGCTGGGCTTTCTGGCCACGGATGCGCGCATCGAACCCGCACTGCTGCAGCCGCTGCTGCGCGAACTGGCCGACCGTTCGTTCAACCGGGTGACGATCGACGGCGACACCTCCACCAACGATTCGTTCGTGGCCATCGCCACCCAGCAGGCCGCGCATGCGCCCATCGTGTCGCTGGACAGCGCCGAGGGCCAGGCGCTCAAGGCCGCGATGCTGGACGTCGCGCAGAAGCTGGCACAGGCCATCGTTCGCGACGGCGAGGGCGCCACGAAGTTCATCACCGTCCGCGTCGAGGGCGGCAAGACGGCGGAAGAATGCCAGCTGGTGGCGTACGCCATCGCGCATTCGCCGCTCGTCAAGACGGCCTTCTTCGCCAGCGACCCCAACCTGGGCCGCATCCTGGCGGCGGTGGGCTATGCCGGCGTCGCCGATCTCGACCAGACCCTCATCGAGCTGCACCTGGACGATGTGCATGTGGTGACGAAGGGCGGGCGCAACCCCAGCTACCGCGAGGAAGACGGCCAGCGCGTGATGAAGCAAAGCGAGATCACCGTGCGCGTGGGCCTGGGCCGTGGCGATGCCGCGGAAACAGTGTGGACCTGCGATTTCAGCCACGAGTACGTGACGATCAACGCCGACTACCGTTCCTGAATCCGGGCCCCCTGCAGCGCTTATGACCGCCACCTTCGAACACCTGATGCTCCGTGCGGAGCAATTGATCTCCCGCATCGAATCGGTACTGCCCCAGGCCCTGACCGCACCGGATTGGTCCCGTGCCATCGCGTGGCGCTATCGCAAGCGCAGCGGCGGCCACGGTGCGCTGGAGCCCGTGCGCCACGTGGGGGGCATGCGTCTGGACGATCTGAAGGAAATCGACGCCCAGAAAGAAAAGATCCAGCGCAACACCCAGCAGTTCGTGGAAGGCCGGCCGGCCAACAACGTGCTGCTGACGGGCGCCCGCGGGACGGGCAAGTCCTCACTCATCAAGGCGTGTCTCAATACCTATGCGCCTCAGGGGCTGCGCCTGATCGAGGTGGACAAGGCCGATCTGACGGACCTGCCCGACATCGTGGAGATCGTGGCGGATCGGCCCGAGAAATTCATCGTCTACTGCGATGACCTGAGCTTTGAAGAGGGCGAGCCGGGGTACAAGGCGCTGAAGTCGATCCTCGACGGATCGGTGGCGGCTTCCACGCCCAACGTGCTGGTGTATGCCACCAGCAACCGCCGCCACCTGCTGCCCGAGTACCACAAGGAAAACCTGTCCTATACCCACACGGAAGATGGCGAGGTGCACCCGGGCGAGGTGGTGGAAGAAAAGATCTCGCTGTCCGAACGGTTCGGCCTGTGGGTCAGCTTCTACCCTTTCAGCCAGGACGAATACCTGGCCATCGTGGCGCAGTGGCTTTCCTTCCTGGGCGTCGCGGATGCGGAGATTGCCGCAGCGCGCCCCCAGGCGCTGGTCTGGGCACTGGAGCGCGGATCGCGCAGCGGCCGGGTCGCCTACCAGTTCGCGCGGGACTATGCGGGGCGCCAGCATGGCTGATTCCGTCGCCCCTGTCGACGCCAGAACGCACACCGACGTGGCGGTCGGCATCCTGCTGCGTGCGGATGGCGCCATGCTGCTGTCCACACGGCCCGCGGGCAAGCCTTACGCCGGGTACTGGGAGTTCCCTGGCGGCAAGCTGGAGGCCGGGGAGACCGTGGAAGAGGCCTTGCGGCGCGAGTTGATCGAGGAGCTAGGCGTCACCATCGGTGCGGCATCCGTCTGGAAGGTGACGGAGCACGACTATCCCCACGCGCTGGTTCGCTTGCACTGGTGCAAGGTCTGGGAATGGCAGGGCGACTTCGAAATGCGCGAGGGCCAGACCATGGCCTGGCAGCAGTGGCCCCTGCAGGTCTCGCCCGTACTGCCGGGCGCTTATCCCGTACTGGAGTGGCTGGCCCAGGAGCGGGGAGCTACCTTTGACCCTTCCACGATCAATCAGCTATAAAAATAATAGCTAAACACCTTAGAAAAATATGCCCTGGGGGCTATTTTTCCCAGGCGCCCGGTGCAATGTGCGGAAGCCCGTCGCCCAGGTCGGGGTCTTGGGTCGGCGGTTCGGTAGGCACGCGGAATTCTTCGCTCGCCCAGGCCCCCAGGTCGATCTGCTTGCAGCGTTCGCTGCAAAACGGTCGGAACGGATTGCTGGGGCCGTAGAGGCTCTCGCCACGGCAGGCCGGGCACGTCACGTACTTGGCGTTGGAGGGGGCCGGCGAACGCGGCTGAGAACGGCTCATGGTCAACGGGCGCTCAGGCGCACAAGGTCAGTTCGAACGCGGCATCTTCGTTGGCGGCATGCAGCTTGCCGTCGTCATGCTGGCGCATCAGCCGCACGGAGACGATCAGGCGGTTGCCGCTGATTTCCGGGATCAGGTCGAGGGAAGGATCGATGCGAAGGCGCAGCAGTTGGAAGGTGCGGCCCTGGGGCAGGGTCTGCTGGAACTGCCCATGGTCCGCGGCCACCTTCTGGGGCACGCCCGAATCACGCAGCAGCTTCAGCAGGACATACAACGACTCCGCCAGGGGGGCGAGGGTGGTCGCCCAGGCTTCCAGATCCTGCTGGCGCTGCTGGGGGGCATGGTGCTGCCAGGCGTAGTAGGCCGGCAGATCGAAGCCGCAGGTTCCCCCGGGAATGCCCACCCGGCTGCGGATGCTCATCAGCCAGTCGTTTTCCGCCAGGGCCTGCCCTGCCTTGCCCGTCTGCGCATTCAACCCGGCAAAGCACCGATCGAGCTGCGCGATGATGCCGTCCAGAACCGCTTCGGAAATCGAAGGGTTGCCCCGGTAGCCATCCAGCTGGTGCTTCTGCTTTTCCAGATCCTTGAGCACATCCGACTTGAGATCGGCGCGTGCCGCGACATCCATGATTTCGAAGACCGTCACCAGTGCGTAGTGGTGATCCAGAGGATGCTGGCGCGGAATCAACTCACCCAGGCGGCGAAACAGCTGCTCCAGCCGCAGGTAGGTTCTCAGTCGTTCGTTGAAGGGATATTCGTAAAGGATCACGCTGCAGGGTTCCTGGGGGCACACGGCTGGCGCTGCCAGCTTCGCGCGTCCGATATGCCGGGCATCATAGCCCGAACCGCTGGGCGATCTGAAGGACGTCAGCTCGCAACCCTTGCAGCGAGATTCCGTCGTTGTAGACCACCATGTCCGCTGCCGCCCGCCGGATCGCCCGGGGGGCTTGGGACGCCATGATGCCTTCGATCGTCTCGCGCGTCAGGGCGCTGCGCTGCTGCACCCGGAGGATCTGGGTTTCTGGGGTGCAGTCCACCACGAGAATTTGGTCCAGCTGCTGCGCCCAGCGGGCAGACTCGACCAGCAGCGGGATGTCGAAGACGATCAGGGCCGCACCGCTTTGCACGGCGCGCGAAGCGGCTTCCTGCGTTGCCAGGGCCACCAGCGGGTGGACGATGCGCTCCAGGCGCTGACGCGCCGCCGGGTCTGTGAACACGCGTTCCCGCATGCGGTCGCGGTCCATCGCGCCGTGCGCATCGATCAAGGCGTCGCCGAACGCGTCGCGGATGGGGCCGATGGCGGCCCCCCCTGGGGCCGTCACCTGGCGCGAAAGCCGATCGGCGTCGATGAGTGCGGCGCCGTGTTCCGCCAGCATTTGGCCCACCGTGCTTTTCCCGCTGCCGATGCCGCCGGTCAAACCCAGGCGCAGAGCGGGCCGCGATTCGGTCGCCATGGGCTCAAAGCCCCAGGCTGCTCAGTAGCCCTTGCAGGATCGTTTCCGGCCCGAACACCATGGCTGCGAGTCCCGAGCCGACCAGGAACGGACCGAAAGGAACGTATCCGCCTTCGCGCAACTGGCTGGCGAATTTCATGCCGATGCCAATGAACGCTCCGATGACGGACGCAATGAGAATGATCGGCACCAGCGCCGGCCAGCCGAACCAGGCCCCGAGCGCTGCAAAGAGCTTGAAGTCGCCATGGCCCATGCCTTCCTTGCCTGTCGCGAGCTTGAAGGCCCAATACACCGTCCACAGGGACAGGTAGCCTCCCACGGCCCCCAAAACCGCGCTGAACAGCGGAACGCTGGTCCACTGCAGCGCAGAGACGATGAGGCCCGCCCAGAGCAAGGGCAACGTGATGTCGTCGGGCAGCAGCGTGGTGTCCCAGTCGATGAACGCCAGAGCGATCAGCGCGGCGGCGAATCCGCACCAGGCCACTGCGGTGAGCGTCGTGCCCCAATGCCAGCCGCAAAAGAAGAAAAGGCCGCCCGTGGCCAGTTCGACCAAGGGATATCGGGGGCTGATCCGCACTTTGCAGGCGGAGCATCGTCCGCGAAGCCACAGATAGCTCAGGACCGGGATGTTTTCATACCACTGCACCGCATGCCCGCAGGCAGGGCACCGCGACGCCGGCGTCCAGAGATTGAAGGGTTCCACCGGCGCCACTTCGGCCTGCGTGGACGCCGCATCCTTGTTCGCCATGGCGGCAAAGTCAGCGCATTCTGCGGCCCATTGCCGCTCCATCATCTTCGGCAAGCGATGGATCACGACATTCAGGAAGCTACCGATCAGCAGACCCAAAATGCCGAGTACCGAAGCGTCTCCCCAAGGTCCCAGTTCCATCAGACGACTTGACCCAGTTTGAAGATCGGCAGATACATCGAAACCACGATGCCCCCAATGATGGTGCCCAGGAACACGATGATGATGGGCTCCATCAGGCTGGACAGCCCCGCGACCATTTCATCCACTTCCGCCTCGTAGAAGTCGGCGGCTTTGCCCAGCATGTGGTCGATGGAGCCGGATTCTTCGCCAATGGCGCACATCTGGATCACCATGGACGGGAACACGTTGGCGTTGCCCATGGCAGCCGTCAAGCTCGTCCCGGTCGAGACTTCCTGCTGGATTCTTTCCGTCGCGAGGGCATACACGGAATTGCCGGAGGCGCCGCCCACCGAATCCAAGGCTTCAACCAGAGGAACCCCTGCGGCGAACATGGTGGACAGCGTCCGGGTCCAGCGAGCAACACATGATTTATCGATCAAGGACCCGAACACCGGAAGCCGCAGCAACAGACGGTCCATGAACATCTGTACTTTTTCGCTGCGGCGCCAGGCCTGCATGAAGAAATAAAATCCGCCCCCCAATACGCCAAAAATCAGCCACCACCATTTGACGAAGACCTCGCTCATGGCCATCACGAGGAGCGTAGGTGCCGGCAGTTCAGCGCCAAAGGAGGTGAATACTTCCTTGAATGCGGGGATCACAAAGATCATGATCACCGTGACCACGACGAATGCAACGATCACCACCGAAATGGGGTACATCAATGCCGATTTGATCTTCGATTTGATGGCCTCGGTCTTTTCCATGTACATGGCAAGCCGGTCCAGCAGCGCCTCCAAGATACCCGCGGCCTCGCCGGCTTCGACGAGGTTGCAATAAAGGCTGTCGAAGTACATGGGGTACTTGCGGAAGGCCGCATTCAGCGACGTCCCGGTTTCCACGTCACTTCGAATGTCGTTGAGCAATTTCGTGACGCTGGCATTGGTATTGCCCCGGCCCACAATATCGAAGGATTGCAAGAGTGGCACGCCAGCCTTCATCATGGTGGCCATCTGGCGCGTGAACAATGCGATGTCCTTGGGCTTGATCTTCTTGCCCGAACGCATGCGCCGCTTCTTGATCTTGGTAGGCAGCACACCTTGTCTGCGCAAGGTCGCCTGGACCTGGTTTTCACCTACGGCGCGCACTTCCCCGCGGACAATCTTTCCACTGCGATCCTTGCCCTCCCATTCAAAGACGAAGTCCTTGATATCCCTCGATGCGGCGGTTGCCATAATGATCCTCGCGATTGGCGCTATTCGTTGGTGACAGCCAGCACCTCTTCGAGAGAGGTCAGCCCCATCTTGGCTTTATGAAGGCCTGCTTCGCGCAAGGAGCGAACCCCCTCGGCCTTGGCCTGCTTGGCGATTTCCAAGGCGCTTCCATCGCGCAAAATAATGCGTTGAATTTCTTCGGAAATCGGCATGACCTGGTAAATGCCCAGCCGCCCCTTGTAGCCATTGTTGCAAGCGGAACAACCGACCGGACGATAGGTCACCCAGGTGCCATCGATTTCATCCTCTTTATAGCCTGCCTCGAGCAGGGTTTCATGTGGAATATCGGCGGGTGCTTTGCAGACCGGGCACAAACGGCGAGCCAGGCGCTGGGCTGTTATCAGAATGACGCTGGACGCAATGTTGAATGGCGCAATTCCCATATTGCGCATCCGGGTGAGCGTGGTCGGAGCATCGTTGGTGTGGAGGGTGGACAGCACCAAGTGGCCCGTCTGTGCCGCCTTGATGGAAATATCCGCCGTTTCAAGATCGCGAATTTCGCCGACCATGATGATGTCGGGATCCTGGCGCAGAAACGACTTGAGTGCGGTGGCGAACGTCAGCCCCGCTTTTTCATTGACGTTCACCTGATTGACACCAGGCAAATTGATTTCCGAGGGGTCCTCCGCGGTCGCGATGTTGACGCCTGCCTTGTTCAGCAAGTTCAGGCAGGTATACAAGGAGACGGTTTTCCCTGAACCCGTTGGCCCGGTCACCAAAATCATGCCGTAAGGCCGGCCGATGGCATGCATCAGCCGTTCCTTTTCTTCCGGCTCATAACCCAGCGCATCGATGCCAAGCTTGGCGCTGCTGGGATCCAAAATCCGGATCACGATCTTTTCGCCAAAGAGCGTAGGCAGCGTGCTCACCCGAAAGTCGATGACCCGGTCCGGGCCGACTTTGAGCTTCATGCGGCCATCTTGTGGGACACGCTTTTCCGAAATGTCCAGTCTGGAAATGACCTTGATTCGGGACGCCAGCTTGTCCTTGATGGCAATGGGGGGCGAAGCAATTTCGCGCAATTCGCCATCGATGCGAAAACGCACCCGGTACTGGTGCTCGTAAGGTTCGAAATGCAAATCGGAAGCGCGCATGTTGAACGCGTCCAAAAGCATTTTGTGAAGGAACTTGACGATCGGCGCGTCTTCAACGTCGTTGGCGCTGTCGGAGTTTTCGGGAGCTTCTTCGACCTTGACATCGTCGAACTCGAAATCTCCCCCGCCCGACAGGCTTTCCATCGACTCGCTGACCGACTTGGTATTGGCCTCGATCAGCTTGATGAGCTTGTCGTATTCCGCAATGATCCAGTCCACCCCCATCTGGGTGGTGAATTTGATCTTTTCCGCTGCCTCCTGGTCGGTGGGGTCTGCGGTGGCCACGATCAGCCGGTTGTTGCGCTTGCTCAGTGCCACGACACGATAGGCGAGGCAGATCTTCGGATCCAGAAGATCTTTGGGAATCCGAAGGGGATCGATGGCTTCCAGATCCAGCAAGGGCGCACCGAATACGGCAGAAACCGTGTGCGCCAGATCGGCAGAGGAAACAGCCCCCGACCCGGTCAACTCGGCAATGAAGCTTGTTTTGCCAACCTGTGACTTGCGAAAGATATCTTCGGCTGATTTTTGACTCAGCTTGCCGGCTGACATCAATGCCCGGCCTAGACCTGGCAGGGCAATTGCGGCGCCTTCTTTGGGTGCGGTATCAACGGCCATGTAACCAGCAGAATCAATGTGGATGGAAAGGAAACCATCCTAACATCGTGCGGATGTTCGGGCCATGGGATCAACGGGATAGAGTGCGGCGAAACCACGAAGGTCTAACAACGTGGTCGGGGTGAGAGGATTCGAACCTCCGGCCTCTACGTCCCGAACGTAGCGCTCTACCAGGCTAAGCTACACCCCGATGTGTTGTTTTCAAGGCAATTACAGACGCCGCTCCAGCAATTGCGAGGCCAATTCTAGCAAACCTTCCGTGTAGCGATTGGAGGGCAATTGCCTTGCAGCATCGATTGCCTGCTGTGCTTGGGCCGCAGCGGCAAGTCGGGTTGCTTCCAGGGCCCCGGTGCTTTTCACAATTTGCACGATGGCTGGAAGTTCTTCCACCGCGCCCGTCTGTATGGCGTTTTCTATCAGGCGCCGCTGCTCCTGGGTGCCGCGCTGCATGGCAATGATCAAAGGCAGAGTGACTTTGCCTTCTCGAAGATCATCTCCCAGGTTTTTACCCATCTCCGAAGAGTCGCCGTCGTAGTCGAGCACATCGTCAATGACCTGGAATGCGGTTCCGAGCGCTTGACCGTAATCTGCGCAAGCTTTCTCCAGATCAGGAGAGCTGCGAGCCAGAATCGCTGCCAGCCGGGCACTGGCTTCGAAGAGTTTGGCCGTCTTCGACCGGATGACCTCCAGATAGCCTTGCTCGTCCAGCGATGCGTCATGGGTGTTCATGAGCTGCTGCACTTCCCCTTCGGCAATGACATTGGTGGCCTCTGAAAGAATCTGCATCACGCGCATGTCATCTGCATCAACCATCATCTGGAAAGCGCGCGAGTGCAGAAAATCACCGACCAGCACGCTTGCCGGATTGCCGAAGTTCTCATTGGCAGTCGGGCGCCCTCGCCGCAGGGTGGATTCATCCACCACATCGTCATGCAGCAAGGTCGCGGTATGGATGAACTCCACCACCGCGGCCAGATTGAAACGCTGAAGTCCTTTGTAGCCGAGCGCGCCGCACATCAGCAAAAGCAAGGCTGGACGCAGGCGCTTGCCACCTGCGGAAATGATGTAGCGGGCAATGTCTCCCACAAGAGAGACTGACGAATTCAGCCGGGCGGCAATGACTTTGTCCACCTCGTGCATGTCGTCGGCGATCAAGGCGAGGGTTGCTGAGGTGCTGGAGGTGGTGGTGGACAAGATGAGCGTGTGCAGCGACGAAAAATGGATTATAGGAATCGCTTCGTACCGACTCGGGCGCTCCTGGCTTGCCCACCGCAAAAGACGACTTTTCCGGTTGCCGCCTGGTCGGATGCGGTTGGCTGGCTAAAAAATTTGCCTCGTGCTATATTCGCCGGCTCTGCGGAAATTCGTCCGCAGAACTCCATTCAAAGAGGTTCACATGTACGCGGTCATAAAAACCGGCGGCAAGCAGTATCGCGTTGCTTCCGGCGAAAAAATTAAAGTAGAACAGATTGCTGCGGACGTAGGCCAGGAAATTGTGATCGACCAGGTTCTGGCCGTCGGAAACGGCGCTGAAATCAAGGTTGGCACGCCCCTGGTGTCCGGCGCAACCATCACGGCAACCGTCGTGGCGCACGGCAAGCACGACAAAGTGCACATCTTCAAGATGCGCCGTCGCAAGCACTATCAGAAACGCCAAGGCCATCGCCAGCAGTTCACCGAACTGCAAATCGGTGCGATCGCCGGTTAAAAGGAGCTGATGTCATGGCACAGAAAAAAGGCGGCGGCTCTACGCGAAACGGGCGCGATTCCAAGCCCAAGATGCTCGGTGTGAAGGCTTTCGGCGGCGAATTGATCAGCGCGGGCTCGATCATCGTTCGCCAACGCGGTACGCGTTTCCACCCCGGCACGAACGTCGGTGTGGGCAAGGACCACACGCTGTTCGCACTGGTTGATGGCCACGTGTCCTTCGGCACCAAGGGCGCACTGTCCAAGCACACCGTCAATGTGACGCCGGCCTGACGCCTGCCACTTGATGCTTTCGAAGCCCCGACCTGTCGGGGCTTTGTCGTTTTGGAAGTGTTGGCTGCCGGATAAATCGGCACGGCGTCGCTTTCCGAGCCCTGTTTTGTAAACTGGATCCCCATGAAGTTCGTCGACGAAGCCTTTATCGACATTGCTGCCGGCGACGGCGGCAATGGTTGTGTGTCGTTCCGGCACGAGAAGTACAAGGAGTTCGGCGGTCCCAATGGGGGCGACGGCGGCCGGGGCGGGCATGTCTTTGCCGTGGCTGATCCGAATCTGAATACGCTGGTGGATTTCCGCTATTCCCGCCGCCACGAGGCCAAGCGCGGCGAGCACGGCATGGGCTCCGACATGTTCGGTGCCGCTGGCGATGACATCACGTTGAAGATGCCGGTAGGCACCATCATCACCGATGCCGAGACGGGCGAAGTGCTGTATGAACTGTTGGTGCCGGGCGAGGTGGTCACCATCGCCAAGGGCGGCGACGGCGGCTTTGGCAACATGCGGTTCAAAAGCGCCATCAACCGCGCGCCGCGCCAGAAAACACCAGGATGGCCTGGCGAGAAGAAAAATCTCAAGCTGGAGTTGAAGGTGCTTGCCGATGTCGGCCTGCTGGGCATGCCCAACGCCGGCAAATCCACCTTGATCGCTGCCATTTCCAATGCGCGGCCCAAGATCGCCGACTACCCCTTCACGACGCTGCACCCCAATCTGGGCGTGGTTCGGGTGGGGCCGGAGCAGAGCTTCGTCGTCGCCGACATTCCTGGGTTGATCGAAGGTGCTTCCGAAGGGGCGGGGCTGGGGCATCAGTTCTTGCGCCACCTCCAGCGCACGCGTTTGCTGTTGCACGTGATCGATCTGGCGCCTTTCGATGACGCTGTCGATCCTGTCGCGCAAGCCAAGGCCATCGTGGGCGAGCTCAAGAAGTACGACGCGGGTCTCTATGACAAGCCGCGCTGGCTGGTGCTCAACAAGCTGGACATGGTTCCCAAGGAAGAGCGTGAAGCGCGCGTTCGGGATTTCGTAAAACGGTTCAAGTGGAAGGGCCCCGTTTTCGAGATTTCGGCTTTGACGCGCGAGGGTTGCGAGCCATTGATCCATGCCATTTACCGGCATGTGCAGGTTCAGCAAAAGGCCGAACAGACGCCGGAAGAGGTGGATCCACGTTTCGTGGGCGATCGACCCGAGTGATCCGTCTGCTTCGCTACTCCTGCTACTTATTCAATAGCGTTCATCGCTTGTCCATCCAGCGCTGACGCCAATACTGTCCATATGGTTTCCAGCATATTGCGCGACGCGCGCCGCATTGTCGTCAAAGTAGGGTCGAGTCTCGTGACCAACGAGGGCCGTGGCCTGGATGAGGCTGCCATCGGTGAATGGAGTCGCCAACTGGCGGCGCTGGCGCGCGGTGAATCGGGTGGGCGGCGCGAGGTGGTCATGGTGTCCAGCGGCGCGATTGCGGAGGGCATGAAGCGCCTGGGTTGGGCGACGCGTCCGCATGAGATCCATGAACTCCAGGCGGCTGCAGCAGTGGGCCAGATGGGCCTGGCGCAAATGTACGAGACCAAGCTGAGGGAACAAGGGCTGGGCAGCGCGCAAGTGCTTCTCACGCATGCCGATCTGGCGGATCGGGAGCGATATTTGAATGCCCGGTCCACGCTGCTCACCCTGCTGCGCCTGGGGGTGGTGCCTGTGATCAACGAGAACGATACCGTGGTCACGGATGAGATCAAGTTCGGCGACAACGATACGCTCGGTGCGTTGGTGGCCAATCTGGTGGAGGCTGATGCCTTGATCATCCTGACGGATCAAAAAGGGCTTTACACGGCAGATCCAAGGCGCAATCCGGACGCACAGTTCGTGCACGAAGCCCAGGCGGGCGATCTCGCCCTGGAGGCGATGGCGGGGGGCGTGGGCTCCAGCATCGGCCGGGGCGGCATGATCACGAAGATCATTGCCGCCAAGCGGGCCGCGGGCTCAGGTGCCTCCACTGTGATCGCTTGGGGCCGTGAGACCGATGTGCTCGTGCGCCTGACCCGGGGCGAAGCCATCGGAACGTTGCTGGTCGCGCAAACGCAGAAAAAGCAGGCACGTAAGCAGTGGATGGCGGACCATTTGCAGCTCCGTGGCGCCGTGACCGTGGACATGGGGGCGGCGGTCAAGCTGCGAACCGAGGGAAAAAGCCTTCTGCCGATTGGTATGACCGCCGTGGAGGGGGATTTTTCTCGTGGTGACGTCATCGCCGTGCGTGACGAAGCCGGTGTGGAAGTGGCCCGGGGGCTTGCCAACTACGCCAGTGCGGAGGCCCGTCTGCTGTGCCGCAAGCCGTCGGCGGAATTCGAACGGCTCTTGGGGTATGTCGCCGAGCCGGAAATGGTGCACCGCGACAACATGGTGCTGGCAAACGCCTGACTCAAAGGCATGGGCTTGCGGGCTGCCTTTTCCTTGCGGCAAAGGCAGCGGCGCGTCAAACCAATTTAGGCAGGAACTGCGAAGGCGACAGTGGAATGCCCGCGCCCTGTTCCGAAGGGGGCGAGGTGGCTTTGCTCTTTTGGGGGTCGGGGTCGAAGCTGGCCCCCGGGGGCATTTCCATGCCAGGACTGACCAGCAGGGAGCCTGCCCGGTGCATGGGCATGCCGCTGGGCAAGCCTTCGCCTTCACGGGAGCGCATGCCGCTGCGCAGATAGCGATTGCGTTGCTCGTGGCGCGGCAGAAAGCGCGCCAGCTCGGTCAGCGCCATTTCATACACGCCGCGCTTGAACTCCACCACCACATCGAGCGGCACCCAGTAATCGTTCCAACGCCAGGCGTCGAACTCGGGGTGGTTGGTGGCGCGCAGATTCAGGTCCCAGTCATGGCCCAGCAACTGCAGCAGATACCAGATTTGCTTCTGGCCCTTGTAGTGTCCGCGCGCATCGCGGCGGATGTACCGGTCAGGCACCTCATAGCGCAACCAGTCCCTGGTGCGGGCAACCACGCGCACATGGCCCGGCTGCAATCCCACTTCTTCGTGCAGTTCGCGGTACATTGCCTGTTCGGGAGTTTCCCCCCTGTCGATGCCGCCCTGCGGGAACTGCCAGCTGTGGGTGCGGATCCGCTTGCCCCAGAACACCTGGTTTTTCTGGTTGAGCAGGATGATGCCGACGTTCGGCCGAAAGCCGTCCCGGTCAAGCATAATCTAACCCCAATTTTTTAAACTGTGACCATTATGCACGGCGCCTTGTGCGCAGCAAGCAGACCGGGCGCAATTGCATGAAATCCCCCCAATGAAAGCGTCCCAATTCTTCGTCTCCACCCTCAAGGAAGCCCCGGCCGATGCGGAAGTGGTCAGCCACAAGCTCATGACGCGGGCGGGCCTCATCAAGAAGCTGGGGGCGGGCATCTACAACTACATGCCCATGGGACTGCGCGTCATCCGCAAGGTGGAGGCCATCGTGCGGGAAGAAATGAACCGGGCCGGCGCCGTCGAGGTCGCCATGCCCGTGGTGCAGCCGGCGGAGTTCTGGCAGGAAACCGGCCGCTTCGACAAGATGGGCCCGGAACTGCTGCGCATCCAGGACCGGCACGGGCGCGATTTCGTGATCCAGCCCACGAGCGAAGAAGTGGTCACTGACATCGCCCGCCAGGAACTGCGCAGCTACAAGCAACTGCCCAAGAACCTGTACCAGATCCAGACCAAGTTCCGCGACGAGCGTCGCCCGCGTTTCGGGCTGATGCGGGGCCGCGAGTTCATCATGAAGGACGCCTACTCCTTCGACCGCGACCAGGAGGCCGCCAAGGCCAGCTATCAGGTGATGGCCCAGGCCTACCGCCGCATTTTCGACCGCTTCGGCCTGACCTACCGGGCCGTGGCCGCGGACAGCGGCGCGATCGGCGGCGACCTGAGCGAGGAATTCCAGGTGATTGCTGCCACGGGCGAGGACGCGATCGTCTACTGCCCCCAGAGCGATTACGCCGCAAACATGGAAAAGGCCGAGGCGCTGGCTCCGGCAGGCCCGCGTCCTGCGGCAGCCCATGCCCTGGCCAGGACGCCCACGCCGGGCAAGAGCACCTGCGCGGATGTGGCGCAACTGCTGGGCGTGGCGTTGCAGACCACCGTGAAGTCCCTGGTGCTCGCCACCGACGAGACCAACGAGGCCGGTGAGATCGTCAAGACGCAGGTCTGGCTGCTGCTGCTGCGCGGTGACCACGACATGAACGAGATCAAGGTGTCCAAGGTGCCGGGCCTGGCGGGTTTCCGTTTTGCCACCGTGGGCGAGATCGAAGACCACTTCGGCTGCAAGCCGGGCTACCTGGGCCCGCTGCAGTTGCAAAAGCCGGTGAAGCTGGTGGTGGACCGCGAAGTGGCCGTGATGGCCGACTGGATCTGCGGCGCCAACGCGATCGACTTCCACATGACGGGCGTGAACTGGGGTCGCGATCTGCCGGAGCCCGAGGTGGTGGCCGACCTGCGCAACGTCGTGGCGGGCGACCGCTCGCCTGACGGCCAGGGTGAACTCGCCATCGAGCGCGGTATCGAAGTCGGCCATGTGTTCTACCTCGGGACCAAGTACAGCAAAGCCATGAACGCCACCTTCCTGGGTGAGGATGGCAAGCCCGCATTTTTCGAGATGGGTTGCTACGGCATCGGCATCACCCGCCTGCCGGCCGCCGCCATCGAACAGAACCACGACGACCGCGGCATCATCTGGCCCGACGCCATCGCCCCCTTCACGGTGGTGGTGTGCCCGATCGGCATGGACCGCAGCGCGGAGGTCAAGGCCGCGGCCGAACAGCTCTACGGTGATCTGCTGGCGGCCGGCGTGGACGTGCTGCTGGACGACCGCGGCGAGCGCCCGGGCGCGATGTTCGCCGACTGGGAGCTGATCGGCGTGCCGCACCGCGTGGTGATCTCCGACCGTGGGCTCAAGGAAGGCCAGCTGGAATACCAGCACCGCCGCGATACCACCGCGACCAAGGTCGCCACGGCCGACATCCTGGCGCACATCAAGGGCCGGCTGACACCATGAGCGCGATGAAAGGCGAGGCCGGGGCGGTTTCGCGCCGGGCCTGTCTGGTGTCCTTGTCCGCCGGGCCGGCGGCCTGGCTGGCGGCCCCCCAGGCCGCCCATGCCGGGGGGCAACTGGAAGAACCCCTGATCGACTCCGTGCGCACTGCCTTGAGTTCCGCAGTGCTCAATCAGGCGCCGCCCGAGCCCCAGTTCGGCACGACGGAAGCGCGGCTGCACTACCTGCGCTGGCTGGGAACCATGAGCGACCGGCTGCGCCGCCGCAAGCCGGATTGGGAGGTGCGCCGGGATTTCCTGCAGACCGTCTGGTACGAGTCCAAGCGGGCAGGGCTCGATGTGTCGCTGGTGCTCGGCCTGGTGCAGGTCGAAAGCGCATTCCGCAAGTTCGCCGTGTCCAGCGTGGGCGCGCGGGGCTACATGCAGGTGATGCCTTTCTGGACGCGGGTGATCGGCGACGGCGATCCGGGCAAGCTTTTTCACATGCAGACCAACCTGCGCTTCGGCTGCGTGATCCTGCGCCACTACCTGGACCGGGAGCGTGGCGATCTGTTCATGACGCTGGGCCGCTACAACGGCAGCCGCGGCCGGCCGCAGTACCCCGACGCGGTGTTCGCTGCGCAGCGCAACTGGGTGTTCCAGGACCGCATCACCACCGCAGCCGAGGGCCTCGCACCGGCCGGTGGATAGCCCGGTCGGGCCTCCTGGGTGCCGCCGCCGCCCTCAGATGGCGCTGGCCGCGGCGATGGGCACGCCGTTCGCATCCTGCAGCCGCGACACCATGATCTGGTCGATGCGGTAGCTGTCCACGTCCAGCACCTCGAACTTGTAGCCGCCCCAGTTCACGCTGTCGGTGCGCCGGGGCACGCGGCGCAGCATCACCATGAGGAAGCCGGCCAGCGTTTCGTACTCTTCGGCGTGGGGCAGTTCGTCCAGGTTCAGTGCGCGCAGCACGTCTTCGACCGGGGTGACGCCGTCGATGAGCCAGGAGTTCTCGTCGCGGCGCACGATCTGCTCCTCGTCCGCCGGGCCCATGACGAGATCACCCATCACGGTGCTCATCACGTCGTTCAGGGTGACGACACCCACCACCAGGCTGTATTCGTTCACGATGACCGCAAAGTCTTCGTGCACCTGGCGAAACTGCTCCAGCACTTCGGACAGGGACAGCCGGTCCGGCACGATGAGCACCTTGCGCACCAGGCCTTCGTCGGCCAGCGAGATGGGCTGGTTGTTCAGCACGCGCTGGAAGAGGTCCTTGGCGTCCACGTAGCCGACCACGTGGTCGATGTCGCCGTCGCACACGGGATAGGTCGAGAAGGGCTCTTCCGCGATGCGCGCTCGGATCACGGTATCGGGATCGTCGCGCAGGAAGTACGCGATGCGGTCGCGCTGCGACATGGCGCTGCCGACAGTGCGCGTGTCCAGCTCGAACACGTTCTCGATCACCTGCTGCTCCCGCGCGGCCAGCACGCCGGCGCGGGCACCGGCCTCCATCATGGCCAGGATGTCGTCGGAGGTGACCCGGTCGTCCCGCAGCGACGACAGCCCCAGCATGCGGAACAGCAGGTCCGCGCTGCGGCTGTAGAGCCAGACCACGGGCCGCAGCACGGTCATCAGCAGCTTCATCGGCGCTGACACGCGCAGGGCCAGGCGTTCGGGATTGGCCATGCCCAGCCGCTTGGGAAACAGGTCGGCCAGCAGGATGAACAGCGAGGTGATGATGGTGAACGACGCCAGGAAGCCCGCGGTCTCCGCGCGTGCGTTGCTCAGCCAGTAGGCGAACAGTTCGGTGAAATGGGGGCTGAGCGCGCCTTCGCCCACGATGCCGCCCAGGATGGCGACGGCGTTCTGGCCGACCTGCACCACGGTGAAATAGTCGCCGGGCTGCTCCTGCATGCGCATGACGCGGTCGGCGCGGGTGTCGCCTTCGTCGGCCATCTGGCGCAGGCGCAGGCGGCGCGAAGCCGCCAGGGAGATTTCCGCGATGGAGAAGAACGCGCTGGCCACGATGAGGAGGCCGATAACGAAGAGACTTTGGGACAGGGTCATGGGACGGCAGGCGCCGCCATGATCGTGCTGTGCGCCAGCGTGCCGAGTGTAGCCGCCCTGCCGCGCGCCTTCGCGCGCCCGCACGCAGGGGATGCGAGCGGGCGGCGAGGGCGGCGGGGGCTACTTCACTGCAGGAAGCCGATGCGCGATTTGCCGCCTGCGCTGCGCGGCAGGTCGCCCACTTCGACCGCGCTGCGGTGCTGCAGGCGCGCGTTGCCGAAGCCCGTCATCAGGGCGCGGCGCATTTCGCGCGGGGGCATCTGCGCGAGCACGTCCAGCACGTCGGACTGCGGCTCGGGGTCGAGCATGCGGCCCCAGTCGTGGCCGTTGCGGATGCCCTGGTAGAGGTTGCGCGCGATGGCGCGGGCCTGCTCCGGCGTGGGCGCCTGCACCTCGAACACGTTCATGCGGTTGAGGATGGGGTCGGGGATGCCGCGCTCGTCGTTGGCGGTGGTGATCCAGATGACCTGGCTCGCGTCGATGGCGACCTCGGCGAACTCGTCGGTGAAGCTCTGCGCCGTGTCGTGCTCCAGCAGGCCATACAGCGCGCCCAGCGGGTCGTACTGCGCGTCGCTTGCGGCCTTGTCGATCTCGTCCACGACGATGA
Organism: Acidovorax sp. BLS4; assembly: GCF_032929295.1. Classification (NCBI taxonomy): domain Bacteria; kingdom Pseudomonadati; phylum Pseudomonadota; class Betaproteobacteria; order Burkholderiales; family Comamonadaceae; genus Acidovorax; species Acidovorax sp. BLS4. Next base: position 489,631 of record NZ_CP136797.1, read on the forward strand.
CGGGGTTGGCGTATTCGCCTTCCACCAGCGCCTCGAACACCTTGCCGGGCCGCGCGCCCTTCCACTGCGAGGACGAGCCCGACAGCAGCCAGCCAGCGGTCATCGAACTCATGGGCACGAGGTTCATGCCGGTGCCGAGCAGCTCGGCCAGGTGCCGCGCGAAGTGGGTCTTGCCGATACCGGGCGGGCCCAGCAGCAGCATGGGCGTGACTTCTAGCCCGTCGCGGCTGTCCTGCGCCAGGGCCACGTGGCGCTTCACATCGTCGAGGACGTCGGTGAAGTTGGGCAACTGGTCATAGAGATGGGCCATGTCCGGCACGCCGGAAGGCTTGACCTGGAAGCGTTCGGGCCCGCGTTCCAGCATGCGTTCATACACCGCGCGCAGATTTTCGTATTCGCGCTGGCTGCCGCCGTCCTGCAGCCGCGTGAGCTTGCGCTCGACGTCGCAGGGGTGGAACACGTTGCGCAACTGGGCCACCGGCAGGCTCAGGGCCGGCGTTTGCGGAACAAGGCTTTGTGTCGTCATGGCGCGCTCCTGTGTGAGGAAGTCACGCACCCATTCAAGCACACAACATGCCCGGTCTCAATGGCGGAAAAACCCCGTCAACCCGCCCCTGTTGTTCCCATGCAAAAGGCCGCCCGGGGGCGGCCTTCGGTCGATGCAGCCGCCGGGGCTGCCGGCGTCATTCGCCCTGCGTGCCCAGCACCTGCTTGAGCTCGCCCGACTCGTACATCTCCATCATGATGTCCGAGCCGCCGATGAATTCGCCCTTCACGTAGAGCTGCGGGATGGTGGGCCAGCTGCTGTATTCCTTGATGCCCTGGCGGATCTCCGGGTCGTCCAGCACGTTCACCGTGGCCACGCTCTTGGGGTCCACGCCGCAGGCCTTCAGGAGCTGGATCGCGCGGCCCGAGAAGCCGCACATCGGAAAACTCGCGCTGCCCTTCATGAACAGCAGGATGTCGTTGGATTTGACGAGGGCGTCGATGCGTTGCTGGGTGTCGCTCATGGGTTGCTCCTGAAAGTGGCCGTGGATCGGCGGCAAGGCGTGATTATTTCACTGTCGGCGAAGGCCGGTGGGCGCCGCGGTGATCCGGGGCATGCCCTGGCGGCGGTGCGCAGGCTCCATATGGGGGCGCCGCGGGCGCTTTCCAGTGCCGGCGACCGGGGGATGGATCGCATCACGGCGCGGGCGGGCGGCGGCCGCCGGTGCAGCGCGCATGCCCGGCCAGATCGGTGCGGCTTTGCACCTCGGTGAAGCCGGCCTGGCGCAGCAGCGCCTGCACGGCCTCGGCCTGGTCCCAACCGTGCTCCAGCAGCAGCCAGCCGCCGGGCACCAGATGGGCCGGCGCCTGCACCGAAATGGTGCGGATGTCGTCCAGGCCGTCCGCGCCGCTGGCCAGTGCGTTCAAGGGCTCATGGACGAGCGCCGCCAGGTGCGGGTCGTCCGCTGCGATGTAGGGAGGGTTGGAGACGATGGCATCGAATCCCGCGCTGCCGCTCAGGCCCGCGAGCCAGTCGCCTTCGGCAAAGCGCACCGGCAGGCCCAGCCGCTCTGCATTGGCCCGGGCGACCTGCAAGGCCTGGGCGCTGGCATCGACCGCCAGCACCTGCGCGTCGGGCCGCTGGTGCTGCAAGGCAAGGGCGATGGCGCCGCTGCCGGTGCCCAGGTCGGCCACGCGCGGGGCGGCGATGGGCTGGAGCACCTGCAGCGCCCAGTCCACCAGGGTTTCGGTGTCCGGTCGCGGGTCCAGCACGCGGGCATCGACCTGCAGCGCCAGGCCGTAGAACGCCTTGCGGCCCGTCAGGTAGGCCACCGGTTCGCCGGCCGCGCGGCGCCGGCACAGCGCCAGGAAGGCGTCCATCGCCGGCGGGGGCACGGCGTCGGTGTCGTGCGCCAGCAGCCAGGCGCGGCCGGCCTCGGGGCGGCCGAGCGTGTGCAGCAGCAGCAGCTGGGCGTCGATGCGTGCCAGCCCCAGGGTGTGGGCCTGGCCCAGCGCCTGGGCCAGGGTCGGCGAGGCATTTGCTATTGAATTGGTAGCATCCAAGGCAATGAATCCTTCGGCATCGGGGTGGTTGGGCTGGAAACCGATCAGGCCGTGGTTTCCAGCTCGGCCAGTTGCTCGGCCTCGCGCGCGTGGCGCAGGGCGTCCAGCACGTCGGCAAGGTCGCCTTCCATGATGGCCAGCAGCTTGTAGAGCGTGAGGTTGATGCGGTGGTCGGTCAGGCGCCCCTGCGGGAAGTTGTAGGTGCGGATGCGGTCGCTGCGGTCGCCCGAGCCGATCAGGCCCTTGCGCAGGGCAGCCTCCTTGGCGGCGCGCTCGCTGCGCTCCTTTTCCTGGATGCGCGCCTGCAGCACCTGCAGGGCCTTGGCCTTGTTGCTGTGCTGGCTGCGCCCGTCCTGGCATTCGGCCACGATGCCGGTGGGCAGGTGGACCACGCGCACGGCCGAGTCGGTCTTGTTGATGTGCTGGCCGCCGGCGCCGCTGGCGCGGAAGGTGTCGATGCGCAGGTCGGCGGGGTTCAGGGTGATGGCCTGGTGCTCGTCGGGCTCGGGCATCACGGCCACGGTGCAGGCGCTGGTGTGGATGCGGCCCTGCGTTTCGGTGGCGGGCACGCGCTGCACGCGGTGGCCGCCGGATTCGAAGCGCAGCGCGCCGTAGGCGCCGTCGGCCTCCACGCGCAGCACCACTTCCTTGTAGCCGCCGATCTCGTTCTCGTTGGCGCTCAGGATCTCGATCTTCCAGCCCACGTTGGCGGCATAGCGGGTGTACATGCGCGCCAGGTCGCCCGCGAACAGGGCCGACTCGTCGCCGCCCGTGCCCGCGCGGATTTCGAGGAAGGCATTGCGGGCGTCGTCGGGGTCCTTGGGCAGCAGCAGGCGCTGCAGCTCTTCTTCCAGCTGCGCCAGCTCGGCCTCGGCGGCGGCGATCTCCTCCTGCGCCATCTCGGCCATGTCGGGGTCGGCGAGCATCTCGCGGGCGCCGGCCAGGTCGGCCTCGCGCTGCTGGTGGCGCGCGTAGCGGCCGGCGATCTGCGTGACCTCGGCGTGCTCGCGGGAGATGGTGCGGTACTGCGCCATGTCGGACATGATGTCCTCGCGCGAGAGCAGGAAGTCGAGCTCTTCAAGGCGCTGCGCATAGCGCTCGAGCTGGGTTCTGAGAAAGGGCTTCATCGTCGGGGGAAAGAAATTGCTACGGGTTTTGTAGCTGATAGCGCTAGTGGAATCTGCGCTGGAGGCGTTTTTGGCCTGGTGGCAGGCCGCGCAGCCGCGTCGCTACAGGCCGGTCTTGCTTTGCGAGCGCAGGAACAGTCGCGAGACGGTCTGGGCCGTCTGGGCGCGGGTCTCGGCGTCGCCGGCCCGCAGTTCGGCCAGGGTGCCGTGCAGCATCTTCTGCGTGAGGCCGCGCGACAGGGCCTCCAGCACCGCGTCCATGTCCTCGCCCTTGGCCAGGAGCTTCTTGGCGCGGGCGATCTCCAGCGCGCGCCACTCGTCGGTCTGGGCGTTGAGCTGCTGGATCAGCGGCACCACGCCGCCGGTGGGGCTGCGCTGGTCCATCCAGTGCATGAAGCTCTGCACGCCCGCGTCGATGATGGCCTCGGCCTGGGCCACGGCGGCCTGGCGGTGGGCCTGGGCGGTCTGCACCACGCCGGCCAGGTCGTCCACGGTGTAGAGGTAGATGTCCTCCAGCGCCTTGACCTCGGGCTCGATGTCGCGCGGGACCGCCAGGTCGACCATGAACATGGGGCGGTGGCGCCGCTTTTTCAGGGCGCGCTCCACGGCGCCCAGGCCGATGATGGGCAGGCTGCTGGCGGTGCAGCTCACCACGGCGTCGAACTCGTGCAGGCGGTCGGGCAGGTCGGCCAGGCGCATGACCTCGCCGCCGAAGCGCGTGGCGAGCTTTTCACCGCGCTCCAGCGTGCGGTTGGCCACGGCGATGGCCTTGGGGTTCTTGGCCGCGAAGTGGGTGGCGGCCAGCTCGATCATCTCGCCCGCGCCGACGAACAGCACGCGGATCTCGGACAGGTCCTCGAACAGCTGGCCGGCCAGCCGCACGGCTGCGGCCGCCATGCTGATGCTGTGGGCGCCGATCTCGGTGCTGGTGCGCACTTCCTTGGCGACGGCGAAGCTGCGCTGAAAGAGCTGGTTGAGCGTGGTGCCCAGCGCGCCGGCGGTTTCGGCGGCGCGCACGGCGTCCTTCATCTGGCCGAGGATCTGCGCCTCGCCCAGCACCATGGAATCGAGCCCGCTGGCCACGCGGAAGGCATGGCGGGCCACCAGGCCGTCTTCCAGCGCGTAGGAGTGCGAGCGCAGCAGCGCGGGGCTGACGCCGCCGCTCTGGGCGAGCCAGCCCAGCGTGTGGTCCAGCGCGGATTCATTGCCGGCGCAGTAGATTTCGGTGCGGTTGCAGGTGGAGATGATGGCCGTCTCGACGCTGGGATGGCGGCTGGCGCCGCCCAGGGACTGGCGCAAACCCTGCAGCGTGGGCGCGATCTGATCGAGCGCGAACGCAAAACGACCGCGCAGATCGAGCGGCGCGGTCGTGTGGTTGATGCCAAGGGCCCAGACTGCCATAAGCGGCGATTATAAAATTGCCGGCCCGATGCAGGGGGCTATGCCTGTAATAGTCTTGATCTGGGTCATGTCCATGGATGCTTTGTCCGCCGTCAACCATCTGCTGAATTTCGTGCTGCCCGCGTTCGCCGTGGCGCTGCTGCTGGTCGCCGGCTGCAAGGTCTTCCTGCGAAAGCGGGCGGCCATGCGTGGAACGCTGGCCCAGCTGGGCGTGCTGTTCGGGGTGGGCTGCCTCGTCCTCGCGGCCGGTCTGGCGTGGTGGGGACGCGACGGAAAGATGCTCACCTACGCGGCGCTGGCGGTGGGCTGCGCGACCGCGCAGTGGGTGCTGCTGCGCGGCTGGCGCTGAGAAAGACGCGCCCGGAAGGCCCGGGCCCTCAGCCCAGCTTGTGCCGGGTCTGCAGCAGGCCCACGCCCAGCGCCATGAAGGTGCCGCCCACGATGCGGTTGAACAGCTTGGCGCGCGCCACCACGTGGCCCTTCACCAGCGAGATCAGCACCACGTAGAAGGCGTGCGAGATCAACGCGCAGACGGCGAATGTCGTGGTCAGCAGCAGATACTGCGTGAACAGCGGCTCGCCGGGCACGATGAACTGCGGGAACAGGGCCGAGAAGAACAGGATGGCCTTGGGGTTGGTCAGCGACACGCCCAGCCCCTGCGCCACCAGCTGCCAGTTCTTGCGCTCGCGCCGCTGGGCGGGCGCCAGGCCGGCATCGCTGGCGATCAGCGCGTCCTGGCTGCGCCAGCGCTTGATGCCCAGCCAGATCAGGTACAGCGCGCCGACGACCTTCATCACCAGGAACGCGTTCGCCGACAGGCTGAGGATGGTGCCCATGCCGACCATCGCGAGGCCCGAGACGGCGAAGATGCCGGCCGAGCTGCCGAGCGAGCTGAACGCCGTGCGCCGCGCCCCGACATCCACCGAGTTCGACACCGCCAGCAGCACGGCCGGGCCGGGGGTGAAGCACATCAGCAGCGAAACGCCGCAGAAAACGAGCCAGTGGGCGAGGGTCATGGTGAGGGGCTTTCAGAGGCGGCGGACAAGCGGGTATTTTCGCCGGGCAGGGCCTGCCGTGAAGGGGGCTTTTGCGGGTAAGACCCCGTGCCGGGCGAGGCAGGCCGGCCCTAAGCTGCGGCTGATCCCATCCAGACACAAAAGAAGGAGACTTTCGCATGCGCCTGCGCACCTGTCTGGCGGCCGCCACCCTGGCCTGCCTGTCCGTGGCCGCCCTGGCCCAGGGCTTTCCCTCCCGGCCCATCCGCATCGTGATCGGCTTTCCAGCGGGCGGGCCGCTGGACCAGCATGCCCGCCTGCTCACCGACAAGCTGCAGGCCGTGCTCGGCCAGCCCGTGGTGGTGGACTACAAGTCGGGCGCGGGCGGCACCGTCGGCGCGCAGGACGTGATGAAGGCACCGCCCGACGGCCACACGCTGATGCTGGCCAACACCGGCGTGATGGTGATCAACCCGGCGCTCTACAGCCGGCTGCCCTACCAGACGCTCAAGGATTTCACGCCCGTCGCGCGCACCGCCATGCAGCCGCTCGCGCTGCTGGTCAACCCGAAGCTGCCGGCGAAGACGCTGCCCGAATTCATCCAGTACGCGCGGGCCAAGCCGGGCCAGGTCAACTTCGGCTCGGCGGGCAACGGTGGCATCAGCCACCTGGTGCCGGAGATGTTCAAGACGGCCACGGGCCTGTTCATGGTGCACATCCCGTACCGCGGCAGCGCCCCGGCCTTCACCGACCTGATGGCCGGCCAGGTGCAGTTCATGGCCGAGAGCATTCCGCAGGCGGCCGCGTACCACAAGCAGGGCAAGGTGCGCGCCCTGGCCGTGACCAGCCGGCAGCGCAACCCGGCGCTGCCGGACGTGCCCACGGCGATCGAGAGCGGGCTCAAGGGCTTCGAGGTGGTGGGCTTCTACGGCTTTCTCGCGCCGGCCGGCACGCCCAAGGACGTGGTCGCCAAGCTGAGCGATGCGTTCGGCCAGGTGCTGCAGTCGCCCGAGGTGCGCGAGCGCATGGTGTCGCAGGGCGCCGATCCGGCCTTCCTGGGGGCCGACGCCTTCGCGGCCTTCCTCGCGACCGAGATGCCGCGCTGGGCCACCGCCGTGGCGCAGTCGGGCGCGAAGCTGGATTGAGGATTTCGAGCCAAATCGGCCTCCGGCGCATATTCCACTAGGGCATTATGCTATTGAATTTATAGCGAATGGCTGCGGCCGGGGTGGCCGCGCCCCGGTCAGACCACCGTCGTGCCCTGCGGCTGCGGCACCGCCACGGTCGGCGAGGTCGGCGTGGGGTGGGTGAGCGACGTGGTCGCCGGCGGCGACAGCGCCAGGCCCGCGCCGCGCAGGTTGTCCAGGATGGTGAACAGCAGGTCACTGCGCACCCCGCCCGAGTTGCGCGGATTGCTCACGTAGCCGATGGCCAGGAAGGTGAGCGTGCCGTTCAGGATGCCTTCGAGCTGCACGATGGGTTCGGGGTCTTCCATGATCCCTTCGTGGGCGTGGAAGGCCTGCAGGATCACCTCGCGCATGCGCTGCGCGTCGGTGTCCAGCGGCGCGGGCAGGCGCAGCAGCACGCGGCCGGGCGCGCCGGTCAGCGTCATGTTGCGCACGGTCTTGGTGATGAACTCCGAGTTGGGCACGATCACGGTGGACCGGTCGCCCAGCTGGATCTCGGTGGCGCGCACGTTCACGCGGCGCACGTCGCCCTCGGTGTCGCCCAGCACCACCCAGTCGCCCACCTTCACCGGCCGCTCGGCCAGCAGGATCAGGCCCGAGATGAAGTTCTGCACGATGGCCTGCAGCCCGAAGCCGATCCCCACCGACAGCGCGCTGGCCACCCAGGCGATGCGCTCCACGCTGATGCCCAGCGCCGCCAGCGCCGCGGCCACCACCAGCACGCCGCCCACGTAGCCCAGCAGCGAGACGATGGAGCTGCGCATGCCGGGCTCGAGCGACGTGTTGGGAAAGTAGCGGTCGCTCAGCCAGCGCTTGAGCACGCGGATGGCCACGAACCCCGCCGCCACCACGGCCAGCGCGGTGAGCAGGGCCTGGGGCGCGAGCGCGAAATTGCCCACCTGCAGGCCGTTGTTGAGGCTGCTGCCGCGCCGGAAGACCTCGTCCGGCCCGGTGCCGAACGGCGCCATCAGCGCGATCACCATGTAGAAGAACAGCACCACGCGCAGCACGCCCGAGCCCAGCACGGCCGCCTGGTCGAGCAGGCCCGCGTCGATGCCCATGCCGGAATGCAGCCGGCGCCCGAAGCTGCCCTTGGACGACAGCACGGCCTCGCACACGTCGTCGGCCAGCTGGTAGAGCAGGTAGGCGGTGGCGAAGACGATGGCGCTCCACACCATCTGCCGCGCCAGCGTGCTGGCCAGGGCGACGAAGCCCAGCGCCACCAGCACCAGGGTCGCCACCGAGGCGAAGCCCGCGCAGGCCACGAGCAGGCCCACCCACAGCGGGCGCGGGGGCGCGGCAGCGGCCTCGGCAGCCTCGCTGCCGCCCTCGGCCGCGCCGTCCTTGGCCGTGGTGCGCGGGGTGTGCAGATGGCGCAGGCAGGCGATGGCGATGAGCGCGACCAGCAGCGCTGTCACCGCCTGCGTCGTCACCTCGGCTGCGAGGCTGGCGCCCACGGCGGTGTTGATTTCGGTGATGAGTCCGCTGGTGATGGCGACCAGGGCGATCCACCAGGGGTAGGGGCTCAGCCGCCGCGCCAGGTCGTCCGACAGCGAAGGCAGCCGCCAGGAGCTGCGCCGGCGCGACAGCAGCGCGTGCCCCAGGCCGATGGCGAACGAGGCGAAGATGGCCAGGCGCACCGCCGTGCTGCCCAGGCCGTGCAGCCGGTCGCCGAGGTTGTCGCCCACGTCGACGCCGCTGAGCGCCAGTTGCGCCGCCAGCCCGATCAGCAGCACATGCACCACGACCGACACCGCCGCGAGCAGCGAGCGCCGCAGGCGCCCGGACGGCAGCCGCGTGGGGGCCACGCGCACCAGCACGCGCTTGGCCAGCCAGTTGCCCAGCACGGCCAGCAGCAGCGCGCCGGCCAGGCTGCCGAGGAAGGTGGCGCGCCGGGCGGGCTCCATCGCCCGCTCCAGGGCCTGGCGGATCTCGACCGCCAGCATCGACAGGCGGGCGGTGTCGGAGGGCCAGGCGTTGCGCAGCGCGCGCCAGTAGGTGGGGCCCAGCGGCGAGTCGATGCGGGCGGTCAGCGCATCCTGGAACTGCTGGCGGCGCTGGCGCACGAGGTCGGCGCTGCGCTGGTCGGCATCGACCACGATGAGGCGGGCGAGCTTGAGGTCGGCGTCCACGACGGCGCGCTGCTTGGCCAGTCCGGCCCGCTGCTGCGCCACGTCGGGGGAGTCGGCGGGCGCGCCTTTCTCGGGCGAGGGGCCGAGCCCGGCCAGGCGCGTGTCCAGGTCGGCCAGCTCTTCGGTGCGCTGTGCGACGAGTTGCTCGGCGGCCGTGCCGATGGCATAGACCTCGTTGACGAGCTTGCGGCCGTCGTCGTCCGGATCGAGCTTTTTCGGGACGGCGTCGAGCTGCTTGCGCAGGTCGTCCACCGAACGAGGGGCCGGATCGCCGGCCCGGGGGGCCGTGGCGCTGGCGGCCGGGGCCGGGGCGGATGCCGCCGCGGTCCGGTCCTGCGCCGCCGCGGGGTGGGACAGGGCCAGGCCCATGAGCAGGCCGGCCAGCAGGGTTCTGAAAAAGGAGGGAAGCAAGGGCGAGTCCGTGCGTACAAGGACCCGAAAGCGTATCACTGCCCCGGGCTGAACAGGTCCACCCGGTCGGTGATGATGCCGTCGGTGCCCAGGTCGATCAGGCGCTGCGCGGCCCACTCGTCGTTCACCGTGTAGCTCAAGGCGCGCAGCCCGGCGCCTTTCACCTGGGCCACGGTCTCGGCGGTCCACAGCGCGTGGTTGCAGACGACGGCCACGCAGCCGAGCTGCTGCGCGGTGTCCAGCCAGCCGGCGCCCAGCGTGTCCAGCAGCAGGCCGCGCGGCAGCAGTGGCGCCGCGTCGCGCGCACCGGACAGCGCGCGCACCTGGAACGAGGTGAGCAGCGGCGGCACCGCGGCGCCCTGCCACAGGCGCGCGGCGTGCGCGGCGACCACGCGACCGGTTTCTTCCTCGGTGCCGGGCGTGGGCTTGATCTCGATGTTCAGCAGGTGGCCGTTGGCCCGGCAAAAGCGCGCCACCGCGTCCAGCGTGGGCAGCGGCTCGCCGGCGTGGGCGCGCGAATGCCAGGCACCGGCGTCCAGGCGCGACAGGTCGCTCCAGGCCTGTTCGCCCGCCGTGCCCCGGCCGCAGGTGGTGCGTTCCAGCGTGGCGTCGTGCAGCAAAAAGGGCACGCCGTCGCTGCTGAGCTTGGCGTCGCATTCGAACATGCGGTAGCCGTGGTGCGCGCCCAGGCGGAAGGCCGCCAGCGTGTTCTCGGGCGCGAGCTTGCCGGCGCCGCGGTGGGCGATCCAGCGGGGATAGGGCCAGTCGGACGCGGAAATGGCGGACGCAACGGCAGCAGCAGCGGAAGGGGCGGTCATGTCAGTGAACGAGGGTGGGGAATGCTGTCGCGGCGTTCGAAACCGGCGCGGCCCGTGCCGTCCGATGGCCGCGGAGCAGGCCGCGCCCGCAGGCGCCGGTGGCGACTGCGGGGGGCTTCATAGGCTTTCGCCGAACTTGAGCAGGTTGCCGTGCGGGTCGATCACGTACAGCTCGCGCATGCCCCAGGGCTGCTCGCGTGGGGGATCGACGGCCAGGCCGCGCGCGGCGAAGTCGGCATGCAGCGCGCGCGTGTCGCCCCGCACGTAGCAGGAGGTGTTCTCGGCGATGTGGCGCTCGGTGCAGAGCCAGAAATGCAGCTCGCAGCCGTCGCGCTCGGCGATGAGGTAGTCGTCCGTGCGCAGCCGGGGCACGAATCCCAGCCGGTCGGCGCAGAAGGCCGCGCTCTCGTCCAGGTCGAGCGAGGCCAGCACGGGAACGGTCGCGTGCACGAGCCGGGCCGGCGCGGGTGGGCGGCTCACGGGGTCGCTCACATCCGCTTGCCGGTGGCGGCGTCGAACCAGTGCAGGCGCGACGGGCGCGGCGCGACGTGGATGGTGTCGCCGGGCTGGGGCGAGTGCGTGCCTTCTTCCACGCGCACGATGAGGGATTCGCCGTTCATGCGGGCGTACACCAGGCGTTCGGCGCCCAGCAGCTCGACGGTCTCGACCTGCACGGCCCAGCCGGTGGCGCCGATGTCCAGGTGCTCGGGGCGGATGCCGAGGATCGCGCCCTGCTTGCCACCTTCCGCGTTCTTGAGCAGGTTCATGGGCGGCGAGCCGATGAAGCTGGCCACGAAGGTCGAAGCCGGCGAGTGGTAGACCTCCTCGGGCGTGCCGAACTGCTCCATCACGCCGCCGTTCATGACGATCATGCGCTGCGCGAGCGTCATGGCCTCGACCTGGTCGTGGGTGACGAACAGGCTGGTGATGCCCAGTTCGCGGTGCAGCTTCTGGATCTCCAGGCGGGTCTGCGCGCGCAGCTTGGCATCCAGGTTGGACAGCGGCTCGTCAAACAGGAACACCTGCGGCTGGCGCACGATGGCGCGCCCCATGGCCACGCGCTGGCGCTGGCCGCCGGACAGCTCGCGCGGCTTGCGCTCCAGCAGGTGGCCCAGCTCCAGGATCTTGGCGGCCTTGTCCACGCGCCGCTTGATCTCGTCCTTGGGCACCTTGGCGATCTTCAGGCCGTAGGCCATGTTGTCGAAGTTCGTCATGTGCGGGTAGAGCGCGTAGTTCTGGAACACCATGGCGATGTCCCGCTCGGCGGGCTCGAGGTTGTTCACCACGCGCGGGCCGATGGCGATCTCGCCGCCGCTGATCTCTTCCAGGCCCGCGACCATGCGCAGCAGGGTGGATTTGCCGCAGCCCGACGGGCCGACGATCACGATGAATTCGCCATCCTGGATTTCGGCGCTGACGCCGTGGATGACCGGGTTGGCCTTGGAGCCGGCGCCGTAGCGCTTGATGACGTTGCGAAGCGAGAGGGATGCCATATCTTTGGGATTCTTGTCAGATCGATCGGTGGTCGTTGACCGTTATTTCTCGGTGTCCACGAGGCCCTTGACGAACCACTTCTGCATGAGCATCACCACCACGGCCGGCGGCAGCATGGCCAGGATGGCCGTCGCCATGACGATGTTCCATTCGTTCTGGCCGTCTCCGCCGGCGATCATGCGCTTGATGCCGATCACCACCGGGTACATGTCTTCGCTCGTGGTGGCCAGCAGCGGCCACAGGTACTGGTTCCAGCCGTAGATGAACTGGATCACGAACAGGGCGGCGATCGAGGTCTTGGACAGCGGGATCAGGATATCCTTGAAGAACCGCATCGGGCCCGCGCCGTCCATGCGCGCGGCCTCGACCAGCTCGTCGGGCACGGTCAGGAAGAACTGGCGGAACAGGAACGTGGCCGTGGCCGATGCGATCAGCGGCACGGTCAGGCCCGCGTAGCTGTTGAGCATGCCGAGGTCGGACACCACCTGGTACGTCGGGCCGATGCGCACTTCCACGGGCAGCATCAGCGTGATGAAGATCAGCCAGAAGCACAGTCCCTTGAAGGGAAAGCGGAAGTACACGATGGCGAAGGCCGACAGCAGCGAGATGGCGATCTTGCCGAAGGTGATGACCAGGGCCGACACCAGGCTGACCCACATCATGCGGGCCACCGGGGCCGTGGAGCCCGCGCCCGCGTCGCGGCCGAACAGGGCGGCCTTGTAGGTCTCCCAGAAGTGGCCGCCGGGCAGCAGCGGCATGGGGGCCTGCACGATCTCCTGCGCGGTGTGCGTGGAGGCGACGAACGCCAGGTACAGCGGAAAGGCGACGATCAGCACGCCCAGCACCATGATCACATGGGCCAGGATGCCGGCGGTCAGGCGGCGCTCAACCATGGGCGGCCTCCATCGAGGAAACGCATTGCATCGGGCGTTGCATCAGTAGTTCACTTTCTTTTCGACATAGCGGAACTGCACCACGGTGAGCGCGACGACGATCAGCATCAGCACCACCGATTGCGCGGCGGAGCCGCCCAGGTCCATGGCCTTGAAGCCGTCGTAATAGACCTTGTAGACCAGGATGGCCGTGTCCTTGCCCGGGCCGCCCTGCGTGGCCGCATCGACGATGGCGAAGGTGTCGAAGAAGGCATAGACCACGTTGATCACCAGCAGGAAGAACGTGGTGGGCGACAGCAACGGGAACTGGATGGTCCAGAAGCGGCGCCACGGGCGCGCGCCGTCGATGGCCGCGGCTTCGATGAGCGACTTGGGGATCGACTGCAGCCCGGCCAGGAAGAACAGGAAGTTGTAGGAGATCTGCTTCCACACCGAGGCCATCACGATCAGCGTCATGGCCTGGCCCGAGTCGAGCAGGTGGTTCCAGTGGATGCCGACCTTCTCCAGGCCGTAGGCCACCACGCCGAGCGACGGCGAGAACATGAACACCCACAGCACCGCGGCCACGGCGGGCGCGACGGCGTACGGCAGGATCAGCATGGTCTTGTAGAACATGGCCGCCTTGACCACGCGGTCGGCGAAGATCGCCAGCATCAGCGACAGGCTGATGCCGATGCCCGCCACCAGCACGGAGAACATGGCCGTGGTCTTGAACGACTCCACGTAGCTGCCGTCGTTGAAAAGCTGGCGGAAGTTGGCCAGGCCCACCCATTCGGTGGAGGTTCCGAAGGCGTCCTGCAGCTGCATCGACTGCACCAGCGCCTGGCTGGCGGGCCAGAAGAAGAAGACCAGGATGATGGCCATCTGCGGCGCGATGAGCAGCCAGGGCAGCCAGGCAGATTTGAAACGGACGCGTTTTTCCATGGGGCGGAAGGTTGGGAGAAATCGGCGCTTCCCAAAGCAAAAAGCAGATGGATGACCCATCTGCTTTTTACGGTTGGCGAAACGGTCAGTTTAAGCCGTATTACGACTTGTTCGCCTTCTGGAAGCGTTCCAGTTGCTCGTTTCCACGCTTGACGATCGTGTCCAGCGCTTCCTTGGCGGTCTTCTTGCCGGACCACACCTGTTCGAGCTCTTCGTCCTCGATCGCGCGGATCTGCACGTAGTTGCCCAGGCGGATGCCGCGGCTCTTGTCGGTCACCTTGCGGATCATCTGCGTCACGGCCACGTCGGTGCCGGGGTTCTGCTGGTAAAAGCCCGACTTCTCGGTCAGCTCATACGCGGCCTTGGTGACGGGCAGGTAGCCGGTGCGCTTGTGGCTGGCGGACTGCACTTCAGGCGTGGAGATGAACTGGAAGAACTGCGCCACGCCCTTGTATTCGGCAGGCTTCTTGCCGGCCATGACCCACAGGCTCGCGCCGCCGATCACGGTGTTCTGCGGTGCGCCGGGTACATCGGGGTAGTAGGGCAGGGGAGCCAGGCCGTAGGCGAACTTGGCGTTCTTGGCCACGTTGCCGTAGAAGCCCGACGACGTGTTGATCATGGCGCACTCGCCGGACACGAAGCTGGCCTCAGGCACGTTGCCACGGCCCTTGTAGACGAACAGGCCCTGCTTGGCCATGTTGGCCAGGTTCTCGATGTGGCGCACGTGCAGGGGCGAATCGACCTTCAGGCGCGCGTCCAGGCCCTGCAGGCCGTTGGACTTGCTGGCGAACTCCACGTTGTGCCAGGCCGAGAAGCTCTCGACCTGCGTCCAGTTCTGCCAGGCCGTGGTGAACGGGCACTTGTGGCCCGAGGCCTTGAGCTTGGCCGCCGCGTTGACCACTTCGGGCCAGGTGGCAGGTGCCTTGTCGGTGGGCAGGCCGGCCGCCTTGAAGGCGTCCTTGTTGAAGTAGAAGATGGTGGTGGAGCTGTTGAACGGGAAGCTCAGCATCTGGCCGTTGGGGGCTGTGTAGTAGCCGGCCACGGCGGGGATGTAGGCGGCCGGGTCGAACTTGGCGCCTGCGTCCTGCATCACCTTGCCCACGGGCACGATGGCGCCCTTGCTGGCCATCATGGTGGCCGTGCCCACTTCGAACACCTGCAGGATGTGCGGTGCGTTGCCGGCGCGGAAGGCGGCGATGGAGGCCGTCATGGACTCGTCATACGTGCCCTTGTAGGTCGGCACGATCTTGTATTCCTTCTGGCTCTCGTTGAACTGCTTGGCCAGGTCGTTCACCCACTCGCCGTTGACCGCGGTCATCGAATGCCACCATTGGATCTCGGTCTGTGCCTGCGCCGTGGCGCAGAACGAAGCGGCGATGGCGGCAGCGGCCGCCAGGTGCTTGAATTGCATGAAAACTCCTCGAATCGATACGAAATGCACGAAGCGCCGATGGTAGGACGCATTTCGTGACACGAATATGTCGTTGTCGCATAGGCCCACGCAGCGATCAAGCGGGGAAACCCGTCGCGGCGCAGTGGCCCGCCATGGCCGCCAAACGGGCGCCAGCGCTGGCGATTTCGTGACAATTCCGTGACAGATCGGCGGTGACCGGAGTCGCCTTCGCGACTCGTGTCGCGCACCATTTCAGCGAATTGCAAGGATGCCAGCAGGGTTTTGTGCGGTGCACAATGATCTCGCGTCCCCATTTCGGGGCTGATCGCGGGGCCGAATCCCGCGCCTTTTCCTTTTCCGATCCTCCGGACCTTTCCATGGCCAAAACCTCTCTGGACAAAAGCAAGATCAAGTTCCTGTTGCTCGAGGGCATCCACCCGTCCGCGCTCGACGTGCTGCGCGGTGCGGGCTACACGCAGATAGAGGCGATCTCTGGCGCGCTGCCCGACGACGAGCTCAAGCGCAAGATCGCCGATGCGCACTTCGTGGGCATCCGCTCGCGCACCCAGCTGACGGCCGAGGTCTTCGCCCAGGCGCACAAGCTCGTGGCCGTGGGGTGCTTTTGCATCGGCACCAATCAGGTGGACCTGAACGCCGCGCGCGAGCGCGGCATCGCCGTGTTCAACGCGCCGTACTCCAACACCCGCTCGGTGGCCGAACTGGTGCTGGCCGAGGCCATCCTGCTGTTGCGCGGCATTCCCGAGAAGAACGCGGTGGCGCACCGCGGCGGCTGGCTGAAGTCGGCCGACAACGCCTACGAGATCCGCGGCAAGACGCTGGGCATCGTGGGCTACGGCTCCATCGGTACGCAGCTGTCGGTGCTGGCCGAGGGCCTGGGCATGCACGTGATCTTCCACGACGTGGTCAACAAGCTGCCCCTGGGCAATGCGCGCCAGGCGCCTTCGCTGCACGCGCTGCTGGGGCAGGCCGACATCGTGAGCCTGCACGTGCCCGAGCTGCCTTCCACGCAGTGGATGATCGGCGCGGCCGAGATCGCGGCGATGAAGCCGGGCGGCATCCTCATCAACGCCGCACGCGGCACGGTGGTGGAGATCGAGCCGCTGGCCGAGGCGCTCCGCGCCAAGAAGCTGCTGGGCGCCGCCATCGATGTGTTCCCGGTCGAGCCGCGCACCAACAAGGACGAGTTCCTGTCGCCGCTGCGCGGGCTGGACAACGTGATCCTGACCCCGCACATCGGCGGATCGACCATGGAGGCGCAGGCCAACATCGGGCTCGAAGTGGCCGAGAAGCTGGTCAAGTACAGCGACAACGGCACCTCGATCTCGTCGGTCAACTTCCCCGAGGTGGCGCTGCCCGCGCACCCGGGCAAGCACCGGCTGTTGCACATCCACCAGAACGTGCCGGGCGTGCTGTCGCAGATCAACCAGATCTTCTCGGACAACCGGATCAACATCGCCGCCCAGTACCTGCAGACCAACGAGAAGGTGGGCTACGTGGTGATCGACATCGACGCCCAGTCGTCGGACCTGGCGCAGGACGAGCTGGCCAAGGTGCCGGGCACGATCCGCAGCCGCGTGCTGTTCTGACCAGCCGGGCCGGCCGCCAGGGGCTCCGCCGGCCGGCCTTGGGATTTGGTGCCAAAACGGCCTCCAGCACAATAAAAACGCCGGCATGATGCTATAGAAATAGTAGCAACCGGGGTGCGGTCGTTGCCGCGCCGGCTGGCGGGGCCGTCCCGGCCCCCGGGACCGCCCGGAGGCTGGCATAAAATCGCGGCCCCGAGGCACAGGGGCGCCCCACGCGCCCGACCCAGGTTGACCCCATGAACGTTCCCATAGCGCTGGCTGCCCTGCAGGCGCAGGCCGCCGAGCCCGCCCGCCTGCGAGAGATTCCCTACAACTACACCTCGTTTTCCGACCGGGAAATCGTCATCCGCCTGCTCGGGTCTCCGTCCTGGGACGTGCTCGACCAGCTGCGCCGCGAGCGCCGCACCGGCCGCTCGGCCCGCATGCTCTATGAAGTGCTGGGCGACATCTGGGTGGTGCAGCGCAACCCCTATTTGCAGGACGACCTGCTGGACAACCCCGACCGCCGCAAGCTGCTGGTCGAAGCGCTGGAGCACCGCCTGGCCGAGATCGGCAAGCGCCGCACGCCGGCCGACGACTCCGGCCGCGACCAGCTCGTGGGCCAATTGGTGGACGCCGCCCGCCGCGCCATCGCCGAGTTCGACGCCACCTTCATCGAGGCGGCGCAACTGCGCCGCCAGGTGCAAAAGCGCCTGGGCCGCCACACGGCCAAGGACAACATCAAGTTCGACGGCCTCTCGCGCGTGTCCCACGTGACCGACGCGACTGACTGGCGCGTCGAATACCCGTTCGTGGTGCTCACCCCCGACACCGAGGCCGAGATGGCCGCGCTGGTCAAGGCCTGCATCGACCTGGAGATGACCATCATCCCGCGCGGCGGCGGCACCGGCTACACCGGCGGCGCCATTCCGCTCACCTGGCGCAGCGTGGTCATCAACACCGAGAAGCTCGAAGCCATGACCGAGGTGGAAATGCGCCGCCTCCCGGGCATGGACCGCGAGGTCGCCACGGTGTGGACCGAGGCCGGCGTGGTCACCCAGCGCGTGGCCGATGCGGCCGAGCGCGCGGGCTACGTGTTCGCCGTGGACCCGACCAGCGCCGAGGCCTCTTGCATCGGCGGCAACATCGCCATGAACGCCGGCGGCAAGAAGGCCGTGCTGTGGGGCACGGCGCTCGACAACCTCGCCAGCTGGCGCATGGTGACGCCCGACGCCCAGTGGCTGGAGGTGACCCGTGTGAACCACAACATGGGCAAGATCCACGACGCCGAGGTGGCCAGCTTCGAGCTGCAGTACTTCGAGGCCGACGGCAGGACGCCGATCCGCACCGAACGCCTGGACATCCCCGGCAAGACCTTCCGCAAGGAGGGCCTGGGCAAGGACGTGACCGACAAGTTCCTGTCGGGCCTGCCCGGTATTCAGAAAGAGGGCTGCGACGGCCTCATCACCAGCGCGCGCTGGGTGGTGCACCGCATGCCCGAGCACACGCGCACCGTGTGCCTGGAGTTCTTCGGCAACGCCAAGGATGCGGTGCCCAGCATCGTGGAGATCAAGGACTTCATGTTCGCCGAGCAGCAGCGCAGCGGCGTGCTGCTGGCAGGCCTGGAACACCTGGACGACCGCTACCTGAAGGCCGTGGGCTACGCCACCAAGAGCAAGCGGCACGGCGGCGGCCTGCCGAAGATGGTGCTGTTCGGCGACATCGCGGGCGACAACGCCGACGATGTGGCGCGCGTGACCAGCGAGGTCGTGCGGCTGGCCAATTCGCGCTCGGGCGAGGGCTTCGTCGCCATCAGCCCCGAGGCGCGCAAGAAGTTCTGGCTGGACCGCAAGCGCACGGCCGCCATCAGCCGCCACACCAACGCCTTCAAGATCAACGAAGACGTGGTGATCCCTCTGCCGCGCATGGCCGAGTACACCGACGGCATCGAGCGCATCAACATCGAGCTGTCGCTGCGCAACAAGATCGCGCTGTGCGATGCGCTGGAAGACTTCTTCCTGCGCGGCAACCTGCCGCTGGGCCGCCAGGACGACGCGCACGAGATCCCGTCGGCCGAGCTGCTGGAAGACCGCGTGGGCCAGGCCGTGGCGCTGGTGGGCGAGGTGCGCGCGCTGTGGACCGGATGGCTGCGCGACGTGGAGCCGCTCTTCGCCCAGCTGCAGGACCACACGCTGCGCGCCAGCTGGAAGACCCAGCTGCGCGAGCCGCTGGCCAAGATCTTCGCCGGCGCCGCCTTCCAGCCCATCATGGACGAGGCCCAGGCCATCCACCAGCGCGTGCTCAAGGGCCGCGTGTGGGTGGCGCTGCACATGCATGCCGGTGACGGCAACGTGCACACCAACATCCCGGTCAACAGCGACGACTACCGCATGCTGCAGACGGCCCATGAGGCCGTGGCGCGCATCATGGTGCTGGCCCGCCAGCTCGACGGCGTGATCTCGGGCGAGCACGGCATCGGCATCACCAAGCTGGAGTTTTTGACCGACGACGAGCTGCGGCCGTTCGCCGACTACAAGCAGCGCGTGGACCCCGAAGGGCGCTTCAACAAAGGCAAACTGCTACGAAATCAGGAGCGTGGTGCCCTAGTGGATATTGCCCGGGAGCCCGGTTCGGCCCGCAACTCGCTGATGTTCGCCGACCTGACCAACGCCTACACGCCGAGCTTCGGCCTGATGGGGCACGAGTCGCTGATCATGCAGCAGAGCGACATCGGCGCCATCGCCGATTCGGTCAAGGACTGCCTGCGCTGCGGCAAGTGCAAGCCCGTGTGCGCCACCCACGTGCCGCGCGCCAGCCTGCTGTACAGCCCGCGCAACAAGATCCTCGCCACCTCGCTGCTGGTCGAGGCCTTCCTGTACGAGGAGCAGACGCGCCGGGGCGTGTCGATCAAGCACTGGCAGGAGTTCGAGGACGTGGCCGACCACTGCACCGTGTGCCACAAGTGCTACACGCCGTGCCCGGTCAAGATCGACTTCGGCGACGTGACCATGAACATGCGCAACCTGCTGCGCAAGATGGGCAAGAAGACCTTCCGCCCGGGCAACGCGCTGGCCATGACCATGCTCAACGCCACCAACCCCGACACCATCAAGCTGATGCGCAGCGCCATGGTCGGCGTGGGCTTCAAGGCCCAGCGCATCGCCGTGGACCTGCTGCGCAAGGTGGGCCGCCGCCAGACCGCGCGGCCGCCGGCCACGGTGGGCACCGCGCCGGTCAAGGAGCAGGTGATCCACTTCATCAACAAGAAGCTGCCCGGCGGCCTGCCCAAGAAGACGGCGCGCGCGCTGCTGGACATCGAGAACAAGGACTACGTGCCCATCATCCGCAACCCGGCCACGACCACGGCCGAGACGGAGGCGGTGTTCTACTTTCCCGGCTGCGGCTCCGAGCGCCTGTTCAGCCAGGTGGGCCTGGCCACGCAGGCCATGCTGTGGCATGCGGGCGTGCAGACCGTGCTGCCGCCGGGCTACCTGTGCTGCGGCTACCCGCAGCGCGGCAGCGGCCAGTTCGAGAAGGCCGAAAAGATGATCACCGACAACCGGGTGCTCTTTCACCGCGTGGCCAACACGCTCAACTACCTCGACATCAAGACCGTGGTGGTGAGCTGCGGCACCTGCTACGACCAGCTGCAGGGCTACGACTTCGGCAAGATCTTCCCGGGCAGCCGCATCATCGACATCCACGAATATCTGCTGGAAAAGGGCGTGACCCTGCAGGGCAAGGGCGCCTACCTGTACCACGAGCCCTGCCACAACCCCATGAAGCTGCAGGACTCGGTCAAGACCGTGAAGGCGCTGGTGGGGCCGCAGGTGCTCAAGAGCGAGCGCTGCTGCGGCGAGTCCGGCACGCTGGGCGTGACGCGGCCCGACATCTCCACGCAGGTGCGCTTTCGCAAGGAAGAGGAAATCAGGAAGGGCGAGGCCGCGCTGCGGGCCAGCGGCGCAGCGGGCGCGCAGGACAACGTGAAGATCCTCACCAGCTGCCCCAGCTGCCTGCAGGGCCTGAACCGCTACCAGGACGACCTGAACAACGGCCTGCTGGAGGCCGACTACATCGTCGTCGAGATGGCGCGCGAGATCCTGGGCGACCAATGGATGCCCGAATACGTGCAGCGCGCCAACGCGGGCGGCATCGAGCGGGTGCTGGTCTGATGGCGGCCACGGCGCCTGCTGCGGCCACCGTACCCGGTTGCCCGCTGTGCGATGGCGACGGCGGCGCACTGGTCTGGCGCGGCCCGAAGCTGCGCGTGATCCGCGCGCAGGAGCCCGGCTTTCCGGCCTTCTACCGCGTGGTGTGGAACGCGCACGCGGCGGAGTTCACCGACCTGGACGCGGGCGACCGCCTGCACTGCATGGAGGCCGTGGCGGCGGTGGAGACCGCGCTGCGCGCCGATGTGCAGCCTGACAAGATCAACCTGGCCGCGCTCGGCAACATGGTGCCGCACCTGCACTGGCACGTGATCGCGCGCTTTGCCTGGGACAGCCATTTCCCCGGCGCCGTGTGGGCCACGCCGCAGCGCGACCGCGCGCCCGAGCGCGAGGCCGAGGTGGCCGCCCGCCTGGCCGCGGCCGAGGCGGCGATGGCCGCGCGGCTGGCGCAACTGGCCTGACGCCCAGGCGCGTGAGCCCGCGCAGGGCGCGCTGACGGCCCGGCCAGGGCGCGGTGGGACAATCGCGCTCCGGCTCCATCGGGCCGCCCGCAGCGGGCACAACGCAAACGCACAGAGGATTTCCATGGCAGGTTTGAAAGCCGGCGCACCCACGCCGCAGTCGATCACGGTGCACGAGGCATCCCGCGTGCTGGAGGTGGTGTTCTCGGACGGTGCGGCCTTCCGCATCCCGTTCGAGCTGATGCGCGTGTACTCGCCCTCCGCCGAGGTGCAGGGCCACGGCCCGGGCCAGGAGGTGCTGCAGACCGGGCAGCGCCACGTCACGCTCGCGGGGCTGGAGCCGGTGGGGAACTACGCGGTCAAGCCCACGTTCTCCGACGGCCACGACACGGGCATCTTCTCGTGGGATTACCTCTACGAACTCGGCCAGCGCCAGGACGCGCTGTGGGCCGACTACCTGCGCCGGCTGGACGAGGCCGGCGCCGATCGCGACACGCCGATGCCGCCCCGGCGCGGCGGTGGCGGCCATTCGCACGGTTCTGGCGGCTGCGCGCACTGACGGCGGCGGGCCCGCTCGGCGCGCGCCGCAGCGTCCAAATTGCGACAGATGCCCCATGCAGGTGCGGGGTTGTCGCTGTACGAGCGGGGCCCGCGCCCCTAGCATCGCGGAATGAGCACCACGCATTTCGGATTCCAGTCGGTCGATGAAGCGGAAAAGGCGCGCCGCGTGCGCGGCGTTTTCGACTCCGTCGCATCGAAGTACGACGTCATGAACGACCTCATGTCCGGTGGCCTGCACCGCGCATGGAAGGCCTACACGGTCATGGTCGCCAACCTGCGCGAGGGCCACCGCGTGCTCGACATCGCGGGCGGCACGGGCGATCTGGCGAAGGCCTTCGCCAAAAAGGTCGGCGCATCGGGCGAGGTGGTGCACACCGACATCAACGAAGCCATGCTGCGCGTGGGGCGCGACCGCCTCATCGATGCCGGCGTGGTGCTGCCCACGCTGGTCTGCGACGCCGAGAAGCTGCCCTTTCCCGATGGCCACTTCGACGTGGTGAGCGTGGCCTTCGGCCTGCGCAACATGACGCACAAGGACCAGGCCCTTGCCGAGATGTGCCGCGTGCTCAAGCCGCGCGGCCGCCTGCTCGTGCTGGAGTTCTCCAAGGTGGCCAAGCCGCTGGAGAAGGCCTACGACTGGTATTCCTTCAAGGTGCTGCCCCAACTGGGCCGGATGGTGGCCGGCGACGACGCGAGCTACCGCTACCTCGCCGAGTCGATCCGCATGCATCCGGGGCAGGAAGAACTCAAAACCCTCATGCAGAAAAATGGCTTTGGGCATGTGGACTATCACAACATGACGGGGGGAATCGTTGCTTTGCATGTTGGAATCAAGTGCTGAGCCGCCTTGCGTTTTCGTTCGCAGCCGGCACCTATCTATAAATTGGAGATGACATGATGAAACTGTGGTCCGTGGCGCTGGTCGCCATGTTGTTGGTGGTGCATGCCGATGCGGATGCGCGCCGCATGGGCGGCGGCAAGTCCGTTGGCAAGCAGTCGAGCAATGTGACGCAGCGCGAGTCGGCTTCGCCTCCTCCCGCTGCGCCCGGCGCACCGGCTCAGAACGTCAACAGCGCGGCGGCCGCCAAGCCCGCCGCCGCACCGGCGGCCGCTCCCGCGGCGGCCGCCAAGAAGCCCTGGGGCGCGATGCTCGGCGGCCTGGCCGCGGGCCTGGGCCTGGCCTGGCTGGCCCACTCGCTCGGCCTGGGCGCGGGCTTCGGCCAGTTCCTGCTGATCGCGCTGCTGGCGCTGGGGGCCTTCGCCGTGTTCCGCATGTTCATGCGGTCGCGCAAGCCCGCCGAAGGCGGTGGCGCGGGCAATTCGCCCTTCGCCTTCCAGGGCGCCGGCGGCGGTGCCGCTTCACCGGCCGAGGCGCAGATGCCCCGCCAGTACAGCCCGCAGAACGTGGGCAACGATGCCTCCGCGCGGCCCTTCGAGCGCAGCAGCATGGCCTTCGACGCCTCGCGCCAGAGCGGCGGTGGCTCCGGCGTGGTGATCGGCTCGGCGCTGGCCGGCTCGCAGAACTGGGGCGTGCCCGAGGGCTTCGACACCGAAGGCTTCCTGACCGCGGCCAAGCGCAACTTCATCACGCTGCAAGGCGCCTGGGACCGTTCCGACATCGCCGCGCTCCGTTCGATGATGACGGACAGCATGGTGGAGGAGATCCGCACCCAGCTGAGCGAGCGCGAGTCGCTGCGCGGCGCCAGCCAGCCCAACCACACCGACGTGGTCATGCTGGAGGCACAGTTGCTGGGCATCGAGGACCTGGGCGATGGCTACATGGCCAGCGTGGAGTTCTCCGGCATGATCCGCGAGGAACTCTCGGCCGGCCCGAGCCCGTTCCGCGAGGTGTGGAACATGACCAAGCCCAAGAGCGGCGGCAGCGGCTGGCTGGTGGCCGGGGTGCAGGCCCTGCAGTAACCGGCCGCAATGGCGCGGCGGGCGCGGGGGTAAAGCCCTCGGTGCCGCGCCCAGTTCGGGGAATAATCGGGGACTATGGCAACACAGTCCCCTTTTTCATTCCTGGATGGGCTTTTCGAGCGCATCGCCGCAGGCCCGCAGCCACCGCAGTGGCTGGTGCACGAGGTGCAGCACCGCCTGGTGCTGTTCCTCAACCACGTGCTCATGCAGGAGCCCGAGGCCATGGACCGCCTCGTGCGCCAGAAGGGGCGCGTGGCGCGGGTGCAGTGGCGGGTCTATTCCATGGCCCTGCAGATCACCCCGGCCGGGCTGCTCGACCTGGCGCCCGAGGGCCAGGTGCCGGACCTGCGCCTGGAGGTGATCGAAACCTCCCCCCTGTCGCTGGCCCAGACCGCGCTGCGCGGTGACAAGCCCGGCATCCGCATCGAAGGCGACGTGCAGCTGGCCGCCGACATCAACTGGCTGGTGGACCACGTGCGCTGGGACGTCGAGGAAGACCTGGCCCGCGTGATCGGCGATGCGCCGGCCCATGCCATCGGCTCGGCGGCCCGCCGCGCCGCGCAGGCGCTGCGCCAGTTCGTCGGCGCACGCCGGGCGTCCTCCGCCGGCGAGGCCGGCGGTACCGACCGATTCGCACCATGAGTCGTTTCCTTCGCGGCGTCACCATCGTCTGGGTGGTGCTGCGCTATGGGCTGGACGAGCTGGTCCTGACGAGCTTCCAGAAGCCCTGGCTGCGCCTGGTGGCGCGCATCGTGTCGATCGGCCGCAATCTGGACGCCCCGCGCGGACAGCGCCTGCGCGAGGCGCTGGAGCGGCTGGGCCCGATCTTCGTGAAGTTCGGCCAGGTGCTCTCCACCCGGCGCGACCTGATGCCGCCCGACATCGCCGACGAGCTGGCGCACCTGCAGGACCGTGTGCCGCCCTTCGATCCCGACGTGGCAGTGGCCACCATCGAGCGCGCCTTCCGCCGCCCGCTGGCTGAGGTGTTCGTGTCGTTCGACCGGGTGCCGATCGCCAGCGCGTCCATCGCCCAGGTGCACTTCGCGGTCGTGCGCGACCGCAAGGGTGTCGAGCGCGAGGTGGCCGTCAAGGTGCTGCGCCCGGGCATGCTGCCCGTGATCGAGAACGACCTGGGCCTGATGCGCCTGATGGCCGGTTGGGTGGAGAGCCTGTCGGCCGACGGCAAGCGGCTCAAGCCCCGCCAGGTGGTGGCCGAATTCGACAACTACCTGCACGACGAGCTGGACCTGGTGCGCGAGGCCGCCAATGCCGCGCAGCTGCGCCGCAACATGCAGGGGCTCGAACTGGTGCTGATCCCCGAGATCCTCTGGGACTTCTGCCACGCCGAGGTGCTGGTGATGGAGCGCATGAAGGGCGTGCCCATCAACCAGATCGAACGCCTTCGTGCCGCGGGGGTGGACATCCCCAAGCTGGCGCGCGACGGGGTCACGATCTTCTTCACCCAGGTGTTCCGCGACGGCTTCTTCCACGCCGACATGCACCCGGGCAACATCCAGGTGAGCCTGGAGCCCGAAACCTTTGGGCGCTACATCTCGCTGGACTTCGGCATCGTCGGCACGCTGACCGAGTTCGACAAGGAATACCTCGCGCAGAACTTCACGGCGTTCTTCCGCCGCGACTACAAGCGCGTGGCGGAGCTGCACATCGAAAGCGGCTGGGTGCCGGCCCACACGCGCGTGAACGAGCTGGAGGCGGCCATCCGCACCGTGTGCGAGCCGTACTTCGACCGCCCCCTCAAGGAGATCTCGCTCGGCATGGTGCTGATGCGGCTGTTCCAGACCTCGCGGCGCTTCCATGTGGAGATCCAGCCGCAGCTGGTGCTGCTGCAAAAGACGCTGCTCAACATCGAGGGCCTGGGACGCCAGCTCGACCCCGACCTGGACCTGTGGAGCACCGCCAAGCCGTTCCTCGAAAAGTGGATGCTCGACCAGATGGGACCGCAGCGCCTGTGGCGCGAGCTGCGCGCCGAGGCGCCGCGCTTTGCCAAGATGCTGCCCGAGCTGCCGCGCCTGCTGCACGGCTACCTGCGCGAGCGGCCGCACGACCACCGGCGCGAGCTGCTGGAACTGCTGGCCGCGCAAAAACGC
This sequence comes from Acidovorax sp. BLS4, assembly GCF_032929295.1. Classification (NCBI taxonomy): domain Bacteria; kingdom Pseudomonadati; phylum Pseudomonadota; class Betaproteobacteria; order Burkholderiales; family Comamonadaceae; genus Acidovorax; species Acidovorax sp. BLS4. Next base: position 515,260 of record NZ_CP136797.1, read on the forward strand.
ACCAACCGCCTGCTGCAGAGCCTGATCTACGGTGGCATGGGATTTGTATTGGGGCTGCTGGCGATGCAGCTGCTGATCCGCGTGCGGCTCTTCTAGCCTTTTTCCGACCCCTCCCTTTCCCCTTACCCCTCCCTACGCGACATACGAGGAGCATGCCGTGCTGTTGACCCTGGTCATTGTCTATCTGCTGATCACCATCGCCATCGGCCTGCTCGCAGCGCGGCGGGTGAAGAACTCGGCGGACTTCGCCATCGCCGGGCGGCACCTGCCGCTGTACATGATCGTGACGACCACGTTCGCCACGTGGTTCGGCTCCGAGACGGTGCTGGGCATTCCGGCCAAGTTCATCGAGGGCGGGCTGGGCAACGTGGTGGAAGACCCGTTCGGCGCGGGCTTCTGCCTGATCCTCGTGGGGCTGTTCTTCGCGGCGCGCCTGTACCGCATGACGCTGCTGACCATCAGCGACTACTACCGCGAGCGCTACGGCCGCGCGGTCGAGATCGTGTGCTCGCTCATCATCATGCTGAGCTACCTGGGCTGGGTGTCGGCGCAGGTGACGGCGCTGGGCCTGGTGTTCAACCTGCTGTCCGGCGGTGCCATCAGCATTCCGATGGGCATGACCATCGGGGTGATCTCCATCCTGGCCTACACGCTGTTCGGCGGCATGTGGTCGGTGGCGGTGACGGACTTCATCCAGATGATCATCCTGGTGGGCGGGCTCACGATCATCGCCGTCTTCGCCGGCAACATGGCCGGCGGGGCGGACAAGGTGATCGAGCTGGCCAGCAGCCGCGACCTGTTCCGCTTCCTGCCCGAGCCCAAGCTGCACGACATTCTGTTCTTCATCGCGGCGGGCATCACGATGATGTTCGGCTCCATTCCGCAGCAGGACGTGTTCCAGCGCGTCATGTCGGCCAACAACATCCGGGCGGCCACGCGCGGCCCGGTGATCGGCGGCATCTGCTACATCCTGTTCGCCTTCGTGCCCATGTTCCTGGTGGCCAGCGCGCTCATCATCATGCCGACCGAAACGGCCGAACTGCTCAAGGACGACCCGCAGAAGGTGCTCCCCACGCTGGTGCTGCAGAAGATGCCGTTCATCATGCAGGTGTTCTTCTTTGGTGCGCTGCTGTCCGCCCTCAAGTCCACGGCCTCGGCCACGCTGCTGGCGCCCAGCGTCACGTTCACCGAGAACATCTGGCGCCAGTTCCGCCCGAACGGCACCGACAGCGACCGCCTGCGCACCATGCGCATCAGCACGCTGGTGTTCAGCGCCCTGGTGCTGGCCTATTCGATCCACATGCAGGGCACGTCGATCTATGAACTGGTGTCGGGCGCCTACCAGGTGCCGCTGGTGGGGGCCTTCGTGCCTCTGGTCTTCGGCCTGTACTGGAAGCGCGCGACGACCCAGGGCGCCATCCTGGCCATCATCGCGGGCCTGTCGTCGTGGCTGCTGTTCCTGGCCACGCCGGCCGGCGCCGTGTTCCCGGCCCAGCTGGCGGGCGTGCTGGCCGCCACGGCGGGCATGCTGATCGGTTCGCTGGCGCCGCAGGGGCTGCGCAACGTGCATGCATCGCACCACCCGGTGGCAGGGGTGGAGCAGGCGTGAAGGGGGTTGGGACGCGGTGCCTATAATTGAAGGTTTTGCACTTTCCATCGCACACGCTCAAGATGCCTATCTATGCTTATAAATGCGGTTCCTGTGGCCACGCCAAGGATGTGCTGCAAAAAATCTCGGACGCCCCCCTCACGGTGTGTCCGGCCTGCGGGGCCGAGGCCTTCACCAAGCAGGTGACGGCGGCCGGCTTCCAGCTCAAGGGCTCGGGCTGGTACGTGACCGATTTCCGGGGCGGCAACAGCGGTGCGGGCGGCTCCAAGCCCGACGCCACGGCCCCCGCCGCCGCATCGCCTGCCAGCGACAGCGCCCCCAAGAAGGAATCCGCCAGCCCGGCGCCCGCGCCGGCCGCCAGCAGTTCCGACACCAAGAAGAACTGAACGGCCCCGGATGTCCGCTTTGCGCAAATGGCTGTTCACCGGCCTTCTGGTCATCGTTCCCGGCGTCATCACGGCCTGGGTGCTGAACTGGATCGTGAGCACGCTCGACCAGACCCTGCAGATCCTGCCCGGCTCCTGGCAGCCCGACAAGCTGCTGGGCTTTCACATTCCCGGCTTCGGGGTGCTTCTCACCCTGGGCATCCTGCTCGCGGTCGGCGCGCTCACCAGCAACTTCGCGGGGCGCAAGCTGGTGGAGTGGGGCGATGCCCTGGTGAGCCGCATCCCGGTGGTGCGCTCGATCTACTCCAGCGTCAAGCAGGTGTCGGACACGCTCTTTTCCGAGGGCGGCAACGCCTTTCGCACCGCCGTGCTGGTGCAGTGGCCGCGCGAGGGCGTGTGGACGGTGGCGTTCATCACCGGCACGCCGAGCGGTGAAGTGGCGGCCTACCTGCGCGATGAATACGTGAGCGTCTATGTTCCCACCACCCCCAACCCGACGGGCGGTTACTTCGTGATCCTGCGCAAGAGCGATTGCATCGAGCTCGAAATGAGCGTCGATGCGGCACTCAAGTACATCGTCTCCATGGGGGTGGTCGCACCCCCGGATCTCACGCCGCCCGATTCCCGATAACACCTCGTCGCATGCCCGCTTGCCGCGGGCGTGCGGAAACCTTGTCGCGCTCCACGAGGGCGCAGGAAGACTCTCCAATGGCCATGCGTTCCCACTACTGCGGTCTCGTCACCGAAGCCCTCCTGGGCCAAACCGTCACCCTCGCGGGCTGGGTGAACCGCCGCCGCGACCATGGCGGCGTGATCTTCATCGACCTGCGCGACCGCGAAGGCTACGTGCAGGTGGTGTGCGACCCCGACCGCGCCGAGATGTTCAAGACGGCCGAAGGCGTGCGCAACGAGTTCTGCGTGCAGGTCAAGGGCCTGGTGCGCGCGCGCCCCGAGGGCACGACCAACGACAGCCTCAAGAGCGGCAAGATCGAGGTGCTGTGCCATGAGCTGAACGTGCTCAACCCCTCGGTCACGCCCCCCTTCCAGATCGACGAGGAAAACCTGTCGGAAACCACGCGCCTCACGCACCGCGTGCTGGACCTGCGCCGCCCGTACATGCAGAACAACCTGATGCTGCGCTACCGCGTGTCGATGGAGGTGCGCAAGTTCCTCGACGCCAACGGCTTCGTGGACATCGAAACCCCCATGCTCACCAAGAGCACGCCCGAAGGCGCGCGCGATTACCTGGTGCCCAGCCGCGTGCACGACGGCCAGTTCTTCGCGCTGCCGCAGTCGCCCCAGCTGTTCAAGCAGCTCTTGATGGTGGCTGGCTTCGACCGCTACTACCAGATCACCAAGTGCTTTCGCGACGAAGACCTGCGCGCTGACCGCCAGCCCGAGTTCACCCAGATCGATATCGAAACGTCGTTCATGGAAGAGCAGGACATCCGCGACATGTTCCAGGGCATGATCAAGACGGTGTTCCAGAACACGCTGGGCGTGGACCTGGGCGAGTTCCCGGTCATGACGTACCAGGACGCGGCCTACCGTTACGGCTCCGACAAGCCCGACCTGCGCGTGAAGCTCGAATTCACCGAGCTGACCGAGGTGATGAAGGACGTGGATTTCAAGGTGTTCTCGGGCGCTGCCAACATGAAGGGCGGCCGCGTGGTGGCTCTGCGCGTACCCGGCGGCGCGCGCGAGACCGGCGGCCTCTCGCGCGGCGAGATCGACGGCTACACCGAGTTCGTGAAGATCTACGGCGCCAAGGGCCTGGCCTACATCAAGGTCAACGAGCTGGCCAAGGGTCGCGACGGTCTGCAGTCGCCCATCGTCAAGAACATCCATGACGCGGCCATCGCCGAGATCCTCAAGCGCACCGACGCACAGGACGGCGACCTGCTGTTCTTCGGCGCCGACAAGGAAAAGGTCGTCAACGACGCCATCGGCGCGCTGCGCATCAAGATCGGCCACAGCGAGTTCGGCAAGAAGAACGGCCTGTTCGAGGACCGCTGGGCGCCTCTGTGGGTGGTGGACTTCCCGATGTTCGAGTTCGACGAGGACTCCCAGCGCTACACCGCCGTGCACCATCCCTTCACCGCGCCCAAGGACGGCCACGAGGACTGGATGGTCACCGCACCCGAAAAGTGCATCTCCAAGGGCTACGACATGGTGCTCAATGGCTGGGAGATGGGCGGCGGCTCCGTCCGTATCCACCGCGCCGACGTGCAGCAGAAGGTGTTCGACGCCCTCAAGATCACGCCCGAGGAAGCGCAGCAGAAGTTCGGCTTCCTGCTGGACGCCCTGCAGTACGGCGCGCCACCGCACGGCGGCCTGGCCTTCGGCCTGGACCGCATCGTCACGCTGATGACGGGCGCCGAGTCGATCCGCGACGTGATCGCCTTCCCCAAGACGCAGCGTGCGCAGTGCCTGCTGACGCAGGCGCCGAGCCCGGTGGACGAAAAGCAGCTGCGCGAGCTGCACATCCGCCTGCGCAACCCCGACGCCGTCAAGGCGGCCTGATCCGTCCAGGCGCACGGCCGATCCCCCGGGACCGCTGAAGCGATGGACCCCCAAGCGGCAGGAGCGTCATGTTCCTGCCGCTTTTTTCATTGAAGGACGCGTTGATGCAAACCCGCAAAGTGACCCGGCTCTCCGTGGCCCTGCTGGCCCTGGTGGCTGCGCTGGCCGGCTGTGGCGAGAAGAAGACCGAGCTGGGGCAGGGCGGCTCCGTCGTCACCGGCTCGGCCGGCCCGGAAGGGGCGCGCAACGCCGCGCGCGAACTGGTGCGCTGCGACGCGCCCGTGGCCACGCTGGCGCTGGCCGAGAACCCGAACGGCTACATCATGGGGTCGGGCTACCAGTTGCCGGCCTCGCCCGTGCCGCTGATCAAGCTGCTGGCGCAGCAAAGCGGCTGCTTTCGCGTGGTGGACCGTTCCGCCGGCCTGCGGGGCACGGTGCAGGAGCAGGACCTGAAGGACGCGGGCGTTCTGCGCAAGAACTCCACGGTGCAAAAGGGCCGGGGCTACGAGGCGCAGTACACGCTCACGCCCAGCCTCACGTTCAGCGAGCAGGACGCGGGCCGCGGGCTGTCCGGCGTCATCGCCATGATTCCGGTGCTGCGCGACATCGCGGGCCTGGCCGGCCTGGTGGAGCAGGTCAAGTTCAAGGAAGCGCAGACGGCCCTGCTGCTGTCCGACAACGAGACCACCGAGCAGGTGGCGGCCTCCACCGGCGCGGCGCGGTCCACCGACCTGGGCGTGGGCGGGCTGGTGTTCGGCAAGCTGGGCGGGGCGGCCGGCGCGGGCTGGAGCAATACCAACGAGGGCAAGGTGATTGCCGCGGCTTTCCTGGATGCGCACAACCAGCTCGTCACGCAGGTTCGCGCGCTGCAGGCCAAGGAAATGCCGCCGCCCGTGGCCACGGCACGCCAATCCTCGGGACGCTGACGCGCCGGGCGCAGCGAATCGGGGGGCACCGGGTCGCCCGAGTGGGTGATGGGGCCGGGAAGGCGGAACAGGGTGCGGGGGTGTGGCACGCATTGTGCTGCTGTCTTCGGCCCCGTCGTGCAGGCCCTGCCTGGATGGCAGAGGGCAAACCCCATGCCGATGGCATGCGGTTTGCGCCATGCATGCATCACAATCTGGGCCATCGCCCAGGCAAAAGGACTTCCTGTGTCTCACGCGTCTCCCTTTCTGGCCACCCCCGAGCAATGGTTACGGTACATGCCGGCGGCGCAGCACCAGCGACAGGAATTGAGACTGGTCGAGAACGCATGGGACCACCTGTCCTTGCTGTCATCCCTGTCGCTGCTGTCGTCCAAGGCCTCCTCCGGCCATGATCTGGCGCAGGCCCGCAGGGACTTCGCCGCGCTGTCGGCCGACCTGATGCGCGGTCTGGCCGGCGAGGCGCTCAAGAACCGGATCAGCGATCTCGCCTCGCGCGCCCAGGTCTGCATCGATGTGCTGGTGCGCAACCTCTTCGAGCGCACGGCCGACATCGGCTTTTTCGCCACCGACGTGGGCGTGGCCGAATTCCTGGGACATCCCGACCCCGGCACCCGCCCCGCCATCGCCGCCCGGCTGCGCGAGTACGCCGACAAGTACACGGTCTACGGCAACATCTTCCTGTTCGATACCGCTGGCCGGCCGTGCGCCCAGTTGCATGCGGTGGAGCCGATCGCCTCCGAGGCGCAGCGGCAGGCTGACCAGGCGTTTCTGCTGTCGGTGCTGCAAAGCCATGCGCCCTATGCCGAGCACTACGCGGTGCACGGTTTCAGCGGCGAGGCTGGCAAGACGCTCATGTACGCCCGGCGCGTGGATTTCGAGGGGCATGCGGCGGGTGTGCTGTGTCTGCAGTTCAAGCTGGCCGACGAAATGCCGGCCATCTTCGCCTCGGTGCAGGACGGCGGTCGCCCGCAGGGCCAGGGCTGCGACGCCGTGCTCGCGCTCACGGACGGCCAGGGCCGCGTGCTGGTGTCCAGCGACCCGCTGCAGCTGCCGGCCGGCTGGCCGGTGCCGCAGGCCGCGGCCGCCGGTGTGCAACCGATCCACCATGCGAGCCGGCGCTACCTGATGGTCGTGCGCGACGCCGAGGGTTTCCAGGGTTATGCCGGGCCGGGCTGGCGCGGCGTGGCGCTGCTTCCCCTGGACGTGGCCTTCGACGAAGCGGCCCAGAGCGATGCCGACGCTTTTCCCGTCGAACTGGCAGGCCACGCCGATGTGCTGTCGCAGGAACTGCGCGATATTCCGGCGCGCTCGGCCACCATCCAGTCGGCGCTGGAGCGCTCGGTGTGGAACGGCCTGCTGGACCTGCACCAGCTCGGTGGCGACGCGGCGGCGCCCCGCGAGCTGCAATTCGCCAAGACCTTGCTGTCCGAGATTGGCGCCACCGCCCGCAAGACGGCGCTGGCCTTCGCCAGCGCCCTGCAGGACCTGTACGGCGTGGTCATGCGTTCGCTGCTGAGCGATGCCCGGGGCCGCGCGTCGCTGGCGATGCAGATCCTGGACCGCAACCTGTACGAGCGGGCCAACGACTGCCGCTGGTGGGCGTTGACGCCGCAATTCGCCCGCACCCTGGAGGCCGGCACGCCGGGCTGCGAACAGGCCACCGCGGTGCTGCAGGGCATCAACCGGCTCTACACCGTGTACGCCTGCCTGGTGCTGTTCGACCGCGAGGGCCGCGTGGTGGCCGTCTCCCAGCCCGGCCAGGCGCGGCAGGTGGGCACGTCACTGGACGAGGAATGGGTCGGCCGCTGCCTGCGCCTGCAGGGCAGCCAGGGTTACGTGGTGAGCCGCTACGCGCCGAGCCGGTTCTACGGCCAGGGCCCGACCTTCGTCTATGCCGCAGCGGTGCGGGGCGAAGCACGCGGCGAGGGCAACGGCCGCGGCACCCCGGGACCGCTGCTGGGCGGCATTGCGATCGTCTGGGATGCGGCCGAGCAGCTGTCGTCCATCCTGGCCGACTGCGCGGTGGGTGCGGGCGGGCGCGACGTCCTGGCGTTCGTCGATGCGCAGGGCGCGGTGGTCTGTGCCACGGGCAGCGAGGCGCAGGCGGCGCTGCCCGCCTGGACGGCCGGCCGCACCGAGCCCCGCATGGCGGTCCTGGGCCGCCACCTGTACGCCACGGGGTTCGCGCGGGGCCAGGGCTACCGCGAGTTCCGCGCGCAGGACGGCTACGACCACGGCCTGGGCTGCGCGGTGCTGCGCCACGTGTGCGAGCACCAGGCCGCCGCGGCGCTGGCGCCCGCGCTGGCGACATTGCCCGGCGCGCGCATCGAGGCCGCGCAGGGTTTGCAACTGGCATCGTTTCGCATGGGCGCGCAGTGGTTCGGGCTGGAGGCCGCCTCGGTGGTGGAGGCCGCACCCGACGTGACCGTGCTGCACGCGGGTGGCCTGCGCGCGCCGTTCCTCGGCCTGGCGCAGATCGGCCACCGCGTGTGCCCGGTGGTGGACCTGCGCAGCGTGATCGCCGCGCCGGCAGGCCAGGCGCATGCGCCGGCCCCGCGCGAGGGCGACCCCAACCGCCAGATCGTGGTGGTGCGCGCGACCCTGGACGACGGGCGCCTGCAGGAGTTCGCGCTGCGGGTGGATGCGCTCGGCGCCATCCTCGAACTGGACCGCCGCACGCTGCAGCCGGTGGGCGTGGGAGCGGTCGCCGGAGCGGCGCCCTTGATCGATGCCGTGGTGCCGGTCGCCACCGCGGGCGAGCCGGCCGGCCGGGCCATGCTCTGCCGCATCTCGCCGCAGTGGCTGCAGCAGTGCGCGGCCGGTGCGCTGGCGGACGCGCCCCGGCAGGACCTGCAGTCCTTGCTCGCCGCGGCGGCCTGATCCCGTTGCCGGGCGCGTTCAAGATCCCCGAGTCGGTGCTGGTGGTGGTCCACACCCCGGCGCTGGATGTGTTGCTGATCCACCGGGCGGGCGGTGGCGACCACTGGCAGTCGGTCACCGGCAGCAAGGACTGGCCCGAGGAGCCCTTCGAGGAGGCGGCGGTGCGCGAAGTGCGCGAGGAAACCGGCATCGATGCCCGCGCCCCCGGCTGCGTGCTGACCGACTGGGCGCTGGAAAACGTCTACGACATCTGGCCGCAGTGGCTGCATCGCTACGCGCCGGGCGTGGTGCGCAACCGCGAGCGGCTGTTCGGCCTGTGCGTGCCCCAGGGCACGCCGGTGGTGCTGAGCCCGCGCGAGCATGTGGCGTGGCGCTGGCTGCCTTGGCGCGATGCGGCGCTGGCCTGCTTTTCGCCCTCCAATGCCGAGGCGTGCCTGATGCTGCCCCGGTTCACGCCGCCCGCCTGACCGCGGCCTCCTGGCCAGCGCTACATCGGCCGCAGGCGCAGCACCGCAGCGAGATCGGCCGGTTCGGGCAGTGGCGAGGCGGGTGACGAAGGCGAGGCGGGCGTGGCGGCGGGCGTGCTGGCGGCGCTGGACGTGCGCAGCACCAGCTCGCCCGGCTTTCTTTCGGTGGCCTGGCCCAGCACGGCGCGCGGCGTGGTTGGGCCGCAGCGCGAGCGCAGGGCATCGATGGCCGCTTGCCGCGCGGCAGCGTCGTCGATGCGGGCGGCGTGCCGGGTCAGCATCTGCTGCGCCAGGTCCAGCAGCTTGGTGTTGAGCGTGGTGCCGGCCGCTTCGAGCAACTGCGCCACCGCGCCGCCGGGATCGCCCGACAGGCTGAGCGCCACCGCGTTCTCGGCGGCCTTGTTGATCTGGGGCAGGCAGCCGCGCACGATGTCCGAGTAGTCGGGGTGGACCAGGCAGGCATTGGCCATCAGCTCGCACAGGCCGCGCGTGTTGGCGTAGCGCATGCCGATGGCGGTGACCCACGCCGGTCCCTCCTGCAGGTCGATCGAGGTGGCCGCCAGCACGGCCAGCAGGCTGCTCAGGTTGCAGGCGGCTTCGTAGTCGAAATCGCCGATGCCGATCTCGCGCGCCATGGAGCGCACCCCCGCCACGGCCTGGGCGAACTGGCGCTGCTGGATCTGCTGCAGCGCCGCCACGATTTCGCTGAAGCGCTGCACGCGGCGGCTGTCGCCATGGCGCTCCAGGATGCGCACGAAGTCGGCCATGCAGCGCTCCAGGCCCTTGCGGTCGTTGCCCGCGAAGTGCGCGAAGGCCAGCAGCACCAGCGACTGGTAGTCGAACAGCTTGGAGTCGATTCCCAGCACCGCGGCGCGCGACAGGGCCTTGGCCGCCGTTTCGCGGTCGCCCATGTAGTGGGCCATCATGCCGAGCTTTTGCAGCCGCACCACCGAGTCCGGCGTGAGGCCGCTGGCCGTGCGGTAGGTGGCCATGGCGTCCTCGAAATGGCCCATCTCGACTTGCGCGCGCCCCAGCACGTCATACGCGTCGGCGAACGAGGCGTCCTCCCCGATCAGGCCCTGCAAGGTGGTGATGGCCCGCGGCGCCTGGCCGGACTCGATCTGCGCCCGCGCCACCCCCAGTTTGGCCCAGGGCAGGGCGCGCGCCTCGATCACCGCCTCGAACAGGGTGCGGGCCTCGTCGTGCCGCGCCAGGCGCAGCAGCAGTTCGGTGCCGATGCGCGCGGCATACAGCCAGTAGGGCTTGCGCGCCTCGAAGCGCTCCACGCACAGCTGCGCGGCGGCCTCGAAGTCTTCCCGCCCGATGGCATCGAAGATCGGGCGCAGGTGGGTCTTGCGCAGGCGCGCCAGGCCCAGCCGCTCGAACAGCGCGCTGGGCGTGAAGGGCTTGAGCAGGTAGCCGTCCAGCGCGGATTCCGCCGCCTCAGCCACGGCGGCGTAGGAGGCCTCGGCGGTGACCATGAAGAACACGGTGGAAAACGGCAGCATCTGGGCGCGCCGCAGGTCGTCCAGCAGTGTCTGGCCGGACTGCCCTGATTCGGCGAAATACTGCTCGCACAGCACGTAGTCGAACACGGTGTGCTCCAGCCGGCTGCGCGCGTCCTGCACCCTGCTGCACTGCACCACGCGGTGGATGCCGTACTCGCGCAGCTGCGCCACCAGGATGCTGCGCGAGGTCGCGTTGCTGTCGATCACCAGCGCCTGGGATTCCGTGGAGTCTGGTTCTTTGGCGGTGGCCATGGCGGTGCGGCGCGCGTCCCGTTGAGCAAAGAGCACAGTGTAGGCCGCGCGGCGCGGGCCCGAGGGTGGAAAAAAGCCCCTTCCCGCAGGCTGACACCGGAACGACGCGCGCCTGCGACACAATCGCGCCATGGACCCCTCCGACATCCTGCGCGTTGCCACCTACAACATCCACAAGGGAGTACAGGGCCTGGGCCCAGCCCGCCGCCTGGAGATCCACAACCTGGGCCATGCCGTCGAGCAGCTCGACGCCGACATCGTCTGCCTGCAGGAGGTGCGCAAGATGCACCGCCGCGAGCAGCAGTACTTCCAGCGCTGGCCGGACATGCCCCAGGCCGAGTTCCTGGCGCCCGAGGGCTACGAGGCGGTGTACCGCACCAACGCCGTCACCCGCCATGGCGAGCACGGCAATGCGCTGCTGTCGCGTTGGCCGGTGATCGGGCACCGGCACGAGGACATCTCCGACCACCGCTTCGAGCAGCGCGGCCTGCTGCATGTCGAGGTCGAGATCCACGGCCGCCGCGTGCATGCCATCGTGGTGCACCTGGGCCTGATCCCCGGCAGCCGCGTGCGCCAGGTGGCGCAGTTGCAGCGTTTCATCGCCCGCGAGGTGCCGCCGGACGAGCCGCTGGTGGTGGCCGGCGATTTCAACGACTGGGGCCTGCAGGTCAAGCGCGCGCTGGCGGCCTGCGGGCTGTACGAGTACGAGGAGGCGCCCCGCACCTTCACCTACCCGGCGCGCCTGCCCATGGTGCAGCTAGACCACGTGTACGTGCGCGGGCTCACGCCGCTCGGCCTGCACGTGCCGCGCGGGCGCATCTGGTGGCGCATGTCGGACCACCTGCCGCTCATCGCCGAGTTCCGCCTGTGAGCCGCGGGGGGCTTTGAGCCATGTCGCATGCCGCCGTCCTCGGCGCGGACCACCGCGTCCGCTTGCTGCAGGGGTCCGAGGAACTGTTCGCGGCCCTCGTGGCCGACATGGACGCCGCCACGTCCGACATCCAGTTCGAGACCTACATCTTCGACTGCACCGGCACCGGCGCCGCCATTGCCGAGGCGCTGGTGCGCGCGGCCGAACGCGGCGTGCGCGTGCACCTGGTGGTGGACGGCGTGGGCACCGGCTCGCTGCCCGGCCCGTGGCCCGAGCGCTTCCAGGCCGCGGGCGTGCAGATGCAGGTGTATTCGCCGGTCGGCACGCTGGGCCTGCTGCTGCCGCACCGCTGGCGCCGGCTGCACCGCAAGCTGTGCGTGGTGGACGGCTGCGTGCTGTTTTGCGGCGGCATCAACGTGCTGGACGACCTGCACGACCCCAATCACGGCGTGCTGGAAGCCCCGCGCTTTGATTTCGCGGTGCGTGCCGAGGGCCGGCTGGTGGAGCAGGCCGACGAGGCCATGCAGCACGTGTGGTGGCGGCTCAAGGCGGTGCGCGACGCGCGCCGCCACCGCCTGGCCGATGCGCTGCGCGACCTGCGCGCGGCCGCCCGGGCCCGGCGCGCGCAGGAGGACGCGGACGACGCGGGCCCCCGCATGCGGGCCGCGCTGGTGCTGCGCGACAACCTGCGCAACCGCAGCCGCATCGAGCGCGCCTACCGCCGCGCCATCGCCAACGCGCGGCACGAGATCATCATCGCCAACGCCTACTTCGTGCCCGGCGGCAAGCTGCGCCGCGCGCTGGTGCTGGCCGCGCGCCGCGGCGTGCGCGTGCGCCTGCTGCTGCAGGGGCGCTACGAATACTTCATGCAGTACCACGCGGCCCGGCCCGTGTACGGCGCGCTGCTCAAGGCCGGCGTGGAGATCCACGAGTATTCGCCCAGCTTCCTGCACGCCAAGGTGGCGGTGGTCGATGCGCTGGGCGAACACCCCTGGGCCACCGTGGGCTCGTCCAACCTGGACCCGCTGTCGCTGCTGCTGGCGCGCGAGGCCAACGTGGTGATCGAGGACGCGGGCTTCGCCGCCGACCTGCGCGAACGCCTGGTGCACGCCATGGAGCATGCCGGCCAGCGCATGGACCCGCGCGCCTATGCCGAGCGCCCCTGGCGCCAGCGCGCGCTGGACCGCATCGCCTTCGCCATCATGCGCGCCGCGCTCTGGGTGACCGGCAACCGCTACTGAGCCGGTGCGGCTTGGGTTAGATGCTATTATTTTTATAGCTATACGCCCTAGAGGAATATGCGCTGGGGGCCAAAAACACTCGGCAAGCCGGGGCGGGCATTCGCTGGTACGATGCCGCCCATGTTCAGACAACTCGCCGCCGAATCGAACGACGCGCCGCCCGAAGAGGGCACGCCCGTTTCCGTCAAAATCCGCGAACGGCTGGCCGCGGCACGCAAGCGCTTCAATGCGAACGACAACATTGCCGAGTTCATCGAGCCTGGCGAGCTGGAACTGCTGCTCGACGAGGTCGAGGCCAAGATGCAGGGCGTGCTCGACAGCCTGGTCATCGACACGGCGACCGACCACAACACCCAGAACACCGCGCGGCGCGTGGCCAAGATGTACCTCAACGAGGTCTTCAAGGGCCGCTACGCGCAGCAGCCGGCCATCACCGAGTTCCCCAACGCCGAGCACCTGAACGAGTTGATGATCGTCGGCCCGATCACCGTGCGCAGCGCCTGCAGCCACCACTTCTGCCCCGTGATGGGCAAGATCTGGATCGGCGTGCTGCCCAACGAGCACACCAACGTCATCGGCCTGTCCAAATACGCGCGGCTGGTGGACTGGGTCATGGGCCGCCCCCAGATCCAGGAAGAGGCCGTGGTGCAGCTGGCCGACCTCATCATGGAAAAGACCCAGCCCGACGGCCTGGCCATCGTGATGGAGGCCAGCCACTTCTGCATGTCCTGGCGCGGCGTGCGCGAGATGGACAGCAAGATGCTCAACTCCGTCATGCGCGGCGTGTTCCTCAAGGACCCGGCCCTGCGCCGCGAATTCCTCTCGCTCATTCCCGGAAGGAACTGACATGCTCGTCCGACTGCTTTACGCCAGCCGCGCCGTGGACACCTCGCCCGACGCCATCGAAGCCATCCTCAGCCAGTCGCGCCAGCACAACCCCACCTGCGGCATCACCGGCGTGCTCTGCTACGGCGGGGGCGTGTTCCTGCAGGCGATCGAGGGCGGCCGCTCCGCGGTGAGCGCCCTGTACGGCCACATCCAGAAGGACCCGCGGCACAAGGACGTGGAGCTGCTGCACTTCGAGGAGATCCACGAGCGCCGCTTCGGCGGCTGGACCATGGGCCAGGTCAACCTGACCCGGATCAACCATTCCATCTTGCTCAAATACTCCGAAAAGCCCGAGCTGGACCCGTACTCGGTGTCGGGCCGCGTGTCATTCGCGCTGCTGGAAGAACTGATGGCCACCGCGTCCATCATCGGCCGCGCCTAGGCGGGCCTGCCTCCCCCGTCCCCCACCCGTCCTCCGAGGCCGCAGGCGCCATGCGCTGCGGCCTTCTGCATTCAGGCTTCCTCTCCCCCGTTTCACCACCGTGACCTTCAACGCCTTCGCCCTCATCCTGCTGGCCGGGCTCATCCACGCATGCTGGAACATCGCGGCCAAGAAAGCGGGCGGCGATTCGCGCTTTGCCTTCTTCACCTCGGTGCTGATGATGCTGGGCTGGGCGCCGCTGGGCTGGTGGCTCGGGCGCGATGCCGTGCCCGAATGGGGCGCCAGGGAATGGGGCTTCGTCGTGGCCAGCGGGCTGCTGCACGTGGCGTACTACGTCATCTTGCTGCGCGGCTACCGCCAGGCCGACCTGACCGTGGTGTACCCGCTCGCGCGCGGCTCGGGGCCGCTGATGTCGTCGCTCGTCGCCATCACGTTCCTGGGCGAGCAGATCTCGCTGCTCGGGGGGCTGGGCATCGCGGGCGTGGTGGGCGGGGTGTTCCTCATCGCCGGCGGCCCCGCGCTGCTGCGCGCCGCGCACGACCCGGCCGCGCGGCAGCGGGTGCATGCGGGCATCCGCTACGGCGTGCTCACCGGCGCGTTCATCGCCAGCTACACGGTGGTGGACGGCTACGCGGTGAAGGTGCTGCGCATGTCGCCCATCCTCGTGGACTACATGGGCAACTTCGTGCGGGTGGCGGTGCTCGCGCCCGTGGTGCTGCGCGACCTGCCGGCCGCGCGCGTGCTCTGGCGCGTGCAGTGGCGCTTCGCCCTGCTGGTGGCGGCGGTGAGCCCGGTGGCCTACGTGCTGGTGCTGTACGCCATGCAGGAAGCCCCGCTGTCGCACGTGGCGCCGGCGCGCGAGGTGTCGATGCTGTTCGCCGCTCTCATCGGCGGCCACCTGCTGGGCGAGGGCGATCGGGCCGCGCGCATCGCGGGCGCGGTGCTGATCGCGGCGGGGGTCACCGCCCTGGCGCTGGGGTAGGGCATGGATGCGGGTGACAGCGCCGTGCCGCCGCTGCCGATGCTGATCGGCTGCGATTTCTCCAGCAGCCCCAGCCGGCGCAAACCCATCGTGGTCGCCAGCGGGCAACTGGCCGGCGCGCGCGTGGTGCTGTCGGGGCTGGAGACCTTCGACACCCTGGCCGGCTTCGGCCGCTGGCTGGCCGAGCCGCGCACCTGGGTGGGCGGGTTCGACCTGCCGTTCGGCCTGCCGCGCGAGCTGCTGGCGCACCTGGGCTGGCCGCTCACCTGGCACGCGAGCATGCAGCACTACCGGGGCCTGAGCCGCGCGCAGATCCGCGACACCTTCGCGGCATTCTGCGATGCGCGCCTGGCGGGGGCCAAGTTCGCCCACCGCGCCGCCGATGGGCCGGCGGGCTCCAGCCCGTCGATGAAGTGGGTCAACCCGCCCGTCGCCTACATGCTGCACGCGGGCGTGCCGCTGCTGCTCGATGCCGGCGTGCACCTGCCCGGCCTGCATGCGGGCGATCCGGCCCGCGTGGCGCTGGAGGCCTACCCCGGCCTGTTGGCGCGCGAGATCCTGGCCCGGCGCAGCTACAAGAGCGACGACCGCGCCAAGCAGACGCCCGACCGCCTCATCGCCCGCAAGGACCTGGTCACGGCGCTGGAGAACGGCGCCACCCGGCTGGGGCTGCGGCTCAAGCTCACGCACGCGCAGCGCGATGCGCTGGTGGACGACGCCAGCGGCGACCGCCTGGACGCCGTGCTGTGCCTGGTGCAGGCCGCCTGGGCGGAGCAGCGCCACCGGCAGGGCGATGCGCTGTACGGCCTGCCGCCGGGGCTGGACCCGCTGGAGGGCTGGATCGTCTCGGCGCCCGTGGATTGAGGCCCGGGCCCTCACAATGGCAACGGGGCGGCGCCGCAGGCTGCGACCCGTCCATGCTCAACAGCCATGTCAAAGACACGCCATGACTTCGTCGCTTCCCGATTTCCGCACCCGCCCGGCCGGCGCCTTCGCCCTGCGTTGCGGCGCCGCGCTGCTGGCAGCCGCATGCCTGGCCGGCGCTGCGGGGGCCGCGCCCGCGCCGTGGTACTTCTGGCGCAGCAAGGTCGACGGCAAGCGCGTCTGCGCCCAGGTGTCGCCAGGGCCGGGCTGGGAGCGCGACAGCACGCCTTACGACGGCCCGGGCTGCGAGGCGCGCCGCCGGGTGTTCGTCATCCCGATGCGCTGACGCTGCCGCCGCAGGGCATGGCAGCACCTGCACCGCGCCGCTATACGCCGGCCTGCTGGTGCCGCCATTCCTGGCTGCGTCCGCCGTAGCCGTAGGCGGCCGCGCGGGCATCGATCAGGTGGATGTAGCTCACCTCGTGCAGGCGGGGCAGCAGGCCGGCGAACGCGGCATGGATCTCGCGCAGGTAGCGCGCCTTCTCCGCCTTGGTGTTGGTCTCGTCGGTGATGCTGATGTCCAGGTGGAAGGCGGTCTGGCCCAGCTCGGCCAGCGAGACGCCCCCGATGAACCATTGGTCGGCCGCGATGAACTGCACCGTGGTGGCGATCACGGGCAGGGCCTTGCCCAGTACGTTCTGGGTGATGTCGGCGACAGCCGCCGTCGCGCGGCGGGCCAGGGCGGCATCGGCGGGGCCGGACAGGTGGATGGCGATGTGGGGCATGGTGCGGGTGCTCGTTGAGAAGATGCCGTGATTTTTCGCAGCATCCACCGTCCTGAAAAGCGGGATTCATGGATACCATCCATCGGTTTTACCGTTGGATCTTCTGGACCATGCACGCCTTTCCCCTCGACCAGCTTCGCACCTTCGCCGCCGTGATCGACGCGGGCAGCCTCACGGCTGGCGCGCCGCGGGTGTTTTTGTCGCAGTCGGCCGTCAGCGAGCAGTTGCGCAAGCTCGAAGAGCAGGCCGGGCAGTCGCTGCTGCTGCGCTCCAAGGCCGGCGTGGCGCCCACGGCAGCAGGCGAGCGGCTGCTGGGCCATGCGCGCCAGTTGCTCGCGCTGAGCGAGGCGGCCTGGCGCGATCTGCACGGCGTGGCGCTGCAGGGCACGCTGCGGCTCGGGGTCACCGATTACTTCCGCCCGGCCGATCTGGCGGGCCTGCTGGCGCGCGTGGAGGCGCAGTACCCGCAGGTGCGGCTGCAGGTCACGGTGCAGAAAAGCGGGCTGGTCGAAGCGGGCTATGCCGGCGGCGAGTTCGACGTGGGGCTGACCATGGCCTTGCCCGCCGCGCGCACGACGGCCGGCGCGGCCCGCGCACGGCCTGCCGCCAATGCCGCCGCGGCGAAGGCGTCGCTGCTGCGCCAGGAGGCCCTGCACTGGATGGCCGCCCCCGGCGTCACGCGCGTGCGGGGCGAGCCGCTGCGCCTGCTCGCGCTGCCCGACAGCTGTTCGCTGCACCAGTTCACCGTGTCGCTGCTGGAACGCCGCCGGGTGCCTTACCGCATCGCGCTGCTGGCCTCGGGCGTGGCGGGGCTGCAGTCGGCGCTGGCCGCGGGCCTGGGCGTGGCCTGCCTCAATGCCTCGGCGCTGTGCCCCGGCGTGCGGGTGCTGCCGGCGCCCCACGGCCTGCCGGCCTTGCCGCAGGCGGGCTTTTATCTGCTGCCGCCCCGGGCCGGGGAGTCGGACTTCGTGCGCGAGGCGCGCGGGGTGCTGGCGGCGGGCTTTGGCTGATCCCCCCACGTCCGTGCGGATTGCTATTAAAAATATAGCGATATGCCCTGGTTCCAGTTGCGCTGGAGGCACTTTTCGCCCCCAATCATTGAAGGGCGGCCCGCGCAGGTCTCGGCCCGGATGGCCGCAGGCGCGCCCGCCCGCATGGCCCTGCCGGCACGCGGGCCGGGCCGGCTGACTACAATCGCGCTCCCCGAAAGGCGGCTGTCCCGGCCGCCTTTCGCGTTTCCATCCCCCGGGACCATGTAGAGGACCACCATGTACAAAAACCTCGCAGCCACGCTCGTGGCCGCTTGCTGTTGGCTTTCCCCCGCCTTTTCCCAAACCAGCCACACCGCCCAGACCGTCCCCCCGGCCGTGGTGAAGGCCGGCTTCGTCTATGTCTCGCCCATCACCGAAGCGGGCTGGACGCGACAGCACGACGAGGGCCGCAAGGCCGTCGAGGCCGCCTTGGGCGACCGCGTGCGCACCACGTTCGTGGAGAACGTGGCCGAGGGCGCGGACGCCGAGCGCGTCATCCGCGACTTGGCCGCCACGGGACACCAGATCATCTTCACGCCCAGCTTCGGCTACATGGAGCCCACGCTGCGGGTGGCGCGGGACTATCCCGGCGTGAAGTTCGAATCCATCACCGGCTACCAGACCGCGCCCAACGTGGCCACGGCCAACGCCCGTTACTACGAGGGCCGCTACCTGGCTGGCGTCGCCGCCGGGCGCATGACGCGCACCAACGTGGCAGGCTACGTGGCCGGCTTTCCCATCCCCGAGGTGCTGCAGGGCATCAATGCGTTCACGCTGGGCCTGCGCTCGGTCAACCCTCAAGCCACGGTCAAGCTGGTGTGGCTGGACGTGTGGTTCGACCCGCCCAAGGAACGCGATGCGGCCATGGCTCTGTTCAACCAGAACGTGGACGTGGTGGCCTTCCACACCGGCTCCACGGCGGTGATGGCCGCGGCCCAGGAGCGCGGCAAGCTCGCGATCGGCTACCACTCCGACATGCGCCGAATGGGGCCGGACGCGCAGATCCTCGCCGTCACGCACCAGTGGGGCGGCTACTACACCGAACGCGTGCGCGCCGTGGCGCAGGGCACGTGGAAAAGCGGCAACCTCTGGGGCGGCGTGCGCGAGGGCATGATCCGCGTCGAGGGCTTCGGCAGCAAGGTGCCGCCGGCCGTGAAGGCCGAGGTGCTGGCCCGCCAAGAAGACATCGCCAAGGGGCGCTTCCACCCGTTCCGCGCGGGCGCGACGCCCGTGCGCGACAACACCGGCCGCGAGGTCATCGCCGCGGGCCAGACCCTCGGCGATGCGCAGATCCTGCAGATGAACTGGCTCGTCGAGGGCGTGCAGCGCTGAAAAGGGCGGAGAGGGGCCTTGGCGAGGGGCCGTCCTCTCTTTCGGCCGCTACAGGTGGCGCGCCACCAGCTGCGGCAGCGACGAGGCCAGCAAGGCCACGCCCGATGCCGTGAGCAGGCCCAGCACGATCTGCCGGAATGCCGCGTCGCTCAGCCCGATGTACAGCCGCGTGCCGAGCAGCGTGGGCACCAGCATCGCCGGCGCCACGATGGCGAAGAAGGGCAGCATGTCCCGCGTGACCATGCCGGTGCCCAGGTAGGTGCCCATGGTGACCAGCAGCATCGACAGGTTGAAATTCTGGATCACGGCGCGCTGCTGGTCCTTCTCGTAGCCGCGCAGGGTGCACCACAGCGTGGGCAGCGTGCCGGTGAATCCGCCGATGCCGCCCATCACGCCGCCGGCCAGCCCCACGACGCCATCGGCCACGCGGCCACCCGAGCGGATGCGCGGCAGGCGCTTGGCCATCAGCATGGTCGGGCACCACAGCACCAGCAGGGCGCCCAGCAGCGTCTTGAACCACACCATGTCCAGCCGTGGCAGCAAGGCCACGCCCAGCGGAATGCCCAGCAGACCACCCAGCACGAATGGCGCCAGCGTGCGCACGTCGAAGCCGCGGCGCACCGACACCGCCGCGACGATCTGCCCGGTGAGCGCCCCGAACACCGCCAGCGCCGCCGCCAGTCGCGGCTCCAGCGTCCAGGCCCAGAACGACATGGCCACCATGCCGAACGCGAACCCCGACAGCCCCTGCACGAACCCGGCCACCACGGCCCCGATGCCCACCACCCAGTAGATCGTTTCCATTGCGCGCTTCTCCCCCTTTTTTTGGATTGGAAGGCGTCCGGCCCCGCAGGGCCGCCGCCGCATGGGCTGCGATTGTGGGGGAGCCGCATGAGCCAATCTTTCTCATTTAGTATTGCCCCATAAGCCAATGGATATGGCTTTGGGAGCGTTCGATGACCCCTGCCGAGATGGAGGCCCGGCTCGCGTCGCGGCTCAAGATGCGCCACCTGGTGCTGCTGCGCATGATTGCGGAACACGGGTCGCTGACCCGCGTGTCGCACCGCATGGCGACCAGCCAGCCGGCCGTCACGCACGCGCTGGCCGAGCTGGAATCCATGTTCGGCGGCGCGCTGTTCCACCGTTCCGCGCGCGGCATGGCGCCCACGGCGCTGGGGGAGCTGGTCATCGCCCGGGCCCGGGCGATGCTGGAGGACCTGGGCCATTGGGTGCGCGACATCGAGGCCGTGGGCCTGGGCCGCGCCGCGCACCTGCAGGTGGGCGTGATCCCTTTCGTGTCCGGGCGGCTGCTGGCGGCCGCCATCGGCCAGACGCGGCCGCAGGGCCTGCAGGTGACCGTGACCATCCACGAAGGCACCAGCGACCGCCTGCTGGAGCGCCTGCGCCAGCACGAACTGGACTGCGTGATCGGCCGTGCATCGGCCGTGCTCGACATGCAGGGGCTGGAGCATGAGGTGCTCTACCACCAGGAGCCCCGCCTCATCACCCACCGCCGCCTCGCCGCCCGGCTGGGGCGCCAGCCCCTGGCCTGGCAGGAACTGGCCCGGCTGGAGTGGATTCTGGGCGCCCGCCAGACGCCCATGCGCGAGCAGATCACCGATTTCTTCCTGCGCGCGGGGGTGGCGCCGCCCGCGCCGTTCGTCGAGAGCCTGTCGTCCAAGCTCATCGGCGAGCTGATCGCGGCCAACGAAAAAGCGGTGTCCATCGTGCCCGCCGACATCGCGGAGGAACTGGCCCGCATCGCAGGCGTGGGCATCGTCGCCCACTGCTTCGGCTGGACGCTGCCGCCCATCACGCTGTTCCAGCGGACCGAGGGCGCGCGCTACGAAGAGCAATCGCTGTTCGTGGCGGCGCTGCGCGCGGTCTGCGCCCGGCAGGCGGCAGCGCAGGCTGGCGACGCGGCATAGCACCGTGCACGCCGCTCACTGGGCTCCTTGCTGGCCTGGGTTTCATCTGCGCCGGTCTGGCAACTACCCGAAGGGATAGTTTCCAGGCGCCCCGGGCATTGCTGTAATGCCACCGACATGCCCGCCAGGCGCGCGATGCGCCGGCCGCGGCGCGCGGCGGGTTCAGAAAAAACCAAGGGGAGAAGGTCGATGCGAATGTTCATCACGGCAGCGCCTGTGGGCGCCGTTCCACAGCAAGCCCTGGCCCGGGAGCCGAAATTCCTGCCTGCCCGGTCGGTCGAGGCCGCGGACGCCCAGGGCATGGGCTTGGCCCATCGGCTGGCCGCCGATGGCTGGGAGGCGGTGCCGGCCGGCGGCCTGGGGATCTGCGACAGCCTGGACGCCCTGCAGGTGGCCAGCGCGGCGGACGGGCCCCAGGCGCCGGGCCGCCGCCTGGGCGACGTGGAGGCACGCCGGCATCTGCCGGGTGTGGCCCTGCACCGCATCGCCTCGGCGAAGACGGCGCGCGAGCTGGTGCTGACGCTCACCTCCCAGGGTTGGGACGTGGCGGGCGCCGGCGATCTGGCATGGCGCGCGGAAACGATCGAGACCTACCTGCCGCCCGCATTGGTGGCCGCGTTGCAGGCCGAGGCGCCGCGGCTGCTGGACACCCTGCGCGAGCGCGGCTGGGCCGACCACGGCGCAGGCCATTGGAATCCGGGCAGGACCGCATCGCCGCACCTGCCCATCGCACCCGAAGCCATCGTCGCGCAGAGCGTGGCGGCCGTGCGCGAGGGGGCCGCCATCGTGCACCTGCACACGCGGGACTGCAGCGGCCAGCACCCGGTGCACGTGCCCGGGGTGGCCGTGCCGGTGCGCCTGGGGCGGCAGGCCAACCACATCGACGAAGCGCAGTACGCGGCGATCGTGCCCCGCCTGCACCAGGCGGCGCCTGCCGCCATCCTGAACCTGTCCACCAGCGTGCGGGGCGGCGCCGCCGACTTCGAAAGCCCCGTGCGCCGGGTGCATCTGCGGGCCTATGGTGCGCAGCAGCGCGCGCCGGAGATGGGCTCCTTCAGCCCCGGGCCGGTGGTCTTCCAGGCGGGGGGCGGCTATGAAAACCCCCCGGCCTTCCTGGCGGCGCAGATCGCGCACTGCCGGCAATGGGGTGTGCGGCCCGAGGTGGAGGTGTTCAACGGCGCGATCCTGGACGGCGCTCTGGGGTCCTATCAGGCCGGCCTGCGTTCGGTGGGTGGGCCGGTGCTGTTCATGCTGGTGGTGGGGGTGGACCAACACCGGCGCCTGCCCGAGGGCGGGGTGCAGGACGACTCCCTGTTGCCGGTGCAAGAGCGCAAGGACATCCTGCGCCTGCTGGCAGAGGGCTCTGCAGAGGCCTTCGAACAGGCCCTGGCCCAGGCGGTGGCGCGGCTGCGGCCGGTGGTGGCGCGCATCCGCGCGGAGTGCCCTGGCGCCAAGGTGTCCGCCCTCGTGCCCGGCCCGATGATCGTGCTGCTGCCGCGCATGGCTGTGGCCCTGGGCCTCGACGGCGTGCGGGTGGGCCTGGAAGATGCCCTGAACGTGCCGGATCCCGAGGTGGCGGGCGGCTGGCGCCGCGGCACCACGGCGGAGCAGGTGCGCTATGTGCGCGAGCAGTTGCAGGCCCTGGGGGCCACGGTGTTGACGGCCGAGGAAACGCGCGTGGCGCTGGACATGCCCCACCCCGATGTGGCGCTGCTGCAGGCCGCGATCGCCCGGCTGCAGCCGCTGGCCGCGACCGTGCCGCTGGACCGCCCCCGGGCCATGGCCAGCGCCGTGCTGGCGGCGCTGGCACCGCTGCAGCCCGCCTACGCGGCCCGGGAATCGCGGTTCCTGGACGCGCTGGAGGCCGCGGCCAACCACCTGCCGCCCGATCCGCAGGCACCGGGTGCGGGCGACCTCGCGCTCGCGGCCCTGCGCGACCATGGGCTGTACGCGCGCTTTTTCGTGGAGGAGCGTGATCGCTATCCCCGTGAAGGTGCGGCGGCGTTCCGGCACGTCTATCCGCTGCAGGCCCTGAACTTCGTGCGCGAGTTGCTGGCCGAGCGCCAGCGCCCTGGCGGCCGGTGGGACGCGGCGCTGCAGGCCATGGCCGCCGAAGCGGGCCTGCCGCCCCATGCCTTCCAGGTGCCGCCTGCGCAGTTCAAGGGGCCGCAGGGGCGGTTTCTCGAATTCCTCACCGCCATTCCTTGCCACTACACGGACGACCGCACCGACATCGTCCATACCGCCGTGCGCAGCGAGCCCGGCTACAGCGCCGCCATGGCCGTGCTGTTCGAGGCCATCCACGAGCGGGCGGTGGCCCTGCGGGCCGATTCGGAGGCCGAGCCCAAGAGCGCCGGCATCCGGGTGTACCGGGACGCGCCGCGCAGCGGCGGCCTGGCGGGGCCCATCGACATGGACGTGGCGGCCGTGCAGGGCGCCATCGCCCGCGGCGCATGGATCGTCCTGCCGAGCACGCCCACCACCCACTACCCGGAGGGGCTGAAGCTCTCCACCGGGCTCACGGCCACGTTTGCCCGGTTCCTGGAGCGCACGCAGGCCGCCGCCGAAGTGCTCGGCATCGCGCACGCGGGCCTCGATGCCGACGGCACCGTGCTGATCGAATCCAGCATGCTGCACAACCGCTTCACGCTCAACACGAAGGCGCATGCGCAGGTGGTCAGCCACTCGTCCCGCCTCATCTACGAGCGCGTGGTGCTGCCCCGGCTGGTCGCGTTGCCGCGGGCGCTGGCCTGGACGGCCACCGGGCTGGTGGAGCGCGATGCGGCGGGCCGGCCGCTGAACCGCGACGGGCAGCCGGCGGGGCGGCTCTCTTTCCAGGGCATCGAAGACCTGGTGCGGCTGCATTTCCTGGCGCACAGTTCCGGCATCGCGACCATCCAGCAGATCGACAACGCCGCCCGGGCGGACCTGCAGCGGCTGGGCTATTCGGTGCAGGAGCAGGAGGAAATCTTTAACCGCTCCGTCGCCCTGTCGTTCGCGTCGGCCTGCGATGTGAACCTGTCCGTGCTCGGCACACCCACCGTGGACGTCACCGCGCTGAACGATGTGCGCAGCGTGGCCGGCACGACCACGCCGGACTACCTGTGCGGCAGCGGCAACGGGCTCTGGAGCCTGGCGCCGCTCCT
This sequence comes from Acidovorax sp. BLS4, assembly GCF_032929295.1. Taxonomy (NCBI): domain Bacteria; kingdom Pseudomonadati; phylum Pseudomonadota; class Betaproteobacteria; order Burkholderiales; family Comamonadaceae; genus Acidovorax; species Acidovorax sp. BLS4. Next base: position 539,261 of record NZ_CP136797.1, read on the forward strand.
GCCGCACCGCGATGACGAGGCGTTCCGCTACGGCAGCGCGCACTGGATCTTGCGCAAGGGCGAGCAAAAGAAGCTGCTGCTGCGGCTGGCGGGCGTGGTGCTGCGGGAAGACCCCGTGCGCCTGCACGACGGGCACTCCATCCGCCGTTACCTGGAAGGCGCGCCCGCTTCGCTGGTCGAACTGGTGACGCTGCTGCAGACCGCTCCCGCCTCGCTGCGCGCCGACATGCTGCTGCGCCAGCATTTCGCACGGCATGGCTCCCCGTCACGCCCCGTGTCCGCGGCCCGGGATCGCGCGGCGGACCTGGCCCTGGCCGGTGGTGCCGCCTGATGCGGCGGCGCACCGCATCCGCGAAGGAGACATGACCATGGCCAGGATCGCCATCATCGGGGGCGGCTGCAGCGGCACCCTCGTCACGCAAGCGCTGAGCCGCATGGGCGGCCATGCCGGGATTTCCGAGGTGCTGCTGTTCGACGAGTCCGGCGGGTTCGGCCCGGGACTGCCCTATGGCCGGGACACCAACGACGGCGAGTTCATCCTCAACATGGCTTCGTCGTTGCTGAGCGCACGGACCGGCGAGCCGGACGGGTTCGACCGCTGGCTGCAGCAGCTCTGCGCGGGACAGGCCGAAGCGCCCGGCGGATACGTGCGGCGCTCGCTCATGGGGGCCTACCTGCAGGATGTCGCCCACCAGGCCGAGAGCGCGTTCGCCGCACGCGGCGTGAAGCTGGTGCGCGTGGCGCAGGCGGTGACCGACATCGAGCGCGGGGCCAGTGGCTTTCACGTGGCCACGGCCCAGCATGCCTGGCATGTGGACCAGGTCGTGCTGGCGCTGGGGCATCTCAAAAAGCGGTCGCCGTTTCCGGGCGTGGCGCACTACCACGCGAACCCGTACCACGACCTGGGCGCCATCAAGGCCGAGCTGCCGCGGAACGCACGCATCGGCATCCTCGGCACCAAGCTCACGGCCATCGACATGGCGCTGCTGCTCGGCCGGCTCGGTGTGGAGCGCATCCACATGTTTTCCCATTCCGGCCAGTTGCCCCTGGTGCGCGGCGCCTTGCCCACCACCCCCCTGGTGCGCCCCGAGCACCGCTATGCGGGCGACACGCTGCGCGGCTTCCTGCGCTGGTTCCGCGAAAGCCATCCTTGTGGGCACGAATACCCGGGCCTCATGACGATCCGCGACCCCCTGGTCCGCATCGGCCGGGAGATCGAGGCGGCCCAGGCCGTGCGGGACTGGCAGCTGCAGCTGGACGCCACCAAGGAGGACATCGACCGCTACTGGACCGCGCTGCGTCCGGACCAGAAGCGCCGGTTCTTTCGCAAATACCAGGGCCTTTGGATGAGCTACCGGCACCCGATGCCGCTGGACAACGCGCGCAAGATCCAGGCGCTGCTCCAGGCGGGCCGGCTGACCGTGCATCCCGGCTACCGGGCCACCCGGCTGGCGGAGGGCCGGCCGGGATTCCAGGTGGAACTGGCCGGCGGAACGCTGGCGCTCGACGGCATCCTGGATGCGACCGGCGTGGCCGGCAACCTGGCGCGCATCGATTCGCCGCTCATCGAGAACCTCATCGACCGCGGCTTGGTCCGCCAGCACGAACTGGGCGGCATCGCGATCGATGCGCAAAGCTTTCAGGTGCTGGGCCAGCCCGGCCTGTTCGCCATCGGGGCGCTGACCCAGGGCGCGCTGTTCTACGTGTCTGCCATCGAGCGGCTTTTGCTGCACGCCCAGCGCATCGCGGGGCAGCTGAGCCGCTCAGCCGCCCCGACGGCGGTCGGAGACCGCGAGGCGTTGCCGCCCCGGGAGCGGGTGGCGGTGTAGCGCCGCCGGTATAGGCCCCATGCGCTGCGGCGCATGAAAGGCGCCGTGCCCGGCGTTAAGCTGCCGCCATGCAAATCTACCGCTCCGGCCTGCTGCGTTTCGCCGACGACCATTCGGCCCTGTATGAAGAAGACGGCCTGCTGGCCATCGGCCCCGATGCCCAGGGGCGCCAGCGCGTCCAGGCCGCAGGCGCCTGGAACACCCTGGCGGCCCATTACGCGCAGTGGCCGGTGGTGCATTGGCCCGGCCGCATCATCGCGCCGGGGTTCGTCGACATGCACGTGCATTTTCCGCAGACCGACGTGATCGGCTCGCCCGCCGACGGCCTGCTGCCCTGGCTGGAAAACTACACCTTTCCCCACGAGTCCCGCTTTGCCGATCCGGCCTATGCCGCCGGCGTGGCCACCGTGTTCCTGGACGAATTGCTGCGCAACGGCGTGACCACCGCGCTCACGTTCGCCACCTCGCACCCGGCGTCGGTGGACGCGCTGATGGGCGAGGCGCAGGCGCGCGGACTGCGCCTGATCGCCGGCAAAGTGCTGCAGGACCGCCACTCGCCCGATGGCGTGCGCGACCAGACCGAACAATCCTTGCGCGACACCGAGGCGCTGATCCGCCGCTGGCACGGCCAGGACCGGCTGGGCTATGCCATCACGCCGCGGTTCGCGCCCAGTTGCACCGAAGCCCAGTTGCGCGGTGCGGGCGAACTGGCCGCGCAATACCCCGACGTGTGGATCCAGTCGCACGTGGCCGAGAACCTGGACGAGATCCGATGGGCCCGCGAGCTGTTTCCCGCGGCCCGCAGCTACCTGTCGGTGTACGACGACTTCGGGCTGATGCGCGAGCGCGCCGTGTACGCCCACTGCATCCACTTTGACGATGCCGACCGGGCGCTCATGCGTGACACCGGGGCGGTGGCGGCGGTCAGCCCCACCAGCAACCTGTTTCTGGGCAGTGGCTTCTTCGACTACGCCGGGGCCGACCGGGTCGGCTTTCGCTATGGACTGGCGAGCGATGTGGGGGGCGGCACGAGCTTCAGCCCGTTCCACACCATGCTCGCCGCCTACTACGTGGGGCGTGAAGGGCAGACGAAGCCCGGCCTGTCGCTTTCGCCGCAGGCGCTGTGGTGGCAGCACACGGCCGGCGCGGCGCGCGCGCTGGGGCTGGCGGGCGTCATCGGCAACCTGCAGCCCGGGTGCGAGGCCGACTTCGTGGTGCTGGACCCGCGCGCCACGCCGCTGCTGGCGCGCAAGACCGCGCACGCGGCCAACCTGGACGAACTGCTCTTCGCGATGATCGTGCTGGGCGATGACCGGGTGATCGAGCGCACCGTGGTTTCCCAAGCCGAATAGGCCCCTGGCGCAGGTTGCACTAGCGCATGTCGCTATGAAAAATATAGTGCCTGCCCGCGCGTCCTCTCTACAATGGCGGCCCAGCAGGAGTGAGCAATGAGCATCAAAAGCGACAAGTGGATTCGCCGCATGGCGGAGCAGACCGGAATGATCGAGCCCTTCGAGCCGGGCCAGGTCCGTGAGGCGGAAGGCCGCAAGATCATCAGCTACGGCACCAGCAGCTATGGCTACGACATCCGATGTGCGCCGGAATTCAAGGTGTTCACCAACATCCACAGCACCGTGGTGGACCCGAAGAACTTCGATGAAAAGAGCTTCGTCGACTTCGAAGGCGACAGCTGCATCATCCCGCCCAACAGCTTCGCGCTGGCACGCACGGTGGAGTACTTTCGCATTCCCCGCAACGTGCTGACCATCTGCCTGGGCAAGAGCACCTATGCCCGCTGCGGGATCATCGTGAACGTGACGCCGTTCGAGCCCGAGTGGGAGGGCTATGTCACGCTGGAATTCAGCAACACCACGCCGCTGCCGGCCCGCATCTACGCGGGCGAGGGATGCGCCCAGGTGCTGTTTTTCGAAAGCGACGAGGTTTGTGACGTGAGTTACAAAGACCGGGGCGGCAAATACCAGGGACAAAGCGGCGTCACCCTGCCCAAGGCCTGAGGCGGGCCTGATTTTTCGGGCGGTGGAGTCCTACACCGCCACGGCTTTTTTGCCGTGAGCGGGGGCGGCTACGGTTTTTTACGATTCAGGCAGGTTCTGTGTTGCATCCGGTTGGATGCTGTAAATCCCACGCAGAACGCTGCCTGAGGAGCCCACCATGCCTGCCACCCACCACGCCGTATCGTCTCTCCAGGCCGAGCGCACGGGCCTTTCGCATGTGCTGCACGAGGCTTCGGGAGGCAGCACCCACCGCTGCTACTGGCCCGCCGAAGCGCTTGATGCCTTCCTGCTGGAGATGGCTGCCCGTGGCCATTGCATCAGCGCCGCGATGATGCTCGGCGACCGCACCTACGCCCTGCAGCAGATCGAAATTGCGCGCTCTCTTCCGGGATGCGCCCTGCAAGCCCTGGTGCAGGAGTTGTCCGGGTATTTCGAAGACGCCGAGCCCGCCGCCGCCAGCGTGCATTGGTGCACGCGTTGATCCAGGCAGGGAGCGCCTGAAGGCCGCGCGTTGCGTGGATGCCTCTGGACCGGCCGCGTCCTACGCCCCCGCAGGCCATCGACCGGGTTTTCGACCCTGGCGCGCTGCCTAGCATCCCACCCATCCATTTCAGCCCCATCCGCAAGAGACTGCCATGCACGACGATTTCCATCCCCCTGTGTCCTCCGCACCCAGGCTGCGCCCGTGGCCCATCGTGATCGGCAGCGTGGTGATCGCGGCGCAACTCGTCGCGCTGGGCTGGGTGGTGCAGGGGCAGGTGCAGCAGGCATCGGAGCGCCAGGCGCACTGGGCGCCCCGGGGCCTGCAGAGTTCACCGGCCACCTATGCAGCGGTGGACGCGCCCTCGTTCAGCGAGCCGCAGCCTTGATGGCGTCGCGAATCGACCCATGGGAACTGCTGCCCGGCGTGCGGCACGGGCGTAACATCCGGCGCACCGCATCCGCAGGTGCGAGCAGGAGAACCGTATGAAATGGGAAGGCAACCGCGAGTCGGACAACGTCGAGGACCGCCGCGATGGCGGCGGCGGTGGGGGCATGCCGGTGTTCGGCGGCCGCAGCATCGGCATCGGCACCATCGTGGTGGCGTTGCTGGGGGGCTGGATTTTCGGGATCAATCCGTTGACGATTCTGGGACTGCTGAGCGGCGGCGGAGGCGCTCCCGCCCAGGTCCAGCAGGCGCCGGCACACCGCCCGCCGGCCGACGACAAGATGGCGCGCTTCGTCTCCACCGTGCTGGCCGACACCGAAGACGTGTGGACCGACATCTTCCGGCAGGGTGGCAACGCCTATCAGGACCCGAAGCTCGTGCTGTTCCGTGGTTCCACACCCACTGCCTGCGGCACCGGCCAAGCGGCGATGGGCCCGTTCTACTGCCCCGGCGACCGCAAGGTGTACATCGACCTGGGCTTCTATGAAACCTTGAAGAACCGGCTGGGCGCACCGGGGGATTTCGCCCAGGCCTACGTGATCGCCCACGAGGTGGGTCACCACGTCCAGAACCTGCTGGGCATCAGCGCCAAAGTGGACCAGATGCGTGGCCGCGTCAGCCAGGTGCAGTACAACCAGTTGTCCGTTCGCCTGGAACTGCAGGCCGACTGCTTTGCCGGGGTCTGGGCCCACCATGCCCAGAATGCCCGCCAGATCCTGGAGCAGGGCGATGTGGAAGAGGCCATGAACGCCGCAGCCAAGATAGGGGACGACGCCCTGCAGCGGGCGGGCGGCGGCGCCGTCGTGCCGGACAGCTTCACCCACGGCACCAGCGCGCAGCGCCAGCGGTGGTTCCATGCAGGCCTGGAAAACGGCAGCGTGAAGGCTTGCGACACGTTTTCGGCCCGCAGCCTGTAGTGTGAACGCCGCAGTGGAAGCGTTCACCCTGCAATGCCTGGGGTGGCGTTTGCGCTTTTACAGCCATCGTATGGTGCTATGAATTGAATAGCATCGTGCCTTTGGCACACGAATGCCTACCCGAAAAAACACCCCGTTCAGCCCCTGGTGCGACAATAGCGGGCTAAATGACAAGTTCTTTCTCCAATTTATCGCTGGCTGAACCGCTGGCACGCGCCGTGGCCGAAATGGGCTACGAGTCCATGACGCCCATTCAGGAGCAGGCCATTCCGGTCGTCTTGACTGGCAAGGACGTGATGGGTGCGGCCCAGACGGGCACCGGCAAGACGGCCGCCTTCTCGCTGCCCTTGCTGCAGCGCCTGCTCAAGCACGAAAACAGCTCCACCTCCCCCGCCCGCCATCCGGTGCGCGCCCTGGTGCTGCTGCCGACGCGGGAGCTGGCCGACCAGGTCGCCCAGCAGGTCGCCCTGTACGCCAAGTACACCAAGCTGCGCAGCACCGTGGTGTTCGGCGGCATGGACATGAAGCCGCAGACTCTGGAGCTGAAAAAAGGCGTGGAAGTGCTCGTGGCCACGCCGGGTCGGCTGCTGGACCACATCGAAGCCAAGAATGCGGTGCTGAACCAGGTCGAGTACGTGGTGCTCGACGAAGCCGACCGCATGCTGGACATCGGCTTCCTGCCCGATCTGCAGCGCATCCTCTCGTACCTGCCCAAGCAGCGCACCACGCTGCTGTTCAGCGCCACGTTCTCCCCCGAGATCAAGCGCCTGGCAGGCAGCTACCTGCAAGACCCGATCACGATCGAAGTGGCGCGCCCCAACGAAACGGCTTCCACGGTGGAGCAGCGTTTCTACAGCGCCAACGACGACGACAAGCGCCGCGCCATCCACCAGGTGCTGAAGACGCGGGGCCTGAAGCAGGCGTTCATCTTCGTGAACAGCAAGCTCGGCTGTGCCCGGCTGGCCCGCAGCTTGGAGCGCGAGGGCCTCAAGACCGCGGCGCTGCATGGCGACAAAAGTCAGGACGAACGCTTGAAGGCGCTCGATGCCTTCAAGCAGGGCGAAGTCGATCTGCTGGTGTGCACCGACGTGGCGGCACGCGGACTGGACATCAAGGATGTGCCGGCCGTGTTCAATTTCGACGTGCCGTTCAATGCCGAGGACTACGTGCACCGCATCGGCCGCACGGGCCGCGCAGGCGCCTCGGGCCTGGCGGTCACGCTGGTGTCGAGCAGCGACACGCGCTTGGTGGCGGACATCGAAAAGCTCATCAAGAAGAAGATCGATCTCGAAGCCCTCGAGTACGAGGAAGACCGCCCGCGCGGCCGCATCAACGACGGCCAGCGCGCGTGGCGCGAGGATGGCCAGCGCGAAGGTGGCCGGCGTGAGCGGGGCGGCGAGGCGCACGACCCGCGCGGCAGCGCGCCGCGCAGCAGCTACCGCGCCCCTTCGGCACCCCGCGATCCGTTCTTCGACAAGCCCTACGAGGCACCGGCCACCGAGGCGGCGCCCCATTGGGAGTCCGCGGCCAAGGCCCAGCCGGCGCGCAGCGGCATCTCGGCCAACATCAAGCCCAAACGCAAGGTGGCGGCCCTGTTCAAGGCCGTGCAGCCCGAAACCGAAACCTCCTCGCAGTGAGCGCCCAGGGCCGATCCGTCGGCCGGGGCCAGACCCGCTCAGGCCCTAGGTGATTTCTTATTGCCGTTGGGCAGTGGGTGGCCCGTTCTTGTTCAGGCCCCTGGCTTTTGCGCCTCCTCGCAATCGACATGGCAGTGCTCGCGGTCTGCCAACGTGCGGCCAAAGCGGACCGCGCTGAGGCAGCCTCCCCACACGCAACCGGTGTCCAGCGCCAACAGGTTGGAGCGGTTCATCCAGCCCAGGGTGGACCAGTGCCCGAATGCCACCAGCCCGTCCTGCGTTTTTCGGCCCGGTGCTTCGAACCACGGCACCAGGCCGGCGGGGGCAGCGCTGGCACCCTCGCTGCTCTCGAAATCCATGGCGCCCTCGGGTGTGCAGAAGCGCAATCGGGTGAAGGCATTGACGATCACGCGCAAGCGGTCCGTCCCCGTCAGCGTGGGTTCCCAGCGGTCCGGGGTGTTGCCGTACATGGCGTGAAGGAATGCGGGCATGTCGGCACCGCGCAGCACGGCCTGCACCTCGTCGGCATGCGCCAGCACATCCTGGGCCGACCACGAGGGCAATACGCCCGCGTGGACCATCAACAGGGGCTCTCCACCATGCACATGCTGGCGTGCCAGCGGCTGGTGGCGCAGCCAGTCCAGCAGGGCCTCGCGGTCGGGTGCCTGCAGCACCTGGTCCAGCGTGTCGCGGCGGGAAGGCTTGCGGGCCCCGTGGGCGGCCGCCAGAAGATGCAGGTCGTGGTTGCCCAGCAGGCTGCGCAGGCTGTCACCCTGCTGCATGCAGCGGCGCAGCACGGCTGCGGAATCAGGGCCTCGGTTCACCAGGTCGCCCAGCAAAAAAACGGTGTCCCGGCTGGGAGAGAACCCGATGTGGTCCAGCAGGCGCTGCAATGCCGTATCGCAGCCTTGAATATCCCCGATGCAGTAGAGCGCCATGGCGTTTCCGAAGGTGGTAAACCTGCATTGTCGCGGCTGCAAGGAATTGTGCCAGGTAATCGCCCAGGCCAGGATAGCCCAGCCGGTGCAAATCGGGGCGCGCGCTTCGATATGGCTGAGCTGGCAGAGTTCCCCGAAATTCCAGAAATCGATGGGTTATTCAAGAGGTGGATTGCGCCCGCTTTCTCTGCACGATATTGAAAGATACCTATAATGCGGCCTTCGTTATTAATCTCCGCACACTACCATGAGCACTAGCTACAAAGACCTGCTGAAACAGCGTGAAGAACTTGAGCAGCAAATCGGCGAAGCACGTCGCCGCGAACTTTCCGATGCCATCAATCAGGTTCGCAATCTGGTGGCGGAGTATGGCCTGACCGCCCAGGACGTATTTCCTACGGGCCGCGCCCGCAGTGCCAGCGCCGGCGTCAAAGTCGCTCCCAAATATCGCGATCCTGCGACGGGCCAGACATGGACGGGCCGTGGCAAGGCTCCCAAGTGGATCCAGAACCAAGACCGCGAGCAATTCGCCATTTGATGGGCAAACCTTGAATTCCAGATCCCGCGCAGACCTTGTTGGCGCTGCGGATTGGCAAGAGCAACCCACGCAATAAACAGCCCGCCTTGGCGGGCTTTTTTCATGGCCACGGAATACCGTTCCGTTTGGTGGGGCGGCATGGGCATCCATGATGTGTGTCTTGGCTTCCCGTTCATGGGTGCACTGAGTGCTTTCTGCGTTGCGTCTTGTCTCGAAATCCCAACCATTGGGAATTGTCTTCACCTTCATCACGGGTAGTGCTGCACAGCGATTAATTTCAAGAGAGATGATTCAATAAAAACGGAGATTCCACGGTGCGGTATTTCATTAATCGAATGGCCCGCGGTATATGGTTGCGCACTTACTCGCGCTGCGGTTCCCATGGCGTAGGACGGCAGGCCTTGTGATCGGGCGTTTTGCCTGGAGTTTGGCGGTGGACTCTCTGAAATGTCGTGCATGCGATTACCCCACGATTGCATCGATATGTAGGACTGCCAGAATAGGTGCTCTCGTCCCCACAGGAGTAGCACTACATGGCCTCGATGTCACCCCCGGTTTCCCGCCACGCGTTCGCATCCACCCTGAAGAATTTCACGACGGGGTCCGGTAAAAGCGGCAAGTTCTATTCGCTCCCGGCACTGGCCAAGCAATACCCGTCGATCAAACGGCTGCCGGTTTCGATTCGGATCGTTCTGGAATCGGTGCTGCGCAACTGCGATGGCCGCAAGGTCACGGCGGAACACGTGGAGCAGTTGTCACGCTGGCAGCCGGTGGCGGACCGCAAGGACGAGATTCCCTTCGTCGTGTCGCGCGTGGTGCTGCAGGATTTCACCGGAGTGCCCTTGCTGGCCGATCTGGCCGCCATGCGCAGCGTGGCCCAGCGCCTGGGCAAGAAGCCCAAGAAGATCGAGCCGCTGGTGCCCGTGGACCTGGTGGTGGACCACTCCATCATGGTGGACCACTACGGCACGAAAAAGGCGCTGGACCTGAACATGAAGCTGGAATTCCAGCGCAATCGCGAGCGCTACGAATTCATGAAGTGGGGCATGCAGGCATTCGATACCTTCGGCGTGGTGCCGCCCGGGTTCGGCATCGTCCACCAGGTGAATCTGGAATACCTGGCGCGGGGGGTGCACAAGAGGGCCGATGGCGTGTACTACCCCGACACGCTGGTGGGCACGGACAGCCACACGACCATGATCAACGGCATCGGCGTGGTGGGCTGGGGCGTGGGCGGCATCGAGGCCGAGGCGGCGATGCTGGGCCAGCCGGTGTATTTCCTGACCCCGGACGTGGTGGGCTTCGAGCTGACCGGCCAGTTGCGCGAAGGCGTGACCGCCACCGACCTGGTGCTCACGGTGACCGAGATCCTGCGCCAGCACAAGGTGGTGGGCAAGTTCGTGGAATTCTTCGGCGAGGGCACGCGCACGCTGTCGCTGCCCGACCGGGCCACCATCGGCAACATGGCACCCGAGTACGGCGCGACGATGGGGTTTTTCCCGGTGGATGAAAAGACCATCGATTACTTCAAGGGCACCGGCCGCATCGACAGCGAGATCGAAGCGTTCGAGGCGTATTTCCGCGCCCAGGGCCTTTTCGGCGTGCCGCTCGCGGGCGAAATCGACTACTCCAAGATCGTGCGCCTGCACCTGGGCGATGTGACCCCCAGCCTCGCGGGACCAAAGCGGCCCCAGGACCGGATCGAGCTGGGCAACGTGAGCAGCGACTTCGTGTCGCTGTTCAGCAAGCCCGCGGCGGAAAACGGCTTCAACCGCCCGGCCGAACTGCTGCACACGCGGCACCACATCCACCGGGGCGACGAAGGCGTGAGCGAGGCGGTTCCCGCCGAGAAGCCGGCCCCTGCGGGTGGCCCGCGTTTCCTGGTCGAGATGGAGCACAACAAGCCGCCGCTGGCGGTCACGCATGCCGATGCCGCCGTGCGCCTGCCGACCAAGGGGGTGGACCCCACCATCGGCAACGGCGATGTGCTGATCGCCGCCATCACGAGCTGCACCAACACCTCCAATCCGAGCGTGCTGCTGGCCGCCGGACTGCTGGCCAAGAAGGCCGTGGAGGCCGGCCTGAAAGTGCGGCCGCACATCAAGACTTCGCTCGCGCCCGGCTCCCGCATCGTCACGGAATACCTCACCGAAACCGGCCTGATGCCCTATCTGGAAAAGCTCGGTTTCGCGCTGGCAGGTTATGGCTGCACGACCTGCATCGGCAACGCCGGCGACCTGGCGCCCGAGCTGAACGAAGCCATCACCGGCAACGATCTGGTCTGTGCCGCGGTGCTGTCGGGCAACCGCAATTTCGAGGCCCGCATTCACCCCAATATCAAGGCCAACTTCCTGGCCAGCCCGCCCCTGGTGGTGGCGTACGCGATCGCCGGCACGGTGCTGCGCGACCTCATGACGGAGCCGGTGGGCAAGGGCAAGGGCGGGCGCGACGTGTACCTGGGCGACATCTGGCCCACCAGCGATGAAATCCACGCGCTGATGCGCTACGCCATGAACGGAAAGGCCTTCCGTGACAACTACGGCAAGGTCAAGACCGACCCGGGCGCGCTCTGGAACAACATCAAGGGCGTGAAGGGCGACACCTACGACTGGCCCGCCAGCACCTACATCGCGGAGCCGCCCTTCTTCGCGCGGTTCACGCTGGAGGCCAAGGAGCGGGCGGTGGGCGCGGACGGCTCCAAGGCGTCGGAGTCGGTCGTGGGCGCACGCATCATGGCGCTGTTCGGCGACTCGATCACCACCGACCACATCTCGCCGGCGGGCTCCATCAAGGAGACCTCGCCCGCCGGGCAGTGGCTGCTGCACAACGGCGTGATGAAGCAGGACTTCAACAGCTACGGCGCGCGCCGCGGCAACCACGATGTGATGATGCGCGGCACCTTCGCCAACGTGCGCATCAAGAACCTGATGATTCCGCCCACCGCCGACGGCTCGCGCGAGGAGGGCGGCGTCACGCTGTTCCAGAACGAGGGGGAGCTGCAGGGCACGAAGATGTTCATCTTCGATGCGGCCATGAAGTACATCGCCCAAGACACCCCCACCGTGATCTTCGCGGGCGAGGAATACGGCACCGGCTCCAGCCGCGACTGGGCGGCCAAGGGCACGCAGCTGCTGGGCATCAAGGCGGTGGTGGCCAAGAGCTTCGAGCGCATTCACCGTTCCAACCTCGTTGGCATGGGCGTGCTGCCCCTGCAGTTCAAGGCGGGCGATTCCTGGGAGTCGCTGGGCCTGACCGGCAACGAGACGATCGACGTGGCTCCCGATTCGGAACTCACCCCGCAAAGCGACGCGCTGCTGACGATCCGCCGGGCCGACGGGTCGCGCCAGGAGGTCACGGTCACGCTGCGCATCGACACGCCGATCGAGGTGGACTACTACCGCGCCGGCGGCATCTTGCCCTATGTGCTTCGGCAGTTGTTGACCGCCTGATTGGGGGACATCCGCCCAGGGGGCGAGCGGCCCGATACACTTGTGACGATATGTTCAGGTAACCCGCCGCCGCCATGACCCCCCCTCCCCACCGTCCGGTCACTGCAGCCATCGCGCGGACGCTTTTGTCGGAGGCGCCCGCGGTCACGCTGATGCTGGTGGTGGCGGTACTGGCGCTGCTGCTGGTGCCGGTGGTGCAATTGCTGGGTTCGGGCCTGCAGGGGCTGCACGGCCTGGAGCCTTTCCTCGACATGGTGGTGGTGCTCATCGGCCTGCTGGCCGTGGCGGTGTCCCTGCATATGCTCGACGACACGCAGCAAGGCCGCGCCAACGTGCTCGTGGCGGGGCTGGCGACCGCTGCGGTCTGTAATTTCCTTCACGCCGTCCTGCTGCACCAGATGGAAAGCATGGCGACCGTCACGCGGGCGAATGTCTCTTCCTACTTCGGATTGCTGGCCCATGGGGTCGAGGCGCTGACCCTGCTGCTGTTCGCCTTGCGGGTCTCGTTCCACGGGCCCGGCCGGGCCTGGGCTGTGGCCTCGGCCGGCGTGTCGCTGGTGCTCGTGTGGTCCGCCTCCAGCGGGTTGCCCGAGCAGTTCGGACTGGCGCATGGCGAGCGTTTCGCCATGGGGGCGGATGCCTTGCTCGGCGGTGCCATGGCGATGGCCGCCTGGGTCATGTACCGGGTGGACGACACCGCTGGCAACGAGCGCGGTCGGGGGCGCCGGCGCATCATGGCCTGCGCGGCGGCGGCGCTGGCGCTGGCGGAATTCGCCATGCTGCTGTACCCGCTGCACCCGGTCTTCGTCGACACGTTCGCGCACGCCTTGCGCGTGCTGGGGTATGCGCTGATGTTCCAGGCGGTGTTCATCGCCGGCATCCGCATGCCGTTCGCCCGTGCGCGCGAGGCCGAGGCCCGGTTGCTGGAGAGCGAACGCCGCCTGCAGCTGCTGGGCCGCAACCTGCCCGACAGCGTCCTGTACCAGCGCGTGCGCGAGGCAGATGGCCGCTGGCATTTCGTGCACATGGGCGATGCGATCGAGCGCCTGAACGGCATTTCGGCCCAGGCGGTGGTGAACGATGCCACCCTGTTCTTCGAGCAGATGGAGCCGCAGGACCGCCTGGCCTGCGCTGCGTCGGACGAGGCGTCCTACCGCACCATGGGCGTCGGCGACTCGGTGGTACGCATGCGCGTGGCCAACGGCCAGTTGCGCTGGATGCGCATGAGTTCCACCCCCCGGCCGCTGGACAAGGGCCGCGTGATCTGGGACGGCGTGCTGACCGACGTCACGGAGCAGCGGGAGGCCCAGGACCTGAGCCGCGCGCACGAGGTGCAACTGGCGAGCCTGCTCAGCCACCTGCCGGGCGGCGTCTCGCGGCTGGATCGCGATCTGCGCATCGTGTACGTGAATCCCTCGCAGGCGCACTGGCTGCGCCGTCCGGTCGAGGAACTCGAAGGCCAGTTCCTCGTGGACGTGCTGCCCGCCGACCTGATGGCCCCGATCCAGCCGCATTTCGACCGGGCGCTGCAGGGCGAAACAGTGGTGTTCGAGCACCGCATTCCCAAAACCCATGGGGCCCAGTTCTGGCACACCACGCTGGTGCCGGAGGTCGCCGCCGATGGCCGCACGGTGGCCGTGGTGGTGTTCGCGTTCGACCTGACCGAGCAAAAGCGCATGGCGCTGGAACTCACGCAGCAACGCACCCGCCTGGCCAGCCTGGTGAGCGCGATCCCCGACGTGGTGTTCCTCAAGGATGCGAACGGCTGCTACCTGTCGTGCAACCCCGTTTTCGAGCGCTTCATCGGGCGGCGCGAGCGCGACATCATCGGTCTGTCGGACGACGATCTCCTACCCGCCGTCGAGGCCCAGCGGGTGCGCCAGCTCGACCAGCGCGCCATGGCTGCCTGGCAGCCACTGGTGTACGAAGAGACCCTGACGTTCCAGGAGGACGGCTACGAGGGCTACTTCGAAACCATCAAGACCCCCATCCGCGACCTGCACGGCCATGTCACCGGGCTGCTGGGCGTGTGCCGCGACATCACCGACCGCAAGAAGGCCGAGCAGCAGATCGAATTGCTGGCTTTCTTCGATGCGCTCACCGGCCTGCCCAACCGCCGCCTGCTGCTGGACCGCCTGCAGCGCGCCAGCGCCGTCTGCCAGCGCAACGGCCAGCTGGGCGCGTTGCTGTTCATCGACCTGGACAACTTCAAGGACCTGAATGACACGCTGGGCCACGACATGGGCGACCAGCTGCTGGCGCAGGTGGCCACGCGCCTGGTGTCATGCGTGCGTGCCACCGACACGGTGGCGCGCTTCGGCGGCGACGAGTTCGTGGTGATGCTGGAAAACCTCGATGCCGGGCTGACCGAGGCAGCGACGCAGGCCGAGCACGTGGCCGACAAGCTCTTGCTGCAGCTCAACCAGCCCTTCATGCTGGGCACGCAGCAGCACTACAGCACGCCGAGCATCGGCATCACGCTGTTCGGCGACCAGCCGCGCAGCGTGGACGAGTTGCTCAAGCGCGCCGACCTGGCGATGTACCAGGCCAAGGCCGAAGGCCGCAACACGCAGCGCTTTTTCGACCCGGAAATGCAGGCCCAGGTGCATGCCCGTTCGCACCTGGAAGCCGATCTGCGCCAGGGTCTGGCCCGCCACGAACTCACGGTGCACTACCAGCCCATCGTGGACCACCGCGCTCAGCTGTGCGGCGCCGAAGCCCTGGTGCGCTGGCGCCACCCGGAGCGCGGCATGATCAGCCCCGGCGACTTCATCCCGCTGGCCGAGCAGACCGGGCTCATCCTGCCGCTGGGGCGCTTCGTGCTCGAATCGGCGTGCGAGCAGCTGGTGCGATGGGCCGAGCACCCCGACACCGCGCGGCTGACCATCGCCGTCAATGTGAGTGCACGGCAGTTCCGGCAGCCGGCCTTCGCGGCCGAGGTGCTGGAGACGCTGCAGCGCACGGGCGCCAACCCCCAGCGGCTCAAGCTGGAGCTGACCGAGAGCCTGCTGCTGGGCGACATCGAGGATGCGATCCAGCGCATGGCCCAGCTCAAGAAGCAGGGCGTGGGCTTCTCGCTCGACGACTTTGGCACGGGCTATTCATCGCTGAGCTACCTGAAGCGGCTGCCGCTGGACCAGGTCAAGATCGACCAGGGCTTCGTGCGCGACGTGCTCACCGATCCCAACGATGCCGCCATCGTGCGCACCATCCTCGCCCTGGCCAAGAGCCTGGACCTGCAGGTGGTCGCCGAAGGGGTGGAAACCACGGGGCAACTGGCCTTTCTCAAGCTGCACGGCTGCGAAGGCTTCCAGGGCTACCTGTTCGGCAGGCCGAGCCCGGTGGCCCAGTTCGAACGCGACCAGCAATTGCCGGGCACCCTGCCTGCGGCCGCAGAAGCTGGCATGGCATGAGCGCGCTGTCCACCGCTCCCCCTGCCGCACCCGCCCAGTGCCCTCTGGGAACGGGCGGGGCGCCGGTATCCACCGCCATGGCGGTGCGGCCGCGCATCGGATGGGTGGGCGCCGGCGCGGCACCGGCCCGCGCGGCGATGCACTGGCTGGCGAGCCACCGCCCCGACTGGGACGTGTCCCCCGCGGAATTCGCGGCCGGTAGCGATGGCGTGGCGAGGTCCCCCGTGGTCGCGGTGCCACAGGCCTGCCAGGCGTTGGTGCTGGACCTGGAACGCGGTGCGAACGCCTTGCCGGATTGGGCGGCCCAGGCGCGCACCCAGCCCCTGGTGCTCTGCCTGGACCCTGCGCAGGAGGCGCTCGCCGCGCGTGCCCTGCGCCTGGGCCCCGGGGATTACGTGCTGCGCGCCGAAGGCGGCGCGCACCTGCCGCAACTGGCCCAGCGGCTGGCGGCGCTGCTGCAGGCGCATGCGCCGCACGGTCCGATGCCCGCCGCCTTGCCCGCGCTGCCGTGGCCGGACGAACCCCCTTCGCAGCGCGCGCTGCTGCAGACCACGCTGGCCAGCATGAGCCAGGGCCTGTACACCGTGGGGCCCGACGGCCGCATCACCGTCTACAACGACCGGGTGCTGGAGTTGCTGGAGCTGCCGCGCGAACTGCTCGATGCCCGGCCCACGCTGATGGAGCTCAAGCAGCTGCAGCAAGCGCGCGGCGATTTCGGCGAAAGCGCGGAACTGGTCGATGCCCAGGCGCGGGCCTATGTGCAAAGCGCTGGCGGCCTTCCCTCTCCTGCGGTGTATTGGCGCCGCACGCGCCACGGCCGCACGCTGGAGGTGCACACCACGCAACTGCCCGATGGCGGCATGGTGCGCACCTTCACCGACGTGACCGACCATGTGCGCACGCAGGCCGAACTGCGGGTGAGCGAGGCGCGCTTTCGCAGCCTGAGCGACCTTTCCTCCGACTGGTACTGGGAGCAGGACGCATCCTTCCGGTTCATCCACTTCGTGGGCGGGCGCAGCCCCGTGGGCATGGAGCCCGGCGAAGTCGTGGGGCGCACCCGCTGGGAGCTGGGCGCCCTCAACATGACCGAGGAGGACTGGGCGGCCCACCGCCGGCTGCTCGATGCGCGCGAACCCTTCCGGGAGCTCGAACTGCAGCGGCTGGCATCGGACGGCACGGCCTACTGGGTGTCGATCAGCGGTGTGCCCGTGTTCGACGAGGCCGGTGCGTTCCAGGGCTACCGGGGCGTCGGCCGCAGCATCACCGACCGCAAGCAGGTCGAGGCCGAGATCGAGCGGCTGGCGTTCTTCGACGTGCTCACCGGCCTGCCCAACCGGCGGCTGCTGATCGACCGGCTCTACCGTGCCACGCTGTCCGTCGGCCGCACGGGGCGGCACGGCGTGCTGCTGTTCATCGACCTGGACAACTTCAAGGACCTGAACGACACGCTCGGCCACGATATGGGCGACCGCCTGCTGGTGCAGGTCGCCCAGCGCCTGCAAGGCTGCGTGCGCCAGAGCGACACCGTGGCCCGTTTCGGCGGCGACGAGTTCGTGGTGCTGGCCGAAGGGCTGCCCGCCGAGGCCTGGGCCGCCAGCGCCGATGCCTCGCTGCTGGCGCGCAAGATCGGCAACGCCCTGAGCCTGCCGTACCTGCTGGACGGCATCAGCCACCACAGCACGCCGAGCATCGGGCTCACGCTCTTCGGCGAATCCGCGGGCAGCGTGGACGACCTGCTCAAGCACGCCGACATGGCCATGTACCAGGCCAAGGCGGCCGGCCGCAACGCCGTGCGCTTCTTCGACCCCGGCATGCAGGCCGCCGTCAGTGCTCGGGCCGCCCTGGAAGCCGAGCTGCGCCGCGCGCTGCAGGGGGGCGAGCTGATGCTGCACTACCAGCCCATCGTGGACCGGCGCGGCCAGATGCTCGGCGCCGAGGCGCTGGTGCGCTGGCAGCATCCGCAGCGCGGCATGGTGTCGCCGGGCGAGTTCATCCCGGTGGCCGAGCAGAGCGGCCTCATCGTGCCGCTGGGGCAGTGGGTGCTGGAGCACGGCTGCCGGCAGCTCGTGGCCTGGTCCCGCAGCGCGGCCACGGCGCACCTGGTGCTGTCGGTGAACGTGAGCGTGCGCCAGTTCCGCCAGCCCGACTTCGTCGATCAGGTGCTGCAGGCGCTGCGCGAGAGCGGGGCGCAGCCGCGGCTGTTCAAGATCGAACTGACGGAAAGCCTGTTGCTCACCGACGTGGAGGACGTGATCGCCCGCATGGAAAAGCTGCGCGCGCACGGCGTGGGCTTTTCGCTGGACGACTTCGGCACCGGCTACTCGTCGCTCAGCTACTTGAAGCGCCTGCCGATCGACCAGCTCAAGATCGACCAGGGCTTCGTGCGCGACGTGCTGACCGACCCCAACGACGCGGCCATCGTGCGCACCATCCTTGCCCTGGCGCACAGCCTGGACCTGGACGTGGTGGCCGAGGGCGTCGAAACCACGGGCCAGCTGCAGTTCCTGCAGCGCCACGGCTGCCATGCCTTCCAGGGCTACCTGTTCGGGCGCCCGGCGCCCGCCACGGTGCTGGAGCGGGCGGTGCGGCCCGCGCTCTGAGCCCTGGCGGGGCCGGCACCCGGCCCTTGCGAAGGGCGGGATCATTTCTTCCTTGATCTGCCCCCTGCGGGTGCCAGCCCCGCCGCGGGCACAATCGCCCGCATGCAGAAACAACAGGTGTTGGTCGCCGGCGGCGGCATCGGCGGGCTCGCGGCGGCGCTGGGCGCCTCCCGGGCGGGATGGGACGTGCGCCTGTACGAGCGCGCCGAGGCCTTCAGCGAAGTGGGCGCGGGCGTGCAGCTCGGCCCCAACGTCGTGCGCCGGCTGCAGGCCTGGGGCCTGCAGCACCGGCTGCAGTCGGTGGCCGCGTTCCCGGAGCGTCTGCAGGTGCGCAGCGCGCTGAGCGGCGCCGAACTGGCCGTGCTGCCCCTGGGGCCCACGGCCGTGGCGCGCTACGGCGCGGCCTACGCCACCATCCACCGCGCCGACCTGCACGGGCTGCTGCTCGCCGCCGTCACCAAGTACACCGACACGCAGATCTCGCTGGCCCACGCCATCGACCATTTCTCCGATGCCGAGGGCGTCGTCACCGTGCGCACCAGCCGTGGCAAGGAGGTGGAGGGCGATGCGCTGGTGGGCGCCGATGGCCTGTGGAGCCGCACACGCGCCGCGTTGCTGGGGGACGCGCGCCCCCGCGTGACGGGGCACCTGGCCTACCGCGCGCTGGTGCCGCAGCACGCCCTGCCCGACGTGCTGCGCACCCGCCAGGTCACCGCGTGGCTGGGGCCGCGCCTGCATGCCGTGCAGTACCCGGTACGCCGGGGCGAGCTGCAGAACCTGGTGGTGATCGTGCAAGGGCCGGCGCCGGACGACCTGGAGGGCTGGGACCACGCCGCCAACGCCGCCGGGCTGGCATCGGCGCTGCGCGGTGCCTGCCCCGCGCTGCAGCAGGCGGTGAGCGGCGTGGCCGACGCCGGCGGCGGCTGGCGCCTGTGGCCGCTGTGCGATCGCCCGCCCGTGCGCGGCGCCGACGGCATGGCGCGCGGCCGGGTCGCCCTGCTGGGCGATGCCGCGCACCCCATGCGGCCCTACCTCGCGCAGGGCGCCGGCATGGCCATCGAGGACGCCGCCGAGCTGCAGCGCGCCCTGTCCATGCACGACCTCGACGTGCCCCTGCGCCTGCGCCGCTACGCCCTCAACCGCTGGCAGCGCAACGCCCGGGTGCAGGCGCGCTCCACGCGCAACGGGCGGATCTTCCACGCCACCGGCCCGGTGCGCTGGGCGCGCGATGCCTCGCTGCGGCTGCTGGGCGAGCGCCTGCTGGACGTGCCCTGGCTTTACCGGGGCGATGGCTCCAGTGCCAGTTCACTTTAGTTTGCTATTAAATTAATAGCTATACGCCATAGTACTGATTGCGGTGGAGGCCGATTTGGTTGGAGTGTTTCTTGCGGGTATCACGGGTGTGTTTGTGCGGACATTGCGGTGAGTTAACAATTAGTTAATAGAATGTTGCATCCTGGAGCCGGAGCGCTCCCATCTGCAGTTAGCATTCGCCCCCAATAAAAACGCGATCTCGAAGGGGGGATTGAATGAGCGCAGAACTTGCGGCCACGTTCTTCAACGTCGGCTACGGACAGACCCTGGCCCAGTCCATGGACAGGAACCAGGTGGACGTGCTGGTGCTGACGCAGGGCCAGTACCTGAGCATCCTGCAGGACAAGGCCAGGCGCAATGCCGCGCTGGAATTCAACCTGCGCAAGATGCTGTCGCAGTCCACGTTCGGGCAGTATTGGCAGAAGGAATTCAGCCCGAATGCCAGCGAGCCGTGGGTCGGGCCCGTAGCGCAGGGGGCCAACGACATGCTGGCCATCACCAAGACCCTGAATGCCATCGGCATGGCCGGCATTGGGACCTACATCAAGACCACGGCAACAGGCACGTACATCATCATCAAAGGGTACTCAGCCAAACGCAGCAGTGCATTGCAGGGCACGCGCTACCTGGCGACGAATCCCAAGATGCTTCAGTTGGGCTTGGGAATGAAGAGCCTGCAAGGCATCGCCAAAGGCGGCTTCATGCTGGGCGTGGTGGTGTCCACAGGGATCGAGTTGATGGACTTCATGTTCAATGACGAGAAGACCATGTATGACCTCGTGGGCGGAATCGGGGTGGAGGCTGTGAAAGGGGGACTGGCTGGGCTGGTGGCCTATGGTTTCGCAACCCTTGCAGGACTTTTCACCACGGTGGCGGTCACCCCACTTTTTGTCATGGCCGTTTTTGCTGTGGTCGTGGGGACGGTTTTGAATGCAGCGGACAACAAATGGCAGATCAAGAAAAATGTGATTGATGCGCTGAAAGCCACTCCTGAATCCATGTCGCAAGGGCTTTACTACATCGATAAAACTGTCGAATCCTGGGCTAAGGAAATAGGTAGTTCTGTCGAGCAAACGGGTGTTCGGATGGGCAAGTCCATCGACCAGGGAGTGAAGGATTTCTTGTGCCGAATGACATGCCGTCGATACTGATTTCGTCTTTCCTTCAATGAGCTAACCCATGAATAACACCCGTCAGATCAGAAATGCATTGGTGTGGGGCCTGCCTCTGTGCCTGTCTATGGCGTTTCTATTTGGATGGCTCATTCTTGATAGCGTCATACCGCCGATCAAGCAAATGATCTTTTCGATGCCTGTCATTCGGATCAGGCCCACGGCACTGCTGGCGCCTTTTGCGCTGTTGATTTCGTTGGTTCTCCCACTGGGCTTGGTGCTCAAGGCTGTCCCTTATGAAGGCGTCTGGGTCAAGAGGTTGGAAGCTCTGTTTAACTTCCTAGTGTTTTTAAGCGTGGGCGTTTTATTCTTGATCATCAGCACCTCTGCGCTTGTGCAAAGTCGATGGATGCCGCGGCTGGGTTACGTCCAATGCGATCAGCTTCAAGATCAACCTTCTATCTGGTTTACCGACTGGGTGCGCAATCCCGACTGGTGCGTTAAAGGCAAGAGCTTGGAGTGGGTCAATGACAGGGCGGCGGGAAAAGTCTGATGGCAAAAGCCAGGCGGCAGTGAAAGTTCGTCAATGCCGAGCGCCAGATGTTCTTGATTCGCTATTAAATTAATAGCTGCACGCCCTAGTGCTAATTGCGGTGGAGGCCGATTTGGTTTGAAGCCCTATCGCGCCGCTCCATGGGCACCGGCTCAGGTGGGCGCCGGCGCCGGTAGCCGCAGGAAGGCCAGCACTCCCGCCATCAGCAGCGCCGCGATCGTCAGCATCACGGCCGTGTATGGCTCCACGCCGTGCGCCGCTGCCATGGCCGCGGCCACGCCGGTCAGCCACTGCATCAGCGCCACGCCGAGGAACATCGCCATGGTGAACACGGCCATGGCGCGGCCCGTCATCGCGGCGGGGTAGGCCGAGCGCACGTCGGCGTACTGCAGCACCATGTAGCCCGACAGCAGCCCTACGCCGATGGCGCCGCCCACGTCCAGCCAGGCCTGGTGCAGCAACCCGATGGCCACAAACAGCCCCGCCAGCACGCCGGTGAACCCGGCGATCCAGCGCCGGCGCCGCGCGGGGCCCGGGTCCAGCCGCCCGAACAGCGCGGGGCTGAAGAGCGACACGAGCGACACCACCACGGCCACGTTGCCGCTTTGCACCAGCGAAAAGCCGTGCCGCTCGATCAGCAGCGGCCCCAGCCACAGCCCGCGCAGTGCGAGGAACGACGCATAGGTGTTGAGCGCCAGCAGCACGATGCCCGCTGTGTGCGGCAGCAGGAACAGCGCCGCGAAGCCGCGAAAGGCTGCGCCCACCGATTCGCGCGCGGCGCCGTCAGCGTGCGGCCGCGCGGGCTCGCGCACCTTCCAGAAGATCAGCAGCCACGCCAGCGCGGCCAGGCCCGCCAGCACGCCGAACCCCCAGCGCCACGACGCGTGCTGCACCAGCCAGGCCAGCGGCGTGCCCGTGAACAGCATGCCCAGGCCACCGACGCCCATGGCCACGCCCGACACCACCGCGAACCGCTGGGCCGGAAAATGCCGCGCGATGAACACGGTGCACACCAAAAAGGCCGGGGCGCAGCCCACGCCGATCAGCGCCTGCCCGAGCAGCACCAGTCCGTAGCCCGGCGCCAGCGCCGAGAGCAGCGCGCCCGCGATGGCCAGCGGAAACGCCGCCAGCAGCGTGCGCCGCACGCCGTACAGGTCGATCCCGATGCCCATGAACAGCTGCATGGTGCCGAAGGCGAATGCGAAGGCCCCGGCGAAGGCGCCCAGCGCCGCGGCCGACAGCCCGAACTCCGCCCGCAGGCCCGTGGCGATGATCGCCGTGATGGTGCGAAACGCCTGGCTCAGCGCGAAGCCCGACACCAGCGCCAGCAGCATGCCCCAGGCCGCGCGCGGCGCCAGGGTGGCAGGGGGCGGTGCGGCGGGCGCGGTGGGCATGGGCGATGGCGGGGTGGGGGCGGGGTGTGGACGATGAGGGCGGTCAGCCGTTGACCAGCGCCAGATAGGCCTTGCGCGTCTCCGGCGACACCGAGGCCACGAGCTGGTCGTAAGGCGTCTGGTGCCGCGCCATCATGCGGGCCGAGGCGATGGTCTTCGATTTGCAGAACCAGTGGCAGGTGTGCTGCATCAGGAACAGCTCGGCCGACAGGGTGAAGGCCTTGTCGCGCGCATCGCGGCCGGCTTCGTTGCGCACCGCGCGGTCGATGCCCTGGGCATGCACCAGCAGGGCCTTGCGCATGTCGAACGCGGCCGATGGAAACAGCTGGTGGGCGAACGGCAGGCTGATCGCGATGCGGCTCACGCGGGTCAGCGCCGGGTCCAGGCGCGAGAACTCGGCCGTGAAGCGGTTGAACTGCTCGGTCAGCTGCGATTCGGTGGTGGTCAGCAGGCTCCAGATCTGGTCGCGCCGCTGCGGCTCGCTCTCGCCCAGGGCGCGCAGGTAGCCCTCGGTGAGGTTCTCCATCAGCTTCTCGATCTGGTAGTTGGCCAGGTGGCGCGCCAGCAGCGCGATGCGCCGGCGCTGCTGGCGGGCGTTGAGGGCGTAGGTGCCGGTGGCGATCAGGATCGCCAGAAGAAAGGTGTCCATGTGCGGGGTCGGGCCGTGGTGTCGGAAAACGGGGGTGAAGGAAAGCAGGGCAGGCGTTGAAAGGACCATGGGCCTGAAAGGCGCGCCCGCGGGCGCACCCGTCAGGCCCCGGGGGGCTGGGGCCAGGGGCGTTGCGGCCCGCGGATCTGCTCGAAGGCATGGGCGACCTGCAGCACGCCCAGGTCGTCGAAGCGGGGCCCGGCGATCTGCAGCCCGATCGGCAGGCCCGCCGCCGTGTACCCGCAGTTCACCGAGGCGGCGGGCTGCTCGGACATGTTGAACGGCACGGTGAAGCCGATGTGCTCCAGCGGGCGCAGCGGGTCGTCGGTGGGCGAGGGCAGCTCGGCCGCGAAGGCGGGCATGGGCGCGACGGGCGAGAGCACGTAGTCGAACGCGCTGCAGGCCTGCACCGTGGCCACGCGCGTCGCGTGGAACTGCTGGCTGGCGTGGAACACTTCGGTGCCCGATAGGCCCGCGGCGCTGTCGGCCCAGGCACGGATGTAGGGCAGCACGCGGGCGCGCCGCTCCTCGGGCAGGGTCTGCAGGTCGGTGTAGGAGCGCATGCGCCAGAAATGGTCCATGCCATCGAGCATGCCCGGCGTCATGAAGGGCGCCATGGGCTCCACCCGGGCACCGGCCGCCTCGAACCAGCGCGCGGCCTGCTCGACGGCGGCGCGCACCTCGGGGTCCACCGGCAGGCCGCAGCCGGCATCCAGCAGCAGCCCCAGGCGCAGCCCGCGCAGCCGCTCGGGCCCGCGCGCGGCATCGCCCCAGGCGATGGGCTGGAACGGCAGTCCCATGCTGTCGCGCCCATCCGGCTGGCTCAGCACCTGCATCATCAGCGCGGCGTCGGCCACGGTGCGCGTCATCGGGCCGGCGGCGCGGCCGGTGTAGGGCGGATCGATGGGAATGCGGCCCAGGCTGGGCTTCAAACTGAAGATGCCGCACCAGCTGGCCGGCAGGCGCAGCGAGCCGCCGATGTCGGTGCCGATGTGCAGCGGCCCGTAGCCCGCCGCTGCGGCCGCACCGCCGCCGGCGCTGGAGCCGCCTGGGCCCTTGGAGCGGTCCCAGGGGTTGCGCGACAGCGCATGGAAGCTCGACAGCCCGGACGACAGCATGCCGTAGTCGGGCATGGTGGTCTTGGCCACGATCACCGCGCCGGCCTCGCGCATCCGCGCGGCCGGCGGGGCATCGGCCGGGGCCGGCACCAGCACCGTGGCGGCCGTGCCCAGCGGCGTGGGGTCGCCCGCGGTGGCGATGTTTTCCTTGATGGTGGCGGGCACGCCGTCCAGCAGGCCCTGCGGGGCGCCGCGCAGCCAGCGCGCCTCGCTCGCGCGGGCCTGCTCCAGGGCCGCTTCGGGACGCAGCAGGTAGGTGGCGCACAGGTGGGGCTCCCACCGGGCGATGTGGTCCAGCACCGACTGCGTGACCTCCACCGGGGACAGGCGGCGGCTGCGGTAGGCGTCGAGCAGGGCGTGGGCGGGCAGGTCGTGCAGTGCGGATGAGGCGGACGATGCGGGCGTTGTGGAGGCGGCCTGGGGCATGGCGGGCTCGTTCACGCTCAGGCCCAGGACAGGGCCGACAGGTCGTTCACGAAGATCGGCATGTCCTTCCACAGCCCGCGCAGGTTCTTGTTGGCCACCGTGACCCATTGCGGCTGGTACAGGAAGGCATGCACGGCATCCTCGGCCAGCAGGCGCTGCGCATCGCCCAGCAGGCGCGCCCGGTCGGCGGGGCGGGCGGCGTTCTTGATCTGCTCGTACAGCGCGTTGAATTTGGGCGAGTTGTAGCCCCAGTAGTAGTCGGGCTTGGCGAAGTTGCCCAGGTCGAACGGCTCCACGTGCGAGATGAGGGTGAGGTCGTAGTTCTTGTTGCCGTAGGTGCCGCTCAGCCACTGCGCCCACTCCACGTTCTGCAGCTTGGCGACGATGCCCACCTTGGCCAACTGCGCCGCGATGACCTCGCCGCCCTGGCGCGCGTAGGGCGTGGGCGGCAGTGTCATGGTCAGCTCCAGCGGCGTCTTCACGCCGGCCTCGGCCAGCAGCTTCTTCGCCTTTTCGGGGTCGAAGGGGTTGATGCCCGTGGTGTCCAGGTAGCCGAAGGCGCCCGGTACGTAGTGGCTGCCGATCGGCACACCCAGGCCGTCCCCGGCGCCCTGGATCACGGCCTTGCGGTCGATGGCGGCCGCGATGGCGCGGCGCACCCGCACGTCGTCCAGCGGCTTCTTCTGCTGGTTGATGGCCAGGATGGTCTTGGCGCGCGAGCCGCTCACGATCACCTGAAAACGCGGGTTGGCCTTGAACTGCGCCACGCTGCGCGGCGTGACGCGCGGGAACGCGTCCACGTCCCCCGCCATCAGGGCCGCCACCTGTGCGGCCGGGTCCGAGATGAAGCGGAAGGTCGCGCGGCGGATGTGCATCGCGTTCGCCGTGCGGTAGCCGTCCCAGCGCGCCAGCGTGACCGAGGCGCCCTTGCTCCACGATTCGAGCCGGTACGGCCCCGTGCCGACGGGCTTGGTGGCGTTGGTGTCGGCGCTGCCCGGCTCCACGATGACGGCGGTGGCCTGGCCCAGCAGGAAGAGCAGGTCGGGGTCGATGTCCTTGTTGATGACCACCACCGTGAGGTCGTCCACCACCTGCGTGGTGAGGTTGGCGAAGGTGCGCTTGTCCTTGTTGGTGCTCTTGTCGCCCGCCGCGCGCTCGAACGAGAACTTGACGGCCGCCGCGTTGAACGGCGCGCCGTTGTGGAACTTGACGTTCCCGCGCAGCTTGAAGGTGTAGGTCTTGAGGTCGGGCGAGACCTCCCAGCTTTCGGCCAGCAGCGGCGAGACGCTGCCGTCCGCGTTGATCTTGGTGAGCGGCTCGAACACGTTGTACAGCGTGATCTCGCCGATGGACGAGGCCGCGCCGGCCGTCGGGTCCAGCCCCGGGGGCTCCAGCGTCATGGCGAGGGTGACGGCGTCCTTCTTGCCCTGGGCCAGCGCCTGCAGGGGCGCGGCGAGCGGCACGGTGGCCAGGGCGCCGGTGGCGAGGACGGTGCGACGGTTCAGCATGGGCGGATTCTCCGGATAGGAACAGACCAGGGGCGGGACGGAAGGCGAGGGGGCGGGCGGCGG
This sequence comes from Acidovorax sp. BLS4, assembly GCF_032929295.1. Classification (NCBI taxonomy): domain Bacteria; kingdom Pseudomonadati; phylum Pseudomonadota; class Betaproteobacteria; order Burkholderiales; family Comamonadaceae; genus Acidovorax; species Acidovorax sp. BLS4. The sequence goes on from NZ_CP136797.1 coordinate 565,662, forward strand.
CATCGGATCGGCGGGGTGGATCGGCCGGCGGCGCGCGCCCTCGGCGGCCAACAGGCTTTTTACTACACCCCGGGCCCGGCCGGGGCGCGCCGCGCCGCTGGCGCACGCGCCCGCCCGGGTTCGATGGATGGCACGGCGGCCACCAGCGCGCGGGTGTAGGGGTGCTCGGCCTGGGTGAACAGCGCCTGGGGCGTGCCGCGCTCCACGATGCGGCCCTGGTAGAGCACCACCACCTCGTCGCACAGGTGGTGGACCACGGCCAGGTCGTGGCTGATGAGCAGGTACGTGATGCCGAAGCGCTCCTGCAGGTCCTGCAGCAGGTTCAGCACCTGCGCCTGCACCGAGACGTCGAGCGCGCTCACCGGCTCGTCGGCCACCACCAGCCGCGGCCGCGTGACGATGGCGCGCGCGATGGCGATGCGCTGGCGCTGCCCGCCCGAGAACTCGTGCGGGTACTTGCCCAGGTCGCTCGTGCGCAGGCCCACCTGGGCGAGCGCCTCGCCCGCCCGCTCGCGCTGCTCGGCGCGCGACACCTTCGCCGTGCCCGGCGTGGCGGGCAGCGCCTGCAGCGGCTCGGCCACGATGCGCGCCACCGTCTGGCGCGGATCGAGCGAGCCGTAGGGGTCCTGGAACACCATCTGGAAGTCGCGCCGCGCGGCCCGCAGTTCGGCCGCCGGCAGCGCGTGCAGGTCGCGGCCCAGCAGGTGCACGCTGCCGGCGGTGGGCGCATCGAGCGCCATCACCAGCCGCGCCAGCGTCGATTTGCCCGAGCCGGATTCGCCCACCACGCCCAGGCTGCGGCCGGGGGCGATGGACAGGCTCACCCCGTCCAGCGCTCGCACCGTGGGCGGCGGCGACCACAGGCGCTCGCGCGGCAGGGCGTATTCGCGCACCAAGCCAGTGGCCTGCAGCAGCGGGGGCTCTTTGGGGTCGAATCGGTCTTGTGCCCTAGTACTGATTGCCGTGGATGCTATGTTTTTGATAGTTTCATCCAAGGTCATGCCCGGCCCTCCTGCGCCGCTTCCGCCACCGCGTCCAGGCGAATGCAGCGGGCCGAATGGCCGTCGCCCAGCGGCACGGGCGCCGGCAGGGCCGGGTAGCACGCGGGCACCGTGAAGCCGCAGCGGCCCGCGAACGGGCAGCCGGGCGGCAGGTCCACCAGTTCCGGCACCGTGCCGGCGATGGTGGGCAGGCGCACGCGCGCACCGTGGGCGTCCCTTCCCGACGCAGCCGCGTCGAGCCGCGGGCGGGCCGCGAACAGCCCCCGCGTGTAAGGGTGGGCCATGGCCGAGAACACTGCCGCCGTGGGGCCGCGCTCGACCACCGTGCCGCCGTACATCACCAGCATGCGGTCCACGTTCTGCGCGATCACGCCCAGGTCGTGCGAGATCAGGATCAGCGCCATGCCGCGCTCGGCCACCAGTTCGCCGATCAGCCCCAGGATCTGCTGCTGCACCGTCACGTCCAGCGCGGTGGTGGGTTCGTCGGCGATCAGCAGGTCCGGCCCGCAGGCCAGCGCCATCGCGATGGTGATGCGCTGGCGCTGCCCGCCCGAGAACTGGTGCGGGAACGCATCGAAGCGCTGCGCCGCGCGGGCAATGCCCACGCGGTCCAGCAGCGCCACGGCCTGTGCGCGCGCCGCGGCGGCGGGCAGGCCCAGGTGCCGCCGAAGCGGCTCGGCCACCTGCCGGCCGATGGTGTGCACCGGGTTGAGCGCCGTCATGGGCTCCTGGAAGACCATGCCGATGCGGCGCCCGCGGATGCGGCACAGCGCCGCCTCGTCCTGGCCCAGCAGCTCGGTGCCGTCGAAGCGGATGCTGCCGCGCGTGGTGGCGCGGTCCGGCAGCAGGCCCATCAGCGCCATGGCGGTGAGCGACTTGCCGCAGCCCGACTCGCCGATCAGGCCCAGCGTCTCGCCGCGTTCGAGCGAGAAGCCCACGCCCCGCACGGCATCGGCCGGGCCGCGGTGCGTGTGCAGCCGCACGTGCAGGTCGGAGACGTCGAGCAGGGGCATGGCGGGCGGGGCGTGGGGGGCCATGGCGTCAGCGCTGGCGCGACAGGCGCGGGTCGAGCAGGTCGCGCAGGCCGTCGCCCAGCAGGTTCAGCCCCAGCACCGCCAGCGCGATCGCCACGCCGGGCCACACGGCCAGCAGCGGCGCCTGGAACATCAGCGTCTGCGCCTCGCTCAGCATGCGGCCCCAGGACGGCTGCGGCGGCTGCGTGCCCAGGCCCAGGTACGACAGCGCGGCCTCCGCCAGGATGGCCAGCGCGAACTGGATCGTGGCCTGCACGATCAGCGCCGCCGCGATGTTGGGCAGCACGTGCTCGCGCGTGATGCGCCACGGGCCCTTGCCGCAGGCGCGCGCCGCCAGGATGAATTCGCGCGACCACACGGCATTGGCCGAGGCGCGCGTGACCCGGGCGAAGGTGGGAATGTTGAAGATGCCGATGGCGATGATCGAATTGACCACGCCCGCCCCGAACACGGCGGTGAGCATGATGGCCGAGAGAATCGCCGGGAACGCGAAGGTGAAGTCCGCCATCCGCATGATGAGTTCTTCCACCCAGCCGCGCCGCGCCGCCGCCAGCAGCCCGAGCGCCGTGCCGATGGACAGGCCGATGCCCACCGCGATCACCCCCACCAGGATGGAATTGCGCGCCCCCACCAGCAGCAGCGAGGCCACGTCGCGCCCGAACGCATCGGTGCCCAGCCAGTGCGCGGCCGAGGGGGGCAGCAGCTTGGCCTCCATGTCCATGTCGTAGGGCGAGCCGGGCGTCCACACGAAGGACACCAGCGCCGCCAGCACCAGCAGCAGCGACAGCACCGCGCCGATGGCGAAGCTGCGGTGGCGCAGCGCGCGGCGCAGGCCGGACGGCGCGGCCCCCGCTGCCGGGACGGGCTGGGAGGGCGTGGCGGGGGACGGGGGCATCACAGGTCGCTCGCTTTCACGCGCGGGTCGATGGCGGCATAGAGAAGGTCCACCACGAAGTTCACCACGATCACCATGGCCGCCAGCAGCATCACGCAGTTGCGCACCACGATCAGGTCGCGGTTGGCGATCGACTGGAAAATCAAGCGCCCCAGGCCCGGCAGGTAGAACACGTTCTCCACCACGATGGTGCCGGCCAGCAGGTTGGCGAACTGCAGGCCCATCACCGTCACCACCGGAATCATCGCGTTGCGCAGCACGTGGCCCCAGAGCGCCGCGCGGCGCGACAGGCCCTTGGCGCGGGCCGTGCGCACGAAGTCCTCGCGCAGCACCTCCAGCACCGACGAGCGGGTGATGCGCGCCAGGATCGCCGCCTGCACCACGGCCAGCGAGATCGCGGGCAGCAGCAGCGCCTTCAGCGCCTCAAGCGGGCTGCCGCCGCTGTCCTCGGTCCAGCCCGGAAAGCCGCCCGCCGAGAACCACTGCAGCTTCACCGAGAACAGCAGGATCAGCAGGATGGCGAACCAGAAATTCGGAATGGCGATGCCGATCTGCGCCAGCCCCATCACGCCCACGTCGCCCCAGCGGTTGTGGCGCGATGCCGCGTACACGCCCGCCAGCAGCGCAAGCACGGTGGTGATCGCCATGGCCATCAGCGCCAGCGGCACGGTGAGCGCCAGCCGCTCCAGAACCAGGTCCCGCACCGGAGTGCCGTAGGCGTAGCTGTCGCCCAGCTGGCCCGTGAGCAGTCCGCCCACCCAGTGGCCGTAGCGCTGCAGCGCGGGCTGGTCCAGCCCCAGCTTCGTCGCCAGGGCGGCCACGGCCTCGGGCGAGGCATCCGGTCCCATCAGCATCTGCGCCGCATTGCCGGGCAGGATCTCCAGCACCACGAACACGACCACCGACGCCCCGGCCAGCGTGGCGATGAGCGTGAGCAACCGTTTGAGGAGGAAGGGTCCCATGGGATGGATCGGAAGGGCGCCGCAAGGCGTCCGGGCTGCCGAAAGGGGCAGGGCGGTGTGGGTGCAGCATAGCGGCAAACACCGTGCGGCGGTCGGAGGCGGGGCGCGTGCGGTGCACCGGTACCCGTTGCGGCGCGGGGCCGGATGGGCACGGCGCAGTGCGCGCGGGGACGGGGCAGGGATGGGGCAGGGGGGCAGACCGCCCCGCCTGCGCCAGGGACTTGCCGGGGCGGGGATAATCCCGGCATGACGTCCGCCCTCCGTGCCCTTGCGGCCTTTCGCGCGCCCCAGGCCTGTGCCAGGAGATCGCCATGGCTTTGATGATCACCGACGAGTGCATCAACTGCGACGTGTGCGAGCCCGAGTGCCCCAACCAGGCCATCTATCTGGGCGAGGCCATCTATGAAATCGACCCGGCTAAGTGCACCGAGTGCGTGGGCCATTTCGATGAGCCGCAGTGCGTGCAGATCTGCCCCGTGGCCTGCATTCCGGTCAGCCCGCAGCACGTGGAAAGCCGCGAAACCCTGTTCCAGAAGTACGAGCGCCTGCAAGCCGCGGCGGCCTAGGGCGCGGCGTCCTGATCCAGGCGTTTCGGCCTCCCGCGCACGAGGGTATTGCGCGGGCAGCTCTCAAAACAATAGCTAAATGCCGTCAGGCCGTGGCGGCTTGGGGCGCGGGGGCTTGGTCGTGTGCACCAGCAGCGTGGCCTTTTCCATGTCGCCCGCCAGCATCGCCGGGTGCGCCTTCAACGAATGGGCAATGCTGTCTTCGATCAGGGTGCGTTGGTCGGGCGATGGCTTCTTGAGCACCCAGTTGGCCACTTCCGCCTTGATGCCCGGGTGCCCGATCCCGATGCGCAGGCGCCAGTAATCCGCCGATCCCAATTGCGCATGGATGTCGCGCAGCCCGTTGTGGCCGGCATGGCTGCCGCCGCGCTTGAGCTTCACATGGCCCGGGGCGATGTCGAGTTCATCGTGCGCCACCAGGATTTCGTCGGGCTGGATCTTGAAGAACCGCGCCAGCGCCGCCACCGATTTGCCCGAGAGATTCATGAAGGTCTGGGGCTCCAGCAGCCAGACGCTCTGCCCATGCACGTTCGTGCGGGCGACAAGGCCGTAGTAGTTGCGGTCCGGCACCAGCGTGGTTTTCAGTTCGCGGGCCAGTGCATCGATCCACCAGAATCCGGCGTTGTGGCGGGTGGCGTCGTAGTCGGGCCCTGGGTTGCCCAGGCCCACAAACAGTTTGATCATGGTGTCCGCGATTATCCGTGTGTGCCCAAGAAAAACGGCCCACGCAGGTGGGCCGTTGGGAGCGGTGCCGCCGGAGCGGCCCGCCAGGAGGTTGCCTTCCGCCTGCCGCCGGGACGGCGACAGTTGGGGAGAAGATTACTTACTTCTTCTTGCCCTTGCCGCCCTTGGCGTCGGCGGCAGGTGCTGCGTCGGCAGCAGGTGCTTCCACTTCGACCACGGGGTTGGTCACGGACACCAGAACGGGGTTGTTCTGGCCGCCACGGATCACGGCGCTCACGCCGCGAGGCAGCTTGATGTCCTTCAGGTGCAGCGATGCACCCTTCTTCAGCTTGGTCAGGTCCACGGCGATGAATTCGGGCAGGTCCGAAGGCATGCACGACACGTCGAGTTCGTTCACGACGGGGTTGACCAGGCACTTGTCCACCTTCACGGCGTCGGATTCTTCAGCGCCGCTGTAGTGCAGTGGCACCTTCATGTGCAGCTTGGTCTTGGCATCCACGCGCTGGAAGTCGATGTGCAGCACGAGTTGCTTGTAGGGGTGGTATTGCACGTCACGCAGCAGCACCTTGGAGGTGGTGCCGGCCACTTCCATGTCCAGCACGCTGGAGTGGAAGGCTTCCTTCTTGAGGGCGTGCCACAGCGCGTTGTGGTCGATCTCGATCAGTTGGGGCTCGGCGGCACCGCCGTAGACGATGCCGGGCGTCTTGCCCGTGTTGCGCAGACGGCGGCTCGCACCCGTACCTTGCTTGGCGCGCTCAAAAGCGACGAAGTTCATGGTTAGCTCCTGTGAGGGCCGGCCGCGACCAGCTCAGCCCTGTTGAAAAAGACCCGTGCCACCTGGCAGCGGACCTGCTTGTGTTCCCGAACGAACAAACCTCCCGAAGGAGGTCTGCCATCCCTTCCGCCCCGAGGGCGGACGTCATCAGAAAAGGTTGTCCTGGTCCGAGAACAGACTCATCACCGACTCTCCCTTGGCGATGCGCTGGATCGTTTCTGCGATCAGCGGTGCCACGGAGAGCTGGCGAATCTTGGTGCATCCCTTGGCGGCTTCGCTCAAGGGGATGGTGTTGGTCACGACCACTTCGTCGAGTGCGGAGCCCTTGGCGATGCGCTCGATGGCCGGGCCCGAGAAGATGGGGTGCGTGCAATAGGCGTACACCTTTTTGGCGCCACGTTCCTTGAGCACTTCGGCGGCCTTCACGAGCGTGCCGGCGGTGTCGATCATGTCGTCCATGATCACGCAATTGCGGCCGTCGATCTCGCCGATCACGTGCATCACTTCCGATACGTTGGCCTTCGGGCGGCGCTTGTCGATGATGGCCAGATCGCAGTTCAACTGCTTGGCCAGGGCCCGTGCGCGCACCACGCCGCCCACATCGGGCGACACGACGATCAGGTCGTCGTATTGTTTCTGGCGCAGGTCGCCCAGCAGCACGGGCGAGGCATAGATGTTGTCCACGGGGATGTCGAAGAAGCCCTGGATCTGGTCTGCATGCAGATCCATCGTCAGCACGCGGGCCACGCCCACGGCCTGCAGCATGTTGGCCACCACCTTGGCGGAGATCGGCACGCGGCTGGAGCGCGGACGGCGGTCCTGGCGGGCATAGCCGAAGTAGGGGATCACCGCGCTGATGCGTTCGGCCGAAGCGCGCTTGAGCGCATCGACCATGATCAGCAGTTCCATGAGGTTTTCGTTGGTCGGCGCGCAGGTCGACTGCACGACGAACACATCGCGGGCACGAACGTTCTGCTTGATTTCGACAGTGACTTCGCCGTCGGAGAAACGGCCTACGTCCACTGCACCCAGCGTGGTGCCGAGGTGCCGGGCAATGTCCGCCGCCATCCCAGGATTGGCGTTGCCGGTGAAAACCATGAAGTCGGGGTGATTGGCTTGCATGAGCGACCCAGCAGTCTAAAAAAAAGCCCGTGTGCGAAAGTATTTGGCAGGGGAAGAAGGATTCGAACCTTCGCATGCCGGAATCAAAATCCGGTGCCTTAACCAGCTTGGCGACTCCCCTACACAGGTCGATCACTGAAAGTAATCAACCGAAATCCTGATCTGAAGTCCATCCTGCCAGAGGATGAATCATCAAATTTTCACATGCCTTCACTTGCCACGCACCGGGCGCGTCTTGCAAGTTCACTGCCTGTGGCATCTGCGCAAACACCGCACTTCCCGAGCCAGTCATTCGACCTTGCAACCCTTTCGATTCCAGCCACTGAAGGGCTTGACCGATCTCGGGACACATTGCCTGAGCAACCGGCTGCAGATCGTTACTTCCAAATTGGTAGTGTGCTGCAGCAAAGCCTAAGATTGTAGCACAGCCAGAATCGCGTTTTAAGAAAGGGTGCGAAAAAATCGATTTCGTATCCAATCCCGCTTCTGGTTTGACCACCAGGAATTGTGTTCTTGGCAGTGCATGCGCTTTCTCGAGCGGGCGTATTGTCTCACCAATTCCTTCCACCCAAGCGTTATGGCCGCGTAAAAAAAATGGCACGTCGGCGCCCAGCGACAGTCCGATGCGCTCCAGTTCCCCACGCGTCAGCTGCAGGTTCCACAATCGGTTGAGGGCCAGCAGGGTCGAGGCCGCATCGGACGAGCCACCCCCCATGCCCGCCTGCGCCGGAATCCGCTTTTCGATGCCGATGTGCGCGCCCAGCGTGCATCCAGTGGCAAGCTGCAAAGCCGAGGCTGCGCGCACGCAAAGGTCTTGGGGAGGCAGCACCTCCGACAGGTCCTCCCGGGTGATTGCGCCGTCCTGACGCAGTTCGAAATGGAGCGTGTCACACCAATCGATCAGCATGAACACCGACTGCAGCAGGTGGTAGCCGTCGGCGCGTCGCCCCGTGATATGCAGAAAGAGGTTGAGCTTGGCCGGCGCCGGCACATCGTGCAAAGACCGCATGTGTGTCAGCGGTCCAGGGCAATGCGCAGTGTGGCGTGCGGCAAGGGGCTGCGACGGTGAGCGACGAGCCTGCCGCGGTCCATTCCGTCGAGTTCTGCCTCCCAGCCATCGACCGCGATGGGTTCGCGTTTGAGCCAGCCGAACAAGGCGGACACCGGCACCGTGCTGCCTGTCAACTGCAGGACCAGCGCGTCCAGCGAGTCGGATCGCCGCGTTTCCGATCCGTTGGTCAGTGTGGCCAGTCCGGGCGACCAAGCCAGCTTGGCCATCACATTGCCGAAGGGGTTGAGAAGCGTCAGTTCTCCTTGTTCAGGGGCGCCTCGCAATTCGAATGCCGCGTTCAACGGTTGTGCGGCGGGATCATCCACTTGCAGCGACAGCCGGCCGCTCCACGCATCGCTGGGCGCTGCGTCCTGCGTGACCATCCGGGCGTGCTGCGCACAACCCGCGAGGAGCAAAAAGGTCAGCGTTGCCAGCCAGGCGCTCCAAGCGGGCCAGGTGCTTTTGGCATTTGCGCGGTAGCGGCCATTGATCGCGGCGCGCCGCATCAAGGGTTGGCTCCCAGGCGCTTCAAAGTCTGGCGCAGGGTGTCGTTGTCCTTGTTCAGCCGCAGGCCTTCTTTCCAGACAGACGTCGCGCGGTCACGCTCTCCGAGCGACCACAGCACTTCGCCCAGATGGGCCGCGATTTCCGGATCGGGCTGTGCCTTGAATGCATCGCCGAGCAAGCGCGCGGCTTCTTTCCGATTGCCGAGCCGAAACTCGACCCAGCCAAGGCTGTCCATGATGAACGGGTCACCGGGCGCGTATTCCAGCGCTTTTGCAATCAGCTGCTTGGCTTCCGGCAGTCGGATGTCACGCTCCGCGAACGAGTATCCCAGGGCGTTGTAGGCATGGTGGTAGTCGGGCTGGCGGGCAATGATCTGCCGCAGCAGTTTTTCCATGTCGTCCAACAGGCCCGCCTTTTCGGCCAGCATGGCTTGGTCGTAGACGAGTTCGTTGTCTTGCGGAGCCAAGGCAACGGCCTTGGCTTGGGCTTCATAGGCTTCCCGGTATTTCTGTGCATCGCGCAGCAGTTGGACCTCGGCGAGCAATTTCATTCGCTCTTCCTGGGGCGTCTTCGCAGGCAACGCGCGAATGAGCGCAAGGGCTTCGGGCAGCTTGCCCTGGCGAGCCAGCAGGGACGCCTTGCGGCTTTGCACCGTCAGCAGTTCAGCAGAGTTCTCGATCCGGCCCAGCCAAGCCTCCGCTTCCGCCAGGTTGCCCCGCTTTTCTGCGATCTGGGCTTGCAGCAGGAATGCCTGCGTCATCGCACTTCGGCGCGGATCGCCCGCAGGCAGTGCCTCGAGGAGTTTCTGAAACTGCGTCAGGGACGCATACGCCTCATCGAGGCGGTTGGCCTGCAAGTGCAGGCTGGCTTTGACCAGCCAGGCTTCTGCCATGTCGGGCGTGCTCTGGGTCAGCAGATCCGCCTGTTTGGAGGCTTCCGCATAGCGCTGTGAGTCCAGCAGGGTGCGAACGTACACCATGCGGATTTCCGGCTTGGGCGTCCCGGCCAGATAGCGGGCAACCAATGGCTCTGCCTCTGGTTCGCCGGCTTCCAGCAGTTGCAGCGCCAGCAAGGCGACGCCTTCGGCTGGCGCATCCATGGTCTGGGCCTGGCGTGCGGCTTCCAGTCCACCCTTCTTGTCGCCCGCGGCCAGGCGCATTCGGCCGATGGTGATCCACGCGGAGGGGCCGGATGCCGGGTTGCTGAGCTGATCTGCCAGCGCCTGCTCGACGACCTTGGCGGCCATGGTCTTGTCGCTGGCCCGCCCGTACAACTGCGGAATGGCCTGGAGCGTCATGGCCCTGTCATTCGCAGGCGATTGATCCAATTCCTGCTTGAGGAGGTCGGATGTCTCCTCGATGCGATTGAGCGCAATGAGGATCTGCAATACGTACCGGTTGGCCTCGCGCGACTGAGGCTGTGCACTTTTCCACGCCCTCGCCGCCGCCAGCGCATATTCAGCCGAGCGCGATTGCAGGGCAATTTCGACGGCCCGCCGATAAAGCTGGCCATCGCCGCTGCGGCGGGCTGCTTCCAGCATGAGCGAATAACCGGTGCCGGGATCGCCCCCCGTGGTGCTGATCTCTCCTAGCAGGATTTCATAGAACAGTTCTGCATCGAGCGCGGCGACTGCATCGCTGGAAGTCTCCTGAGACGCTCGAAGCCCGGCTTGCGATGTCGGTGCTGGCGAATTTTGCGCCTGTGCAGAAAGAGTTCCCGTCACCATGGCGCATGCCAGGGTGATGGTCCAGAGTCGATGTGATTGCGCCATCAACCCATAATAATCCATGGTTCAACGTCTTTGTGGAGCGTGCAGGCATGCCTGAGTTGCCGGAAGTGGAAGTAACGCGACTCAGCATCGCGAAGGGGATTTCCGGCGCGGTAATCCAGTCGGTCACGGTGGGCAAACCATTGAGATGGCCACTTGGTTGCCCGCCCGAGGGGTTGATTGGCCGCACCGTCACGGCAGTGCGGCGCCGGGGCAAGTATTTGCTCCTTGACCTGGACGGAGGGCTTCTCCTGATCCATCTCGGCATGTCGGGGAGCCTGCGTCTGGGGCAAGCGCTGGAAGCGCGTGGTCCACACGACCATTTTGAAATGGAAACGACCTTGGGGACCCTGCGCCTGCGGGATCCTCGAAGATTCGGCGCAGTGGTTTGGGCGCAAGACGAGGGCGCCGAAGAAGCGAAGAAGCTGTTGGGTTCACTGGGGGTGGAACCCCTTTCCGATCTGTTCACCGTCGATGGTCTCTTTGCCGGTTTGCGTGCGAGCCGGGCGCCTGTGAAGCAGGTCTTGCTCAGCGGCAAAGTGGTGGTGGGGGTCGGAAACATCTACGCGTCGGAAGTGCTGTTCCTGGCGGGTATCCGCCCGACAGTGAAGTCATCGACCATCGGCTTGGCGCGGGTTCGTCGCCTGCACGCAGCCATTCGCGAGGTGCTGGCGCGCGCGGTGGAGCGGGGGGGCAGCACGCTGCGGGACTTTGCCAGCGCGGACGGCAGTGAGGGCCATTTCCAGCTGGAGGCGCATGTCTATGGACGGCACAACGAGGCGTGCCGGGCCTGCGGGTCTCCGGTGCGAATGATCCGGCAAGGTCAGCGCAGCACCTACTATTGCATCCGTTGCCAGAAGGCATAGGGTTAAGAGGGGTGGCACCACGCCGTTTCGAGCCTTCAAGAAGTTCGTGGGGTGCTATATTTTGCGAAGGCTCCTGCACGTGCGGGCGCAGCGACACTCGGGAGCAAAGTGGGACCCTCTTTTAACGAACAGTTCGACCAGCACGGCGCATGGCGCCGGGCATTCGCACTTCAACTGAAGCAGTTGGCCGACTGGATGGCGTCGCATTCCCTCATGGATGCGGCCGTTGGCGAGAAGCTCCAGCGACTGGAGGGCCAAGTGCGCAGCGACAAAGTCATGGTGGCTTTCGTCGCGGAGTTTTCCCGGGGCAAGTCCGAACTGATCAACGCCATCTTCTTTGCCGACTATGGCCGCCGGATCATGCCGGCCAGCGCGGGGCGAACGACGATGTGCCCGACGGAATTGGGCTACGACCCCGGCGTGCCTGTGAGCCTGCGCCTGCTTCCCATCGACACCCGGCTGCAGGTGCAGGGACTGGCCGAGTGGCGCCTGAAACCCGAACGCTGGGTGCAGATTCCCTTGGATGTCAATGATGCGGGGCAGATGGCCCGCTCGCTCGAGAAGGTGGCCGAGGTCCGGCGCGTCAGCTTGGACGAGGCGCGAGCGCTGGGCTTCTGGCACGACGACCTGCCGGAAGAAAACCCGGTGCCGGACGCCAGCGGCCTGGTGGAAGTTCCGATGTGGCGCCATGCCCTCATCAATATTCCCCATCCGCTGCTCAAGCAGGGCCTGGTCATTCTGGATACGCCCGGACTGAACGCGGTGGGTGCGGAGCCTGAACTCACCATCAATCTGATTCCGCAGGCGCATGCGGTGGTCTTCATCCTGGGGGCGGACACCGGGGTCACGCGGTCCGATCTCTCGATCTGGCGGGAACATCTTGCAGCCCCGTCTGAAAATGCGGATGCCCGCTTGGTGGTCCTCAACAAGATCGACACACTGTGGGACACCCTGAACTCGCCTGAGCAGGTTCAAGAACAACTGGAGCGCCAGCGCCTGACCTCTGCTGAGATGCTGGGTATCTCGCAAGAGCACGTCATGCTGGTTTCAGCCCAGAAAGGATTGATCGCCAAAATCCAGTGCGATGACCTGTTGCTGGAGCGCAGCGGCTTGCCTCTTTTGGAAGAAGCGCTGGCACAAGGGGTGATGGGCAAGCGCCAGTCCATTCTCCGCTCTGCCGTTGCAGCGGGCATTGCCGGCCTGCGGTCGGAAACCTCCCGCGTGATCAACATCCGCCGGCGCGATCTCGATGACCAGATGCTGGAGTTACGGAGCTTGCGGGGAAAGAATGCTTCCGTCATCGATTCCATGCGCACTCGGATCGAGCAGGAGCAGCGGGAGTTTGAGATGAGCACCGCGAAGATTCAGGCGGTGCGTGCAGTCCATCTCAAATTGCTGCGCGATATCTTCCATGAGCTCGGAGCCCGTTCACTGAAGGCTGAGCTGGCGCTGCTCACAGACGCATTGCAGCAAAAGGGACTGAAGCTGGGCGTGCGCAAAATCTATGCGGAGACCTTCCAGCGGCTGCAGGCCATCGTGGACAAGGCGCAATCTTCGGGCACTGAAATCCATGCCATGTTGGGCGGTACATTCCGACAGCTCAACACGGACTTTGGCTTTTCACTCCAAGTGCCTCCGACTCCGCAACTGGAGCCCTTCCTGCAGGAAATCGCGCAAATTGAGCAGCGGCATTTGCAGTACCTGGGCGTGGGCAATGCCCTCAAACTGGCGCAGCCTGAGTTCGCGCAGCGATTGGTCCGTGCGCTCGGCATGCGGCTTCGCACGGTGTTCGAGTCGGTTGCCAACGATTTGGAGCTGTGGAGCAAATCCGCAACAGCGCAACTGGATGCCCAACTAAGAGAGCGCAAACGCAGCTTTGCGCGTCGCATCGAAGCGGTGGACCGCATTCAGCACGCAGCAAGCGGTTTGGTCGAGCGCATTGCAGAGATTGAAATGGCCGAGCAGGAGTTGGGGCAGATGGAGGCGCGCTTGAATGAGATGACGGAGCAGCTCGCAGCCGTCCCGCGCGCCGAGCCGCCCCAGGTCAGCCCGCAAACGGCCCTGGCATGAGCGACATCCCGGAAATTGCCACCGATGTGGTTCGGTGGCAGGCGGTGCATGGCCGCAACCATTTGCCATGGCAGCAAACACGTGATCCTTATCGGGTGTGGCTGTCGGAAATCATGTTGCAGCAAACCCAGGTCGTCACCGTCTTGGGCTATTACGAACGCTTTCTGGCTCGATTTCCGGATGTGCAGTCGCTCGCAGCGGCAACGGAGGGCGAGGTGCTCGCTTTATGGAGCGGGTTGGGCTACTACAGTCGTGCACGAAATCTGCACCGCTGTGCTCAGAAAGTCGTGGATTTGCACGGGGGCGAGTTTCCCCGGACCGCCGAGGTATTGGCACAGTTGCCGGGAATCGGCCGCTCGACGGCAGGTGCGATAACCGCCTTCTGCTTTTCCGAGCGTGTTCCCATATTGGATGCAAATGTTCGCCGGGTGCTGACGCGAGTGCTTGGCTTCACGGCCGATTTGGCAATCGCCAAGAATGAACGTCTTCTTTGGGATCAGGCCTGTGCCTTGCTGCCAGTCAGTGATCTGCAGCATGCGATGCCGCGCTATACCCAGGGCCTGATGGATCTCGGGGCGACGGTGTGCACGCCAAAGAAGCCGACCTGCATGGTCTGCCCTTTGAACCGGCAATGCAAAGCCCGCCGCGACGGAGACCCCGAACGCTATCCCGTGCGGACCCGCAAATTGTCGCGTCGTGCGGAGTCGTGGTGGCTGATGCTGCTGCAGGACGGCAATGGGCGCGTCTTGCTCCAGCCGCGTCCCTCGAGCGGCATTTGGGCAGGTCTGCATTGCCTGCCGGTGTTCGAGGAGCGCGCAGCACTGCAAGCGTCATTGGCATCACGGCCTGCGCCGCTTCAGGATTTGGAGGGCTTTCTTCATGTCCTGACCCATCGGGATCTGCACCTCCATCCCGTGCGAATCCCGTGGCAGGCGGATTGGGGCCTTCCGGTGGACGGTGCCTGGTTCGGTGCTTCCGACTGGGACCGCTTGGGTATGCCAACGCCCATCCGAAAATTGCTGCTGAACCTATCCTGATTTTTTTCACGTCTCGCCACTCTGTGGCGAGACGTGAAAGTCACAGGCCGTCCAGCTCACGATGCCGCCGCAGGGTGGTCCAACGCTGGCTGAAGTGCACCGCCAGGCGCTCCACCAAATAAACCGAGCGGTGTTGCCCCCCCGTGCAGCCAATGGCCACGGTCACGTAGCTTCGGTGATTCTGCGCCAAAGGCTCCAGCCAGTGAGAAAGGAACTGCGCGATGTGCTCCTGCATCAGTTTCACATCAGCCTGGTGTTGCAAATAGTCGATGACAGGCTGGTCTTTGCCCGTCAATGCCTTTAACGCGGGCTCATAGTGGGGATTGGGCAGCATGCGCACGTCAAAGACGTAATCCGCATCGACAGGCACCCCGCGTTTGAATGCAAACGATTGGAAGACCAGCGTCAATTGCCCGGGCAGGGCGGGCATCAGGCTTTTGACGTAACCCTGCAATTGCGCTGCTCGAATGGCGCTCGTGTCGATGACATGGGACTGCTCACGCAACTCGGCCAGCAGTTCACGTTCCAGTTCGATGGTTTGCAGCAATGCGCGTTGGCCTTCCGTCCATTCGTCTCTGGAGAGGGGGTGGCGTCGGCGCGTTTCCGAAAATCGCCGGATCAATGTGTCGGTGGTGGCATCCAGAAACAGCGAATGGACGACCACGCCCTCGCCGCGCAGGCGTTTCAGTTCCTGCGGAACCAGCGGTAACGCGGTGGCGCTGCGAACATCCATTGCGATGGCAATCCGGTTGCCATGGTGCTGATGCTCCAGCGCCACGAAGGCGGCCAACAATTCCGGTGGCAGGTTGTCTACGCAGTAGTAGCCTGCGTCTTCCAATGCATGCAAGGCAACGGATTTGCCGGAACCCGCCATGCCTGTGATCAATACGACCTCTAGCGTCATTTCGTCATGCCTTGATCTGTGCGGGTTGGTTGCTGCTGAGCATTTCGCGTGCGTGCGCCATGGTCGCCTTCGACTGGCGTTCCCCTCCTAACATCCGAGCCATTTCGATCACGCGTTTTTCTCCCTTCGCCACGGTCACCTGACTGACGGTGTGCTGATCCTGACTGGTTTTTGCCACGATCAGATGGTGATCTGCACAGGCTGCCACCTGCGGAAGATGGGTAACGGCCAGCACCTGTCGATCGCGGCCCAACTGCTGCATCAGCCGACCCACCGTCTCGGCGACGGAGCCTCCGACGCCTGAGTCCACCTCGTCAAAAATCAGGGTAGGGGCCTCGCCCAACTGGCTTGTCGTCACGGAAATGGCCAACGATATGCGAGACAGCTCCCCCCCCGAAGCGACTTTGCCAACAGGCCGGGGCGTGGCGCCAGGATGCCCTGCGACCAGAAAAGAAACACTGTCGAGACCTTGAATGCCGGGTTCCGGTGTCGGTTCCAAAAGCACCTCAAACCGCCCGCCCACCATGCCCAGGCCCTGCATGGCTTGTGTGATTGATTGGGCAAGCCTTGGTGCTGCGGCTGTCCGCTGCCGGGACACAGCCTGCGCCGCCTTGCGATAGGCTGTACCACTGGCCTGTTCGGCCGCATTGAGCGCTTCCAGGTCTGCTGCCGTCTCCAGTTTGGAGAGTTCCGCTTTCCATCCCTCCAGCAGTGCCGGCAACTCCGATGGCGTCCGCTTGTATTTGCGTGACAACGAAATCCACAGCGACAGGCGTGAATCCAACTGTTCAAGTCGCTCGGGATCGAGTTCCGTGTGCCGGAGATAGCTTTGCAAGGAGTGAGCCACATCGGCCGCTTGGTCCATGCACGACTGAAGCACCTCTCCCATCGCCTTGAATTCGGGATCGAGGGTTTGCTGCTCCTGCAGCAGATGGCAGGCGCGGCTCAACTGAGTCTGTGCACCGGACTCTTCATCCTCCAGCGCGGACAGGGCCGTTTGCGCGCTGTCCAGCAAGGCTTGGGCGTGGGAAAGGCGGCTGTGCTGGGTGTTGAGTTCTTCCCACTCGCTGGATGCCGGACCCAGCTTTTCGACTTCACTGATCTGCCACTGCAGTCGTTCCCGCTCCTGTTGCAGGGTATGTCTGGCCGCTTCTGCTTGCGCTACCGCTTTGCGGTCGTCACGCCAGCGAGTCCAAAGCGGCTCCAGCGCCGCAGTGCTGATGCCGCCATAGGCATCCAACAGGCTGCGAACGGCATCCTGGCGCGTCAAGCTCTGCCATGCGTGCTGGCCATGGATATCGAGGAGATGCGCCCCCACGGTCCGCATTTGGGTAGCGGTTGCTGGAATGCCGTTCATCCACGCACGGCTTTTTCCTTGCCGATCGATGGTTCGGCGAAGCAGCAGGCTTTCCTCCTGCGGTATGCCTGCTTCATCAAGCCATGCAGACAAACTGGATGGGCAATCGAATTCAGCGCAGATGTCCGTACGCTCGGTTCCCTCGCGAATCACTCCGGCATCGGCGCGGCCGCCCAGCAGCATTTGCAAGGCATCGATCAGGATGGATTTGCCTGCACCCGTTTCTCCGGTCAGCACCGTAAATCCTTTGTGAAGATCCAGGTCCAGGACATCCACGATGACGAAATCGCGCAATGCGATCCGTTTGAGCGCCATCTATGAGCCCCCTTCATTCCAGCGCAATTTTTTGCGCAACGTAGCAAAGTAGTTCCAGCCTCGAGGGTGCAAGAAGCGCACGCAGTGCTCCGACCGCCGAACCACAATCCGATCGCCATGCTGGAGCGATGCCAGCGACTGCATGTCGAAATTGGCGCTGACGTCCCGGCCCCCTACGACTTCCACCGCAATGTCGGTCGAATCCGGCAGCACGATGGGTCGATTGGACAGCGTATGGGGTGCGATGGGGACCATCACCCAACCAGGAATCGCAGGGTGCAGCATTGGGCCTCCCGCGGAGAGCGCATAGGCAGTAGATCCAGTGGGCGAAGCGATGATCAGCCCGTCTGCCCTTTGGTTCGAGACGAAATGCCCACCCACTTCCACCCGCAATTCGACCATGCCGGAAGTGGAGCCACGATTGACTACGACGTCGTTGAGTGCCAGTGCTTCAAATACGCATTCGTCCTGACGCATCACGCAGGCATGCATGAGGGGCCTGGCGTCTTCTTCGTACTCGCCATGGAGCATCGGCCTCAGTGCTGAAGCGTGCTCACCCAAAGGGATATCGGTGATGAAGCCCAGACGTCCCTGATTGATGCCGATCAGCGGAATTTTGTAGGGGGCCAATTGCCTACCGATGCCCAGCATCGTGCCGTCTCCCCCGATCACCATCCCCAGATCGCACTCCTTGCCGATCTGTTCCACCGGCATCGCAGGATAGTCAGAAATGCCGGTGTTGTTCGCCGTTTCCTGTTCCAGAATGGGTTCACAGCCTTCATTTCTGAGGAACTGGGCAACCTCTTGTACGGCATTGCGCGAACTGTCAGAAATAACGCTGGAAGTGAGCGGCTGGTACTTGCCGAAGAGTGCGACCCGTGTGAACCTGAGCTTCATTGGGAAATTAGATCATTAAAATGATTCAATGCTTGATGATCGTGCCAAGTTGTTGCTGAAGGCGCTCGTAGAGCGCTACATAGCCGATGGCCAACCCGTGGGTTCGCGTACGCTGTCGCGCGCGTCCGGTCTCGACCTCTCTCCCGCCACCATCCGTAACGTGATGGCCGATCTCGAAGAGATCGGACTGATCGCAAGCCCGCACACGTCTGCCGGCCGAATTCCGACGGCCAAAGGGTATCGCCTGTTCGTTGACACCATGTTGACAGTGCAGCGCGAACAGCTGTATTCGCCGCAACTGGCTGCAGAGCAGCCGCAAAAGGTGATTGCCAACGCGGCGCATTTGTTGTCCAGCCTGTCCCAGTTCGTGGGCGTTGTCATGGCGCCCCGACGTGCCTCGGTGTTTAGGCACATCGAATTCTTGAGATTGTCCGAAAAGCGGCTTCTGGTCATCATCGTCTCTCCTGAAGGAGACGTGCAGAACCGCGTGATCTTCACCGATGTGGACTACTCACAATCGCATCTCGTGGAGGCGGCCAATTTCCTGAACAGCCACTATTCCGGAATGGACATGGAGCGGGTGCGCGAGCGCTTGAAGACGGAGGTGGATCAGCTGCGGGAGGAAATCGGCTCGCTGATGCAGGCGGCTGTCAACGTCGGGTCCGAAGCGATGGCGGAGTCTCAGGACAATGTGGTGATTTCTGGCGAGCGCAACCTGCTGGCAGTGAGTGATTTTTCCAACGACATGGGCAACCTGCGGCGTGCTTTCGACCTGTTCGAACAGAAGACGCAGATCCTGCGTTTGCTCGATGTTTCCAACCGTGCAGATGGCGTACGCATCTTCATTGGGGGAGAGAGCCAGATCGTCCCTTTTGAGGAGCTTTCGGTAGTCACCTCTCCATATGAAATAGACGGGCAAGTCGTAGGCACACTGGGGGTCATCGGGCCCACCCGAATGCCGTACGACAGGATGATCCAGATCGTGGACATCACGTCCAAGCTGGTTTCCAACGCGCTGAGTTACCGCAAGTAAGCACATACAATTGGCGCGGGGGGCGTTAGCTCAGTTGGTTAGAGCAGAGGACTCATAATCCTTTGGTCGCGGGTTCAAGTCCCTCACGCCCTACCAGTTCAACGGGCTTGATTGCTGTTCATGGCCATTCCTCGCGTGCCTGTTCAGGCGCATTGCGTGGACATGAGAGTTGAGATGTCTGCGTTTTCTGCAAACGAAGCCAAGCAGCTATCAAAAGATGGGTTAGAATTTAAGTCTTGCTTGATTGCGAAGTTCGTCACAGAGTTCGTGTAAAAATCAAAACAAGAAATGAATGATGGCGTTGAAAACATGCTATAATTCAAAGCTTAGCGGCTGTAGCTCAGCTGGATAGAGTACTTGGCTACGAACCAAGGGGTCGTGGGTTCGATTCCTGCCAGCCGCACCAAACGGTAAGCCCTAGAACAGTGATGTTCTAGGGCTTTTTCCGTTGGGGATTCGAATGCTCTCTGCATCAAAATGCACCCATGAGCAAGGCATTCACCAAAGAATCGGATCAGTCCGATGACGAAGATTTTTCCCCTGCACCCCTTCCTGCGGGTAGCAAGAACTACATCACCCCTTCCGGTTACGCCAGGCTGCGCGATGAACTACTGGATCTCATCGACAACGAGCGGCCCAAGATCGTTGAAGTGGTTCATTGGGCTGCAAGCAATGGGGACCGTTCGGAGAACGGGGACTACCTGTACGGCAAGAAACGCCTGCGCGAAATTGATCGCAGGATTCGGTTCCTGACCAAACGACTCGAAATTGCCGAGGTGGTCGATCCCGCCATCCACGCCGGAAGTGATCAGGTGTTCTTTGGTGCCACGGTCCACTATGCGGACGATGAAGGCGTCGAGCGCACCATCACGATCCTGGGAATCGACGAAGTCGAGACGGGCCTGGCGCAAGTCAGTTGGGTGTCGCCGGTGGCTCGGGCCTTACTGAAGGCCCGCGAAGGGGATCAGGTTCAGTTGGCCACGCCAGGTGGCACGCGGACGCTGGAGGTTTTGGACGTCCGCTATCCCCAACCGGTGGCATAGGGAGCAAGGTGCCTGCCTCACCCCTGGGGCAGCACGCGGAAGGCGCGAAGCACTGCGGGCGTTCGGCGCAAATTGCGCAAGGAGGCCTCGACGTGTGACTGGTCTCGTGCAGCGATGACAAAACGCAAATCGGTCGTGTCCATGGCGGCTTCATCGTCCATGTCGACGTGAACGATGTCCGCTTCGGAGCTCGCCAGTTCGGCGGCGATGCGTGCCAAGACGCCCTTGCCGTTGGCCACGGTCACAACGATGCCGGTTTCGAACATGCGCGTGGGCTCATCGGCCCAGTCCACCGCGATAAAGCGCTCGCTGTCCTTGTGCTGAAGCTTTTTCGCCACGCTGCATTGGGCGTTATGAACCACCAGCCCTTCACCGCGCCCCAGGTAGCCGACGATGGGGTCTCCCGGTACCGGGCGGCAGCAATTCGCGTATTGAACGGATGCGTTCTCGCTGCCGTCCAAAGTCACGCCACCTTGCGACAGGGTTTCGTGGGATGAATACCTTTCACGGGTCAGCAACAGGGCATCGGGTCGGTGTCCATGCTCCGTCATCAGCACCATGAGTCGTTTCGCCACGATGCCCGCGATGCGTTTGCCCAGACCGATGTCGGTCATGAGTTCATTGCGTGTTCGATTGCCTGTGAAGCGGAGCAGCTTGTCCCACAGTGCCTGGTTCTCCGACTCGGTCGGCAGGCGTTCCAGCCCTTCGGCCCTCAGGGCCTGGGTCAGCAGCTTCTCTCCCAGTCCCGCTGATTCAGTATGGGCCAGCGTTTTGAGGTAGTGGCGAATCTTCGAGCGTGCGCGACCCGTGCGCACGAAGCCCAGCCAGGCGGGATTGGGTGTGGACACCGGCGCTGTGATGATCTCCACCACATCGCCGTTCTTGAGCTCGGTCCGCAAGGGGACCTGCTCGTTGTTGATCTTGGCGGCCGTGGTGCGGTCACCCACATTGCTGTGGATGGCATAGGCGAAATCGACCACCGTGGCGCCCCGTGGCAGTGCCATGATCTGGCTCTTGGGGGTGAAGACATAGACCGCATCGGGGAACAGGTCGACCTTCACATGGTCCCAGAACTCCGCGGCATCCCGCGTTTCGTTCTGAATGTCGAGCAGTGACTGGAGCCACTTGGTGCCAAGGCGCTCCGCGGCCGATCCGTCGGCGTCCTGTGCTTTGTACAGCCAATGGGCGGCCACGCCGGCTTCCGCCACCACGTGCATTTCCTCGGTGCGCATCTGGAATTCGATGTTGACTCCGGAAGGTCCGACCAAGGTGGTGTGCAGCGATTGGTAGCCGTTGAGCTTGGCGATGGCGATGTGGTCCTTGAACCGCCCAGGAACAGGCTTGTACATCTGATGCAGCACGCCCAGTGCCGTGTAGCAATCGACCACGGTCGGCACGATCACCCGAAAGCCGTAGATGTCCGTGACCTGGGCAAAGCTCAGGTGCTTGGTGTCCATCTTCTGGTAGATGGCATAGAGTGTTTTCTCGCGGCCTGCGAGGCGGGCTTTCATGCCCAGCTTCGAAAACGCGGTGTCGACCTCGGTTTGAACCCGCTGCACGATATCGCGCCGCCGGTTGCGTGATTTATTCACTGCCTTGGACAGGGTCGCGTAGCGCCAGGGGTGGAGATGCCGGAATGACAGATCCTGCAGCTCCCGGTAGGTCTGGTTCAGCCCAAGCCGGTGGGCGATAGGGGCATAGATCTCGAGGGTTTCGGAAGAAATGCGGCCCCATTTGCTGCGCGGCATGTCCGAGAGCGTGCGCATGTTGTGCGTGCGGTCGGCCAGCTTGATCAGAATGACCCGTACATCGCGGGCCATTGCCAACAGCATCTTGCGGAAGGACTCGGCCTGGTTCTCTTCGCGGGTGTTGAACTGAAGCTTGTCGAGCTTGGTGAGGCCATCCACCAATTCGGCCACCGGCAGGCCGAAGCGATCGATGAGATCGGACTTGGTGACGCCGCAATCTTCCATGGCGTCGTGCAGCAGTGCCGCCATCAGCGCCTGGCCATCCAGCTTCCAGGTGGCGCACTGGGCCGCCACTGCGATGGGGTGGGTGATGTAGGGCTCGCCACTGTTGCGCAACTGCCCCAGGTGGGCTTCGTCGGCAAAGCGGTAGGCCTGCCGAACCTGTTCGATGCTGGCTGCGTCGAGGTAACCGAGGTTCTCGGTGAGGGCCGCAAAACTGGCCGCTGCTGCGTTGGCGGCTGCTGCGGACGTGCCTCCCGCCGCCCCGCTTTCGCCGGGGCGCGGGTCTTGGGCAGATGGTTTATTCAAGACCGCATTCATCCCTTTAATGTAGCTTGCTGGGGAGATCGGGGGTTTTGGCCAAAAAAAAGCACCGCAAAGCGGTGCTATTGGGCTGCAGCAGCAGAACTGGGCGCGTCAGCCCGGGACCTTCTTCAGCATCTCCAGACCGACCTTGCCTTCGGCGATTTCGCGCAAGGCGGTCACCGCAGGCTTGTTGCGGCTTTCGATCTTGGGGGCATGGCCTTGGCTCAGCATGCGGGCGCGGTACGTGGCTGCCAGCACGAGTTGAAAGCGGTTGGGGATGTGCTCGAGGCAGTCTTCAACGGTAATGCGGGCCATGCGTCTTCTCCAGAAGGATCAGGTGATATTGAGGGATTCGAACGTATCGGCCCGTGCACGGCGTTGCGCCGCATACTTCAGCCGCTGAGCGTGGACGATGGTTTTCAGGTCGAAAAGCGCACGCTCAAAGAGTTCGTTGATTATAACGAAGTCGAATTTGTAGGCCTGTTCCATTTCCTGGGCGGCATTCTTCAGCCGGACCTCGATCACGTCCGGGGCGTCTTCGCCGCGGCGTTCCAGGCGGGATCTCAGTTCTTCCCAACTGGGGGGGAGGATAAAGATGAGGACGGCATTCGCAAAGGCCTGCTTGACTTGGATGGCGCCCTGGAAGTCGATTTCCAGGACCACATCGGCGCCTTGCGCGATGCGCTCCTCGATGGCCTTGCGGGATGTGCCATAGCGGCGGCCGTGCACGTGGGCCCACTCCACGAAGCCGTCCGAGGCGACCATGGCGTCGAATTCCTGCTCCGAGGTGAAGAAGTATTCGCGGCCGTGCTTTTCCTGCCCGCGTGGTGCCCGAGTGGTGTGCGAGACCGAGGGCTGCACATGGGAGTCCAGCTCCAGCAACGCCTTGACCAGGCTCGATTTGCCCGCGCCGCTGGGCGCTGCCACTACGAATAGATTTCCAGGGTAGTCCATGCGGGATAGGTACTGGCTGCTATCAAAAAAGGATTATCACTCACTCGATGTTCTGGACCTGCTCGCGCATCTGCTCGATCAGGACCTTCATGTCCACGCTGATGCGCGTGAGTTCCATGGCGGCAGATTTGGAGCCGAGCGTGTTGGCTTCGCGGTGCAGTTCCTGGATGAGAAAGTCCAGGCGTTTGCCCACTTCACCGCCTTTCTTGAGCAGGCGTTCGATCTCGTCCAGGTGCGAATCCAGCCGGGTGATCTCTTCCGCGACGTCGATGCGGATGGCGAAGGCGGTGGCCTCGGTCAGGGCGCGGTCCTGAGCGGCTTCGGGCAGCGTGGCGTTGTCGGCCAGGGCCATGGCCTCCTTCCAGCGTTCCATGAAGCGCTGGCGCTGCTGCTCCACCAGCTTGGGAACCAGCGGCGTGGCCTGGTGGGCCAGGGCGCGCAGTTGTTCGAGCCGGTCCTGCAGCATGGCCGACAGGCGCTTGCCTTCGCGTTCACGGGCTTGGAGGAGATCTTTCAGTGCTTTCTCGGCCAGGGCCGGGACGGCATCGCTCCAGTCGTCCTGGACGGAGCCGGCATTCGCGCACAGGCGCAGGGCGTCGGCGACGCTCAAGGGGGCCGCGTCGGGCAGCCAGGCGCGCACGGCGTCCTGCGCGGAGTTCAGCCGTTGCAGCAGGCGGGGTGCCGGGTCGGGCAGGGCGGTGGTGTCTTCGTTCTCGATGGAGGCGCGGACTTCGACCTTGCCCCGCTTGAGGCGGGCGGTGAGCAGGCTGCGCAGCACCGGTTCCTGGGCGCGCAACTCGTCGGGCAAGCGGAACGACAGATCCAGGAAACGGCTGTTGACGGACCGGATCTCCAGCCCCAGGCGGCGGGTGCGGCCATCGGTTTCGCCCCCTCCCGCGGATGCACTTTGCTGTGCGCTGGCGTATCCGGTCATGCTGTAAACTGCCATTGGACTTTTCGGTGGTTGCTTGCGATCCGGCGATTATCCGGGTTCCGATTCGTGCCCGAGGTTTCTTCGCAAAATATGTCAAAAATCAAGCCGGCCCCCCTGCCGCCCGACACCACGATTGGTGGCTACCGCGTGGTGCGCCGGCTCTCCTCCGGCGGCTTCGGCGTGGTGTATCTGGCCATCGACCCGGACGGCCAGCAGGTCGCCATCAAGGAATATCTGCCGTCTTCCCTGGCCACCCGCGGCCCGGGCGAGTTGCTGCCCAAGGTGCCTCCCGAAAAGCTGTCGCTGTACCGCCTGGGCCTCAAGAGTTTCTTCGAGGAAGGCCGGGCCCTGGCGCAGATCTCGCACGCCTCGGTGGTGAGCGTGCTCAATTTCTTCCGGGAAAACGAAACCGTCTACATGGTGATGAACTACCTGGAAGGGGCCACCCTGCAGGACTTCATCATCACCGCGCGCGACCTCAAGACGCAGAAAGTGTTCCGCGAGTCCACGATCCGCTCGCTGTTCGACGAGGTGTTGCGCGGCCTGCGCATCGTGCACCAGCACAAGATGCTGCACCTCGACATCAAGCCGGCCAACATCTTCATCACCGACGACAACAAGGCGGTGATGATCGACTTCGGCGCGGCGCGCGAGGTGCTCTCGAAAGAGGGCAACTTCATCCGCCCGATGTACACGCCCGGCTTCGCGGCGCCCGAGATGTACCGCCGCGATTCGTCGATGGGCCCCTGGACCGACATCTACGCGATCGGCGCCTGCATCTACGCCTGCATGCAGGGATTCCCGCCCAACGAGGCGCCGCAGCGCTCCGACAAGGACCGCCTGTCGCTGGCGCTGACCAAGCTGCGCGGCGTTTACTCCGACAACCTGATCGAGGTGGTCGAATGGTGCATGGCGCTCGACCCGCTGTCGCGGCCCCAGTCGGTGTTCGCCTTGCAAAAGGAACTGAGCCGCGAGGGCGAGCGGCGCTACACCAAGCTGTCCGTGGGCGAGAAGATGCGCCTGCAGCTCGATACGCTGGTGTCCGATACCAAGAAGAATGTGCAGAAGGTGGGCGAGGCCACGCGAATGGGGGCGAAGCCGAAATGAAATTCTCCGTCTTCCAGGTCAGCCGTCGGGGCGGCCGCGAAACCAATGAAGACCGCATGGGCTACTGCTACACGCGGGAGTCCAGCCTGTTCGTGCTGGCGGACGGCATGGGCGGCCACCCGGAGGGCGAGGTGGCGGCGCAACTGGCGCTGCAGACGGTGTCCGCCGCGTTCCAGCGGCACGCCAAGCCCACGCTGGAAGACGTGCACGGATTTCTGGCCGACGCGCTGCTGGCCGCACACCACCAGATCCTTCGCTACGCGGCCGACCGCGGCATGCTGGACACGCCCCGCACCACGCTGGTCGTGGCGGTGGTGCAGGAAGGGTCCGCCAGCTGGATCCACTGCGGCGACTCGCGCCTGTACATGGTGCGCGGGGGCGAGCTGTTCACGCGCACACGCGACCACTCGTACCTGGAGCTGCGCAACATGCCGCTGCAGGGCATCGAACGGGTGAACCGCAATGTGCTGTTCACCTGCCTGGGATCGCCGACCAAGCCCATCTATGACATCACCGGCCCGGTGGCCCTGGAGCAGGGCGACCGCATCCTGCTGTGCTCCGACGGCCTGTGGGGCACACTGGACGACGAGACCATCGCCCGCCAGCTGAGCCGCCTGCCGGTCTCGCAGTCGGTGCCCGACCTGGTCGAAGACGCGCTGCGCAAGGCCGGCGACACCAGCGACAACGTGACCGTGGTGGCGCTGGAGTGGGAAACGCCCGATGCGTTCGAATCCACCCAGGGCATTTCGACCGACAGCATCAGCGACGACGGGTTTTCCTCCACGATCCAAGCCGGGCCGCTCGACATGGTGGACGATGACCTGGACGACGAGGCCATCGAACGCTCCATTGCCGAGATCAACGAGGCCATCCGCCGTTCGGCCGCACGCAAGGCCTGAACGCTCGCTCCGCCCGGCGCTTGGCCTGAAGCGGCGCCTGCCGGGTGACCGTTCTGTTTTCGCCGTCCTGTTTTCGTTTCCTACCGGACCCCATTCCATGACCTCTTTCACCCGCCCGGGCGGCCGTGCCGCCGACCAGTTGCGCCCGGTGCGCATCACCCGCCGCTACACCATGCACGCCGAAGGCTCGGTGCTCATCGAGTTCGGCAACACCAAGGTGCTGTGCACCGCGTCGGTGGAAGAGCGCGTGCCGCCCCACAAGCGCGGCAGCGGCGAGGGCTGGGTGACGGCCGAGTACGGCATGCTGCCCCGGTCCACCCACACCCGCAGCGACCGCGAGGCGGCCCGCGGCAAGCAGAATGGCCGCACGCAGGAGATCCAGCGCCTGATCGGCCGCAGCCTGCGGGCCGTGTTCGATCTCCAGCGCCTGGGCGAGCGCACCCTGCAACTGGACTGCGACGTCATCCAGGCCGACGGCGGCACGCGCACGGCGGCCATCACGGGTGCCTGGGTTGCGGCGCAGGATGCGGTGGCCCATCTGATCGCGCGCGGCAAGCTGGCCGAATCGCCCATCACGGCCCCGCTGGCAGCCATCTCGGTCGGCATCGTGGAAGGCACGCCGCTGCTCGATCTGGAGTACGTGGAAGACGTGGCCTGCGACACCGACATGAATGTGGTGATGACCGGCGCCGGCCACTTCGTGGAGGTGCAGGGCACGGCCGAAGGCGTGGCGTTCACCCGCCAGGAGATGGACCGCCTGCTGTCGCTGGCCGAAAAGGGCGTGGCCGAACTGGTGGCGCTGCAGCAGCAGGCGCTGCGCAACGGATAGCGATAGCGAATGCGGGCTTGGCTGTCCCTGGCCAGCCCCGTTGCACCGATGGAAATCGCATTTGCTATTAAATTTGTAGCGGTATGCCCTAGATAAATATGTGCTGGAAGCCATTTTGACAATGAAACTCGTACTCGCATCCAACAACCAGGGCAAGCTGGCCGAACTGCAGACGCTGCTGGCGCCGCTCGGCGTGGTGCTCGTGCGCCAGGCGGACCTGGGCGTCGGCGAGGCGGCCGAGCCCTTTCGGACCTTCGTGGAGAACGCGCTGGCCAAGGCGCGCTTTGCCGCCCAGCACACCGGACTGCCGGCGCTGGCCGATGACGCCGGCCTGTGCGTCGATGCCTTCGGTGGATTGCCGGGCGTGGACACGGCGTATTACGCGACCCGTTTCGGCTACGACAAGGGCGACGCGAACAACGTGCGCGCGCTGCTGGAGCAGATGCAGGGCATCGACCAGCGCCGCGCGGCGATGGTGAGCACCCTGGTGGCGGTGCGCACGCCCGAGGACCCGGAGCCGCTCATCGCCGTGGGCCGGGTCGTGGGCGAGATCGCGCGCGAGCCGCGTGGCAGCCAGGGCTTCGGATTCGATCCGATCATGGTCGTGCCCGAGTTCGGCAAGACCTTCGCCGAGCTGCCGACGGAGGTGAAGAATGCCCACAGCCACCGGGGCCGGTCGGCACAGCAGATGCTGGCGCTGATGCGCGAGCGCTGGTTCTGAGGCGCAGGCGCCTTTCGGAGATTCCTGGCCGTGTCCCTTTCCATTCCCATCGTTCCCGAGGCCTCGGCCGAGGCCGCGCCGGCGCCCGTGCGCGACGTGCAGCATTCCATGCGGCCGGGCGTGCTGCAGCTGGGCAGCCTGCCGCCGCTGTCGCTGTATGTGCACCTGCCCTGGTGCCTGAAAAAGTGCCCCTACTGCGATTTCAACTCGCACGAGTACCGCGAGGGTGGCGTTGCGCAGGCCCTGCCCGAGCAGCGCTACCTGGACGCCTTGATGGCCGACCTGGAGGCGGCACTGCCGCTGATCTGGGGCCGGACGGTGCACAGCATCTTCATTGGCGGTGGCACGCCCAGCCTGTTCTCGCCCGCCGCCATCGACCAGTTGATCGGCGGCCTGCGCGCGCGGCTGCGCCTGGAGGCGGACTGCGAGATCACGATGGAGGCCAATCCCGGCACGTTCGAGAAAGACCGCTTTCGGGCGTACCGCGCGGCCGGCGTGACGCGGCTGTCGATCGGCGTGCAGAGCTTCGACGACCGTTTCCTGAAGGCGCTGGGGCGGGTGCACGACGGTGCCCAGGCCATGGCTGCGGTGGAAGAGGCGGCGCAGTCGTTCGAGACCTTCAATCTCGACATCATGTACGCCCTGCCGGGCCAGACGCTCGCCGATCTGGAGCAGGACATGCGCACCGCGTTGGCGCTGGGGCCGCCGCACATCTCGATCTACCACCTGACCATCGAGCCCAACACGGTGTTCGCCAAGTTTCCGCCCGTGGTGCCTGAGGATGACCAGGCCTACGCCATGCTGGACCGCATCACCGAGATGACGGCGCAGGCCGGGCTGCAGCGCTATGAAATCTCGGCCTATGCGCGCGATGGCCACGGCTGCTTCCACAACACCAACTACTGGCAGTTCGGCGACTACCTGGGCATCGGCGCGGGTGCGCACAGCAAGATCAGCTTTGCGCACCGCGTGGTGCGGCAGGTGCGATTTCGGGACCCGGGGCGGTACATGGACCACGCGCTGGCAGGCCATGCGGTGGCGCAGGACGACGAGGTGCGCCGGGCGGACCTGCCGTTCGAATACATGCTCAACGCGCTGCGCCTGCGCGAGGGGTTTGCGCTGCAGGACTTCATGGCGCGCACGGGCCTGCCGTTGACCGCGATTGCCAAGGCGCTGGACGAGGCCGAGCGCAAGGGCCTGATCGAGCGCGACATGGCGCGCGTGCGCCCCACCGAGCGGGGCTTCGATTTCCTGAGCGACCTGCAGGCGCTCTTTCTGGCCGACTGACGGGCGAGCGCTCCGGCGCCTGGACCGCCAGCCACCACCGGCCGAGCCGACCGGGTGCCGGTCGTCAGCCGCAGCGCGCCGCGACGATGCGGCCGTTGGCGTCCACCTGCAGGTTCAGGCGGGTGGCGTCGAATTCCTTGGTCACGATCTGGTCGGGGCGCAGCACGCGGGCCATCTGCGCGCCCGAGCGCACCCGGGCGTCTTCCACCACCTTGGCCGTGCTGTTCTGGCCCACCACCACCTGTGCGGGCGGGCCGCTGCAGATGCCGCCCGCGGGCGCGCCCGTGCTGCTGGCGGTGCCTGGCGTGGCGCTGCCCCAGGGGGCGTTGGTGGTGCAGCCGGCGGCCAGCAGGGCGGCGGCGATGAGGGCGAAGGCCGTCAGGGAGCGTTGGGACATGGTGGAAAGCGATGTCGTTGGTGAATGAAAGGAGCACACCTTAGCGCAGGGTGCTGGCGGCAGGGTCACCAGTGGTAACGCGGCAGCGGTCCCCGCGCCGTCCCCGCGGCCAGGGGGGCCGAAGGGTCAATTCCGCGCCGGCGCAGGGAGCGCCGCCGCGGAAGCATCCAGGCCCAGGTCGCGCACCTTGGCCGCCGCCGCGTTGGCTTGCGACGCGGAGGCGAACGGCCCCACCCGCACGCGCAGCAGCTTCTGCCCGCCCGAGGTGGTGACGGGCTGTGACGTGGCTGGCAACCCGGCCTCCCGCAGCCGGGCATGGGCGCGGCGCGCATTGGCGGGTTCGGCAAAAAGGCCGACGTTGATGTACAGGCGGCGGTCGGGCGCGGCGGTCGCGCTGGATGCGCTCGCAGCTGGGGTGGAGGTTTTGTCCGAGGCCGTCGCCGTCCGAGCCGCGGCGGGCTTGGGCGCGGAGGCGCGCGGTCTAGCCGGTTCGGCAGCCGCACGGCTGGCGGGTGCGGCTTTCGAGGCCGCCGTGGCCGGGGCCGACGCTGGTGCCGGCGCGGCTACCGCCTGCGCTGGCACAGTGGCCGGTACGGAGGCCGTGGATGGAGCGGGCCGGGCGGCGGGCGGCTGCGCGGGAGAGGACGCGCTGAGCGCCGTGGCCCGCGTGGGTTCTGCCGAGACCTGGGAGGCGACGGCGGATGCCGGAGCCGCTATGGCCGGGGCTGCTGCGGAGGAGGCCGCTGGCGCGCGCGGAGTGGCTTGCGTGGCTGGTGCTTTCGCCGGCAGCGAAGCCGCAGGGACGGGCGCGGCGGGCGCACTGGTCCCGGCTGCGGTGGGAGCGGGGCCAGGGAGCGGGGCGGTGGCCGGCGCTTCGGCCTGCACGGCACCGCTGGCCCCGTTCGATGCCGCTGGCCTGGCGGCAGGTGCCATTCCGGGGGCGGTCGCTGGCGCGGCCGATGCGGCGGGCGTGGGCGCTGCCGCAGGGGGGGTACCGGAGGCGGGGCCTGCCAAAGAAGCCCCGGCAGGCAGCAGCAGGTACAGCGCCAGCGCGGCCACCGCCAGCGCCACGTTGGCCGCGGCGATCCACCCCAGCCGGCGCCGGGTCGCCGCGCGGCGGGCGAGCCATTCGCCCGCCTGGGGCAAGGTGGCCGAGGCCGAGAGCGCCTTGGTGATGCGCTTGCGCACCTCGGCATGAAAGATGGCGTCGCCGTACAGCCCCGGCACCACGGTGGCGGCCAGCAAAAGCGCGAGCAGCACGCCCGACAGCACCGGCAGCGGCCACTGCGCCACGTACTGGCCCAGCGCGAACACCAGCAATGCCACGCCTTCGAGGGCGGCCACATAGACGAGGGCGGCCCCCCAGAGCTGGCGGAACACCAGCCAGTTCAGCGTGCACAGGGCCGCGGCCCAGTTCCAGCGCGGCAGCGGGCGGCCCGCGGTGTCCAGCCGCTCGAAGGCGGGCAGGTAGTAGTCGGCATTGACCGGGCCGATCGCGGCGCGGTAGAGCGTTCCCATCGTGGTGTCGTCGGAGCGGCGCGGAACGAGGGCGGCATGGGCCGAATAAGCCGTGTGGGCAAGCATGGCGAGATTCTGGCACGCACCCCGCCGTGTGGGGCGCTGGGCGCATGCGGTTTACCCGGGGCGGTGCGATGCGCCAGGCGTGTCCGGGGCGCCCGGCGGCGCATGGACGATGGTGTACAGGCCCACGTCCACCCGGCCGGTGCTGAAGCCGGCTTCGCAATAGCACAGGTAGTACTCCCACAGCCGCCGGAACGGCGCATCGAAGCCCAGCGGCTCGATCGTGGGCCAGGCGCTCAGGAAGCGGTGGCGCCATTCGGCCAGGGTGGTCGCATAGCTGGGGCCGAAGGTTTCCGCGGCCTGCAGTGCCAGGCCCGCGTTCGCCAGCGCTTGCCGCAGCCGGGAGGGCGAGGGCAGCATGCCGCCCGGAAAGATGTAGCGCTGGATGAAGTCGGTGGTGCTGCGGTACTGTTCGAACTGCGCGTCCGCGATGGTGATGACCTGCACCACGGCCCGGCCGCCGGGGCGCAGCCGCTCTTTGAGCGTTTCGAAATAGGCAGGCCAGTAGCGCTCGCCCACGGCCTCCAGCATTTCGATGGAGACGATGTGGTCGAACTGGCCTTCGACGTCGCGGTAGTCCTGCAGCCGCAAATCGATGTGCTCGGTGAGCGCCTCGTCATGCACGCGCTGGCGGGCGTGGCGCAACTGCTCGGACGACAGGGTGAGGCCGGTCACCGATGCGCCGGTGTCGCGGGCCAGGGCAATGGCCAGGGCGCCCCAGCCGCAGCCGATCTCCAGCACGCGTTCGCCGGCCCGGGGCGCCAGCAGGGTGGCGATGCGGGCCAGCTTGGCCTGCTGCGCCTGCTCCAGCGATTCCTGGCCCGTGGCGTAGATGGCGCTGGAATAGAGCATGTCCGGGTCCAGCCACTGGGCATAGAAATCGTTGCCCATGTCGTAATGGAACGAGATGTTCTGGCGGCTGCCCCGGCGGGTGTTGGCGCGGCGCAGGTGGAACAGCCGCGCCAGCAGCCGCGCCGGCAGGCTGGCCTGCAGCGCGCGGCCCCAGCCGGCCTCGTTGCGCACGCCCAGCTCCAGCAGGGCGGCCAGGTCGGGGCTGGACCATTCACCCTGACGGTAGCTCTCCGCCAGGCCCAGGTCGCCGCCCACGGCCAGGCGCCACAGCGGGCGCCAGCGGTGCAGCACGAGGGTGCCGTGGGGCCCGGGCTCGGTGCCGCGGCCCTCGGCGCGTTCACCGCCGGGCAGCTCCACGGTCAGGGTGCCGCAGCGCACGTTGGTCAGCAGGCGGCGCAGCACGCGCTGCAGGGGCCGCGACCGCCAGGTGGCCCGGCGGGGCATCGACGCGACCGCATGCGTGCCGTCCGTCGGAAGTCCGGTGGAGGGGGTGGGGAGGGTCATAGGTCTGTGGTTTTGATGATGGTCACGGGCAGGGCCGGCGCGGGCGGCTTGGTGTGCAGCGGCACCCTTTTGATCCAGAGCTTCAATGCTTCCCAGTGGATGGCGCCCATCACTTTCAGCGTGAGCAGCGGGTGGGTGAGGAAGGTGCGGGCGAGGGCGCGGTCGTCGAGCGGCCGGCGGCGCGCATGGAAGCGCGCGACCAGCACGGGTCCGTTCGCATCGCTGGCCGTGATGCCCACGCCCAGGTGGTCGCGCTGCGCCGCGGGCAGGGAGATGTCGAAGGCATAGCGCATCGACAGCCCCAGAAAGGGCGAC
This sequence comes from Acidovorax sp. BLS4, assembly GCF_032929295.1. Lineage (NCBI taxonomy): Bacteria > Pseudomonadati > Pseudomonadota > Betaproteobacteria > Burkholderiales > Comamonadaceae > Acidovorax > Acidovorax sp. BLS4. Next base: position 598,202 of record NZ_CP136797.1, read on the forward strand.
ACATGGAATTCCTTGTCGCACGACTGCCGGATGCGGGTGGCGTGCTGCTCGGCTTCGGGGACGGCAATCAGGTAGCTGTGGCGCTCGCCGAAGGTGTTGTTCACCTCGTAGAGCAGGGCCTGGAGCGCGCCGTCGGGCCGGTGGCAGAAGTACACGGTCAGCGGGTTGAAGGCGTAGCCCAGGATGCGCGGCATGGTCAGCAGCTGGATGCGGCCGCCGGGCGCCAGCCCCGCCCGGGCCAGTTGCTGCTCCACATGCTGGCGCATCGGCAGGCCCTCGGTGCCGCCGTAGTCTTTCTCGTGCAGGCTGAACAGGTTGAAGCGGTTGACGGAGAACAACCGCAGGCGGCGGTCGAGCCCTGCCAGTTCGTCCAGATCGATCAGCAGCGAAAAGACGCGGTACTGCAGCCGGTGCCGCGCCGGGCTGAGCCGCTGGTGCATCACGCGGCCGGTATAGAGCGCGGACTGGCCGGTCACCGCTCGGCCCCTGGGTGGGCTGCAGTTCCTGCAGAGACTGCGGACAGGTGGATGCGGCCGGATTCGTTGTCAACGCTCCAGGGCCGGCGCACGCCGCCCAGGGCCTCCGCCACGGCGAGGCCGGCCTGCAGCCCGTCTTCGTGAAAGCCGGAGCCGAAGTAGGCGCCGCAGAACCAGGTGCGTCGCTGGCCCTGCAGCGACCAGAGCGATCGCTGGGCCTGCATGGCGGCGCCGTTGAAGATCGGGTGCTCGTAGGTCTGCGTGTGCAGCAGGTGGCGGGGGTGCGGCTCCTGCGTCGGGTTGAGGGTGAGGAACAGCGGGGTGGCGTCCGGAATGTGCTGCAGGCGGTTCATCCAGTAGGTCACGCTCAGGGCCTCGCTGCGTTCGCGCTCGGCAGCGTAGTTCCAGCTGGACCACACCGCGCGGCGCCGGGGCATCAGGGCCGGGTCGTTGTGCAGCACGGCCCGGTTGCGGCTGTAGCCGAAAGCACCGAGCAGGTCGGTCTCTGCCTGGCTCGCATCCGGCAGCAGGCGCAGGGCCTGGTCGGCATGGGTGGCGATGACCACCTGGTCGAAGCGCCGCGATTCCTGCGCATCGCCCGTGCGCACGTAGGCGCCCTCGGCGGTGCGTCGCACTTCGATGGCCGCGCTGTCCAGGCGCAGTCCCTGGCCGAGAACCTCCGTGATCTTCTGCACGTAGCGCTGGCTGCCGCCTTGCACGGTGCGCCAGGCCGGGCGGTGCCCGAGGTTCAGCAGGTGGTGGTTTTCGCAAAACCGCACGAACGCCTGGACGGGGTACTCGCCGATGCGCGCGGCGGGCGTGGACCAGATGGCGGCGGCCATGGGATAGAGGTGATCCTCGCGGAACGCCCGGCCATAGCCATGCTGGTCGAGGTAGGCATCGAGCGAGAGGTCGCCCAGTCGGCGGACATCGGCGGGCGCCCGGCGGTAAAAGCGCACCAGATCGCGCAGCATCGACCAGAAGCGCGGGCTCAGCAGATTGCTGCGCTGGGCGAACACGCCGCCAAAGCCCGTGCCGCTGTACTCGAGTGCGCCTCCATCCAGGCTCACGCCGAAGGACATGTCGGTGGCCAGCGTGGCCACCTGCAGGTGCGCGAACAGCGCCGTCAGGTTGGGATAGGCCGATTCGTTGTAGACGATGAACCCGGTGTCCACGGCGATCTCGCCCCCCGGCCCGGGCACGTGCACGGTGTGGCTGTGGCCGCCGGGCCGGCGGTCGGCCTCGAACAGCGTGACCTGGTGGCGTTGGGCGAGCAGCCACGCGGCCGACAGGCCGGAAATGCCGCTGCCGATCACGGCCACATCCAGCGGCCGTCCCGGCGGGGCGGCCTTGGCAGGCGATGCGGGCGCGTGCGCCGCATGGATTGTCATTGCGTCCATCCTCGAAGTCTCCTCGCGGAGTATTGTGTGGGTATACGCAGTGGCTGCGCGTTTGGATTCCACCAGATGGACGTGATCTAATCCGCCGGGTGTTGCGTATGAGCAGCATGACCACCGTCCGCCAGCCCGCAGAGCGGCCTTCCAGGCCTCGAAAATCCTGGCCTCCTTATTTGTCGATCGTGACCCAGCCACCCACCCATGGAGCCCATCCGACGGGAGACGCGTTGAGCGCCCTGGTCCAGGCGGTGGCGTCCCAGGGCGACCGGCAGGCGTTCGCGGCGCTGTTCAAGCACTTCGCCCCGCGCGTGAAGGCCTACCTCATGCGCCTCGGAACCCCGGAGAGCGTGGCGGAAGACCTCGCTCAGGAGGCGCTGGTCAGCGTCTGGCGCAAGGCGCACCTGTTCGACCCGGCCCACGCTGGTGTGTCCACCTGGGTTTTCACGATTGCGCGCAACCTGCGGGTGGATTATTTCCGGCGCCGCTCCAATCTGGCGCTAGAGCAGGACGAGGGCCAGGGCGAACAGATCCCCGACACGGCGCCTGCGCCCGACGAACATTGCTACGCCGCCCAACAAGAGAGCGAAGTAAGGCGTGCCCTGCAGCAGTTGTCGCCCGACCAGGCGCAGGTGCTGCAGCTGTCTTTCTTCGAAGAGCATCCCCACGCCCGGATCGCGCAGGATCTGGGCATTCCGCTGGGCACCGTGAAGTCGCGGGTCCGCCTGGCGATGAACCATTTGCGCCGCTTGCTCGGCCACCTTGAGCCATGACGATCCAACACCATCCCGCCGACGACGTGCTGCTGGCCCAGGCCGCCGGGCACCTGCCCGCGGCCGCCTCGCTGCTGATCCAGGCGCATGTGGCCATGTGCGCGCACTGCCGCGAGCGCTTGTGCACACTCGAAATGGTCGGCGGTGCCATGCTGGACGGCATCGCCCCGGCCACGTTGCAGCCCGATGCGTTGGCGCGCACCCTGGCGGTGATCGACGGCGTAGCGCATCGTCCTGGTCATGGCGCTGGCCGCCGGCCATCGACGCGCCCCGGATCCTGGCCGCAAGGGGCCTTCTGGCCCGATGCGCTTGATGCCTGCCAGGTTTCGCCCTGGCGCTGGCTCGGTCCCGGCGTGCGCTGGAGCCGCGTGATCCTGCCGGACGATGCCCGGGCCAACGTGCTGCTCCTGCGGATCGGTGCGGGCAAGCGTTTGCCGCAGCACACGCACAGCGAGGTGGAATGGACCCAGGTGTTGCATGGCGCCTTCCACGATGGGCGCGCGCGGTTCGGCCCGGGAGATTTCGACGGCGCCGATGGGCAGGTGCACCATCAGCCGGTGGTGGAGCCGGGCGGCGAATGCATCTGCCTGGCGGGCATCGAAGGTCGGGTGGTTTTCGATGGCGCCATCGCGCGCTGGGCCGGCGCGCTCGTCGGCATGTGAGCGGGATCGCGCCCTGTCCAGGGCGCGTGGCTGCCATCAATCAGCGCAGCGGGCCGCCCCAGCGCAGGGTCGCCATGCAGGCTGCCGTGGCGGCTGCGCCCGTGACGAAAGCGCCCCAGCACATGTCGGCGATCGTCACGCTCCACGGCCAGTCTTTCAAGGTGGCCTGGTTGGTCAGGTCGTAGGTGGCATAGGCGATCAACCCCAGCAGGGCGCCCATGCCCAGGGCCGATGTCCAGCTGCGCTGCTCCACCGCAGGCAACACCGCCATCACGACCACGCCGGCGACGTAGATCAGGTAGAACAACGCCGCGGGCGCCACCGAAAACTTGTCCTGCATGAGGTGCCCGATGGCGGGGCGGTAAAGGCGGTCGGCCATGGTGGAGAGCCACACGGCGTCGAGCGCCAGGAAGACCAGGGCCGTGGAGGCATAGGCGACGGCAAAGGGGCGGATCATCATGGGTTTTCTCCTGAGAGTCGGTTATTTCAATCGGTAGCTGAGCCGGCGGCCGCTGCCCACGGTGGAGTCGAGGCCGATCCACGCGCCGTCGGCGGCATACCAGAGGTCGATGGGCTGCGGCAATCCGGTGATTCGCCAGCGCACTGCCGCCACGGTTTCGCCCCGCACATCGAGGGTGCCTTCGCCCTGCCGCACCACCTGCACGGCATCGATCTTGCCCGTCTGGGCATTGAGCAACTGCGTCTGGCTCAGGATGGCCGGGTTCCAGTACGCAAAACTCAAGGTGCACGCGGGCATGCCTTCGGCGGGCGGAGTGGCGCTGCCCGGCGCGGGAAAGCGCAGGTCCACTTTGTTGACCTTGCCATCGTCCTGCGTCTCCGCGGTGATGGCTTCAAGGCATCCATCGCGCCAGAGTTCACGGGCATCGTGCCGGTAGCGATAGACGACCAAGCCAAGCAGCTTGACGGCAAAGCGTGCTTCGCTGGTCAGCACGCGCTCCTGGGCCGCAGGCGCCGACAGTCGAAAGCGGTGTTCGCCGATCGGCGTGCCATCCAGGGCCACCTGGAAATTCCACTCGTTTGCCGCCGGCATCGCTGCGGCCGCAGGCATGGCCGTAGCAGTCCACAGCAAGGCGGCGGCAACGCACCAGGCGGTTTGCCGGCCGGGGGATGCCAGGCGGCCGGTCATCGGGAGCCTCCGGTGCGCGGTGGTCCCGGAATGAAGGCATTGGTGCGCAGCATGTACTCGCGGTAGGCCGGGCGACGCTCGGCGATGTCTTTTTCCAGCAGTGCCACGCCCGACACGCGCAGCAGCAGGACCGTCATGAGCGCGGGCGACACGATGGTCCATACGCCCGCCCAGCCCGTACCTGCGAGCGCCACGAGCCAGAGGCCCCACCAGACGCAGGCCTCACCGAAATAGTTGGGGTGGCGCGTGAACCGCCACAGTCCCCGGTCCATGACCTGCCCCGCATGGGCGGGATCGGATTTGAAGCGCGCCATCTGCGCATCGCCCACCGCTTCGAACACGATGCCGAATCCGGCCAGGGCAATGCCGATCGCATCGATCGCGCCCAGTGGGCGGGGCGATGCCGCCAGGCCTGCCAGCAACGGCGCCGAGACGATCCAGGCCAGCATGGCTTGCAGGCCGAACACGAGGTAGAGGCTTTTGAAGGCGAAGTTCGGGCGGTTGCGTTCGCGCATCGCGCGGTAGCGGTGGTCTTCGCCGTGCCCCCAATTGCGTGCGGTGATATAGACGCACAGCCGCAGTCCCCAGATCCCCGACAACAGCAGCAACGCGGTGCCCCGGGCCCCAAGGCTCGGGGCCAAGGCCCCATACACGGCGCCGCAGCCGGCGATGAGTATGGGCCAGGCCCGATCGGCCAGGCTGGCGTCCTTGCGGGCAAGGCTCACCACCCACGTGGCAACGGACGCGGACAGGGCCCAGGCGAGGCCGAACAAGGCCCAGGTGGTGGTGGCTGATGCGTTCATGCCCATCCGATCAGTTGCGACGGTCGAACAGGTAGTGGCTCACCCACCATTGCTGCCCACCGTGAAAGCCGAAGAGTTCTTCCACCGACAGGAAGAACAGGCGCCACCGGCTCCACCATGCCGGGGCGTCTTCTCCGTAGGTTCGGCGGAACAGTGGCATGAGCGCGTCGTGTTGCAGATCCATGTTGTCCAGCCAGGCGCGGGCCGTGCGTTCGTAGTGCGTGCCATCCCAACGCCAGCGCCGCCGCAACTGCAGATCGTCCTGGCAGTGCAGGGCCAGATCGTCGCTGGGCATCATGCCACCGGAGAAGAAATGCTTGCTCATCCAGTCGCTCGCGTCGCGTTCCTCAAACGGGTAGGGTGCCTCGCGGTGCGCGAACACATGCATGAAGAAACGGCCCCCGGGTGCGAGCCAGCGCGACACGTTGGCAAAGGCCTGCGGCCAGTTGCGCAGGTGCTCGAACATCTCCACCGAAACGATGCGGTCAAAGCGGTCCGCAATGTCGAAGCGGTTGAAATCGCAGGTGATCACCTGCACGTTGGACAGACAGCGCCTGGCCGCCTCGGCGTTGATGTAGGCGCGCTGCGAGTGCGAATTGGAGACCGCGGTGATGCGGCTGGCGGGATAGCGCTGAGCCATCCACAGCGTGAGGGACCCCCAGCCGCAGCCCAGCTCCAGAATGCGCTGCCCGTCGGCCATGCCGGCGTGCTCGCACGTCCGAAGGAGCGCGGCTTCTTCTGCCTGCGCCAGGGTGGCAGCTCCGTCGCCCCAGTAGCCGCTGCTGTACTTGCGATGCGGGCCGAGCACCGCGCCGAAGAATTCGGCCGGCACCTCGTAATGCTGCTCGTTGGCCTTGTCGGGCAGTGGTGCCAGTTCGGCCGTGCGCATGGCGTCCACGAACGCCTGCGTCTGCTCTGCCGCGGCTGCGGCGTCGCCGCTGCGCATTTCCTGCAGGCGTTCTTTCAAAAGACGGCGGATGCCGTAGCGCACCATCTGGTCGGGCACGATGCCCTGCTCGGCCCATCGAATGGCATTGGCGGTGCTTTTCGGCATGTGCGGCTCCTGGAGTGCCGCATCGGAATGTGCGGCCTGCTTCCTGTACGCAGGCCTGTCGCCGTTGGATTGCTGGCGTCGCGAAATTTCAGTGCATCGCGCGCCCGGGTGCATGCGGTCAGGTCCGGGTGCCGGTGGCGCCGTCCAGCACCATGCGCACGCTGCGTGCCAGGTCTGCCAGCCGGTAGGGCTTTTTCAGGATCTCGAACTCCGTCGGCGCGACATTGGCCAGGCTGCCCATGTCGCGGTCGAACCCCGTGGTGAGCAGAATGTGGATGCCCGCCACGGTCTTGCGCATCTCGCGCGCGAGTTCGTAGCCGTTCAATCCCCCGGGCATGACCACGTCGGTGAAGAGCAGATCCGGCAGTGCGTCCTGTGGCATCGCCCGCACCAGTTTCAGCGCGGCATGTGCGCTGTGCGCCGTGTGCACCGTGTAGCCCAGGCCTTCCAGCATGGCCTGGGCCAGTTCGGCCACCTCGACCCGATCGTCCACCACGAGGATGGTTTCATTGCCTCCGCGATTCTTCGGGACCAGCGATTCGGCCAGGTCGGGGTGGGGACGGCCGTGCACTGCAGGGAAATACATGCGCACCGTGGTGCCCAGGCCCACTTCCGAGTAGATGGTGACGGCACCGCCCGACTGCTTGGCGAAGCCGTACACCATCGACAGGCCCAGGCCCGTGCCCTTGCCTTCTTCCTTGGTGGTGAAGAAGGGGTCCATCACGCGCGACACCACTTCGGGCGGGATGCCGGCGCCGGTGTCCGTCACGGAGATGGTGGCGTAGCGGCCGGACTGCAGTCCGGAGAAGTTGTTGCCATCCTGCGCATCCAGGTGGATGGCCTGCGTTTCCACGCGGATGCGGCCCCCGTTGGGCATGGCGTCGCGGGAGTTCAGCAACAGATTGAGCACGGCCACTTCGAGCTGCGTCGTGTCCAGCTCGCAGTTCGGCAGGTCTTCGCCGAGCACGTATTCCATCTCGATCGCATCGCCCAGCGTGCGCTCGGCCAGGGTGGCCATTCCCCGGGCGAGGCTGTTGAGATTGACCACCCGCCCTTTGAGCTTTTGCTTGCGCGAGAAGGCCAGCAACTGCTGGGTCAGCGTGGATGCCTTGGACACCGCACTGCGGATGCTGTCGATGGAGCGGTCGATGTCCTGCGGCCCCAGGCGGTTGTTGCGGTTCTTGACGCGCATGACGTCCAGGTGCCCGGACATCACCTGGAGCAGGTTGTTGAAGTCGTGGGAGATGCCGCCGGTGAGTTGGCCCAGGGCCTCCATCTTCTGCGCCTGCGAGAGGGCTTCCTCCGCATCGCGGCGTCGGCTCACGTCCAGCTGCGAGGCGAAGAAATAAACCAGTTCGCGCCGGCTGTTGTAGACCGGGGAGATGAAGAGGGCGTTCCAGAACGAGGAGCCGTCCTTGCGGTAGTTCAGCAGTTCCAGCGAAATCTCGCGCCGTTGCTCGATGGCTTCGCGGATGGCGGCGACGGTGTTGCGGTCGGTGGCCGGGCCCTGCAGAAATCGGCAGTTGTGCCCCATGATTTCCTGAACGGAGTAGCCCGTCATCGCCACGAAAGCCCGGTTGCAGAACACGATGGGGTTGTCGGGCTGGCGGGGGTCGGTCACCAGCATGGGCATGCGGGTGGTTTCGATGGCCGCAAAGAAGATGTCGTCCTTGTGGTCGGACACTTCGCTGGGGGCGCCTTCGGCCACGTAGGCTTGCCACGGGCCGGGTACGGGGGGCTTTTCGCTGCTGCTCATGTTGCAGGAATCGTAATGCAATCGTCCTTGCCACTGCCTGCCAGATCGGCCTGCCCGATGTAGGCGCACACGCCGCCGCTGCCTTTTCGAATGAAAGCCGGGGCCGCAGGCGAGCGCGCTCAAAGCCCGTACGTCAGCGCTTTCGCCTTGCCCCAGAACACCCGGTACATGAAAATGGTGTAGGCGACGATGGCTGGCAGGGTGATGCCCACGCCCACCGCCACGACCACAAGCGACTCGGGTGCGCTCGCCGCCTGCCACACCGTGATGCGGTCGATGACGATGTAGGGATAAAGGCTGTATGCCAGGCCGAAGAACGCGAGAAGAAACACCGCGACGGTGGCGACGAACACGATCCAGCCGTAGCCCGCGTTCACGATGCGCGGGGTATGCAGCACGTGGTGGATGGCGAACAGCGCCGCGGCGCAGGCCAGGGGAATCGGCAGCAACACGAAGAGCTGGGGCAGCGCGAACCACTTCTCGAACACCGTGTGGCTGACCAGGGGCGTCGCCAGCGAAATGGCGGCGAGGGCCAGGGCCATGGGCCACAGCACGGCACGGCCCCACGCCAGCGCCTTGCGCTGCAGGTCGCCTTCGGTCTTCATGAGCAGCCAGCCGGCACCCAGCATGCAGTAAGCCGCGGGCAGCGTGGCGGCAATGCCGGCGGCGAACAGCGTGGGCCACAGGCCACCTGCGAAGCCGGTCACATAGGCGCCCAGCATCCAGCCCTGCGCGAGCGTGGTCACCAGCGAGCCGGCGGCGAAGGTGCGGTTCCAGGCGGTCTTGTGGGCATCGCGCGCCTTCACCCGGAAGTCGAACGCCACACCGCGCAGGATGAGCCCCAGCAGCATCACCGTGGCCGGCGCATAGAGCGCTGAAAGCACCACGCCGTGGGCCATCGGAAAGCACACCAGCAGCACGCCAACGCCCAGCACCAGCCAGGTTTCGTTGGCATCCCAGAACGGTCCGATGCTGGAGACCATGGTGTCTTTTTCGGCATCGGTGGCGAAGGGCAGCAGCATGCCCACCCCCAGGTCGTAGCCGTCCAGCACCACGTACGCCAGCAGGGCCAGGCCCATGACCGCCATGAAGGCGAGGGGCAGAACATTGGCAAGGGTCATTTCCATGGCGGGCACCTCAAACGGCTTGCGGCGCCGGCGGGCGGACCGCCGGCGTGGGCATGGCGGCGTGTTCGGCCATGTACTTGATGACGGCGACATAGCTCACCAGCAGCGTGGCATACACCGCCAGATAGGCGGCGAGCGACATCGCCACGGTGGAGGGTGGGTGCTGCGCCACCGTGTCGGCGGCGCGCAGCAGGCCGTACACCAGGTAGGGCTGGCGTCCGATCTCGGTCACATACCAGCCGGCCAGCGTGGCCACCCAGCCCGAGAAGGTCATGGCCACCAGGGTGAACAGCAGGGCGCGCGGGAGCGAAGCCACGGCAGAGGCCTCCTTGCGGCGGCGCCACAGCGCGAAAGCGCCCCACCATGCCACCGCCAGCATGAGCATGCCCATGCCCACCATCACCCGAAAGCTCCAGAACACGGGCGCGACGGGCGGATGCGCGCCTTGGAATGCGTCGAGGCCCTTGAGCTCGGCCTCGCTGTCGTGCGCCAGGATCAGGCTGGCGGCCTTGGGGATCTGCACGGCGTAATCGGTGCGGCCCTCCTTCTCGTTGGGCCAGCCGAACAGCGTGAGCGGCGCGCCCTTTTCGGTGTGCCAGATGCCTTCGATCGCGGCGATCTTGGCGGGCTGGTGCTGCAAGGTGTTGAGGCCATGCATGTCGCCCATCAGGATCTGTGCGGGGATGGCCACGGCCACCGCGACGAGGGCGGCGCGCAGCGCCAGGGGCGTGCCGAGCGTGGCCGTGCCGCGGATCAGCTGCCAGGCGCTCACGCCGGCCAGCAGGAAACCGGCGGTCAGCGTGGACGCCAGCAGCTTGTGGCCCAGGCGATAGGGGAAGGAGGGGTTGAAGACGATGGCCAGCCAGTCCACCGCGTGAAACTTGCCGTCGATGATCTCGAAGCCCGCAGGCGTCTGCATCCAGGAGTTGAGGCTCAGGATCCAGAAGGCCGACAGGGTGGTGCCCCCGGCCACGAGCAGGGTGGCGATCAGGTGCACGCGGTCGCTCACGTGCTGGCGGCCGAACAGCATGATGCCCAGGAAAGTCGCTTCCAGGAAGAACGCGGTGAACACCTCGTAGCCCAGCAGCGGGCCCGCGATGTTGCCGGCGCGCTCCATGAAGCCGGGCCAGTTGGTGCCGAACTGAAAGCTCATGGTCACCCCCGACACCACGCCGAGGGCGAAGGTCAGCGCGAAGACCTTGGTCCAGAAGTAGTAAGCCTGCTCCCAGCCCTGCGCGGCCGGGGTGCCGGCGGCGGCCCGGTGGCGCAGCCGGAAGTACACCAGGAACCAGCACAGCGCGATGTTGATGGTGGGAAACAGGATGTGAAAGCTGATGTTGGCCGCGAACTGGATCCGCGAGAGCATGAAGGTGTCCATGGCGATCTACCGGTCCTTTCCGCCCTGCTTGACGGTGCCGCCCTTGCCGGTGAGCCGGTCCTTGAACTCCAGCGCCCGCGTGACGGCAGTGCCCATGCCCATGAGCTGCATCGCGGTCTCGGGTGCGAGGCGCTGCACGTCATCGAACCAGGTCATCAGGCGGTCGATGAGGTCGTGCATTTCCTGCATGCGCTGCTGCGCGTGGCGTTCGTCCTCGGACGCGGGCTCTTCCAGCAGGGCCATGCGCAGCATGGACAGCGTGGGCTCGATCTCGCGGCGCCGGCGCTCTTCGGCCAGGGTGCGGAAGATCTGCCAGACGTCCTGCGGCGCTTCGAAGTACTCGCGCCGGTCACCCGGCTGGTGGCGCAACTGGACGAGCCGCCAGGCCTGCAGTTCCTTCAGGCCCATGCTCACGTTCGAGCGCGAGAACTCCAGCGTCTCGGCGATTTCATCCGCATTGACGGGGCGGGGCGACAGGTAGAGCAGGGCGTAGATCTGCCCGACGGTGCGGTTGATGCCCCAGCGGCTGCCCATTTCGCCGAAATGGGCCACGAATTGTCGATTCAGGGAGGGGAGCGGCTTGATCTGTGTCATGCCGCGATTGTGCTTCAGGTTTACTGAATTTTCAGGATTTACTGAAAATTCAATAAGTACATCAGGGTCGATTCATCGATGGAAAACGCTGCAAGGCCGGGATGGGCCGTTCATCCCAGGGCGGTGTCGAGCAGCATCATCACCACGAATCCCAGCATCAGCCCTCCCGTGGCGAAAGCCTCATGCCCCTTGCGGTGGGATTCCGGAATGATCTCGTGGCTGATGACGTACAGCATGGCGCCCGCGGCCGCGGCGAGCCCCCAGGGCAGCAGGCTGGCCGACAGGCCGATCAGTGCCACACCCATGACGGCCGCCACCGGCTCGATCAGGCCGGACACCACGCCCAGGCCCGCGGACATCCAGCGGCCGTAGCCCACGCCGCGCAGGGCCAGCGCCACCACCATGCCCTCGGGAACGTCCTGGATGGAGATGCCCGCGGCCAGCGCCTTGGCCCCCACGCCGTCCGGGCCGGCGAAAGCGACCCCGATGGCCAGGCCCTCGGGCAGGTTGTGAAGGGTGATGGCGAGCACGAAGAGCCAGGCGCGCTTGATGGCGCGGGCCTGCGGGCCTTCCAGCCCTTTCACGAAATGCTCGTGCGGCACGGCGCGATCGATCAGCAGCAACAACAGGGCCCCGCCCAGGATGCCCGCGCCCACGATGCCGCCCGCCCCCCACGGCCCGGCGCCCTGGGACTTCGCCGCGGCCAGGGCGGGAATGACGAGGGAGAACGCACTGGCCGCGAGCATGACCCCGGCGCCGAAGCCGAGCATGGTGTCGTGCGTGCGTTGCGAGAACTTCTGCGACAGCAGCACGGGCAGCGTGCCCAGCGCCGTTGCTGCAGCCGCCATCAGCCCGCCCAGCAGGGCGCCGCGCAGCCGGTCGTCTCCGCTGACCAGGCCACCCATGGCCTGTGCCGAGAGGATGGCCAGGCCCGCGGCCACGATGCCCAGCCCCAGCCATTGGCGCCAGGACAGGGCGTGATGCGCGGGCACTTCGGCATGGCTTGCCGGATCATGGGAATGCAATGGCATGGCAAGGACTCCTGCAAGGATGAGCGGTGTGGGCGGAGACCACGGCGGCACGACGCCGCGGCGGTGCCTTCGGGCGGCTACATGTACACGCTGCTCAGACGCAGGCTGCCATTCACGCCGGCCGGGAAGAACCCGCCCTGGCTGGCTGCGTTGGGCGTGAGATAGACGATGTTGAGCACGTCGTCCGGAGAGCGGCTGTAGGCGATGCCGTTGGCGTCCAGCGGAACGATGTTCGATGCCCCGCTGGCGTCGGGTGCGATGCCCTGGTCCAGGTCCTTGGAGTTGTCCAGGGTGTCGCGCGCGTCGGAAATCTTGCCCGCCGCCGCCTGGGCATCGATGCCCTTCGAATACAGCACCGTGCGCACCAGGCCCGCGTGGTAGGCCTCGGCGGCCAGGATGCCGGCAGCGGCCTCCAGGTAGGTCTTGTTCTGGATCAGCGGCGCGGCACCCTTGTAGGCCGTGACGCCCACGTCCTCGAAGATGAAGGCGCCCAGCAGAAAGCTCAGATCGTCCTTGTAGGGATTGAAGGCCGTCCCGGCCGGGATCAGCCCCGAGGCCTGCGCCGCCTTGGAGAATGCACCGTTCGGGTCGGTGCCGCCCACGTCGATCGACGGCATGGCGACGGCGGACGATCCCAGGGCGGCCCGCAGGAAGTTCACATGGGCCAGTTCGTCGGCGGCAATCTCCTTGGCGTAGGCCGCCACCACCGGGTCGGAGAAGGGCACCTTGGTGCCGCCGATCACGGTGCCGCGCGTGCCTGTGCCAGTGGTCTGCGCATCGGGCAAACCGGCGCCGGTCGTGGCGTAGAGGTAGAACTGCGCCTCCAGGTATTCCAGGTTCAGCGCGAAGTTGAGAATCTCCGGGTCGGTGGGGGCGTCGGCGCCGATGGCCGGGCCCGACCCGCCGCCGCACGCGGTCAGGATGGCGCCTCCCGCCATGCCGGCGGCAAAGCCCCCGGTCTTGCGAAAGAACATGCGACGCTCTTTGAGCTTGTCGGAGCGGCGTTGCAGGATTTCAAGGGGCGATGCAGGGATGTCGATCATGGTGGTTCCTGGTGGTGTGCGAAGCACGAAGGTCACATGTCGGTCCAGCGGCAGGGAGCCGTTGCCGGAGAGGCAGGAAAGCGGGGCCGGCCGATGCGCGGCACTGCATGCCATGGATCGCCTCCGCCGTCTTCCTGTGGTGGGGGTACGGGGCCGGGGCTGCAACGGATTCAAGTTTTTTTGCACGTCATCCATGCAATGGCGCGGCATGGCGGATGGCCCGCTGGGGCTACCATCGCCCATGCGAAAAAACTTCACCCTCATTTCCCCCAACAAGCAGCGCGAGCGTGTTCTGGATGCCGTCAAGCATGAAATCCGCCAGTACCTGCGCCGCGAACGCAAGCGCGAACTGCCCGCCGGATCGAACTACTGGGACTTCGACTGCCGCTTCGGCCTGACGAAGGATTCCGCGGAAACCGTGCCGCTGGCCGACCTGATCGATCGCGTGGGCGCGGCGGCGGCGGACGGGGCGGATGCCTTCTATGTGGAGGTGCTGGCGCGCCCGGCCGTGAAGGCCGTGCACGAGCGGCGTGCCGCTCCGGACGACGAAGGAGACGGCGAGGGCGCGCAGGGGGAGGCCTGAGCGGCGGAGAAGGGCCGCTGGCTGCCATTGGCAGTCATGGCAGTCAAAAGCCGCTCATGCCGGCGGATTGTTTGCCTTTGATGCTATATTTTTAATAGCAACCAGTCTGACTGGGCATTCCTGTCCCGACTTTGCGGGAGGCGTCGCCCGCTTTCGGCGCGCCGGTAGCGGAGGCGATCCCTGCGCCGCTGCATTGGTTCGCTGCGTTTCCTGACCGGGCCGTGCGGCAGGACGCGTGCGTGGCGCCTCGTCCCTGTCTTCATCTTTCGCGCTCGCACGTCTTCATGGGTAAGGTCATTCACCGCGGATTCGCGGTTTCTTTCTGTCACCAATTAATAATAATTCTCATTAACATTTCATGGATGATCGATGAAATAGTCCATGAAATAACCGCTTGCTCTTTTGGCGCTGGATGGCAGCGGGGAGCGCTGTAGGCGGGCGACCTGCCGGGCCAGGGGCGAAGGCAGCCGGCCGCTCCGGACCATGGCGATTTATTCAGTTCACTGGGAGGTGCTGTACATGTCTTTGCATTCGTCCGGGCCATCGCTCGGAGAGGTGTTCGTGGCCAACCGGGCGCAGCTTTTGCGCGTGGCGCACAAGATCGTTCGCACGATGGATCTGGCGGATGACATCGTGCAGGACGCCTATCTGCGCATCGTCGGCGGTGCGAGCGAACGCAAGATCGACCAGCCCATCGGCTACTGCTGCCAGGTGGTGCGCAATCTGGCGCTCGACCATTGCCGGCGGCAGGCCGTGGAGCGCAACTGCGTTGCCTCCGGCATGGATGTCGAAGCCCTGGAGGTGGCCGGGCCCGGGTCGCCCGACCGCCTGATGCGCGACCGGCAGCTGGTGGGCCTGATCGAAAAGGCGCTGGCGGACCTGCCCACGAGAACCCGCGTGGCATTCCAGCTGTACCGGCTCGATGGCATGACGCAGCGCGACATCGCCATTTCGTTGGGCTGCGCTCTGGGGCTGGTCAACCGGCTGATCGCCGAGGCCACCCAGGCCATTGCCGCCCTGCACCACCTGCTCACGGACGATTGAAACGCTCGCCACGGCGCCATCGAACTCCGTACTTTCCGAAAAAGCGCTTTGCCCGGCGAGGCCCACTTGCGGTAAGGTGGCCGTCAGCCAGGGCCGGTGCATCCGCATCCGGTCGGTTGGCCACCGATGCGCCGCGGCGCGAGCGAGTTTGAGGCATGACACAAGCCGACCCCCATTGGGCCGTGGCGTGGGACTGGGTGCAGCGCGAGTACGACCGAGAGAATTTCGACCCGGCTGCCCGCGAGGCGATGATGCACTGGCTGGCGACCGACGAGGCGCACCGCAAGGCCTACGACAAGGCGGCGCGGCTCTGGCTGCTGGCCGGCCTGACGGCACCCATGGGCGATCTGGAGGAGCACGCTTTGGCGCAAGTCCAGCCCAGGATGCAGGACTGACCTGCCTGTCTGGCTGCCAGCGTCGTGCAGCCACCCTTGCCCTGCCAGAATTCCTTTCGTCGCGCGCATTCTTGCGGGTCGGATGGTGCGCCGCATGCGCTGCGTCGCGCACCATCCCGTGAACAGATTCGTCCCTGCCACGTCTAGTTGAGCAGAAGCGCATGGCGCGTCCTTGTCGGACTGCGCTGTGCAGCCATCCCTCTCAACTGCCCAAGGACGTATCCATGTCAACCAGCTGCCTCGACCGCGACGACGAGACTTTCATTGTTCTGGTCAACGACGAAGACCAGTATTCGATCTGGCCGCACTGGAAGGCCATTCCGAGCGGTTGGTCGGCCGTGCCGGGCGTGCAGGGCGACAAGAAAGCCGTGCTGGCCCATGTCGAGCAGGTCTGGACGGACATGCGCCCCCGCTCGCTGCGCGAGTGGATGGAGGGGCAGGCGGCTTCGGTGTCTTCTTCCGTGGGCGGCTGATGCCCGTCGAATCCCGCATCGATCTGCTCTGCCTGCCCTGTGCGGGCGCCAGCGCCGCGATGTATCTGCGGTGGAGGCGACTGCTGCCGCAGTGGCTGCGGGTCGTTCCCGTGGAGCTGCCGGGCCGCGGTGCGCGCCTGGCCGAGGGCTTCGTCCCAGACTTCGATACGCTGGTGTCGCAGTTGTGCTCCGAGCAGTCACAGGCGATGCAGGGTCGCTATGTGGTGTTCGGCCACAGCATGGGCGCCCTGCTGGCCTATGGCATGGCGCGCCGCCAGAAGCAGCGGGGTGGGCCGATGCCGCAGGCACTGCTGCTGTCGGGGAGTTCGGCTCCCTCGATGCGTGACCCGAATCGGTTCGCGGGCAAGGACAACGATGCCGCCCTGATCGCCGATTTGCGGGAGCAGGGCGGCACACCGGAGGAGGTCTTCGAAAGTGCCGAACTGATGCGCCTCACGCTCGATGCGCTTGCGGCGGACTACCAGGTGTGCCAGAGCTTTCGCCACACCGAGCCAGGTGTCTTGTCCGTGCCATTGCATGTGTTTGCGGGCCGGCAGGACCGCATCGATCCAGCGAGCATGCAGGCATGGTCGGCGGAGTCGAGCGCGGCGTGCACGCTCGACTGGTTCGAAGGCGGGCACTTCTTCCTGCGGCAACAGGAAGGCCCCTTCCTGGAGTCACTCGTGCGCCGCCTGGCGCAGACCACAGCGGGAGGTGCGCATGCCGCTGCAGCGCTTGCCTGAGCCGATGCCGATGGGCATCGAGGGCTACCGCCTCGACTTCGATCTGGAAAGCGATGAAGCACTGCATCTGGACGTCCTGAGTCCGGCGGAGCGCGCACGCGCCGGCCGGTTCCTGCGGGCGGCGGATCGCCTGCGCTTTGCGGAGACCCGCGCGGCCACCCGGCGCTTGCTGGCCGGCCGCCTGGGCTGCGGACCCGCCGAGGTGCCGCTGGCGCAGGATGCCCATGGCAAGCCGTTCATTGAAAAAGGTGGCGAAGTACCGCTGTTCAACGTGTCGCACTCCGGAGGCCATGCGCTGATCGCCGTGGCAGACCCGGGCGCCGTCAGTGCCGTGGGCATCGACATCGAGCAATGCCGCGAAGGGCTGGATATCGACTCCCTGGCGCAGACCGTTCTGACCGATCGGGAGCGTGTCGCGGTGACCTGGGCGACCGATCCGCAGCACGCCCTCTACCAGTGCTGGGTGGGCAAGGAAGCGGTGCTCAAGGCCATCGGCGTGGGCATTGCCGAGCACTTGCGCTGCGTAGGCATTCATCCCGACCGGGAAGGCCGGTGGTCAGTGGAAAGCACCGTGCCGCAATGGTCTGGGCTGGAGGCCATGGCGCTTTCAGCGCCGCCGGGCTACATGGCGGCGCTGGCATGGCGCAGCAAGGTGCCGGCTCCCGGTTAGTGGGCCGAGGTCTACCGCATCCGCCCGCCGCCCTTCAGGGTGCGAAACGGGCCAATCAACCATGGGAATGGACACATGACAGGCTTGACAGCATCGGTTGGCCGGATGGACCCGGCACCGAAGAATTTCGTGGAGCACCTGCAATCGCTGGCCCTGACGCGGCCGGATGAGGTGTGGCTCACCGTCGCGGGCGAGTCCGACGGTCAGCCGGTGGAAAGGGCCTTCACTTACGGCGCCTTCGAGCGGCGCACGCGGTCCCTGGCGGCGCGGCTGCAGCAGCAATGCGCGCCGGGTGATCGGGCCCTGGTGATGCTCGACAACGACGAACACTACGCCGCGAGCATGCTGGCCTGCTTTTACGCCGGTGTGATCGCCGTGCCCGTGTTTCCGCCGGAATCCCTGCGTCCCCAGCACCTGGCCCGGCTCACGGGCATTGCCACCGATTCCCAGGCCGCCTGTGTGCTCACCTCTTCGGCGCTTTTGGCGCTGATGGCTTCGGCCAAGGAGGGTTTCGATCAGGTCCGGACGATCGCCGTGGACTCGGTGGCTCTGGAATTGGCGGAGGACTGGCGCCCGTTTTCCCCGTCCGATGACGACGTGGCCTTCCTGCAATACACCTCGGGATCGACTGCTGCGCCCAAGGGGGTGATGGTCACGCACGGCAATCTCATGGCCAACGAGTGCGCCATTCGTGAGCGCATGGAAATCGGTCCGCAGGACAAGTTCGTGTCGTGGGCGCCGCTCTATCACGACATGGGCCTGATCGGCGGGCTGCTGCAGCCGCTCTACAGCGGCGCGCCTTTGGTGCTGACTTCGCCTCGGTACTTCCTGGAGCGTCCGGTGCGCTGGCTGGAGCTGATTTCGCGCCACCGCGCCACGCTGAGCGGCGGCCCCGACTTTTCTTACCGGCTGTGCACGGAGCGTGTGTCCGCGTCCCAGATGGATGGGCTGGACCTGTCGTGCTGGCGGGTGGCCTACACCGGTGCCGAGCCGGTGCGTGCGGACACGGAACTCGGGTTCTGCGAGCGCTTTGCCTCCGCGGGCTTTTCCGCTCAGGCCGTGTACGCCTGCTATGGCCTGGCCGAAGGAACGCTCTTTGTCACGGGCAGCCAGCGCGATGCCGGCATGGTGGCCCACCATTTCGACAGCGAGCAGCTCGCGCAGGGCGTGGGGGCGCGCCTGGAAGGCGAGGGCCATGCAGGCTCGCCGCTGGTGGCCTGCGGCACGGCGGTGCCGGGGCACACCGTCATGCTCGTCGATCCGTCGACGCTCGCCGAGAAAGCGCCGGGCCGGGTCGGCGAGATCTGGGCCGAAGGGCCGAGCATCTGTGCGGGCTACTGGGGCAAGCCGCAAGAAACGGCAGCCACGTTCGTCGAACGCGAGGGCCGCCGCTGGCTGCGCACGGGCGATCTCGGCTTCTTGCATGGGCAGCAGCTGTATGTGACCGGCCGCATCAAGGACCTGATCATCCTGCGTGGGCACAACCTGTATCCGCAGGACATTGAGCGCACCATCGAGGGCAGTGTGGATGCGGTGCGCAAAGGCCGGGTCGCCGCCTTCGCGGTATCGGGGCCGGACGGAGAGGGCATCGGCGTGGCTGCGGAGGTTTCGCGCAGCCTGCAAAAGCTCGTACCTGCGGCGGCACTGGCCGAGGCGCTTTCGGCTGCCGTCAGCGAAGTGTTCGGGCAGGGCCTGTCGGTGGTCGTGCTGCTCAACCCTGGGACACTGCCCAAGACCTCCAGCGGAAAGCTGCAGCGGCAGGCCTGCCGAAAGGGCTGGGAGGGCAAGACGCTGGATGCCTATGCCGTCTGGGAACATGGTGCCCTGGTAGAGGGGAAGGCCCCGGTTCAAGCAGTCAGCGGCCCGCTCTCCGACCACGAGCAGGCCCTGGCGGAGATATGGCGCGAACTGCTGCAATGGCCGCAGGACCGACCCATCGAGCGGGGCACGCACTTTTTTGCCGCCGGTGGCAACTCCCTGCTGGCGGTGCAGGCCGCGGTGCGCGTGGCCACGCGCTGGGACATCGAGTTCACGCTGCGCGATTTTTTCGAGCAACCGCGATTGGCCGATTGCGCTGCCATGGTTCAGGCGCGGCAGCGCAGTGCGACGGGAACGGTGCCGCCGTTGCGCATCACGCCTTTGCCTGCCGAGCAGCGCTTTCAGGGGCTGCCGTTATCCGCCGCGCAGGCGCGCCAGTGGTTCCTGTGGCAGCTGGCGCCGAGCAGCGCGGCCTACCACGTCGCAGCGGCGGTGCGTCTGGAGGGCGCACACCTTCCGACCGCGGTGCTGCAAGCCGCCGCCGAGGCGCTGGCCACACGGCACGAATCGTTGCGCACCGTGTTTCGCGCAGGTGCCGATGGCACGCCCCGGCAATGGATACAGCCTGCCTTGCAACCCGTGGTTTCCGTGGCGGACCTGAGTGGGCTGCCCGGCGGCGAACAACGGTTGCGCATCGACGAACTGGCATTGCAGTGGAGGACCGAGCCCTTCGATCTCGGGCGCGGCCCTCTGTGGCGCCTGGCGCTGATTCGCCTGGCCGACACGTCGCAGATCGTCGTGCTCGTCATGCACCACATCGTGTCCGATGCGGCGTCCATGCAATTGCTGCTGGACGCCTTGGCGGCGCACTGTGCCGCCGCGTTCTCAGGCAGCGGCTTGCCCCTTCTTGCGAGCGATGGCCTCCAATATGCGGACTATGCCGTTTCGCATGGCGCCTGGCTGCAGGAAGGGGAGGGCGCGCGCCAGCTGGATTGGTGGCGCAGTCAGCTGGGCGAGGTGCACCCGGTGCTGGCCCTGCAGACCGACCACCCGCGCCATGCCCAAGGCCGCTATCGCGCGGCGCGCCACGGGATGGCACTGCCGGCGGATTTGCTGGCAACCCTGCGCCAGCGGGCGCAGGCGCACGGCACCAGCCTGTTCACGGTGCTGCTGGCAGCGCTGCAGGCGCTGGCGTATCGCTACACGGGCATGGAGGACATCCGCATCGGCATTCCCGTGGCCGGCCGGCACCGTCCAGGAACGCAAGGACTGGTCGGCCTATTGGTCAACACCGTTGTGCTGCGCAATGGTGTGCAGGCTGGCATGGCGCTGGAGGAAATTCTGGCGGGCGCCCGCGCATCCATGCTGGGGGCGCATGACCACCAGGACCTGCCCTTCGACCAACTCGTCGAGGCATTGAAGCCGCAACGCAACGCGGGGCAGAACCCGCTGTTCCAGCTGCTTTTCAACCATGTTTTTGAAGACTACCGCGCGCTCGAACGGATTCCGGGTGTCACGGCGCACGCACACGCCCTGCCGGAAGGCGAGGCCCAATTCGAATGGGTACTGGAGTCGAGGGAGCGGGCCGATGGACACCTGTCGCTGGCCATCCTCTATGCGGCGGAGCTGTTCGATTCTGGGACGATGGAGCGGATGGGGGAGCACTACATGGCGCTCTTGCAGGCGCTGGCGGAGCGCGCGTGCGACTGGAGCCATCGGTGGATCAGGCGCTTTATTGCGAATAGGACGGGGCCGGGAATACGGGGGCAACATCAGACCAACGTCTGCGAGACGATTTTCCGAGCTGCCTATACGGCAGTGAAGGTCGTGCTTGAGCGGACCGTGCGGGAGCTGCATTTCTGAGCTGCCTATACGGCAGTTAAGGAAATGCTCTCCATCCTGTCCGGCTTCTTTTTTTTCTGAGCTGCCTATACGGCAGTGAAGAGCGCGCACTGAAGCATGCGCAAGCGGCAGCATTTCTGAGCTGCCTATACGGCAGTGAAGGCCGGGGGGCGGCAGATCGCGCCGACGACGCCTTTCTGAGCTGCCTATACGGCAGTGAAGTGCGGAAGACCCGCTCCTGCCTGAAGCTGGACTTTCTGAGCTGCCTATACCGCAGTGAAGGCGTGCTGGCCACCGCAGCCGCGGCCATTGGTTTTCTGAGCTGCCTATACGGCAGTGAAGGCACCGCATCCTGCTCCATCGGTGCTGCCGGTTTTCTGAGTTGCCTATACGGCAGTGAAGGTACCCCGCACCCGTGGCGGCTCCTGGGCAAGTTTCTGAGCTGCCTATACGGCAGTGAAGATCGAGCTGGAGCGACAGCGTCTGGCCGGAGCTTTTCTGAGCTGCCTATACGGCAGTGAAGCCACCAGCCAGCCATGCGATGGCTTTTTCTTTTTTCTGAGCTGCCTATACGGCAGTGAAGAGAATTGCGGTACGTGTCGATGGCGCCCCGAATTTCTGAGCTGCCTATACGGCAGTGAAGCGCAGCGCCTCCGGCAGGTCTGCCGCTGCTGCTTTCTGAGCTGCCTATACGGCAGTGAAGAAATGGACGGACGTTAGAGCCGACAGCTTTCTTTTCTGAGCTGCCTATACGGCAGTGAAGAAAATGGCTACGGGATCATTCAGGCGCACCGTTTTCTGAGCTGCCTATACGGCAGTGAAGCCCAGCCCGGCCGCTTGTCCAGCTTGCCGCTATTTCTGAGCTGCCTATACGGCAGTGAAGAAGGATGAGCGCGAGTACACGCCGCCTGAGTTTTTCTGAGCTGCCTATACGGCAGTGAAGGAATTGCAAACCGGGGCGTCATGAAAACCAATTTTCTGAGCTGCCTATACGGCAGTGAAGCACGCGAGCGACTGCACGCCGGGTTCGACCTTTTTCTGAGCTGCCTATACGGCAGTGAAGCCAAGGGGCCGCCGAGTGCGGCCCTTTTCTTTTTTCTGAGCTGCCTATACGGCAGTGAAGGTCAACAAGCTCACAAAGGCCGTGCAGTACATTTTCTGAGCTGCCTATACGGCAGTGAAGCCAGTGATGCGCCGCGCGATCTCGCCCGCCTTTTTCTGAGCTGCCTATACGGCAGTGAAGGGCTACACGCCGCCACCAGGAACGCTGCAGATTTTCTGAGCTGCCTATACGGCAGTGAAGCAGTCAGCGCGTGCGGGCCTGGGCGCGGACGTTTTCTGAGCTGCCTATACGGCAGTGAAGGAACTGGTGGCACTGGCCGTGATTGATGCGTTTTTCTGAGCTGCCTATACGGCAGTGAAGCGTGAGCAGTTCGAGGCATGGGCGGCCTCGCATTTCTGAGCTGCCTATACGGCAGTGAAGCTCGGCGCCAACGTGTACGCCAACGCACAGGATTTCTGAGCTGCCTATACGGCAGTGAAGAGCAGCTGCTTTTCTTGCACGGTGTCTGTGATTTTCTGAGCTGCCTATACGGCAGTGAAGATGATGCGGCTCCATCCGTCCACGCCAACGACTTTTCTGAGCTGCCTATACGGCAGTGAAGAGCGTGTTGCCCATGATCGTTCCTACGGACATTTTCTGAGCTGCCTATACGGCAGTGAAGGAGCAGCCGCCGTCGCGGATGGTTGGCCGGTATTTCTGAGCTGCCTATACGGCAGTGAAGAAAGTACCGGACGGTGCCGACTTGTCCCAGGTTTTCTGAGCTGCCTATACGGCAGTGAAGGGGCCCTCATCGAACGTACGCTTGCGCGGACATTTCTGAGCTGCCTATACGGCAGTGAAGGCCATCGCCGGCCCCGCCGTGGTTCCGGCCTCTTTCTGAGCTGCCTATACGGCAGTGAAGTAGAGAAAAATCTCCCTAGCCTGTTGATTCATCAGTGAAAAACAGCTGCTGCCTCCATTCATCCCTTTTTGCTACCAGTACGCCCAAGTGCTTGATTCATAAAGGTTTTGGCAATGGCTCCAAAAAAGGGTCAAAACCAGGGAACCGTCGTCAGGGGGCTCAACCCATAAGCGCTGAAATGGCCGAGGCTCGGCACGGCTTGCACCGGACCGTGCTCGAGAAACAGGCGAAACGCCTGTCCTGTGCTGGAACTCTGCAGGTTCAGATAAGGCAAATCCAGCCGCCGCGCCGCGCTGTCCGGGATACGCCTTTGGGCTTCGGCTTCGTCATAGCCGTGTCGGCGCATCTGTCGGCGGCGCAAGCGCTCAGGGCTGCTGTGCACCTGCACGCGGCGCACCACCCGGTGTGCCGTGCTCCCAGGCACCGGGGCGACGCTGCCTGCCAGTACATGGTCGCGCATGCCTTGCAGCCAGGGCAATGCTTGCAAGCGTTCCAACGCGGGCTCTGTGCCATGGAGCCGCAGCGTAGCGCCCAGGTCGGTTCCTCGCGGGTTCAGCCCCGGAAAACTCACGCCGATCTCACCCGTTTCCAATTGCACTAACGCACGGTGCAGTTTGGAAAACAGTGCGTTGCGCAACGGGGTTGGGCTGAACTCCGGATCCGGCAGCAAAGAAAGGTCCATGTAATGCGTGGTCATGGTTGGCGCTCAACTCAGCTCGCATCGCCAAACACGCCGCCACGGATCAACACGGCCATCACAAAGTGCTGTTGTTCGGTGGGGGGCACCTTGTCTTTCAGCAGCCATTCATCCAGCAGCGTGTAGAAATCCAGCTTCTGCTTCGGCTGCCGATACGCCTTTCCCTGGGTGGTGACAGAGCCGTAGGGTTCCACGGCAATCGGGCCCAGTTCGCCGGCGCCGTCGTACCAGGTGTCAATGGTACGAATGGCGTTGCCGATCTTCTGCGAGTGAATTGCAGCCACACCGTTGACGTGGTACAGCGTTTTGCTTTTGCCCGCGCTGCCCTTGTCCAGAATGAGTTCTTGCGACGGAAACACTTCTTGCCCCGCGCCTTGGCGCACAAAGGCCGTCACCTGCAGCAGCACATGGGTGCTGCCTGCCAGCCCGCCCGCGATGAGCTGGCCCAGCCCTTGCACCCCAGGTACTTCGGAACTGACAGCACCTACCGCGCGCGTGTTCAGCGCCAGGGCATCAAAAGACCAGGACTCAGCGGCCTTGCCGTCTTGCAATCGTTCCACGATGACCTGAACGCGCTCGGCGCCAACGCGGTTGCGCCACAGAAAGCGGCCATTGGCCAGGTTGGCGGCGTAGCGCTGCGCGAGTTCGGCAAAGCCATGCTGCTGCACATAGCCCTGCACGGTCGTCAGCAGCTTGGCCTGATAGGCCGCGCCATTGCAGGCCGACGGGGTGCCTGCGCCACCCAGCACGCGCAGCGTGAACTGCACCTTGAGCGTGTCGGCCTGTGGGGGCAACGCGGCCACGTCCACAGTTTGCAGGTTGGGCTTTTCGATGGCGGCGTCCAGCTTGGCGGGGTCTTGGTCTTTGGCCTTGAGCCGATTGCTGATGGTGCCGCGCACCGACTTGGGCTGGATGGTGACGGGCTGCCAGGCATGCGATTGGGCTTGGTCGTCCCAGCGGCCAGCATGGAACACGGCATCAGACGGGTCGAGCTTGCGCTCGAAGGCCAGGACGGAAGCGGTGGTGAGTTTCTCGGTCATGGTGTCAATCCTTGAAAAATGGAGGGTGAATCAGGCAAGCGGGATAAGGCACTGTCTGCTCAGGTGTAGTCATAGGCCTCTTCGTCATCCCAGTCACTGGCGGCGCCGGTTGCGGCGTTGGCGCCATCCTGTCCAGGGAGCGGCCGATAGCCGTTGCGGCAGCGGTACAGACCCAGGGTTTCGTCGGTCTCGGCCTGCCATAGCAATTGCTGCAGGCTCTGAAGCCGATGCGGGCTGACCCATTCGCCCAGCGAGTACACCGACTCAACGAAGCGCACGGGCACCGTGGCATCTCGGGCATTGCGCACACTGCCTGCGGGATGGAGGGCCGTGAGCGCTGCATAGCCAACGGGGATGGGCACGATCCACCCGCTGCCTTTGGGCCGAAACGGATCCCCCCAGGCCACTTGACCGTCGATTGCAGGCATTCCGTCCGCGCTCGGCAACGCCTGATGGTTGAAACGGGACGCGTGCAGCCAGGCATCCAGCAAAGTGGCTTGTGCATGCGTCGCACGCAGTTGCTGCAAGCGCCCCATCAGCAGGTCGTCGCGCCCCACCAAGGCAAAGCCGGGTAGCCACTGCCGACGCCATGCGCGAAAGAGGCTGGCAGCTTCCACCGGGTCATCGGGCACGATGTCCATCCATGGCCGCACGCGTTTTCCTGGCACGGCGCGCGAGGGCAGCACACTGCCGCCCGCCACGCGCATGCCCGCGAGGGTTTCACCAGCGATGCGAGCCCACTCCGCCCATTGCGCCTGATTGCCCTGCACCAGCACCGATGCCGTGTCAGGCGTGTTTTTTTCGGACACGGCGACCACCAGAGTGATCTGCAGATGCATGCGTCCCTCCTCCACGATGGCGGCGGTGCTTCCATCCTTGTCCACGGGATTGCGCGTCAGGTTGAAGCTGCGCACATAGCCGTGCGTCACCTGTTCCTGGTGGTGGTGGCAGACCACGCCCACCGCATGCAGGCGCAATGCCACACCGGCCAGGGCCAGCTTGCGCTCCAGTGCCCACATCAGCCCGGTAAAGGCCGTGATGGACGGAAAGCCGTGCGTGAGCGGGCTGGCGATGGCGTTGGCGTTCTGGATCCGCAGATGGGGGAGAACGAGAAGGGCCTGGGGTTGGGGTTGGCTCATGCGTCCTCCCCCGATGCCTTGGCCAGTTCAGCATGCGTTTGTCGGATGGGCACATAGTGCGGCGCGTCCCACTTGTCACGCATTTCGCGCAATCGCTGCCGGAAGCCGTCCTCATCGGTCAATAGCACTTTTTTCCACTCGCGCGCTTCGGCATCGCCCAGCGGCAGCTTGCCACGCAGCTGATCGTTCAGCCAGTTGGCAAAGCGCTTACCGATGGCTGCAGGCCAGTCCATGTAAAGCCAATCGAACGCAAATACCGGCTCTTCCGGTAGCTCAGCACGCAGCGGGTCCAGCCAAAGCTGCTCTTGGTAGTTCAGCTTGGCAAAGCGTTTTTCCGGGTCATGCACGGTCCACCCCGGTGGCAGCAGTTGCTGCATCTCAGCGGCCAGCGAAACCAGTTCGTCCAGCAGCGTATCCAGCAGGGCTTCGCGCCGCTGGCGCGTCGCTTGGTTGGGCTCGGGGTCGGATTCGAGAAAATGCCGCAGTGCACGTACCGTCTGGCGTACCTCTGGGCGGACGATGAACAGGCGGTCGAACACCGATTCCGCATGCACGGGGAATCGCCCTTCACTGGATTTCCATTGGGGTGGCAGCGACGACAGGAGATAGTTCATGCCCCGTCGCTCGCTGTTGAGCTGGCTGATGTTCTGCGGCTTGGTCCCACCCATGTTCTGCACCGCCAGCCCGGGATAGACGTGATACGTGCCTTCGTGCGCTTTGCGCTCGCGCCGGGCCTGGCGGGCGGCTTTGTTGGCTTCGCCGAAGCGGTCTTCCTGCACCTGGGTATGCACGGCCTGGGCCAGCGACGTGGCGTAAAGCGGCGCGAGCAGGACATAGTCGCTGTCCCTGCCGGCATCTGCGCCCACAAGCCAATAGAGCTGCTTGGCCAGCGGGTGGCTGCTGGCGCCTCCGGACCGCGGCTGGATGAGCGACACAAACGCGTCGCGCAACGCGTGGGCCTGCACAGGGTCCGCGTCCAGCGCCGCGAGGGCGTCGGGATCCTGGTCCAGCAGGGCGTTCAACAAAGTGCGCCCATTCACCTCCAGCTTGAGCAACTTGTACACATCCAGCGCTGCCGCGTTGCCCACCACATCGCCGACAAACCGATCGCCGAGGGCATGGCTGCCCAGATCATCCAGCGGAGGAAGATGCCTAGGCTCCACATACAGATTGGTGCCACGCGCGTCCGGGTGGATGGGTTTGAGGGAGTGGGTGACGGCCTGGATTTGATGCACTCGCTTTGCAGCTTCTTTCAGCCACCTGCTCGGGTGGTGCTGAGTGATCAGTTCCTGACGCTTCGCATCCTCCCCTTCCTCGGTTTTATCTAGCTTGGCCCCCAGACGTTCTTTTAAAAACGCTTGTATGGCCTCCCGGAAACTGCGGTATGCGATGGGAATTTCAGCTTTCGGCATGACTTCGGCCTCCGCAGTTAGACGTTATGTATCGGCACTTCAATGACATCAAGACACCTCCTTCTTGTTGAATCCCAAAAGCTCATGAAACCGCCATCCCTGCTGCTGGGATGGCAAGCTGGCACCGGCATAGCGTTCAGCACACTGTTGCAAGGTCAACCCCTGGGCCTGCGCCAATTGGGTCAGTTCATGCATCAGGTTCACGCTCGACCAGGGTGAAACAGTGCGGGCGGCCAATGCGGCCTCCGGCACCCGATCCAGCAAGCTGTCCTCTATGCGCACGTAGAGCCTGTCGCCTCGACCAGGCCCGTCATCGACGCGATGCAATTGCAAGGTGGATTCGTCTTCATCCGGCAGCAGGACCACGTCGTCGCGCGGTTGTGGGTCGTAGCGAAAGCGCTGGTATTGCGGCAGCAGGCCGGTGAGCCACAGGTTGCCTGGATGGGCCCAATGCAGGCTGGCTGCGCGGATGGGGGCGGTGGTGTCTTGACCGTCTGCATGGCGCGGCAGCATGCTGTCATGCATGCGGGCATGTTCCAAGTCCACCAGGTAACGGCGGGGCTGAAGCTTGCCGGCGGCCACCGCAATGCGCGGCTGCGCATCCACCGCCCACGGCGCGTTGCCTTGTGCCGCGTGCGCCATCACATCGCGCAAGCGGTGGGACTTCAAGTGGAACCAGCGCGCTGCGTCGGTCGTACCGGCGGACTGCGAACCCATCTCGAACCCAGGCTTGCAAAATGCCGCTTCGCCGATGTGCTCGTAAGACCGCAGGTTGCGGTCGAGTACCACCATGTTGGCATCTGCCACGCTACCCGGCCGATGACGGCGCACGCGGCCCGCCAGTTGGATCAGCGACCGCATAGACGAGGGCTCGACCACCGCCCAGTCGTAATCGTGGTCCCGCCCCACTTCAGTGACGGGACTACCCAGCACGATGAACAAGTGGTGGTGCTCGGGGTGGGCGTCGATGAGCGCACGCAATGCGGGGCGCTGGAGCACAGGGTCTTGCCCGCCACGGGCGCCGCGGCGATCGAGCAGGGTATCGAGCTGCTGCTCGATGACCGATCGGGCCAGCAGAGGGAATTGCGAGTGGTACACGCACAGATGCACGCGCACCCCGGGAGCCGGTGCACCCAACCGATGGATCGCCAAAGCCACGTCGTACAGCGGGGCAATGTTGGCCATGCGGATCAGTCCCAGGCTCACACGCTTGCCGCTGACGGAATCGATCATGTGATTGCAGGCCTGCTGGTGCAACTGCCAGGCATGGTGCAGCATCAGGCGTGCAAAATCCGTGCGCCGTTCGGCCTGGTCCATGTCACGCCACTCATCAGGCAAATCGGCGATCTGCGCGAGACGGCGCACTTCCGCCTGGGCCAGCCGAATCAACCGTTTTTGCACGTATTGGGTATGTGCCACACGAAAAGCGGCACCATCGGCGCAGTCCTGCGTGGTCTGGTGGAACTCATCGATCCACAGGCAGCAAGGATCAACCGGCGCATTGGGCCTTTCGCTGCGATGCTGCTGGTACACCGCGCGCCCGGCACGGTAAGCGAGGAACAGTCCTTCCACCAGTGCCGGCGGCAACGTGGCGGACGACAGCAGCACGCGAGAACCCAGTAACCCTGCCCAATGCACCAGGCGCGTCAAGGCAGGCAAATCGGCCATGTCGAAATCGTCTGGCTCGTCCAGTACCAAGTCGCCAGTCATGAGCCGCAGCATGGGTGCAATCTGGCGACCGCCACGCAGGCTTTCGGTGGCGGGGGTGAGATGGTCCACCGTGCAGACCAGCAACGGTGCGGCGATCAGCGCGCGGGCTTGGGCATCGTCGGTCAGGCGCTGCAGCAGGGGGTGCTGGTCGTGTCCCTCGTAGAGCACGGTACACGCTTCATCCAGCAACCGCTGGCGTGATGCAGAGCCCGTGGTCTCGGCCTGCCGCTCCCAATGGTCAAACAAAGCCCGGCTGGCTGCGCCGCCTACCTGGATGGCAAGTTGCTCCTCACCCAGCCCCAGATCGCGCTGGAAACTGCGCCCGGTTTGCAGCGTGAGCGTGCGCAACCCGATGGCGAACGCGCAACGCAGGCCCGTGGCAGGGTCGGCGAGCGCATTCATGATCCGGGCGTTGCCCAACGTCTTGCCGCATCCTGTGGAAGCCATGCTGACGATGAAAGCGCCTTGTACAGCGGCACGGGTGCGCACGCTCGCAGCCAAGTCGGCAGCTTTGTCTTGCCAGGCGAAGCGGATGTCGGTGTTGCGCCTTTTCAGTGGCTTGTGGTTTTGCAGTGCGGGCAGGCTTCGCCCGAGGCTGGGCAAAGAGCGCGCAATCAGTGTGGCATGCCCTTGAACGCCAAGCAGGTGTTCGTCCAACGTTTGATTGAAAAACGGCTTCCCGCGCTTCCCAAAAGCCCCTTGTCGCTATCTTTTTTGATTGCGTCTGTACAGGTATTGGCGTACAGCGGGTAGCCCGCGTTCCGATAGGGCAGACGCCGTGGCTCGTCGCTGATGCTGGAATAGTGGTGGTCTGCCAACATGAGGCACAGGCGCGCCACATGCATGGTGTAGGGGTCATGCAATACGCCTGCGTCGCCCGGGGCTTGGGGCCGTGCCAGCAGTTTGCGGGCATAGCGCGCAGCCTGTTTGCGCCAGGCCAGTGTTGCCACAGGCAAGCCATGCGGAAAATGCCAGTGGACCTGTACGGTGGCGGTGGAGGCTTGCTCGCGGGGCTCGTTCCAATCAGCGCTGACGCGGGCCAGGGCCCCATCCAACTCTTTGCTGTTGACGAATGGGGGGCGGGCGCCAAAGCGGTGCCATCGGGCGCGAGGCAGGCTGATGTCCTCCTCATGGCTGCCTTCGGGCCGATGCACCGGAAGACAAGGCAAGCGATGGTGGGTGAATACCAGCCAAGCCACCGCTTGTGCGAGCGGTGGCATTTGGGCAAAAGGCAGATGCTGCGTGGCCTGCGGTTCATCAAGACCGTCGCGTAGCAATCGCCCTCCTGCGTGGTCCAGCCATAGCGCTTCGAACGCTCTGGTGTCCGTGGCGGCGTCGGCACAACAGGCCAGACGCTGCAGCCATGCAGCATCGTCATCGCGGCCCACAAAAGCCTGAAACAGGCGCACCGAGACCCATTCATGGCGGTAGTGGTTGCGCTCGCGCACACCGGGATTTCTCAGCCGGTCTTGAAAAGCTTGCGTGGCTTTTCCCAAATCGTGAAGCAGGGCAGCGAGCGCCGCCAGCGAAGTCATCAGAGGCAAGTGGTGCCAACTGCTTTCATCCTCCACGCGCAGGATGTTGCTGGCCGTGGTGTGGGTGGGGGTCGCGCCTTGCGCATTGAACTGCCGGCCATCGCCCACCACCCACAACAGCTCACTGTGGTCTTTGCCGCGGATCCAATGGCACGCGACAGCGGTATTTTTGCGAGCCGTTTTACGCAGAAGCCGGCGAACGCTGTCCAATCCATCCGCCGTGATGGGGGTTTGCCAGGTGCGGTCCCCACGCCGTTCCGCGAACTGATCAAGGATGCGGCGGGTTTCCGTCAAAGCCCGTTTGCTGCATTGGGATACGAAAAGGACGTTCACAGCGCCGACTTCTGTGCGTGCCTCGCCGTCTCCAATGCGATTGCCTTGAGCGTATCGATCATGAAGTCCAGTGATTCGCTGCGGGTGAGGGCGTCGATGCAGTGGTGGCGAAACTGCTGTTCATCGTCTCCCCGCATCGCCGAGAGGAAGGCCTGCGGCAGGATCGAGGCATCCTTCACCAGGTCAGCCGCATCAAAGACCAGCCCACCCCGCCGTGTCTTGCCGTGCAGCACTGCCAGGCCGTGCGGGAGACCCAACACCCACGTGGCGGTCGCGCCGAGCCCGTAGGCCAGATAGTTGCCGTGGTCCAGGAAGCGGTTGGCGGCATCGCTGCCGGTACCGCGTTTGGCGCGTGTGAAATCGCCATAGCCCGTTGCATCCACCGCCAGTTTGAAAAGCGCCTTGGTCAAACGCGCCTCATCGGTGAGCAAGGTGGTGATGTCTGGCGCATTGGCGATGTGCGCCATAAAGGGATCCAGCAAGTTTTGCAAGCGTTGCGCATCCACCGCGAATCCGGCCTCGCGCACAGCACGCGTGGTCCATTGCGTCCGCAGCCTTTGCAGCCGCTGGATCTGGAGGGCTTTGGCTGCCATCAGCCGCAGTTCTTCGTCGAACCAGAAACGCACCCACGCTTGCAGATACTCCGTCGGGCGATACTCGGACTGCGGTGCGAACCATGCCACGTCCACGTCCAGTTCATTGGCACTGAACAGCGGGGTGCCCCCGCCGCCCGCAAACCCCACCAACACGCCGGCTTTGGCCAGTTCACGCATGGCCGCCTGGGTAATCGAGGTGCCTGTTCCCAGCAGAATGCTGGTGGTATTGGCGATGGGAATATTCCAGTACAGGCTTTTCTTGCCTGCATCCGTCACATATTCAACCCTGCCACCATTGACCAAGACCCGGCAGTGCTCAAGGTAGTAGAGATTGGCCCGCTTGGAGTGGAGTATGGATTTGAGATCAGATGCGGCGATGTCTTCCATGGTCGCGTCGCAGTGTCCCGATTTTTCTTGCGCATCGCTTACATCCACGGCCTCCGATATTTCACAAGCAATGCATCGCCGGCAGACACTTTGACTTCCTTAGAGAGTGCAGGCCTCAAGCCAGGAGCAGGCCTGCGCACTTCCCCGTCGCTCAATCCGCCGAAGCCCCCGACTTCTTCACCAGTTCCGCCCAGCGCGGAATCTCCTTGGCCATGTGCGCCGCCAGCGCTTCTGGGGTGCTGCCCACGATGTCCATGCCCAGCTGCGTGTGCAGCTTGTCCACCACGTCGGGCTGCTTGAGGGCCTTGACGATCTCGGCGTTCAGCCGCTGGACCACGGCCTTGGGCGTGCCCTTGGGGGCGTACACGGCCTGCCAGGACGACATCTCGAAGCCGGCCACGCCCGATTCGATCATGGTGGGCAGCTCGGGCGCGAGGGCGATGCGCTGGCCGGTGGTCACGGCCAGCAGCTTCACGCGGCCGGCCTTGGCCAGGGGCAGGGCGGCGGTCATCTGGTCGAACATGAACGACACCTGGCCGGCGGCCACGTCGGTGAGGGCGGGCGGCGTGCCCTTGTACGGCACGTGAGTGAGCTTCACGCCGATCAGGTCGCCGAACATCTCGCCCGCCAGGTGGGTGGAGGTGCCCGCGCCCGACGACGCGAACATGCGTTTGGACGGGTCTTTCTTGAGCAGCTCGATCAGTTCCTTGACCGAGTTCACGCCCAGCGCGGGGTTGACGATGAGCACGTTGGGCAGCGTGGCCACCAGGGCCACGGGCTCGAAGTCCTTGACCGGGTTGTACGACAGGTTCTTGTACAGGCTGGCGTTGATGGCGTGCGTGCTGATGGTGCCACCGAAGAGGGTGTAGCCGTCCGGCGGGGCCTTGGCCGCGTACGAGGCGCCGATGCCGCCGGCCTGGCCGGGCTTGTTGTCCACCACCACCGATTGCTTGAGCGCCTCGCCCAGCTTGTTGGCGAGCACGCGGCCGATGATGTCGGTGGAGCCGCCGGGCGTGAACGGCACGACGTAGGTGATGGGCTTGGCGGTAGGCCATTCCTGGGCGCCCGCAAGGAATGGGGCCAGGGCCAGGGCGGCCAGCAGGGTGGTGTGTCGCATGAATCGCATGGGGTTTGTCTCCGGGTGTCGTTGTGGTGCTGCGATGTGGGGAAGGGGGAACAGCGGAAAAAAGCGGTTCGGGCGGTGTGTGCCGGGTGTCAGCGGCCTTTCTCGGCGCGCCAGGCGGCGAAGTCGCCGTGGGTGGCGGGGTCGGTGGGCGGGTACAGGCCGATGATCGAGCGGCCTTCCAGCACCTTTTCGGTCACGAAGTCTTCGAAGGCGGTCATCTCGGTGGCTTCGGCGGCGATCTCATCGGCCAGGTGCGCGGGGATGACGATGACGCCCTCGCCATCGCCCACCAGCACGTCGCCGGGGAACACGGCCACGTCGCCGCAGGCGATGGGCCCGTTGATGTCGATGGCCTGGTGCAGCGTGAGGTTGGTGGGCGCCGAGGGGCGCTGGTGGTAGGCCGGCATGTCGAGCGCGGCGATCTCGGGCGTGTCGCGAAACCCGCCGTCGGTGACCAGCCCGGCCACGCCGCGCTTCATGAGGCGCGAGGCGAGGATGGAGCCGGCCGATGCGGCGCGCGCGTCCTTGCGGCTGTCGATGACCAGCACGGCGCCGGGCGGGCAGTCTTCCACGGCCTTGCGCTGCGGGTGGTCGGGGTTCTTGAACACGTCGATGGTGTTCAGGTCTTCGCGCGCCGGGATGTAGCGCAGCGTGAAGGCCTCGCCCACCATGTTGGCGCGGCCGGTGCGCAGGGGGTGGACGTTCTGCAGGAACTGGTTGCGCAGCCCCTTCTTGAAGAGGGCGGTGCACAGCGTGGCGGTGCTGACGTGGGCGAGGCGGTCGCGGGTGGCGGGGTTCAAGGGCATGTCTCCGGGGGTCAGAAGATGTCGGGCTCGGGCACGGGGGCGCCGAAGCCGGTTTCTAGGAAATCGAAGTCGCAGCCCTGGTCGGCCTGCAGGATGTGGCGGCTGAACATCCAGCCGTAGCCGCGCTGGTAGCGTGCGGGCGGCGGCGTCCAGGCGGCGCGGCGGCGGGCGAGTTCTTCGTCGCTCACCTCCATGTGGATGCGGCGCGCGGGCACGTCCACGGTGATGAGGTCGCCGGTTTTCACGAGCGCCAGCGGGCCGCCGATGTAGGCCTCGGGCGCGGCGTGCAGGATGCAGGCGCCGTAGCTGGTGCCGCTCATGCGCGCATCGGACAGGCGCAGCATGTCGCGCACGCCCTGCTTCACCAGCTTCGCGGGGATGGGCAGCATGCCCCATTCGGGCATGCCGGGGCCGCCCTGCGGGCCGGCGTTGCGCAGCACCAGGATGTGGTCGGCCGTCACGTCGAGGTCGGGGTCTTCCACCGCGGCCTTCATGCTGGGGTAGTCGTCGAACACCAGCGCCGGGCCGGTGTGCTGCTGCAGGTGCGGCGCGCACGCGCTGGGCTTGATGACGGCGCCGTCGGGCGCCAGGTTGCCGCGCAGCACGGCGAGCGCGCCCTCGGCATAGATGGGGTTGTCCAACGGGCGGATCACGTCGTCGTTGAACACGGCGGCGCCTTCGATGTTCTCGCCCAGCGTGCGGCCGGTGACGGTGCGCGCACCCAGGTGCAGGTGCTGCGGCATGCGCGACATGAGGCCGGGCAGGCCGCCGGCGTAGTAGAAGTCCTCCATCAGGTAGGTGTCGCCGCTGGGCCGCACGTTGGCGATCACGGGCACGTGGCGGCTGGCGGCGTCGAAGTCATCCAGCGTGACGGCGCAGTGCGCGCCCGCGCGGCGCGACATGGCCACGAGGTGGACGATGGCGTTGGTGGAGCAGCCCACGGCCATGGCGACGTTGATGCCGTTCAGGAACGATTCGCGGCTCAGCAGCTTCGCCGGGGTTTCGTCCTGCCAGACCATCTCGACGATGCGGCGGCCGCTCTCGGCGCTCATGCGCACATGGTTGGCGTCCGGCGCGGGGATGGACGAGGCGCCCGGCAGCGTCATGCCGATGGCCTCGGCGATCGCCGTCATGGTGCTGGCCGTGCCCATGGTCATGCAGGTGCCGTGGCTGCGGGCGATGCCGCCTTCCACCCCGAGCCACTGTGTCTGCGTGATCTGGCCGGCGCGGCGCTCGTCCCAGAGCTTCCACGCGTCCGAGCCCGAGCCCAGCACCTGCCCGTTGTAGTTGCCGCGCAGCATGGGGCCGGCGGGCACGAAGACGCAGGGCAGGCCCATGCTGATGGCGCCCATCAGCAGGCCGGGGCCGGTCTTGTCGCAGCCGCCCATCAGCACCGCGCCATCGACCGGGTGGCTGCGCAGCAGCTCTTCGGTCTCCATGGCCAGCATGTTGCGGTAGAGCATGGTGGTGGGTTTGACGAAGGCCTCGGCCAGCGAGATGGCAGGCAGTTCGATGGGAAAGCCGCCCGCCTGCAGCACGCCGCGCTTGACGTCTTCCACGCGCTGCTTGAAGTGGCCATGGCAGGGGTTGATGTCCGACCATGTGTTGACGATGGCGATGATGGGCTTGCCCACCCAGTCTTCGGGCGCGTAGCCCATTTGCATGATGCGGGAGCGGTGGCCGAAAGAGCGCAGGTCGTCGGGGGCGAACCAGCGTGCGCTGCGCAGGGACTCGGGGGGGCGGCGGGTCGTCGTCATAGGCTCCATCACAGGTTTTGGCGCATTAAAGCACTAATATATTAGTACGTCAAAATCGTGCGGTGCGACAATCCGCCGCCTATGAACGTGAGAGACAAAGTCCGCCTCGACCGGTCGCGCCACGCGGCGCCGCAGATCTTCGAAAAGCTGCGCGCGGCCATCGTGTCGCTGGACCTCACCCCCGGCACCGTGCTGGCCCGCGCCGAGCTGGCCGAACGCTTCGGCATCAGCCA
This sequence comes from Acidovorax sp. BLS4, assembly GCF_032929295.1. NCBI lineage: Bacteria > Pseudomonadati > Pseudomonadota > Betaproteobacteria > Burkholderiales > Comamonadaceae > Acidovorax > Acidovorax sp. BLS4. The sequence continues at coordinate 633,683 of NZ_CP136797.1, forward strand.
GACGCCCGTGCGCGATGCGCTGATGCGGCTGGGCGAAGAGGGGCTGGTGGACATCTTTCCGCAGCACGCCACGGTGGTGAGCCGCATCGACGTGGCCGCCGCGCGGCAGGCGCACTACCTGCGCCGGTCCATCGAGCTGGAAGTGGTGCGCACGCTGGCGCTGCAGGGCGGCGAGGCCGTCGCCCGGCGCCTGCAGGCCCAGATCGGCGTGATGCAGGCCGCGGCCGAGCCCCTGGAGCCCGAAGCGTTCTCGCAGGCCGACCTGGCGTTCCACCGCCTGATGTACGAGGCCGCCGAGGTGCCGCGCCTGTGGGAGCTGGTGCGCAGCCACTCGGGCCACGTGGACCGTCTGCGCCACCTGCACCTGCCCAGCGCGGGCAAGGCCGCGTCGGTGCTGGCCGACCACCGCCGCATCGCCGAGGCCATCGCGCAGGGGGACGCGCCCGGCGCCCAGGAGGCGCTGCGCACGCACCTGTCAGGCACGCTCAGCCAGGTGGACGAGATCTGCGCCCGCCATCCGGAGTACGTGAACGCCGACTGAAAGCGGAGCGCAGCGGACCCGGGCGGCTCGGGGCGAAAGGCGCCCGCGCCGGCCCATGGTCAGCCCCATCGGCCTCCAGCGCAATATCTACTAGGGCATACCGCTATTTAATTGATAGCAATCGAATCAGGCAACGAATCGGATGGTCTGCGCCACCAGGCCGAAGGTGCCGGCGGCCACCTGCGCCTGGATCTCCACGGAGCGGTTCTCGGCCAGGTCGGACGCGGTGCCGCCCTCGAAGCGGGCGCTGGCGTAGTGGACCGGCACGCCGCGCACCACGATCACCGAGGCCGCCGGGATCACGCGCTGGATCGATCCCTTCACGTCGAAGCTGCGGCTGGCCAGGCTGCCGGCCTCTTCCAGCGCGATCTCGCTCGCATTGAACTGCCCGCTCACGAACACGCCCTTCACGTCCACGCGCCGGCCCAGCGCCAGGTCCGCAGGCGGGTTGGCCACGCCGCTGGCGTTGACCGGCACGCCGTTCACGCTGAAGGCCGTGTTGCTCGTGAACGCGGTGACGTAGCCCTTGAGTTCGACCGCCACGTTGCTGCCGCTGGGCAGCGTCACGCTGCTGGCGGTGGTGCGCAGGGCCGAGGCCACCCAGCGGCCGGACGCGTCGGGCGCCGTCTGCAGCTCCACGCGGGCGTACTGCCCGTTGGCGATGCCGGGGGCCTGCGACGCGACGGCGCCGTAGGCGATCACCGCGCCGCCGATGCGGAAGGTCTGCGCCGTGCCGTCCAGCGCGGCGACCACGCCGCGCAGCTTGTAGCGGGTGGGCACGGGCTCGTCGCGCACCACCAGCGTGGCGCTGTACAGCCCGTCGGGGTTGCGCAGGCCGAACACCTGCACCACCTGGCCCACCGCCAGGCTGGCCGCGCCATTGGGCAGGTTGTCGCTGTAGAGCGTGGCATCGGCCCACTGCACGGTCTGGCCCAGCACGGCGAAGGTGCGGGCGGCGGCGTCGATGGCGGTGATGGGCCCCTCGATCTCGCTGCGCAGGCTGATGGTCGAGGCCACGGAGCGGCGCAGCCCGCTGGCGTCCACCGCGATGCCCGAGCCGTTCACCTCCACCACCATGCCCAGCCGCAGGGCGGCGGTGGTGACGGCCTGGCCGGCATCGTCCAGGATGCGCGCGGCGGTGTCGTCGTAGCGCAGGTTGTTGACGATGATGGAGCCGAAGCCGCTGATGGGGCCGCTGGAGAACGACGCATCGGCCGTGCTGCCGACGCCGGAGACATCGCCACCGCCGCCGCCCCCTCCACCGCAACCGAACAGCGCCAGTGTGGCGGAAGCCGCGCCACCGGCCAGCAGGCGGCGGCGCGCGGGGGAGGACGGGTGGACGTCGGGAAGCAACAAGGTGGACTGCATGGAAACCTCCGAAGGCGATGGGATGTTGAAACGGCGAGGCCGGGCGGCGCTGGCGGGTGCGCGGCCAGAACCGATGCCGCGCGCCACGCCAGCGCCTGGAGGCATCTTGGAATCACCGGTCGCGCCGATGATTTCAATATGTGCACAAACTTGTTCAGTTTTAGAAGTGATTCGGCCACCACGCCGCCCGGGCGTTGGCGGGGCGCCTGTCTCGATACCGCGCCCGGCGTGCGCTGCGGCGCGCAACCAAACGCCGAGCCGGCCGTGCAGCCACAGCCATTTCATTTCGAAACACTTGTGTACGCTTTAGCGTTTCGCGCCACGCCGGGCCCTGCGTGCCCTGGTGAAAAAACCAACGCCTCGGCCATGCCGAAGCAAGCGCAGGGGCCTGCGATCATTCCCAGTCGTTTTCACGGCCGGGCTGGTCATTCCTGCACCTGCGGCGGATAATCCAGGCACTTCCTCGCCCTCCACCGGAGCACTCCCATGGCCTCTGTTTCCTTGATCGCCGCCTCCGGCCTGCGCGCCGCCCAGGTGCGCATGGATGTCTCCGCCAACAACGTCGCCAACATGAACACCCCCGGCTTCAAGCGCCAGACGGTGGACCAGGAGGCCGTGGCCTCCCAAGGCGGCGTGGCCACCACCAATGTGGGCCGTGCGGCGCAGGAAGGCGCCTCGCTCGAGGCCGATGCGGTCGACCAGATCTCGGCCACCTATGCATTCAAGGCCAATCTGCAGGTGTTGCGCACCGAAGACCGCATGATGGGCTCGCTGCTCGACACCCGGGCCTGAACCGCCGGATACGCCTCTTACCCGTCCGCTGGGCCAGCCCGGGCCGACGGCAGCCTGGCGGCCCTCTTTCCCTTTCCCTCTTCTCTCAGACCATCACAGCGCGCCGGCCAGGCCGGCCAGCCGCTCGATCAGCCAATGCTGAAACGGTCCGGTCGACTGCCGGGGGCGTGGATTCGGTGCGGTATTCATGGCCGCTTCCTCAAGCAGCCAGGGGCGCATCGCCGGCCGCTGCCGCGCGGCGGCGGGCCGCCCGCTCCCAGGCCTTTTCGTGGAAGAAGAACGCCACCGCCTGCACCGTGGGCTCCAGAAGGCTCAGCGTGATCGAGGCGATCAGGTTGCCGGTGACCGCGTAGGCCACCAGGGCCGCCACACAGATGTGGATGAGGTAGTAGCTGCCCGTCTTCATGAGGGTGGGCAGGTTGCGGAGCGTGGCTTGGCGGATGCGGGACATGGCGGACTCCTGTGGGGCAATCTCGGATGGGAACGAACAACTGCACGAATGCTAGTGATTCGCATTGGCGAGCGCCAATTGATCGTGTCCAACGCCGCGATAGCCAAGCCCCGGGGCGCCGCTATGATGGCCGCACTTTCCAACCCCTCCGCACACCTCGAACGGGAGCACCGCATGGCCCTCATGGACTTCATCAAGAAACAGTTCATCGACATCATCCAGTGGACCGAGGACAGCGACGGCACGCTGGCCTGGCGCTTCCCGATGCGGGACATGGAAATCCAGAACGGCGGCACGCTCGTGGTGCGCGAGTCGCAGATGGCGGTCTTCGTGAACGAAGGCCAGGTGGCCGACGTGTTCGGCCCCGGCACCTACAAGCTCACCACGCAGACGCTGCCGGTGCTCACCTACCTGAAGAACTGGGACAAGCTCTTCGAGTCCCCGTTCAAGAGCGACGTGTACTTCTTCAGCACGCGCCAGCAGGTGGACCAGAAGTGGGGCACGCCGCAGCCCATCACCATTCGCGACAAGGATTTCGGCGCCGTGCGCCTGCGCGCCTTCGGCAACTACGCCTTCCGCGTGGCCGACCCCAAGCTGTTCCACACCGAGATCTCGGGCACGCGCTCCGAGTACACCGTCTCCGAGATCGACGGCCAGCTGCGCGGCCTGGTGCTGCAGAACATCAGCAACGCCATCGCGGGCAGCGGCCTGCCGTTCCTCGACCTGGCGGCCAACCAGGTGATGTTCGCCGAGGCCCTGGCCAAGGAGCTGCAGCCCGCGTTCGCCAAGATCGGCCTGCTGCTGGAGGGCATGACGGTGCAAAACGTCTCGCTGCCTGAAGAGCTGCAGAAGATCCTGGACCAGAAGATCGGCATGGGCATGGTCGGCAACGACATGGGCAAGTTCATGCAGTACCAGACGGCGCAGGCGATCCCGAAATTCGCCGAAGGCTCGGGCAACGGCGGGGGCGGCATTGCCGGCGACGCCATGGGCCTGGGCGCCGGCGTGGCGCTGGGCCAGGTGCTGGCGCAGAACCTGCAGCAGGGCCTGCAGGGCCAGAACCCCGCCGCGGCCCAGCAGGCCGCAGCTGCCGTGGCCGCCGCGCCTGCGGCGGGCGTCAAGCCCGAGGACGTGATGGCCACGCTGGAGAAGCTGGGCGAGCTCAAGGCCAAGGGCATCCTCACGCAGGAGGAGTTCGACGCCAAGAAGGCCGAACTGCTCAAGAAGCTGGTCTAGTCTTCGCTATCGATTGAATAGCATCCTGCCCAATCGATACTAGGGCAGGAGGCCAAAAACACTCAAAAAACATGGCCGAGAGCGGCACCCAGCGTACCTACCGCGCGCCCTGCCCCGGCTGTGGCGCGCCGGTCGAATTCAAGAGCGCGCAGTCCACCCACGCCGTCTGCCCCTACTGCCAGAGCACGGTGGTGCGCAGCGGCGAGGTGCTCACGCGCGTGGGCAAGATGGCCGAGGTCTTCGACGACCACAGCCCCCTGCAGCTCATGGCCAGCGGCCGCATCGTGCTGGACGGGCAGGACCTGCCCTTCACGCTGATCGGGCGCCTGCAATACAAGGGCGACGCCGGCACCTGGACCGAGTGGAACGCTTTCCTGGAGGACGGCAGCACCGCCACGCTGGGCGAGGACAACGGCGCCTACGTGTTCACGCGGCCGGCCGCGGCGGGGCGTGAGCTGCCCGCGGCCGAGCAGTTCCGCGTCGGCATGACCACGGCGGTGGCCGGCAAGCCCTACAGCGTGGCCGCCAACGTGCAGGCGCAGCTCATCTCCGCCCAGGGCGAGCTGCCCAAGCTGCCGCCGCTGGGCCACCCGTTCAGCATGGTGGAGCTGCGCAGCGCGGACGGCGAGGTGCTGTCGATCGACTACGGCAGCACACCCCCGAAGGTGGACCGCGGCCGGGCCGTGCAGCTCGACGATTTGAAACTGCAGGGCCTGAAAGACGCGTCCGCCAAGGACGAGACAGGCCGCCAGTTCAACTGCCCGAACTGCGGCGCGCCGGTGCCCGTGACGCTGGGCAGCACCAAGAGCCTGACGTGCCCGTCGTGCCACAGCCTCATCGACCTGTCCGGCGGCATCGGTGGCGAACTGCGCCACGCCGTGCAGGACGAGCCGGTGAACCCGCTCATCCCGCTGGGCCAGACCGGGCAGCTGGAGGGCGTGCACTGGCAGGTGGTGGGCTTTCAGCACCGCATGGGGGTGGAGCCGGGCGACGACGAGCACTTCGGCTGGGATGAATACCTGCTCTACCACCAAAAGCGCGGCTTCGCCTTCCTGGTGGACGCGACCGACGGCTGGAGCCTGGTGCGGCCCACCACGGGCGCGCCGCAGCTGACCGGCGGCGGCCAGAGCGCCACCTACCTGGGCACCACCTACCGCCTGTCGAGCCAGTACGACGCCGAGACCACCTACGTGGCCGGCGAGTTCTACTGGCCCGTGGAGCGCGGCCAGAAAAGCGCCAACCGCGACTTCGCCAGCAGCACCGGCCGCGGCCTGCTGTCGATGGAGCAGACCCCGCGCGAGATCACCTGGTCCAGCGGCAGCAAGATCGACAGCGCGGTGGTGGCGCAGGCCTTCAAGCTCGGCGGCCAGCAGGACATGTTCAAGCGCGAGGACGCCGCGCCCCTGGCCAGCGCGACCAGCCTGGGCTGCGGGACCATCATCGTCATTGCGATCGTGCTCATCATCCTGCTGCTGCTCATGAGCAACTGCTCACGATCTTCGGGCGGCGGCTACCGCAGCTCGGGCGGCTCCTTCGGCGGGTATTCCAGCGGGGGCGGGCACAAATGACGGAACGGCGACGCCCCCGCGCTTCCTTGTTGCAACCCCTTTTCATCTGACGGAGGTCATCATCATGGCTCTTGAATGGCTGCGGCCCGCCGCGTTTTTCGGCTCCATCCTGTTCGCGCTCATCGGCGTGCTGGTGTTCTGGGTGAGCTTCATCATCATCGACAAGCTCACGCCCTACGACCTGTGGGCCGAGATCGTCGAAAAGCAGAACAAGGCCCTCGCCATGGTGGTGGCGGCCATGTGCCTGGGCATCAGCATCATCGTGGCGGCGGCGATGCACGGGGGGTGAGGCGCGGGGCAGGGGGCGGATGGCCGCCCGAATGCCCTTTTTTTGGCCAGATTCCAAATACGAATCGTTATCAGTAACGTTACAATTTTGCTCTTTCCGATACAAACGGCTGCCCCTGCCGGGCGGCCGTTTTCTTTTCCAGAGAGAGCGAATGACACATCCGGACCCTGCACCAGCGGCCGCCGCCCTGGCCTTCTTCCATTCCCGGGCCACGGCCACCGCGGCGGCGCTGCTCGCCGGCATGGCGGGCCTGCCGGCCACCGCCCTGTCCCAGCCGCAGGCCGAAGCCGCATCCCAGGCGGCCCTGCCCACCGTGCACGTCACGTCGGAGTACGACGCCGACGATGTGCGCCCCGAAGGCGTGACCACGGCCACCAAGACCTACATGGCGCCCAAGGACATCCCGCAGACCATCGACACGCTGGAGGTCAACAAGTACAAAAGCTACGGCATCAACGACCTGGCCGTCATGCTGGACGGCGTGCCCGGCGTGAACACCAAGTACGACATGCGGGGCGAAGGCGTGATGATCCGCGGCTTCAACGCCGACTCGGGCGACATCTACCGCGACGGCGTGCGTGAAAGCGGCCAGGTGCGCCGCAGCACCGCCAACGTGGAGCGCATCGAGATCCTCAAGGGCCCGGCGTCGGTGCTGTACGGCCGCAGCAGCGGCGGCGGCATCATCAACATGGTGAGCAAGCAGGCCCGCTTCGATGCCAAGAGCAGCATCAACCTGCGCGGCGGCTCGTGGGACAACGTCGGCGGCACGCTGGACATCAACCGCGTGCTGAACGAGAACGTGGCCGTGCGGCTGACGGCCGACCGCGAGCAGGCGAACAGTTTTCGCAGCGGCATCCGCAACCGCAATGAAATGGTCTCGCCCAGCATCCTCGTGGACACGCGCACCGGCCTGCGCTGGACCGGGCAGTACACGTACGACACGGTGTGGCGCGTGCCCGACCGTGGCCCGGCCTACGACCAGCTGCCCGCCGGCGTGTCGATCCGCACCGGTTTCGCCCACCCCGACGACATGGTGGAAGACCGGCTGCGCGTGCTGCGCTCGGACCTGAGCTACGACTTCAACCCGGCCTGGAGCGTGCGCTGGGTGGCGAGCAAGCGCGAGGCCAGCCAGGACTTCGACCACTACTTCGCCGGCACCTACTGCAACGCCCGGGGCCGCACCTCCACAGGCGCCAGCTGCGACTATGCCGGCCGCGTGCGGCCCAACTACGCCTGGCAGCAGACGCGCAACGAGACGCTTTCCAACACCGTGGACATCACCGGCAAATTCACGCTGGCCGGCCTGCAGCACGACCTGCTCGTGGGCATGGAAGCCAGCGAGGAAGAGCGCCAGCCGCGCCTGTCCAGCGGCGCGGCCAGCTTCACCTACGACCCGCTGCGCCCCATTCCCTGGGCTCCCAAGCCCGCCCAGGGCGCGCCCACCCAGTACAACCTGCACGAGGCGCAGAGCCGCGCGCTCTACCTGCAGGACCTCGTGAGCCTGGGCACGCAGTGGAAGCTGCTGGCCGGGCTGCGCTACGACCGGTTCGACTTCCACAGCACCAACCTGCTCACGTCCGCCGGGCGCGGCTACGACGGCGACTCGGTCAGCCCCCGGCTGGGCGTGGTCTGGCAGCCGGTGCGCGAGCACAGCATCTATGCCTCATGGAACAAGAGCTACTCGCCCTACGGCGGGCGCGGCATGATCACCGTGGACACCTCGGCCAGCGCCGTGTACGACGACGAGCCCCAGCATTCGCGCCAGTTCGAAATCGGCGCCAAGAGCGACTGGCTGGACGGAAAGCTGTCCACGCAGGTGTCGGTCTACCAGTTGGAGCACTACAACATCCGGTACCGCCCCGATGCGGTCAACGACCCGTTCACCTGGGCCGTGCGCGGCAAGGAGCGCTCGCGCGGCATCGAGTTCAGCGCGGCCGGCCGCGTGGCGCCCTCGTGGTACGTGCGCGGCGGCGTGGGCCTCATGAGCGCCAAGGTCACCGAGGACCGCAGCGCGCCCGCGAACGTCGGCAAGTACCTGCAGGACACGGCCCAGCGCAATGGCAACGTCTTCCTGCGCTATGCGCCGCAGGGCCCGTGGTACGGCGAGATCGGCGTGACGCACACCAGCGCCCGCTGGCTCAACGCGGCCAACACCTCGCGCCTGCCGGCCTACACCCGCTGGGATGCCATGGTGGGCTGGCGCGCCGCGCCTTGGACCGTGACCGTCGCGGTCACCAACCTGCTGGACAAGGAATACTGGCGCTCCGTCGACATGCCCGGTGCGCCGCGCGGCGTGCTGGTGAGCGCCACCTACCAGTTCTGACCCGGGAGCCCGGGCGATGCCGGGCGGGCGAAGAAGGCGCCCTCGCCCGGTGGGCCTGCGGCGGCCGCCGCCGGGGCCCATCCCGCAAAATAGCGGCTTGACCGCCGCTGCCCACCCCACCCCTTCCGCCGCGCCCGCGCCCCGCCCCATCGACATCGCGCTGCTCGCCAGCGTCTTCGTCGTCGCCGCCTGCGGCCTGCTCTACGAACTGGCGGCCGGCGCGCTCGCCTCGTACGTGCTGGGCGATTCGGTGCTGCAGTTCTCCACCATCATCGGCACCTACCTCTTCGCCATGGGCGTGGGATCGTGGCTGTCGCGCTACTTCGAACGGCAATTGCCCGCGCACTTCCTGCGCATCGAACTGCTGGTGGCCCTGGTGGGCGGCGCGCTTCCGGCCACGCTGTTCCTGGCCAACGCCTACGCGCCGGGCGCGTTCCGCGTGCTGCTGTACGGCATGGTGCTGCTGGTGGGCACGCTGGTGGGGCTGGAGATCCCGCTGGTGATGCGCATCCTCAAGCGCAACGCGGTGCTGAAGGACCTGGTTTCGCAGGTGCTCACGTTCGACTACCTCGGGGCGCTGGCGGTGTCGCTCGCGTTCCCGCTGCTGCTGGTGCCGCACCTGGGGCTGATCCGCACGGGGCTGCTGTTCGGCCTGATGAACGCGGCGGTGGCGCTGTGGGCGGTCTGGCTGTTCCGCCACGAGCTGCGGCGCCTGCGCGCGCACGTGCTGGCCTGCGTGGCCGTGTTCGGCGTGCTGCTGGCGGGGCTGGTGGGCGCGGAGCACATCACGCGCTTTGCCGAGGACAAGTTCTACCAGGACCGCATCGTGGTGAGCCGTGCCACGCCCTACCAGCGCATCGTGGTCACCGAGGGCAAGGCGGGGCACCGGCTGTACCTCAACGGCAACCTGCAGTTCGCCGAGCGCGACGAGTACCGCTACCACGAGGCCCTGGTGCACCCGGCGATGGCGGCGTTCGCCTCGGGCGGCGCCGGGCCGCGGCGCGTGGCGGTGCTGGGCGGCGGCGACGGCATGGCGGTGCGCGAGATCCTCAAGTACCCCTCGGTCGAGTCGGTCACGCTGGTCGAGCTGGACCCGGCGATGACGCGCCTGTTCACCGACGACCCCACGCTCGCGCGGCTGAACGGTGGGGCGCTGTCCAACCCCAAGGTGCATGTCGTGAACACCGACGCGTTCCAGTGGCTGCAGCAGGGGAGCGTGGGGGCGCAAGACTCCAGCGCCGCCGGGCCGCCCCAAGGCGCGGGGGCCCCCTCGGGGGGCAGCGAACCACGCGCAGCGGGGAGCGTGGGGGCGCAAGACTTTTTCGACGTGATCGTGGTGGATTTCCCCGACCCGACCAACTTCGCCATCGGCAAGCTCTACACCAACAGCTTCTACGCCCTGCTGGCGCAGCGCCTGTCCGCCAGCGGCTACGCCGTGGTGCAGACCACCTCGCCCCTGGTGGCACGCCAGAGCTTCTGGACGGTGGTGCAGACCATCGAGTCGCTGGGCCTGCGCACCGCCCCGTACCACGCCCACGTGCCCAGCTTCGGCGAATGGGGCTTCGTGATCGCCAGCCGCCGGCCCTGGCACCTGCCGCAGGCGCTGCCCGAGGGGCTGCGATTCCTGTCGGTGCCCACGCTGGCGCTGCTGTTCGACTTTCCGCGCGACATGGCGCGCGTGCCGGCCGAGGTCAACCGCCTGTCCAACCAGGTGCTGGTGCACACCTACGAGCAGGAGTGGGGTAAGGTGGCGGCCCACTGACCGCGCTGGCCGCCCGGCCGCACCGCCCACATGCAACGCCGCCAATTCCTCGCCGCCTCGGCCACCTCGGCCGCTGCCGCCGCCCTTGCCGGGTGCGGCGCCCCGCCCGAACTGGAGGGTGGCTTTGCCGGCATCGACATGGCGCGCGGCCACGCGCTGCGCGACCGGCTCCAGAAGGGCGGGCCGATCGAGCCCGACATCGTCCGGCGCACCCAGGTGGTGATCGCGGGCGGGGGCGTGGCCGGCCTGGCCGCCGCGCGCTCGCTGCGGCTGGCCGGCACCGACGACTTCGTGGTGCTGGAGCTGGAGGACACCGCCGGCGGCAACAGCCGCGCCGGCAGCGTGGCCGGCCTGGCCTGCCCGCTGGGCGCGCACTACCTGCCCGTGCCGGGCGACAGCGCGCGCGAGGTGCAGGACCTGCTGGAAGAACTGGGCCTGCGCCAGCGCGTGGCCGGGCGCTGGCGCTACGACGAGCGCCACCTGTGCCACAGCCCGCAGGAGCGCCTGTTCTTCCAGGGCCAGTGGCAGGACGGGCTGCTGCCCATGCAGGGCGTGGGCGCCGAAACGCTGGCGCAGTACCGGCGCTTTTCCACCCGCGTGGCCGAACTGGGCCGCGCGGCGCCCTTCACCATGCCGGTGCTCAAAGGATGGAAGCCCAATCAGCCCCTGGCGCAGATTCATCTAGGGCTTGACGCTATTACTTTCATAGCATGGCTGGAGCAGGAGGGCTTCGACGACACGCACCTGCGCTGGTACCTGGACTACTGCTGCCGCGATGACTACGGCGCCGGCGTGGCGCGCGTGTCGGCCTGGGCGGGCATCCACTACTTCGCCAGCCGCCACGGCTTCCATGCGCCCGGCGATGCGGCCACCGAAGACCGCGAGGGCGTGCTCACCTGGCCCGAGGGCAACGGCTGGCTCACCCAGCGCCTGGCCGCGCCGCTGCAGGCCGGCGGACAGCTGCGCACCGGCAGTTCGGTGCTGCGCATCGAGGAAACCCGCCAGGGCGTGGAGGTGGACGTGTTCCACCACGCCAGCGAGAGCGTGGAGCGCTGGCAGGCGCGCCGCTGCATCGTGGCGCTGCCGGTCTTCGTCGCGGCGCGCGTGGTGCGCAACCCGCCCGGCTTCCTGCAGCAGGCGGCGCAGCGCCTGTCGTGGGCGCCCTGGCTGGTGGCCAACATCCACATCGACGCCCCGCTGGCCGACCGCGAAGGCGCGGCCCCTGCCTGGGACAACGTGCTCTACGCCGACCCCACGCCCGGCGGACTGGGCTACGTGAACGCCGGGCACCAGCGGCTGGACCCGCGCCCGGCCGCCACCGTGCTCACCTACTACCAGGCGCTGGGCGACGTGGCCGATGGCCGCCGGCAGTTGGCGGAGCAACCCTGGGCGCACTGGCGCGACGCCATCCTCGCCGCGCTGGCCGCGCCGCACCCCGACCTGGCCCGGCACGCCCGGCGCATGGAGATCACGCGCTACGGCCATGCCATGTCGATCCCTTTGCCGGGCACCCAGGCGTTTCTCAGCAAAATCGCGCCGCAGCGACCGTCTGGCAAGCGCTATGCGCTATCGAATGGAGAGCGCGTGCCCGTGCCGCCCACGCCCGGCACCGCGCGGCTGGCTTTCGCGCATGCGGACTGGTCGGGCTATTCGGTGTTCGAAGAGGCGTTCACGCGCGGGCACGCGGCGGCACTGGCCTGAGCGCTTTTCTCTGGCCCCCCTCTGTCCATCAATGGTCACCGGTAAAGCCGTGATAGCTCCTGCGCAGCGTCAGCCCATGTTCTCTTCGAATGGAGTTTTCTGAAGGGACTTCGTCGGCATAGGGTCCGACGCCGATCGTGCGCAACTCCACGGGCAGCAGCGCTTTCTCCAAAGGACGGTCCGAGCCCTGATGACCAGAGGTCGAGGTGTCTTCCGAGCGGTGTGGCTGAATGCCGTGCAGGCTGTCCCGCGCATGGATCATTTCGTGGCCGAGCGTTGCAACGTAATGGTCTGCGCTCAACTCGTACTCATCCGAGTCCTCGGATGAAAACTTCATGCCGATGTCTGGGTCGGTGCGGATCCAGACTTCGTCTGCGCCGGGAGTCTCCCTGCCGGGCATCGGGGCGGCCGCCACTTCGGGCATGAACGAATCGCCCGACGGACGGCGGCTCATGTAGCTGTCGATGTCGTCCCAATTGTCCATGGGCCGCAACTGCGTGTTGCCAGCGATCTGCTGGCAGGAAAGCGCTTGCGGCCAACCCCCTTGCGAAGGCGTCAGCACCACGCGCTTTCGGGGCGCCATGGTGGTGATGGATTCGATCTGCCTCAGCAGCGTGCGGCCGGAAGATTGGGACGCCAGTTGCGCCAGGGTTCCCTGGTTGCGGTGCAAGAAATCCTGGTTCTTGGCTTCAAGGGCTTCCACCTGCTGGAGGTTGCGAGCGCCCGCTTCCTGCGGCCGGGGCGTATGGATGTAGACACCGGGAAAATCCGTGCGGTGGATGGGCATGGGACACCTCCTGGCGGCGTTTGCCGAAAAGGGAAAGACGCTACCGGCATCCCGGTCACGCGGCGGCCCGCGACGCGAAGGAAGTGACCAGGTTCCGAACGGCATCCCGGGAAGGGGTTGGGCACTGGCGAGCTCTCACAGACCATGGAGCCGGCAGGGGTATCCCAGGCAGCCAATCAGCCCGTTTCCAAAATAGATATATCTTTTGTTTTTTAGATATATCTAATTTCCCCATGAAGCATGAATTCCTGGATGCGCGCCAGCCCCCTCTCGAGCGGCGCGGTGGCGGCCGCGTGTTCGGCCACGGCGGGCTGCGCCTCGTGCTGCTGCAGCTCATCGCCGACAAGCCGCGCCACGGCTACGAGCTCATCAAGGCCATCGAAGACCGGCTGAACGGTGCCTACAGCCCCAGCCCCGGCGTGATCTACCCCACGCTCACCCTGCTGGAAGAGATGGGCCATGTCACCGTCACCGCCGATGGCGGCCGCAAGCTGCACACGCTGACCGATGCGGGGCGCGACCACCTGGCCGAGCACCGCGCCGAGGTGGATGCGCTGCTGGCCCGCATGGCCAGCGGCCTGCCGATGCGCGGCGGCGGTCACGGCGAGCGCCCGGCGCCCATCGAGCGCGCCGTGCACAACCTGCGCCATGCGCTGCACCTTCGCCTGGCGCGCGAGCCGCTGGCCGAGGCGCAGATCCATGCCATCGCCGATGCGCTGGACGCCGCGGCGCGGCAGATCGAGCGCCTTTAGCACCTGTTCCCCGCCGGCCTGCAGGGCGCCCCAGAGCGACCGCCCCGGCCCCCGTTGCCCGGAGTGCGCCCCACGACGCCCTGGCCTCCCTCCGCAACGCCGGCATCGCCCCGGCAGAAAGCCCTGAAATGACCACACTGTCCGCTTCGACCACCACCCCAGCCACCTTTGCCGCCACCGCAGCGCAGCCTTCCCCCGAACTGCTGGCGGCCCGCGCGCCCCAGCGCATGCGCCATGAACTGCGCCGGCGCATCCTTACTGTGCAAAGCGCCGAGCGCGTCACGCCGCACTGCGTGCGCATCGTCCTCACCGGCCCCGACCTGGAGGGCTTTGACAGCGCGGGCTTCGACGACCACGTGAAGCTCATCCTGCCCGACCCCGCCACGGGCCGGATCGACTTTCCCGTGCCGGCGGACACCGGGGGCCTCGCGCCCAACTCGCCCCGGCCCACCATGCGCGACTACACGCCGCGCCACCACGACATCGCCGCGCGCACCCTCACCATCGACTTCGCGCTGCACGACGCGGGCCCGGCCACGCAATGGGCGCTGCAGGCCGCGCCCGGGCAGACCGTGGGCGTGGGGGGCCCGCGCGGCTCCATGGTCATTCCCACCGCCTTCGACGGCTACGTGCTGATCGGCGACGACACGGCCCTGCCCGCCATCGCCCGGCGCCTCGCCGAGCTGCCCGCCGGCGCGCCCGTGCTGGTGCTGGCCGAGGTGGACGGCCCGGCCGACGAGCAGCCCCTGCCCACCGCCGCCGATGCCCGCATCGTCTGGGTGCACCGCCAGGGCGCCGAGGCCGGCACCGCCGAGCCCCTGCTGCAGGCGCTGCGCGCGCAGCCCCTGCCCGCGGGCGATTTCCACGCCTGGGTGGCCTGCGAATCGGCCGTGGCCAAGGCCCTGCGCGCGCACCTGGTGGGCGAGCGAGGCGCCTACCCCAAGTGGGTCAAGGCCTCGGGCTACTGGCGCCGGGGCAGCGCGGCCACGCACGACACGCACGAGGACTGACCGGCAGGGACCGGCAGGCGCCGCGCGGGCCCCTCATGCGGGCCGCGCGGCCAGACCCTGCGCCACATGGTCGATCCAGGCCCGCACCCGCGCCGGCAGAAAGCGGTTGGGCGGGTAAAGCAGCCAGGCCGTGCCGGAATACGCCGTGGTGTGGCGCCAGCCGGGTAGCACGCGCACCAGCGTGCCGGCCGCCAGGGCCGCCTGCGCCGTGAAGCCCGGCAGCGAGGCGATGCCCAGGCCGCCCAGGGCGGCCTCGCACCGCACCTCGCTGTGGTTGGCCACATAGCGGCCGCGCACCTTCACCACGGCGGATTCCGCTGCGCCACCCCCGCCACCCGGCCGCTCGAAGCGCCAGTGCCGGTCGCGCTCGTCCTCGCCCAGGGGCAGGCAGTCGTGCTGCGCCAGATCGCGCGGGTGCTCCGGCAGGCCGCGCTGCGCCAGGTAGGCCGGGCTGGCGCACACCACGTGTTCCACCGGCTCCAGCGGCCTGCCCGCCAGGCCCGGGGGCGGCGCGTCGGTGATGCGCACCGCCACGTCGATGTGCTCGGTGAACAGGTCCACGGTGCGGTCGGTGATGACCAGTTGCACGTCCACCTGCGGGTGCGCGGCCAGGAAGGACGGCACCAGCGGGTGCAGCCGCTGGCGTCCATAGGCCTTGGGCGCGCTCATGCACACCAGGCCGCTGGGCACGTCGGCATGGTGGCCGGCCAGCGCCAGCACCTCGCGCGCGCACGATTCCAGCCCCTGGCAGCGCGCGAACGCCGCGTGGCCCGCCTCGGTCAGGCGCAGGCGCCGGGTGGTGCGCTCCAGCAGCCGCACGCGCAGCACGCCTTCCAGCCGCGCCACCTGGCGGCTCACGGCCGACGGGGTCAGGCCCAGCTCGCGCGCCGCCGCGGAAAAGCTGCCCGCCGCCGCCACGCGGGCGAACACCGCCATGTCGGGCAGGCAGTCCAGGGCGTCATTTGTGCGCATGGGGAACCAATGTTGTTCTCTGACCAGCCATTATCGATGGCGCGGCATGAATCTACGATCGCCGCATGACCACGCTGCCCCTCGCCCGCCCCGCCACGCTGCTGCGCAGCGCCGACCTCGTCCTGCTGCTGGTGGCCGTGGTCTGGGGCACCAGCTACGGCGTGGCCAAGGGGGCGCTGGCGTTCTACCCGGTGCTGGGTTTCCTGGCCGTGCGGTTTTTGCTCACGGCGGCGCTGCTGGCCCCGGCGTGCCTGCGGGCCACGCGGGCGCAATGGCACGGCGCCCTGCGCGCCGGCCTGCCGCTGGGCGCGCTGCTGATGGCGATCTTCGTGTGCGAGACCTATGGCGTGGCGCACACGCAGGCCAGCCAGGCGGCGTTCCTCATCAGCCTGTGCGTGGTGTTCACTCCGTTCGCCGAATGGTGGATGCTGGGTCGGCGGCCGGCCGGCGCCGTGTTCGGCTTTGCGGCCGTTTCGCTGCTGGGCGCGGCGCTGCTGGCGGGCGGCGGCCTGCAGATTCGATGGGGCCTGGGCGACGGACTGATGCTGGCCGCCGCCGCGCTGCGCGCCGTGACCGTGTGCGCCACCAGCCGCCTCACCCGGCGGCATGCCCAGGCGCCCATGCTGCTGCTCACCGCCGTGCAGTCCGCCGTGGTGGGGCTGGGGTGCCTGCTGGTGGCCGTGTCGCTGCCGGGCGGGCTGCCCGCCCTGCCGGCCGAGAGCGCCTTCTGGGCCGCGAGCCTGTACCTGGTGCTGGGCTGCACGGTGTTTGCCTTCATCGCGCAGAACTGGGCGCTGAAACACACCGCCCCCAGCCGCGTGGGCCTGCTGATGGGCACCGAGCCGGCCTGGGGCGCGTTGTTCGCCGTGCTGTGGCTGGGGGAGAGTCTGGGCCCGGTGCAATGGCTGGGCGGGGCGCTGATCGTGGGGGCGGCGTGGTGGACGCTCGCGCGCCAGCGCACGGGCTGATCACCGGCTCGAAGCTCCCATTGCACCGCGACACTGCACGGCGATACTCCGGCAGACAACGCGCCCGCACCGAGCCGCAGTGGCGGCGCCGACGCCCACAAGGAGCTTTCCGATGACCGACCTTCGCGACATCCTGGCGCACCTGCGCGCGGGGCGCTGGAACGAGGCCCACCAGCAGGTGCAGGACGATGCGACGCCGCTGGGCGCCTGGCTGCACGGCATCGTGCATCTGCAGGAAGGCGACCTGGAAGACGCCGAATACTGGTACGACCAGGCCCAGCGCCACTTCCGCAGCCGCGGCACGCTGGAGGAAGAGATGCAGCGGCTGGAAGCGGCCCTGCCGCAGAAGTAGCGCTGGAAACCGCCGCGCACGGGCGCGGCCCTGCGCCGTCATGGCCCTGTAACGGCGCGCCGGCATCGTTGCGGTTTTCGTTCGCCACAAGCCATCGCATGCTGCCCTCTTTCCGCCTCGCCCCCTTCGCCCTGCTGGCCTGCGCTGCCGCCCTGCTGCCCGCCCACGCCCAGCAGGCTTTTCCCGCCACGCTCGCCGGCCATGCGGTGCTGCCGTCGCAGACCTTCATTCCCGCACCCAAGGATGCCCCGGCCGATCTGCAGACCAGCGGCAAGTTCACCACGCCGCAGCGCGTGGACCAGCTGGGCAGCGTGGAAGGCACCTCCGCCGGCCGGCCCACGGGCGTGTCGCTGCCGTTCAAGGGCCAGCCCGCGCAGGGCCATTCGGGCATCAAGCGCATGGCCGACGGGTCGTTCTGGATCCTGACCGACAACGGCGCGGGGGCCAAGGCCAACTCGCCGGACTTCATGCTGTACCTGAACCACTACACGGTGGACTTCCAAAGCGGCCAGTTCAAGCGCCAGAAGACGGTGTTCCTGCACGACCCGGACAAGAAGGTGCCGTTTCGCATCGCCGAAGAGGGCACGAAGGAACGCTACCTGACCGGCTCGGACTTCGATCCCGAGAGCTTCCAGTTCGCCGGCGGCGCGCTGTGGATCGGCGAGGAGTTCGGCCCCTACCTCATCAAGGCCGACCTGTCCGGCCGCGTGCTGGCCGTGTTCGAGACGCAGGTGGACGGCAAGGTCGTGCGCTCGCCCGACCACCCGGCCATCACCGCCGCGGGCGCGCCCGATGCCAAGGCGCCGGCCTTCGAGATCAAGCGCTCCAAGGGCTTCGAAGGCATGGCATCGTCCAGGGACGGCAGCAAGCTCTACGCGCTGCTGGAAGGCCCGGTGTGGAACGAATCGGCCAAGGCCTACGAAGCGGTGGAAGGCGGCAAACAATACCTGCGCGTGCTGGAGTTCGACGTGAAGCAGGAAAAGTGGACGGGCCGCCACTGGAAGTACGTGCTGGAGGCCAACCACCACGCCATCGGCGACTTCAACATGATCGACGAGAACACCGGCCTGATCATCGAACGCGACAACGGCGAGGGCACGGCCGACAAGGCCTGCCCCGAGGGCCAGAAGCGCACCGACTGCTTCCACGACCTGGCGAAGTTCAAGCGCGTGTACAAGGTGGAGCTGACCGATGCCAACGCCGGCGCCGAGCTGCGCAAGGTGGGCTACATCGACCTGCTGAACATCCAGGACCCGCAGCGCCTGGCGAGAAAGCCCTTGAACAACGGCGTGCTCGCCTTCCCGTTCTTCACCATCGAGAACGTGGACGTGGTGGACGCCACGCACATCGTGGTGGGCAACGACAACAACCTGCCGTTCAGCTCCAGCCGCGAGCCCAACCGGGCCGACGACAACGAGCTGGTGCTGCTGGAAGTGGGCGAGCTGCTGCGCGCGCGCTGAAACCCTGCAGGCGGCGGGCCCCGACCCGGGTGGCAAAATCGCCGCACCCTCGGGGCACCCGGTTGCGCGGCGCTGCCCCCGGCGGCCTTTTTCCACGCACCGGGAATCCACACGCATGTTCACTGGCATCGTCCAAGCCACGGCGGCCCTCGCCGCCATCCATGACCGCGAAGGCCTGCGGACCTTCATCATCGATTTTCCGCCCGGCTTCTGCCAGGACCTCGCCGTGGGCGCGAGCGTGGCGGTGGATGGCGTGTGCCTCACGGTGACCGAGCTGCTGCCGCCCAACGCGGCGGCGTTCGACGTGGTGCTGCAGAGCCTGAACGTGACCACCCTGGGCAGCTACGCCGTGGGCGACCGCGTGAACGTGGAGCGCGCGGCCAGGGACGGCGCCGAGATTGGCGGGCACCCGCTGTCGGGCCACATCGACTTCGCCACCACGCTGCAGTCGGTGCGCGAGTCGGACAACAACCGCGTGTGGCGCGTGGACATTCCGCCCGCCTTCCGCAAGTACATCTTCGCCAAGGGCTACATCGCCATCCACGGCGCGAGCCTGACGGTCTCCGAGGTGAACCGCGCCGAGGGCTGGTTCGAGGTGTGGCTGATCCCCGAGACGCGCCGCGCCACGGTGTTCGAGCACAAGCAGGCGGGCGACCGCCTCAACATCGAGATCGAGCGCAGCACGCAGGTGGTGGTGGACACCGTGCGCGAGGCGGTGCAGGAAAGCCTGGGGGCCCTGCAGCCGGTGCTGGAGGCGCTGCTGCGCGACAAGGGCCTGTCGCTCGAAGACTTCGTGCAGCCGCCCGTGCTGCCGCGCTGAAGGGCCACCGGGCTCCGGGTGTGGCAGCCCGGCATCAAAACGGGCTCCAGCACATATTCCACTAGGGCGTATCGCTATTAATTCAATAGCAAACGCCTGGACACGTCAAAGAATGACCAGCTCCCCGGCGCCCGTGTCCGCCCGGGGCTCGGCCAGCACCACGCGGTTGCGGCCCGTTTCCTTGGCGCGGTACATCGCCGCGTCGGCCTCGGACAGCAATTGGTCCAGCACCAGGCCGTGGCGGCCGGAATCGGCCACGCCGAAGCTCGCCGTCACGCGCAGCGGCTCGGGCGATGCCGGCAGCAGCAGCTGCAGATTCGCCACCACCTCGCGCAGGCGCTCGGCCAGCCGCACGCCGTGCGCGGGGTCGCAGTGGCTCAGCAGCACCACGAACTCCTCGCCGCCGAAGCGGCCCACCAGATCGCCCAGCCGCAGTTCGGCCCGCAGCGCGCGCGCCACCGACACGAGCGCCTGGTCGCCCACCGCATGGCCCCACTGGTCGTTGAGCATCTTGAAGCGGTCCACGTCCAGGATGACGATGACCACGCCGAAGCCATGGCGCCGGGCCTGCGCGAGCACGCTTTCCGCCGCGTCGAAGAAGGCGCGCCGGTTGGGCAGGCCGGTGAGGAAGTCGGTGTTGGACTGCTCGCGCAGTTGCGCGATCAGGCTGTTGCGCTCGCGCTCCAGGGCCTCGCGCTGGCGGGTCTGCAACTGCAGTTCGCGCGCGGCGCGGATCACCGCGGCCATTTCGTCGTTGGCGGCGGGCTGGGGCAGGGGCGCATCCAGGTCGTTGTTGGCCAGCGCCTTCAGCGCCCGCGCGGTCTGCACCAGCGGGCGCAGGACGCGGCGGTCCACCATCGACAGCGCCACCAGCAGCAGCGCCAGCAGCACCACCGAGCCCGCGGCCACCAGGCCCAGCATGCGCACGGCCCGGGTGTACTCGGCGCTGGCGCGCTCGCGCAGCTGGTTGAGCAGCGTGTCGCGCACATCGAAGATGGTGTTCATGTCGGGCACGTAGAGCGCCGCGAAGCCCGCGGCGTCCAGTCCGTAGCGGCCGTTGCCCTCGCCGGCGGCGATCATGCGGTCGATGAGCGGCCCGGTGTCCCGGAAGTAGCGCTGCTGCACCGTCTGCCACGCCTGCGCGATGGGGCGCGGCTGCTCGGGCACCGAAAGCCGCAGCTCGATCAGGAAGCGCAGCTGCGCGATGCGCCCGCGCGTTTGCTCGATGGCCCGGCGTTCCTCGGCCGTGAACGGCTGCTGGCGCGCCAGCGCCGCCGTGAAATGCGAGCCCAGCAGCCCTGCGAACTCCCGCAGTTCGGCCGCGAGGCGCGCAACCTGCACGTCATCGGCCAGGGCCGGGTAGTGCTGCCGCGCGGCATTGGCCAGGCTGCTCGTGACCGGGGCCAGCAGCGGCACGATCGCCACCATGCCGTAGACGGCCGAACGGATCGACTCGGGCGCCCGCGCCTCGCGCGGCTGCGCCACCACCTGATCCACCCCCGCCCGGGCCGTGGCCAGCGCCATCTTGGCGGCGAGCACGCGCCGCGCGCCGTCGGCCAGCGTGGGATCGCCCGTGCGCGCTGCCAGCACGCCATGCAGCGCGTCGAAGGCGCGGTCGGTGCGGGCACGGGCCTGCGCCAGCGGCTGCTGCAGTTCCGGCGGCAGGGGCGACGGGCCGCCCAGCGCCCCATTGGTGGGACCGCGCTCGCGCGACACCATTTCGGCAGCGAGCAGCCCCGCGCGCAACTGGTCGATGGCCTCCACGCTGGCCGCCGACGCGCGCACCGACTGGTACTCCGTCGTGGCGATGCGGCCGACCAGCAGCATCGTGGCCAACACCACGAGGGCCCCGAAAAGGCGGAGGAATCGGCTTAAAGACATGGTGTCTGGCATCAGTACGGCGGGGCAACGGTGTGGAAATTCTCTCACCTGCATCCGATCGGGGCGCTGCGGCCGCGAACGGATGGGCCAAATGGCGACGGTTTTCGGGGAGTTGGCAACGAAAAGGTGCAAGAAATGCGCCTGCACGGGCCGGCGGGCACCGGCCGTAGGATGGAGGCCTTCGCTGCCCGTGCCGCCCCTTCGCACCGCCCACGCCCATGCCCGCCCACGCCCGATCCCACCCCCTGCCATCCGCCCCGCCCCGGGCGCGCCCGCTGGCCGCGGCCGATCTGCCCGGCCTGTTGCAGGTGCAGCGCGCCTGCTATGGCGAGGGGTTCGAGGAAAGCCATGCGGTGTTCCTGCGCCGCCTGGCGAGCCCGGCGCAGTGCTCGCTCGCCCTGGAGCGGGACGGCCACCTGTGTGCCTATCTGGCGGCCTACCGCTCGCTGCGGGGCAAGGTCACGCCGCTGCACGGCGATTTCGAGGCCGCCCAGGCCCCCGACACGCTGTACCTGCACGACATGGCCGTGTCACCCGCGCTGGCAGGGCAGGGCCTCGCGCAGGTGCTGCTGGCCGCGGCCTGGGCCACGGCACGCAGCGAAGGGCTGCGCCACAGCGCGCTGGTCTCGGTACAGGGATCGCAGGGCTACTGGGCACGGCACGGCTATGCCCCCGCACCGTTGCAGGACGCTGCGCAGCGCACGCGGCTGGCCACCTACGGCGAGGGCGCGGTCTACATGGTGCGGGCATTGCCGGGGGCGTGAAGCCCGGCGCCGGCCACATCGCTCAAGCGCCGCCGCCGCGCTCCTGCCCGGCCTGCGCGACGATCCAGTCGCGGAAACGCCGCAGCTCCGGATCGATGAGCGCGGGTGCCGCATAGACCAGGTGGTACGCCAGCGGCGTGGCCAGCGCACCCGCCTGCACGCCGATCAAGGCGCGCGTGGCCAGCTCGCGCCCGATGAGCGCGCGGCGCACCAGCGCGAAGCCCCGGCCGGCCACGGCGGCTTCGATGGCGCCGTTGGAATCAGCAAACACCACGCCCTGTTCGGTGTTTACCCGGGGCATACGGTGCGCCTCGCACCACAGCCGCCAGTCGCCCCGGTGCTCGTCGTGCAGCAGGCGATGGCCGTCGATGTCGCGGGCGCGCGCGATGCGCCGCGGCGCGATGAGGCGGGGGCTGCACACGGGCACGAGATCGTCGGCCAGCAGCGCTTCTGCCCGCAGGCCCGGGTACTTCCCCATGCCGTGGCGCACCGCGAAATGCACGCCCTCGCCGGCCAGATCGACCGTGCGGTTGGTGGTGCTCACGTGCACGTCCAGGCCGGCTGCGTGCTGCTGAAAGTCCTGCAGGCGCGGCACCAGCCACTGCACGGCGAAGCCAGGCGTGCAGCTCACCAGCACGACGCGCCGCGCGCCGGCGGCCACCCGCGAGGTGGCGTGGCCGATGACCGCGAGCGCATCGCTGCAGGCCGACTGGTATTCGGCACCCGCCCGCGTGAGCGCCAGGCCGCGCGGCAGGCGCTCGAACAGCGTGCAGCCCAGGAACTCCTCCAGCTTGCGCACCTGCTGAGACACGGCGCCCGGCGTGACGTGCAGCTCGGCGGCGGCGCGGCGCACGCTCAGATGGCGCGCAGTGGCTTCGAAAAATCGCACGGCGATGAGGGGAGGCAGGCGCATGACCGTTCAGTCAAAATAAACAGTCGCGCAGCATAAATGGTTTGCGCGAACCCACCGGATTTCGAAGAATGGGCCTCCAGCGCCGGGGGCGGCCCGGGCCCGCCAGGGCTTGGCGAAAGCCTTCGGTTTCGTCGTTTCGTTTTGCCGATTCGGCGGGGTCCATGCCCCGCCGGCGCCACCCATGACCCTCGCCAGCTTGATCCGCCTGTTCGCCCTCGCCGCCCTGTGGGGCGGCAGTTTTCTGTTCATGCGCATCGCCGTGCCGGTGCTGGGCGCGGTGCCGACGGCCTTCGGGCGCTTGGCGTTGGCGGCGGCCGGGCTGATGGCGTTGCTGGCGTTCGCGCGGCTGCGGCCGGCCTTTCACGGCAAGCTGGGCGCGGCGCTGGTGCTGGGCGTGGTCAATTCGGGGGTGCCGTTCCTGATGTTCGCGCTCGCGGCCCGCACGCTGCCGGCGGGCTACAGCGCCATCCTGAACGCCACCACGCCGCTCATGGGCGTGCTGATCGGCGCCGCGGCCTTCGGCGAGCGGATCACCGCCGCGCGCACGGCCGGCGTGCTGCTGGGCATGGCCGGGGTGGCCGTGCTGGCGCAGACGGGCCCCGTGGCCCTGTCGCCGCAGGTGCTGGCGGGCATGGGCGCCTGCCTGGTGGCCACGGCCTGCTACGGCGCGGCGGGCTTTCTCACGCGCCGCTGGATCACCGCGCGCGGCGGGCTCGACAGCCGCCTGGTGGCGGTGGGCAGCCAGTGGGGCGCCGTGCTGGTGCTGGCGCCGTTCGCGGCCTGGGAGGTGTGGCGCCAGCCCGGCCTGCCCGCCACGTGGATGGCCGCGCCACCCGTGGTGTGGGCCGCCATGCTCGCCATGGGGCTGCTGTGCACGGCCCTGGCCTATGTGCTGTATTTCCGGCTCATCGCCGACGTGGGGCCGCTCAAGGCGCTGTCGGTGACCTTCCTGGTGCCGCTGTTCGGCGTGGCCTGGGGCTGGCTGGTGCTGGGCGAGGCCGCCACCGCCGCGCACGCGGCCGGCGGCGGGCTGATCGCCGCGGCGCTGTGGCTGGTGCTGCGGCCGACGGCCGTGGCGAAACCTGGACGTTAGCGCGGCAACGGGGGTGGGGCGCCCGGTGGTTCGCCCGCGCCGTCCAGCAGCCAGCGCCGCACCTGTGCGACCGATTCGGGATGCCGTTGCTTGCGGGGGTGCACGAGGTAGTAGCCCGCGCCGGTGCGCAGGGCCTCGGGAAAGGCCAGCACCAGCCGCCCGGCCGCCAGATCGGGCGCCACGAATTCCTGCTGGGCCAGCGCCACGCCCTGCCCCATGGCGGCGGCATCGATGGCGAGCGTGGTCTGGTTGAAATGCAGGGCGCGCGCCGCAGGCGCCCTGGCCTGCGGCGCGCACTGCTCGAAGTAGGTCTCCCATGGCGACTGCGCATCGTGCAGCAGCACCTGCGCGATGCCATCGCCGGCCCGCCCGGCCTGCGCGCTCCGTTCTCGCCACCGCGGGCTGCAGACGGCGACCAGGCATTCCTCGAACAGCAGATCGGCGGACAACCCGGGACCGAACGGGGGCCGGCCATAGCGCACGGCCAGGTCCACCGCCTCGTTGTGGAAGTGCGCCAGCCGCTCCGTGGCCAGGATGCGCAGATCGACGCCTGGGTGCTGGCGCGTGTAGCCGTCGAGCCGCGGGATGAGCCATTTGGTGGCGAAGGTGGGCGTCACGCTCACGGTCAGTCGCAGGGGCTGGGGGACCAGGCTCTCCGTGGCCTGGGCCAACAGTTCGAAGGCCCGCCGCACGCCGACGATGTAGCGCTGGCCGTTGGACGTGAGCGCCAGCGCGCGGGGCAGGCGCTCGAAGAGCTTCAGGCCCAGTTCCGCCTCCAGGGCCCGCACCTGCTGCGCCACCGCGCCTTGCGTCACCCCCAGTTCCAGCCCGGCCAGCCGGAAGTTGAGGTGGCGGCTCGTGGCCTCGAAGGCACGCAGGGCATTGAGCGAGGGCATGCGCCCGAGGGGTTGCGTCATGGGTGCAGATTTTCTACTGATTCGAGGCAGGCGATCTGCAGCAAGTCAGCCCCCTGAAACGCCTGCGCTGTCGAACAATCTCCAGGTGCCACTGGCGGCACGCAAGGACCGACAAATGGCAGTAGAAAAAGTGGCGCTCATCACCGCCGGCGGCAGTGGCATGGGGGCGGCGGCCGCACACCGGCTGGCCGCCGATGGCTTTCGCATCGGCATCCTTTCCTCCTCCGGGAAAGGGCAGGCGCTCGCCGAGGCGCTGGGGGGTGTGGGGGTCACCGGCTCCAACCAGTCGGTGGAGGACATCGGGCGGCTGGTGGACCTGGCCCACGGGCGCTGGGGCCGCATCGACGTGCTGGTCAACAGCGCCGGCCATGGGCCTCGGGCGCCATTGCTGGACCTGTCCGACGAACAGTGGCTCGAGGGCATGAACACCTACCTGTTGAACGTGATCCGGCCCACCCGCCTGGTGGCGCCCCTCATGCAAAGGCAGGGCGGCGGGGCAATCGTCAACATCTCCTCGGCCTGGGCACTGGAGCCCAGCGCGCTGTTCCCGGCGTCGTCCGTCATGCGCGCCGGGCTGGCCTCGTTCACGCGCATCTTCGTCGACAGCTTCTCAGCCGACAACGTGCGGATGAACAACGTGCTGCCCGGCTGGATCGACAGCCTGCCCGTGTGGGAAGAGCGGCGCACCGCCGTGCCGCTGCAGCGCTACGGCACCGTGGAGGAAGTCGCCGCCACGGTCGCCTTCCTGGCCTCCGACGGGGCGGCCTACATCACGGGGCAGAGCCTGCGGGTGGACGGCGGGCTCATGCGCGCGCCGTGATCCGTCCGGGCCCTTCCACGGCCACGGCGGCGGCCCTATGATCCGCGCACCGGGAACACAGCCTCCCGTCCCGCCCCGGGTAGACGGTGTCCCGTCCAAGTGCTGGCAGCTCTCATGGAATCGATCATGGACACCGCCTTGCCCGACGACGCCGCATCGGCACGCCCCCACCCGCTGCCACTCTCCGTGGCCCTGCTTTTCTGGCTGAAGCTCGGCTTCATCAGCTTCGGCGGCCCGGCCGGGCAGATCGCCCTCATGCATGCGGAACTGGTGGAGCGCCGCCGGTGGATCTCGGAAAAGCGCTTTCTCCACGCCCTGAACTACTGCATGCTGCTGCCCGGGCCCGAGGCCCAGCAGCTGGCCACCTACCTCGGCTGGCTGCTGCACCGGACCTGGGGCGGCATCCTCGCCGGCACGCTGTTCGTGCTGCCGTCGCTGGGCCTCCTCATCGGGCTGTCCTGGCTCTACATGGCCCATGGGGACATGCCGGTGATCGCCGGGGTGTTCTACGGCATCAAGCCGGCCGTCACGGCGCTGGTGGTGCAGGCGGCCTGGCGGATCGGAGGCAGAACGCTGAAGAACCGCTGGCTGTG
The DNA here is from genome assembly GCF_032929295.1 of Acidovorax sp. BLS4. Lineage (NCBI taxonomy): Bacteria > Pseudomonadati > Pseudomonadota > Betaproteobacteria > Burkholderiales > Comamonadaceae > Acidovorax > Acidovorax sp. BLS4. The sequence goes on from NZ_CP136797.1 coordinate 659,816, forward strand.
GGGCATCGCGGTGGCCGCGTTTGTAGCCATCTTCGCGCTGCAGGTGCCGTTTCCCGCGATCGTGCTGCTCGCGGCGTTTGCCGGCCATGTGGGCGGCCGGGTGTCGCCGCAGGCTTTTTCCGCCGGTGGCGCCCATGGCGCGGCAACGGCATCGGCCGGGCGGGCGCTGATCGACGACGACACGCCCGCCCCGCCCCACGCCTTGTTTTCGTGGACGCGGTTTGCCAAGGTGCTGCTGGTGGGCGGGGGGTTGTGGCTGCTGGCGCTGGGAGGGCTCTGGGCGCTGTTCGGATGGCATGGGGTGCTGACCCAGATGGGGTGGTTCTTCACCAAGGCCGCGCTGATGACCTTCGGCGGCGCCTACGCCGTGCTCCCCTACGTCTATCAGGGCGCGGTCGACCACCACCATTGGCTGAGCGCCACGCAGATGATCGACGGCCTGGCGCTGGGCGAGACCACGCCCGGCCCGCTCATCATGGTGGTGTCGTTCGTGGCCTTCGTCGGGGGATGGACCCATGCCCTCTTCGGGCCCGGATCGCTGTTCCTGGCAGGCGCCGTGGCCGCCACCGCGGTGACGTTCTTCACCTTCCTGCCCTCGTTCGTCTTCATCCTGCTGGGCGGTCCGTTCATCGAGTCCACCCACGGCAACCTGAAGTTCACCGCGCCGCTGACCGGCATCACCGCCGCCGTGGTCGGCGTGATCGCCAACCTGGCGGTGTTCTTCGCCTATCACGTGCTGTGGCCGCAGGGCCTGGGAGGCCGCTTCGACGCCGCCTCGGCCGCCATCGGCGTGCTGGCCGCGGCGGCCCTGTTCCGGCTCCGATGGGGTGTGATTCCGGTGCTGGCGCTCTGCGGACTGCTGGGTGTGGCGTGCCAGCTGTCAGGGGTGTGAGCCGCTGCAGCGCGCAGCCACCGTCACTCCGGATTCACCAGCTTGATGGCGCGCGTTCCGATCTCCGCGCCTGTCACCGCATCGATCGCGATGGGCTGGATGTCGGTCCCCTGTTCGGCGTCCTGAAAGCGCACCAGCGGGCCGGTGCCCCGGTGCTTTCGCCCCCACGCGCCGATCATGAAAAGCACCGGCAGGTAGTCGCGCCCCGCCTGGGTCAGGACGTATTCCTCGCGCGGCGGACGTTCGGAGTACTGGCGCTTTTCGAGCAGCTTTTCCTCGGTCATGGCGGCCAGCCGCTTGGTCAGCATGGTGGGCGCGATCCCGAGGCTCTTCTTGAACTGATCGAAGCGCGTGAGGCCGGCATGCGCATCCCGAAGGATCAGCATGGTCCAGGCATCGCCCAGAACCTGCAGGCTGCGCGCGATGGGGCAGGGGCTGTCGCCCGATTTTTCAGCGTTCATATCGTTTCGGTATTGACTAACTATTAAATCGATACTAACATGCGGACCTCTGCCAGTCCACCCATGGAAACCATCCCAATGCCTTATTTCACCCTGAATTCCTCGCCGTCGATCAAGGCCCCATTGCCTGCTTCGCCCGCCGCCCCGGTACGCCTTCGGGCCACAGTGGCCGCGGCACTGGCGCTGGCGAGCGCCTTCGCGATGCCCGCCCATGCACAGGAGCGCACCGCGACGCAGCAGCAACAGCCCACGCTGTCCCGTGCCGAGGTGATCGCCGACCTCGCCCTGTGGCGCCGAGCGGGCGCCGACCGGTACGAAGGGCTGTCGCGTTCGTACGGCCTGGAGACACAGGCCTACGATGCGGCCCAGCAGGAGTACCTGCGCCTTCGCCAGAGCGAGGCATTCCCGGCGGAAGTCCGCAAACAGCAGGCAGCGGACGGCCAGTGAGCCCGCGCACGGTGGGACACGGCGGCGCTCGCGGGCGGCCGCCGCCTCACCCTGCGAGCAAGGTCTTGGCCGGCGCCACCTGCATCTGCGGCGGGATCGCCACCCCGTTGCGGACACTCAACACCTCGGCCATGACGCTCACGGCGATCTCCGCCGGCGTCTTGCTGCCGATGAACAGACCGATGGGCCCCTTCAACCGCGCCAGCGCCGGTGCATCCAGGTCGAAGTGCTCGGCCAGCCGCTGGCGCCGCGCTGCGTTGTTGCGCCGGCTGCCGATGGCGCCGACATAGAACGCATCGGTCTTCAGCGCCTCCAGCAGGGCGAGATCGTCCAGCTTGGGGTCGTGCGTCAGCGCGATCACGGCGCTGCGCCGATCGGGGCGGAAGGCCAGCACCACGTCGTCGGGCATGCCATCGGCCAGCGCGGTGCCGGGCACCGACCACGCGCCGCGGTACTCCACCCGCGGGTCGCACACCGTCACCGCGAAGCCGTTGAAGCCGGCCATGGTGGCCAGGTATTCGGCCAGTTGCCCCGCGCCGATCAGCAGCATGCGGTACTGCGGGCCGAAGGTGCTGGCCACCGTTTGCGCATCCGCATGGAAGGCCTGCGCGCCGCGGGCCTCGGACAGGGTGACCGCCCCATCGGAGAGCCGCACGCTGCGGCGCACCAGGCAGCCCTCGGCCAGCGACTCGACCAGGGCCTGCAGCGAGTCGAGCGCCGGATCGCGCTCCACCAGCAGCTCCAGCGTGCCGCCGCAGGGCAGTCCGAACCGGTGGGCCTCATCGGCGGACACGCCGTACTTCAGGAGCACCGGCTTCGCCGGGTCCCGGGGCAGGGCATCGTCCCGGCCGGGCGTGCAGCACCGGGCGATCAGGTCGTCCTCGATGCAGCCGCCACTGACGGAGCCCACGACCGCGCCGCGGTCCGACAGCGCAAGGATGGAGCCCACGGGCCGGGGCGACGAGCCCCACGTCCGCACCACGGTGACGAGCCAGCCGTGCCCCCCCGCGCGGCGCCAGTCGAGCAGGGTGTGCAGCACCCGGAAATCGAGGTTGTCCACGGCGCGTTCCCTCCGGCGTCAGGCCTGGGCCGGCAGGTGCGGCAGCAGCTTGTCCAGGGTGATGGGGTAGTCGCGCACCCGCGCACCCGTGGCGTTGTAGACCGCGTTGGCCACGGCGGCGCCGACGCCGCACAGGCCCAGCTCGCCCACGCCCTTGGCTTTCATGGGCGAGGAGATGGGGTCGGTCTCCGGCAGGAAGATGACCTCCTGGTGCGGGATGTCGGCATGCACCGGCACCTCGTAGCCGGCCAGGTCGTGGTTGACGAAGAAGCCCCGGCGCTTGTCCACGGCCAGCTCTTCCATGAGCGCCGAACCCACGCCCATGGTCATCGCGCCGATGACCTGGCTGCGGGCGGTCTTGGGGTTGAGGATGCGGCCCGCCGCGCACACGGCCAGCATGCGGCGCACCCGCACTTCGCCCGTGTCCACCGCCACGCCCACCTCGACGAAATGCCCGGCGAAGGTGGACTGCTGGTACTGCTTGTCGAGGTCGCCGTATTCGATGGCGTCCTCGGCCACCAGGCCGGCCTCGCCCGCCGCCTCGCCCAGGGGCACCGAACGCCCCGCCGCGCGCACCATGCCATCGGCGAACACGGCATCGGCCGGCGCCACGCCGAGCTTGCGCGCGATCGTCTCGCGCAGCTTCATGCAGGCCGCGTACACGCCGGCTGTCGCGTTGTTGGCGCCCCACTGGCCGCCCGAGCCGGCCGAGGCCGGAAAGGCGGAATCGCCCAGGCGCACGTCCACCTGCTGGAGCGCGACGCCCATCACCTCGGCGGCCGTCTGGCCCATGATGGTGTAGCTGCCGGTGCCGATGTCGGTCATGTCGCTCTCCACGGTCACGCGCCCCTTGCGGTCCAGGCGCACGCGCGCGGCCGACTTCATCAGCAGGTTGTTGCGAAAGCCCGCGGCCACGCCCATGCCGACCAGCCACCGGCCCTCGCGCCGCTGGCCTGGTGCCGCGCTGCGCTGGCTCCAGCCGAAGCGCTCCGCGCCCAGGCGCAGGCACTCGACCAGCTGGCGCTGCGAGAACTTGCGGCCCGGCTTTTCAGGATCGGTCTGGGTATCGTTAAGGACGCGGAATTTGATGGGGTCGATGCCCAGCCGCTCGGCCATTTCGTCCATGGCGATCTCCAGCGCCATCAGCCCGGGCGCCTCGCCGGGCGCGCGCATGGCATTGCCTTCGGGCAGGTCCAGCTGCGAGATGCGCAGCGCCGTGTAGCGGTGGGCACCGGCATACAGAAGCCGTGTCTGCGCGATGGCGTCCTCGGGGTCGCCGCCGGGCAGGTTGCCGGACCAGCTTTCATGGCCGATGGCGGTGATCCGCCCGTCCTGGCCCGCACCGATGCGGATGCGCTGGATGGTCGCAGGCCGGTGCGTGCCGTTGTTGGCCATGAGCGGGCGCTGCATCGCCACCTTGACCGGCCGGCCTGCCGCGCGCGCGCCCAGCGCGGCCAGCACGGTGTCGGCCCGCAGGAAGAGCTTGCCGCCGAAGCCGCCGCCGATGTAGGGCGACACCAGCCGCACCTTGTCCGGCGCCAGGCCCAGGGTCTTGGCCAGGTCGCCCGCGGTCCAGGCGATCATCTGGTTGGACAGCCACACCGTGAGGTGGTCGCCCTCCCAGGCCGCCAGCGAGGCGAAGGGCTCCATCATCGCGTGGGTGTGGTCGGGCGTGGTGTAGGTGACATCCAGCCGCACCGGGGCCTCGGGATAGCGGCCGGCGAAGTTACCGAACGCGCTCTCGGGCTTGGAGGACTTGGGCACGGTGGCGGAACCACGCTCGGCCGCCAGGTCGAACGCGCCAGGCGTGCTGACGTAATCGATCTTCAGCAGATGCGCCGCGGCGCGGGCCTGCTCGAAGGTTTCGGCCACGACCAGCGCGACGGCCTGGTGGTAGTGCTCGATGCCGCTGCCGCCCAGCAGGCGGGCGACGTTCATCTTGCCCTTGCCGAGCTTGCCGGCGTTCTGGGCATTGACGATGGCCAGCACGCCCGGCGCGGCACGCGCGGCGGTCAGGTCCATTGAGGCGATCCGCCCCTTGGCGATGGACGATCCCACGATGCAGCCGTACGCCTGGCGCGCCACGACGTCGTGCTGCTCGTAGGCATAGCGCGCCTGTCCGCTGGTCTTGAGCGGGCCGTCGATGCGGTCCAGCGGCTGGCCGACCACCTTGAGCTGGTCGATGGCATTGTGCGAAGCCGGGGTGTTGAATTTCATGATTGGCCTTTCGCCTCGGCCAGCACGCCGGCGAGCGTGCGCTCGACCAGGGCCACCTTGAATGCGTTTTCGTGGGTGGGGCGCGCCGCGCCCAGCAACTGCGCCGTGGCGGCCTTCGCGCCTTGCGGCAGGGCCGCGTCCGCCGACGCCATGCGCCAGGGCTTGTGCGCCACGCCGCCCAGGGCGACGCGGCCCGTGCCGTCCTTTTGCAGCACGGCCGCCACGGAAATGAGCGCGAAGGCGTACGAGGAGCGGTCGCGCACCTTGCGGTAGATGTGGGTGCCGCCCGCGGGCGCGGGCAGCGTCACGGCGGTGATGAATTCGCCGGCGTCGAGCGCGGTCTCGATGTGCGGGGTGTTGCCCGGCAGCCGTTGGAAGTCGGCAATGGGAATGCGGCGTGGCTGGCCGTCCGCCCGCACCGTCTCGACCACCGCATCCAGCGCCCGCATGGCGACGGCCATGTCGCTCGGGTGCGTGGCGATGCAGGCCTCGCTCGCGCCCACCACCGCATGCTGGCGCGTGACGCCGCCGATGGCCGCGCAGCCCGCGCCCGGCTGGCGCTTGTTGCACGGCATGTTGGTGTCGTAGAAGTAGGGGCAGCGCGTGCGCTGCAGCAGGTTGCCGGCGGTGGTCGCCTTGTTGCGCAACTGGCCCGACGCACCGGCCAGCAGGGCGCGCGACAGCAGGCCGTAGTCGCGCCGCACGCCGGCATGCGCCGCCAGGTCGGTGTTGCGCACCAGCGCACCGATCCGCAGGCCGCCCTCCGGCACGGGCTCGATGCGGTCCAGGCCCAGGCCGTTGATGTCGATGAGGTGCGTGGGCGCCTCGATCTGCAGCTTCATCAGGTCCAGCAGGTTCGTGCCGCCGGCGATGAACCGGGCCTGCGGGTTGCCTGCGGCGGCGGCTGCGGCGGCCTGCACCGAGGCCGCGCGTTCGTAGGTGAATGGCTTCATGCAGCACTCCCGTTCGTGGTGGCCACTTCGGTGATCGCATCCAGGATGTTGGAATAGGCCCCGCATCGGCAGAGGTTGCCGCTCATGCGCTCGCGGATCTCGTCGGCCGAGAGCAGGGGTTGCGCCGTGAGGTCGCCGCTCACATGGCTGGGAATGCCGGCCTTGATTTCCTGCAGCACCCCCACGGCCGAGCAGATCTGGCCCGGCGTGCAGTAGCCGCACTGGTAGCCGTCGTGCTTGACGAACGCGGCCTGCAGCGGGTGCAGCTTCTGCGGCTGGCCCAGGCCTTCGATGGTGGTGACCTGCGCGCCCTCGTGCATCACCGCCAGGGTCAGGCAGGCATTGATGCGGCGGCCATCGACGATGACCGTGCAGGCACCGCACTGCCCGTGGTCGCAGCCCTTCTTGGTGCCGGTGAGGTGCAGGTGCTCGCGCAGGGCGTCGAGCAGCGTCGTGCGGGTGTCCAGCGACAGGGTGTGCTGCTGGCCGTTGATGGTCATGCGCACCGGCATGGCCGTCTCGCCCTGGGGCGCCAGCGCGCCGGACTCGGCCGGCAGCGGCGCCGCGGTGCGGGCGGCGGCCCCGGTGGCGGCCACCGCAGAAGCCGAGGCGGCCCCCACGACGAACAGGTCTCGCCGGGTCAGCGCTGGGTCGGAGAAGTTTTGCATCGTGGGATCCTTTATGGGGGAAGGGGCGGGGGAGCCCTCTGGCCACTCGCCGGGGTGCGGGAGCGCGTGCGCGGGCATGTCTTTGCAAGCCTCACCCAATCCATCTTGCGCAGACGCCAAGGAGAAGGTTTGGAGGCCAACGCCGCGTCCGCTTGTCAGCCACCGGTGGCGCGGCAGGCGATCGGCAGGCCGTACCCTTCGATGTCCGTCCATACCGATGCCGGGCGAATCGCCGTCCTCGCCCGCGTGTCGCGCATCCCCTACACGGCCTGACATGCCCTCTCGTCATAATGGCCGCCATGCCGAACCGCTGGAAACCCAACGTCACCGTGGCCGCCGTCATCGAACAGGACGGCCGCTTCCTGCTGGTGGAAGAAGACACGGCCGACGGGCTGCGGTTGAACAACCCGGCGGGCCACCTGGACCCGGGCGAGTCGCCCATTGACGGCTGCGTGCGCGAGGTGCTGGAGGAAACCGCCTGCGACTTCACCCCCACGGCACTGGTGGGCGTGTACCTCAACCGCTTCACGCGCACCCGCACGGGCGACGACATCACCTACCTGCGCTTTGCCTTCGCCGGCTCGGTGGGGCCGGTGCATGCCTGGCGCACGCTGGACGACGGCATCGTGCGCACCGTGTGGATGACGCTCGATGAGATCCGCTGCTGCGCGGACCGCCACCGCAGCCCGCTGGTGATGGAGTGCATCGAGGATTACCTGGCCGGCAAGCGCTACCCGCTGGAGCTGATCCACACCGACGCCAGCGTGCTGCAGCCGCGCTGACCCGGGCGGGCCGCACGGCGCCCGCCACCGCCGCGTTCCGGCCCGTATCGCCTCCATGCGGGCGGATTGATTGCCCTTGTTGCTACCAATTAAATAGCAAAACAGATCCGACCGGATCGCATGCCCCGCGGCGCACCTGGCGTTCTGCCGGCACGCCCCCGGCCGCGGCGGCATAAAAAATACAATCCCGGCCATGACAGCAACCCCCAAGCACCGCGTCGTCGTCGGCCTGTCCGGCGGCGTGGATTCCGCGGTCACCGCCCATCTGCTGAAAGCCATGGGCCATGAGGTCGTCGGCATCTTCATGAAGAACTGGGAAGACGACGACGACAGCGAATACTGCTCCTCCAACATCGACTTCGTGGATGCGGCCGCCGTGGCCGACGTGATCGGCATCGAGATCGAGCACGTGAACTTCGCCGCCGAGTACAAGGACCGCGTGTTCGCCGAGTTCCTGCGCGAGTACCAGGCCGGCCGCACGCCCAACCCCGACGTGCTGTGCAACGCCGAGATCAAGTTCAAGGCCTTCCTGGATCACGCCATGCGCCTGGGCGCCGAGAAGATCGCGACCGGCCATTACGCGCGGGTGCGGCAGAACGCGGCGAGCGGCCTGTTCGAACTGCTCAAGGGCCTGGACCCGTCCAAGGACCAGAGCTATTTCCTGCACCGCCTGAACCAGGCGCAGCTGTCGAAGACGCTGTTTCCCGTGGGCGAGCTGCACAAGACCGAGGTGCGCCGCATCGCCGAAGAGATCGGCCTGCCCAATGCCAAGAAGAAGGACTCCACCGGCATCTGCTTCATCGGGGAGCGGCCGTTCCGCGAGTTCCTGAACCGCTACATCGCCCATGCGGCGGGGCCGATCCAGGACGAGCGCGGGCGCACGCTGGGCCGCCACCAGGGCCTGAGCTTCTACACGTTGGGCCAGCGCCAGGGCCTGGGGATCGGCGGGGTGAAGGAAAAAGGCGCGCAGCGGGGCAGCGGGGACCACGCCCCCTGGTTCGTCGCGCGCAAGGACCTGGACAAGAACGTGCTGCGCGTGGTGCAGGGCCATGACCACCCCTGGCTGCAGTCGCACACGCTGCAGGCGGGCGATGCGAGCTGGGTGGCCGGCGCGCCGCCCGCCGCCGGCCTGCTGGCGGCCAAGACGCGCTACCGGCAGGCCGATGCGCCCTGCCGCATCGATCCGCAGGCGGACGGCGGCTTCGCGCTGGAATTTCCCGACGCGCAATGGGCCGTCACCCCGGGCCAGTCCGCCGTGCTGTACGACGGCGAGGTGTGCCTCGGGGGCGGCGTGATCGCGTCGGCCACCACCGTCGCCTGACGGGCCCGCCGCACGCATGGCCCCCCCGCGCATTCCGCCGATCCAGGGCCTGCTGGCGTTCGAGGCGCTGGCGCGGCTGCGCAGCGTGACGCACGCGGCCGAGGAGATGAGCGTGACGCCCAGCGCGGTGAGCCACCGCATCCGCCAGATGGAGACGTTGCTGGCCGTCAAGCTCTTCGCGCGCGGCGATTTCAGCCTGACGCCCGCCGGCGCCGCCTACCTGGAGCGGGTGCGCGAGGCCATCGCCGCGCTGCAGCACGTGCCCGGCACCCTGGGCGTGGGCCAGGCGACGCGCCTGCGCCTGGGCGTGACGCCGACCTTCGCGCGCCAGATGCTGCTGCCGCGCATCGCGCAGTTCCGCCACGCCTACCCGGACATCGAGCTGCAGCTGCAGGTGTCGCTGCCGGTGCACCACGTGATGGCCGAGGAGGCCGACGTGGAGGTGCGCTTCGGCACCGGGCACTTTCCCGACCGCGAATCGGTGCAGCTCTTCGCCGACCGGATCACGCCGGTGTGCAGCCCCGAATACCTGGCCGAGACCGGTCCGCTGGACGGCCTGGCGACGGAAGAGGCGGCGGCGCGCGTGCGCTTCATCCGCTGCGCGCTGGAGCCCTGGCGCACCTGGTTCAAGGCCGTGGGCATTGCCCAGCCCGAGCCGGTGGTGGGCAGCCAGTTCAACGACCTGGGCATGGCCTGGGACGCGGCGGTGGCCGGCTTCGGCGTGGCGCTGCTGCGCCTGCGCGCGGGCCAGCCCTGGCTGGAGAGCGGCCAGCTCGTGCGCCTGTCGCGCGACAGCCTGCCGTCGCCGCACGACTATTTCCTGTGCTGGAAGGCCGGCGCGCTCGAGCGCTGGGAGTGCGCGGCCTTCGTGGACTGGCTGCGCCAGGCGCTGCACGACGGCCCCTGACGGGCGCTGGGCGCTCCGGGACGGCGAGGCGCAGCCCCTGCGGGCGCAGCGGCTGACACGGAACTGACACGGTTTGAAAAGCCTTCACGCGGGCCGCGAAGGTTTTTCACGCCGCGCGCTCCGCAAATTTCTACAGTGGGCCGGCGCAGGTCCCGGCAGAGGGCCGCGGCACGGGGCCCCGCGGTCCGCACACCGATAGAACACCGGAGACAAATCCATGACCTGGCAGCAAATCTACGACCCGTTCGGCAACATGATCATTTCCACCGCGCTGGCCGCGATCCCGGTGGTCGTGATGCTCGCCGCGCTGGGCTTCTTTCACATCAAGGCGCACATCGCGGCCGGGCTGGGCCTGGTCGCGGCGCTGCTGGTGGCCATCTTCGCCTACGGCATGCCGGCCGACATGGCCGGGCGCGCGGCGCTGTATGGCGGCTTCACCGGCCTGCTGCCCATCGGCTGGATCGTGCTGAACATCATCTTCCTGCACCAGCTGACCGAGCAGAACGGCAGCTTCAAGGTGCTGCAGGATTCGCTCTCGGGCATCACCGGCGACCGGCGCATCCAGCTGCTGCTGATCGCCTTCAGCTTCGGCGCGTTCTTCGAGGGCGCGGCGGGCTTCGGCACCCCGGTGGCGGTGACGGCGGCCATCCTGATCGGGCTGGGCTTCTCGCCGCTGGCCGCCTCGGGCCTGTCGCTCATCGCCAACACGGCGCCGGTGGCGTTCGGGGCGCTGGGCACGCCGGTCATCACGCTGGCCAAGGTACACGGCTACGACCTGATGGAGGTGACGGCGATGGTGGGGCGGCAGTTGCCGTTCTTCTCGCTGCTGGTGCCGTTCTGGCTGATCTGGGCCTTCGCGGGCCGCAAGGGCATGTGGGAGATCTGGCCCGCCATCCTGGTGACGGCGGTGTCCTTCGCCGTGCCCCAGTACCTGGTGTCCAACTTCATCGGCCCCGAACTGGTGGACATCATCGCCGCCATCGTCTCCATGGCCTCGCTGGTGGCCTTCCTGCGCGTGTGGAAGCCCAAGACGGTGTGGACCTCGGCCTCGCTGCGCGGGCGCGACGTGAGCGCCTCGGAGGCCAAGCCGCCCCAGCCCGTCACCGCGCACAGCCGCGCCGCGCTGGTGGCCGCCTGGACGCCCTGGGTCATCCTGTCGGTGTTCGTGTTCATCTGGGGCCTGCCGCCGGTCAAGGCCTGGCTCAACGGCCTGTTCGCGCCCGCCTTCCCCATGGCCGGCCTGCACAACCTGATCGAGAAGGTGCCGCCCGTGGTGCCCACGCCCACCAAGGAGGGCGCGGTGTACACGCTGAACCTGCTGTCGGCCACCGGCACCGCCATCCTGCTGTCGGCGGTGGTGAGCGCGTTCTTCATGAAATACAACCCGGTCGCCATCGCGCGCACGTTCTTCAAGACGGTGTGGCTGGTGCGCTTTTCGCTGCTGACCATCGTGCTCATGCTGGCCCTGGGCACGCTCACGCGCTATTCGGGCACCGACACCACGCTGGGGCTGGCGTTCGCCAACACGGGCGTGTTCTACCCGTTCTTCGGCACGCTGATGGGCTGGCTGGGCGTAGCGCTCACCGGCTCGGACACGGCCTCGAACGTGCTGTTCGGCGGCATGCAGAAGGTCGCCGCCGAGCAGTTGGGCCTGTCGCCCAACCTCATGGGCGCGGCCAACAGCTCGGGCGGGGTGATGGGCAAGATGATCGATGCGCAGTCGATCGTGGTGGCATCGACGGCCACCCGCTGGTTCAACCACGAGGGCGACATCCTGCGCTACGTGTTCTTCCACTCGATCGCGCTGGCCTGCCTGGTGGGGCTGTACGTGACGCTGCAGGCGTATGTGTGGCCCTTCCACCTGATGGTGGTGCACTGAACGGGCCGTGGAACCGGCGGCGGCCTCGACGTCAGGCGCTTGAAGCCTTTTGGGCCGCAACCGCATGTTCCACTAGGGCATACCGCTATATTTTCAATAGCAAACAAAAGGGGCGCACGGGCGCCCCTTTTGTTTTTTGCTGCGTTGCCGCGCCGCGTCAGCCGGTGCGCTTGGCGTCCGGGTCGCTCGGGCCGTTGCGGTCGGAGAGCATCTCGGCCGGTGGCTCCAGGTCGCCGCTGTCGCTGCCCTCGGCCTCCCAGGTGCCGCCGTCGCGGCCGGTCTTGCCGCGGGGGTGGGCCATGTCGGTGCCGTCGTCGAAGTTCAGCGGGCCGCCGCTGCGCGGGTCGTCGAAGGCCTGCACCGAGATGTCCTCGATGCCGTCCGAAACGTCCTGCTCGGCTTCCAGGTGGTCGTTGATGTCGTCGCCTTCCGGCATTTCGGCCGTGGGATCGTCGGTGGGGTCGATGGCGGTGTCGGGAACGATGGGGGTGCGCATGGCGGGCTCCTTGGGTCGGTCGGTGGGGACGCGGTCCGTGAAACGGTGCGCCGGATGCCCACAGCTTCGCCCCGTGCCAGCGCCGGGGCAGTGGGCCCGGCACCTGTTACCGGGTAGGAGCGATCCCGCACGGCACGACAACGCCCGGGCTCAGGCGGCCGGCGGCGTCCCGAACGCGTTCAGCGGAATGCGCAGGTAGGCGATGCCGTTCGCCTCGGGGGGCGGCAGTTGCCCGGCGCGCACGTTGACCTGCAGGGAGGGAAGCAGCAGCGCCGGCGCGCCCAGCGTGGCGTCGCGCGCGCGGCGCAGGGCGACGAAATCCGCCTCGGCCACGCCGCCGCCCACGTGGATGTTGTGTTCGCGCTGCGCCTGCACCGTGGTCTCCCATTGCGGCGCGCGCCCGGCCGGTGGGTAGTCGTGGCATACGAACAGGCGCGTGTCGCCCGGCAGCGCCAGCAGCCGCTGGATGGAACGGTAGAGCGTGGCCGCATCGCCCCCGGGAAAGTCCGCCCGCGCCGTGCCCACGTCGGGCATGAAGAGCGTGTCGCCCACGAAGGCCGCGCCGTCCACGAAGTAGGCCATGTCGGCCGGCGTGTGCCCCGGCACCCACAGGGCCGTGACGGGCGTGTCGCCCAGCCGCAGCGTCTCGCCATCGCGCACCAGATGGTCGAACGGGCTGCCGTCCGCGGCGCCGGTTTCGGCGGGAAAGAGCCGGCCGAAAGCGGCCTGCACCGCGCGGATGTGCTCGCCCACCGCGATGCGTCCCCCCGCCTGCGCCTTCAGGTATGGCGCGGCCGACAGGTGGTCGGCATGCACATGGGTCTCCAGGATCCACTGCACCGTGAGCCCCCGCTCGCGCACGCAGGCCAGCACCCCATCGGCCGAGCGGGTGGCGGTGCGGCCCGCGGCGGCATCGAAGTCGAGCACCGGATCGATGATGGCCGCGCACCGCGTCGCCAGATCCCACACGAGGTGGGTCACCGTGCCCGTGGCGGGATCGAAGAACGACTGCAGGGAAGTGGTGCGGGGCATGGCGGGCGGCCTTTCAGGCGGTTCAGCAGACAACAATCTTTCCACAGATATTATGTGATTTGATATATTGAATCCAACGCCGACCTTTCGGTGGCCTTGTGACGGCTTTTGCATCGATCTTCCCATGGACCCCACCCCCATCGACCCCGAGCGCCTGCGCCAGGCGGCCAGCCAAGCCGTCTCGGCCCTGAAGGCCCTGGCCAACGAAGACCGGCTGCTGCTGCTGTGCCAGCTGTCGCAGGGCGAGCAGTGCGTGAGCGACCTGCAGGCACGTCTGGGCATCCAGCAGCCCACGCTGTCGCAGCAGCTCGGCGTGCTGCGCACCCAGGGCGTGGTGGAGACCCGGCGCGAGGGCAAGAACATCCATTACCGCGTGGCCGACGCCGCGCTGCTCGAGATCCTGGCGGTGCTGTACCGCCTGTATTGCCCCAAGGAATGAACCCCATGGCCATCGACTGGAACGCCTTCACCCCCGGCACCGCGTTGGCGGGCGGCGCGCTCATCGGCCTGGCGGCCGGGGGCTTTTTCCTGCTGGCGGGGCGAATCGCCGGCATCAGCGGCGTGGTGGGCGGCCTGCTGCGGCCCCGGCGCGGTGACCGGGCCTGGCGCGTGGCCTTCGTGGCGGGCCTGATCGCGGCGCCACTGGCCTATGCACTGGCCGCACCCCTGCCGGCGGTGCGCATCGACGCCGGCCCGGGCCTGCTCATCGCCGCGGGCCTGCTGGTGGGCGTGGGCACGCGCTACGGGGCGGGCTGCACCAGCGGCCACGGCGTGTGCGGACTGTCGCGCTGGTCGGTGCGCTCGCTGGTGGCCACGCTGGTTTTCATGGCGGCCGGCATGGGCACCGTCTTCGCGCTGCGGCACCTGGCCTGAACGGAGGGAACGCGCCATGACCGTTCTGATCGCCTTTGCCGCGGGCCTGGTCTTCGGGCTGGGGCTGCTGGTGTCCGGCATGGCCGACCCGGCCAAGGTGCTGGGGTTCCTGGACATCGCGGGGTCCTGGGACCCGTCGCTCGCCCTGGTAATGGCTGGCGCCGTGGGCGTGGCCCTGGTGGCGTTCACGATGGCGCGCCGTCGGGGCACCACGCTGCGCGGCACACCGTTGCAGTGGCCCGCCGCGCACGGCATCGACGCGCGGCTGGTGGGCGGCAGCGCGTTGTTCGGCATCGGCTGGGGGCTGGCCGGCATCTGCCCCGGCCCGGCCCTGGTGCTGCTGGGCATGGGGGTGCCGGACGGCGTGTGGTTCGTGGCCGCCCTGCTGGCCGGCATGGCGGTGTTCGAGGGCATCGAGCGCTGGCGCGGTCGCGGCTGACGACCGCCATGCAGGCCGATGTCCTGCGCCGCGATGGCAGTTGGCCGACACGCCACGGGCACCACGGCCCCTAGATTGGTGGCCTTTGAAAGGACCCCACCCATGACCGCATCCTCTCCCGCCGCCAGCGCCCGCACCGTCGCCATCCTCGTGACCGACGGCTTCGAGCAGGTCGAGCTGACCGGCCCGCGCGACGCGCTGCAAAAGGCCGGCATCGCCACCCGGATCATCGCCCCGAAGGCCGGCCAGGTGCAGGGCTTCCACCACGACGAAAAGGCCGACACCTTCGCGGTGGACGGCACCCTCGATCAGGCCGATCCCGCCCGGTTCGATGCCGTGCTGCTGCCCGGCGGCGTGCTCAACGCCGACACCCTGCGCACGGACGCGAAAGCCCAGGCCTTCGTGCAGGCCATCGACCAGGCCGGCAAGCCCATCGCCGTGATCTGCCATGGCGCCTGGCTGCTGGTGGACGCTGGCCTGGTGCGCGGCAAGACCCTGACCAGCTGGCCCAGCCTGGCCACCGACCTGCGCAACGCCGGCGCCACCTGGGTGGACGAAACCGTGCACGTCGAGGGGCAATGGGTCAGCAGTCGCAAGCCTGACGACATTCCGGCGTTCAACCAGAAGCTGTTGCAGGCCGTGGGCGCCTGACCGCGATGGACGACTGGCTCGGCCTCTTGCAGTGGCCGGCATTCGCGGCGTCGGTGCTGGCAGCCTGGCTGGTCGCCTCCACGCACTCAGCGCGGCGCAATGCCGGGTTCTGGATCTTTCTCGGCAGCAACGTGCTGTGGCTGGCCTGGGGATGGCACACCCGCGCCTGGGCGCTCATGGCGCTGCAGTGCTGCCTGGCGGCGATGAACGTGCGGGGCCTGTGGAAAACGGAGCCGGCCGGCGAGGAAAAGGAAGGCGCGGGCAAGGAGGCCGCCTGAAAAAGCAGTCCGTCGGTGGCCCTGCACCCCGCAATAAAGGTGCGAAAAAGGCCTGTCTCCTTGCGAAGACAGGCCTTTCATGGGCCACGACGGCACAACGGCACAACGGCTTCAGAACGGAATGTCGTCGTCCATGTCGTCGAAGCCCGAGGCCGCGCGCGGGGCCTGGGCGGCGGGCGCCGGTGCCGGGCGGGGTGCGGGCGCGGCAGGGCGCTGGACTGGTGCCGGTGCCGGGCGGCGTGCCGGAGCGGGCGGGGCGCTGTTGTCGTAGCCGCCGTCGTTGCCACCGCCGCCATAGCCGCTGTCTTCGTAGCCGCCACCGCCGCCCTGGCCGCCGCCCATGCCCTGGCGGCTGCCCAGCATCTGCATGGTGTCGGCGCGGATTTCGGTGGTGAATTTTTCCTGGCCGGCCTGGTCGGTCCACTTGCGGGTGCGCAGGCTGCCTTCCACATAGACCTGCGAGCCCTTGCGCAGGTACTGGCCGACGATTTCGGCCAGGCGGCCGTTGAACACCACGCGGTGCCACTCGGTGGCTTCCTTGTTCTCGCCGGTGTTCTTGTCGCGCCAGCGGTCGGTGGTGGCGATGGTGACGTTGGCGACCTGGTCGCCGCTGGGGAAGGTGCGCATTTCGGGATCGCGCCCGAGATTGCCCACGATGATGACTTTGTTGACGGATGCCATGGTGTAAGGGCCTGTAGAGAATGGTGGAGAGAAGGCACTACGGCCTGCGCGGCCTGCCAGGGGCCGCGGGGAGCCGTCGATTGTGCCCGATTCGCCCCGTTCGCGGACTGGCCGTGCGGCAAGCCCGTGCCACAATCAAAACGCCTTGTTCCACCGCCTGCCCTGGCCATTTCCCATGCATCGCGAACCCGACTTTCTTCACAACCTGCGGCAGGAGTTCGCGGACGGCTGGCGGTGGGTGGAGCGCGCGATCGTGCTGGCCTACGCCGCGGCGGCCGGGCTCTTCGTGGTGGCGTTCACGGTCCTGGGGGAATGGGCGTTCGCACGCTTCGAGCAGGTGCTGCACTGGCAGGGCGGCTGGGGCGTGCTGCTGTGGACCCCGGCGCTCACGGCGGCCATCGTGTGGGCCACGCGCCGCTTCGTTCCCGGGGCGGCAGGCTCGGGCATTCCGCAGGTGATGGCGGCGCTGGAGCCGGGCCTGCCGCCCGGCCAGCGCGGCTACTTCGTCTCGCTGCGCATGTCGCTGGGCAAGGTGCTGCTGGGCAGCGCGGGCTTTCTGGCCGGGCTTTCCATGGGCCGCGAGGGCCCGTCGGTGCAGGTCGCGGCGGGCGTGATGCAGCACGCGCAGCGCTGGCTCGGGCCGCGTTCGGGCATCACCAGCCATGCGCTGCTGGTGGCGGGCGGGGCAGCCGGCATCGCCGCGGCGTTCAATGCGCCGCTGGCGGGCGTGGTGTTCGCGATCGAGGAGCTGTCGCGCAAGCTCGAATCGCGCAGCAGCGGGCTGATCATCGCGGCCATCGTGCTGGCCGGGCTGATGGGGGTGTCGTTCTTCGGCAACCTGACGTATTTCGGGGTGATCCGCGTGCCCCGCCTGGGCTGGGACGCGCTGCTGCCTGGCCTGGGCGTGGCCCTGGTGTGCGGCGTGCTGGGCGGCCTGTTCGCCAAGCTCATCACCGCTTCGCTCACCGGTGCGCCGGGCCGGCTCAACCAGTGGCGCGCCCGGTTCCCGGTGCGCTTCGCGGCGGCGGGCGGGCTGGCGGTGGCGGTGATCGGCCTGGCCACCGGCGGCGCCACCTTCGGCGCCGGCTCCGAGGCGGTCAAGCACATGCTGGCGGGGCAGGCCGATGTCCCGGCGTTCTATGTCACGCTGAAATTCATCGCCACCTGGCTCACGGCCTGGTGCGGCGTGCCCGGCGGCTTCTTCGCGCCAGCGCTGTCGATCGGTGCGGGGGTGGGGCACAACATCTCGCTGCTGACCGGCGCGGACATCGCCCCGGCCCTGATCGCCATGGGCATGGCGGCCTTCCTGGCGGCGGTCACGCAGGCGCCGCTCACGGCCTTCATCATCGTGATGGAGATGGTGGACGGCCATGCCATGGTGCTGAGCCTGATGGCCTCGGCCATGCTGGCCAGCCTGGTGTCGCGCATGCTGGTGCGCCCGCTGTACGAAACGCTGGCGGAACACCTGCTGCACAAGGTGGGCGCGGGGCCGGCGGCACCGGCGGACGCATCGCCCCGCTGACATCCACGCTCGCGCGCCTGGTGCCGCAGCACATCCGTTACCCTCGGTGCATGCGTGCCTCCCTCTGCCTTGCACTGTTGTCCGCCGCCTTGCTGCTGGCCGGCTGCGGCACCACGCCACAGCCGCGTTCGCCGCGCACCAGCGTGACGTATTCGCAGCTGTCGCCCGACCAGTCGAGCGACATCGCCATCCATGCGCTGGGGCTGGTGGGCACGCCGTACCGCTATGGCGGCAACACGCCCGAAGGCGGATTCGACTGCAGCGGCCTCATCGGCTATGTGTACAAGAGCCGCGCGGGCATCGCCCCGCCGCGCACCGTGGCGCAGCTGAGCGACTTCGGGCTGCCGGTGGACAGCGGCGACCTGCGCACGGGCGACCTGGTGGTGTTCGGCGCGGGGCGGCCGACGCATGCGGGCATCTACGTGGGCGAGGGCCGCTTCGTGCACGCGCCCTCCACCGGCGGCGAGGTGCGGATGGACCGGCTCGATTCGCGCTACTGGTCACGGCAGAAAACCGCCTTCCGCCGGCCCTGAGCGGGGCCGAGGGGCAGCGGCGGGCGGCGCGCGACAATCGCCGCCATGACGACCCCAGCCACCCCCCACGTGCACCGCACCGCCACCCCGCTCTCCACCCACGACACGACCCGCATTGACGACACGCGCATCAAGGCCGTGCGCCCGCTGATCACGCCTGCGCTGCTGCAGGAATGGCTGCCCACGCCGCCCGGCGCGCTGCAGCTGGTCGAGACCAGCCGCGCGGCGATCTCGCGCGTGCTGCACGGCCAGGACGACCGGCTCGTCGTGGTGGTGGGACCCTGCTCGATCCACGACCACGGGCAGGCCATGGAATACGCCCGCCAGCTCAAAACGCAGGCCGATGCGCTGTCGCAGGACCTGCTGGTCGTGATGCGCGTGTATTTCGAGAAGCCCCGCACCACCGTCGGCTGGAAGGGCTACATCAACGACCCGCACCTGGACGGCAGCTTCGCCATCAACGAGGGGCTGGAGATGGCCCGCGCGCTGCTCCTGGACATCCTGGCGCTGGGCCTGCCGGTGGGCACCGAATTCCTGGACCTGCTCAGCCCGCAGTTCATCAGCGACCTGGTGAGCTGGGGCGCGATCGGGGCGCGCACCACCGAAAGCCAGAGCCACCGCCAGCTGGCCAGCGGCCTGTCGTGCCCGGTGGGCTTCAAGAACGGCACCGACGGCGGCGTGAAGGTGGCCAGCGACGCCATCCTGGCGGCCCAGGCGCCGCATGCCTTCATGGGCATGACCAAGATGGGCCAGTCCGCCATCTTCGAGACGCGCGGCAACAACGACTGCCACGTGATCCTGCGCGGCGGCAAGCAGCCCAACTACGCGGCGCCGTCCGTGGACGCCGCCTGCCAGCTGCTGCAGGCGGCGGGGCTGCGCGCGCAGGTAATGGTCGACGTCTCGCACGCCAACAGCAGCAAGCAGCACAGCCGCCAGATCGACGTGGCGGCCGATGTTGCCGGGCAGGTGGCCGGCGGCGACCGCCGCATCGTGGGCCTGATGATCGAGAGCCACCTGCAGGAAGGCCGGCAGGACATCGTCGCTGGCCAGCCCCTGGCGCAGGGCGTGTCGGTGACCGACGCCTGCATCAGCATGGCGCAGACAGTGCCGGTGCTACAGGGCTTGGCCCAGGCGGTGCGCGAACGGCGCCAGGCCCGATAGGCCAGGAAGCAACACCGGCCGGCGCAGCGCCGGTGTAGCATTCACCGTTACTTTTTGTAGTCATTTGCCGCCGCAGATCCCGATCCGCCCGAATCCCATGCAGGTGCTGTCGCCTACCGACCCATGCCCACGGTCACTTTCCCGTCCGCTGGCCTTTTGAGCGTGCCGCCCAAGGTTGCGCCCGTGGGCAAACGCCTGGAGGCGCTGCGTGCCTGCGCGGTGCTGGACACCCCGGCGGAGGAGGCGTTCGATCAGCTGACCCGGCTGGCCGCCCGCCTGTGCGGCATGCCCATGGCGGCGATCGGTTTCATCGACCAGGGGCGCGAGTGGTTCAAGGCCAGCACCGGCATCGAACTGCAGTCGCTGGATGCGGCCCACCCGCTGTGCGCCCTGGCGGTGGACGGCCGGGTGGTGCAGGTGCAGGACACCCACGCCCATTCCACGCTGCGCCGCCATCCGCTGGTGATCGCCGGGCCGCGCGTGCGCGCCGTGGCGTGCATGCCGCTGATCACCGCGGAGAAATGGGTGCTGGGCGCCGTGGTGGTGATGTCCACCGAGCCGTGCGTGCTGCAACCGCCCCAGCTCGAATCGTTGCGCGCGGTGGCCGGGCAGGCCATCGCCCTGCTGGAGTTGCGCCGCAGCCAGCGCAACCAGGCGCGCATGGCCACCGAGCGGGCCGCCAGCGACGAGCGCTTTCACCTGGTGGCGCGCGCCACGGCCGACGCCATCTGGGACTGGAACCTGCACGACGACTCCATGTGGTGGAACGAGGGCATGCAGACGCTGTTCGGTGTGCCCATGCAGACCCTGCCGCACGACAGCACGTCGTGGACGCTGCGCCTGCACCCGGAAGACAGCGACGCGGTGCTGGAGAGCATCCACGCGGCGATCGAGGGCACGGCCAAGCACTGGGCCGAGGAATACCGCTTTCGCCGCTACGACGGCAGCTACGCCTGGGTGCAGGATCGCGGCTTCGTGATCCGCGACGCCGAAGGCCATGCGATCCGCATGGTGGGCGGCATGACCGACATCAGCGCGCAAAAGGACAGCGCGCTGCAGGCCAAGGACGAGGCCCGCACCCACGCCGAGCTGGTGCGCGTGCAGCAGAAGATTTCGTCGCTCGAACTGTCCATGGACGAGGTGCTGCAGCTGGTGGCCCGCACCGCGATGGAACTGTCCGATGCCGGCGGTGCGATGGTGGTGATGCGCGAAGGCGACAAAGCCCGGGTGCAGGCCAGCACCGGCATGCGCGCCGTGCCGCTGAACGACGTGCGCCCGCTGGAAGGCTACGAGCTGTGGCACCGCATCGACGCGGGCGAGACCGTCTGCAGCCAGCCGGCCGTCGCGCAGGCCATGCCCTCGGCCGCCCTGTGCGAGCCGGGGCCGGTGGCCTTCATCGCGGCGCCGGTGCGCGCGGGCGACGCGGTGGTGGGCATGCTCAAGGTCAACGGCGACCCGCTGGCGTCGTTCTCGCAGCGCCACCTGGCGCACGTGCAGATCCTGGCCGAGTCGCTGGGCGCCGTGGTGCAGCTGCGGCGCTATGCCGCGCAGCTGCACGCGTCAGAGCAGCAATACCGCCTGCTGTTCGATGCGCACCCGCAGCCCATGTGGGTGTACGAGCTGGGCACCCTGCGCATCCTGGCCGTCAACCGGGCCATGGTGCGCCAGTACGGGTACAGCGAGGCGGAACTGCTGTGCATGACCACGCCTGACCTGTGGCCCCAGGACAACCGCGAAGCCCGCATACGGGAAGCGCACACCATTCCCCACAATGCCCGGCGTGACGCCGTGCACCGGCGCCACCGCAAGAAGGACGGCACGGTGATCGACACCGAGGTGTATGCCGGGGGCATCGAATTCAACGGCGTGCCCGCACGCCAGGTGCTGGCCACCGACGTCACGCAGCGCATGCGCCTCGAACGGGAGCTGGCGCGGGTGGGCAGCATCCAGCGGCTGCTGGCCGCCTGCAACGAATCCCTGGTGCGCGCGACCTCCGAGGCAGACCTGCTGCGCGAGGTCTGCCGCATCGCCACGGACGTGGGCGGCTACCGGATGGCCTGGGTCGGCATGGTGCGCGACGATGCGCGCCAGACCATCGAGCCCGTGGCCTGCGCAGGCAAGGACAGCGAAAGTTATATCGAAAGGCTCCAACTGAGCGGGTCGGCCGACCAGCCGGGCGGCCAGGGCCCGGCCGGGCTGGCGGTGCGCAGCGGCCGCCCGGTGATCGTGCGCGACATCCGGCTCGACCCGACATTCGCCAGCTGGACCGAGCGCATGCTGCGGCAAGGCCTGCATTCGGTGATCAGCCTGCCGCTGCGCAACGCCGAGCGCTCGTTCGGCCTGCTGTACCTCTACCCGCCCGAAGTGCTGGAGATCGGCTCCGAGGAGACCGAGCTGCTGCAGCAGCTGGCCAACGACCTGGCCTTCGGCATCGAGAGCCTGCGCACCCGCCAGGACCAGCAGCGCCTGCAGAGCGTGGTGCTCAAGGCCGCCGCTGCCATCTCGGCCAGCACCGGGACCGAATTCTTCAAGCAGCTGGCCAGCAACATGGCGGACGCCCTGGGCGCACAGGCCGGCTGCGTGACGCGGCTGCTGCCGCCGGTGGAGGGACAGCCGCCGCGCGCCATCACGCTCTCGCGCGTGCAGGATGGCGTGGTGCAGCCCAATGCCGAGTATTCGCTGGAGGGCACGCCCAGCCTGCGGCTGGCGACCGAGGCGGAATACGTGGTCACATCCGGCGTCTGCGAGCTGTACCCGCGCTCACCCGTCGCGGCGCTGGGCGCCCAAAGCTACGTGGGCCAGCAGCTGCGCGACGCCGAGGGGCGGCCCATCGGGCTGATCTTCGTGATCTTCCGCGAGCCGCTGGAGCGGCCGGCGCTGGTTTCCTCGACCTTGCGCATCTTCGCGGCGCGCGCCACCGCCGAAATGGCCCGCCAGGCATCGGACGCCCACATTCGGCGCCAGGCCTCGCTGCTGGACAAGGCCCGCGACGCCATCATCGTGCGCGACCTGGAGCACCGCATCACGTTCTGGAACCAGGGCGCGGAACGCATGTACGGCTGGTCGCAGGCGCAGGTGCTGGGCCGCACCATCGACACGCTGCTCTACCAGAACGCCACCGAGTTCCTGCGCGCCACCGAGGCCACCCTGGCCCAGGGCGAGTGGACGGGCGAGATCGTGCAGTTCCACCAGGACGGGCATGCGATCGACGTGGAAGGCCGCTGGACCCTGGTGCGCGACGAGGGCGGCCAGCCCGAATCCATCCTGGCCATCCACACCGACATCGGCCACCGCAAGGCCACCGAGCGCGAGATCCAGCGCCTGGCGTTCTTCGACTCGCTCACCGGCCTGCCCAACCGCATGCTGCTCATGGACCGCATGCACCAGGCCCTGGCCACGGCGCAGCGCCAGCGCCAGGGCGGGGCGCTGCTGTTCATCGACCTGGACAACTTCAAGACGCTGAACGACACGCTCGGCCACGACAAGGGCGACCTGCTGCTGCAGCAGGTGGCGCAGCGCCTGAACACCTGCGTGCGCACCGTCGATACCGTGGCGCGGCTGGGCGGCGACGAGTTCGTGGTGATGATCGAGGCGCTCAGCCCCCGGCCCGACGAACTGGCCGTGAGCGCCCGCGTGGTGGGCGAGAAGATCCTGTCGGTGCTGAGCGCCCCCTATGCCCTGGACGGCTACCAGTACCGCAGCACGCCCAGCATCGGCGTCGCCCCGTTCACCGACGGCCAGTCCACCGTGGGCGAGCTGCTCAAGCAGGCGGACCTGGCCATGTACCAGGCCAAGACCGCC
Source organism: Acidovorax sp. BLS4 (assembly GCF_032929295.1). Taxonomy (NCBI): domain Bacteria; kingdom Pseudomonadati; phylum Pseudomonadota; class Betaproteobacteria; order Burkholderiales; family Comamonadaceae; genus Acidovorax; species Acidovorax sp. BLS4. Next base: position 682,870 of record NZ_CP136797.1, read on the forward strand.
GGCCGCAACACCCTGCGCTTTTTCGACCCCGGCATGCAGGCCGTGGTGACGGCCCGGGCCGCGCTGGAAGACGACCTGCGCACGGCGATCGCCCGCGAGGAATTCCTGCTGCACTACCAGCCCCAGGTGGACACGATGAACCGCGTGGTGGGGGTGGAGGCGCTGGTGCGCTGGCCGCACGCCAAGCGGGGCATGGTGCCGCCAGGCGATTTCATCCCCCTGGCCGAGGAAACCGGCCTCGTGCTGCCCCTGGGCCGCTGGGTGCTGCACACCGCCTGCACCTTGCTGGCCAGCTGGCAGGACGAGCCCTCCCTGTCGCACCTCACCATGGCGGTGAACGTGAGTTCGCGCCAGTTCCACCACGCGGGCTTCGTGGACGACGTGGTGCGTGCGCTGGTGTTCACCGGGGCGCCGGCCGACCAGCTCAAGCTGGAGCTGACCGAAAGCCTCTTCGTGGACGACATGGAAACCACCATCGCCACCATGTCGGCGCTGCGCGCCCATGGGGTGGGTTTCTCGCTGGACGACTTCGGCACCGGCTACTCCTCCCTGAGCTACCTCAAGCGCATGCCACTGGACCAGCTCAAGATCGACCAGAGCTTCGTGCGCGACCTGCTCAGCGATCCCAACGATGCGGCCATCGTGGACACCATCATCGCGCTCTCGCGCAGCCTGGGCCTGAACGTCATCGCCGAAGGCGTCGAGACCGGCGCCCAGCGCAACCGCCTGGCCCAGGCGGGCTGCCAGCTCTACCAGGGCTATTTCTTCAGCCGGCCGCTGCCGGCCGACGTGCTCGAGCGCTTCCTGCGGAACGCGCCCGTCTGATCTTTTTCCTCTGACAGCCCCCGGCAGGCCCCTGCCGGGCGGCTGGGCGGCCTTTCACCCGCCGGGTGGCCCCTCCCCCTGCCTCCGCTGTGCCGAAGGCCCCTGGCGCCTTCCTGCGCCACGCGCATCGTTCTGCCAAACCTCCTCGCCATCCGGGGCGGGCCGCGGGCGACGGTTTTTTCTGTCTTCTCCTTAATGTCTTTATCAATCCATAGTAGTCGTAGTAAGCACGGCCTCCAACTGTGGACAACTGCATTTTTCCGTTGCGGATCAACAGACTTGCGATGCCGTGAACCTTGTGGGCGGCACCCAGCTCCCGCTGTCGCGGCGGCGGGGACAAAACCGGCGCATCGCCTTTCGCTGTGGACAAGTGGCCGGTTGTGCGGGAAATATCCACAGACTTGTTCCCCTGGCCGCCCTTTTTCGCCCATTGGCGCGAAAGCGGCCCCTTCCGTGCGATGTCGCCAGGTCCGACACCTGCCGACCATGGCTCGGGCGCAGCCCGTCGATCGGACGGCGAGGCGTTCGCCCCTTTCTTCTTTTTCTTTCCCTTCCCTTTTTCTTTTCCCACGGCGGGCGGGATGCCTTCGTTTTGCGCCGGGCCCGGGTGGCCTCGGACAAGGAGCGCGGCGGTCGGTTTTCGGCGGCCCGGAGGTTCCTTGTTATTCCATTAAAGGTTCTATCAATACATAGCAGTAGTAGTAGAGGAGCCCCGTTTCTGTGGACAAGGCCGATTTCCTCAACGCTGCCAAGCACTTGGATGGTCGCAAACCCTGTGGCGCTGGCCGGGTGAACCGGCATGCCGGGCGACAACAACTTCGGCGCCTCGGCGTCTTCTGTGGATAACCCATGGGTTGCTCCGGAAATGTCCCCAGGTTTGTCCACAATGCGCCCCGGATCGGCATTGGCCAAAGAAAAAGGGCCCCGAAGGGCCCTTGTTGGCATGGATGAAACAGGCAGGGATCAGAAGTGGTACGCGTAGCGCAGCTGCACGAAGTTCTCGCCCGGGTTGGGCTTCTTGATGCCCGCGTTGGACAGGTGCTGCACCCGCAGCACGATCTCGTGCTGTCGCTGCGCGCCCAGGCTGTAGCCCACGCCCAGGTGGGAGCCGAAGTTGTATCGGGTGCTGAACTCCTTGTCGGGGGTGTGGTACTTGCGGTCGGCATACGTGATGCCGACGCCCCCTTCCCAGAACCAGTTGGCGCGGCCGTTGTCCGGGCGCAGGCGGAAGGTGGGGGTGAAGCCGACCACGGTCAGGTCGCCCGAGCCATTGACCCCGTTGTACGACCAGCGGCTGGCGGAAATGTCCCAGTAGCCGCGCACTTCATGGCCCCACAGCTCGCTCTGCCAGTTCCAGGGCAGCGTCACACCCACGGCGGCGGAATCGGTCTGGTGTTCTGCCCAGCCGCCTTGCACGTAGACGGATGGGCTGGTGCCCGAAGGCTGGGCGTGAACGGCGCCTGCGCCGGCGACGCAGGCCAGCGCCAGGAAAAAAGCGTTCCCGCGCAGCAGGGCGCGGGAACGCAGGAGGTGGGTGATCGGCATGGAAATTCCCTCGATGGAATGACTGTGGGTTTGCACAACGTGTGTAACCCACTGTATTCCGCCCATCGGGGGGTGCGTTGTAGGCAGTCGCCTCAACCGTACTGATCGGTCGGGATCTGACCGGGGGGTATGCAGAGATATCCAGACTGTGCGCAAACCCCCCCGGACCGGTCGCTTACTGCGGCGCGGGTGCGGGCACCGGCGGCACGGCCGGGCGTTCGCCGCGCGGGCCGCCGTGGCGTCCGTCCTTGCCGCGTTCACCATCGCGTGGGCCGCCCATGCCAGGGTGGCGGTGCATGCGGCGGCTTTCCTGGTCGAAGGTCTTTTGCTGCGCCGGGGTCAGCGTGGCGTAGAAGGCCTTGGTGGCTTCATCGCGGCGGTCGGCCTCCGCGCTGTGCTGGGCGCGCATGGCCCGCATGCGGTCGATGCGCTCGGGCGTGGTCAGCTGGTCGAGGCCCTTGGGGTCGAGCCGCGCGCCGCGCTCCTGCGGCTGCATCGCGGCCTTGAAGGTGTCCCAGGCGGGCTGCTGGGCCGGGGTGAGCTGCAGCTTTTGCTGCAGGGCGTTGGCGCGCTGCTCCATGTGCGCCTTGCGCTGCTCGGGGCTGGGCATGCGGTGGCGCGGGCCGTCCTGCGACGGGCCGGCGGCGGGCGGCGCGGACGGGGCGGGGGGAGGGGTCTGCGCGAAGGCGGGTGCGGCCAGGGCGGCCAGCAAGGCGGTGGCGGCGGCAGCGCCGGCGATGCGTCGTTGGAAGAAGATGGACATGGTGGTTCCTTTCTTGCCCCAGGGGGCGAGTGGGTCCGCCGCAACGACCGTTGCAGCGGTTGAGGGCCAGTGTCTTCCCCCTGTGTAACGCCGGCGTGAGGCGTTCGTGTGGCTGTGTAAAGTTGTGACAAGGGTTGGTTGCCCTGTCCGTGCAACGGGGGATGGGAATGGCCCCATGCCGGCGTATTGATTGCCTGTGCAGCTATTGAATCCATAGCAAACGGGGTGCCATGCCAGCGAAGGCCACGCCAGGCCGCGGGCCCGGCGCCGACCGCACCCCCGACAATGGCACCCCGCTGCACCGCGCCGCGCCCCCGGGCGTGCGCCCCAGGGTGTGCCAATGAACGTCAGAGCTGAAGGATTTCCGTGTTCAAGAACATGATCGTGTACCGCATCGCGCCGCAGTGGCAGGTGGACCTGCCGCAGGTGGAGGAGGCGCTGGCCAAGACGCCGTTCGTGGAGTGCGGCGCCACGCAGGAAAAATCGCTGGGCTGGGTGCCGCCGCGGGGCGACGCGCACGGCCCCATGGCCGAATCCGTGGGCGGGCAGTGGGTGCTGCGCTTCATGGTCGAGTCCAAGATGCTGCCCGGCTCGGTGCTCAACCGCAAGGTCAAGGAAAAGGCCGCGCGCATCGAGCAGGAAACTGGCCGCAAGCCCGGCAAGAAGGAAGCCAAGGAGCTCAAGGACGAGGCCAAGCTCGACCTGCTGCCCATGGCCTTCACCAAGCAGGGATCGATGTGGGTGTGGATCGACCCGCAGGCCCACTGGCTGGTGCTGGACACCAGCAGCCAGTCGCGGGCCGACGAGGTCGTCACGCTGCTGGTCGAGGCGCTGCCCGGCCTGTCGGTGGCGCTGCTCGATACGCAGACCTCGCCCCAGGCCGCCATGTCGCACTGGCTCAGCACGCAGGAGCCGCCCGTGGGCTTCAGCGTGGACCGCGAGTGCGAGCTCAAGAGCGCCGACGAGGCCAAGGCCGTAGTGCGCTATGCCCGCCATCCGCTCGACATCGACGAGGTGCGCGAGCACATCGCCGCCGGCAAGCTGCCCACCAAGCTCGCGATGACCTGGGACGACCGCGTGTCCTTTTTGCTGAGCGAAGGCCTGCAGGTGCGCAAGATATCGTTCCTGGACACGGTGTTCGAAGGCACCAAGGCCGATGACGGCGGCTTCGACACCGACGTGGCCATCGCCACGGGCGAACTCAGCAAGTTGATTCCCGACCTGATCGAGGCGCTGGGTGGCGAAGGCCGCACCGAACTGGGCGGCACGCCCCCGGCAGCGCCGGCGGCCGACCCTGCCGCCCCTGCGCCTTCGAGCGGCCCTGCTGCCGTGGCGGCCAACGGTGCCGAAGACGACGACGCACCGTTCTGACCCGCGGGCCCGCGGCCCGGGACAGCGCGCCGCCGCGCGGGCGCGAACCCCCATCGCCGTGGGGCCATCGTTTGGCGATGCGCCGCGCTGCGTGCACGATGGCTGTCGCGGCAGGGCCGGCCTGGACCGATGGCCGACCGGCGCATTCCCCACGTCCCGTGAAAACCGTTGCCTGGAGGTATCCGATGACCGTCATCACCCGTTCCGTTGTCAGCACCGCCGTCGCCCTGGCGGCCCTGTGCGCCGGCCCCGCGCAGGCGCACCACGGCTGGTCCTGGGCGGAAGAAGCCCAGTCCGAGCTGGCCGGCACCGTGCAGCGCGTACAGATCGCGCCGCCCCACCCGACGCTGGAGGTCAAGACCGCCGAGGGCGCCCTCTGGCGCGTGGAACTGGGCAATCCGTCGCAGACCGAGCGCTCCGGTTTCACCGCGGCCTCCGCCAAGCCGGGCGATGCCATCACCGCCATCGGCAACCGTGACCGGGACACTTCCCAGCGGCGCATGAAGGCCGTGCAGATCCAGGTCGGCGGCAAGACCTACGCCCTCTACCCCGAACGCATCCAGAACCCCAAACGCTAGAAGGCCCCATGGATTTCGCCGGGCTCACGCCCCTGCTGGACACCCTGGCCGCGTCCGCCCCGGCCGCGTGGCTGCGCCAGTCCGGCACGGCCTACCTGGTGGTCAACGCCCTGCACATCGCCGTGCTGGGCCTGGGCGTGGGCGCTGCCGTGCTGCTGGACCTGCGCCTGTGGGGCGCCATCGGCCGGCGCATTCCCCTGGCGCTGCTGGGTCCGTTCCTGTCGCGCGCGGCGGGGGCGGGGATCGCGCTGGCTCTGGTCACCGGGCTGTGGCTGTTCGCCACCCGGCCGGCCGACTACCTGGCCAATCCGGCGTTCCTGGTGAAGGTGGCGGTCATCGGGCTGGCGCTGCTGAATGCGCTGGCGCTGCATGCCGGCGGGCACTGGGCGCGCGCCCTGCGCGAAGGGCGCGCTGGCGGCTGGGTGCGCATGCAGGCTGCGGTGTCGCTCGCGCTGTGGCTGGGGGCCGTGCTGGCGGGGCGCTGGATCGGATTTCTCTGAGAACGCCGGGCGATTGAGCGCCAACGCGATCTCCAGAAAGACATTGGACAGGTTCTCAGGGTCCGTGCGGCTACCATCCCGGCCATGGCGCTCAACTGGGTCTGGATCGGGTTCTTCACCGTGGCGTTCGCCACCGCTGTCGTGCGCTGGCTGCTGGGCGCGGACGGCATCTTCCAGGCCTTGCTGGCCGCGCTGTTCGATGCGGCCCGCTCGGGCTTCGAGATCTCGCTGGGCCTGGCCGGCGTGATGGCGCTGTGGCTGGGCCTGCTGCGCGTGGGCGAGCGCGCCGGCATGATCGAGCTGCTCGCCCGCGCCGCCGCCCCGCTGCTGCGCCGGCTGTTCCCCGGCGTGCCCGACGGCCACCCGGCGCAGGGCGCGATGACCATGAACCTCTCGGCCAACCTGCTGGGCCTGGACAACGCCGCCACGCCGCTCGGCCTCACGGCCATGCGCGAACTGCAGACCCTCAACCCCGGCCCGCCCGACACCGCCAGCAACGCGCAGATCATGTTCGTGGTGATGAACACCGCGGGGCTCACGCTCATTCCCACCTCGGTCATCGCCATCCGCCAGAGCCTGGCCCTGAAGCAGGGGTTGGGCGCGGGCTTCAACGCGGCGGACATCTTTTTGCCGACGCTGCTGGTCACCTTCGCGTCGCTGCTGGCGGGCGTGCTGGCCGTGGCCGTGTGCCAGCGCCTGCCCCTGTGGCGCGCGCGCCTGCTGCTGCCGGTGCTGGCCGTGTCCGGGCTGCTGGCAGCGGCCGTCACGGCGCTGGCCCGGTTGCCGGCCGAGCAGGCCGCGCGCATAGCCGGCACCACCGGGGCGGCGGTCATCCTGGGCGTGGTCATGCTCTTCGTGCTGGCGGGCGCCGTGCGGCGCGTGAACGTCTACGACGCCTTCATCGAAGGCGCCAAGGAAGGCTTTGGCGTGGCGGTGCAGATCGTGCCCTACCTCATCGCCATCCTCGCGGCCATCGGCATCTTCCGCGCAGCCGGCTGCATGGATGCACTGCTGGGCGCCATCGGCGCTGGCGTGGCGGCGATGGGCTGGGACACCGCGTTCCTGCCGGCCCTGCCCGTGGGGCTGATGAAGGTGCTCTCCGGCGCCGGCGCGCGGGGCCTGATGATCGACGTCATGCAGACGCACGGCGTCGATTCCTTCGCCGGCCGCCTGGCCGCCATCGTGCAGGGATCGACGGAAACCACCTTCTACGTGCTGGCGGTGTACTTCGGCAGCGTGGGCATCCGGCACGCGCGGCATGCGCTGGCGTGCGCGCTGGTGGCGGATGCGGTGGGGCTGGCGGCGGCGATCGGGGTGGGGTACGCGATGCTGCGGTGACTGCGCTGCCTCTCAAACCTTGGACAATTCACCCCTTCGACTGCCATCCCATTCACGCCTTCCCTCAGAAAGCCTTTCCGTGACCGACGCTCCGCAACGCCCCGACCTGCCCGACCACCTCTCCATCGACCCGCGCAGCCCGCACCATGTCGCCGCCGTGTTCGAGCACGACATCGGGATCCGCTTCAATGGAAAGGAGCGCTTCGACGTGGAGGAGTACTGCGTGAGCGGGGGCTGGGTGAAGGTGCCCGCGGGCAAGACGGTGGACCGCAAGGGCCGGCCGCTGATGATCACGCTCAAGGGCGCGGTGGAAGCGTTCTACAAGTGAAAACCCCGCCATGCCGGCGGATTGTTTGCCTGGATTGCTATTAAAAAAATAGCGAATTGACGGCGCTGCGTGTCGCGGCGGATTCCCGTCTGCCCGGACATCCGCCGCGCGCCCTCAGGCGCGGCTCACTCGCACTGGAAGCGCGTCTGCAGCGTGGCCGGGTTCTTCGTGGTGCTTGATCGGGCGGTGCAGCGCTTCACCGCGTCGTCCACGCGCTGCACCACGCGCACGGCGCCGCCGGCGTAGTCGCACGCGAGGAACTTGCCCTGCGGGTAGTCGCCTTCGAAATTCCACACGGCTGTGGCGCCCCCCTTGCCGGGCTTGTCCGACTGGGGCATGAGGACGGCGCCCTGGGCGGGCGGGCCGTCGAAGACGTTGTGGCCGGTCAGGCGCAGGGGGCGCTGGTCGAGCACGATCTCGGTGCCGGCCGGCAGGCCGGCGGCCTCCGCGCGGGGCGAGGTGAGGCGCACGGTGGCCGGGCAGTCCAGCGATGCCGTGGCGGCAATCGCTGGAGCGGACACGCCAGAGAAGAGCGCTGCGGTAAGGGCAACCAGCGCCGCCGCTCGGGCTGCAGGGCGGCGCAAAAGGGGGGTGGAGCGCATGTGGGCCTTTTCTTGGTCGATCACTCGATGACGGAATACGCGGCGGCGTTGTTGCTGGGATCGGCGAAATCCCCATTCTTGCGCTGGACTTTCGGCCGGATGTAGCGCATGGAGACCTTGGGTTTTTGCGTATCGCTCAGCCACTGGTCCATGATCCAGATGCCGCCGGGGTCCTGTGAGATGAAGAACGCCGCGTGGTTGCCCGTGGGCAGGCTGCCGTAGCGTCCTTTGTCGTTGAAGGTGGCGATGGCCGTGCCCTTCTTGATGTTGGCGTTGCCGAAGACGGTCTCGCCCGGTTTCCAGGAACTGGTGTGGGGCAGTTGCGCATAGTGCTGCAGCAGGGCCACGCAGTGCTTGCTGCCGACCTTGCTGGTTCCCTCCAAGGCTTCGGCGTTTTGGTAGATGTAAGGCATCGTCGAGTGGGCGGACAAAAGCAGCGATCCTAGTCGGCCGCGTGCCTTTTGCCCTGGCTGTTTCCAACCGTTTCAAACCCGCTCGAAGATGGCCGCGATGCCCTGCCCGCCGCCGATGCACATCGTGACCAGCGCGTACCGCCCGCCGGTGCGGTGCAGCTCGGCGACGGCCTTGGTCGTGATGATCGCGCCGGTGGCACCCACGGGGTGGCCCAGGGAGATGCCCGAGCCGTTGGGATTGACCTTGGCGGGGTCCAGGCCGAGTTCCTGAATGACGGCGCAGGCCTGGGCGGCGAAGGCCTCGTTGGCCTCGATGACGTCCATGTCCTCGATCTTCAGGCCCGTGCGCTGCAGCACCTGGCGCGTGGCGGGCACCGGGCCGATGCCCATGTAGGCCGGGTCCACGCCCGCGTGCGCGTAGCCGACCAGGCGGGCGAGCGGCTTGGCGTTCAGCGCGGCCACGCGGTCGCCGGCCACCAGCACCACGGCGGCGGCGCCGTCGTTGATGCCCGAGGCATTGCCGGCGGTGACACTGCCGCCGTCCTTCTTGAACGCGGGCTTCATGCCGGCCAGCACGTCCAGCGTGGTGTTGCCGCGCACATGCTCGTCGGTGTCGAACAGCACGGTGCCCTTGCGCGTGGCGATCTCGACCGGAACGATCTGCGCCTTGAAGTACCCGGCGGCAATGGCCGCGGCGGCGCGGTGCTGGCTGGCGGCGGCCAGTTCGTCCTGCATGGTGCGGCTGATGCGGTAGCGCTCGGCCACGTTCTCGGCGGTGATGCCCATGTGCATCTTCTGCCAGGGGTCGTGCAGGATGCCCAGCATGTAGTCGATGCTCTTGGCGTCGCCCATGCGCTGGCCGTAGCGCGCGGCGGTGTCGAAGTAGGGGCCGCGGCTCATGGATTCGCTGCCGCCGCCGACGGCCACGTCGCAGTCGCCCAGCACGATGGCCTGCGCGGCCGACACGATGGCCTGCAGGCCGGAGCCGCACAGGCGGTTGACGTTGAAGGCCGGCGTCTCGATGGGGCAGCCCGCATCGATGGCGGCCACGCGGGCCAGGTAGGCGTCCTTGGTGTCGGTGGGGATGACGTTGCCCATGACCACGTGGCCTACCGTGTCGGGTGCGAGGCCGCTGCGTTCGATGGCGGCGCGCGTGACCGTGGTGGCCAGCTGGCTGTTGGGCACGTCCTTGAGCGTGCCGCCGAAGGTGCCGATGGCGGTGCGGGCGGTGCCGACGATGAAGACGTCGCGGTGGTTCATGGCAGGGGTCTCCTCAAGGAATGAAGGGGCGGACAGGTTCTCAAATGCAGGGCCGGTCGTTGCAGTGCGCTGCGCGGGCCGCGCAATGGGGATCGGACAGGATGTTAGGGCCGGGCGGCGGGCAGGGCAGCCGCGTGGGCGTCAGCCGCCGCGGCGGTGTCGTGCCCTGCCGCGCAGGGGTGCCTACCGCCCTTCGAAGCGCGGCTTTTCCTTGGCGTAGAAGGCGGCGATGCCCGCGGCCAGGTCGGCCGTGCGCGCGCAGTCGCCGAAGGCGCGGGTTTCCGCCTCCAGTTGCGCGGGCAGGTCGCGGTCGAACGAGGCGCGCATCAGCCGGCGCATGTGGCCCAGCGCCACCGTGGGGCCGGCGGCCAGGCGCTCGGCGAGAGCGTCCACCGCCGCATCGAGCTGGTCGGCGGGCACCACCTGGTTGACCAGGCCCAGGCGCTCGGCATCGGCGCTGGTGAGCGTGTCGCCGAGCAGGGCGATCTCCAGCGCGCGGCGCAGGCCCACCTGGCGCGGCAGGGCCCACGAGGCGCCCACGTCGCAACTGGTGCCCAGGTTGATGTAGGCCAGGTTGAAGCGCGTGCCCTCGGCGGCGAGGATGAAATCGGCCAGCAGCATCAGGCTCATGCCGGCCCCGGCGGCCACGCCGTGCACCTTGGCGATGACGGGCGCGTCGATGTTCGCGAGCAGGGTGGCGGCCTCGTTGAGCGGGCCCAGCAGGTCCGCGGCGCCCTGGACGGGGTCTTCGCGCAAGGTGGCCAGATCGCCCCCCGCCATGAAGCCCTTGCCCGCGCCGCACAGCACCACGGCCCGCACGCCCGGATCGGCCGCGATGCTGCGCGCGGCCGCGCACAGCGCCTGGGCCATGGGCACGTCGATGGCGTTGAGCGCGGCCGGGCGGTGGAACTGCAGCGTGGCGATGGTGCCCTCGCGGCGAAAGACCAGAGGCGGGCTGGCGGCGTCGGGTGCGGTGGCTGCGGCATCGTTGTCTCCTGTGCAAGGTGAGCCTGCTTTCGTGAGCAAGCAAAACCACCTTGGTTTTGCTGCGAAAGCGACCAAGTTGCCATGCTTTCTCCAGCATGGGCATGCGTTGTTTAACCCGCTATCGTGTCTTCTCAAAAGATGTCGGGTTTTATAAGTCGTTGATTTATATGAAATGCCTGATCGGTCAAAGGGCTGCTTTAACTTTTTTATCGCCTGTTGGCTTAAAGACCGACGTATCTGCAAGATACCAGCGGGCCCACCGCCGCTGGCCAAGAACACCGATCAAACCCTCATTGCGTAACTCGTCGAGCAGTTTCTGCACTGCCTTCATGGGCAGCGACGGCAACACTTGGCGGAACTCGCTGAGCGGTGCACCCGCTTCCCCCTGGTCTTTGAGGTGTTGCAGCAACAGGGCCTTGTTGGTGCCGTGATCTAGGCCCCGCTTGCGGGTATAGGTGCCTTTGTTTCCCAGCGTCGCATACAAGGCGGCAGCCAGCATGTATTTCGCGGTTTTGCCACGGCCCACCATTTCCACCGCGCCGACCTCTGCCAGCGCGGGCAGGCGCTCCTGAATTTCGGGGGTGAGCGAACGGCCTTGTTCCAACCTCTCGAGTGCCAGATAGTCCAGCGTTGAAAAACCGCGCAGCGTCTCTTCGCCCAGCCGCTCCATGAACCGCACAAACGCCGGGTTGCGCACTCCGCCCTCCAGCGTCAGTCGAACTTCATGCGTGGCCGTGCCCGCAAAGCTAGGCAGCGGCTTGCCCTGGCGCACGGCGCTTTCCATCATCAGGTTCAGACCTTGTCCAGAGCGCTCGATCAGGCCGCAACGTCCCAAGGCTTCTGCCAAGCGGCGATTGCGTGGGTATTGCTGATCGATGATGTTTTCCGGAGTAATGCCTGGAGGCAGACCGCCAGGACTCACTACTTCCAGGCGTTTGGCAAACTGCCGGATGAAGATCGATCCACCCAACCTGTAGTCGCGGTGGGCGACCGCGTTCAAAATGGCTTCACGCACCGGCACTTCAGCGAAGGTGGGCAGGTCCATGCGAAAGAAGTCATCCTGGTAGCTTTGGCGGTCGTTGCGCAGGTTGATCTTTTTCCATAGTGCGTCTTGCCAAGCAAAAAAGCCTGCGCGGTATTCCTCCCTGTCCGCAGCCGGGCCAGCGGCTTCGGATGAGCGGTATTCAAACACCAGCTCAGCCTGGGCCAGCCACCGTGTAAGGCCCGCGCGCGTGCCAAACAGGATGAGCGCCGCATAGCTCACACGGTCGCCATCCACCAATAGCTCGGCATCGCGCAGGGTTTGCTGGTCACTCAAGTCGTGCCTGCGGATGTCGCCGCTCTTGCGCGTCCAGCGCTCGCGAAAGAGCGCTATGGATTCAGAGTCCAGATCCGCCAGCGTGGCGCCAGGACAGGGCTGGGCAGAAAAGTCCGGGCCAGTCTCGGCAAAGATGTCGCGCAGTTCCTGGCTGCTCAATGCTGCGAGGTCGTCGCCTGCGCGTTTGAAGTATTGGCCGTCGATCTCCCACGCCGTGCCCGGTAGCCGGGCAGGGACATGCACGATCACCACCCGTCCCTCAGGCAGACGGAGCTCTTCGACCGGGATGCGATGTCCTAGCCGCTGGTGCAAGCCCGCCTCCGTGCGCTCTGGCGCATCAAAGGCCAGCGAACCGACGATGCGCCGAGGCCGCTTGTCCGTCACGCCCAGAACCATGGTGCCGCCGCCTTCGTTGGCCAGGGCCACGCAGTACTTGAGCAGCTTTTCAAAATCGTAGCGCTGCTTGGCCTCTTTGAACTCCAGGCGCTGGCCTTCGGGTTCAAGCAACCATTGTTCAAGCTGGGCGACGGAAGTGGGCATGGCAGTGGATGGGGTGCGGTGAGGCTGAAGATTTCAGTGGCATTGGCGTGCCTCGAGTGATGCCTGCGGATTGAGGACGTTCCACCGGATCGACCTTGTTCCTCCATTCACCGGTGAGCATCGGACTGCGCGCGGGGCGTTGCAAGCAAAGTGGCAAGTCTGCCACGGGATGCCGTTGCGTGCTCCTAAAAAATTCGGCCTGGTTTTGCCTTCAGCGCATATCCACCTAGCGCAGTTAGCTATCAAAAGATGAGCTAACTTGCAGTTGGACCTGCCAGATCGTCCAGGATCGGGCAGTCCGGCCGCTCGTCCCCCTGGCAGCAGCCCACCAGCGACTGCAGCGTGCGCTGCATGGCCTGCATGGCGGCGATGCGCTGGGCCAGATCGTCGATGTGGGCTTGGGCGATCTGCTTGACGTGGGCGCTGGCGCGGCGCTTGTCCTGCCACAGGCCGAGCAGGGTGGCGATCTCCTGCATCGAGAACCCCAGGTCGCGGCTGCGGCGGATGAAGCGCAGGGTGTGCACGTCGGCCTCGGTGTACTGGCGGTAGCCGCTGCCGGTGCGCGCCACGCCGGCCAGCAGGCCCAGGGCCTCGTAGTGGCGCACCATGCGCGGCGAGACCCCGGCCCGCTCGGCCGCGGTGCCAATGGGCACCGGCCCGCCCTGCGGTGCGGCCGTGGCGCTCATGCGGCGACCGTGTAGCCCTCTTCGGTGATCGCGGCGGCCAGCGCGTCGCGCGCCTGGTCGCTCTCGACCACCACCTTGCCCTGGGCCAGATCCACCTGCACGGTGGCGTCGGGATCGACCTGGCGGACGGCGTGGACGACGGCGCGTTCGCAGTGGCCGCAGGTCATGCCGGTGACTTGGAGATGGTGTTGCATGGGGTGCTCCGTTCGGGAAAGGGTGGAAGAACAATGGGTGCCAGCATCATGAACCCTGACATGGTGGCAGAGTCAAGCGGCCCCGTGCTTTCCGCGGGGCGCTTGACCTTGCCATCGCGTCAAGGTTTAAGGTGCCCACCATGAACCCGACACCCACCGCCCCGCCATCCCCCTCCGATTCCGCCCCGGGCACGCTCGACCTGGGCATCGGCGGCATGACCTGCGCGAGCTGCTCGGGCCGCGTGGAGCGCGCACTGCGCAAGGTGCCGGGCGTGCAGGAGGCCACGGTCAACCTGGCGACCGAGCGGGCCCATGTGGTCTATGCGGCCGGTGCTGCCGATGTGGCTGGTGTGGCCGGTGGGGGCGCGGCGATGGAGGCGCAGCTGCGCCGGGCGGTGCGCAACGCGGGCTACGAGCCCCGCGCCCCGCAGGCGCAGGACGCCGAGGCGCGCGGCCAGTCGCCCTGGGCGGGCTTCGGGCCGGTGGCCCTGGGACTGGCGCTGTCGGCGCCGCTGGTGCTGCCGATGCTGCTGGGCCTGTTACCGGAGCGCTTCGGCGCGCTGCTCGGCCCGCACGGCATGCTGCCGGCATGGCTGCAGTGGCTGCTGGCGACGCCCATGCAGTTCTGGCTGGGCGCGTGCTTTTACAAGGCGGGGTGGCACGCCCTCAAGGCGCGCTCCGGCAACATGGACCTGCTGGTGGCGATCGGCACCAGCGCGGGCTACGGGCTGTCGCTCTGGCTGTGGCTGACCGCGCCCGCCGGCCACGCCCCGCACCTGTACTTCGAGGCCTCGGCCGTGGTGATCACGCTGGTGCTGCTGGGCAAGTGGCTGGAGGCGCGGGCCAAGCGCCAGACCACGGCGGCCATCCGGGCGCTGCACGCCCTGCGGCCCGACGTGGCGCATCTGGTGGGTGCCGATGGCGAGGTGGACGTGCCCGTGGCCGAGGTGATGGCCGGCGACCGGATCGTGGTGCGCCCGGGCGAGCGCATTCCTGTGGACGGCACGGTGCTGGAGGGGCACACGCAGGTGGATGAATCCATGCTGACCGGCGAGCCGCTGCCGGTGCCGCGCACCGCGGGCGAGGCGCTCACGGGCGGCTCGATCAACGGCGACGGGCGGGTGGTGGTGCAGGTGTCGGCCGTGGGGGCCGAGACGGTGCTGGCCCGCATCATCCGGCTGGTGGAAAACGCGCAGGCCGGCAAGGCGCCGATCCAGCGGCTGGTGGACCGGGTGTCGGCGGTGTTCGTGCCGGTGGTGCTGGGCATCGCGCTGGCCACGCTGCTGGGCTGGCTCTTGGTGGGCGCCGGCGGCGAGGCGGCGGTGATCCACGCCGTGGCGGTGCTGGTGATCGCCTGCCCCTGCGCTTTGGGCCTGGCGACGCCGGCGGCCATCATGGCGGGCACGGGCGTGGCGGCCCGGCACGGCATCCTGATCCGGGACGCCGAGGCGCTGGAGCGCGCGCACCGCGTGGGCACGGTCGCCTTCGACAAGACGGGCACGCTGACGGTGGGCCAGCCCCGGCTGACCGCCTTCGAGGTGGCGCCCGGGCAGGACGGTGACGCGTTGCTCGCGGCGGTGGCCGGCGTGCAGGGCGGCAGCGAACACCCGCTGGCCCGCGCCGTGGTGCAGGAGGCCCGCCGCCGCGGCTTGGGTGTGCCCGCGCCGCAGGCCGTGAGCGCCGTGCCGGGCCGGGGCACCGAGGGCACGGCGGCCGGGCGCCAATTCCGCGTGGGCAGCCTGCGCTGGATGGAGGAACTGGGCGTGCCGCTGGGCGCCCTGGCCGCACCCGCCGCCGCGCTGCAATCGGCCGGTGCCACCGTGTCGGCGGTGGCCGAGGCACCGCCGGGCGAAGTGCCAACGGGCGAGGGTACGGCCGGCCCGGCGTGGGTGCTGCGGGCGCTGCTGGCCTTCGGCGACGAGCCCAAGCCCGGCGCGCGCGAGGCCCTAGCGGCGCTGCGGGCGCGCGGCCTGCGCGTGGTGATGGTGTCGGGCGACCACCGGGGCGCGGCCGAGGCCATGGCGCGCCGCCTGGGGCTGGACCCGGATGCCGGCGAGGTGATGGCCGAGGTGCTGCCCGGCGACAAGGCGGCGTGCGTGGCGCGCCTGCGGTCCGAGGCCGCGGCGGGGCCGGGCGCTCACCGCCCGGCACGCCACGCGGTGGCCATGGTGGGCGACGGCGTGAACGATGCGCCGGCCCTGGCCGCCGCCGACGTGGGCATGGCCATGGGCAACGGCACCGATGTGGCCATGCAGGCCGCGGGCATCACCCTGATGCGCGGCGACCCCCGGCTGGTGGCCGCGGCGCTGGACATTTCGCACCGCACGGTCGCCAAGATCCGGCAGAACCTGTTCTGGGCGTTTGCCTACAACGTGGCCGGCATTCCCCTGGCCGCACTGGGCTACCTGAGCCCCGTGGTGGCGGGCGCGGCCATGGCCCTCAGCTCGGTGAGTGTGATGGCGAACGCTTTGCTATTGAAGCGCTGGCGCGTTTGATAGTTACATTCGGTTAAAAGTCGGCAGGTCTGGCACACTGCAACGTTTGGTTGCATATGGTGGGCATCCTTTTGCTGGTCACCGAAGAGATTAGAGGACGACAACTATGAATTTCTTTTCGCTCATGCGGGGTTTTTCCATCCGCGTACGCATGCTGGGTGCGATTGGCGTGGTGCTGGGTTTGCTGGGATTGCTGGGGGGCGCAGGCATGCTGGGCATGTTCCGCATCCACGCGATGAGCGAGGAATTCATGGCGAATTCCTTCTCCGAGGTGGGCTACATGGCCGAGCTGCGCGGCGAGATGGGAGCCATCCGCCAGTTCGAGAAGGACATGATCATCCAGTACGAGAAGCCCGAGGGCGTCAAGCAGGCGCACACGGCATGGCTGGCCAGCCTGGACCGCGCCAAGAAGGTCGCGGCCCGCTTCCTCGAAGGCCCCGAAGACCCGGACAACGCCCTGGTGCGCGACATCGTCAAGCGGCTGGACAGCTACCGCGAACAGTTCGCGCACGTGGCGCGGCAGCTGGAGGCCGGCGGCTACGACACGGCCACCATCGCCAACCGCATGAGCGGCAAGGCCGTGGCCGAGTTCGCCGAGGCCGACAAGCTCATGGTCCAGCTCGATACCAGCCTGCGCAACGAGGTGGCCGAGGTGGCCGCCCGGCAAAAGCAGGTGTCCGGCGAAACCCAGTGGCTGTTCGTGCTGGCGGTGCTCATCACCATCGTGGTGGTGGTGCCTCTGACCTTGCTCAACATGGTGTCCATCTGCCGTCCGCTGGCCGAGGCCCAGCGCATGGCGCAGGCCATTGCCGGCGGCGACCTCTCGCAGCGGGTGCAGGTGGAGGGCCGCGACGAAGTGGCCGACCTGCAGCGCGCGCTGGACGACATGCAGCAGGGCCTGGGGGCGCTGGTCTCGCAGGTGCGCGATGCGAGCGGCAGCATCGCCACCGCCAGTGCCGAAATCGCCACCGGCAACCAGGACCTGTCCGGCCGCACCGAGCAGACGGCCAGCAACGCCCAGGAGGCCGTGGCCTCGCTGGCGGAGCTCACCACCACGGTGCAGCAGACGGCATCGTCCTCGCAGGTGGCCAACCAATTGGCGTCGTCCGCCTCGGGCATCGCCACGCGCGGCGGCAGCGTGGTGCAGCAGGCCGTGGCCAGCATGCACGAGATCTCCAGCTCCAGCCGCAAGATCAGCGACATCATCGGCGTGATCGACGGCATCGCCTTCCAGACCAACATCCTGGCGCTGAACGCGGCCGTGGAAGCCGCCCGCGCGGGCGAGCAGGGCCGGGGCTTCGCGGTGGTGGCCGGCGAGGTGCGCAGCCTGGCCCAGCGCTCGGCCGAAGCGGCCAAGGAAATCAAAGCGCTGATCAGCTCCAGCGTGACCGCGGTGGACGGCGGCGTGCGCCATGTCGAGGACGCCGGCGCGGCCATGAAGGAAATCGTGGACAGCGTGCAGCGCGTGTCCGACATCATCGGCGAGATCAATTCCGCCTCGGCCGAGCAGACCGCCGGCATCGGCCAGGTCAACGGCTCGGTGGGCGAGATCGACCGCATGACACAGCAGAACGCCGCGCTGGTGGAGCAATCCGCCGCCGCCGCCGAATCGCTGCGCGAGCAGGCCGCGCGCCTGTCGCAGGTGGTGCAGCAGTTCCATCTGGCCGACGGGCAGGCCTACGCCTCGGTGCACGCTGATGCGGCGCTGCAGGGCTTGCCTGCCTCCAGCGGCCTGGTGCGGCCGCAGCTCACCGGGGGTTGACCCGGCGGGAGGGCCGGTCCTCCCGGCCCCTCCTGCTCCCCAGCCTCCCCGGCCAGCGCCGTGCCGGCGCGGCCGGGGGGCTTCTCAGGTCAACGCCCTGGGGGGCTCGCCGCCGGGCGAGGGTTCACCGGCACGGCCCTTGCGCGGCCCGAACCACGCCACATACAGCGCCGGCAGCACCACCAGCGTCAGCAGCGTCGCCGTCACCAGCCCGCCGATCACCACGATGGCCAGGGGCCGCTGCGTCTCTGAGCCGATCTCGTGCGACAGGGCCATGGGCAGGAGGCCCAGCATGGCGAGCATGGCGGTCATCAGCACCGTGCGCAGGCGCTGCATGGAGCCCTGGCGCACGGCATCGACCACGGCCATGCCGCCCGACTGCAGCTGCTGGAACACCGAGAGCATCACCACCCCGTTGAGCACCGCCTGGCCCGACAGCGCGATGAAGCCGATGGCGGCCGACACCGACAGCGGGATGCCGAACACCCACAGCGCGATGAACCCGCCGATGAGCGCCAGCGGCACGTTGATGAGGATCAGCGAGGCCATCTTGAACGACTTGAAGGCGTCGAACAGCAGCACGAAGATCAGCAGCAGCGAGATGGGCACCACCACCGACAGGCGCTTCATCGCGCGCTCCTGGTTCTCGAACTCGCCCGACCAGTTGACCTGGTAGTTGGACGGGATCTTGACGTTCTTTTCCACGCGGGCCTTCATGTCGGCCACCACCGAGCCCATGTCGCGGCCCGCGATGAAGATGCCGATGGCCGTGGTGCGGCGTCCGGCCTCGCGGGCGATGTTCATGGCGCCCGTGCCCTCGCGGATGTGCACCACGTCGCCCAGCTGCACGTAGCCGCCGTCGGGCGTGGCGATGGGGGTGCGCGGCAGGTTGGAGATCACGCGTTCGTCCTTGGGCAGGCGCACGGCCACGGCGAACTTGCGCTCGCCCTCCCACAGGCTGGTGGCGGCCTTGCCGGCGAGGGCGGCCTCGATCACGTCCTGGATGTCGCCCACGTTCAGGCCGTAGCGCGCGGCGCGGTCGCGGTCGATGTCCAGCAGCAGCTGCGGCACCTGGCCGTCGCGGTCGATCTCGGCGCGGGCCACGCCCTGCACCTGCTTGATCTCGCGTGCGATCTCGTCGGTGATGCGCTTCATCTCCACCAGGTCGTCGCCCGCGAGCTTGATGACGATCTGGCCCTTGATCTGCGAGATCGACTCCAGCACGTTGTCGCGGATGGGCTGCGAGAACGCGGGGTCGATGCCGGGGATGGCCGACAGCGCGCGGCCCATCTCCTCGGTGATCTTCTCGCGCGTCATGCCGGGGCGCCATTGGTCCTCGGGCTTCACGTCCACGAAGATCTCGGCCATGGAGATGGTCTTGGGGTCGGTGCCGTCCTCGGGCTGGCCGGCCTTGGAGACCGTGGTGCGCACCTCGGGCACGCTCAGCAGGGCCTTGCGGGCCATGCGCAGCACGCGCGCCGCCTCGTCGGTGGAGACGTTGGGCGAGAGGGTGAAGTTGACCCAGGTGGTGCCCTCGTCCAGCTCGGGCAGGAACTCCGAGCCCAGGCGCGATGCGGCCACCAGCGCCAGGCCGAACACGGCCAGCGCGATCACCATTACCGTGCGGCGGCGGGCCAGTGCCCAGTCCAGCACCGGGGCGTAGGCGCGCTTGGCGAAGGTGACCACGCGGTTGTCGCCGTGCGGCAGCTTCCTGCGCAGCATCCAGTAGGCCAGCAGCGGCACCAGGGTGAGCGAGAAGATCAGCGAGCCAACGAGCGCGGCCGAGACCGACAGCGCCATGGGCTGGAAGATGCGGCCTTCGTGGCGCTGCAGCGCGAAGATGGGGATGTGCGCCGCGATGATGATGAGCATCGAAAACAGCGTGGGCCGGCCCACTTCGCCGGCGGCCTCGATGATGGTGTCGCGCCGGTCGCGGTCGTCCATGTCCTCGCCGCGCTCGGCCAGGCGGTGCATGATGTTCTCGATCACGATCACCGCGCCGTCCACGATGATGCCGAAGTCCATGGCGCCCAGGCTCAGCAGGTTGGCCGGCACGCCCATGATCTTGAGGCCCATGAAGGTCGAGAGCAGGGCCAGCGGAATGACCACCACCACGGCCAGGCTGGCGCGCAGGTTGGACAGGAAGATGTACAGCACCAGCGCCACCAGCAGCGCGCCTTCCACGAGGTTGTGGAACACGGTGGTGAGCGTCTTGTCCATGAGCCAGGTGCGGTCGTAGAACGGCACGATCTGCACGCCCGGCGGCAGGCCGCGCGCGTTCAGTTCGGCGATGCGGTCCTTCACGCCTTTGAGCACCACGCTCGGGTTCTCGCCCTTGCGCATCACGACGATGCCGGTGACCACGTCGTCGTCCAGGTCCTGGCCGACCACGCCCAGGCGCGGCACGGCGCCGATCTTGACCTGGCCGATGTCGCGGATCAGCACGGGCGTGCCGTTTCGCGAGGCCACCACGATGCGGCCGATGTCGTCGGCCGAGCGCAGCAGGCCCAGCCCGCGGATGGTGTACTGCTGCGCGCCTTGCGCCACGTAGCTGCCGCCGGCGTTGGCGTTGCCCCGGCCCAGCGCGTCCAGCAGGTTCTGGAACGTGACCTTGTACGCGCGCAGCCGGTCCATGTCGGGCTGCACCTCGTACTGCTTGATCGAGCCGCCCATGGCCACCACGTCGGCCACGCCGGGCACCTGGCGCAGCGCGCGCTCCACCGTCCAGTCCTCCACGGTGCGGATGTCGGTGGTCGACAGGCCGTCGCCCTTGAGGCGGTAGCGCATGATCTCGCCCACCGGCGTGGCGTTGGGCGCGATCTCGGCCTGCACGCCGGGCGGCAGGTCGATACTGGACAGCCGCTCGGCCACCTGCTGGCGCACGATGTTCGTGTTGGCCGCGTCGTCGTACGTGACCACGCTGAACGACAGGCCGAACTGCGTGTGCGAGAACACGCGGATCGAATTGGGCAGGCCCGCCAGGGCCGTCTCGATGGGCAGGGTGACCTGCTTTTCGACTTCCTCGGGCGCGCGGCCCGGGTACAGGGCGATCACCGTCACCTGGGTGTCCGTCACGTCGGGAAAGGCCTCGACGGACAGGTTCTTGAACGAGATGAATCCCGCCAGGGCGAACAGCAACGTGCCCAGCACGATGAACAGCGGCTGGTGCAGCGCGTAGTGGATGAGGCGCCTCATGGCTTGGCCGTCCCTTCCGCCTTGCCGCCCGCCGGGCTGGCGGGCGCGCCGGGTACCGGTGCGGGCGCGTCTTCCTCGGCGGCCTGGAACTGGCGGGCCAGCAGCAGCACGTTCTCGGCCACCACCTTCTCGCCGGCTTCCAGCCCGCGGGAGACGACCACCTCGCGCGGGCCTTCGTAGCCCAGCACCACCTTGCGCGGCTCGAACACGCCGGGCTCGCGCTGCACGTACACGGTGTGCTGCGTGCCGTTCAAGGTGACGGCGGCGGCGGGGATGACGACCCCACTCTCGCGGCTTTCCTGCACGTGCACGGTGGCCAGCATCTCGGCCTTCAGGCGCCGGTCGGCATTGGGCACCACGCCGCGCACCTTGAGCGTGCGCGTGCCGGGATCGATCGCGTCGGCTGCGGCGGTCACGCGGCCGGTGAAGGTGGCCTCGGGGTAGGCCGGCACCTGCAGCGTGAAGCTGTCGCCTGGGCGCAGCGAGGCCAGGTCGCCCTCGCGCGCGTCGATCTGCACCCACAGCGAGGCGGGGTCGGTCACCACGAACAGCGCCGGGTTGCCGGGGCCGGACTGGTCGGGCCGCACCTCCTGGCCGGGATTGAGGTTGCGCTCCACCACCACGCCCGCCATGCCGGCCGTGAGCGCGAGCTGCTGGTTCACGGCGTTGCCGCCGCCGTAGAGACTGGTGCGCGCGGCGGCGCGGGCCACTTCGGCCTGGGCGCGCGCGGCGTCGGCCTCGGCCTGCTCCAGGTCCTTGCGGGCCACGATGCCGGCTTCGAACAGTTCACGCTGGCGGCGCAGGCCCTGCTGGGCGAACGACTGGTCGGCGCGGGCCTTGGCCGTGTCCGCCTGGGCCTGGCCGAAGTCGGGCGAGGCCAGCAGCGCCAGCGGTGCGCCCGCCTTGACCGACTGGCCCAGATCGGCGCGGATGGCCGTGACGCGGCCGGCGAACGCGGGGTACACGCGCTGGGTGCGTTCCTCGTTCCACACCAGGCGTGCGGGCAGGTCGACGGCGATGTCCTTGCTGGCGCGCGCGGGGGCCACGGTCAGCAGCGCCAGCTGCGGATGGCCGGGCGGAAAGCGCAGCTGCCCTGATTGGGCGATGGGCGGTGCGGCTTCCGGCGCCGCGGCGGGTTCGGCGGCCTTGCTGCAGCCTTGCAGCAGCGCGCCGCCGCCCAGGGCGAGGACGAGCAGGCCGCAGGTGGTCAGGCGCGGTAGGGAGAGGGCAGGGTGCACCATGGTGGACTTCGCGATACGAGAGGTGGAAGGGGAACGGCAGGGCATGGATTGGCGTGGCTGGACTTGGGGCGGGGGGCGTTCAGGGCAGGCTGCCCAGCAGGGTTTGCGGCTGCGTGCGCAGCAGCCAGGCGCCCTGGGCCTTGGCATAGTCGACACGGGCCGAGAGCGCCTCCAGCGCCGTGGCGCGCAGGGTGCGCTGGGCGTCCAGCAGGTCGGTCAGCGGCATGGCGCCCTTGCGGTACGCCAGCTCGGCGCTCTGCGCCACCTGGCGGGCGCGCGGCAGCACGCCTTCGTCGTAGCTGGCGGCGCGGCGCGCGGCGCTCAGCGCGGCCTGCTGCAGGTGCTGCAGGTCCAAAAGGGCCAGGCGGCGCGTGTTGTCCAGTGCGTCCTGCGCGCGGGTCAGCTCGGCCTGGGCGCGGCCGATCTCGCCCTGGAACTGGTAGCCCCATTGCAGTGGGATCTGCACGCGCACTTCCAGCAGGCGGTTGGAGGTGCCGGGGTAGTGGTCCACCGAGGCCCCCACCGTCCAATCGGACTTGCGCAGGGCGCTGGCGTTGTCCAGCGCCGCCTGGGCGGACTGCACGCGGGCGATGGCGGCGCGCACGTCGGCGCGTGCCTCGGCCCAGGCGCCCAGATCGCCGCCGCCGTCCAGCGGGCCGCTGCCGGGGGCCGCGCCCGAGGCGGCGGCCGGGGGCAGGGCGGGCCAGTCGGTGCCGCCGGCCTGCACTGCCAGGCTGCTGGCCGTGACCTGCGCCAGCGCCAGCGCGGCCTGCTCCTGCAGCTGCGAGGCGGCCTGCGTGTCGGCGCGGGCGCGCTCGGCCTCGATGCGGGTGCGCGACGCATCCTGCGCGGACAGGTCGCCCGCCTTCACGCGGCGGTCGGCCAGGCGGGCCAGCTCGGCCACGCTGCGTTCGATCTCGGCGGTTTCGCGCACGCGCTCCTGCGCGGCCAGCAGGTCGTAGTAGGCGGCCAGCGCGGCCTGCAGCTGCTGGGTCTGCGTGTCTTCCACATCCGCCTGGGCCGCGTCGGCGGCGCGCTGGGCGGCCTGTGTGCGCAGCTCGCGCTTGTTGCCGCGCTCCCAGGTCCAGTCGATGCCCACCGACTTGTCGATGCGCTTGCGCGTGAGCACGTTGCCGGGCCCCAGGCCGTGCTGCAGGTCCATGGAGGTGGCCTTGGAGCTGAACACCGGCAAGGGGGCATGGTCGGCGCTCAGCACGTCGGCGCGCGCCGCGGCCAGGGCCTGGCGGGACTGGATCACGTCGCTGTTGTCGCGGGCGGCGGCCAGGGCCTGCGCCAACGTCCACTGCGGCGCCAGGGGGGCAGCGGCAGGGACCGTGGCGACGGGTGCCGCGGGGCTGTCGGAGGCGCGGGTCTGGCTCCAGCCCGGCAGTGCGCAGGCCAGGGCGCAAAGGAGGATGCAGGGGTGTCGTATGCTCATGCCGCGTTTATCGGCGGGGGTGCCTGACCGCTACCTGACCTCGGGACTGCGGAAACTGCGTACCCCTCGCCCCGGCGCACCGCACAGCCGCCCAACAACCCAGCCCCAACCCATGCGAATCCTGGTCGTGGAAGACGATGACGTGCTGCGCGGCGTGATGCTGCGCAGCCTGACCGATGCGGGCCACCGCGTGGATGCCGCTGCCAGCGTGGCCGAGGCGCACCACTTCTGGAGCGTGCAGCCCTTCGATGCCGTGCTGCTGGACCTGAACCTGCCGCAGGGCGGCCCGCCAGGCGGCGCCCTCGCCAGCGCAACGGCCAGCGCAATGGCCAGCGGCCTCACGGTGTTGCGTGCGGCGCGGGCCCGGGGCGACCGCACGCCGGTGCTGGTGCTCACCGCGCGCGACCGCACCGAGGAGCGCATCGCCGGCCTGGACGCCGGCGCCGACGACTACCTGGGCAAGCCCTTCGATCTGGCCGAGGTGGAGGCCCGCCTGCGTGCCCTGGCCCGGCGCACGCTGGGCGCGGACGACCGTGCCGCCGTCGGCGCCCTGGTGCTGGACCGCCGGGCGCGCCGCTTCACCCTGCACGGCGCGCCGGCCGAACTGCCCGCGCGCGAATTCGAGGTGCTGTGGGAGCTGATGACGCCGCCCGGGCGCGTGGTGAGCAAGCGCACCCTGTCGGACAAGCTCTCCGACTTCGACGAGGCCCTGGGCGACAACGCGCTGGAGGCCTTCATCTCCCGCCTGCGCAAGAAGCTGCAGGGCAGCGGCGCGGGCATCCGCACGCTGCGCGGCCTGGGCTACATGGTGGAGCCCGAGGCGGGCGGGCCCGGCGCGCCATGACCGCCATCCATCCCCCCTCGCCCCCGCCGGCGCCTGCGCAGCGCGAGCCCCGCTCGCTGCAGGCGCGGCTGCTGCGCCACGTGCTGGTGCCGCTGGGCCTGACGTGGCTGGTGGGCACGGCCGGCTCGGTGCTGCTGGCCAATGCCTTCACCCAGCGCGCGTTTGACCGCTCACTGCTCGACGATGCCTACGCGGTGGCCGCCAACGTGCGCGCCAAGGGCGACGCGCTCGATTTCGCGCTCACCTCGCGCGAGGTCAAGGCCGTGCTGTTCGATCAGGTGGAGACGGTGTACTTCGCGGTGCTGCGACCCGATGGCTCCATGCTGGCGGGCAATGCCGGCGGCCTGCCCGTGCCCCCGCCGCGCGGCGACGAGGCCTACCGGTTCTCCGACATCCAGTTCCATGGCCGGGCGCTGCGCGCGGTGCGGCTGGATGTGCGCGAGCCCCTGCCGTTCGAGGTCGTCACCGCGCAGACCGTGCACAGCCGCAGCGCCATGCTGCGCAGCGTGCTGCTGTACTCGGGCGTGTCGCAACTGCTGCTGCTGGTGGCGCTGGCCGTGTGGCTGCGCCGCGCCATCCAGCGCGACCTGCAGCCCCTGGCCGCGTTCCAGCAGGCGCTGGACCGGCGCGACGCGCGCGACCTGGCGCCCGTGCCCGTGGAGGCCTCCACCCGCGACGTGCAGCACCTGGGCGCCGCGGTGAACGACCTGCTCGCCCGCGTGGCCCAGGGGGTGCGCGCGCAGCGCGAGTTCGCCGGCAACGTGGCGCACGAACTGCGCACCCCGCTGGCGGGCATCCGCGCGCTGGCGGGCTACGGCTTGGCCCACAGGGACCCCGCCGTGTGGCGCGAGCAGCTGGCCGGCATTGCCGACAGCGAGGCCCGCGCCAGCCACCTGGTGGACCAGCTGCTCGCGCTGGCCCTGGCCGACGAGGCCCGCGGCGCCATGCCCCGCCAGCCCGTGGCCCTGGACGAGCTGGCGCGCGACGCCGTGCTGCGCTTTCTGCCTCGCGCCGATGCGGCGGGCGTGGACCTGGGCGCCACCGGCCTGGACCAACCCGTGGTCGTGCAGGGCCAGCCGCTGCTCATCGAGGGGGTGCTGGGCAACCTGATCGACAATGCCCTGCGCTACGGCCGCCCGGGCACCGGCACGCGGCCCCGCGTGACCGTGGAAATCTCGCGCGAGGCCACGGTCGATGGCCGCGAAGCCACCGTGCTGGCCGTGGTCGACAACGGCCCGGGCCTGTCGGCCGCGCAGCGCACCAACCTTCTGCAGCGCTGGGCCCAGGGCCGCGAGGGCGAGCGCCTGGGGCAGGGCGCGGGCCTGGGCCTCGCCATCGTGGCGCGCTACGCCGAACTGCTGGGCGTGCGCCTGGCGCTGGAGCCTGGGCCGCAGGGCGAAGGCCTTTGCGTGCGACTGGTGTTCGCTGGGTGAGTGCAGTGCCCGCGTCGGCGGGGAACGAAAGACATCGCGTTGGAACATTTGGCGGTTTCCAACAGCATCTGGTGGAACACGAGGGCCACGCCGTCTTTCATGGTGCCGCTCCAGTTCAATTGGACATTGGCGAACCGGAAGAACGGTTCGATCATGGCTTTGAGTTCCTCGCGCAATTTTGGTGAGTGCAGCGGCTGTGCCGGGATGCGCGCAGCCTCCACCCCTACGGATCAGGGAAACTTGACCACTTTCAGATGCGACATCAGTTGCCTGAACAGCGCGGGCGACAAGCGCCCGGACACCATGTAGTAGTGCTCGGGATCGGGGGTGAAGATGTACAGAAGATCCCGGCTGGGCTCTATGTCCTGGATGCGGATGGCGGTGATGGGGCCCTTGGAAAACTTCTCGTAGCGCACTGAATTCGCAACGCCCTCGACCTTGCGGGCCCGGTCGATCACGGGATCGCCCAAATTGGCCTGCCCCAGCAATTCGTAGAACGCCAGCGGTGTCTGGATGCCATGCTTTTCCAGCACGCCGAGCTTCTGGTAAAGCTCTTGCAGTTTGGTGAACTCCTTCAGTTGAATTAGGGGGCCGTCAAGCAAGCCATTTTCAGTGGGCGCGAAAGCGATGAAAGGGTCGCCCGCCGGCGGTACGAAGAACTTGCCCACCAGATGCTGGGGAACTTTCAGTTCCAGCCACCCGTACTGCAAGGCCACGCATCCGGAGCAACGCTGGTAGGGTGGCCAATCGCGGTCTTCCAGCATGCCCTTCTCGCTGGCGAAGGCGGGGCCGGCCAGCGATGCATGCAGCAGTGCGCAGAAAAGAAGCGGCTTCAGGCGCATGGCATGAACATCAGGGCCGCGATGCCCATGGATGCCATTTCAAAAGGGGAGCGGAAATTGCCAATGGCTTTTCTGGCACAAGCCAAGTTGAATTTGTTCTCGATGTTCCGGTAGCCCATGGCTGCCAATTGGGTGGCAAGCCATAGCACGGAAGGGGGCCCTCCTGCGGGGCGGGGAACGAAAGACATCGCGTTGGAACATTTGGCGGTTGCCAACAGCATCTGGTGGAAAACCAGGGCCACGCCGTCGTTGACGGTGCCGTCCCAGTTCAATTGGACATTAGCGAACCGGAAGAACGATTCGATCATCGCCCTGAGTTCATCCTGCGATTTTTCAGCAGCGTCGCCCTTGGGAACGGCGTTGGACATGGAAAACCTTCCTTTGACTGCGTTTGAATTCTGTCAAGCGGAACGAAATATAAATAGGTTTGGATGCACGCAGTCTTCAAAATTGCAAAATGACGTAACTAAATATCAAGCTTCGCACCCATCATTTGAAGACGGGCCGGAAGAAGCTGCGCTCGTAGCTCAGGATGCAGCGCGTTTCCTGCGCGTAGCGGAAGGCGGCGAGGCATTCCGGGTCCTGCATCGACTGCGCGCGGTAGGTCTCGTACGCCGCCAGCGAGGGAAAGGTGAACAGCGCCAGCGCGATGTTGTTCGCGCCTTCGGACGGCAGGAAATAGCCGTGGTGCTGGCCGCCGAATTTCTCCACCAGCGGGATCCAGAGCTTGCCGTAGTGCTCGAATTCGGCGAGCTGGTGGGGGTCGATGACGTAGCGCAGGTAGCAGGTGACCATGGGGAAGGTGCCGTGAAAAAAAGGGGGACGAAAAAAAGCCCGCCGGGCCTTCGGAGCCGTGGCGGGCCGTGCCAGCGGGCACTTTACGCTGCGGCGCGCGTCAGGCGGCCTTTTCCGCCAGCGTGGGGTAGTCGGTGTAGCCCTTCTCGCCGCCGCCGTAGAACGTGCTTTGGTCCCATGCGTTGAGCGGTGCGTTCTGGCGCAGGCGCTCGACCAGGTCCGGGTTGGAGATGAAGGGCTTGCCGAAGGCGACGATGTCGGCATCGCCGCTGGCCACCGCCTGGGTGGCGAGGGCGCCGTCGTAGGCGTTGTTCACCATCCACGCGCCCTTGCCGCCGGCCGCGCGGTAGGCGGCCTTGAGCGCGGCGTAGTCGAAGGGGCGGCCTTCCACTTCGCGCGGACCGCCGGTGGCGCCTTCGATCACATGGATGTAGGCCAGGTCCAATGGTGCGAGCTGGCGGATCACGTAGTCGAACAGGGGCTGCGGGTCGGCATCGGCGATGTCGTTGGCCGGCGTCACGGGCGACAGGCGGATGCCCACCTTGCCGCCGCCGATGGCATCGACCGCGGCGCGCGTGGCCTCCAGCAGCAGGCGGGCGCGGTTTTCGATGCTGCCGCCGTAGTCGTCCGTGCGCTGGTTGGCGCCGGTCTTGAGGAACTGGTCCAGCAGGTAGCCGTTGGCCCCGTGGATCTCCACGCCGTCGAAGCCCGCCGTCTCGACCGCGTTGCGCGCGGCGGCGGCGTAGTCGTGCACGATGCCGGGCAGCTCGCCCGCATCGAGCGCGCGGGGCTCGGACGTGGGCACGAACTGGCCCTTGCCGGTCGCGCGGTCCACCAGGTAGGTCTTGGACTTGGCGGTGATGGCCGATGGGGCCACGGGCTTGCCGCCGTCCGGCTGCAGGTCGTTGTGCGAGATGCGGCCCACGTGCCACAGCTGGGTCACGATCTTGCCGCCGCGTGCGTGCACGGCCTCGGTCACGCGCTTCCAGCCATCGAGCTGCTCGGTGCCGTACAGGCCCGGCACGTCGGCATAGCCCTGGCCCTGGTGGCTGATGGCGGTGGCTTCGGTGATGAGCAGGCCGGCGGTGGCGCGCTGGGCGTAGTAGGTGGCCGTGATGTCCTTCGGGA
The DNA here is from genome assembly GCF_032929295.1 of Acidovorax sp. BLS4. Classification (NCBI taxonomy): domain Bacteria; kingdom Pseudomonadati; phylum Pseudomonadota; class Betaproteobacteria; order Burkholderiales; family Comamonadaceae; genus Acidovorax; species Acidovorax sp. BLS4. Next base: position 711,291 of record NZ_CP136797.1, read on the forward strand.
TGGCCTCGGGCGAGCGGTTGCGCGTGAGCGGCGCCATGGCGATGCGGTTGGCCAGGTGCAGATCGCCGGCCTGGACCGGATCGAAGAGAGTCGTCATGACAGGGTGCTTTCTTTGGAGGGACAGGAAAAAACGGGGCCTGGGCTCCGGGGTGGCACGGGGCCGGGCCCGTTCCAAGCCAGGGACACGAACTTACCGCCATTTCCGGAAGGCTGCAGTGCACTGGCGACCCCAAGGATTTGCCGACTGTGCTAGCGGCGGCGCCCCCCGCGCGCCGCAGGCGTGCGGCAGCGCGCTGATGCGTTTTCCGGATATCGATGCGCGAAACGGGCGCATGCCGCGCGGGGGCCGGTTCCTAGAATTTTGCGCAAGGGCCCATCGACGGCCCGGCCCGCGCACCCTGCGCCCCAGGGGCTGCCCGTTGCGGGTGCCCCTCTCTTTTGCTCCAAGGAACCCCCCATGCAATCCCCGTTCTCCGCCACCCGCAGGGCCGCCGTGCGCGGCCTTTCCGCCCTGCTGGGCGCCACCTTGTTCTGCGCGGCGGCCGGGGCGCAGGGCAAGAAGGAGGTGGTGATCGGCTACCAGGACATGGTCGTGCCGTGGCGCTATGCGCAGGAGACCCGGGAGGTCGAAAAGCGCACGGGCTACCAGGTCACCTACCGCAAGCTGGGCAGCGGGGCCGAGGTGGTGCGCGCACTGGCCTCCGGTGCGATCCACATCGGCGAGGCGGGGTCTTCGCCGTTCGCCTCGGCGCTGTCGCAGGGCGTGCCCATCGAGGTGTTCTGGATCCTGGACGACATCCATGAGGCCGAGGCCCTGGTGGCCCGCAACGGCTCGGGCGTGAAGCAGCTGGCGGACTTGAAGGGCAAGAAGATCGGCCTGCCGTTCGTCTCGACCACGCACTTCCACACGCTGGTGGCGCTGCAGGCGGCGGGCGTGGACCCCAAGGGCGTGAAGATCGTGAACCTGCGCCCGCCCGAGATCCTGGCGGCGTGGGAGCGCGGCGACATCGACGCCACGTTCGTGTGGGACCCGGTGCTGGCCAAGGCCAAGCAAAGCGGCACGGTGATCGCCACCTCGGGCCAGATCGCCGCGCAGACCGGCAAGGCCACGTTCGACGCGCTGGCCGTGTCCAGGCCATTCGCGCGCGAGCACGATGCCTTCCTGACCCAGTTCGTGCAGGTGCTGGCCGATGCCGACCGCGCGTACACGGCCCAGAAGGCCGCCTGGACGGCCGATTCGCCCCAGGTCCAGGCGGTGGCGAAGTGGACCGGCGCCGAGGCGCCCACGGTGCCTGCCAGCCTGGCGCTGTATGCCTTCGTGCCGCCGGCCGAGCAGGCCTCGCCGAAATGGCTGGGCGGCGGCGCGCAGTCGGTGGCGGCGCAGTCGCTGGCCGCCACGGCCGCCTTCCTGAAAGAGCAGGGCACCATCCAGGCCGTGCTGCCGGACTATTCGGTGGGCGTGAACCCCACCTGGGTGCAGCGTGCGAAGTAGCCCGCCGGCCGCGGGCGAAGACCCTGCGGCCTTGCCACCCGTGGTCCATGGCGCGGGCGATCTGGTCATCCGCGGCCTGAGCGTGCGCTACGCCGGGGCGCGCGGGGCCGCGCCGGTGCTGGCGCTCGCCGGCGTGGATCTGGACATCGCCGCGGGCGAATTCGTCGTCGCCCTGGGCGCATCGGGCTGCGGCAAGACCACGCTGCTCAACTGCATCGCCGGATTCACGCCGGCCTCGGCGGGACATATCGCGCTGGGCGGGCGCGTGGTGCGCGGGCCGGGGGCCGAGCGCGGCGTGGTGTTCCAAAAGCATGCGCTGATGCCCTGGCTCAACGTGATCGACAACGTGGCGCTGGGCCTGCGGCTGCGCGGTGTTCCACGTGGAACGCGCCGGACGGTGGCGGCCGAGACACTGGCCCTGGTGGGGCTGGAGGCGTTCGCCCAGGCGCCCGTGTGGCAGCTGTCGGGCGGCATGCAGCAGCGCGTTGGCATTGCCCGCGTGCTGGCTAGCGACCCGGACGTGATGCTGATGGACGAGCCGCTGGGCGCGCTCGACGCCTTCACGCGCGAATCGCTGCAGGAACTGGTGCTGCGGCTGTGGCAGCGCACGGGCAAGACCATTTTCTTCATCACCCACGACGTGGAGGAGGCGCTGTTCCTCGCCTCTCGCCTGGTGGTGATGTCGCCCCGCCCGGGCCGCATCGTGCGCGAGCAGGCCCTGGCGTTCAACCGCGCCCACCTGGGCGGCCAGGCGGCGCGCGCGGTGAAATCCAGCCCGGACTTCATCGCCTGGCGCGAGCGCGTGCTGGACTGGGTGGGACCGCAGGCCGGGGTGCCCGGGCCGGTGGGGGCGGGGGCATGAGTGGGGGAATGGGTGGGGGAATGGGTCAACCGGCGGCTCCGCAGGACGCGGCGCTGCGGCCCCCCGTCCCGGAGCCTGATCCGGCCACGGTGCGCCCCGTGTCGCCCTTCCTGCGCCCCGGTGCGGGCAGCAGCCGGGCCTTGAGCGCCCTGTGCGTCGTGGCGCTGCTGGCCCTGTGGTGGGCCGCCACGCACTGGCGCTGGGTGCCGCCGCTGTTCCTGCCGGCGCCGAGCGCCGTGGCGCGGGCGTTCTTCGATGCCTGGCACGGGCGGATCCAGGGTGGCGAGCCGCTGTGGGTGCACCTGCAGTGGAGCGCCCTGCGCGTGTTCGGCGCGTTCGCGCTGGCCGCGGTGACGGCCGTGCCCGTGGGCATCGCCATGGGGGTGAGCCGCATCGCGCGCGGGGTGTTCGACCCGCCGATCGAGTTCTACCGGCCCCTGCCGCCCCTGGCCTACCTGCCGCTCATCGTGATCTGGCTGGGCATCGACGAGGCGTCGAAGGTGCTGCTGATCTACCTGGCGTGCTTTGCGCCCATCGCCCTGGCGGCCAAGGCCGGCGTGCGCAGCGCCAGCACCGAGCAGCTCAATGCCGCGGCTTCGCTGGGCGCTAGCCGCCTGCAGGTGGTGTGGCATGTGGTGGTGCCGGCGGCGCTGCCGGAGATCCTGGTAGGCCTGCGCATCGCCCTGGGCTTCGGCTGGACGACGCTGGTGGCGGCCGAGATGGTGGCCGCCACCGTGGGCGTGGGGCAGATGGTGCTCAACGCCTCGAACTTCCTGCGCACCGACCTGGTGGTGATGGGCATTCTGGTGATCGGCCTGGTGGCCTGGTCCTTCGACCTGGCCGTGCGCTGGGCCGAGGCGCGGCTGGTGCCGTGGAAGGGGCGTGCCTGAATCCAGGCACCGAAGGCACGCCCGACCCCCGGCCGTTGGTCTGGCTTACTTGAGCAGGCCTTCGGCCTTGAGGGCCGCCTGCACCGCAGGGCGGGCGCCCACGCGGGCGTGGTGGGCCGACAGGTGGGTCAGGTGGGATGTGTCCAGGCCCACCACCTTGCCCCAGCCGACGACGGTGAACAGGTAGCCGTCGGCCACCGAGAAATGCTCGCCCATGAGCCATTCCTTGCCGTCGAGCTGGCTGTCCACCCACTGCAGGCGCGACAGGAGCTTTTCGCGCACGGTGGTCTTGTATTCCTCGGGCGTGGACGAACCGAATAGCGGGCTGAAGCCCTTGTGCAGTTCGGTGCCGATGAAGGTCAGCCATTCCTGCAGGCGGTAGCGGGCCAGGGTGCCATTGGCGGGGGCCAGGTTCTTGAGGGGGGCCTGGTCGGCGATGTATTGCACGATGGCCGGGCCTTCGCGCAGGCGGGTGCCGTCGTCCAGCTCCAGCAGGGGCACGTAGCCCAGCGGGTTGATCGTGTAGTAGTCCGTGCCGTCCTGCAGCTTGTGGCTCTTGGTGCTGGCCAGCACGGGGGTGAAGGCCAGGCCCGCTTCGTGCAGGGCGATGTGGGGGGAGAGCGAGCAGGCGCCGGGGCTGTAGTAGAGCTTCATGGATGACCCGAAGGTATGGTGTTGGACAAGCTCTGCATGCTAGCTGGAAGCGGCCGGGGCCGCTGAAGGCCGGGGCGCCGGGCGCGTGACCGCCTCCAGCTGGCCCAGGTAGTGCAGGGCGTGGGCCCGGTCCGGACCGCACATGGCCGGCTCGGGCTGCAGCGAGCCGCACACGGCCGGGCGCTCCGGGTGGCCGAAGATGCGGCAGCGCTGCGCATCGTCCAGCTGGATGCAGCGCACGCCGGCCGGCTTGCCCTGGGGCATGCCGGGGATCGGGCTGGTGATCGAGGGGGCCGTGCAGCAGGCGCCGCAGCCGGGCCGGCAAACCGTCACGACTGCATCTGCCATTGGTTTGCTATCGAAATAATAGCTAAATGCCCTAGTGGATATTGCGGTGCGGCACCGTTCGGGCCATATCCCTGGGTGGCCTGCCTCAAGCGGGCAGGCCCGGAATGGCCAGCCGGTCGGCCGCCCACAGCACCTGGTCCACCACGGCGCGCACGCGCTGGCGGTGCGGCTCGTGTGCCAGGGCGCCCTGGTCGTCCAGGGCGCTGGCCGCCAGGCCCAGGGCAAAGGCCTGCGGGGCCACCCAGCACTCCAGGTTGATGAGCAGGGGGGCCAGGTGGCTCTGCGAGCGCAGGCCGCCCAGGCCGCCGTTGGAGGCGCTCAGCATGCCCACCACCTTGCCGCGGAAGGGTCGGGTGCCATCGCTCCACACCGGGTGGCCGGCCACGGGGCTGGAGGCCCAGTCGATGGTGTTCTTGAGCAGGGCGGTGTAGCTGCCGTTGTACTCGGGCGAGCAGATGATCCAGCCCGGGTGGGCATCCAGCGCGGCCTTCAGGCGCAGCACGTCGGGCGGGGTGCCGGCGGCTTCCAGGTCGGCGTTGTACATGGGGATGTCGAAGTCCGACAGTTCGAGCAGCGTCACATCGGCCCCGGCATCGCGCGCGATGTCGGCGGTGGCGCGGGCGAGACGGCGGTTGAACGATTGCTGGCGGGTACTGCCCGCGAAGACGAGGAGTTTTTGCATGGCCGCGATTGAAGCACACCGGCGGGGCAGGAAACCTGCAAGAAACCCGTTGTTGCAAGGCACCTGTTCCACGTGAAACAGCACCGGTGGCAGGGGCGGGCCCGAAGTGGGAAAATCACGGGTTTTCCAGCCTGCCAGGGCCGGCCTTCGGCGCCGTTCCTGCCGGGCACGCCCCGCGCCCTGCGGCGGCGATCGAATCGATGAACGGCCCCGCGGGGCCCCGGAGCAGTCCCATGTTGTACCCCCAGGAATTTGATGTCATCGTCGTCGGTGGCGGCCATGCCGGCACCGAGGCCGCGCTGGCCGCCGCGCGCATGGGCCAGCGCACGCTGCTGCTCACGCACAACATCGAGACGCTGGGGCAGATGAGCTGCAACCCCTCCATCGGCGGCATCGGCAAGGGCCATCTGGTCAAGGAAGTGGATGCGCTGGGCGGTGCCATGGCGCTGGCCACGGACGAGGGTGGCATCCAGTTCCGCATCCTCAACAGTTCCAAGGGCCCGGCCGTGCGGGCCACGCGCGCGCAGGCCGACCGCATCCTGTACAAGGCCGCCATCCGCCGCATGCTGGAGAACCAGCCCAACCTGTGGCTGTTCCAGCAGGCGGTGGACGATCTGATGGTGGAGGGCGACCGCGTGGTGGGCGCCGTCACGCAGGTGGGCCTGCGGTTTCGCAGCCGCACCGTGGTGCTCACGGCCGGCACCTTCCTGGACGGCAAGATCCATGTGGGCCTGAACAACTACGCCGCCGGCCGGGCGGGCGACCCGCCGGCCGCCAGCCTGTCGGCCCGCTTGAAGGAACTGAAGCTGCCGCAGGGGCGCCTGAAGACCGGCACGCCGCCGCGCATCGACGGCCGCAGCATCGACTTTTCCCAATGCGAGGAGCAGCCCGGCGACGGCATGCCCGGCGGCGTGAACGAGGGCACGGTGCCGGTGTTCAGCTTCATGGCGCATGCGCACGGCGGGGCGGCGATGCACCCGCGCCAGGTGCCGTGCTGGATGACCCACACCAACGAGCGCACGCACGACATCATCCGCAGCGGCTTCGACCGCAGCCCGATGTTCACCGGCAAGATCGAGGGCGTCGGCCCGCGCTACTGCCCTAGCGTGGAAGACAAGATCAACCGGTTCGCCGACAAGGACAGCCACCAGATCTTCCTGGAGCCCGAAGGCCTGACCACGCACGAGTTCTACCCCAACGGCATCAGCACCAGCCTGCCATTCGACATCCAGTACGACCTGGTGCGCAGCATGGCGGGGCTGCAGAATGCGCACATCCTGCGCCCCGGCTACGCCATCGAGTACGACTACTTCGACCCGCGCTCGCTCAAGAGCACGTTCGAGACGCGCCAGGTACAAGGCCTGTTCTTCGCCGGTCAGATCAACGGCACCACGGGCTACGAAGAGGCCGCGGCGCAGGGGTTGTTCGCCGGCATCAATGCCGCGCTGCAGTGCCGCCAGATCAAGGGCGAGGCCAACGATTTCGGCGGCGCCTGGCTGCCGCGGCGGGACGAGGCCTACCTGGGTGTGATGGTGGACGACCTCATCACCAAGGGGGTGACCGAGCCCTACCGCATGTTCACCAGTCGGGCCGAGTTCCGCCTGCAGCTGCGCGAGGACAACGCGGACATGCGCTTGACCGAGGCCGGTCGTCAGCTGGGCCTGGTGGACGATGCGCGGTGGGATGCCTTCAGCCGCAAGCGCGATGCGGTTTCACGTGAAACAGAGCGTCTCAAGGCCACCTGGGTGAACCCCCGCAGCCTGCCGGCCGAGGAGTCGGCGCGGGTGCTGGGCAAAGCCATCGAGCACGAATACAACCTGTTCGACCTGTTGCGACGTCCGGAAGTGGACTACGCCACGCTCATGGGCATGGACGGTGGCCGGCTGGCGTCGCCGGACGTTTCACGTGAAACACTCGGTGAGCTGGCCGACCCGGTGGTGGAGCAGGTGGAGATCGCCGCCAAATACTCCGGCTACATCGACCGACAAAAGGACGAAGTGCAGCGCGCCGCCCATTTCGAAACCCTGCGCCTGCCCGCCGAGTTGGACTATCTTCAGGTGCCGGCCCTGTCCATCGAGGTGCGCCAGAAGCTGCAGAAGCACCGTCCGGAAACCCTGGGCCAGGCCTCGCGCATCTCGGGCGTGACGCCCGCCGCGATCTCGCTGCTGCTGGTGCATTTGAAGAAGGGCGGTTTCAAGGGCTTCAGCGCCACGCCTGCCACAGCCGAGGTGCCCGCATGACCGCGCAGGCGTTGCAGGACACGCTGGCCGAAGGCGCGCAGGCCCTGGGGCTGGGGCTCGGCAGCGCACAGATCGGCCAGTTGATGGATTTCCTGGCGCTGCTGCAGAAGTGGAACAAGGTCTACAACCTGACGGCCGTGCGCGACCCGCAGGAGATGCTCACCCACCACCTGCTGGACAGCCTGGCGGCGGTGCCGCCGCTGCGCCGCCAGCTGGCGCAGGTGCCGGCGGACCTGGATGCCAACCCCGCGCTGCCGCCCCGGCTGCTGGACGTGGGCTCGGGCGGCGGGTTGCCTGGCGTGGTGTTCGCCATCTGCTGCCCGGGCCTGGACGTGAGTTGCGTGGACACCGTGGCCAAGAAGGCGGCGTTCATCCAGCAGGCCGCCGTGACGCTGCGCCTGCCCAACCTGCACGGCATCCACGCCCGGGTCGAGACCCTGGCCGGGCCGTACGATCTGGTGAGCTGCCGCGCCTTCGCCTCGCTGCCGGACTTCACCACCTGGTCGAGCGGCGCCATGGCAGGGCACGCCGTATGGCTGGCCATGAAGGGCAAGCGGCCCGATGACGAGATCGCCGCGCTGCCGGCGGGCGTGCAGGTGTTTCACGTGGAACCTCTCGCCGTGCCCGGCCTGGATGCCGAGCGCTGCATCGTCTGGATGCGGCGCCCGGCGGGTGCGCCGCCGGCCGTCGCTTAAACTCGCTCCTCCAGTTTTCGGGGGGCTTTCATGTTTGGCGTAGCAGATTACGGCGCGTTCGTCGCAGCCATCGTGTTGTTCCTCGCCATTCCCGGCCCCGGCAACCTGGCGCTCATCACCTCCACCAGCAAGGGCGGCATGCGTGCCGGCCTGGCCGCCACGCTGGGCGTGATGGCCGGCGACCAGGTGCTGATGTGGATGGCGGTGGCGGGCGTCGCCGCGCTGCTGGCCTCGTACCCGGCGGCCTTCCATGCCGTGCAGTGGCTGGGCGCGGCCTACCTGGCGTGGCTGGGCTTCAAGATGCTGACCGCACGACCCGGCGGTCAGCCGGTGCTCCACATCGAGCCCCGGCACTACTTCCAGCAGGCGGCGTGGATCACGCTGCTCAATCCCAAGGCCATCGTGTTCTACATGGCGTTCTTCCCGTTGTTCGTAGACCCGGCGCGCCACCAGGGCCTGCTGACCTTCGGCGCCATGGCGGCCACCATCGCGGTGCTCACCTTCCTGTACGGCCTCGTCGTCGTGCTGCTGACCCACCGCCTGGCCGAGCGCATGCGCGCCAACCCGAAGGTCGCGCGCGGGCTGGAGAAGATCGCCGGCGTCTTCCTCATCGGCTTCGGCATCAAGCTGGCCCTCTCCAAATAATTTCCGCGAAACGAAAGCAGTCATGGCCAAGATTTTTTGCATTGCCAATCAGAAGGGTGGGGTGGGCAAGACCACGACCTCCGTCAACCTGGCCGCGGGGCTGGCCAAGATCGGCCAGCGGGTGCTGATGGTCGACCTGGACCCGCAGGGCAATGCCACCATGGGTTCGGGCGTGGACAAGCGCGCGCTGGAGCTGACGGTGTACGACGTGCTGCTGGAGTCGTCCTCGGTCAAGGAGGCGGCGGTGCTGTCGGAAAAGTGCGGCTACCACGTGCTGGGCGCCAACCGCGAACTGGCCGGCGCTGAGGTCGAACTGGTGGCCCTGGAGCACCGCGAGCGGCGCCTGAAGGCAGCCCTCGCCGAGGTGGACAAGGACTACGACTTCATCCTCATCGACTGCCCGCCGTCCTTGAGCATGCTGACCCTGAACGGCCTGTGCTGCGCCCACGGCGTCATCGTGCCCATGCAGTGCGAGTATTTCGCGCTGGAGGGGCTGACCGACCTGGTCAACACCATCAAGCAGGTGCACGCCAACCTGAACAAGGACCTGCAGATCATCGGCCTGCTGCGCGTGATGTTCGACCCGCGCATCACGCTGCAAAGCCAGGTGAGCGAGCAGCTCAAGGACCACTTCGGCGACAAGGTGTTCAACACGGTGATCCCGCGCAACGTGCGCCTGGCCGAGGCACCGAGCTACGGCCTGCCCGGCGTGGTGTTCGACCCGTCCGCCAAGGGCAGCCAGGCGTTCGTGGACTTCGCCCGCGAGATGGTCAAGCGCGTCAAGCGCATGTAGGCCGCAGCGGGTTTGAGTGCCAGATCGCCCTCATGCCGTCGGATTCATTGCCCTCTTTGCTATCAAAAACATAGTATGAAACCAGACAACGTGCTGCTGCTGCCCGGTTGGCAGAACTCCGGGGAAGACCACTGGCAAAGCCGCTGGGAGCGCCTGCACGGCCACCGGCGCGTGGAGCAGCACGACTGGATGCACCCGCTGCGTGGCGACTGGTCCGCCCGCCTGGAAGAGGTGGTGGTGGACGCCGGCGGCCCCGTGGTGCTGGTGGCGCACAGCCTGGGCTGCATCCTCACCGCCTGGTGGGCGGCGCATTCGAAGAATGCCCACCGGGTGCGCGGCGCGCTGCTGGTGGCCCCCGGCGACGTGGAGCACCCCGACATCGCGCCCCTGCTGCCCGGCTGGGCCCCCATCGCGCGCCAGCCGCTGCCGTTTCCTGCCGTGCTGGTGGGCAGCCGCAACGACCCCTATTGCAGCTTCGAGCGCGTGCAGGGGCTGGGCCACGACTGGGGCGCGCGCTTCGTCGATGCGGGCGCGCTCGGCCACATCAATGCCGAGTCGGGCCTCGGCGACTGGGCGCAAGGCCGCGGCTGGCTGGAGGCCCTGTCGCGGTGATGCGGCGACAGCCCCTGGGCGCCTCGGCCGAGGGGCCGAGGCCTGTGGCTCAGGCCCGTGCCACGCCGCTTTCCTGGATCGCACGGCTCAAGGCGGGCGTGGCGTCCAGCCTGCAGGTGGCCGCGGAGTGCGGCGTGGGCCTGCTGAGCCTGGCCGGGGTTCCGGTCATGGTGTTCACCGGGAAGCTGTTCGCCGCCGCCGTGCTGGCCGTGATCGCGCTCGGGGTGTTCCTGAGGTTCGCGGCGCGGCGGGGAACGCCCGGGTCGGCCGCCACACCGCCTGCACCGCTGTGGCTGTCTGCGGCGGTGGCCCTGCTCACGGCGCTTGAAGTGGCCCTGGCGGTAGAGGCCACGGGCCTGCCGGTTCGTCACGGCCAGCCAGGGTTTTCGCAGGGGAACTGGCTGTGGGTGCTGATGGCGTTCGCAGGGCTTTTCTGGGGCCAGCGGCGCTGGCTGAACCGGCGCCTTGCCCGCCGCCGCGGGTCCGATCCGCACGGCATCCGCCCCCCTTTTTGATTTGTACGAGGAACGACAACATGGTCACCAAGAAACCCAAGGGCCTCGGCCGCGGCCTGGAAGCATTGCTGGGCCCCAAGGTCTCCGAAAAGGGCGATGCCGCCCCGCCGCCGCCCGAAGGCACTCCCACCACGCTGGCCCTGGCCGACATGGTGCCCGGCATGTACCAGCCCCGCACGCGCATGGACGAGGGCGCGCTGTACGAGCTGGCCGAGTCGATCAAGGCGCAGGGCATCATGCAGCCGATCCTGGTGCGCCGGCTGGCGCAGGGCGATCATGCGGGCCGCTACGAGATCATCGCCGGCGAGCGGCGCTTTCGGGCCGCGCGGCTGGCGGGCCTGGCCGAGGTGCCGGTGCTGGTGCGCGACGTGCCCGACGAGTCGGCCGCCGCCATGGCCCTCATCGAGAACATCCAGCGCGAGGACCTGAACCCGCTCGAAGAGGCGCAGGGCCTGTCGCGCCTGGTCAAGGAATTCGGTCTCACGCACGAGCAGGCCGCGCAGGCCGTGGGCCGCTCGCGCAGCGCCGCCAGCAACCTGCTGCGCCTGCTGAACCTGGCCGACCCGGTGCAGACGATGCTGATGGCCGGCGACATCGACATGGGCCATGCGCGCGCGCTGCTGTCGCTGGACCGGGCGGCGCAGATCACGGCGGGCAACCAGATCGCGGCCAAGAAGCTGTCGGTGCGCGAGGCCGAAGCCCTGGTCAAGAAGATCGGCGCCGAGTTCAGCCTGGTGCCCCAAAAGCCCAAGAAGGACGCCAAGTCGCGCGACCTCAAGCGGGTGGAGGAGGAACTGTCCGACCTGCTCATGGCCGAGGTCGAGGTGCGGGTCAAAAAGCGCGTCAAGCGTGGCAGCCGCACCGAGGAGATGGGCGAGCTGGCGATCCAGTTCGGCTCGATCGAGGCGCTCAACGGCCTGATCGAGCGCCTGCGGGGCTGACGCTCTCCCTGCCGCCCGGCACCAGCGCATTGCGTTGGTCGATATGCGAAATCCGCGCTTTGCGCGGGCGCGATCCCTGTTCAGAATCGGCGCCCCGTCGGCATGGCTCCACTGGTGGCGTTGGGCCGCGCAGGGAGGCCGGCGGACAGGGAGGTGCATACCAATGAAAGTGACAGTGAACGCTGCCGAGGTGAAACACCGGCAGCCCGAATCCACCGGGGCCGATGGCGCCCCGGCCATCGGCAAAAGCGGGCCCGCTGCGGCGGGGCCCTCGGGCCATCCGGACCTGGCGGCCAGGCAACCCCGTTCCCCGGGCGCCGAGGCCGTGCGATCGCGCGTGCCGCTGTCGGCGCTGCCGACCGGCGCGGGCCCGTCCGTACCGCCAAAGGCCCCGCTCGCCGTGGGCACGGCGGACACCGCCTTGCTGCACCGGCTCCTGCAGGCCGTGGCCGATGCACCGGCGGGCGCCTTGGATGCGGCCGGCCGCAGCAAGCCGTCGCTCGCGGCCGCATTGGCCGCCGCGGGCCATTCCCACGTGTTGGAAGGCGTGCAGTGGGCCGAGGGTGATCCGGCCCTGCGGGGGTGGGATCTCTCGGGCGTGGATTTCAAGCGCTGCCAGTTCGATGCCAGCTCCCTGGCCGACACGCACATCGAAGGCAGCCGGTTCGAAAGCTGCCGGTTCGAAAGCGTTTCATTGGCGGGCGCCTCGCTGCGCAACACCGCTTTCAAGCGCTGCGAATTCAAGGAGACGATGTTCCTGCACGCGGAACTGAGCGGCGTTCGCTTCGAAGACAGCGAGCTGCACCTCTGCAGTTTCGAGGATGCGCAACTGACGGGCGATTGCGTGTTCACGGGCGTGAAGATGCCCGGCACGCACTTCCTCAGCACCTCGGTGGCCGAGGGGACGCGGATCGAAGCGTCCGCCACCCAAGGACCGTCCGTCCTGACCGACACCTTGTTCCTGGGCACGAAGGGGCGCTTCACCATCGACGCGGTGTCCGACGCGACCGTCGGCCTCACCCGGCCCACCACGGCCACGCTGGTCTCCCATGACTCGCGGGGCATCACCGTCCCGCGCGTGGTTGCCAAGCTCGAGGCGGTGGCGGGCACCTTGCCTCTGCGGGTCGAGATGCGGGCCGCCTCGCTGCAGGCGAAGGCGGTGGATGCGGAGGTCGAGGCGCACCTCGAACATCTGGCCTCGCAGCCGGGCAGCGACCAATCCTTGCCGCAGCGCCTCGTGATCGATGCCCTGGCGAACCCCGAAGCCCTGCCGAAGATCGCGCAGATCCTGGCCAAGGCCGAGATCCTGGCCCGGCACGTGGACTCCGTCGTGCTGCCTGGCGGCGAAGATATTTCGCCCCGCCTGTACAACCAGCAGCCCGAGCCGCAGACGGACTGGAAGGGCGACTACCGCCGGTCCGTGCTCGAAATGGGTCTGCTACACCAGTGCTTTCACCGCGGCGTGCCCTTGATGGCGATCTGCCGGGGCTTTCAGATGACCAATGTATTTTTCGGCGCGGCGCTGCAGCAGCACGTGGGGCACCAGGTCGGCGTCCGCACGCTCGGCAACGACCAGGGCGAAGAAGCCGGGCAGGCGCGGGCCACCGAGGTCGCGGAGAACGGCGTCGGCGTCTTCGGCACAGCGCTGCAAGGCATCCGCGCGGCCGTCTATCACCACCAGGCCGTGATCGACCCACCGGAGGGCCGGCCGCACCTGAGCACCTCGCTGCGCCGGACCATTCCCTCGGAAGGGGGCGAGACCGCCTGGCGGGCCATCATGGCGGTCGAATCGTCCCAGCCGCGCGCGCCGCTGATCGGCTTGCAGTTCCACCCCGAGTTCTTCGACGGATCGACGGCCCGGGGCGGCGAGGCCCGGCCGTTGTCCAACACGGAACTGGAGCAACTGGGGGCGGGCTATACGCGGCCTGGAGCGCAGACGTCGGGCTTGCAGAACCCGGCCGACCTGATCGCCAGCGGCATCCTGGACCACATGTCGCCTGGCAACGATGCGCTGTGGAAGATCCTGTCGGACGCGGCGACCGCGCACCGCCACAAGGCCGCCATCACGGCCGAGGCGCTGGCGGAGGGCCGGGCGAAGCTGCGGCCCGCGGAGCCGGCAGTGGAGCCGGCCATTGGCTGACGCGCTGCGCCAGCGCGCTCACCTGCCGGCTTCGCCCGGCGCGCGCCGGCGCTCCAGCACCCCGATGGCCACGAAGCCGCACAGCACGGCGAACCACAGCGTGGCCACGCGGATGCCCACGGCCGCCAGCGTGGCCAGGCCCAGCGGCACGGCGTGCAGCGCCAGCAGGGCGACCAGGGTGGCCTCGGTGGTGCCGATGCCGGCTGGCAGCATGGACGCTGCGCCGGCCAGCATGGCGGTGGGGTACAGGGAGGCGGCATCGCGCCAGGGCAGGCCGATGCCCAGCCCGTGCAGCAGCCAGGCGAACGACAGCGCCACCAGGCCCCATGCGGCCAGGCCCAGGCCCAGCGAAAGCCCCCAATCCAGCGGGTGCAGCCACGCCCTGCAGCCGGCCAATCCCAGCGCCAGGGCCCGCACCGCACGCGACAGTCGCGGCCAGCCGCGGCGGCGCAGCCGGGCGGCACCGCGCAGCAGCCATGCGGGCCGTGCCGCCACCAGCACGACGGCGCCGATCATGCCCGCCACGAATGCCACCAGCACCGCGAACAGCGGCAGGGCGGGGATGGCCAGCGCCGCCAGCAGCACCACGCACAGCAGGTCGAACGCACGCTCGTACACGAAAGCCGAGACGGTGCGCGCCGCCGGCACGCCGGCGCGAGCGAAGTAGCGCACGCGCACCAGCTCGCCCACCTTGCCGGGGGTCGCAGTGAAGGCGAAGCCCGAAAGGTAGGCCAGAAATCCCGCACCCCAGGGCACGGCGTGCCCCGCGCGGGCCAGCAGCCAGCGCCAGCGCAGGTAGCGCAGCAGGTAGGAGGCGAAGGCGATCGCCGCCATCGAGGGCATCCAGGCGAGCACCTGCGGCAGTTGCGCGAAGACCTGGTTGCGCGCGTCGGCCCACACCAGGGCGGCCACGTAGGCCGCCGTGCAGGCCCCGGCCGCGGCGACGGCGTGGCCGGGCTTCATGCGCGGTCGGCGAAGGACCAGCGCTTGTGGCCCAGGTAGCTCGTGAACACCGGCACGGCCACGCCCACGGCATGGGCGATCTCGGGCACGAAGGCGGTCACGCCCAGGGCGGGCAGCACCTGGCGCGCCAGCAGCAGGCTCACGGCCCAGGTCTGCGCCACCGCCAAGAGGTTCACCAGCACGAAGAACGCGGCGGACTTGCGCACCGACTGCTGGCTGCCCTGGAACACGAAGGCGCGCGCCAGCAGGAAGGCCGTGACCATGCCCACGCCGTAGGCCAGCACCACGGCGTAGGAAAACGGCATCCACTGGTTGAGCACGATGCGCGCGATGAAGTTGGCGAGCGCGGCCAGGCCGCCGGTCACCAGGAAGGCCACGAACTGCCGGGAGCGGAACTGCGCGAGCATGCGGGGCCTAGACGGGTGCCGCGGCCGCCTGCGCGGCCATCTGGCGCCCGAAGCCGATGCTCTCGGAGATGCCGCGGTCCTCGGGGTAGTAGTAGGACGTGTCGGCCACCCACAGGCCGCGCACGGGCAGCTGCACGGGCGGCAGGCTGTCCAGGTAGTTGGGCGGGCAGATGGGCTGGGCATAGCGGTAGCGGCTGGCGCGCAGGGCCAGGAAGTCGCTGTCCTGCAGCTTCGGGTTGATGGCCTTCAGGTAGCGGCGCACCTTGTCGAGGAAGGCCGCGTCGGGCTCGGCGAACTTGGGGTGCTCGCCGGGCATGTAGAACGGCACATACACCACCGACTCCGCCAGCGGGCGCAGGTTGCTGTATTCGACCAGGCCGGGAATGTCCATGTCCGGATCGTTCACGTTGAGCCAGAAGTTCTCGGTCAGCGGCTGGCGCAGCTTGGCGATCACGCAGACCACGGCGATGTTCTGCAGCGCGCCGTACTGCGCCAGCAGCGCGGGCGGGAGGTCGGGCATGGTGCGCGGCACGTAGGGCAGGGGAATGGTGCTCACCACCTTGTCGAAGGCCTCGAAGCCCTGGGCGGTCTCCACGCCCTGCACGCGCGTAGCGTCCATGCGCACGCGGGTGACGGGCGTGGACAGGCGGATCTCGCCGCCGTGGCGCTGGATGTCGGCCACCATGCCGTCCAGCAGCGTGGCCGAGCCGCCGTCGAGGTGGCCGAGCTTTTCGCGCATCAGGCTGTAGCGCGAGCGGCCGATGCGGCGGATGCGGCTCCAGATCCACGCGGCGGACAGGTTGCCGGCGTGGTCGTAGAACTTGTAGTCGAACAGGCGCCGCCACAGCACCTCGTAGGCCTCCTTGCCCACCCAGCGGCGGATCCAGCCCGTGGCCTCTTCGCCGTCGAGCGGCTTCCAGTCGGTGCGCTTCGTGGACAGGAAGGCGTGCAGGCCGTAGCGGAACTTGGCGACCAGGCCCAGACCCTGAAAGCGCAGCAGCGCCACCGGGTTGCCCCAGGGCTGCAGGCGCTTTTGGAACCAGTAGCCCATCCGCGTGGCGCGCCAGCGCATCCGGTCCGAAAGCCCCAGCTCGTCGAGCATCTGCAGGAAGGCGTGGTCGGAGGTGCAGTGGAAGTGGTAGTAGCGCTCGATGGGCAGGCCGTCGAAGTCGAACATCGCGGTCATGCCGCCCACGCGGTCGTCGGCCTCGAAGATCACGGGCCGGTGGCCGTCGCGCGCGAGCTGGTAGGCCACGGCCAGGCCCATGGGGCCGGCGCCCAGCACGGCGATGCGTTGGCCCGGCGCGGCGGCCGTGGATGCGGAAGGAGAGGGGGTCTGCGCGCTCATCAGAACTCCAGCACCACGCGGCTGTATTCCGGGTGGTTGAAGGTTTCGTGGATGGCCTCGGCGAAGGGCGTGGCGCGCACGCCGAAGATGCCGGGCCAGTCGATCACCTCGAACTCGTCGTGGGCCACCAGCGCCTTGAGCTGGTCGGCGGTGAACGGCGGGTCCTTGTCGAACAGCGCCCACACCTTGAGCAGCAGGTAGAAAAGGCCGTAGGGGATCTTCACGATCCAGGCGCCCGCGCCCGTGGCGGCCTTGATCTGGCGAATGATGTCGATGTAGTCCACCTTCTCCAGCCCCGTGATGTTGAACACGCCGCCCACGCGGCGCTCCTCGATGCAGCGCACGATGATGCGGCAGAAGTCCGCCGCGTACAGCGGCTGGCGCATGTAGCGGCCGCTGCCCGGAATGGGGAACACCGGCACCTTGCGCATGAAGCGCGACAGCCAGCCCAGGTGCTTGCGGTCGAACCAGCCGAACATCAGCGTGGGCCGCAGCACCACGCAGGGAATGCCGCTGTCCAGCACCATCTTTTCCTGCGCGCGCTTGGTCTCGGTGTAGTGGTCCTGGGCGACCGACTCGACCACCGAGGAGCTGATGTGCACGGTCTGCGGGATGCGGTGGCGCTGGATCAGATCGAGGATGCGGCCGGTGGAGGTGAGGTTGTTGCGCACGAACGGGTCGGCCTGCGGCGCGCCGATCTGCGCCTGCAGCATGACCACCACGTCCGCGCCCTCGAAGTGGCGCTCCCACGCGCCGGGCTCGGCCAGGTCGGCGTCCTCGGCCACGATGTCGGGGTGCACCTGGCGCAGGATGGCGAGGTTGCTCGCGTGCTTGTCCAGCACGACGAGGTTGTGGTAGCCGTGCAGCTTCAGGTGGGCCACGAGGTTCTGGCCCACGAGGCCGGCGCCTCCCGGCAGGATGATTTTGGCGTTCTTCATGGTGTTGGTTTTTCTCGGCGGGTTCGGGGCGCTCACTGCGGCGCCGGTATCTGCAGGGCCACCGAGCAGTCGGTGCCGGGTGCGGTCAGGGTCACGGCGGTGGGCAGCGCCTCGGGCGCGGCCTGCAGGTAGGCGGTGAAGGTCAGGTAGCGTGCGGGCGCATGGGGGCCGCCCGGCGCGCTCAGCTTGCGCCAGCGGTGGGGCACGCCCAGGCCCACCACGGTGCCATCGGGCGCGACGAGGCGCATCGATGGCGGCGGCGCATCGCCTTCGGAGGGCAGCAGCGCGCCGCTCACCGAGACGAAGCGCGGATCGCCCTGCACGCGCTGCACCCAGTCCACGAAGGCCGTGCAGCGGGCGGGCGGCACGTCGGTGTGCGAGCCCAGGGCCGTGGCTGCGTCGGCGAGCGGCGGCCGACCGAAGATCGAGTGGCCCTGCTGGCGGGCCTTGGCGACGATGCGCTCGCCCAGGGCCCGGTCCCAGATCAGCATGCCGATGCGCCGCTCGTCGTGCACGCCCATCGCCAGCGCGAGCGCGCCGGTCATGCGCAGGTGCGCGACATCGCTGCGCCGGGTCTCGCGCAGCTGCACCGACAGCATCTGCGCCAGCACCGCCACCAGCAGCACGGCGGCACCGGCGCGCGCGAGGCCGCGCAGGGCCAGCACGCGCGGGGCGTACAGCACGCCCAGGGCGGCCCAGGCCATCATCGTGGGCGTGGTGTAGCGGCTGGCCAGCGAGCCCTCCATGCTGAACTGCAGCCGGCCGCTGGCGGTGGCGAAGGCGATGCCCGCCACGAAGGCCACGAAGGTGAGCAGTGACAGCTCCAGCGCGTGCGTGCGCGGGGCGCGCAGCGCGGGCACCAGGCGGGCCAGCGCCAGCACGGTGAACAGCACGCCGAAGGCCTGGCTGATCCACATCGTCTCCATCTTGCGCGCCAGGTGCTGGAACGGGCTGCCCAGGTACTGCAGCGTGTACTGCAGCAGGCCCAGCGGCCGGCTCTGCAGCATGGCCAGCAGGCCGGGCCGGGGCGTCGGCGCGGCGAAGTCCGCCATGTACACGCCGATGCCCGCGGCGCCCAGCAGCGCCAGCAGCGCCACGCGGCGCCAGCCCATGCGCGCCACGGCGGCGTAGAGCGCCATCATGGGCAGCGCCATGATGCCGTTGGCCATGGTGCCGATGCTCAGCACGCCCAGTGCGCAGCCGCCGGCGAACCAGCCCACGTCCTGCGGCGCCTGCGTGGCGCGGTACAGGCAGTACAGCCCGGCCAGCGGCAGCCACTGGGCCAGGAAGAACTGGCTCTGGAATGCCCAGGTGAGGTTTTCCTGCTGCACCCACGACAGCAGCCAGACGGACAGCAGCGCCAGCGCCGCCACCGACGCCGTGCGGGTCATCGGCCCCAGGCGCGCCTTCAGGAAGGCCCAGAAGGTGGCGATGCTGCCCGCCACCAGCAGGTAGTTGACCGCGATCAGGAAGGCCTGCGTGCCACCGAACCAGCGGTATTCCATCCAGAACAGGGCCTTGGACAGCACGAGGCGGTGCTCGTTGAAGAGCCGCCACCAGGCCTGCCAGCCGGCGCCATCGCGCACATCGGCATAGAACTCCAGTGCGCCCCACATGTCCCAGATCGGCACGGACGTGAAGGTGCGCCAGGCCGCCACGGCCGTCGCCAGGGCAAAGAGCGTGGCATAGCCCGCAAGGGCCACCGCCGCCCAGAGGCGGCGGCGTTCAGGGGTCCACGGCATGGCTCAGATGTCCATCTTGTGGAAGACCGCGCGCGGCAGGTTGCGGATCACGGCCATGATGAGCGCCCATTTCGCCGGGGCATACACCACGGGCGTGCCGCGGGCCATGCCGCGCACCACGGCCTGGGCCACCTGCTCCACACTGGCGAGCTTGGCGCCGCGCGCCTTGAGGTGCGCCGTCATCGGCGTGTCGGTGGGGCCCGGCTTGATGAGCACCACCTTCACGCCCGAGCCCGCCAGGCGGTGCTGCAGGCCTTCGGCATAGCGCTCCACCAGGCCCTTGGCGGCGCCGTACACGTAGTTGGATTTGCGGCCGCGGTCGCCGGCCACCGAACCGATGATGCCGATCGTGCCCCGCCCCGCCACCTGCATCGCGCCGGCGAACGCCTCCGCGCACAGCGCGGGCGACAGGCCGTTGACGGCCATGGCCTGCTCGGCGCTGGCCAGATCGCCCTGGCACCGGGCCTGGTCGGGCAGGCTGCCGTGGGCGATGAGCACGGTGTCCGGCACGCCCTGCGCCACCAGGTGCTGCACCAGCGCGGCGATGGAGGCCGCCTGCGTCACGTCGCCGGCCATCACGTCGATGCGGGCCTGGGACTGGCGCACCTGCAGGTCGTCGGCCACGCCCTGCAGACGGGCCGCGTCGCGCCCCACGAGCACCACGCGGCCGATGCCGCCGGCCTGCAGCCATTGGCGCGCGCAGTGCTGCGCGATCAGCGACGTGGCACCGACGATCACGAGGGTCTGTGGTGCGCCGCGGTCGTTGTGGTTGTTTTGCATGTTGGCGGTGACTTCGTTCGTTCTTGTGTGGTCTTGGGGAAAAAGCCGCAGGTCAGTCGCCCATCAGGCGCTGCGACATCGCGGACCGGATGTTCGGGTCGCGGTACGGAAGGAATTGGGCGAGCTTCGGGTAGCCGGCCTCGAACAGGGCGCGCGGCATGCGCGCGTCCTTGGCGGGGTACAGGCGCCCGCCGGCCTCGGCCACGACGGCATCGAGCCGGTCGAACAGCCGCAGCGTGCGCTCGCCGAGGTTGGGAAAGTCGAGCGCCAGCGTGACGCCCGGCTGCGGAAAGCTCAGCAGGCCCACCGATTCGCGGTCGCCGAAGGTCTTGAGCACGCCCAGAAAGCTGCCCTGGCCCGACGCGGTGATCTCGCGCAGCAGGGCGCCCACGGCATCGGGGCCGTGCGGGCGGGGCACCACGCACTGGTACTGGTAGAAGCCCCGGCGGCCATAGATGCGGTTCCATTCCTGCAGGTTGTCCAGCGGGTAGGAGAACGGTTCGTAGTGCTGCAGCGCGCGGCCGGCGCGGCGGCGGTTCAGGTGGTAGTACGCCGCGTTGAAAGGGCGCAGGCTCAGGCGGTTGACGAGCGAGACGGGCGGCGCGAACGGCACGGTGCGCTGGCGGTCCTTCGGGGCGGGGCCGTGCTGGGATTCGGGCGCGGCGGCATTGGCGCGCAGGAAGATGCCGCGCGTGCCGCCGGCCCGGGCGCCCGAGAGGCAGTCGATCCACGAGACGGTGTGTTCCCAGCCCGCCTCGGAGGCATCGGCCAGGGCGAAGAACTCGCCCAGCGACCCGTAGGGCAGGGTCTCGGTGTCCAGCCACGCGCCGGGCACCCGCCGCAGCCGCAGCGTGGCCTGGGTGACCACGCCGGTCAGGCCCAGGCCGCCCACCGTGGCGGCGAACCAGTCGGGGTGCAACTGGGGGCCGCAGCGGATCGACAGCCCGTCGGTGCGCAGCAGCCGCAGTTCCTGCACATGGTCGCCGAAGGAGCCCTGCACATGGTGGTTCTTGCCGTGCACGTCGTTGGCGATGGCGCCGCCCACGGTGGCCAATTGGGTGCCCGGGGTCACGGGCAGCATCCAGCCGCGCGGCACGAAGGTGCGCTGGATGTCGCGCAGCAGCATGCCGGCCTCGCAGGTCAGGTCGCCGGTGGCTTCGTCCCAGGCGATGAAGCGGTCCAGCCCGCGCAGCGACCACAGCGCGCCGCCGGGGTTCAGGCACACGTCGCCGTAGCTGCGGCCCATGCCGAACGCCAGCCCGTACTGGCCGGGCTCGCGTGGCAGGTGCGCCAGCGGCCGTTCGGCCAGGATGCGCAGATCGTGGTCGTCGGCGCTCAGGCTGCCCCAGGAGCGCACGGCTACCACGGCAGTCCCAGGGCGGCGGCGACCATCGCCAGGCTGAACAGCGCGCCCGCGGCCAGGCTGGCGCGGTCCTTGAAGGCGAAGACCAGCGGGTCGTCATGCATCTGCCCGCGCACCGCGCGCAGCCACATCCAGCTCACCCAGAACACCATCACGGGCACGGCGGCCCAGATCATCTCCGGCGCGCGGTACATCAGCAGCACCGATTCGCTGTTGAGGTACAGCGCCAGCACCACCACGGCCGTGTAGCCGGCGGCGATGCCCAGGTTCTGCACGATGGGTGCGTCCGAGGTGAGGTAGCCGCGCCCGTGCGCCTGCGTCTTGCCCGCGGCCTGCTGCACCATCAGCTCGGCATAGCGCTTGACGAAGGCCAGCGACAGGAAGAGAAAGCCCGAGAACGCCAGCAGCCAGAACGACAGCGGCTGCGTGATGGCGTAGGCGCCCGCCACGATGCGCAGCGTGTAGAGCACCGCCAGCGCGATGCAATCGACCAGCACCCAGCGCTTGAGCGCCAGCGAATACGCCCAGGTGATGGCGAAGTACCCTAGCAGCCAGCCGAAGAACCCCTGGCCTACCTGCCAGGCCAGCGCGAAGCTCGCCGCCGTGAGCACCGGGACCAGGGCCACGCCCTGCCAGGCGGCCAGCGCTCCCGAGGCGAAGGGCCGCAGGCGCTTGCGCGGGTGCCGGCGGTCGCTCTCCAGATCGAGCAGGTCGTTGGCCACGTAGACCGACGAGGCGCACAGGCTGAAGGCCAGGAAGGCCACCAGCAGGAGGCCCCAGGCCTCGCCGTCGGCCACGCGGTGGGCGGCCACCAGCGGCACGAACAGCAGCAGGTTCTTGAGCCACTGGTGCAGCCGCAGGGCCTTGCGCCAGGGCTTGAGGCCCGCGGGCTCGCGGGGAAAGCGTTCGGCCACGTTGCCGTGCGCCTCGGCCCGCCGGGTGACGGCGCCCGAGGCATTGACCACGATGGCCGAGCGCGCGGCCTGCCACACCGGCACGTCCGCCTGCGAGTTGCCGGCGTAGTCGAAGCCGCGCTCGCCAAAGGCCTGCACCAGCGCGGCGGCCTTGGCCCGCCCGGCGAGGTTGGTGGCGCCATCGCTGGCCATCACCTGGTCGAAGCACCCCAGGTGGGCGGCGATGGCCTGCGCCACCGAGCGGTCGGAGGCCGTGCACAGCACGGTGCGCCGCCCGGCCGCGTGCTGGTTGCGCAGCCACTGCACGAACGGCACGTTGTAGGGCAGCGTGGCCACGTCCATCTGCACCCGCTGCCCGATCTCCTGCTTGAGCGCCGCCTTGCCCCGCGCCAGCCACACGGGCAGGGCCAGCGCGCGCCACGGCCCGTCCCGCA
Organism: Acidovorax sp. BLS4; assembly: GCF_032929295.1. Taxonomy (NCBI): domain Bacteria; kingdom Pseudomonadati; phylum Pseudomonadota; class Betaproteobacteria; order Burkholderiales; family Comamonadaceae; genus Acidovorax; species Acidovorax sp. BLS4. Next base: position 733,689 of record NZ_CP136797.1, read on the forward strand.
GCAGCTGCAGCGACGATTCGTGCAGCATGTCCGTCAGGATGAGCGTGCCGTCCAGGTCCACCACCAGGGGCGGTTCCGAGGACGGGCCCGGGGTGGGCAGGGACGAATCGAGGGGCGGGCGCAAAAGGAACCTTTGGTGGGATGGCGTGATGGGGAGGCGCGGCGCATTGGTAACGCTCTGTGCGCAATGGCAACAGGACATTGTAAAAGCCGCCATCCACGCCGCCGCCACCGCCGCCCCGGCGTTACACCCTGCCCGCACGGGTGTGGCGAAGATGCCGCAGCCCGCCCACCACCCCCCGCCGCGCTCAGCCCTGCAGCGTGTACGACACGTCCGGTTCGCGCTGCGTGGCGATGAAGCGCTCGAACCGGCGCGATTCCAGGTGGAAGACCCCGACCCGGTCGTTGTCCTGGCTCACGAAGGCCCAGGGCCGGGTGGGATGCAGGCTGACCGCGATGGGGCGCGCGTCCATGGGAATGTGGGCCTGCTCGGCGAGCGTCGCCGGGTCCACGATGGACAGGCTGCGGTCCCCATAGTGGGACACCAGCAGCCGGCCGTCGCGGCAGCGGTAGATGCGCGTGGGGTCGTTGCGCGCGGGCGCGCTGCGCACGACCTTCATGGTGGCCGTGTCGATGGCGCACAGCGTGTTGCTCCAGCGGCAGGTGACGTACAGCGTGCGCTCGTCCGCGCTGAGCGCATTGCCCTCGGGCTTGTCGCCGGGCACGCAGGCCACGGGCGCGAACGCGGCGTCGTGCGGCCTGAACTGCGTCACCGAGTGCGTGAGCAGGTTCATCGCGTAGGCCGTCTGGCCGTCCCGGGTGAGCGCGAACAGGTGGCTCTTGATGCCGCCCACCGGCACCGCGCGCCGCACGGCGGTGTCGGTCTCGGGCCGGTCCAGCACGGCCAGCTGCGCGCGGTCCTCGCTCAGCACGTAGAGGCGGCCCGACTGGTCCATCTGGATGCCGTGCAGGCGGTTGAAGGGCGCCAGGTCGATGGTGCGCGCCAGCGTGCGCGTGGCCAGGTCGATCTGCAGCACGCTGGTGCCGCCCGGGCCCGGGTGCCCCGAGGTCTCCACGCCGTAGTGGCCCACGTAGGCGTAGCGCTGCGCGGCGTCCACCACGAATTCGTGCGGAAACGGGGGCAGGGCGATCGTGTGCAGCCGCTCGCCGCTGGCGATGTCGTAGTGGCTGATGCAGTGGCTCGATTTCTCGATCAGCAGCAGCACCTCGCGCGGCGCGCGCCCCGCCGGGGCCTGGGCGAGGACCGTGGCCGGCCCCAGGGTGGATGCGGCCAGCGAAAGGCCGGCGGTCTTCAGAAGCTCCCGACGTTGCATGGTGGTGGTCTCCCTTGGTGTGGATCGAACAGCGCCCTGGCGGTCGCGCGGCGGGCGCATCGCCGCTTTTTTTCGCGCGCTTCAGCGCCCCCAGCGCAGCACCAGCGGATCGAGCCGCCGTGCGATGCCGATGAGCTGGCGGCGCACCTCGGGGTGCATCGGCGGCCAGGGCGCGCGCGGCGCCTCGCAGGCGATCACGCCGCCTTCCTTCATGAGCGCCTTGGCGGCCAGGAAGCCCGCCTGGCGGTTCTCGTGGTTGATGAGCGGCAGCCAGCGCTGGTAGTGGGCGAAGGCCGCGTCCGCATCGCCCTGGCGGTGCGCCTCCAGGATGGGGCGGATGCCGTCGGCAAAGCCCGCGCCGGTCATGGCGCCGGTGGCGCCGGCCTCCAGGTCGGCCAGCAGGGTGATGGCTTCCTCGCCGTCCCACGGGCCTTCGATGGCCTCGCCGCCCAGGGCGATCAGCTCGCGCAGCTTCGTGGCGGCGCCGGCCGTCTCCATCTTGAAGTAGCACACCTGCTCGATCGTCGTCGCCATGTCGGCCAGGAAGGCGGGCGACAGCGGCGTGCCGGCCGCCGGTGCGTCCTGGACCATGATGGGAATGCCGATGGCGTCCGACACGCCCTGGTAGAAGGCGCGCACCGGCGCCTCGCCGAAGCGGAAGGTGGCGCCGTGGTAGGGCGGCATGACCATGACCATCGCCGCGCCCATGTCCTGCGCGCGGCGGCTGCGGGCGGCGCAGACGGCGGTGCTGGTGTGCGTGGTGGTGACGATCACCGGCACGCGGCCGGCCACGTGTTCCAGCGCTGTGCGCGTCAGCACCTCGCGTTCGTCGTCCGACAGCAGGAACTGCTCGGAGAAGTTGGCCAGGATGCACAGGCCGTCCACGCCCGAGTCGATCATGAAGTCCAGGCAGCGCCTCTGGCTGGCCAGGTCCAGCGTGCCGTCTTCGTGGAACGGGGTGGGCGCGACGGGGAAGATGCCGCGGTAGCGGGGGTTGGAGAGACTGGCCATGGGACGCCGCCTTACTCGATGATGTCGAACTGGTCGATGTACTCGGTCTTGAGCGAAAGGCCCAGGCCCGGCACATCGTCCTGGAGCTGCAGGAAGCCGTTCTCCGCGACGGGCTCGCCGTCGAAGAGGTACCAGAACAGCTCGTTGCCCACCTCCACGTCGAAGATGGGAAAGTACTCCGCCATGGGCGAGGCCAGCGTGCTCATCGTCAGGTGGTAGTTGTGCATCTGGCCCGCGTGCGGAATCACCGGCACGGAATGCGCTTCGCACAGCGCGTTGATCTTGTGCGCGGCGGTGATGCCGCCCACCCGGTTGGTGTCGTACTGCACGACGCTCACGGCCTTTTTGTCCAGCAGCTGCTTGAAGCCGTACAGGCCGAACTCGTGCTCGCCGCCCGAGATGGGGATGATGTTCATCGCGTTCAGTTCGGCATAGCCATCGATGTCGTCGGCGATCACGGGTTCCTCCAGCCAGCGCGGCTCGAATTTCGCGAGCTTGGGCAGCATGCGCTTGGCGTATTCGAGGTTCCAGCCCATGTAGCACTCGAGCATCAGGTCGGTGTTGTAGCCGATGACTTCGCGGATGGCTTCGACCGACTTCAGGTTCTCCTGCACGCCGTGCTGCAGGTGCGCGGGGCCGTAGCCGAAACGCATCTTGAAGGCCTTGAAGCCCTGGTCGAGGAAGGTTTGCGCCTCGTCCTGCATCGCCTTCAGGTCGGTGCGGTAGAGCTTGCTGTAGTAGCAGGGGATCTTCTCCTTGGTGCGGCCGCCCAGCAGCTTGAACACGGGCTTGTCCACGCTCTTGCCCAGGATGTCCCAGATGGCCAGGTCCACCGCCGAGATGGCGGCCATGGCCACGCCCTTGCGGCCCCAGGCGTGCGTGCTGCGGTACATGCGCTGCCACAGGTACTCGTAGTCCCACGGGTCGTGCCCGATGACCAGGGGCGCGAGGTACTCGTCGATGATGGCCTTGGCGATCTTCGGCGCCAGCGCCACGTTGCCGAGGCCCACGATCCCGTCGTCGGTCTCGATCTCGACCACCGTCCACGAATGGAAACGGAAGGTGCTCATGCTTTCGGCCGGCGAATACAGCAGGTCCATGGCGTTGGAGCAGAAGTGGCCCTGCGGCGGCACGGTCTGGCCCTTCCACTGGAATACACGGGCGCGGACGGATTGGATTTTCATGGTGGAGTCTCTGAACGGAGGGAGTGGGATCAGGCGGCGGCCAGCGCCTTGGCGCGCTGCGCGCTGCCCATGCGGCAGGCGATCTGGAAGGCCTGCCAGGTCGCCTCGGCGCTGGCGCGGCCCTGGCCGGCGATGTCGTAGGCCGTGCCGTGCGCGGGCGTGGTGATCGGGATCGGCAGGCCGCCCTGCACCGTGACCCCGCGCGAGAAACCCAGCAGCTTGATCGCGATCTGGCCCTGGTCGTGGTACATGGTCACGATGGCCTGGTACTCGCCGGCCTGCGCCTTCAGGAAGATGGTGTCGGCCGGAAACGGGCCGTGAAAAGGCGCCGGCGTGGGCCAGTCGCGCGCCTGCAGCGCCTGCACGGCGGGCACGATGGTGTCGATCTCCTCGCGCCCGCACACGCCGCCATCGCCGCCGTGCGGGTTGAAGGCGGCAATGGCCACCTTCGGTGCCGCGACGCCGCTGGCGAGCAGCGAGCGGTAGATCAGCTCGGCCGCCTGCTGGATGCGCTCCACGCTCAGGTAGCTCGCCACGTCCTTGAGCGGCACGTGCGAGGAGATGCGCGAGGTCCACAGGTCGCCCAGCGTGTTGAACTCGCAGAAGTAGCCGGTCACGCCCAGGTGCCGGGCGAAGTGGTGCAGCTCGTCCTCGTGCTGCATGCCGCCGATCTTCATGGCCTGCTTGTTCAGCGGTGCAAAGCAGATGGCGTCGATGTCGCCGGCCAGCGCCGCGTCCATGCAGCGGTCCAGCACCTGCAGCACCGAGCGGCCCCCGGCCGCCCCGGCGCGGCTGCGCTGCACGTCGGCCGGGGCCACCGTGTCCAGGGCCAGGAAGGCGGGCCGCGCGGTGCCGGCGCGGCCCCGCACATCGGCCAGCGCGCCCACGGCATCGGTCGCCACCTGCACACCGGCGATGCGCTGGCCGTCCTCCCACAGCCAGGGGTCGCCCACCAGCACGGTGTTGGCCCGCTGCGCGGTTTCGGGCCTGGCCAGCAGGCGGGCGATGAGTTCGGGGCCGATGCCGGCGGGGTCGCCGAGCGTGAGGGCCACCACGGGGCGGTCTTGCGTGTTCATGGGCGGCTTGTCCTGCTAGTCGATGCGGATGTGGTTCTTGCGGATGAGGTCGCCGTAGCGCTTGAATTCGGCGTTCTGGAAGGCGATGAACTCGGCCTGCGAGATCGGCTTGAGTTCGGCCCCGACGGCGCCCAGGCGGGTCTGGGTCTCGGGCATGGCCAGCACCTCGTTCACCGCGTCGTGCACCTTCTGCTGCACCGCCTTGGGCGTGGCGGCGGGCATGTAGATGCCGTACCAGGCGCTGATGTCCACCTGCGGCAGGCCGGCCTCGGCCATGGTGGGCACCTGCGGCAGCTGCGGGTTGCGCTGCGGCGTGGTCACGGCCAGGGCGCGCATCTTGGCGGACTTGATCTGGCCCAGCACCGAGGGCATGGTGTCGAAGCTCATCTGCACCTGGCCGCCCACCAGATCGACCAGCGCGGTGCCGCTGCCCTTGTACGGCACGTGCATCAGGTCGATGCCGGCCGCGTCCTTGAACATCTCGGCCGCGATGTGCTGCGTGCTGCCCGCGCCGCTGCTGGCGAAGTTGATGGTGCCGGGCGCTTTCTTCGCCAGGGCCACCAGCTCCTTGACCGACTGCGCGGGCAGGGCGTTGGTCACCACCAGCACGTTGGGCACCGCGCCCACGAAGGCCACCGGCACCAGGTCGCGGTTGTTGTCGTAGGCCAGCTTCAAGAGGTGCGGGGCGATGGCGTGCGCGGTGACCACGCCCATCACCATCGTGTGGCCATCGGTGGCCTTGGCGGTGGCATCGGCCGCCAGCGTGTTGGAGGCCCCGGGGCGGTTTTCCACCACCGTGGGCTGCTTGAGCAGCGGGCCCAGCCGGTCGGCCACGGCACGGGCCATGGCGTCGGTGCCGCCGCCCGGGGCCGAGCCCACCAGGATGCGGACGGGCCGGGTCGGCCAGTCCTGGGCGCTGGCGCCCAGGGGGATGAGGACGGCGGCGGCCAGGGCCAGGCCGGGCAGGGGGATGCGGCACCACATGGTTTGTCTCCTGTTGTATGCATGCCCATGGACCGGGCATTGAGGGGCATCCTAGGGCGCGGCCTGCGGGCCGTAAATTGAAATGAAATGATGAATTGATATCCATTGGTTATCGTTTCCGGTCGCGTGTGGATGCCACCGGAATGGGGGCCTGCGGTTGAATGCCCCGCGCGCGGCTCACTAAACTCGGCGCTGCTCCCTCCCCACCGGATTCCCACCCTCCATGCACCGACTGCCCTGGCCCCTGCCCGCCCTCCTGGCCTGGGCCGCCGCATGGCTGGCGTACCTGGGCCTGCAGGGCCGGGTGGCGCCGGTGGCGGCGCTGATCGCAGCCTGCGCCGTGGGCACCGCGGCTAGCGTGCTGGGCACGGGCTGGTGGCGCCGCGGGCTGATCGCGGCGGGGTTTCCGCTGTCGCTGGCGCTGTCCGGCGCGGCCAGCGTGCCGGCCTGGGCCTGGCTGGTGCCGCTCGCGCTGCTGCTGCTGGTGTACCCGCTCAACGCCTGGCGCGATGCGCCCCTGTTTCCCACGCCGCACGATGCGCTGCTCGGCCTGGCCCGCGCGGTGGCGCTGCCGGCGGGCGCGCGGGTGCTGGACGCCGGCTGCGGCCTGGGCGACGGCCTGCTCGCCCTGCGCCGCGCCTACCCGCAGGCGCGGCTGGCGGGCGTGGAGTGGAGCCGGCCGCTGCGACTGCTGTGCGCGCTGCGTTGCCCGTGGGCCGAGGTGCGTCGGGGCGACCTGTGGCGCGCCGACTGGAGCGGCTGCACGATGGTGTATTTGTTCCAGCGCCCCGAGAGCATGGCCCGCGCCTTGGCCAAGGCGCAGGCGGAAATGGCGCCGGGCACCTGGCTGGTCAGCCTGGCGTTCGAGGTGCCGGGGGTCACGCCGCATGCCCGGCTGCCGCCGGACGGCGGGCATGCGGTGTGGATCTACCGCATGGGCGCCGCGCCGGTGGCCGGCCGCCCGGCCGCGGCGCTATGATCCGTCGCTGCCCCTGGCAGGCCGGGCGTTCCGGCCGACGCCCTTGCTCGCGCCCTTTCGCCGCAAGGTGGCGTCTCCACCCTTTTCCCTGAGAGGTACCCTCCAATGTCCAAGAAGACCTTGCCACTGCTGGCCGCCGCCTGTGCCGCCGTCCTGCTGACGGGCTGCGAAACCACCAACATGAAGATGGGCAGCGCCGAGTCCAAGACGGTTGCCACCGGCGCGGCCGCGGGCGGTGCCACGGCCAACGAAAGCAGCGACCTGCAAAAGTGCGCCTCGCCCCTGGGCACCGTGTCGCTGGTGGAAAACCAGCAGGCCGGCTGGTACACCATCCTGCGCAACGAATACCGCCTGCCGCCCACGGCCAACCTGCTGCGCCTGCTGATCCAGCAATCGAACTGCTTCATCGTGGTGGAGCGCAGCGCCTCGGGCATGACGGCCATGGACCGCGAGCGCGCGCTCATGCAGTCCGGCGAAATGCGCGGCGGCAGCAACTTCGGCAAGGGCCAGATGGTCGCCTCCGACTACGGCCTGTCGCCTGAGATCGTGTTCTCCAACAGCGATGCCGGCGGCATCGGCGGCGTGCTGGGCGGGCTCATCGGTGGCGGCAGCGGCCGGGCCATCGGCGCCCTGGGCGGCGGGCTCAAGACGCGCGAGGCCAGCGCCATGCTGACCCTGGTGGACAACCGCTCGGGCGTGCAGATCTCGGCCTCCGAGGGCAGCGCCTCCAAGAGCGATTTCGCCGGCTTCGGCAGCCTGTTCGGCGGCTCGGCCGGCGGCTCGCTGGGCGGCTACCAGAACACGGCGCAGGGCAAGGTGCTCACCGCCGCGTTCATGGACGCGTACAACCAGATGGTCGTGGCGCTGCGCAACTACAAGGCGCAAAGCGTGCAGGGCCAGGGCCTGGGCGGCGGTGGCCGCCTGGGCGTGGACGGCGGTGCCGCACCGTCGCAGACCCGTGCCGGCGTTCCCGCGCCCGCAGGGGCCCCGGCCGGCGCCCCTGCCATGTCGGTGCGCGAGGCGCAGGAGCGCCTGAACGCCCTGGGTTACAACGTGGGCACGCCCGATGGCGCTGCCGGCGCCCGCACGGCCACCGCGCTGCGCAACTTCCAAAAATCGAAGGGCCTGCCGATCACGGGCCGCGTGGACGCCGCCACGGCCGACGCGCTCTCGCGCTGAAGCCAAAAGCGCGAAGGGGACCGCAGGCCCGTGCCTGCCCGTCCCCTTTTGCGCGGCGCCGGGCCCCGGCGCCGCCATGCCACCCCGGTCACTGCCCCCCGATGGGCGCCACCGTGTTCCACAGCGCGGTGCAGTGGGCCGCCGAATCGATGGACGATGCCGGGAGGCTGCTGGGGCTGCCCGCGGTGCTCCATTGCGAAAGCGAGGAGGACAGGCCGGCATAGGGCGTCCAGGCCGTCGGCAGCTGCGCGCCGCTGGCGGCCACCGGCGTCCATGGCGCCGGGCTGGCGGGGCTGTTCACGAAGCTCGCCCAGGCGGCGGCCATGGTCTGGGCCAGGGCCTGGTCGGCGGGCGGCGGCGGCTGGCTGCCCCGGGTGTACACCGCGTAGGCCGTTCCCAGGGTGTTGAACACATAGGGCAGTTCGTTGCCGTGGCAGACGTTGCCGTTCTTGCCCGGTGCGCAGGCCGCGACTTCCGTGGGCGGCTTGCCGGCGCTGTAGAGGTCGATCAGCGGCGGCTGGGCGAACAGGTAGCCGAAGGCCGGCAGCGCGGGGCTCGCCTGCGCGTTGCGGGCGGCCGCCCGGTTCGCCATGGCCAGGTTGCCGCAGCGGAACGCGAAGTCGTTGATCACGCCGGACAGCGTCGCCGCCGTGCCGTTCATGTAGCTCGGCGCGGGCCGGGTGGGCGCGCGGTACGGGAAGACCGGCTGGCCTTGCGCCGTGGTGCTGTAGCCCAGAATGGTCTTGGCGTCGTCCGGCCAGACCATCGACACCAGCTTGCCATTGAAGAACAGGGGATCGAGAACCAGCCCCAGCTTCAGGAAGGCCAGGTTGGCGAAGACGGCGCCCTCGTCGCGGTTCACGCCGAAGACGAAGGGCTTGGGCGGCATCGAGGCCGTGGCGGACACCGCGTTGTAGCCGGCCAGGGGCTGGCCCACGATGACCTTGCCGTCCACGGTGGGCGACCAGGGCAGGCCATCGTTGACCTGGGGCGACGCCTGGGCCAGAAGCCCCACCAGCGGGCGCGTGGCGGCCTCGCGTTCGGCGGCGGCGAGGGCCTTGGGGTTGCCGGCCTTGCCCCGGGTGCCAAACAGCTGGCCCGCCTGGGCCGCGACGATCTGCGCCGGCGTGGCCTTCAGCAGGATGGGCTTGCCCGCGAGGCACCCGCCCACCTGGGTGCACAGGGCATCGCGGAACAGGCTTCCTATGCCTTGCGCCTGCGCGGGCGTGCGGTACACCGAGCCCACCGGGTTGCTCTCCATGATGGCGGCCTGAAAGCGCGTGGCGCTGTCCGGTGCCGAGAACAGGTGCAGCCCCGCCGACATGGCCCCGGCGCTCTCGCCCGCGACCGTCACCCGGGTGGCATCGCCCCCGAAGGCGCCGATGTACTTCTGCACCCAGTCCAGCGCTGCCTGCTGGTCCAGGATGCCGAAATTGCCCCGCAGCGGCCCCCCGACGGTGGGGTTTTCCACCGCGTTGTCGAGGGCCAGGAAGCCCAGCGCCCCCAGGCGGTAGTTGATGGTGACGACCACCATGTCGCCCGCCGCCGCGAGGTACGAGCCGTCGTACAGGTTGCCCACCGTGGCGCCCTTGGCGCTGTCGTACAGCGGCAGGTAGCCGCTGCCCTCCACGAACGCGCCGCCGTGGATGAAGAACAGCACCGGCCGCTGGGCCGGCGCGCTGATGGCCGACTGCGGCGTGAAGACGTTCAGGTACAGGCAGTTCTCGCTCTGCGCGCTGGTGGGGAGGTTCGGCCGCGCGGCCTGCGGGCAGAACGGGCCGGCGGCCGTCTGCGCCACGTTGCTGCCGGCCGGGACCGTCGCCGCCGGGGGCTGGAACCGCGCGGCCGTCGCGTACTGGATGCCCAGGTAGGCGTTCACCGGCACCGGGGCCGATGCGCCCGCGGGGGTGACGGGCGTCTGCAGCCCGCACAGCGTGGGCGCCGCGGGCGCGCCGGCGATGGTGACGGTGGTGCCGCTCGCGCAGGCCGGTGCCGTGGCGGCCGCGGCCATGTTCGGGGCGCCCAGGCACAGCAGGGCAGAGGCCGCCAGCGCCAGCAGGGCGCGTCGGGCGCAAGGGGGTCGTCGCATGGAAATCTCCCTCTCTTGTTCGATGGATCGGTGTGTCGCGCCCCCCGGGCGGGGGGCGGCTCCATTCTTGGAGAAAGCGCGGGCCCCGGGCCGCCGCAGCGCCTGAAGCCTTCTGAATCGTTCTGGGGTGGCGGTGCTGGCCCAGGGTGCCGTGTGCAAGGCGTTACCTGTGGTCACAGCTCCTTGGAATCCTTGGCCTGGCCTGCCATGTTTGCTATTGAAATAATAGCTGCCAAGGCATGTTTCACTAGGGCGTGAGGCCTGAAAGGCTTGCAATCGATCTATACTCCCGCCCGTTGGTGCTCGCGCGGTCATTGCGACCGCGCAGTTAAACGGGAACCAGGGAGGGCGCGTCCGACGGACCGCGCCCCAACCTGGGCTGCCCCCGCAACGGTAAGCGAAAGAAGGCCTCGCCTTCACCCCGTGGAATCGTGCCCACTGGATGCCTCGGCATCTGGGAAGGGTCCACGGGTTTTCGCCAGCCCGGAGACCGGCCGACAGGGGGCCGCGCGCCCCAAGGCACAGGCCTTGGAGCGCGCGGCCCATTTCACGGAACCTGCGGGGAGGCAGGGGTCCGGGCGAATGCATTCCTGTGGTCCCCATGCAAATCTTCTCTGTGCTGGCGCGTGCGCCAGCCCCGCGGCCATGACGCCGGGCACCGTCTGGTTCGTCGGCGCCGGGCCGGGCGATCCCGAGCTCATCACCGTCAAGGGCCGCGCGCTCATCGAGCGCGCCGGTGCCATCCTGTTCGCGGGCTCGCTCGTCAACGAGGCGGCCACGCGCTGGGCCCCGCCCGGCTGCACCATCGCCGACAGCAAGGACATGACGCTGCCGCAGATGGCCGCGTGGCTCATCCTGCAGGCGCAAAAGCACGACACCGTGATCCGCCTGCAGACGGGCGACCCGGCCCTGTACGGCGCGCTGATCGAGGTGGTGCAGCCGCTGGACGCCGCGGGCGTGCCGCTGCGCGTGGTGCCAGGGGTGTCCTCGGCCATGGCCTCGGCCGCGGCGGCGGTGGAGAGCTTCACCCTGCCCGAGGTCACGCAGAGCGTGATCTTCACCCGCGTGGAGGGCCGCACGCCCATGCCGCCGGGCGAGTCGCTGGCCGAGCTGGGCCGCCACCACTGCACGCTGTGCATCTTTCTGTCGATCACGCTGCTGCACAAGGTGCAGGCCGGGCTGCGCGAGGCCGGCTGGGCCGAGGACGCGCCCCTGCTCGTGGTGCACAAGGCGAGCTGGCCGGGCGAGGAGCTGATCGTGCGCGGCACCCTCGCCGACATCCGCGACCGCTGCCGCGAGGCCCAGGTGGTGAGCCAGGCCATGGTGATCGCCAGCCCCACGCTGGGCGCCCGCCAGTGGACGGAGCTGGCCAAGTCCAAGCTGTACGACCCCACCTTCACGCACCGCTTTCGCCGGGCGAGCGAGCCCGCCCGCCCCACCCAACCCCCCCTGGAACGTGCCCCATGAACACCACCATCCTGCTGATCGGCCATGGCTCGCGCGAGCCCGAGGGCAACGACGAGATCCACGCCTTCGTGGCGCAGTGGCGCGCGCGCCAGCCGGCCTGGCGCATCGAGGTGTGCTTCATCGAGTTCGCGCCGCCCGGCCTGCACGACGGCCTGCTGCAGGCGGCGCAGGGCAGCCAGCGCGTGCTGGTGCTGCCGCTCATCCTCAACGCGGCGGGCCACGTGAAGATGGAGATCCCCGAGGCCATCGAGCATGCGCGCGCGCACTGCCCCGGCGTGGCGTTTCTCTACGGCCCGCACCTCACGGCGTGCGAGCCCATCCTGGCCATCCTGCAGCGCCAGCTGCGCCAGTGCATGAACGCGCTGGACATGCCCGACCCCACCACCACCGGCGTGGTGCTGCTGGGCCGGGGATCGTCCGACCGGCAGGCCAACGGCGACGTCGCCAAGATGGCGCGCTGGCTGCAGGAAGACGGCCACCATGAGCTGGTCGAGATCGCCTTCACCGGCATCACCTGGCCGCGCCTGGAGCGCGTGGTGCAGCGCCAGGTGCTGCTGGGCATGAAGCAGATCGTGGTGCTGCCGTACTACCTGTACACCGGCACGCTGATGCAGCGCATCGGCCGGCAGGTGGCGCACCTGCGCGCGCAGTACCCGCAGGTGCGCTTCGCGCAGTCGCCGCACTTCGGCCTGGAGCGCGAGATCTTCGAGTTGCTGGAGGGCCGCGTGGCCGACCTGCTGGAGGGCGCCCCGGGCAGCCTGCTGCCCTGCGACGGCTGCAAGTACCGCGAGATCGCGCACGACCTGGGGCATGGCCACAGCCATGAGCACACGCACGCCCCGGCGGGCGCGCCCGCGCCGACCCCCGAGGCGGCGGTGGCCCTCGCCGCGGGCGGGGCGCCGGTGCACCGGCACGCGCACGCCCCGCACGGGGCCGACCATGCCCATGGCGCGGCGCACCCGCACCCGCACGAGACCGCCACGGCATGAGCACCGTCAACACCGTCACCGAGCAGCTCACGCGCGCCGGCCAGGCCATCGAGCACGACAGCTTCGCCATCATCGACGCCGAGGCCGGCCCGCACCCCTACACCGCGGCGCAGTGGCCCATCGTGCGCCGCATGATCCACGCCAACGCCGACTTCGAGTTCAACGGCCTGACCGACTTCCACCCGAAGGCGGTGGAGGCCGGCATCGCCGCCCTGCTGCGCGGCGGCGCGCCCGTGGTGGCCGATGTGGAGATGATCTGCTCGGGCCTGTCGCAGCCGCGCCTGGCCCACTTCGGCATGCGCACGCACCAGTTCATCAGCGACGCCGACGTGATCGCCCGGGCCCAGGCCGAGGACACCACGCGCGCCGTGCAGGCCATGCGCAAGGCGCACCGGCACGGGCTGCTGCAGGGGGCCGTCGTCGGCATCGGCAACGCGCCCACGGCCCTCATCGAACTGGTGCGGCTGATCCGCGAGGAGGGCGTGCGCCCCGCGCTCGTGGTGGGCATGCCGGTGGGCTTCGTCTCCGCCGCCGAATCCAAGGACCTGATGGCCGGCGTGGACGCGGTGCCGTGGATCGTCATCCGCGGGCGCAAGGGCGGCTCCACGCTGGTGGTGGCCGCGCTGCACGCGCTGCTGGCGCTGGCCGAGGCCCGCCAGAAGGCCGCGATGCCGGGGACGCCGTCGCCATGATGGAAAAGACCGTGCGCCGCGGCACGCGCACCGGCTTCACCACCGGGGCGTGCTCGGCCGCCGCCGCGCGCGCCGCCGTGCTGGGGCTGGTGCACGGCTGCGTGCCCGAGGCGGTGGACTGCCTGCTGCCCAACGGCGACGTGGTGCGCTTTGCCGTGAACGACGGCCGCTGCGACGGCCAGGCCGCGCATGCCATGGTCATCAAGGACGCGGGCGACGACCCCGACTGCACCGACAAGGCCCACCTGACCGCCGACGTGCGCGTGCTGCCCGGCGATGCCGGCGCGGTGCGGCTGGCGGGCGGCTTCGGCGTGGGCACCGTCACCATGGCCGGCCTGGGCCTGGCGGTGGGCGGCCCGGCCATCAACCCGGTGCCGCGCCAAAACATCGAAGAGAACGTGCGCGCCGTGGGCAAGGCGCTGCTCGCCCATGCGGGGCTGGAGGTCACCATCTCCGTGCCGCAGGGCGTGGACATGGCCAAGAAGACGCTCAACGCGCGCCTGGGCATCCTGGGCGGCATCTCCATCCTCGGCACCACCGGCATCGTCAAGCCCTATTCCACCTCGGCCTACCGCGCGAGCGTGGTGCAGGGCGTGCAGGTGGCGGCCACGCTGGGCCACGGCGTGGTGGTGCTCACCACCGGCGGGCGCACCGAGCAGTTCGCCATGAAGGAGCGCGCGCAGCTGCCCGCCGCCTGCTTCGTGCAGATGGGCGACTTCCTGCGCTACGCCCTCGACGAGGCCGTGGCCCAGGGGCTGCGCGAAGTCGTCATCGGCGGCATGGTGGGCAAGCTCACGAAGATCGCCCAGGGCGAGACCATCACCCACGCCAACCGCGCCGAGGTCGACACGCAACTGCTGGCCGAACTGGCCGCCGGCATCGGCGCGCCGGCCGACGTGTGCGCCGAGATCGCCGCCGCCGAGACCGCGCGCTTCGCCGCCGAGCGCATGGAAGCGCTGGGCCTGGCCGCACCCTTTCACGCCGCGCTGGCCCGCGCGGTGGTGGACACCCTCATGGCCCCCGACCGCTACGGGGGCCGCTTCCAGCTCCAGGTGCTCGTCTGCGACTTCGACGGCCGCAAGATGGCCGAGGCCTGCTCCGCATGAACGCTCCCGACACCGTGACCGCCTTGACCACCGCCCCGACCGCCATGCCCGATCCCCAACCCTGCCGCATCATCGGCGTGCTCGACGACGGCGCGGCCAGCCTGGGCGCCACCGCGCTGGCCCTGCTGCGCCGCGCCGACCTGGTGGTGGGCGGCACGCGCGCGCTGGCGCTGTTCGAGGACGACATCGCCCCCGGCGCCACGCGGCGCGACCTCACGGGGCAGCTCTCCGCCGTGCCCGGCTGGATCGCCGCCGCGCGCGATGCGCAGCAGGCCAGCGTGGTGCTGGCCACGGGCGACCCGCTGTGCCACGGCATCGCCAGCTACCTGGCCTCGCGCCTGTGCATCGAGGCCATCGAGGTGATTCCCAACGTCTCCACGCTGCAGCTGGCCTGCGCCCGCCTGGGGCTGGCCTGGCAGGACGCGCGCATCGTCTCGGTGCATGCCAGGGATGCGGGCGAGTGGCAGCAGGGCGCGGCGCCGTCGCATGGCCTGTATGCGCTGGCGCAGGCCGTGCGCGCGCACGACCGGCTGGCGGTGCTCACCAGCCCCGACAACACGCCTGCGCGCATCGCCCGCCTGCTGGTGGCCGAGGGCCTGCAGGACGACTTCCAGCTCAGCGTGGCCGAGCGCCTGTGCACGGCCGACGAGCGCGTGTGCGCCGACCTGGCGCCGGCCGACGCGGCGCAGCAGGCCTTCGCCGACCCCAACGTGGTGCTGCTGGTGCGCACGCGCCAGCGGCCCGCGCCGGTGCGCTTCGGCCTGCCCGATGCGGCCTACCACCAGCGCCAACCGGACAAGGGCCTCATCACCAAGCAGGAGGTGCGTGCCGTGTCGCTGGCGCGCCTGCAGCTGCGCGCCGACAGCCGCGTGTGGGACATCGGCGCGGGCAGCGGCTCGGTGGGGCTGGAGGCCGCGCGCCTGTGCCCCCAGGGCCATGTGTGGGCCGTCGAGAAGAACGAGGCCGATGCGGCCATCGCGCGGCAGAACGTGCAGGCCTTCGGCGTGTCCAACCACACGCTGGTGCACGGCAAGGCGCCCGAGGGGCTGGATGCGTGGCCCGACCCGGACGCCGTCTTCATCGGCGGCTCGGGCGGCGAGCTGGCCGAGCTGATCGCGCTGTGCCTGAAACGCCTGCGCCCGGGCGGCTGGCTGGTGATGAACTTCGTCACGCTGGAGAACCTGGCCGCCGCCACGCAGGCCCTGCAGGCCGCGGGTGCCGCGTGGGACGTGCTGCAGCTGCAGGCCGCGCGCAGCAAGCCCATCCTGCACATGCACCGCATGGCGGCCGAGAACCCGGTGTGGATCGTCTGCGCGCAGGCCGTGGGCACAGAGGCCCCGGCAGCGTCGGTGGTGGAGGAGGGCGCATGACCGATACGACCCCGTCCAGCGCCGCCCTGGGCCGCCTCATCGGCGTGTCGCTCGGCCCCGGCGACCCCGGCCTCATCACCCGCGCGGCCTGGGCGCAGCTGCAGCGCAGCGATGCCGTGTGGACCTACCCGGCCCGCAGCACCAAGACGCCCAGCTACGCCTTCGACATCGCGCAGCGCGCAGGATTGACGCCGCCCGCCACGCACCAGACGCTGCTGTTCCCCATGACGCACGACGGCGACAAGCTCGCCCGCGCCTGGGCGCGCGCCGCCGCCGCCGTGCTGCCCTGGCTGCAGGCCGGGCAGGACGTGCTGTTCCTGGTGGAGGGCGATGCCAGCACCTATGCCACCTTCGGCCACCTGGCGCGCACCGTGCGGGCGCTGGATGCGCGCATCGAGGTGCCGGTGATCGCGGGCGTGAATGCCTTCACCGCCGCCTGTGCCGCGCGCGGCATGCCGCTGGCCGAGCAGGACGACACCGTCGCCATCGTCCCCGCCGCCTACGGCGTGGGCGCGGTGGACCGCCTGCTGCCCGACTTCGACACCCTGGTGCTCATGAAGGTCAAGCCGCTGATGGACGAGCTGATCGACTGGCTCGTGCGGCGCGGGCTGCTGCCGCACACGCAGTTCATCGAGCGCGTGGGCGCGCCCGACGAGCGCTGCGTGAACGGCCCGGACCTGCCGGCCCTGCGCGGCACCAAGGTCAGCTACCTCTCGCTCATGGTGGTCAAGAACCCGCACCGCATCCGCGGCGAGCGCATCAAGGGCTGCCTCAAGAAAACTTCGCCCACTGCGCCGCTCACCGGCGCCCTGGGCCTTCCACTTGCCGAAATGGAGACAGACGAATGAATTCCCCCACCGCCACCCCCGCCGTGGTGCTCTCCGCGCCCGCGCAGCCGCTGGAGGCCGTGCGCGTGTGCCTCGTCGCCATCACCCGCCACGGCGCCGCGCAGGCCGCGCAACTGGCCCGCGACGTTCCGCAGGCCCATGTGTGCACCGCGGCCAAGTTCGCCAGCGCGTTCGAGGGCCTGTCCAACACCGTGCGGGCCTACGAAGGCGCGCTGCGCGACGAGATCGCGCCGCTCTTCGCCGCCTACGACCAGCTGGTGTTCTTCGTCTCGCTCGGCGCCGTGGTGCGGCTCATCGCGCCGGTGCTGAAATCCAAGGACGAGGACCCCGGCGTGACGGTGGTGGACGACGCGGGCCAGTTCGTGATCCCCGTGCTGTCGGGCCATGTGGGCGGCGCCAACGACTGGAGCGAGCGCATCGCCGCGCTGATCGGCGCCACGCCCGTGCTCACCACCGCGTCGGACGTGGGCAAGACCATTCCCGTGGACATCCTCGGGCGCCACCTGGGCTGGCGCGTGGAGGCGCCCAAGATCAACATCACGCGCGTGTCGGCCCACGTCGTCAACGGCGAGCCCATCGCCGTGGTGCAGGAGGCCGGCCGCCGCGACTGGTGGAACCGCCCCACGCCGCTGCCCGCCAACATCGCCTGCTTCGACCGCCTGGACGATGTCGACCTGGCGCACTACCGGGCCGTGCTGTGGGTCACCCATGCGCCGGTGCCGCCCGAGCAGTGGCAGGCCCTGCAAGAGCGCCTGGTGGTCTACCGCCCGCCGCTGGAAGGCGCTGCGGCATGACGGCGGCGTCCGGCACCGGTGGGCTGCGGCTGGCCATCGGCCTGGGCTGCGACCGCGGCACGCCCGAGGCCACCGTTCAGGCCTGCCTGCTGCAAGCCCTGGCGCAGGTGCCCGCCGACCTGCGCCACGTGGCTGCCGCCGCCAGCATCGCCGCCAAGGCCGACGAGGCCGCTTTTCTCGCATTGGCGGCGCGCCACGGCTGGCCGCTGCAGTGGTACACCGCCGCGCAACTGGCGGCCGTGCCCGTGCCCAATCCCTCGGCCACGGTGCTGCGCTACATGGGCACCCCGTCGGTCAGCGAGGCCGCGGCGCTGCTGGCGGCCGGCGCCGCGCACGATGCATCCGCCCTGCTGGTGGAAAAGCACCGGCTGCGCGGCGAAGACGGCCGCAACGCCACCGTGTCGATCGCGCGCATGGCGCACGCGGCCGGCTGATCCCTTCGTTCCGATTTTTCCCCTTCTTCACCCCAAAAGGCCCACACCATGCACATCGAAATCGGCATCCTTTCGCAGGACAAGATCGCCTTTGCCTCCGTCGCCGCCACGGCGCTGCTGGGCGCGCACGCGCTGCCCCTGCTCAAAAGCCCCACCGCCTGGCTGCGCACGGTGCTGGCGGCCTTCTTCTTCAGCGTGCTCATGCAGGTCTGGCACATGCCCGTGGGGCCGTCGGAGCTGCATTTCGTGGGCGCCATGCCCATCTACCTGCTGTTCGGCTTCATTCCCACGCTGTTCGGCTTCGGGCTGGGGCTGCTCGCCCAGGCCCTCGTGTTCGAGCCGCAGGACCTGGCGCACCTGGCCATCAACTTCCTGAGCCTGGCCGTGCCGCTGGTGGCCGTGCACCACGGCCTGGGAAAGCGCATGCAGCGCATCAGCGTGGCCAACGTGCTCAAGCTCGATGCCATGTACTACGCCGGCGTGACGCTCATGGTGGGCTTCTGGCTGTCCATCAGCAGCGACGCGGCGCCCGTGGCCGACTGGGCGCTGTTCGCCGCGTCGTACCTGAGCCTCGTGGCGGTGGAGCCGCTGCTCACCATCGGCATCACGCTGGGCGCCGCCCGCCTGCGCGGCCGCCGCTGGCTGGCCGCCTGCATCGACGAGCGCACGCTGCAGCGTGTCGCGTCCCCCGCCCCCGCGGCCGCTGCGTGAGGGGCCCCGCGACCATGTCCGCAGGAAAGATCATGCTCGTGGGCATCGGCCCCGGCAGCACCGACCACATGACGGCGCGCGCGCGCGCCGCCATCGCCGAGGCCGACACCATCATCGGCTACGTCACCTACATCAAGCTGGTGGCCGATCTCATCGAGGGCAAGGAGATCATCCGCAAGTCCATGACCGAGGAGCTGGACCGCGCCATCGAATCGCTGGCCCGCGCCCGCGAGGGCAAGAAGGTGGCGCTGATCTCCTCGGGTGATGCGGGCGTGTACGGCATGGCCGGCCCCACGTTCGAGGTGCTGTTCCAGGCCGGCTGGACGCCGCCCGCCTTCGACGAGAACGGCGTGGTCGAGCCCGGCGGCATCGAGGTCGAGATCGTGCCCGGCGCCTCGGCCATCAACAGCTGCGCCGCCCGCGTGGGCGCGCCGCTCACGCACGACTTCTGCGCCATCTCGCTGTCCGATCTGCTCACCCCCTGGCCCACCATCGCGCGCCGGCTCGACGCCGCCGCCCTGGCCGACTTCGTGGTCGCGCTCTACAACCCCAAGAGCGGCCGGCGCACGCGCCAGATCGAGGAGGCGCAGCGCCTCTTTCTGCGCCACCGCAGTCCGGACACGCCGGTGGCCATCGTCAAGAGCGCCTACCGCCGCCGCGAGCGCATCGAGTTCGCCACGCTGGCCACCATGTGCGATGCCGACATCGGCATGCTCAGCACGGTGCTGATCGGCAACAGCAACACCATCGTGCAGCACGGCCTCATGGTCACGCCGCGCGGCTACGCCAACAAGTACGACGTGGAGGGCGGCGGCGCCACGCGGGCCGGCGAGCGGCCGGGCCGGTCGCTCTCCACCGGCCTCAATGGCTGGCTGGAGAATCTGCAGCTCGACCACGCGGCCGGCGAGAGCATCGAGGCCCTGGCCCGGCGCCACCGCCTGCCGGCCGATTACATTCGCGACACCCTGGCCCAGCCCCTGGCGGCCGAGGCCGTCGCCACCACCGAGGAAGAGGCATGAGCCAGCAAGACCCCACCACCGCCACCGCCACGACCGCAGCGCCCGAAGGGGTGCGCGTGGCCATCCGGCCGAAGATCGGTGCCTACCGCCGCCACATCCTCATCTGCACCGGCCCGCGCTGCGCCGAAGACGGCCAGGCGCAGGCCCTGTTCGACAGCCTGGGCGACAAGTTCAAGGCCGCGGGCCTGAACGATGGCGAGCTGCGCGTCAAGCGCAGCCGCGTGAGCTGCTTCGCCGCCTGCAAGGGCGGGCCGGTGATGTGCGTGCAGCCCGACGGCACCTGGTACTACGACGTCACACCCGCCAACATGGACCGCATCATCGAAAGCCACCTGGTGGGCGGCCAGCCGGTGCAGGACCTGGTGTTCCACCAGGGGCCTTCCGGGGGCTGAATGGCGCGAATGCGGCGGCCGGGGCGACCGGGCCGTGCACCTTGCGGCCGGCTTCACGCACCGGTGGCCAGGCGCTCCTGCAGGAACTCGATGAAACGCAGCGTTTTCGCCGGCAGGAGCCGCGTTTCGGTCAAGGCGTAGACCGGGACGGGCGTTCCGTACCAGCCGGGCAGGATGCGGCGCAGGCGCCCCTCGGCCACGTGGTCCGCGACGACGCCTTCCGCCAGCAGCGCGATGCCCTGGTCCAGCACGGCCAGGCTGCGGCACATCCCCACGCTGTTGACCTTGAAGCGCTGGCCGATAGCGACTTCCACGGTGGCCCCTCCCTCGTCGGCGTTCAGCACCCATGGGCCGAGCTTCGGAGAGCCGATGCACACATGCTGTGACAGGGCGGCGGGGTCTGCGGGCTCGCCCGCTGCCTGCAGGTAGCGGGGTGATGCATACAGGTGGGTGGTCAGGCGGGCCAGCTGGCGCGCGACCAGCGTCGAGTCCGGTTGCTCGCCCATGCGGATGGCCACATCGAAGGGCTCGGCCACCAGGTCCACCCGGCGCGGGCTGAGGTCCAGATCGAAGGCGATGCCCGGATAGCGGCGGGCGAACTCCGCGATCAGCGGCGCCACATAGATGGTCGCAAAGTCCACCGGCAGCGAGGCACGCAGCACCCCGCTGGGCTGGGCCAGCAGGTCGCCCAGCTGCTCGTGCGCGATCCGCGCCTCCTCGACGATGCGCCGGCAGCGCTCGTAGTAGATCTGCCCCGCTTCGGTCAGCTCGATCCTGCGGGTCGTGCGATGCAGCAGGCGCAGGCCGATCGATGTCTCCAGCGCGCCGATCCGGCGCGACAAGGTCGAGTTGGGCACGCCCGTCGCATCGCCGGCCGCGCGAAAGCTCTTGGCTTTCACCACCTCCACGAAAAGCGCCATGTCGTTCAGGTATTCGAGGGCCATTGCGTCAATATTGGATCAATCATTCCCACCAAGCCATCTTTATCTCATGGGTAGGTTAATCGAAGATGCAGCGTCGCAACCGGAGAAACCCATGACCGCCCTTTTCAGCCCTGCCACCGTCGGACGCTACACCCTCTCGAACCGCCTCGTGATGGCGCCCATGACGCGTTCCCGCGCCGCGCCCGACGGCACGCCCACGGCCCTCGCGGCCACCTACTACGCGCAGCGCGCCGATGTCGGGCTGATCGTCTCCGAAGGCACGCAGCCTTCCGACGACGGCCAGGGCTACCTCACCACCCCCGGCATCTACACCGATGCCCATGTGGCCGGCTGGCAGGCCATCACTGCCGCCGTGCACGCCAAGGGCGCGCGGCTGTTCATCCAGCTCATGCACGTGGGCCGCATGTCGCACCCCGACAACACGCCCCACCACCGGCAGGCGGTGGCGCCTTCGGCGATCGCACCCGGCGCGCCGATGTTCACGATGACGGGCATGCAGCCCATCCCCGAACCACGCGCGCTGTCCACCGAGGAGATTCGCCAGACCGTGGCGGACTTTCGCCGGGCCGCCCGGCGGGCGATCGAAGCGGGTGCCGACGGCGTCGAAATCCACGGTGCGAATGGCTATCTGGTCCAGCAGTTCTTCGCCCCGAGCGCCAACACCCGCACCGACCAGTACGGCGGATCGATCGAGAACCGCGCCCGTTTTGCCATCGAAGTGGTCACCGCGATCGCCGAGGAAATCGGCGCGGACCGTACCGCCATTCGCCTGTCGCCCGGCGCCCAGCTGGGGGGCATCGATGAGGGGCCCGAAGGTCCGGCCCTGTACCGCTACCTGAGCGCCGAACTCTCCCGGCTGGGCCTGGCTTATGTGCATGTGATGCACGTGGGCGACGAAGCCCTGGTGGCGGACATTCGCAAGCTCTGGCGCGGCACGCTTATCGTGAACCGCCCGGGGCGTGCACGCGAGCAGATCGGCACCGACCTGGCGTCGGGCCTGGCCGATCTGGAGGCCTACGGACAGATGGTGCTGGCCAACCCCGACTTCGTCGAGCGCCTGAAAACCAACGCCCCGATGAATGCCCCGGACCACAACACCTACTACGGCGGTGGTGCCAAGGGCTACACCGATTACCCGGGCCTGGCCGGCGCAGCCGCCTGAAACGGCGCGCCCCGCCATCGACACCTGCACAGGAGAACCTCCCATGACCACGACCCAACGCGCGGTCCTGATCCGCGCCTACGGCGGCGCGTCGGCCGCCGAGATCGGCGAGATCCCGAAGCCCACCGCCGGCGACGGCCAGGTGCTGGTCCGGGTTCGCGCGGCCGGCGTGAACGGCATCGACTGGAAAGTCCGCGAAGGCCTGGTCCAGAAGGCTTTCCCGATTCCCCTGCCCGCCGTGCTCGGCATCGAATTGGCCGGCACCGTCGAGGCCGTCGGGCCGGGGGCCTCGCGCTTTCGGGTCGGCGACCGCGTCATGGGCCCGCTGGGCCGGCTCGGCGCGTACGCGCAATTCGTGCCGGTGGCCGAGGCGAACCTGGTGCACACGCCCGCGGGGCTGGACGATGTCCAGGCCGCCGGCATTCCCGTGGCGGCCGTCGCGGCCTGGCAGAGCCTGCACCAGGCGGGGCCCATCGCGGCAGGCCAGCGCATCCTGATCCACGGCGCTGCGGGAGGGCTGGGCGGCTACGCCGTGCAGTACGCCAAGCGGGCCGGCGCCGAGGTCTTCGCCACGGCCTCCGCAGCGCACCTCGACCATGTCCGAAGCCTGGGCGCGGACCACGCCATCGACCACCGAAGCGAGCGTTTCGAGTCGGTGGCGCAGGGCATCGGCCTGGTGCTGGACTACGTTGGCGGCGAGGCGCTCGATCGCTCGTGGACCGTGCTGGCCGAAGGCGGCGCCATCGTCAGCGCGGCCGCGCCCGACATCGCCGCACGCACCCCTGCCGGCCGTCGCGGACTGTGGTTCGTGAACCAGGCGGACGCGGTGCTCCTGGCGCAGTTCGCGCAGGAAATTGCCCAAGGCTCGCTGATCTCGAAGCTGAGCGATACCGTGGGCTTCAACGGCATTCCGGCAGCCATCGAACGCAGTCGCACCGGCCCCCGCATCGGCAAGGTGGTGGCCGACTTCACGCGCTGACCGCTCCCCGGCCGCGAATGCCCGGGAGGTGAACGTCTTTGGCGGTGTATCGCGCCGGCCTTACCGCTGCGCCGGCGGGCGCGCCAGCCAGCGCACCCCCACCCCGGCCAGGTACAGCATCAGCGCCGAGGGCAGCGTGAACATCGACCCCCACGCACCGATCATGAGCACCGAATACGCCGCGTCCGACAGTCCGGGGGCCGCGGCGCATTGCATGCCCGAGCCCTCGTTGCCTTCGCAGCCGAGCAGGCGCAGCAGCGGCCACGACAGCAAGAGCAGCAGCACCGGCGCGAGGCCGAGGACGATGCACAGCAGGCCGAACCAGCAGCGCACGGCGAAGCGGCGCAGCGCGGCGGCCCTCATGCCGGGCCGTCCCGTTCCATCGCAGCCGCCCCGCACCGCGCAGGGGCCGGCTGCGGGCCGTGCCTGCGCATCACTTCTTCGCGCCCAGCACCAGCAGCAGGCCGCCGACGGCGATGGCGCCGATGCCCACCCACAGCGGGATGTTGACGGTCTCCTTCTCCTTGGCCGAGATCTCCAGCGGACCGACCTTCACCACGGTGGTGTCCTTCGTGTAGCTGAAGCCGCCGTAGGCCAGGCCCAGGGCGCCGGCCACGATCAAAACGATGGCGATCAGTCGGGTGGGGTTCATGGTGTCGGTTCTCTGCAGTGGAATGGAAAAGGGTTGGTGGAGCATAGCCGCTGGCCGGCCCCGCCCAGGCCCGCTCAGCGCGGCCGGTGCATCTTGAACAGCTGCTCCGGCCCCACCGTGAAATAGTCCGCCGGGCCGCCCGCGCGCAGGATGTGCCCGGCATGGGCCGTGTCGTACACCCCGTCCTTGAGTAGCGCGCGGTCGATGTGCACCGCCACCACCTCGCCCAGCACCAGCCAGGTGGGCACCTTCTCGCCGTCCGCGCCCTCGAGCTGCACGATCTGCGTGCGGCGGCATTCCATGGCCACCGGGCTTTCGGCGACGCGGGGCACGGACACGATCCGCGAGGCCGCGGGGGTGAGGCCGCCGAGCGTGAACTCGTCCACCTCGGGCGGCACGGCGGCGCAGGTCCGGTTCATGGCCTCGGCCAGCGGGCGGGTGGCCAGGTTCCAGACGAACTCGCCCGTGGCCTGGATGTTGGCGAGCGTGTCCTTGGCGCCGATGCTGGCGAATCCGATGATGGGCGGCGTGTAGTTGAAGGCGTTGAAGAAGCTGTAGGGCGCCAGGTTGAGCACGCCGGCCGCGCTGCGCGAGGCGATCCAGCCGATGGGGCGCGGCCCCACGATGGCGTTGAAGGGGTCGTGCGGCAGGCCGTGGCCCTGGCGCGGCTCGTAGCTGTGGATGCCGGAGGCGGCCGGGGCGGCGTCGTGGGGGGAGGTGGCGGTCGTCATGCCTGCACGATACACAAACGGTTGCGGATTCGCCGGCCAGGGCATTTGCTACTATTTTCATAGCTAACAGGGCAATCAATCTCCCGGCGTGCGGCCTGAAAGGTTCGCAAAGGCTGCGAACGCCCCCTTCACCGCCCGCCCGGGCGCCTTCAGTCCAGCAGGCAGGCGGCCACCGCGCCCAGCAGTTCGCCCAGGTCCGCCGCCGGCACGGCGCCGGGCGGGGCGATGTCGCCGTGCAGCAGGCCGATGGCGATGCCGGCGGCCAAGTGGCGCCCCACGGCGTAGGCGGCCTGGCATCCGCGCACGCCGCCGCTCGCGCGGCCCCGTGGGCTGATCGATCGCGCGCTGGCGCTACCCCGGGCCCAGGCCCGCGGGCGACTGCAGGCCCAGAAAGCGGGCCGGGGGCATGCCCACCGCCCGCCGCACCATGGCGCTGAAGGCGCTGGCGCTGTAGCCCAGTTCGGCCGCGATCTGCCCCACGGGCAGGCGCTCGGCAGCCAGCGCCACCGCCTTGGCCAGGATCACCTGCTGGCGCCACTGCGTGAAGGTGCTGCCCAGCTCGGCGCGGAACAGCCGCGCCACGGTGCGCGGGCTGGCCCCGGTGTCGCGCGCCCAGTCCTCCAGGGCCTCGTGGCGCGTGGGGTCGGCCAGCACGGCCTCGCACAGGTGCAGCAGGCGCTTGTCGCGCGGCAGGTCCACGCCCAGGCGCAGGGCGGCGGCGCGGCGCAGTTCCTCGCAGATCAGGGCGCTCAGGTGGCGCTCGCGCCGCAGCAGCTCGGGCGTGGGGGGCGTGGCGCTGTCGTCGGGCTCGGAGGGCATCTCGCACACCAGGGCGCGCAGCAGGGGCGACACCTCCAGCACGCGGCACTGGCGCCAGGCCGCGTCGTCCGCGCGCGCCGCGCCGATGGGCACGCCCGGCCCGCAGCGCCCGCGCGGCTGGTGGAAGTACAGCGTGCGCAGGTCGGCGTCCTGCACCATGGTCACGGCATGCTCCACGCCGGGCGGAATCCACAGCGCGCGCGAGGGCGGCACGATGTAGGTGCCCTGCGCCGCGGTGAGGCGGATCACGCCCGTGGTCGAGATCGCCACCTGCGCCCACGGGTGGCGGTGGGGCAGCACCTGCGTGTCGGCGGGCAGCCAGCGGGCCTTGGCGCGCACCGGGCGCGTGCCGGCGGGCACGAACAGGTCGGGCGTGAGCGAGCTGACGTACGACACCGCGCGGCGCGGGCGCGGTGCGGCGCTGGGGGCCGGCGCGGGAGTGGAATGGGCGGTGCTTGGCATGATCGCGACAGAAGTTGGCAGTCTATCGTCAACCTGCCGCCGCGCCGCTGCCTAAGATCGCTGCCATGACCTCCACCGCATCCCCCCACCCCGCAGCGCCCGCCGGCACGCTGCGCCAGGACGCCCGCACCATCGGCCTCATCGGCCTGGCCCACGGCTCCTCGCATTTCTTTCACATGCTGCTGCCGCCGCTGTTTCCGTTCCTGATCGCGGAGTTCGGCTTCAACTACTCGGAGCTGGGGCTGCTGGTGTCGGTGTTCTTCGTGATCTCGGGCGTGGGCCAGGCGCTGTCGGGCTTTCTGGTGGACCGGGTGGGCGCGCGCCCCATCCTGTTCTTCGCGCTGTCCAGCTTCGCCGTGGCGGGCCTGGTGGCCGGCACGGCGCAGGGCTATGCGGGGCTGATGCTGGCGGCGGCGCTGGCGGGGCTGGGCAATGCGCCCTTCCATCCGGTGGACTTCACCATCCTGAACAAGCGCGTATCGCCGCAGCGCCTGGGCCACGGCTTTTCGGTGCACGGCATCTCGGGCAACCTGGGCTGGGCCACGGCGCCGGTCTTCATGGCCGGGATCGCCGCGGCCACCGGATCGTGGCGCACCGCCTGCCTGTGCGGGGCCGCGCTGGCGGCGGTGGTGCTGGCCATCATGGTGTGGCAGCGCGACGCGCTCGATGATCGCCAGGGCGCCTGGGCCCACGCGCCCAAGCCCGGCACCGCCGGCGCGCCGGGCGCTGCGGCCGTGGCCGAGCACCCCATGGCCTTCCTCAAGCTGCCCTCGGTGTGGCTGTGCTTCTCGTTCTTCTTCTGGACCACCTGCGCCCTGAGCGCCATCCAGAGCTTCGCCAGCCCCGCGCTGCAGCAGATGTACGGCCTGCCGCTGGCGGTGACCTCCATGGTGGTCACGGGCTACATGCTGTGCGGCGCCGCCGGCATGGTGGTGGGCGGTTTTCTCGCCGGCCGCGTGGCGCGGCTGGAGGGCATCATCACCGTGTGCCTGCTGGCCACCGGCGTGCTGCTGCTGCTGGTGGGCACCGGCTGGCTGCCCGGCATGGGCGCCGTGGCGTTCGCCGCCATCGCGGGCCTGGGCACGGGCCTGGCGGGCCCCTCGCGCGACATGCTCATCAAGCGGGCCGCGCCCCCCGGGGCGACGGGCCGGGTCTATGGCACGGTGTATTCGGGCCTGGACCTGGGCTTTTGCGTGGCGGCCCCGATCTTTGGCGCGCTGCTGGACCGCGGCGCGGCGCACGGGATCTTCTATGGATCGGCCGCGGCGCTGGTGCTGGGCGTGGCCTCGGCCGGCGTGGTCGGTGCGGGCGTGGCGGCCCGGGCCCGCGCGGCCCGGCCCATGGCCGCCTGACGCGGGGGGCGCCGGCGGAAGGGCTTCGAGCCTTTCAGGGCTCCAGTGCAGATTCCACTAGGGCATATTGCTATTAAAAGTGTAGCAATGTGCTTTGGGGCTCAGAACGCTTCGGTATCCACCTCGGCCTGTGCCTGGGGCGGATAGCGGTCGCCCGCCATGGCGCGGTCATGCACGAGCGCATCGAGCCGCGCCAGCAGCTCGGGCGGCAGTCGCACATCCGCCGCGCCCAGGTCGTCGCGCAGGTGCGCCACGCTCGTGGTGCCCGGAATCGGGATGATCTCCGGCCCCTGCGCCAGCAGCCAGGCCAGGGCCAGCTGCGCGGGCGTGCAGCCGGCCTCGCGGGCGAGGGCCTCGTAGGCGCCCAGCAGCCGCAGGTTGGCCGCGTAGGCCTCGGGCGCGAAGCGGGGCATCGTGCGGCGGATGTCGCCCGGCGCCAGCGTGGATACATCGCGCAGTGCGCCGCCCAGGAAGCCCCGCGCCAGCGGGCTGAACGCCACGAACGCCGTGCCCAGCTCGCGGCAGGCCTGCAGCACGGCGATCTCGGGGTTGCGCGTGCACAGCGAATATTCGGTCTGCAGCGCGGTGATGGGGTACTCGGCATGCGCGCGGCGCAGCGTGGCGGCCGACACCTCCGACAGGCCCACGCCGCGGATCTTGCCCTCGCGCACCAGATCGCCCAGCGTGCCCACGCTGTCTTCGATGGGCACGCGCCGGTCCCAGCGGTGCAGGTAGTACAGGTCGATCACGTCCGTGCGCAGCCGGCGCAGGCTGGCCTCGCAGGTCGCGCGCAAGGTGGCGGGGCGGCCATCGATCACGCGCACCAGCTTGCCATCGCCGTTCGCGTCCACGCCCTGCATGCCGCACTTGCTCGCCAGCGTGATGCGCTGGCGGTGCGGCGCGAGGATCTCGCCCACCAGTGTCTCGTTGGCCCCGAAGCCGTAGAGCGCCGCGGTGTCGAACAGCGTCACGCCCTCGTCGAGCGCGGTGAGCAGCACCCGCTCGGCCTGCTCGCGCGAGGCCGGTACGCCGTAGGCATGGCTGAGGTTCATGCAGCCCAGGCCGATGGGGTGGACTTGGAAGGGGCCGAGGGAGCGGGGGGTGGTGGGCATCGAATGGCGCTGGTGTGCGAAGCGGAAGGTGGCGTGACGGTAGCGGCCGGGCAGGCACCAGTCAATACACGATGCGCGCCACCGCACGCAGCGCCTCGGGCGTGGCGCCGCCCCAGCCGAAGAACTCCAGGTACGCGGGAATCATCTCGAACAGCATGTCGGTGCCCTGCTGCACCGGGCAGCCCCGGGCCATCGCGGCCTGCAGCAGCGGGGTGTGGGCCTGCGCCATCACCACCTCGCCCACGAAGGTGCCGGGGGCGATGCGGTCCACGTCGAAGGGCAGGGGGTCGTCCTCGCGCATGCCCAGGGGCGTGGCGTTCACGACCAGGTCGAAGCCGGCGGGGTCGTTGTGGCCCACCGCCGTGCGCAGGGCGGGGTAGTGCTGCCGCAGCCGGTCGGCCAGCGCCTGCGCGCGGTGGCCGTCCACGTCGAACAGGGCCAGCTCGGCCACCCCTGCGGCGGCCAGCGAGGCGGCGATGGCCGACCCGACCCCGCCGCTGCCGGACACCAGCGCGCGCCGGCCCGCCAGGGCCAGGCCCTTGCGCTGCACGCCGCGCACGAAGCCGGCGCCGTCGAACTGGTCGCCCAGCAACGTGCCGTCGGGTCGGCGCACGATGGCATTGCAGGCCCCGGCGATGCGCGCCGTGGGCGTGAGCGCATCCACCAGCGCCAGCGTGCTCACCTTGTGCGGCATGGTCACCAGCGCGCCGTGCCAGTTGGTCATGCGGCGCAGCACCTGCAGGGTGGCGGGGTAGTCCTCGGCCTGCACGCCCATGGGCACCACCAGGGCGTTGATGCCCTGCTGCGCGAACCACGGGTTGTAGATCATCGGGGCCTTGAAGGCCTCGGTCGGGTAGCCCAGGTGGGCGATCAGGCGGGTGCTGCCGTTGATGGTTTGCTGCTGCATGGGGAACGATGGTGGGCCGATTGCCGTGGGTCTTTCAGCGGCCGCGCCCGTGGCTGCGCAGGGCTTCCTGGCGGGCCTGTTCGTAGGCGGCTTCGGACAGGGGCTGGGCGTCGGGCTGGCCCAGGTCCTGCGTGGGAATGCGGAAGGTCTCGCGCGCCGACCACGCGGCCAGCGCCGCGATGGCCGTCACGCCGAACGCGATCGCGCCCACGGTGGCCGGCACGTTGGTGGAGCCGGGCGGCGCCACGGCGGCGAACAGCGCGGGCAGCAGGGCCGTGAGCGTGGTGCCCACGTTCTGCGAGATGGCCATCGAGGTCACGCGGGTGCGGGCCGGGAACAGCTCGGGGTAGAAGCTCGGGAACACCGCGTTGTAGCCCTGGTACACCACGCCCCACATGAGCAGCGACATGCCGATCGCCATCGGCACGTGGTGGATGCTGATGGCATACAGGTACAGGAACGCCAGCAGCCCCGACAGCAGCGCGCCCACGATGATCGGCGGGCGCCGGCCGATGCGGTCCGACAGGTTGCCCACGTGCGGGATCACCAGCACCGCGACGATGTTGCCCAGCACCGGAATCCACAGGTACACGCTCTTGTCGAAGCCCACGCCATAGCCCGGCTGCACGGCATAGGCCGCGCCGAACACCGTCGCCACCACCGGGATCACGTTCATGAGCGCCATGCACACCACGCGCAGCATGTTCGGCCCGTTCTCCTGGAACGCCTGCACGATGGGCGCGCGCGGCACGGCGCCCTGCCGGCGCTCGGCGGTGAACACGGGGGTTTCCTGCACTTCGCGGCGGATGTAGTAGCCCACCAGGATGACGATGAAGCTCAGCAGGAACGGCACGCGCCAGCCCCAGGTGTTGAACTGCTCGGCCGGCAAAAAATACGCCAGCGGCAGGAACACCGCCGCCGCCAGCACCTGCCCCGCCTGCACGCCCTGCAGCGCGAAGCTGGCATAAAAGCCCCGCCGCCCGGTCGGCGCGTGCTCCAGGATCATCGAGCTGGCCCCCGAGATCTCGCCGGCCACCGCGAAGCCCTGGATCAGGCGCAGCACCACCAGCATCGCCGGGGCCAGCAGGCCGGCCTGCGCATAGGTGGGCAGCAGGCCCACGGCCAGGGTGGAAAAGCCCATCAGGAACATGCACAGCACCAGTACCTGCTTGCGGCCATGGGTGTCGCCCCAGTGGCCGAGCACCAGGGCACCGATGGGCCGGGCCACGTAGCCCACGCCGTAGGTGGCGAGCGAGGCCACGATGGCCGCCGTCGGGTTGCCTGCGGGAAAGAAGATCTGCGGAAAGATCAGCGATGCGGCGGTGGCGTAGATGAAGAAGTCGTAGTACTCCAGCACCGAGCCGATCCAGCCACTGGCGGTGGCCTTGCGCGTTTGCTGTAAGCCGCTGTCGGCGGCGTGGTGGTCTGGCATGGGTTTGTCTCCCCTGTTGGAATGGTTGGATGGACGCAAAAGCCTGCGTTGGGCGTTTGGCGGAGCATCTCATGCCTTGGGGTGCCTTTTGGCCATCCGTGCATGGCGGATGGCGCTGGCCGGCGGCGCATCAGGCCTTGCGTTCGAGCTCCCTGGCGTACCGGTGGCTGGCGATGCCCAGGACGATGCCGAAGACGATGAACCCCAGCCCGAAGGCATGGCCGAAACTGAACCACGACCCTTTGCCGCTGCCGGAAAAGGCGATGAACAGGGCACCGGCAGCAATGAAGAACAGGGGCGCGAGGAACCGGTTGCGCCGCTGCGTGGCCAGCACCACGCTGCTTTGCGCGACCTGCGAATCCAGCGTGCGCGCCTTGGTCTCGCAAGGGCCCTGGCTGCAGCAGATGGAATGGCCCAGGTCCTTGGCGCAGGCCGGGCAGACTCCCTTGTTGCAGGCGCGGCAGGTGCCCACGGCGTCGGCGCCCTGGTGTACGAAGCACTTCATGGATTCTCCGGGTGGTTGGTGGCCATCACGCGGACTTTAGCGTTGCAGGCGCGGCGGCCCCAGGCGTCATGCCCCATCGGCTGGAAGCGGCGGGGCGGCGTCGATGGGCGCCCAGCCCTCCACGGATTCCAGTGCCACCCGGGCGCACCGGGCCGTGGATCGGGCCGCAAAGGCCTGCTGGTACCGAAGGGTGGCCGCGTCCCATTGGAAGTCCTGCGCAAACCCCCTGGCCAGCACCTCCAGCCGGGCGATCTTCCACCCGTCCACGTCGATCAGCGCAGCGCAGGTGATGGGCCCTGCGGCGTAGTCGGTGGTCAGCCATTCCTGCGCGGCCAGAAAGCGCGAGTCGGGCGACCATTGGAGGGACTGGCCGAAGATCCGGTGCGGGATGCCGCGGCCGTCGATCGACAGGCGAAAGTACTCCGGGCCGAACCGGATCTCGCCTTCGAAGCGCAGCGCCGCCCGGTGGGTTCCGTCCGGAGAACGTGCCATGTTTGAATCGCTGCAAGGGGCCGGCCTTCGGCCGCCCGCGTCACAGCGCGAAGATCTTGCCCGGGTTCAGGATGTTCTTCGGGTCCAGCGCGCGCTTGATGGCCCGCATCATGTCCACCGCGCCCGCGCCGGTCTCGTCCAGCAGGAAGCCCATCTTGTGCAGGCCCACGCCGTGCTCGCCCGTGCAAGTGCCGCCCAGGCGCAGGGCGCGGGCGACGAGCTGGTGGTTCAGGTCCTCGGCCTTCAGGCGCTCTTCGGCGCTTTCGGGGTCGATCAGGTAGCCGAAGTGGAAGTTGCCGTCGCCCACGTGGCCGACGAGGAAGTAGGGGATGCCGCTCGCGTCGGCCTCGGTCACCGAGTCGAGCAGGCAGTCGGCCAGGCGGCTGATGGGCACGCAGGTGTCGGTGCTGATGGCGCGGCAGCCAGGGCGGCTTTGCACCGCGGCGAAATAGGCGTTGTGCCGCGCGGTCCACAGGCGGGTGCGTTCCTCGGGGGTGGTGGCCCATTCGAACGCGTTGCCGCCGAACTCGGCCGCGATCTCCTGCACCACCTCGGCCTGCTCCTTCACGCCGGCCGGCGAGCCGTGGAATTCCATGAGCAGCATGGGCTCCTCGCGCAGGCCCAGCTTGCTGTGGGCGTTGACCATGCGCACGGTGTGCGCGTCGATCAGCTCCACGCGCGCGATCGGCACGCCCAGCTGGATGGTCTGGATGGTGGTGCGCACGGCGGCCTCGATGCTCGGGAATGAGCAGATGGCGGCCGACACGGCCTCGGGCAGCGGGTACAGGCGCACGGTGACCTCGGTGATCACGCCCAGCGTGCCTTCGCTGCCCACCAGGAGGCGGGTGAGATCGTAGCCCGCCGCGCTCTTCTTGGCGCGTGTGCCGGTGCGGATGGCCTCGCCGCCGGCCGTGACCACTTCGAGGGCCAGCACGTTCTCGCGCATGGTGCCGTAGCGCACGGCGTTGGTGCCGCTGGCGCGGGTGGCGCACATGCCGCCGATGCTGGCGTCCGCGCCGGGGTCGATGGGAAAGAACAGGCCCGTGTCCTTGATGGCATCGTTGAGCTGCTTGCGCGTGATGCCGGGCTGCACGGTCACGGTGAGGTCGTCGGCATCGACGCTGAGCACGCGGTTCATGCGGTTCACGTCGATGCTGATGCCGCCCTGCACGGCCAGCAGGTGGCCTTCGAGCGAGGAGCCCGCGCCGTACGGAATCACCGGCACGTCGTGCTGCGCGGCGAGCTTCACGGCGTCGGCCACGTCCTGCGTGGTTTCGGCGAACACCACGGCCGAGGGGGGCGGCGCCTTGAGCGAGCCCTCGTCGCGACCGTGCTGTTCACGCACCGCCTGGGCCGTGGAGCACTGCGCGCCGAAGCGGGCGGCCAGTGCGTCGAGCAGTGCCTGCGGAACGGGGCGCAGGTGGATTTCGGGAAGCAGGTGCTTGGCGGCGGCGGGGGCGTTCATGGCGTGTCTCCAGGCTGGAATGGGTGCGGCTTTTTCATTGTAGGCAGCCCGTCGCAGGCAGGGGATTGCCCGGGATTGACGGTCTCGCTGCCGCGTATTTACATTACGTTCGAAATGTATAACGTTTGCCGCCGATGATCCACCGCACGCCCCGCCGCACCCATGCCGAGCGCAGCGCCGCCACGCAGCAGCGCCTGATCGCCACGGCCATCGAGGTCATCCAGTCGCGCAGCTTCGAGGCCATGTCGATCCACGAGCTGGCCCGCACGGCGGGAATGACGTCGGGGGCGGTGCAGCACCACTTCGAGTCGAAGGCCGCGCTGATGATGCGCGTGCTCGCCGAGCTGATCGCGGCGCAGGACCGCGAGGGCCTGCTGTGGCCCGCCGCATCGCTGCCGGCGCTGGAGCGCGCCCGGCATTTCGTGCGGTCCGCGTGGCACATCGTCTATGCCCAGCCGCGCTTCATGGCGGCGTGGAACATCTACCTGGGCAGCCGCAACCAGCCCGAGGTGGTGGCGCACATCGCCGCGCTGCGCCAGGACCTCAATGCGCGCATGCACACGGGGTTCTTCGAGGCGTTTCCCGAACTGGCAGGCGACCCGGAGCGCGAAGGGTTCGTGGGGCTGGTGTTCTCCACCCTGCGCGGCCTGGGCCTGCTGGAGATGTTCCGCCCCGCCGACGAAGCCGCCCATGCGCAGCTCGATTGCCTGGCCACGCTCATCGCGCAGCGCTGCGACGGCCTGGCCCGCGCGGGCGCTCCGGCATCGAAACCCCGACCCCGCGCCAAGCCCCCGCGCGCGGCATGACCGGCGCCGTGCCCTGGCCCGGGCACGTTCGCACCCCAGGGCACCCGGCATCCATCACGACAACAGGAGACACACCATGAACCCCCCTTGCACGGGCGCACGGCGCGCCCTGGCCGGCGCCGCGTTCGCGTCGCTGGCTTTCGCGGCCGGCGCCCAGCCCGCGGCCTACCCCGCCAAGCCGATCCAGCTCATCGCCCAGCAGCCGCCGGGCAGCGCGTCCGATGCGATGACGCGCGCCTGGGCCGACTGCGCCGCGCGCGAGATGGGCCAGCCCGTGGTGGTGCAGAACAAGCCGGGGGCCAACGGCATCCTGGCGGTCAATGCGCTCAAGTCCCAGCCGGCCGATGGCTACACGCTGATGACCATCGGCATGTCGCAGATGACCATCACGCCCTACGTCTACCGGCAGCCGCCCTATGACCCGCTGCACGACTTCGACAGCGTGGCGGTGCTGGGCAGCACGCCGCTGGTGCTGGCCGTGCCGGCGGGGCTGGGCATCACGCGGCTGGCGCAGTTGGCGGACCAGGCCAGGGCCCACCCGGGCGGGCTCGATTTCGGCTCGCCCGGCAAGGGCAGCCCGGCGCACCTGCTGACGTCGGCGCTGCTCGACCGCATGGGCCTGTCCGGCACGCACGTGCCCTTCGTGGGCGAGGGCGCTGGCCTCACCGCCCTCGTGGGCCAGCAGATCCAGGCGATGACGCTGGTCATCGGCACGGCCGCGCCGCATGCCAGGTCGGGCAAGCTCGTGCCGCTGGCGGTGTTCGCGCCGCAGCGCTCGCCCCTGCTGCCGGATGTGCCCTCGATCGGCGAGGCCCTGCCGGCCGCCAAGGACCTGGCCCGCACCGCGTGGATCGCCGTGGTGGCCCGGGCCGGCACGCCGCCCGCGCTGCTGGGCACGCTGAACGCCGCGACCGAAAAATGCCGCAGCGGCGATGCGTCCTACCGCGCGCGGATGGAGGCCATGAACGTGACGCTGGCCGCGTCCGTCCCGGGGGATGCGCGCACCTGGGCGGCACGCGATACTTCGGTCTGGAAACCGTTGATCGACAAACTGGGATTGGCCACTGAATGACTCTGGATACCGTGCCGTGCGTGCACCTTTCCCACGGAGGTGGGCTGCAGGGGCGCCTTGACCATGGCGTCGCCGTGTTCCGCGGCGTGCCCTATGCGCAGGCCCCGCAAGGCGCACTGCGCTTTCTAGCCCCCCAGCCCGCGCCCGCCTGGTCGGGCCTGCGCGAGGCGATGGCTTTCGCGCCGGTGCCGCCCCAGTGGCCGCGCGGCGGCGGTGCCCGGGCCCGCCCGCTGGGCGGCCCGGACTGCCTGGCGGTGAACGTGTGGACCCCCGAGCCCCGCGCGGGTGCGAACCTGCCGGTGATGGTGTGGATTCCCGGCGGCGGCTTTCTGCGCGGCGGTGCGAGCGACCCGCTGTACGACGGCGCGTCGTTCGCTCGCAAGGGCATCGTGTTCGTGTCGCTGCAATACCGGCTGGGCGTGGACGGCTTCATGCACTTCGGTGGCGAGGCGCCTGCCAACCGGGGCCTGCTCGACCTGCTGGCCGCGCTGCGCTGGGTGCGGGAGCACATCGAGGCCTTCGGCGGGGATGCCGGGCGCGTGACGGTGTTCGGCCAGTCGGCGGGCGCGGGCGCCATCGCCTGCCTGATGGGCATGCCGGCGGCGCAGGGCCTGTTCCAGCGCGCCATCCTGCAAAGCCCGAGCGTGGCCTGCCAGACCGTCGAAGAGGCCACCGTGGTGCGCACTGCCGTGGCGCAGCTGCTGGGCGTGGCCCCCACGCTCGCGGCGCTGGGCGCGGCGCCGCCGGCGGACGTGCTGTTCGCCGTGCACCGGCTGGCCGAGGACGCGGCCCTGCGCGACCAGCACGGCATCAGCCGCCGCAACGTGTTCCCGCTGCGTCCGGTGATCGACGGTCAGGTGCTCGCCCAGGCGCCGCTGGCAGCGCTGCAGCGCCAATGGTCCGATCCGTCGCGGCCGCCGCTGCAGGTGCTGGTGGGCAGCAATGCCGAGGAGATGCGCCTGTACCACGTGCCCGGCGGCGCCATCGACCGCGTGACCGATGAACAGGTCACGGCCTTCATGCGGGACACGGGCCTGCCACCCGCGGCGCGTGCGGCGTATGCGGCGCTGCCCGCGTGCGAGGGCGGCGCCCATGCGGGCGAGATGCTGTGCGCCATGCAGTCCGACTACTACTACCGCGTGCCGGCGCGCCGCATCGCGGCCCTGGCCGTCGCGAACCGGCTGCCGGTGCACCGGTACGAGCTGGAATGGCGCTCGCCGCAGTGCGGCGGGCAACTGGGCGCCGCGCACGGGGTGGACCTGCCGTTCGTCTTCGACCGCCTGGCCACGTCCACCGGGCGCGAGTTGACCGGCGATGCCCCGCCGCAGCCGCTGGCCGATGCCATGCACGGTGCGTGGGCGGACTTCGTGGTGCAGGGCGACCCCGGCTGGCCGGAGCACGGCCCCGGAACGCCCTGGATGCAGTTCTTCGACGACCTGGGCTGGTGCGGCCCGGCGCCGGCCTCCGCCACGCTGGACGCGTGGGACGGCGTGCTTTGAACTGACCGGATCCGGGGCGGCCCGCCAGTCGCCAAACTGGTGCATCTGGCTTGTATACCAGTTGGCACGGAACCTGCGTGGTTCCGTGGCAATGACCAGTGCCACCGAAATCAGCAACCGCATCATCGAAGCCGTGATGGCCCAGAAGCTCGCCCCCGGCGCGCGCCTGGGGGAGCAGCAACTCGCCATGCTGTTCGACTGCAGCCGCACCATCGTGCGCGAGGCGCTCACGCGGCTGTCCACGCGCGGCATCGTCACCGTCAGCGCGCGCCGTGGCTGGTACGTGATCGAGCCCTCCGAGGACGAAGCGCGCGAGGCCTTCGAGGCGCGCCGCGTCATCGAGCTGGGCCTGCTGCACCAGCTGAAGACGGTGGACAAGGCCGCGGTGCGCAAGCTGCGCGCCCACCTGCAGCGCGAGAAGGCGGCCCTGGCGGGCAGCGACGTGGGCGCGCGCAGCTTCCTGCTGGGCGACTTCCATGTGTGCCTGGCCGAGTGCCTGGGCAACGGCCTGCTGGCCGACACGCTGCGCGACTTCACCGCGCGCACCACGCTCATCGCCATGCTGTACCAGTCGTCGCACGACGCGGCGCAATCGTGCGAAGACCACGTGCGCATCGTCGAGGCGCTGGAGGCGGGCGACATCGCCCGCGCCGAATCGCTGATGGCCGAGCACATCGGCTCGGTGCAGTCCGCCCTGCGGCTGCAGGCCAGCGCCGATCCGCTCGAACACCTGCGCAGCGCGCTGGCGCCCGTGCGCGCCGGCGCCGCCAGTGGCCCGGCCGCCCCTTCCGCTTCCCCTTCCCCCGCCGCGTCCCCAGGCGACGCATCCACCTACCTAGGAGCCTTACTATGACCTTCGCCACCCGCTTTCTCTCCCGCCGCCTGGCCCTGGGCCTCGTGGCCGCCGCCGGCCTCGTGTGCGCCGTGGCGCCCGCACAGGCGCAGACCGCGCTGGACGACATCCTGAAGTCCAAGACGATCAAGATCGCCATTCCCACCGACTACCCGCCCTACGGTTTCGTCGGCACCGACCTCAAGCCCCAGGGCCTGGACATCGACATGGCCGAGCTCATCGCCGCCAAGCTGGGCGTGAAGGTGGAACTGGTCGCCGTCACCAGCGCCAACCGCATCGCCTACCTGCAGACCAAGAAGGCCGACCTCGTCATCTCCACGCTGGGCAAGAACCCCGAGCGCGAGAAGGTCATCGACTTCACCTCGGCCTATGCACCCTTCTACCAGGCCGTGTTCGGGCCCAAGTCTCTTACCGCCAAGGCCTGGAGCGATCTGGCCGGCAAGAGCGTGGCGGTCACGCGCGGCGCCATGGAAGACCAGGAACTCGCCAAGGTCGCCCCGCCCAGCATCGACGTGAAGCGCTTCGAGGACAACAACGCCACCATCGCCGCCTTCGTGGCCGGCCAGACGCAGTTCGTGGCCACCAGCGCCTCGGTGGCGGGCAACATGATGCAGAAGAACCCGCAGCTGCAGGCCGAGTACAAGCTGCTGCTCAAGGACAGCCCGTGCTTCATCGGCCTGCCCAAGGGCGAGGCCGCGCTGATGGCCAAGGTCAATGAAATCATCGCCGGCGCCAAGAAGAGTGGCGAGCTGGACACCATGGCCAAGAAGTGGCTGGGCCGCCCCGCCGGCGACCTGCCGGTCTGAGCCCCTTCGCGCCGCCCGCATCCCCTGACCCGTTGACCTGATCGGCTGCCCATGCGCATCGAGTTCGACTTCATGGCCGTGCTGTCGCAGTGGCCGCTGCTGGCCACGGGCGTGGCCTGGACCCTGGCCCTCACCGCCGTGGCCACCGTGGTGGGCATGGCGGTGGGCATCGCCTGCGCCTGGGCACGGTCCCAGGGGCCGGCGGCGCTGCGCTGGCCCGTGGCGGCCTATGTGGAACTGGTCCGCAACACGCCCTTCATCGTGCAGCTGTTCTTCATCTTCTTCGGGTTGCCCGCCGCGGGCCTGAAGCTCTCGCCCGAGGCGGCCTCGTTCATTGCCATGGTGATGAACCTGGGCGCGTACTCGACCGAGATCGTCCGCGCCGGCATCCAGGCCACGCCGCGCGGCCAGATCGAGGCGGCGGTGAGCCTGGCGCTGTCGCGGGTGCAGGTCTTCACGCGCGTGGTGCTGCCGCCCGCGCTCAAGAAGGTGTGGCCGGCCATGGTGAGCCAGATCGTCATCGTGATGCTGGGCTCGGCCGTGTGCAGCCAGATCTCGGTGCAGGACCTGAGCTACGCCGCCAATCTGATCCAGAGCCGCAACTTCCGCGCGTTCGAATCGTTCATCGTGGCCACGGGCATCTACCTCGTGCTCTCGATCGCGCTGCGCCGGCTGCTGCACTGGGTGGGCCCGCGCTTTCTCTTCGGCCGCTGAGCCATGGCCCGGGCATTTTTCTAGGAACGCGAGATGGTCGACTTCACCTTCTGGGACATCCTGCGCAACCTGCTGCTGGCCGCGCGCTGGACCGTCGTGCTTTCGCTGATCGCCTTCGTCGGCGGCGGCCTGGTGGGCGGGCTGCTGCTCGTGGCCCGGCTCACCGGCGGCCGCGTGGCCGAGCGTGCCGTGGGCGTTTACGTGCAGGTCTTCCAGGGCACGCCGCTGCTGATGCAGCTGTTCCTGTCGTACTTCGGCCTGGCGCTGCTCGGGCTCAACGTGTCGGCCTGGACCTCGGCCGCCGTGGCGCTCACGCTCTACACCAGCGCCTTCCTGGTGGAGATCTGGCGCGGCTGCGTGGCCGCCGTGCCCAAGGGCCAGTGGGAGGCCTCGGGCAGCCTGGCCCTGTCGTTCGGCGAGCAGATGCGCCACGTGATCCTGCCGCAGGCCGTGCGCATCGCCACGGCGCCCACGGTGGGCTTTCTGGTGCAGGTGGTCAAGGGCACGGCGCTGGCCTCGGTGATCGGCTTCGTGGAGCTGACCAAGGCCGGGGGAATGATCGCCAACACCACCTTCAAGCCGTTCGCCGTCTTCGCCTGCGTGGCGCTCGTCTATTTCGCGCTGTGCTTTCCCGTGAGCCTGTATGCGCAACACCTCGAAAGGAAGTTCCATGGCCGCCGCTGAAACCCTGGCCGACGCGCCCGCCGTGGCGCCTGCCGTGTCCGCACCGCCGGGCCGCCCCATCGTGCAGGTCACCGCGCTGCGCAAGTCCTACGGCACCAACGAGGTGCTCAAGGGCATCGACCTCACGGTGCAGCCCGGCGAGGTGATCGCCATCATCGGCAAGAGCGGCTCGGGCAAGAGCACGCTGCTGCGCTGCATCAACGGCCTGGAAACCTTCCAGGACGGCGCGCTCACGGTGGACGGCAAGCCGCTGCTGCACGACAGCGCCATGGCCATGCGCGAGCTGCGCCAGCGCGTGGGCATGATCTTCCAGAACTTCAATCTCTTTCCGCACCTCTCGGTGGGCCGCAACGTCATGCTGGCCCCCACGCTGGTCAAGCAGCGCTCGCAAAAGGACGCGGCCGCACAGGCGGCCCGGCTGCTGCAGCGCGTGGGCCTGGGTGAGAAATTCGACGCCATGCCCGACCAGCTGTCGGGCGGGCAGCAGCAGCGCGTGGCCATCGCCCGCGCGTTGGCCATGGAGCCGGCCGTGCTCCTGTGCGACGAGATCACCTCGGCCCTCGACCCCGAACTGGTGGGCGAGGTGCTGCGCGTCGTGGAGTCGCTGGCCCGCGAGGGCATGACCCTGCTGATGGTCACGCACGAAATGGCCTTCGCCCGCAAGGTGAGCAACCGCGTGATCTTCATGCACCAGGGCCGCGTGCACGAGATGGGCCCGCCGCAGGATCTGTTCGGCAACCCGCAGACGCCGGAACTGCGGCAGTTCCTGTCCTCGCTCAAGGATTGAGCTGCCTTCCCCGGTGGCCCCCATGGCGGCGGGCCGTCCGTGCCCGCGCACGCATCAAGGCCCGCATGCCTCCTCAGCATGCGGGCCCGTCGGGGTGGAGTGGAGTTCGTGTGGTAGTTGCTCCGGGCGGCGTCAGGAGTGAGCGCCGGCCTCGAATTCCGAGCGCGACAGGGCACCGTTATGGTCCTTGTCGAGCTCCTTGAAACGGTTGCCGATGGCGGGCAGGCGTGCGGCCTCTGCCAGGGTCAGTTGTCCGTTCTTGTCGCTGTCAACGCGATCGAATGCGCTGGAAGTTTGTGCGGCCGGCTGCGAGCCGCCGAAGGTGGCGCCCTTGGCGCCGGGATGCAGGCCCATGGAGGTGCCCGACGCGGTCTGGGGAGGTTGGTTGGACGGGGAGGTGAGGGTCGGGGAAGGTGTTTGTGCATGCACTGCGGCACCTCCCAGGGTGATCGCCGCGAACAGCATCACGCTGCGGCTGTCGAAAGGAAGGGTGCGTCGTTGCTGAGCTGCCATGGGTTCACGCTCCGTGAAAGTTGAACAGGATTGCATTGCACCGCAACCTGCGGTGCCCGGCCAGTGATTTTGCCCGCTGTTGCCCTGATACACATTTGCCTGCCGGTTGTAACGCACAATGCCCGCGGCCGCCTCCAGCGCGGCTTGCAACGCACAAGGAGCAGCCCATGGGCAACCGACTGACACAGATCGCCACGCGCACCGGAGACGACGGCACCACGGGCCTGGGCGACAACACCCGCGTCTCCAAGGACAGCCCGCGCCCGCATGCCATGGGCGATGTGGACGAACTCAATTCGCACATCGGCCTGCTGCTGTGCGAGCCGTTGCCGGCCGAGGTGCGCACGCTGCTGTCGGACGTGCAGCACCAGCTGTTCAATCTGGGCGGCGAGCTGTCCATCCCCGGCTTCGAGTTGCTCAAGGACGAGGCGCTCGCGCAGCTCGACGAGGCTCTGGCCACCCACAATGCGGCGCTGCCGCGGCTGGCCGAATTCATCCTCCCCGCCGGCACGCGCGCCGCGGCGCAGGCCCATGTGTGCCGCACCGTCGCCCGCCGCGCCGAGCGCGCGGTGGTGGCGCTTGGCGCGGCCGAGCCGGTGCGCGATGCGCCGCGGCGCTACCTCAACCGGCTGTCGGACCTGATGTTCGTGCTGGCGCGCGTGCTCAACCGCCTGGATGGCGGCGACGATGTGTACTGGAAGAGCGAGCGCATGGCGCGTGCGGAGCCCGGCGCGGCCTGACTGGCACCGCCGCCGGCCTGAAATCCGCCGCCACGGCGGTCAGCGCGGCGCCAGCATGGCGATCGTCAGGCGCGACACGCAGGTCAGCTCGCCTTCGTCGTTGACCATGTCGATCTGCCATACCTGCGTGGTGCGGCCGATGTGCACGGGCCTGGCGGTGGCGGTCACCCAGCCGCTGCGGGCCGAGCGCAGGTGGTTGGCGTTGATGTCCAGGCCCACGGCATGCCAGCCCTCGGGCGAGGCGTACACCGCGCCCACGGAGCCGAGTGTTTCGGCCAGCACCACGCTCACGCCCCCGTGCAGCAGCCCGAAGGGCTGCTTGGTGCGCGCATCGACGGGCACGCGGGCGCGCAGGAAATCTTCGCCGATCTCGGTGAACTCGATGCCGAGGTGGGACACGGCGGTGCCTTCGTTACCGGCTTGCACGGTGGGCAGGTCGATGGGGCGCTTCCAGATGGGCATGGGGACTCCTTGCGTTGGTGGGTGGGGCCCGCCCGCCGCGGGCGGCCGGGAAAGTGGCCCGGATTATCCGGCGCCCTTGCCGCGGCAGGAGTCGCTCAGGCGCGCATGGTCCCCGTGCGCACGTAGCGCTCGTGCCAGGACAGCGCCTCGCCCAGCAGGTGGGGCGTGTGGCGGCCGCAGCCGCTGGCCTCGGCGCGGGCCACGTAGTCGCGCAGCGCGGGGCGGAAGTCCGGGTGCGCGCAGCGCTCGATCACCACGCGCGAACGCTGCGAGGGCGAGAGCCCGCGCAGGTCGGCCAGGCCCTGCTCGGTCACGATCACCTGCACGTCGTGCTCGGTATGGTCCACGTGCGAGGCCATGGGCACGATGCACGAGATGGCGCCGCCCTTGGCCAGCGACGGCGTGAGGAACATCGACAGGTAGGCGTTGCGCGCATAGTCGCCCGAGCCGCCGATGCCGTTCATGATGGACGAGCCCATCACGTGCGTGGAGTTCACGTTGCCGTAGATATCGGCCTCGATCATGCCGTTCAT
This sequence comes from Acidovorax sp. BLS4, assembly GCF_032929295.1. Classification (NCBI taxonomy): domain Bacteria; kingdom Pseudomonadati; phylum Pseudomonadota; class Betaproteobacteria; order Burkholderiales; family Comamonadaceae; genus Acidovorax; species Acidovorax sp. BLS4. The sequence continues at coordinate 775,830 of NZ_CP136797.1, forward strand.
CGAGATCAGGCCCAGGCGGCGGATCAGCTCGGGGTGGTTGCTGATCTCCTGGGGGCGCAGAACGATGCGCTCGCGGTAGAAGTCGATGTGGCGGTTGAATTCCTCGGTGGCCGCCGGGCTGAGCGACAGCGCCGTGGCCGAGGCGCTGTCGAGCTTGCCCGAGCGCAGCATGTCCAGCATGCCGTCCTGCAGCACCTCGGTGTAGGCCGTCATGTGGTCGAACGGCCCGGCGTTCAGGCCGGCCAGCACGGCATTGGCGATGTTGCCCACGCCGGACTGCAGCGGCAGCAGGCCGGGCGGCAGGCGGCCCCGCGCCACCTCGTGCTGCAGGAACTCGATGATGTGGCCGGCGATGCGCTGGGAGGTGTCGTCCGGCGCGGCATAGGCCGAGTTGCGGTCCGGTGCGTGCGTGGCCACCACGGCGACCACCTTGGCCGGGTCGCAGCGCAGGTAGGGCTCGCCGATGCGGTCGGCCGGGCGCACCAGCGGGATCGGCACGCGGTTGGGCGGCAGGTCGGTGCCGTAGTAGATGTCGTGCATGCCCTCCAGGCCCTCGGGCTGCCAGCTGTTGACCTCCAGGATGATGCGGTCCGCCTGGTCCAGCCAGGTCTTGTTGTTGCCCACCGACGACGAGGGGATCAGCCGGCCGTCGGGCAGCACGCCGGCCACCTCGATCACCGCCACGTCCAGCTTGCCCCACAAGCCGAACCACACGTAGGGCGCCACGTGCGACAGGTGGGCGTCCACGTACTGCATCTGGCCGGCATTGATCTGCTGGCGGCAGGTGGGGTCGGACTGGTAGGGCATGCGCATGCTGATGCCCCCCACCTTGGCCAGCGCGCCGTCCAGCTCCGGCGCGGTGGAGGCCCCCGTCCACAGCCCGATGCGAAAGGCCTCGCCGGCCGCGTGCAGCCCTTCGATGCGGCGGGCCAGCGCCGCCGGCACGGCCTTGGGATAGCCCGCGCCGGTGAAGCCGCTCATGCCCACGCGCGCGCCGTCGGGAATCAGCTCGGCGGCCTGTTCGGCCGACAGGGTGCGTTCGCGCAGCAGGGGGTTGAGAACGCGGCTGGGTGGGGTCATGGAAGGGGCTTTCTGCGCAAGGAGGGGCGGCCACAAGGGGCCGCAAAGGCTGCGCGAAATCTTAGCAGCCGCCGGTGTCATGCCTCAGGGTTTACCCGAGCGCCAAAGCGGTCCCGGTCACTTTGGAATGCACCCGCGGCGACCGGCGGTACGATCGATGCCACCCATGTCCACGACGTCCCTTTGCCCCTCCTGCCGGCAGCCCGCCGAGTCCCATCGCTTCCGCTCGCACGGCAGCGAGACCATCGAGCTGGACCTGTGTTTTGCCTGCCAGGGCCTGTGGTTCGACCCGCGGGAGAACACGCGCCTGGCCCCGGTCGGGGTGGTGGCGCTGTTCGAGCTGTTGCACCAGCACCGCGGGGATGCGCGCCACCCGGTGGCCCAGCGGCTGCAATGCCCGCACTGCCCGCGCGCGCTGGAGCCCGGCTTCGACGTGGTCAAGGGCGGGCGGTACAAGACCTTCCGCTGCCCCGCGGGGCACGGCCGGTTCAGCACCTTCGGCTCGCTCATGGTGGAAAAGGGGTTCGTGCGGCACCTGTCGGTGGCGGAGATCGACGCGCTGGCCGAGCGCGTAGGCACCATCCAGTGCACCAGTTGCGGCGGCACGGTGGACATCCGCAACGACCACGCCTGCCCCTATTGCCGCTCAGCCCTGTCGCTGCTGGACCCGCAGGCCGTGGACCGGGCATTGGACCGCCACGCCAGCGCGGCGCGGGCCGCACCGGCTGCCGCCGCGCCCGGGCCCTCCGACGTGGCCGATGCGCTGGTGGCCCTGGAGCGCGTGCGTTCGCGCGAGCGGCGCGAGATGGAGCGGGAACGGCTGACCGGCGCGGGCGAAGGCTTCGATCTGCTGGCCGCGGGGCTGGAACTGGTCTGGACGCTGGTGCGGCGCTGAGGCCGCACCGGCGGCCCGGCGCCCGCTGCGGCAGGGGTCAGCGCCGGCGGTTCAGCAGCGCGTAGAGGCCGATGGCGCCGAAGGTGGCGGTGCCGATGCCGCCCAGCGCGAAGTCGCCGAATTTCAGCGTGAAGTCCCCCGTGCCGATGATGAGCGTGATGGCCGCCACGATGAGGTTCTTGTTGTCCGAGAAGTCCACCCGGTTGTCCACCCAGATCTTGGCGCCGGCCACGGCGATGAGGCCGAACACGACGATGGAGACGCCGCCCATCACCGGCAGCGGAATCGCCTGGATCAGCGCGCCGAACTTCGGGCTGAAGCCCAGCAGCAGCGCGATCAGCCCCGCCACCAGGAACACGGCGGTGGAGTAGATCTTGGTGGCGGCCATCACGCCGATGTTCTCGGCATAGGTGGTCACGCCCGTGCCGCCCGCGCTGCCGCTCACCATGGTGGCGATGCCGTCGCCGATGAAGGCGCGGCCCATGTAGCGGTCCAGGTTCTGGCCCGTCATGGCCGTCACGGCCTTGATGTGGCCCAGGTTCTCGGCCACCAGGATGACGGCCACGGGCGCGATCAGCAGCATGGCCGGGCCGCTGAACACCGGCGCCGTGAAGTGCGGCAGGCCCAGCCAGGGCGCGGAGGCCAGGGCCGACAGGTCGATCGGCTTGCCCCATCCCAGCAGGTTGGTGAACACCGCGTACACCCCGCTGGCGGCGATCAGCCCCAGCAGGATCAGCAGGCGCTGCGCCATGCCCCGCGTGAGCACGGCCACCAGGCCCACGCACACGAAGGTGACCGCCTGCATCCAGCTCTCGAAGTTGTTGGCCGCCATGTTCTTGATGGGAATGCCGGCCAGGTTCAGCCCGATCACCGCCACCACCGCACCGGTCACCACGGGGGGCATGAAACGCTCGATCCAGCCGGTGCCGACGGCCTGCACCAGCGCGCCGATCAGGGTGTAGACCAGGCCGCACGCGACGATGCCGCCCAGCGCCACGGCCATGTTGGCGTTGGGGCCCTGGCCGGCGTAGCCCGATGCGGCCACGACCACGCCGATGAAGGCGAAGCTGGAGCCCAGGTAGCTCGGCACCCGCCCGCCGGTGATGAGAAAGAAGATCAGCGTGCCCAGCCCGCTCATCAGGATGGCCACGTTGGGATCGAACCCCATCAGGATGGGCGCGAGCACCGTGGCGCCGAACATCGCGATCACGTGCTGCACGCCCATCACGGCCGTCTGCCCCCAGGGCAGGCGTTCGTCGGGGGCGACGACGGCGCCCTGGGCGGCGGTGGTCACCCGCCAGCGGGGAAAGTAGGGGGAAGTCACGGGAAGGTCTCCTGAAAGGGTATGGGCACCGCGGCGTGCGGGTGCCATCTGGATGGGGGAACGGCCGGTGGCGCGTGGGCGAGTTTAGGGTCAATGCCCGCCGTCCTGCCGAGGACCGGGTACCGCGTTTCGGCCCCTGGGCCCACAGCCACGTAGGACAGAGCCGACCTGCCGCAGCCGGCCCCTGCGATAACGTAGCCCTTCGGTACCGCAGCACCGTCCCGCCCCCCCCGCCTGGGCTCTTCATACCCTCTCGAACCTTTCTGACGCACATGCCGCGCCACCGCTTCCGCTGGATTGCCCTGGGCGCCACTGCCGTGGCGATGGCGTGCGCGGGCGCCCTGGCGATCTGGTGGCCGTCCGAGGCCGAGCTGGCCCGCCGCGCGGGCGATGCCGCGACCGAGCGGCTGGGCGTGCCGGTCAAGGTCGGTCAGTTGCACTGGTCGCTGTTTCCTTCGCCGCGCGTGGAGCTGCGCGACGTGCGCACCGAACAGGAGGCCCCCTTGAGCGCCGAGCGCCTGTCGGCCGGCGTGCGCTGGGGCGACCTGCTGCACCGGCGCCTGGCGCTGACCGACCTGCAGCTGGAGAACGCCACCATTCCCCAGGCCTCGCTCTCGGAGTTCCAGGTGCGGCCCACCGATGATGGCGCCGAATCCTCCCTGCCGTTCACCCTGGCCCCCGTCCCGGTGGAGCGGGCCGACTGGCAGGGCGTGCGCTGGATCGGCCGCAACGGCCGCACGCTCGTCTATGCCGGCAGCGCCGAATTCGACACCGCATGGCGGCCCCGCCAGGCCTGGCTGGAGCGCACCGGCGCACCCGTGCCCACGCGCATGGCCCTCGCACGCGAGGGCACTGAGGACCGCTGGCGGGCCGACGTGTCCGCCGGCGGGCGCACCGAGCAGGGCACCCTGCGCCTGCAGGAGATCAACGGCCGCTACCGCGTCACGGGCGCCATCGACTTCACCGGCGTCGATGTGGAGGGCGTCATGGCCGCCTTCGAGCGCCGCGCCGTGGTGGCCGGCAAGGCCAGCGGCCACACCGACCTGATCGCCGAAGGCGCCGACCCGGCCGAGGCGGTGCAGGCCCTGCACACCCGCACCCGTTTCACCGTGGCTCGCGCCCGCCTGCTCACCTTCGACCTGGAGCGGGCCGTGAAGACCGTGGGCACCCAGCGCGGCGGCACCACGCAGCTCGACAGCCTGGAAGGCGTGGTGCGCACCGAGGCGGACCGCGGCGGCACCATCGTGCGCTACAGCGACCTCAAGGCGACCTCCGGCGTGCTCACGGCCACGGGCGACGCGGTGCTGCAGAACCGGCGGGTGAGCGGCCACGTGGCCGTGGACCTGGTGGATGGCGTGGTGGGCATTCCACTCGAATTCGGCGGCACCATGGACGACACCACGCTGACCCTTCCGCCGGCCGCGCTGGCCGGGGCGGCCGTGGGCACGGCCGTGGCGCCGGGCGTCGGCACGGCCATCGGCGCCCGCATCGGTGAAACCCTGCGCCGCATCTTCGGTGGCGACGAACCGGAGGTGCCGCCCCCCAAACGCCCGGCTGCGCGCCACTGAGCGCGCCCGGAACCCCGCCACCAGGGCTGGATCTTCTTTTTTCGGTGCGGCATGGATAACCCCATTGAAAATGCCGGTCACCGCAATAAATACTAGGGCATATCGCTATGAATTCAGGAGCAAAACAGCAAGAAGGAGCTTTCGTATGACGGGTCGCAATCCGGCCCCGCCGGGTGTTGGGCGGGTCGCTTTCGATCGCTAGGAAACCGTGCCATGTCCAGCGGCATCCCCACCCATCCCCCTTCGTTCCTCGCCTCCGGCGGCGAGATGGCGCAACGCATCGCCCGCCATGACTGGGCCGCCACGCCCCTCGGCCCCCTGGCCGCCTGGCCGGTCCACATGCAATGGGCCATCTCCACCATGCTGCACGCCGCCGTGCCCATGGCCACGCTGTGGGGCGAGTCCGGCGTGCTGCTCTACAACGACGCCTATGCGGCCTTCTCGGGCCAGCGCCATCCGCAGCTCCTGGGCTGCAACATCGGCGATGCCTGGCCCGAGGCGGAGCAGTTCAACCGCCACGTCGTGAAGACCGTCCTGGCCGGCGGTACCCTGAGCTACCGCGACCAGCCCTTCGTACTGAACCTCAACGGGCGTGCCGAGCCGGTGTGGATCAACCTCGACTACTCGCCGTTGCTCGACGGGAGCGGACGCCCCGCGGGCGTGCTCGCGCTGGTGGTGGACACCACCGCCAAGGTCCAGGCCGAGCGCCAGCTCAAGGGCGAGCGCGAACGCTTCGCCCATCTGTTCGAGCAGTCGCCCAGCTTCATGGCCATGCTGGAGGGCCCCGAGCACCGCATCGTGCTGGCCAACCCCGGTTACCTGCGGCTCGTGGGTGATCGGCCGCTGCTGGGCCTGACCGTGGCGCAGGCGCTTCCGGATGCGACCACGCAGGGCTACGTCGAGCTGCTGGACCGGGTCTATGGCAGCGGAGAAGCCCTGACGGCGCATGCCGCCCGCTACGTCCGCCAGGCCGAGCAGGGCGGGCCGGTGCACGAGCTGTACGTGGACTTCGTCTTCCAGCCGATCCGCGATGCCGCGGGCGCGGTGACCGGCATTTTCGTGGAGGGCGTGGACATCACCGAGCGCATGGCGGCCGAGGCGCGGCGCGAGGCGCTGGCACGGTTTTCCGACCAGCTGCGGTCGCTGGACAGCGTGGACGCCGTCTGCCTGGCCGCGGCCGAAACCCTGGGCCGCACCCTGAAGGTCAGCCGCGCGGGCTATGGCGCGGTGGATGCCGCCGCGCAGGCCGTGCACGTGCACCACGACTGGATGGCGCCCGGCTGCGATCCGCTCGCGCCGGTGCTGCACCTGCCCGATTTCGGCGGCTTCCTGGACGACCTGGCGCGCGACGAATCCGTGTGCGTGGCCGACGTGCGCGGCGACGCCCGCACCCGCGATCGGGCCCCGGCGCTGGAGGGCCTGTGCGCCCGCGCCTTCATGAACATGCCGGTGGTGGAGCACGGCCAGCTGGTGGCCATGCTGTTCGCCCACCACGAGCACGTGCGCGAGTGGACGGGCGAGGAGATCGCCTTCATGCGCGAGGTGGCCGCCCGCACGCGCACCGCCGCCGAGCGCGCACGCACCGAGGCCCAGCTGCGCGAGGTCAACGAGTCGCTGGAGCAGGCGGTGGCGCAGCGCACGCACGAGCTGATAGAGGTCGAGGCCAAGTACCGCCAGGCGCAGAAGATGGAGGCCATCGGCCAGCTGACCGGCGGCATCGCGCACGACTTCAACAACCTGCTGGGCGCCATGAGCGCCAGCCTGCAGGTGCTGGAAAAGCGCATCGCGCTGCAGAAGTTCGACAACGCCGAGCGCTACATCGGCATGGCACAGGCCTCGGTGCGCCGCGCCGCGTCCCTCACCCAGCGCCTGCTGGCCTTCTCGCGCCGCCAGACGCTGGATCCCAAGCCGGTGGACGTCAACCGGCTCATCGGCAGCATCGAGGAGATGGTGCGCCGCACGGTGGGCCCGGGCGTGGAGGTGGAGGTCGTCGGCGCGGGGGGGCTGTGGCTCACCCGGGTCGATCCGTCGCAGCTGGAGAACGCGGTGCTCAACCTGTGCATCAACGCGCGCGACGCCATGTCGCCCCACGGCGGGCGGCTGACCATCGAGACCGCCAACAAGTGGCTGGACGACCGCGCCGCCACCGAACGCGAGCTGGCGCCGGGCCAGTACATCTCGGTGTGCGTGACCGATACCGGCGCGGGCATGGCGCCCGATGTGGCCGCGCGCGCGTTCGACCCCTTCTTCACCACCAAGCCCATGGGGCAGGGCACGGGCCTGGGCCTGTCGATGGTGTACGGCTTCGTGCGCCAGTCGGGCGGGCAGGTGCGCATCTATTCGGTGCCCGGCGAGGGCACCACCATGTGCCTGTACCTGCCGCGCTACCTGGGCGACGCCGATGCCGAGGTGCCCGAGTTGCCGGCCATCGACGGCCACCGCGGCGAGGGCGAGGTGGTGCTGGTCATCGAGGACGAGTCCATCATCCGCGGGCTCATTGCCGAAGAGCTGGAAAACCTGGGCTACCGGGTCGTCTCGGTGGGCGACGGACCGGCCGGCCTGCACGTGTTGCAGTCCGGGCGCCGCGTGGACCTGCTGCTCACCGACGTGGGGCTGCCCGGCGGCCTGAACGGCCGCCAGGTGGCCGATGCCGCCCGGGTGACGCGCCCCGGCCTCAAGGTGCTGTTCATCACCGGCTACGCCGAGAATGCGGCCGTGGGCAACGGCCTGCTGGAATACGGCATGGAGGTGATCACCAAGCCCTTCGACGTGGGCGCGCTGGCCGCCAAGGTGCGGGAGATGATCGAGCGCTGAAGGGCCCGCGCCCCGCGCGCCCTTGTTTCAGGGGCGGACCCGCTGGGTGGCGTGCGTGAAGAACGTGTTGCCGCCCGAGGTCTTGAACTCGCTGAACTCGCGCGACGGCGCCCCCGAGCCGGCGGTGCGCCAGCCGAAGAGCCCGGTCGGGCTGGGGTCGGGCGCAAGGCCCTCCGTCGCCACCTCGAGCGCTGCGTTGTAGAAGGCCGTGTACTGGGTGTTCCAGCGCAGGTTGGTGGCGTCGTTGACGAGTGCCAGCACCCCGTTGATCACCTTTTCCTGGCCCCCGCCCAGCCGGGGATACTGGTCGAATCCCTTGAACTGCACGCCATGGGCGCTGGCGCGCACGATGTCCGTCAGGCTGCGCGCATTGGGAGCGCCGAAGTCCTGCGGCTTGCCCGAAGCGAGCCGGTTGTGGAGCACGCGCCGCATCATGCGCATGCCCTGCTTGGCGTCCTCGATGTCCTTCACGCCGGTGTCGCGCCACGTCTGTGGCGCCGGGGCCTCGGCCAGGAACAGGCGCATCAGCATGCCGGCCTCGGAGGCGGCATCGGGCAGCGACACCGGCTTTCGGATCGTGATGCTGACCAGCGGCGGGGTGATCGTCAGCAGCGGCGCGCCCGCGCCCTGCTGCACCTGGATGGCCAGCTTGGCATTGCCCTCGCGCAGGGCCGTGACCACGAAGGCCCACGAGTCGGCGCGGCTGTTGTGGGTGCTGCTCACCTCCAGCAGGTTGGGGATGTCGCTCACGGCGACGAGCTTCTGGCGCTTGTCGATGGCCTCGAGCTTGACGCGCAGCTTGTTGCCCACCACCAGGGTCAATACGCTGGGCACCGGGTCGTTGTAGGCGAACTTCAGGAGGGCATTGGGCATGGCAAAGGGCTCGGATCGGAAGAGAGAGAAATAAAGGAAAAAAGGGGCTGCGGCAGGCCCGCAGGCAGGTGCCTCGGGCCTCCACACGGAATGCGCCGCGAGTGGCAAGAGGGACGAGAAAAGGGAAGAGGGAACGGGGCAGGGCCGAGACGCCTGGAAGGCGCCCAGGGCGGCCTCAGTGCGGCGTCATGGCGGCGGCGGGCGGAACGCCGGCACGCGCACCGCGGTGCCGATGCGCCGGCACTGGCCCTGGATGCGCTCCACCCAGGGGCGGCTCACGAGGAAGGTGCTGGAACCCACGGCCTCGTCGGTGGGCACCACGTCGGTCCGCAGGTTCACCGATTTGCCATTCGCCAGTGCCGCGCCGCGCTCGGCCGGGTCGTCGTCCTGTGCGGGGTTCGGGGCCCCTGGCGGCACCCGCAGCCGGTAGATGTGTGATCCGGTGGTCCAGACCATCCACACCAGCGCAAAGCCTTCCGGATCGGCCTTGGACGGCGGAAACGCCTGCTGCACGAAGCAAAACGACTGGGGCCGCCGCGTCTGCCGCAGCTCCGTCAGGAACGCGCGGAGCATGGCCGGGCTGGCGATGTGTTCGGTGGCTGGCGTCGAGAAGGCCGGGTCGGCCGCCACGGGCTGCGGTTGCGGCGCGGTGCCCTGGCGGCCCGCGTCGGCCCAGGCGCCGGGCGCCAGGGTCGCCAGCAGGGCCGCAAGGCCCCAGGCGTGCAGCCTCGGGCGCGCCGTGGGGCACAGGGACAAGACAGGGCGCAGCCGGGGTAAGTGCATGGGGCGGTGGGAGGGGAAGCCGGGACCGGCGTAGTGTACGCAGGCGCCCCCAGCCGCTGCGGCGATCGAGCTTCAGTGCGCGCGGCTGGCGAGCGCCCGCTCGATGCGGTGCCGCGCCACGGTGGTCTTGGGCACCTTGAACGGGAACCAGGCGCGCACGTCCTCGTCCAGCCCGATGCCGTGCATGTAGTTGTAGATCGCCTTCTTCAGCGCGCCGCCCAGCGCGTCATGGTCCACGCCCGTGGGGTCGATGAAGGCCACGTCGTTCTTGGCGAAGCCGCCCGGCGGCAGCGGCGCGAGCGTGACGCCGTACTCCCCGGGGTTCTTACCCACGGGCGAGTGCACGGTGCAGGCGAAGCGGTGGAAGAACCCGCTCTGGATGCAGCCGTTGGCGAACAGCTGTCGCACGTATTCGAGCGCATCCACGGTGTCCTGCACTGTCTGGGTCGGAAAACCGTACATCAGGTAAGCGTGCACGAGGATGCCGGCATCGGTGAAGGCCCGCGTCACGCGCGCCACCTGGTCCACCGACACGCCCTTCTTCATGAGCTGCAGCAGCCGGTCCGAGGCCACCTCCAGCCCGCCCGAGATCGCGATGCAGCCGGAGTCGGCCATCAGCTCGGCCAGCTCGGGCGTGAAGGTCTTCTCGAACCGCACGTTGCCCCACCACGAGATGCCGGCGTTGCGTTCGATCAGCTCGGTGGCCAGCGCCTTGAGGGCCTTCGGCGGAGCGGCCTCGTCCACGAAGTGAAAGCCGGTCTGCCCGGTCTCGCGCACGATCTGCTCGATGCGGTCGGCCAGCACGGCGGCGCTCGCGCCCTCGTAGCGGCTGATGTAGTCCAGGCTCACGTCGCAGAAGCTGCACTTCTTCCAGTAGCAGCCGTGGGCCACGGTGAGCTTGTTCCAGCGCCCGTCGCTCCACAGCCGGTGCATGGGGTTGAGCATGTCCAGCAGCGAGAGGTAGCGGTCCAGCGGCAGGCCGTCCCAGGTGGGCGTGCCCACCTCGGCGAAGGCGATGTCGGCCTCCATCATGTTCACGTACTGCACGGCGCCGTCGTCGCCCCGCACGAAGGTGCGCACCAGGCGCTGGCGGCCGCGCTGGCCCTGCACGTGCTCCAGCAGCGCGAGCAGCGGGCGCTCGCCCGCGTCCAGCGTGACGTAGTCGAAATGGTCGAACACGCGGGGCTCGGCCAGTTCGCGCAGTTCGGTGTTCACGAAGCCGCCGCCCAGCACCGTGGCGATGTGCGGGTAGCGCGCCTTGATGGCCTGCGCGATGCGAAAGGCCGCGTACACCGAGCCGGGAAAGGGCACGGACAGCAGCACCACGTCGGGCGTGTGGCGCGCGATGGCCTCGTGCGTGAGCGCCTCGAGCATCTCGTCCACCAGCGTGGGCGGCGCGGCCAGCGCGTCGGCCAGCGGATCGAAGGTGGGCTGGCTGCCGGCCAGCGACTCGGCATAGCGCACGAACTCGAAGCGCTCGTCCACCGCATCGCGCAATACGTCGGCCAGGTCGTTCAGGTACAGCGTGGCGATGTGCTTGGCCTTGTCGTGCAGGCCCAGGGCGCCGAAGGCCCAGCCCAGCGGATCGCCGCCCTCGTCGTCCACATAGACGTCGAGCGAGGCGAAGCGCGGGCCCTCGGGCAGGTAGTGGCGCCCGGCGATGCGGTGCGCGAGCGTCGAGTCGCGCCCCTGCAGGAATGCGATGGCCGGCGCGACCGTGGCGAGGTAGCGGTCCTGCTGCGCGGCGAAGGACTGGACCGCCGGGCTGCGCCGCGCCTCGGGCAGGGCCTGCACCCGCGCGGCCACGGCCTGCAGGCCCTCGGGCGAGAGCAGGCGCAGCACCAGGGCCAGCGCCAGGTCTTCCTGGAACGCGGTGACGCCGCGCGAGCGCAGAAAGCCCGTCAGGTAGGCGCTGGAGGGGTAGGGCGTGTTCAGCTGCGTCATCGGCGGGATGACGGCCAGCACGCGGGGGGTCGAGGCGGACATGGGTGTGGGGCAGGGCGGCCGCGCAAAAAAGGCGGGGGCAGCAAAGCGCGGCGGAAGGCGGGCGAGGGCCGATTATCCCGCCGGGCTCAGGCCGGCGCGCCGCGTGGGGGCTTCGGCCGCCCGGACACGGGCAGTGCGCCCGCCTGCCAGGCGAAGCGGAACGTGGGCACCCGCGTGCCGCCGGGCGCATCCCACTGGTCGGCATGCACGTTCGCGGCCCCGTGGGCGGCATAGAAGCGCTGCGCCTGCAGGTTGCTCTGCAGCACCCAGAGGTACAGCCCCGCCTCGGCGCAGGCGGCGGCGCAGTGGTCCGCCACGGCGGCGAGCAGCTGCGCGCCGATGCCCGACCCGTGCGCCTGCGCACTCACGTGGATGTTGTCCAGCAGGCTGCCCCACACCGGGTCTTCTCCCGGATAGGCGCAGACGAATCCGAGCAGGCGGTCGCCTTCAGCGGCCACGATCACGTGCTGCCCAGCGGGCGGATGCGGTGATTGAAGCCGCTGCGTCCAGAGGGCCAGCCGGTCGGCTTCCACGTCGGTGGCGAGGTAGTGCTCGGACAGGGCGCCCCGGTAGGCGAACCGCCAGCTGGCGGTGTGCAGGGCCGCGATGGCCGGGGCGTCGGCGGGTCGGGCGGGGCGCAGGTGCGCGGTCATGGCCGGCCTTTCTTTGCCGCGCGGTCGAACTTCTGCCAGTAGCGGAATTCGTCTTCGTGCACCTCGATATCGACTTCGGCCACGCGCTGCTGCAGGCGCTCCTGCACGTCGGCCACGGCCTGGTTGTAGACGCTGGGTCCGATCTCCTCCAGAAAGAAGCCCAGCAGGCCGCTGGCGGCGATGTTGCCGATCTTCTCTTCCATGTTGTCGCGGAAATACCGCTCGATCGAGGCCACGGCCTGCTGGTGGACGTCCTTGGGCAATGCGATGGTCATGCGGGCTCCAGTGCGAAGGGGCCGGCTGCGGGAGGGCGGAAAGCCCCAAGCCGGCGACCCGGTCGATTCTGCCCGCCTTCGGTCCCCGCCCGCCCGTGCCCCTTCAGCCGGCCGCCGGCACCACCCGGTGGCCCGCGGCGGCCAGCAGCGCGCAGGCGCGTTCGCCGTCCGCCTGCGACACCAGCAGGTGGTCGCCGTCGAAGGTGGAGACCACGAAGATGCCGATGCCGTTCTCCGACAGCGGGCGGATCACCGACAGGACGATACCCGTCTCGCCGAAGCCGAACGGCCCCACGAAACGGAACGCCACCCAGCCCCGGTCGGCCTGCACGCCGTCCGGCACGCGCGCCTGCAGGCAGGTGATCGACAGTTCCTCGCCGCTGCGCGAGATCGAGACGAACCCCTCGCCATCGGCCCACGGCGGAATGGCCGCCTGCGGCGCGAGCCGGGCGACGGCGTAGAGGGAGGGCAGGGTGGCGAGCGTGATGCTGCGGGTGGAGAGGGGTGGAGCAGTCATGGGGTGGAATGCAGGGGGGTGAAGGCCAGGAACAGCGCGATCGAGAACATGACCGCCGCGATGCCCGCGTCCAGGCAGCGCCAGGCCACCGGCCGGGCGAACCATGGCGCCAGCCGCCGCGCGCCCAGCCCGAGCGTGAGGAACCACAGGGTGGAGGCCGTGGTGGCGCCCAGCGTGAAGCGCAACTGCTGGCCCGCCGGCTGCTGGCCGCCCAGCGCGCCCAGCAGCACCACGGTGTCCAGGTACATGTGCGGGTTGAGCAGCGACACGGCCAGCACCGCCGCGAGCGCCTGCCGCGCCGTGGGGCCCGCGCCCGGCGCGCCCAGGCCAGCGGCCAAGGCGCCATCGGGCCGCAACGCGCGGCGCAGCGCCCCCAGGCCGTACCAGGCCAGGAACGCCGCGCCGCCCCAGCGGGCGATCGCCAGCAGCCACGGCTGGCCCTGGATCAGCGCGCCCATGCCGGCCACGCCCGCGGCGATGGCGATCACGTCGATGGCGATGCAGGTCCCCACCGTGAGGGCCACATGCCGCCCGAGCAGGCCGACGCGCAGCACATGCGCGTTCTGCGCACCGATGGCGATGATCAGGCCGGCCCCGGCGCCGAAACCATGCAGAAAAGGGGTGATGGAAGACCACATCGTTGAATTGTCTGGGGCCGGGGCCGAATCCCATCCTGAATGGGGAAAATATCGACTTGGCTGAGAATTCCTCAGCTTTCAACCCCAAAGGCGCCATGGCACTGGATTCCAAACAATGCGAGGCGTTTCTCGCCGTGGCCGAGGCGGGCAGTTTCGAGCAGGCCGCCGCCGCGCTGCACATCACGCCCTCGGCGGTGTCGCTGCGCGTGCGCGCGCTGGAGACGCGGCTCGGCCAGCCGCTCATCGTGCGCGGGCGGCCCAGCCGCGCCACCCGGGCGGGCCGGCAACTGCTGCAGCACCTGCAGCGCGCCCGCGTCATGGAGCACGACCTGCTGGCGGGGCTCTCGGGCGGCGATGGGGACGGGGATGCGTTCTTCGCCGTCACGCTCGCGGTCAATGCCGATTCGCTCGCCACTTGGCTGCTGCCGGCGCTGTCGGGCGTGCTGCAGCGCGAGCGCATCGCCATCGAACTGGTGGTGGACGACCAGGAGCACACCCACGCGCTGCTGGAGGCCGGCCTGGCCCATGCCTGCGTGTCGGCCCAGCCGCATGCCATGCGCGGCTGCACGGCCGAGCCACTGGGCCGCATGCGCTACCGGCTGGTGGCCTCGCCCGCATTCGCCGCGCAATGGTTCGGGCCGCGCGGCATCACCCGGGCGTCGGCGCGCCGGGCCCCCACGGTGGTGTTCAACCGCAAGGACCCGCTGCAGGCCAATGCGCTGCTCAATGCGTTCGGGCTGCAGGCCAGCGCCTATCCGAGCCATTACGTGCCGGCATCGGAGCCCTTCGTCGCGGCGATCCGGCTGGGGCTGGGCTACGGCATGGTGCCGGAGCTGCAGATCGGCGATGCCATCGCGCGCGGCGAGCTGATCGACGTGCTGCCCGATGCGGCGACGGACGTGGCCCTGTACTGGCACGGCTGGGCGCAGCAGCCGCCCCGGCTGGAGCGGCTCGCCCAGCGGGTGATGCAGGCGGCCCGGGGGCTGCTGTAGGCCGCCGGCCGCCGTTCGCTCACGTGGCGGCGCCTGGCCCGGGCACGGCGTAGAAGCCCAGGAACATGTCCACCGCGTCGTGCAGCACCTGTCGCTGCTGGGCCGGCGTGAGCGGCGGCTGGCCCAGCGCCAGCTGCGGCCAGAAGGCGAAGGCCTTGACCATGCCCTGCAGCTGGTGCGCGGCGTATTGCGGATCGACCCCGCCACGCAGGCGGCCGGCCTGCTGCGCCGCGTGGATCCACGCGGGAACGCCTTCTTCCTTCTCGCCCAGGCGCGCCACCATGGCCTGCGCGCGGGCCGGGGTGTGCAGCATCTCGGCCATGGCCACGCGCGACAGGTCCATGAACGCCGCATCGCCCAGCAGCGCCATCTTGCGCTCCAGCAGCTCCAGCAACTGCGCGCGCAGGGGCCGCTGCGGATCGTGCCCCGGGGCCGCCAGCGACTGGCTGCGGTCCCACAGCTGCCCGAGGATGGCGGCGAACAGGTCGTCCTTGCTGGGGAAATGGTTGTAGACCGTGCGCTTGGAGACCGCGGCCGCGGCGGCCACCCGGTCCATGCTGGTGCCGGCAAAGCCGTGCTCGCGGAACTCGCCGATCGCCGCCTGGACGATGGCATGGCGCTTGCGGTCGGTCAGGCGGGAGGGTGGCGGAGCGATGGCAGTCATAGGCAAAATTTTACACTCGGCAGTTTACTTTTCTGGATCGAACACTACACTGTGCAGTGCAGTTTTTGGGGTGGTTGCTTGCCCCCTCGCTGCCCGCCCGGGTTCTCCGGCCATTTCACTTTCTCATCGCCATGGCTTACCGCATGTCCTCCTGTTCCGAATCGCCGGCCGCTCCGCACGGCCCGTCGCCCCAGTTCGTTGACGGGCGCTTTCGCAATGCGGCGCCCCGGCACCGCCTGGGCATGCTCAAGACGCTCGGCGTGCTGTGGCGGTTCGCCCTCGGCAAGCCCGCGGACACGGTGCCGGACCGGCCCATCGCCGTCCAGCCCCTGACCACCGCCGCACTGCTGCAGGCGCCGGACGACAGTCTGTGGCGGCTGGGGCATTCGACCCTGCTGCTCAAGCTGGACGGCCGGTTCTGGCTCACCGACCCGGTGTTTTCCGAGCGCGCCTCGCCGGTGCAGTTCCTGGGCCCCAAGCGCTTTCATGCGCCGCCGCTGGCCATCGAAGACCTGCCGCCCATCGCGGGCGTGATCCTCTCGCACGACCACTACGACCACCTGGACCACGCGGCGATCCTGAAGCTCGCGCCCAAGGTGGAGCACTTCGTCGCGCCGCTGGGCGTGGGCGACCGCCTCATCGCCTGGGGCGTGCCGGCGGCCAAGGTGCAGCAGTTCGACTGGTGGCAGGGCACGACCCTCGGCGGGCTGCGCCTGGTGGCCACGCCGGCGCAGCATTTTTCGGGGCGCAGCCTGTCGGACGGCAACCGCACGCTGTGGGCGTCGTGGGTGCTGATGACGGCGGACACCCGCATCTTCTTCACCGGCGACACAGGCTATTTCGACGGCTTCCAGGCCATCGGCGAGCGCTTCGGCCCGTTCGATCTCACGCTGGTGGAAACCGGCGCCTACAACGCCGACTGGCCCGACGTGCACATGCAGCCCGAGCAGAGCCTGCAGGCCCATCTGGACGTGAAGGGCCGGCACATGATGCCCATCCACAACGGCACGTTCGACCTGTCGCTGCACCCGTGGACCGAGCCCTTCGAGCGCATCACCGCGCTGGCCGCCGCAGCCGGCGTGCCGCTGGTGGCGCCGGCGATGGGCGAGCGGCTGGACATCCGGGCGCCGGCGCCGTCCCGCCAGTGGTGGCGAGAAGCCGCGGTGCCGCCCGCGCGCTGAAGGGGCGCGCCGCGCGGCGAGGGCTTCAGGCCGCCGCCGCGCCCGCCTGCGGCGCCGCGAGGTAGTTGTTCTTCACGCGCACGTAGTGCTCGGCCGAATACCGCAGGTACGCGATTTCCTGCGGTGTCAGCGCCCGCTGCCGCACGGCCGGGCGGCCCGTGTAGAGGTAGCCGCTCTCCAGCACCTTGCCGGGCGTGACCAGGCTGCCGGCGCCGAGCATCACGCGGTCGCCGACCACCGCGTCGTCCATCACGATGCTGCCCATGCCGATCAGGCACTCGTCCCCGATGGTGCAGCCGTGCAGGATCACCGAATGGCCCAGCGTGACGTGGCTGCCGATCACGAGCGGCGAGCCGTCCGGCTTGCCCGGATGGCGGTGCGACACGTGGCCCATGGCCAGGTCCTGCACGTTGGAGCATTCGCCCACCACGATGCGGTTCACGTCGCCGCGCAGCACCGCGTTGCACCACACCGAGCTGTCGCGCCCCAGGTGCACATCGCCGATCACCTGGGCCGAAGGGTGGAGGTAGACGCCGGCGTCCAGCGCGGGGGCGGTGTCGAGGTAGGGGGCGAGGGGCATGGGGTGCGGTCCGGAGAGAAAGGGCGGGACGTTGGCGTCGGCAGCGATCTTATGCAAGAACCCCGTGCGCCGCGGCGCTCACCGCAGCGGCGCGTCGCCCGGCGCCCCGAGCGGTGCCGGCCGCCACGGACTGCGCCCCGTCAGCTCCCCCACGATGGCCGCCTTCAGCGGGGCCAGCCGCCGGGCGCCCTGCAGCACCAGTTGCCGCACGGCGCGGGGCAGGGGGCGCGCGTCGGTGTACAGCCGCACGATCGCGTTGGTGCCTTCATAGATCGGCCAGGCGCGGCGGTGGTGCGCGCGGGCATAGGGCCGCAGCGCGTCGGCGCTGCCGATGTCCTGGCCGCGCTGCCGTGCGTCGGCGAGGGCGCGTGCCAGGCCCTCCACGCCGGCCAGGCCCAGGTTGTAGCCATGGGCGGTCACCGGGTGCATGCCCACGGCGGCATCGCCCAGCAGTGCGCAGCGGTGCCCGGCGAAGCGGTCCGCATAGGTGGCGACCAGCGGGTAGGCGTGGCGCTCGCCCACCAGCGCCATCGCGCCGAGCCGGCCCGCGAACTGGGCCTGCACCTGCGCGGCGAACGTGGCGGCGTCCTGCGCCATCAGGGCCACCGCCTCGGCCGCGCCGGTGGTGACGACCACGGAGCACTGCGGCGCGCCGTCCGCCGGGTCGTCCGGCAGCGGCAGCACGGCCAGGGTGCGGTCGTGTCCGAAGGCCTCGTGCGCGATGCCGTGGTGGGGCGCTGCGTGGCGCATGCGGCAGACGATGACGGTGCGTCCGAAGTCCGCCATGCGCGCGCCGATGCCCAGTTGCCGGCGGGTGGCGGAAAAGCGGCTGTCGGCGGCCACGACCAGCCGGGCCTGCAGGCGCGTGCGGGGCGCGGCCGGATCGCCTGCATCGCCAGCGGCCGGCGTGGTTTCCACCGCCGCATGGTCGGCCGCCACGGACACCTGCGCCACCTGCGCGCCGGCCAGGATGCGCACGCCCGGCCGCTGCGACGCCACGGCGTGGGCGGTGCGGCGCAGCGCGTGGTTGGGCACGATCCAGCCCAGGTGCGTGACCCCCTGGTCCGCGGCCAGGCCCGGGTGCAGCCGCAGCGGCGCGTGCCGCCCCACCGGGCCGTCATGCACCCGGGCCTCGGCGATGCGGCCGATCTCGTGCGGGGCCAGCAGCGCCCAGGTGCCCAGGCGGCGCAGCGTGTCGCCGCTGGCGTGGGTGAGCGCGATCTCGCGGCCGTCGGGCGCGGGATCGGCGAGCGCGGTGGCGGGTTGCCGGTCCAGCACCGTGCTGGTGAAACCGGCCTGGCACAGGGCGATGGCCAGCGACAGGCCGGCCGGGCCCGCGCCGACGATGAGAACGTCGCAATGCTGCTGGGGCATGGGAGGAAAGACCAAGGAAGGCGAGCGCCCGGCGGGCGCCGGCGGCCATTGTGCGGGCCCCGCCGCGCCTCCGGCTTGCACTGGGTCAAGGGAATGTGGCCGGCCGGGTTGGATCAGTTTGCTATTAATTCAATAGCAACATGCCCTAGTATCAATTGCCTTGGAGGCCCAAAAGGCCCCAATGCCTCGCGGCGGCACCCCGGCGGGCCATGGGGCCACGGCCCGCTGCTTCACACCGCCCGGTAGAAGAACGTGGTGCCGCACGGCGCGCCGTCGGGCATCAGGGCATAGCCCGGTACCTCGCCCACGCGCTGCCAGCCGGCGCGGGCGTAGAGCCGTTCGGCGTCGCCGCCGGTCACCGTGTCCAGCACCATCAGGGTCTTGCCCTCCTGCCGGGCGACCGCGTCCACGGCGTCCAGCAACTGCCGGGCCACGCCCTGGCGGCGGGCGCGGCGGTGCACCAGCATCTTGGCCACGTCGGCCCGGTGCGGCTGGTTCTCGGGCTGTGCCAGCACGAGCTGCACGGTGCCCAGCACCGCGCCGCTGTCCACCGCTTCGGCGATGAGCAGCGCCCGTTCGCCGCGCGCCACGCCCTCGGCCACGCCGCGCCAGAAATCCACGGCCCTGTCGTGCGCCAGCGGGTGCATGAAGCTCACCGAAGCGCCGCCGGCCACGCAGTCGATCAGCACCTCGGCCAGCGCCGGCACGCAGGCGGCGGCTTCGTTCACGCCCAGGCGGCGCACGGTCACGGCAGGGGCGCCGGCGGGGACTTCGGCGGAGGGCGTGGCGAGTGAGGTGGCGGCGGTCATGTCGGGCTCCGGGTCGGGTGGGGTGGAATGGCGGGCAGGGTGGCCAGGGCCACCAGGTAACGCGCGGGGCTGCGCGTGGGGTTGCGGTATTCGATGGCGCCCTCCAGCCGGTGGGCCAGGCAGTCGCCGGCCTCCAGCCGCCAGACCGTGCCATCCAGCGCGATGTCCATGCGGCCGTCGATCATCCAGATCTGCTGGTGGATCTCCGCGCCGCGGTCGGCCCGCTCGTAGGCCACGCGCTGGCCCGGGGGAAACACCACGTCCACGAGCTGCAGCGGCGACGCCACCGTGGGCGACACGTTGCGCCGCAGGTAGCCGGAGGCGGGGTCGGTCCACACGGGCTGCTGCGCCACGCGGGCCACGGGCGAGGGCGCGGCGCGGCCTTCGTCGCCCTCGGCCTGGGGCGCATCGAACAGCGAGGCCAGCGCCACGCCCAGGCCGGTGGCCAGCTTGTCCAGCACGGTGGCGGTGGGGCTGCTTTCGCCGCGCTCGATGAGCGAGATGTTGGAGCGGCTCACGCCGCTGCGTTCGGCAAGGGCGTCGAGCGAGAGGCCGCGCGCATCGCGCAGTTCGCGCACGCGGCGGGCCAAGCGGGTATTGATGTCCATGCCTCCAGTTTAATGGAAATGATTCCAGAAAAATGGATGCGCGCCGGATCAAGGCCGGATCAAGGCCGGATCAAGGCCGGGTCAATGCCGTATCAGGCCCCCTGCGCAGGCATCGCCCGCAGCGTCGCCGCCCAAAAGAGCAGCGCCGCCAGGCTGAGCCCCAAGCCCAGCGCGCACACGCCGGGCCAGCCGGCAAGGCCGTACACCGCGGTCGATGCCACCGCTCCCAGGCCGCTGCCCACCGCGTAGAACAGCATGTAGCAGCCCACCAGGCGGCCGTGCGCCTCGGGCCGGGTGCGCAAGATCAGGCCCTGGTTGACCACGTGGACCGCCTGCCCGCCCAGGTCGAGCAGCACGATGCCCACCGCCAGCGCCCACAGCGTGTGCGCTGCGAACGCAATGGGCACCCACGACACCAGCAGGCATGCCAGCGCGAGGCCGGTGGCCCATTGCCCCCGGCCCCGGTCCACAGAGCGGCCGGCCCGCGCGGCGGCCAGGGCGCCCACCACGCCGACCAGCCCGAACGCGCCGATGGCGGTCTGCGACAGGGCATGGGGCGGCGCGCTCAGCGGCAGCACCAGCGCGCTCCAGAAGACGCTGAACGCCGCGAACATCAGCAGCCCGATCACGCCGCGGATCTGCAGCACGCGCTCGGTCGCCAGCAGCGTGCCCATCGAGCGCAGCAGCGGCCAGTAGCCCAGCGTGGCCGGGCGCGCGCGGGCGTGCGGCAGGGCCTTCCAGAGCAGCGCCAACATCGCCAGCGACAAGCCGCAGGAGACCAGGTACACGGCGCGCCAGCCCGCCAGGTCCGTGACCGCGCCGGCCAGCGTGCGGGCCAGCAGCAGGCCGATGACGACGCCGCCCTGCACGGTGCCGACCACCCGGCCCCGCTCGGCGGGAGGGGCCAGCGTGGCGGCGCAGGCGATCAGCCCTTGCGTCATGGCCGTCCCCAGCAGCCCGATGGCGGCCATGGCCGCCAGCAACAGCAGCGGCGTGGGCGCCCAGGCCACGCCCAGCAGCGCCAGCGCCAGCAGCACCAACTGCCCGCACAGCAGGCGCTTTCGGTCCACCCGATCGCCCAGCGCCACCACGAACAGCAGGGCGATGGCGCAGCCCACCTGGGTGGCGGTGATCACGCCGCCCACCGCCATGGCGGGGATGCCGAAATCCAGCGCGATGGCGTCCAGCAGGGGTTGGGCGTAGTAGACATTGGCAACGCTCACGCCGCAGCACACGGCCAGCAGGCGCACGAGGCCCGGCGGCAGGGGATGGCCGGGGGCGGCGTGCAGGGCGGACGGGTTGGCGGCGGTCATGGGCTCTGATCCAGTTGCTGATTGAAACTGGATCGAGTGTAGTGCCATCCTGTTTTAAAATGAAACCACTTCGGTGCGTGGATCGAATGCCCGGTCCGCCACCGGCACCCAAGGAGTGGCCATGGCCAAAAGAAAAAGCCTCGCGGATTCGCCCTGCCCGGTGGCCCGTTCGCTCGACGTGGTGGGCGACCGCTGGTCGATGCTGATCGTGCGCGATGCGTTCGACGGACTGCGGCGCTTCGGCGAGTTCCAGGCCAGCCTGGGCGCAGCGCGCAACATCCTCAGCGACCGCCTGCGCACGCTGGTGGAAGAGGGCGTGCTGGAGATCGCGCCCGCCTCCGATGGCAGCGCCTACCAGGAGTACGTGCTGACCGCCAAGGGCGAGACGCTGTTTCCGGTGGTCGTGGCCCTGCGCCAGTGGGGCGAGGCGCACCTGTACGCCCGGGGCGAGAAGCACTCGGTGCTCGTCGATCGCGCCACGGGCAAGCCGCTGCCGAAAGCCCTGCTGCGGCTGGAGGACGGGCGGGTCGTCCGGCCGGCGGACACCCTCGTGAAGAAGGTGCGTGCGCGGCCCTGATCCGCGCGGCCGCCGGCATACTGGGCCCATGCCCCGCAACATCGAAATCAAGGCACGCCTGCCGTCGCCCGGCGCATTGGCCGCGCTGGAGGCCCGCGCCGCAGCGCTGGCCGACCGCGGCCCGGAGCGGATCCACCAGGACGACACGTTCTTTCGCTGCGCGGCCGGCCGGCTCAAGCTGCGCGCGTTCTCCGCCGGCGCGGGCGAGCTGATCTTCTACCGCCGCCCCGACGTGCAGGGGCCCAAGACCGCGTTCTACGTGCGCACGCCCACGGCCGATCCCGACGGGCTGCGCGAGGCGCTCACGCTGGCGCACGGCCAGGCGGGGCGGGTGGTCAAGGAGCGCACGCTGTACCTCGTGGGCCGCACGCGCGTGCACCTGGACCGCGTGGCGGGCCTGGGCGAGTTCATGGAGCTGGAGGTGGTGCTGGACGAGGCCGAGCCCGAAGACGCCGGCCTGCGGGAGGCACACGACCTGATGGCCCGGCTCGGCGTGGCACCGGCGCAGTGGGTGGACTGCGCCTACGTCGATCTGCTGCGCGGCCGGGGCGGCTGACGCCCGGGCGCGCGCTGCGCCGCAGGGCTTTGGCCCCGCGGCACCGCCCTTCAGCAGGGCACGCCGTTGCGCTCGATGAGCCAGGCGGGGGCGTCCTGCAGCGCCACGGGGCGCAGGAACCGGGCCAGCGCCGCGTAGCCGACCGAGGTGGTGAACGGCGCGGTGCTGGCGGGGTAGGGGCCGCCGTGCATCTGCGCGCCGGTCACGGCCACGCCCGTGGGCACGCCCGCGAACAGCACGCGGCCGGCCACCTGCGTGGCGGCGCGCACCAGCGCGCGGTGTTCGGCCGTGTCGGCATCGGCGCCCCACAACGTGACGGTGAGCGAGCCGCCGATGGCCTGCAGCACGGCCACGGTCTCCTCGATGGAGGCCACGCGCACCACCAGCGCGGCGGAGCCGAAGACCTCTTCGTGCAGCGCAGGGTCGGCGATGAAGTCGGCCGCCTGCACTTCGCCCAGGAACGGGCGCGGCGTGGCGCCGGCTTCGGCCGTTTCGCTCACCAGGGCCCGGAGCTTGCCGTGGCCGCGCCATGCGGCCACGCCCCGGTCGAACGCGCCGCGGATGCCGGGGGTGAGCATGGCGTGCGGCGCCAGGGGGCGCAGCTTGTCGGCCAGGGCCTGCACGAAGGCATCGCCCGAGGCGTCCTGGCGCACGACGATCACACCGGGGCTGGTGCAGAACTGGCCCGAGCCCAGGCAGATGGAGCCGGCCAGCGTCTCGGCCAGCGCGGCGCCGTTGGCCTGCAGCGCCGAAGGCAGCGCCACCAGCGGGTTCACCGAACCCAGCTCGCCGTAGAACGGGATCGGGCGCTGGCGCTCTGCGGCCACCTTGGCCAGCGCCGTGCCGCCCTTGAACGAGCCGGTGAACGCCACGGCCGCGATGGCCGGCGCCTGCACCAGGCGCACGCCGGCCTCGATCGAGCCGCCCTGCACCAGCTGGAACACGCCGGCCGGCAGGCCGCGCGCGGCCACCACGGATTGCGCCAGCGCCGCGGTCTGGCGCGACAGCTCGGGGTGTGCGGGGTGCGCCTTCACCACCACCGGGCAGCCGGCCGCCAGGGCCGAGGCCGTGTCGCCGCCCAGCACCGAGAACGCGAACGGGAAGTTGCTGGCCGAGAACATGGCCACCGGCCCCACGGGCACGCGCACGCGGGTCAGGCGTGGGCGGCCGGCGGGCGGCGCGCCGGCCACGGCCGCGTCGTCCAGCACGGTGTGGGCCGCGCCGCGCTCCAGCACGTCGGCAAAGCCGCGCAGCTGGAAGGCCGTGCGGTCCAGCTCGCCGTTCAGGCGCACCGGGCCCAGGCCGCTTTCGCGGTCGGCCACGGGCACCAGGGCTTCGCGCTGGGCTTCCAGGGCCTCGGCCAGCGCGCGCAGCAGGGCGGTGCGGTCGGCGGCCGAAGTGGCGGCGAAGGCATCGGCGGCGCTCGCGGCGGCGGCCACGGCGGCATCGATCTCGGCCGGGGTGGATTCGGGCCAGGCGGCGCCGTGGGGCTGGCCGGTGCGGGCGTCGATGGATTGCAGGGTGTTGTCGGGCATGGAGGTTCCTGAAAAGGGCAAGGGCCGTCGCGGCCTGCTGTCTCACTGAATGGAATTGTTCGCTGATCGGCAGGGGCCCGCCGTTGGGAGCCTGCCATCGTAATGAAAGGGCGAGCCGCCTAAAATCCCTGCGGCCCGCCGTCCCTTCCCCGCGCGGTTCTGAATTCCATTTCGTGAGACAAACATGCCTGCATCGCCCGGAGACGGCACCGCCGCGCTCGAAAAAGCCCTCGACGTGCTGGACGCCGTGGGCGCCGCGCCGCAAGGCCTGAGCCACGCCGACCTGGCAGCGCGGCTGGCGTTGCCCCGCACCACGGCCTACCGCCTGCTGGCCACGCTGGTGGCGCG
The DNA here is from genome assembly GCF_032929295.1 of Acidovorax sp. BLS4. Taxonomy (NCBI): domain Bacteria; kingdom Pseudomonadati; phylum Pseudomonadota; class Betaproteobacteria; order Burkholderiales; family Comamonadaceae; genus Acidovorax; species Acidovorax sp. BLS4. Next base: position 799,773 of record NZ_CP136797.1, read on the forward strand.
CGGCATGCTGCGCCGCGATCCGCTGCGCAAGGTGTACTGCCTGGGTGTGCGCTGCTTCGAGCTGGCACGCCAGGCCCATGCCATGCCCGATCTGGCCGCGGCGGCCGTGATGGAACTGCGCACGTTGCGCGACCTGACGGGCGAGACCACCTACCTGGCCGCGCTGGATGGGCGCGACGTGGTGTCGCTGGAGCGCTGCGATGGCGCGCACAGCCAGCGCTCGTCCAGCGCGCTGGGCCAGCGCAAGCCGGTGTACTGCACCAGCCAGGGCAAGGCCATCCTCTCCGCCATGGACGGCGCGGCGCGCGATGCCCTGGTGCGCGAACTGGTGCTGCGCCCCCTCACGCCCCGCACGCTGACCGACCGGCGGCGCCTGCTGGCCGAGCTGCGGGTCACGGCGGCGCGCGGTTACGCGATCGACGACGAAGAGATCGTGCCCGGCGTGCGCTGCGTGGGCGCGCCCATCATCGACGGCCTGGGCCAGGTGCGCGGCGCGCTCAGCGTGGCCGGGCCGGCCTGGCGGCTCACGCCCGAGCGGCTGGAGCTGCTGGGCCCCGAGGTGGCCGAGGCCGCGCGCCGCGTGGGCGCGCAGTTGCACGGCGTGCGCCCCACCCTGGGCGATGCCGAGGCCCGCCCCGTGCCCGGCCCCTGGGCGTTCCACGGCGCCCACCCGCGCTGGTGCGCAGCCAGCGGCCGGCTGTTCTGGGCCGACACCCTCGCCCCCGCGCTGCGGGCGGTGGGACCGGGGGACGAAGGCGACACGCTCTGGGCCGAGGCCGAAGGCCCCGTGCACGGCCTGCTGCTGGGGCAGGACGGCAGCAGCGGCGAGGCGCAAGCGACCGGTGCCGGCCCCGCCACCGCGCCCCCGCCCATCGCCTGGTGCGCCCACGGCGCCTTCGCGCTCACCCGGGGCGGGGCGGCGCAGCGCCTGGCCCCCTGGCCCGCGCTGCCGGCCCAGGCCGTCTGCCGCGGTGTCGGCGGCGAGCTGTGGCTGGCCTGCGAGACGCCCGAGGGCGGCAGCGCCGTGGGCTGCCTGCGGCCCGGCGCGCCGCTGGAGGTGCGCTGGCGCCTGCCCGAGCCGGTGCAGTGCCTGCGCTGGCGCGCGGCGGACGGCACCCTTTGGGCCGCCGTGCCGGACACGGGCGCCATCCTGTCGCTGCAGCCCGAGACCGGCGCCGTGCGCCGCCTCGTCTCCGTGCCCAAGGGCTCGGGCCGGGTAAGCGGCTTGGCGCTGGATGCGGAGGGCGGGGTGTGGACGGCCCTGCGCGATGGCTGGAGCGTGGTGCGTTTCCTGCCCGACGGCAGCCTGGACCGCGTCGTCGCGCTGCCGGTGCCTTGTCCCACCGACGTGGAACTGGGCGGGGCCGACGGGCGGCGGCTGTTCATCACCACGGCGCGCCAGCCGGTGCCGCTGGACGTGCTGGCCAAGGCCCCGCTGTCGGGCCGGCTCTTTGAGGTCGCGGTTTAGCGGAGCGCCGTTTTGTTCCCCGTTGATGGCGTCTTTATTGAAACAAAAGGTTGTGTACGGGGTGGTTCATCCTATGGCGCCAAGGCGTTTCGTTACTTTGTAAAGCGGCGGAAGCGGTGGCCAGGCCGTGGATACAACTCGATGCATTCGCAGCGCCACGCCGTATGGCATTTCAAACGCCCGTGAAACAATTTCCGCCTGCCCGGTCCACCCCATGACCGCCAAGGGGCCGCAGAGCCTCCCGAGCACCGCATCCGTCGCCCCATTGGCGCTTGTTTCCAGACCTCAACGAAAGTGTTTCCATGAAGAAGTTCTCACTGAGCGCCGTCGCGCTCGCCCTGCTGCTGTCCGGCTGCGCCACCACGGGCGATGGCAGCAAGAGCGGCTCCGGCACCTCGGCCATCTCCAGCGTGCTGGGCGCGGCCACCGCCGGCGGTTCCAACTCCAGCAGCACCGAGAACAAGGCGGGCGCCGCGCTGGACGTGTTCAAGGCCGTGACCGTGTCCGACGAAGAACTCAAGACCGTCTCGCTGCAGTACCGCAACTACGAAGACCGCACCGAGAACGCCGCCCCGGCCAACAACAAGTACGCGCAGCGCCTGGCGCGCCTGACCAAGAAGCACGTGAACGAAGACGGCATGAAGCTGAACTTCAAGGTGTACCTGAGCAAGGACGTGAACGCCAACGCCACGGCCGACGGCTCCATCCGCGTGTACAGCGGCCTCATGGACATGATGAATGACCAGGAGCTGCTGGGCGTGATCGGCCACGAAATCGGCCACGTCAAGCTGCAGCACTCGCTGTCGGCCATGCGCACGGCCTACATGGCTTCCGCCGGCCGCAAGGCCGCGTCCGCCGCGGGCGGCGTGGGCCGCCTGGCCGACTCCGACCTGGGCGCCCTGGGCGAGAAGCTGGTCAACAGCCAGTTCTCGCAAAGCCAGGAAACCGCCGCCGACGACTACGGCCTGGCCTTCATGAAGAAGCACAAGTACAAGGTGCAGGCCATGGAGTCGGCCTTCCGCAAGATCGCCTCGCTGAGCGGCAAGAGCGGCGGCATGGATGCCATGCTGTCCACCCACCCGGACGCGGGCGGCCGTGCGGACCGCATGCGCGACCTGGCTTCGGCGAAGTAATCGGCCAGCCTGAGGCAGCCAGTCAAGGCAGCCAAACCAGAAAGGCGGCGGGCGAAGGCCCGGCCGCCTTTTTGGTTTTTGCAGGGCGTGCGGGTGGGGCGCCTTCCGGTGCCACCCTCCCGCGAGAGGTGTTTTCCTACGCCCCGCCAGAACCCCGCTCGATAGAGTGGACAGCCTTTGCGTCTCATTTCCGAAAAGGACTCCCACATGCGCGTAGACATCTATCGCCGAGCCGAAGCCGATGGCAAGTTCTCCCACCTCGCCGTGCCCGAAGGGCGCCCCATCCCGCAGGAGGCGATCAACGTGGACTGGGACACCGAAGCCCGCGGCCAGGAGATGGACGAGAACGCCGACCACTGGGACGACTACGGCATCGCGCAGCCGGCCGCGCAGATCGAGGAAAAGGGCTACGCCATCACCAGCGTGCACGAGCTGACCGACTGACCCCGGGGCCCGGCGGGCAACGCCCCGCTGCCGCCTCCCTCGCAAAGCCGCCCGCCGCACCCGGCCGGCGGCTTTGTCCATTCGGGGACGCCTGCCCGGTGACAGCGGCGGTGGCGCACGCTACGCTGCGGCGCCATGGAGACAAAAAACACCCCCCCGTTCGTTCCCCAGATCCGCCTGTACCAGGACTGGCTTCAGGCCCGCCACGGACTGGCCTTCGCGGACTACGACGCGCTCTGGCGCTGGTCGGTCACCGACCTCGATGCGTTCTGGCAGAGCATCTGGGACTACTTCGACCTACAGTCGCCCACGCCGCACACGGCCGTGCTGGCACGCAATGCCATGCCGGGGGCCGTGTGGTTTCCCGGGGCGCAGGTCAACTACGCGCGCCAGGTGCTGCGCCATGTGGACCCGGCGCACGCCGCGGGCCTGCCGGCCGTCGTGAGCCGCAACGAGCGCGGCCTGCACCGCGAGCTGTCCTGGCCCGAGCTGCGCCGCCAGGTCGCCTCACTCGCGCTGCACCTGCGCCGCCAGGGCGTGCGGCGCGGCGACCGCGTGGCGGCCTACCTGCCCAACATCCCCGAGGCCATGGTGGCCCTGCTGGCCACGGCCAGCCTGGGCGCGGTGTGGAGCGTGTGCGCGCCCGACATGGGCACGGCCGCCGTGCTGGACCGCTTCCGCCAGATCGCGCCCAAGGTGCTGATCGCAGTGGACGGCGTGACCTACGGTGGGCGCGACCACGACCGCACCGGCGTGCTGGCCGAGCTGCGCGCGGCGCTGCCCTCGGTCACCCACATGGTGGTGGTGCAGCACTTGCACGCTCCTGAAACGATAGCAGACACGGCAGATTTTTCTAGGGCATGCGGCCAAAACGATGCCGAAGTGGCTGCGTTCGAGCCCGAGTGGCTGCCGTTCGACCACCCGCTGTGGATCGTCTACTCCAGCGGCACCACCGGCCTGCCCAAGCCCATCGTGCACGGCCACGGCGGCATGGTGCTGGTGGCGCTGCAGCTCAAGGGGCTGCACAACGACATCGGCTGCAGCTACGAGCCCAATTCGTTCGGCGAGCGCTACCACTGGTACAGCTCGACCGGCTGGGTGATGTGGAACGCGCAGGTGAGCGGCCTGCTGGCGGGCACGACGTGCGTGATCTACGACGGCAACCCGGGCGGCGGCCGCGAGCGGCCCGACTGGGGCACGCTCTGGCGCTTCGCCGCCGAGACGGGCGTGACGTTCTTCGGCGCGGGCGCGGCCTTCTACGCCAACTGCATGAAGTCGGGCCTGTCGCTCACGGACTGCGGCGACCTCTCTCGCGTGCGGGCACTGGGCACCACCGGCTCGCCGCTCGCGCCCGAGGTGCAGGCCTGGGGCACGGCGCAGTTCCGCGCGCTGGGCGTGTCGGGGCATGCGGACGGCGACATCTGGTGGAACAACATCTCCGGCGGCACCGATTTTTGCGGCGCCTTCATCGGCGGGCACCGCGAACTGCCCCAGGTGCCCGGCGAGATGCAGTGCCGCATGCTGGGCGCGGCGGTCGAGGCCTGGAACGCCGAGGGCCAGCCGGTGATCGACGAGGTGGGCGAACTGGTGTGCGCGCAGCCCATCCCGTCCATGCCGCTGTACCTGTGGGGCGATGGCGAGCCGGGCCCGGCCGGGCGGGGCGGCGACCCGAACGGCAAACGCTACCTGGCGAGCTACTTCGACATGTACCCGCCGGGCCACGGCCGGCGGCCGGGCGGGGGCGACGGGCCCGTGGACATGGGCCCGGTCTGGCGCCACGGCGACTGGATCCGGATCGGCCGCCACGGTGGCTGCGTGATCTACGGGCGCAGCGATGCCACCATCAACCGCCACGGCCTGCGCATGGGCACGAGCGAGATCTACCGCGCCGTCGAGGCCCTGCCCGAGGTGCTGGACAGCCTGGTGGTCGATCTGGAGTCGCTGGGCCGCGACAGCTACATGCCGCTCTTCGTCGCGCTGCGGGGCGGCGTGGTGCTGGACGACGCCCTGCGCGGGCGCATCGCCGCGGCCATCCGCACCGCGCTGTCGCCGCGCTTCGTGCCGGACGAGATCGTGCAGGTGGCCGAGGTGCCGCGCACGCTGAGCGGCAAGAAGCAGGAGCTGCCCATCAAGAAGCTGCTGCTGGGCCAGCCGCTGGACAAAGTGGTCAACCAGGACGCCATGGCCAACCCGGGCTGCCTGCCCTGGTACGTGGCGTTCGCGCAGCAGCGCGCGGCCACCGCTGCGGCGCATTAGCGCTTCAGTGCGTCAGCGCACCGTCACGCGGCCGTGGGGCGGGCGCGCACCAGCGTGCTCTTGCCGAACAGGCTCTGCACCAGGTCCACCACCAGCTCGGCCGTCTGGTTGCGGATGTCGAGCGCGGGGTTCAGCTCCACGATGTCCAGCGAGGCCAGGCGGCCCGTGTCCGCGATCATCTCCATGCACAGCTGCGCCTCGCGATAGTTGGGGCCGCCGCGCACGGTGGTGCCGGTGCCGGGGGCGATCTCGGGGTCGAGGAAGTCCACGTCGAAGCTCAGGTGCAGGTGCACATCGTCGCCGGCCTCGCCCTCCAGCCCGTCGAGCGCACGGCGCATGACCTCGCGCATGCCCAGCTCGTCGATGGAGCGCATGTCGTACACCTCGATGCCCAGCTCGCGGATCAGGCGCTTTTCCTCGTCGTCCACGCTGCGCAGGCCGATCTGGCACAGCTGCGCGCCCTGCAGCGCGGGCACGGCGCCGCCCAGGGCCGACAGCGATTCGGGGCCGTAGCCGTACAGGCTCGCCACGGGAATGCCGTGCACGTTGCCGCTGGGCGAGATGGCGGGCGTGTTGCAGTCCGCGTGGGCATCGAGCCAGAGCACGCGCAGGCGCTTGCCCGTCTGGCGGCAGTGCCGCGCGACCGCGCTGATCGAGCCCACCGCCAGGTGGTGGTCGCCCCCGAGCAGGATGGGCATGCGGCCGGCGGCGAACTGCGCGGACACGGCGTCGTGCACCGCGCGGTTCCATGCCACGCATTCCGCCAGATTGCGCAGCCCGTGGTCGCCCCGGGCGCTTTGCGGGTTGGGCGGGCCGAAGAGGTTGCCGGCATCTTCCACGTCCACGCCGAACCGCGCGAGGGCCGGGCCCAGCTGGGCGACGCGCAGGGCGTCGGGCCCCATGGCCGCGCCCAGGCGCGCGGCGCCGGCGTCGGTGGGGGCGCCGATGAGGGTGGCGCGCGTGTGCGGGGCGGGGGTTGCGGTGTCGGTCATGGGTTCATCTCCTGGAAACGCACGGCGTGCGGGCGCCGTGGCGCCAAAGTTTTCACCCGCATGCGGTTTGGCGGCATGCGGAAAACGGCATGGGGCGCGTGCAGTGTGCACGCGGACGGTGACGATGGGTGGCGTGTCCTGGCGCGGCCCACCCGTGCTTAAAGCGCTTCCGCCAGGTGGGCGGCGGCCTGCACCAGCGGGGGCGCGCCTGCGGGCGTGCCCAGGGCGATCCACGGCTGGATCTGCGCGTACAGGTCCTTGGGGTCGGCCTGGTCGGGAATCAGCTCCAGCGGCTGCAGCAGGCCCGCGCTGCGGCCCAGGGCACGCATGAAGCGCAGGGCGGAATAGTCCTCCAGCGCAAAGCCCACCGAGTCGAACACGGTGACCTGCGCGAGCGACGTGCGGGCCGGCGCCTCGCCGCGCACCACGCGCCAGAACTCGGTCACGGGGAAGTCGGCAGGCATCTGCTGCAGGTCGCCTTCGATGCGGGTCTGGGGTTCGTACTCCACGAACACGCTGGCCGCCCGCAGCACCTCGGCCGCCAGTTCGGTCTTGCCGGGGCAGTCGCCGCCCACGGCGTTGATGTGCATGCCAGGCTCGACCAGGTCGCCGTGCAGGATCGTGGCGTAGGCCTTGTCGGCGGTGACGGTGGTGACGATGTCCGCGCCGCGCACGGCCTCGGCGGTGCTGGCGCAGCGGACGATCTCCAGCTCCCCCCGCGCCACCAGCGGCGCGAGGTTGGCCGCCAGCTTGGCCGTGGCGGCCGGGTCGATGTCGTACAGGCGCAGCTCGCCGATGCCCAGCAGGCCCACGAAGGCCAGGGCCTGGAACTCGCTCTGCGCGCCGTTGCCGATCAGCGCCATGCTGCGGCTGTCCGGGCGGGCCAAATAGCGCGCGGCCATGGCCGACGTGGCCGCGGTGCGCAGCGCCGTGGTCAGGGTGAGCTCGCTCAGGAAGGAGGGGTGGCCAGTGGCCACGTCGGCCAGCGCGCCGAAGGCCATCACCGTGGGCAGGCCGTGGCGGGTGTTGACCGGGTGGCCGTTCACGTACTTGAAGGCGTAGTCGCGGGCGTCGGCGACGGGCATGAGTTCGATGACGCCATTGGGCGAATGGCTCGCGGTGCGCGCGGACTTGTCGAAGTCCTGCCACCGGGCGTAGTCCTCTTCGATGGCCTGCGCCATGCCGCGCAGGCATTCCACCACGCCGGTGCGGCCGACCAGTTGCGCGGCGCGCGTGGCGCTCAGGAATTCGGTGGACATGGTGCCGGGGATGGGGCGTTGGTCGGGGGTCATGGGATCGGCTCCTCGTCGGTGGGCGCGCCACGCGACGGGTGTCGGGGCGGCATGGGGTTCCCAAGCGTCCCACAAGGGCGCGCCAATTCAAATCGGCAAAAATGCACGCATAAGCGCAAAAAACTGGCTTTTTGCTCAAAGGAATTGCCGAAATGGACAATATCGACCAGCAACTGATCGCCCAGCTGCGACACAACGCCCGCGCCAGCGTCGCCACGCTGGCCACGCGGCTGGGCGTGTCGCGCGGCACCGTCACCAACCGCATCCGCCGGCTGGAGGACACGGGCGTGATCGTCGGCTACACGGTGCGGCTGCGGCCCGAGCGCGAGACGGGCGGCGGACTGCAGGCCTGGACCAGCATCTCCATCGAGGGCAACGACGCGCGCCGGGTCACGGCCTCGCTGCTGGGCGAGCCCAGCGTGCTGGCGCTGCACAGCACCAATGGCCGGTGGGACCTGCTGGCCGAACTGCAGGTGGGCAGCCTGGCGGAACTGGCGCACGCGCTGGAGCGCATCCGCCTCATCAAGGGCATCAGCAACACCGAGACCAGCATCCACCTGGAGACCGTGCGTGCGCCCATCGCGTCCGGCGGGCGCGGCACGGCCGGGCCGTAGCGGGCCCGTAGGACATGCCTGACGGTGCGCCCCTCGGGGCGCCGCCCATAATCGGCAGGCATTGCCACCGCCGCCTTCCACGGCGCGCGGCGGCCGCCACCCACCCAGGAGAGTCCATGTCCCAGTCCACCCCCAAGCGCTTTTCGATGATCCGCGAGTTCCACCTCGCCGACTGGTTCACGCTGGGCAACGCCGTGTGCGGCGTGGGGGCGCTGTTCTCGTCCATGACGTTCCTGGAGACCGGCGAGGTGCGCCACGTGTACTTCGCCTGCGCGCTGGTGCTGGCGGCGCTGATCTTCGACGTGCTGGACGGCCGCATCGCGCGCTGGCGGCAAAAGTCCTCGGCCATGGGGCGCGAGCTCGATTCGCTGGCCGACGTGATCTCGTTCGGCGTGGCCCCGGCCATCATCGCCTATGCCTGCGGCATGCAGGGCCTGTACGACCGCATCGTGCTGGCGTACTTCGTGGCCTGCGGCGTCTCGCGCCTGGCGCGCTACAACGTCACCGCCGAAACGCTGTCGGAAGGTTCTGGCAAGGTCAAATACTTCGAGGGCACGCCGATCCCCACCTCCATCGTGCTCGTGGCCCTGATGGCGCTGGCCGCCGCCCTGGGCGCGGTGCGCGAGCACCTGTGGTTCGGCAGCGTGGTGCTGGGCGGGTTCACGCTGCACCCGCTGGTGCTGCTGTTCGCGCTGTCGGGCTCGCTCATGATCAGCCGCATCCGCATTCCCAAGTTCTGATTGGGGGCAACGGGCTTCGGGAGACGAAGTTTTGCTATGAAAATAATAGCTTCATGCCGGTGATTTGATTGCGCTGAGGCCCGATTCGATCCAGGGTGCCGGCGCCTGCCGCACGCGGCCTGCAAGCATGGGCTTGTCCGGCCGGGCCTCGGCGCCAAGGTGCCTGCCCCATGCGGCGCGTGGCGCGCGGATACGTCCCGCGACAGGCACCGGCGGGCCCCCACGGTACACTTCGCGCCTTCGGGCCGGGCGTACCGCTCCCCCTTTTTTCCGCACCACGCACCCCCCTTCCATGGCCGTTGACACGGCGGGCCAGGCCCGCACCAGCTTTGACCTCAAGAGCGCCCAGCTGCCCGTGGTGGCGGTCGTGCTCAAGACCACCGACGTCGGCGTGCTCGCCGCCGACCTGGCCGCACGGCTGGAGAGCGACCCGGACTTCTTCGACAACGACCCCGTGCTGATCGACCTGGCCGGCGTGCGCGAGGCCGGCGACGCCATCGATTTCGACGCCCTGTGCGCCGCGCTGCGCGGCCACCATACCCAGCCCGTGGCCGTGCGCGGCGGCAGCCCCGCGCAGATGGAGGCCGCGCACGCCGCCGGCCTGATCGCCGCGCCCGAGGCGCCCCCGGCCCGCGTGCACGCCCCGGCGGCCGACGCCCCGCGCGACGCGGCCCCGCCCCCGCGCGAGGTGGTGCGCGAAGTGATCCGCGAGGTCGAAGTGGTGCGCGAGGTGCCCGCCGGCGGCCCGACCACCGTGGTGGTGGACAAGCCGCTGCGCTCGGGCCAGCAGGTGTATGCCCGTGGTGCCGACCTGGTCGTGATGGCCGTGGTGAGCTTCGGCGCCGAGGTGATCGCGGACGGCAACATCCACGTCTATGCGCCCATGCGCGGGCGGGCCATCGCCGGCGCGCGCGGCGACACCAGCGCGCGCATCTTCAGCACGTGCCTGGAGCCGCAGCTCGTGTCGATCGCAGGCATCTACCGCACCACCGAGACCGAGCTGCCGGACGCCGTGCGCGGCAAGCCGGCCCAGGTGCGGCTCGACGGCGAGAAGCTGCTCATCGAGCCGCTCTAGAACCCGTTCTGACCGCCTTCTTCTTTCATTCGGACCAACGCAGGGAATTTTCACAACATGGCCAAAATCGTCGTCGTGACCTCCGGCAAGGGTGGCGTGGGCAAGACCACCACCAGTGCCAGCTTCGCATCCGGCCTCGCACTGCGCGGCCACAAGACCGCGGTGATCGACTTCGACGTCGGCCTGCGCAACCTGGACCTCATCATGGGCTGCGAGCGCCGCGTGGTGTATGACCTCATCAACGTGATCCAGGGCGAGGCCAACCTGAACCAGGCCCTCATCAAGGACAAGCAGTGCGACAACCTGTTCGTGCTGGCCGCCAGCCAGACGCGCGACAAGGATGCGCTCACGCAGGACGGCGTGGAGAAGATCCTGAACGACCTGTCCGGCATGGGCTTCGAGTACATCGTCTGCGACTCGCCCGCCGGCATCGAGAGCGGCGCGCTCATGGCCATGCACTTCGCCGACGAGGCGCTGCTGGTGACCAACCCCGAGGTGTCCTCGGTGCGCGACTCCGACCGCATCCTGGGCATGCTGGGCAGCAAGACCAAGCGCGCCATCGCCGGCGGCGAGCCCGTGAAGGAGCACCTGCTCATCACGCGCTACAACCCCAACCGCGTGGAAGACGGGCAGATGCTGTCGCTGGAGGACATCCAGGACATCCTGCGCATCGAGCTGATCGGCGTGGTGCCCGAATCCGAGAACGTGCTGCAGGCCTCCAACCAGGGCACGCCGGCCATCCACATGCAGGGCACCGACGTGTCCGAGGCCTACAAGGACGTGGTGGCCCGCTTCCTCGGCGAGGACAAGCCCCTGCGGTTCATCGACGCGCACAAGCCCGGCTTCTTCAAACGCATCTTCGGCGGGAGGTAACGCATGTCTCTGTTGTCTTTCCTGCTGGGCGAGAAAAAGAAGACCGCCTCGGTCGCCAAGGAGCGCCTGCAGATCATCCTCGCGCACGAACGCAACGGCCGCAACGCCTCCACGCCCGACTACCTGCCCGCGCTGCAGCGCGAACTGGTGGCGGTGATCTCCAAGTACGTGTCGATCCACGCCGACGACATCAAGGTGCACCTGGAGCGCCAGGACAACCTGGAAGTGCTGGAGGTCAAGATCGAGCTGCCCGACGGCGTGAAATAGCCGCCGCCCTGGCCGTTCGCTCCCCGCCGCGCCGCGGTGCCCCCTCGAGAGGGGCCCGCGGCGCCGTCATTTGCGGATCTCGGCCTGCAGCGCGGGCGCGGCGCCCAGCGGGTGCTCGGTGTAGAACGTGCCGCCGTGGTAGAGCAGCGGCGAGGCGCCCGTGCGGTGGCTGCAGCGCTCCACCTCGCCCACGAAGATCGTGTGGTCGCCCTCCACGTACTGGCTGCGGTTGAAGCACTCGAACACCGCCGCGGCGCCGTCCAGCACCGGGGCGCCGGCGATGCCCGGCTGGTGGGCCACGCCGGCCCAGCGGTCCACGCCGCGCGAGGCGAAGCGCTCGGCCAGGGCGCGCTGGTCGGCCGCCAGCACGTTGATCGCGTAGTGGGAGCCGGCCGACAGGGCCGTCAGCGTGGAGGCCTTGTGCGCCAGGCTCCACAGCACCAGCGGGGGCTGCAGCGAAACCGAATTGAAGGAGCTGGCCGTGAGGCCGATGAGCCCGCCGTCCGGGCCGCGCGCGGTGACGATGGTCACGCCCGTGGCGAACATGCCCAGCGCATCGCGGAACTCGCGCGTGGAGAAACCGGGCGGACGGGCGGCGATGGGGCGGTGCAGGGGGCTGTTCACGAAGGCGCGGGCGCGGGCGGCCGGAGGGAAGGGGTCGGCTATTATGGTCCGGCGCCTGGCGATTTGCTGCCGGCGGCCGCGGCGCCTGCCGTTCTCTTCATGGCCCTTCTACCCACTTTCACGACCCTCGGCTCCGGACCCACCGTGCTCATGCTGCACGACGCGGACGGCGACCACCTCACTTTCGCTCCCCAGGTCGAGACCCTGGCGACGGCCGGCTACCGCGCCGTGGCCTGGGACATGCCCGGCTACGGCCGCAGCGCCCCCATCGAGCCCTACAGCTTCAAGGGCTTGGCCAACAGCTGCGTGCAGTTGCTGCAGGCGCTGCAGTGCGGCCCCGCCGTGCTGGTGGGCCACGGCCTGGGCGCCATGATCGCCATCGAGGTGGCGCTGCGCGAGCCTTCGCTGGTGCGCCGGCTGGTGCTGTGCAGCGGCGGGCCGGCCCTGGATGCGCACAGCCTGGACGAATGGGTGGCGCCGCGCCTGGCCGAACTGGATGCCGGCCAGTCGATGGAGCAGATCGCCCAGCGCCTGGTGCCGCGCCACATCGGCACCGGCGCACTGCCCGAGGGCGTGCGCCTGGCCGGCCACGCCATGGGCCAGGTGCACCGCTCGGCCTACCGCCGCGCCCTGGAGGCGCTGCCCACGTTCGCGCGCAGCGCGGCCGAGCTGTCGCGCCTGCACATGCCCACCTTGCTGCTAGGCGGCGAGCAGGACCGCTGCACCCCGCCCGAGGCGCTGCAGGCGCTGGCGCAGGTGCTGCCCGATGCGCGCCACCTGGACCTGCCCCACGTCGGCCACTGGCCGCAGCTGGAAGACCCCGACGGCTTCGATGGCGCGCTGCTGGCGTTCCTGGCTGCTTCCGAGCGGGTGCTGCATTGAGCGCCGCCGACCGCACGCCGCGCGGCGCCGCCGCGGCCGCCCTGCCCTGGCTGCTGCCCCTGGGGGCGGCGCTGGCCCTGGCGCTGATGGGCACGCGCATCTGGAACCCGGACCTGGTGGGCGGCGCGCGCGTGCCGCTCGGCGAGGGGCCGGCCACTGCCCAGGTGACGGTGCCTGCCCGCATGGCCGGCATCCAGTCGGCCGTGATCGTGCAGCCCCGTTCTCCAGAGGCGCCCTTGCCGCAGGCCCGCACGCCCGAACGGGGCGTGGCCCCTTCCCATGCCGGCCCCGGCGCGCCGCACAAGGCGGCGTCCGCACCGGCCCCGGCGCCATCGCCGCCCGGCACGGCCGCCGTGGGCACCGCCGCCGCGGAGCCCGACACCGCCTGCCCGCTGCTCCTGCCCCGCCTGCCCGGCATCTCCAAGGCCCAGTGCCAGTCCGCCCACCTGGTGCCCAGCGGCGCGCTGTCGCGCAACGGCATCCCCCTGTACTGGCGCGACGTGCCGCCGGCCGGCCTGGCCCCGGGCACGGTGCCGCTGCGCGTGCTGGTGGTGGGCGCCATGCATGGCGACGAGCCCACGGCGGCGTCGCTCGCGCTGCGCTGGATCGGGTTCGCCGAGACGCGCCTGCTGCCCACGCGGCGGCCGGTGCACTGGCGGTTCATCCCCGCGCTGAACCCGGACGGCATGCTCGCCAGGCCCGCCACCCGGGTGAATGCGCGCGGCGTGGACCTGAACCGCAATTTCCCCACGCCCAACTGGGAGCGCGACGCCCCCATCTACTGGGAAAAGCGCACCCGCCGCGACCCCCGCCGCTGGCCCGGTCCCGCGGCGCTGTCGGAGCCCGAATCGCAGTTCCTGCACACGCAGATGGCGCAGTTCGAGCCCGATCTGGTGGTCAGCATCCATGCGCCCTACGGCGTGCTCGACTTCGACGGCCCGCAGCCGCCGCCCAGCCGGCTGGGGCGCCTGCGGCTGGACCAGCTGGGCATCTTTCCGGGCTCGCTCGGGCACTACGGCAGCGTGCACCTGGGGCTGCCCGTGGTCACCATCGAGCTGCAGCACGAGCTGCGCATGCCGCAGGACGACGAGGTGCGCGTGATGTGGCGCGACCTGCTGCGCTGGATGGACGAGCACCTGGCCGTCGTGGACGGCCAGGCATCACCGCAGAAATAGCCTCCAGCGCAGATTCGACTAGGGCGTTATGCTATTAAAAATGTAGCAGCCGATGCCAGGGCCTGCGCATCGGACTGCACCGCGCCGGGCGGCCCGCCCTTGCCCCACAGGGCGCCGCCCCAGGGCATGGCCAGGAACTGCGCGCACAGCCGCACCGAATCGATCATGGGCTGCGCCTTGGCGCGGTCGCCGCTGGTGGTGATGAGCCGCAGCGTCTTGGCCGCCATGGGCTCCTTGAACGGCTGGCCCGGAATGCGCATCCAGCCGCTCCAGTGGTCCAGGTAGGTCTTGAGCGGCGAGGGAATGCTGTACCAGTACACGGGTGCGACGAACACGATGTCGGTCGCGGCGAGCGTGGCCTCCAGCAGCGTCTTCATGTCGCCGGTGGGGGCGGGGTACTCGCCGGTGGTGTGGCGCCGGTCCACGAAGGGCGGCAGCGCCATCCGCGCGAGGTTCAGCCAGGTCTGAACGGTGTCCGCCGGCAGGGCCGCGGCGGCCTGCCGCGCCAGCCATTCGGTGTTGCCGACATGGCCGGGCTCTCGGGTGGAGGTGGTGAGGAACAGGGTGTGGGAAGGCATGCCCGGCATGGTAGCGCCGGCCGGCGGTGCCGCCCCCGGTCAGGCCGCCCCGGTCAGGCCGCGACGGGGGCGGACGCGGCGGCACCTGCGGCCACGCCCTGGCCCAGGAAGCCGAAGGCCATGGCCGGCCGCTCGCCGCTGATCAGCTCGGCCACCGCCTTGCCCGAGCCCGCGCCGTGTGTCCAGCCCAGCGTGCCGTGGCCCGCGTTGACCCACAGCTTGCCCACGCGCGTGCGGCCGATGAACGGAATGTTGGTGGGCGTGGCCGGCCGCAGGCCGGTCCAGTACTGCGGGTTGCCGCCTTCCTCGGGCGTGCGGGTGTCGCACACGCCGGGCAGGATGGCCTCGATGCGGCGCGACAGCATGTGGCAGCGCGCCCGCGCCAGGGGGCTGTCCAGCGACAGGTCGTAGCCGCCCAGCTCGATGGTGCCGGCCACGCGCAGCACGTTGCCCAGGCGGCTCATGGCGATCTTCTTGCCGTCGTCGATGGTCGAGACCAGCGGCGCGCCCTCGGGCTTGAGCAGCGGGAAGGTCGCGCTGTAGCCCTTGCCGGGGTAGATCGGCAGGTCCACGCCCACGGTGCGCAGCAGCGGGGCGCTGTAGGTGCCGCAGGCGACGACGATCGCATCGGCGGTGAGGTTCTGGTCTTTCTGGCTTCCAGCGCTGGTGCTGCGTGCGCGGACGGCTACGGATTCGATAGCGCCACCGGCCTGGTTCAGGCGCACCACGTCGTGGCCGTAGAGGAACTGCACGCCGCGCTCGGCGCAGCGGCGCGCGAGCTCCTGCGTGAACAGGCGGGCGTCGCCGCTTTCGTCGGTGCTGGTGTAGGTGCCGCCGGTGATGTGATCGCCGTAGGCGCGGAAGGCCGGCTCGATCTGCAGCAGCTCGTCGCGGCTGACCAGGCGGCGCTGCACGCCGTGCCGGCGCATCACCTCGACCGCATGGCCGGCGGCGTCGAACGATTTCTGGTCGGTGTAGAAGTGGGCGATGCCGCGCTCCAGCCGGTGGTATTCGATGCCGGTGGCGCGCACCACGTCCTTCAGGGCGGCATGGCTGTAGGCGCCCAGGGCCACGATCTGCTGCACGTTGCGCTCGAACGCCGCATCGTTGCACTGCGCGAGGAATTTCAGGCCCCAGCGCCACTGGTCCCAGTCGAGCTGCGGGCGAAACAGCAGCGGTGCTTCCTTGTCGAACATCCACTTGAGCGCCTTGAGCGGCGCATCGCGGTTGGCCCAGGGCTCGCAGTAGCTCACCGAGATCTGCCCCGCGTTGGCGAAGCTGGTCTCCAGCGCCGCGCCGGGCTGGCGGTCCACGACGGTGACTTCATGGCCGCGCTCGAGCAGATGCCAGGCGGTGCTGATGCCGATGATGCCGGCGCCCAAGACGATGGTTTTCATGGGCCGGAGTGTGGATCGCGTTGCGGCGAATTAAAAGCAAAATTAAACTTCATCCAAATTCATCAGAACCTCTAATGCACGCACGCCCATGAGCAGCTTTGATCCCGCCGCACTGGAATGCCTGGCCGCCATCGTGGAGGAGGGCGGTTTCGAGCGCGCCGCCCAGCGCCTGAACGTCACGCAGTCGGCCGTCTCGCAGCGGCTGCGCGCCCTGGAGGCGCAGGTGGGCTCGGTGCTCATCGTGCGCAGCCGGCCGCTCAAGCCCACCACCGCCGGCCAGCTGCTGCTCAAGCACACCAAGCAGCTGCGCCTGCTGCGCGCCGACCTGGAGCGCGACCTGCAGGAACTCGCCCCGAGCGCCCCCGGCGGCGCGCGCGAGGACGAGCGCATCTCGATTGCCATCAACGCCGACAGCATTGCCACCTGGGCGCTGGAGGCGCTGCACGATCTGGTGCGCCAGCGCCTGCCCGTCGAGATCATCGTGGACGACCAGGATTTCACGCAGGAGTGGCTGCGCTCGGGCCAGGTGCTGGGCTGCGTCACCACGCTCAAGCAGGCGCTGCGCGGCTGCAAGGTGGTGCCGCTCGGGGCCATGCACTACGTGGCCGTGGCCTCGCCGGCGCTGGCGGCGCGCTACCTGCCGCACGGGCTCACGCCGCACAACTTCCGCGACGTGCCGTTCCTGTCGTTCAACCGCAAGGACGACATGCAGGCCGAGTTCGTGATGCGCGCCTTCGGCCTCAAGCGCGTGGCGCTGCACCACCTGTTCGTGCCCAGTTCCGAAGGCCAGGTGCGCGCCGCCACCGCCGGCTGGGGCGCGGGCGTGGTACCCGAGCTGCTGGTGCGCGGGGCGCTGGCCGACGGCAGCCTGGTGGACCTGGCGCCCGGCCATTCGCTGCCGATCCAGCTGTACTGGCACTGCTGGAACCTCGAATCGGAGGTGCTGGATGCGTTGTCCGAGGCGCTGACCCGCACCGCGGCCCGCATGCTGGCGGTGTAGGCCCCGGGCTGTCCCGGTACCGGGGGCCGCGGCCGGTCGCTAAGATGCGCCGCATGAACACGCCCCCGTCCCGCCCCTCCTTCAAGGCGCAAATGCACCAGGCACGGGAAGAGGCCATCGTGGCGGCTGCGGGCCGCCTGCTCGGCGAAAAGGGCTTCGAGGCCATGACGCTGGACGACGTGGCCGCCGAAGTGGGCGTGGCCAAGGCCAGCCTGTACAAGCACTTCGCCGGCAAGGACGACCTGTGCGCCGCCGCCATGGTGCATGCCGTGGACCGGCTGCAAGGGTTTTTGCAGAGCGTGCCGCCCGGCCAGTCCGCCATCGAGCGCCTGCAGGCGCTGCTGCGCTGGATGCTGTCGCTGCAGCTGACCGACGAGATGCCCCTGCTGCTGAGCCGCAATTCCGGCCTGGCCGGGCCGCTGCGCGACTGCGAGCGCTACCAGGCGTCGCTGCAGACCGCCAGCGCGCAGATCACCACCTGGATCGTGGAAGCCCAGGAGGCCGGCCAGCTGAGCGCCCAATGGCCGCCCGACGTGGTGCTGTGGGCGCTGCTGGCCCGTTCGGCCGACCCGCTGCCCGCCATGCTGCGCGCCACCGGCCGGTACACCGATGCGCGCATCCTCGACTGGGCGGTGGAAACGTGCTTCGGCGGCCTGGCCGCGCAAGGGGTCAGCGCACCAGCAGCACCGGCACCTGGCTGTTCGCCAGCACCTGGGTACTGACCGAGCCCATCACCAGCTTGCCGAGCGCGCCGTGGCCGTGCGAGCCCATCACGAGCAGGTCGAACTTTCCGGTGTCCGCCACCTTGCCGAGGGTTTCGCCGATGGGACCGGTCTTCACGATCCGTTGGGCCACCACCCCGTGGCGGGCGAGGAACTTGACCACCGGGCCGATGATTTTCTCGGCCTCTTCGGCGTGGTATTTCTCGACGGTTTCCTTGCCCAGGGCCGCGCGGGCGCGGGGCGGCAGGGCGGGCTGCACGGTCACCACGGTGTAATCGTGCGTGCCGGCCAGCAGTTCCTCGTGGGTGGCGAGGTAGGCGAGCATTTTCTTGGTGTACGGGCTGCCGTCGACGGCGAGGAGGATGTTCATGAAGACGTCTCCGAAAGAGAAGGGACCAGACTAATCTGCGCGTGCGCCTGTTGTCTTGACCTGCGTCATCTTTGTATGCCCTGCGCGGCGAAAGCGCCGGCGTGGAAGCCGGCACCTGCGAACGATCATACGGTGGCGGTGAAATGCGGCGAGAAGGTGTCCTGCTCGCCCTTGCGGGCATAGCCCAGCGGGTTGGCCACCACGCGGCAGCGCCAGGGCGTTCCATCGGCCCGCGCGCCCTGCACCGTGTAGTCGCTCGGCGAATGCAGGTGGCCGTGCATCCACAGCTGGGCATGGGGCAGCAGATCGTCCAGCGCATTGCAGAACCCCGCGGTGCCGGGAATCAGCCCGTAGCGCGGGTCGGCGCTTTTCAGGCTCGGGGCGAAGTGCGTCACGGCCACGGTGGGACCGTCGAACGGGCGCGCGAGCGCGTCGCGCAGCCAGGCTTGGCAGGCCAGGGACTGCTCGCGCATCGGCTCGGCCAGGAAGGGCTCGCCGCTGCGGGTGCCGCCGGTCTTGCGCAGGTAGAAGTTGGCGGCGCAAAAGGCCTTCTCGCGCTGGCGCAGGCGGCGCGCGAGGTCGGTGCTGCCTTCGTCCTCGGCCAGCGCGTCGAAGTCGCTCCAGAGGGTGGTGCCGACGAAGCGCACGCCCTCCAGCACCACGCTTTCGCGTTCCAGCCAGATCAGGCCCAGGCGGTCGCACACCTGGCGCAGGCGCTGCTGGGCGGCGTCGAAATCCTGCATGTCGTATTCATGGTTGCCGGGCACGAACAGCACGGGGGTCGGCCAGCCGGCGAACTGCGGCAGCGGGGAAAAGCGCGCCAGCCCGAAGTCGTCGTCGGCCAGCTGCGAGCCGGATTGGTAGGAGCCGATGTCGCCGGCCAGCACGAGCACGTCGGCGCCCGGGGCGGGGCTGGGGGCGAAGGCGGGGTGGGCTTCCAGGTGCAGATCGGACAGCAGTTGAATCTTCATGCGCCGATTGTGGAGGCTGGCGCGGTGCCGCCGTCAGGCCACGGGAGGGCGCCGGGCCGTGGGCAGGGCCGAGCGCGCCATCGCGCCCCGCAGCCAGCGGTGGGCCGCATCGTGCAGGCGGCGGCGGTGCCACAGCGCATCGACATGCACCGTGGGCAGCGGCATGGGCAGCGGGCGCCACACCAGTTCGCCGGCGATGCTGGCCACGCCCACGAAGTGGCGCGGCAGCACGGTGAGCAGGTCGGTGGTGGTCACCACGCGCCCAGCGGTGAAGAACTGGTTCACCGTGAGCACGATGCGCCGCTCGCGGCCCAGCGCGGTGAGCGCCTCGTCGATGAAGCCGTAGGGCTTGCCGGAAAAGCTCACCAGCAAGTGGCGCGCGCTGCAGTACAGGTCGAGCGTCATCGGCACCTGGGCGAGCGGGTGGCCGTGGCGCATCACGCACACGTATTCGCCGTCGTACAGGCGCACGCTTTCGAAGGCCACCACGCTGTCGGTCTGGGCGCGCGCGGTCAGGTCGGCCATCACCGCGGGGAAGTAGCCCACGGCCATGTCGGCGGATTCGTCGTCCAGCATGCTGCGCGGGTCGCGCGTGGTGAGCGGCACCACGCGCACGGACACCCCGGGCGCCTCGCGCTCGATGATTTCCACCAGCGGCGGGATCAGCGTGGCGCCCGTGGCGTCGGCCATGGCCAGCACGAACGTAGAACTGGCGGTGGCAGGGTCGAAATCCCCCGGCGCCAGCGACTGTTGCAATTGCGCCAAGGCCTGCCGCACCGGCGGCCACAGCGTGAGCGCCCGGGGCGTGGGCTGCACGCCCTGCCCGCTGCGCACCACCAGGTCGTCGCCCAGCACCTCGCGCAGGCGCCGCAGCGCGTTGCTCACGGCCGGCTGGGTGAGCGACAGCTTGTGCGCCGCACGGGTGAGGTTGCGCTCGGTCATCACCTCATCGAACACGCGCAGCAGGTTCAGGTCAAGCGAGCGGAAGTTGAGAGGCAGCATGTTGAACCATCACTTCAGTGAATGACTGAGATTCAAAATATAAAGTGGAACAGCCATGGGGTAAACCCTAAGATTCACCCATTCGCCCGGCAATTTCGCCAAAAGCGTCTGAAAAGGGTCCTCATCATGGCAAATTTTGTACACATCGAATACCGCACCGAACACCCCGGCGTGCAGCGCGCAGAGCGCTTCGCCGCTTCCCTGAAGGGCGCTGCCGCCAGCCTGGACGGCGCACGGGGCGCATCCTCCCTCCTGCTGGCCGCCGTCGTGGCCGCCGTGCTGGTGGTTGCCAACCAAGTGGTCGACACCCGCGCCGAAGGCCACATGCTGGCCGCCTGGATGGTCATGTGGGTGATCGCCTTCGCCGCGCTGGCCCTGCTGGCCGGTCCCGCCCGCCGCGCCAGCGCTGTGTTGCGCTCCGGCTACAAGGCCTGGGCCGAAGCCCGCCGCCGTGAAGCCGAAGACGAAAAGACCTGGAACGCCGCACTGTACGACGCCCGCATCATGGCCGACCTGAGCCGTGCCATGAACGGCATCGCGGTGGACAACATCCGCCGCTACTACTGAGATCGGCGGCCGGACCGGCCGCGAAGTCTCCCCATCAAGGGCGCCTCACCAGGCGCCCTTTTTCTTTTTCATGGCGCGCCGGGTACGGGCTCCCCACCCCTTGCCAGCCACCGCTGGCGCCAGCGCTCCAGGCCGTAATAGATGACAGGGGTGGTGTACAGCGTGAGCAACTGGCTGACCGCCAGCCCCCCCATGATGGCCAGGCCCAGCGGCCGGCGCAGCTCGGAGCCTTCGCCAGTGCCGAGCACCAGGGGCAGCGCGCCGAGCAGGCCTGCCAGATTGGTCATCAGGATCGGGCGCAGCCGCAGCGCCGCCGCACGGCGGATCGCCTGTTGTGGCGGCAACCCCTCGCGGCGCTGGGCGTCGAGCGCGAAGTCGATCATCAGGATGGCGTTCTTCATGACCACGCCGATGAGCAGAAACAGCCCCAGCAGCGCCATGAGGCTGAACGGGGTGTTGGTCAGCCACAACGCCAGCAGCGCGCCAACGCCCGCCGACGGGACGGTGGAGAGGATCGTGAGCGGGTGCACCAGGCTCTCGTACAGCACCCCAAGCACCAGGTACACGGCCAGCACCACGCCCAGGATGAGCCAGGGCTGCGAGCGCACCGCGCTGGACCGTGCCGCGTCTTCCCCGGACGGTGCCAGGTGCACCGAGGCGGGCAGCATGACGCGCGCCATCACGGTGTTGATTGCACGCTGGCCCTGCTCCTGCGTCACGCCGGGGGCGAGGCTGTAGCCGATGTACATCGACGCGAACAGCGCGTCGTGCCACACCTGGTCCTCCGCCAGCCCGTAGCGCCACGTGGCAAAGGCCGTGAGCGGCACGCGCGATCCGTTCGGGGTGAGCACCTGCATCTGCGCCAGCGATTGCGGCTGCGAAGTGAAGCGCGGGTCCACCTCCATCACCACGCGGTACTGGTTGAGCCGGTCGTACAGCGTGGTCACCTGGCGCTGGGCGTAGGAGTTGTTCAACACGGACGCCACGGCCTGCATGTCCACCCCCAGCCGCTGCGCGGCCTCGCGGTCGATGTCCACCACCACCTGCTGCGCGCCACCGTCGCTCACGGCCTGCACGTCGGTGAATTCCGGTGCCTCGCCCATGGCCAGCGACACCTTCCGGGCCCAGGTGCGCAGCGAGCGAACTTCGCCCGAGCGCAGGATGACGGCCGTATCGGCCTCGCCGAACGACACGCCGCCGATCTGGATGTCCTGCTCGATGCTGGGGCTCAGCACCCCGCCTGGCACGGCTGGCGCCTTCTCGCGAAGCCGGTTGACCACGGCTTGCGTCGGCTCGCCGCCACGCTCCGCCAGGGGTTTGAGGCTGACGATGAAAAAACTGTTGGCGATGCTGCCGCTGCCGCCGCTGGTGCCGGCCACGTGGGCCACGGCCGGGTCGGCCAGCAGCAGGCGGCGGTAGGCCTCGATCTTGGGCTGCATGACCTGGAACGAAAAGCCATCGTCGCCGCGGATGAAAGCGTGGACGATGCCGGTGTCCTGACGCGGCATCATGATCTTGGGCAGCGACTGGTAGAGCCACACGTTCACGCCCACCACGGCCAGGAAGGCGAGCAGCACCAAGAAGCTGTGGCGCAGCGCCCAGCCCAGGCTGCGGTCGTAGCCGTGGCGCAGGTCGGCCAGCATCGCGGCGCTGGCGGCCCCCACGCGAGCGGTCCAGGCATGCCGCGCCTGTGCCTGGCGTGCGCTGCGCTGCCCGCGCAGCCCATAGGCGCACAGCACGGGCGTGAGCGTCAGGGACACCACCAGCGAGATCACCACCGCCGCCGCCAGCGTGATGGAGAACTCGCGGAACAGCCGCTGCACCACGCCGCCCATGAACAGGATCGAGACGAAGACCACCACGAGGGCGAGGGTCATCGCCACCAGCGTGAAACCCACCTCGCCCGCGCCGCGCAGCGCGGCGCGCAACGGCGTCATGCCGCGTTCGATGTAGCGCTCCACGTTCTCCAGCACCACGATCGCGTCGTCCACCACCAGGCCGGCCGCCACGATGAGGGCCATGAGCGACAGGTTGTTGAGCGAAAAGCCCGCCAGGTACATCACCGTGAACGTGCCGATGAGCGACACCGGGATCGCCACGGTGGGAATGAGCGCCGTGCGCAGCCGCCCGAGAAAGGCCGCCACCACGGCCACCACCAGCGCCACCGACAGAGCGAGCGTGAGATGCGCCTCGCGCAGCGTGGCCCGGATGCCCTGCGAACGCTCGACGACGATGTCCAGCCGCGCGCTCGCAGGCACCAGCGTGCGCAGGTAGGGCAGCTGCGCACGGATCGCGTCCACGGTCGCCACCGTATTGGCGCCGGGCTGGCGCCGCACCTGCAGGATGACGGCATCGCGCTCGTTGTGAAAGCCGCTGCTGTAGCGGTTCTCGGTGGAGTCGGTCACCCGCGCCACGTCGGACAGGCGCACTGGCGCGTTCTCGGCCCAGCGCACCACGAGCGACGTGTAGTCGGCCGCGCGGGCCGGCGCGCCATCCAGCGCCAGGGGCCAGTGGCGGGCGCCTTCTTCCACCGCGCCCAGGGGCTGCACCGAGCCGGCCCGCACGATGGCCGACCGCACCTCGTCCAGCGACAGCCCCTGGTGCGCCAGGGCGCCCGGATCGAGCTGCACCCGCACCGCCGGCAGCGAGGCGCCCCCGACCGAGACATCGGACACACCCGGCACCTGCGCGATCTTCTGCGCCAGGATCGTGGAGGCGGCGTCGTACAGCGCCGAGGGCGCCAGGTCCGGCGACGACAGCGCCAGCACCACGATGGGCCGCTGGGACGACTGGATCTTGCGGAAGGTCGGGTTGCCCTTCATGCCCGCCGGCAACTGGCTGCGCACGGCGTTGATCGCCGCCTGCACGTCGCGCGCGGCCGCATCCAGGTCGCGGCCCAGCACAAATTCGAGCTTCACCTCCGTCGTGCCCTGGTTGCTGCTGGACGAGATGGCCGCCACGCCGGCAATCGCACCGAGGGCGCGCTCCAGCGGGGCGGCCACGGTGGCGGCCATGCTTTCGGGGCTGCCGCCGGGCAGGCTGGCGCTCACGCGGATGACGGGGTAGTCCACCTGCGGCAGCGCCGCCACCGGCAGCAGCCGCCAGGCCAGCAGGCCCATCAGCACCAGCGCCAGCGACAGCAGCGAGGTGGCCACCGGGCGGCGGATGCACAGGCGCGCCAGGTTCATGGCCCGCTGCCCGCCGTGCCGTCCTGCCAGGCCGCACGGCGGCGCGAAAGCCGCTGGCCCAGCCGGTCGAAATACAGATACACCACGGGGGTGGTGAAGAGCGTGAGCACCTGGCTGACCACCAGCCCGCCCACCATCACGATGCCCAGCGGCTGGCGCAACTCCGCGCCCGAGCCCTGTGCGAGCATGAGGGGCAACGCGCCCACCAGGGCGGCCAGCGTCGTCATGAGGATGGGGCGCAGGCGCAGCAGCGCGGCACGCCGGATGGCCTCGTGCGCGGGCAGCCCGAGGCGGCGCTGCGCATCCAGGGCGAAGTCCACCATCATGATCCCGTTCTTCTTCACCAGGCCGATGAGCAGCACGATGCCGATCACCGCGATCAGGTCCAGCGGGCGGCCGCTGACGAGCAGGGCCAGCAGCGCGCCGACGGTGGCCGAGGGCAGCGTGGAGAGGATGGTGATGGGGTGGATGGTGCTTTCGTAAAGCACCCCGAGCACGATGTACATGGTGACCACCGCTGCCAGCACCAGCCACAGCGTGTTGGACAGCGATGCTCGGAACGCCTCGGCCGCGCCCTGAAAGCGCGTCTCGATCTGGGGCGGCAGGCCGGTGGCCGCAAGCTCCCGTTCGATGGCCGCCACGGCCGCCCCGAGCGAGTGGCCCGCGCCCAGGTTGAACGACACCGTGGCCGCCGGAAACTGGCCTTGCTGCAGGACCTGCAGCGGCGCTGGCTGCTGGGTGATGCGCGCCACGGCCGCCAGCGGCACGCTGCGCCCGGACGGCGTGGACACGAACGTGGTCTGCAACGCATCCAGCCCGCGTGCGTGGCGCGGATCGACCTCCAGCACCACGCGGTACTGGCTGGCCTGGGTGAACAGCGTGGCGATCTGCCGCTGCGCATAGGCGTTCTGCAAGGCGGTGGCGATGTCGGCCACGGTGAGGCCCAGGCGCGCGGCGGCGTCGCGGTCCACCTCCACGTGCGCCTGCCGGCCCTGTTGCTGCAGGTCGCTGGCCACGTCCGCCAGTTCGGCGCGGGCGCGCAGCCGCTCCACCAGGCGGGGCACCCAGGTGTCGAGCAATGCCGGGTCCGGCGTGGTGAGGGTGAACAGGTACTGCGTGCGGCTCACGCGGTCTTCGATGGAGAGTTCTTGCACCGGCTGGAACCAGGCCGTGATGCCGCCCACCTGGCGCGCGCGGGCGCGCAGGCTGTCCAGGATGGCGCGGGCACTGGCCTGCCGTTCTCCATGGGCGCGCAGGTTGATGAGCATGCGCCCGCTGGAGAGCGAGGCATTGCTGCCGTCCACCCCCACGAAGGACGAAAGGCTCGCCACATCCGGCTCCTGCAGCAGTGCGTCGGCCAGCGCCTGCTGGCGCTGCGACACCACGGTGAACGAGCTGTCGGGCGCCACCTCGGTCACCACCTGGACCACCCCGCTGTCCTGCACCGGAAAGAATCCCTTGGGCACGGCCAGGTAGAGCAGGACGGTGAGGACCAACGTGGCCAGCATCGCCAGCATCGTCAGGCCCTGGTGCGCGAGCACCGCATCGATCGCGCGGCCATAGCGTTCGAGCACGCGGTCCATGAAGCCCGTGCCCTTGCCTTCGCCGGGCGGCGCGTGCAGGGGGGCCTTGAGCAGCCGGGCGCTCATCATCGGCGTGAGCGTGAGCGATACCAGCAGCGAGATTCCGATGGCCACGGCCAGCGTGAGTGCGAACTCGTGGAACAGCCGCCCGACCACGTCGCGCATGAACAGCAGCGGAATCAGCACGGCCACCAGCGACACGGTGAGCGAGACCAGGGTGAACCCGATCTCCGACGCGCCCTTGAGCGCTGCCTGCAGCGGCGGCAAGCCCTGCTCGCGGTGGCGCGCGATGTTCTCCAGCATGACGATGGCATCGTCCACCACGAAGCCCGTGGCGATGGTGAGCGCCATCAGGCTCAGGTTGTTGACCGAAAAGCCCAGCAGATACATCACGCCGAAGGTGCCCACCAGCGACAGCGGCACCACCACGCCCGGAATGAAGGTGGCCGTGGCGCTGCGCAGGAACAGGAAGGTCACCAGCACGACCAGACCCACCGCGAACACCAGCTCGAGCTGCACGTCGCGCACCGAGGCGCGGATGCTCTGCGTGCGGTCGGTGAGCAGCGCCACGTCCACGGCGGCGGGCAGGGTGGCGGTGAGCTGGGGCAGCAGGGCACGCACCCGGTCGGCGACGTCGATCACGTTGGCACCCGGTTGCCGCTGCACGTTGAGCAGCACGGCCGGCTGCCGGTCGGCCCATGCGGCCAGAAAGCGATCTTCCGGGCCGGATTCGACGGTGGCCACGTCGCCCAGGCGGATCGGAGCGCCCGGCGGCGCAGTGCCCGTGCCGGCGACGGCCGGGTTGGACGCCACCGTGCCGGTGGGAGTGCGCCAGGCGACGATGAGCCGGCGGTAGGCGTCCGGCGAGGTGATCTGGTCGTTCGCGTCCAGCAAGGTGGTGCGGTACGGGCCGTCGAAGCTGCCCTTGGGCTGGTTGGCATTGGCGCCCGCGATCGCCCGGCGCACGTCTTCCATGCCCAGTTGCTGCGCCGCCAACGCCGTGGGGTTGACCCGCACCCGCAGAGCCGGGCGGTGACCGCCGGCCAGGCTCACCAGACCCACGCCCGACAGCTGCGCGAGCTTTTGCGCCATGCGCGTTTCCACGAGGTCGTGCACCTCGTGCAGCGGCAGGCTCGTCGAGGTGATGGCCAGGGTGAGGATGGGCGCGTCGGCCGGGTTCACCTTGCGGTAGATCGGCGGTGCGGGCAGGTCGGCGGGCAGCAGGCTGGCCGCGGTGTTGAGCGCGGACTGCACGTTCTGCTCGCCCACGGCCAGGTCCGCGTCCAGCATGAACTGCAGCGTGATGACCGAGGCACCGCTGGAGCTGGTGGACGACATTTGCCGCAGCCCCGGGATCTGCCCGAGCCGGCGCTCCAGCGGCGCGGTGATGGCACGGGCCGTGACATCCGGGCTGGCGCCCGGGTGGAAGGTGAACACCTGGATGACGGGGTAGTCCACCTGCGGCAGCGCCGCTACCGGCAGC
This sequence comes from Acidovorax sp. BLS4, assembly GCF_032929295.1. NCBI lineage: Bacteria > Pseudomonadati > Pseudomonadota > Betaproteobacteria > Burkholderiales > Comamonadaceae > Acidovorax > Acidovorax sp. BLS4. Next base: position 826,469 of record NZ_CP136797.1, read on the forward strand.
AGGCGCCAGGCGATCGCCCCTGCGATGAGCAACGCCAGCATGAGCAGCAGCGTCGCCACCGGGCGCAGGATGAACGGGCGCGAAAGATTCATGGCGGCGGCAGTACCAGGGCGGCGGTGGTTCGGGCGTTGCGGTGCAGCGCCATCAGCGCGCCGTGCTGGCGGAGGTGGAAGCTGCCGCGGCCTGCGCTTTTGCGCGCTGCTGCAGCTTATGCGCGGTCTGAGGGGGCTCGCCATCCACCACCTGCGCCACGTCGATGCCGTCCCGCAGGCGATCCAGCCCTTCCAGCACGACGGAATCGCCTTCGGCCAAGCCCTGGGTCACGACCAGGCGCTCGCCATCGCTGGCACCCAGCGCCACGCGGCGCAGCACGGCTTTACCGTCCCGCACGGTGTACACGTAGGGCCCCTGGCTGCCGTGCTGAACCGCATCCGCCGGCACAACGAGGGCATTCTCCAGCGTGCGCACTTTCAGCCGCACGTTGACGAATTGGTTGGGAAAAAGCGCGTCGTCGGCATTGTCGAACTGGGCCTTGAGCCGCAAGGTGCCGGTGGCCGTGTCGATCTGGTTGTCCAGGGTGGTCAGCCGCCCGGTTCCCAGCAGGGCGGCTTCGGCGCGGTCCCAAGCCTGCACCACCAGGGGCCGGGCACCGCGTGCGCCGGCACGTACGGCCGGCAGCTGGGTTTCGGGAATGGCGAACAGCACTGTGATGGGGTGCGTCTGCGTGATGGACACCAGGCCCTGGGCATCGGCCGTCGCGACCAGATTGCCCGCATCGACCCGCCGCATGCCCAGACGGCCGGCCACTGGGGCCTCGATCCGCGTGTACGACAGCTGCAACTGGGCCTCCTGCACCTGGGCGCGCGCAGTCGCCAGGCTGCCGCGCAGTTGGGCCACCAGGGCTTCCTGGGTTTCCAGCTGCTGCCGCGCGATGGAGTCCTGCTGCAGCAGCGTGCGGTAGCGCGCCACGTCGCGCTCCGCGCTTTGCAGTTGCGCCTGCATCTGCTGCTGCAGGCCCTCGGCCTGTGCCAGCTTCACGCGGAAGGGCGCGGGGTCGATCTCGGCCAGCACCTGGCCACGCCGCACCTCCTGGCCCTCCTGGAACAGCACGCGCGCCAACTGGCCGTCCACGCGGCTGCGCACGGTCACGCTTTGCAGCGCAGTCACGGTGCCGATGGCCTTGATCTGCTCGTCCATGGCCTGCCGCTGCACACCCACGAGGCGCACCGGAATGGGTCCGCTCCAGGGACTGGGCCCCGTTTCCTGCAGCGCAGGTTGGCGCCATATGAGATACCACGCCACCCAGGCCAGCAACACCAGCACCACGCAGCCCAGCAGCCGCAGCCAGAGACGGCGTGTGGATGCCGCCGGCATCCGCTCAGAAACCATTTCAACCATGTCGGGCCCGTCGAGGGGAGAAGAGTGCCAGCGCCGCGGGCGCAGGAAGCCGGTGCGCAACCCGGCGAACCGGGAGTTGCAGCGGCATTGTCGGTCCCATGCGAAGACGGGGCGGTGGGGACGTGTGCGGTGCGATGCCCGGTCAGGGTTGGCCGCCTGCGAATTTAGCCGAAAGAACGGTCTAAATGATAATGACTTTTAATTGGAAGGTGATCTGTGCCACCACGAAAAAGCGCCCGGGCCGCTGTGCGGACCAGGCGCTTTACATCGAACGGCCATTCGGTGGCGTGGCGCCACCAAACCCCGTGCGCGAAGGGATCAGCCAGCCAGACGCTTTTCCAGCGCGGCCTTCGTGTCGAGCAATGCGGCAGGCAGGTGGTAGGCCAGTTGATCGAAATGGGCCGTGTGCAGCTTCAGTTCGTCGGCCCAGGCGGCGGCATCGATGCGGGTGACCGTGTCGAACTGCGCCGGGGTGAATTCGATGCCCGTCCAGTTGATCTCGCCGTACTGGGGGGCGGTGCCGATCGGCGTGTCCTGACCGCTGGCCTGGCCTTCGATGCGGTCGATCATCCACTTGAGCACGCGCATGTTGTCGCCATAGCCGGGCCAGACGAACTTGCCATCGTCGCCCTTGCGGAACCAGTTGGTGGTGTAGATCTTCGGTTGTTGTGCGCCGGCGGCCGCGATTTTTTCGCCCATGTTCAGCCAGTGCTGGAAGTAGTCGCTCATGTTGTAGCCCATGAAGGGCAGCATGGCGAACGGGTCGCGGCGCACCACGCCCTGCTGGCCGGCGGCAGCGGCCGTCGTCTCGGAGCCCATGGTGGCTGCCATGTAGACGCCTTCCGTCCAGTTGCGGGCTTCGGTCACCAGCGGCACGGTGGTGGAGCGGCGGCCGCCGAAGATGAACGCGTCGATCTTCACGCCCTTGGGGTCGTCCCAGGCTTCGTCGAGCGCGGGGTTGTTGGTGGCAGCCACGGTGAAGCGCGCGTTGGGGTGTGCGGCCTTGGCGCCGGTTTCCTTGGCGATCTGGGGCGTCCAGTCCTTGCCTTGCCAGTCGATCAGGTGGTCGGGCAGCTTGCCGGTGTCCTTTTCCATGCCTTCCCACCACACGTCGCCATCGTCGGTCAGCGCGACATTCGTGAAGATCACGTTCTTGTCCAGGCTGGCCATGCAGTTGGGGTTGGTGTGGTAGTTCGTGCCCGGGGCCACGCCGAAATAGCCGGCTTCGGGGTTGATGGCGCGCAGGCTGCCATCGGCCTGGGGCTTGATCCAGGCGATGTCGTCGCCGATGGTGGTGACCTTCCAGCCTTCGAACGCCTTGGGTGGAACCAACATGGAGAAGTTGGTCTTGCCGCAGGCGCTCGGGAAGGCGGCGGCCACGTGGTACTTCTTGCCTTCGGGGTTCGAGACACCCAGGATCAGCATGTGCTCAGCCAGCCAGCCCTGGTCGCGGCCCATGGTGGAAGCGATGCGCAGCGCGAAGCACTTCTTGCCCAGCAGCGCGTTGCCGCCGTAGCCCGAGCCATACGACCAGATCTCGCGCGTTTCGGGGTAGTGCACAATGTACTTGGTCTTGTTGCAAGGCCAGGACACGTCCTTCTGGCCGGCCTGCAGCGGGGCGCCCACGGTGTGCACGCAGGGCACGAAGTCGCCTTCCATGCCCAGCACGTCGTACACGGCACGGCCCATGCGGGTCATGATCTTCATGTTCACGGCGACGTAGGGGCTGTCGGACAGTTCGATGCCCACGTGTGCGATGGGCGAGCCCAGCGGGCCCATGCTGAACGGCACCACGTACATGGTGCGGCCCTTCATGCAGCCGTCGAACAGCGGCTGCAGCGTGGCGCGCATCTCGGCCGGTGCCATCCAGTTGTTGGTGGGGCCGGCATCTTCCTTCTGGGCGGAGCAGATGTAGGTGCGGTCTTCCACGCGGGCCACGTCGCTCGGGTCAGACCAGGCAAGGTAGCTGCCAGGGCGCTTGGCGGGATTGAGTTTCTGGAACGTGCCGGCATCGACCAGTTGCTGGCAGAGGCGGTCGTACTCTTCCTGGGAACCGTCGCACCAGTAGATGGCGTCGGGCTTGCAGAGGACGGCCATGTCGGCCACCCAGGCGAGCAGGCGGGCGTTTTTGACGTAGGCGGGGGCTTTGAGATCCAGGCCTTGCATGGTGGGTGCGTTCATCGGGAGCTTCCTGAAGTTGAAAAACAGTTTTTTCAAAGGAAGCTGCCGACGAGCGGCGCGACGTGGGGGCCTGCGCATGGGTCTTCTGAGCGCTGCCTTTGAAAAAACGGCTGGATGCTCAGTCGGCGGGCGGGGAGTGCGGCGAGAGCTGCAGGGTCCGCGGGTCGGCTGGGATGACGATTTTATGAATCCCACCCGCGCCTGTCTGTCAGACAGGCATTACTTTCATGCAAAAAAGGCATGAGGTTATGTGGGTGTTGAGCATGATCTGGACTGCCATGTCGCTGCCGGGACAAATCTGCCGGTTTTTCCGTAGTCGCCTGCTTGCGTGCCCTGCGGATTTCTCCGAAAGTTCAATTACCGCCCGGCAGGTAAAAAATGGATTGCAGTGTTTTGGCCGTGGCGAGATTTCATGCCACACAAGGAGATATATGGACTTCCAGACCTTGCAACTCGCGGTGCAGGACCGCATCGCCGTCGTGACGCTGAACCGGCCACCGGTCAATGCCCAGAACGCGGAGCTGCGTGCCGAGATCACGCAGGTATTCGATGAATTGTCGGATTGGGAGGACGTCTCGGTCGTGGTGCTGACCGGCGCAGGCAAAGTTTTTTCCGCAGGTGCCGACATCCGCGAGCGCCCCAACCTCGGCGCGACCGCGGGCGCTTACGGCCGCCACAACCGGCTGGTGCGCGAATCGTTCTACGCAGTTGTCGAATGCTCCAAGCCCGTCATCGCGGCCATCAACGGGCCCGCCATGGGTGCGGGCTTCGGTCTGGTGATGGCCTCTGACATCTGGGTGGCTTCCGAAGACTGCTATGTGTCGATGCCTGAGATCAACGTAGGGCTCGCAGGGGGCGTGACTTTCCTGCAGGAGGTGTTCGGCCGTTCACGCGCACGTCGCATGTTCTTCACCGGCATGAAGGTCAGTGGCGCCGAACTCTATCGCCTGGGCCTGGTGGAGGCCTGCCTGCCTGCAGAGGAGCTGATGCCCTACGCGATGGACCTGGCGCGCGAGATCGCATCCAAGAGCCCCATTGCGCTGCGGCTGGCCAAGGAGGCCGCGCGACTGACGCAGTTGATGCCATCGCGCGATGCCTATCGCTACGAGCAGGGCAACACCGTCGCGTTGTCCAAGACGGAGGATGCCAAGGAGGCCCAGCGCGCCTTCCTGGAAAAGCGCGCTCCGGTTTACGTGGGCCGCTGATGGACACAGAGAGCAGCCGGGCCTGCGCCCAGGACGCTGCTGCAAAATGGAGGCTGCAAGACACCATCCCCATCGCAGCGATGCGAGGGGTTTGTGGCACCGGGGTGGCGCCGATCCGCCGCCCGGCCGGGTGCCAGAACTACAAAAGAGAGGAGGCCTCCCCCTATGGCAAACCGTCCAGCCGCTTCGGCGAACGACCCCGTCGACACTACGCCCACGACCCGCTCCGACACCCGGCAGGAACAGCTCATCGACATTGCATGCCGCCTGTTTGCGCAGCGCGGGTACGAGGGCACTTCGCTGCGTGACATCGCCGAAGAGGCCAAGATCACCAAGGCGGCGCTGTACTACCACTTTCCCAACAAGGAAGCGCTCTACGAGCGCATCGTGCTGGAATCCATGCAGGCGCTGGTGGACTCCGTGCGCGAGGCGATGGCCGAGGGCGCCACGCCGGTCGACAAGGTGCGCTTGTTCATGCAGTCGTCGGCCGACTTCCTCGACCGCAGCCGCCATTCCTGGATCGCTGGCTCCAACGCCTTCTGGTCCGGCAGCGCGGTTGACCCGCGTGCCATGGCCGTCTATCTGCGCGACGAGTACGAACACCTGCTGCGCGACAGCATCGCGCAGGCCATCGCGGCAGGGCAGTTCCGTGCGGTGGACCCGGCCATGGCCGGGCGCATGCTGCTGTCCATGCTGAACCACATCGCGCGGTGGCATTCGCCCGGAGGTCGCCTTACCACCCGGCAGGTGATCGAGCAGTACCTCGACATGGCGTTCGGCGGCCTGCTGCAGTAAAGCGCGCCACCTTCTCCCGGGCACCCCCCAAGCCGCCCCGGCCTGCGCCGGGGCGGCTTGTTCGTTTCTGGCCTTCCTGGCGCGTGGCGCGGGTTTTCCCTGTTCATTTACTTGCCGGCCGTTTAGTAGACTTTTCGCAGGAGTCTACCCATGCGCACTGACCGACGCCATTTCCTCTTGTTGCCCTGGAGTGCAGGCCTGGCCTGTGCCCAGGCGCGGGCGCAAGGCGTGGTGGGCGCTGAGGGACTGGTGGGGGCCAGGCCCGTCCAGATCGTCGTGCCTTACGCCGCTGGAGGCCTGACGGACAACCTGGCACGCCCGATCGCGTCGGCCCTCTCGGCGCGGTGGTCCCGGCCAGTGGTGGTCGACAACCGCAACGGCGGGGGCGGCACCATCGGCACGGCGGTGGTGGCGCGCGCGCCGGGCGATGGCCATGCGCTGCTGCTCACGGCATTCGGCTACATCGCCAATCCGCTGTTGATGAAACAGCTGCCTTACGATCCACGCGCCCTGGCTCCCCTCGCCATGGTGGGCGATACGCCCAGCGTCCTGTACGTGAGCACGCACCTGCCCGTGACGTCGGTGGCCGAGTTGGTGGTGTACGGCAAGGCACACCCGGGCAAGCTGGTGTTCGCTTCGTCCGGCAACGGATCCAGTCCGCACATCGCCGCAGAACTGCTGGCGTCCCTCACGGGCATGGACATCGTGCATGTGCCTTACCGCGGCAATGGGCCCGCGCTGAACGATCTGCTGGGCGGGCAAGTGCATGCCATGTTCGATTCGGTGGCGTCGTTGTCCCATGTGCGCAGCGGACGGCTGCGGGCGCTGGGTGTTGCGAGCACCGCCCCGCTGGCCCGGGCGCCCGAGTTGTTGCCCATTGCCCAGTCCGGCGTGCCGGAGCTGGCCCATTTCACTGCAGGGGGCTGGTTCGGCTTTTTCCTGCCGGCATCCACTGCGCCGGCATTGCAGCGATGGCTGCATGCCGAATTGCGCCAGGTTCTGGAGCAGCCCGCCGCGCGCGAGGCCGTGGAGCGTGCCGGTGTCGAGCCCCGCAACCTAGACCTGGAGGCCTTCGCGGCCTACCTGCGCGCGGAGAGCGAGCGCTGGGCCCCCGTTTTCCGTGAACGCAACATTCAACTGGATTGATGCGTGCCGTGGCCTCCACCCCGCTTGCGCGCGCAGCTGCCACGCCGCGGCCTTCTACCGCATGGTCCAGGGCTGTGGCTTCCTTCTTTTCTGCAATGAACCGGGGCTAGCGCCCCAGCACTTCCAAGCACCATGACGATCTCCCTCCCTTCATCGCACACCCTCGACCCCTACGATGCCTTCCGCGAGGAACTGCGCCAGTTTGCCGAGTCCGAATGCCCGTCGGCCCTGAAGGAGGTCGTTCGCAACAACCAGAAGGTCACTCGCAACGAGTACCGCATCTGGCAGGAAAAGCTCTTCGCGCGCGGCTGGGGTGCGCCCAACTGGCCGGTGGAATACGGCGGCACGGGCTGGGACCTGCAGCAGCGCTATCTGTTCGAGGAGGTCACCGCGCAGGCCGACTGCCCGCCCCAGTACCACCACGGCCTGGGCCACATCGGCCCGGTAATCATGCACTTCGGAACGCCCGAGCAGAAGGCGCGCTTTCTGCCGCGCATCCTGGACGGCAGCGAGTGGTGGTGCCAGGGCTACTCCGAACCCGGCGCGGGCTCCGACCTGGCGTCGCTCAAGACGGCGGCGGTGCGTGACGGCGACCACTACGTGATCAACGGCCAGAAGATATGGACCTCGCACGCGCAGGAGGCCGACATGATGTACACGCTGGTGCGCACGTCGAACGAAGGGCGCAAACAAGCCGGCATTTCGCTGCTGCTCGTGCCCATGGACACGCCGGGCATCGAGGTGCGGCCCATCCCCACGATCGACCACTGGCACCACGTCAACGAGGTGTTCCTCCACGACGTGCGCGTGCCTGTCGCCAACCTCCTGGGCGTGGAAGGCGAGGGCTGGAAATGCGCCAAGTTCCTGCTCGACCGCGAGCGGCTCTCGCCCGCGACGGTGCCGCGCCTGGCCCGGCTGGCCGAGCAGGTCAGGGAACTGCTGCGCGCGCGCGGCGCTGGCGGATCGGCGCCCAGCGCGAGCCAGCATGTGCTGCTCGAACGCCTGTACCTGGCCCAGGCCGGCGTGGCGGGCGCGCGCGAGATGCTGCTGAGCGCCATCCAGGAGGAGATGCAAGGCACGCTGGCAGCCTCGAAATCGTCGGCGCTCAAGCTCTACTGCTCGGACCTGTCCCAGCAGCTCATCGGCATCGCGCTGGACATCGCCGGCCCCGAGTACGCCGCGCGCCTGGTCGACACGGTCGCGGCCACAGGGCAGGAAGTGGCGGGCGATTCAGACGACCCCCTGCGCCAACTCATCCACACCTACCTGTTCTACCGCTCGCGCACCATCGCCGGGGGCACCAGCGAAGTGCAGAAGAACGTGATCGCCCGCGACCTTTTCGGAGCCTGACCCATGACATTCCACGCCACGCCGATGTTCCCCGGCGACCTCTATGACACCACCTCCCGCGTGGCCGCTGCGGCGCCCGTGGCAGAGACCTTCGAATCCCAGGAGCCCAGCGAGACATGGAACCAGTTCCTGCAGCTGGGCTGGCAGGGGGTGCTGATTGACGAGACGCACGACGGTGCCGGCGCCTCGCTGGGCGATGTGGCCGCCATCGCCGAAGCCGCGGGCCGGCATGCCCTGGCGCAGCCCCTGGCCGCGCGCTGCGCCGTGGTGCCCCTGCTGCTGGCCGGCCTGCCGGGCGCCAGCAACGTGCTGCGGGCCATGGCCGCGGGCGAGGCCTCGGTCTGCCCCGTGCTGGACATGGGCCCGGTGCCCCTGGCTGCCGTGCGCGATGGCGATCGCCTCACGCTCAACGGCCGCCTGCATGGCGCCGACCTGACCGAGCCCGCCACGCACTTCGTGTTCGTCGCCATACAGGACGATGGCCAGCCGCTGCTGGTGCTGGCACCGCGCGATGCGGTGCCGGGCCACGCCAGTACCTGGCTGGGCATCGACGGGCGTCAGACGGCCGACATCGCCCTGACCGGCGTCACGCTGGCGGCGTCCAGCGTGCTGGCGCAGGGCGAGGACGTGTGCACCCGCGTGGAGCGCGCCAGCGCGGTCGGTGGCCTGCTGGCCTGCGCCCAGACCGTGGGCGCTATCGGCGCGATGATCGAGCAGACCATCGAGTACCTCACCACGCGCGTGCAGTTCGGCGTGGCGCTGGCCACGTTCCAGGCGCTGCGCCACCGCGTGGTGGAGATGTACGTGGCCTACGAGAACGTGCGCGGCATGGTGCGCCGGCAGGTGCTGGACCTGTGTGAGGGCTCCGCCAGCGGCTCGCCGCGCGACATCGCGCTGGTCAAGCTCTACCTGTCCGTCACGGGGCGCCAGGTGGCCGAGTCCGCGATCCAGCTGCACGGGGGCATCGGCATGTCGCGCGAACTGCCCGCGGCGCGTCTGGCCATGCACGCGCTGGCCTGCAGCCTGCAATGGGGCGATCGCTTCGCGCACCTGGACCGCCTGGCGCGGCCCGCGCTGCACTGAGCCGCCCTGGCCACGCCAGCCTTCCGAACCGACCAGACAGAGACCCCGTACAGAAGGACGCTTTCCCATGCATTCGTTGCACCCGCTGTTCCACCCCACGTCGGTCGCCCTGGTGGGCGCCTCGTCGGACCCCGAACGCATCGGCGGCAGGCCGCTGCGTTTCATGCTCGAAGGGGGCTTCGAGGCGCCGCTGTACCCCGTCAACCGCAGCGGCGACACCATCCAGGGCCTGCCGGCCTACGCCAGCGTGCGCGACATCCCGCACCCGGTGGACCACGCCATCATCTGCGTGCCCGTGGCGGGCGTGGAGGCGGCGGTGCGTGACAGCATCGCCAAGGGCGTGAAGGCCATCCAGGTGCTCACGGCCGGGTTCGCCGAGGTGGACGCCGAGGGACGCGCGCTGCAGGACCGCATCGTGGGCCTGTGCCGCGATGCCGGGGTGCGCATGGTCGGCCCCAACTCCCTGGGCCTGCTGAACGTGCCCACGCGCTTCTTTGCCACCTTCTCCACGGCGCTCAATGGCTTAAAGCCGCGCCCCGGCCCCATCGCCCTGGCCACACAGAGCGGTGCCTTCGGCTCGGCCGCCTACGGCGCGGCATCGTTGCGCGGCCTGGGCTTCAGCAAGATCGTGGCCACGGGCAACGAGGCGGACGTGGATGTCGCCGAGTGCATCGACTACCTCGTGGACGACCCCGATACGCGCGTCATCTGCGCGGCGCTCGAGTCCTGCCGCGATGGCGATCGCCTGCGCGCCGCTCTGCTCAAGGCCGCGCATGCCGGCAAGCCCGTGGTCATCATGAAAGTGGGGCGCACGGAACTGGGCGCGGCCGCCGCATCCACGCACACCGGCTCGCTGGCCGGCGACGACGCGGTGTACGCCACGGTGTTCGAGGAGTGCGGCGCCTGGCGCGCCGCTTCGATCGAGGAGATGCTCGACATCGCCTACCTGCACTCCACCACGGGCCGGCTGCCGCAGAACACCGATGTCGGCGTGGTCACCGGCTCGGGTGGCATCGGCATCCTGATGGCCGACGACGCGGGCGAGCGCGGGCTGCAGCTGTCGCCGCTGCCGGCCGCCGCGCGGGCCGCGGCGCTGGAGCTGCTGCCGTTCGCCGTGGCCAGCAACCCGCTGGACATGACGGCGCAGGTGACCGCCGTGCCGCAGGGCGTGCCGCGCACCGTGGCACTGATGCTGGACCAGGCCGGCTACGGCACCGTGTTCGCCTACCTGGCGCATGTGGGCCTGTCGCCACAGCGCTTCGCGGCCACGCAGGCCGAGCTGATCGCGCTCAAGCAGCGCCATCCGCACCGGCTGCTGGTGCTCGTCATGCTCTCGCGTCCCGAGGTGAATGCGACGCTGGAACAGCACGGCATCGCCGTGTTCGAAGACCCGTCGCGCGCCGTGCAGGCCGTGGCGGCGCTGGCCCACGTGCACAAGCGCCGGAGCGCCCTGCACCTGCCGCCCCCGCCGACCGGGCCTTCCGCACCACTGGGGAACGTGGCCACCGAAGACGGCGCCAAGCGTGCGCTGGCGGCCGCGGGCCTGCCCGTGCTGCCCGAGCGGATCTGCCGCAGCGCCACGGAGGCTGCCGAGGCGGCCTCCGCCATGGGCTACCCCGTGGTGGCCAAGATCGTCTCGCCCGACATCGTGCACAAGACCGAAGTGGGCGGCGTGCTGCTGAACCTGCCAGACGCGCAGGCGGTGGCCGAAGGCTTTGCCGCGCTGATGCAGCGCGCGCAATCGGCCCGGCCCGATGCCCGGCTCGATGGCGTGTTGGTGGCGCCCATGCTCAAGGGGGGCGTGGAACTGATCGCCGGCATCCACCGGGACCCGACCTTCGGACCCATGGTGATGTTTGGCTCGGGCGGCACGGCCGTGGAGCTGTTCAAGGACGTGGCCTTCGCGTCGGCACCGCTCACGCCGCAGCGGGCCCGGGCGCTGATGGAGCGCGTGCGCTCCACACAGTTGCTGCGCGGCTGGCGCGGCGGTCCGCAGTACGACGAACAGGCCCTGGCCGACGCGCTGTGCAGGCTGTCGGAATTCGCCTTCTCTCATGCTGACCAGATCGAGAGCATCGACATCAACCCGCTGGTGGTGCGTGTGCAGGGCGCCGCCTGCCTGGATGCTGTGATCGCCGTGCGCGCTTCCGCGCCAGGGGACTCCCATGGCACCCATTGAAGCGCGCCTGACGGCGCTGGAGGCCGGGTGGCAAGCCCTGGCCGACAAGGATGCCATCCGCGAATGCCTGTACCGCTACAGCCGGGGCATCGACCGCTGCGATGCGGAGGCCCTGCGCAGCGCCTACTGGCCCGACGCTACCGACCGCCACGGCCCCTACCAGGGCAGTGCGGAGGGATTCATCGACTGGGCCCTGGACAAGCTGCCGGGGGGCGGCCGGATGGTGCACCTGCTGGGCAATATCGCGATCGAACTGCGGGGCGAGCAGGCCGCGGTGGAGAGCTACTTCCAGGCCTTCCAGACGGGTACCAGCGCCCAGGGGGAGGCCGCCGAGACCTTTCTGTGCGGCCGCTACATCGACCGCTTCGAGCGCCGCGCGGGCCAATGGCGCGTGGCGGCCCGCACCGTGGTCTACGACTGGATCCGCGAGGCGCCCGCCGCCCCGGGCACCGATGCGCAGCGCTTCGGCGTGCGCATGCCTGTGGGCGCGCACAAGCCGGCGGATGCATGGTATGCACTGCTGTCTGGATTACCCGATGGATAATTTCGACGCCTGATTTTCGTTGGGTTTCAATAATGGCCTGGATAAATAATCCGGGCCATTGGCGCTGGATTTTTTGAATTTCCGGATGGGTTTCTTTGATGGTCGGTGAATACCCGTAATCGATCGGTGCATACCCTGCAATTGCTATGTAGGTCATTGAAATCAATAGGATTTTTTCTTACCATTTTTTAACCGGTCGACAGGTAATTAATGGTTTTGCTGTGGGTGGCCGGTCATGTGCCAACCCTGGCGGGTGGCGATTCATATTGCTGCGTGAGGAGACATTCGATGTCGGAAATATTCAACAAAACAGCCGGCCGTATTCGCCGGGGCATCCAGGGCACGCCATCACGCGTGCTAGTGGGCGCCATGGCCGCCTGGGCCTGTGGCCAAGCGCCGGCGTGGGCGCAACAGGCGCAGAAAGAAGAACTGCGCCAGATCACCACGCCTGCGGGCGGCATGGCCGCCGCCGCATCCAGCGTGACCCTTTATGGACTGATCGACACCAGCATCGCCTATGCCTCCGGCGCAGGCGGGCGCATCACCAAGCTGGACAGCGGGCACATGAATGGATCGCGGTTCGGTTTCCGGGGCTCCGAAGACCTGGGCGGCGGGCTGCGTGCCAACTTCTGGCTGGAGGCGGGCATCAACTCCGACACGGGTGGCTCGGGGCAGAACCAGGGCGCAGGTGCCAAGTTCTTCGGCCGGGGTTCCCTGGTCAGCCTCACGGGCGACTTCGGCGAGGTGCGGCTGGGCCGCACGGTGACCACGATCAGCTCCGAGGCGCAGGCCGTGGGCGATGCGTTCGGTTTGGGGGGCGCCGGCAACCTGCAGGGCATCCAGCCGGCCACAGGCCGCGCGAACAACACGGTCTGGTATCAGTCGCCGTCGTTGTCCGGATTCATCGGCAAGTTCTCGTACTCCTTCGGCGAGCGCACCAGTGCCACGGGCGGCACCCAGGCCGCCAACCAGGCCGCCGTCGCGTTGTTCTATTCCGGCCAGGCGCTCAGCGGCGCGGTGGCGTACACCACCTTGCGCCATCCCACGGACCTGAGCACGGTGCGCTGGCTCAACTCCAGCCTGGCCTACAACTTCGGCGGCTTCAAGCTGTTCGGCTCGTTCGCGACATTCAAGAACCCCGGCGCCGACCTCAGCCCGGCCGTGCATGCGGCACTCGATGGCAATGTGCAGTTGGCGGGCATTCCGACCGTGGGCTACTACGCCGGGCAGGACGACCGCAGCGCCTCTCTGGGTGTGGCGGTACCGTTCGGGTCCAGCACGGTGCTCGCGCAGGTCGTCAAGGTGGATGACCGCGGCCCGCTGAACCGCGATGCCACGCAGTTCGGCGTGGCTTACCTTTATGCCCTGTCCAAGCGCACCACGCTGTATGCGGACTACGGCAAGGTGAAGAACCGCAACGGCGCAGGCTACGCGCTGACGGGCGCGACGTCGCAGGCCGGCCTCGGCGACAGCGGCAACAGCGATGCCGTGCACGTGGGCGTACGCCACGCTTTCTGAGCCTGCGGCCGCGGGCAGGCCCACCTGGTGGGGACGGGGCCTGACGTGATGGCACGCGGAGCAGCAGGATTCCAAGGGCAACGGCCGCGTTGCAGCGCGGGTCGGCTGCCGGGTACCCAGCTCTGGAAGGCCCGGTTTGCAGGCTCGACGGGCCTGCGCACCGGGCTCGCAGGCGTTTCAGCCGGCGGCGGGCCGGCCCCAGCCGCCCATGGGCAGCGAGCCCATGAGCGTGTGCGCCAGGCCACCGTCCACCAGCAATTCGGCGCCATGCACGTAGGCCGCGTCGGGGCCCAGCAGGAAGGCGGCCACGCTCGCCATGTCATCGGCTCCGGCCAGCCGGCGCAGGGGCACGCGCGCTTCGCGCAGCGTGCGGGCCTCGGGATCGGTATAGGCTGCCGCCGTGCCCGGCGTGAGCGTCAGCCCGGGCGAGAGCGCGTTCACGCGGATGCCCTCGGGGCCCCACTCGGCGGCCATCTGGCGCATCAGCATGAGCGCGGCGGCTTTGCTGGCGCTGTAGGCGCCCAGCGGCGGCGTGGCATGGCTGCCCGAGATCGAGGTGATAAACAGCACGGTGCCGCGCGTGGTTTTCAGCGCCGGGTAGGCGGCCTGGGCCAGCAACAGCGGCGCGCGTGTGTTGACGGCGAAGACGCGGTCCCACATGGCCGGGTCGTACGTGGCCAGCGGGCCCGGCGCCGCGAAACCCGCGTTGCTGACCACGGCGTCCAGGCCCCCGAAGGCGTTCACGGCCTGCGCGCACAGGCGGGCCGGAAAGGCCGCGTCGGCCAGGTCGCCGCCCAGCACGAGCGCGGTGCCGCCGAGTTGCCGGATCTCGGCCGCCACGGGCTCCAGCTCGGCCAGGTGCTGGTCCGCCAGAGCGATGCAGGCGCCGCCGTGGGGCGCGGCGTTGCGCGCCAGGCGCAGTGCGATGGCGCGGCCGATGCCCCGCGCGGCGCCGGTGATGATGCAGCGGTTCATGCGGCCTCCGCTGGCGTGGTAACGCCGGGCTGGCCGATGGAAGGGAAAGGAAGGTGTGCCATGGGGTTCAAAGGTTGGAATGAAGGCTTGCGGGAAGGAAAGCGGTCCGCCGTGCGGGCCTGTACCTGTGTCGCGCGCAGGGCTGCCGGTGGTGGCGGTGGCCCGCACAATGGGCCGGCCATGCCATGCATCCGCCGCGTCGTCTCCGGAGCGCTCCCATGCCCGCCAGCACGGTGAAGTCGGCCACGCGCGTGCTGCAGGTGCTGGAACACTTCGCGCAGGTGCGCACGCCCCTGCCGCTCAAGCACATCAGCGAGGCGCTGGGCTACCCCCAGTCGAGCACCACGGTGCTGCTCAAGAACCTCATCGCCATGGGCTACCTGCGCTATGACCGCACCGAGCGCCTGTACTTCCCCACGCCGCGCGTCACGTCGCTGGGCGACTGGATCTCGCAGGCACTGTTCGGCCAGGGACGCGTCTTCGAACTGATGCACGACCTGCACGGCGCCACGGGCGAGACGGTGTCCATCGCCATGCTCAACGACATCTATGTGCAGTACATCCGAGTCATCCAGTCCACGCATGCCATCCGCTTTCACACCGACGAAGGCAGCCTGCGGCCGCTAACGCGCTCGGCCGTGGGCTGGCTGCTGCTCACCGACCGCACCGATGCGGAGGTGGAAAAGCTCGTGCACCGCGCCAACATTGCCGTGCAAGGGCGCGAAGACCGGGTGCCGCTGGAGACCATCGCCCCCGAGGTGGCCGGCGCCCGGCTGCGCAAGGCGCTCTACCTGGAGAACCTGCCGCTGCTGGGCGGCGCCACCATCGGCGTGGTGCTGCCCTGGCGTGTGCAGGGCCGCCTCGTGGTGCTGGGCATGGGTGGCACCATCGAGCGCATGCGGCCCCACCGGGCGCGCTACACCGCGCTCATGCGGCGGCTGGCCCTGCAGCTGGAGCAACCGCAGCCCGGGCCGGGCCGCGCATAGCGCACGCATTGGGCGTGGCGGTGCGGGCGGTCAGCCCGCCACCGCTGCTTCGGCCGGGGCTTCCTGGCCTGTGTGCGGCACCGGCCGCGTCAGGGTTGGGCGCTGGAAGGTGAAGTTGCGGTAGCCGTCCTGCGCGGCGGCCGCGCAGTGCTCGCGGTACTTGGCGAAGCCTCCGGTGAACAGCGTGAGGCCCTGCGGCTTGTCCTTCACGTTGGCGCCCACGTACCAGGTCTTGGCCTTGAGCAGCAGCGAGCGTTGCGACAGCGTGTAGACCAGGTCCATCCAGCCCTGCTCGGCCTGGGCCGTGGGCTCGATGGTGGCCAGGCCCTGGCCCTGCATGTGCTGCATGGCGGCGGCGATCCAGTCCACGTCGTTTTCGCTGATGCGGATGATGTTGGCCAGCGCGGCGGGGCCGTTGGGGCCGGTGGTCATGAAAAGGTTGGGGAAGCCCTCCATCATCAGGCCCAGGTAGGAACGCGCGCCGTCCTGCCACTTGCCGTTGACGGTGCGGCCGTCGCGGCCGACCACGTCGAAGGCCAGCATTGCGCCCGTCAGGCCGTCGTAGCCGGTGGCCAGGATGAGCATGTCCAGCTCGACCTCGCCGGACTGCGTGCGAACGCCCTTCTCGGTGACCTCCACGATCGGATCGTGCAGCAGGTCCACCAGGTGCACGTTGGGGCGGTTGTAGGTCTCGTAGTAGCTGGAGTCCAGGCAGGGACGGCGCGCGAAGATGGGGTAGCCGCGCGGCTTGAGCTGCTCGGCCGTCACCGGGTCCTTCACGACCTCCCCGATCTTGCCGCGCACGAATTGCGCTACATGCTCGTTGGCTTCGGCGTTGGTCATCAGGTCGCAGAAAGTGCCGAGCATGGCCAGGCCGCCGCTCTTCCAGGCATCTTCCAGCAGTTGCTGGCGCTGGCGGGGCGTCACGCTGAAAAACGCGCGGGTGGATTGCGGGCGCACGCCGCCCACGGCGCTGTTGCGCGCGGACTCACGGATGCCGGCGTAGTGACGCTTGACCTCGGCCATGTACTCGGGCGTGAGGTCTTCGTTGCGCATGGGCATGGTGAAGCTGGGCGTTCGCTGGAAGACGAACAGCTCGCCGGCCTCCTTGCCCACCTCCTGCACGATCTGGATGCCGGTGGAGCCGGTGCCGATCACGCCCACGCGAAGGCCTTCGAAGCGCACGGGCTCGTGCGGCCACCTGGCCGCGCGCAGCAGGCGGCCCTTGAAGCGCTCCAGGCCGGGGATCTCGGGGTCCTTGGGGATGGAGAGCGGGCCGGTGGCCATGATGCAGTAAGTAGCCTCGTAGACGGCCCCGCGGTCGGTCTTCACCGTCCACAGCTGGCGCTCCTCGCTCCACACGGCGCTGGTCACGCGCGTGTTGAACTGGATGTGCCGGCGCAGGTCGAGCCGATCGGCCACGAAGTTGATGTAGCGCAGCAGCTCGGGCTGGGCCGCGAACTGCTCCGACCAGGTCCACTCCTGCTCGATCTCGGGCGAGAAGGAGAAGCTGTAGTCGATGCTGGGCAGGTCCACGCGCGCGCCGGGGTAGCGGTTCCAGTACCACACGCCGCCCACGTCGCCGCCGGCCTCGAAGCCCTGGATCTTCAGGCCCATTTCCCGAAACTTGTACACGGCGTACATGCCGCCGAAGCCCGCGCCGACGATGGCGACGTCGATGCGCTGGGGCGGGGTGGGAGCGTTGGCGTTCCCGTGCGGGGTTTGCGTTGTCATGTTGTCTCCTCTGGGGGGCGGCATGGTCCGTGCCGCGGATGGTTTCAGATGGGGTCAGGTCGCCACCGGCGCTGCGCTGGCGCTTGCGGCGTGCGGTCTGTCCTGCGGGAAATGATGCGTTCGCGCCGTGCGCGCATCAAGCAAATGCACGGGTGGGGCCTGCAACATCACATCCATGATTTCCGGGTGCCCGCGCGGCCCGTGGACGCCTGCCTCAGACGGCCAGCGTGCCGCCGTCCACCGGCAGCGTCACGCCATTGACGAAGCTCGCCATGTCCGAGGCCAGGAACACCGCCGGCCCCGCCAGCTCGTGCGGCTGGCCCAGTCGTCCGGCGGGAATGCGCTGCATGAAGCGCGCGAGCCGCTCGGGGTTGGCGCGCGTGGCCTCGGTCATCGGTGTGTCGATCACGCCCGGCGCCAGCGCGTTGACGCGGATGCCATCGGGCGCGAGGTCGAGCGCCAGGGTCTGCGTGAACATCTTCACCGCCGCCTTCGAGGGCGAGTAGCCCAGCGCACCGCCCTGCGCGATGAATGCCGCGCCCGAGGCCACATTGATGATGCTGCCGCGCGTGCGCCGCAGCGCGGGCAGCCAGGCGTGCACTGTGTGGAACACGCCGAAGAGGTTCACGTCCATCGTGCGGCGCAGGTTCTCGGCGGCGCGCGGGCTGTCGATGCCTTCGCGGATGATCACCCCCGCGTTGTTGACGAGCGTGTCCACATCGCCGACCGACTGCGCCACCTGCGTGGCGAGGTCATGGCAGGCCTGGGCGCTGGACACGTCGAGCGCCCAGGCCCAGCCCTCGGTGCCGGCGGCGCGCACATCGCGCAGCGTGTCTGCACAGCGATCGGCCTGCAGGTCGGTCACGATGACGCGCGCGCCGGCCTGGGCGAAGGCCACGGCCACCGCGCGGCCGATGCCGCTGGCCGCGCCCGTGACAAGGGCCAGGCGGCCGGCCAGCAGCCCGGGGGTGGCCGGCCAGGTGGGGGGAAGTGCATGGGCTGGCATGGGGTCTCCCTACAGCGGTGCCGAGCCGCGCTGGCGGCGGCTGGCGAGATAGGCCTGGAACTGGCCGACGATGCCCTTGCGGAACAGCATGACCACGATGACGAACACCACGCCCTGCAGGATCAGCACCCACTCGGCGAACGAGGCGAGGTAGTTCTCCATGGTCACGATGACCATGGCGCCCACCACCGGGCCCAGCAGCGTCTGCATGCCGCCCACGATGCAGATGAGCAGGGCCTCGCCCGAGGTGGCCCAGTGCACGTCGGTCAGCGAGGCGAGCTGGAACACCAGGGCCTTGAGCGAGCCCGCGAAGCCCGCGATGGCGGCCGACAGCACGAAGGCCAGCAGCTTGTAGCGGTTGATGCGGTAGCCCAGGCTCTGGGCGCGCGGCTCGTTGTCGCGGATGGCGCGCAGCACCTGCCCGAAGGGCGAGTGCACCAGCCGGTGGATCAGCCAGAACGCGCCGCCGATGAGCACCGTGACGAAGTAGTACAGCACCAGCGTGTTCTCCAGCGAGAACAGACCCAGCACGGTGGGGCGCGGGATGTTCTGGATGCCGTCTTCGCCGCCCGTGAACGGCAGGCGCAGCGCCATGAAGTACACCAGCTGCGCGAAGGCCAGCGTGATCATCGAGAAGTAGATGCCCTGGCGGCGGATGGCCAGCAGCCCCGTCAGCAGGCCCAGCGCCGCGGCCGCGGCCGCGCCCAGGGCGATGCCGCTCAGGCCCTCCCACCCCCAGACCTTGACCGCGTGCGCGGTGATGTAGCCGGCGGTGCCGTAGAACATGGCGTGGCCGAACGACAGCAGGCCGACGTAGCCGACCAGCAGGTTGACCGATGCCGCCAGCAGCGCGAAGCACATCAGCTTCATGAGGAACATGGGATACACCACGAACGGCGCGGCGGCCAGGCAGGCCAGGGCGGCCAGCAGCAGCGCGTTGTGGGTGCGTCGACTCAGCAGGTCCATGGCGACTCCTAGTGGGCACGGCCGAAGAGGCCATGGGGACGGATGGCGAGCACGAGGATCATCACCACGAAGATGACCACCCCCGCGCCATCGGGATAGAAGACCTTGGTCAGGCCCTCGATGGCGCCCAGCGCGAAGCCGGTGACGATGGAGCCCAGGATGGAGCCCATGCCGCCGATCACCACCACCGCGAACACGACGATGATCAGGTTCGAGCCCATCAGCGGGCTCACCTGGTAGATCGGCGCGGCCATCACGCCGCTCAGGCCCGCCAGGCCCACGCCCAGCCCGTAGGTGAGCATGAGCATGCGCGGCACGTTGATGCCGAAGGTGCGCACCAACGGGGCGTTCTCGTTGGCCGCGCGCAGGTACGCGCCCAGCTTGGTCTTCTCGATGAAGAACCAGGTGCCCAGGCAGACCGCCAGCGCCGCGGCGATCACCCACACGCGGTACAGCGGCAGGAAGGTCACGCCCACGTCGATGCCGCCCGTCAGCGGGTTGGGGTAGGGCTGGCCGCTCACGCCGAACTGCAGGCGGAAGGCGCCCTCCATGAGCAGCGCCACGCCGAAGGTCAGCAGCAGCGCGTACACATGGTCCAGCGCATATAGCCGGCGCAGCATCATGCGTTCGAACACGACCCCGAAGCCCGCCACCACCAGCGGCGCGATGACGAGCGCCGGCCAGTAGCCGATGCCCAGGTATTCGAGCAGCCCCCACGCCACGAAAGCACCCAGCATGTACTGAGCGCCGTGGGCGAAATTGACCACGTGCAGCAGCCCGAAGATGATCGACAGCCCCAGGCTCATCAGGGCGTAGAAGGCGCCGTTGATGAGCCCGACCAGAAGCTGCCCGATCAGTGCAGCCCATGGGATTCCGAATAGCCCGTCCATCGTGTTGTCCGTCCTGCGTTGGGTGAAGAAGGGCTCACAGGCCCAGAAGCGACTCGATGTGTTCGCGCTGCGTGTCGAGTTCGTCGCGGCGGAAGTGGCCCGCCACCTCGCCTTCCTCGATCACGTAGAAGCGGTCGGCCAGCGCGCAGGCGAAGCGGAAGTTCTGCTCCACCAGCAGCACGGTGAAGCCGCGCTCGCGCAGCATGCGGATGGTGGCGCCGATGCGCTCCACGATCACCGGCGCCAGGCCCTCGGTGGGCTCGTCCAGCAGCAGCAGCTTGGCGCCCGTTCGCAGGATGCGGGCGATGGCCAGCATCTGCTGCTCGCCGCCCGACAGGCGGGTGCCCGGGCTGTGCCGGCGCTGCTGCAGGTTGGGGAACAGCGTGTAGATCTCGGCCACGCTCAGGCCGCCGGGCAGCAGCACCGGCGGCAGCAGCAGGTTCTCTTCGGTCGAAAGGCTGGCGAAGATGCCGCGCTCTTCGGGGCAGTAGGCCGCGCCCAGGCGCGCGATGGCCTCGGGCGGCAGGCCCTCGGTGGGCTGGCCGCGCAGCGTGATCCGGCCCTCGCGCCGGCCCAGCAGCCCCATGATGGCGCGCAGCGTGGTGGTCTTGCCGGCGCCGTTGCGCCCCAGCAGGCACACCACCTCGCCCTCGTTCACGTCCAGGTCGATGCCTTGCAGCGCCAGGGTTTCGCCGTACCAGCCGCGCAGGCCGCGCACCTGCAGCAGGGGCTGCGCGTCGTGGGCCTCAGGCATGGGTACCTCCTACGTAGGCTTCGATGACGCGCGGGTCGCGCGAGACCTCGTCATAGCTGCCCTCGGCCAGCACCTGGCCGGCCTGCAGCACGGTCACGCGGTCGCACAGCTCGGCGATGACCTTCATGTTGTGCTCGACCATGAGCACCGTGCGTCCGCGCGCGGCCTCACGGATCAGCGCCACCACCGGGCCGATGTCTTCGTGGCCCAGGCCCGCCATGGGCTCGTCCAGCAGAATCATCTCGGGCTCCATGGCGATGGTGGTGGCCAGCTCCAGCGCGCGCTTGCGCCCGTAGGGCAGTTCGCCGGCGGGCGTGTCGCGCCAGCGCGTGAGGCCCACGCGTTCCAGCAGCTCCAGCGCCCGCGCGTCCAGCGTGCGCAGGACCTTCACGTTGCGCCAGAAGGCGAAGGTGCCGCCGTGGCGCTTCTGCAGCGCCACGCGCACGTTCTCCAGCACCGTCATCTGTCCGAAGACGGCCGAGATCTGGAACGATCGCACCAGGCCCGCCATGGCCACGGAAGCCGGGTCGCTGCGCGAGATGTCGCGGCCGTTGAAGACCACCGTGCCCGAAGACGGCCGCAGGAAGGTGGTGAGCAGGTTGAAGCAGGTTGTCTTGCCCGCGCCGTTGGGCCCGATGAGGGCGTGGACCGAGTGCCGGCGCACCCGCAGGTCCACGTCCTTGACGGCGTAGAAGCCGCGGAACTGCCGGCTGAGCTGGCGGGCTTCGAGGATGAAGGGGGCGTCCATGGCGGGGCGGCCGTTGGGCGGCTCAGAGGAAGGCATGGGTGACGCCGCCGTCCACGAGCAGCGACTCGCCGGTCACGAAGCTGGCGTCGTCCGAGGCCAGGAAGCATGCGGCCTTGGCGATGTCCTCCACCTCGCCCAGGCGCTTCATCGGCGTCTTGGCGATGCGCAGCTTGGCCTTTTCGGCATCGACGTTGATCTTCACGCCCTCGGTGAGCACCGAGCCCGGGCAGATGGCGTTGACGCGGATGCCGCGCGGCCCCAGGTCCACGGCGGCCGAGCGGGTCAGCCCCAGCACGCCGGCCTTCACGCCGCAGTACAGCATGCCCTCGGGCAGCCCCAGGAAGGCGGCCGACGAGGCGATGTTGACGATGCTGCCGCCGGCCTCCATGGCCTCGGAACCCACCTGGATGCCCCAGACCACCGAGTTGAAGCCCGTGCCCACCATGCGATCGAGCATCTCGGGCGTGATGGCGTCGATGGGGCCGTAGCGGACCCAGATGGCGTTGTTCACGAGCACGTCCAGGCGGCCGAAGCGCTCCTTGAGCGCACCCACGGCGTCGCTGAAGCTCGCGCGGCGTGCCACGTCGCCACCGAAGGCCATGGCCTGCAGCCCCTGCGCCTGCAGCTGCTCGGCGGCTTCGTGCGCCATGTCCTCGGCGCGGTCCAGGATGCCGACGGCGGCGCCTTCGGCCGCCATGGCGTCGGCGATGGCACGGCCGATGCCGCGCGCACCGCCGGTGATGAGGGCAACCTTGCCTTCGAAACGTCGGGTGGTCATTGAGGGGTCCTTGTCGAATGGTGAGAGGGGAGGTCGGCGAAGCGGGCTTCCTCCAGCCCGCGCACGCCCGTGCCGTGGATGGCGAACACGGCGCCCGCGTCGGGGTGGTCGCTGCGCAGCAGGTTGCCGCTGTCGCGGATGGAGGTGAGGTAGATCACGTCCAGCCCGGGGCCGCCGAAGCAGGGGCATGTCACGAAGGTCACCGGCAGCTGGATGCGGCGCTCCAGCCGCCCGTCGGGCGTGAAGCGTGCGAGCTGGCCGTTCTGCACCAGCGCCACCCACAGGCAGCCCTCGGCGTCCACGGTGGCGCCGTCGGGCACGGAGCCCAGCGCGCGCGTGTCCACCAGCACCTCGGCCGGGCCGATGTCGCCCGTGGCGGGGTCGTAGGCGTAGCGGCGCACCTGGTGCGTGGGGCTGTCGGCAAAGTACAGCCAGCGACCATCGGGGCTGAAGCAGGTGCCGTTGGCCACGTGGATGCCCGTGTCCAGCGTGCGCACGGCGTGCGCGCCGAGCTGGTAGAGCGCGCCCTCGGGCGCCATGCGGCCCAGCGTCATCGATCCGACCACGAAGCGCCCGTTGCGGTCGGTGCGGCCGTCGTTCAGGCGCATCCGGTCGGCGCCGTGCGCCACCCGCACGCCCAGGGGCGAGAGGGTGCCCGTGTCCGGGTCCAGGTACTGGAAGTCGTCCTCCAGCGCCAGCAGCAGCCGGCCGCTGTCGCACAGCGCGATGGCGCCGATGTGCTGGGGCAGTTGCCACTGCGCGCCGGCCCCGGTGGCCGGCGTGTGGCGCCGCACGATGCCGGCGCGCCCGTCGATCCAGTAGAGCGACTGGGTGCGCGCGTCCCACAGTGGGCATTCGCCCAGCAGGTCCCGCTGCGGGGCCAGGATGTCGATGCGAAGGGCCATGGAAGGGCTCGGGCTGCGTATCGGCCGGGCGCGGGCCTACTTGGCGGCGGCCTTGATGTAGTCGCAGCTGCTCTCGGACAGCGGGCGCCAGGTCTGCTCGGGCGGGATCTCGCCGCGCACCGTGTAGAAGTCGTTGGGGCCCTTGGACTCGGAGGGCTTCTTGACCTGTATGGCGTACACCGTGCGCAGCGCCTGGCCGTCCTCGCGGATCTTCACGTCCTTGGAAAAGAAGTCGTTGATGGGCAGCTCGCGCATCTTGGCCGCGACCTTGGCGCCGTCGTCGGTGCCTGCGGCCTTCACGGCCTGCAGGTAGTGCCAGGCGGCGCTGTAGGCGCCCGCGTGGATGTAGGTGGGCACCACGCCCTTGTTGCGCGCCATGAAGCGCTTGGCCCAGGCGCGCGAGGCCTCGTCGCGGTCCCAGTAGAACGGCAGCGTCAGCTGCAGGCCCTGGGCCACGTCCAGTCCCATGGCCGAGACGCTGTTGATCGTCATGCCGAACACCGTCACCACCTGGCCGCCGCGCGTGATCTTGTATTCCGCGGCCTGCTTGAGGGCGTTCGACAGATCGAGCCCCGCGTTCAGGATCACGATGGCCTGCGCGCCGCTGGATTGCGCCTGCAGCAGGTACGACGAGAAGTCGGTGGCGCCCAGCGGGTGCTTGACCGAGCCCACCACCTTGCCGCCGGCGGCCTGGATGAAGCGCGTCGCATCGTCCTGGTAGGCCTGGCCGAAGGCGTAGTCCACGGTGATGAAATAGAAGCTCTTGATGCCCTGCTTCATCAGGCTCTGCACGCCGGCCTTGGGCAGCGCATAGGTGTCGGTGAGGAACTGGAAGTTCATCGGCGAGCAGGACTTGTTGGTCAGTTCCGCGCTCACCGTGCCCGCGATCAGGTAGGGCTTCTTGCGTTCCTTGAGCAGGCTGGAGATGCCCAGCGCGATCGACGAGGCCGAGCCGCCGACGATGGTGTCCACCTTCTCGGTGTCGAGCCACTTGCGCGCGATGTTCAGGCCCACGTCGGGCTTGTTCTGGTCGTCGGCCACGACCACCTCGACGGGCTTGCCGAGCACGGCGCCGCCGAAATCCTCCGCGGCCATGCGCACGGCCAGCGTGGAGCCGGGGCCGCCGTTGCCCGAGTAGGGGCCGGTCTGGTCGGCCATGACACCGATGCGCACCACATCGTCGCTGATCTGGGCATGGGCCGCTGCGCCGCAGGCGAGGGCCAGGGCGGCAAGGGCGAGGCGGGAGCTGGGCAATGGCATGGGTGTGTCTCCTTGGTGTGTGCGTGTCTTCGGTCGGGACGGATGCATCCAGGGCCCCGCCGTCCGCGGGGTGTGCGATGCCAGCGGCCCGCAGGGGCCGCGGGGCGTGGGCTCAGGTCGCGTCGGTGGGCAGGCGGTGGTCGCGGAACAATTCGCGCAGCCGCGTCTTTTGCAGCTTGCCGGTGGCGGTGTGGGGCAGCGCGTCGATGAACACCACGTCGTCGGGCATCCACCAGCGCGCGATGCGGTCCTTCATGAAGTCGAGGATCTCCGCGCCGCTCACCGACTCGCCCGCCTTGGGCACCACGATGAGCAGGGGGCGCTCCTGCCACTTGCTGTGGTAGGCGCCGATCACCGCGGCCTCCTGGACCTTGGGGTGGCCCACGGCCAGGTTCTCCAGGTCGATGGAGGAAATCCATTCGCCGCCGGACTTGATCACGTCCTTGGAGCGGTCGGTGATCTGCACGTAGCCCTCGGCGTCGATCAGCGCCACGTCGCCCGTGGCGAACCAGCCGTCCGCATCCAGGGCCGCGCCCGGCTCCTGGCCGTAGTAGGCCGACACCACCCAGGGCCCGCGCACCTTGAGATCGCCGGGGGTGCGGTCGTCCTGCGCGCGCTGGCGCCCCTCGGCGTCGAACACCGCGATCTCCACGCCGAAGATGGCGCGGCCCTGGCGTGCCTGCACGGCGTGGCGCCCTTCGGCGGGCAGATCCGCGTGCCGGGGCAGCAGGTTGCCGATGGTGGCCAGTGGGCTGGTCTCCGTCATGCCCCAGGCCTGGATCACGAACGCACCGAAGAGGCGGTCGAACTTCTCGATGATGGCGCGTGGCGCGGCCGATCCGCCCACCACCACGCGTTGCAGCCGCAGCGCCGCGCGCTCGGCGGCGGGCAACGCCTCGGCATGCTGGAAGAAGCCCAGCCACACCGTGGGCACGCCCAGCGAGAGCGTGCACTGTTCGTCGCGCAGCAGCGCGAAGAGGCGCTCGCCCGAGAGGTTGGGGCCGGGCAGCACGAGCTTGGCGCCGCTCATGGCGCTGGCATACGGAATGCCCCAGGCGTTCACGTGGAACATGGGCACGGCCAGCAGCACGCTGTCGCGCGCGCCCAGCCCCAGGCCGTCCGTGGCGCAGGCGGTCCACGAATGCAGCACCGTCGAGCGGTGGCTGTACAGCACGCCCTTGGGGTGGCCGGTGGTGCCCGAGGTGTAGCACAGCGACGAGGCGGTGTTCTCGTCCAGCGCGGGCCAGGCGAAAGCGGCGTCGCCCGCGTCCACCAGGTCTTCGTAGCACAGCAGCGGCGCGGGCAGGTCCACCGCCGGCAACTGGTCGCGCCGGCACAGGGCCACGTAGGCCCTGACGGAGGGCAGGTGCGGCGCGATCTGGGCCACGAGCGGCGAGAAGTCCGGGTCGAAGCACAGGTACTCGTCGGCCGCGTGGTTGACGATGTAGCTGATCTGCTCGGGGAACAGGCGCGGGTTCACGGTGTGCAGGATGGCGCCCATGCCCGAGACCGCGTAGTACAGCTCCAGGTGCCGGTGCGTGTTCCAGGCCAGCGTGCCGACCCGCGCGCCCTGCGGCAGACCGCGGGCGTGCAGGGCGCTGGCCAGGCGCCGCGCGCGGTGGCCCACTTCGCCCCAGCTGGTGCGCAGGCTGGTGTGCGCGTCGACGTGGGAGACGATCTCCACGTCGCCGTGGTGGCGAGCCGCGTGCTCCAGCAACGTGGAGATGAGCAGTGCTCCGGATTGCATCAAACCCTGCATTTGTCTTCCTCTTTCTCTGCGGCGTCGCCCTGATTCCGTGAGCGATCTATTTTTTACATGCCGGCCGGTAAGTGAATTGATGCTAGCAGAACGACTCCGGACCAACAACGCCCGCGCGCTGGGTGAAAACCCTTGCGTCGCGAGGCATTCGACGCCGGGTGGGGACACAGGGAATGTGCGGAGACGGCCGGAAAGTGGCGCATCTCCGCGGTCGTCAAGGGCCTGGCGGCAGCCCCGTCCACTGAAAGTAGCCTGCGCGGCGCAGTTCGCACGCCGGGCAGGTGCCGCAGCCGTAACCCCAGGCATGCAGCGTGTCGCGCACCCCGTGGTAGCAGGTGTGGGAGCGCTGCACGATCAGGTCCACCAGCGCATCGCCGCCCAGCTGGCGCGACATCTCCCAGGTCGCGGCCTTGTCGATCCACATGAGCGGCGTCTCGAAAGTGAAGCGCTGCCCCATGCCCAGCGATACCGCCACCTGCAAGGCCTTGAGCGTGTCGTCACGGCAGTCGGGGTAGCCCGAGAAATCGGTTTCGCACATGCCGCCCACCAGCGTGTGCAGCCCGCGCCGGTAGCCCACCGCGGCGGCGAGCTGGAAGAACAGCAGGTTGCGGCCGGGCACGAAGGTGTTGGGCAGCCCGGCCTCGGTCATCTGGATGGCGGTGTCGCGCGTGAGCGCGGTGTCGCTGATCTGGCCCAGCACCGCGAGATCGACCATGTGGTCCTCGCCCATGCGGCCGGCCCATTGCGGGAACTCGGCGCGCAGCGCGGCCAGCACCTCCTGCCGTGCCTGAAGCTCCACGTGGTGCCGCTGGCCGTAGTCGAAGCCGATGGTTTCCACCCGCTCGAAGTGGGTCAGTGCCCAGGCCAGGCAGGTGGTGGAGTCTTGTCCACCGGAAAAAAGGACCAGGGCGTGGCCGGCTCTCATGGTGTGTTCCTTTGAAGGACGTGGGCGTAAAAAAGCCCCGCGGCGCGGGGCTCTGCGAAGGGGAGGGGCCGGCGCTCAGGCCATGTAGATGGCGATGAAGGCCAGCAGGAACATCAGCACGCCGCCCACCACGGGCAGCACGATGGGCATCAGCGGGACCACGGCTTCGACGCCATCGGGGGCATGGTGGTGTTCGCCAACGTGCGGGGTGGTGGTCGTGTCGTGGGCCATGGGTTCTCCTGGTGGCTGCCTCAAAAAGTGATGAAATTCTAGCGGCAGCCGCCGGGCGGCCGCCACAGGGTTTCGACGGGTGTCACACCAGCTTGCGGTCCGCAGGGGCCGGCGGCACCCACTGGTAGAGCCACGTTTCGGTGATCGGCTCCTTGCCCACGCGCAGAAACAGGCGGATGGTGATGGGCTCGGTGCTGTCGTCCTCGGGCCGGATGTCGAACATCGCGCGCCAGCCGTTCACGGCGTCCAGGGGGCGGGCCGACGTGATCTCGACCTTGCCGCGGCTCACCGTGATCACGGGCTCCACCTTGGCGTCCCGGCCGAGGGCCGCGAGGTTCTCGCCCGCGAAGTCGACCGCGAAGCGCCACGAAAAGTACTTGCGCGGCTGGCCCACCACGCCGCCCAGGCCCGTGCGCGTGGCCACGCAACCGGCCAGCGCGGGACGGGCCGGTGGGTGCGCGCCCCAGTACAGGCGGTAGCCCACCAGCAGCTCTTCGCCCGCCTTCGGCTTGCGCTCGGGGTTCCAGAACGCCACGATGTTGTCGAAGGTCTCGTCGATGGTGGGAATCTCCACCAGCTGGATCGAACCCGCGCCCCAGTCGGCCTTGGGCTCCACCCACAGCGAGGGCCGGCGCTCGTAGAACACGCCGTCGTCCTGGTAGTGGTCGAAGTTGCGGTCGCGCTGCAGCAAACCGAACCCGCGCGGGTTCTGGTCGGCAAAGGCGTTGAACTGCAGGTTCGGCGGATTGGTGAGCGGGCGCCACACCCATTCGCCGTTGCCGCGCCACATCGACAGGCCGTCGGAGTCGTGGATTTCCGGCCGCCAGTCGTTGGCCATGCGGCGGTCGTTCTCGCCGTGCTGGAACATGCTGGTGCAGGGGGCGATGCCGATGCGCTCGATTTCCTTGCGCGGGTACAGCGCGGCGTCGATCTCCATGACCTGCGTATCGCCCGGGGTGATCGCAAAGCGGTAGGCGCCGGCCACGCTGGGGGAGTCGAGCAGGGCGAGCACGACCACGGTGTTGGAGCCCGGGGCCGGCCGCTCCAGGTAGAACGCGGTGAAGTCGGGAAACTCTTCCGGCCGCTGCATGCCGGTGTCGATGGCCAGGCCCCGGGCCGACAGGCCGTATTGCCACTCGCCGCCCACAGCCCGGAAGTAGCTGGCGCCCAGGAAGGCCGCCACGTCGCGCACGGGGTCGGTGTGGAAGTTCAGGCGAAAGCCCGCGAAGCCCAGGTCGGCAGGCAGGTCGCCGGCCTTGAGGCCGCTCTTGCCGTAGTCGAACATGGCCGGGTCATAGGCCAGCTCCTGCGCCTGGCCGTTGGCCAGCTCGTACATGTGCACGGGTTTCTTGAAGAACAGGCCCAGGTGGAAGAATTTGGCCTGGAAGCGCAGCTTCTCGTCGGCCCACAGCGAGTGGTCGGGCCGGAACTGCATGGACTGGTACTGGTCCCAGTCGAGCGACGTGACCGAGGGGGGCAGGGTGCCCTGGTACGGCTCGTACGCCTTGGCGGCCAGGGCGTGGGCCTGGCCCTTGAGCGCGGCGAAATCGAAGGGCTGCGGCTTGCCCAGGGGCTTGAGCGTGGCGAAGGCCTGGGTCCAGTTCAGGCCGAGGGTCCCGGCCGAAGCCAGGGCGGCGCCTCGGCCGAGGGTGCGCAGGAAGTGGCGTCGTTTTGGTTGCTGCATGGGCCAGCAGTGTGCCGAAAACCGCGCGCCATCCCATGCAACGCCGTGTATTCGGCGGGGAATTTCGGCAAAAAACCGCGTTTCTCCTACAAAAAACCCGCGGTTCGGAGCGGACGCCTTTCGGTGCCTCAGATCAGGTCGGCCTCCATGTGGGCCGCGCGCAATTGCTCCAGCACCTGCTGCACGTGCGCCTTGCCGCGCGTCTGCAGCACGAGTTCGATCTCCACGTTCTGGGCAGCCAGCATGGTGAAGGCCCGCTGGTGGTGCACCTCCTCGATGTTGGCGCCGGCCTCGGCCACGGTGGCGGTGATGCGCGCCAGCACGCCCGGAATGTCGCGCGCGCTGACCTTGATGCGGGCCAGCCGCCCGGAGCGCACCATGCCGCGCTCGATGATGGCGGCCAGCAGCAGCGGGTCGATGTTGCCCCCGCACAGCACCAGGCCCACCTTCTTGCCCTGAAAGCGTTCCGGGTAGCGCACGAGCGCTGCCAGGCCCGCGGCGCCGGCGCCCTCGACCAGCGTTTTTTCGATCTCCAGCAGCATGAGCACGGCCTGCTCGATGTCGCCCTCCTGCACCAGCACCAGGTCGTCCACCAGCCGCGCGATCACTTCGCGGGTGAGGGTGCCCGGCGTGCCCACGGCGATGCCCTCGGCGATCGTGGAGGTGCCCTGCGGATGCTGCGTGCCCTTGATGGCATTGACCATGGCCGGAAAGCGCGCGGTCTGCACGCCCACGATCTCGATGCCGGGGCGGATCGCCTTGGCGGCCGTCGCCACGCCGGAGATCAGTCCGCCGCCGCCCACCGCGATGACCAGGGTGTCCAGGTCCGGCACGGCCTGCAGCATCTCCAGGCCCAGCGTGCCCTGGCCGGCGGCCACGGCCTCGTCGTCGTAGGGGTGCACGAAGGTCAGGCCACGCTCCTCGGCCAATGCATAGGCGTGGGCGCGGGATTCCTCCAGCGTGTCGCCGTGCAGCACCACTTCGGCGCCAAAGCCGCGCGTGCGCTCCACCTTCACGCCTGGCGTGAAGCGCGGCATCACGATCACGGCGCGCAGGCCCAGGCGCTGCGCGTGGTAGGCCACGCCCTGGGCATGGTTGCCGGCGCTCATCGCGATCACGCCGCGCTGCTGCTCTTCGGGCGACAGCTGGCTGAGCTTGTTGCAGGCCCCGCGCTCCTTGAAGGAGGCGGTGAACTGCAGGTTCTCGAACTTGAGGAACACCTGGGCGCCCACGATCTGCGAGAGCGTCTTGGATTCCACGCACGGCGTGTCGAGCACATGGCCGCGCAGGCGGGCGGCGGCATCCTGGATGGTTTGGAGCGTGAGCATGGGCGACATTGTGGCGCGTGCCGGGCCGCGCGCCGCCCATGACAACGCCAACGCCGACCCACCGGCGGCGCCGGCGGGCCGGTTCGCCTCCAGCACAGCCCCTTCGGGCCGCAGGCGGCCCCGGGTCCGGGCCCGGCGCAGCATGTCGGCGTTCTTCACTCCGCGTTGCGCCATGCCCCTGTCCGGCCCTTCCCGTGCGCTGTCCGTGCCTGCCGCGCCGCTACTGCAGAGGCCGGCCGATCACGCGCCCGCGACGGTCACCCCGCCGCAGAGGCACACGCTCGGATCGCTGTTGAGAATGCCCTCGGGGGCCTTGGCGATGCGGGCGCCTTCGGTACCCGGGGCCACCGCCGCCGCGCCGATGCCCCCGCTTACCGTGCGGCGCACTCTGGGCGAGTTGCTGGCAATTCCGCCGACGCCTGCCGATGGAGCAGCGCAGGGCGCGCCAGCAACGCCCGTGCAGCCACACTGGGTGCCCACCCCGGACGCGACGGCCGAGGCGCCGGCCGTGCCCTTGCCGGCATGGGCGGATTGGCTGCAAGCGCCTGCCTCCGTCCAGTATCTGCACGCCAAGGCCCTGGCCCCCGGGCAGCGCCAGCGTCTGGCGCGCACCCTGGAGGCGCAGTGGCGAAAGCATCCCGACCTGCAGGCGCCCTCCCAGGAGATGAACCTGTGGATGTCGGTATTGAATGCGCAACTGCGGGCCCGCCGCGATGCGGGACGCCTGGCCCAGGCCGGCCAGCGGGTCCTGTCCCTGCTTCGGGCCTGCGCCCCGCTCGATGGCGCGGCTGCGGTCCGCGACGGCGAGACCCGCATGCGGGGCCCGGAATACCGCGAGGCGTTCAACCATTTCCTGCGGGTCATCGGCGACGAATCGCTTGCGCAGCCCCTGCGCGATGCGGCCGAACGTGCCTTGCAGGCCCATGGCGAGAACGGCGCCACGCTCACGCCGCACCATGCCGAACGGCTGTCCCGTGAGGGCATCGTGGCCCTCGCGGAGCAGGGTTACCGGGCGATCGGTGCCGGGGCCCTGCACAAAGCCACGCCGCCCCATCTTCGATCCGAGTTGCGCGCACCCTTCTCGCTCTGGCTGGAAGCCCAGGAAGCCTTCGATGGCGAGGAAAACGCGCCCGCGTTCGCCCATTTGCTGGAGCGAAGGCTGCCATCCACCCCGGCGCTGCGGAAAGCCCACGGGCCGGGCGCCACCCTCCTGCAGGAAGGGGCGCAGGTGATCCAGGCCATCGCCCGCGACGGCCGGCTCCGGGCGCGGGTGCTGGCCATGGCCGAGAACGCGCTCGGATCGTGCGGCGACAACGTGGCCGAAGGCTTTTCCGCCATCGTGCTCGCGGTGCGCAACCACCAGATGGTCCAGGCGGTGCAAGAGGGCCGCATCGACGCGGCGGGGCTGGACTCCTGGGCGCGGCAGCAGTTCCGGCTGGGAGCGCTGGAGGCGGCTGTGCACCACTTCATCCGGCAGGCGCTGGAAACGCCCGGTATTCCCGAGGACATGGAACGGCAGTTGCGCAGGGAACCCCTGGAGACCATGCTGCACGCCAAGGTCAGCCTGAAGGCCCTGCTGTGGCTGCCGGACAGCGTGCCCTCCGAGATGACCTATGCCGCGCAAAGCGTGCTGACGCCCGGCGACCTGTCGGCCCTGGCCGCGGGGGTGATGGACGCCGAAAGCGACGACCGGCAGCTCACGGCCTACCTGCTGTCCAACGAAACCTGGCGCGTCGGCATGCGGCACCTGCATCGCGAGGCGTTCGCCGCACTCGATGCGGCTTTCGACGAAGACCCGTTCCATGACCGCGATCTGCCGCGCGATGGCGATGCCCACGTGCAGGAGCGCGTGGCCTACAACGTGGCCGCCGCCGAGTTCATGCAACGCCAGCGCGCTGCCGAGGACGCGTTGCTGCTGCAGCGTTGGGGTGGCGTGCCGGGGTGAGCGTGCTCTCTGGCGGTGATCGAAGCGACCACAGGCGGCCCTCGCCCACTGTGGCAGGCGCGTCCGAGCCCGTTTTTAGCGAAAACCGCCGCATGCCGGGAGATTGCATGCCTGTATTGCTATTTAATTGATAGCAATCGGATGGCCGGAGCGATGCCAGCCGGACGCGCGAAGGCCGCGTGGCAACGCGTGGGGCGCCGCCGGCCGGATCACGCCGGAAACGCCCGTTCCAGAATCGCCCCGGTGTCCATCGCTCGGGTGTCGATGGCGCCCACGACGCGGCCTGCGCCGCCGTCCTCCAGCCGGGTGGCAATGAACGCATCCGCCACCGCCTGCGGCGCATGGCGGCGCAGCAGGCAGGCTTGGGCCACCAGCACCAGGCGCTGCACGAGCTGGCGGCCCAGGGGCTCCAGCTGTTCGGGCGGGAGGGCGAGCAGGCCTTGGAGCGGCCGGAGCGCGTCGAGAATGCGCGGCTCGCCGGCCGCGGCGTCGGCGAAGTCCTGCAGCAGCGCCGACGCGGCCTCGGGCTCGCGCGCCAGGGCGCGCAGCACGTCCAGGCACATCACGTTGCCCGAGCCTTCCCAGATCGAGTTGACGGGCGATTCGAGAAAGAGGCGCGCCATCACGCCGTCCTGCACGTAGCCGTTGCCGCCGAAGACCTCCATGGCCTCGCCGGCCAGCCCCACGCCGCGCTTGCAGACCCAGAACTTGGCGGCGGGCGTCATCACGCGCTTCCAGGCGCGGTCGGCCGCGCTGGCCGTGCCGTCGTCGTCGCGCTCGAAAGCCTCGGCCAGGCGCATCAGCAGCGCCAGCGCGGCCTCGCTCTCCAGCGCCAAATCGGCCAGCACGGCGCGCATCAGCGGCTGCTCGGCCAGGGCCCGGCCGAAGGCGTGGCGCTGGCGGGCATAGGCGATGGCCTGCACGGTGGCCTGGCGCAGGATGGCGGCGCTGCCGGCCACGCAGTTCAGGCGCGTGATGGTCGCCATCTCGATGATCGTGGGGATGCCGCGGCCTTCCTCGCCCATCAGCAGGCCCCAGGCGCCGTCGAATTCCACCTCGCCGCTGGCATTGCTGCGGTTGCCCACCTTGTCCTTCAGGCGCTGCACGTGCACCGCGTTGAGCGTGCCGTCGGGCCGCCAGCGCGGCACGTAGAAGCAGGCGAAGGGGCCGCCCTCGCCGGTGCGCGCCACCACCAGGTGCGCGTCGCTCTGCGGGGTGGAGAAGAACCACTTGTGGCCGTGCAGCCGGTATTCGCCGCCGCGCCCGCCCGCGCCGACGGGCGTGGCCACGGTGGTGTTGGCTCGCACGTCGGAGCCGCCCTGCTTTTCGGTCATGCCCATGCCCAGCCAGACGCTGGATTTTTCCTGCGCGGGCCGGTCACGCGGGTCGTGGGTGCGGCTGTGGAGCTTGTCCTCCAGCTGCGCCCAAAGCGCGGGCTCCTTGCGCAGCAGCGGGATCGCGGCCTGCGTCATGGTGGCGGGGCACAGGGTGCCCTGCTCGACCTGGCCGTGCAGGTAAAAGCCCGCGGCCCAGGCGGTCCAGCGGCCGGGCCGGTCGCTGTCGAAGGGCATGGAGACCAGGCCCTGTGCGCGGTAGAGCGCCATGAGCGCGTCCCACGCGGGATGGAATTCGACCCGGTCGATGCGCCGGCCCCGGTTGTCAAAGCGGTGCAGTTGCGGCGTGTGGCGGTTGGCTTGTTCGGCCAGGGCCCCTGTCGCGGCCGTGCCGAGCTGCCGTGCGTAGGCGCCCAGGGCGGGCAGGGCGCCTGGCGCACCCGCGCGGCGCAGCCCGTCCTGCAGCGCGGCATCGGTGGCGAGCAGGTCGTAGTCGGTGCGTTCGGAAAACTGGTTGAAAACTGCGTGGGTGGCCTGGGCCATGGGTTGTCTCCTGCGCGTGGGGGCGCACCGTGCGCCCAGGCCGCCATGGTGCCCCCATTGGCACGGGCCTGCACGCCCTGGCGTGCGGTCAGGAGGCGGGTGCGGCGGCCTCGCGCAGGGCGCGCAGCATGCTGGCCACGGCCGCCCGGTCGGTGGTGTTCTCGCGCCAGTACATCGACACCGAGCCGAAGCCCGACAGCCGCACCGGCAGCACGCGCAGCGCGCCCATGTGCGAAAACCGCAGCGCCGCGCGGTGCGAGGCCATGCCGATCATGTCGCTGTGGCCCAGCAGCGTGAGGTTGAGCGTGACGGAGTTGGACTCCACGCTGCCCTGCGGCAGCGCATGCCCGGCGGTTGCCAGCGCGCCCTCCAGCGCATTGCGGATCGGCGTGCCGCGCGGCCAGACGAGCCAGCGGTAGGCCATGAGATCGCCCCATTCCAGCGCGCGCTCCTGCCGCAGCAGCGGGTGCTGCGGACGCGCCACCAAATGGATGGGCTCCATGTACAGCATCTCGGTGTGGATGTGGGTGTCGTGCAGTTCGGGCGCGGAACGGCCCACCACCACGTCCAGCTCGCCATGGGCCAGCTGCTGCATGAGCACGTTCATGGTGCTTTCGGCCAGCCGGATCTGTGCGCGCGGCAGCCACTCCATCAGGCGCAGCACCGCCATGGGCACCACGTCGGACGCCGAAGCGCCCGAGGTGCCCACCGCCACCAGCCCGCTGCCGCCGTCGCGCAGGGCCTGCATGTCGTCGCGGGCGCTGTCCAGGTGGGCCTCGATGCGCCGGGCATGGGCGATCAGCGCCTCGCCCTGGGGCGTGGGCTTGAGCCCGCGCGCATGGCGCTCGAACAGCACCATGCCCAGGTCCTCTTCCAGTTCCTTGAGCCACTTGGAGAGCGCGGGCTGCGCGGTGTGGAGCAACTGCGCCGACTGGCTCATGTTGCCGGTCTGCGCCAGGCTCAAAAGCATTTGCAGCTGTCGCAGGCGCAGGCGGTGGGTCCAGTCCATGGGGTCGTCGGTGGTGTTGAAGGTATATCCAAAAGATTATGGATAAGACCAATAAATGATTTTACGGACTATCGACGGGTTCGAATAATCCGCCCCATGGACCGGCTGGCAGCGCGCACTCGAGCGCTTTCGCATGGCTGGCCGCAGACACAGGAGACAACGCATGGACACGCCCACCCTGGCATCGCCGCCTGCCGCCGCATCCGCCGACCGGCAGGCCTACTACGACCACATCGCCCGCCATGGCATGGCCCCGCTCTGGGAATCGCTGCACAGCCTGGTGCCGCGCGAACCCCGCCCGCGGGCCGTGCCCGCCTTCTGGAAATACGAGGACGTGCGCCCGCTCGTCATGCAGGCGGGAGAGGTCATCAGCGCCGAGGAGGCGGTGCGCCGCGTGCTCATCCTGGAGAACCCCGGCCTGCCCGGCCGCGCCAGCATCACCTCCACGCTGTATGCGGGGCTGCAGCTCATCCTGCCCGGCGAGGTCGCGCCCAGCCACCGCCACACGCAGTCGGCGCTGCGCTTCATCGTGGAAGGGCAGGGTGCCTACACGGCCGTCAACGGCGAGCGCACCACCATGCACCCGGGCGACTTCATCATCACCCCCTCGTGGACCTGGCACGACCACGGCAACCCGGCGGTGGCGGACGGTGGCGAGCCCGTGGTCTGGCTCGATGGGCTCGACATTCCCCTCATCGGCCACCTGGATGCGGGCTTCGCGGAGAACTACCCCGAAGCGGTGCAGCCCGTGAGCCGGGCCGAGGGGCACAGCTTTGCCGCCTTCGGCCACAACATGGTGCCGGTGCGCCACCGTGCGGTGGAGGGCTCCACTTCGCCCCTCTTCAGCTACCCCTACGAGCGCAGCCGCGAGGCGCTGGACCGGCTGTTCCGCCAGGGCGAGCTGGACGCCTGGGACGGCGTCAAGCTGCGCTACGTGAACCCCGCCACCGGGGGGTGGCCCATGCCCACCATGGCCACGTTCATGCAGTTCCTGCCGGCCGGCTTCCAGGGCCGCACCTACCGCACCACCGACGCGACCGTGTTCAGCGTGGTCGAGGGCCAGGGCACGGCGCGCATCGGCGAGCGCACCTTCCAGTTCGGCCCGCGCGACACCTTCGTCGCCCCCTCATGGGCGCCCGTGCAGCTGGCCGCGACGCAGGACGCGGTGCTGTTCAGCTATTCCGACCGCCCGGTGCAGGCCGCCCTGGGCCTGCTGCGCGAAGAGCGCCTGTGAGCCGCTGCGCATCCTGAATCTTCAATCCCCGTTTGAAAGACATCTCCATGGCCTTCGTGTTTCCCGCTCCTCCCTCCGTTGCCGTGCCCGTTGCAGGCAGCGGCGATGCCTTCGCCGTGCGCCGCGTCTACTGCGTGGGCCGCAATTACGCGGCCCACGCCCGCGAGATGGGGTTCGATCCCGACCGCGAGCCGCCCTTCTTCTTCTGCAAGCCGGCCGATGCCGTGATCCCCGTGGCCCATGGCGAGACCCTGCGCTTGCCGTACCCCTCGCGCACGGACAACTTCCACTACGAGGCGGAACTGGTCGTGGCCATCGGCAAAGCGGGCAGCGACATCGCCCGCGAGAACGCGCTGCAGCACGCCTGGGGCTATGCCGTGGGCCTGGACATGACCCGCCGCGACCGGCAGATGGAAATGCGCCAGATGGGCCGGCCCTGGGAGATCGGCAAGGCCTTCGATGCCTCCGCGCCCATCGGCCCCATCCACCGCGCCAGCGACGTGGGCCACTTCGAGCAGGCCGGCATCTGGCTCACCGTGAACGGCGCGGACCGCCAGCGCAGCGACGTGTCGCACCTGATCTGGTCGGTGGCCGAGACCATCGCCGACCTCTCCACCTGGTTCCGGCTGGAGCCGGGCGACCTGATCTACACCGGCACCCCCGAAGGCGTGGGCCCGGTGGTGCGCGGCGACCGCATGGTCGTGGGCGTGGAACGCCTGGGCGAGCTGCGGGTGGACGTGGTCTGACGCCGTGGAGCCCGCCGTGCAGCTCTACAGCTTCTTCAACAGCTCCACGTCGTACCGGGTGCGCATCGCGCTGGCCCTCAAAGGGCTGCCCGCCGACTACCACGGGGTGAACATCCGCACCGGCGAGCACCGCGCGCCGGACTATGCGGCACTCAATCCATCGCGGGCTGTCCCCCTGCTGGTGGACGGCGACTTCGCCCTGGGCCAGTCCATGGCCATCCTCGACTACCTGGACCAGCGCCACCCCGAGCCGCGCCTGATCCCGCTGGAGCCCCGGCTGCGTGCCCGTGTGCTGGAGCTGGCCCATGTCATCGCCTGCGACATGCACCCCGTCAACAACCTGCGCATCCTGAAATACCTGCAAGGGCCGCTGGGCTTGAGCGCGGCGCAGAAGGATGCGTGGTACGCCCACTGGGCGGCCGAGGGCTTCGAGGCTGTGGAGCGGCTGCTGGCCAGGCACGGTGACGGCGGTGGCCCCTGGTGCTTTGGCGACCAGCCCACGCTGGCCGATGTGTGTCTGGTGCCCCAGGTGGCCAACGCGCTGCGCGCGGGTTGCGACCTCCAACCCCATGCGCGTGCCATGGCCGTGTACGCGCACGCCGAACGGCACCCCGCCTTCATCGCGGCCCGACCGCAGGAGCAGCCTGACTACCAGCCTTGATTTTTTTCTGTGGTCCCCGGCCCATGAGCCACCCCCATCCCTACAAGACGGAGAGAGACAAAATGACCCCATCCATGGCCGCCGGCATTCCGGCGGCAGACCGCGCCGCCTTCGGGCCGCTGCAGCTGCGCGTGACGCTGCTGTGCGCCATCGTCGCCATGCTCGACGGCTTCGATACCCAGTCCATCGCCTACGTGGCGCCGCGCATCGCGGAAGACTGGGGGCTCAAGCCCTCGGAGTTCGGGCCCATCTTCGCGGCGGGGCTCTTCGGCCTCATGGCCGGCGCCTTCCTGCTCAGCCCGGCCGCCGACCGCTGGGGCCGCAAGAAGATCATCCTGCTGTCCACCTTCATCTTCGGCCTGTTCGCGCTGCTCACGGCCTGGGCCACCAGCATGAACGAGCTGCTGGCCTATCGCTTCATCACCGGCGTGGGCCTGGGCGCGGCCATGCCCAACATCATCGCTCTGACCAGCGAATATGCGCCGCAGCGCCTGCGCGCCACGCTGGTCACGGTGATGTTCTGCGGCTTTCCGCTCGGCTCCACGCTGGGCGGGCTGATCTCCAGCTGGCTCATCGCGCATTTCGACTGGCATTCGGTGTTCGTTCTGGGCGGCGTGCTGCCCCTGCTGCTGCTGCCGGTGCTGGCCGCCCTGCTGCCCGAATCGCTGCGCTACCTGGCCGCCAGCGGCGCCGCGCCCGCGCGCTACGAACCCATCGTCAAGAGCGCCTACCCGGGCGAAGACCCGGCCACGGTGATGGCCGGGCTGCGCGGCGAGGCTGCTGGGGTGCAGGCGGGCTTCTCGGTGTTCGAGTTGTTCCGCCATGGCCGCCTGCCCACCACCATGCTGCTGTGGCTGGCGTTCTTCATGAACCTGCTGGTCATGTACTTCCTGGTCAACTGGCTGCCCACGCTGCTCAAAAGCGCCGGCCTGCCGCTGGAGAAAGCCATTCTCTCCACCGCCATGCTCAACCTGGGCGGCGTGGTCGGTGCGCTCGCGCTGGGCCGGCTCATCGACCGCTTCAGCGCCTACACCGTGCTGGGCGCGGCCTACGCCGCCTCGGCCGGTTTCATCGCGCTGATCGCCTTCAGCGGGCAGAACCTCACGGGCCTGCTGGCCGGTGCCGCGCTCTCGGGCTTCGGCGTGGTGGGCGCGCAGATCGGCTGCAACGCGCTGGCCGCGGCCATCTACCCCACCCACATCCGCGCCACTGGCGTGGGCTGGGCGCTGGGCGTGGGCCGCATCGGCGCCATCGTCGGGCCGCTGGCAGGCGGCGCCCTGCTGGCCGCGGCCTGGACGCCTGCGTCCATCATCCTGGTGGCCGCCGTGCCGGCGGTGCTGGCGGCCGCGGCGGTGCTGCTGCTCGGGCGTGTGCGCAGGGACGCCTGAGCCCAGCGCCCATTCAAGCCAGAACGGCCCGCAGCGCACTGGGAGAGCGCACCATGGCATCCAAAAGCATAGCAATGCAGTCGGAGCCAACCGGCGACAGTCAGGCCATGGAATGCGCCATCCGCACGTGGACCACCGATGCCGTTCCTGCCGCGCAGCGGGCGGACTACTGGGTGGGCGCGGTCTGCGACTGCTTCCTCGACATGGAGGTGGAGCCCGGCCAGCGCCAGGCTTTTTCGGCCACGCTGGCCTCCATGCCCTGCGGCGGCCTGCGCGTCAACCGCGTGAGCGGCAGCGCGCAGCGCGTGCGCCGCACCTTGCAGGGCATTCGCCGCAGCGGGGGCGACAACTTCTACTACCTGCTCTGCAAGGAGTCGTCGCCCTGCCACGTCGCGCAGGACGATGCCGGCGCCGCGCGCCTGCTGCCCGGCGACCTGGCACTGATCGATTCGCGCCGCCGCTACCTGCTGGAGTTCCCTGAGGCGGTAGACACCGTCTCCATCCAGATCCCCATCGGCTGGCTGGACACCTGGCTGCCCGCCGCCGACCGCTGGCTGGGCCGGCGTTTGGACGGCGCTGCCGGATGGGGCCGGGTGCTGAGCGCCTACGTGACCCAGCTGCGCACCGAACAGCCCGCCCGCCTGGGCACGCTGCAGGCCGAACACCTGGGCGGTTTGTTGTCGCTGGCCTGCGGTACTGCGCCCGAGGCGCCGCCCCAGCCCGGCCTGCTGCAGCGCATTGAGCATTGCGTGCGCCAGCGCTTTGGCGAGCACGGCCTCACCGCCGCCGCCGTGGCCGATGACGTCGGTGTCTCGCTGCGCACCCTGCACCGCGCGTTGTCAGCGGGCGGCAGCACCTTCGCGCTGCTGCTCATGCGCGAGCGCATGGCAGTGGCGCAGCGCATGCTGCATGCGCCCTCGCATCGGCACCTGACGGTGGCCGAGATCGGCCGGCGCGCGGGCTTCCTGGACCCGTCGCACTTCGCACGCGCCTGCCGCCAGTGGTGCGGCAGAACCCCCGCGCAGGAGCGCTGCGCGCCAACGCAAGCCTTCGACAGTCCGCACTGAAACGGCCTGGATTCAGTCGGGCAACCAGGCAAGGAGTGCCGCAGACAGCGCCGCAGCACAGTGAGGCGGGGCCAATGGCCTGCGCCGTTGGAAAGGCATCCGCACGGCACGCAGCGTCCGCCACGCTGGCACGCATCGGCCATCCACGGCCCGGCAGGCGCGACACCATGGGTCTCCCACCACACAAGGAGACAACGACATGGCGGACACCTACGTTCTGGTCCACGGCGCCTGGCACACGGGCGACACGCTGCAAGCCACCGCGGAGCACCTGCGCGCACGCGGTCACACCGTGCACTGCCCCACGCTGCCGGGCAACCGCGCCGGCGACGGCACGGCCCCGCTGGGCCTGCAGGATGCGATCGACGGGCTGGTGCAGTTCCTCGCATCGAACGACCTGCGCGAAGTGCGGCTCGTCGGCCACAGCTACGGCGGCATGCTGCTGTCTGGCGCCGCCGACCGCGTGCCCGAACGCATCCGGCGGCTGGTCTATGTGAACGCCTTCGTTCCGCTGCCCGGCGAGGCCCTGTGCGACATGGCACCCCCGCACTACCGCGCCATGTTCGAGGGCCTCGCGGCCGCTGGCGGCGGCGGCGTGCAACTGCCCTTCGAAGTCTGGCGCGAATGCTTCATCAACGACGCCGATGCCGATCTGGCGCGCAGCACCTACGCCCTGCTGCACCCGCAGCCGCTGCGCTGCCTGACCGACCCCATCGCCCTGTCGCAGCCCACCGCCGCGCTGGCGCTGGGCAAGTCGTACCTGAACTGCCGCGAAGACACCGCGCTGCCCCACAGCCTGCCTTGGCACCCGCGCCTGTCGGAACGGCTGGGCCTGTTCCGCTACGTGGAGGCGGGCGGCAGCCACGAGGCGCTGTTCACCGACCCCGAAGGCTTCGCGCGCGGCATCGAGCGGGCCGGCCGGGACTGATCGGCAGGCGCCGCTGCTGCGCCAACGTCGCAGCATGGCAACGCGAAGCGAAGACACGGACAAATCAATTCAGGAGACGACACCATGCAAGGCATTGCAAATCACCACATCACCGCGCGCTCTTTCTCTGCGCGGCACGCTTGCCCAGGCGCTCGGGCACGCCAGGCCGCCGCGGCCTTGGCCGTGGCAACCGCTGTCGGCAGCCTCATCGCGGCAGGGCCCGCAAAGGCACAGGCGCAGACCCCGGCATCGCCGGATGCGTCGTCGCCGTCGCCCTGGCGCATCTATGCCGGCCCCGCGCACATCGGCTTCAGCACCTCGGCCAAAGTGCGGGCCGGCGGCCAACTGGTGCCCGGCGCCAGTGCCAAGGCCGACTCCAACGACAGCATCGGCTTCGGCGCCATCTACGACTTCCACCCAGGCTGGAGCGCCGAACTCGCCCTGGGCCTGCCGCCCACCACCGCGCTCAAGGGCACCGGCGCCCTGGCTGGCGCGGGCACGCTCGGCAAGGTGAAGTACGGCCCCGCCGTGCTGTCCGTGCGCCGCCAGCTGTGGGATGGCGGCTCCGTGCGGCCCTACATCGGTGCCGGTATCAACTACACGTTAGTACTGGAATCCCGCGACGGCTTCGTGTCGAGCCTGCATGTGAAGAACGGCATCGGCCCCGTGCTGCAGGCCGGCTTGGAGGTGCCACTGGATGCACGTTGGAGCTTCTTCGTCGATGCCAAGAAGATCTGGCTCAAGACCACGGCCACCGGCACGCTGCCGGCGCTGGGTGGGGCGCCGGCGTATGCGAAGGTGCGGCTGGATCCGTTGGTGGTGACGGCGGGGTTGAGTTGTCGGTTTTGAGGGGGCTTGTGTTGGTTCGGGTGAGCCGGTGGACAAGGCGTATCGGGGGGAGGCTCCGATACGCTACTAATCGCTTTTGAAAGACTGCTTGGCAGCGGTTGCCGTCGTCCGTGTCATGAGGTCGGGCTCACGCTCACGGACTTGAAGCTACCGTTGGTTCATCGGTGGCTGCCATCAGCGATGACAGATATCGAAGGTGAAACGTTTGCCCAGACAGCAATGGGGGGGGCG
Source organism: Acidovorax sp. BLS4 (assembly GCF_032929295.1). Taxonomy (NCBI): domain Bacteria; kingdom Pseudomonadati; phylum Pseudomonadota; class Betaproteobacteria; order Burkholderiales; family Comamonadaceae; genus Acidovorax; species Acidovorax sp. BLS4. The sequence goes on from NZ_CP136797.1 coordinate 868,732, forward strand.
TTGCGGACGTCTGCAGTTAATGGCGTGGACCCGTTGCTTTCAAGCTCCAGTGGGCATGCGTTTCATCGGCCGGCGCCCTACACCGCTGGCGAATGCTTGCCAGCCGCCTTGGCTGCGGCTTCAACCCAAGCGCCCAGGTTGGACCGTCCGTTATCATTGTTCCAGTAGTAGTGCTTATATCCAGGTACGCGCAGCGAGCAACAGTTGGTGGTGATGCCCTGCATGTCGGCGATCTTGCTGATGTCAATGGTCAGCAAGCCGTTGCCGCGGGCTATGCTTTGATCGATTTCGTACTTCACCCATTTGCTCTTGTGGGTGTTGGCGCCAACCAGCACCACTGTGGCAGATGTGCCGTTCAGCTGGTTGTCGATCCAGGTCTGGATTGCTCGGTTACCTTCGCGTTCAACCTTTTCGAATTCGGCCTTGTCGATGAATCCCGACTTCATTACACCGCCGATGACATTGCTGTTGCGCACATTCATCGCGCGATGTACATCTTCATATTTGAAACTGAAAAATACTTTGCGCGTCATTTGAATTCTCTCTATCTGCTTCGGAGCTATTTATTCAATTGCTTGATGATGTCGGTAATGGTTTTCACCATCTCGCCTGATGGTGTTTTCGGGTCAACAAGCTTCTGGACCATGGGAATCACCCATTGATAGCCACCGTAGTACTTGTCTAGTTCGGCGGAAATTTCGTTCCAAAGCTCCTCGGCCATGAAGCCGGTAGCCGCGACCGGGACGGGTAACAGTTGATGCTCCAGCGCGATCTCGAACTCACGCCGAACGCCGTTGGCGTTGACCACTTTGTCACCATCACGCTTGTTCCCAAAGAAAAACAAAGCGATGCCGGCCAAACTGATCATTCTCTGGCGGTACTGCTCCCACAGCTCTTTCAGGTTGTCGCCATGCTGCGGGAACGGTCGCACGATCAGTTGGGCCTCTGAGTGCTTCTGCGGGTCGCCATAGATGGCCTCTAGGGCGCCGTTGATGACGGCGCTGCCTACGCCCCAGCCAAAACCGTTGACCACTCGACAGTTGGCTCGCACGCAGTTGGCCGCCACGTCGTGGATGAAGTTCTGTGCGTCCTGCCTGGCCCACTCGCCATACTCTTCGGCGCTGCCCGAGAAGAACACGGTCCGCTTCCGGTACAGGGCTTCGATCTTTTTGAGGATGTCATTGATATCCGAATAGTTGTCGACCAGCAGTGTTTGGATACCGAAGCGCTTCAAGTCTTCGATGCGCAGCTCCTGCTTGCGGACTTTGTACTTGAATAGTTCGTCGTCGTCGGCCTCCTGCTTTGCCTCGCGCATGAAGCAGTAGTGGGTGCGCTTAGTGGCACCACCGTGCAGCCGGCTCAGAACGTAATCGAGGTTGGGATCGGTAAAACTGAAACCGATGAAGAGGAAGGTCTTGGACACCAGGTCGCCGCTTAGCGCCGTGATGAAGGGAGCGTGAGTCAGGTAGTACTTCTCGTACTGCTCCTTGTAGATGATGGCGCTCTGGGCCATCTGGACGTCACCATGCATCTTGTAAACAATGGCATCACGCTTAGGCCTACTGAGGGTGAGTTGATCCACCTGAGACTTGATATCCGGCACCCGAAACGCCTTGCGCAGTGCGTCCTCGACGAGTGTGTCGTAATTTGTAGTCCAGAAGCTGTAAATGGGCAACCGAGCGATGATGTCGTGTACCTCGGACGGCTCGGCCTGATCTGAAAACTCCCTAAGAATTTTCTTTGACAGGCCGTCAGCCGTTCGTTTGTTGTTCACATGGAACTGGGCAAGCGAGATGAGGTCATGCTCCTTGGCGACGTCCAGTCCCAGTTCATTCGCGATGTCGCGCAGTAGCTCGGGCCAGTCCACATAGCCGCTGCCCTTGGACATGCCAGCCCCGGCGAAGATCGCTGCGCTGTTGTTGTGCAGATCCTGAACGAAGTCTCTGATGAAGCCATTGATGACGTGTTGTGGCGACATGGTTTAGAAGCTCGTCAGATACTGGGGGGACTGCGATCCTCTGGCGTACCAGTACAGCGCGTTGCCGGCTGAGGCCTGGTCTATCCGACGGTAAAGCTGCAGATATTCATTGCCGTAGTAGTTCCCTGAGGCGTCGCGCGTCGCGATCAAAGCAATCTGTTCGTTGCGCTTGACACCGTCCGCGAACCCAAGTTCCCACGGACACCAACGAGACGCCATCGAGTCGTTAGTGGCGAGAAAGAGGAACACGTCCGCGTCCTTGACCACCGCACGAATGCGATTTGCGGTCGTTCCATCAGGGGCGTCTGGCATGCATGGGTCCTGCCAGTCGATGTAGAGCTCCATCCCTTGCTCTTTAAGCCATTGCTGCAGCCCAAGTGCCATATCACGATCTTTGTGACTGTGGCAAAGGAAGCCTGTCTTCTGTCCATAGTCCCGGGTTCGCTGATTCTTTAAAGAAAGATTGCGTGCTGCAGCAGCTCGCAATTCGTATTGAGAAATTGTCATTTTTACATCCCTGCCACTTCAGGCCACACGCCTCAACACTACAAAACCGATCTACCCTGGAATGCGCTTATTCCGACACGTTCAAGGGACTGCCTTACCGGCAACGCCGTCGCGTAGGACCACAGTTGGTTCCACAGCCATCAGGTGATTTGAAACCCCATCTTTGGTTTCGCACCGCCAGGTGGCCCAGAGCTTTGAGCCAGCGGCATTGGCCCCGCCAATATCAAGCTCGAGAGCAAGCCAGTTCCGGGCAGCCAATACCCGCCTGTTCGACTGCGGAAAAATCAGCATCTCTGCACTGGTGTTTACGTCTAGGTTCTGTGTGATCCTGCCCATGTTGTCCAGGACGTGAAAGAACAGTCGCTCCGCCACAGATACCAGCGACGGGTGCACCACCGCTGTCGATGTGAGCTGCTGAATCTGCGCCCAGTTGTCTTGCGGGCCGACGTCTTTGCGATAGGCCACCCCATGTGCCGCCACATGCACGTCGCCTGAGACGAGGGCCACTCTGAGCTGTTTGGCCTTTGCGGTTGCGAACAGGGTTTCGAGCAGGCGCAGACGTTCGCCCTCATGGTCGTCGTGGGTCCAATGATCTTTCAGATCATCTGCACTGCTATCGAGCACATGGTCGGAGCCGAAGTTGTCGAGGAACGCTTCCGCAAGCGAAAGCTTCGGGTGCACGACCGGGACAGATGACATGAACAGCAGATGCTGACATCCTTCCCCAGGATGTTTGCGCCCGTTCTCTGGAATCTGCTTAAGCCAGTCCTTAAGCGCGCTCCATGTGTCAGGGCCCAGAACCTGTTCATGAGAGCGTTCCGTTCGCAGGTCGGCAACCAGCAACTGCACGGGGCCGATAGCGTGCGCGAAAGTGAAACCGGGTTGTAGGTCCAGTAGAGGTAACGCGAGGGCATCGCCTTTGAGTGCTTTCGACCACTCGATCTTCTTGAAGAGCGGGTCATTCGCTCTGACTTGCACATCGTCCCTCGCCTGCAACTCGGGGAGGTTGTCAGCCACATGTTGCATCTGGAACACCCAGAATGCTCGTCGTGCATGATGGAAGAGTCGTTGAAACAGCGGACTGTGCTGCATCTCGCAGCTGTAGGAACCCCACCCATCAAAGATGTCGTGGTCATCCCACATCATCACTGTGGGAGTCCGCGCTATGGCCTGCGCCGCATCAAGCGGTTTTGTCTTGGTATCCCAATCGCCTCGCTCTTTGGGTAGCCATCTGTCGGCGTACAGCTTGAGGTAGTAGTCCTCAATCTTCGCCTCAAGCTCGGGGCCGACCTGGAATACCAACTGCTCTTCTCTGGGAAGCCCGATCCACCCCTTCAGTTCCTTGACGTCTTCCCAAACAGAGTCAAAGTAGATCTGATCTCCCCCCATCAGCAACAAATGAAAACGCTGTAGACCCTTGTCGTGGGTCCTCGACTCATGCCAAAGCTGCTCCTTGTCGAGCATGTAGCCCGCAGGGCGCACTTGCTTGTCGTGGTTGCACAGCAGATCCGCCCAAACGGCGTTCTCGCCCTTGATCAACTTGCGGATGCTGCTGGGATCCGAAAAGCCATTGCATGACACGTACGCCATGCGAGGTGCATAGCCTTTTCCTGGCACAGTGAAATGCCATACCTCATCTATGTCTCCAATCGTGTACTTGACCTTGCGCTCTTGATTCCCTTGATCCGTCGTCAGGTCGTATCGCAGGTATTGGCGTCCTTCATGCTTGAGCAACACCGTGCTCTTCGGTGCAGCCTTCCCGTCGACAGTGAATTTGGGTGCTTTGTCGCCTTCATCAATGCCGATAAGCGCGCTGACCTTCCACTTTCCTTTTGAGGCCCCCCGAAACGAAAGCACGGGCCCAAGCAAAACCGTTGTTGCCATTGAAGTAATCCCTCTGTGGTCCGGTTTGAATTTCTTTCAAGTCTTCTTACGCTGCTCTTGAGCAATGGCTGTGACGATCCGCGCTCGTGCCTGCGCGCTCAGCCAGATACTTGACTTCGCCTGACTGTTCCAGTCAATCTAGAAATCTCTGCACAGCTTGGCGCGTCTGACTCGGCTCCCGACAGTTCGCCAAGAAGACGAACTGCATTCTCTGGATCTCGTCGGCTACATAGATGCCAAACGGGCCGCTCACCACTGGGGCATAGGGGAAGCCCAACAAGTTGGTTGACTGGGTTTCGGTCACTGTCCGGTGACATGCGATTAGATGCACGAGACCTCCTACCTTCTGCAGTGCGTTGGCAGAAAGATGATCCTGAAGATGGGGCCTCCCGATGGGTTCTCTTGCTGCAGGGATAGTAAATGCGGTAGGAACCCGCATCGACTTTGGTCATTTGCGCGCCAGACCGCTGCGCCAAGGCGTCGCCGACACGCTGACGCATGACCTCGCGCCCACCCGGTGAATACGGCGACAGTCCCATTGAAAATGTCGTCTACGAAGATATCTATGAACGATTGAATGTCGTGACTAAACTGCTCAGAGATCCTGGCCACAAGAAATCCACGTGGCAGGGGCTAAGCCCTTGCCTTCACGGCATCCTTAATCCAACCCTCAATGTTCTCCTTGATATGGTCGTACACATAAGTGCTGGTTGAATACGGCGGATCGTAGACCTTCCCGAGAACTTCCTTTCCATCGACGCTTAACCCCTGAAAGGGGTCGGACCCCTTGGAAGACTGTTTTTCGTCCGAGTCCTTCAAGTTGTGAATGTGAATGGCAAAGACACCCAAGCCGTCCTTCCATGCCTTTTTTATTTCATGCTTTACCCAGCGGCGACCTGCCGTCTTTTCCCCAACAAGCACGACTAGGCACTCCTTGCCCTTCATGTTGTCGGCGATCCACTTTTCGATTGCTGCATCTCCCTTTTTTTCTATCTCCTCCCATTTGTTCGAGTCGAGTAGTGGCTGCTCCTCAATCGACCCAATTTGCTTTATCTGCGAGACTCTCCAGTTGTCCGCTTCGTAGTGAAAGCTTAGAAAACATTTCTTCGCCATGAACTGTGATCTCCAATGGTTTATGGGCACGCCTAGGTTGGGCAAATGCACGAAGTGAAACGAGCCCTAACATTATTATCCAATTGCTTCATTCTCCGCAGCCGGGTAAGTCCTTGCCGATTTACCTAGACACATGCGGCTTTTTGAGGTCAAGGTTCTTATGGCGCTGATCGAGACATCGATGGTAGGCCTTGGACGCCAAGTTCCGAACCCCAGCCGAACTGCGATATCGGTCGCAACAAGAGACCGGATTTGGCGCCCAGCGACCTTCCAGCCCTAGGAGTTAGCGTCAGCAATCAGCCTGTAGGTGACATTGAGCCGCTGTGCTGCACATAAAAACAAGCATCGCCGCATCAATATGTCCAGAGATGTGGTCTAAATCATAAAGGAGCGTGCCATGGACCCCCTCACTGCCCTTCGGCAAACATCTCCACCAACACCCCCCGCAGCCACTGGTTCCCCGGATCCCGGTGGTACTTCGTATGCCAGAACAGATTGATCGCCACCTGCGGCAATTTGGCCGGGTGGGGCGCATAGGCCAGGCCGAAGGGCTCGGCCATGCTCTGGGCCATTTTCTCGGGCACGGTGGCGACCATTTGCGTGGCCTGCAGGATATGGCCGATGGCGACGAAGTGCGGCACGGTGAGCCGCACGTCACGGGCCACGCCCATGCGCTCCAGCAGTTCGTCCACCTTGCCGTGGCCCGTGCCTTCGGAGACGACCACCACGTGTTCCGCCTTGGAAAAATCCGCCAATGTGATGCTGCGGCGCTTGTGCAGCGGGTGGCCCTCGCGGAACAGGCACACGTAGGGTTGGCGGAACAGCCGGCGCTGGAAGAAGCCGGCCTTGAGCTGCGGCAGCAGGCCCGCGGCCAGGTCCACCTTGCCGGCTTCCATGGCGTCCTTCAGGTCGGTGGCTGAATTGCGCACGGTGGTCAGGCGCACGCCCGGGGCCACCTGCGCCAGCCGCTCCAGCAGGCGGGGCAGGAAGTAGATCTCGCCGATGTCTGTCATGCCCACCTTGAACACGCGCCGGCTGGTGGCGGGATCGAATCCCAGCTTGTGGTTGAGGGCGCCGTGGATCATGGCCAGCGCGTACGACACCGACTCCGCCAACTGGTCGGCATAGGGCGTGGGCTGCATGCCCTGGGCCGTGCGCAAGAAAAGCTCGTCGCCCAGCAGGCGGCGCAGCCGCGCCAGCGCGTTGCTCACCGCCGGTTGCGTCAGGCCCAGGTTTTCCGCGGCCTGCGACACCTTGCGCGTGACGAGCAGCTGCTGAAAGACCACCAGCAAATTCAGATCGATGTCTTCCAATTCCATGGGTCACCTTTATTCATCAGGGTGATGCAGTGTATTCACGCCATTCTATTGGCTGATTATCGGATCACAGGAATGATCGGGGCCATAACAACGACCGTGAGTGAGACAACCCGATGGAACTGCATATCGAGCCGCTGGGCCGCGTGCTGCCCGTGGCACCGGGCTCCAACCTGCTGGAAGTGCTGCGCGAGCACCAGATTCCCGTTTCCTACAGCTGCATGGCCGGGCGCTGCGGCACCTGCCGCTGCAAGGTGCTCTCGGGCGAGGTGATCGATGCGGGCCAGGCGCTGCGCATGCCGCCGCTGGGTGGTGGCGAGGGGCAGTACGTGATGGCCTGCCAGACGGTGCTGAGCGAGTCCTGCACCATCGAGATCCCCGAGCCCGACGAGGTGGTGGTGCACACCGCCCGCACGCTCAAGGCCACGGTGACGGCGGTGGAAACGCTCACGCACGACATCCGCCGCCTGCGCCTCAAGCCGGCCAAGCCGCTGGACTTCTCGCCAGGGCAGTACGCGCAGTTGCAGTTCGGCCCGGGCCTGGTGCGGCCGTATTCGATGGCCGGGTTGCCGCACGATGACGAACTCGAATTCCACGTGCGGCTGGTCGAGGGCGGTCAGGTGTCCACCCATGTGGCCCAGGTGCTGGCCGTGGGCGATGCGGTGCGCGTGAGCGGGCCGCTGGGCTCGGCCTACCTGCGCCGCAAGTACGAAGGTCCCATGCTCTGCGTGGCGGGCGGCACGGGGCTGGCGCCGATCCTCTCCATCGTGCACGGTGCGCTGGAGTCGGGCATGCCCAACCCCATCCACGTCTATGCCGGTGCCCGATCGGCGCGCGATGTCTACGGCCTGCCGTGGCTGAAAGATCTGCAGCAGCGGCACCCGCAATTGCAGGTGCATGCCGTGGTGGCCGCGGCCGATGCGGCGCCGGGCCAGCGCACGGGCCTGGTCACCGACGCGATCGCGCAGGACTGGCCCACGCTGGAAGGCTGGCGCGCCTACCTGTGCGGATCGCCGCCCATGGTGGAGGCCGTGTCGCTGCTGGCGCGCCAGCGTGGCGTCGCCGCCGAGCACCTCTACGCGGATGCCTTCTACGCCAGCACGCCGTGAGGCAAGGGCCAGCGCCCCTTCCTGCGCGCCCTCCCTTCTCTTGATTCGCAGCGCCCCATCACAAGCCCCAAGGAGACAACGCCATGAGTACGCCCCACCCCGTCTTCCCATTGCATCCGACCTGGGAAAGCCCCGGCACGCACCGCGTGCCCTTCGCGGCCTACACCAGCGAGGACATCTACCGCCGTGAGCTGGAGCGGTTCTTCTACCGCGGCCACTGGTGCTACGTGGGCCTGGAGGCCGAGGTGCCGAACCCGGGCGACTTCAAGCGCACGGCCATCGGCGAGCGCTCGGTCATCCTGGTGCGTGGCGAGGACCTGCAACTGCACGTGGTGGAGAACGTGTGCGCGCACCGCGGCATGCGGTTTTGCCGGGAGCGCCATGGCAACCGCAAGGAGTTCGTCTGCCCCTACCACCAGTGGAACTACAAGCTCGACGGCGCGCTGCAGGGCGTGCCCTTCCGGCGCGGCGTCAAGCAGGACGGCAAGGTCCACGGCGGCATGCCGGCGGATTTCAAGCTGGAGGAACACGGCCTGACGCGGCTCAAGGTGGCCACGCGCGGCGGCGTGGTCTTTGCCTCGTTCGACCATGGCGTGGAGTCGCTGGAGGATTTCCTCGGGCCGGTGATCCTGGGTTACTTTGATCGCCTGTTCAACGGCCGCAAGCTCAAGATCCTGGGCTACAACCGCCAGCGCATTCCGGGCAACTGGAAGCTGATGCAGGAAAACATCAAGGACCCCTACCACCCCGGCCTGCTGCACACCTGGTTCGTGACCTTCGGCCTCTGGCGGGCCGACAACAAGTCGGAGCTGAAGATGGATGGGCGCCACCGCCACGCGGCCATGGTGTCCACGCGCGGCGAGGCCAAGAAGCAGTCCGACGTGTCCAACGTCTCCAGCTTCAAGGCCGGCATGCAGCTGGAAGACCCGCGCTTTCTCGACATCGTGCCTGAGCCCTGGTGGGGCGGGCCCACGGCGGTGATGACCACGCTGTTCCCCAGCGTGATCCTGCAGCAGCAGGTCAACAGCGTTTCCACGCGCCACATCCAGCCCGTGGGCCGCGATGCCTTCGATTTCGAATGGACGCATTTCGGCTTCGAGGACGACACCGACGAGATGACCGAGCGCCGCCTGCGCCAGGCCAATCTGTTCGGGCCGGCGGGTTTCGTCTCGGCCGACGACGGCGAGGTGATCGAGTTCTCGCAGCAGGGCTTCGAGCAAAAACCTTTCCATCGTGCGCTGGTGGAGCTGGGCGGCCGGGAGGTGGGAGACACCGACCACATGGTCACCGAGACGCTGATCCGCGGCATGTACGAGTACTGGCGCGGCGTGATGGAAAAGGAGGACTGAACCATGGACGTCCAATCCACCGCGATCGAATTCGCCGACTATTTCGCCCTGCAGCAGCTCTATGCCGACTACGCCGCCGCGCTCGACGCAGCGCAGTGGGACCGGTGGCCGGGCTTCTTCACCGAAGACTGCCTCTACCGCCTGCAGCCGCGCGAGAACCACGAGCGCGGCTTGCCGCTGGCCACGCTGTCGTTCGACAGCCAGGGCATGCTCAAGGACCGCGTCTACGGCATCCGCGAGACGCTGTTCCACGACCCGTATTACCAGCGACACGTGATCGGTGCGCCGATCGTGCGCCAGGCCGGTGAGGGCCGCTGGGCGTGCGAGGCGAACTACGCCGTCTTTCGCACCAAGCTCTCGGAGCCCTCCACGGTGTTCAACGTCGGGCGCTACCTGGACGTGGTGGTGCGCACGCCCGAGGGCCTGCGCTTCGCCCGCAAGGAGTGCATCTACGACAGCGAAATGATCCCGAATTCCATCATCTACCCCATCTGAGAGGAGACACACCATGCCAGCAATCGACACCGGATGGACCGAGGCGACCGCGCGCGCCGACCTGCCCGAGGACGACGTGGTGGGCGTGACCGTCGAGGGACGCGACGTGGCGCTCTACACCGTGGACGGCGAAGTGTTCGCCACCGACAACCTGTGCACGCACGGCAATGCGCGGCTGTGCGACGGTTTCCTGGAGGGGCACGAAATCGAGTGCCCGCTGCACCAGGGCCGCTTCGACGTGCGGGACGGCAGCGCGCTGTGTGCACCGCTCACCCAGGGCCTGCGCAGCTACCCCGTCCGTGTGGAGCAGGGAACGGTGTACCTCAAGCTCGCCTGACGCGAGGCGGCATGCGCCGCCGTCTCAGGCGGGCGCCGCCAGCGTGCCGCGCGGCGCCTGGAACTGAAAGCCCTCCACCACGCTTTTCAGCCGGCCGGCATGCTCCAGCAGGCTGGCCGCCGCGGCGGAGGACTGTTCGACCAGCGCGGCGTTCTGCTGGGTCATGTGGTCGAGTTCGGTGACCGACGTGCTCACGCGGCCCAGGTCGCTGGACTGGCCTTCGACCGACGTGCTGATGGTGCCCACCACCTGCGAGGCGCGCCGTGCGCAATCGACCACGTTCTGCATGTTGCGGCCCGCGTCGGCCGCCAGCGTGCTGCCGCGCTCGGCCTGCGCCACCGAGGCGGCGATCAGCGTGCGCACCTCGCGCGCAGCCTCGGCGCTGCGCCCGGCCAGGGCCCGCACCTCGCTGGCCACCACGGCGAAGCCCCGGCCCTGCTCGCCGGCACGGGCGGCTTCCACGGCCGCATTCAGCGCCAGTATGTTGGTCTGGAAGGCGATGCCGTCGATCACGCCCACGATGTCGGCAATGCGGCCGGCGCTGGAATGGATGCCCTCCATGGTGGCCACCACCTCCGTCACCACGCCGCCGCATCGTTCGGCCAGTTGCGTGGCCTCCTGCGTCAGGCGGCGCGCGGCCACGGCCTCCTGCACGCTGTGGCGTACCACGCCGTCCAGCTGCTCCATGGATGCGGCGGCCTCCTGCAGGTGCGAGGCGGTGCGCTCGGTGCGCTGGCTCAGGTCGTGGTTGCCGGAGGCGATCTCGCCCGAGGCCGACGCCAGGCCGGCCGCGGCCTGGTGCACGTCGGCCACCACGCCATTGAGACGCCCCAAGGCACCCTGCAGCGCCCGGGCCGCCGCGCTGCGCACGGCCACGTGGCCCACGTCCAGCGACAGCTGGCCGTTCGGCTGCAGGCGGCACAGCTGCTGCAGCTCGGCCGACTCGATGGCGTCGGCCCGCGTGCGCAGGGCGATAGCGACTTCCACCGCGGTCTGCACCACCACGAAGCTGGCATGGACGAGGATGCGGCCGAAGTCGGGCTCGGTCAGGCAATAGATCGGCAGCCCCGCCAATTGCAGCCGGTCGAACGCGATGTGGTGCACGGCAATCAGCCCCGCCGCGAAGAGGATGGGCCGCCAGTCGCGGTAGGCCAGCAGGAAGGCCAGGAACACGAACACGCCGAAGTGCATTTCGGTGGCGCCCAGGCTGAGCTGGATGTGCAGCGCCACCATGCCCATGCCGGCCACCACCATGGCCAGCCGGCTGAGCAGCGTGCCGCGTGCCAGCAGGTAGGCCAGGGCGGCCAGGCCCGTCAGCCCCAGGCCCCACAGCGCGGCGGTGCCGGGCCGGCCGTGCACCACGCCGATCCAGAGGGCGACGGCCCCGCCCAGGGCGACGATGCCCAGCAACAGGGCGTCAGCCCGGCGGCCGATCGCATGCAGGGCGTCGTGCGCGCCCATGGAGATGTCGTGGATGCCGTCGCGTCGTGCCATGCGGAGTGCTCCCTGCAGTTTCGGTTGGGACAGGCCGCGGGGGCAGGCAACGCAGGGGTTGCACCGGAGAATCGGTATCAGCCATCGGGACGCGGCAGGAAACATGTTGTAACGCAGCAGGCCCGCAGGCGTCAATCGGAACGGCGTGGGAGGGTCCTTCCCGCTCAGGCCGGCAAGGGCGGCGGCGGTGCGGTTGCCGCGCCGCGGTGGCCCGCAGTCCGCTGCGCCAGCCAGAAGACCGGCAGGGCCAGCACCGCGCAGCCCGCCAGCACGGCGAACGCGAGGCCGAAATGCCCCTGTGCCCCGACCACGCTGTTGGCAACGGCGGGGCTCAGCGCGGCGCCCACGCCTTGCAGCGTCATCACCAGCCCCAGCGCGGTGTTGTAGCGGCCGCTGCCGCGCACGTACCGTTCCACCATCAGCGGCGTGGCCACGCCCAGCGCGCCGGCCGCCAGGCCGTCGAGCACCTGCACGGGAATGTTGGCCCAGGCATCGGGGATGGCCCAGGCGATGACGCCCCGCACGGGGAGGGCCAGGATGGCGATGTAGACGAACACCTGCAGGCCCCACCGCCGGCTGCGCGACACCCACAGGGCCACCGGCACCATGGTGAGTTGGGCGACCACGATGGCGACGCCCGTCCACAGCAGCGGGGACGAGTCGGGCACCGTGGCGGCGAGCCGCTGGTTCAGCAGCGGCAGCATGGACGCATTGCCCAGATGAAAGAGCGCGCAGGCCAGCCCGAAGCACCACAGCGCGCGGTGGCCCAGAAACGCGCGAAAACCTTCGGGTGCCACGGCTTCGGGATGGGAGGAGGGGGCAGGCTTGGCACCGTCGGCTTCGGCGCCGCGCGCGGCCACATGGTCGATGTCGCCGGGCCGGATCGCCCGCAGGCACGCCAGCGCACCCACGGCCATGGCGGTCATGACGACGAGCATCCAGGGCGCGCCCATCCAGTGCGCAAAGGCCGCGGCCCCCAGCGCGGACACGATGTTGCCGGCGTGGCTGTAGGCCTCGTTGCGGCCGGTCTGGCGGCGCAGGCCGGCGCTGCGCGCCAGCCCGAGCGTGAGCGCGGCCAGTGCGGCCGCCAGCACGGCGCCGGCCGCGCCGGTGAGCACCTGCGACAGCACGAGCAGGCTGGGCGACCGGGTCAGGAAGGCGACGGCGCTGGCGCCCAGCACCGCCAGCGCGCAGACCGCCACCAGCGCCCGCTTGGCACGCGTACGGTCCGCGAGGGCGCCGGCCAGCGGCGTGGCCGCCATGGCGGCCAGCCCCCCGGCGGACAGCACGATGCCGATCATCGTCTGGTCGATGCGCTGGGTCTGCAGGTAGGTGGCGAGGAACGGACCGAGCCCGTCGCGCACGTCCGCCATGAAGAACGCCATCCAGGCCAGGGCGGTCAGGGAAGCCCCGGCCGCAACGCCCGTGCGGGCGGGCGGCGATGCGGGCGGGGTGGGCGCGGAAAGCGCGCCAGGGGCGGTGTGCGCGGCGGTCATGGCGTCACGGCTTGGCGGGTTTGCCCGGCACGGCTTGGCCGTTGACGGTGTGCGCCTCGATCACGTGGGCACCGGTGCTGCCGCGCAAGGGCCGGGCGGGGCCCTCGGCCGTCACCGCATCGCCCGGCTTCAGGTGCAGCCGGGCAAAGCCATCGGGTCGCGTGTGGACGAAATCGCCCGTGTCCAGCACCACGCCGTTGGGCTCGCCGTGCCGGGCGTGGTGCAGGTGCGCCACATGGCCTTTCACCTGGCGCGGTGCGTCGTCCGGCGCGAACGCCTGGCCGTCGATGGACACCAGCCGCTCGAACGCATAGACCTCGTGCGCGGCCTCGCCGTGGGGTGGCGGTGGCGCCACGGTGCCATCGACGACCACCGTCTGGCCGGCGCGCAGGGCCTCGAAGGACCGTGCCGCACGGTCGTCGTGCTTGCCGAACACGAACTGCGCAGGCACGCCGTCCACGTCGATCATCACGCCCTCCACGTCGCCGCGCGGGCTGTAGAGGGCATGCTGGAACTGGCCTTCGAGGGACCAGACGTCGATCATTTCCTGGGGTTTGCTCATGGTGTCTCCGAATGGGTGAGGAAAGAAGAAACGGGTGTATGGAGCGGGCCGGGCGATGGCTTCATGGGCGCAGTGCCGGGGCGCCGATCGGGCCGCCCAGCATGTCCTGCAGGGTGTCCGGCGTGGCGCCCATCTGCGCCGCTTCCATGCCGGTGCCCAGCGCGTTGCGGGTGCCCCAGCCGCGCACCGCCACGGTGGCGCCGGGCTTGAGCAGCGCCGCGACCGACGTGCCCATGTGGGGCGGAAAGCGCACGACGACGCCGTCTTCCAGCAGCAGGCCATGCGCATCGCCGCGGCTGTTGAACAGCACCTGGGCCACGCGGCCATTGGCCTGCAGGGCCGTCAGGGCTTCGCGTGGGGGCGGCGGGGGGCGCTGGCCGGGGGTGGGCGGCGTGTCCTGCACCGTGCGGCCCTGCGACTGGAAGCTCTCGGCGCGCAGCACGGGCGCGTCGGGACGGTGCCAGCCGGTCACCTCCAACGGGTCGCCGGGGCGCAGCCATGCGGTGAGGGACTCCGACAGGTGGGGCGGGAAGGCGATCTGCGTGCCATCCTGCAGCAGCAGGCCATCCGCCTCGCCGTTCGGGTTGGGCAGCCAGCGCTGCAGCCGGCCGCTCGCGGTCGCGGACTGCTCGGCGGCGGGGGTCTGGGCCAGGGGGCCCGGCCCGCCGGGCGGGGGTGGGGGCAATTGCGCGTGGGCGCTGGCGGCGGCAAGGGCGGCGGCCATCAGGCTGGTGCGGATCAAGGGGTGGAGCGTCATGAAAGTCGTCCTTTCGAGTGGGGATGCGCTTTCTCACTCAAGACGCGTGCCAACGCCAGATTCCTTATGAATCAACCACTTGCGTGCGATGGCGGGCGCGCGCACTGGGTGGAATGGCGACAGGTTGTCCGCTTTTGCGACAGGCTTGCGGTCATTCGATGCCGTATTGCGTGAGCTTGCTGTAGAGCAACTGGCGGTGGATGCCCAACCGCCGCGCGGCGAGCGAGCGGTTGCCCTGAGCCTGCGCGAGCGCGTGTGCCAGCATCTGCCGCTCCAGCCGCTCGATGGCCTGCGGCAGCGATCCCTCCAGCCAGGCGGCGGGCAAGGCGTCGCCCGACCCGGTGCGGTGGCTGTGGCCGGGGTCATCGGGCGGGGTCGGCGATGGCTGCAGCCCCAGGTCGGCGGCTCCCACCACCGGGCCGCGCTGCAGGGCATGGCAGCGCTCCATGGCATTGCGCAGTTCGCGCACGTTGCCGGGCCAGGCGTGGTCCAGCAGCGCACGCGCCGCGCCGGCCGACAGCCGTTTGGCGGGCTGCGGCGCCGCCGCGACGCGCAGGAAATGCTCGGCCAGCGGCACGATGTCGGCCAGGCGCTCGCGCAGCGGCGGCAGCACGATGTGCAGCACATCCAGCCGGTAGCGCAGGTCTTCCCGAAACCGCCCTTCGCGCACGGCCGCCGCGAGGTCGCGGTGCGTGGCGGCCAGCACGCGCACGTTCACCTTCACGGGCCGGTGGCTGCCCAATGGCGTGACTTCGCCCTCCTGCAGCGCGCGCAGCAGCTTGGCCTGCACCTCCGGCGCCATGTCGCCGATCTCGTCGAGCAGCAGCACGCCGCCATCGGCTGCGCGAAAGCACCCGGGCCGCTCGGTGGCCGCGCCGGTGAAGGCACCTTTCACATGGCCGAACAGCTCGCTTTCCAGCAACTCCTTCGGAATCGCCGCGCAGTTCACCGCCACGAACGGGCCCGCCGCGCGCGTGGAATGCCGGTGCAGGGCGCGCGCCACCAGCTCCTTGCCGGTGCCGGTCTCGCCCTCGATCAGCACCGGGGCATCGCTCGCGGCGGCCATGCCGATGCGCTTGTGCACCTCGCGCATGGCTTCGCTGATGCCGATGAGCTCGCCGTCCTCCTGTGCATCGCGCGGCGGCGCGGGAGCGGCGGCCGTGGCACCGGCGTCGGCCTCGGAGCGCAGGGCGCGCTCCAGCACCTCCACCACGGCCGCGCGGCTCACGGGCTTGGTCAGGTGGTCGAACGCCCCCAGGCGCATGGCCTCGATGGTGCCCGAGCCGCTGGCGTAGGCGGTGAGCACCAGCACGGGCGGCAGCCGGGCCATGCGCGCGGCCAGCGCCTGCAGCGTCTGCAGCCCGTCCATGCCGGGCATGCGCTGGTCCAGGAAGATGGCGCTGTAGCGGTGGCGCTCCACCTGGCGCAGCGCCTCGGCCCCGCCACTGGCGCCGTGCACTTCATGGCCCAGGCTCTGCAGGGTTTCGACCAGCGATTCGCGGAAGGCCGCGTCGTCATCGACGACTAAGAGGCGCGCCATGGCAGCTCCAGGATGAAACGGGCGCCGCCGCCCTCGCGGGGCGCGTAGTGCAGGTCGCCGCCATGGGCCAGCGCCACTTCGCGCGCCAGGGCCAGCCCCAGGCCGTTGCCGTCGGCGCGGCCGGTGGCGAAGGGCTCGAACAGTTGCGCCCGCAGGTCTTCGGGCACGCCGGGGCCGTCGTCCTCCACCGTCAGCGTGCACAGGGTGCGTGCCGCATCCACCTGCGCCGACAGCACGGCCTCGCCGCCGGCCGGCGCATGGCGCACGGCGTTGTCCAGCAGGTTGTCGATGGCGCGCGCCGCGTGCACGGGGTCGAACACGGCGTCGGCGGGGGCCTCGCCGCGCAGCGCCAGCCGCACGCCACGGGCTTGCGAGCCCGGGCGGGCGGTGTCCAGCCGTTCCTGCAGCCAGGGGCGGAGCGGCACGGTGCGGGGGTGGAGGTTGAGCGGCTGCACCAGCGAGAGCAGGCTTTGCACCAGGCCCTCCAGCCGGTCGATCTGCGTGACGATGGACGCCAGCGCGTCGGCATGGCGGGCCGGCGGCGCGGCCAGGGCGTTGTCCGCCTTCAGGCGCATGGCGGCGATGGGATTGCGGATCTCGTGCGCGACCGAGGCCGTCATGCGGCCCAGGGCGGTCAGGCGCAGGTCGCGGTGGCGCTGGGCCAGGGCCTCCTTCAGCCGGGCGCGGGCGTCTTCCAGGCGGGTGCCGAACGCATTGAAGCCGTCGACGATGCGGTCCAGCTCGCGGATGCCGGTGCGCTCCAGGTGCGGCACGGCGTCGCCCTGGGCCTGCGCCAGCGCGCCTTCCAGGCGCCGCACCTGGCGCAGGCCGCGCAGCAGCATCCAGCCCAGCCAGGCACCCGAGGCCACCACCAGCAGCGCCAGCACCGCGATGCCGGTGCGCAGGGTGTCCTGTGCGGCGATGGCGCCGGCGTGGGCGCGTGTCATGGTCCACACCGCGGTGCCGGGGTGCGCGGCCAGGGGGCAGGCCGCGACGATCAGCACCTCGCGGCTGCCGCGCACCAGGTTCACGATGGGCTGGCCGGTGCTGCCGGCCTGCTTGGCCAATTCGACGATGAGCGGCTGCTCGGCGGCCGGCACGTCGATCTTGACGCCGCTGCCTTCATAGGTCGGGTAGGCGTAGGCCAGCATGCCGCTGCCGGCGCGCCAGACGCCGCCTTCCACCTGCGGCACTTCCAGCAGCACCACGTGCAGCAGCACGCGCAGCAGGTCGGTCTGGGGGGTGTCGGCCGGCACCGTGGGCACCGACTTGGCGTAGCGCGTGGCGATGTCCTCGCAGGCCTGCGCGGCGCGTGCCCGGCTGGACGCCACCTGGGCGCCCGAGCCCGTCTGGTAAAGCACCACGATGATGGCCGCGACCAGGGCACAGGCGGCCAGCAGAAAGGCCCAGAAAAGAAGCAGTTGGATGCGCAAAGACCGCACGGTAGCCCATCGGAGTGAGGACGGCGGATCGTAAGGGCGAACACGCGGCCGTCCGGTAGGAAAGCGGCGTGTCCTGCATCGCCCGGTGGTGGCCGCGGGCCCGTGCCGGGGCCAGGGGCTTCGAATGGGGGCCGATCCGGCCCCATTGGGATCAGGCGGCTTCGGGGTAGAACAGCTTGCGTGCCGGCACGGGCGCCACGGCCTGGCCGATGGCCGCGATGTGGTCCGGCGTGGTGCCGCAGCAGCCGCCCACGATGTTGACCAGCCCTTCGGCGGCGAATTCGTGCACCAGCCGGCTGGTGACCTCGGGCGTCTCGTCGAAGCCCGTGTCGCTCATCGGGTTGGGCAGGCCGGCGTTGGGGTAGCAGCTGATGAAGGTGTCTTCCGCCACCCGGTTCAGCTCCTGGATGTAGGGGCGCATCAGGGTGGCGCCCAAGGCGCAGTTCAGGCCGATGGCCAGCGGGCGGGCGTGGCGCACGCTGTGCCAGAAGGCCGTCACCGTCTGGCCCGAGAGAATCCGGCCGGAGGCGTCGGTCACCGTGCCGCTGATGATGAGCGGCAGGCGCTCGCCGCTTTTCTCGAAGAACTCGTCGATGGCGAAGAGGGCCGCCTTGGCGTTGAGCGTGTCGAAGATGGTCTCGACCAGCAGCACGTCGGAGCCGCCTTCGACCAGGGCCTCGGTCTGCTCGTAGTAGGCCGCGCGCAGCTGCTCGAAATCGACGTTGCGTGCGCCCGGGTCGTTCACGTCGGGGCTGATGCTGGCCGTCTTGGGCGTGGGGCCCAGGGCGCCGGCCACGAAGCGGGGCTTGTCGGGCGTTGAGTATTTGTCGCAGGCGGCACGGGCCAGCTGCGCCGATTTCAGGTTCATCTCGCGCGCGAGATCGGCCATCTTGTAGTCCTCCTGCGCGATGGTCGTGGCGCCGAAGGTGTTGGTCTCGATCAGGTCCGCGCCGGCGGCCAGATACCGCTCGTGGATGTCGCGGATCACGTCCGGCCGCGTGAGGCTCAGCAGCTCGTTGTTGCCCTTCACGTCGCGCGGGAAGTCCTTGAACCGGTCGCCCGCGCCGTCCGGGCCGCTGTAGCCCTCGCCGCGGTACTGGGCCTCGCCCAGCTTGAAGCGCTGGATCATGGTGCCCATGGCGCCGTCGAGGATGGCGATGCGGCGGGCCAGGATGTCGGGTAGCTGTCGGGCGCGGGTGTAGTGGAGCGGAGTCATCCCCCGATTGTAGGAAGCCGCGTCAACCCTTGCCGTGCCCGGCCACGTCGAGGAAGGTCTGCAGCACCGGCGTCAACGCGTCGCCATGCCACGCCAGGACCCCGACGGTCGGATGCTCCAGGTGGGCGATGGGCACGAACCGCACGCCCTGGACGGCCGCCTGCGCCATCGAGGCCGGCACCAGGGCCACGCCCATGCGCATGGCCACCAGCGCCACCACGGTGAGCCACTGCCGGGTGGCATGGCGCGTGTGGGGGTGGATGCCGGCACGGTGGAAGAGGGCGATGACGTTGTCGTGGTTGGCCGGCGCCACGTCGCGCGCGAACATCACGAAGGTCTCGTCGGCGAGGCTACGCAGGTCGACTTCCGCCTGGCCCGCCAGGGTGTGGTCCTGCGGCAGGCAGGCCACGAAATGGTCCTCGGCCAGCGGCAGGCTGCGCAGCGGCGCTGGCACGACGCTCGCATTGATGAAGCCGGCATGCAACTGCCGGTGCAGCAGGGCTTCGAGCTGCTCGCCCGAGGACATCTCGCGCAGGTTGACCTCGATGCCCGGCGCGCGCTCGCCGAAGGCGCGCACGATGGCGGGCATGTCGCGGTACACCATGGAGCCGGTGAAGCCGATGTCCAGCCGGCCGCGCTGCCCCGCGGCCACGGCGCGGGCCGTCTCGCCGGCGCGGGCCACGCGGTCGAGCGCCACGCGCACCTCGGCCAGGTAGGCATGGCCGGCTGGCGTGAGCGCCACCTGCTTGCTCGTGCGCTCGAACAGCCGCACGCCCAGTTCGTCCTCCAGCGCCTTGATGCCCGAACTGAGCGGCGGCTGCGTGATGGCCAGCCGCTCGGCCGCCCGGCCGAAGTGCAGTTCCTCGGCCAGCACGGCGAAGTAGCGCAGGAGGTGCAGTTTCATGGCGGCGATGATGCCAGCGCGGCCCGCAGCGCCGGCACCGGCTTGCGGCCGTTCAATAGGATTTCGGCAGGCCCAGCACCTTCTCGGCGATGAAGCACAGGATGAGCTGCGGGCTCACCGGCGCCAGGCGCGGTATCCATGACTCGCGCAGGTAGCGCTCCACGTGGTATTCCTTGGCGTAGCCCATGCCGCCGTGGGTGAAGATGGCGCGCTCGCAGGCGTGGTAGCCGGCCTCGGCCGCCAGGTACTTGGCGGCGTTGGCCTCGGCCGCGCACGGCAGGTGCTGGTCGTACAGCCATGCGGCTTTCTGCACCATGAGGTGCGCGGCCTCCAGCTCCATCCACGACAGGGCCAGCGGGTGCTGGATGCCCTGGTTCTGGCCGATGGGGCGGCCGAACACCTCGCGCTCCCTGGCATAGCCTGCGGCGCGCGCCAGCGCCGCGCGGCCCAGGCCCACGGCCTCGCTGGCGATCAGGATGCGCTCGGGGTTCAGGCCGTGCAGGATGTATTGAAAGCCCTGTCCTTCCTCGCCCACCCGGTCTTCCACCGGAATGCGCAGGCCGTCGATGAACACCTGGTTCGAATCCACGCATTTGCGCCCCAGCTTGTCGATCTCGCGCACCTCGACCGTGCGGCGGTCCAGGTCGGTGTAGAACAGGCTCAGGCCTTCGGTGCCGCGGCATTGCTCCACCGGCGTGGTGCGCGCCAGCAGCAGGATCTTGTTGGCCACCTGCGCGGTGCTGATCCAGACCTTCTGGCCGTGCACCACGTAATGGTCGCCCTCCCGCACCGCGCGGGTCTTGAGCTGGAGCGTGTTCAGCCCGGTGTTGGGTTCGGTCACGCCGAAGCAGGCCTTGTCGCGGCCCGCGATCAGCGGCGGCAGCCAGCGCGCCTTCTGCGCTTCGGTGCCGAACACCACCACCGGGTGCAGGCCGAAGATGTTCATGTGCACCGCCGAGGCGCCGGACAGCCCCGCGCCCGTGGCGGAGATCGTGTGCATCATCAGCGCGGCCTCGCGGATCCCCAGGCCGGCGCCGCCATAGGCCTCGGGCATGGCGATGCCCAGCCAGCCGGCGTCGGCCAGCGCGCGGTGGAAGTCCTCCGGAAAGCCGCCTTCGCGGTCGCGGCGCAGCCAGTAGTCGGCATCGAACGGGGCGCACACGCGCTCGATCGCGTCCCGGATCTGGGCGTGTTCGGGAGAGAGGTCGAAATTCATGGGGCGGGCCGGATCACCTTGTCGGGCGATTCGCCGTAGGGCGGGCTGTAGATCACCAGCAGCTTCACGGGGGTGTCGCTGGTCACGGTGAAGACATGCATCTGGTCGGCCGGAAAGAAGCACATGTCGCCCGGCACCATGTCGAAGGCCTCGCCCGCCACTTCGGCGCGGGCCGTGCCTTCGAGCAGATAGCACGACTGCTCGATGCCCGGATGGGCGTGGGGCAGGGCGCCGCCGCCCTTGTGCAGCGTGCCCAGCAGCACTTCCATCTGCCGCGCGCCCACCGTCTCGGGGCCGATCAGGCGCTGGTTGTGCGTGTGGTGGTGGTTGGCGGGCTGGTAGCTGGGCACCTGGGCGGCGCGCACGCGGTACCGGGGCGCGGTGGTGGGGGTGGCGAGGGTCATGCGGGTTCTCCGGTGGCGGCGTGGCAGGCGTTTTGCGCGAGCAGGGCGTCGATCTGGGTGGGGGTGTAGCCGGCCTCGGCCAGCAGGGCGCGGGTGTGTTCGCCCAGTTGCGGCGCAGGCGCCAAGGTGCGGGGCGGCGGGGTGGCCGACCAGCGCGTGGGATGGGCCATGGCGTGCATGGGCCCCTCGGTGGGGTGCACGCTGTCGTGCAGGAAGCCCGTGGCGCGCAGCTGCGGGTTGGTGAGCAGGTCGGCCGGCGAGTTCATCGGCATGTGCGGCACGTCGGCGGCATCCAGCAGCGCCTGCCACTGGGCCGTGGTGCGGGTGCGCAGGATGCGCGCCACCTCGGCATAGACGGCATCGATGTTCGCCGCGCGGGCGCCGTGCGTGGCAAAGCGCGGGTCCTGCGCCAGGCCCTGCGCCTCGCCGATCTCGCCGATGGCCGCGAAGAAGCTGCGCCAGTGCTTGTCGTTGTAGATCAGCACGCAGAGCATGCCGTCGGCCGTCGCATAAGGCTTGCGGTGCGTGGTCAGCAGCCGGGCGTAGCCGGCCTCGCCCTGCGGCGGCTCGAAGGTCAGGCCCGCCATGTGGTCGCCCAGGATGAACTGCGCCATGGCCTCGAACATGGGCACGACGATGGCCTGGCCCTGGCCCGTCTTCTCGCGGGCATAGAGCGCCGCCGTCACCGCGTACACCGCATGCAGCCCGGTCACGCGGTCCGACAGCGTGGTCGGCGCATAGGCCGGCTCGGGCGCGCCGTAGCGCTGCATGAGCCACGGGATGCCGGTGGCGCCCTGGATCAGGTCGTCGTAGGCGGGGCGCGCCGCGTCGGGGCCCTCCTGATCGAAGCCGCAGCAGCTCACGTGGATGAGGCGCGGGTTGCGCGCGGCCACGCTGGCCGGGTCCAGGCCCAGCCGCGCCAGGGCCTGCGGGCGCACGTTGCTGATGAGCACGTCGCAGCGCTCGGCCAGCCGCAGCGCGGCCTCGCGGCCCTCCGGGTGCTTGAGGTCCAGCGCGATGCTGCGCTTGCCCGCGTTGGCATGCAGGAAGATGTGGCCCATGCCGGGGTGGCGCATGGGGCCCACGTGGCGCATGTTGTCGCCATCGGGCGTTTCCACCTTGATGACCTCCGCGCCCAACTGGGCGAGGATCTGCGTGGCGAACGGGCCCATGATGACCGAGGTCAGGTCCAGGATCCGCACGCCCGCCAGGGGGCCGGTGCGTGAAGTGCTATGCGTGTTGTCGGTCATGCCATTCTCCAGAACGTCTGACAGGGGCAGCGGCCTGTGCCACTGGTGCGGTCCGCGCGAGCAGACGCCGCGCAAGGGCCGCCCCGCCGCGCTGGCGTCGTCCCCCTTCCCGCAGCGCGCAGCGATGCGAGAGCAAGGGGGAAGCGGCAACGCCGCTCAGGGGGATGTCGTTCATTCGGGCTGGATGCGGGCCTGCTGGATCAGCGTGCGCCAGTGGGCCAGCTGGTCGGCCACGTAGGTCGCGAACTCCTGCGGCGTCTTGCTGGGCCACACCTGGAAGCCGATCTGCGCGAGCTTGTCCTGCGTGTCCTTTTCGGCCAGCACGGCCTGCAGCTCCGTGTTCAGGCGGTTCACGATGGCCGGCGGCATGCCGGCCGGCCCGAAGATGCCGTTCCAGGACGTGAGGTCGAATCCCTTCACCGTCTGCCCGATCGGCGGCACGCCCGGCAGCAGGGGCGAGGGCTGCGTGGTGGTGATGCCCAGCGTGCGCACCTTGTCGCTGGTGAGCATGCTCCTGCCCGAACCCAGGTCGGCCACGTAGACCTGCACCTGCCCGCCCACCAGGTCCGTCATGGCCTGGGGGCTCGACTTGTAGGGGATGCTCAGCACATCGACCTGGGCGATGTGCTTGATGCTCTCCATCGCCACCAGCGAGGTGCTGTTGGGCGTGGCGTAGCTCAGCTTGCCCGGGTTGGCGCGCGCGTAGTCGATCAGCTCGGCCAGCGTCTTCGCCGGCACGCCGGGGTGCACCGCCAGCGCGAAGGGCAGCTCGCCCACCCGCGCCACCGGCGTGAAGTCCTTGATGGGGTCGTACTTCAGGTGGCTGTAGAGCGCCGGGTTGGCCGAGTGCGACGTGTTGGTCGTCATGAACAGCGTGTAGCCGTCCGGCTTGGCCTTGGCTGCGATCTGCGCGGCCACCTGCGCGTTGGCACCGGGCTTGTTGTCCACCAGCACCGGCTGCTTCAGGCGCTCCGCGAGCTTTTGCCCGACGGTGCGCGCGACCGAGTCCGTGCCGCTGCCGGCCGCGAACGGCACGATCAGGGTGATGGGGGCGTTGGGGTACGGCGGCTGCTGGGCCCGTGCGGGCGCCACGGCGGCGGCCAGGCCGCAGGCTGCCAGCAGGGCCGGGATGAGGTGCTTCATGTCGTTTGTCTCCTGGGTCGGTAGGCCATGCCCCTGTGCCGGGGCTGAAGGCATCTTGTCCGGCGCAGCGATTCGCGTCCAATTGAATAATCGGAGCGATCCATTCGCGTTGCGAATCGTTGGGGGCCGCCGGCCGGTGGTGGGTTCGCGGGGCCGGCGCACAATAAGCGCCTTTCCTGGTGGGCCGCCTGGCGCGGCGGGGCCGGGAAATTCCCATCCAATCGGCCTCTAGTGCATATTCCACTAGGGCGATTTGCTATCAAAAAGAGAGTATTCGATTTTGTCCCCCGCGCATTTCGTTCTGCACGACGTCTTTGGCTATGACCAGTTCCGCGGCCCCCAGCAGGCCATCGTCGAGCACGTGATCGCCGGCGGCGACGCCCTGGTGCTGATGCCCACGGGCGGCGGCAAGTCGCTGTGCTACCAGGTGCCGGCCATCGTGCGGCGCGATGCGGGGCAGGGCGTGGCCATCGTCGTCTCGCCGCTCATCGCGCTCATGCACGACCAGGTGGGCGCACTGCACGAGGCGGGCGTCGATGCGGCCTACCTCAATTCCACGCTCGACTGGCAGCAGACGCAGGAGCTGGAAAAGCGCGTGGCGCGCGGTGACATCACCATGCTCTACGCCGCGCCCGAGCGGCTGACCACGCCGCGATTCCTGGAGCTGCTGGACGGCCTGCACCAGCGCGGGCAACTGTCGATGTTCGCCATCGACGAGGCGCACTGCGTGAGCCAGTGGGGCCACGACTTCCGTCCCGAGTACCGCGCGCTCACCGTGCTGCACGAGCGCTATGCCGGCGTGCCGCGCATCGCGCTCACCGCCACGGCCGATGCGCTCACGCGGGCCGATATCGTCGAGCGGCTGCAGCTCGAAGGCGCGCAGCACTTCGTCAGCAGCTTCGACCGGCCCAACATCCGCTACCGCATCGAAGAAAAGAAGGAGCCGCTCGCGCAGCTGCTGCGCTTCATCGAGCGTGAACACCCCGAAGACGCGGGCGTGGTCTATTGCCAGTCACGCAAGCGCGTCGAAGAAATGTCCGCCGCGCTGGTGGACGCGGGCCTGAAATCGCTGCCCTACCACGCCGGCCTGCCGCCCGAAGTGCGCCAGCAGAACCAGGACCGCTTCCTGCGCGAGGAGGGCATCGTGATGGTGGCCACCATCGCCTTCGGCATGGGCATCGACAAGCCCGACGTGCGCTTCGTCGCGCACGTGGACATGCCCAAGAACATCGAGGGCTACTACCAGGAGACCGGCCGCGCCGGCCGCGATGGCCTGCCGGCCGACGCCTGGATGGCCTACGGCCTGCAGGACGTGGTGAACCAGCGCCGCATGATCGACGAAAGCCCGGCGGGCGAGGAATTCAAGCAGGTCATGCGCGGCAAGCTCGACGCGCTGCTGGCCCTGGCCGAGGCCACCGATTGCCGGCGCGTGCGGCTGCTGGGCTATTTCGGCGAAGTCTATGGCGAGCCATCGAGCACCGCCGGGCCGCCCCAAGGCGCGAGCAGCCCCCTTGGGGGGCAGCGAGGACACGAAGTGCAGAGCGTGGGGGCCACATGCGGCAACTGCGACAACTGCATCAGCCCGCCCGCGGTGTGGGACGGCACGGATGCGGCGCGCAAACTGCTGTCCACCATCTACCGCGTGCACGAGGCCAGCGGCCTGACCTTCGGCACCGGGCACATCATGGACATCGTGCGCGGCAAGGACACCGAAAAGGTCAAGCAGTTCGGCCACGACCAGCTTTCCACCTTCGGCCTGGGCAAGGACTACTCCGAGGCGCAGTTGCGCGGCGTGCTGCGCCAACTGCTGGCCACCGGCGCCGTGGGCCTGCACAAGGTGATGCTGGAGAGCGGCCACAGCTTCGACACGCTCAGCCTCACCGACGGCTCGCGCCCGGTCCTCAAGGGCCAGACGCCGGTGCAGCTGCGCGAATCCACGGCCGCCACGCCGGCCCGGCGCACGCGCCGCGGCGCCGCCCCCCCGGCCGCCGCGGCCAACCTGGGGCCGGACGCTCAGGTGCGCTTCATCAACCTCAAGGCCTGGCGCGCCGAGGTTGCGCGCGAGCACAACCTGCCCGCCTACGTGATCTTCCACGACGCCACGCTGGCCGCGATCGCCGAACGCAACCCGTCCACGCTGGACGATCTGCAGGGCATCAGCGGCATGGGGGCCAAGAAGATGGAGGCGTATGGGGCCGAGGTGCTGCGGGTTTGCGGGCAGGGGGAGAGCACCGTTGGATGACACCCGCCTGACACCGCGGCCTTAATTGATTCAGCTCGTAAGAAGACTGGATCAGGTGTAACGCGCCCGGTACCATCCGCCGGCGTTCGCTCTCGAACGCTGCGCCGGGCGTTGCCATGGCCCCCGGTTTTGCCCGAAGCGCATGGCCTGGCGCGCGCATGCTTTGCCTGTCCTTCCTTGGGGCCAGCGCACCGTGTTTCGTTCTTTTTCTAGGCGGATGTCCATGGTTTCCCCCTCATCGTCATGTCGCAGTGCCTGCCCGTCGGTTGGCGTGCCCGCCGCCACCCGAGCGCTGGGGGTGATGGCGTCCGTCCTGCTGCTGGCAGGGGTGGCCAATGCCGCATCATCCGCACAAAGCGACGTTCCTTCCTCCCGCCAGGTGCTGGAGTCTTTCCCGGTGAATGGCCAGCCGGCGCCTGGGGTGCGGCAGGGCTACGAGCTTTCCCTTGCCGCATGCAAGGATGCGGCCTGTGCTTTCGAGGTTCGCCTGCTGTCCGGGGCCGGTGAGCCGCTGGCCGAAGGCGGTGCGGGTGTGTCGGTACTGGGGGGCACGGCGCTGGAGTGGCCTGCCTCTGCAGCGCCCGCGCAGCCGCTGGACGTCCCGCAGCCCGGGACCGGCCCGTTTCTGGCAAACACCGCCGCGCCCCGCGTCTGGTCGACCGGGGAAGAGGAAGGCACGGTCACCGCGTCGGCGAGCGCCGTGCCGGTGGAGCCGGGCAAGCCCTCTGGTGCGCGCGCCTTGCTGGTCACGCAGATGGCCGGGTTCGACCACCCCAAGCGCCGCCATGCGCTGTACGTGGCTTCGCAGGGCACTCTCAAGACGGCATGGTCGCGCAGCGAACCTCAGGGACCCTACGTGTCCCAGGTCATCGCCACGCCAGGCCATGCGCCCATGTACCTTTCCGTGTTCTTTTCCCCCGATGACGATGCGGCCGACAAGGTGTCCGCCCAGCGCCTGGCGTGGAACGCCAAACGGCAGGTGTTTTCCGAAGAACCGTCTCTGGCCGCCGTGCAAGCGGTGGTGGCGGGTTCGTATCCCACCGTCCGTGCGGCCCGCGCTGCACGCGCCGCGTCGGCCTGTTTCGCGGGATATGGCGTGGTGGACACCTGGCCTGGCAAAGGGCGGGTGCCCCACCGCTACGCGCTGATCGCACTGGCGGTGGCACCCGAGCAGGCCAGTGCAGAGGCGGCGCGCCTGGGGCAGTGCCAGCCAGGCCTGCAGGCACGGCAGCATCTGCTCAGTCGCCTGTCGCCGCGTTCATCCTCCAACCCGTAAGCCCGAACCATCGCACCGAGGGAACACCATGCCGGACATCAAGGACAGCGTCGGAGAAGGCGCCAAGAACCAGGGCCACGACGTGGCACTTCTGCAAGCCATGCTGCGGGTCATCAAGGACGCCAAGAATGCGCCCTACCTCAGCGTGGATTACGACGGCAGCTACGGTGGGCAGACCCGCGCGGCGATCGAACGCTTTCAGATCGACCAGAAGCTGGCACAGAGCCCGGTCGCCAAGGCCGCTGCAGCGAAAGGGCCTGCGGCCGTACCACCCGTGCCGGCTGCGGCGGGCGGAGCCCAGGAGACACTGGGTCTGGTCGCCCCTGGCAGCGCGACGTTGCAAAAACTCAATGCCATGCTGCCGGCCACCCATCAGGCGATGCGCTCTTCCCCCGGCTCCAAGACGGTGTACATCGCGGCCGATGCCAAGGATGCGGCCATCAGCAAGGCGGCGATCGCCAGCGATGCGGAGTACGAGCCCACCTTCCGCGCCAAGCTGTCCAACCTGGTGCAGCAGATGTACGACACCCACAAGATCGTCCTGTGGATCACCCCCACGGGCCGCCGCCGCACCTTCGCCCAGCAGGCGGCAGAAACGCAGACCAATGCCGGGCCAGGGGAGAGCAACCACAACTTCGGTCGCGCGGCGGACATCGGCTTTCGGCGTTTCCAGTGGGTCAAGGGCAACGGCGTGATTGCCACCGATGCCGACTGGCTCAACGGGCTCGAAGCCGCCAAGGCCGGCGAGGCGACCCGCTGGTGGAACGAGCGCGATCTGCTGGCCGCCAAGGAAGGGCTGCTGCCGCTGAACTTCGAGCGGGTGCATCTGCAGGCGTTCGCGCAGAAGGGCGTGAGCAACCAGCGATCGCTGGCCCAGCTGTTGAACGCGGTGTCCGCGAGCAACATGCGCTGGAAAGCGGCCTACCAGGCCGACCTGCAGTCCCAGGGCAAATACTGGGCGAATGTCGGCACGGCGAAAGCCATCTGGGCCGGCAACGCGGCGGTGACGAAATCCGATCTGGCCAAGGCGCGAACGGCGGCCACCGGAAAGCAGGTCAAGGATGCCGACATTGCGCAGGCCGAGGTCGACGCCATGCGCAAGACGCTGAAGGCGGACTTCCAGGCCGCCGATGACAACTGGGTGAAGTGGACCGCCGTGCCCTGATGCACGGGTCCCGGACCGGGCCTCGGTGCCTTGGCCGGTCCGTACCTGCAGGCGTCTTCGCCCCTGCGAAGTTTTGCCGTTCGACAGTCCATGCCCGAGGGGCCCTATCTTGAGAAATGATTTTTCCCTGGAGGGTGCCGCGCGCATCCCCTTGCCCTTCAATCCCGAGTCCGCCAGCGCGATGCCTTCGGGACCGCGCTCTCCACAGGACGTGCTGTCTTGCGTCAAGGTCGCCTCGCACGAGCTTCAGGGTTTCCGGCCCATTGCCGAGAGCATCGAGTGGGACCTGGGCCATCTGCATTGGGCCCGGGCGGGGCTGCTGGCGTTCGCCGAGAACGAAGTGCCGTTCGTGGTGAACAACAGTGGGCGGCTGTCGGAAGACGCGGCCGCGCTGCTGTTCAACCACTGTGTTTCGACCGAGCCGGCCGGTCCGATCCATGTGCTCGAACTGGGCGCGGGCTGCGGTCTGTTCGCGCGCTATTTTCTGCAGGCCTTCAACCAGCTTTGCCAGCAGGAAGGCCGCGCCTTCGACAGGCAACTGGTGTATTTCGTCACCGATGCGTCCGAGCGCACGCTGGCGCAGTGGCGCGAGCGCCGCATGTTCGATGCGTTCGGGGCACAGGTGGTCATGGCGCGATGCGATGCCACCCGGCCGACCGAGATCCGCCTCGCTGACGGAAGGGTCCAGTCGCTGCAGGCGCTGCAGGCCGTGTTCTGCAACTACGTGCTCGACGTGCTGCCCGCCACGGTGCTGCGCCGCCAGGGGGAACGCATCGAGGAACTGCGCGTGCGCACCCGGCTGACCGACAACGCCGACCTGGTGCGCCAGTACACCCCCCTGGGCCTGGAGGAGATCCGGGCCTTGGCGAATGCCCACGATCCGGACCAACGCGCATTGCTGCTGCCGCTGGCGGGCCTGTTCGATTACGAGGTGGACTTCTTTCCGCTGGAGGGCGAACTGCCGCCATTTGCCGGGCAGGCGCTGGAGCGGGCCGATCCGGTGCCGAAGCTGCTGGTCAACCACGGGGCTTTCGGCGCACTGCACACGCTGCAGGGGCAGTTGGTGGACGGGGGCTTCATCCTCATTAACGACTATGGTGCCAGCACGCCCCAGGCAGCTGCGGAGTCGGCGGCGCCCCAGCGCTTCGGCAAGACCAGCGCGATCGGACTGAATTTCCCGCTGCTCGGGCAACTGTTCGACCGCGACGGCTGGCGCGTGGTGGTGCCGGAGGGCGATGCCACGCGCGCCATCCATGCCCGCCTGTTGGTCAAGGCGGAGCAGGAGCGCACCATTGCGGCGTTCGGCAACCGTTTTTGCGCCGATGCGCAGCAGTTCTTCGATGGCCCGGCGCAGGACGCGCGCGGGCACCTGCAGGCCGGCCGGCAGGATGCCGCGCTCGAAAGCTACCGCCTGGCCATTGCGCGCAATCCGCGGGACTGGCGGCTGCTGGGCGAGGTGGCGGAGTTCGTGGGCATCCAGTTGCGTGACTTCGCCGCAGGCATCGAGTTAGCGCGCAGCGCGCTGGACATCAACCCGTGGCTGAGCGCCTGGTTGTGGAACGTCCTGGGCGATTGCCTTTACTGCCTGGAGCGGCATGGCGAGGCCCAGGAGGCGTACTTTCAGGCGCAGCGCATCGATCCGAAGGACGCGCGCACCCAACTCAACCTGGCCTATGCCTGGCAGCAGCGCGCGGATTTCGAGAAGGCGCTCGGCGCGGTGGCGCGGGGCCTGGCCGGGGACGTGCACGGCATCCACGGCCCCCGCCTGCTGGAAAAGCAGGAGCAGATCCTGGCCCAGATGGCATCGCTGCGGGCCACGGAAGGGCAGCGCTCCGCAGAGCGCGCCGCACGGCTGCAGGCGGCTTAGAGCGGCGGCCTGCTTCCCGCCTGGGGGCCCGCAGGCGTGCCGCGGCCCTTGGCCGGTATCCGGTCCTGCAGCATCGTCTGCGTGATCGCGCGGCCCACCTGTTCGAAGGCCTTGCCGGCCTCCTTCATCTCGTCCAGCCCCTCGGCGCAGGCGGCCACCACGATGGCGTTGCGCCCGTTGTCCTGCGGGTCGATCACGCCCATGTGGCAGGCCCGGTGCAGCTGCGTGCCGGTCTTGTGGATGAACCGCACGGTGCGCGGCAGGCCGGCCTCCAGGCGGTAGGCGTCGTAGGTGTCGAACTTCAGGTCCTTGTAGAGCAGCTGCTGGTGCGCCGGCGAAACGAGCTGGCCGCGCACCAGCTTTTCCAGCATGGCGCCGTAGCCCTCCAGCGTGGCGGTGTTGTGGTTCGTGCGGTAGTAGCGGTCGTAGGCCTCGTCCAGGGTCTGCACGCGCAGCGCGGAGGGCGCCACGCCGAGCGTGCGGGCGAGCGCCTGCAGGCGCTTGGGGCCCACGGGGGCGCCTGCGATGCGCACCAGGTCCATGTTGGAGAGCCGGCGCGCGTCGGGGTGGGCCTCGGCATAGACCTGGTAGCGCACTTCGGTGAAGTTGGTGATGCGGCCCACGCCGCGGCCGCCCAGCAGGGCCTGCGCGCGCTGGTTCAGCGTGTCTTCGCCCACCGCGCGGATGAGCATGTTGGCGGCCGTGTTGTCGCTCTCCATCAGCATGCGCTGGAGCAGCGATTGCACGCTGTGGCGCGTGCCTTCGGGCTGCCAGACCACGGCGCCCGAGCCGTCGACCTTGTCGCGCGCCTGCACCACGAGTTGCTGGTCCAGGCGCAGGCGGCCGGCCTCGGCCTCCTGCAGCACGGCGATCGCCACCGGCAGCTTGACGGACGAGGCCAGGTACCAGGGCCGGTCGGCCGCATGCGCGAAGGTCTCGCCGTTATCGAGCCGCTTGACGTACAGGCCCAGTTGGCCGGGCGTGGCCTGTTCGATGCGTTCCACCTGCTGTCGCAGCGCATCGGCCCAGGCGGGCGCGGCGTGGGCGGGCTCAGGGTGGGTCGTCGTCCACGCCAGCGCCAGGAACAGCAGGGCCAGGGTGGCCCCCCGGGCCCGTGGTGCCGGAAGGGGCCGCGGCGCGGCTCGGCACGGTTTGGCAGGGAGTTTCATGGGGTTTTCCATCCGACAACAGGCCCGACTGGCAGAGGGCGATGCCGACCTGCCGAAGCGTGCGGTCGGACCGGGCCGTGGACAGTTCGCCGCGCGTGCAGGCCACCACGATCACGCGCCGGTCTGTCGGCAGGCGCGGCACCGTCACGAGGCCCGAGTCGCATGTTCGGGCGCGCTGCGTGCCGGTCTTGTGGGCGAAGCGCGCACGGGTGGGTAGTCCGGCCTTGATGCGGTTGGGGCCTGTCTTCACGCGTTCCATCACGCCCAGCAGGTAGGCCGTGTGGCGCGGCTCCAGGAGCTTGCCTTCCACCAGCTGCGCGAGCAGTTCGGCGTACGCATCGAGCCGCCCGGAGTTGAGCCCGCTGGCGTAGTAGGCCTCGTAGGCCTCGCCCACCGACAGGGGCCGAAGGCCATCGGCCGGCACCCGCAGCAGGCGTGCGAGGGTGGCCTTCACATCGGCATCGGTGCGCTGCTGGTGGAGCGCGATGAAGTCGCGCCCCGACAGGTGCACGGCCTCGGGCGTGAGCTGGGCGTAGGCCTGGCGCCGCACATCCGCCAGGTGCGTGATGCGCTCGAAGCCGCCCGGCACCACCGACTGCACCAGCGCGTTCACCTCGCGCAGGCCGACGAGGTCGATCAGCATGTCGCTGGCGGTGTTGTCGCTGTACACGATCATCTGCTCCAGCAGCCAGCGCATGCTGAGCGCCGCGCCCACCGGCTGGTTCTTGGCGGGCCCGGCGCCGTCCACGTAGTCGGTGGCGCGCAGGGTGAGCGGCGTGTCCAGCGTGTAGTCGCCGCGCTCCACGCCGCGCAGCACGGCGATGGCCACCGGCACCTTGATGGACGAGGCCAGGTACCAGCGCTCCTCGCCGTGAAAGGAGAAGGACTGCCCCGTGTCCAGGTCGCGCACGTGCACGCCGAAGGCCGCGCTGCTGTGCGCGGCGACGCGGTCCAGCTCGCGCTGCAGGGCCTTGGCCCAGGGCGGCGCAGGGGTGGTCGCCGGGGGCGAGGGGTCGGGGGGCGTGGCGAGCGCGGGCGGCGGCAGCATCAGTGCCGCCCCTGCGGTCCAGGCCAGGGCGATGGGGCGCAAGCGTGCGAAGGCGGTAGAGGGCATGCGTGGCGTGTGAGGACAACCGGGAAGGAATGCGAAGCCGCCAAGGTACACCGGCCCCTGGCCCGGCGGCGTAACACCCCGTGCGGCGTGGGTGTGGGACAGGAGCGCATGGCAGGTGGCGGGCACTGTTTTTATAATCAGTGCCTTCGCGCACTCTCACCCCCACCCCCCTGCACCCGGGCCCCCACCGCCTCCCACCATGCCCGAGCCCACGCTCACCCGTTCCCACCGCACCCGCCTGATGCAGATCTGGCGTTCGGCCGGCTGGCCCTGCCAGGACGCGCTGGAGATCGACCTGCTGGCGGCGCGCATGGTCGCGCTGCACACCGCGCCCGAGGGCCACGCGGTGCTGCGCCTGACGGACGCGGGCATCCAGTGGCTGGCCGAGGCCCGCCAGCGCGGCCTGCGGGCCCTGAGCGCGCACGACCGGCTGGCCCAGCGCTTTGCCGAGCACCTGCTGGGCGCCGGCCGCATCGTCTGGCGCGAGCTGTCGCTGCGCGCCGCCATCGAGCCGGCGCCCCCGGAGGTGGCCCTGGCCTCCGAAGGGCCCGCCGCAGCGCCGTTGGCGGGTCGCGCCGCGGCACCGGGCCGGCTTTGGGCCGACGACGAGGCCGATGCGCCCCCGGCCCGCGCCGCCGCCCAGGTGTGGCGCATGGCGCGGCCCGATCTGTTCTCGGTGCGCAACACCACCGTGCCCGCCTACCTGCAGCCCATGGTGCACGAGGTGAAGGCCAGCCGCGCCGACCTGCTGTCCGACCTGCGGCACGGCGCCAAGCGACAGGCCTACCAGTGGCTGTGCGAGGAGTGCTACTACGTGTTCCCGGCCGGCGTGGCCGCGCCCGAGGAGATTCCCGAGCCGTTCGGCGTGTGGGTGCTGCACGGCGAGATCGACCACGGCCGGTTCGAGCTGCTGCGCCCCGCCCGCCACGCGGGCTGCAGCCTGCCGTTCGCCGTCTGGATGGCGCTGTGCAAGGCCACGCCGCTGCGCAGCGAGGGCGAGCCGGCGCAGGGGCTGCTGGGCGAGGGGCTCGCTGGCCTGGAGGATGCCGACCTTTCGCGGGAGGCGGCCCGGGGCCCGGCGCCGGACCCCTGCGAGGGCACGGCCTGATGTACACCGTGGCCGTGCGCGAGCTGTGCGAGTTCACGGCCAAGCAGGGCGATCTGGACCTGCGCTTCACCCCCGCGCCCACCGCGCTCGAAGGCATCGCCGGCCATGCCACCGTGGCCCAGCGGCGCATGGCGGGCCGGGGCGCGGGCGCCGGCCCGGGCTACGAGAGCGAGGTGGCGCTGGAAGGCCACTACCGCCACCTGCATGTGCGCGGCCGGGCCGACGGGTTCGATCCCGCCGCGGGCCGGCTGGACGAGGTCAAGACCTTCAAGGGCCGGCTGGACCGGCAGCCCGACTCGCACCGCGCGCTGCACTGGGCGCAGGCCAAGGTGTATGGGTGGCTGCTGTGCCAGGCGCGGCAGCTCGCGCGGATCGACGTGGCCCTGGTGTACTTCGACATCGGCAGCCAGCAGGAGACGGTGCTGGTCGAGCCCTGCACGGCCGACGCCCTGCGCGCCCACTTCGAGGCGCAGTGCGAGCGCTTTCTCGGCTGGGCCGAGCAGGAGGCGGCCCACCGCGCCACGCGCGATGCGGCGCTGCGCGCGGCGGTGTTTCCGTTCGGAGGCTTTCGCACCGGGCAGCGGCCCCTGGCCGAGGCCGTGTACCGCAGCGCCACCGCCGGGCGCTGCCTGCTGGCGCAGGCGCCCACCGGCATCGGCAAGACGGTGGGCACGCTGTTCCCGCTGCTCAAGGCGGCGCCGGGCGAGCGGCTGGACAAGGTGTTCTTTCTCACCGCCAAGACCTCGGGCCGGCAGGTGGCGCTGGATGCGCTGGCCCGCATCGCCGCGGCGCAGCCGGTGGCGGACCTGGCCGCTGCGCCGGGGGGCGATGGCGCACAGGCCCCGGCGCCTGCCGGCCGCCTGCCGCTGCGCGTGCTGGAGATGATCGCGCGCGACAAGGCCTGCGAGCACCCCGGGCAGGCCTGCCACGGCGAGTCGTGCCCGCTGGCCCGGGGTTTCTACGACCGCCTGCCGGCCGCGCGCGCGGCAGCGCTTTCGCCCACGGCGGGCGGCGGCGACCGGCCCCTGCTGGACCAGGCCCACGTGCGCGATGCCGCCCTGGCCCACGGCGTGTGCCCCTACTACCTGGGCCAGGAGCTCGCCCGGTGGGCCGACGTGGTCGTGGGCGACTACCACTACTACTTCGATGCCGGCGCGCTGCTGCACGGCCTGGCGCAGGCCAACCAGTGGCGCGTGGCGGTGCTGGTGGACGAGGCGCACAACCTCGTGGAGCGCGGCCGCCGCATGTACACGGCCGAGCTGCTGCCCGATTCGCTCTACCAGGCGCGGCATTCGGACACCGCCGCCCGCGTGCCGGCGGTGAAGAAGGCCCTGGACAAGGTGCGCCGTGCCTGGGTGGCGCTGGACAAGGCGCAGCCGGGGGCCTACACCGTGCACGAGGCCTTCCCCGCCGCGCTGCTGGCCGCGCTGCAGCAGTGCGGCAGCGCCCTGGCCGACCATTTCGCGGAGCACCCCGAGCAGATGGACCCGGCGCTGCAGGCCTTCTACCTGGAGCTGCTGCACACCCAGCGGCTGGCCGAGTGCCTGGACACGCATTCGATGGTGGACGTAACCCGCGCCCCCGGCGGCGCGCCCGGCAGCTCGGTGGTCTGCCTGCGCAACGTGGTGCCGGCACCGTTCCTGGCGCCGCGCTTCGCGGCGGCGCACACCAGCACGCTGTTTTCCGCCACGCTGCAGCCGGCGCGCTACTACGCCGACCTGCTCGGCCTGCCGGCCGGCCATGCCGGCGTGGACGTGGCCTCGCCCTTCCAGGCTGCCCAGCTGCGCGTGGCCGTGGCCCGCCACATCTCCACGCGCTACCCGGACCGGTCCGCCTCGCTCGTGCCGATCGCGGACCTGATGGCGCGGCAGTTCGCTGACCGACCGGGCAACTACCTGGCGTTCTTCAGCAGCTACGAATACCTGCAGCAGGTGGCCGAGGCGTTCGCGCGGCGCC
Organism: Acidovorax sp. BLS4; assembly: GCF_032929295.1. Classification (NCBI taxonomy): domain Bacteria; kingdom Pseudomonadati; phylum Pseudomonadota; class Betaproteobacteria; order Burkholderiales; family Comamonadaceae; genus Acidovorax; species Acidovorax sp. BLS4. Next base: position 904,141 of record NZ_CP136797.1, read on the forward strand.
ACCCGCAGGTGCCGCACTGGCTGCAGTCGCGCCGCATGCAGGAGGCCGGGCAGCGCGAGTTCCTGGCGCGCTTCACCGAGGGCGGCGAGGGCATCGGCTTCGCCGTGCTGGGCGGCGCGTTCTCCGAGGGCATCGACCTGCCGGGCCGGCGCCTGATCGGCGCGTTCCTGTCCACGCTCGGGCTGCCGCAGATGAACCCGGTGAACGAGCAGATCCGCCAGCGCATGCACGCCCTCTTCGGCGCGGGCTACGACTACACCTACCTCTACCCGGGTTTGCAGAAGGTGGTGCAGGCGGCCGGCCGCGTGATCCGCTCGCCCAGCGACGAGGGCGTGGTGCACCTCATCGACGACCGCTTCGCGCGGGCCGAGGTGCAGCGGCTGCTGCCGGCCTGGTGGGCTGTGGAGGGTTAAGCCTCAAATCGGCCTCCAGCACAGATTCTTCTAGGGCGTATTGCTATTCAATTTGTAGCAAATGATGCCGCGCCGCCGGGGTCATGCGGCCGCGTTCGCCGGGAAGTCCGTGGATGCGGCCAGCGCGCGCCACTGGGCGGTTTCGGCCTGCACGAACGCGTGCTTGTCGGCAATGGCCTGCAGGGTGTCGGTGCCCAGCGGCAGTCGCAGGGGCGGCGCGGGGCTGTCCACCAGTTGCAGGATGGCCTGGGCCAGGCGCACGGGGTCGCCGGGCTGGTTCCGATGGATGCGGCGGGCCGCCTCGCGCACGGCGCCGGCGCTGGCGGCGTAGTCCTGCACGACGAGGGGCGAGACCACCAGCGACGCCGTGTCGAGGAATTCGGTGCGAAAGTAGCCCGGCTCCACCACCGTGGCGTGGATGCCCAGCGGTGCCAGCTCGGCATGCAGGGCTTCGGTCAGGCCCTCGACCGCGAACTTGGTCGAGCAATACACGCCGAAACCCGCACTCGATTGCACCCCGCCCAGCGACGAGATGTTGATCACGTGGCCGGCGCGTTGCGCGCGCAGGGTCGGCAGCACGGCACGGGTCACGTTCAGCAGGCCGAACACGTTGGTGTCGTAGAGGCTGCGCACCTCGTCGGCGGTGGCCTCTTCCACCGCGCCCAGCAGGCCGTAGCCCGCGTTGTTGACCAGCACGTCGATCCGGCCGAAGCGTTCCAGCGCGGCGCCCACCGCCTGGCGGGCCTGTGCCTCGTCGGTCACGTCCAGGGACACGGCCAGCAGTGCGTCGTGGGTGCCCAGCCGCTGGGTGACGGACTGCGCGCTGCGCGAGGTGGCCACCACGGCATCGCCCCGGGCCAGCGCGGCCTCTGCGATGCGGGCACCGATGCCGCGCGAGGCGCCGGTGATCAGCCAGACGCGGGGATGGGAAGACGACGAAGCGGAGGCAGAGGCGGAAGTGGCAATGGAAGCGGTGGCGGTCATGGAAAGGTCCTCGGGTTTCTATTGGCGGTCTGCTCGGTCTGGCAGGCCGGTCGATCCGGCTGCCGTGGGTGGGACTTTAGGCACACCATTGCCATTGCACTAGCCCATAATCCCTCGATTCATACGCAAGCAATACTTGTCAATCGACGGTCAATCAAGGGGGAATGCCATGGCCATCAACGAACTGCGGGCCATCGCCACCTTCGCGAAAGCCGCCGAACTCGGCAGCCTGCGCCAGGCCGCCTCGGCACAGGGCGTCACGCCGCAGGCGGCCAGCCTGGCGCTGGCGCAGCTGGAGGCGCACCTGGGCGTGCGGCTGTTCCACCGCACCACGCGCAGCCTCAGCCTGACGGAGGAGGGCCGCCGGTTTCTCGATGCCGCGCAGCCCGGGCTGGCCACCCTGCAGCGGGCGGTGCACGGCGCGCGGCGCGGGCGTGAGGAGATCGCCGGGCCGCTGCGCATCACCGCGCCGCGGTCGATGATGCTGGAGGTCATCTGGCCCGTGGTGGACGCGTTCTGCCGCCGCTATCCGCAGGTGGAGCCCGATGTGCAGCTGGACGACCGCATCGGCAACTGGGTGGAGGACCGGGTGGACGTGGGCTTTCGCTCCGGCTACCCGCCCGAGGGCGGGGTGGTCGCGCGGCGCCTGATGGCGCTGCAGCTGGTGGTGTGCGCCACGCCGGAGTACCTGGCGCGCCATGGCGTGCCGTTGCGCATCGAAGACCTGGCCGGGCACCGCTGCAGCGGTTTTCGCCACCCCGCCACGGGCAAGCCCATGCCGTGGGAGTTCCGCGTGGGCGAAGAGATCGTGGCCCATGCCGTCGCGCCGGCGTTCTGCGTCAACGACATCGAGCTGGAGGCGCGCGCCGTGCTGGGCGGCCACGCGATCGGACAGCTGGTGGGCACCACCGCCGCGCCGCTGGTGCGCAGCGGCCGGCTGGTGCCGGTGCTGACCGATGTGGTCGCGCACCACCTGGGCCTGTACGTCTACTACGGCAGCCGTGCGGCCCAGCCGGCGCGGGTGCGCGCCTTCATCGACCTGGCGGTGGACATGCTGGCGGACAACCCGGCGTTCGGCCTGAGCCCGCAGGAGCTGGCGGGGGCCAGCGCGGCGCACGCGAAGGTGCTGAAGAAAAGCCGGAAAGCCGCAGTCGCCACTGCCACTGCCACTGCAGCCGCCGCCCCGGCATCGGCGCCGACCCGCTCGGAACAACGCCCTACAGAAACGACTTAACTGGCGCGTGTCTTCGCGCTTGGAGCTCCACCCGTAGAAGCTTCAAGGGGCGGTCTCAAACCTGAAGTGCAACACCTCGATTGAGATGGATTTGCCGTCTCAGTGAATGGTAGCGTCCTGCTGCTGAGCAATGCCTGCATGAACTGCTGGAGCGCCTGATAGGGAGAGCGCCACTCCAGGGTCTGGCGAGGACGGTTGTTCATGAGGTCGGCAATGGAGTCGAGCGCAGCCTGATCGTGGATGCCCAGGTCAGTGCCCTTGGGCAGGAACTGGCGCAAAAGCCCGTTGGTGTTCTCGCAGCTGCCGCGCTGCCATGGGCTGTGTGGATCGCAGAAGTACACGCGCACGCCTGTGGCCTGCGCGAGCAGGCGACTGTGCGGGTGCAGCTTGGGGGCAGGACGCGCTGCATCGCGGCGAGCTTGGCAGGCAGCCTGGGCGGACCGCAAGGCATAGCCGTCGCCAGGGGTGCTGTTGCGTACCAGCTCACGGTACACGGTGCCGGGGCTGCGCCCGAGCAGGCGAGCGATGAATCGCCCGCTCCATCCTTGCTGGACCAGCGAGGCCAGCGTCAGGCGTTCTTCGGGCTGCAGGTGCGTGTATCGCGAAGTCATCTGTGCAAGTTACCTGAGGTTCAGGTGTTGCACTTCGGGTTTAGACCGCCAATCGGTATTTAAATTGTGATTGCTTATTACATTCCGTCACGTGAGTTTTGCTCTGTACATTCAAACGCTTTTGTTGCAAAGGAGATTGAGAATGCGTTTGAAAAGTGTGGTGTTGTCTGGTTTGGTGTGTGTGAGCGCTTTCGTCGGAGCTAATAGCGCATACGCGGCCGGTTATTTTGGAGCAACGAGCAAAACTTCATATGACGGATGGGCTTGCGACCCAGCAACTCCCGGTTATGCAGGATGGATCCACTTATGGCGAGATGATGGTAAATTTTTAGGCGCACTACCATCTGGAATACAACGTGAAACTGCCGTACAGTCAATCTGTGGCGATAGTGGGCTTCACGGGTTTGCGGGGGAAATATCGTTTCCTTCGGAATACCTCGACAATCGGACACACACTGTTCGCGCATACTTCATTCGTGATGACGGGACTAATTTCGAGTTGCAAAACTCAGTGAGTGTGACTTTTGATGGCGGCCCTGTCGCCCCTCCGCCTCCGCCGCAACCAGTAACTCAAAGTGGGTGCAGCGAAACGGGGAGCCCCCCTTCAACTGGATGGGTAGTTACAGGACATAGCAAGGGGGGATGCCCCGGCAGTCAACTCTATTTCAGTTGGACCTATATCGCCGATTTGCCAATTGGAAGTGAGGTGGCAATTTGTTACACGACATTCTCCATTCCTTCCAATTGGCGAATCTCTAGCCAGCCTGATTCCACAGCCAATAGTAAGTGCTATTACAGCACCGGTTTTGGACAGAGTCCGGACCGATACCAGATCATTAAAAGAATTTCTTAACTAAATCCCTGTCCAGTGAGATTTGATCCATAGCCAGGATTCAAAGTGGGCCGTCGGTTTTTACTATCACGAGTTGAGTCAGGTCGTGCGCAGTCGGCACGCCATCAGGCTTTCGTCGTGGTACCGGCCATCGACGCACAGGTAATCGCGCTCGACGCCATACGCCACGAAACCCGCGTCCTGGTAAAGCGCTACGGCCGCCGCATTTGATGCGGTGACGCCGAGGTTGACCTGGCGAACGCCCAGCGGCGCGGCGGCGTATTGCAGGGCGAAGCGCAGCAGGCGCCGGCCCACGGCCTGCCGGCGCGCCTCGGGCGCGACATACATGCCCCACAGGAACGCCTTGTGCGACAACTGGCGCATGTCTTCGCGCTTGATGCCCACGGTGGCGACGAGCGTGCCGCCGTCGAAGGCGCCCAGCACGGCCCGGCCGGGCTGGGGCTGCAGGCGGCGTTCGAAGTCGGCTAGGGGCGTGGCGGCCTCTTCCTCGTAGCTGGACGAAAACGCCTGCGGGCATTCGCGCAGCCCGCGCAGCCGCAGGGCGGCGAACGGCGCGGCGTCGTCGGGGGTGAGGGGGCGCAACTGCAGGTCGTCGAGGTCGGGGGGCATGGAGGGCATGGGTCAAGCGGGGCGGCCGAGAAGGGCCGGGGGGCCGGGCCGTCGCGGCGGCTTCCGGGGGCGGGTGAACGATCCGGTGCGGGGATGCGTTCCGTTATACCAACCTGCACGGCGAAGGCGGGTTGGCGAACCGCCAGAATCGGTGCACAGTTCCGCGAACGCACCGCCCCACCGCCGGCCGAACCCCCACCCCTCACCCCGCTCCACGCCATGTCCGCCTCCATCGATCCGCCCCGCGCGCCGCTCGCCCCGGTGGCGCGCGTGCTGGCCGAAGCGGCGCTGCAGCGGCAGAACACCCTGCTCGGCGTCGATGCCTCGGGGGTGCCCGCGGCGGGCGGTGCCGATGGCGGCACCCCGGTGCCCGGCGCGTTGCCCCTGCCCCCCACGGCGCAGCGCCCGCCCCTGCCCGCGCCGGCCGACCGCGTCAGCATTTCTCCGCAGGCCCGCCAGAGCCTGGAGGGCGCGGCGACCGGGCCGGCGGGCGCGGCATCCGCCGCCCGTGTGGCCGTCCCGGGGCCGGGCGCTCCCGCCACGGCAGCGCCCGCCGCTGGGCTTTCCGGTGCCGCACCGGCACCGGGCGCGGCCGCCGTGCAGGGCCTGCCCTGGCCCACCAGCGGCGTCGGCGCCCCGTTGCGCCAGATGCTCGGCGCGCTGCTGCAGCAACTCACGGCACCCACGGGGCGGCCCCAGCAGGTGGCCGTGGCGCAGCCGTGGCCCGCGGCCCTGGCGCAGGGTGCGGCGGACGATCTGCCGCCCCTGCAGACCTGGCTGGCGCGCCAGGGCGTGGTGGAAACGGCCGATGGCCCGCGCGGCTACGCCCTCACGCTGCGGGTGCCAGCGGCATGGCTGCAGCAGCAGCCGTCGGTGGGCGCGGCAGGGGGGTCGCCCGCGTCGGCGGGTGCCGGCCCGGCGGTGCCCGGCGAAGCCTCGCCGCCGCTCGTCTTCGCGGGCCGCCCGCAGGCGCTGCAGTCGGGGCTGTTCGCGCTGGTGCTGCAGTCGGGCGAGGGCGCGGCGGCCAGCCGCACCAGCGCCCTGCTGGCCCTGGACCTGGCGCCGCACGCCCAGGCGGCGGCCGTGGTGTACGGGCGGGACATGCTGGCCCTGCAGCGCTCCGATCCCTGGCTGCAGATGGCCGCGCTGCAGGCCAGCGGCTGGCGCCCGGAGGACGACGAGGCCGGGCGCAGCGGGCAGGGCGAGGCGTGCGACACGGCGGGCTGCCCCTACGCGGGCCGGGCGCCCTGCGTGCAGCCGTTTTGCGTGGCGCTGCGGGTGTTCGAGGCCGGCGCGGCGCGGCCGGCGGGCGATGCGCCGCAGGGCTCCGGCCCGCCGCCCTGACGGCGTACGGGCATAAAAAAACCGCCAGGCCCGGTGGGGCGCTGGCGGTCCATTCCAGGGAAGGGCGCCGGCCGGGTAGGCCGGCGGACCCTCCTCGGGCCAAGGCGGATCAGGGGTACAGACCGCGCATTTCGCGGGCGTGCAGGATGCGCTGGCACGCCACGATGAAGGTGGCCGTGCGCAGGCTCACCTTGTGTTCCTGCGCCACGTGCCAGATGCCGGCGAAGGCCTCCTGCATGATGCGCACGAGGCGGGCGTTGATCTCGTCTTCGCTCCAGAAGAAGCTGGAGAAATCCTGCACCCATTCGAAGTAGCTCACCGTCACGCCGCCGGCGTTGGCGATCACGTCGGGCAGCACCAGCACGCCCTTGTCGTGCAGGATGTCGTCGGCCTCGGTGGTCGTGGGGCCGTTGGCGCCCTCGATCACGAGCTTGGCCTTGATCTGGCCGGCGTTGTGCTTGGTGATCTGGCCTTCCAGCGCGGCGGGGATGAGGATCTCGCAGTCCACGCCCCAGAAGTCTTCCTTGGCGATCGCATCGGCGCCGCCGAAGCCGCCCACGCCGCCCGTCTTCTTGACGTGCTCCAGCAGGGCGGGCACGTCCAGGCCGCCCTGCTGGAAGATGGTGCCGGTGTGGTCCTGCACGGCCACCACCTTGGCGCCCGCTTCGGCGAACAGCTTGCCGGCGATGCCGCCCACGTTGCCGAAGCCCTGCACCGCGATGCGTGCGCCTTCCAGCGGCAGGCCCGTCAGCTTGGCGGCTTCCACGCCCACGGTGAACACGCCGCGGCCGGTGGCCTCGACGCGCCCGAGCGAGCCGCCCAGGTCCACCGGCTTGCCGGTGACCACGCCCGTGGCGGTGGCGCCGGTGTTCATGGAGTACGTGTCCATCATCCAGGCCATGACCTGGCCGTTGGTGTTCACGTCAGGGGCGGGGATGTCCTTGGAAGGGCCGATGAGCAGGCCGATCTCGCTGGTGTAGCGGCGCGTCAGGCGCTCCAGCTCGCCGCGCGACAGCTTCTTGGGATCGACGCGGATGCCGCCCTTGGCACCGCCGTAGGGCACGTTCACGGCCGCGTTCTTGACCGACATCCAGGCCGACAGGGCCATCACTTCGGACAGCGTGACGTCCTGGTGGAAGCGCACGCCGCCCTTGCCGGGACCGCGGCTCAGGTTGTGCTGCACGCGGTAGCCCTCGAAGTGGGCGATGGTGCCGTTGTCCAGCTCGATCGGCACGTCCACGATCAGGATGCGCTTGGGGCGCTTGAGCGTTTCCACCCAGCGCGCCAGGTTGCCCAGGTAGGGCGTGACGCGGTCCACCTGCTGCAGGTAGTTGCCCCACGGGCCGAGGTCGTCGGCCTGGAGGTAGGAGGGCAGTTCGTGCTGGGTGCGGGTGCCGTTGGTGTTCGACATGAGGGGGTTTCCTTGAAGGAGGGATCAGTTCAGACGACGGAGCTTATGCCTGCCCCCGGCAACTGTCCAAGGCCGGAGTGTTACAGGTTTATGCGCCGAATGCATAACCTGGGCAACGGGTCGCAACGCCGTTTTTCAAGGGCCGGCCGACGGGCGGTCGCGCGGCTCATTCCACCTGGATGCCCGCCAGCGCGGGATCGCCTTCGGGGTAGCGCAGGCCGAGCCGGCCCAGCACCTCGCGCAGCACGGTGGCGATCATGAGGTTGCGGTGGGTCTTGGAGTCGGCGGGCACGATGGTCCAGGGCGCCCACGGCGTGTGCGTGGCGGCCAGCAGGGTGGCGTAGGCGCGCTGGTAGTCGTCCCACTGCTTGCGCGCGGCGATGTCGCCCAGGTCGAATTTCCAGTGCTTGGCCGGGTCGTCCAGGCGCTCCTGCAGGCGCTTGCGCTGCTCGTCCCGGCTGATGTGCAGCATGAACTTCACCACCACGGTGCCGGTTTCGGTCAGCAGGCGTTCGAAGTCGTTGATGTGCGCCAGCCGCTGGCGGTGCTGCTCGGGCGTGATCCAGCCGTTCACCACGGGCACCAGCACGTCTTCGTAGTGGCTGCGGTTGAACACGGTCAGCTCGCCCGCGCCGGGCACCTGCTGGTGGATGCGCCAGAGGTAGTCGTGGGCGCGCTCGGTGTCGGTGGGCGCCTTCCAGCCCACGGCGTGCACGCCCAGCGCGCTCATGCGGCCGAACACCCCGCGCACCGTGCCGTCCTTGCCGGAGGTGTCGGTGCCTTGCAGGATCACCAGGAGCTTGTAGCGCTTGTCGGCGTACAGCAGGTCCTGCAGGGTGTCCAGTTCGAGGGCCAGGGCCTCGACGCGCGCCTTGTCACTGGCCTTGTCGCCCTGGGAGAAGGGCTTGGCCGCGGGGTCGAAGCGGGCCAGGTCCAGGGCGGGCGGGGGGCCGTCTTTCGCCGCTGCCTTGGCCTCGGCCTTGGCGGCCTTGCCGGCCGGCTCCGCGTGGGCCGGCCCGGGCTGCCATGGCGCCAGGCGCCGGGCGATCTCGTCGGGGGTCAGGGGAGCGGGGGCGGGGGCTTTGGCGGCCATGGCGGGTCCTGGTGGGGTGGGAAAGTCCGTAGTGTCGCGCGGGCCGCACAATCATCGCCCGAGCCCTGAACGAGAAAGCCCTTCCATGTCCGTCGATCCCGCCGTGAATTCCGCCGATTCCTCCCCTCCGGTTGCCGGGGTTGCCGCGGTCGCCCAGGCCCTGCTGCAGGCCCGCGCCACCGCCGTGCCTGCCGACGCGCAGCCGCTGGCGGCGGCCCTGCCGGACGCCGATGCCGCCTATGCCGTGCAGGGCGCCGTGGCGCAGGCGCTGGGCTGGTGGTCCACCGGCGTGCCCCGGTACTGGAAGTCCGGCGGCGCGGACCGGGCGACCGTGCTCACCCACGCCCCGCTGCCCGAAGCGGGCGTGTGGGCCCATCCGGCCCAGGCGCAGGCCTGGCCGTTCGCGCTGCGCGGCATCGAGGCCGAGATCGCCCTGCGGCTGGGCCAGGCGGTGGATGCCGCGACTGCGGCCCGGCTGGCCGACGGCGAGGGCGCGCACCTGGTCGACGCGATGGCCGTGTCGATCGAGATCGTGGAAACGCGCTGGGCCCAGGACGGCGCGGTGGCCGGCCTGCTCACGCTGGCCGACCAGCAGTCACACGGCGCGCTGGTGCTGGGCGACTGGGTGCCTTTCGACGCCGGTGCGCCGCCCGACTGGGCGCAGCAGCGCTGCACGGTGCGCATCACGGGCCAGGACGCGGTGGAGCGCCAGGGCACGCATTCGCTGGGCGATCCCGCCTGGCTGCTGGCCGCGTGGCTGCGCCATGCCACGCAGCACTTCGGCACCCTGCCGGCCGGCACGGTGGTCACCACCGGCAACTGGGCCGGTCGGCTGAACGCCCGCCTGGGCGATGCGGTGGAGGTGGCGTTCGACGGCATCGGCACCGCGAGCGTGCAGCTGTAGCCGGTACCTCGGAGTGTTGTGCTATTAAATAAATAGCAATATGCCCTAGTGGAATATGCGCTAGGGCCGGTTTTGGCTCAAAGGCCGCGCGGCCTGCCCGTCGATCAGTTCCACGAAGCGCCGCGCGCCCAGGCCCAGCGGGCGCTCCTTGGACCACACCACGTCCACCCACAGCGCGACGCCGTTGCTCAGGTTCTCGAACGGCATCTCCACCAGCGAGCCCGCCGCGATGCGCGGCTGCACCAGCGCGCGCGGCTGCCAGCCCCAGCCCAGGCCCGCCTCGATCAGGCCCAGCGCGGCCAGGTGGTTGTCGGTGCGCCAGTGGTGGCGCGCGAACACGAAGCGTGGATCGGTCTGCGCCAGATCGCGGCTGGCCACGACGATCTGGCGCGTGGTGGTCAGGTGCTCCTCGCGCAGCAGGGCGGCGGCGGGGGGCTCGCCGCGCTCCGCGGCCGCGGCCTGCGCGGCGGCCAGCACGGGGTGGCCCGGCGCCATCACGGCGACCAGGGTTTCGCTGCCCACCTCCTGAAAGCCCTCGCGCCCGTCCATGCTGGGCCGCTCGAACACCAGCGCCAGCTGCGCGCGCCCGGCGTGCAGCAGCGCCAGCGCATCGGCCTGCGGCGCGGCCAGCACCTCGACCTGCAGCAGCGGGTGCTCCTCGGCCAGGGCCGCCAGCGGGCTGCGCCAGTGGGCGGCCAGCAGCTCGGGCGCGATGGCCAGGGTCAGGCGCTCCTCCAGCCCCTGGGTGAGCGCCAGCGCCTGCGCATTCAACTGCTTGAGCTGCGCCGCCAGCAGCCGCGCCTGGGGCTCCAGCGCGCGGGCCGCGGCGGTGGGGCGGGGCTCGCGGCCGGTGCGGTCGAACAGCGGCACGGCCAGCTCGGCTTCAAGGTGGGCGATGGTCATGCTCACGGCCGAGGGCACGCGCGACAGCGCCCGCGCCGCGGCCGAGAACGAGCCCTGGTCCAGCACGGCCAGAAACACCTGCACGCTGTCGGAAGAGAACGCCATGGGGCCGGAGTATCTATCAATAAAACTGAAACAAGCTGACTTTATGTATCAGCCTGGCACACATACAGTGGCCCCATGTCCACGCACACCGCCCCCGCTACCCACCGCCCCACCGGCCTGCAAGGCCTGCCGCGCCGCGTTCTCTACGTCACCCTGTACGAGCTGATCGCCATCGTGGCCGCCACGGCGGCGCTGGCTTGGCTCACGGGGCAGGGGCCGGGGCATTCGGGCGTGGTCGCCGTGGCGGCCTCGGCCATCGCGGTGGTGTGGAACCTCGTGTTCAACTGGGCGTTCGAGCGCTGGGAGGCGCGCCAGCCGGTGCGCGGGCGCAGCACGGCGCGCCGCATCGCCCATGCCATCGGGTTCGAGGGCGGCCTGGTCTTCACCCTGGTGCCGCTGTTCGCCTGGTGGTTCAAGGTCAGCCTGTGGCAGGCCTTCGTGATGGACCTGGGGCTGATCGCCTTCTTTCTTTGCTACACCTTCGTCTTCAACTGGGGCTTCGACCGCATCTTCGGCCTGCCGGCATCGGCCCAGGCGGGACCGTCCGGCGTTCAGGCCACCACGAAGGCCACCCCCCAGACCGTGGCTCAGTAAGGCAGCGCGAAGCCGTTGCGCCCGGCGTTGATGCGCGTGGCCGTGGGGGTGCCGTTCACCTCCTGCGCGGTGAGCGACACGCTGGCGCCCGGCACCAGCAGGCTGCGGTCGCCGCCGCGGAAGGTCACCACCGGCGCGCCGGGCGGCACGATGACGGTCTTCTCGCCACCCTGGTAGGTGAGCTTCAGCGTGCGGCCCTTGGCGGCCCCGCCGGCGGCATCGGACACGCCTGCCACGTCGGCCACGGTGGCGTTGGTCATGGTGCTCTGGGGCTGCAGGTCGAACGGGCGGTGGCCCTCGCCGGCCCCGCGCGCGGATTCGGGGAACACCGTGACGGCGATGGCGCGCTGGGTGCCGTCCGCCTGGGGCAGCGCGGCCGTGCCGATGAAGCTGCCCGGCTGGATGTCCGCCAGTGCGATCGGATAGACCTCCTGCACCACCAGCGTGGGCGAAAGCGCCAGCGTGACCGTCTGCCCGCCGCGTTCCTTGACGGTGAGCGACGTGGGCGTGGCGGCTTCGATGGTGCCGCGCAGGCGCACGGTCTGGGCGGGGGCAGCGGCGGGGGATACCGCCGTGGGCGCTGCGGCCGGGGCCGTCTGGGCCGTGGCCGCGCCGGCGCCCAGGATCAGGGTGGCCGCCACGAAGAGCGGGGACAGGCGTGCAGGGGCGGGAAGGGGCTTCATGGCGTGGCGCGGCGGCGTGCAGTGAAAGAGGCTGCCCATGATGCCCGAAGCGCCCGGGCCAGGCGTTGCGGGGCGTTTCAGTGCGCCGCGCCGGCGCCGAAGCGAAAGCTCGATGCCGTCACGCCGCCGTACACGCCTTCCTCGTGGTAAACGCAGTCGGCCCGTTCGGCCTCGGCCGCGCCGGCCGCGACCATGAGCGGAATCAGGTGGTCCTCGCGCGGGTGGGCGATGCGGGCCGCTGGCGCGCTCTCCCAGCCCATCAGCCGCGCGGGCCGGTCGTCCGGATCCGTGTGCACCAACGCGTCCTGCAGCCATTGGTCGAACGCCACCGAAGGCGCCCGGCCGGCCTCGCCGAAGCGGCGCAGGTTGTGGTAGCTCAGCCCGCTGCCGACGATCAGCACGCCTTCATGGCGCAGCGGCGCCAGCGCGCGGCCGAGCGCCAGGTGCTGGGCCGGGTCCAGATCGCGCTGCAGCGACACCTGGATCACCGGCACGTCGGCGGCCGGATACATCACCTGCAGCGGCGCGAAGGTGCCGTGGTCGAAGCCCCGCTCCGCATCGAGCCGGCTGGGCAGGCCCGCGGCCCCGATGAGGGCCGCGATCCGCTGCGCCAGGGCGGGCGCGCCCGGCGCCGGGTAGCGCACCTCGTAGGTGTGGGGCGGAAAGCCGTAGTAGTCGTACACCATCGGCGGCCGGGGGCTGGACATCACGGCGAAGGCCTCGTCCTCCCAGTGGCCGGACACCACCAGCACGGCCTGCGGGCGGGTGGCGATCTGGCGCGGGATGTCCTGCAGCGATTGCTCGAGCGCGCGCATGGTGCGGCGCATCTCGGGCACGTACGGCCAGGGGCCGCCGCCGTGCGACAGGAAATAGGTGGGCAGGGGGGAGGAGGGCGGGTGCATGGCGGTGGTCCGTGGGGGTGGGTGGTGCGGTTGAGGGCGAAAGGCGCCAGCGAGGGTGTCAGGCGCCGCGCGGGCGGATCGGCGCGCGCCGGGCGCGGCCCCACAGCACGAAGGTGCACAGCGCCAGCAGCACGAGGTTGAGCGGCACCACCATCGCCTCACCCCGGCTCAGGTGAAAGGCGATGGCGAGCCCCTGCAGCACCACGCAGCACAGGGCCGCCAGCACGGTCAGCCGGGGCAGGATGCGCGTCAGCGCGGGCAGCAGGATGCCCAGGCCGCCCGCGATGTCGATCAGCCCGATGGCCCGCACGAAGGCGACGGGGTACTGCCCCGTCCACGGCATCATCGCGCTCAGTTCGGGAATGGGCGTGGTCAGCTTCACGACGCCCGAGGCGCAGAACACCGCGGCGACCAGCACCTGGGCGATCCAGAGGCCGATGCGCAGCGCCCGGCCCGCGAACGGGGTGGCGGCGGTGGGCGAATACAGGGTGGCGGGCATGGCGGTTCTCCAAAGGGGCCACAGCGCGTGGCGATGAAAGGGAATGGGACTGGACGCAATTTAAGATTTCCCCCAAAGGAAATCGATGGCGTTAGAGTGATGGCATCCTTTCCTTCTTTGGCAACCATGAACCCTGCAGACCTGGAACTGACCGGCCTGCGCGTGTTCCAGGCGATCGTCGAAGCCGGCAGCTTCAGTGCTGCCGCGGACCGCCTGGGCATGGCGCCGCCCATGGTGAGCAAGCACATCGCCCGGCTGGAACGCACGCTGGGCGCGCGCCTGCTGCACCGCACGAGCCGCAGCATGAGCCTGACGGAGGCCGGCACGGCGTTCTACGAGCAGGGCCGGCAGGCGCTGGAACTGCTCGACGCCGCCGCGGCCTCGGTGGGCCACGGGCAGAACCGGCCGCGGGGCGAGTTGCGCATCAGCGCCCCGGTGTGGTGTGCCACTCCGCGCTTTGCCCGGCTGCTGGCCGACTATCGCCGGGCATGCCCCGAGGTGCGGCTGGACCTGCACCTGGACAACCGCATGGTGGACCTCGTCTCGGAGGGGTTCGACGTGGCGCTGCGCATGACCGCCGAGCCCGCGCCCCAGCTGATCGCGCGGCCCCTGTGCCAGATGGCGTTCCATCTGGTCGCGGCGCCCGGCTTCCAGCCCGGCCCCGACGGGGGCGTTGATTCGGGCGGTGCGCCCCGGCCCATCCCGATGGTCATGCCCAACTACGTGCAGCTCGAGCGCCTCAAGAATGCCCTGCAGGAAGGCATGCACCGGCACATCGACGCCGTGATGAAGTCCAGCGACAGCACCCTGAGCTACCACGCCGTGGTGGCCGGCATGGGCGCGGCCTTCCTGCCCGCATGGCTGGTGGACGACGACCTGGCCAGCGGTCGGCTGGTGCAGTTGCCGGGCGATACGGAGTTCGTGGGCACGCTGTATGCGGTGTATGCCAGCCGGCGACAGATGCCGCTCAAGCTGCGCAGCTTCATCGACTTTCTGGCCGAGCGCCTGGGTGGGGCGCCATTGCCGTCCTGACGATCACGCAACGATGACAATGCGCACAGCCGCCGCCGGAGATGCCACCACCCAAGGCAGTCCATTCCAACGCCATGCGATCACCTGGAGCGCGCGATGACAGAAACGAGGACCCTCCCGTCGCAGGGATCGCTGCTGTCGGTGCAGGCCATGGGGCAAGGCCTGCCCGTCGTGTTCCTCCACGCCGCGGTGTGCGACAGGCGCATGTGGGCGGCCCAGATGGGCGCACTGGCCGGCACCTGCCGGGTGATGGCCTATGACCGCCCCGGATTCGGTGACTCGCCCCTGCGCACGGCCGATTCGTCATCGATGGCGGATGGGCTGGCCGTTCTGGAGGGCCTGGGCGTGACGGAACCGGCCGTCGTGGTGGCCTGTTCCCAGGGCGGCCGCATCGCGCTGGAGATGGCGTTGAGCCATCCCTCCAGGGTGCGGGGCCTCTTTCTGATCGCCCCCTCGCTCAGCGGCGCCCCGGCGCCGGCGTATCCCCCCGAGATCGAAAGCCTGCTGCGAGCGCAGCAACTCGCGGAGCAGGCGCAGGACTGGGAGGCACTGAACCACATCAAGGCACGCCTCTGGCTGGACGGCCCCCTGTCGCCCGAACTTCGGGTGGGGGGCGACGCGCGAAAGCTGTTCCTGGCGATGAATGCGATCGCCATCGCGAACAGGCTCCGGGGCGGGGAGACAGACAACGTGCCGGTGTACGGCCGGCTCGCGGAGATCCGGTTGCCTGCCTGGGTGGTCTGGGGTGACCTGGATTTTCCCCACGTTCAGCAGCGCGCCCAGAGGGCCGCAGACCAGATACCGAATGCGGAGGGGATCGCGTTGCACGGCGTGGCGCATCTGCCGTCCCTGGAGCGCCCCAATGCCGTCACGGACTTGCTGAGGCAGTTTTTGGGCGAGATATGAAGCCGGCGTGGCGCGACGCGTGATTTCGGGCAGGTGGAGCGAACGCTATTCGCTTCCTTTGATGATGGCTCCCACCCACTTCGGTCCTTGAAATCCATGGTCCACAAAGCCCCATCTGCTTCCCAGTTCGGTTCGAAGCTTCAGTAGTTCGGGATTCTCCAAATTTTCAGCGGTAACGCGCCAAAAGCCTGCCTCGGCCGCAGGTATGCGCGAGGCAAGCAGAAGGGCCTCACGGCCTGAAAGCGTCACGAGCTCAAGCCGGTTGATGCGGCGAGCACCCGCTGTCAGGTAGGAACGAATGGCGCCAAAGTCATCGAGCGCGTACGTCGACTTTGTTGATTTTCCAGACCAACCCCGCCTGTGAATGACCAGTGTTCTGTTGGTGGTGATCTCCACCTCCTCTTGGGCCACAAGCCAGCTTCTCCACGACAGCAAGGCCGAGACCGCGAAAACAACCACGCCACAACCTGCAGTGGCAGGTCCCCATTCATTTCGCAGAACAACAATGGCATAGAAGAACGCCATGGTCAGAACTGCAAACAAGGTGATCGGTCTTTGGCCGTCACGCCAGCGAGGAAAGCGCAGTCTCATTCAGTTTCTCGTTCGATCAGCCATGTTTTGACGGCACCCAGGTTTCGGATTCACCGCAAGAAAGTTTTGCGAAGCAGGGCTCCGTTGCGCCGTGCAAACTATAGCTTTCGTGCCGGCAGAACGCTTGCGCTCATCATGCTGGAGAACGGTCCCGATGACGCGCTGACCGGTCAACAAGGAACTGGCCTCGGCCACGCAGGGGGCGGAGGCGCGCGATGTCGAAGGGCGCCGTGGCCCGAACCTAGTCCTGCAGCAGCTGCCCCGCCAGCGCCGCCGCGGCGGTGCGCGTTTCCACGCCGAGCTTTTCAAAGATGTGCTCCAGGTGCTTGTTCACCGTGCGCGGACTCATGCCGAGGATGTCGGCGATGTCGCGGTTGGTCTTGCCCTTGGCGAGCCACGACAGCACCTCGGTCTCTCGCGGGGTCAGCGCCACGGGCGGCAACCGCGGCGCGGCGGCGCCTGCGGCCGGGCCCTGGCTGAGCAGCAGCATCGACTCGGCCAGGCCGCTCGCGCCCAGGTGGCGGGCCTGCAACTGGAGGCCGCCGGGCAGGGGTGTGCTGGCTTCGCCCTGCCGCTGGGCCTGCGCCAGCCAGCGCGCGGGGTCGCCCGCAGTGGCGTCGCCTTGCCCGCCGAAGGCGGCCTCCAGCCAGCGCGTGGCCTGCGGCGAGCGCCAGGCGATGCGGTCTTGGCCATCGAGCACGACCACGCCCAGGCCCGCCACGTCCACGGCCTCGCGCGCCAGCCGGGCGGCCTGCGCGTTGGCCACGTGGGTGGCCAGGCGGGCCATCACCTCGGGAATGCGCAGGGGCTTGACCACATAGTCCACGCCGCCGCTGGCAAAGCCGCGCAGGATCTGCTCGGTCTCCGACAGCCCGGTCATGAAGACGATGGGCACGTGCGCCCACGGCGGCGTGGCCTTGATGCGGCGGCACAGCGCGAAGCCGTCGGTGCCGGGCATCACCGCATCGAGCAGCACGCCGTCGGGCACGGTCACCTCGAAGCGCTCGATGGCCTCTTCGGCATCGCGCGCGGCCAGCACGGCATAGCCTTCGCCTGCCAGCGCATCGCACAGCATGCGCAGGGTGTCCAGTGCATCGTCCACCACCAGGATGACGCGGCGCGGGGCGGCGGCCTGCGCGCTGTCAGGGGAGTTCGTCATGTTCGGGTTCTCGCAGTAGGTGGGCCAGGGCGTCGAAGTCGAAGCGGTCCGCGCAGGCCTGCAGCTGCGCCAGCGCGGCGGCATGGCCGGGCAGACCGTCGCGTGCGCCGCGCAGCCGCTCGCGCACGGCGGCGGCCTGGCCCTGCCGCGCCAGGCGGTTCAGGTCTTCGCGCAGGTCGGCGGGCAGGGTGTGGGGCGGCGGCGCGGGGCTGGCGGGTGGCGAGCCCTGCGAGGCAGGGGCCTTGGCCGGCGTGTTGTCGTGCACCCATTCCAGCTGCAGGGCGGCCTGCAGGGCCTGCAGCAGTTCCGATTCGATGATGGGCTTGCCCACGAAACCCTGGCACTGGGCGGCGGCCAGCCGAGCGGGCTCGTTGTCGAACTGGTTGGCCGAGACGAAGACGATCGGCAGCGCCGCCGCCGGGCGCAGCGCCCGCAGCAGGGCGGCCGTCTGCCAGCCGTCGAGGTCGTCCATGGTGATGTCCAGCAGCACGAGGTCGGGGGGCGCCTGCCGCACGATCTCCAGGCACTCGCGGCCGCTGGCGGCCTCGCGCACGGTGAATCCCAGCGGCACCAGCAACCCGGCCAGCAGCTGGCGCTGCAGCGGCTGGTCGTCCACCACCAGCAGCGTGCGGCGCGGCGCGATGTGGCCGATGACGGGCCGCAGGGCCACGGCGTGCGTGGGGCGCCAGGCCGGGTCGGGGGAGATGCCGGGCAGGTACAGCCGCACGGTGAAGGTGCTGCCCTGCCCGTGCCGGCTGGCCACGGTGAGCTGGCCCCCCATGAGTTCGGTGAGCAGGTGCGTGATGGTCAGCCCCAGGCCCGTGCCCGCCTCGCTCGCGCGGCGCCCGGCGCTGCCGCGCTCGAACGGCAGGAAGATGCGCTCCAGGTCCTGCGGCTCGATGCCGATGCCGGTGTCGATCACCTCGATGCGCGAGACGTGCGGGCGAAAGTCCAGGCGCAGGCGCACCTCGCCCTGCTGGGTGAAGCGCACGGCGTTGGACAGCAGGTTGATGAGGATCTGGCGCAGCCGCTTCCCATCGGCCCGGATCCAGTCGGGCATGGTGCCCATGGTCTCCACCACGAAGGCCAGGCCCCGGGCCTCGGCCTGCGGGCGCAGCATGCCTTCGACGTTGCGGATCAGCTCGGCCAGCGGCAGCGGCGCCAGGTCCAGCCTCAGCCGGCCCGCCTCGATGCGGGCCAGCTCGAGCGAGCCGTCGATCAGCGCGTGCATGTGCTGGCCGCTGTGCTGCATGGTGGAAAGCGTCTCGCGCATCCAGCCGTCGGTCTCGGGGTTCTTGAGCAGGATCTGCGTGTAGCCGAGGATGCTGTTGAGCGGCGAGCGCAGCTCGTGCGTCATGCCGGCCACGTAGCGCGTCTTGGCCATGCTGGCGGATTCGGCCCGGTCCTTGGCGGCCTGCAGCTCGGCATCGGTGCGCTTGTGGGCTTCGATCTCCTGCAGCAGCAACTGCGTCTGCCGCTCGGACTCGTCCTGCGCCATGCGCCGGCTGTCGGTGCTGAGCACCACCCACCAGGCGCACACGGCCGCCAGCAGGGACAGCAGGGCGAACACCTTCAGGAACGGGGTGCGCAGGAACTGGGCCGGTGTCTCCAGCCCCTCCTGCACATAGACCACGCCCACCAGGAACGCCATCACCGCGCACAGAGACACCAGCACCATCAGGTACTGGCCGAGGCGGAAGTTCACCCGGGCTGCCCAGGTGCGCGGCAGCAGCAGCGCGGCCACCGCGCGCAACTGGTCGGCCGCGCGCGAGCCGGTCTTGCAGCGGTCGTGGCAGCGCGATTCGAGCGAGCAGCACAGCGAGCAGATGGGCGCGCCGTAGGCCGGGCAGCGGGCCATGTCCTCGGACTCGAACGGGTTTTCGCACACGGCGCAGCGCACGGACTCGCCGGGCTTCCACAGCGTGTCCGGCATGCGGGCCAGGTAGTAGCGCCCGCCGGTGGCCCAGGCCAGCAGCGGCGACAGCGCCATCGACAGCGCCAGCGCGATGAAGGGAGAGAACGCGGCCGCATGGTCGCCCAGCAGGCCGGCGTAGGCGCAGCAGGCCACGGCGGCGGCCAGCACCATGGCCCCCAGGCCCACCGGGTTGAAGTCGTACAGGTGCGCCCGCCGGAACTCGATGCCCCGGGGCGACAGGCCCAGCGGTTTGTTGATGACGAGATCGGCCACCAGCGCGCCCACCCAGGCGATGGCCACGTTGCTGTACACGGCCAGCACCTTCTCCAGCGCGCCGAACACGCCCAGCGTCATCAGCAGCGTGGCGATGCCCACGTTGAACACCAGCCACACCACGCGTCCCGGGTGGCTGCGCGTGATGCGGGCGAAGAAATTGGACCAGGCGAGCGAGCCCGCGTAGGCATTGGTCACGTTGATCTTCACCTGCGAGACCACCACGAACACCACCGTGACCGCCACGGCCAGGCCCGGCAGCCCCAGCGCCTGCATGACCTGCTGAAAGCCGGCCAGGAACATCTGCGTGGGCTCGGCCGCGCGGTGCGTTCCCACCTCGAACTGCAGCGCGGCGAAGGCGAGGAACGCGCCGCCCGCCATCTTGAGCATGCCCATCACGATCCAGCCCGGGCCGGCCACCAGCACCGCGCCCCACCAGCGCCAGCGGTTGGCGGCGGTGCGCTCGGGCAGAAAGCGCAGGATGTCCACCTGCTCGCCGATCTGCACCACCAGGGAGAAGATCACCGCCGCCGCGGCACCGAACATGAGCGGATCGAACTGGCTGCTGCCGCTCTTGAGGCCCGACAGCCCCGCGAAGTCGCGGTACAGCTGCGGCTGCGCGAGCGCGATCCACACGAAGGGCAGCAGCAGCAGGAAGAGCCACAGCGGCTGCGTCCACGCCTGCAGCCGGGAGATGAGCGTGATGCCGCGCATGGCCAGCGGCAGGATCACGAGGGACGACAGCACATAGCACCACTGCAGCGGCCAGTCCACCACCATCTGCAGTGCCAGCGCCATGATGGCGGCCTCCAGCGCGAAGAAGATGAAGGTGAACACCGCGTAGATCAGCGAGGTGATGGTGGAGCCCAGGTAGCCGAAGCCCGCGCCGCGCGTGAGCAGGTCCATGTCCAGCCCGTAGCGCGCCGCGCAGTAGGCGATCGGCAGGCCGGTGAGAAAGATCAGCACGCCCACCGCGAGGATGGCCCACATCGCATTGGCGAAGCCGTAGTTGAGCGCGATGGCGCCGCCGATGGCTTCGAGCGCCAGGAACGACAGCGAGCCGAACGCCGTGTTGGCCACGCGCCATTCGCTCCAGCGCCGAAAGCCCTTGGGCGTGTAGCGCAGCGCGTAGTCCTCCATCGTCTCGTCGGCCACCCAGGCGTTGTATTCGCGGCGGAACCGAAAAATGGTCTGCGGCGCGGTCTGGGGGGTGGGCGGTGCGATCGGGGCCATGCCGGGCCTGCATGCAAGAAACGTTCTTGTCCGCGCCGTGCGCCGGGGCCGGGTGGGCGGCTACGTCAATTGACGTATGGGCGCGCAGCAGGGTTGTCCCTAATCTTGGCCCCAGCGCGGAACCACCGACGCCGTCCAACCACCCCGTATTGCCTGTTGCAAGGAGCGCTCCCATGAAGCACCCCCTCGATCCGAATGTCTCCCCCCTCCTGGCCGCGGATGCGGGCCGCCGCCGGCTGCTGCAGGCCATGGGGGCCGCCTCGGTGGCGGGCCTGCCCGCGTGGTCCTTCGCGCAGCCCACGGCGCAGGTCAACACCACCAAGCTGGCGGTGACGGACACCGAGGTCACCGTGGGCCAGCTGCATTCGGCGACCGGCACCATGGCCATCTCGGAGACGGGGTCGATCCAGGCCGAGCAGCTCGCCATCGACCAGATCAACGCCATGGGCGGCGTGCTGGGCCGCAAGATCAAGGTCATCAAGGAAGACGGCGCCTCCGACTGGCCGACGTTCGCCGAAAAGTCCAAGAAGCTGCTCATCAACGACCACTGCGCCGCCGTGTTCGGCTGCTGGACCAGCGCATCGCGCAAGGCCGTGCTGCCCGTGTTCGAGAAGGAGAACGGCCTGCTGTACTACCCCACGTTCTACGAGGGCCTGGAGCAGTCCAAGAACGTGATCTACACCGGCCAGGAGGCCACGCAGCAGATCCTGTACAGCCTGGAATGGGCCAAGACCGAGAAGAAGGCCAAGACCTTCTTCCTGATCGGCTCGGACTACATCTGGCCGCGCACCTCGATGAAGATCGCGCGCAAGCACGTGGAGAACTTCCAGAAGGGCAAGGTCGTGGGCGAGGAGTACTACCCGCTGGGCAGCACCAACTTCGGCTCGCTCATGAACAAGATCAAGGTGCAAAAGCCCGACTGCCTGTTCGTCGCCGTGGTGGGCGGCTCCAACGTGGCGTTCTACAAGGCGCTCAAGGCGGCGGGCATCACGGGCGACAAGCAGCTGCTGGTGACGCTGTCGGTCACCGAGGACGAGATGACCGGCGTGGGCGGCGAGAACTTCGCGGGCTTCTATTCGTCGATGAAGTACTTCCAGTCGCTGGACAACGAGAACAACAAGAAGTTCGTGGCTGCCTTCAAGGCCAAGTACGGCCCCAATGCGGTGATCGGCGACGTCACGCAGGCGGGCTACCTGGGTCCCTGGCTGTGGAAGGCCGCCGTCGAGAAGGCCAAGAGCTTCGACGTGGACAAGGTGGTGGCCGCATCGCCGGGCATCGAACTCAAGACGGCGCCCGAGGGCTACGTGAAGGTGGACGCCAACCACCACCTGTGGAGCAAGTCCCGCATCGCGCAGGGACTGCCGGACGCCACGTTCAAGGTGGTGGCCGAATCGCCCGAACTTATCAAGCCCGATCCCTTCCCCAAGGGGTATCAGTGACCACCCCCTGAGGCGCTGCGCGCCTTCCCCCTCTCTCGCTGCACGGGAGGGGGACGACACCTTCGGTGCGGGGCGGCCCTTCCTCGGTGTCCCCGGCATGAGGCCGCGCCGGTCGTCAGTCCCGCGCCTGGTGCGGACCGTTGTGAGGGCGGCACTGCCGCATCGGGTTTTTTTCTTTGATGGGCTTGCACGCAGGAGCTGCACCATGACCTTTTCCGAAATGATGAACATCGGCCTGATGCAGGGCTTCGCCGGCCTGAGCCTGTTCGCCGTGCTGCTGCTCATGGGCCTGGGGCTGGCGATCATCTTCGGCCAGATGGGCGTCATCAACATGGCGCACGGCGAGTTCATGACCATCGGCGCCTACACCATCTACCTGGGCTCCACGCTCGCGTCCACGCACGCGCCGCAGTGGATGCCGTTCTATTTCCCGCTGGCCATCGCCGCGGCCTTCGGCTTCGCGTTCATCGCGGGCTGGCTGGTGGAGTGGGGCCTGATCCGCCACCTGTACAAGCGCCCACTCGACACCCTGCTGGCCACCTGGGGCATCAGCCTGGGGCTGCAGCAGTGCTTTCGCACCTTCATCGGCCCCAAGGAAGTGAGCCCGACCCTGCCTGACTGGCTGCTCGGATCGTGGGCGCCCGCCGAGGGGCTGGACATTCCCATCAACGGCCTGTTCGTGCTGGCGCTCACGCTGGTGGTGACGGCGGGCGTGCTGCTTGCGCTGCACAGGAGCCGCTGGGGCCTGCGGGTGCGCGCCACGGTCAGCAACCGGGTGATGGCCAACGCCATCGGCATCGATACGAAGAAGACCGACCGACTCACGTTCGCCATCGGCTGCGGTATCGCGGGGGTGGCGGGCGCTGCGTTCACCACCATCGGCTCCACGGGGCCCACCTCGGGCTCGCTCTATATCGTCGATGCGTTCCTCGTCGTCACCTTCGGCGGCGCGGCGAGCCTGCTGGGCACGGTGGTGTCGGCCTTCGGCATCGCGCAGACGCAGTCGATCACCGAGTTCTTCCTGGCCGGCTCCATGGCCAAGGTGATCACGCTGTCGCTGATCGTGCTGATCCTGATGGTGCGGCCGCAGGGCCTGTTCGCCTCGAAGGTGCGCCGCTGAGCGCGCGCCCACTGCTTTGTCCCCACCCTGCACCCACCGGAGTCGTCCCATGAATGCCCTCAAAGCCTGGATCCTGCGCTACCAGTTGGCCAGCCTGGTGCTGCTCACGGTGCTGCTGGCCGTGGTGCTGCCGCTCGCCCTGGACATCTTCCGGCTGAACCTCGTGGGCAAGTACCTCACGTATGCCTTCGTGGCCATCGGCCTGGTGATGGTGTGGGGCTATGGCGGCGTGCTCAGCCTGGGGCAGGGCGTGTTCTTCGGTCTGGGCGGCTATGCCATGGCGATGTTCCTCAAGCTCGAAGCCTCCGACCCCGTGAGCACCAGGATCCAGTCCACGCCCGGCATCCCCGACTTCATGGACTGGAACCAGATCACCGAGCTGCCCGCCTTCTGGGTGCCTTTCAAGAGCCTGCCGTTCGCGCTGGCGGCCGTGATCGTGGTGCCCACGCTGCTGGCCTGGATCGTGAGCTTCGCCATGTTCAAGCGCCGCGTGGGCGGGGTCTACTTCGCCATCATCACGCAGGCGGTGGCGCTGATCTGCACGGTGCTCATCATCGGCCAGCAGGGCTACACGGGCGGCGTGAATGGCATGACCGACCTGAAGACCCTTTGGGGATGGGACACGCGCACCGACAGCGCCAAGTACATCCTGTACTACGTGTGCGTGGCACTTTTGGTGCTGTCCATCGTGCTGTGCCGCTTCATCCAGACCAGCAAGCTGGGCACGCTGCTGCTGGCCATGCGCGACAAGGAAGACCGCGTGCGCTTCTCGGGCTACGACGTGGCCAATTTCAAGGTCTTCACCTTCTGCCTGGCGGCGGCGCTCTCAGGCATCGGCGGTGCGCTGTTCACGCTGCAGGTGGGTTTCATGTCGCCCAGCTTCGTGGGCATCGTGCCTTCCATCGAGATGGTGATCTACGCCGCCGTGGGGGGGCGCATGAGCCTGGTGGGCGCGGTGTACGGCACGCTGCTGGTGAACGCGGGCAAGACGTACTTCTCGGAGAGCTTTCCCGACTTGTGGCTGTTCCTCATGGCGGGGCTGTTCATCGGCGTGACCATGGCCTTCCCGCTGGGGCTGGCCGGCCTGTGGGAAAGCCGCATCGTGCCCTGGTGGAAGGGCCGCCGCGAGGCCCTGCGCCAGGCGGCGGTGCCCGCGCCGCAGGCCGCCGCGGTACGCAGCGCCGCGGTGGACACCGAGCCGGCGGCACGCGAGCCCGGCCTGCCCGAAGGCACCCGCCGCCAGAGCGCCTGAGCGCACGCAACCGGAGCACCTCCCATGAGCAACACCGACTTCGCCCTGGCCGTGGAAGACCTGACAGTCTCGTTCGACGGCTTCAAGGCCATCGACACCCTCACGCTGTACGTGGACAGGAACGAGCTGCGCGTGATCATCGGCCCCAACGGCGCGGGCAAGACCACGCTGCTGGACCTGATCTGCGGCAAGACGCGCGCCACCAGCGGCAGCATCAAGTTCAAGAACGAGGAGCTGACGCGCATGGCCGAGCACAAGCGCGTGCGGCTGGGCATCGGCCGCAAGTTCCAGACGCCGTCCATCTACGAGAACCTGTCGGTCTTCCAGAACCTGGAAGTGTCCTATCCCACCGGGCGCACCGTGTTCGGCGCGCTGGCCTTTCGCTGCACCAGCGCGGTGAAGGAGCGGGTGCAGGACGTGGCCGACGACATCGGCCTGGGCGGGCTGCTCGCCACCGAGGCCGGCCTGCTCTCGCACGGCCAGAAGCAATGGCTGGAGATCGGCATGCTGCTGATGCAGGAGCCCGAGCTGCTGATGCTGGACGAGCCCATCGCCGGCATGAGCGCGCGCGAGCGCGAGCTCACGGCCGAGCTGCTGCAGCGCATCTGCAGGAACCGCGCGGTGATCGTGATCGAGCACGACATGGAGTTCGTCAAGCGCATCGCGCACAAGGTCACCGTGATGCACCAGGGAAAGATCCTGGCCGAAGGGTCGATGGACAAGGTCCAGAACGACCCCAAGGTGATCGACGTGTACCTCGGCCACTGAGACGCGCCGCTGCCCTTTGCCCACGCCTTGAGTTTTCTGGAGCCCCCCATGCTGAAAGTCACCGACCTGCACGTCGCCTATGGGCAGAGCGAAGCGCTGCACGGCATCTCGTTCGAGGGCCGCGCCAACGAAACCGTGGCCATCATGGGCCGCAACGGCATGGGCAAGACCACGCTGTTCAAGAGCCTGATGGGCGTGATGCCGGTCAAGAGCGGCTGCATCACCGTGGCCGGCCAGGAGGTGACGCGGGACGAGAGCTTTCGGCGCGTGGCCAAAGGCATCGCCTACGTGCCGCAGGGCCGCATGATCTTCCCCACGCTGACGGTGGAGGAGAACATCCAGACCGGCCTGGAGAACTCGAAGACCCGCCAGATCCCCGAAGAGATCTATGCGCTGTTCCCCGTGCTGTGGGACATGCGCCGTCGCAAGGGCGGCAATCTTTCGGGCGGGCAGCAGCAGCAGCTGGCCATCGCCCGTGCGCTGGTGACCGATCCCAAGGTGCTGCTGCTGGACGAGCCCACCGAGGGCATCCAGCCTTCGATCATCAAGGACATCGCCCGCGCCCTCAACGAGATCCGCAAGCTGCGCCAGATCACCATCGTGGTGAGCGAGCAGGTGCTCTCGTTCGCCATGGACGTGGCCGACCGCCTGTTCGTGATCGAAGGCGGCCGCCTGGTGCATGAAACCGCCCGCGCTGACACCGACCAGCAGCGCATCAAGGCCTACCTGTCCGTGTGAACGGCCACTGTCCGCGACGGATTTTTCGTTCCTTCCCTCTCGCCTTCTCTTCCCTTCACTTCCAGGAGCACGCCATGGCTGAAACCCTCATCCACGTCGATCTGAGCCAATCGCCGACCCAGAACGAGAACATCCACAACCGCTGGCACCCCGACATTCCGATGGCCTGCTGGGTGAATCCGGGCGACGATTTCATTCTGGAAACCTTCGACTGGACCGGCGGCTTCATCAAGAACAACGACAGCGCCGACGACGTGCGCGACATCGACCTGACCACGGTGCACTACCTCTCGGGCCCGGTGGGCGTGAAGGGCGCGGAGCCGGGCGACCTGCTGGTGGTGGACCTGCTCGACATCGGCGCCAAGCAGGACAGCCTGTGGGGTTTCAACGGCTTTTTCTCCAAGAAGAACGGCGGTGGCTTTCTGACCGAGCATTTCCCCGAGGCACAGAAATCGATCTGGGACTTCAAGGGCATGTTCACCAGCTCGCGCCACATCCCGGGCGTCAACTTCGCCGGCCTGATCCACCCCGGCCTGATCGGCTGCCTGCCCGACAAGAAAATGCTCGACCTCTGGAACGAGCGTGAGCAAAAGCTCATCGACACCGATCCCACCGCCGGCCTGGCCAACCCCCCCTCGGCCGGCACCGCCCACATGGGCCGCCTGACCGGCGAGGCCAAGGCCAAGGCCGCGGCCGAAGGCGCGCGCACCGTGCCGCCGCGCGAGCACGGGGGCAACTGCGACATCAAGGACTTGTCGCGCGGATCGAAAGTGTTCTTCCCGGTCTATGTCGACGGCGCGGGCCTCTCGGTGGGCGACCTGCATTTCAGCCAGGGCGACGGCGAAATCACGTTCTGCGGCGCGATCGAAATGGCCGGCTGGGTGCACATGAAGGTCACCCTCATCAAGGGCGGCATGGCGAAGTACGGCATCAAGAACCCGATCTTCAAACCCAGCCCCATCGTGCCGACCTACAACGATTATTTGATCTTCGAAGGCATCTCGGTCGACGAGGCGGGCAAGCAGTACTACCTGGACGTGAACGTGGCCTACCGCCAGGCCTGCCTGAACGCGATTGAATACCTGAAGAAGTTCGGATACAGCGGTGCCCAGGCGTATTCGATCCTGGGAACAGCCCCGGTGCAGGGCCACATCAGCGGCGTGGTCGATGTGCCCAACGCCTGCGCCACGCTGTGGCTGCCGACGCAGATCTTCGAGTTCGACATCAACCCGAACGCCAGCGGGCCGGTGAAGATGCTGGACGGCAGCATCGACATGCCGCTGTCGCCCGACCTCGTCTGATTCCCCGCCACCACAGGACACCGCGCCATGCCCACCTACGACTACCAGTGCGCCACGTGTGGCTGCTTCGATGCCCTGCGCAGCCTGGCGCTGCGCAACGAGCCCGCTGCCTGCCCCCGGTGCAGCGCTGCCTCCCCCCGCGTCTTCGCCAGCGCTCCCCGGCTGGCCTGCGTGAGCCCGGAGCAGCGCCGTGCGTTTGACACCAACGAGCGGGCGCAGCATGCGCCGCGCTCCTCCCGCAAGGGTGACGAAGGCAGTTACGGGCGGATGCGCCATCCGGCGGGGTGCGGCTGCTGCGGCTCTGGTAAGCGCAGCGCCACGGTGACGGCGGCGAGCGGAGCGAAGGCGTTTCCGTCCAAGCGGCCCTGGATGATCAGCCACTAGGTGACCGGGACGTAGGCGAGCCGTGGGGTGCCGCCCCATGGCCCACGCATGACCAAAACGACGGGGGCCGCGGCCCACAGAAAGCGCAGCTGCGCTGTTGTCTTACCCCTGGGCGGTGCCTGTTGCGACACATTTCGCCCATGGCAAATCGTGTGGCAAGGTGGGTTGGGCCCTGGCGCCTGTCGGCTTGCGGCCGCCGGGCTGGACTGGCGTGGCTGCCGCTTCTCGCGGCACTGGCCGGCTGTGAAGGCCGTCATGATCTGGCTTCCAGCGGATGCCTGCCGCTGCGTGCGCCGGCCCGTGTGGTGCTGCTGCAGGAATCCGGCCTCTACCAGGTGCGCGATGCGCCGACGCTCGTGCTCTCACCGCATCCGCGCGATACGGCGAACGACCGCTTTCACGGCCTGCAGCGGGTCCGCACGCTGCCGCCCGGGACGCCGCTGGAGATCACGCGCCTGGAACAGGCCTGGGGTTTGGACGTGGGCAAAGGGCGCATCAGTGCGTTCGGCACGTCGCCGCAGGGCGAACCCTTCGAGTACGGTTGGGGTGGCGGCACGCAGATCGGCCGCGCGCCCTGGGAGCCGGCCTCCGTTGCGCCACTTCGGGCGGTGCGGTGCGGCGATTGAACCGCTCACTCAGAAAGACAAAGGAGCACAGATGGCATTTTCTTTTCGCAGCGCTGCATGCATGGCGGTCTTGGCCACAGCGGCCCCGGCTTTCGCCCAGAGCGTTCTGTACACCGCGCGCCCGGCCATCGGGCTGAGCGTGAGCGACAAGATGGCGACCCGCCAGCCGCGTGTGGAGTTCACCGTGACCATGCCGGACGGGAAGACGACCACCGCGACCGCCGAGCCCCAAGGGGGCGGCGAGCGCGCCGGGACCGTGCACTATCCCAGCGATTTCGGCAACGCGGGCACCCGCGTGGGAGATTACACCTGGGTGGCTCGTATCGGCGGCAAGGTGGTGCTCAACGGACGTTTCAGCTATCGGCCGACGCCCGAGGGGCAGCTGCTGTTCGTTCCCCGATAGAGGCGGTCCGATCCGGCGGCCATGAAGAAAAAGCGCCTGCCCACATTGCGGTGGGCAGGCGCTTTCGAAACCGGCCAGCCCTTGTGCAAGGGCCGGCGCTTTCTCACGCGGATCAGGCGGTCACGGCAGCCAGCGCCGCATTCAGCGTTGCGCTGGGCCGCATCACGGCCTCGGTCTTCTTCGGGTCGGGCAGGTAGTAACCGCCGATGTCTGCCGGCTTGCCCTGCACGTCCGCCAGTTCACCGACGATCTTCTGCTCGTTGTCGGCCAGCGTCTTGGCCAGCCCGGCGAACTTGGCGGCCAGGGCCGTGTCCTCGGTCTGCGCGGCCAGTTCCTGGGCCCAGTACAGGGCCAGGTAGAACTGGCTGCCGCGGTTGTCCAGCTGGCCGGTCTTGGGGCTGGGGTTCTTGTTGTTGTCCAGCAGCTTGCCGGTGGCGGTGTCCAGCGTCCTGGCCAGCAGGGTGGCTTGCTGGTTGCCGGTCTTCAGGCCCAGGTCTTCCAGGCTGACGGCCAGGGCCAGGAACTCGCCCAGCGAATCCCAGCGCAGGTGGTTTTCTTCCACCAGTTGCTGCACGTGCTTGGGCGCCGAGCCACCAGCGCCCGTTTCGTACATGCCGCCGCCGGCCATCAGGGGCACGACGGACAGCATCTTGGCGCTGGTGCCCAGTTCCATGATGGGGAACAGGTCGGTCAGGTAGTCGCGCAGGATGTTGCCGGTGACGCTGATCGTGTCCAGGCCGCGGATCACGCGCTCCAGCGTGTAGCGCATCGCGCGCACCTGGCTCATGATCTGGATGTCCAGGCCGGTCGTGTCGTGGTCCTTCAGGTAGGTTTTCACCTTCTTGATGACCTCGTTCTCGTGCGGGCGGTACGGGTCCAACCAGAACACGGCGGGCATGCCGGAGTTGCGGGCGCGGGTCACGGCCAGCTTCACCCAGTCGCGGATCGGCGCGTCCTTCACCTGGCACATGCGCCAGATGTCGCCTTCTTCCACGTTCTGGCTCAGCAGCACTTCGCCCGTCGCCAGATCGACGATGTTGGCCACGCCGGCTTCCGGCACTTCGAACGTCTTGTCGTGCGAACCGTACTCTTCGGCCTGCTGGGCCATCAGGCCCACGTTGGGCACGGTGCCCATGGTCTTGGGGTCGAAGGCACCATGCCATTTGCAGAAGTTGATGATCTCCTGGTAGATGCGGGCGAAGGTGCTCTCGGGGATCACCGCCTTGGTGTCCTTCAGGCGGCCGTCGGCGCCCCACATCTTGCCGCCGTTGCGGATCATGGCGGGCATCGAGGCATCGACGATGACGTCGTTGGGCGAGTGGAAGTTGGTGATGCCCTTGGCCGAATCGACCATCGCCAGCTCGGGGCGGTTCTCGTGGCAGGCGTGCAGGTCGCGCTTGATCTCGTCCTGCTTGCTCTGGGGCAGCGTGGCGATCTTGTTGTACAGATCGACCATGCCGTTGTTCACGTTCACGCCCAGTTCTTCGAACAGCTGCGCATGCTTGGCGAAGGCTTCCTTGTAGAAGATGCGCACGGCGTGGCCGAAGACGATCGGGTGCGACACCTTCATCATCGTCGCCTTGACGTGCAGCGAGAACATCACGCCGGTCTTGTGCGCGTCCTCGATCTCCTTTTCGTAGAACTCGAGCAGGGCCGTCTTGCTCATGAACATGCTGTCGATGATCTCGCCGTCCTTCAGCGACACCTTGGGCTTGAGCACCGTGGTCTTGCCGCTCTTGCCGACCAGTTCCATCTTCACGTCGCGCGCCTTGTCGAGCGTGATCGACTTTTCGCCGTGGTAGAAGTCGCCGTGGTGCATGTGCGAGACGTGCGAGCGCGATGCCTGGCTCCATTCGGCCATGCTGTGCGGGTTCTTGCGGGCGTATTCCTTCACGGCCTTGGGTGCGCGGCGGTCGGAGTTGCCTTCGCGCAGGACCGGGTTCACCGCGCTGCCGATGCACTTGTTGTAGCGGGCGCGGATGTCCTTTTCTTCGTCGGTCGTCGGATTTTCAGGGTAGTCGGGAATCGCATAGCCCTTGCCCTGCAGTTCCTTGATGGCCGCCACCAGCTGCGATACCGATGCGCTGATGTTGGGCAGCTTGATGATGTTGGCGTCAGGCGAGAGCGTCAACTTGCCCAGGGCGGCCAGGTTGTCGGGCACGCGCTGTGCCTCGGTCAGGCGCTCGGGAAACTGGCCCAGGATGCGGCCGGCGACCGAGATGTCGCTGGTCTCCACGTGGATGCCCGCTGGGGCCGCGAAGGTCCGCACGATCGGCAGAAAGGCGGCGGTCGCCAGGGCGGGGGCTTCGTCGGTCAGCGTGTAGATGATGGTCGGTTGCGTCGTGCTCATTCGCTTGCGTTCCTTGGGAAGGGGTGACAGATCAGCCGGTGATTTTCGCGCTTTCTGAAGGCAGTCGGCACAGATGCCCCTCAGCGCCGTTCGGGGCAGGTGCCCACTCGCCCGATCATGGGCATGAAAGGGGTGCCCGCTCGACGCGCTGCTGCAGGCTCACGCGCGCTGTGCCGATGCCCGGGTGACCAGCCAGATGCCGCCGCACACCAGCACCAGGGCCACCGCGTTGCGCCATTCGAGCAGGCTTTCTTCCAGGAACCAGGCCGACAGCAGCGTGCCGAACACGGGCACCATGAAGTTGAACGCGGTGATGAGGCTCACCCGGTTGTGCTTGAGCAGCAGGCTCCAGATCGAGATGGCCAGCGACGACAGCACCACCAGATAGGCCAGCAGCGACGACGAGGCCCAGGTCACCTCGCCCAGCGCGCCGCCCGTGGCATAGCCGAGCGCCAGCAGCACCAGGCCGCCGATGGTCAACTGGTAGGCGGTCATCACGATGGGGTCCATCCCCTGGGAAATGCGCTTGCCGTAGACGCCGCCCAGCGCCAGCACCAGGGCGGCGATCACCACGAAACCTTCGCCCAGCAGGGCGAACTCGAAATCGGTCAGCGTTCCGGCCAGCCCGGCGCCGAGGTTGACCGCCATGACCCCCGCGAAGCCCACGATGCAGCCCCAGGCCTTGGCATGGCTGATGCGGTCGTTGTGGTACAGGAAATGCGCCAGCAACACGCTGAAGAAGGTGCCGGTGGCGTTCATGATCGACGCCTTCACCCCCGTCGTGTTCGCCACGCCGATGTAGAAGAAGATGTACTGCAGCGTGGTCTGCAACAGACCCAGCAGCGCCAATTGTCCCCACGCCCGGGCCGGCCAGCCGCTGATCTGACGGCCGCTGGCGGCCACCCAGGCCAGCAGCGCCAGGCCCGCCAGGGCGAAGCGCCAGCCGGCGAACACGAGCTTGGACGGGGTGTCGCTGCTGTCGATGCCGAACAGCGCGTAGCCATTCTTGATCGCCGGGTACGAGCTGCCCCAGAGCAGGCAGCAAAACAACGCCAGCAGGAAGACGTTCCTGCGTTGCGCTAGTGGGGAGATAGGGGGCGACATGGCTTCTTTCCAGGCGGGGTGGTGCCCCAAAACGGTGAATTTTGCACAAGTTGTACGACAACTCTGCATGTAAATATCCTGACTTGGCCGAATGTGGCCTCTTTTAGAGTATTTTTGCTCCTTATTGTCCGATGACTATCCGAAACCGCAGTGAACTGGCCTCGGGAGCCGATCACAAGGCATGGGCCCAACTCCGACGGCCCTGCGGCGGCATCGCCGTGAGTACGGAAGGACTGCCTCGGCAGTTTCAGGAAACCCTGGCTGCTTTTCAAGCCTTGTCGATAATGCGGCGCAATGCGACTGACGTTCGTTCCGCTCCTCCTGTCCTGCTGCACGCTGGCGGCCGTGTCCGGCTGCACCAGCCCGCCCGCACCCCATGGCGAGGTCAAAGGCGCGTCTGCGAATGGCAGCGAATTGGGGCAGTCCGACGTGAACCGCATGGCGACGCTGGCCATGCGCGAGAACCTGGACAGCCTCTACCGGCTGATGGACAAGCTCTACCGCCGCAACCCTGCCGAATGGCGCAAGACCAGCGCCGTGGGCCGCGAGCAGGCCATGGAGCAGGTCCGCACCACCATCGAGAAGGGCGGGGTGTGGGCGCCCTTGCAGGGGCGGCGCGACATCGCGGCGATGGCTGCGGCCCTGGCGCCCGAATTCGCGGGCGACCGCGTGGCGGCGTTCATCTACGCCACGGCCGACATGCTGATCACCGCGCACGACGGAAAGATCGAGTTCTTCCTGCTCGACAGCCTGGATGCCCAGCACCTGTACAACGCGGCGCGCAATGTGGAGATCGCCGTGTGGATGCTCTCGCAGCGCCGCACCGCGGCGGGCCAGCCGCTGCTGCTGGCCGACGAGATCGGTCCGCAGGGGCGCAATCTGAGCTTCGAGCGCGAGTTCGGCAAGATCATCGGCCGGCTCGACCTGCTGTCGGCGGTGGCCACCGAAAAGTACCGCCGTGCCGCCATCACCTATGTGCAGGGGCTGGTGGGTGGCTCGTTCCTGCAATTCCTGCCGGTGCGCTAGCGACCCACTCGAAATGGCCGGCCGGCGGCGTGCCCTAGCGCCGGCCGCGTAAAATCCGGCCGCCCCCGAGGAGCGTTGCAGCGCCTGCCGATCAACCGGCTCAACCAGGCGTCAGGCTCGGGCGGCGATGGCCCCACTGTCCAACGACGCTCGCCTGTTCCCAACTACCGATTGCGCAGGTGAGCCTGATGTCCGCCCCCCTTATCCCGCCTCCCATGAAGCTCTCGGGCCTCGAACCGGTTTCCATCGGCGAGGGCACGCTGTTCGTCAACATCGGCGAGCGCACCAACGTCACCGGCTCCAAGGCCTTCGCCCGCATGATCCTGAACGGCCAGTACGAAGAGGCCCTGGCCGTCGCGCGCCAGCAGGTGGAAAACGGCGCGCAGGTCATCGACATCAACATGGACGAGGCCATGCTCGACAGCAAGGCGGCCATGGTGCGCTTCCTGCAGTTGATCGCCTCCGAGCCCGACATCGCCCGCGTGCCCATCATGGTGGACTCCTCCAAGTGGGACGTGATCGAGGCCGGCCTGCGCTGTATCCAGGGCAAGGGCATCGTCAACTCCATCTCCATGAAAGAGGGCGTGGAGAAGTTCAAGCACGAGGCGCGCCTCGTGAAGCGCTACGGCGCCGCCGCCGTGGTGATGGCCTTCGACGAGGTGGGGCAGGCCGACACCTACGAGCGCAAGATCGAGATCTGCGAGCGGGCCTACCGCGTGCTGGTCGACGAGGTGGGCTTTCCGCCCGAGGACATCATCTTCGACCCCAACATCTTCGCGGTGGCCACCGGCATCGAAGAGCACAACAACTACGCGGTCGATTTCATCGAGGCCGTGCGCTGGATCAAGCAGAACCTGCCGGGCGCCAAGGTCTCGGGCGGCGTGTCGAACGTGAGCTTCAGCTTCCGCGGCAACGACCCGGTGCGCGAGGCCATCCACACCGTGTTCCTGTACCACGCCATCCAGGCCGGCATGGACATGGGCATCGTCAACGCAGGCATGGTCGGCGTGTACGACGACCTGGAGCCCACCTTGCGCGACCGCGTGGAAGACGTGGTGCTCAACCGCCGCCCCGACGCCGGCGAACGCCTGGTCGAGGTGGCCGAGACGGCCCGCAGCGGTGCCAAGGACGAGAGCAAGCGGCTCGAATGGCGCGGTACGCCCGAACATCCGAAGACCGTGGGCGAACGCCTGTCGCACGCGCTGGTGCACGGCATCACCGACTTCATCGTGGAAGACACCGAAGAGGCCTACAAGGCCATCGTCGCCAAGGGCGGGCGGCCGCTGCACGTGATCGAAGGCCCGCTCATGGACGGCATGAACGTGGTGGGCGACCTGTTCGGTGCGGGCAAGATGTTCCTGCCGCAGGTGGTCAAGAGCGCCCGCGTGATGAAGTCCGCCGTGGCCCACCTGATCCCCTACATCGAGGAAGAAAAGCGCCAGGACGAACTGGCCGGCCGCGACGTGCGCAGCAAGGGCAAGATCATCATCGCCACCGTGAAGGGCGACGTGCACGACATCGGCAAGAACATCGTCACCGTGGTGCTGCAGTGCAACAACTTCGAGGTGGTGAACATGGGCGTGATGGTGCCCTGCCACGAGATCCTGGCGCGCGCCAAGGTCGAGGGCGCGGACATCGTGGGCCTGTCAGGCCTGATCACGCCCAGCCTGGAAGAGATGCAATACGTGGCCTGCGAGATGCAAAAGGACGAGCACTTCCGCATCAAGAAGATCCCGCTGCTCATCGGCGGCGCCACCACCAGCCGTGTGCACACCGCCGTCAAGATCGCGCCGCATTACGAAGGCCCCGTGGTCTACGTGCCCGATGCGTCGCGCAGCGTGAGCGTGGCGCAGAGCCTGCTGGGCGACGGCGCCGACCACTACGTGCAGGAGCTGAACGCCGACTACGACAAGGTGCGCACCCAGCACGCCAACAAGAAGCAGACGCCCCTGTGGCCGCTGGCGAAGGCCCGCGCCAACCGCACGCCCATCGACTGGTCGGCCTACCGCCCGGCCACGCCGCGCCTGCTGGGGCGGCGCATGTTCAAGAACTTCGACCTCAACGAGCTGGCCCGGTACATCGACTGGGGACCGTTCTTTCAGACCTGGGACCTGGCCGGCCCGTACCCTGCCATCCTGACCGACGAGGTGGTGGGCGAGCAGGCCACGCGCGTCTTCGCCGACGGCAAGGCCATGCTGCGCCGGCTGGTGGAGGGCCGCTGGCTGAGTGCCAGCGGCGTGCTGGCGCTGTACCCGGCCAACAGCGTGGGCGACGACATCGAGTTCTACACCGACGAATCGCGCACCGAGGTTGCCATGACCTGGTACGGCCTGCGCCAGCAGACCGAAAAGCATGTGATCGATGGCGTGCCGCGCCCCAGCCGGTGCCTGGCCGACTTCGTGGCGCCCAAGGAAAGCGGCGTGGCCGACTACGCGGGCTTGTTCGCCGTCACGGCGGGCCTGGGCGTGGAGAAGAAGGAGCAGGCCTTCGTCGATGCGCTGGACGACTACTCGGCCATCATGCTCAAGAGCCTGGCCGACCGCCTGGCCGAAGCCTTTGCCGAATGCCTGCACCACCGCGTGCGCACCGACCTGTGGGGCTATGCGGCCGGCGAGCAGTTGAGCAACGACGACATGATCGCTGAGAAGTACCAGGGCATCCGCCCCGCGCCCGGCTACCCGGCCTGCCCGGACCACAGCGCCAAGAGCGAACTGTTCCGCGTGCTGCAGTGCGGCGAGATCGGCATGGGCCTCACCGAAAGCCTGGCCATGACGCCCGCCGCCAGCGTGAGTGGTTTCTACATCGGGCATCCCGAGAGCCAGTACTTCAACGTCGGCAAGATCGGGGAAGACCAGGTGCACGACCTGGCCACGCGGCGCGGCATGGACGAAGGCATCCTGCAGCGCTTGCTCGCACCCAACCTCTGACCGGCGGCGGCGTCACGGCGGTGCCCCCGCCGCGTCACGCGGACGTCACTCTGGCGCCACAGTCGGCGGGAAGAATGAAGGGCTTCATTCCTTCCCTTCTTCCCACGCCATGACCATCCCTCTGCAGCGCTCGCCGCTGCCTCTGATCGGCCGCCCGTTGCCGGGCGCCAGCGCGCTCTTTCTTGCCCTGCTGCTGGCGGGCTGCGGCGGCAGCGGTGGCTCGGATGCCACCGTTCCCGCCGCGGCGGCCACATGCGCCAGTCCGGACACGCACTGCGCGCCCAAGCCCTGAACGGGGCAGCCCCCCGGAACCCCGCTCACGGACAAGAAAGACTCCTCCAAATGACCGTCGATTCCTCCAAACGCAATTTCCTCACGACCGCGCTCGGCGTGGGCGCGGCTTCGGCCACGCTGACCGCCTTCCCTCCAGCCATCCGGCGTGCCCTGGCCATCGAGGCCCACAACGCCACCGGCACCATCCAGGACGTGCAGCACGTCGTCCTGCTGATGATGGAGAACCGCTCGTTCGATGGGTACTTCGGCACCTTCAAGGGCGTGCGCGGCTTCGGTGACCGCTTCCCGATCCCGACGCCCAATGGCCGCAACGTTTTCTACCAGACCTACACCAAGACGTCGCCGGCCAGCACCTATGTGCCCTACCGCCTGGACGAAGCCAAGGGCAACGCGCAGCGCGCCGGCAGCACGCCCCACACCTGGGTGGACTCGCAGGCGGCCTGGGACCACGGGCGCATGTCCCAGTGGCCCGATGCGAAGCTGCCCTTGTCGATGGGCTACTACGAAACGGCGGAGGTGCCGTTCCAGCGCGCGCTGGCCGACGCCTTCACGCTGTGCGACCACTACCACTGCGGCATGCACACCGGCACCATCGCCAACCGGCTTTTCTACTGGACCGGCACCAACGGCCCGAACGGCGTCAGCCCCATCGACGGCTCCAAGGTCCGCGTCGCGGGCCTGAACAACCAGTTCAACGGTGGCAACGACATCGGCGCCTCCACCGACGGCTGGACCTGGACCACCTACGCGGACCGCCTGGAAAAAGCGGGCGTGAAATGGAAGGTGTACCAGAGCCTGATCGACAACTTCGGCTGCAACGAGATGATGGGCTTTCGCCACTGGCGCGCCGAGATCGAGAAGATGCCCGCGGACCGCAAGCCGATCTACGTCGCCAAGACCGACATCACGCAGCCGGTCGATCTGGCCGGACCGTTCTACAACGCCAGGATCGATGATCCGCTGAGCCCGTTGGCCAAGGGCTTCGGCAACACCATGCCGCAGGGCTTTCTCGAGACGTTCCGCGAGGACATCCGCCAGGGCACGCTGCCGGCGGTGTCGTGGATCATTCCACCTTCGGTCTACAGCGAGCACCCCGGGCCGTCGAGCCCCGCACAGGGCGGCTGGTACGTGCAGGAGGTGCTGGACGCGCTCACGGCCAACCCCGAGGTCTGGAGCAAGACCGTGCTGCTGATCAACTACGACGAGAACGACGGCTTCTTCGACCACCTGCCTTCGCCCGCCGCACCGTCGCGCAATCCCGATGGCAGCCTGGCCGGAGCCTGCACGCTGCCCGCCGCCGACGTGGCGGTGGAGTACCACGACTTCCAGCCCGCCACGCCGAGCCAGCCGGCGGCCGACGGCAAGCCCTACGGCCCGGGCCCGCGCGTTCCGATGTGGGTGGTGTCGCCCTGGAGCCGGGGCGGCTGGGTCAATTCGCAGGTGTTCGACCACACCTCCACCCTGCTGTTCCTGGAAAAGCGCTTCGGCGTGGCCGAGCCGCAGGTCAGCCCCTACCGCCGCGCGGTCTGCGGCGACCTGACGAGCTGCTTCAACTTCGTCAACCCCAACAGCGAAACCTTGCCGACCCTCGCGGGCCGCACCAACAAGGTCGCGGTGGACGCGCGGGTGGCGGCGCAGGCCCAGGCTGCCAAGCTGCCCCAGCCCACGGCCACGGCCGATGCCGCCCTGCCGGTGCAGGCCGAAGGCGTGCGGCCCTCGCGGGCGCTGCCCTATGAGCTGCACACCACGGCCCAGGCCAGCGCCGGTGCCGGCACGGTCACTTTGCTGTTCGCCCACACCGGCAAAGCGGGCACCGCGGCGGCAGTGTTCCACGTGTACGACAAGAACCACCTCGACCGGATTCCGCGGCGCTACGTCGTGGAGGCCGGCAAGGCCCTGAGCGGCGTCTGGAACGCCGCAGCCGATGGCGGGCGGTACGACCTGTGGGTGCTCGGTCCCAACGGCTACCACCGCGATTTCATCGGCGACCTGCAGCAGCAGGGGGCCACCGGTGGCCCCGAGGTGCAGGTCTGCTACGAGCTGTGCGAGCCGCCGCAGGTGCGGGTCAAGCTCTACAACCGCAGCAGCAGCGCAATGACGTTCTCCGCCGAGGCACGGGCCTATCGCGGCGACGGGCCCTGGACGCGCAGCGTGGCGCCCGGCGGCGTGGAGGAACTCGCCTGGCCCCTGGGCGACAGCGGCAACTGGTATGACTTCGTGGTGCGCTGCAGTGCGGCGCCTGCATTCCAGCGCCGCTTCGCCGGCCGCATCGAGACCGGCAAGGACTCGGTGTCCGACCCTGCCATGGGCCACGCTGGCTGAGGCTGCAGGCGGACTGGCGAACTGTTCCGACACCTGGCCGCGCGGCCCTGGTGTGCAATGGGCGCCATGTCCCCATCGTTCCTCACGCCATGGATCGAGCGCGCGAAAGCGCTCGCCAGCCCCATCATGCCGCTGGTGCGGGCGGCCAATCTCTGGCTGGATGCGGACGGCCTGCGCATGAGCGCGGCGATGTCGTTCTACGGCCTGCTGAGCCTGGCGCCGGTGCTGCTCCTGCTGGTGGGGGTGCTGGGCTGGTGGATCGACAAGTCCTACCTGGAAAGCACCATGGTCAGCCAGGTGCGCGGCGTGATGGGCGACCGCGTGGCCGAAGTGGTGCAACTGGCGCTGTCCAGCGCGCGGGCGCCGTCGGAAGGGCGGATCGCCTCCATCGTTGGCTTCGTGCTGCTGCTGTCCGGCGCCACCGGCGTGTTCGTGGAGCTGCAGTCGGCGCTGGAGCGGCTGTGGGCACGCGATTCAGCCCCGGTGCCGGAGCAGAAGGCGTGGTGGCGCATGGCTTCGCTGCGGGTGCGGGGGCTGGCCTATGTGCTGGCCATCGGTTTCCTGCTGCTGATCTCGCTGGTGGTGTCCACCGTGATCCACGTGGTGGCCACCTGGGCCAGCGCGCGGCTGCCCATGGCCACGGGCCCGCTGCTGCAGCTGGCGAACGAACTGGTCGCCTTCGGCATTGCCGTGCTCCTGTTCGTGGGGCTGATGCGCATCGGCGGCGGGCAGAAGCCGCCGCTCATCTGCCTGGTGTTCGGGGCGGTGGTGGGCGCCATCCTCTTCACCGTGGGCAAGCAGCTGCTGGCCCTGTACCTGGCCACCGCGGCGGTGGTGTCGGCGTATGGCGCTGCCGGCTCCCTGGTGGTAGTGCTGATGTGGATCTACTTTTCGTCGGCCGTGCTGCTGTTTTCCGCCAGTTGCGCGCGGGCCTTCCAGGAGGTGCGGGAGGAAAACCTGGAAGGGCCGCCGGCCCGGCATCGCTGAGGCGGCCGAGGGGCACTCGCAAACCAGGGCCGCCGTGTCAGGCCCGGGGCGGGGCGGCCTGCAGGTGCGTGCCCAGTTGCAGATAGCGTGCGAGCCGCAGGGCGTTCTCGGGCGCGTGGATCTTCATGGTGTTGTCGAAGAAGCAGAACACGTCGCGTTCGGTCCGACGCGGTGCCGTGTCCGGTGGCGCGGCCGTCTCCAGCCCCTTCGGTGCCTGGCCGTGGGCCCAGGCGCGGATGCGTTCGCCCCACTGCGCGATCTGCGCATCGCTGTAGCCGCTGGCATAGAGCTGCTGCGCGCCGTGCAGCCGCAGATAGAGGAAGTCCGCCGTCACATCGCCCAGTTCGGGCCATCGCCCGCCGGTATCGGCCACCACCAGGGCCACGCGGTGGCGTCGCAGCAGGTCGATGCACTCCGGCGTGCGGTAGCTGGCGTGCCGCACTTCCAGGGCATGGCGCAGGCGCCAGGGGCGGGACGGCTGGAGCAGCTCGCGGCCGTGCATGCGGTCCTCCCGCGCCTGCGCGAGCGTGGCGGCAGCGTCGGTATCGTGCGGCAGCAGGGCGAGAAAGTCCTCCAGCAGCGCCGCATCGAATGGCAGGCTCGGCGGCAATTGCCACAGGATGGGACCGAGCTTGGCGCCCAGCGCGAACAACCCCGACGCCATGAAGTTGGCCACCGCCGCCCGCGCCTCGCGCAGCCGCAGGATGTGGGTGATGTATCGCGGCGCCTTGACGGTGAACACGAAGCCCTCGGGCGTGTCCGCCGCCCACCGGGCGTAGCTGGACGGGCGCTGCAGCGCGTAGAACGAGCCGTTCAGCTCGATCGCGGGAAACTGGTGCGATGCGAAAGCCAGTTCCTTCGCCTGGACCAGATCTTCTGGATAGAACGCGCCCCGCCAGGGCGCATAGCGCCAGCCGGACACCCCAATGCGGATCTGTGCAGCCATCTGCGTGCCTCCTCACGCACACCGGGTGGCATGCGTGGCGCCAGTGTGGTGTGTGGCCGACATTCCCGCCACCGCCTGTCGGCGCGCCTGGTGGTAGGCGCATTCGCACAGACCCTTTGGGCAAACAGCTACTTACTTCGTTTACAGAACGCCCTGCCGTGTGAAGCGGACCCGCGTGTACCCTGCCTTCGAAACACCTGAAAAAGGAGAACACCATGGGTCTCATCGTCCGAAACAATCCCTCCCTCGCGCCGGCGCTCGGCGCCTCCGCAGCTCCCGTCGGGGGCGCTTCCGTCAAATGGCTGTGGGCGGCCGTGGGTGCGCTGGGCGTGAGCGTGCTGGCATTGGGCGCCACCCTGGTCATGCAGCAGCGCGGCGGCAGCGCCCCCGCCGAGTCTGCCGCGCAGGTCGCGCAACTGGCCTCCGGTGCCACGCGCACGCCCGAGGCCGAAGTCATCAATGAACGGGCGGGCGCCCAGCCCGCACGGCAGCCGCAGCCCCTGGCCCAGAACATCGTGAACCGGGCCCCGGCCTCGCCGCAGTACGGCAGCGGGTCGGGCGGTGGGTACGACGCCTCCGCGGACGCCGGCCGGCCGGTGGCCATGCCGGCCCAGGCGCCGGTGTGCAGCACCTGCGGCCGCGTCGAGTCGGTGCAGACGGTGCAGCAGGCCGCTCCCGCGTCCGGCGTGGGTGCCGTGGCGGGTGGGGTGCTGGGGGCCGTCGTGGGCAATCAGGTGGGCAAGGGCTCGGGCCGCGCGGCGGCCACCGTGCTGGGCGCGGTCGGCGGCGGCTACCTGGGCCACACGGTGGAGCAGCGCACCCGCACCACCACGGCCTACCAGATGCGCGTGCGCATGGATGACGGCTCGGTGCGCACCTTCACGCGCTCGCAGCCGGTGGCCGAGGGCACGCCGGTGCGCGTGGAGGGCCGCAGCTTCCGCGTGGACAACCGGCCGCAGGGCCAGGCCGGCTACACGCAGGGCGCGCAGTCGATGCGCGTGGCCAACAACGGGTACTGATCGGCGGGGCCTGCGCAGGCCCCTTGCCTCATCACTGTCCCACGGGCGGCCTTGGCCGCCCGTTGCCATTGGGGGCGGCGGTTCCGGCGCCGCTGGCCACCGGGGTGGTATCTCGTGTTTTGTGCCGCCAGCGCAATCAGTACTAGGGCATCGTGCTATTAATTTAATAGCAGTTGAGAGGGTGGCTTTGTCCACGGGCCGGCGCTGCGTGAGGCCGGTGCCTCGCGGGCAGGGCCGGCCTCTGCCATCCCGGGCCCGCCCGCGCCCGGCGCGTCACTTCATTTCTCGACGAAAGCGCGTTCGATCACGAAGTCGCCGGGCTTCGTGGTGTTGCCTTCCTCGAAGTCGCGGTGCTCCAGGATGGCCTTGAGCGATGCCAGCATCTCGGGGCTGCCGCACAGCATGACACGGTCCACCAGCGGGTCCAGCGGGGGCACGCCCAGGTCGGTGAAGAGCTTGCCGCTTTCGATCAGGTCGTTGATGCGGCCCTGGTTGCGGAACGGCTCGCGGGTCACCGTGGGGTAGTACTTGAGCTGCTTGGACACCGTCTCGCCCAGGAACTCGTGCTGCGGCAGCGTTTCGGTGATGAAGTCGTGGTAGGCCAGTTCCTTGACCTGGCGCACGCCGTGCACCAGCACCACTTCCTCGAACTTCTCATAAGTGTCGGGGTCGCGGATCACCGACAGGAAGGGCGCGAGGCCCGTGCCCGTGGAGATCAAATACAGGCGCTTGGCGGGCAGCAGATAGTCGATGAGCAGCGTGCCCGTGGGCTTTCTGCCCACCACGATGGAGTCGCCCACCTGGATGTTCTGCAGGCGCGAGGTCAGCGGGCCGTCCGGCACCTTGATCGACAGGAACTCCAGGTGCTCTTCGTAGTTGGCGCTGGCGATGCTGTAGGCCCGCAGCAGCGGCTTGTCGTTCACCTTGAGGCCGATCATGGTGAAGTGGCCGTTGGAGAACCGCAGCGCCGGGTCGCGCGTGGTGGTGAAGGAAAACAGGCGGTCGGTCCAGTGGTGGACGGAAAGGACTCGTTCTTCGTTGAATGCGCTCATGGAAATGGTGCAGATTGGGTGTGAGACGAAAGAAGCCTTCAGGGGCAGGGCCGGTGGCGGATGGGCGCATTGCGCGACCTGGGCTGCCCCCTGCCATGCGGGCAAACCCGCACATTGTCGGGCAAACCGGCCCCGCGGCCTTATGGCATCTGCGCATGTGCTTATGCCAGCCGGGCCCGGTGGGGGGCGGCGGGCGCCGGGACGCTCCCGCGATCGGTGGTGCCGGGCGCTTCAGGCGCCGTCGGCCGGGTCCACCGCGTAGCCGCGCAAGAACACGTCGATGGCCCGGCCGATGG
This sequence comes from Acidovorax sp. BLS4, assembly GCF_032929295.1. NCBI lineage: Bacteria > Pseudomonadati > Pseudomonadota > Betaproteobacteria > Burkholderiales > Comamonadaceae > Acidovorax > Acidovorax sp. BLS4. The sequence continues at coordinate 946,746 of NZ_CP136797.1, forward strand.
CCTGGCGCATCTTCACCTTGGACAGGTTGTCCTCCAGGCCGAAGAGGCGCGGCGTGGCCGTCTCCGACTCCATCAGGGCCATGAAGTGGCGCGCCGCGGTCAGGGGGTCGGCCTGCCGCAGCAGGCCTTTGCGCATCTGGGCTTCCAGGAACGAACCCAGGGCCTGAATGCCCTTGTGGGGGCCCAGTTCGAAGAAACGCTTGCCGATGTCGCTGCGGCCCGATTCGGCGACGAAGGCGCGCTTGGCCTGGATGGCAGGCTCGCTGCAGATCACGGCCAGCATCTTCTCGGCGAAGGTCTTCAGCGCGGTTTCCAGCTCGCTCTCGTCCTGCTCGAGCGCGAGAAAGAACAATTCGATGTGCTGCTTGGCCGCGCCGATGGCGACCTCCAGGAACAGCTCTTCCTTGGAGCTGAAATACCCATACAGCGTGGATTTGGAGCCCCCGACCCGGGCGGCGATCTCCGCCATCGACGCCCCCTCGAACCCCGATTCCGAAAAAACCTGGGAGGCAATTTCCACGATCGCGTCCCGCTTGGCTTCCGTCTTGACGCGCATCTACCGACTTCCGTTTTCTGTATTCATGCGTCCGAGTATTGATGGGCGAAGAATCGAAGTCAAATTTACTTTACCGTACAGTACGGTTTGTATATCATCGGCGCATTGTTCTTTGGAGATTGCCCATGCGACCCGTTCATCGCCCCTTGCTCACGCTGTCGGCCGCAGCTGCCATGGCCTGTCTGCTCGCCGCCTGCGGCAAGCCCCCGGGCAGCCCGCCGGCACCGCAGGGCACGCCCATCGTCGGTGTGATGACCGTGCAGCCGCAGCCTGTGGCGCTGAGCACCGAACTGCCCGGCCGAACCGTGCCCTACCTGGTCGCCGACGTGCGGCCCCAGGTGGGCGGCATCGTGAAGGCGCGCAAGTTCCGCGAGGGCAGCGATGTGAAGGCCGGCGAGGCGCTCTACCAGATCGACCCCGCCACCTACCAGGCCACCTACGACAGCAACGTGGCCGCCCTGGCCAAGGCCCAGGCCAGCCTCAAGACGACCCGGCTCAAGGCCGACCGCTACAAGGAGCTGGTGGCCATCCAGGCCGTGAGCCAGCAGGATTACGACGACGCGGCCGCATCGCTGGGCCAGGGCGAGGCCGACGTGGCATCGGCCCGGGCGAACGTGGAAACGAGCCGCATCAACCTGGCCTATGCGCGGGTCGATGCGCCCATCTCGGGCCGCATCGGCAAGTCCAGCGTCACGCCGGGCGCGCTGGTCACCGCCAGCCAGGCCACGGCGCTGGCGACCATCCAGCAACTGGACCCGATCTACGTGGACGTGACGCAGCCCAGCGCCGCGCTGCTGCGCCTCAAGCAGGCCCTGGCCCGCGGCGATCTGCAAAAGGCGGGTGCCAATGCCGCCAAGGTGCGGCTGATGCTGGAAGACGGCAGCGCCTACCCGCTGGAAGGCAAGCTGGAGTTCTCGGACGTCACCGTGGACCAGAGCACCGGCGCGATCACGCTGCGCGCCGTGTTCCCCAACCCGCGGGCCGATCTGCTGCCCGGCATGTACGTGCGCGCCGTGCTGCAGGAAGGCGTGAAGGAGCAGGGCCTGCTCGTGCCGCAGCAGGCCGTCACGCGCGACAGCACCGGCAAGCCCATGGCCTACGTGGTCGGTGCCGACAGCAAGCTGCAGCGGCGGGCCCTGGAGACCGAGCGCACGGTGGGTGACCAGTGGCTGGTGCGCACCGGGCTGCAGGCCGGAGACCGGCTCGTGGTGGACGGGCAGCAGCGGGCCGCGCCCGGCGCCCTGGTGAAGGCGATGCCCTGGACACCCAAGGCCGCGGCCGCGCCCGTGGCACAGGCCACCGCCCCCGAGGGTGCCGCCAACCCCACGAACTGACGCGCGCGAAAGAACCCCATGGCACGCTTTTTCATCGACCGCCCCATCTTCGCGTGGGTCCTGGCCATCATCGTGATGCTGGCCGGCGCCCTCTCGATCTTCACCCTGCCGATCGCGCAGTACCCCAGCATCGCGCCGCCCGCCGTGGCGATCACGGCCAACTACCCCGGCGCCTCCGCCAAGACGCTGGAGGACACCGTCACCCAGGTCATCGAGCAGAAGATGAAGGGGCTGGACCGGCTCAGCTACATGGCCTCGACCAGCGAGTCGTCCGGCCAGGTCACCATAACGCTCACGTTCGACAACGGCACCGACCCCGATACCGCCCAGGTGCAGGTGCAGAACAAGCTGTCGCTGGCCACGCCGCTGCTGCCGCAAGAGGTGCAGCAGCAGGGCGTCACGGTCACCAAGTCGGCCACCAACTTCCTGAACGTGCTGGCCTTCACCTCCGAAGACGGCAGCATGAACGGCTCCGACCTGTCGGACTACGTGGCCGCCAACGTGCAGGACGCGATCAGCCGCGTGGAAGGCGTGGGCGACACCACCCTGTTCGGCTCGCAGTACGCCATGCGGGTCTGGCTCGATCCGGACAAGCTGGCCAACTTCGGTCTCACGCCGCTCGACGTGAAGACGGCCATCCAGGCGCAGAACGCGCAGGTCTCGGCCGGCCAGCTGGGTGCGCTGCCAGCGGCCGGCAACCAGCAGATCAACGCCACCATCACCGCGCAGACGCGCATGAAGACGGCGCCGGAGTTCGAGGAGATCCTGCTGCGCACCCTGACCAACGGCTCGCAGGTGCGGCTGCGCGATGTGGCGCGCATCGAACTGGGCAGCGAAAACTACAGCACCGTCGGCCGCTACAACGGCAAGCCGGCCGCCGGCCTGGCGATCAAGCTGGCCACCGGCGCCAATGCCCTCGACACGGTCCGCGCGATTGACGCGCGGGTGGACGAACTGCAGAAGTTCTTCCCTCCGGGCATGAAGGTGCAAAAGCCCTACGACACCACGCCGTTCGTGCGCATCTCCATTGAGGAGGTGGTGCGGACCCTGGTCGAGGCCGTGGTGCTGGTGTTCCTGGTGATGTATCTGTTCCTGCAGAACTTCCGCGCCACGCTGATCCCCACCATTGCGGTGCCCGTGGTGCTGCTGGGCACCTTCGGCGTGCTCGCGGCGTTCGGCTTCACGATCAACACGCTGACCATGTTCGCGATGGTGCTGGCCATCGGGCTGCTGGTGGACGATGCCATCGTGGTCGTGGAGAACGTCGAGCGGGTGATGACCGAGGAGGGACTGTCGCCCAAAGAGGCCACGCGCAAGTCGATGGGCCAGATCACCGGAGCGCTCGTCGGCGTGGCCCTGGTGCTGGCCGCGGTGTTCGTGCCCATGGCGTTCTTCAGCGGCTCGACCGGGGTGATCTACCGCCAGTTCTCCATCACCATCGTCTCGGCGATGACGCTCTCGGTGCTGGTGGCGATGGTGCTGACGCCCGCCCTGTGCGCCACGCTCCTCAAGCCGGTGCCCAAGGGCCACGCCATGGCGACGACCGGCTTCTTCGGCGCGTTCAACCGCGCCTTCGATCGCGGCAACCGCGGCTACCAGGGCATCGTGCGGCACATGCTGGGCAAGGGCTGGCGCTACATGGCGCTGTATGCGGTGCTGCTGGCGGCGGTGGTGTTCGGCTTCATGAAGCTGCCCGTGGGCTTTCTGCCCGACGAGGACCAGGGCACGATGTTCGTGCTGGTGCAGCTGCCACCCGGTGCCGCCAACGCGCGCACCGAAGAGGTCATCCACCAGGTGGAGAAGCACTTCCTGGAAGACCAGAAGGATGCGGTGGCGGGCGTGTTCTCGGTGTCCGGCTTCAGCTTCGCCGGCAGCGGCCAGAACACGGGGTTCGCCTTCGTCAAGCTCAAGCCCTGGGACGAGCGCAAGGGCGAGGCGCTGAGCGTGTCGGGCGTTTCGCAAAAGGCCGGCGCGTTCTTCGCGACGATCCGCGATGCGCAGGTGTTCGCCTTCGCGCCGCCTGCCGTGTCCGAACTGGGCAACGCCACCGGGTTCGACCTGATGCTGCAGGACCGTGCCAACCTGGGCCATGCCGCGCTGATGCAGGCGCGCAACCAGCTGCTGGGCGAGCTGTCCAGGGACCCACGCCTGGTGGCGGTGCGCCCCAACGGACTGGAGGACACGCCGGAGTTCCGCCTGGAGATCGATCCGCACAAGGCGGGGGCGCTGGGGCTGTCGATGGCCGACATCAACAACACGTTCTCTGCCGCCTGGGGCAGCAGCTATGTCAACGATTTCATCGACAAGGGGCGCGTGAAGAAGGTGATGCTGCAGGCCGACGCACCGTTTCGCATGCTGCCCGAGGACATCGACCGCTGGTATGTGCGCAACAGCGCCGGCACGATGGTGCCCTTCACCTCGTTCGCCAAGGCCAGCTGGACATCGGGTTCGCCGCGGCTGGAGCGCTACAACGGCGTGCCCTCCATGGAAATCCTGGGTATGGCGATGCCGGGCGCGGCATCGAGCGGCGAGGCGCTGGCGATCGTCGAGGCGGCGGTGGCCAAGCTGCCGCCCGGCATCGGCTTCGAGTGGACCGGGCTGTCGCGCCAGGAGAAGGCCTCGACCGGCCAGACCGGCCTGCTCTATGCGCTGTCGATCCTGATCGTGTTCCTGTGCCTGGCGGCGCTCTATGAAAGCTGGGCGATCCCGTTCTCGGTGATCCTCGTGGTGCCGCTGGGCGTGTTCGGCGCGCTGCTCGGGGCCATGCTGACCTGGAAGATGAACGACGTGTACTTCCAGGTGGGCCTGCTCACCACCATCGGGCTGGCGTCCAAGAACGCCATCCTGATCGTGGAGTTCGCCAAGGAGCTGTACGAGGGCGGCAAAGGCCTGGTCGAGTCGGCCATGGAGGCGGTGCGCATGCGCCTTCGCCCCATCCTGATGACATCGCTGGCGTTCATCCTGGGGGTGCTGCCGCTGGTGCTGGGCAGTGGCGCCGGGGCGGGCGCGCAGCATGCGCTGGGCACGGCCGTGATCGGCGGCATGCTGTCCGGAACCGTCCTCGCGATCTTCTTCGTGCCGCTGTTCTTCGTGTTGATCGTGGGCCTGTTCCGGCGCAAGCCGGCCGCCCCGAACGCCCAGGCCGCGCACGGCGCGCTGCCACACCCTGCTTCGGAAGGTGCCTGACATGTCCCGCTTCCTCCTCGCTCCCCTGGCCCTGGCCGCGGCATCCCTGGCTGGCTGCAGCCTGATGCCGGCCTACGTGCAGCCCGCCGCGCCCGTGGCCGCCACCTTCGCCGGCGATGCCGGCACGCCCGCCGCGGTGCCGGTGGCCGACATCGGCTGGCGCGACGTGTTCACCGACCCCTCGCTGCAGCGGGTGATCGAGATGGCCATCGCCAACAACCGCGACCTGCGCGTGGCGGCGCTCAACATCGAGCGGGCGCGTGCGCAGTACCGCGTGCAGGACGCGGCGCTGTTCCCGACCGTCAACGCCAGCGGCGGCGGCAGCGGCAGCCGCACGCCGGCAGACCTGTCCGGCGCGGGCCGGCCCGTGGTGGCCCACAGCTACAGCGCCACCGTGGGCTTCAGCGCCTACGAGCTGGACCTGTTCGGCCGCGTGCGCAGCCTGAATGCGCAGGCGCTGGAGCAGTTCTTCGCCACGGCGGAAGCCCGCCGCAGCACGCACATCAGCCTGGTGTCCGAAGTGGCGTCGGCCTACCTCACGCTGGCGGCCGACCAGGACCGGCTGCGCCTGGCGCAGGACACGCTCGCCAACCAGAGCAATGCCTTTGCCCTCAACCAGCGCAGCTTCGACCTGGGCGTGTCCTCGGCCCTCACGCTGCGGCAGGCGCAGACCAGCGTGGATTCGGCCCGGGTGGATGTGGAGCGCTACACCGCCCAGGTGGCCCAGGACCGCAATGCCCTGGTGCTGCTGGTGGGCGCCGACGTGCCGCCCGAGTGGCTGCCGCAGGCCCTGCCCAGCGATGCCAGCGCGGCGTCGAACCCGCTGGCCCAGGTTCCGCCGGGGCTGCCGTCGGACCTGCTGCAGCGCCGCCCGGACATCCTGCAGGCCGAGCGCACCTTGCGGGCCGCCAACGCCAGCATCGGTGCAGCCCGCGCCGCCTTCTACCCGCGCATCAGCCTGACGGCGTCGGCCGGTACCTCCAGCGCGGACCTGTCGGGCTTGTTCAAGGGTGGCTCGGGCAGCTGGACGTTCGCGCCGCAGGTCTCGCTGCCGATCTTCGACGGCGGCGCCAACCAGGCCAATCTGGACATCGCCCGGACCGACCGCGACATCGACGTGGCCCAGTACGAGAAGGCGATCCAGACCGCGTTCCGAGAGGTGTCCGATGCGCTGGCCCAGCGCAGCACGCTGGGCCGCCAGCTGGAGGCACAGCAGTCGCTGGTGGACGCCACGGCTGACAGCTACCGCCTGTCGGATGCGCGTTTCAAGCGCGGGGTGGACAGCTACCTGACCGTGCTGGACTCGCAGCGCTCGCTCTACACCGCGCAGCAGAACCTGATCGGCACGCGGCTGTCGCGCTACACCAACCTCGTCACGCTCTACAAGACGCTCGGCGGCGGGTGGGTGGAATCGACCGGAACACCGGTGGCCGCCGTCGGCACCGCGAAACCCTGATGCCCGCCGGGCACCTGACGGGGCCTGAGCGCCTGCCACCGTGGCCAAGCACACCAAGACCGAAGCGGAGCTGACGCGGGCGCGCATCGTCAGCGCGGCGTTGCAGGCCCTCGCCCGGCATGGGGTGCAAGGCGCCGGGCTGGGCGAGGTGGCGCGGCAGGCGGGGGTGTCCCGCGGCGCGATCTACTGGCACTTCGCGGACAAGACCGCGCTGCTGCAGGAGCTGCTCGGCCGCCTGCGGTGGCCGCTGGACATCGGTGCCCGCCTCGATGCCTACCAGAGCGCGGCGCAGCCCCTGTCGCTCCTGCACCGCTGCCTGGCCCGCCAGATCGGCGAGTGCCGTGAAGACCCGGTGCAATGGCCGCTGGTGCAATGGGTGCTGCGCGAAGCCGGTGAGGCAGAGGGGTGGGAGGGCCTGCGACCGCGCGCGGCGGTGGCCCAGGCGGCGGCCGTTCGCCACCTGGAGTCCGCGCTGGCCGTGGCGGCGCGCCGGGGCCACTTGCGCGAGGGGCTGGAGCCGGCCCTGGCGGCACGCTGCCTGCATGCGGTCGGGCGCAGCGTGCTGGCCGAGCCGGTGGAGGAGACCGATCCGGCCGGGTACCGGCGGCATGTGGACGCCTGCCTTGGGTTTCTGATGGACGGCATGGCGCCGGGCAGGCCGCGCGCTGCCCTCGCCCCCAGCCCCTGACGCGGGCTCAGGCAAACGCATCGATGCGCGCTACGTGCGCCTCGATCACCTGCGCCATCCAGTCCATCACCACGCGCACGCGGCGGGGCAGGTGGCGGCGGTGGGCGTAGAGCAGGGTCAAGGCCATCGGCGGGGCCGGGTGGTCGGGCAGCACCTGCACCAGCGTGCCGCGCTCCAGGTGCGCATGCACCCCGATCAGCGGCGCCTGCACGATGCCCAGCCCCGCCAGGCAGGCGGCCTGGTACGCCTCGGCCCCGTTGACGGTGATGGGGCCGGCCATCGGCTGGCGCACGGTTTCGCCCTCGCGCAGGTACTCGAACCCGCCGGACCTCGCGCCCAGCGTGGTCACGTAGTGGATCAGGTGGTGATGCGCCAGGTCCTGCACGGATTGCGGCTGCCCGGCCCGCGCCACATAGCCCGGGCTGGCGCAATTGACCATGCGCAACTGCCCGAGCGGCCGCGCCACCAGGCCCGGCTCCGACACCGTGCCCACGCGCACCACGCAATCGAAGCCCTCGCGCACCAGGTCCACGCGGCGGTCGGTGCTGCTGATCTCGATCTCCAGGCGCGGGTGGCGCTGCAGCAGCTCGGGCAGCTGCGGCAGGACCACGCGGCGCGCGATGCCGGTGGACATGTCGATGCGCACCCGCCCCCGCAGCGCTTCGCCCCCGGGCTGCTGGAACATGGACTGCAGCTCGTCCACATCGGCCAGCAGGTCCTTGCAGCGCTCGTAGTAGGCCTGGCCGTCCTGCGTGAGTTGCACCCGCCGCGTGGTCCGGTGCAGCACCCGGGTGCCGAGCTGGCTTTCGAGCTGCTGAACCGCCACCGACGCGGCGGCTTTCGGGATGCCGAGCGCATCGGCGGCCTGGGTGAAGCTGGACAGCTCCGCCACGCGGACGAACACCAGCATGCGGTCGAGGGGGTTCATTGTCTTTATGGGGTGAACAAACTGATCAATTTTTGCCGATTTATGGGAGGGTGTCTGCTCAATAGACTGCCAAGCATTCCGTTGCCATCCCACTGAAAGGCCTGCCATGACCGCTTCTCTTCCCTCCCCATCCTCCACCGCGTCCTCGCCGGAAGCCGGAGCGCCCATCGCCTTGGTCACCGGCGGCAGCCGCGGCCTGGGCCGCAATGCCGCGCTGCACATCGCCCGGCAGGGCATCGACGTGATCCTGACCTACCGCAGCCAGGCGGCCGAAGCCGAGGCTACCGTGGCTGAGATCGAACGCCTGGGCCGGCGCGCCGTGGCCCTGCCGCTCGACGTCTCGCAGAGCGCCGGCTTCGCCGCGTTCGCCGCCCAGGTGCGCGAGGTGCTGTCGGGCCGCTGGCAACGCGAGCGCTTCGACTTCCTGGTGAACAACGCGGGCATCGGCATCCATGCCGGCTTCATGGAGACGACCGAGGCGCAGTTCGACCAGCTCGTCGACATCCATTTCAAGGGCGTGTTCTTCCTCACGCAAAAGCTGTTGCCGCTCATGAACGACGGGGGGCGCATCGTCAATGTGTCCACCGGCCTGGCCCGCTTCGCGCTGCCGGGGTTCGCCGCCTATGCGGCCATGAAGGGCGCCGTGGAGGTGCTGACCCGCTATCTGGCCAAGGAGCTGGGCCCGCGCGGCATCGCCGTGAACGTGGTCGCCCCGGGTGCCATCGAGACGGACTTCGGCGGCGGAGCGGTGCGCGACAACGCGCAGATGAACGCCTTCATCGCGTCCCAGACCGCGCTGGGCCGGGTCGGCCAGCCGGACGACATCGGCGGCGTGATCGCCTCGCTGCTGCTGCCCGGCAGCCGCTGGGTCAACGCGCAGCGCATCGAGGCGTCCGGCGGCATGTTCCTGTAAGCCTCAGGTCAAGCCGCGCCGCGGTGCAGCACCCGCCGGTACTGCACGGCCTCGGCCACGTGCGCCGGGGCGATGGCCGCGCTGCCCGCCAGGTCCGCGATCGTGCGGGCCACCTTCAGCGCGCGGTGCGTGCTGCGGGCCGACCAGGCCAGCCGGGTCGCGGCGGCCTGCAGAAAGCGAGCGGCCGCATCGTCCAGCGCCAGGTGGGTGTCGATCTGCTGGCCCTGCAGGGCCTGGTTGGGCAGGCCCTGGCGGTCGATGGCCCGTTGCCGGGCCTGCACCACGCGCTCGCGCACCGCCGCCGTGGCCTCGCCGGGCGGCGCCTGCAGCAGTTCGCCCGGGGGCAGCGTGGGCACTTCCACATGCAGATCGATGCGGTCCAGCAACGGGCCGCTGAGCTTGCCCTGGTAGCGTGCCACCTGGTCGGGCGTGCAGCGGCAGGTGCGCTGGCCGGAGCCGAGAAAGCCGCAAGGGCAGGGGTTCATCGCGGCCACCAGCTGGAAGCGGGCAGGGTATTCGGCCCGCTGTGCCGCACGGGCGATGGTGATGCGGCCGGTCTCCAGCGGCTCGCGCAGGGCTTCCAGCGCACTGCGGGCGTACTCCGGAAATTCATCGAGAAAAAGGACGCCATGGTGGGCGAGCGAGATCTCGCCGGGCCGTGGGGGTGAGCCGCCTGTAATCGTCAACGCTATTTGAGAATAGATGCAAATTTCGGGAGCTAAATGAGAGTTTGAAGCACTCACGCTCAACGGTCAGTCGCAAAGGACTCAACTCAGGGACGACGGTGCCAAGTCCAACCATGGTGCGCTCTTGACGCTTATCCGCTTGCCGTATGAGGCAGAATTCGGCCAGGAACGGACGTTCCTCGCTGTGGCTCGATTCAGCCCGAGCAGTCCCCTCTAGCAACCCATGCGACCCCTGTGGTCGTCAGAAACATGCCCGCAGAGCCATCGCCATCAACGCCTGATTCCGGTGGGTATCTCGACTGGATGTGCATCAGTCTGCGTCGCGTTTCCGACGACGACCGCGAGTGTGTCTACCAGTTCAGTAGCAATCTCTACCGTGCCGTCGGGCCGAACCGCAACGAACAGGCCGAAGCCGTCTCCGGGCGGCTGAAGCTTGTCAAGAAGACTGGGAAGTTCGATTTACTTGAGCCGATGCCCGGTGATGGCCAGCGTCGGGTCGCTGACCGTGCAGCTCAGAAGGTCTTCGCGCATTGGAAGGCCGGCGAGCTACCAGAAACCTCGATGTACGTCGCTGGGTAGTTCCTCATACGGCCGATACCAGTCGGTGGCCGTCGGAGAAAGCGGACGCTGGACGTTCGACTTAGGCAGGCGCTTCAGCGGCACTGAAAAGTGCCAATTGGAGAAGCAGGAAACCGAGCTACCTGGCTCTTTCATCTTTAACGGTGGCTGCGTTCAATTGTGCTTCGGGATCACTGTTGGTCAGCGAGACAAGGTGCCCAATTTCCGATGCCTGGTTTGCGAGAAAGACAATTGCGCCAAGTACCTTATCGCTAGGCGCGCGCAGTTCTTGAAGCAAGCATTGACCGAACTCGCGAAGCATTGGCGATGCCGAATTTTCGTACAGTTTCAAACTCCCGGTCTTTCTGATTGACACCGTATTCTCGAGGGTTCATCATTCGAATTCGTGAATAGAGTAGGGTGAATGGCAGTAACAGCGCGAAGAGAATGGTTCCAAGGATCACGCGGACTGTTGTGATCATTGATGCTTAACGTAGAGTTCAGCGGGCTGCGCGGCTGTTTGCGCAGCTCCGCTCGAACGCTGTGCTAGCCGCGTGTGCCATGAAGCACCTGACTTATCCATTTATTCAGATCATCTCGGTCGAGCTTACCCAACTGATAGCAATCCCTTTGGATTCTTTGAATGGCACCGCGTGTTAGATAGGTGCTGGTGACGATGAAAGCCTTGGATGCACCAAACTCATTTCGAGTATCCGCTAACTCCCGAACCACCGACAGTCCAACCTTGTTTCCGGGATTCTTCTTCTTCGCCTGCCAGAGTGTCTTAAATGGGCCGAGCGGCCCGTGATCCTTTACCGCGACTACGTCAACGCCACCGTCTTTGGTTCCTTGCATGAGTTCAACCGTGTAGCCATCTGCCTCTAATAGCTCGGCAATGAGTTTCTCGAATTGTCTCCAGTGCAATTCATCTAGGCTGCCAGGGCGCAAGAGCAAAGACTGAAGAACTGAGTGGCTTGGCGATAACCGAGCTACTTCTACCTGAGATTCTGGAAGCGCAATTACGTCAGATTGAAAAAAGTACTCCGCATCAACTTCGGTACCCCATCCGCCAACTTTGATTGCTTGATACGGCGTAAACAGAGCCAGTGACCGAGAACGCTTATTTGCAGCAAGCAGACGGCCAACATATTCCTCTAAGGGGGGATATGCGTCATGTGCTTCGTCAACAATGACAAGAAAGCTTGCATCCTTGCCCACCTCCAAAATGTCACGACCGAGATCGGAAGTATGCAAATTGTGGGAAGACACAGAAAGTCCAGTTGCCTTTCTAGTCTGAAGATCATCAGCAGAGGTTCCCCAGTTTAAATCGTCGTTTCCAGTCCGACGGCGCCAATATTCTGCGAGAGCGCCGTGATGGCTAATAACGAGTGCGTAATCATTTCCCTGTCGTCGTAGCACCTCACGGGCTGCGTACCGAGCAACTGTCGTTTTCCCCATTCCGTTGCTGGCAACCAAGCGTGTGCGCCGTTTGCCATCCGAGATGAACTGCTCGACAAATGATAATTGCCAATCGGCAAGCTGGATACCGGAATGATCTGAATGCGTCATGGAAGTAAGACCGGGAGACGATTGCCTGTAGCGGCTAACGTAATTTAGACTGCAAAACCTGCAGGGTAAGCTGGGCGATGCGGGTTATTCTGGACACGATTTTCTCCTGAAAGTGACTTGCAGTCTGTGTTTTTGATGGTCTTACTGTGCAGCAACTGTAATCGTCAACGTTGTTTGAGAATAAGATTAAACGAGAATTCAAGTTCTCTAGGTCCTAACAGAAGTCGCAAATGACTCAAGTCCGGAGCGATGTTGAGAGTACGGCTGTCCGTTCTTCCGTTTGGCGTAGGGAACAGAATTCGGCCAGAAGCGGACGCTGTGATGAGAATTGGACCTCGCTACCTGCACAAGCAACATCCCTTCCCCTCTGGTGATGCAGAGAGGGAGGCCCTCGTTACAGCGTTGAAGAGCGCACCGGGGCTCGTCTCAGTTTTCACCATCGAGCCTCATCGAAAGGGAGGTCACCGTGCCGAGCTTGAGGTGGACGGAGCCTCGCTTGCCGCGTTCATAGGTCATATGGACGCGCATGGGTGGCTCGACGCTCTGTAAGCGATGCGATGCCCTAGGCGCTGCGATGACCGCGTTCGGCCAAAAGCAGTCGGTAGCGGCTAGCGGAAACGAAGCTCAACGCTCGAACTAAGGCGCCCGTGGAGGCGACACCGCTTAGCCGCGAAAGTCTATTTACTCCAATGCCTGGAGCGGCCAAGCGGTGTTCACCGCAGTGGGTCGCCGCTTGGGTAGGTTCTCATTGATCTTGCAAAGATTCTCGCTACTTGCAAACGGCAATGCGAACACGCGTCACGGTGCAGCGCGATTTCCATCATAATGAAGGCAGGCGGCCGCCTCGGTTCTCGCGCTCCGAAAAAAGCCTGGTTCTACTTTTTCCGACTCTGATTCCCCCAACGTCCGACTGGACCTATCAGGGGCGTAATGCGCGTGGCCCCTGTAAGGAAAAATCATGTCGAACGAAACAACCCCCGACTACGTCCGCGAGGCGGCATTCCATCTTCGTCATGTTGCCGAGCAGCATGGCCACAAGCTTCGCTCAGCAACTGCACATGAACTGATCGCCGGATATTTCGGCTTCAAGTCCACCGGTGGCTACAAGGAGACTCATTTAATCGAGTCGCTGGTATTTATGCCTGCGCATGGTGCGCCGAAGACCATGATGATTGAGGTTCCTGTGGACGGCGTTCCCTCTCCGGACGAACAATTTCCGCATCACATTGAGCCGAATGTGCCTTCCCTTGAGCGAGCCATCGCCAAGGTTGGTAGCCGTGCTGGTCTTGATGTCAAGGATGCCTTGTGGCTCGCCCGGGGCATTCAGACGGGTTTAGCGCCAGCGTGCATGTCAACCGGTGTGAAATCCATCGACAACCTGCCGGTGTACGACACCGACGACGTGCTGATTGGCTTTGGAAGCTCCGTCGCGGTCAACCGAGGCGAGTTCAGTACATGCCACTGCTGTGGGCCCGATCGCCTGTACCCTTCGAGCGAGATGTACCCAAACGGGCTTTGCCGAGAGCATCGTGACGAGTTCACCCTGGATGCGGAGGAGGCCCAGGACCACGCAGACTTCGCGGAGTACCACCGCAACCGGTAAGGGAAGCTTCCAGAATGAGAGGCCCGCTTGACGGGCCTTTTTTCATCGCTTCATCGGGCGCCAAATCGCAGCCGAAGCCCCTATGCGGTAGGTTTTTAGCGGTCTATGGGAATGGCACCTCGATCCGTTCTCACTGAATCTACGGTTTTCACGGGCATGCATGGCTCTGGGTTTGCAAATCCAATGAGAACCTAATGCTTGAGCGAGGTTTTAGACGACCGGGCGCCGCGACTCGCCGTATGGCTTGTAGTTTTTGTCTTCGTAGAACTGGTCAGAATATCTTGATCCCGATACCTCCGGCAGCAGATCGCGGTACTTTCCCCAGTTTAAAACATGCACCCCATACAGCTCTTTTCCGAACCCCACGTTGAGTCCAGAGGAGTTTCCTGCAGGCCAGTGAGAATAGATCAGCAGTCTTTCGACAAGCGTTATGTGCTTTGTCCAAACAGAGTCTCTTGGCGTCTTGTTATATCCTGAGATGCGGCCGACGTAGAAACACACTCGCGTTGAGTCTTGATTGTGGAAGTTCCAGCCTTCCTGGGAAAGGCGTACGCCAAACGTCTGCTTGTCCGCTTTTCCTATATAGAGCAGTACATCCGATCCATAAACTGGATGCGCGCCATAAACTTGGTAGACACCGTAGTCAATAAACTCATCTTTGAGTCGCTTGGCAGCGTCGTACGAATGTGGGCCATCCCATTCGACGTGCAGATGTGTTGTGATTGGTTCCAAAATCACTCCCGAAGTGGATAGTTCTGTTCTCGGCCGCCTAAGGGGCTAGGTAAGCCGAATGCCGTAGGTGGATCTGCTTGAGCGAAGGGTTATCTTTAAATCTCGGTTCTCTTTGAGTAATGAATTATTAGGTCGTAAAGTTCATTGGCAGCCGATTTTGCTGTAATCGTCAACGCTATTTGAGAATAAAGGCAAATCTCTCGGGGGTTAAATGAAAATTTGTCCGACTGGCCCAATCTGCCATAGCCGTACTCATAAAAGTTGTAGCTAAAGTCACCCGCCTCATTGTTCCGTTGCTGTTCGAAGTCGCCGCGTCTGCCCTGGCGGATTGCCAATGACCCGCTTGAAAGCGCGGCTGAAGGCGGCCTGCGATGTGTAGCCCAGCTGCTCTGCCACCGCGTCGATCGACAGCCGGTCCTGCGTCAACCACTGGCTGGCCAGTCGCATGCGCAGGTCGGTCGCGTAGCGCAGCGGCGGCATGCCGATCGTGGCCTGGAAGCGCTCCGCGAACACGGAGCGCGAGATATGGCACTGTGCGGCCAGTTCTGCCACCGTCCAGTCGCGCCCCGGCTGCCTGTGCAGAGCAAGAATGGCGTGCGCCAGCCGTGGGTCCTGCAGCGCTGTGACTAGGCCCGCGGCGTTGTCGCAACCGCACTCCACCCAGCCGCGCACGATCATTGCCGCTGCCACCTCGGCCAGCCGCGCCAGGATGCCGGCGAAGCCGACACGCCCGGAGCAGATCTCGCCCTTCATTGAAGCGAGGATCGACGGCAGGCCGGGGTAACGCTCGCCCGTGGCATCCACCAGCATCAGCCCCGGCGTCAGCCGGCCGAGGGCCTGCATGCCTCCGAGGTCGAACTCTAGGCAGCCGTAGAAGAAGATTGCGCTGGGCAGGGGGCTGGTGCTGGGGCAGTCATCCACTTCGTAGACGCCGTCGCCGAGCGGCGGCGCGGCGAAGCTGCCGATGTCCTGCACGGACGCGTCCGGGCTCGACAGGAGCTGGTGCGCCCCGCCCTGCGGTAGCAAAACGACATTGCCGGCCGAGAGCGCGTGCAGCGTGCCGTCTTCGGTACGCAGGATGGCGGACCCGACCGCGAGGTAGTGGAAGTATGCATGCCCAGGACGGGCTGCGAAACCGATGCCGAACGTCGGACCAGTCTGCACCCGTCGGTACTGCACGCCGCGCAGGCGCATGCCCGTCAGCAGTTCGCTGATTAGGCCGGAAGAAAGTGCGAAAGGTGGCGGCACTGGATTTCAGGTGTTTGGATCAAAAATTCAAGATAACCCATCATAGATCATCCTGAAGTTCGCGCCTACAGTCGCCACTTCAATGCTTTCAAGGACGTGTGATGAATGATGCTGTTTGCGATCCCGCGCGGCTTTCCGGCCCAAAGTACGCGCCCAGCGGCGCTCCTGCCGAGCCAGCCTGGACGGCGGTGCTCTCGTTGGCAATGGGTGTTTTCGGACTGCTTACGGCGGAGTACCTTCCAGCCAGCCTGCTGACCCCAATGGCGGCCGACCTTGGTGTCTCAGAAGCCTTGGCGGGGCAGGCGGTAACCGTGACGGCCGTCGTAGCCCTGTTCGCTGGCCTGCTGGTGCCGGGTCTGACGCGGGCGCTCGACCGACGAGTCGTGCTGCTGGGCTTCTCGGCGCTGATGGTCGGTTCTAACCTGCTGGTGGCAGCTTCGTCGAGCCTCGCGGTGCTGCTGCTGATGCGGATCCTTCTAGGCATCGCGCTAGGCGGCTTCTGGAGCATGGCGGCCGCGGTAGCGATGCGCCTGGTGCCGACGGCGCTGCTGCCACGCGCCTTGTCGATCATCTTCAGCGGCATCGCGGTGGGGACCGTCGTGGCGGTGCCGCTCGGCAGCTACCTGGGAGGGCGCTACGGCTGGCGCAGCGCTTTCCTCGCGGCGGCCGCGGTCGGAATGGTGACGCTAGCCTTCCAGTGGTTCACGTTGCCGCGGCTCGCACCCACCAAGACCGCACGTCTGCGGACCGTACTGGAGGTGCTACTGCGCCCGGGCATCGGCGTGGGCATGCTGGGCTGCGTGCTGGTGCATACCGGGCACTTCGCGCTTTTCACCTATATCCGACCGTTCCTGGAAAGCACTACCGGCATCGGGCCAGATGGGCTGGCGTTGATGCTGTTGGGCTTTGGCGTGGCGAACTTCGCTGGCACTTTGCTGGCCGGCTGGATGCTGCACCGCAGTGTGCGGGTTACGCTCGTACTGATGCCTGCGCTGGTCGGCGTGGCTGCGCTGGCCCTGGTGGGACTGCCCGCTACGGTGGCCGGGCAGGCGTTGCTGTTAGCGCTTTGGGGCTTGGCCTTCGGCGCTGTGCCTGTGGCGTGGTCGAACTGGGTTGCTCAGGCCGTCCCGGATCAAGCGGAAAGCGCCGGGGGCATGGTGGTGGCGTCGGTACAGTCGGCAATTGCCGCCGGTGCAGCGGCGGGGGGCGCGATGTTCAGCGTCAGCGGCATCGCGGGGGTGTTCGTCGCGGCTGGTATCTTGATGCTGCTCGCGGCGCTCCTGATCGCGCTGCGGGTCAGAGTCAATCCGGCAGGCCAAGAAAGGCGGAACGCCCAGAATTTACATGCTTAAGTTCGAGCCCGCGTTGACTCTTCCCAGCCGACACCGGTCGGCCCGTCCCTGGTCTGCTCGAGAACACAAGGCAAGTACAGGTTGTTGCGGCGATAGGTGCCGCTGATGAACTCCCCATAGACTACTGGCCGATGAGTCATGCCGTATGCAGTGCATCCAGATTCGGCTTGACCGTGGTTGTCACGCGTACCTCCTGATGTGCGACGGCGTGATCCACATAGCCGTCTGGACGTATGAGCAAGGCATGCACGCCTGCCAGTGTTGCCTGGCGATCCGCGGGAACAGCTTTGACCGTAGCGACCCATCGCGCGTCAAGCTGAGGCGTGTAGTTGCCATCCTTGCCTTCCTCGGAGTTCGTGAGTTGTAGCAGCAGCCAAAGGCCACTGCGCAGAAAACTGAACAGCGAGGCTCGGCCACCCTCATCCAGTTGCAACTGCCAGTCAGACAGCCGCCGCCCCGTCCAGTCGGGCAGCAGCGCCCATCCCTGCGGAACAGCGGCGAGCGGGGCAGGGTATCGAACTCCGTAGCCGGACAAATCATGCGCGAGCGCTGCATTGAGTGCGGGGATTTTCATCAGCTCGCTGAACATCTCCCGCAGCGCCTGTCCTGGGGCATCGAACGAATTCATCATGAGCGCGCTCTGCGCCAAGGTGTTCTGGTACAACGCGGCACCCACTGCATGACGCTCCTGGTGGTAGCTTTCGAGCAGCGACTCGGGCGCGCGGCCGTTCACCACGCCCGCCAGCTTCCAGCCCAGGTTCATCGCGTCCTGCATGCCCACGTTCATGCCTTGGCCGCCAGCGGGAAGGTGGATGTGTGCAGCATCACCAACCAGCAGCATGCGATCTTTACGGTAGGCACTCGCCAAACGGGTTTCGTTCGAGAAGCGCGACAGCCACTCCGGCGCATGTAGACCGAAGTCCTGTCCCGCCACTCGGCGGGTTGAATCAGACAACTCTTCGAGCGTGACGGGCCTGGTCAAAGGCACGTCCATCCGGTCGGCATCAATGACGATAACCCGGTACAAGCCGCCACCCAGAGGAACCACCATCAAGCCGCCCACCATGTTGCCCACGCTGAGTCCCGGCGTAGACGGTGGCGCGCTCAGACGAACGTCGCCCAGCATTACTGTCTTCTTGGCGGGCAGGCCGTCGTACGCGATGCCAGCGTGCTGGCGAACCAGACTGCGCGCGCCGTCTGCACCGACCACGTAGCTGCCAGAAATATCGAAAGGCGTGCCGCTTTGTTGCCCCAACACGGAGACGCCATCGGCCACTTCGGCGATGCGCTCCACAGTGGCATTTCTGCGCACGTCAACGCCCAGTTCATGTGCCCATGCCTCTAGCAGTTGCTCGGTCACGCTCTGTGGGATGAAAAGGGTGAAGGGGAAGGCCGTGTCGATGACCGAAAAGTCGAGGCGGGTGCCGAGACCTGCAAAGTGCCCGGTTGGAATTTTCATGCCGGCCGCTAGAAAGCGGTCGGCCACGCCGCGCTGGGCCAGCATCTCCACCGTCCTACCGTGCATGGTCAAAGCGCGCGACTGCGCCACCGGCTTGGCACGGCGCTCCAGTACGGTGACGCGCAGGCCTGCCAGCCGCAACTCGCATGCCAGAGTCAAGCCCACAGGGCCTGCGCCCACCACGATCACATCCACATTGTCATTTTTCATTCACATTCCAATCTAACGGTGTTAGTCATGAGCTTTATGCTAATCTAACGCCGTTAGTCTGTCAAATGGGAAATGCATGAAAATTCAACGTGAAGCAGTAATTGCCACTGCTTTGAGCCTGCTGGACGAGGTAGGCATAGAGGGTCTGACGATGCGCCGTCTTGCCCAGGAACTGGAAATCAAAGCGGCGTCGCTGTATTGGCACTTCACCAATAAGCAGGCCTTGATGGATGGCATAGCGGACGCTTTGATGGAAGGGGTTGCACACAAGCATCTGGCCGAACCCTCCACTTCGACTACATGGTGCATTGCGGTCAGCATGACCGCGCATGAGATCCGCCGCGCGCTGCTCAAGCGACGTGACGGTGCGCGCGTATACGCAGGCACCTATGTCACCACCGGCAACACCCTCCGCGTTGCCGAGGCCTTGATAGGCCCTTTGCGCGAGGCTGGGGCCTCCACTCGCTTGGCGTCTTGGGGGGCCTTCAGCATCCTGTACTACGTGATGGGTTTCGTGATGGAAGAGCAACCGCTGGTTCGTCCGGACGCAGAGCCCTTGAACATCGAGAGTCATCGAGGTTCGTTCGAGGCGCTGGCGGCCCACAGCTATCCCCATGCCTTAGCGGCTATGGGTGATTTGTTTAACCCGGATTTTGATGCGCGATTTGACCTAGGCCTCGATCTGCTCATTACCGGACTTCGCGTGAGGATCGCAGGAGGTTGAGTTGTCACGACTGGTCGCAGCGGATCTGCAGCGAGCGCTGTCGTGGATTAGGAATTCTAGAACGCCCTAGCCTTCATCTTTGTGTTGGCTGCCAAGCCGTTTGCGAGCAGGGGCGGACAAGATGCATGAAGCACTCAATCATCAACGAGCCGCCCGAACCCGCGTGGTTAAGCGCTTAGCTGTGATCGAAATGGGGCTTTACCGTCGTTTTACCGTGAGAAGCGCACGTCTTTTGCTGGCACGAGAGATGGAGCGATTTGCGGAGAAACGACTCTGGAGACACCATCATCAATCGGGTGTAAGGATCACATGCAAGACTTGCGGGCACATTTTCGACGGCAGCGCATGGGAGTGCCCTAAGTGCGGCGCCCCTGCTCCTCCTTATGTCGATAACGGACGTTTGTCAGACTCGGCGCCCATCACATCATGCGGCCGAGAGCCTGGCATCAGTCTGATGCCTATCCCCGGAAGTTAATCCAGCACTTTTACAGTTGAGTCGCAGGCGCTGAGGCCGGTCGACTCGGCTCCGGCAATTCATCGACATTTCAAGCCTAGTTTATGGCCACCGTAGTGGACTACACGCAACTCCAACGAGATGGTCGACTGATGCAACCAGACAGGCCGTCTCTGGTTTCGACCATGGATTGACGTGACTTCCCTGAAAACCTGTCGAAGCTCGGGCTTAAATAGCAGCAAGTCCCCCCAGCGCTCGTGAAGCAACGTCGGCAGGGCGCCGAAACGGGAGTGAATTTAATGAAATGAATAAATTCCAATTTCGGCCAATGTCAGCTTTAGACAAGCGGGAGCGTCGCATTTGGGCCCAGATGCGAAATTCGCATGCTCGATCTCGACGCCCAAACCGGACTTTCGAAACGGAGGGAATTTGGGAATTTAACGGTTGGCGCCAACCCCTTTTGTGCGCGCGCTGGCGACACTCTGCATCGAAAAGGACGCTGCGTTCCAAGCGGCGGCAGGCCCCTTAGGCTCAGGTTCGCATGCGCATGACGTGAGCTGTCCTGCCGAGATCGAGCAGACGCATTTCCGGGCCTGCCCAGTCGACCCCAAAAAACCACCACTGTGACACTATTGGCGGAGTAGGCCACTCAACCACCCCGCCAGACCCCATTTTCCGATGGACTCTCGCTGGTATTCGAGTCTTACGGTTGGCCACGTATATACGTGTTATAAATAGCGCAGTGTGACATCGATGGCGCTCGCATCCCATGGCTGACTCGCTTACTCGCCTGCTCCAGACCATCCGACCATGCTTGAGCACGGAGCTTGTCGCCGCTTTGGTCAAGGACGGTGTGGCGCCAGCGACGGCCCGGCAGCGCGTTTCGCGCTCAACGGAGATCAAGAAGCTCGCCCACCTTGTGTTCCCTCGAGGGGCGCGCTTCGTCTACCTGCAGAGCGACTACGCCTCGCCAGAGTTCTGGCACGAGCTCGTCAAGCGCCTTCTACAGCACAGCGCGTCATACGGCGGCGGTCTTGCCGCTCTCATGGCACGCGGCGGCGTCATGCCGGTCAGGCACTTCCTTATTGCGTGTGGCGCCCCCATGGCCCAGAAGGGCCACATCCCAGCCCAAGGCGTCCTTGACCGCCTCAAGAGTGCGCAATTGGTGAAGTGCTTCGACGCCACGGGGATTGGTGAATGCATCGAGCTTGCTCAGACTGTCGAGGCAACGCCGTGGGAGCTCAACCGTCTGCGCGCACGCCTGAACACAGAAGCTGTGCTACTCAGCGCCGTCAAGGACTGGGCTCGGAACCTGGCACTCGTGAGCTACAACACCGTGGCACTCCGTGACACGGACGATGGTCAGCCGCGGGTGGGCACCTTCAACTGGGATCTGACCGGAGCCTCCTACCTTGGCCCGCTCACGCAGTGGGACAAGGCCGCCAACAAGAAAAAGCCCGGTTATCTCGTCTGCGACGTATTGCTCGGGATCAACGTCGCCGCACACGAGCTCCAGCCGTTCATCAATAAATGCACCTCGCTGCGGGCGCTTGCGAAGGTGGGCCGCTGCATGCAGATCTTTGTAGCGGATGGCTACACGCCGGAGGCCTTCGCGCTTGCGAGGGAGAACGGTGTCGTTCCGGCGACCACGACGAGCCTGTTTGGGCTCGAGGTCGCCAAGGCTCTTCGAGAGCTGACCGACATCCTCAAGGACGCATACCTACGCACGGACTCGTTCGATAGGGTCGCGGCTATCTTCGACAAGCTCAGCCACATCGAGGGCGCTGCCACCAACCTGCGAGGCGCTCTATTCGAGTACATCGTCGCCGATCTAGTACGTCAGCGTGACCCGCACACGTCAATCGAACTCAACGAGATTCTCAAAGATGAAGCCGGCGGCCAGGCCGAGGTCGACGTTCTGGTCTATCACGCCAACCAGTCCGTCCGATTCATCGAGTGCAAGGGCTACAAGCCCGGCGGCACCGTCCCTGACGAAATGGTCGAGGTCTGGCTAAAAGAGCGCATCCCAGTGATGCGACGTTCACCTCAGGCCACTTGGCAGTGGCGCGAGTGCCGGCAAGTCTTCGAGTACTGGACCAGCGGCGTACTGTCGGAGCGGGCCCGCGGGCTAATCGCGGACGAAGCGGCGCGCGTGAGGCGCTACGACTTTCGGGTTGTCGAAAGTGACGAACTGGGGCGCTTGGTTGCTGGCACTAACAGTACCGCCCTCAAGAAGACGTTCCGCCAGCATTTCCAGGCACACCCCCTGAGTGAGATCGAACGCGTCGCCAAGCGGCCACCTCGGCGTCTGGCCATTCCACCCTCGTCCCAACTCTCGACTCGCAACCCGTCGGATTTCGAAATCACGACGCCATTGCTCGGCACACCGACGGCAGACGATGACGCGCCCGATGACGTCGTCGAAAACTCCAATTCCTAGTCGAGGACGCCGACCATTTAGCGACATCTCGAATGCCAATCAACTATCTCGCCGAATTTCCGATCCCCTCGCGGCTACTTCCGGCCAAGCTTCGGGCCCTTCTACATCCAATCGGCTTCGACCCAGATCAACCCGTCGAGGTGGCATCGTGGTTCGAGGAAGAAACTCCGAAGCTTGCTCTGGAATGCGTGCACATGCTCACCGCCGTGGTGCCGGAGGATAAGGCCGAAGGGCTCAGCGTGCTGAATGAAGCTGGCGAAGGTCTTGTGGCCAGCTCCGTACCTCTCGTAGGTGCCAAGGGTTCCTCGAACAAGTTCGACCCTTCTGTTTCAAGCTACGACTACATTGTGGCCGCCTGGGGCGACGGCTCCAGGTTCAGTTTCAACTTGGCCGAAAAGGTCTGGATGGCGCTCGGCCTCAGCGCTCGGTGCGTGGGCAACGAACAGCAGCGCCTTGTCTACGACGATCTCAGCCTGCCGGTTTTCGAAGTCGCGCAGGGTGAGATCTCTGCCCAGTACCACTTCGAGTCATCGAGAAACGTCAACTGGAGCATGCGCAACGAGTACCTCAGAAGGTACCTCTGGATGCGCGGTGCTGTAGGCGCGCGCGCGTTCTACTATCAGGCGAGCCTTGCCGACAGCCCCGAGCTGCGCGAGCTCATGAACGGCCAGGACCACTTCCTCGCGGAGCCTGAAGTCGGTTGGTATCAGATTGATCTGCGTGAAAACGAGGGGCGTCTCCTCCTCCAGGTCTGGGCGACAGTTGTCGCCCTAAGCTGTGAGCAAACTCCCGAGCGAGGGGCTGACGGGCTCGCCTGGCCCGGAATCGATAATCCGGTGACGCATGCTTGGGCGAACGCTCAGCTGCATGGAAGCATCGTCTACCTGGACGACCGGTTTCTTGAGAGATACGAGCAGAACGAGTACTTCGACTCCATGCCGGGTCGGCGAGGCTCGTGCAACCCGTCCTACGGTGGCCAGTGGGAATTCTCTGGGTGCGAGCGCATCGGACGAAACCTGATTCGAGTTCCCATCCGCGAGCTCTACAAACCTAAGCCCGACCGGGAAATCCTGCACGCTCACCGGCATGCAGTGGCACCTTGGCGAGTCGAGGCAGTGGACCACGCAGAGGAGCACATCGCGTCCAAGACTGCGCGGCTCGTCGAGCAATTGCTTGACCTCGCCGACAACCTCGTACAACTCGGAGCGACGGTCGGGGTGTCGGCGAATGTCGACGATGTGCTGAAGTTCTCTCGCGGCGAGATCACGGCCAACTGGTGGCATCGATATCCCCAGCTGAGCCGCCTCGCGCAAGTCGCCCCATTGGAGATGTCGCAGCAAGCCTTTCTGAGCAGGTGCAAGGTTCTGCACGAGACCTGGCAAAGCATCTCCGCCGCGCATCTGAAGCGCCTGCTGAAAGCAGCCGGTTGCCCTGCGAAGGAGGTAGACGGCCTGGCAAGCGCCAAGCTTCTTCAGGGAGTGCTCAATCTCCTCGATGGCCTCGAGGGCGAGCAAAAGGTTGTCACCGCCCTTCGGAGCGCCGAGGAGTCCACGGGATGGAAACACAAGAACGAGCGGCTAGCGCCGCTATTTCTGAACAACGATCTGCGCATCGCCGACGCGCACGAGCTCGGTGGAAACGTCGGTCCGCTGCAAGCCATGGGGTTCGACACGGGTAGCCTCGGGCAAGGTTACGGAAAGGCGCTTGACTTCGTGTTCGACTCCGTTATCCGCGCGTTCGAGGAACTCAACACGACGCTGAGAGGCGCATTGGACCGCTAGCCCCAACATCGTCCTCCTATCTTCTTGATTTTCGGATGTGGGCGTGGAATACGAACCCGTGTCGGGTTCCATCTCAAAAATTCGTTTTAACCAGTGCCGGCTCCCGCAAGCCAGCCCCACACACGCCCACTCCGTGCGGGCACCACAACCAAAATGTCCATTTGGAAATCATCAGACCAGTGGGAAGAGCTCACGCGGAGCTTCAGTCTCCTGCGTGGATTTCCGACTCGCTCCCACGAACAGACGTTTCACTTCAGCTCTCCAGAGAACCGGGCCCCAGTGAACATGCCACAACATGTGCAGGTAGAGATCGACGACTGGTTCGAAGCCCACTTCGGTGTCCGATTCCGCCAGCGATCGATCTTTTCGACCGGATCGCTCGAAGTAGCTCGCAGCTATGCTCGAGACACTGGAGAAGTCCGAGTACTGCGTCCAACAGCCGACTATTGCTTCTGCTGGAGTCCACTATGCGAAGATCTCTATGGTGAATTCCAGGACTCGCCCTATGGCGAGGCGATTCCGATGCTGCTAAAGCGCCTTGATTTCAGGTGCGACGACCTGGCCTCAGCGATTCGCTCAAACAACGAAATCATGCTTGTTTGTAGCGATGTTAGAGCCACGATCTTTCGTCACCCCACCCTCTGACTAGAGCGATATGCCCGGCACAGCTCCACTGCCCTCGTCCGCCCAGCCCCCGATTTCGACGGCGGCCGCTGCTCCTACCTCAATCAACGGCACCAGACTTATCAAGAAACTGGGAGTGAAAACGCTGGGTGGGCGCTTTCGGGCGGATCGCGCCATCGGCAGCTCTATTGGAGGTGCCACATTCTCCGGAACTGATACAGAGACTGGTCACCGAGTCTTCATGAAGTATCTCATCTGCCCGCGAGGCGAAGGTGAGAGAGCGAAGTTCATGACCGAACGAGATGCCCTCGAAAACATCACGCAGTTTCCTTTCGACGACGTTGCGCCAAAGGTCTTGCACTTCGAAGAATTCGATGACATTCAGACCATTGCACTTGTCACTGAATGGGTCGGCGGTGAGCTGCTGTCAACTTGGCTGGAACGAGCGCACCTACTGACTCCGTTGGAGCGCCTCAGTGTCTTTCATCGAGTCGCCTACGCGATGTCCACAGCTACGAGGAACTATCAGCACCGGGACTTTCATCCTGGAAACATCATGCTCCTACCAGAGAGCCTTGTGCACATGGGGCCGCTCGTCAGCCAGATCGACGCCAAGGCGGGAGTCAAGGTGCTCGATTGGGGTGAAGCACTTCCAGTCATCTCCGGCAACTACGATGACGAACCGGATCACAACTTCGTGATGCTCGCCTATGCGCCGCGAATGATTGGAGGCGCACTCACGAGTCTTCCCCCAGAGGTATTTCGCCCTTGGCAAAGGAGCGTTCATTTCGGTGGCAGCTATGAAAGCTGGGGCCTAGGTTTGCTCTTGTACCGGATACTAATGCTGCGACCGCTGGAGGGCTTTGCGAGCATGGGTGAGTACGCCAGCGAGGTGCACAACGGTGGCCTGCGTGCTTTGGTGAGCCGACGCGCGGCTGAGCTAGCTGCCATGGATCTGCCCGGCGGTCTCATTTTGCCGCGGCTGTTCGAGTGGACAATGAAGGAGAAGCCGCAAGAGCGAGCTGCGATGTCGGACATCGGTCGCGTCATGTGGGACCTGCGCTATGAGGAGCTGAAGATCACAGACCATCGTGAACTATCGAGATACTTCGAGAACCCACGCAAGTACGAGCCCAAAGGCGGATGGCGATTTTCGACTTTCCCAGACCTCGACTAGCAAGCCACCCCAACCGCCGTTTTTCTCGAGCCAGGGGAGCGCCGCTGTCACATCTTGGTGATCACACCAGTTGGCGCCGCGGGAGCGGGAGCCGCTGCCACGGGCGCAACCTTGGCGAGTTTGTTAGCAAGCGATGCTTGGGTGAGCCCGCCCAGTTGGGTGTATCCACTCGTGGAGTGGCTTCCACCGGAGGAATGGGTAGTGCTGGAACTCATGTGGCTGCTGGAATGGCTGCTCGAATGGCCCCCGCCCCCTTGGCAGAAGCAATGGTGCAAAGCGACAACGCCGCGACCACGATCAAAGTTTTCTTCATGTTTGTTTTCCCTCTTACGCCGATATTGTCGCCAGGGAATACTGCATCGAAACATTTAGAAACTCAATGGTTGGGCTGCATAATTCGCCCTGGATTTACCTGTTGCAGATTCCGAACGAAATCATACGTGAATGCAAGAACCTCGCGCCTAGGCTTTGCACGCAACAGCGATCGGCTAGAAGCAGACATTGGGAGGGATATGCGGAGGAAGGGATTAAAGGTCTACGAGTGGTTATATAAGTACCGGATGCACCTCTGCATCGCGCTTCTCGTCGTAGCAGGCATGCTGCTCTTGCAGCGGGCGGAGATGCAGGTCATTCCCGAGTCCGAATTGAGTGCAAGGAATGTGGCCGTCAAGTACATTGGCTCCCTTGAAACCGTGGTCAGTCGCAATGGAATCAATCATGGAAGCACTCGGCTTAATGGAGGCTTTGGCATTGGTGTCGACAATGACATTGACCGCGATGAATATCTGAGAAAGCTTAGGCCTGTCATCTACCTCCCTTTTGCGCAAGTGCTCGGCGTCGGACGTGAACAGATTGCTGCCTTGGAGGGGAATGGGCAGCAACTAAGGATCGGGCTCTATCAAGGGGAGATTGTTACCGTGCACAGCCTAACTGGACCTGTGCTTACCTATCAAGCCTACGCCGAGAAGATGGAGGCATGTCGAAACATCTGGCTAGTGGTTGCGCTGCTGACCGCAATTAGCTCAATCCTGCTGTTCCTCGCAACGCTTGTAAGGCATCCATCACTGGACTAAAGCAGTCATTGCAGATGTCGGCTTTGGGCCCGAAGCAGACATCCGAGGAACTACAGTTCTGTCCAGGTCCGATGCTGTTGTCCGCGTTTTCTCGATTGCTTACCCGCCGCGTCGGCCAGCTTGTCGTCCTCAATGATGGTCATCATGAGTCGACCCTTCTCGTCGATGAACCCTAGCATGACATCGTCTCTCAAGAGGCATCGCTCAATGGGGATGTCGCCATAGGGTATTACGGGAGGCAGTGCGGTGAGGCATGCCGCCATGGTCGGCGGCGGAAGGAACGTAGTGGGAACCAGGACCGTATTTCAGTTCGAGCAGGGCGCGACTACGTAAGCCGGTCAAGCCTCAGGGATTGAGACCGCAGGTAAATTTCCAACCGGGCCGAATACTCAGGGTCAGGGATTGGTGTGACCAATTGCATGAGTTCAGTTCCAGCCCGAGTAGTCGTTATTCCTGCTAATTCAATAACTCTCTCTCCAGGGACCTCTGAGACATATCGGTAATTTTTTCCTGCATGGAGAAACGTCACATCGTCATCTACATGTTCAGACATCTCGACCCGCTGACGTCCACTGAACGTCCCCAGAACTAGCCCGTAGTCAATCAAGGTCATTAGCGACCGGTAGTCCAGGCCGTACCTACTTAGGCCGCCTACCTCAACATCCTCACCCAGGGTCATAAGCAGACCGCTGAATACTTGCCCATTTACCTCGAACTGGACTGCAAGGGAACAGAAGCGAGCAAAAATCTCTGCCTCTTGCCTCTCCATCTGACCCAGAATCTTCACGGACCGACGGGAGAACGCTCCAGGCCTCTTCACTTCGTTGGCTAGCAGTTTTCCGAAAACGGTCCGCATGTAGTCGGAGCTCATATTCTCGGCTTCAGCCTCAAAAGTATTCAGCCAGTCATCACTAATCTCCGCTGATCCAACAGGATCACCCTCTAGCCCGGAAGGAGGCAATCGTGCCAATTCTTCGGCCGCAGTGCTGACAATCGCGTCGAGGTTCTTCTGCCTCCCAACTATCCGTTCCGCGTACTTAATGCTTGCAGCCTCTACATAGGCTGGCGGCACCTGAAGCTGACTAGCAATGGCCGCTCCCGAAGTTTTGATTGCGTGAACTCGGGCGTCGGACGTAGCACGAATTTGGGCCGCCTTGCCTTCCATGTAAGCGGCAGGTATTTCCACGGCAGAAGTTGCCAAGCGCCCAAAAGCTTTCCAAAACGTTCTCTGGACTGGGGCTGGTAGTCCGGTCACTTGCCCCAAGATCACCTCAGAAACTTGGCTTAACCTAGATTCGTTTGGTTCCTGCGCGTCGTGCGACGCGGTTTCGTCCACCATATGCTCTTCCATCGTGTAGTTTGCGGTCTCATTCTGCCTAAAAAACCCAACTCGCCCCACCACCCAATCCTGAACGATCTCCCGAATCTCCGGGTCATCCGCCGAGCTGGTCCCCAGGAACGGCCGCGCGGGAATGCTGACCTGGTGTGCTGGAATGGTCACCTGCCGCTCGGCCGCCCGCTTGTGCTTCTTACCGCAAACAGTACCCGCCCAGCCAAGCTGCGGTAGCGCACCATTGCCTGGCGCGCTGGAATCTCAATGGTGCCGCCGAGCTGGCGGATCGCGGCGTATTGGGTGTTGCTGCTCACCTCGACCTCTGCATCGCCCGTGACCTGATAGTGGATGCCGCTACGCAGGTAGCGCACGCACAACTTCTTCTTCGATTAACTTCATGGTGTCCGAGGCCCGCTCATGGCCGTCTGCAGCCCACTATCGTCAGTTGTGAAACCGTATCATGCATAAGTGCGTCAAGAAGAACCGCGATTCGTAATCGGCCGTTTATGCGTTGCCCTGACACCGAGATTGAAGTCAAGCCGCATTGGGCTGTGATCGTTAGCTATCCCCCGGTGGACCTGCTTTGTCCTGAGCAGGGACACTTCGCTTCGCTAACTTCGCCGTTTTGAGCGTCGCGTCCGCCTCTTCAGGGGTAGGCAATGTTTGGTCGTCCACAAGCCTGTGAAACGCCCCGCAATGCGGATCCGAGCACCCGCAGACTACAGCGTGCACCGGGTGATTCGTGCCATTGCGCTTTTGCATGGCATTGGTTCTCTCAGCGCTCTTGATGGTGCTGATCACGGCGTCACGCCCCATGAATTTTCCTGCCATACGCCCCCTGGTTTGATGTCGATGCGCTTCAGCCATTCTGAGCGAATTCCGCGCCAGGGTGGCTGGCGGCGCAAGGCTGGGCTACCGGAATTTGGGTCGCACCCATATACTGTGCTTTCATACAGTATTTGCGATGCTTATTCGGTCTCCCTGCCATGCCAGTTCCTGCCCACACCTCTGGTACCTTCGGCCTAGATGCACTCCCGCGTCACGTGGCCGAGGCGGTGTGGCGCGGTGCGGAAGTCGGCAGTTCGGTCTCCCGCACGGTCCCGACGGGCTTTGCCGCCCTTGATGCCCAGCTTCCCGGGGGCGGTTGGCCGACCCACACGCTGACAGAGCTGCTCATCCCCCAGGCGGCTCTGTGCGAGTGGCGCCTGCTGGGTCCATCGCTCCCTTTGTTCCTCAATGCCGGTGGGCGTGTCTACTTGGTCGCGCCCCCGAAGCAGCCGCACGTTGGCGGCTTGGTACAACTCGGCCTGGCGCCCGACCAGGTCGTCTGGATCCATGCCAGCGCCCCGGTAGACCGCCTCTGGATCACTGAGCAACTCGTCAAGTCCGACCCTGCCGGTGCCGTATTGGCATGGTTGCCTCAAGCCCGGCCAGAGCAGATCCGGCGCCTGCAGATCCACGCCCAGTCCTGCGACGCCCCGGTGTTTCTGCTTCGCCCCATCACCGCGTTGAATGATGCCTCGCCCGCTCCGCTGCGGGTCGCAGTGTCGCTCGCTCCTGGCTGGCAGCTGGAAGTGCGCATCCCCAAGCGGCGTGGCGGGTCGCTGGAGGACGCCTTGTATCTGGAGGCCATGCCTGCCAGCTTGGCGGCAGTCATCCCGCCGCGATTGAGGGTCCCGCAGGCGATCCCTGTCGCACGCTCCCACAAGGAGGCCTCCGATGCTCGGGCATTGGGCCGCGTTGCTACCCATCCCTTTGCCCGCCAGTCCATCCCCCATTGACGTGACTGCTCTCGGCATCTGGGCCTTGCAGTTCACTCCCCGGGTGGCATTGCTGGAGGATTGCGTCGTCGCAGAGGTGTCGGCCAGTGCGCGGCTTTTTGGCGGGATGCAGCCATTGCACGATCTCGTGGAGGCAGGCGCCATGGAACTCGGCGCCCGCATCGCCTGGGCGCCGACGGGCACCGCCGCGTTGGCGCTGGTGCACCATGCCTCAACCCCCGAAGACTGTGACGGGTTTCGCGCTCCGCTGGCCCAGTGGCTGGATCCACTGCCGCTGGCCGCGATCACGGCAGTGGCTGCGCACCATGCCACCTTGGCGCGGATCGGTTGCCTCACGCTCGGGGATGTTCGGGCCTTGCCTCGGGGCGGCCTGAGCCGCCGCTTTGATAAAGCCTTGCTGCAGGCTATGGACCAGGCGTACGGGCTGCGGCCCGAGGTGTACGACTGGATCACACTGCCCGAGACCTTTCACGCCAGGCTGGAGTTGATGTCGCGCGTGGAGACTGCACCGGCCTTGCTGTTCGGCGCGCGGCGCCTGCTCTTGCAGATGGCCGGATGGCTCGCGGCAAGGCGATTGGGCGCCACGGCCTTTACGCTGCGCTGGTGCCACGACGTGATGCGCGCCAAGGATGCAGGCACGGGTGGCGAGCTCACCGTCCGCACGGCGCACCCCACCCAGCATGTGGAACACTTCTCCCGCCTGCTGGCTGAGCACCTGGCCAAGGTGCAACTGCTGGCGCCTGCCGGCGACATCGAGTTGCTGGTCTCGGAGGTGGCGCCCATTGTCGAAGAAAGCCGATCGCTGATCCCGGAGACGATACGCAAGGGCAGCAGCACCGACCTCACGCTCGAACGCATCCAGGCCCGCTTGGGAGAGGGCTGCGTCCGCCGACCGATCCTGTGCGAAGACCACCGGCTGGAGTGGATGCAGTGCTGGGAGAGCGGTGTGCTCAAACGCCGCAAGGCGACGGAGCCTTCGTACGGGTTGCCGCTGCCCACCTGGGTGCTGGAGGAACCACTGCGCCTGATCGAGCGCGACAACCGCCCCATCTACCAAGGCCCTCTACAACTCTTGCTCGGGCCCGACCGGGTCGAAGGTGGCTGGTGGCACCGCGGCGAGGCAGGTGAAGGCGGTGGTGCGAGCGGAGGCGGCCAAGACGCGAAGCCGTTGCACGTGCAGCGTGACTACTGGCTCGCGCTGAGCCCGCACGCTGGCGTTCTGTGGGTATTCCAGCAGCGCCTGGCCGGTGACCAGACGGCGTGGTTTCTCCACGGTCACTTCGCGTGAGG
Organism: Acidovorax sp. BLS4; assembly: GCF_032929295.1. NCBI lineage: Bacteria > Pseudomonadati > Pseudomonadota > Betaproteobacteria > Burkholderiales > Comamonadaceae > Acidovorax > Acidovorax sp. BLS4. The sequence goes on from NZ_CP136797.1 coordinate 977,901, forward strand.
GCGAACGATGAATCGGCCTACCCGCGCGATCCCGGACTATGTGGAGTTGCGCTGCCTGTCGAATTTCAGCTTTCTGCGCGGGGCGAGCTGGCCGGACGAACTCGTGGAGCGAGCCAGGGACCTCGGATACCGGGCCCTGGCCCTCACCGATGAGTGCAGCATGGCAGGGGTCGTGCGCGCCCACGTCGCAGCCAAGGCCGCAGGCCTGCCCCTGATCCTGGGCTCGCAGTTTTGCATCCAGCCGCGCAGTGCCACCGAGGCGCCGGCCACGGTGGTGGTGCTTGCGCAGAACCTCAACGGCTACGGCAACCTCTGCGCGTTCATCACCAAGCTGCGCCGCGCTTCCAGCAAAGGGACCTATCACCTCACGCTGGACCAGATCACCGGCGCGGAGCTCGCCGATTGCCTGGCCTTGCTTTGCCCGGACCGCAAGGCTAGCGATGCGCAACTGGAAGCGCTGGCGTTGTGGACTTTGAAGCAGTTTCGGGGCCGCTGCTGGATCGGGGTGGACCAGCTGCGCCAGCTGGACGATGAGCTTTGGCTGCACCGCATGCGTTGGCTCTCGGAGTTGACGGCCTTGCCGCTGGTGGCGGTGGGCGATGTGCACATGCACGTGCGCTCCAGGAAGCCGCTGCAGGACGTTCTCACGGCCACACGCGTGGGCAAACCGCTCACGGAATGCGGACACGCCCTGCAGCGCAGTGCCGAGCGGCACCTGCGCACCCGGCTGCGGCTGGCGCAGACCTATCCTGCGGACTTGCTGGCCGAGACGTTGCACGTGGCGTCTCGGTGCAGTTTCAGCCTGGATGAGCTCAAGTACCAGTACCCCGATGAGGTGGTGCCGCGCGGCCTGACCGCGGCGCAGTATTTGAGACAAATGACCTATGAGGGCGCCGGCCGGCGCTGGCTGTCTGGCATCCCGGTCCCCGTGCAATCGCAGATCGAGCATGAACTGGCCCTGATCTGCGAGTTGCGCTACGAGCACTATTTTCTGACGGTGTACGACATCGTGGCGTTCGCGCGCTCACGCCACATCCTCTGCCAGGGGCGTGGCTCGGCCGCCAACAGCGTGGTCTGCTATTGCCTCGGGGTGACCGAAGTGGACCCTGCGCGCATGTCGGTGCTGTTCGAGCGCTTCATCAGCCGCGAGCGCAATGAGCCACCGGACATCGACATCGATTTCGAGCACCAGCGGCGCGAAGAGGTGATCCAGTACCTGTACGGCAAGTACGGCCGAGACCGAGCAGCGCTCACTGCCACTGTGATCAGTTACCGGCCCAAGTCGGCGATCCGGGACGTGGGCAAGGCGTTGGGATTCAGCCTGGAGACGGTGGAGGCCCTGGCCGAGGGTCAGAAGTGGTTCGACGGAGAGGACATCCGGCTGGAGCGGTTCGAGGAACTGGGCATGTCGGTGACCGATCTGGCTGTTCGCCAGCTCATCACGCTGACCACCCAGCTGATGGGGTTCCCGCGGCATCTGTCGCAGCACACGGGTGGTTTCGTGCTGACGCGGGATCTGCTGTGCCGCATGGTGCCGGTGGAGAACGCCTCGATGGCCGATCGCACGGTGATCGAATGGGACAAGGATGACCTGGATGCCGCGGGCCTTTTGAAGGTCGACGTGCTGGCGCTGGGCATGCTGTCGGCGATCCGGCGGGCCCTGGACATGATCGGCCAGCGCCGCGGCTGCGTGATGGGGATGCAGGATATCCCGGCCGAAGACAGCGAGACCTACGACATGGTCTGCAAGGCCGACACGATCGGCGTGTTCCAGATCGAGAGCCGCGCGCAGATGAGCATGCTGCCGCGCCTGCGCCCGCGCTGCTTTTACGATCTGGTGGTCGAGGTGGCCATCGTGCGGCCCGGACCGATCCAGGGCGGTATGGTGCATCCGTACTTGAACCGGCGCCAGGGCAAGGAGCCGGTGACCTATCCCAGCGAGGCGCTCAAGACGGCGCTCGGCCGCACGCTGGGGGTGCCGGTGTTCCAGGAGCAAGTGATGCAGATCTCCATCCTGGCCGCGGGCTTCACGCCCGGCGAAGCCGATGGACTGCGCCGCGCGATGGCGGCCTGGAAGCGCAAAGGGGGTCTGGGCAAGTACTACGACAAGATCGTGGACGGCATGACGTCGCGAGGATACGAACGAGCGTTTGCCGAGCAGATCTTCGAGCAGATCAAAGGGTTCTCGGAGTACGGATTCCCCGAAAGCCATGCGGCCAGCTTCGCCTTGCTGGTCTATGCGTCATGCTGGATCAAGCGGCATGAACCGGCCGCGTTCCTCGCTGCGCTGCTCAATAGCCAGCCCATGGGCTTTTACTCCCCGAGCCAGCTGGTCCAGGATGCCCGCCGCCATGGTGTCGAGGTGCGGCCGGTGGACGTGATGTTCAGCGATGTAGAAACCTCGCTGGAGGACCTGCCGGACGTCCCTGCCGTGCGGCTGGGCCTACACATGATTCGTGGCCTGCAGGCGGCGAGTGCGCAGCGCATCATGGCTGCGAGGTGCGAGGGCCCGTTCGATAGCGCTGAGGAACTGGCCCGGCGCGCTAGGCTCGAACAGCACGAGATGAAGCTCTTGGCCGCAGCGGGGGCACTCGCCACGCTGTCTGGCCACCGGCGCCAGCAGGTCTGGGATGCCGCTGCGCTGCACGCTCCGCCCGAGCTGCTGCAGGACGCGCCCGTGGACGAGGACTACCTGGAGCTGCCCGCGGCCCCGGAAGGAGAAGACGTGGTCTGGGACTATGCGTCGGTGGGCCTGACCTTGCGCACCCATCCAATGGCGCTCTTGAGAAAGAAGCTGGACAAGTACCGGCTGAAGACTTCTGCGGAACTGCGGCGCATCCCGAACGGTCGTGTGGTCCGTACGGCTGGGATCGTGACACTGCGCCAGCAGCCGGAGACCGCCAAGGGGACGATCTTCGTGTCCCTGGAGGACGAACACGGCGCCACGCAGGTCATCGTCTGGCGCGGCGTGCGGGACGCGCAGCGCGAGGTGCTGCTGGGCTCCAGATTGCTGGCCGTGAAGGGCCACTGGCAACGCGAGGGCGAGGTGTGCAATCTGGTGGCAGACCGGCTCGCGGATCTGTCGCCGCTGCTCGGACGGCTGGCCACTGAGAGCCGGGATTTCAAATGAGGAACAAGTGATGACGCAGGCGCATCTTTTTGGGGAAGCTCCCATCGAGTCCTCCATCCAAGGGCTGGTCTATCAGACGCAGTTCCTGAATGAGGAGCAAGAGCAGGCACTGATCGCCACCATCCAATCGCTGCCGCTGCATGCGGCGCAATACAAGCAGTACCTGGCACGGCGCCGGGTGACGAGTTTTGGTGGCTCGTACGACTTCGATGCCAACCGGCTGCTGCCGGGTGTGGACCTCGATCCCCGGCTTCACCCGTTGCGGGACCAAGTAGCGCAGTGGGCCGGCGTCGCACCACAGGATCTGGTGCACGCGCTGGTCGCCGAATATGCACCCGGCACGCCGCTGGGCTGGCACCGCGATGTACCGGACTTCGAGACCATCGTCGGAGTGTCGCTTGGCGGGCACGCGCTGCTGCGGTTCAGGCCGTATCCCGACGATCCTGCGACACGCAAGGTCGTGCAGTTGGATGTGGCGCCGCGATCAATCTACAAGATGGCGGGCGAGGCACGGTGGGGTTGGCAGCACAGCGTTCCACCGACAACAGAGCTCCGCTGGTCGATCACGTTTCGCACGCGGATGAATCGAGGCGGTAACAGCGGATGAGCCCTGCACTCCCATCACCGCCCCGTTGTGTGAAAGCACGTGTAAAACCCCCCGCATTCAGCCTCCGGACTGCGGCATCCAAGCCACCCGATGCTCCAATCGGAGTTCTATTTTCTGCAGCCTGATCGAAGTGATTCTGAAAACTTGTTGGTCGCACCGAGTGCGTGTTTCTTGTGCGCTGGTCCTGTCATTGGCTGGCGCGTTCTCCAGTGTTTCATTCGCCCGCACGCCTCAATTCGACAGTGCGGCGCTGCTCACCCCGCAGCCCACCAGCTTCGCTCAGTGTCCGCAGTTCTTTACGGGTGGCAAGCCTCCTGCTATCAAACCACGGCGGGACCTGCGGGAGCTTTGCTACGAGGCGTTTGCGGTGCTGCACAGCGGCGCAACGCGCACACCCGTCTACGTGGCCCAGCGCCTCAATCGCCAGAGCATCGAGGACGCCGATGAAAAGCGCGCCAAGCGGTTCTTTGCGGATGCTCGTTTGCCCAGAGGAGAACGGGCGGAACTGGAGGATTACAAGAACTCCGGGTACAGCCGTGGACACATGGCGCCCGCAGGCGATATGCCAACGCCAACCGCCATGGCGCAAAGCTTCAGTCTCGCGAATATGGTTCCACAGAATTCACAAAATAACGGAGGTGCGTGGAACAAGATCGAGCAGGACACGCGCCACTATGTGCTGCGGGCCAAAGGGGATGTGTATGTGATCACGGGGCCGGTGTTCACGGACAGGGGTCCAACGATTGGTGCGAATCGGGTGAAAGTACCAACGTACCTTTACAAGCTGGTTTATGACGCGACCACGCAGCGGGCCTGGGCGCATTGGCAGGAGAACAGGGCTGGGGAAACGGTCGGGCCGCCAATCAGCTATCAAGAACTGGTCAAGCTAACTGGGATGGAGTTTCTGCCGAAGACGGCAATGCAGCACTGATCTGAGATGCCGCCTATTAGGCTGCTTTGCAGCGATAGCAGCCGGTCGACTCAGCCACTCAAACGCTCCGCTTTCGCCCAACTCCTCTCTAGTGAAAGGCGGGCGCTCAGCACCCCTACACTGGGTTTCAACATCGCGCGATGCAGTTGACGAAATACAAATCCACCGGGAGTTGAAGTTGGGTGCAAAGTTCTCCGAAGACCAAGTCCATGAATACCTCTATCAGCGAGGGCTGGAGACGCTCATAGAGGACGTACCTGAAATTGACGCCGATCCGGAAGCGCTGCCCCCTATGGAAGAAGACGTCGACTTTGAACTCTGGCGCATCCTAAAGGCAAGGGCCGTCGAGAAGATTGAGGCGCTTCACCACACCATCCGATACGGGCGCTTCCTTGGAAGCAAAGTCAAGCTGCCAACTGACAACACTAGACCAATAGAACTAGATCTGTTTGGGGAACATGAGGACGGACTCTTCATCCTCGAACTCAAAGTCGACCGCTCAGCGGAGCGAAACGCCTTCTCGGAGTTGTTGGCATACAGCAACTACATCGCAGGCATTTTTCCACTTTCAGGGCACAAGGACATTGCCAACGTCCTGGTGGCCAACCTCGACAACAAGATCACCAAGCAAGCGTACCTCTATGACTTGCTAATCAACGACCGGAACGTCATCGTCTACAAGCCAGTTTTTTCAGATGGAACACTTCAGAGTTTGAAGTTGCAGTTGCATCTGCCGTCAGATGAAGATTTTCTTCATCTGACGAACGCCCTGCTGTCACACAACGCCATGTCATGCGTTGTAGCATCCTTCAGTGACCTCGAAGGATGGTTTGATAGTGAAGAAGAGCATGGTGACCTTCAGAGCCATACAAAAAAGCACTTATCGGGGCTGAGTGCCTACGCGGCGCAACTTATGGAATCGGAGCACCTTCATGGGTTCTGCTTCATCCGAAAGCCGTGGCGCGAAATTCCCCGACACCACCGAAATAGCCTAATCATCTGTGCGCTCAACCCCTTCCAAATTGCGCCAGAGGATCGAGCGGACGCCATCCTTGAGCAGATTGGCGATAGTGACAGATCGTCATTCTTTGAATCCCCTCTATACGGCTTTCATGGACGGCTTCTGAGGCTAGCTAAGCGCGCAGTGAATGACTGCCTGACGCACAACTACGACTGCGAGTTAGAGATGCCGAGTTGGAGCGCAATGGTGGTATCCGCCCAAGAGGTCGTGTTCACGCACAATTTCGCATTCCAGCCGACAGGTGTACTCCGCGAGGCATACACCTACTACTTGAATCGCGCCTACGCGATAGAGGCTCAAGGCGGAAGTGTCGATGACCATTCGCTCCTCAAGATCAACGAGATCAGGAATTGGTTACGCGCTTGGGAATTCATGGAAATGTGTGGTTTCAGCGGTGACGAAGCTGCAGACTCGGATGTTCATCTCGATTCGGAAGATGAATAGCAGCCACGAAACTGACCCGACCTGCCGGCTCTCACCGTCTGCTGGAAGAACCGCATTCAGCTAGGCCATTAGCCCAACTACCATCGCTAAGTGCTGGCAGCGGATTCTGATAAAGGCTCAATGCGGCAGGCCATGATCACGGAATGAAGCGATGGCTGACTCATGTCGGAACTGCTGGTGTTCTCGCCATCGACGAACCAGACGGCGGCCTCTTCGATGACCATAGCAACCAAGAGTGCTAGCCCAAAGAAGATCTTGGGACCGAATGGTAACAGGATGGGGCGCGCTACGTTGCGCATACCACGCACCAGCGACAAGAGCGTGTGATAGGAATCGATGGGCGACAGCACCTGGTATTCCAGTTGCTTAGTCTTACGTTCGAGCAGCAATTCCTTGTTCTGCACCTGCACCTCACGGAGATATTTCTCCTCGGGAGAAATTGGAACGAAAAGCCAAGTGTCGCTCGGTTCCAGATACTCCGCTGCGCCGATGGCCTTGCCTTTCTCGTAGCCAAGGGCGATGACCAACTCGATCGGGTTGTCCGGCGCGGCCGTCCAGCCTGCAAATTCACTGTTAACCGGTGCAATGCGCCGAATCGCCGTCGACCAGCGCACCGGTGGCTTGACGAAACGCGCTAGGCTGTAGGCAATCTGCAGCTCGACGGGGCCCTCCTTAGCTAAGTCCTTTACTGCGGCAAATAGGTCGCCGATGTGCTGCCGAGCTAGGCAGGACAGGTCGATGAGAATTGATGCAACTCCAGTTGTGTCACGCGCCAGCGTGCGAACCGTCTCACACGTCGCAGCGCAGGATAGCTGCTCGACCTGTTGGCGGCGCAGAGACTTGGGGTCGGTTGGGGCGGGAGTGTCGCAGACGGCGACGACCCGCGAATCACCAGTGGCTATTTCTTCCTGCAGGAGATCAAGAAGGTGGCCTCGGCGCGAACCGGAGTCTGCGGCAATAACCATGAGGGATGGTGCCTTGCTCAGACTGGCGGTTGGGCTTTTACCCTCGATCTGCCTTTGCCTTAAGTTCAGGACGGCTAGTTCGCCCATAGGTCCCCCTGAATCATTTCGTCTGTGAGATTCGTGGACAAATCATCCAGGCTAACCGATGCTTCTGGCTTTGCCTCAAGGATGGTTGTGAGCGACACCGGCTTCGATTTACGCATTGGAAGCTTGAACACCGGCGCAAGCAAGTAGGTCAGGCGGAACTGCAAGCCGCGCAGCGTACGGAACCCGCCGACATCGGCAGCAATCTGGTAGCAGACTATGGCACCATGGTTCACGGCGATTCGCAGGGCATGCTCTACGTCGTCGCTGACGCGCTCATCGACTATGAACGACATAGGTGGGTCTTCGACGAAGGTCGACTTAACAAGCCGGTTGTGGAAATAGTTGCCGATCTTGTACAGAACGTCGTAGATGGGCGTGGAGGTCTTAATGGAGCCAAACTGTTCGTTGGCGACGGATTGCAACATTTCAGCGTAGCGCTGGCAGTTCCATTGCACCCCCGCGGTCTGCTGGGGCGTCGGTACTGGAAACTGGACTTGGTCGCTGTTGGACATGATGCGCGTGATGAGACCGATCAACCAGCGTGGGTTACCCTCGCTGATTGCGGCAATGGACTCCCAGCCTGAGTAGGCCGTGTTAAATGGCTTCACGCCGCGTTTATTTCCAACGCCGCTGCCCTTGTAGGCATTGCGGAAGGCAACTAGCGGCGCTATTTTGCGCAGGGTGTTGCCGTGGGGATCGCTGGACCGCATACCCAACTCACGCGACAAGTCGACCTCCTTACGACGCAGGAACTCCTGAAAAGTCGAGTCTTTCTTAGCCAGCGATTGGAACTGCTCAGCGACCTGTTTCTTATTGCGACCTGTAAGGATGGATAGTCCGATCTGCGCGGCGTCTTCGCTGTCATCCACCACTGCATACGCCGAGGTGCCGAAGACCTCGCTCGGCATCTTGCCGGCGAGCGCGGGGTAGGTGCTGCTGCGCGACAAGAACACCTGCCGGCAGAACTCGCTGGCCTCGGTTTTGTCCGCGTACCAGAGTTGGATTTGCTGAACATCATTGTTCTGGCTCGGTGGGGCGATGGACTGCTGGTCATAGAGCAAGTCCGGGCCGCAAGGAGCGAGCGCCACCTTAAAGAGGAGCTTCTGCGCTCCGCTAGCGCGCATCGCTGCCAGAACGGTCTTTTGCAAGTGCATGGGCGCTACCTCGAATTCGTCGAGCAGCAAGCACCAACGATGGTCCGGGCGGCGATAGGCTAGGTCAAAGGCCTGTAGGGCCTGTGAGGCGGACTCCAACATGTCCATGCCCAGATATTCTTGGGTAGGAATGCCGGGGAGCTTAAGCTTGGCCCGTAGCCTGGCGTCGCGCTTGATGTCCAGCAGCCGTAGCCTTAGAGCGTCGACCAAACTGGCCGTAGACAACGATTCGGGCTGGACTTTCCACAGCGTCCCGATTGTCGCTATCACTTGCTCCAGATCGGGCTGAGTGGGTTCGCTTGTTGCAGACTCGCCTTCAGGCACAAGGCGCGATACGGGGTTCCGCGAGACATGGCGGTCCATGCCGGTCGCCACAGCAAGCAGCACGTGTGTGACAAAAGCTGCCTCAGAGAATAGGATGCCAACGGTCTCTTCCTGGCCTGCTTCCAGCAACGATTCAAGCATCGTGCCCCAGGCGATGTCTGAGGGAACGTAGATGCCGGTGTAACCGACCATCTTCTGGTATGGCTCGGCAGCGACGCTGGTCCATGCCTCCTGGCCTTCTACGCTGAGCATTTTGAACAGCGTGGTCTTGCCGCCGCCTCGCGGGCCTACCAGCACTGAATTCCAAGCACCGGCTAGCTGAGTGAACTTCGTGGACGGCACAAACGTTCTTGCCACGTCGGCATAGGACATCGCCTTGGCGTTGAATGGCTCGAGGAAGGTCTGGCGACTCATGGGGTTGCCTTTTCGAGTTTGGTCCAGCGGCCATCCCTGCTGTCGACTTGGATATGTAAGCTGTAGCGCGAGCGTAGGCGCTCGCGGACCTGATTTCGGGCCTCCGGGGGGAGTAGATCAGCGTCGGGCACTTGGCGAATGACTTCGCTCCAATCCATGGGCAGTGATGACAGCGCAGCGATGTCGGTGATCACGCGACCTGCGTCTCGTGCACCGAAGGCCGCACCATCGTAGATGCCATCGCCGTCCGGTCTGGCCGATTCCCAGCCACGACCTGTGGACCAGTCCCAAGTCTGGAACCGACCTGTCAGCCCGCGAGGTTCAAGGCGGACCTTGAGTAGGTAGAACTGGTTCCTCACAGTGCCCTTGACGGACTCTATATGTATTGCCAAGCTTGCAGCACCGAAAACGATGGGCTGCAGGCCATTACCCGATGCCTGACCCAGCCGAGCCTCATGCTTGTGACCATGCACGACTAGCCAGTCGCCTTGGTCGGCTAGGAGCTTCAGCAGTTCCTGCCCGTTGTCCACGAAGTCGTGGGCGCCGGCTCCGTCCTGGGTGTGCGACTCCGGCGGGTGATGCATGATGGCAATGCTGATCTTCTTCGGATCGCATTGCCTTAGCGTGACCTTGAGTTCGTCGACGGCCGAGGGAGGAAAGGTGCCCCGCTCATGCTCGAAGTCGTCGTGGCCGTGCTCGCTGCAGCTATTCACGATCAGTATCTGGTACCTAGCTGCCGTCAGTAGCAAAAGACCGGCGCCAAAGTAGCGCACTCGGTGATCCCGTCCCTGCAGATGGTCCGTGTCGCTGCGGGTCACCGATGGATAGGGTGGGTGTAGGCACTTAAGCTGCTCGAACGCGCCGTAACCTGCTTTGAGGTTGCGGATCACAGCCTTCTTGAGCGATTCGGACTGGCTGCGTGACGCCACGTCGTGGTTGCCTGTGGCACTGACCACGTGCTCGCAGTTCATGCGCTCGCCTAGGTCGACCAGATGCTTCCAACCAGCAGCCAATGTGATGGCGCTGCTTTGAAAGGCGATGTCGCCCGGGCACAGGATCGCGTCGGCCTTCAGTCCCTGGGAGGCTACCAGCGCGTAGAGTCCCGCCCAGGGGTTAATGTTTGGAGCGTTGCTGGCGAGCTCACCTCCCTTCTTGATCTTGAGATGAGATCCGTGCTCCTCGGTGAAATGCGGATCACCCAGGATTGCAAAAACAGCTTCAACTGTGCCTTCCTCTTGCTCGCAAGCATCCTCCACCACAGGCTCCCTTGGCTATTAGTTTGTCAGGATATTACCTCGCGGCCAGTCGTAGTTGGACAGTAACACCTCATCGGCTGACCTCCGAGCCGCCGTGAAGCCTGCGACGTTGCGCGTGACGGTGAGATCGTGGCGCCGCCACTTCTTAAGCCCCTGCAGCACGGTCATGGCCGGGGAATAAGACAGCAGGACCTTAGCGCCGCGGCGATCAGCCGCCCGCAGCGCAGCGATCAGGCGACGTTCGTCTGCCTCGCGGAAGGCATTGCAGCCGTACTCGCCACGGTCACGCTTATCACCTAAGGCATAGGGTGGGTCGAGGTAAACAAAATCACCGCTCCCTGCCTCGGTCAGGATCTCTTCGAAGTCGCTGCAGCGAAGATCCGCCGCCCTTAGCCGTCCTGCGAACGCCTTGAACGCATCAAGGTTGGGCATAAAGAGGTGACCCTTGCCGCGCGCTACGTTGAATTGGCCTGCACGGTTGGTTCGGTACACGCCGTTGAAGCAGTAGCGGTTGAGGTAGACGAACTGTGCTGCGCGTTCGAAGGCGTTCAGGCGCTCGCGCGGGATCGCGCGGATCACATAGTAGTCGTCTGGTGTGTTGCCCAGCATGGAAGCTTTTTCCCACACAGCGCGTGGGTAGCGTTTCACGATACGGTAGGTCTCGATTAGCGACTCGTTGAAGTCGCCAAGGATCGCTTTACCCGCACCCAGGCGCAAGAACAGAACGGCAGAGCCCGCGAAAGGCTCGATATATCGTTCGGCATCGTGGGGCGCGGCCGCGAGCAAAACTGGAAGCAGCTTTTTCTTGCTGCCAGCCCAGCGAAGTAGCGGCTCAACCGTAGCTGCGGCATCCGAACTCAGCACCAAAGAATTGACTTGCATGACCAAGGATTATGAACATAAACTTGGTTTATGCAACTTTCTCATGTCATTTCTTTTGCCGACGCTGCAGTAGCGTGGATCTGTGACCGTGACAGCCGTCTAAGCGTGTCAACCGAGCGCGCTTATCGAGGCGAGATCAACCGAATGGCGCAGTTTTTTGCGATGAAGTACGGTGGGTTGGCGCTTGGAGAGTTCACCCAGAAGCAGTGGGAAGACTACGTTGGAGAACTACAAGGGGTGCGACAGCATGTCGTCACCTGTCGGGATGAGGCACTCTCTCCGTCGTCTGCTGCGCAAGCGATTAGGATCTGCACGGCCTTTTTGCGTTGGTCCCGGGATGAAGGTTTGCTTTCCTGGGCACCGAAGATGCCCTCGACCTTCGGCGGCAGAAAGGCGGAGCCCAATTCGCGCCGGCCTCTCGTCGACCTTTCAGCCGATGCAGAGCCCCTCCATCCGGCGCTCGAAGCCTTGTTGATAAAGGCGCCTGAGTCCGAAGCTACGCAAGATGTGCTTCGTGCCCAACTTGCCATAGGTCTGGCGTATTGGGGGGGGCTGCGCTCGTCGGAGATCGCAGCACTGCGCTGCGGTGACATCGCAACGAAGGGAAATACCGTTGAACTGCACCATCCGCGACTGGATAGTGTAATAACCATCTTAGGAAACGTCGCAGCTACTTGGCACCAGTATTGCGTGGTTAGGGAAGAGGCGGGCGACGTACTGACCCGAAAAAGTCCCGTGGTCGCGGCTCTCTGCTCGAATGAGCCGATTTCCGCGTGGAGTGTCTGGGCACTGATTGCTCAATACGTCGAAATCGTCACGGGTGTCGAGAAGCTTTATTCGGCGCAGTCATTACGCCGCTCCCGCGTTACAGCTATGGGTGCGAGATGCGCTCCTGATATCGATGAACTGTCGAAATACACCCATCGTTGTCTTGTGGACTTCGCGCCTTCAGTCCGAAACAGGTCCCCGATGTCTCGGAATCCCGTCTTGAGGGCGATACAGTCGGGCGAGTAGGCGCTGTTGATTTACCCCTAATGGCGATTGCCGCCGCTCAGGCCGGCGGATTAGGCAGCTCAGATTAGCCCGGAACTGACTTTGCAACTATTGCCCGCATCACTGAAGAGTGAGAATCGTTTAGACAGCGGCAAATGACTGGGATTTCGCTGTGCCTAACAAAAGCCGCCAAACCTGGGCGGAATACGCTGCATCCTCTGCGATCAGCACTTGAGCCAATAAAATTCTCTGCGTGCCTCGTATAGCTCTGCCTCAGCGCGGAGCCTAGTCTCTCGGTTGGCTGCAGCAGCACGACCTTCTAACTCAGGCAGTTGAAGATCCAAAGACCTGCACTGCAACTTATCTCCGGATGAAAGCCTGGACCTTCGGCGTTCCACATCCATTTGTTCGTGCGACATGCCCGTCAGAGGGCGGAAGCCATCGTCAAGCAGCTTGCGGTGCTCATCACGCTGAACCTCGGCGCCTTTTCGAGTGACGCCGGTCATTTTGTTCACCCCTTGGGTTGGGATGGCATCGATCACCTTTGCTCCCACGCAAGGCTCATGCGAGTACCCCACCTTCCCGTTTTGCTCACAGCGATAAACCGCCTGCTGCGCCTGTGCGGCCAGCGGCAACAGGGCGAGCCATAGAAGTCTTTGCACTTTTGTTCCCTCCACCGGCCATTGTGCAGAAGATCTTCACGATGCTTGCAAGGCTTGCCGGGTTGCAAGTCCAATCACTTCAAGCGGTAGTGCCCACGCTCTCCTTCCGTCAAGCGGCCCATTTGTTTCAGCCGATTGATAGCGACAGCGATTGAGCCTTTCGGAATGCCCGCACCTTCTGCGATCGAGGCTTGCGTCATCTGTGACCAGGCGCTGCGAGTCAGTACTCGCTCGAGGTAAGTCAACACCTTCTCGTCGTTGGAACTGAGCGATTGGGCCTTGAGCACGCCAGATGACTGGGTCTTGGTTTTGGAACTGGCCCGGACGCCTTTGACTGGAGTTGGCTTGACGACTGCATCCTCTGCCTGGGCCTGCTGACCAGGCGAAATCTGAGGTGATCTCCGCAGCGGCAAAGCCTGCAGCAATTGCAAGTCATTCTGAGCCAAAGAGGCGGCAGTTTGATAAGCCGTGCGCAGTTGTTCTTCGATGGCTTGAAGTTCGTGGGACAGGCGGGCCACGGTTCGAAGTTGGGCATAGGCGCGGTCAGCCTCGGCGCTGAATGGCAGGCTTGCTACGGTATCTACCACGCTCTCGGCGCCGGATCGAACCTCCTGAGCCATGGCTTGCTGGGCTGCATAGAGTGATTCACCGGCCTGTTGCAAAAGTGAAAGCGTGGAACGGCTGAGCATGAAGGGCCTCTCAAAAAGCAAAGCACTCACCAGGAGCACACCCTTGGATGGTGCCATAGGGCTTAGAGCACTGACGCCCGCGCGTCGACTTCTGCGACCACGTCCAAGCGATATGTTGCAGAATGTTCTTCCTAAGCACACAGATGCAGGGAGGGGAAATGATCACATCACGCAGCCATCGCGCAACCAGTCTGTTCAGACTTGGCTCGGGGATAAGCACTTCGGGGCAGGCCTTAAGACAGATGCTGGCAGTGCTGTCAGCGTGCCTTCTTTCCAGTGCGGCCCTCGCATTCCAGATCGCCCCGATGGGCTCCGAGTTCGAGGCGCGGTTGACCAACGAATCCGAAGCATCACTGGCGCGAACCGCGGACAGCCTGGGCATCATGATCAAAGGCCGGGTTCACGAAGAGATCACCCAGATTGGGATGGGCTGTCCAGTCGATCCATCCAGCTTGGCTTCCGATAAGACCTGTGGTTTGCGAGATCGCCCCTTTGCCTCTGCGTATGTCATCTACGGCGTTCGATGGAACGACCTGCCGCCCTTTCGGCTGTCGCCGGATGAAGGAAATTGCACTTACCTCGGGAAGTCATGCAATGTGGCGCAGACCATCCGATTCTCTACACAGCCATTGTGCTGGTACTGCCTTTTCAAGGATGCGGAGAAGAAGGCGCAAAGCCGCGCCATTGTGGGATGCAGCAAGGAGAAAGGCGCGCTTCAGGGGAACGTGATGACGCGTTCGCATTTTGGGGATCTGCAATTTCTGCATGCGATGGCGAGCCAGGAAGGCGTGCATCCTGGAGCGACCCGTGCCAAAGTACTCGATTGGCTGGAGTTCGCCTGGAAGGTCTCGTCACGAGAGATCAAGTCCGACACCTTCCTGCGAGACGTGCAGATCCCGACCGTACAAGAACACTTCGGATGCACAGAATGGCGCGTTGTCGACCTCTACATCCTGGGTCAACAAGACAAGCTGGGGCGGTATTTGCACCAAGTGGCCTTTGGTTCGGTGCTCCACACTGTGCAGGATTCGTTTGCTGGAGCCCATGTCTCTCGTGAAGCGCTGCTGCCTGGTGGCATGTGCGCAGATACGACCTACGAGGCCCCGCGCCGGATCCTGGAGTTTCACACCTACGGAGCGCAAGATGGGGCGCTGCATGACGAGCAAGACAGTCGCGAGGCGATGACCAAAGTCAGCGCGGCCGATCGCTGGCCAGATGCCATCGAGGCAACGCGCAATCTGGTGCAGTTCTACGAAGAGCGCGCGGGTTGGACCGATGTCCAGCCCTACATGCAGTGCCTGTTCGAACTGGCCGATGATCGAAGAGATTCGTCGCCAGGAGCGCCGTACAAGCGATCACCCTGAACTGCGGCGCTCTCACTGAGCGTTGTTGGCCCGTTGATGTAGAACTGCACCCGTTTCATCGGGAATGAACGTTCCGTCTTCGAGCAACCGTCCATGGACCACTGAGCCATCGGGAGAGGTCTTCCACGCTCGGTCCGGGTGATCGCCATCGAAGTTGACGAGATGCTGCCCCTGAAGGTGTTTCTTCCGGATCTCTTTACTTTCAGGTCCCACCAGCCAGATCAGAGCGTCGATCAAATCCTTCGGTTTCTCTTGCGTCTTGCTGTTCATCACGCTTTCCTCCAGTCGAGAACCAGTGACCCATCAACACAAACGCCTCAGTGACGAACAGCGTCTGCTGAGCTTGCATCGTTTGGCTCATTAATTGATGAAAAGCGTAGCGAGCAGACCCGGCAGTGTCCAGAGGGGGGTCAACCGACAACGTCCGTCTCAAACCAGCCGAACCCCGGGAATGCGCTTCAGCGTGGCGGAGCATTGCTCCAACATGTCCAGTTGGTACTGCATGCCTCTGACCATGTTCTTGCCAGTGCGTCGCAATATGACGCCACCGCCGATGATGAGGATGCCCACAAAAACAAGGATGAGCGGAATCCCGATGATGATCATGGCGATGCCGCCCCAATGCATCAGCTTGCCCATCTTGCGGGCCTTCTCGATGTGAGCGACGGTGTCCTGCGACCCGCGCGCCTTCATATCAATTCCAAACGTCGGCTCATTCGGTCTGCCGACCGCGACCAGCACGGTCGCCACATCACCGCTCTGAACATGCTGACCGGATACCAGATGGAAGGAGCAGCCTTCCACGCCCTGGGCTGCCCGCAGCTTGGTCAGTAAATCCGCAAACACCGTGACGTTGCGAACACGCCCAGCATCGCGGAATTCAAGGTAATTGAACTTGGTTGCATCCACATCGCTTGTGGATGTGCCAACTTCCAAGAGCTGGTCGTGTACCACCTGTGGTTGCCAAGGCTTGAGGCTCATTCTTACTCCCGTTCAGATCTCAAATGTACGAATCAGTGTGTGTATCAATGAGTATACATAGCAGAGAGTTCCGGACGTGCCAACGCAGAGCCCGTCCACCCCAGCCAAGAAGCGTCGCGTCGAATTCGATCCGCGCAAAAGCCTGGGCCTGCGTATCAAGGAACTGCGTGTGGAGCATGGCCTCACGCAAGAAGAACTGTCAGATCGCAGTGGACTTTTCCGCACCTACATGAGTCGGATTGAGTCGGGGCAGGCGAATCCGACGCTCACCATGCTTCATCAGATCGCTGGAGCGTTTGCGATTGACGTCAGGGATCTGCTGACCCTTCCCCAAAACCAAAGGCCTACTCGTGTTCGGGCGACTGCGACTGTCTCGCGTGGCCGTGTGAACAAGTAGCTCTGTTGTGCTGGCCCAATAGGGCTGTCAGGGGGTGTACCCTCCAGATCAATGCACACTAATCCGTACATTCTTGAAGGGCTATTGTGCTTCGCTTCTGGCGCGAAAGCATGGCGTAAATCTGAATAAATATCTGTGGGCCTCAGGTGAGTATTGGGGCCGCATGCAAAATTTATCTGCCTACACTTGATACGATGCTATCAATTTGAAGTCGCAATATGGCCGGCTATGTGCATACCGTTTTGTGTGGTCCTCTGCCGCTTGCGGTTCGCTCCGCAACGGCGTGATGCGGCGCCAAGGAAGACTTGCGATTTAGGACGTACTCACCAAGAATAAAGTGGTCTGCAACCCAAGATTGAGGCCCCGCATTGATTCCGACTGAGCCAGTAAGACGAATTCCTATATCAACTCGAAGCATTACTGGGCAACTGGGCGGCAACGAGTTCGAGTCGGCTCTGGAGCGAGATCTGCTCATGCAATTGGCTTGGGACAATGAAGTCGCCTCGCGGCTTACCCAACCCGTGAAGATCAAGTATTGGCACGAAGGTAGCCTGCGTACTTATACGCCAGACGTTTTAGTGACGTTCGAAGTCGGGGTCGTTTCGGGATCTCCATTGCTCTGCGAGGTGAAATACCGCAGAGAACTTTCTAGCAATTGGAAAGAGCTGAGACGCAAATTCCGTGCGGCGCGTCGTTATTGCGCTGAACGTGGATGGCGTTTCGATGTGTTCACGGAAGAAGACATTCGCGTGGTGCGGCTAGAGAACATCAAATTTCTATGGCGATACATCCATTCAGATATCAATGCAGAGCATGCGCATCATCTACTAGAGTGCCTGAGGCATAGCAAGCCGCTGGTTCTCGCTGAAATCGTTCGCGCCGTGGGGGCAAAACGGCAACTCGAATACCCTGGGCTGGTCTGGACATTTTGGACGCTGGTTGCCAAGAAGCAGATTGAGTTTGACGTTGATCGGCGCATTGGGACCGATACCTTGTTTTATGTTTCCGGAGGGGGCGTGTGAGCGGCGATGCGTTGAGAGTCAGCGCTGGAGTCAGGGTGGTCAAGGGCGGAGGTGTATTCACCGTCCTGGACTTTGTCGACCTTGAGCATGTCGTACTTCAGACTGCCCAAGGCCAGGAGATAGTGTGCAAGGTTGGCGATTTGCAGCTGCTCTCTCAACAGACTCAGGACGCACGATGCGGCGATCTCAGCGTAATTAGTTCAGAGGCATGGAGCAGGGCATTCGAGGTCTACAGGCACATCAAGCAAGTACTCACGCTGCCTCGCGCTGAAAGAGCCGCTGCAATCAAGAAGTCGGCAGCAGTTCTGGACATGGGGAGTTCCTCCTTCTACAAGTATCTTGCGAAGTACAACGAGAAGGGGCGGATTTCCAGCCTGCTGCGCAAAGGTCGTTCTGATCGGGGAAGAAGTCGAATTCCCGAGAGTGTTTTGCAGATAGTGAATGCTTGTATAGCAGATCACTACCTTACCGAGCACCGAAAGTCGGTTGCAAGCGTATGGGAAGAAATAGACCGTGCGTGCAAGAGCGCGAACCTGAAAACCCCGAATCACACCACGGTTCGCTCCATCATTTACCGGCTCGATCCGGCGACGGTTGAAGCCAAGCGATACACGCGTAAACGCGCTGATGAAAAATTCGCGCCGCTTCTAGGTGCCTTCCCTAACGCGCAGTTTCCTTATGCTGTAATACAGATTGATCACACGCCAATGGATGTGATCATCGTGGACGATACGCATCGCAAGCCAATTGGGCGAGCCCATTTGACCATTGGGCTGGATGTTCGCAGCAAGATGGTGACCGGTTTCGTGATCTCGATTGATCATCCAGGCGCAATGGCCACTGGCTTATGCATCTTGAGGTCGATTCTCCCAAAGGACGATTGGCTAATTGAGCGCAGTATTCCTCAGGAACTGAGTTGGCCATGCTATGGATTCATGAGAACGATTCATACCGACAATGCCAAAGAGTTTCGTGGGTCCATGCTCAAGATCGCTTGCGAAGAGTACGGCATCGTGCGCGAGCTGCGTCCTAGAGGACAGCCGCAATACGGCGGTAATGTCGAGAGAGCTTTTCGGACCTTCATGAAGAAGGTCCATGAAGAATTGCCAGGTACGACGAGGTCGAGTGTTCACGACAAGGTGGATTACGACTCAGAAGGCAAAGCAGTGATGTCCCTCGCCGCACTGGAGCGATGGTTCACCGTCTACTTGCTGGGGTACTACCATCTGCGCCCTCACAAGGGCAACGATGATCTTGCACCGATGGAGGTTTGGAAGCGCGCGCATCTGACGGGTATCGACGGATTGCCTCCGCTGGGACTGCCCCCACCCATTTCGCCAGAGAAGGCGGAGCGGCTTCGCCTTGACCTCCTTCCGTGTTTTGAATCAACTGTTCAGCAATACGGTGTCAGGAGCTGGAGCATCGACTGGTACTCCAACAGCATCCGAAAATTCATTGGGGAAAAGAGCTCTGACGGAGCGGCCCGTAAGTTCATGTGCCGCTTTGATCCAAGCGATCTTTCCCAGATCTGGCTATACGACGATCGACTGAGGCAGTACATACCTCTCCCGTACCGCGTTGCATCCCGTCCCCCAGTCAGCCTATGGGAAGTCAGGTGGGCCAAAAAGCGCTTGAAGGAAGAGGATGCCCCGACGACCAATGAAGCCTTGATCTTCCGATGCATCGATCTGATGCGTGAGATCGTTAAGGAAGAGTCGGAGCACACCAAATCGGCACGCCGCAAAGCCCAGAGGCAGAAGCAGTGGTCTAAACCGAAAAAACAAGCGAGAGAGAAACCGCCGAGTACTGATCCTGTCGAACCGCAAACGGATGACGAGCCGTTGGTCTTCGATGGCCTCGAATTGCTCGACGGGTTTCGCGAGGCCGAATGACGAGTCAAAGACATCTCCTACCGAAGGCGCGTGAACTGCTTGATGCGCAGGCCGGCTCCGAGGAGCGGATTGCGCATATCAAGAAGCCTATCTTCGTTCCATATCCGCGTGGTACCGCGCTCCTGAACGACATGGAGGAACTGCTCAAGGCTCCCAAAAGCAGTCGCCCCCCCAACCTGTTGATCATCGGCAGATCCAACAATGGGAAGACCCAGTTGCTCAGAGAGTTCATGAATCGCCATCGGGCGGATGAGCGGCCCTCTGGCGACACCACGTTTGCTCCTGTCGTCTTCGTGCAGGCCCCGCCAACCCCGAGTGATCGATTGTTCCTGGACCGAACGCTGCGCGTCTTCAACATCGAAGCACGTCGCAGCGCATCGGACAGCGACAAACTCCAATTGGTCTTGGATCAGCTTCGTGCCTGTGAAACCAAAGTCTTGTTGATCGACGAACTGCACTCGATACTCGCAGGACCGGTTCACCGGAGAGAGGCTGTCCTCAACACATTCAAATATCTGTCCAACGAATCAGGCGTTTCCATCGTTGCCGCAGGAACGCTGGCTGCTCGTGACCAACTCCTTGCTGCGAGTGAGCTGGCGAGCCGCTTTGATGTGAAGTCTTTGACCAAATGGTCTTACAAGGGGGAAGATTTCAGGAAGCTGCTGTGGGCTTTTGAAACGGCGCTCCCCCTGCACGAGCCATCAAACCTTCAAGAACCACAAATTGCGAAGGCCATTTTTGGGCTATCCGACGAATGCATCGGCGGTGCAGCTCGCGTGGTTCGTGATGCAGCGATCGCCGCATTGAAGGCTGGACAAGAGTCCATCACTCTCGCAGCCGTTGAGGCGATGCAGCACAGGCGGGATGCTGATAAGGGCGATGGTGAGCGCATCTGACGAACTAAAGCTCTGGCCAAACCACTTCAAGCCGTTGCCTGGAGAGTTGCTTAGCAGTTGGCTGATCCGGTTGGCCCATGCGCATGGCTACAAGGTCGAACAGTTGTGCAGGCTGCTGCTGGGGCCCTTCCAGCCGATGTGGAACCGTGACATCGACAGATGCCTTACGCCGCAATTGCGGGACGCATTGCGTGCAGTGACTGCCGCGACAGATGATCAGTTGTCTGCTGCAACGCTCAACTCGTACGCCGGCTACATCAGTGGGAATGTGAATTCCAACGGCTTGTCGATGTGGATCACTTCACTGGCGGTCTACCATCGCACTAGAAAATTGCCAGGATTGGCCTGCTGTCCGATATGTCTGGCATCTGGCCCAGAGCCGTATTACAGGCGCATTTGGCGACTCTCTTTCGTGACGGTGTGTGTCAAGCACCAAGTGGAGCTCATCAATATCTGCCCGCGCTGCGACTCTCCCTTCAATCCACACCGTGTCGATGTCGGGTCACAAGGGTATGCCCCGCGGAGAGGCTTGCTGGCGAGGTGTGCAGCGTGTGGGTTTGATCTCCGACACCACGTACCCAATAAAGCGGCAAAAGACTTGGTCAATTGGACAGATCTGTTGGCCGGCGCTGCCGAGCGCGGATATCTGGCCTGGCATGGAAATGCCGATCTCCATTCGGTGTTGTTCTTCAACGGTATCCAGCCGGTCACCGAGGCGCTGGTGTCCAAAGTGGTGGGAGTACGGGGCGGGATCGATACAGCTCCCCTGCGAGCTAGAAGAGAGGCCATGGAAAAACTGCGAGAACTGCTTGTATCTAGTCCTGCAGAAATCTGCGGCATCACAAAGTACTACGGCCTTACCTACACAGACTGCATCCGGAAAAAGGAGTCACCACCGAGTTGGCTTCTGAAACATTTTTCCGATCTGAAGCTTCGTCAAAACAGAAGGCAAACGCCCGAAGAGTTCGCGACAATCGCGAGGATATTGGGAGCAAAAGTGGGACGTGTTTCGCCCACCATGGCCAAGCTTTACTTCGGAATAGATGCGACGAGAAAGCTTCCGTCATATTTCTACAGCTCTGTCTCAGACAACGCATTTGAGCAACTCATGGTCTCTCTCGACCATTTGATATCGGAGACATCGGACCAGCCTGGCCGCCTCGCGTTGCTGCAAGACAAGCTGGCCTACAGCTTGGTTCGGATCATGGGTTTGACAGCACCACGTCTTGCCGACATCACGTTGGATGAAGCAGCGCAGTTGCTGCCTCGCAGGAATTTCTTAAGGCACCCTGGTTTTCGTCCAGTACCGACCACCAGCGAAGAGCTGCGCGATCACCTGTGGTGGCACATCCGGAAAATTCGCCCCACGATTGTCGGCGCTGAAAACACCCCGCGCCTTTTCGTTTCTTGCTACACAGGTCGGCCGATGAAAGTGACAGTCTTTGGCACCCGCTTCACAAGAGCCTTGAAGCGCACGCGGCTTGAATCATTGATCGCGGACCTGGGTGCGCTTCGTAGGCGCCCCTCCGACTAAGTCCTTCCGTCTTTCACTTCTATGAGCAACCAATCAACCCAGCAGAACGCTCCTTTCCGCATTGAAAGCCTTGACCTTCCGTTCAGCCCGCGCGTTCGTATCGATTGGTTCGGACCTTTGGAAGGTGGTGCCGAAAAGAGCGTAGTGGTTGTCGTATCCCGATGGAATGGATTTCTTGAGACGATTGGTGACTTTGAGGATCGATGTCTGGAAGTCAGGCTCCCAATTGCCTTTCTGCCTCTGTTGAGAATCGGGGACATCTGGGAAAAAGGCGTGCGTTGCGATCGCATTGAGCGCACCAGAGAGCGGTTCGACTCACTCCAGATCGATGCATCCACATCGAAGACTTTCGCCATACGAGCCAACCTTGCGTCGCCGCCGGAGCCTGCAAATTTTGCCATCCCGTTTTCTCAATACGATGGATACAAAAAGCACCTGGGATCGCAAGTGGTCCGGGTGCAAATCGATAGCACGCGATTTTTGGTCGTTCCGTCCATGGAACTGTTTCGCTTCTACTTTGGAGCATCCGGCTTGCTGCTCAAGACGATGGTCTCTGGCTCGGTGCCACCGCATGAGCTCCTGTCTGGCGCTCGAATTGATCGGCAGACCGGAATTGCAAACATCAATCTTCGGCAAAGGATGCCCAGGATTGCGGGTCCGGTGCTTGCTCGGATCGCACTGGATGATGCAGCTAACTACGCTTTCCGGCAAATCATCAGTTCCGGCCGAACAGCTTCCATCAACGGGGAGCCCTGGTATCCCAGAATGGGATTCCCCATCTCTGGTTCAACGAACTTGGAGGCGCTTGGATTTTGGTTCGAGCAGGGTGATGAGAAGACCTTCGTCGCGCTACAACTGCTGTCTTGCTCCCACCCCTTCCCATTCGAAAAGCTTTTCATTCACTACCAGGATTCCTCTGGAAGTGATGCTCCGCAAAAAGTCACGCTCAATGTGAGGCCCAAAAGTGCTGAAGGAGGCGATCGTCGAACGCTCAACTTGGCGTCGAGACCCATCAGCAAGAGCAGCGGTTTGACGGTATCGATTGATGGTGATGGCGAAGATCCTGAGCCATTTCCGGATCTACTCAACAAGCCCGTGAAACGCGGCGGGGATGTTCAGGTGACCGTCAGGCCAATCGAAGAACTGCCACCCAACTCTGCAAGCTTAGGGGGAGTGCAGGGACATGCTCTCCACGGTGCCGATGCAGTTTCGTCGGGGAGAAAGTGGGCCGTAGAAATCCCCGATCTGCTGCTGCTCCTCATCGCGATGTTGGAAGAAAAAGGGTGGGCTTCAATACCATTTCCGAATGGCACCATTGCGACCAGTTTGATGACTGATGCATTGCCCAGCAAGTCAATTGGACGCTGCAAGGTTTGGTTCGCACCCCTTCAATTCAGACCTGACCAAAAAGCCGAGGCACGCTACCTTGCGTTGGCGGTCCTCGATACCCCGCTGCTCAGAGATCTACCAGAGCTTGCGGCCCTCAATATGCAGGACGGATCTGCCTGGGATCTGACGATACGTACAAAGGACGTTCTGGCCGCTACTCAATGGGGCGCTGCGCAAGGAGACGCGTACGAGCCAACGCATGAAGCAAGATATTTCTCGTCAGCAGAAATTGAAGAGGCCATTTCATCTTCAAACTTGGCAGTACTGTTGTCTGACATAGAGCAGCTGCATGGCCAGGGCCAACCATTGACGGCTGATCTCGACGCGCCCTTGTCAGATTGAAAGCTTGTCTTGTTGGCGACCTCCGGCATAAATACATTTCAAGTTTGAGGCCGGACTATCCAATCGTTAAGCACATCTGGATTTTGGTAGCCACGACGAAGTCAATTCCAGAGTCGAAGGTTGCTAATATGGGACGCTGTTCGTAGCTAGCGAAACAAACACTTTTTGGGAGGCTAGGATGGTCAACTTTGTAGCTTGCAAGAAAAAAGTCAAAAACCGCGGTGCGGCGCCCGAAAACTTCCTGATGGAACTTGTGAAGTGGGCGAAATCTGCCCCAGATGAAGTCTTCATAGAGCGTCCGGGCCACGAGATCTACGCAGAAGTTGCCGAGCAACTAGGACCATATCCTGAGCAGGATTTGACGCACCGAAAAGCAGTTTTGCTCGAAGTATTGCGGGTGCTGGGAGGTTTTGAAAGTTCGTGGAGATGGGAGGAAGGACGCGATGTCACTAATCCCGCTTCAGACAAGCCATGCACGATGGAAGCCGGTATCTTCCAGGTATCCGGTGATTCAATGGGCTTTGACTCTTCGCTCAAGACGTTCGTCAAAGAAAAGATCGGTACCCTTGACTGCGAAAAATTTCGTGCGGCAACCAAGTCTGATCACCTTTTCGCGATCGAGTACTGTGCCAGGCTGCTGCGCTTTACTATTCGTCATCACGGCCCTATTCGGGACCATCACATTGACGAATGGCTTAGCAAGGAAGCTGTCGGTGAGTTTCAAGCGGCCTTGTTGGAGAGCCCGCTTTAAGTTCTATAGGGACGATATATCCTCAAGAAACGCGCCTCAGCCATGCTAAGCGAATTTGAGAGGGCCGCTCACCAGCGATAAAGGTAGTGATTGGCTTTCCCCAGTTTCTTGGACGCTTTACCTAGCCCTTTAAGCGCTGTCGCTCCTCAAGTTGAACCAGGCTTAGGTAGTGCAATTTTGAGTGTTTTTTATAGGTTGTAGAACCACTCGAATTGGGTTTTTCAGACCTTCTCTAGCAGGCTTGATTAGCTCGTAGCTATGATGAGCCCATTAATTTCAACGGGTGAATAATGTTTGGGCACTACTGCTGATTAATGGGGTGACTTCAAATCTTTTTAGATTGGTAAACTGAAGCACTGCCTTGATGGCCTTGGCTGAATCGTTTTGATTTTTGGCATGTATCCTGCACGAGGCATTTGATAATTCAAAGTCAACATACTCTTCGTCAGAGTCGATAATTTTTAAATTATCGCGACCGACGATTTCCTCAAGTAGGGACGCTAGCTGCATACCAGTATGCACAAAAACCCCTGTGTCATCCCACTTTTCATAGCGTACAAAAAAACCGAAAAATTTGGGCCCCATAATTCCCATAATGTCTCCTTATAAAATTAGACAATTTTCATGCGATGCTAGATATAAAATGCGATATGAAGTCCCCGCAGCCTGGGTCTGGGTCAGTGTCGTGGTCATATTTCCAGCCAAAAGTACGAAGAGCTTGGGTGTAGGAGGTTGACTCCCAAATTTGGGAAATCGTCACTTTGTTGGCATATCCGTATGTGTCCGGCCATACTATATTGAAGTGATCGCCATGTTCGTGCATTGGCCCCCCCGATGGGGGATCGTAGAGACGATGGATCGAGTGTCAATAGATGAGCACACGCGCCGGCGCGAGTACACAGGGCTGTTCAAGGAGACGGTGCTGGAGCAAACCCGCCAACCAGGAGCATCGGTGTCCGCCGTGGCGTTGAGTCACGGCCTGAACCTCATGGTGCACCGCTGGCTTCGCGAGGAGCGCCAGCGCGTGGCTCTGGAACGGCTGCAGGGCACATCGGTTGCATTCGTGCCGCTGCAGTTGCCCGCGGTATCTCTGGCGGCTGTCCTGAATGACTCGATTTTGAATGGTACGCAGATCGCTACCAGCGAGCCAGCCCAGGACATCCGCATCGAGATTGGCGAGTGCTATCCACCTTGCTGCAAGGCTCGAACCTTTTCGACGAACTCGAAGAATTTCGCTCGTTGCTCGGGAAATCGACTCTGACCTTCTTGAAAAATTGACTCTGCTGCTTTGAGTTTGCCAAGCTTCATAAGGCACTCTCCTTTGGAGAAAAACGCTGCTAGTCCGTTCGGATTGACTTTCAGCGACTGCTCGAAGTCGCTTAGCGCTTCTTGAATCTTTCCAAGCTCCATGTAGGTAAACGCACGATTGTCAATCGCCTCATAAAAGAGGGGAAACAGGCCGATTGCTTGGGTGTACTCGGCGATCGCATCCACTCTTTTACCCTGATCGCCCAGGGCATATGCGCGCTTGTAGTGGGCATTCGCTTTGCGAACAATCTCCTTCGAGTCCTGGCCCGTAAAAGCAACATAACGAGGGAAATTTGTCAGCTTGAGGTACTCGATGAAGCCAGCCAGTTCATCTCTAGAGGGTGGCTGATTGCCAATGCGCTCCCAACCCTGACTAAAACTACCTGCGTTTATCGGCGCGTGCCAAATTAACACAGGCGTGTTCGTCAATGATTGCATCGTAGGCTTGAACGGCACTGACTTGTACGTCAGACAATGCGCGGCTGCTGATCCATCCGGCCAAAGATCCACCGCCAGAATCCTGATGGCAGACCAACCATTCTTATCCTTCTGAACAATGAGATCGCCCGGTTTGACTAAGAGTTTTTCCTTTGCGTCTTGACGATCGCTGGTTTGAGCAGAGGAGATTCCGATCGCGGCAAAGATGACGGCGCAAAGCGTAGCTAGCTTTCTGAGCATGATTGATGGAGTGCGCATTGAGTTCAGATCGAGTGTATCGACTGCCATAGGTGACTTTTCAGCAGGCGGCTGATTGACCGCTTTTGAACAAGAGTGGTTGCCTGAACCTGGCCCTGACTGCCGCTGATACGATGGCTGCCATCGGCCAAGAGCGTTCGGTCGAACTGGAGGCAGAGATTGGACAAACCACGTAGCAGTACCCCTGAGCCGTATGTCGTAATGCATGCTGCGGGCGCGACTGTTGAGGAGGTTTACAGGCGTGCTAAAAGCGATGGCTTTAAAGATATCGACTGTGCGTTCATAGTTGCAGGCTTGTTTGGCTTGGACTTCCGGCACACGCGACAAATCGGAGTCGCTTTGCGTCACGATGCGGCGACGCCACAATAGGCACTATCGGCCAAGGCGGCCGGTCTGAGGGGCGGGACAATTCGGCCAAAAGTGGTCTTTCGCTGAGAGAGCCAGCGCTGCCTAGTCGCCGTCATGCACGGCTGCTTAGCAAAACCAGTAGCAGTCCGGCGACGTTTAAACCCATGCCGACCACGATGTTTAGCGTCAGTGGTTCTTGATGGCAAACGTCTAAACGCACCTCAAGCGCCTGATCTGCTGCTGGCGGCATATTGCGATTGAGAACAAGATATACCAGCCAGGGGGGGCGGATGCGGGTGATGCGGGATGCGGCAGATGGGTTAAGAGGGGCTGTTATGAAAGCGATCGATGCCGCGGCATCGGGCGTGCCCGATGAGGCGGCTGAGGCGGCGTTGGCGGAGCGGACGGAGGCTCTGCCTCTGGACCGCATGGCGCAGTGGGAGCAGGTGATAAGGTACGCGGTGGATTCATACCGCCGGGCGGTCCCGGTCGGTACGCATTTGCTTCGTCATCGAGGCTCGGCATGGATTGCCTTGTGCAGCGGCAGTGGTTTTGACCGGGAGCATGCGCTGCGTGCCGTGCTGGCCGGGCCTGTGGCGACTGCCTCGTGGACCTTGATGTTGAAGGGTTGGTTGCCACGTGTGGGCCGAGCGACCATTGAAGTAGTTCCTCCCGTGAGTGTCTTCGTGCTGGCGCTAGCGGTGCGTCGGCTGAACGACTGGGTTCCGCAGGTGCGCAGCGCGGCAAGGCAGTGCCTGCCGGCGCTGGCCACTGCCGCTGGATCGAAAAAGACAGCGGAAGCCCTCAGGGCGGTGCTGCCTTTCTGGACAGAGTGGGGCCGCCTGGAGCCGGTGGACCGGCAGGTACTGGATCAGTTGCTGGAGCAACCCGGGGTTGCAGAGGGAATACGGCACATGGTGATCTCCGGAACATCGGGCCCGATGGCCGAACTGCTGGCGCAAGTGTCACGAACGGCGGTGCTGGATGCGCACTGGAGCACGATTGCGCAGGATGCGATTCAGCCCGCTGTGCGTGCGCGGGCCTATCGCGCACTGCTGGTGGGCAAAGTGCTCTGGTTGAAGGAGCGCCGCTGGCAGTGGATCAACAAGGGGCTTTATTTGGGCCGAATGGAAGCGGTCTTCGGGCAGCGACGCCTGGATGCCGCTGCGCCCTTTCTGGAGACCCTGGCGAGTGCTGCCAGCGACCGTTCCGCCTATGTACGACGGGAGGCCGCCGAGGCGCTGTCCCGTGAGATGAAGGCGCTAGGCGCCACGGCGCTGCCCATTGCCTTGCAACTGGCGGCGGACCCAGTCCCATCCATAGCTCAACGGGGCCGCTATGTTCTGGAGCGGCTGGAGCCGGCGGATTGAAGGCGCGTGTGCGGCCGTCAATCGCGTGATGGTGTGGCCAATCTGACCGTACCGCGCGTCACCGTCCGCTAGCGAACGCACCAATGCCATCAGCCCATGCTGAAAGAGCGCAGTTCCGGAGGCTGAGTCGTCAATCTGAAAGGCAGAATTCGGCTAGGAGCCGACATTCCGAGCATGCGTAGTTGGGAGCCTGAAAGCGGTCATCCAGCCTCATCACACGCATTGTGGATGCAAGCCGCTATCGTCGCGGAGCTCAATCGGCTGCGAACGGTGGCTGAAACAAAAGAATCGAACGAGAAGATCATCCGGAGCTGCAGAGAGTTGAAGAATATCTGGCCATGACCCTCAAACTTACGGAAGTCTCTTTTACCGCTGTCGTCATCCGGAAACTCGGACTCCCTCTGATCTTTCTAGGAGTTGCTTTCAATAGTGCTGCGCAGGAGCCTTCGGCGGAAGCGCTGGTGTCTCGTATTCAAGCAGCGATTGTTTCAATCCAAGTGACGTCGACACCCGAAGCCGCACAAGCGAGTAAGGTGCAGTCGTCTGAAGAGTTGGTTCCGGCTCGAATTGTGGCCACTGATGGGCGAACTGTTGGATCGGGAACTCTTGTCTCGGCTGATGGACTCATTCTTACCATTGCGTCTCTTTTTGATCCATCTGGAGAGATTTTGGTTACGACGGAAGGAGGTCGAGAGTACAAAGGGAAGGTCGTCGCCCAAGACCGGCGCACAGGCTTCGCTCTAGTAAAAATCAATGCACAGGGGATGGCTTACTTGGAGGCAAGTAATGCCAGACGTCTCGCCCCGGCAGAGCGGGCGCTAGGATTGGGGAGGACCACGCTAGGTGGCTTCTCTTCCTTAGTTGTATCTGACGGATTGGTCACCCTTGCCTATGACGAACGGATGGATACACCGCCATTTATCCAGACATCCGTTCCCGTTTTGCCAGGAACAGGTGGCGGGCCCCTGATACGACAGAAAACCGGAGAGTTCGTCGGTGTCATCAGTCAACAGTACGTTCCTCGCGTTGGGACGCCCATTACTTTCGCAACGCCAACGAACGTCTACCTTTCGATTGCGGAAGAACTTCTTGAGAAAGGACGTGTCGACCGAGCGGTAATTCATACGCAAGTGAGTCTCTTGAATTCCGAGCAAGCTCGTCTAGCGGGAGTCCCTGCTGGGACGGGCGTGGTGATACATGCGACTCGTAGTGACGGACCAGCGGACCGGGCGGGACTTCTAGTGGGTGACATAGTTCTAGCGGTAGACGGCACTCCGGCGACTTCGATCAATGCGTACGTCCAAGCAATAAGCAGCAAAAAGCCAGGCGTTCCTATTGATCTGAAAGTATTTCGAAGAGGGGCGATGCTAGACATACGTGTGGTTGGCGATTTCGCGCCGTAGTGCTGGCACTGCTAGAGGTTGCAGACGACAAACAGAAGTCGGTCAAAATTGAGTGGACGACTAGTCAACAGTCGGCTATCAGCAGACATCCACCTGGGTCCTCAAATGTCGCTTCCAGAACTTAAACCCGTTCTCCAAAAGATCGACCATATTCGGGACGTCCCGGGTGCTCGCGACGTTTTCGAGTCGGTGCATGAGTGGGTTGAGGCGGCTCAGACTCCTTCTATGGCTCAAAGCGCCTGCTCACGCATCATCACCATGAGCCATCCCCGAGCCTGGGGAGACTGCGTCATCGACGAGGTCACACTTCCTCAAGGATGGATAGCCTACCTACACGAGTTGGCCGAAGTCGCGAATGCGTGTGCCCAACGCGTATTCGAAGCAAATCATCAACAGTCGAAGCCGTAGGAATCCGATGCGTTACTTGCGAACATTGGTGACAGCAGGCGCCTTGGCATCTGCTTGGAGCGCCATAGCCCAGAGTGCGTCACCCCCCGATGCTGCTGACGTCGTGCTCGCCACGCCTGCGTGGATCGAATTCAGAAACCTCGTCGATAAGCACTACGTGGAGCTGGTATCTGGGCCGTCGTTGGAGGGGCACTGCCGGCAGGCCGCTAAGCAGAACCTGGACGTAACCTCATCCCCTGCCTTGGCGACGACGGTCATCGAGGCCTGCCTGACCGCTGCGGCGGCAAGCTTGCGATACAACACTGAATACCTAAGCATCGCAAACCTACGGGAATTCGACGCCGCGGCAACGCAGAAGTTCGTGGGGATTGGGTTGGAGATTACCCAGGAAGACGGCTGGCCCAAGATCGTGAACCCCATTGCTGGCTCGCCTGCAGATCGAGACGGGCTACAGCGAGGTGACCTGATCGTCAGCTTGGAAGGGTCGGCTACCCGGTACATGCCACTTCAAAAGGTCGTACAGCGTATGCGTGGAGAGGAGGGCACCATCCTGAACCTGGTGGTGAACCGGCCCGGCATATCAGAATCGCTGCGCTTCGCTGTGGAACGTGCGCCGATCAGGTCGCGCTCCGTCCGCTCTGCGGTGGTCGCCCCCGGCGTTGGGTACCTGAGGATCGTGCAATTTCGGGCCGAGACGCGAGCGCAGGTCATCGAAGAGGTCGCCAAAATTCGCTGGTCGAATCGTGTGGCGGCCGCAGCGGTACCCACGGATCAACTGGTACTTGACTTGCGCAACTGCAGCGGTGGCTTGCTCGATGCCTTGACCGAAGTGTCGGCGCTGTTTGTTGCGCCAGGTACGCCTGTCGTGCATGTGGAGAGTCGCGTGCCGGGGACGATGAACACAAACGGGTCCATTGATGACGCGTCCGCGAAGTCGCCACCAAATGTTCCGCTGCTTGTGGACTGGCCGCTGCGCCGCTGGCGCCTTGTTGTACTAGTCAACGAAGGAACCGCCGCCGGCGCGGAGAGCCTTGCGGTGCTCTTGCGTCAGCGGAGAAGCGCTATGCTGCTAGGGCAGAAGACCTATGGCTTCGGGGTGATTCAGTCGATTAAGCCAATGAGCGCGGGCGGAGCAGTGCGCATCGCGACTGGCATGATGACGGTGCCGGAGGCACCGCCTTGGCACTCTATCGGGGTTCAACCGGATGTAGAGGTGCCCGCAACGGCCGAAAGCTTCGAGCTTGGTGATGTCGCACGGGACACCCAGTTGCACGCCGCAATTGCGGTGCTGGCTGCGCCAGTGCGCCAGTAGTGCACTACCGTTGTCCTACACGCGGATAAGCTGGGCCTGATGGCAGCGTTTGCCATAGGCTGGAAAGCGTTGAACAGTTAATGCGCAAGGCCGTGGAGGCTGCTTCAGGCGCCGGATGGCCTGAGCTAGGATGCTGCCATCGGCCAGAAGCGGTCTTTTGCCAGGGACTGCTTAGAGAATCTGATCCACGTATCTGACTCGTGTACTTTTGGAAATGTCACCGAATGCACATCGTAAAGATCGACAGAGAGCGACCGGACTTCAGAGTCTTCATTGATTTGCTATTCGGCCCGGGATGGGAAGTCGATACGGAAGGAAATTCCCATCCAGTCAACAGCCGTACTTGGACTTCGCTCTATATGGCAGACCGAACGCACAAAGAGCCTTCGGTGACTATTGAGGCGAGCGAAGACGATCCTGAACTCTTTGAGGTGGAGTCGGCATCGACACGGCTTGAGGAGCTGGCGGCGCTGTACCTTTTCTTGTGTAGCGGCTCTGCAATAGTTGCCCCAGATGGCGCGCTTATCGACGCTCGACGTGTGTCGCTGCAGGCAAGTTACTCCGCCGAACTTCAGCGAGCGGCGCAGGCTCTGTGGCACCAATCTTCCGATAGCAATCCGTATCCGAACTTGACCGCTTTCCGGCGCCCGACTGGAGCGACCTAAGGTTCGCAATGGGCGCTCGACGGCCTAGGCCACGATTGCAGACATCGGCCAACTGCAGACCTTACTTGCAATGAATCCACTGCGTTGGTTGTTGAACCTTAGTGCCTTGGCCGCAGAACGTCGGGGTGGTAAAGGTGCGGACCTGTGGGGCACGGGCGGGGCGGTAGATGATCCTCAAGAGTTTGTGCCAGTGGAAATCGATGGATCGATACTGCTTCTTGAGACAACTAGAGAGATTGAAGTTTGGACGCTCCTGTCGGCCGATAGATGTCGATTCGCTCGTGCAACTCGTTCGAAGGATGGGGCTGTCACCAAACTCACGGTGTTTGAGCGCCGATTGCGAAACGAAGAAAACTCCGAGTGGCAACTGTGGGAAGGTCCGTCTCTTGTGGGTTCGCTGGCTGATGCGCAAGCGCTAGGAAGATCGCTCCTGGACCGGTCCGACACGTAGTTTCCATGTCCGGTTTGGGTAGGGAGTGGCTGGCCGCTTTGGGTCGGAAGCCGGCATTTTCAAGGTCGCCCAGAACTTCCGCTATCGCTGCAAAGCCCACAGCTACAGGCGGATGCTGAGCGACGGCAACGGGCACGAAGCGTTCTTCCGACGCGCTCCATACCGGACCTTGCTAGACCCCGATAATCGACGCATGAATCACTGGAAAGATGTGCTCGCGATCCTGTCCGACGCCGGGCACTTTCTAGCTCACTGGCATCTTCATTCCGGCGTGGCGTTCTACATGTACGTGCCCAGGAGGATGGACATCGGCCCGGAAACGGTCAAGGCTGTTTCCGATGTGCGCTTCGAGGAAATAGCGCGTCTGGACATCATGCGTTCCGTTCGCCTTGGAGGCTTGGACGCAACGAATGACATCGACGCGTGCCGACGTGCCGCTGCTTCGATTCGTGAAGTAGCCGTGGAAGAAGTCGAGGGTGGAATTCAGCTGAGCCTGCGCGGAGCCGAAGTCCGGTAGTGGCCGACTGTTGACTTAGTCATGCCTTTAAGTGTTGCCGCAGCACGGCAGCGCTTCGGTGTCGGACAGCTTGCGAAAAATGCTCACTCCCAGATACTCGACTTAGCGCTCGGATGATGTCAGCATCGACTGGAGCCCCTTGTTCCAGCCATCCAACTGCCAAGCCGGGCCAATAGTCAGAGGTTTCATAGTCAAGGCCCGCAACAACGACTTGAACGACTGGTGCGATGCCCGTGTATGAATCAAGCGGCTGTTCCAAGTGCAAGAGAAGTGTGCGTGTATCCATAAGTATGAATGGCTGCAATTGTCCGATCGCAGTCATTCACGATCCAGTTTCTGAACGGCAGCAACCGCTATTACATCCGTCGTGAAACGCCCTTGTTCTCTCGGAACTGGTCGCCCGATTGCGCTGTGCGCCGCCCATCGGCATGAAACGCCGCTTCTTTGTGCCGCAACAGGCTCATGTCGACCTAAAGCCGTCCAAGAGTGAGCAGTTAAAGGCAGAAGCAGAAGTTGATCGGCTGGACAACAGGAAGCTACGGATTGTGAGCCACAAGTACAGCGTAAAGCGTATCGCTTCACACAGCGAAATGCCCTGAGGACCGAAGTCACTTCGGCTCCGAAATTCTCAAACAATTCTATAAATGATCAAAATTCTCATTTAATTGTCCCGATTCTCAGATAGCGTTCATGTTCACACCGCCGCCGACCAGTGCAATCG
Organism: Acidovorax sp. BLS4; assembly: GCF_032929295.1. Lineage (NCBI taxonomy): Bacteria > Pseudomonadati > Pseudomonadota > Betaproteobacteria > Burkholderiales > Comamonadaceae > Acidovorax > Acidovorax sp. BLS4. The sequence continues at coordinate 1,011,227 of NZ_CP136797.1, forward strand.
CGCTGCAGGTGTGGTGCGGGGCGCTCGTATTTCTGTTGCCCCATCTTTCCGGGCCGAAGCGGCCGGCCAGGCTCGCAATGGCCGCGCTCTCCAGCGCCTCGTCCACCGTCATCGGCGGCAGCAGCCCGGCAAAGCGGTGCGCCAGCATCGATTTGCCCGATCCTGGCGGGCCGACCAGCAGCAGACCGTGGCCACCCGCGGCGGCGATCTCCAGCGCCCGCTTGGCGGCGGCCTGGCCCTTCACGTCGGCCAGATCCGCCGGCGGCGCCGCCGATTGCAGCGGCGACGCCTGCAGCCGCACGAACCCCTCGCCGGCCGGCTCGGCGGGCGCATGGGCGGAGACGGGCAGAAAGTGCTGCACCACGTCGAGCAGGTGGCGCGCCCGGTACACCTCGGTGCCGGGCACCAGGGCGGCTTCCTCCGCGCTGCCGGGCGGCAGCACCATGCGCACGGCCACGCCGGCCGAGCGCAGGGCCAGGCTGGTGGCGAGCGCGCCGCGCACGGGGCGCAACTCGCCGGACAGCGACAGTTCTCCCGCGAATTCATGGCCCGCCAGGCGCGCGCTGTCGATCTGCCCGCTGGCCGCCAGAATCCCAAGCGCAATCGGCAGATCGAACCGGCCGGAGTCTTTGGGCAGATCGGCCGGCGCGAGATTGACCGTGATTTTCTGGTTGTGCGGAAACTCCAGCCCGGCATTCTGCAGTGCCGAGCGCACGCGTTCCCGCGCCTCCTTCACTTCCACATCCGCCAGACCGACCAGCGTGAAGCTGGGCAATCCGTTGGCCAGATGCACTTCGACCGTCACGCACGGGGCCTGCAGTCCCAGCAATGCCCGGCTCTGCACCAAAGCAAGACCCATGGTTGATTTTCTCCCTCGTTGGAAAGCCGGCTGTTCGCCAGCGCCTGAATTTCGAAGGGCGAGGATATCGGCAATCGCGGCCCTTCCGGCACGGCAGCGGTGGCGAACCGGTGCAGAGGGCGCCCAGGCTGGCTGCTCCATGGCGCGGGATCGCTCCATCGGTCGGCCGCCGCGTAGCCGTTGCAATCCTGTTTTGAATGCCTTCATTTGCTGGGGTTAATCAGGACCGGCAAAGCCGGGGATTAATGCCATGGAAAGGTCGGGCCCGAAAAGATAAACAGCGGTTTAATAATGTACAACTCCGTACTTTATTCGCTGCGAATATTATTTTCACTCGAGGAGTTAAATAAAATTTCCTTATGTTGTGTGGAAAACAAGCGTGGCGCGGAGGCCATTGATCGAATCACACGCAAGCAAATGAAACATAAAAACCCCATATTAAAAATGGCAGTGGTTTTTGATCTAGCCTAATACCGTGCTGCACTGCAACATCGAATCAACAACACGGAGGTTTCCATGGACCTGACCACGCGACTCATGCTTCAAAACCGTGCCTGGGCTGACGAAATGACGTCACGCGACCCGGCATTTTTCGAAAACCTGGTGGCCGGCCAGCAACCGCGCGTCTTCTGGATCGGGTGCGCCGACAGCCGCGTGCCCGCCGAAAGCATTACCAATGCCTTGCCGGGCGAGTTGTTCGTGCACCGCAGCGTGGCGAACCTGGTCCGTCCGGACGATCCCAACATCATGAGCGCGCTGCAATACGCCCTCGACGTGCTCCAGGTGCGGTACGTGATCGTCTGTGGCCATGAAGGGTGCGGCGGCGTCCGGGCCGCCCTGATGCCGGCCGACAGCGCGGTGCCGGCGCGCGGAGACTACCTGGCCGAGCACCTTCGCCCGCTGCGGGCCCTGTACCGCCGCCGTGCGGGCGAGATCGACGGCCAGACCGTCCCCGACCCAGACGATGCCGATGAAGTCGCGGCCCGGGTGGGCCGCTTCGTGGAGCTGAACGTGGCCGATCAGGTGCACACGCTGGCGGCCACGCCCCAGGTGCAGCGCGCCTGGCAGCGGGGGCAGTCCCTGCAGCTGCTGGGCTGGGTCTACGCCTTGCGGGACGGGCGCCTGCGCCAGGTGCTGGACCTCGATGCCAGCAGCATCCAGCTGGCCGCGGCGGCCTGACCCGAAGGAGTGCGCACCATGCAAACCACCCTTCGCAACCCGGACGGCGCGTCGGCCGCCGGTCTTCTGGCCCACTGGCGCAGCGACGTGCCGGCGGGCGTCGTCGTCTTCCTCGTGGCCTTGCCCTTGTGCCTGGGCATCGCATTGGCCAGCGGCGTGCCGCTGATGGCGGGGCTTGTCTCCGGCATCGTGGGCGGGCTGGTCGTGGCCTGGCTGTCGGGCTCCCAGCTCAGCGTGAGCGGGCCGGCGGCCGGCCTGGTCGTGATCGTCGTCGATGCGATCGCCAAGCTGGGGAGCTTCGAGGCGTTCCTCGTGGCCGTGATGGTGGCGGGCGCGCTGCAGTGGCTGTTCGGCCGCCTGCAGGCCGGCGATCTGGGCGCCTGCTTTCCCTCGCCCGTCATCAAGGGGATGCTGGCCGCCATCGGGCTGATCCTCATCCTCAAGCAGCTTCCGGTGGCGTTTGGCTTCGTGTCGGGCGAGCAGGCCATGCGCCTGGTGCCCCGCACGATCGACGGCTTCGATGACCTGGGCCGGCTGGTCGGCGCCGTCACCGGCAGTGCGGTGATCATCGCCGCCGGTGCGCTGGCCATCCTGTTCGCCTGGGACTCCCCCTGGGCCAAGCGCCTGCCGCTGATCGGCCGGCTGCCCGGGCCGCTGCTGGCGGTGCTCTGGGGCATCGGGTACCAGGCCGTGGCCATGGCCACCGAGCCGTCCGTGGCGCTGCCCGACCACCAGCGCGTGGCCCTGCCCGAAGGCGACGGCCTGGCCGCGCTGTGGTCGCAGCTCGCCTCGCCCGACTGGTCGGCGCTGGCGCGGCCGGAGGTCTACACCATCGCCTTCACCCTCGCCGTCGTGGCCAGCCTGGAAACCCTGCTGAGCCTGGAGGCGGCCGACCGGCTCGATCCGCTCAAGCGCGTGGCGCCGCCCAACCGGGAGCTGCAGGCGCAAGGGGTGGGCAACCTGCTGGCCGGCCTGCTGGGGGGGCTGCCGATCACGGCGGTGATCGTGCGCACCTCGGCCAACATCCAGTCCGGTGCGCGCACCCGGCTGTCGGCGGTGTTCCATGGCGTGCTGCTGCTGGCGAGCGTGCTGTTCCTGTCGGAGTTCCTGCAGTGGGTGCCGCTGGCCGCGCTGGCTGCCGTGCTGCTGCACACCGGCTTCAAGCTGGCCAAGCCGGCCATGATCGCGGCGGTCTGGCGCGAAGGCTGGTCGGCGTTCGTGCCGTTCGCGGTGACGGTGGGCGCGATCCTGGCGACCGACCTGCTCATCGGCATCCTCATCGGGCTGGCCTGCAGCATGCTCTTCCTGATCCAGGCGAACACGCGCGGCGCGCTGACGATGATCTCCGAGGGCAACGTCCACCTGATCCGGCTCAGCAAGGATGTGTCGTTCTTCAGCAAGGCCACGCTGCGCAACCACCTGAACCGGGTGGAGCCGGGGCATTCGCTGGTCATCGACGGCTGCAACTGCGGCTTCATGGACCGCGACATCCGCGAGGCGCTGGACGATTTCATGGCCCATGCGCAGGAGCGCGGCATTCAGGTCGAACTGCGATCCATGCCGCAGGCGGGCCCCCCCGTCCCTTCGGATGAGCCCCCGGCGCAGTGGCTCAAGGCCCGTTCGGCGCGCTGACGGCGGGAGCGCTTCCTCCAAAAAAACAGCGCGGTCGGCCCGGCCGGGCGGCGGGATGCACCAACGCAGTGTGTCCCGCCGCCCTGTCCCCATGGCGGTGCATGGACGGGCGATCGCGGCGAATCATGGCCTTGGTGGCACTGCAATGGTGCAAAAAGTAACGCGGGCGCATAGCATGTAACCACTTTCGGCATAGCTGCCAGGCCGGCGCCCAGGCCCGGATGGCACCGTGCGAGGGAGATGGCACGGTCCATGCTTGGAGCGTGGACATCCCTAATCAGCCACCCCCGGAGGAACCATGTCCCGTGTATCCATGAAGTCCTTGAGCGTCGCCCTCGTTGCCGCCCTGCCTCTGCTGGCCAGCGCACAACTGACGGGCAACGTCAGCCTGACCACCAACTACAAGTTCCGTGGCCAGGACCAGGACGCCAGCCGGGTCAAGGCCGTCAAGCCCGCCATCCAGGGCGGCTTCGACTACAGCTTCGGCGACAGCGGCTGGTATCTGGGCAACTGGAACTCCAGCGTGGACTGGCTGCCGGGCAATTCCATCGAGATGGATTTCTATGGCGGCTACAAATTCAAGGCCGGCGACGTGGACCTGGACCTGGGCGCGCTGACCTATGCGTACCCCGGCAATTCCGTCGGCAACACCACCGAACTCTACGGCGCGGCCACCTACGGCCCGCTGACGGCGAAGTACTCGCACACCATCTCCAAGGACTACTTCGGCTGGGCCTCCGCCAAGACGACCAGCAACAAGGGCCGCAACACCGGCTACCTGAACCTGGCGTATGCGCAGGAAGTGGCCCCCAAGACGACGCTGAAGGCATCGGTCGGCTTCACGCGCTTCGCCAGCGACATCAAGGACCTGGGCGTGCCCAACTACATGGACTACAGCGTGGGCGGTGCCTACGACTTCGGTTCGGGCCTGTCCCTGTCGGCCGCCGTGGTGGGCGCCAACAAGAAGGCCTTCTTCGGCCCGGTCAACAAGTCGCGCCTGATCGTTGCGCTCACGAAAACCCTGTAAGACAACGGGCGCCGAGGGGTGCCTCCAATGGAGAAAAGCAACATGAAAATGGTGACAGCCATCATCAAACCCTTCAAGCTCGACGAGGTGCGCGAAGCCCTGTCGGACATCGGGGTCCAAGGGATTACGGTGACCGAGGTCAAGGGCTTCGGCCGCCAGAAGGGCCACACGGAGCTGTACCGCGGCGCCGAATACGTGGTGGACTTCCTCCCCAAGGTGAAGATCGAGGCGGCCGTGTCCGACGAGCTGGTGGACCGCGTCATCGAAGCCATCGAGGGGGCCGCGCGCACCGGCAAGATCGGCGACGGCAAAGTCTTCGTGTGCCACCTGGAGCAGGTCGTCCGCATCCGCACCGGCGAGACCGGCAAGGAAGCCCTGTAAGGCCCGGCCCCCCGCGCCTGTCACCAGACACCCAAGAGAAACTGCCATGAAAAAACTGCTTGCTTCCTTCCTGCTGGGGTTGAGCCTGATGGCCTCCGGCACCGCCGTGCTGGCCCAGACGCCCGCGGCATCCGAACCCGCATCGGCCACGGCACCCGCCGCCGCCCCTGCGGCCGCAGCCCCTGCGCCAGTGGCGGCCGCACCCGCACCGGCGGAAGCCGCCGCGGCCGCAGCACCTGCCGCCGCCCCCACGCCCAAGCTCGATTCGGGCGACACGGCCTGGATGCTGACCTCCACGCTGCTCGTGATCCTCATGACCATCCCGGGCCTGGCCCTGTTCTACGGCGGCCTGGCCCGCTCCAAGAACATGCTGTCGGTGCTGGTGCAGGTGTTCGTGATCTTCTCGCTGATGAGCGTGCTGTGGGCCGTGTACGGCTACACCCTCACGTTCGGCGGCGAAGGCACGTTCTTCGGCGGCTTCGACAAGATCTTCCTCAAGGGCATCGCGCCGGACACGCTCTCGGGCGCGCTGCCGACCATCCCCGAGTACGTGTTCGTGGCCTTCCAGGGCACCTTCGCGGCCATCACCGTGGCGCTGATCGTGGGCTCGTTCGCCGAACGCATCAAGTTCTCCGCCGTGCTGATCTTCAGCGTGCTGTGGTTCACCTTCAGCTACATCCCCATGGCGCACATGGTGTGGGGCGGCGGCCTGCTGGGCAAGGACGGCGCGCTCGACTTCGCCGGCGGCACCGTGGTGCACATCAACGCCGGGATCGCCGGCCTGGTGGGCGCCTACATGGTGGGCAAGCGCATCGGCTTCGGCAAGGAAGCGCTCACGCCCCACAGCCTGACGCTGACGATGGTCGGTGCCTCGCTGCTGTGGGTGGGCTGGTTCGGCTTCAACGCCGGCTCCGCCGGTGCCGCCAACGGCGCTGCGGGCCTGGCCTTCATCAACACCGTCCTGGCCACGGCCGCCGCCACGCTGAGCTGGCTGGCCGGCGAGTCGCTGCACAAGGGCAAGGCCTCCATGCTGGGCGCCGCATCGGGTGCCGTGGCGGGCCTGGTGGCCGTCACGCCGGCCGCCGGTTTCGTCGGTCCCATGGGCTCCATCGTGCTCGGCCTGATCGCCGGCGTGGTCTGCCTCTGGGGCGTGGGTGGCCTCAAGAAGATGCTGGGCGCCGACGATGCGTTCGACGTGTTCGGCGTGCACGGCGTGGGCGGCATCATCGGTGCCATCCTGACCGGCGTGTTCGCATCGCAAGGCCTGGGCGGCACGGGTGGCCTGACCCCCGACACGTTCGCCATGGGCGCACAGGTCTGGATCCAGCTCAAGAGCGTGCTGGTGACCATCGTGTGGTCCGGCGTCGTGGCCTTCATCGCCTACAAGATCGCCGACCTGCTGGTGGGCCTGCGTGTGCCGGAAGAAGCCGAGCGCGAAGGCCTGGACATCACTTCGCACGGCGAAACCGCCTACAACCGCTGACCGGCTGAGATCCCTGCCGCGGTGACTGGTGGCATCGCGGCGGTGCGACAACAAGCGAGATATTCCTCCTGGACATTGGGCCCGCCGCAAGGTGGGCCTTTTTTTTGGCCCGCGGCCACCGGCCGCGAATAATGGAAGCAGCAGACCGGCGCGCCAGCGGTGGCGTGCCCGGCCCCTTCCACCGTCTTCCCAGGAGACCCCCCCATGCCCATGGACTGGCGTCCCGCCACTTCCGAGCCCGACCAGTTGGGCGAATCGCCTTTCTGGCACCCCGTCGAATCGCGCCTGTACTGGGTGGACATCGCCGGCCGCGCGCTGTGCCGGCTGCACCCGGCCTCGGGCCGGGCCGAGCGCTGGGCCATGCCGTCCGAGCCCGGCTGCATCGCGCCCGCGCGCACCGCGGGCCAGCCCAGCGGCCTGGTGATCGCCCTGCGCGACACCCTCTACCGCGCCAAGGACTGGGGCGGCCCCCTGGTGCCGGTGGCCCGGCTGCCGATCGATCCGGCCACGGAGCGGGCCAACGATGGCAAGTGCGACGCGCTGGGCCGATTCTGGGTGGGCACGATGCACGAGCCCGCCGCGGGCCCCCGCCAGCCGGTCGCCGCGCTGTACTGCGTGGATGGGCGCGGCGACGGGGCTCCCCTTGTGCGCCGGATGCTGGACGGGGTGGCCACGGCCAACGGCCTGGCCTGGTCGCCCGATGGCGGCACGCTGTACTGGGTCGATACACCCTCGCACGCCATCCGGGCCTGGGCGTGCGATGCCTCGGGCGAGCCCGTGGGCGCGCCGCGCGTGCTGCATGCCTTCGCGCCCAAGCCCGATGGCTGGAAGCCCGGCCAGCCGGGCTACGGCGGCCGGCCCGACGGCGCGGCGGTGGATGCCGAAGGCCACTACTGGTGCGCCATGTACGAGGGCGGCCGCGTGCTGCGGCTGTCGCCCGGCGGCGAGATCGTGGCCGACATTCCCGTGCCGGCGCAGTGCCCCACCATGCCCTGCCTGGGCGGCGACGGGCCAGAGGGCGCCACGCTGTTCGTCACCTCGGCCCGCCAGGGGCGCCCGGCCGACGAACTGGCGCGCGAGCCGCATTCGGGCCACCTGCTGGTCGCTGGCGAGCGCCTGCCGGTGGCCGGGCGGCCGGTGAACTGGTACGAAGAGGGACCGCTGCCCGCCGGCCTCGCCTGAGCACTGGGGCGCCGCGCCGTATGGCCTGCAGCCGGGACGGTGGATTCACGCCCGGCGTTCAAAAAATTCACGGCCGGCCGAGCCCCGCTGGCGAAGGGGGGCCGCTACGATCCACGCCATGGACTCCGCCCTCCGCCAGATCATCGACCGCGTGCGCGACAGCGTCCAGCGCCAGGCCCCCGTGTGCATCCGCGGCGGCGGCACCAAGGACTTCCACGGCGGCGCCGTGCTGCAGGGCGAGCGCCTGGACACCACGGCCCTGTCGGGCATCGTGAACCACGAGCCGAGCGAGCTGGTCGCCACCGTGCGCGCCGGCACGCCGCTGGCCGAACTGGAGGCCGCGCTGGCGGCCCACGGCCAGTGCCTGCCCTTCGAGCCGCCGCATTTCGGCCCGGGCGCGACCGTGGGCGGCATGGTGGCCGCCGGGCTGTCGGGGCCCGCGCGCGCCAGCGTGGGCGCGGTGCGCGACTATGTGCTGGGGCTGGAGCTGGTCAACGGCCGGGCCGAGCTGCTGCGCTTCGGCGGCCAGGTGATGAAGAACGTGGCGGGCTACGACGTCTCGCGCCTCATGGTGGGCGCCTGGGGCACGCTGGGCGTGCTCACCGAGGTCAGCCTGAAGGTGCTGCCCGTGCCGCCGGCCGAGGCCACCCTGCGCTTCGATGCCAACCCGGCCGACGCGTTGCGCCGGCTGCAGGCCTGGGGCGGGCAGCCGCTGCCCCTGAACGCCAGCCGCTGGGAAGGCGGTCCCGGGGGCACGGGCCTGCTCTGGGTGCGGCTGCGCGGGGCCGTGGCCGCCGTGGAGGCCGCCTGCCGCAGCATGGGGGGCGAGCGCCTGGACACCGCTGCCGCGGCGCCCGCCTGGCAGGCCTGCCGCGAGCAGACCCTGCCGTGGTTCGCTGCCCGGGCCGAGCGGCCGGACCTGGCCCTGTGGCGCCTGTCAGTGCCCGCCGCCGCGCCCATGCTGGCGCTGCCCGCCGGTGTGGCGGCGCCGCTGATCGAATGGCACGGCGCCCTGCGCTGGGTGCAGGCCCCGCCGGACGCGGGCGCGGCGCTGCACGAGGCGGCGCAGGCCGTGGGTGGGAGTGCTTCTCTTTTTGTAGCAGGCAAGGCAATCGGTACTAGGGCGTCAGGCCATTTCGATCCGGTATTGCCCGGCACGCTGGCACAGATCCATGCCCGGCTGCAGCAGGCGTTCGATCCGGCGGGCATCTTCAACCCCGGCCGGATGGGCCCGGGGCGGTAGCGCCATGCGGCTGCTGCGGCACCTCACCGGCCGGCACCGGACCCCGTCCACCAACCGGCTGCTCGGCCTGCTGCTGGCCTTCAACGCCGGGGCGGTGAACGCGGGCGGCTTTCTGGTGGTGCACCGGTACACCTCGCACATGACGGGGTTCCTGTCGATGGTGGCCGACAACCTGGTGCTGGGCAACATGGCGCTGGTGCTGGGCGCGGTGGGCACGCTGTGGGCCTTCATGTCGGGCGCGGGCACCACGGCCATCCTGGTCAACTGGGCGCGCCACCACCGGCTGCGCAGCGGCTTCGCGCTGCCGCTGCTGCTGGAGGCCCTGCTGCTGCTGGTCTTCGGGCTGCTGGGCGCCATCACGCTGGAATGGCGCACGCCGTTTTCCGTGCCGCTCACCGTGCTGCTGCTGGCCTTCCTGATGGGGCTGCAGAACGCGGTGGTCACCAAGATGTCTTCGGCGCAGATCCGCACCACGCACATGACCGGCGTGGCGACCGACCTGGGCATCGAGATCGGCAAGATGCTGTACTGGAACCGCAACGGCACGCCACCCGAGGCGCAGGTGCACGCCAACCAGGCGCGGCTGCGGCTGTTCGCCAGCCTGCTGGCCATGTTCACCGTGGGCGGCATCGTGGGCGCGGCCGGTTTCAAGCACGTGGGCTTCATCTGGGTCGTGCCGCTGGCCGCCATCCTGCTGGGCCTGTCGCTGCCGCCGCTGGCAGCCGATTTCGAACACCTGGCCCGGCTGTGGCGCGCCCGCCGCGCGCTGGCCCAGCGCGCGCCGCACGCCGAGCCCCCCGGCCCCTGACCACCCCACCGCCGAGACACGCCATGCAAACCACGCTCGCCCCCGAATTCCAGGGCACGCCCGAAGGGCAGGAGGCCGAAGCCATCCTGCGCAAGTGCGTGCATTGCGGCTTTTGCACCGCCACCTGCCCCACCTACCAGCTGCTGGGCGACGAGCTGGACGGCCCGCGCGGCCGCATCTACCTCATCAAGCAGGTGCTGGAGGGCGAGCAGCCCACGCGCAAGACGCAGCTGCACCTGGACCGCTGCCTGACCTGCCGCAACTGCGAGACCACCTGCCCGAGCGGCGTGCAGTACGGCCACCTGGTGGACATCGGCCGCAAGATCGTGGACGAGAAGGTGCCGCGCCCGCTGGGCGAGCGCGCCCTGCGCTGGGCGCTCAAGGAGGGCCTGCCGTCGCCCTGGTTCGGCCCGGCCATGAAGGCGGGGCAGGCCGTGCGCGGGCTGCTGCCCGAGGGCCTGCGCGCCAAGGTGCCGGCGCCGCGCGACGCCGGGGCGTGGCCCGGGCGCGAGCACGCGCGCAAGGTGCTCCTGCTGGCCGGTTGCGTGCAGCCCGCCATGGCGCCCAACATCAACGCCGCCACGGCGCGCGTGCTCGATGCGGCGGGCATCCAGACCGTCGTGGCGCCGCAGGCCGGCTGCTGCGGCGCGGTGCGGTTCCACCTGAACGACCAGGCGGGCGGCAAGGCGCAGATGCGCGCCAACATCGATGCGTGGTGGCCGTTCGTGGAGCAGGGCGGTGTCGAGGCCATCGTCATGAATGCCTCGGGCTGCGGCGTCACCGTCAAGGACTACGGCCACCTGCTGCGGGACGACCCGGCCTATGCCGCGCGCGCCGCCCGCATCAGCGCGCTGACGCAGGACCTGTCCGAGTGGCTGCCCGAGCTGCTGGCCGGGCTGGCCGGCACGCTGCGCGGCCGCGTGGTGCCGCCGGACACGCTGTTCGCCTACCACCCGCCGTGCACCCTGCAGCACGGCCAGAAGCTGCGCGGCGGCGTCGAGACGCACCTGAGCGCCCTGGGCTTTCGGGTGCGGGTGGCGCGCACCGAGGCGCACCTGTGCTGCGGCTCGGCCGGCACCTACTCGGTGCTGCAGCCGGAGCTGGCCTATCCGCTGCGCGACCGCAAGCTCGCGGCGCTGGGCGAGGCGTTCGGCGAGCCGCCGCCCGGGGCCATCCTGTCGGCCAACATCGGCTGCATCACCCACCTGCAAAGCGGCACGGCGCTGCCGGTGCGGCACTGGGTGGAAGTGCTCGACGAGGCGCTGTCGCCCGCCGCGCGCTGACCCCGCCGGCCCCGAGGCTGGCATGATGGTGGGTTTTGACCGCCGCGCTGACGCGCACCAACCGCGTTTTCCTCTGCCATGACCGACTCCGTGACCGCACAAGAACAACAGAACCACGTCCCCGCGCCGGCCTCCACCTCGGCGGCCGCGACCGACGCTTCCAGCGCACCGGCCGCGACCGGCGCCGCTGCCGCCACGGCATCGCCCGCGGCCGATGGCCCGCAGGCGGGCGAAGGGCCGCAGGAGGAGGCTGCGCCGCGCGCCGACCGCCCTGCCTCGCGCCGCGGCGGCCGCAACCGCCGCAAGCCCGGCGGTGCCCCGGTCGCCGAAGGCGCCGCGCCCGCAGCGCAGGCCGCGCCCCGCAACGGCAAGGGCGCCGGCCCGCAAGGCTCGCAAGGCCCGCGCCGCACGCATCCCGCGCTGGAACAATTGGCCGCGCTGTACCCGCACCTGTTCGGCGCGCAGTTCCTGCCGCTCAAGCGGGGCATCTTCCAGGACCTGCAGGCCGCCCACCCCGATCTGTTCGAGCGCGATGCGCTCAAGCTCGCCCTGGGCATCCACACCCGGTCCACGCGCTACCTGCAGGTGGTGGCCGAAGGCCGCCAGCGCCACGATCTGCAGGGCCATGCCGTGGAGGCCATGGCCCCCGAGCATGTGCACCACGCGCTGCTGGAAGTGTTCCGCCGCCGCAAGCCCCGCGACGGCGAGGACATGACCGCCAAGCTGCGCCGCCGCATCGCGCAGGCCTACGAGGCCTCGGGCCTCACCCGCGAGGCTTACGACGCGCTGGTGCGGGGCCGCGACGAGGCCGCCAATGCCCTGCTCGACGAAGCCTTCGCCGAAGTGGCCGAACGCGACGCCAAGGCCGAGGCGCTGCTGCGTGCCTTCGAGGCCAGCGGCAGCACGGTGGCGCAGTTCGCCGACATGTACGGCATGGACCCGCGCACGGCCGAACGCTCGCTGCACCGCGCGCGCCAGCTGCGCGCCGCGCCGGTGGCGGCTGCGGCCGCACCGGCCGCCGACGCGCCGTCCGAACCCCCGGCCGAGCCCGCCGCCTGAGCCCGCGCGGCCGGGCCGGCGCAGCCTCCTGACACGACGCTGTCAGGAGGGCCCCCGCACCATGGCGTCCTTCGCAACAACGACCGAAAGGACCTTTCCGCCATGAGCTCTTCTGCCCCCGCTTCTTCCGTTTCCGCCATCAGCTGGTTCGAGATCCCCTGCGCCGACCTCGGCCGCGCCCAGGCCTTCTACGAACAGGTGCTGGGCCGGCCCATGCAACGCCAGACGATGGGCGGCGATCCGCTGGCCGTCTTCGCCTACGACCGGCCGGCCACCGGCGGCTGCCTCATCGAAGGCCCGAGCCGCCGCATGGCGCCCGATGCCGGCGTGCGCATCTACCTCGACTGCGCCCCGGGCCTGGACGCCGCCGTCGGGCGCATCGCCCCGGCGGGCGGGCGCGTGATCGATGCCTGCATCGAGCTGCCGAACGGCATCGGCTTCATCGCCCACCTGTGCGACACCGAGGGCAACACCGTCGGCCTGCACGCCATGGCGCGCTGAAGGGGCGGGCCGCATGACCCCCACCCTGGAAACCTTCGGCGCCTTCACCGTCGCCGGCATCGCCACGCGCACCTGCAACCGCCAGGAGCGCGACCCTGCCCAGGCCCGCATCGGCCCGCTGTGGCAGCGGTTCGCCGCCGAGGGCGTGGCCCAGCGGGTGCAGCAGCCCGGCCTGGCGCCGCCCCGCGTGATGGGCGTGTACAGCCGGTATGCGTCCGACCACGATGGCGAATTCGACGTGCTCGCGGGCGTGGCCCTGGACGGCGCCGGTGCCGCGCCCGTGCCCGGCCTGGAGCGCGTGCAGGTGCCGGCCGGCCTCTACCTCGTGTTCCGCCGGCAGGGCGCGCTGCCGCAGGCCGTGATCGACACCTGGGGCGCGGTGTGGGCGCACTTCGGGCAGCACCCCGTGCCGCGCCGCCGCTTCGACGTCGATTTCGAGGCCTACGAAGGCCCCGACCAGGTGGCCGTCTGCATCGGCGTGCAGGGCTGACGCGCCCTGTGCGGGGCAGGGCACAATCCTCGCCCACGCCCCGATCCCCCCCGATTGCCTCACCCATGCGCCGTGCCGACCGACTGTTCCAGATCGTCCAGCTCATCCGGGGCCGGCGCCTGTCCACGGCCGACTTCCTGGCGAAGCGGCTGGAGGTCTCGGCGCGCACCATCTACCGCGACGTGGCCGACCTGCAGCACCAGGGCGTGCCCATCGAGGGCGAGGCTGGCGTGGGCTACCGCCTGGGCGCGGGCTTCGACCTGCCGCCGCTCATGTTCAGCCAGGGCGAGGCCAACGCCCTGGTCGCCGCCGCCCGGCTGGCGCAGTCCTGGCTGGACACCGGCCTGGCCGGCGAGGTGGAAAGCGCCCTGGGCAAGATCCTCTCGGTGCTGCCGCCCGCGGCGCGTGCGGCCGCCGAGGCCCAGGCGCTCTATGCCCCGGCCGTGGCGGTGGACCCGCGCACCCAGGCGCTGCTGCGCCCGCTGCGCGAGGCCGTGCAGTCCCGCCACGTGGTGCGGCTGCACTATGCCGACGAACAGGGGCGTCCCAGCGAACGCCGGGTGCGGCCGCTGGGGTGCTTTTACTGGGGCAAGGTCTGGACGCTGTCCACCTGGTGCGAGCTGCGCGACGACTTTCGCGGTTTTCGCGTGGACCGGATCGTCTCGCTCGACGTGCTGGATGAGCGCTTCACCGTGGAGCCCGGCCGCTCGCTGGCCGACATGCTGCGCCAGGTGTGGGGCCGCCCCGGGGTCGGGCCCGGCGGCGGCTGAGGGCCGCCCGCCGGCAGGCCCTGCTGCGGCCCTTGGCCGCCCCGGCGGCTGTCAGCGCGGCAGTTCCAGCTCGGGCGGGGTGCACAGGCGCCCGTTCCAGCAGGCCCCCAGGACCAGGGTCCGGGCGCCCGACGCGCTTTGCATCAGGCCGCGCAACAGGCCGTTGCGGTCCACCGTGAACTGCTCGGCGCGGTAGGCCTCGCTCGTGGGGCCGCTGGGGGCCGTGCAGGTGCGCGTGCCTTCCGAGTCCAGGCCCTCGCCCGACAGGCGGTAGGTGCCGCGGTACTCGCAGGCCGTCAGCAGGTCCGCGGTCCGCGTGTCCATGCGAAAGATGCCGTCGCGCACCACCATGTCGATGCCGGTGGCGGTCGGGGTGGGTGACCAGAATGGGTACGCCTGGGCGGAAAAGGCCTTGTTGAAACGCACCAAGTGGTCTTCGTAACGGAAGCGCGAGATGCGGCGCGGCGTGTCGAAGGGCAGCGTGATGGTCGCGGTCGTGGGGCTGTCGAACACGATGGTCGCTGCGCCCATGGTCGTGGCCACTTCCGCTGGGCGGATGGCGCCGCCGATCACCGGGCCGTTGCGGAATTCGGTCAAGGGCACCGTGAACTGGGCGTTGGTGTCGCGGTTCGCGGTGCTGCCCTGCATGAACAGCGAAGAGCCGTCGGTGCGGTAGCCCAGGTAGGACAGCACCAGCGCGCGGCTGCCGTTCTGGGTGTCGATCTGCAGGCTGCGGCCCGGTCGGCCATTCAACTCGCCGTCGAAGGCCCAGATGCCGGGCTGCACCACGATGTCGGAAGGCGAAGCGCCCCATGCGCAGGTGCCGGGGCTGCCGAGAATGACGGCGCCCGCATGGCAGGCGCCCATGAAGAAGGATTCGATCCCATCCTTGCGCAGCGTGCCGGTGGCCAGGCCATAAGCGTCGACGGCGAACTGCTCGATCCGGTACGGACTGCGCTGCTGGGTGCCGGAGGGGTCCACGCAACTGGCGGTGCCGTCGGATTCGATGCCCTGTCCGCGCTTTTGGTAGGTGCCCGAGTAGGAGCACAGGCGGCCGTCGGACGTGCTCAGCTGGCTCATCAGGAAATTGCCGTCGCGCAGTTCGACGCGGTAGGAGGCGATGGGCGTCTGTGACAGGCGGGTGGAATAGGTCTGCAGGGTGTACTGCCCGCTGCTGCCACCTTGCACCGCGGATCCATACGTGAAGCGCGAGATGCGGCGCGTCACGTCGCCCGGCAGCGTGACGGTGCCGGAGGTGGGCGAGTCGAAGGCCAGCTGGATCTCGCCCGGGCTGCCCGCCACTTCGCCATTGCCCGCACCGGCGCCGATCACGGGCGGCCCGTTGCGGAACTCCTGCAGGGGGCCCCGGAAGGCCGAGCTGTCGCCGCCGCGCAGGCCGCTGGCCTGCAGGAACACGGACGACCCGTCGGCGCGGTAGCCCAGGTAGGACACGATGAGGGCGCGGCCCTGCTCGGTATCGATCTGCAGGCTGCGCCCGGGCTGGCCGTTCAGCTCGCCGTCGAAGGCCCACAGGCCCGGCTCCGGCTCGGCATTGGGCGGGGTGGTGGTCTGCGCCCAGGCCGACGAGGCCAGGATCAGGCCCCCGGCGCAGAGCGCGAGTGTCTTGGTCATTGCGAAACGGGACATGCGGGAAGTTCCTCCTTGGATTGGAATCAGGGTGCCGTGGCCTGCAACAGGCCCGACGCGAAATGCCTGCAAGCCCCGTCGAGGCGGGCGGCAGTTCTGCGAAAAAAGCGGGGTCTGGCTGGCGGATGCCATCCGCGACCTTCCGGGAAAGGCGGTCCGTTGCCCCCATCACCCGGTTTTGGATTTGCTCCTGTTTTTGTAGCAACATGCCCTGGGAAATCATGCGCTACAGGCCTTTTTCTCCAAAAAAAGTCCGTATCACCCGCCTTCAGCGTGATCTTCACCGCCGCAGGACAAGGCCTGCGAAAAGTCCCTTCCGGCATATGCAATGGGTGGCGAAGACCCGTAATAGATACAAATTCAACGGGCTTGCCAATCCCCCAAGGGTGGGGGTGGCACTTCGACAGGACGCCCCGAGTGGGACGAAAGGCGCCGCAGTGCGGGGTTGCGCCCCTTTTCGCAGATTCCACATTTTTCTACGTATTGAAACCTCTTTGACCGATGGTTTCGCCCGAGTGCCGCTCAGGCGGTTACTTTCGGCGCGTGCATGCCGCCATGCACCGGTGCGCAAAAAATCCAGGCCTCGCGGCGCAGCCCCCCGCTGCGCGGCCGGCGGCCACAACGCAAAACAGCGCCGTTTCCCATCCAGACGAGGAGACCACAACGCATGCAGAACGACGATCCGAAAGACCGCGCCGCCTTCGACTCGGCCATCCAGGCCCTGAAGGCGGAGATCGCCAACGCCGGGGCGCACCTCTCGCTGGATGCCTCGGCCCGGCTGGCCTACACCCGGCAGATCCAGGCCATGGCCAACGACCTGCAGTTCGAGGCGATGAGCGGCCGCATCACCTGGGCCCAGGCGGCCGAGCAGGCCCAGGTGGCGCGCAACACCATCATGGAGATCATCCGCGGGCGCAGCACGCCGGTCGGGCGCGCCATGGCGCAGAGCCTGAAGGCCGAGGGCAAGACGCTCAACGAACTCATCGCCCGCAAGGCCCAGCAGATCCATGGTCCCACCGTGCAGTTCGACCGGCTCACCGCGGCGCAGCAGAACGCGGTGTACGGCGAGATCGTCCAGTCCGCCGGCCGTTCCAACCCCAAGGTCACGCAGACCATGCGCGGCCTGTCGCGCGCGGGCCGGGGGCTGATCGTGCTGTCCATTGCGCTGTCGGTCTACAACGTGGCGACGGCCAACGACAAGGCCGCCGCCGCGGGCAAGGAGCTTGCCGTGACCGGGGCGGGGATCGGCGGCGGCATCGCCGGGGGCGCGCTGGCGGGTCTGGCCTGCGGGCCCGGCGCGCCAGTGTGCGTGACCGTCGGGGCGTTCGTGGGCGGCGCGCTGGCGGCCTTCGGCGTGGATTTCCTGTGGTGAGCGGCGGGCCGGCGATGCGCATCCTCACCCCCGCTGACATTTCCCTGGCACCCTTGCCCGCCGAGGGCGGCGAGGCCCCGATGCAAAGCCGGGTGGTGCAGGGCGGCCTGCCCCTGCAGGCCCGCGTGGACGGGTTGGTGCTGGAGGCGGCCTTCGAGTGCCGGGGCTTTCACCTGCTGTTCACCACCGACGATGTGCCGCAGGAAGACCTGCTGCACATCACGCTGTTCGATGGCCAGTGGCAGCCGCTGGACGCGGCCACCATCGGCGGGGCCTACACCACGGGGAGTTTTTCGCTGATCGGGCTGGAGGGCGAGCACACCGTGCGGTTCCGCTTCATCGGCGACACCGACTGGAGCGTGGAGATTTTGCCCAGCCCGGGCTTTCGCATGCCGCTGGTCTCGGAGCCCCGGGGCGTCACGCGGGCGCTGGGGTTCTCCAGGCACTTCGTGGTGCGCGGCGATCCGCAGCCGCAGGGCCGCTAGGAAGGCATCGGCCCGCCGATCGCTCGGTCCATCAGCCGGCCAGCGCGGCGGCGATGTCCGGCGCCATGGACTGCGGCGTATCGCGCGGGCCGTAGCGGCGCAGCACCTGCCCGTCCCGGCCGATGAGGAACTTGGTGAAGTTCCACTTGATCGCCTGGGTGCCCAGCAGGCCCGGGGCCTCGGCCTTGAGCCAGCGGTACAGCGGGTCGGCGTCGGCGCCGTTCACGTCGATCTTGGCCATCATCGGAAAGCTCACACCGTAGTTGAGCTGGCAGAAGCTGGCGATCTCGTCGTTGCTGCCCGGGTCCTGGCGGCCGAACTGGTTGCAGGGAAACCCCAGCACGGCCAGCCCCTTGGGGCCGTATTGCTGGTGCAGGGCCTCCAGCCCGGCGAACTGCGGCGTGAAGCCGCAGGCGCTGGCCGTGTTGACGATGAGCAGCAGCTGCCCCGCGTACTGCCGCAGGGGCACGGTCTGGCCGTTCATCTGCCGGGCCTCGAAGTCGTAGACGCTGGTCATGGCGGGCATCCCTTGCAAGAAAGGTGGATGGATCGGATCGATCGGGCGCCGCCACGCCGGCAGGGCGTTCACCGGGTCTTGGCGGCAGCGGCATTCTCGCCGGAGAAGTACGGAATCATCATGCGGTTGCCGTCGGCGCCGGTGTCGCGGATGTATTCGAGCGAGAACTGCTCGCCCAGGCGCCGCAGCTCGCGGCGCAGCTCGAAGTCGGGCGTCTCCACCTTGATGCCGTTGCGCGCCAGCTCGGCGATGGAGGCGGTGGACGCGGCGCTGCTCGCGTTCCATCCGCGCACCTGGGCCTGGGCGGCGGCCTCCTCGACGATCTTGCGAGTGCCTTCGGGCAGGGCCAGCCACTGGGCCTTGTTGACCAGCACGAGGTTCTTCGGGTACCAGGCATGCACGTTGTAGAAGTATTTGATGGGCAGATCCCACACCTTGTTCTCCACGCCCGTGACGGGAGAGGTGAAGAGCGTGTCGATCTGCCGGTCCAGCACGGCCTGGTTGATGCCCTTGGTGGGCACGTCCACCGGCGTGGCGCCCATCAGCTGGGCGATGCGCACGGTGCTGGGGCTGTAGCTGCGCATCTTGGCGCCGCGCAGGTCGCTCACGTGGCGGATGGACCGCGTGGTGAACAGACCCTGGGCCGGCCAGGGCACGGCGTACAGCGGCACCAGACCCTGCCGGTCCAGCGCCTCCTGCAGCACGGGGCGCTGCGCCTTCCACAGCCGCAGCGCGTCGTCGTAGCTGTCCACGATGAAGGGAATGGCGTCGGCCCCGGCCAGCTTGGTGTCGGCCGCCAGCGAGCTGAGCAGCACCTCGCCCGCCGCGATCTTGCCGGCGCGCACCTGGCCGGCGATCTCGGACAGCCGGGCCACGCTGTTGTCGGGGCGCACGTCGATCACCAGCGCGCCTTTCGTGCGGTCGTTCACCTCCTGGGCGAACTGCTGCAGGTTGACGGTGTGGAACACGTCGGGCAGGTAGCCCGTGGCGAGGGTCCACTTTGCCTGCGCCGACGCGGCGCCGGGCAGCGCCAAAGAACCGAGCGCCATGAAGAGCGCGCACCATGAACGACGTTTCATACCGAATCTCCGAAAGCGCGCAGCGCCGGCCTGCGGATGCATGACAACGGCGTACGCTGGTGACGTAACTTGCAATGACTATACCGGCGCCCCGCGGGCGCGCAAGCACCGGCCGGGAGAGCCCTGTTTTCCATGGCGGCCAAGGGCGTTTGGGCCCCGGCCCTGCGGCGGGGCGGCCCCTGCGCGGCGGCCCGCCGGGCGCTCAGCGCCGCAGCGATGCGAGGAGGGCGGCGAACACGATCAGGCCCCCGCCCAGCAAGGTGCGCGGCTGCAGTTGCGCGGCCGACAGCAGCACCGACGACACGCTGGCGAACACCACCTCCGACAGCAGGATCACCGCCGTGGTGCCCGCCGCCAGCCGCGACGCCCCGTACTGCAGCGCCCCGTTGCCCAGCCACAGCGCCACCGCCAGCAGGGCGGCCGTGGCGACCCAGGTGGCGTTCACCGGGGGAAACGGCTCCACCACGCCGGCCTGCAGCCCGATGCAGGCCACCACCAGCGCCATCAGCATGCAGCCGCCGAACATGACGAACATGCGCGCCTGTCCCGGCACCGCATGCAGCCGCCGCAGCGTGACGTTGGTCAGCGCGAAGAGGAAGCCGCCCGCCAGCGCCAGCCCGTCGGCGAGTGACAGGTTCTGCAGCAGCCGGGACGGCGAGGTGCCCTCGGGCAGCAGCACCAGCACCACGCCGGTGAAGGCCAGCGCCAGCCGCAGCAGCGCCATGGGCGTGGGCCGCTCGCCCAGCACCCGCCAGGCCAGCAGCAGGCCCCAGACCGGCATCAGATAGAACAGCAGGACCACGCGCACCACGTCGCCCACGGTCACCGCCCAGTTGAAGGCCACGTTGTTCAGCCCCGAACTCAGGGCCAGCAGCCACAGCTGCGGGTGCTGGCGCACCTGTGCCCACAGGCCCGGGCGCAGCGCCAGCAGGCCGGCCAGGATGGCGCTGTACATCACGGCGGTCGCCCACAGCGGGTGCAGCCCCGCCCCGTGCATCACCCGGAACGGCCACCATGCCAGGCCCCAGACGAAGGCATTGAACAGCAGGGCGAAATAGGGCAGCGGCGATGGCATGGAGCGTCGTGGTGCGGCAGGGGTGCCTCCGCTTCGCAGTCGGATGGGCACGGAAAAAGAGGGGCCGCAGCATCGGCATGATTTTCTGCCCCCGGACGAAGGCAGTTCCATGTCCGGCTGTGGTTAAGTTGTACTTTCCACTGCGCAGGCCGGCAGACGGGCGCACGTGGCGCCCGGGGCGCGCCGCGGCAGTCAGTGGTGGTGGTCGTGCCGCGCCAGGTGCAGCAGGTGGTCCACTTCTTCGCGGTAGCGCACGCAGTTGTGCTGGTGCCAGCGGCGGATCAGCCACATCACCCCGGCCACCACGAGGCCGAACGCGGTGATGGCGCCGAACACCGACAGCCCCATCTTGAGCGACAGGCTGTAGAACGCGCCCAGCGCCAGGATGCAGGCCTGCTCGTTGAAATTCTGCACCGCGATGGAGCGGCCCGCGCCCATGAGGTTGTGGCCCCGGTGCTGCAGCAGCGCGTTCATCGGCACCACCAGGTAGCCGCCCAGGCCGCCCAGCAGGATGAGGAAGGGAATGGCGACCCAGATGCTCTTGATGAACACCATCAGCACCAGCAGCAGGCCCATGGCGATGCCCAGCGGGATCACCTTGGTGGCCATGTCCAGCCGCATGCGCATGGAGGCCACCACCGCGCCCACGGCCGTGCCGATGGCCACCACCCCGGTGAGGGCCGAGGCCTGGGTGGTGTTGTAGGAGAGCGCGGCCGCGGCCCAGGCCAGCACGATGAACTTGAGGTTGCCGCCCGCGCCCCAGAAGAGGGTGGTGGTGGACAGCGAGATCTGGCCCAGCTTGTCGCGCCACAGGCGGTTGTTGCAGGCCCAGAAGTCCGGCAGCATCGCCAGCGGGTTGGAGGGCAGCGGGCGCATCTCCACGCCGGTGTGGGGAATGCGGGTGTTGAACCACGCGGCCACCAGGTACAGGGTGATCAGCGCGGCGATGGCGGCCTCGGCCGCGGTGTCCACGCCGGTGTCCACGAAGGGCAGGTCCACCGACAGCAGCAGTCCGGCGATGGCGGGCCCCACGAGCTGGCCGCCCAGCAGCACGCCCAGGATGATGGAGGCGATGGTCAGCCCCTCGATCCACCCGTTGGCCTTGACCAGCTGCGAGGCCGGCAGCAGTTCGGTGAGGATGCCGTACTTGGCGGGCGAGTAGGCCGCGGCGCCCAGGCCGACGACGGCGTAGGCGATCAGCGGGTGCGAGCCGAACAGCATCATGAGGCAGCCCACGACCTTGATCGCGTTGCTGAAGAACATGACCTTGCCCTTGGGCATCGCATCGGCGAAGGCGCCCACGAACGGCGCGAGCACCACGTAGAACAGCGCGAACATCGGCACGAGCGCCGCACGCTGCCATTCCGGCGACCCGTTGGTGCGCAGCAATTCCACGGCGGCCACGAAAAGTGCGTTGTCGGCCAGCGAGCTGAAAAACTGCGCCGACATGATGGTGTAGAAACCGCGCTTCATCGAATGGCTGTTGGGTGCATCAGTTCGCCTGATGCCCTGTTAAATATCGGAACCCGCTGCAAGTGACTGGCGGTTATATCACGCGGTTTCTAGAGGGCGATGCCAGAATTCCTTCCTTTTCGCTCCGCAGATCCACCCCATGCCGCGTCCCATCCAAGCCACCATCCACACTGCTGCACTGCAACACAATCTCGAGCGCGCCCGCGCCAGTGCGCCGGACGCCCTGGCCTGGGCGGTGGTGAAGGCCAATGCCTACGGCCACGGCATCGAGCGCGTGTTCGAGGGGCTGCGCGCGGCCGACGGCTTCGCGCTGCTGGACCTGTCCGAGGCCGAGCGCCTGCGCGCCCTGGGCTGGCGCGGCCCCATCCTGCTGCTGGAGGGCGTGTTCGAGCCGCGCGACCTGGAGCTGTGCTCGCGCCTGGGGCTGTGGCACGCGGTGCATTGCGACGAGCAGATCGACTGGCTGGCCGCCCACAAGACGCAGGCGCCGCACCGCGTCTTCCTCAAGATGAACACCGGCATGAACCGCCTGGGCTTCACGCCCGAGCGCTACCGCTCGGCCTGGGCGCGGCTCAATGCGCTCACGCAGGTGGACGAGATCTCGTACATGACCCACTTCAGCGACGCCGATGGCCCCCGCGGCATCGCGCACCAGATGCAGGCCTTCCAGGCCGCCACGCAGGACCTGCCCGGCGAGAAGAGCGTGTGCAACAGCGCGGCCACCCTGCGCCATGCGGTCGATGCGCGCGTGCGCGGCGACTGGATCCGCGCCGGCATCGTGCTCTACGGCGGGGCGCCGGACTACCCCGAGCACGACGCCGCCCACTGGAGCCTGCAGCCGTCGATGACGTTGTCGGCCCGCGTGATCGCGGTGCAGCACGTGCAGGCGGGCGACACGGTGGGCTACGGCTCCGCCTTCACGGCCGACGCCCCGCTCACCATCGGCGTGCTGGCCTGCGGCTATGCCGACGGCTACCCGCGCCACGCCGGCACCGGCACGCCCGTGCTGGTGAACGGGGTGCGCACGCGCGTGGTGGGCCGGGTGAGCATGGACATGATCACGGTGGACCTCTCCCCCGTGATCGCGGCGGGCGTGGAGGCGGGCTTCGGCGCCGAGGCCACGATGTGGGGGCGCGCCGCCAGCGGTGCCGTGCTGTCGATCGACGAGGTGGCGCATGCCGCCGGCACGGTGAGCTGGGAGCTGATGTGCGCCCTGGCCCCGCGCGTGCCGGTGGCGGTGGCCTGATGCGCCCGGGGCAGCGCGCGCCGGCCGCCCGATCCGGCAAGGGCTCGACCTGGCGGCGGGTGCAGGCGCCCGACCGCGAACTGGTGCACACCCTGCGCCAGCGGCACCGGCTGCACGTGCACGGCTGGTGCATCGGCGCCTTCATGATGGCGTTGATGTGGGCCACCTCGCACACCCAGAAGGTGATGGGCGTGGACTCGCTCGCGCTGCGCTACGGCATCACGCTGGGCGTGGGCTACGTCGCCTACCTGCTGGTGCTGCGGGCCTGGGCGGCCTGGCTGGTGCGGCCGCCCCGCCAGCGGGACGACAGTGGGTGGACCGACGGCATCGACCTGCCGTCCGACATCGACCTGCCGACCGGCGGCGCGCGGGTGCCCGTGCCGCGCAGTGGGGGCGGCGGCGACTTCGGTGGCGGAGGGGCGAGCGGCGATTTCGGCGAGGGCGTGGGGAGCGGCCTGGGCGAGGGTTTGAGCGACGTGGCCGGCGGGGCGCTGGAGGCTGCCAGCGGTGCGGACGAGGGTGCGGTGGTGATCGTGCCCGTGGTGGCCATCTTCCTCATCGGCGCGGCCATCGTGCTGGGCGCGGGAGCGCTCGCGCTGCTGTACTTCGGCTTCGATGTGCTGCTGGCCGTGGCGGTGGAACTGGCGTTCTCGTACGCCACCGCGCGCGCCGCGATGGGCGTGGAGCGGGCCGGCTGGCTCTCGGCCGCGGTGCGGCTGACCTGGAAGCCGCTGCTCGGCGCACTGCTGTGCGCGGTGGTGCTGGGCGCGGCCATCGACCGCTTCGTGCCGCAGGCCAACTCCCTGCCCGAAGCCGTGCGCCTGCTGCGCGCGCGCTGAAGCCCGCGGGGGCCGGGTTCTACTTCGGCGCGTGCAGCAGCCGCAGGAACGCCTGGGCCGGCGGGCTCAGCGGCCGGTCGGCCCGCACCAGGCTGCCGTAGGCCTCCAGCGTGTGCTGGAAGCGGTAGGGCAGCACGTGCAGCAGGCCGTGCTCTGCATCGCGCTGCGCCACGGCCTCCGGGATCACCCCGATCAGTTCGGAGCGCCGCACCAGGTTGATGGTGGTGAGGATGGAGCCGGTCTCGATCAGCCCCTGCGGCAGCGCCGCGCCGTGGTCCTTGAACTCCTGCGCGATCAGGTCGCGCATGGGGCTGCCGGCCGGCTGCAGCACCCACGGAAAATCGAGCAGCGCCGCGAAGCCCACGCGCGCCTTGCCCGCCAGGGGATGGCCGTTGCGCACCACCACCGCCAGGCCTTCGCCGTCGATGGGCTGGAAGGTGCAGTCCCGGCCCGAATCGCCGGAACGCCGGCCCACGACCACTTCGAGCACGCCCTCGCGCAGCTGCGCCAGCAGCCGGTCGCTCGTGTCCACGGCGATCTCCAGCGCCAGCAGCGGGAACACCGCCTTCAGCCCGAGCAGCGCGTCGGTCAGCCGACCCGGCGAGGCCGCCATGATGCTGCCGACCGACAGCTTGCCCGCGCTGCCCAGCCGCATCTCGCTGAGTTCGCGGTTCAGCGCTTCCATGCTGCCGCGGATGCTGCGAAAGTAGCCGGTCACCCGCTCGCCCGCGGCGTTCAGCCGCAGGCCCCGGCCCACCCGGTCGAACAGCGGCTGGCCGAGGGCGGCCTCCAGTTCGTGGAGCATCTTGGTCGCGGCCGGCTGGCTCAGGCCCAGCGCGCCCGCGGCCGCGCGCAGCGTGCGGTGCTCGGCGATGGCCAGCATCAGCGCGACCTGCCGCATGCGCAGCCGGTTGAGCAGCTGCGGGGTGCTTTCCTGCGGATCGATGGAGCCCATGGGGGATGGCCTGTGTGAGGGGTGGAAGGCAACGCGACGGGCCCCTGAATTTACCCGGCCGCGGGGCCTGCATAACGTTAGAACCACAAAGTCGTTCGCCACGCGGAGGGCCGCGGGCATAGTGGCCGCACTCTTCGTTGCTTCAGGGCCTTTGCACCATGCGCTTTTCGCTTTCCTTCGCGGCCACCCTGGCCGCTGCCGCCTTCACCGTGGCCACGCCGCTGGCCGCGCAGGCCGCCACCTTCCGCTTCGCCCGCTCGGCCGACGTGTCCTCCTGGGACATCCATGCGCAGAACGTGGGCGTGAACAACGCGCTGCATTCGGCCGTGTACGAAACGCTGGTCGAATACAACAGCAAGACCTTCAAGCCCGAGCCGCAGCTGGCCACCGCCTGGAAGCGGGTCAGCCCCACGCAGCTGCGCATCACGCTGCGCCAGGGCGTGAAGTTCAGCGACGGCTCCGCCCTCACGGCCGACGACGTGAAGTTCTCGCTGGAGCGCGCCAAGGCCAAGACCTCCAACTACGCCGTGTACACGCAGGGCATCGACCGCGTGGACGTGGTGGACGCGAACACCGTGGACATCTTCTCCGAGGTGCCCAACCCGGTGCTGGTCAACCAGCTGACCGAGCTGCGCATCATGAGCAAGCCCTGGGCCGAGAAGAACAACGCCACGGCGCCGAAGGACATCAAGACCAGCGACGAGCCCTACACCCACCGCAACACGCTGGGCACGGGCCCGTTCGTGCTCAAGTCCTGGGCGCCCGACCAGCGCCTGGTGCTGGCGGCCAATCCCCACTGGTGGGGCAAGGGCCAATTCGGCGGCAACGTGACCGACGTGGTCTACACGCCCATCAAGTCCGATGCCACGCGCACGGCGGCGCTGCTGTCGGGCGAGGTGGACTTCGTGCTCGACCCCAGCCTGCAGGACGTGCCCCGCATCCGCCAGCAACCGCAGCTGAAGGTGCTGGACGGCGCCGAGAACCGCACCATCTTCCTGGGCCTGGACCAGTTCCGCGACGAGCTGCAGAACTCCAGCGTGAAGGGCAAGAACCCGCTCAAGGACGTGCGCGTGCGCAAGGCGCTCTACCAGGCCATCGACATCAACGCCATCCAGCGCGTGGTGCTGCGCGGCCTGGCCCAGCCCACCGGCGCGATCATCGCGCGGCAGGTGAACGGCTGGACCCCGAAGGCCGACGTGCGCTGGCCCTACGACCCGGCCGCCGCGCAGAAGCTGCTGGCCGAGGCCGGCTACCCGCAGGGCTTCGACGTGGACTTCGCCTGCAGCGCGGGCCGCTACATCAACGACGAGCAGCTGTGCCAGGCCATCACCGCCCAGTGGGCCAAGGTGGGCGTGAAAGCCAGGCTGCGCTCGCTGCCGTTCGCCACGTACTTCCCGATGATCCAGCGCAACGAGGCCAGCATCTACCTGCTGGGCTGGGGTGTGCCGACGTTCGACGCGTTCTATTCGCTGCAGTCGCTGATCCGCTCGCCCGGTGTCGGCGGCGACGGCAACTTTAACCTGGGCCGCTTCAGCGACCCGCAGCAGGACGCGCTGATCGAGCGCATCAAGAAGGAAACCGACGCTGCCACGCGCAACAGCCTGATCGAGCAGGCGCTGGTGCAGGACCACCAGCTCATCTCGCACATCCCGCTGTACAACCAGGTGATCCCCTGGGCGGCCTCGCAGAAGGTGGAGATCATCCACCGCGCGGACAACCGCATCGACTGGCGCCTGCTGAAGGTCAACTGAGCCGCCAGGCCATATCGTTGCCGGTCATCGCGCCCGGCCTTCACGAACCGCCCCGCGGGCCGCCCGGCCCCGGGGCTTTTTCTCGAGGGGCGCCGCCTCGCGCGGCACCCGCCCCCCGCAGGACATCAATCCAACGACCGCTGCACCGCCGGCCGCGCCGCCACGCGCTGCGCGTGCGCATGCACCTTGGGGAACCGGGCGATGTCCACGCCATCGCTTTGCAGCCATCCACCGATGGTGAACAGGTAGCCGTCGCTCACCGAATAGGCGTCGCCCAGCACCCACGGCCCCTGCAGCTGCTGCTCGATCAGCGCGAAGCATTCGGTCATATTGGCGCCGACCTTGCGCTGCATCGCGGCGATGGCCTCGGGCTCGTCGGCCCAGCGGCTGGCGCGGGGCCGGTGGGCATGGGCCACGTGCACGGTGGAGGCGAGGTAGCTGTTGAACTCCTGCATCCGCGCGAACCCGTGGGGATCGGTGGGCGCCAGCCGCGCGTCAGGGAACCGCTGGGCCACATAGGCCAGCAGCGCGGGCGTCTCGGTCAGCACGCCCTGCTCGGTGACCAGGGCCGGCACGCGGCCCTTGGGGTTGATGGCCAGGTACTCGGGCGTGCGCTGCTGCTGCGCCTTGAAGTCCATGCGCTCCAGCGCGTGATCGGCGCCGGCTTCGTTCAGCGCGATGCGAACGGCCTGCGCGCAGGTGCCGGGGGCGTAGTAGAGGGTCAGCGAGGCCATGGGGGCTCCAGTGGGTTGGCGATGGGAAAGGAATGGCCGCCGCCTGCGGCCTGGTGGTTCCAAGCCAAAAACCGCGGGAAGGCAATGGGTACTAGGGCGTCTTGCTATGGTTTTTGATATGCCCGTCCGTGCGTATCAGTGCAGGCCACGCACCCGCGCCATCAGCCGCACCAGGCCCAGCAGGGCGTCGGTGTGCGGCGTGGGCACGGCGGTGAGGCGGCCCAGCTCGTGCACCGCGCCCACCAGGGCGTCGATCTCCAGCGGCTTGCCGGCCTCCACGTCCTGCAGCATCGAGGTCTTGAACGCGCCCAGCTTGCGGGTGACGGCGTGGCGGTCTTCGGGCTGCTGGTCGATCGGCAGGCCCAGCCGTTCGCCGATGGCCTTGGCCTCGCGCATCACGTCGGAGATGAAGGTGCGCACCAGGTCGTCGTCGAGGATGCGGTCGGTGGTGGCGCCGGTGAGGGCGCTGATGGGGTTGACCGTCAGGTTCCCCCAGAGCTTGAACCACACGTCCTGCTGGATGCGGGAGGACACTTCGGCCTCGATGCCGCCGCGCCGCAGCGTGTCGGCCAGTGCCTGCAGCCGCGGCGTGGGCGCGCCGGCGGGCTCGCCCAGGATGAGCCGGTTGCCGAAGTGGTGGCGCACCACCCCGGGCGCATCGAGCGAGCAACTGGTGTGGACCACGCCGCCGATCACCTGGCCGGCCGGCACGGCACGCGCCATGGCCCCAGAAGGGTCTACGGACTGCAGCGCCTGGCCTTGTGCGGGGCCGCCGCAGCCGTCGAGGAACCACCACGGCACGCCGTTCATGGCCGTGAGCACCAGCGTGTGGGGGCCGATCAGCGGCGCGATGCGGGCGGACACGTCGGGCAGGGCCGGGGCCTTGACGGCCAGCACCACCAGGTCCTGCACGCCCAGGGCGGCCGGATCGTCGTGCGCGCGCACCGGCGTGGCGTGCACGGAACCATCGGGTTGAACGAGGCGCAGGCCCTGCGCATCGAGGGCCTGCCGCGTGGCGCCGCGCGCCACCATGGACACATCGCCGCCTGCTCGCGCCAGCGCCACGGCGAGCCAGCCGCCGATGGCGCCCGCGCCATAGATACATGCCTTCATCGAAACATCCGCCTCTGCAGGGACCGGCCGAACGGCCGCGAAGCGGTGGATGTTAAGCGCTCCCCGCGGCGTGCGCCGGGGGAGGCGGCAGGGGCGCGGTCAGCGCGCGATCACTTGGCGTCGCTGGCCGGCTCGGAGGCCGCGGTGGCCGGCGCCGGCGTGCTGCCGCCGAACACGGCGCCGCCGGCCGGGGCGGAGGAAGACGGGGTGGAGGACATGCCGGCGTCCGACGCAGGCGTGGCAGGGGCGGGGGTGGCGGGGGTCGTCGGCGCCGGGGTGGTGACGGGTGCGGTGTTGGTGGGCGTGTCGGCTGGCTTGTTGCGGTCGCAGGCGGTGAGCGCCAGGGCGGACACGACGATCAGCGGGGCGGCGGCGAGCCAGCGGCGGGAAGGGGTGGCCGAAGCGTTCATGCTGGTTGGGGTCATGGGTGGTATCTCCTTGAATGAATGGCGTGCGGCGGACTGCCGCTGGAATGGGCATGCTAGGCAGGCTCCAGCAGGCGCGAGGTAGGATAGGGTTGACATCGCAATTGCTTACTTTCAGGCCGCGCACCCCCGCTGGCGCCCGGCTTGGGGCCGCAGCGGGCCGGCCTGCCGCCGGGCATGCCGCCCCGCTG
Source organism: Acidovorax sp. BLS4 (assembly GCF_032929295.1). Lineage (NCBI taxonomy): Bacteria > Pseudomonadati > Pseudomonadota > Betaproteobacteria > Burkholderiales > Comamonadaceae > Acidovorax > Acidovorax sp. BLS4. The sequence continues at coordinate 1,040,026 of NZ_CP136797.1, forward strand.
CGATCCCCCCTGCTGCCCCGTTTTCCGATCCCTGCCATGGCCAAAGAAAAAACCCTCTTCACCTGCTCCGAGTGCGGCGGCACCAGCCCGCGCTGGCTGGGCAAATGCCCGGCCTGCGGTGCCTGGAACACCCTGGTCGAAACCGTGGCCGAGGCCGGCCCGGGCAAGAACCGCCTCAGCGCGCCGCAGTTCTCGGGCCTGGCCCAGGCCCAGGCGGTGATGCCGCTGGCCGCCATCGAGGCGACCGACATCGCCCGCACGCCGAGCGGCATCGACGAGCTGGACCGGGTGCTGGGCGGGGGCATCGTGGAGGGCGGCGTGGTGCTGATCGGCGGCGACCCGGGCATCGGCAAGTCCACGCTGCTGCTGCAGGCGCTGGATGCGCTGCAGCGCGTGGGCCTGCCCACGCTGTACGTGACGGGCGAGGAAAGCGGCGCCCAGGTGGCGCTGCGCTCGCGCCGCCTGGGCCTGGACCACAGCCAGGTGAACGTGCTGGCCGAGATCCAGCTGGAAAAAATCCTCGCCACCATCGATGCCACCCAGCCGGCCGTGGCGGTGATCGACTCGATCCAGACGGTGTACTCCGACCAGCTCACGAGCGCCCCCGGGTCGGTGGCCCAGGTGCGCGAGTGCGCGGCGCACCTCACGCGGGCGGCCAAGGCCTCGGGCGTGACCATCATCCTCGTGGGCCACGTCACCAAGGAGGGGGCGCTCGCCGGCCCGCGCGTGCTGGAGCACATGGTCGATACGGTGCTGTACTTCGAAGGCGACACGCACAGCCAGTTCCGCCTGGTGCGCGCCATCAAGAACCGCTTCGGCGCGGTCAACGAGATCGGCGTGTTCGCCATGACGGAAAAGGGCCTCAAGGGCGTGACCAACCCGAGCGCCATCTTCCTGAGCCAGCACAGCGAGCCCGTGCCCGGCAGCTGCGTGCTGGTCACGCTGGAGGGCACGCGGCCCATGCTGGTGGAGATCCAGGCGCTGGTGGACGAGGGCGGCCCCAGTCCGCGCCGGCTGTCGGTGGGGCTGGACCGCGACCGCCTGGCCATGCTGCTGGCGGTGCTGCACCGGCATGCCGGCGTGGCCTGCATGGACCAGGACGTGTTCGTGAACGCCGTGGGCGGCGTGCGCATCAGCGAGCCCGCGGCCGACCTGGCGGTGATGCTGTCCATCACCTCCAGCCTGCGCGGCAAAGCACTCCCCCGCGGGTTCATCGCCTTCGGCGAAGTGGGCCTGGCCGGCGAGGTGCGCCCGGCCCCGCGCGGGCAGGAGCGGCTCAAGGAGGCGGCCAAGCTGGGCTTCAGCGTGGCCGTGGTGCCCAAGGCCAATGCGCCCAAGAAGCCCATCGAGGGCATCACCATCCATGCGGTGGAGCGGGTGGAGGAGGCGATGGAGGTGGTGCGCGGCATGGGCTGAAGGCGGCCCGCCGGGCGGCGATGCCGCGCCTACGCACCATCCACACCCGGCCCCGGCGGCCGCCATAGGACAATCTCGCCCCATGAATCTGCGCAACCTCTTCATTCCCGTCGGCATCGCGGTGCTGGTCTTCGCGGCCCACCGCTCCTATGGCTGGCAGGGCGTCATGGCGGTCGGGGGCGGGCTCGTGATGTGGGCGCTGCTGCATTTCACCCGGCTCATGAACGTCATGCGCAAGGCGGCCGACCGGCCCATCGGCCATGTGGGCAGCGCCGTCATGCTCAATGCCAAGCTGCGCAAGGGGGTCAATCTCATGCACGTGGTGGCCATGACGCGTTCGCTGGGCGAGCCGCTGTCGGCCGACGGCGAGGAGCCCGAGCGCTACCGCTGGACCGACGGCACGCAGTCGCACGTGACGTGCGAATTCCGGGCCGGCAAGCTGGTGGAATGGGCGCTCGTGCGGCCCGTGCCGCAGGAGGATGCGCCCCAGGCGCCGGCGGATGTGGCGGCCCCTGCCCGCGCAGACTCGTAAAATCGCGGGTTTTGCGACTTCCAGCAATTCCAAAGGAACCCCATGAGTCCCGTAGCTCCCTCGATGGCCGACCGTGACGGCAAGATATGGATGGACGGCCAGATGGTCGATTGGCGCGACGCCAAGATCCATGTGCTGACCCACACGCTGCACTACGGCTGCGGCGCCTTCGAAGGCGTGCGTGCCTACAAGACGGCCGACGGCACGGCGATCTTCCGCCTCGAGGAGCACACCGAGCGCCTGTTCAACAGCGCCAAGATCCTGCGCATGACCATTCCGTTCACCCGCGACGAGGTGAACGAGGCCCAGAAGGCCGTGGTGCGCGAGAACCAGCTCGAATCGTGCTACCTGCGCCCGCTGACCTGGATCGGCTCGCAGAAGCTGGGCGTGTCCCCCAAGGGCAACCAGATCCACCTGATGGTGGCGGCCTGGGCCTGGGGCGCCTACCTGGGCGAAGAGGGCATGAAGCGCGGCATCCGCGTCAAGACCAGCAGCTACACGCGCCACCACGTCAACATCACCATGACGCAGGCCAAGGCGGTGAGCAACTACACCAACTCGATCCTGGCCAACATGGAGGCCCTGGACGACGGCTACGACGAGGCCCTGCTGCTGGACGCCTCCGGCTTCGTGTCCGAGGGCGCGGGCGAGAACGTCTTCATCATCAAGAACGGCGTGGTGTACACGCCCGACCTGTCGGCCGGCGCGCTCAACGGCATCACGCGCAACACCATCGTCCACATCTGCAAGGACCTGGGCCTGGAGCTGGTGCAAAAGCGCATCACCCGCGACGAGGTGTACATCGCCGACGAGGCCTTCTTCACCGGCACCGCCGCCGAAGTGACGCCCATCCGCGAACTCGACCGCCTCGCCATCGGCAGCGGCTCGCGCGGCCCGATCACCGAAAAGATCCAGAGCGCCTTCTTCGACATCGTGAACGGCCGCAATCCCCAATACGCCCACTGGCTCACCAAGGTCTGAAGAACATGTCGCAAGCCATCGTCGAACTGGTCGCCAAAGACCTCAACCCCCAGGGCGGCGTCTTCTGCCCCAGCCCCAAGGCGGACATGAAGATCTGGAACACCCACCCCAAGGTGTACCTGGACGTCGCCCACACGGGCGAGGCCAAGTGCCCCTACTGCGGCACGGTGTACCGCCTGAAGGCGGGAGAACGCGTCCACTCCGGCCACTGATTGATGCCGGCTGAACGCGGCAGCGCGGCCCGCCCCACGCTCACGGTGGCGGTGCTGACGCTGAACGAGGGCCACCGCATCGAGGCCTGTCTGGCGAGCGCCTCGTTTGCCGACCAGATCGTGGTGGTGGACAGCGGCAGCACGGACGACACCGTGGCCGTGGCGCGGCGCCTGGGTGCCCAGGTGCATGTGTATCCCGACTGGCAGGGCTTTGCCGTGCAGCGCAACCGCCTGCTGGCGCATGCCACGGGCGACTACGTTTTCTTTCTCGACGCCGACGAGGTGATGGGCCCCGACTTCCGCGAGGAGCTGCAGGCCATCGTGCGCTCGGGCGAGCGCGCGGTGTGGAAGATCCGCTGGCGCATGGTGGCCTTCGGCCACGAATTGCGCTACCTGCGCACCACCTCGACCGTGGAGCGCCTGTTCCGGCGCGACATGCTGCGCGAGTACGTGGGAGTGGTCCACGAGGAGGCCGTGCTCACCGAGCCCGGCGTGCCGCGCCACGTGATGCGCGCGCGGCTGCTGCACCACTCGCGCGAGACCGTGCGCGGCAGCCTGGAAAAGCTCACGCAGTACGCCATGCTGGGCGCCGCCAAGCGCGCGGCGGCCGGCAAGCGCGGCGGCGTGGGGCGCGGGCTGGCCTCGGGCGCGAGCATGTTCGTGCGGCTGTACGTGCTGCGGCTCGGTTTCCTGTGCGGCGGTGCCGGTTTCCTTTACTGCCTGTTCGTGGCCCTGGAAGCGTTCTTCCGGTATGCCGCGCTGGAGTACGACAGCGACCGCCTGAGCGAGAGCGTGCGCCGGTGAAACCTTCGGATGTCTTCGCACGCCTGTCCGGCGTGGCGGCTTTCATGGTGCCCGGCCTGGCCCTGTGGCTGCGCTCGGGCTATTCGTGGGGCGCGGTGGTCCTGCTGCTGTGCAGCCTGGCCACGGCCGGCGTGTGGCTGCGCCGGCCCCCGGGCCGCGAGGCCTGGTGGCTGTTCGCCTCCATCGTCGCCATGGGCTTCGTGTGGGCCCTCGATTTCGACCCGGCCCAGGGCGGCTGGTCCAACCTGGACCGGCCGTCCAAGTACCTGCTGGCACTGCCCTGCCTTTTCTACCTGCTGGCCTACCCGCCGCGTGCGGTCTGGCTGTGGTGGGGCCTCGCCGTGGGGGCGTGCGGCGCGGGGCTCATCGGCATCTACCAGACCGGCGTGCTGCACCTGCTGCGCGCCAACGGCTACACCAATGCGATCCAGTTCGGCGGCCTGAGCCTGCTGCTGGGCCTGATGTGTTCGGCGGCCCTGCTCGTGCAGTGGGGCCGCTGGGCACCCTGGCAGCGCGTGGGCTGGGTGGTGTGCATCCTGCTGGGCTTCGAGGGCTCGCTGCTGTCGGAGTCGCGCGGGGGCTGGCTCGTGCTGCCGCTGGCGCTGCCCGTGTGCGCGTGGCTGCAGGCCCGCTGCGGCCAGCGCCGGCTGGCGATGGTCGGGGCGGCGCTGATCCTGGCCGGCATGGCGGGCCTCATGGCGCTCAAGGCGCACGACGTGCGCTCCCGCGTGGACGAGGCGCGCCAGGAGATCACCCAGTACGAATCCAAGGGCGATGCGGCCAGCTCGGTCGGGCAGCGGCTCGCGCACTGGAAACTGGCCTGGTCCATGGGCCTGGACCGGCCGCTCACCGGCTGGGGCCGCTACGGTTACGAGGCCGAGAAGCAGCGGCGCGTGGCCGCGGGGCAGGCCCATCCGTTCGTGCTGCGGTTCAGCCATGCGCACAACGAGGTGCTGGACATCTTCGCCAAGCGCGGCCTGCCCGGCGTGGCGGTGCTGCTGATGTTCTATGCGGTGCCGCTCGCGCTTTTCTGGCCGACGCGCCGGCGCGTCTGCCGGACCACGGAGCACGGCACCATGGACCCCCAGGTGCTGTGCCTGCGCATGGTGGGCGTGCTGCTGCCCATCGCCTACATTGGCTTCGGGCTCACGCAGGTGTTCCTGGGCCACAACAGCGGCACCATGTTCTACCTGTTCATGTGCATGCTGGTGCTGGCCATCCTGCAGGGCCGCGAGCGCGATGCGCTGCGGCGGCGGGCGGCGCCGGCCGCCGTGCCGCAGGGCCCCAGCCGGCCCGCCGCTGCCTCCTCCTGACCGCCAAGAAGGTTTCGCCATGCACGTGCTGCTCGTCAACAACTCCCCGATCCCGGTCTACGGCTATGGCGGCACCGAGCGCGTCATCTGGGACCTGGGCCAGATGCTGGTGCGCCTGGGTCACCGCGTGAGCTACCTGGTGCCCGAGGGCTCCACCTGCGACTTCGGCGCGGTGCTGCCCATCCGGCCCGATGCGCCGTGGGATTCGCAGATTCCCGCCGACGTGGACATCACGCACTTCCAGTTCAACCCCCGCACCGAGATCGGCACGCCCTACCTGGTCACCGAGCACGGCAATGCCCGAAAGCCCAAGCCGCTGCCGCGAAACACCGTGTTCCTCTCGCGCGACCATGCGGCGCGCTACGGCTCCACCGAGTTCGTCTACAACGGCCTGCAGTGGGAGAGCTACGGCGCCGTGGACTTCGCCCGGCCCCGCGACCACTACCACTTCCTGGGCAAGGCCGCGTGGCGCGTGAAGAACGTGAGCGGCGCCATCCGCGTGGCCCAACTGGCGGGGGTGGAGCTGGACGTGCTGGGCGGCGACCGCATCAATTTCCGCCGGGGCTTCCGGTGGACGCTGTCGCGCCGCATCCATTTCTTTGGCATGGTGGGCGGCGCGCAGAAGACCGAGCGGCTCAACGCCTCGCGCGGGCTGATCTTTCCGGTGCGCTGGCACGAGCCCTTCGGCCTGGCCGTCATCGAGAGCCTGTACTTCGGCTGCCCCGTGTTCTCGACGCCCTACGGCGCGCTGCCGGAACTGGTGCCCGCCGAATGCGGCGTGCTGGCGGACAACGCCAGTGCCCTGGCCGAGGCGGTGCGCGCCAACCGCTTCGACCCCCGCGCCTGCCACGACCATGCCGTGCGCCACTTCGGCGCCGAGCGCATGGCGCGCGACTACCTGCGCATGTACGAGCGTGTGCTGGCGGGTGAGACGCTCAATGCCCAGGCGCCCGTGATCCAGGGCGAGGCCCGCTCGCTCGCCTGGCGCAACTGAGCCGGGGCGGGCGCGGCGCCGCGCTGCGCTCAGACCGCCGCGTGAACCGTGAACCCCATCGGCACCGGGCCGAAGTCCTGGATCACCTTCAGTCCCAGCGACCGGGCGGCCTTGGCGGTGGTGATGCAGCCGTCCGTGCGGCCGTGCCGGCATTCCACGGCGGCCTGCGCATTGCTGTTGACGAAGCACAGCTCCGTGCCGGGGGGCGCCAGCTGCTGCGGCGCGGGATGGGTCGAGATGGTGCGGGGCGCCTCGCCCGTGCGCGATGCCAGGATCATGTTGAAAGTGGGCATCACGAAGACATCCACCATCTGGAAGCGGTTCAGGTTGGAGAACACGAGCTTGTGCAGGTCGGGATACGCCACGCACCCCAGCACCGCGATGGCCGGGTCGTCATGGAGCGACTCCGCGGCGATCTCGAAGGTGGGGTGCAGGTGCACGGTGCCTTTGCGGCCGTTGCGCCGGAACCATTCGTGGGCTGCGGCTTCGCAGTTGGTGCCGGCCGGCCCGAGGGTGTGGATGACCCGGATGTCTTTGACTGCCATGGTGGAACGGGGTGGATCGGTGAGCAAAGTGGACCCCTCGGTCGTATATTCCGTTGGGCGGAATGCAGGATAAGGGAAACCGCCTTCCGAAGCCACCTGGATCCCGGGGCCAAGCCGCAGAACGAACGAAACAGATGTGACCATGCGCAACAGCGGGCGCATTCGCGTGATGGCGTCCCCGGGGGGTATGCCGACGCTCGCGTGGCGCGTGCCGCGCCCTCGCAGGGAGGTCAGACGCTCGCCAACGGCAGGCTGAGCACGAAGCAGGCGCCGCTCTCGCCATCGGGGCGGTCCTCGCAGCGCACCGTGCCGCCCGAGCGTTCCGCGATGGACCGCACCAGCGCGAGCCCCAGGCCCACGCCGCCGGCGCGCTCGCTGGCGCCGGGCAGCCGGTAGAAGGGCTCGAAGATGCGCTCGCGCTGGGCCGGCGGCACGCCGGGGCCCTGGTCGCACACGCGCACTTCGGCGTGGGTGCCGGTGCGCTGCAGCCCCACCGTGATGTCGCCCTGGCTGTAGCGGCGGGCGTTTTCCAGCAGGTTGCGCAGGGCGCGGCGCAGCAGCTTGGCCACGCCGTTCACCTCCAGGCCGTCCGCACTGGCGGCGCCGGCTTCCAGCTCGGCATCCACCCGCACGCACTCCTCGGCCGCCAGGCCCAGCAGGTCCACCAGTTCGATGGTGCCCATGTCCGCCTCGCGCGCGTCCAGGCGGCTGGCGAGCAGGATCTCGTCCACCAGCTGGTCCAGCTCGGCGATGTTGCGCAGGATCTCGTCGCGGAACGCCGGGGACGGGGCCGAGCCCTGCATCAGTTCCAGCCCCATGCGGATGCGCGTGAGCGGCGAGCGCAGCTCGTGCGAGGCATTGGCCAGCAGCGACTTGTGGGATTTGACGAGCGTCTCGATGCGCGCGGCCGCGGCGTTGAACTGGCGCGCCAGATCGGCCACTTCGTCATGCCCGGTCTCGGCCACGCGCACGGACAGATCGCCTTCGCCGAAGCGCTGCACGCCGCGCTGCAAGGTCTCCAGCCGCTGCAGCAGCCGCCGGATGATGGGGAACACGCCCACGGCCACGGCCACGCCGACGAGGCCCAGCATCCAGAGGAAGCCGAACGGCGGGCGCGTCCAGAACGCCACCTCGCCGCGCCGGTCGGGGCCAGGCGGCTTCGGGCGCGGCGCCATCTGCAGCGAGAACACCTCGCCGCCTTCGGCCTCCACCCGGAACTCCAGCCCCTCGGCCGGCCCGTTCGGGATGCGCGTGGCCAGCCCGCGCAGCACCGGCTCGCCGCGCCCGTTGATCAGCACCATCTCGCGGGCGGGCGGGGTGGGTGGCGTCTGCGCGTTCTGGTCCGAGGCGATGCGCCAGGCCCATCCCACGGCCAGGGTGAGCACGGCCACGCCCACCACCACGGCCAGCCAGATGCGCAGATAGAGGCGCCGGGAAAACGGGTTGGACATGGGTCAGTCTTGCTGCTTGGCGAACACATAGCCCACGCCGCGCACCGTGAGGATGCGGCGGGGGTTCTTGGCGTCCTGCTCGATCGCGGCGCGGATGCGGCCCATGTGCACGTCGATGGAGCGGTCGAAGGCTTCCAGCTCGCGGCCGCGCACGGCCTCCATGATCTGGTCGCGCGTGAGCACGCGGCCCGCGCGTTCGGCCAGCGCCACCAGCAGGTCGAACTGGTAGGAGGTGAGCTCGGCCGCCTGGCCGCTCACGGTGACGGTGCGCGCGTCGCGGTCGATCTCCAGCGAGCCGAAGCGCAGCACCTGCGCGGCGGGCGTGCCGCCGTCGGTGCGCCGGCGCAGGATGGCGCGGATGCGGGCGAGCAGCTCGCGCGGCTCGAACGGCTTGGGCAGGTAGTCGTCGGCGCCCAGCTCCAGGCCGATGATGCGGTCCATCGGGTCGCCCTTGGCGGTCAGCATGAGCACCGGCACCTGCGCCGCCGGCCCCTGCAGCGAGCGGATGCGGCGGCACACTTCGAGCCCGTCCATGTCCGGCAGCATGAGGTCCAGGATCACCAGGTCGGGCAGGGGCCCCGCATCGCCCCCCTGCAGGCGCGCCATGCCGCTCTTGCCATCGGCCATGTGCGTCACTTCCAGGCCCGACTGGCCGAGGTATTCCCCCACCATCTGGGCGAGGCGGAAGTCGTCTTCGATCATCAACAGTTGAGAGCTCATGGCGGGTGTCCTTGGGGGAGGCTTCATCGTCGCGCCGGGGGGCGTCGTTGCGTTGAAGTCCCCGTAAAGTTAGGTAAACCAGGGGCATGCCCCCAGCCAGGGCCATTTTGCGGCCGCGCAGGCCGGGCCGGCGTGGCGTGCTCCATTTGCTACTGAATTGATAGCTTCGACGGCATGAAAATCAACGGCGTGGGGGCATTTCGATCCTGGACGCCAGCGCCACCAGCACCAGCACCGGCAGTCCCAGCAGCGCCGTTCCCACGAAAAACTCGGTGTAGCCGAAGGCGTCCACGAAGCGCCCCGAAAAGCCCGCGATCCACTTGGGCGCCAGCAGCATCATGGAGCTGAACAGCGCGTACTGCGTGGCCGAATACTGCACGTTGGTGAGGCTGGACAGGTAGGCGATGAACGCCGCCGACGCGATGCCCCCCGCCAGATTGTCGGCCGACACCACGAAGACCAGCCCCGTCACGTCGTGCCCGCGCAGGCCCAGCCAGGCGAACAGCAGGTTGCTGCAGGCGCTGAGCACCGCGCCCAGCATCAGCACGCGCATCACGCCCAGGCGCATGGACAGCACGCCGCCCACGAAGGCGCCGGCCAGCGTCATCAGCACACCGAACACCTTGGTGACCGCGGCGACCTCATCCTTGGTGTAGCCCATGTCCACGTAGAACGGGTTGGCCATGATGCCCATCACCACGTCGCTGATGCGGTACACGGCGATGAGCGCCAGGATCAGCGCCGCCTGCCAGCGGTAGCGCCCGATGAAGTCCGCGAACGGATCGACCAGCGCGCCGCGCAGCCACTCGGCCGGGTTGCGCGCGGGCGGCAGCGGGCGCGGCACGGGCTCGCGCGACAGCAGCACGGTCGCGGTGCCCACCAGCATCGAGGCGGCCATCGTCAGGTAGGCGGCCTGCCAGGCACCGTGCTGGTAGCCGGCGAGGCCGGGCAGTTCGGCGCGCGCGGCCACCCACAGCACGCCCGCGCCGGCCCAGATCATCGCCAGGCGGTAGCCCGTCTGGTAGGTGGCGGCCAGCGCCGCCTGGCGGTCGGCGTCGGCCGATTCGATGCGGAAGGCGTCCAGCGCGATGTCCTGCGTGGCCGAGCCGAACGCCACGGCCAGCGCGCACCACACCAGTGGTTCGAGCGCCATGCGCGGGTCGTTGAACGCCATGCCGACGAGGCCCGCCATCACCATCGCCTGCGACACCACCAGCCAGCCGCGCCGGCGCCCCAGCCAGCGCGTGAGCAGCGGCAGCGGCATGCGGTCCACCAGTGGCGCCCACACCCACTTGAACGCGTAGGCCAGGCCCACCCAGCTCAGGTAGCCGATGGTGGTGCGGTCCAGGCCCGCCTCGCGCAGCCAGAACGACAGCGTGCCCAGCACCAGCAGCAGCGGCAGCCCGGCGGAGAACCCCAGCGCCAGCATGCGCAGGCTGGCCGGTTCGAGGTAGACGAGCCAGGCCTCGCGCCAGCTGCGGCGGGGGGCGGTGGCGGGGGCGTGGTCTGGGGGCATCGGAAGGGGTGGGCGGGTCGGGCCGGGTAGGGGGATCGCAGGGATTATCCGCACCCCTTCCCCGGGGCGCGTCGGCCGCGCGCGCGACGTGCCGCTACGATGCGCGCCATGGGCCCTGCCGCCGTCCTCCATCCCACCTGCTCGGTGCGCTGCTACAGCGGCGAACACGCCGCGCATGCGCACGGCCACGCACAGGTGCTCTACGCGCTGCACGGGCGCATGGAGCTGGAGGTGGCGGGCCGCGCCGCCTTCGTGGACACCACCTGCGGCATGGTCATTCCGGCCGGCACGGCGCACGCGTTCCTGGCCCCGCCCGGCGCGCGGATGTTCGTGATCGACGCGCCCGACCAGCCCGGCGTCGCGCGCGTGCGGCGCTTCGCCATCGCGCCCGAGCACCGGGCCTTCGCCGCCAGCGACGATGCCGCGCTGCGGCTCGCCCAGATCCTGCAGGCCCCGCGCGTGCTCGCGCGCCGCGCCATCGCCCCGGAGCGGCTGGAGCGCGCCGTGCGCGCCGCCCTGCACGAGGACTGGCCCACGGTGCGCATGGCGGCCCTGTGTTTCCTGAGCCCGCAGCGCTTTCATGCCCGCTGGCTGGCGCTGACCGGCCGCACGCCCCAGGCGTGGCTGCGCGGCGAGCGCCTGGACATGGCCGCTCGCGAGCTGGCGAACGGCCTGCCGCTGGACACCGTGGCCCTGCGCACCGGCTACGCGAGCGCGAGCGCCCTGGCCTATGCGCTGCGCCGCGACCGGGGCACCGGTGCACGCGCCCTGCGCGCCTGAAACCGATTGCTATTATTTTTTATAGCTATATGCCCTAGTGATCATTGCACTGGAGGCCGATGGGGCCCATAGCCTGCTTCGCCGCACTTCGAGTGTCGCTCGACATTTGCTTTGGCCGTACGCGACACCATGGCGGCATGACGACCTATTCCCCCCATTCGACCCGCGGCATCGCTCTGGTGCTGCTCGCCTCCACGCTCTGGGGCACCACCGGCACGGCGCAAAGCCTGGGCGCGGGCGGCCTGTCGCCCTTCTGGGTGGGGGCCGCGCAGCTGGCGGTGGCCAGCGCCTTCTTCTCGGTGCTGCTCATCGCTGCGCGCGGGCTGGCGCGCCACCGCGCGCAGCGGCGCGGCCCGGCACCGGGCCCCACCCCCTCGGACCGCCTGCCCGCGCATTGGCTTGCGCTGGCGTCGGCCGGCGTGGCGGGCTACAGCATCTGCTTTTATGCCGGCGTGCAGCGCACCGGCGTGGGCGTGGGCACGGCGGTGGCCATCGGCAGCGGCCCGATCTGGGCGGGACTGATCCAGGCCGTGCTGCTGCGCTCGCCCCTGATCGGCCTGTGGTGGCTGGGCACCGCCGTCAGCGTGGCCGGCGGCGTGCTGATGGTGCTCAGCAAGGGCGCGGGGGCCGGGCCGTCCTGGCCGGGGCTGGCGCTGTGCCTGCTGGCCGGCCTGTCGTACGCCAGCTACGCGCTGGTGAACAAGCGGCTGGTGGCGCGGGCCTCCACCGGCTGGGTCAACTTCTGCGTGTTCACCGGCGCCGCGCTGCTGGCGCTGCCCATGGCATGGCTGCTGGCCGGCGTGCCGCAATGGAGCCTGCCGTCGCTGGCCGTGGTCGTCTATCTGGGCGTGGTGGTGTCCGGCCTGGCCTATGTGGCGTTTTCCAGCGGACTGCGCCACATCGCCGGGGCGACCAGCGTCACGCTGACGTTGGTCGAGCCGGTGGCCGCCTTCGTGCTGGCCGTGGCGATCGTCGGGGAGCGGCAGCCGCTCGCCGCCTGGAGCGGCCTGGGGCTGGTGCTGCTGGGCCTGCTGGTGGTGATCCGCGCGGAGCTGCGCCGGTAAGATCGCAGGGCGACCGGCGCCTCGCATTGGTGCGCTGAAAAAGGGCCCAGGGATGGCTTCCGGCTGACAGACCGGGCCCCCGGCCTGCGGCTAGACTGCCGCCCATGTCGCACCTGCCCGCCCCCGATCCCCGCGCTCCGGCGCCTGCCGAGACCGATTCCGCCACGGCCTGTTGCCGGTTCTGCAGTCTGCGCGGCGGTGCCTGGAACGCCCGCCGCGGCTTCCTGCTGGCGGCCGGGGCCGCCGTCGCGGGGCCCGCGCTGGCGCAGGTGGACGTGGGGTCCGCCTCGGGCATGCGCAAGCTGGTGCCGGCCGAGACGATCGAGACCGCCGCCAACCAGCAGTACAGCGAAATGATGGGCAAGGCCAAGGCGCAGCGCGCGCTGGCCGGCCCCGACAATGCGCAGCTGCAGCGCCTGCGCGCCATCGCCCAGCGCCTGATCCCCTACACCGCCCAATGGAACGACCGGGCCCGCCAGTGGCAGTGGGAGGTCAACCTGATCGGCAGCAAGCAGATCAACGCCTTCTGCATGCCGGGTGGCAAGATCGCCTTCTACACCGGCATCCTGGACCAGCTCAAGCTCACCGACGACGAGGCCGCGATGATCATGGGCCACGAAATGGCCCACGCGCTGCGCGAACACGCCCGCGCCCGCCTGGCCAAGACCCAGGCCACCAGCGTGGGCCTGTCCCTCGGTGCGCAGCTGCTGGGCCTGGGCGACCTGGGCAACGCGGCGGCCAACCTGGGCACGCAGCTCATCACGTTGAAGTTCAGCCGCGGCGACGAGACCGAAGCCGACCTGGTGGGCCTGGAACTGGCCGCCCGCGCCGGCTACAACCCCGACGCCTCGGTGAGCCTGTGGCGCAAGATGGGCGAGGCCACCAGCGGCCAGGGCGGCATCGCGTTTCTCTCCACCCACCCCAGCGGGCCGGAGCGCATCCGCCAGCTGGAGCAGAACGTGCCGCGGGTGCAGGGGCTGTACCAGGCGGCGCGCCGGGGGTGAGCCGACCGGGGTCGGCGTGGGGCGCGGATCAGGTCCCGCCCACGTAGGGGTTGCTCTTGCGCTCGCGCCCGAAGCTGCTCTCCGGCCCGTGCCCCGGGATGAAAACCGTGCCGTCGCCCATCGGCCACAGGCGCTGCGTGATGCTGTCGATGAGCTGCTGGTGATTGCCCTGGGGAAAGTCGGTGCGGCCGATGCTGCCGGCAAACAGCACGTCGCCCACGAAAGCCCGCTCGATCTGGGGCGCGTGGAACACCACGTGGCCCGGCGTGTGGCCGGGGCAGTGGCGCACCGACAGCGTCTCGTTGCCGATCTGCACCGTGTCGCCATCGTCCAGCCACCGCGTGGGCGTGAAGGCCTCCGCAGGCGGAAAGCCGAACATCGCGCTTTGCTGCGGCAGCCCGTCGATCCAGAACTGGTCCCCGGGATGCGGCCCGACGATGGGCAGCACCCGGGTGCGGGCCAGCTCGCCCGCTCCGCCCGCATGGTCGATGTGGGCGTGGGTGAGCCAGATCTGCTCCAGCTTCAGCTGCCGCCGCTCCGCCTGGGCGAGGATGGCCGGCAGGTCCCCACCGGGATCGATCACCGCGGCCAGAAGGGTTTCGTCGCACCACACCAACGAGCAGTTCTGCTGGAAAGCGGTGACGGGTAATGTGAAATATTGCAACATCGTGTAAGTTAGTATTCAGGCTTCACGGCGATGATTTCGGGTTCGCGCTTCAGCATTCATCGGAGGGCTGGCGCCATTGTCGTCAATGCGAAAGAGAGAGGGAGCGATGTTCAAGAAGCTGGTGGCTGCGGCCTTTGTTTTCGGTGCGGGCGTGGCCCATGCGTTCATCCCCCAGGCGGGGACGTGGGTGGTGACCTCCGAGGTCAACGGCAAGCCCGGCCGCGGCTTCGGCATCGACGTGCAGAACGGCACGCTGGTGATGCAGATGTATGCGTACGAGAACACCGGCAAGTCCACGTTCTACCTGGCCGTGGGCAATGTGGTGGACAACCAAGTCACGGCCGATCTCAAGTCCTATGAAGGCGGCCGTTTCCTGGGCAGCGAAGACCGCTCGGGCACTGAAAAGGGCAACGCGGGCGCGGTCAAGATCCGCTTCGTCGACGGCGTGAGCGGTTTCATCACCTTCCCCGGCGAGAGCGAAAAGGCCATCTCGCGCTTCAACTTCGGTTACGCGGCCGTACCGCAAAGCCTGAAAGGCAGCTGGCTGTTCACGACGTACTCGCCCACGCTGGGCTGGGGCGTTGAGACTCCCACGTTCACAGCCGTGGGCAATGCCACCAGCACCGGTAGCGGGACGATCTCCGCGCCGTCCAGCAACCTGATGTGTGAACACCAGGTCAGCGGCGGTCTGGCGGGCTTCGTGTTTTGCGTCAAGTTCTTTTCCAACTCCAGCACCACGCAGCACACCTATCTCTTCAAGTACAGCGTGAACGAGGGCGAGGGCGACTGGTATCCCAACAACGGCAAGACCGGCTATGGCTTCTACGTCAAGCGCCTGGTGACCGATGACGGCCAAGTCGCAGGGCTGATCCGCAAGGACGAAGAGGCCTTCGTAGCGCCGGAGCAGGCCCAGGCCTTCGCGGCCGAACTGGCCGCAGCCGCTCACCGCTGACCGACCCATGCCCGCAACGGGAGACGGCCGCCCGGCGGGGCCGGTTCCCTGCAAGCGGGTGGATGCCCGCCGCACGCCGCGCGCTGCGCTTACAGCACCATGTCGTACCCGATCGTGATCGGCGCATGGTCCGAAAACTTCTCGGTCTTGTAAATATGCTCGGTGCGGGCCAGGGCGGCGATGGCCGGCGTGGCCAAGTGGTAGTCCAGCCGCCATCCGACGTTGTTTGCATACGCTTGCCCCCGGTTGCTCCACCACGTGTAGGCGGTGTCCGTGGCGTCTGGTTGTAACTGACGGTAAACGTCTATCAGCCCGCCGCCTTCATCAGTTATGTGCAACAACTTTGTCATCCACTCGCGCTCCTGCGGAAGGAAGCCGCTGTTCTTCTGGTTGCTGCGCCAGTTCTTGAGGTCGATGGCCTGATGGGCGATGTTGATGTCGCCGCAGAGGATGAACTCGCGCTCGCCCTTGGTGCGCATGAGGTGGGGATGGAACTCGTCGAGGAACCGGAACTTGGCCAGCTGGCGCTCTTCGCCCGAGGAGCCGCTCGGAAAGTACGCGCTGATGATCGACAGCTTGCGCGCGGGCGTGTCGAAGCGGGCTTCCACGTAGCGGCCCTCGGCATCGAACTCCTGCGAGCCGTAGCCGATGCGCACGTCGCTCGGCTCGTGGCGCGAGTAGATGCCCACGCCCGAGTAGCCTTTCTTGGCCGCGAAGTGAAAGTGCCCTTTCAGGCCCGCCAGGTGCTCGAAGCGGCCCAGCATGTCGGCCGACTGCGCCTTGATCTCCTGCACGCAAATACAATCCGGCCGCGTTGCGGCGATCCATGCCTCCACCCCCTTGGATGCGGCGGAGCGGATGCCGTTGAGGTTGAGGCTCGTTAATTTGAAAAGGGGTGAATCCATGGTGACAGACAAGGCGCAATCGGTGGAACAGGACCGCCTGGCGCAGGACTTCGTGCAATTCGCCGTGGAAGCGGGGGTGCTGCGCTTCGGCGAATTCAAGACCAAGGCAGGCCGCTTGAGCCCGTATTTCTTCAACGCCGGGCTGTTCGATGACGGCGCCAAGATGGGCAGGCTGGCCGAATTCTATGCAAAAGCCCTGCTGGCGAGCGGCATCGAGTTCGACATGGTGTTCGGTCCCGCGTACAAAGGCATTCCGCTCGCGGCCACGGTGGCCGTCGAACTGGCACGGCACGGACGCAACGTGCCCTTTGCCTACAACCGCAAGGAAGCCAAGGACCACGGCGAAGGCGGCACGCTGGTGGGTGCCCCGCTGCGCGGCCGCGTGCTGATCGTGGACGACGTGATGTCCGCCGGCACGGCGGCGCGCGAGTCGATCGCGCTGATCCGCGCTGCGGGCGCCCAGCCCCATGCCATGGCCATCGCCCTCGACCGGCAGGAGAAAGCGACCGAGAACGGCCAGGACGTGGAGCACAGCGCCGTGCAGTACGTGCGCGACCATCTGGGCATGCAGGTATGCACCATCGCCAAGCTGGCAGATTTATTGCAGTATTTGGCCCAGAGTGGGGAGCCGGGTGTGCACACCCACCATGAACACGTGCTGGCATACCGCCAGCGCTACGGCGTGCAAGGGGGGTAGTTCGTTTGAGCAAGACGGCCTGGAGATTCGGCTGGTGGGTGATCGCCCTCTCGGGCCTGGCGGGCACGCCGGCCGGGGCGCAGCCGAGCGGCTCTCCGACCGCCGGCATCTACACCTGCGTGAATGCCCAGGGCCGTCGCCTCACGGCGGATCGGCCCATCGCCGAGTGCGTGGACCGGGAGCAGCGGGTGCTGGGCCCATCGGGCACCGAGCGCCAGCGCCTGGGCCCCACCCTCACCGACCAGGAGCGCGCCGCCCTGGAGGCCCAGCGCCGCAAGGAGGCCGAGGAGCGCGCCCGCATCGCCGACGAGCGCCGCCGCGAGCGCGTGCTGGTGGCCCGCTACCCCGACCAGGCCTCGCACGATGCTGAGCGCGCCGCGGCCATCCAGCAGGTCAACGAGGTCACGGCCGTCGCCGAAAAGCGCGTGGCCGACCTGCAGCGCCAGCGCAAGGCGCTCGATGCCGAAATGGAGTTCTACCGCCGCGATCCCAGCAAGGCGCCCATGCTCCTGCGCCGCCAGATCGCCGAGCAGGAAGACGCGCTGGCCGAGCAGCAGCGGTTCATCGCCGGGCAGGAGCAGGAAAAGCGCCGCGTGCACCAGCGGTTCGACGCCGAACTGGTGCAGCTCAAGAGCCTTTGGGCGGGGCAGCGCCCCGCCATGCCTTCACAGTAAAGGCACCCTTCCCCGGTGGCCGGGGCAGGGCGGCGTCAGGAAGACGCCGCCGCGAGCCGGGCGCGCAGCAGATCGTTCACCTGCTGCGGATTGGCCTTGCCCTTGCTGGCCTTCATGGCCTGGCCCACGAGCGCGTTGAAGGCCTTATCCTTGCCCGCGCGGAACTGGGCCACATTGTCGGGGTTGGCGGCGATCACATCGTCGATGATCTTTTCCAGCGCGCCGGAGTCGTTCATCTGCTTGAGGCCCTTGGCCTCGATGATCGCGTCCACGTCGCCCGCAGCCGCATCGCTCCACAGCGCCTCGAACACCTGCCGGGCGGCGTTGTTGGAGATCGTGCCATCGGCGATGCGGGTGACCAGTTGCGCCAGTTGGGCGGCGCTCACGGGGGCCGCGGCGATGTCGCTCTCGCCGGCATTCACCCGCCGCGACACCTCGCCCATGATCCAGTTGCTGACCAGCTTGGGTTGCTGGCTGGCCTGCGCCGCCGCTTCGAAATACGAAGCCATCGCCTTCGACTGGGTCAGCGTGGTCGCGTCGTACTCGGGCAGGCCGTAGTCGGCCACGAAGCGCGCGGCCATGCTGCGGGGCAGCTCGGGCATCAGCGCGCGCTGCTCGTCCACCCATTGCTGCGAAATCTGCAGCGGTGGCAGGTCCGGATCGGGGAAGTAGCGGTAGTCGGCCGCGTCTTCCTTGGTGCGCATGGCGCGGGTCTCGCCCGTGCCGGGGTCGAACAGCACCGTGGCCTGCTGGATCGCGTGGCCGTCCTCGATCTGCTCGATCTGCCAGCGGATCTCGTAGTCGATCGCCTGCTGCATGAACTTGAAGCTGTTCAGGTTCTTGATCTCGCGGCGCGTGCCCAGCGGGGCGCCGGGCTTGCGCACCGAGACGTTGGCGTCGCAGCGGAACGAGCCCTCCTGCATGTTGCCGTCGCAGATGCCGATCCACGTCACGATCTTGTGCAGCTCCTTGGCGTAGGCCACGGCCTCTTCGGACGAGCGCATGTCGGGCTCGGTCACGATCTCCAGCAGCGGCGTGCCGGCGCGGTTCAAATCGATGCCGCTCTGGCCGATGAAGTCCTCGTGCAGCGACTTGCCCGCGTCTTCTTCCAGGTGGGCGCGCACGAGCTTCACGGTCTTCTTCTCGTCGCCCAGGAAGAACGACACCTCGCCGCCCTGCACCACCGGGATCTCGAACTGGCTGATCTGGTAGCCCTTGGGCAGATCCGGATAGAAGTAGTTCTTGCGGGCGAAAACGCTCTCCGGCGCAATGGTGGAGCCCAGGGCCAGTCCTAATTTGATGGCGCAGGCCACGGCCTCGCGGTTCATCACGGGCAGGGTGCCCGGCAGGGCCAGGTCCACAGCGCAGGCCTGCGTGTTGGGCGCGGCGCCGAAGGCGGTGGGCGCGCGGCTGAAGATCTTGGATTTCGTCGCAAGCTGGGTGTGGGTTTCGAAGCCGATGACGACTTCGTAGCCGTGGATCAATGGGGCGGTCATGTTCAGAGGCCTCCCGGCGTGCGGAGGTGGAAATCGGTGGCTTGCTGCAGGCGGTGGGCGGCATTGAGCAGCCGGGCTTCCTGGAAGTAGTTGCCGATCAGCTGCAGGCCCACGGGCATGCCGTCCTCGCCGAAGCCGGCGGGCACGCTCATGCCGGGCAGGCCGGCGAGCGAGGCGGGCAGCGTGAAGATGTCTGCCAGGTAGTCGGCCAGCGGGTCGTTGCCGTGCTCGCCGAGCTTCCACGCCACCGTGGGTGCCACCGGGCCGGCGATGAGGTCGCACGACTGGAAGGCATTCTGGAAGTCGTCGGCGATCATGCGGCGGATCTTCTGCGCCTGCAGGTAGTAGGCGTCATAGTAGCCGTGCGACAGCACGTAGGTGCCGATCATGATGCGGCGCTTGACCTCGTCGCCGAAGCCCTCGGCGCGCGTCTTCTTGTACATGTCCACCAGATCGGTGTAGTCGCTGGCGCGGTGGCCGAACTTCACGCCGTCGAACCGCGAGAGGTTGGACGAGGCCTCGGCCGGCGCGATCACGTAGTACACGGGAATGGACAGCTCGGTGCGCGGCAGGCTGATGGGCACCAGCTTGGCGCCGAGCTTCTCGTATTCCTGGAGCGCGGCGTCCACCGCGGCGCGCACGCCGGGCGCCAGGCCCTCGCCGAAGAACTCGGCGGGGATGCCGATGCGCAGCCCGTCGATGCCGTCGTTCAGCTGGCGGGTGAAGTCCTGCGCCGGCCGGTCGAGCGAGGTGGAGTCGCGGTCGAGGTCCGGGCCGCAGATGGCCGACAGCAGCAGGGCGCAGTCCTCGGCCGAGCGGGCCATGGGGCCGGCCTGGTCCAGGCTGGAGGCGAAGGCGATCATCCCGTAGCGCGAGGCGCGGCCATAGGTCGGCTTGATGCCCGTGATGCCGCAGAACGAGGCGGGCTGGCGGATCGAGCCGCCCGTGTCGGTGCCCGTGGCGGCAGGCGCCAGGCGCGCGGCGACCGCCACGGCGCTGCCGCCCGACGAGCCGCCCGGCACGCGGCTGGCGTCCCAGGGGTTGCGCACCGGCGCGGGCGCATCGAAGCCCACGGGGGCCACGGCGGAGTTCTCGTTGGCCGAGCCCATGGCGAACTCGTCGCAGTTGAGCTTGCCCAGCGTGACGGCGCCGGCCTGGGCCAGTTGGCCGACCACGGTGGCGTCGAACGGCGACTGGTAGCCGGCCAGCATCTTCGAGCCGGCCGTGCTGGGAAAGTCGCGCGTGACGAAGATGTCCTTGTGGGCGATGGGCACGCCGGCCAGCGGGCCCGCCGTGCCGGCCGCGATGGCCGCGTCCTGCGCGCGGGCCTGCGCCAGGGTGGCTTCTTCGTTCACGGCGACGTAGGCGCCCAGGTTCTGGTGGGCGGCGGCGCGCGCCAGGAAGTGCTGGGCGGCTTCGACGGCGGAGACGCGGCGCTCGCGCAGTTCGGTGGCCAGGGCGGCCACGCCCAGATCGTGCAATGCGGTGGTGGAGTGGGTGGTCATCGGGGCGCCCTCATTCGATCACCTTGGGCACCAGGAACAGGCCGTTCTCCACGGCCGGCGCGCTGCGCTGGTTGGCTTCGCGCTGATCGGGTTCGCTGGCGATGTCCTCGCGCAGGCGCAGGGCCACGGCCTGGACGGCGGCGACCGGGTGCGCGAGGGGGGCGATGCCGGTAGTATCCACAGCCCGCATCTTCTCGACGATGCCGAAGAAACCATTGATCTGCGTGAGCATGCGCTCACTGTCGTCCGAACTCAATTCGAGCCGCGCCAGATTGGCGATGCGGCCGATGTCCTGGGGTGTCAGTGCCATAGGGGAAGGGGGGTGGGAAACCGGATGTAAAGCTGAAATCCGGGCCATGCCGGAGGGAGTTATTCACAGGGGATGCGGTATTATCCCGGCTTTGCCGCAATACCCTCCCAACTGCCGGTCATTGTGCGAAAAAATCCAATAAACACCCCCTAATATCACCCGGCGATGGCAGGCCGACGTGCATGCCGTGCCTGAGAGGATTTTTGAATGTTCGGAGCTTTCCGTCGGTACTTCTCCACCGACCTTGCGATTGACCTTGGCACCGCCAACACCCTGATTTTTGCCCGCGACAAGGGCATCGTGCTCGATGAACCCTCGGTCGTCGCCATCCGCCACGAAGGCGGCCCCCACGGAAAGAAAGTCATCCAGGCCGTCGGCCGCGAAGCCAAGGCCATGCTGGGCAAGGTGCCCGGCAACATCGAAGCCATCCGTCCGATGAAGGACGGCGTGATCGCGGATTTCGTGATCACCGAGCAGATGATCAAGCAGTTCATCAAGATGGTGCACCCCCGCACCCTGCTCACCCCCAGCCCCCGCATCATCATCTGCGTGCCCTGCGGCTCCACCCAGGTGGAGCGCCGCGCCATCAAGGATGCGGCCGAGGCCGCCGGTGCCACCGCGGTGTACCTGATCGAAGAGCCCATGGCCGCCGGCATCGGCGCCGGCCTGCCGGTCTCCGAAGCCTCCGGCTCCATGGTGGTCGACATCGGCGGCGGCACCACCGAGGTGGGCGTGATCTCGCTGGGCGGCATGGTCTACAAGGGCAGCGTCCGCGTGGGCGGCGACAAGTTCGACGAGGCCATCATCAGCTACATCCGCCGCAACTACGGCATGCTGATCGGCGAGCCCACGGCGGAGGCCATCAAGAAGAACATCGGCTCGGCCTTTCCCGGCTCCGAAGTGCGCGAGATGGAAGTCAAGGGCCGCAACCTCAGCGAAGGCGTGCCGCGCAGCTTCACCATCTCCAGCAACGAGGTGCTGGAGGCGCTCACCGACCCCCTCAACCAGATCGTGTCCGCCGTCAAGAACGCGCTGGAGCAAACGCCCCCCGAACTGGGTGCCGACATCGCCGAGCGCGGCATGATGCTCACCGGCGGCGGTGCCCTGCTGCGCGACCTGGACCGCCTGCTGGCCGAGGAAACCGGCCTGCCGGTGCTGGTCGCCGAAGACCCCCTGACCTGCGTGGTGCGCGGGTGCGGCATTGCGCTGGAGCGCATGGACCGCCAGGGCAGCATCTTCACGAGCGAGTGACACGCCCGGCCCTGGCGCGAAGCCGGGGCCCTGGAAAAAGACATGGATCAACCGCTGGCCGTCCTTCTTCCGCTCCTGCCGGGCGTGCAGGGCTGCGGGCGGGCCACCGCTGCCGCGCACTTGGCGCCGCCCCCGGCCGCTGCCTGGCCGGTTGTCGCCTGATCCCACGGCCTGCCTGCCCATGCCCCTCGGTACGCTCGAACGGTCCGCGCCGCCCTTCTTCAAGCAAGGGCCCTCGCCGCGCTCCCGACTTGCCCTCTACAGCGCCCTGGCGCTGTTTTTGATGGTGGCGGATGCCCGGTTCCAGGTGACCGATCCGCTGCGCAAGGCCGTGGCCGTGGCGCTCTACCCGCTGCAGTGGACCATGCTGCAGCCGGTGGAGTTCGCCGCCAAGGGGGCGGGCTACTTCCAGTCGCTGCAGGTGGCCCAGGCCGATGCCGACACGGCCCGCCGCAACATGGCGCAGATGTCCGAGCGCGCCAACCAGGCCGAGCAGCTCTTGCAGGAGAACGCACGGCTGCGCAAGCTGCTGGAGTTGCGCGAGCGCCTGACGACGCCGTCGCAGGCCGCGCAGGTGATCTACGACGCCGCCGATCCCTACACCCGCCGCGTGATGATCGACCAGGGCCAGGTGGCGGGTGTCGAACTCGGCTCGCCGGTGATGGACGAGTCCGGCATGCTGGGCCAGGTCACCCGCGTGCACCCGTTCCTGAGCGAGGTGACGCTGCTCATCGACCGCGACCAGGCCATTCCCGTGATGAACCTGCGCACCGGCGCGCGCAGCGTGGCCTATGGCGATCCGGTCATCGCCCACGGCGGCGGGATGGAGCTGCGCTTCATGCCCGGCAATGCCGACGTGCAGGAAAACGACCTCCTCACCACCAGCGGCGTGGACGGCCTGTACCCGCCGGGGCTGCCCGTGGCGCGCGTGGTGCGCGTGGAGCGGCGCGCCGACTCGGCCTTCGCCCGCATCTACTGCGCGCCGCTGGCGCAGGTGAACGGCGCGCGCCACGTGCTGGTGCTCAAGCCGCTCACGGCCGACCTGCCGCAGCGCCCCGCGCCTGCGCCCGCCGCGCCGGTGCGCAAGGGGCGCCGATGATCCGCGCTGCCCTGCGCCCCCGCGGGCCTGCCGTGGCCGCCGCATCCCGCCCCGGGAGGTCCGCATGATCATGCCCCGCGGGCAGCAACTGCTGCTGCCGGTCCGCCCCCTGTTCATCGTCGGCAGCCTGCTGGTGGCGCTGGCGTTCAACATGCTGCCGCTCGGGCGCGTGGTGTGGACGCCCGACCTCGTGATGGTGCTGCTCGTGTTCTGGGGCGTGCACCAGCCCCAGCGCGTGGGCATGGGCGTGGCCTTTGCCATGGGGCTGTGCATGGACGTGTACCAGACCGCGCTGCTCGGCCAGCATGCCCTGGCCTATTGCGCCCTGATGTACGGCGCCCTGTACATGCACCGCCGCCTGCTGTGGTTCAGCGTGCCGTCGCAGGCGCTGCAGGTGTTTCCGCTGTTCATCGCGGCCCATGCGATCGAGTTGCTGATCCGCATCGTGTCGGGCGGCATCCTGCCCGGCTTCGAAGGCCTGGTGGCGCCGTGCCTGGAGGCCTTGCTGTGGCCGCTCGCCAGCTGGATACTGCTGGCGCCGCAGCGCCGTCCGCCCGACCGCGACGAGAACCGCCCGCTGTGAGCGCGAATCGCCGCCAGCCCCCTGATCTGACCGTTTCTTTGCCGACATGACCGAACTGCGCAACACCGAAGCCGATGCGTCGCGTTTCCGCACCCGCGTGTTCGTGGTGGCGCTGGTCGTGTTGATGGCGCTGTGCCTGGTGGTCGCGCGGCTGGTGTACCTGCAGGTGGTGCGCCACGACGACCTCGCCGAGCAGGCCGAGAGCAACCGCACGGCCGTGGTGCCCATCGTGCCCAACCGCGGCCTCATCCTGGACCGCAACGGCGTGGTGCTGGCCACCAACTATTCGGCCTACACGCTGGAGATCACGCCCTCCAAGGTCGAGTCGCTGGACGACACCATCGATGCCCTGGCCAAGGTGCTGGACATCCACCCGCGCGACCGGCGCCGGTTCAAGCGGCTCATGGACGAGTCGCGCAACTTCGAATCGCTGCCCATCCGCACGCGCCTGTCCGATGAGGAAGTGGCGCGCTTCACGGCGCAGCGCTACCGATTTCCCGGCGTGGACATCAAGGCCCGGCTGTTTCGCAACTACCCCATGGGCGAGGTGGCCAGCCACGCGATCGGCTACATCGGCCGCATCAACCAGCGCGAGAAGGAGCGCATCGACGACTCCGAAGACGCGGCCAACTACCGCGGCACCGACCACATCGGCAAGCTGGGCGTGGAGCAGGGCTTCGAGAGCACCCTGCACGGCCAGACCGGCGTGGAGCGCATGGAGACCTCCGCCGGCGGCCACGCCGTGCGCCGGCTGGCCAGCCACCCGGCCACGCCCGGCAACACGGTGATGCTGTCCATCGACATCAAGCTGCAGAAGATGATCGAGGACATGTTCGGCGAGCGGCGCGGCGCGCTGGTGGCCATCGACCCGCGCAACGGCGAGGTCGTGGCGCTGGTGAGCAAGCCCACGTTCGATCCGAACCTGTTCGTGGAGGGCATCGACAGCGAGAACTGGCAAGCGCTCAACGAGTCGATCGACAAGCCGCTGCTCAACCGCGCGCTGCGCGGCACCTACCCGCCGGGCTCCACCTACAAGCCCTTCATGGCGCTGGGAGCGCTGCAGCTGAACAAGCGCTCGCCCACGCAGGTGTACAACGACCCGGGCTTCTACACCTACGGCGGCCACACCTTCCGCAGCCACGAGGGCGGGCTGGGCGGCGTGGACATGCACCGCGCCATCCAGTTCTCCAGCAACACGTATTTCTATTCGCTGGCCGTGGACATGGGCGTGGACACCATCCACGACTTCATGAAGCCGCTCGGCTTCGGGCAGGCCACGGGCATCGACATCAACGGCGAGGTGCGCGGCGTGCTGCCCAGCACCGAGTGGAAGCGCAACACCTACCGGCGCCCCGAGATGCGCCGCTGGTACTCGGGCGAGACGGTGTCGCTGGGCATCGGGCAGGGATACAACAACTTCACCATGCTGCAGCTGGCGCTGGCGGAGGCCACGCTGGCCAACGGCGGCACGCGCTATCGGCCCCACCTCATCAAGGCCATCAAGGACACGGTGACGGGCCAGATCACCGAGGTGCAGCAGCCCCCGGGGCAGGACCTGGGCTTTTCGCCGAAGAACGTGGAGATCGTGCGCAATGCGCTCGTCGCGGTGAACAAGGGCGGCACCGGCACGCGCGTGTTCGCGGGCGCGCCCTACACCTCTGCCGGCAAGACCGGCACGGCGCAGGCGGTGAGCCTGGGGCAGAACGTCAAGTACAACGCCAAGGCGCTGGAGGACCACCAGCGCGACCACTCGCTGTTCGCCGCCTTCGCCCCGGCCGAAAACCCGCGCCTGGCGCTGGCCGTGATCGTGGAGAACGCCGGCTTCGGCGCCGCGCATGCCGCGCCCATCGCGCGGCGCGTGTTCGACTACTGGCTGCAGGGCGACTACCCCAACGAGCAGGACATGGCCGCGGTGCGCAAGGGCCAGGCGGCAGCCCCCATCGGCACGCCGCTGCGCGCGGCCGACGTGCCGCTCATCGAGCCCTGACGTCGCCCGGCGCGGTCAGTTCCCGGGCTGCGCGCCGCCGGCACCCGCAGTGCGCCGCGGTGCGGGCTGCCACTGGCTGAAGATCAGCGCCGCCACGATCAGCGCCGCACCGGCCACCCCGGCGATGCCCAGGCGTTCGTCGATCAGCACCCAGGCGGTGAGCGCGGCGAACACCGGCTCCAGCCCGAACACGATGGCGCTGCGCATCGCATCCACGCGCTGCTGGCCCCAGGCCTGCAGCGTCACCACCACCACGCTGGCCAGCAGGCCGAGGTACACCAGGGCGATCCACGACGGCACCGAGAGCGTGGCCAGCGACGCCCACGTGCTGCCCAGCCCCCCGTGGCGCACGGCGATCAGCACGCTGGAGGCCGCCAGCATCATGGTGGCCTGCGCCGCGGCCATGCGCGTGGCGCGCACGGGTTCGGCGGCCGTGCGGCGCGCGCACTCTTCCAGCGCCAGGATGTACAGGGCATAGAACAGCGTGCTGGCGAAGGTCAGCGTATCGCCCAGGTTCCAGGGGTCGTTCTCATGGAACATCAGCGCCATGCCGGCCAGGGCCATCACGCAGGCGGCCCACAGGCGCCAGCCGTAGCGCCGCCCCAGCACGGCCATGGCCAGCAGCGGCACCACGAGCACGTTCAGCCCCGTCACGAAGGCATTGCGGTTGCTGGTGGTGCGCGCCAGCCCTTCGATCTGCAGCCAGAACGCCAGGAACAGCAGCAGGCCGAGCGCGAGGCCCCAGCGCGCCTCGGCGCGGCGCATGCCGCGCCACAGCGGGCCGAGCACCAGCAGCGCGATGGCAAAGCGCAGCCAGATGAGCTGCAGCGCATCGAGGTGCGCCGACAGCAGCTTCATCGCGGGGAAGGTCGTGCCCCACACCAGGGTCACGGCCAGCAGGGCCAGCAGGCCCAGGCGTTCAGGTTTCATGGAGACAAGGCGCCCGCGCACCCGATGAGCGCGCGGGCCGGAAAAAGCCAGTGGCCCGGCGGGAAGGGGAGGCGTGCGCCTCCCCGGTTCACGCACCCATGCGGCCGATGAAGGCGCGGATGCGGTCGCTGGCGGGGTTGCCGAAGAACTCGGCTGGCGGCGCGTCGTGCGCGATGCGGCCCTGGTCGAAGAACATCACGCGGTCGGCCACCTCGCGCGCAAAGCCCATCTCGTGCGTGACCACGATCATGGTCATGCCGCCACGGGCCAGTTCGCGCATGACGTCCAGCACCTCCTGCACCATCTCGGGGTCGAGGGCGGAGGTGGGTTCGTCGAACAGCATCACCTTGGGCGCCATGGCCAGCGCGCGGGCGATCGCCACGCGCTGCTGCTGCCCGCCCGACAGCTGCCACGGGTACTTGTGCGCATGGTCCTGCATGCCCACGCGCTTGAGCAGCGCCATGGCCTGTTCGTTGGCCTTGGCGCGCGGGGTGCGGTGGATGCGGCGGGGCGCCAGCGTCACGTTGTCCAGCACGCTCATGTGGCCGAACAGGTTGAACTGCTGGAACACCATGCCGACCTCGCTGCGCTGCTTTTGCAGCGTGCGCTGGTCGTCCGTCACCTCGGTGCCGCCGATGGTGATGCGGCCGCTGTCGTGGGGCTCCAGCCGGTTGATGGCCCGCAGCAGCGTGCTCTTGCCCGAGCCCGAGGCGCCGATGATGACCGTCACCTCGCCGGTGTTGAAGGTGGTGGACACCTCCTTGAGCACCTGGTGCGCGCCGAACGACTTGCACACGCAGTCGGCGACGATGTAGGGCGTGGCCTGGCTCATTGCGCCCGTCCTTCCACGTCGAAGCGGTATTCGACGGCGTTGGAGATCTGCGTGACCAGCGTGGTCAGCAGCAGGTAGGCGATGGCCACGGTGGAGAGCGTCGCGATGGGCTGGAAGGTCGCCGACTGGATGCGGTTGCCCACGTTGGTCAGCTCCACCACGCCGATGGCGTAGGCCAGCGACGAGTCCTTGAGCAGCGCCACGAAGTTGCTCACCAGCGGGGGCAGCGAGATCTTGAAGGCCTGCGGAAACACCACGTCGAAGAACACGTGCAGGCGCGACAGGCCCAGGGCCCGCGCCGCCTCGGTCTGCCCGCGCGGCACGGCCAGCAGTCCGGCGCGCACCGCCTCGGCGTTGTAGGCACCCACGTTCAGGCCCAGCGCCACCACGGCGGCGGCGAAGTCGGGCAGGTTCAGCCCCGGCACCAGCACCGGCAGCGCGAAGTACACGAAGAGGATCTGCACCAGCAGCGGCGTGCCGCGGATGACCCAGATGTAGAACCCGGCGACCCAGCGCAGCGCGATCCAGCGCGAGGTGCGGGCCAGCGCGGCGCTGGTGCCCAGCACCAGGCCCACGCTGCCGCTCACCAGGGTGAGCCACAGCGTGGTGCGCGCGCCGTCGGAGAACGCCTGGGCGTTCGGTCCGATCGGGTCAGGCAGGAAGGAAAGCAGCTGGCCCAGCAGGGCCAGCGCCAACACCATCAGCAGCAGGGCGGAGACCAGCGTCGCATTGCTGCGGTGCTGGCGCGTCCAGTGCTGTGGCCACAGAGCATTGAGCATGGAAGGAAGGCGGTCCGAAGCCGGCGCCGCGGCTTATGGCGCGCAGCGGACGTCTTCGTTGAAGTACTTCTGGGACACGGCGGCGTAGCTGCCATCGGCCAGCACTTCGGCAAAGGCCTTGTTCCATGCGTCGGCCAGGCCGGTGTTGCCCTTGGAGACGGCGGGTGCGATCTTCTCGATGAAGAGCATGTCGCCCAGCTTCAGGCCCGCCTTGGGGTTCTTGGCGACCACTTCCTTGGCCACGAACTTGTCGGTCACCCAGGCATCGACGCGCTTGGAGGTGAGCGCGCTGCGGGCGTCCACGTCGGTGGGGAAGTTCTTCATTTCCTTGATGCCGGCAACCTTCTGCACGTTCTCCAGGTAGCTGGTGCCGGTCTGCACGGCGACGATCTTGCCGGTGAGGTCCTTGGCGGTGCGGATCTTGGGGTCGGTGGCGATGATCATGCCGCCCGAGCAGTAGTGGGGCGTGGCGAAGGTGACGGCCTTGGCGCGCTCTTCGGTCACGCCGTGCGAGGCGATGACGGCATCCCAGCGGTCCTGCGCCAGGCCGGTCAGCAGGGCATCGAAGCCCAGCGTCTTCCATTCGACCTTCAGGCCCATCTTCTTGGCGACCAGGTTGGCCACTTCGATCTCGAAGCCGGTGAGCTGGGTGCCCTGGAAATAGTTGAAGGGCGCGAACTGGCCTTCGGTGGCGATGATGATCTTGCCGTCCTTCTTGACGGCCTCCAGCGTGCGGGCCTGCACGGAAAAAGCGGCACACATTGCCACTACGGTGGCGATCGTCTTGAACATCTTCATCTCTGTTGTTCCTGCGCAGGGTGGTTTCAGGTACAAAAAATCCGGCTTGGCGGTTAGCGAAGCCGGAGCCAGCGGCCAGTGGGCCGCCCGCGGGACGGGCAGTCACGGGATTGCCACATTATAAAAGGCGTGCATGAGGCCATGCACACCCGCAAACCCTGAGCCGGAGCGCAAAAAAACGGGCCCGCTTGGGCTTTTTTTCTCAGCGCAGGAAGGCGTCGTAGCCCGTCTTGAGAATGAGCGCGCTGACCACCACGATGAAGATGCCGCGCACGAAGCCCGTGCCGTGCTTGAGCGCCATGTGCGTGCCGATGACGCTGCCCACCACGTTGGCCACCGCCAGTGGCACCGCGAAGTGCCACCACACGTGCCCCTTGGCCGCGAACAGGATGATGGCCGCCACGTTGGTGGCCAGGTTCAGCAGCTTGGCCGACACCGAGGCGTTCAGGAAGTCGTAGCCCAGCAGCCGCACGAACAGGAAGACGAAGAAGCTGCCCGTGCCCGGCCCGAAGAAGCCGTCGTAGAAACCCACCACCAGCCCGATGGCGCAGGCCAGGCGTGTCTCGATCCGGCCCTCGAAGCGCGGGGTGTGGTGGCGCCCCAGGTCCTTGCGGGCCAGCGTGTACAGCAGCACGGCCAGCAGGATCAGCGGCAGCAGCTTGCGCAGCGAATCCGCCGAGATCACCGTCACCGTCCAGGCGCCGGCAAACGCCCCGATGAAGCCCGCCGCGGCGGCCGGCAGCATCGCCTGCCAGCGCATCTGCACGCGGCGGCTGTACTGCCAGGTGGCGATGCCCGTGCCCCAGATGGAGGCGCTTTTGTTGGTGCCCAGCAGCGTGGCGGGCGGTGCGTTGGGAAACGTGGCGAACAGGGCGGGCACGAGGATGAGGCCGCCGCCCCCGACGATAGCGTCCACGAAGCCGGCCAGCAGCGACGCCAGAGAAACAATGATCCATTCCATCCCCCGATTGTCGGGGCTGCCGCAGGGCGGAACGGGGACGAAGGGGCGATTCGTGCGTGCCGGCGCGCAGCGAACCGGCCAAGGGAACGGGCAAAGAAAAAGCGCCGGGGTCGCCGGCGCTTTGTAAAAAAGGCATCTTATAGGGGGATGCTCGGAATGGTTTGTTCGACTTCGAGATGTCTCCTCGGTCCCCTCGTTCGACGCGACGGGCGCGTTTTCGAGTGGTTGAACTGTAACGAGTGCACCCTGCTGGTGCATTGGTGGTTTCCCGCACCCCGTTCTGGGGCAGCGTGGCGAAGCTCCTGCGGGATGGGCGAAGCACGGGCGCGGCAGCCGTTGGTTTTTACGGGGCATTGATGCGCGTTTTGATTCAATCGGCGGGCGTTTCGCTTCCCTCTCCAAGGCCTGTTCGCCATGACCGATCTTTCGCTTCGCCGCACCCTCTCCGCGCCGGCGGCCCTGGCCGCCCATTGCCCGGCCGCCCCCGCGCGGCCGGCATTGCCTGCCGCCGCGCCTGCGCTGCGCCGAACCGCTTCCGCCCCAGCCGGCCTGCGGGCCCGCGGTGCATCGCCGGCCCCGCAGCCGGGTGCGAGCCTGTCGCCCCGTGCCGCGCTGTTGCCCCGGGCCGCCTCGGCACCGGCGGCGCTGGGCGCCAGGAGGGTGGAAACGGACCGGCCCGCCGGCCCGGCGGTGGAGCGGATCGGCGCCCCGGAAGATGCTGCCGCCGTACCCACTGAAGCCGCCGCGCCACGGCCGTCCGGATCGCCCTGGAGCGCGGTGCGCACCGCGTCGGCCTGGAGCGCCCCGGTGGTGGATGCCGCCGCGGCGGCGCTGTCCCTGGCGTCGGCCCGGCTGGCCGCCGTGCCCCGCGCCGCGCAGGCCACGGCGGCGGTCAGCGGCAGCCTGTGGGCGGGCGCTGCAATGGTGGGCGAGGTCGGCAACGTGCCGTACCGCGCCTGGACCACCGGGGCGAACGCCTTCGCCGTGGTGGCGGGCGGGCTGAGCGCCGCCGCCCCCTTCACGCTGGGGCCGATGCAGCGCGCGATCGCCTACGGCTCCGCCGGTGCCTGGGCCGCGAGCGGCGCGGCGATGGCGCTCGGCGCCGTGGGCACGGGGGCCACCCATGCGGCCACGGGGCTGCTGCAGGGCGTGAGCGGCATCGCCAACCTGGCCGCGGCCGGCTTGAGCGCGGCGGCCGTCCAGGCGTCGGGCCGCGATGCCGGGCAGGCCGTGCGGCTGCAGACGGCGTCTTCCGCCCTGTGGCTCGCGGGCTCGGCCGCGGCGGTGGGGGCGGTCTGGGCGAAGACGGCGCAGCCGCACCGCGAGCCGCAGGCCGATCCCGAGCGCGGCTGAGCGCGTCCCCGCAAGGCGGATCAGCGCGTTGCGGCGGCCACCGCTTCTGCCCCGGGCGCCTCGGCCCGCGCCGCCTGCCGGATCCATTCGGCGGCCTTCTCGGCCAGCATCAGCGTGGGCGAGTTGGTGTTGCCGCTGGTGATGGTGGGCATGGCGCCCGCATCCACCACGCGCAGGCCGTCGATGCCGCGCACGCGCAACTGCGAATCCAGCACCGCCATCGGGTCGCCGTCGCGGCCCATGCGCGTCGTGCCCACGGGGTGGAAGATGGTGGTGGCGATGTCGCCGGCCAGCCGCGCCAGGTCCTCGTCGGTCTCGAACTGCACGCCGGGCTTCCATTCCTCGGGCCGGTAGGGCGCCAGCGCCGGCTGGGCGACGATGCGGCGCGTCACGCGCAGGCTGTCGGCGGCGACCTGGCGGTCCTCGGGCGTGCTCAGGTAGTTGGGCGCGATGGCCGGCGCGGTGCGGAAGTCGGGGCCCTTGATGTGCACGGTGCCCCGGCTGGTGGGGTTCAGGTTGCACACGCTGGCGGTGAAGGCGGGAAAGGCGTGCAGCGGTTCGCCGAAGGCCTCCAGCGACAGCGGCTGCACGTGGTATTCGAGGTTGGGGTGGGCCTGGTCGGGCGAGCTGCGCGTGAAGGCGCCCAGCTGCGACGGCGCCATGCTCATGGGCCCGCTGCGCTTGAAGGCGTATTCGAGCCCGATCTTCGCCTTGCCCAGCCAGCTGCCGGCCAGCATGTTGAGCGTGGGCACGCCGTTCACCTTGAACACCGCGCGGATCTGCAGGTGGTCCTGCAGGTTGGCGCCCACGCCGGGCAGGTCGTGCACCACGTCGATGCCGTGCTGGCGCAGCAGCGCCGCCGGGCCGATGCCCGACAGCTGCAGCAGCTGCGGCGAGTTGACCGCGCCCGCGCTCAGCACCACCTCGCGCGTGGCGTGGGCAGTGACCATCTCCTCGCCGGTCCACACCTGCACGCCGGTGCAGCGGCGCGAGCCGTCGGGCTGCGTGTCGATCAGCAGCCGGGTGGCCTGTGCGGCGGTCCACATCTCGAAGTTGGGCCGCCCGTAGCAGGTGGGGCGCAGGAAGGCCTTGGCGGTGTTCCAACGCCATCCGGCCTTCTGGTTGACCTCGAAGTAGCCCACGCCTTCGTTGTCGCCGCCGTTGAAATCGTCGGTGGCCGGAATGCCGGCCTGCTGCGCCGCCTGGGCGAAGGCGTCCAGCACGTCCCAGCGCAGGCGCTGCTTTTCCACGCGCCACTCGCCGGTGCTGCCGGTGGTCTTGCTGCCGTGCAGGCGCTTGAAGGCCTCGGTCGCGGACGCGGGCTGGTCCAGGCGCCAGTGGTCCTCGTGGCGGCGGAAATAGGGCAGGGCGTGTTCCCAGCGCCAGGCGTCGTCGCCCGTGATCTCGGCCCACTGGTCGTAGTCGCGCGCCTGGCCGCGCATGTAGATCATGCCGTTGATGCTGCTGCAGCCGCCCAGCGTCTTGCCGCGCGGGTAGCGCAGGCTGCGGCCGTTCAGGCCCGCGTCGGGCTCGGTGTGGTACAGCCAGTCGGTGCGCGGGTTGCCGATGCAGTACAGGTAGCCGACCGGGATGTGGATCCAGTGGTAGTCGTCCTTGCGGCCGGCCTCGATGAGGAGCACGCGGTGGCGGCCGCCGGCGCTCAGGCGGTTGCACAGCAGGGCGCCGGCCGTGCCGCCGCCGATGATGATGTAGTCGAAAGTGGTGTCGCTCATGGAGGCTGTTGGACGTTGAACACGTTCCCGGGGCATTGCGGCAGTGCCGGTCCATTGTGCGTAGCGCCGTGCCGCTGTCGATAGGGAAACAGCCAATTGCTATTATTTTTGTAGCTATATGCCCTAGAAGATATTGTGCTGGAGGGCATTTTGATCATAATTCACGCGGCCCGTGCCCTGCGCAGGGACGCGTTCTGCGCTGACGCGCCCGGGCCCATCCGCTCCGCTACCATGCACAGCTTCTCCCGCCCCCCTCCATGACCGAAGACGACAGCCAGCCCCGCATCACCCGAGACGACACGCCCGACGGCCCCTGTGCGGTGTTGCACGGCCGCTGGGGTGCGGCGGAACTGGGCACGCGCCGCCACTGGCGCGCCCTGTCGGCCCAGCTGTCCGAAACGCGGGGCGGCCCGGCCATCGGCTGGGACCTGCGCAGCCTGCAATGGCTGGACCACGTGGGCGCGCAGCTGCTGTGGAACCACTGGGGCCGCGACTGGCCCGAGCGGCTGGCGCTCGACGACAGCCAGCGCGACATGCTCGAGCGCGTGGCCGAATTCAGCACCACCCGCCCGCCCGACACACCCTGGCGGCTGGCCGAGCAGGTGGACCGGCTCGGCGTGCAGGTGCTGCACGCCCTGTCCCACATGCGCCACCTGCTCGAACTGGTGGGGCAGCTCTTCATCGACATCTTCCGGGCCGCCCGCTCGCCGCGCCGCGCGCCCTGGCGCGACATGTCGGGCCACCTGTACCGCATGGGCGCCACGGCGATGCCCATCACGGCCATCGTGGGCTTTCTCATCGGCGTGGTGCTGGCCTACCTGATGTCGCTGCAGCTGCGGCAGTTCGGCGCCGAGTCGTTCATCGTCAACATCCTGGGCATTTCATTGATCCGCGAGCTGGGGCCCATGCTCGCGGCCATCCTCGTGGCAGGGCGCTCGGGCTCGGCCATCACGGCGCAGATCGGCGTGATGCGCGTCACCGAGGAACTCGACGCCATGCGCGTCATGGGCATTCCGCACGGCTTTCGCCTCGTCATGCCGCGCGCCGTGGCGCTGGCCGTGGCCATGCCGCTGATCGCCGTGTGGACCACGCTGTGCGCGCTGGCTGGCGGCATGCTCGCGGCCGACCTCGCGCTGGGCGTGTCGCCCGCCTACTTCGTGCAGGCGCTGCCCAACGCGGTGAGCTTTCCCAACCTGGTGATGGCGGTGGCCAAGTCGGTGGTGTTCGGCGTGTCCATCGCGCTCATCGGCTGCCACTGGGGCCTGCGCGTCAAGCCCAACACGCAGAGCCTGGGCGAGGGCACGACGGCTTCGGTGGTGAGCTCCATCACCATGGTGATCATCGTGGACGCGCTGTTCGCCATCGCGTTCAAGAATCTCGGGATCTGACGCCATGGACGACACCTCGCTCATCCCCGCCCCCGCCGCGCACACCGCGCCGCAGGCCCCGCCCGCCGACGCGCCGCCGGTGGTCGAGATCAAGGGGCTGTCCACCGTGTTCGGCAAGGGCAAGGAGGCCTTCGCCGTGCACGAGAACCTCGACCTCACCGTGCGCCGCGGCGAAATGCTGGCCCTGGTGGGCGGCTCGGGCACGGGCAAGACCGTGCTGCTGCGCCAGATGCTGGGCCTCACGCGGCCTGCCAAGGGCGAGGTGACGGTGCTGGGCCGCCCCGCCGCCGAGATGGGCCGCGCCGGCGCCGCCAGCCGCGTGGGCATGCTGTTCCAGCAAGGCGCGCTGTTTTCCGCCTTCAACGTGCTCGACAACGTGGCTTTCGCGCTGCGCGAGCAGGGCACGCTGCCGGGCGATCTGGTCTGCGATGCGGCCATGGTCAAGCTGCAGATGGTGGGGCTGAAGCCCGAGCACGCCACGCGCATGCCGGCCGACCTGTCGGGCGGCATGATCAAGCGCGTGGCCCTGGCGCGCGCGCTCATCATGGATCCGCCCCTGCTGCTGCTGGACGAGCCCACCGCGGGCCTGGACCCCAACAGCTCCGACGATTTCTGCGAACTGCTGCGCGAGCTGCGCGCCGCCCTGGGCCTGACCGTGGTGATGGTCACGCACGACCTGGACACGCTGTTCGCGCTCAGCACGCGCGTGGCTGTGCTGGCCGAAAAGAAGGTCATCGTCTCCGGCCCCCCGCAGGAGGTCGTGCACTTCGACCACCCGTTCATTCAACATTTCTTTCTCGGCGAACGCGGCCGGCGCGCCATGGCGCCCGCACCGGCTTCGCCCTCGACCAAGGACGCCTGATGGAAAACAAGTCCCACGCCCTCGCTGCGGGCATCTTCGTGGTCGTCGTGGCGGCCCTGCTGGCGGGCCTGGGCCTGTGGCTCACCCGCGACAACACCAGCTACCAGCTCTACGAGCTGTCCAGCAAGCAGAGCGTGGGCGGGCTGCAGCCGCAGGCCGCCGTGCGCTACAAGGGCGTGGCGGTGGGCAAGGTGGTGCGCATCGGCTTCGACCCCGACGTGGCCGGCAACGTGCTGATCCGCATCGCCGTGAGCGACCAGGCGCCCATCACCCCGGCCACCTTCGCCGTGCTGGGCTACCAGGGCGTGACGGGCCTGGCCCACGTGCTGCTGGACGATGGCCAGCAGGCCGAGCCGCCGCTGCCCAAGGGATCGAGCGGCCTGCCGCGCCTGCCCCTCAAGACCTCGCCGTTCGGCCAACTGGCCGAGCAGGGGCCCGCCATCCTCTCGCAGGTGGAAGAGGCCACGGGCCGCATCAACGACCTGCTGAGCGACGACAACCAAAAGCGCATCGCCACCGCCATCGACAACCTGGGCCAGGCCGCCGGCAACGCCAGCGCGCTGATGAAGCGCCTGGACACCACCGTGGTGCAGCGGCTCGACCCCGCGCTGGCCGCCGTGCCCGGCGTGGCCAGCGATGCGCGCGAGACGCTGCAGGCGCTGCGCCAGGCCGGCAGCAGCGCCTCCGCCGCGGCCAACGAAGTGGGCGCCGCCGTCAAGCAGCTGAGCGCCGAGGGTGGCCCCATCGACCAGATCGCCGAGGGCTCCAAGTCGCTGGCCACCGCCGCCGACCGCTTCGGCCGCGTCACGCTGCCGCGCCTGAACCACGCCGCCGACGAGACCTCGCGCGCCGTGCGCCGCCTGGGCCGCACCGCCAGCACCATCAGCGACAACCCGCAGTCGCTCATCTACGGATCGGGCACCGCCGCCGGCGGGCCGGGCGAGCCCGGCTTCGAGGCGCCTGCTGCCGCCAAACCTTGAGAGGGCTTGCCATGGATACTATTAAAATGATAGCTAAACGCCGGCGTTTTCATTGTGCTGGAGCCGTTTTTGGCCTGGCATTCGCCGCCCTGCTGGCCGGCTGCTCGGCGCTGCCCGCACCGCCCGTGCGCGCCGAGGTCTACGACTTCGGCCCCGGCCTGATGGAGGCCGCGCCCTCGGACCGCCGCGCGCCGCTGCCGCCCCTGGCCCTGGCCGACGTGACCACCACCGGCCCCGTCGAGGGCAGCACCGCCGTGCTGTACCGCCTGGCCTACGACGACGCGCGCCGCCTGCGCCCCTACAACCAGGCGCGCTGGAGCCAGCCGCCCGCGCAGCTGGTGCAAAAGGCCGTGCGCGACCAGCTGGGCCTGCGCCGCGCCGTGCTGACAGGCGACGAAGGCGCCGCGCAGATCCTGGAGGGCGGCGCCCTGCCGGCCATTCTGCGCCTGGAGATCGAGGAGTTCAGCCACGTGTTCAGCGCCCCGGCCACCAGCGTGGGACTGGTGCGGCTGCGCGTATCCATCGCCGAGTCCACGCCGGCCGGCGAGAAGCTGCTGGCCCAGCGCGTGTTCCTGGTCCAGCGCCCCGCCGCCACGGCCGATGCGCCCGGCGGCACCCGCGCCCTGGCCGACGCCACGGCCCAGGCCGCGCAGGACATCGGGCAATGGCTGGAGCAGATGGGGCGCTGACCCGTCTCGTTTCGGCCTGCTACCGGCGCTGCGCCCGCGGCGCCCGCCCGGTCAGAAGCTATGCCGCAGCGTCAGCGTCGCATTGCGCGGTGCACCCGGCAGGTTCAGATTGGGGCTGCTGCCGTGGGCCGAGACGATGTAGTTGCGGTCGAACAGGTTGCGCAGGTTCAGCTGCACCGTGGTCGCCTTGCCGATGCGGTACTGCGCCATCGCGTCCACCACCACGTACGACGGCAAGGTCACCGTGTTGCCCGGGTTGGCGAAGCGGTCACCCACGTAGTTGATGCCGCCGCCCACGCTCCAGTTGTCGCCCAGGCGCTGCGTGAGCCACGCCGAGAACGCGTTGCGCGGCGTGATCGTGGCGCGTTTGCCCTGCACCGCCTGGCCGGCGTCGGTGGCCGTGGAGCGGGTGATGCGCGTGTCCAGCAGCGCGTAGCTCAGCGTGGCCTGCAGGCCCGCCGCCAGTTCGCCCGCCAGCGACAGCTCCAGCCCGCGCGTGCGCTGCGTGCCGATGGGGATCAGCCGGGTGGGCTGTGCCGGGTCGGTGGTCTTGATGTCGGTGCGCTCCAGCTGGAACAGGGAGGCCGTGGCCGTGGCGCGGCCGTCCAGCAGGTCGAGCTTGGCACCCACTTCGTAGTTGGTCGTCTGCTCGGGCTGGATGGCCGTGTTGGTGGCAGACAGCGCGAACATCTCGGCCGAGGGCTGGTAGGAACGGCTCACCGACACGTAGTACGACTGTGCCGCCGTGGGCTGCCACACCAGGCCCGCGCGCGGGCTCCAGGTGGTGTCCGTGCGCTCGAAGTCGCTCTGGCCCGCCAGGCGGTTGTCGGTTTCCTGGCCGAAGCGGTCGTAGCGCAGGCCGGCCAGCACCTTCCACTCGGGCGACAGCGTGATCTGGTCCTGCACGTAGAACGCGCGTGTCAGGTAGCGGTTCAGCGCGCTGGCCGACACGGCCCCGCCGCCGTTGAGCGGCGCCACCGGCAGCACCGGGTTCCACAGGTTCACGTTGCCCAGTGTGCCGCCGGTGAACGAGACCGCATCCTTGTTCTGCTGGCCCAGCTCCAGGCCGTAAAGCACCTCGTGCGCGACGCTGCCGGTGCGCAGGTTCTGGATCAGCTCGGTCTGGTTGAACACGCCGCGCTCGCGCCGGTCCACGCCCGAGCGCGTGAGCGCCACGGTGCCCGCGGCCTCGTTCGTGGTGCCCGCGGGCAGGGTGTTCTGGCGGTCCAGGTCGTAGTGGTAGTAGCGCAGGGCGTTGCGCACGCGCAGCGTATCGGAAAAGCGGTGGCTGAACGTGGCGGTGAACGAGCTGACCGTGGACTCGGACGTGTCCGCATCGCGCGCGTTGGCCGAGCCGAAATAGGTGCCCGCGGGCACGTTGACCGGGCGGCCCTGGTAGGCCGGGATGCCGAAGTCGGTCACGCGCTTGTCGTGCAGGTAGTCGGCCTGCAGCATGAGCGAAGTGGCGCCGTCGGGCTTCCACAGCACCGAAGGGGCGATGGCCTGGCGCTCCAGGAACTGCTGGCTGCGGTAGCTGTTGGCGTCCTCGGCCGCGCCGGTGACGCGCCAGGACCAGTCGCTGCCCGCGGGCGCGCGGCCCACGTCGAACTCGGCGCGCTTGTCGGCCCAGCTGCCCACGCTCAGGGCGATGTCGGACACGTCCGTGCCGGGCTTTTTCGTCACGCGGTTGACCAAGCCGCCGGACGAGCCGCGCCCGTACAGCACGGCGGCGGGGCCCTTCACCACCTCCACCCGCTCGATGTTGGACAGGTCGCGGAAATACAGCGCGTCGTCGCGAAAGCCGTCCACGAACTGGTCGCCGATGCTGGTGAAGCCGCGGATGCTGACCTGGTCGCGCTGGCCGTCGCCATGCGACAGGCCCACGCCCGCCACGTTGCGCAGGGTGTCCTGCATCGAGGTCGCGCCCTGGTCGCGGATCACCTGCTGCGGCACCACGTCGATGGTCTGCGGCACGTCGCGCAGCGGGGCCTCGGTCTTGGTGCCGCTGGCGGACGAAGCGGCGTTGTAGGCCGTGTCCTCGCCACGCGCCGCCTGCACGCGCACCTCGCTCATCGTGGCGCCGGCCGCCGCACCCGCGGCCCCCGGGGTGCCACCGGCGGGGGCGGTGCCCGCGCGTTCCACCGTGAAGGTGCGGGCATCCTGCGTGCGCACCACCAGCCCGGTGCCGGCGACCAGGCGCTGCAGCGCATCGCGCACCTCCAGCGTGCCCCGCACCGCCGGCGCCTGCTGGCCCTGGGCGATGTCGGTGACGAACACGATCTGCACGCCGCTCTGGCGCGCCAGGGCGTTCAATGACTGCGCCAGGGGCTGGGCGGGCAGGTCCACCGCGACGGGCTGGGCCTGGGCGGCGGCGGTGGCGGCGATGCACAGCGCGGCGGCCAGCGCGGCCCAGCGGGCGCGGTGTGGCGGGCGGCGGTGTTGGGGGATCGGCATGGAGGCTCCTGGAAAGAAATCGGTCAAGACACAAAAAAAGGGACGGCGGGCGGGCAGGGCGCGCCCGTCCCCCTGTGAGCCGATGCGGCGGGCGGGTTTGTACACATCGCCGATCCAAATCAATGAATGGCCAGCGGCGGCCCTTCGGCCGGAGACCGGGCACTGGGCATCGAAACGGGCACCACCGCAATCAATGCGCCGGCATCCTGCTATGGTTTTTGATGTGCCGTGCGCAGACCGATCACCACGCTGCCGTCCGCATGGCGGTCCACCCGCACCGGGGCCAGACGCGGCAGCAGGTCGATCAGCTGGTCGATGCGGTCCAGGTCGAACTCCCCCGAGATGCGCAGCGCCGCGGCGTGCCCGTCGGCCAGCGTGATGGGCGTGCG
Source organism: Acidovorax sp. BLS4 (assembly GCF_032929295.1). NCBI lineage: Bacteria > Pseudomonadati > Pseudomonadota > Betaproteobacteria > Burkholderiales > Comamonadaceae > Acidovorax > Acidovorax sp. BLS4. Next base: position 1,079,632 of record NZ_CP136797.1, read on the forward strand.
GCGGTGGCGCTGCATCTCGGCCACGGCGTCGGCCAGCGGCGTGGCGTCCAGCCGCAGCCGGCCGGCTTGCCACGCGGCGACGCGGGCGGTGTCCGCTTCCACCGGGGCGGGCCAGGCCGTGCCCGGCCGGGTGTGCAGCGCCTGGCCCGCGTGCAGCACCACCGGCGCCGTGCCCGTCCCGGCGTGCACGCGCACGCTGCCCTGCTGCACGGTGATGTCGGCGCTGGCATCGGCCGCGTCTCCGGCCGCAGCCGTCCCGTCGCGGCGGATGTTGAAGACGGTGCCGATGTCCTCCACCGCCACCGCGCCCGCCTGCACGGTGAACGGGCGCTGCAGCCAGGGCGCCCAGGCGTGCCAGGGCGCGTGGGCGACTTCGAAGGCGGCCTCGCCGTGCGCCAGCGACAGGCGGCGCGAGCGCAGGTGCAGGGCCACCTCCACCCGGGTGCCGCTGTTCAGGCGCACCGTGCTGCCGTCGGGCAGCGGCCGGGCCTGCCGCTCGCCCACGGCGGTGGCCAGCGATTCGCGGTGCAGCACCGGATCGGCCCACAGCACCCCCGCCAGCGCGGCCACTGCCAATGCCGTGGCCGCGCCCGCCGCGCGGGCTTTCGCGGGACGCCGGCGTCGCTCGCGGCGCAGGGCCGCCGCCTGCTCGATGTCTTCGGGCGTGGGCAGGTGCTGGCGCAGCAGGTCGGCGAACGGCGCCAGGGCGTCGTCGATGGGCAAGTGGGCTCGGCGGCCCGCGCCGCGCACGGAAGGGTTGCCGGCGCCGGCTGCACGGGCGGCCGGCGCCGCAGCGGATTCAGCGGGCGGCATGGCCGGTGCCCTCGATCAGCACCGGCTCCACGTCGCGCAGGGCGCGCGCCAGGTGCCGGGCCACCATCCCGCGCGAGACACCCATGCGCCGGGCGGCCTCGTCCTGCGGCATGCCGTAGAGCTTGGTGAGGATGAACGCCTCGCGGCTGGCCTGCGGCAACTGCTCGATGGCGGCCAGCAGCGCCCGCTGGCGCTGGTGGGCGGCCAGCGCCAGTTCGGGTGGCGACAGCGGCGCGGCCGAAGGGACGGGGGCGTCCGCCTCGGGGTGCTCGTGCGCCGTCTCGCGGCGCCGGGCCTGGGCGCGGTAGCGGTCGATGGCCAGGTCCCGCGCCACGCAGCGCAGGAACGCGAGCGGATTGGCGATCTCGCCGGGCACCGGACGCTCGAGCAGCCGCACGCACAGGTCGTTCACGATCTCGCGCGGAAAGCACTCGTCCCCGAAGCGGTGCCGCAGCGATCCCACCAGGTCTTCGTAGTGCTTCACCAGGGCGGCCAGCAGGGGCTCGGGCGGCGGGGGAAGCGAGGCGGGGTGCGGCATGGAACGCCGATTATAAAAAGAGAATGGGAATGATTCTTATTGTTGTATTTTTGCCGTACTGCGGCGCTCCGGTGCCCCGCCGGGCGGCAGGGGCGCGTGGCCGGCCGGCTGCGGCCCTGCGGAGCAAAAGGCACAATCGCCCGTCCCACCGGGCCGCTCGCGCCCGGTCCCGTTGGAGCATGGAATGAGCAGCATCGACCTCGCAAGAATCAACGCCGAACTCGGCAAGGACGCCCAGGGCCTCGTGGACTGGGCCGTGGGCCTGGGCCGGCCCACCATCGTCACCACCAATTTCCGGCCGTTCGAGGCCGTCATCCTGCACATGGTCACGCGGGCCCGGCCCGACGTGCCGGTGGTGTGGATGGACAACGGCTACAACACCGAGGCCACTTACCAGTTCGCCGACGAGGTGACCCGGCAGCTCGGCCTGAACCTGTCGATCTACCTGCCACGCCGATCGCGCGCCCACCGCGAGGCCGTCGAAGGCCCGGTCCCCGCGCTCGACGATCCGCGGCATGCCGCTTTCACCGAAGAGGTCAAGCTCGAGCCCTTCGCCCGCGCGCTGCGCGAGACCGCGCCGCAGGTGTGGTTCACCGCGCTGCGCGCCACCGACACGGCCGTGCGCGCGCAGATGGACCCGGTGAGCATCAACCCCGACGGCCTGCTCAAGGTCGCACCGCTGCTGCATTGGTCGTCCAAGGACCTGTACGAATACCTCGTGGCCCACCAACTGCCCAACAACTTCGACTACGTGGACCCGACGAAGGGCGAGGACAACCGCGAATGCGGGCTGCATCTGGCGCACTGAGCGCATGGGCTCATAGCCGAAAGGGGCGTGCACTGCACGCCCCTTTTTTTTGTCCTTATCAACCGTAGGCCTGGGCTGACGCGTGCTGCCCCCGGATGACTACGCCTGCCCCGAGGGGGCACTTTTACAGTTCGTCCATCGCATCCAGCCAGGGTTCCAAACCGTCTCGGAGTGGAGGGCTGAAGCGAATAACCAAGAGGACTTGTGCCATGAATGAAGACACCGTCAAGGGAAACTGGAAGCAATTCACCGGCAAGATCAAGGAGCAATGGGGCAAGCTGACGGACGACGATCTTGACGTGGCAGCCGGCAAGCGCGACCAGTTCCTGGGCAAGCTGCAAGAGCGCCAGGGTCTGGCCAAGGATGCCGCCGAGAAGGAACTGAAGTCCTGGCAAGACCGCCACCCCGAATTCCGTTTCGACAAGTAAATCCCGGGCCTTTCCCACTTTTAAAAACCAGCGGTGTTCGCCGTGCTGCCACAAGGCAAATCGACAACCGCACCCCCCTACAGACATTGAGGAGAAAAATATGAAACACGCACGCAATCTTCTGGCCATCGTGGCCGCCGGCCTTCTCGCAACCAGCGGCATGGCCATGACCAAGGAAGAGCACAGCGCCGCCAGGGACCGCATCTCTGCCGACTACAAGATGAACAAGCAGAAGTGCGACAGCATGACGGCCAACGCCAAGGACGTCTGCATGAAGGAAGCCAAGGGTGCCGAGAAGGTCGCCAAGGCCGAACTGGAAGCCCAGTACAAGCCCAGCGACAAGGCCACCTACAAGGTGAACGAAGCCCGCGCTGACGCCGCCTACGACGTCGCCAAGGAAAAGTGCGATGACCAGCAAGGCAATGCCAAGGACGTCTGCGTGAAGGATGCCAAGGCCGCCCACGTGAAGGCCAAGGAAGACGCCAAGGTGGCTCGCGCCCAGGCCAAGCCTTCGGACAACATGGCCAAGAAGGACGCCAAGGTCGCCGAAGTGAAGAAGGACGCCGCTGAAGAAAAGCGCGAAGCCGAGTACAAGGCTGCCAAGGAGCGTTGCGATGCCATGAACGGTGACGTCAAGGACAAGTGCGTTGCCGATCTGAAGCGCGTCTACAACCAGTAAAACAGGTTATGGCCACCCCCGCGTTCGGATGAACGGCTGGGGTGCCAAAAGCAAAAAAAGGCTTCGCACTGCGAAGCCTTTTTGCGTTGCGGCGGCCTCAATGGGGGGCTGTTCGCTCAGAGCCACCGCATGAAACGCGCCCGTCCGGCCGCCTTGGCCTGGTAGAGCCCCTGGTCCGCGTCGCGCACCAATTGCTTTTCTGTCATTTCCGCCGTGGGCTGAAGGGCCGCCACGCCGATGCTCAAGGTGACGTGCGGGCCCAGGGGCGAAGCGCCATGGGGGAGGGCGGCATGGTCGAACGCCTGCAGCACCCGTTGGGCCACGACCTGCGCTTCCTCGCCCGTGGTGCCCGGCAGGAGCACCACGAACTCTTCACCCCCGTAGCGCATCGGCTTTTCATGGGCCCGGAACAACGCCCCCTGCAGCACGGTGGCGAACTGGCGCAGGCAGTCGTCGCCGGCCTGGTGCCCGTGCATGTCGTTGTAGTGCTTGAAGTGGTCGATATCGATCATCAGCAGGGCCACGGATGCGTCCTGCCGGCGCGCCCGGCCCCACTCGGCGCTCAATGCCTCGTCGAACAGGCGGCGGTTGCCCAGTCCCGTGAGGGCATCCGTATAGGACAGCTCCGCCAGCGTGGCGTTCAGGCGCTGCAGTTGCAGCTCCGAGTGCTTTCGCTCGGTGATGTCCTGGAAGGCCCCGCTCAACTGAACGATCCGGCCGTCCTGGTAGGTCGGCTCGCCCTGCGCGCGCACCCAGAGGTGTCGTCCCTTGTGCGAGATCAATTCCAGCTCCAGGTCCCACGGCGTGCCGTCTTCCATGCACCGCTGCACGGCCGCGCTGATGAGGGGGCGCGACGCTTCGGTGTAGTAGTTCAGCGCCTGCGACAGGTCCGGCGTGGTTTGCGGCTCCAGGTCGTGGATGCGGTAGACCTCGTCCGTCCAGGCCGCCTCGCCCGTGGCCGGATTCAGCGTCCAGCCTCCCACGCGTGCCATGGCCCCCGACTGCCGCAGCAGCAGGGCCGCGCGCGCCAGCGCCTCTTCGTCAAGCTTGCGCTGGGTGATGTCCATGAACGTGCCGATGACCTTGGAGGGCGCGCCCGTGGCGCTGCGCCGGATGACCTTGCCGCGGGAGAACAGCCAGATCCAGGGCCCCTGCGGGCCCTGCACCCTGAACTCGTTCTCGTAGGTTTCCGTCATTCCGCCGAGATGCCGGCGGAACGCGGCCACGTTCGGCTCCTGGTCGAGAGGGTGCAGAACGGCGGTCCATTCGGGCACGGTCTTGGTCACCTCGTTGGGGCCGAAGCCCAGCATGGCCGATCCGCGGGCGTCCACCTGCAGCGTCATGGCCTCGATGTTCAGTTCCCACAGGCCCAGCTGGGCCCCTTCGAGGGCCCGCTCCAGCCGCGCGGCGCTGATCGCTAGCCTGTTGGCGTAATCCTTGTGGACGGTGATGTCCGTCACCGTGAGGTGGAACCCGACTGCGGGCGCCTTTGGGCGGTCCGGCTCCAACGGCTGGACATCGGGGATGTAGCTGGCGGACATGACCCGGGTTTCGCCGGCGGCGTTGGCGACCTCGGCCTCGAACTGCACCGGTTCGCCTTTCAGCACGCGGCGGGTGTAGGGCCAGGCCTTGGCGAAATGCGCCGAATCCAGGATTTCATCCATGGGGCGGCCCACGATCTGCGCGGGGTCCTTGCCGAACCATGCGGCATAGGCCTTGTTGGCGAACTGGTAGCGCAAATCCGCGCCCACGTGCGCGATGAGTGCGGGCACGCTGTCGGCCATCAGTTGCAACTGGGCCTCGCTTCGACGCAGTTGCTGCTCGGCCGCGACGCGCTCGCTGATGTCGTGCATGAAGGCTGTCACGATGCGGGACGATTCCAGCTGCACCTGGCTGAGGGTGATCTCCATCGGAAACTCGTGCTGGTCGCGGTGCCATCCCGGAAGAAGCTGCCTGCGGGCCCTGGCGCGCTCGTTGGCCATGATCGCCGCCAGGCTGCGCGTTCGCATCGCCGGGGCGAGGATGGTCTCGGCCATCGGGCGCCCCAGCACCTCGGCCCGGCGCCAGCCGAACATCGCCTGGGCTGCGCGGTTCCACTCCAGGATCTGGCCGTCCTCATCGGCCACGATGAAGGCGTCCTCCGTGTCTTCCAGGATGCTGCGCATGCGGCGCTCGCTGTCGCGCAGGCGCTCTTCCATGGACCGCTGCTCCGTGACGTCCTGGATCTGGGCCACGAAATGCAGGGGCTGGTCGAATTCGTCCCGCACCAGCGAGACCGCCAGATGGGCCCACACCGTCTCGCCGTCCTTGCGCAGGTAGCGCTTGCCCAACTGGTAGTTCTGCGTTTCCCTGCGGACCAGGCGGTCGATGTGGTCGCGGTGGGACATGAGATCGTCCGGGTGGGTGAGCCGCCGGAAATCCATGTGCAGCAATTCGTCCCGCGAGTAGCCCAGCATGCCGCACAGCGCGTCGTTGACCTCGATCCAGTGGCCCGTGGTGGCGACCAGGGCCATTCCGTGGGTGGCGGCGCTGAAGGCGCCCGAAAAGCGCTGGGCCGCGATCGTGGCGGCACGGGTGGCGGCGCGCAGTGCCGTCACGTCGTGCATCAGGCACACCGCGCCCATCTTGGTGCCGTCCGCGTAGAACAAAGGCGAAGCGTTGCACAGCACCGACCGCGGCGGCTGGCCCTTGGCCTTGATGACCAGCTCGAACCCGCGCACGGTCTCGCCCCGCCAGGCGGCCAGCAGCGGGATGTCCCCGGTCGCCAGCAGCCGTGTGCCAGAGGCCTCGAACAGGTCGAAATGCTCGGCCCACTCGCTCGGCGGCAGGGACCGGGGGTCGGTGCCGTGCCAGGCCCGGGCCACGTGGTTGAACTCGCCCAGCAGTCCATCGGAGCCGCAGGAGACGACCGCATCGGGCATGGCCTCCAGCAGTCGGCCCAGCGTGCCCGCCTGGATCTGGGCCTCCCGGCGGCCCTGGCGGGCCTCCAGTTGGCTGACCACCTGCCTGGACAGGCGTTGCAACGCCTCCCGCTGCGTTCCGGACAGGCGCCGCGGCACCCGGTCGATCACGCACAGCGTGCCGTAGACATGCCCTGTGCTGCCGACCAGCGGAGCCCCTGCATAGAAGCGGATGCCCGGCTCGCCGAGCACCATCGGGTTGCTGGAAAAACGCGGGTCCTCCAGCGCGTCGGGGACCTCCAGGATCTGCGTGGATGCCAGCGCATGGCTGCAGAACGCGATCTCGCGCGATGTCTGCGGTGTGCCCAGGCCGCAGCTGGCCTTGAACCACTGGCGCGTTTCGTCGATCAGCGAGATGAGCGCGATGGGCGCATCGCAGCACTGGCTGGCCAGCCACGCCAGATCGTCGAAGACCGGCTCCGGCGCTGAATCCAGCACCCCCAGCATCTGGAGCGCGGCGAGGCGCTCGTTTTCGTTCAACGGCCTCGCGGCGGCGGCATTACCCGGGGTGGACGGCTGAGTCATCGAATAATTATCAGAGGTCCGGCCCTTTCCGGCAGAGGTGGCCCCTGGCGGCGGCATGGCGCCGATCGCCGGCGCCCTGACCTGCATCAAAACCCACCCCCGCCGCGCCTCTTAAGCTGGCCTTCCACTGGACTGCAAGGACTGGAAATGGCTGCACTGCAATGGTCCGAGGGCCTCGCCCTCGACCTTCCCCTCATGGACGAAACCCACCAGGAGTTCGTGGAACTGCTGGCCGCCGTGGAGGCCGCGCCGGACGCGCAACTGCTGGGCGCCTGGCACGCGCTGGTATCGCACACCGCCAACCACTTCGCCCGCGAGGACGCCTGGATGGCCGCCACCCGCTTCGCCTCGGGCAACTGCCACAGCCTGCAGCACAAGGTCGTGCTGCAGGTGCTGCGCGAGGGCACGGCGCAGGCCGAAGCGGGCGAGCCGGCCGTGCTGCGCCGCATGGCGTCGGAGCTGGCCCTGTGGTTTCCGCAACACACGCAGACCATGGATGCGGCGCTCGCCCTGCACCTGCGCCGCGTGGGCTTCGATCCCGCGACCGGCACCGTGCATGCGCCGGGCGCGCTTCCGGCGCAGGCCATTCACGGCTGCGGCGGCGCCTGCTCTGGCGACGGTGGGGCCCCGCAGGCAGAAAAGGCTGCGGCACCCCGCCCGGCGCGCGAAGCGGTCGCGGTCTGAGGCCTGGCAGCCCCTGCTGCGGGCTACTGGCGCCCGCGGGGCAGCAGCAGGGCGGCCATCTGCCAGGAGAGCGTGCGCATGGCCCGGCGCCAGGCCGGGGACGCGGCATCCGCAGCCCGTGGCCAGTAGGCCGCCTTCAGGATGCCCTGCTTGGCCTGGCGCAAGGCTTCGCGGTCCCGCGCCGCCAGGGCGCACAGCAGGCGGTCGTGGTAGCGCTGCAGGCGCTGCGCCTGCGCCATCGACAGGCCCTGCTGGCCGTGCTCCGGCTGCGCTGGCGCGGCCAGGTGCGTGTCCCAGGGGCTGGCCCGGTGGGCCGGCCCGGGCGACGGCGCGCTCATGCGGCCTCCGGGCGAGGGGTGGGAACCGGGCGTTGCGCGGTCAGGCCGTACCAGTTGACCCGTCGCGTGAGCACCATCACGGCGGCCAGCACCAGGAACAGCGCGATGGCACCCACGGCCAGCGCGGTCTGCTCCAACTGCAGCAGCAGGTAGAGCAGGCCGTAGAGCAGCGCGATGCCGGCCCCGAACGGCAGGCCGAGCCACAGGCTGCCGAGCATGTGGCTGGCGTAGTAGGCCAGCAGCAGCACGCACGCGCTGGCCGCGATGGCATACGAAACGCCGAAGGGCAGGTGCTCCGACAGGCTCACCAGCAGCAGGAAGAAGCTGCACAGGGCGCTGCCCACCAGCAGGTACTGCACCGGGTGCACCCGCAGCCGCTTCATCAGCTCGAACAGGCCCACCGCCACGAAGGTGAGCGCGATGAACAGCACGCCGTACTTGGTGGCGCGGTCGCTCAGCGAATAGGGATTGACCGGGTCCACGAAGGCCACGGTGAAGCTGTCGGCGCAGCCGCGGCCGTCGGCGGGCGCGGGTTCGTAGGCGCGGTCCGCGGTGGGGGCCGCCTCGCACGCGGGGCGGCCGGCGGCCACGTCCTGCTGGGCCGTGCTGGCCAGCGAAGACAGGCGCCACAGCGCGGAAAAGCCTTTGTCCCCCACGGTGCGCTCCGACGGCAGGAAGCGGCCGGCGAACGAGGGGTGGGGCCAGCTGCCGTCCATCTGCACCTGGGTCTGGCTGCCCAGCGGCACGATGGCCACGCTCTCGGTGCCCACGAGTTCCAGGTCCATCTCGGCCTTGAACGGGCCGGTATCGCCGCCTGGCCGCTGCACCAGCGCTTCGGGCAGCGGGGCATGCAGGCCTCGGGGGTAGGCGGGGTGGAAGGTGCCGGGCTTCAGGGCCAGCGCCTGGCCGCCGATGGTGAGCTGGGCCGCGCGGATGCCCCGCGCATCGCCCACCGCCATCATCAGCAGGGGTGCGCCGCATTGCATGCGCGAGCCCTGCACGGTGGTGTCCGGCCGCAGGCTCGCAAGCGACGACCACTCGGCGGCGACATGCGCCTTCAGGGCGTAGGTGTTGACCTTGTGCACACCGCGCGAGCGCTCCTGCATGGCGGTGCCGGCGCGCAATTGCAGGGTGTCCGGCATGGCGGTGAGCACGAACTCGCGCCGTTTCTCGACCGTGGTGCGCTCGCTTCCGGTGCCGGTCACGGCATCCCAGCTTTCCACGCAGGCGCTGTGGATCAGCGGCCCCAGCAGGGTTTGCGAACCCGCCAGGCTGCGCGCCACGCCATCGGCGGTGAGGGTGCGGTAGCGCTGGCGGTCGCGCACCACGTCTTCGATGAGGCCCAGGCCGAACAGCAGGAGCAGGGTGATGGCCGCGAGCGCGGCCAGTTTGGTGAACAGGGGGTGTTTCAAGGAGGCTCTCCGCCAGTGGATGTGGAGGGCAGTGTGGTGAGCGGGCGTGAGGCGGAAATGAAGTTTGTGAGCGCACGGTGAAGTGCACCAGCGCGCTGCCGGCCCGGTGGCCGGTGCGCCGCCGTCAGGCGGCCGGAAAGGTGAGTTCGACCCGCAGCCCGGGCTGGGTGTTGCGCACTGCCATCGTTCCCCCGTGCAGCGCCATGATCCGGCGCACGATGGCCAGGCCCAGCCCCGAGCCGCTGCGCTCTCCACCCGGCCGCGCGGTGGTGAAAAAGCGCTCGCCCAGCCGCGGCAGCGCATAGTCCGGCACGCCGGGGCCCGCGTCCTGCACGGCCACCACCGGGCCCTGCAATTCCACGCGCACCGCGCTGCCGGCGGGCGCGAAGTCGATGGCGTTGTCGATCAGGTTGGTGATCGCCAGCGTCACCAGCTCGGCCTCCCACGGGCCGCCGGCGCCGTCGCCCGTGAGCACCAGGTCGATGGTGCGCTGGCTGGCGCGGGCCTGGGCCTGGCGCACGGCCAGGGCCGCGCAGTCCTGCAGCGAGACGGCCGCCGCGCCCTCGGCCCGCTGGCGCTGCTCGAGCTGGCTCAGCGCCAGCAGCCGGTCCACCAGGCGCTGCAGGCGCTCGCTTTGCTCGACCACCTGCGTGGCGAACTGGGCGCGGTCGGCCGGTGGCAGGTCCTCCTGCAGCAGTTCACCCGCGCCGCGGATGGCGGCCACGGGGCTTTTGAGTTCATGCGTGAGGGCGCGCACGTAGCCTTCGATGTAGTCGTGCCCTTCCAGCCGCACGCGCATGCGGTCCATGGCGCGGGCCAGGTCGCCCAGCTCGCCCGGCACCCGCGGCACGGCCAGGGGCTGCGTGGGGTTCAGGCCCCCGTCGGCCGGGCCCTGCACGCTCAGGGCGTAGTCGCGCAGGCGGCGCACGTGCCACACGGTCCACACGGTGACGGCCACGCCCACCAGCGCCGACAGGGCCAGCAGCAGCAGGCCGCCGCGCAGCACCTTGCGCTCGGCCCGGTCGATGAAGCGCTGTACCGAGCGCGTGGGCTTGGCCACGGTGAGCACGCCGCCGATGGCGCGGCCGGACGGCCCGTTCACCAGGATGGGGGCGGCCACGTACATCACGCCGCTGGTGTCGTCGCCCTGCACCTCGCGCGTGGCGCGGGCGCCGTACTCGCCCCGCAGCGTGCGCGCCACGTCGCGCCAGCCCGAGTAGTCCTCGCCCACGGCACTGCGCTCGGAGTCGAATAGCACGCGCCCGGCGGCATCGGTCACATAGATGCGGAAATCGAGCGTCTGCTTGGTCAGCCCCCAGATCGCGGCATCGACCGGGCGGCTGGCGTACTGGCGCACGTGCTGCGCGAAGCGGCTCTCGGGCGTGCCGGGCGCGGTGGCGCCCAGGCGGCCGGCGGCCAGGTCGTCGCTCGCCAGCTCGGCCAGGATGTTGGCGGTGTCCACCATCATGTCTTCCATCACCTCGCGCACGCTGGGCTTGATCTCGGCGGTGAACACGCGCAGCACGAAGAAGGCCGCGATGCCGTTGATCAGGAAGAAGGCGAACAGCAGCCGGATGCCCAGGCGCATGGGTCAGGCCCTCGCCAGGGTGGGCTGCACGGAGCGGTGCCAGCGGGCGCTCATGGCTCCAGGCAGTAGCCCATGCCCCGGTGCGTGCTGATGTACTCGCGCGCCGGGTCCGCTTCGCGCAGCTTGGCGCGCAGCGTCTTGATGTGGGTGTCCACCGTGCGGTCGGTGCTTTCGCTGTCGTCGCCCCAGGCGCCGGCGAGCAGGGCCTCGCGCGACTGGATGCGGCCGGCGCCGCGCAGCAGGCAGGCCAGCAGGCGGTATTCGCGCCGCGTGAGCGGCAGCGGCCGGCCGTGCAGGCTCACGCGCTGGCCGGCGGCATCGTCGTGGAACGGGCTGGGCGCCGCCGATGCCGCCGCCACCGGTGCAGGGGCCGCCGCGCGGCGCAGCAGCGCCTTCACGCGGGCCGCCAGCTCGCGTGGGCTGAAGGGCTTGGGCAGGTAGTCGTCGGCGCCCAGCTCCAGGCCCAGCACGCGGTCGAGTTCTTCGCCGTGGGCGCTCAGCATGAGCACCGGCGTGGCCTGGTGCGCCGGGTCGCGGCGCAGGTCGCGCAGCAGATCGAGGCCGTTGCCGTCGGGCAGGCCCACGTCCAGCACCAGCAGGTCGAAGGGCCGGGCGCGCAGCTGTTCGCGCGCGTCCCGCAGCAGCAGGCTGTGCACGATGGACAGCCCCTCGCGTTCGAGCGCATAGGCCACCGTGCGCGCGATGGCGGGGTCGTCCTCCAGCAGCAGCAACCGGGCGTGGGTGGTGGACATGCCGTGCCTTCAGCGCGCGACCAGCACGGGGAACAGCTTGCCCAGCCCTTCGGCCATCACCTCCACCGCCAGCGCCGCGAGGATCAGGCCCATGAGCCGGGTCATCACGTTGATGCCGGTCTTGCCCAGCACGCGCGCGATGGGGTCGGCCAGCGCGAAGCACAGCGCCGTGGCGCCGGCGATGACCACGCCGTAGCCCACCAGCGCCAGGTGCTGCCAGAAGGTCTGCGCCCGGTCGGCATAGATCACCACGGTGGACATGCTGGCCGGCCCGGTGAGCAGCGGGATGGTGAGCGGCACCACGGCGATGCTGTCGCCCTGGGCGGCCTTCTCGGCGCCTTCCTCCAGTTCGTGGGTGTGGGGCTTGGCCTCGGCCGGCTGGGCGTTGAGCATGTTCATCGCGCTGATGAGCAGCAGCATGCCGCCGCCCACCTGGAAGCTCTGCAGCGAGATGTTGAAGAACTCCAGGATCTGCAGCCCGAGCAGCGCGCAGGCCGCGATTACGCAGAACGCGCTGAAGGCCGCCACCTGGATGGTGCGCCGGCGCTGGCGCTGCGAAAACCCGTCGGTGTAGTGGATGAAGAACGGCACGATGGCCAGCGGGTTCACGATGGCCAGCAGCGTGATGAGCGGTTTCAGGTCCATCAGCGGCCTCCGGAGACGTCGAGCAGTGACAGGGTGGTGTAGCTGGCCGCCTCCGACATCAGCCAGACGATGGCCTCGGCCACCTCCTCGGCCGTGCCGCCCCGCCCCATGGGCACCTGGTGCGCCAGATCGCGCACGCGGTCGGGCAGGCCGCCGCTGGCGTGGATGTCGGTGTCGATGAGGCCGGGCCGCACCGCATTCACGCGGACGCCCTCGGCCGCCACCTCGCGGGCCAGGCCGAGCGTGAGCACGTCGATGGCGCCCTTGGAGGCGGCGTAGTCCACGTACTGCCCGGCCGCGCCCAGGCGCGCCGCGGCGCTGGACACGTTGACGATGCTGCCGCCCGCGCCGCCGTGCTTCGTGCTCATGCGCCGCACGGCCTCGCGTGCGCAGAGAAAGCTGCCCACCACGTTGATGTCGAACATGCGGCGCAGGCGCTCGGCGCTCATCTGGTCCACGCGCGCGGGCACGTCGACCACGCCCGCGTTGTTCACCAGGGCGCCGAGCGCGCCGAAGCGGGCATCGACCGCCTCGAACAGGGCGACGACCTCGCCTTCCTTCGCCACGTCGGCCTGCACGGCGATGGCCTGGCCGCCCGCCTCGCGGATGGCCTGCACCACGGCGTCGGCCGCCTGCGCATCGCGGGCGTAGTTCACCGCCACCGCCCAGCCCTGGCGCGCGGCCAGGCGTGCGGTCGCTGCGCCGATGCCCCGGCTACCACCGGTCACAAGTACCACTTTGTTCAATTGCCGTCTCCTGCAAGAATGCACCGTTGGCGAAAGGTCCCGCATTACAGCATCCGCCGGCCCGGGCCACCACCGGGCCGGCGCGTCTTTTCACCGCTCCGCTTTCTTTCAACCACCCTCTCTCACCCATCCCTTCCGACAAAGGAGCCGCATCATCATGGGCAATTTCGTGGACATCGCATCGGCTGACGGTTTCAAGGTGCCCGCCTGGGTCGCGCAGCCCGAGGGCCAGGCGCGCGGCGCCGTGGTCGTGCTGCAGGAGATCTTCGGCGTGAACTCGCACATCCGCGCCGTGGCCGACCGGCTGGCCGCGCGCGGCTACCTGGCCGTGGCGCCCGCCACCTTCGCCCGGGTGCAGCCCGGGGTCGAGCTGGGCTACAGCGCGCAGGACATGCAGGACGGCATCGCGCTCAAGTCGCGCGTCGAGGCGCTTCCCGGCGCGGGCGTGCTACCCGACATCCAGGCCGCCATCGACCACGCGGCGCAGGCCGGCGGCGGCAAGGTGGGCATCGTGGGGTTCTGCTGGGGCGGCCTGCTCACCTGGCGCGCGGCGTGCGAGCTGCAGGGCCTGTCGGCCGCCGTCTGCTACTACGGCGGCGGCATGACCACCACCGAGGAAAGCGCGCGCACCCCGAAGGTTCCGGTGCTGGCGCACTTCGGCGACCGCGACCACTTCATCGCGCTCGACAGCGTGCAGGCCTTCGGCCGGGCCCACCCGGAAGTGGAGGTGCACGTGTACGACGCCGACCACGGCTTCAACTGCGACCAGCGCGGCTCCTACGACGAGGCCTCGGCCACCCTGGCGCGCGAACGCACGCTGGCGTTCTTCGCCAAGCACGTGGGCTGAGCGGAGCCCCCGGGGCCGCCTGACCGGCCGCGGGCCCGGAGGCGGCCCACCCGCGTCCTACAACAGCAGCGGTCCGCCGACCGGCGCCCCACAACGGCAGGGGCCGCCGACCGGCGTCCCACAGCGGCAGGGGGCCGAGGCTGACACGGCCGCCGGGGGCCTCCCCCTAGCGTCGGAAGGATGCGCCGCGATCTCCTTCCCCCCACCGATTTCCCTCTGGGCACCCCAGTGCGCCACGCACTGGACCGGGTCCAGGCGTTCTATGCCGACCCGCAGGCCCGTGCCACCACCGCCGATCGTTTTCGCTGGCTCGCCAAGGTGACCGGCGAGGACGCCGCCATCGGCAAGCTGTTCGAATCCCATCTGGACGCGGTCGGCATCGCGAGGGAGATTCTGGGCGATGGCGCCGCCGCCGCGCTGGTCCGTGCGGTCGATCCGTCGCAGGGCCTGTGGGGCGTGTGGGCCGCGGGCGGGCCGGCCGGCGCCGAACTGCAGCTGGCCGCGGGCCCCGACGGCGGGCTGGTGGTCTCCGGCCGCAAGTGCTGGTGCTCGGGCGCCTCGGGCGTCAGTGCCGCCCTGGCCACGGCCCGCGATGCGGACGGGCAGGTTCAACTCATTGCCGTGTCCATGCACCATCCCAGGGTCACCGTCACCCGCGAGGGCTGGGACGCCGTGGGCATGGCCGATACCGCCAGCGTCGACGTGCTGTTCGACACGGTGCCGGCATGGCCCGTGGGGGCGCCCGGTGCCTACCTGGACCGGCCGGGCTTCTGGCACGGCGCGGCCGGCATCGCCGCCTGCTGGCACGGTGCCGCTGCCGCCGTGGCACAGCGCCTGCGCGAGCGGGTGCAGCAGCGCGGCGCGGCGGCGGACGACCTGCTGGCCGCCCACCTGGGCGCGGTGGATTGCGCGCTGTCCGCGTCCGCCCTGGCACTGCGCCATGCCGCCGCCGCCATCGATGCGCACCGGGCGGGCGGGCCGCCGTTCGGCCGCCGCGAGGCCCTGCAGGTGCGCGGCACCGTGGAAGCGGCCGCGTCCACCACGATCGACCACGTGGGGCGCGCCCTGGGGGCAGGCCCTTTGTGCCGCGACGCTGACCATGCCCAGCGCGTGGCGGATCTTGCGGTCTTCCTGCGCCAGAGCCATGCCGAATGGGACCTGGCGGTGCTCGGCCGCCTGGCGGCCCAGGCGAACGAAACCCTTCCTGGAGACAATGCATGGACGCTGTGATCGCCTCCCACAAGCCCGCCGCCCGGCGCCTGCGGGCCGTGCCCGCGCGCACGCCGGTGCCGGCAGCGCCGCAGCCGCGGTTGCTGCCGGCCACCCCCGAATCCCTGGTGGCGCCCTTCAGCCGGGTGGTGGTCGTCGCGCCGCACCCCGACGACGAGGTGCTGGTGCTCGGCGGCACGGTGGCGCAACTGGCGCGCCGTGGCCACGAGGTGCTGGTCTACGCGGTTACCGATGGGGAGGCGAGCCACCCTGGTTCGCACGCCTGGCCCGCCGAGCGCCTGCGGCAGGTCCGGCCGCAGGAGTCGGCCGACGCCCTGGCGCAACTGGGCATCGCGGCGACCGTGGTGCGCCTGGGCCTGCCCGATGGCGGCCTGGCGGCCGAGGAGCTTGCGCTCGCGGCGCACCTGCAACTGGCGCCGGGTGACACGGTCTTCGTGCCGTGGCGCCACGACGGCCACCCCGACCACGAGGCCTGCGCCCGCGCCGCCCTGGCGGCGGCCCGCACGGTGGGGGCCTGCTGCATCGAATACCCCGTCTGGGCCCTGGTGCCTGAACACGCGGCCCACGCGCGGCTGCGCCATCGCACGCTGCGGCGCATCGCCGTGGCCGACGACCTGGTGCAGGCCAAGGCCCGCGCCGTGCGCGCCTTCCAGAGCCAGATCCAGCCGGACGGCGGCGTGGCGCCGGTGCTGCCGCCTTCGGCGCTGCAGGCCTGGAGCGGCCGCTTCGAGTGGGCGATGGCCTGACATGGGCGCGCCCCTGGCCGATACCGCGCACTTCGATCAACTGCACGCGCGCAGCGCCGACCCGTGGGGCGTGCACACGCGCTGGTACGAGCGCCGCAAGCGCGACCTGCTGCTGGCCGCGCTCCCCCGTCCCCGGTACGCCCAGGGCTTCGAGCCCGGCTGCTCGGTGGGCGGCAACACGGTGGCGCTGGCCGCGCGCTGCGACCGGCTCATCGCATCCGATGCCAGCGCGGCGGCGCTGGAGCGCGCCGCCGCCACGCTGAGCGGCGCCGGCCATGTGGCGCTGCGGCACTGGCGTTTTCCGCAGCACTGGCCCGAGGCCCCCAGCGACCTCATCGTGGTGGCGGAACTGGCCTATTACCTGCCGCCGGCCGACTTCGCCCGTTTCCTCGCGCAGGTGCCCGGGCATCTGCAGCGCGGCGGCCACCTGGCAATGTGCCACTGGCGCGCGCCGGTGGCCGATGCGCCGGCCCATGGCGACGGCGTCCACGCGCAGGCGCGGGACACCCTGGCGCTTGACCACGTGGGCGGCTGGTGCGACGAAGACATGCGCATCGACGTGTGGCAGAACGGGAGCGGCACCTCGGTGGCGGAAGCGGGCGGCGCGCAGGAGCGGCTGGCCCGTGCGGCGGAGGGCGCCCCATGATCGGCGTGTGCATTCCGGCGCACGACGAAGCCGCCCTCATCGGCGCCTGCCTGGATTCGGTGTGCGCGGCGGCCGCGCACGTGCAGGAACCCGTGCGCATCGTGGTCGTGGCCGATGCCTGCCGGGACGCCACGGCGGCCCTGGCGCGCACGTGGGGCTGCGACGTGGTGGAGATCGGCGCGCGCTGCGTCGGCGCGGCGCGGGCGGTGGGCATGGACCACCTGGTCGGGCTCGGCGCCCGCTGGCTGTGCTGCACCGATGCCGACAGCCGCGTGCCGCCGCAGTGGATCACGGCGCAGCTGGCCTGCGCGAGCGATGCCGTGTGCGGCACGATTGGCGTGGAGGACTGGCACGAGCACCCCCTGCACGTGGCGCAGGCCTTCGCATCGCACTACCAGGACCGCAACGGCCACCGGCACATCCACGGCGCCAACCTCGGCGTCTCGTCCGCGGCCTACCGGCGCGCGGGCGGTTTCGCGCCGCTCGTGGCGCACGAGGACGTGCGGCTGGTCGAGGCCCTGCTCGCCCAGCAGGCGACGGTGGCGTGGGTGCGCGACCCGCGGGTGATCACCAGCGCACGCTGCATCGCCCGCGCGCCGGAAGGGTTCGCGGCGTGGCTGCAGGCGCGCTGGCACACGGGGGGCGGGGTGCCGGCCGGCGCCGCCCTGACGTGAGGCGGGCCGCCGCCGGCGCCCGCGCGGTGATTGAGCCAAAAAGGGCTCCAGCGCATATGTTTCTAGGGCATTGTGCTATTAAATAAATAGCAATCTGCCCCGGCCATCCACAGGCGCCAGGCGCCCCGCCGCGCCCGGCCTTCAGCGCACCGACACGAAGATCGGGTTGGAATAGAACCAGAGGTTGCCGTAGTTGCGGTCGTTGATCTGGTCGTGGCGCTGGGCCGGGTCGGACGTGGTCACCGCCTGGTCCGCCAGCGGCTCGCCGTTCGCGGTGAGGCCGGCCACGTTCTCGCCCAGGTTCGTGCCGCGCAGGCGCAGGTACTGGTTCTTGACGATGGTGAGCGGAATCTCCATGGTGTAGTAGCCCTCGCCGTCCTGCGTCCAGTCGGCGGCCGTGAACCGGCGCAGCACGCGGGTGGTCGGATTGGTGGCCTGCTGGTAGGCGGCCGAGCCGGGCTGCGCGCGCTCGCCCACGTCGCCCGCGATGAGATCGATGTGGTCCACCTTGGGCGTCATGTTGCCTAGGTTGCCGCTGGCCACCGGGCGCTGGTAGTTGTTGACCGGCGGGCTCTTGAAGCGGATGCGCACCGTCACGCTCTCGCCGGCCGAAGCCTTGATCTCCTGGCCCATGGTGCCCTTGCCGCTCAGGGCGTACACGTTGAAGTCCAGCGCGTTGATGAGGTCGCCGAAGACGCCGAAGCTGCGGCCCGCGCGCAGGCTGTCGACCAGGCCGCCGATGCCCCCCTCCGCCTTGCCGGCCTGCCAGACGTGGTTCTTGGCGTATTCGCCAGGGTAGTAGCCGCTGCTGTTGTTGTTCGAGTCGATCTCGAAGTGCGAGTCGGAGTCGGCGATGTTCCAGATGCGGCGGCCCTCGCCCAGCAGCGCGTCCCACACGCCGCCGAGTTTCGCCACGATGGCGTCGGTGCCGCCGTAGGTGCGGTTGGCTTGGTTGGCGTCGATGTAGGCCGAGGTGTAGCCGCCGCGGTCGGGTTCGAGCTGGTTGCCCACCATGCCTTCGATGGCGAACACGATCCTGGGCGCCAGGTCGTTCATCTGGCGCAGATCGGCGATCGAATACTTGCCGGGGTTGCGCGAAGGGTGGTTGATCAGGGCGTAGCTGGTGTCGGGGTACTTCGCCTTCAGCCAGGCGATGGCCTTGAGCGCGTCGTCGGCCGTCTGGTTGAAGCGCTGCGGGTACTGGGCCTTCCAGCGGGCCACGTCCGCCGCGTCGAAGAGCGATTCGGCGCCCGTGGTGAACAGGTACTGGAACTCCTTGGCCCCGCTGGTGGAGGGCTTCAGGCTGCCGCTGGCCCCCTCGAAGAGGCCCACGCCGATGTGGTCGTGCGTGGGCATGTCCCACTCGAACCCCGAGAAGATCAGCTTGCCGGCGTAGTTGCCGGAGGCCTGCAGCGCCTGGATGCGCGGGATCTCATAGGCCTCCATGCCATAGGCGAAGGCCTTGGGCGCGGGCAGCAGGTTGGCCGCGTTGTCGTACTTGGACGAGCGCAGGTGGTTGGTCACCGCCATCCAGTCCAGGCGGTAGGTGGTGAAGGCCTTGCCGAGCAGGAAGTCGAGCGTCTGCGTCGTGCGCGAATCGTCCGATTGCACTGTGTGGGTGTGCAGGTCGCCGGTGGTCCAGCGGCCCTGTTCGGCGGCGGGCGTGCCGTCGCCGGAGCCGCCGCAGCCCGCCAGCAGGAGGGAGGGAAGGGCCAGGGCGATGGCCAGGGGCATCCGCGCACGGCGGAAGGTGTCGGGGGCAGGGGCAGAGGGGCGGGTCATGGGTGATCTGGATTTTTTGACGCAGGGGCCGCCGGCCGGCGCATGCCGGTGCAGCCTCGCGTTTGTAGAAATCCCGGATGAACCCGTGATGACATCGCCTGCGCAGGCGGCTTTTTGCCCGCGCGAATGCCCCGGAGTGAGGCCGTGGCGCAACAGTCGCCCCGGCCCCGGCCTCAGTGCGCTCCGGCCGCGGCGTCCGCGCTGCCGGCGCTGGGGCGCACCGGGTGGGCCAGCCAGACCAGCGGAATCAGCAGCAGGAACAGCACGGCCGACGCATAGAAGATGTCGTTGGCGGCCA
This sequence comes from Acidovorax sp. BLS4, assembly GCF_032929295.1. Lineage (NCBI taxonomy): Bacteria > Pseudomonadati > Pseudomonadota > Betaproteobacteria > Burkholderiales > Comamonadaceae > Acidovorax > Acidovorax sp. BLS4. The sequence continues at coordinate 1,098,771 of NZ_CP136797.1, forward strand.
GCATGAAGGCCTGCTGGTTCACCATGCGCTCCACCTGCGCCAGCGCCTGCTCGGGCGTGAGGCCGCCCGCCTGCAGCCCCTGCAGCGTCTGCGTGACGGCCACGCCGCCCTGCTGCAGCCCTTCGGTGAGCTGCGCGTGGTGCAGCGTGGCGCGCCGCTCCCACAGCGTGGTCGAGACCGAGGTTCCGATGGCCCCGGCCGTGATGCGCATGAAGTTCGACAGCCCCGAGGCCGACGGAATGCGCGCGGGTGCGATCTCCGACAGCGTGATCGTCACCAGCGGGATGAAGAAGAACGCCATGGCGATGCCCTGGATGATCGTGGGCACCATGATCGTGGTCAGGTCGGCCTGGGTGTTGAACCGCGAGCGCATCCACAGCACCAGCGCGAACACCAGGAACGCGAAGGTGGCGAAGCGCCGCGGGTCCACCTTGGCGATGTTCTTGCCCACCACGGGCGAGAGCACCAGCGCCAGCAGCCCCACCGGCGCCAGCACCTCGCCGGCCTGCGTGGCGGTGTAGCCCATGTACTGCTGCAGCCACAGCGGCAGCAGCACCACGTTGCCGAAGAACAGGCCGTAGCCCACCGAGGTGGCCAGCGCGCCGGCCCAGAAGTTGCGGATGCGGAACAGCGTGAGGTCCACCACCGGGTGCGGCTCCCCGCGCTCCCAGATCATGAAGGCGGCGAAACCCACCACCGCCACCACGCCGCACGCCACCACCCAGGGCGAGGCGAACCAGTCGTGCTCCTTGCCGATGTCCAGCATCACCTGCATGGCCGCGACCCAGATCACCAGCAGCGCCAGGCCGATGGAGTCGATGGGCAGCGCCCGCCGCTCGGATTCGCGCTTGTGGAAGATGCTCCAGGTGACCAGCACGGCCATGATGCCCACCGGCACGTTGATGTAGAAGATCCACGGCCAGCTCATGTTGTCGGTGATCCAGCCGCCCAGGAGCGGCCCCATCACCGGCGCGACGAGCGTGGTCATCGACCACATCGCCATCGCCAGCCCGGCCAGCGCCTTGGGGTAGCTGGACAGCAGCAGCGACTGCGACAGCGGAATCATCGGCCCGGCCACGAAGCCCTGCAGCGCGCGGAAGGCGATCAGCGTGGCCATGTTGGGTGCGATGCCGCACAGCAGCGAGGCGAGGACGAACAGCGTCACGCTGCCCACGAACAGGCGCACCTGCCCGAAGCGCTGCGACAGCCAGCCCGTCAGCGGCACCGCGATGGCATTGGCCACCGCGAAGCTGGTGATGACCCAGGTGCCTTGCGTGGGGCTCACGCCCAGGTCGCCCGCGATGGCGGGCAGGGACACGTTGGCGATGGACGTGTCCAGCACGTTCATGAACGTCGCGGCCGAGAGGGCCAGCGTGCCCCACATGCGCGCGCTGCCTTCGAGGGGCGGCGGCGCCTGGGGCGCAGGGGTGTTGGGGGAAGACATGGGTCAGCGTGTTGTGGGAGTGGTTCTACGGCTGGCCCGCTGCGGCGGTGCGCAGCGGGTCTGTCTTGGAAGGGCGAGGCGCCGCCGGGGCGGCCCGCAGGGTCAGTGCGACGCGGTCGTGGCCGGCGCCATGGCGACCTGCGACGTGCCCTTGGCCGGCGCGGCGGCCAGCGTGGGCTTGTAGCCCGGGCCGGCGTTGGCCGCGATGATGCGGGCCACGTCGGCGCCGGCGCCCTTGTCCAGGTCGTCGTACACCGCGGTCTGCGCCACGGCCTGGGTGCGCGGCGCGTCGGCCAGCAGGTGGCCGCTGCGGTCCTGCGTGTCCACCTTCACGTCCATGGACAGCCCCACGCGCAGCGGGTGGGTGCGCAATTGCTCGGCATCGATCGCGATGCGCACCGGTACGCGCTGCACCACCTTGATCCAGTTGCCGGTGGCGTTCTGCGCGGGCAGCAGCGCGAAGGCCGAGCCCGTGCCCACGCCCATGCCGGCGATGGTGCCGGTGTATTCCACCTTCTTGCCGTACAGGTCGGCCGTGAGCTTGGCGGGCTGGCCCAGGCGCAGGTTGCGCAGCTGGTTTTCCTTGAAGTTCGCATCCACCCACACCTGGTTGAGCGGCACCACGGTCATGAGCGGCGTGCCGGCGGCCACGCGCTGGCCCAGCTGCACGGTGCGGCGCGCCACGTAGCCGTCCACGGGGGCGGGCAGGTCGGTGCGGCGGGCGGCCAGGTAGGCCTCGCGCACCTTGCCGGCGGCGGCCAGCACGTTGGGGTTCTGGTCCACCGAGATGCCCTGGGTGAGCGACTGGTTGCTGGCGAGCTGCTCGCGCGCCGACACCACGCCGGCCTCGGCCGCGGCCAGCGCCGTGCGGGCCGCATCGAGCTGGCTCTGCGCGTGGTTCAACTCTTCCTTGGACACGGCGCCATTGCCCGACAGGGCCTGGCGGCGGCGCAGGTCGTCGGTGGCGCGGGCGATGTCGGAGCGGGCCTTGGCCACGTCCGCCTGGCGCAGGCTGATCTGCGCGTTGAGCGAGCCGTTGTTGGCATAGAGCGTGCGCGCCTGGCGCACCGCCTGGGCCAGGCCCGCCTCGGCCTGCTCCAGTGCCACGCTGGCATCCGCGGGGTCGAGCTTGACCAGCGCGGCGCCGGCCTTCACGAAGTCGGTGTCGTCGGCCAGGATGGACATCACGGTGCCGCCCGTCTGCGGCGTGATCTGGATGACATTGCCCTGCACGTAGGCGTTGTCGGTGTCTTCGTAGTGGCTGGCCACCAGCCAGTCGTAGACGCCCCAGGCGCCGCCCGCCACCACCACGAGGGCGGCAAGCGAGATCAGGGCCTTGCGGCGGCGGGCCTTGGCGGCGCCGGGGTCTGCGGGCGCGGTGGCGGGGGTTTGCGGTGCGTTCATGGAAAGGGCTCCTCGCGGTCGGGAAGGTGTTCGGTTCGGTAAAAAGGGGTGGCGGGCGGCTTAGTGCGCGGCGGTGGCGGCGGCAGGGGCCGCCGTGGCCACGGCACCCGCGGCGCCGGGCGTGGTGGCGGCGTAGCCACCGCCCAGGGCGCGGATCAGCGCGACCTGGGTGTTCAGGCGGCGGGCCTCCAGGTCCACGGCCTGGCGGCGCTGCAGCAGCACGGCCGTCTCGGCGGTGAGCACGTTCAGGTAGTTGCCCAGGCCCGCCTGGTAGCGCTGGCGGGCGATGTCGTAGGCGGCCTCGGCGGCCTCTTGCGCGTGGCGCTGCTCGGCCTGCTGGCGGTCGATGGAGCGGGCCGAGGCGAGCTGGTCGGCCGCGTCATGCACGGCATCCAGCAGCGCGGCGTTGTAGCTCTCGACCGCCGCATCCACGTCGGCGGCCTTGCCGCGCAGGTTGGCGCGCAGGCGGCCCGAGTCGAAGATCGGCAGGCGGATCGCCGGGCCGATGCCCCACTCCTTGCTGCCGGCCTCGGCGAAGCGGTCCAGCCCGATCGACGACAGGCCCAGGAAGGCCGTCAGGTTCACGTTCGGATAGAACTGCGCCTTGGCCACGGCCACGTCCTGGGTGGCGGCCTCCACGCGCCAGCGCGCGGCGGCCACGTCGGGCCGCCGGCCCAGCAGGTCGGCCGGCAGCGTGCTCGGAATTGCTATCGAATGGATAGCATCCAGGGCAGGAAAATCTATGGCGTTCGCGGCATTTGGCTGACCCACCAGCGCGCCCAGGGCATTGCGGGTGAGGGCGATCTGCTCCTGGATCGCCTCGATCTGCTGGCGCGCCTCGGGCAGGCCGCCTTCGCTCTGGCGCCGCTCCAACTGGGTGTCCAGGCCCGCATCCACGCGGTCGCGCACCAGGCGCAGCGTTTCGTTGCGCTGGGCCAGCGTGCGTTCGGCTACGCCCAATTGGGCCTTCAGGCGCGCCAGCTGGAAATAGCTGCGCGCCACGTTGCTGGCCAGCAGCAGGCGCGCGGCCTGGGCATCAGCCTGTGCGGCATTGGCGCTGCCCAGGGCGGATTCGAGCGCGGCGCGGTTCTTGCCGAAGAAGTCGATCTCCCAGCTGCCCGACAGGCGCGCCGTGCCGCTGTTGAGTACGCTGCCGGCCAGCGGCGGCGGGTAGGGGCCGTTGGCGCTGTAGAGCTGCCGGTTCACGTCCAGGCTGCCGTTGAGTTGCGGGCCGTCGGCCGCGCGGGCGGTCTCGATGAAGGCCTGGGCGCGGGCGATGCGCGCCTCGGTGAGCTTCAGGTTGGGGTTGGTGGCCAGGGCGCGGTCGATGAGCGCATCGAGCTGGCCGTCGCCGAAGCCCAGCCACCAGTCCGTGGGCAGCGTGGCTTCGGCGAAGGACTTCTGCGCCACCGCGCCGGCACCGGCGGCCGGCGCCGCGAGGCCGAGCGAGGCGGCGTCGCGCATCTGCGCATGGGGCGCGATGCCGGACATGTCGGCGCAGGCCGTGAGGCCCGGCAGGGCCGCCAGCGCGATGGCCAGCGTGGCGAAATATTGCAGCGCGCCGCGCAGCGGGCTGGGGGTGTCGGGCGCCGCGGCGTCGCGGGCCGAGGCCGCATCGGCTGCGGCGGGCGTGGAGGGAAAAGTGGCGTTCATGGTGGACTGACTCTCAGGATGGGCGGGGCGCAGCGGTGTCGGCCGCCGCCCCCAGCGTCTGCAGGTTGCCGTGGATGCGCTTGAGGAAATCCTGCAACTGGTGGTACTCGGCCGGCTGGAAACCCTGGGCGCACACCTGCTGCAGCTCCGTCAGGATCGCGGGGATCTGCGCGGCCGCCGCATGCCCTTCGGGCGTGAGTTCGATGTGCACGACCCGGCGGTCTTCCACCGAGCGCGTGCGGGAGCACAGGCCCTTGGCCTCCAGCCGGTCGAGCAGGCGGGTCATGCCGCCGGCGTCGAGCTGGCACAGCCGCGCCAGGCCCGCGACCGTGTTCTCGTGGTTCAGGTACAGGCGCAGCAGCGGCTTCCATTGCGCATCGGTCAGGCCCAGGGGCTCCATGCGGCGCTCGATCTCGCTGGCGACGATGCACACGATGCGGCGCATCTGGTAGCCGATGCTTTCTTCCACCAGAAACGGAATGCCCGCCACGGTGAGCGGGGCGGGCGGCAGGCGGCTGGCATCGGTTTTTTGGGCGTCGATCATGGCCTGAACAATAATTGACTAGACAAACAATGTCAAGTCTCTATTTGCCAGGTCGGGTTCGAGGGGGTCAGCTGCCGGTGGAGGCGTAGTGCCGCAGGCCCAGGCGCCAGGCCCCGAAGGCGGCGGCCAGGAACGCGAAGCCGGCGGCGGGCGACACCCAGCCCATCCAGGCCGGCGCGCCCAGCGGGTCGGGGTGCGACAGGATCGCCAGGCCCGGGTAATACGCCACGCAGGCCAGCGGCACGGCGAAGGTCAGCAGCCGGCGGAACCACTGCGCATAAAGCGCCAGCGGGTACTGCGCCGCCTGCACGCCGCCGTAGGTGAGCACATTGGCGATCTCCAGGCTCTCCACGGTCCAGAACGCCAGGGTGCCCTGCAGCACCAGGATGCCCAGGAAGAGGGCCACGCCCCCGGCCACCGCCCATGCCGCCAGCGCGAGGGTGGCCGGCGTCCAGTCGATCGGCGCCTGCGCCGTGGCGAACGCCACCACCATCAGCCCCTGCAGCAGCCGCCCCAGCCGGCTCAGGCGCAGGTCGTGGCCCATGAGCTGCAGCGCGAGCGGCCGCGGGCGCAGCAGCAGCCGGTCGAACGCGCCCGTGCGCAGGAACTCGGTGCCCAGCACGTCGAAGCCGCGCCCCAGCGCGTCCGCCACCGCGAACATGCAGTTCACCAGGCCGTAGAACAGCGCCACCTCGCCCAGGCTCCAGCCCTGCACGCTGCCGAAGCGGTGGAACAGCGCCCACACCGCGACCACCTCGATGCCCGTGGCGAGGAACTGCCCGAGGGTCATCAGCATGGCGGAGGCGGGGTAGCGCGCCTGCGCATGCAGCGAGGCGCCGGCCAGGCGGATGAAGAGCGCGAACGATCCCATCTCAGCCGCCCTGGATTTCGAGGTGGCGCAGCGTGCGCCGCATCGCCAGGCGGCCCAGCGCCACCAGCACGGCGATCCAGAAGGCCTGCAGGGCCAGCCCGCCCACGGCCTGCCAGCCGGCCCAGTGCCCGGAATGGATGCGCGACGGAATGTCCAGCAGCCCCGCCAGCGGCTGCGCGATCAGCGCCCACTGCCACGCATCGGGCAGCAGGGGCAGCGGCAGCAGGTTGCCCGACAGCACCACCACCGCCGGCACGGCCAGCGCGTTGATGCCGCGCTCGTTGAGCGCCGCCGTGGCCGCCACGTTCAGCAGCATCACCAGCGCGGTGGACAGCAGCACCGCCAGGCCGGCCGAGAGCACGAACGCCAGCCCCGCCGCCGCGCTGGCGGGCGGCTGCCAGGCCCATTCGCGCCAGCCCAGCAGCGGCAGCACCCCGGCGGCGAAGGTCGCCATCAGCGCCACGCGCGGCAGCACCCGCGCGGCGATCCAGCCGGCGCTGCGCGCGAACCACAGGCCGTAGGCGTCCACCGGCCGCAGCCGGTCGTACGCCACGGCGCCCGTGCGCACGGCCTGCGCCACCTCCGGGTCGCCCGACCACGGCAGCAGCGCCAGCAGCCCCTGGGCCAGCCAGGTGTAGGTGATGGCCTGCTGCAGCGGCATGGGCACGCCCGAGGCGCCGGCGCCGCCGTAGAACGCGGCCAGCACCATCGCCTTGATACCGCCCCACCAGCACTGGGTGCCGAAGCCGGCGAGCGCCGCCGTGCGGTACTGCAGCATCTGCAGGAAGCGCGAGACGAACGCGGCGGTGTAGGGCCGCAGCGCCAGCGGCGGCCTCATGCCTCGGCCGCGCCGTGCAGCGCGTAGAAGCGGGCGATGACCTCCTCGATCGCCAGGCCCTCCAGACGGATGTCCTGCACGGCGTGCGCGGCCACCAGCTGCGCGATGAGCGCGGGCGCCGTGGTGACGGCCGGATCGAACCCCAGCACCAGCGTGCGGCCCTCGCGCGCATGAACCGACACGCCGGGCTGCGGCGCCAGCACGGGCGCGTCGTGCCCGAAATCGACCACCAGGCGCCGCTCGGCCATCACCTGGGCGCGCAGGGCCTCGACCGGGCTGTCGGCCAGCACGCGGCCATGGCCGATCACGATCACGCGCTCGGCCAGCGCCTCGATGTCGTGCATGTCGTGGGTGGTGAGCAGCACGGTGGTGCCGCGCTCGCGGTTGGCGCGGCGCACGAAGTCCCGCACCGCGAGCTTGGACGGCGCATCCAGGCCGATGGTCGGCTCGTCGAGGAACAGGATGTCGGGCTCGTGCAGCAGCGCCGCCGCGATCTCGGCGCGCATGCGCTGGCCCAGCGAGAGCTGGCGCACGGGTTGGGCCAGCACGCCTTCCAGCGACAGCAGCGCGACCAGCTCGTCGCGTGCGCGGCGGTAGCGATGCTCGTCCACGCGGTAGATGTCGCGCAGAAGGTCGAACCCCTCGCCCACCGGCAGGTCCCACCACAGCTGGGTGCGCTGGCCGAACACCACGCCGATGCGGGCGACGTGGCGCTCGCGGTCATCGCTGGGGTGGCGGCCGTCGATCTCCACGCGCCCGCCGTCGGGCCGCAGGATGCCGGACAGGATCTTGATGGTGGTCGATTTGCCCGCGCCGTTCGGCCCGATGAAGCCCAGCAGCTCGCCGCGCTCCAGCGTGAACGACACCCCCGACAGCGCCGCCACCGTGCGCGTGCGCCGGTGCAGCAGCCCGCGCAGCGCGCCGCCCAGGCCCGGCGCGCGCTCGGCGATGCGGTAGGTCTTGAAGAGCTGATCGACGAGGATGTGGGCCATGGGAACGGGGGCGCCGCTGCGGGCGGGCCGCAAGGGCGTGGGCGGGAGCGATGTGCGAAGGGGCGCCGATTCTATCGGCGTGCAGGGCGCGGCGCCCCGTGCCCGCTCAGTGGTGGCCCGTGCGGGCGAGGTAACGCTTGCGCCAGAACAGCGCGATCAGCGCCACCGCGATCACCGTCATCGAGCCCATCGCCCACCAGAAGCCGTCCTGCTTGTGCACCAGCGGAATGAACTCGAAGTTCATGCCGAAGATACCCGCGATGAGGTTCAGCGGCAGGAACACGGCGGTGAGCGCCGTGAGCGTGCGCATGATGTCGTTGGTGCGGTTGCTCTGCACGCTGAAATGCATCTGCACCGCCGTCTCGGTGCTCTGCTCCAGCCGGCGCACGTGGTGCACCACGCGCTCGATGTGCTCCAGCACGTCGCGGCTGCGCACCTTGAGCAGGTCCAGCTCGCGCTGCAGCGCCGGGGTTTCGGGCTCGGGCCAGGTCTCCACCGCATCGATCCAGTCCTGCACGGCGGTGTTCTGGTCTTCGCAGATTTCGTCGAGCTGGTGCAGCGCCAGCCGGGCCTCCAGCAGTGCGCTCCAGTTGGCAAAGCGCGCGCGGGGCTTGAGCAGCTCGGCCTGCCAGTGGTCGAGCTGCCGGCTCAGTTCCCGGCGCAAATCCAGGTAGCCGTCCACGATCAGGTTGACCACGCGCATCATCAGATCGGCGGGCGAGGTCGGCAGGCGCGCCACGGGCGAGGAGCCCGGCGGCCGGTGGTCGCGCGGCGCATCGCCCCGGGCCTCCCCCCGCGCGGTGGCCAGCAGCCGCGCCGCATAGGCATCGCGCACCGCGCAGTCGGCCGGGTGCACCGACAGCAGCACCTGGTCGAACACGGCGAATCCCACCGGGCTGGTGTCGATGCGGCGCAGCACCGGCGGGCCCGTCATGCGCCCCGGCGCGGCAGGGGGGGCGGCCTGCGGGCTTGCCGCGGTGGCCGCTCCGGCTGCGCTGGCCGGTGCCGCGCCCGGACCTGCGGCCGCCAGGCGGCGGAACACCAGCAGGTCGTACTGCGAGGTGTAGTCGTAGTGCGATGGCAGCTGGGCGTTCAGCAGGTCGGACACGTGCAGGTCCACCAGTTGCAGGCCGGTGGTGGCTTGCAGCGCGGCCTGCAGCAGGCCCAGTTGTTCGCCGAAGGCCGCACGGGTGCACGAGATCCAGTAAAAGCCGGTGGCCGGGGGCTGGGAGGGCAGGGCGGCCAGCTCGGTGGCGTTGCCCTGGTGGATGTGAAAGATGCGCATGGGGGCCTGGGGCAGGGCGGGGAAGACGCCGGCGCCGGCCCTGCGGGCAGGCGGCCGGGGTGCGGTCGCTTACTTTTGCAGCAGCCGCGCCGCGTCACGGGCGAAATACGTCAGCACGCCGTCGGCGCCGGCGCGCTTGAAGGCCAGCAGGCTTTCCATCATCACCGCGTCGTGGTCGAGCCAGCCGTTGGCGGCCGCGGCCTTGAGCATGGCGTACTCGCCGCTCACCTGGTAGGCGAAGGTGGGCACGCGGAATTCGTCCTTCACGCGGCGCACCACGTCCAGGTACGGCATGCCGGGCTTGACCATCACCATGTCGGCGCCTTCGGCGATATCGAGGGCGACCTCGCGCAGCGCCTCGTCGGTGTTGCCCGGGTCCATCTGGTACACGTTCTTGTCGGCCTTGCCCAGGGCGCCGCGCGTGCCCACGGCATCGCGGAACGGGCCGTAGAAGGCACTCGCGTACTTGGCGCTGTAGGCCATGATGCGCGTGTGGATGTGGCCCTGCACTTCGAGCGCCTCGCGGATCGCACCGATGCGCCCGTCCATCATGTCGCTGGGCGCCACGATGTCCACGCCCGCCTCGGCATGCGTGAGCGCCTGGCCGGTGAGGATCTCCACCGTTTCGTCGTTGATGATGTAGCCGGTGGCATCGAGCACGCCGTCCTGGCCGTGGCTCGTGTAGGGGTCCAGCGCCACGTCGGTCATCACGCCCAGCGCGGGGAATTCCTTCTTGAGCGCCCGCACCACGCGGGGAATCAGGCCCTCGGGATTGAGCGCCTCCTTGCCGTCCGGCGCCTTGAGCGCGGGGTCGATGGCCGGAAACAGCGCCAGCACCGGAATGCCCAGTTTCACGCAATCCTCGGCCACCGGCAGCAGGAGGTCCAGGCTCAGGCGCTCCACGCCCGGCATCGACGCGATGGCCTCGCTGCGGCCCTGGCCTTCGTGCACGAACACGGGGTAGATCAGATCGTGCGGCGTGACGGCATGCTCGCGCACGAGGTTGCGGGTGAAGGCATCGCGGCGCAGGCGGCGCGGGCGGTTCTGGGGGAAGGGGGTGGGGCTGGACAGATGCATCCCGAAATTGTGCGCCACATTGCGCCGGGGCGGTCTCCGCCAGGCCCTTCGACGTGACGCCGGCCGCCGTGGTTTTTGCGCGTCGGACTCCGCCGGACGGCCCGGCACGGCACGTACACTGCCCCCCATGCTCTGGGTCAAAGCCTTTCACATCGTCTTCGTGGCCAGTTGGTTCGCCGGCCTGTTCTACCTGCCTCGGATCTTCGTCAACCTGGCCATGGTGGCACCGGGCTCGGCCGCCGAGCGAGACCGGCTCCTGCTCATGGCGCGCAAGCTGCTTCGTTTCACCACCATCCTGGCCGTGCCGGCCATCGCGCTGGGGCTGTGGCTTTACCTGGGGTACGGCATCGGCCGCGGGCCGGGCAACGGCTGGATGCACGCCAAGCTCCTGGTCGTAGTGCTCGCCTTGGGCTATCACCATGCCTGCGGCGTCCTGCTGCGCAAGCTGGCCAGCGGCCAGAGCCGGCGCAGCCACCGCTGGTTCCGCTGGTTCAACGAGGTGCCGGTGCTGCTGCTGGTGGCCGCGGTGGTGCTGGTCGTCGTCAAACCCTTCTGACGCGCCGGCCGCGCGCTCCCGCCGTGCACAAGACCTCCGCCTGGCCCCTGGCGCTGATCTACGCGGCCCTCGTGGTCTTCGCCAGCCTGTTCCCCTTCGACGGCTGGCGCGAGCAGGGCATCTCGCCGTGGGTGTTCCTTACCGCCCGCATCCCCCCGCCGTACTGGACGTGGTTCGACGTCAACATCAACATCGCCGGCTATGCGCCGTTCGGCTTCCTGCTGGCGCTGGCCCTGCTGCGCACCGGCTGGCCGCGCTCTGCGGTGCCCGTGGCCGCGTTGGCGGGCGCGCTGCTCTCGATGCTGATGGAGTTCCTGCAGATCTACCTGCCGCGGCGCGTGCCCTCCAACATGGACCTGGTGCTGAACGCGCTGGGCACACTGGGCGGCGCGCTGCTGGCGGCACTGCTGGAGCGGCTGGGCGCGCTGGCCCGCTGGAGCCGGCTGCGGGCGCGGTGGTTCGTCGCCGACGCCAGCGGGGCGCTGGCCTTGCTCGCGCTGTGGCCGGTGGCACTGCTGTTTCCCGCCGCCGTGCCGTTCGGGCTGGGACAGATGTGGGAGCGCCTTGAGATCGCGCTGGAAGACCTGCTGGCCGACACCCCGTTCCTGGACTGGCTGCCGCTGCGCGAAACGCCCCTGGAGGCCCTGTCACCCAGTGCCGAACTGCTGGCCGTGATGCTGGGCCTGCTCGTGCCCTGCCTGCTGGGCTACTGCGTGATCCGCCACATCGGCCGCCGTGTGGCGTTCTCGCTGGCCACGGTGGTGGCGGGCGTGTCGGTGACCGCGCTGTCCTCCGCGCTCAGCTACGGCCCGGCCCATGCCTGGGAGTGGCTCGGCACCCCGGCCCGCGTGGGCGTGTGGGCCGGCATGGCCGTCGCGCTGATGCTGGCCGGCCTGCCCCGCCGGGCCAGCGCCGCCATGCTGCTATTGCTGCTGATGCTGCACCTGAACATCCTCAACCAGGCGCCCACCAGCGCCTATTTCGCCGACACCCTGCAGGCCTGGGAGCAGGGCCGCTTCATCCGCTTCTACGGCCTGGGCCAATGGCTGGGCTGGCTCTGGCCCTACGCCACCCTGGTCTATGTGGTGCAGCGCGTGGCCCGGCGCGACCGGGACCCGGCCGAGGGCCACGCGGATACCCCTGTTCGCATCGGCTCCTAAAATGCCCGGATGACCGACACCCCCACGCCGCCAGCCGCGCAGCCTGGCTACTACGCCCGCCACATCTTCTTTTGCCTGAACGACCGCACCAACGGCGAGGACAGCTGCGCCCACCACGGTGCGCAGGCCGCGTTCGACCGCTGCAAGTCCCAGGTCAAGGCGGCCGGCCTGTCCGGCCCCGGCAAGGTGCGGGTGAACAAGGCCGGCTGCCTGGACCGCTGCGCGGGCGGCCCCGTCGCCGTGGTCTATCCCGAGGGTACCTGGTACACCTTCGTGGATGGCAGCGACATCGACGAAATCGTGGAATCGCACCTGAAGAACGGCCAGGTCGTCGAGCGCCTGCTCACGCCGCCGGAACTCGGGCGCTGATTCGCACGCCGATCGGTTTTTAAGTGTTTTTGGCTGTCTGCCCTAGATTTTATTGTCCTGACAGCTATTAATTTGATAGCAAATCACGTGAATGCCCAGACTGAACGCCTGACCCTCGCCGGCGCTGCCGGTGCCATCGAAGCGGCACGCGATGCGGCCCAGGCGCCGGACGGCGCGCCCTCGCGCGGCGTGGCGGTGATCGCCCACCCGCACCCCCTGTTCGGCGGAACCATGGACAACAAGGTGGTGCAGACCCTGGCGCGCGCCTTCGTGCACAGCGGCTGGACCGCCGTGCGCTTCAATTTCCGCGGCGTGGGCGCCAGCGCCGGCACGCATGACGCGGGCCAGGGCGAGCTGGAAGACTTCCTGGAGGTGGTGCGCCAGGCGGCGCCCGAGGGGCCGTTGGCCCTGGCGGGCTTCTCGTTCGGCGCCTTCGTCACCAGCCATGCGCTGGAGCGCCTGTGGAGCGAGCGCAGCATCGAGCGGGTGGTGCTGGTCGGCACTGCCGCCAGCCGCTTCACTGTGGCGCCCGTGCCGGCCGAGGCGCATGCGCGCACGCTGGTCGTGCACGGCGAGCAGGACGACACCGTGCCGCTGTCGGCCGTCATGGACTGGGCGCGGCCGCAGATACTCCCCGTCACAGTCGTGCCCGGCGGCGGTCATTTCTTTCACGGACAATTGCCGCTCCTGAAAAACCTGGTGTCCCGCCACCTGCTGGCGGGGAACTGACCGCCCTCCAGACGCTCCCTACCGGGCACCGCACGGCGCGCCATCCTCCGCCGCCGTTTTTGACCGTTTGGTTTGTTTCCTTGCCCCGAATGCCTGTTTCCATGAAGCCCTTCCTCTCCACGCTGCGTTCCTTCGTTCTTGTCGCCGTGCTGGCGCCTGCCGCCCTCTGGGCGCAGGGCCAGGCCCCCCAGCCCCCGGAGATCGCTGCGCGCAACTACCTGTTGCTCGACGTGACCGCCGGCCAGGTGCTCGCCGCCAAGGACATCGACACGCCGGTGGAGCAGGCATCGCTCACCAAGCTCATGACGGGCTACCTGGTCTTCGACGCGCTGCGCGCCAAGAAGATCACGCTGGAGCAGAAGCTGCCCGTGAGCGTGCTGGCGTGGAAGATGCCCGGCTCGCGCATGTTCATCGATCCCAAGATGCAGGTGCCGGTGGAAGACCTCATCAAGGGGATGATCGTGCAGTCGGGCAACGACGCCACCATGGCCCTGGCCGAAGGCGTGGGCGGCACGGCCGAGAACTTCGTCAAGCTCATGAACGATCAGGCCAAGGCCCTGGGCATGAAGAACACGGCCTACAAGAACCCCGAAGGCCTGACCGAGCCGGGCCACACGACCACCGCGCGCGACCTGGGCGTGCTGGCCACCCGCCTGATGCAGGAGTTCCCCGAGTACATGCATTACTACGCGACCAAGCACTATGCGTACCCGGGCACGCCACCCTCCAATGGCACCAACCGCAATTCGCTGCTGTTCCGCGATCCCACGGTGGACGGCCTCAAGACCGGCCACACTGCCGCTGCCGGCTACTGTCTGGTGGCCACGTCCAAGCGCGACTTTCCGAACGTCGGCCAGCGCCGTCTGCTGTCCATCGTGCTGGGTGCCTCCAGCGAGAACGCTCGGGCGAACGAGAGCCAGAAGCTCCTGAACTGGGGCTACACGGCCTTCGACGCCGTCAAGCTGTTCGACGCCGGCCAGCCCGCCGCCACGCCGGCCGTCTGGAAGGGCAAGCAGAACACCATCCAGATCGGCCGCCCGGACGCCATCGTCGTCACCGTGCCGTCGGGCAGCGCCGGCAAGGTCACGACCCAGATCGTGCGCACCGACCCGCTGGTGGCACCATTCACCAAGGGCCAGTCGATCGGCACCCTGAAGGTGTCGCTGGGTGAGCAGCCCATCGCCGAAGTGCCGCTGGTGGCGCTGGAGACGGTGGAGCAGGCCGGCATCTTCGGCCGCGCCTGGGATGCGATCCGCCTGTGGATCAAGTGACACGGCGGCGGCCGGCTGGCCGCCCCGCGATTGCTCCATCAGCACCAACCTGCTACATTAGAAGGCTTTTCGGAATTTCCGAAGGGATTCACGTTTTCGTTTTTCACGAAGCATTTCACGTTTAGGGACGTATTCATGCCAACCATCAATCAACTGGTCCGTCAGGGTCGCGAGGTCGAAAAGATCAAGTCGAAGAGCCCCGCGATGGAAAACTCTCCTCAGCGCCGCGGCGTGTGCACCCGTGTGTACACCACGACGCCAAAGAAGCCTAACTCCGCTCTGCGGAAGGTCGCCAAGGTTCGCCTGACCAACGGCTTCGAAGTCATTTCCTACATCGGCGGCGAAGGCCACAACCTGCAGGAACACAGCGTCGTGCTGGTTCGCGGCGGTCGTGTCAAGGACTTGCCCGGTGTGCGTTACCACATCGTGCGTGGCTCGCTCGACTTGCAAGGCGTGAAAGACCGCAAGCAAGCGCGCTCCAAGTACGGTGCCAAGAAGCCCAAGGCCAAGTAAGCCCTGCGCTTTTTTGCAAAAGATATCCGGTGCTGTTTCCCGCGTGGCGCGGTGATCCAGCGTAGTGACCCCAAGCGCAACTGTCTTGCGTGGGTCGAGTAAGTGGGAGTCCTGAATGGCTCTCGCGGTGTCTGAAAAGATGCCAACTGAAGCAAACATGAGGTGAAAAAATGCCACGTCGTCGCGAAGTCCCCAAACGTGAAATCCTGCCGGATCCCAAGTTCGGCAATGTAGAGCTGTCCAAATTCATGAACGTGATCATGGAAGGCGGCAAAAAGGCAGTGGCAGAGCGCATCATTTACGGCGCTCTGGAACTGATCGAGAAGAAGCACCCTGACAAGGACCCTCTGGAAGCGTTCACCGTTGCCATCAACAACGTGAAGCCCATGGTCGAAGTGAAGTCCCGCCGCGTGGGCGGTGCCAACTACCAGGTGCCTGTGGAAGTGCGCCCCGTGCGCCGTCTGGCACTGTCGATGCGCTGGATCAAGGAAGCCGCCCGCAAGCGTGGCGAAAAGTCGATGGCGCAACGCCTGGCCAACGAACTGCTGGAAGCCACGGAAGGCCGTGGCGGCGCGATGAAGCGCCGTGACGAAGTGCACCGCATGGCCGAAGCCAACAAGGCATTCAGCCACTTCCGCTTCTAAGCCTCCAGGCTTTCTCCGGTGCAAACGTAAGGCCGCTGGCATTTTCTGCCTGCGGCCTTATCTTGATTCAGGTCGCCGGCAAATTGTGGTGCTGCGTCGCAAAAGCGGGTGGCCCATCACAACGAACACAACGTTCAACCAAGGATTTACCATGGCTCGCAAGACCCCCATCGAGCGCTACCGCAATATCGGTATCTCGGCCCACATCGACGCTGGCAAGACCACGACGACCGAG
Organism: Acidovorax sp. BLS4; assembly: GCF_032929295.1. Lineage (NCBI taxonomy): Bacteria > Pseudomonadati > Pseudomonadota > Betaproteobacteria > Burkholderiales > Comamonadaceae > Acidovorax > Acidovorax sp. BLS4. The sequence goes on from NZ_CP136797.1 coordinate 1,114,356, forward strand.
CGGATTCTTTTCTACACCGGTGTGAATCACAAGATCGGTGAAGTGCATGACGGCGCAGCCACCATGGACTGGATGGAGCAGGAGCAAGAGCGCGGCATCACGATCACGTCGGCTGCCACCACCTGCTTCTGGAGCGGCATGGACCGTTCGTTCCCTGAGCACCGCATCAACATCATCGACACCCCCGGCCACGTGGACTTCACGATCGAAGTGGAGCGTTCCATGCGCGTGCTGGACGGCGCCTGCATGGTGTATTGCGCCGTGGGCGGCGTGCAGCCGCAGTCGGAAACCGTGTGGCGCCAGGCGAACAAGTACAAGGTGCCCCGCCTCGCGTTCGTGAACAAGATGGACCGTACCGGTGCCAACTTCTTCAAGGTCGTCGAGCAGATGAAGCTGCGCCTGAAGGCCAACCCCGTGCCGATCGTGATCCCGATCGGTGCCGAAGAAAACTTCACGGGCGTGGTCGACCTGCGCAAGATGAAGGCCATCATCTGGGACGAAGCCTCGCAAGGCATGAAGTTCACCTTCGAAGAGATCCCCGCCGATCTGCTGGAAACGGCCAAGGAATGGCGCGAGAAGATGGTCGAGGCGGCTGCTGAAGCCTCCGAAGACCTGATGAACAAGTACCTGGAAGAAGGTGATCTTTCCGAAGAGGAAATCACCCTCGGCCTGCGCACGCGCGCCATCGCCTGCGAAATTCAGCCCATGCTGTGCGGTACGGCCTTCAAGAACAAGGGTGTGCAGCGCATGCTGGACGCCGTGATCGAACTGATGCCTTCTCCGGTGGACATTCCTCCCGTGGGCGGCACCGACGACGACGAGCAACCGACGAGCCGCAAGGCCGACGACTCGGAAAAGTTCTCTGCCCTGGCGTTCAAGCTGATGACCGACCCATTCGTGGGCCAGTTGACGTTCGTGCGTGTGTATTCCGGCGTTCTGTCCAAGGGCGACACGGTGTACAACCCCGTGCGCGGCAAGAAGGAGCGCATCGGCCGTATCGTGCAGATGCACGCCAACAACCGCGAAGAAGTCGATGAGATCCGCGCTGGCGACATCGCCGCCTGCGTGGGCCTGAAAGACGTGACGACCGGTGAAACCCTGTGCGATCCCTCGGCCATCGTGACGCTGGAGCGCATGGTGTTCCCCGAGCCCGTGATCCGTCAGGCCGTGGAGCCGAAGTCGAAGGCCGACCAGGAAAAGATGGGTATCGCGCTGGGTCGTCTGGCTGCCGAAGATCCTTCGTTCCGCGTCAGCACCGACGAAGAATCCGGCCAGACCATCATCGGCGGCATGGGCGAGCTCCACCTGGAAATCATCGTGGACCGCATGAAGCGCGAATTCGGCGTGGAAGCCAACGTGGGCAAGCCCCAGGTGGCCTACCGGGAAACCATCCGCAAGACGGTGGAAGAGGCCGAAGGCAAGTTCGTTCGCCAGTCCGGTGGTAAGGGCCAGTACGGCCACGTCGTGCTCAAGATCGAGCCGAACGAAGCCGGCAAGGGCATCGAGTTCGTCGACGCCATCAAGGGCGGTGTGGTTCCTCGCGAATTCATCCCCGCGGTGGAGAAGGGCATCAACGAAGCCGTCACGCAAGGCGTGCTGGCCGGCTACCCGGTGGTGGACGTCAAGGTCACGCTGCACTTCGGTTCGTACCACGATGTGGACTCGAACGAACTCGCGTTCAAGATGGCCGCCATCTTCGGTTTCAAGGAAGGTTGCCGCAAGGCCAACCCCGTGATTCTCGAGCCCATGATGGCCGTGGAAGTCGAAACGCCGGAAGACTACGCCGGTACGGTGATGGGCGACTTGTCGTCCCGCCGTGGCATGGTGCAGGGCATGGACGATATGGTCGGCGGCGGCAAGGCCATCAAGGCGGAAGTGCCCCTGTCGGAAATGTTCGGCTACTCGACCTCGCTGCGCTCCGCAACGCAAGGCCGTGCCACCTACTCGATGGAATTCAAGCACTACAGCGAAGCCCCTCGCAACGTGTCGGAAGCCATCATGGCTGCACGCGCCAAGTAATTGGCAAAGGGAGGGGCGGCTTTGGCGGCCCCTTTCGGTTGGTTTGATGGAATTGGTTGCCAGCGACTATCGAGTAGGCGCTGGCAGCTATGGAAAAAATAGCAGCAAGATCCTTGCAATCTGCGACCCGGTGCCGTCCTGTTGCCCTGTGCGGGACGACTCAGCAATCGGGTGCAGACGTTAAACCCTGACACAGGCATTGCTCTTTGGAGATTCAAAAATGGCAAAAGGTAAGTTCGAACGTACCAAGCCCCACGTGAACGTGGGCACCATCGGTCACGTGGACCATGGCACTCAACGCCATGGTCAAAACCAACAAGCCTTGGGATCAATCGCTTCACGGCGCTTGACTTGAAAGACGGTTACTCAGTCGCTCCGGGGGGCGGTTTCCTGTTCCAACTCCTCCAGAACCTGGATCGCTCCGCGGATGCGCATCAAGGTATGGCTGAGTTCAGATGGCCGTGCTTCCAATTGCCGGAGTTGCTGTTCGCCCGCAGAAAGCTCGCTCTTGAGCTGTGCAAGCCGTGCTGTCAGTTGTTCGCGCATCGAAATGGAGTGGAGAGTGGTTGAAGCCTTGCATTGTGGAGTTGCTTTCTCCAACCACAAAAAAAGACAGGGTGAGTGCACCCGGCGCGCGCGCGCTGAGCACAAACGCCTTCACCGCGAGTGGACACGGCGTTGGCCTGAGACCCCGTCACCTGGCCAGGCGAAACGATGATAGTTCGAGGGGCCCGATACACCCTGTGAGATGCGGTAAGTGAGGCCAGCGCATGTCAACTCCACCGATTGACCGCTGGCTTTCCAAAAGTTTTCAGCGACCGAAAATTCATCAGGTGGCAGATGTCAGGTATAGCGAGGCCGCGTCCGTTGCCAAGGCATTGAGCATCCCATCCGCGCCAATGCGAAAGTGCGCGCCGGTGGTGTTTGCAATCGCGGCATAGGCGGCAAAACAATGGGCCGGAAGTGTCATCATGCCGATCGCATCGCCCGACAGAATTTCGAACGCAGGCGGCGGCACTGCTGCATCCAGGGTGAATCCGATCATCAGCATGGTGCCGTGCACACCAACTTTTCCCCCGGTGATCTCGATGCAGCCCGCTGCATTCTGTACCGTGTAGCCGTTGGCCGAGTAAGCGGCTTGGCCGGACAAGGCCACGATTCGGATGCCACGGGCTTTGACCACGTTGTACTCCGCCCAGTCGGTGGAGAGGTTCAAGGGAGTGAACTGTTGCATGAGGCCGCGATGTTTCGCGCTCCTTGCCGGATAGTTGTCCATGGTATGGAGTGGGGTTGCTGCAATGGCTGGAGCCTCTTGGCCCGGCTTCATTCAGTGGAATAAAAAAAGAGGTTCAACGCGCCTGCGTTTTGCTCGGATGGTGGGGGCAGCAGTTCACCTTTCATGGCTTGGCTGGATGAACCCATGCTTCGATTGGCTGCCGACTTCGTTCGTCTTCCGAAGAATGGTCAATGGGCATCGCTGTTTCCTTAGGTCTCTCTGGTGAACAAACAAATGCACTTGAAACGCCTTCTGTGCATTCAAGGTTGCGCTTTCACCACGAAACAGTGCGTAGGAGAAACCTGAGTCGAAAGTCAGGCATGCATGGCTTTGTGAAACCATCTGCTTCTTTTGTGACAATTCGATAAATCTGGAGCGCTCTGCTCATTCCTGGCGGCAAATCAGCGCAGTTGACAAAAGTCGTGTCGACGGTGCATTGATTTGCGAGGCTATGAAGCCAGGATTAGCATATTTCTCAAATTCCGACAGGCGAAACGATAGACTTGCTTTTTTTATGCATGAGCGCGTTATGATTCATCCCGTCGGCACCTCCAGCCGACACCTCCCTTTCTTGCTCTTTAGCAAGTTTTGCCCGCCTCGTGCGGGCGTTCTTTTTTGTGCTGTCAGCGGAGAGTAAGGGTCGTGCTCAAAATGGATTCCACCGGACGGGGCATCGCCTCCCCTAAGGAATTCGGGCTGTGACCAGGCCGCAATGCCTGCCCGACTTTGCCCGCCCCTGTGCGGGCATTTCTTTTGGCGCAGTAGGTTTCCTCGGCATGGCGCCGCGAAGCCATCGGTCAATCGTCGGCCGACGCGCTCCAGCGGCTGCCCCAATCACGCGCCTGATCGATGCTGCGGCGATCCCGCTTGGTCGGCCGGCCTTCGTGCAGGCTGGCGGCGGGTTCGGGCGCCAGGCGGCGCTGCTCCGCGGCGTTTTCACGGGCGGCGATGCTTTCCACCGTTTCTTCATAAAGCAGTTGTGCCACGGGCGCGGGGCCACGCATACCGCTCAGTGCGCGCACCCGCACGGTCCGATGCGTGGGGCCCTGGCGCAGGTCGACGGTATCACCGGCCCGCAGTTCTCGGGCTGCCTTGGCCGCCTGGCCATTGACGGTCACGCGGCCTTTGCCGATCTCTTCCACGGCCAGCGAGCGGGTTTTATAGAAGCGGGCACACCACAGCCATTTGTCCAGGCGCATTGATTCGGGAGCGTTCATGCGGCCATTTTCTTCCGATCGGCGGGCGGCGGATTGTCGGCCGATGCCAACGGAAGGCGCACCACCGCATCCAGCCCGACAACCCGTGCGCCGTCCATCCGGTTGGACAGTTCGATCTGTCCGTCCAGCGCCTGCACGATCTCCTGGCAGATGGCCAGTCCCAGGCCGGAGCCGGTGCGCACGTCGCCGGCCGAGAACGGCTGGAACAGGCGCTGCGCCAACTCGGCATCGATGCCCGGGCCGCTGTCGGCCACGGTCAGCGCCACGTGGCGCCCGTCCGTGCGCAGTTCGACCGACAACATGCCGGACACCGGTGTATGTCGGATCGCGTTGTGCAGCAGATTGCGGGTGAGTTCGCGCAGCATCCATTCGTGCGCCTGCACGGGGGCGGGGTCGGTGTGGATGCCGAAGTCCAGGTCGCGCTGGGCGATGAGGGGCGACAGTTCCAGGGCGATCGCCCGCAGCTCGTCATCCAGCCGGGTGACGGGTGGGGCGCTTTGCTGGCGCAGTTGCTCGACCTTGGCCAGCGCGAGCATCTGGTTGGCCAACTGGGTGGCGCGCTCGACGGTGTCGCTGATCTCATGCAGCGCCTGCTCCGGGGGCGCGTCGCCACGCAGCGCGGACTGCACCTGGGTCTTGAGCACGGCCAGCGGCGTGCGCAACTGGTGCGAGGCATCGCGCACGAAGCGTTTCTGGTGCGCCAGCAGGTACGACAACCGCAGCATGACGTGGTTGGTGGCGTCGATGAGCGGCTGCAGTTCGCGCGGCGCGGATGGCGCGGAGATGGGGCGCAGGTCGTCCTCGGGCCGGTTCTGCAGCCGCGCGCTGAGCTGCCGCACAGGGTGCGTGGCCTGTTGCACCACCAGCACCACGATGACGCCGATGGCCACCACCAGCAGTGCCTGCCGCGCCAGCGTGGTCCACAGGATCTGCAGGGCCAGGGTCTGGCGCAACTCCAGCGTTTCCGCCACCTGGATCACGGCCATGCCGCGGCCCTGGGGCGTGGCGACGGGCTGCAGCAGCACGGCCACGCGCACGGGGCGGCCGCGGAACTGGTCGTCGTAGAAGTCCACCAGCGCGGCATAGGGCGGGCGGGCAGGAATGCTGCCGTGCCAGAACGGCAACTCGGCAAACCCCGATACGAGGCCGCCATGCAGGTTGGACACACGGTAGAACATGCGACTCTGGTTGTCTGCCTCGAAAGCCTCCAGCGCAGAGTACGGAACGATGGCACGCAGCTGGGCCCCGTCGTCGTAGCCGGTCACGTCGATCTGCTCGCTGATGCTCTTGGCCGAGGCGAGCAGCGTGCGGTCATAGGCGGTGTGCAGCGAGGCCAGTGTCTGCCGGTACAGGCTGTGGGTGTTGTAGGCGATGAACAGCGAGGCGGGCACCAGGATGCCCACCAGCAGTTGCCGGCGCAGCGATCGCGTGCGGGGGCGCGCGTCGGCGCGCTTCATGCATCGGCCTTGAGCAGGTAGCCCAGCCCCCGCAGGGTCATGAGCGTGAGGCCGGTGCCCACCAGCTTCTTGCGCAGGCGGTAGACGACGACCTCAATGGCCTCGTACTGCACGTCGAGCTGTCCGGGAAAGACCAGTTCGTACAGGCGCTCCTTGGTCACCGCATGGCCGGGCTGGGCGAGCAGGGCGTGCATGAGGGCCAGTTCGCGCGGGGTGAACTCCATGACCTCGTTGCCCAGGTAGATGGCGCCGCTATCTTTTTCATAGCGCACTGCCGCGATGTTGATTGTGCTGGAGGCCGATTTGGCCTCAGGTGCCTCGCCGGTCCGGCGCACCAGCGCGCGCAGCCGTGCCTCCAGTTCGTCCAGGTCGAAGGGCTTGGGCAGGTAGTCGTCGGCGCCGGCGTTCAGGCCCAGCACGCGGTCTCCCACGGTGCCGCGTGCGGTGAGCAGCAGCACCGGGGTGCGCAGCCCCTTGGCACGCGCCTGCTGCAGCACCTGCAGGCCGTCGAGGCCGGGCAGGGTGAGGTCCAGCACGACGGCATCCGGGGCACGCGCGGTCCATTGCGCGAGGGCGGCGCGGCCGTCGCCAAGGGCCGTGACCTCCATGCCGCGGCGGGTCAGGGAGCGTTGCAGCGTGGCCTGCATGGCCGGGTCGTCTTCCACGAGAAGCAGTTGCATGCGCGGCACCTTAGCACCGCTCGCAGCGGCGCCGAAGATGGGTGTTTACCCTGAGCGCGCGGACAGCCGTTTGACAGGAACGGCGCGCATCATCAGCCCGTTCGTACAACTATGAATCCAGGAGACAACGATGCGCCGTGACACCTTCCTCAAATCCCTGGCGGCCCTGGCCGCGGCCGGCGCGCTGCCGCTGTCGGCCCGCGCTGCCACCGCCGTCAAGATGATGCTGCCGGCCAACCCCGGCGGCGGCTGGGACACCACGGGCCGTGCCCTGGGCCGCGCGCTGCAGGACGCCGGCGTGGCCTCGTCCGTCACCTACGACAACAAGGGCGGCGCGGCCGGCGCCATCGGCCTGGCGCAGTTCGTCAACTCCAGCAAGGGCGATCCGAACGCGCTGATGGTGATGGGCTCGGTGATGGTGGGCGGGATCATCACGGGCAAGCCGCCCGTGAACCTGTCGCAGGCCACGCCGATCGCTCGGCTGACCAGCGAATACAACGTGTTCGTGCTGCCGGCCAGCTCGCCCTTCAAGACCATGGGTGACGTGATCGCCCAGCTCAAGAAGGACCCTGGCAGCGTGAAGTGGGGCGGCGGCTCGCGCGGCTCCACCGAACACATCGCCGCGGCGATGATCGCCCGCGAAGCCGGTGTGGACCCGGCCAAGATCAACTACGTGGCGTTCCGCGGAGGCGGCGAGGCGATCGCGGCCATCCTGGGCGGCAACGTGACCATCGGCGGTGGCGGCTACAGCGAGATGGCCGAGTACATCAACACCAAGAAGATGGTGCCGGTGGCGGTGACCTCGGGCCAGCGCCTGAAGGGCTCTTCGGTGCCCACGCTCAAGGAGCAGGGCATCAACGTGGAGATCGGCAACTGGCGCGGCGTGTATGCCGCCCCGGGCATCTCGGCCGAGCAGCGCAAGGGCCTGGTGGACATGGTGGCCAAGGCGCTCAAGAGCAAGAGCTGGGCCGAGTCGCTGGAGAAGAACGACTGGACGCCCGCATGGCTGGCCGGCGATGAGTTCGGCGCGTTCGTCGATGCCGAGTTCGCCAGCCTGCGCGCCACGATGGTCAAGGCCGGCATGGTCTGACCCCCGGTGTTGCCCACGCGGTGCGGCGCCCGGCCCGGGTGGCGCACCGCCGTGACCTGCGCGGCCGCCGAACCCCAGCGCTGAAATCAATGCACCCCGTGCCGGTGGCCCCGGGGGATGACGAGGACACAAGCATGTCGGAGCCTATCGCTTCTTCCCCCCCTTCCCTGGCCGAGCCCGACCCCGGGCCCAGCACGGTGCCCGGCACGCGCATGCAGGCGGCCGTGGGCGCCGCCGTGGTGCTGATCGCGGGCGGCCTGGCCTTCGGCGCCGTGAGCATTCCCTCGAACGCGGGCTACGGCGGCGTGGGTCCGAGCTTCCTGCCCTGGCTGGTGGCCGGCGTGCTGGCCTTGTGCGGCGCGGTGCTGCTGTGGGAGGCGCTGTCGGGCGGCTTTCGCTCCATGGACGAACCTGGCGGCGCCGCGCACGCCAACAAGGTGGCGTTCGTCTGGGTGTCGGCCGGATTGCTGCTGAATGCGGCGCTGATCGCCACGGTGGGCTTCATCCTGAGCTGCACGCTGTGCTACGTGCTGGCGGTGCAGGGGCTTCGCCGGGCGGCCGGTCAGCCGTCGGCCGGTGCGGCGCGCACCTGGGCGATGGATGTGCTGACCGGCGCGCTGATCTCGGCGCCGGTCTATTGGGCTTTCACGCAATTCCTGGCGATCAACCTGCCGGGCCTCACGCAAACAGGGTGGCTGTGATGGAAATCTTCGACGCATTGCTGGCGGGCTTCGCCACCGCGGCCACTCCGGCCAATCTCCTGTGGGCCCTGGTGGGCTGCGCGCTGGGCACCGCCGTGGGTGTGCTGCCCGGCATCGGCCCCGCCGTCGCGGTGGCCATGCTGCTGCCCATCACGGCCAAGGTCGAGGTCACGGCCTCGATGATCTTCTTCGCCGGCATCTACTACGGCGCGATGTATGGCGGATCGACCACCTCCATCCTGCTGAACACGCCCGGGGAGACGGCGAGCATGGTCACGGCCATGGAGGGCAACAAGATGGCCAAGAGCGGGCGCGCGGGTGCGGCGCTGGCCACGGCGGCCATCGGCTCGTTCGTCGCCGGCACCATCGCCACCGTGGTGGTGACGCTGTTCGCCCCCTACGTGGCCGACTTCGCCGTTCGCCTGGGGCCGCCGGAATATTTCATGCTGATGGTGCTGGCCTTCACCACCGTGAGCGCGGTGCTGGGCAAGAGCACGGTGCGTGGCCTCACGGCGTTGTTCGTGGGCCTGGCCGCCGGCCTGGTCGGCATGGACCAGATCTCCGGTGCGGCGCGCTACACGGCCGGCCAGCCCGAACTGCTGGACGGCATCGACATCGTGCTGGTGGCCGTGGGCCTGTTCGCCGTGGCCGAGGTGCTGTATGCCGCCATGTACGAAGGCCGGGTGGTGGACACGCAAAACCGCATGGGGCGAGTGCACATGACGGCGCGCGACTGGAAGCGCTCCATTCCCGCCTGGCTGCGCGGCACGCTGATCGGCACGCCGTTCGGCTGCATTCCCGCCGGCGGCACGGAGATCCCGACCTTCCTGAGCTACGCCACCGAGAAGAAGCTGGCCAAGGGCGATGACAAGGCCGAGTTCGGCAAGGAAGGCGCCATCGAAGGCGTGGCGGGCCCCGAGGCCGCGAACAATGCCACGGTGACGGCGGCGATGATCCCGCTGCTCACGCTGGGCATCCCGACCTCCAACACGACGGCCGTGCTGCTGGGCGCGTTCCAGAACTACGGCATCAACCCCGGCCCGCAGCTGTTCACCACGTCGGCCACGCTGGTGTGGGCGCTGATCGCCTCGCTGTACATCGGCAACGTGATGCTGCTGGTGCTGAACCTGCCCATGGTGGGCCTGTGGGTCAAGCTGCTCAAGATTCCGAAGCCCCAGCTGTATGCGGGCATCCTGATCTTTGCCACGGTGGGGGCCTACGGCATGCGCCAGAGCGCGTTCGACCTGTTCCTGCTGTATGGCATCGGCGTGCTGGGCGTGCTGATGCGCCGGTTCGATTTCCCCACCGCACCGGTCGTCGTGGGCATGATCCTCGGGCCCCTGGCCGAAGCGCAGATGCGCAATGCGATCTCGATCGGCGAGGGCAGCTGGTCGATCTTCGTCACGCGGCCCATGTCGCTCACGCTGATGGTCATCGTGGTGGCGGTGCTGGTCGTGCCCCGCCTGATGCGCGGGTGGGCCGCGCGGCGCCTGGCCCTGGCTACCGCTTGATCGGTGCGCGTGCCGTCGTCAGTGGGGAGGCCAGGGCGGCTTCTCCGCTGGCGGTTTTTCCGGGGGAAGTGGTCGCCGGGCTGGCGGCCCTGCGGCCCAGCCAGAGGTAGAGCCCGCTGCCCAGCACGATGATGGTGGCGATGTCCAGCAGCGCCCAGAGGATCTTCATCGGCATGCCGCCGTAGTCGCCGAAGTGCAGCGGCTGCGACACCAACAGGGCCACGAGGTACCAGGGCAGTTTGGGCGCGGCAGTCACCTCCGCCGTCTTGGCATCCACCAGCACCGGCTGCAGCAGCCGCGACGTGAGCGGCTCGTTGCCGCGCAGGAAGAACGTGTGGTGGTGCGGGCTGGAAAACGACGTGCCCGGAAAAGCGATGAACGACAGCTTGGTGCCCGGTGCGCGGGCCAGGGCCGCGTCCAGCGATTTCTGCACCGAGGCGCGCTCGGCCACGGGCGTGATCGGCTGGCCGTTGTAGGGCGCCAGCAGCGCGCTCAGTTCGTCGTACTGCCAGTATTTGACGAGCAGATCGGCCCAGGTGTTGATCATGCCGGTGCCGCCCACCACGAAGGCCCACACCAGCGTGACGATGCCCAGCAGGTTGTGCAGGTCGAGCCACTTCACGCGCGTCGAGCGTTCGCGCCGCACCTCGCCGAAGCGCAGCTTGCGCATGAAGGGTGCATACAGCACCACGCCCGTGACGATGGCCACCAGCAGCAGCAAACCCATGAAGCCCAGGAACAGCTTGCCCGCCAGGCCCGCGAACAGGTCCACGTGCAGCTTGAACATCACGTACATGAACCCCTCGTCGAAGCGCGGCTGCGCCAGCAGGGCGCCGGTGCGCGCATCCACCGCCGCCGAGCGGAAATCCTCGGTGGGGGCGGGCGTGGGCGTGAGGGTGGCGAACCACAGGTCGGTGCTGTCCTCGGGCTGCGAGGCGAACTGCACCACCCGGTCCGGGTGCTGTGCACGTGCCACGTCCAGCACACGGTCCAGGCTGACGTGCGGCGTGCCGGCGGGCATGGGCGGGGCTTCCACCTCGGTGCCCAGCAGGTGCCCGATCTCGTGGTGGAAGATCAGCGGCAGGCCTGTGAGGCACAGCAGCAGCATGAACACGGTGCAGACCAGGCTGCTCCACTTGTGCAGCCAGGTCCAGGTCTTGAGGGAGCGTGCAGTCAGCATGGTCGGGGCAATGGATGGGTGCGTCGCGGCGCGATCAGAAATCCACGCTGGCGCTCAGCGTGAACGTGCGGGGCGCGGCCACCACGAGGTAGCCGGAGCCCGGGTAGCCGCCGGCGGAGGCCCAGTAGTTGCGGTCGGTGGCGTTGTCCACGCGGGCGCGCAGGGTGACCAGGCGGCCGCTCCACTCGGTGGCGTAGCGCACGCCCAGATCCAGGCGCGTCCAGGCGGGCACGCGCAGGGTGTTGGCGTCGTTGGCATAGGTGGCGCCGGTGCGCACCACGCGCGCGTCCAGGGCCAGGCCCTGCGCGCCAGGCACGTCCCATTCCGCGCCCAGGTTCGCCTGCAGGCGCGGCACGCCGATCACGCGGTTGCCATTGAGCGCGGCATTGCCGGTCTCGCGCTGCTTGGCATCCAGCCACGTCATGCCGCCGAGCACGCGCAGGCCGCGCGTGGCCTCGCCATACACGTTGAGCTCCACGCCCTGGTGACGGTCCTTGCCGGACGAGGCGAACACGTTGGCCGCGTTGACGATGGCGCGCGGCTTGGTCGTGCTGAACAGCGCCAGCGAGCCGCCGATCCGGCCAGCGTCGTACTTGAGGCCGATCTCCTTTTGCTTGGCGACGTAGGGCGACAGCTGCTCGCCGCGGTTGACCACCGGCGTGCCGTTGGCCGTGGCGGGCGCGGTTTCGCCCTTGCTCAGGCTCTCGACATAGTTGGCGTACAGCGACAGCTGCTTGCTGGCCTTGAACACGGCGCTCGCCAGGGGGCTGGTGCGGCTTTGCTCGTAGCGGTTGGTCAGGGCGGAGGTGCCGTAGGCATAGTCGGCCACGTCGAGCTTCTGGTGGCGCAGGCCCAGCGTGACGAGGACGGTGTCCTGCACGAAGGACATCGTGTCGCCCACCGCGAAGCTGGTCATGCGGGTGCGGCCGGTCAGGTTGGGGCTGGCGAGCGTGCCGCCATAGCCCGCATTCGCGCTGAAGGCGGGCTGTGCGTAGGGCGTATAGGCATAGAGGCTGCCCGGGCGGGTGTTCAAAAAGTCGAATGCGTAGGCGTTGTCTTTCTCGGCATCGAAGTACGAAGCCGAGGCCACCCACTCATGGCCCACGCTGCCCGTGCGGGCCTTGCCGCGCACGCCCAGCTCGCCCGTGTTCACCCGGTCCTTGCGGGTGTTGTCGAAGCGGTAGGTGCTGCCTTCGCCGGTGGTCGAGTTGCTCACGCTGAGGTTGGCCAGCGAGTTGGACTCTTCGCTGCGGCGCAGGCCCCAGGCGCCCCACGCGGTCACATCGGGGCTGATGTCCACTTCGCCCCGGAAGGTGCCGAACAGGTCGCGCTCGTTGGAGTACGTCCAGGGCTGCGAGAAGTTGGCCGAGGCGTCCGGCGCGGCGGGAATGAAGTTGGCGTTCGCGCCGTTGAGGGTGACGTTGGTGCGCGTTCCTTTGAGCTTGTTGTCCTGCCAGCCGATGTCGCCCGACAGGCGCACGTCGCGGCTGTGCCAGTCCAGGCCCACGGAGACCAGGCCCAGCTGGCTCTTTTCATGGTCCACGGCGGTGTCGCCGTCGCGGTAGGCTGCATTCAGGCGGATGCCGGTGCTGTTGTCGGGGCCGAAGCGGCGCGCGATGTCGGTGGACACCTGGCCGTACCCGCCCGAGCCCGTGCCCACGGTCACGCGCGACAGCGGCTCGTTGGGCGCTCGCTTGGGCAGCAGGTTGATCGCGCCGCCGATGCCGCCGCCGTTGGGTGCCGCGCCGTTCAGGAACGCCGAGGCGCCGCGCAGCAGCTCCACGCGCTCGAAGAGTTCGGTCGCGATGTACTGGCGCGGCAGCAGGCTGTACAGGCCGTTGTAGGCCACGTCGTCCGAATCCAGCAGAAAGCCGCGGATGAAATACGTTTCCTGGAAGTTGCCGAAGCCGCGCGCCAGCCGCACGCCGGCATCGTTTTGCAGCACCTCGCCCACGCTGCGCGCCTGCCGGTCCTGGATCAGTTCGTTGGTGTAGCTGGTGATGCTGAAAGGCGTCTCCATCGCATCGCGCGTGCCCAGGATGCCGGCCCGCCCGCCGCGGGCGACCTGGCCGCCGGGGTAGGCGGGCGACAGGCCCTGCGCCGATGCGTCCGCGCTGGCGCCCACCGTCACCGTGGGCAGGGTGGGGGCATCCGCCGAGGTGGCCGTGGCCTGGGCATTGGCCTGGAGCCCGAACGTGGCGAGGGCCAGTGCGACGGCCAGGGCGATGGGGGTGTGCTGGTTCATGGGCATGGGAGGGGCAAGGTCAGGAAGGGCGTGAATGAATGAATGAAAGGGGCGGCGCGGCGTGGACAAGTCCGTCCAGGAGCCAAGTGCATCGGGCCAGGGAAAATCGGGACCGGGCTCAAGCCGGGGGCGGACGGCGGCGAAGGCCGAACCAGGCCATGGCGGCCACCGGCACCCCCAGCGCCACCCAGGACCAGACGTCTCCCCAGCCATCGCTGACCAGGGCGCTCAGCAGCCCGGTGGCGGTGAGCACCCCCAGCGCGATGGGCCAGCCCCACAGCGGAAAGAAGCCGCCAGGGGTCGGGCGGAGGTCGGACGGTGGTTCGATCGGTGGTGGCATGGGCGCAATCGGGAGGGGCGGTGGCGACGGCAGGGGCCGCCACGCAGGGCCAGCGAGGCGCAGCGAGCGCCCCGGGGAGAGGCTCTCCCCGGGGCTCCCCACCAGGGCGCTGTTTTTCAAGGCGGCATGTTAAATGATATTGCGAATGGTTCGCATTGTTTTTGGGTGAGATTCCTCACCGTGGCATGATCCGCACTTGAAAACATTGCAACGCCTTGTGGATGCCGCCATTGGCAACGCCCCGCACCGCCATTGCATACTCTCCACGACAATTTCATTCCGTTTCCCCGCTGCAGGAGATTTCCGATGCGACCGCTTATTCCCCGCGCCATTGCCCTCGCTGCCCTGACCGCCGCCCTCCTGGTCGCCTGCGGTGGCGGCGGCGGCAACACCGTGGACTTCGATTTCAACGTGCGCCCGTCCTACCTGGCCAGCCTGCGCCAGGCGACCTACGACGGCGTGGACGACGATCTGCTGACCGCCGGCCTGGGCCGCACCGGCCTGGCGGACCCCGATGCCCCCGGCTACGAAGGCGCCCAGCCCACGGCGGCAGAGTTGCGCCGCAACGCCATCTATACCAATTACCGCGCGCTGCTGGACATGACGGCCGCTGGCGGCTACGGCACGCTTTACGGACCCAACGTGGATGCGCAGGGCCGCGTGACGGCGGGCGAGGGCAAGATCGCGGGCACCGAAATCATCGCCTACTACGACGATGGCTCGGGCCGGCAGAACGTCACGCTGATGGTGCAGGTGCCCGACACCTTCAACCCCGCCAGGCCCTGCATCATCACCGCGACGGCATCGGGCTCGCGCGGCATCTACGGCGGTATGTCCACCGGCGAGTGGGGCCTCAAGCGCGGCTGCGCCGTGGCCTACACCGACAAGGGCACGGGCGCGGCCCCGCATGACCTGCAGGCCGACACCGTGCCGCTGATCGACGGCACCCGCACCTCGGCCACCTCGGCCGGCACCAGCGCCGCGTTCAACGCCGGGCTGTCGGCCGCCGACCTGGCCGCGTTCAACACCGCCACGCCCAACCGCTTCGCGTTCAAGCATGCCCACTCGGGGCAGAACCCCGAGAAGGACTGGGGCCTGGCCACGCTGCGCGCGGTGGAGATGGGCTTTTACGTCATCAACGAACGCTTCGGCGATCTGTCGCCGGGTGGGCAGCGGCTGCGCACCTTCAAGCCGTCCAACACGATCGTCATCGCCTCCAGCCTCTCCAATGGCGGCGCCGCCGCCATCGCCGCGGCCGAGCAGGACACGCAGGGCCTGATCGGCGGCGTGGCCGTGTCGGAGCCCGCGGTGGAACTGCCGGCCAACCCCGGCGTCACCGTGCGCCGCGGCACCACCGACGTGGCCGTGAACAGCCGCACCCTCATCGACTACACCACCTACGCGCAGCTGTACCAGGCCTGCGCCGCGCTGGCACCCTCCATCAGCGACAGCCCGTACGCCAGCACGTTCGCGGTGGGCTTCGCCAGCCCGTCGCTGCCGATCGCCTCCAACCGCTGCGAGGCGCTGCGCGCGCAGGGGCTCATCACCGGCGGCAGCACCGTGGCCCTGGCCGAACAGGCGCTGGCCCGGCTGCGGGCTTACGGCTGGGAGGCGGAATCGGTGGCGCAGTACCCGTCCCTCGCCGGCTTCGAGGTCGTGCCCGCCGTGGCGGTCACCTTCGCCAATGCGCTCTCGCGTTCGAGCGTGAAGGACAACCTGTGCGGCTACAGCTTCGCGGCGACCACGGCACAGGGCGCGGTGACGCCGCTGGCGCCCGCCGCGCTGGCCGACATGTTCGCCACCGGCAACGGCGTGCCGCCCTCTGCGGGCGTGCAGCTCGTCAACAACCGCAGCCTGGGCGGCGCCACGCGCGACGTGCTGTCGCAGAGCGCCACCGGCGCGCGCGACTGGAACCTGAGCGGCGCGCTGTGCCTGCGCAACCTCGTGACGGGCACCGACGACGCGGCGCAGCGGCTGCAGGCCGGCGTGGACGAAACCCGCCGCAGCGGCAACCTGCGCGGCAAGCCCGCCATCATCGTGCACGGCCGCTCGGACGCCCTGCTGCCGGTCAACCACACCTCCCGCCCCTATGCGGCCCTGAACCGCCGGGTGGAAGGCGCCTCCAGCCGCCTGCGCTACATCGAGGTGACGAACGCACAGCATTTCGACAGCTTCATCGGCCTGACCGGCGTGCTGCCGGGCTACGACACGCGCTACATCCCGCTGCACGTGTACCTGAACCGTGCGCTCGACGCCATGTACGACCACCTCGCCAACGGCACCGCCTTGCCCGCCAGCCAGGTGGTGCGCACGGTGCCACGCGGCGGCCAGCCGGGCAGCGCGCCCGCGATCACGGCGGCCAACGTGCCGCCCATCGCCGCCACGCCGGTGAACGGCAATGCCATCACCGTGACCAGCGGCGCGATCAGCGTGCCGGAGTGAGCGGGGCGGCACTGCGGCCCGTGGCGGGTGGCCCGTGTTGCATGCGGCCACAGGTTTGCTATTGAATCAATAGCATGATGCCGGCGATTTGATTGTGCTGCAGGCCTGTCGGGCTGTGTTGCCGGGCCCTTCAGCGCTCGGCGGATCGCGCCGGCCCCTGCGCGGTGGGGGGCGGGCCATGCGTGGCCCACAGCGCCTCGACGCAGGCCTGTACCGACGCCCCCGCCGTATCGATCTCGAAGTCCGCATCCCGGGGCTCGTCGTAGGCCCCGCCCACGCCGGTGAACCCCGGCAACTGGCCGGCCCGGGCCCGCGCATACAGGCCCTTGGGATCCCGGGCCTCGCACACGGCCAGGGGCGTGCGGACCCACACCAGGCGGCAGCGGTCCTCGCCCACGATCTGGCGCATCCGCTGGCGGTCGCTCTCCTGGGGCGAGATCAGGGCGGCGACCACCCACAGTCCGGCCTCGTTGAACAGGCGCGCCACCTCGGCCGTGCGGCGGATGTTCTCGCTGCGGTCGGCGGCGCTGAACCCGAGCGAGGCGTTCAGGCCGCCGCGCAGCACATCGCCGTCCAGCACCGTGCAGGCGATGCCGCGGGCCTGGAGCCGGCTGGCGAAAGCCTGCGCCAGCGTCGTCTTGCCCGCGCCCGACAGGCCGGTGAACCACAGCGTGCGGGTGGCGGAAGGGGCGGAAATCTGCATGGCGGGCCGTCCGTGCTCGGCGTGCCTCAGTGCCGGTCCCAGCCCTGCAGGTGCTGCTGGGCGATCTGGCTGAGGCCGGTGATCCAGGCGTTGTCGTCGTTCATGCAGGGGATGTAGCGGAACGCCTGGCCGCCCGCGTGCAGGAATGCCTCGCGCGCTTCCTGGTTGATTTCCTCCAGGGTTTCCAGGCAGTCGCAGGGAAAACCCGGGCACATCACGTCCACGCTGCGCGTGCCGGACTGGGCCATCTGGATCAGCGTGGGCTCGGTGTAGGGCTCCAGCCAGCGGGCCTTGCCGAACCGCGACTGGAAGGTCACCCGGTACTGCTCGGGCGAGAGGCCCAGGGCCTGCGCCACCAGCGTGGCGGTGGTCAGGCATTCCTGCTGATAGGGGTCGCCCAGCTGCACGTTGCGCGCGGGAATGCCGTGAAAGCTCATCACCAGTTGCTCGGCCCGGCCACCCTCGCGCTTCCAGTGCGCGCGCACGCTCTGCGCCAGGGCCTGGATGTAGCCCGGGTGCGCGTGGTAGCTGTTCACGAAGCGAAACTCCAGCAGCCGCCGCTGCCTGCGCGTCCAGGCCTGCACGTCGTCCACCACGCTGGCCGTGGTGGTGGACGAATACTGCGGATACAGCGGCAGCACCAGCACGCGCTCGACGCCTTCGGCCTGCAGGGCATCGAGCTGCGAGGCGATCGACGGCTGCCCATAGCGCATCGCATGGCGCACGCGCACGCCCAGGCCCGCCTCGCCCAGCCAGCCGCGCAGCAGCGTGGCCTGCTTGGCCGTCCACACGGCCAGCGGGGAGCCTTCCGGCATCCACACGCTCGCGTACTTGGCGGCGGATTTGGCGGGGCGGATGCGCAGGATGATCCCGTACAGGATGGGCAGCCAGGCCACGCGGGGAATCTCGACCACGCGCGGATCGCCCAGGAACTGCGCCAGGTAGCGGCGCAGCGCCGGCGCGGTGGGCGCCTCGGGGGTGCCCAGGTTGCACAGCAGCACGGCGGCGCGGGACAGGCCGGCGGCGGATTGCGCGGCGGCAGGGGGGAGGGGGGGCAGGGCGCCGGACAGGGGGGCCGGCGACGAGGGCGCGGAGGTGGGGGAGGGCATGCCCGCATTGTGGCAAAGGCCACGCACCCTTTCGGCGGGCCGCGCACGAAACCCCTGCGCTATCCTCCCCGCATGCTCGACACCCAACGCATCCGTGCCGTCACCCTCGACCTGGACGACACGCTCTGGCCCATCTGGCCCACCATCGCCCGCGCACAGGCCGTCCTGTGCGCCTGGTTGCAGGACCGGGCGCCCGCCACCGCCGCGCTCCTGAGCGACCCCGAAGCCGCCGCCGTGCTGCGCAGCCAGGTCGTGCAGGCGCATCCGCAGCTGTCCCACGACCTGAGCGCCCTGCGCCGCGAGAGCATCCGCGCCGCGCTGCGGCAGGTAGGCGACGACACCGCGCTGACCGACGGCGCCTTCGATGCCTTCTTCGCGGAGCGCCAGCGCGTGCAGCTGTACGACGACGCCATCGCGGCGCTGGAATTCCTGGCCGTGCGCTATCCCCTGGCGGCCCTGTCCAACGGCAATGCCAACCTGGACCTGATCGGCATCGGCGCCTATTTCCAGGCCCGCATCAGCGCACGCGAGTTCGGCATCGCCAAGCCCGATCCGCGCATCTTCCATGCGGCCGCCGAGGCCCTGGGCGTGCCGGCCGCCAGCGTGCTGCACGTGGGCGACGATGCCACGCTGGACGCGCACGGTGCCCTGGGCGCGGGCATGCAGGCGGTGTGGATCAACCGCGCCGAGGCGGCCTGGCCGCACGACGGCGAGCCGCACGCCACGGTGCCCGATCTCACCGAACTGTGCCGGCTGCTGGCGTGACGGCCGCGCGCTCGGCCTTGGGCGCATGAACGCCCGGGGCCCTGGCGGCAAGGGTGTGGATCCGCCGCTAACCGACCAACCAGGCACCGATGCGAGGCTGCGCATAGGAGTGGCGTGTAGGCCCGATGGCTTTTCCGTGCTGACATCCGCACGGGGGATGATTGCTGAAGTGCTATTAAATCAATAGCGGCAAGGGCAATGAGTACTAGGGCATGGAGCGCTTTTCAATCGAAATGGCAGTGCGCAGCATGAAAGCGCCTGTGCGGCGGGCGGAACACTACGCCTGCTCCAAACGGGCGAGGTACGCCGCGACCCGATCATCATGATCGTCGGTGGCCCCGCCACCGAACCAGAAGGCCCGGGCGGCGCTGAGGGGCTGGCGGACGGGCTCGAGCGCGCGGGCGACCGTTCGAAACGGCCGCAACGCATCGGTTTCGTCGGGCGCGCCCCAGATCGGGCGATCGCCGGCCGTGATCGAGAGAAGGTGGGGGGATCGCTCGATCGCGATGTCGGGGTCGCGGGCCAGCGCAGCCAGGGCGGGTTCGATCCGGTCCCAGTATTCGCGGCCGATGAACGTTCGCCAGCCCACATCGGCAATACCGGCTTCTTCCCCCGCCTTCCACCGATGCGGTGAACCTTCCCTGCGAAGCGCGGGCTCCACCATGTCGGCGTCGGTGCTGAACGCGGCCCGATGGCGCTCCGGATCGGCGCTCAACAGGAACCTGAGGCTGCTTTTGTGGGGTGGGAGAAATCGTCCCATGCCCATCGTGCCGCTGATGGTGGGCAGTTCCATCAAGGTCGCGCTGACTTCCTGCGCGAAGCCGTGCCAATGGGGCGAGTCTTGCGGTATCGCGGTCTCCAGAAAGAAACGGTCGCTGCGCTGCTCGATGCCGAAGAACGGCAAGCCGGGGTGCGGGAAGTCGGCGAGCGCGTGGCCGTAGCGGCGCAGGCCCTCGCCATACGGGGTTCCGCCGTCCCGGGCGAGATAGGCGCGGCCGTCGTTCAGGATGCGCGGCGTCGCCGGGCGGATCTTGCCCTTGTAGCCGGGAAAGTGGTACGAGGTTTCGTTCGCCGACGTGCCGAAGCGCGCTTCGAACTGGGCGTAGAGCTTGCGAAGGTGCGGGGCGATGGTCGGGGCGTGGATCGTGCCCTCCACGATCGCGATCGACCGGAACGCGGGCACGGCCACCGGTTCGTTTTCCCACATCAGAAACTCACGCATCGGTTGCCTCCCTCCCCATTTTTCCGTACCGGGGGTGTTGTTCGGAATGGCGGAATCTATCGCAGATCTTTCGGCGGGTGTTACGCCATCCCACACAACGCAAGCCCGCGGAGTGAAACCCAGCGACCAGCCATGCAGAATGTCCGGCAAGGGTTTTCAATCAACGGAGGGGTTTGGCATGCATCGACTCGATACGGGGCGTATTTTTCAACGACCGACACACGACGTCTGGCTGGCGAGTTGCCTGGTGGCATTCGGGTTGACGGCCTGTGGCGGCGGCTCGGGATCCACCACGGTCACTCTGTCCGATGCCCTGAAGGTCGACACCACGTACGGCGAAGCCGGGGTGGCCACCTTCCCGCTCGGCACGCCGTCCTTCGCCAGCCTGGGCGTGCAGCCGGATGGCAGGCTGCTGATTGCGGGCAGCAGGGTCGCGGTCCCCGCAGCCCCTTCGGGTTTCGGATCGCTGCCCGCCACGCAGACCTTTGTCGTCCGGATGGGCGCCGACGGACATGTCGACAGGGGCTTCGGCCAAAACGGCGAAGCACGGTTTTCCGTCAAGGGATACGAGTCGCTCGGCGATGTTCGACTCCAGGCCGACGGCAGAATCCTGGTGGCGGTTCAGGCGCACGAGCCGTGTTTCTCACCCTCCTACCAGACCCGGTGCCTGACGGCGTCCGGGGAGCCCGGCACATGGCACCACACCGTGGTCGGCCTCACCGCGAACGGGGCGGTCGACAGCACGTTCGGCACCCAGGGCGTTGCGGAGGGATTCGTCTCCACCAATCTCAACACCCTCGCGCTGGCGATCCAGCCCGATCAGAAACCCGTTCTGCTGACGTCCAACGACCGCCCCATCGTGCAAGTGTTCGGCCGCTCTTTGCGCCGCCTGTCTGCGGACGGAATCCCCGATGCCGCGTTCAATCAACCGACGGCATCGCAGCCGCCTGCGCCCTGCGAGGCCAGCGGCGCGGCGGTGCTGGCGCTGCGCAACGGCAGCATCGTCACCGCAGGCCAACTGGGTGGCCGGATCTACGCAGACCCCCGATCCGACCCCGGGCTTTGCGTCGCGGTGCACGCGGGCGGGACGCAGGCGCAGACGTCCGGTGGCTGGACGTCCTTCGGGGCGGAGTTGAAGGAATACCAACTCGCGCCCCATCCCGATGGCGGATTTGTCGTCGCCGCCAGAACCTGCGCGGGCAGCGACTGCCAGCTCAGCGTCGCCAAGTTCAGTGCCAATGGCGCGCTCGACACGTCCTTTGGCGACCAAGGCATCGAGCGCGTGGTGCTTCCTGCCAACTATCGCCTCAAGTCCTTCTTCGTCCAGAGCGACGAAAGCATGAAGGCCTTCGGCGCCATCGAGGAAGGCGCGGCAGCGGGCACCACTGCACGCCGGTTCCGTGCGGTGTGGACGAGCCTGACGGGCAACGGTGCACTGGCCAACAATGACACCAACGTGGCGACTTCCATTCAGGACCCGCCGACCAGTGCAGAGCCGCGCGAGGTGCTCCAGGACGGCGCGGGGCGCTGGCTCGTGATCAGCTCGGAGGAAGACAGTGCGCGCAACCTGGTGCTGAGGGTCGTGCGCACGGTGGGCACGTCCACGGGCCGTTCGTAAAACCGCTAGGCCGCCAGGAAGTCCCGGATCGCGAACAACGTGGCGTCCGGCGCCTCCGTCATCTGGTGGTGGCCGACCGGCAGGCTCGCCACCTGCACCGCCTTGCCGGCCGCGCGCGCCGCCGCGATCAGGCCCTGCGCCGCCTTCGGGTTCGTCATCTGATCCTGCGCGCCCAGGGCGAACAGCACCGGACAGGTGATCCGCGCGATGGCCGCCTCGCCGCCCGCATAGCGGTCGCAGGCCAGAAAGCCGCGGTGGAACACGTTCACGGCCGGATTGCTGCGCAGCACGCGGCGGCCCAGGGCCATGCCCGCGCCGTAGGCCCAGAAGCCCGCGCCCGAGGGCGAGGCCAGCGTGCTGCGCGAGAACACGTTCACCATGCGCAGCGCCTTCTCGGGCGTGTTCAGGGCCGACTCGATGAGGGCGGGGGACACCTTCATCGGGTAGGCGGTGCCCACCAGCACCAGGTGCGTGATGCGGTCCTGCAGGCGGGCGGCGGCCTCCAGCGCGATCAGCGATCCCCAGCTGTGCCCCACCAGCGCGGCGCGGGCCACGCCGGCCGCATCCAGGAGCGCGGCGATGAAGCCGGCCGCCTGCTCGACGCTTTCGGGCGCATCGCCCCCGCTGCGGCAGTGGCCCGGCAGGTCCACCGCCAGCACGTTCCAGCCGTGGTTGGCGAAATAGCGGCTTTGCAGCGCCCACACGCTGTGGTCGTTGAGCACGCCGTGGATGAAGACGACGGTCGGCTTGGCCGCGTCGAACGCCTTGCCGCCGGTGTAGCAATAGGTGCCGTGGCCGTTGACGGTGATGCGCATCACGCACCTGCCTTTTCTGCGGCTTTCAGCGCGCGCTGCAGGTCGTCGATGAGGTCGTCCGCGTCTTCCAGGCCGATCGACAGGCGGATCGTGCCCTGCGAGATGCCGGCCTGGGCGAGCGCCTCGTCGCTCATGCGAAAGTGCGTGGTGCTGGCCGGGTGGATCACCAGGCTGCGGCAGTCGCCCACGTTGGCCAGGTGGCTGAAGACCTTCAGCGTCTCGATGAACTTCTTGCCCTGCGCGCGGTTGCCCTTCAGGTCGAAGCTGAACACTGATCCCGCGCCGCGCGGCAGCAGCTTTTGCGCCAGCGCGTGGCTGGGGTGCGAATCGAGCATCGGGTGCCCCACGCGCGAGATGAAGGGGTGGCTGGCCAGGAACTCCACCACCTTCTGCGTATTGCGCATGTGGCGCTCCATGCGCAGCGGCAGCGTCTCGATGCCCTGCAGGATCAGCCAGGCCGTGTGCGGGCTCATGCACGCGCCGAAGTCGCGCAGGCCTTCGCGCCGTGCGCGCAGCAGGAAGGCGCCCACGGTGCTTTCCTCGGTGAACACCATGTTGTGAAAGCCGTCGTAGGGCTGCGTCAGTTCGGCGAAGCGCCCCGCGGTGCGCGGGCCCTCCCAGTCGAAGCTGCCGCCGTCCACCACGATCCCGCCGATCACGGTCCCGTGGCCCGACAGGAACTTGGTGGCCGAGTGGTACACCAGGTCCGCACCGTGCTCGAAGGGCCGCATGAGCCACGGCGAGGTGAGGGTGGAGTCCACCAGCAGCGGCACGCCGGCCTCGTGCGCGATGGCGCTCACCGTGGGAATGTCCAGCACGTCCAGGCCTGGGTTGCCCACGGTCTCGCCGAAGAACAGGCGGGTGTTGGGCCGCGCCGCGGCGCGCCAGCCGTCGATGTCGCCCGGGGCGACGAAGGTGGTCTCGATGCCGAAGCGTGCCAGCGTGTAGTGCAGCAGGTTCTGCGATCCGCCATACAGCGCGGTGCTGGCCACGATGTGGCCGCCCGCGCCCATCAGCGTGCAGATCGCCAGGTGCAGCGCGGCCTGGCCGCTGGCCACCGCGATGGCGCCCACGCCGCCTTCCAGGGCGGCCACGCGCTGCTCCAGCACGGCGTTGGTGGGGTTGCTGATGCGGCTGTACACGTGGCCCGGACGTTCCAGGTTGAACAGCGCGGCCGCGTGGTCGCTCGACTCGAACACGAACGACGTCGTGAGGTGGATGGGAACGGCGCGCGCCCCGGTGGCCGGGTCGGGCGAGGCGCCCGCGTGCAGCGCCAGTGTGTCGAAGCCAGGGTCTGAGTAACCGGGCATCCGTGTCTCCTCTGTAGGGGGGTAAGCGCCGCATTGTGGGCTATATTGCGCAGGATTCAGCCAGCAGCGCCCTGGCGCGCACCACGGAGACCTCCCCCATGAAAGTCAGCGACATCCTTCGCGTCAAAGGCAACACCCTCTACACCGTCAACGCCGACGAGCCGCTGTCCCAGGCCGCTGAAATCATGTCCGAAAAGGACATCGGCTCGCTCGTGGTCATGGACCTGGGTGACCTGGTGGGCATGCTCACCTTCCGCGAAGTGATCCAGGCCGTGGTGAAGAACGGCGGTTCGGTCGGCACCCTGCTCGTGCGCACGGCCATGGACGACGCCCCGCTCACCTGCACGCTCGAGACCGACATGGACGAGGTGCGCCGCATGATGCTCAATCGCCATGCCCGCTACATGCCGGTGATGGACAAGAAGATGCTCATGGGCGTGATCAGCTTCTACGACGTCGCCAAGGCCGTCGTGGATGCCCAGAACTTCGAGAACAAGATGCTCAAGGCCTACATCCGCGACTGGCCCGAGGAAGACGCCCGCCCGGCGGTCTGATCGCTCCCTTCAAGCCCAACCGGCCCCATGCCGGGGTATCAATTGCCTGGGTTGCTATGTTTTTGATAGCATTCGGCGCGAGGTGGGATGGACCGGGCCGGGCCGCAAGGCTCGGTGATAATCGCGCCCCATGAGCGGCAACACACTCGGCACCCTATTCGCAGTCACCAACTTCGGTGAATCCCACGGCCCGGCCATCGGCTGCGTGATCGACGGCTGCCCCCCCGGCATGCCGTTGTCCGAGGCGGACATCCAGGCCGACCTGGACCGCCGCCGCCCCGGCACCAGCCGCCACGTCACCCAGCGCAATGAGGCCGATGCGGTCGAGATCCTCTCCGGCGTGTACGAAGGCAAGACCACCGGCACGCCCATCGCCCTGCTGATCCGCAACACCGACCAGCGCAGCAAGGATTACTCCAACATCGCCGAGAGCTTTCGCCCTGGCCACGCCGACTACACCTACTGGCACAAGTTCGGCATCCGCGACCCGCGCGGTGGCGGGCGTTCGTCGGCGCGGCTCACCGCCCCCACGGTGGCGGCCGGCGCGGTCGCCAAGAAGTGGCTGTCCGAGAAATACGGCGTGCGGTTTCGCGCCTGCATGACGCAGGTCGGCGAGCTGGCCATTCCGTTCGAAAGCTGGGACCACGTGCCCCAGAACCCGTTCTTCGCGCCGGTCGCCGACGTGTCCGCGTACGAGGACTACATGGACGCGCTGCGCAAGTCGGGCGATTCGTGCGGCGCGCGCATCCGCGTGCAGGCCACGGGCGTGCCGGTCGGCCTGGGCGAGCCGCTGTACGACAAGCTGGATGCCGACATCGCCCACGCCATGATGGGGCTCAATGCCGTCAAGGGCGTGGAGATCGGCGCGGGCTTTGCCAGCGTGGCGCAGCGCGGCACCACGCACGGCGATTCGCTCACGCCCCGGGGCTTTGCCAGCAACAACGCCGGCGGTGTGCTCGGCGGCATCAGCACGGGGCAGGACATCGAGGTGTCGCTGGCCATCAAGCCCACCAGTTCCATCATCAGCCCGCGCGAATCCATCGACGTGCACGGCCAGAGCACCGAGGTCATCACCAAGGGCCGGCACGACCCCTGCGTGGGCATCCGCGCCGCACCCATCGCCGAGGCCCTGCTGGCGCTGGTCGTGATGGACCATGCCCTGCGCCACCGCGGGCAGTGCGGCGACGTCGAGCCACCCGTGCCGCCGATCCAGGCATCGTTTCTCTGAGCCCGGGGCCCTCGGGCCGCCCGCGCCTCAGCGCGCGGCCGAGGCAGGCACGGGGGGCG
The DNA here is from genome assembly GCF_032929295.1 of Acidovorax sp. BLS4. NCBI lineage: Bacteria > Pseudomonadati > Pseudomonadota > Betaproteobacteria > Burkholderiales > Comamonadaceae > Acidovorax > Acidovorax sp. BLS4. The sequence goes on from NZ_CP136797.1 coordinate 1,139,897, forward strand.
CCACAGGCACCGACGCCGCCGGTGCACCGGGGGTTGCCGTGGCCGGTGCACTGCCCGTGGTGGCAACGGGGGCGGCGACAGGGACCGGTGCCGGCGCATGCTCCAGCCGGTACCAGCGCCAGGCGGCCACCGCCAGCACGGCGACGACCAGCAATCCCCCCGCCGCCAGCCACACCGGCCGGCGCGATTCGGCGAACGGATCGTCCAGCAACCGGCGTGCGTTGGCGGGCACGTGCGCCGTCTGCGACAGCGAGCCCCCCAGCCGCGTGTTGATGCGCATGCGGCCATTGATGGCCCAGCCGCTCGCGTCCAGGATCGGCCCCAGGCTGCGCTGGCGCAGCTTGAGCCACGCGATCAGCATGCTCGGCCCGGAAATGGCCAGCACGATGCCGACGAGCGCCAGCGGAATCCACACCCCCAGGTCCACGAACTTGCCGAAGATGCCCACCAGCACCGCGCTGATGCTGCCCAACGCCACACCGATCGCCGCCACCGTGCCCACGTCGGTGCGGCGCCCGGGCTCCACCACGGTGGAGGCGGCGGACGTGGTGCCGCCAGCCTTGAGCGGCGTGTTGGCCAATTGCCCGGCCGTGGCGCCCAGGGACTTTTCCACCCGCGCATCGCTGGCCGAGGCCCGCTTAGCCACCTGCTCCTCGATCATCCGCAGGAATTTCTTGTAGGGCGAGAAGAACGCCTGCGCGATGCTGGTCGGGTTCTCGATGAGCTTGGTGATGGTGGCGTCCCAGTCCTGGCCCTGCCGGTCGTAGAAGACGCCGTTGCGCCCCACGAACAGAAAGTCCACGTCGCCCGCCGTGAACGCCGCCACGATGGTCATCTTCTGTCCCTTGCGCGTGCAGTCGCAGTAGGCCAGGTAGGTCTTGGCCAGCCCGGCGAGCTTGGCGTGCTTGCCCGCATCCGCCACCTGCACGGTCAGGTCGCAGCTGCGTGCGTCCAGGTACAGCGTGCCGGCCTGGAAGATCGCGCCTTCGCGCTGGTAGAACGCCGAGAACGAGACGAAGTTGTTCAGCAGCAAGAGCAGGTCGCGCCGAAAGCGCAGCAGCTTCTCGAGGTCCAGCATCTGCGTGTTGTGCGCCTTCTCGGCCTCGTCCTGCTCGATCAGGGCCATCACGCGCTCGCGCACGCCGCTCTCGTGCAACTGGCGGATGGCATCGTCCTTGAGCGCATCCAGCCGGGTGGCCGGCTTGTCGGCCAGCCATTGCTGGCAGGGGGCCAGGGCCTTCTGCACCTGCTCCCATTCTTTTTCGGCCAGCGCCTCGGCGGGGCGGCCGAGCAGCGGCTCCACCGCTTGCTCCCGGAAGGTCTGCAGGGCCTGTGCCCAGGCGGGATTGGTGCCGCGCGCCAGGGGCAGGGCGCCATGGGGCGTGATGGGCGCCAGGGGCAGGGCGGCCACCGCGGGGGACGATGCATCCAGATCGACCCCCGCCATCGCGGCGTATTCCTCCTGTGTGGGGTTGAGTGCCGCCGCCGCGCGCGGATCGTAGGCAGCGAGCCGGGACCGCGCGAAGAAATCGTCGATCTTGTGCCGCACCGCGTTCATCGCCTGCGTGGCGGCGAGCGTGCGATCGCCGAGCGCCAGTCCGGCGGTGCGGTCATTGGCCTGGGCCGACCAGCCGTGCCATTTCGCCACCTCGGCAAAGAAGGCCTCGGCATGCGCGCGGTCCACCCCGTTCAGGGCCTCCTGGGCGACGCCTTTCACGGGTTTCTGCTCGATGGGCACGCTGCCGTGCGTGGCGATGATCTGCTCGATGGCCTCCCGCGCCGGGGTGTCGTCCTGCGCCGTGTCCGGCGTGATCGCGCCATCGCCGTTGAAGCGCATGGCGCTCAGCTGTTCGCTGCGTTCCAGCACCTGGGCCAGCGTGATGGTGGTGGCCTCGGGCTGGTCGGCCAGCGCGAGGATTCGCCGCGCCTGCGCCACCAGCGCGGCACCCTCGTCCGTGGTGGCGTCGATGGCCTCCAGATCCAGTGCATCGGCCGGCCGGGCCAGCAGGTCGGGGTCGCCCAGCCGGGCACAGGCCCAGGCGCAGGCCGCCAGCAGTTCTGGCGGGCGGATGCGCCCGTCCTTGTCGGTGTCGATCAGGTCCAGCGTGCGTGGGTCGAACTCGATGCCGCGCGTGGGGCAGGCCAGGGCCACCCAGAGTTTCTGGTCCAGCTCGGCCAGGTGGGCGATGTCGGCGCCGGTGCGGATGGTGACCTGGTCCACGCCACCGGCGCGAAAGAATTGCCAGGTGTGGCGGTAGGCAGGCCCGCTGAGGGTCTGGGCAGCGGATGCGGGCGAAGTGAAATGGTTGGAAATCGGCGGCTGGGATTCCATGGAGCGAGGGCGGCGGACGCGGGTCGTAGCGAGGACGCCGGGCACGCAGACCGCTCCGGCGGACGAAGCGGCCCAGTTTAGAACGCAGAGGCGGCCACGTGTCCGCCTGCCTTGTCAGACAGCGCGCCGTTTTTGGTTTGCTATTAAATCGATAGCTACCGCCGCATGGTAGTCATGCGGTGAGGGGCCGAAAGACCCCAGGCCATCGATTCCTACTTGCGCACTTCGTCCACGAGCGCGCGGAAGTCGTCGATGTCCTCGAAGCTGCGGTACACGCTGGCAAAGCGGATGTAGGCCACTTTGTCCAGCTTCTTGAGCTCGCGCATCACCCACTCGCCGATCTGGCTGGAAGGCACTTCGCGCTGCCCCAGGTTGAGCAGCGTTTCCTCGATGCGCTCGATGGCGCTGTCGATCTGCACCGTGCTGACCGGGCGCTTGCGCAGCGCCAGGTTGAACGAGGCCAGCAGTTTGGCCCGCTCGTATTCGATGCGCCGGCCGTCCTTCTTCACGATGGACGGAAAGTTCACTTCCGGCCGCTCGTAGGTGGTGAAGCGCTTGTCGCACGCGCCGCACTGGCGGCGGCGGCGCACGAAATCCCCGTCCTCGGCCACCCGCGTTTCCACCACCTGCGTTTCGGGGTGGCTGCAGAAAGGGCACTTCATCGGAAGGCCCTCCCATCATGCCGGCGGAGAAGGGCCGCCGAGCGGGCCGAGGCTGGCGCCAGCGCCCGTTCTGCCCCGGTTGGGCCAGGGCAGGCGGCGCTGAGCGGAGAGCGGGGCATGGATCAGCCGTAGACGGGAAAGCGCGAGGTCAGCGCGTGCACCTTGGCCCGCACCGCAGCCAGGTTGGCCTCGTCGCGCGGGTTGTCCAGCACATCGGCCAGGAGATTGGCAGTGAGGCGCGTTTCCTCTTCCTTGAAGCCCCGCGTCGTGATGGCCGGCGTGCCCACGCGGATGCCGCTGGTCACCATCGGCTTCTCAGGGTCGTTGGGGATCGAGTTCTTGTTGATGGTGATGTGGGCGTTGCCCAGGGCGGCTTCGGCTTCCTTGCCGGTGATGCCCTTGGCGCGCAGGTCCACCAGCATCACGTGGCTCTCGGTGCGGCCGCTCACGATGCGCAGGCCGCGCTCGATCAGCGTCTCGGCGAACACCTTGGCGTTCTTGGCGACCTGTTCCTGGTAGGCCTTGAAGCCCGGCTCCAGCGCTTCCTTGAAAGCCACGGCCTTGGCGGCGATCACGTGTTCCAGCGGGCCGCCCTGCAGGCCGGGGAAGATGGCGCTGTTGATGGCCTTCTCGTGCTCGGACTTCATCAGGATGATGCCGCCGCGCGGGCCGCGCAGGCTCTTGTGCGTGGTGGAGGTGACCACGTCGGCATGGGGCACGGGGTTGGGGTACTGGCCCGCGACCACGAGGCCGGCGTAGTGGGCGATGTCCACCCAGAAGATCGCGCCGATTTCCTTGGCGATCTTTGCGAAGCGCTCGAAGTCGATGCGCAGAGAATAGGCCGATGCGCCGGCGATGATCAGCTTGGGCTTGTGTTCACGGGCCTTGGCTTCGAGCGCGTCGTAGTCAATCTCTTCCTTGTCGTTGAGGCCGTACGAGACGATGTTGAACCACTTGCCGCTCATGTTCAGCGGCATGCCGTGCGTCAGGTGGCCGCCTTCGGCCAGGCTCATGCCGAGGATGGTGTCGCCGGGCTTGAGGAAGGCCAGCAGCACGGCCTGGTTGGCCTGCGAGCCGGAGTTGGGCTGCACGTTGGCGGCTTCGGCACCGAAGAGCTTCTTCACGCGGTCGATGGCCAGTTGCTCGACCACGTCTACGTTCTCGCAGCCGCCGTAGTAGCGCTTGCCGGGATACCCTTCGGCGTACTTATTGGTGAGCTGCGAGCCCTGGGCGGCCATGACGGCGGGGGATGCGTAGTTTTCGCTGGCGATCAGCTCGATGTGCTGTTCCTGGCGAACGTTTTCGGCCTGGATGGCGGCCCAGATTTCAGGGTCGGCCTGGCTGACGAGGATATTGCGTTGGTACATGTTGGCAGTCCTATGAACTGGTGTCCCTTGAAACAAGGGCTGCCCAGGCGAACGGCGGAACACAGCAGGCCTTTCAGCCCGTGCGGCACGCTCCCCAGTGGTTCACAGGGGGTGAACCCCTGTCGGTTTCCACGTCAGCGGCGGCAGTGGAGTGCCGCGCCTATCGCCAGTTGCGTACCCCGCGAGTGTAGCTGACCGCACCGGGCCTGGCGCCCGAGGATGTGAATCGATGCCCCAAGTCGGGCACCGTCGGTTCAAAGGTCGGAGAGAAGCGCCACCTTGTCGGCGCTGGCCTTGGGGGCTTCCGCTTCGGCGGCCGCCTTGGCGGGAACGGTCTGTGCCGGCGCTTGCGTGGAGAGCATCGGCGGGGCAGCCGGCGTGGCGGGAGCCGGCGGTTGCAAGGGCACCGAGCGGCCGCTGGCTACCTGGCGCAGGCGGAAGTGCTCGGCCAGCACCTTGGCGGCGTACCCGCCATCGTCGGGCAGATTGGCCGCGCCGACGTAGTAGCGCAAGCCGCCTTCGAGGGACCCGGCGCGGGTGATGCATTCCTGCAGCACCTTCACGCCCACGCGCAGGTTGCTCACCGGATCGAAGGCCGCGAAGTGGCCACCGAAATTCTGGTACTTGTCGGTGTGCACGTTCGTCATGACCTGCATCAGGCCCTGGGCGCCCACCGCGCTCTGGGCGAAGGGGTTGAAGCTCGATTCCACGGCCATGATCGACAGGATCAATGTGGGGTCCAGCTTGGTCTTGCCGCCGATTTCATAGGCTTCGGCCACCAGCACTGCCAAAGGCTCCGGCGCCACACGGTACTTCTTGCTGAGCCAGTAGGTGACGGCTGCCTGCTCCTTGGGCAGTTCCTTCGGATTGCTCGCCGTGGCGCGCTCGCTGGCTTCCGGCTCGATGGGCGTGCCCATGACCGCGACCTGGCGGGCTTGCAGCCAGCCCATCAGCTTTTCTTCTCCGGTCTGGCGCAGGTCGGGACGCGCGGTCAAAGTGATGACGGCAAAAGCGACAGCCAGGCCAAGGAGGGCGAAGCTGCTGTGGGTGATTTCAAGAAAACCGTCGATCACATCGGATGCGAACGTTCGCACTCCGGCGACCACTGTTCCTAACGCTGTCATGTAGCTTTTCCTTTCTGAGTCGAGGCCTGAGCAAGGTGGCCCACAAGGGGCCAGGCCGTGCCAGGCATCTCGCCTGGATTGGTACGCCATCAGGTTCGCATTGCCTCCGGAGAGCGTTCAATGACCGAACTGACTTAGCCGGGATCGGCAGCGGATGGAAGATCGTCAACCCCGTTTTTCAGGGCTCGCGGATTCTAGGAGGGCTCTTAATACAGAGTCAATACTAACAAAACCGATCGTTAGATCAATTCGATCTTAAAAATCTGGTAGGAAACACAGGTTTATAGGGTGCATCGGCACTCTTGCATGAGGCATCGTTACCGCTTCTGCAGCCCCACTGTGATGAATGCAATCGAGGCATGGAGGGCGATTGAAAATCCAGCTTGTGGTGGCCCGCCAACTTGGCTAAAGTGGCCTTGCCTGAGTGATTCAGGCATCGCCGGACGAAGCGGAGCCGCCCTCCAGACGCATGCAGTGCACTGAAGGTGACTGGTCAAACTTCCAAGGCAGACCCCGGAGGCAATACCTTGCCTCCTGCCCCGTGGACGTTCAAGCTCCAGGGTGCAAATGATGGCAAAAGACCGTTGTGTCAGCCGTCAAGCCCGGTGCGGATCGACAGATCCCACCGGGCTTTCTTTTTTGCGACTGGTTACATGTTGACCCGGCCGATTTCTGCTCGAATCCCATGATCTGTGCAATGAAAACCGGACTCTGACGTGCCCCTGCAAGCGCTTTCGATCATCAAAAACCCGTGGGTGCGCCGCGTGGCGTGGACGTTGCTGGCTTGGCTGGGATTCTGGGCGCTGGCCTGGGCCGTGGTTCCGACCGTGCTGCGCTACGTGCTGCACACCAAGGTGTCCGAGCAATTGGGGCGAGAACTGTCTGTCGGGAAGATCGATTTCAAGCCATGGACCCTGGAGCTGGAACTGCGGGATCTGAGGATGGCTGCAGACACTTCGGAAAAGGAGCCCCAGTTAGAAATTCAGCGCCTCTATATAGATGCAGAACTGCAGTCCCTTTGGCATCTGGCGCCGGTGATCGACGCGCTGCAGATCGATGGACCCACATTGCGTCTGTCGCGCACGTCGGCTGGGCAGACCGACTTCGATGACCTGCTGAAAAAGTTCTCGACACCATCCTCGGCGACGGCCGCGCCCCATGCGCAGCCCCAGCGGTTTTCGTTCTACAACATCGTGGTGAGGGACGGTGCCGTGGATTTCGGCGATGCGCCACAAAAACGGGTCCACACCGTGCGTGGATTTTCCCTGAGCGTGCCGTTTCTGAGCAATCTGCCCGCGGACCGCACCGTGAAGGTCGCGCCCCATCTCGCCTTTCAACTGAACGGCACGGCGTTCACGACCGGGGCCCAGAGCACGCCATTTCTGGACAGCCGGGACACCGAAGCCACGCTGCAATTCAAGGGGTTGGATCTGCAGCCGTTCCTGGCCTACCTTCCTCCCGCCATGCCGGTACGCATCGAGCAAGGCACGCTGGACGCCGATCTGCGGCTGACGTTCCAGAAACAGTCCGAACCTGCTCTTTCGGTGAGCGGCGTGGTGCAGGTCCATGGTGCACGCGTGAGCGATCGACAGGGTGGCCCACTGCTGTCGTTCGACATGGTCACCGCCCAGGTGGCGGCGCTGCAGCCTTTCCAGCGGAAGGTGCATGTGGCTTCGCTGGAGTGGCGCGGGCCGCATGCGACGGTGCGGCGTGACCGGGAAGGGCGCATGGCCTTGCTGGGCGGTGCGGCGCAAGACCAGAATGCCACGAAGGCGGGGACCAATGCGGCTCATGATGCACCGTGGGATGTGGTGGTGGATCGGGTGGCCATCAATGGGGGGCAGGTGGACTGGCTGGACGATGGGACAGCAGTGCCCGCCCGCATCTCGGCCCGCGACCTGCGGGTGCGCGCGACCCGGCTGGCCTTGCCACTCACCCGACCAGTGCAGTTCACTGCGGATGCGCGGCTGTCGTCCGAAGCGGGGAGCGACGCCGCGACCTTGTCGCTTCAAGGGGAGGTGCTGGCGCAATCGGGCCGCGTGGCCGTGTCCGCCCGGGGCTGGCCGTTGTCCATGGCCCGGCCATACTTGGCCAACCTCGTCCAGCCCCAACTGGACGGAACGCTGGATTCCGATGGGGGCATCGCCTGGAACGGCTCCGCGTGGGCGGCAAAGATCGCGAAGCTGTCGGTGGACCGCGCCGAATGGGCCTGTGCTCCGGCTGGTCGGGACTGCCCAGCGGGGACCGCCACGGTCTCGGGCCTGCGCAACAACGCGGCCTGGGCTGAAATCGGCCGCATCGAGGTCGAGGATGCGTTGATCCGGATGCCGCAGCGCACCGTTGCCATCGCGCGGGTGGCGACATCGCAGCCCAAAGTGCGCCTGGAGCGTACTGGGGACGGGCGCTGGATGGTGGAGCGCTGGCTGACGACGGTGCCCGACACCGCAGGGAAAGGCCGTGTGCCAGTCACCGCCGCAACGCGCACGGATGCAGCCCCCGGCTGGAGCGTGCAACTGGCCGAAGTGTCGGTGGACGGTGGAGCGCTGGCGTTCAACGATGCGGCCAAGGCACAGCCTGTGGCGGTAATGCTCGACACCTTCCAGATGCGTGCCAAGGGCTTGGCATGGCCTGTGAATGCCGGCGCACCTCCAGTGTCGTTGTCGCTATCGGCACGCCTTGGGGCCGGGCGGACAGATCCCGGCAACCTGGCCTATGAAGGAACGGTGCAGATGACGCCCCTGTTGGCACAGGGCAAGGTGCAGGCGTCCCGCCTGCCACTGCATCCCTTCAAGCCGTATGTGGACAACCCGTTGGCGGTCGATGTCGTGCGTGCCCTCGGCAGCTTCAATGGCGAGGTGCGTTATGCCGCGCAAACCGACGGCCCGGACGTCGGCGTGCGGGGCAATGCCGCACTGGACGAGGTGCGGGTGAGGGCCCTGGCCGTTCGCCCAGCCGCGAATGGACCGGCCGACGGGGCTGCACCCATCCGTGGGGAAGAACTGCTGAACTGGAAGTCGCTGGCCCTGCAGGGGGTGGATTTCACCCTGGCGCCCGGAAAGCCAACCGCGCTCGACGTCAAGGAAACGGCGTTGAGCGACTTTTTTGCCCGCATCATCGTTCAGCCGAATGGGCGCATCAATCTGCAGGACCTTGCTCAGCCTGCCCAGGGGCCACCCGGTGGATCGGCAACAGCGGAGGCTTCCCCCGACATCACCCCAGCGGCTGGCTCGACGCCGCCCCAGGCCACCAAGCCGGCAATGGCGCCGGTCATGCGTTTCGGCCCCGTGGTGCTCACTGGCGGTTCGGTGCGTTTTACCGATTCGTTCGTTCGGCCCAACTATTCAGCGGACCTGAGCGAATTGAATGGTCGCCTGGGGGCTTTTGCGTCCGCGCCCTCCGCCGAGGGCGGTGAGCCCGCCATGGCCGAACTTCAACTGCGCGGACGGGCGCAGGGCTCGGCCTTGCTCGACATCACGGGGCGCCTGAATCCGCTGGCCAAGCCCTTGGCACTGGACATCCAAGGCCGGATGCGCGATCTGGAACTGCCGCCGCTTTCGCCCTACAGCATCAAGTACGCGGGCCATGGCATCGAGCGGGGCAAGCTGAGCATGGACGTCAACTATCGTGTTCTGCCAGATGGTCAATTGACGGCCAGCAACAAGCTCGTGCTGAATCAATTGCGTTTTGGCGAGCCGGTGGAGGGCGCTCCGGCCAGTTTGCCCGTGCGCCTGGCCGTTGCCTTGCTGGCTGACCGAAATGGTGTGATCGACGTGGAACTGCCGATCAATGGCTCGCTGAACGACCCCCAGTTCCGCCTGGGGCCGGTGATTTTTCGCGCGGTGGGCAACTTGGTGATGAAGGCGATCACTTCGCCGTTTTCATTGCTGGCCGGATGGATGGGGGGCAGTTCTGAGCTGGATCGCGTCAACTTCGCCCCGGGCAGCGCGGCCCTGGACGATGAAGCCCGAAAGACGCTCGACAAGATCGGGCAGGCACTCTCGGACCGACCGGGACTGAACATGACCGTCGCCGGGCACGCTCAGCGAGAAGCCGAACAAGAGGGCTGGAAACGGGCCGCGCTGCAGTCCCGGGTGGCGGCACAAGCGCGCCGCATGGCTGCGCGGGGCGATCAAGCGCCCTCGGAACCCCAGGCGCCTGCGCCGGGATCTCCGCAGTACGCTGACTCGCTCAAGGAGGTGTATCGCCGCACCGACATGGCCAAGCCCCGCAATCTGGTCGGCATGGCGAAGGATTTGTCCGTGCCAGAAATGGAAGCCTTGTTATTGGCGGACATGGCGATTCCCGATGAGGCGATGAGAGAACTGGCACAGGCACGGGCAGTGGCGGTCCGTGACTACCTGGCGGGGCGGCAAGTCGCGCTGGGGCGATTGTTCGTCGGCGCACCGAAAATTGATTCGGAGAGTGTGAACGGGGCGCCCCACGCAGAACTTACTTTGTCCACTCGCTGACAGAGCGCATCCGGTGGAAACAAGCTTTTTCATCCATCCATGGCCGTGGGCTACATTGCCGTATTGCAGTCGCAGCGCTGCACCCCATATTCAGCGCTCCAGTGTCTGAACCATGGCCCCGTGTGCCCGCTGAGTCCGAATAAAAACGCCCCATGTAGGGGACTTGCTAAAACCGGGCGAAAATAGCGCCCTTGTCGGCGGCGTCATCTGCGCTGCCTGTAGGCGCTGGCTCCCTCGGCCACGGCCTTTTACCCCCTGAATCCATGTTTCCCTTTTCTTCTCGCAACAAAATGTCTGACGCACCCGAAGTGAACCCGGCCCCGGCCAAGCACACCGAGCCGCATCCCTTGGATGCGCTGACGGGCGGCGCGTTTTCCGCCGCGACCTCGGGAGAGAGGGCATCGCGCATTCGCGAATGGCTGCAGACCCAGCCGTCGGCGGAGCAGTTGCAGGAGGTGTTCAAGGAACTGAGTGGGCGCGACAAGGGCGCGGCCCGTGCTGTTCGCGAGCGCCTCGATGAAATCCGGCGTGCCAAGGGCCAGGAGGCGATCGCTGCCGAGTGGGCCGAAAAGGCGCAGGGCTTGCTGGCTGCTGCCAAGCTGAACATTGCCGACGCGCTGGCTTGGCAGCGCGACGCGGCCAAGGCGGGAGCCCCTTTGTCGCGGGAACCTTTGGCATCGCTCAAGGTGCAATTGGCAGAGCGCATGAAGGTCATCGAAGATCTGCAGCACCGTGTGCAGGTGCAGCGCGAGGCCGCAGTGTTGCTGGCCCAGCGCATCGAGGTGCTGTCCACCAAGCCCTGGCGTGATGCCCAGGCCGCATTGGAGGCGCTGCGCACCGACGTGGGCCGTTGGCAGCAACAGGCGCAGGAACTGACGGACGACCCATCCTGGGCCAGCGTGGAAGCGCGCTTCCCGCCGTTGCTGGATGCTTCGCGCACTCAGTTGCTCGTGGTGTGGGATGCATTCCAGCCGGCGGTCGCGCAGGCGGTTGCTGCGTCGGAAGATCCTGCGGCAGCGTTGCCCCCGGTGCCCGTGTGGGCGGATGAGCTTCGGGTGGCGCGTGGCCAACCATCGGAAGCCGCAGCCGCAGCCGCGGCACAGCCGGCCGTGCGGCCTCCCGCACGCTCCAAGGTGGATCCTGAAGTGCGAGACAAGGCGGTGCAGTCCGTTCGCGACGCATTGGGCAAACTGGAGCGTGAGACAGCGGAAGGCCACGGCAAAGCCAGCGCAGGCGCTGCAGCCGCGCTGCGCAGCGTGCTGAAAACCCATGGCAAGCACATCGATGCGGCACTGGAGCAGCAGGTGCACACCGCTTTGGTTGCGGCGGGTGAACTCGAAGGCTGGCAGCGCTGGAGCGCGGACCAGGTCCGGGAAGATCTGGTGGCCCGTGCGGAAGGGTTGCTGCAACGTCCCGAAGGCCAGGCTTTGGGCGGTCGCAAGATGCAGGAAACGCTGCGCCAGTTGCGCGAGCAGTGGAAACAGGCCGACCAAGGGGGGCCGGCCAACCATGCGCTGTGGAAAAAATTCGACGAGGCTTGTAATGCCGCCCACAAGGTGGTCGAGGCGTGGCTGGAAAAGGTGCGTGCCGATGCGGCTGAGCACAAAGCCCAGCGTGTGGCCTTGCTGGACGAGGTGAAGGCTTGGACGGCGGCCCAGGCAACGGCCGGGCAGCCCGACTGGAAAGCGGTCAACCGTGCGCTCCACCAGTTCGGCGATCGTTGGCGCGATGGCGGTCATGTCAGCGAAAAGGTGTTTGCTGAACTGCAGCCCCAATGGAAAGAAGCCATGGCCGCCGCCGCCGCGCCGCTCGAAACCGCGCAGAAGGACAGCCTGGCACGTCGGCATGCGCTGATCGATGAGGCAACCGCATTGGGGGCTGCGCCGACACTGCGGGTCGACGCGGTGAAGGCACTGCAGCAGCGCTGGCAGGCCGAAGCGCAGTCCGTGCCACTGGACCGCAAGCACGAACAGAAATTGTGGGATGCCTTCCGCAAGCCCATTGACGAAGCGTTCAATCGCAAATCCGCTGATCGCGACAAGATGGCTGGCGAGATCAGCGCCCGGGACCGCGTCGTTTTGGAAGCCTCCAAGGCGCTGGAGGAAGCGAATGCCAGCGGCGATGCGCAAAAGATCCGTGGCGCAATGGTCGCTCTGGAGGCTGCGCTGCGTGGACAGGCATTGGCCAATGAAGCGGCAGCATCCGCTGCGCAGAACAGGCCAGCTGCCGCGTCGGACAACGTGACTTCCGCACCCGCAGAAGGGGCCGCGGCTTCGGAAGGGGAGGGCGCCGATACAGATCAGGCTCCGCCGCCTGCCGCGGCGCCGAAGCCTACGCCACGTCCCGTGGTGGCTGTGCGTGGCGACGATCGCCCGGGTATGAAAAAAGATGCGCCTGCACTGCCGGGCCGTCCAGCACGGCCGGGAGACCGCAAAGACGGACGAGGTCCGCGCGATGCCTCCGGCCCGGGCCGGGGTGGCGATGCGCGGGGCGACCGGTTCGGGGATCGGGGTGATCGGTTTGGGGACCGTTCGGAAGCCCGCGGTCCTCGCCTGGGCGACAGTGCTTTCCGTGCCCAGCGCGAGGCACTCGAACATGCGCAACTCACACTGCGCAAACTGGCTGCGCAAGCGCATGGCGAGGCACTCACCCAGTTGATTGCCGCTTGGCAAAAACGTGACGCAGCCCAGTTGCCCAGCGTGCAGGAACTGGGAGTACAAGCGTCCGTCCGCTCTGCATGGACCCAGGCGGTTTCTGCCGCGCCCCAAGGGGATGCATCGGAGGCTTTGCTGAGGCTGGAAATGGCGGCCGAAGTGCCGACCCCTGCGGAGCAGTTGCAGGCCCGCCGTGCACTCCAACTCCAGTTGCTCACGCGCCGAAACGATCCCACGCCCGTCCAGACGTGGGGCCAGGATGTGGCCCGGGTGCTTGCAAGTGCAACCGACGAAACCAGCGCCCGCAGGTTGCAGAACGCGTTGAAGACCCTGCTGCGTAAATAAACGCGAATTCAGCAAGGCCGTTTGGCCCAACCGGCCTTGCTGTTCTACCAACCCGCCAATGGAGAACTGCGGGTTGGTGGTTGGCAGAAGGCTCCAGCCTTCGGTCGCGTAGCCACGCCGATGGCGGAGCGGCTCATCACGGAATGAGCCGAGCCATGACATCAGGTTCATGGCGCATCGGGCAAAAAAAAGCCGCTGTTTTCACAGCGGCTTTTTTGAATTTGGTGCCCAGGAGAGGACTCGAACCTCCACGATGTTACTCGCTAGTACCTGAAACTAGTGCGTCTACCAATTCCGCCACCTGGGCATTTCAGGAAAGACTCGAATTATAGAGTCTTTTTTGAAGGCTCTGGCTGAGTTGCAAAATTTATTGTTGCGACCATGCCATGCGCCGGGAATGCGGACAATAAAAAAAGCCGCTTCAAAAGAAGCGGCTTTTTTGGCCGACAACCCTGCAGGTTGTCGTTAAACTTGGTGCCCAGGAGAGGACTCGAACCTCCACGATGTTACTCGCTAGTACCTGAAACTAGTGCGTCTACCAATTCCGCCACCTGGGCATTTCAGGAAAGACTCAGATTGTATATCAAAAAAACGACCCCTGGCGCACCTGCTGCGCGCAATGAAGACGAGATTGAAGGCAGTGTGCAGGGGCATCGCGACGGGCATGGATTTGTGCAGCGAGACGATGGCGAATCCGATATCTATATTCCCCCCAACGAGATGCGTGCCGTGCTCCATAAGGATCGCGTGCGTGTCCGGATCGTTCGCCAGGATCGCCGGGGCCGTCCGGAAGGGCGCGTGGTTGAAATCGTCGAGCGGCCCGACCAGCCCATCATCGGGCGATTGCTTCAAGAGAGCGGTGTCTGGCTCGTGGCCCCGGAAGACAAGCGCTATGGCCAGGATGTTTTGATCCCCAAAGGGGCCACCGGAACGGCAAAACCAGGGCAGGTGGTCGTGGTTCAACTGACCGAGCCGCCAGCCCTGTTCGGGCAGCCGGTTGGCCGAATCACCGAGGTTCTGGGCGAGGTGGACGATCCAGGCATGGAGATCGAGATCGCGGTGCGCAAATACGGCGTGCCGCACGAATTTTCGGCCGATGCTTTGGCGCAGGCCAAGGCACTGCCCGATAAGGTCCGCGCGCAGGACAAGCGCAGCCGGGTGGACCTGACGGACGTGCCGCTGGTCACCATCGATGGCGAAGACGCGCGCGATTTCGACGATGCCGTGTACTGCGAGCCAGCCAAGGTTGGCCGCGCCAAGGGGTGGCGACTGCTGGTGGCGATCGCGGATGTGAGCCATTACGTGGAGACTGGCAGTGCGATCGATATCGACGCTTATGACCGGGCGACGAGCGTCTATTTCCCACGGCGCGTGATTCCCATGCTGCCCGAGAAACTGTCCAACGGTCTGTGCTCGCTGAATCCCGAGGTGGAGCGCCTTTGCATGGTGTGCGACATGCTCATCACGGCCAAGGGCGACGTGCATGCATACCAGTTCTACCCCGCGGTGATGTTCAGCCACGCCCGCTTCACCTACAACGAGGTGGCCGCCATCCTGGCCAACACCCGTGGACCGGAGGCGACGAAGCGCAAGCCCCGCGTCAAAGACCTGCTCAATCTGCACGATGTCTACAGGGCCCTGTTGGCTGCGCGGCATGTGCGCGGTGCCGTGGATTTCGAAACGACCGAGACGCAGATCATTTGCGATGACAACGGCCGCATCGAGAAGATCGTGCCACGCACCCGCAATGACGCGCACCGCCTCATCGAAGAAGCCATGTTGGCTGCCAATGTCTGCAGCGCCGATTTCATCGCGCAAGGTGGGCAGCCTGGCTTGTTCCGAGTGCATGAAGGGCCGACGCCTGAAAAGCAGGAGATCCTGCGCAATTACCTCAAGGCCATGGGGGTGGGCATGTCCATTGGCGACGATCCGAAGCCTGGCGACTTCCAGGCCATTGCCGACGCCACCAAGGACCGCCCCGACGCTCAGCAGATCCATACGATGTTGCTGCGATCGATGCAGCAAGCCATCTATACGCCGATCAACAGCGGCCATTTCGGGCTTGCATTCGAGGCCTATACCCACTTCACCAGCCCGATACGCCGTTACCCCGATCTGCTGGTTCATCGGGTGATCAAGGCCATCCTCGGTAAAACAAAATACCGGCTGCCGGCATTGCCCACGCCTGGCGAAGCCCATGCCAAGCTGGCCAAGCGCCTGGCTGCGCGCGTCGCTGCGCCCACCATGCAGCCGCGAAAGGAGGCTCCGGCAAGCACCCGGGAAACGCAGGCCTGGGAAGCGGCAGGGCTGCACTGCAGCGCCAATGAGCGCCGGGCGGACGAGGCCAGCAGGGATGTCGAGGCTTGGCTCAAATGCAAGTACATGCGTGAGCACCTGGGCGAGGAGTACAGCGGCGTGGTCAGCGCAGCCACCAGCTTCGGCATCTTCGTGACGTTGGACGCCATGTATGTCGAAGGCCTCGTGCATATCACTGAGCTGGGTGGCGAGTATTTCAAGTTCGACGAGGCCCGCCAGGAATTGCGCGGCGAACGCACTGGAATACGCTATGCGATCGGCTCGCGCGTAAGGGTGCAGGTGAGCCGGGTGGATCTCGATGGCCGCAAGATCGATTTTCGACTCATGCGTGAAGGTGAAGACCTTGCGCCCCCTCGGCCGACAAAAGGCAAGGCAACCGCGGGCGCCGGCTCCTCCGACAGCCGGGCTGCGAACACTGCGAGCGGCTCGAACAGAAAATCCTCCAGCAAATCGGCTACCCGGGTGTCGACTGACGAGCGTTCCTCGCGCAAGCAGTCGCCCAAGGCCGCCGGAAAGCGTGCGGGACCTCCCGCCAAGGGCCGCAAATCCCGCAGATGAGCGTTACCACGCCGCTACGTTGAACAATAATCCCATGAGGAATGGTTGATGAGTGATTCATCCAGAGTGGCCATCGTGACCGGCGCCGGATCAGGCATTGGCAAAGCCGCTGCGTTGGCCTTGTTGAAGGACGGATGGCGTGTGGTTCTCGCAGGACGCCGGGAATCGCTGTTGCATGCCGTGATTGCCGAAGCCGGTGCAGCGGGGCGATCCTTGGCGGTTCCCACGGACGTTGCGGATCCCATTGCCGTTCGGGCCTTGTTCGACCGAGCAGTGGAGGCTTTCGGGCGAGTGGATTTGCTGTTCAATAACGCTGGCGTCGGCGCGCCTGCTGTGCCCATTGACGAGTTGCCGCTGGAGCAGTGGCACAAGGTGGTCGGCACTAATCTCAATGGCATGTTCTATTGCCTGCAGCAAGCCTTTCGTGTGATGAAGGCGCAGCAACCGTCAGGCGGTCGCATCATCAATAACGGTTCCATCTCTGCACACGTTCCACGGCCCCATTCGATTGCCTACACAGCCACGAAGCACGCAGTCTCTGGACTCACCAAAACCGCGTCGTTGGACGGCCGGAAATACGATATTGCAGTGGGTCAGATCGATGTAGGCAATGCGGGGACGGAGCTTGCCCAGCGCATGACGCAAGGGGTACAGCAGGCAAACGGGCAGATAGCGGCTGAACCGTTGATGGACGTGGACATCGTCGGCCAGTCAGTGCTCTACATGGCCAATTTGCCGCTGGAGGCCAATGTGATGTTCCACACGGTAATGGCCACCAAGATGCCATTTGCCGGGCGAGGCTGAAGCCTTCCTATCGAGAGGGTTGGGGCCGCGAGTTCCGGCCTCTCCTCCCTTTAAGCCGCCGAAGGCGAAAGATTACCGATGGTGAAGTCGGAGCAGCGAAGTGGCGAGTTGTTCATCGATGACGCAGCTGCTCCTGCCCGTTCTGTACCCAGGGAAATGGTGTTTTGCCCCACTGGAGGCTGGATCGCATCGGTGGAGGAGAAAGCCACATTCTGCTCAGGTCTGCGCTCTTGGTATGTGGACAGGAAGGGCCAGGATTTACGGGTCATTTCTATCTCCTAGAGAAGTGCAGGCGCCGGATTGAGGATGCTTGTTGCCAAGCATTTGGCAAGTATTTCCGCGGCCTCTTTCGCTTTTTGTAGGACAGAACAGAACGATGGTCTCGGCATTGCGCTCAGGACTCAAGCAATTCACCGTACAGGTCGGAATAGGCTTTGGCCGATGCGTCCCAGCCGAAGGTTTGCCGCATTCCGGCGCGTTGAAGCGACTCCCAGGTGACGGGTGATTGCCATGCCGCGATGGCCCGCTGTACCGCTTCGTCAAACATTTCCTGGGTTGCTAGCTGCATGATGAATCCGGTGCCTCCCGACGGGGATGAATCCGCATCCACGACGGAGTCCGCCAGTCCACCCGTATGCGTGACGATGGGTGGGGTTCCGTAGATCTGGCTGTACATCTGGTTCAGTCCGCATGGCTCAAACCGAGAAGGCATGAGGAAGCAGTCCGCGCCGGCCTCGATTTGATGGGCCAGCGATTCGTCAAAGCCCAGGGTGACGCTGATGTGCTCCGGATAGCGGGCTGCCATTTGAGTGAAGCGAGCCTGGATCGCTGTATCGCCATTGCCCAGCACGACAAGTTGTGCACCTTGCTTTACCAGACGCTCCGCGCCTTCTACTACCAGATCGACGCCCTTTTGCTGGGTGAGTCGTCCGACCAAGCCGAACAGCATGCGGTTTTCCGCAGCATCCAGCCCACAGCGTTGGCGCAACGCTATTTTGTTCAGCGCCTTGCCCGATGGGCTTTCCAGGCTGTAAGGCGCAGCGATGAGAGGATCGCTTGCTGGGTTCCATATGTTTGTGTCGACGCCATTGAGAATGCCGTACAACACATTGGAACGCTCCCGCAAGACCCCATCCAGACCAAATCCAAGCTCAGGGCCCTGGATTTCGCGTGCGTACGTGGGGCTGACGGTGGTGATGGCGTCGGCAAAGTTCAAGCCTGCTTTGAGCATCGACATTCCACCCCAGAACTCGACACCCGCGATGCCCCGGTGCTCCGGCGGGATCTCCAGGGCATCGCAGGCGTGCATTGGAAAGACGCCTTGAAATGCCAGGTTGTGCACGGTGATGACGCTGCGTGCCACTGGGGCGCCGTCGCGCACAGCGCGCGCTTGCGCCAGATAGAACGGGGCCAGTCCGGTGGGCCAATCGTTGGCATGCACGATGTCGGCCTGCCATCCGCAGGGCGTTGCCTGTGTGCCCATCATTGCCGCGACCTGGCTGAGCAGGCCGAAGCGCAGCGCATTGTCATCGTGATCCGTGCCGGAGGGTGCGCCGTAGGGCGTGCCCGCGCGTGCATAGAGTTGGGGGCAAGAAAGCAGGTAAAGGATGAAACCGTCTTCCTGGCGCAGTTGGAGCAACTGCGCTGCAGGCCAGGCACCCCGTGGCGCAATGGCAGACAAACCCACGATCTGGCCGGTGATGGCCATATCGCCGTAGGCCGGCATGAGCAAGGCAACATCGTGCCCCATGGCTGCCAATGCACGGGGCAGGGCGGCACTGACATCGCCCAGCCCACCGGTTTTGACCAGTGGGGCGCATTCAGGCGTGACAAAGAGGACTTTCATTCGACGTCCTCGGGCACCAACACCACGAATGGCAAGGTACCACCCTCTGGTCGCAGCTCGCCCATCACGATGTCCAGCTCCAGGCCTCCATCTTTGTCTGCTGTCAGTGCCGCTCCCGTCATCCAGTTCTTCCACCTCAGAATTTTGTCCAGGGCAGGGTGTACCGCGGCAACCGTGACGCGGGTGCCGCGCCAACCCATCGCGGTCAGCCCGTACAGCAACCGCGAGCAGACAACCACAATGGCTTTGCCTTCCCGAATGCGGGCAAACGCGACGGCATGTTCGGCGCTCTGGCCTTCCACGGTCAGAGGAAGGTAGGTGGCGTTCAGGAACAGTTCCGGCATTTTCTGCCGCAGCTGAAGCAGCCGCCATGTGACCAGCTGCTTGACCAGCGGTGCCGGGGATGCGCCGAGCATCTCCTGCCAGGCCTGGACCGAGGGATAGCCAAAAGCGTAGTGCGAGCGTACCGTTTGCAGGGAACGTTCCAGTTCGGTGAAATCGACGGGCCTGCGGTTGTCAGGGTCGACGAGGCTGAAGTTCCATTGCTCGCAGCCTTGGTAGATGTCGGGCACGCCCGGGACAGTCAGCTTCAGCGCGAGCTGGCACAGGCTGTTGCGAAATCCGTAGGGGGCGACGGACTGGACGAATTTCTCCAGTTCTCGCACGAAGCGATCCGTGGACAGCACGCCGTCGATATATCGGTCAACGGCCGCCTCATAGGCCTCGTTGGGAAATAGCCAGTTGGTCGCCTGCTTGGCTTCGCGCATGGCTTTCACCATGTACTGCTTGGCGCGGTCCCGCAAGCCGATCCGCTCATTCACATCGGCGCCTTCTGCCGGCCAGATGCCGACCAGGGCCTGATAGAGTGCCCAGAGATCATGAGGGCTGGGAACCACCGTGCCATCGATCTCGGTCGTGAAACGGGTTCCGAGTTCGCGCAGCTGAATGGCCGTGTCTTCCCACAGGGCCGGAATCTCGGACAGCACATTCAGGCGCGCGCGCAGATCTTCCGAACGTTTGCTGTCATGCGTGGACGTCGCCAGCAGCCCGTGCGGTAACCGCCGCGACCGTTGCAGATTGGCCTGATGGAATGCGGCACCGGACAATCCGAAACGCCGCGGCTCCGAGCCGACATCGTTCAGCGACACCAGGCGCACATAGCGGTAGAACGCGGTGTCCTCCACGGACTTGGCCATCACCGGCGCCGTGAACTGTTGCCAACGGCGCAGGAACGCGCCCCGCAACTCGGGCAGGTGCTGGCCTTCCGTGCCGACAAAAACGCCTTGCAGGTATGCCAGCACGCCCCCTTCGGCCGTGCCCATGCGGCGACGTGCCGCCGCAATGGCCCATTCGATGTGCTGCCGATCCGTGTCGGACAGTCCCGAGCCATCAGGCGCGATGTAGGTGCGGTAGACGGGGAAGACGGCCGCCACCTCCGTCAGCGCGATGCGCAACTGGTTGCGCGTGAAATCGCAGGTCTTGCGATCGGTGCGGCTGATGCGGTAGAGCGTGTCGGCCAGCCACCCCAGGTCACTGAACAGCGAGGTTTCGATGATGTGCTTCTTGCACTCGTGCACCGCCTCTTCGAATTCCTTGCGATCGCCGGTGAAGGCGGAATACGCATCGTCGAAAGCCGCTTGAGAGGCCGGCTCGACGAAAAGACCGTTGACCAGGCTGCTGAACCGGTATCCGGTGGCTCCGTGCACAGGCCAATCCTGCGGCAGGGGCTCATGGTCGGCAAGAATCTTCTCCACGATGAGGTATAGCGCACGGGGCTCCCGTCCCGCAGCGTGTGCCAGCGACGCATAGCGCTTTTGCAGTCGGTCGAAGTACTGGGCAGGATCGGCCAATCCATCCGGATGGTCGATGCGCAATCCGGAGATCTTTCCCTCGGCCAGCCAGCGGAAGATGCAGGTGTGGGTCGCTTCGAAAACGGCTGGGTCTTCCATGCGAACGGCGGCCAGGGAGTTGACGTCGAAGAATCGGCGGTAGTTGATGTCGTCCCCTGCCACACGCCAGTCTGCCAGGCGGTAAGCCTGATCGCGCAGCAATTGGTCCAGCGCGTTGAAGCTTTCTGGGCTGTCCTTCTGGCCGTTCCACTGTGTCAGAAGCGCTTCGATCCATTGGCGCACCCAGGGGTGCTCGCCGGCCAGCTCCGCAAGCCGCCGCTGGTGCAGCGGCGCATCCCGTTGGCGCATGGCGCGTTCGTTCTCGTCACTGGTATTGCGCGAGGGCAGGTTGCCGAATGCGTCCACCAACGATTGCATCTGCGCCAGACTGTCGCCATCGCGTTCGCCGCCGGAAACAGGGGCCGGCACGGCTGCAAAAATGCGTGCGTAATGCTGTGGGTCGATGGGAAGTTCGTGGTCCCAATAGCGGATGCTGAACCGCCCGCCTTGAGGGTCGAATGCCACCTGGAGTTCGCCGGATTCGAGAACGCGCCCGTAATGACCACCCAGCATGGGCAGAAGCACCCGCCCGTGCATTTCTGGTGCGGTCGGCTCCCATTCGATGTCGAAGGTGGCTGCATGGGCGGAGGCCCGACCATGCTCGAGCACGTCCTGCCACCAGGGGTTGTTGGAGTCCAGCACCCCCATGTGGTTGGGCACGATGTCGAGCACCTGGCTGAGTCCGTGCGCTTGCAGCGCCTCGCACAAGGCGGTGTGCGTCGCCTCCGATCCGACCTCGGGATTCAGACGTGTCGGGTCCACCACGTTGTAACCGTGCGTGCTGCCCGGCGCGGCCTTCAGATACGGCGAGCTGTAGAGATGGCTGATCCCCAATGCATGGAAATAGGGGACGGCCCGGGTGACCTGCTCGAAGGTATTGCCTTCGTGGAACTGCACCCGGTACGTCGCCAAGGGAATATCCGCGGTATCTAGCGCTGGCAACGCCTCGCTGAAGGGCAGGGCCGCGCCGCCGCGCTCGGCGC
Organism: Acidovorax sp. BLS4; assembly: GCF_032929295.1. Taxonomy (NCBI): domain Bacteria; kingdom Pseudomonadati; phylum Pseudomonadota; class Betaproteobacteria; order Burkholderiales; family Comamonadaceae; genus Acidovorax; species Acidovorax sp. BLS4. The sequence goes on from NZ_CP136797.1 coordinate 1,161,306, forward strand.
GCATGGCGGCCGCAATGGCCGAAAAGCAGGGATGGGTCGCCAGCTTTTCCAGCGGTACGATCAGGCGGCGGCGCCAGTTGGGCTGCATGGCCTCGGTGGAGCCTGGTACATTGACCTGCTCCAACTGGCCTGTCACATCTTCCAGTTGCACTGCTGCCAGCCAGCAGGGTGTTCTGGCGAGATAGCGATGCACTGCGGCCACGAAGTCCGCGTTGGCTTCGGGCACCGATTGCGGGTCCGCAGTGGCACCGCTCGGAAGCAGCCCTTCCTCGTTGAGCGCGATGAGCAACCTCACGCGGTCCTGGGCGCGCTCCATCAAGGCGCGGGCATGCGCGTCTGGTGCGGACAGCCAGCCCAGGCGCGACTGCACCTCGATATCTTCGGCCGCCCAGTACCCGCGCAGTGTGGGCAAATCATGCGTGCTGACCACCGCCAGGGCCTGGTGAGGCCAATGGGCCGGCGTGCGAAACGCGCCGCCGTCGGCGCGTTCGAAAATCAATGGCCGATAGGACAGCAGCGTTCTGTGCGCCATCGCCTCCCGCATCTGCGGCGCGACATTGCCCAGGTCTTCGCCGATCACCAGGCATTGGTGGCGATGGCTTTCGATGGACATGATGGCCAGCAAGGCGTCCAGAGGGTAGTAAACGTAAGCGCCGCCGTCGGCACTGGTCCAGAACAGGCGCATGAGCGCCATGACATGGTCCATCCGCAAGGCGCCGGCCGGGCGCATCACGCTGGCCAGCAATCGGCGCATGGGCAGGAAATGCGCCGCCGCCAGCGCACAGGGATTCATCGGAGGAAGGCCCCAATCCTGTCCCTGGTGGTTGAGCGGGTCCGGCGGAGCGCCCACGTTCATGCCACGTGCGTACAGGCCCTGGCCGGTCCAGGTTTCCGAGCCCCCGTCGTTCGCTCCGACCGCCAAGTCGCAATACAGGCCCAGCGGCATCAGCGACCGGGCCCGCTGGCTTACCCGGTCTAGTTGGGCGTGGGCCAGCCACTGCAGCCAGAAGCGGTATTGCACCTGATCCGCATGGTCCTGTGCAAAGGCTTTCACCTCAGCACCCTGGGGGTCGCGCATCGCTTCCGGCCATGCAGGCCAACCCCAAATACTGGGATCCACAGCGTGCAGATGGCACTGGATGGCCTCGTACAGTGCGTGTTGCCCGAGGGTGTCGGCTTGGCCCTGCATGAACTCGCGGAAAACCGTCGCACGCGGTGAATCGGTGTTCCATTCGTTGCGCCGGAACTCGTCCCACAACAGTCCCAGCACTTCCTGCTTGGCGGCCGCAACTTCGGCATAGCGCACTTCGCTCGAAGCCCGCAGCGCACCCAGCCGCTGCTGGAAAGCGGCGTCCGAGAACAGCGTCTGCGCGGCTGGGCTGTGCACGAATTCAGGTACCGCCGCCACATCGATGAAGAGCGTATTCAACGCCAACCGGCTGGAAGGGCTATAGGGGCTTGCAGCCTCTGGCTGGTCCGCCCGCAAGGCATGTAAAGGGCTCAATCCGACGAAAGCCGCGCCTTGTCCGGCAGCAATGGACACGAGGTCTGCCAGATCGGTGAAATCGCCGATGCCCCAGTTTCGCTCTGAGCGCAGGGCGTACAACTGGGCGCTCAAGCCCCACCAGCGCTCGCCTTGCCGCAGGGGTTCAGGGGACCAGCAATGTTCGGGCGCCACGATGACCAGCCGTTCGGCCGATGCCCCTGGGGAATGGAGGGCGTAGTAGCCCACCGCCAGCGAAGCGGGAATTTCGGCGACGGTGCCTACGCCCTCGCACACCAGCATGCGTTCTGCCGTCTCTGCGGTGAACAGGCGCCAGGGCCCTTCGTTGAGAAGCGGTACGGTGGCTGCGCCGCCCTCCGATACCAGCACGGGGGAGGGCACGGCGCTGGTATCCGCGTGGCTTCCCATGGCGGCCAGGGCCCGCTCGATGACGGAGACGGGCACGTCGCGGTGCTCACCCCAGAAGCTGGTGTAGTTCAGTGCAATGCCAGCCAAGTGGGCGCGATGGCGCAGTGCTTCGCCGGGGGTAGGGTCCGTCATGCGTTGGGCTCCAGAAAACACCAACGGGCGGACCAAGGTGCCCATTGGGTCGTGTCATTGCTCCAGCGGTGTGAAAACCGCGGGATTCCCTGCGAGCCGTCAGATGCCGGCGCCTCGACGGGCATGTCGCTCAGGTTGATGTCCATCTGCCATTGCGCGCCGTCGTCGTAATGCCACCGCACCCTCAGGCCGCGGGCGCCCACCATCTTGGCCGTGTGGCCTCGTGGTACCAAGCGGTGCTGGCGCGGATTGAGCCACTGTCTGCGCGCTGCAAGCGCTTCGCGCAACAGCGCCTGCCGCGCCTGGCCTTGCGGGTTGTCGGCTTGCTGCCAGTCGAGACGGCTGTGGGCGAAGGTGACCGCATCGCAAGGATCGGGAAGCGTCCCGCCTGGCGGGACTTCATGGCCGAATTCGCGCAAGCGGCCCTGGCGCACGGCATCGCGCAGTTCCCCTTCCCAATCGGCAAAGTAGAGAAACGGTGTCTGGGCGCCGAATTCATCGCCCATGAAGATCAGCGGCGTCGCCGGACCCAGCAAAGTCAGCAGCATGGCCAATTCGGCAGCGGGCGCTGGAACCAATTGCGCCAGCCTTTCCCCGAACGCGCGGTTGCCGACCTGATCGTGGTTGCCGAAGAACTGGACCATGGTGGAAAGGGGCTCGGGCGCCGCAGCCGCCACCTGTTTCCTGCGGCCCTGTCCGTCGCGGTCGCTGTGGGCAAAGACGTAGCCGCTCGTCAACGCGCGCGCCAACAGGGCCACCGGCTCATTGCCATAGTCCCCGTAATAGCCCTGTGTTTCGCCAGTCAGCAGCACATGCAGCGCGTGGTGGAAATCGTCGTTCCATTGCGCGTCATAGCGGGAGGGCTTGGGGCTGGGTGCCAGATGCTCCGGCTGGTTCTTCTCGTTTTCAAGGACGAGGTGCACATGCCGGCCCGGGCAAGCAGTTCGCACGCGCTGAGACAGTTCGGCGAGAAAGCCGGGTTCGCTGTCGTCGATGATGGCGTGCACCGCGTCCAGGCGGAGGCCATCGAACCGGAACTCATCGATCCAGTACATCGCGTTGTGAATGAAGAATTCACGCACGGGCCCGCTCTGGGCGCCGTCGAAGTTGATGGCGGCACCCCAAGGGCTGGTGTGCTTTTCAGAAAAGAACTGCGGTGCGTAGAGGCCGAGATAGTTTCCATCCGGGCCGAAGTGGTTGTACACCACGTCGAGTATCACCATGAGGCCCAGCGCATGCGCTCCGTCGATGAAACGCTTGAGATCGTCGGGGGTTCCGTAGTCAGGGTGCGGAGCGAAGGGCAGCACGCCGTCATACCCCCAGCCGAACTGGCCCCCGAAGCATGCCAGGGGCATCAATTCCACAGTGGTGATGCCCAGGTCTTTCAGCCGTGGCAACTGCTGCAACGCGGCTTGCAGGGTGCCTTCGGGCGTGAACGTGCCCACATGCAGTTCATACAGGACCACCTCGCTCCACGGCCGCCCTTGCCAGTCCACCTGCCAGTCGAAGTCCTTGGCATCGGTGATCTCGCTGGCGCCATGCGGGCCGTGGGGATTGCTGCGCGAAGCCGGGTCTGGCATCAGGGGGCCACCGTCCACCTGCCACTGATAGCGGGTGGCGCGAGAGGCTGTTTGCAACTCCACGTGCCACCAGCCATTCGGGCGGGACTGCGCCGGGAGCGGCACCATGGGCAATGCTGGCGCCGTGCCATGGTGCAAAACCACTTCGCGGGCGTTTGGCGCCCACAGGCTGAATCCGGCGCCGCCGTCGGCTGTGAGCCGGGCGCCAAACGGCATGTCATGCCGGTACTTCATGACAGGTCGGCGCGTGAGGGTGTTGTCAGAACGGCCATGGAATGCGGCTGCAGCGTCCACTGCCCACCTGCAGGGATGTCTGCCGCGTCGGCTGGTGGCACGGCTGCTGTGCGGGTGTCCACTCGCACGGTCCACACGCGGCCATGCTCGTCCTGAGGCAGGGTGAAGACCGCATCCGCAGGGGTCGCATTGAACAGCAACATGACCGACTCGCTGTCGCCGTGGCCCTCCATCAGCGCTGCTACGCAGCGCACCTGGGGGTCTTCCCATTCCTCCTGGGTCATTGCCAAGCCCCAGACGCTGTGCCAGTTGAGTGCCACGCAGGCAGGGTGTCCAGTGGTGCCGGCTGGGTGCACGGCGGGACGCAACACGGGCAATGCATGCCGTAGCGCCAGCAGGGACCGGGTGAACCCCATCAGCTCCGCCTCGCTCGTGGCCTGATTCCAGTCGTACCAGGACAGTGAGCTGTCCTGGCAGTAGCCGTTGTTGTTGCCGTGCTGGGTCCGGGCCATTTCGTCGCCGCCCAGCAGCAGGGGCGTGCCGTGCGAGACGAAGAGGGTGGCGATGAAGTTGCGCATCTGGCGCTCGCGCAGCACCTGGACCGCAGGGTCGTCCGAAGGACCTTCGGCGCCGCAATTCCAGCTGCGGTTGTGGTTTTCACCGTCTCGGTTGTCTTCCTTGTTCGCGTCGTTGTGCTTCTCGTTGTAGCTCACCAGATCGGCCAGGCTGAAGCCGTCATGCACGGTCACAATGTTCACGCTGTCCACCGGCGGGCGCTTGCGCGCGGCGAGCATGTCCGCGCTGCCACACAGGCAGGCGGCGAATGACGGCAGGCTGCTATCGGCGTTGCGCCAGTAGTCGCGCACCGCGTCGCGGTAGCGACCGTTCCATTCCATCCATCCCACCGGGAATCCGCCGACCTGGTAGCCGTCGGGGCCGAGGTCCCACGGCTCTGCGATGAGCTTGACGTTCGACAGCACCGGATCTTGCGCAACGGCAGCGAAAAAAGCCGCACGGTGCGTGAAGGCGCCCGAAGGGTCACGGCCCAGTGCACAGGCCAGATCGAAGCGGAAACCGTCCACGTGCATTTCCGTCACCCAGTAGCGCAGGCTGTCCAGCACCAGGCGCAACGCGGCCGGGCTGCTCGTATCCACCGTGTTGCCAGTGCCGGTGTAGTCCACGTAGTAGCGGGCATCTTCCGGAGACAGCCGGTAATAGGCTGCGTTGTCGATGCCCTTGAAACTGATCGTGGGCCCCAGGTGATTGCCTTCTCCCGTGTGGTTGTAGACCACGTCCAAAATCACCTCCAGCCCTGCGGCGTGCAACGCCTTCACCATGGCCTTGAATTCATCGACTCCACCGTCTGCCTTGGAAGCGCTATAGCGTGGCTCTGGCGCGAAGAACGCAACAGTGTTGTAGCCCCAGTAGTTGGTGAGGTCGTTGTCCACCAGCCGCTTGTCGTCCAGAAATGCTTGCACGGGCAAAAGCTCAACGCTGGTGATTCCTAGATCGCGCAGATGGGCAATCGCGGCGTCGCTGGCCAGGCCGGCATACGTGCCTCGCAGAGGCTCGGGAACGCCGGGCATGGTCTGAGTGAAGCCCTTCACATGCACTTCGTAGAAAACCGTGTCTTTGGCGGGTACACGGGGCGGAGCGTCGTCGCCCCAGTCGAAGCGCGATTTGACGACACGGCATTTGGGCGCCACAGCACCGTTGTCCACCGTACTGGGCTGAAGGTCTTCTTCTTCCTGGTCCAGTTCGTAGCCGAACTGTTCCGCATGACCGAGAACTGGCCGATCAAGAGCCAGCGCGTAGGGGTCCAGCAACAGTTTCGCAGGGTTGAAGCGATGCCCGTTGCCGGGCTCGTAGGGGCCATGCACCCGCAACCCGTACCTCTGGCCGACCTTCAGCCCCTTCACCAGTCCGTGCCACGTGTCCCGGCTCAGGCAGGGAAGCGTGATGCGCGCTGTTTCCTGATCGTCGTCCGAAAACAGGCAAATCTCCACTTTCTCCGCCGACGGCGCATAGACGGCGAAGTTCACGCCGTGCCGGCTCGCTGTGGCGCCCTGCGGCCAGTGGCGGCCTGGCTCGACGGTGTACCGGACTTTCTTGTGTCGGGATGCGACGGGAGCGGAAGGCGTATTCATCAGTTCGGGTTTCATGCGGCTACTTTGCGGTCGCTTTCGGTGGTGATGGGGGCCGGTGGCCGGGCACGGCCGATGCTGGGGGTGTTGGTGCCGGAATCCTGCTGCGCGGTGAAGAACTTCCGGGGGACCACGACGATCCCGCTTTCGGTGACATGAAAGCGCTTGCGGTCTTCTTCCAGATTGAAGCCAATGCGCTCATGGGCGGGCACGTCGTTGTCCTGGTCGATGATGGCCCGCCGGATCTGGGCGCCGCGGCCGATGCGAGTGCGCTCCATCACGATGCAATGCTCCAGCCGTGCATCGCGCTCGACGACAACCGAGCGACGCAGCATGGCATGGTCGAGGGAGGCGCCGTCCACGATGCTGCCCGAACCCACCACCGAGCGGTGGATCACACCATTTTCGATCTGGGCGGATTCCGCCTGGTCGGGGCTGGCGTAGATCGGCCACTGGCGGTTGGTCATGCGAAAGCGCGGCGTCGCGCCCAGCGTATCGAAGTGGGCATCGAAGTACGAATCAATGGTGCCGACGTCGCGCCAGTAGCCATGCTCTTCGTAAGGCTCGGTCCCGGGGATGGTGTTGGTGTCGAAGTCATAGGCCATCAGGCGGTGCGACTCCAGCATGGTCGGCAGGATGTGCTTGCCGAAATCGCTGTGGCCTGTCTCGTGCGCTTTCTTGAGTGCGTCGAGCAGCACGTCCGCATTGAAGAGATAGTTGCCCATGGAAGCCAGGGCATGGGTCGAACTGCCGGGCATGGGGTGCGTGGATTTCGGCTTTTCGACGAACTGCGTGATGCGGTGGCTCTCGTCTGTTTCCACGATGCCGAACTGGTCGCACTGCGACAGTTTGACCGGCAATGTGGCCACACTGACATCGGCGTTGTTGGCTACGTGGAAGTCGATCATCTGGCGCACGTCCATGCGGTAGATGTGATCTGCTCCGAACACCGCGACGATGTCGGGCCGGAAGCTCTCGATCAGGTGGATGTTCTGATAGACCGAATCGGCCGTGCCTTGAAACCACTCGGGACCATTGCGCATCTGGGGCGGCACCACCGTCACGAAATGCTCTGGAATGAAGCGGGCCATGGTCCACGACTGGCGGATGTGCTCGATGAGCGACTGCGACTTGTACTGCACAAGCAGGTAGATGGAAAAGATCTCCGAATTCACCAGGTTGGACAGGACGAAGTCCACGATGCGGTGCTTGCCGTTGAACGGCACGGCGGGCTTGCAGCGCTCTGCTGTTAGTGGGTGAAGGCGGGAGCCTTCACCGCCGGCCATGACGATGGCGAGGACATTTTTGGTGCGTGACATGGTGGGAACTCCCAGATGGATCAGACGTGGAAAGGTGAGGTGGAGACAATCAGGTTGGGCTGCGGCGACCGACATCGGAACGCGGGGGCGCCTGGCAGTTCGATGACTGCAAGCGCCTGCGCCCTGCGGATCGATCCGGGCCATCCTCCTCTTGCATCCCTTTTCACGCGCGACGAAACCTGGCTCGAAGCTTTGCCTGGAAGGCAGAGGGCTCCGGAGGCCGGGTCATGGAGAGAGTCGGGGTGCATGCAGGTGGTCCTGGACGCATCTTCTGTTGCGATGCAACAAGAGGTTGCAGGAAGTTCCTACCTGCCCGTGTAGGCACTTGCCTACGTGATTGGGGGCTTGCCAGAGCGCGCAGCGCTGGTGCCGGTGCGGTTAAGCACAGGCATTACGCCCGCTGCAGCGGGCAGTGGCGCTGGCGCCACGTGTCGCACCAGCGTTCACGCGCCGGGGCTGCCGGCACGCAGAGCCCGACCTTGCGTGAGGCTGCTTTGCGCTGGCTGTGGTCGTCTGGATATTTGCTATCTAATTGATAGCTACATGCCGTTGATATTATTGCGCTGGTGGCCGATGGGGGCCCGCGGTGCTTGTCGCTGGACGGTCCGGGCCTGCTCTTCATTGGCTGACAATGCGCCGGGGCTGACGCGCTGGAGCAACTCCAGCAGCAGCGCCCATTCGGCCGGCGAGTAGAGCTGGCGCAGGCCCGCTTCCATCTCCAGAGAAGTGGCATGCGCCTGCCGGGCAATGGACAGGCCCTCGGCCGTAAGGCGAATGGCCTGAGCCCGGCGATCGGTGGGGTTGCGCTCGCGCACCAGCAGGCCCCGGCTTTGCAGCCGGCTGACCACCAGGGTGAGGTTGGGGGCGCTCAGGTTCAGCGCCTGGGCGAGTTGCCGTTGGGACAATCCTTCGCCCGGCAAGAGCAGCATCAACAAGGAAAATTCGACGGTGCGCAATTGCATGGGCTCGCCGATCGCCTGGAAAAAAGCGCGGTTGGCCGCTACCCGTGCCTGCGCCAGAGCATAGCCGAGCAGGTGTTGGACGGTGGAGGGATCGACGGGAGATTCATGCATGGAGGGTTTCCGGGCGGTCGAGTGTAAGAGTCCTCGCAATCCCTGCCAGTCCGGCACAAGACACCTGAACGGATTGCTCTGACACTCGGGGCGGCCCCGACCTCGTGGGCCCAAGCCGCTGTTTTATGGGTAAAGGCGAAGTGCTTGGCGACGGCTGGAGCCCCTGAAGCCCGTACATTCCCCGACATTCACGTGCACTCGCCATGGAGCGAGGCATTATCGCCACGCGCATGCCGGCCGATGGGTGGTTGGCTTGGCGCAGCATGGCCGCGTGTGCCCGGGTGGAAGGGGCCGTCAGCTATCCGTCAGCGCTCGGCGTCGCCTTGCTGGTCCAGCTCGGCCGAGCAGGCTGCGATCAGGGCGTCGAACGCATCGAAGGCCAGCGGTTTGGCCAATACGTGATCGAAACCGACCAACTGCGCCCGGTCCGAAACGCCCAACCCCGTGATGGCGATCGCGATGCTGGGCCTGCCTGCCGCTGCCGCGCGCAATTTCGGAACGAGTTGGGTGCCCAGCATGTCGGGCAGTTGCTGGTCTACGAGGAACAGCGAGGCGGGGCGTTGCGCCATGTGCTGCAGCGCTTCGTTGCCACTGTGGGCGACGCGCACCGTGTAGCCCTGCAGGTCGAGCAGATCGCTCAGCAGTTCAGAGGCATCGCGGTTGTCGTCAATGATGAGAATGTCTGCAGGCATGCGGAGGGCTTCGCTGACGGTACAGTGTTTTTCTTAAAGACCATCAAACAATCAAGCCCAATAGTCTTCTTCTTAGGGCTCTATTGTGCCCGTCCTCTGCACGGGCAAGCGGACCGAGAAGACAACATGGGGTGCGCGGTATTCGTATCCAATGCTGCCCCCGTGTCCCTGGACGATCTGGTGGGCGATGTACAGCCCCAGCCCCATCCCCGACCGATTGCGCGCGTTGCCGACCGAAGAGGCCTTGAACGGACTGAAAAGATTGCGGGCAATGTCTTCCGGGATGGGGGCGGCGACATTGCGTACAGCGATCTCGTGCCATTCATCGGTGGCGGTCGCATGCACCTCGATGGGATGCCCGCTCTGGCCATGGTGCCGCGCGTTGCCAATCAGGTTGACGACCACCTGGGCGATGCGATCGGCATCGACACGGGCTTTCAGCGCAGCGGGGATGGTGCCCACGATCTCGGTGCCGGGGTGTGCCGTGCGGGCCTCATCGATGAGGTCGTTCAGCAGGGCGACCAGATCCACGTCCGTGCGCTGCAGATCCAGTCCCAGGCCGCTCTGCAGGCGCGACATGTCCATCACCTGACTCACCAGCCGCTGCATGCGGCTGCTGGAGGACTGGATGCGCTGACCGATCCTGCCGGCCCGCCCGCCGTCGGTGCCGCCCTGTTCGAGCACGCGCGCGGCCATGCTGATGGAGTGCAGGGGGTCTCGCAGATCGTGGCCCAGGACGGCCATCAGCTGGTTGCGCGTGCGATTGATCTCGGCGGTGCGCGCGTTCTGCACGCGCACGAGTTCGTCCATCAACTGCCGGGCGGCATCCAGTTCCAGCGTGCTCCAATGCTCGGCGGTGGACCGGACGGTTTCCTTCCACAGATCGAACGAGCCGCGCGGGGTGAGCCGCGGGCCCAGGGGGCCGTGGCGGATGTCCTTGTCCGGCTTGCCGCCCCAGTGGATGGTCTCGATCTGCTCCTTGCGAAGAAAGATCAACCAGCCGTTGCGGTCCCGGTCGAAAGGGATGCCCAGCACGCCGCACCAGGGCGACGTCGCGGCGGCCAGTTCGGGCGCGAGCTGCGGCAGCGACTGGGTCTGGAACAGGCGCTGCCGGTCCTGGCCCGGCTCGGCGGCCAGCCATTGCACGATGGCGCTGCCCGCCGCTTCCGATACTTCGCCGAACACGGTCAGCTTCGCCCCATGAGCCACCAGCGCCGCATCGGCCTGCAAGATGGCGGCCATCTCGGCTGTGTGCTGGGTCAGGGCGGTGAATTCGTCGTCCGCGTGCAGCAGCTCTTCGATGAGGTGGGTGCGGGCCCCGGCCAGCTGCTGCAGGCGGTCCGCCTGGGAGCGGGAAAGCGTGCTCTGGATGTTGGCAGACAGCACCTGGGCGATCACGTCGCAGGCCATGCGCACGCTGTAGGGCACCTGGCGAGGACCCATGTGATGGCAGGCGATCAGGCCCCACAGCTGTTCGTTGATCACGATGGACACGCTCATCGACGCACCCACGCCCATGTTGGACAGGTATTCGATGTGGATTGGCGACACGCTGCGCAGAATGCTGCCGCTCAGGTCCAGCGGGGGCGCACCGGCCTCCTGCAGCAGGGGCACCGCGGCCGAGCGGACGTCAGCGATCAGCCGCAGGGTGTTGGCCACGTAAAGCCTGCGTGCCTGCGCTGGAATGTCGCTGGCCGGATAGCGCCGGCCCAGGTAGGGGTCGAGCGTATCGACACACGATTCGGCGGCCACTTCGCCGCTGCTGTCATGGCGAAAGCGATAGGCCATCACCCGGTCGAAGCCGGTCAGGGCCCGCAGTTCTTCGGTGGCCAGCTGCAGCAGCTCATCGATGGCCCGGGGCCGGCGCAGCTTTTCCATCGCGCGGTGGGCCTGCACGGCAAAGCCTGCCAGCTCGCTGTGGGTCTGGTGGCGCAGCTCGAATTCGGCCACCAGCATCGCGCTGCCGACATGCAGCACCACGTCGAACTGGCGGTCTTCGACCTGCCACTCGCTGGGCATGGGCACATCCCGCTCGCCCCGCAGCGCCTGCAAGCCGTCCTGAAGGAGCCCTGCAATCAGCGGGCACACCGTGCCCGGGCTTTCGGGCAGAGGCTCGCCCACGGTCACGCCGCACTGCAGAAGGGCCTGCACGTTGGCGCTGACATAGCGGACCACGCCTTCGCGGTCCACAGCAATCAGGGTGCCATGGCTCTGGATGCTGCCGGGCACGTGGATGGGCTCGCGGTCGCAGTTGTCCAGCGTGGTGGTGGTGCCGGGTGTGAATGACTGGATCATGCGAGCACCCCCTGGCCCTGCAACTGGTGCCGCAGGCCATCGAAGCCGGCACGTGCGCCGGCGCAGGCCGCCTGGACATCGAAACGGCTCTGAACGTGGGTGTCGAGCAGCCTGGTGAATTGTTTCCAGCGCAAACCCGTGCCGGCACCCAGGCCGTGCAAATAGCGCAGCGGATGCGGCGCCAGCCGGGGCGCCAGGCGCTGGTACAGGAACTGGCCTCCCAATTGCGAGCCCTCCACCACATAGGCCAGGCCCCAGCAGACCGCCGCATGGCCGGGTGCCCCGAAAGCGGAAAACGCCTGCGCAGCCATCTGCTGCGTGCAGCCGCTGGCGTCACCGAAGCCGTCTTCGGCTTGCGCTGGCTCGCCGCGCATCGCCACCCAGTCCGCGTGCAGGGCGTGCAGGCGAGCGGGGCGTGCAAAGTCGAAACCGGGCACCAGCGACTCCAGCGCCGCCAGGTGCGGCTGGAGGGCCGTGAGCCAGGCGCTCAGGGCCAGGGTATGGTGGCGGTAGTCTTCCAGGCTGGCATCGGCCCTGCCGATTGGCAGGCTGGCATCCAGCTGCGCATGCGATTCCTTCGTGGTTTGTCGCAGCGCCGAAAGGCAGTCGGTCTCCGGCACCGGAGTGCAGGACGGGAGGGGAGATCGCTGTGACACGGAAGAAGGGTGGGGGATCGGGGTGGCCAGAAAAGACTGGAGCAAGATTTTAGGGGCTGGGCCTGCCCATGGCGCCAGGCAGGTTACCCGCCTGTTTTGTGCCTGCAACACGCGCGCTCGCAGCGGGCGAGGTCCGTCCGGCCCGAAGCCGCCGCTGCGTTGGCAGCGATGGCGAAACCCGTGCCTGCCGGCGGCAGTGAGATGGTTCAAAGCGAGGGACCTCAGGGCGGGGCGATGAGCCCTTGCACGCGGCGTGCAAGCGCATCCAGCGTAAAGGGCTTGGTGAGCACCTGCATGCCCCGCTCCAGGTGGCCGTTGCCCACGGCCGCATTTTCGGCATAGCCGGTGATGAACAGGATTTTCAGGTCCGGCCGGTAGATCCGGCCGCTATCGGCCATCTGCCGCCCGTTCATTCCACCGGGCAGGCCCACGTCGGTGATCAGCAGGTCGAGGTGGGTGCTGGACTGAAGTACCAGCAGCCCCGATGCCCCGTCCTGTGCCTCGATGGTGTCGTAGCCCATCTCCTGCAGCACCTCCACCACCAGCGACCGAACGCTCGGCTCGTCGTCCACCACCAGCACGGTGCCCGACCCCTGGCCTCCTGCGATCGACGGCGCCGAGGGCAGGTCGATGTCCTGCGCCGGCGCCTCGTGCCGCGGCAGGTAGATGCACATGGTCGTGCCCATGCCGGGCTCGGAGTAGGCGCGCACCTGGCCACCCGACTGCCGCGCGAATCCATAGACCATCGACAGCCCCAGCCCCGTGCCCATGCCGATCGGCTTGGTGGTGAAGAACGGCTCGAACACGCGGTGGATGATTTCGGGCGACATGCCGGTGCCGGTATCGGTCACGCACAGCGACACGTACTGGCCCGGGGGCAGGTCGCGGTCCAGGGAGGCACGCTCGTCCATCCACTTGTTGGCCGTCTCGATCGTGAGCCGGCCGCCGCCGGGCATGGCGTCGCGAGAGTTGATGCACAGGTTGAGCAGGGCGCTTTCCAGTTGGTGGGGGTCCACGTGCGTGGTCCACAGGCCGACGGCGCCCACCACCTCCAGCTCGTTTTCGGGCCCGATGGTGCGCCGGATCAGCTCTTCCATGCCCTTCACGAGCCGGTTCACGTCGGTTGGCTTGGGGTCCAGCGTCTGCCGGCGCGAGAAGGCCAGCATGCGGTGGGTGAGCGAGGCCGCCCGCTTGGCGGCGCCCTGGCCCACGCTCACATAGCGCTCCAGGTCGTCGTAGCGGCCCTGGCCCACGCGGCGGTGCAGCAGTTCCAGGCTGCCTGTGATCGTGGCCAGCAGGTTGTTGAAGTCGTGCGCGAGCCCGCCCGTGAGCTGCCCCACGGCCTCCATCTTCTGTGACTGGCGCAGCGCCTCCTGCGCGGCTTCGCGCTCGCGCGATTCGGTGGTGAGTCGCGCGAGCGCGTTCTCGACCTCCTGGGTGCGCTCGACCACGCGCGCTTCCAGGTGGCTGTTCAGCGCGCGAAGCTCCTGTTCGGCCACCACCTTTTCCGTCACGTCGTAGCCCTCGGCGAAAACGCCGGTGACCTCGCCCTGGCCGTCGGTGGTGGGTTGGTAGATGAAGTCCAGGTAGCGCTCGGCCAGCGGCATGCCGGGCTTTTGCTGGATGAGGACCTTGAGGCCCTGGGCCAGGTACGGCTGCCCGGTGCGGTAGACCTCGTCCAGCAGTTCGTACAGCCCCTGGCCTTCCAGCTCGGGCAGGCCTTCGCGCACTGTCTTGCCTTCCACGCTGCGGTGCCCGATCAACTGCACGTAGGAGTCGTTGACGAACTCGAACACATGCTCCGGGCCGCGCAGTACGCACATGAAACCGGGCGCCTTCTGGAACAGGCTGCGCAGTCGGTCGCGCTCCGCCGTGCTTTCCTCCAGCACCCCGGCACTGGCCAGGCGCGAGGCGATCTGGCCGGCCAGCAACTGAACGAACGCCATGGCCTCGCCGTCGTGCATGGGCCGGTGCGGATTGGCCCCGCACACCATGAATCCCGCCGACCGGGCGCCGCCTTGTGCCGGCAGCGCCACGACGAACGCCGCCCGCGCCGGCGTGTCCCAATCGCCGGTGGGCACGTCGTTCACCGCGTCCAGCGGCACGGCGAAGGCCGCGTCGCCGGCTTGCAGTCGGTGGACCTGCCAGGGTTCCCGGGAGTTCATCGCCAGCACAGTGGGCGCCAGCCGATGGCCCTGGTCGATGCCTGCATTGCAGCTCAGGCGGGCCACACCTGAGGGTTCGTACAGATAGACGAGTGAAAACGGCAAGTCCCGCTGGGCCTGGCCCATCCGCTCGCAGGCGGTGTCGAGCACGGCCCGGCGGCTGTTGACGGCCGACAGCGCCGCGCCCAGTTCGCGCAGCAGGCGCAGGCGCCGCTCGTTGAGCACGCGGCCCGTGTCTTCCGACACTGCGCAGAACAGGCCGTGGACCTGCCCGTCGTCGCCGTGCAGCGGGCTGTACGAAAACGTGTGGTACGTTTCCTCCAGGTAGCCCGCGCGGTCCAGCAGCAGCATCAGCGAGTCGTCCCAGGTGGACTCGGCCCGTTCGTACACGGCGTGCATGCGGCCTTTCACCTGGTCCCAGATCTCGGCCCAGACCTCGGCGGTGGGGCGCGCGAGCGCGTACGGGTGCTTGGCCCCCAGCGTGGGGCGATAGGCATCGTTGTAGAAAAAAGCGATGTCTGGTCCCCAGCCAAGCCACATCTCGAAGCGCGAGGTGAGCAGGATGCGAAGCGCGACCTTCAGCGGCTCGGGCCAGAATGCCGGCGAGCCGAGCGGGGTGGCTTCCCAGTCGTGGGCGCGCATGAGCTGTGCCATCTCGCTGTCCCCGATGAAGATGTGCGCGAAGCGGTCGCTGTCAGCGGTGATGGCAGTGGCAGGGGAGGGGGTCATGCAAAAAATCAGCGTGAATCGGCCAGTCGGTTGATGGTGGCCATCAGGGCGTGGGGCTGCAAGGGCTTGCCCAGGTGCGCGTCGAATCCTGCCTCCAGAGCCCGTTGCGCGTCCTGCGCGCGGGAGAAGGCGGTCAGCGCGATGGCGATCGGCTGGGCCTTGCCCTCGGGCAGGGGCAGGGAGCGCAGGCTGCGGACCAGGTCGTAGCCGTCGCGCCCGGGCAGGCCGATGTCGCAGACCAGCACGTCGGGCCAGCGCTCGGCCAGTGCCTGCATGGCCGCGTCATGGTCGCCGGCTTCGCGCAGGCGCGCACCGCCGTCGGTGAGCACCACGGTGAGCATTTCGCGTGCATCGGGGTGGTCTTCCACGATGAGGATGTCCAGGCCCGCCAGGGGTCGGTCGTTCATCGGCGGTTCGGCTGGGGCATCGTCGCCAAGGGGCGCGGCGCGGGCCGTGTCGCCCCCTTTGTGGTCCACCGGCAGCATCACCTGCATGGTGGTGCCCTGGTCGAGCCCGGCACTCACGGCCGTGGCGCGGCCGCCGTGCAGTTCGGCCAGCTGCTTGACGATGGACAGTCCCAGGCCCAGGCCGCCGTGGCGTCGGTTGTCGGGCGAGTCGCTCTGCGTGAACCGGTCGAACAGGTGATCGATGAATTCGCTGGCGATGCCGCGCCCGTAGTCCCGCACGGACAGGGTGAGCTGGCCCTTCTCGCGCCGCAGCGCCACGTCGATGCGCGCGCCGTCGTTGGAGAATTTGATGGCATTGGTCAGCAGGTTCCAGAAGATCTGCTGAAAGCGTGTCGGGTCCAGCCAGGCGGGGGCATTCGCGTCCTGCACGGCCAGCGCCACGTCCAGGCGCTTTTCGGCGATCGAGGCCTGCAGCGCGTCGATGGAGGAGCGCACCGATTCGACGGGGTCGATCCATTCCCGCTCCAGGTGCAGCTTGCCGCTGTTGATGCGCGACACGTCGAGGATGTCCGAGATGATGCGCGCCTGCGCCTTCACGTTGCGGTGGATGGAGTCCAGGCCCTTGAGCAGCTCGGGCGTGCCGCCGCGGCGCTTGAGGATGTGCACCCATCCGGCGATGGCGTTCAGCGGGGTGCGCAGTTCGTGCGACAGCACCGCGATGAAATCGTCCTTGGTGCGGCTCAGCCGCTCGGCAGTGGCGCGGGCCGCCTGCTCGCGTTCCAGCACATCCTGGCGGCGGGAGTCGAGCTCCATGCGCTCGGAGATGTCAGCCGCGATCGCCATGCGCAGGCCGGGCTCCACGTGGGCCGAGATGCTCCACTCCAGGTACACCCAGGCGCCGTCCGGGCGTTGCAGCGGAAACTCTCCCTGCCAGGGGTCGCCACGCTCGCCCCCCACGGTTTTTTCGGTGATGAAGTCCAGCCAGCCGGGCGGCGCAAAGTCGCTGATGGGGTGGCCCAGCAGTTCGTCGCGCGAGCGGTCCAGCAGCCGCATCATGGCGGGGTTGACATCGGTGAAACGGCCGTCGGGCTGGATCAGGCCGATACCCGCCAGCGCCTGGCTGTAGATGGCGCGAAAGCGCCGGTCGCTGCGGCGCAGGCCGTCTTCGGCCATGCGCGCACGGATCAGCGCCTGCAGCGTGCCCACCAGCAGCGCGGGCTCCACCGGGTGCGTGAGGTAGGCGTCGGCCCCCGCGTTCAAACCGGTCACCCGGTCTTCGCTGTGCACGTGGGCAGCGGACAGGTGCGTGACCGGCAGCAGGACCGTGGCTTCCTGCTGGCGGATGATGCGGCAGACCTCGAAGCCGTCGATGTCGGGCAGGTGCACGTCCAGCACCACGGCCGACACGCCGGTGGCCGCCAGGCGGATGGCCTCGGTGCCGTTGTCGGCCTCCACGGTCTGAAAGCCGGCGGCGCGGATGATCCGGACGGTGGAGTAGCGTGTGACCGGGTTGTCGTCCACCACCAGCACCGTGTGCGCGGCGCGGTCGATGGTCGTGTGGATGGCACTGACGTCCTGCATGCCGTTACCCATGGGCGCCGTCCTCGTTGGTTGCGGAGGCCCCAGTGGCCGCGGCTTCGTTGCCCGGCAGCCGCAGCGGCAGCGTCAGCGAGAACACCGAGCCGCTGCCCAGCGCGCTCTCCAGCGTGACCGTGCCGCCCAGCAGTTCGGCCAGCTGGCGGCTCACGGCCAGCCCCAGGCCGGTGCCGCGCAGACGCTTTTGCAGCGACGAGCCGATCTGCGTGTAGTCGTCAAACACGCTGGAATGGAATTCGGGAGCGATGCCGATGCCGGTGTCGGTCACCGAAAATCGCACCCGGTCTCCATCCACGACGCGGGCCGACACGCGCACCTCGCCCCGGGGCGTGAATTTGAGCGCGTTGGAGATGAAATTGCGCAGGATCTGCGACAACTTGCGGTCGTCCGTGTACAGCGGCGCGATACCCTGAGGCTCGTCGAAGAACAGGTTGACGTCCGGGTTGGTCAGCACCGGCCGGAACATCCCGCGCAGGGCCTGGAACAGATCCAGCATGTCGAACCAGGCAGGCGAGATTTCCACGCGGCCGGCTTCGATCTTGGCGAGATCGAGCAGGTCGTCCACCATGTCGGCAAACTCGTTCGCGGTGCTCTGGATGAATCCCACCTGGCGGGCCTGCTCGGTGTTGAGGGGCCCGTCCACATGGTCGGCCAGCAGCCGGGCGATGCTGCGAATGGAGTTGATGGGCGTGCGGAACTCGTGGCTCATGTAGGCCAGGAAACGGCTTTTCATCTCCGTGGCTTTTTGCAGCTGCTCGGCCTGCGCGTCCAGCTCGGAATACAGCGCGACCACGCCGCGGTTGGTTTCCTCCAGCTCGGCGCTCAGCTCCTGGACTTCCCGCTGGCTTTCGGCCAGGGCGGCGCGCAGCGCCTCGATGGATTCCTGGGGCGCAGCGGCGGTGGGCGGCGTCGGTGCCGGCGTGTCGGATGCCTGGAAGGTGCGGTCGGAAATGAGGTCGGAGGTGCCGTCCATGGTGTCTTTCGTGCTTCGGGTCACTCGATGCACTGCACCACCACCACGGTCGCGTCGTCGCGCGCCCGGTGGTGATCGCGCAGCAGCACGGCGGCCACCAGGGTGGGATCGCTGCCCAGCAGGCGCTGGATGCTGGCGGGATGCCAGCGGGTTTCGATGCCGTCGCTGTGTACGACCAGCAACGCATAGGAAGGCAGCTCGGTGGTGGTCTCCTGCGGCCGGCGCATGGTCAGGCCCACCGTGCCGTGCTGCGTGACGACCGAGCGGTCCGACAGGCCCGTGACCACGCGGGCCACCACGTTGCCAACGCCGGAACTGCGCACGGTGGCGGCCGTGGCATCCAGCCGCAGGCTGCACACTGCGGCGCCCCGCGTGGACTGCAGCTCGGCATGCATGCTTTCGATCTGCTCGCGCAGGTCGCCGAAGGGGGCCTGCAGGAACAGGTCCGCCGCCGCGCCGGACGCCTTGGCGGCCTCGCTGCCGTGGCCGAGGCCATCGGCCACGAACAGCGCGGCCCGGGGGCCGTCCAGGGCCGCGGCCCAGGCGTCGCCGCACACGGTCTCGCCCGCCAGCGGCAACCGGATAGCACCCACCCGCAGGGTCTGGGGCGGGGCGGCTGGCGCATCGCCGGCCTCGCGGTGCTGGCGCACGCGGGCCACGCACACCGTGCCCTGCGGTACGGAGGAGTGGATGTCGAAGTCGTCCGCCAGCCGCCGGACCGCGCCCAGCCCGGCGCCCTGCGTGCCGCCGGTGGAGTAGCCGTCGCGCATGGACAGCGGCAGGTCCTGGATGCCTGGCCCGTGGTCGATGGCAATCACCTCCACCAGGCCGAGCGCCGGCACGGCCGCGATCAGCAAGCGGCCTTCGCGGGCGTGCAGGTGCAGGTTGTTGGCCAGCTCGGTCACCACGATGGACAGGCGCCCGCTGTCGGTGTCGCCCCATTCCATCTCGGCGCTCGCGTGGGCGGCGAAGCGCCGGGCTTCGCCCACGCAACTGGTGTCGCCCATCGCGAAGGCCGTGTGCGTCCATCCCATCAGCAACTGGGGGGCGTTGCCCGTGGGGGCGGCTACTTCCATTTGGTGATGCTCACGCGGGTCCCTTCGCCGGGGGCCGTGTGGATGTCGAACTCATTGACCAGGCGCCGGCTGCCCGGCAGTCCCAGGCCCATGCCGCCGCCCGAGGTCCAGCCGTCGGTCAGGGCGAGCTTCAGGTCGGAAATGCCCGGCCCCTCGTCTTCGAAATGCAGTTGCAGGCCATGGCGGCCCTGCCGCTCCAGCGTTTCCCAGCGCATGCGGCCGCCGCCACCGTGCACCAGCGTGTTGCGCGACAGCTCGCTGGCCGCCGTGATGAGTTTCGTCTGGTCCACCAGCGAGAATTTCAGCTGAGTGCACAGGACGCGGACCGTCTGCCGGCAGGCGACGATGTGCTGCTCCGACGCGATGGGCAACGTGCCGGCGGGATCAGCGGACAAGGGATGGCTCCTGGCGGATGCGCTCCAGCAATTGCATTCCGCGCTCCACGTTGAGTGCGGTGCGAACGCCTTCCAGGGACAGGCCCAGTTCCACCAGGGTGATGGCCACGGCGGGCTGCATGCCGACCACCACCGTGTGGGCCGAGAGAATGCGCGCGATGCCGGAGATGCTGCTCAGCATGCGCCCGACGAACGAGTCCACGATTTCCAGGCCCGAGATGTCGATCATGACGCCGGTGGCGCCCGTCTTGGCGATGCGGTCAGCCAGGTCGTCCTGCAACTGCATGGCGGTGCGGTCCTGCATGTCCACCTGGATGGTGACCAGCAGGGTTTCGCCCATGCGAAGAATGGGAATGCGGTCCATGGGGTGCTCCGGATCAGGCGGCGCGCGTGATGCGCCAGCCGGTCTTCTGCAGCGCCAGCGACAGCGCGTCCGCCAGATTGGCGCGCGTGTAGATGCCTTGCAGGTCGATGCCCAGGTGCACGATGGTCTGTGCGATCTGCGGGCGGATGCCGCTGATGATGCAGTCCGCGCCCATGAGCCGGATGGCCGCCACGGTCTTGAGCAGATGCTGCGCCACCAGCGTGTCCACGGTGGGCACCCCGGTGATGTCGATGATGGCGAGTTCCGATTCGGTCTCCAGGATGCGCTGCAGCAGCGTTTCCATGACCACCTGCGTGCGGTTGCTGTCCAGGACGCCGATCATGGGGACGGCCAGCACGCCGTCCCAGAGCTTCACCACGGGGGTGGACAGCTCCAGCAGCTCTTCCTGCTGGCGGCGGATGATGTCCTCGCGCGCCTGCTGGAAGGTGTTGGCCGTGCGCTGGGCCAGCTGGTCGACCAGCGCCGTGGCGGACCACAGGGCCGGAACCAGGTCGGCGGCGGCGGGCACCGTCTGCTGCAGCAGCGTGAAGAGGGGCTTTTTCATGGCCTGGACGAACACGCTGGTGTCGCCCGCCGTCTGGCCGCGCGAGGCGCGCGAGCGCGAAAGCGCTTCGAGCGCCTCGTTCATGCCTTGCCAGGCCGGGCCATTGGGGCCTTGCGCGTCGCCGCCAGCCTGCAGCGCGCTGCGCAGCAGCTGCAGCAGTTCGCGCGCCTGCGCCGCCGTGGCGCGCTGGTGGGTGGGGTCTTGGGCGCCTGCCTCGGCCAGCCACTCGTCCAGGATGGCGGATTCGTGGGTTTCCAGAAGGGAAAGAAGGGCCGGGTGTTGCTGCTTCATGGCAGGGCGCTTTTCTAGATAAAAACAAATTCTAACGGGCGGGGCTGCACCGCCACGCGGGCTTGCCCTGCGCGGGCACCGGGCTTGTACCTACTTTCCGCTGGGCCGCGCCTGGGACGCACAGCGCTGGGGCAGTCGGTGGGGTGGCGATGCGCGGGATGCACCAGTCCGGGCCGTCGATGCGGGTCGCCGCCCGTTGCCGCACCGGGGGCTCCAGTGGCGGTGTGCCACCAAAGATAGAGGCTTTTGGATCGAAACAGGGCCGTTGCCGGGATATTTCCTTCCTTTGATGCTATGAAAATAATAGCATTGGCCGCAATGCCAGCGGAACGGGTCGCCACCGCGCCGGCCGGGCCCCGATCTTGCAAGCCCGCTTGTCACCCGGACCGGCGCGAGAAGTCGCCCGCCTCCGGGGCTCCCGCCCGGTGGGAATGTGTGTGCAAATGGGGCCCTGTGCGTAGTAACCCTGTATAGACAGGCCTGTCGCACCGCCATCATTCCGGGCGTCGGAGCAATGCGGCGCGTGCCTTCCAGGTGCGCGACTCGATCTTTTCTTGTGAGGAGCAGATGATGGGCCGATCGGTTTTGAAAATGGTGTCGCTGGCGGTGGCGGGCGTTTGTGTGGCGGGGCTGTCCCTGCAGGCCCAGGCGCAGAACGTGAAGATTGCGCTGGGCATGTCGGGCTGGACGGGCTTCGCGCCGCTCACGCTGGCCGACAAGGCGGGCATTTTCAAGAAGAACGGCCTGGATGTGGAACTCAAGATGATTCCGCAGAAAGACCGCCACCTGGCCCTGGCCTCCGAGGCGATCCAGTGCGCGGCCACCACGGTGGAAACGCATGTGGCCTGGAACGCCAACGGCGTGCCCATCGTGCAGATCTTCCAGATGGACAAGTCCTACGGCGCCGACGGCCTGGCCGTGCGCAACGACGTGAAGGGCTTCGCCGACCTGAAGGGCAAGACCATCGGCGTGAGCGCGCCGGGCACCGCGCCGTACTTCGGCCTGGCCTGGATGCTGAACAAGAACGGCATGACGCTCAAGGACGTGAAGACCGTCTCGCTCGAACCCCAGCCCGCTGCGCAGGCCTTCGTGTCCGGCCAGAACGATGCCGCGATGACCTACGAGCCCTACCTGTCCACCGTGCGCGCCAACCCGCAGGCCGGCAAGATCCTGGCCACCACCATCGACTACCCCATGGTGATGGACACCGTGGGCTGCGCGCCCACCTGGCTCAAGGCCAACGCCAAGGCGGCGCAGGCCCTGGCCAACTCGTATTTCGAGGCGCTGGAGATGATCAAGGCGGACCCCGCCAAGGCCAACGAGATCATGGGCTCGGCCGTCAAGCAAAGCGGCGAGCAGTTCGCCAAGTCGTCGGCCTACCTGCGCTGGCAGGACAAGGCGGCCAACCAGAAGTTCTTCGCCGGCGAGCTGATGCAGTTCATGAAGGAGTCGGTGCCCATCCTGCTGGAGGCCGGCGTGATCCGCAAGGCGCCTGAAAAACTCGAGGCCACCTTCGACGCCAGCTTCATCCAGTGATGGCACGGGAGCCCGCCACCATGCCCGCCACGACTGCCGCCCGCCACCCTGCCGCAGGGCCGTCCGCCAGCGCCCCCGCCGCGCTGCGGTCGGGGCCTGCCCCTGATCCCGTTCGCCGCCGCGCCATGGCGCCGCTTGAGCCCGTCAGCCCACGCGTCCGCTGGGTGCTGGGCCTGGCGTTCTTCGTGGTGTTCATCGCCGTGTGGTCGTTCTTCACGCTGGGCGGCTTCGTGTCGCCCACGTTCCTGGCCAGTCCGGCCACCATGCTCAAGGAAGGAGGCCTGCTGTTCACCGAATGCGGCTTTCACAAGGACATCGGCATGACGGTGTGGCGCGTGCTCGGCGGCTTCCTGCTGGCGGCTGTCGTCGCGGTGCCGCTGGGCATCGCCATGGGTGCCTGGAAGCCGGTGGAGGCGTTCTTCGAGCCCTTCGTGTCGTTCTGCCGCTACCTGCCGGCCTCGGCCTTCATTCCGCTGCTGATCCTGTGGGCGGGCATCGGCGAGGCGCAGAAGCTGCTCGTCATCTTCATCGGCTCGGTGTTCCAGATCACGCTGATGGTGGCCGTGACCGTGGGCGGCGCGCGGCGCGATCTGGTCGAGGCGGCCTACACGCTGGGCGCGGGCAACACGGGCATCGTGCGCCGCGTGCTCATTCCCGGCGCGGCGCCCGGCATTGCCGAAACGCTGCGCCTGGTGCTGGGCTGGGCCTGGACCTACGTCATCGTGGCCGAGCTGATCGGCTCGTCGTCGGGCATCGGCCACATGATCACCGACAGCCAGGCGCTGCTGAACACGGGGCAGATCATCTTCGGCATCATCGTGATCGGCGTCATCGGGCTGGTGTCCGACTTCGCCTTCAAGGCGGTCAACCGCCGCCTCTTCGCCTGGAGCACGCTATGACCGCACCGATGCTTTCCGTTCGCGGCGTATCGCGCACCTTCGCCGGTGCGCGCGGCCAGGCCACCCAGGCGCTGCTGCCGGTGGATTTCGAGGTGCGCGAGAACGACTTCGTCACCATCCTCGGGCCGTCCGGCTGCGGCAAATCGACGCTGCTGCGCATCGTGGCGGGGCTGGACTTTCCCACCGCGGGCGAGGTGCTGCTGGACGGCCAGCGCATCGACGGCCCCGGCGCCGACCGCGGCATGGTGTTCCAGAGCTACACGCTGTTTCCGTGGCTGACCATCGAGCAGAACATCCGCTTCGGCCTGCGCGAGCGCGGCATGCCCGAGACGCAGCAAAAGGAGCGGGCGGCGTACTTCATCGCCAAGGTCGGCCTGCGCGGCTTCGAGCAGCACTACCCCAAGCAGCTATCGGGCGGCATGCAGCAACGCACGGCCATTGCCCGGGCCCTCGCCAACGACCCCAAGATCCTGCTGATGGACGAACCCTTCGGCGCGCTCGACAACCAGACCCGCGTGCTCATGCAGGAGCTGCTGCTGGGCATCTGGGAGGCCGAGCGCAAAACGGTGATGTTCGTCACCCACGACATCGACGAGGCGATCTTCATGGCCAATCGCGTGGCGGTGTTCAGCGCCCGGCCGGGCCGCATCAAGACCGAGCTGGCGGTGGACCTGCCTCACCCGCGGCACTACCGCGTGAAGACCTCGCCCGAGTTCATGGACCTGAAGGCGCGGCTGACCGAGGAGATCCGCGCCGAGTCCATGGCGGCGGACCTGCATTGAGCCGCGGCAAGAAACCCGCCGACATGAACGCCGCCGCCCTCCGTGCCAACGCCGAAGCCGAATCCGCTGCCGCGGCGCCGGTGGAGCCCGCGCTGGCGCTGTACCAGCAGGTCAAGGAGTTCATCGCCCGCAAGATCCAGGACGGCTCCTGGCGCGCGGGCGACCGGCTGCCCTCCGAGAGCGAATTGGTGCTGCAGTTCGGCATGTCGCGCATGACCGTCAACCGCGCGCTGCGCGAGCTGTCCGAGCAGGGCCGCATCGTGCGCGTGGCCGGGGTGGGCAGCTTCGTGGCGGAGGACAAGCCGCAGTCCACGCTGCTGCAGATCGCCAACCTGGCCAGCGAGATCCGCCAGCGCGGGCACGACTACCGCTGCGACGTGCTCACGGTGGAGCGCGTGTCGGCCTCGATGGAGGTGGCCGCGGCGCTGGACCTGCGCACGGGCGAGTCGGTGTTCCATGCCGTGTGCGTGCACCGCGAGGACGGCGTGGCCGTGCAGCTGGAAGACCGCTACGTGAACCCGCGCGTGGTGCCCACCTTCGCGCAGCAGGACTTCACGCAGCTGCAGCCCTCGGAATTCCTGGTGCGCAACGTGCCGTTCGACCAGGTGGAGCACGTGGTCGATGCCGTGCTGCCCACGCCGGAGCAGGCGCAGCTGCTGGGCATGGAGCCCGCCCAGCCGTGCCTGCTGCTCACCCGCCGCACCTGGAGCCGCGGCGTGCCGGTGACCCTGGTGCGCTGCCTGCACCCCGCCTCGCGCTACCGTCTGGGCAGCCGCTTCCGGGCCGACGGCAATCCGGTGTTCGGATAGCGGGCCGCTGCTTTCATTGGCTTCCTTTTCGCTCGAACCTACTTGTATATACAGGATGAACTTGATGACCGATTCCTCCCCTGAAACCCTGGTGCTGCACCCCGGCCGCGTCACGCTGGGCGAACTGCGGCGCTTGAGCGCGGGCGGCGTGCGCCTGTCGCTGGACCCGGCCGCGCAGGCTGGCATGCAGGCCTCGCTGGCCACGGTGCAGCGCATCGTCGAAGAAGACCAGGTGGTCTATGGCATCAACACCGGCTTCGGCAAGCTCGCCAGCACGAAGATCGCCCACGGCCGGCTGGCCGAACTGCAGCGCAATCTGGTGCTGTCGCACAGCGTGGGCACCGGCGATCCGCTACCCGACCCGGTGGTGCGCATGGTGCTGGCCACCAAGGCGGTGAGCCTGGCGCGCGGCCACTCCGGCGTGCGGCCCGCCATCGTCGATGCGCTGCTGGCCCTGGCCAATGCCGACGTGCTGCCCGTGATCCCGGCCAAGGGCTCGGTCGGCGCCTCGGGCGACCTGGCACCGCTGGCCCACCTGGCCTGCGTGCTGATCGGCGAGGGCCAGGCCAAGGTGCAGGGCCGCACGGTGCCGGGCCGAGAGGCCATGGCGGCCATCGGTTGCGAGCCGTTCGTGCTCGGCCCCAAGGAAGGGCTGGCCCTGCTGAACGGCACGCAGGTGTCCACGGCCCTCGCACTGGCCGGGCTGTTCGGCGCCGAGAGCGTGTTCGCGGCCGGGCTGGTGTCGGGCGCGCTGTCGCTCGAAGCCATCAAGGGCTCAGTCAAGCCGTTCGATGCGCGCATCCACGAAGCGCGCGGCCAGCCGGGGCAGATCGCCGTGGCGGCCGCGGTGCGCGCGCTGCTGGAGGGCAGCGAGATCGATCCGTCGCACCCGCACTGCGGGCGCGTGCAGGACCCGTATTCGATCCGCTGCGTGCCGCAGGTGATGGGTGCGTGCCTCGATAACCTGCAGCATGCCGCGCGCGTGCTGCAGATCGAGGCCAATGCCGCCTCGGACAACCCGCTCGTGTTCTCCGAAACGGGCGACGTGATTTCGGGCGGCAACTTCCACGCCGAGCCAGTGGCCTTCGCTGCCGACATCATCGCGCTGGCGGTGGCCGAGATCGGCGCCATCTCCGAGCGGCGCCTGGCGCTGCTGCTGGACACCGGCCTGTCGGGCCTGCCGGCCTTCCTCATCCGCGACAGCGGCGTGAACTCAGGCTTCATGATCGCGCAGGTCACGGCCGCGGCGCTGGCGTCCGAGAACAAGTCGCTGGCCCACCCGGGCAGCGTGGACAGCCTGCCCACCTCGGCCAACCAGGAAGACCATGTGTCGATGGCCACCTACGCCGCGCGGCGCCTGACCGACATGGTGCGCAACACGGCGGTGGTGGTCGGCATCGAGGCCATGGCCGCCACCCAGGGCATCGACTTCGACCGCGTGCCCGCACCGGGCGCCGCCGCCACCCCGTGGCTGAAAAGCTCGCCGCTCATCGAAGCGCAGATCGCCGCCATCCGCGCGCGCGTTGCCTTCCTGGAGCAGGACCGCTTTCTCGCCACCGACATCGAGGCCATGCGCGGCTGGGCCCAGGAATCCGCCTGGCCCGCGCCCGTGACCGCCCACCTGCCCAGCTTCGTTTCCCAGATTTCGTGAAGGAGCCTTTGCCATGAACGCCAACGACGCCATCCTCTCCACCGCCGCAGCCCCGCTCGCCGACCCCCGCCATGACCCCACGCGCGTGATCCGCGCCCCGCGCGGCAGCCAGCTGAACTGCAAGAACTGGTTGGCCGAGGCCGCCTACCGCATGATCCAGAACAACCTGGATGCCGAGGTGGCCGAGCGCCCGCAGGATCTGGTGGTCTACGGGGGCATCGGCCGCGCCGCGCGCGACTGGGCCTGCTACGACCAGATCCTGTCGTCGCTCAAGGTGCTGGAGGCCGACGAAACCCTGCTGATCCAGTCCGGCAAGCCGGTGGGCGTGTTCAAGACGCACGAGAACGCGCCGCGCGTGCTGCTGGCCAACTCCAACCTGGTGCCGAAGTGGGGCACCTGGGAACACTTCAACGAACTGGACCGCAAGGGCCTGTTCATGTACGGCCAGATGACGGCCGGCAGCTGGATCTACATTGGCAGCCAGGGCATCGTGCAGGGCACGTTCGAGACCTTCGTGGAAGCCGGCCGCCAGCACTACGACAACGACCTCTCCGGCAAGTGGATCCTCACGGCGGGCTTGGGGGGCATGGGCGGCGCGCAGCCCCTGGCCGCCACGCTGGCCGGCGCCGTGTCGCTCAATATCGAGTGCCAGCAAAGCAGCATCGACTTTCGCCTGCGCACGCGCTACGTGGACAAGCAGGCGCGCGACATCGACCACGCGCTGGAGTTGATCCGGCAGCACTGCGACGCGAAGGAGGCCGTCTCCATCGCACTGCTGGGCAACGCGGCCGAGGTGCTGCCCGAACTGGTGCGCCGCGCGAAGGCGGGCGGATTGAAACCCGACCTGGTGACCGACCAGACCTCCGCCCACGACCTGATCCACGGCTACCTGCCCGCCGGCTGGACAGTGCCGCAATGGCAGGCCGCGATGAAGGACCCGGCGCAGCATGCCGCCCTGACGAAGGCCGCCGCCCAGTCGTGCGCGGTGCACGTGCAGGCCATGCTGGACTTCCAGGCCATGGGCATTCCCACGGTGGACTACGGCAACAACATCCGCCAGGTAGCGTTCGACGAGGGAGTGAAGAACGCCTTCGACTTCCCCGGCTTCGTGCCCGCCTACATCCGCCCGCTGTTCTGCGAGGGCAAGGGGCCGTTCCGCTGGGTGGCGCTGTCGGGCGACCCGGAGGACATCTACAAGACCGATGCCAAGATCAAGGAGCTGTTCCCCGACAACCACCACACGCACCGCTGGCTGGACATGGCGCGCGAGCGCATCGCCTTCCAGGGCCTGCCCGCGCGCATCTGCTGGCTGGGCCTGGGCGAGCGCCACAAGGCGGCGCTGGCCTTCAACGAAATGGTCAGGAGCGGCGAACTCAAGGCGCCCATCGTCATCGGCCGCGACCACCTGGACACCGGTTCGGTGGCCAGCCCCAACCGCGAGACCGAGGCCATGAAGGACGGCACCGACGCGGTGAGCGACTGGCCGCTGCTGAACGCGCTGCTCAACACGGCGGGCGGCGCCACGTGGGTGAGCCTGCACCACGGCGGTGGCGTGGGCATGGGCTACTCGCAGCATGCCGGTGTGGTCATCGTGGCCGACGGCACCGATGAGGCGGCCGCGCGCCTGGGCCGCGTGCTGTGGAACGACCCGGCCTCGGGCGTGATGCGGCATGCCGACGCGGGCTACGACATCGCGGTGGCCACCGCACGCAGGCAGGGCCTGAACCTTCCCATGGTGCGCTGAGGCCTGCGCAGGGCCGCCGGAAAACGGAATTTCGCCATTCCGCGAGAAAAAAGGGGAACCCCATTCCCAATGGCCGGGAATGGGGGCGTGTGCTCCCGGGCCGCTTCCTTCGATACTGAACGCATGACCCGAAGTGCATTGCCCAGCGCCGTTGCGACGTCCGACCGAGTGCTCCAGGTGCTGGCCGTGCTGGCCCAGCAGGGCAGGGCGATGGCCGCGACCGAGCTCATGGAGCACACCGGCATGGCGCGCAGCACGCTGTACCGCCAGCTCGCGCGCCTCAAGCGCTGGGGCTTCGTGCTGGAAAGCGATGGCGGCTATGCGCCGGGCCCTTTGAGCCTTCAGCTGGCCCTCGGCTTCGACCTGGCTTCGCACCTGGTGCGGCAGGCGCGCCCCGGCATGGTGGAGCTGTCGCAGCAGTCGCAGGAAAGCGTCGGCCTGATCGTCGCGGTGAACGACCAAGCCATCTGCCTGGACATGGTGGAAAGCCACCATTCGCTGCGCTGCTCGTTCGAAAAGGGTCGCAGCGTGCCGCTGCGCACGGGCGCTTCGGCCAAGTGCGTGCTGGCCCATCTGCCGCCCGCCGCGCGCGATGCGGTGCTCGACAGCCAGTGGGGCACGGGCACGCCCGAGCGCGAGGCCGCCCAGCAGGCGCTGGAGGCGATTCGCAAGGCCGGCTTCGCCACCAGCGAGAGCGAGGTGGACCCCGGCGTCTGGGGCTGCAGCGTGCCGCTGTTCGGCGCGTCCCGCCAGGCCGCGGGCGCCATCACGCTGATGGCGCCGGTGATGCGGGCCCAGGGGCAGGAGGCCGCGCTGATCCGCATGGTGGTCGTGGCGGCTGCCCGCATCTCGCGCCAACTCGTTCTGCACTGAACCCGGCCGCATCGTTTTTCTTTTCCCCTCGAGTGCCTTTCCCTTCCTCCCACCCCCACCGGAAACTCCCATGAACATCCGACGCAATCTCCTCCTGGCCAGCCTGGCCGCCGTGTTCGCCCTGGGCGCCGGCGCCGCCCGCGCGCAAGACAACGTGCTGCGAGTGGCCACCGATGCCACCTTCCCGCCGATGGAGTTCGTCGAGAACGGCAAGCGCACCGGCTTCGACGTGGAGCTGGTGGAGGCCGTCGCCAAGAGCATGGGCAAGCAGGTCGAGTGGGTGGACATCGACTTCAAGGGCCTGATCCCCGGCCTGATCTCGCGGCGCTTCGACATGGCCGTCTCGGGCATCTACATCACCGACGAGCGCAAGAAGGTCGTCGATTTCACCGAGCCTTACTACGCCGGCGGCCTGGTCGCCATGGTCAAGGAAGGCAATACCACCATCCGCAAGCCGGCCGACCTGGACGGCAAGAAGATCTCGGTGCAGGTGGGCACCAAGTCGGTCGCCTTCCTCACGCAGAACTACCCCAAGGCGCAACGCGTGGAGGTCGAGAAGAACCAGGAAATGTTCAACCTGGTGGACATCGGCCGCGCCGACGCCGCCGTCACCGGCAAGCCCGCGGCCTACCAGTACGTGCGCACCCGGCCCGGCCTGCGCGTGATCGAAGAGCAGCTCACCACCGAGGAATACGGCATGGCGCTGCGCAAGGACACGCCCGAGCTCACCCGCGCGGTGAACGCCGCGCTGGCCAAGCTCAAGGCCGACGGCACCTACGCGGCCATCGTGAAGAAGTGGTTCAGCGGCAGCGCCGCCACCACCGCGGCCACGCCGGCTGCCAAGTGAGCCGGCGGACCACCGCCGCCGACCGAATCGACAAGCACTGAATCCGAGCGATGGAACTCGACTTTTCCCCCGTGTGGGCCGGCTGGCCCCAACTGCTGGAGGGCGCGCTGGTGACCGTGGAGATCACGGCCGCCTCGCTGCTCCTGGGCTGCGTGATGGGGTTGCTGGTGGGCATCGGCCGCCTCGACCCCCGGCGCCGCATCGTGTATGGCCTGTGCACGGCCTATGTGGCGGCCATCCGCGGCACGCCGCTGCTGGTGCAGCTGTTCATCCTGTTCTTCGGGCTGCCGCAGTTCGGCATCCTGCTGCCGGCGTTCCTGTGCGGCGTGATCGGGCTGGGCATCTACTCGGGCGCGTACGTGTCCGAGATCGTGCGCGGCGCGATCCAGTCCATCGACCGAGGCCAGATGGAGGCCGCGCGCTCCATCGGCATGTCCTCGGGCGTGGCGATGCGCTGGGTGGTGCTGCCCCAGGCCGTGGTGCGCATGATTCCGCCGCTGGGCAACGAGTTCATCGCGCTCATCAAGAACTCGGCGCTGGTGTCGCTGCTGACCATCCACGACCTGATGCACGAGGGGCAGAAGATCATCAGCGTGTCATACCGCTCGCTGGAGGTGTACCTGGCCATCGCGGTCGTGTACTTCCTGCTCACCGGCGCTACCACGCTGGTGCTGCGCCACATCGAGTTGCGCCTGCGCGCCGGGGGGATGGTGCAATGACGCAGTCCCCATCGACCCAGGCATCCGCTGCGGATGCGGCACCCATCGTGCGCATCCGTGGCCTGCGCAAGGCCTTCGGCGAGCACGTGGTGCTCAACGGCATCGACTTCGACGTGCAGCCGTCGCAGGTGGTGGTGGTGATCGGGCCCAGCGGCTCGGGCAAGAGCACCTTCCTGCGCTGCTGCAACGGGCTGGAGCAGCCCCAGGGCGGGCGCATCGACATCTGCGGGCGCACCCTGGTGGACGAGGGCCGCATGCTGCCCGAGCGCGAGCTCAACGCGCTGCGTGAAGAGGTGGGCATGGTCTTCCAGTCGTTCAACCTGTTCCCGCACCTGTCGGTGCTCGACAACGTCACCCTGGGCCCGCGCAAGCTGCGCGGCGCTTCCCGCGCCGAGGCCGAAAGCCAGGCGCGCGCCTTGCTGGACAAGGTGGGCCTGGGCCACAAGGCCGCGGCCATGCCGGCCAGCCTGTCGGGCGGCCAGAAGCAGCGCGTGGCGATCGCCCGCGCCCTGGCCATGCAGCCGCGCGTGATGCTGTTCGACGAACCCACCTCGGCCCTGGACCCGGAGCTGGTGGGCGAGGTGCTGCAGGTCATGAAGCTGCTGGCGCGCGAGGGCATGACCATGATGGTCGTCACGCACGAGATGGACTTCGCGCGCGAGGTCGGCGACACCGTGGTGGTGATGGACGGCGGCGGCATCATCGAATCGGGCCCGCCCGCCAGGATCTTCACCGAGCCCACGCAGGAGCGCACCCGCGCGTTCCTGCAGGCCGTGCTGTCGCGCACTTGAGCGCCGCCCCCACCGAGCCGCCGAGAGTGAGGCCTTCGCCATGACGCTTTCCACCCCCCTGGTGCCCCCGCCCGACCTGCAGCAGCGGCTGCGCGAGCGCGTGACCGACGCCCTCGTGGCCGACTTCGCGCGCGACGGCGCGGTGTGCATCCGCCAGTTGCTCACGCCGGGCGAGGTGTCGCTGCTGCGCAGCGGCATCGACACCAACCTGGCCGCGCCCAGCCCACGCGCCAAGGTGGCGAGCCGCCCGGACGATCCGGGCCGGTTCTTCGAGGACTTCTGCAACTGGCAGGACATTCCCGCCTTCGGCCGCTTCATCGCCGAGACGCCCGTGGCCTGGGCCGCCCAGCGGCTCATGCAGTCGGCCAGCGTGCGGCTGTACCACGACCATGTGCTGGTCAAGGAGCCGGGCACGCGCCAGCGCACGCCCTGGCACCAGGACCAGCCCTACTACAACATCGACGGCACCCAGAACGTGAGCCTGTGGATTCCCGTGGACCCGGTGGCACGCGAGGCCACGCTGGAGTTCGTGGCCGGCTCGCACCGGGGGCCGTGGCGCATGCCGCGCACCTTCATGGACCAGCAGGCGCGGTGGTTTCCCGAAGGCTCGCTGGCCGAGCTGCCCGACATCGAGGCCGACCGCGCGGCGTTTCCCATCCTGGGCTGGGAGATCGCGCCCGGCGACGTGGTGTGCTTTCACATGCTGGCCCTGCATGCCTCGGGCGGTGTGCCCGGGCCGCAGCGTCGCCGCGTGTTCTCGGTGCGCTTTCTGGGCGACGACACGCGCCATGCGCCGCGCGCCTGGAAGACCTCGCCCGACTTCCCGGGCCTGGCCGACACGTTGCCGGCCGGCGCACCCATGGCGCACCCGCTCTTTCCGCTGCTGGTGGGGGAGGCGGGATGACGGCGGCGCTGCAGTGGTTCGACCTGTCGGCCATCGCGCCCACGCCGTGGAAGAACGGCGGCGGCGACACGCGCGAGCTGGCCTGCTGGCCGCCGGGCGCCGGCATGGACGCCTTCGAGTGGCGCGTGAGCGTGGCCACCATCGCGGCGCCCGGGCCGTTCTCGGCCTTCCAGGGCGTGCAGCGCCAGATCATGCTGCTGGACGGGGCCGGCGTGCGCCTGCGCGCCGAGGACGAGGGCATCGACCATGCGCTGGACGAGCGCTGGCAGCCCGTGGCGTTCGCGGGCGACCAGGCCATCGACTGCATCCCGCTGGGCGGCGCCTCGACCGACTTCAACCTGATGCTGCGGCATGGCCGCTGGCAGGGCGCAGTGCAGGTGCTGCAGAACGCGTGCGTGCCGGGCAGCACGCCCGCCGGCCTGTGCATGGTGCTGTCGGGCCGGTGGCATCGGGGCGGCGAGGTCTTCGGGCCAGGGCAGGGCCTGTGGTGGGCCGCCGCCGCGCCTGCCGGCGCCTGCGCCTCGCTCCAGCCGCAGGCCGGCGGGACCGATGCGCCGGCCATCGCCTGGGTGGCGCTGGTGCCGGGGTTTCAGCCAAATCGGGCGCTGGCACAATAATCACTAGGGCATACTGCTATGCATTTAATAGCAAAAGGGAGAATCGCATGACCGTGCCGCACCAGGACTTCGCCCACGCCCCCAGCGCCGACGGGGTCTGGCACACCCTGCACCTGGCGCCCGGGCTGGCGGTGGCCGACGTGCCGGTGCCCGACGGTGTGCCGGCGGCGCTGGTGGTGGAGCAGGGCGTGGTGCGCTGGGTGGGCCCGGAGGCCGCCGTGCCCGCGGCCCATGCCGCGTTGCCGCGCCACGCCGCGCGCGGCGCGCTGGCCACGCCCGGGCTGGTGGACTGCCACACCCACCTCGTCTACGGCGGGCAGCGCGCCAACGAGTTCGCCATGCGGCTGGCCGGCGCCTCGTACGAAGAAGTCGCCCGGGCCGGCGGCGGCATCGTCGCCTCGGTGCGGGCCACGCGCGAGGCCAGCGAAGACGAATTGTTCGACCTCGCCCTGCCGCGCCTGTCGGCGCTGCTCGACGAAGGCGTGTGCGCCATCGAAATCAAGTCCGGCTACGGCCTGGCGACCGCGCACGAGCGCAAGCAGCTGCGCGCGGCCCGGCGCCTGGGCGAGGCCACCGGCACCACGGTGCGCACCACGTTCCTGGGCGCGCACGCGCTGCCGCCCGAATACGCCGGCCGCAGCCAGGACTACATCGACGACGTGTGCCAGGAGATGCTGCCCGCGCTGGCCGCGGAAGGGCTGGTCGATGCGGTGGATGTGTTCTGCGAGCGCATCGCCTTCACGCTGGCCGAAACCGAGCAGGTCTTTCAGGCGGCGCAGCGGCTGGGCCTGCCGGTCAAGCTGCATGCCGAGCAGCTCTCCGACATGGGCGGTGCGGCGCTCGCCGCGCGCTATGGCGCCTTGTCGTGCGACCACATCGAGCACCTGTCCGCCGAGGGCATCTCCGCCATGCGGGCCGCCGGCACGGTGGCCGTGCTGCTGCCCGGCGCCTACTACACCCTGCGCGACACGCACCTGCCACCCATCGCGCTGCTGCGCGAGGCCGGCGTGCCCATGGCCGTCTCCACCGACCACAACCCCGGCACCTCGCCCGCTTTGAGCCTGCTGCTCATGGCCAACATGGCGTGCACGCTGTTTCGCCTGACCGTGCCCGAGGCGCTGGCCGGCATCACCACCCATGCCGCGCGCGCGCTGGGGCTGCAGGACTCGCACGGACTGATTGCCGCGGGGCGGCCGGCGAACTTCGTGCTCTGGCCCTTCAAGGAGGCGGCGGAGTTGGCCTACTGGTTCGGGCACAAGCCGGCGCACACCATCGTGCGGCAGGGGCGCATCGCCCGGGCGGCGGCTTGATGCACCGGTGGCCCCAATCCTTTTTCTCTTTTCCCATCTGCCCCGAGGCCATTGACTGATGCGCACCACCGTTCCATCCCCGCTTGCCGAGTCCTCTGCGCCGCGGACGCCTCCCGCTGGCGCCCTGTTCGCGCAGGACGCCTTGCTGCCCGGCGGCTGGGCGCGCGACGTGCTGCTGCAGTGGGATGCCGCGGGCCGGCTCACCGCGGTGGCGCCGGGCAGCGCCGCCGGCACCGCGCCGCGTGCGCCGGGCCCGGTCCTTCCCGGCATGCCCAACCTGCATTCGCACGCCTTTCAGCGCGCCTTCGCCGGGCTGACCGAATACCGCGCGTCCCAGCCCGACGGCGGGCAGGACAGCTTCTGGAGCTGGCGCAACCTCATGTACCGCTTTGCCGCGCGAACCACGCCCGAGCACCTGGAGGCGATCGCCACCTGGCTCTATGTCGAGATGCTGGAGGCGGGCTACACCGCGGTGTGCGAGTTCCACTACGTGCACCACGACGCGGCAGGCCAGCCCTATGCCGACGATGCCGCCATGTCGCTCGCGCTGCTGCGCGCCGCCCAGGCCGCGGGCATCGGCATCACCTTGCTGCCGGTGCTCTACCAGGCCAGCGGCTTCGGCGGCCGCGCGCCGCGCGAGGACCAGCGCCGCTTCATCCGCAGCACCGACAGCATGCTTGCGCTGCTGGAGCGCGTGGCGCCCGTGGTGGCCGCGCAGGGCGGCATCCTGGGCCTGGCCCCGCATTCGCTGCGCGCCGTGCCGCCCGACAGCCTGCGCATCGCGGTCGAAGGCCTCACGGCCCTGAGCCCGGCGGCGCCGGTGCACATCCACATCGCCGAACAGACGCAGGAGGTGGACGACTGCATCGCCTGGAGCGGCCAGCGCCCGGTGCAATGGCTGCTGGAGCATGCGCCGGTCGATGCGCGCTGGTGCCTGGTGCATGCCACCCACATGACGCCCGACGAATACGCGGGCGCCGCCCGCACCGGCGCGGTGGCCGGCCTGTGCCCCACCACCGAGGCCAACCTGGGCGATGGCCTGTTCGACCTGCCGCGCTGGCTGGCGGACGGCGGCCGCTGGGGCGTGGGCTCCGACAGCCATGCCTGCGTGAACGCGGCGGAAGAGCTGATGCTGCTCGAATACGGCCAGCGCCTGTCCCTGCGCCAGCGCAACGTGCTGGCCAGCCGCGCCCACCCCGAGGTCGCCACCGCCATGGCGCTGCAGGCAGTGCAGGGCGGGGCGCAGGCCAGCGGCCGGTGCACGCCCGGCGCTCCGGCCGGCATCGCGGTGGGCGAGCGTGCCGATCTGGTGGCGCTCGATGCGCAGCACATCGCGCTGCAGGGCCTGCCGCCCGACAGCATGCTGGGCGCGCACGTGTTCGGCAGCCATCGCACCTCGGCGCTGCACAGCCTCTGGACCGCCGGCACGCCGCGCGTGGTCGCGGGGCGCCACGCGCTGCACGACCGTGCCGCCGCCGCCTTCGTGGCGGCCCGCACGGCCACCATCACCCGCGCCGGGCATTGACCGACCGGCCGGCCCTCGGCTTTCGAAGCCCCCAACGCAGACCCGATCGCATGACCGCCACCCATTCCCCGCCACCCTTCACCTTCCACCAGGGCACCGCGCCGCTGCTCGTGTCCATGCCCCACGTGGGCACGCATGTGCCCCCGGACATCGCCGCGCGCTTCACCGACGAGGCCCGCCAGGTGCCGGACACGGACTGGCACCTGGAGCGGCTCTACGGCTTTGCCCGCGACCTCGGCGCCTCGATCCTGGTGGCCACGCACTCGCGCTATGTGATCGACCTGAACCGGCCGCCGGACGGCGCCAGCCTGTACCCCGGCCAGAGCGTCACCGGCCTTTGCCCGGTGGACACCTTCGACGACACGCCGATCTACGCGGAGGCGGGCGATGCGCCGGACGACGCCGAGATCGCCGCGCGCCGCGATGCCATCTGGGCGCCGTACCACGCGCAGCTGGCCGCCGAGCTGGAGCGCCTGCGCGCCGCCCATGGCGTGGCCATGCTGTGGGATGCGCATTCCATCCGCTCCGTGCTGCCGAGGTTCTTCGCGGGCAAGCTGCCGGACCTGAACCTGGGCACGGCCGAAGGGGCCAGCTGCGACCCGGCGCTGGCGCAGGCGCTGCTGCGCATCGGGCAGTCCGATCCGGCGTACACCGCGGTGCTCAACGGCCGGTTCAAGGGCGGCCACATCACGCGGCACTACGGCGATCCCGCGCGCAACGTGCACGCGGTGCAGCTGGAGATGACGCAGTGCAGCTACATGCAGGAAGCCTTGCCGTTCCACTACCTGCCCGAGGTGGCGGCCGGCGTGCAGCCCGTGCTGCACCGCATGCTGGAGGCGGCGCTGCAATTTGCCCGCACCCGGGTGCGGGCGTAAGGCCCGCCAGCAGCTGCCGGTCCGCGCCCGCCGCACCGGGGGAAGGGCGGCGGGGCGCCCGCGGCGTCAGGCCGCCGCGTCGATCCGAAGCTGCACGGAATCGTCCAGATAGATGGGCGTGACCTTGAAGCCGTTGACCGTGATGCTGCCGAACGTCCCGCGCACCGGGGCGCCACGCACCAGCGTGAGGGTCGATCCGACCGTCGGCGTGAAGCCCGAGCGGAAGGCGATGCGCAGGGTGCCCGCCAGCGTGACCGGGCCGGCGGCCTGCAGCTGGCCGGCGCCGTTGGCGCCCACGCGCAGTTCCAGCGTGCTGCTGCTGCCCAGGGTGAAGGCGCCGCCGATGGCCAGCTCCGCCGACGTGTTGCCGATCAGCGTGCCGCCGCTCAGGTACACGTCGCCTTGCCCCAGCGCGCTGCTGCTGTCGGCCCGCACGGCGCCCGCGGCCACTTCCGTGCCCCCGGTGTAGCGGTTCGCGCCCGCCAGCACGAGCGTGCCGCTGCCGCGCTTGGTGAGCTTGCCGGCGCCCGCGATGGGATTGCGCCAGGCGTCCAGTGCGTTGAAGCCGCCCTGCGCCGCGTCCATGGTCACTGCCACGTCGCCATTGAAGGCGCCGTAGCCGTCGCCGGCCGCGAACAGGTTCAGGCGCCCCCAGCCTTCGGCGTCGTCCAGCACCGGGTAGCCCGAGGCGATCGCGGTGGTCTTGAGCACCACGCGGCGCTGGCCCGCATCCAGGTAGGGGAAGCGTGTTTCCAGCAGCACCTCGGCGCTCTTGGGCACGACGGCCAGGCGCGTGGTGTCGCCGATGGGGGCGAAGCCGAACGTCATGCGGCGCAGGTACTCGGCCTGGTTGGTGGCGCGGTCGGCGAAACGGTCGGCCGTGGTGGCCTGCGAATGGGCGATCTGCAGGAATTCCTCCGGCGTGCGCGCACCCACCGCCGCCATCAGCGTGCTGCGGGCCTGGGCCACGGCAGCGGCCTTGCGCGGCGCGTTCACGCCGGTGGCGATGCTGGCGGCGGCCACGGCCTGGCCGTGCACGCGGCCGCTGATCACATCCAGGGGCGAGTGCATGCCGGCCAGGATGCGGCTTTCGCCCAACTCCAGCCCGCGCGCCAGCATTTCCTGGAACCGCTCCGGCACCAGGTAGGCCATGGCGATGGCATCGCGCACACCCTCGGCGGTGTGGCCGCTGGTGAAGCCGCCGTCGGTGGCTGGGGTGGTGCTCTTGGCGGGCACCAGGGCCGGCACGATCTGCACATTGGCGCTCCAGCGCCACGGGCGGGCGTATTTGTAGAAGCGCTTGGCTGGCTCGGTCGAGCCGTTGTCGCCGATGCCGCCGATGAAGTCCACCACCGTGCCGAAGCCCGCATTGGCGCTGCCGCCCACGCCAGCGTTGTTGCCGGTGTCGTTGTAGAGCACCGTGGTCGCATCCGCGGGAATGCCCGAAATGCTGGTCTTTTGCTGCGCCGCGGTGCGCCATGCATTGGTCAACGGGCCCAGGCCATCGGTCACGCTGTAGGCCTTGCCGCGCCGGTCGTCTTCGTAGGCCAGGCGTTCCTGGGCCGCGGTGCGGCGCGCCGTGGCGTCCACCACGTACTGGATGTTGCGGGTGTGCACCTGCGCGTTCAGCACCGTGCCGTCGGTCGCGTCGCCGGGAATGCCGGTCCAGGCCGCTGGCTTGATCGCGGGGAAGGCGCCGTTGGCATCGGCCGTGACGCCGGCATCCACCAGCAGCGTGCTGGGCTTCCAGATGTCGAGAAAGCCTGACAGCACCCGAACGCCGGCGTTGGTGGCCAGCGTGGCGTAGCGGGCATCGCCGCGCTGGTTGGTGAAGGCGAAGTCCACGAACGGGGGCGTGGTCGACTCATTGGGCACCGGCGCCGAATCGGCATACCCCAGGCCGCGCGGCGCATCCGGTGGTGCGGCATCGGAACCCCCGCCGCCACAGGCGGAGAGCGCGAATGCGGCGGCAAGCGCCAGGATCAGGGTGCGTCGGGGCAGGGGCAGCGTCATGGGGAGCAGGCAGGTTGGAAAGGCGAGGGCGAAAACGGGTGCGCGCAGGCCGCTCGCGGCCTGCTGCGGCTGCACTCTAGGGTCGCGCTGTGACAGCGCCATGACGCCGCACGCCAATCATTTCCCCGCAAAGGGCCGCAGCGGAGTAGCATGCGCCATGGACATCGCCCCCACCCTCGCGCCTGCGGTCGCGGAAAAGCCCGCAGCCCTGCCTGGATGGGGAGAGTTCTTTCACATGCCGCTGTTTCGGCCCGGCACCGCGGTGCGCATGGGCGACCAGTGGGAAACCGTGAGCCACGTGGCCCTGCGCCGCCAGGAACTGGCCATCTACCTCGTGGGCCACGAGGCGTCCGTCTCCCCCAGCCGGCTCTTCCTGGAACCCAGCGCGTTCACCACCGTGCGCAAGCGCTGAAGTCTCCCGGTATCCCGCTTCATGCAGGAGCCGGGCAGGCCGACTCAGGCCTGGGTCATCCAATCGCTCAGCCGGCCGACTGCTCGGCCATCGCCTCGCCCAGCCGCACGGGCCGGGCAGGGGCCCATTGCTCCGAAAACCGCACCGCACCGCGCTGAAACAGAAGCACCACGGTGGAGCCCAGCAGGAAGCGGCCCATTTCTTCGCCCTGGCGCAGCACGATCTGCCGGTCGGCATAGTCCCAGTGGCGCAGCTCGCCGCTGCGCGGCGGGTTGACCTGACCGTGCCACACCGTGGCCATGCTGCCCACGATGGTCGCGCCCACCAGCACGAGCACCATCTTTCCCAAAGGCGTGTCGAACACGCACACCACGCGCTCGTTGCGCGCGAACAGGCCGGGCACGCCCCGCGCCGTGACCGGGTTCACCGAAAAAAGGTCGCCCGGCACATGCACCATGCGCAGCAAGGTGCCGTCGCAGGGCATGTGGATGCGGTGGTAGTCGCGGGGGCTCAGGTAGATGGTTGCGAAGCTGCCGTTGTCGAACTGCGCGGCCAGCGCCGCATCGCCG
This sequence comes from Acidovorax sp. BLS4, assembly GCF_032929295.1. NCBI lineage: Bacteria > Pseudomonadati > Pseudomonadota > Betaproteobacteria > Burkholderiales > Comamonadaceae > Acidovorax > Acidovorax sp. BLS4. The sequence continues at coordinate 1,200,780 of NZ_CP136797.1, forward strand.
CCCACCAGGGCCGTGGTCGAGTAGCGATGACCCTTGGCCTGGAAGATCTGGTCCTGGTCGATGAGACCGAACTGGCTGATCGCCCCATCCACCGGGCAGACCGCGGCCGCCGCGGCGAGCGGACGCACACCGGGACGCAGGGCGCGGGTGAAGAAGTCGTTGAACGTGGCGTATGCGGCCGGGCGGGGCTCGACCGCCTCGCTCATGTCCACCCGGTAACGGGCGATGAAACGCTCGATCGCGGCCGTGGTGCGGGGGCCGCCCTGCGCCCGTGCAAGCCGCCCCGCCAGCGCCGTCAGCGCCTGTTTGGGAAGTAGATATTGAGGCAGTACGGCAAGGCGGTCTGACAAGGTGGACTTCCTGAGCGGTTGGGGTGCGAGGCATTCTACCGAGCGCGCCTGCGGGGCCCGGCCGTGCGCCTTGACGCTGCATGCGCAGGCCATCTGGCGCCAGATGCCGAAACGAAGTCAGTCGGGGCTGCTGTCAAATCGATGCCATAACCACGGGGTGCAACCGGCCCGGTGCATCGGCCGGCGAGCGGCGCAGTGGTGTATCGGCACTATTCCACACGATTCCTTACTACGTTACAATGGTGCGGTTTTGCGCAGCGCCTCGCTGCCGCTGCTGTGTGTGGAAGCCGCCCCGCCGGCCTTTTCCGACCGATGCGCCATGGGGCGCAGTGACCACCCCCGCTTGCTGTGCACCGCGCCTGGATCTCTTGCGAGATGGGCCGACATTCCGGTTGCAGTTTCGCGCAGGCCCCGATACCTCCTATTACTGTTTGAAGATTGACTTGAAATCATGGCCAAAGAAGAACTGATTGAAATGCAGGGCTCCGTGACGGAAGTCCTGCCCGATTCCCGCTTTCGCGTCACGCTGGACAATGGCCATCAACTGATCGCCTACACCGGCGGCAAGATGCGCAAGCACCACATCCGCATTCTTGCCGGTGACAAGGTCTCGCTGGAAATGTCCCCCTACGACCTGTCCAAGGGCCGCATCACCTTCCGCCACCTCCCAGGCCGTGGCCCGGGCCCCTCGTCGCGGTGATTTGGAAAAAAACTGGCAAATTTCCTTGAATCTTCCAAATACGGCTGTGATGCAGGGTTAGAATACTAGTTGTCGGAGCGTAGCGCAGCCTGGTAGCGCATCTGCTTTGGGAGCAGAGGGTCGCGAGTTCGAATCCCGCCGCTCCGACCATTGATTCAAGGGGTTAGGTCATTTGACCTGACCCCTTTTGTCTTTTTGAATTTCCCTCTCCAGTATTTCCTTTGCTGCAGTTTCCCGCGTCCATGGCAGGCGCGAGAAGGTCAGCCCCGGGTGCGGAGCAGTCTCAGGATCCATTCGCGCTGGTGTGCCAACCGCTCCGCTTCTTCCTCTTCCATGAGGAAGGGTAAATCCGGCGCGCTGGCTTCGGGAATCGCATGCTCGAACACCATGCGCAATGCGGCAGGCTCTTGGTGCAATATCACCAGGGCCTGGGCCAGCATATTCAGCGGTTGCACCTGGGTCGTGACGTTGGCGAGTGCGCTTTTGAGCGTTCTGATTTCCTCGCGCAGCAGTTCTATTTCTGCTTGTGGATGATTGTCCATAATGCCTCCTCGGTCCCATGCTAGAAGGGGGCCATAAGGCCAACAAGCTGAAATTGCCTCCAGCACCACGGTAGGCCCACCCTGAGGCTCAGCCATGGCAGCGCCTGGACCGATCGCTCCACCATTTCCCACTCTTCCAAAGCACATGGCAACGTCCCGTCCGTTTTCCCCCTTTGGCTCTTCTACGCGCACCGGCGGCGCGCGCATGGAGGGCGTGGACGCCTTGCGGGGCGTGGCCATGGTGTGGATGACGGTCTTCCATTTCTGTTTCGACCTCAGCCACTTTGGGTACTGGCCGCAGAATTTCCGTGCCGATCCTTTCTGGACGACCCAGCGGACGGCCATCGTGGCGCTCTTTCTCTTTTGCGCGGGGCTAGGGCAGGCACTGGCCTCGCAGCAGGGTCTCGGATGGGCCCGCTTCTTCAAGCGCTGGCTACAGATCGTGGGATGCGCCCTGCTGGTCACCGCAGGGTCATCCCTGATGTTTCCGCAGAGCTTCATCCATTTCGGCGTCTTGCACGGGATGGCCGCCATGCTCCTCGTCGCGCGATGCACGGCGGGGTGGGGCGCCTGGCTCTGGCCTGCCGGCGCGATGGCCGTGGCACTTCCCTCTATCGCAGGGTGGGCGCTGACGGAGGGGCCGCTGGCGGCCGGGGCCCCCACGTTCAACGGCTATGCGCTCAACTGGCTGGGACTGGTGTCGCGCAAGCCTTTCACCGAAGACTACGTGCCGGTGCTGCCCTGGCTGGGCGTGATGTGGTGGGGCCTGGCGAGCGGGCAATGGGTACTGCAACAGCGCCCACAATGGATGATCGCCACTCTGCCCCGGGTGCTGTCGCCGCTGGCGGTGCTGGGGCGCTGGAGCTTGAGCTATTACATGCTGCACCAGCCAGTCATGATCGGCCTGCTCATGGCGGCATCCTGGGTACTGGGCCGTTCCTAGGAAAAGGGGAAAAGGCCCGGCCCCAAAAGTAGAACGCGGCCCGTGAGGCCGCGTCGAGACGAAAGCGTGTCGGCTTGGCAGGTGACTGCCAATCCGCCGGCTAAGAGCGATTATTCGATCTTGGCCTTCGTGCGCAGTTCTTCCTGGAACTTTGCCAGCTTCTGCTGCTGCAGTTGCTGCGCCACCTGGGGCTTCACTTCTTCCAGCTTGGGCAGCTTGGCTTCGCGCACATCGTCCAGGCGGATGATGTGCCAGCCGAACTGGGTCTTGACCGGCGTCTGGGTCATCTGGCCCTTGTTCAGCTTGACCAGCGCTTCGGTGAACTCGGCCACGTAGCTGCTCGGAGCCGACCAGTCCAGGTCGCCGCCACGGGCGCCGGATCCGGGGTCCTTGGACTGCTTCTTGGCGATGTCTTCAAACTTGGCGCCCTTCTTGATGGACGCGATGATGGCCTTGGCCTGGTCTTCCTTTTCCACCAGGATGTGGCTGGCCTTGTATTCCTTGCCGGTGTTGGCGGCAACGAACTTGTCGTATTCGGCCTGGATTTCGGCGTCGGTGACGGGGTTGGCCTTTTGGTAGTCGGCGAACAGTTCGCGGATCAGGATGGTCTGGCGGGCCAGTTCCATCTGGACCTTGTAGTCGGGCGAGGCTTCGAGGCCGCGCTTTTGGGCTTCCTGCAAGAAGATTTCGCGGGCGATCACTTCTTCCTTGATCTGGCCTTCGACCTCGGGGGTCACGGGGCGGCCGGAGCGTTCCACTTGCTGCTTCAGGACCTCGGCACGTTCCTTCGGAACGGCCTTGCCATTCACAACGGCGAGGTTTTGAGCGTAGACGGGAAAGGCCGTCGCGCCCAGCACGGCAGCGGCCACGAGGCCGGACAAGAGCTTTTTCTTCATTGGGGAGTCCACAAAAAGGAAATGAGTTGCAGCCGTTTGGGCCGCAAGTCCGACAAATAGGGCCGGATCAAAGAACTTCAATGGCTATGGCGTGAGCGCCCTGGTCAATAAATTCTTGCAGCGCATCATACACAAGGCGATGTTGTGCCACGCGGGGTTTGCCTGTAAACAAAGGTGACGAAATCCGCACCCGGAAATGGGTGCCGAAACCCGTTCCATTGGCCCCCACATGGCCTGCATGGGCGGCGCTTTCGTCCAGCACCTGCAGCGCGGAAGGGTTCAGCCGCTCCCGCAGGCGGGCCTCCATGGCCTCGGCGGTGATGGCCAGCGCCGTCATGGCTGCACGTCCTTGCGGGCCGCCTCGGGCGTGGTCTTGGGCACGGCCTTGGTGTCGTCTTCCTTCATATAGCGGCTCAGGTACAAAGCCTGGCCGATGACGAACACCGCCATCAGCCCGATGCCGCCGAACAGCTTGAAGTTGACCCAGGTGTCGGTGTCGAAGCGGTAGGCCACCCACAGGTTGACCAGACCCATCACGGCGAAGAAGCCGGTCCAGCTCCAGTTCACGGTGCGCCAGGCGGCGTCGGGCAATTCCATCTGCGCGCTCATCAGGGAGCGGATCAGGTTCTTGCGGAAGAACAGCTGGCCGATCAGCAGCGCCGAGCCCATCAGCCAGTACAGCACGGTGGGCTTCCACTTGATGAAGGTTTCGCTGTGCGAGAGCAGCGTGGCGCCGCCGAATACCACGATCACGCCCAGGCTCACCCACTGCATGGGCTCGACCTTGCCGTTCTTGTACCGCAGGTAGCCGATCTGCAGCACGGTGGCGGCGATGGCCACGGCCGTGGCCGTGTAGATGCCCCACAGCTTGAAGGCCGCGAAGAACAGGATGATGGGAAAGAAGTCGATCAGCAGTTTCATGGGGGAGGGCTGGAGCGTGGGCGGCCGTTGCCGCCGTTCAGGAGGAGCCGGGCTCGAAATCGAGCGATGCGGAGTTCATGCAGTAGCGCAGGCCGGTGGAGGCGGGGCCGTCCTCGAACACGTGGCCGAGGTGGGCCCCGCATTGTGCACAAACCGTCTCCGTCCGGACCATGCCATGGCTGCGGTCCACGATCTCCTTGATCGAGCCCGGCACCGCCTCGGAAAAGCTGGGCCAGCCGCAGCCGGCGTCGAATTTGGTGCCGGAGTCGAACAGCTTGGCGCCGCAGCACACGCAGTGGTAGCTGCCGTCGGCCCAGTGCGCTTCGTACTTGCCGGTGAAGGCGCGCTCGGTGGCGGCGTGGCGGGTGACTTGCCAGGCGACGGGCTCGGCGCCTTTGCTCTGCAGCAGGGCCTGCCATTCGGCATCGGTCTTTTTGATGGGAAAGGTCATGATGAGCAGCTGATTTCGATGGAGGAAGCCCAGTCGGGCGGGAAGTCGGCCCAGGCGTCGTGGCCCGGGTGTTCGTCGAACGGTTCGGCCAGCAGGGCCTGCAGGGTGTGAAGCGGCGCGAAGTCGCCTTGCGTGGCCGCGCGGATGGCCTGCTCGCCCAGGTGGTTGCGCAGCACGAATTTCGGATTGCATTTCAGCATCGAATCGGCCATATGCCGGGGATTTGATTGCCCTGGGTGCTCTGAAAATGATAGCAGCCACGCCTCCCAGCCCGCCCGGTCGATGAACAGGTCGCGCACGGGTTCGAAGTCGCCGCTGGCCACGGCATGCGACAGGCGCCGCCAGAAGATGGGGTAGTCGACCCCGCCTTGGGCGAGCAGGTTGAGCAGGCCGTCCACCAGCGCAGCGTCGCCGTCGTGGACGGCCTGCAGCCCGAGCTTGCCGCGCATGCGCTGCAGGAACGCGGCCGGGAACACGGTCTGGTAGGACGCGAGCGCTGCCTGCGCCAGCGCCACGTCCTCGATCAGCGGCAGCAGCGCCTGGCCCAGCCGGAACAGGTTCCAGTAGGCCACGTTGGGCTGGCGGTTGAAGGCATAGCGGCCCTGCGTGTCGCTGTGATTGCACACATGGCCCGGCACGAATGCGTCGAGAAACTGGAAGGGCCCGTAGTCGATCGTGAGGCCCAGGATGCTCATGTTGTCGGTGTTCATCACCCCGTGGCAAAAGCCCTGCGCCTGCCAGTGGGCGAGCAGTTCCGCCGTGCGCTCGCTCACCGTCTGGAGCAGGGCGGCGTAGGGGTTGCCGCCCGGCGCGTCCGGGCCACGGCACTCCGGGTAGTAGCGGTCGATGACGTAGTCGGCCAGCGTGCGCAGCTGCGGCAGCAGGTCGCGTGCCGCGAAGTGCTCGAAGTGCCCGAAGCGGATGAAGCTCGGCGCGGTGCGGGTCACGACGGCGGCGGTCTCCACCACCTCGCGCTGCACCGGGGCGGGCGAGCCGGTCAGGGCCAGCGCCCGCGTGGTGGGCACGCCCAGCGCATGCATGGCTTCGCTGCACAGGAATTCGCGGATGCTCGAGCGCAGCACGGCACGGCCATCGCCCCCCCGCGAATACGGCGTGCGCCCGGCGCCCTTGAGCTGTACCTCCAGGCCGCCGTCGGTCTCGCCCAGCAGGATGGCGCGGCCATCGCCCAGTTGCCCCGCCCAGACCCCGAACTGGTGGCCGCTGTACACCGTGGCCAATGGCTGCATGCCCGACAGCAGCGCGTTGCCCGAACACACCTGCAGCGCCGCGTCGGAGGCCAGCCAGGCGGCGGGCACGCCCAACTGCTGTGCGGCATCCAGGCTCGTGGCCACCCAGTGCGGGGCGGGGAGGGGGGTGGGCACCAGTTCGGTGAAGAAATCCGGGCCCAGCGCTGCAAAGCCGTTGCGCCATTCGAGGCTGGACGCGGGCGCCGTCGCGGCGGTGGGAAGGGGGGCGTTCATCTGCCGAATTGTCTCCGACCCGCTTTGCCACGCGCGGCGAGGGGGCTTGGGCGCCCGGGGCCGCGGCGGCGGCTGTCAAGCTGGCGACAGATGCGGGCGCGGTGAGTGGCGCCCCCAGGGCGGCAGCACACAGGGCGCACGGTAGGATGCCGCGGAACCATTCACAACGACAACCCAAGGAGCCAACATGCTGGGCCTGATGCAGAGTCAACCCTTGCTGATTTCCACGCTGATCGAATTCGCCGAGCGCCACCACGGCGACGTGCAGATCGTGTCGCGCCGCGTCGAGGGCGACATCCACCGCTACACCTACCGCGACATGGCGGTGCGGGCGCGGCGGCTGGCCAATGTGCTGGACGGCATGGGCCTGGCAGCCGGCGACCGCGTGGCCAGCCTGGCCTGGAACGGCTACCGCCACATGGAGATGTACTACGGCGTGAGCGGCTCGGAGCGGGTGATGCACACCATCAACCCCCGCCTGCACCCCGAGCAGATCGCGTGGATCGTCAACCACGCCGAAGACCGGGTGCTGTGCTTCGACATGACCTTTCTGCCCATCGTGCAGGCCGTGCACGCCAAGTGCCCCACGGTGCGCCAGTGGGTGGCGCTGTGCGATGCCGACCAGCTGCCCGCCGACAGCGGCATCCCCGGCCTGCTGAGCTACGAAGCCTGGATCGGCGAAGCCCCCGACACCTACGTGTGGCCCACGTTCGACGAGAACACCGCCTCCAGCATGTGCTACACGAGCGGCACCACCGGACACCCCAAGGCGGTGCTCTACAGCCACCGCTCGACCCTGCTGCACGCGTATGCCGCCGCGCTGCCGGACGTCATGGGCCTGTCGGCCAGCGATGCGGTGCTGCCCGTAGTGCCGATGTTCCACGTCAATGCCTGGGGGCTGCCGTACTCGGCGCCGCTGGTGGGCGCCAAGGTGGTCTTTCCCGGCCCGGCGCTGGACGGCAAATCGGTCTATGAGCTGATGGAGGCCGAGGGCGTGACTTTCGCTGCTGGCGTGCCCACCGTGTGGCAGATGCTGCTCAACCACGTGAAGGCGGGTGGCCTGCGCTTCGGCCAACTGAAGCGCACCGTGATCGGCGGCTCGGCCTGCCCGCCGGCCATGATCCAGTCGTTCCAGGACGACTACGGCGTGCGCGTGCTGCACGCGTGGGGCATGACCGAGATGAGCCCGCTGGGCACGCTGTGCTCGCTCAAGAACAAGCACCTGGCGCTGCCGCGCGGCGAGCAGATGCAGATCCTCATGAAGCAGGGCCGCGCGATCTATGGCGTGGACATGAAGATCGTGGACGGCGACGGCCACGAACTGCCCTGGGACGGCAAGACCTATGGTGACCTGCTGGTCAAGGGCCCATGGATCGTCGAGAACTACTACCGCGGCGAGGGCGATCCGCTGGTGCCCGATTCGCAGGGCCGCGGCTGGTTCCCCACGGGCGACGTCGCCACCATCGATGCCGACGGCTACATGCAGATCACCGACCGCAGCAAGGACGTGATCAAGTCCGGGGGCGAGTGGATCAGCTCCATCGACATCGAGAACATCGCCATGGCACACCCGGCCGTCGCCATGGCCGCGTGCGTGGGCATGCCGCACCCCAAGTGGGATGAGCGGCCCATCGTGGCGGTGGTCAAGCGCCCGGGCGCGGAGGTGACGCGCGAGGAACTGCTGCAGTTCTACGCGGGCAAGACCGCCAAGTGGCAGATCCCGGACGATGTGCTGTTCGTGGACGCGATCCCGATCGGCGCCACGGGCAAGATGCTCAAGGCCAAGCTGCGCGAGCAGCTCAAGGACTACCGCCTGCCGGGCCTGTGACGCACGCCAGTGCGGCGAGGGGGCGGCCGCGAGAGGCCGCCGCCCAGTCGCATGCGGGATAGCGGATAGGGTGAATCCCTGAGCATCTCCTCTGTGGCGTGCCTTACGCTGCGCCCTGTTCCATTCAAGAACCCAAGAGGAGACAAGCGATGAGATTTGCTATCAAGGCTGTAGCTGCATCCGCAATCCTGGTGAGCGCTGGCGGCGCGTTCGCTCAAAAGGGCGACACGGTGAAGATCGCCTGGCTCGACCCGCTGTCCGGCCTCATGGCGGCGGTGGGGACCAACCAGCTCAAGAGCTTCCAGTTCCTCTCGGAGGAGTTCAACAAGAAGAACGCGGCGGGTGTGAAGTTCGAGATCATCGGCATCGACAACAAGCTCAGCCCGCAGGAAACCACCAGCGCCCTGCGCTCTGCCATGGACCAGGGCGCGCGCTACGTGGTGCAGGGCAACGGCTCCGGCCCGGCGCTGGCCATCATCGACGCGCTGGAAAAGCACAACGCGCGCAATCCCGGCAAGGAGGTCATGTACCTCAACTACGCCGCCGTGGACCCCGACCTCACCAACAGCAAGTGCAGCTACTGGCACTTCCGCCTGGATGCCGACACCTCGATGAAGATGGAGGCCATGACCACCTTCATGAAGGACCTGCCCGAGGTCAAGAAGGTGTACCTCATCAACCAGAACTACTCGCATGGCCAGCAGGTCTCCAAGTTCGCCAAGGAGAACCTGGCGCGCAAGCGGCCCGACGTGCAGATCGTGGGCGACGACCTGCACCCGCTGGCCCAGGTGCGCGATTTCGCCCCCTACATCGCCAAGATCAAGCAGTCCGGCGCCGACAGCGTGATCACCGGCAACTGGGGCTCGGACCTGGCCCTGCTCATCAAGGCCGCCAACGATGCGGGGCTGGCCAACGTCAACTTCTACACCTACTACGGCGGCGTGACGGGCAGCCCCACGGCCATGGGCGCGGCGGCGGCGGGGCGCGTGTACATGGTGTCGTACAACCACCTGAACCTGCCCGGCGACATCGGCCGCGTGGTCACCGAATACAAGAAGAAGTTCAACGACGACATGTACACCGGCGCCGTGTACCACGCCTTCGCCATGCTGGATGCCGCCTTCGTGAAGGCCAAGTCCACCGACCCGGTGAAGGTGGCCCCCGTGCTGGAGGGCATGAAGTTCAACAGCTTCAACGGCGAGGTCGAGATGCGCAAGAGCGACCACCAGCTGCAGCAGGGCCTGTTCGTCTCCAAGTGGGAGAAGGCCGGCGGCAAGTACCCCAATGACGCGGAAAATACCGGCTACACCTTCGTGCCGGTGAAGTACTACGAGCCCTACGTGGCCAGCACGCCCACCTCGTGCCAGATGAAGCGGCCCTCCTGATCCGGGCATCCGATTTCATTGCTGTGAGACCTTGGGCCCGGGGTTCCTCGGGCTCTTTTTTTAACCGTGCGGGCGCTGTTCTTCGATGAATCTTGAGTTTTTCGTGATCTCGCTGCTCAACGGCGTCAGCTACGGGCTGCTGCTGTTCATGCTCAGTTCGGGGCTCACCCTCATCTTCAGCATGATGGGCGTGCTCAACTTCGCCCACACCAGTTTCTACATGTTGGGGGCCTACATCGCCTACACCTTGTCCGGCCTGGTCGGTTTCTGGGTGGCACTGTTCGTGGCGCCGCTGCTGGTGGGCGCGCTCGGTGCGGCGTTCGAGCGCTACGCGCTGCGCCGCGTGCACCAGTACGGCCACGTGCCCGAACTGCTGGTGACCTTCGGCCTGTCGTACCTGGTGCTGGAGGTGGTGCAGCTGGTGTGGGGCCGCTCCACCGTGCCCTACGGCCTGCCCGCGCAGTTGCAGGGGCCGCTTTTCACGCTGTACGGCACGCAGTTCCCGAAGTCGCGGTCGTTCGTGATGCTGGTGGCCCTGCTGATGCTGCTGTCCGTGTGGCTGCTGCTCACCCGCACGCGCATCGGCCTGGTGATCCAGGCCGCGCTCAAGCACCCCGACATGGTCGAGGCGCTGGGCCACAACGTGCCGCGCGTGTTCATGCTGGTGTTCGGCGGCGGCTGCGCGCTCGCCGGGCTGGCGGGCGTGATCGGCGGCAACACCTACGTCACCGAGCCGGCCATGGCGGCCTCGGTGGGCTCGATCATCTTCGTTGTCGTCGTCGTGGGCGGCATGGGGTCGCTGGCCGGGGCCTTCCTTGCCTCGCTGCTGATCGGCGTACTGCAGACCTTCGCGGTGGCGCTGGACTATTCGCTGGCGCATGCGCTGCGCGCGGCCGGCATGGCGGTGACCGAGCAGACCTTCGGCTGGCCGCTGCTCAAGCTCACCGTGTCGCAGGTGGCGCCCATCCTGCCGTACCTGCTGCTGGTGCTGATCCTCATCTTCCGGCCCAAGGGCCTGCTCGGCACGCGGGAGGACTGAACCCATGCGCTCCCACACCTCCTCGCCGCCGGCCTACCGGTTCAAGCCGCTCAACATCGGGCGCATCGTCATCTGGGGCCTGTTCGCGGCCGCGCTCATCGTGGCGCCCATGCTGTTCACCAGCAGCCTGGCGCTCACCATGCTGTCGCAGATCGGCTACCTCATCGTCATCTGCCTCTCGTACAACATGCTGCTGGGGCAGGGCGGCATGCTGAGCTTCGGCCATGCCGTGTACACCGGCCTGGGCTCGTTCATCGCCATCCACGCGATGAACCTGGCCGGCAAGGGCGCGGTGCCCATTCCGCTGGTGTTCATCCCGCTCGTGGGCGGGCTGGCGGGGCTGTTCTTCGCGGTGCTGCTGGGCTTCGTCACCACCAAGAAGTCGGGCACCACCTTCGCCATGATCACCCTGGGCATCGGCGAGCTGGTGGCGTCCATGGCGCTGATGTTCCCCGAGTTCTTCGGCGGGGAGGGCGGCATCACCACCGACCGCGTGTACGGCAAGGGGTTCATGGGCATCACCTTCGGCCCGGCCATCCAGGTGTACTACCTGATCGCGGCCTACTGCTTTGTGTGCACCGCGCTCATGTTCGCCTTCACCGGCACGCCGCTGGGCCGCATCCTGAACGCGGTGCGCGACAACCCCGAGCGCGTGGAGTTCATCGGCTACAACACGCAGCGCGTGCGCTACTTCGCCTTCATCATCGCGGGCTTCTTCGCGGGCGTGGGCGGGGGGCTGGCGGCGATCAACTTCGAGATCGTCACCGGCGCCGACAGCGTGAGCGTGCTGCGCTCGGGCGGCTACTTGCTGTTCACCTTCCTGGGTGGGGCCACCTTCTTCTTCGGGCCCATCATCGGCGCGGTGCTGCTGGTCTTCGCCTCGGTGCTGCTGTCCGAGCTGTCCAAGGCCTGGCTGCTGTACCTGGGCCTCGTGTTCCTGTTCATGGTGATGTATGCGCCCGGCGGCATCGCCAGCCTGATCATGATGAACCTGCGCGTGGCCAAGTACGGCCGGCTGCGCACGCTGTGGGTGTCGTACCTGGCCCTGGGCGGCACGGCCCTGGTGGCGGTGCTGGGCGCGGCCTGCATGGTGGAGATGACCTACCACCTGCAGCTCAATTCGGCGCTCGGGCCGCAGATGAACTTTCTCGGCGCCACGCTGAACGCGCGGGCCCTGTCCAGCTGGTTCGGGGCGGGCTTCGTGCTGCTGGTGGGCCTCGGCCTGTTCGAGACCGTGCGGCGCCAGTTCCTGCTGCAATGGGGCGCCATCCAGGAAGCCATCGAGCAGGACATCAAGCGGGGGGAGGCCGCATGAGCGTGATCCCCGTCAACACCCCCTATGCGCTGGAGTTGCGCGACCTGCACAAGCGCTTCGGCAAGACCGAGATCATCCGCGGCGCCAACCTGTGCGTGGCCCCGGGCGAGCGCGTGGCCATCATCGGCCCCAACGGCGCCGGCAAGTCGACGCTGTTCAACCTCATCAGCGGACGCTTCGGCGCCACCAGCGGCCAGGTGCTGCTGAATGGCCAGCGCATCGACGGCAAGGCGCCGTACGAGATCAACCGCATGGGTTTGTCGCGCAGCTTCCAGATCACCAACATCTTTCCCAAGCTCAGCGTGTTTGAGAACCTGCGCTGCGGCGTGCTGTGGAGCCTGGGCTACCGCTACACCTTCCTGCGCTTTCTCTCGCGGCTGCACGATGCCAACGAGCGCGCCACGCAACTCATGGAGCAGATCCGCCTGGACAAGAAGCGCGACACGCTGGCCATGAACCTCACCTACGCCGAGCAGCGCGCGCTGGAGATCGGCATCACCATCGCCGGGGGCGCCAACGTCATCCTGCTGGACGAGCCCACCGCCGGCATGAGCAAGAGCGAGACGGCGCGTTTCATCCGCCTCATCAAGGAGGTGACGGTGGGCCGCACGCTGCTCACCGTGGAGCACGACATGGGCGTGGTGTTCGGCCTGGCCGACAAGATCGCCGTGGTGGTCTACGGCGAGGTGATCGCCTTCGACACCCCCGAGGCCGTGCGCGCCAACCCGCGCGTGCAGGAGGCCTACCTGGGCTCGGCCGTGGCGGCAGCGCAGCAGGCGGAAGGACACTGAACCATGCTCAAGGTCGACAACCTGCACGCCTACTATGGCAAGAGCCACGTGCTGCATGGCGTCTCGTTCGGCGTGCAGCCGGGCGAGATCGTCGCGCTGCTGGGGCGCAACGGCTCGGGCCGCTCCACCACCGCCAAGGCCATCATGGGCCTGGTGGACTGGGAGGGCACGCTCGAATGGAAGGGCCAGCGCCTCGATGGCAAGAAAGCCTACGAGATCGCGCACCTGGGCCTGGGCTACGTGCCCGAAAGCCGCGACATCTTTCCCAACCTGACCGTGCACCAGAACCTGCTGCTGGGCCAGAAAGGCAAGGGCAAAGGCAGCCGCTGGAGCTTCGACGACATGTACGGCATGTTCCCGCGCCTGAAGGAGCGCCAGCACACCGAAGCCGGCGTCATGTCGGGTGGCGAGCAGCAGATGCTCACCCTGTGCCGCACCCTCATGGGCGACCCCGACCTCATCATCATCGATGAGCCCACCGAAGGCCTCGCGCCCAAGATCGTGGAGCTGGTGGGGCAGTACCTCATGGCGATCAAGGCGCGCGGCATCTCGGTGCTGCTCATCGAGCAAAAGCTCACCATCGCCATGACCATCTCCGACCGCGCGCTGGTGATGGGTCATGGGAGCATCGTCTTCGAGGGTACACCGCAGGGCCTGCGCGAGAACAGTTATGTGCGCAAGGAGTGGCTGGAGGTGTGAGGGGGGCGGGTGGGGTTGCTTTTGACGCAATCTGGGTATCCCCCAATTTCCGGATTTCGACGTGATCGGTCGCGGCAGCCTGCAGGACATCTTCGACGCCCGATTGGACTGAACGGTATCTGCTGGACCCGTTGGCGCTCGAGCCGCAGAACATGATGCGAAAGTACCGGTCGGCATTTGCGCAAGGACGGGGTGTTGCATGGGACAAGAGCGGGACGTTCAATCAGCGCCGCGCCATTCCCTTGACCGACGTGTCGTCTTGGATCAATGCAGTCCTTGCATTCGGCCGCCGCGAGTAGCCGGGTAGCCGCAGTCCAGTTCCGCAGAAAGCAGATGTTGGGGCGATGGTGGCTCGTCACAGCTCTTGCAGCATCAAGGCCGAGAAAGCTCGAAGGCGGTCGACGAAATCACTGGGAACGACCTGCAGCGGTTCGTCTCCGGGTGGCGCGGCGAACGAGTGGAAGAACGCTGCATGCTGCGCCATCTGCGGGTACGTTCTTACAAAAAGGGCAAGGTGGTCTTCGAGCGATTCCGGCCAAGAACTGGATGCGATGGGCCGAAGCATGTTGGTCGCACGAATCAGCTTTCTGGAAGCTTCCCTAGCGAGTCGGGCGATGGCGACGGGGTCTGACTCCGTTCCGATGCGATGCGCGTACCCATTCAGCACGTTGGAGAAATCTCCGTTCACTGCACGGGCGATTTTCCTGGACGGGATGAAGGGGCCGATGTCGCCAGCGAGGTCGTAGCCGTAGATGCATCGGCAATGATGCTTGAGCCAAAAGCCCCATCGGTGCAAGTTTTCTAGGGCCAACACCTCTTCGAGAAATCCCACGTCGAAGTCGACCTTCAAAACCTCGGGATGGCGGGTCTCCAGGGCCCGCCGTGCGGCTTCGATTTCTATGTCGTCTTGCAAGGCGGGTTTGCCAGCGAGCACCAGTACGACGTCCAAGTCAGAGCGCCCGAGTACCGCGTCGCCGCGCGCCACGCTCCCATAGAGGTAGGCGCTGTGGACTCGGTGTCCGAGAGGGCCAAGGAGCATGCTGCGAAGGTCGACGATCACCGCGAGAAAGGCGGCCTGGAGGGGGCCGTGCGCAACCGTGCGGATGTAGCCGTTCGCGTCGACGCCTATGGTTTCGGCCAACTTTGTCTCTTGAGGTGGATGGATGGCATGCTTTGAACGTCGACCGAAGGCAGTTATTGCCGCGAGCGTTCCATGGCGGTCGATGAGCTTCTAAAGCCCAGCTTCGCGAAGAATTCTGCAGCGCCTGTCCTTCCGGCCCGGAGCATCCAGGTGATGTTGGGGTCAGGCCCGGTAAGGCGTTCAACAAGTGCCTGACCAATGCCCCGTCGCCGATGGTGCTCGGCGACGACGACCATGGACAGATATCCGTTCGAAATCCCGTCGGTAATCGCGCGCGCGAAGCCAACGATTTCGTCGTCTACCACCGCAACGGCCGCGCGCTGAGACGCCGAAATCAGTCGGCTGAGGTCATTCACGTCACCGATTCGATGGGCCCACCCGCTGGTCGCAAGCAGACGATGGACCGCTTCGAAATCTGAAGCGGCGATGCCGCGAACCTGCATGTCTGTTTCTCCTGGGATTCGAGCCATTGCGTTCGTGATGTGAAGGTCTAGTTCTGGCCGACTGTAGCCGCTCGTGCGTGGAGCCTTCTCGGCTCGAAGCGGTCATGGCCGCTGTTTCTTCAGTCGGATGTCTCCACCACCAATCTCGACCTCGCTACCCCATCCGAGGTGACGATAGAGCCGCGCAGCGCGGCTCCCATTGGCGGTTTCGAGCCACGCGGCAGGGTGCCGCTCGAACAACGCGCGTTCACAAATCCGGGTCAGGCGCGAGCCTATCCCGCAACCCTCATGTTTGGGTAACACGAACAGGGCAAACAGGCACGCGTCGTCCAAGTCGACCATCGCGAAGCCAACGACTTCCTCATCGATGGTCGCGACCCACGCGCAAGGTGCGCTAGTAACGGCAAGGGCGATGGTTTCCGGCGTGACGCCTATCGCAGAAAGCTCGTCGGCAGTCATCGTGTTTTCTCCGACCGATGCCCTGACTTTGAACATTGCGCTCACGTCCGTGGCAGAGGCAGGCCGAATTTCTGGGGAAAAGTTTTTCATGAAGGAGTGAGTGGTCAGCCGCTTCAAGGTGAGTCGTCATTCCGCGACAGCAGTGATCATGCTTACCAAACAGCCTTTTGATGTGCGCCTCTGGCCGAATTCTGCCCTGCGAGGCGGGACACCCGAGGCCCGCAGCGGCCGCTCCGCTTGCACGTGCAGACGTCGGCTTTACAGCACACGCCACCGGCCAACCCGCGAGCCGAATGTTGCCGCTCAATGCACCGGCCGCCCCAGCCATTGGCTCGCCCTGGAGATCGCGTAATTCACCAGGCAGTACAGCGCCGCAACCACCAGGTACACCGGCACCAGCGAGTGGTAGTTGGCGATGAGCACCTTGGCGTTCTGCATGAGTTCGCCATAGGTGACGACGTAGCCGAAGGTGGTGTCCTTGACCACGATGACCAGTTGCGCGACCAGCGCCGGGACGATGTAGCGCAGCGCCTGGGGAAAGACGACGACGAAAAAGACCTGGACCTCGGTCAGCCCCAGGCTTCGCGCGGCGTCGGTCTGGCCGCGGGGAACGGCGAGCACGCCCGCGCGGTACACCTCGGCCACGACGGCGGCGGTGCTCAGGCCGACGGGCAGGGTCAGCATCCAGTAGGTGCTGAGTTTGATCCCGGCCGAGGGCAGTACCAGAAAGCACACGTAGATGAGCAGCAGCGTCGGCGTGCCGCGCAGGAACTCGATGGCCGCGGTGCTGGGCCAGCGCACGAGCCGCGACCGCGCCCGGCGGCCCACCATCAGTACGAGGCCGAGGGTCAGCGCGATGACGGCGGCCATCGCCGCCGAGGCCAGCGTGCCGAGCAGGCCCTTGGCCAGGAAGGCCCAGGTCGAGGGCCACGCGAAGAATTTCCAGAACCGGGCGTCGAGCTGCCCCGCCGAGTGGAACCGGAACGCGACCGCCGCCGCCAGCAGGAGCAGCAGGGCCGCCGCGGCCCCGCTTGCGACACGCGCGATGGTTTGGGCCCGGGGGCTGGGCGCCCCGAACAGGATGTCTTCGAGGGGGCGGCTCATCGCAGGATTCGCACCTTCTTTTCCAGGGCGGTGCCGGCCCAGGCGATCAGCAGCCCGGACGCCACGTACATCGCGGCGGCCACTGCGAACGCGGCCATGCCGGCCGCGGAGTCGTTGGCGATCTTGGACACGAGCGTGGTGAGTTCCCGGCCCGGAAACGGCACCTGCGATGCCAACGAGGTGGACAGCATCAACGCAATGAGCAGCGAGGTCATCGGTTGCACCACCGCGCGCAACGCCTGCGGCAGCAGCACCGCCGAGACGATGCGCATCGGGCGCATGCCCAGGCTGAGGGCGGCCTCGATCTGGCCGCCGGCCACGGTGTTGATGCCCGAGCGCAGGTAGTCCGCGGTGAACGCGGAGCAGACCAGTATCAATGTCAGGATGACGGCGGGCTCATAGTCGAACAGCACGTTCAGGTCGGGCAGCGCGAACACGATGAAGATCAGCAGCGCGACGCTGGGAATGTTGCGGAAGATCTCGACGTAGACGGTCAGGACGAAGCGCAGCGGCGGCAGCGGCAAGAGCCGAAGCACCGTCACGGCCATGCCCAGCACGAAGCCGGGCACGAACGACAGGACCGTGAGCTTCCACGTCAGCAAAAGGGCCTGCCCGAAGGCAGGCCCGTGGTCGGCCAGTAGCCGGGAAACCTCGCCCATCGGGGATCAGGGCAGGGCGGGGGGCGTCGGCACGGCGGTGCTGCCGGTGCGCTGTCCGATGGAAATGGTCCAGAGCTTGGCCCAGGTGCCGTCGGCTTCGATCTTCTTGAGGAAGGCATTAACGAAGGCCACGCCGTCCGAGCCCTTGGGCAGTCCGATGCCGTAGGGGTCTTGCGCACCGAAGGGGGCGCCGGCCAGTTTGGCGTCGCCGGTTCCCAGGCTCAGGGCGTTGAGCAGCAGCGTGTGGTCGGTCACGTAGGCATCCACACGTCCCTGGCGCAGGGCGTCCAGGGCCTCCTGGTGGGTCTGGAACTCTTGCACGGCCGCCTTGGGCGCGTACTGCGCCAGGATCGCGGGGCCCGTGGAGCCCGCCTGCGTGGCGACCTTCTTGCCGGCCAGGTCGTCGTGTGACTGGATGGTCTTGTTGTTCGCCTTGACCAGCACGCCGGCCTGCGAGGTGTAGTAGGGCCCGGCGAACGAGATCTTCTCGGCGCGGGCGGGCGTGATGGAATAGGTGGCGAACACCATGTCCACCTGACCGTTGATGAGCACCTGCTCGCGCGTGGCCGAGGTCACCTGCGTGAATTGGACCTTGGCCCCATCGCCCAGGATGTAGCGCGTGATGAGCTGGGCCAGGCCGGCGTCGAAGCCGCGCATCTTGCCGTCCTTCTCGTTGAGCAGCGAGAACAGGTTCGAGGTCTGCGTGCCGCCCAGGCGCAGGGTGCCGGCCTGCTTGATCTTGCTGGCCCAGGTGCTGGATGCGATGGTGGCCGCGTCAGCGACGGGGCCCTGCGCGACCAGCGCGTCGAACGCCGCGGTGTTGATGGGCGTGCCCTGTGCGAAAAGCGACCCGCTGGAGGCGATCGCCAGGGCCGCCACGGTGGATTTCAGAAGGGTTTTGATCGACATGCGTTCCTCTTGAATGGTGTGTTGTGTGAATCCGTGTATAGCACCGATCGCCGGACTGCGGCGCCACGGGCGCGTGCCAGCGGCGAGCATAGCCCGACTCGCCCTCGACATGCTCCGTCGGCATGTGTGCTATTTAATTGATAGCAATATGCCATAGTCACTATTGTGCTGGAGGCCAATTGGGGTGCAAGTCCTGATCGGGCTGGGGCTGGCTTGTGGCCGAATGGGCGAACGCTGCGTCCACTTCCAACCGCTGCGGCGGCTCGAATGCCGTCACCTCCGGCAACGGCCCCCGCCACAGCGTCACCTCCACCCGCGCGCTCTGCGCTGCGCAGCCCTGCGACAGGCTGGAACTGCCGACATCCGGCGTGACCAGGTTGGGGTTGCCATGCTTGTCCAGGCTGCCGGCCACCTGCGGGTCCAGCGGGTCGTACCAGGCGCCCGTGGCGATCTGCGCCACGCCGGGACGCAGGCCGTCGCTCAGAACCGCCCCGGCCAGGAAGGCGCCGTGGGCGTTGAACACGCGCACCACGTCGCCCCCGGCGATGCCGCGGCGCAGTGCGTCGGCGCGGTTCAACGTGATCGGCTCGCGGCCCTGCACCTTGGTGGCGCGGCTCACGCGGCCGTGGTCGTATTGGCTGTGCAGCCGCGCCGCGGGCTGGTGCGACAGCAGGTGGATGGGCCAGGCGGATGCCTCGGGCGCGAACCACGTGGCCTGGCCCGGGCAGTCGTCGTAGCCGAAACGGTCGATGGTCTGCGAGAACAGCTCGATGCGCCCCGAGGGCGTGGGCAGCGGGTGCGCGGCCGGGTCTTGTCGAAAGCGTTCCAGCAGCACCACGGGTGCGGAGGGCCGGGGCAGTTCGAGATGGCCGGCGCTCCAGAACGCGTCGAACGGGGGCAGGGCGATGCCCGCCGCTTCGGCGCGCGGGCGGGCGGCTTCATACAGGTGGCGCAGCCATTGCGCGGTGTCGCGCCCTTCGGTGTAGGCGGCCTCGAAGCCCAGCCGCCCGGCCAGCGCGCGGAAGATGGCGTAGTCGTCCCGGGCCTCGCCCACGGGCGCGATGGCCGCGCGCATGGCGATCATGCGCGGCTCGCTGGCGGCGCTGCCGATGTCGTCGCGCTCCAGCGAGGTGGTGGCGGGCAGCACGATGTCGGAGTATTGGGCCTGCGCCGTCCATACCTGTTCGTGCGTCACGATGGTTTCGGGCCGTTGCCAGGCCTCGATGGTGCGGTTCAGGTCCTGGTGGTGGTGGAACACGTTGCCGCCGGCCCAGTACAGCAGGCGGGCATGGGGGTAGCGATGGCGTTCGCCGTTGTAGTCGAACGGCTCGCCGGGCTGCAGCAGCATGTCGGCGATGCGCGCCACGGGAATGAAGGCGCCAACGGGGTTGTGCCCCTGCGGCAGGCGCGCGCCCGAGAAGCTGCCGTGCCCGCTGCCGATGTAGTTCATGCAGCCGTACCCCAGGCCGAAGCCGCCGCCGGGCAGCCCGATCTGGCCCAGCAGCGCGACCAGGGTGACGGCCATCCAGAACGGTTGCTCGCCGTGCCGCGCGCGCTGCAGCGAGTAGGTGCAGTTGACGAGGGTGCGCTGGCGGGCCATGCGCCGCGCCAGCGCCACGATGCGCTCGGCGGGAATGCCGGTGTGCGCGGCGGCCCACTCGGGCGTCTTGGCGGTGCCGTCGGCACCGTGGCCCAGCAGGGCGTCGCGCACCCGGTCGAAGCCCACGGTGTAGCGGGCGCAGAAGGCGGCGTCGTGCAGGCCTTCGGTGACCAGCACGTGGGCCAGGCCCATCATCAGCGCGGTATCGGTGCCGGGGCGGATCGGCAGCCACTCGGCCCCGGGCACGGCCGCCAGGTCGTCGCGCGCCGGGCTGATGTTGACGAAGGCCGTGCGCCCGCCCGCGGCCATGCGGGCCAGGGCCGGCGCCGCGCCGTGGTCACACGCGCCGCCCGGGCTCACCTGCGTGTTGCGCACGGGCAGGCCGCCGAAGGCCACGAACAGCTCGCAGTGCTGCGCCAGCACGTGCCACGCGGTGTGGTGCTGCAGCAGCGCGTCCATGCCATCGACGATGTGCGGCAACAGCACGCGGCCGGCGCCCAGGCTGTAGCTGTCCTTGCTGGCGATGTAGCCGCCGAAGCCGTTCAGGAAGCGGTGCAACTGGCTCTGCGCGTGGTGAAAGCGCCCCGCGCTCGACCAGCCGTAGCTGCCGCCGAAGAGGGCCTCGTTGCCGTGGGCCGCGCGCACACGGCGCAGTTCGCCGGCCACCAGATCCAGCGCCACGTCCCACGGCAGTTCGACGAAGGGCTCGCGCCCGCGCAGGTGGCCGCTCGTGTGGCGCGTGGCCGGGTCCAGGAAGCTGCGGCGCACGGCGGGCCGGCGCACGCGGGTGGGCGAGTCGATGGCGCCGGGCAGGGACTGGCCGATGGGGGAGGGCGCGGCGTCCCACGGCGCAGGTGCCATGCCGGTGAGCCGGCCGCCTTCGACGATGGGCCGGTACACGCCCCAGTGCGTGGCGGTGAAGGCGGCGTGGGCCGTCGGCGCCGGATTCGCAGAGTGGGGCGGATGGGTTCGCGGGGCGGTGCTCACAGCCGGGCCAGGTAGTCCTTGACCTGGACCTTCTGCGGCAGGATCTTGCGCTGCGACAGCCAGTCGGCGGCGTTCTGGAATTTCTGGATGAAGGCTGCGTCGTTCACGCCGTGCACCTCCCAGCGGCGCTTGAGTTGGAGCAGCGAGGCGCGCACGGCGTCGCTGTAGTTGGCGTCCTGCTGGTAGAGCGCCTCGGCCTCGGCCGCGTTCTGCGTGGCCCATTGGGCTTCGGCGGCGTAGGCCGCGTTGACGGCGTGCACGATGGCGGTGTTCTCTTCGGCGAATTTCCGGTGGGTGACGTAGGAGTTGAAGTCGATCAGGAAGTCGAGGTCGCGCCCCTCGAAGAACACGTCATGCGCCTTGTACTCGGTGCGGGCGATGTCCACGCCCGGGCTCCACATCGACCAGGCGTCGATCTTGCCCTGCGCGAAGGCGGGGCCGGCGTCTGGCGGGTTCAGGTACACGAACTTGACCTGGCTGCGGTCGATGCCGTGCTTTTCCAGGGCGGCCACGAGCAGGAATTCGCCCAGGCCCGAGCGGTTGACCGCCACCGACTTGCCCACCAGGTCCTGCACCTTGTCGATGCCCGAGCCGTCCTTGGCGATGATGGCCGTGCTGCGCGGCTCCACGATGGCGAACTGCGTGAACACCAGCGGCGAGCCCGCGATCATGGCCGCCAGAGCGGGCGTGGTGCTGCCGCCGAAACCGAAGTCGCTGCTGCCGCCTGTCACCGCCTGCAGCGACGGCGCGTGGTTGGGAAACGGCCCCACCCACTGCACCTTGATGCCGTCCTGGGCCAAGCGCTTTTCGAACGCGCCCCGCGTCTTGGCCAGGCCGGGCAGGCCGCCGCGGCCCCAGGCCAGGCGCACGGTGTCGGTGTTGCGCGCGGCCGGGTTGGCGGCGAAGGCCGGTGCCTGCAGCGCGGCCAGGCCGCCGGCCAGCAGGCCGGCCTGCAGGAAGCTGCGGCGGGAGGACGATGGGGCGTGGGGGGCGGCGAAAGCGTCGGTCGAAACGGCGGAGGTCATGGTGCGGGAGAAAGAAAAAGTCATTCGGGAAGCCATCGGAAGTCGGGAATCGGTGCGGGGGCCTCAGGCCTCGGCGGCCACGCCCAGCTCGGCCAGCAGGGCCTCGCGCAGCGCCACGGCGTGGGGGTGGGTGCGCAGGGTCTGCGCCTCGGGCGGCACGGCGTATTCGCCGGCGATGGCGCCTTCGCGCATCACCAGCACGCGGTCGGCCAGGGCGATGGCTTCGTCCACGTCGTGCGTCACGAGCAGCACGCCGGGCTGGTGGCGGCGTACCAGCGCCTTGACCAGGGCGTGCATGCGGATGCGCGTCAGGGCGTCGAGCGCGGCGAAGGGTTCGTCAAGCAACAGCAGGCGCGGCTCGCGCACCAGCGCACGGGCCAGGGCCACGCGCTGGGCCTGGCCGCCCGAGAGGTTGCGCGGCCAGTCGTGCAGCCGGTCGCCCAGGCCCACTTCGGCCAGGGCCTGCTGGGCCAGGGCTTGCGCGGTGTCGCCCTCCAGGCCCAGCGCCACGTTGCGCCACAGCGGCTCCCAGGGCAGCAGGCGGTGTTCCTGGAACACCACGGCCGGCTGGGGCGGACCGTCGATGCGGCCGCCGTCGATGGTGTCCAGGCCCGCCAGGGCGCGCAGCAGCGTGGTCTTGCCGCAGCCGCTCTCGCCCAGCAGGGCGACGAACTCGCCGCGTGCGATGGCCAGATCGAGCCCGTCGATCACCGTGCGCTCGCCGTAGCGGCGGCGCAGGCCGTGCACGGCGACGGCGGTGCCGGCGGTGGTGGGGGCGTGCGGCGCGCTCATCGGCCACCCCGCGCGGCGTAGTTGGGGTGCCACGACAGCAGCCGCCGCTCCAGCGCCCGCGCCACCGCGTCCGAAGCCACGCCGATGGCGGCATAGACCACGATGGTGAGCACGATCACGTCGGTGCGCAAAAACTCGCGGGCGTCCATGGCCAGAAAGCCGATGCCGGCCTCGGTCGCGATGGTTTCGGCGATCACCAGCGCCAGCCAGGCCACGGCCAGCGCGTAGCGCACGCCCGCCAGGATGGAGGGCAGGGCGCCCGGCAGCACGATGCGGCGGATCAGCGCGGCGGTGGACAGGCCGGTGACCCGGCCCACCTCCACCAGCTTGGGGTCCACCTGCCGGATGCCCAGCACGGTGTTGATGTAGATGGGGAACATCACGCCCAGCGACACCAGGAAGATCTTGCCCGCCTCGTCCACGCCGAACCACACGATGACCAGCGGCAGCATGGCCAGGAATGGCACCGCGCGCACCATCTGCACGCTGCGGTCCAGCAGGGCCTCGGCCAGCCGCGAGAACCCCACCAGCGTGCCCAGCGTGAAGCCGATGGTGCCGCCGATGGCGAAGCCCGTGGCCGCGCGCAGCAGGCTCACGCCCAGGTCGCTGATGAGCTGGCCCTGCAGCACCAGCTGCCACGCGGTCTGCGCCACGCGGCTGGGCGCGGGCAGCACCTGTGGAGACAGGGCGCCAGCGCGGGCGAACAGCTCCCACACCAGCACCAGGGCGAGCGGCGCCAGCCATGAAATCAGGGCCAGGCTGCGTGGGCTCCAGGGGCGTGGTGCCCGGCGCGCGGCCGGGGCGGCCGGCGCCGTGTGCTGCGTGCCGATGCGCGCCGCGGTGGGAAGGTGCTGTGTCCATTCGCTCATGGGAGGATCCTCTGCGTGCGGGAAAACGGCCGAGGCTACCGGCGCGCCCCGCACGGCGATACGAAGGAAAACCGACGTGCATATGACGTTTGCGTGCGAGCCCCGCGCCGGCGGGTGTCCCAGAGCGGACACCGGTAAATACCAGGCCGCCGTGCAAGGCCCCTAGAATGGAAAAGCACGATCGTTCGCTAAAGAGCCGCCAAGGCCCGCAGCGTTGTCTTTTCAAACCCGAGGAACAAGCGCATGACCGCTGAGTACCAAGTCCACGGCGATGTGGCCGTGATCACGCTCGACAACCCCCCCGTCAATGGCCTGGGCCATGCCACCCGCCAGGGCGTGGCCGACGGGCTGGCGCGTGCCAATGCCGACGCGGCCGTCCGCGCCATCGTCATCACGGGCGCCGGTGGGGCGTTCTCCGGCGGGGCCGACATCAAGGAGTTCGGCACCGACAAGGCGCTGCAGGAGCCCAACCTGCAATCGGTGATCCTGGCGGTGGAGAACTCGGCCAAGCCCGTGGTGGCGGCCATCCATTCGGTGTGCATGGGCGGCGGGCTGGAGCTGGCGCTGGGCTGCCACTACCGCATCGCCGCGCCGGGCTGCAGCGTGGCGCTGCCCGAGGTCAAGCTGGGCCTGCTGCCCGGCGCCGGCGGCACGCAGCGCCTGCCGCGCGTGCTGGGCGTGGAGGCGGCGCTCAACATGATCGTGAGCGGCGAGACGGTCAAGAGCGAACTGATCGGCTCCATCCCCGGCCAGAAGCTGTTCGACAAGCTGGTGGCCTCGCCCGAGGCGCTGGCTGCCGAGGCACTGGCCTTCGCCAAAAGCGTTGCCGACGTGCGTCCGCTGCCGCTGGTGCGCAACCTGCCGTGCAAGCACCCCGAGGGCGATGCGTACTTCCAGTTCGCGCGCAACATGGTCAAGGGCATGGCCAAGAACTTCCCGGCGCCCGCCAAGTGCGTGGACGCCGTCGAGGCCGCCACCAAGCGCAAGTTCGCCGACGGCATTGCCTACGAGCGGGAGCTGTTCATCAACCTGATGTGGACGCCCGAGTCCCGCGCGCTGCGCCACCTGTTCATGGCCGAGCGTGCCGCAAGCAAGATCGCCGACGTGCCCTCCAGCACCCCGAAGCGCGACATCCAGAAGGTCGGCGTGATCGGCGCGGGCACCATGGGCGGCGGCATCGCCATGAACTTCCTGAACGCCGGCATTCCCGTGACGATTCTGGAGACCAAGCAGGAGGCGCTGGACCGCGGCATCGCCACGATCAAGAAGAACTACGAGTCGCAGGTCAAGAAGGGCAAGCTCAAGGAAGACAAATACCAGCAGCGCATGGGCCTGCTCGCCACCACGCTGGACTACGCCGACCTCAAGGACGCCGACCTCATCATCGAAGCGGTGTTCGAAGAGCTGGGCGTGAAGGAAGCCGTGTTCAAGCAGCTCGATGCCGTGGCCAAGCCCGGCGCGATCCTGGCGTCCAACACCTCCACGCTGGATGTGGACAAGATCGCCGGCTTCACGAAGCGCCCGCAGGACGTGGTGGGCATGCACTTCTTCAGCCCCGCCAACGTGATGAAGCTGCTGGAAGTGGTGCGCGGCCAGGCCACCGCCAAGGACGTGCTGGCCACGGTGATGGCCCTGGCCAAGAAGATCAAGAAGACCGCCGTGGTCTCGGGCGTGTGCGACGGCTTCATCGGCAACCGCATGATCGAGCAGTACAGCCGCCAGGCGGGCTTTTTGATCGAGGAGGGCGCCACGCCGCAGCAGGTGGACAAGGCGGTGGAGAAGTTCGGCTTCGCCATGGGCCCGTTCCGCATGGGCGACCTGGCCGGCAACGACATCGGCTGGGCGATCCGCAAGCGCCGCTACCAGGAAAAGCCCGACATGAAGTACAGCAAGACGGCCGACCTGCTGTGCGAGATGGGCCGCTACGGCCAGAAGACCGGCGCGGGTTGGTACGACTACCAGGCCGGCAAGCGCGATGCGATCCCGAGCGAGGTGGTCAACCGCATGATCGAAGAGCACCGCAAGGCCCTGGGCATCACGCCGCGCAAGATCTCGGACGAAGAGATCGTGCAGCGCCTGGTGTTCTCGCTGGTGAACGAAGGCGCGCACATCCTGGAGGACGGCATCGCCGGCAAGTCGGGCGACATCGACATGGTGTACCTCACCGGCTACGGCTTTCCGATCCACCGCGGCGGCCCCATGCACTACGCCAACGAGGTCGGCCTGTTCAACGTGGTGCAGGCCATGAAGCGCTTCGCGCAGAACCCGCTGGACGACGCGAAGTTCTGGGAGCCCGCGCCGCTGCTGGCCCGGCTTGCCGCGGAAGGCAAGGCCTTCTCCTGACCCGACCGACCGCACCGCACGTGTCCCCCCGAATCCCAAGGAATTGCACATGACCTCCGCAGTGATCGTTTCCACCGCCCGCACGCCGCTCGCCAAGAGCTGGAAGGGCTCGTTCAACATGACCCACGGCGCCACGCTGGGCGGCCATGCCGTGCAGCACGCCATCGCGCGCGCCGGCATCGACGGCGCGGAAGTGGAAGACGTCATCATGGGTTGCGCCAACCCCGAGGGCGCCACGGGCGCCAACATCGCACGCCAGATCGCGCTGCGCGCCGGCCTGCCGGTCAGCGTGTCGGGCGTGACGGTGAACCGCTTTTGCTCGTCGGGCCTGCAGACCATCGCCCTGGCGGCGCAGCGCATCATCGCCGGCGAGGCCGACGTGTACGTGGCCGGCGGCGTGGAGAGCATCTCCTGCGTGCAGCAGGAGATGAACCTGCACATGCTGCGCGACCTGGCGCTGGCCAAGGCCAAGCCCGAGATCTACTGGAGCATGCTGGAGACCGCCGAGCAGGTCGCCAAGCGCTATGGCATCGGCCGCGACGCCATGGACGAATACGGCGCCGCCAGCCAGCAAAAGGCCTGCGCCGCGCAGGCCGCGGGCTTGTTCGACGACGAGATCGCTCCCATCACCGTGACGGCCGGCGTGGCCGACAAGGTGCGCGGCCTCATCACCCAGCAAGTCACAGTCAGCAAGGACGAAGGCACGCGCGAAGGCACCACCAAGGAAGGCATCAGCGGCATCCGCCCGGCCATGCCCGGCGGTGTGATCTCGGCCGGCAATGCCAGCCAGTTCTCGGACGGCGCCGGCGCCTGCGTGCTGGTGAGCGAGGACTACGCCAGCCGCAAGGGCCTGAAGCCCCTGGGCCGCTTCCTGGGCTTCGCGGTGGCGGGCTGCGAGCCCGACGAGATGGGCATCGGCCCCGTGTTCGCCGTGCCCAAGGTGCTCAAGAAGCTGGGCCTCACGGTGAACGACATCGACCTGTGGGAGCTGAACGAGGCCTTCGCCGTGCAGGTGCTGTACTGCCGCGACAAGCTGGGCATTCCCGCCGACCGCCTGAACGTGAACGGCGGCGCCATCGCCCTGGGCCACCCCTACGGCGTGAGCGGCCAGCGCCTCACGGGCCATGCGCTCATCGAAGGCAAGCGCCGCGGCGCCAAGCGCGTGGCGGTGACCATGTGCATCGGCGGCGGCATGGGCGCGGCCGGCATCTTCGAAGTGCTGTAACCGCACGGGGCACGCCCATGGCCGCGCCACCCGTCACCGTGCCGCCCGAGGCCTTTCTGGCCATGGGCCGCGAGGTGCTGGCGGCGCAGCCCTTCAGCGTGCTGCTGGGCGCCGAACTGCACGCGTTCGCCCCGGGCGGGAGCGAACTGCACCTGCCCATCACCGAGCAGATCCGCCAGCAGCACGGCTTCGTGCACGGCGGGGCGGTGAGCTACCTGGCCGACAACGCGCTCACCTACGCGGGCGGCTCGGCGCTGCGGGTGCCGGTGGTCACCTCGGAGTTCAAGATCAACTACGTGCGGCCCGCCGTGGGCGAGCGCCTGGTGGCGCGCGCCCAGGCCGTGCATGCCGGGGCGTCGCAGGCGGTCTGCCGCTGCGACGTGTTCGCGGTGCAGGGCGGGGTGGAAAAGCTCTGCGCCATCGCCCAGGGCACCATCGTGGCCCTGCCATCGCATGCCGCGCCTTCGCCACCGGCTTCGCCCGGCTGAACGCCGGTGGTGGTTGTTTACTATTATTTTTGTAGCTGTATGCCGCCGCATTCATTGCGGTGAAGCCTTATTCGATGCCCCATCATGAGCCTGCGCACCACGGTTGATTTCTTGCTCTACGACTGGCTGGACGCTCCCGCGCTGCAGGCGCGCGAGCGCTTTGCCGACCATTCGCGCGAAACCTTCGATGCGGTGCTGGACACCTGCGAGCGCATCGCCCGCGAAAAGTACGCCCCGTTCAACCGCCTGGTGGACACCGAGGAGCCGCGTTTCGACGGCGAGAAGGTGATCCTGCCGCAGGCCACGCACGAGGCGCGCCGCGCCTATGCCGAGTCAGGCCTGCTGGGCGCCGCGCAGGATTACGAGCTGGGCGGCATGCAGCTGCCCTACACGGTGGAGGCGGCGGCCAACAGCTTCTTCGCCGCGGCGTCGGCCAGCATCGGCTCCAACCTGCTCACCTCGGGCAATGCCAACCTGCTGATGGCGCACGGCACGCCAGCGCAGCAGCAGGTGTTCGCGCACAACGAATTCAACGGCCGCTGGGCCGGCACCATGTGCCTGTCGGAGCCGCAGGCAGGCTCGTCGCTCTCGGACGTGGCCACGCGCGCCGTGCCGGACGCGGACGGCGATGGCGGCGGCGATGCCTGGCGGCAGGACCCGCTGGGCCCGCGCTACCGCCTGACCGGCAACAAGATGTGGATCTCCTCCGGCGACCATGAGCTGACCGAAAACATCGTGCACCTGGTGCTGGCCAAGATCCCCGGGCCGGATGGCAAGCTGGTGCCGGGCACGCGCGGCATCTCGCTGTTCATCGTGCCCAAGCGGCTCGTCGATGCGCAGGGCCAGCTCACGGGCGTGCGCAACGACGTGGCGCTGGCGGGGCTCAACCACAAGCTGGGCTGGCGCGGCACGACGAACACGCTGCTCAACTTCGGCGAGGGGCGCTACCCCGTCGAGGAGCGCGCGGGCGCCATCGGCTACCTGGTGGGGCAGCCGGGCGAGGGCCTGAAGTGCATGTTCCACATGATGAACGAGGCGCGCATCGCCATCGGCATGGCCGCGACCATGCTGGGCCTGGCCGGCTACCACGCCAGCCTGGACTACGCGAAGAACCGGCCGCAGGGGCGGCTGCTGGGCAAGGCCGGCAAGGACGCGAGCGCCCCCCAGGTGCGCCTGATCGAGCATGCCGACATCAAGCGCATGCTGCTGGCGCAAAAGAGCTACGGCGAGGGCGCTCTGGCGCTCAACCTGTACTGCGCGCGCCTGGTGGACGAGCAGCACACCGGCACCTCGCCCGACGCCGACGAGGCGCGGCTGCTGCTGGAGGTGCTGACGCCGATTGCCAAGAGCTGGCCCAGCGAGTGGTGCCTGGAGGCCAATTCGCTCGCCATCCAGATCCACGGCGGCTACGGCTACACGCGCGACTTTCCCGTGGAGCAGTACTGGCGTGACAACCGCCTGAACATGATCCACGAGGGCACGCACGGCATCCAGGCGCTGGACCTGCTGGGCCGCAAGGTGCTGATGGAAAACGGCCGGGGCCTGCAGCTGCTGGCCGCGCGCATCAACGCCACCGTGGAGCAGGCCATCCAGCAGCCCGCGCTGGCGGCGCACGCCAACGCGCTGGCCCAGGCGCTGCAGCAGGTGGGCGCGGCCACCAAGGCCGCCTGGGCGACGGGCGAGCCCACCGAGGCGCTGGCCAACGCCGTGCCCTACATGCAGGCCTTCGGCCACACGGTGCTGGCCTGGGTGTGGCTGGACGTGGCCCTGGCCACGCTGCGCGCCGATGCCGCGCAGGCCGCGCCCGCGAGCGTGGGCCGCCTGGGCGCAGCGCGCTACTTCTTTCATTACGAGCTGCCCAAGATCGGCGCCTGGCTGAACGTGGTGCGCACGCGCGACGACACTTGCGCCAGCCTGCCGGAAGACGCGTTCTGACCGCGCCCGGCCATCGCTCCCGGGACACCGCCGGGCGCCGGTCCGCAGCACAATGCACCGGCGCCGCGCGGATCGGGCAACGTTCAGGCAGGCCGCGCCGGCCCCCCATCACCACCAACGAGGAGACCCCGACATGACCCGCACCATCCAACAACTGTTCGACCTCTCCGGCAAGACCGCGCTGGTCACCGGCGGCTCGCGCGGGCTGGGGCTGCAGCTGGCGCAGGCGCTGGGCGAGGCCGGCGCGCGCATCGTGCTCAGCTCGCGCAAGGCGTCCGATCTGGAGGAGGCCACGGCCACCTTGCAGCAGGCCGGCATCGACACGCGCTGGATCGCCGCCGACTGCGCGCAGGAGGCCGACATCCGCCGCCTGGCCGACGAGACGCTGCAGCGCGTGGGCGATGTGGACATCCTCGTCAACAACGCCGGTGCCGCCTGGGGCGCCCCGGCCGAGGACCACCCGGTGGAGGCCTGGGACAAGGTGATGAACCTGAACGTGCGCGGCTATTTCATCCTGAGCCAGCAGATCGCCAAGCGCAGCATGATCGGGCGGCGCAGCGGCAGCATCATCAACGTGGCCTCCATCGCCGGCCTGGGCGGCAACCCCAGCGGCATGAACACCATCGCTTACAACACCTCCAAGGGCGCCGTGATCAACTTCACCCGTGCGCTGGCCGCCGAGTGGGGCAAGTACAACCTTCGCGTGAACGCCATCTGCCCCGGCTTCTTCCCGAGCCGGATGACGGTGGGCACCCTGAAGGCCATGGGCGAGGAAAAGCTCGCCAACCATGCGCCGCTCGGACGGCTGGGCGACGACGAAGACCTGAAGGGCCTGTGCGTGCTGTACGCCAGCGATGCCGGCAAGCACATTACCGGCCAGTGGCTGGCCGTCGATGGTGGCGTGAGCATCGTCACCGGAGGCTGAATGTGGCCCCCACGGTCGCGCACTGCGTGTCGCTCCCTGCCCCCCGAGGGGGCCGCGTTTCGCCTTGGGGCGGCCCGGCGGCGAAACCTCCGCTACCCCTCGGCGGCACTGGTGAGGCGGGCGGTGTGTTTTCGTGGCTATGCTTTTCGTCTTTCCAATGATTCCTGGAGTGCCCTGTGCTGAGTTTTGGTGTCGAAATTCCTTTTGTCGATGAGCTGGGCTTCACGCTGCACCACATGAAGGGTGGCGCGTCCGAGCTGCACTATGAAGCGCGGCCGGAGCACATGAACTCGTTCGACGTCACGCACGGCGGTGCCTCCATGACGCTGCTGGACGTGGCCATGGCCACGGCGGCGCGCAGCGACACGCCCGACTTCGGCGTCGTCACCATCGAGATGAAGACCAGCTTCATGCAGCCCGCGCGCGGCCCGCTGGTGGCGCGGGGGCGGCTCATCCACCGCACCGTGTCCATGGCCTTCACCGAAGGCACGGTCACCGATGCGGAAGGCCGCGTGTGCTGCCACGCCACCGGCACCTTCAAGTACGTGCGGCGCAAGCCCGCTACGCCCGGCGCACCCGACGGCGCGGGCGCCACGGAGGGCGCACTGCCCACCGATTGACCCACCCGCCGCCAACCCGCCAGGGTTCGGAGCCCTATCGCCTGCCAGCGCAATGAAAACGCCGGCATGCTGCTATCAAAAAAATAGTCAATCCAAGGAGTCCAACATGCCCAGCAACGAACAGATCCTGCTCGACAACCGCCCGCAGGGCGAAGCCGCCACCAGCAACTTCAAGCGGGTGACCACCGACACGCCGGCCCTGAAGGACGGCGAGGTGCTGGTGCGCCACCACTACCTCAGCCTGGACCCGTACATGCGCGGCCGCATGAACGACAGCAAGAGCTACGCGGCCAGCCAGCCGCTGGGCGAGGTGATGATCGGCGGCACGGTGGGCGAGGTGGCGGAAAGCCGCCACCCGAAGTTCGCCGTGGGCGACAAGGTCGTCGGGATGGGCGGCTGGCAGCAGTACAGCGTGGTCGATGGCAACGCCCCCGGCATGCTGCGCAAGGTCGATACCACCCACGTGCCGCTGTCGCACTACCTGGGTGCCGTGGGCATGCCGGGCGTGACCGCCTGGTACGGCCTGGTGAAGATCATCGCGCCCAAGGCCGGTGAAACGGTGGTGGTGAGCGCGGCCACCGGCGCGGTGGGCAGTGCCTTCGCCGCGCTGGCCAAGGCCCGCGGCTGCCGCGTGGTCGGCATTGCCGGCGGCCCCGAAAAGTGCAAGTACGCGACCGAGGAACTGGGCTTCGACGCCTGCATCGACCACCGCGAGCACGGCGACCTCAAGGCCATGTCCAAAGCCCTGAAGGAAGCCTGCCCGGACGGTATCGACGGCCACTTCGAGAACGTGGGCGGCTACATCCTCGACGCCGTGCTGCTGCGCGCCAACGCCTTCGCCCGCGTGGCCGTGTGCGGCATGATCGCCGGCTACGACGGCCAGCCGCTGCCGCTGCAGAACCCCGCGCTGATCCTGGTGAACCGCATGAAGATCGAAGGCTTCATCGTGAGCGAGCACATGGAGATCTGGCCCGAGGCGCTCAAGGAACTGGGCACGCTGGTCGGCTCCGGCCAACTGCGCCCGCGCGAGACCATCGCCGAGGGCCTGGCCGCGGCGCCCGAGGCCTTCCTGGGCCTGCTCAAGGGCAAGAACTTCGGCAAGCAGCTCG
Source organism: Acidovorax sp. BLS4 (assembly GCF_032929295.1). Lineage (NCBI taxonomy): Bacteria > Pseudomonadati > Pseudomonadota > Betaproteobacteria > Burkholderiales > Comamonadaceae > Acidovorax > Acidovorax sp. BLS4. The sequence continues at coordinate 1,232,754 of NZ_CP136797.1, forward strand.
TCAAGCTCGTCTGACGATGGCGCTGCACTGGACCTGGGCCCGCTTCGACGACATGGGCGTGCACGCGCTGCACGATGCGCTGGCGCTGCGCTGCCGCGTGTTCATCCTGGAGCAGGGCCCCTACCAAGACCCCGACGAGGCCGACAAGACCGCCTGGCACCTGCTGGGCCGCGGCGGCGCGGGCGACCTGCAGGCCTACCTGCGGCTGGCCGATCCGGGCGTGCACTACGTGGAGCCCTCCATCGGCCGCGTGGTGGTCGCGCCCGAGGCGCGGGGCACCGGCATGGGCTGGGCCCTGGTGCGCGAGGGCCTGGCGCGCGCGCAGGCCACCTGGCCGGACCGTGCGGTGCGCATCAGCGCGCAGGCGCATCTGCAGCGCTTCTACGGTGAGATGGGCTTCGTGGCCGTCTCGGCGGAGTACCTCGAAGACAACATCCCCCACATCGAAATGCTGTGGAGCCCCGCCTGACGGCCCGGCGGCCCGCACGCAGCAGCCACCACTGGCCAGGAGATCGTTCATGTCCGCGCTGATCCTTCACCACTACCCCTCGTCGCCGTTCTCCGAAAAGATCCGCGCGGTGCTGGGCTTCAAGCAACTGGCCTGGAAGTCGGTCATCGTGCCCAGCGTCGCGCCCAAGCCCGACGTGCTCGCGCTCACGGGCGGCTACCGCCGCACACCCTTCCTGCAGGTGGGGGCCGACATCTACTGCGACACCGCGCTGATCTGCGACGTGCTGGAGCACGCCCAGCCCGAGCCGGTGCTGTACCCGCCGCACCTCAAGGGCGTCTCGCGCGTGTTCGCGCAATGGGCCGACACCACGCTGTTCTGGGCCGCCATGGCCTACAACCTGCAGCCGCGCGGCGCGGCCGTGTTGTTCGCCAACCTGCCGCCCGCGGCCGCCCAGGCCTTCGGCGAGGACCGCAAGGCCATGAGCGCCGGCATGAACCGCCTGCGCCCGCACGATGCCACGGCGGCCTACCGCTCGTACCTGCGCCGCATCGCGCACATGGCCGAGGAGCACGAGTTCCTGTTCGGCGCCGAGCCGTGCGTGGCCGACTTCGCCGCCTACCACCCGCTGTGGTTCACGCGCACCTGCGTGCCGGTGATGGCCGAGATCTTCGCCGCCACGCCCGCGGTCACCGAGTGGATGGACCGCATCGCCGCCCTGGGCCATGGGCGCATGGAGAAATTCAACGCGCAGGACGCGATCGCCGTGGCCGCGGCGGCCGAACCCCTGCCGCTGCCGGCCGAGCCGTTCCAGGACGAGCATGGCATTCCCCTGGGCAGCGCCGTCACCATCGCCGCCGAGACCTTCGGCACCGAGCCGACCGAGGGCACGCTCGTGGCCGCCACGCGCACGCGCTACACGCTGGCCCGCACCGACGCGCGGGCGGGGGCGCTGCACGTGCATTTCCCCCGCATCGGCTACGTACTCAAGAAAACGGAGACATCGGCATGATCGAATCGTTCCAGGGCAAGACGGCGGTACTGACCGGCGCGGCATCGGGCTTCGGCCTCGAATGCGCGCGCATCGGCGCGCAGCGGGGCATGAACCTCGTGCTGGTGGACGTGCAGCAGGACGCGCTCGATGCCGCCGCGGCCGAGCTGCAGGCCGCGGGCGCCGCCGTGCTGGCCCGGCGCGTGGACGTGGCCGACGCCGCGCAGATGGCGCAGTTGGCCGCCGACGTGCAGCAGCGCTTCGGCGCGCCGCACCTCGTGTTCAACAACGCGGGCGTGGGCGCGGGCGGGCTGATCTGGGAAAGCAGCGTGCAGGACTGGGACTGGGTGATGGGCGTGAACCTGATGGGCGTGGTGCACGGCGTGCGCCTGTTCACCCCCATGATGCTGGCCGCCGCGGCGCAGGACCCGCAGTGGCGGGGCCACATCGTCAACACGGCCAGCATGGCCGGCCTGCTCAACGCCCCCAACATGGGCATCTACAACGTGAGCAAGCACGCGGTGGTGAGCCTGTCCGAAACGCTGTACCAGGACCTGGCCCTCGTCACCGACCAGATCGGCGCCAGCGTGCTGTGCCCTTACTTCGTGCCCACGGGCATCACCCGCAGCGAGCGCAACCGCCCGGACGTGGCGACCGCGGCGCAGCCCACTAAGAGCCAGCTGATCGGCCAGGCCATGACCGACAAGGCCGTCAGCAGCGGCAAGGTGACGGCGGCCGAGGTGGCCCAGCGCGTGTTCGACGCGGTGGGTGCCGGGCAGTTCTACATCTTCAGCCACCCGCAGGCGCTGGGCAACGTGCAAAGCCGCATGGAGAACATCGTGCGGATGGAGAACCCGCCCGATCCGTTCCTGGCCCGGCCGGACATCGGCCAGCGGCTGCGCGAGCAGCTGCGCGGATGAGCCGCTGCAGGCCTGCCCGCACGGGTGGATCGGCAGGCGAGGGCGGCGCTGGCGGCAGAGGCTTTATGAACGAAAAAGGCCGCCAGCGCAGATTCCACTAGGGCATTCTGCTATCGATTGAATAGCAATCGCGCTCAGCGTGGCGCCAGGCGGATCGCGCCGTCCAGGCGGATCACCTCGCCGTTAAGCATGTCGTTCTCGAAGATGTGCTGCACCAGGCGCGCATAGTCTTCGGGCGTGCCCAGGCGGCTCGGGAAGGGCACGCCCGCGGCCAGCGCGTCCTGCACTTCCTGCGGCATGCCGAACAGCATGGGCGTGCCGAAGATGCCGGGGGCGATGGTCATGTTGCGGATGCCGTTGCGCGCCAGGTCGCGCGCGATCGGCAGCGTCATGCCCACGATGCCGCCCTTCGATGCGGCATAGGCGGCCTGGCCGATCTGCCCGTCATAGGCCGCCACGCTGGCGGTGGAGATGAGCACGCCGCGCTCGCCGGTGGCCTCCGCCTCGTTCCTGGCCATGGCCTCGGCAGCCAGGCGGATCATGTTGAAGCTGCCGATCAGGTTCACGGTGACCGCCTTGGCGAACAGGGGCAGGGCGTGCGCGCCGTTCTTGCCCACGGTCTTCTCGGCCGGGGCGATGCCCGCGCAGTTGACCAGGCCCATCAGCTTGCCCAGGGACACGGCCTTCGCCACCACGGCCTGTCCATCGGCTTCCTGGCTCACGTCGCACTTCACGAAGGCTCCGCCGATGTCGCGGGCGACCGCTTCGCCCCGGTCCGCCTGCAGGTCGGCGATGACGATCTTGCCGCCCTGCGCGGCCAGCTGGCGCGCCGTGCCTTCGCCCAACCCCGACGCGCCGCCGGTGACGATGAATACCTTGCCTTGGATTTCCATGGGGGATGTCTCCTAGATATGACGTTAACGTAAACGTCAATTATGGCCGAAGCCGCGGGCGTGAAAAAGCCCGGCATGCCGGGCTTTTGGTGCGAGGAAAGGGCGGTGCGTGGCTTACTGGAAGTTCACGCGGTCCAGCATCTGCTGCACTTTGGTCATGTGCTCGCCCACCGCGCTGATCGGGATGGTCTCGCTCTTGAAGGGCTTGCCGTCCGTCATGGCTTTCAGGGCCGGATTGCCCGGGTCCACGCCCTTGGCGGCGGGCCATTCGTTGTTACCGTTGGCGAAGTAGTTCTGCGCCTCGGGGCTGGCCAGGTATTCCAGGAACTTGACCGCGTTGGCCTGGTTCTTGGTGTTGCGTGCCACGGCCCCACCGGCGATGTTCATGTGCGTGCCCCACGACTGCTGGTTGGGAAACACCACCGACACCTTGCTGGCGATGGTTTTGTCCTCGGGCTTTTCCGAACGCAGGATGCGGGCCAGGTAGTAGCTGTTGGTCACGGCGATGTCGCACTCGCCGGACGCCACGGCCTTGATCTGGTCGGTGTCGCCGCCCTTCGGAGGACGCGCCAGGTTGCCGGCCACGCCCTTGAGCCAGGCCTCAGCCTTCTGCTCGCCCATGTGCTCGGTCACGGCGCCGAACAGGCTCAGGTTGTAGGGGTGTGAGCCGGAGCGGATGCAGATCTTGCCTTTGTTCTTCGGGTCGCCCAGCTCTTCATAGGTGTCCACGTCTTCCTTGCTGACCTTGTCCTTGTTGTAGACGATCACGCGGGCGCGGGTGGACAGGCCGAACCAGGCAATGCCGCCGTCGGCCGCGGGCTTGGCGCGCAGGTTGGAGGGGATCGTGTCTTCCAGCACCTTGGAGCGGATGGGCAGGAACAGGCCATCGACCTCGCCGCGGTACAGGCGGGCGGCGTCCACCAGCAGGATCACGTCGGCCGGGGAGGCGGTGCCTTCAGCCTTCAGGCGGGCCATGATGCCGGCGTCGTCGGCGTCCACGCGGTTCACCTTGATGCCGGTGGCCTTGGTGAAGCCGGTGTACAGCGCTTCATCGGTGGCGTAGTGGCGGGCGGAGTACAGGTTGACGACCTGGTCCTGGGCGGAGGCGGCGCCAGCGGCGGCCAAAAGGCAGGCCGCCAAAACGGCTTTCATGGACTTCTGCATGGAGAGGGTCTCTTCTCTGGAGGTTGGAAACCGGGCGATGATAGGTCGAACGAGAATGATTCTTAAACAAGACCTGCTGAACCAGAGGTCTTATCGCGGTGGTCCCGCCCGGCCCGCTGCCACTCCAAGCGCCGCGCGCCCATAAAAAAAGCCCGGTCGCAAGACCGGGCTTGAATTGGATCCCTGAAACCCGGTTTCGAGAGATCCAAGGAGACAACGGGTTTTAGCGCTTGCGCTGCTGCACGGCGGCGGCCGACTTGGCGGCGGCGTTGGCAGCGGTGTTGGCCACGGCGTTGAAGTTGGCTTCAGCGACATCGCTGGCTTGCTTCACGGCCTTTTGAACGGATTCGAAGGCGTTGTTGGCGGCAGAGACGGCGCTCTTGAACACGGCCACGCTGGTTTCCGAACCGGCGGGTGCATTCTTGGCGGCGCTGTCCACCAGGTTGCTGAAGTTGCGCTGCACTTCGGACGCCTGGGCTTCGAACGTGCGGCCGAATTCGGCGCTGGTGCTCGAGGCGATGTCGTACAGGTGGCGGTTGTAGGCAGCGGTCTTTTCTGCCAGGGGCTGGAACAGGCTGGCTTGCAGGGACAGCAGTTCTTGCGCATCCTTGGCGCTCAGCACGGCTTGCGTGTGCGTGGCGACTTCGGCCAGGGCAGCGCGGGAGGCGGTGACGTTCAGTTCCACCAGCTTTTCCACGCCTTCGAATGCCTTGTTGGTCAGGCCGAACAGGGTTTCGAGGTGGGCCTTGTGGGATGCAATGAGTTGTTCCGGGGTCAGCGACATGGTGTATCTCCTATTGATAGGTCCTCAAGGGACGGATGGTTGAGACATCTGCGCTGTCGTGACCTGGAAGTCATGTTGCAGTGCAGCATGGGACGGATTCTAGGCGGTTGAGTTCAGGAATCAAGCGATTTTGCTGCGTTGCAACATGATTAGAGTGCATAACCAAAAATGCCGGTCACCTGAGGCACATCAAAGGGGGCGCCTCCACTGGCAGAATTTGCCGCCATGAATGCCCCCACCGTTTCCACGCCGCCCCGCCGCCTGCCGGAGCCGCGCTCCGCATATTCCGTGTTCCGCACGATTACCACCCGCTGGGCGGATAACGACGCATATGGCCATGTCAATAATGTCGTGTATTACAGCTGGTTCGATACGGCGGTGAATGCCTATCTGATTGAGCTTGGCGCCCTGGATATCCATGCGGGCGAGACGATCGGCCTAGTGGTCGAAACCCAGTGCCATTATTTCGCGCCCCTCGCTTTTCCCCAGACGGTGGAGGCTGGCATCCGCGTGGCGCACGTGGGCCGCTCCAGCGTGCGCTACGAAGTCGGGCTGTTCGCCGAGGGCGCGCCCGAGTCGGCGGCGGGCGGGCACTTCGTGCACGTGTATGTCGGCCGCGAGGACCGCCGGCCCCGCGCCTTGCCGCAGGCGCTGCTGGACGCCCTCGCACCCCTGCGCATCGCGGTCGGCCCCTGACCCGGCCCCTTCCATGAAAAAAGCACCGGAACGCTCACGCGGCCGGTGCTTTTTGGAGGGGGGCGCGGCAGGCGGCAGCCCTTCGGCCGGGCCGCCTGGCGCGTCAATGCACGGTCAGGGCTTGTAGGTATCGCCCAGCACCACGCCTTCGCGGCGGGGATCGGCGCCGCCTTGCAGCACGCTCTCGCCGTTGCGCTGCACGCGGATGATGGTGCTCGTGCCGCTCGACTGGGCCGAGGTGGACACCGTGTGGCCCAGTGCGCGCAGGCCCGTGATCAGCGGGTCGTTGTTGCCGCCGTTGCTGCTGTTGATGGCCGGGTGTTCGCCGCCCAGCGAGGTCGTGGGGCTGTTGCTCGCGCCGAAGTCCACCAGCGAGGTGGCCTGCTGCGCATCCAGGCCCCAGTCGAGCGCGCCGACGACCGTCTTCACCACGTACTGGATGATGGTGCCGCCGCCGGGCGAGCCCGTGCCCATCAGGAAGTCGCCCATGCTGCCGTCCGCGGCCTTCTTGAACACCAGCGTGGGTGCCATCGAGCTGCGGGGCCGCTTGCCGGCTTCGACGCGGTTCGCCACCACGGCGCCGGTGCTGTCGGTCGGCGTGGCCGAGAAGTCGGTCAGCTGGTTGTTCAGCAAGAAGCCCTGCGTCATGTGGAACGAACCCATGCCGGCTTCCACCGTCGTGGTCATCACCACGGCATTGCCCTGCTTGTCCACGATGGTGAAGTGCGTCGTGCCCTTCTCGTCGATCAGGCTCACGCCGGCAGGCTTGTTGCTCAGGTCGCCGGCCACGGCCGTGCCCATGCTCTTGGTCATGCTGATCAGGCCCGCACGGTTGCGCAGGTAGGTCTTGTCCAGCATGGCCGCGGGCGAGCCGCCGGGCAGCGACACGAAGTCGGTGTCGGCGATGTACTTGTCGCGGTCGGCATAGGCCAGGCGCTCGGCCTCGCTCACCAGGTGCACGCCCATCACCGAAGGCTTGCCGCCTTCGATGTCGATGGCCGTGGGCTTGTAGTTGGCGAGGTTGAAGTTCTCCAGGATGCCAAGCGCCGACGCCACGGCGATGCCGCCGGAGGACGGTGGCGACATGCCGCACACCCAGTAGTCGCGGTAGGTCGTGCAGACCGGGTCGCGGCGCTTGGCGCGGTAGTTGGCCAGGTCGCTCATCTCGGTCAGGCCGGGGGTGATCGCCACGGTGGGCGTGCCGCCGCTGGTGACCTTGATCTTGTTCACGATGCCTTGCGCCACGGGGCCGGTGTAGAACGCATCGGCGCCGCCGCTGGCGATGGTGTTCAGCGTGGTGGCGTAGGCGGGGTTCTTGATCAGCGTGCCCAGGCCCTTGGGCGTGCCATCGGCATTGAAGAAGTAGGCGACGGCCTCGGGATCGCGCGAGAGGCCGGTGGTGGCGCCGGCGATGGCGCTGGCCATGCGGCCGCTGATCTGGAAGCCGTCCGAGGCCAGCTTGACCGCGGGCTGGAACAGCTCGCTCCACTTGAGCTTGCCGTGGTCCTGGTAGGCCATCTCCAGCATGCGCACGGCGCCGGGCGTGCCGATGGAGCGGCCGCTGGCGCGCGCGCCGCCGGGCTGGGGCAGGGTGCGGTCGCTGTCGCTGACCCAGCGCAGGTAGTTTTCCGTCGCGGCCGCGGGGGCGGTTTCGCGGCCGTCATAGGCCTGCACTTTCTTCTGCGCCGCATCGTAGTGCAGCATGAACGCGCCGCCGCCCAGGCCCGACGATTGCGGTTCGACCAGGCCCAGCACCATCTGCACCGCCACGGCCGCATCGACCGCGGAGCCGCCCTGGCGCAGCACTTCGCAGCCCGCGCGGGAGGCCAGCGGATTGGCCGTGCTCACCATGTACTGCTTGGCATAGACCGCGGTCTTGCCGACCTTGTAGCCGGAGGCGGGTTCGGGCGCTGCGGGATCGCCGGGCAGGCCGGAGCCGACCGTGACCGAGCCGCCATCGCTGACGACCGCGCAGGCCGAATCCTGTCCGGGTGCCGAAGCGCTGCCACTGCCACCCCCGCCACCGCCGCAGCCGGCAAGGACCAGCAGGGCGGCCGTCAGCGTGGCGGTGTAGCGCCAGACAGGGCGCGCGGTGGAGGGTGTGATGGGCGGGCGGGAATGGCGCATTGGAAAAATACCTTTGTTCTTGAAGAAGGAAGTGCCGTCGTCTCTGCGGCGCATCGAGCATACGCGCTGCGCGGGCCCGTTCGGACCCCCTCCATTCCGCCGTGCGACATGTGCGAGATGCGATCGGTGGCGAAGCGGGTGGGGCGGTGACGCGTGCGCGCGTTGCGGGATGCATGCAGTGCGGCGGCCGAAGTGCGGTGCAAGATCCGGACCAATGCGGTGCCCGGCAATGGGGCGCCCTTGATGACACAATGCCATGCGACGGTGCGCCGCTGCCGTTCACTGCAGATGCCCAGCCGGCCCGCCGCGGCCGCTTCCACCCATGATCATCACCAGCCTGCTCGACACCGATCTCTACAAGTTCACCATGATGCAGGTGGTGCTGCACCAGTTTCCCGGCGCGCAGGTGGAGTACCGCTTTCGCTGCCGCAATCCCGGCGTGCAACTGGTGCCTTTCGTCAACGAGATCCGCGAGGAGATCCGCTCGCTGTGCAGCCTGCATTTCCAGGATGCCGAGCTGGCCTACCTGCGGTCCATGCGCTTCATCAAGAGCGATTTCGTGGATTTCCTCGGGCTCTTCCGGCTCAACGAAAAGTACATCACCGTGAGCCCGCTGGCCTCGGGCGAGATCGACATCACCATCACCGGGCCATGGCTGCACACCATCCTGTTCGAGGTGCCGGTGCTGGCCATCGTGAACGAGGTGTACTTTCGCAATACGCAGAAGGTGCCCGACTTTCCCGAAGGCCGCCGCCGGCTCGACGCCAAGATCGCCCTGCTGCAGGCCGATGGCCTGGGTGACCTCAAGATCGCCGACTACGGCACACGTCGCCGCTTCAGCCGCGCCTGGCACGAAGAGGTGCTGCGCGTGCTGTGCGCGCGCCTGGGTACGGGGGAGCGCCGCACGACAGGCGCGCCTTCGGGGCCGGGACAGTTCGCCGGCACGAGCAACGTGCTGTATGCCATGAAGCTCGGCGTGACGCCGCTGGGCACCATGGCGCACGAGTACCTGCAGGCCTGCCAGGCGCTGGGCCCGCGCCTGCGCGACAGCCAGATCTTCGGCTTCGAAATGTGGGCCAAGGAGTACCGTGGCGACCTGGGCATCGCGCTGTCGGACGTGTATGGCATGAGCGCCTTCCTGCGCGACTTCGACCTGTATTTCTGCAAGCTCTTCGACGGCGCGCGCCACGACAGCGGCGACCCGTTCGCCTGGGGCGAGCGCCTGCTCGACCACTACCGCCGCAACCGGGTCGATCCGCTGACCAAGACGCTGATCTTCAGCGACGCCCTCACCGTGCCGCGCACCATCGAGCTGTACCAGCAGTTCCGCGGGCGCTGCCAGCTGGCCTTCGGCATCGGCACCAACCTCACCAACGACCTGGGCTGCGAGCCGCTGCAGGTCGTGATCAAGATGACGCGCTGCAACGGCCAGCCCGTGGCCAAGCTGTCCGACACCCCCGGCAAAGGCATGTGCGACGACGAGAAGTACCTGGCCTACCTGCGCCAGGTGTTCGAGATCCCGGCGCCGCAGTGAACGCATCGACCCGCATGCAGCGCACCGGTCCGCCGGCGCGCGCTTTGATGGCCACCCCCAACCCCGTTCCCACTCTGGAGGCTTCCAACGCCATGTCCCTGTCCTTACTGATGTCCCGCGGCCTGCGTGGCTTGTTGCTGATCGCCACGGGCCTGCTGCCGGGCCTGGCGCGGGCCGCCGAGATCGACGGCAGCGCGCTGTCGGTGCTGTGGGGTGTGCCCTTCGCGGGCCTGTTGCTGTCGATCGCGCTGGTGCCGCTGTTCGCCCCCGCGTTCTGGCACCACCATTTCGGTAAGATCGCTGCCGCGTGGGCGCTGGCGTTCCTGCTGCCGTTCGCGGCAGTCTTCGGGGCCGGTGCGGCGGGTGTGAACCTGGTGCATGCGCTGCTGGCCGAGTACCTGCCGTTCGTCATCCTGCTGGCGGCGCTGTTCACCGTGGCGGGGGGCATCCACATCCGCGGCAACCTGCATGGCGGCCCCGGGCTGAACACGGCCATCCTGGCCATCGGCGCGGTGCTGGCAAGCTTCATGGGGACGACGGGCGCATCGATGCTGCTGATCCGGCCGCTGGTGCGCGCCAACGACCACCGCAAGCACGTGGCGCACATCGTCGTGTTCTTCATCTTCATCGTCTCCAACGCCGGGGGCTCGCTCACGCCGCTGGGGGACCCGCCGCTGTTCCTGGGCTTTTTGAAGGGCGTGGATTTCTTCTGGACGGTCGGGCACATCCATCAGGAGACTCTGTTCCTCGTGGGTTCGCTGCTGGCGATCTTCTACGCGATCGACCGCTGGTTCCATGGCCGGCCGGGCGAGGCGGCACGGCCGGACCCCACGCCCGACACGCGCTCGATCGGCTTCGACGGCCAGGTCAATTTCTGGCTGCTGGGCGCGGTGATCGCCCTGGTGCTGCTCAGCGGGTTCTGGAAGTCGCCGGTGGTGTGGAGCATCGCCGGCACGCCCGTGGGCCTGCCCGGGCTGGTGCGTGACGTGGGGCTGCTGGCGGTGGTGGGCGCCTCGCTGTGGCTCACGCCGCGCCAGGTGCACGCGGACAACCAGTTCGGCTGGGCTCCCATGCAGGAAGTGGCCAAGCTGTTCGCGGGCATCTTTCTCACCATCATCCCGGTCATCGCGATGCTCAAGGCGGGCACGCAGGGGCCGTTCGGCGCCATCGTCGGCGCGGTGACCCGGCCTGACGGCACCCCCGATCCGGCCATGTACTTCTGGGCCACCGGTCTGCTGAGCGCGTTCCTGGACAACGCGCCGACCTACCTCGTGTTCTTCAACACCGCCGGCGGCGACCCGGCCGTGCTCATGACCACGCTCGCCCCCACGCTGGCCGCGATCTCGGCCGGCGCCGTGTTCATGGGCGCGGGCACCTACATCGGCAATGCGCCCAACCTCATGGTCAAGGCCATTGCCGAAGAGCGCGGCGTGAAGATGCCCAGCTTCTTCGGCTACATGCTCTGGTCGTGCGGCATCCTGCTGCCGCTGCTCGTCGCCATGACATTCCTCTGGTTTCGCTGAAAGGTCCTGATCCATGTCCAAGCCCCGCATCCTGGTCGCCCGCGCCATCTTTCCCGAGGTGGTGGAGCGGCTCTCGCAGCATTTCGAGGTCGAGGCCAACCCCGCCGACGCGGTCTGGTCGCCGGCCGAACTGGCCGAGCGCCTGCAGGACAAGGACGGCGCCCTGACCACCGCCAGCCAGCGCATCGACGCCGAGTTGCTGGCGCGCTGCCCGCGGCTGCGCATCGTGGCCAACATGGCGGTGGGCTACAACAACTTCGACGTGAACGCGCTCACCGCGTCGGGCGTGCAGGGCACCAACACGCCCGACGTGCTGACCGAGACCACGGCGGACTTCGGCTTCGCGCTGCTCATGGCCACCGCGCGCCGCATGACCGAGAGCGAGCACTATCTGCGGGCCGGCCAGTGGACGAAATGGAGCTACGACATGTTCGCCGGCTCCGACGTGCACGGCAGCACGCTCGGCATCCTGGGCATGGGCCGCATCGGGCAGGGCATCGCCCGGCGCGGCGCGCACGGCTTCGGCATGCAGGTGATCTACCACAACCGCTCCCGCCTCTCGCCCGCGCTGGAGGGCGAATGCGGCGCGCGCTACGTCTCCAAGGAGGAGTTGCTGCGCACGGCCGACCACCTCGTGCTGGTGCTGCCCTACACGGCCGAGTCGCACCACGCCATCGGCGCCGCCGAGCTGGCGCAGATGAAGCCGACCGCCACCCTGGTCAACATCGCGCGCGGCGGCATCGTGGACGACGCGGCGCTCGCGGCGGCGCTGCGCGACAAGCGCATCGCAGCGGCCGGGCTGGACGTGTTCGAGGGCGAGCCGCAGGTGCACCCGGACCTGCTCACCGTGCCCAACGTGGTGCTGACCCCGCACATCGCCAGCGCCACCGTGCCCACGCGGCTGGCGATGGCCAACCTGGCGGCGGACAACCTGATCGCGTTCTTCGACGGCCGGGGCGCGCTGACGCCCGTCAACACGCCGGCCGAACGGCTGGTGTGACGGATGCCGCCACGGCGCGGCCGCGCCGCGGTTTCAAGCCGAATTGGCCACATGCCGGCGATTTTCATGCCGGTGTAGCTATCAAATCAATAGCAAAAGGAGTGTCGGGTTTTGGAAATGTTCGCTGTCCTGGGTTTGCTGGTGCTGGTCGTCCTGATGCTGGGGGTTCTGCTGCTGCGCAGCCCGCGCGCCGAACTGCCCCCCGAGTGGCTGATGCGCCTGCAGCGCCTGGAGGCCACGGCCCAGGCCACGCAGCTGGCGGTAGCCAAGAACGATGGCGCGCTGGAGGGCATGGCCCAGCAGCTGCGCGGCTTCACGCAGACCATGCAGGGCACGCTGGAGAGCGTGCGCCAGGCCGTGGACGAGCGGCTGGCCCAGGCGGTGCACGAGTCGCGCAGCGGCCGGGCGGAGCTGCTCGCGGCCTTCACCGCCTTCGAAGGCAAGCTGGAGCAGCGTCTGGCGCTGGGCCAGACCGATGCCGTCGCGGCGCGGCAGGAACTGGTGCAGGCGCTGGGCGCTTTCCGTGCCGAACTCACGCAGACCGGCGAGGCCCTGCGCGGCGTGCTCAATGAGCGCCTGTCCGCTATCCAGGCCGACAACGCCGCCAAGCTGGAGGAGATGCGCCGCACCGTGGACGAGAAGCTGCACGCCACGCTGGAGCAGCGCCTGGGCGAATCCTTCAAGCTGGTGAGCGACCGGCTGGAGCAGGTGCACAAGGGCCTGGGCGAGATGCAGACGCTGGCCGGCAGCGTGGGCGACCTCAAGCGCGTGATGACCAACGTGAAGACGCGCGGCACCTGGGGCGAGATGCAGCTGGGCGCCATCATCGAGAACGTGCTCACCGTGGACCAGTTCGCGCGCAACGTGAAGGTCATGCCCGGCAGCGACGACCTGGTGGAGTTCGCCATCCGCCTGCCGGGCCGGGGCGACGAGCAGCCCGTGTGGCTGCCCATCGACTCCAAGTACCCGGTGGAGCAGTACCAGCGGCTGCTGGACGCGCAGGACCTGGCCGACAAGGCGGCGGTGCTGTCCGCGGGCAACGCCTTCGAGACCTCCATCAAGGCCGAGGCGCGCAAGATCTTCGCCAAGTACGTGTCGCCGCCGCACACCACCGACTTCGCCGTGATGTACCTGCCCACCGAGGGCCTGTTCGCCGAGGTGATCCGCCGGCCTGGGCTGGTGGAGGCGCTGCAGAACGACTGCCGCGTGATGATCACCGGGCCCGCCAATCTGGCGGCCATGCTCAGCAGCCTGCAGATGGGCTTCAAGACGCTGGCGATCGAAAAGCGCTCCTCCGAGGTGTGGGGCCTGCTCGGCGCGGTGAAGACGGAGTTCTCCAAGTTCGGCGACGTGGTCGAGGCCACGCGCAAATCCATCGACGCGGCGGCCCGGCGGTTCGACGAGGTGGGCGTGCGCACGCGCGCCATCCAGCGCCAGCTGCGCGAGGTGCAGGCCCTGCCGGCCCCGGGGGCGGAGGTGCCCCTGGCGGGGGCGGGTGCCACGGATGGCGGCCTGCCGCCCACCACCGAAGACGAGGCCGTTTGACATGAACACCGCGCTGGCCCGCCTGATCGCCGGACAGATCTGCATCCACGCCTGCATGGCCGGCATGCGGCTGGCCGCGCCGCTGCTGGCCCTGCGCGAGGGCTACAGCGCGGCGGCGGTCGGCATCCTGCTCGCGCTGTTCGCGCTCACGCAGGTGTTCCTGGCGCTGCCGGCGGGCCGCTATGCCGACCGCCACGGCCTCAAGCGCCCGGTCGGCTATGCCGTGGTCGTGGCGGTGGTCGGGGCGGCCGGGGCGCTGGTGTGGCCGGTGTTTCCCATGCTGTGCTTGGCCGCGCTCATGACGGGCGGCGCCACGGGGGCCGCCACCATTGCCCTGCAGCGCCATGTGGGGCGCGCGGCGCACGACTCCACGCAGCTGCGCCAGGTGTTCAGCTGGCTGGCCATCGGCCCAGCCGTGTCCAACTTCGTCGGGCCGTTCTGCGCCGGGATGCTCATCGACCATGCCGGTCCCACGGCCGGCAGCACCGAGGGCTACCGCGCCGCCTTCGCGCTGATGGCCGTGCTGCCCATCGCCACCTGGTTCTGGGTGCGGGCCACCGTGGAACTGCCGCCCGTGATCGCGGCGGCCGGCGGCGTGCGCCCCCGGGCCTGGGACCTGCTGGCCGAGCCCGGCTTTCGCCGACTGCTCATCGTGAACTGGCTGCTGTCGTCGTGCTGGGACGTGCACACCTTCGTGGTGCCGCTCCTGGGCCACGAGCGGGGCCTGTCGGCGTCGGTGATCGGCACCATCCTGGGCGCGTTCGCCATTGCGGCGGCCGTGATCCGCGTGCTCATGCCCCTGGTGGCGGCCCACCTGCGCGAGGCGGTCGTGGTCACCTGGGCGATGGTCACCACGGCGGTGCTGTTCGCGGTGTACCCCTTGCTGCCCAACCCGTGGGCGCTGGGCCTGTGCTCGGTGCTGCTGGGCTTCGCGCTGGGATCGGTGCAGCCGATGATCATGAGCATGCTGCACCAGATCACGCCATCGCATCGCCACGGCGAGGCGCTCGGCCTGCGGCTGATGGCCATCAATGGTTCGAGCGTGCTGATGCCGGTGCTGTTCGGATCGGCAGGGGCGCTGATCGGCGTGGCGGGGCTTTTCTGGGTCGTGGGTGCGGTGGTGGGCGGCGGCTCCCGGCTGGCCGCGCGCCTGGGAGACGGTGACGCGCATTCCGCCGTGCCGCATTGAGGCCGTGGCCGATCCGGCCGCTCCCTTGCCGGCTTCAGCTCGGTCTGGCACCCCGGGAATTGGGACGCTGAGACAGCACCGGCGAATCGGCAGTCACCAGGGCGTGGAGGTTGCGCACCAATTGCGCCGGGACTTCGTTCGCTTCCAGCGCAGCCGCATGGACGGTCTCGGATGCGGATCCCTGTCTCAGGTCCATGAGGTGATCGACCACCTGGGGCACATGGCGCCCCACCTGCTGTGACAGGTCCTCCGGGTCGTCGGGATCGGGCTCGCCCATGATAAGAACCATACCGAGGGCAGCGACGGCCAGTTCCTGGGAAATTTGGGGCTCACGTCCCTCCGCAATGGCGCCTTGCGCCAAGGCCTGGAAGGCCTCTGCCATGTCCCGAAGGGCCCCAGGTGCCGCCTGGATGCCCTCCGCTATGCCCCGAAGGGCCCCGGGTGCCGCCTGGATGCCGTCCGCGACCGCTTGGGCGCCGCCGGGGAGCATCGCGAAGAAAGCGCGTGCTGCCATCAACGTGTATCCCGCGAAAGCGATCGCCGACCCTCTCACGGTTTCCAGGTCATTGGCGCGCTGGTGGTTGATCAAGGCGTAGCTGCTGCCACCCGCCAGCATGGCGATTCCGGTGGTCCGGACAGGGTCTGCCAGAAAGGCAGCACCGGCTGCCGCGCCGATGCGTGCACCGGCATGTGCGACGACCGTGCCGCCATCGACCGCCGCCTGCGCTGTCTGCCGCAAGGCCTGCAGTCCCGTGCGAACGCGTGCCGGGTGCGGCGCATGCTGCGCGGCGGCAGGTGCATCTGCGCGCTGCTGCAGGCCTTCCGGTGCCTGGTGGCGCGCACTGGAGCGCCGACGCACATCGGACGGCTCTGCCTGCGTGTGTTGCGATGCGCTGGACGCGGCCTGGGCCGAGGGATTGGGAGCGTCGATGCGGGGCATGGTGGTTTGAGGAAAAGCCAAAATGCCCATTGTTCGCGCTGCGCCGGAATGCCGCCGGCGCCATGCGATGCGCCGGCCCATGGTGCGAAACAACGGGTGAACGCACCCGGTTGCAGCGCGGTCAGGCCGGATTCAAAGCTTGTAGAACGCCTTGATGATGTTCCAGGCTTCCTGCGGGTCGTCCGTGTAGTGGAACAGGTTCAGGTCGGCGGCGGAGATGGTGCCTTGCTCCACCAGCGCATCGAAGTTGACCAGCTTCTTCCAGAAGTCGGTGCCGAACAGCACGATGGGCACCGGCTTGGCCTTGCCGGTCTGCACGAGGGTGAGCACTTCGAACAATTCGTCCAGCGTGCCGAAGCCGCCGGGGAATGCCACCAGGGCCTTGGCGCGCATCATGAAGTGCATCTTGCGCAGCGCGAAGTAGTGGAACTTGTAGCTCAGCGAGGGCGAGATGAAGCGGTTGCCGCTTTGCTCGTGGGGCAGCGCGATGTTCAGGCCCACGTTGAGCGCGCCGACGTCGTGCGCGCCGCGGTTGGCGGCTTCCATGATGCCGGGGCCGCCGCCGGTGCACACGTAGATGCGGTCCGCGGGTTGCTGCTGTTCGCTGTGCTCGGCGACCACGCGTGCGAACTGCCGCGCCAGGTCGTAGTAGCGGGCGTTGCGCACGGCGAGCCTGGCGCGCGCGATGCGGCTGTCGTCGCCACTGGCCTGGGCATCGGCCAGTTGTTGCTCGGCTTCGTCGGGGGCGATGAAGCGCGCGCTGCCGTACACCACCACAGTGTTCTCGATGCCCTGCGCGGTCTGGCCCAGGTCGGGCTTGAGCATTTCGAGCTGGAAGCGGATGCCGCGCGTTTCACGCCGCAGCAGGAATTCGGGGTCTGCGAACGCCAGCCGGTAGGCATCGGCGTGCAGCGGGTTGCCGTTCACGGCGTGGTTGTTCAATTCGGCCCAGGCATTGGCCAGGCGGCTGTCGTTGAGTTCGGTATTGGAATCCATGGGGTGAGATTGTGCGGGCAAAAAGAAGGGCCCGTTGCCGGGCCGTCGGTCAGCGGGCCGCCCACCACAGGGCCGTGCGCATGCCGGCCCAGGTGAGGGTGAAGGAGCCGCCCACGTGCAAAAGCAGCGTGGCCAGCGCGATGCCATAGCGCTGCTGCATCAGCATGGTCACGACTTCGCCAGAGAAGCTGGAGAAGGTGGTCAGGGTGCCGAGAAAGCCGGTGATGATGAGCAGCCGCCAGGCCGGGTCGATGTCCGGCCGCTGGGTGAACACGGCGATGGCGATGCCGATCAGGTAGCCGCCGATGAGGTTCACCGCCAGCGTGCCCCAGGGCAGCAGGCCGCCGGGGTTGAGCCACAGGGCGAAGCCCCAGCGCAGCAGGGCGCCCAGGCAGGCGGCCAGGCAGATGACGGCGACGTTGAGCAGCATGCCGCAAAGTATCGCAAAAACCCGGAGCCTCGCCGCCGAGGCGCTCATCTTCCTCCCGTGGAGTGGCGGCTGCCAGCGGCCCCAGGGCGGCGGCGCCTAGCCGCCGTCCTTGCCCATCACCAGGTCCGGCAGCACGGTGACGATCTGTGGGAACACGGTGATGATCGCGATGCACACCACCAGGCACAGGAAGAACGGAATGGCCGCGCGTGCGATCGTGTTGCTGTCCTTGCCGGTCATGTTCTGCAGCACGAAGAGGTTGAAGCCCACGGGTGGCGTGACCTCGGCGATCTCCACCAGCAGCACGATGAAGATGCCGAACCAGATCAGGTCGAAGCCGGCCTTCTGGATCATGGGCAGCACCACCGCGCTGGTGAGCACGATCATGCTGATGCCGTCCAGCGCCGTGCCCAGCACGAGGTAGACGATCGTCAGCACGCCGATCAGCGCGAAGGGCGAGAGGTTCATCGCATTGACCCACTCGGCCAGCTCGCGCGGAATGCCGGTGAAGGCCATGGTCTTGGTCAGGAAGGCCGCGCCGGCTAGGATGAACATGATCATGCAGCTGGTGCGCGTGGTGCTCATCAGCCCTTCGGTGAAGTTCTTCCACGTGAGCGAGCGGCTCCACAGCGCCAGCCCCAGCGAGCCGGCCACGCCGTAGGCGGCGCACTCGGTGGCGGTGGCGTAGCCGGCCACCAGCACCCACACGATGAAGACGATCAGGACCGCCACCGGAATCAGGTTGCCGGACTGCCGGATCTTCTGGCGGAAGGTCGTCGGTGCATCGGCCGGCGGCACCTTGTCGGGGTTGCGCAGGCTCCACCAGCCGATGTAGCCCGAAAACAGCAGCATCAGCAGCAGGCCCGGCAGGAAGCCGGCCAGGAAGATGCGGATGATGGAGGCATCTGCCGCCACCGCATACACCACCATGGTGATGGATGGCGGAATGAGAATGCCCAGCGTGCCTGCCGTGGCAAGCGAGCCCAGCGCCAGGCGCTCGTCGTAGCCGCGCTTGAGCAGCTCGGGCAGGGCCACCTTGCTGATGGTGGCGCAGGTGGCGGCGGACGAGCCCGACACCGATCCGAAGATCCCGCACCCCAGGATGGTGGTGTGCATCAGCCGGCCCGGCACCCGGTTGAGCCAGGGCCGCAGGCCTTCGAACATCTCTTCGCTCAGCTTGGTGCGAAAGAGGATCTCGCCCATCCAGATGAAGAGCGGCAGCGCCGCCAGCTCCCAGCTGGCGTTGCTTTCCCAGAAGGCCGAGAACAGGTTCTTGCCCGGCTGCGTGTTCGTGAAGAACGCCTGTCCGACCCAGCCGCAGATCGCCAGCGTCATCGCGATCCAGACGCCGCCCGAGAGCAGCACGATCATCAGCAGCAGCAAGATGCCGCCCACCATCAGAATGTCCATGGGATTCTTCTTTCGGGCCCGGCCGGGCCGCAGCGAGGGTTCAGGTCGGGTGGAGGGTCAGATGTCGGAAGAGAAATCGCCGCGCGCATGCCGGTCCTCGACTTCGCGCACGAAGGTGGGCACGCCGCCGCGCAGGACGATGATGAATTCATCGACCACCGCGACGAAGAGCAGCACCGAACCCAGTGCGAAGCTCATCTGGGGAATCCACATCGGCAGCGGCAGCAGGCCCTGGGCCACATCGTTGAATTCCCAGCTTTCGTAGGTGAAGAGGCACGCCGACCAGGCCAGGTAAGCCACTGCCACCGAGCCGATGGCCAGCGAGACGATCTCGAACTGCCGGCGCCGGGGCGGCGAGAGCTTTTCCAGCAGCAGCGTGACCCGCACGAAGTCGCCGTGCTTGAAGGCTTGCGCCATGGCGAAGAACGCCGCGGCGGCGCAGAACCACGCCACCACGTCGTTCAGCGCCCCGGTGCGCACCCCCACCTCGCGCAGCACGCTCTGCGCGATCATCAGCACGCAGATCAGGGCCACGAAGGTGGCGCCCAGGGCGCCCGCGCCCAGGTACAGGCGGTCCAGGAAGCGGCGCATCACTTGGCTGCCACGGGAGCCGGCTTGCGGTAGGCGGCGATGATGGCCTCGCCATCGGGGCCGGCCTTCTTGAGCCAGTCGGCCAGCATGATGTCACCGACCTGGCGCAGGTCGGCCACCAGCTTGGGCGGGGGCGGGAGGATCTTCATGCCCTTGTCGGTCAGGGCCTTCTTGTACCACTCGTTCTTTTCCGCGCTGACCTTCCAGCCGCGGGCCTCGGCCGCGGCGGCGCTCTTGAGCAGTTCGTACTGCGTGGGCTTGTCGAGCGCGTCGAAGGCCTTCTTGCTCACGATGACCGCGTTCTTGGGCAGCCAGGCCTGGGTGTCGTAGAAGTACTTGATGCTCTCGTAGAGCTTGCTGTCGTAGCCGGTGGAGCCGGAGGTCATCATCGATTCGACCGCGCCGGTGGCCGTGGCCTGCGACAGTTCGGCCGCCTGGATGGTGACGGGCTGCGCGCCGATCAGTTCGGCGATCTTGGCCGTGGCGGGGCTGTAGGCGCGCCATTTGATGCCCCGCAGATTGGCCACCGAGGTGATTTCCCGCTTGGAGTAGATGCCCTGCGGGGGCCAGGCCACGGTGTACAGCAGCCGCAGGCCCTGTGCATTGAGGAGCTTTTCGAGCACAGGCTTTTGCGCTTCGTACAGCCGCTTGGAATCGGCGTACGAGGTGGCCAGGAACGGAATGCCGTCCACGCCGAAGATGGGGTTCTCGTTCTCGAAGTTGGGCAGCAGGATCTCGCCGGCCGGCGCCTGCCCGCCCTGCACCGCGCGCTTGATCTCGTTGGCCTTGAACAGCGATGCGTTGGCATGCACCGTGATCTTGAGCTTGCCGCCCGTGGCGGTGTCCACGTCCTTGGCAAACTCCATCAGGTTCTCGGTGTGGAAGTTGGTGGCGGGATAGGCGGCGGCCAGATCCCATTTGGTCTGCGCGAACGCGGTGGGGGCACACAGTCCGCAACCCAGGGCGCCGGCAAGGGCCCATGCGGACAGAGGGAGAGCGCTACGCTTCATCGGTGAACTCCACAGTGGTAGTGAGACAGGGAAACGAAAGACCGCATTCAATGTAACCGCGTGTTTGCAGCAACACCCTCAGGTGTTTACCTGAACAAAGCGCATGGCAAAGGCCCGGACCGGGCCCATCGCCAGTGCGGTTCGGTATGCACAGACCGTGCCAGAGAAGGGGGCTGCCAACCCCCCTGTTTTCATGCCGCTGGGCGCTTGCGGCAAGCGACGCGATGGCCTTCAGCGCCGGGCGTGCACCACGTCACGCACCGCCGAAGGGAACAAGGCCCGATCCCCCCATTCACCCAAGCGCAATCAGCCGCGCTCGGAAAGAATGGCCTGCCAAGCGTCCACCGCGGCCAGCACGGCGGCCTTCTGCACGCCGTGCGCGAAGCGGAAGGCATCGCCCGACACCGTCTCGTCGGGGAACTCGGTGATGAGCGTGACCGGCGCACCGCGCGGGTTCTCGGACTGCGTACAGGCCGTGCCATGGATCACCTCGAACGGCAACGCCCCCGCATGGTGCTCATACAGCGCCATCTGGCGGGCGTTGTACTCGGGCAGGCCGGGAACGGCCTGCAGCGCCGCGGCCACCTGCTCCAGCAGCGCACGGCCTTCGGCCTGCCAGCCCGGGTGGTGGCGCAGGATCAGAAAGAACCCCTTGGGCACCGTCCACAGGCCGAAGCCTCGTGGCACGTAGCCGGACAGCGGCCGGGTCCACTCGTGCGCGGGGTAGCCGTGCAGGTTGATGTGCAATTGCGCGCCGGAAAGGGCCAGGGCCTGTTCGCGGGCTTCGCGCTCGTACAGCGGCGCCGTCTCGCGGTATTCGATGTCGTCGCCCAGCGCGCTGTAGCGCGCGGCATGCTGCATGTGGTGGGCGTGGTGCGCGCCCAGTTCGCGGTGCAGCGCATAGCCGTCGGGGTTCTCCAGCGCGATGAGGGCGAAGTGCGCGCCGGGCCGCGCATGCAGCGCCTCGGCCGCGCGCAGGGCCCCCACGACGCCGGAGGTCTCGTTGGCGTGCTGGCCGCCGCTCAGCAGGATCGGGGCCTCGGTGCCGGTGCGGTACAGGCCCAGCACCTCGCGCCCCTGGCGGCTGCGCGCGGAAAAGCGCTGGCCGCCCAGCCGCGCCATCGCTTGTGCGATGCGCTCGGGCGGCGGAGCCTGGCCCATGTCGTCCAGGGCCTGTCCGGCCGTGGTGTCCGCCCAGGCGCCCGCGTCCTGTGCGGCCACGTCGAAGGCGCGCAGCGCGATGCGCAGGCGTGGCGGGCCGTCGTGTTGGCGGATGTCGGGCACGATCTGCCCGGGCTGCAGCCGGCGGTCGCCCGCAGGGCGGCCGGAGTGCTGCTGAAAGAACTCGAGCAGCGAAAAATACAGGTCTTCGTGCAGGGCCTCGTGCAGGCTCATGCATTCGTGCGGCGTGGACAGCGGCTGCTCGAAGCCCGGCAGGTCGACGCGGATGTCCAGCCGTTCGAAATAGGGCTCCTGCGCGGGCCAGGCATGCTCCCGCAGCGTTCGCATGGCGTGCGCGAAGAGGTCTTCGAAATCGGTGGATTCGGCCGCATCCTGGTTGCTGTCCGGCGCACCGGACGCGTCCACGCGCAGCCAGCCCGTGGGCGACAGCAGCGGGTCCGGGCTGGTGGGGTCTTCGTGCACCCGGTTGGGTGCGAAGACCCGATCGACCGTTTCGCGGCCATCGCGAAAGCGCAGCGCCACGCTGTAGTGCAGGTCGTCGGCCCCGGGTTCGAACCGCAGGTCGCACCCGGCCAGGAGGTCGGCCAGCGGATACGCCTCCAGCAGAAAACGCCCGGCCGAGCCCGTGGCCGGCACCGGGTAGCGCACCGTGGCGGCGGCCAGCTGGGCGGTATCGACCTCTTCCAGAAAGTAGTGCACCAGGGGCTTGTAGGCACTGCGAAAGCGCGCCACCACGCCCACCGCCGCAAGGCGCTGCTCGGCCGCGCGCCGCGCGGCCACGCCCTCGAACAGCCAGCCTTCGATGCGGGCGCCGCGAAACGCGGGTTGGCCGAAACGCTCCACCCAGGCGGACAGGGTGCGGGGAAAGGTCTGGTCCAGCAAGGGACGGTGGGGGACGAAAGAGGCCATGCGATTCGGTACCTGCGGCGCCCCGGTGACGGGGCTAAAGGAAAGGACCGCCCATTGTCATCGGGGCGATGCCGCCGCGGTGTACAGGCCGGACGCCGCACGGGGCGGATGCACGACGATGTTGCTGTACCCGCGGTAGGTGCCGTTCTTGAGCTCGTCCGTCACCCAGACGATCCATTCGGGCGGGTGGCCCCTGCCGTGGTCGATGGTGCCCACGACCTCCAGGCGGAAGAACTGCTCCGGGGTTTCCACCTGGACGGCGCTGCCTTCGGACTGGGGCGTGCCGGGCAGCAGCGCCCGGAGCGTGTGCTTCTTGCCATCGGCGCGATTGCGCAGCGACGAGGGGAACGACCGCAGGTCCAGTTTTTCGTACAGGGTTTTGCCCTGCTTGCCGGAGGCGGCGGCCTTCTGTGCGACGAAGGGCTTGCCCGCGATCACGCGGATGCTGTCGCACAGCCGGTATTCGCTGCGGATCTCGAAGTTGCGGGTCGACTCGACCGGCTGGCTCTTCGACAGCAGGTCCGAATATTCGAGGCAGTTCTTGGCCGAAGCGCCATTGTCGAACGCGAGCGGCGTGCGCTCTGCCGTGAGCGAGGCCTTGAGGTTCTGCAGCGCCGAGAGCAGTTCCGGGTTGGTGACATGCACCACACCGACCGCGTGGTCGGCGCCAGGGTTGGCAGGTGCAGCATGCAGGGCGGCGCAAGCCATCGCGGCGCTGACCAGGGCGATCCATCGTTTCATTTGACTTTCTCCAGCAGGGCGGCTTCCTTGCCGCGGCGGGTGGGATACACATCCCCGAAGTTCTTGAGCAGCTTGACCGCTTCGGTCCAGTCCTGTTCGGTGACGGCCTTCCAGAATTTCGGCGTGGCGGCATCCAGGTTGACGCCGTACTGGAACGACACCGACGCGATGACGGTCTGCGCTTCCGCCGGCAGGTCGATGAAGTTCTTCTTGGCGGCCGTGGCCGAATCGTATTTGAGCTTCACGCTCGCGATGTGGCTGGCCTTGGTGGCCTTGTCGATGGATTCGGCCTCGGCGGCAGTGATCGTCAGCGGGGTCTTCTCGATCAGCGTCTTGGCGTCGGTGCCCTTGGTGCCGAGGTAGGGTTTGAGCTTGGTGACCAGGCCGCTGGCCAGGCCCAGGTTCTTCAGATCGCTCTCGGAGCGCTGGCCCAGGTCGAACCCGGTCGCGATGGTCACGCCGCTCTTGCTCACGTTGGCCGCCGGCACGTAGCCGGTGGTCAGCGAGCCGCCCTCCAGGGCGCTCAGGAAGGCATAGTCGATTTGTTCTGGCATGTCTGGTGGATGAAGGGGATCGGTGGCTGCCGCAGTCGTTGGAATGGGCTGGTTCGTTGAGGGGGCGGGGCGCCGAAAATCGCCCACGCAATGAATGCAAGCGGGCCGCAGCGGCGTGCCGCGGGCCGAAGATATCATCGAAAAAGGTCGGCAGATCGTGGATGCTCTCCTGTCTCGCAGGTGATGCCTGCGTCAATGTTGTCCAACCATTTCATTCGTAACAGGCTGAAGAAAGCATCGACATGGCAACGCAACTGTGGCAGTTCTGGGTGGACCGTGGCGGCACCTTCACCGACGTGGTGGGCCGCCGGCCCGACGGCACCCTGGTCACTCACAAGCTGCTGTCCGAAAACCCCGGGCACTATCGCGATGCCGCGGTGGCCGGCATCCGCCACCTGCTGGGCCTGCAGCCCGGCGCGCCCGTGTCGCCCACGCAGGTGGAGTGCGTGAAGATGGGCACCACCGTGGCCACCAACGCGCTGCTGGAGCGCAAGGGAGAGCCCACGCTGCTGGTGACCACGCGGGGCTTTCGCGATGCGCTGCGCATCGCCTACCAGAACCGCCCCCGCCTGTTCGAGCGCCGCATCGTGCTGCCCGAGCTGCTGTACAGCCGCGTGATCGAGGCGCAGGAGCGCGTGGGGGCCCATGGCGAGGTCGAGCAGGCGCTGGACGAGGCCCACCTGCGCGAGCGCCTGTGGGCCGCCCACGACGCGGGCCTGCGCAGCGTGGCCATCGTGTTCATGCATGGCTACCGCTACACCGCGCACGAGCAGGCGGCGGCGCGGCTCGCGCGCGAGGCGGGCTTCACGCAGGTGAGCACCTCGCACGGCACCAGCCCGCTGATGAAGTTCGTGAGCCGGGGCGACACCACGGTGGTGGATGCCTACCTGTCGCCCATCCTGCGCCGCTACGTGGAGCAGGTGGCCGCCGAGATGCCGGGCGTGCCGCTGTACTTCATGCAGTCGTCGGGCGGGCTCACCGATGCGCACCGTTTCCAGGGCAAGGACGCGATCCTCTCCGGCCCGGCCGGCGGCATCGTGGGGATGGCGCGCACGGCGGAGCTGGCCTTCGCGGGCGAGGCAGGCGGCGCAGGAGGTGCAGGCGGGGCCGCGGGCCCGGGGGATTCGGTGCGCGTGATCGGTTTCGACATGGGCGGCACCTCCACCGACGTGAGCCACTACGCGGGCGAGTTCGAGCGCGAGTTCGAAACCCAGGTGGCGGGCGTGCGCATGCGCGCGCCGATGATGAGCATCCACACCGTGGCCGCCGGCGGCGGCTCGCTGCTGGAATACGACGGCGCGCGCTTTCGCGTGGGCCCGCAGAGCGCGGGCGCCAACCCGGGGCCGGCCAGCTACCGCCGGGGCGGGCCGCTGGCCGTGACCGATGCCAACGTGATGGTCGGCAAGATCCAGCCCGCGCACTTTCCGCACGTGTTCGGCCACGGCGGCAACGAGCCGCTCGATGCGGACGTGGTGCAGGCCCGCTTTGCTGACCTCGCGGCGCAGGCCGGCCGCCCCGCGCACGACGTGGCCCACGGCTTCATCCAGATCGCGGTGCAGCAGATGGCCAATGCCATCAAGAAGATCTCGGTCGCACGGGGCTACGACGTCACGCGCTACACCCTGCAGTGCTTCGGCGGCGCGGGCGGGCAGCATGCCTGCCTGGTGGCCGATGCGCTGGGCATGCAGCGCGTGTTCGTGCACCCGCTGGCCGGCGTGCTGTCGGCCTACGGCATGGGCCTGGCCGACCAGAACCTGATCCGCGAGCAGGCGGTGGAAGCGCGCCTGTCGCCCGAGGCCCTGGGCGGCATCGCCCACACGCTGGATGCGCTGGCCGAGGCGGCCCGGGCCGAGATGACACAGCAGCAGCAAGGCGGTGCGCCGGTGTCGGTGCGCCGCCGGGTGCATGTGCGGTACGAGGGCTCGGACGCGGCGCTGGTCGTGCACGTCGGCGAGGTGCCGGAGGTGGCGGCCATCACGGCGGGGTTCGAGGCCGCCTACCGCCAGCGCTTCGCCTTTCTCATGCGGGGCCGGGCGTTGATCGTGGAGGCGGTCTCGGTCGAGGCGGTGGTGGCCGGCGACGCGCCGGTCGAGCCGATGCAGGCCCTGCAACCGCCGCGCGAGGCGCCGCGCCGTGGCACCGTGCGCATGTACACCGTGGGCGTGGACGGCGTGCCCGCGTGGCACGACGCGGCGCTGGTGGTGCGCGAGGACCTGCGCCCCGGCGATGTGATCGCCGGCCCGGCCATCATTGCCGAGAAGAACGCCACCACCGTGGTGGAGCCGGGCTGGCAGGCCGCGCTGACGGCCCTCGAGCACCTGGTGATCGACCGCACCACCGCGCGCAGCGTGCGGCATGCGCTGGGCACCACGGTGGACCCGGTGTTGTTGGAGGTGTTCAACAACCTCTTCATGAACATCGCCGAACAGATGGGGCTGCAGCTGCAGAACACCGCGCACTCGGTGAACATCAAGGAGCGCCTGGATTTCAGCTGCGCACTGTTCGACGCCGAAGGCCACCTGATCGCCAACGCGCCCCACATGCCGGTGCACCTGGGCTCGATGGGCGAAAGCATCAAGGCGGTCATCCACCGCAATGCCGGGCGCATGCAGCCGGGCGACGTGTACGTGCTGAACGACCCGTATCACGGCGGCACGCACCTGCCGGACATCACCGTCATCACCCCCGTGTACCTGGCCGAAGAGGCCGAGCCCACGTTCTACGTCGGCAGCCGCGGCCACCATGCCGACGTGGGCGGCACCACCCCCGGGTCGATGCCGCCGTTTTCCACGCGCATCGAGGAAGAGGGCGTGCAGATCGACAACGTCAAGCTGGTGGAGCGCGGCGTGCTGCGCGAGGCCGAAATGACGGCCCTGCTGCAAAGCGGCGAATACCCCAGCCGCAACCCGCAGCAGAACCTGGCCGACCTGAAGGCGCAGATCGCCGCCAACGAAAAGGGCGTGCAGGAACTGCGGCGCATGGTGCAGCAGTTCGGCCTGCCCGTGGTGCAGGCCTACATGGGCCATGTGCAGGACAACGCCGAGGAGTCGGTGCGCCGCGCCATCGCCCGCCTGGCCGCCCGGCTCCAGAACGGTGCCTTCACGCTGCCGCTGGACAACGGCGCGCAGATCCAGGTCGCGGTGCGCGTGGACGCCGCCGCCCGCAGCGCGGTGATCGACTTCACCGGCACCTCGGCGCAGCAGGCCAACAACTTCAATGCCCCCACCGCAGTGTGCATGGCCGCGGTGCTGTACGTGTTCCGCTCGCTGGTGGACGACGACATTCCGCTGAACGCCGGCTGCCTCAAGCCGCTGGATGTCATCATCCCGCCCGGCTCCATGCTCAACCCCTTGCCGCCGGCGTCCGTGGTGGCGGGCAACGTGGAAACCTCCACCTGCATCACCAACGCGCTGCTGGGCGCTTTGGGCGTGTCGGCGGGCAGCCAGTGCACGATGAACAACTTCACCTTCGGCAACGACCGCCACCAGTACTACGAGACCATCTCGGGCGGCAGCGGCGCCGGTGGGGTGTTCGGCGATGGAGGGGAACTGGTGGAGGGTTTCCACGGCACCGGTGTCGTGCAGACGCACATGACCAACTCGCGCCTGACCGATCCCGAGATCCTGGAGTTCCGCTTTCCGGTGCGGCTGGAGAGCTACGCCATCCGCGCCGATTCGGGCGGGGCGGGGCGCTGGAACGGCGGCAATGGCGGCGTGCGCCGGGTGCGTTTTCTCGAACCCATGACGGCCGGCATCCTCTCCAACGGGCGCCGCCACGGCGCGTTCGGCATGGCGGGCGGCCAGCCGGGGCAGCCGGGCATCAACCGCGTGGTGCGTGCGGACGGCCGGGTGGAGGTGCTGGAGCACATCGGCCAGGCGCAGATGGAGCCGGGCGATGTGTTCGAGGTGCACACGCCGGGTGGCGGCGGCTTCGGTGGGGCGGGTTCTTGATTCGAGCGGAAAAGGCCGCCAGCGCATATTCCACTAGGGCATCATGCTATTGAATTGGTAGCGTTCGGCTGTGTCCAGGCACCGATGCCGCTCGTCCGGTACGGACCGTTCGGCATGTGGTCAAACAGGCCGTGGCCGCATATTCTTCTAGGGCATATTGCTATAAATTTGGTAGCAAATGCGTCGAAGAAGGCGCCGAGAAACACGCCGAGAAACACGCCGAGAAACACGCCGAGAAACACGCCGAGAAGATGCGCCGACGATCGCCTCAGGAGTCTCGGTCGGTGCTCTCGTGCAAGCGGCTCAGGCTGGGCGGCACGTTCTGGCCGGCCCGGCGCGCGCGGAACAGGGCGGCGCGCATCAGGAAGATGTTGGTCACCGGCACGGTGACCGCCACGAACAGGCCGATGAGCAGCGCGTGCAGCGCCAGCCCGGCGCCCTGGACCGAAAAGTACAGCAGCGTGGCCAGCACGATGCACCAGCACCCGAGCGTGGCGATCACGGACGGCGCGTGCACCCGCTCGAAGTAGGTCGGCAGGCGCAGCAGCCCGAGCGACCCCAGCAGGGCGATGCCGCACCCGGCCAGCACCAGGGCCGCGATGGCGATCTCGGCCCACAGGGGCAGGGTGGTGGCGGTCATTCGATCACCTCGCCGCGCAGCAGGAACTTGGCCATCGCCGTGGAGCTGGCAAAGCCCAGCAGCGCGATCAGCAGCGCCGCCTCGAAGTAGTTCGTGCTGCCATAGTAGATGCCCAGCACCAGCATGCACAGCATGCCGTTCAGGTACATGCAGTCCAGGGCCAGCACCCGGTCCTGCGCCGACGGGCCCTTGAGCATGCGCACCAGGGCGCAGGACATCGCCAGCACCAGCAGGAAGACGGCGACCGGCAGCGCGATGGACAGGATGGAACCGTTGGTCATGATTCGAAAATCTCCATCAGGGGGCGCTCGTAGCGCGTTTTGACGTGATCGATGGCGGCCTGCTTGTCGTCCAGCTCCAGCACGTGCAGCATCAGCACCGAACGGTCCAGCGACAGTTCGGCCCACGACGTGCCGGGGGTGATGCACACGATCATCGCCAGCACCGCCAGGGCGTTCGGGTCGCGCATCTCCAGTGGAATCTGCACGAAGCCCGGCGGGTGCGGCCGGTGGCCCGATGGCGTTGCCAGAAAGCGCAGCAGCCGCAGGTTGGACACCACGCTGTCGGCGATGACGGACGCCACCAGCCGCAGCACGGTGCCGGGCCGGCGGATGCGCACCGGCAGGGGCCGCAGGCCACGCGTGAGTACCGGGATGGCGATGGCCACGCACGCCGCCAGCACGAGCTGCCCGGCGCTCACCGAGCGGTTGAGCATCAGCCACATCACGAACAGCGCCACGGACAGCAGCGGGGCCGGGAACAGCCGCTTCATGGCGTCTCCTTCGCGGGCGGCTGCGCCGGCGTGACCGGCCCGGGCACGGGCCGCGCCGACATCACCGCGCGGATGTAGCTGGACGGGGTGTGCAGCGCGTTGGCGGTGGCCTGCGTGAACCGCATCACCGCGCCGGCGTACAGCGTGAGGCCGATGCACCCGGCCAGCAGCAGCGCGATCGGCAGGCCTTCCAGCACGCGCAACTGGGGCGGGCGGCGGTCGTGCGTGGTCCAGAAATAGCGGATGCCGGTGCGGGTGAGGGCGATCAGCGCGAACAGGCCGGTGACGATCATCAGCGCCAGCAGCACCCATCCCGGCGTGCCGGGCTGGTAGCCGGAAGACGAGCCCAGGCCCAGCGGGTTGAGCAGCGCCGTCAGCATGGCGAACTTGCCCACGAAGCCCGACAGCGGCGGCAGCCCGGCGATCACCAGCGTGCACAGCAGGTAGGCCAGGCCCAGGAAGGCGGCGGCGGCGGGAATGACCCGGCCGATCAGCACGGTCTCGTCCTCGTCGAGGTTCAGGCCCGCGGCGGGCACCAGCTCGGCCGTGAGGAAGGGCGCGTCGTCGTGCCGCTCGTGCGGCGCGAGCGTGGCGCCGTCGTTGCGCCAGCGGTCGATCAGGTCGCCCAGCAGGAACATCGCGCTGATCGCGAGCGTGGAGCTGGGCAGGTAGTACAGCAGCCCGGCGGTCAGCACGTTCTGCCCGAAACCGGCCGCCGCCAGCAGCGTGCCGGACGAAAGAATGGCCGCATAGCCCGCCAGGTGCGTGAGCCGCTGCGAGCCCAGCATGCCGATGCCGCCGAAGGCCATGGTGATCATGCCGCCGCCGATCAGCCACAGGCTGCCGAACAGCGCGGAGGCGCCGGCCTCGCTGCTGAACATGAGCGTCCACAGCCGCAGGATGGTGTACACGCCCACCTTGGTCATCAGCGCGAACAGCGCGCCGGCCGGCGCGGTGGCGGCGCTGTAGGCCGGCACCAGCCAGAAGTTGAGCGGCCACATCGCGGCCTTGATGAGGAAGGCCGTGGCCAGGATGGCCGCCGCTGCGTGCAGCAGGCCCCGGTCCGCCGCCGCCACCTTGGGAATGCTCTGCGCCAGATCGGCCATGTTCAGCGTGCCGGTGATGCCGTACAGCATCGACACGCCGATGAGGAACAGCGACGAGGCCGCCAGGTTGATGGCGATGTAGTGCAGCCCGGCCTGTACCCGAGTGCGTCCGGAGCCGTGCAGCAGCAGCCCGTAGGAGGCGGCCAGCATGATCTCGAAGAACACGAACAGGTTGAACAGGTCGGCGGTGAGGAACGCGCCCGCCAGCCCCATCAGCTGGAACTGGAACAGCGGGTGGTAGTGCACCCCGGCGCGGTGCCAGCGCGCGGCCGCGAAGACGATGGAGCACAGGGCGACGGCACTGGTCAGCACCAGCATCATGGCCGAGAGCCGGTCCAGCGCCAGCACGATGCCGAACGGCGCGGGCCAGTTGCCCGGCAGGTACACGCCCATGGTGGTTGGCACGGTGGCCTGGGCCGTCCAAAGCAGCAGCGCCGTGGCCACCAGCAGGCCGAGGAAGGTGGATGCGATGTTCAGGCCCAGCTTGAGCCGCTGGCGCTCTTCGCGCAGCAGCAGCATCAGCGCGGCGGTGAGCAGCGGCAGCACGATGGGCACCAGCATCAGGTGCGGCATCCATGCGGAAAGGGCGTGCGCGAGGGCCGGGGTCACGGCATCTCCTGCACGTCGTGCGAGCGCGTGCCGTCCACATGGTCGGTGCCCGACATGCCGCGCGATGCCAGCAGCACCACGAGAAACAGCGCCGTCATGGCGAAGCCGATCACGATGGCGGTCAGCACCAGCGCCTGCGGCATGGGGTCGGCATAGTGCAGCAGGTCCTTCGGAACACCTTCCACCAGCACGGGCTCCTTGTTGATGGCCAGACCCAGGCGGCCCATGCTGAAGATGAACAGGTTGACCGCATACGACAGCAGGGCCAGGCCCATGATGACCTGGAAAGTCCGCGGGCGCAGCAGCAGCCACACGCCGGAGCCGGTGAGCACGCCGATGGCAATGGCGAGAACGATTTCCATCAGCGGGCTCCTCCTTCGGGGGCGGTGGCGTCGGGGCTGGCCGCCAGTTCGGCCTCGCGCTCCTCGGCCAGGCGCGCGTGGTAGCGGTGGCCCCGCACCGATTGGTGGGCGATGGCGGTGAGGATCAGCAGCGTCGAGCCGACGACCAGGGTGAAGACGCCGATGTCGAAGAACAGCGCGCTGGCGATGTGGATCTCGCCGATCACCGGCAGGTGCAGGTGCGCGGTGTGGCTGGTCAGGAACGGATAGCCCAGCGCGATGGCGCCCAGCCCGGTGCCCAGGGCGAACAGCAACCCCGTGCCGATCCAGCGGCGCGGGTACAGCGGCAGATGCGCCTCGACCCAGTGCGTGCCCGAGATGATGTATTGCAGCAGCAGCCCCACCGACAGCACCAGCCCGGCCACGAAGCCGCCGCCCGGCTCGTTGTGGCCGCGCATGAACATGTAGAACGACACCAGCGCCGTGAACGGCAGCAGCAGCCGCACCAGCACGGCGGGCACCATCAGGTAGCCGATGGCGGTGTCGGTCGCATTGCGCGGGTTGAGCAGGTCGGTCTGCAGATCGGCCGGCATGTTGCGCTGCTGCTCGGGCAGGTCCATGGTCTCGCGCGCCGGGCGGAAGCGCCGCAGCAGCGCATACACCGTCAGGGCGACGATGCCCAGCACCACGATCTCGCCGAAGGTATCGAAGCCGCGGAAGTCCACCAGCATCACGTTGACCACGTTGGTGCCGCCGCCCTCGGTCTGCGCGCGCTCCAGGAAGAAGGTGGAGGTGCTCTCGGGGAACGGCCGGCTCATCATGGTGAAGGCCAGCCAGGCCATGCCGCCGCCGGCGGCCAGCGCCACCGCCATGTCGCGCAGCCGCCGTGCCCGCACGATGCCCGGGTGGGTGGTGTCCACGCCGCGCAGCCGCTCGTCGCGCCGGGGCAGCCAGCGCAGGCCCAGCAGCACGAGCACGGTGGTGACGATCTCCACCACGATCTGCGTGAGCGCCAGGTCGGGCGCCGAGAACCACAAAAAGGTGATGCAGGTGCACAGGCCCGCGCCGCCCATCAGTGTCAGCGCCGCCAGCCGGTGGTACTTGGCCTGCCACGCGGCGGCCACCGCGCAGATCGAGCCCAGCGTCCACAGCACCACGAAGGCCGGCGACAGGGGCAGCGTGCCGCGGTCGCCGAGCTGCAGGCCCTGCGTCCACAGCGGCAGGGCCGCGCCGGCCAGCGCCGCCAGCACCAGCCACAGCATCTGCCACTGCAGCCGCGGCGTGGCCATCAGCCGCCGCCCGTTGTGCCCGCACAGCGTGAGCCAGGTGAGGGCGATCTCGAACAGGCGCCGTCCGCTCACGCGGTAGATGAGCGGGGGCGCATCCACCTTGCCGGCGGCGCGCTGGCGGCGCAGCAGAAGGTAGAGCGCGGTGCCGCCGCCCAGGGCGACCAGGCTCATCACGAAGGGGGTATTGAAGCCGTGCCAGATGGCCAGGCTGAACTCGGGCAACGGGCCGCCGACCACCGGCCGCGCCGCCGCGTCCAGGTACTGCCCCACCGACCACGCGGGAAAGATGCCGACCACCAGGCAGGCCAGCACCAGCAGTTCCACGGGCACGCGCATCCAGTGCGGCGGCTCGTGCGGCTGGCGCGGCAGGTCTTGCGCGCGCGGGCCCCAGAACACGTCCACGATGAACCGCAGCGAGTAGGCCACGCTGAACACGCCGGCCAGCGTGGCGGCGACGGGCAGCACGGTCGCCACCAGCGGCGAGGCGTCGAGGAACACCGTCTCGGCGAAAAACATTTCCTTGGACAGAAAGCCGTTGAGCAGCGGCACGCCCGCCATGGAGGCGCTGGCCACCATCGCCAGGGTGGCCGTCACCGGCATCATGGTGCGCAGTCCGGACAGGCGCCGGATGTCGCGCGTGCCGCTTTCATGGTCCACGATGCCCGCCGCCATGAAGAGCGAGGCCTTGAAAGTGGCGTGGTTCATGATGTGGAACACCGCTGCCACCGCCGCCAGTGGGCTGTTGAGCCCCAGCAGCAGCGTGATCAGGCCCAGGTGCGAGATGGTGGAATACGCCAGCAGCCCCTTGAGGTCGTTCTGGAACATGGCCGCGTAGCCGCCCACCAGCAGCGTGCACACGCCCGCGCCGCCCACCAGCCAGAACCAGGGCTCGGTGCCGCCCATCACGGGCCACATGCGCGCCAGCAGGAAGACGCCGGCCTTGACCATCGTGGCCGAGTGCAGATAGGCCGACACAGGCGTTGGCGCGGCCATGGCGTTGGGCAGCCAGAAGTGGAAGGGAAACTGCGCGCTCTTGGTCAGCGCACCCAGCAGCACCAGCACCAGGGCCGCCAGGTACCACGGGTGGTTGCGGATCTGCTCGCCGGCGGCCAGCACATGGTCGAGGTCGTAGCTGCCCACGATGTGCCCGATCACCAGCATGCCTGCCAGCATGCACAGTCCGCCCGTGCCCGTCACGGTGAGCGCCATGCGAGCGCCCCGGCGCGCGTCCTGGCGGTGGTACCAGTAGCCGATCAGCAGGAAGGAGAACAGGCTGGTGAGCTCCCAGAAGAAGGCCAGCTGGATGATGTTGCCCGACAGCACCACGCCGGCCATGGCGCCCATGAACGCCAGGAAGAACGAGAAGAAGCGCGGCACCGGATCGGCCGGCGACATGTAGTAGCGTGCATACAGCACCACCAGCGAGCCGATGCCCAGGATCAGCATGCAGAACATCCAGGCGAATCCGTCCATACGGATCACCAGGTTCAGCCCCAGCGCGGGCAGCCAGGGGATTTCCTGGCGCAGCACCCCGCCCGCAGCGATCTCCGGAAAGTACAGCGCAGCCTGCACCGCACAGAACAGCGCGATCGCACCGGCGAGTGTGGATTCGGTGTTGCGCGCGTTCGACGGCAGCACCGCCGCCAGCAGGCTGCCGATGAAGGGGAGGAGGACGAGGAGGATCAGGGGCATGCCCGAACGATTCTACGGGCATGCCTTTCGGACATGCTATGAATACCCTAGCAGAGCCCGGAGATTGGGCGTGCTGCGGGCTCGCAATCCGTTGGGTGTCTAACGCGACGCGCCCGCCATGGGCAGCGATGGAACGGCTGCGGCCCGCGCGCCGTCGAACGCGGCACCGTTCACCGTGAGGCCTTCGCTGGACAGGCGCGCGGCGGAGGCCTTGCCCAGGCCCGGGACGCGGCCGACGAGGTCCGGCCAGTTCTGGAACGGACCTTTCTCGCGCGCCTGGAGAATTTTGGCCGACAGCGCCGGGCCGATGCCTTTGACTCCGTCGAGGTCGGCAACGGAAGCCGTGTTGACCTCCACGGCCGCCACGGCGGCCGCGCAGTGAACGGCCGCAGCCGCGGCCACGGCCACGAGCAGGGCCTTGATCCCCGGAAGCTTCATAGCTCTTCCACGCGCCGGGCAGGGTAGCTGTCCCAGGTCTGGCAGCCGGGGCATTGCCAAAAATGCTGCCGGGCCTCGAAGCCGCAGGCCGCGCAGCGGTAGCGGGTGAGCGGCTTGGTCGCCTGGTCCAGCGCCTTTTGCACCTGGGGATGGAACTGCTCGTGCTCCAGTGTTTCCTGCGCCAGCCACTTCGCGGCCGCCACCAGCGAGGGCTCCTTGTCCAGATGGCGCACGTACCACTGCGGCCCGGGCCGTGACGCGTCGCCCGAGGCGGCGTCCATCGACACGATGGCCTCCAGCATGTCCAGCGACGGCGCCCGCTCGTAATGGCCCAACAGCAGCTGGTAGGTTTCTTCGGCGCGCTGGGTGGCTGCGCCCACCTCGACCAGCAACGGGGCGGCCAGGGGCAGGGCGCCGGGCGATTCGCGCGACAGCTCCAGCAGCGTGGAAAACGCCTGTTCCGGCCGGCCGCAGCGGTGGTGCAGGCGGGCCAGTTCGATGCGCGGGCGGGGTGCGTGGGGCGCGGCGGCCACGGCCTCTTCGAACTGCGCCTGCGCGGCTTCCTGGTCGCCTTGCGCGGCCCGTGCGATGGCCTGTTCGCACAGGTAGTGGGCCTGACGCGTGCTGAAGTCGCCCTGATGCGATCCGTGCATCTTGCGGGCGATGGCCGCCGCCTGCGGCCAGTCGCGCGAGCGTTCGTAGATGGCCAGCAGGGCCAGGCGCGACTGGCTCTCAAACGGCGTGTTCTCGAGCCGCCGCAAGGCATCTTCGGCGCGGTCGAGCAGGCCGGCCTTGAGGAAGTCCAGGGCCAGCGCATGCTGCGCCCGGTCGCGGTCGGTGCGGCTCAGGTCGCCGCGTGACAGCAAGTGCTCGTGCACTCGGACGGCGCGGTTGTACTCGCCACGGCGGCGAAAGAGGTTGCCCAGCGCGAAATGCAGCTCGGACGTGTCCGGATCGTTCTGCACCGCCTCGATGAACGCATCGATCGCCTGGTCCTGCTGCTCGTTGAGCAGAAAGTTCAGGCCTTTGAAATAGGCCTTGGGCGCGCGGCGGTTCTCCTCGCGCAATTGCCGCAGGTCGAAGCGGGAGGCGAACCACCCCAGCACGAACGCCAGCGGCAGGCCCAGCAGCAGCCAGCTGAAATCAAATTCCATGGATGGAGGGCGGTTGTTGTTGCAGGTCCGGCACGGCTGGAGCCGCGACCGGTGCGGGGGCCGGGGCTTCAGCCGGCAACGCGGCCTGTGCGCGCCGGGCGGCGCTGCGGTGCTTCCACCAGCGGGGCACCATGCCCAGCACGCCCACGACGACCCCGGCCGCGAAGGCCGTCAGCACGACGAGCACCAGGGGGGCGCTCCAGTGCGTGCCGAAAAAGAAGTGCACGGTGGCGTCTTGCTGGTTGTTAAGTGCAAAAGCGAACAGGGTAAAAAAAATGGCTGCCTTGAGCAGCCACAGGAGGTATTTCATGCGTCTCCCCGGTGGTGTGGGGGCATTCTACGGGCAGGCCGTGGCGCGTCTGCCATCTGCGCCGATACCCGTGCCACGGGCTCCCGGCGCTTGACAGCCAAGCGCAGGCAGCTATCAATTTTGATGTTTTTGCGACGGTGCATCGACGATGCCCATTTCGACCGTGCGCTGGTCTACGGCTTCGCGCAGGGCCTTGCCGGGCTTGAAGTGGGGCACGCGCTTTTCCGGGATCGCCACGGCTTCGCCGCTGCGGGGATTGCGGCCCATGCGGGGCGGGCGGCGGTTGACCGAAAAGCTGCCAAAACCCCGGATCTCGATGCGGTGGCCACGCACCAATGCGTCGCCCACGGCGTCCAGAATGGTCTTGACGGCGTATTCGGCATCGCGCTGGGTGAGCTGGCTGAACCGTGCCGCCAGTTCTTCAACGAGGTCTGATCGGGTCATGGAATCCTAGTCTTTGCAACCTGGGAAACAGAACAAAAAGAAGCGGGCGCACGAGGCGCCCGCCATTCACAACCGCCGAAGCGGTCGTTGCCTGACTCTCGGATTACTTGTCCGAGTTGTCCAGCTTGGCGCGCAGCAGGGCGCCCAGGCTGGTCGTGCCGGCGCTTTCGCGGCTCGATTGCTGGCTCAGGTTGGCCATGGCGCCTTGCTCGTCGGCCATGTCCTTTTGCTTGATGGACAGCTGGATGTTGCGGGTCTTGCGGTCCACGTTCACCACCACGGCCGTGACTTCGTCGCCTTCCTTGAGCACATTGCGGGCATCTTCCACGCGGTCGCGGGAGATTTCCGAGGCGCGCAGGTAGCCGATGATGTCTTCGCCGAGGTCGATTTCAGCACCACGGGCGTCCACGGTCTTGACCTTGCCGGTCACCGTCTGGCCCTTGTCGTTCACCGTCACGAAGGTGGTGAATGGGTCGCCGTCGAGCTGCTTGATGCCCAGCGAGATGCGTTCGCGGTCCACGTCCACGGCCAGCACGATCGCTTCGACTTCCTGGCCCTTCTTGTAGTTGCGAACGGCGGCTTCGCCGGTTTCGTTCCACGACAGGTCGGACAGATGCACCAGGCCGTCGATGCCGGCAGCCAGGCCCACGAACACGCCGAAGTCGGTGATCGACTTGATCGGGCCCTTGACGCGGTCGCCGCGCTTGGTGTTCTGCGCGAACTCTTGCCATGGGTTGGCCTTGCACTGCTTCATGCCCAGGCTGATGCGGCGCTTGTCTTCGTCGATCTCGAGGACCATGACTTCGACTTCGTCACCCAGCGACACGAGCTTGGAAGGAGCGATGTTCTTGTTGGTCCAGTCCATTTCGGAGACGTGCACCAGGCCTTCGATGCCGGGTTCCAGTTCCACGAATGCGCCGTAGTCGGCAATGTTCGTGACCTTGCCGAACAGGCGGGTGCCCGAAGGATAGCGGCGCGAAACGCCCATCCATGGATCGTCGCCCATTTGCTTGAGGCCCAGGGACACGCGGTTCTTTTCGGTGTCGAACTTGAGGATCTTGGCCGTGATTTCCTGACCGGCCGTGACCACTTCCGAAGGATGGCGAACGCGGCGCCATGCCATGTCGGTGATGTGCAGCAGGCCGTCGATGCCGCCCAGGTCCACGAACGCACCGTATTCGGTGATGTTCTTGACCACGCCCTGGACGATGGAGCCTTCCTTCAGGGTTTCCATCAGCTTGGCGCGCTCTTCGCCCATGGAGGCTTCCACCACCGCGCGGCGCGACAGCACCACGTTGTTGCGCTTGCGGTCGAGCTTGATGACCTTGAATTCCAGGGTCTTGTTTTCGTAAGGCGTCAGGTCCTTGATCGGACGCGTGTCGATCAGCGAACCTGGCAGGAAGGCGCGGATGCCGTTGACCAGCACCGTGAGGCCACCCTTGACCTTGCCGCTGGTCGTGCCGGTGACGAATTCGCCGGATTCCAGGGCCTTTTCCAGCGCCAGCCAGGAGGCCAGGCGCTTGGCGGTGTCACGCGACAGGATGGTGTCGCCGTAACCGTTTTCGATCGAGCCGATGGCCACGGAGACGAAATCGCCCACCTGGACTTCGACTTCGCCCTTGTCGTTCTTGAACTCTTCCAGGGGCACGTAGGCTTCGGACTTGAGGCCGGCGTTCACCACGACGAAGTTGTGTTCCACGCGCACGACTTCGGCGGTGATCACTTCGCCCGGACGCATTTCGGTGCGTGTCAAGGACTCTTCGAAAAGGGCGGCAAAAGATTCAGACATGTATTTCCTAAAGCCGCAAACAGGGTTCCGACAGCACCATTGCCATCGTTTTTAAAGCTGCCTGCGGAGGTTTTTTGCGGCAAAACCGCGGTTAGGTTGGAGAACCGCACGGTCTGGGCACTGGGTGCCTGTGGGGCCGGGCGGGCCTGTCCGGGGCGTGAGCCTCGGGTTGCAACCCCGTGCCTAGGTGGCGAAGGGCTGTCGTTCCTGCCACCAGGCAAGTACCTGCTCGACAGCCGCATCGACCGTGAGCGAGGAGTTGTCCAGAACCAGGGCATCCTGCGCCGGCTTCAAGGGCGCAACGCTGCGGGAACTGTCCCGGGCGTCGCGCGCCTCCAAATCGGCGCGAAGGTCTGCGATGCTAGCCGAAATCCCCTTTGAAATCAACTGTTTATGCCGGCGTTCAGCCCGGCATGCCGCGCTGGCGGTCAAGTAGACCTTCAAGGCGGCCTGGGGAAAGATCACGGTGCCCATGTCGCGCCCGTCCGCCACGAGTCCCGGAAGCCGCCGAAAGCTGTGCTGCAGGGCCACCAGGGCCTCCCGCACGGCGGGCAGTGCGGAGACGCGGGACGCATTCATGCCCGCTTCTTCGGTGCGGATGGTATCGGTCACATCGTCGGCGCCGAGCCAGATCCGCCCGCCTTCGAAACGCACGGGCAGTCCGCGTGCGAGAGTCGCAATGCGCGACTCGTGCGCCGCATCGATCTGCAGGCCCGCCCGCAAGGCCGCCAGCGCCGCGATGCGGTACATGGCGCCCGAGTCCAGAAACCGGTAGCCCAGCCGCTGCGCCACGGCGGCAGCCACGGTGCCCTTGCCGGATGCGGTCGGGCCGTCGATGCAGATCACCGGAACGCGTTCCGTGGGGGTGTGCGTGACGGAAAACAGCGCCTCGAAATAATCCGGAAACGTCTTGGCCACGCACTTGGGGTCTTGGATGCGAACGGGCAGCGCCGCCGGATTGAAGGCCGCCAGTGAAAAGCACATGGCCACGCGGTGGTCGTCGTAGGTGTGGATGCTGGCGGCCAGCCAGCCACCAGGCGCAGCCGGGGGCGTGACGCGCAGGAAGTCCGCGCCTTCCTCCACCGTGGCGCCGAGTTTGCGCAGCTCGGTCGCCATGGCGGTCAGGCGGTCGGTTTCCTTGACGCGCCAGCTGGCGATGTTGCGCAGCGTGGTCGTGCCTTCGGCATAGAGGGCCATGACGGCCAGCGTCATGGCGGCGTCGGGAATGTGGTTGCAGTCCAGATCGATGGCTTTGAGCGGCCATGCGCCGCGGCGGATCTTCAGCCAGTTGGGCCCGCCCGTGACCTGTGCGCCCATGGCCTGCGCTGCCTCGATGAAGCGGATATCCCCCTGGATGGAGTCTTGCCCCACGCCCAGGATCTGCACGCCGTCGTCCTGCTCGGCAACGCCGGCGATGGCGCCCAGCGCAATGAAATAGCTGGCCGAAGACGCGTCGGCCTCGACGTGGATGCTCCCGGGCGAACGGTATCGGCTGCGGGCCGGGATGGTGAACCGCTGCCACCGGTCATGCTGTACATCGATGCCGAACCGCGCCAGCAACTGCAGCGTGATGTGGATGTAGGGCCGCGAGATCAGCTCGCCCACCACCTCGATCACCACGTCTTGCTCGACCGCGACCAGTGGAAGCGCCATCAGCAGGGCGGTGAGGAACTGGCTCGACACGTCACCGCGCACGGGAATGGGCCTGGACAGCGATAGCGGCGGCATGCCTTGGGCGTGTGCAATGCGAAGGGGTGGAAACCCTTCGTTGCCCAGATAGTCGATGCGGCAACCGAGCTGGCGCAGCGCATCCACCAGGTCACCGATGGGCCGCTCGTGCATGCGCGGCACGCCGGACAACTCGAACTCGCCACCCAGCAGCGCCAGCGCGGCCGTCAGCGGGCGCATCGCCGTGCCGGCATTGCCCAGGAAAAGGGCGGCCGGGGCGTTCGCGGGTTGGGTGCCCAGCCCCGTGATGCGCACGCTGGCGCCTTGCTCGTCCACCGTGCAACCCAGTTGCCGCAGTGCATCGAGCATGACCCGGGTGTCATCGGATGCCAGCAGGTCGTGGATTTCGGTGGTGCCTTCGCTCAGTGCCGCCAGCAGCAAAACACGGTTGGAGATGCTCTTGGAGCCTGGAAGCTGTATGGCGCCGCCCGCCGTGGACAGCGGCGGGAGGTCGAGAAACTCGGTGCTGAACATCAGGAATTGGGGGTGGGGGTGCGTTGGGCGCCCATGCGCCAGTGCGCGCGGGTTTCGCTGGCCAGGGTGATCAGGTCTTCCAGCGCCTGGGGATTGCCCTGCTGCATGGTCTGCTCCAACTGCTGCAATGCCTGCTGGAAAAGCCGCGACTGTGCCAGAAGCTCTTCGCGGTTGGACAACAGAATGTCTCGCCAGACCTTGGGGTCGCTGGCCGCGATGCGGGTGAAATCGCGAAAGCCCGGGCCTGCCAGGGACAGGAACATATCGCCATGGTCTTGCGCCGTGATGCTGTTCATCATGGCGAAGGCCAGCAAATGAGGCAGGTGGCTGACGGACGCAAAGGCAGCGTCGTGCGATTCGGGCGACATGCTTTGCACCCGGCAGCCCAGCGTGCGCCACACTTCTTCGGCCTTTTGCAGATGGGCGGTCAAGGTGCGCTCGGTCGGCGTGAGGATGACCTGGCGCCCGCTGTACAGCTCGGCTTCCGCGTATTCCACGCCGGACACCTCGCGCCCGGTGATCGGGTGGGCCGGAACGAAGGATCCCACCTGGTCGCGGAGGGCGCGGCGTGCGGCCTGCACCACGTCGGCCTTGGTCGAGCCCACGTCCATGATCAGCATCTGCGGTGTGACGAGGTGCTTGATGGCCTTGAGCGTGGCCTCGGTCGCGGCCACGGGGACGGCCACGAGCACGATGTCGGCGCCCGCCACGGCGAGCAACGCGGACGGTGCCTCGACATCGATCACGCCCATCTGGCGGGCGCGGTCGGTGGTGGACGGCGACTTGCTATACCCGACCACGCGCTTGACGAGGCCGGCCTTCTTCATGGCCAGAGCGAACGACCCTCCCATCAGGCCGCAGCCGATCAACCCCAGCTGTTCAAACATGGCGGGCCCGCTCATGGCGCGACCGGGTAGGTGCCCAGCACCTTGTAGAAGGCACACAGCGCACGCAGTTCTTCGAGGGCCCGTGCCACATGGGGCAGGGACGGGTGGCCGTCGAGGTCGATGTAGAAGTAATACTCCCACTGGCCTGTGCGGGCGGGACGGGATTCGAACCGGGTCATCGACACCCCGTGTGTCTTGAGCGGCACCAGCAGGTCGTGGACCGCGCCGGGCCGGTTGGGCACCGAGATGACCAGGCTGGTGCAGTCCTTGCCCGACGGTGGCGGCGTCTGCAGCGTGTGCGGCAGGCAGATGATGGCGAACCGGGTGCGGTTGTAGGCATCGTCCTGAATGGCATGCGCGACCAGATGCAGGCCGAATTGCGTGGCGGCCCGTTCGCTCGCAATGCCCGCCCACGCCGGATTGGTCGCGGCCAGTCGGGCCCCTTCCGCATTGCTGGATACCGGGCGGCGCTCTGCGTGGGGCAGGTGCTTGGACAGCCATCCCTGGCATTGCGCCAGCGCCTGCGGGTGTGCCAGCACCGCCTCGATGCCTTCGAGCGAGTCGGACTGCCGCATCAGGTTGTGGCGCACGAGCAGGCTCACTTCGCCGACCACGTGGCAAGGCGTGTGCAGGAACAGATCGAGCGATCGGGTCACCACGCCCTCGACCGAATTTTCCACGCCGACCACACCGTATTGCGCACTGCCTGCCGCCGT
This sequence comes from Acidovorax sp. BLS4, assembly GCF_032929295.1. Taxonomy (NCBI): domain Bacteria; kingdom Pseudomonadati; phylum Pseudomonadota; class Betaproteobacteria; order Burkholderiales; family Comamonadaceae; genus Acidovorax; species Acidovorax sp. BLS4. Next base: position 1,274,670 of record NZ_CP136797.1, read on the forward strand.
GGCGTGGAACACTTCGTCAAAATTGGCGCAGTACATGAGGTCGGCCGCGCCACCGAAGAACTCCACGGCCGCCTGCTCACAGAAGGTGCCGGCCGGGCCGAGCACGGCCACCCGCTGCGGTGACTCGAGTGCCAGGCAGGCGGACATGATCTCGCGCCAGATGGCCGCGACATGCGGCCCCTTCAATGGGCCGGGATTGGCGGTCTGGATCTTCTCGATGACCTGGGCCACCCGGTCGGGGCGGAAGAAGGGCGTGCCTTCGCGCTTCTTGATCTCGCCCACCCGTTCGGCGACCAGGGCGCGCTGGTTCAGCAGCGTGAGCAGCTGCTGGTCGATGTTGTCGATTTGGACGCGCAGGCTGGCGAGGTCCGGAGAGGCTTGCGGGATGGTCATGAAAGGTGTGGGGGCGTTTTCTCTGGACTGTCAGGGCTTCAGGCGTGCTTGCGTTCAAATTCTCGCATGTAGGCCACCAGGGCCTCGACGCCCGACAGGGGCATGGCGTTGTACAGGCTGGCGCGCATGCCGCCCACCGATTTGTGCCCCTTGAGCTGCAGCAGCCCGCGTTCCTTGGCGCCTGTCAGGAAGGCATCGTTGCGCGATTCGTCGCGCAGGAAGAACGGAATGTTCATGCGGGACCGGGCGTTCTCCGACACCTTGTTCACATAGAACTGCGACTGGTCGATGGTGTCGTACAGCAGCCGGGCCTTTGCGATGTTCCGATGCTCCAGCGCCGCGATCCCGCTCAGTTCGCCCTCGCGCTGGCGCTTGAGCCACTGGAAGGTCAGGCCGGCCACGTAGATGCCCCAGGTGGGCGGGGTGTTGAACATGGACTGGTTGTCCGCCACGATCTTGTAGTCGAAGGCGCTGGGGCAGGCGGGCAGGGCGTGCCCCAGCAGATCCTCCCGCACCACCACCAGCGTGAGGCCGGCAGGGCCCAGGTTCTTCTGCGCTCCACCGAACGCCAGGCCCACGCGCGACCAGTCGACGGCGCGCGATGCCACATGGGAAGAAAAATCGATGACCAGGGGCGCATCGCTGCCCAGCGCCTTCAGGTCGGGCAGTTCGTGAAATTCAATGCCGTGGATGGTCTCGTTGCTGCACAGGTGCAGGTAGCTCGCGCCGCGGCTCAGCTGCCAGCTGGCTGGCTCGGGAAGCGTGGTGAAGTGGCTGGTCTCGCCCGATGCGGCCACGTGCACTTCCGCTGCATATTTGCGGGCCTCCTTCACCGACTTCTGGCTCCAGCTGCCGGTGACGACCATGTCCACCGTCGCTGCGCGCGAGAGGTTCAGCGGCACGATGGCGTTCTCAGCCAGACCGCCCCCCTGCATGAAAAGGATCTTGAACTGCGAAGGCACCGCCAGCAACTCACGAAGGTCGGCTTCGGCATGTTCGTAGATCGACAAGAACTCCTTGCCGCGGTGGCTCATCTCCATGACGCCCATGCCGCTTCCGTGCCAGTCCAGCATTTCGGCAGCCGCTTGCTGCAGGACTTCGGCGGGAATGGCGGCCGGGCCGGCGGAGAAGTTGTACGGGCGATTCATGGTTTCAAGTGAAATAGGGCCTCAGCGCATATTTATCTAGGGCTGATTGCTATGGTTGTGATAGCAAAGCGTCCATCGGAGCGCTTTGCATGGGGCAGGGATCAGGCTTCTGCGGGCGGCGTGCCACCTTCTTCATCGGCGTCGATATCCGGCACATTGGCGTCGTTTTCCACGATGCGTTGCAGGCCGCTCAACTGCGAGCCCTCGTCCAGCGCGATCAGCGTCACGCCTTGGGTGGCGCGGCCGAGTTCGCGGATCTCCGACACGCGGGTGCGAACCAGCACACCCTTGTCGGTGATCAGCATGATCTCGTCATCGGCGTGGACCAGCGTGGCCGCCACGACCTTGCCGTTGCGCTCGCTCTGCTGGATCGCGATCATTCCCTTGGTGCCCCGGCCATGGCGCGTGTATTCGACAATGCTGGTGCGCTTGCCGTAGCCGTTCGCGGTGGCGGTGAGCACGCTCTGGGTCTCGTCTTCGGCCACCAGCATGGCGATCACGCTCTGCCCGTCTTCCAGCATCATGCCGCGCACGCCGCGGGCCTGGCGGCCCAGGGGGCGCACGTCGTTTTCGTCGAAACGCACCGCCTTGCCGCCATCGCTGAACAGCATGACGTCGTGCGCACCGTCGGTGAGCGCCGCGCCGATCAGGTAGTCGCCATCGTCCAGGTTGACGGCGATGATGCCGCCCTTGCGGGGGTTGCTGAATTCATCGAGCGCCGTCTTCTTCACGGTGCCCATGCTCGTGGCCATGAACACGTAGCGATCGGCCGGGAACGTCCGCATGTCGCCGGTCAGCGGCAGAACCACATTGATCTTTTCGCCTTCTTGCAGCGGGAACATGTTGACGATCGGGCGGCCGCGCGAGCCGCGCGAGCCTGCCGGAACCTCCCACACCTTGAGCCAGTAGAGTCGACCACGGTTGGAAAAGCACAGGATGTAGTCGTGCGTGTTGGCGATGAAGAGCTGGTCGATCCAGTCGTCTTCCTTGGTGGCCGTCGCCTGCTTGCCGCGGCCGCCGCGCTTTTGCGCCCGGTATTCGGACAGCGGCTGGCTCTTGATGTAGCCCGTGTGGCTGAGCGTGACCACCATGTCGGTGGGCGTGATCAGATCTTCGGTCGACAGGTCCTGCGCGCTGTATTCGACCACGCTGCGCCGCGCCCCGAGCTTGTGCTGGCCGAACTCCTGCTTGATGGACGTCAGCTCTTCGCCAATGATGACGGAGACGCGTTCTGGCTTGGCCAGAATGTCCAGCAGGTCTTCGATCACCGCCATCACGTCCCGGTATTCGGAAACGATCTTGTCCTGCTCCAGGCCCGTCAGGCGCTGCAGGCGCATCTGCAGGATTTCCTGCGCCTGGGTGTCGGACAGCCGGTACAGGCCGTCCTGGCCCATTCCGTATTCACGCTCCAGCCCTTCCGGCCGGTAGTCGTCCGCATTCACGGTGCCACCGTCGGCCCGGGTGCGCGTGAGCATCTCGCGCACCAGTTTGCTGTCCCACGAGCGGGTCATCAGTTCCGCCTTGGCCACCGGGGGCGTCGGCGATTCGCGAATGATCCGGATGAAGTCGTCGATGTTGGCCAGCGCCACCGCCAAACCTTCCAGCACGTGGCCGCGTTCGCGTGCCTTGCGCAGTTCGAAGACCGTGCGGCGCGTCACCACTTCGCGGCGGTGCTGCAGGAAGACGCTGACCAGTTCCTTCAGGTTGCAAAGCCGCGGCTGCCCGTTCACCAGGGCCACCATGTTCATGCCGAACGTGTCCTGCAGCTGCGTTTGCTTGTAAAGGTTGTTCAGGACCACCTCGGGCACTTCGCCGCGCTTGAGTTCGACCACCAGGCGCATGCCCGATTTGTCGGATTCGTCCTGGATGTGGCTGATGCCTTCGATCTTCTTTTCGTGCACCAGCTCGGCCATCCGCTCCTGCAGCGTCTTTTTGTTGACCTGGTAGGGCAGCTCGTCCACGATGATGGCCTGGCGCTGGCCACGGTCGATGTCTTCGAAGTGGCAGCGTGCGCGCATGACCACCTTGCCCCGGCCCGTGCGGTAGCCGTCCTTCACGCCATTGATGCCGTAGATGATGCCGGCCGTGGGGAAGTCAGGAGCGGGAATGATCTCCATCAGATCGTCGATGGACGCGTCGGGATGGTGCAGCAGGTGCAGGCAGCCATCCACCACTTCATTGAGGTTATGGGGCGGGATGTTGGTGGCCATGCCCACGGCGATCCCGCCGGAGCCATTGACCAGCAGGTTGGGCAGCTTGCTGGGAAGCACCAGCGGTTCTCTTTCGCTGCCGTCGTAGTTGGGGCCGAAGTCGACGGTTTCCTTGTCGATGTCCGCCAGCATTTCATGGGCGATCTTCGCCAAGCGGATTTCGGTGTAACGCATCGCGGCCGCGTTGTCGCCGTCCACCGAGCCGAAGTTGCCCTGGCCATCGACGAGCAGATGGCGCATGGAGAAGTCTTGCGCCATGCGCACAATCGTGTCGTACACCGATTGATCGCCGTGCGGGTGGTATTTACCGATCACGTCGCCCACGATACGGGCGGACTTCTTATAAGGCCGGTTCCAGTCGTTGTTGAGTTCGTGCATGGCAAACAGCACGCGCCGGTGCACCGGCTTGAGGCCGTCGCGCGCATCGGGCAGCGCGCGACCCACAATTACGCTCATGGCGTAATCGAGATAACTTCGCCGCATTTCCTCTTCAAGGCTGATGGGCAGGGTTTCTTTGGCGAACTGTGTCATGGAGAACTGCGTGGACGGCGGAGGAGGGCCATTCTAGGCGGAACGTCTTGTCGCAAGTGCGCAACACATCAGGGGTAAAGCGCTTTTGTCCTACCGTGCGCGCCCCGTCTGCAACCACTTTGCGTTGTTACGTATGGCACAATCATTTCAACGTTTTTAGTGATGGTCACTGATGACGTCCATATTCGCAGCGCGGCTGCGGCTTTTTCCCCAAGAGGAGAACCATGAAGAAACTGAACAAAGTGGCGATGTTGTTGGCCTCTGCTGTGCTTGCTACCTCGGCTGGCGCTCAAGTCAAAGCAGCCGACGGCGGCAAGGTTGTTGACAACTGGCAGAACGGTACCGGCGAACTGGTGTGGAAGAACGGCACGAACGAACTGTGCTGGCGCGATGCCAACTGGACCCCTGCTACCGCTGCTGTCGGTTGTGATGGTGCTCTGGTTGCTCAGGCTCCTGCTTCTACCCCTGCCGCTGCTGCTCCCGCACCTGCTGCAACGCCTGCCCCTGCAGCGCCTCCTGCTCCCGCAGTGGCCAGCAAGGTGACGTACGCTGCCGATGCGTTCTTCGACTTTGACAAGTCGGTGCTCAAGCCAGAAGGCAAGGCCAAGCTGGATGACCTGGTTTCCAAGGTCAAGAGCGTGAACCTGGAAGTCATCATCGCCGTGGGTCATACCGACTCCGTCGGTACGGATGCCTACAACCAGAAGCTGTCGGTTCGCCGCGCTGAAGCTGTGAAGGCTTATCTGGTGTCCAAGGGCATCGAAAAGAACCGCGTTTACACTGAAGGCAAGGGCGAGAAGCAACCCGTCGCCGACAACAAGACCAAGGAAGGCCGTGCGAAGAACCGTCGCGTGGAAATCGAAGTGGTCGGTACCCGCGCTTCTAACTGATTTCCGAATCAGTCATGAAAAAGCCCCGGAAACGGGGCTTTTTTTATGGGCCATCTCTTTTGGAGCACTTACCCACATGAGCGATCACATTAATGCCGATCCAGCAGAGCTGGCCAAATTTTCCGCACTCGCCCACCGCTGGTGGGATCCGGAAAGTGAATTTCGTCCATTGCACCAGATTAATCCGCTGCGCCTGGAATGGATCAATGGCATATCGCCTTTAGAAGGGCAGCAGGTGCTGGATGTGGGATGTGGTGGCGGCATCCTCACGGATTCGATGGCCAGAAAAGGCGCGCAGGTAACAGGCATTGATCTGGCCAGCAAATCATTGCGAATCGCGCAACTGCATGCCTTGGAAACCGGGACACCCCATGTGCAGTACCGTGAAGTCAGCGTGGAGGACTTGGCCGCGGAAGTACCTGGCACCTTCGATACTGTCACATGCATGGAAATGCTGGAGCACGTGCCGGACCCCGCCTCCGTGATTCAAGCGTGCGCGCGTCTGGTCAAGCCGGGTGGCTGGGTCTTTTTTTCCACCATCAATCGCAATACCAAGGCGTTCATGCTGGCAGTCGTCGGCGCCGAATACATTTTGGGCATGCTGCCCAAAGGCACGCACGAGTATGCGAAATTCATCAAGCCCAGCGAATTGGCGTCCGCCAGTCGGCTGGCGGGCCTCGATATCGTTCACAGCCGGGGGCTGGAGTACAACCCGCTGACCAAACGCTATTGGCTGAGTGCCGACACCTCGGTCAACTACATGCTCGCTGCACGCCGCGCCGCCGTATGAGTTCACCTGTCTTTACCCATGTTCGTGCCGTCTTGTTCGATCTCGACGGCACATTGATCGATAGTGCTCCCGACCTGGGTGCTGCCGCCGACAAATTGCGAACGGACCGTGGCTTGCCGTCTCTGCCTGCCGATCGGTATCGGCCCATGGCAGGGGCTGGAGCCAGGGGCATGCTGTCAGTGGCATTCGACATGGATACGGCCCATCCCGACTTTCCGGCGTTGCGAGAAGAGTTCTTCGTCAACTACGAGGCCTGCATTCAGCAGCGCACGAAAGTGTTCGATGGTGTGGAGTCAATGATCGCCGAGTTGACCCGGCGTGGCATGCCTTGGGGCATCGTCACCAACAAGGCGGCAAGGTTCACGGATGTGCTGGTGGCGGCCACGCCACTGTTCAGTAGCGCCGGTGCGGTGATCAGTGGCGACACCACCGCACACAGCAAGCCGCACCCCGAGCCCCTGCTCGAAGCGGCCAGACGCCTGGATATCGAACCAGCGCATTGCATCTACGTCGGCGACGATGAGCGCGATATCGTCGCGGGCCTCGCGGCCGGCATGCGCACCGTGGCTGCGTTGTATGGCTACCTCGGCACGCAAACCGCTGTGCACGAGTGGGGCGCACAGGCCGCAATTAAATCTCCCCTCGAGGTCTTGCAATTGATCTCTGCGCCTTAAAATACGAGGCTTGGGGCTGCCCTGGTTTCGACGTGGGTTCGGAATCGGTGTGGTGCATGTCGAGCTTGAGTGGCGCTCGTAAATCTGCATTCAAAAAACTAACTGCAAACGACGAACGTTTCGCACTCGCCGCTTAAACACCGGTGAGCCTTGCAACAGCATGCTAGCGGGCTGGGCAAGGGGGTCGCAAGACCTCCCGGCTGCAAGGTTATTCACGCTGGCTGGTTCCGTGCCGGGTACCTTGGCATGGAGCGAGATCCAAGGGTACTGGTGTCCCACGTAGCGTGCGACTGCGCGACGTGGGCCATGAGAATCAAAACAGACCGCTAAACATGTAGATCTGCCCGAAGAAGGCTTGCGGACGCGGGTTCAATTCCCGCCAGCTCCACCACTCAGGATACCGCCACACTCTGACACCGTCAGGCTGTGGCGGTTTTTTCTTGCCCGGCGCTTTGTGGGGTGTCGCGCCCATCGCATCGAAATGGCCCGCGAGTCCCACGTGCTGGTTACTGCACTTGCCGATACGCCATCGAGTGTGGGCGTGCCTGGCATGTCCGTGTCGACTCCGCGGACGTGCATCGAAAGCCGTTCTGCCCTCGGTATCACGGCCTGTGGTGCCACTGCGGCATGAGCGCTTCAGTCCTACACCCGCATCGAACAGGGGTTCGCAAACTGATTTCTCCTTGGAAAGGAAATTCATGCAAACCACCAGACCAGCCGGTATTTCAAGCACCGCCAACGCGGTACCTGCCACGACGCGCATCGCCACAGGAACGCAGCCCTGCCAGGTGGCAGTGGCCGACATGCCGGAGGTACAGCCATGGTGAACCAGGTCGACTCCCCGGACGGTAAGCCGCGCAAGGACCTCGGTCGTCCCAGCCCGGCATTGGTCGAAACAGATCCCGCAATGCAGCGCATGCCGCAGAAAGGGCCTGCACCGCAAAAGGAGGGGGAAGACGGCGGTGGCATTGCGGATTCCCGCGAGCCGTCAGACCCCCGTCGAAACGGCTAGCCAGACGGCCTTCAGTGCGCCGCCACCATTCATCCATCCGTCGTCGTCTCTGGAAGAAGTCCTCCCATGAACACCCGCAGCCCTGATGCCTTTCCCTTTCCGACATCTGAAAGCCATCCTTGTCCTCCGCCTGAAGGCACTGCTCCGGCGTTGAGACCTGCGGCCAATCCCGCGCACACGGAGCCTGCCCTCGATCATGGAATAGAGGAGTCGTTTCCTGCCAGCGATCCTTTGTCGATCGCTTTGACGCAGGTCCACGTTCTGCCGACGTCGGATTTGCAATGCCTGCCGCATGGCCACCACGGCCCGCATGCCACTGCACGCTCGGTGATCAGCATAGGGCTGATGGCTGGGACTTTGGCAAGCGTCGCATCGACGATGGTGCTTGCTTGGCGGGGGCGCGGCGGGCCTGGCAAAGCTGGCATGTTGGAGCGGTGGGTCGAGCCGACTGATGGCACTCCATGCCTTGTGCATGGCGGCTCTCAGCAGGCCATGGCAACGCTTTGTGCGACTTTCGCCGCGGGGCTTGCCGTGGGCTGCGCTGCGGCCCGTCGGGGCCATCGCAGCCGTCGGGAAAACCCATAAGAAGGCATTCAGGGCCGGTCCCAGGCCGCGACAATGACCTTATAGAGGGCACCACCACGGCCGCAGGAGCCTGCCCTGCCCATCAGTCTTCGAGCGTTTTCGGCACGCCGCGCAAACGGCCTGCATCACCCACAGGGTCCAGATCTTCTCCCATGCCCAGTTCGGCACCCGTGGTGGGATCCATGTCGGGCTGAGATGCCGTGCGTGCGGCCATCTGCTCCACGGCGGGCGCTTCCAGTTCGTTCAGGGCCACGGTCGCCAGGCCATCGCCGCCATCCACCGCTTCGGCGCCCTGGGGAAGGGGAACGACGTTCCAGCGCTCTCCTTCGTTCCACGCACCCCGCACTTCCGGCTCGCCCTGCGAGGTGCGAAAGTACACGCTGGTGAAGCGCGGATCGCCTGGCAGCTTGCCGGGAGGGAAGTTCGGTTCGATGGCATAGAGTGCTTTTTCAAACGACTTCTGGTGGGCGATCTCTCGCGTCATGAGGAAGGTCAGCGCGTCCTTCACGCCCGGGTCGTCCGTGAGGTTGATGAGGCGCTCATACACGATCTTCGCGCGGGATTCGGCCGCGATGTTCGACCGCAGGTCGGCGGTGGGCTCGCCGATGGTGTCGACGTACGCTGCCGTCCAGGGTACGCCTGCCGAGTTGATCAACGCTGGGCCACCCCCGTACAGCACCTGGGTGAGGTGGCTGTCGTTGCCTGCGCCGGTGATGGACCGATAGAGATCGCCCTCTTTTTCAACGCCTTCCGCCAGTCGGCCCTTGGCGCCCTTGTTGAGCATGCCCACGATGGTTCCGATGATCTCCAGATGGCTCAGCTCTTCGGTCGCGATGTCGAACAGCATGTCCTTGCGGCCCGGATCGTCCTCGCCCAATGCCTGGGTGAAATAGCGGCAGGCTGCGGCGAGTTCGCCCTGGGGTCCGCCAAACTGCTCGAGCAGCAGGTTGGCGAGGCCGGGATTGGTTTCGCTGATTCGTACGGTGTATTGCAGCCGCTTGTTATGAGAAAACATGAATGCTCCTGGTGGGGTTGAGCCAGCGGGTTCACCGACAGGCAACGCCATGTGGCGTCGAAGGAGTCAGGGCAAGCGGTGTGCCGAAGGGCCGGGCAATGGGCCGATGGCCATGCCGGACAGGGCGGCGCAGAGGGTGAAACGCAACCAAACACGGCATGTACCTTGCCTGTTTCCTGGCGCGCCACACCCGAGAGGCCCAGTCCGGTGCGGACGGCGCTGGCAGTACAGGGCCACTACGGCGACGGGGTGCCGCGGCGGATGGGCGATTGCCCGGACCATGCCGCGCGGTAAATTTTGTAGCGGTTTTTTCTGTTCGCTCGCTGGCGCGGTCCGTGGCTTGGGGCCTGTCTAGAGAGTTGAGCGGGCTATGGTTGGGGTCACGGCGGCATCGCGCTTGTGGGCGCTGGCGAGGTAGGTGTTCACGATGATCCGCTCGGCCTCGCGATCGATGGGCAGGCCTTCCAGGAAGTCGTCGATGGTGTCGTAGCTCACTCCGAATGCGTCTTCGTCGGGCCGTTGCGGGGCCAGTGTTTCCAGATCAGCCGTGGGCACTTTCATCACCAGATCGCGGGGAGCGCCCAATGCAAAACCCACCGCGCGCACGCGGCGCTTGTTCAGGCCCGCCAGCGGCAGCACATCGGCTGCTCCATCGCCATGCTTGGTGAAGAACCCCATCAGTGCCTCGGCTGCATGATCGGTGCCGATGACCAGCCCTGCGGTGGCGCCGGCCACCGCGTATTGCGCCACCATGCGGGCGCGGGCCTTGATGTTGCCGACCAGAAAGTCTTCCGCCGGGGCATCGCCCAGGTCCACGCCGGCGGCGATCAGCGCTTGCTGCATGGCATCGACCGATGCGCGGATGTCCACGGTGCGCACCTCGTCGGGTGCGATGAAGTCGAGGCACCTGACTGCCTCGGCCTCGTCCCGCTGCTGGCCATACGGCAGCCGCATGGCGATGAAACGGACGCTTTCTCCGGAGGCCCGCAGGCGGGCCACGGCCCGTTGCGCCAGGCAGCCGGCAACCAGCGAATCCACGCCGCCGCTGATCCCGAGCACGTAGGTCTGTCGCCCGGTGCGCGCCAGGTACTGGGCGAGAAAGTCGACACGGCGCTCCAGTTCGACCTCGACATCGAACTCGCGCACCACCGACAGGGATTCCAGAATCTGTGGCTGACTGGGCCTGACGCTCATTGGGGTCGCTCCTCAAAGGTGGATGGCACCGGCGCGGACTTCGCCGGGCCGCAATGGACCATTGGGCGGCCAAGTGGCCGAAGCGGTTGTCGGATGGTGCCGGCATGTCGCTGCCGCCTTGCACGGCAGGAGGCGTGTCAGTGGGTGTGTCAGGGGCGCAAGGCCTGTCAGCCGGCCCAGCCATTCCAAATGCCACCGAAGCACCGTGGATCAAAACGGCTTCCAGCGCAATAAGTACTAGGGCATGTCGCTATGAAAAACATAGCGCCTGGTGGTGGGCTCAGCGCGGTGCCTTGTCCCGCTGGCGGGCCTCGATCAGCGCGATGAGTTGCTGGACCTCCACGGGCTTGACCATGTGTGCGTCGAACCCCGCTTCGGCGGCAGCGTTCCGGTCGGCTTCCTGGCCCCAGCCGGTCAACGCGATCAGCTGCACGTCCGCGCCGCCCGGCAGGGCGCGCATCTGGCGCGCCACTTCGTGCCCGCTCATGCCCGGCATGCCGATGTCCAGCACCGCCACGTCAGGCATGCCCTCGCGGGCGGCCGCGACCGCCGCGGGGCCGTCGGAACAGGTGCGTACCTCGCAACCGGAAATTTGCAGCAGGGTGGCGATGCTCCAGGCCGCATCGGCGTTGTCGTCGGCCACCAGCACCTTGGGCGCCAGGGCGGAGAGATTGCGCAATGGGGCCGGCAACCCGGGCTCCGGCAACGGCGCAAGGGGCTCCGCCTGCGCCAGCGGCAGGCGCACGGTGAAGGTGCTGCCTTGGCCCTGGCCCGGGCTGGAGCCTTCCACCAGGCCGCCGTGCAATTCCACGATGCTGCGCACGAGCGCCAGCCCGATGCCCAGGCCCCGCGCGCCGGGCAGGTCGGATGTTTCCTGCACGAACATGCCGAACAGGCTATGGATGTTGTCCGCTGCCATGCCGATGCCGTTGTCCGTCACGGCGATCACGGCGGTGCGCTGGTCCACCTGGGCCCGTACCCCGATGTGGCCACCTGGAGGGGTATATTTGGCGGCGTTGGCCAGCAGGTTGGACAGCACCTGGCTGAGGCGCACCGGGTCCGCATCGAGCACCACCGGCATGTGCGGAAGCACCACCTCCAGCCGGTGCGCGCCGGCTTCGATGGCGGGCCTGGTGGTTTCGATGGCCATGTCCACGACCTCGGACAGCAGGATGCGGCGGCGGTGCAGGGCCAGGCGCCCCAGCCGCAGGCGCGAGACGTCCAGCAGGTCGTCCAGCAGCGTCTTCATGGCGGCGGATTGCCGGTCCAGGATGCTGGACGACTGGGCCCGCTCCTCGTCGTTCAACTGCCCCGACTGCAGCGCCTCTGCGGCATTGCGGATGGAGGCGAGGGGGTTGCGCAGTTCGTGCGACAGCACGGCCAGGAACCGGTCCTTGGCGGCGTCGGCGGCTTCCAAGGCCGAGTGCGCGGCTTCTTTCTGCCGCAGGGCCTCGACCAGTTCGGCCCGGCTGGTCTCCAGGTCTTCCTGGGCCTGGCGGGCACGGCTCTGGTCGCGCAGGATCTTGACGAAGCCGACCACGGCGCCATCGTCGAGCATCGGCATCAACACCCCGCTGGCCCAGAAGGTGGTGCCATCTTTGCGGCGGTGCAGGCGGTCGTCCATGGCGCGGCCATCGGTCAGCGCCTGGCGCACCTCGATCTGCGGTGCGCCCAGGGCGCGGTCTTCGTCGGTGAAGATGATGTCGGCGGGCTGCCCCAGCACCTCGGCCTCGGGGTAGCCGAGCAGGCGCTCGGCGCCCACGTTCCAGCGGGTCACGCGCATCTGCGGGTCGGTGGAGAAGATGGCGAACTCGACGGCGTTCTCCACGATGAGCCGCAACTGCTCCTCGCTGCGGCTGAGGGCTTCCTCCGCCCGTTTGCGTTCCGTCACGTCGGTGCACATCACCAAGGCAGCGTCCGCACGGCCTTGCACATTCGACAGGCGGCTCACGTTGTTGAAGGTCCAGATCACTGAGCCGTCCTTGCGCAGGCAGCGCTTTTCGACCTGGAACGCCTCGCCGTGGCGGGCGAGCTTCTCGAACAGCCGTGCGCTCTCGGCTCGGTCGTCGGGGTGGACGAGGTCGAGTAGCGACATGCCCACGATGTCGGCCTCGGAATAGCCCAGCAGTTCGCGGTAGCTGCGGTTGGTGAATTCGATGCGCCCGTCCAGCGACACCTCCATCACCCCGGCCGTCGCCTGGCTGACGATGAGACTGAATCGGTCCTGCGAGACGCGCAAGGCCTCCTGGCTGTGCTTGCGTTCGGTGATGTCCACGAAGGTGAGCACCACCCCGGCAATGCGGTCGTCCAGCGTGCGGTAGGGCAGGGCCCTGACCAGGAACCACTGGCCGCTGCCCTTGCCGACCTCTCGCTCCATCGGCACCAGCCGCTCCAGGACGCGGCGGGCATCGGAGGTCATCTCCGGGTAGTCCAGGTGGGTTGCCAGATCGGACAGCGGGCGGCCGATGTCAGTGGGAATCAGTTTGAACAGCGTGATCGCCGAGGGGGTGAAACGGGTGATGCACAGCTCGCGGTCCAGGAACACCGTCGCGATCGCGGTGGCGTCCATCAGGTTGTGCATGTCGCTGTTGGAGTGGCCGAGTTCATCGACCTTGCTCTTGAGCTCGTGGTTGACGGTGGTGAGCTCTTCGTTGATCGACTGCAGTTCTTCTCGGCTGGTTTCGAGTTCCTCGGTGGCCGAGCGCAGCTCTTCGTTCATGGCCTGCAGCTCTTCGTTGCTGGCCTTGAGTTCTTCGGTGGACACCTCGTACTGCTCGACCGTGTCGCGCAGGTGCAGTTTCATGCGCTCCAGTTCTTGCTCCAGGTGCTGCGCCAGGGGCTCGGAGACCGACATGGGCCGCACCGGCATGGGCAGCAGCGGCTGCAGCGCCGACGCGGGCTGGATGATCACCAGATGAAAACCCGGCGCCTCGTGGAACGGGACGATGCGGACCACCAGCACCATTTCGCCGCCAGCATGGGTGACAGCCACGGGCGGGGTCTCCACGGCCATCTTGCGCTGCGCCGCCTGGTAGAGCGCCGCGCGCACTTCGATGCGCAGGTCCTCGTGGATGGCGCGCAGCAGGTTGCGGCTGGGCTCGCCGCCCTGAAAGCGCAGGAACTCGCCGGCGTTGGGCGACAGGTGCACGATGTCGTGGCCGGCATCGATCAGCACGGAGGGCGGCGCGATCTTCTCCAGCAGCCGGAAATGCAGCTCACCCCAGCTGTGGCTGCGGCCATCGAGGGGCGGCAGATCGCGCGAGGCCGGGGGCGTCGAGGTGAAGGCCGGGCCGGCCAGCACCGGGCCGGACCGCGCGGCGTGCTGCGCCTCCATGGCGAGCGAGACGGTGCCGGGCGCGGAGTGCCCTGGCATGCCCGAGCGCGAGGCGGGGCGGTGGCTGTAGATGCGGTGCTTCTTGTCGAGCACGACAAACAGGGGGCTGTTGTCTTCGACGGATTCCGATGAGCCCAGAAACATCAGCCCGCGGGGCTTGAGCGAGAAATGGAAGGTGTCGAACACGCGGTGCTGGGCGTTGCGGTTCAGGTAGATCAGCAGGTTGCGACAGGTGACGAGGTCGAGCCGCGAGAACGGCGAATCCTTGAGCACGTCATGCACCGCAAACAGCACCATTTCGCGGATTTCGCGGCGAAGCCGGTAGCCGCGGTGCTCCTTCACGAAATACCGGCGCAGCCGTTCTTCCGACACGTCGGCCTCGATGGTCGTGGGGTAGAGCCCCTCGCGGGCGATGCCGATGGCCTCGTCGTCCAGATCGCTGGCGAAGACCTGGATCACCGGCGCCGCATCCACCTTGCGTGCGTATTCACTGAGCAAGATGGCGATGGAGTAGGCCTCCTCGCCCGTGGCGCAGGCGGCCACCCACACACGGAGCGAGTCCCCCGGCCCCTTGCCGGCAAACAGCCCCCCGATGTGCGCCTCCAGCGCACTGAAGCACTCGCCATCGCGAAAGAAGTTGGTCACGCTGATGAGCAGGTCCTGCAGCAGCGCCCCAGCCTCACCGGGCCGCGTGCGCAGGCAATCCAGATAGCCCGGCAGATCGGCGATGCCGTTGACCTGCATGCGCCGGCCGATGCGCCGCAGGATGGTGGCCCGCTTGTAGTAGGCGAAGTCCCGGCCGGTCCGCGTTCGCAGGAAGATCAGCACGTCGCGCAGGGCCGCTTCTGTGGCCATGCCATGGGGAATCGGGTTTTCCATGGGCGGGGGTCCCTTCTCCGAAGGCAGCTTCAGGCGGCGCTCCAGCCGGTAGTACTCCAGCAGCCGGCCGGGCATGGCCGCCGCGGGCAGCGTCCAGTCCACCATGCCGGTGGCCAGCGCCGAGCGGGGCATGCTGCTGTGCTCCGCCTCGTCCGGGTCCTGGGCGATGGTGAGTCCGCCCCGCTCCTTGATGCGCTTGATGCCAATGGCACCGTCGCCATCCATGCCGGACAGCACGATGGCCGTGGCATGCGGACCGTGGGTGTCGGCCAGCATGCGAAAGAACAGGTCCACGGTCACATGGCCATGGCGCGGGCTCGGCAGATCGGCCAGCTGCAGAAAGCCGTCATAGGTGCGCAGCACCTTGCCAGGCGGGATGACGTAGACGGTGTTGACCTGGACCTTGCAGGTCTCGCGCACCTGCATCACTTGCAGGGAGGTGCTGCGCTGCAGGATTTCGGCCAGCTCGCTGTCGTGGTCGGGCGACAGGTGCAGGATGACGACAAAAGCCAGTCCGGGGTCTTCGGGCATGGACTGCAGAAAGGTCTGCAGGGCCGGGATGCTGCCCGCCGAACCACCCAGACCGATCAGCGGCAACATGTGATAGGCCCGCGCCGGCGCCACGCTGTCCAGCGCCTCTCCCACATGCTCTTCGGCTTCGTCGGGGGTGGTCAGCGAGTCATCCATGTTGGCGTCTTTCTAGTGAATGCCGATTATCGATCGTGGGCTTTCGCGTTCGACGGCGTGGTCTGGTGGGCCACGGCGGAAAGCATGCGCGGGGTTCGTTCGATGCCGTATAGGGGTTGGGCTTGCCGGGGGAGCGGCCACTGCGCGCGGAGACGCGCGCGGACTGCTGGGGCGGGCGATGGCGTGCGCGCCCAGTGTGCCCGGCGCATGGCGGGTTCTGGATTCAGGATGTATGACCGGACAACGGGTTGTACCGGCGTTCAGGCCGCAGGCTTGGAGCCCGGACGATGTTGCCGCCCTTGAGAAGGCCAGGCCTGGTGACGGCCACCGCCAGCCGGTCAGGCGCCGTCGCCGTATTCCTTCAGCCGGTTGTACAGCGTCTTCATGCTGATGCCCAGCATGGCGGCGGTCTGCTCGCGCCGCTGCCCGCAGTGAGCGAAGGTGGCGAGGATCAGCGCCCGCTCCACTTCCGCCAGCGAGCTGCCCAGCGGCAGCCGCAGTTCGGTGGAGGCGGCAGCGCCGTCGGCCATCGGTGCCATCTCGCGTTGCTGCGGCGCAAGCGGTGGCAGTGGGAGCGGTGGCTGCGAAGGCACGAGGTCGCGCGGCAACCAGCGCTCGGTCACCGGCCCTTCTTGCGTCATCACGAAGGCGCGCTGCAGCACGTTGCGCAACTCGCGCACGTTGCCGGGCCACCGGTATTCCGCCAGGCGCTCCAGGGCGGCGGCGGTCAGCGTCTTTCGGCCCCCCTCACGTGCTGCGATGTCGTCCAGGAAATGCTGTGCCAGCAGGGGCAGGTCTTCCAGCCGGTCCCGCAGGGGCGGCAGGTGCAGCGGGAACACGTTGAGGCGGTAGAGCAGGTCTTCCCGCAACGCGCCATCCACCACGGCCTGGGCCAGGTTGCGGTTGCTGGCAGCCACGATGCGCACATCGGTGTGCCGCGCCTCGGTGGAGCCTACGCGCAGGAAGGTGCCGGTCTCCAGCACGCGCAAGAGCTTGACCTGCAGCTCCAGCGGCATCTCGGTGATCTCGTCCAGGAAAAGGGTGCCGCCATTGGCGCGCTCGAAAAACCCCAGGTGCTGTCGGTCCGCCCCCGTGAAGCTGCCCCGCTCGTGGCCAAAGATTTCGCTCTCGATCAGCTGGGGCGAGATCGCGCCGCAGTTCACCGCCAGAAAAGGACCGTCGCGTCGCCGGCTGAGGTCATGGAGGGTGCGGGCAACCAGCTCCTTCCCAGAGCCGCTTTCCCCTGTCACGAACACCGAGACCGAGGTGCCGGCCACGCATGCGATCTGCTCGTACACCTCGCGCATGATGGGCGACCGGCCCAGCAGGTGGCCGAAGCGGCCGGTCGATTCCCACTGCAGGCGCATGTCCTGAATCTCGGCCAGCAGGGTGGAGGGCGAGCGAGCGCGGGAGAGCACGGCATTGAGCCGTTGCGTATCCACCGGCTTGATAAGGTAATCCGCCGCGCCCAGGCGAAGGGCCTGGATCGATGTGTCCAGGCTGGCGTGGCCAGTGATCAGCACCACTTCCGAATACGAGAGCAGCTCGGCCTCCTCGCACAGAGACAGCCCATTGCCGTCGGGCAACTGCAGGTCGAGCAGCACGATGTCGGGGCGCTGCAGGGCAATCTGACGGCGCGCATCCCGGAGCGAAGACGCCGTGGCTGCCGTGAATCCGCCAGTGTGCAACAAGCTCGCGAGCATGCGCGCGGAGTCGGCATCGTCTTCCACTACCAGGGCATGGGCCATGCAAATCTCCCCGAGTAAGAATTTGAAAAAGAGGAATTATTTGCAGCGATCGCTGCCATGGGTGTAAACGAACGTACAGCGGTCAACCGCTTCCGCGTTCCAGCGCGTCCGTCAGCACCTGGGGCCACTGGCCCCAGGCGGCCCATGCGTCAAAGCCTGCGCGCCGGGCGCCGGCTGCATCCAACGCCTCTTCCTGCGCACAAGGCATGGCGGCTGCCACGGCCACCATGCGGCCGGCATACCCGGTCTCCCGCGCGGCGGCTGCGAACTCGCGCGCCTCTTTGGCAGGCTGAGCATTTGCAAGAACCAGATCGGGCACGTGCTGCAGCAACAGGTCCAGCGCCGGCTGGGTCGCCCCGCCGTCCAGCACGGTATATCCCTGGCGCTCCAGAGTTTGCACTGCTGTCTGGCGATCTTGCGCGCCGTGCAGTGCGACAAGCACCTTCAGGCGCCGCAGTCGGGCTGGCGGCGGTGGCGTTTCTGCGAGGCAGGGCAGCGCGAGATACTGCAGCGGTCCATCGGACGGCGATGGAGTGCGTCCCCCATGCAGTGCAATGACATGGTCGGCAAGAAGGTCTGCCAAGGTGGCAGGTGCGCCGGCCCGCACATGCAGAGCCAGCAGGCATGCGGCTCCCGAGGGCCGCTCCATGTGGTCGTTGGGCAGGCCGCGAACTTCCACGCGCACCTCGTCCCCTTGCCTGAACACGTTCAAGTCCATGCGCATGCCCGGCGCCGCCGCTTTGCACGCCCGGCAAAGCATCTGATCCATCGCCCGGCGCATCAGGCGAGGATCTGCCATGACCCGCAGGTCCGCAGCGATCTGCTGGGTGCAGGCATAGCCCCTGTTGGAGTTAACCAATGCCTCCCAGGCCTGCCGCACCAGACCCGAGAAGTCCAGCGGCACACGCCGCAGTTCCATGCGCCCCTCGCGCGCCGCCAGCACGTCCTGCAGGTCTTCCAGCAGCGAAGACAGATGCCGTGTCTGCCGAGCGGCCACCGCGCACGCTTCGCTCTGGATGGGCATTGGATGGGGGGCGAGCGCAATCACCTCCAGCGCTGCGGACAGTGCGCCCAGCGGGGTGCGCAATTCATGTCCCACACCAGCCATGGAAAGCCACGGCGGCGCTGCAACGGGGGGCTCTGCGGTGGGGTGAGGCGCTGCTGTCGGGATGGGTGTGGAGGTGTCGTTCATGATGGGCGAAGGCGTTCGGCTCGCGATGGTGTTGCGGGGTGCCAGTGCCGCAGCATGCCGTGTGCCAGTCAGCGCCGGTAAAAACCGGACCAAGCAACGGACCCGTGGGCGAAACCGGCAGGAATTGCGGCAATCTCTACCGGTTGAGCAACATGCTTGCATTGAAGGATAGCGCCAAGTGCTCGTTTTCTAGGCTGGGTGAGCTCTTTCCAAGCCATGCGTGGTGTGGCATATGCCTTGCTTTGTTGCATGGGATGCTCCCCAACCCATGGACCTTCGATGAGCCAGCTTAGTCTGAGCACTTCCGCAGCACTCACCCAGAATGCTTCGCCCCGCTTGCAGCATGCCGTACGCCTGCTGCAGATGTCCTCACAGGATTTCGCTCGCGCCGTGCGGGAGGCGGTGGAGAGCAATCCGCTGCTGGAAGTCGAGGATGGCGATGCACAGCGGGATATGCAGACGGTGCCGCACGCGCCGCCGAGCGACTGGAGTCCGTCATCTGGCAGCGGCCGGATCCCGTCTGCCGACAGCGATGGGGAGAGGGCCTGGGAGCGTTCAGCAGCGCCCATTTCATTGCGAGCCCATTTGCATGGGCAACTGGACCTGCTTCGTCTGCCGGAGCGGGATCTGCTGTTGGCAAAGGCGGTCATCGAATCACTGGACGACGATGGCTACCTGCGCGGCGGGCTTGAAGAGATCGAGCAGGCGGTGCACACCATGGCCCTGTCTCCGGAGCCGGATGGGCAGGAAATCCGCATGGCGTGGCGCCGGGTCCAGGGGCTGGATCCAGCAGGCGTTGCCGCCGTGGACCTGCAGCATTGCCTGCTATTGCAATTGCACACGATGGAGTGCGTGACGACCCGGGATCTGGTGCGTCGTGCCATTGAAGGCCACCTGAAAGCCGTGGCGTTGCGCGACCCCACACGGCTGTCCGAGGCGCTGGGGGTGTCGCGCGAGGCTGCAGCAGCGGTTTGCGCGAAGATTCGCGCGCTCAACCCCAGTCCTTGCCGCGCCTTCCTGCAAGACGATGTGCCGCTTGCGGTGCCTGACATCGTGGCGGTGAGGGGCGGGAGAGGTTGGCAAATGGTTCTCAACGATGCTGTGATGCCTCGCCTTCGGGTGCATTCCGCCTATGCGCGGATGTTTCAGCAGCGCAAGCGCCATGGCGAGAGTGCGGCGTTGAGCGCTTGCCTGCAGGAAGCGCGTTGGTTGGTGGGCAATGTGGCACAGCGCTTTGCCACCATCCTGGCGGTGGCGCGAGCCATCGGGCGGCACCAGCAGGCGTTTTTCGAGCATGGCCCGTTGGCGCTCAAACCACTGAAGCTGCAGCAGATCGCGCAGGAAGTGGGGGTGCACGAATCCACCGTGTCCCGTGTCACCAACAACAAGTTCTTGGCGACCCCGTTCGGCTTGCATGAACTCAAGTATTTTTTCTCGCGCGGCTTGTCTACGCGCAATGGCACCACCTGCGCTCCTGCGGCCGTCAAGGAGCTGGTGTCGGAGTTGATTGCGGCCGAGTCGCCCTTACATGCTTTGTCCGATGCGGCGATTGCCGGCCTGCTGGCGCAGCAGGGGTTTTCGGTCGCCCGGCGCACGGTCACCAAGTACCGGCAGGCGCTTCGCATTTCGGCGGCGCCGGAACGTCACAGGAACGTTTGAACCAACGGTTTGCACCTCAGGGTGAAGACCAATTCACCAAAGATCAATCATGGCTTTCGCCTGGGCTTCCATTGACGGATTGACCTTGTTTTCCCGCACGTTGGCGGTGGATGGTCATTGGTGTGGGCTGGTCGATGTGCTGCAGGGCATGCAGCCCCGGATCACGACTGTGGCCTGCGCGCAAATGCGGTTCAGTGCAGCGCAAGCGGATTGCGATGCGATTGACCTGGTGCAGACGCTTTATGCGGGTATCGCTCGCCGCAGGCATGCGAGGCAAGAGGCTGCGCGTTGTGTCAAGCGAGCAATCCAGGCAGACGTGGACCGGTAGCTGCGCAAGGGGGCCTGCAGGTGCCGGGCATGTCGATTGCCTCTGCCGTGCCAAGCCTGGTTTGACTGCCAGGCCTGGGCCGCTCCCCTCCACGGGAGCACATTGAAGGAGTATCGAAATGGCCAACCAAGGCAATCCATCCAGTAGCAATCGTGGCTTCGCCGCCATGGATGCGGCAAAGCAACGTGAAATTTCAAGCAAGGGTGGGCAGGCGGCGCATCAAAAGGGCACGGCGCATCAGTTCACCTCCGAAGAAGCCCGCGCCGCTGGCGCCAAGAGCCATAGTCGCCGCAACTCGAATTCTGGCGGTGCCAAAGCCGGTGCGTCAGCTGATGCGGAGGCCACTCTGTCGGACAGCGCTTCCAGCACGAAACCCAACGGAGCGACTCGCGCGCCGCAGGGCGCAGGTCGCGATTCAGGCCCCCAAAGCCGTTGAATCCAGCGCTGTGGTGCAGACGATTTGTTCGGGGGCTACCGCTGAAAACAGATGGGTGGCACATCGATTGCCGTTGGAAGCGCTGCACGTGTCGAACCCGCATTCCTGCGCAAGCCCAGGCACTCGTTCCGTAGGCTGTCCAGGAGGGTGGGACGCGCCATAAATCCTATTCCATGAGGCAATCCATGAACACCAACTACCCCACGCGCGCCCCGCGCCACCGCGGGCTCTTTCAGCAATTTTCTCCGCTCCATCTCGCGCCTGAGTGGGAGCAGTACAGCGTCATCAAAGCGCGGGGAGTGCGCACCATTGCCCTCGGCGGGCATGCCCCCTATGCCACTTCTGGCTGGGTGGTCGAGCAGGCGGTGGGTTGCATCGAGCTCATCGGCGCCAAGGTGGCAGGTCTGGGGCAGATGCTGCTGATCGGGTTCACCCTCGGCGAACCTGCGGCTCCTGCGGGCTTTGAAGTCACGACAACCGACGCCATCGGCACATTGATCTTGCCGGCCCACTGCTTTGCCGCCTGCGTGGCGATTGCGACCGGTCAGAACGCGCACTTTCGCATCGGCGGAGACGGACAGTTGAATGCGATCGGCAGCGACCCTTCGTTGCTGCAGATGCCATCACCCCTGTAAGTCTTTGCGGTCCACCGCTGTCTCAGGGCAATGGTCGCTCCAGCGGTCAGGCCGCCCAGCTTTCGTTGATGAAGAGCCGGGTGGCCAGCAACCCTGTCGAAGTCCAATGCGTCGCGGGAGACAGCGCGGCGCTGAGGAACTGTCGGCGCTGCTCTCCTTCCAGTGACTGGAGTTGTTCATTGAATTGATTCAGTTCGGGGTCCAGTACAGGCTCTGCGCTGGCCGCGAAAGGGCCCGCCGAGCGGTGGCGTGCCAGGGCTCTGAACGAGGGCAGTCTGCGCGTCTGGTTGGCCGAGGCGGGCTGGGCATAGTCCTGTCCGTCGCGGCTGTCCTCGCCACGAATCCAGTCGTGGATCACCTGCAACTCATATCCCGTGAACACGCCGAACATTTCCGCGCGTTCTCCTTGAAGCAGGTTCCAGAATCGGCTTTGCGCTACCGGCGCGCCGAGTCGGATCCACCCGCCGTCCACCAGCGCGTCGAGCAATGCATCGATGTTGCCCTGGGGCCCCAGCCAATCGTTGACGGTGCGCCCGCCAATGCGGCAATAGTCGGAGTGCATGCCTGCACCGGCCGGTGCCTTTCTTTCGAAGATTTTTACCACTTCGGCCCTGGCGTCAAAAGATGCGATGACCTCCTGCGTGCCACGCCCGGCGTCTGCGAGCTTGCTCCCGGCGCGAACGCGCTGCCAAAACTGCTCGCGGTCTGCCTGGACTTCCATCATCTGAAGCACTGCTTCGCAAGCTTGCCATGCATGGCCGCTGTCGCCGTTATCGACCGTGACGTGAAGCGTGAAGTAGTAGGGGTCGATCCCAAGCTCGTTGAGCTCGTACGCCGTGATCAGCAGGTGCAGCGGCAACTGTTCATAGCCCAGGTTGAAGCCGATGACCTCCGGCAGCAAATGCTCGGCATTCCATCCCAGGGCCAATTGCACCGCGCCCTGCAGATAGTTGGCATCGTCCAGTTGCAGGTCTTGCTGAAGGCCGTGCCGGCGCATCAATTGGCGATAGAGCGTGACGTGGTTCTTGTGCGGCACGCCGTCTCCGAGTTCTTCGAGGTAGGTCTGGAGCAGAGGTCGCAGCCGTTCAGTCGATGAATGCTGCGCCAGACCGTAGAGCCAGGACCCGTCCACCAGCTTGGTTGGCGCCACCGATGCCAGAAAGTTGAGTGCATGGGCGCGGTTGTGAAAATACTGGCGCTCGCCGCCTGCGCGCCGCCCATCCAGGTAGGCTTGATAGCGCTGCGCCACAGACTGGGCGTTTGCGCGGGCCCACGCATGCAGGTCCTCGGGCGCTTCGCACAATGCGCTGGGGACGTCTTTGCTATCGTCCATCAGCCGCTGCAGCCACTGGGCGGCGTGCTGGCGGGTTTGCAGCGTGGGGGACGGCGTGAGCAGCGCTTCGTAGAGACGACGATAGGGGCCGGCGGCATTCGGGCGCTGCGCATCGTCAGCGCGAGGTGCTTGGCTGCCATGGTGGTCGACGGAGGGAAGAATTTTTTGTGCAAGCATCGTTGGCGATGGGCTGGAGGAGTGGACCCATGCTGCGATGCTGGAAAGAAGGCAGAAACCACCAGATGGCGCGAACCCCGGTCGGCAAGGTCCTACGCCGCCGATGGCTTCCCCCGCAGCCAGCCCCACGAGCGCAGTTGCTGCAATTCGCCCCCGTGCAGCCGCGCGCCAATGTCGCTACGGTACCGCAGGTTGGGCACGATCACTTGGCGAACGCAATCCAGGGCGGCCAGGTTGGCGGCATGCACTGTTGCGCCCACGCCCGTGGCAACGCCCAGGTAGCCGCATGAGCCACTCGCCACCAGCTGTCCCTGATGCAGAGCCACCTCTGAAAAATGCAGGCTGTCTCGCTGTGCCTGCGTGATGGAGGGATCCAGGAACACCGGCAAACCCTTGGACAGTTCCGCATACCCATGCCGGTAGGGAAACGGCGGGACTGTAAGAACCACGCCGCAGGCAAACCCCTTTTTCGTACCGAAGTCCAACGTGTCGCGGCGCAGCATTCGGCGAAAGATGGCCTCCCACGGATCATCGTGAAGCGCTTCGCAAATCGCGAAACCCGGGTAGCCGAACCGGCAAGTGAATTCGAGGGGCCACAGCCCGTTTTCGTTGGCGATGAGGTTCACGTTGATGTAGCCACAGTAACCGCCATCCCGCAGCATGGACAGCAGGGGACGCAGGACGGTGTCGTACAGGCGCGCACTTTCGTGGTAGCTGACGATGGTGCCCATCTCTCCGGTGAGTTCGCCCAGGTCGCCCGGGAAAAACCGCTTGTGCTCGAAATCGACACACACGGGCGACAGAAAGTCATGGCCGTTGAAATACCCGCCGACCCCGATCTCGATCCCATCGATGAACTCCATCAAGATGAAGTCCGGTGCCTCGGCCTGGTCCACTCGGGTTTTGCCCGCGTGCATGGCCAGCAGGGCGCGCACGTCGGCGCCGTTGCTGGACTGGCCGACGTAGTTGCGCGTGCGCTCGCCGGAGGCCCCGTTGAACTTGAGTACATAACGTGCGGGATGGTCATCGAGGAACACCATCGCTTCGCCATAATCGGTGAAACGGTGGCAGCCCGCTACCTGCAGTCCCGCGGCCTGCAAGGCACTCTGCCCGAAGGCGCGGTCCGCCTCCAGTCGATCGCCGAGGGCGCTGCCGCCGATGACCTGAAAGCCTTCCGCACGCAATGCATCCTGCAATTCGCCCTGGGTCGCGGATTCGAAGAGGATCACGCCTTCGTTTCCAGCCGCCTTGATCCATCCCAGTTCGCTTTCCCATCCTTCGACGCGCTGCAGGATGCCCTGGAAGACGTCGTGGCACGCAGGGTCTTCAATCACGACCCGCACCTCATGGCCTCGGTGCTGGAGGCCGCCATACATGGCCGCCAGGTCGTTGGTCTGCCCAATGCCCAGAAATCTCATGCAGCCCGCCTTTGCACCACCACGCCGACGGCCGCGATCCGATCCGCCTTGGCATAGGCCCGCCCTTCCAGTTCCTCTCCGAAGACATCGGGGTCCAGTTCTTCATAGTGCACCGCACAGTCGTGGGCCGCGGCGTAGGCGACAACGGAGTCGCGCAAAGCATCGCGTCCTTCGACGATGGTCGAGCCGGTGTAGAGCAGCAGGCGGCCGGTGGGCGTCAAGCGATCGAGGCTCTCTTTCAAAATGCGATCGGAAAGGGCTTCTCCAAACTGTCCACCTCCGTGCCGGTACGTGCGGTTGGCATCGTCCACCAAGTAGGGCGGGTTGGAGACGATGAGATCGAACCTGCCGGTGACCTCGGAGAAGAGGTCACTTTGAACGCACTGCGCGTAGGGGTAGCCGGCGACTGCTGCATTGGCTTTCGCGTGCAAGAGCGCGCTGGGATTGATGTCCACCAGGACGATCTCGCATCCGTTGGGCTGCGCCTGCCACGCCCTCGCCGCGACGAGTCCTCCCGGCCCGGCGCCGCACCCGACATCGGCAATGCGTGGTGATTCCGGCTGCGGCTGCATTCGCAACTGATGGCGGATGAAACTCGCAAACCGGTAGGTGTCCGGCCCGAAGAAAACGGCATCCTCTTGCGCCGTCGGAAAGGCGGAGTGGGCAAAGAGGAATCCATCGAGCGAACTGAACCGAACGTTGCTTTGCAACAGCCCGTTTGGGGCGGACTGCAGCCAGCCATCGTCCAGCAGAGCGGTTGATAGATCTGGGGGAAGCTGGTCTTTTGGAAAAGGTCGGTTCCATCCAAATGCGTCACGCAGGTCCGAAGCCTCAGGGACGTGCGGCCTTGCAAGCACTCTCTGGTGCGTGAGCGGCGTTACCGTGACGAACCGGTAGCCCATGACCGTGAGCCATTGCCCGAGCCGCTGAAGACTGTGTTGGGCAGAATGCGTGGTGGATGCTTTCATCGGATTTGGCAAGCGGCATTGCAAGGAGAGGGGGCGAGCGGCGAGGGGGGCGGGCGCCGCAGGATGCCAACCGCTGCGATCTTTCAGGGGGCCTCGGCCGTCGTGGTGTAGGACAAAAGAGCCTGCTCGCTGACGATCGTTGCATCGCCGGATCCGGTTTGCGTGGGCTGAATGGGCCGCGGAAGTCGGGATGCTCTTTCAGTGAGGCTACAATTGGAGGCTTTCCCGCAAAAACGTCGCCCGGCAGCAACCAAAGCAATCCCCCAACAAGCAGCAGTCTTCAGGAATGTCTTCCTGCGGACTCCGGGCGACCCGTAACCATTCGGAGAACCCAGTGCTTTTGTCTCTACAGGGATCCTTCCCGCCCGCCATCCTGGCGCTCGCAGACGGCACGGTCTTTATCGGCAATTCGATTGGTGCCACCGGCACCACGGTCGGCGAAGTGGTGTTCAACACCGCCATCACCGGCTACCAAGAAATCCTCACCGACCCGAGCTACTGCCAGCAGATCGTCACCCTGACGTATCCGCACATCGGCAACTACGGTGTCAATACCGAGGACATCGAAGCCGACAAGGTCCATGCCGCAGGCTTGATCATCAAAGACCTGCCGTTGCTGGCCAGCAATTTCCGCAGCACCGAGACCCTCTCGCAGTACCTTGTGCGCGAAAACACCGTTGCCATCGCCAACATCGACACCCGCAAGCTCACGCGCATCTTGCGCACCCACGGAGCGCAGAACGGCGCCATCGTCGGGCTTGCGGCCGGCGAAGCGGTGACCCAGGCGCGCATCGACGAGGCCCTGGCCGCCGCCAAGGCGGCACCCAGCATGAAGGGCCTGGATCTGGCCCAGGTGGTGAGCACCTCCGCGGCCTATCCGTGGGACCAGACCGAGTGGAAGCTCGGTTCGGGTTACGGCACCCTTGCCGCTCCGCGTTTTCACGTGGTGGCCTACGACTACGGCGTGAAGAAGAACATTCTGCGCATGCTGGCCGAGCGCGGCTGCCGCCTCACGGTGGTTCCGGCCAAGACCCCGGCAGCCGAGGTGCTGGCCATGAAGCCCGATGGCGTGTTCCTGTCCAACGGCCCTGGCGATCCGGCGCCGTGCGACTACGCCATCGAAGCCACGCGCCAGATCATCGAT
The DNA here is from genome assembly GCF_032929295.1 of Acidovorax sp. BLS4. Classification (NCBI taxonomy): domain Bacteria; kingdom Pseudomonadati; phylum Pseudomonadota; class Betaproteobacteria; order Burkholderiales; family Comamonadaceae; genus Acidovorax; species Acidovorax sp. BLS4. The sequence continues at coordinate 1,301,050 of NZ_CP136797.1, forward strand.
GCCGGCGTGCCCACCTTCGGCATCTGCCTGGGCCACCAGATCATGGCCCTGGCCAGCGGCGCGAAGACCTTCAAGATGGACAACAGCCACCATGGCGCGAACCATCCCGTGAAGGACCTGGACAACGGCCGTGTCAGCATCACCAGCCAGAACCATGGGTTTGCCGTGGAGATGGAGTCGCTGCCGGCGACCCTGCGCCCCACGCACATCAGCCTGTTCGACGGCACGCTGCAGGGCCTGGAGCGCACGGACAAGCCCGCGTTCTGTTTCCAGGGCCACCCCGAGGCCTCGCCCGGCCCGCACGACATCGCCTACCTGTTTGACCGCTTCACTGCGCTGATGGAGAAGAAATAATGCCGAAGCGCACAGACCTCAAATCGATCCTCATCATCGGCGCCGGCCCCATCATCATCGGCCAAGCCTGCGAATTCGACTATTCCGGCGTGCAGGCCTGCAAGGCCCTGCGCGAGGAAGGCTACAAAGTCATCCTGATCAACAGCAATCCTGCGACGATCATGACCGACCCGGCCACCGCCGATGTGACCTACATCGAGCCCATCACGTGGCAGACCGTCGAGAAGATCATCGCCAAGGAGCGCCCCGACGCGATCCTGCCGACGATGGGCGGGCAGACGGCGCTCAATTGCGCCCTCGACCTGTGGCGCAATGGCGTGCTGCACAAGTACAAGGTGGAGCTGATCGGCGCCACGCCCGAGGCGATCGACAAGGCGGAAGACCGCCTCAAGTTCAAGGATGCGATGACCCGCATCGGCCTGGGCTCGGCCCGCTCCGGCATCGCCCACAGCATGGACGAGGCGTGGACGGTGCAAAAGACCGTGGGCTTTCCCACGGTGATCCGTCCCAGCTTCACGCTGGGCGGCACCGGCGGCGGCATTGCCTACAACCCTGAAGAGTTCGAGACCATCTGCAAGCGCGGGCTGGAGGCCTCGCCCACCAACGAACTGCTGATCGAAGAATCGCTGCTCGGCTGGAAAGAGTACGAGATGGAAGTGGTTCGCGACAAGGCGGACAACTGCATCATCATCTGCTCGATCGAGAACCTCGATCCGATGGGCGTGCACACGGGCGACTCGATCACGGTGGCGCCTGCGCAAACGCTGACCGACAAGGAATACCAGATCATGCGCAACGCGTCCCTCGCGGTGCTGCGCGAGATCGGCGTGGATACCGGTGGCTCCAACGTGCAGTTCTCGGTGAATCCGAAAGACGGTCGCATGATCGTCATCGAGATGAATCCACGCGTATCGCGGTCGTCGGCCCTGGCATCGAAGGCCACGGGCTTTCCGATCGCCAAGGTCGCGGCGAAGCTCGCGGTGGGCTACACGCTCGACGAACTGAAGAACGAAATCACGGGCGGCGCTACGCCCGCATCGTTCGAACCCTCGATCGACTACGTGGTCACCAAGATTCCACGTTTTGCATTCGAGAAGTTCCCCACGGCCGACAGCCGCCTGACCACGCAGATGAAGTCGGTGGGCGAGGTCATGGCCATGGGCCGCACGTTCCAGGAGTCTTTCCAGAAGGCGTTGCGTGGCCTGGAAGTCGGCGTGGACGGCATGAATGAAAAGACGCAGGACCGCGAACTGCTGGAAAAGGAACTGGGCGAGCCGGGTCCCGAGCGCATCTGGTATGTGGGCGATGCCTTCGCCATGGGCCTTTCGGTCGACGAGGTGCATGACCTCACCAAGATCGACAAATGGTTCCTGGTGCAGATCGAAGAGATCGTGAAGATCGAACTGGATCTGGACAAGCTGACCGATGAAAAGGGGGATGGCGCGCTGGCTGCCATCGACGCCGATACGCTGCGAGCGCTCAAGAAGAAGGGCTTTTCCGATCGCCGCCTGGCCAAGCTCCTGCGGACGCAGGAAAAAGCTGTGCGGGAGGCGCGCCGGGCACTCAATGTGCGTCCCGTCTACAAGCGGGTGGACACCTGCGCCGCCGAGTTCGCCACCAACACGGCTTACATGTACTCGACCTACGAGGACGAGTGTGAAGCCGCGCCCACCACCAACAAGAAGATCATGGTGCTGGGCGGTGGCCCCAACCGCATCGGCCAAGGCATCGAGTTCGACTATTGCTGCGTTCACGCCGCACTCGCCATGCGCGAGGACGGCTATGAAACCATCATGGTCAACTGCAATCCGGAAACGGTTTCGACCGACTACGACACGTCGGATCGGCTTTATTTCGAGCCGCTCACGCTGGAAGACGTGCTGGAAATCGTCGACAAGGAAAAGCCCACGGGCGTGATCGTGCAGTACGGTGGCCAGACGCCCCTGAAGCTGGCGCTCGGCCTGGAGGCCGAGGGCGTGCCGATCATCGGCACCAGCCCGGACATGATCGATGCTGCGGAAGACCGCGAGCGCTTTCAGAAACTGCTCAACGACCTGGGGCTGCGCCAGCCGCCCAACGCCACGGCACGCACCGAGCCGGAGGCCCTGGAGAAGGCTGCCGCGTTGGGCTATCCACTGGTCGTGCGCCCCAGCTATGTGCTGGGTGGCCGTGCCATGGAAATCGTCCACGAACAGCGGGATCTGGAACGCTACATGCGCGAAGCCGTCAAGGTGAGCAACGACTCGCCCGTGCTGCTGGACCGTTTCCTGAACGATGCCATCGAGTGCGATGTGGATTGCCTGCGCGACCCCGAAGGCGAGGTTTTCATCGGGGGCGTGATGGAGCACATTGAGCAAGCCGGCGTGCACAGCGGCGACTCGGCCTGCTCTTTGCCGCCTTACTACCTGAGCAAGGCCACGGTGGATGAACTCAAGCGCCAGACTGCAGCCATGGCCGAGGGCCTGAGCGTGGTGGGCTTGATGAACGTGCAGTTCGCCATTCAGGAAAAGGATGGCAAGGACGTAATCTATGTGCTCGAAGTGAATCCGCGCGCATCCCGCACGGTGCCCTTCGTCAGCAAGGCCACGGGCATCCAGTTGGCCAAGGTGGCGGCCCGCTGCATGGCGGGGCAGTCGCTGGCGAGCCAGGGCATCACCCGGGAAGTCACGCCGCCTTATTTCAGCGTGAAGGAGGCGGTGTTCCCCTTCGTCAAGTTCCCGGGTGTGGACACGATCCTCGGCCCGGAGATGAAGTCCACCGGCGAAGTGATGGGAGTGGGCAAGACGTTCGGTGAGGCTTTCGTGAAGAGCCAGCTTGGGGCCGGCACGAAACTGCCGACGTCCGGCAAGGTGTTCCTCACCGTGAAGAACAGCGACAAGCCGCGTGCGGTGGAAATCGGCCGGCAACTGGTCACCCTGGGCTTCGACCTGGTGGCGACCAAGGGAACGGCTGCCGCGATCTCGGAGGCCGGCGTGCCGGTGACCGTGGTGAACAAGGTGACCGAAGGCCGCCCGCACATCGTGGACATGATCAAGAACGACGAAATCGTCATGGTCATCAATACGGTGGAAGAGCGGCGCAATGCGATTGCCGACTCCCGCGCGATCCGCACGAGTTCGCTGCAGGCCCGGGTCACCACCTTCACGACCATCTTCGGTGCCGAAGCGGCCGTGGAAGGCATGAAGCATCTGGACCATCTGGACGTTTATTCCGTGCAGGAACTGCACGCGCAATTGACGGCCTGAACGGCACAGTCAGGTTAAGCGTCCGGCCGCCTCAAACGCGGCATAATCGCCACTGACCAGAGACCGCCGCGCGGCAACGCGCGGCGGTTTCCTTTTGGGGCGTCCGTTTGTGCATCCACGGGTGTGCAAGACGCCAGGAGGGCCGCGCGTTGCGCGGCGTCGAATTGAACGTGGAGACTGATTCAATGGCCACCATTCCCATTACCAAGCGCGGCGCTGAAAAGCTCAAGGAAGAGCTGCACCGTCTGAAGACCGTCGAACGCCCTGCGGTGATCAATGCCATCGCCGAGGCGCGTGCCCAGGGCGATCTGAGCGAAAACGCCGAGTACGAGGCCGCCAAAGACCGGCAGGGTTTCATCGAAGGCCGCATCCAGGAAGTCGAGAGCAAGTTGTCCGCTGCGCAGATCATCGACCCCACCGCGCTGGACGCGGGCGGCAAAGTGGTGTTCGGTGCCACCGTGAAGCTGGAAGACGAAGAGAGCGGCGATGCCGTCACCTACCAGATCGTGGGCGAGGACGAGGCCGACTTGAAGCTGGGCCTCATCAATGTGTCCAGCCCCATCGCTCGCGCGCTGATCGGCAAGGAAGAGGGCGACACGGCCGAGGTCCAGGCCCCCGGTGGCCTGCGCCGCTATGAAGTGGTGGGCGTGAGCTACATCTGAGCGAAAGACGCTGCCATGTATGACCGCGTGCCCGTTCTGGCCGCCGCATTGTGGTGGGGGAGTCTGTCGGCCATCGGGTTCCTGGCCGTACCGCTCCTGTTCGTGCATTTGCCTACACCGGCGCTTGCCGGCAACATGGCCGCACGCCTTTTCGAGGCACAAACCTTCGTCTCGATCGCTTGCTGCGTGTGCCTTCTCCTGTTGTCCAAACGACGGCATGCAGAGACGCAGGAGGATTGGGCCCAGGCCGCGCTGGTCTTCGTGATCGCCGGGCTTTTACTGGCGTTGCTGGTGCAGTACGGCGTATCGCCCCGCATCGTCGCTCGCCAGAATCTACGGCTGTGGCACAGCGTGGGCAGCGTGATGTACGCGTTGCAGTGGGGATGCGCTCTGGCCGTCCTGTGGCGAACGTCCCGGCGCTGATTTCTCGGCGCAGGGGGCGCTCCTTTTACTGCCCGTTTACTCTTTCCAGTGCTCGGACACCCAGGTGGCAGGCTGGATGTAGCGAAAGCGGCGATTGCGATGGCCTGCCAGGGCATCGGGCGGGTTGCACTCACCGTGAAAGATCACGATGCGCGCGTCGGCCGGAATGATTGGCGGCTTCCAATAGTTGGAAGGCCACGCAGGAATGCAGTGGTACTTGAAGCTGGGGCACCAGCCTGCGGGCCAGTAGCTCAGCTTGCCCTGCTGATGCAGGAAGTCCGAAAGGTAGGCCTGTTCGTTGCGAAACTTCCGGCGGATGGCATCGAAGTGCCCGCGAAAGTATTCGAGTACGTCGGGGTGTGAACCGATCTCGAACCGATACACCGATGAATTGCCGGTGATGCGCCAGGGCCGTTTGTAGTCATGGATGATCAGGAACTCGCCCGGCGCTTCGAAAAAAGCATCAAGACCGCCTGTGACGACGACATCCACGTCCAGGAACAGTGCGGTGCCTGACAGGCCATGCAGATCGGCGCTGAACGTGGCGAGCTTGGTCCAGCCGCGCTCCGGAATGCCGGCGGGCAGATCCAGTGCGGGAATCGGAAGGCATTGCACTTCGGCCCGGATGCCCGTCGAATCATCCGTCAGGCAGACAAAGCGAAAATCGCCAGTGAGATGACGCCGAACCATGGCGTAAAGCCGGTTCACATATTCGGGGCCGTATTTGGTGCCCCATTTCATGCAGATCACGTGGCGCGTTCGCGCCGTGCTGGAGCCCATCAATCGGCCTGGCGCTTCTTGACGGATTTCTGCTTGGGCTTCTTGGCCCGCTTGATCTGGCCGCCGGGCGTCAATCGCTGGTTGCCAAGGACGCGCAACTGCTTGATCTCGGGCCGCTGGCCGCCGCGCTTGCTGAACTTGAGCACTTTCACATCGCGAGGGCCGGGCATGCGGTCTTCGTCGACGGTGCGCTCCTTGGGAGGCTGCGGGCGCCAGAGCACCAGCAACTTGCCGATGTGTTGGATGGGCGCAGCGTTGAGTTCTGCCGCCAAGGTCTGGTAAATCTGTTCGCGCGATGTCCGGTCGTCGCTGAAGACGCGGACTTTGATCAATCCGTGGGCATTGAGGGCGGCGTTGATTTCTTTTTGGACAGCGGGGGTCAACCCATCGCCGCCGATCAGGACGACGGGGTCCAGATGGTGGGCATTGGCGCGGTGTTCCCGGCGCTCTGCGGGAGTCAATTGAATTTGGGGCATGGCCGTATTATCGAGGCAGGATGAAAACAAACACGAAAAGCAAGAAGGTGAACAAGGCATGGCTCCATGACCATGTCAACGACACCTACGTCAAGCTCGCCCAGAAAGAGGGCTATCGCGCCCGTGCCGCTTACAAACTCAAGGAAATCGACGAGCAGCTGGGGCTGATCAAGCCAGGGCACGTCGTGGTCGACCTGGGCTCCTCGCCAGGGGCCTGGAGCCAGTACCTGCGGCGTCGCATGTCGCCAGGAGGCGCGGCAGTCGGCCAACTCAACGGCACCATCATCGCCCTGGATCTGCTGCCCATGGAGCCGATCGAAGGGGTCGGTTTTCTCCAGGGCGATTTCCGGGAGGACGATGTTCTGGCGCAGTTGCAGGAAGCCGTCCAGGGGCGGGCTGTCGACGTGGTGGTTTCCGACATGGCCCCCAATCTGTCCGGAATCGAGTCCGCCGACGCGGCGCGCATTTCCCACCTGATCGAACTGGCCGTCGAATTCGCCGTGCAGCACCTCAAACCCGAAGGGGCGCTCGTGGTCAAGCTGTTCCATGGCAGCGGGTATGCGCAGCTGGTGCAGTTGTTCAAGGAAACATTCAAGGTGGTCAAGCCCATCAAGCCCAAAGCCTCGCGGGACAAATCTTCCGAGACTTTTTTGGTGGGAATCGGCTTGAAAAAGCAGGCTTGAACAGTATGAACGCGGTTCGTCAGCGGTTACAACCCATGCCAATGCAGTCTTCCCGTGGGTTGACCATGGCCTCTGCTGGGGTAAATCGCACCGCCTTCCACCTTGAAACGCCTAAAATGCGCCCTAAATGCGCTAGGACGTCTCCATGACACGTTCGTGGCGTTATCCCCTTTGCTTCTGGAGCCCCGCTTGAACAATCAGTGGTTTTCAAAAATTGCCGTGTGGCTGGTCATCGCCATGGTGCTCTTTACGGTGTTCAAACAGTTCGACACCCGTTCAGGCGCCAGCGCGGGCTCCGTGGGGTACTCCGAATTCCTGGAGGAGGTGCGCAGCAACCGGATCAAGAGCGCCACGATCCAGGAAGGGCAGGGTGGCACGGAGATCGTTGCCACTACCACCGATGATCGCAAATTGCGCACCACCGCGACCTATCTGGACCGCGGATTGGTGGGCGATCTGATCAACAACAACGTCAAGTTCGACGTCAAGCCACGGGAAGAGGGCTCGCTTTTGATGACCCTGCTCGTCAGCTGGGGCCCCATGCTGCTGCTGATCGGCGTGTGGGTGTACTTCATGCGTCAGATGCAGGGCGGCGGCAAGGGCGGAGCTTTCAGCTTCGGCAAGAGCAAGGCCCGCATGCTGGACGAGAACAGCAATCAGGTGACCTTTGCCGACGTGGCAGGATGCGACGAAGCCAAGGAAGAAGTCAAGGAAGTCGTCGACTTCCTCAAAGACCCTCAGAAATTCCAGAAACTCGGTGGCCGCATTCCTCGGGGCCTTCTGTTGGTCGGCCCTCCGGGCACGGGCAAGACGCTGCTGGCGAAGTCCATTGCCGGCGAAGCCAAGGTTCCCTTCTTCAGCATTTCCGGCTCCGACTTCGTGGAAATGTTCGTGGGCGTGGGCGCGGCCCGCGTGCGCGACATGTTCGAGAACGCCAAGAAGAATGCGCCCTGCATCATCTTCATTGATGAAATCGATGCGGTGGGCCGCCAGCGCGGCGCCGGCCTGGGTGGTGGCAATGACGAACGCGAACAGACCTTGAACCAGATGCTGGTCGAGATGGACGGCTTCGAGACCAATCTCGGGGTGATCGTGGTGGCTGCCACCAACCGCCCTGACATCCTGGATGCCGCCTTGCTGCGCCCGGGCCGATTCGACCGACAGGTGTATGTGACGCTGCCCGATATCCGCGGCCGTGAGCAGATCCTGAACGTGCACATGCGAAAGGTGCCTGTCGGCCAGGACGTGAACCCGAGTGTCATCGCCCGTGGAACTCCCGGCATGTCGGGCGCGGATCTGGCCAATCTTTGCAACGAAGCGGCTTTGATGGCGGCACGCCGCAGTGCGCGCACCGTGGAGATGCAGGATTTCGAGAAGGCCAAGGACAAGATCATCATGGGCCCCGAGCGCAAGAGCATGGTGATGCCCGAGGAAGAGCGCCGCAATACGGCGTACCACGAGTCTGGCCACGCGCTGATCGGCAAGCTGCTGCCCAAGTGCGATCCTGTCCACAAGGTCACCATCATTCCGCGTGGTCGTGCACTGGGCGTGACCATGAGCCTTCCCGAAAAGGACCGCTACAGCTACGACCGCGAGTACATGCTGAACCAGATCAGCATGCTGTTCGGCGGACGGATTGCCGAAGAGGTGTTCATGAACCAGATGACCACCGGCGCCAGCAACGATTTCGAACGTGCCACCTCGATCGCGCGGGACATGGTGACGCGTTACGGCATGACGGAGGCGTTGGGCCCGATGGTCTATGCCGAGAACGAGGGCGAGGTTTTCCTTGGCCGCTCGGTGACCAAGACCAACAACATGAGCGAGCAGACGATGGAAAAGGTCGATGGCGAGGTTCGCCGCATCATCGACGAGCAATACGCGCTGGCACGCAAGCTGATCGAAGACAACAGCGACAAGATGCATGCCATGGCCAAGGCGCTGCTGGAGTGGGAGACGATCGACACCGAGCAACTCGACGACATCATGGCAGGCAAGCCTCCGCGTCCTCCCAAGGATTGGACGCCTCGCACGCCATCTTCGGGTGGGGATAATTCGGGCGGCGGCACGCCGGCCGTGACGACCGAACCTGCTCCTTCGGCCGCTTGAGCCTGCGGCGGAACGCTGCAATCAACAACGGGGCCTGTGTGCCCCGTTTTTGTGTTCTTCTCGTTTAAATCATTCCAGCGTGTCGATGCACTGGCAGACCAGCCGATTCCAGATCGATCTCTCACGGCCTCGGGTCATGGGTATCGTGAATGCCACTCCGGATTCCTTCTCCGATGGCGGGCGGCACGCCACCACCCTGGACGCGATGCGCCACTGCGAAAGCCTGCTGGCGCAGGGGGCCGACATTCTGGACATCGGGGGGGAATCCACCCGCCCAGGCAGTCCCGCCGTCTCGCTGGATGAGGAGTTGGCTCGGGTGTTGCCGCTGGTCCGGTTGGCGGTGGGTCTGGGCGTGCCATTGTCCATCGACACCTACAAGCCCGAGGTGATGCGTGCGGTGCTGGACATGGGCGCTGACATCATCAACGACATCTGGGCCCTTCGGCAACCCGGAGCCATGGCCGTGGTGGCCGGCCATCCTGCATGCGGGGTGTGCCTGATGCACATGCACCGCGACCCCCAAACCATGCAGGCGGCTCCGATGGAGGGAGATGTGGTCTCTCAAGTGCTATCTTTTTTAGAGCAATGTGCCCTAGATTTACATGCGCTGGGGGTCGAAAAGAGTCGCATCGTGCTGGACTGCGGCATCGGCTTTGGCAAGACGGTGGAGCAGAACTTTGCGCTCCTTGCCAGCCAGCCTTTGCTGTCCCGCGCGGGCTACCCCTGGCTGGCTGGCTGGTCGCGCAAATCGTCGCTCGGTGCGGTCACGCAGTGGCCGGTTTCAGAGCGCATGGTCCCGAGCGTGGCCGCGGCGTTGTTGGCCGTGGAGCGTGGCGCGCGCATCGTGCGTGTGCACGACGTGCGCGAAACCGTCGCCGCATTGCAAGTCTGGCAGGCCTCTCAAATTCCCCCACCCTCACTCTAGCCTGCGGATATCCTTCGGGCGGAGGCAAAAAATCATGACACGTCGATATTTCGGTACGGATGGCATCCGCGGCACCGTAGGGCAGGCGCCCATCACTCCCGACTTTGTGCTGCGGCTCGCGCATGCGGTGGGCCAGGTTTTGCGCCGCAAGGAAGAGCGACCCACGGTGTTGATCGGGAAGGACACGCGCATTTCCGGCTACATGCTGGAGAGCGCGCTGGAGTCCGGCTTCAACTCTGCAGGGGTGGATGTGGTGCTGCTGGGCCCTTTGCCCACGCCCGGCGTGGCGTACCTGACCCGTGCCCAGCGCGCCAGCCTGGGTGTTGTGATCAGCGCCAGCCACAATGCCTATCCGGACAATGGCATCAAGTTCTTCAGCGCTCAAGGGACGAAGCTCTCCGATGAGTGGGAAATGGCGGTGGAGTCGGCGCTGGATGAAGCCCCCGTCTGGGCGGACTCTGCCTCTTTGGGCAAAGCGAGGCGCCTGGAGGATGCGGCAGGCCGCTACATCGAATTTTGCAAGAGCACGTTCCCACAGGATCTGACCCTCAAGGGGGTGAAGATCGTGGTGGATGCGGCCCACGGCGCGGCGTATCACATCGCGCCCAAGGTGTTTCATGAACTGGGCGCGGAAGTGTTGGCCATCGGCTGCTCCCCCGATGGCCTGAACATCAACCACCAAGTCGGTGCGACCCATCCCGAAGCCTTGGTGCGGGCGGTCCGGGCCAACCACGCGCACTTCGGCGTGGCGTTGGATGGTGACGCGGATCGGCTCCAGATGGTGGACGCGGCGGGGCGCCTCTACAACGGCGATGAACTGCTGTATCTCATGGCCTCTGACCGTTTGGGCCGGGGCGAGCCGGTGCCGGGCGTGGTCGGCACGCTCATGACCAACATGGCGGTAGAGCTTGCGCTCAAGGCGCAGGGCATACAGTTCGTGCGTGCCAAAGTGGGCGACCGGTATGTGCTGGAAGAGTTGGCCCGCCATCGCTGGCTTTTGGGCGGAGAGGGTTCAGGGCACCTGTTGGCCCTGGACCGCCATACGACCGGCGATGGCCTCATCAGCGCCCTCCAGGTGCTTCAGGCGTGTGTTCGCAACGCCTGCGGTTTGCCGGACATGCTGGCGAGTGTGCAACTCTTTCCGCAGGTGCTCCTCAATGTCCGGCTGGCTCCAGGGCAGGATTGGAAGAGCAACACCACCTTGTCAGACACCTTGCGTTCCGTGGAGGCGGCATTGGGCGAAACCGGGCGGGTATTGATTCGCGCCAGTGGAACCGAACCTCTGCTGCGCGTGATGGTGGAGGCCAGCAATGCCGACCATGCCAATCACTTCGCGCAACAACTGGCAGATGCGGCGCGTGCGGGGTGAGTCCATCTGCGGCGTGCTTCAGTATCTGAGCCTGCGCAGCGTCTGATCCGGCCTATTGCGCTGCATGCTGCCGCTGTAGCAGGGCGGTGATCTGGTGGGCGGGCAAAGGCTTGCTGAAGTAATAGCCCTGTGCTTCGTCGCAACCTTGTTCGCGAAGGTATGACAGCTGCTCGCTCGTTTCCACGCCCTCGGCCGTGGTCCGGATGCCCAGAGCCTGCGCCATGCGAATGATGGCGCTGACGATGGCCCGGTCGTTGCTGTCATTGCCCAAGTCCCGCACGAACGACTGGTCGATCTTGAGCTTGTAGATTTGGAAGCGCTTGAGTTGGCTCAGCGAAGAATATCCCGTGCCGAAATCGTCCATGGACATGCGCACGCCCCGGGCATGCAACTGGTCCATGGTGGCGATGGCGGAACGGGGGTCGTCCACTGCGACGCCTTCGGTCAGTTCGAGCTCCAGCCGGTTGGCCCGCAGCGAAGTGCTGTCCAGAAGCCGGCTGACCAGTTCGGGCAACTGCGGCTGTCTGAACTGCAGTGCCGATAGATTGACCGCCATGGCCAGCCAGTCCATGCCCATGGTGTGCCAGTGCTGCAACTGGTCCAAGGCTGTCTGCATGACCCATTCGCCGATCTGCAGGATCTGGCCGCTGTCTTCTGCGATGGGGATGAACTCTGCGGGAGAGATGCTCCCGAGGTCGGGATGCTCCCAGCGGAGCAGCGCTTCCACGCTGCGGATCTCGCCCGTCGCGATGGTGATCTGCGGTTGGTAGTGCAAATGCAGCTGGTTGCGCTCCAGAGCGCGCCGCAGGGCATTTTCCAGAAGGAGGGCACGCACCGACTGGGCTTGCATTTCCGGGGTGAAGAAGCGGTAAGTGTTTCGACCGTCCAGCTTTGCCCGGTACATGGCCACATCGGCGGACTGGGTCAGGGTGTCGAAATCCGCGCCGTCCTGTGGAAACAGTGCGATGCCCATCGAAGGCGCCATCGTGAGTTCGTGGTGCCCAATTTGGTAATGCTGGCGCGACGCCTCCTGCAGCTTGCCTGCGACACGTGCCGCCCCATGCGCGTTGGCCCCGGGCAGCAGCAGAATGAATTCGTCGCCCCCTAAGCGCGAAACGGTGTCCTTGTCCCGCACGACCGCCCGGAGCCTTTTGGCGATTTCCACCAGCAGAGCATCTCCGACCCGGTGGCCCAGCGAGTCGTTCACGTGCTTGAAGTGATCGAGGTCGAGGAAGATCACAGCGAGGGGCGTGCCCCCTTCGCTGGCAGCGCGGATCGCAAGGTGGCTGCGCTCAGCCAGGAGCGTGCGGTTCGGCAGACCGGTCAATGGATCATAGTGGGCCAGCCAATAGATGCGTTCCTGGTCGTGCTTGCGATCGTTGATCTCGCGATGCAGGTTGTCCACGGTTTCGCTGAGCTGCCGCGTCCGCTGGTGCACCTGACGCTCCAGGTCAGCATGCATCCGGGCCAGCTCTGCCTGTGCCTGGCGCTGCTCGCTGACATCCATGGCAATGCAAACCGATCCATTGGCCGGACGGGCAGGGTCGATGGCCTTGACGCGCACTTCGCACACCACGGCACGGCCATCCTTGCCGCGCAAGGTCATCTCGCCCACGAAGATCTTGCCGTCCGTCAGTGGTTCGTAGCAGCGCTTTTTCGCATCTTCCCAGTCCGCGTCGCTGAAATGCCATTGCCGCGTCGCTGCGTTGGCCAGCTCCCCAGGACCATAGCCCAGCATCTGTTCGAAGTGCTGGTTGCAGCGTGTCATGCGCTGATTGGAGATAAACGCGATGCCCACCATGGCGTGGTCGAAAAGGGCCTGCTTTTCCTGCACCACGGCGTGAAGCTGGGTTTGCGCATGCCGCTGCTCATCGATGTCATCGATGATCCAGATCGAGCCTTCCGCCGTGTCGGCGGGGTTGATCAGCCGACCGGCCAAGCTGCTCCAGAACAAGCGGCCGTTGCAGCGCCGCATCTGGCATTCCGTGCGGTAAGTATCCCCACGCGCAAGCACCGGATAGGCATTGCGTCCCAAGTCCCGGAACGCGTCGAGGGTGGGATACAGGGCCTGGCTGCTCAGTCCTATGGTTTCTTCGACCGTTTCATAGCCAAAGATATCGGCATAGCGTTGATTGCAGCGAACGATCTGCCGTTGGCGGATGAAAACGATGCCCACCCCGGCGCTGTCCAACAAAGTCTGCTGCTCGCGAAGGATGCGTTGCAAAGTCGGCCCGGGCTGAGAAAGTACGGGCGCATCAAGCGTGGGGCACATGGAAATGAGTGAAGCCCTGGCGGGCGGCAAGTTGTGCGAAAGTGTAGCAGTCGCCCCTGAAATCCCGAGTTCGGGATTGTCTCGATCAAAAGCGCGATGCATATCTTCTGGCAGGCCAGGCTCCGTTCTTTCCAAGTCATGAAGCTGTCATGGCCTGGACATGGCGGCGTCACTGCCGTTTGCCACAGTCTCGTCCAAGCGGGAAGGGCAACGCTCCTTCAAGCTGTGATCCAACCACCCTTGCAGGGAGAGACGAGTGAACGAACTACCCATCCCGACGATGCCCTTGTGTCCAGACTCATTGCCCAGGGGGTCACTTCATCGCCCTGGCCATTCGGGCGATGTGGCAAGCCGTTTGTCCACCGAAGGCGGGGTGGAAGTGGCTTGGGCGCGGCACCTCGACGAAGTCCGGGAAGCCCAGCGCCTGAGGTTCGAGGTGTTCGCATCGGAGATGGGAGCGCGACTCAATACCTCGGTGGCCGGCCATGACGTGGACCTTTTCGACGAATATTGCGAGCACCTGCTGGTCCGGGACATCGCCACGCGTCAGGTCATCGGTACCTACCGCGTACTCACTCCCGCTCAAGCCCGCCGGGTCGGCGGTACCTACAGCGATACCGAGTTCGACCTGACACGGCTGCGCACGCTCCGCTCTCGAATGGTCGAATTGGGGCGAAGCTGTGTCCATCCCGACTATCGGCACGGAGGCGTGATTCTGGCGCTTTGGAGCGCCCTGGCGGATTTCATGGTGCGCAATCAACTCGACACCATGATCGGTTGCGCCAGCATTCCCATGCTGCACAACGGGGTGGTGAGCGGCGATGCGGCTGCAAGCATCTGGAGCCAAGTGCAAAAGTCGCATCTGGCGCCCATCGAATTCCACGTGCGCCCGCGGTTGCCGTTGCCTGTGGATCAATTGGACGGATCACTGGCAATCGAGCCGCCCGCCCTCATCAAGGGCTATTTGCGCCTGGGGGCACGTGTTCTCGGTGCGCCGGCCTGGGACCCTGATTTCAACTCAGCCGATTTGCCAATGCTCATGCGCATTGCGGATTTGCCTTCGCGATACCGCAAGCATTTTCTCGGAGTGTGACGGCGCCTTATCTGTCATGAACATCAGCAAACCTTCCGTGACGCCTTCACCGGACTGTCATGAAAATGTCATGGTGACTGTCAATACTGGGGTGGAACCCATCCCTTCCAAAGCAGCCATGCCGTCGCCTTCCGAGCCTCTCCCCGAATCGCCTCTTCAATCTGCTGTGCCTACCGGGGAAGTCGAGGGGGCCAATGTGCCCCCTTTGCCAGAGAAATCGTTGAACTCCGATCCTGATTTTCTCAATCGCGACCACAGCATTCTTGCTTTCAATGAGCGGGTATTCGACTGGGCCGCCCGGGTCGATGTGCCGCTGCTCGAGCGTTTGCGATACCTCTGCATCGTTTCTTCCAATCTCGATGAATTTTTCGAGGTGCGTGCCGCGGCCCATCTGACTGCCGCTCAGAACGGCGATACCAAAGGCCCGTATACCGTCGCTTCGTTCGAGGAGCTGGCTGCCAAAGCCCATGACCTTGTCGCGCGGCAATACGCGCTGTACAACGACTCGCTCACCCCGGCCTTTGCGGCCCAGAACATCCACATCGTCTCCCACGGCGACCGTACCGGGGCACAGAGACGCTGGGTGAACGAGTATTTCGACCGGGAGGTTCGTCCTCTGCTGATCCCGGTCGGCCTGGACCCGTCGCATCCGTTCCCGCAGGTCGCCAACAAGTCGCTGAATTTCATCGTGCGTTTGAAAGGCAACGATGCCTTTGGACGCGAGAATGAAATTGCCATCGTCAAGGTGCCTCGCGTCTTGCCGCGCCTGATACGCATGCCCGCCAAAGTGGCCGTGACAGGAGCGCAGTTTGTCAGTCTGTCCAGCATTGTGCGGGCACACCTGGCAGAGCTCTTCACCGGGCGCGAAGTGACCGAGTTTTCCCAGTTCCGTGTCACGCGCCATTCCGATCTGGCCGTGGATGAAGACGATGTGCGCAATCTGCGCACGGCGCTGCGTCAGGGGCTGGAGCACCGCCACTATGGCCAAGCGGTACGGCTGGAGGTGTCATCGAGCTGTTCGCGGTTCTTGTCCGATTTCCTGCAATTGCAGTTTGCCCTTCCCGATGCGGCGCTGTATCGCGTGCATGGCCCGGTGAATCTGGTCAGGCTCTCGCAATTGGTGGACCTGGTGAACGATCCGGCACTGCTGTTTCCTCCATGGCGTTCCGTATGGCCACGTCAAATCCAGTCGGGAAGCTCGCTCATCGAACAGATCGGTCGGCGCGATGTGCTGGCCCACCAGCCTTTCGAGAGTTTCGACGCCGTGCTGGCGTTTCTGCGCGAGGCGGTCAACGACCCGCAGGTACTTGCCATCAAGCAAACCATTTACCGCACGGGAGCCGATTCGGAATTGATGGAGTTGCTGCGGGAGGCCGTCCGGCGCGGCAAGGAAGTCATGGCGGTGGTGGAATTGAAGGCGCGCTTCGACGAAGAGGCCAACATCAATTGGGCGGAAGCCCTGGAGTCCATCGGGGCGCAGGTCGTGTACGGTGTGGTGGGCCTGAAGACACACGCCAAGATGCTGCTGGTCACGCGCCGCGAAGGCCGGCACCTGCGCCGCTACGGCCATCTTTCCACGGGCAACTACAACCCGCGGACCGCCCGCCTGTACACCGATCTGAGCTATTTCACGGCCGATGCCGAAGTCACCGCCGACATGGATGCGGTGTTCAATCATCTGGCGAGCCAGAACAAGCTGCCCAAATTGCGCAAGCTGGTGCTCGCGCCTTTCCATTTGCAGCAGCACATGCTGGACATGATCGAGCGGGTGGGAGAGTCCGCGGCCAAGGGCGACGATGCCCGCATCGTGGCCAAGATGAATGCCCTGACGGACGATGTGCTGATGCGCGCGCTCATCAAGGCGGGGCAGCAAGGTGCGCGCATCGATCTCATCGTGCGGGGTGCCTGCATGCTGCCGGCGCAACGCAAGGGCATCACGGACAACATTCGGGTGCGTTCGGTCATCGGACGTTTTCTGGAGCACACGCGGGTGTTTTATTTCCGGGCGGGCAAGTCAGAGGATCTGTATCTGTCCAGCGCGGACTGGATGAACCGCAACATGCTGCGTCGTGTGGAGTTGGCCTGGCCCATCACCGACAAGGAACTGCGGCAGCGCATTATCGATGAATGCCTGGTGGCTTACCTGCGGGACGATCGGGACGCCTGGACTCTGCAGCCCGACGGTACGTATGAGCGCGCGCCGCATCCCGTCTCTGGTAAAGGTGCGCAAAAAGCCCTGATGGACCGCTATGCTGCGGCGGCGGGCCGAACAATGGCCCACGGCGGCGGCAGTTCCAAGGCATGATGGATCTGATCCTCTGGCGCCACGCGGAGGCTGAAGAACTCCGTGAGGGAGAAGACGATCTGGATCGTCCTTTGACCGCCCGCGGAGAGAAGCAAGCGGCGCGCATGGCCGCTTGGCTGGATCGGCAACTGCCCGATGGGTTGCGCGTGTTGTCCAGCCCCGCTCGCCGCACCGAGGCCACTGCGAAGGCCCTGGGGCGCAAGTACAAACTGCGCGCCGAGCTATTGCCTGGTGGCACTCCGCAGGAACTGTTGGAACTGGCGCAATGGCCGAAGTCGCGCGGCGCCGTACTGGTGGTGGGGCATCAGCCGGTGTTGGGCCAAGCCGTTGCAAGCCTTTTGGCCTTGCAGGCACCGGAATGTGCGATCCGTAAAGGGTCGGTGTGGTGGCTGCGTCAGCGGCAACGGCCGGAGACCACGGAAACCATCCTGCTGGCCGTGCAGTCCCCGGATTTTCTCTGAGACCAACACCACCATGGGTGCCAGGGCCAACCGGCGCCGAGGGCTCCTGGCTTACTTGCGCGCTGTCTTCGCCGGCTTGGCAGCCTTCTTCGCGGCTGGTACAGGCTGCGCAGGCGCTTGCGCCTTTGGCCGACCGGTCTTGATGGATGGAACGGCCTGCAGCGCCTTTGCCAATGCATCGTCGCCCAGCGCAGAAAGCAGCTTGAGGCCCGCGCGCAGCAATTCGCTCTTCTTGGCAGTCGTGCCCAGTTGCCCGGTGCGCAGCTTCAGTGCTTCGATGGCAGCGTACTCGTCTTTGGGAATGGTGAAGCTGTCACGCATGAGCTTGGGCTTCTTGGCCTTTGGGTCGCGGGCCGGGCTGGGCACAGCCGGCTGGGCAGCCGCCTTGCGGGCCGGGGCCTTCTTGGAAGCAGCGGCCTTGCTGCGTGGGGCGGGCTTGGCTGAAAGGGCTGCACTCGCTGCAGGAGCAGCGGTTTCTGCAGTGTTCGAGGCAGAAGCGGCGGAAACGTCTGAGGTACTGGGCATATCGGTTAAATGAGAAAACGGTATATACAGTTTATACCGTTTCATCCAACGATTTGTCCATCATTGCAGCTCGGCGGCGAACTCCCAAGGCGTTTTGATCCAGGCCGTGCTTTCTTCTCGAAGAAGATGAGCGGACTGTGGATACGCGGCCGACCAGCCGGGGCGTGTGGACAAAGCGAATCGATTGCCCTGCTGGGAAAGCGACAACCCTTGCATGTCGGGCGTGCGGCGGGCGTGGCAAAGCGCCACGGCGATGCGCAGGCAGACCAACTGCAGCGCCAGGTCGGGATCGTCAAGGTCGGCTTCGAGCTTGCGGACCTTCCCCCGATGGCCTTTCACCAGCAGTCCCAGCCGGTGCAGTTCCCAAACCGCAAAGCCGGCGGCGTCGGTATGGTCCAGGATGTACGCGCCATGGTGGTGGTACTCGCTGTGAGAAATGCGGCATCCCACTTCGTGTAACTGCGCGGCCCAGGCCAGTTTCCGCTCGGCACGTTCGCAGGGCTTGCGGCACGCTTGCGTGAACAACCAACAGGCCGTCTTTGCCACCCGCTCCGCGTGATCGATGTCCACCGCGAACCGGTGCATCAGCCCTCGCACCGTGGACGATCGCAAGTCCGTTTCCGGCAGTTCACGGTCGAGCAGGTCGTACAGCGCTCCTTGGCGCAATGCCCCTTGCGCCACCTGCATCTGATCGATCTGCAGTAGCTCGAAAATGGCGCGCAACACGCTGAGGCCGCCGCCGATCACGCTGCGGCGTTCTTCCTTGAGCCCCTCCATGCGCACCCTGTCTGCGGAACGGACACGCAGCAGTTGCTCCTGCAGCCAATCCAGCCCCTGGCGCGTGATGAGTCCGCCGGGATGGCCTGCCGCGGCAAGAACGTCCCCCACCGCCCCGACCGTGCCAGACGACCCGTAAGCCACGTCCCAGGTGTCCGGCCGGTAGATGTTGAGCGCTTCGTCCAGCACAGCCTGGGCCGCGATCTCGGCCGTCCGGAATGCCTGGGGCGTGAAGATGCCTTCCGGAAAATACCGGCTGGACCAGGCCACGCTGCCCACCCGATAGGATGCGACGGCACGCGCCGAAAATTGCTGCCCCAGAATCAGTTCGGTGGATCTTCCGCCAATGTCCACGACCAGCCGACGTTCGTCGGACTGCGGAAGCAGCCGAGCGACCCCTTGATAGATCAGGCGGGCTTCTTCAGGACCCGAAACCACCTCGATCCGGTGGCCCAGGATGTCGCTGCCGCGTTGGAGAAACACCTCGCGATTGCGCGCTTCCCGCAGGGTCTGCGTGGCGACGGCGCGGACGTGATGGGGTTCGAAGGCGGTCAGGCGTTCGGCAAAGCGGGCAAGGCAGTCCCAACCACGCTGCATCGCCTCGGGGGTCAGGTTGCGGTCTTCATCCAGGCCATTGCCCTGGCGAACCGTTTCCTTGAGGTATTCCACACGCTGGATATGGCCGTGTTCGAAACGCCCGATTTCCAGGCGAAAGCTGTTGGATCCGAGATCCACAGCGGCAAGCAGTGTTCCGTCGTGCATGTTGTTGCGCAAGGCGCGCTGGTTTTCAGGCGGGGCAGCATAGCACCTGCCTCTCCAGTCGATGGCGCATCGGAGCTGTGCCAGGAAGGGCGGGGGATGCCGCCCCTCCTGCAATGTCGATTCAGTTACTTCTTGGCTGGTGGCATCAGCACGCGGTCGACCACGTGCACCACCCCATTGCTGGCGGGAATGTCGGCTTGAACGACCATCGCATCTTCCACGGTCACGAAGGTGCCGGCGCGCGACAGTGTGATCTCGCTGCCTTGCAGGGTTTTCGCCGAGCCAGGCTGGATGTCGGCCGCCTTCAGCCGCTTGGGAACAATGTGGTAGTTCAAGACCGCCTGGAGCTTGGATTTATCAGCCTGGAGTTCTGCCATGGTCTTGGCTGGCACAGCCTTGAACGCTTCATCGGAAGGGGCGAAGACCGTGTAAGGGCCGTTGGCAGCCAGCGTATCCGCCAGACCGGCTTGCGTGGCCAGCGTGCGGAAGGTGCTGATGGAGGGGGTTGCCGCCAGCGCGGCGGGAATGGGGCTGGAGGCGCTGGGGCCCGTGGCACAAGCGCTCAGCGTCGCGGCAGTCAGGGCAGCAAGCAGAAAAGGAAAGACGTAGCGGCGGTACATGTTGGGTTCTCCGAAGGGTTGCCGACGGTGTCGGTGCGCCGGAGGCTACGCAGCAATGATGACGATTGCGTGACAAGCAAAGACGGATGTGCCTCTGAAAATCGCAAATGACAGCTTGCAGGGGGTGTCACGATGGTGTCATAAAGCGCTTCTAGAGTCGCCTCACTGATTCTTTCAACCAAGAGGTTCCTACATGAAACTGTCTGTGATTCGGATTCTGGTGTCTGGTGTGGTCGCGGCCGGCGCTTTTTCCAGCGCCTGGGCCCAGCAGGAAGCCACGGGTGCTGGCGCGAGTTTCCCCGCACCGCTGTACTCCAAGTGGGCAGCCGACTACAACAAGGCCACCGGCGTCAAGATCAACTACCAGTCGGTGGGCTCGGGTGCCGGTCTGCGCCAGATCGAAGCCAAGACGGTGGATTTCGGTGCGTCCGACGCGCCCCTCAAAGACGACGAACTGGCCAAGAAAGGCCTGCTGCAGTTCCCCACCGTGATCGGTGGCGTGGTTCCCGTGGTGAACATCAAGGGCATCTCGCCCGGCCAGATCAAGCTGAGTGGGCAAGTGCTGGGCGATATCTACCTGGGCAAGGTGACGAACTGGAACGATGCGGCCATCAAGGCGCTGAACCCCGGCGTGAACCTTCCGGACGCCGCCATCGCTCCCGTCCGCCGTGCGGACGGCTCGGGCACCAGCTTCATTTTCACGAACTACCTGTCCAAGGTGAATGCCGAGTGGAAGTCCAAGGTGGGTGAGGGCACCGCGGTGAACTGGCCCACCGGCGCCGGCGGCAAGGGCAACGAAGGCGTTGCCGCTTTCGTGGGCCGTCTGCCAAACTCCATCGGCTACGTGGAATACGCCTATGTGAAGCAGAACAAGCTGAACTACGTCCAGCTGCAGAATGCGGACGGCGCCTTTGTGTCGCCGGAAGACAGCGCCTTCAAGGCCGCCGCTGCCGGCGCCGACTGGGCCAAGAGCTTCTATCAGATCCTCACCAACCAGCCAGGCAAGGATGCATGGCCGATCACGGGTGCCACCTTCATCCTGATGCACAAGACGCAGGACAAGCCCGCACAGGCAACCACCTCGCTCAAGTTCTTCGAGTGGGCCTACAAGTCGGGTGACAAGACGGCGGCGGACCTGGACTACGTGCCCATGCCTGACTCCGTGAAAAACGTCATCATCAAGTCCTGGGGTGACATCAAGGACACTTCCGGCAAAGCCGTTTCGCTGAAGTGATCCCATGGTGGCCCGCCGACGCGGGCCACCAGTTCGTTTTTTCTTATGGAAGGCACAGCAGTGTCCAGCACCATGCCAGTACGTCAGTCGTCCTCGATGCCGGTTCGCGCCGAGGCTCCCCGTACCACGCCGCCCCCGCGGTCGCCGCTCCTGTCGGGCGTGATGGCCGATCGGGTTTTCGGCTTTCTCGCCCGCGGTGCGGCCCTGCTCACGCTGGCGCTTCTCGTGGGTATTTTGTTGTCGCTCGTGGTCGGTGCCTGGCCCTCGATCGAGAAGTACGGCCTGACCTTCCTCACGCGCAGCGTGTGGGACCCCGTGCAGAACGACTACGGCGGCCTGGTGATGATCTATGGCACGCTCGCCACCTCGTTCATCGCGTTGCTCATCGCCGTTCCCGTGAGCTTCGGCATTGCGCTGTTCCTGACGGAACTCTCGCCCGCCTGGCTCAAGCGTCCCTTGGGCACCGCCATCGAGTTGCTGGCGGCGGTTCCCTCCATCGTGTATGGCATGTGGGGCCTGATGGTGTTCGGCCCCATTCTGGCCACCTGGGTCCAGCAGCCGCTGCAGTCGCTGTTCAGCGGTATTCCTTATCTGGGCGCCCTGGTGTCCGGCCCCCCGGTCGGTATCGGCATCCTTTCGGCCGGGATCATCCTGGCCATCATGATCATTCCGTTCATCGCAGCGGTGATGCGGGATGTTTTTGAAGTCACCCCTGCGCTGCTCAAGGAATCGGCCTATGGGCTGGGCTCCACCACCTGGGAGGTGGTGTGGAAGGTTGTGCTGCCCTACACCAAGACGGGTGTGCTGGGGGGCGTGATGCTGGGCCTCGGCCGTGCATTGGGCGAGACGATGGCCGTGACCTTCGTGATCGGCAACATGAACCAACTCAATTCGCTGTCGGTCTTCGAAGCCGCCAACAGCATTACCTCCGCACTGGCCAACGAGTTCGCCGAAGCCGGCGAAGGCCTGCATCAGGCCTCGCTCATCTACCTGGGCCTGGTGCTGTTCTTCATCACCTTCGTGGTACTGGCCCTGTCCAAGGTGCTGCTGTCTCGACTGCAAAAGAACGAAGGAACCCGCGCATGAGCACGTCTCAAACCCTCATCACGGCCGCTGAAATGGCGCAGGTGCGCCAGCGCCGCTACGACAGCCGCAAGCGTGTGAACAACATTGCCCTGACGCTCTCGCTCGCCGCCATGGTGTTTGGCGTGTTCTGGCTGGTGTGGATTCTCTGGGAAACCATCCGCCTGGGCATCGGCGGACTCAGCCTGGCGCTCTTCACCCAGATGACGCCCCCGCCCAACGAGGTCGGCGGCATCTCCAACGCCATCTTCGGCTCGCTCGTGATGGTGTCGCTCGCCACGTTCGTCGGCACCCCCATCGGCATCATGGCCGGTGTGTACCTTGCTGAATACGACACGCGCGGCTGGCTGGCCTCCACGACCCGCTTCGTGAACGACATCCTGCTCTCGGCACCCAGCATCGTCATCGGCCTGTTCGTGTACGCGGTGGTCGTGGCCCGGTTCAAAAGCTTTTCCGCCTATGCCGGTATCCTGGCGCTGGCGCTCATCGTGATTCCCGTGGTCATCCGCACCACTGAGAACATGCTGGTGCTGGTTCCTGCCAGCCTGCGCGAAGCGGCCTATGCGCTCGGAACGCCGAAGTGGAAGGTGATCACCATGGTGACGCTGCGGGCTGCCCGGGCCGGCGTGATCACCGGTGTGCTGCTGGCGGTGGCCCGCATCGCTGGCGAGACCGCACCGCTGTTGTTCACGGCGCTCAACAACCAGTTCTGGAATGCCGACCTGGGCAAGCCCATGGCCAGCCTGCCGGTCACCATCTTCAAGTTCGCCATGAGCCCTTACGAGAACTGGCAGCAGCTCGCCTGGGCAGGGGTGTTCCTGATCACCGTCGCCGTCCTCGGCCTCAATATCCTGGCCCGCGTGCTCACGCGCCAGAAGTAAGCAATACAAGGAAGACACCATGCCCTCCCCAACGCCCGCTGTGTCCGAGACGCCGAAGATCACGGTCCGCGACCTGAATTTCTACTACGGCAAGTTCCACGCCCTCAAGGGCATCAACCTCGATATTCCGGAGAAGAAGGTCACTGCCTTCATCGGTCCGTCGGGCTGCGGCAAGTCCACCTTGCTGCGCACCTTCAACCGCATGTTCGAGCTGTATCCCGAGCAGCGCGCCGAAGGCCAGATCGTGCTGGACGGTGAGAACCTGCTCACCAGCAAGCAGGACGTGGCGCTGATCCGTGCCAAGGTCGGCATGGTGTTCCAGAAGCCCACGCCGTTTCCCATGTCGATCTACGACAACATCGCGTTTGGCGTGAAGCTCTTCGAGAGCCTGAACGCCACCGACATGGACGACCGCGTGGAGTGGGCGCTGCGCAAGGCGGCCCTGTGGAATGAAGTGAAGGACAAGCTGCATCAGAGCGGCTCCGGCCTGTCCGGCGGGCAGCAGCAGCGGTTGTGCATCGCCCGTGGCATTGCCATCAAGCCCGAAGTGCTGCTGCTGGACGAACCATGCTCGGCGCTGGACCCCATTTCCACCGCCAAGGTCGAAGAGCTGATTGCAGAACTCAAGAACGACTACACCGTGGTCATCGTGACGCACAACATGCAACAAGCTGCGCGCTGCAGCGACTACACGGCCTACATGTACCTCGGCGACTTGATGGAGTTCGGCGAAACCGAACAGATGTTCTTCAAGCCGCAGCGCAAGGAAACCGAGGACTACATCACCGGCCGGTTCGGCTGAGGAGCGACAACATGCCCGACAAGCACCTTTCTTCGCAGTTCGACAGCGAACTCAACAGCATTTCCGCCCGCGTCATGGAACTGGGTGGGTTGGTGGAATCGCAGATCCGCCAGGCCATCTACGCACTCTCGCAGTTCAGTGTGGAAGCCGCCGACCAGGTGGCTGCCACCGAGCACCGCGTGAACGCGATGGAAGTGGAGATCGACCACGAGCTGTCGTCCATCATCGCGCGCCGCCAGCCAACCGCGCGTGACCTGCGCCTGCTGATCGCCTTCTCCAAGGCCACCGCCAATCTTGAGCGCATGGGCGACGAGGCCAACAAGATGGCGCGCATGGTGAAGTCCATCATCGAAAGCGGCTCTGCCCGGCTGCTGCCCACCAGCGATCTGCGGGTGGCGGCAGATCTGGCCTCCGGCCTGCTGCGCAAGACGCTGGATGCCTTTGCCCGCCTGGACACCAAGGCGGCCGTGGCGATCCTCAAGGAGGATGACCTCATCGACAAGGAATTCGACGGCTTCGTGCGCAAGCTCATCACCTACATGATGGAAGACCCGCGCACCATTTCGGCCAGTCTGGACCTGCTCTTTCTCGCCAAGGCGATCGAACGCATCGGTGACCACTCCAAGAACGTTGCCGAACTGATCATCTACCTCGTCAAAGGCAAGGACGTGCGCCATACTGCACTGGACCAGATCGAGTCCGCCGTGCTTTGAAGGGCGGTGCATAGCCATGAAGAGACTTCCCCGTGTACTCATCGTCGAGGACGAACCCGCGATCGCCGAACTGATTGCGGTCAACCTGCGGCACAACGGCTTTCAGCCGATCTGGTCGGAAGACGGCGAATCCGCCCAGCGCGAGCTGGACGCGGTGCTGCCCGACGTGATCCTGCTGGACTGGATGCTTCCCGGCCAAAGCGGTCTCACGCTCGCCCGCAAGTGGCGCGCCGATGCGCGCACCAAGCCCATCCCCATCCTCATGCTGACGGCGCGCGGCGATGAGCCGGACAAGGTCGCTGGCCTGGATGCCGGTGCCGACGACTACATCACCAAGCCGTTTTCCACCCAGGAGCTGCTGGCGCGCATCCGCGCCGTGCTGCGCCGCCGTGCGCCCGAACAGGTCAGCGACAGCGTGACCATCGGCGAATTGACGCTGGACGCCGCCACCTACCGCGTGACCTTCCAGGGGCAGCAACTCAAGATCGGTCCGACCGAGTTCAAGCTGCTGCACTACCTGATGAAGCACCCCGAGCGCGTGCACAGCCGTGCGCAGTTGCTGGACAAGGTGTGGGGCGACCACGTCTTCATCGAAGAGCGTACCGTCGATGTGCATGTCAAGCGCCTGCGGGAGGCCCTGGGCGTGGCCGGCGCCATGGTGGAAACGGTGCGTGGCGCGGGGTATCGGCTCACCGCTCAGCCGCCGGCACTGATGCGGGCTTGACGTTCGCTTTGCGGCGCCGGGCGCGCCGCGCCCTTTGACCCGTACTGCACGACATGGCTTGGCGCTTTTTCTTCTTTTTCTCCTTTCAGTTGGCGGGTCTGGCTGTGGGATGGTGGCAGGGCGGACCGTGGGGGGCGATGCTGGCGGCGGCTTTGGCGGCCTGGGTGTGGTTCATCTGGGATTTGTTGCGCGGCGCGCGCGTTGTGGCGTGGCTGCGTGAGGGCGATCTGGCCCGGGCGCCCAACCTGCGTGGCCTGTGGGGCGAGGCGGCCGATCGCGCGCGGCGGCTGCTGCGCCAAAGCCAGGCGGAAGTGGCCGCAAGCGACGCACGGCTGCAGGAAATTCTGGCGGCGCTCCAGGCCACGCCCAACGGCGTGGTGCTGCTGGACGGTGAGGGGCGCATCGAATGGTGCAATCACATCGCCGCCAGCCAGTTCGGGTTCGACGCGCAGCGCGACGTCATGCAATCCATCGGCAACCTGGTGCGCGATCCGGACTTCAGCGCCTACTATTCCAGCCAGGATTTTTCACACGATGTCGTGCTGCAAGGCCGCGACAGCACGGCCTCCCGGCCGGTGCGCATCTCGGTGCACCTCCACCCCTATGGCGACGGGCGCAAACTGCTGCTGTCGCGCGACGTGACGGCGCTCGAGCAGGCAGAAGCCATGCGCCGGGATTTCGTCGCCAACGTGTCGCATGAGATCCGAACCCCGCTCACCGTCTTGACCGGCTTTGTCGAGACGCTGCAAACGCTGCCGCTCTCCACCGAAGAGCGTTCGCGCTACCTGGGCATGATGTCTCAGCAGGCAGCACGCATGCAAAGCGTGGTGCAGGACCTGCTGACCCTGTCGCGGCTGGAAGGGAGCCCGTTGCCCGGCATCACCGAATGGACACCGGTGGAGGTGCTGCTGCGGCGTTGCGAGGACGAGGCCCGCGGCCTGTCCGCCTTGCTCACCCAGAACCAGCCCCGGCCGCACACGATCCAGTTCCCTTCGCTGGAAACCATGCGCGCGGCAGGCCAGCTGGGTGGGGTGCCGGCCGAGTTGCAGAGCGCTTTGTCCAACCTCATCGGCAACGCGGTCCGGTACACCCCTGCCGGTGGCTCCATCACCGTCGAATGGCTGACGCTGGAGGATGGCGGCGCACGCTTTACGGTGCGCGACACCGGCCCGGGGATCGAGGCGGTGCATCTGCCCCGTTTGACGGAGCGCTTTTACCGCGTGGACCGCAGCCGCTCGCGCGAGACCGGGGGCACGGGCCTGGGGCTGGCCATCGTCAAGCATGTCTTGCAGCGCCATTCGGCATCGCTCGACATTTCGAGCACGGTAGGGAAGGGCTCGGTCTTTTCCGTCACCTTTCCTGCGGGCCGGGTGCAGAGCCGCCGCCCGGTCACTGTGCTGGAGGCGGGAGCGGTTGCCCAGGCCTGAGCGCCCTGGCCAGCATCGTGACGAACACCATGGCGGTCGTGATGAGGGCCGCGGCACTGGCCCCCCAGAATGCCGACGGTGATCGAAGGGCCTCCCAGCCCAGGGCACCTTCGTAGGCCAGCAGGTAACCGCCGGTCAGTCCGCCGCCCCACAGCAGCACGCAATAGACGACCAGCGGCGCAAGCGTAATGCGGTAGCAGCGAAGGACGAAAACGCAGACCGTTTGCAGCGCATCTGCGACGTGATAGATCGATACCCAGACCAGCAGTGAGGCTGTGAGCCAGGCGACTTGGTCCGAAGACGTGTAGAACGGTGCGATATGCCCTTTTGCTATGAAAAGCATAGCTGCCAAGGCAATACTTATTCCGGCAGAGAGGCGAAAACCCATCCAGGCTGCCGCACGGGCGCGGGATTCGTCGCCCGACCCGCGCCAGAAGCTCACCCGTGCGCTGGTGGCAATGGACAACGACAGCGGCACCATGTACAGCACGGCGGTGAGGTTGGACGCGATCTGGTGCGCTGCTGCCGCGATGTTGCCTTGCCGGGCGATGAAGAGCGCCATCAGCGTGAATGACGTCACCTCCACCAAAATGGCCAGCCCCGCCGGGACGCCCAATTGGGCGAAGCGGCCGATCTGCGCCCAGTCCGGTTTTTCCAGCCGCCGCCACAGTTCGAGCGGCGTGTACAGCGGCTGGGTGTTCAGCAGCCAGGCCGCCACAACGAGCAACGCGTAGTTGACCACCAGGGTGGCCCAAGCGCAGCCTACTGCGCCCTGCGCTGGCAGCCCGGCACCGCCGAAGGTGAACCAGATCGACAAGGGAATCTTGACCAGCAGCGAGCCCACCTGCAGCCAGGTGACCAGCTGGGGGCGCCCCAGCGCCTGGTTGAGCGTGCTGTAGATCCGGAACAGAAGGGCCGGGGGCAGTGCCAGTGCCAGCACGCCCAGGTAGCTGCCCACCACGGTGCGCAGCGCTTCGGGTACCTGGGTCCACCGCAGGATGGCGCCGGGCGACACCAGCACCACGATGCCCATCGCGCAGGCGATGGCGCACAGGTACAGCGCCTGCCGCACCGTTCGGCCGATGCCTTCCCGTTCTCCCGCTCCGCGCTGCTCGGCCCAGACCGGCAGGAGGGCCTGCAGCGCGCCCATGAGCGCCACATAGATGCTGACGTAGATCGCCGACCCGATCGACAGGGCCGCCAGGGCGGCGGCGGAATGCCGGCCGGCCACGATGGTGTCCGTGACGCCGAACGCCATGACCGCCAGCTGCCCGGCCAGCACGGTGCCGGCATGCCGCGCGATGGTGGCGCGTTCGGACATTACCGCAGCGTGGCCGCGCGCCGCAGCACCAACAGTTGGTCGTTCTTGTCGGTGGGCCGGGGGAGCTGAGTCACTCGCGACCACTCTGGCGGCGAGGCAATATCGCCGCCGGGTGGCTGGGCTTCGCTGTCGGCCACCAGCCACTGGCAATCGGACGCAGCCGGCAGCCGGCGGCCGTCGGTCGGCTGCAGCGAAAGGCCGCCGTGGTATTGGAGCGCCGCCACCTGGGCGCGGCTCAGGCCATGGGTGATGATGCAGCCTGGCTGCGGGCCCAGCACGGCCATCAGGCTGTTGATCTGCGGGCGATAGCTGCGACCATAGTCGAGCAGTGGCAGCCAGAGCGTCATCAGCAGCAGCCAGCCCAGCGTGGCGCCGCTGGCAGGCAGCACCAGGCTCTTCCAGATCACGGCCCGGTCGCGCGAGGCACGCCACCACACGAGAGCGCACCATGCCGCGGTGGCGATCAGCGCGAGGGTGAAAGCAATCGCCGAAAAGTGTGGCACGAACGCGGGAGCCAAACGGGCCACGTTGGCCGCCGGTTTGGACGGCACGCCCGTCTGCAGCGACAGCCAGATCACCCAGATCGTGATGGCGGAAGCACTGAAGAAAAGCAGGGTGAACCAGTCGATCAGCGAAGCGATGGCGCGGCGCAGTGTGGGCAGCGCGAACGCCGCCAACGCCGCGAGGGCCGGCAGCCCCAGCAGCAAGGCGCGGTCGGCGGGCTGGGTGGTGATGGTGGCGCCCAGCGTGACCGCTGTGAACCACAACGGCAGCAGCAGATGGCGGTGCATGGCGCGGCTGGTGATCTGGTGGCGCCAGCGCCACAGGGTCCACAATGCCAACGGCCAGGCCGGCCACGCGAACCAGGTCAGCAGGCGCAGCAGGCTTTGCCAATCCTTCGCGCCCTCTGCGCTGCCCACGATGCGCCAGCGCCAGAGGTTCAGCTTCCAGGCCAGCAAGGCGGCCACCACCGTCAGGCCCAGCAAGGCCAGCGCCCAGGTGCGGCTCGAACGCGGTTCGTGGTCGGCTGTGCGCAGCACCAGCAAGGCGCTGCCCGCGCCGAGCAGGGCGGCCATGGTGGGCGCCCCGCTCAACACCAGTCCGATCAGCCCGAGCGCGGCGGCCGCCGTGGGCAGTGCGGTGCGATAGGGCAGGGCCGATGCCGCAAAGAACAGCAGGGCGGTGCAGGCCAGTTGGGTGAGATAGCTGGTGATCTCGTGCGACAGCTGCGCCAGGCCCAGGCAGGCTAGCAGGGCCAGCAATCCGCCGTCGGCCATGGCGCGGGCGTAGTCGGCGGGCAGGGCCTCGCCGCCGAATGCAAAAGCCACCGGCTGGGCACCCGGACTTTTTGCCAGGTAGTAAACGCCGTACCAGGTGGCTACGAGGGTGGCTGCCAGCAGGGCAATGAAGGGCAGCCGCGCTGCCATTTCCTGTGAAAGCCAGGAGGGCGCGATCTGCAGGGCCAGCGCCCCCAGCCAATAGGGCAGCAGGCCTTCCGTTTCGGGGGGCATTCCGGCCAGCGAAGGGGACAGCCACGCCGTTGTGCCGTGCGCCAGCTCGAGCATGTAGCCGAACGCGGTGACGTCGGCGTTCTTCCAGGGGTCTCGCATGACAAACCCGGGCACCACATACGCCAGGCACAGCAGCAAGAGCGCCCAGCGCGGCAGCGGGCGGACTGCGCCTTGGGTGACGATGGCAGGGGTGGGGTGGATCACTCGGCTCGTTCTGATGGCGGAAAAGGACGCCCGAGAATACGGGCAAAAAGACAAAGAAAAAGGCAGCGCGGTCGAGCCGGGCTGCCTTTCTTCAAACGGTGTTGTCGGCCTGCGGTAGCAGGCCGGCTGCCTTGCGGCACCGCAGGCCAGGGCCTGCACACATCGTTGTCCGCCGATTACTTCGCTGCGGTCGTCTTGCCGAAGCGGTTGCGGAACTTCTCCACGCGGCCGCCCATGTTGTCCACGGACTTTTGCGTACCGGTGTAGAAGGGATGCGATTCGCTGGAGGTGTCCAGCTTGAACAGAGGCAGTTCGCGTCCGTCATCGGTCTTGCCCATTTCCTTCGTGTTCACGCAGGAGCGGGTCACGAACTTGAAACCGTTGGACAGGTCCACGAACAACACTTCGCGGTAATTGGGGTGAATGCCTTCTTTCATGGCATGGTCCTTTCAGGGCTGCTGCGGTAGCCACGCCGCACCCATTGCGTCGCACTTTCCGCGGAAATTAGCCTTCGATTATTGCATAGGCCTGCCAAAGTGAGACCATTGCCATTCCAGAACTTCTCCAAAAGCCACGAATTGCGCCTCCTGCATACCTCCGACTGGCATCTGGGCCAACACTTCATGGGCCAGACACGACAAGCCGAACACCTGGCTTTCATCGACTGGCTGGCGCAGCAGGTCCGCGCGCAAGCGGTGGACGCCGTGATCGTGGCAGGCGACGTCTTCGATACCGGCGCCCCTCCAAGCTATGCGCGCGAACTGTACAACCACTGCGTGCTGGCGTTGCGTGACGCCGGGGCGCAATTCGTCGTGCTGGGCGGCAACCATGACTCCGTTTCCGTGCTCGGCGAAAGCCGCAGCTTGCTCGCGCATCTCAATACGCGGGTGGTGCCAGGCATGGCGGAGCGGCCCGAAGACCAGGTGCTGGTGCTCCAAACCCGCGCTGGCGTGCCGGGAGCGGTGCTGTGCGCCGTGCCGTTCTTGCGCCCGCGGGACCTGCTGCTGAGCCAGCCCGGGCAAAGCGCGGCCGACAAGCAGTTGGCGTTGCAGGCATCCATCCGTGCCCATTACCAGGCCTTGCATGCCCTGGCCGTCGAGCGCAGCGCCGCGCTGGGCGGCGTGCCC
This sequence comes from Acidovorax sp. BLS4, assembly GCF_032929295.1. NCBI lineage: Bacteria > Pseudomonadati > Pseudomonadota > Betaproteobacteria > Burkholderiales > Comamonadaceae > Acidovorax > Acidovorax sp. BLS4. The sequence continues at coordinate 1,331,918 of NZ_CP136797.1, forward strand.
ATCGTGGCGACGGGGCACCTCACCACCGTTGGCGCCAGCGCCAGCGAATCGGTGCGCGAAATCTATGTGGGCACGCTGGAAGCCTTTCCCACCAACGCGTTTCCACCGGCCGACTACATCGCCCTGGGCCACATCCATCAGCCGCAAAAGGTCGGAGGGCTAGAGCATGTGCGCTACAGCGGATCGCCGATACCGCTGAGCTTCGACGAGGCGCGCCAGCGCAAGGAAGTGCTGCTGGTCGATTTCGACCTGGCGGGCCTGAAGTCCGTGACGCCGCTGCCGGTGCCCTGCTTTCAGCCGCTGGCCAGCGTGCGCGGCCGCCTGTCGGAACTGCCGGCGGCATTTGCCGCTGCCGCCGGCAGCGCAAGCGACTCTTTACCGGTTTGGGTCGAGGTGGAAGTGGCCCATGACGACTACCTTGCCGATCTGCAGGTGCGCGTGGCCCAGATGGCGGAAGGCCTGCCGATCCAGATCCTGCGTGTGCGCAGGGCCCGCAATGTGCTTCCCACCGCGCTGGATGCCGCTGCGGGAGAAACCCTCGATGAACTGGGCCCCGCAGAAGTCTTTGCCCGCCGGCTGGCGGCCCAATCGCTCGAACCGGCACTGCAGGAGCGGCTTTCGGCGCTGTATCGGACCGTCCTGGCGGACCTGCAGGAAAGGCCCGCGCCATGAGAATCCTGAGCCTGCGCCTCAAGAACCTGAATTCGCTCAAAGGCGAATGGCGCATCGACTTCACCGCGGCACCTTTTGCCGGCAACGGCCTGTTCGCCATCACCGGCCCCACCGGGGCGGGCAAGACCACCCTCCTCGATGCGATCTGCCTGGCGCTCTACCACCAGACGCCGCGCATCGCTGGCGTGTCCCAAGGGGGCAACGAGGTCATGACCCGGCACACCGCGGAATGCCTGGCGGAAGTGGAGTTCGAAGTTCGCGGCGCCCGCTACCGGTCGTTTTGGAGCCAGCGCAGGGCACACGGCAAGCCCGATGGGGCCTTGCAGCAGGTGCAGGTGGAATTGGTGGCCCAGGTCCGCGGCGACGGCGGAGGCGAAATTTTGACCACCAGGGTGCAGGACAAGCTGCGCCAGACGGAAGTGCTCACCGGGCTCAATTTCGAGCGTTTCACCCGGTCCATGCTGCTCGCGCAGGGCGGCTTTGCGGCCTTCCTCGAAGCCAGCGCTGGCAAGCGTGCGGAGTTGCTGGAGGAGTTGACGGGGACCGATATCTACGGGCAGATTTCGCAGCGGGTGTTCGAGAGTGCACGGGACGCGCGCACGGTGCTGGAGCAACTGCGGGCCCGTGCCGGTGGCGTGGAGTTGCTGGACGAGGCCACGCGCGCCACGCTGGCGGGCGAAGCCGGCCGCCTTGCCTTGCATGCCGATTTGCTGCAGGCGCAGCGACAGGCCACCGCCCGCGAGCGCCAGTGGCTGGCGGACAAGGACCGCGCCCAGATGCGGCGTGACGAGGCGGTGCGGCATCGGGAGCAGGCCCAGGCCGAATGGGATGCCGGTGCCGAAGAGCGCCTGCGCCTTGCCGCCAGCGAGCCCGCTGCGCGGCTGCAGCCGGTCCATGTCGCATGGCAGGCCGCGCGGCACGATGCGGTGGCCGTGGTTCGGCAACGGGATGACGCGCAGGTGCGGCATGGTCAGGCGGTGGATCGCTGCGCCCAAGCGCTTCGCCAGGTGCAATGCGACAGCCAGCGCCTGGCCCGGTTGCGCGAAAACGAATGGCAGGATGTTGTGCGGGCCCGCCAGACGCTGTCCCAAGAACTCGCGGCGTTGCCCCAGCACGCCCAATTGGGGGAATGGTTGAGCGGATGGCGCGAGCAATTCGGCGCCCGTGCGCACCGGTTGCAGGCGATGGCCGAAACCCGGGCGCGCCAGGAAAAACAAGGCAGTGAGTGTCAGGCCCTGGAGGCACAACGCGCCGGCCATGAACAGGCATGCCAACGTGCTGCTGCGGCCTTGAACCAGGCGCAACAGGAGGCCGAGGCAGCGCGCCATGCCCATGAGCGCCTGACGATGGGGCGTGAAGAATCCGCATGGCGCGATGCCCCGTTGCAACTGCTGGAGCGCAGCCATGCCTGGGAGCGCCTGGGCCAGAGCCTGAGCGCATGGCAGCAATCCCGAACGCGCCAGGCGCAATGGATGGCGGCCCAGACGGAGCGGCAGCGGCAGGAGGCGGACGAAGCGCAGGCCGTGCAGTCGCTGCGCGATCGCTATGCCAGCCTGCACCGGCAAGTGCAGGACCAGGAAAAGCTCCTGGCGCAAGAGCAGCGCATTCAGGCCCTGGAGGCGCATCGCAGCCATTTGCAGCCGGGCGAAGCCTGTCCGCTGTGCGGATCGACCACCCATCCCGCCGTCGACGCCTACGAGGCGCTGGACGTTTCCGCGACCCAGTCCGCACTGGAGATGCTGCGCGCGCAGCGCGACGAGGTGACCGAGCAAGGGCAGGCGCGGCGCTCCCGCCTGGCCGCGCTGCAGGCGCAGAGCGATCAGGCGGCGCAGCAGATCGCCGAAGGAGAGCAGGCTTTGGCACAGTGGCTGGCGCAGTGGCAGGCATGTTGCGCGGCCACTGACTGGCCGGTGGATGCCGTGGACGCCCAGGCCATTGTCGATACCCAGGCCCGGTACGCGGCCGAGCTGGAAGCCGCGCAACAGCGATGGGCGGAGATCGTCCAGGCACGAACGCGGCTCGACGAGACGCTGTCCGCATGGCAACAGGCCGAACAGGCCGAGCGCGCGGCCCTGCAGCAGCGGGCCCTGTCGGACAAGGATCTGCAGGCGGCCCGAGGGCGTGCGGACGAGTTGGCGCGGCACCTCCAACAGCAGCAGAGCCAGCACGCTGAGGCCGAAGCGGCGCTGGCGAGCCAATTGCAAACGTTGGGCTACGCGCTGCCCAGCGATGGGGCGGACTGGCTGCAGCAGCGTGTGCAAGAACATCGCGCGTGGCAGGCGGCGCAAGCGCGCCTTCAGGCATTGGCGGCCAGTGAGTCGGCATTGAAACAGGTGGCCGACATGGCGGGGGAGGCCGCCCAGCGTTGGGCGGCCGTGGGAGCGTCTGGCACGCGGGCCGAGGTCGATGCCCTGCTGCGGGAAGATCCCGAATCCGGGCCCGCAGACTTGGCACAGGCAGTCGAACAAGCCGAGGCGCTCTGGCGTGCGGCAGAGAACGAGCTGGCCACGCTGCAAGGCATGCTGGAGTCCTTGCAGCGCCGGCATGCCGAGGTGCAGGTGGCCCAGGTCCAGGCCGAGCAGGATTGGGCGCAGGCGTTTTCGCTCAGCCCCTTCGCCGATGAAACCGCTTTTCACGCGGCGGGCATGGCCGAGCCGGAGCGCGAAGCGCTGCGCGCACGGCTGGGGCAGCGGCAGCAGGCGCTGACCGAGGCGAACGCCCTGCAGGCTGCCGCTGACGCAGCCTTGGCGGAGCTGCAAGCCCTGCCCCTCACCGAGCGGAGTTCAGAGGATCTGACCGCGCTGATGGCGCAGTGGGAGGCTGAGCTCACCTTGGCGCAGCAGCAGCAGGGTGCCATCGCGAGCCGGCTGCAAGACGATGCGCAGCGCCGCGATGGCTTGCAAGCGCTGTTGGCACAGATCCAGGCCCAGGAGACCGACCATGATCTGTGGCAGCACCTCAATGGGCTGATCGGCTCTGCCGATGGCGCCAAATACCGCAAGTTCGCTCAGGGCCTCACGCTGGACCACCTGGTGCATTTGGCGAATCGCCAACTGGGGCGGCTGCACGGGCGCTACCGGCTGGGCCGCCGCTCTGCGGGCGAACTGGAGCTGGAGGTGATCGACACCTGGCAGGCCGATGTGGCCCGCGACACCCGCACCCTGTCGGGCGGCGAGAGCTTTCTGGTGAGCCTGGCGTTGGCGCTGGCGCTTTCCGACCTGGTGAGCCACAAGGCCAGCATCGACTCGCTTTTTCTTGACGAGGGATTCGGCACGCTGGATGGAGAAACACTGGAGACCGCCCTGGATGCGCTCGACACCCTCAACGCCAGCGGAAAGACCATCGGCATCATCAGCCACGTGGAGGCCCTCAAGGAACGCATCCCCGTGCAGATTCGCGTGCACAAGGGCGTCGGCCTGGGCTACAGCGCGTTGGAGCGGCGATTCTCCGTGGGCTGAGCCGGCCGCGGTCCGTTGTACGCAGCGCGCGGCCGGATGAGCTGCCCGCTTTCGCGCTGCTCCAGCGCATGGGCCACCCAGCCGATGGACCGCCCGAGGGCGAACAGGCCGAAGGCCGCTCCTTCCGGAAGCGCCAGATGGCGCCGAAGGGCGACCAGCGCCAAATCGATCGAAGGCCGTTGGCCTGTCAAGGCCTGGGCCTCCGCGATCCAGCGCTGCAAGCGTTCGTTGTGCGGCAGCAGTGGGCGCAGCAGGCATTCGGCGCGCACATCCCCTTGCGGATAAAGGTGGTGGCCGAAGCCTGGCAGGTCCTCTCCCCGTGCCAGGCGCTGCCGCAGGCGTTGTTCTGGCACGGCGTTGTCCAACTCGTCCCAGAGGGCTTCCACGCGTGCGGTGGTGCCGCCGTGCTTGCTGCCCGTGAGCGCGGCCAGACCACCGATCACCGCGGCCCGCAGGCTCGCGCCAGTGGAGGCCACACAGCGGGCGGTGAAGCTGGACGCGTTGAGTTCGTGGTCGGCGCAAAGCACGAGCGCCTGGCGGATGAGGTCCGCCCCCTTGGGGTCCAGCCCCCATGCCGCGCCGCATTGTTGATGGATCGGGGCCGTTTGGGGTGCCGTGCCCAGCAGGCACGCGGCCAGCAGCCGCACCAGCGCACCGCATCCCTGTGCCAGCCGCTCGGGCGACGTCTGCCACACAGCGGTGTGGACGTCCTCGCTGCCCGCGGCAAAGAGCGGCAGCAGCTTGTCTTCGGGCCGCAGCCCGGCCAGACAGGGCTGCAATGCCGCCATGGCCCGGGGCCAGGCAGGCGTGTCGGAGCCGAAAGCGGATGCGGTGGGCCAGCGCCACAGCCGGGCTGCGAGGTCTTCCACGGTGCAGGCGGCTGCCAGCGGGATGGCGTTTTCTCCACGGTAGTAAAGCTGCCCATCCTCGATCAATGTGATGGAGGACTCCAGCACCGGCAAGCCCCAGTCCAGCGCCGCCTTGACCACCTCCTTCGGCTTGCGGCCCCGCGTGCGCTGGCCGGCGAGCCGTTCCACGTCCTGCTGCAGGTATCGGCTCTCGCGGGTGCTGTCTCCCGCGTGGGCTGGCAGCAGGCCCCGGCTCACATAGGCGTAGAGCGTCTGTCGGGAAACACCGAGGCGGGCAGCGGCCTCAGGGGCGGAGAGGTAGACAGGCATCGGGACTCCTGGTGTGGAATGGTTTCATGTTGAAAATATAAATCAATATTGACAATTTAATGGGTTGATCTAGTCTGATGCATCGTTTTTGAGGCCTGCCATGTCCACCCATTCCTCCGCTCCTTTGCCCCCTTCTGCGTCACTCACCCATTTCGCGCGCACGCTGTGGAAGGGCCTGGGCGGCACAACCGATCCGATGGATGCGCTGTCTTTCACGGGCGCTGGGCAATTGCCATCGGTCTTTCCCGTGACCGACCTGGCCAGTGCCTCGATGGCGGTGGCCGGTCTCGCATTGGCGGAGGTCGCGGCACCTTCCCGCGCACTGGTGCCGCAGGTTCGGGTGGATCGGCGGCTGGCGTCCTTCTGGTTCGGTGGATCGTTGCGTCCGATCGGCTGGGCCCTGGCACCGCTGTGGGATGCCATCGCAGGCGACTACCAAGCTGCGGATAGATGGATCCGCTTGCACACCAATGCGCCGCACCACCGTACCGCGGCGCTGGCGGTGCTCGGCGGGGTGACGGACCGGGAGTCGGCGGCCCAGGCGGTCGCTCGCTGGCGTGCGAGCGATCTGGAGTCCGCCATCGTGGAGCAGGGCGGTTGTGCCGCGGCCATGCGAAGCCTGGACGAATGGTCATCCCATCCGCAGGGAGAGGCTGTCCAGGCGGAGCCTTTGCTCCACGTGGCCTTTGGCGCGCAGGGGCCCGAGCGCGCCTGGGTGGGAACGACGCAGCGCCCGCTGCATGGCGTGCGTGTGCTGGACCTCACCCGCATCCTGGCGGGGCCAGTGGCGACGCGTTTCCTCGCCGGCTTTGGTGCCGAGGTCCTGCGCATCGACCCGCCGGGCTGGGAAGAGCCCGGCACCGTGCCCGAGGTGGTTTTGGGCAAGCGCTGCGCGCGCCTGGACCTTCGGCACGCCGCCGACCGCGCGGTGTTCGAGCATTTGCTGCGCCAGGCCGACGTGTTGGTACACGGGCTGCGGCCACAGGCCCTGGAGCGGCTGGGGCTGGGCGTTTCGTGGCGGCGCGCGGTCCATCCCGGATTGATCGACGTATCGCTTGACGCCTACGGGTGGAGCGGCCCGTGGCGCGGACGCCGGGGTTTCGACAGCCTCATCCAGATGAGCACCGGCATTGCCGAGGAAGGCATGCGCCGGACCGGGCGGCAGGTGCCGGTGCCACTGCCCGTGCAGGCCATCGACCATGCCACCGGCTACCTGATGGCGGCCGCGGCCCTGAAGGCGCTGGCGCACCGCCGGCAGACCGGTCAGGGCTGCGAGGTACGGGCGTCGCTGGCGCGAACCGCCCACTGGCTGGCACAGGCGCCGTCGTCGCTGGACCGGGAGCCGCTGTTGCCCGAGGCCTTGCATGACCAGTCTCCGGAGATCGAAGCCACCGCCTGGGGGCCAGCTAGGCGCTTGCTGGCGCCGCTGTCCATCGAAGGCATGGCGATGCACTGGGAATTGGCTGCACCTGCACTGGGATCGTCCGCCGCGGCGTGGTCCGGTACTTGACGGAAAAGGGCGCTGCCTTCAGCAAAAAGCCCCGCAGGCCGGATGGCCTGCGGGGCTTTTGGATGTACACGAGAGCGGCGCAAGCCACCAAGTACGGACGGCAAAAAATCAACCGCCGCGGCGCATCATGTCGAAGAAGTCCACATTGGTCTTCGTCGCCTTCATGTTCTTGATCATGAGCTCCATCGACTCGATCTCGTCCATGTTGTACATGAACTGGCGCAGGATGCGGGTCTTTTGCAGGATCTCGGGCGGCAGCAGCAGCTCTTCGCGGCGGGTGCCGCTCTTGTTGAGCTCGATGGCCGGGAACACGCGCTTTTCGTACAGGCGGCGGTTCAGGTGGATTTCGCTGTTACCCGTGCCCTTGAATTCTTCGAAGATCACTTCGTCCATGCGGCTGCCGGTGTCGACCAGCGCCGTGGCGATGATGGTCAGCGAACCGCCTTCTTCCACCTTGCGCGCCGCGCCGAAGAAGCGCTTGGGGCGCTGCAGCGCAGCGGCATCCACACCGCCCGACAGCACCTTGCCGGAGGAGGGCACCACGTTGTTGTAGGCACGGGCCAGGCGCGTGATGGAGTCCAGCAGGATCACCACGTCCTTCTTCAATTCGACCAGGCGTTTGGCCCGCTCGATCACCATCTCGGCCACGTGCACATGGCGTGCGGCAGGCTCGTCGAAGGTGGAGGCGATGATTTCGCCCTTCACGGTGCGCTGCATTTCGGTCACTTCTTCAGGGCGCTCGTCAACGAGCAGGACCATGAGGTGAACGTCGGGGTTGTTGGCGGTGATGGCGTGCGCGATGTGCTGCATCATCATCGTCTTGCCGCTCTTGGGCGGTGCGACGATCAGTGCACGCTGGCCGCGGCCGATGGGGGCGATGATGTCGATGATGCGGCCGGTGATGTTCTCTTCGCCCTTCATGTCCCGCTCGAGCTTCATTTGCTCCTTGGGGAACAACGGCGTCAGGTTCTCGAACATGACCTTGTGCTTGTTCTGCTCCGGCGGGCCGCCGTTGACCGCGTCGAGCTTGGTCAGCGCAAAGTATCGCTCCCCGTCCTTGGGGGTGCGCACTTCGCCTTCGATCATGTCGCCGGTGTGCAGGTTGAAGCGCCGGACCTGGCTGGGCGAGATGTAGATGTCGTCGGTGCTGGCGGTGTAGCTCGTGTCGGGGCTGCGCAGGAAGCCGAAGCCATCCGGCAGGATTTCCAGCACACCGTCGGCGAAGACCTGCTCACCGGCCTTTGCGCGCTTCTTGATGATCGCGAACATCAGCTCCTGCTTGCGCATGCGCCCGGTGTTCTCGATCTCCAGCTCTTCGGCCTGCTTGAGCACTTCGGACACGTGCAGTGCCTTGAGTTCGTTTAAATGCATGGGGTGACTCCTGAACGGAGCGGATTTGAATCAGGGGGGAGGCCGGGAGCCGGGCTGCCGCTGTTTGCGGACCTCGGATGGCCTGGGGATCTGGAACCGGCCGCCAGTGCATGCGGACGCGATGATCTGCGGCGATTATGACAGGAAAAAAAACCGGTTTGCCAAGGCCCGGGCAGCAAGATGGCTGCCATCGAACAATGCTTGCGGGCGGGGTGGCGTGCTGCGGACCAGGCCGCCGCCCGCGCCAGCCCCGAAAGCCACCAATCAGGCCAGTTGCTGGTCGATGAACGCGGTGAGCTGCGTCTTGCTCATCGCGCCAACCTTGGTGGCGGCCAGCTGGCCGTCCTTGAACAGCATGAGGGTCGGGATGCCGCGGATGCCGAACTTGGCAGGCACTTCGCGGTTCTCGTCCACATTCATCTTGGCGACGGTCAGCTTGTCTTTGTAGGTGTTGGCGACTTCGTCCAGGATGGGCGCGATCATTTTGCAGGGGCCGCACCATTCGGCCCAGTAATCCACCAGCACCGTGGTGCCCGGTTGCAGCACATCGGTTTCAAAACTGGCGTCGGAAAGGTGTTTGATGAGTTCGCTTGCCATGGCACATTCCTTTGTGGAGCAAGTTGAGGTGGGCGGGTCCGGATAAAGTCAGGGGATTGTGACAGAAAGATATTTCCCGCCCCACGGTGTGGCCGCGGCCTCCACCGCTATGACAGTCATAGCGAAAAACGATGCGCCCGGCAGCGTTTGGGGCCCGGTGCTGGACCGGGTGCAGGTCCACATCCGGCGCACTGGCGCGCACCCCGCGGCCACCGTGGTGCTGGTGCCGTACGCCCAGCTCATGGCCGAGGCGCAGCGCGAATGGGCGCGCTGCGTGCCCGACGGCTTCGCGCCGCGTTTCGAGACCACCCGGAACTGGGCCTCCCGCATCGCCCCTTTCGTGCCGGAAGGCGACGATCTCTCGCACGACATGGGGCGCGACACCCTCACGGCGCGCGCGTTGCTCGACCGGGTCGGCCTGACCGAGCAGCGCGACGTGCTGGCCGCGCCGCTGCTGGAGGCGGCGGCCCAATTGGCCAGCGTCGTCTGCGCCGTGCCGCCGTCCGAGCGCGACGCTTGGGCGGTGGGCGCGCGCGAATCGATGCCCACCGCAGGCGACGGCGCGGCACTGCGCTACGAGGCGGCGGTGGCGCGCATCGCCCTCGAATGGGTGCTGGCCTCCCGCCACGCAACGGACGTGCTGTTCGAGCCGGGCACGCGATCGGCCGTGGATGCGCTGGTGGTGCTCGGCGGCTTTCAGGCCGATCCGCTGGCCAAGACGCTCTGCACCCGGTGGGGCGACCGCGCGCTGTCCCTGCCGCTCGGTGAGCCGCGTGAAACGGCGCTTCCCGCGCTCGGCGAGGTGTTCCTGCACGAGGCCGCCGATGCCGAGGATGAAGCCCAACGCGCGGCGGCGTGCGTGCTGCACCGCCTGGCGCAGGGCCAGGCTCCGCTGGCCCTGGCCGCGATCGACCGGGCCTTGACGCGCCGCATCAGCGCGCTGTTGCAGGGCCGCGGGGTGGCCGTGCACGACGAAAACGGCTGGACCTTGTCCACCACGCGCGCGGCGTCCCATGCCATGGTGGCGCTGCGGGCATGTGCCTGGAACGCCTCCGCCGACGCGGTGCTGGACTGGCTCAAGCACGTGCCGGCCGCCAGTCCCCAGGCGGTGGGCGCGGCCGAGAAATGGCTGCGCAGGGCCGGCACCGGCCACTGGTCGGCCATCGAGGAACGCAGCGATGCCATGCCGCCTGCAGCGGCTGCAGTGCAAGCGCTCATCGCTCAGGTACAGGCCTGGCGCACGCCGTGGCAGGCCGCGAGGCCGTTGGCGGCATGGCTGGCCGCATTGCGCGAACTGTTGCAGGCAACGGGGCAATGGGAGGCGCTGCAGGCCGACGCGGCGGGGGAGCGCGTGCTGGCGGAGCTGCGGCTTCAGGACGGGTTGCCTTCCGATCTGGAGGGGCTGGCAAGCGCCGGGCGGCCCATGGCGCTGGCCGAGTTCACGCGCTGGGTGGACGAGGTGCTCGAAGCCGCACGCTACCGGCCCGGCCACGACGGCAGCGCCTCGGTGTTCGTCGTGCCGCTGCCGCAGATCCTGGCGCGCCCGTTCGCCACGCTGGTGGTGCCCGGCTGCGACGAAAAGCGCCTGCCGCCCGCTCCGGAGCCCCCCGGCGCCTGGACCCGGGCGCAGCGCGAGGGCCTGGGCCTGCTCACCCGCGAGGCGCTGGAGGCCGCCCAGCGCGCGGCCTGGCGCAATGCCTTGTGCACCGCCCACGTGGATGTGCTGTGGCGCAGTGGCGACGAGGGCGGCGAGCCTTTGCTGGCCAGTCCGCTGGTGCTGGCCCTGCCGCTGGACGGGCAGGCCCGCGCCGGCACCGATCCGCGAAGTGCGCGCGAAGTGCCGCTCGCACCCGTGCCCCGGCCGATGCCGACGGGCGAGGCCCTGCCCGTGCTGCAGTTGTCCTCCACCGCCTACTCCGATCTGCGCCACTGCCCCTACCGCTTCTTCGCGCTGCGCCAGTTGGGCCTGCAGGAATCCGACGAGCTGGGCGCCGAAGTGGGCAAGCGGGATTTCGGCAACTGGCTGCATGCCGTGCTCCAGCACTTCCACGAGGCTCTGCAGGCGGCGCCCAACGAAGCCTTGCCGGCGCGCCGCGCGCTCATGGATGCCGCGGCCGAGGCCGTTACCCGTGCGCAGCGGCTGGCGTCGGGCGAGTTCCTGCCGTTCGCCTCCGGCTGGCCGGCCCTGCGCGACGGCTACCTTCGCTGGCTGCAGGACCACGAAGGGCAGGGCGCTGCCTTCCGGCAGGCCGAGGTGCGCTCGGCGCAGTCGCTCGGTCCGCTCCAACTGGTGGGACTGCTCGACCGCATCGATACCGTCCGCTCCGGCGTACCGGGCGAAGCACCGACCGTGCTGGTGATCGACTACAAGACCGAGAACGAAGCCGTCACCCGCAAGCGCCTGGCCGCCGGTACCGAGGACACACAACTGGCGTTCTATGCCGCGCTGCTGCACGACGACCACCTGCGCGCCGCCTACGTGAACGTGGGCGAGCGCGGCGACACGCGGACCTTCGAGCAGCCCGACATCGTGGCCCTGCGCGACCAGCTGGTGGACGGCATCCTGCACGACTTCGAACGCATCGCTGCCGGTGCCGCCATGCCGGCGCTGGGCGAGGGCGCCGTGTGCGACTACTGCGCTGCGCGCGGCCTGTGCCGCAAGGATTTCTGGGCATGAAGAACGCACCATGACGCTGGCCGCCTACGAACACAACGGCCGTCCGGTCACGCGCGAGGCGTTCTATGCGATTGCCTGCGATCCGGACCGCAGCGTGGCGGTGGAAGCCTGCGCGGGCGCGGGCAAGACCTGGATGCTCGTCTCCCGCATGCTGCGTGCCTTGCTGGACGGGTGCGCGCCGCACGAAATCCTGGCCATCACGTTCACGCGCAAGGCCGCGGGCGAGATGCGCCAGCGCCTGCAGGAATGGCTGGAGGAGTTTGCCCAGGCCGAGCCCGAGCGCCTGGCCCGGGAACTGGTCGCCCGCGGCATCCCGCCCGATCGCGCGCTGGAAAAGCGCGTGCTGCTGCAGACGCTGTACCGCTCGATGCTCGAATCCGGGCGGCCGGTGCAGATCCGCACCTTCCACAGCTGGTTCGCCGCGCTGCTGGGCACGGCGCCGCTGGCGGTGCTGCACGCACGCGGGCTGCCCGGCAACTACGAGCTGCTGGAGGACGACGCCGAGGCCGTGCGCCAGGTCTGGCCGCCGTTCCTGCAGCAGGTGGCCGACGATGCCGCGCTGCATGCCGACTACCTCGCGGCAGTGGCCTCGCACGGGCGGTCGCAGACGCACAAGGCCCTGGGCGCGGCGCTGTCCAAGCGCATCGAGTTCGAATTGGCGGACGCGGCCGGCGTGATCGACGCCTCGGTCCCGCCGTTCCATGCGCACTTCCCCGACCTGCAGGGGCTGGACAGCCCGGCCCAGGCGCTGGAGGGCGATGCGGCGCGCGCCCGCTGGCTGGCCCGCGCCAGTGCCCTGGGCACCGAATCCAACAAGACGCCGCAAAAGGCGGCCGACGCAGTGGTCGATGCCTTCGCATGCGAGGACCTGCACGAGCGCCTGGAGCGCTTGCGCCGCGCCTTCTTCGTGGCCAAGGAAGACCGGCTCAGCAAGAACCTGGAGAAGTTCGCCGCGGCGCAGGAAGCCGAGGCCGAGCTGCAGCGCCTGTGCCTGGCTCGCCGCCAGCACGAGGCTTGGGGCCACCACCACCGCATGGCCCGGCTCACGCGCGCCCTGGTGGCTGCATTCGCTGCCCTCAAGCGCGATCGCGGCTGGGTGGACATGAACGATGTCGAACGCACGGCGCTCGTCATGCTGTCCGACCCGGTGCTGAGCGGATGGGTGCAGGAGCGGCTGGATGCGCGGGTGCGGCATCTGCTCGTGGACGAGTTCCAGGACACCAACCCGCTGCAGTGGCAGGCGCTGCACGCCTGGCTGTCGGGCTATGTGGGCGCGGGCGGAGGGCGTGCGCCCAGCGTGTTCATCGTGGGTGATCCCAAGCAGAGCATCTACCGCTTTCGGCGTGCCGAGCCGCAGGTGTTCCTCGCCGCGCAGGCCTTCGTACGCCAAGGCCTGGGCGGCGACCTGCTGAGCTGCGACCACACGCGCCGCAATGCGACGGGCGTGATCGACGCGGTCAACCACGTCATGCAGGCCGCGCAGGGCCAGGGGGAATACGCCGGCTTTCGCGACCACACCACCGAGTCCACCGACCCGGGAATGCGGCTGCGCCTGCCCGCGATCACTGCGCCCGATGATGGCGCGGGCCCTGCCTTCGACCCCATGGCGTGGCGCGACAGCCTCACGCAGCCGCGCCACGAGGCCGAGGAAACCCTGCGCATGCGCGAATGCACGCAGGCCGCCCGCTGGGTGGCCGGGCGCATCGCCGACGGCGTGCCGCCGCGCGAGGTGATGGTGCTCGCCCGCAAGCGCGACCGGCTGGCCGCCATGCAGGACGCGCTGCGCGACCTGCACCTGCCCTGCGTGCAGCCCGAAAAAGCCGAACTGGCGGAGGCGCCCGAGGTGCAGGACGTGGTGGCGCTGCTGGATGCGCTGGTCTCGCCGGGCCACGACCTGTCGCTGGCCCGCGCGCTGCGCTCGCCGCTGTTCGGGGTGGGCGACGACACGCTCGTGCGGCTGGCGCTGTGGCGGCGCCAGCCGGAGAACCTCGAATGCAGCTGGCTCGATTTGCTATTAAAAAGTGAGCATAATGCCCTGGACTTTATTGCCCTGGGGGTCGATTTGGCTCTATACAAGGGTTGGTTCGACGCATTGCCGCCCCACGACGCGCTGCAGGCCTTCTACACCCACCGCGACGTGCTGGCCCGCTATGCCGCTGCCGCGCCCGCCACCCAGCGCGCCAGCGTGCTCGCCAACCTGCGCGCGCTGCTGTCGGCCGCGCTGCAGATCGACGGCGGGCGCTACCTCACGCCCTACGCCTTCGTCCGGGCGATGAAGCGCGCCGGCCAGCGCGCGCCGGGCCGGGTGGACGCGCAGGCGGTGCGCCTGCTCACCGTGCACGGCGCCAAGGGCCTGGAAGCGCACAGCGTGCTGCTGCTGGACACCGACACCCGCCCGCAAAAGGCCGAGACCATGGGCGTGCTGGTGGACTGGCCGGGTGAAGAGCCACTGCCGCGCCGCTTCGTCTTCCTCGCCAGCGAAAGCACGCCGCCGCCCAGCGCGGTGGACATGCTCGCCGCCGAACAGGCCGAGCGACAGCGCGAAGAACTCAACACCCTGTACGTGGCCATGACGCGGGCCAAGCACTGCCTGGCGGTCTCGTCGGTACAACCCTCGTCTTCGGCGCTCGGCAGTTGGTGGAACCGGCTGGCGCCCCTGTTGAAGGATGAGGAAGAGAACGTTTTGGCCGAACCGGCCGGCGAAGCATCATTGCCGCAAAACCATGGGCGGGCGCAGGACCATGCCTTGCTGGCCGAACTGCCGGCCTGGTCGCCGCCGCCGAGGCCGGAGCCCGATGGCCCGGCCGTGCCGGCGGTGGCCGTGTCCACCCCGGCATCGCGCCAGGGCGAGGCCATGCACCAGTTGCTGGAGCAGGCCGCCATGGCCACCGCCGGCGGGCCGGCCCCTTCCGGCGGCGGATGGCCCGCCACGCGGCTGGCACGGTTGGCGGCAGACTTCGACCTGGCGCCGGAGTCCGCCACCCTGGCCGCCGGCATGGCCCAGCGCATCCTGGGCGGCGAGGGCGCCTGGGCATGGCAGGCCGACGCGGTCGATCGGGCGGTGAACGAGGCCACCATCGTTCACGCCGGGCAGACCTTGCGCATCGACCGGCTGGTGCGGCGCGTCGATTCCGGCGGCGGGCCGGTGTGGTGGGTGCTCGACTACAAAAGCGCGGCGGACCCCGAGCGCCGCCCCCATCTGATGGCCCAATTGGCGCGCTACCGCGAAGCTGTTCAGGCCCAGATGCCGGGCCACGCGGTGCGCGCGGCGTTCCTCACCGGCGACGGGCGGATGGTGGAGGTGGGCGGCGAGACTCCGCCACCGCCACCGCCACCGCCACCGCCACCGCCACCGCCACCGCCACCGCCACCGCCACCGCCGGCTACGGCTCCGGTGCAGGGCGCCCTGTTTTGATGGCGCGGCGCGCTGCAGGCTCCCGGACTGCGGCGCCGCGCCCCGATGTTTCCAAAGCAAAGGTTGAAGATGACTGTTTCCGAATCGATCGCCCCCGTGCTGGCCTGTGATGTCGCCGTGATCGGCGGCGGCCCCGCCGGCCTGATGGCGGCCGAAGTGCTGGCCCGTGGCGGCCTGGCCGTGCATTTGTTCGACGCCATGCCTTCCGTGGGGCGCAAGTTTCTGCTGGCGGGCAAGGGGGGGCTCAACCTCACGCACTCCGAGGCGTTCGAGCCGTTCGCGGCCCGCTTCGGCGAGCGCCGCGCCGCCATCGAGCCCCTGCTGCAGGCCTTCGGCGCCGATGCGGTGCGCGCTTGGGCGCAGGGCTTGGGGGTGGAGACCTTCGTCGGCACCTCGGGCCGGGTGTTCCCCTCCGACATGAAGGCCGCGCCGCTGCTGCGCGCCTGGCTGCACCGCTTGCGCGGGCAGGGGGTGGTGTTCCACATGCGCCACCGCTGGCTGGGCTGGAGCGACGCGGGCGCCGCGCAGGACGGCGATGCGGCCGCCATGACACTGGGTTTCACCAGCCCTGCGGGCCTGGTGCCGGTGCAGGCCCGGGCCGTGGTGCTGTCGCTGGGGGGTGGCAGCTGGGCCCGGCTGGGCTCCGACGGCGCGTGGGTGCCGCTGCTGGCCGAAAAGGGCGTGCCCGTGGCCCCGCTGCGCCCGGCCAACTGCGGCTTCGACACGGTGCGTGCCGGTGGCGCCCCGGCAGGCGAGACGCGGCGGGAATTCCTGCGCGAGCTGATGGGGCGGGCACCCGATCCGGCCGGCTGGACGCCGCATTTCACCGAGCGCTTTGCCGGACAGCCCTTCAAATCGGTCGCGCTGCATTTCTCCGACCACCAGGGGCGCACGTTCAGCCGCCGGGGCGAGTTCGTGGCCACGGCCACCGGCGTGGAGGGCAGCCTGATCTACGCGGTCTCCAGCCTGCTGCGCGACGAGATCGAGGCGCATGGCCATGCCACGTTCACCCTGGATCTGCTGCCCGACCACACGCCCGAGCGCGTGCTCAAGGAAGTGCGCCATCCGCGCGGTGCCCGCAGCCTCAGCAGCCACCTCAAGAGCCGCCTGGGGCTGGACGGCATCAAGATGGGCATCCTGTACGAGCAACTGGGCAAGGAGGGCATGAACGATGCCGCCGCCCTGGCCCAGGCCATCAAGGCGCTGCCCATCACCGTGGGCGCGACCCGACCGCTGGACGAAGCCATCAGCACCGCGGGCGGGGTGCCGTTCGAGGCGATGGATGGCAGTCTCATGCTGACGGCCCTGCCCGGCGTTTTCTGCGCGGGCGAAATGCTGGACTGGGAGGCCCCCACGGGCGGCTACCTGATGACGGCCTGCATGGCCAGTGGCATGGCCGCTGCCGAAGGGGCGAAGGCCTGGCTGCAGCGGGCCTGATCAGGCGCTTTGAGGCTGGGGCTGAGGCTGTGCCGTCGCTGCCGGGGACGCCTCGCCGTCGGGGCCGAAGTGCATGCAGAAACGGTTCTTGCCTTCGCGCTTGGCCCGGTAAAGGCCCAGGTCCGCGCGCCGGATCAGTTCGGAGGTGGTGCAGTCCGCCTCCCCGCGGGTCAGGCCTGCGCTGATGGACAGCCGGCGGCCCTGGAAGGCAGGGTGGTCCACCGGCACCGCGTACAACGTGTTCACGGTGTTGACCAGCGCCTGGGCGAGTTCACAGGCCTCGGGCAACGTGGCGGCATCCACCACCACGCCGAACTCCTCGCCGCCCAGGCGGCCGCACAGGTGCCGGCCGGCCTGCCGCTTCAATGCCGACGCGACGTCCTTCAACACCACATCGCCCTGGTCGTGCCCGAACTGGTCGTTGATCGATTTGAAGTCATCGATGTCGATCATCATGAAATACAGGCCTTCGATGTGCCCGGCGTCCTGCAGCGACTGCATGTGCTTGAGCAGGCTGCGGCGGTTGGCCAGGCCGGTCAATGCATCCTGGTAGGCCAGGGTTTCCAATTCCAGTTGCTGCCGGTGGCTGTCTTCCCGCAGGCGAAAGAGGGCCATGTTCAGCAGCATCCCGCACAGCGATGACAGGGTGACGATCAGCATGCTCCAGACCGGATCGTGCGCGGAGCGCATCTGCTGGAAATCGCCATGCCCGAACGCGAGCCAGATGACGGCCACGGACGCCAGGTACTGCCATGTCGTGATGAACATGAAGGCGATCAGCAGCGTGAAGGCCACCCCCAGGGCCAGGCAGAAGTAGACCCCGACCGGACTCGGCACCGACAGCAGCCAGAACCCGTGGGCCAGCAGGCCACAGGCCGGCAGGGCGGCCAGCACCACCCTGCCGGGGGTGCTGGCGAACATCGATGCGATGATGCAGCAGTAGAAGGCGATCGCCAGCAGGGCGAACAGGATGTTGTCGTAGTGATAGGTGGGCGCGGCCGTCCACCAAGCCGCCAGCCAGCCCAGGGAGCCGAACGCAAGGAGGGAGCCGTTGACGCGCCGCATCTTTTCGAACGTGAACTGGTCCAGTGGCTTGGGAGTGGACTCTTCTTCGATCGCTGACGGGCTCGCACTGGCAACACGCGCGGGTTCGGCTGCGGACGGCACACCCGCCGCGCCGCGCAGGGCGGCAGTTCCTTGCGCTGGACCTTCTGCCATAAGGGCTCCTCAAAAGAAACAAATAGTAACTTGAAATTGCTAAATGTGAATATTTTGATAGGTTGGCCGTGGTTTTTGAGCCGTGCAAAGACAAAGACGCGCGGGTGATGGCTGCCAGAGCGGGACCGGTCCGAATGCCGGCCACGGAATCGACCGTGGCGAATGCTACGAAGGCTTTGGAAGGGGAAAACCCTGCAGAAAGGGGGAGCCCTGAAGTGCGTGGACCGCTGGGGTGGCGCATGCCCTGCGCCAGGGGCCGTGATGGCATGGCAGGGATGGCTGAAAGATAGTTGACGAGCCTTACCCCCGGCACTGACTCTACAGTTAGGGCTGCTTGGTTCCCCACCTGACCCGGTTGGCTGCTTCACCATGCGGGGAGGCCCGTCACCGCCGATTGTAGGCGATAAAGCAGGCCGTTCCGGCCGGGACGACCCTGCACGCCGTGCAGGTGTTGGCCATGGTGGCCTGACAGCGGGGCGCACCGGGGCCCGGCGTGGAATCGGTACCCCGGCGATCCGGGAGGGCGCGCCCGGCCACATAGAATCCCCCCATGTCTTACCTCGTGCTCGCCCGCAAATACCGTCCCAAGACCTTCTCGGAGATGGTGGGCCAGGAGCATGTGGTGCAGGCGCTGTCCAATGCGCTCACGCAGCAGCGGCTGCACCACGCCTATCTTTTCACCGGCACGCGCGGCGTGGGCAAGACCACGGTGTCGCGCATTCTGGCCAAGTCGCTCAATTGCCAGGGCCCGGACGGGCAGGGCGGCATCACGGCCACCCCTTGCGGCGTGTGCCAGGCCTGCACCGACATCGACAGCGGCCGTTTCGTGGACTACACCGAGCTCGATGCCGCCTCCA
Organism: Acidovorax sp. BLS4; assembly: GCF_032929295.1. NCBI lineage: Bacteria > Pseudomonadati > Pseudomonadota > Betaproteobacteria > Burkholderiales > Comamonadaceae > Acidovorax > Acidovorax sp. BLS4. The sequence continues at coordinate 1,350,308 of NZ_CP136797.1, forward strand.
ACCGCGGCGTGGACGAAGTGCAGGGCCTGCTGGAGCAGGCGGTCTACAAGCCGGTGCAGGGGCGCTTCAAGGTCTTCATGATCGACGAAGTGCACATGCTCACCAACACGGCGTTCAACGCCATGCTGAAGACGCTGGAAGAGCCGCCGGAATACCTCAAGTTCGTGCTGGCCACGACCGATCCGCAGAAGGTGCCGGTCACGGTGCTCTCGCGCTGCCTGCAGTTCAACCTGCGCCCGATGGCGCCTGAGACGGTGCTCGAGCACCTGGGGCGCGTTCTGGCGCAGGAGAACGTGCAGGCCGAACCCCAGGCGCTTCGCCTGCTGTCGCGTGCGGCGCGGGGCTCGATGCGCGATGCGCTTTCGCTCACCGACCAGGCCATCGCGTTCGGCAGCGGCCAGTTGCAGGAAGCGGGCGTGCGCCAGATGCTGGGCAGCGTGGACCGGTCGTATGTGTTCCGCCTGATCGAAGCCCTGGCCCAGGGCGATGGCCGCACGGTGGTGGAAACCTCCGATGTCCTGCGCCTGAACGGCTTGTCTGCCGCCTCCACGCTGGAGGAGATGAGCGCGGTGCTCCAGCGCATGGCCGTCATGCAGGCCGTGCCGAACATGGCCCAGGCGCTGGATGCCAACGACCCAGAAGCCGTGGAAATCGCCCGTCTGGCCGCGCAGATGCCCGCGGACGAAACCCAATTGCTCTACAGCATCTGCCTTCACGGCCGTGCCGAACTGGGGCTGGCCCCGGACGAATACGCGGCGCTGACCATGGCGCTGCTGCGGCTGCTGGCCTTCAAGCCGGCGGATGGCTCGGCAGTCCCGGCCCCTTCGGCTGAAAAAAAAACTCTGACGCCGGTTGAGCCGGCACCCGCGCAGGCTGCGACCCGGGTGGCTGCGGCCGCCGATGCGTCGCCAGGGCAGCGGCCCGCGGCCGAACCGGCGCGCGATGCGGGTGCGCCAGCAGTGACCGTGCCTGCCGAGCTGATGCCCACGCAGACCACCAGCGCCCCCGTTGCTGAGCCGGAACCATCCGTCGCAGCCCTGCCGGTGCCTGCGCCCGATTCCACGCCCGCGTGGGAAGACGCCGGCACGCCAGTGCAACCCCCTCCCGGCGAGCCCCAGCCGGCAGCCTCGCCGGTGCGGCTACCTGTCCATTCGCCCGATGATTTCCGCCGCGCGGCCTCTCCAGCCCCTGTGCCAGCGCAACGACCAGTGGCGTCGGCGCCCGAATACATGGCGATCCCCGTGCGCACCGCTCCCGAGCCGGGCGCGCGCCTGCAGCCGCTCGCGCCGACGGGCTCCCTTCCCGCATCCGCCCGCTACACGGCCACGGAAGAGGGCGATGTCTGGCACGCCACCGTGCAGCAACTCGTGGCTGCCGAGGCCATTGCGGCGCTGGTGCGGGAATTGGCCCTGCAGTCCCAATTGGTGGCACGTGACGCCGGACACTGGCTGCTGCGCGTGGAGCGCGAATCGCTCAACCAGCCCGTGGCGCGCGAGCGCCTGCGGGCGGCGCTGGAGGCCGCGGGCCATGCGACCCAGATCAGCGTCGAACTGGGCGTGGTCATCGACAGCCCGGCCCGGCGCAATGCGGCCGCCGCGGCAGAGCGCCAGCGCGTGGCCGAGGAGATCGTGCACAACGACCCATACGTGCAGACGCTGGTGCGGGACTTCGGCGCCAAGATCGTGCCGGGCAGCATCAAGCCGGCATGACGGCAGGCGTTGCCATCCTCCAGACGATTCGCTGATTCATTCATTCCATTCAAGCCTCCCCTTCATTCCCATCAGAAAAGGAAAACTCACATGTTCAACAAGGGACAACTCGCCGGCCTCATGAAGCAGGCCCAGGCCATGCAGGACAACCTGAAGAAGGCCCAGGACGAACTCGGCAACATCGAAGTGGAAGGCGAATCCGGCGCGGGCCTGGTGAAGGTGCTCATGACCTGCAAGCACGACGTCAAGCGCGTGACCATCGACCCCAGCCTGCTGGCCGATGACAAGGACATGCTCGAAGACCTGGTGGCGGCCGCCTTCAATGCGGCGGTGCGCAAGGCAGAAGAAACCTCGCAGGAAAAGATGGGCAAGCTGACTGCTGGCATGCCGGGGCTGCCTCCCGGGATGAAATTCCCTTTCTGATCCAGGTGGCGGCCGCCGGGCGCGCCGCACCCTTTCATTGCCTTTCGCGGGCATGTCTCTTTGATTCTTGAACGGCGCCTTGCATGTCCGACACCAATTCCCTCGATGCCCTGGTCCAGGCGCTGCGCCGCCTGCCGGGCGTGGGCGTGAAGTCGGCACAGCGCATGGCCTTCCATCTGCTGCAGCACGACCGCGAAGGCGCCGAGGTGCTGTCGCGGGCGCTCCATGAAGCGACGGTGTCGGTGCACCACTGCGAACGCTGCCACACCTTCACCGAAGCCGCGGTGTGCGACACCTGCCTGGACCCGGAACGCGATGCCAGCCGGCTGGCCGTGGTGGAAACCCCGGCCGATCAGGCCGCGCTGGAGCGCACGGCGGCGTTTCGCGGGCTGTACTTCGTACTCATGGGGCGGCTGTCGCCACTGGACGGAGTGGGGCCGAAGGACATCGGGCTGCAAAAGCTCATGGAGCGGGCCACCGATGGCGTGGTGCAGGAGGTGATTCTGGCCACCAATTTCACGGCCGAGGGCGAGGCCACGGCCTATGTCATCAGCGAGGCACTCAAGAGCCGGGGGCTGCACGTCACCCGGCTGGCCCGCGGTGTTCCGGTGGGCAGCGAACTGGAATACGTGGACCTGGGCACCATCGCGCATGCGCTGGTCGATCGCCGCTGACACTATAAAATTGATAGCTGCCAGCGCAATGTTCAATGGCGCTGGAGCACGAAAAGGCTTGAACCATGAATTCCCTGCATTTGGCGCATTTCACCGTCGCCTACTGGTGCGTGCTGCTGATGGCGCTGCTGCCCACGGGGTGCGCCCTGATCGCCAAGCGCGGCAGCTTCCAGGTGTCGGACAACCGCGATCCGCGTGGATGGGCCTCCCGGCAGACCGACTGGCGCGCCCGTGCCCTGGCCGCACAGTCCAACACCTTCGAAGCGCTGCCGTTCTTCATCGGTGCGGTGGTGATCGCGCACCAACTGGGGGCCGGGCAGACGCTGCTCGATATCCTGGCGTTCCTCTTCGTGATGCTACGCGTCTTCTACGTGATGATGTACGTGTCCGACCTGCCCACCGCCCGCAGTGCCGTGTGGCTCGGGGCGCTGGTGGTCAACATCGCCATTCTCTTCATCGGCTACCGCTGAGGCGCCGCCGCGGTGGTACCGCGGCAATCCACCGCCTGGATCGCCCTGGCATCCATCCATTAACCCGACTTTCCGTGCCTGTCCCTCAGGGATTGCCCTGACGGGGCGGCTGCGCGCAGGTGGCACGATTGCTGCACTGCAGCATTTCCTTGAATTCGCTTTTCCCCATGGATTTTCCTCGCATCCGCCGCCGCCACTTCGGTACGTTGTCCGCCCTCTCGATGGCGGCCTGGGCGGGCGCGGATGCCTTGGCGGTGCCGTCGCCGTTCAAGGCTGGGACCGGTCCGCTGCGGGTGGCGGTTGGAGGCTCGGGGCTGCTGTACCACCTGCCGCTGACCATCGCTCAGGAGCTGGGCTTCTTCCGGGCCGAGGGTCTGCACGTGGTGGTTCAGGACTACCAGGGCGGCGCCCTGGCCTTGCAGGCGTTGCAGGACGGCGAGGCCGATGTGTGCTCGGGCGCGTACGACCACGTGCTGCGTCAGCAACTGCAGGGCCGCAGCTACTGCGCCATCGTGCTGCAGGGGCGGGCGCCGCAACTGGCCCTGGCGGCATCGACACGGGCATGGCCCGTCAAGAGCGTGAGCCGCTTCAAGGGCATGCGCGTGGGCGTGTCGGCCCTGGGGTCTTCCACCCACCATGTGGCGCAGTTGATGCTGTCGCGGGATGGCGCGCCGCTGGACGAGGTGTCCTTTGTCGGTGTGGGCTCCGCCCTGGGGGCGGTGGCCGCGCTGCGACAGGGGCGGGTGCATGCGCTGTGCCATGCCGATCCGATCGTCAGCGCGCTGGAGCAGCGCGCCGAGGTGCGGGTGCTGTGCGACACGCGCTCGCTCAAAGGGTCACAGGAGCTGTTCGGCGGCACCATGCCGGCCGCCAGCCTCTATGCGCCGCAGTCGTTTGTGCAAAAGCAGCCGGCCCGCTCGCAGGCCCTGGCCAATGCCATGGTCCATGCCCTCAAATGGCTGCAGACAGCCAGCCCGGCCGACCTGGTGCGTGCCGTGCCGTCCGGGTACCTGCTGGGCGAGCGGGGGGCTTATCTGGCGGCATTCCACAAGGTGCGGGACACCTTCTCGCCCGACGGCCTCATGCCCGATGACGGCCCGGCCAACGCGGCGCGGGTGGTGGCCCGCCTGCGATCCGAACTGGCGCCGCTCAAGATCGATCTGGGGCGCACGTTCACGAACGAATTCGCGCGCAAGGCCAAGCAGAAGTTCAATGCCTGAGGGGCAGGTCTCTGCGGTGCCTGCTTGCGCCGGCCGGCATTTTGGCTGAACTGTCCGACACACGGCGGCAAGGGCGTGGCGATAGAGTCGAGGGCGCGCCGGCGTCGGTCTCACCGCGGCGCTGCAACGCAACGGTTGCGCTCCTTCATTCCATCACTCCAACAAGGATCTTTCCATGTCGCTGAACCTCAGTATCGGCCCCCTCGTTTCCCTGATCGCAGGCATCCTGATCCTGGTCATGCCCCGCCTGCTCAACTACATCGTGGCCCTGTACCTCATCGTGATGGGCGTGCTGGGCCTGGTCGGCATGCACAACCTGCGCCTCTGAAGCGCATGCTTGCCGGGCCGCCCCGCGCAAGCGTTGGACGGCCAGCCTCTCTGGGGCGATGCCTTGATTCGGCCCGGCTGCCGCTCAGCGCTTCTTGCGCGAGGGCGTTCCACCCTTGCGGGTGGGGGCCGCAGGGGCCTTGGCGCCTCGCGTGGAGGTCTGCTTGATCGCCGGGCGCGCGGACGAGGTGGCGGCCAGCTTCACCGGCAGGTACATCACGACCTGCTGGCCGGCCTTGAAGGCGGCGTTGGCCTTGACGTCGTTCCATTCGGCCACGTTGGCGGCGCTCACCTTGTAGCGGTTGGCAATGCTGGCGACCGAGTCGCGCTTGCCGGCGCGCACCGTGGTGCGGCGCGTGACGATTTCCGGCGTGAAAGCCACCTGCCCGTTGTCTGCCACCTGGCTGGACACGTCCTGGCGCGTGGTGGTGGCACGGGGCACCATCAGGGCCGAGCCCGCCTTGATCATCATGCGCGGCGGAATGCGGTTCACGTTGCGCAGGTCGTTCTCGCTCATGCCGACGCGTTGGGCAGCGGTTGCCACCGTCATGGTGGTGGGCACGCTCCACACCGTCCAGCTGGCGTACTGGCCTTCGCGGTGGGCTTCCAGGTTCTTGAGGAACACCTTGGCGTTGTCCCAGGGCAGCAGGATCTGCGGCATGCCCGCGGCCAGGATCACGGGGCGGTGCAGCGAGGGGTTGAGTGCGCGGAAGTCCTCTTCGCGCACGCCGGCCAGGCTGGCCACCAGCGAGACATCGATGTCGTGCGTGATGTCCACCGTCTGGAAGTAGGGGTGGTTTTCGATCAGCGGCAGTTCGGTGCGAAACGCCTGCGGGTTGGCGACGATGTTCTTCACCGCCTGCAGCTTGGGCACGTACATGCGGGTTTCGGCCGGCATGGTGAGTTCGGTGTAGCTGGTGCCCAGGCCCAGCTTCTGGTTGCGGGCGATGGCCCGGCTCACGCTGCCTTCGCCCCAGTTGTAGGCGGCCAATGCCAGGTGCCAGTCGCCGAACATGCCATACAGGCGCTGCAGGTAATCGAGTGCGGCGCGCGTGGAGGCCAGCACGTCGCGGCGGTCATCGCGGAAGGCGTTCTGCTTGAGCTGGTAGTCGCTGCCGGTGGCCGGCATGAACTGCCACATGCCGGCGGCCTTGGCGCTGGAGACGGCCTGCGGATTGAAGGCGCTCTCGATGTAGGGCAGCAGGGCCAGTTCGGTGGGCATGCCCCGCAGCTCGAGTTCTTCGACGATGTGGAACAGGTATTTGCTCGAGCGCTCGGTCATGCGCTGCATGTAGTCGGGGCGCGTGGCATACCACTGCTCGCGGTCTCGCACGAGGTCCTGGTCCAGGTCGGGCATGGCGAAACCGCGGCGGATGCGGTCCCACAGGTCGGAGGGCGCGTAGAGCGATGCCACCTCGCCGTTGCTGGCCTGCACGGCCGAGATCGGCTGCAGCGGCCCGGAGGGGATCAGGGGCGTGTGGGAGGACGAAGACGAGCTGTCGGTGGTGGCCGGCGAAGAACCGTCCTTGTTCGCGGCGCTTCCGGGCGGGGTGCCTTGCGTGGCGCAGCCGGTGAGCCAGACCACGCTTGCCAGGCCCAGGATGTGCAAAATTTTCATTGAAACTCGTTTTTCCATTGGCGCAGCGCCGCGAGAACGGCCACTGCATCTTGGGGATCGACCTGCGCATCGAAGGCCCGGGCGGCCTGGGCCACCGTGGGTTGCCGCGTGCGCAGGAAAGGGTTGATGTCGCGCTCGGTGGCCAGGCGCGAGGGCAGCGTGGGCCGGCCCTGCTGCCGCAGCGCCTCGCAGTCGCGGGTGTACTGCCGCAACGCCCCGTTGCCGGGCTCCACCGCCCGGGCGAACTTCAGGTTGGACAGCGTGTACTCGTGTGCGCAGCACACACGGGTGTCGCCTGGCAGCGCGGCCAGGGTGTCGAGCGACGCCTGCATCTGCGCGGGCGTGCCTTCGAACAGCCGGCCGCAGCCGCCGGAAAAGAGGGTGTCCCCGCAGAACAGCACGGGGGCGCCGTTCACATCGGGGGCGTAATAGGCGATGTGCCCCGCCGTGTGGCCGGGCACGTCGAAGACCTGAAAGCGCAGGCCCAGCACCTCGGCCGTGTCGCCCTGCACCAGGCGGGCGATGGGCTCGGGCACGGTTTCGTGCGCGGGTCCGAAGACGCGGGCGCCAGTGGCCTCGCGCAGCGCCGGCACGCCGCCGACATGATCGGCGTGGTGGTGCGTGACTAGAATCGCCTGCAATGGCAGGTCCAGGGTTTGCAATGCCTGCAACACCGGGCCCGCTTCTCCCGGATCGACCACGACCGCAGCCTGCGCGTCGTGCAGCATCCAGATGTAGTTGTCGGTAAAGGCGGGCAGCGGCAGCAAGTTCATGAGCGATGAAATTATAGGTTTGCACCACTGGTTCGACTCTTCCCCCGGCCGATACCTGCTGGCGTGGGAGCAGGAACGCTATGACGAGCTGGTGGCCGACATCTTCGGCTACCACGCCCTGCAGCTCGGAATGCCGGGTTTGCAGGGCCTGCGCGCCAACCGCATGCCTCACCGCTGGCTGGCGTTGGGCGCCGAAGAAACCCTGCTGTGGACCGACGAGGCGGCCGGCTGGCACGCGGCCGGGGCCCTGGGGGGCGGAGAACCGGGCGAGCCCGCCCTGCTGGCCGATCCGGTGGCCCTGCCTTTCTCGGAGAACAGCCTCGATCTGGTGCTGCTGCCGCATGCGCTGGAACTCAGCATCGACCCCCATGCCGCGCTGCGCGAGGTGCAGCGCGTGCTGGTGCCCGAGGGGCGGGTGGTCATCAGCGGCCTGAACCCCGTGAGCCTGTGGGGCCTGCGCCAGCGCCGGGCGCGGCTTTACCAGCGCCTGGGTGCGGGCGGGCGGCTGTACCTGCCCGACGTGGGCGAGTTCATCGGCCACTGGCGGCTGCGCGACTGGCTGCGGCTGCTCAATTTCGAGGTCGAGTCGGTCAGCTTCGGCTGCTACCGGCCGGCGGTGCGCAGCGCGCCCTGGCTGGAGCGTTTCGACTGGATGGACGGACTGGGGGCCCGCTGGTGGCCGATACTCGGGGCCGCCTATGTGGTGGTGGCGGTCAAGCGCGTGCACGGCGTGCGGCTGCTGGGCGCGCCCTGGCGCCGCGCGCCCAAGGGCGCTGCGGCGCCGGTGCCGGTGGCCAATCGCGGCACGGTCCGCGATGGCGGGCCGGCCTTTCATGTGGATGGACGGGAGTAACGTTTTTGAATCAGGTTGTGATCTATACCGACGGGGCTTGCAAAGGCAATCCGGGCCCTGGCGGCTGGGGGGTGGTGCTGCGTTCGGGCGCGCTGGAAAAGGAATTGTTCGGGGGGGAGCTGGGCACGACGAACAACCGCATGGAGCTGCTCGCGGTGATCGAGGCCCTGGGCGCGCTCAAGCGGCCGTGCGAGGTGACGCTGTTCCTGGACAGCCAGTACGTGCGCAAGGGCATCACCGAATGGATCCAGGGCTGGAAGAAAAAGGGCTGGCGCACGGCCGCTGGCCAGCCGGTCAAGAACGTGGAGCTGTGGAAGCGGCTGGACGATCTGGTGGCCCAGGGCGGCCACGTGATCGACTGGCGCTGGGTGAAGGGCCATGCGGGCGACCCGGGCAACGAGCGTGCCGATGCCCTGGCCAACAAAGGGGTGGACAAGGCGCTCGGGCGCGGCTGAGGCCGCCGTCGAGGCCCGCGTCTGAAAAGCCTGCGTCCGTCAGGCCCCGGGCGCGATCGCCTGCAGGCCCGCCTGCAGCGGCTCCGGTCCCTGGGGCCGCACCACGCGGTCCACCTCCTTGCCGTCGCGCAGGAAGACGAGGGTCGGCCAGAGCTTCACGCCGAAGCTGCGGCCCAGTCGCTGGCCGGGTCCGTCCTCGACCTTGACGTGGGCCACATCGTCCCGGCCCTCCAGCGCGGCCTGGATGAGCGGCTGCGCCCCCTGGCAGTGGCCGCACCAGGGCGTTCCGAACTCCAGCACCGTGGCACCGGCCAGGCGGTCCACGTCTTCGCGGGCGGGGGGCTGTTCGAGGTGGCGGGCGCAATAGGTCATGGCGATGGGGTCCTTGTCATGTGGTTGTGGGCAGGGCCTGGGTTGGCGGGGGAATCTGTCTTTCAGCATAGGCCTGTGCCCGCAGGCACCGCGTCCGGCGCATGCGCCGCCAGGCTGTGGGACCGGACTGGCAGGCGGTTCACAGCGCGCCATCGAACATCATCACGTCCACGGTCTCTCCTGCGGCCACCGGCCCCCGGGGCGGGTGCAGCACGATGAGGCCGTTGGCCTGCACCATCGAATGGAGCACCCCCGAGCCCTGGTGGCCGGTGGTGCGCACCTGCAGCGATCCATCCGGCGCGGTGCTGACGATGCCGCGCTGGTATTCGGTGCGGCCGGCCTTCTTGCGCAGGGGCTCGGTGCTGACCGCACGCAGCAGCGGCGGGGCCGCGCGGGTGCAGCCCATGGCGCGCAGCAGCGCAGGCCGCACGAACGCCAGGAAGGCCACCATCACGGCGACGGGATTGCCGGGCAGGCCGAACCAGAGGGTCCCGCTGGTTGAAACTAATTTGCTATTATTTTCATAGCTAAATGCCCTAGTATTGATTGCTCTGGAGGCCATTTCGGCATCTGCTCCCGAAGCGTGCTCGCCGTGCAGCCGCCCCACCGCCATCGGCCGGCCGGGCCGCATGGCGACCTGCCAGAACGCCACGTCGCCCAGCCGTTGCACCGTGGAGCGCAGGTGGTCCGCATCGCCTTCGCTCACGCCCCCGCTGGTGATGACGGCATCCGCCTGCTGCCCTGCCTGGCGCAGCGCGGCTTCGAGTTGCGCGGGCGAATCGGGCACCACGCCCAGGTCGATCGGCTCCACGCCCAGACGGGCCAGCAGGCCGATGATTGCGTAGCGGTTGCTGTCGTACACGGCGCCCTCGCGCGGGGCGTCGCCCGGGGCCAGCAACTCGTCGCCGGTCGAAAAGCACGCCACGCGCAGGCGGCGCAACACGGTGACGGTGGGCAGGCCCAGGCTGGCCACCAGGCCGAGCGCGGCGGGGGTGAGCCGCTCGCCACGGGCCAGCGCCACGCCGCCCTGCACCAGGTCTTCGCCCGCGCGGCGCCGGTGGTCGCCGGGCCGCACCGCGTCGGCCGCGAGGTGCACGGTGCCGCCCTGCACGGTGGCCAGCTCTTGCGGCACCACCGTGTCCAGCCCTGGCGGCATGACGGCGCCGGTCATGATGCGAACGCATTCCCCGGGTGCGGCATGGCCCGTCCAGGGCCGGCCGGCCAGGGCGGTGCCGGCCACCCGCAGCGACAGCGGCTGGCCGGCGCGCAATGCCGAACCGTCGAATGCATAGCCGTCCATGGCCGAGTTGTCGTGCGGCGGTACGCTGATGGGCGAGACGAGGTCGCAGGCCAGCACCCGGTCGAGCGCCGCGGACAGCGCCACGGTTTCGGTGCCGGCCACCGGCTGCACCAGTTGTTCGAGGAAGGCGGTGACGGCCTCGGCACCCAGGGCGTGGGCGTCGTAGCCGGGCAGGCCGGCGGCGATCTGTGCAAGGGTCTTCATGCGGCAGAAAAAAGAGGGGAGGCCGGCAGCCACCGCACCATGTGCAGCTTGTCGTGCCCGATGCCCTGGATGACCACCGCGCGCGGCAGCAGGCCCCAGGCGCGAAAGCCCGCGCGCTCGTACAGGCGCACGACGTGGGTGTTGGCGGCGGTGACGGTCAGCACCAGCTGTTCCAGCCCGGCCACCTGTTCGGCGAGCTGCACGCAGGCGTGCACCAGCGCGCGCCCGACGCCGCCGCGCTGCGCGCGCGGCGCCACCATCATGCCCACCACGCTGGCGCAGTGGCGCTGCTGCAGGCGGGCCTCGCGCTCGCAGCCGATGCTGCCAAGCAACTGGCCGTCCGCGGCGAACGCCCCGAGGAAAAAGGTGCCCGTGGCGGGCGCGCCGAAGCGCTCGGCATACGACTGGGCCGGGCGCAGCACCGCGCTGGCGTGGTCGGAGGTGAAGGCCTCGGGCGCGCAGCGCAGCGCCTCGTCGCGCAGGGCCTTGTAGGCATGCAGGTGCGCGGTGCCGAGCACGTCGATCCGGAAGGGGTCAGGGGTCATGGGGCGAGCGCGCGTTCGAGCGCGTGCAGTTCGGCCAGGGTGTTGGCGTTGCAAAAGCCGAGCGGGTCGTCACCGGGCTGGTCGAAGGCGGCCACGGCGCACGGGTGCTGGGCGATCCAGGCGCCGATCTTGCGGCCGCCGCCCACCATGAATTGCGCGAGCGACTCCCGCAGCGAGGCCCGCAGGAGGCAGAACACCGGCTGCGTGCGCAGGGGCGCGGCGCCCGGTTCGCCCGCGTGGGGGGCATCGGCGGCCAGCCCATCGGATTGCGGCGCGGCGGCGATGGCCAGATCCACAGGCCCGCCCGCCGTGTCCATGGCCCAGGCCGCCGCCATCAGGCGCCGGGCCAGATCGGGCGGAAACAGCGGCGTGTCGCAGGGCACGGTGAGCAGCCACGGGGTTTCGCAGCGCGACAGGCCGGCCAGAAATCCCGCCAGGGGCCCGGCGTGGCCGGCCTCGGCATCGGTCACGACCGGGACGCCGAAGGTGGCGTAGCGGTCAAGGTGGCGGTTGGCGCTGACCAGCCGCGGGCCGACCTGGGACTGCAGCCGCTGCAGCGCATGCAGCGCCAGCGGAACGCCCTGGAAGGGCTGCAGTCCCTTGTCCTGCCCGCCCATGCGCGTGCCCTGGCCGCCGGCCAGCACCAGCCCGGTGATGCGGGTGGCGTCATCCATGCGTCAGCCGCCGATGTAGCTCATTTCCACCCGCCGCGCGCCCTGGCCGGTGTCCGCAGGCAGGCTGCTGCGCAGCTCCGAATAGCGGTCGCTGCGGCCGTTCCAGATGCCGGCGATGGCGGCGGCGATGTCGGCATCGGTGGCACCGCCGCGCAGCAGGCTGCGCAGGTCCCAGCCCTGGGTGGCGAACAGGCACAGGTAGAGACTGCCTTCCATCGACAGGCGGGCGCGGTTGCAGTCGCCGCAAAACGCTTGCGTGACGCTGCCGATCACGCCCACCTCGCCCAGCGCCGGGTCGTGGCGCCCGGTGGCATCGGCGTAGCCCCAGCGGCGCGCGGTTTCCCCGGGGGCCTGTTCGGGCAGGGGCACCAGGGGCAGGTGGGCCTGCAGCCGCGCGATCACGTCGGCGGATGGCAGCACCTCGTCCATTCGCCAGCCGTTGGTGGCGCCCACGTCCATGTATTCGATGAAGCGCAGCGTCACGCCCGTTCCGCGAAAGTGCCGCGCCATGGGCACGATCTCGTGGTCGTTGGTGCCGCGCTTGACCACCATGTTGACCTTGATGCGCGCGAACCCCGCGGCCTGTGCCGCGTCGATGCCGGCCAGCACCTCGGCCACCGGAAAGTCCACATCGTTCATGTGCCGGAACACCGCGTCCTGCAGACTGTCCAGGCTCACCGTGAGGCGGTTCAGCCCGGCGTCCTTGAGCGCCTGGGCCTTGCGCGCGAGCAGCGAGCCGTTGGTGGTCAACGTGAGGTCGGGCGCCGTGCCGTCCGGCATGCGCAGCTGCGCCAGCATGCCGACGAGGTTTTCGAGGTGCTTGCGCAGCAGCGGCTCGCCGCCCGTGAGCCGGATCTTGCGCACGCCGTGGTCGACGAAGCTGCGGGCCAGGCGGGTGATTTCCTCGAAGCTGAGCAGCGCGCTGTGCGGCAGATAGGGGTAGTCCTTGTCAAACACCTCTTTGGGCATGCAGTACGCGCAGCGGAAGTTGCAGCGGTCGGTCACGCTGATGCGCAGGTCCCGCAGCGGGCGACCGAGCGTGTCGGTCAGCCATCCCGATGGAATCCCGGACAGGCCCTGCGGCACGGCGGGGCGCAGCGCAGCGATGCGCTGGTCCACCAGGGGGATGACACGTTCAGCCATGGGCCGATTTTGCCGCATGGGGTGCGGTAGGGTTATCGGCGCAATGGGCCGCGCCGCTGTCGGCCGGCAGCGATCAGACGCAGCGGGCGCCATCCACTTCGATGCACACGCCGCTCACGAAGGCCGCTTCGTCGCTGGCCAGGTACAGCGCCGCGTTGGCCACGTCGAGCGCGGTGGAAAAACGCCCCAGTGGAATCGAGGCGAGAAATTGGGCGCGGCGCGCGTCGTCCACCGGCCCGCCGGCGAACTCGGCGGCCAGGCCCGTATCGGGGTTGAACACGGGGTTGATGCAGTTCACGCGGATGTTGTCGGGGCCCAGTTCGGCCGCCATCGACTTGCTGGTGGTGATGACCGCGCCCTTCGACCCGTTGTACCAGGTGAGGCCCGGGCGGGGCCGCAGGCCGGCGGTGGAGGCGATGTTGATGAAGCTGCCGCCCGCCGTGCCCAGGTTGGCGCGCATGGCCGGCACGGCGTGAATGGCCGAGAGGTAGAGGCTTTTGACGTTGATGGCATACACCTTGTCGAACTCTTCCTCGCTCACCTCCAGCATGGGGCGGTTGCGGTGCGTCCAGCCGGCGTTGTTCACGACCACGTCGAGCCGGCCATGCAGGCGCACGGCCTCGTCCACCAGGGCTTTCATGTCCGCAGAGCGGGTGACGTCGGCGGCGAAGAAGTCCGCCGTGCCGCCCGCCGCGCGGATCTCGGCCGCCACGCGCTGGCCCCCGGTGGCCTGGATGTCGTTGACGATGACCCGGCCGCCCTCGGCCGCGAGCCGCTTGGCGATGCCTTCGCCGATGCCGTTGCCGGCGCCGGTGACGATGATGGATTTGCCTTGCACGCGCATGAAGCCTCCGATGGCGCTATGTTTTCGATAGCTGCCTGCGCAATTTTCACCAGGGCGGTGGCGGGATTCCGTTGGATGGGTTCTCGCGGCCGGTGGCCGTCGGCTGCGCGGGCGGCCAAGGCAGTGTAGCCACCGCTTTGCCGCCCGGCGTGCCCGGCACTGCCCCCTGCGCGACAGGGTGGCCCGCCTGCCGGCGCGCCCAGAAGGCGGAACCGGGCCAGCGCGTTTCCATCGCGTAGAAGCCCTGCAGCTGCTTGCGGTACACCCGGTGGATGTCCCGCAGGTGGTCGGCATAGCGCTGCGGCGCCTGCAGGTCGCCCGCCCCGTGCGCCAGCACCGCCTGTGCCGCGCGCATGCCGGTATAGAGCGCGTTGCCGATGCCCTTGGACGACAGCGGGTCGAAGGCGAGGGCGGCGTCGCCCACCGCCAGCCAGCCCTCGCCGGCCGCGCAGTCAAGTTCGGCGCTGCAGGCATCGGCGCCCTGCACCGCGCCGTGGGGGCGATAGCCGTGCTCGGCGCACAGCGCGCCCAGGTGGGTGGTGTGCTGCAGGTGCTGCCACAGGCCATCGTCGTTCAGCAGGGTGCGGCGGTCCAGCAGGTCGGCATCGCCCAGGAAGGCCACCACGCGCTCGCCACTGGGCAGCAGCACGCTGTACCACCATCCGTATTCGACCGCCTCGACCCAGGTGCGGCCGTCCAGGTCGGTGCGGCTGTCGGTGCGCAGGCGCTGGTAGAAGGCCAGCAGCCGGTCGTAGTGGCGGCGGCGCGCGCCCAGCCGGCAGGCTTGGGTGGCCATGCGGCCGCTGGCGTCGATCAGCCAGTGCGCCGTCACGTGCGACAGGGATTCGCCCGCGCGGCGCAGCTGCAGCCGGTGCAACGGGCCGGATGCCTCCTGCGGGTCCGCCGAGGCGGTGCCGTTGCTGCCGGCGGGGTCGGCGCCTTGCGCATCGTCGCACTGCAGGTGGGTGGAAAGCGCGACCGTGCAGCCCGCCTCGCTGGCGGCGGCCCGCAGCGTGGCGTCGAAGCGCACGCGGTCCAGCTGCAAGCCATTGCCATGCAGCTGGCGCAGGGTGTCGTTGGCGTGGCCGGCCAGTCCGCCCCAATAGGCGAGGGTGCCGTAGCTGGGGCGGTGGCCGTCCGCCAGCACGCGGTCGAGTACGCCAAGCTCCCCCAGCAGGCTGCGCACGGGTGGCGGCAGGCCCTCGCCGATGCGAAAGGCCCGATCGCCGCCGCCGTCGGCCAGCAGCACGCGCAGGCCGGCGCGGGCCAGGGGAATGGCACAGGCCGCGCCGGCAGGGCCACCGCCAGCGATGGCCACGTCGAACGCCTGCGCGGTTTCCAGGCGGGGCACGCGCTCAGCCGCCCGGCGGCCGGCGGCGCACCGGCAGCGGCGCGTTCCGGGCTTCGGCGTGCGAGCCGAAATTGGCGCCGTGCGGCAGCGGGCGCGCCTTCGGGTGGATGGGGGCGGTGGCATCGGCCGCGTCGCTTTCGACGGCGGCGGCGCCCAGCAGGCGGGTCTGCGCGGCCAGCGCGGCGTCGCTGAGGCTGGCGGCGTCGCCGGCCGAGACATCGGGGCCGTACGACGCCACCATCATCTGCGCCGGGAAGGCCGGATCGTCCGGCACGCCCGGGCGCACTTCCACGAGCCCCATCGATCCGAAGATGCGCACCATTTCTTCCATCTGCCCGGCCGTGGTGCCGTGCAGCGGCTTGTTCCAGCTGGTGCGGTTGGAGAACGCTTCGATGCGCCGGGCCATGGGCTGCTGCGGGTCCACGACGATGGCGTAGTCCTCGGCCGTCAGCACGTGGTTGGGCACGCGGGCCGGCCAGAAGGTGGGCGCGAAGGGGTCGTAGGCGGTGTCGTACCCCGCCCGGCAGTAGGCCGTGTCGGCCTGCCAGGGCAGGCCCATCCAGCGGTTGATGTCGCCGGGCCCCTGGGCATACAGCGGCCCCTGGGCCGACAGCGCGGTGGCCTGGTCGAGCGTGGGCCCATAGCTGGGCTCGGCCGTGCCCGCCGGACGCTGGCGGATGCGGAACGGGCGGCTGTACAGCGTCAGATGGCGCATGGGCCAGGTCATTTCGCAGCCGGGGTGGAAGGCGTCGGCCAGGCAGAACTCCAGCGCCGCCCGGTCCAGCGTGGCGGGCTGCTGCGCGAGCGGCACCGCGTCGATGCTGGCCAGCAGCTGGCGGCCGGCATCCCAGTCGGAGACGAAGTCGCCCTGCACCCAGCGCGCCAGCACATTGCTCTGCGTCTGGCTGATGCTGGCGTTCTGGCGCGGGCTCTGGCCTGCGGGCACCGTCATCGCATCGCCGTACAGCCAGGGCCAGGGCATCTGGTTGCCGTCCGGTGGGCTGGGGGGGCGGAAGCTGTTGAACACCTGCCGGCGCAGTTCGGCGTTGGGGTCATAGCCGCCTGCGGGGGGCAGGGCGGAGAGCCGCTCGATCAGCGCGGGGTTCTCGAAGTCGTACTGCCCCTGGTGGCCGAACAGGGTGGCGAAGCCCTGGTTCACCCATTGCAGGCCCGACAGGCGCTGCAGGATGGGGTACACGTCGTCGGCGAACGAGATCGTGGCCGGCGCGGGCAGCCAGCCGGCCTGCACGTACAGGTCCTGCAGCAGGTCGTACAGCGTGCGCTGGGTCTTGACCTGCGGTGCGTAGTTGGGCGGGGCGGTCACCACCCAGGCGGATTCCACAGGAATCTCCTGGCCCTCGATGCGCACCGTGGCCGAGACCGGGCCGTCGCAGGTGTCGTCGTACCAGCCGTCGGCGTTGATGAACGAGTCGCCGTCGGCCGGATTGAAGATCGGGCTGCCCGTGGGCGAGGCCGAGACGCCGTGGCCGGGCAGGAACACCAGCCGGCCGCTGGCGTCGGTCTGCAGCTCGCCGATCTTGACCGGCACGCCGGTGAACTGCCCGGTGCAGGGCACCGGCGCCGCGTTGCGGCCCGCGATGCGCTGCACGCCCGCGTCGATGACCAGCGTGTCGCGCGCGGCGTTCTTGGCATTGCGCAGCGGCAGCTGGGTTTTGGCCGCCTCCGGAATGTCGAGCGCGATCTGCCACTGGTACCAGGCCGCCTTGCTGTTGGCGACGTGCACGGACCATTCGATGTCGGCCCAGTCGGCGGTCAGCTCGCGCACCACGTCGCCCGCGGCGTTGTAGCCGTAGATGCGGAACTGCGCGGCCTCGCGCTTGAGCGCGCCGGTGGCATCGCGGTAAAAGCCCTGGGGCTGCGGCGGCGGGTTCACCACCTGAGGGCCCAGATAGAACGCTGTCTCGCTGTTGCCCACCCGGGCGATGCCGATGGCCGGGTGGATGGCGGCGCGCACGATGTGCGTGTCCTTCGCGGCGGGGTAGTCCACGCCGGGCGCGTACTGCGCCGGACGGGGCACCACGGGCTCGCCCAGCGGCACGCCGTTCACGTTGCGGCGGTTTTCGGACGAGGCCCGGTACACGGCCTTGCGCGCCTCGGCGATGCTGCCCATGGGCATGTGCTCGGGCAGGGCATGCCAGGGGTTGTAGGCCAGGTTTTCGCCGTAGCCCGACTGGCCCCGGGCGTCCAGGTCCTGCTGGGGCAGCTCCAGGATGCCGACCTCGATCGGCACGCTGGCCTGCTCGCTCCAGCGCACCGTGGCGGCGTCGAGCGGCATGTCATGGTCGTTGGTCTGGAACTGCACCAGGAAGCGAAAACGCGCCGGGCCTTTGCGCAGGCGGGCATGCAGGTCGGCCCGCAGGTAGAACGGGTCGTCGAAGTCCGGCGGCGCGTCGGCCGGCGGCGCCTGCACCGGCTCGATCTTGTATTTGACGAAGCGGCCCTGGCCGAAGCAGGAGGGCAGCACGCTCCAGTAGTCGGTGGCCAGCACGGAGTCCACCGTCTTTTCCATGTCGTTCAGGATCTGCGCGGTGACGGGGTGCGCCTTCAGGTAGGCATCGCCCCGGCCGTGCAGCGATTCGCAGGTGAACTCGCACATGTCCCGCGCGGTGTCGGTGAAGAACACGTCGTGGTTCTGCAGGATGAAGTCGTGCGTGGTTGCGTCCTGATCGGGCTCCAGCAGCTTGCGCCCCTGCACCCCGAACAGCTTGATCGCGATGCCCGTGGTGCCCTTGAGGTCGGGGTTGCCGGGCTGCACGTCGGCCGAGAAGCGCACCCACACCGGGTACTGCGGCGCCTGTCCGAACACGCCGACCCGCAACTCGGGCGACAGGTTCGGATCGATGGTGAACTGGCCATGCGCCACGCCGTGCAGGCGCAGGAACACAGGCCGCGTGGCCGGGTCGCGGCCCGCCGCCATGCCCTTGCCCTGGAAATAGTCCACGAACAGCTGTTGGAGCCCGGCCACCGGATCGCTGTCGCAGCAGCAGGGGCTGGGCGGCAAGGTCGGGGGCAAGGTGATGGGTGTGCCGGCGCAGGTGCTGGTGGCGGCCGACGGCGCGGGTGGAACTGACGTGCTTTTCATCGCAACCCTCCTTTGTTTTATGGATCGTCCTGGACGATGTAACGCTCCCTCCCGAAAAGGCCAGCGTGAACGCCGTGCGCTTTGGGACCCGAACATTCTGCGGGGGAACGGCAGGGGGAATATTCAGGGTTTCCACCCGGTGGAAAAAGAGCGTCGCCACGGCGCGGCGCGTGTATGCAGGCGCAAATCCCACAAAACCCTGCGCAAAACCGTGCCATCATCGTGGTGAATGAAAATAATTATCATTTCCAAAAACGGGGTTTTCTGTGAAGACCACCGTCCAAAGACCGTTCCCCGGTCGCCCGGTCACCCGTTTCCGCTCCCTTTTTAGAAAGTGAAAACCATGCCCCATACGCTTCCCGCTCTGCCCTATGCCTACGACGCGCTCGAACCCCACATCGATGCGCAGACCATGGAAATCCACCACACCAAGCACCACCAGACCTACGTCAACAACCTGAATGCCGCGCTGGAAGGCACGCCGCAGGCCGACCTGTCCATCGAGGCGCTGGTGGCCCAGGTGCAGACGCTGCCCGAGAAGCTGCAGGCGCCTGTGCGCAACAACGGTGGCGGGCATGCCAACCACAGCCTGTTCTGGACCGTGATGGCGCCAGCGGGCCAGGGCGGCGGCGGGCAGCCCTCCGGCGCGCTGGCGCAGGCCATCGATGCGGAGTTGGGCGGGTTCGACGCCTTCAAGGAGGCCTTCACCAAGGCCGCGCTCACGCGCTTCGGCAGCGGCTGGGCCTGGCTGTCCGTCACGCCCGGCGGCCAGCTCGCGGTGGAGAGCAGCGGCAACCAGGACAGCCCGCTCATGGCAGGCCTGCTGTCGGGCAACACGCCCATCCTGGGCCTGGACGTGTGGGAGCACGCCTACTACCTGAAGTACCAAAACCGCCGCCCGGAATACATCGCCGCGTTCTATAACGTCGTGGACTGGGCCGAAGTGGCCCGCCGCTACGCGAAGGCCCGCGGTTGACGCCAGGCGAGGGCCGCAGCGATTCTTCGTTCTGACGGCGCTCCCCGTTTTCGATCCATCGATCCACCCTCCGACCAGGGCCTTGCACATGAACGCTGACGACACACTCACCGGACGCACCGGCTGGCGCATGCGCAGATGGATGGGGGTGGCCATCGTGCTGGCCGGCGTCCTGGTGCTGGGCCGGCAGTTCTTCCAATTCCTGGCCGACAACCCGCGCGTGGAGCAGGCCTGGCACGGGGGGCTGGTGGCGGCCCTGGCGACCGCGCTGGGCACGCTGCCGGTGGTGTTCTCGCAGCGGCTGTCCGAGCGGGTGCAGGACACGCTGTTCGGCTTCGGCGCCGGGGTGATGCTGGCCGCCTGCTCGTTCTCGCTCATCATTCCCGGCATTGCCGCGGCCCAGTCGGCGGGCGCGGGGGCCTGGGGCGCGGGCGGCATCATCGGCACCTCCATCCTGCTGGGCGGACTCGCGTTGCTGGTCATGGAGCGGCTGCTGCCGCACGAGCATTTCATCAAGGGCGTGGAGGGCGGCCCGTCGCCTCGCACGCTGCGGCGCACCTGGCTGTTCGTCTTCGCGATCGCGCTGCACAACCTGCCCGAGGGCCTGGCCATCGGCGTGGCCTACGGCGGGGCCGACGCGCTGCGCGCCGGCACGCTCACGGCCGGCATCGCCATCCAGGACGTGCCCGAGGGCCTGGTGGTGGCCGTGGCCCTCCTGGCCGCCGGCTACAAGCGCTGGCTGGCCGTGGCGCTGGGCATGGCGTCAGGCCTGGTGGAGCCGCTGGGCGCGGTGCTGGGCGCCACGGTCATCGGCTTTTCCTCTCACCTGCTGCCGTGGGGCCTGGGCTTTGCGGCCGGGGCGATGCTGTTCGTCATCAGCCACGAGATCATTCCCGAGTCGCACCGCAAGGGACACGAAGCCTGGGCTACGGGCGGGCTGATGATCGGCTTCGTGATCATGATGATCCTGGACACCGCGCTGGGCTGATCCAGGGGGCTGGAGGCCAAAAAGGCCTCCAGCACAATATCCACTAGGGCATGATGCTATATATTTAATAGCAATCGCTACCCGTGGCGGATCGCCACCGTCTTGAGGGTGGTGAATCCGTACAGCGCCTCGAAGCCCTTTTCGCGCCCGTGGCCGCTCGATTTCACGCCACCGAAGGGCAGTTCCACCCCGCCGCCCGCGCCGTAGTTGTTGATGAAGACCTGGCCGCTGGCGATGCGCCGCG
Organism: Acidovorax sp. BLS4; assembly: GCF_032929295.1. Lineage (NCBI taxonomy): Bacteria > Pseudomonadati > Pseudomonadota > Betaproteobacteria > Burkholderiales > Comamonadaceae > Acidovorax > Acidovorax sp. BLS4. The sequence goes on from NZ_CP136797.1 coordinate 1,370,574, forward strand.
CCATGCGGAACTGGCGCGCGCCGTCGCGCGTCCACACACCCGCCACCAGGCCGAAGCGCGTGGCGTTGGCCAGCTCCACCGCGTGGTCCTCGTCCTCGAAGGCCATGGCCGAGAGCACCGGGCCGAACACCTCTTCCTGCGCCAGGCGGTGGTCCACCGGCACGTCGCGCAGCAGCGTGGGGGCCTGGTAGAAGCCCGTCTCGGGCGCCTCGTCCACCACCGTGCCCTGCGCCACCAGCGGGATGCCGGCCACCTGGGCATCGGAGAGGAAGTCCCACACGCGCTGCTGCTGGCTCTGGCGGATGAGCGGACCCACGTCCAGGTCCATCGCCGCGGGGCCCACGCGCAGGGCCTCGAAGGCGCGGCCCAGGCGCTCCAGCAGCGGCTCGTAGATGAGCGAGTCGATCAGCACGCGCGAGCCGGCCGAGCAGGTCTGCCCGGCGTTCTGCACGATGGCGTTGATGACCACCGGCACCGCCGCATCCAGGTCGGCGTCGGCGAAGATCACCTGCGGGCTCTTGCCGCCCAGCTCCAGCGTGACGGGGCAGTGCCGCTCCGCCGCCGCCTGCTGGATCAGCGTGCCGATGCGCGGGCTGCCGGTGAAGCTGATGTGGTCGATGCCCGGGTGGCGGGCCAGCGCGTCGCCCGCCTCGTGGCCGTAGCCGGTGACGATGTTGATGGCCCCCGCCGGAAAGCCCGCCTGCGCGGCCAGCTGTGCCACGCGCAGCAGCGAAAGGCAGGCGTCCTCGGCCGGCTTGACCACGCACACGTTGCCCGCCGCCAGCGCGCCGCCCACGCAGCGCCCGAAGATCTGCATCGGGTAGTTCCACGGCACGATGTGCCCGGTCACGCCGTGCGGCTCGCGCCAGGTGAGCACGCTGTAGCCGTCCAGGTAGGGGAGGGTCTCGCCGTGCAGCTTGTCGCAGGCGCCGGCATAGAACTCGAAGTAGCGCGCCAGCGCCTGCGCATCGGCCCGGGCCTGCTTGGTGGGCTTGCCGCAGTCGCGCTGCTCGATGGCGGCCAGTTCCTCGGCATGCTCGGACACCAGCACCGACAGCCGCATCAGCAGGCGGCCCCGCTCGGCCGGCGCCAGCTTGCGCCACACGGCCTCGTGGCACTGTCGCGCCGCGTGGACCGCCGCGTCGATGTCCTCCTCGGTGCCGCGCTGGATCTCGTCGAAGGGCTGGCCGTCGGAGGGGTCGATCACGGCGATGGTGCGGCCGGAGGACGAGGCCACGGGCGCGTTGGCGATGTAGTGGAGCTGCATGGGCGGATTGTGCGCCAGCAGGGCCCGGGCGGCGCCCGCGAAGCCCGCACGCTGGCAGCGGTCGAGGGGCCTGCGCTCAGCCGCCCGCCGCGCGCAGCGCCGGCAGGTCGCACACCTCGATCTCCCCGCGGTGCACCTGCAGCAGGCCGCGCGCCTGCAGGTCTTTCAGGATCTGGTTGATGGTCTGGCGCGACAACGCCAGCATCAGCGACAGCTCCTCCTGCGACAGGGCGATCACGCGCCGCGACCGGCCCGCGTCCGTCCATTGGCCGTAGCCTTCGGCCATCAGCGCCAGCCGCCGCGCCACCCGCTGCGGCGCGGGCAGGAGGGCCATCTCTTCCATGGCGACCAGCGAGGTGCGCAGCTTGTCGGTCAACAGCAGGGCCAGCGCATGCCAGTGCTGCGGGTGCCGCGCCAGGTGGGCCAGCAGCAGCTCCTGGGGCACGTGCAGCAGCGTGGCCTGGGTGGCGGCGTGCGCATCGTGCGTGCGCACCGAGCCGTCGAACAGCGCGATCTCGCCGAACCAGGCCGGCGCCTCCAGCCGCGTGAGCAGCGAGGCGCGCGCCTTGTCGCTCTGGCCGCCCACGCCCGAGATGTCGATGGCGCCGCGCACCACGGCATAGAGCCCGCAGGGGGCGTCGCCGCGCAGAAACAGGGCCTGCGCCGGGGCCAGCGACCGCAGCTCGGCCCGCGCCATCAAGGCCTGCGCCAGATCGGCGGGCAGCGCGGCGAACCAGCGGCCGGAGCGCAGGGTGGGCAGGTGGTCGGCGGGGGAGGTCATGAAAGAGAAGGAGGGCGGCGCCCGGAGCGTGTTCGCGGGCTCCAGCCGTGGCGCGTTGTGTCGGCTGGCCGACAGACGCCCTGGCCGCACTGGCGCGATTATTCCGCGCAGCGGCGACGCACAGACCCCGGAGACACCCTATGAAAACCCTGATCGACCACCTGTCGGGCTATGCCGACTACCACCGCGACCCGCGCAACATCCACACCCATTTCATCGGCGTGCCCATGATCATGCTGGCCGTGACGGTGCTGCTGTCTCGCCCCGCAGCGATGCTGGGCGGGCTGCCCGTGTCGCTCGCGCTGCTGGCCGCGCTGGCCGCGTGCGTCTTTTATTTTCGGCTCGATGTGCGCTACGGCGTGACCATGGCGCTGGCGCTCGCCGCCATGCTGGCCGTGGGCCAATGGCTGGCCGCGCAATCCACGGCGCTGTGGCTGGGCGCGGGGCTGGGGCTGTTCGTGGTGGGCTGGGTCATCCAGTTCGTGGGCCACTACTACGAAGGCCGCAAGCCGGCATTCGTGGACGACCTGGTGGGCCTGCTCGTCGGCCCGCTGTTCGTGGCGGCCGAGCTGGGCTTTGCGATGGGCTTGCGGCGCGAGGTGCAGGCAGCCATCGAGGCGCGCTCGGGCCCGGTGCGCCTGCGCCCGCACGGGCAAGGCACGGCTGCCTGACGCGCCGTTTGGTTTCTTTTTATAAAAAGTTGCGATTTTCTATTCGGTGGACATACGCCATGCCAAGTAAAAAAATAGAAGCACTAATGCATTTTTAGAGAAATTGCCAATTGATTTCAATGGCGTGTGGGTTTTGTTGCGCTGAATGGCATGCAGATGTAACTGAGTGAAATTGCTCCAGTCATTGGTTGCGCCTCGCATAGGCTACGGGCCTTTCCAAAACCTGCGCGCAACCATGAATCGTCCAGAAACCAAAAATCTTTCCAACATCTCTGGCTCTTTCGGAATTTCCAAAACCACCACCAAGGTATTCGGGGTCATCGCCCTGTGCGTTTTATCGGCCTGCGGAGGCGGAGGGGGTGGCGACAGCAGCACCGGCACCACGGGTGGCACCACCCCCGTGACGCCCGCCCCAGGCGATACGGCACCCGCAACGCCCACCACCCCTTCGACCGTCGCCAGCGATTGCGGCGAGGACGGCCATGTCCTCACGGTGGCCGGCAATACCGCCCAGATCGACGCCAACGTGTATTACACCGACGGCACCACGGTCATTTCCACCCAGCAACGCAGATTCGCCACGTCGAATGGCGCGAGCTTTCGCGGCAGGACCGGGCTATTCCTGGTGAACCAGGTCAATACCACCACTTACAGCAACGCCGCCGTTAATGGATCCTTCGGCGGCAGCGTCATGACCACGACCGAAAACAATTATTCAAGCGTTGTCGGTGACGTGCGGCAGACCTACGGTTTGACCGTCTCCAATCTCTTTCAGGGCACGACCACCACGGCCAGCAGCTATTTCACGCCCTACGCCTATACGGGTGCACCGCTGAACCCTGCCTTGGACACGGCCTACGCGGCCAGTTATTCCACCACGACGGAAAGCGGCGGGACCACGCAGCCCGCGCTGGCGCAGACCAGCATCACCACCTATTCCACAGAGTCGGTCAGCGTGCTGGCCGGGACGTTTCCCGCCTGCAAGGTCAAGATCGAGGTGACCGGCGGCGCGACGACGTCCAACGTCAGCTACACCTGGCTGGTCGCCTCGGGCCGGTACAAGGGTCTGGTCGTGCGCACGGCCAATGCCAACGGCGTCAAGACGTCGGAGGCGACGCGCCTGCTGGTGAACGGGCAATAGGCCCCAAGCCGCTGGGCTCCAGGCCGCTGCCCGTGCCGGGGCGGGCTCACCCCCCGTGAAACCGCACCACCAGCGGCACGATCAGCAGCGCCACGATGTTGATGATCTTGATGAGCGGGTTCACCGCCGGGCCGGCCGTGTCCTTGTAGGGGTCGCCCACGGTGTCACCGGTGACGGCGGCCTTGTGCGCCTCGCTGCCCTTGCCGCCGTGGTGGCCGTCCTCGATGTATTTCTTGGCGTTGTCCCAGGCGCCGCCGCCGGTGCACATGCTGATCGCCACGAACAGGCCGGTCACGATGGTGCCCATCAGCAGCCCGCCCAGCGCCTTCGGTCCCAGCAGCAGGCCCACGGCGATGGGCACCACCACCGGCAGCAGGCTGGGGACCACCATCTCCTTGATGGCGGCGGTGGTCAGCATGTCCACGGCCTTGCCATACTCGGGCTTGCCCGTGCCGTCCATGATGCCGGGGATGGTCTGGAATTGGCGGCGCACCTCGACCACCACCGCGCCCGCCGCGCGGCCCACGGCCTCCATCGCCATGGCGCCGAACAGGTAGGGGATGAGCCCGCCGATGAACAGGCCCACGATCACCATCGGGTCCGACAGGTCGAAGCGGATGGCCTGGCCATAGGCCGAGAGCTTGTGCGTGTAGTCGGCGAACAGCACCAGCGCCGCCAGCCCCGCCGAGCCGATGGCGTAGCCCTTGGTGACGGCCTTGGTGGTGTTGCCCACGGCGTCCAGCGGGTCGGTGATCTCGCGCACGCTGGCGGGCATTTCGGCCATCTCGGCGATGCCGCCGGCGTTGTCGGTGATGGGGCCGTAGGCATCCAGCGCCACGACGATGCCCGCCATGCTGAGCATGGCCGTGGCCGCCACCGCCACTCCGTACAGGCCCGCGAGCGCATACGACACCAGGATGGCCAGGCACACGCACAGCACCGGCCAGGCGGTCGAGCGCATCGACACGCCCAGCCCCGCGATGATGTTGGTGCCGTGCCCTGTGGTGGAGGCCTGTGCGATGTGCTGCACGGGCGAATACTGCGTGCCGGTGTAGAACTCGGTGATCCACACCAGCGCGGCCGTGAGCACCAGGCCCGTCGCGCAGGCGCCGAAGAGCCGCATCTGGCTGCCGCTGGCCGCGATGGCGTTGTCCGGCACCAGCCAGGCGGTGACGAACCAGAAGGCCACCAGCGAGATCACGCCCGCGATCGCCAGGCCCTTGTACAGCGCCGGCATCACGTTCTTCATGCCGGGCGAGGCCTTGACGAAAAAGCAGCCCACGATGGACGCGAGGATGGACACCGCACCCAGCGCCAGCGGGTAGGTCACCGCGGCCACCGGCGCGGCCGTCACCATGAGGGCGCCCAGCACCATGGTGGCGATCAGCGTGACGGCGTAGGTCTCGAACAGGTCGGCGGCCATGCCGGCGCAGTCGCCCACGTTGTCGCCCACGTTGTCGGCGATCACGACGGGGTTGCGCGGGTCGTCCTCGGGAATGCCGGCCTCCACCTTGCCCACCAGGTCGGCCCCCACGTCCGCGCCCTTGGTGAAGATGCCGCCGCCCAGCCGCGCGAAGATCGAGATCAGCGAGGAGCCGAAGGCAAAGCCGATCAGCGGGTTGAGCAGCGCCGCCAGATCGGCCGTGGGCGTGAACTGCCCGCGTCCCACCAGCAGCCAGCAAAAGCCGGTCACGCCCAAAAGCCCCAGGCCCACCACCAGCATGCCGGTGATGGCGCCGCCGCGAAAGGCCACGTCCAGCGCCGGGCCCATGCCCTGCGTGGCGGCCTGGGCGGTGCGCACGTTGGCGCGCACCGACACGTTCATGCCGATGAAGCCGCAGGCGCCCGACAGCACCGCGCCGGCCACGAAGCCCCCGGCCGTCATGGCATCGAGGAACAGGCCGATGAGCACGGCCAGCACCACGCCCACGATGGCGATGGTGCGGTACTGGCGCGCCAGGTAGGCGGCCGCGCCGGCCTGGATGGCGCCGGCGATCTCCTGCATGCGGGGGTTGCCCGGGTCCTTGGAAAGGATCCAGCGGCGGGCCCATAGGCCGTAGGCCACCGCGATCAATCCGCAGATCAGGGCCAGTATCAGGGGAGGGTTCAACGCTGCCGGGTTCGCCATGCTCTTTCTCCTTGGGGTGTCGATTGCACGGAAAGGAAACACAACGCATCGGTGGTGCTTCCGCTGCGTTGCTTCCTCGTGCCCCGGGGCCTGCGCGCGAGCAGGCGGAGACGATTGGCCAACGCAGCCAATTTACTGCCAAGGGCCCGCGCGGGCAAGCGCGGCCGGGCGTGCGCCTAAAATCGCGCCACCCCCGGCCCGGTGCGGGCTGGCCCCGCGGCCGCCGGAGCCCATCACCTCCTCAACCTTCAGAGATCCATGTCCCTCAACAACGTCACCCCTGGCAAGAACACCCCTGAAACCTTCAATGTGGTCATCGAAATCCCCATGGACTCGGACCCCATCAAGTACGAGGTGGACAAGGAATCGGGCGCCATCTTCGTGGACCGTTTCATGACCACGGCCATGTACTACCCCTCCAACTACGGCTACGTGCCGCAAACGCTGAGCGGCGACGGCGACCCGGTGGACGTGCTGGTGATCACCCCCTATCCGCTGCTGCCCGGCGTGGTCGTGCCTTGCCGCGCGCTCGGCATCCTGAAGATGGAAGACGAAGCGGGCGTCGATGGCAAGGTGCTGGCCGTGCCCACCACCAAGGTCCTCAAGATGTACGAAAACTGGAAGACCGTGGACGACGTAAACCCGATGCGCCTGAAGGCCATCAGCCACTTCTTCGAGCACTACAAGGACCTGGAAGAAGGCAAGTGGGTCAAGGTGCTGGGCTGGGAAGGCATCGAGGCCGCCCACCAGGAAATCGTGGAAGGCCTGGCCAACTACAAGAAGTGAGAGGGCGCTTCCCTTTAGCTCCTTTTCCCCAGGTTCCTCAATTCCGGCCGCCGCCCTGGCGCCCGGGGCCGAACCTGCCAAAGCCTGCCGGCCTGCGTGCCCGCAGGCTTTTTTCATGGGGCGGTATCTGCGGATGGCGCTGGGCCGCAACGGATTTGAATACTGTATATTTAAACAGTCTTCGATGCCCACCCCATGTCCCGCCTTGCCCTTGCCTCCCTCCCGCCGGACGCCGCCGCCCGCAGGGAAAGCGCTGCCCGCCTGGAACTGCCCGGCGTGTGGCAGGGCGATGCGCTCACGGCGCAGAACGGGCGCGTGCAGCCTTCCGGCCATGCGCTGCTGGATGCGGCGCTGCCCGGTGGGGGATGGCCCCTGGGGGCCATGACCGAGGTGCTGCAGCCGCCGCAGGGCGGGGCCGAGTGGCCTCTGGTGCTGCCGGCGCTCGCCCGGGCGGTGGCGCAGCGGGGCGGGCAGGTGGTGCTGGTGGCACCGCCCGCCGAGCCCTTCGCTCCCGCGCTGCAGGCCGCGGGCCTGCCGGCCGACCGGCTGTGCCGCGTGCGCCCCCTGCCTTCGCGGCACGACCAGTCGGCCGCCTGGGCCAGCGAGCAGGCCCTGCGCTGCCGCGACGTGCTGGCCGTGTTGGCCTGGCTGCCCCAGGCGCCGCCCGAAGCGCTGCGCCGCCTGCAGCTGGCCGCGGCCCAGCAGGCGGCGCTGCTCTGGGTGTTCCGCCCGCAGGACCTTCGCCAGCAAGCCTCGCCCGCGCCGCTGCGGCTGTGGGTGGTGCAGGGCGTTCCAGCGATCCAGGGGATTCAGGGGGCAGAAGGTTCGCCAGCGCTGGGGCACGCGCCGGGGCTGCCGGCTCCGGCGCAAGTCCCGGGATGGCCGGACGGGGGCAGGGCGCCCGGCGTGCTTCAGGTGCATGTTCTCAAGCGGCGCGGGCCGCCGTTGATGCAGCCGGTGCCGGTATGCGCGCATGCGTCCGCGCTGTCCGCCGTGCTGGCGGCGATGCGGGCGTTGAAGGCGCGCCGGTTTCCGGGCGATGCCTCAGTGCCGGCTGCACAGCGGCCTGGCGCGCCACAGGGGGTGGCGGTCCATCAGGAGCGGGTCCATGCACTGGATCGCCGTGCCTTCGTCGCTGGATGAGCTGCCGCCCGGCGCGCCGGCCGCCTCGGCGGGCTGGTGGGCGCTGCGCTTCACGCCCCGGGTGGCGCTGCTCGACGAAGCCCTGCTGCTGGAGGTGGCCAGCACCGAGCGCCTCTGGGGCGGCCGGGCCCGGCTGCTTTCGCTGATCCGCCAGCACCGCCCGGCCTTCAGCGGGCAGGGCGAGCGGGCAGGGCCTGCCGAAGCGCAGGAAACCCCAGCGTCCGGACGGCCAAGGCAAGGGCCAGAACCAGAACCAGAACCAGGACCAGGACCAGGACCAGAAAAGGACAAGGCCGCCGCCCGCCGCCTGCCACAGCCCTCCGGCGGCGACACGGCACTGGCCCAAGGCGCCACGGCCTTCGAAGCCCTGGCCCTGCTGCGGCTGGCCCAAGCCGACCCTCCGCATCGCCCGCCGCGCCGGTTGCCGCACGACCTGCCCTTGCGCACCCTGGCCGCCCTGCGCCCGCACGCCGCCAGCCTGGAGCGCATGGGCTGCCGCACGCTGGGCGCGCTGCGGGCCTTGCCGCGGGCGGGCGTGGCCCGCCGGTTCGGGGCCGATGCCCTGCGGGCGCTGGACCAGGCCTTTGGCGACGTGCCCCATCCCTTGCCCTGGATCGAGCTGCCCGAGCGCTTTTCGCTGTCGGCCGAGCTGCCCGCGCTGGCCGAATCGGCCGGCACCTTGCTGTGGTCCGCCAACCGGCTGCTCGGGGTGCTGCACGGCTGGCTGCAGGCGCGCCAGCAGGGCGTGCTGGCGCTGGAGCTGGCCTGGCGCCACGACCTGCGCCGCATCGACGGCGTGGACCTGCCAGCCCAGCAAAGCCTGACGGTGCGCACGGCCGAGCCCACGCAGGACCTGGCCCATCTGCGCCGCCTGCTCGCCGAGCACCTGGGCCGCCAGCGCCTGGCCGCGCCGGTGAACCGGATCACCCTGAGCGGCACCGACACCCGTCCCTGGGCCGAGGCCAGCGCCAGCCTGCTGCCGCCCAGCCCCGAAGACGCACGGCGCGCGCAGGGAGAGCCCTGGCACCAGTGGGTGGAGCGGGTCTCGGCCCGGCTCGGTGCGCAGCAGGTGCAGGTGGCCGTGCTGCAGGCGGACCACCGGCCGGAATGCATGCTGCGCTGGGAGCCGGCCGCGGGCCAGGCCGCACCGGTGCCGGGGCCCGCCGGCACGCGCTCCCCCCGGGCACGCTCTGGAGGGGGGGCCGCGACCACGGCGGGGGCGGGCAGGGCGGACGATGGCCGTGCCACGGCGCCGGCCCGCCGCGACGGCGGCGCAGGCAGTGCTGGCAGCAGCGCCAGCACTGCCGACCACCGCGATTCCCGGCCCGCCGCCGTGGCCGCCGATGCCGCGCTGTGGCCCGGCTGGCTGCTGCGCCCGCCCCAGCGCCTGGTCTTGCAGGGCAGCCGCCCGCTGTGGCACGGCCCGCTGCGCCTGCTGGCCGGTCCCCACCGCTTCGATGGCGGTTGGTGGGACGCCTCGCAGCACCTGGAGCGGCGCGACTATTTCGTGGCCCACAACGACACCGTGGGCACGGTGTGGATCTTTCGGCAATGGGCGGGGACGCGCGAGGCAGGCCGGCACGAGTGGTTCCTGCACGGGGTGTTCGGATGAGCGGCGTCACCGCCTTCCCATCCCCGGGTGGGCCACCGACCCGGCCCACGCATGCCCTGCCGGACTATGCCGAGCTGCATTGCCTCACCAACTTCAGCTTCCAGCGCGGCGCCTCGCACCCCGCCGAACTGGTGCAGCGCGCGGCGGAGCTGGGCTACGCGGCGCTGGCGATCACCGACGAATGCTCGGTGGCCGGCGTGGTGCGGGCGCACACCGTGGCCAAGCGGCTCGGCCTGAAACTCATCGTGGGCAGCGAGTTCGCCTGGGGCGATCTGCGCCTGGTGGCGCTGGCGCGCGACGCCGAGGGCTGGGGCAACCTGTGCGAGTTCATCACCGCCGCGCGCCAAGCAGCCCCCAAGGGCGAATACCGCCTGCACGCCGGCACCGACTTCGCGCTGCTGCGCGGCTGCGAGGTGCTGCTGGCGCCGCGCCGCGACCGCCTGGGTGCTACTGATTTGATAGCTATCGAGGCATGTTTTTCTAGGGCATTGGCCCAATTGAGCCCATGGGGCATCGCCCCCTGGCTGTCCGTGGAGCAACCTTTGGCCCCCGACGACAGCCTGTGGCTGACCACGCTGGAGCAGGTGGGGCAGACGCTCGGCCTGCCGCTGGTGGCGGCGGGCGACGTGCACATGCACGTGCGCGGCCGCAAGCGCCTGCAGGACGTGGTCACCGCCGTGCGCCTGGGGCGGCCCGTGGCCGAATGCGGCTTCGCGCTGCAGCCCAACGCCGAGCGGCACCTGCGCGCGCGCATGCGGCTGGCCGCCATCTACCCGCCCGCGCTGCTGGCGGCCACGCTCGCCGTGGCGGCGCGCTGCACCTTCAGCCTCGACGAGATCCGCTACCGTTACCCGAAGGAAACCGTGCCGCCCGGCATGACCCCGGGCGAAGCCCTGGCCTGGTACACCGAGCAGGGCGCCCAGGGCCGCTACCCGATGGGCGTGCCGGAAACCGTGCGCACGCAGATCGCCAAGGAGCTCGACCTCATCGCGCACTGCCGCTACGAGATGTACTTCCTCACCGTGCACGACATCGTGCGCTACGCCCGCAGCCGGGGCATCCTGTGCCAGGGGCGGGGCTCCGCCGCCAATTCGGCGGTGTGCTTTTGCCTCGGGGTCACGGCGGTCGATCCGACCAAGACGCGGCTGCTGTTCGAGCGCTTCATCAGCAAGGAGCGCGACGAGCCGCCCGACATCGACGTGGACTTCGAGCACGACCGGCGCGAAGAGGTCATCCAGTACATCTACGACAAGTACGGCCGCGAGCGGGCGGCCATCGCGGCCGTGGTCATCAGCTACCGCACGCGCAGCGCGCTGCGCGACGTGGGCAAGGCGCTGGGCGTGGCGCCCGCGCTCATCGATGCCTTCGCCAAGGATCACCACTGGTTCGACGAGGCCATCGCCACCGAACGCCTGCAGGAACTGGCCGAGGCCGTGGACGAGCCGCTGGCGCCGCACATCGCCGACCTGTGGCTCAAGCTGGCGCGCGATCTGAAGGGCTTTCCGCGCCACCTGAGCCAGCACGTCGGCGGCTTCGTGCTCACCGAGGGCAAGCTCACGCGGCTGGTGCCCGTTGAGCCCGCCAGCATGGATGGCCGATCCATCATCCAGTGGGACAAGGACGACCTGGACGACATGCACCTCATGAAGGTGGACGTGCTCGCCCTGGGCATGCTGAGCGCGCTGCGCCGCGCCCTGGACCTGCGCGCCCTGCTGCGCGGCGAGCACTGGGACCTGGCCGGCATCCCGCGCGAGGACGGCACCACCTACGACATGATCTGCGCGGCCGACACCGTGGGCGTGTTCCAGATCGAAAGCCGGGCGCAGATGAGCATGCTGCCGCGACTGCGCCCGCGCGAGCTGTATGACCTGGTGGTCGAGGTGGCCATCGTGCGGCCGGGGCCGATCCAGGGCGGCATGGTGCACCCGTACCTGCAGGCCCGGGAGCGGCGGTTGCGCGGCGAGCCGCTGGAACTGGAGCACAAAGAGTTGACAGAGGCCCTGGAGCGCACGCTGGGCGTTCCCATCTTCCAGGAGCAGGTCATGCAGATCGCCATGATCGCTGCCCGCTTCACGCCTGGCATGGCCGATGAGCTGCGCCGCTCCATGGCCGCATGGAAACGCACCGGTGGCGTCCACCATTTCGAACAGCCGTTCATGGAAGGCATGGCTGCCAACGGCTATCGCGAAGATTTTGCCCGGCGCATTTTTCAGCAGATCAAAGGGTTTGGCGAATACGGCTTCCCGGAGAGCCATGCCTACAGCTTCGCCATGCTGGCTTATGCGAGCAGCTGGTTCAAGTGCCACGAGCCCGCATGCTTTCTGGCGGCGCTGCTCAACTCGCAGCCCATGGGTTTCTACACGCCCTCACAACTGGTGCAGGACGCCGTGCGCCACGGCGTGCGCGTGCTGCCCATCGATGCGGTGCACAGCGACTGGGACGCGACCCTGGAGGGCGAGCCCCAGCCCGTGCGTGGCGTGGCCGACCTGCAGCCGGCCGTGCGCATGGGCCTGCGGCTGGTGGCCGGGCTGGCGAAGGGCGCGGCCGAGCGGCTGGTCGCGGCGCGCGCGGTCCAGGCGTTCGCCGGCACCGAAGACCTGGCCCTGCGCGCCCGGCTGGACCGCCCCGCGCTGCAGGCATTGGCCGCAGCCGATGCGCTGCGCTCCCTGTCGGGCCACCGGCGCCAGCAGGCCTGGGACGCCGCGGCGCAATGGCGCGCGCCGGCCTTGCTGCAGGACGCGGCGGTGAACGAGGCACCCCTGGCCCTGCCCGAGGCGCCCGAAGGCGAGGAGATCCTGTTCGACTACGCGGCCACGGGCCTCACGCTGCGCCGCCATCCGCTGGCGCTGCTGCGCGGCCGGCTGGAGCGCTGGCGGCTGTTGACCGCCCTGGCGCTGCGCGACATGCCCAACGGCCGCCGCGTGCGTGCCTGCGGCATCGTCACCGTGCGCCAGCGGCCCGGATCGGCCAACGGCACCATGTTCATCACGCTGGAAGACGAGACCGGGCCGGTCAACGTCATCGTCTGGCCGTCGCTCGTGGAGACCTGGCGCAATGCGCTGCTGCGCTCGCGCCTGCTGGCGGTGGAAGGCCTGTGGCAGTCCAGTCCGAACCCGCCGGGAACGCCGCCAGGGCAGGGCGCGGTGCGGCACCTGGTCGCCCAGCGGTGCAAGGACATGACCCCCTTGCTCGGCCGCCTGGCCCAGGCGCTGGACGGCAGCCGCGATTTCCATTGAGGAGTGGGCGAGGTTCCCGGGGAACGGTGCGTCGGTGCAGCGCCTCGGCCTGCCTCGCTACTGCCTCGCTACTGCTGCTGCTGCTGCTTCGCGGTGTGCCGATGCCAGCAGGCGCCCCTTTCAGGCACCACCGCGTCGATCTCTCTCACGCAGGGTAGCGCGACAGGTCCGGCTCGTCGAGCTGGCGGTTCGTCAGCTTCGCGAACGCATCGCGCACTCCTGGCAGGCTGGCCAGATGCAGCGCGCCGTGCAGCAGGTGAATGCCCAGCCGGCTGTGGGGGTTCATCAGGCGGGGACCGATCTTGGGCACGTTCTGGCCCTGTTCAACCATCGGCCGCATGGCTTTTTCATAGGCGGCGAAAGCCTCTTCGAGCCTGCCTCCATCGCCAGCCCGTGCGATTTCACCGGCCAGCACATAGGCGCCCGTGAGGGCCAGCGTCGTGCCGATGCCTGCCAGCGGGGTGGCGCACCAGGCGGCGTCGCCCGTCAGCACCACACGCCCACGGTGCCACCGCGCAAGGCGCACCTGACGCAACGCGTCGAAGTAGAAATCGCTGGTCGTCTCCATGCCCGCCAGCACGCGCGGGGCCTGCCATCCGGCATCGGCAAACTGTTCGCGCAGAAAGCGCTTTTGCCTGTCCATGTCCCAGTCCTGCTCGCCCTCCGTGGGGCGCTGGATCGTCAGCATGGCGCGCGTGGTGCCGTGCCGGTCGGGCCGCAGCGAGACGCTTCGACCGCCGGTGGTGTGATACCAGCGCCACATCCGGTCGTCGTCGGGTGCACGGGCGATGGTGAAGTAGGCGAGCGTCAGGTCCATCCAGCGCGGTTCGTTTTCGCCGGAAAACACCCGTTCGCGCGTGGTCGAACCCACGCCCTCGGCGACGACCACCGCATCGAAGCGCTCCTGCTGCCCGCCCGCGAAGCGCACGGTCGCCGCCGTGCCATCGTCTTCGATGGCCGCCACATGGTCTCCGAACCGGTAATCGGCCCGCTTGCGCGCCGCGTCGTACAGCAGCCGGGCGAGGTCGCCACGCAGGATTTCCATCTCGGCGGTGGGCCCGTCGCTGGACAGTTCGTCGGTCTTGAACTCGGCGACGGCATGGCCATCCTCGTCGATCCAGGCCGTGCCTTCCTCGCCCGTGCCCTGGTCCAGCGCTGCCTGCTCCAGTCCCATTCGGCGCAGCACCTCGCGGCCTGCACCGCGCACGTCGATGTTCTGCCCGCCGTCACGGAACTCCGGCGCCCGTTCGACCACGGTGACTTTGCAGCCGGACCGGGCCAGGGCCCAGGCGGCGGTGTTGCCGGCGACGCTCGCGCCGGTGATCAGGATGTGCCGTGGCATGGGGTTCTTTCCAGATGGGTTTCTCGAGACCGCTGTGCGCAGGGAAAGCGCGCCTATGGGATGCGGGTCAAAAATGGCTTCGGCGCATATTGATCTAGGGGGTTACGCTATTAAAAATATAGCAATCATGCCCGCCTTGGAGCGCTTCAACGCACTTGAGCGTGCCTTTGCACGTCTCAGCGCGCCTTGGCCGGCGTGGAGGCTGGCGGTTTTGGGGCTGCCCCTGCGGCACCGCCCTGCACCTTGTCCCCGGCACGGGCCAGCAGCACGGCGCAGTTCTCGTCGTCGTCCGCTGCAGGCACCGTGATGGGGGCCAGCGCCAGCGCCACCGGCGCGACCACGGCGGCCGCCACGGCGGCGCCCGCGCGCAGCAGCAGCGGGCCGGCTTCCAGACCCACCTTGGGATCGGCGAACGGGCCCTTCACGTACAGCGGAGTGCGCAGGGAGAAGAACTTCCACTGCAGCGATTCGGGCTTGATGCGCAGGTCGAGGTGCTCGCGGCCCAGGTCGGCCGTGCCGGTGGCTTCCACCGTGGCCTCGTTGGTGCTCAGCTTCACCGAGCGGGTCTGCGCGATGCCGTCTTTCACCGCGAAGTCGGCCACGGCGCAGCGCAACTGCACTTCCTTGTCGTCGCCGAAGAGCTTGGCCACCACCACGCTCCCCACGTTGAGCGCGGCCAGGTCCAGCATCTGCTTGCTGAAACGGCCATCGCGGATGTACAGGCGGGTTTCGCCGCTGGCGCTGCCCAGCATGCTGGCCACCGACTGGCCACTGCCGTTCAGGGCCACGGCACCATCGAGCCGGCCGAAGCTCTTTTCCATCAGTTCGACCTTGGGAAACAGGCCCGACAGCCGCAGCCCTTCCACGCTGCCGCGCAACTGGGCCTTGAGCGGCTTGGTGCGGCTGTCCAGCACCACGGTGGAATCGATCTTGCCCTGCGCCACACCGAACTGCAGGGGCGAGAGGGTGAGCAGGGCGTTGTCCAGCACCGCATGCACGCGCAGGTTTTCGATCGGCAGGCTCTCGTCGCGCACGATCTGCTGGCCACTGAAGGTCAGGTCCAGGTCCATCGCGTTCCAGCGGTCGGTGGCGAATGCCACGTCGGGCAGCACCTTGCCGGGGCGTTTGGAGGTGCCTTTTTCCGCCTTGCCTTCGCCCGTCGGTGCGCCCAGCACGGGCCCCAGGTCGGCCAGACGCAGCTTCTTGGAGGTCATCGTGCCCTTGAGGCGGGGGCGGGGCTTGGCCGACGTGTAAGTCAGACTGCCATGCAGATCGCTGTCGCCCACGGTGCCGTCGAAATCGCGGTACTCCCACACCGCGTTGTCCGGCTCCAGGCTGCCCACCAGCCGGCCGCGCGTGCGAAACGGCGGCGTGTTCGGCAGCACCAGGCCGGTCAGGTCATACAGGTCGGCCATGCTCTCGGCCTTGAGCATCACCTTCAGGTCCATGCCCGACAGCGCAGCCGGGTTGGACAGGATGCCTTCCACCTCGGCTTCCACCGTGCCGGCCTTCGCCTTGAACCGCAGCGGGTAGTCCACGACCTTTTCGCGCAGATCCATGACGTGCCCGCCTTCGCCCCGGCCCTGGATGCGGGCCTTGGCGTAGCGGCCCCGCACCTCGAAGCGCACGCCGTACGGGCCGGGCGCCTGCCCGGCGGGCGTATCGATGGTTCCGAGCTTGGCGGTGAAAGCCAGGTCTTTCACGGCATCGGCATAGGCCAGCTGGCCATCGCGCACCACGAGCCGTCCCACGCTCACGCTCCAGGGATTGGGCTTCGCCGGCCCGCCGTCCTTGGCGGGGCGGTCGAAGGTCCAGTTGTTGCTGCCGTCGGCCTTGCGGGCCAGCGCCACGTCAGGCACGGTGAGTACCAGCGTGTCGATGGCCACATGGCGCGACAGCAGCGGCAGGAGCCGAAGCGAAGCACTGACGCTGCCCAGTGTGGCCATGGGCTGGCCGGACGCGGGCACCGAGGCCGTGCTGTCCGGCGCGGCCGGCACGGAAGCCGCCGATGCAGCCGACACCGCAGGCGTGGCCGATGCGGCGGCCTTCTCGGCACGCGCCTTCACGGTGGCGGTGGATGCATCGTCCGTCTGCACATCCAGGGCGCCGAAGTGCCCGAAGTCCGCCCGGTTGTCCATCACCAGCCGGTCCGCCTGCACCGTGACACCTGGAACCCAGCGGCGCCAGCCGGTTTCCACGGGCTGCGGCCACTGCCAGTGGGCCCTCAGATCGCCCTCGATGGCAAAGCGGCGGCCGGTGGCCTCGCTGACCTGCTGGTTGATCCAGGGCTTGGCCCGATTCCAGTCGAACCACGCCACGAAGGCCAGCAACAGCAGCAGCACAACGAGCAGCCCCGCCACTGCGGCAAGCGGCAGCCGCGACCGCCGCCTCCGGGAGGGCGTGGGCGATGCAGGGGTGGGCGCAGGGGAGGAAGGCGAAGTCTCAGGGGGCATGGTCATGGGCGTTTTCTTGGGGCCATGCTAGCCCGCGCTTGCGGCTTCCTCCCGCTGCCATGCCGCTTTGCCGCCGTTGTCCTACAGGGGCGACCATGCTGTTGCACGGGGCGGAATGACGTGCATCAAAGACTGTCGAACGGACCCGGTGGCATTGAGCGATGCGCTGCCGCGCCAAGCGGTTTCGGTCGGCAGGGCTCGGAAGAAATCCAGCAGCTGCTGCAGGAGCGGCTGCGGCGCGCGGCGTACTTGAAATCGGCCCGAACGTCAGCTTCGGACCTGTCGACCCGGCTGCCGCCCCTCGAGGAGCATCCCAGCGGCTCCACTGCCGATGCGAAAAAGCCCCCGCAAGACGACTCGTCAGCGAAATCCGTTCCGGCCAGGCCATAGAAAAAGGGGCTGAAAAGCCCCTTTTGCAGCGACCCAGAGACACATCGGCATCTGTGGATCAGGTATCGATTGGAGCGGGTGAAGGGAATCGAACCCTCGTATGAAGCTTGGGAAGCTGCCGTTCTACCATTGAACTACACCCGCATGGCGCCAGAGGCTGGGGCATTGATTGGCAATGCCTTTCGCTGTGGCGCGCCGGATTATATAAGGCTCGTCGGCCTGGTTTCCCGCACGACGTGGCAAAGATGCCATGCACGCGGTGCCTCGCTCGATTGCCCAGCCCTCA
Organism: Acidovorax sp. BLS4; assembly: GCF_032929295.1. Classification (NCBI taxonomy): domain Bacteria; kingdom Pseudomonadati; phylum Pseudomonadota; class Betaproteobacteria; order Burkholderiales; family Comamonadaceae; genus Acidovorax; species Acidovorax sp. BLS4. Next base: position 1,387,810 of record NZ_CP136797.1, read on the forward strand.
GCGATTGGCACGGCTTCGCCGCCGATGCATGAACAGTGCGAACGCTGCCATCAACGCCGTCAGAAGGTATCGCCCCCACTCGCTGATCGTCGGGATGGCCGCAGCCGCAGCCACGGGTGGCACCGCCACGGCAGTGCAGACGACAGCGACGTTGCTCACGGGGCCCGACACCGTGCCGCTGCCGTTCGTCACGGTGCAACTCTGCGCTGGCGATGTGGGCTGGTTCAGCACGGACACTGTATAGGTCGCGCCGTAAGGCACGGCCGATAGCGAGAACGCTCCATTCGCTGAAATCGACGCGTTGCCGCCGCCGTTGATTTGTAGAACGAGGCCCGTTCCCGTCAGCCCCGAAACCGTTCCGCCGACGGCATAGCTGCACTGGCTGGTGACATCCGATGCCACCCAATTGGAGGCGGTCCCGGTGAGTGCGAAGTTCTGCAGCGTGCCGTCATTGCCCCCGGCCCCATCGGGCAGGCTGGTCTGCCCGGCATTGTTGCCTCCTGCATTGCCTTGGTCGAAAGCATATGAATTCGACGCACCCGCCGGGGCCTGGCAGCCGGCTTTGGCCGTGGTGACCTCGGAGGCGGTCAGGACCCGGTTGAAAAGATCGAAGCGATCCATCGATCCGGGGAAAGACTGCGCTCCGTCGGTCCGCGAACCGATCGTCATCAACCCATTCGTGCCGGTGGAACTGGCCCCACCGGGCATGCTGGGCTGCAAGACGCCATTGATGTAGAGGGCGACGGTGCTTGTCGAAGCATCCCAGGTCATGGCAACGTGATTCCAGGCGCCTGCCGTGACCGCGTCGGTGGATCTCGTCGACACCGTGGCGCCACCATTGACGACATAGCCCAGGATTGCGCCAGAGGTGGACATCAGCAGCGTGACGAAGTTGGACGTGTCCGTCTGGGCGAAGAACACCCGGGCGGCCGTCGGCAGCGAATCGGGCTTGATCCACACCGTGGTCGAGAAACTGTTGGCTGCAGCCAGTGCCGCGGGAACGGGCATCGCGACCTGGTCGTTCGCGCCATCGAAGTGCAGCGCGTTGTCCGCGGCCGAAGCCGAAAAAGCGGCCACGATGAGGCCGATCGATGCCAGCATCCGCCATGGGTTCTGTGTCCAGGCCATTTCCGCATCTCCTCTTCATCGGTCACCAATGGATAGTTGTGGAATATATCTGCAGTGGCATTGATAGCAACGGCCCCACTTCTTTCCGAACCCATGCGCCATGGGCCGGCTCGCCACAGCCGTGCAAAGCAGCCCCGGGGCGCGGTTTGCCGTGCAGATGCAGCCCGTTGCGGGTCACCCGCCCGGGGTACCGGGCCGCATGGGGGTCATTCCAAGGCGCCCAATTCCCGCTCGCTGTCGAAACGCCGGGGCACTCCGGTGACCGGGTCGTCGAACACCAGCGACCGCGCCAACAACTGCAGCGGCTGCGAAAAGTCGCCTTCGGGCGGATCGTTGACCACGGGATAGAAAGCGTCGCCGCGCAGCGGCAGCCCCAGCGCCGCCATGTGCACGCGCAACTGGTGGCGCTTGCCCGTCACGGGCGACAGGCGGTAGCGGGCCCAGGCGCCGGCCACCTGCAGCACCTCGATGCGCGTGAGCGTGTTGGGTTCCCCCGGCACTTCCTGCATGCGAAAGAACTGCGGGCTTTCCTCCATGCGGCTGGCGTGTTCGCGGGGAAAGGCCAAGTCGTCGCGCCACGGCGCCACGGCTTCATAGGTCTTGGCGATGCGGCGGTCACGGAACAGGGCCTGGTAGGCGCCGCGCGTTTCGCGCTGCACCGAAAACAGCACCAGCCCGGCCGTGTCGCGGTCGATGCGGTGCACGGGCGCGAGGTCGGGCAGGTTCAGGCGGCGCTTGAGCCGCACCAGCAGCGTGTGCTGCAGGTAGCGGCCCGTGGGCACCACGGGCAGGAAATGCGGCTTGTCGGCCACGAGGAGGTGGTCGTCCCGGTAGAGCACGGCCTCCTCGAAGGGAATGGCGGTTTCCTGCTCCAGCGCCCGGTAGTAGTACAGCCGGATGCCGGGGGCGAAGGGCCGCTCGGCCGTGGCCGGCACGCCGAACTCGTCGACCACTTCGCGCGCGGCCATGCGCTGCAGCCAGCCTTCGCGGCCCACGGCGGGCAAGCGCTCCACGAGAAAGTCCAGCAGGCTGCCCTCGCCAGTCGAGGGCAGCGCCACGCAACTGGGGCTCACCCCGTTGCGCATGGGCAGGACGCGGGGATCGTGGCGGTTGTGCATGGCGGGCCGATTGTAGTGAGCCGCTCCGCCTGGGCCCGGTGCTGCCGCGCCATGCCGATTTCGTGGCGCCCCCACCGAAGGGGGGTTGGCTGGAATGGCCCGGCATGGTCCATTAGGGGCCCGAAATCTCTCACCCGAAGGAACTGCCATGCCAGACAGCGCGACGCCACTCCGTTGCAGGGTGCGATGGCCCGCCATGGGCGTGGCGGCCAGCCTGGCCTGCGTGCTGTCGGGCTGCGCGCTGACCGGCGCGGCCGGCTATCCGCCGAGCGCATCGCGCGTTCTGGTGGTGCCCGCCGACCTGCCGACCCCGCGCCTGTTCGACTGCGCCGCGGCTGGCCTGGCGCGCATGTCCGAGACCGGCAGTGCGTGGCCGGGGATCACGCGCAGGGACGATGCACAGGGCCTGCTGGAGTCGGGCCACTTTCCGGAGTGGAACCGCAGCGGCTTTCGCGTGCGCATCGAGCGCCCGCCCGGGGCCGGCGAGGCCACGCTGGCCCTCAAGGCCGGTGGCGCCTACCTCGTCGACCTGGGTGCGGCGCAGGCGATGAACGATTTCGAGGCGGTGTTGAGGCCCTGCATTGCCGCCGCAGGCGGCGGCAGAACTCAAGGCTGAAAGCCTGAAGCCTTTTGGACCCTATGCCCTAGGGTTTCATGCTTGTATTGCTATCAATTAAATAGCAAAACATTCAGGTGACCGCAAAGCCGTGCGTGCCGTCGCGCGCCAGTTGCTCCACCAGCCCGAACTCCCAGTCCAGATAGCCCTGCATGGCTTCGCGCGGGGCGTCGGTGCCTTCGTAGGGGCGGCGGTAGCGGTCGATGCGCGGGGAGGCCAGGCGCGTCTCGCTATGCTCCAGGGGCAGGTTTTCTTCGATCCATGCCAGGGTGCCGCCTTGCAGCACGGCCGTGGGCGCGCCGGTCAGCCGGGCGACAGCTTCGGCGGCATGGCGGGCGAGGGCGCTGGTGCCGCAGGTCAGCACATAGCGGCTGGCGGGCGGCACGCGTTCCAGTGCCTGCGCCAACTGGGACCGCAGGACGAACCAGGCACCGGGGATGTGGCGCCGAACGTATTGGGCGCTGGCGGTGAAATCCAGAACGGCTGTGTGCCCTTCGGGCTCTTCCCGCAGCCAGCGTGCGAGCTGACGTGGCGCGACCCAGGTCAGCGGCCCGTGCGGCTCGGGCGCGAGCGGCGGGGGCTGGCCCGTCTCCAGCGCGGCGGCAGGATCGGCGCCGTCCAGCACCCACACGTCCCAGCCCATCTGGGCGAGCCAGGAGGCGGTCATGTTCGCTCGCGTGCCATCGTCGTCGGCCAGCACGATGCGGGCGCCGCGCACGGGCGCCGCATGGTCGGTTTCCTGCACGAGCTGGCCGCCCGGCGCGCTGCGAAAACCGGGCAGGTGCCCGGCCTCGTACTCCTCGGGCGTGCGCACGTCGAAGCGGTAGGTGGTGCGGCCGGTTTCGGCGGCGAAGCGGGTGAGATCGGCCGGGCCGGCCCGGCGCACGCCGGCGCGGTCCGCCACCGCACGGGCGCGGGCGGCGGCAGCGGCGCGCTGCTCCGGCGGCACCGGCAGGAAGCGGCGGTCGGCGCCATGCTCCAGCGTCTGGCCGGCCAGCAGCCAGCCGATGGTGCCGTTGCGCAGCGCGGCCACGGGGTTGGGCAGGCCCGCGTTCACCAGCGACTGCGTGCCGATGATGCTGCGCGTGCGCCCGGCGCAGTTCACAATGATGCGCGTGGCCGGATCGGGCGCGAGCGCCTGGGCGCGCAGCACCAGCTCCGCACCGGGCACGCTGATGCCGCCCGGGATGTTCATGGTCTGGTATTCGTCGAAGCGGCGCGCATCCAGCACCACCACGTCGGCCTTGGCCTGCAGAAGCGCCTGCACCTCCTCGGCCGGCAGCGAGGGCGTGTGGCGTTCGCTCTCCACCAGTTCGCCGAAGGCCTTGCTGGGCACGTTCACGTCGATGAAGAGCTCGCCCCCGGCCTCCTTCCAGCCCTGCAGGCCGCCTTCCAGGAGCGACACGTCGGTGTAGCCCAGCGCGCGCAGGGTGCGCGCCGCAGGCTCGGCCAGGCCTTCGCCGTGGTCGTACACCACGATGGGCGTGGTCCTGCGAGGAATGCGGGTCCAGGCGTCCAGCTCGATCCGCCCGGCGGGCAGGTTGGCGGCGAAGAGCGGGTGGCCTTCGGCGAACGGGGCCTCTTCGCGCACGTCGAGCAGTGCGATCTCCTGCTGGTCGAGCAGGGCCTGGCGGACCTGTTGGGGGCGGGTGGTGGCAAAGGCGGTGGTATCGGTCATGGCACTCATGGGGCGGCGCAGGCGGAGGAAGCGGTGTGGGAGGCCGGGCCGGCGAGCGGCTGGTTCCAGAGGTTGGGCAGGGTGGCGTTGCTGTAGCCGGAGACGAAAGGGCGCACGGAACCGTCCTCGCGGTACACCGACCGCTGCACGGCCCCGATGTTGGCGCCGTACACGTGGATGCTGATCGATGTCTCGCCGGCCAGCGCGTTGCTCACGCGGTGCACGTCGCCAATGGTGGGCGAGACAGCCTCGGTGTCGCCCGGCTGCAGCCGGTGCGGGGCGCCGCGGGGCTGCCACCGGCCATCGCCGTCCTGCCCGTAGGCCTGCGACAGTTCCGCGCCGCGCAGCATGCCCACCAGGCCCCACACCGTGTGGTCGTGGATGGGCGTGGCCTGGCCCGGCCCCCACACGAAGCTCACCACCGAAAAGCGCCCGAGCGCATCGGCATGCAGCAGGTATTGCTGGTAGCGCTCGGGATCGGGCTGGGCATATTCCGGCGGCAGCCAGTCGTCGTGCGAGACCAGGTCGGCCAGCAGGGCGCTCCCGCGCGCGAGGAGGTCGGGCTCTGCCGGGCGGGGTTCCAGCAGGGCGGCGATCTGCTGCACGAAGTGGCGCAGGCGGGCCGTGTTGGGCGGGTTGTTCACGGGGGCGGTGGGCGAGGGGGCGGTTGGCATGCCGCCATTGCACCAGCCCGGCCGCCGGCAAAGGAAGCGGGTTTTTCATATGCATGCATGTTTTTCTTCTTTCCCCCAGCGCCCCGGACTGACGGCGCCCCCTTGCAGAAACCGAATGACCACAGGCGTTTTTCTTCGTTGGCGCGGGTGGGCGCGATGCCCATCATCGGTGGCTCGCTGTCTGTCTCACGTTCCTTCAAGGAGTCTCCATGGGTGTCCAGTTCATCGGCATGATCCAGCCGCACGAGGTGTCAGAAACCATCGCCCGCAAGGGCCCGGCCGTGGACCCGGCGTACGTGCGGGCCTTTGCCCAGGCGCATGAGCACGCGGGCTTCGACCGCATCCTGGTGCCGGCCAGCGGCACCAGCCCCGACACGCTGCTGACCGTGGCCTACGCCGCCTCGGCCACGCAGAAAATCGCCTTCCTGCTGGCACACCGCCCCGGCTTCGTGGCCCCGACCCTGGCCGCGCGCCAGTTGGCCACGCTGGACCACTACACCGGCGGCCGCGTGGCGGTGCACTACATCTCGGGCGGCTCCGATGCCGACCAGCAGCGCGACGGCGATTTCCTGGGCCACGACGAGCGCTATGCCCGCACCGACGAATACCTCACGCTGCTGCGGCGCGTGTGGACCGAGGACCGCCCCTTCGACCACCACGGCACCTACTACCAGGTGAAAGGCGCTGCGTCCGAGGTCAAGCCGCTGCAGGCGCCCTATGTGCCCATCTACTTCGGCGGTGCCTCCGCGCCCGCGCTGAAGGTGGCCGGCAAGCATGCCGACGTGTATGCGCTTTGGGGCGAGTCGCTCGCCCAGGCCGGTGACCTGGTGCGCCAGGTGCGCGCGGAGGCCGCGCAGCATGGCCGGCACATCGAGTTCAGCATCTCGTTCCGCCCCATCCTGGGCCGCACCGAGGAAGAGGCCTGGGCCCGCGCGGACCAGATCCTGGAAACCACCCGCCGCCTGGGCGTGCCCCAGGGCCACGCGCGCGGCACCGGCCCGCAGCAGAGCGAGGGTGCGCAGCGCCTGCTGGCCGATGCGGCCAAGGGCGACCGCGTGGACGAGCGACTGTGGACGGCCATCGCGCGCGAAACCGGCGGGCGGTCCAACTCCACCTCGCTCGTGGGCACGCCCGAGCAGGTGGCGGACGCACTGCTCAAGTACTACGACTTAGGGATCACCACGTTCCTGATCCGGGGCTTCGACCCGCTGGTGGATGCGATCGAGTACGGCCGCGAACTGTTGCCGCTGGTGCGGGCCAAGGTGGCCGAGCGGGATCGGGTGAATGCCAATCGGGCGGCGTTGAAGGTGGCTTGAACTCGGGCGATGGTGTCTTTTGCCCCTTGCTCCTCGGATGGGGCGCATCTATGTGCGCGCTGCCCACTGTGGCGAGATCAGTCCAGCGCCACCTAAACGATCAACTGACGCTGATACCTGACGGAGTGGAATGCAAATGTCTGATTCGCTTGGCAGTTGCAGTTGGGGAGCAGAAGAAGCGGTAGCACATTATGAATCGCCCCGGGATTCGCGGAGGCTGTTTGGTTTAAGTCAGGCCATCACCGTGGCGGCCTGATTGGCGAGTTGCCGGTAGTAGTTTGCCTCAGCCTCTGCCGGCTGTATGTAGCCGATGGGCTCGAGCAGGCGATGGTGGTTGAACCAGGGCACCCATTCCAGGGTCGCGAACTCCACCGCCTCCTTGGTCTTCCATGGCGCTCGACGATGAATCAACTCGGCCTTGTACAGCCCGTTGATGGTTTCGGCCAAAGCGTTGTCGTAGCTGTCGCCCTTGCTGCCCACGGATGGCTCGATGCCAGCTTCGGCCAGTCGCTCCGTGTAGCGAATGCTGACGTATTGCGACCCCCTGTCGGAGTGACAGACCAGGCTGCCGTCGCGTTCGGGCTGTCTGGCGTACAGGGCTTGCTCCAGCGCATCGAGCACGAAGTCAGTGCGCATTGAGCTGCTCACGCGCCAACCCACGATGCGACGGACAAACACGTCAACGACGAAGGCCACGTACAGCCAGCCCTGCCAAGTCGAGACATAGGTGAAGTCGCTCACCCACAACTGGTTCGGTCGCTCGGCACAGAACTGCCGGTTGAACCGGTCCAGCGGGCATGGCGCCCTGGCATCACCGACGGTCGCGCGCACGACCTTGCCGCGCATCACACCGCGCAGCCCCAGCTTGCGCATCAGGCGCTCGACCGTGCAGCGAGCCACGCTCACGCCTTCGCGCCCCAGTTGGCGCCACACCTTGTCAGCGCCGTAGACCTGCATGTTGGCCTGCCAGACGCGTTGAATCTGCGGTATCAACTGCTCATCTCGCAAAGCCCGAGCGCAGCGTTTGTGTGGCTCGCGCAGCAGCGCAGCACGTCTTCAACAAGCCGACGGAGCAATCTGCAAGACCTTGCAGAGCGGCTCGACCCCGAAGGTATTGCGATGCCTGTCGATGAAGTCCTTCAGGACTTGAGCCGGCGGTCGAGCTCCGCCTGGGCGAAAAACGCGCTGGCCAGCTTCAATATCTCATTGGCCCGCCGCAGCTCCTTGACCTCGCGCTCCAGTTCCTTGACCCGCGGAGCCTCGCTGGTCGTGACGCCTTCACGCACGCCAGCGTCGACCTCCGCGCGCTTGACCCATTCGTTCAAGGTCTGCGGCACACAGCCAATCTTGGGGGCGATGGGCTCGATGGCGGCCCACAACGACGGGTACTCCCCACGGTGCTCCTGCACCATCCTCACTGCACGCTCACGCACCTCAGGCGAGAACTTGTTCGTCTTCTTCATGGCTCAATCCTCTCAGAGTGTTGAGCCTCCTCAAAACCTGGTGCGATTCACAGCGTATGTGGCGCTCTCCTGGTTGCGGAAGGGGGCAAGTTCTTAGGTACTTTCACATACTGTTGGTGTGTATATGTACTGCCGCGTAGTGGCCTGATCGATTTGTAGAAAAATGGCTATTGAGGCGGTCCGCAGAGCGGACTAACCTAGTGTCCAGCTTTGGCGTGGCTGGTGAAAATTGATGCTCGTTTCAGCTGTGTCTCTGCTACGGGATTTGCTGGCTACGAGGCGAGATGGCGACGGCTGGAGACATCTTCAGGAGCTTTCAGAACGCCATCCGTTTGTGTGCGGATATTCGCCTCGTGGGCAGCGCAGCCTCTATCGATATATCAATTTAACTCGGCAAACCCTTCGAGCACGCAGGCCCAATTTCGTGAGCTACATAGTCGACCCTGGAAGAAGGTGCTCCAAAAAGGTTGGATCCGTCGATTACGACTGACCGCACATCTGCTTTCTTTCCTGAAATATATCCGCACAAGTATGAATAGTTCATCCGCAATGCCTCCTTGTCGATTCAACCGCAATCAAATACTAGAGGCACTGTTGGAGCGCCCCCCTGAGTGGGTGTCATCCATCAAAGAGCAATACGATGGCAACTGGGACTTGCTGCTAGAGGAAATCGTTGCGAAGCTGCCCGGTGAGCCCGGACGTTCGCTGGCAGACATGCTATCGGGGCGCAGTTTGACGGTGGACGAGTTGGTGGTGCTCCCGGAACACATCCATTTGGGCGCCGTACTCATCCACGCCGGGCGCCCTGAGGGGGTCGAAGTGGTTCTGGCTGCCTTGACGGGAAGCAATGAGAGATTGCGCTGTTTGGCATTGACGGCCATTCCAGCTATGTGTGGCGAAGGCTTGGGGCGAGGTGGACGGCCGGGCGCCATGCCGCTGAGCATTGAAGCGCTGAGTTCCGCACTTGGCATTGCGCTACAAGGCATGTTTCAGGCAGAGGCCAATGATGCGATGAAGGAGTTCGGTCAGTTCGAGCCACGCGCATACCTGCCAGTCCTGACCCCTCTGCTTTGGCACGAAGACCCGCAGGTTTTTCGGCCTGTGATCAAACACTTTGTCGAGATAGATTGCGACGACGGTGCGCTGGATGTGATAGCCAAACATCTGCTGGAGCCCGGTATTCGGACGGCGAAGGATTTGATGACCCAGTCACGCACCGCCCACGATCTGTGTGAATATCTGGCAATGTGGATCGATCCGTCCAAAGCCGAGCCGAACAGACGGCGTGCCGCGCAAATTGCCAGTCAAGCCATCACCGAGGCGCTGGATTCGGAGAACCCGCACGAACGCTTGGCTAGTGCCTCGAAGGGGTGGCTGTCTGCTGAAGAGTTGCTCAAAGCGATCTACCTATGTCCGTCCGGTGCAACCGCTGATCTGCTGGAGCGCGTCGCATCGGCCGGCAATCTAGAACCTCGCACACGCGTGGAAGCCCTGTGGAGACACAAGAGCCTCACCGGGACGATTCTTTCGGTGCGGGCGACCGTGATCCGCGATTTCTTCGCGTCTGACACCGGCAAGCCGGAGCTTGGCAAACTCATCGAAAACCTGGTTGCACAGGACCTGGTGACGCTTGATGAGCTGGCGCACGGTGCCGCAAATTCCAAATGGACATATAGCGTGACGGAAGCGATCACCCAAAAATTGCGTGGAGAGGATCTGCAAAAGGATGCTGCGGTTGCACTGAAGGGTCTGCTTGCCGCCCTGGGCGCATTGTGTGAAAGCTTTTTGCACGACACAGAAGAGATCCGTTACGTCGCCGAGTGCCTTGCATCTCTACCGCGATCACCTGCGGACAATGCGGGGATTGGACGAGCATTGAATGTGGCCCTGGTGGGAGCTCAGCGCATGTCCAAGTACCCTTGGCTCGCCCAGGAGGTGATGACCCTGCTGCAGATGTTTGGTGGAGGCGCTGAGCTTGATTTGGACTCCATGGATCCATGGGATGCCATGGTGGAGCACTGGCGACGCGAGAACATCGATTGGCCAAGCGCCGCCAAGCTGCTGGTGGATGCCGGTGCCGTCAGCCCTGAACGTAAGTTGGATCTACCGCCAGAGGTGGGCGACGCAAGAACAGGGGGCATACATCCTCAATTGCTTTCCGTCTTGCGGGCTGGTGGGAGGGGGTGTCATGAATGGTTGAACAACACATCATACGAGCATCACCACGACAAGCTGTTTTCAGCGTTTGTCGCCCTGGCACACCAACCCATCGCACTGGACACGGTGGTGCAGTTGGGCGAAATGGAGTTTGCAATGGTCCCTGACGACGAACAACCGCAGGAGGCAAAGGACTATGGCATTCCGGTTTTCTCCACGGAAGGCACGCGGCAGCAGGTAGTGGCTTCCTTTAAGGGACAAACATTCAAGTTCCTCGCACATCCTAACGGCACTTACATGGACGCTTGGGCCGTCCTCCACGCGTTCAATCAATTCATGGTGCAGTTGGGGCGACCAGAGCAACTATTCTGGCTCGGCAGTGAGCAGGAAGGCGAAGACTCGGGCTTTTTTGTCTGCGCTTTGTCGGCGAGATTCTTGCCGGTCTGCGAAAAGTTGCGTTTGCCGGTGCGCAGGACTCGTTGATTCGACGCGGCTTTGTGCAGAAGAGCCCAATTTGGCGCCAGTCCATGTAGCGTCAGTGTGAGTGGAAGCAGATGTTTTTTCCATCACGGTCTGCCGCTCCACCCATACTTTTCCCCTGATTTTCTTTATGAGACAGAACGTCCATTCACGGCATTTTTCTTTGGAAGCGGATCCATCTGCCCCGCCAGCTCTGCTCAAAGACGTCCTGTCCGTAATTCGGCAGCATGCACCGCATAGCGATATCAGCGAGTCCGATATCGAGGAGTTTCGCCTCTCTCCACAAGAGGAGTTCGGCGCTGATTCGATTATGGGAACAGTCGATGGTGATCGACTAGTGTCGATTTGTGTAGAGCGCACCTGCGGAATTTGGAATGACCTAATCTACGACCTGATGAGTCAATTCGGATACCATTTTGTTGCACATGGTTACGGAAAAATCACCACGATAGCCGAAATGGGGTTGAGCACGCCGGAGGAAGAGTTCGAGAGGAATCGCGCGAGGGCGTCGCGAGCCCGCTTGAGTAAGTAGTAGGCACGCTGGCAGTTCATCGGACTCATCTATGTTGCGAACGGCCTGGGCCGCGCTCCATTGCGGCTTTAACCCCGCGCCGCCCTATGTCGCATGCGCGAAATTTTCAACGCTCATGTATATAGGCTAAGGAAATCCTGCAAAACCTCGCGATCAGCCTGATAGGGGCAGCGCGGTCATGGCATCCTCACAGGCATGAAGCAAAGCAGCCTTGAGCTTAACCTGAGCACCAAGAAGAACCGCAAGCAAGAGCTGCTGGCTCAGATGGATCGGGTGGTTTCCTGGGCTGCGTTGGTCGACTCAATGCCCCGTATTACTCAGAGCGCAAGAACGGCCGCCCACCCTTTGCCCTGGAGACCGTGCTGCGCATCCACTGCATGCAGCCATGGTTCACCCTGTCGGACCCGGCAATGGAAGAGGTCTTCTTTGACACGCCGATCTGCGGGGATTTTGCAGGCCTTGATGCCCATGGGCGGATGCCTGACGAGAGCACCATCCTGAGGTTTCGTTGTTGGTGCCGATGCAATCTTGACCAGCACGTCCCGTCATTTGTCTACACTTGATCTTCGCGCTTAGTTGACCGCTCGAAGCACCGCCTTCAGGCGGCTCACAGCGTCAGGAACCTCTGCCACCTTGAGATTGGAAAAGCCAAGCATGAAGCCGTGCATCGCAGGTTTGCGCAAAAAATGGGGAGAAAGCGGCCGAATCGTGAGTCCAGCTTCCGTTGCTCTTGCGCTAATTTCCACATCTATCCCACTATTGAGTTGCACAGGAACGAAGAGTCCCTGGTCGCAAGGAAGCAATGTGAGTTCGTCGGCTACCTGCCTCGATAGTTGTGTGCACAGTGCATCGTGGCGCTCTTGCATGATGAGCCTCACCCGGCGCACATGGGCTTCGAAAGCTCCGGTAGAAATGAAGCTTTCCAGCGCCATTTGTTCCAGGAGGGGGGAATGCAGATCCGCCAATCGCTTGGCACCAGCGAATGCGTCGATGAGGCAATCTGGGACGATGACATAGCCAAGGCGCAGGGACGGCGAGAGGGCCTTGCTGAAGCTCCCGACATAGATCACTGCACCTTGTCTGTCCAACCCCTGTAGGGCGGGAAATGGTTGGCCTGCATATCGGAACTCACTGTCATAGTCGTCCTCGACAATCCAACCTCCAGTTGCCTCAGCCCACTGAAGCGCTGCAAAGCGTCTTTGCATGGAAAGCACCATCCCCAGCGGATACTGATGCGATGGGGTAAGGAACATCGCCCGCGGAGGCACGCCTGTTTTAGCAGGGTGCGGGATGGCTGCGCCTTGGGCATCTACTTGCATGCCGATGCGCTTGACCCCCGCATCCGAGAGAAGTGCCCGAAGTGGCAGGTAGCCTGGATCTTCGATCAACGCGTGATCTCCTCTGGCTAGCAAAACTTTGACGGCCAATGCCAAACCTTGTTGGGCCCCGGATGTCATCACGACCTGCTCTGGACGGGCATTTACGCCGCGCGCACCACGGACGTGGCTGACTATTGCTTGGCGTAAATCAAGCAGTCCTTGAGGCCCCGAGTAGCTTCCGTTCAATCGCAGTCGACGGGTTGCGGAAACGACATGCCGTTCCCACACCTTGCCGGCACTGACTTCCTCGCCCTGGGTGCTAACTGAGAAAAGTCTGTGAAGCGGGGGGGGCATCAACTGCCGAAGAGGCTCCAGATTCCTTGCAGTCCTGGGCAGATCGCGTGCGCCTCTCTGTGTGACCGACTCTGCTTGAGGCTTGCCCAGATACGTGATGCCGCGAAGCTGCTTTGCTACTGCGGTACCGGAGCCGATTTGAGCGGTGAGATAGCCCTCTGCTAGCAACTGATCGTATGCGCTGGTGAGAGTTGCCCTCGAGACGCCCAACTGTTCAGACAAGTGCCTTGTCGAAGGCAGTTTGGACAGCGGTCGCAAATCGCCATCGATGACCAATTGTCGGATCTGGCTGGCAATCTGCGTGTGCAAGGAGATCCTGGAGTTCCTGTCTACGAACACCTTGAGCAGATCGGCTGCAATTCTTCGTCTTGCCATAGTGGACTGATTTTATGACTCATAAATGGCTACTGAGGCGGTCCATTTAACAACTCACTCTCGGACGTAGTTCTCATGGAGACGTTGGTTGGGTGTGCTGAAGCGGTCATCTGACTTCCGTCCTGCGGATGGAATGCACTGTCCTTTCTTTGGGTTCGTTGGTGTGTGTTCGTCTAGCCCATGCGGAACCGACTCGCAGCATGGTCTGAGGTGACGTTCGGTCATGTCTTACCGCAGGCTGAGCAATAGCAACCGAGAAGTGCCAGGTGGCGCGGTCTTAATGTGCTTCGGCACTGGATGTGGAGATGAGCTTGATCAAATTGAGGGAATGTTGAGCATGAGTCGGGAGCGAATCGAGTGGGCTTTGCCTCGGTGGTTGAGGCCCGACCTGCACCAATTTTTCTTTTGTGCGATTTGACCGAATGCGTTCGCAGTCCTGCTCGGAAGGGACCTGCAGGCAATTCGATGGAGATTCAGACTGTGGTGTTAGAGGGACCTGTAGGGGACATGATGAGGCGGCTCTCGTTTGTGTGGCAGTTATCTTTTAAGCACGCGTAGCAATCCGTATTGTCCGCTTTGCGTTCTGAGTTTTCGATTGCCTTCGGCCCATAGCATCTCCTCAATCACCCATCCCCACCTGGCGCTCGCATGCCGGCCAAGGTTGGCAAGGTAGCGCGCATCGCATCCAGAAACCGCCGCAGCCGCGCCGGATAGAACCGGGCATGCGGATACACCAGGTACACCGGCAGCGGCGCCGCCTGCCACGCGGGCGCCAGGTGCCGCAGGCGGCCCTGGCGCAGGTCGGCCTCCACCGCCCAGGCGGAGGCCACTGCCGCGCCCAGGCCCGCCAGCGCCGCGCTGCGCAGGGCATAGAGGCTGTCGGTGCCCATGCGCGGGTGGATGGCGAAGCGCTCCACCGCGCCGTCCGGCACGCGGGTGAGGGACACCTCGCGCTGGTAGTAGGTGCGCAGGGCCAGCCAGGGCAGGTCGCGCAGCGCGCTCGCGTGCTCGGGCACGGCGCCGCCCGGCAGCAGCTGAGGCGTCGCGACGACGATGCGCGGCACCTCGGCCAGGTGGATGGCGACCACCGAGGGGTCGTCCACCGCCCCGACCTGCACCGCGCAGTCGATGCCCTCGGCGATGAAGTCGGGCCGGCGGTCGTGCAGCAGCCATTCGACCGACACCTCGGGATACTGCCGCAGGTAGTCCGCCAACGGGGCGATGAGCTGCTCCTGCCCGAAGGCATGCGGCACCAGCACACGCAGCGTGCCGCGCGGTGTGTCGTGCGCGCCCCGCAGGTCGGCCTCCATCGCGCGCCAGTCGTCCAGCAGCGCCTTGGCATGCGCGAAGCAGCGCTCGCCGTCTTCGGTGAGCTTCATGACATGGGTGGAACGCTGCAGCAGCCTGAGCCCCAGCGACCGCTCCAGCGCCTGGAGCCTGCGGCTCACCGTGGGCTGGGTGGTACCCAGTTGCTGGGCGGCGGCGGAGAGGTTGCCGGCTTCGACGATGCGCACGAAGGTCTGCATGAGTTCGATGCGATCGACGCCGGCAAGGGAGGCCGTGGCAGAGGCTTGCTTCATACGCCAAGCGTATAGCAGATGTGCGCATGAGCCCACTACCCAGAGCGAGGCGGTTCGCACAAACTCCGGCCCATCGCTTCCATTCAAGGGTCTTCCCCATGTCTTCCATTCAAAACCCGCATGCAGCCGCTGAGACGGGTGGTCCTTCCACGGGCGTGCCGGCGCCGCTATTGCTGCTGCTGGCCACTGCCGCGGGCTTGAGCGTGGCCTCGCTCTACTACAGCCAGCCCATGCTGGGCGTGCTGGGCCCGGACATCCACGCCAGCGAGCGCGCCGTGGGCCTGGTGCCCACGCTCACGCAGTTGGGCTATGCGCTGGGCATCTTGTTTCTGGCCCCGCTGGGCGACCGCTACGACCGCCGCCGCATCATTTTGGCCAAGGCCGCCGTGCTGGCCCTGGCCTTGCTGATGAGCGGGTTCGCTCCCGGCATCGGCTGGCTGCTCGTTGCCAGCCTGGCCATCGGCCTGTCGGCCACGCTGGCCCAGGACGTGGTGCCGGCCGCGGCCACGCTGGCCCCGGTGGCCCATCGCGGCAAGGTGGTGGGCACGGTGATGACCGGGCTGCTGCTGGGCATTTTGCTGTCGCGGGTGGTGAGCGGTTTCGTGGCCGAGCACTTCGGCTGGCGCGCCGTGTATGTGGCCGCTGCCGTGTCGATCGCGCTGATCGGCATGGCTGCCTGGAAAGGCCTGCCCAGCTTTGCGCCCACCACGCCGCTGCCGTACCGGGCGTTGATCGGCTCGATGGCCGCGCTGTGGCGCCGCCATGGCGCACTGCGCCGCGCCGCCTGGGCACAGGGATTGCTGTCGGTGGGCTTCAGCGCCTTCTGGTCCACCCTGGCCGTGATGCTGCATGGCTCGTTCCATCTGGGCAGCGCAGCCGCTGGCGCTTTCGGCCTGGCCGGCGCGGCGGGTGCCCTGGCTGCGCCGCTGGCCGGCCGCATCGCCGACCGCAGCGGCCCGGAGCGGGTGACGCGGCTCGGCGCCGGACTGGCCGTGATCTCGTTCGCCGCCATGGGCCTGGCCCACTGGCTGCCGCCGCAAGCCCAGCTGGGGCTGATCGTGGCGAGCGCCATCGGGTTCGACTTCGGGGTGCAGGCCACGCTGGTGGCGCACCAGACCATCGTGTACGGCATCGAGCCCGCCGCCCGCAGCCGCCTGAATGCGCTGCTGTTCACCGGCATGTTCGTGGGCATGTCGGCCGGCGCGGCGCTGGGCAGCCTGGCGCTGGCGCAATGGGGCTGGCTGGGGGTGGTGGCGCTGGCCACCGCCGCTTCGGCCGCGGCCCTGGCCGTGCGGTGCCTGCCGGGGCGTGGGGCTGCCACCGCCGCGGCGATCTGATCGTGTGGCGCGCGGTGCTCAGGCGGCGGCGGGGTCCGCGCCCGCCAGCACCGGGCCGAAGCTGCGGTCCCACAGCGGCGCCACCTGGGCCTTGCCGTCGAGCACGCCCAGTTGCAGGAAAGCATCGGCCACGGACTGGTGGCCCTGCACCACGGTATCGGTCACGGGGCGCAGGTCGTAGTCGGTGCTGCGGTTGTTCCACAGCTCGATCAGATCGCCCACCGGCACCCGGGTTTCGGCCGCCTGGGCCCGCGCGTAGTCCAGGTAGTTGCCATTGGCCCACAGGTAGGCGCGGCGCAGCCGCTGCAGGTAGTCGGCCAATGCCGCATGGCGCAGCGGATCGGCCACCGCGCGCGGGTTGGCGTAGAGCGGAAAGTTGCCAGAGAGGTAGCCCACCCCGGTCTTGAGCACCCGCGCGCCGTAGCGCAGCCGGGCGATCTGCCCGTTGTAGCCGTAGATGGCCCAGGCATCCAGGTCGCCCCGGTCGAAGGCCGACAGGCCATCGGACGGCGTGAGGCTGACCGGCGTGATGTCCGCGAACGACAGGCCCGCCTCGGCCAGCTGGCGGCTCAGGAAGTAATGCGAGGTGGTGGCCCGCACATAGCCCACGCGCTTGCCCTTCAGATCGGCGATGCGCTGGATGGGTGCATCCTTTCGGGCGAGCGTGACCTGGTTGTTCAAATCCTCGCGCGTCACGGCCACGAAGCGCACCTGGGCCTTCTGCCGCGCCGCGAACAGCGCGGGAATCTCGCTGCCCGACCCCAGGTCCAGCGCATCGCCGTTGATGGCCTCGATGTGCAGCACGCCGTTGTTCAACTCGCGCCACTCGATGCGGTAGGGCGTGTTGGCCAGGCCTGCCGCGCTGATCAGTGGGCGCCACAGGCCCTTGTAGGTGCCGATGCGCAAGGTGACGCCGGACAGGTCGGTCCCCGCAGCCGGTGGCCGCGCCAGGGCCGGCAGGCCCAGCGCGGCGGCGGCTCCCGCGGCCAGCGAGCGTTGCAGCAGCGCGCGGCGCTGCGGGGACGGGGGATGGGTGGCGGTGTCGGGGCGCATGGCGGGTTCTCGCTTCGGGCGGTTGGATCGAAGGCCCGAGCGTGCGGCCGGCGGGCGCCATCGCCAACGACGGATCCGTAGCAAGCTCATGCGGAAAAGCCGCGCCGGCCGCTGGGTGCGCCTCATGCCGAAACCGCATGTGTTCACGCGCTTTTCTTCGTTGGTGGGGGCGCCGCGCGCTCCTAAGGTGGGCGCAGTCCCATCCCTCGTTCCCGACCGAAAGCCCACCCCACGATGTCTGCCGTTCTCTCGCTCCCGACCACCGCGCTGCAGCGCCGCCCCGATCCCCAGCGCAAGGACTGGTTCGACGCGCCGCCGCCGCGCCCCACGGTCGAGGCCGAGCGCCGCCACCGGCAGGAGCAGCTCGCGGTGGCATTTCGCCTGTTCGCGCGGCATGGCTTCGACCACGGGCTGGCGGGCCACATCACGGCGCGCGATCCCGAGTGGCACGACCACTTCTGGGTGAACCCGCTGGGCCTGCATTTCTCGCGCATCCGCGTGTCGGACCTGCTGCTGGTGAACGCGCGCGGCGAGATCGCCATCGGCGAGGGGCCGCTCAACCGCGCGGCATTCGCCATCCACGCGGCGCTGCACGAGGCGCGGCCCGACATCGTGGCCGCCGCGCACACGCACTCCACGTACGGCAAGGCATGGTCCACGCTGGGGCGCACGCTCGATCCGCTGTCGCAGGACGCCTGCATCTTCTACGAGGACCATGCGCTGTTCGACGACTTCACGGGCGTGGTGTGGGAAACGGACGAGGGCTTTCGCATCAGCGAGGCGCTGGGCGCGCGCAAGGCGGTCATCCTGAAGAACCATGGCATCCTCACGGCCGGGCCCAGCGTGGAGTCGGCCGCGTGGTGGTACATCGCGCTGGAAAACGCCTGCCACACCCAGTTGCTGGCCGAGGCCGCCGGCACGCCGCAGCCCATCCGGCACGAGGTGGCGCGCCACACCCATGGGCAGATCGGCGGGCCGGGCGGGGCGCATTTCACGTTCAAGAGCCTGTTCGAGACCGTGGTGCGCGAAGACCCCGGGGTGCTGCAGTGAACGCACCGCTCACCGCCGGCCAGCGGGCCCGCACGCTGGCCGCCGAGTTCGGCGCGCGCGCGGCGGCGCACGACCGCGAGGCCAGTTTTCCGCACCAGAACTTCGCCGACCTGCAGCAGGCCGGGCTGCTGGCGCTCGCCGCACCCCGGTCCCTGGGCGGGCAGGGCGCGAGTGCCGCGCAACTGGGCGAGGTGATCGGCGCGGTGGCGCAAGGCTGCCCCGCCACGGCCCTGGTGTTGACGATGCAATACATCCAGCACCGCGGCATGGGCCGGCCAGGCTCCGCGTGGCCGGTGGAGCGGGCCCGCCAGCTGGTGCAGGAGGCGGTGCAGGGCGTGTCGCTCATCAACGCGCTGCGGGTGGAGCCCGAGCTGGGCTCGCCCGCGCGCGGCGGGCTGCCGGCCACCGTGGCGCGGCGCACGGCAGAGGGCTGGCGGCTCAGCGGGCACAAGGTGTACAGCACCGGCGCGCCGGCGCTGCGCTGGTACGTGGTGTGGGCGCGCACGGACGATGCCGAGCCGCGCACGGGCTCCTTCCTCGTGCGGGCCGGCCAGCCCGGTGTGCGCATCGAGCCCACATGGGACCACCTGGGCCTGCGGGCCAGCGGCAGCCACGATGTGCTGTTCGATGAGGTGGCGGTGCCCGCCGACCACGTGCTGGAGCTGCGGCTTCCCAAGGACTGGGCGCGCGGCGAGCCCGCCATGCAGGCCGAGATGGCGGTGATGCTGGGCTCGCTCTACACCGGCGTGGCCCGCGCGGCGCGCCACTGGCTGGTGGGTTTTCTGCAGGAGCGAAAGCCGGCCAGCCTGGGCGCGCCGCTGGCCACGCTGGCGCGCGCGCAAGAGGCCGTGGGCCGCATCGAAGGCCTGCTGTTCACCAACGACCGGCTCATCGCCGGGCTGGCCGCCGCGCTCGACACCGGCGCTCCGCTGCCCTCCGAGGAGAGCGGGCTGGTCAAGGCCACCACCACCCACAACGCCATCGAAGCGGTGCAGTCGGCCCTGGCGCTGACCAGCAACCACGGCCTGGCGCGCAAAAACCCGCTGGAGCGCCACCTGCGCGACGTGCTGTGCGGGCGCGTGCACACCCCGCAGGACGACAGCGTGTACCTGGCGGCCGGGCGCCGCGCGCTGGGGCTGTGATCGCTGACGCGCGGGGCGCGGTGGCGCCGCCTCCTTCCTTTTCCTCTGCCTTTTTTCCTTCCTTTCAGAACACGGAGCTTCCATGGCCTTGCAACGGCGACATTTCCACCGCTTCATGACGGCCTCGGTGGCCGCGGCGTCCTTTCTCTCGCCCGTGCTGGGTCACGCGCAGCAGCGGATCGCACTGCGCGCGGGCGACCAGAAGGGCGGGCTGCACGCGCTGCTGGAGGCGGCGGGCGAGTTGAAGGGCCTGCCCTACGACATCCAGTGGAGCGAGTTCCCGGCCGCCGCCCCGCTGGCCGAGGCGCTGAACGCGAACGCGGTGGACTTCGGTCCCATCGGCGACGCGCCCCTGCTCTTCACCCTGGCGGCCGGCAGCCAGGTGCGGGCATTCGCCGCCAACCGCTCCGACCCGTACGGCACGGCGGTGCTGGTGCGGCCCGACTCACCCTTGAAGACGGCGGCCGACCTCAAGGGCAAGCGCATCGCCACCAACCGCGGCTCCATCGGCCACTTCGTCACGCTCAAGGCGCTAGAGTCCGCGGGCCTGAAGGGTGCGGACGCCGACGTGCGGTTCATCCCGCCGGCCGACTCCAAGCTGGCGCTCACCCAGGGCTCGGTCGATGCCTGGGCCACCTGGGAACCGTACACGGCACTGGCCGAGACGAGCGGGCACGCGCGGGTGCTGGTCAACGGGCGGGGGCTGTCGAGCGGGCTCAGCTTTCTCGCGGCCACGCAGGGGGCGCTGGACACCAAACGCGAGGCCCTGCGCGACTTCAAGGAGCGCGTGGAGCGCGCGCAGCTCTGGTCGTACCGCAACGCCCGGCCGTTCGCCGAATCGCTGTCGCGCATCATCGGCATCCCTGTGGAGGCGGCGCAGCTGCAGTTCGAGCGCCGCGCGACGAAATGGGTGAACATCGACGCCGCGGTGGTGGCCGACCAGCAGCGCACGGCCGACTTCTACCTGGGGGCCGGGCTGCTGCGCCAGCGGCTGGAGGTGCGGCAGACCTTCGATACGGGGTTCAACCGGGGCCGGGCGTGAGCCGGGGCCTTGGCTGGGGTTCTGGGTAGAAAATGCCTCCAGCGCAATATCCACTAGGGCATATTGCTATGAAATAGATAGCAATCGAATCCACCCGGTGCAGGTTGGGCGCGGGTCGAGGCCCGCTGCGACCCACCGCCCGGCCATCCCGAACGGCCCAAAACCCCAGCACGGGAAAAGATCGTTTTGCCACGACTTCGGCGCGGCTACATAACCGCAATGTCTTAGCACCCAATTTCAGGGTCGTTGGCGTTTGGGGTGCAAGCCCGTACATTCCCGCATCCGCATTTTTCCTTTTCAGCGCCGCCGCGGCCCGCGGGCCCCGGTGGCGCCATGGCATTTTCATGATCGATTTACGGGGTATCACCCAGATTTACCAGGGCTCGCAGGGGCCGGTGGAGGCGCTGCGCGGCATCGACCTGCACATCACGCCGGGCGAAGTGTTCGGCATCATCGGGCGCAGCGGCGCGGGCAAGAGCTCGCTGGTGCGCGTCATCAACCTGCTGAACCGGCCCACCCGGGGCGAGGTGATCGTGGCGGGTCGCGACCTGACCCGGCTCAATGATGCGCAGCTGCGCGAGGCGCGGCGCGAGATCGGCATGGTGTTCCAGCACTTCAACCTGCTGTCCTCACGCACGGTGTTCGAGAATGCGGCCCTGCCGCTGGAGCTGGCCGGCATGGACAATGCCGCCATTCGCGGCCGGGTCGATCCGCTGCTGGACCTGGTGGGCCTGTCGGCCCTGCGCGACCGCTATCCGGCGCAGATCAGCGGTGGGCAAAAGCAGCGCGTGGGCATCGCCCGGGCGCTGGCCAGCCGGCCCAAGGTGCTGCTGTCGGACGAGGCCACCTCGGCGCTCGACCCGGAAACCACCCGCTCCATCCTCGCGCTGCTGCGCCAGGTGAACCAGGAGCTGGGCCTGACGGTGGTGCTCATCACCCACCAGATGCAGGTCATCAAGCAGGTGGCCGACCGCGTGGCCGTGATCGATGCCGGCCGCATCGTGGAGCAGGGCCCGGTGCTGGAGGTGTTCACCCGGCCCCAGCAGCCCATCACCAAAAGCCTGATCGACGAGATCGTGCCGCAGGAACTGCCCGCCAGCGTGTTGGACCACGTGCGCCACCTGGCGTCGCAGCTGCGGGCCGCGGGCCAGGGCGGCGTGGGCCAGCTGCTGCGCCTGTCGTATGCCGGCGAGCGCGCCTACCAGCCCATCCTGTCGCGCCTGATCCGCGAGCACGGGCTGGACCTGTCGATCCTGCACGGGCAGATCGACGAGATCCAGGGCCAGACCTTCGGCTCGCTCGCGGTGTATGCCAGCGGCGATGCCGCGCGGCTGGCCACGGCGATCGCGCAATTGCGCGCCGAGGGGGTGGTGGTGCAGGAAGTGCAAGCGAGCGAAGAGAGCGGGGTCTGAGATGTTCGAGAATTTTTCGGAAATGATGCTGGAGCTGTTTGCCACCTCGCTGTGGGAGACGGTCATCATGGTGGGCATCTCGGGCGTGGTCGGCGCGCTGCTGGGCATCCCGCTGGGCGTGTTCCTGCGGCTGACTGACCGCGGTGGCGTGCTGGAGAACGGCCCGCTGAACAAGACGGTGGGCTGGATCGTGAACGCCGTTCGCTCCACGCCGTTCATCATCCTGCTGGTGGCGATCATCCCGTTCACGCGGCTCATCACCGGCTCGTCCATCGGCACGGCAGCGGCCGTGGTGCCGCTGACGCTGGCCGCGGCGCCGTTCGTGGCGCGGCTGGTGGAAGCCTCGCTGCGCGAGGTGGACAACGGCCTGATCGAAGCAGCCCAGGCCATGGGCGCCACCACCGGGCAGATCGTCTGGAAGGTGCTGCTGCCCGAGGCGCTGCCCGGCATCGTCGCGGGCCTGACCATCACCTTCGTCAGCCTGACGGGCTACTCGGCCATGGCCGGCGCGATCGGCGGCGGAGGCCTGGGCGACCTGGGCATCCGCTATGGTTACCAGCGTTTCCTGCCCGACGTGATGCTGGCGGTGGTGGTGGTGCTGATCTTCTTCGTGCAGGCCGTGCAGAGCCTGGGCGACTGGGCGGTGCGCCGGCTGAGCCACCGCTGAGCGGCCCGCAGGGAGGGCGCCCGGGCCGGATCGCGTGGTCCGGCGGCCGCCCGCATCAAGGGGTGGATCCAGGGTCTGCCGGCACCCGGTAGTGGTAGCGGTAGGTGTCGGTGAACCCCAGCGCGGCGTACAGCCGCCGGGCCGTGGCGTTCTCGCCGCGCACCTGCAGGTAGGCAGACCCCGCGCCGCCCGCCTGGCCCCACTGCATCAGCGCCTGCACCAGCGCGCGCCCGTGGCCCTGGCCTCGGTGCCCGGGCGCCACCACGATGTCGAACAAGCCGACGGCCCCGCGCTCGCGCACGCCCAGGCCGAAGCCCACGGCGTGGCCGTGCTGGCGCACGGTGGCGAAGGCGCAGGGCAGGGCGATCGACTGCACCATGGCATGGTGCGTGGCGTGGTGCGCCGCTGCTACGCCGTTGGCGGCGGCGAACCCGTCCAGCCATTCAGCTGTCGGCGCTTGCGCGATTTCCACCGAGGGCTGCGGCGGTGCGCTCTCCGGCAGAGGCGCCTGCATGACCCACGTGGGCTCGAAAAGCGCATAGCCCGCGTCCTGCAGCGCCTGCTCGGCGCTGGCGCTCACCAGCGGCGAGATCCGGAACACGGGCCGCAGGCCGTGGCTGGCGTAGAGCGTTTGTGCCGCCTCGCGCACGCCGTCGAACGGCATTCCGGGCTCCAGCGCATTGACCGAATTGGCCCGCTTGGTGAAACCGCCGGACAGGCGGAACACCCAGCCCTGGTGGAAAACGGTCTGGCGGGCGGGCCAGGCATTGAAAGCGCGCTCTTCCAGCGCGCGCACGGTGGGCAGGTCGAAATCCGGAGCAGAGGTGGCATGGGAGGGCATGCAGGATTTATAGCAGCGCCATCTGCCCGTGTTTTTATGTCCACCCGTAGTAAGGAAATGAAAACGTATTCTTATGGGTTTTATAAGGCAAACCCTAAGATGCAGACATCTCTTCTCAAAAGGTGTTTTCCGTGAACAAGCGTTTCCTGCTGCAATCGACCCTCGCCCTGGCCCTGGCCGCTGGCTTCCAAACCGGCGCGCTGGCCCAGGACAAGCCGCTGAAGATCGGCGTCACCGCCGGCCCGCACGCGCAGATTTTCGAGCAGGTCAAGAAGGTCGCTGAAAAGGACGGCCTCAAGCTCCAGATCGTCGAGTTCAGCGACTACGTGCAGCCCAATGCGGCGCTGGCGTCCGGCGACCTGGATGCCAACAGCTACCAGCACAAGCCCTACCTGGACGCGCAGGTCAAGGACCGCGGCTACAAGCTCGTGTCGGCGGGCTACACGGTCAATTTCCCGATCGGCCTGTATTCCAAGAAGGTCAAGAAGCTCGAAGACCTGAAGGAAGGCGCCAAGTTCGGCATTCCCAACGATCCGACCAACGGCGGCCGCGTGCTGCTGGTGCTGCAGGACAAGGGGCTCATCAAGCTCAAGGAAGGGGCCGGCCTGAAGGCCACGCCGCTGGATGTCGCCTCCAACCCCAAGAAGCTGAAGTTCGTCGAACTCGATGCGGCGCAACTGGCCCGCTCGCTGGACGATCTGGACGCCGCCGCGGTCAACACCAACTTCGCGCTGTCCGCCGGCCTGAACCCCGCCAAGGACGCCATCGCGCAGGAAAGCGCCAAGAGTCCCTACGTCAACCTGATCGCCGTGCGCGAGGCCGACAAGGACAAGCCCTGGGTCGCCAAGCTCGTGAAGGCCTACCAGTCGGAAGAAATCCGACAGTACATCCAGACGGAATTCAAGGGCGCGGTGCTGCCGGGCTTCTGATCGGCCCGCGCTCCACATCCAGCCGCCAGCGCCTTCCCGGGTGCTGGCGGCTTTTTTCATGGGTGTGAGGTGTCGAGGTGGGCCGTTAACAGGCTTAACGAGTTGCTTAGATGTTTTTCGATGGAGAAGCCGATTTTTTATTCGTTGGATTCGCGCCGGCGCGGTTCTACATTGGCTTGGACGGCCAGGCCCCGCCAAACGGGCGGCTGCAGCCACCCATTCACACAGGTCCAAAGGAACGATCCATGTCCACCGCTGTGCAAGACACCGAACTGCCCACCGCATTGCAAGCCGCCCACAACGACGCCCAGGCCTCGGGCCTGGCCCACGCCGGCGGCGTGCCACCCACGGTTGCGTGGGACCTGTTCACCTCGGGCCAGGCCCTGCTGGTGGATGTGCGATCAGGCGAGGAGCGCAAGTTCGTCGGCCATGTGCCGGGCAGCCTGCACGTGGCCTGGGCCACGGGCACGGCGCTCACCCGCAACCCCCGCTTCGTGCGCGAACTGGAGGCCGCCATCACCAAGGCCGCCACGCGCGATGCCCCCGTGCTGCTGCTGTGCCGCAGCGGCAAGCGCTCGGTGCTGGCGGCCGAGGCCGCGGCCAAGGCGGGCCTGCAGAATGTCTTCAATGTGACCGAGGGCTTCGAAGGCGAGATCGACGATCGCCAGCAGCGCGGCGCGTCGGATGGCTGGCGCTATCACCGCCTGCCCTGGGTGCAGGACTGATGGCGGCCTCGCGGCCCCACCAGCGGCCCGCTGCGGGCCGCCATTTTTTCATCCCAGGCAGGAGGCCTTGATGGCTGTCTTCGAGATCGATCACATCGTGCAGTCGCTGCACGCCGTCCGCCGCGAATGGCGCGATTCCCAAAAGCGCTCCCAGGAACCCGGCGGGCGCGAATTTCCGTCGCGCGATGCGCTGGCACAGGCGCTGGAGCAGCTGAAGGGCGCGCTCTTTCCCATGCGTCTGGGGCCGCACGACCTGCGCCAGGAAAGCGAGGACTGGTACGTGGGCCACACGCTCGACCTGGCGCTGCACACCTTGCTGGCGCAGATCCGGCTGGAGCTGCGCTACGTCGCGCGCCAGCAGGGCTCGGGCGACGGCACGGCCATCGAGCCGCAGGCGCTGGAGGCCGCGCAGGCGTTCGCCGCATCGCTGCCGGACATCCGCCGCCTGCTGGACAGCGACGTGCTCGCCGCCTACCAGGGCGACCCCGCCGCGCGCAGCGTGGACGAGGTGCTGCTGTGCTATCCGGGCGTGCTGGCCATGATCCACCACCGCATCGCGCACCGCCTCTACACGCTGGGCCTGCCGCTGCTGGCGCGCATCGTGGCCGAACTGGCGCATGGCCAGACCGGCATCGACATCCATCCGGGCGCGCAGATCGGCGCGGGTTTTTTCATCGACCACGGCACGGGCGTCGTGATCGGCGAGACGGCGGTGATTGGCGAGCGCGTGCGCCTGTACCAGGCCGTCACGCTGGGCGCCAAGCGCTTTCCCACGGATGCCGACGGAACTCTGCAGAAAGGTTTGCCGCGCCATCCGATCGTGGAGGACGACGTGGTCATCTATGCGGGCGCGACCGTGCTGGGCCGGGTCACTCTGGGGCGTGGGGCAGTCATCGGCGGCAACGTGTGGGTCACCCATGACGTGCCGCCGGGCGGCAACGTCACGCAGGCGGTGTCGCGAGAAGGGTAGGTGCGGCGCAGCCCCCGAAAACAGGGCGCGGCGCTGCCAAGGCATCAGCAAAAAGAAACAGGGAAACGCATGTCTGTACTGATCAAGAACTTCGGGGTCGCGGTGCGCCAGTCGCGCGAGGCGCAAGGCTGGTCGCAGGAACGGCTGGCCGAGCATTCGGACCTGAACCGCTCCTACGTCGGGGAGATCGAGCGGGGCGCCGCCATCGCCTCGCTGCTCACGGTGGAAAAGCTGGCCGGCGCCCTGGGCGTGCGGCCCTCGGCGCTGGTCACGCGGGGCGAGTCGATCGGCCATGCGAATCTCGTGCGGGGACTGCAATTGACGGCTATAGCCTGTTGAGCGATGCGCTGGAAGCTTTGACACTGCCCAGGCTTTCTTCAACAACGCACGGAGTTCTCCATGTCTGCAACTGTGGGCGGTACGACCGCCTTGGGTGACAACGCCGCACGGCAATTGGCCAACGCGACCAAGACGGTCCCCCAACTCGAAACCATCAGCCCCCGCTGGCTCACGCACCTGCTGCAATGGGTGCCGGTGGAGGCGGGCATCTACCGCGTGAACAAGGTCAAGAACCCGGAATCCATCCGCGTCACCTGCACGGCCAAGGAAGAAGAAAACCAACTGCCGCGCACCTTCGTCGATTACGAAGAAAACCCGCGCGAATTCTTCCTGAACGCCGTGAGCACGGTGCTGGACGTGCACACCCGCGTGTCGGACCTGTACAGCAGCCCGCACGACCAGATCAAGGAGCAGCTGCGCCTGACGATCGAGACGATCAAGGAAAACCAGGAAAGCGAACTCATCAACAACCCCGACTACGGCCTGCTGGCCCAGGTGACCGACGCGCAGCGCATCTTCCCGCTCACCGGCGCCCCCACGCCGGACGACCTGGACGAGCTGCTCACCAAGGTGTGGAAGGAGCCCGCCTTCTTCCTGACCCACCCG
Source organism: Acidovorax sp. BLS4 (assembly GCF_032929295.1). Lineage (NCBI taxonomy): Bacteria > Pseudomonadati > Pseudomonadota > Betaproteobacteria > Burkholderiales > Comamonadaceae > Acidovorax > Acidovorax sp. BLS4. The sequence goes on from NZ_CP136797.1 coordinate 1,414,713, forward strand.
CTCGCCATTGCCGCCTTCGGCCGCGAGGCCACGCGCCGCGGCACGCCGCCGCCCACGGTGAGCCTGTTCGGCTCGCAGTTCATCACGTGGCGCGGCATTCCGCTCATTCCGTCCGACAAGGTGCCGGTGGCCGACGGCAAGAGCAAGATCCTGCTGCTGCGCGTGGGCGACAAGCGCCAGGGCGTGGTGGGCCTGTTCCAGCCGGGCCTTGCGGGCGAGCAGGGGCCGGGCCTGTCGGTGCGCTTCATGGGCATCAACAACCACGCCATCGCGTCCTACCTGATCTCGCAGTACTGCTCGCTGGCCGTGCTCACCAGCGATGCGCTGGCCGTGCTGGACGATGTCGAGGTGAACAAGTACCACGACTACCCGGACACCTACAAGTGAAGCGCAAGGAGCGGCCATGACCCTCGCTTCCTTCTCGCCGGGCGCCGACGCGTCCGGCGCCCCCATCGACCCGGCGCTGATCGCGCGCATGGCCAATGCCCTGTTCTCGGCGCTGCCGGGCGAGGCGGCATCGCCTGCGGGCGTGCACTCCGCGGGCGGCCTGCCTTCGGTGCCGCCTTCGTCCGTGCCCGGCCTGGGCGCCGTGCCGCCGGGCGTGCAGGCGCCGGCCAACATCGCGCCGCCCGGCTCGCCCCTGGCCAGCCCCGCCGGCTTCGGGCCCAGCGTGCCCGGCACGCCGATCCCGCAGGGCCAGGTGCCCGGCACCAACCTGCTGCCGGCTTCGCCCACGCAGGTGCTGTCGCTCGGCCACCGCGCCCCCGCGCTGCTGCCGCACGCCACGGCGGCCAACGGCCTGCCCGACACGGTGGTGAGCACGCTGCCGGCCTACGAGCCGCGCCTGGGCAGCGGGGTGCTGGGCGTGACCGAGGCCTCGGGCGCGAGCGCGTCGCAGGCCGCCGCCCATCCGGCAGCGCCTGCCTCTGCGGCCTCGCCGTACTACTTCGTCGGCGAGCGCCAGGCACAGCCGTCGCCCCGGGGCGCGCCGGTGCCCACGCCCCCGTCGGGCGACCGGCTGGATGCGCTGGCGCGCCTGCCGTTCGCGCAGCCGCAGGCAGCGCATGCGGGCCAGGCCCCGGCCGCACCGGCCGGCCTGGCGGCTGCGCCGTCGTCCGATCCGAAGTTCTACTTCGTCGACGCGGTGGTGCTGCCCAGCGGCTATGTCACGCCGGCCAAGCCCGCGCCGCACAGTACGGTGCCGCTGGCGGGCCAGGGGCAGCACCCGCCGTTCGACGTGCACGCCATCCGGCGCGACTTTCCCGTGCTGTCCGAGCGCGTGAACGGCCGCCAGCTGGTGTGGTTCGACAACGCGGCCACCACGCACAAGCCGAAGGCGGTGATCGACCGCATCAGCCACTTCTACGCGCACGAGAACTCGAACATCCACCGCGCGGCGCATGAACTCGCCGCCCGCGCCACGGACGCCTACGAAGGCGCCCGCCAGCGCGTGAAGACGTTCATCAACGCGCCCGACGTGAACGAGGTGATCTTCGTGCGCGGCACCACCGAGGCCATCAACCTGGTGGCCAAGAGCTGGGGCGGCCAGCACGTGGGCGAGGGCGACGAGATCATCGTCAGCCATTTGGAGCACCACGCCAACATCGTGCCCTGGCAGCAGCTCGCTGCCGCCAAGGGGGCGAGGCTGCGCGTGATTCCGGTGGACGACTCGGGCCAGGTGCTGCTCGATGAATACCAGAAGCTCCTGAACGACCGCACCAAGATCGTCGCCGTCACGCAGGTCTCCAACGCGCTGGGCACCGTGGTGCCGGTCAAGGAGATCGTGGCGCTGGCCCACCGTGCGGGCGCGAAGGCGCTGGTCGATGGCGCGCAGTCGGTCTCGCACATGCGGGTGGACGTGCAGGACATCGGCGCGGACTTCTTCGTGTTCTCGGGCCACAAGGTGTTCGGGCCGACCGGCATCGGCGTGGTCTGGGGCAAGCGCGAAGTGCTCGAAGACATGCCCCCGTGGCAGGGCGGCGGCAACATGATTGCCGACGTGACGTTCGAGAAGACCGTGTTCCAGCCGATCCCGAACAAGTTCGAGGCCGGCACGGGCAACATCGCCGACGCGGTGGGCCTGGGCGCGGCGATCGACTACGTGAACCGCGTGGGCATCGAGAACATCGCGCGCTACGAGCACGAGCTGCTGGTGTACGGCATGCAGCAGCTGCGCGCCATCCCGGGCGTGCGGCTGATCGGCACGGCCGATGACAAGGCCAGTGTGATGTCGTTCGTGCTGGCCGGCTACTCGACCGAGGAAGTGGGCAAGGCGCTGAACGACGAAGGCATCGCCGTGCGCACCGGACACCACTGCGCGCAGCCCATCCTGCGGCGATTCGGCGTGGAGACCACCGTGCGGCCGTCGCTCGCGTTCTACAACACGTTCGACGAGATCGACCGGCTGGTGCATGTGGTGCGCCGCCTCGCCGGCCAGCGCCGCGCCGGGTAGGACAAGCGCGCGTTTGCGCCAGACCCCGCACCCCCGGATGCTGCGCTGCAGCGCCGGGGGTGTTTTGCTTGAAAAGGGCGCCAGCGCAATCAATACTAGGGTATATAGCTACAAAAATAATAGCAAATGGCGCTTTGGCGTTCCTCGAAAGCGGGCCCTGAAGGCGCCGCGCGCAGCGCTGGAACGCCGCAGGCCGTGTCTATCATGGCCCGTTGCGGCCCCGCGCCGTCCCGTCTTTTGGCTGTTTCACAAGGAGTGCTCATGGACCAATACCAGATCGCCGTCATCGTCGGCAGTCTCCGCAAGGACTCGTTCAACCGCAAGCTGGCCACGGCGCTGGCCCGCCTTGCGCCGCCGGACTTCCACTTCACGCAGCTGCGCATCGACGACCTGCCGCTGTACAACCAGGACGACGACGCCCATCCGGCTCCCGCCGTGCTGCGCCTGAAGACAGAGATCGCCCAGTCGCAGGGCCTGCTGTTCGTCACGCCCGAATACAACCGGTCGATTCCCGGCGTGCTCAAGAACGCGCTGGACCACGCCTCCCGCCCCTATGGGCAGAGCGCCTGGGGCGGCAAGCCGGCCGGCGTGATCGGGGTATCGATCGGCGCCATCGGCACGGCCATGGCCCAGCAGCATCTGCGCAACGTGCTGGCTTACCTCGACGTGCCCACGCTGGGCCAGCCCGAAGCCTTCGTTCAGGCCAAGGATGGCCTGTTCGATGACGACGGCAACATCGGCGAGGCCAGCCGCCAGTTCCTGCAGGGCTGGGTGGAGAAGTACGTGGCCTGGGTCAAGCAGCACGCCAAGCTCTGACCAGCCGCTGGTTTTCAGCGCCTCCAGTCCGGCCGCCCCGCCATGGGCGGCCGGACTTTTTTATTTGCCTTTCGTGTTTTTGATTGCTAAAGTCAACCAATTGTTTGATGAAGGCAAATGAAAATGGTGTCAGATCCCCAGGTCGCTCCCGCGCCTGCGCCCGTCCCCGCGGCCGCGGTCAAGGCGCTTCGGCAGTTCAACCGGTTCTTCACGCGCCGCATCGGCGTGCTCGACGCCTATCTGGGCAGCGACCTGTCCCTGACCGACGTGCGCGTGCTCTACGAGCTGGCCCACCGCACCGAGCCCGTCGCCACCGACATCGCCAGGGACCTGGGCCTGGACGCCGGCTATCTGAGCCGCATCCTGCGCCGGTTCGAGAAGTCCGGCTGGCTGGAGCGCCGCCCGGGCGCAAAGGATGCGCGCCAGAGCCTGCTGCGCCTGACCGACGCCGGACACGCCGCGTTCGCCCCGCTGCAGCAGCGCTCGCGCGACGAGGCGGCGGCGATCCTGGCGCGCTTGTCGCCCACGCAGCAGGCCGACGCGCTGGCCGCCATGCAGCGCCTGGAGACGCTGCTGTCTCCCGAGCCGCCCAGCCGCCCCCGCCTCGTGGTGCTGCGCGACCCGGTGCCCGGTGACATGGGCTGGGTGGTGCAGATGCATGGCGAAATCTACTGGCGCGAATACGGCTGGAACCAGCCGTTCGAGGCCATGGTGGCCGAGATCGCCGCGCGGTTCGTGCGCGAATTCCAGCCCGGGTTCGACCGGTGCTGGATCGCCGAGGTCGACGGCGAACGCATGGGGGCGGCCTTCGTGGTGCGCGAGTCCGACACCACCGCCCGGCTGCGCATGCTGATCCTGGCGCCCCAGGCGCGGGGCATGGGACTGGGCGGCCGGCTGGTGGACGAGTGCATCGCCTTCGCGCGGGGCCAGGGCTACGCGGAGATGACGCTGTGGACCAACAGCTGCCTGGCCGCGGCCCGCCACCTGTATGCGCAGCGCGGCTTCACGCTCGTGGCCTCGGAACCCTACACCGCCTACGGCCAGTCACTGGTGGGCGAGACTTGGACGCGTGCGCTGTAGGCGCCTTGCGGCGCACGCAAAAAAGCCGGCGCAAGGCCGGCTTTCTGGTGACTGCGCAGTTGTCCGGTGGATCAGGCGGCTTCGGCCACGGCTTCCTGGCGGGATTGCGCCACGTGTGCCCGGATGTCTGAATCCGCGCTGTCCAGGGCCTTGGACTTGGCGTCCGGTCCCATGGCCACGCCTTCGGCGCGCACGAAGCGCACGTCGGTGATGCCGAAGAAGGCGAACACGGTCTGCAGGTAGCTCTCCTGGTGTTCCATGGCGCGGCCGGCATCGCTCGTCGAATACACACCGCCGCGGCTGGAGGCGACGATCACCGTCTTGCCCTTGGCCAGGCCCTGCGGGCCAGCGGCGGTATAGGTGAACGTGCGGCCCGGCTGGGCGATGCGGTCGATCCAGGCCTTGAGCTGCGTGGGAACGCCGAAGTTGTAGAGCGGCGCGCCGACCACGATCACATCGGCCGCCAGGAACTGGCTCACCAGCTGTTCGGACACGGCGTTTTCACGGCGCTGTGTTTCACTCAGGCCTTCGGTCTGGCCGGTGCGCGGCGCCATGGCCTCCATCGTGAAATGGGCCGGCGCCTGGGCGACCAGGTCCAGGTGCTGCACTTGCGTGCCGGGATGGGCCTCGACCCACGCCGCCACGGTGCGGGCGGTGAGTTGGCGCGAAACGGACTGTTCGCCGGTGATGGCGGAATCGATGTGCAGCAGTTGCATGGAAGGTTCTCCTCGGGATGGGGGCCGCACCCGGTGTGCAGCGTTGCATAGATTGTGCAGATGAGCGCATTGATTGATAAGCTGGCCACTTTGCGATAGATTGTTCTATGGGTGGAACAATCTGCGAGGGATGACGGTGCAAGATCTCAACGACATGCTGTATTTCGCCGAGGTGGTCGAGCGCGGCGGGTTCGCCGCTGCGGGCCGGGCGCTCGGTATCCCCAAGTCGCGCCTGTCGCGCCGCGTCTCCGATCTGGAGGCACACCTGGGCGTGCGGCTGCTGCAGCGCACCACGCGCAAGCTGTCGCTCACCGAGGTGGGCGAGGCCTATCTGCGCCACTGCCAGGCCATGCGCGAATCGGCGCAGGCGGCGGCCGACACGGTGGCCCACGTCCAGGCCGAGCCGCGCGGCACGATCCGCGTGGTGTGCCCCGTCACGATCGCGCAGACCCTGCTCGGCGACATGATGCCGGTGTTCATGGCGCGGTACCCGCTCGTGCGGGTGGAGATCCAGGTGAGCAACCGCGTGGTCAACCTGGTGGAGGAGGGCGTCGACGTGGCGCTGCGCGTGCGGGCCAAGCTGGACGACAGCGGCAGCATGGTCATCAAGCGGCTGGGCGAGGGCGACCTGCTGCTGGTCGCGAGCCCCGCGCAGCTGGCGCGCCAGGGCACGCCGCACACGCTGGAGGAACTGTCACGCATGGACAGCATCGCCATGTCCGCCGCCGACGGCCGTGCGTCGCTGCGGCTGGTGGGCCCCGGAGGGCAGGAAGCCGTGTGGCAGCACAGCCCGCGCTATGTGGCCGACGACCTGCTCACGCTCAAGTTGGCCGCGCAGGGCGGCGTGGGCATCTGCTGGCTGCCCGACTACATGTGCCAGGACGAGTTGCGCAATGGCCGGCTGGTGCATCTGCTGCCTGACTGGGCCCCGGAGCGCGGTGTGATGCACGCGGTGTTTCCCTCCCGCCGCGGCCTGACGCCCGCGGTCCGGCGGTTTCTGGACTTTCTGGGCGAGACGCTGCAAGGCGCGACGACGGCGGCGCCGGCATCCGATACCGAGGGCCTTGGCAGCGCGGCATCGATCGCTTCTTAAGATCAATTCGCGATTAATTCAAAAGAATATATTCGTTTGGGTTTTAAGGGCGGAATCGCAGAATGGTCCGCATCCACCGTTGAGGAGCCTGTTCCATGGCCACTGCACTGTCGTTCCGCACCTCCTGTGGGGTTCGAATCCTTCCCTTGTTCCATGCCCTGGCCACCGTGCCCCGCCGGCCATGAGCAGCAGCGCATCCACGTCTTCGTCCGCATCCGGGCGGCCGGTCGGCCGGCTCGACGGCGCAGCGCCGCAGGCGGCCCCGTCCGCACGCACCGCTGCGGGCAGCCCGGTCTCGGTGGTCATCGTCCCGGGCTGGCGCGATTCCGGACCCGGCCACTGGCAGAGCCTGTGGGCGGAGCGGCTGCCCGGCGCACGGCGCGTGGTGCAGGACGACTGGGTCACGCCCGCGCGGGTGCCCTGGGTGGCGGCGCTGGAGCGCACCGTGCTGGAGGCGCCGCACCCGGTCGTGCTGGTGGCGCACAGCCTGGGCTGCATCACCGCGACGCACATGGGCGAGCCGGCCGCAGCCCGGGTGCAGGGCGCCTTGCTGGTCGCCCCGGCCGATCCGGAGCGCCGGGCGGTGCTGAGCGACTTCGCCCCCGTGCCTTACGCGCCGCTGCCGTACCGCAGCATCCTGGTGGCGAGCAGCAACGATCCCTACTGCCCCATCCGCCTGGCCGGCGCTTACGCGAGGGCCTGGGGCAGCGAGTTCGTTCGCCTGCCGCAGGCGGGGCATGTGAACGTGGACTCGGGCCATGGCGAATGGCCCCTGGGCTGGGCACTGCTGCATTCGCTGGTGGATGGCGCGGAGTGGGGCCTCGGCCAGGGTGCCACGGAGACCCGCTCCGCCGCCTGACAAGGTTGCTATTGTTTTTGTAGCTAAACGCCGTAGTACCCATTGCGCTGGAGGCATTTTTGGCTGAAATCCACCATGCGCCCCTTGGTTTTGCCGGGGTTCTATATTCTGGAAATCGATTAATTAACAAGAATATATTCTTTTGAGTTTTAAGCGCCGCCGCCCACAATCGGTTTCACTTTTTCAGTAACGAGGGCGCAGACATGACTTCCCGGACAAAACTCAAGACTTTCCTGGCCGTGCTGGCCTTGGTCGCTGGCGGCGTCGCGTCGGCACAGACGTCCACGCTGCTGAACGCTTCCTATGACGTGGCCCGCGAGTTCTACAAGGACTACAACCCCGCCTTCGCCGCCCACTACAAGAAGACCACCGGCAAGGACGTGAAGATCGACCAGGCCCATGGCGGCTCCAGCGCCCAGGCCCGCGCAGTGAACGACGGCCTCGACGCCGACGTGGTCACGATGAACACCACGACCGACATCGACTTCCTCGCCACCAACGGCGTGGTCGCCAAGGACTGGGCCAAGCGCTTTCCCAACGATGCATCGCCCACCACCTCGACCATGCTGTTCCTGGTGCGCAAGGGCAACCCCAAGAACATCAAGGACTGGGACGATCTCGCCAAGCCCGGCGTGCAGGTCGTCGTGGTGAACCCCAAGACCGGCGGCAACGGCCGCTACGCCTACCTGGCGGCCTGGGGCAGCGTGCGCGAGAAGGGAGGCACCGACGCCCAGGCCGCTGAGTTCGTGGGCCAGGTGTTCAAGAACGTCCCCGTGCTGGGCAAGGGCGGGCGCGATGCCACCAGCATCTTCCTGCAGCGCAACACGGGCGATGTGCTGATCACGTTCGAATCCGAGGTGCTGTCCATCGAGCGCGAATTCGGCAAGGGCAAGGTCGATGCGGTGTACCCCTCCAGCAGCGTGCTGGCCGAAAACCCCGTCGCGGTGGTCGAGCGCACCGTCGCCAAGAAAGGCACGGGCGAACTGGCCAAGGCCTATCTGGACTACCTCTACTCCGATGAGGCGCAGGAGATCGCGGCCCGCCACGCGCTGCGCCCGCGTTCCGAAGCGGTGCTGAAAAAGCACGCCGACCTGTTCAAGCCCGTCAAGCTGTTCACCGTGGCCAAGTACTTCGGCTCCCTCGGCGAGGCACAGAAGGTGCACTTCAACGACGGCGGCCAGTTCGACAAGCTCTACACCCCCGGCGCCAAGTAAGACATGAACGCTGCGACCTCTGCCTTGCCCGGCGCCGCCGTGGCGTCCACGGGCGGGGCCCGGCGCAGCCCGAAGCGGGTTCTGCCCGGCTTCGGCCTGACGCTGGGCTACACCATCTTCTACCTGAGCATCATCGTGCTCATCCCGCTGTCGGCGCTGGTCTTCAAGACCTTCACGCTGACCTGGGACCAGTTCTGGACCGCCATCAGCGCGCCGCGCGTGCTGGCGTCCTACCGGCTCACCTTCGGCGCGTCGTTCATCGCGGCGGTGGTCAACCTCGTGTTCGGCCTGCTGATCGCCTGGGTGCTGGTGCGCTACCGCTTTCCGGGCAAGAAGATCGTCGATGCCCTGGTGGACCTGCCGTTCGCGTTGCCCACGGCGGTGGCGGGCATTTCGCTCACCGCCTTGCTGGCCGGCAACGGCTGGGTCGGGCAGTACCTGGAGCCGCTGGGCATCCAGCTGGCCTTCAAGCCCGCCGGCGTGGTGATCGCGCTGATCTTCATCGGGCTGCCCTTCGTGGTGCGCACGGTGCAGCCGGTGCTGGAAGACGCCGAGAAGGAGCTGGAAGAAGCCGCCACCAGCCTGGGCGCCACGCGCTGGCAGATCTTCACGCGCGTCATCCTGCCTGCGATCACCCCGGCGCTGCTCACGGGCTTTGCCATGGCGTTCGCGCGGGCGGTGGGTGAATACGGCTCGGTCATCTTCATCGCGGGCAACATGCCCATGATCTCCGAGATCACGCCCCTCATCATCATCGGCAAGCTGGAGCAGTACGACTACGCGGGCGCCACGGCGGTCGCGGTGGTGATGCTGGTGATCTCCTTCGCGCTGCTGCTCGTCATCAACGCATTGCAGGCCTGGCAGCGTCGCCACGCAGGAGGCCCGGCATGACTTCCACCGCTTCCAACTCCGGCGGGCGCAACGTGGTGCGCCGCGCCCAGGCCGGCACGACCGAGGCCCCCTGGGTGCGCTGGACGCTGATCGGCATCGCGCTCGCGTTCCTGCTGCTGTTCCTCGTGCTGCCGCTGGCCGCCGTGTTCACCGAGGCGCTGCGCAAGGGCTTGGGTGCCTACGTGGCGGCGCTCAAGGAGCCCGATGCCTGGGCCGCCATCCGGCTGACCCTCATCACCGCGGCCATCGCGGTGCCGTTGAACCTGGTGTTCGGCGTGGCGGCGGCCTGGGCCATCGCCAAGTACGAGTTCCGGGGCAAGGCGTTCCTGACCACGCTGGTGGACCTGCCGTTTTCCGTCTCGCCCGTGGTGGCCGGCCTGGTGTACGTGCTGATGTTCGGCGCCAACGGCTGGTTCGGCCCCTGGCTGGCGGCGCACGACGTCAAGATCATCTTCGCCGTGCCGGGCATCGTGCTGGCGACGATCTTCGTGACCTTCCCGTTCATCGCGCGCGAGTTGATTCCGCTCATGCAGGCCCAGGGCAGCGACGAGGAGCAGGCGGCCATCGTGCTGGGCGCGAGCGGCTGGCAGACCTTCTGGTACGTGACGCTGCCCAACATCAAGTGGGGCCTGCTGTACGGCGTGATCCTCTGCAATGCGCGCGCCATGGGCGAGTTCGGCGCGGTGTCGGTCGTCTCGGGCCACATCCGCGGGCAGACCAACACCATTCCGCTGCACGTGGAGATCCTCTACAACGAATACCAGTCTGTGGCGGCGTTCGCTGCGGCCTCGCTGCTGGCCCTGCTGGCACTGGTCACGCTGGTCATCAAGTCCATTGCCGAATGGCGCAACGAGCAGGAGCGCAAGGCCGCGGCCGCACTGCCGCCCGAGCGCCCCGCACCCGCCGCCGTGGGCGCGCGCTGAACGAAAGCACACCATGAGCATTGAAATCCGCAACATCAGCAAGCAGTTCGGCAGCTTCCAGGCACTGCGCGACGTGAGCCTGGACATCCAGTCCGGCGAACTCATCGCGCTGCTCGGTCCCTCGGGCTGCGGCAAGACCACGCTGCTGCGCATCATCGCGGGGCTGGAGACGCCCGACGTGGGCACCATCCACTTCTCGGGCGAGGACACCACCGACGTGCACGTGCGCGACCGTGGCGTGGGCTTCGTCTTCCAGCACTACGCGCTGTTCCGGCACATGACGGTGTTCGAGAACGTCGCCTTCGGCCTGCGCGTGAAGCCGCGCGGCGAGCGCCCGAGCGATGCGCAGATCAAGCAGAAGGTGACCGACCTGCTCAAGCTCGTGCAGCTCGACTGGCTGGCCGACCGCTATCCGTCGCAACTGTCCGGCGGCCAGCGCCAGCGCATCGCCCTTGCGCGCGCCCTGGCGGTGGAGCCCAAGGTGCTGCTGCTGGACGAGCCCTTCGGCGCGCTCGATGCCAAGGTGCGCAAAGAGCTGCGCCGGTGGCTGCGCCGCCTGCACGACGAACTGCACGTGACCAGCATCTTCGTGACCCACGACCAGGAGGAAGCCCTGGAAGTGGCCGACCGCGTGGTGGTCATCAACCAGGGCCGGATCGAGCAGAGCGGCTCGCCCCAGGAGGTGTGGGACCAGCCGGCCAGCCCGTTCGTCTATGGTTTCCTGGGCGACGTGAACCTGTTTCGCGGCCGCGCCCACGAAGGGCTGGTGCACGTGGAGGGCATGGCCATCGATTCACCCGAGCATGCGGGCGCCCAGAACGCCAGCGCCTTTGCCTATGTGCGTCCGCACGACCTAGACGTGCAGCGCTACTCGCCCGGCGAGGGCGTGGACGCCGACGGGCGCCCGCGCGGCATCGTCGCACAGCTCAGCCGTGCCATCGTCGTGGGGCCGATCGCGCGGCTGGAACTTATTCCCGATGCCGACCACAAACCAGCGGACAATGCGAGCCCCGACTCGGTGATCGAAGCGCAGATTCCTGCGCAGCAGTACCGGGAGATGGGTTTCAGGGAGGGTGAAACGCTGGTGGTCACACCGCGCCGCGCCCGCGTTTTTCTGGACCACGCCGCCGGTATCTGATGCAGCCTTCGAGGGCTGCCGACCGCGGCCTTCAAGGACAAGAACAATGGTGTTGAACTGGTTGGATGCCGCGCCCCGCCGCGTGCTGGGCCTCATCGCGGCGGCCTGCGTGGCCATGCTGGCTTTTGGCATGTACCTGCAGCATGTCGTGGGGCTCGAGCCCTGCCCGATGTGCATCGTGCAGCGCTATGCGCTCATCGGGGTCGCCGTGTTTGCGGCCCTGGCCAGCGCCCGGGGCACCCGGGGCTGGTGGATGTCGTGGGCCGTCCTGGCGCTGCTGTCGTCGGGATTCGGCGCCTTCGTGGCGGCGCGGCAAAGCTGGCTGCAGTGGTACCCGCCCGAGATCGCCACCTGCGGTCGCGACTTCTACGGAATGATCGAGCACTTCCCCATCGGCCGCGCGATCCCCATGATCTTCCGCGGTTCGGGCGACTGCGCCGCGGTGGACTGGACCTTCCTCGGAGGCTCCATCGCCAACTGGTCGTTCATCTGCTTCGTGCTCATGGCCGTCGTGCTGCTGGTGCTGCTGGCCCGTGGTGGGCGAGGGGGCGCCAACCGCCGCCCGCTGGCTGCGGCTTGAAACCGGCCTGAACCCCGTTGAATGAAAAAGGCGCCTTGAACAGGCGCCTTTTTCTTGGGCGTTGCAAATCCGTCAGATCGGTGCCGGCGCTGCCATGGACTCCTGGGCGGGAAACACCGGGCCCCGGGTTCCGGGCACCCAGGGCGCCATCTTGTCCATCACCTGCGTGAACGCCGTGCTGGCCTCCCATGCTGCCAGCCAATTTCGCACATGGGGCCAGGGGCCCGCCTGCCAGTCCGTGGCGTCGATGCCTGCGAACTGGCGCACGAACGGCATGATGGCCACGTCGGCCAGCGTGGGCCGCGGGCCGCACAGGAAGGCGTGTTGCGCCAGCCGCTCGTCCCACTGGGTCAGGAACGCGGTGGCGGTGGCCTGGGGCGTTGGCGCGTCCTCCACGCCGTCCTCCGTGCCGGTCTGCTGCGGATAGCGGTTCGGGTACTTGCAGCGGTCCAGGGCCTGTTTGAAGGTGCCGTCGCAGGCCGCGATGAGCGCATCGGCGTCCCGGGCCGTTGCGGCATCTTCGGCCATCCAGCCCTGTGGATCGTGGCGAGCGAGCGCCCAGCGCATGATCTCCAGGCTTTGTTCCAGCACCTGGCCATCGGGCAGCACCAGCACGGGCACCGTGGCTTTGGGCGATGCGTCCCGCAGGGCTTGCGGCTTGTCGCGCAGCACCACCTCGCGCAATTCACAGGCCTGCCCGCTGGCCGCGATCGCCATGCGGGCGCGCATGGCGTAGGGGCAGCGGCGAAAGGAATACAGCACGGGCAGGCCGCTGGGCGCGTCCGATGGTTGACGATCGGACTGCGCCACACCGGAGGCGCCCAGGCGCGCGCCGATGTGTTCCTGCCCGCGCTGCCGCGCGAGCTCCATCTGTTGCTCGCGCTCGGCCAGGGCGCGCTCCTGCTCGGGCGTGCGCGTGCCATGGCAATAGGGGCAGCTCACGCCGGGGCGGTACTGGGGCGATGCGAGTTCGGCCTCGCCCAGCGGCATGCGGCAGGACCGGCACAACTGGTGCCGGCCCGTGGACAGGCCGTGGCCCACCGACACGCGTTCGTCGAACACGAAACAATCGCCGTGCCAGCGGCTGTCTTCGGCGGGCACGTCTTCCAGGTACTGCAGGATGCCGCCGTCCAGGTGGAACACCTCGTCGAAGCCCTGCGACTTGAGCAGGGCGGTGGACTTCTCGCACCGGATGCCGCCCGTGCAGAACATGGCCACCTTGGCCCGGTGTGCCAGCACGCCGCCCGGCGCGCGCTGCTGCTCCACCCAGGCCGGAAATTCCGTGAAGCTGCGCGTGCGCGGGTTGATGGCCCGGGCGAAGCTGCCGATGCCCACTTCATAGTCGTTGCGCACGTCGATCACCACCACCTCGGGGTCGTCGATCAGGGCGTTCCATTGCGCCGGCGGCACGTGCGTGCCGGCATTGCGTGCCGGGTCCAGTCCGGTCACACCCAGGGTGACGATCTCGCGCTTGAGCCGCACCCGCATGCGGTAGAACGGCATGCGGTCGCCCAGCGCCTCCTTGTGGCGCAGGCCGGCCAGCCGCGCATCGGCACGAAGCCAGGCCAGCACGGCCCGCACGCCTGCGGGCTCCCCTGCGATCGTGCCGTTGATCCCCTCGGGCGCCAGCAGCAGCAGGCCCCGCACGCCATGGGCCTCGCACACGGATTGCAGTGGTGGCTGCAGTGTGGCGCAGTCGGGCAGATCGACGAAATGGTAGAGGGCGGCGGTGAGGATCTCGGGCATGGGGTGGCGATGATAGCGGGGCATCTGGAACGGCCGGGGCGCGGGCGGCCGATCAGGCCGGGTTGCTCGATGCACTGCCGCAGCCGGCCAGCAGCCAGCCGCGAAAGGCCTGCAGCGCAGCGCTGGGCGGGCGGGATTTCAAGCGCGTGAGCCAGTAGGCACCCAATGCGATGTGCGTGCCAAAGGGCTGCACGAGCCGCCCCTGTTGCAACTCCCTTTGAAAAAGCCGCACCGGCAGCAGCGCCACTCCCGCGCCCTGCGCGGCGGCCTCGGCCAAGGCCAGGGAGGAGTCGAACACCGTGCCCCGCACGAGCGGGCAGGGCACACCGGCCGCGCTGAACCAGGCGGCCCACTCGTCCGCGCGGTAAGAACGCAGCAGCGATTCGTGCGCCAGGTCGGCCGGCGCCCGCAGCCGCGGGGCGATGGAGGGCGCGCACATGGCGGACAGCGGCGCTTCCAGCAGGCGGTCGGCCTCGGTGCCATGCCAGGCGCCGTCCCCGAACCGGATGGCGCAGTCCAGCCCCTCGCCCGCGATGTCCACCCGGTTGTTGTGCGTGAGCAGGCGCAGGTCCACGAAGGGGCACGCCTGCTGGAACTCGCGCAGCCGCGGCAGCAGCCACCCCACAGCGAAGGTGCCCACGGCGCCGACGGTGAGCACTTCGCGGGGGCGGGTGTCGCTGAACTGCTCCAGGGCACCGGCAATGCGGCCGAACGCATCGGCCAGCACCGGCAGCAGGGCCAGGCCTTCGTCCGTCAATGCCAGTCCGCGCGGCAGGCGCCGGAACAGCGGTTTGCCCAGGCGCTCTTCGAGGTTGCGGATGTGCTGGCTGACCGCGGTCTGGGTCACGCACAGCTCCTGGGCTGCACGGGTGAGGTTGAGGTGGCGCGCCGAGACCTCGAAGGCGCGCAGGGCATTGAGGGGCAGGTGCATGGCGTCGGAATCAGGCAGGCAAGTAGCAAGCAGTTTTTCTTGGGGCTCTTCCCGATTATTGTCGATGGTGCTCTGGCCGACATGTCTCTATCGTTCGGGTCTTCTTGCTTCCAACGACAGGTTCATTCCATGCAAAGACGCCAGTTTTCCTTTGATCTCTTCGCCGCCGTGGCTGCCGCTTCGACGGCCGCCTTGTGGGCCGGCCCGGCCCATGCTGCCGCGCCAGCGGGCCAGCGCAACGCGCGGGAGGTGGCCTGGCAGGCCGCCATGCGGCAGCTTGAATCGGCACTGGACGGCCACCCCAAGGCGCGGCTCGGGGTCGCCATGCTCGACACGGGCTCCGGGCTGTCGCTGGGCTGGCGCCAGGACGAGCGCTTTCCCATGGCCAGCACGTTCAAGCTGCTGCTGGCCGCGTGGATGCTGGAGCGGGTCGACCGGGGCCAGGAGGCGTTGGACCGCCGGGTGCATTTCGACGCGTCGGCGCTCGTCGCCTATTCGCCGGTGACGGAAAAGCGGGTGGGCGACGTCGGCATCACGGTCGGCGAGCTGTGCGAAGGCACCGTCACGCTGAGCGACAACACCGCGGCCAACCTGCTGCTGTCGCGCCATGGCGGCCCGCAGGGCTTCACCGCCTTCGCGCGGAGCCTGGGCGACACGGTGACGCGGCTGGACCGCACCGAGCCCACGCTGAACGAGGCCATTGCGGGCGATCCGCGCGACACCACCACGCCGCAGGCCATGCTGCAGTCGCTGCGCAAGGTGGCCTTGGGCGATGCGCTGAGCCCGGCCTCGCGTGCCCAGCTGGTCGAATGGATCGTGGCCACGAAGACGGGCGACAAGCGGCTGCGTGCCGGCGTGCCGGGCTGGCGGGTGGGCGACAAGACGGGCACGGGCAACCAGGGTTCGTCCAACGACATCGGCGTGCTGTGGCCGCCCGGCGGCGGTGCGCCCATCGTGGTCACCTGCTACATCACCCAGACCACCGCCACGTCGGAAAAGCGCGATGCCACCATCGCCGAGGTGGCGCGCCAGGTGGCCCGGGCGGTCGCCGCCTGAGCGGTGTGGCCGCGGGCCGGGCCGCCGCCTACAGTTTCTTGACCAGCACCTGGCTGCGGCGGTCCCAGTTGTACTTGCGCTTGCGGGCTTCGGGCAGCCACTCGGGGTCCACGGGCTGGAAGCCGCGCTTGATGAACCAGTGCATCGTGCGCGTGGTGAGCACGAACAGGCTGGTCAGGCCCATGCCCCGCGCCCGCTGCTCAATGCGTTTGAGCAGCTTTTCGCCATCGCCCGTGCCCTGGCTGTGCGGCGACACGGTCACGGCCGCCATCTCGGCCGTGCTGCCCTCCGGATAGGGGTAGAGCGCCGCGCAGCCGAAGATCACGCCGTCGTGTTCGATGATGGTGTAGTTGGCGATGTCGCGTTCGATCTCGGTGCGGTCGCGCTTGACGAGCGTGCCGTCCTTCTCGAACGGCTCGATCAGCTGCAGGATGCCGCCCACGTCGTCCGGCGTGGCCTCGCGCAGTTCTTCCAGCTTCTCATCGACCACCATGGTGCCGATGCCGTCGTGCACGTAGATCTCCAGCAGCAGCGCACCGTCCACCGCGAAAGGAATGATGTGGCTGCGCTCCACGCCGTTCTGGCAGGCCTTCACGCAGTGCTGCAGATAGAACGCGGTGTCGGTCGGCCGCTGGCTGGGTGGCACGCGGGCCAGCATCTGCCGGGCCTGGGCCAACGGCAGCTCCGTGTCGATGGGGTTGTCGTCGCTCTCGGGCTCGTCGGGGTTCATGCGGATGCCGGGCACTTCGCACACGAAGACCAGCTTGTCGGCCTTGAGCGCGATCGCCACGGAGGTCGCGACCTCTTCCATCGTCAGGTTGAAGGCCTCGCCGGTGGGCGAGAAGCCGAAGGGCGACAGCAGCACCAGCGCGTCCATGTCGAGCGAGCGCCGGATGCCGGCCACATCCACTTTGCGCACCAGGCCCGAATGCTGGAAATCCACCCCGTCCACGATGCCCACGGGCCGCGCCGTCAGAAAGTTGCCGGAGATCACGCGCACCGTGGAGCCCGCCATCGGCGTGTTGGGCAGGCCCTGGCTGAAGGCGGCCTCGATCTCGTAGCGCAACTGGCCCGCGGCCTCCTGCGCGCAGTCGAGCGCCACCGAATCGGTGACGCGGATGCCGTGCGAATACTTCTCGGCATGCCCCTTGGCCGCGAGCTGCTCGTTCACCTGCGGGCGAAAGCCGTGCACGAGCACGATCTTTACGCCCATCGCCTGGATCATGGCCAGGTCCTGCGCGATGGCCTGGAGCTTGCCGGCCGCGATGGCCTCGCCCGTGAGCCCGATCACGAAGGTCTGGTGGCGGAACTTGTGGATGTACGGCGCCACCGAGCGGAACCAGGGGACGAAGGTGAAGTTGAAGACGGCGGACATGGCGAAAGGTGAAGAGAGCGGGGACTGCACCCTGCGGAGCGGCGCAGGTTGCGTGGGGAGGGCGGGGCGTTTTCCGCTGCGGCCGAATTATCGTCGCCATCGCTGCGGACGGAACGGCGCCAGGTCGATCTCGGGAGGCTGCCCGTCCATGCATTGGGCCACCACCCGTCCCGTGCGGGCCGAAGCGCCCAGGCCCACATGGCCGTGGCCATAGGCATGGATGACGTCCGCGCAGGCGCTGGCGGGTCCGATGCAGGGCAGTCCGTCGCTGGTGCTCGGACGCCGGCCCATCCAGAAGCGGGCGCCGTCCTCCAGCGCGGCGCGGGGCAGCGAAGGGTACAGATCGAACAGGTGTCCCAGCAGGATGCGGGCGCGGCGCCAGTCGGGTGCGGCGTGCAGGCCGGCGATCTCCACCTGGCCCGCCACCCGCAGGCCGTGCGCCATCTGGTGCACGATGAGCTTACGGTCCATCACCATTGTGGAGGTGCGGGGGCCGGCGGGCGCGGGCTCCCCGGCGCGGGCCTGCACGTCCAGCATCGCGTGGTACCCGCGCTCGGTGTCCAGCCACACACGGTCGCCGGCGGCTAGCGCCAGCGGCCGCGAATAGGCGCCCGCCGCGATGACCGCACCCTGGCAGGGCAGGTCGCCCTGGTCGGTCCGCACGGCGTGCAGGCGGCCTGCCTCGATGTGCAGCCCGGTGGCCTGGCCCGTGACCCAGCGCGCGCCGAGGGATTGCGCATGGGCCACCAGGGCAGCGAGGTAGGCGCCGGGGTTGGCGCAGTGGCCGGCTTCGGCCACGCGCACGCCGAAGCCGTAAGCCGGGGCCAGGTCGGGCTCCTGTGCGCGCAGGCTGGTGCCTTCCACCGTCTCGAACGCAATGCCTTCCTCGCCGCGAAGCCGCCAGCCCAGCGCATCCGCCTCGAAGTCCGCCCGCGAGCGGTAGGCGTGCAGCAGGCCGCGCTGGGCCACCAGATGCGGGACGCCGGCTTCGCCGGCCAGCCGGGCATGCAGCGCCGGCGCATCGCGCAGCAACTGGCGCAGGGCATGCGCGGTGCGGGCCACGTGCGCAGGCGTGCGGCCCGAGCGCAAGAAGCGCCACAGCCACGGCAGGGCGCGGGGCAGGTAGCCCCAGCGCACGGTGAGCGGGCCTTGCGGGTCCAGCAGGTAGCCAGGCACCTGCTTCCACATGCCGGGCCCTGCGGGCGGAAGAATGGAGTGGGAAGACAGCCAGCCCGCATTGCCGTAGCTGGTGGCTTCTTCGCCGGCGGGGGCATGGGGGTTGAGCAGCGTGACCTGGCGGCCGGAGCGCAGCATCTCGATCGCGCACACCGTGCCCACGATGCCGGCCCCGATCACCACGACGTGCCGGCGCCGGTCTGCAGGCCCGGTGGCTCTGGCCTGGGTGGCGTGTTCGGCAAGGGCGGGAGTGGCGAGGGCTGTGGCGGGCATGTGTGCGGCTGCGCAGGGCAGCGAGAAGAAGAGGGGGGGTGGGCCGGACCCGGTCGTGCCATTTTTCCACGAAAGGGTCCGGTCCACGGTGCCCTGCCGGCCTGGTGCCCGGTAAGCGCCGGCGAATCAGCCGTCCTCGCCGCGGCGCACGGCACGCTGCAGCGCCATGCGGTCGGCGCGGCGCTGCGCGCCCTGGCTGCGGATGTGCTTGCCTGCCGCGGCGCTGGTGCCGCGCGCCGCCAGCGCGCGGGCCACCGGGTTGCGCGGCGGTGCGCTGGCTTCGAGGTGCAGCACCATCGGCTGCTTCATGCGGCGCAAGGCCTTGACCCGGCCTTGCTGGAAGGCGCGGGAACGTTTCTGAGCACTCATGTGCGATTCCTGAAAAGCAAAAAGCCCCGGCTGAGCAAGCCAGGGCTTTCGTGCGGCGTACCCCCCATTCGAATGGGGCGGGGGAGCGCAGCCACCTTGGCTGAACGGTGTGTGAGCGACACGGTTCAGCCGGGGCGAGGAACCGTGTTCAGTGAGGGGGGGTGAACAAATAAGGCATGGAAAGACAGCTCCTGAAAGGTGCGCCGCAAGGGTGCTCGTTGCGGCGCTGGTGAAGCGAAGGCGCGATTATCGAAGCGGCTTCGCGGGCGTGGCAAGGCCTGCTGCGGCCCCTGGCGGCCCTTGTTGTGCAGGGCCAACGGCGGGCTCGGATAATGCAGCCCTTCATGACCGAATCCGCGCCTTCCTCTTCTTCCCCTTCTTCCTCCACCGCCGGGGCGCCCAGCGCGCCGTTGCGCATCACCTTCCCGCCGTCGCTGCCCGTCTCGGCGCGGCGCGACGAAATCATGGCGGCGATGCGGGAGCACCAGGTCATCATCGTGTGCGGGGAGACCGGCTCGGGCAAGACCACACAACTGCCCAAGATCGCGCTGGCACTGGGGCGCGGCAAATGCAACGCCGCGCCGGGACAGAAAGGCCAGCTCATCGGCCACACGCAGCCGCGCCGCATCGCCGCCAGCAGCGTGGCCAAGCGCATCGCCGAAGAGCTGCAGACCCCACTGGGCGACGTGGTGGGCTACAAGGTGCGGTTCCAGGACCGGCTGTCGCGCGACGCCTCGGTCAAGCTCATGACGGACGGCATCCTGCTGGCGGAGACCCAGACCGACCCGCTGCTCAAGGCCTACGACACGCTCATCATCGACGAGGCGCACGAGCGCAGCCTGAACATCGACTTCCTGCTGGGCTACCTGCGGCAGATCCTGCCGCGCCGGCCCGACCTGAAGGTGGTCGTCACCTCGGCCACCATCGATGCCGACCGCTTTGCCAAACACTTCGCCTTGCCGCGGCGCCTGCCGACCCGCTCCAGGTCCGGCGAGGGGCCGCAGGGCGATGCGGCGCAGGCAGCCGGGCCGCAGGGCGCGGAGCTGATTCCCGCGCCGATCATCTATGTGTCGGGCCGGACCTTCCCGGTCGAGCAACGCTGGCGTCCATTCGAAGAGTCGCGCGACTATGGCCTGAACGAAGCCATCGCCGACGGCGTGGACGAGCTGTGGGCCGGCAACGCGGGCGGCGACATCCTCGTCTTCCTGCCCGGCGAGCGCGAGATCCGCGAGGCCGCCGACCACCTGCGCAAGCACCTGGCGCACCAGCCGGTGATGCGCAATGCCGAGGTGCTGCCCCTGTTCGCGCGGCTGTCGCAGGCCGAGCAGGACCGCATCTTCGACGGGCACACGGGCCGGCGCATCGTGCTGGCCACCAACGTGGCCGAGACCTCGCTCACCGTGCCCGGCGTCCGCTACGTGATTGACGCCGGCACCGCGCGCGTGAAGCGCTACAGCTTCCGCAGCAAGGTGGAACAGCTGATGGTCGAGCCCGTCAGCCAGGCCGCCGCCAACCAGCGCGCGGGCCGCTGCGGCCGCGTGGCCAACGGCATCTGCATCCGGCTCTACGACGAGGCCGACTTCAACGGCCGGCCCCGGTTCACCGACCCAGAAATTTTGCGGTCCTCGCTGGCCGGCGTCATCCTGCGCATGAAGTCGCTGCACCTGGGCGACGTGGCGCAGTTCCCTTTCATCGAGGCGCCTTCGGGCCGTGCGATCGCTGACGGCTACCAGTTGCTGGGCGAGCTGGGTGCGGTGGACGACTCCAACGAACTCACGCCGATGGGCCAGGAGCTGTCGCGCCTGCCGCTCGACCCGCGCGTGGGCCGCATGATCCTGGAGGCGCGCGAGCGCCAGGCGCTGGACGAGGTGCTCATCATCGCCAGCGCCCTGAGCGTGCAGGACGTGCGCGACCGCCCCATGGATGCGCAGCAGCAGGCCGACCAGGCCCACGCCAAGTTCGACGACGAAAAGAGCGAGTTCAGCGGCTACCTCAAGCTGTGGAAGTGGATCAATGAAGCGCGCGGTGGCGCGCCCACCCTGCCGTCGGCGCGCATGCAAAAGCAGGCCGCGCGCAAGGGCGCGCCCTCGCAGGCCGTGCTGCCCGTGGCACAGCGCATGGCCGCGGCGGCCGTGGCTCCGCCGGCGGCCACCGAGGCCGCAGCGGCTGCGCCCACCCACAAGCTGAGCAACCGCCAGTACGAATCGCTGCTGCGCCAGAACTTCATCAGCGTGCGCCGACTGCGCGAGTGGCGCGACATCCACACGCAATTGCTGACCGTGGTGACCGAACACCGCTGGCGCATCAACGACCGCCCTGCCAGCTACGAGCAGATCCACCTGTCCATGCTGGCCGGGTTGTTGGGCAACATCGGCGTCAAGAGCGACGAGGACGACTGGTACCTGGGCGCACGCGGCATCAAGTTCTACAAGCACCCGGGCGCGCACCTGTCCAAGAAGCCCGGGCGCTGGATCGTCGCGGCCGAGCTGGTGGAGACCACGCGCCTCTTCGGCCGGGGCATCGCGGCCATCGAGCCGCAGTGGATCGAGCAACTGGGCGGGCACCTGCTCAAGAAGCAGCTGCTCGACCCGCATTGGGAAAAGAAGGCGGCCGAGGTCAACGCGCTGGAGCGCGCCACGCTGTACGGCATCGTCATCTACAACAACCGGCGGGTGAACTTCGGCAAGGTGGACCCTTATGCGGCGCGCGACATCTTCATCCGCGAGGCGCTGATCGGCGGGCAGTGGGAAACCCGTCTGCCTTTTCTGGCCGCCAACCACAAGCTCATCGCCAAGGTCGAAGAGCTCGAACACAAGTCGCGCCGACAGGACGTGCTGGTGGATGACGAGCTGATCTATGCCTTCTACGACCAGCAGTTGCCGGCCGACGTGTGCAGCGGGTACAGCTTCGAGGCGTGGTACCGCGAGGCGAGCGCGTCGAAGCCCGACCTGCTCAAGCTGACGCGCGAAGAACTCATGCGCCACGAGGCCGCGGGCATCACCGGCAATGCCTTCCCGCGCACGGTGCGGCTGGGCGGCGTGGATTGCGCAGCGAGCTACCTGCACGAGCCGGGCGATGCGCGCGACGGCATCACGGTCACCGTGCCGCTGTTCGTGCTCAACCAGGTGAGCGACGAGCGCTGCGAATGGCTGGTGCCCGGCATGCTGCAGCCCAAGATCCAGGCCCTGCTCAAGAGCCTGCCGCAGCGCCCCCGCAGCCGGTTCGTGCCGCTGCCCGACAGCGCAACCCGGCTGGCCGGGCTGCTCGGCACGCCCGAACGCTTCGGCCACGGCAGCCTGGTCGAGGTGCTGCTCAAGCAGGTGCGCGATGAGACCTCGCTCGACGTCAAGCGGGCCGATTTCAAGCTCGACATGCTGAGCCCGCACCTGTTCATGAACTTCCGCGTGGTGGACGAACACGGGCGCCAGCTCGGTCATGGGCGCAACCTGGGTGCCCTCAAGGCCGAATGGGGTGCGAAGGCGCGTGGCGCCTTCCAGGCCCTGGCGGGGCTCAAGCTGGGCGGCGATGCCAAGGGTTTTGAACAAAAAAAGGCTCCAGCGCAAGAAGTACTAGGGCATTCTGCTATCAAAAGTGAAGCGCCTCCCGCTGCAGCGGGGCGCCGCGGCCCTGCGGCGGTGACGGCGCCGGCCGCTTCCTCGCCAGCCGCCGCTTCGGCCCGGCAGGCGCCCGCCGGCCAGCGCCACACCGCATGGACCTTTGGGGAGCTGCCCGAGCTGATGGAGATCCGCAAGGGCGGCCAGACGCTGATCGGCTTTCCCGCGCTCATCGACGGTGGCGATGCCGTCACCGTCGAGGTGTTCGACGAGCCCGAACTGGCCGCCGCCCGGCACCGTGCGGGCCTGCGCCGTCTGTTCGCGCTGCAGATCAAGGACGCGCTCAAGTACCTGGAAAAGAACATTCCCGACCTGCAGAAGATGGCTGTGGCCTACATGCCGCTGGGCACGCAGGAAGAACTGCGCAGCCAGATCATCGACGTGGCGCTGGACCGGGCCTTCCTGCTCGACCCGTTGCCCACCGATGAGACCGCGTTCAAGCGCCGGGTGGACGAGGGACGCGGCCGGCTCACCCTGATCGCCAACGAGGTCGCGCGGCTCGCCGGCACGATCTTGCTGGAGTACGCCGCCGCAGCGCGCAAGATCAAGGACACCAAGAACGCACCCGAAGCCGTGCAGGACGCGCAGCAGCAGTTGCAGCGCCTCATGCCCAAGGCGTTCCTGGCTGCGGCACCGTGGGCGCAACTGGCGCATTTTGCCCGCTACCTCAAGGCGATCACGCTGCGGCTGGACAAATACCGCGCCGATCCGGCGCGCGACGCCACCAAGCTGGCCGAACTGCGCCCGCAGGAGCAGCGCTACTGGCGCCTGGTGGCCGAACGCAAGGGCGCGGTGGATGCACGCATGCAGGAGCTGCGCTGGCTGCTGGAAGAGTTGCGGGTGAGCTTTTTCGCCCAGGAGCTGCGAACCCCGCAGCCGGTGAGCGTGAAGCGGTTGGACAAGCTCTGGGCGCAACTCAACAGTTGAGGCCGGCAGCCAGGCTGCGCGGCGCTTCGCATCGACATCGGCACGGTGGGCGGCGGGGCACGGGGACCCATGGTGGAAGACTTGCCCAACCCTGCTCGGCCCCATTCATCGCGGAGCGGCTTCCCCCGAGCACCCACCAGGCACCCACCAGGCACCCACCAGGCACCCACCAGGCACCTCCGGGTGCTTCAGGGTTGCCGGGCTGCGGCTGGGATGTGCGGCCTCAATGGGGCGCCTGCAAGGCCGCCTCGGCCCGCACGAGGCGGTCCAGTTCCGCGCACACATCGGCCATGCGGCCGGAGATCAGCACGCGCGCCGCCGCACCGGGGCCGCGGCGATCCAGCACCCGCAGCGGGCGCGCAGCAGGCCGGGGGCGGCTGCAACCCGCAAATGCCCCACTGTCATTGGCGCTGGTGCTGGGCCATGACCGTGCAGACGGGGTTGTCGCCAGTGTGGGGGGACATGCTGAAAAGGGCTGGTCGGGCGGTGCCTGCCGCGGCCGAACCACCACGAAGCGCCGTGGCAGGGGGGCGAGCGCTGTAGGACACGGCAGGCCCTCTGCCGCCGCACTTTCCAAGGCGGTGCATGGCAGCGGTTCGATGGCAGCCGGCCGCGTGGCGGACGGGCTGATGGCGTCGGCATGGAGGCCTGGGGCCACGGCATGCACCGTGCCTCTGCCGCTGGCGCCGCCGCCTGGCTGGCCTGCGACGGCCCTGCGGTCCTGGCGCGGAGGGCGGCAGGCGGGCGCGCGCAGCCACCGCGCCAAAGCATTCAGCGGTTGCGAAAAGGAAGAAAAAGCGAGCAGGGCAAATCCCATGTGAAAACTCCAGCGAAGTGCGAGGGGGTTGAACACAGGCAGGATTGCCGAGGAAAAACACACTGCCGCAGGGTTGGCTGACCAGGGCTTCTTGCCCCTGGCCGCCAGACGCCCGCCACCTGCGGCGGTGTGCAGCGGGCTACATCAGCATGGTGTTGCGGATCAGGCCCACTGCGAGCCCTTCGATTTCGAAAGGCTCGCCCGGATGCACGGTGATGACGGGGTAGTCGGGGTTTTCGGGCAGCAGCTCGATGGCGGTGGCCGTGCGGCGCAGGCGCTTGACGGTGACGTCGTCGCCCAGCCGGGCCACGATGATCTGGCCGTTGCGCGCCTCGCGGGTGGATTGCACGGCGAGCAGGTCGCCGTCCATGATGCCCGCATCGCGCATGGACATGCCGCGCACCTTGAGCAGGTAATCCGGCTTGTGCTGGAACAGGCTGCCCTCCACGCTGTAGGTTTGGTCGACGTGTTCCTGCGCGAGAATGGGCGACCCTGCCGCCACCCGCCCCACCAGGGGAAGCGACAGCTGCGACAGGCCCGGCATGGGCAGGTTGAACTGGGTGCCGCGGGCGGCATTGATGGAGCGCACCGTGTCGCTGCGCAGCCGGATGCCGCGCGATGTGCCGCTGACCAGTTCGATGACGCCCTTGCGGGCCAGGGCTTGCAGGTGCTCTTCGGCCGCATTGGCGGACTTGAAGCCGAACTCGGCGGCGATTTCCGCCCGGGTGGGGGGCGCGCCGGTGCGGGAGATGGCGGTCTGGATCAGATCGAGGATCTGCTGCTGGCGGGCGGTGAGCTTGGGACTGTCGAACATGAGTGACTCCGGTGCTGAACGGATAGGCAGGTAGAGGCCTGTTTTTTAATCCAGTCACTGTATTTTTAACCAGTTTTTTGGAGCGTGCAAGTGGGCACAGGAAAAATCGTGGTGCTGGGCACCGGCGGAACCATCGCGGGCAAGGCCGCCAAGGCCGGAGACAACATCGGCTATACCGCCGGTCAGGTGAGCGTGGGGCAGTTGCTGGAGGCGATTCCTGGGCTGGCGCAGGCGGCCCGTGGCCGGATCGAAGCCGAGCAGATCGCGCAGATCGACAGCAAGGACATGGATTTCGCCGTATGGCGGCAACTGGCCCACCGCTGCACGCAGTTGCTGGCCGATCCCGATGTGCGCGGGGTGGTGGTCACGCACGGCACCGACACGCTGGAGGAGACGGCGTGGTTCCTGGACTCGGTCCTGGACACTGCCGAACGCCCCGTGGTGCTGGCCTGCGCCATGCGGCCGGCAACGGCGATCGCGCCGGACGGTCCGCAGAATCTGCTCGATGCGGTGGCGGTAGCGGCCACGCCCGGGGCGCGCGGGGTGCTGGCGGTGGTGGCAGGCACGATCCACACCGCGCGCGACGTGCAGAAAGTGCACCCCTATCGCGTGGATGCCTTCAGTTCAGGAGACGCCGGGCCGCTGGGCTGGGTGGAGGAGGGCGCGGTTCGCCTGGCCCATGGCTGGCCGGCCCCTTCGGTTCCGCGATTGGATGCGCTTCACCACATCGCCAACACTTACCTGTGGCCGCGGGTGGAGGTGCTCATGAACCACGTCGGCGCCGACGGCCGCATCGTCGACCTGCTGGTGCTGGACGGCGTGGATGGCCTCGTGGTGGCGGCGACGGGCAACGGCACGCTGCACCATGCCCTGGCCAAGGCGCTGGAGCGCGCGCACGAGAGCGGTGTGGAAGTGCGCGTGGCCACCCGCTGCCCGCTGGGCCGGGTGCTGCCCAAGCCGGGGGACGCCTTGCCCCACTCGGAGGGGTTGAGCCCGGTGAAGGCCCGCATCAGCCTGCTGCTCGATCTGCTCGCCCGGCCTCGGCGCCCCTGAAATGGCAACGCCCCGCAGAGGGCGGGGCGTTCCAGGCACGGCCGAGGTGCCGTGCGGGTTCAGTCGGCAATCAGCCGGCCAGTGCGGCCAGCGCGCGCTGGGTGATCTCTTCCACGCTGCCCGTGCCGCTGATGGCGCGGTATTTGGGAGCGCCGGCCGGATCGGCCTTGGCCCAGCTGGAGTAGTACTCCACCAGCGGACGGGTCTGGGCGCTGTACACATCCAGGCGCTTCTTGACGGTGGCCTCCTTGTCGTCTTCGCGCTGGATGAGGTCTTCGCCGGTCACGTCGTCCTTGCCTTCCACCTTGGGCGGGTTGAACTTGACGTGGTACGTGCGACCGCTGGCCGGGTGGGAGCGGCGGCCGCTCATGCGTTCGATGATGGCATCGAAGGGCACGTCGATCTCGAGCACATAGTCGAGCTTGACGCCCGCGGCCTTCATGGCGTCGGCCTGCGGGATGGTGCGGGGAAATCCGTCGAACAGGAAGCCGGACGTGCAGTCGGGCTGTGCGATGCGCTCTTTCACGAGATTGATGATGAGGTCGTCGCTGACCAGCGCCCCCGCATCCATGACGGCCTTGGCCTGCTGCCCCAGCGGCGTGCCTGCCTTGACGGCGGCGCGCAGCATGTCACCGGTGGAGATTTGCGGAATACCGTATTTCTGGCAAATGAATGCGGCCTGCGTGCCCTTTCCGGCGCCGGGTGCGCCCAAAAGAATCAGTCTCATGGATGTCCTCTAAGTGTTGAATTCGGCTGGCGCCACTGGCCACGGGCTTGCCTCCGGCCCGGGATGCGGCGCTCTGATCGCGGGCAAGGATAGCACGCGGGTCCACGCGCTTTCCTGACACGGCGGGGACTCTGAAAACGCTAAGAAAACAGCGCTCGCACGCGTTCCAGATCCTGGGGGGTGTCCACGCCGGGGCCGGGTGCCGAAGCGGTCACATGCACGGCGATGCGGTGGCCGTGCCACAGCGCCCGCAACTGCTCCAGTGCCTCGACCGCTTCAGTGGGCGCGGGCGGCAGGGCCGGAAACTGCCGAAGGAATGCGGCGCGGTAGCTGTAGAGGCCGATGTGGCGCAGCGGCGCATACCCTGGCGGCACGCCGGTGGCCGCGCCATCGGGCCCCTGCGTCCACCAGGCAGCGTCGGCATGGTCGCGTGCATGCGGAATGGGCGCCCGGCTGAAGTAGTGCGCGAGACCGCGCGCATCGAGCACGACCTTCACGACATGGGGGTTGGTGTAGTCGGCCAGCGTGCCGATGGCATGGGCGGCGGTCCCCATGCTGGCGTCCGTGCGGGCCGGCAGCAGGGCGGCCACGGCATCGATCAGCGCGGGGTCGATCAGCGGCTCGTCGCCCTGCACGTTCACCACGATGTCGTCGCCTGCCAGGCCCAGCTGTTCGCAGGCCTCGGCCAGGCGGTCGCTGCCGCTCGGATGGTCGGGCCGCGTGAGCAGGGCCTGCACGCCATGCGCCTGGCAGGCCGCGAGGATGCGGGCATCGTCCGCCGCCACGATGACGCGCGTGGCCTGGCTTTGCGCCGCGCGTTGCGCCACGCGCACCACCATGGGCAGCCCGGCGATGTCGGCCAGCGGCTTGTCGGGCAGCCGCGTGGAGGCCAGCCGCGCCGGTATCAGGATGGTGAAAGGCGTGGCGGGCGCGGTCACGCCTCCAGCTCCTCGTCCGTCAGGGTGCGTGCTTCGTTTTCGAGCAGCACCGGAATGCCGTCGCGCACCGGGTAGGCCAGGCGGGCGCTGCGCGACACCAGTTCCTGCCGCTCCCGGTTGAAAGTGAGCGAGCCCTTGGTGACGGGGCAGACCAGCAGTTCGAGCAGTTTGGGATCCATGGCGGTAGTGGCTTCGGGGTCAGTCGGAGGGCGATGATAGCGAGCGGCGTGCGGCAGCCCGCAACCGCTCGTCCAGCAGGGAGAAAAAAGCGCTGTCGATTTCCAGGTGCAGCGGCACGGCCAGCGCCTGGGGGTGGAGTCGCCACAGCTTGGTGGCGTCCTTTTCGGTGCAAACCAGCGTCATGCCGGCGTCTTGATTGTCTTTCCAGCTATCAAAATCATAGTGATCGGGCAAGGCGGTGGTCTGCTGCAGCGTGAGTCCTCTTGCCCGCAGCATGGCAAAGAATTCCTGTGGCCTGGCGATGGCGGCCACGGCGTGCAAGGGCCGGCCGCGCCACTGCGCCAGGGGCTCGGTGCTGCCGTCCGCACGCATGGCGTCCGGCCCGAGCGAGCGTCTCAGGGAGAACGCCGGCGATGCGCCGGCCGGAGCCCGTCCGGCATGGAGCACGCAGTCGACCTGGCGTGGCCAGGGTTCGCGCAGCGGTCCGGCCGGCAGGAGGAATCCGTTGCCCACGCCGTCGTCGTTGAATACGCAGATTTCGATGTCGCGGGCCAGCGCCAGATGCTGCAGGCCGTCGTCGCAAACGATCACATCGGTGCGGGGATGCTGTGCCAGCAGTGCGCGCGCCGCCTGCGCCCGGTGCCGCGCCACGAACACGGGAACGCCCGTGCGCTTTGCGATCAGCAAAGGCTCGTCGCCCACTTCGGTCGCGCGGCTGTCCGCGCACACTTCGCGGCAGTCGTCGGTGGACCGCCCGTAGCCGCGCGACACCACGCCAGGCTGCCATCCGCGCGCCACCAGATGTCGCACGATGGCCTGCGTGACCGGGGTCTTGCCCGCCCCTCCGGCGATCACGTTGCCCACGACGATCACCGGCACCGCCACGCGCTCGGCGCGCAGGACGCCCAGCCGATAAAGCGCTCGCCGAATGGCTACAGCGATCCGATACAGACAGGACAACGGCCACAGCGCCCAAGCCAGCGGCCCACGCCGTTTCCAGGCCGCTTGCAGGGTGGGTGCCTGGGCATGGGGGGCGGTGGAAGAGGACGCAGAGGGCGGCTGCGGCCCGGCGGCAGCCATCGCGACTACTTGCCGGCGCTGGCCGTGGACTGGGTGGCGAAGGTGATCTGCGACAGGCCCACGCGGCGCGCGGCTTCCATGACGGTGACCACGGCCTGGTGCGGCGAATTGGCGTCGGCACTGATGATGACGACGCTGTCCTTGCCGGCGCTGGCCGCCGCGGCCAATGCCTGGGCCACCACGTCCACGCTCTTGCCCTCGACCGCCAGCTTGTTGATGGCATAGCGGCCATCTGCGGCGACGGCCACGATCACTTCCTTGGGGTGATCGCGCTGCTGCTCGGCATCGGCCACGGGCAGGGTCAGTTGCAGTTCGGTGAACTTGCTGTAGGTGGTGGACAGCATCAGGAAGATGAGCACCACGAGCAGCACGTCGATGAACGGAATCAGGTTGATTTCCGGCGCTTCGGTGGGTCGGGAGCGAAAGTTCATGTCCGTTCAGCCGATGGGGTGTGGGCCATGATTCACTTGCGAAGCCGGCTGATGTGCCGCACGAACTGCTCGGAGGCCAATTCGAGGGTCAGCAGATAGGCATCCACGCGGCTGCGGAAGTACCGCCAGAAGATCAGCGCCGGAATGGCCACGATCAGGCCGAACGCCGTGTTATACAGCGCAATGGAAATGCCCTGTGCCAACTGGGCCGGGTTGCCGCCGCCGGACTGACCGGCCCCCGCTTGGGAGCCGAAAATCTCGATCATGCCGATCACCGTGCCCAGCAGGCCCAGCAACGGGGCGGCGGACGCGATGGTGGCCAACGCACTGAGGTATTTTTCGAGGCGGTGCGCCACGGCCCGGCCGGAACTCTCCATCGCAGTGCGCACGTCGGCCTCGGTGCTTTGCGGATTGCTGTTGAGCATGCGCAGGCCGCTGGCCAGCACCTCACCCAACGCGGAGTTCTGCGCCAACTGGTTCACCACATCGGGCGTGGGAACGGAGCGGGACGACACGGTGATCGCTTCATCCAGCAGCTTGGGAGGTGCGACCCGGGCGGTTTTAAGGGCGATGAAGCGCTCCACGACGAGTGCCAGCGCCAGGACGGAGCAGGCTATCAAAGGCCAGATCGGCCAGCCTGCGGCTTGTATGATCGACAGCAATTCTCT
This sequence comes from Acidovorax sp. BLS4, assembly GCF_032929295.1. NCBI lineage: Bacteria > Pseudomonadati > Pseudomonadota > Betaproteobacteria > Burkholderiales > Comamonadaceae > Acidovorax > Acidovorax sp. BLS4. The sequence goes on from NZ_CP136797.1 coordinate 1,444,650, forward strand.
CTCCGCGCAGATGGAAGCAATCCGCGATTATGGCCCAGTTGACGTGGTGGTCCGTGGCGGAAAACGGCCGGGCTGCCCGGCGCGTTCTGCACCTTCGCATCCCCTGTCGTCACCCACATTTTCTGTGGATAACTTTGTGGGCAACCGGGCTGCGATGGCCCGCCAAGCGGCTCCAGCCCGTGAATTTGACAGATTGATGAAAAATAACGCACCAAAAAAACGTTTGAAATCAAGGGGTTGCACGTATCTGCTAGCGATGCGCAGGGATGGGCGCCTGTGTACAGGGCCAATCAGCCATCCTCGCGCGCTGTGGACTAGTGCCTCCTGGCAATGGCCTGCAATCCCTTGCTCCATCGGTGTCTGAGGCCATGAACCTCGCAACGGCGCCACGTATCTGGCAGGTTGGGGCGCTATGCCGCGCCATTGCTGACACCCTGGAGGCCCGGTTCAATCCCGTGGCCGTGCAGGGCGAGATCACGGGCTTTTCGCGCGCGTCCAGCGGGCATTGCTATTTCACGATCAAGGACGGCCAGGGCCAGATCCGCTGCGCCATGTTCCGCCGTGCCGCCCTGTTGCTCGACTTCGCTCCGCGGGACGGGGAACTGGTCGAGTTGCGCGGCCGCCTGGGGGTGTACGAGGCGCGCGGCGATCTGCAGCTCATCGTCGAAAGCATGCAGCGGGCCGGCCAGGGTGCCTTGTTCGAGCAGTTCATGCGGCTGAAGTCGCAACTGGAGGCCGAAGGGCTTTTCGACAGCGCGCGAAAGCGGCCCTTGCCTTTGATGCCGCGTGGCATCGGCCTGGTCACTTCCCCGGGCGCGGCGGCCCTGCACGACGTGGTGACCGCCCTGCGCCGGCGCGTGCCGCACATTCCGGTCACGCTGGTGCCTGCGCTGGTGCAGGGCGCCAATGCGCCGGCGTCGATGCGGGCCGCGCTGTCCAAGCTCTACGCACTGGTGGACGCGGGCAACGGGGCGCAGGGCACGCCGTCCCGCCAGCCCCCGTGCACCATCGATGTCATCCTTCTGGTGCGGGGCGGTGGGTCCATGGAGGACCTGTGGGCATTCAATGACGAGCAGTTGGCTCGCACCATCGTCCAGAGTCCGGTGCCGTTGGTTTGCGGTGTCGGGCACGAAACCGACTTCACGATTGCCGATTTTTGCGCCGATCTGCGCGCACCGACGCCGACCGCCGCCGCTGAACTCATCTCCCAGCCACGGGCCGTCTGGCTGGGCGCCATCGATCTGTTGGCCGATCGCTTGTCGGACGGTGTTCAGGCGCAGTTCGATGTGCGCCATCAACGCCTGGACCTGGTGGCCCAGCGCCTGGGACGGCCTTCCGGCCTGGCGGCGCGCCAGCAGACGCGTCTGGCACGGCTGGCGGAGCGCATGCGCCACAGTGTGCTACTGAAAATGCAGCGCCTGACTCAGCAGCAGCAAGCGCTGGAGGCACAGTTGCCGCAAATGCTCCAGCGGCGAATGGGCCGCCAGTCCGAGCGGCTGGACCGTGCGGCGCTGCGCCTGCAGTTGCTGGATCCGCATCTCGTCCTGCAGCGGGGCTATGCACTGCTCACCGATGCGCAAGGCCAGCCGGTGACGAAGGTGGCCCAGGTGCAGCCAGGCGACGCCGTCCGGGCGGCGGTGACCGATGGTGAGATCGATCTGCAGGTGCCACCGCGACGGTTGCTGTGAATGGAGCGGTTGGGGCGCTTTTTCTGCCATTGGCCCTCGCCTACAGCAGGCGCTGCTATTACTTTCTACAATGCCCGTTCGGACCGCGCCAGCCCCTGGAGGGCAGCGGTCCCATTCCAAGAATTTCAACCCACGAAGGACTGCACCATGGAACATACCCTGCCACCGTTGCCCTATGCGATCGACGCACTGGCGCCTCACTACAGCCAGGAAACCCTGGAATACCATCACGGCAAGCACCACAACGCCTACGTGGTAAACCTGAACAATCTGCAAAAGGGCACGGAATTCGAGAGCATGACGCTTGAGGAAATCGTGAAGAAGTCCAGTGGCGGCATCTACAACAACGCAGCCCAGATCTGGAATCACACCTTCTTCTGGAATTGCATGGCTCCCAGCGGCGGCGGCGAGCCGTCCGGCGCCCTGGCCAATGCCATCAACGCCAAGTGGGGCAGCTATGCCGCCTTCAAGGAAGCTTTCGTGAAGAGTGCCGTGGGCAACTTCGGCTCTGGCTGGACGTGGCTCGTGAAGAAGGCCGACGGCAGCGTCGATATCGTGAACACCGGCGCGGCCGGCACCCCGTTGACCACGGCCGACAAGGCCCTGCTGACGGTCGACGTGTGGGAGCACGCGTACTACATCGATTACCGCAACCTGCGCCCCAAGTTCGTCGAAACCTTCTTCGACAAACTGGTGAACTGGAAATTTGCCGAAAGCAACTTCGCCTGAGCGTTCCGCGCCCAATAAAAAACGGCCCTTTTGGGCCGTTTTTGTTTTGGCATGTCCCCTGTCCGTAAGGGCAGGCTTGCGGGCGTGCTCCGCCGGTCAGCGGCGGGCAAAGGGCGTGCCGGACAGTTTGAAGCCCGCCTTGATTCCCTTTTTCGAGAACCAGCCCTGGTTCATTTCCAGCACGTAACGCACCGGCTTCTCCGAGCAGTGCGAGTCCTCGGTCTGCGGCTTCATGTCCGCCAGATTGACGATGGTGCCGTCGTCCGCGACGAAAGCGGCGGTCAAGGGCAGGATCGTGTTTTTCATCCAGAAGCACTGGACGGCAGGCGCTTCGAACACGAACAGCATGCCTTCCTGCTGGGGCATCTCCTTGCGATGCATGAGGCCGATCTGCCGCTCTTGCGGAGACACCGCGACCTGCGCGTCGATGCGGTGCATGCCGGCACCCAGTTCAACGCGCTGCAGGTTCATCTGGGGTGACTCCTGGGCGCCTGCCGCCGTACAGACGGAGAGGACGAGCGCAGCCAAAAGCGGGGCAAGGGCTTTTTCAGAGCCGTCCGCCGCGCGCACGAGAAAGGATTTCATCATCCGGCTTTCCATAAATGCAATGGGAATCGAAAGGGTAGCAGCCAAGGCAAAAAAGCCCGCGGAGGCGGGCTTTTTTTGAGGGCGTCGGCGCGGGCTGAAGGCCTTGCCGACGATGGTGCTTACTCTTTAGGCAGCCGTCTTGGCGTGCTTCTTGGTGGCCTTCTTGTGGGCGACCTTGTGGGCTGCAGGCTTCTTGGCCTTGGCCTTGGCGTGCGCCTTGGGGGCGGGGGCGGCTGGCTCGGCGCTGGGGGCGGAAGTCACGGCGGGGGTTGCCGGTGCGGCTGGCGTTGCGCCTTGTGCAAAAGCACCAGCGGCGAACAGACCAGCAACCAGGACAGCGAGGAGTTTTTTCATATATGCCAATTCCTTGAAGAGGTTCGGATGGGAGCCGCGCGAAGTGCCGCGAAGCACCTCCACAACGGCGCCGTCACGGGGGCCGTTGACAGGAAATATGTGATTTTTTTAAGGCTTAGAATTGCTGGCTGTACCGCGTTTGCCTAACCAGCTGAAGCCCCTTCATCGTTTCACCGGAGAGACCCGTTCAATGAGCAGCTACCAGCACATCAAGGTGCCAGCCGAAGGCCAGAAAATCACCGTCAATGCCGACATGTCATTGAACGTGCCGGATCAGCCCATCATTCCGTACATCGAGGGCGACGGCACTGGTTTCGATATCACGCCCGTGATGCTCAAGGTCGTGGACGCTGCTGTGGCAAAGGCCTATGGTGGTAAGAAGAAGATCCACTGGATGGAAGTGTTCGCTGGCGAAAAGTCAACCAAGGTCTACGGCCCCGACGTGTGGCTGCCGGAAGAGACGCTGCATGCCGTGCGCGACTACGTGGTGTCCATCAAGGGCCCGTTGACCACGCCCGTGGGCGGTGGCATCCGTTCGCTGAACGTCGCGCTGCGCCAGGAGTTGGACCTGTATGTCTGTCTGCGCCCCATCCAGTACTTCAAGGGCGTGCCCTCGCCGGTCAAGGAGCCCGAAAAGACCAACATGGTGATTTTCCGCGAGAACTCGGAAGACATCTACGCCGGGATCGAGTTTGAAGCCGAGTCCGAAAAGGCCAAAAAGCTCATCAAGATCCTGCAGGAAGAGTTCGGCGTCAAGAAAATCCGTTTTCCCGACACTTCCGGCATTGGTGTCAAACCCGTGTCCCGCCAAGGCACCGAGCGACTGGTGCGCAAGGCGATCCAGTATGCCATCGACAATGACAAGCCCAGCGTGACCATCGTGCACAAGGGCAACATCATGAAGTTCACCGAAGGTGGCTTCCGTGACTGGGCCTACGCGCTGGCGGCAAAGGAATTCGGTGCCGAGCTGATCGACGGCGGCCCCTGGATGAAGTTCAAGAACCCCAAGACGGGCAAGGACATCACCATCAAGGACAGCATTGCGGACGCCTTCCTGCAGCAGATCCTGTTGCGCCCCGCCGAGTACAGCGTGGTGGCCACGCTCAACCTGAACGGCGATTACATCTCTGACGCGCTGGCGGCCCAGGTGGGCGGCATTGGCATCGCTCCTGGCGCCAATCTGTCCGATACGGTGGCGATGTTCGAAGCCACGCACGGCACCGCGCCGAAGTATGCTGGCAAGGACTATGTGAATCCCGGCTCTGAAATCCTGTCGGCCGAAATGATGCTGCGTCACATGGGCTGGACGGAAGCTTCCGACCTGATCATCCGGTCCATCGAGAAGTCGATCGCCAGCAAGAAGGTCACCTATGACTTCGCCCGTCTCATGGAAGGCGCGACGCAAGTGAGCTGCTCTGGCTTTGGCCAGGTCATGATCGACAACATGTAATCACTTGGGCGGGTGCCGAGAGGCATCGGCTTACTGGTGCGGAAACCCTCGAAGTCCTGTCCGGATTTGGAGGGTTTTCTTTTGGCCAGGGCGCGTTTCTGGCAGATGAATGGCTGGTCGGTGGCTGGTCAGCGTTTTGCCAGCCGCTGGCCTTGGTTCGGCAGGGATTCCAGCGCCCGCTCGGCATTGACCATCCATGGCCTGCCCACACTTTTTTCGCTCTCCAGCAGGAGGTTCTTAATGGTCGTGAGGTCGAGTTGCGGGGCGCTGGATTGGAGCAATGCAATCATCCCGCTCACGTGGGCCGCAGCCATCGAAGAGCCTGTGGCGAAGTCGTAACGCCCCTGGGGCTGCAGCGTGAGCACGTCTTTTCCGGGCGCAGCCAGAACACCCTTGGCCGCCAGATTGGCGTTGTCGGCCATTCCCACGACGATCACGCCGGGCACGCCGGCAGGAAAACCCGTGCGCTCTCCGTTGGACGGAAGCGCGGCGACCACCGCACGGCCCTGTTTGACCAGTTGGCCCAGCAGCGTGCCGAGCAACGGATCCTCAGGGCCTCCCAGGCTCATGTTGATGGTGCGCGCATCGGACGACATCACGGCCACGAGCGCCTTGGCGAGAGTGAACGAATTGCAGCGTGCGCCGGCTGCTGGCTGATGTGCCGGATACCAGCAGGCTTTGTAGAGGCTCACCTTTGCCTCGGGTGCGACACCGACGATTCCCTGCAGGTTGTTGCCCGCCGCGGCGATGATGCCCGCGACCTGGGTACCGTGCTGATCTTGCTGAAAGCCCGCGGCATTTTCATCGACGAGGTTGTAGGCGGCATCGATCTGCCCGCGCAACTCCGGATGCTCCGTCTGCGCGCCCGTGTCTATCACGGCAATGTGCGCTCCTTTGCCGGTGCTGAGCTTGTGCGCCCGTGCCACCTGCATGTCCACAAAGCCCTGTTGCAAGGGCATGTAGGGGTCGTTGTAGGCCACGGCCGAAGTCTCCGGCTCGGGGCTTGCGTTGACCGAAAAGTCCTGCAGGGGCTGCGCCAGTTGCACGCGGGCATCGCGCGAAAGCGCGTGCAGCAGCGCGTCGCGGGACGCGGTGGCGCTGATCTCGAACACCACGCAGTGCGCATTCATCGGCGGGATTGGCCAGGCAGTCACTTCCCGCAGGCCGTAGTCCACGGCGATGGCCTGGACTGTCCTTGCCGCGCGGTTGCCCATGGTGTAGCGCGGCGGGGCGCCGTAGCTGGAAAGGCTGGTGCCCGCGCGGCCCGGTACATGTTCCAGCGGATTGGGAACCGCCACGATGATGTAGCGGGTGCTGTCGGCACGCATGCCCGCCTCACCGGAGGGCTGCAGCGTCCTAGCGTCGGGAGGGGGGTCCGCCGGCACGCTGCTGCAACCGGACAGTGTGCATGCCAGCAGCAAGGCCGCAGTCAGAAGACGGGTGGTCATGGCGGGCCTCCGATGGGTTCGACCATCTGCATTCCCGGGGTGCTGCGCAGCCGCTCCAGGGCCTGGGTATTTGATTGGCGCATGTCTTTCGCAGACACCGCATAAGCCCCCATCGCGTTGGGGCCACTGACCACCTGCAGGTTCAGCGAATCCAGCAACGCCTTCCAGTCTGCCAGCGTGATGCGTCCATCGGGAACGACGCGGATGGCGTTTGGCTGGCCAGCGGCCGCAGTGCCCGGGGCTGGGGGGCTGCTCAATGTCTGGAACGCCGATGGTTCCTGTTCGGACAAGCGATGTCCCATGAAGGCCAAGGCAACGGCTTGCAAGACGGCGAAGGTGGCCAGTGCATAGGTGAGCCGGCCACCGTGCCGGCGTGCACCTGCCATGGGTTTAGGCAGCGGTTGATCGCAAAGGGCGTCCATTTCGATGCGCTCCAGCAGTTTGGCCAGGCCCGCCTGTTCATCGGGCATGCGCGTGGGGGCCAATGCCATGGCGGCCTGCACCTGCTGCTGCGTCTGGAGTTCGTCCCGGCAGTCGGCGCACTGTGCCAGGTGCTTTTCCACTTCCGCACGCTGCTCATCGCTGGCACGGCCATTGACGATCCAGGGCAGGGCTTCCTGGGTCAGTAGATGGGAGCGGTCCTGGCTTGGGGAATCAGGAAAACGGGAGGGCATGGTGCAATCCTATTGAGCGGTGCTGCGGGTGGCCAAGGCCGGCAGCAAGTTGCGCAGCTTCACTCGCGCGTGGAACATGCGCGCTTTGACGGTTCCGACGGGTGACTGGGTGATGACGGCGATTTCTTCCAGCGAATGCCCGCCGGCATAGGCCAGTTCCAGTACCAGCCGCTGGTCCACCGAGAGCCGCTCCATGCCCTTGTCCAGCCAGTTGCGCAGTTCCCTCGCTTCGCCGGGGTCAGTGGCCAGATTGGGCTGGACTTCCAGATCGTCGTCCGCAATGGAGAGCATGTCCGTTCCCCCGTCCTGCCGCAGGGCCTTGAGCCCGCAGCGATAGGCGATGCCCATGATCCAAGTGGAGACTTTCGACTCTTCACGGAAACTGCCCGCTTTTTGCCAGACGATCCAGAAGCAATCGTTGATGACCTCTTCGATCAGGTCGGACCGGCGGGTCAGGCGAGTCAGAAACTGGCAGAGCCGGCGGTGGTACGCCCGGTACAGTGCTGCCAGGGCCGCGCGATCGCCGGACGCGATGCCATGCAGCAGTTCGAGATCGGCTGAATCGTCGGGAAAGGAGAGGGCAGCCATGGCGTAGAAGCGGGCGGATGAGCGTCGTGGAAGGTGGAATCTTGCGACGTGTGTGCCTGCAATGCACCAAAAGGTTGCGGATGCTTCAAAAAGAACGGGCCCACATGAACGACCAGTGGCCTGCAGTGTTGCCGGGGGACAACGGGCGGGCCCGACTGTCGGTTGCCAAATAGCTGAGTGAGGCGCGCCAGGGGCCCTGGCGCCAGGCGGCGCCGACGCTGCCATACGCATAACGGTCTTGCGGGCGGACCTCGGCCAGGCCGATGGTGCCCGTCAAGGAAAATTGCTCGTCGATCGGTAGCCGACCGCCCAGATCCACGGCCCACCGCATGGGCCGGGCGGCATCCCGGGTGTGGGGATATCGAAATACCGACGCACCTGCCGTGATCAGATCGCGATAGCTGAAGCTCAGGGCCGTTTCCAGCCGGTCCAGCAACTGGGCGGTGGGGTTGTCCGGATAGGCGTAGTACTGGGTAACGGCTTGGTACTGCCAGTCATTGGACAGCACACCGTCGTAGGCGAGGCGGACGATCGCCCGGCCATAGCGGCGGCCGTTGGTCTGCATTCCCAGCACGGCGCCGGCCGACCATCCCGTCGCATCGTAGAGCGTGAGCAGCCCCTGGACGATGGGGCGCTTGATGGGCGTCTGGAAACCCCGTTCGGTGAGGTCGCTGCTGACGGCGATTTCACCGGTGACATCACGGGTCTGCGCGCCGCAGCCGGCTGTTGCTCCCAAAAAGATCCAGGGCAGCAGGCTTCGGGCGGTGTTGTCAGGCCATGCGTGTGAAAAAGGCATGACAGCAGTTTAGGCCAGCCTTGCGGGTCAGCGAACGAGGCAAGGGCGCTTGGGATCGAACTTCCAGCCGGCGTGAAGGTACTGCATCGCGATGCTGTCGTCGCGTGCGCCCAGCCCATGCTGGAGATAGAGCTGGTGCGCGCGCTCCACGGCCGCCATGTCGAGCTGAACGCCCAGGCCCGGGGTGGTCGGCACGGTCACATGCCCGTCCACGATCTGCAGCGGCGATTGTGTCAGGCCCTGGCCATCCTGCCAGATCCAGTGGGTGTCGATGGCCGTGACCTTGCCCGGGGCCGCGGCCGCCACATGCGTGAACATGGCCAGCGACACGTCGAAATGGTTGTTGGAGTGCGAACCCCAGGTCAGGCCCCAGTCGCGGCAGGTCTGGGCCACGCGCACCGAGCCGGCCATGGTCCAGAAGTGCGGGTCGGCCAGTGGAATGTCGACCGACTGGAGCGAGAGCGCATGCACCATCTGGCGCCAGTCGGTGGCCACCATGTTGGTGGCCGTGGGCAACCCGGTGGCGCGGCGGAACTCGGCCATGATCTCGCGGCCCGAAAAGCCGTCTTCGGCACCGCAGGGGTCTTCCGCATAGGCAAGCACGCCGTGCAGGTCCCGGCACAGGCGAACGGCGTCCTTGAGCAGCCAGCCGCCGTTGGGATCGAGGGTGACGCGCGCCTTGGGAAAGCGCTCATGCAGCGCCCGAATGGCCAGGACTTCGTCCTCGCCGCGCAGCACGCCTCCCTTGAGCTTGAAGTCGTTGAAACCATAGCGTGCGTGGGCGGCCTCGGCCTGGCGCACGATGGTCTCGGGCGTGAGGGCCTGCAGATGGCGCACGCGGCTCCAGTCGCTCTCGGTGGCATCCACATCCTGGGCGCGCACGTAGGGCAGATCGGTTTGGCCGGCATCGCCCACGAAGAACAGGTAGCCGAGCATTTCCACGCGGTCGCGCTGCTGGCCTTCTCCGAGCAGTGCGGCCACCGGCACGCCCAGGTGCTGGCCCAGCAAGTCGAGCAAGGCCGACTCCACGGCGGTGACGGCGTGGATGGCGATGCGCAGGTCGAACGTCTGCAGGCCGCGTCCGCCGCTGTCGCGCCCTGCGAGCGCGGCCTGCACCTGCTGCAGCAGCGCCAGGTGGTTGCCCACCGGCTGCCCGACGAGCAGGGGCCGGACATCTTCCAGGGCCTGCCGGATCTTTTCGCCGCCCGGCACTTCGCCGACCCCGGTGCGCCCGGCACTGTCGGTGAGGATGAGCAGGTTGCGCGTGAAGAACGGGGCGTGCGCGCCGCTCAGGTTGAGCAGCATGCCGTCGCGCCCGGCGACCGGAATGACGCGGACTTCGGTGACGGTAGGGGTGTGCATGGCAATGGGCATGGGTGTGGGCTTCGGAGAGTGGCGGAGCGAAGTGGGTTCAAGCCGTCCCGGTGCTGGGCACCGGGGCGCGGACAGCACCCGTGGCGTAGAAGGCGTGCAGGTTGTCCAGCACCATGTCGGCCATGGCGCGGCGGGTTTCATGGGTGGCGCTGGCGGTGTGCGGTGTCAGGACCACGTTGTCCAGCGCCAGCAGCGCGGCTGGTACCGATGGTTCGTTTTCGAACACGTCGAGGCCCGCGCCCGCGATGCGGCGTTCTGCCAGGGCGTCGATCAGGGCGGCCTCATCGACCACGCTGCCCCGTGCCACGTTGATCAGAAAACCTCGGGGGCCGAGGGCCTCCAGCACGGCGCGATCGACCAGATGGCGGGTTTCCGCCCCTCCGGCCACGGTCAGCACCAGGTAGTCGGCCCATCGGGCCAGTTCCAGCAATGAGTCGAAATAGGGCAGGGCGGACTGGGCGCTGGGCCGGCGGTTGTGGTAGCCGACCTCCATGCGAAAGCCCGAGGCCCGTTCGGCCACGGCCTGCCCGATGCGGCCCATGCCGACGAGCCCCAACCGCTTGCCGGACACCCGGGTCTGGGGCGCGAACCGGGCGGTGGTCCAGTCGCCGCGCCGCACGAAGCGGTCGCTGGCGCTGACGCCGCGCGACACATCCAGCAGCAGGGCAAAGGCCAGGTCGGCCACGCAATCGTTCAAGACGCCGGGCGTGTAGCCCACCTGGATGCCCCGCGCGCTGGCCGCTGCGATGTCCAGCGCGTCGAACCCCACGCCGAAGCTGCTGATGACCCGCAATCTCGGCAAAGCATCGATCACCTCCCGTTTCAGGCCAATGGAGGCGGAGGTGACCACGCCCGTGAAGTCGGCGCCGCGTTCGGCAAGGAACGCGGCGGGATCGGGTTGGTCGGACAGGCAAACGATGTCGAACTGCGCAGCCAGGTCGGCTTCGAGCGCCGGCAGGGGCAGGCGGGCGATTTGCAGGAGGCGGGGCCGGGGTGTGGTGCTCATGGGCGGGGATGGTACGGCGGCGCATCCAGGGCCTTGGGGTGCAGGCCGGTGTGAAAGCGGTCGCAGGGAGCAAAAAGAATTCGAAGCCCCACGAGAAAGCCGCACGCGCGGCCTCCTCGTCGGGGGGGAATCAGGGCGCTGCGCGGACGGCCTGGCGGGCCAGCAGCTTCCAATCGGCGCCTTGCTTTTGCCAGACGCCCAGGATCTTGATCTGCACCTTGCCGGGCTTGCCCGAATCGTTGGTATCGGCCGTCAGGGTGTGGCGGACGATGGCCACGTCGCCGACCACCTTGATGGTCTGGTCGCTGATGACGATGGTGACGAAGTCGGACTTGCCGTCGAGCAGGTCGCTGATGAAGCTGGCCTTGGTGTCCACCCGGCCTCCCGAGTGGCCATAGCTCAGGTCGTCGGCCACGAGCTGGTTCAGCGCGGCGGGGGTCGGGTCGATCATGGCGATTCGCAGGCGCTCAGCCGCGGTGGCGACCGACTGCGGCACATCGGCGACCGCGCCGGCCGGTGCCGTGGCGCAGCCGCCCAGGGCCAGCAGGGTGACGGCCGTGGCCGCCGCAAGGAACAGTTTCTTGTACATCTCTTGTCTCCGTTGTGGTGTGGTTTTATGGATGCCCCGTGCGGATGGCTTGACCCACCGGCGCCCGTGCACGGCCGGGCGCCGGATCTTCAGCCGCGGCGCCTTATTGCGGGCCGAGCTTGTCGATGAGTGCCTTGAGTTCCTGCATTTCGCCGGGCTTAAGGTCCGTGAGCGGGGCGCGCACGGGGCCGGCGTCGTGGCCGACGATCTTCGCGCCGGCCTTGACAATGCTGACGGCATAGCCGGCCATGCGGTTGCGCAGTTCGAGATAAGGCATGAAGAACTCGCGCAGCAGGTGGTGCTGCGTCGCCAGATCGTCGTTGGCCACGGCCTTGTAGAAGTCCATCGCCGTCTTGGGGATGAAGTTGAACACGGCCGACGAATACACCGGCGTGCCCAGTGCCTTGTAGGCCGCGGCATACACCTCGGCAGTCGGCAGGCCGCCCAGGTAGGCGAAGCGGTCGCCCATCTTCATGTAGATGGAGTTCATCAGTTCGATGTCGCCCACGCCGTCCTTGAAGCCCACCAGGTTGGCGTTGCGCTCGGCCAGGCGTGCCAGCGTTTCGGGGGTGAAGCGGCTCTGGCCGCGGTTGTAGACGATCACGCCGAACTTCACGCTCTTGCACACCTCTTCGACGTGCGCGGCCAGGCCTTCCTGGCCGGCTTCCGTCAGGTAGTGCGGCAGCAGCAGGATGCCGTGGGCGCCGGCCTTTTCGGCCGCCTGGGCGCACTGGATGGCAAAGCGGGTGGGGCCGCCGGCGCCGGCGATGATCGGTACCTTGCCGCGGCAGGTGTCCACGGCGGTCTTGATGATGCCGGGATACTCGTCCGCCGTGAGCGAGAAGAACTCACCCGTGCCGCCTGCCGCGAACAAGGCGCTGGCACCGTAGGGGGCCAGCCATTCCAGGCGCTCCGCGTAGCCCTTGGCGTTGAATTGGCCCTGGGCGTCGAAGTCCGTGAGCGGGAACGACAGGAGGCCGGAGCCCATGATGGTCTTGAGTTCTTGAGGTTGCATGGCGGTACGGGGTAGTGGGTGGAAAAAGGGAAAAGTGAAAAATCAGTCGAGTCGGATCTGCGCCGCCGACACCACACTGGCCCAGCGTGCGCGCTCCTTCTCGAAGAACTTGTCCTGCTCGGCGGAGGCCATGGTCACGACCTCGGCGCCCTGGCCCGCGAGGCGGGAGCGGATTTCCGGCGTGCGGATGACGGAGATGAGGGCCGTGTTCAGGCGCTGCACGATCGGATCGGGCGTGCCGCGCGGCACGAGGATGCCTTGCCAGGTGCCGGACTCGAAGCCGGGGATGCCCTGCTCGGCAATGGTGGGCACATCGGCCAGCAGCGGCATGCGCGTGGCCTTGGACAGCGCCAGCACCTTGAGCTTGCCGCTTTGCACGTGGGGCAGGGTGGCGAGCATGCCGTTCATCAGCACCTGGGTCTGGCCGGCCATGGTGTCCTGGATGGCGGTCACGCCGCCCTTGTAGGGCACATATTGCCAGCGGGCACCACTGGCGCGCTCCAGCGCCACGCCGGCCAGGTGCGGTGCGCTGCCCGTGGCGGTGACGGCGAAATTCAGGTCGGCCGTCTTGGACAGGGCGATCAGTTCCTTCAGGTTGTTGGCGGGCACGGACGGGTGCACCACCAGCATGTGCGGGGAGTAGGCCAGCATGGTCGCGCCACGCAGGTCCTTGGAGGGGTTGAATGGCAGCTTGGTATAGACCGAGGGGCTGATGGCCAGCGCCCCCACGTCGCACAGCAGCATGGTGTAGCCGTCGGGCTGCGCCTTGGCGACGAAGTCAGCGCCCAGGTTGCCGTTGGCGCCGGGCTTGTTTTCCACGATGACGTTCTGCTTGAGCAGGTCCGACAGCGGCTGGCTGATGGCGCGCGCAATGATGTCCGAACTGCCGCCGGGCGGGTAGGGCACGATGAGGCGCAACGTTTTGGTGGGCCAATTGGCGGTCTGGCCCATGGCCGTGGTGCTGGCCAGGGCGGCGGCACCATAGACCATGGCGTGGCGGCGGTTCAAAGTCATTGCATGTCTCCTTGCTTGGGTTGGGTCACTTTTTGTTGTACGTCATCATACAACTTAAAAATGGCAAGACACAAGCGCCGGAGGATGCTTTTCCGCGGCTCTTCGGGTTAACGATGACCCGCGCTGCCCGGCCTTTGGACCGGTGGCTGGGTTTCAGGCTTCGGGTGTGGCGGCGGGGGCTTGCACCGGAGCCGGCGGTGTTTTGGCCGCCTCCTGCGCCAAGCGCAGGCGCTCGCGGCTGTTGGTGAGGTGGATGCGCATGGCCGCGCGCGCCGACTCGGGGTCCTTGCGGGCGATGGCCGAATAGATCTCTTCGTGTTCGCGGTTCACCCGGCTCAGGTATTCGTGGCCCCGCACTGCGTTGCGGATGCCCGAGATGCGGGTGCGCGGAATCAGCGTGGTGCCCAGGTGGTTCATGATGTCGGCGAAGTACGGGTTGCCCGTCGCCTCGGCGATCTGCAGGTGAAAGCGGAAGTCGTGCCCCACCGTGTCGCCGCCCATGGCCACGTTGCGCTCGAAGTCGTCCAGCGCCTGGCGCATGGCCTGCAGGTGGGTCTCGCTGCGGCGCATGGCCGCAAGGCCGGCCGACTCGGTTTCCAGGCTGATGCGCAGTTCCAGCACGGCCAGAACGTCCACCGACGCCGTGAGTTCGGACGGGTCCAGGCGGAACACGCCGCCGGCGCGCGGTGGCAGAACGAAGGTGCCGATGCCGTGCCGCGTTTCCACGAGGCCGGCGGCCTGGAGCTTGGACAGGGCCTCGCGCACCACGGTGCGGCTCACGTCGTGGGCGCGCATGATTTCCGATTCGGTGGGCAGCTTGTCGCCCGGCGTCAGCAGCCGGTCGCGGATCTTTCCAGAGAAGTCTTCCACCACGGCGTTGGCCAGTCCGCGGGCGCGCCGGACCGGGGCCGGGGACAGGTTCGGGGCCGTTGATTCGGTGGGGGCGGGGTATGCGGGTAATCCCTTTATCGGTGCGGCCATGGCGGTGATGATAATCGCTGAACGTTGTATGACAACATATGACAAATACTAGCCAGAGGAGCTTCATGAGCCAGCCTTCCCGTTTACCCCGTCTTCTTTTGACCGGCGCCGCAGGCGGCCTGGGCCAGGTGTTGCGCGAAAGACTGCGCCCGTATGCCGAGGTGCTGCGGCTGTCCGACATTTCCCCCCTGGCCCCTTCGCGTGGCCCCGATGAAGAGGTGGTGCCCTGCGATCTGGCCGACAAGGCTGCGGTGGACGCGCTGGTGGCCGGCTGCGACGCCATCGTGCACCTGGGCGGGGTATCGGTGGAGCGGCCCTTCGAGCAGATCCTGGAAGCCAACATCAAGGGCGTGTTCCACATCTACGAAGGCGCGCGTCGCCACGGCGTGCGCCGCGTGGTGTTCGCCAGCTCCAACCATGTGACGGGCTTTTACCGCCAGGACGAACGCATCGACGCCAACGCGCGCCGCCGGCCCGATGGCTATTACGGCCTGTCCAAGTCGTTCGGCGAAGACATGGCCAGCTTCTATTTCGACCGCTATGGCATCGAGACGGTGAGCCTGCGCATCGGCTCCTCGTTCCCTGCGCCGCGCGACCGCCGCATGATGAGCTCCTGGCTGAGCTACGACGACCTCACCCAGCTCGTCGAAAAGGCCCTGTTCACCCCGGACGTGGGCCACACCGTGGTGTATGGCGCCTCCGCCAACCGCGATCTGTGGTGGGACAACCATGCGGCAGCGCACCTGGGCTTTACGCCCAAGGACAGCTCCGAACCCTTTCGTGCCCAGGTCGAGGCCCAGCCCGCACCCGCGCCGACCGACCCGGCCGCCATCTACCAGGGCGGGGCCTTCACGGCCCAGGGCCCGTTCGAAGGATGACCGCCGTGAACGCCAGCGCGGAACTGGTGCTGGATGCGCGCTGCGCGACGGGCGAGAGCCCGGTGTGGCGCGCTGCCGGGCAGGCGCTGTACTGGGCCGACATTCCCCAGGGCGTGCTGCATCGCTGGTCCGCGCAGACCGGCGAGCAGGCGCAGTGGAAGGCCCCCGAGATGGTCGCCTGCATCGCTCCCTGGGCCGGGCAGCCCGGCCGATGGCTTGCCGGTTTGGAAAGCGGCTGGTTCCAGCTCGACCTGCCGCCGGGCGGTGCCGCATCCGGCCCGCTGCAGGCGCAGCGCCTGGCCACGGCCGACCACGCCCGGGCGGGCATGCGCTTCAACGACGGCCGCTGTGACCGCCAGGGACGTTTCATCGCCGGCACCATGCTGCAGGACATGGGCGCCGCCGCCCGCGTGGGCAAGGTGTACCGGTTCGGTGCGCAGGAGCTGGCGGCCGGCGCAGGCACCGACCTGGCGCTGGGCGATTTGATCGTGCCCAACGGCATCGCTTTCAGCCCCGACGGGCGCACGATGTACCTGTCCGATTCGCACCCCCAGGTGCAGGCGATCTGGGCCTTCGACTACGACACCGAGACCGGCACGCCGAGCCGCCGGCGCCTGTTCGCCGACATGAATCCGCTGCCGGGGCGCCCCGATGGCGCGGCGATCGATGTGGATGGCGGCTACTGGATCTGCGGCAACGACGCGGGCCTGGTGCATCGCTTCACGCCCGATGGCCGGCTCGACCGGTCCCTGGCCGTGCCGGTGAAAAAGCCCGCTATGTGCGCCTTCGGCGGCCCGCAGCTCGACACGCTGTATGTCACCTCCATCCGCCCCGCAGGCGTGGACCTGTCGGACCAGCCGTTGGCCGGCGGTGTCTTCGCATTGCGCCCGGGTACGCAGGGCGTGCCGGAGCCAGAATTCACCGCCCCTGTCTGAACGGGGCCTGGGTCCCTCTACCGATTTCTCCCCCAAAACGTATTTCCAACAGCAAAAGAGACGAGGCAGACAAATGAAATTCCTGAAGACCACCCTGGCCACCCTGGCCGCGCTCACACTGGGCTTCGGCGCCGCGCAGGCGACCGAGCTGCGCTCCGCGGACATCCACCCCGACGACTACCCGACCGTGACGGCGGTCAAGTTCATGGGCGAGCGCCTGAAAGCCCTGTCGGGCGGCAAGCACACCATCAAGGTGTTCAACAACGGCGCCCTGGGCAGCGAGAAGGACACCATCGAGCAGGCCAAGATCGGCGCGCTGCAGCTGGTGCGCATCAACATCGGCGCGATGAACAACATCTGCCCCGAGACCGTGGTGCCCACGATGCCGTTCCTGTTCCGCTCGGTCGAGCATCTGCACAAGGTGCTGGACGGCCCGATCGGCGAGGAAATCCTCAAGGCCTGCGAAAAGCAGGGTTTCGTGGGCCTGGCCTACTACGACAGCGGCGCCCGCTCGATGTTCACCGCCAAGAAGCCCGTGCGCAGCTTCGCCGACATGAAGGGCCTGAAAGTGCGCGTGCAGCAGTCCGACCTGTGGGTGTCGATGCTGGAGGCCATGGGCGCCAACGCCACCCCCATGCCCATGGGCGAGGTGTACACCGGCCTCAAGACCGGCCTGATCGACGCGGCCGAGAACAACTACCCCACGTACGAGAGCTCGCGTTCGTTCGAAGTGGCTAAGTACTACACCAAGACCGAGCACTCCATGGCCCCCGAGATGCTGCTGTTCTCCAAGCGCGCCTGGGACCGCCTGTCGCCCGAAGAGCAGGGCTGGATCCGCCAGGCCGCCAAGGAGTCGGTGCCCTACATGCGCAAGCAATGGGCCGAGCGCGAGATCAAGTCGCTGGCGACGGTGAAGGCTGGCGGTGCCGAGATCATCGAAATCGACAAGGCCCCGTTCCAGGCCGCGATGAAGCCCGTGTACGACAAGTTCATCCCGGACGCCAAGCTCAAGGACCTGGTCAAGCGCGTTCAGGACACCCAGTAAGTCCCTTTCCGCCCACTTCCTGAAGTGGGCTTTTTTTGCTCTTAAATCAATAGCATGGTGCCCTAGTGGATATTGCGCCAGGGGCCTTTTTTACTCATAACAACATGTATACCCAAATTTGCCGCACGCTCGCCCGCGTCTGCATGTGGCTGGGCATCCTCGGCCTGGTCGCAGTGATCTGCGCCGTGAGCTGGCAGGTGTTCGGACGCTATGTGCTCAACAACACGCCCACCTGGGCGGAAAGCCTGGCCCTGCTGCTGGTGATCTACGTCACCATGTTCGGCGTGGCGGTGGGCGTGCGCGATGCCGGCCACATCGGGCTGGAATCGTTCCTGGTGCTGGCGCCCGACTGGCTGCGCCTGAAGATGGAATACCTCATCCATGCGCTGGTGCTCGTGTTCGGCGCCGTGATGGCCTACAGCTGCGCGTCGCTCGCGCAGTCGGTGTGGGACTACCGGCTGCCCACGCTGTGGATCTCCGAAGGTTGGAAATACGTGCCGGCCGCGATCGCGGGCGTCCTGATCGTGATGTTCTCGATCGAACACATCATCGCGCTGGCCCAGGGCCGCGAAGTCGAACCTGCCTGGGGCTGAGAAAAACCATGACCGTGCCACTTTTGATCCTGAGCGTGTCGTTCACGCTGTTCCTGCTGCTGGGCGTGCCCGTGGCGTTTTCCATCGGCCTGTCGGCCCTGGCCACCCTGCTGTACGAAGGCCTGCCCCTGGAGGTCGGCTTCCAGCAGATGACCTCGGGCATGGGCATCTTCTCGTTCCTGGCGATTCCATTCTTCATCTTCGCGGGCGAGCTGATGCTGTACGGCGGCATCGCCGACCGCATCGTCAACTTCGCGCGCAACCTGGTGGGCCACGTGCGCGGCGGGCTGGGCATGTCCAACGTGGTGGCCTGCACGCTGTTCGGCGGCGTCTCGGGCTCGCCGGTGGCGGACGTGTCGGCCATGGGCGCCGTGATGATCCCGATGATGAAGAAGGAGGGCTACCACGCCGACTACGCCGTCAACGTGACGACGCACGCGGCGCTGGTGGGGGCGCTCATGCCCACCAGCCACAACCTCATCATCTATTCGCTGGCGGCCGGCGGCAAGGTGTCCATCGCGGCGCTGATCCTCGCGGCGCTGATTCCCGCGCTGGTGCTCACCATCAGCAACCTGGCCGCGGCCTACCTCGTGGCCGTCAAGCGCGGCTACCCCGCGGGCACGTTCCCGGGCTGGCAGATCGTCGGGCGTTCGTTCGCCGCCGCGCTGCCGGGGCTGTTCATCGTCGTGCTGATCCTGGGGGGCATTCTTTCGGGCATCTTCACCGCGACCGAATCGGCGGCCGTGGCCGTGCTGTATGCGCTGGGCCTGACCGTGTTCCTGTACCGCACGTTGAAGTGGGAGCACTTCATCAAGGCGGCCTCGAAGGCGGTGCGCACCACGGGCGTGATCCTGCTGCTGATCGGCATCTCCAGCACCTTCGGCTACCTCATCAGCCTGTACGGCGTGGCCGAACTCACGGGCCAGATGCTGTCGCAGGTGACCAGCACGCCGTGGGTGATCTTCCTGCTGATCAACATCATCCTGTTCGTGCTGGGCACGTTCCTGGACATGGCGGCCACCATCCTGCTGTGCACGCCGATCTTCCTGCCCATCGCCCAGCACTACGGCATGAGCTCGGTGCAGTTCGGCATCGTCATGCTGATCAACTGCGCGCTGGGCCTGAACACGCCGCCCGTGGGCACCACCCAGTTCGTGGGCTGCGCAATCGGCGGCGTGTCGGTGGGCACGGTGATGCGCACGATCTGGCCTTTCTACGGTGCGCTGATCTTCGCGCTGGCCCTGGTGACCTTCGTGCCGGCCTTCTCGACCTGGCTGCCCAGCATGTTCATGGTGGTCAAGTGACCCCGGAAAGAGAGCGATCCATGGCGATTTCTTCTGCCTTCCTGCGCGCGGTGGCGCTGGCCCCCGTGGCCGCCGCCGCGCTGATGGCGGCCAGCGGCGCGGCCTCGGCCGCCACCTGGGTCTATGTGTCGAACGCCGACAGCCAGGACATCTCGGTGTACGAACTGGACCGCGCTGCCGGCCAACTCCAGCCGGTGGAGACCGTGACCGTGGGCGGCCAGGCCATGCCCATGGCGGTCTCACCCAACAAGCGCCAGCTTTACGTGGCGCTGCGCTCGCAGCCTTTTCGCGTGGTGACGCTGGCCATCGATGCGGCCAGCGGCCGCCTGAAGAAGCAGGGCGAGGCCGCCCTGGCGGACAGCATGGCCAACATCGACACCGATGCCACCGGCCGCTGGCTGTTCGCCGCGTCCTACCCGGGCCACAAGATCACCGTCAACAGCATCGACAAGGACGGGCTGGTGGGCGCGGTGCAGCAGCTCATTCCCACGGCGCCCAACGCGCACGCCATCCATGCCGACGCGGCCAACCGCTACGTGTTCGCCACCAGCCTGGGTGGTGACCATCTGTCGAGCTGGCGCTTCGACGCCACCACCGGAAAGCTGACCGCCAACGAGCCGGCGCTGACCGCGGTGGCCCCGGAAAAGGCCGGCCCGCGCCACTTCGTCTGGGACAAGGCGCAGCGGTATATGTACGTGGTGGACGAGCTGGACGCGGCCCTGCACGTGATGGCGTACGACGCCGAGCGCGGCACGCTGCGCGAGGTGCAGCGCACCACCACCTTGCCGCCAGGCTTCACCGGCAAGCCCTGGGCGGCCGACCTGCACCTGTCGCCCGATGGGCGCACGCTGTATGCGTCCGAGCGCACGTCGAGCACGCTGTCCACCTTCCGCGTCGATGCGGCCACCGGGCAGCTCGAGCCGCTCGGCCAGGTGCCGACCGAGAAGTCGCCGCGCGGCTTTGCCGTCGATGCCTCGGGGCGCTTCCTGATCGCGGCGGGGCAGGAATCGCACAGCGTTTCGCTGCACCCCATCGATCCAGCCACCGGCGTGCCGGGCACGCCCACGCGCGTGGCGGCGGGCAAGAACCCCAACTGGGTCGAGATCGTCGACCTGCCGTGAAGTATCGACGCCTTGGTGCTTGGGCACGCATGCGCCTGCCCGCCCGCGCGGCTTTGGGGCCTGGGGCCCGCCGCGCTTCCTGAAAACACGACCGGAGACAAAACCCATGCAAAGAGCGACACAAGACGCCTCCCCCCAGACCCCGCCATCGCGCCGCCGTTTCATGGCCGGCGCGCTGGCCGCCACGGCCACGGGCCTCGCGCAGGCCCAGGCGTTCGACTTCAAGCCGCAGCAGCGCTACCCCGATCCCTCGGTGCAGATCCTGGATCCGTCATTCGCCAAGTACCGCCTGTTCAGCAGCAGCGTGGAGCAGATCGCCACCGGCTTTCGCTGGGTCGAAGGCCCGGTGTGGTTCGGCGATGGGCGCTACCTGCTGTTTTCCGACATTCCCAACAACCGCATCCTGCGCTGGGACGAGGCCACGGGGCAGACCGGCGTGTTCCGCCAGCCCTCCAACTTCTCCAACGGCCTGGGCCGCGACCGCCAGGGCCGGCTACTGGCGTGCGAGCACCTGACCCGCCGCGTGACCCGCACCGAGTACGACGGCAGCATCACCGTGCTGGCCGACCGCTTCGAGGGCAAGCGCCTGAACTCGCCCAACGACATCGTCTGCCCAAGCGACGGCTCGGTCTGGTTCACCGACCCGCCGTTCGGCATCGGCGGCCACTGGGAGGGCGACAAGGCCGTCTCCGAGCTTCCGCATGCGCTGTACCGCATCGATCCGTCCGGCCGGCTGGATCGCGTGCTGGAGGCGCGCTTTCCCAACGGTCTGGCGTTCACGCCGGACGAAAAGCAGCTCTACCTCGTGGCGCGCACCGCCGACAACCGCCGCCAGATCGTGCGCTACGACGTCACCGCCCGCCAGGGTCTGGCCAACCCGACCGTGCTGATCGAGGGCGGGGCGGGCGCGCTGGACGGATTCAAGGTCGATGAAGACGGCAACCTGTGGTGCGGCTGGGGCAGCACGGGCGCGGCCGACTCGGTCGCCGCGGACCTGGACGGCGTGATGGTGTTCAACCCGGCCGGCAAGGCCATCGGCCATATCCGCCTGCCCGAGCGTTGCCCGAACCTCGTGTTCGGCGGCCCCAAGAAAAACCGCCTCTTCATGGCCAGCAGCCACTCGATCTATTCGCTCTACGTGGAAACGCGCGGAGCGGTCTGATTTTTCAAAACCAGGAGACAACGCACATGCAACGCAGAACCTTCATCGCCGCCGCGGCCGCTGCGGCCGCCGCCGGCAGCTTCATCGGCCTGCCCGCCTTCGCGCAGGGCACCTGGCCCACCGGCAAGACCATCACCTACCTCGTGCCGTTCGCGGCCGGCGGCACCACCGACACGCTGGGCCGGCTGATCAGCCAGCAGCTCGGCACCGCCCTGGGCACGACCGTGGTGGTGGACAACAAGGGCGGGGCGGGCGGCAGCGTCGGCTCGGAAATCGCGGCCCGCGCGGCACCGGACGGCTATACGCTGCTGGGCGGCACCATCAGCTCGCACGCCATCAACGTGAGCCTGTACCCGAAGCTGGGCTACGACCCGGTGAAGTCGTTCGCGCCCGTCACGCTCATCGGCACCAACCCGGTGGTGCTGGTGGTGGCGGCCAGCAGCCCCTACAAAACCCTGAAGGACGTGCTGGACGCGGCCCGCGGCAAGTCGGGCGGCCTGTCGTCCGCCTCGGCCGGCACCGGCACCTCGCAGCATCTGGCGCTGGAGCTGCTGGCCTACAAGTCGGGCGTGAAGTTCACCCACGTGCCGTACAAGGGCAGCGGTCCGGCCATCCAGGACGTGATCGGCGGGCAGGTGGACATGATGTTCGACACCACCGTCGTGGCCGCGCCGCACATCCAGAGCGGCAAGCTGCGCGCCATTGCCGTCACCTCGGCCAAGCGCCTGGGCTCGATGCCCGACGTGCCCACCGTGGCCGAATCCGGCTTGAAGGACCTGGCCGACTTCGAGGTGCAGTCGTGGCAGGCCATCTTCGTACCCGCCGGCACGCCCGAGCCGGTCGTGACCCGCCTGCACACCGAGATCCGCAAGATCCTCGCGCAGCCGGACATGCAGACCCGCCTCAAGAGCTTCGGCATGGAGCCGGCCGACATGACGACCGCGCAGATCGCCACCTTCCAGAAGGCCGAAGTCGCCAAGTGGGCGCAGGTGATCAAGGCCGCCAACATCAAGGTGGACTGACACCGCGCGGTGGCGTGACGCGGCCCGGTGCCCTGGCGCCCGGGCCCGCTGCATGCCGGAGAGGAGAGGGGAGGGGATGGGAGACCCGTCCGGCGCATTCGCGCCCATGGCTGACAGGGGCGGTGGTGCCAGCGCGGCACACTGGCCCGCATCGCGGCGCATCCGCCGCGATCGGCACCCCAACACAGCACAGAAGGCAGGTTCTCCCATGCACGCGCGACGCTCCCATCTCCCCCCGTTTTCAACCGCCCGCTGGCCTGTCGCCGTCCTGTGCTGCGCGCTGGCTGGGGCCCTGGCCGGCTGCGGCGATACGGCACGGCTGCCGCCCGAGGCCGGCGTGGGCCCGTCGCCCACGCTGCCCGAACCCCACAAGACCCTGATCCCCACCGTTCACATCGCACCCGCCAAGGGGTGGCCCGACGGCATGCAGCCCACGCCCATGGCGGGCATGCAGGTCACCGCGCTGGCCAAGGGGCTGGACCATCCGCGCTGGGTGTACGTGCTGCCCAACGGCGACGTGCTGGTCGCGGAGAGCAACACGCCGGCCAAGCCCAAGGAAGACCAGGGGCTGGTGAAGAACGTGCGCAACTGGGTCATGGGCAAGGTCATGGGCCGCGCAGGCTCGGGCGCGCCGTCGGCCGACCGCATCACCTTGCTGCGCGACACCGACGGCGATGGCGTTGCGGAAACGCGCAGCGTGTTCCTGCAGGGCCTGCATTCGCCGTTCGGCATGGCGCTGGTGGGGAGCGATTTCTACGTCGCCAACACCGATGCGGTGGTGCGCTTTCCCTACACGGCGGGCCAGACCACCATCACCGCGCCCGCCACCAAGGTGGTGGACCTGCCCGGCCTGCCGTTCAACCACCACTGGACCAAGAACCTCATCGCCAGCCCCGACGGCCGCAAGCTCTATGTGACCGTGGGCTCCAACAGCAACGTGGCCGAGAACGGCATCGAGGCCGAGCAAGGCCGCGCCGCCATCTGGGAGGTGGACCGCGCCAGCGGCACCCACCGCATCTTCGCCAGCGGCCTGCGCAATCCGAACGGCCTGGGCTGGGCCCCCGGCAGCGGCGCGCTGTGGACGGTGGTGAACGAACGCGACGAGATCGGCAGCGACCTCGTGCCCGACTACCTCACCTCGGTGAAGGAGGGCGCGTTCTATGGCTGGCCCTACAGCTACTACGGCCAGCATGTGGATGTGCGGGTGAAGCCACCCCAGCCGGACCAGGTCGCCAAGGCCATCGCACCCGACTATGCGCTGGGCAGCCACGTGGCACCGCTGGGGCTGGCCTTCTCGGGCCCGCCCTCGGCCGGCAACGGGTTGCCGCAGCAACTGGCCCAGGGGGCCTTCGTGGGCCTGCACGGCTCGTGGAACCGCAAGCCGCGCAGTGGCTACAAGGTGGTCTTCGTGCCGTTCGAAAACGGCCAGCCCAAGGGCCAGCCGATCGACGTGCTGACCGGATTCCTCAGCCCCGAAGGCGATGCCTATGGCCGTCCCGTCGGCGTGGCGCTGGATGCGCGCGGCGGGCTGCTGGTGGCCGATGACGTGGGCAACGCCATCTGGCGGGTTTCGGGCACACCCCGATAGGGATGGTGGAGGCTGCTCAGCGCCAGATCGCCTGAATCGGCACGTCGGCGGGCATCATGTTGATGTACTGCACCAGACGGGGCCGCGCACCGCGGTTGGGGCTGGCGCCGTGGGGCAGTGCCTGTTGCCAGATCACCAGATCGCCGGCCCCCGCGCCGATGGGCCGGGCGCCCAGCGCCTGGAAATCCTGCCTGCGCGGATCGGCGTTCGGCGGCAGTCCGGCCAGCCACCCTTCCACCTGGCGGTGAAAGCCCGGCACCACGGTGAGCGCGCCCTGTTCGGGCGGCGTGTCCGTGAGGTACAGGATGCCCTGGGTGCAAAACGGGATGGGTGGCTCCAGGCTCACATCCCAGTGCAGCCCCTGCGCCTGGTAAGGGTGGCCGGGGCGCTCCGGCACATTGAAACCGCAGCGGTCCGTGCTGCGCCACAGGTCGGCGGTGCCCCACAGTTGCGCGAACGCCTTGTGGATGCGCAGCGACCGGCGGTTCGCGTCGAACGCGGGGTGCTGGAACAGTTGCACCATGATGTTGCGCGGGGCGTTGCGGTACCACGATTCGACATCGTCCGGCGTGGCGCCCACCGCCTCCCACACCACTTGCGCCGCGGCGGCGCTGTCGTCGGGCGCCACGGCCTGCCGCACGATCACGTAGCCGTGCTCGTCCCAGTGCGCCAGGTCGTCGGCATCCAGCACGGGCGGCATGGCGTCGACCTGGGCGTGCAGCCAGGCCACGGCGTCGGGCACGGGCCCGCCGTCCACCAGCGCCTGGATGCGGGCGATGGTGGCGGCATCGGGCGCCCCGGCGGTGCGCACGATCCAGTCCTCGAAGTCCGCGAACTCCGGCGCGTGCCACAGCACGTGCTGCATGGTCTGCTCCAGGCCCAGGCCCATTGCCGCGAGCACGATCTGCGTGCGATGGGATTCCGCGTACTCGCCCGTGGGCAGGCCCTGGCGCGCCGCCATCCAGCGGGACCAGCAGCGCTTGAGGTAGGGCACCTGCAAGGCGCCGCGCTCGCCGGGCGGGCAAAGGGAATCGGCTCGGTTCAATGATGGGGTGGTCATGCTGGGAGTTGTGCTTTCAGTTCCGTGTGAGCGCGACACCGCCTGCCAGGCGCTCCGCGACCGACCGGCGCATCGCGGGCGGTGCGTCGGCGATGCGCTCGGGCCATGTCTGCTGGGCCAGGCGCACCGAATCGCGCAGCAGCGCAAGATGGCGCGGCGCCCGCAGCAGGCCGGCGGCCTTGATCAGCCCCTCCATGTCGTCCCATGAAAAGGCGCGCAGGGTTTTGTCGATGGCCCGGTTCACCGCGTACTGGCTTTCGGGCATGCCCTCGAAGAACGCGGCGACGCACACGGGGTCGTACAGCGGCGACAGCTGCGGTGCGCGCCCGTCAGGGTAGACCAGCGCCCAGTTCTTGAGGTGCGCATCGGTGTTGCCCATGAGGATGAAGGCGACCATGCGGGCGAGGAACTCGCGGGTGTCGTGCACGGGCTGGTGGCTCAGGCGGTCCAGCACGCGCAGCATGGTGGCGTAGTCCTGCAGGATGCCCTTGCCGTACTTTTGCCGCGGCGTGTAGCCCAGCACCTGGTTGAACTCTTCCATGTGCACCCGCTGGCCGCCGGGCAGGTGGTCGAACCGCTGCACGGCCAGGATCTCGTCGAAGGGCACGGCATCGGGCAGATCGGCCTCGGCGCGGGTGATGACATCCGCCTGGGCGCAGTCCAGGCCGAGCGCCCGGCACAGCTGGTAGCCGGCGTGTTCGTTGGCCACCAGGTCGGGGTGGGCGGTGGTGGGCAGCTTCAGGATCACGCTGCCGGCCGCGCCCTTGCGGTGCACGGTGTAGCGCCGCCCTTCCTGCACCGCGCTGAACTTGGTGACCACGCCGGGCAGCGAGGCCGCGTCCTCCACGGGGTATTCGACGAAGCCCGGCTCCAGCACGTCCAGGCCCTGGGTGGTGTGCCAGTGGCGAACCACGTCGGGCACGCCGTCCTGTGCGGGTACGGGCTCCACCTCCAGCGCGCCCATCAGATCGTGGCCCGCGGCGGCCAGCAGCTCGAACTCGTCGTCGGGCGTGCAGCCGCGCTCGCGCGCGAGGCGCTCGCGGTTGTGGCCTTCGGGCAGCAGGTTCTGGAAGTACACCGGCCAGCGGCCATCGGTGCGCACCAGCCGGGCGTCGCGCGCCGAAGCCAGGATCTGCTGCGTGGCGGCCTCGGTCTCGCCCTGAAAGCTGAGCGACAGGGTGGGGCGGCCGGGGTCGTTGATGTAGCTGGCATCGAACGACACGCGCAGGATGTCGCCGTACTGCGAGAGGTAGCCGATCGCCATGCGGCCGGCACCCTGGCCGGCCGGGCGGTGCAGGTACAGGCGCAGGTAGCGGATGGAGGTGCTCATGGCGGGTCAGCCGGCCGCGCTCAGCCTTCTTTGCGCAGGCTGTCGATCACCGAAGGCGGGGCATCCACGCCCTGGGGCTGTCCCAGGAATTTGCCGCCCGACTGGATGAAGGCCTGCAGGCTCGGCCGAAGGGTGCTGGGCACGGCGATGATGTCCATTCCCAGCACGCGGGCCATTTCCGTCAGGGTGGAATAGCGGGGGTCCAGGTCGCCCCCTTCGGTGCGCTGCACCGTCATGCGCGAGAGGCCGGCCCGTTCGGCCAGCTCCGCCTGGGTGAGCTGGCTGGCCTTTCGGGCCATGGTCAGGCTGTGGATCAGATCGTTGGTCATGATCCTGTTTATACTCTTTTTTGGCTAAAAGAGTATTCCAAGTTTCACCTGTCGGTGGTTTGGGTGAATCAGATCGCGGCTTTCACCATAAGACCGCCTCCCCGTAAAGCGCCGGCCCCTCAAGGCCGCCGGCTCAGGCGAACGTGTTGACCTGGGTGCCCAGCGCGCCGGAGGTGGCCAGTGCCGGTTGGGGCATCGATTGCTTCATCGACTCGATCAGCAAGGTGGCGGAGGCCTCCTGCGTGTCCAGCGCCTTTTTCAGCACCCGGATGTTCAGGGCATCGGAATTCTTCTGGCTGGCCATGGCCGTTGCGGTGTTGACGACCGACTGGGAAAGCGCGACATCCATGGGGTGCTCCTGTTGGGGCCTCGGGGCGAGGCGAAGGCAAAGACCCCTCCTTTTTCGGCACCCCCGCCCGGAACTGAAGCCCGGGCGGAGGCGAAATATTCAATCGAGCGCGCTGGCCCCATAGGCGGAGCAGGCCGACAGGTCCGAAGCGCTGCCGCTGGGCAGGTGCGAAGCCGCATCGCGCAGCGCGGTGCGCAGGCCTTCCTCCAGGACCGGGTGGTAGAACGGCATGCGCAGCAGGTCCTGCACCGTGAGCGACCGGTCGATGGCCAGCGCCAGCAGATGCGCCATGTGCTCTCCGCTGGGGGCGCAAAGCTCCGAGCCCAGGATGCGGCCGCTTTCGCGCTCCGCATACACGTTCAGGCGGCCCTGGTTGTGCTGCGCCACGCGCGCGCGGCCCTGGCGGGAGAAATCCACCGAGCCCGTCACGAATTCGCCGTCTTTCAGGTCCTTCCAGGCCTGGCCGATCACCGCCGCGTTGGGCTGGGTGAACACGATGGACAGCGGCGTGCGCCGGCGAAAGCATTGCGGCTCGGGTGCCATGGCGTTCAGGGCGGCCATGTGGCCCTCGTCGGAGGCCTCGTGCAGCAGCGGCCGGCGGTCGTCGGCATCGCCGGCCATGAACACGGGCAGGTCCGCGATCTGCATGGTGCGTGCATCCACGGGCGGCTTTCCGTGCGCGTCCAGGGGGATGCCCAGGGTATCGAGGCCGAGGTGTTCGATGTTCGGCCGCCGCCCCATGGCCGCCAGCACCTGGTCCACCACCACCGTGGTGCTGCCGTTGCTGACCTCGATGCCGCCCGGAACTTCGCGCAAGCGGGCCTCCTCGCCCACGCTGACGACGAATTCGTCTTTCAGCACGTCCTTCAGCGTGTCGAGGATGTCGGGATCGGACAGCCCGGCCAGCGATGGCCCGGTCGAGAACGCCGCCACCTCCACGCCCAGCCGCGACAGGGCCTGCGCCAGTTCCGCGCCCAGCGGTCCCAGCCCGATGACCGCCATGCGCGGCCCCAGGGTGGGCTGCTCGAAAAGGGTGTCGGTGGTCAGGATGCGGTCGCCGAACGCCAGCCATTCCTCGGGAATGATGGGGCGCGAGCCAGTGGCGATGATGACGCTGCGTGCGTGGTAGGTATTGCCTCCCACTTCCACCGTGCCCGGGCCGCGCAGCCGCGCGTGGCCCGAAATGCCCTGGTCGCCGACCGCCGATGCCTTCTCGGTGCCCGCCACGAACTCGTCGCGCAGGGCGCGCACGCGCTCCAGCACGGCAGGCATGTCGACGGAGAGGCCGTCCCCGCCGCGCAGGCCGAAGGTGTCGAATGCGTGGCGCCGGTGGTAGGCGTTGGCCGCTTCGATCAGCATCTTGGAGGGCATGCAGCCCACCCGCGCGCAGGTGGTCCCCCAGGGGCCATCGTTGACGATCCGCACGCGGTCGGTGCGTTTGCGAACCTCGCGCAACGCGGCAAGGCCTGCCGATCCCGCGCCGATGATGATGGCGTCCAGGGGTGGGCTCATGGGTCGATCTCCTCAGGGGTGGCGAATGGCTGAGTGTCCCCGGGCCGCAGGGTGGGGCCTGTAGGTGCAGGGCACTTTCGGCGCAGGCGATGGCGGCGTTACGGCGCGATCCAGCCGATCCGGCCCTGGCAGGCGTCGTTCAGCCGCTGCACGAACGCCGCCTCCTGTGGCTGAGGCAACTGGATGCGCACGGCCACCAGCGAGCCGTGGGCCACCTCGCCCAGCGTGGCGCCGGCCGCCTCGACCTCGCGGCGCACCAGGCCCTCCAGGGCGTAGGGCACCTCGCACTGCAGCACCACCATGCGCTGCAGCGGCACCTTCTCGGCCGGCAGCAGCGCCTGCGCGATGGTGTCGGTGTAGGCCCGCACCAGCCCGCCCGCACCCAGCTTGACGCCGCCGAAATAGCGCACCACGGTGGCCAGCACGCCTTCGAGGTCCTGGTGGCGCAGCACCTCCAGCATCGGCCGGCCCGCGGTGCCGCCGGGTTCGCCGTCGTCCACCGCAGCCGACTGGCCGCCCGCCAGCAGCGCCCAGCAGACGTGCGCGGCACCGGGGTGCTGCTGCCACAGCGCATCGACGGTGGCCTGGGCCGACGCGCGGTCCGCCATGGGCTGCACGCAGCCGATGAACCGGCTTTTCTTGATGACCAGTTCGCTGTGGGTGGGGGTTCGCACGGTGTAGGGCATGGGCGGCGGAGCTTAACTGCATGCCGGCTCCATGGACGGCGTTCGGCACAAGGCTTGATGCACCTCAAGGCGCTGCAGGCGCCCCGCACATACGCTCCCTGCATCGCGCTGTTGCGTCGCCCGGCTGCATGGAGCAGCCCGGCAACGCCAGGCGCAAGCACCTGTTTTATGAAGAAGGAAGACCTCATGGCAAACCACTGGAAATTCGCGGCGCTGGCCCTGGTATTGGCGGCTGGCCCCACCTGGGCCGCCGACTGCACGGCCGAGATCGACGGCAACGATGCGATGCAATTCAACAAGGCGACCCTCGCGGTGCCGCAAAGCTGCAAGCAATTCACCGTAAAGCTCAAGCACGTGGGCAAGCTTCCCAAGACCGCCATGGGCCACAACTGGGTGCTGAGCAAGGCCGCCGACCTGCAGGCCGTGGCCACGGACGGCATCGCTGCCGGGGCCGCCAAGAACTACGTGAAGGACGCGGACGCCCGGGTGATCGCGCACACCAAGATCGTGGGCGGCGGCGAGAGCGATTCGGTGACGTTCTCCACCCAGGCGCTCAAGGCCGGCGAGTCGTATGCCTATTTCTGCTCCTTTCCCGGCCATTCCGCGCTGATGAAGGGCACGCTGACGCTGGCGAAATAACCCTTCGCTTCCCGGCGGTGTGGCCGTTGGCACACAAAGGGCGCCCTTTTCGGCGGGCCCTTTTTCGTTGACACGAAACAGTCACCCCGCCGCCATACGCTGGCGGCAACCCCGCATGAAAAGGACCCGCCATGCTTGCCGCTGCGCTGACCCACGTGATGAACGCCATGGTGTTTCCCGCTGCCCTGGCCGGTGCCAACGGGCCGGGCCGTGTGGAGGAGGGCGCCTTGGCCGCTATTCCTACCGCCTGGACCGCCAGAGCCACCGAACTGCACTCGCCCTACGGCGAGCCGCCCGCACCGGATCTGGACCAGCGGGTGCGTGCCTCCGGCGAATGGTGAAGGGCCGATCGGGGCCCGCCACGCCGCGCACCGAGACCGCCGCCAGGCCGCTCGCCACCCGCGGCTGACCCCCTGCGGCGCAGGGCGCGGGCACGCGCCTTGGCCCTCGGTTTCGACAGGAAAGGCCCGAAAGCCTAAAATCGCGGCTTCCCCACGCCTTGCCCTCCATGAACGCCCCCGTTGACGTTTCCTTTTTCGCGCGCGCCGCGAAGCCGCTGACCAGCTATCGCCCGTATTGGGCGAAACGTTTCGGCACGGCCCCGTTCCTGCCCATGAGCCGCACCGAGATGGAGCGCCTCGGCTGGGACAGCTGCGACGTGATCCTGGTGACGGGCGATGCCTACGTCGACCACCCCAGCTTCGGCATGGCCGTGATCGGCCGCACGCTGGAGGCGCAGGGCTTTCGCGTGGGCATCATCGCCCAGCCCGACTGGCAGAGCGCCGATGCCTTCAAGGCCCTGGGCCGCCCCAACCTGTTCTGGGGCGTGACGGCGGGCAACATGGATTCCATGATCAACCGGTACACCGCCGACCGGAAGATCCGCAGCGACGACGCCTACACTCCTGGCGACGTGGGCGGCAAGCGCCCCGACCGCGCGGCCATCGTGTACAGCCAGCGCTGCCGCGAGGCCTACAAGGACGTGCCCATCGTGCTGGGCGGCATCGAAGGCAGCCTGCGCCGCATCGCCCACTACGACTACTGGAGCGACAAGGTGCGCCGCTCCATCGTGGTGGACGCCAAGTGCGATCTGCTGCTGTACGGCAACGCCGAACGCGCGCTCGTCGAAGTGGCCCACCGCCTGGCCGCGCGCGAGCCCGTGGAGCAGATCACCGACGTGCGCGGCACCGCCTTCGTGCGCCGGTCCGACGACGAAACCGGCCAGGGCTGGTTCGAAATCGACTCCACCAGCGTGGACGAGCCCGGCCGCGTCGAGGCGCACGTCAACCCCTACATGACGACCAGCGAGCAGGCCGCCGCCCAAGGCAGCACCTGCAGCAAGGAGGATGCTCCTGATTCAATAGCATCCATGCCAATGGATACTAGGGCGCAAGGGCAAAATGGCTCGAAATCCGCCGAACCCAACCCCGCCATCCAGCCGATGCTGTTCGTGGCCAACCCGAACCTCAAGGCCAAGCTCAAGGTGCCGCCGCGCGAACGCAGCGTGATCCGCCTGCCCAGCTACGAGCAGGTCAAGAGCGATCCGGTGCTCTATGCCCACGCCAACCGGGTACTGCACCTGGAGACCAACCCCGGCAACGCCCGTGCCCTGGTGCAGGCCCACGGCGAAGGGCCGACGGCGCGCGATGTGTGGATCAACCCGCCGCCCATCCCGCTGACCACGGCCGAGATGGACTATGTGTTCGATCTGCCCTACGCGCGCGGCCCGCACCCGAGCTACGCCGACGAGAACGGCAGCCACGACGGCGCGACCAAGATCCCGGCGTGGGAGATGATCCGCTTCAGCGTGAACATCATGCGCGGCTGCTTCGGCGGCTGCACTTTTTGCTCGATCACCGAGCACGAGGGCCGCATCATCCAGAGCCGCTCCGAGGACTCCATCATCCAGGAGATCGAGGACATCCGCGACAAGGTGAGCGGCTTCACCGGCACCATCTCCGACTTAGGGGGGCCCACGGCCAACATGTACCGGCTGGGCTGCAAGAGCCCGGAGATCGAGGCCGCGTGCCGCAAGCCCAGCTGCGTGTACCCGGGCATCTGCCAGAACCTCACGACCGACCACGGCCCGCTCATCAAGATCTACCGCCGCGGCCGCGCGCTCAAGGGCATCAAGAAGATCCTGATCGGCTCCGGCCTGCGCTACGACCTGGCCGTGAAGTCGCCCGAATACGTGAAGGAGCTGGTGCAGCACCACGTGGGCGGCTACCTCAAGATCGCGCCCGAGCACACCGAGCAGGGCCCGCTCACCAAGATGATGAAGCCGGGCATCGGCAGCTATGACAAGTTCAAGCAGATGTTCGAGCAGTTCAGCGAAGAGGCGGGCAAGAAGCAGTTCCTGATCCCGTACTTCATCGCCGCGCACCCCGGCACGAGCGACGAGGACATGATGCACCTGGCCATCTGGCTCAAGAAGAACGGCTTTCGCGCCGACCAGGTGCAGACCTTCTACCCGAGCCCCATGGCCACGGCCACGGCCATGTACCACTCGGGTAAGAACCCGCTGCGCAAGATCGGCCGCGACAGCGAGGCGGTGGACATCGTGCGCGGCGAAAAGCGCCGGCGCCTGCACAAGGCCTTCCTGCGCTACCACGATCCCAACAACTGGCCGCTGCTGCGCGAGGCGCTGAAGACCATGGGCCGGGCCGACCTGATCGGCAACGGCAAGCACCACCTGATCCCGACCTTCCAGCCGATGACGGACGGCAGCTACCAGAGCGCGCGCCGAAAGAACAGCACCGTGGCCCCGGTGGCGCCACAACGCAAGGCGCCGCCGGCCAAGGGCGTGGCATTCAACAAGGCCGCGCAGCAGCCCGTGGCCGGCCGCATGCTGACCCAGCACACCGGCCTGCCGCCCCGCGCCGGCCTAGCCGGCAAGCCCGCCGGCGGGACCCCTTCCGGTAAAACGTTCCGCAAGGGGCGCTGAGCCCTCCGGCGCCGCCGCGCCCGGCCCGCCCGCCGGGGCCGTGCCCTGGACGGCGGCCCGGGGCATCGGTTCCGGGCGGCTGATGGCATGGCCCTGTGCATGGTCCACGCCCATGGCGCGCAGCGCCTCCACGATGGCCGGCGTCTCGGCGAACTCGGCGATCGTCTGCTTGCCCATCACGTGGCCGATGTGGTTGACCATCTCCACCATCGCCCGGTTGGCCGGGTCCTCCAGCATGTCGCGCACCAGGGCGCCGTCGATCTTGAGATAGTCCACTGGCAGATGCCGCAGGTAGGTGAACGAAGACATGCCCGCACCAAAGTCGTCCAGCGCGAAATGGCAGCCCTGCTGCTTGAGCTCGCGGATCAGGCGGATCGCGTTGGGCAGGTGGGCGATGGCCGCGGTCTCGGTCACCTCGAAGCACAGCTGGTTGGCCTGCACGCCGTAGCGGGCCATCTGGTCGCGCAGGTACTCCAGCAGGCTCTCGTCGCCCACGCTGGTGCCGGACAGGTTGATGGCGCACAGCGTGATGGGCCGCTCCTGCGGCTGCTGCCGGCGGCGCTCGGCCAGTGCGGCAAAGGTGTGCTCGACCACCCACCGGTCCAGGGCCTGTGCGAGGCCGAAGCGCTCTGCGGCTGGCACGAATTCGCCAGGGAAGATCGCCTGGCCGCCGTCCCCCTGCAGGCGCAGCAGCACCTCCACATGAATGCCGCCGTCGTTCGGCGCCCGCAGCGGGGCGATCTCCTGCATGTAGAGCTGGAAGCGGTCCTGCTCCAGCGCCTGGCGAATGCGCTGCACCCAGTGCATGTCGTCCAGGTGGCGCGACATGGCCGCGTCCTGTGGCTGGTAGACATAGACCGTGTTGCGCCCGCGCTCCTTGGCGCCGTAGCAGGCCATGTCGGCCACGCGCAGCACCTCCTGCAGGCTGGTGAGGTCGGCCGTCAGGTGCACGAGACCGATGCTCAGGCCCGTGCGCAGGGTGCGGGCACCCCAGGGCAACCGCAGTTCCTGCGCATGGTGGCGGATCTGCTCGGCGATCCGCTCGGCCACCTCCTGGGGGCAATCGTGCAGCAGCACACCGAACTCGTCCCCGCCCAGCCGCGCCAGCGTGTCGCCCTCTCGCAGGCCGCGCTGCAGCATGCGGCAGACCTCGCGCAGCATCTCGTCGCCCGCGGGGTGGCCGCAGGTGTCGTTGATCACCTTGAACTGGTCCAGATCGATGTACAGCAGCGCGCCCGCCACCTCGGAGGACCGCGGCCGCGCCAGCATCTGGCCCAGGCGCCGCTCGAACTCGCGCCGGTTCGCCAGGCCGGTGAGCGTGTCGTGGCTGGCCTGCCACGCAAGCTGCTCCAGATACTGCTGCTCGCGCGTCACGTCGTGCAGCACCAGCACGGCGCCGGCCAAATGGCCCTGGTTCATCAGCGGCGATCCCACCAAAGTGACGGGCACCGTGCTGCCGTCCGGCCGCACGATGCGGTGCGGGTGTTCGTCGTGCAGCCCGACGGTGCCGTGCAGCGCGCGCTCGAGCAGTTGGGTGATGCTGCTGCCGTGGGTGGCGGGTGGCTCGGCGCTGCCGGTGGCCTTGGCGCCGTCTGGGGGGCCCGTGTGCAGCAGTTGCGCCAGCGGCATCCCAAGGCTGTCCTGGCCGGCGCGGGCCAGCAGGCTTTCCGCGGCGGGATTCATGTAGCGCACGTTGCCGTGCAGATCGGTGGTGACGATGCCGTCGCCGATGGCCGCCAGGGTGGTATGCGCCTGTTCGCGCTCGGCCTCCAGCGTGGCCTCGACCTGGCGGCGTTGTCCCATCAACTGGCGGGTGTGCGCCAGGGTCAGGGCGATCAGCGCCAGCACCGTGGCCACGTTCAGCCACAGGAGCCACCCCATGATGCGCCGTGAGCTGTCGCCCATCGCCGCGCTGAAGTCGGTGGCGGCCGGCGTGACGCCGACGTCGATCTCATCGACCTGACGCTGCCAGCGCTGCACCATGTCAGGCGTCACGCCCCCGGCCACATAGCCGGCACGGATCTCGCGCGACAGGGCGTCCAGCCGCTGCAGGTATTCGTCGCCCAGCATCCAGTGCCGGATGGGCTCGCGCAGGATGTCATGGTCCCGGAACAGGTGGAGCATCCAGATCAGCCCCGTCACGTCGCTCGGGTGGTTGCCGCCGCGCAGGAACGCGTCGCGGGCGCCGGCCAGATCAGGCTCGGGGGCCTCGATGAGCAACCGTGCCTCCCGGTCGGCCAGGGGAATCTGCAAGGCCTGCTGGAACTGCTCGTACAAGCGCCCCTCGCCCGTGGCGACGTATTGGCCCAGGTGGTGGATGGCGTCCTTCTGGCCCTTGGTCCACTGGCTCTCGCCTGCGACGAACGCGCGCACGGTGGACAGCACGTACAGGCTGGCGGAGGCCACGACGGCCTGCAGGATCAGGATCGCAATGAAGGGGCCGGTGAGGCCGGACGTCCACGGGCGCCGACGGTTTCCTTGCAGGGGAGTCGGCGTGTCCATGCAGTCACCAGGAAGGAATGCCGATGTTCGGTGGCGGGCGGCGCCAGCCCTGCGGGAAGGCCATGCCCGGCGCCCCCATCGCGAGAGGGGCGCATCCGGCAGACGACGCAGTGAGGCAGGCCATGGCGAACTATATCGGCAGGGGCGCCAAAGTCCAAGGTGCCTTGCCGGTCAGTCCGGTGCATGCTGCTCGCCCGGTCAGGGCACGGGCTGCGGAATCAGGTCCTCGATGATGAGCCGGCGGTAATAGAAAGCGGCTTGCGCGCCGTGCGGCTCCAGCGCGGCCTGCAGGGTTTCCGCGTCGTCGTCGTCACCCACCTTGACCAGCAGGCCATGGTGCCCGGCCGCGGCCAGGTCAGAGATGCGGCGAACGATGGTGCCTTCCGCGCCCACCGAGGGCAGGGGGGTGTCGGCATTGCCCAGCGTGCGCACCACATGCTGCAGGATGGCGTCCGGCGTGGCGTGGGAGATGTCGGTGCGTTCGCCATCGGCCCCCAGGGCTTCGGCGGCATCGCGGGCGTGGGCCTCGTCGGGAAAGAGGGCGAAGACATGGCCGGTAGGGTAGAAGGTGCCGGCCGAGGACGTCATGTCCGGGTCGAGGACAAAGGGCTTCATGGGGTTCCTCTCGCTGTGGATTCAGCGGCCATTGGGCCCGGGCCCAGACGCCGGCGCTGTAGGGCGGGGCAAGGCCGCCGTGTGGGACGCGTCCCAGTCGGGCGTTGCCGGACCGGCGCAGACCCGGCATCGAAATGGCCTGCGGCGCAATGAAATCGCCGGCATGCCGCTACTAAAAACGTAGCAATATGCCCGACTGATGGGCCAGCACCGCGGCCAGCGCGGCGCAGTGCACGGCCACGGTGAGCCAGTAGACCGCGCGGAACGATGCCTTGCTCGACTTGTGCCGCAGCCACTGCTGTGCCCACCACGCGGCCGGCCAGCCGCCCAGCACGGCGAGCAGGTGCAGCCGCTGCTCGCTGGTGCGCCATCCCCCGCTGCGTGCGGCGTCCTTGTCGCTGGCATACACGGCGAAGGTCACCACGTTGACGGCCACCAGGGCCGCCAGCCATCCCGTGGAGATTCGCTGCGTCCAGACGCCCCAGGCCACCAGCGCCAGCCACGCGGCCATCCACGAATAGGCCACGCCATGGTTCGCCGCGGAGGGGGCATCGCGCGAAGGGGGGCGCCGCCGGGCCGGTGGCGACGCAGCGGCGCGTGCCTGGGCGCCTCCGGCAGGTCCACGCTGGTTCGTTTGCCGGGGCGGTGCGCGGCCAGGATCAGTCCGGGCGGGCGGGGCCGATGCCGGGGACGGGGGGCGCGGCCCGCGTCGCGCCACCAACTGAGGACCTCCACCCGCCTGAAACGGCCCGTGGGCGGCCCGCACGGCCATCGCCCGCGGCCCTTTTCCGCCCACATGGATTTCCTCGTACACCACGGCCAGGCCGGGCCGCGGCTCCGACAGGCCCTGCAGGTCCCGCACATGAAAGAACACATCCACGCCCGTATCGCCGCTGCGCAGAAAGCCGAATCCGCGCGTGGCGTCCCAGCGCAGCACCGTGCCTTGCTTTTGCATCGTTCAGTCCAGCGTGTGCAGGGGGATGTCCTCTCCCGTGGCCAGCCCGTCGAGCGTGGCGCGCGTCTGCCCCTGCAAGAACGCTGCGATCGCGGCATGGGTGCCGGGCGCCCGGGGATCGGCCTCTGGCGGCAACCCTGCCGCCCGGGCCAGGCGCGCGAAGAAATGCGGCTCCAGGGCCGCCACCGCCACCCGCCCGTTGACGCAGGCATAGACGCGGTAGCCCGCATGCGCGCCGCCCACATCACCATCCGGCAGGGTCAGGCCCCAGTCGCGTGGCTGGGCCAGCCACTCGGCGGCGTCCGACAGGGCCACGTCGATGCACGCGCCCTGGCCGGACGCGGCGCGCGCCAACTGCACCTGCAGCACGGCCTCGCTGGTCATGAGGGCGCCGCCCATGTCGGCATACAGCGTGGGCGGCAACGTGGTGCCGGTGACCAGCCCTGCATCGGCGAGGTAGGTGAGATCGTGCCCCGGCTCTTCCGCGTGGCTGCCCGGCGCGCCCACGATGCGCACCATCGACAGCCGGGGGTGGCGTGCGTGCAGCGCGTCCCAGCCCAGCCCGAGCTTGGCCAGCGCCGACGGCCGAAACGAGGTGATGAGCACATCGGTGCGCGCCAGTTCCGCCTGCAGCACGGCCTGGCCCGCATCCGTCTTGAGGTGGGCGTGCACCACGCGGACCTGGGCATGCATCGCCGCGTAGGCGGGCGGGCTGTACATCGCCATCGGGTCCGCGCTGGAATGGCCATCGGGCGGTGGCGGCTCCAGCTTCGTGCATTCGGCGCCCAGGCGCTGGCAGCGCAGCAGGGCGGCGGGGCCGGGCAGGTTCAGCGCCAGGCTCAGGAGCCGGACGCCACGCAGAGGCAGCAGGGAAGGTGCAGTCATGGGCGGAAGGCGAGGTGAATGGAAAGCGCGGCGCGGGGTGGAACAATGCATGGCCCAGGCCGGCCGTGGAACGTGGCGAACCGGCCGGAACTTCGGCCCACCGTGCCGCTCCGTCCCGCGGTTATACAAAATCCCATTCCATTGCCCCTTTCGCATGCAACGCAGAACGTCCGTGGCCGCCCTGGCCGGCTTTGCCACCCTTCCAGGAGCTTTCCTCATGTCGCCCTTGTCCAGCGCTGCCACGGCCAACGCCCTGGAGCGGCTCAAGCCCTCGCCGCGCATGCCGGTGCTGTTCGTGGGCCACGGCAGTCCGATGAACGCCATCGAGGACAACGCTTGGCGCCGGGCTTGGCAGAGCATGGGCACCGAGTTGCGGGCGCGCGGCACGCCACCGCAGTTGATCCTGTGTATCTCGGCGCACTGGCTCACCCGGGGCGGGTGGCAGCTGACGGGCATGGCCGCCCCGCGCACCATTCACGATTTCGGTGGGTTCCCACAGGCG
This sequence comes from Acidovorax sp. BLS4, assembly GCF_032929295.1. NCBI lineage: Bacteria > Pseudomonadati > Pseudomonadota > Betaproteobacteria > Burkholderiales > Comamonadaceae > Acidovorax > Acidovorax sp. BLS4. Next base: position 1,482,900 of record NZ_CP136797.1, read on the forward strand.
CTGTTCGACCAGCAGTACCCCGCGCCGGGCGCACCGGTGGTCGCCGCGGGCCTGGCGGGCGAGTTGCGGTCGCCGGCCACGGGCCAGCCGCTGGGGGTGGATGCGGGCGAGTGGGGCCTGGACCATGGCACCTGGTCGGTGCTCAAGCCCATGTACCCGGCGGCGGACATCCCCGTGCTGCAGCTCAGCATGGACTACGGCGGCCCGCCGGCTGAGCACTATGCGCTGGGCCGGCAACTGCGCAGGCTGCGCGAGCGCGGCGTGCTCATCGTGGGCAGTGGCAACATCGTGCACAACCTGCGCGTCACCCGCCGGGGCACGGCGCCCACCGAGGCATACGACTGGGCGGTGGAGTTCGACATCGTGGTGCAGAACCAGATCAAGCAGGGCGAGCTGGATGCGCTGCAGCACTTTCAGCGGCTGGGCCCGGTCGCGCAGCAGGCCCACCCCAGCCACGAGCACTACCTGCCGCTCCTGTATGCCGCCGCCGCGGCTGATGCGCGCGAAATGCCGCGCTTCTTCAACACCGGCTACCAGTCGGCCTCGATCTCGATGCGGTCGGTGCTGTGGGGTTGATTGCTATATTATTTATAGCGATATGCCCTAGAAGATATTGCGCTGGAGGCCTGAAACACCCTTAATAAAAAACCGCCCGAAGGCGGTTTTTTATTGGCGGCCGGGGCAGGGGGTCATACCACCTTGGCGATCGACTGGCAGACGTAGTCGATGTTCTTGCTGTTGAGCGCGGCCACGCACATGCGGCCGGTGTCGGTGCCGTACACGCCGAACTCGCTGCGCAGGCGCACCATCTGGTCCTTGGACAGGCCGGAGTAGCTGAACATGCCGATCTGCTGCGTGATGAACGACATGTCCTGCTTCACGCCGGCCGCCTTCAGGCCGTCCACGAGCTTCTGGCGCATGGCCTTGATGCGCACGCGCATCTCGCCCAGTTCCTTTTCCCACAGCGCGCGCAGCTCGGGGTTGCCCAACACGGCCGCCACCACCGCGCCACCGTGGATGGGCGGGTTGGAGTAGTTGGTGCGGATGGCGATCTTGAGCTGGCTCAGCACGCGGCCGGCTTCTTCCTTGTCGGCGCACAGCACCGACAGGCCGCCCACGCGCTCGCCGTACAGGCTGAAGCTCTTGCTGAACGAGGTGGACACGAAGAAATTCAGGCCGGCGGCGACGAACTTGCCGATCACCGCGCCGTCTTCGGCGATGCCGTGGCCGAAGCCCTGGTAGGCCATGTCCAGGAAAGGCGTCAGGCCCTTGGCCTTGACCACCGCGATCACCTGGTCCCACTGCTCGGGCGTGATGTCGTAGCCGGTGGGGTTGTGGCAGCAGGCATGCAGCACGACGATGGTGCCGGCCGCGGCCGCGTTCAGGCTGGCGAGCATGCCGTCGAAGTTGACACCGCGCTTGGCCGCGTCGTAGTAGGCGTAGGTATCGACCGTGAAGTCGGCGTTGGTGAACAGCGCGCGGTGGTTTTCCCAGCTGGGGTCGGAAATCAGCACCTTCGCATCGGGGCTGACCTTCTTCAGGAAGTCGGCGCCGATCTTGAGGCCGCCCGTGCCGCCGATGGCCTGCACCGTGGCCACGCGGCCGGAGGTGACGGGCTCGCTGTCCGCGCCGAACACCAGGGCCTTGACCGCATTGTCATAGGCCACGATGCCGTCGATGGGCAGGTAGCCGCGGGCGGCGGGCTTTTCCATCATGGCCTTTTCGGCGGCCTGGACACATTGCAACAGGGGCAGCTTGCCGTTGTCGTCGAAATACACACCCACGCCCAGATTGACCTTGTGGGGGTTGGTGTCCGCGTTGTATTGCTCATTTAGACCCAGGATCGGGTCGCGGGGGGCCATTTCGACGGCGGTGAACAGAGACATTGAATAGTCCTTGGAGGTTGGAAAACTGACGTTGCGCCCCAAGCTGCGATAGGCTTTCGGGTCAACCGCCGATTTTAGCGGCCCATGCAAGCGAGTCGCCCCCACACCATGCACCCAGTCATCACCGAACCCGTGACCGGCCAGTTCGTCAGCTTCGCGGACTCGCCGTTCGAGTTGTACCAGCCGTATCCCCCCGCGGGCGACCAGCCCGAGGCCATCGAAAAGCTCGTGGAAGGGGTCAGGGACGGCGAGGTCTTCCAGACCCTGCTGGGGGTAACCGGCTCCGGCAAGACGTTCACCATGGCCAACGTGATCGCGCGGATGGGGCGTCCGGCCATCGTTTTCGCGCCCAACAAGACCCTGGCCGCCCAGCTCTACAGCGAGTTCCGCGAGTTCTTCCCGAAGAACGCCGTGGAGTATTTCGTGAGCTATTACGACTATTACCAGCCCGAAGCCTATGTGCCGCAGCGCGATCTCTTCATCGAGAAGGATTCCGCGATCAACGAGCACATTGAGCAGATGCGCCTGTCGTGCACCAAGAGCCTGATGGAGCGGCGCGATGTGGTGATCGTCGCCACCGTGTCGGCGATCTACGGCATCGGCGAGCCCGAAAGCTACCACCGCATGGTGATGACGCTGCGCGTAGGCGACAAGCTCAGCCAGCGCGACGTGATCGGGCAGCTCATCCGCATGCAGTACCAGCGCAACGAGCAGGACTTCAGCCGCGGCAAGTTCCGCGTGCGCGGCGACACCATCGACGTGTTTCCGGCCGAGCACTCCGAGCTGGCGATCCGCATCGAACTGTTCGACGACGAGATCGAAAGCCTGCAGTTGTTCGACCCACTCACCGGCCGCGTCAAGCAGAAGATCCCGCGCTTCACGGTGTACCCGAGCAGCCACTACGTGACCCCGCGCGACAAGGTGCTGACGGCGGTGGAGACCATCAAGCTCGAACTGGCCGAGCGCCTGGGGCAGTTCGTGTCCGAAGGCAAGCTGGTGGAAGCGCAGCGCCTGGAGCAGCGCACCCGGTTCGACCTGGAAATGCTCAGCGAAGTGGGGCACTGCAAGGGCATCGAGAACTACACCCGCCACCTGTCGGGCGCTGCGCCGGGCGATCCGCCCAGCACCCTCACGGACTACCTGCCCAGCGATGCGCTCATGTTCCTGGACGAGAGCCACCAGATGATCGGCCAGCTCAACGCCATGTACAGCGGAGACCGCTCGCGCAAGACCACGCTGGTCGAGTACGGCTTCCGGCTGCCGTCCGCACTGGACAACCGCCCGCTCAAGTTCGAGGAATTCGAGACGCGCATGCGCCAGGTGATCTTCGTGTCCGCCACGCCGGCCGATTACGAAAAGACCCATTCCGGCCAGGTGGTGGACCAGGTGGTACGCCCCACCGGGCTGATCGATCCCGAGGTCGAAGTGCGCCCCGCCACCCATCAGGTGGACGACGTGCTGCAGGAGATCCGCATCCGCGTGGACAAGGCCGAGCGCGTGCTCATCACGACGCTGACCAAGCGGATGGCCGAGCAGTTGACCGACTACCTGAGCGACAACGGCGTGAAGGTGCGCTACCTGCACTCGGACATCGACACGGTCGAGCGCGTGGAAATCATCCGCGACCTGCGGCTGGGCGCCTTCGACGTGCTGGTGGGGATCAACCTGCTGCGAGAGGGGCTCGACATTCCCGAGGTCTCGCTGGTGGCGATCCTCGACGCCGACAAGGAAGGCTTCCTGCGGGCCGAGCGCAGCCTGATCCAGACCATCGGCCGCGCCGCGCGCAATCTGAACGGCAAGGCCATCCTGTACGCCGATCGGGTGACCGAGTCCATGAAAAAAGCCATCGGCGAAACGGAACGCCGGCGCATCAAGCAGATCGCACACAACGAGGAAAAGGGAATCACGCCCCGCAGCATCGTCAAGCAGGTGAGAGACCTGATCGATGGGGTGTACAGCGAGAAGGCTGGCAAGGACGCCGAACGGCTGGAGCAGGAATCGATGCGCCGTGCCCAGGTGGAAGACATGTCCGAAAAGGATGTGGCCCGGGAAATCAAGCGGCTGGAAAAGCTCATGCTGGAGCATGCCCGCAACCTGGAGTTCGAACGGGCCGCCCGTGTGCGGGACCAGTTGGGCCAATTGAAATCGCAGGCGTTCGGGGCCTCCGGGGGCGACCAAGTGGCGCTGTAACGGCCAAGTTGGCGACGGTTGGGGAGGAAAGGTGACTGATGGGTTTTGTTACCCGACAAAAACAATAGGGATTTGTGCTATACTTGGGTGAAACACTCAACAAAACAGCCCAACGATGAAGGGCTCCCAAAGTCTCTTCGCTTTCATGCGAGAGGTGCACGGAGTTAGGGGCGGAGACGGTGCCTCAGGCGGCAATCATGTTGCCTCGGGGCGTTTCTATAACGGACAAGCCTGACGACAAGGAGCTTGCGATGCGTCTCACTACCAAAGGCCGTTTTGCGGTCACTGCCATGATCGATCTGGCCCTGCGCCAGAACAATGGCCCCGTCACTTTGGCGGCAATCAGCCAGCGGCAACAAATTTCGCTCTCCTACCTGGAGCAGCTTTTCGGCAAGTTGCGCCGGCATGAATTGGTCGAATCCACCCGTGGCCCCGGCGGCGGCTACACGCTGGCCCGCAAGGCGGCGGACATCACCGTGGCGGACATCATCGTCTCGGTGGACGAGCCCATTGATGCCACCCAGTGCGGCGGCAAGGAAAATTGCCTGGGTGAAGCCGGCCGTTGCATGACGCATGAACTGTGGGCGTCGCTCAACCAGCGCATGGTCGAGTTTCTGGACTCTGTCACGCTTCAGAAGCTGGTGGACGACCAATTGGCCAAGGGCGTTCAGATCGAAGACAAGCCCGTCGTGCGCCGTGCCATCTCGACCACGCCGGTCGTGAAGCCGATTCGCGTCAATGCGCCCAACTCGGTTTTCGCGTTGGGCAACGTGTTCGCCAAGTCGTGAGTGGATGCCCGGCTTTGGCCGGGCAGTCGCATACGCCGGATTTTGACTTCTGACTCTCGCCAGCCAGACCCCCTTACTGAGCCAGCCATGGACATGACCCCCCACTTTCCCATCTATCTCGACTACGGTGCCACCACGCCAGTGGACCCGAGGGTCGTGGATGCCATGATTCCATGGTTGCGCGAGCATTTCGGCAACCCGGCTTCACGGAGCCACGCCTGGGGTTGGGAGGCGGAAGAGGCCGTTGAAAAAGCCCGTGTGGAAGTTGCTCGCCTGATCAATGCAGACCCGCGTGAGATCGTCTGGACGAGCGGCGCCACCGAGTCCAACAACCTGGCCATCAAGGGTGCAGGGCAGTTCTACAAAGGCAAGGGCAAACACCTGATCACGGTGAAGACCGAGCACAAGGCCGTGCTGGACACCATGCGCGAGATGGAGCGCCAAGGCTTCGAAGTCACCTACCTGGACGTGCAGGAAAACGGCCTGCTCGATTTCGAGGTGCTCAAAGCGGCCATTCGCCCAGACACCATCCTGTTGAGCGTCATGTTCGTGAACAACGAAATCGGGGTGATCCAGGACCTGCCGGCGATCGGTGCCCTGTGCCGTGAAAAGGGCATCATCTTCCACGTGGATGCTGCGCAAGCCACGGGCAAGGTGGACATCGATCTTTCGACGCTGCCTGTCGATCTGATGAGCCTGGCCTCCCACAAGACATATGGCCCCAAGGGCATTGGCGCGCTGTATGTGCGGCGCAAGCCCCGCGTGCGGCTGGAAGCGCAGATGCATGGCGGTGGGCATGAGCGCGGGATGCGTTCCGGCACATTGCCGACCCATCAGATCGTGGGCATGGGAGAGGCTTTCCGCATCGCCCGCGAAGAGATGGCGCAGGATCTGGCAAAAGCCAAGGCACTGCAAAAGCGCCTGCTCGATGGTTTGCACGACATCGAGCAGGTGTTCGTGAACGGCGACATGGAGCGCCGTGTGCCGCACAACCTGAACATCAGCTTCAACTACGTCGAAGGCGAGTCGCTGATCATGGGCATCAAGGGCCTGGCGGTGTCGTCGGGCTCTGCCTGCACTTCCGCCAGCCTGGAACCCAGCTACGTACTGCGCGCTCTGGGCCGCAGCGACGAGCTGGCACACAGCAGCCTGCGCATGACGATCGGCCGCTTCACCACAGAAGAAGAGATCGACTACGCGGTATCCACCATCCGACACAACGTGGCCAAGCTGCGCGAGTTGAGCCCTTTGTGGGAAATGTACAAGGACGGCGTTGACATCAGCGCCATCCAGTGGGCCGCCCATTGATGGCGTCGGTCAGCAGATTCAAGAGGTAAACATCATGGCTTATTCAGACAAAGTGATCGACCATTACGAGAACCCCCGCAATGTGGGCTCGTTCGACAAGGGCGACGATTCGGTGGGTACCGGCATGGTGGGCGCACCGGCGTGCGGCGACGTGATGAAGCTGCAGATCAAGGTCAACCCCGAAACCGGTGTGATCGAAGATGCCCGCTTCAAGACGTATGGCTGCGGTTCGGCGATTGCATCGTCGTCCCTGGTCACGGAATGGGTGAAAGGCAAGACGCTGGATGAGGCGGCTGCCCTCAAGAATGCGGAAATTGCGCAAGAACTGGCCTTGCCTCCGGTCAAGATCCATTGCTCCATCCTGGCGGAAGACGCGATCAAGGCGGCCGTGCAAGACTACAAGGCCAAGCACACCGCTATGGCCGCTGCCTGAACGGGGCGAGGTGACATGGCGATCACATTGACCGAAGCTGCGGCCCGACATGTGAGCCGCTATCTCTCCCGTCGCGGCAAGGGCGTCGGGGTTCGGCTGGGCGTGAAGACGACGGGCTGCTCCGGCTTGGCTTACAAGCTGGAATATGTGGACGAACAGGGCCCGGAAGACATGGTGTTCGAAGACCATGGCGTGAAGGTGCTCATCGATCCCAAGAGCCTGGCCTACATCGATGGCACCCAGTTGGATTTCGTGCGCGAGGGGTTGAACGAAGGCTTCAGATTCAACAATCCCAACGAGCGCGACCGGTGTGGCTGCGGAGAGAGCTTCCGGGTTTGACCTTTCCATCCACGCTGGTTGCAGTGAACCGCCAACGCGTTCCGTGCTGGCGGTTTTTTTCTTGACATGAACCTTCAATCCGACGACTTCGAACTCTTCGGCGTGCCACGCCAATTCGCGCAGGATCGCCCGGCCCTGGATGCCCGTTGGAAAGAGTTGCAGCGCGAAGCCCATCCTGATCGATTTGCCATGCATGGCCCCTCGGCGCAACGCCTGGCAATGCAATGGTCGGTGCGCATCAACGAGGCATACCAACGCATCAAGGACCCCCTCAAGCGCGCGGCCTATTTGTGCGAACTGGGCGGCGCGTCGATCCGGGCCGAAGACAACACGGCCATGCCCACTGATTTTCTGATGCAGCAGATGGAATGGCGCGAGGCGCTCGACGACGCAGTGGATCCTTCTTCGTTCGATGCGCTGGAGCAAGCCGTTCGAGACGCGCGCGCTACGGCCCTGCAGCGGTGCGAGCAGCTTTTGGATGGGCAGCGCGACTACGCTGCCGCCGCGAACGAAGTCAGAGCCCTCATGTTCATTGCGCGATTTGCCGACGATATCGACCGCCGCAGAGACGCACTGGGACAATAGCGCCTGCCTTTATTGATTGATCGATCGAATGGATGCGGCAGCCAGTGCATGCCGCCTCCCACCTAGAAAAAGACCCCATGGCGCTTTTGCAGATTTCAGAACCCGGCCAATCCCCCGATCCGCACCAGCGGCGCATTGCCGTGGGCATCGATTTGGGCACCACCCATTCCCTGGTGGCGGCTGTGCGCAACGGCGTGGCCGAGTGCCTCCCCGACAACCAGGGTCGTGTGTTGCTGCCGTCTGTCGTTCGCTACTTGGCAGAAGGCCGTCGCCAGATCGGCTACGAAGCGGTGGCAGCCCAGGCGCAGGACGCGGGCAATACCATTGCCTCAGCCAAGCGGTTCATGGGGCGCAGCCTGCAGGATATTGCCCATCCCGAAAAGCTCCCCTACGACTTTGTCGAAGCGCAGGATGAAGGCGGCGGTGGCATGGTCTCTCTGAAAACCGTGGACGGCGCCAAGTCGGCGGTGGAGGTCAGCGCGGAGATCCTGGCGACATTGCGCTTCCGTGCCGAAGATAGCTTTGACGACGAGATTTTCGGTGCGGTCATCACCGTCCCGGCTTATTTCGATGATGCGCAGCGCCAAGCCACCAAGGACGCAGCGCGTTTGGCGGGCTTGAATCTGCTGCGGCTCATCAACGAGCCGACTGCCGCCGCCATTGCCTACGGCCTCGACAATGCCAGCGAAGGCGTCTATGCGGTGTATGACCTCGGTGGGGGTACGTTCGATGTGTCGATCCTGCGGCTGACCCAAGGGGTGTTCGAAGTGATCGCCACGGGAGGCGACTCGGCTCTGGGTGGCGACGACTACGACGCGGCGCTGGCCGACTGGGTGCTTCAGCAGCAGGGCCTGGTGGCTGCCACCGCCCGAGACAAGGCCGCCGTTCGGCTGGCCGCCCGCGCATGCAAGGAGGCGCTCAGCGCTGCCGAGACTGCAGCCTTCGTTGCCGAGGTGTCCGGCGCGAGCATTGACGTCGCCGTGCACCGGGCCGATCTGGAAGCGGCCACGGCGCCACTCACCCAGCGTTCAATTGCGGCGGCGCGCCGCACCCTTCGCGATGCGCAGCTGTCTCCCGAAGAGGTGCAAGGCGTGGTCATGGTGGGTGGCTCCACGCGCATGCCGCAAGTGCAGCGCGCAGTGCAAGCGTTCTTCGGAACGGAACCACTGAACAACCTGAATCCGGACGAGGTCGTCGCACTGGGTGCCGCCCTTCAGGCCAACCAGTTGGCGGGCAACAATCCATCGGGCGACATGCTGCTGCTGGACGTGATTCCTTTGTCGCTCGGCATCGAAACCATGGGCGGACTGGTCGAGCGCATCGTGTCTCGCAACGAAACCATTCCCACCGCCAAGGCGCAGGACTTCACCACGTACAAGGACGGCCAGACCGCCCTGGCCATTCATGTGGTGCAAGGCGAACGCGATTTGGTGGCGGATTGCCGGAGCTTGGCGCGGTTCGAGCTGCGCGGCATTCCACCGATGGCCGCAGGCGCGGCCAGGATCCGGGTCACGTTCACCGTCGATGCCGATGGCCTGCTCAACGTGAGCGCGAAAGAGCAGGGCAGTGGCATCGAAGCGCGCGTCGACGTCAAGCCTTCCTACGGCCTGTCGGACGACCACATTGCACGCATGCTGCAAGAAGGCTTTGCAACGGCCGCGCAGGACATGCGGGCGCGGTCGCTGGTCGAGGCGCGGGTGGATGCCGATCGCATGTTGATGGCCACCCGCAGTGCGCTGGATGCCGATGCCGATCTGCTCGAAACCGACGAACGCGAAACCATTGAAGCACTGATGCTGGCCTTGCAGCAGGCGCGTGAACTGGACGACGCGGCAGCGATCGAGGCGGCGACCCAGGCCCTGGCCCACGGGACCGAGGCATTCGCGGCGCACCGCATGAATCGCGGAATCCAGCAGGCCCTTGGCGGCAAGAACGTGCAAACCCTTTAAACGACGATCCAGCCCCATGCCCGTCATCAAAATACTGCCCCATCCAGAGTACTGCCCTGCGGGCGCCGACATCACGGCGCCTTCCGGTACCTCGATCTGCGAAGCCTTGCTCGACAACGGCATCAAGATCGAGCATGCCTGCGACATGAGTTGTGCCTGCACGACCTGCCATGTGATCGTGCGTGCCGGAGGAGCGTCCCTCAATGAGGCCGAAGAGGAAGAAGAGGACCTGCTCGACCGCGCCTGGGGCCTGGAGCCACAGTCGCGTCTGAGTTGCCAGGCGATTCTTGCCCAGAGCGACGTGACGGTGGAGATCCCCAAGTACACCATCAACCACGCCAAGGAGAACCACTGATGTCGCGTCAGATCGTTCTGGACACGGAAACCACTGGTCTGTCGGCCGAAGGCGGCGACCGCATCATCGAACTGGGATGCGTGGAGTTGCTGAACCGCAAGCTCACCGGCAACAACCTGCACCTGTATTTCAATCCAGGGCGCGACAGCCATGAAGACGCGCTCAAGGTGCACGGCATCAGCAACGAATTCCTGCGGGACAAGCCGAAGTTTGCGGAGATGGCCGACGACATCCTGCAGTACCTGCAGGGTGCGGAAATCATCATCCACAACGCAGCCTTCGACGTGGGCTTCCTCAACAAGGAACTGGAACTGACGGGCCGCCCGGGCTTCAAGACGTACGTCGAGAGCGTGACCGACACGCTGGTGATGGCCAAGGAGATGTTTCCTGGCAAGCGCAATTCGCTGGATGCCCTGTGCGACCGGCTGGGCGTCGACAATTCCGGCCGCACGCTGCACGGCGCGCTGCTGGATGCGGAACTGCTGGCTGATGTCTACATCAACCTGACGCGCGGGCAGGACCCGTTGCTGATCTCTGACGAAGAGAGCGACACCAAATCCGGCATTCGTGTGGCGCCGATCGATCTGAGCGCGCTGGTCTTGCAGGTGCTCACCGCCAGCGAACAGGAACTGTCGTTGCACGAGGAGACGCTGGCCCATATCGACAAAGCCAGTGGTGGAAAAACAATTTGGCGAATTGAGTCTTCGGTCGAAAAAGCTGTGCAATAATCATGGGCTTGTCGCAAGACAACACGGGTGATTAGCTCAGCGGTAGAGCACTGCCTTCACACGGCAGGGGTCACATGTTCGATCCATGTATCACCCACCAGTGTTTTTTTGAACCAGAAGTGCGTCGCATGGCTGATTCAATGGGTGATTAGCTCAGCGGTAGAGCACTGCCTTCACACGGCAGGGGTCACATGTTCGATCCATGTATCACCCACCACATCAACCCCTGCAGGCTTTGTCTGCAGGGGTTTTTTGTTGCCTGCTTCGCGATGGATGGGGCCTCGCCGGATGCCCGCCGCCAACGCGTTCGGCGCGCTGCGTTCGGCCACAATCGATGGTTTCGATTCCCGAGGCCGCCAGACGATGCTCACCTTTCACAATCCCCTGCACAACGCCCATGCCCCGGTGCATGAGTTCTTTCGCGGCGAACGGGTGCCGTGCTTCGAGAAGCCGGCGCGCCAGGATTATGTGGAGCAACGTTTGAAAGAGTGCGGCCACGCGCTCTTGGCACCCAATGTCGACAGCGCTGCCGTGTTGAAGCAAATTCATGCGGAGCGGTATCTGTCGTTCCTGCAGACCGCGTGGCAGCAGTGGCTGGCGCAAGACCCGGCGAATGCCGCTGTGCAGCCGTTTCCCTCCGTGTGGCCGGTTCGCACCTTGCGGTCGGACATCGAACCCGCGAATTTCACGGCGCGCTATGGTCTGTATTCCATGGACAACGGAACTCCGCTGGCCGAAGGCACCTGGGCCGCGGCCAAGGCGGGCGCGGACGCGGCTGCCAGTGCCGCGTCCGCGGTGGCCAGCGGTGCCGCGGGTGCATCGTTTTGCGTGACGCGGCCGCCCGGCCACCATGCGGGGCCGGACTTCATGGGAGGCTACTGTTTCCTCAACAATGCGGCCGTCGCAGCCCAGACGCTGCGCAACTCCGGCATGCCTCGCGTGGCGGTGCTGGATGTGGACTACCACCACGGCAATGGCACCCAAAGCATTTTTTACGAGCGTTCGGATGTGCTGTTCATCAGCATCCATGGCGACCCAATGACTGAATACCCTTTTTATCTGGGCCATGCGGACGAGACCGGCCACGGCGCCGGAGCAGGCTTCAACCTGAATCTTCCGCTGCCCGCCGGCACCGGGTTCGACGCATGGTTTGCCGCATTGGAAAAGGCCTGCGTGGCCATCCTGGCTTACGGGCCGCAGGCGGTGGTGGTCTCCCTGGGCTTGGATACGTTCGAGGGGGATCCCATCTCCCGCTTCTCCTTGGCATCCCGGGACTTTTCTCGGATCGGGCAGCGCCTGGCACAACTGAACCTGCCGACCGTGTTCGTGCTGGAAGGCGGCTATGCCGCCGCAGAGCTGGGTCTCAACGCAGTGAACGTGATCGATGGGTTCGAAGCGCAAGGCAGGCAGTCATCATGACCGAGTCGGTGGATTGCGTTGTCGTTGGCGCGGGGGTGGTGGGCCTGGCCGTTGCGCGCGCCCTGGCCCTGCGGGGCCGCGAGGTGCTGGTGCTCGAAGCCGCCAATGCGATTGGCACGGGAACCAGCTCCCGCAACAGCGAAGTGGTGCATGCGGGGATCTATTACCCCCCAGGATCGCTCAAGGCCCGGCTGTGCGTGCAGGGCCGCGACATGCTCTACGCGTATTGCGAGGCAAGGGGCATCGCGCACCGGCGCTGCGGCAAGCTGATCGTTGCCACGTCGGACGAGCAGCGGGCATCGCTGGAAAGCATCCAGCAAAAGGCGCATGCCAATGGCGTCACCGACCTGCAATGGCTGACGCGGGAGCAGGCCCGGGCGTTGGAGCCCGCGCTGGAATGCGTGGCCGCATTGCTGTCGCCCAGCACCGGCATCGTGGACAGCCATGCCTTCATGCTCTCGCTCCAAGGCGATCTGGAGAACCAGGGTGGCATCGTGGCACTGAATTCGCCTCTGGCGCATGCAGTACTAGGGGGTGATGCTATCGTTTTGGAAGCGAGCGACGGTACGCGCTTGGGTGCCCGCACGCTGGTGAATGCCGCAGGCCTGCAGGCGCCCGATCTGGCCAAGCGGTTCCATGGGCTCGATCCGCGCCATGTGCCAACGGCCCGGTACGCAAAGGGCAGTTACTTCACGCTGACGGGCGCATCGCCGTTTTCCCGCTTGATCTACCCCGTTCCCGAAGCGGCTGGCCTGGGCGTGCACCTGACACTGGACATGGGACGCCAAGCCAAGTTCGGTCCCGACGTGGAGTGGGTGGGCTCGGCTGACGACCTGTCGGTCGATCCTGCGCGCGGCGAGGCGTTCTATGCGGAGGTTCGCCGGTACTGGCCCGGCCTGCGGGATGGCGCTCTGGTGCCTGGCTATGCAGGCATTCGGCCCAAGATCCACGGGCCGGGCGAGCCCGCAGCGGACTTTTGCATCCAAGGCCCTGAAACGCATGGCATGGGTGGGCTCATCCAGCTGTTCGGCATCGAGTCGCCAGGCCTTACCAGTGCGCTGGCGTTGGGCGAGCATGTCGCAGATCAAGTCTCCCGCTGACTTTCTCATCCAAGCGGCCATGGCCTACGGCCGTATGTAAAGCGTGTGACTAAGATGGGGCATCCGCCTACAGCCCGGCTGTATGGGGCGGATTACCTTTATTCCATGCTATGAAAGGCTCTTCATGACTTCTGCATCCAACACGCTTTCTTCCGCGCAAAACGAACTGGAAAAGCTGGTTTCTGACTTGCGTGGCCTTTTGTCCAGCAAGGACCTGGACAGCGTTCCGGAAATCAAGCAACTGCGCCAGCGCCTGGACGATGGCATCCACTCGGTGCGTGACTCCGCTGTGCGCGCTGCCCAGGATGCCGCCTACCAAGCCAAGGAAGCCGCCCGCGCCGCTGACCAATACGCCCATGACGAACCTTGGCGTGTGGCCACCGCTGCCCTGGCAGCAGGTGCCTTGGTCGGCTTCTTGCTGGCTCGCCGCTGATCCCCGTTAAAAACAATGACCTGATGGCTCAAGAGAGGCTCGCATGAATTGGTTGGCACTTCTGGGATTGGACGGTTGGGTTGCGCGATGGCGCGCTGCCGTCATCGAAGGGGCCATTGCTGCGGAAGACCGGCTGGATCTGGTGAGGCTCGAATGGGCCGAGCAGAAGCGGCGCTTGGGCTTGATGGTCATGCTGGTGGTTGCCGTGGGCGGTCTCACGGTCGTCACCCTGGTGCTCGCGTCACTCGCCGTGCTGGTGCAATTTTGGGATTCACCCCAGCGCACGATGGTGGGCTGGCTGGTGGCGGGCACCTGGCTGGTGCTGTGGGCCGGTGCCTTGATCGGATTGATCTCGGTGGCCAAGCAGGCGGGCAACGCTTTCGTGCTGACGCGGCAAGAACTGGCTCAGGATTGGCGTGATATCAAGGAAAGGCTCTGAACCCATGACTTCCACATCGCAAGATGGATCCGCTTCCTTGAGCGATCGCCAGCAAAAGGTTTTAGAGCGCATCGCCATGCAACGTCAGCGCGTGCGCGCACGGCGCGCCGCTCGATCGCAGGCCATGCAGGTGCAGGCCGCACAAGACCAACGGCAAGCTGCTGACTCAGACACTTCGATGACCATCCGGCTACTCGCCTTCGCGCGATCGCATCCGGCCGCTGTTGCCGTGGTGGCCGGACTGGCGGTGGTGGCGGGGCCAGCCCGGCTGATTCGGTGGGCGGGTCTGGCCATGCCGCTGATCATGCAGATGCGGCGTTGAGGCCGCGCCTCGCACGCGTCGTAAGCCTTGCGTGGAACATTCGAAAGGACCCTGTTGGGTCCTTTTTGCATTGGCTTCAGCGCATGGCCTTGATCGCCCGGGCTGCCTGCGGAACCAGCGAAGGGCCTTGGTAGATGAGGCCGGTGTAGATCTGCACCACATCGGCGCCCGCCTTGATCTTGCTCACCGCGTCGTCCGCACTCAGAATGCCGCCCACGCCAATGATCGGAAATTGCGGCCCCAGTGCCTGCCGCAATTGGCGGATCACCCGATTGCTGGCTTCCAGCACCGGCGCGCCGCTGAGCCCGCCAGTTTCCTCGGCATGCTGCATTCCTTTGACGGCATCGCGGGCGATCGTGGTGTTGGTGGCCACGACGCCATCCATCCCGTGGCGCTGCAGTGTGGCCGCAATCAGCTCAACCTGGGCCGCGTCCAGATCGGGGGCGATCTTGACGAACACTGGTACGCGGCGCGGAGCGCCCTGTGCGTTGGCATGGCGCTGGGCAAGGGCTTCTCGCCGCTCGGCGATGGCGCCCAGCAGTGCATCCAAGGCCTCATCGCTCTGCAAGGCGCGAAGGTTTTGTGTGTTCGGTGAACTGATGTTCACCGTGACGTAGTCCGCATGGGGATAAACGCCGTCCAGGCAGGCCAGGTAGTCCGCAGTGGCGTTCTCGATCGGCGTGGTGGCGTTCTTCCCGATGTTCAATCCCAGCAACATGGGGTGTTTGCGCGCCTGGGTGCGAAAGCGCGCCTGCTGCACATTGTGCAGGAAAGCGTCCAGCCCTTCGTTGTTGAACCCCAAGCGGTTGATGAGCGCGTTGGCCTGCGGCAGCCGGAACATGCGTGGCTTGGGGTTGCCCGGCTGGCCCTTGGGCGTGACGGTGCCGACCTCGACGAAACCGAAGCCCATGGCACCCAGTGCGTCGATGCAGCGGGCGTTCTTGTCGAGGCCCGCGGCCAACCCGACCCGGTTGGGAAAGGTCACGCCTGCCAGCGTCACGGGGTCGTCCACGGTGTCGTTGCACCAGGCCCATTGCAAGGGCGTGCGTTGGCCGCGCGACAGCATGTCCATGGTCATGTCGTGGGCGGCTTCGGCATCCATGCCGAAAAGAAGAGGACGGGCGAGGGCGTAGGGGATCAAGGACATGGGGATAATTCGGTGAACTACTCCCGATTTTCCCCCATGACGACACCCTCACCCCTCACCCAAGAAGAACTCAAGGCGCTGGTCGGCCAGGCGGCCCTGCAATACGTCGTGCCTGGCGAGATCGTCGGCGTCGGCACCGGCTCCACGGTGAACCATTTCATCACCGCGCTGGCCACCATCAAAGACCGTATCCGGGGCGCCGTGTCCAGTTCCGAGGCCAGCACCCAGCGGCTGAAGGCCTTGGGGATCCCCGTGTTCGATGCGAACGAAGTCGAGTCCCTGGCGGTCTACATCGACGGCGCCGACGAGATCGACGGCCAGGGCCACATGGTCAAGGGCGGCGGCGCTGCGCTCACGCGCGAAAAGATCGTGGCGGCGCTGGCCCGGCAGTTCGTGTGCATTGCCGACGAGTCGAAGCGGGTGGATGCACTGGGCCAGTTTCCGCTGCCCGTGGAAGTGATTCCCATGGCGGCACAGCAGATTGCCCGCCGCTTCGCGGCCCTGGGCGGCCAAGCCACGCTGCGCCAGAAAGACGGCGCGCCTTTGGTGACGGACAACCAGCAGCACATTCTGGATGTGCGTGGTTTGCGCATCACCGATCCACTGGCTTTCGAGTCGGAGGTGAACCAGTGGCCGGGCGTTGTGACCGTGGGCGTGTTCGCGCACCAGAAAGCCCATGTGTGCCTGCTGGGCACGGCGCAGGGCGTGCGCACCGTTCAATACTGAACACCCTCAGGGCCGGGCCGCCGCCGGCCTGATGGCCCAGTACCGAATGGCACTGCAGACCGTTTTGCAATCTGCGGGAGTGACGCCGCGCCCGGCCTGTAGTGCCGGATATTGCGTCAGAACGTGATGCCTGCCGGGTTGCTTGGCGTTCTGCCACCATTGCCGCTCGGTGCGGCGGGGCGTGGTGCTTCGGCCGGCGCGGCAGGTGCCGCCGCCGCTGCGGGGGTTGCCGGCTTGGCGGCGACCATCGGTGCCGCAGGGGCGCGGCGATAGTTCGGAGGCAGCTGCGATTGCTTGGGGTAGCCTGCCGCGTCCAGGTACTGCACCCACTCGCTGTCCGAAAAGCCGACGAGCTGTTGCGAGCCGATGGTGCCGAACGGCAGGTTGGTCGAGCCGCTGAGGCGCTTGAGCGCATCGGCATCTTCTTCGGTGTTCACCGTGCGTTCGGTGAATGGTACGCCGCGGTTCACCAGCAGGTTGCGCGCGCTCACGCAAGGCGCGCAGTCATTGCCGGTATAGAGCGTGACCGGAAAACGGGTGGTGACCTGCTGCAGTTCATAAGGCAGGGCCGGGCCGCTGGCACGGCCGCCGCCGACCTGGGCCGGTGGCGTCTTGGCATCGGGCGCGCGGTCCGAGAAGGTCACCTTGCCATCGGGGCCGACGATGCGGTACACCTGCTGTGCCTGGGCGGGCAGGGCGGTCACGGCCAGGAAGGTCGAAGCCAGCGCGAGGGCAAAGAGCGGTTGCTTCATGTCGTAGGACTCCAAAGGGAACAGTCTCGGGTATCGATGGGCTCAGGCGTTGCCGGCCATGCCCTGGTGGCGCAGCAGCGCATCCAGGCTGGGCGCGCGGCCGCGGAACGCCTTGAACGACTCCATGGCCGGGCGGCTGCCGCCCGCTTCCAGAATGGCCTGGCGGTAGCGGCGCCCGGTCTCGGCGCTGGGCAGGCCGTCCGCGCCGGCCGTCTCCTCGAACGCGGCGTAAGCGTCCGCGCTGAGCACTTCGGCCCATTTGTAGCTGTAGTAGCCTGCGGCATACCCGCCTGCGAAGATGTGGCTGAAGGTGTGGGCGGTGCGGCTGAAGGCCGGCGGCGTCAGCACCGACACCTCGCTGCGGACCTGGGCCAGAAGGGGCATGAAGTCCTGCGACGGGTCGTGCGAGGTGTGCAGCAGCATGTCGAACAGTGCGAATTCGATCTGCCGCAGCGTGCCCATGCCGCTCTGGAAATTCTTCGCCGCGATCATCTTGTCGAACAGCGCGCGCGGCAGCGGCTCGCCAGTTTCCACATGGGCGGTCATGTGCTTGAGCACGTCCCACTCCCAGCAGAAGTTTTCCATGAACTGGCTGGGCAACTCGACCGCATCCCATTCGACGCCGCTGATGCCCGAGACATCGCGCTCGTTGATCTGGGTGAGCATGTGGTGCAGGCCGTGGCCGAACTCGTGGAACAGCGTGATGACGTCGTCGTGCGTCAGCAGCGGCGGCGCGCCGTTCACGCCTTCAGCGAAGTTGCACACCAGGTGCGCCACGGGGGTTTGCAGCTTGCCCGTGTCGGGGCGCAGCCAGCGGGTGCGCACATCGTCCATCCAGGCGCCGCCGCGTTTGCCGTTGCGCGCCGGCTGGTCCAGGTAGAACTGGCCCACGAGCTCCGTGCCGCGCTCGATGCGGTAGAACTCCACGGCCGGGTTCCAGACGGGCGCGCTGTCGCGGCGAATGGCCACTTCGAACAGCGTCTCAACGATCTTGAACAGGCCGGCCAAGGCCTTGGGCGCGGTGAAATACTGTTTGACCTCCTGCTCGCTGAAGGCGTAGCGCGCTTCCTTGAGCTTCTCGGAGATGTAGGGCCAGTCCCAGGCCTGCGGATCGGCAATGCCGAGATCCTTCGCGGCGAACTCGCGCATGTCGGCGACGTCTTTTTCGGCGTAGGGCCGGGCACGGCGGGCCAGGTCACGCAGGAAATCGATCACCTCCTGGGGCGAGTCGGCCATCTTGGCGACGACCGACACCTCGCCGAAATTGGCGTAGCCCAGCAACTGGGCCTCTTCCTTGCGCAGGGCAAGGATCTCGCGGATGAGGGCGCTGTTGTCGAAGCGTTTGGCATCGCCTTCGGCCTGGTCCGAGGCGCGGGTGACATAGGCGCGGTACAGCGTTTCGCGCAAGGCGCTGCTGCGGGCGAACTGCATCACCGGCAGGTAGCAAGGCATCTTGAGGGTGAGCTTGTAGCCGGCCTTGCCCTCGGCTTGCGCGGCGGCCAGTGCGGCCTGCTTTACGTCGTCTGGCAGCCCGTCGAGCTCGTCTTCCCGGGCGTAGTAGGCGAAGGCGTCGGTGGCGTCGAGCGCGTTTTCGCTGAACTTCTGGCTGAGTTCCGCCTGGCGTTCCTGGATTTGCGCGAATCGTTCGCGCGCCGGGCCCTGCAGCTCGGCGCCCGACAGCACGAAGTTGCGCACGGCGTTGCGCAAGGCCTGGCGCTGCTCGGTGTTCAGCGTCTGCGGATCGATGGCTTTGTACTTGGCGTACAGGCGCTCATCGGCGCCCAGGCGGGTCCAGAACTCGGTGACGCGGGGCAGGGCCTCGTTGTAGGCCGCGCGCAGTTCGGGGGTGTCGGCCACGCTGTTGAGGTGGCTCACCGCGCCCCAGGAGCGCCCCAGCGCTTCGGTCGCGACATCCAGCACCTGGGCAATCGATTCCCATCGCGCCGGAAAGTCGGGCGCCGTGACGGTTTCCAGTGCCGCGCTCGCACGTTGCAGCAGCACATCGACCGCCGGAGCCACGTCGCTGGGCTGGATGCGGTCGAACAGGGGGAGGTCGGAGGGGGCGAGGAGGGGATTGCTCATGCGCGGATAGATGGCGTTGGATGGGTCAGGTTCAAGCCGGCCGTGGCAGCAAAAATGGTCAGGCGGCTGCGCGCTCCGCGGCTTCGAGCGTGTTGACGAGCAGCATGGTGATGGTCATGGGGCCGACGCCGCCGGGCACGGGCGTGATCCAGCCGGCCACCTCGCTCACGCCGGCGAAGTCCACGTCGCCGCAGAGCTTGCCTTCGTCGTTGCGGTTCATGCCCACGTCGATCACCACCGCGCCGGGCTTGACCATGTCGGCCGTGAGCACGTTGCGCTTGCCCACGGCGGCCACGATCACGTCCGCCTGCAGGGTCTGCGCCTTCAAATCTTGCGTGGCGCTGTGGCACACGGTCACGGTGGCGTTCTTTTGCAGCAGCATGAGCGCCATCGGCTTGCCCACGATGTTGCTGCGGCCGATGACCACCGCATGCTTGCCCTGCAGCGAGTAGCCGATGGATTCGAGCATCTTCATGCAGCCATAGGGCGTGCAGGGCCAGAAACCGGGCATGCCGGTCATGAGCGCGCCGGCGCTGGCGATGTGAAAGCCGTCCACGTCCTTGGCGGGCGAGATCGCCTCGATGACCTTCTGCGCGTCGATGTGCGCGGGCAGCGGCAACTGCACCAGGATGCCGTGGATGGCCGGGTCGTTGTTCAGGGCCTCGACGCGGGCGAGCAGCTCGGCCTCGCTCATCGTGGCATCGTACTTTTCCAGCACCGAATGCAGCCCGCTGTCCTCGCAGGCCTTGACCTTGTTGCGCACGTAGACCTGGCTGGCAGGGTTGTCGCCCACCAGCACCACGGCCAGGCCGGGGACGGTGCCGCGCGCTTTCAGGGCCGCGGCGCGCTGGGCCACTTCGGTGCGCAGTTGGCGGGAGAGGGCGTTGCCGTCGATCAGTTGGGCTGTCATTCGTCGAGAAACTCAGGTTGGCAATGAAAACGGCTGCCTGCCGGCGGTTTGATTGTGCTGGCAGCTATCAAATCAGGAGCAATCAGCCTTTGGGCGCATTCTGGCCGAGGGCGATCTTGAGCAGGTCGGCCACGGTGTTGGCGTTCAGCTTTTCCATGATGTTGGCGCGGTGCGCCTCCACGGTCTTGATGCTGATGCCCAGGTCGTCGGCGATCTGCTTGTTCAGGCGGCCGGCGACGATGCGCTCCAGCACCTGGGCTTCACGGCCGGTGAGCTTGGACAGCAGGGCGTCGCGGCTGGCGGCCTGCTGGTGGCCGGCGAACGATTCGCGCGCCCGGTCGAGCATGCGGTCCACCAGGCCCACGAGCTCTTCCTCGTTGAACGGCTTCTGGATGAAATCGAGCGCGCCTTTCTTCATGGTGTTGACGGCCATGGGCACGTCGCCGTGGCCGGTGATGAAGACGACGGGCAGGGGGGACTTGCGTTCGAGGAGCCGGTCCTGCAGTTCCAGGCCGGTCATGCCGCCCATGCGGATGTCCACGATGAGGCAGGCGACTTCGCGGGGGTCGTAGCGCGAGAGGAAGGATTCCGCCGAATCAAAGCAGCGCACCCGATAGTCCTTGCCTTCCAGCAACCACTGCAGGGAGTCGCGGACGGCTTCGTCGTCATCCACGACGTAGACGGTGCCTTTTTTCGGAATCAAGCTCATGCAGGGGTCCTTGGATGTGATGCGTTTGCTACAGAATTCGTAGTGGCATCCGCAGGCTGCGCCAGCGGAAGCCAGAAGGAGAACCGGCAGCCGGTGACCTCCGGGCCATTGTAGAGGTTCTCCGCCTGCATCCTCCCCTGGTGGGACTCGACGATGCTGCGGCACAGGTTCAGGCCCATGCCCATGCCTTCCTGCTTGGTGGAGAAGAAGGCCTCGAACAGATGCTCCAGCACTTCGGGGGCCAGGCCCTTGCCGGTGTCCTGCACCGTGAACTCGATCACCTCGCGGCCTTCGAGCTGGCGGGGAACGACACGCAGCTCCACGCTGCGCCGGGGCGGCGGGCGCTGGGCGTGCTCGATGGACTCGGCGCCGTTCTTCATCAGGTTGACCAGCACCTGCTCGATCAGGATGGTGTCGGCCATCACCTGGGGCAGCCGCGCCGCCACGTAGTGGGTCAGGCGCACGTTGTGCCGGCGCAGTTCGATGTCGGCCAGCTCGACCGCCTCGCTGACCATGGTGTGGACGTCCGCCAGGGCGCGGTTGGGCTCGCTGCGCTTCACGAAGGCGCGGATGCGCTGGATGATCTGCCCCGCCCGCTGCGCCTGGTGGGCGGTCTTTTGCAGCGCGGACAGCAGCGCCTCTTCGGTGATCTGTCCGCTTTCGATGCGCGAGACCATGCCGCTGCAGTAGTTGCTGATGGCGGTGAGCGGCTGGTTCAGTTCGTGCGCCACGCTGGAGGCCATCTCGCCCATGGTGATGAGCCGGCTGACCGACTGGGCGCGCTCGGCCTGCCGCGCGGCCTGTTCCTCGGCCTGGCGGCGCGGCGTGATGTCGGTGGCAATCACCATCTGGGCCAGTCGTCCGTCCACCCAGTTCAGGTAGCGCGATCGCACTTCGAGCCACTTGCCGAGGTCCGGCAGGTAGATCTCGGCGTTTTCGGACCGGGCGCTGGTGAGCGGGTCGGTGGGCAGGCCCATCAGTCCGTCCTCGTCGTCCATGCCGCGCGCGCTGGCGGTGGTGGAGGGCAGCACGCCCGCCTGCGCGACCAGTTGCAGATGCCCGCCCGTCTGCGAGCCGAACCACTGGCGGTACAGCTTGTTGGCGAACAGCAGTTCCTCGCTGCCCAGCGGCGCGACCGACACCGAGGCATCGAGGGACTCCAGCACGATGGTGAAGCGCTCGTGCGATGCGGACAGCTGCTCGCGCACGCGATTGGGCTCGGTGATGTCGGTCATCGACGTCATCCAGCCGGTCTGATGGCCATGGGCGTCGATCAGGGGCGAGACATACAGGCGCGCGTCGAACAGCGTGCCGCTCTTGCGCTTGACCCGCACCTGGAACCCGCCCAGCGTGACCTTGCCACTCAGCTCGTCGCGCAGCTTGGCGTGCAGCGCCTCGTGGTCGCTCTCGGGCCAATAGGTGTAGGGCGGCGACTGGCCGACCAAATCGGCCTCGTTCCAGCCCGTCATCTGGCAGAACGCGGCGTTCACGTAGGTGATGCGCCCCTGCATGTCCAGGGCGCGCATGCCGGTGAGGATGGAGTTTTCCATCGCCCGGCGGAAGTTGGTTTCGGCCACCAGCGCCTGCTGGGCCTGCATGCGCCGGCGGGTGTGGCGCCAGGTGGCGATCAGCAGCCAGGCCGTCATGGCGCTCAGCGTGCCCACCAGCCAGAACAGCCCGCTGCCCACCACGCCGAGCGAGGTGCGGTAGGCCTGCGCGCGAAGCACGAGGCCGTTGCCCACGGGCGAGACCGGCACCTCGTATTCGTTGGCGCGCGCGGTCCACGGCAGCAGCCCGGAGGCGCTGCGCGGCGTGAGCGCGCTGCCCGCCAGCACCTGGTCGCGCCCATCCAGCATGGTGACGGCGTAGCGCGCCAGCACCTCGGTCGGCGTGCCGTAGCGCAGCAGGCTGTCGATGGAATATTCCGCCAGCACCACGCCGGTGAACTTGCCCTGCGCGGCCAGCGGCACCTGCAGCTGCAGCAGCGGGGCGGTTTCGCCTTCGGTGCCGTTGGGCTGGGCGTACACGGGCTGCTGCAGGTCCCGGGCGAGGCTGAAGGTGTCGGCGGTGTCGCCGTTCTTGAGCACCTCGCCCGCCACGCGCAACTGGCCGCTGGTGACGGTGGGCGCCGCATGGCTGGCGCGGATGCGGCGGCGGTCGTCGATCCAGCTGATGGCCTGCAGTTCAGGGTACTGGCTGATGAGGCCCTCGGCACGCGCCACGAAGTCGGCGCGCTCCAGGTCCTGGTTGGAGAGGTCGCGCGCGATGCGCATGATCTGCTCCTGCCGCTCCAGCAGGCGCAGCCGCACGCGCTGCTGCGCGTATTCCACATCGCGCTTGAGGGCTTCCTGCTCGCGCTCGCCTTCTTCCATGCGCAAATACCAGAACGCCGCCACGATGGCCGCCAGGAACATCAGCACGGCGGCCAGTGGCGCCAGGGCCGCGAAGCGGTCCTGGCGGGTGGGGGAAAGGCTGCGCCACCAGGTGCGCCACCAGCGCACGGGGGCGACCACGGCGGGCCCGGTGGCCGGGGGCGGAGAAGGCGGACGTTCCATGGGCGGAGTGTAGGGGAGCACTGGAGGCCTTCTTCCGGTATGAAAAATGTGCACTTGCAGCAATATTTTGCATTATGAAAATGAAAAGCACAATTTGAAATACCAAAAAAATATGAGACACTCGCCCGAAATTTCCAACGCCAGCACCCATAAAGGAGACAGGCATGTCAGCTCAGACCGACCCCCAGGCCGGAAACCCGGCGTCGTCCACCCCCGACACCGATCAGCAGGAAACCCGTGAGTGGATGGATGCGCTGAGCGCCGTCATCGACAAGGAAGGTGCAGAGCGCGCCCACTTCCTGATCGAGCAACTGCTCGAACATGCCCGCCAAAGCAGCATCGACCTGCCTTTCTCCGCCAACACCGGCTACGTGAACACCCTGGAGTCGAACCAGGAAGCCCGCTGCCCCGGCAACCTTGAAATCGAAGGCCGCCTGCGCGCCTACATGCGCTGGAACGCCATGGCCATGGTCGTCAAGGCCAACCGCCACCATCCGCCCGAAGGCGGCGACCTGGGCGGCCACATTGGCTCGTTCGCCTCGCTGGCCAACATGTTCGGCGCCGGCTTCAACCACTTCTGGCACGCCGAAAGCGAAAACCACGGCGGCGACCTGCTGTACATCCAGGGCCACGTGTCGCCCGGCATCTACGCCCGCGCTTACCTGGAAGGCCGCCTGTCCGAAGAGCAACTGCTCAACTTCCGCCAGGAAGTGGACGGCAAGGGCCTGTCCAGCTACCCGCACCCCAAGCTGATGCCCGAGTTCTGGCAGTTCCCCACGGTGTCGATGGGCCTGGGCCCGCTGATGGCGATCTACCAGGCGCGCTTTCTCAAGTACCTGCATGCCCGCGGCATCGCCAACACCGAAAACCGCAAAGTCTGGGTGTTCTGCGGCGACGGCGAGATGGACGAGGTCGAATCGCTGGGCGCCATCGGCCTGGCCGCGCGCGAGAACCTCGACAACCTGATCTTCGTCATCAACTGCAACCTGCAGCGCCTGGACGGCCCGGTGCGCGGCAACGGCAAGATCATCCAAGAGCTGGAGAGCGAGTTCCGCGGCTCCGGCTGGAACGTCATCAAGCTGCTGTGGGGCAAGGGCTGGGACGACCTGCTGGCGCGCGACAAGGACGGCGCGCTGCGCAAGATCATGATGGAGTGCAACGACGGGGACTATCAGTCGTTCAAGGCCAACGACGGCGCCTACGTGCGCAAGCACTTCTTCGGCCGCGATCCGCGCACGCTGAAGATGGTCGAGCACATGAGCGACGACGAGATCTGGAACCTGCGCCGCGGCGGCCACGATTCGCAGAAGGTCTACGCCGCCTTCCACGCCGCCAACGAGCACAAGGGCCAGCCCACCGTGCTGCTGGTCAAGACCGTCAAGGGATTCGGCATGGGCAAGATCGGCGAGGGCAAGAACACCGTCCACCAGACCAAGAAGCTCGGCGACGAGGACATCAAGGCCTTCCGCGACCGCTTCAACATCCCGATTCCGGACAGCCAGATCGCCGACCTGCCGTTCTACAAGCCGGCCGACGACACCCCCGAGATGAAGTACCTGCACGAGCGCCGCAAGGCCCTCGGCGGCTACCTGCCCAAGCGCCGCGTGAAGGCCGACGAAAGCTTCACCGTGCCCGCGCTGGAAACGTTCAAGGCCATTCTCGAGCCCACGCCCGAAGGCCGCGAAATCTCCACCACGCAAGCCTACGTGCGCTTTCTCACGCAGTTGCTGCGCGACCAGGCCCTGGGCCCGCGAGTGGTGCCCATCCTGGTGGACGAGGCCCGCACGTTCGGCATGGAAGGCCTGTTCCGCCAGATCGGCATCTACAACCCGCACGGTCAGCAGTACACCCCGGTCGACAAGGACCAGGTCATGTACTACAAGGAAGACAAGGCCGGCCAGATCCTGCAGGAAGGCATCAACGAAGCCGGCGGCATGAGCAGCTGGATCGCGGCCGCCACCTCGTACAGCACCAACAACCGCATCATGGTGCCGTTCTATGTGTACTACTCGATGTTCGGCTTCCAGCGCATCGGCGACCTGGCCTGGGCGGCGGGCGACATGCAGGCGCGCGGCTTCCTGCTGGGCGGCACCTCGGGCCGCACCACGCTGAACGGCGAAGGCCTGCAGCACGAAGACGGCCACAGCCACATCCTGGCCGGCACCATCCCCAACTGCGTGAGCTACGACCCGACGTTCGCCCACGAAGTCGCGGTGATCATGCACGACGGCATGAAGCGCATGGTCGAGCGCCAGGAAAACGTCTTCTACTACCTCACGCTGCTGAACGAAAACTACCCGATGCCCGGCCTGCAGCCCGGCACCGAAGAGCAGATCATCAAGGGCATGTACCTGTGCAAGCAGGCGCCGGCCCTCAAGAAGGACGCCCCCACCGTGCAGCTGCTGGGCAGCGGCACCATCCTGCGGGAATCGTTCTTCGCGCAGGAACTGCTGGAAAAGGACTGGGGCGTGGCCGCTTCCGTGTGGAGCTGCCCGAGCTTCAACGAGCTGACCCGCAACGGCCAGGACGCCGACCGCTGGAACCTGCTGCACCCCACCGAAACGCCGCGCGTGCCGTTCGTGGAAGAGCAGCTGTCCAAGACCACCGGCCCGGTCATCGCCTCCACCGACTACATGAAGGCCTACGCCGAGCAGATCCGCCCCTTCATCCCCAAGGGCCGCGCCTACAAGGTGCTGGGCACCGACGGGTTCGGGCGCAGCGACTTCCGCCGCAAGCTGCGCGAGCACTTCGAGATCAACCGCCATTACATCGTCGTGGCGGCGCTCAAGGGCCTGGCGGACGACGGCGTGGTGCCGGCGGCCAAGGTGGCCGAGGCGATCCAGAAGTACGGCATCAACACCGACAAGATCAACCCGCTCTACGCTTGAACACCGATCGGAGACGCACGGTGAACCCCCACGCTCATATTCATTCGCTGCCCTCCAAGGGGGCACATGCCTCCTTTGAGGCGGCTCGGCAGGAGGCATAAACATGGCATTGGTAGATATCCAGGTCCCGGACATCGGGGATTTCGACGAAGTGGGCGTGATCGAGTTGCTGGTCAAGCCCGGCGACACGGTCAAGGCCGAGCAATCACTCATCACGGTGGAATCGGACAAGGCCTCGATGGAAATCCCGTCGAGCCACGCCGGCGTGGTGAAAGAGCTGAAGGTCGCCGTGGGCGACAAGGTCAAGCAGGGCTCGGTCATCGTGGTGGTCGAAGCCGCCGATGGGGCCGCTGCCGAGTCCAAGCCGGCCCCAGCGCAGGCCGAGGCCGGGCAGGGCGCAGCCCGATCGGCCGCACCCGCGCCCGCCCCGGCTGCGGCGCCTGCCGCCGCCCCGGCACCCGCTCCCGCAGCGTCGGGCCCGGTGGAAGTGCACGTGCCCGACATCGGCGACTTCAAGGACGTGGCCGTCATCGAACTGCTCGTCAAGGTGGGCGACACGGTCAAGGCCGAGCAGTCGCTGTTCACCGTCGAATCCGACAAGGCCTCGATGGAAATCCCGTCGCCCGCGGCCGGTGTGATCAAGGAACTCAAGGTCAAGATCGGCGACAAGCTCAATGTGGGCGATCTCGTGGCGATCATGGAAGGCGCCGCAGGTGCAGCCCCAGCGGCGGCGGCCCCTGCGCCTGCTGCTGCGGCCCCCGCACCGCAGGCCGAGCCGAAAGCATCGGCCGCCGAAGAGGCTGTGCCCCAGGCCAGCGCCAAGCCGGCTGCAGCGCCCGCGCCGCACGCCCCGGGCGCCGCGCCCGTCGGCCTGCCGCACGCCAGCCCCTCGGTGCGCAAGTTCGCCCGCGAACTCGGCGTGCCGCTCGAAGAGCTCAAGGGTTCCGGCCCCAAGGGACGCATCACGCAGGATGACGTGCAGGCCTTCACCAAGCAGGTGATGAGCGGCGCCACCCAGACCAAGGCCCAGGCCGCCAAGGCCCCGGCCGGTGGTGGCGGCTCCGGTGCCGGGCTGGACCTGCTGCCCTGGCCGAAGGTGGACTTCGCCAAGTTCGGCACGGTCGAGCGCAAGGACCTGTCGCGCATCAAGAAGATCAGCGGCGCCAACCTCCACCGCAACTGGGTGATGATTCCCCACGTCACCAACAACGACGAGGCCGACATCACCGAGCTGGAAGCCTTCCGCGTCTCCACCAACAAGGAGAACGAGAAGTCCGGTGTGAAGGTGACCATGCTCGCCTTCGTCATCAAGGCCGTGGTGGCCGCGCTCAAGAAATTCCCCGAGTTCAACACCAGCCTGGACGGCGACACGCTCGTCTACAAGCAGTACTACCACGTCGGCTTCGCGGCGGACACGCCCAACGGCCTCGTGGTGCCGGTGCTGAAGGATGCCGACAAGAAGGGCATCCTCCAGATCAGCCAGGAAATGGGCGAACTGGCCAAGAAGGCCCGCGACGGCAAACTCGGCGCAGCCGACATGCAGGGTGGCTGCATGTCGATCAGCTCGCTGGGCGGCATCGGCGGCACGCACTTCACGCCCATCATCAACGCACCCGAAGTGGCCATCCTCGGCCTCTCCAAGGGTCAGATGAAGCCGGTGTGGGACGGCAAGGCCTTCGTGCCGCGCCTGGTGCTGCCGCTGTCGCTGTCGTACGACCACCGCGTGATCGACGGCGCCAGCGCCGCGCGCTTCAACGCCTACCTCGGCCAAGTGCTGGCGGACTACCGCCGCATCCTGCTGTAAAGGAGCATCCCCTATGGCAGTGATCGACATCAAGGTGCCCGACATCGGCGACTTCGCCGAAGTGGGCGTGATCGAGTTGCTGGTGAAGCCCGGCGACACCATCCAGGCCGAGCAGAGCCTCATCACCGTGGAATCCGACAAGGCATCGATGGAAATCCCGTCGAGCCATGCCGGCGTGGTGAAGGAGCTCAAGGTCAAGATCGGCGACAAGGTCGCGGAAGGCTCCGTGCTGCTCACGCTGGAGGCGTCCGACGCCGCCAGCGCGCCGGCCGCGGCGCCCGCACCTGCAGCGGCGCCTGCGGCAGCTTCCGAGCCAAAACAGGCTCCAGCACAATCAACACCAGGGCATGCTGCTACAAAAAGCGTAGCAACTGCTCCGGCGGCCAGCTACGGCGGCACGGTCGACCTGGATTGCGACGTGCTCGTGCTGGGCGGTGGCCCCGGCGGCTACAGCGCCGCGTTCCGTGCGGCCGACCTGGGCCTCAAGGTGATCGTGGTTGAGCGCTACGCCACCCTGGGCGGTGTCTGCCTCAACGTGGGCTGCATCCCGTCGAAGGCGCTGCTGCACGTGGCGGCGGTGATCGACGAGGTCAGCCACCTGAAGGCGGCGGGCATCGATTTCGGTGCGCCCAAGGTGGACATCGACACGCTGCGCGGCCACAAGGAAAAGGTCATCGGCAAGCTGACGGGCGGCCTCGCGGCCATGGCCAAGATGCGCAAGGTGACCACCGTGCGCGGCGTGGGCCAGTTCGTGGGTGCGAACCACCTCGAAGTGGAAGAGACTACGGGCGCCACGGGCCAGGAGAAGACGGGCAGCAAGAAGGTCATCGCCTTCAAGAACGCCGTCATCGCCGCCGGCTCGCAGGCCGTGCACCTGCCGTTCATGCCCAAGGACCCGCGCGTGGTGGACTCCACCGGCGCGCTGGAACTCAAGGCGGTTCCCAAGCGCATGCTCATCCTGGGCGGCGGCATCATCGGCCTGGAAATGGGCACGGTGTACAGCACGCTCGGCGCGCGCCTGGATGTGGTCGAGATGATGGACGGACTGATGCAGGGCGCCGACCGCGACCTCGTCAAGATCTGGCAGAAGATGAACGCCAAGCGCTTCGACAACATCATGCTCAACACCAAGACGGTGGGCGCCGAAGCCACGCCCGAGGGCATCAAGGTGACGTTCGCCGCGGCGCAAGAGGGCGGCACCGCGCCGGAACCCCAGGTGTACGACCTGGTGCTGCAGGCCGTGGGCCGCACGCCCAACGGCAAGAAGATCGGCGCCGACAAGGCCGGCGTGGCCGTCACCGACCGCGGCTTCATCGACGTGGACATCCAGATGCGCACCAACGTGCCGCACATCTTCGCCATCGGTGACATCGTGGGCCAGCCCATGCTGGCGCACAAGGCGGTGCATGAGGCGCACGTGGCGGCGGAAGTCATCGCCGGCGAACTGCAGGGCAACAAGGAGCTGGCCGCCGCCGCCTTCAACGCCCGCGTGATCCCGAGCGTGGCCTACACCGACCCCGAAGTGGCGTGGGTGGGCCTGACCGAAGACCAGGCCAAGGCGCAAGGCATCAAGGTCAAGAAGGGCCTGTTCCCCTGGACAGCCTCTGGCCGTGCCATCGCCAACGGCCGCGACGAAGGCGTGACCAAGCTGCTGTTCGACGATTCGCCCGAGGCCCATGGCCACGGCCGCATCCTGGGCGGCGGCATGGTCGGCACGCATGCCGGCGACATGATCGGCGAGATCGCCCTGGCGATCGAGATGGGCGCCGATGCGGTGGACATCGGCAAGACGATCCACCCGCACCCCACGCTGGGCGAGAGCATCGGCATGGCGGCGGAGATTGCGCACGGTTCGTGCACGGACGTTCCGCCGCAGAAGAAGTAAGCCCAACCGAGCCGATGGGCTGCTGAAAACGCTACGGATTCAGTAGCTGGCCGCGCAGATTCCGTAAGGGCTGCGCGGCTTTTTGTTTATAAAATTTCCGCTTTTCCGGCAAAGCCGGAAAATCAGAAAGCGGGCCCCAGGCCAACCCGGCACAATCGCAGGCGCATTGAAACCGCAGGGCCCGCGCCAGCCCGGCTGACACGTCTATCGCCTCACCATGCCTCCAACCCCCCCCAGCTACGTCCCGGCACCCGTCACGCCAAGCCCCGCCGTCAAAGAGGAGCAGATTGAATACGGCTTCATCGGCAAGCTCCAGGGCCTCAAGTACGAATACCGCCCCGACATCCGCGACCGTGCCGCACTGGAGCGCAACTTTCGCGAGAAGTTCGAGGCCCTGAACCGCGTGCACCTGACCGATGGCGAATTTGCCCGCCTGCTGGACGAAATTGTCACCCCTGACGTATTCACCGCCGCAAAAACCCTGCGCAGCATCAACGCCTTCACCCGCGAAGACGGCACGCCGCTGAACTACACCCTGGTTAACCTCAAAGACTGGTGCAAGAACACCTTCGAGGTGGTCAACCAGCTGCGCATCAACACCGACAACAGCCACCACCGGTATGACGTGCTCATCCTCATCAACGGCGTGCCGTGCGTGCAGGTGGAGCTGAAAACGCTCACCATCAACCCCCGCCGGGCCATGGAGCAAATCGTTGACTACAAAAACGACCCCGGCAACGGCTACACCAAAACGCTGCTGAGCTTTTTGCAGCTCTTCATCGTCAGCAACCGCACCAACACCTACTACTTCGCCAACAACAACGCCCGGCACTTTGCGTTCAATGCGGACGAGCGGTTTTTGCCCATCTACCAGTTTGCGGACGAACTCAACAAAAAGATCACCCAGCTCGACGAGTTTGCCGACAAGTTCCTGGGTAAATGCACCCTGGGCCAAACCATCAGCCGCTACATGGTGCTGGTGGCGTCAGAGCAAAAGCTGTTGATGATGCGGCCTTACCAGATCTACGCCGTCAAACGTATCGTCGAGTGCATTGCCCAAAACAACGGCAACGGCTACATCTGGCACACCACGGGCAGCGGCAAGACGCTCACGTCCTTCAAAGCGTCCACCCTGCTCAAAGACAACCCCGATGTGGAGAAATGCCTCTTTGTGGTGGACCGCAAAGACCTGGACCGCCAGACCCGCGAGGAATTCAACCGCTTTCAAGAAGGCTGCGTAGAAGAAAACACCAACACCGCCACCCTGGTGCGCCGCCTGCTGTCTGACGACTATGCCGACAAGGTCATCGTCACCACCATCCAAAAGCTGGGCCTGGCGCTGGACGAAAACAGCAAGCGCAACAAGCAGCAAAAGAAGGACGGCAAGGCCACCTACAAAGAACAATTGGCACCGCTGGCCAACAAGCGCATCGTCTTCATCTTTGACGAATGCCACCGCTCGCAGTTTGGCGACAACCACCAGGCCATCAAAGAATTCTTCCCCAAGGCGCAACTGTTTGGCTTTACCGGGACGCCCATTTTTGAGGCCAACTCCAGCCGCACGCAGATTGAGGACGAGCAGGCCTCCATGAAGACCACGGAAGACCTGTTCCAAAAACAACTGCACGCCTACACCATCACCCACGCCATTGAAGACGCCAACGTGTTGCGCTTCCACGTGGACTACTACAAGCCCGAGGGTAAAAACCCACCCAAGCCCGGCGAGGCCCTGGCCAAAAAGGCAGTCATCGAGGCCATTTTGGCCAAGCACGACACTGCCACCGCCCACCGCCGCTTCAACGCCGTGCTGGCCACCGCCAGCATCAACGACGCTATTGAATACCACCGCCTGTTTGACGAAATTCAGCAAACCAAGCAAGCGGCAGACCCCGCCTTTGTGCCGCTTAACATCGCTTGCGTGTTCTCGCCCCCGGCAGAGGGCGATGCCGATGTGCGGCAGATTCAAGAAGACCTGCCCCAAGAAAAAGAAGACAACCGGGTGGACCCCGAGGGCAAAAAAGCCGCCCTCAAAGCCATCCTGGCAAGCTACAACGTCCGCTACGGCACCAACCATTCCATCAGCGAGTTCGACCTGTACTACCAGGGCGTACAAAAGCGCATCAAAGACCACCAGTGGCCTGACGCAGACTTACGCAAGGCTTATCCGGCAGCCCCGCACCACAAAATCGACATCACCATCGTGGTGGACATGCTGCTCACCGGGTTTGACAGCAAATACCTCAACACCCTGTATGTGGACAAAAACCTCAAGCACCACGGCTTGATACAAGCGTTTTCGCGCACCAACCGCGTGCTCAACGGCACCAAGCCCTACGGCAACATCCTCGACTTTCGCCAACAGCAAGCCAATGTGGACGCCGCCATTGCCCTGTTCTCGGGCGAAAAGACGGGCGAGCAAGCGCGCGAGATCTGGCTGGTAGACAAGGCCCCTGTCGTCATCCAAAAGCTCGACGCCGCCGTGCAAAAGCTGGCCGACTTCATGCAAAGCCAGGGCCTGGCCTGCACCCCCGAGGCCGTACACAGCTTGAAGGGCGACGACGCCCGCGCCGCCTTCATTCAAAACTTCAAAGAAGTGCAGCGCCTGAAAACCCAGCTCGACCAATACACCGACCTGACGGAGGACAACGCCACCGCCATCGAACACATCCTGCCCGCCGAGCAGTTGCAAGCCTTTCGCGGTGCTTACCTCGAAACCGCCCAGCGCCTCAAAGCGCAACAAACCCAGCACGACAAAGGCAGCGAAGGGCAGGGCGGCGCAGCAACCGATGCGGTGGACCAGCTCGACTTTGAATTTGTGCTGTTTGCCAGCAGCGTGATCGACTACGACTACATCATGGGCCTCATGTCGCGCTTCTCACAGCAGGGGCTGCAGGG
Organism: Acidovorax sp. BLS4; assembly: GCF_032929295.1. NCBI lineage: Bacteria > Pseudomonadati > Pseudomonadota > Betaproteobacteria > Burkholderiales > Comamonadaceae > Acidovorax > Acidovorax sp. BLS4. Next base: position 1,515,527 of record NZ_CP136797.1, read on the forward strand.
CGGCGGCAAACAAAAGATGACCAAGGACGAGCTGCTGGGCTTGATCTTGTCTGACGCCAAATTCATGAACGAGCGCGAAGACATCGCCGCCTACATCCACACCCTGAAGGCGGGCGAGGGCCTGAGCGAGGCCGCCATCCGCGAGGGCTACACCCAGTTCAAGAAGGAAAAAGACAGCGCCGAGCTTTCCGACATTGCCACTCGCCACCAACTGGCCCCCGCTGCGCTGCAAACCTTTGTGGACGGCATCTTGCAGCGCATGATTTTTGATGGCGAGGCGCTTAGTGATCTGATGGCCCCGCTGGACTTGGGCTGGAAGGCCAGGGCGCAGGCAGAAACGGCGTTGATGAAAGAGCTGGTGCCGCTGCTGCAAAAGCGTGCGCAAGGGCGGGATATTTCGGGGTTGAGCGCGTATGAGTAATACGGATAAGTCGGGGCTGGTGCCTAATCTGCGGTTTCCTGAGTTTTTAACGGCTGAGGGGTGGCAGGTAGCGCCTCTGAGTCAATTGGCAACGCGCACCAAGAAGAAAAATCGCGATCAAACTATTACCCGCGTATTAACCAACTCAGCCGAGTTTGGCGTGGTAGACCAGAGGGACTTTTTCGACAAAGACATTGCTACGCAAGGAAATCTCGAAAGCTATTTCGTCGTTGACCTCGGGAGTTATGTTTACAACCCTCGCATTTCTGCAACGGCACCCGTCGGCCCGATTTCGAAAAATAAAGTCGGAACAGGCGTCATGTCGCCGTTGTATACCGTCTTCAAGTTCGAGAACGATAGCAACGAGTTTTATGAGCATTACTTTAAGACGACAGGCTGGCACACCTATATGCGGCAGGCATCCAGTACAGGCGCACGGCATGATCGAATGGCCATTTCAAGTGATGACTTCATGGCAATGCCTTTGCCAGTGTCGTCGCCCGCTGAGCAACAAAAAATCGCCAACTGCCTGAGTTCCTTGGACGAACTGATCGCCGCGCAAGCCCGCAAAGTGGACGCGCTCAAGACCCATAAAAAAGGGCTGATGCAGCAGCTTTTCCCCCGCGAAGGCGAAACCCAACCGCGTCTGCGGTTTCCTGAATTCAATAACTCAGGATCATGGACGGAGCGTTTGTTGGGAGGCTGCCTTGAGGAGTACCGAGAGAAGTCAACTAAGCAAGATGAATACGAGGTTATGACATCGGCTCGAAGTGGATTAGTGAGACAGCGCGACTATTATGACAACGACCGAATAACTGAGCGCGACAATATTGGATTTAACGTTTTGCCGCCAAGCTACATAACTTATCGAAGTAGAAGCGATGATCGTCAATTCTACTTTAATGAAAACAATTTGGGGATAACCGGAATTGTTAGTGTCTACTACCCAGTATTTCGAATAATTAATGGTTCGAACAGGTATTTCATTGAGCTATTGTCTGCATTCTCTAGGGTCGTTGGAAAATATAGTGTGGGAACTTCGCAAACGGTTCTTTCGCTCAATCAGCTTGGAAAGATAAGACTTCCGTTTCCGCCGACGGTAGAAGAACAACAGAGCATTGCCGACTGCCTCACTTCAGTCGAAACCCTCATCACCGCCGCCACCCAAGAACTAGAAACCCTCAAAACCCACAAGAAAGGGCTGATGCAGCAGCTTTTCCCTTCGCCAGAGGCGCTTGAGGCATGAGCGAGAAACCTAAGATCTATCGCGTCACCAGTCTGAGAGGGCTTGCAACTCGGTTGCGAGATGACCTCAGCAGCGGCAATCAAGATTTTGTGCTGCTCTATGCTTACAACGGCACGGGTAAAACCCGGCTGTCCATGGAATTCAAGGACGCTGGCAAGCGCAAAAACAAGGGTCAGCCTGACACCTTGTATTTCAATGCCTTTACTGAAGACTTGTTTTCTTGGGATAACGATCTGGAGGAAGGCAAAGAGCGGCGGCTGCACATCAATGCGGATTCAAAATTCTTCAAGGGACTGAAGGATTTGGCGCTGGATGAGCGAATTGGTTACTACTTGGGCCGCTACGCCGATTTTCTTTTTGATATTGATTACGACCAGTGGACGATCAGCTTTCGCAAAGGTGAAAATGCTCGCCACATCAAGGTTTCGCGCGGCGAGGAAAATATCTTCATCTGGTGCCTGTTCATGGCCATTTGCGAGCGGGTGATTGATGGGCTGGAAACCTATGCGTGGGTCAAATACCTCTACATTGACGACCCCATTACTTCGCTGGACGACAACAACGCCATCGCTGTAGCCAGCGATTTGGCCAAGCTGCTGCGCAAGGCCAAAGGTAGAACCCGACCAGAGGCTGTGGTGGCTGATGGGCCTGGGGGTGCGGAGAACGCGCCACGCTTGGTGCCTGCGCCCATCAAGGCCGTGGTGTCATCCCACCATGCGCTGTTCTTCAATGTGGTGTGCAACGAACTAAAGAAGGGCACACACAAAAAATACCTGTTGCAGCGGCCTGAACGTGGCACGGTGTACACGCTGCGCGCGACAGACGACACGCCGTTTTTCCATCATGTTTCCATGTTGGCCGAACTGCAAAAGGCTGCGCAAAGCGGCAAGCTCTACACCTACCACTTCAATATGCTGCGCAGCATATTGGAGAAAACGGCGACCTTTTTTGGTCGGGATGATTTTTCGGCCTGTATCCATGGGCTGGACGATGCGGATTTGTTCTCCCGTGCGCTCAATTTGCTCAGCCATGGCAAGTACGACATTTACCAGCCTTCGGAGATGGTGGACGACAACAAGAAGCTGTTCAAAGAAATTCTTCAGGCATTTTTGGGGCGCTATGAGTTCGCGTTACCAGAGATGTTTGGACAGCCTGAACAAAGAGCTGTTGTGCCCCAGACGCCATGAATAATTTGATTCTTTACACCACCGACGACGGCAAGAGCCAAATCCAACTGCGGGCTGACCTAGGTACGGTTTGGCTCACCCAGTTAGAGATGGCCGAGCTGTTTGACGCCACCAAGCAGAACATCTCGCTGCACCTCAAAAACATCATTGAGGACGGCGAATTGGACGCGGCGGCAACTATCAAGGAATCCTTGACAGTTCAAACCGAGGGTACGCGCCAGGTGCAGCGGCCTGTCACGCTCTACAACCTCGACGCCATCCTGGCCGTGGGCTACCGCGTGCGCTCGCCGCGTGGCGTGCAGTTCCGCCGCTGGGCGTCCACGGTGCTCAAGGAGTATCTGGTCAAGGGCTTTGTGCTGGACGACGAGCGGCTGAAGAACCCCGACGGCCGCCCGGACTACTTTGACGAGATGCTGGCGCGCATCCGGGACATTCGGGCCTCGGAAAAGCGCTTTTACCAAAAGGTGCGCGACCTGTTTGCCTTGGCGGCGGACTACGACAAGACGGATGAAGCCACGCAGACCTTTTTTGCGACGGTGCAAAACCTGCTGCTGTATGCGGTGACGCAAAAGACGGCGGCAGAACTCATCGTGAACCGCGCCAACCCTGCCGACCCGCATTTCGGCCTGCTGACCTGGAAGGGCACCCAAGTGCGCAAGCAGGACATTGTGGTGGCCAAAAACTACCTGACCGAAGACGAGGTGGACACCCTGAACCGGCTGGTGGTGATCTTCTTGGAAACGGCAGAGCTGCGCGCAAAGCGGCAAACCATCACCAGCATGGGCTTTTGGCGCGAGAACGTGGGGCAGATCATTGTGTCCAACGGGTTCCCGCTGCTCAGCGGGGCGGGCACCGTCAGCCACGCCCGCATGGAGCAAAAGCTGGAGCCGCTGTATCTGGACTTTGACCAGCGCCGCAAGGCGGAAGACGCCCGTGCCGCCGATGCGCAGGATGAAGCCGAACTAAAGGCGTTGGAAAACACCATCAAAAATCGCCCTAAAAAATGACTGAACAAAACCAAACCAAGCTGGGCAAAACGCTGTGGGCGATTGCCGACCAACTGCGCGGCGCCATGGACGCGGATGACTTCCGCGATTACATGCTGTCGTTCCTGTTTCTGCGCTATCTGTCGGACAACTACGAGGCTGCAGCCAAGAAGGAGCTGAGCAGCGACTACCCCGCACAGATCGACAGCTCGGTATCGACCCCCTTGCAGCTTTGGTACGAAGGCAATCTGGATGATGTGCCCGAGTTTGAAAAGCAGATGCGCCGCAAGGTGCACTACGTGATTGAGCCGCAGCATCTGTGGAGCAGCATTGCCAACATGGCGCGCACGCAAGACGCCGAGTTACTTCACACCTTGCAGGCGGGATTCAAATACATCGAGACCGAATCGTTTCAGAGCACGTTTCAGGGCTTGTTCTCCGAAATCGACTTGGCCTCGCCCAAGCTGGGCAAGAACTACACGGAGCGCAATGCCAAGCTGTGCGCCATCATCCACAAGATCGCCGATGGGCTGGCAGAGTTCTCCAGGGAGATGGACGCGCTGGGCGACGCCTATGAGTACCTGATTGGCCAGTTTGCGGCGGGCTCGGGCAAGAAGGCGGGCGAGTTTTATACGCCGCAGCAAATCTCGGACATCCTCTCCACCATCGTGACGCTGGACAGCCAAGAGCCCAAGACAGGCGTGAAACAGCGGCTGGAAAGCGTGATGGACTTTGCCTGTGGCTCGGGCTCGCTGCTTTTGAACGTGCGCAAGCGCATGGGGCCGCATGGCATTGGCAAGATTTACGGCCAAGAGAAGAACATCACCACCTACAACTTGGCGCGCATGAACATGCTGCTGCACGGGGTGAAGGACACGGAGTTCGAGATCTACCACGGCGACACGCTAGTCAACGACTGGGACATGCTGCGCGAGCTGAACCCGGCCAAAAATCCTGCGTTTGATGCCATCGTGGCTAACCCGCCCTTCAGCTATCGCTGGGAACCCAATGAGGCAATGGCGGACGATGTGCGTTTTAAAAGCCACGGTCTCGCCCCCAAGTCGGCGGCGGACTTTGCCTTTTTGCTGCACGGCTTTCACTTTCTGAAAGACGAAGGCGTGATGGCCATCATCCTGCCGCACGGGGTGCTGTTCCGCGGCGGGGCAGAGGAGCGCATTCGCACCAAGCTGCTGAAGGACGGGCATATTGATACGGTGATTGGTTTGCCATCGAACCTGTTCTATTCCACCGGCATCCCCGTGTGCATCCTGGTGCTGAAGAAGTGCAAGAAGTATGACGATGTGCTGTTCATCAATGCTGCCGAGCACTTCGCCAAGGGTAAGCGCCAGAACCAGCTGACGGATGAGCACATTGCCAAGATCATCAAGACTTACCAGTACCGCGAGGAAGAGCAGCGCTATGCGCGCCGGGTGGAGATGGCCGAGATCGAGAAGAACGATTTCAACCTGAACATCTCGCGCTACATCAGCACGGCGGTGGGCGAGGCGGAGATCGATCTGGCGGCCACGCACGCCCAATTGGTGGAGATTGAAAAATCTATCGCCGAAGCGAAACAAAAGCACAACGCTTTTCTGAAAGAGTTGGGCCTCAGCCCATTGCCATAGGCAGGACCGCGTAACTTGGCTCCAGCCGCACCATCGCCAACGGCCGCGACGAAGGCCTGATCAAGCGAGGTGAATCCGGCGCCGCCGCCGCGCCTGCATCCGGCAAGGCAGCTTCGGCTGCCTTTTTTCATGGGCCGGAAGGTCGGGATTCGCTGGGACGCAGGCGCCGAGGGGCCGCCAGCGGCGGCCTATCATGGGTCGAAGTTCGGGCCAGGCGCAACAATGCACTTGCCGCCACGCGCTGCGATGGACTCGAATCCACCACAGGAGACATTTCCCCATGCGATTGAAATTCTGCGCGCCGGCCGTTCTGCTGGCGCTGTCCAGCGCCGCCATGGCGGCTTGGCCCGAAAAGCCCATCACCCTGGTCGTGCCCTTCCCACCCGGCCAGGCGACCGACATCTTCGCCCGGGCGCTGGCCGAGAAACTGGGCACCCGCCTGGGGCAGCCGCTGGTGGTGGACAACAAGGCCGGCGCGGGCAGCAACATCGGCACCGAGCAGGTGGTGCGCGCCAAAGCGGACGGCTACACGCTGGTGATGGCCGGCAGCGCGATGGCTGTGAACCAGACGCTGTACCGCAAGGTCAACTTCGATCCGCGCAAGGATCTGCAGGGCATCAGCCTCGTCGCCAAGGTGCCGCTGGTGTTCCTGGCGCACCCCCAGTCCGGCATCAAGACCATGAAAGACTTGGTGGACAAGGCCCGGGCCGAGCCGGGCAAGCTGAGCTATGCCAGCGCGGGCATCGGCGGTACGCAGCACCTGAGCGGGGAAATGGTCAAGGCGCGTGCCAGGATCGAGATCGAACACATTCCCTACAAGGGCAGCGGGCCGGCGCAGGCCGATTTCATCGGCGGGCAGGTGCCCTTGATGGTGGATTCGGTGACGGCGGGCCTGGCCAACATCCAGGCGGGCAAGGCCGTTGCGCTGGGTGTCACCTCTGCCACGCGCTCCAGCCAGTTGCCAAACGTGCCAGCGATCGCCGAAACCGGCCTGCCGGAGTTCAAGGGCTTCGAAGCCGTGGGCTGGCTGGGCCTGATGGCACCGAAGGGCACGCCGCGTGCCATCGTGGACCGCTTGAACCACGAGGTGGTGGACATCCTCTCCAGCGCCGAGATGCAGAAGTTCATCCGCGACCGCGGCTCCGAGCCGTCGCCCAGCACGCCCGAGGCCATGGACCAGTTCGTCGCCCGCGAAATCGTGGAGTGGGGCAAGGCCGTGAAGCAATCCGGCGCGTCGGTGGACTGATCCGGTGCGCTCGCGGGGCGGGCCGGGCAAGGGATGGCCAGGGTGAAAGCGTGAGCAGGCGGCCCTGCGCTTCGGAGTGGCGGCAGTTCGTTGGCGCACCGGCCCGCGAACGCGATGGGTGGGCACGCCAGGGATGGCGGTTGCTATGGAATTGGTAGCTGGTGGGTTCGGGTCGGCAAGTGGCGGAGGGCTTTTCGCCCTGGTTTCTTTGCCACAATCGCACCATGCAACCCTTGCTTGACGCCATCGCCACGATGGCCCTCCCCACGGACGCCCAGCGCATCTTCCACGGACGCGGCGGCCGGTTTCCCGGCTGCGAACATTGGTCGCTGGATGCCTACCCGCCGGTCTTCGTGCTCACCAGCTTCCAGCCCGTGGCCGAAGAAGACCTCGCCACCATCGGCGCCGCATTGCAAAGCCGATGGGAGGCGATCGCGCCGGGCGAGCCGCTGAACTGGGTGTTCCAGTGCCGCCACGAGCCACTGCGGTTGCAGGGCCGCGCAGAAACCAAGCTGATGGCAGGCGCCGTTCCGGACCCGCATGTGGTCACGGAGCAGGGCGCGCGCTTTCGCGTGCACGTGCTCAAGGGGCAGAACCACGGCCTGTTCCTGGACATGGCGGAAGGCCGGCGCTGGGTTCGGCAATGCGTCGCAGCGCACCAGGCACGCGAACCGCGCGGTGCCAAGGTGCTGAACCTGTTCGCCTACACCTGCGCGTTTTCGGTGGTGGCACTGCAGGCGGGCGCCCGGCAGGTGGTGAACGTGGACATGAGCCACGGCGCCATCGCCATCGGGCAGCAGAACCACCAGCTCAATGGACTGACCACGGGCGCAGGCTTTCTGGCCCATGACATCTTCAGTACCTGGGGCAAGATCACGCGCGGCGGCCCCTACGGCCTGGTGATCGTGGACCCGCCCAGCTACCAGAAGGGCAGCTTCGTCGCCACCAAGGACTACGCGCGGCTCATGCGGCGGCTGCCGGACCTGCTGGCGCCGGGCGGGCACGCGCTGCTGTGCCTGAATGCGCCGGAGCTGGGCCTGGATTTCCTGAAAGGGCAGATGCAGGCGCTGGCGCCGGACTTGGCGTTGGTGGAGCGGTTGGCCAACCCCGAGGTGTTCGCGGACGTGCAGGCGGAGCGGGCCCTGAAGGTGCTGGTGTACAAAGCGCCGGATTGATGCCCGGTAGAGGGCCCATGCTTCTGCGCGGGTGGCCGAATCGCCTCGTGGGCGGGCCGCTTCAGCCGCCGCTCTGGATGTAGCGCGTGAGGCCCGCAGCCAACGCGGCGAAGGTGGCAGCGCAGCGCGGGCTCTCGCGCAGGTCCTCATGCATGGCGATCCAGGTGTCCAGCGCGGGCGAAAACACCGGCTGCAGCACGCGCACCAGCGACTTGTCCCGGGCCCCCAACCCGACCTGGCAAGCACCGATGCCGAAGCCTGCCCGGATCGCTGCCAGTTGCGCCAGATCGCTGTCTGCCCGAAACGCGAGCCCGGGGCGAGCGAACACCGGGAATTGCGCCTGCATCCTGCGCAGAAAAGGCGTCTCGTGGTCGAACCCAATCATCGCGTGGCCGGCCAGATCGTCCATCGACTTCGGCACGCCGTGGGCCGCCAGATAGCGCTTGTGCGCATACAGCCCCAGTTCCACAGCACCGATGCGCCTGGCCACCAGGGCCTCCTGCGTGGGCTGGAACATGCGCACGGCAATGTCGGCCTCCCGGTGCAGGAGGTCGTCCGCCGCATTCGACAGCACCAGCTCGATGGTCAGTTGCGGGTGCGCGCTGCGCAGGGCCGACAGGATCGGGGGCAGCACCTCGACCCCGACGATCTCGCTGGCCGTGAGGCGCACCGTGCCGCGCACGCCGGATCCATGGCTGCTGGCCACGCGGCGCAGCGCCGCCGCGGTGGACGCCAGGCCGGCCGCATAGGGTTGCAGCTCCAACGCGGCTTCGGTGGGTTTGAAGCCATCGAACGAGCGCGTGAACAGCTTCAAGGCCAGGGCGTTTTCCAGGCTGTCGACATGGCGGCCGACGGTGGGCTGCGTCAAGCCCATCGCCCGGGCGGCCGCTGACAGCGAACCGGTTTCCAGCACCTGCAGGAAGGTCCGATACCACTCCCAACTCGGTTCGGGATCGGCCATGGTATGCATTGATGAATAGTGGGGATGCGATTTTAGGCAATTTTCTTTGACCCACTCCGCTCGCAAACTGCAGGCTCGCACCGCTGAAGTACCGGCGGTCCAGATTCAGCAGGACATCACCATGCCCCCCATCGCACTCTTCGGCGCCGCAGGCGCCATTGGACAAAGCATCGCCGCTGCGCTTCGCGCCAAAGGCCAGCCCTATCGCGTCGTCGGCCGGACCCGATCCAGCCTGAGCCAGGCTTTCGGCGCCGATCCGCTGGCCGACATCGTGACTTGGAATCCCGACGACCCGGCTTCGGTGCAAGCGGCCGCGTCGGGCGTGGAGACGCTGGTCTACATGGTGGGGGTGAACTACTGGCAGTTCGGGCTGCACCCGGACGTGATGCGCAAGACGCTGGCGGGCGCCATCGCGGCCGGCGTCCGGAACATCGTTCTCATCGGCACGGTGTATCCGTACGGCCGCCCGCGGACACAGCCGGTGCGCGAAGACCACCCCCGGGCGCCGCACACGTTCAAGGGCCGAATGCGCAAGGCACAGGAAGACTTGGTGATGCAAGCCCATGCCGAGGGCCGTATCCGCGCCACGGTGCTGCGCCTGCCGGATTTCTATGGCCCCGGCGTGCAGGCCAGCCTGCTGCATGGGGCTGCGCAGGCCGCCGTGCAGGGCGGCACCGCCGACATGGTGGGGCCCATCGACCGCCCGCACGAGTTCGTTTACGTGCCGGATGTGGGCCCGGTGGTCGTCCAGATGGCGAACACTCCTGCGGCATTCGGCAAGATCTGGAACCTGGGCGGAGCCGGCGTGACCACGCAGCGTGAAATGGTGTCCGAAATGGAGCGCCAGACCGGCAGGGTGCTCAAGCGCAGGGTGGTGGGCAAGACCATGCTGCGCCTGATCGGCCTGTTCAACCCGTTCATGCGCGAGATGGTGGAGATGCACTACCTGCTCACCGACCCGGTGCTCATGGACGACTCGGCCCTGCAGCAACTGCTGGGGCCGATCCACAAGACGCCTTATGCGCAAGGCATCCGGCAAACGCTGGCGGCTGCGGCAGGGCGCGGGGATTGATGCCTGGATCTCTCATGCATGGCGTGCAAGTGGTTCAGACGATGGCCTAGCCCTTGGCGTACAGCACGTCCGAACGCAGCACGTACTTGGTGCCGTCCACCAGCGTGCCGCCTTCGTGCCAGGTGTCGTGGATGAACAAGATGGCCGTACCTTGCCTGGGTTGTATCTGGAAGGTCTTGAAGTCGGTGGCGCCTCCCTCGAAGCCTTCGTTCAGGTACACGAGGAACGTGAGAGCGCTGGTCAGGCCGCCTTCATGCCATGGGCCATCCTTGTGCATCTTGAACCGCTGGCCGGGCGTGTATTGGTAGAAGCGCAGATCCTTGGGCAGGCCCACAGCACGGGCACCCTCGATCTCCGGCAGTTCCACCTGCGACAGCCTGTGCCACAGCAGCGCCACCCAGTCCGGGCTTTCCACCATGGTGCGCTGGTTGTTTCGCACCTGGGGCAGGGGACGGGGTCCACCGTGGGTGCGCACCTCCGCCGCGATGAAACCCGTGTCCTCAGCCAGCTGGATGAGTTGACCGCATTCGGCGGGCGTCAAAAACTGGGGGATGGTGAAAACGCGAGGACTCAGTGTCACCCGATGCATGGTTCGATCTCCGCCAAAAAAACGTCTGAAGCGCAGCCGAAGACCAGCGCGCAGACTGTGTGCTTCGATGGTCTCACAGTGCGTGGAGATGCCGGCTCTGGGCTACTGCACATGCCCATCCGCACTGGCGGCGATGCTGGCTTGCAGCTCGCCAAGGACGGCGCTGAGCCGCTGAAGCGTCTGGGGGTTGTCCTCGGCCTGCGCCTGGTCCATGCCCGTTTCGACGACGGCCTGCGCGCGCTCCGCCAGGTCGCGCCACGCACCCGGCTCCAGCACAGCATGGGCCGCCTGAAGCCAATCGCAAGGGGGCGAATAGGCTGCCGACAGCTTGCGCACGGCGTTGAGCGCAAACGGCGGGCACAGGATGGCCTGCACCGCCACCGAGTGCGCGGTGTGCCGTGGCGTATGGCCGCGTCGCCCCTGCCGCAGGGCCAGCAGCGCGATCCAGAACGCAAACCCGTAGATCAGCGCGAGGCAGCCCAGTTGCGCGGCCTCGCTCGGCCAGAGGAACAGCGCCGCAGGCAGCAGCATGAACAAGGTGGCCCCGAGGCCATACAGCGGCCACGCGAAGCCAGCGAAACCCTTGGCGTGCTGGCGCAGGCTCTCGATCGCCCGCGCATCGCCCGGCAGGTGGACACGCTCCGCGTCCCACCGCAGGGTGTAGACGGGCTGGTGCGGCAGCAGCAAGGCAGGCCAGGCCAGGTAGGCCCAGCGGACCTCGAAACCCTGCGTCGCCAGCAGCCCGTGCCAAACCCGCCGGCCCCGGCGCAGCAAGCCGGCATCTGCGGCCAGCGGCACGCAGGCGTCATACGCGTAGAAGGCGCAGATGGCGAGCATCACCTGCGCTTCGGGGCCCAGCAGCGTGAACACGGGGTGTCAGAGGTTGGCGGTGAGGGGGCCGTAGCGGTCGCGGTGCTCAGGCTTCCTTCTTGCCGCGGCCGAACAATTTGCCGATGGCACCGAAGACAGCGGCCACGCCGACGAGCAGGAACTTCCAGAACGCGGCGATGAAACCGCCGATGACCGTCCACAGGCCCTTCTTGGACGCCACGGCCGCTGCGCCGCCCAGCACCAGTGCACCCAGGCCGATCTTGGCGAGCTTGTCGCCGTTCTTGAATTCGGCGTAGGTCTGGCCGCTGTTGTAGTTGAATCCGGTGAGCACCTGCTTGAACTGCTCGGTGTCCTTCGCGAGGTTTTCGGGATCGGACACGAGGATGGCGCTCATCACGCCGGTGCGGCCCAGGATGCGCGAGGTGTAGTTGATCGCCTGGTGGCCGCTTTCATCGCGCAGGCGCAGGCCCCATTCCAGGCGCTTGCTCTGCGCGTCGTAGTGCGGCTCGACCTGCCAGCCCTCGGTGTACAGGGCCTCCATGCCCAGCTTCTTGCGCTGCTGGTTGCCCTCTGCATCGGCCGCCTTGATGGACGACAGCAGTTCGGGGGCATTGATTTTCTCGTCGTCCTTGATGTAGCCGGTGTCGTCGAACGAGAACACCGCGAACCAGTCCAGCGAGCGCGGGGCGATCAGGTAATGGTTCGGCGTGGGCGGATTGCCATACAGCTGCAGCAGTTTGGCCGTGTCCTTGTCGTCCAAAAAGGCGTATCCCTTCGGGATCTTGACCGTGGCGTTGCTGCCGATTTCGCCCTGGCCCTGGTCGATCCAGTGCAGTGCCTTGACTTGCTCCGCGAGTTTTTCCTGGCGCTGCTGCGATTCCGGCGCCTGGGCCCAAAGGGCCATGGACATGCTGATGCCCACGATGGCCGTAGCCAACGACTTGATCATTTCTTACCCTGTTATGAATTGGTTTTTGGTGTGTGCGCACGGGCCTTGCGCCCAGCCCCAGGCTGGAGCGGACACCTCTGCCGCCCGGCACCAGGGCAAATGTACCCGGTGCGCCGCACCACAAAACCGCTCGGCCTAGGGTAGGAAGATGCCCATGAGCCGTTCGACATTCAAGGGTTTGGTCAGGGCATGACTGAAATCCGGACCGCCCTGGTGCTGCGCCACTTCAGCAACGCTGCCCGACAGGGCGACCAGCACGGGCGCCTTGCCGCCGAGCTTCGCCCGGATCTCACGGGCCACCTGGATGCCGCTCATTCGGGGAAGCATGAGGTCAAGAATGACTACATCGAAATGTCCACTGAGCGCCTGCTCCAGCCCGGACAGGCCGTCGTAAGCTGCCTGCACAGACAAATCGGGATTTCGGATCATCAGCAGTTCGCAGAGCATGTCTGCGGAGTCGCGGTGATCATCGACAACCAGGATGCGTTTGGGCTTCATATTTTCCTGGTAACGGCACACGTTACTTTTCTTCAAGGCCAATCGGAGTATCGCCATGCGCCTTGCGCAGTTCATTCGCCAAGCTCGGGAAGAGATCCTCGCCGAGTCGTTTGCCTATGCAACCCAGATTCCCGCGCTGCAGGGCTCCGCCGCCAGCGTTTTGCGCAACCATCTGCCACTGGTGCTGAACACCATAGCACTGGATCTGGAGCAGCCGCAAAGCCGGGAGCAGTCCATCGACAAATCCCTGGGGCACGCGGCGCCTCCCGCCGAAGAATCGGCTGCGCAGTCCCACGGCACGCTGCGCGCCCGCATTGGGCTGGACATCGAGCAACTGGTGGCCGAATACCGCGTGATCCGCTCCTGCGTGCTGCGGCTGTGGACGGAGGCATGCGAGCCCAATGAGTTCGTCATCCAAGACACGGTGCGTTTCAACGAGGCCATCGACCAGGCGGTCGCGGAATCAGTGGCTTTCCATGCCGCAGAAATTGCCAAATGGCGGCATATTTTTCTAGGGGTGCTGGGCCATGACCTGCGCGGCCCGCTGAACGCCATGATGCTCACCGCAGAGTTGCTGGAGCGGGTCGAGAGCAAGAGCAATGGGCAGGCGATGTACCTGGTCGGCGCGCTGCTGCGCAATGGCCGCCGCCTGAATGCGCTGCTCGACTCGCTGCTCGAATACAACAAGGCCACGCTGGGCGTCGGCATGCAGTTGAATCGCGAGGCGGTCGATCTGGGCGCGGAATGCCAGGAAGAGTTCGAGATGTTGCAGCGGGCCTTTCCCAAACGGCAGATCCAGCTGCAGATCACGGGCGATACGCGCGGCGCCTTCGACAGGTCGCGCGTGCGGCAGGCCGTCTCCAACCTGGTGTCGAACGCGGCGCAGCACAGCCCGGAGGGCAGCGCGGTGGCCGTGATCGTCATAGGCCAGGAGACGGCGGTGGAGATCACCACGGAGAACGTTGCCGATCCGATTCCACAGGACGTGCTGAACACCTTGTTCGATCCCTTGCGGCGCAACGCCAGCGAGGCCGGCGCCTCGTCCGGACACTTGGGCCTGGGCCTGTTCATCGTGCGGGAGATCGCCAGGGCCCACCAGGGCGAGGTAACGGCCACGACGGCGGATGGCGTGATCCGGTTCAGGATGGTGCTGCCCAAATCCCCAAGGACGGCTTGAGGGGCAGGCGCTGTCGGCGAGCCCGGCCGCAAGGGCTCGACGCACCGTTCAGCGGTGACGGCTTGCCGAACTCGCCGATCCGGGCCGGCGCGGGCAGCCTCTGTCAAACATAGCGCCGCTCCAGGGCATCCCATGCGGGCTTGCCCACCAGGCGCTGGCGCTCTGCAAAAGAGGCCACCAAGGCCGGGTCTTCGCCGAGGCGCTTCGTCTCGCGCAGCACGGTGAGCGCTTTCTGCATGCCGGCCACCGCGCCCTGCAGCGCTGCATTGGCATACAGCACGATCCCGTAGCCCAACTGGCCCAGTTCCTCTGCCCCGACGATGGGCGTGCGCCCGCCGATCACCATGTTCATGAGCTGCGGCGTGGCCAGGCGTCCGGGCAGCGCGCGAATGTCCTCGGCCGTGGTGACGGCCTCGATGAACAGAAGATCGGCTCCGGCTTGCGCGAAGCGTTCGGCACGCTCGATGGCCGCCTCCAGGCCCAGCGTTGCGGCCGCGTCGGTGCGCGCCATGATGAGCAGGTCGGGATCGGTGCGCGCATCCACCGCCGCCTTGATCTTGCCGACCGCCTCTTCGCAGGCGATCACCTCCTTGCCGGCAAAGTGCCCGCAGCGCTTGGGCGCGACCTGGTCTTCGAGCTGGATGCAGTCGGCGCCGGCCCGCTCCAGCACGCGCACGGTGTGCCGCACGTTGAGCGCGCTGCCAAAGCCCGTGTCGGCATCGACGATCAGGGGCAGTGCGACCGCGTCGCGGATGCGCGCCGTGTGGTCGGCGATCTCGTGCAGGCCCATGAAGCCCTGGTCCGGCAGGCCGAACCACATGTTGGTCACACCGGCACCGGTGACGTAGAGCGCTTCGAAGCCCAGGTCTTCGACGACCCGGGCCGACAGCGCATTGAAGGCGCCCGGCACCAGCACGCCGCGGCGGGCCTCCACCAGTGCGCGCAGGTGTTTGCGTGGGGTGTGGGCCATGGCGTCAGATCACGTAGAGATCGATGTATTCGTGCACCGGCAGGGCCTCCAGCGTCTGCGCATCGAGCGAGGCCGCCAGGATCGCGTCCTGCTGCTTCGGGGGGAAGCTGCGCGCGAGGTTGCGGCGGAACTTGGCCTCCAGCAGTGGAATGCCTTCGGCGCGCCGGCGCCGGTGGCCGATGGGGTATTCGACCGCCACTTCGGGCAGGGCGCTGCCGTCGTTGAACACCACCGTCAGCGCATTGGCGATGCTGCGCTTTTCCGGGTCGTGGTAGTCGGCGGTGTAGCGGGGGTCTTCCACGCAATGGATCCTGGCGCGCAGCGCGTCGATGCGCGGATCGGCCGCCACGCCGGCTTCATAGTCGGATGCGGTGAGCCGGCCGAAAATCAGCGGCACCGCCACCATGTACTGGATGCAGTGGTCGCGGTCCGCCTCGTTGTTCAGCGGGCCCTGCTTGTCGATGATGCGGATGCAGGCCGCGTGCGTGCGGATGGTGATGCGCTGCACGTCGTCCACGGTCTTGCCTGCGTCCCGCAATTGCTGGTGCAAAGCCATGGCGGCTTCGACCGCGGTCTGGCTGTGGAACTCGGCCGGAAAGCTGATCTTGAACAGCACGTTCTCCGCCACATAACTGCCGTAGGGGCGCTGGAAGCGGAACGGCTGGCCCTTGAAGCACACGTCGTAGAAGCCCCAGGTTTTCGCGGTCAGTGCCGAGGGGCAGCCCATCTCCCCGGTCTGCGCGATCAGCGCCAGACGCACGGCACGGCTGGTGGCGTCACCCGCTGCCCAACTCTTTCGGCTGCCTGCGTTGGGTGCGTGGCGGTAGGTGCGCAGGCTTTGTCCATCGACCCAGGCCAGCGACACGGCGGCCAGCGTCTCGTCACGCGACAGGCCCAGCAACTGGCAGACGACCGCGGTCGACGCCACCTTGACCAGCACCACATGGTCGAGCCCGACCTGGTTGAAGGCGTTTTCCAGCGCGATCACGCCCTGGATCTCGTGGGCCTTGACGATGGCGGTGAGCACGTCGCGCATCACCAGCGGTGGCTTGCCCGCCGCCACGGCGTTGCGGCTGAGCCAGTCGGCCACGGCCAGGATGCCGCCCAGGTTGTCCGACGGATGGCCCCATTCGGCGGCCAGCCAGGTGTCGTTGAAGTCGAGCCAGCGGATCAAAGCACCGATGTTGAACGCGGCCTGCACCGGGTCGAGCTGAAACGGGGTGCCCGGTACCTTGGCGCCGTGGGGTACGGACGTGCCCTTGACGATGGGACCGATGAGCTTGCGCGCCGCGGGGTACTCCAGCGCCTCCAGCCCGCAGCCCAGGGTGTCGATGAGGATGTGGCGGGCGGTGGTGAGCGCGAGGTCCGAGGTCACCTCGTAGCGGAGCGCGTAGTCGACGATATCGACGATGACCTGGTCGTATTCGGGGCGGATGTTGCTGATGGGCGCGGACATGGGGGGCAGGGGTGTCGGGTAGTGGTGAAAAGAAAAGGTGGGATGCGCCAATGCGGCTTCAGGTGCGGTCCGCCAGGGCGACGAAGGCCTGGTCTTCGGGCCCCGTGTAGTTCGCGCTGGGCCGGATGATCTTGTTGTCGATGCGCTGCTCGATCACGTGCGCGGCCCAGCCGCTGGTGCGGGCGATGACGAACAGGGGCGTGAACATGGCCGTGGGCACGCCCATCATGTGGTAGCTCACGGCGCTGAACCAGTCCAGGTTGGGGAACATGTTCTTCGCATCGCGCATCACCGCCTCCAGCCGTTCGGCGATGTCGAACATGCGGGTCGATCCCGCCTCCTGTGACAGGGTTTTGGCCACGCCCTTGATGACCGCGTTGCGCGGATCGCTCACGGTGTAGACCGGGTGCCCAAAACCGATCACCACCTCCTTGGCCTCGACGCGGCGGCGGATGTCGGCCTCGGCTTCGTCGGGGTTGTCGTAGCGCTTCTGGATCTCGAAGGCCACCTCGTTGGCGCCGCCGTGCTTGGGACCGCGCAGCGCGCCGATGGCGCCCGAGATCGACGAATACAGGTCACTGCCGGTGCCGGCGATGACGCGCGCAGTGAAAGTGGAGGCATTGAACTCGTGCTCGGCATACAGGTTGAGCGAGGTGTGCATGGCGCGCTCCCAGCTCGCCGGCGGCTTGCGGCCATGCAGCAGGTGCAGGAAGTGCGCGCCGATGGAGTCGTCATCGGTTTCGACGTCGATGCGCCGGCCCTGGGTGGACCAGTGGTACCAGTACAGCAGCATCGAGCCGAGCGATGCCAGCAGCCGGTCGGCGATGTCGCGCGCGCCGGGCGTGGGGTGCTCGTCCTTTTCTGGCAGGGTGCAGCCCAGCGCCGACACGCCGGTGCGCATCACGTCCATCGGGTGGGCATGCGCGGGGATCTGCTCCAGCGCCGACTTGACGCTGGCCGGCACCCCGCGCATCGCGCGGAGCCGGGCCTTGTAGGCGCGCAGCTCCGCGGTGGTCGGCAGTTTGCAGTGCACCAGCAGGTGGGCAATTTCCTCGAACTCGCAGACCTCGGCGATGTCGAGGATGTCGTAGCCGCGGTAGTGCAGGTCGTTGCCGGTGCGCCCGACGGAGCACAGCGCCGTGTTGCCGGCCGTGACGCCGGACAGCGCCACGGATTTCTTGACGCGGGCGCCGGGGGGGGCGATGGGGGTTGCGAGGGTCATGCGATTTCCTTTGCAAAGGGGAGGGGGTCGGTGGGCAGGGCGGCACCGGAGCGGGGGATGGTTGCGGGGCGCCCGGCGGCGTCCACCGCCACCATTTCGAACACCCCCCGAAGCACCTCCTCCTGCGGACCGCCCAGGGCCTGGGCCAGGCCGGTCACGCAGACGGTCATCGAGCTGCGGCCGACCCGGCTCACGCGGGCTTGCAGCGTGAGCACATGGCCCACCGGCACGGGCGACACGAAGTCGATGCCGGTCACGCTGGCCATCACCACATCCCGCTGAGCCACGCTGCGTCCCACCAGGAACGCCGCTTTGGCCATGGATTGCAGCGCATGGCCTGCGAACAGCGTGCCGTGGTGGTTCGCCTGGCTGGGAAAGACGATGTCCTGGAGCGCGAGGATGGGGCCGCTGGGGGTTGTCATGCTTCGCAATCTACGCACAATGAAGGCATTGATAAAGCACTGAAAAGGCGAAGCTTTGCGAATGAAAAACAGCCAGTTTGCAAATTCTGCGAATTTTTCTTCTGGGTGGCGGGCGACGCGATGAAGAAAACCTTCATGGGCGTGCGCCTGCGCAAGCTGCGCGCCGAGCGCGGCCTGTCCCAGATCGCCATGGCGCAGGCGCTGGGCCTGTCGCCCAGCTACCTGAACCAGCTGGAACAGAACCAACGGCCGCTCACCGTGGCCGTGTTGCTCAAGGTCAGCCGCACGCTCGGGGTGGACGTGCAGCAGTTCTCCGAAGACGAAGAGGCGCGCATGGTGGCGGGCCTTCAGGAGGCGCTGGCGGACAACCCCGGGGGCGAGTCGGTCGCGCTGCCGGAGCTGCGGGAGATCGCCTCGCAGATGCCGGCCGTGGGCCGTGCGTTGCTGGCGCTCCACCGGCGCCACCTCGAAGCCACGCAGCGGCTGGAGGCACTCGCCGTGCGGCTGGGCGATGGCCGGGGGGAAGAAGGGGGGCCGGACAACGGCCAGGCTCCCCTTGCACCCGTGCAGCCCATGGCCTTCGAGCGCGTGCGTGACTTCTTCCTCTCGCACCAGAACTACCTGGATTCCATCGACCGCGCCGCCGAGCAGCTGGCCGCCGAGGCGAAGGCCGAGGGCGGACTGCTGTCCGACTGGCTGGCGCAGCGCCTGCAACAGCAGCACGGCGTGCGCACCGTGCCATCGCAGGACGACATGGGCACGCACCTGCGCAGCTATGACCCGGGCAGCAAGGTGCTGCGGCTGTCCCCGTCGCTCGACCCCGGCCAGATCGCGTTCCAGTTGGGCACGCAGTGGGCGCTGCTGGCGCATTCAACGCTGCTCGATGCGCTGGTGGACCTGCCGGAATTCCGGCACGACCCGCAGGCGCGCGCACTCGCTCGCATCGGCCTGGCCAACTACTTCGCTGGTGCCTTGCTGCTGCCCTACGCCGTGTTTCTGCAGGCCGCCGAAACCACGCGCTACGACATCGACCGGCTGGCGCGGCGCTTCGGGGTGGGCTTCGAAACCATCTGCCACCGGCTCAGCACGCTGCAGCGGCCCGGTGCGCCGGGCGTGCCGTTCTTCTTCATCCGCGTGGACCGGGCCGGCAACATCTCCAAGCGCCAGTCCGCCACCCATTTCCATTTTTCGAAGACGGGTGGCACCTGCCCGCTGTGGAACGTGTACGAGGCGTTTTCGCAGCCCGGCAGGATCCTGCCGCAACTGGCGCGCATGCCGGACGGGCGCAGCTACCTCTGGATCGCCCGGACGGTCTCCACGGGCCAAGGCGGCTTCGGCGCGCCGAGCAAGACCTTTGCGGTGGCCCTGGGCTGCGACATCCGCCATGCGCCCCGGCTGGTCTATTCGCGTGGCATGGACCTGGACGATCCTGAGATCGCCACGCCCATCGGAATGGGCTGCAAGGTGTGCGAACGCATCGGCTGTCCGCAACGGGCCTTTCCATTCCTGGGCCGGCCGCTGGATGTGAGCGAGAACGAAAGCCGCTTCACCCCGTACCCGGCAGGGGACACGGCGGGCCGTGGGTAGCCGCGCACCGTGGCACGGGCCGATGAACGCATCGGCGAACATGGTGCATGCAGTTCGAAGTGAATCTCATTTACCGCATCTCCTATACTGCAGCCTTCACTTGCCTCTTTGCGCCATCGATCCTGCGTTCGCGGGGTCTGGCCATGTCGATGGGCATGGCCCATTCCCCGGTTCAGATTTCCGTGTTCGCGCGCTATTACCGAGAGTTGCTGAGGTTCCTGCAGGGGTCCGTCCAGGATCGCGAGATGGCGGCCGACCTGGCGCAGGAAAGCTATGCGCGGGTGCTGGCCGTGCAGCAGTCGGGCGAGACCATCGCCGAACCCCGGGCGTTTTTGTACCGCACGGCGCGCAACCTCGTCATCGACCAGCACCGCCGCGACGCGGTGCGCGGCCAGCATGCCCCGCTGGAGGGCGACGATGGCTTTGAGCAGGCCGCTCAGGCCCTGGCCGGCCCACGGGCCTGCGAGCCCGAGGTGGCGGCCATGTCATCCCAGACCGTGAACGCTTTGCTGGCTGCCATCGGCGAACTGCCGCTGCGCTGCCGCGAGGCGTTCATCCTGCACAAGTTCGATGGTCTTGCCCAGGCGGACATCGCGCGCCGCATGGGCATCTCGGTGACCATGGTGGAGCGCCACATCCAGCGGGGCATGCAGGCCTGCCGCGATTGCCAGGACCGGCTGGGCGGCTCCCCCCGCGCACCGGCACAGCCCACGCTACCGGAAGGTCCGCGATGACGCGCTGCCCATTCCTGGATCCGCAAGGTTGGGATGGCGCCGTGCCGTGCGTCTACTGCCAGGTACCCTTTTGAAATGTCCATGACCGATCCCCACCGCGCGGCCCCCTCGTCCAGTGACCTCGATACCGAGGCGCTGGCGTGGTTCGCGCGCCTGGACCGGGAACGGGGCGCCGAGCAGAACGCCGAATTCCAGGCCTGGCTGGCCCGGCACCCGGGCCGGCAGGCGGCATTCGCCCGCTGGCAGGCCGACTGGCAGCGGCTGGACCAGTTGCCCGCTGCCGGCGTGGCGCAATTGCGGCGGCAACTGGCGGCCGAGCAGGCACAGGCGGACCGCCAATCCGCGCCGGCGCCCACCGGGCGCAGGGCGTGGCTGCAGGGTTGGTCGGTCCTGGTGCCGCAGGTCGCCGTGGCGGCAGTGGTGGTGCTGATGGCCGGCGGCGGCGGCTATCTGGCCTGGGACCACTGGCAGCAGCAGCCGGTTTTCGTGCAGAACTTCTCGACGGAACGCGGCCAGCAGCTGGACGTGCAGCTGCCCGACGGCAGCCGCCTGCGGCTCGATACCGCCACGCGGCTGGAGGTGGCGCTGTACCGCCAGCGGCGCGAGGTGCGCCTGCCCGAAGGGCAAGCCGTGTTCCAGGTGCAGGGCGACGCCACCCGGCCGTTCGATGTGCTGGCCGGCGCCGTGAAGGTGACGGTGGTGGGCACCCGGTTTTCCGTGCGCCACACCGCCAGCGTGCCCGGCGACAACGGCGTGCGCGTGGCCGTGGAGGAGGGACGGGTGCGCGTGGCGGCGGCTGGCGGCGCCGTGAACCCACCCGGGCAGACTGGCGCGGCCGCGGTGGTGCTCACCGCCGGGCAGCAGGTGTCGGCCGATGCCGCGGGCCGCATGGCGCCGGTCGGCCCGGTGGCGACGGCTGGGGTCGCCCCTTGGCGCGACGGGCGCATCACCTTCGACGATGTGCCGCTGGCGCAGGCTTTGGCGGAGTTCGAGCGCTACGGGCCGACCGGCCTCGTGGTGCGCGATGCGGCCGTGGGCGCGCTGCGCATGACCGGCACCTTCGACCCGCGCCGCCTGGACAACTTCCGGCAGGCGCTGCCCAAGGTGCTGCCGGTGCGCCTGCAGGGCGAGGCGCCGCACACCGAAATCGTCGGGGCGCACTGAGCCGGCCTTGCGCCAGGCGTGCGCGCACGTGCGGTCCGACCCCGGGGACAAGCCACTGAATCGCCTTTCGAAAAAAAGCGCAAAACCCAGGTTGGGGTTTTACCAAGCCATGCGTCTACCTGAGAAGGCTTCTTATTCCCAACCTTCCGGAGATCGTTCGCATGTCCCGTTTTCGTTTCCATCCTGCCCCGTTGGCCGTGGCGGCCGCCCTGGCGCTGGGCGCCTTGCCCACCCATGCCCAGCCGGGGGCCGGTGCGCAGGCTGCGGCATCCGTGCCGGTGGACATCCGCATCGCGGCCCAGCCCCTGGCCCAGGCCCTGGATGCGCTGGCGCGGCAGGCGCGCCTGGAGCTGATGGTGCAGCCCGCACTGGTGGAGGGCAAGGTGGCGCCGGCCGTGCAAGGGCGCCTCACCGCCCGCGAGGCCCTCAACCGCCTGCTGGCGGGCAGCGGGCTGTTCGCGGAGATCGAAGGCACCTCGGTGGTCGTGCGCCGCGTGCCGCAAGGCGCAGGCACGGCCACGCTCGCGCCCGTGACGGTATCGGCCCAGGCCGAGCGTCCGGTGGCGACCGAGCACACGGGCTCGTACACCACGCGCGCCGTCACGGTGGGCAAGGGCGCCCAGGCGCTCAAGGACATTCCCCAGTCGATCAGCGTCGTCACGCGCCAGCTGATGGACGAGCAGAACATCACCTCGGTCTACGACGCGCTCGCCAGCACCACCGGCATCACGCTGGCGCAAAGCCCGCAGGGCGGCAAGTACATCTATTCGCGCGGCTACGACCTGACCACGGTGCAGTACGACGGGGTGCCACTCAACCGCGGCATGTACGGGCGGGCGAGCAACTATTCATCCAGCATGGCGATTGAAGCGCGCCGCGAAAACTGAAGGCTCCGAGCTGTGATAACTCGGAGCCTTTGACGTTTCACCCGGTGCAAAGGAATTACGTTGCGGCGATTGTCGCTCGGAGTTCATCCTCCACTCTGTTGCACGCCACCTCGAAGTAGTGCGGCGACTGCTCGACACCGATAAACCGCTGACCGCGCCGGATCGCGGCAACACCAGTCGAGCCGCTCCCCATGAAGGGGTCCAGGACGAGACCGCCAGGCTGTATCGCTTGGACCAAGCTGTCCATCACACCGAGGGGCTTGCCAGTCAAATGGTGCTTCTCGCGGGGGTTGACGCGCTCGCGCACCATGCCGGGCCAGGGACCACCATGCGTTGCTGGGCTCAGGGGTCCGTTTGTTCCCCACACCACGTACTCGCATTGATGGCGAAAGTAGCCTTTGTGGGGCGCCCTCGCCGAGTCCGTCTTGTCCCACGGAATCAAGCCTCTCCAGACAAAACCGCCGGCCTGAAATGCGTCGGTCAGAGACGGTAGCTGGCGCCAGTCAGTGAAGACCATCGCATAGCCGCCTGGTCGAACCCTGGCCAGGGCCAGCGTCATCCAGTGCGACACCCAAAAGGCCCAACTGCGCGCATCCCGGTTGTCGCCGCCGAAATGGACATTGTGGGCGGCTTGCTGTGCCGGGCCGCTCTGGATGTATTTGGACAAGGGGGACTGCATGCGGTCGCCCCGCACCAGTCCTCCGCTGCTGTAAGGCGGATCGGTTACGAGCCCATCCACCGGCTCCTGCAGTTCCTGCAGCACCTGCAGCGCATCCCCCAGGTACAAGGTGGCCGGGCCGATCGTGCGGCTTTGGATCATATGGTCGCCCTCAGATGCTCGGCGATCCACCGGGCCACGGGAACACAGACCGCGTTTCCGGCCGCCCGAACCTCTCGGTGATCGGTCGCATCCAGTCCGAAGGGAAGCCCTGTAGCTTCAGACACTCCGGCCCGCTCAACCATCGCACCCCGTCCGCCTCGGTGACAGACGAGATTCTCGCAACCGATACCGATGAGGCTGGCTGCATTCTTGGCCAAGAGACAATTGGCAGGCCATCCATCCGCTGGCCGTGACTCTTGCTGCGGGCCAAGCGTGCCAGGTATTGCGTCCACTGGCGCGGCATCAGAAAGCAGCCCAGCGGGGGGTTGTCGTCCAAGACCAGCGACCAGGAAAACCCGGCGGCGACGCTGGGCGACTCCGAAATACTGAGCATCAAGCACCCGCCAGCATCCCACATACCCCCGGTCGGCAAGGGCCTGGAGGACGACGCCAAAGTCTTGCCCACCATTGCTAGTGAGCAGGCCAACGACGTTTTCAAGGACCAGCCACTGGGGCCGTATTTCCTCGACGATGCGGCAGACCTCCCAGAACAGGCCGGTGCGGTTGCCGGCGAGGCCGGCGCGTGCGCCCATGCTGGACACGTCCTGGCATGGGAAGCCGCCGATGAGCACGTCGACGGGGCTGAGGTTGTGGGCGCCGACCTCGCGCACGTCGGCGAACTGCCGGGCGTGCGGGAAGCGCAGCGCGAGCACCTCGCGCAAGTGCGGCTCGATTTCGACCTGCCAGGCCGTGGTGTATCCCGCTTGTTCGAATCCAAGATCAAACCCTCCTATCCCTGCAAACAGACTGCCCACAAGGGGCGATGAGGCCATGGTGGCCGGTGTGCGGCTGCTGGGTGCAGCCAAGGTGCCTTGCGACATGCATAACGCTTTCGTCGTTGGGCGCTCCCTGGCGCTCGGATGGGGGGCTCGCGGCCCTCAGGTGATTCATGGCCCCGCAGCGGGGGCACTTGATGGCGAGGACGGTGTATTCGCCCTCACCGAGTTTGCGGCGGCAGGCGCCGCAGCGGATTTCATTCATTGCAAGCCAGTTTCTACGGTTGAAACATCCGATAGACTCGCCGCACTCCGCGCGGAGTGGCGGGCCTTGTCGGCTTGCAGGCTCGTTCTGCAGGTTGGGGCTCCTGCCGGTGTTACCGCACCGGCAGGGGTCGCCCGTCTTTTAGTGTTGCCTCACCTCGCCTCGGGTCACAGCGTGGCGGCATGCAGGAACAGGCCATCCAGGTCCAGATCGAGGGCCGCGCCCAGTTGAGCGACAAGGGGGCTGTCCCGGCGCACCGTGGGGCGGTAGTCCCATTCGATGCGCGCCCTTGTCCGCGCGGGCTCGGGCATGGCATTGAGCAAGGCCTCCACGGCGGCCAGCTTGTCGTGCTCGTAGAGCGCCAGGCGGGCCTGGCCCATCGAGACCTCCTCGGGCACCCGCACAACCGGCACGGGCGGCACGTAGGGGGCGGGATCGTTGCCCTCGTCGCACCAAGCCAGGTAGGCCACGTAGTCACGGTTTTCCAGGTCAGGAGGGATACACGCCCCATCGTCCGTGCGGATCACGATGGCGGTGTCGGTGAGTTGGTAGGCGGCCATGGTCACAGCTCCGCAGAAATTTCGATGCGCGCATTGCCCGAAAGCAGCGCAAGGCAAGCCTTGCTATCGCTTGCCAGCCCGGCACTGGTGCTCGGGAGGATCACGAAAGCGGACTTGACCCCCGCGGAGCTGACGAACGGTCGGGCCGTGCACGACGCAGTGCCGCCGCCCAGTTGGAACTGGTATTTATCGATATCGCCGGGAAACGTGAGGGTCGGCGATGCGCGTTTTTCTGAGTAGTTGAGAGGCACCCACACCTGGTTGTTGTTGGGGACCATCCCCACCGCATACGTGTAGCCGTTGGCGTTGTTGAGCTGTTCGTAGTAGCGCTTGCACAGGTCGAGTTCCAGGGAGTGCGGCCGGTGTTCGAAGCGGCTGGCAAACGAGCCGCGCTTGAGCTCAAAGCCGGTGATCGCGAAGACATTCCCCGCCGTGTCGAGGCAGTTGACCTGGTTCGGCGAACCCAGGTACAGCGACTCGCGCCAGGCGCCGGCCTGGGTTTGGTAGGTCGCACCCACGCCAAGGCCCCAGCGAACATACAGCCCCGCCCCGTTGGTCGTATTCCAGCCCCCAGTGGTGGGCAAGCCGCCGAAGACCGTGACGGCCTTGGATTCCCACGTGTTCGGCGCGTTGACCGTGTATTCGCCCACGAAGGAACGATCGAAGCTGGCATTGAACAAGGCCAGGCAGTGCACGCCGGCTTTCGCGGACCGCACCATGAACGTCACGGTGAAGGTCACGCCGAACAAGTCGGCGATGTTGTAGCCCTCGATCACTTGCTGCAGCCCTGCCGACTTGGCCCCGGTCATGGCAGCGTCGGCCGTCGTGACCGTCACCCGGGCATTGCGGCGCAGCCCGGCCTCTGGGCCGTCAATGCCTTGCTCCAACGTGACGACAGCGGTCGTGGATGAGCCCGTGAACGTCAGTCGATCCACAGGGTAGTTGCCCGTGGCCACCGTGGCGCCAGTGAAGCTGCTGCCGCGTTGCGCCTGCGCGCAATTGCCGTTGATGAGCCGGTTGCGCAGGGCTGGCTGCGCGCCCGCCTGGTCTAGCGGGAGCCAGTTGGCGGACACGCCCGGCACGTGGGCCTGCACGTCGGCTACAGGCACTTTCAGGAGCCAGATTTGCTGGTCGTGCAAGACGCTGGCAGGCGGCGCCAGCGGGCCGGCCAGGTTCGCCCAGGCGCCCTTGAAGCCCGCCGTCGCCATGGCACTCGCGCTGGCGGCGGCTGCGTCCTGGGCGACCGCATCGGTGGCGGCGCGCAACTGGTTGACCTCATCGCGGGCCGTCACGGTCCACGTCCGGAACGAGGCCAGCCAGTTGCGGAAGCCGGCCAGCCACGCCATGTAGTTGTCGCTCTTGAGGTCGAAAACCTCCTGGCTGTCGTTGCGCCGAGAGGGAATGTCTGCAGCGACAGCAGGGTCGCCCGGGGGCGGCGTCAAAATCATGTGGTGATCTCCAGTCCATTGATGGTGAGGTTGCAGTCCGAGATGCCATGGGTCACCAGCACTTGCTCAAACCCCATGAGGTATCCGTAGGTCATCAGGGCAGTGACGCCACGCGCTCCGATCCAGACGATCGGGCGCTTGCGGAACGCCACGACCTGGGAGCGGGTGCGCTCGTACTGGGTGCCCTGCACCAGCACCTGCAGCTTCATCCAGTCGGAATAGGCGCCATCGGTGACCATCCAGCCGCCCCAGGCATCGCGTTTCTTTTCGCCGAACTCGTCGAAGCCGATCGACGGCCGCCAGTACGTGTTGCCCAGCCACACAGCCCGGCCTGCCACGATCTCGCCGCACCGCGCGATCGCGCCGGGCGACTTGATGCGGACGATGGTCGTGGCCTGCGTATAGGCTGGGAGCCCAGAAATCAACAGGCGCTCGTCGCGCTCGATCGGGTTGAAGAAGTACCCCCAGTGCGAATTGCCCGAGGGGCGCAGCATGGAGACGTCCCCCGAGTCGAAGACCTGGCCGTCATTGGCGTCGATCATCACCACCTGGACGGACGTGGCCCGCACCCCGAAAAGCGCAAGGTCGGTGATGACCCGGCCAGGCTTGAGTTGCACCTCGATCATGTCGGCGCGCTCGGTGTACGAGCCCAGCGATGCGTCGAACATGCGCAGGCGTTCTTCCACGCCGATGGCCTGCCAGGCGCCCGCGCTCGTGGTGCCGCTCAATGCCGGCACGTTGCCGACGTTGTTGTCCTTGAGGCTGCGGTAGATGATGCGGCTGGCGCCATCGATGACCTGCACGCCGCTGGCGTAGCTGGTGGCTGCAGCCCAGGCCGGCAAGGTGCTGGCCGCCACGTTGATGACCATGTTGGCCAACGTGAAAGCGATCGGGGCGATGAACCCCATCCCGCGCGTGTAACCCTGCGGCTCGCTCATGCCGTGACTCCTGTTGTCTCTGTGGTCCGCTGCTTGATGCCGATGGCATCGAGCTTGCGCACGGTGCTGTCCACGCTCTTGATGGACGAAAGCATTTCGCGCTGCAGTGCATAGCTCTGGCTCTGCAGCGCTCCGATCGCCGCCACCACGTCCGCGTTGCTGCCGGTGCCCCAGGGCGTGGAGGCGCCCGGGTTGAACGGGTTGAACCGCGCCGGCAGGACCAACTCGTCCTTGTGGATGCGGGCGGGCATGTCGTAGGGCACGCGGTTGATGCCCACATCGAACGCGGGCAGGTTGGAGCCCACCAGCGCCTGGACCTTCGCCCAGTCAGCCTCCCAGAACCCACTCAAGCGCGACATGTCCCGCAACGTGGCGCCCTTGGCTTCCATCGCCGCCATCAGGCCCGCCAGGTCCTCGGTGCCGTCGAAGGAGTGGTAGGTCGGGGCCAGGGAATCCAGGCGGGCGATCAGTGTCTTGTCGGTGATCGGAGACCGTCCCACCCCGGCGGTTGCCAAGTACATAAGGTCGACGTACCGGGCCTGGGCCGCAGGGGTCGTGCCATCGCCGCTGTTGCCACTCGTGCCGCCGAAGACAGCGCCCCCGGAGTTCGATCCGCTGGTGGGCACGGTGGCGCCGGGCTTTTCGGTGACCAGGGCCGCGTGGAAGTTGCGCACGGCCGTGGCGGTGTCCAGGATGCCGATGTACTGCCCACGCGCAATGTCCAGGGCGTCCTTGTTGGACTTGAGCAGCTGGTCCAGGCGATCGGCCTCGGCCTTGCTGGCATTGAGCAGCAATTCTTCGGTGGACAGCTGCGCCTGGCCGAGGTCGCCCATGGTGTCCAGCTTGTTGGCCAGCATGAGCTGGGCCGCCTCGTAGTCCAGGCGGTTCGTGAAGGCGCGCTCCGTGATGCCTCCCCGCGCCGCGGTGATCGCCTCGGCGAGCTTGCCGCCCTCGTTGGCACGCTGGCCCGAGCGCAGCGCGGCCAGGGCCTGGTCGATCGCCGCATTGCCTTCGGCGGCCTGCAGGGCGGCGGTGGCCGCGACCTGGCCGCGCAGTTCGCGCGCCTGGTTGCGGGCGAGCTCGACCAGTTCCTTGGCCGACGCCACCCGGGCCTCGCGCAACTCGATCTCGGCTTGCACGGCCTCTTGCGCCGCGCTGATGGACTTCTCCAACACCGCATAGGCTTTGTCGGTGGCTGCGGTGCGGGCTTCCTCGGCCTGGCGGCGTTCCTCTTCGGCCTTTCGTGCTGCCTCCGCAGCGTCCTCGGCCTTGTAGATCTCGATCACCATCGCTGCGAGCGCGGGATTGAGATTGAGCAGTGCGTAGTACTCCTGCAGGCGGCGCAAGTCCAGGGCCTCGCGGTCCTTGCCCTGCGCGATCAAGAGGCGCTGTTCCAGGTCGCGGCCCTTGTCCGCGATCTGCGCCTGGCGCTCGGCATTGCGGCGCGCCACCTCTTCGGCGGACACCGTGACGCTGGCGAAGGTGCCTTCCAGCGCCAGCAGCATGGCGATGGCCTTGCGGCCGGCTTCGGTGCTGTCGTCCTGTGCCTCGATCATGGCGCGCAGCTGGGCGCGGGCGTCGTCGGCGTTGATGTCCGGCAACGTGAGGTCCAACGAGGCGAGCTGCTCGGCCATCATCCGCTGGGCGTTGGCCCGGCGCTCTTCCTCCGAGAAGTAGTTGGCGTAGTAGCTGGACAGGCGGCCCTGCAGCTGCTCGAAGCCACCGCTCAACTCCGCGATGCCCGAGGCCGCATCGAAGCTCATATCCGCCAGGGAGGTGAGGCCCATGGCGTTGACGGCATCCTTGAACGCATTCACGCCCGCGATCTGCGTGTTGATGGCCGTCAGCAGCTGGTCCACGGCCTCGGATGTCATGGCCTCGGCGTTCTTGCCATCAACCATCTTCCGGATCACCTCGGGCCCATCGGTGACCTTTTGGAGCGCCTGGATCGCCGACTGCTTGAGATCGAGCGAGAAGTTTTCGACGGCGGTCTTGTAGTCCGGGCTGCGCGTCGAAAACACCTCGTAGAGGGTGCCCGCGTAGTTGTCGCCTTCGCCGCTTTCCCCGAATGAGGCGCCGTTGCTGAGCTTGCCGCCGACGTAGTTGCCGCCCCGGTCCTTGGAGCTTGTCTCGAAGCCGCCGAAGAAGTCCGTGAGGCGGACGGCGCTACCGATGCCCTTGAGCATCTCATTGATGCCCTTGGCGGTACCGGAGATGGCCTGGCGGATCGTGTCCTCGTCGTTGACCTTGTCGCCTTCCAGGCGGTAGGCCTCGCCGTCCGTGAGGCCGATGCGCTGGCCTCCGGAGAAATCGCGGTCGTACTGTTGCCCGACATAGGTGTACGACTGGCCGCGGCGGTTGTTGGTGACCGAGCCGTCGAAGGCCACGCCGAACTGGCCCCCGGTCCTCGTTTCGCCCTTGAACGAACTGGCCAGGCCGGCCAGGGCCGCGATGCCCGCGAGCGCCCAGCCCCAGCCCGGCACGGCGGCCAGCATGTTGCCGACGCCCATCATCCCGGTGGCCCCGGCCGTGGTGGGCCCGGCCAGGCCCGCGGCGAGGGACGCGCCCTGGTAGCCGGCCATCAACTGGGTGGCACCGGAGCCGATGGACATGAGCGAGCCCGCGTTGTTCAGCAGGCCCATCGCGCCGCCGCCAGAGCCGCCACCCAGGCCCAGGCTGTTGAGAGCGCTGCCCACCACGCCGTTGATGACCAGAGAGACGGGCTGCATGATGGCGCTGATGACCGGGCGCAGCACCAGCGTGTCGAACATGTTCTTCGTGCTGTCCGCGAGATTGCGGAAGAAACCTTTGCCGGCCTCGGCGCCGCGCATCAGGGCATCGGTCAGGCTGCGATTGATCTCGTCGGAGCCCTTCGCCCAGTCCGCCTGGATGATCTTGGCTGCAGCCGCTTCGCTCTCCGTGCGCTTGGCTCGCTCGAAGATGGCCCGCTGTTCCGCCTTGCTTTCCTCGGAGGCGCTCGACCGCTCCACCTCCGCCAGTGCCTTGGCGTATTTCAGTTCGATCTGGCGCTGGGCAACGACTTTTTCCCGCTCCAGGGCGGTCATGCCGGAAAGCGCCAGCTCGTCCGCATAGACCTGGGCAAGCTCCTGCGCAGAGCGCAGCATTTCCTCGGCACGGGCCATGCCGGCCTTGCCGTCGCCGTCCTGGAGCGTTGCGACGTATTCCCTCTGAGCCGCGGTCTTCTCGCGCAGACTCGCCACGAACCGGGGATTGAATTTGTCGGAGTTCTCCGCCTCCCGAAGCCTGTTCTCCAGCGTTGCGAGCGTCACCGCCTCGATGGCGGTCTTGCTCTTGCCGTACACCGAATTGGCCGCTTCCTGCTGCAGGGCGCGTTCCCTGATCGATTGCGCGTCTTTGTAGTTCGCATCGATCTGTGATTCCTGCGCAGCGATGGAGCCCTTGAGTCCCTCATTGGTGCGCAGTTGCACGCCCAGCGCATCCGCCGTCGCCTGCATCTCCCTGAGCTTGGCGACGGTCTTTGCATCGGTGGCCAGCTTGATCTGCTCGGCCAGGCGCAGCGATTCGCGCTCCCCCGCGTTGAGTTCATCGGCCTGGGCGCCGTTGGTCACCAGCTGCTGGTAATAGGCCCGCGCCGCGTCCAGCTGGGCATTGAGCGCGGCCACCTGGCCATCGGTGGCCGAGATGCCGCCCGCGGCCTTGGGGTCCTTGTACTTCTCCCGAATCGCCGCCAGCCGCTCGCGCAGGCCGGCCTCGGTGATGAGGCCCAAGGTAAGTAGCTGCTGCCCCTCCGCCTCGGCCTTGCGAATCTCTTCGTCGCGCTTGGCCGCCTTGCTGCGGAAGGCATCGCCCTGTTTGTCCCACTCGATGTACAGCCGCTCGTTCGCGGCGCGCTGGGCCTGGGCCTCGGCTCCGCGCTTCATCATGCGTTCCTGCTCCTGCAGGAGGCCGATCTCTTCGCGCAAGCGCGCGTTGCCCTTTTCCCAGTTGCTGCGCACACCTTCGTTCAGCGGGCCGCGCTGCATGCGGTCGGCCAGGTCAGCGCGCTTGCTGTCCAACTGGGTGAGCATCGTGTCGTCACGGCCGACGCCGAGCATCTTGTCCCAGGCCCACTTGGCCGAGTCGCCCAGGCCGCGCCAGGCGCGCTCCAGAAAACCCAGCCGGCCTTGCATGGTGTCCGCCACCCGAGCCATGGCTTGGTCGTAGGCCTGCTGCGCGACCGTGGCGGCCTCGGTCACCCGGCCTTGTTCCTGCAGGGCCTTGATCTGGTCGTACACCGCCTTGGTGAGGTAGTTGTGGCGCTCGTTGAGCTTGATCGACGCCTCCACGGGCTTTTCGCCGAGCTCGACAAACGCCTTGACCGTGTCCTTGACGGCCACGCCCACGTCGCGCTCCATGCGGATCGTGGTTTCCGCAAAGCGCTGCAGGTCCGAGCCGGCCACCTTGCCCGATTCGCCCAGCTCGGCAATCACACGGGAGGCTTCCCGCTGGGTGCCCACGGAATCGGAAACGGCCTTGGCGGCCTGCTGCATCTGCGCGGCGGTGGTGCCGGCTGCGTTACCGGACAACGCGATCGAGCGCGTGTAGCCGTCCGCCTCGCCCTTGCCGCTCAGGTACGCGAAGGTCAGCACCGCCACCGCGCCCGCCGTGAGGGTGAACGGGTTGACCATGCTCAGCACGACCGAGCCCAGCGCCCGGGCGGCCGGCACGATGCCGCCGAACATATCGCGCAGCTGCCCGCCTTGCTGCATCAGGACCGTGATGGGCGACATGCCGCCCTGCAGGGAGACCACGATATCGGTGATCTGCGCGGGCACTCCGCGCAGGGCCGCCGCGGTGGCGCGCGCCGACATGCCCAGCTGCTGGGTCTTGGCCTCGGCCATTCCCGTCGCGGCGCTCATGCTCTGCATGGCCGAGCCCAGGGCCTGCGCCGGGGGGATGGTGGATTTCAGGGCCGCGGCGGTCTGGGTGGATGCCGTCTGGGCCGCCTGGCCCAGTGTGCCGACCTGGGCGGCGGCGGCTTGCACCGCGGCGCCCACGCTGGTGGATGCTGCCGCAACCTGGGCGACGGAGGCCTGCGCCACTTGGCCGGACTGGGCCACTTGGCCCATGGCGCTGGTTGCCTTGTCGCCTACGCCTTGCAGGGAGGTGCCAACGGCCTGCACTGCAGGCACGGTGGCCTGCAGCGCCGCGGCGGTCTGGTTGGATGCCGTCTGCGCGGCCTGGCCCAGCGTGCCGACCTGGGCGGCGGCAGCTTGCACCGCGGCTCCCGTGCTGGTGGACGCGGCCCCCACCTGGGCCATGGACGCCTGGGCCACCTTGCCGGCCTGCGCGGCCTGGCCCAGGGCGGTGGTGGCCTTGTCGCCCACGCCCTGCAGGGCGGCACCCACGGCCTGGGCTGGGGACACGGTGGCCTGCAGCGATTGCGCCGCCTGGCCGGCCGCGGCGGAGGTGACCTGGCCGAGGGTGCCGGCCTCCTTGGCCGCCGACTGCACCGCGGTGGCGGCGGTGGTCGAGCTCGACGCGACCTGCGCGGCGAACTCCTGTGCGGTCTGCCCGGCGCCCTTGAACTCGGCGGTGTACTGCTGCGCATTGGCGCGCAGTTCCACAGATACCGCGAATTCGTTTTGTCCCATGGGTGCCGTCTTCTTTCCTGGTTACCGCTTGTTGAGCCACTTACGGGCTTCGTCTTCCATGACCCGCACCATCCAAAACACCTCGCTGCGGCGCTTCTGCGGCGTGCCGAGCATCTGCATGGCGGCCTGCAGCGATCCGTAGTCGATGCCCTCGTAATGCACGGCGCCCCAGGTGGCGACGATCCGCCAGTTGGTCCGCACGGCGCCGAACACTTCCCAGGCTCGCCATTCCCGCGGCGAGAGCTCGACCACCTCGTCCGACTCGGGGGCCACGCCGGCCTCTGCGTTGGCCTGCCTGGCCTGCTCGGGGTCCACGCCGAGTCGCGCCCACTGGGCCCGCAGATCGGCGTCCTCCGCTTCATCTGCAGGCGCTTGTGCGCCGTCGCTTAGGCAGTGGTTGCGGACGGCGCGGCGGAGTTTTTTTCGATCTCGGCCGCCTCCCGCGACTTGCGCCCGGCATCGAAGAAGGCCTGCACCAAGGCGACCTCGAACCCGTCCCAGTCCTCCACCAGATCGGCGCGCGTGGCTTCGGTGTAGGGCACCGCCTGACCCCGCACGTCCTTGAGTTCCCAATCCGTCAGCACCCGGTCGAGGAACACCTTGTCGTCGATTTCCTTTTTGGTCAGCTGGTCTTCCAGGGCCTGCCGCTCGGAGCGCTTCAGGCGCTTGAAGCGCACCCGGAAATCGACGTGGCAGGGCTTGGCGTCATCGCCGACGAGGGTGTAGCGGGCGGGTGCCCAGTAAGCGGCGGAGGCGAGCACGATGGTCATGGAACAGGACTTTCTTGAAACGAGATTGCGGGGAGGGAAATGGAGGAGCGCGGGCTCAGGTGGTGATCGACCACTCGTCGTTGCCGACGCTGCTGGGGATGCCGCGGAAGGGGACGGTGATCATCTGGATGCCGTCCTGGTCGGCGAAGGTGGGCTTGCCCACCTGGGCGTTGGGAACCGAGAGGGAGACCGTGTTGGTCGCGGCCTGGCCGTGCTTGATGAGCAGCGGCACCTTCTCGCCCTTGCGTGCGAGCTCGATCCAGTTCTTTTCCGCAACAGTGGTGTTGCGGAACGTGATCGAGCCCGTGGCGTTGCGCCCGGTGATCTCGGTGCTGTCCACGTTCATCAAGTCCTGCTTGACGACCTGGCAGCCGAAGTCGAACTGGAACGAGCTCGCGGCCACGGCGATGCCGGCGAACATGGCGGTGGTGTTGGCCTTGTTCACGCCCAGCGGTCGCTGGAACCCCGTGAACACCGTTGCGGGCATGGCGCCCAGGTCTTCCACCGGAACGAACGAGCCGGTGAACTCGAACTGCCACTTCGGGATTTGCTTGGCATCCACCGTGGCCTTGCAGTTGCCCCGCGAGCCGGCCATCTTGTAGAGGGTCTTGTCGATCACGGCGTAGATCGAGACGCTCTCGATGCCATCGGTGACCGGATCGAACACCGTCTTGGCGTCGGCATCCGGCGCGGGCGTGTTGGTGACGCGCGCGGCGCACCCCCGCATGAGCGGCGCCCAGCCGGGAATGTCGCCCTTGGCGGCCACGCCGGCAAAGCCCACGCTGAACGCGATCTTGCGGTACTCGGTCACCAGCGTGGATTCGGAGGCGCCGAAGTACGGCCGCACGATGCCTTGCTCCACCTCGTCGCCTTCGATCGGTGTCAGCGTCACGTCGCTGACCTCGATGGCATTGGCAGCGACGGGCACCACGAAGGTGCCTACGATTTGCTCGACGGCCACGAGGATGGCCAGCTTTCGCATGAATTTGGGATCGCTCATGGCTGCGGCTCCTTTTGGGTTTCAGGGGGTGGCGTGGTCTGGGTGCGCTCCACGAGCTGGCGCTGGCCCGCGATCACGGTGTAGAAGCCGCCGTGGCCGTGGAAGTCATCGGGGCCCGGCGCGGGCGGCGGCGCCTCGGTGCTGGCGCCGGCCGGCGTGGGCTGAACCACGGCCAGGCTGTTGCCGGTGTCTCCGCTGGCGGCCGGGGCCGGCGCGGTCGATGGCGTGCCGCCGTCCGCGGCGGGGCCCGAAGGGGTTGGGTCTTTGGCATTGGGCTTGCTCATGGGTTGCTCCTGTAGTAGCCGGTTTCAAGGAATTCGTCGCTCCACACCAGGCGACCGTCGCCTTCCATCTGGACCAGCTCGCCGCCCAGGAAAACGACCGGCTCGCCAGTGGTTTCGTCGGGGGTCCAGCCGATGAGGGCCTGCTTGGTGGCCGCCCGCACGGTCGCCAGGTCAACGAGGCCGGCGCCACCGGTGGCTGCGCGGGTGTCGATGACGTACAGCACGCCGATGACCCGCCGCTCCAGCTGGTCAAGGGGGCCGGTGTGGGGCAACTCGGTGGCGCGTTCGGACAGCGGAATGACGTAGGCGGCCGGCGCGGCCAAGTTGCCGCGCATGGCGGCATCCAGGCCCGCGGCTGCGTCGATCTCGCGCAGCTGCAGAGACTGGAGCCGCTCCTGCAGGCGGGTGACGAAGTGCTGCACTTCCATGGCCGATTACCGGAAGTACCGCAGTTGCTGGCGGCCGAACACGGGGGCATCGCCATCGAAGCGCACGTCGGTGCTGGCCGTGTTGGCCGCGGCTTCGGGGTCCGCCGCGCCCAGGCTGAATTTGCCCTGGGCCAGCAGGCCAAGCATCTTGAGCGCTTCGCGGTAGTCGCGGGCGATGGGGTCCTTGGATTCGTCGGTGACCCGGTTTTGGTTGAGCAGGTAGCGGGCGATGGCGCGGGCCCAGGAGGTCAGCACGCTCTTGCCGGTGCTGGTGGGAGGCAGCTGCAGCGGCAGCGCGTAGCCGCGCTGTACCAGGTAGCCGTCGATCAATGCGCCGGCCTCGGCCAAGGCGTCCTGCACGCGCTTGAGGGCCGCATCAGCCGCGGCGATCTGCTCGGCCGTCCAGGCGCTGCGGTCGGCGCCGCGCAGGGTGGCGTCCATCAGCGCTTCGTCGCGGACAGGGTGCGTCTGGGTGCTGGCCACCATCGCGATCTCGCGGGCGCCGGGACGTTCGGCCAGTTCTGCGGTGGTGATGTAAGGCATATGAGAAATTCGATTGCCGGGGCTTTCGTCCACATATGTCCCGTTATCCAGCCCCGGCTGAGAGGTTGGCGGTGAGGGCTTGCGCCCGTTCGCTTCGCTGGCGGTTGTCAGGTGGCCGCGTCGGCAGCCGGCGCCGCTTCGATGTCTTTCAGGTAGGTGACCAACATCGGCTCGGTGGTGAGTTGCTCGTACTGGCGGTCGTCCAGTTCATCGAGCGGGATGACCGTTTCGCCGTCCGGGAAGGCGTAGCCGGCGCGCCGGAAACCGGCGACCTTGGGCGTCACGGCCAGGCCCTTGCCGGCAGTGCCTTCGGGCTTGGAGACGGCGGACGCGGCGCGCTGCGCTCCGCGGCGGGTGGTGCTGTTTTGCTTGGTAGCCATGTGGTGCTCCGAGGTGGGGGAAGTGAGTCGCCCGGGGTCAGGCCGTCAGCCAGGGGCAAACGACCACGGTGGACAGGTTGCGCATGACGTTGGTGGCGCCGTTGGCCAAGCGCTCGGCCTGTACGACCTGCAGGGCCGCTTGTTCGAGGTTGGGCGGCACCAGCAGCACCTTGCTCTGAATGACCAGCGGATTGCCGTTGTCGCCCTTTTGCGATTGGTGGGAGGCCCGCGCATCGGCGTAGGACTGCGAATCGAGCGGTTCGCGGCTGGCGTACGCCAGTTGCCACAGGCCCAGGCCCGCGTTGCCGCGGCCATCGGCGCCCCAGACGAATTCCCTGCGACTGAACACGTTTTCGTCCGTCAGGTTGGTCTTGGACGTGAAGGCGTAGTCGCGGCGCTTTTGGTACAGGATGGGCTTGATGACCTTGGAG
Source organism: Acidovorax sp. BLS4 (assembly GCF_032929295.1). Taxonomy (NCBI): domain Bacteria; kingdom Pseudomonadati; phylum Pseudomonadota; class Betaproteobacteria; order Burkholderiales; family Comamonadaceae; genus Acidovorax; species Acidovorax sp. BLS4. The sequence continues at coordinate 1,552,190 of NZ_CP136797.1, forward strand.
GTGTCCAGCAGGTACCACGGCGTGCCCGTGCCGCCCTGGAAGTTGCTGACGCTGACCTGCGAGCCCGGCGCGCCGACCGGGTGATCGGTGTCGAAGAAGTACTGCCCGTCGTAGCACTGCGTGGTGAAGCCGGCATTGAGCAGGCTGAACACCATCTCGTCAGGGTGCTGCGCTGCGTCCTGCCCGAGCTGCTGGATCACGGGCGTGTAGATGCCGTACAGGTCGTCTTCGATTTCCTCGCGCAGCACGCCCACGGTGTTCTCGAACGTCTTGTTCTTGATGGCGTAGTCGTGCAGGGCCAGGTTCTGGATCTGGCGCTCGCCGATCCACTCACGAAAGCGCGTGATCTTGCCCAGCCAGGCGTATTTGTTTTCCGCCGTGGTGCTGGGCACCATCGTGGCGACCTGGTCCCACATGGGCGTGGCCGAGGTCAACGCGCCGCGGAAGGCGCCGCTGAACGCCTGGTTCAGGATGGCGAGGTTGCTGTGATTGATCTGCATGGTCTGGATGGCTCCGGTTGAAACAGGGTTGCGATCAGCGGAAGTCGATCCAAACGCCATCGGCGTCCACGTCGAACACCTTGCCGGCGCGGCTGCGGGTGTTGCCGCCGTTGGTCTTGGCGACGGTCTGGTCGTCCACGATGAAACAGTCGCCGCCGAGGTCGGCGAGCGTGATCGCATCGGCGGCGGCACTGTTGGCAAAGCGCGCGGGCCGCTTGTCTACCCGCACGCGGATGGCCCCGGCAATGCCCAGGGTGTTGTCGGCGAAGGTCAGGGCCGAGCCGGCGCACTTGAGCGTGGCGGCGGTGCTGCCCGGCACGGCCAGGCCGGCCGCGTTGATGGCGACGAGTGCGCCGGTGAAGATGCGCGTGTTGGCGGCGACGGGCGGCTCGATGAGCGTCCCGTCGCGGCGCAGGGTGTTGCGGTCTTGGGTGAGTGCTGCCATGGTGGTTCCTGGATGGGTGAGGGGCGGGCCCGGATCAGGCCGCGGCCACTGCGGCGCCGGCCTTGTATTGCTCGGGCGTCAGGTTCATGGCAGTGCAGATGGCCAGCTCGTCCTTGGACAGTTGCGCATTGCCCTTGGCGGTGCCAGCCGGAGGGAGGCCGCCCGTCTGGGTCGAGGTCAGGGCCGCGATGGGTTGCGCGGTGCCCAGGTAGCTCGTGAGGGCGGCCAGGTTGGATTTACCGAGGTCGCGCGCCCACGCTTCCTGCGCGGGCAGCAGGCGGCCATCGGCCAGCGCGGGGGCGACGGCGGCGTCGATGTCGGCGGCCTGCTGGCGGGCCGTGAGCGCGGCCAGGTTGGTCTGCAGGTCGGTGACGACAGAGATCGGCACGTACTTGGCGGGGTCGGGCACTGCTGCCGTGCTGGCCGTGCGCAGGCCGGTGCATGCCGCCGTGACGGCATCGGCCGTGGCATCTGCAGGCAGGCTCAGGGCCGTGCAGGCGGCGGTGGCGACGCTGGCGCGGGCCTGCAGGGGCTGCAGCGGGCCGAGGGCCGTCAGAGCGGCCATGGCGGCCGTCTCGGTGGTGTTCTCGGGCAGGCCGAGGGCGGCCAGCAAGGCCTTGAGCAATGGGTTCACGGGGGTCTCCGGATCAGAGGGCAGGAATGCAGCCGTGGCGGCCGCGACGAGGGAAAGCGGGGACATGCCGGCGATGCCGGGGTCGTTGGTGAGCGCACCCATCCGGACTTCGAGCACGGTGCCGTCGGTCTGCGAGTAGGTGAAGACCGGGCTGAAGTAGAGGTACTCCTTGCCGTCGATGGCAGCAGCAGCGCGCGCCGTCATCTCGACCATGCCGAACAAGCCTTCGCCCTCGACCCATTCCAGCGAGCGCGGCCAGCCAGCAGCCGGAGCGGGCTGGCCGTTCTTTTCCTTGTGGAGGGTCTGGTGCTCGTAATCGACGACGAGCGGCTTTTGGCGGGCGTTGAACCGCTGGATGACGGCTGCGGCACTGGCCGCGTCGATGCGCCAGGCGGGCACTTCCTCGGGCCGCACGTCGCCCGAGCGGAACTCGCCTGCTGGGAAAAACTGGACCCGGCGCATGAGCCCATTGCCCCCCGCCGCCTGCACGGCGAAGGTGCAGGCGGCGACGGCTATGGCGCTACGGTGGGTGTTGGGGGAAGGCATGCCGCCATGGTCGGCGGCGGCGGGCGTGGCGTCTTGGGAACCAGGACCTTATCTGAGGCGCGCAGCAGTAGCGGTGCTCGGGCTACTGCGCCCGGTCGTCCTAGACCTTGGAATGCCTGGCTTCAGATTCACTGTCACTAAGGAATCGGTTGCAGAGAACGTAGGGAATGAGCGACGGAACCAGCCACCACCATGAATGGAAATAGGCAAGAGCCCAGCAGGTCCAGGCGAAGACGGCACTGAACCAGCGGGCGTAGAAGGCGAATCCGCGAGACTTCATTTCGCAATCTTGAGGCCGCGACCGCCCCAGCGCACATAGACCAGGTAAGGGAGGATGCGAACCGTGCCAGCCGGTGTGGGCAGATGAATGGGCACTGTCGCCACTTCCTTGATCATCATGTTCAATGGCGGACCCAATCTCGCCATATACACGCCCGGGCCAAAAACCCCATTCGCTCCGGCGCGGCTTGCGTGGATGACGCCCGTGCGCGCAATGCCCGCTGCCCCCGCCGTCGTCGTGAAGTGAATCAGGTGTTTTGGCAGCGCAGCGAATCCGTAACCCGCTGCACCCAGCACGGTGGCGGTGGTCGGCGCCACATCCGGCGTCCAGAGGGCCGCGAACACACCGGGCACATGCGCCAGCGGAGCGAGCGAACTGTCCGAGGTGGTGGCAACGTTCGCCCAGTACTGCGCCGCCTCATCCGCCGCCAGGGTGGATTGTCGATAGAGCTGGCGCAACTTGAACATGAGATGGCTGATGGTGCCCGCGTCGGAAACCTCCACGGGCGTGCCGCAACCTTCGCGGCGGCAGGTAAGGGCAATGTCGGGCATGGGTGTTCTTTTTCTGCAAACGCCGCAGGCACAGTGCCGCAGCGTGCCGGCCTCCCGCCAGCGCTGGGCATTACCGCCCTGCGACCTTGCGCGACCCTTACAAAGCCACCGCAAAATTGTTGTGATTGGCAACGCCCCCAATCGGCGGCCATCAAGCCCCTGGCCGCGACCCTGCCACGCCTGGGCTTGGGTCACACCGACCGCCCCAGGCTGCGCTCCACCACCCACTCGCGGATGATCTCCCGAATCTCCGCATCGTCCGCCGCGCTGATGCCCAGATAGGGCCGCGCCGGCATCTTGACCTTGTGCGCCGGGATCGTCACGGCCCGCTCCGTAGCGGTCTTGTGCTTCTTGCCCGCAAACAGCACCTTGCCCGCCACGCTGCGATAGCGCACGGTGGCGGCCCGCTCGGGTTGGTCGATCTCGCCGCCAAACTGGTGGATCGCGCCGTATTTGGCGTTGGTGCCGACCGCCACGGTGTTGTCATCCACCACCTGGTAGTGGATGCCGCTGCGCAGGTAGCCGCGCAGGGTCAGCACCTTGTCCTGGTGGTACTTCTTGCGGCGGGCGTAACGGGGTTTCAACGGAGCCCAGGGCGTGCCGTCCGGGGCCGTCTGCGTTTTGAAGCGTGCCTGCGTGGACGACTGCAGGTATTCGCCCAGCCGCGGGGCGAGCGGGCCGGTGGACGGCAGCGCCTGGCGCGCGAGCATGGCGCGGGCGAGCCGGTCCTCCACCGTCATCGTGATCTGGGTGCCTGCCATGTCTCTCTCCTTTTCGTCAGAGCGCTTCGCGCCGGTACAGCAGCGCGCCGATGCGCCAATCGTCCGCGGCCTGGGCGGCGTCCTGCAAAACGGTGACCCCGCTCCAGCCGTCCGCGCCGACCTCGAACACCGCCAGCGACGGCGCGGGCTCGCCCTCGACCAGGAAGCGCGCGACGTACCGGCGCCGCACCACGGCGCGCTCCTGCGCGGGCAGCCATTCCACCCGCGTCCAGATCTCGTCGGGGTCCAGCAGCGCGCGGGCCAGCAGCGGCAAGCCGCGCCCGTTGGCCTCCAGGGCGCCCTGGCCTTCCAGGAACATTTCGCGGCCCACCACGACGCGCTCGCCGATCACGTCACGCACGATGGCCGGGGCGCTGGGCTCCACGCCCAATGCGCCCAGGAAGGCATCCACGGACGCGGGCGCGTCCAGGCCCGCGGGCAGCAGCTCAGAGGCCGGCAGCAGCCGCGGCGGTGGCAGGGGATCGACCGGGCGGCGGTTGGGAACGCCGGGCCCGCCTGCACCGCCAGGCACCAGGGGGCCGGGACGCTCGGGTGGGATGGCGCTGCGCAACCGCGCGCTGCCAGGCGCGTACTCGAACCCCGGATCGATGCCCTCGGGCACGCGCACCGTGCGCGGGCCGTTGAGGCTGCGCTGACCAATGATGCGATCGACGTACTTGAAGGCTGGAGCCTGGTCGGGCCCGGACTTGCCCAGGCGCACCAGGTCGCGCAGCCACAGCCCGCGCACCTTGCAATGGCACCCCCAGCCGTTGGGCGGGAACATGACCTCCCAGGCAGGGTCGCCTTTCTCCAAGACGAGGCCGTTCCAGCTCACGTGGATCGGCCGGGGGTGCTCCACCCAGTCCTGATGTTCGTACTGCCAGTAAGGTGCCGCCTGCAGCTGCTGCCAGCGCCCGGCCGCGTAGCTGGTTGACAGGTTGGTGTCGTAGATCACGCGGCTGCGCCAGTTGCGCCCGCCGTTGTAGTCCCAGCCGTGTGTGGCCACGATGCGGTCGAAGTCCTTGCGGAAGTCCTCAAGCGTGGACTGGCCCGCGATGGCCCGCTCCACCGCGGCGCGGAAGTCGGCCACGATTGCATCCCGGTTGGCCCCGGCCACGACAAAGGACCAATCGTGTCCGCTGTTGTAGAGGTCGGTCCAGCCATCGGTGGGCAGGTTGAGTTTGCGGCGAAAGAATTCCGCCTGCTCGCGGAACGGCAGACTGCCGTAGGCTGCATCAGCCACCGGACCCCCGGCAGACCCGTTTATAGGCGTTTACAGCGCCTGTCGGGGCGCAAGGATGGGCGACGGGGGCGGCAGCATGCCAACGGGCCTCCAATCCGCCGATGTCAGGGGTTGGCATTGGCGGCCTCCTGCAGCACCTCATAGCGGCCGGCGAGCTCGGCGGCGCGCAGGGCCTCGGCCATGGCGGCGGCGTACTGTTGCAGGCCCATGCCAGGCAGCAGCGCGTCGAGGCCGTCGCGGATTTCCGCGAGGGACTGCGCGCGCTGCACGAGCTCGCGCACCTGGTCGATCCAACCCGCCACGACCGGGGCGGCGCTTGCGGCCAACTGCGGTTGCATCTGCAGGTAGGGCGGCATCGGCACAGGCACCGCAGCGCCTGGCACTTGCGAGGTGGTGGCCGCGGTGCCGACGGGATGGAGCACAGGCAATGGCGGCTGGCCTTGGGCCATCAGCACCGGCTCATTGCCCTGGGCCACGGGAATGCCCAGTTTCTCGTGCACCCAGGCTTGTGGCGGGCGCAGGCCCATTTGCACCAACGGGGGCAAAGACGTTGCGAAAGCCGCGAGGTCTTCGCGCTCTTCGGCGTTGAGCCGCATGCGCGGGGCGCGGCGCATGCCGCCCGGTGCCAGGCCGTTGATGGCAGCGATGGCATAGACCAGATCGCGCGTGAGGGTGGCATTGGCCTGGCGCACGTCGCCGTCGCGTAGGTCCTTGCGCACTTCGTTATGAACGTTGCCCAGGGCATTGGTGCTGCTCGCACCGTCCGCGCCGCTCGTGAGCGTTCCACCCAGGATAACCTTGCTCTGATTCTTCTCGCACCAATCGATCATGAGCGCGAATGCCTTCGGATCGCCGGGCGCCACGTCGTGGAAGTCGATCAGCATGCCCTCGGGGATGATGCCGCTGGCGTTGTGGCCGATGGCGGAAAGCGCACGCAGCAGCGTGGCCTTCTCCTTCTCGCTGGCGTTGGGCGGGTACTTGCCCAGGCGCAGCACCCCGACCAGTTCCAGGAACTCGGCCAGGTCACCCACGCTGTAGTTCTTGAACAGGTACGTCCAGACCAATTGACGGAACAAGGCCGAGCGCTCCAGGTAGCCGCTCTTGGCCTTGTGCACGTGGGTGATCCAGCCAAAGGGCTGCAGCGGCGCACCGGGCGCGCCATCGACGTTCTCCATGGTGCGCAGCCGCAACTCCTGCCGGTAGCCGCGGTGCAGCGTGAACCACGTCTGCGGCCGGTGCGTGATGGTCTTGGGCACCCAGTAGCCCTCCAGCCGGTGCCACTCGATCTCCAGGCAGACGTAGCCCTTGCCGATGGCGTCGGTCAGGTCGAACACCACGTCTTCGAAGTCCGGGATCTCGCACATCAGCTCACCGAGCTGCTCGGCCGTCTTTTTCTCGGCCGCGCTGGCCCCATCGGCGGGCACCACGTCCCACTCCAGTACGCAGGCGCGGCGGCGCTTGCCCATCTCGGCGGCGATGTGGCCGTCCTTTTCTTCCATGTCCTCGAACAACTCGAACTGGGCGATCAGGTCGCCCTGCTCGGCCGCGTCGAGGATGCGCGCCAGGCGCGAGGGGGTGAGCCCGCGCGTGGGGTGGGACTGCATTTCGTTTTGCAGGTGCAGGAGCCGCGATGTTTGCGGCTCCTGCAGGTCGGGCATGGTCATGGGCTGGCCGTCGGGGCCGAGGATGCGGGACATAGCCATTGCACTGCTACCAGGAAGCGCCGCGCTCCATCAGGCCGAGGAGGTCTCCGTCCTGGTCCTGGTCGCTGTCGGCGGTGAGGTTGTCGAAGCCGCGCGGCAAGGATGGCGCGGCGGTGAAGTCCATGGGGGCGGACAGGTTCAGCGTGGCGAACCAGCCCAGGCACAGCATCACGGCGCTGTCGCCGTGGCGGTACAGGTCGGGGTCTTTGATGTCCTTGCTGCGGGCTTTGCTGACCATGGCGATACCGTCCACCTCTTCGATGGCGCGCAGATCGCCCGCCATGTCCGGGTCGGCAGGAATCTCGATCATCCCGTCTTCAAAGCCCTGCACCAGCTTGGGCATGTATGTGCCGTACCAAGCGCGATTGAGCTTGACCTGGTGCACGTGACGATGGCCGAACTTGCCAGCGGTTTCCTCTGCCAGCGGCTCACCGGAACCGGTGGCGTCCATGGCGCCGCCGCAGCAGCGCGGCAGGTGTTTGATGGCGTACCAGGTGATCTGCCGTTGCTGGGCATAGGGCACGTTGTGCATCTCGATAGACAGAGGCACCTGGCGGCGCATGCCGGGCAGCAGGGCGGTCGCCCCCCAAACGGAGAAATCGCGGTGGCGGGCGTAGTCGTGGCTGAAGACGTGGCGCACGTGCGGATCAAGCCTGCGCAATTCGGGGTCGAGGTAGCGGGCGATCCAGTCATCCACCCAGGCCTCGCGCTCTTCTGGGCTCTTGAGAACGAAATCGTCAGGCAGCGCCAGGCGCAGGACGCGCTCGGGCGGCAGCACCATGGCCTGCTCGATCCACACGCCGGGCAGGCACACGCCGCGGCCATCGCGCGGGATCACATCCAGTTCCTCGTGCATGGCCGCTTTGCGTACGCCATAGGCGTTGCGAATCCTTGCGTACCAAGCCTTCTTGCCTTCAACGGTGGGCTGGATGCCCTCCATCATGCAGTACCGCTCGAAGAGACCGTTGGTCACGGCATCATCGAACGTGACGGTCAACACCACGGCATCGGTGCCATACCGGCCGGCCTCGATGTCGCGGCAAAACTGGGCGAACGGGTTGCCTTTGCCGTTGTGGGAACTGATGACGGTGATCTGGCCGCCCCAGATCAGCAGCGCGGTGGCCGCATCGAGCACGCCCTGCACGTCCGGGTGAAACGCTGCCTCATCGATGACCACGTGGCCCTGCAGGCCGCGGATGTTGGCGGGTCGGCTCGATAGCGCGCAGACCTGGTATCCGCTGGCAAAGCGGATGCGGTAGGCGTTGATATGGCGGGTCTCGCCTTGCTCGTCCTGGTCCTCGAACAGGAATTCCTCGATGCCCGAGACGCCCTGGCCCTGGGCCTGTGCGATCAGCCGGGAGAACTTGGCGCAATAGCCGATGGCCTCCAGGCCCTTTTCCTTGGTGTCGCCGATGTAGTACACGTTGTTGCCGCCCGCGCTCTTGCGGGCAGCCGCCACCAGCGTCTTGCGAAGCATGATGGCGAACGTGATGCCGGTGCGGCGTCCCTTGGGGATCGCAACGATCGCGGCCTGGGTGGCGGCCACGTCGCGCTGGTGCTTCATCAGCACGCCATCGGCCAGCGGGTTGAAGCCCTCTTTGATGCTGCGCACGCTGGCCGGGAGGTCATCCCATTCCAGCGTGCGCAAGGTGGACGACAGCGGCTTGATGGCGCTCATCCTGTGGCCCCTGGCTTTTTGATGCCCAGGAACTTCTCGGCCCAGAAACTCACCTGGCCATCATCCAGGCCCTGAGCCTTGGCGATCTCCTGCAGGTTGGCCTGCTGCTCGGCCAGCAGCTTGCGCCGGGTGGCGTCTTCCACCTTGGCCTGGAATTCCTTCAGGTTGATGCTGGATCGGGTGAGCGTGGCGATGTTCTTCGCCGCAGCCGACAGCATGCCCACGCGCTCGGCGGGATCGATGGGGTTTTCTGGATCGTCCGCGGCCTCCTGAATGTCCAGGATGGCCTCGAACAACTCTGTCTGGATGAGGGCGGTCAGCGCTCCGCTGCGGGCGTCCTGGTCGTCGCCAGCGTGCGCCTGGATGATCTTGGCGGCTTCCGTACTGGCGCGAATCGCTGCGAGGCGCCGGTCCAGCTTGGAGCCATAGCGGTGCAGCGCGGCGCGGCTGGGCAACTGGCCCGCGCTGGCCTCTCCGGGAAACCGTTCCTGCAGGTCGGCGATCATCTCGTCGAGTGTCTGCGCGCCAGTGGCGAGCATGGCCTCGATGTACGTCTTGATCTCGGCAGGCAGGCGGCTCACGCTGCTCTTTCGCCCCATTTACACGCCACCCCAATACTTCGCCGGCCGGGCAATGCCTGGTTCGCAGTTGATCGTGTACTCGGCCACGTCGGTGCCGATGCGCGTGAGGTCGGCATGCCACTTGCCCGAGGGCTGCTTGTCGATCCGCACCAGCTCGCGGTCGGCGAGGTAGTCCAGTTCGCGGCGCAGTTCCATGGGCGTGGCGTCCGGGTATTCGCTCTGCGCGACGGACAGGATCGGACCCTCGAACGCGCCGATCGGGCGGGCGTTGTTCAGTGTGAGCAGGACAAGCCAGCGCAATGCTTCGCGCCGGATGCGTGCCTGGTCAATGGCGGGGTTCATAGATGGGAGGCTCCCTGGTTGTGGTTGATGACGGCGCGCAACTGGGCGTTTTCCAGCTTGCCCGCCAGCCCATCGAGCTTGGCTTCGATGATCGATTGACCCCGGATGTAGTCGTCACGCATGACGTACTTCACAGGCAGTTCCGCCATGTGCTTCAAGAATTCCCGCTCCACGCGCTGCCACTGCAGCGTCTCGTCGCGGTTCACTTGCTCCAGGCCATCGAGCCGCGCGGTCAGCTGCTTGTGCTGGTCTTCGCGAGCCCGGTCCTGGTTCGCGGAGCGTTCCTCGCGCATCTTTTCCTGCATCGCGAAGCGCTCGTCCAAGTGCTTTTGCACCTGATTGAGCAGCAGCCCACCGCCAGCACCGCAAGCGCCCAGGAAGGCCACCAGCAGGCCCACCAGCTGCCAAAAATCCACTTGTATGTTCATCGCCGTCCCTTGGTTCTTTCGCGCCGTGCCTGGCAGTCCACGCACAGCTGGCACCCCGGCAGCGCCTGGCGGCGCACCAGCGGTATCGGCTCATCGCACCCGGCCTGCTGGCAGACCTTGGCCGAGTCGGCCAGGGTCTTTCCGGCCAGGCCTGCACGGCGCGCCTGCTCGCGCAGTGCGATGGCCAGGTCTTCTTCCTCGCGCTCGCTGGCGCGGTCGATGTCATCGGCCAAGAGCGACTCCCTGCAGCCCGGCCGGCCGGCCAGCGCGGCACACGTTGAGGGCGAAGTCCTGCAAGCCGGTCACCTGGTCTCGGAGTCCGTCAGCCTCTGCTGCCAGCCCTTGATACGCAACGCTGCTTTCTCCGAGAAGCTCTCGGGCGGCGGCGGCTTCGCGAGTGCAGGCGACAAGGCCGGCATCTCCTGCTGGGTAGGGATCGGTGCGCTTGTTGAGGCGGGCGATCTCGCCGCGCAACCCGCGCACAGCATCAGCGGCAGCAGCATCACGGGCCAGGCGCTTGGCCTCGCGTTGAGCATCTTCATGGGCGACTCTTTCGGCGTTGCGGAACTTGGTGGCGTTGTCGCGGGCGGTGGCGGCATTGCGGGCGTTTTCCTGGGCGTCCCAGTCGGTTTGCACGCGGGCTGCGCCCTGGGCATCGCCGCGGGCGATGAGGCTTCCTTCCCAGCGCTTGACGCCGTAGATCGCTGCGCAGATCAGCACAGCAATGGCGATGAGGCGGTACTGGCCGGTCACAGGCCTGGCCCCCAGTCCAGGTAGCGGGGCTGCAGGACCACCAGGATGCGGTGGGGGTAGCCCAGGTTTTCCGCGCAGTGCACGGGCGCACGACGGGCCAGCCCGCACGCTGCATCGACCTGAAGGCGATCGGGCAAGCGCAGGCCCGTAGCGGCGGCTTCCTGCTGCCAGTGGCCCAGGCCGCCGTTGTAGCTGCGAAGCGCGACCCACATGCGATCCCGCGGCACGTATCGGTCGGGCGTGCGTTCGTAGAGCCACAGGTCGTAGGCGACCAGCGCGCGCAAGGCCCAGGCAGGGCTGTAGGGCTGCTGCGCGGCCAGTTCGGGGTAGAGGGCGGCGATCCACTTCGTGGTGCTCGGCATGAATTGCGCCAGGCCCTGCGCACCCACGTGCGAGACGGCATTCGGGCGCCAGCCGCTTTCCTGATGCACCTGGGCAGCGAACACCGCCACCGGGGCGTCGAGGCCCCACACTGCATGCGCCGAGCGGATGAGCAGGGAGCGGTGTTGCTGCGCTGCCGTAGGCACCTGGGCCTTTGCAACGGAGAATGCCGCCGACAGGACGAAAATCCAAAGCGCAGCAGTGAAAGCGCAGAACAAGGCCACGACCCGGCGCAACAGGTATTGCTGCATGGTCACAGGCCCGCCGCCACGCCGAGGACCACGAAGCCGACCACAATGGCGCGGCGCACCATGGCGGCGATGTACACATGCTGGTAGCCCGGCACGACGGGATAGTCCACATCCCCGAGGGGTTCGTCCGTGCCCAGTCGCCAGTCCTGGAAAAGGAAGCCGTCAGGCCGGGCGTAGGGGAACAGCACACGGTCGAGCCAATAGCCCAGCACCGCCGCCAGCGCAATGAGCGCGGCCTTGTACAGCACCACAGGTAGTTGGGCCGGAGACACCAGCGTTATCAGCGCCAGCAGAAGCACCGCCAGCAGCAGGAACAGGCTATTGCGCGGCGCGCGTAACCAAAGGGGGATGACGTCTTTCACAGGCACTCCTTGCAGGACGACGATGGTGGAAAGCCATCAGTGTTCCTGCGCAGGGGTGTCGTGTATTGGGAACCGGGACCCTATTTCAACGGGTGGGGCCGCTCAGTCAGGGACTGCTTGTAGTCCCCGGCGAAGCCGAATGCAGGAGCAGGCGCGCGCTCTGAAAACCAGAAGTTGGTATACGCGGCCACATTGGGCATGCAGTACCAGTGGGCCTGGCCGTCAGCATCCATGGCCCACCAGCGTGCGAGCCGGGGCTTGCTTCCAGTCCACGCCAGGGTGACCTACCGGCTTCATTCGGGAAGCCTCAAGGCTGGTGGGACAGATCGCTTTGGCAGTGTCTGCACTTGACGGCCTCGCGCCGCACGGGCTCGGCGCAGAAGGGGCATTTCTTGAAGTCACCGTGCTCTCCGTTCTCCACCGCCAACTGCTGGCTGGTACTGCTTGACAGCGCCCAAACCAACGCAGCCAGTGGAGCGAGGAAAGCGCCGAAGGCCGCACCCGCTCCACCGCCTCCAGCGCGGCTTACCAAGATGACCATGAGAAAGCCACCGCCCGCACAAGCGAGAAAGACAAGCCAACCGGATCGCCCTCGTTTGGACGCGACGATGGTCGCTATCAGCGTTGCCACGAAAAAAAGAATGAAGCCAAAGATCGGTTCCATACCACTCCCTCCTATCGTTTGAAATTTCCATCATCTTCGTTGGCCGCATCACGCGGCTGGTCGAAGCGTACACGGGCAGCCTCTCGCTCTTGCCGTGCAAGGTTGGGTGCCGCCGAGATCATGAGCGTCAAATAAATTTCGGCCTGCGCCTCTGGACTGCAATGCCGATAGTTGTCCAAGAATGCGAACGTCTTGCGGTCCATGCCTTCGGGTCGCGGCGATGGGAACTCTCCCGTGGTGAGATAGGCCACCTCTAGCCCGGCATCGGCAAGCGCTTGCAGGTATCGGGCATTGGGACCGACTAGCCCAGCTTCATAGGCTTGCTGACTTTCATATGAAATGCCGCACACCTGAGCCAGAGCCTGAGGACTCAACTCCCGCATCTGCCGCAGGTTGCGAAGACGATCGGCGAAATCAGACATGCCGGAACACCTCGTCGTTGGACGCGTCAAGCGGCTTTTCCGCGTCGCGCACTACCCGAAGTTTCGAACGCGCCTAGCGTGATCTTGATACCTGCCTGGACTTGTGCCGGCGCCGAGTGAAAGTCTTCCAGCAGTTTGCGGTCACCCGCTGGCAACTCTGCCGTTGCTGGCACTGGCTGGCTGCGCTGGCCGGTGAGGATGTAAAGCACGTCTACCCCTTGCGGCACCAGCGCGGCCAGCACCTCACCACCCAGCACGGCCAGTCCTCGCTCGCATCGCCCCCAGTGCTCCCTGGTAACTCCAACCAACTGGGCGGCCTGATCTTGATTAAGCCCAAGGGCTTTCCGCTCCTCTTTCAGGCGTGCGCCAAAAAGAGATTGAAAAGTCTCATTCATATCTTGAAAAAGAGATGTTTTGATCTCATAATTCATCCCAACACGTTTTCACACCACATCACCAGCGCCAACTGGTGACAACAAAACAGGACGCACCACCATGCCCCTAAAAACCCGTCAACAAGTCCGCAACGAGTTCGCCAGCCGTGGCTGGTCTTACTCGGACTGGGCCAAGCAGCGTGGCTATTCGGCCGCGCTGGTTTGCATGATCGTCAACGACGACGACCGCGCTCCCCAGCGCAAGTGCCTGCGGGGTGAGAGCCACAACATCGCCGTGGAACTGGGCCTCAAGCAGGGCCAGGTTTCGCGGCAGCAGGCCAAGCCCCGCATGCAGCTGGCGGCGGCATGAACGGTATGTCCAGCAAGCATCTTACTGGCGCTCGTGCTCTGCGCCGCGCCCCTTTCACGGGCGCCCTGAGCCTGGAAGACCGGGGCGATACAGGTCTTGCACAGCGCGCAGTTCATCCCAACCCGGAATCGCGCCATCAATCGACGCCGCAATCTGGCGTAAGCCCTGCGCACTCATTGGACGATCAGGCTCCTCCCGCTCCATCTTGCCCGCCAGCTGCCGCATCTCCGAAGTCAGCGCGGAGGCCTCAATGATTCGCGCTCGGTGCAACTGTGCGACCAGTACGCCCAAGGCACGGTATAGCGCGTCGTCGCTGTCACTGAGTCGGATGAAGTCTTCGTCGTTATCCATTGCTGGCCCGTTGGCTGGTGGTGTTGGTGCCGGACTGTACGGCCCGCCAACCGTAGCGGCGCGTGGCACAGCCGGCATTTGTTTGGACGTCGCTTCGCGGAGGTGCTTCCAATGAGCCGCCGCAACTGGAAACACCTGCGTGCCAACAGCCTGGTGCATGCGTTGCGCCTGTGCAAAGAGTTCGCCCAGGAGCGCCGGAACCTTTCGGTGGAACGCATTGCGGACCGCATGGGCGTGACCCACGACAGCCTCTACAAGTGGCTGGGCACCGGCCGCATGCCGGCCATCCTGGTGCCGGCCTACGAGCTCGCCTGCGGCTGTCACTACGTGACCGACTGGTATGCCGCGGCAGCGGGGCGCCTGTCCATTCCCATGCCCACGGGCCGCAACGCAGGACAGGCCGATCTGCTGGCCGTGAACAGCAGTTGCGCCGCCGCGCTGCAGTTGCTGACCGCGTTCTATGCCGACCCCGCTGCGGCCAACCCCGCCGCCACCCTGGACGCGCTTCGCACGCACCTGGAGCAAGTGGCTTTCCATCACCACAACGTGGCGCGCTACGCCGCGCCGGAACTGGAGCTTTGACCATGACCATCGATTCCAACTGGGCCAGCGTAATGACGCCCGACTACGTGTATGTCGGCATCGTCAAGCGCGACGAGTTCGACCGCATTGCCCTGCCTGCGACGGACCACGGCGCGGCCAATCCCGACCGCCTGCTGCTGACGAAGACGGCGCGCGACCCGAGCGGCTGCACCGTGGTGTTTCAGCACTGGTACGGGCCGACCCCTGCAGAACGCGCCGCCGCCGAGGCAGCAGCCCAAGCCGTGGAACTGCTGCGGGCTGGTCGCAAGGTGCCCGCATGAGCAACCCGCAGCACCACCAGCCCGTCCGCCGCGCGCTGCGCCTGCTCTGGCTGCTGCAGGGCCATGCGTTCGACGGCCTGCGCCTGAAGCAAGTGTCGGAGGCGCTGAAAGTCTCGCCGCCCATGGCGCTGCGCGATCTTGAACTGCTGGCGGATGAAGGCGTTGCAGAGCGAATCCCCGGCAACGAAGAGTGCTGGCGCCTGACGCCGAAGCTGATCCAGCTTGCCCGCGCCCATGACGACGAAATGCGCCGTGTGCGCCAGCGCATTGACGACATCGACCAGCGCTACACGCGCGCCATCTGAATCACCCCATCAAGAGAGGAAATAGCCCAATGGCACGACCCCAACTGTCAGACGCTCAGATCGAAGAGCGCTTTCTCAAGAGAGGCCGCAAAGCCTTGCCCCCGGCCGAGCACATCGGCCCTGATTTCGTGGGCGCAACGCCCGCCGATATGGCCGTCCAGGAAGCCGCGGCGCGGGGTGCGCTGGAGGTGGTAGAGGCCAAGGCCACAGCCATGGCCCAAGAACTGGGCTACCAGGGCGCGTTGACGGTGGGCACGCTGGAAGACGAGATTCGGTTCTACCAACGGCGCACGGTGGAGGCCATCCTCGAAACGGGTAAGCGACTGCTTCTGCTCAAGGAGCTGACACCCCACGGCGAATTTCAGCAGCGCGTCGAGATGCTCGGCTTTGCGAAGACGACCGCATTCCGCTTCATGCAGGCAGCTGCAAAGACCGTCAAAAGTTCCAAATTGGAACTTTTGAGTTCCCAGGTCAAAAATGCCAGCGCCTTCCTGGAACTCGTCACCCACGACGATGACGTCCTGGAGAACCTCTCCGAGATGGATGACATTGACCGTCTGAGCGCGAGCCAACTGCGCGAGCGGCTGCGCCAGTCCGAACAGGATGTGAAGTTCGCCAATGAGAAGCGCGCCAAAGCCGACGAGCGCGCCGACAAGGCCGAGAAAAAACTCGCCGGCAAGCGCCCGGTGGTCGTTCCCCTGGACGAACGCATCCTGCCCTTCAAAGAGGAGATCGCGGATCGCCAGTCGCTGATCGAGAACGGCATCGAAGCCCACCACCAGGCCACGCTGGCGCTGGAGCAATGGTGGACGGAGGAGGTGACCCAGGCAGAGAACTACGACCCCACGGAGCCGGCGCCGCTGCCCCGCAGCGTGGCCCTGGTGGCACTGAGCCTGCAGGACAGTCTGAACCGCCTCGCGGAACTGGTGGGCGCCGCGCAGCATGCCTTTGCCGAGCGCTTCGGCGATGACCTGGCCGAAGCTCGCCAGTACCTGATGCAAGTGCCTGAGGCTGCGAATGCAGCGGTTTGAAGTGTTGGACGACATGGCTGCACTCTCCCCCGAAGCCTGCGACTACCTGCGCCAGACGGCCCGGCGCCTGGACGCTGCCGAGCATGGGGGTGCCACCCCCATCGTGCAGGAAGCGGCGCAGTTCCTGGGCCTGTCGGTGCAGACGATGTACCGGCACCTCAAGAGCGTGGCCGGCTGGTCGTCGGGTCGCAAGGCGCGATGCGACAAAGGCTCCACCAGCGTTTCCAGCGAGGCCCTGGTGACGCTGGGTTCTGCCCAGCGCGAGGCCATCCGCGCCAATGGCAAGCAGACGCTCTTCACGACCACGGCGCGCGGCATCCTGGAACAGAACGGGCATGCGTTCGGTGTGAGCAACGGGCAGTTGAACCGGCTCATGCGCGACCGCAAGCTCAACGTGGCTTCCCAGCGCGTGGCGGCGCCCGTGCAGGCGCTGCGCGCTCCCTACCCGAACCACACGCACCAGATCGACCCGTCGCTGTGCCTTGTGTACTACCTCAAGGGGCGCCAGTACATCATGCGCGATGACGAGTTCTACAAGAACAAGCTGGACAAGATCGCCAAGCTCAAGTTCAAGTGCTATCGGTACGTGTGCTACGACAAAGCCAGCGCCACCGTGATCCCCTGGTACACAGAAGCCGCGGGCGAAGACCAGTACAACCTGTTCCGCTTTCTGATGTTCGCGTGGGGACTGCAGGCAGGCCGGCCGTTCCAGGGCGTGCCGCGCCACCTGCTGTGGGACAAGGGCAGTGCCAACACGTCCGCGGCGGTGCGCTCGCTGCTGGACGCGCTGGGCGTGAACCACATCACCCACGAGGCCGGAAACAGCCGCGCCAAGGGTGGCGCGGAGAACGGCAACAACATTGTGGAGACGCAGTTCGAGAGCCGGCTGCGGTTCGAGCCCGTGGAAGACGTGGACCAGCTCAACGCTGCCGCGTTCGCTTGGACCAATGCCTACTGCGCCAACCTGATCCCGGGCCAGGACACGCGGCTGCGCCGGCCGGGCCTGCAGCAGCCGGTGGCCCGCTACGACCTTTGGCAGCTCATCACCCCCGAGCAGTTGCGCGTGCTGCCTCCGGTGGAGGTGTGCCAGGCGTTCATGCGCTCCAAGGAGGAAGAGCGCCAAGTGAAGCCCAACCTGTCCATCACGTTCCGCCATCCGTCTGCCGGTCGCACGCTGGCTTACAGCCTGCGCGGCTTCGATGGCATCAATGTGGGCGACCTGGTGAAGGTGCGCGGGCTGGTGTTCGGTGAGTGCGCCGTCCAGGTGCAGGTGGAGCGCTACGACGGCGAGCCGCTGATCTACCGCTGCGAGCCTGAGCGCGACTTCGACGAGTTCGGCCAGCAGGCCGATGCCGCCGAGATCGGAGCCGAGTACAAGCGCGCGGCGAAGACGGGCGCCGAGCATGCAGCCACGTCGATGGACGAGGCGGCATATCCAGGCCTCTCTGCAGATGAAGTCAAAGCAGCCCGCGCCAAGCGCGCTACGCCTTTCGGCGGTCAGCTCAACGCCCACGGCTACCTCAAGGACGTGGCACTGCCGGCCTACCTGCCACGGCAGGGCGCCGAGATCGCCACGCCGGCACACGCCGCCCCGGCAGGGCCCGAACTGCTCGACCCGGTGACCGCGATGCTGCGCATCGTCAAGGCCATCGGCCGCCATCTGGCGCCCGAAGAAAACGCCTTCTTCATGAAGCGCTACGAGGCCGGCGTGCCGGAAGACCAGGTGGATGCGCTGATCGCGCAGTACGCGGACCAAGCCGAAGCACCGCAACCCATGCGCGCCGCTGGCGGGCTGAGGGCCGTGTGATGGTCGCTTCGATGTTGAACCTTCGCGCTGACCTGGCCGCCGTGGGCCGGTCCGCTGCCGACTGCGCCCGCCACACCGGCGTCAGCACCGCCACGATTTCACTAGCCATCAACTACGACCGCTGGCCCAAGGCCTGCGGAGGCGAAGC
Organism: Acidovorax sp. BLS4; assembly: GCF_032929295.1. Classification (NCBI taxonomy): domain Bacteria; kingdom Pseudomonadati; phylum Pseudomonadota; class Betaproteobacteria; order Burkholderiales; family Comamonadaceae; genus Acidovorax; species Acidovorax sp. BLS4. The sequence goes on from NZ_CP136797.1 coordinate 1,569,964, forward strand.
CGCGCTCAAGGAGCGCATTCGCAAATACCTCACGGCGTGCGGCGCCTCCCCGGAAACGGTGGCGGCGACGTTCGACGAAGCACCTACAGCCCCGCGCGCCAACGCGGAGCTGCAGGCGATGGCGCAAGCCACTCACTCCGGCCCCCAGCCAGGCACTACCCAAGGAGAGGACCCCTTCATGCTACTACGGCACTACAAACTGACCCCGGACGCGCGGCGCCACTTCAAGATTCCACGCGACCCCTTCGTCGATGAAATGCGCGACGAGGGCGATGTGTTCGTGACGGACGAAATCCGCTACGTGCGCAGCGCCATGCGCCAAACCGCCAAGTACGGCGGCATGCTGGCCGTGGTGGCCGAGTCGGGCGGCGGCAAGAGCATCTTGCGCAAAGACCTGAACCAGTGGATCGTCGACACGGGCGAGCCGATCACGGTGATCGAACCTTTCGTGCTGGGCATGGCCGCCAACGAGCGCGACGGCACGCCGCTGAAGGCCGCTGACATCGTGGCGTCGGTCATCCGCAATGTGGCACCCGGCACGGCGCTGCGCCAGCGCCTGGACGACCGCAGCGACCAGATGAAGCGCGTCCTGCAGGGCGCGGCTCAGGTGGGCCGCAAGCACGTCGTCATCATCGAAGAGGCCCATGCCCTGGCCAAGCCCACGATCAAGTGCCTGAAGCGCTTCTACGAGCTGGAGGACGGCTTCAAGAAGCTCCTTTCGATCATGCTGATCGGCCAGACGGAGCTGGAAGAAAAGCTCTGCGAGAACGACCCCGAGGTGCGCGAGGTGGTGCAGCGCTGCGAATTGATCCACCTGCCAGCCCTGGACAACCATGTGCATGCCTACCTGCAGCACAAGTTCGCGCGGGCCGATATGGACATGGCCTCGGTGCTGGAGCCGAGCGCGATCGATGCCATCCGCGATGCGCTGCGCATCTCCGAGACGCGCACCCATCGCGGTCAGCGCGAGGTGCGGGAGAAGTCGCTGTGCCATCCGCTGGCCGTGAACAACCTCGTCACGCTGGCGATGAACGAGGCCGTGAAGATCGGCGCGCCCAAGGTGTCGGCGCCGCTGATCCTGGCGGCAGCCAGGGGGAAATGATGAAGTCCTACCTTGTATTCATCACGATGGACGATGGAAGCCGCGGCCGGATGCGGGGCATCTTCGGCAGTGACTGGGAGGCCATCACTGCAGCACTCCACCTGGAAGGCGTCAGGTCCGTTGTACCGCGCAGGGAGGCCGCATGAACACGCGCCGCTATCCCCGCATCCCCCTGGTCGTCGTGCTGAGCGCGTTGGTCATGGTGCTGATGACCATGCTGCTGATCGCCGCGGCTGAAATCTACAAGCTGGACACCCGCATGGACCGCGTGCATCTGCAGGGCATGGCCGTGGGCCAGCAAATGTGCCTGGGCATGCGCCCCGAGTCGGACCGGCTTCCGGCCCGACGCATCGGTGGAGGGCTGCTCTGATGACCACGGCACGAATCCTTCCCGGCCGGGGGCGGCCCCGCGACAGCGAGCGGCCTTCGCTGCGCCCTGCAGACCCTGTGCCGGCCGCGCAGTACGACCTGATGCGCGCACCCGTCTGGACGACCAGCCCCGCCCCGGCCACCCGCGCCGGGGCGGACGACCACAAGCGCATCGATAGCCGCGGCTACCGCTGCTGAGGAGTTTGCAATGCCTGAAACCATGTCCAAAGAATTCACGCAGGCCGACCTGCAAAACCAAGCCGGCGCCCTTGCGACCGAAATCATCGACTGCGTGCTGCGCCAGCCGGAGCCGCCGCGCACTGTGGTGGTTCTGGAGGCGCTGGTGATGCTTTATCGCATCCATGCGCAATCCCTGTCACCCCATGGCATCGGCCTGTGCGCCATGACCCTGGGCCAGCTCGCGGGCGAAATGCTCCAAGCCTCGACCGCCACAAAAGTCCCCGGCTGCAACGCCATCCATTGATCCAGAGGTAACCCCATGTCCCTTCAAGAAATCCAGAAGCGCGCCTCCGCTCTCAGCGAACACCGCGACCGCCTTTCCGCCCTGTTCCTCACGCTGCAGAGCAATCTCGACACCGTGAAGAATGGCTCGCTCGCCGATATCAAGCGCGTAGCGCGCCAGGTTGCCAAGGAGCACAACGAGCTGGTGGACCATATCAAGGCCCACCCCGAACTGTTCGAGAAGCCGCGCACCTACGTGGTGGACGGCATCAAGTTCGGCATGCTGCTGTCCAACGGGTCCCTGCAGTGGGACGACGACGAAAAGGTGTGCGACCGCATCCGCCGCCTGGTCGATGCTGGCGAGATCACGGCGGAGCAGGCCGACTTGCTCATCAAGACCACGGAAAAGCCGGTGGCCAGCGCCTTGGCCCAGCTGGACGCGAAGGTCCTCAAGCGCCTGGGCGTCTCGGTGGAGGGCGCAGGCGACCAACCGCTCATCAAGAGCGTGGACAGCACTATCGAGAAGGCCGTGACCTCGGTCATCAACGCAGCGATCAAAGAAGCCAACGCGGAGTTGTCGTGATGGTGTTCCGCACAACCCCCATCGACAACAAGAAGGCGGCCATGGGCTACCTGAACGCCAACCAGCGCCCGTGCTGCCGCAACTGCAGCCACGGCGAGCAGGCTCCCCGCAGCGGCGCCTACAACGATGTCTATCCGTGGCGCTGCACCCTTGGCGGGTTCGGTGTGACGGCCCAGGCGGTGTGCAAGGAACACAACGCGCCAGAGCGCAAGGGAGCGACCGCATGAGCATGACCGAAGATCACCTGCGTCTTTTCGAGCGAGTGGTGGCGCACCTCCTGCAGCGCATCAGGAGCGACCCGCGCATGGCTTTTCTCGCGGGACCCGGATCGGAGCTCTTCGATCTGGCCACTGCGGCGGCAGCCGCTGCGGGCGGCTTCGACGAAGAGTGGTACAGCAGCCAATTCGCTGAGAACCTGACTTATCAGGCTGTCCCTGCGATCCATGGCAGCGGCGAGCCTGCAGCCCGGCAATATTGGGCTGTCTTCGCGCCATGCGGTCAAGGCGTCATCTTCACCAATGCTGCGGATGCCCGTTGGACGCATACAGGCATCGGCACTGGCAGCGACGGCTTCGGCGTGCCGAGGATCGGGTTCGACTTCCGAGAAGCCTATGGCACCGATCCGCTGACGCTGGAGCGGGTGCAGATCGTCCCGGCCGACAGCGCCGCCAACGCAACGCAGGAAGGCGGCACGGCATGACGCAGCCCTACACCCCCCGAAAGGATTCCGTGCCCGGCCAGGTGGTCCGCTTCCTTGGGGCCAACCCGACAGAGAAGCTCGATGCGGGCACCATCTCCGAGAAATACGGCTGCTCGCGCAGCAACGTGCACACGCTGATGGCTTCCGCTGTGCAGGCGGGCCTGGTCATTCGCTTCGAGGACCTGGACAGTGGCGAACTGGCGTATTGCAAGGGCTCTGGTAAGCCACTGGTGGAGAGCAAGCAGACGGCCCAGTCAGCATTCCATGGATGGCTGGCCCGCAAGGGCGAAACCTCGGCGGAAGGTGGTGCCGCGCGCCGTGCGGAAGCAATAGCGCCGCCGCCGGAACCCACTGCTCCAACCCCGCAACGCAGGAAGCCGGCCCCGCGCTTCACGATGGATGCGCGGACAGTGCCCATTGAGAAGGTCGTGCCCCTGCCATCGGGCGTGAAGGTGATGGATTGGTCGCCGCTGCTGGACAAGCTGGAGCCGGGCGATTCGTTCCTCGTTCCCTATGCCGCCCGGTCTTCGATCAGCACCGCCGTGAAGGCCTACAAGGACGCGACGGGCAAGACCCTCACGACCCGCACGCTCGAAGCCGGTATCCGGGTTTGGAGGACCAAATGACCAACAACCCTTTCAAGGCCGGCGTGTACGACGGCGTGCCGACCTATCACGTCACGGCGGACGACCGCCTTCGCGTTGTGAGCGCTTTTGAACGGGCTCAGTGCGACGCGGCGCTGCTCGTGCCTGGCCTGCAGAAGACTGTGGCGAGCGCTGTGCATCGGCGCATCCGCCATCTGGACAGGGTGGCTACGGTGGTGGCCTTCGAAGACCACGGCCAGGACTTCCTGCGCTGGGAACTGGATGCAAAGGGCACCGTGATCGGGTGCGAGCCCTTCCAGGCGTCGATATGGTGCGGCAACGTGGTTATCGATCACGGGAAGCTGGTGGTGGGCGGCACGCTGCGCTACAAGACCCCTGGTGATGCGAGCTCAACCGACAGCATTCGCTACCCCTTGGTCCGCATCGAGCGCAAGGAAGGCGGTGCCGCATGACCCGCGACGAAGCCCTGCAGAAAATCCGTAAGTGCCTGGCACTGGCGCAGAGCAGCAACGAACACGAAGCCGCTGCCGCCATGCGCCAGGCGCAAAAGCTGATGGAGCAGTTCGACCTGGGCGAGATCGACGTCAGCCTGGCTGACGTGTCAGAGACGGCGACGGAGGCCCGTACTGCTGACCTGGTGGAGTGGGAAGCCATTCTGGGCACCATGGTGGCCGAAGCCTTTGGCTGTGACTTCTATCGCTCGCAGCGCCGAAAACTCGGCCCAGCACTGACCTATCGCCGCCTGAGCATGTTTGTTTTCGTCGGCGTCGGCCCGGCGCCGGATATAGCAGCCTATGCCTACGAAGTGCTGAGCCGCCAGTGCGCCAAAGACCGGCGCGCGCACATTGCCCGCCAGCCCAAGAACTGCAAGTCCAGCACGAAGACGGCTCGGGGAGACCTCTATGCAAAAGCGTGGTGCACGGGTGTGCGATCAAAGGTCGAAGCGTTCGCAGGCAGCGAGCGCAATGCCGCCTTGATCGCGCAGTACATGGAGCAGCGTTATCCGGGTATGGACTCGTTGAAACCCAAGGACAGGACCGAGGGCCGCAACGTGAAGCACAACGACTGGAGCGCCGGGCTGCGGGCTGGCCGCAGTGCGCGCCTGGACAGGGGCGTCGGCGCACCGGAACCGCAGGCGCTCTTGAAAGGCGGTGCTGCATGACTGCTTTGGAGCGCGCCATTGCTCAAGCACGCGCTGCGCTTGCCGGGGAAATCCCCGTGAGCGCTGGCGTGTTGATTTTGGTGCCGGCTGACGCACTGCAGGCTCTGGTCGCCGCTCATGGCGACCTAGGCGGTGATGTTGGTCGCACCGATGACGAGATCGTGGACCAGACCGAGCAAGTAGCGCAGCGCCTGATGGCCTGGTTCTTCCGGCAGCACGTCGCTCCTGGCACGTCACTGCGCCATTCCGAGAATCCTCGCGCCCGGAGTTGCTGGGACATGGCGGTGGAACTGCAGGACCTGCTGACTCAATCAGACGCCCAGTCCGCTGCCGACGTGGTGGACGGGTCACTCGCACGGCAGCACAGCTGACCAGCCGTCTTTCTGCAGCCCCCTCTGGGGGCTGCGGTGAGCCACCTGGACCCAAGCCATGACGACAAAACAAAAACCTTCCGCCGATGCCGGCCGCGCCCGCCTCATCAAGCTGGTTCACGTGGCGCGGGGCGATCTGGAGCGTGCTGGAACGCTGGACGAGCCTGGCTACCGTGAAATCTTGCGGGCCGCTTCGGGCGGGCGTCACGATTCGTCGGCCGCAATGAGCTATGCGGACCTCAAGGCCGCACTGGAGCGGCTCAAGCGCGCCGGATTCAAAGTGCGCAAACGGACCGGCTCGCGCCCGATGACGGTCAACCCGGACGCATCGAAGGTGCGCGCGCTGTGGCTCTTCCTGCACGCGCTCGGCGAGGTGCGCGATCCTTCCGAGACGGCACTGGCCGCTTACGTCAAGCGCATCGCCAATGTGGATGATCTGCGCTGGGCTCGCGGCGAGGCTGTGGAGACGCTTGTCGAAACGTTAAAGAAGTGGGCCATGCGCCGCCTGCCCTCTGCGGTGGCAGCGCTGCGCACCGAAGTCATCGCGGCACATCGCAATTCGCCCTTGTCCCCGGCGCAGGCGGAACTGGCATTGCAGGCGCAGCGCTATCTGAATCGGGGCGAGGGCTTCGATATGCACTGGTGGGCGTGGGAATGCCTCATGGAAGCGCTGCAGCGGCCCGTTGCGGCCGATCTTGCGGCTCTGCCCCGGAAGGAGGTCGTGCGGTGAGTGTTGACGTCTCTCGGGCGCTTTTGAAGCGCCACGAATTGCTCGCTGAGATGCTGGACGTGGTCGAGCGTCAGCTTGTCGATGTTGGCGTGCCTGCAGAGGCTGCAGGTCTGGTGGCCGCTTATCTGGTTGACTACCTGAGCACCTATTGGGCGGGCCAGGTGGTGTCCTTCCCGAAGGACGCCTTCTACAAGCTCACCCTCAAAGAATTGGAGGTTTTGAACCTGTTTACGGGCGACAATCACGACAAGCTGGCCCGGCAATACAAAATGACTCCGCGCGGCATGCGTAAGCTGATTGGCCGGATCAATGCACGGATCAAAGAGCAGCGCAAGGCGATTGCAGCCCCAGGCCAACTCGATATGCTTGGGCATCCCGAGCCAAGATCCGGGCTCGATTGACCTCCCCGGCGGGTTACACGGGTTGCAATGCGATTTCAGCGGCCCGTTTCGGTTGGTTTCGCCTCATCCCCCTAAATCTCGATTTTTCGCACACCGAGGGCTGGGTTTATCTCAACCCCCCTCAGGCGATCATCGACCGGGCCGAGGTCCTGCGCGGCGCCGCCGGCCTGCTGCAGGGCGAAGGCAGCCCCGGTGGGGCGGTCAACCTAGTGCGCAAGCGTCCTCTCGGCACCAACGCCACCACGGTGGAGGCCCGGGTGGGCTCGTGGGACCGCTACGGCGCGCAACTGGACGCCAGCCGCGTCCTGAACGAAGAGGGCACGCTGCGCGGCCGCGCGCTGATCGACTACGAAGACCACCACTCGTTCATGGATTATGTGAACCGCCGCAGCCCGACCGTGTACGGCACGCTGGAATACGATGTTTCGGCCGCCACGCGCATCAACTTCGGGGCCAGCTCCGAAGAAACGCGGGGCCGCCCCTCCATGAACGGCCTGCCGCGCTACGCCACCGGCGGAGACCTGAACCTGCCCCGCTCGACCTACCTGGGCGCCACCTGGAACCGGCAGGAGTCGTCCAACCGCGGGCTGTACTTCGATGCGGCGCACCAGCTCAACGACGACTGGAAGCTGCAGTTCACGGCGATGCACCTCAAGGAAGAGCACGATCTGAAGTACGCCGGGGTCAACCGGGCGGTCAATCCGGCGCTGATGCAGAGCGCCAACATCGTGGCCCGGTCCATCGCCGACATCGAGACCTCGGGCATCGACGCGAACCTGACCGGAAAATTCGACGCCTTCGGCCGGCGGCACGAACTGGTGAGCGGGGTCAACTACACGCACACCACGAACGACACCATCTACGGCTTTCGGACCAACTACAACATCTTCGGCCTGAACAGCTACAACCCCGACTTCCGCGAGCCCACGGACGCCGAGATCTACACCGGCACCCGGGAGGCGCGGCAGGGCAAGGCCCGGCAACTGGGCTTCTACAACGCGGTGCGCCTGCAGCTGACCGACCCGCTCAAACTGGTCGTCGGCGCGCGCGTCAGCTGGTTCCGCACCGACTGGGACACCGTCACCACCGGGGCGGCGCCGTCCACCTCGGCCACCCACAGCCGCGAGAACGCCAAGGTCAACCCCTATGCCGGGCTGATCTACGCGCTCGATCCGCAATGGTCCGCCTACGTGAGCTATTCCGACATCTTCAAGCCGCAGTCCGAACTGAACGAGGCGGGCCAGTTGCTCAAGCCCATGGTGGGCGCCAATTACGAAGCGGGCCTCAAAGGCGAGCTGATGGACGGCAAGGTGAATGCCTCGTTCGCCCTGTTCCGCGTGGACCAGAAGAACCGCGCGCAGGAAGACTTCAGCACCAGCCCCACCTGCCGCAGCGACTACTACTGCTACACCGACACGGGCGAGGTGCGCAGCCAGGGCCTGGATGCGGAGGTGAGCGGCGAAGTCGCGCGCCACTGGAACCTGTTCGCCGGCTACACCTTCAACCAGACCAAGTACCTCAAGGACGTGAGCAGCCAGGGCCTGTCCTTCAACAGCTACACGCCCAAGCACCTGTTTCGCCTGTGGAGCACCTACCAGCTGCCGGGCGAGTGGAACGCCATCACCCTCGGGGGCGGCGTCAACGCGCAAAGCGGCAGCTACCGCCAGATCGGTGCCGTGCGCGCCACCAACGGCGGGCGGGCGGTGTGGAATGCGCTGGTCAAGTACCAGATCAACCGCCACTGGACCGCGGCGCTGAACGTGAACAACGTCTTCGACAAGCGCTACTACAGCTCGGTCACCGCGCTGGTCAACGGCAGCTACTACGGCGACCCCCGCAATGTGATGCTGACCCTGCGCGGCGCCTTCTGACCGTGCGCAGTCGATCGCGCGGCGAATGGCAAGGGATGGGGCCCGCATGAAGGGCAATGGCAATTTCCGCCAGTCCATGTCGTGGCTGCACACCTGGTGCGGCCTCGTCTGCGGATGGCTGCTGTGCGCCATCTTCCTCACGGGCACGCTCAGCGTGTTCCGGGAGCCGATCACCCGCTGGATGGAGGCCCGGCCCGTGCTGGCGGATGCCGGGGCCGGCACACAGGGGGCCGTGCCACACGCGCTGGCCCAGGCCGTGCGGCACCTGGCCGCGCAGGCACCCGGCGCGCGCTTTTGGCGCATCGAGCTGCCCCAGCGTCCGGGCGATGCCCTGCTGCTGGCGTGGCGCGATGGCCGTGTCAACCAGACGGCCGCGCTGCATCCGGTGACCGGTGCCGTGCTGCCCCTGCCCTGGGGCCGGGCGACCGAAGGCGGACGCCACTTCATGTCATTCCACTACATGCTGCAGTGGAACGCGCTCGGCTTCTGGGTGGTCGGCTGGGTGTCGATGGCCATGCTGGTGGCGCTGGTGTCCGGCGTGGTCGTGCACCGGCGCATCTTTCAGGATTTCTTCACGTTCCGGCCGGGCAAGGGCCAGCGCTCGTGGATGGACGCCCACAACGCCACCGCCGTGCTGACGCTGCCCTTCCTGTTCATGATCGTCTACACCGGGCTGGCGATCTTCTACACCTCGTACATGCCCTGGCCACTACAAGCGGCCTACGGCAGCGGCGAGTCGGCCCATGCCCGGTTCCAGGCCGAGCTGCACCACGGCGAGGGCGAAGCGCTGCGCCGCCCCCGCACGGGCCGGCCCGCGGCCTTGCACGATCTGGCACCGCTGCTGCAAAGGGCCCGCGACCTGACGGGTCAGCCACCGCGCATGGTGGTGGTCGAGGCGCCGGGGGATGCGAATGCCACGGTGCGCGTGCTCGGCCCCCGCGGAGCCGAGCCAGGCGCAGGCCAGCGCCGCGCCTTGCTGAACCCGGTGGCCACCGCGGTGTTCGACGGCGTGAGCGGCGCCGTGCTGCAGGTGCGCCGGCCGGACCCCGACGCGGCCTTCGCCTCGGAGCAGGTGCACGCCGTGATGGAGTCGCTGCACTTCGCCCGCTTCGGTGGCTGGCCGATGAAGTGGCTGTATTTCGCCAGCGGGCTGCTCGGCACCGTGATGGTGGCCACCGGCACCGTGCTGTTCAGCGTGAAGCGGCGCCGCGCCTGCGGCAATGAGTTCGGCCGTGCCACGGCCGGCGTCTACCGCGCCATCGAGGCCCTGAACGTCGCGGCCGTGGCAGGCATCGGCGTGGCCTGCATTGGCTACCTCCATGCCAACCGCCTGCTGCCCACCGAACTGCCCGGCCGCGCGCTGTGGGAGATCCGGGCCTTCCTGGCGGTCTGGCTGGCCACGCTGCTGCACGCCGCGCTGCGCCCGCCGCGCCGGGCCTGGGTGGAGCAGCTGGGCGCGGCAGCGGCGCTGTGCGTGGCGCTGCCCGCGCTGAACGCCTGGACCACCGGCCAGCACCTGGGCCGCTACGCCCTGGCGGGCGATGGACAGCGCGCCGGCGTGGAGCTCGTCGCGCTGGCCTTCGGCGCGGCGCTGGCGTGGGCCGCGTACCGCACCAGGCAGGGCTGGCACGGCGCGCGCAAGGCGGTGCCGGGCGCCCCCCGGCGCCCTGCGCCGCACGGCGGGGTGCAGGGATGAGCCGCCCCCTTCGGCCCGCGATGCGTTCGGCCGGCCGGCTCGGCGTTGCCAGCCGGGTGCTGGCCGCGTGTGTGGGCGGGTACGCCGTGGCGTCCCTGCTCGCCGCCGTGCTGGCGCTGGCGGCGCCGCGCCTGTGGGGAGGGAGCCGCGCGGATGGCGTGCTGCTGGCGACGTTGCTCAGCTTCGCGGTGTACGCGGCCATCGCGCTGTGGGTGTTCTGCGCGCGCAGCGCGGCGCGGGCCTGGCTGGGCCTGGGCGTGGCGGCAGCGCCCTGCGCTGGCCTGCTTTGGTGGTGGCGGTGACCCCATGGGCCGCTAGCATCGCTGCCCATGCAACGTCGAAGAATCCTCGCGGCACTCGCTGCCGCCTTTTTGTGCCTCGCGGTTTGGCTCGGTGCGGGCGAAGTCCTGAGCCAGCCGCACCACCGGCCCGTGGGCGCGGCCCCGGGCGATCTGCCCGCGAGCCCGGTGCGGTTCGATACCGTCACGGGCCAGTCCCTTGCGGGCTGGCTGGTCCGTGGCGATGCCGGGGCCGGGGCGGTGCTGCTTTTGCATGGCATCGGTGCGGACCGGCGGCAGATGCTGGGCCGGGCCCTTTTTCTCCATCGCCTGGGCTATTCGGTGCTGCTCATCGATCTGCCCGCGCATGGCGAGAGCGCCGGGGACCGGGTGACTTTCGGCTGGAACGAATCGCAAGGCGTGGCGGCGGCCCTGGACTACCTGTCCGACGCGCTGCCCGACGAGAAGATCGGTGTGATCGGCGCATCGCTCGGGGCGGCCTCGCTCGTGCTGTCCCGGCCCGACGTGTCCCTGGAGGCCGTCGTGCTGGAGTCGATGTTCCCCACGATCGAAGACGCGGTCTCCGACCGCCTGGCGATGTACCTGGGGCCGGCGGGCCGGTGGCTCACGCCGCTGCTGCTGTGGCAGCTTCCCGTGCGGCTGGGCGTTTCCGCGGATCAGCTGCGGCCCATCGCCGACCTGCCGTCGCTGCACGTGCCGCTGCTGATCGCGGCCGGATCGGAGGACCGCCACACCCCCCTGGCGGAAACCCGGCGCATCTACGCGGCGGCCGACGATCCGAAGGCGTTGTGGGTGGTTGATGGTGCGGCGCATGTCGATCTGCATGCGTTCGATCCGCCGGCCTACGAGGCGCGGATTTCGGCGTTCCTCGCGAAACACCTGCGCGATAGCGAATGAGGCGGTGCGCCGTGCCGGGCGGATCTCGTGCGTGACGGGGGGCGAGCGGGCAGGGGAGCGCTGCCTCATCCCCCTTCAGTGCCCGCTGGCGGCTGTCGTGGCGGACCCTCCGTTGTCGGCCGGGTCACCACCAGGCGCGTGGTGCGCCATTCCCATCCCGCCGCCGTTCCCGCTTTCGCCCATTCCACCGCCGGCGCCGCCCCCACTGCCTCGCACACCGCCATCGGCATTGGCGCGCCGGGCGCCCGTGCCACCGCTTCCACCGGGCCGCAGCGGCCCCTGCACGGGAATCGGCACGTGCTCCGCAATCGGTTCCAGGTCCAGCGCCGCCCGAATGAACTGCCGCAGCGACACCACCAGCTGCGCCGTTTCGATGCTGCGGCCGGCCACCATGTCCTGCGCGGCCTGGGCGGCGAGTTGGACCTGCTCCTCGGTGCCCAGCAGGATCACGTCGGACAGCGCGGCTTCCACCGCATCGCGCACGCGGCGTTGGCGCTCGGTGCTGGTCAGCGGTGCCAGCGCCTCTTCCACGGTGGCCGGATCGCCTTCGGCAGGGGGCAGCGATGGCGTTGGGCTGCCAGCCGGCCGGCGCAGGTCGCGCATGTGCGTCGGGCTCACCTGCAACTGCCCGGTGAACGAGCCGCCCAAGGTCTTGTAGGCGGCGATCAGGGTCTTGAGCCGCTCGTTGATCTGCCGGTTTTCGCGTTGCTGGCGGCGCTGGATGGTCTGCATGAAGACGAGCCGGATGCCCACCATGAGCAGCGAGGCCAGCAGCAGCCCCAACGCGGTGGTGAGCAGGGTGTGCCAGGAACTGAAGTCGAGCATGTTGCGCATGGCGGACGCGGGGCGCTGGCGCCGCCGCGAAAGGGGAGTGGAGGGCAGGCCATGATAGGCACGGGCACCAGGTGCTGCACCGGTGGCCGGGCGGCACCGTTGGGCCCTCGCAGGGCGCGGCTCAGGCGGGCGGCGCCGCGTCCAGCACGTCGACGACCCGCTTCCAGTCCGCCGCATCGACCGGCGTGATGGACAGGCGGCTGCCTTTTTGCAGCACCTGCAGGCCGGCCAGTTCCGGCCGGGCGCGCAATTCGGCCAGGGGCAGCAGGCGGGTCTTGCGCACCGCCTGCACGTCCAGCAGCAGCCACCGCGGTTGGTCCGGGCGGGATTTGGGGTCGTGGTAGGGCGATTCGGGGTCGAACTGCGTCGGGTCCGGCCGGGTGGCAGATGCCACGCGCGCCAGGCCGGCAATGCCCGGCTCCGGACAGCTGGAGTGATAGAACAGCACGCCGTCGCCCACCTGCATGCCGTCGCGCATGAAGTTGCGCGCCTGGTAGTTGCGCACGCCGGTCCAGGGCACGGTGGCATCCGGGGCGGCCAGGGCGTCGTCGATGGAGCATTCCTGCGGCTCGGACTTCATGAGCCAGTAGCGGGGTTCGGGGGGCGGGGTCGTCGTCATGGCGCCATTCTGGCGGGATGCGGCGCAAGGATCGAGCCCTTCCTGCCGCCAGAGGGTCGTTGCTATTTATTTAATAGCAATGAAGGCATGATTCACTAGGGCATGGGGCCAAAAACACCCTTATTCGCGAATTCACCGCATGCTCGCCGGTCCCGTGCCGCCCCACCGGATCGCATCGTGCGCCGGGATGGCCAGTGGGTTGTCCTGGGGTTCCGACAAGGGGGCGAGCAGGGCGTTCAGGTCCGCCTCGCTGAACTTGGCCGCACCCGCGGCGTCGTGCCCCAGCACCCCCTGCGCCAGCGCCTGCTTGCGGGCCTGCAGTTCCAGCATGCGTTCCTCGATGCTGCCTTCCACCACGATTTTGTAGACGAACACCGGCTGGTCCTGCCCGATGCGGTGGGCACGGGCGGTGGCCTGCTCCTCCACGGCGGGGTTCCACCAGGGGTCGAGATGGATCACCGTGTCGGCGGCGGTCAGGTTCAGGCCCACGCCGCCGGCCTTGAGGCTGGCCAGCAGGACGGGCGGCGCGCCCGCATCGCCGCGGTCCTGGAAGCGCCGCACCACGGCGCCGCGCGCGCGGGGCGGGGTGTCTCCGGTCAGCGCGAGGAAGGGCAGGGCGAGCGCCTCCAGCGTTTCGGCCACCAGGGCGAGCATTTCGGTGAACTGCGAGAACACCAGCACGCGGCGCCCTTGCGCGACCAGGGCGGGCAGCGCGTCGGCCAGCCATTCGAGCTTGGCGCGCTCCATGGTGGCGGGCTGCGCCCGGGCGGCCTCGCTGCCCTTGACCAGGCGCGGATCGCAGCACACCTGCCGCAGCTTGAGCAGCGCATCCAGCAGGGTGATCTGCGCGCCGTCGAAGCTCTGGCGCTGCAGCACGCGGCGCACCTGCTGGTCGGCGGCGGCACGCACCGCCTCGTACAGCTCGCGCTGGCGGCCCTGCAGCGGCAGCCGCAGCACGACGTCGGTGCGCGGCGGCAGTTCGGTGGCCACGTCCTGCTTGCGGCGGCGCAGGATGAACGGGCGCACGCGCCGGGCCAGCACCTCGGCCCGCAGGGTTTCGCCGTTCTCCTCGATGGGCTTGCGCCAGCGCTGGGAGAAGCTGCGCGCATCGCCCAGAAAGCCGGGCATGAGGAAGTCGAACTGCGCCCACAGCTCGCCCAGGTGGTTCTCCAGCGGCGTGCCGGTCAGGCAAAGCAGATGCGCAGCGTTCAGGCGCCGCAGGGCGCGGGCGCTGCGGCTGCCGGCGTTCTTGACCATCTGCGCCTCGTCCAGGATCAGCAGGTGCCACGGCTGCGCGGCCAGCGCGTCAATGTCGCGCCACACCAGCGGGTAGGTCGTCAGCACCAGGTCATGCTGGCCGATGCGGGCAAAACGCTCGCGCCGGTCCGCGCCGTGCAGGCTGAGCACGCGCAGGCCCGGGGCCATGCGCTGCGCCTCCGCCTGCCAGTTGAAGACGAGCGAGGTGGGCAGCACCACCAGCGCAGGGTGCGCCAGCCGGCCCGCTTCCTTTTCGGTGAGGACATGGGCCAGCGCCTGCGCGGTTTTCCCCAGGCCCATGTCGTCGGCCAGGATGCCGCCCAACCCTTGAGCGCGCAGGTATTGCAGCCATGCGAGGCCGTCGAGCTGGTACGGCCGCAGCGGCACCTGCAGCCCGGCCGGCGCGGCCACGGGCGCGGGCGTGCCGATCGCCTTCAGCCGCCGCGCCAGATGGGCCAGGCCGGCATCGCCCTGCAACTGCCAGCCGTTGTCCCAGCCGTTGTCCCAGCCGCTGACCGTGCCCACGCGGTGCGCTTGCACCAGGCCCGCGCGCAGGGCCTCGATGCGCCGCATCTCCCAGGGACCCAGGCGCAGCGGGTCGCCGTCCTGGCGCTGCCGGCCGGCGTTGCGCAGCGGATCGGTGAGCAGGTCCACCATCGCGCCGACGATGGCCTTGAGCGGCGCCGCGGGCGCATCGATGCGGCGCCCGCCGGGCGCGCGCAGCGAGACGGTGGCGTGGTCGTCGATGGCGGCCATCTGCGCGGCGTTCAGCCAGCGCGGCTCGCGCCGGAGCAGATCGGCCAGCAGGGGCGCCAAGTCCAGCGTCTCGCCGTCCACCTCGATGCCCAGGCTCAGCAGCCACGCCCCTTCGCGTTCGGGCAGATGCAGCTTTTGCACCGGGCGTTCGCGCGGGCCGAGCGGGCCGGCGAGGTCCTTGCCCAGCAGCTCGCCGGTGTCGGGGTCCAGGCGCAGCGTCCAGCGCTGCACGGGAACGCTCTCGTGCGCGAAGCCAGGCAGTACCGACACAGCCCAGCCGTGGGCCTGCAGGCGCGGCACCTGCTCGGCCCAGAAGTCGCCGAAGGCCGCCTCCTGCGGCAGCGTCCAGACAGGGCCCAGCACGGGAGCACCCGCACGGTCGCGCCACTGCAAGGCCGTTTCGGGCACCGGCAGCAGGCCCAGGTCGCGCACGAGGTCGATGGCGTCTGCCTCGGCCGCCCCATCGCGCTGCAGGCGCAGCACGGGGCCGCCGGTGTCGTACAGCTCCTGCACGGCCGGCGGGCGGCTGTTGAGCACCGAGGTGGGGGCGGGCGTTTCCCAGGCGGCGCCATCCAGCGTGCGGTAGGTCCAGTCGATGCGGGCCAGCGTGACCTGGTCGCCGCGCGGGCCGATCGGCCCGTGGGGCCGCAGGCCCAGCAGGCCGTCGCCACGGCCCAGCGTCTGCAGCGTGATGCGCGGCTGGAATCGGCCCGGCGTGGCGAGGGTGCCGTCCGCCGGGCCCGGCGGGGCAGACGGGGCGGCGGCGCGGGGCGCATCGCCGCGCATGCGCGCCATGACCTGCGCGGCCTCGGCATCGGACAGGGTGGGCAGCCGCGCCAGCGTGGCGGCATCGGCCCGGCGCTGCAGCGCGGAGACCCAGGCGCCGATGGCATGCTCGCGCGCAGCCGAGGCAACGGAAGGGCGCTTGGCGCGAGGGGAGTCAGCGGGGGGGCGCGGCGGCATGGGCGGCCATTGTGCCGGGCGAGCGGCCGCGTTCGAATGCTGGGCCGCCGGGCGGGGATTCAGCGCTTCGAATCGGCCTGTGGCGCCGGCAGGGTGAGTTGGGCCGCCTTGGCGACTTCCACGCAATCGCGCAGGTGCTGCTCGCCGAGCAGGCGCAGCGTGGTGTAGCCCAGCACGGCCGCCACGGCCTGGCCGGCCAGCGGCACATATTTGGCCGCCTGCTTGGCCGTGAGGCGCATGCCCACGGCCTGGGTAGCCCGGATCACCAGCTCGCGGGTGACGAACTTGCCGATCAAGGCCGACCCGACGAGGCCGACCGCCTTCTGCACCTGCTCGCGCTTGTGGGGCGTGAGCCGGTCGATCTGCTCGGGCGTCAGGCCGAATTCCGCATTGATCTGCGGCACCAGTCGGGACAGCAAGGCCGCGTCCACCGCCCAATCGAGGCCCGGAATGGGCACGGTGCCCGCCGCGGCGGCCATCAGTGCGCGCCAGTGCAGCAGGCGCCGGCTGCGCTGCACGGCTGCCAGAAGATCGGGGTCGTTGCCGGCCAGGGCCGAGGCGCTGGGAACACGTTTCGCCACGGGGCGGCCGCCTTTCAGTTCTTGCTCTTGAAGAAGCTATACACCACCAGCAGCAGCATCGCGCCCAGGATGGAGGCGATCCAGCCGGCTGGCTCGCCCTCCTGGTACCAGCCCATGGCGAGTCCGATGTAGGTGGCCAGGAACGACCCGGCCACGCCGAGCAGCGCCGTCATGATCCAGCCGAGCTTGTCATCCCCTGGCTTGAGCGCACGGGCGAGCAAGCCCACCACGAGACCGACGAGAAGAACACCGAGGACGGAAAACATGGGCAGGCACTTTCTGGTTGAGATAGGGCGAATCTACCCGGCGGCTCCCAAGGCGCCATGTCGGACGAAGCGCACTGTGCTGCCGGCCGAAAATAGGGGTTTTTCGGGGAAGATCAGGCAGCGGGGAAACGGCGTGCGGGGTGTGGGAGCCGGCCGACAAGCCGACGCGCGTGAATCCCGCGCCTGGCGAATTGCGGGCTGGATAAGGTCATGGCTCTCCCACAAGAAAAGAAAGGAAAGCCCATGCCCATCCGATCCCCCCGCACTTTCTTGTCCGCCACCGTGTTGGCACTGGCCGCGGCCACCGGGGGCGCCATGCTGCCCTCCACGGCCCTCGCACAGAGCGATCAGGCATCGCTGGATCGCGGCGCACGGCCGGACACCACCCCTGCGCAACGCTATCAGACCGCGATCCGTGAAGCGGGCGGTGGTTTGAAAGTGGGTTTGGAAGAATGCCGTGCGGGTGAAGCGGGTGCCCGCAAGTCGTGCGAATCACAGGCCCGGGCGCGCTACCAGGCCGACATGGCTGCCGCCAAGGAAATGCTGCGCAATCCCGATGCCCGTCCCGTGAATGTGGTGGGCGAACCCATTCGCAGCACGGAAACAACGACCGTCATCAAACCCTGACAGGCCCAGGCGGCTTCACCATGCGCACGCGGTGCACCAGGCCAGAGCGCTCAGTTGGCGGAGCCGTCCTTGCCGCCGTCTTCGGTACTCACGCGGCGGGCGCCGTTGAAGCGCCGCTGCCAGTAAGAGGCGCCCATGTCTTCCACGCGGACTTCCGCACCGCTGCGGGGCGAGTGGATGAACTTGCCGTCACCCACGTACATGCCGACATGGCTGAAAGCGCGGCGCATGGTGTTGAAGAAGACAAGGTCGCCCGGTTGAAGGTCTTTCTTCTCGATCTTCTCGGTGGCGGCCGCTTGCTGGTCAGCCCGGCGCGGGAGTACCAGGCCCGCCGCCTTGCCGTAGATCGTGCGGATGAAGCCGCTGCAATCAAAACCGGTTTCGACGTCATTGCCACCCCGGCGGTAGGGCACGCCGAGAAATCCCATTGCCGTGGCAACGACTTCTCCAGCCTTGTCCTGCACGTTGTGCCGGGCTTCCTGGAATTGCGAAAGCATCGTCCTTTCGCGGACAAGACGGTCTAAATCATCGGAGGGCGCATTGTTGGGGGCGGCGTGGGCGCTGGCGCAGGCCAGCAACAAGAGGCAGATCCATCGAGACATGGGGCGCGAGGTTATCACGCATGTTCCGGCTTCCATTAGCAAAAAGTGTCGCAAAACCAAAGCCCCATGGCTTTTGGCTATGAAGCCGCTGCGTGGCATGCTCTTCCCGCTCGCAACGAAATTCGGCGAGTCCTACTTTTCCCTGGGGACGCGATGACTGGCAGGCCCTTGTGTTACAAAATTTCCGCTGTATGAAATTCGATAAATCTGGCTCTCTGTCTTCTGTTTTTTACCGGCTGTTATTGGTTACATCTGGCGCTGCGGCAATGGTGGCCGGCGTGGAGGCCCGCGCCCAACCGGCTACTCCCGTCGTGCCGCAGGCAGCAAAGACGCAAGGCCAGGCGGTGACTGTGGCCCAGGATCTGGCCAACCCCTGGGCGGTGGCGTTCCTTCCGGGCGGACGGTTCCTGGTGACGGAGCGCTCCGGCCGTCTGCGGGTGATCGAGGCCAATGGCCGGATCCATTCGCCCGTGTCCGGCCTGCCGCCGGTCGTTTTCGGCGGGCAGGGCGGCCTGCTCGATGTGGTCACCGACGCGGATTTCGAACGCAACCGGCGCATCTTCTTTTGCTACTCCGAGCCTGCGCCGCAGGGCGAGACCGGCAACAGCACCGCCATGGCGAGCGCGGTGCTGCCCCCCGGCGAAACTGCCTTGACCGACGTGCGGGTGATTTTCAGCCAACGGCCCAAGGTGCAGAGCTCGCTGCACTTCGGCTGCCGCATTGCGCAGGCCCGGGACGGATCCCTCTTTCTGGCCGTGGGCGAGCGCTCCTCCCGCAAGGAAGACGCCCAAAAGCTCGACGGCCACCTGGGCAAGATCATCCATGTGCAGCCCGATGGTTCGCCAGGTCCGGGCAACCCGACCGGCGCCGGCGCGCTGCCAGAAATCTGGAGTTGGGGCCACCGCAACCCGCAGGGCGCGACCATCGCCCCGGACGGGCGGCTGTGGATCCACGAGCACGGCCCGCAGGGGGGCGATGAAATCAACGTGCCCCAGGCCGGGCGCAATTACGGCTGGCCGGTCGTCACCTACGGCGAGAACTATGGCGGCGGCAAGATCGGAGAAGGGCTCACGCACAAGGCGGGCATGGAGCCGCCGCTGCACTACTGGGTGCCGTCCATCGCGCCGTCGGGCATGGCCTTTCTGACCAGCGACCGCTATGGCGCCGACTGGCGGGGCAGCCTGTTCATCGGCTCGCTCAAGGTCAGCCGGCTGCACCGGCTGGAGCTGGCGAACGGCAAGGTGGTGCGCGACGAATACCTGCTCGGCGGCCTGGCCGAACGCATCCGCGACGTGCGCCAGGGTCCGGACGGCTGGCTGTACTTGCTGACCGATGGACCCCAGGGCCGGCTGCTGCGCCTGACGCGCTGACTACCACTGGGCGGATCGGGCGTTCCCGCGCCAGTCCACCCCCGTCGCACGCCCCCAAGGAACCTGCGCCAAGCACGGCTGCGACAATCCCCGCATCTTTCACCTTTTGCCCAGCGCACCCCGCCCATGCTGCTCGACGCCTCCGAATCCCAACTCGTCCTGGTCGATTACCAGGAACGCCTGATGCCCGCCATCTTCGAAGGCCCGGCCGTGCTGGCCAACGCGCTGCGCCTGGCCCGGGCGGCCCAGTTGATGGAGGTGCCGGTATGGGGCACCGAGCAAAACCCCTCGCGCCTGGGGCCCAACGATCCGGCGCTGCGTGCGCTGTGCCGCAAGACCCTGGCCAAGATGCATTTCAGCGCGGCCGAGGAAGGCCTGGGCGAATGGTTGCGCCCCGAGCCGAAGCCGCCTGCCGGCAACGCCCGCAGCCTGCCCAAGCACCTGCAGAAACCCCAGCCCACGGCCGAAGAGCCCGGCGCCATCGTGATCGCCGGCTGCGAGGCCCATGTGTGCCTGCTGCAGACGGCGCTGGACCTGCTGGAGGACGAATTCGACGTGTGCGTGGTGACCGACGCCTGCGGCTCGCGCACCGAGCGCAACCGCGACGCCGCCTTCGACCGCCTGGCCGGCGCGGGCGCCGAACTGGTCACGACCGAGATGGTCATCTTCGAATGGGCGCGCACGGCGGAACACCCGGCCTTCAAGGATTTGCTGGCGCTGGTGAAGTGAGCCTGGGGTGGGAGAGCGGGCGGGGGAGCCTGCCCCTGGCCCATCCCTGGGCAGCGCCCGGCGACCGGGTTGATAGGATCTGATCGCGTCCTTCGCAGCCGCCCCCTCCGGTGCGGCTGGAAGGTTTGGAGTTTTATCCCACAAGGAGTTTTCACCCCATGCATTGGAAGTCCGCTTTCGCTTTGCTCGCCCTGTCTGGTGCGACCCTGCCCACATTCGCGCAATCCGACCGGCAGGTGGCCGAAGACATGGTGACCCGCTCAGCCAATGTCTGCCCCGGCCACAGCACCGAGCGCACCACGCCCACGGTCAAGGCCGTGCCCGTCGGCGCATTGCGGGTCATGCGGGACCGCGGCCTGGTGATGTGCCCGGACCGTCGCCTCGATGCCGACGCGCCGGCCGTGTTCTACGGCAGGGTCGGCGTGTTCGCATGGAACCCGGAAGTGGCGGCTGCTTCGGCTGTGATCGTCCAGCAGATCGGCGCCATGACCCGCAAGGACGAGTACCCGGTGGAGACGCTGGTCTGGGATGCCAAGGGCGCCCCCCTGAAACAACGCACCGTGCCGGCCTTCGAACCCAGGCCCGGGGCGGCGGTGCTGTACAAGATCCGTTGAGGCGAGGGTGACCGCTGTGGCGGCCGGGTCCTGTGCCTCGGCGTGAATTGATCTGCCGCAATGCAGATTGGCAAGCCAGCCGCTACAACCGAGGTGGGCGGGCTTGGCGGAAACGGGGCCGTAAGGGCCGGCCTCCACCCTCACATCCCCGAACGGGAGTTCTCATGTTCGACCACATCGGTATCCGCGCCAGCGACAGCGAGGCCAGTGCATCCTTCTTCCTGCGCGCACTGGCGCCCCTGGGGATCGCCGTCGCCATGAAGGGGCCGCACGGGGCGGGGTGATATCGGTTTTTGTGCAGAAACAGAAATCTCTGGAAAAAACACTCTTTAAATCAACTACTTAGGCTTGCTTTTCGGGGGCGTGAAGGAGTCGGGCTACGGGCGCGAGGGATCGACGCACGGGCTGGAGGATTACCTGCACACGAAGTATGTGTGCCAGGGGGGGTTGGGCTGAGGGTAGGGCGCTGGGGGCGCTTTCAGTTGAGCGCGATGCATGGCCCAGGGAGCCATGTTTATTCCGGCCATTGAGCACGACTGTCCACGAGCGCAGGGAAGAGGCGCAGCGGTTGGGACTTCAAAAGCTGCGCGCAACGATCACTACGCTGGAAACTGTGGGTCTTCGCGCTACGAGACCTCATCTGCGCCGTGGCCGAAGGCGTCCTGAGACGAGGGCCACGAAGTTGGCTCGGATTATCATTCTCTGGTGATCTATGTACTCATCGATACGTGCGTTTGGCTCAAACTCGCAGAAGACCACAAGCACACTCCGCTTTTGCAAGTGGTACGCGGAGCCGTAGCCCTTGGCAAAATGAAGCTGGTGGTGCCGCGCCAGGTAGCCGATGAGTTCGCTCGCAACCGAGCGAGAACACTCAAGTCCGCCGACAAGAGTTTTGCCGGGCACCTTCAAGAAGTGCGCAAAGCCATTGCAAAGGTCGGCGGCGACAAGAAGAAGAACCAGATGGTCTTGGCGCACTTGGCCGAGGTCAACCACAAGCTGCCGCAGCTTGGCAGGCCAGTTGAGAGC
The DNA here is from genome assembly GCF_032929295.1 of Acidovorax sp. BLS4. Classification (NCBI taxonomy): domain Bacteria; kingdom Pseudomonadati; phylum Pseudomonadota; class Betaproteobacteria; order Burkholderiales; family Comamonadaceae; genus Acidovorax; species Acidovorax sp. BLS4. The sequence continues at coordinate 1,591,456 of NZ_CP136797.1, forward strand.
ACGTTGGACGAGATCGAGAAACTCCTGTCGGCAGCCACCATCGTCGACCCGAGCGACGCGGTGATGCGTAAGGCGGCCGAGCGAGCGCTGCGTCTCGAAGCCCCGTGCCACAGGTCCAATAAGAATTCGATCGCCGATGCGGTGATTTTTGAAACCTACGCCGAAGTTTCTCGCGCCGGCCGCGCGAGAGACCGTTTCGCCTTCGTCACCGACAACCACAATGATTTCAGCGTCCCGGACGGCGACTTCAAGCTGCCGCATCCGGACATCGCTAAACATTTCAGCAAGATCAAGTCAATGTATTTCGTCAACTTGGCGGAGTGCTTACGAAGAGTCGACCCGTCCTTCGTCAGCGAGGTCCAGGGGCTGGCGTTGCAGGAGAAGCCGCGCGGTATCTCGGAACTACTCAAAGAACACGAGATCTTGAGGGACAAACTCTGGTATGGCCATCACAAGCATCTCGAATGGCAGATCGAGAAGGGCAAGGTCAAGCTGGTTACGAAGGCTGAATGGGACGCGCTGATGGCGAAGGATCACCGCAGTCATTCCAAGCATGTCGTCGAGAGCGGCATCAAGCTCGGCCGCGCCGCCGCAAAGCGGATGGAAAAGAAATATGGGAGCGAAAATCTTGGACCTTGGAGCGCGTTCGAATGGGGGATGATGAACGGGAAGCTGTCGGCGTTGCGTTGGATGATGGGCGAAGAGTGGGACATGCTCGATCTATGATCCCGCGCGCCGTACACGGGAAAATTTTTCACTTTTGTCCTGATGGCTCCGAGAGTGATGACGACATGGCGGGGGCGCTGCTGCTTCCGCCCGACTTCCCTTACGACGAGCTGGTGACCCTGGGCCAAGATTTGGAAACTGCGGACGTTCTGACGCCGGGCTACATTCCTCCGCCCGTGGGGCTATGCCATCCCGACGGCTTCATCTACGAGATGAATTTCGAACAGATCAAGACGGTGCTGCTCCCTGACCGCAATGTCGCATCGCGCTTCGCGCAAATTGCAAAGGGCGCCAAAGTTGAAGAGTCGATGCGCCCGGTCGCCGCGCTCCTTGCCTTCGCGCATTTTCTGGACATTGAGGTGGAACCCTTAATCGCATTTCACGAGCTAGCGCATAAGCAGGGAAATGCGGTCGCAAACGACGAACTCTCCTGGCTGCGTCAAGCGGACAACGCGAATGCATTCGCGAAAATGGACATTGCTATGGGCAGAGCGGCGCGCCTTGAAGGCTTCGTGGCGCCCGCGTCGATCGGCGACCTCGACTTGGCGAAGCCCATCGGCCGATGGCGCCGGAACTACATCGTGGCGCTCAAAATTGGCGAGCTCGAACTCGCTGGCCTTCCGCACTTGGAGCGCATCCTTGCATTGCTCAATTGGATGCACAAGGAATTCATCATCGCCGGCCCCGCCGCGATGCTGGCCTGCATTTACTACGCGCCAAACTCGCCTCCTCGAAAGGGACTCCTCAAACAGTTGCAGTCTGCCGATCGCGAAAGAGCCCTGGAAGGTGCGAAGAACGCTGCGTGGGACATCACCCATCTCAGTGACTTTGTGCGTCGTGTGAACAAGGCGGCCGCGGCTGGAACGCCAAGATACCTTTTCGCCAGCATGGATAGAAATCTTCACTACATTGCCCGGAGCATGTTCGATTTCGGCGCGGATGGCATTCGGCAGGATGCCATCGTCAGCGAATTGAGCAAATGGTGGCCGGAGTCCTCCGCGCGCGTGATCGCCAAACGCATGGCGGCCTTGTTCGAAAACGCCGACGATCCCGCGCGAGCGGTCAATCGGCCACAGGTCTCTTCATATGTTGACGACCTAATCGCAGTAGGTGAGCGAATCCTGGTGCAATGGCGGCCGCCGTCGATTGGGATCGGGGCCTAGGCCGCGTGTGTCAATGCACGCTTCTGACCGATAGTAGCTGGTCAATTTTGGTCTGCTGAATGCTGCAATCCGCCTTCTATTGCCGTAGTAGGCAGTCAGCCTCAGGGACTGTTAATCATCCCGCCTCGCCATAAGAAAAGTGATCCTTGCTCATCACCACATCCACGCGATGCACCTGAGCCGCCTCGGCAAGGATCGCATTCATCCGCGCCACGTCGCGAAAGATATCGCCCCCTCCGCCATCGAGATGCGCCTGCCGCCCCGCCAGATCGGGAAACGCTTCGAAGATGGCAAACCGTGTTTCCGAAAACCGAACGGCGAACCACGGGCCCGTGGCAGGCTCGGCTTCGACGCAGGCCCAAATGTTCCGCAGCATCTGCAACTCAAGCCAACAGATTTCGCTCCGCCTGAATGGCCGCTACCAAGCGGTCCAGCTCTTCGGTGGTGTTGAAGAGCGATGGGGTCACCCGCATCACCGGCCCGGAAGCCAACCCCGACTTCGCGACCACCAGAACGCCGTGCTTTGAGATGAAGCGCTCCTGGACCTTGCGCGCCTGCTCCATGGTGCGCAGGCCCGCTAAGCGAAATGCGCTGATCGCGCCATAGTTGTCGCGCTCCTGCGGCAGCATGAGCTCGACACCAGGCACATCCCGCGCCCTGCTGACCCAGTAGTCGCGCAAGGCACGCAAGTGGGCGAACTTGCGTTCCAGGCCGATGCGCTCTTGCACGGCCAAGGCCTTGGGAATGCTGAGCCGGGCTGCCACGTCCACGGTGCCTGTCGGAATGCGCGAGCGCAGGTCCTCCGCTTTGTAGATCTTGTTGCCCAGCCACTGCTGGATGTCTGCCTGTCTTTCCTTCTTGATGTAGATTGCGCCGGTACCCAGCGGCGCGGCCACCCATTTGTGCAGCGAAAAACCGACGAAATCCGCGCCATAGGTCTTTACATCGAAGGGCATATGGCCCACCGCCTGGGCACTGTCCAGAATGACATCGACGCCCCGCGCTTTGGCCATGGCCACGATCTCGGCGACGGGTGGCACAAGGCCGTTGCGGTTGGAGACATGGGTCAGCAGCAGCAACTTGGCGCGCGGTGTGTTGCGCAAGATGCTGTCATAGGCTTGCAGCACATTGGCGCGGGTGTGGGGCTCAGGCAGATTGAAGCGCACGACCTTGGCGCCCCGGCTTTGCTCCAGATAGTCCATGGCGTACTGCATTTCGTCATAGTCGGTGTCGGCATAGATCACCGCGTCACCCGCGCTGAGTGGCCGGTAGTTGACGATGAGTGAATACAGGGCCTCCGTCCCCCCGCCGCACAGCGTGACCTCGTCTTGTGTGGCGCCGATGAGGTGGGCCACGGCTGCGCGCGACTTGTTGAGTTCGGGATCGCGCGGAATGCCTTGTACCGCGCTGCGCAGGAACGTGGAGTTGTACCGGTTCACCCACATCGAACGCTCGAAGTAATGGGCTTGAACCTCACGGGTCATGGCCCCGTAGTACGCCGCGTCCAGGTTGATCACCGTGCGGTCCACGTCGTAGAGCCCGGCCAGTTCCATTTGCAGTGCGCTGGAGCCTGCGGCGGCAGACATCGAAGTTGCGCCAGTGCCTGTTGCAGTGCCCGTCATGGCAGGCGTCGTTGCGGATGCAGTGCCCATGGCCGCCGCCAGTGAGCTGGCGGTGGCGTAGCGGAAAAAGTGGCGTCGTTCAATCATGGATGGCTCTTTTCTCTTTAGGGATTGGAGGTCAGGACGGCAGTGCGCCAGCGGCATGCAGCGCTTGCTCAAGGTCTGCGATGAGCTTGCCCGAAGGCTCCAGCCCAATGGACAGTCGGACGATGCCCGCACTGAATGCGCAGTGCTTGCGTTTGCGTTGCTCTGTTTCGGGGTAGTACGCCGCCAGGCTGTGAACTCCGCCCCAGCTGGCCCCAATCTGGAACACCCGCAGTGCCGAGAAGAACTGGTGAATGGCTGCATCACCGTGGAAGTGCGGAACAAAAGACAGCACGCATCCACCACCGGTGAACGAAGCTGCCCAGCGCGTGTGGCTACGGTCTCCGGGGCGCGGCGGAAAGAGGACCTCTGTCACCGCGTCATGGCTGGTGAGCGCCGAGGCCACGGCCAGCGCACTGGCGCACTGGTGGGAATAGCGCACTTCCAGCGTGTCCATGCCCCGCAGGGCGAGGAAACAGTCTTCGGCACTCACCGCCTGCCCCAGAACACTCTGCGTGGTCCGAAACGCCTCGTACAGCGATCGGCTGTCCGTTGCGATGGTGCCGAGGAGCAGATCGGAGTGACCGCTCAAAAGTTTGGATGCAGCTTCCACCACGATGTCCACGCCCGCTGGAATGCCGCGAAACCCGAGGGGGGAGGCCCAGCTGTTGTCGAGCACCGTGCGCACGCCGGCTGTCCGGGTCACCTCCACGATGGCCGGAATGTCCTGCATCTCCATCGTGATAGAGCCTGGGGATTCGAGAAACACCAGCTTGGTTTGGGGGCGCAGCAAGCTCGCAAGGTCGGCCCCGGCCAAGGGATCGAATGTGTCGTGTTCTATGCCGAAGCGCTGCAGGTAGTCGCGGGCGAAGGTGCGCAGTGGACCATAGGCGGAGTCTGCGATGAGCACATGGTCTCCCGCCTCAAGCAGGGAAAGGGCGATCAAACACAGCGCCGCTTGCCCGGAAGGCACGGCGACACAATGGTGGGCTCCTTCCAGCGCCGCCACCCTTTCTTCCAGCGCGCGCGTGGTGGGGGTGCCAGTGACGCCGTAGGTGTAGCCGTCGAACAGGCGGTCTTTGCGGGAAGTGAAGTCTGCGACGGTGTCGAACAGGACGGTGGAGGCGCGCCAGACGGCGGGTGACAGGCTGCGAAACTGGTCGTTGGGCGCTTCGGGAGAAACGTGGGCTTGTGGGGGCATGCGGATGGCTCTTGCTGGCTGCTTATTCGGGCTTGATGCCCAGGCTGTTGACCACCTTGGCCCATTTGATGGCTTCGGCGCGTATGAAGGCCTGGGCCTCATCGGGAGAGCAACTGCCCAGCTGGATGGCAAGGCTGGAGATCCGGGACTGCACCTGCTTGTCCGCCAGCGCAGTGGCCGTCGCCTTGTGCAGCGCGGTGATGATGGGCTTGGGCACTTTGACCGGCGCCACCAACGCCCACCACTGTCCAAAGTCCATGGTGTTCAGCCCCAGCTCGCTGGCAGAGGGCACATTTGCAAGCTGTGGCACGCGCCGATTGCCCGTCACCATCAGGGGCACGATTTTTCCGGCACTGAACAGGCTGCTCGCGCTTGCCAAGGTGCAGAAGTGACCGCTCAGAACACCCGCCGCCACATCGGTCAATGCGGGCGCTGAGCCTTTGTACGGAATCATCTGCAATTCCAGCTTGGCCTCTTTGGCGTACAGACCCGCCGCCAGATGGCTGATGCTGCCCGTGCCGCTGGTGGCGATGCTCAGAGGCTCTGCCGCCTTTTTCGCATCGGCCACGAATTTCTGGTGCTGCCCAGCCTGGTACTTCTGCGCATCCACGAAAAGGACCAAGGGAGAGACTCCGAGGGTGGAGATCGCCGCCGAGTCGTTCATGATGTCGTAGGGCATCTTCTGATAAATCGACGGTGCAATCGCGTGCGCCAGTTCGATGATGGCGACCGTGTACCCGTCCGCTGCCGACTTCAACATTGCGTCCACACCCAGGCGGCCTGCAGCGCCGGGACGGTTGTCGATCACCACCGGTTTGCCCAGCCCATCGGCCATGCTCTGGCCGACTGCACGGGCCAGCACATCGGTGCTGCCGCCCGCAGACCAGGGGACGATCAGTTTGATGGGCCTGTCGGGGTATGGCGCCTGCGCCCACAGCGAAGCACCGGGCAGCAACATCGCTGCGCTGGCAGCGCCCCCCTTTTGCAACAACGATCTGCGATCCATGGCTGTGGTCCTTTCAATGTTGGTGGGCCGACCCATCAGCACCAGCGGGCAGTGCGCGTGGTCCGTAGGCCGGCGAATGAGAGAACTTTAGAATCCAGATCGATAACAATCAATGATGCGATCGATGGGGTCTATGCAAAAAGCTGATAGGTGGTGAATGAACTTTCGTCAGATCGAAGCCTTTCGCGCGGTGATGGTGACGGGCTCTGCGTCCCGCGCTGCAGACCTGCTGCAGATCAGCCAACCGGCCATCAGCCGCAGCATTCTGGAGCTGGAGAAGACCACCGGGTTCGCGCTGTTCGACCGGGTCCGTGGTCGGCTGGTGCCCACCGCCGAAGGCCATCTTTTCTTTCGTGATGTGGAGACCACGTTCCAGGGCCTGGACAGACTGCGGATCAGCGCAGCGCGTATTCGGGACTTTGGGACGGGCGACATCCGCATTGCCAGCCTGGCGGCGATGGGATCGACCCTGGTGCCCCATGCGCTGCGCTTGTTTCGGCAAAAGCACCCGTCGATTGCCGTCACCTTGCAGGTGGCCAGCTCAGCCACCGTGCGCGAGCTGGTGGTGAGCAGCCGTTTCGAGGTCGGTCTGGCGGCTGACGAAATCGATGTTGCGGGACTGGAGCACCAGTTGTTCGCCACGCCCAAAGCAGTCTGTGCCATGCCCGAGGGGCACAGGCTGTGCGCGCGCAAGGTGGTCAAGCCGGAGGACCTTCACGAGGAGGCCTTCATCGCGCTCTCGCCGGAGGACACTGTGCGCAGAAAACTGACGCGAATTCTGGAGGCAAGCGACGTCAGGCCCAAGGTGGTGGCAGAGACCCCCAATTCATCCACCGTGTGCGCGCTGGCGATGGAAGGGCTGGGCGTGGGGCTGGTCAACCCCTACGCCACAGACGGCTATGCGGCCCGGGGCGTGGTGTTTCGCCCATTCTCGGCAGCGCTGCACTTTCGAACCTTGCTGATCTTTCGGCCGGATCTTCCCAAGTCACGCATCGTGCGTGACTTGGCGGCTTGTCTGCTGAGTGCGCGCAACGCCAAAGCAGATCGGTGAACTCTCGATGGATGTGAAATGCGTCCACGTTTGCTGAACAGATGACCCCAACCAGCCTGTTTTGCCTTATTTGACAGTCAGCCTCACGGCTTTTTACTCATCCCGGCAATAAGAAAAATAGTCCTTGCTCATCAACACATCCACGCGATGCACCTGGGCCGCCTCGGCAAGGATCGCATTCATCCGCGCCACGTCGCGAAAGATATCGCCCCCTCCGCCATCGACATGCGCCTGCCGCCCCGCCAGATCAGGAAACGCTTCAAAAATGGCAAAGCGTCTTTCCGAAAACCGAACGGCGAACCACGGACCCGTGGCAGGCTCGGCCTCGACGCAGGCCCGGATGTCCCGCAGCATCTGCACCACCGCCTCCTCCTGGCCGGGGCGGGCCTCGATCTCGATGAAGAAGGCCTTGCGGCCCTCGGCGCCTTGTTCTCCCAGCACCTGCACACCCCGGTGCGGTGCGCGGGCAGGTTCGGCGGCGGGCGGGTTCTTGTGCGGGGGCGACAGCGGAGTCATGGGTGCCTTTCGGGGTTCGGTGCAACGCAACGACTGTAGGGTCGCGCCCACTCCGTTGCCTGCCCGAAGATCGGCAATCCTTGCCTGATCGTCCAGGCCCGTTGTGCCGGGCCGGCCTTCCTGGCCAGAATGCGCCATGGCGGACGACGAATTGACGCAAGCGGTCTTGCGCTACACAGGCACCACGCACCAACGGACGGGCGGCATCACCGCCACGCCGGTGCACGGCCTGTACCTGGTCCGGCGCACGGCGCCGAGCGCGTTGGAGCACGCGGTGGAGCAGCCCCTGGTGTGCCTGGTGCTGCAGGGGCGCAAGCGGGTCGCCATGGGCTGCCGCACGGCGTCCTATGCGGCGGGCGACACGATGATCGTCACGGCCAACGTGCCCACCGCCAGCCGCATCAGCCAGGCCAGCATTGCCCAGCCCTATCTGGCCGTTGCGCTGGAACTGGACCCGGCGGTGATCACCGATCTGGTCCTGGGATCGCCGGCGTGCGATGCGCCTCCCGCCGCGCCCGACGCGGCCGACACGGGCGATGATGATCTGCGCGATGCCGTGCGCCGGCTGGTGCGGCTGCTGGACCGGCCCGAATCGCTCGCGGTGCTCCAGGACGGCTTGGTCCGGGAGATCCACCATTGGTTGCTGCGGGGCCGCCAGGGCGCTGCGATCCGCCACCTGGGCTTGCCAGACAGCCACGCGCGCCGCATCGCGCGCGCGGTAGCGATCCTGCGTGCCGAGCCCGCGCGGCCGGTGCGTATCGAGCAACTGGCAGCGGCGGCCGGCATGGGCCGCTCGGCGTTCCATCGGCACTTTCGGGCCATCACCTCGCTGTCGCCGCTGCAGTTCCAGAAAGCACTGCGGTTGATGGAGGCGCGGCGGCTGATCCTGTCGCAGGGCAAGAGCATGCGCCAGGTCGCTTTCGAAGTGGGGTACGAGAGTGCCTCGCAGTTCAGCCGCGAATACGCCCGCATGCATGGTCAGCCTCCCACCAGGGACAAGCGGCAGGCATCCGGCCGGGTGGGCATGGTCCGCACTGCGGGTATCGCCAAGGGCTAGCTAGCCCATCGGACTTGCAGGCGTTTGCTATCAAATATGTAGCGGTATGCCCTAGTGCTGATTGCGCTGGAGCCCGAAAAGGCAGAAAGCGCCGCCCGCTCGCCTGCACCGGCAGGCAAAGCAATGAGCTACCACCAGCGCTGAACCAGCAGGTACCCCGCAACGCCGGCCCCCAGCCAGACCCCCAGAACCAGAAACACCCCTGCTCGGCTGCGAGGCTTCTTGCCTTCCGTGCGCATCCATTCTTCCGCCTGGCTTCGGCAGGAAGCCAGCACGGGCGCGGGCAGCAGCTTCACCGTGAGCCAGATCAGCGCCGGCAGCAAGAGGACGTCGTCCACATAGCCCAGGACGGGGATGAAGTCCGGAATCAGGTCGATCGGGCTGAGCGCATAGGCCACGACGAACATGCCCAGGGCTTTCGCGTGCCACGGCGTGGCGGGGCTCTTGCAGGCGAACCAGAGCGTGACGCCGTCTCGCTTGATGCGCCAGGCCCAGGCCTTCAGGGTTTCGTGGACGGACATGGTGCGGGCAGGGGTTGGTAGACCGATTTTGCGGCAGAAGCCGCAGAGCGCCCGCGGCACGGAAAAGAGGGGCCAAGGCCCTGGCATCATCGCGCGCATGAATCGCCACTATCTGACCGCCGTCGCCGCCGTGGCGGCAGCGCTGCTGTTGCGCTACCTGCTCAATCCGGTGCTGGGGCAGCAGGGGCCGTACCTCATTTTGACGGTGCCGATCGTGGTGGCCGCGATCTATGGCGGGTTCGGCCCGGCACTGCTGGCCACGGTGCTGGGCACGTCGGTGGGCACGTACCTGTTCATCGAGCGCGGCGCTGGTTTGCGCGAGGTACTGCAGCCAGAGAACGTGGCCCGGCTTCTGCTTTTCCTGGCGATCGGCCTGGGCATCGGTCTGATGGGCGGGCAACTGCGGCGCTCGCGCGTGGCGCTGGCGGAAAAGATGCAGCAGCTCAAAGCCAGCAACCGTGCCAAGGACAACGCCATGGCCATCCTCGGCCATGAGATCCGCAACCCGCTGTCCGCCATCCATTCCGCGCAGGCGGTGCTGCAGCGCTCGCCCGGCGATGAAAAACGGGTGCTGCGGGCCAGCGAGATGATTGGCCGCCAGGTGGCGCAACTCACGCGCATGGCGGACGACCTGCTCGACCTGTTCGGGCTGATGCGCGCAAGCCCGCCGCCGAAGGTGCTGGTGGATCTGCAGCAGGTACTGCGACAGGCGCTCGAGCAGAGCGCGCCGCTGGTGGCCAAGAAGGGCCACCGGCTCGACGCCGATCTGGGCGATGCGCCCGTGGTGGTCACTGGCGATGCGGTGCGGCTGGTCCAGGTGTTCGCCAATCTGTTGACCAACGCCGCCAAGTACACCGATCCCGGTGGCGAGATCGCCCTGCAGGTGCAATGGCGCGGCGAGCGCCAGGTGGCGGTGGCGATCCGGGACAACGGCGTGGGCCTGCCTCCAGGCTCCGTGGCCGACTTGTTCGAGCCGTTCGTCCAGGCGCCGGGCGCCGCCTCGAATGCGGAAGGCGGGCTGGGCCTGGGACTGGTGATCGTGCGCAAGATCGTGCTGGCCCACGGGGGCGAGGTGGTGGCCGAGAGCCAGGGACTGGGCCTGGGCAGTGAGTTCACGGTGGTGCTCCCCCTGGCCCGCACGGGTGCCTGAAGGCGCCGCCGCCCGGCGCGGCAGCCCGCGCTGCACCAGGGTCAGGAGGCCGGGCGGATGCGTTCGAAGAGGCCTTCATAGCGCTCGACGAAACCGTTGGCATCCACCGTCAGGAGGGCTTCGAATCCCCTGAAAAGGCCCAGGTCCACATAGCGCAGCTGCCTCGGTCCGAGCCGGTCGTACCGCTGCCGCGACCGCGTGACGGTCCACTCCAGTGCGTCGATGAAGGCGGTTTCCAGGCGGAGGCTTTTGCCGGTGGACAGCGGCGTGCGCAGGATCGGGAAGGTGTTGCAGAAAGGGGTCGCGGACAGGTCGGGTTCTTCGGCGCCGTCCAGATCGGTGCGCGGCTTGCCGTCGACGGTCCAGCCGCTGCCGTTGCGTTCGAGCGCCAACCGCCGGTGGCCGTTGGCGTTCCAGCGCTCGACCTCGACCGACTGCGTGCGCCAGTCGGGTGTGATCCGCCAGCGATGGGTGAGCTGGAAGCCGCCGCCCTCCAGGCCGATCACCGTGGCGGATGCGGTGATGCCGTCGTGCGCGACGTGCAGCGCCAGCCGCTCCAGGCTGGCATTGGCCGTTCCGCGCCAGAACAAAACGGATGTGCCGGGTGCGGCACAAGCGGGTGCGGGAGTGGGGTCGGAAGCAGGGGCGATGGGCATGTGCGGGCTCCTTCAGGCGGCTGCACCGGCGAAGAAGCCGGGTCCGCTGTTTCGGTTCTGGTGCAGGATGGTGCGCAGATTCCATTAAGATGGAAACATATTCCACTTTACTGGACGGGGCGATGGTGGCATGAAAGGCAACAGGGCCGGCGGGCCGCTTTCGCAGGGCGTTCTGCCGATGCCGCCGGGTTGTTCCAAAGCGCTGAAGTCCGCCCGCCGTTCGGCATGTTTCCCATGAATCACACCCCCATCCCCGAGGTTCGACTGATCGACTGATCGACTGATCGACTGCGACGAGGCCGCCCATGCGGGCGCAATTCTCGACATTCTGAACGAGGCCATCGCTCATTCGACGGCCCTCTACGACTATGCGGCACGCCCGCCATCGGCGATGTCTGCCTGGTTCGCCACGAAGCGCGCGAACGGCTTTCCCGTGGTGGGAGCGGTCGACGCGCAAGGCGCGTTGATGGGTTTTGCCTCGTGGGGCACGTTCAGGGCGTTTCCGGCCTACAAGTACACGGTGGAGCACAGCGTCTACGTGCACAAGGACTGCCGTGGGCGCGGGTTGGGCGCGCTGCTGATGCGAACCCTGGTGGAGCGAGCCCGGGCCGCGGGCCTGCATGCGATGGTGGGCTGCATCGACGCGGCCAACGAGGGGAGCATCCGGCTGCACCGGCAATTGGGGTTCGTCCATACGGGCACGATGCCGCAGGTGGGGTTCAAGTTCGGCCGGTGGCTGGATGCGGCGTTCTACCAGCTCACGCTGGAGACGCCGCTCGATCCGGTGGACGGTTAGGCGGCGGACCGTTCGGTGCTGGTGAGAGGGCGCGCCGCGCCGCGCCGTCCTCAAGCCGCCGGAGCCGCGCGCGCTTCGCCGCAATCCGGGTATTGCCGCAGCCGCTCGATCAGCCATCGGCCCGCAGGCCCGGGCAGCGCGTCGCGCCGATAGACCGCTTTCATCTCCAGCATGGGATCGCCCTGCACGCCGGTCTCCACCTGGATGCGCACCAGCCGCCCGTCGCGCAGGTCGTCTTCCACCATGGGCCGGGGCATGTGCCCCCAGCCGAGGCCGGCGCGCAGGAAGGCGTGCTTGGCGCCGATGTCCGCCAGGCGCCACACGGTGTCGCCCAGCACGCCGAAGTCGCGGCCGGCGGTGAGGGGCGAGCGGTCGGTGAGGACGAGCTGAACATGGCCTTTCAGCTGCTGGCGCGTCAGCCGGCCCGGCTGCTGGGCCAGCGGCGATCCCGGGGCCGCCACGGTGACCATGGGCACGCCCATGAGCGGCACCTGTTCGAACTCGGGCGGAATGACGGGCAGCGAACCCATCACGCCCACGCGGCAGCGCCCGTCCAGCACCCATTGGGCCGCGGCGCCGAGTGCCTCCACCTGCAGTTGCAGCGTGGTGCCGGGAAAGGCGAGGGCAAAGGCGCCGATGGCGTCGGTCAGCGCCGCCATGGGGAACATGACATCGACCACGACCGACAGTTCGGGCTCCAGGCCGGCGGCCATCGAGCGTGCCTCGGCCTTGAGCGTGTCGGCCGCGCGAACGATGTCGCGGGCGCGGCCGGCCAGGGCCTGACCCTCCGGGGTGAGGGCGGGCAGTCGCGCCGCCCTGGTGAACAGCGTGACGCCGAGTTGCGCCTCCAGCCCGGCGATGGCCTGGCTGACGACCGACTGCGCCCGGCCGACGCGGCGGCCGGCGGCCGAGAAGCTGCCGGTTTCCACCGCGGCGACGAAGATGCGCAGGTGGTCCAGGGAGACGCCATCGAGCATGGTGATGTCCTCAATCCATCGTTAAAGCAGATGGATCATATTCAATCAAATAGGCTTCGCAGATGGAAGGCGCGTCTCTACATTGAGTGGGCAGCGGCGCCACGGCAAACCGGATGTGGCACCGGCGCAGATTTGTCCAGCACTTCTTTTTCAGGAGCACCCCACCATGTCCGCCTTGCTTTCCCCCTCCGCCCAGCGAACCATCGTGCGGCGCACCCGTGGCCGTGGACACGGTCCCATCACCCGGCTGATGAGCCCTGGCGACCTGGGCCAGGTGCTCAAGCCTTTCGTGTTTCTGGATCTGTTCCAGGGCGAATCGTCGTTTGCCGCTGGCATGCCCATTCACCCGCACTCGGGGCTGGCCACTGTCACGGTTGTGACCGAGGGCGACTTTCGCTTCGACGACGCGGTCTCGGGCGAGGGGGAATTGGCCTACGGCGGCGTGGAGTGGATGCGCTCCGGGGGCGGCGTGTGGCATGGCAAGGAGCTTTCACCAGGGCAGTCGCCGCGCATCGCGGGTTTCCAGCTATGGCTGGCCCTGCCGCCCGAACTGGAAAACGGCCCGGTGGACAGCCAGTACATCGAGGCCAAGGCCATGCCCGCCAGCGGCCCGGTCACGGTGATCCTAGGCGAATACGCCGGCCTTCGCAGCCCGGTGCGGGCACCGGAGGGCGTTCACTACCTGCTCGTCACGCTGCAGCCCGGCCAGGCATGGACGTATGCGCCGCCCCAGGGGCACGATGCGGCCTGGCTGGCGGTCAGCCACGGCCAACTGGTCGGTCCCAACGCGGTGGCCACGGGCGAGATGGCGGTGCTTGGCGCATCCGGCACGATCGAGCTGCAGGCCTCGCAGGAGCGCAGCGCGGTGTTCGTGATCGGGTCCGCCGAGCCGCATCCGCATGATCTGGTAACGGGCACGTATTCAGTGCACACCAGCCGGGCGGCCCTGGCGAAGGGGGAGGCAGGCATTCAGGCACTGGCCGAGCGCATGGCACTGCGCCCTGCGGGGCCGCAGCGGCGCACGGCGGTGTTCAGCGGCTGACGGCATCGCGCCGCCGGGCGAGCACGGTGGGCACGGGCCCGTTCAGTTCGCGCCGCCCACGCGCTGCAGTGCTTCCAGGTGCAGCAGTTCGATGCGCCGGTAGCGCAGGCCGATCAGGCCTTCCTGCGCCAGGGCGTTGAGTTCTTTCGACAGGGTCTGCCGCGTCACGCCGAGCATCATGGCCAGCGCCTCCTGCGGCACGGCCACGCTGGGCCGCAAGGTGGCGGACTGGGTGGCGTCGCCGCGCGCCAGGGCCAGCAGGCGGTGCACCACGCGCACGCGCAGCCCGCGCAGGGTGGCGTCTTCCATCATGCTGTACAGGCCCCGCACCCGTGAGGCGAGCAGGGTGGCCATGGCGTTGGCGAACACGGGGTCGGCCATCTGCGCGGCGAAGGCGGCGGGCGGCACCACCAGCAGATCGACCCCGGTGAGCGCGGTGGCGTCGTGCGTGCGCGGCGAGCCGTCGATGAGGGTGATCTCGCCGAACCAGTTGCCCGGCTCCAGCAGCACCAGGATGGCTTCGCGCCCGTCGTCGCGCAGCGTGGAGATCTTGAGGGTGCCGGCCAGCAGGCCGTAGAACCCGCTGCCGGCCGCGCCCACTGGGTCGCCCTGGCGAAACGGCATGGCGCCACGCTGCAGGTGCACCAGTTCCGCCGTGCCCAGCAGGCCATTGCGCTGCGCTGCGGGCAGGGCCGCGAACCAGGGATTGCCTTCCAGGGTGCGGCGTTGGGCGGGTGACAGCGGGGGCGTGTGGGGCATGCAGGGCGTTGTGCGGTCCGGCGCGGGCGGGTAAACCAAGGGGTCGAACTGTCAATTATTGGACAGTTGGCGGGGCAGGGCGCGCCTACAGTGGCCCGGTTCCCCCACGGAGACAACACGATGCAGACCCCAAAAAAGGCGACCTTCGTGCGCATGCAGGACAGCACGCGCGAAGACTGGCAGACCATCGGCGGCGAGTTCATGCAGTTCTCGCGCGGCCTGGCGGACCGGGTGGCGGCGCACCTGCGCATCCTGGAAGGCGACTACGGCGGCTTTCCGGTGGACCGCTATACCCATTCGCTGCAGACCGCCACCCGCGCGCTGCGCGATGGCCAGGACGAGGAATACGTGGTGTGCGCGCTGCTGCACGACATCGGCGACACGCTGGGCTCGTTCAACCACCCCGACATCGCGGCGGCCATCCTGCAGCCGTTCGTGAGCGAGGCCAACCACTGGATGGTCCAGCATCACGGCATCTTCCAGGGGCACTACTTCTTTCACCACATCGGGCTGGACCGCCACCTGCGCGACCAGTTCGCGGGGCACCCGCACTACCAGCAGACGGCCGAGTTTTGCGAGCGCTACGACAACCCGGCGTTCGACCCGCATGCCGAGACGCTGCCGCTCGACACCTTCATGCCGATGCTGCGGCGCGTGCTGGCCCAGCCGCGCCAGAGCCTCTACAAGGCAGCGCTGCAGCAGCCGCCGCAGCCGGCCGCGGCCTGACGGCTGCCGCCGCCCTCTGTCCCATGCACCCACCCCAAGGAATGTTCATGAATGCGATCACCCCGTCCGAAGTCCGGCAACTCGTCTCCGCCGAAGAGTGGCAGTTGCGCGTCGATCTGGCCGCCTGCTACCGCCTGGTGGCCCTGCACGGCTGGAGCGACCTGGTGTTCACCCACATCAGCGCGCGGGTGCCGGGGCCCGAGCACCACTTTCTCATCAACCCCTACGGCCTGATGTTCGACGAGATCACGGCGTCCAGCCTGGTCAAGGTGGATTCGCAATGCAACAAGGTGATCGACTCGCCCCACCCGGTGAACCCGGCGGGCTTCGTGATCCACAGCGCGGTGCATGCGGCGCGCGACGACATCCAGTGCGTGCTGCACACCCACACCCGCGCCGGCATCGCCGTGAGCGCGCAAAAGGACGGCGTGCTGCCCATCAGCCAGCAGTCGACCTTCGTGCTGGCCTCGCTGGCCTACCACGACTACGAAGGCGTGGCGATCCGCGACGACGAGAAGACCCGCCTGCAGGCCGATCTGGGCCGTGCCAACTTCCTCATGCTGCGCAACCACGGCCTGCTCACCTGCGGCAAGACGGTGGCGGATGCGTTCCTGGCCATGTACACGTTCGAATCCACCTGCCAGATCCAGATCGCCGCGCAGTCGGGCGGCGGGGAGCTGACGCGGGTGCACCCGCAGATCGTGCAGGGGGTGGGCCATGCGATGAAGGTGCAGACGGGCGGCCTGGGCGGGCAGTTCGTCTGGCCCGCTCTGATCCGCAAGCTCGACCGCACCGACCCGGGCTACCGCGACTGAGCGCGGCGGCCCCGATGGACAGCACCCTCATCGTCACGCGCTTTCTGTTCGGCGCGCTGGCACTCGTCATGTTCGGGCTCGGCCTCACCCTGCGGGTGGCCGACTTCCGGCGGCTGCTGCACAGCCCCAAGGCCGTGGGCATTGCGCTCGGCCTGCAGGTGATCGGCCTGCCGATCCTGTGCTACGCGATCATTCGCGCCTTCGGGTTGTCGCCGACGTTCGCCATCGGCCTCATGCTGCTGGCCGCGTCGCCGGGCGGCATCTCGGCCAACCTGTTTTCTCACTTGTTCGGCGGCAACGTGGCGATGAACATCTCGCTGACGGCGGTGAACACGCTGCTGTCCATCGTCACGCTGCCGATCATCGCCAACGCGGCCATCGCCCACTTCGCCCAGAGCGGGCAGGTGGTGCCGATCCAGACCGGCAAGCTCCTGGAGGTGATCGCCATCGTGCTGGTGCCGGTGGGGTTGGGCATGGCCGCGGCGGCCCGCTGGCCGGCCTTCGCGGCGCGCATGGAAAAGCCGGTGAAGGTCTTCAGCGCGCTGGTGCTGGCGGTGGTGTCCATCCTGTCCATCGCCAAGGAGTGGAGTTCGATCGCGAGCACCTTCGCCGAGATCGGGCCGGCGGTGCTGGTGTTCAACCTGGCGAGCCTGCTGTCCGGCTACTACCTGAGCCGCGCGGCCGGGCTGGACAAGCCGCTGGCCACCGCGGTGAGCTACGAGATCGGCATCCACAACTCGACGCTGGCTATCTTCATCGCCCTGAGCGTGCTGGGCAGCTACACGCTGGCGCTGCCCGCGGCCATCTACTCGGTGCTGATGTACATCACGGCGCCGCTGTTCGGCTGGCTGCTGCTTCGCCGTCCGGCGCCTGCGGTGCCGGCTCACAATTAGTGCGCCTGCGGTGCCGGCTCAGAGCTAGAGCGCCTGCGGTGCCCGTTTCACGCGAGGGTGCCGCTGCGCACACCACCCAGAACCATCTGCCCCCCGCGGGCCGCCGGCGCCGTGCCGGCCAGCCCGCGCTGCGGGCCTGGTCAGGCGCGCAGCAGGCGGGTGGAAGGCCGTGGCGAGACCTTGGGCGCCGGGGCCGGCGTGGGGTGGTGCTCGGCCGCAAGGGCGGCGGCCTCGCCCAGCTGGAACACGGCCAGCGCCTCGCGCAGCACGGCCACCTGCGAGGCCATGGCCGAGGTGGCGGCACTGGCTTCTTCCACCATGGCGGCGTTCTGCTGCGTCATCTCGTCCATCTGCGAGACGGCGCGGTTCACCTCTTCGATGCCGGCCGTCTGCTCCACGTTGGCCGAGGCGATGCCTTCCATCAGGCCCGAGATGCGGTGCACGGACTCGACCACTTCGCCCATGGTCTTGCCGGCTTTCTCGACCAGCTCGGAGCCGGCGTGGACCTCGTTGACCGATTCGCTGATGAGGGTCTTGATTTCCTTGGCGGCGGCCGCGCTGCGCTGGGCCAGCCCGCGCACCTCGGAGGCCACCACGGCGAAGCCCCGGCCCTGCTCGCCGGCGCGGGCGGCTTCCACCGCCGCGTTCAGCGCCAGGATGTTGGTCTGGAAGGCGATGCCGTCGATCACGCCGATGATCTCGTTGATCTTGCGCGAGCTGGCGCTGATGGAGCGCATGGTCTCCACCACCTGGTTGACCACCTGGCCGCCCTGCACGGCGGTCTGGGCGGTGCTGGAGACGTACTGCGCGGCCTGGCGGGCGTTGTCGGCGTTCTGGCGCACGGTGGCGGTCAGCTCTTCCATGCTGGAGGCGGTCTGCTGCAGCGAAGAGGCCTGCTGCTCGGTGCGGCGCGACAGGTCGCCGTTGCCCTGGGCGATCTCGCTGGCCGCATGGTCGATGGTGCTGGTGGCCTGCTGGATGCGGTGCAGGATGCTGGCGAGCCGGTCGCGCATGAAGCCGATGGCGTACATCAGGCTTTGTTCGTCGCGGGCGCGCAGCGGGATCTCCGCCTGCAGGTCGCCGTCGGCCATGCGCATCGCGGCGCCGGCGGCGGCGCGCGGCTCGCCGCCCACGGAGCGTTCGATGTCGCGCACCACCAGCCCGGTGAGGGCCGAGATCACCAGCCCCAGCAGGGCCAGCAAGCCGATCGCGCGGTACAGCGAGGCGCGGTAGGCCTGTTCGATGTCATCGACGTAGTCGCCGGCCACCAGGTCCCAGTTCCAGGGCTTGAAGCGCACCACGTAGCCGATCTTGGGGCTGGGGGCGTCGCTGCCCGGGCGCGGCCACCAGTATTCGAGGAACCCGCGGCCCTGCGCGCCGGCGGCGGCGATGTTCACGTAGAGCAGGTTGCCTTTGGCATCCTTGAAGGCGATCATGTTCTTGCCGTTCAGCTCGGGCTTGATGGGGTGCATCGCCATGATCGAGTCGGAGCCGATCACGGTGACGTAGCCGTCCTTGCCGTAGCGCTGGGAGGCGATGCGTGCCAGGGCGGCGCTGCGGGCTTCCTCCTGGCTCATCTTGCCGGCCTGGGCCTGCTTTTCGTAATCGCTGGCCACGGTCAGCGCCATGTCGGTGATGTCGGAGAGGGCCGATTGCCGGGCCTGGTACTGGATCTGCCGGGTCTGCCACGCGTTCACGAAGGTCAGTGCCAGCAGCCCCAGCAACGCGAGGACCAGCGGGAGCCAGAGCTTTTGCCGCAAGGTCAGTTTTTTCATGGAAGGGGTCCTTTCAGGAGGGCGTACGGAAGGCATTGGGATGGGTCGCAGTATGGCCGTGAACACCCCTCGTCTGGCAGTCGGGCTACCCCTTTCTGTCAGGTGTTCGCAACGGTTGGATACATATGCAAGTTACGTGCTCGATCCGCACCCCGCGGCCTGCCGCCCCATGAAAACGGGTTCCCTTTTTGCCCTTTTCCGCACCGCGCAATGGTGGCTCAGTGGATGGGCGCGGCCTCGGGGCTCAGTTCCCGGCCCAGCGTTTCGGGCAGGGCGAGCGCCGCCACGATCACCAGCCCGTAGCAGATGGCGGTGATCCAGCCGATCGTCTGGCCCAGCGGCAGCGTGTTGCTCAGCGTGCCGACCAGCGCCGGGCAGATGGCGCCGATGGCGCGGCCGAAGTTGTAGCAGAACCCCTGGCCCGAGCCCCGCACGTCGCTGGGGAACAGTTCTGACAAAAATGCGCCCATTCCGGAAAAGATGCCTGACAAAAAGAACCCCAGCGGAAAGCCCAGCACCAGCATCCACCCGTCCGTGATCGGGATCTGCGTGTACGCCAGCACCAGCGCCATGCCCATCGCCGCGAACAGGATGAAGCAGCGGCGCCGGCCGATCACGTCCGACAGCCACGCGCTGATGAGGTAGCCCACGAACGAGCCGGCGATGAGCACCAGCAGGTAGGTGCTGGTGCCCAGCACGGACAGGTGCCGCTCGGTCTTGAGGAAGGTCGGCAGCCAGGTGGTGACCGAGTAGTAGGCGCCCTGCATGCCGGTGGCCAGCAGGCTGGCCAGCACCGTGGTGCGCAGCAGCGAGGGGTGGAAGATGCGCAGGAAGCTGCCCTGCGTGCCGGCGGCGCGGGCACGGGCCTGGGCCGCCAGGTACACCGGCGGCTCCTGGATGTTGCGGCGGATGTAGATGATGAGCACGGCGGGCACGATGCCGATCCAGAACAGCACCTTCCAGGCGATCTCCGGCGGCAGCACCGAATAGACGCCCCAGAACGCCAGCGCCGAAGCGGCCCAGCCCACGGCCCAGCTGCTTTGCACCAGCCCGGCCGCCTTGCCGCGGTGCTTGGCCGAGATGGTTTCCGCGATCAGCACCGAGCCCACCGCCCATTCGCCGCCGAAGCCGAAGCCCTGCATGGCGCGGGTGAAGAACAGCTGGCCGAACGATTCGGTGAAGCCGCTCAGGAAGGTGAACAGCGTGAACCACAGCACTGTCCACTGCAGCACCCGCACGCGGCCGTAGCGGTCGGCCAGCACGCCCGCGGCCCAGCCCCCAATGGCGGAGGTGAGCAGCGCGCCGGTGGCGATGTAGCCGGCTTCCGCCTTGGACATGTTCCACGCGGCCAGCAGCGTGGGGATGAGGAAGGTGTAGATCATGTAGTCGAAGCCATCGACGCCATAGCCTGCGAAGGTGGCGGCCAGGGTGCGCCGCTCGGTGGGGGAGGTGTGCCGGAGCCACATGGTGCGAAGTCTTTCTTGGAAGGGGGGGCAGGAAGGGCGGCGTCAGGCGGTCACCAGATCGCGGTTGAGCAGATCGGTGACCAGCATGTGCCCCGGCGCGTGGGTGATGCAGAAGGCGGGGCGGGCCGCCGCGATGGCGGCCTGGGGCGTCACGCCGCAGGCCCAGAACACCGGCAACTCATGCGGCTGCACGGCCACGGCGTCTCCGTAGTCGGGCCGGGACAGATCGTGGATGCCGATGAGCGCCGGGTCGCCCAGGTGCACGGGGGCGCCGTGCACCTGCGGCATGCGCGAGGTGATCTGGATGGCGCGGATCGCGTCCGCGGCGGCCATGGGGCGCATGGAAACGACCAGCGGCCCGCGGAACGCGCCGCTGGGCTCGGTGGCGCGGTCGGTGCGGTACATGGACACGTTGCGGCCCTGCTCCACATGCCGCAGGCGAATGCCATCGGCCAGCAGCGCATGCTCGAACGAGAACGAGCAGCCGATGGCGAAGGTCACGAGGTCGTCGCGCCAGTGCTGGAAGAGGTCGGTGGGCGTGTCCACCTGCACGCCGTCGCGCCACACGGCATAGCGGGGCAGGTCGGTGCGGATGTCGATGTCCGCGCCCAGCGCGGGCAAGGCGGGCGAGCCGGGCTCGCTGACCGCCAGCACCGGGCAGGCGCGCGGGTTGCGCTCGCAGTAGCGTTGGAACTCGGTGGCCAGCGCCTGGGGCAGGATGGCCAGATTGACCTGCACGTAGTCGCTGGCCAGGCCGCTCGTGTGGTCGGACAGGTGCCCGGCGCGGGCGGCCGCGCGCACGTCTCGGGCGGTGGACCGGGCGGTCAGCCCGGCGGCGGCGCCGGGGGAAAGAACAGGGGATGGCATCGTCGTGAAAGCCCTGGAATGCGGGCCTGCGGTGGTGGCAATGCCGCGAATTCTGAAAGCCGCACGACGGCGAATCCAACGCAAAATTTTGCGTTCACGTCATCGAAAAAATCGATGGTGACCACTGAATTTTCAATATTGCGAAAAGCATGCCAATGCCATCCGGGCTTTCCCGGGGGCGCGTGCACTGCGACGGTGCGGTCAGCGCGGCGTGCGCTTTTTTCGGGCAGTCTGGGTCTGGGCCACGTACGCCTGGGCCGATTCCAGCACCGATTCGGTGATTCCCGAGCCAGGGTCTTCGCGGTAGCTGGCGTGGATGGGCAGGGCGGTGAGCGCGCACGAGGCCCGCAAGATGTGCAGCGGCATGCGGTGCGACAGCCGCTGCGTCACGGCGCGCGGCAGCACCGCGATGCCGAATCCCGCTTCCACGAGCTGAAGCATGGCTGAAATCGACGAGATGGCGTGCATGCGCGGCACGGCCACGCCCGATTCCTGGAACAGCTGGAGCAGGCTCTGGTGCGGGTGCGAGCCCTTTTGGAAGGTGATGAGGTCGTGCTGCGCCAGCCGCTGCAGGTCGTACCGCCCCGCGGAGTGCAGAGTGCGGTGCCCGACGAACACCAGCTCCAGCGGCGGCATGGTCCGTGTGCGCACCGCGGTGTCGGTGGCGGGCAGGGAGGTGAACACCAGGTCCTGCGCCCCGCGCCGCACCTGGTCCACCAGCACGGGCGAGGTTTCCACGGTCAGCTCCAGCTCGAAGTCGGGGCGGGTCTTGCGCATCTCCTGCAGCCAGCCGGTGAGCCAGCTGTGCACGACCGATTCGATGGCCCCGATGCGCAGCGCCACTGGCGCGTGCGGGCTGGTGCCCAGTTCTTCCTTCACCTGCCGCTGCAGCTCCAGAAGGCGAACGGCCAGCAGCTGAAAGCGCTGCCCCGCGGCGGTGAGGCGGAACAGACGCTCGCGCCGGTCCAGCAGGATCACGCCCAGTTCCTCTTCCAGCGCGGCGATGCGGCTGGACAGGGCGGACTGCGTGATGTGCAGTTTTTCGGCCGCCCGCGTGATGCTCTTGAGCGAGGCGGCCCAGTGGAAGGCTTCGACAAACCGCAGGTTCATGGGCGCGATTGTCGCCGCGCGGCGGGGGTCAGCCTGCGGCGGCCACGCCCCGGCAGGTGGCGAACATGTCCTTCGACGCCTCGTAAACGCTGGTCTGCACGTCCATCAGCCCGAGGATGGAGTGAAAGTAGTTGTCGTGCGACAGGCGCCGCTCGCCCAGGTCCTTTTGCAGGCAGGCGGTGGCCGTGCGGGTGCGCGACTGCATGGCGGGCGACAGCCAGGTGATCCACGGCACATGCTTTTGCACATCGGGCGCGATGGCGTAGGGCATGCCGTGCAGGTAGATGTTGTTCTCGCCCAGCGACTCGCCGTGGTCGGCCACGTACATCATCGCGGTCTGCGCGGTGCCCGACTGCGCGGCCAGCCACTGGATGGTGGCATTGAGGAAATGGTCGGTGGACACGATGCTGTTGTCGTACGCGTTGACCACTTCCTGGCGCTGGCATTCCTGCAGCGCCGAGGTCCGGCATTCGGGCTGGAAGGGCTTTTGCGAAGGCAGCGACCGCTTGAAATACGCCGGGCCGTGGCTGCCCATCTGATGCAGCACCACCACGGTCCCGCGCGCCCGCTGATCGGCCGGCAGCGCCGCGATGCGGGCGTCCAGGCCCTTGAGCATCACGTCGTCCAGGCATTCCTTGCCGTCCGCGCACCAATGGGGGTCGTCGGGCTTGGCCGAGGTGCTGGCCTCGGCCACGCGGTCGCACACGCCCTTGCAGCCCGACTGGTTGTCCACCCACAGCACGGCCAGGCCGGCATGCTGCAGCACGTCCAGCAGCCCCTCGGAGCGGATGTGGCTAGCCTCGTAGGCGGTGCGCCCCAGGTTGGAGAACATGCAGGGCACGGAGGCCGCCGTGCTGGTGCCGCAGGACCAGGCGTTGCGGGCACTGGCGAGGTCGTTGCGCGCGGACAGCTCGGGCGTCGTCGGGCGGCCGTAGCCGTTGAGGCCGAAATTGCCGCTGCGCCCGGTCTCGCCCAGCACCAGCACCAGCAGCGGCGGTTGGCCCTGGCCGGCATAGGACGCCCCCAGCCTGGCATCGCGCCCCAGTGGCATCAGCGGGCCGGCATCCCGGCGCAGGGGGCGCGCAGCGGCATTGCCCACGGCATAGATGCTGTTCAGGGGGTTGATCAGGTAGCGCAGCTGCGTGTGGTTGCGCATGGCGGAGGAAAAATCCTGGAACACCAGGAAGACCGAGCCGGCGGCCAGTGCGATCGAGCCCAGCAGCAGCAGGCCGTGGAACGCGATCTGCCGGGCAACGCCGAGCGGTTTCACCCGGGTGCGTGCCAGCCACCACAGGGGCGGCCCTGCCAGCGCCACGATCGTGAGCGGCATGCGCCAGTCGAGCAGGTCGGCGGCTTCGCGCGGATCGGTCTGCAGCACGTTGGTGACCATGCCGGTGTCGATCACGATGCCGTAAGCCATCATGAAATACGTGCCGAACGCGGCTGCCAGCACGGCCATGCCGAGCACCGGCTTGAGCAGCCGCCCCCAGGCCAGCAGCCCGAGCACGGCGGCATTGGCCGCCGCCACGGCCACCATGAACATGAGCAGGAAGCCCCAGGCGCGCAACGCCCCCGATTCGTGCAGGCCCAGCACGATCTTCCACAGGTGCACGTTGCAGACGGTGGCCAGCCAGAGGCTGACCAATCCGATCACCGCAGCGGGATGCCATGGCCGCCGGGCGGGGGCGAAGGCGGGTTCGGATTCGGTGCGGGCGGCGGTAATAACCCGCAACGGTGGCTGCAAGATGTCAGGCATGGCGCGGATTCTTTTCCGCGTGCCTTAAGTCAAGATTAAGAGCCTCCTGTCGTTGCGGGCCCCCGTCGCCAGCGGATCAGGCGGCGGTGTTTCCGGCGCTCAGAACGCCGGCGTGGTGCGCCAGATGGTCCTCGATGAAGGTCTGGATGAAGTAGTAGCCGTGGTCGTACCCCTCGTGGCGACGCAGGGTGAGCGGCTGGCCGATGGCCTCGCATGCGGCTTCGAAGCGCTCGGGGTAAAGCTGCTCGGCGAGGAATTTGTCGCCCAGCCCCTGGTCGATCAGGATGCCGGCCGGGTAGGGGGCCAGCGGCTGGTTTTCCATGAGCACCGTGGCGTCATGCTCGCCCCACGCCGTGCGGTCCGCGCCCAGATAGCCGGTGAACGCCCGCTCTCCCCAGGGGCACTGCGTGGGCGCGCAGATCGGCGCCAGGGCCGAGAGCGACCGGAAGCGGCCGGGATGGCGCAGCGCCAGCGTCAGCGCGCCATGGCCGCCCATGGAGTGGCCGAAGACGCCCAGGCGGTCCAGGTCGATCGGCAGGTGCCGGCCCAGCAGGGGCAGCAGTTCCTGCACCAGGTAGCTTTCCATGCGCCAGTGCGTGCGCCAGGGCGCTTGGGTCGCATCGAGGTAAAAGCCCGCGCCGATGCCGAAATCCCAACGGGCCGTGGCGTCCGGCAAGGACTCCACCGCGGCGCCGCGGGGGCTGGTGTCGGGCGCGATCAGTGCCAGGCCCAGCTCCGAGGCCCGGCGTTGCGCGCCGGCCTTGACCATGAAGGTCTCTTCGTTGCACGTCAGCCCCGCCAGGTACAGCACCGCGGGCACCGGGCCGTGGGCGGCCTGCGGCGGCAGGTACACCGAGAACTTCATCGGCAGGCCGATCTCGGTGGAGTCATGTTGGTAAAAGCGCTGGGTGCCGCCGAAGCTGCGGTGTTCCGACAGGGTCTGGAGGGGATGGGTCATGGCGTGGGAAGTGAATAAGAAGGCGTGGCACGGACCAGTTCGAGCACCGCATCGGCAAAGGCTTCGGGGGCCTCCTGCGGCAGGTTGTGGCCGGCGCCGGGCACCCAGCGGTGCGTGCGCAGGCCGCTGAACTTCGCGGCATGGGCCGAGGCATCGGCCGGCGGGCGAACCCCGTCGTCCACGCCGTCGAAGGTGATGGCCGGCACGCGGATGGCCGGCTGCGCCGCCAGGCGCGATTCGATCCCGGCGTACGCCGGATCGCCCGTGACCAGGCCGAAGCGGTGGCGATACGAGTGGATCACCACGTCCACGAAGTCGGGGTTGTCGAACGCGGCGGCGCTGCGCTCGAAGGTGGCCTCGTCGAACGTCCAGGTCGGTGACCACGACTGCCACAGCAGGCGGGTGAGGGCCCGCCGGTCGTTCGCCAGGCCGGCCGCGCCCCGTGCGCTGTGAAAGTAGTACTGGTACCACAGGCGCTGTTCGTTGGCCGGCGTGTCGGGCGCCATGGCCCGGCCGATGTCCTGGATGTTGTAGCTGTTGAGCGAAACCAGCCCCGCGCACCGCTCGGGCCACAGCGCCGCGACCACGCAGGCCGCGCGCCCGCCCCAGTCGTAGCCGGCGAGCACCGCGCGCTCGATCGCCAGCGCATCGAGCAGCGCCAGCAGGTCCGCGCCCAATGCCGCCTGCTCGCCCGAGCGGGGCGTGGCCGTGCTCAGGAACCGCGTGGGCCCGTACCCCCGCAGGAACGGCACCACCACCCGGCACCCTTGCGCAGCCAGCCGCGGCGCGACCTCGGCATAGGCATGGATGTCGTAGGGAAAGCCGTGCAGCAGCACGACGGGCGGCCCCCCGGCGGGGCCCGCCTCGAAATACGCGACGTCGAGCACGCCGGCCTCGATCCGGCGCAGGGGTTCCATGCGGTCCATGGCGGGCACCATCGGGGTCTGTCGCGGGGCGGTCAGTAGATGACCACGCCGCGGATCGACTCGCCGCGCTTCATCAGGTCGAACCCGTGGTTGATGTCGGCCAGGGGCATGGTGTGGGTGATCAGGCTGTCGATGTCGATCTTGCCCTCCATGTACCAGTCCACGATCTTGGGCACGTCGGTGCGGCCCCGGGCGCCGCCGAAGGCCGAGCCTTCCCACTTGCGGCCCGTCACGAGCTGGAAGGGGCGCGTGCTGATCTCGGCGCCGGCCTCGGCCACGCCGATGATGATGCTGCGGCCCCAGCCCTTGTGCGTGCACTCCAGCGCCTGGCGCATCACCTTGGTGTTGCCGATGCATTCGAAGGAATAGTCCGCGCCGCCGTCGGTCAGCTGCACGATGGCGTCCACCACGTTCTCGACCTCATTCGGGTTGATGAAGTGCGTCATGCCGAACTGGCGCGCCATCTCCTGGCGGGCGGGGTTGATGTCCACGCCGATGATCTTGTCCGCGCCCACCATCTTGGCGCCCTGGATCACGTTCAGGCCGATGCCGCCCAGGCCGAACACCACCACGTTCGCGCCGGCCTCCACCTTGGCAGTGAACAGCACCGCGCCGATGCCGGTGGTCACGCCGCAGCCGATGTAGCAGACCTTGTCGAACGGGGCGTCCTCGCGGATCTTGGCCAGCGAGATCTCGGGGGCCACGGTGTAGTTGCTGAACGTGCTCGTGCCCATGTAGTGGAAGATGGGCTGGCCGTCGATGCTGAAGCGGCTGGTGGCGTCCGGCATCAGTCCCTTGCCCTGCGTGCCGCGGATCAACTGGCACAGGTTGGTCTTGCGCGACAGGCAGAACTTGCATTGGCGGCATTCGGGCGTGTACAGCGGGATCACGTGGTCGCCCTTCTTGAGCGTGGTCACGCCCGGCCCCACGTCCACCACGATGCCGGCGCCTTCGTGGCCCAGGATGGCGGGAAAGATCCCTTCCGGATCGGCGCCGGAGAGGGTGTAGTAGTCGGTATGGCAAATGCCAGTGGCCTTGATTTCGACCAGCACCTCGCCGAATTTCGGGCCCTGCAGGTCCACGGTTTCGATGGTGAGGGGTTCTCCGGCCTTCCAGGCGACGGCGGCTTGGGTTTTCATGGGATGGGGCTCCTGTCAGTGGGTGGTTCGGTGGCTCGCAAAGGGGGGCACGGCGGCGTTTTATGCCGGCGGGCGCGGCGCCTCGGGCGGCTGCAGCAGTCTTTCTAGCAGATGCGGCAGGTCCGGCCGCCTTGCATGGCCGGATCGGCCGGCGACAATCGCTGCGCCAATCCGGCCCGGGCGGCGCCCGGACGGTCCTGCATGCCGGTGCCGCGAGCGTAAAAGCGTTTGGCCCGCTCCGCCGCGCGCCGCGCGGGCCCCGGCCGTGTTTGGCCGCCGTGCCGGGCATCTTGGCCGCTGGAGCGGGTCGTGCCGCCCGCCGTCTTTTGATTTCTTGGTTTCTGCCCGTCATGTCCACTCCCTACACCGTCGATATCGTCGTCTACCCCGGCTTCAAGGCCCTGGAGGCGATCGGCCCCATGTCGGTGTTCGACTATGCCAACGTGCACCTGGCGCGGCGCGGCCAGCCGCCGGGCTATGCGGTATCGGTGGCGGCTGAAGGGCTGGGCGACGTGCCTTCCGACACGGCCATGTCGCTGCGGGCCACGCGCCAGCTGGGGCAGGGGCCCGATCCGCACATCGCGCTGGTGGTGGGGTCGCGCGACATCGAGACGGCGCTGGCGGCCTCCCCCGGCGTGGTGGCCTGGGGGGCGGCCACGGCGCCGCGGGTGCGGCACATGGTGGCGCTGTGCTCGGGCAGCTTCTTCCTGGGGGCGGCCGGCCTGCTGGACGGCGCGCAGGCGGCCACGCACTGGAGCGTGGCCGATCTGCTGCAGCGCCGTTTCCCCGCCGTGCGCGTGGATGCCGACGCGATCTACGTGCGCAGCGGCAACCTGTGGACCTCGGCCGGGGTCACCGCCGGCATCGACCTGGCGCTGGCCCTGGTGGAGGAGGACTTCGGCCGCACCCTGGCGCTGGAGGTGGCGCGCGACCTGGTGATGTACTTGAAGCGCCCCGGCGGGCAATCGCAGTTCAGCATGCACCTGGCCAGCCAGGGCACGCGCCACCCGGGCATCCGCGAGGTGCAGGCGTGGGTGCTGTCGCACCTGGCCGAGTCCCTGCCGCTGCAGCAGCTCGCTTCGCGGGCGGCCATGAGCGAGCGCAACTTCCGCCGGGTGTTCCTGCAGGAATGCGGGCAAAGCCCCTCGGACTTCATCGAGACCGCCCGGCTGGAAGGCGCCCGCCGGCTGCTGGAGGAAGAGAACGGCCTGCCGCTCAAAACCGTGGCGGCGCGGGTGGGTTTCCGGTCGGACGAGCCGCTGCGCCGGCTGTTTCTGCGCCGCCTGGGGATCACCCCGCAGGCCTACCGCGAGCGGTTCGGCGGGCCAGGCTGAGCCCCGGCCCGGCGGCCCGGCGGGTCGCCGGGCCTTTTGGAAAAAAGGCATGATGACAAGCTGCGCAGCGCTGCGAGACCGCCGGCAACGGCCGGGCCCGACTGCACATCGACACCCAACGAGCGAGCGATTCAAAGGTTTTTTCTCAATGCACACCGTCCCCGGCCCAGCGGCCGCCGGCTCTGCCGATTCCCCGGGTAGCCGCCCCGACGCGCGAGCGATCTCCGAGTTCGATTGGTCCCTGACCCCCCTGGGGCCCGCCGTGCACTGGCCGCAGTCCGTGCAGGCCGCGATCGCGCAGTGGAGCGAGGCCGCCGCGCCATCGGCACCTTTGCCGGATACCGACATCCGCAACCGCCAGATCCTGGACAGCGCCATCGACTACGCCATCATCGCTTTCGACCTGCAGGGCCAGGTCACGCGGTGGAACGAAGGGGCCCGCCGCGTGCTCGGCTGGACGGAATCAGAAATGCTGGGCCACGACGCCGCCCGGATCTTCACCCCCGAGGACCGCGCCGCGCACCGCATGGAGATGGAAATGCAGGCCGCGCTCACGCGGGGCGTGGGCACCGACGAGCGCTGGCACGTGCGCAAATCCGGCGAGCGCTTCTGGGCCAACGGCGAGATGACGCCGATCCGCGATGGTGACGGCACGCCGATCGGCTTCGTGAAGGTGCTGCGCGACCGCACCGAGCAGCATCGCGCGGCCGAGGCGCTGCGCCAGTCCGAAGAACGCCTGCACCGCGCGCAGAAGGCGGGCGGCGTGGGCACGTTCTCCCTCGAACTGGCCACCGACCTGCTGTACGGCACGCGCGAGTTCTATCGCATCTTCGGCGTGCCCGAGGCCGAGACCATCCCCGCCAAGGCGCTGGAGGCGCTGGTGATTCCCGAGGACGCCGAGGTGCGCTCCGCCCGCGAAACCCGCAACGCCGAATCGGCCCCGCTGGATGTGGAGTACCGCATCCGCCGCGCCACCGATGGCGCCCTGCGCTGGATCGCCCGCAAGGCCGAATTCGTGCGCAGCCCGGACGGTGCGATCGTTCGCATGGTCGGTGTGGTGCAGGACATCACCGACCGCAAGGCGGCGCTGCAGGCGGTGGCCGACAGCGCGGCGGAGTTCCGCACCTTCGCCCAGTCACTCCCCAGCCACGTGTGGACCGCCCGGAGCGATGGCCAGCTGGACTGGTTCAACGACCGGGTGTATGAATACAGCCAGGCCGAACCGGGCACGCTGGATGGCGACGGATGGAAGAGCCTCGTGCACCCCGAAGACCTGCCGGCGGTGTCCCAGCTGTGGCAGGCGAGCGTCGCCTCCGGCGAGCAGTATGAAACCGAGTTCCGCATCCGCCGCGCGGACGGCGAGATGCGCTGGCACTTGGTGCGGGCGCTGCCCCTGCAAACGGGGGGCGGGGCCATCAGCCGGTGGATCGGCACCAGCACCGACATCCACGAGCAAAAGCTGGTGCAGGCCGAAAGCGTGCGCGACCGCAACCGCTTGTGGGCGCTCTCGCGCGAACTCATGCTGGTGTGCGACTTCCAGGGCGTGATCGCCGCCGTCAATCCCGCCGCCACGCGCCTCCTGGGATGGGAAAAGCCCCAGATGGCCGGCCATGCCGTGGCCGAATTCATCCACCCCGAAGATGCCGAGGGCATGGCCGCCGAACTGGCCAGGCTGGAGGCCGGCGCGCCCACGCTGGTGTTCGAGAACCGCTGGCGCAAGGAAGACGGCAGCTACCGCCTGCTGAGCTGGACCGCCGTGCCCGAGGAGGGCCTGGTCCATGCGGTGGCGCGCGACGTGACGCGCGAGCGCACGGCCGAAGAGGCGCTGCGCCAGTCGCAAAAGCTCGAAGCCATCGGCCAGCTCACCGGCGGGGTCGCGCACGATTTCAACAACGTGCTGGCGGTCATCCGCACGTCGATCGACCTGCTGCGGCGCGTGCAGCTCACCGACGAGCGGCGCCACCGTTTCATGGAGTCCATCTCCAACGCGGTGACGCGGGCGACCAAGCTCACGGGCCAGCTGCTGGCCTTCGCGCGGCGCCAGGCCCTGCAGCCCACGGTGTTCGATGCCGGGCACAACACCCGGGCGGTCAGCGACATGATCGCCAGCCTGGCGGGCGCGCGCATCGAGATCGAGCTGAACTTGGCGGAGACGGCCTGCTTCGTGCATGCCGACCCGAGCCAGTTCGACACCGCCCTGGTGAACCTGGCCGTCAATGCCCGCGACGCCATGCAGGGCAGCGGCAAGCTCACCATCGAGGTGCGGGCCGTGTCCGAGATTCCCGCGCTGCAGTCGCAGCCCGCGGTGCCGGGCAAATTCGTGGCCGTGTCCATCATCGACAGCGGCACGGGCATCGCGCCCGAGCACCTCACGCAGATCTTCGAGCCCTTTTTCACCACCAAGGGCGTGGGCCACGGCACGGGGCTGGGCCTGTCGCAGGTGTTCGGCTTCGCCAAGCAGTCCGGCGGCGACATCCGTGTGGAAAGCACGCTGGGTGAGGGCAGCCGTTTCACCCTGTACCTGCCGCGGGCCGCGCGCCCCGGCTACGACGCGCAGGCCGCCGAAGGCGACGACCGGCTGGCCCTGGGCAACGGTGGCTGCGTGCTGGTGGTGGAGGACAACGCGGAAGTCTCGGCATCCGTCGAGCAGACCCTGCACGAACTGGGCTACACCACCGTGGTCACGGCCAGCGGCGAGAAGGCGCTGGAGGCCTTGAAGGCCGGCCCGGGCCGCTTCGTGGCGGTGTTCTCCGACGTCGTCATGACCGGCATGAGCGGCATCGAGCTGGGCCGCGAGATCCGCCAGCGCTACGGCGCGGCCCTCCCCATCGTGCTGTCCAGCGGCTACAGCTACGTGCTGGCGCAAAGCCCCGACCATGGCTTCACGTTGCTGCCCAAGCCTTATTCGCTGGACGAACTGGCGCAGGTGCTGCACGACAGCATCCACCGCGGCGCGGACGCCGCGCGGCCGCGCCGCCGCAAGGTGCGCGCGGCACTGCCCCCATCGGCCGCGGCGGATGCGGCGCAGTCGGAACTGCTGCGCCAGGCCGAACTGGAATCCATGCGCATCCTGGACACGGACGAGGAAGCGGCCTTCGACGAGTTCGCCCGGCTGGCGGCGGCCCTGTGCCAGACGCCCATCGCGCTCGTCTCGCTGGTGGATGCCGACCGGCAGTGGTTCAAGGCCAAGGTGGGGCTGGCAGCGCGGCAGACGCCCCGCGCGCATTCCTTCTGCGCCCACGCGATCCAGGTGCCGGAAAGCGTGATGATCGTGAGCGATACCTCGCGGGAC
Source organism: Acidovorax sp. BLS4 (assembly GCF_032929295.1). NCBI lineage: Bacteria > Pseudomonadati > Pseudomonadota > Betaproteobacteria > Burkholderiales > Comamonadaceae > Acidovorax > Acidovorax sp. BLS4. The sequence continues at coordinate 1,622,840 of NZ_CP136797.1, forward strand.
GAACGCTTTGCCGACAACCCGCTGGTCACAGGCGAGCCCAACATCAAGTTCTATGCCGGCGCGCCGCTCATCACCTCGACCGGGCAGGCGCTCGGAACGCTGTGCGTGATCGACCGGGTGCCGCGGGAACTGGAGGCCCGGCAGGTGGAGATGCTGCAGTTCCTGGCCGCCCAGTTGGTCGAACGGCTGGAATCGCGCCGCGCCGCATTGCCGGATGCGCCGGCACGGCAGGCCCCGCCGCAGTAGCCCGTCTGCCGCATTCCGCCCGGCCACCGGACCGTGATCCGCCTTTGATCCGCCAGCCGGCGGAGAAGGGGGCGGGGCGCGGGTGGTGTCGGATTGCGCCTACGCCGGCCGGCCCGGCCTTCCGACGCACCGCTCTGCGGTGCGGGCGCCCAATGGCAGCCCCAGACGACGGGTCTGTTTTTGGAGGGTTTTCCCATGTTTTCCAACCCGGCTGTTCCCTCGCCGCTGCGTTTCGGCGAAAGCGTCCCCTCCGCCCAGATGGGGGAATTCGGCGGCTTCGGCCTCCAGTGGCAACAAGGCGATGGCGCCATCGACGGAGACGGCCAGCAGGCCTTCCGCTCTGCCGCATCCGAATACCAATACGGCGACAGCTGCCGTTTCGAAACCCAGGCCCAAGGCTGAAGCCAGGGGGGCGACAACGCAGGCGCGATCCGCGTGTAGCGGGTGGTTGATTCTTCCCTGACGCTACTGCCGGAAAGCGGTTTTCACTGGGAATGGATGGCCTGCCCGGAGGGACTCGAACCCCCGACCTATTGCTTAGAAGGCAATTGCTCTATCCGGTTGAGCTACGGGCAGACGGAAAAAGAAAAAGACGCGGGGCCTGCAGGCCCTGCAGCACGGACTGGACGCCGTGTGGCACATCGGGACGATGGCAGGCGGGTCCGTGCGAGGCGTGAATGATACCTGCCTGCCGGGGCCTCCCCGGTCTTTTTGGCCCCTGGCGTTTTGCGGCAACCGGGGGCTTGCGGGTATAACGCAAGGGCAGGCGCCCATCGGGTGCGCCCGCTCCCCCATCACCCCATGCCGCACAGCCTCTCACTCATCAACACCATTGCCGCGGCGCTGGGCCTGGCGCTCGTGCTGGGCTTCATCGCGACCCGGATCCGCCTGCCGGCCCTGGTGGGCTATCTGCTCGCGGGCGTGGTGATCGGCCCCTTCACCCCGGGGTTCGTGGCCGATGGCGAAATGGCCAGCCAGCTGGCGGAAATCGGGGTGATGCTGCTGATGTTCGGTGTGGGGCTGCATTTTTCGCTGGGCGACCTGCTGGCGGTGCGCAAGATCGCCGTGCCCGGGGCGCTGGTGCAGATGGCGGTGGCCACGCTGCTGGGCATGGGCCTGGCGCTGTGGTGGGGCTGGGGCCTGGGCGGGGCGCTGGTGTTCGGCCTGGCCCTGTCGGTGGCCAGCACCGTGGTGCTCTTGCGGGCGCTGGAGACGCTGGGCATCCTGGATTCGTACACCGGGCGCATCGCCGTCGGCTGGCTGGTGGTGGAGGACCTGGCCATGGTGCTGGTCCTGGTGCTGCTGCCGCCGCTGGCGCAGTGGCTGAACGGCACCGCCGGGGCGGGCAGCACGGGCGAGCTGTGGAAGGCGCTGGGCTGGACCATCGCGCAGGTGGGCGGCTTCGTCGCGCTGATGCTGGTGGTGGGGCGGCGGGTGTTCCCGTGGATCCTCTGGCAGGTGGCGCGCACCGGCTCGCGCGAGCTGTTCACGCTGTGCGTGGTGGCGGCGGCGGTGGGCATCGCCTTCGGCTCCGCCGCGCTCTTCGGCGTGTCGTTCGCGCTAGGGGCGTTCTTCGCCGGCATGGTGATGCGCGAGTCGGAGTTCAGCCACCGCGCCGCCCAGGAGTCGCTGCCGCTGCGCGATGCGTTCGCGGTGCTGTTCTTCGTCTCCGTGGGCATGCTGTTCAACCCCTGGGTGCTGGTGGAGCGCCCCTTCCAGGTGCTGGCCGTGGTGGCCATCATCATCCTGGGCAAGACGCTCGCGGCGGCCGCACTGGTGCTGGCCTTCCGCTACCCGCTGAACACGGCGCTCACGGTGTCGGCCAGCCTGGCGCAGATCGGCGAGTTCTCGTTCATCCTGGTGGGCCTGGGCGCGTCGCTGGGGCTGCTGCCGCCGGAAGGGGCCAGCCTCGTGCTGGCCGGTGCGCTCATCTCGATCGCGGTCAACCCGCTGCTGTTCCATGCCATCGCCCCGCTGCAGGACTGGCTGCGCGCCCGCTCGGCCCTGGCGCGCCGGCTGGAGCAGCGCGACGACCCGCTGGCGGAGCTGCCCCTGAGCACGCACCGCCGGTACCTCGCGCGCCAGGTGGTGCTGGTCGGCTACGGCCGCGTGGGACGGCGTATCGCGGCGGCGCTGTCGGAGAGCGACATTCCCTTCGTCGTGGCCGAGCAGAACCGCGACCTGGTGGAGACGTTGCGCAACGGCGGCATGGCGGCGGTCTACGGCGACGCGGTGGAGCCGGCCGTGCTGATCCAGGCGCACATCGCCCGGGCGCACATGCTGGTGATCGCCACGCCGAACACGCTGGACGTGCGCCAGATCATCGCGACGGCGCGCACGCTCAACCCGGAGATCGAAACCGTGGTCCGCAGCCACAACGAGGCCGAGGCCCGGCTGCTGGAGCAGGAAGAGGGCGTGGCCAAGGTGTTCCTCGGCGAGGAGGCGCTGGCCGCGGCGATGACCACGCATGTGCTGGGCCGCGCCGGCGAGCGCCAGGCCGAGGCGACGGCGCCGGGCGCGATGGAGGAGCGGCACGCTTCGGTTTGAGCCAAATCGGGCTCCACGGCATGATTGACTAGGGCATATTGCTACTATTTTTGTAGCGATCTGCAGGGGCCTTGGCGCGCCTCATCCCGTCTGTCCGTCTGCCGTTAGGTCGTCTGCAGGCTGGCCGACGCCGTGGCGCTGGCCCCGCGCCTGTCTTTCCCCGGCTTCAGTCAGCCTCTTCGAACACCAGCGACGGCGTGGCCATGACCCGGGCCGTGTCGCCCAGCGCCGGGATCAGGTGGTTGGCGAAGTAGCTGTTCTGCGTGTCGGGCTCCAGCGCGGCGACGGCCAGGTTGGCCAGGGGCTGGTTCAGCGGCACGTAGTAGCTGCCTTCGGGCACGTCGATGGCGGTGCGCACCGTGGTCACGCGCACGCGGGTGATGTCCTGCTGGCCGGCGATGGTGCCGCGCACGTCCTGGCGCACGCCTTCCTCGCGGCCGGTTTCCTGGTAGCTGTCGCTCAGGAGCGAACCCGGCTCGGCCACCCGCATGACCTGCAGCCCGAGCAGCTTGAGCCGCTCGGCCGCCTGGCCCGCCGTGGGCGAGAGCCAGTAGCCGCAAGGGCGGGGGCGCGAGGCGACGGTGCGCAATTCGAGCGACGAGTTCCAGTCCACGCGCACGGTGCGGTCCGCACCCGTCGCGGGGTCGAGCATGACGAGGTCGCGCTGCGTGGCGGTCGGCCCCGCCTCGATGGCGACCTGGCCGCGGCAGGCCTGCGCCGCGGTGTCGCGCACCACGAACGAACGCACCTGCTCCAGGTTGCCGGCCCGCTCGGCCGTGCTGCGCAGCGCGCTGGACAGCGCGGTCACCTGGGCATGCACGCGGCGCTGGATGTCCAGCCGCCCGATGCCCACGCCGCGCGTCTCCACCAGCAGGCTGACGGCGTTCTTGAGGCCGTTCACGTTGCGGCCCGTGTCGGGCTGCGTGCCGCCCATCGACACGCGGCGGTCCTGCGGGTCGGTGGAGGTGGTGTAGTACCACTCGCTGGTCAGGCCCTGGCCCTGCAGAGCGGCCGCCATGGGCTGGTGGTACCACTCGCGCGCCGCCTTGGTGAGGAACTCGGGCACGTTGGCCGTGGTGGCGTACTGCAGCAGCGCGTCGTACTTCTGGATGGCGCCGAACTTCTCCAGGAAGCGGCCGGCGACGGTGTATTCGTGCGCATCGAGCACGGCGATGGGGCGGTAGTCCCGCGTGAGCCGCGCCAGGGCCTGGGCTTCGGGCGTGTTCAGCAGCAGGTGGTCGCGGTTCATGTCCGTGCCGTTGGCCGTGGCGCGGGTGCCGGCCTCGGCGCCGTCCGGGTTGGCGCGCGGCACGACGACCACGTTGATGCGGTCCAGCAGCGGTTCCAGCAGACCCTGCGACAGTTCGCGCGCCATCACCAGCAGGGCTTCGCCGCCGGCGGGCTCGTCGCCGTGCTGCTGCCCGATGAGCAGCACCGTGGGCTTGCCGCTCGCATCCAGGCTGGCCACGTCGGTGTTGGGCGCATGCGTGAGCACCAGGGCCTGCAGGGGCGTGCCGCGCTGGGACATGCCCAGGTCCAGCACCGTGGCCTTGGTGGCGCCCTGCGGCGTGGCGGCGAGTTGCCGCAGCCACTGGGCGGCCTCGGCATTGGTGGTGAAGGCGCGGCGCCCGTCGGCCAGGCCAGGGGTGTCGTAGTGCACGGCCGGCGCGGGGAAGCGGGCGGCGACCGCCGCGCTGTAGGGCAGGTCGGCCGGGGGCGCGGCCGCGGCGGGCGGCGTGGCGCCGGGCGAGGGCTCCGCGCTGGGAATGATCGGGGTGGACAGCACCGGCGAGGTGACGACCTCGGCGCGCTGGGTGCCCAGCGGCGGCGGCACCACGCGCGCGGTCTGGGGCCGGGGCGCCGCGGGCACCGTGGCCTGGGGCGGCGCGGAGGAGGGCCAGGGCGGCAGCGGGGTGCTGCTGCATGCCGCCAGCACGGCCGAGGCGAGGACCGTGCTGCAAGTCCACAAGGTGCGCGCTTTCCAAGGCTCCGCGCCGGCAGGGCCGGCCAGGGGAGGCGATGAAAGGGCACGTTGGTGGGGAATGGGCTGTTTCATGGTCTGTGGGTCCGGCCAAGGGGGCTGCTATGGGGCTGCGCCGATGTTACCCGGCGTTGCAGACGGGGCCTGTCGGCCAAACACGCGGCTCTGCCGGGTTTTCGCGCAGGGCCGCGGCGGCGCGGCCGGGCGGCGGACGGCGGTCGCCGGTCAGGCCGCAGGCGGCACGGCGGATGTCGTGGGCCTCGTGGGCGTGGTGGCGGGCATCGGCAGGCGCAGCAAGGCGCGGACGAAGCCGTGGTCGGAGCGCGTGCGGTCGCGCCCCTCGTGCAGGTGGTCGTTGAAGTAATCGACCCGCCGCACGTCGCCGGTGTTCGGGCCCGACCGGGCGCTGGGCACGAACTCCTCGCTGACCAGGATCTGGTCCAGCACCGCGGGCATGCCCTGGTGGATGTGCGAGTAGGCCACGTCCTTTTTCAGGGCGGCGTCGCCCTGCACGTCGTAGGCGTTGTACAGGGCCACGTCGCGCGCGCTGCGGTCGTAGGCGACCTCGGTGGTCGCGCAGATGAGCTGCGTGGTCACGCTGTCGGGCGTGTCGTTGAAGTCGCCCAGCAGCACCAGCGGCACGTCGGTGCGCTGCAGCAGGTCCACGACCAGGCAGCGCAGCGCCGCCGCTTCCACGCCGCGCATGATGAGCGAGCGCAGCGAAGCCAGGGCCGCGACCTTGCGGTCGTCGCGGTCCTCCAGTGGCTGCCCGAGGGCGTCGAGCAGGAACTTGGGGCGTTTGGATTTGAGGTGCGCCGTGACCACGTTCACCGTCTGGCCGTGCTTCATGCGCAGGGTGGCCAGCAGGGGCGGGCGTTCGAACCGGTGGTGCGTTCCCAGGCCCGGCACATCGACCGCCAGCGCGGGCGGAAACTCCGCTATCGAGCGCAGCGATTCGACGCGCAGCCGCGTGGCGATGCCCACGCGCGGCGTGCCCTGGGCGCCGTGCGAGGCGCCGGTGTTCTCGGCGCCGGGCACGCTCACGAAGTCGTAGCGCAGGCCGCTGCGGCCGATGGCCGTCTGCAGCGCCTGTTCGTCCCACACCTCCTGCACGGCCAGCACATCGGCATTCAGCGCGCGCAGGCGCCCGCCGAGCCAATCGACCTTGCGTTCGAATTCGGCCTGGGTGTAGGCGTCCTGGTTGGGATAGAACACCCGCCCGGGCAGGGCGAGGTTCAGGGTGTTGCAGGTGGACACCAGCAAGGTGTCCATGGGCCGCGCGGGATCGGCAGGGCGCATGCGTTCCTCAGGATCGGGGCGCGGGCCGGCTGCGGCCGTGCACGGGCGGGGCCGGTGCTTCAGCGGCCGTAGCCGCCACCGCCACCACCCCGGGGGCCGCCACGCGAGCCGCCACCGGAATTGCCGCGGTTGCCGCCACCGCCATAGCCGCCACCACCACCGCCGCCACCGCTGCGGTAGCCACCGCCGCCGCGGCGGCCGGAGCCGGCCATGCTGTCCACGCTCGTGCGCATGGGATCGGGTTGGCCGCCGCCGGTACCGGCATGGCGGGGGGCGCCGAGGTGGCCGCCCGTCTGGGTGCCCAGGTGCGCGTTCTCACGGCGCGGCTGGCCGTCGTCGAAGCGGTTGCCACCGCCACCGCCACCACCGCCGCCGTTGCCACCGCCGTAGCCGCCAGCACCGGCATTGCCGCCGCCGGGGCCGCGGCCGCCACGTCCGGCCGCCTGCGCGCCGGGACCGCGGGGATTGCCGCCAGGACCGCCGGCACGCGGGCCGTTGCCGCCGCGCCCGCGGGGAGCGCCATTGCCGCCGCCTTCGCCGGCCGCGGCGCGGGGGCCGCCGCCGGAGCGTGCGCCGCCGCCTGCGGGCTTGCCGCCCCGGTCGCCGCCGCCACCGCCCTGCGTGGCCTTGTTGGTGCGGATGCGGTCCATCATTTCACTGCGGGCGGCCTTGGCGGCGGCCTGCATGACTTCGCGGCTCGGGGGCTTGCCCGCGCCGCCCCAGATGGTCTGGCGGCCCATGGCGATGGGCTCGGCCTTCTCGCCGGGCTCGGGGCCGAAGCCGTCGAGGATCTGGACCGGGATCTCCTGCTTGGTGAAGCGCTCGATCTCCATCATGAAACCCTCTTCGTCCATGCAGACCAGGCTCACGGCCTGGCCGCTGGCGCCCGCGCGGCCGGTGCGGCCGATGCGGTGCACGTAGTCTTCCGACACGTTGGGGATTTCGTAGTTGACGACGTGCGGCAGCTCATCGATGTCGATGCCGCGGGCCGCGATGTCGGTGGCCACCAGCGCACGGATGTCGCCGCTCTTGAAGCCGGCCAGGGCCTGCGTGCGGGCGCTCTGGCTCTTGTTGCCGTGCAGCGCCATGGCGTTGACGCCGTTCTTGGTGAGGAACTCGGCCACGTTGTTGGCGCCGAACTTGGTGCGGGTGAACACCAGCACCTGGCTCCAGTCGTGCTCCTGGATGATGTGCAGCAGCACCTGCTTTTTCTTGCCTCGGCCCACGGGGTGGATCACCTGCGTGATGCGCTGCACCGTGGTGTTGCGCGGCGTGACCTGGATGCTCTGCGGGTTCTTGAGCAGCGTGTTGGCCAGCTCGCGGATCTCGTCGCTGAACGTGGCGGAGAACAGCAGGCTCTGCTTGTCCTTGGGCACCAGGGCGAGGATCTTCTTCACGTCGTGGATGAAACCCATGTCCAGCATGCGGTCGGCTTCGTCCAGCACCAGGATCTCGACCGTGGACAGGTCCAGGAAGCCCTGCTGCTGCAGGTCCAGCAGGCGGCCGGGGGTGGCGACCAGCACGTCCACTCCGCGCTTGATGCGGTCGATCTGCGGGTTCATGCCCACGCCACCGAACACGACGGTGGACGAGATGTCGACGTATTTGCCGTAGTCGCGCACGGATTCCTCGACCTGGGCGGCCAGTTCGCGCGTGGGCGTGAGCACCAGGGCGCGCACGCCCTTGCCGCCGAACTTGCTCTTGGGGGCCGTGCCCTGCGAGAGGCGGTGCAGCATGGGCAGGGTGAAGGCGGCGGTCTTGCCGGTGCCGGTCTGTGCGCCGGCGAGTAGATCGTGGCCCTCGAGCACGGCGGGGATGGCCTGTGCCTGGATGGGGGTCGGGGTTTCGTAACCCTGTTCGTGCACGGCCTTCAGAATGGCTGGGGCCAGATTCAGTTCGTCAAAGTTCATTCAAGGAAACGCCCTGTCCGGGCGCTGGGGGCATCGGCCTGTCGCAGGACCCATGTCGGGGCTGCGGCCAGTCAAGGCAGATGGGATTCACGAATGGGAGCCAGAACACCGCATGGCGGCTTCGTCGTCCCCAGCAGGTTGCTGAGGCCACCGATCACTGGAGCCGGTGGCTGGGCGCTATTGTGGCACGAGATGCCCGCCGGCGGTCGGGGCTTTACGCAGGCGGCGCGGGCGGGCCGCCCCTGGGGCAAACTGTCGCGCGCGGGCACCGCGTTGCGGGGTTGCCGAAAGCGCCGGCGCCAAAGCATCCGATAATCCGCCTGAACGCGCTTTTCCGGCAGGCCTCCCCGGCCGCTCGTGCACCCCCGGCAGCGCAGCCCCCATCTAAGGAAAGAAAGCCAATGGCCCAATACGTGTATTCGATGAACCGCGTCAGCAAGACCGTGCCGCCGAAGCGGCAGATCTTGAAAGACATCTCCCTGTCGTTCTTCCCCGGCGCCAAGATCGGCGTGCTCGGCCTGAACGGCTCGGGCAAATCCACGCTGCTCAAGATCATGGCCGGCGTGGACAAGGAAATCGAAGGCGAAGCCATTCCGATGCCGGGCCTGACCATCGGCTACCTGGAGCAGGAACCTAAGCTCAACCCCGAGCACACCGTGCGCGAGAGCGTGGAAGAGTCGATGGGCGCGGTGTTCGCCGCCAAGGCGCGCCTGGAGGAGGTCTATGTGGCCTATGGTGCCGAAGACGCCGACTTCGACGCCCTGGCGGCCGAGCAGGCCCAGCTGGAGGCGATCATCGCCACGGCCGGCACCGACTCCGAGCACCAGCTGGAAATCGCCGCCGACGCCCTGCGCCTGCCCGCCTGGGACGCCAAGATCGGCCTGCTGTCCGGTGGCGAAAAGCGCCGCGTGGCCCTGTGCCGCCTGCTGCTGTCCAAGCCCGACATGCTGCTGCTCGACGAGCCCACCAACCACTTGGACGCCGAGTCGGTCGAGTGGCTGGAAGTGTTCCTCAAGCGCTTTTCCGGCACCGTCGTGGCCATCACCCACGATCGCTACTTCCTCGACAACGCCGCCGAATGGATCCTGGAGCTGGACCGCGGCCGCGGCATTCCATGGAAGGGCAACTACAGCACCTGGCTGGAGCAAAAGGGCGACCGCCTGGCGCAGGAGCAAAAGAGCGAGGAAGCCCACGCCAAGGCCCTGAAGAAGGAGCTGGAATGGTCGCGCCAGAACCCCAAGGCCCGCCAGGCCAAGAGCAAGTCGCGCCTGGCCCGCTTCGAGGAGCTGAGCGATTTCGAATACCAGCGCCGCAACGAAACGCAGGAAATCTTCATCCCCGTGGCCGAGCGCCTGGGCCAGCAGGTGTTCGAGTTCCATAACGTCAGCAAGTCCTTCGGCGACCGCGTGCTGATCGACAACCTCAGCTTCAGCATTCCCCCGGGCGCCATCGTCGGCATCATCGGCCCCAACGGCGCCGGCAAGTCCACGCTGTTCAAGCTGCTGGCCGGCCGCGAGCAGCCGGACAGCGGCCAGGTGGTGGTGGGCTCCACCGTCAAGATGGCGTTCGTGGACCAGCACCGCGACGAGCTGGGCAACGACAAGACCGTGTGGGAAGACATCTCCGGCGGCCTGGACATCCTGAACGTCGGCAAGTTACAGATGGCCAGCCGCGCCTACGCGGGCCGCTTCAACTTCAACGGCTCGGACCAGCAAAAGAAAGTCGGCAGCCTGTCGGGGGGCGAACGCGGGCGCCTGCACCTGGCCAAGACGCTGATCGCGGGCGGCAACGTCCTGCTGCTGGACGAGCCCTCCAACGACCTGGACGTGGAAACCCTCCGCGCCCTGGAAGACGCGCTGCTGGAATACGCCGGCACCGTGCTGGTGATCAGCCATGACCGCTGGTTCCTGGACCGGATCGCCACGCACATCCTGGCCGCGGAAGGCGACAGCCAGTGGGTGTTCTTTGACGGAAACTATCAGGAATACGAAGCCGACAAGAAAAAACGCCTGGGCGAAGAGGGCGCAAAGCCCAAGCGCATGCGTTACAAGGCACTCAAGTAAGCAACAACCCGTTAGGATCGTCGCTGCTGCCGCTTTTCCTCGCCCGCCACCATGTCCCTGCCCGCGTCCCGGTCCAGAACGGTCTTTCGTGCCTGCGTCGTCAACGCGGTGCGGCAGGGCGAGGCGTTGATGGGACGGCTGACCAGCGTGACCCAGGGGGCGCTGGCCAGCGATGAGTCCACCGAGCGCAACATCCAGCAGCGCACGCTGCTGGCCGATGCGCTGCGGCTGATCAAGCAGTACGAGGACGCCCTGGCCAAGGCCTACCCCATGGCCTTGCTGGAGGTGTTCGCCGAAGGCCCCTCCAACCCGCGCGCGCGTCCGGGCGACGAAACGGGCATGGACTTCGGCGAGCTGTCGCTCATGGACGAGTCCGAGGTGCTGGCCCAGGTCGAGCTGTCGCGGGCCCAGCAGATCGCGGTGCATGCCACCGAGGCCACGCTGGCCGAGCTCAACACCCTGGTCAGCTCCGCGCAGGGCCTGCAGCGCGTGCAGCCCGAGCGCAATCCCCTGCGCCCCGAGAACTACATCCGCGCCCTGCAGCAGGTGGTGGGCGACACGGGCGTGTCCGCCGAGGTCCGCCAGGTGTGGATGGCCCACATGCGCAAGGTGCTGGGCGACGAACTCGTCTCCGTCTACCAAACCGCCGCCCAGAGCCTTCGCGACAACGGCATCGTCCCGGTGGGCTATGCGGTGGCGGGTCAGGCCGGCCAGTCAACGGGGCGTGCCACCGGCTACGGTGGCGCCTACCCCAGCAGCCACGGCGGCGGCTACGGCGGCCCGGCGAGCAGCTACGGCGCGCCCCATCCCGGCGCGTACCCCAGCCAGTACGGCATGCCCGGCGGCATGGGCGGCGGTGGCGGCCCGGCCTCGCTGGGCATGCCGCTCGCCGCCGAGGCCGAGGAAGCCCTGCTGACCGTGGGCATGCTGCGCCAGATGCTCGCCAGTTCCGGCGATGCCTTCGCCTACGGCATGGCGCCCGTCGCCGCGTTCGGCGGCGTGCCCTCGCAGCCGGCCGCCTGGGCCGAGGCCCGCAGCGGTGGTCCGGCCAGCTCGCAGATGGGTGCCGGTGGCTCGGACTACTTCGCGCCCAGTTCCGCGGCGGCCGCCGAGGCGATGGAAGACATCGCCCAGCTGGAGCGCCTCGTCGGCCGGCTGGCCGGCAGCCAGCCCGCGGCGCTGGGGGCCTGGAGCGGCGCTGCGGCCGTCGCGGTCCCGGCGCCGGTCGCGGCCCCCGCGCCGCCCTCGCCGTCGCGCACGGCCACCGAGGTGGTGAGCCGCATGATGGACAACATCGCGCAGGACCAGCGGCTGCCCCCGCCCATCCAGCGGGCCGTGCAGAACCTGCGGCCCGCCATCAAGCAGCTGGTGCGGCACGACCGGCGGTTCTTCACCGACGACAAACACCCCGCGCGCCGCCTGCTGGACGAGCTGACGCAGCGCGCGCTGGACTTCGAATCCGATGCCGACCCCCGTTTCGACCGCTTCATGCGGCTCGTGGACGAGGCGGTGAGCCACCTGGCCACCAGCGAAAGCCAGGACGCCGACACCTTCGCCACCGTGCTGACGGCGCTCGAATCGGCCTGGGCGTCGCAGGAGCGCCAGTTGCGCGAGGCCCAGGAGGCCGAGCGGCAGGCCGCCCTGCGCGTGCAGCAGCGCGAGGCCCTGTCCAAGCGCATCGCGGCCGACATCCGCGCGCTGGCGGGGGCGGACCAGGTGCCCCGGGACATTCTCGATTTCGCCGCCGGTCCCTGGGCCGACGTGGTGGCGCTCGCGCAGATGGACGACCCCGGCAGTGCCGATGGCGACCCCGGCGGCTACCTCGCCCTGGTGCCCGAACTGTTCTGGATCGCCCAGCCCGAGGTGGCCGCGGCCGAGCCCGAGCGGCTGGGCGGCACCGTCACGCGCATGCTCGGCACCGTGCGCCAGGGCCTGGACAGCGTGGGCCATGCCGAGGCCATGGCGGGCGCCGTGCTCGAGCGCATCGCCGGCCTGCACCAGGCCGCGATGGAGCGCGCCGCCAGCCTGGCCTTGCAGCCGGCCGATGCGTCCGCCGAAGAGCCGGACGGCATGGAAACCATCGTGCCGCCGGAATCGCTCTATGGCTCGCTGCACGAACCCGGCGTGGCCGACGAGGGGGGCGATGCCGCCGCCAGCGGCGCCGAGGCCACCAACGACTTTCCGCTGGGCAGCTGGGTCGAACTGATCTCCAACCAGCGCGCCGTGCACACGCAGCTGACCTGGTCGAGCCCGCACCACACGCTGTTCCTGTTCACCGCGGCCGACGGCAGCACGCAGTCGATGACGCGCCGCATGCGCGACAAGCTGATGGCCGAAGGAGCGTTGCGGGTGCTGCCCGGCCCGCCGCCCGCGGTGGCGGCCGCCCACGGCCGCGCGCAGCGCGGCAAGGGCGCCGGCAAGCCCGTCAGGCCGCGCTAGCCGGCGCGCCGCCCGGCGCCGCGCGCAGCTTCTTGCGCACCAGTTGGATGTGGTTGCGCAGCGCGTACAGCTCGTCGGCATACGACAGCGGCACGCTCACCTTTTCCACCTGCGCCTCCAGCCGGTCCAGGGCCTCGTGCAGCGCCTGGGGCGCGGATTGTCCGGCGTCCATTTCGTCCTCGATCTCGCGCAGGCGGCCATACCAGCGGAACACGCGCGAGCGCACGCGGAACTGGTATAGCGGCGGCACCACGCGCGACAGCGGCAGCATGGCGGCCAGCAGGATGCCCAGCACCAGCCACATGCGCTCGATCAGGTTGGCCATCCAGAAAGGCAGGTAGCGCTGCAGCAGCGGCGCGGGCTCGTTGATGGCGCGCTCGCCCTCGGCGGCGATGGGCAGCTCGCTGTGGCGGGTGCTCGGAAACTCGCGAGCCCGGTTGAACCAGCCGGCGCTGCCGTGCAGGGACTGCGCGTTCTGCGCGAACAGCTGCAGCAGCGCCGGGTGCGTGCCCTCGCGCGCCAGCAGCGACGTGGTGGAGGCCACCAGCCGCACGTCGGCGGGCGGCACGTTGCCGGCCAGGTCCACCACGCCGCGCGGCAGCGTGACGGGCGTGAGGAACGGAAAGCGCCGCCCGTAGGCCTCGTGCTGCGGAAAGTCCATGAGACGCACGCCCGGCGTCTGAAGCAGCATCTGCACCATGAGCGACTGCGGCGCCGAGGCGAACACCAGCGCGTCAAGCCGGCCCGCGAGGAACTCCACCGTCGCCGGCGTCTGGCCCAGCTCGGACAGCCGCAGCGCCCGGGGCTCCATGCGGTTGGCCTCCAGCAGCTTTTCCATCAGCGTGGGCACGCCGCTGCCCGCGGTGCCCACGTTCACGCGCAGGCCGCGCAACTGCGCCAGGCTGTCGAGCCGGCCGCTTTTGACCACGCGGCGCGCGGCCTCGGTGCGGTAGAAGATCCACACCGGTTCCACGAACAGGCTGCCCAGCGATTCCAGGGCGTCGGCGTCTTCGGGCCGCAGTTCGCCGGTGCCGCCCTGCACGAAGGCCAGGTCGGCCTCGCCGCTGCGCAGCAACTGCAGGTTGGCGGACGAGCCTTCCGTCTCGCGCAGGACGACCTCGATGCCGTCGGCCGCCAGCGCCTTCTGGTAGCGCTGGCCGAAGTCCGCATAGGCGCTCTGCGCGGGTCCGGTGGCCAGGGTGACGCGCTTCGGGGGCGCGGGCTGCAGCCACCAGTAGGCCAGCACCAGCAGCCCCACCGCCAGGAAGGCGAGCGGACCGGCGGACAGGATCAGGTCGCGCAGGTTCAGCAGCGCCGTGTGCACCCGTCGCGTGACGGTGCGGGAGCGGGCGGCAAGGGCGTTCATCGACCGAGGTCCGCCGCGCTCGGCAGGTACAGGCCTTCGTGGGTGGTGAGGGACTGCGCGGCCTGCACGGCGCGCAGCGTGGCGCGGGCCACGGCCTCGGCCGCCATGGTGGCCAGCACCAGCATGCCCGCGTGGCGGCCCGTGGCGCCGGTGGCCAGGGTGAACAGCGTGTCGCCGTCCAATTGGGTGTGTACGGGGTTGATGCTGCGCGCCAACCCGTCGTGGCCCGACACGGCCAGGCGATGGGCCTGGGCCTTGGTCAGCACCGCGTCCGTGGCGATCACGCCGATGGTGGTGTTGGTGCCGGGCAGCACGGGCTCGGGCGGCACGCCGCCCAGCAGCGCACGCCGCGTGTCCATCAGCCGCTGGCCGTCTTCCGAGCGTGCGCCGGCCACGGGCCGGGCGGTGTGCGGGTCGACCACGTCGCCCACGGCGTTGCAGGCGATCAGGGCGCCCACGGTGATGCCGTCCAGCGACACCGAGGCCGTGCCGATGCCGCCCTTCATCGCGCGCCCGATGCCGAAGAGCTTGCCCACCGCGGCCCCGGTGCCCGCGCCCACGTTGCCTTCGGCCGGATCGTCGCGCGATGCGGCGGCGCAGGCGGCATAGCCGGCCGCGGCGTCGGGGCGGATGCGCATGTCGCCCACCAGCAGGTCGAACAGCACGGCCGCCGGCACGATGGGCAGGCGGCCCACGGCCACGTCCAGGCCGACGCCGCGCTCCTCCAGCCAGCGCACGGCGCCGGTGGCGGCCTCCAGGCCCCAGGCGCTGCCGCCGGCGAGCACGATGGCATGCACCTTCTCGACCAGGTTGGAGGGGGCGAGCAGGTCGGTCTCGCGCGTGCCCGGCGCGGCGCCGCGCACGTCGACGCCGCCCACGGCGCCCTCGCGCGCGAGGATGGCGGTGCAGCCCGTGGGGCGGCGGGCGTCGGTGTAGTGGCCGACCTCGATGCCCGCCACGCGGGTGATGCTGCCAGCGTCGCTGGCCGAACGGGTTGCTGCGGTCATATGGGCGGCGATTATGGCGCCGCGCCGGCGGCCTTCAGCGGGCCGCCTCGATGCGGGTGATGACGAGCGCGCCGCGCTGGCTCTCGGCATGGAAGCGCACCGGCGTGCCGGGCGCGAGCGGCAGGTCCGGCGCCGGATCCTGCAGGCGGAACACCATGGTCATGGGCGGCATGGCGAGGTTCTTCAGTTCGCCGTGGCGCAGCGTGAGCCGGGCGGCCGACGGATCCCAGCGCACGACCTCGCCCTGGGACAGTTCGGCGTCCACCGCGGTGGCGGTGGCCGCAGCGGACGCCGCATCGGACGGGGCGGCTGCCGCGGCGGTGTGGCCGGCATGTCCATCGTGTCCGCCGTGCCCGGCCTGGCCGTGCGATGACGCCTGCGCGGGGACCGTGCCCGCCAGGGCAAAGACGGCGATGGAGGCGATGGCGGCGATGAAGGGGGACAGGGCGGCACGGCCAGGGGTGGAGGGGCGGCGGGTCATGCGGGCTCCTTGGATGGCGGGTAGTGGCTGAAAACGCGGGTGCTGGCGCCGCCGTGCGCCACCAGCAGCACGTCATAGGCGTCCTTGCGCCCGCCGTAGATCGCGCCGTCCATGCCCGGCGAGCCCACCGGCATGCCGGGCACGGCCAGGCCCAGGGCCTTGGGCTTCTCGCGCAGCAGGCGCTGCACGTCCGCGGCCGGCACATGGCCCTCGATGAGGTAGCCGCCGACGAGTGCCGTGTGGCACGAGCCCAGCTTTTGTGGCAGGCCCAGGCGGCTGCGCACGGCGGCGTTGCCGGTCTCATGCACCGTGGCGCGAAAGCCGTTGGCCTGCATGTGGTCCACCCAGTCCTGGCAGCAGCCGCAGCTGGGATCCTTCCAGACCTCGATGGCGGTGGGTTGCGGGCCGGCCGCGAAGGCCGGCCAGGGCAGGGCGGCGGCAGCGCCCCAGGCGGCGATGCCGTGCAGGGTGCGGCGGCGCGCGGCCAGCGGGGTCGGGGTGCCGCCAGCGGCGGGAGGGGTCAGGGGCATGGCAGGGTCCTTTCGGTGGGTGGGGGTGTCCACCCGGGTTTCAAGTAAAAAACGGCTCCAGTGCATATTCTTCTAGGGCATATTGCTATTTAATTAATAGCAAAAAGAGTGCCTGCATGGCCGGTCAATGGGCGTGGCCGGTGCCGCCTGGGCCCGGTTTGCGCACGGTGGCGGCCCCGGCCTGCGGCGCGGTGGAGGCGGCCGGTGCCGCCGGCGCGGGGGGCAGGTCCGCCGCGGCGCCCTGCCATTCCCAGGCCTGGGTGCCGGGCGGCTGCACGTAGTCGCCCGGGTCGCGCCAGTCGCCGGCGGCCAGGTGCTCGCGCACCTTGAGCACGCTGAACATGCCGCCCATCTCCAGCGGGCCGTAGGGGCCGGTGCCGGTCATCATGGGCAGGGTGTTCTCGGGCAGCGGCATCTCCATGGCGCCCATGTCGGCCATGCCGCGCTCGCCCATCACCATGTAATCGGGCACGATCTTCTGGATCTTCGCCACCAGCCCCCGGTGGTCCACGCCGATCATGGTGGGCACGTCGTGGCCCATGGCGCCCATGGTGTGGTGGCTCTTGTGGCAGTGCACGGCCCAGTCGCCGGGCTCGTCGGCGACGAACTCGATCTGCCGCATCTGGCCCACGGCGATGTCGGTGGTCACCTCGGGCCAGCGGGCGCCGGGGGGCACCGCGCCGCCGTCGGTGCCGGTCACCTCGAATTCGTGGCCGTGGATGTGGATGGGGTGGTTGGTCATGGTGAGGTTGCCCACGCGCACCCGCACCCGCTCGCCGCGCCGCGCGACCAGCGGGCTGATGCCCGGGAACACGCGGCTGTTCCAGGCCCAGATGTTGAAGTCGGTCATCTCGTTCACGCGCGGCGTGCGCGTGCCGGCCTCCACGGCGAAGGCGTTGAGCAGGAAGGCGTAGTCGCGGTCGGCCGTGGCGATGAGCGGGTGGCGCCCGCGCGCATCCAGCCGCGGGTGGGTGATCCACAGGCCCATCAGCCCCATGGCCATCTGCGTCATCTCGTCGGCATGCGGGTGGTACATGAAGGTGCCCGGGCGCCGCGCGGTGAACTCGTACACGAAAGTCTTGCCCGCGGGAATCGCTGGCTGGTTCAGGCCCGAGACGCCGTCCATGCCGTTGGGCAGGCGCTGGCCGTGCCAGTGGACGCTGGTGTGCTCGGGCAGGCGGTTGGTGACGAAGATGCGCACCCGGTCGCCCTCGACCACCTCGATCGTGGGACCGGGGCTCTGCCCGTTGTAGCCCCACAGGTGGGCCACGAAGCCGGGCGCGAACTCGCGCACCACGGGCTCGGCGACCAGATGGAATTCCTTCACGCCGACGTTCATGCGCCAGGGCAGGCTCCAGCCGTTCAGGGTGACCACGGGGCGGAACGGGCGCCCGGTGGGCGGCGCGGGCGGCACGGCGGTGTCGGCCGATCCGTGCTGGGGGATTTCGGGCAGCGCGGCCAGGGCGGCGCGGCCCACGGAGGCGGCGGCCACGGCGGTGGCGGCGCCGGAGAAGAAGTGGCGGCGTTTCATGTCAGTGGCCTTGGGATTCGGGGTTGGCGGCGCGGCCGGCGGCGGCACCGGGCAGGGCGGCGGATGCGACGGCGCTGGACGCACCGCCCGAGGTGCCGGCCAGGGCCCGTTGCAGGTCGGCCTCGGCGAGCCAGAAGTCGCGCTGGGCCTGCAGCGCACCGGCCACGGCCTGGCTGCTGGCGCGGGCCTCGGTGAGCATCTGCCAGACGCTGGCGAGCATGCCGTTGTAGCGCAGGGTGGTTTCCTCGCTGATGAAGCGGCGCAGCGGCACGACCGCGTCGCGCTGCTGGCGCGCCAGGTCGTAGGCGGTGCGGTAGCCCAGCCAGGCGGTGCGCGCCTCGCTGCGGGCGCGCAGGGCCACGTCCTGCAGCTGCGCCGCGCTCTGCAGCGTGCGGCCCCGGGCCTGGGAGCGTGCGGCGCCGCCCCAGTCGAACAGGGGCACGGCCAGTTCCACCTCCCAGCCGCGCTTGACGTCGGCGTGGCCGGTGTCCTGCTCGGTCGTGGTGTTGCGGGTGTAGGCCAGGCCGATCCCGCCGGCCCAGGGGGCCACGCCGGCAAAGCCTTCGGTGTCTGCCACGCGGTCCAGCTCCAGCCGCGCGGCGCGCACGTCCAGCCGTTCGCGCAGGGCCCGGGCCTCGATGCCTTCGCTGGCCTCGGGCTGTGCCGGTAGGTCGGGCAGCTGGTCGGGCAGCGTGTAGTGCGCATCCGGTCCCCACAAGCCCATCAGCCGCGACAGCTGCTCGCGCTCGGTGGCGGCGTCCAGCCGCGCGCGGGCCAACTGGGCGGCGCTGTCGGCCCACAGCGCCTGTTCGCGGGCCTGCTGCAGCCGGCTCCAGTTGCCGACGCGGGCCATGCGGCGCGCCAGTTCGGCACCGGCGTCGGCCGCCTCATGCATGCGCTCCTGCGTGGCCGCCACCTGCTCGGCCGCCACGGCGCGCAGCCAGGCGCGCCGCGTGTCGAAGGCCAGGCGCACCACGTCCTGCGCGGCGTCCAGCGTGGCCTGCTCCATCTGCTGGCCCTGCCAGCGTGTGCGCCAGGGCAGGGTGACGAGATCGATCAGGCCCATGCCCAGCGTGCGCTCGATCTCGCGCTCGTGCCCGCTGCGAAAGCGCCCCAGCGTGAGCGTGGGGTTGGGCAGGGTCAGGGCCTGCACGCGCTGCGCATCGGCCACGCCCAGGGCCGCCAGCCGCGCCTGCAGGCCCGGGTTGCGCAGCAGGGCGATGCGCACGGCGTCGTCGGCGGCGAGCGGCCCGGCCAGCCACTGCGCAATGGCCGCGTCGGCCTGTGCGCGCGCAGCGGGGTCGGCGGAGGGCAGCGCGGGCGCGGCCACGCCGGCGCTGCGGCCATCGGCCAGCGTCTGCACCTGGCTGCGCAGGCCGTCGGGCGACACGCTGGCGCAGCCGGCCAGCAGCAGGGCGGCGGCCAGCGCGCCCCAGGCGGCGGTGCGGGGCGCGGTCATGGCGTCCCCCGCGCGGGCGTGGGGTCGGACGGCGGGTGGTGGTGCGCACCGTGGCCTGCTGCCGGCGCTGCCGATGCCGCCGAGGGCGCGGCCTGGCGGGCTTCCCACGCCACGATGTCGGCATGGCCGCGCGGCGTGGCCGCCACGGCGGCCTGCGCATCGCGCCAGGCCACCGTGCCGGTTTCGACGGGCGGCGCGGTGGCGGTGAATACGCTGCGGTGGACCAGCGCACCGGCAGGTGCCAGCGGGTCGGCTACCGGCCCTGGGGCCTGGGCCAGGGCCGGCCATGGCGGCAAGAGCGCGGCGGCGGCCAGGGCACCGCGCAGGAGCGAAGAACAAACGGAAAGGGATGAGGGGGCGCGCACGGCGATCTCCTGAGCAAGGGCGAAACCAGCGGCCACCGATCCGCGCGCCGCCGGTGGCGGGTGCGGATCGCGGACGCACTTCGGGCGTCGGGGCTCAGGAAATGGGTGGCTTGATGGCCTGCGCGGTCAGGGCGCTGGCAAAGCGGCGCTCTGCCAGGGGCAGGGGCGCGCGGGGCAGCGCGGTGCGCGCGGGGTCCGCCAGCGGGGGCGTCAGCATGGCCGAGTGGCAGATGCCGCAGGCCGAGCAACCGCCGTCATGGGCGTGGTGGCTGGTGTGGGGGGACGCATCGCCTGTGCCACCGTGGGGCGCCTGCGCGGCTTCGGCCGACGGGGCGCTGGCCTCGCCATGGCAGGGCGGCAGCGCCGCGGCATCGGAGGGTGCGGCGGTGTGGAGGGTGTGCGCCGGTGGCGTGCCGGATCGCGGTTCGGCCGCTGCATGGGCCGCGTGCGCCGCCGTGCCCACCGCCGGCAGCATGCCGGCCGCCATGGCATTGCCCGCCAGACCCCGAAGGGCCATGAGCACGATGAGAAAGAGGAACATGCCGCGGCGCATAGGCGGGAATGATAGCCCCGCGCTGCGGGAGTTCCGGGCGGAGCCTGCGCCGGCTACATGGCCATGTAGCGGCCCGGGCGGTGGTTCATCGCCACGACCAGGTTGAGCGCCACGGCGCCCGCGATGGACCAGAGCACGCGCATGGGGTCCACCGTGAACAGCGCCAGCAGCACGATGCAGCAGTCCACCGCCATCTGGACCTTGCCCGCGCGCCAGCCGTAGCGGTCCTGCAGGTACAGCGCCAGGATGCCCATGCCGCCCAGGCTGCACCGGTGGCGGAACAGCACCAGAAAGCCCGTGCCCGTGATGAGCCCGCCCGCCACCGCGGCATAGAGCGGCTGCAGCGCGACGAATTCCATCAGGCCCGGCTGGGCCTCGGTCAGCACCGACAGCAGCACCACGGCCACGAAGGTCTTCAGGGTGAAGCTGCGCCCCATCTTGCGCCAGGCCAGCCAGTAGAACGGCAGGTTGAGCAGGAAGAAGAGCTTGCCGAAGCCCATGTCGGTCGCGTAGTGCAACAGAAAGGCCAGCCCCGCCGTGCCGCCCGTGAGCAGGCCGGCGCTGCCGAAAAATCCCACGCCCACCGAAATGAGCAGCACACCCGTGAACAGGGCGGCGGTGTCTTCGGTGGCGGTGTGGGGAACCATGGTCGGCGGGGATGTCGGGGTGGGCGGGGCGGGGGTGCTCATGCGGGAAGAGAAGGCGGCGTGGCCGGGGACCGGGGGCCGTTCGAGTGGCTGGCGGCCCGGTACCGGTGAAATGGGGCGGATTCTAGGGGGTGTCGAACCCATGATTACCCCACGGGCCGCCTGCGCCCGCACGCGAATGTGCGAAGCGCGACGTTCAAATCGCGAAAGCCGGCAAGGCCACGGGCCGGTCCCTCCCCGTGCCGGCCGGTGGCGCGCCGCAACTTCAGCAAAAACCGGCCGGTGCCGGGATTTCGATTGTGCCGGGCGCTATTTTTTTGATAGCGATTCGCTGCGCAGCATGCGCAGGCCGTTCGCCACCACCAGCAGGCTGGCGCCCATGTCCGCGAACACGGCCATCCACATGGTGGCGTGCCCGGCCAGCGCCAGGCCGAAGAACACCGCCTTGATGCCCAGTGCCAGCACGATGTTCTGCATCAGCACGGCATGCGTGCGGCGCGACAGGCGCACGGTCTCGGCCACGCGGCGCAGGTCGTCGTTCATGATGACCACGTCGGCCGTCTCCATCGCCACGTCGGTGCCGGCGCCGCCCATGGCGAAGCCGATGTCGGCCTTGGCCAGTGCGGGTGCGTCGTTGATGCCGTCGCCCGCCATGGCGGTCATGCCGTGCTTTTGCTGCAGCGCGGCGATGGCCGACAGTTTCTGTTCGGGCAGCAGGCCCGCCTGCACCTCGTCGATGCCGGCCTCGCGCGCGGCCGCCTGGGCCGCTGCGGCGTGGTCGCCGGTGAGCATCACGGGCACGATGCCCAGCGCGCGCAGGTCCGCCACGGCCTGCGCCGACTGTGCGCGCAGCGTGTCGGCCACGGCGAACAGCGCCCGCACGGCCTGGCCGTCGGCCAGCAGCGTGACGCTGCGCCCCTGGGCCTCGTGCGCGGCGGCGGCGGCCTCCACGGCGTCGGTCCACAGGCCTTTTTCCTGGGCCAGCCGGCGGTTGCCCAGCAGCCAGGTGGCGCCGGCGATGCTCGCCTGCACGCCGCGCCCGGGCAGGGCGGTGAAATCCTCCACCTCGGGGATGCCGGCGGGGGTGCCCAGCCCGGCCGCGATGGCTTTCGAGACGGGGTGGTCCGAGCGCCCGGCCAGCGCCGCCGCCACATCCTGGGCGCCATCGCTGCCGAAGGACTCGCGGCCCACCAGCACGGGGCGCCCTGCGGTCACGGTGCCGGTCTTGTCGAAGGCCACGGCGCGCACGCCGCGGGCCAGCTCCAGCCAGTTGCCGCCCTTGATGAGAATGCCGCGCCGGGCGCCGGCGGCCAGGCCGCTCACCACGGTGACGGGCGTGGCCAGCACCAGCGCGCAGGGGCAGGCGATCACCAGCAGCACCAGCGCGCGGTAGATCGCATCCAGCCAGGTCCAGCCGAACAGCAACGGGGCGCCGATGGCCACGGCGACGGCCATGGCGAACACCGCGGGCGTGTACACGGCGGCGAAGCGGTCCACGAAGCGCTGGGTGGGCGCGCGGGCGCTCTGGGCCTGCTCCACGGCGCGGATGATGCGGTCCAGCGTGGTCTGGCCGGCCGCGGCCGTCACGCGGAACTCCAGTTCCGACTGCGCGTTGAGCGTGCCGGCGTACACCGGATCGCCCGGGGCCTTGTCCACGGCCAGGCTCTCGCCCGTCACGCTGGATTCGTCGACCGCGCTGCGGCCGGTGGTGACCACGCCGTCCAGCGGCACGCGGCCCCCGGGGCGGATGCGCACGGTGCTGTCCACGGCCACGTCGGCGGCGGGCACCGTGCGCCACTGGCCGTCCGGGCCGCGCACGTCGGCCTGGTCGGGGCTGAGCGCCAGCAGGGCGCCGATGGCGTCCCGCGCACGGCCGACGGCGCGGTCCTCGATGCGCTCGGCCAGGGCGTACAGCGCCATCACCATGGCGGCCTCGGGCCATTGGCCGATCAGGAACGCGCCCGTCACGGCCACCGCCATCAGCGCGCTGATGCCCAACTGGCCGCGCATCAGCGAGCGCAGGCCGCTGCGGTAGATGCCCAGCCCCGCCAGCAGGATGGCCGCCGCGGCGACGCCCATGCCCGCCACGCGCCACGGCGTGGTGTCCGGCCCCAGCAGGTGCAGCAGTTCGGCGCCGGTGGCCGCCACCAGGGCGGCGGCGAGGCGGCCCCAGCCGGGCAGGGCGCCGTGGTCGTGCCCGTCGTGGTCGCTTTCGGAGGCATGGCCGTGGTCGCCGTGCGCTTTGCCCGCCGGGGTGGCTGCCGCCTTCGTGCCGGCCTGGGGCGCGGTGCTTGAGCACCCACCGCCGCAGCAGGACACATCGATGCGGGGCGCGGTGGCCGGCCGGGCGGAGGCTGGGGCCGGGGCAGGGATATGGTCATGCCCCGCGTGGTCATGGCCGTCGTGGCCGGCATGGGAAAGGTCGTGGCTGTGTTTTGTCATGGTTTTCCTGGTGTGTCGGGGCGCGCGCGATGCCGCCGTGCCATGATTGAAAACCTTGAAGCCGCTCGAAGGTCAAGCCATGTCTGCCCAAAGCCCCTGCCACCGTATCGGAGATGCCGCCCGCCTGTCGGGCGTGCCGGCCGCCAACATCCGCTATTACGAGAAGGAAGGCCTGCTGCCCCAGCAGGCCCGTGCCGACAACCGCTACCGCCTGTACAGCGCGGACGAGGTGCACCGCCTGCGCTTCATCCGGCTGTGCCGGGCCATGGACATGTCGCTGGACGAGGTGCGCACCCTGCTGGCGCTGGACCACAGCGGCGCAGCGGCCGACCACGCGGCCTGCGACACCCTGGACGACCATCTGCAGCATGTGCGCACCCGGCTGCAGGAGCTGCGCACGCTGGAGGAAGAGCTGCTGTCGCTGCGCGGCCGCTGCGACGGCACCGATGCCGGCCGCTGCCGCGTGATCGAGGCGCTGCACGCGCGCGCCGATGCCGAAACCGTGCCGCCGCCCGCGCCGATGGCCAAACGGCACGTGTGACGCCAGGCCACGCCACCCCCGGTCACCACCCGTATTGCAATGAAATTGATAGCGGAACACCCTAGTGGAATATGCGCTGGAGGCCAATTTTGTTACGCATCGTCGCTGGCCCGTCCACTATGATGGCCGCATGATCGCCGGCCTGCCATCCCCCTCGCTGATCGACCGCATCTGGCGCGCCGCGCGCGGCTGGGCGGTGGCCTGGTGGCGCATCGTGCACCTCGGGTCGGTGGCGCTGGTGCTCATGCTTTCGCCGTCCAGCTACGGGCGCGCCACGCGCTGGCGGCTCGCGCGGCACATGTACCAGGACACGGCGCCCATCCTGCTGGGGTTCACGGTGCTGGCGGCGCTGGTCAGCCTGGTCATCACCCGCATCGTCGTCGTCACGGCGCTGAGCTACGGCCTGTCGCGTTACGCGCTGGAGATGGTCATCCGCGTGCTGGTGCTGGAGCTGATCCCGCTCACCGCCGCGCTGTTCGTCGCCATGCGCACCACCATCCCCAACGGCACCCAGCTCGCCCTCATGCGCCAGGCCGGCCGCCTGGACAGCCTGCGCCGGCACGGCGCCGACCCGATACGCGTGGAGCTGCTGCCCCGGGTGGTGGCCGGCATCTACGCCAGCATCACGCTTGCGGCGCTGTCGTGCGTGGTCGCGCTCGCCATGGCCTATTTCGGGGTGTATGGGCTCAACACTGCGGGGCTGCCGAGCTACACGCGCATGTTCGGCCAGGTGTTCACGCCGGCCGTCACGCTGGTGTTCGTGCTGAAAACCCTGTTCTTCAGCCTGGCCGTGGCCCTCATTCCCATGGCGGCGGGGCTCTACGAAAACGGCGACGGCCGGGGCCGCCACGGCTCCGAACTGGGCGGGCTCGCGCGCATGTTCGCCGTGCTGCTGCTGATCGAAGTCGCGTCCCTGCTGGGCAATTACTACTAACCCGTTCCGTGACCCATCCCACGACCGACACCGGCCATGGCCCGCGCTGCGCGCCGTGGCCTCACCGAGGAAACGCTTTCATGCCCGACCCAGAGACCTTCCCCGCCGGCGCTTTCGGCCCGCGGGCCCACGGCGGTGCGCACCATGGCTGAGCGGCCCCCTTCCCACGAAGCGGACGATGCCGCCAGCGAGGCGCTGCTCGAAGCCCAGCGCCCGGTGGCGAACCTGGAGCGCAAGGCCGCGGCGCTGCTCCTGTTCACGCTGGCGCTCATCGTGGGCTCGGCGTTCTATCTGCTGTATGCACGCGGCGTGTTCGAGCCCACGCAGCGCCTGGTGCTCACGGCCGACGACTCCGAGGGCGTGGTGGTGGGCATGGACATGACGTTTTCAGGCTTCCCGATCGGGCGGGTGCGCGGCATCGAGCTCTCGCCCGACGGCAACGTGCGCATCCTGATCGACGTGCCGCGCAAGGACGCGCACTGGCTGCGCGAGTCCAGCGTCTTCACGCTGGTGCGCGGCATCGTGGGCGGCACCACCATCAAGGCCTACAGCGGCATCCTTACCGACCCGCTGCTGGCCGACGGCGCCGAGCGCCCGGTGCTGCGCGGCGATGCCACGGCCGAGATCCCGCAGCTCATGGCCTCGGCGCGCGAACTGCTGTCCAACCTGCAGGCGATGACGGCCCAGGACGCCGCGCTGGGCGGCACGCTGTCCAACGTGCGCACGCTGACCGAGCGGCTGAACGCGCCGGGCGGGGCGCTCAACGTGCTCATGGGCAGCGAGGCGGATGCCAAAAAGATCACCGCCACGCTGGACCGCACCAACCAACTGCTGGCGCGCATCGACGGCATGGCCGCCAAGGCCGACCGGCAGGTGTTCGGAGCGGCCGGCGATCCTGGGCTCGTGCCCGAGGTGCGGGCCACGGTGGTGCAGCTCAACGGCCTGCTGGCCGACACGCGCCAGAGCCTGAAAAAGGTCGATGCCGTGCTGGCCGAAGCCCAGGCCATCGGCGCCAACGCACGAGAAGCCACCACCGATCTGGGCAGCTTGCGGGCCGAAGTGGAGAGCAACCTGCGCAAGGTGGAGGGCCTGGTCAACGACATCCAGCGCAAATGGCCGTTTGCGCGCGACACGGAACTCAAACTGCCATGAAACCCCTGCTGTCTTCCCCGCTGCGTACACCGGTGTTGCGTGCCGCCGCGCTGCTCCCCTGCCTGGCCCTTTGGGCCTGCGCGGCCAAGCCGCCCACGCCGCAATGGCAGATGAATGCCCACGGCGCGGCCCGCAAGGCCACCGAGGCTGACCTGTCGGGCGAGCCCCGCATCGCGCAGCTGGAGTGGGACCGGGCCCGGGCGGAAGTCGCCCGCACAGGGCGGCCCGACCTGCTGGCACGCGTGGAACTCATGCGCTGCGCCGCCCAGGTCGCCAGCCTGGTGGTCGAGCCGTGCACGGCCTTCGAGGCCCTGCGTGCTGACGCCGCGCCGCAGGACCAGGCCTATGCCGATTACCTGGCCGGCACCATCGACAGCACCGCCGCTGCCCACCTGCCCGAGCCGCAGCGCAGCGCCTGGGCGGCCGGCCCGGCTGCGCAAGCCGACCTGGCGGATCCGCTATCGCGCCTGGTGGCCGCGGGGGTGTGGGTGAAAACCGGCCGGGAGACGCCGCAGGTGGTGGACTCCGCTGTGGAGGCCGCCTCTGCGCAGGGGTGGCGACGGCCGCTGCTGGCCTGGCTGACCCTGGCGGCGCAGCGTGCCGATCAACGGGGCGATGGGCCCGCCGCTGCCGCCGCCCGCAGGCGGTTGGCGGTGTTGGAACAGGGGCTCAGCGCTGAAAAGCGCTGACGCAGAAACCCAGAGGGGGCGGAGGGGGATGGCGCGGAGATTCAGGGGACTGCCCCGGCCCGCGCCATGCCGGGAAGCCGGACTCAGTTGAGGAACGATTCCGCGGGAAGAATCTGCTCGAGGTTGCCCGGCAGATTCACCAGCGAGTCGGCGGCCTGCACCGCCTCGTCCGGTACCAGCGTCATGGCGGTGGCAGCCACCGCGAGAAGCACTGTCACCGTAAAGGCTGCGAAAGCGCGGGTTCCGGAGTGGATTTTGCGTTTCATGACAGAGTCCTTTAAAAGGGGTGGGCCTTGCACGGCGGTGGGAGTGAACGCATTACACCGCTTGCCTTCGGGCCGGGTCTGTCAGACAAGGCCTTTTGGAAGGCTGTTGCGACGACAGTTACGGTTGGTTGCGCTCCGTTGACGCAAGTCAACGGTTTTGGGTTCCATTCACCCAGGCGTCAGCCGCCGGGCAAGCGCCGACGCCGTCAAGGCGGTGCCGTCAGGCCATTGGTCCGCCACCTCGCCGTGCATCCAGCAGGCTGCCATGGCCGCATCGAAGGCGGCGCTTGGCGCGTCGGACGCCGCGGCCAGCCGCGCACCCACCAGTCCCGCCAGCACATCCCCCGTGCCGCCCGTTGCCAGGCGTGCGTTGCCGGTCGGATTGATGCAGGGCGTTTGCCCCGCGGCCGCGATCACGCTGCCCGACCCCTTGAGCACCACCGCGCAGCCGAATTGGTCCGCCAGCCGGCAGGCCGCAGCCAGCCGGTCGGACTGCACGCCTGGCGTGTCCACCGCCAGGAGCCGGGCCGCTTCCAGCGGGTGGGGCGTGAGCACGGTGTGCCGGCCCGGCTGCGCCGCTCGATCGCGCAGCGCCTTCGCCAGGGACGGGTCGCCCGCCACGGCATTGAGCGCATCCGCATCCAGCACCAGGCGGTGCGCCTCGGCCAGGACCTTCGGCAGCACCGCCCGGATGGCCTCGCCCCCGCCGCATCCGCAGACCACGGTGCCTTGCTCCAGGTGCAGCGCGTCGAAGCGCCGGAACATGCATTCCGGCTGCATGGGGTCGAGGGACAGGTCGGCCCCGTCCAGCAGGGCCACCATCACCCGCCCGGCGCCCGCGTGCAGCGCCGCCGATGCCGCCAACAGCGCTGCGCCCGCCATGCCCATGCCCCGGGCCCGCAGCCCTTCTCCGCCCACCACCGCCACATCGCCGTAGCTGCCTTTGTGACTGGCATGCGCGCGGTGGGCGGGCGGTGGCGCTGCCGCCAGCCAGGCGCAGGGCGCCACGTCCGTCGCGCCGCGGCCCAGGTCGTCGAACCAGACCTGTCCGGCCGCGTCGCGCCCGTTCCCGGTGAACAGCCCGGGCTTCAAAGTGAGCAAGGCCAGGGTGTGCCGTGGCGACGCCGCGGCGCCAGGCGGCGGCGCCAGTCCGTCCGCGAACTGGCCCGTGTCGCCCGACAGGCCGGAGGGCGTATCGACGCACAGCACCGGCGCCGGTGTGGCATGCAGTTGGGCCAGCAGTTGCTGCATGCGTGGGTCAGCCGCGCGGGATTTGCCGCTGCCCGCCAGGCCGATGCCCAGCAGCGCGTCCACGCACACGTCATCGGGCCCCATGCCCGGCGGCGGGCCATCGGAAAAAACGACACCCGCGGCCGCGGCACGCCGATAGGACGCGAGCGCATCGGGGGGCACCGTGTCCGGCCGGCCCAGCCAAGTCACCGTGGCGATACGCCCCGCCCGGTGCAGGTGGAACGCCGCTTCCAGGCCGTCCCCGCCGTTGTTGCCCGCACCGCAGACCACCCATGCGTTGCGCGCGTGCGGGGCGATGGCCTGGGCCAGCCGGGCCACCGCCCAACCGGCCCGCTGCATCAGGGTGTGCGGGGGGCATTGCGCTGCCAGGGCCTGTTCGATCCGGCGTGTGGCCTGTGTATCGAACAGGGGATGGGGCCGATCGGCCGTGATCCGGCGAAGGGCGGGCTGCGGCGCTGTTGCTGCGGGCGGCTCGGAGCGCATGGCGTCGGGTCCGGCTCAGAAGCGGCGCAGCGCGAAGTGCTGCAGATCCACCTCGGGCGCGCGCTGGGCCATCAGGTCGGCCAGGGCCCGAGCGCTGCCACTGGCGAGCGCATAGCCGCAGCCGCCATGGCCGGCGTTGACCCACACCCCCGGCAGGCCGCTCGGACCCACGACCGGGGCACCGTCCGGCAGGGTGGGGCGGGCACCACGCCACACCTGCACCTGGCCCGACGAAACCTGCACCCCGCCGGGAAACCAGCCGGAGATGGCTTGGTAGAGCGTTTGCAGCGTGGGCGCATGGTGCGCGCCATCGCCCCGGCCGAGTTCTGTGCCACCCGCGATGCGCACACGTTGGCCCTGGCGCGTGATCGTCACCCGGTGGAGCGGGTCCACGACCGATCCTTGCGGGGCATGGGAGTCTTCGCGCACGGGCGCGCTGATCGAGTAGCCGTGGAGCGCAGCCATCGGCAGCTCGGCACCCAAGGGGCGCAACAGCGCCGCCGCCGCCACGCCAGCGCAGACGACGACGGCATCGAACCGGCGGGGCAGCGTCTCGCCGGCGATCCGGAGACCCGCGGGCGCCGCATCCAGCCCGGTGACCTGGGCATTGAAATGGAACTGCGCCCCGCGCTCCTGCGCGGCATAGCGCAGCATCTGGGCGAAGAGGCGGCAGTTGCCGGACTCGCCATCGGGAATGTGCAGGGCGCCGATCAGGGGGGTGTCGGGGGACAGGCCTGGCTCGATCTGGCGGGCGGTCTCGGCATCCACGTCGTGGATGACCATGCCCGCGTCCCGCAGCAGTTGCAGGGCCGGCTGCACGTGCGCCAGGTCTTCGACTGTGCGCAGCAGGACCAGCGCGCCGCGGCCGGTTTCCGCGTCCACCTGCAGCTGCTCCGACACCCACCGCATGCGCGCCTGGCTGTAACGGCCCAGTTGCTCCAGTGCGGAAAGGGCCATCGGAAGGGCCGGCGAGCGGCCAGCCTTGCGCCAACGCCAGAGCCATCGCAGCTCGGAAGCCGTTACCCCTTTCGCGAGCCGCACCGCCGCATGGCGTCCCCACAGCCGGGTGCTTTGCGGGCCACCGATGCTGGGGGCCGCCAGGGGAATGAGAAGGGCAGGTGACGACAGGCCGGCATTGGCGAAGCTCGATTCCTCCGCCGCGGCGCTGCGTTGTTCGAAAACCGAAACCTCGTGGCCGTCGCACGTCAGTTCGTAAGCAGTGGTGACGCCGACGATCCCGGCGCCCACGATGGCGATGTGCATTTGGTTTCTGAGTTCTTTCAGGCACCGGCGCTAATGGACACTGCGCTGGCTGCTACTGTTTTTGTGTTTTCCAAGGGCCTGTTTCCAGGCGGGCCCTGCCGGCGCCGGCCGCGCCGATGGCGCAAGGGTCCGTTTGGGCTCGGTCAATCTGCCATGCTAGAATCTTTGGGTTTTGCTGGTGGCTGCGCAGTGCGTGGCCGACAACCTGGCAAGACAAATCGCAAACCAGCCCTTTCAAGGTGCTGCCTTCTTCTTGCAAGCCGGCAGTTATTGGGGCTGGATTTTAGACCCAACCTTCGGAGAAATTCTCATGTCCGTCACCATGCGCGAAATGCTGGAAGCCGGTGTCCACTTCGGTCACCAAACGCGTTTCTGGAACCCCAAGATGGCCCCGTACATCTTCGGCCATCGCAACAAGATCCACATCATCAACCTGGAAAAGTCGCTCCCGCTCTTCCAGGACGCCCAAAAGTTCGCCAAGCAGCTCACCGCCAACCGCGGCACCATCCTGATGGTCGGCACGAAGCGCCAGGCCCGCGAAATCCTCGCCACCGAAGCGCAGCGCGCCGGTGTGCCCTATGTCGACCAGCGCTGGCTGGGCGGCATGCTGACCAACTTCAAGACGGTCAAGACATCCATCAAGCGCCTGAAGGACATGAAGGCCCAGCAAGAAGGCGGCCTGGACGCCATGAGCAAGAAGGAACAGCTCACCTTCACCCGCGAAATGGAAAAGCTGGAAAAGGACATCGGCGGCATCCAGGAAATGAATGCACTGCCCGATGCCATTTTCATCATCGACGTGGGCTTCCACAAGATCGCCGTGGCTGAAGCCAAGAAGCTGGGCATTCCGCTGATCGGCGTGGTGGACTCCAACCACTCCCCCGAAGGCATCGACTATGTGATCCCCGGCAACGACGACTCGGCCAAGGCCGTGGCCCTGTATGCCCGCGGTATCGCCGACGCGATCATCGAAGGCCGTGCCAATGCCGTGAACGACGTGGTCAAGGCCGTGGCTGCCGAAGGCTCTGACGAATTCGTGGAAGTGGAAGAAACCGCTGCCTGATTCCCGGCCGCGCGACCTGTCGCGAATGAAAGCGGGGCTCCTGGTTAGCCCCCTTTTTTTTAGCCCGAATGCTGTAACGAACTGAACTGAGACTGGAGAAAAAGATGGCTGCAATTACCGCAAGCATGGTCGCCGAACTGCGCGCAAAGACCGATGCCCCCATGATGGAATGCAAGAAGGCCCTGACGGAAGCCGAAGGCGACCTGGCCAAGGCGGAAGAGCTGCTGCGCGTGAAGCTGGGAACCAAGGCCGGCAAGGCCGCCGCCCGCATCACCGCGGAAGGCGTGGTCGCCAGCTACATCGACGGCACGACCGGCGGGCTGATCGAAGTGAACAGCGAAACCGACTTCGTGAGCAAGAACGACAGCTTCCTCGCGCTGGCCAAGGCCGCTGCCGAACTGGTGGCCAAGCACAATCCCGCCAACGTGGAAGCCCTGGGTGCCCTGCCTTACAGCCAGGACGGCTTCGGCCCCACCCTGGAAGAAGTGCGCAAGGGCCTGATCGGCAAGATCGGCGAGAACATGTCGTTCCGCCGCTTCAAGCACTTCTCCGGCAACAAGCTGGCCTCCTACCTGCACGGCACCCGCATCGGCGTGGTGGTCGAGTTCGAAGGCGACGAAACCGCTGCCAAGGACGTGGCCATGCACATCGCGGCCATGAAGCCGGTCGCGCTGACCAGCGCCGACGTGCCTGCCGACCTGATCGAGAAGGAGCGCTCGGTCGCCGCTGCCAAGGCCGCGGAAGACAAGGCCAAGGCGGAAGCCGAGGGCAAGGCCGTACAGTCCGACGAAATCGTCAGCAAGCGCATCGAAGGCGGCGTGCAGAAGTACCTCAAGGAAGTGTCCCTGTTCGACCAGGTCTTCGTGAAGGCCGCCGACGGCAAGCAGTCCGTGGGCCAGATGCTCAAGGGCGCCAACACCACGGTCAAGGCGTTCACGCTGTACGTGGTCGGCGAAGGCATCGAGAAGAAGGTGGACGACTTTGCTGCCGAAGTGGCCGCCCAGGTGGCAGCCGCCAAGTCTGCCGCTTGATCGCAGACCCCATCGCCACCTCACCCGCCATTCCATTGCCCCACGGAGAAGTCCCCATGTCCATCGCTGCACCAGCCCACAAGCGCATTTTGCTCAAGTTGTCTGGCGAGGCGCTCATGGGGGACGATGCCTTCGGCATCAACCGTGCCACCATCGTCCGGATGGTGGAGGAGATCGCTGAGGTCACCCGCATGGGTGTGCAGGTGGCCGTGGTGATCGGTGGTGGAAACATCTTCCGCGGCGTGGCCGGCGGCTCGGTCGGCATGGACCGCGCCACCGCCGATTACATGGGCATGCTGGCCACGGTCATGAACGCGCTGGCACTGGCCGACGCCATGGACAAGCAGGGACTGACTGCGCGTGTGATGTCGGCGATCGCCATCGAGCAGGTCGTCGAGCCCTACGTGCGCCCCAAGGCCCTGCAATACCTGGAAGAGGGCAAGGTGGTGGTGTTCGCCGCCGGTACTGGCAATCCCTTCTTCACCACCGACACCGCGGCAGCGCTGCGGGGTGCCGAAATCGGTGCCGAGGTGGTTTTGAAGGCGACCAAGGTGGACGGTGTGTACACCGCCGATCCCAAGAAGGACCCAACGGCGACCCGCTACACCAAGCTCACGTTCGACGAGGCCATGTCGCGCAATCTGGGAATTCTGGATGCGACGGCGTTTGCCCTGTGCCGTGACCAGAAGTTGCCGATCCGCGTGTTTTCCATCATCAAGCACGGCGCGCTCAAGCGCGTGGTCATGGGTGAGGACGAAGGCACGCTGGTGTACGCTTGAGCGTTGGGCGCGCTCCGGCGCGCCTGGCTTCATGCTGAGGAGAAAAACATGACCATTGCCGATATCAAGAAGAATGCAGAAACCAAGATGGACCAGTCCATCGTGGCGTTCAAGAACAATCTGTCCAAGATCCGCACCGGCCGCGCCAATCCAGCGCTGCTCGATTCCGTGCAGGTCGAGTACTACGGCTCGTTCGTGCCGTTGTCGCAAGTGGCGAACGTGGCCCTGATCGACTCGCGCACCATCAGCGTCCAGCCCTGGGAAAAAGGCATGGGTGCCAAGATCGAGAAAGCCATCCGCGAAAGCGATCTGGGCCTGAACCCCGCTTCCATGGGCGACCTGATCCGCGTGCCCATGCCTCCCATGAGCGAAGAGCGCCGCAAGGAAATGACCAAGCTCGCGCGCAACGAAGGCGAGAGCGCCAAGATCGCCGTGCGCAATCTGCGCCGTGACGCCAACGAAGCCGTCAAGAAGCTGGTCAAGGACAAGCTGGCCTCCGAAGACGACCAGAAGCGTTCGGAAACCGAGATCCAGAAGGTCACCGACAAGCACATCGCCGAAGTCGATGCGCTGGTGTCCGGCAAGGAACAGGAAATCATGGCGGTCTGATCCCCGGTTCCGGGAATCGATCGTTGCCCTGCATGTCCGCCTCTTCGGTCATTCCGCACCACGTTGCCATCGTCATGGATGGCAATGGCCGCTGGGCCACGCGCCGTTTCCTGCCGCGGCTGGCGGGGCACAAGCAGGGCGTGGAGTCTCTCAAACGCTGCGCGCAGGCCTGCGTGGAGCGGGGCGTGGCCGTTCTGACGGTGTTCGCTTTCTCTTCGGAGAACTGGAACCGGCCTGCCGATGAGGTCTCGGGACTCATGGACTTGCTGGCCAAGGCGCTGTCCCGGGAAGTCCCCCAACTGCAAAAAGACGGAGTGCGCCTGCATTTCGTGGGCGAGAAAGCCGGGCTGTCGGAGAAGGTGCGGGCGGGCCTGCGCCAGGCCGAGCTGGACACCGCGCACAATACCCGCCTGGTCCTGAACGTCTGCTTCAACTACGGCGGCCGTTGGGACATCGCGCAGGCCGCTGCGGCCGTCGCGGCGCGGGGCGAGCCCATCACCGAGGCCAGCCTGCATGCGGCCATGGGCCTGGCGCACGTGCCGGATCCGGACCTGGTGATCCGCACGGGTGGAGAAATGCGCATCAGCAATTTCCTGCTGTGGCAGTCTGCCTATTCCGAGTTCTACTTCAGTGACCGGCTTTGGCCGGACTTCGACGGCAAGGCCCTGGATGAGGCCATTGCCGCCTTCAATGCCCGAGAGCGCCGTTTCGGCAAGACATCCGAGCAAATATTGGCGTCGTCACCTGCCTCGCTGCAGGTCTGAAAGGGCTTTTCCATGCTTCGACAGCGCGTCATCACTGCCATCGTCCTGCTGGCCATTTTGCTGCCTGCGCTTTTTTACCCGTCTCCGTGGCCCTTTGCCACGGTCATCCTGGTCTTGATGGCCGCGGGTGCCTGGGAGTGGGGTCGGCTTCAAGGGCTGGGCTCTGGCGCGGCCGTGGGGGTGGGGGCCGCTTGCGTCGCGCTTTGCGCGGCGAGCTGGTCAATGGGCTGGCTGCAGCAACCGCTGGCCTGGCTGTGGACCCTGGGTGGCGCCGCTTGGGTGCTTGTCGGCGCCTGGATGCTGCGCGCGGGTGTCCAGGGCTGGCCCCAGGTTCCCAAGGCCGTGCGGCTGGTCGGCGGCGTGTTCGTGCTGTGGCTGGCGTGGCTGGCCGCGGTGCAGGCGCGCATGGCGGGCATCAATTTTCTGATGTCGATCCTGGTTCTTGTCTGGGTGGCAGACATCTTTGCGTATTTCGCAGGCCGGGCCTTCGGCCTGCGCTTCACCAAGAACAAGCTGGCCCCCTCGATCAGCCCCGGCAAGAGCTGGGAAGGCGTGTGGGGCGGCATGGCCGGTGTGGTGGTTCTGGCGGTGGCCTGGGTGGTCGCCGACGCGTCTGCCAGTGCATCGGTCGCGAGTTTCTATACCCACCTGTTCGCGCGCGGCTGGTGGCTGCTGTTGCTGGGTGCCGTGTTCATGGCGGCCATGAGCGTGATGGGCGACCTGACCGAGTCCCTCGTCAAGCGCAGCATCGGCGCCAAGGACAGCAGCGGTTTGTTGCCGGGCCACGGCGGCGTGCTCGATCGCGTGGATGCGCTGTTGCCTACCTTGCCGCTGGCCATGATGTTGACCCACTTCGCTTCCGCATGAAACAACGCATCACGGTCCTGGGATCCACGGGGTCCATCGGTACCAACACCCTGGATGTGGTGGCACGCCATCCCGAGCGCTACGAGGTGTTCGCCCTGAGCGCTGCCACGCAGGTCGACGCCCTGCTGGCGCAATGTGTCCGTTTCCAGCCCCGCTTCGCCGTGATGGCCAGCGCGCCGCATGCGCGCCTGCTGGAGGAGCGGCTCGCGGCGCATGGTCTGGCAACGCGGGTCTTGCAGGGCCCGGACGCGCTGGACACCATTGCCTCCCACGAAGAGGTGGACGTGGTGATGGCCGCCATCGTCGGCGCTGCGGGCCTGGGCCCCTGCCTTGCGGCGGCCCGCGCCGGCAAGCGCCTGCTGCTCGCCAACAAGGAGGCGCTGGTGGTGGGCGGTGAGGTCTTCATGTCCGCCGTCCGGGAGGGCGGGGCCATGCTGCTGCCGATCGACAGCGAGCATTCGGCGATCTTCCAATGCCTGCCCGAAGACCCGCAGACCTGGGCCCGCCGCGTGGACCACATTCTGCTCACCGCATCCGGCGGGCCGTTTCGCACCCGGGCGCCGGCCACGCTGCGCGATGTCACGCCGGAGCAGGCCTGCGCCCATCCCAATTTCTCGATGGGGCGAAAGATCTCGGTCGATTCGGCCACCATGATGAACAAGGCCCTGGAGGTCATCGAGGCGCGCTGGCTCTTCGATCTGGCGCCGGAGCAGATCAAGGTGGTGATCCATCCGCAGCAGATCATCCATTCCATGGTCCAGTTCGTGGATGCGTCGGTGCTGGCGCAACTGGGAACGCCGGACATGCGCGTTCCGATCGCCTGCGGGCTGGCCTGGCCGGAGCGCATCGAGAGCGGAACGCCGCGGCTGGATTTTTCCACCCTGTCCGCGCTCACCTTCGAGGAGGCCGATGCCACCCGCTTCCCGGGACTGCACCTGTCCTGGCAGGCGCTGCGCGCGCAAAGCGGCACCACGGCGGTGCTCAATGCCGCCAACGAGGTGGCTGTGGCCTCGTTCCTGGAGCGCCGCATCCGTTTCGATCAGATTCATCGGCTGAACCTTGCAACTCTGGAGGCGGTGACACCCTCCAACCCCGAATCGCTCGGGGCCCTGCTGGCGCTGGATGCCGAAGCACGGTCCGTCGCTCTGCGCAGTGCGCAGCGGCTGGCCGCCTGAGCCATCGCCTCCGGGCAGAAAGACACCATGTTGCTGACCGTCATTGCCTTCATCGTCGCGCTGGGCGTGCTCATCGCCGTCCATGAATACGGCCACTACCGCGTAGCGGTCGCCTGCGGCGTGAAGGTGCTTCGTTTTTCGGTGGGTTTCGGCAAGCCCCTGCTGCGCTGGCAGCCCAAGGGATCGCCCACGGAATTCGTCATCGGCGCGTTTCCCCTGGGCGGGTATGTGCGCATGCTGGACGAGCGCGAGGCTCCCGTCGAAGCCCATGAGCGCCACCTGTCGTTCAATGCCAAGCCGTTGCGATCCCGCGCTGCGATCGTGGCGGCGGGTCCGGCGGCCAATCTGCTGCTTGCCGTGCTGCTGTACGCCGCAGTGAACTGGATGGGCGTGGAGGAGCCGAAGGCGGTTCTCGCCAGCCCCGTGCCCGGGTCCGTGGCCCAGAAAGCCGGCCTGCAAGGCGGCGAGCTCGTGCTGGAAGCGGCCCTCGGCAACGAAGAATCCGAGCCGGTGCGATCCTTCGAGGACCTGCGCTGGCTCCTGACCCGCGGTGCGCTCGACGGCACCGACGTCCGCCTGCAGGTGCAGCCGTCGCCCGGGGCGCCGCAGCGCCAGATGGTGCTGGAACTCGCCCAGTTCGATGCCCGGGAAGCGGACGCGCAGCTGTTTCGCAAGATCGGCATCGTGGGGCCGTGGACACGGCCCGTGCTCGGCGAGGTGGTCCAGGGGGGGGCGGCGCAACGCGCTGGATTGCGGCAGGGGGACTTGGTCGTTAGGCTCGGTGCGACGAATGTGGTGGATGGCCAGCAGCTGCGGGAGCTCATCCGTGCATCGGTCAGTGGCGGGGTGGCCGTATCCCAGCCGTGGCGCATCGAACGTGGCGGCCAGACCTTGACGCTGGATGTGCTGCCGGACTTGCACAGCGAGCCTTCCGGCCCGGTCGGACGCGTGGGAGCGTTCGTGGGCGCTCAGCCAGAGTTCGTTACCGTGCGGCACGGGCCGCTCGAAGGATTGTGGAACGGAGTGGTGCGCACCTGGGAGGTGTCGGCCCTGACCCTGCGCATGATGGGGCGCATGGTGATCGGCGAAGCCTCGCTCAAGAACCTCAGCGGCCCGCTCACCATCGCCGATTACGCGGGCCGTTCGGCCAGCATGGGGCTCACGCAGTACCTGGTGTTTCTGGCCCTCATCAGCGTGAGTCTGGGTGTGCTGAACCTGCTTCCGCTGCCGGTTTTGGACGGTGGGCACCTGATGTATTATCTTTGGGAAGGCGTGACCGGCAAGGGCGTGTCCGACGCCTGGATGGAGCGATTGCAGCGCGGCGGCGTGGCGGTGCTTCTCCTGATGATGTCCATCGCCCTGTTCAACGATATCACCCGGCTTTTTGGCTAACCTTTTTGCCGCGCGCGTTCACCGCGCGGTACCAGTTCACTCATGAAAAAACAATTCAATCGCTTGGGCGTGCGCAAGGCTTGTGCCGTGGCCGCCATGGTTTTTGCTGCCAATGCGGCATGGGCCCTGGAGCCGTTCAAGGTGCAGGATATCCGGGTGGAGGGTTTGCAGCGCGTCGAGCCGGGCACGATCTTCGCATCGATGCCGCTTCGGGTGGGTGACGACTACAACGACGAGAAGGGCGCTGCGGCGATCCGTGCGCTGTTCGCGCTGGGCCTGTTCAAGGATGTGCGCCTGGAGGCCAGCGGCAACGTGCTCGTGGTGGTCGTGGAAGAGCGTCCCACCATCGCCGACGTGGACTTCGCCGGTGCCCGCGAATTCGACAAGGACACGCTCAAGAAAGCCATGCGCGATGTGGGCCTGACCGAAGGCCGGCCTTTCGACAAGGCGCTGGCCGACCGCGCGGAGCAGGAGCTCAAGCGCCAGTACATCAACAAGAGCCTGTACGGCGCCGAGGTCGTGACCACGGTCACCCCCATCGAGCGCAACCGCGTCAACCTCACGTTCACCGTGACCGAAGGCGAGCCCGCGCGCATCAAGGAAATCCACCTGGTGGGCAACAAGGCCTTCAGCGAATCGACGCTCAAAGGGCTGTTCGACCAGGACACGGGCGGCTGGCTCAGCTGGTACACCAAGTCGGACCGCTATTCCCGCACCAAGCTGAACGCCGATCTGGAAACCCTGCGTTCCTACTATCTGGCGCGCGGCTACCTCGAGTTCCGTATCGACTCCACGCAGGTGGCCATCTCCCCGGACAAGCAGGACATCACGATCACCGTCAACGTGACCGAAGGCCAGCGCTACGTGGTCTCCGGCGTGAAGATCGAAGGCAATTACCTGGACCGCGACGACGAGTTCAAGTCGCTGATCACCATCCAGCCCGGCGAGCCCTACAACGCCGACAAGGTGGCCGAAACCACCAAGGCATTCACCGACTACTTCGGCAATTTCGGCTTCGCGTTCGCGCGTGTCGAAGCGGTGCCCGAAGTGGACCGCGAGAACAACCGCGTGGCCCTGGTGCTGCGCGCCGAGCCGGCCCGCCGTGCCTACGTGCGCCGCATCAACGTGAGCGGCAACAACCGCACGCGCGACGAAGTGATCCGCCGCGAGTTCCGCCAGTACGAAGCCTCCTGGTACGACGGCGACAAGATCAAGCTGTCCCGTGACCGCGTGGACCGCCTGGGCTTCTTCACCGAAGTCAATGTGGAAACGCAGGAAGTGCCGGGCTCGGCCGACCAGGTGGACTTGGTGGTGAACGTGGCCGAAAAGCCCACCGGATCGCTGCAGCTGGGCGCAGGCTTCTCGAGTGCGGAAAAGGTCTCGCTGTCGTTCAGCATCAAGCAGGAGAACGTGTTCGGTTCGGGCAACTACCTCGGGGTGGACGTCAACACCAGCAAGTACCGCCGCACGCTGGTGTTCAGCACCACCAACCCGTACTTCACGAGAGACGGCATCTCGCGCACGCTCGATCTTTACTACCGCACCGACAAGCCGTACGAGGACCAGGGCGGCAACTACGAGCTGATCACCGCCGGTACCAGCGTGCGTTTCGGCATCCCCTTCAGCGAAACCGATACCGTGTTCTTCGGGGGCGGCCTCGAACAGACGCGGATCAAGCTGGGCACCAACATTCCCGCCGCGTACCTGTCGTATGCCACGACCTATGGTTCCAGCAGCACCGCGATTCCGCTCACGATCGGCTGGTCGCGCGATGACCGCGACAGCGCCTTGGCACCCAATTCGGGCCGCTACCAGCGCCTGAACACCGAATGGTCGGTGGCCGGCGATGCGCGCTATGTCCGCGGCAATTACCAGTTCCAGCAGTATGTGCCGCTGAACAAGAAGTTCACCATGGCCTTCAACAGCGAGTTCGGCTGGGGCAAGGGCATGAACGGTCGGCCGTTCCCGGTGTTCAAGAACTACTACTCGGGCGGCCTGGGCTCCGTGCGCGGTTTCGACCAGGGCACGCTGGGTCCACGCGACGTGACGGGTGCGTCGCTGGGCGGACCGAAGAAGGTCACGCTCAATGCCGAGTTGATCGCACCGTTCCCAGGTGCGGGCAACGACCGCACGCTGCGCGTGTTCACTTTCGTGGATGCGGGCAACGTGTATGGCGAAGATGAAAAGGTCACCCTCAGCGACATGCGTGTCTCTGCCGGCCTGGGCCTGAGCTGGATTTCTCCGCTCGGTCCGCTTCGCCTCGCTTTTGCGCAACCGGTGCGCAAGTTCGCCGGCGATAGAATCCAGAAACTGCAATTCCAGATCGGAACGTCTTTCTAATGAAATCTCTCTCCCGCCATATTCCCCTCGTTCTCTTGCTGGGCACGCTCGGTGCAGCCGTGCCTGCACAGGCGCAGGAGTTCAAGGCCGGCTTCGTCAACACCGACCGCATCTTCCGCGAGGCCAGCACCGCCAAGGCGGCCCAGGCCAAGCTGGAGCAGGAGTTCTCCCGTCGTGAGAAGGACCTCGTGGAGCAGGGCAACAGCCTGAAGTCCGCCACCGAGAAGTTCGAGCGCGAAGCGCCCACGATGGCCGAGAGCCAGCGCACGGCCCGCCAGCGCCAGCTGGTCGACCAGGACCGCGACTTCCAGCGCAAGCGCCGCGAGTTCCAGGAAGACCTGGGCGCCCGCAAGAACGAAGAGCTGGGCCAGGTGCTCGAGCGCGCCAACAAGGTCGTCAAGCAGGTCGCCGAGGCCGAGAAGTACGACGTGATCCTTCAGGAAGCCGTCTACATCAACCCCAAGCACGACATCACCGACAAAGTGATCAAGGCACTGAATGCCGCTGCTGCCACGCCCGCCAAGTGATGGCCGTCGGCTGACGGGGCGCGCGGCGTGAGCCTCTCTCTGGGGCAGATCGTCGATGCGCTGGGCGGCACGCTGGAGGGGGGCGAGAGGGACGGAGAGATCCGCCGCATCGCTCCCCTGGAGTCTGCAGGTCCCGGTGACCTGGCTTTTTTAAGCCATCCGCGCTACCAGCAGCAACTGGCCGCCTCCCGGGCGGCCTGTGTCATTGTGGCGCCATCGATGCGCGAGGCCGGGCTGGCCCGGGGGCCGTGCATCGTCGCTGACGAGCCGTACGTGTATTTCGCGCGTGCCACGCAACTGTGGAAGCGCGTGCACGCCGTGGCCGTGCCGCAGGGCATCCATCCCAGCGCGGTGGTGGACCCGGACGCCACGGTGCATCCCACGGCCTTCATCGGCCCGCTGTGCGTGGTGGAGCGCGGTGCGCGCGTGGGTGCAGGCACGGTGCTCAAATCGCGGGTGACGCTGGGCGAGGACTGCCACATCGGCGAGCGCTGCATCGTGCATGCCGGCGTGGTGATCGGGGCCGACGGCTTCGGCTTCGCTCCGCAGGGCGGCGAGTGGATCAAGATCGAGCAGCTGGGGGCCGTGCACATCGGCAACGACGTCGAGATCGGCGCCAACACCTGCATCGACCGCGGCGCACTGGAAAACACGGTCATCGAAGATGGCGTGAAGCTCGACAACCTCATCCAGATCGGCCACAACGTGCGCATCGGCCGGCATTCCGCCATGGCGGGGTGCGTGGGGGTGGCGGGCAGCGCGACCATCGGCGCGCATTGCACGGTGGGGGGCGGAGGCATCGTGCTGGGGCATCTCGAATTGGCCGACCACGTGCACGTGTCGGCGGCCACGGTGGTCACGCGATCGCTGACCCGGCCGGGTCAATACACCGGCATGTTCCCCATCGACGAAAATGCGAAGTGGGAAAAAAACGCGGCCACGCTCAAGCAGCTTCACAGCCTGCGCGAACGGATCAAGGCCCTCGAACAAACTCGAAAAGACGGTTAGACCGCATCTTCCAATGATGGATATCCACCAAATTCTCAAGCTCTTGCCGCACCGCTATCCGTTTCTGCTGGTGGACCGCGTGGTCGAACTCGAAAGGGGCAAGCGCATCCAGGCGCTCAAGAACGTCACGATCAACGAGCCTTTCTTCACGGGGCATTTCCCGAGCCGGCCCGTGATGCCCGGCGTGCTCATGCTCGAGGCCCTGGCGCAGGCCGCGGGCCTGCTGTCGTTCGACATGATGGGCGAGGCGCCCGGCGACGACAAGGTGTTCTATTTCGTCGGCATCGACGGTGCGCGTTTCAAGCGCCCCGTGGAGCCGGGCGACCAGCTCATCCTGGAAGTGGATCTGGACCGTATCAAGGGCGGCATCTACAAGTTCAAGGGCCTGGCACGCGTGGGCGACAGCGTGGCCTGCGAGGCCGAGATCATGTGCACCATGCGCACCGTGGGCTGACGCTGCGAGGGCAGGGCGGCACGTGACCAGCAGCATCCACTCCACAGCCATCGTCGACCCCGCAGCGCGGATCGACGCCTCCGCGGCCATCGGCCCCTATGCGGTGATCGGCCCGCACGTGACGATCGGTGCGCGCACCTCGGTGGGCGCGCACTGCGTCATCGAAGGGCGCACCACGATCGGCGAAGACAACCGGATCTTCCAGTTCGCCTCCCTGGGCGCCGCGCCGCAGGACAAGAAGTACGCCGGCGAGCCCACCGAGCTGCGCATCGGCGACCGCAACACGATCCGCGAGTTCTGCACGTTCAACACCGGCACGGCGCAGGACCGGGGCGTGACCACGATCGGCAACGACAACTGGGTGATGGCCTATGTGCACATTGCCCACGACTGCGTGGTCGGCCACCACACCGTTCTGGCCAACAACGCCACGCTGGCCGGCCATGTGCACGTGGGTGACCACGCCATCATCGGCGGCCTCACGGGCGTGCACCAGTTCACCAAGGTGGGCGCGCATGTCATGGCGGGGTTCGCCAGCCACATCTCGCAGGACGTGCCCCCCTTCATGATGGTGGACGGCAACCCGCTGTCCGTGCGCGGGTTGAACCTTGAAGGCCTGCGTCGGCGCGGATTCTCGGCCGACCGGCTCGCCGCGATCAAGCAGGCGCACCGCCTGCTGTATCGCCAGGGCCTCACGCTGGACGCGGCGCGGCAGGCGATCGCCGAGTTGCCGTCGGTCCACGGCGAGGCCGCGCCCGACATCGCGCTGCTGCTGGATTTCATCGCCAACTCCTCGCGCGGCATCGCGCGCTGACCGCGATGGCGCCTTCCCTCCAACCGGCACCGCGCATCGCGATGGTGGCAGGCGAAACCTCTGGCGATCT
Organism: Acidovorax sp. BLS4; assembly: GCF_032929295.1. NCBI lineage: Bacteria > Pseudomonadati > Pseudomonadota > Betaproteobacteria > Burkholderiales > Comamonadaceae > Acidovorax > Acidovorax sp. BLS4. The sequence continues at coordinate 1,665,178 of NZ_CP136797.1, forward strand.
GCTGGCGGGCCTGCTGCTCGACGGCCTGCAGGCACAGTGGCCGGGCGTGGTGGGGCAGGGCATCGGCGGGCCACAGATGCAGCGGCGGGGCTTCACAGCCTGGTGGCCCAGCGAGCGCCTGGCCGTGCACGGCTACAGCGTCGAGCTGCTGCGCCGGCTCTGGGGCATCGTGCAGATCCGCAAGCAATTGAGGCGGCGGCTGCTTGCGGACCCGCCGCAGGTCTTCATCGGCGTGGATGCGCCCGACTTCAACCTGGGGCTCGAATCCGACCTGCGCGTGGCCGGCATCAAGACGGTGCACTTCGTGTGCCCTTCGATCTGGGCCTGGCGTGCGGAGCGCATCGACAAAATCAAGCGCAGCGCCGACCACGTGCTGTGCATCTTCCCGTTCGAGCCCGCGCTCCTGGCCCGCCACGGCATTGCGGCCACTTACGTCGGCCATCCGCTGGCGAATGTGATTCCCATGCAGCCGGACCGCGAGGCGGCGCGTGCCCGGCTTGGGCTGGCCCGCGGCGACGAGGTGTTGGCCATCCTGCCGGGCAGCCGTTCGGCCGAGGTGGACTACATCGCCACGCCGTTCCTGCGGGCGGCGGCCTTGCTGCGCCAGGCGCGCCCGGCGCTGCGCATGGTCATCCCGGCTGTGCCGGCGCTGCGTGCGCGCATCGAGCAGGTGGTGCGCGAATGCGGCATGGCCGAGGCCGTGCAGGTCGTCGAAGGCCAGTCGCACACCGTGCTGGCGGCCTGCGACTGCACACTGATCGCCAGCGGCACGGCCACCCTGGAGGCAGCCCTGTTCAAGCGGCCCATGGTGGTCGGCTACCACATGCACCCCATCAGCTGGCGCCTCATGCGGCGCAAGCAATTGCAGCCGTGGGTGGGGCTGCCCAACATCCTTTGCGGCGAATTCGTCGTGCCCGAGCTGATCCAGGACGCCGCCACCCCCGAGGCGCTGGCCGCGGCCGTGACGCAGTGGCTCGACGCGCCTACGCAATCTCCCGACACGCTGGCGGCGCTGGAGCAGCGCTTTACCGCACTGCACGAAACCCTGCGCCGCGACACCCCCCGATTGGCCGCCGATGCGATCCAGAAAATCCTTGCCGCCTGAGCAGGCGGCCCTGCCGTGGCATCCCCCGGGCCTGGTGGCCGGGGTGGACGAGGCTGGGCGCGGGCCGCTGGCCGGCCCGGTGGTGGCCGCCGCCGTGATCCTTGACGATCTGAATCCGATCGCCGGTCTGGCCGATTCCAAGACATTGACCGCTGCGCGCCGCGAAGCGCTGTACGACGAGATCCGCGCCAAGGCCCTGTGCTGCGCGGTGGCCGAGGCCAGCGTGCAAGAGATCGACACCATCAACATCCTGCAGGCGACCATGCTGGCCATGCAGCGCGCGGTGCAGGGGCTGCGCCTGAAGCCCGTGCGCGTGCTGGTGGATGGCAACCGTCTGCCCGTGCTGGAAGTGCCCGCGGACGCCATCGTCAAGGGCGATGCGCTGGTGCAGGCCATTTCTGCGGCGTCGATTCTGGCCAAGGTCACGCGGGATCGCTGGTGTGCGCAATTGCACCTGGAATATCCCCAATACGGCTTTGCCGGCCACAAGGGATATGGGACGGCCGAACACATGGCGGCGCTGCAGCAGCATGGCGCTTGTCCGTACCACCGCCGCTCGTTTTCGCCCGTGGCCGCGGCCCTCGTGCGGGGCAACGCGGCGGTGCTCCCAATGCCTGCGGTGCCTACCGTGGATGGAGGGCACGCGTTGCCGGCGCCGCGGGGCCTGGTGCAGTCGGAGTGGCAACCGGCATGACCTCGGACAACGTCACCTTCGTTCAGTCGCGCGACAACGCGTTCGTCAAGGACCTGCGGCGCCTGGCGCAGGACAGCAGCGCTTACCGCAAGCAGGGCCGGGTATGGCTGGAAGGCGACCACCTGTGCCGTGCGGCGCTGGCCCGGAGGCTGCAGCCGGCGGTGGCCGTGTATGCGGAGTCTTTTTGGCCTGAAGCGCAAGAAAGTTACCGGCATGCTGCTATCAAAAACATAGTAATCGCCGACCCTCTCTGGGCGGACGTGAGCGGCCTCGAATCCCCGGCGCGCATGGGCTTCGTGCTGGAGATGCCGGCGGCCGCCGCCTTGGTGCCCGGTGTGTCCACCGTGGTGCTCGACCGCCTGCAGGACGCCGGCAATGTGGGGTCCATCCTGCGCAGTGCATCGGCATTCGGTTTCGGACAGATCGCGGCCATCAAGGGTACGGCGGCGCTGTGGAGCGCCAAGGTGCTGCGGGCCGGCATGGGGGCCCACTTCGGCCTGCGGCTGGTGGAGGGGCTCGATGCGACGGACATCGATGCGCTCGGCCTGCCCCTGCTGGCGACCAGTTCGCACGGTGGGGAATTCCTGCACCGGGCGCAACTGCCCTGGCCTTGCGGCTGGATCATGGGGCATGAAGGGCAGGGCGTGTCACCGGCGCTGCAGGAGCGCGCGAGCCGCCTGATCCGCATTGCCCAGCCGGGCGGGGAAGAATCGTTGAATGTGGGTGCGGCGGCCGCGATCTGCCTGCATGCGAGCGCTGCGGCGGCGGAGACGGGCCGCACCTGACGGCCTGGCCCACAGGCTTTCAGCAGACGCTGGTCAGGGCGGCGGCGAGAGAGGGCGGTAAGCGCCTCGCAGCGCCGACCCTGCGGCTCGCGGCAAGGCCGCCCTGAGGGAGGGCGACCCGCCAGGGTCGTCAGGCCATTGCTTCTTCACCCGCCATCAGCTCTTCCTTGCGGGCTTCGAGCGTTTCGCGCATGGCCACGAGGTCGAGCTTGCGGGCGGCACGTGCCTTCGGAAAGATCTCGTTGCGCTCTTCCTTCACGTGGTGGTCGATGTACTCGCCCAGCACGGTCACCTTGGCATCGAACATTTCATCGGCGGCGCTGGCGGCCTCGATCTGCGCAATCAGGTCCTTGGCGCTGGCATGCTCCACTTCGGCTTCGGCGAGGAGGTCGGTGTCCTTGATGGCATCGCGCAGGGCGGGGTAGAAGATCTCTTCCTCGATCTGCGCATGCACGGCCAACTCGCGGCAGATCTGGCGCGCCAGTTCGAACCGCTGGGTGGCGGCCGCCTTGGAGCGGGACTCCATCAGCGATTCGTATTCCTTGAACATTTTCTTGACGGCGCGATGGTCCGCATCGAGCAGGGAGCAGGCGTCTCGGGGTGCACGGGTGGTGGTCATGGGATTTCCTTGTGGATGGTGTGTGTGGGGAAGGCCATGCTGCACGGGTGGTCTACCCCCTGCCGTAGGACGCCAAGCCACGGGCCTGCGCGGGTTCGCCTTCGGCCGACAGGCCGTTGGGGCAGGGCCATGGGCCCCATCGATCATTGGATTGGCTGCGGGGATCGTGCTGGCGACGCACGTTGGTCGCCACCGTTCAGCCGCTGGATGCCGGGATGCTGTGCAGCGCCGGCACACGCAATGCAAGGCCCAAAAGAAAAACCCCTGACTCTTGCGAATCAGGGGTTTCCATTTGGTGCCGGAGAGATGAATCGAACACCCGACCTTCTCATTACGAATGGAAAGGTGTGGCTTTATTTTGCTGGTGATTTATGGATATGATGCCTTTATTGGCACATTTTTGGCACAGTCGGCAGCGAGTAGCGTTTTCAATGGCAGCAATCAACAAGCGTGGTCCGTATCAGTGGCGGGCGCAGATCCGTAGGCATGGCTTTCCCCCTCTGAGCAAGACCTTCACCACCAAGGCCGAAGCCGAGGCTTGGGCGAAGATGAACGAGTCGGAAATGGCGCGTGGCGTCTGGGTCAGCAGGGGCGAGGCCGAGGCCACGACCCTTCATGAAGCTCTGGAGCGCTACGAGGAAGAGGTGACGCCAGGAAAGAAGAGTGCAGCCGGCGAGAAGTCGTTCTTGCGCATCTGGCGGGCCACCACGATGGCCAAGCGGCCGCTGGCGTCGATCCGCAGTGCGGACGTGGCCAAGCTGCGCGATGTGTGGCTCAAGGAGTACCAGCCGGCCACGGTGCTCCGGCGCCTCGCTGTGTTGTCCCACGTGTTCACTATCGCGCGTAAGGAATGGGGCATGGAGAGCTTGTCCAATCCGGTCGAGTTGGTGCGAAAGCCGCAGCCGGACAATGCCCGGACCCGCCGCATTGCCGTCCAAGTGCCAAAGGCTGATCCTCTGCAAGCGGCTGATGAGCCGGCTCCGCGTAACGCCAGCGAAGGGGAACTGGAGCGCGTCGTTGCGGCAAGTGGCTCGGTGATGCTGCCTGCGATCGTCAGGCTGGCCGTCGAAACGGCCATGCGACGCAGTGAAATCGTGGGGTTGCGATGGGAGCACATCGACCTGGATCGTCGGGTGGCGCATCTGCCAGCAACCAAGAACGGCAGCTCGCGTGATGTGCCGCTGTCCTCCCGTGCAATCCAAGTTCTCGCCGATTTGAAAGACGACGGGATCGATGCCAAGGAGGACGGGGAGGAGCCCGGCGAATCAGGCACCGACGACGGGGCAGTGTTCAGCATCCGCAGCGATGCCGTTACAAGGGCCTTTGAACGCGCTGTGACGCGTGCCCGCAAGGGCTACCTGCATGAGTGCAAGGAAAAGCGCCAGAAGCCCGATGCGCGCTACCTCACCGATCTGCGCTTCCATGACCTACGACACGAAGCCACTTCGCGCCTGGCCGAGATTTTTCCGCTGCATGAACTCACCAAGATCACCGGCCACAAGGACCCGCGAATGTTGATGAGGTACTACCACCCGCGGGCTGAAGACCTAGCCAAGCGGCTTGCATAGAGGATTCCATCCGTAGCTGGATATTTCGGCTGACGATCAGGCACCTCAAAGGCTAGTGGGGGTGATGTAAACTGATGCAATTTTTCTGAAGGCGTCCATGACCATGGCTAGGTCCATCCGTACGACAGTTTCGGTACCCGAAGAGTTGTACGCAGCGCTTGCGAAAGTCGCTGAGTCAAGCCATGTGTCAACTGCTTGGGTAATCCGTGACGCTTTGCGTCTGTATCTTGGCAAGCAGTCGGGCTCTGAGGTTGCGCTTAATCGCGGTCCGGCGCGGACGAAGCTAGCAAGCAAGAAAGTGATGAACGGATGATGCGCACCGAAGACTTTCGGAGCGCGGCCTGTTCAACACATGGGCAAGAATCGGTATTGGCCAGCGACAGCGGCAAGGCAAAGTCATCCCGAAACACGCTGCCGAAGATTGTCAGCCTTTTCTCAGGAGCTGGGGGATTAGATCTTGGCTTTAAGAATGCCGGATTCACTATCTCCGTTGCAATTGATGTATCCGACGCAGCAATCCGTACCCACAAGAAAAACTTTCCCCGCACCAAAGCGGTGGTGGGCGACTTGATCAAGCTGCAGCCAGTAGGTGTTCTTGATCACGTGAAAACCAAGCTTCAACCTGGACAGAGTATTGCTGTAATAGGCGGACCTCCCTGTCAGGGATTTTCGCGAGCGAATACCGGCTCGCTCAGTAGTGATCCGCGCAACCGTCTTCCCACGCTTTATCTTGAAATAGTGAAAGAACTTCAGAGCCTGTACAAGGTCGAGTTCATCGTGTTTGAAAACGTGCTCGGTATTCGCGATAAGAAGCATGTGCAAACTTACAAGGCATTGATTAAGGGAATCTCCGACCTTGGCTTTGAGGTTACAGAGAAGGAGTTGTGTTCAGCTGATTTTGGTGTGCCGCAGAACCGTCGACGCATCGTGCTCTCTGGTATGCGAGCTGGGCAAGGATATACCCAAGTAAAGCCGAGAAAACGCGCGGGGCTGCAAACGGTTCGCGAGGCTATCGGCGAATTGGAGGAGCCAGCTTTCTTCAGGTATGGCCTTGAGCCGAAGGATATCCCGGTGCATCCAAACCATTGGACGATGCAGCCAAAGTCTCCCCGTTTCTTGAATCCTGAAGTTGAAACTGGTGACGGGCGCAGCTTCAAGCGGTTGAAGTGGGGCGCTGCAAGCCCGACGATTGCGTTTGGGCATCGTGAGATTCATATCCATCCTGATGGACGCCGCAGACTCAGCATTTACGAGGCGATGCTGCTGCAGGGATTTCCGGAAAAGTTTGTGTTGGAGGGCAACTTGTCTGAACAAGTCGAGCAGGTGTCCAACGCGGTGCCTCCGCCACTTGCGCATAGCGTTGCACTGGCTGTTAAACGTGCGTTGGACGGTCGGTAGCCATGTCAACGCAGCAACCTCAGATAACCGAAGTTCACGATGAGCTCGGGCTCGTCGCTTCAATCCGAGCAAGTCATGGTACCGAAAACATCGTTCAGACAACGCTCAGAACTGACGAGCGTGTAATTGCGCGCGTTACCGATGGCATCTATCGCCAGCCCGGTTCCGCGCTGCGTGAACTAATATCCAATGCCTATGATGCTGACGCAACCCGCGTAGTTATTAACACAGATGCACCGCGTTTCGAGCGCATCTCTGTTGAAGACGACGGACACGGCATGGGTCCTGAAGCACTTGCCCACTTATTGCTGCATATAGGCGGAAGCGCGAAACGAAGCGAGGCTGGACCTGGGCTCGGAGTTACTGCGCCGCATGACCCGATGTGCAGTCCCGGCGGTCGCCGCCTGATAGGCAAGATTGGCATCGGGCTGTTTTCCGTTTCCCAGTTGACTCACACTTTCCAGATCATCACCAAAGTCAAAGACGATGATCACAGAACAGTTGCTACTGTCGCTTTGCGACAGTATGCGGACGAGGAATTGGCACTCAGCCAGGATGGAGAAAAGAGGAAGTTCGAGTCAGGGAAAGTGAACATCTGGCGTGAGAAAGCGGCAGACGTCAATTCACACGGTACTACGATCATTCTCACCAGCATCCGGCCGCAAGCGCGAGACACCTTGCGCAGCCGCGAAATCTGGAATGCAATTGAGCAAAACGAGGCGCAGTCTAACGCTGAAGAAAAACAGGCAATTGAGCCGCCACAATTTCACATCGGACGGGTTGATCCAAGTGGTGAACTACTAAAAAAGACTGCCGGAAAAACTTGGGCATTACCTTGGGAAAAGGGCGATCCGCCAACTGACGCATTTGCCAAACTGGTTCAGTGCGTCTGGGATGAGGTTGAACGGTCAACGCCAAACCCGCAGCTCGACCGCATCTTCGACTATTACTTGCGTATGGTCTGGCAGTTGAGCCTTGCGGTGCCGCTGCCTTATGTCGATGGCCACTTGTTCGATATGGACCTCGAAGGCTGGGCAGAGGCGTTCACGCTGTCGAACCAGCCCAAAGGGGCGGCGCAGCGGCTCGATGTGGCCGGCGCTCCGCTGCGCGACAAGGCAGGACTGCAGGACCCAGTTGGCCGGATAGGAAAATTTGATGTTTTCTTCGATGACTTGAAGCTGGCACGACCACTGAAGTTCAAAGGTCTGCCTTCGACAAACAATGCACTCAAGAATCCGCTCGTTTTTATTGGCAAGTGTCGGGAAGAGTTTAAAAAGCTTCCACGGGAATTGAGCGGCGGGCCACTGGCCTTTGAAGCCTACTTATTCTGGACGCCGAAGGTTGCGCCGGTTGAGCACCAGGGCTCCCTGATACGCATCCACGGGTCGAGCGGTACTTTGTTTGATTCCACATTCATGCGCTATCAAGTATCCGAGCAAACCCGTCTGCGGCAGATTACTTGCGAAATATTCGTTAGCGAAGGACTAGATAGCGCTTTGAACATCGACCGGGAGTCGTTCAATAACGCGCACCCGCATTCCGTATATATCACTAAATGGCTGCATAGCGCGTTACGGCAGCTTGCCTCCGCTCAGAAGCGTCTAGCAAGCGAGGTTCGTGCGCATTCACGCGACGAAAGCAAGGGCGTGGCGGTGTCTGAGATTCAGCGGGTTGCCAGCGAGGTATGGCAACTGGAAGCAGATGATCCGGCCGCGCAGCCGCCCTCCATTGAGTTGTCCTCCACGGGGAAGAAGGTCGAAGCTGCGGGCGAGTCCTATGTTTACTCCCGCACCGCAGTCCTCCCCTTACGGACCGGCGCACAGACAGCTAAAACCAAGGCTCGGGATTCCATCCTTGAAGAAAAGCTCAAAGCGATCGCCCAAGTGCTCGCATCATTTGGGTTGCTAGACGCAGTGCCCAAGCGTAAGCAGGAGAAGCTCCTGAAGGCGATTTATGAAATTCTCGATGCACCTGGAGAATGATGAACGACGCAGCACCCGATGAAGAAGAACATGCTGACGATATCGTTGATATGGTTGCCTATGAGGCGCCAATGCCGGCGTCCGCAAAGCTGTTCTTGCCTTGGCACCGACCGCGCAAGCAATACGTTCGTCACCACCAGTGGTGCCGCGAGATCATCCTTATGGTCACCGACAGTCCGCCTGTTGGTGGGGTGCTGAAATACTTAGGTTTGCCCGGTGTCGATCTTTTGGATCTGCGGCATTTCCACTCCGCAGTTTGCGAAACGCAGCATATTGACATGCGTTTCTTGGGTTTTATCAGCGGCGCCCACCCAGCCAGCAAGGCGCAGACCGAATTGAATATCTCTCTGGATGAGGTACGCCGCCTGCCGCGAATTAATGCGATGTCAGACGTTATCGGCGACAATTTTGCACGTGTTGCTAATCAGTCATCTTTGGCTTTTATGAAAGCGAAGGCGCTGGGACCATATGATGTTATCAACCTCGATTTGTGCGATGGCTTCAGCGCCCAAGCTCCGGGGACGCTTGATAACAGTTACTACGAAGCAGTCCGCAGTCTCCTCGCCCTGCAAGCTCGCACGATGAATCCTTGGCTGCTTCTGCTGACAACGCGTGCGGACAAGCCCAATATCGATGCCGGAGTTCTGCAAAAGCTACTTGAGAAGTACATCTCCAACTTGACGGAGTGTGCCCCGTTCCGTGAAGCATCTCGTGATCATTTTGACATCGAAACTGAAGAAGCGCTGGCCGCGGCCGTAGATGCCCCAGCAGGTTTGCTCCCAGTGTTTCTGACAGGTCTGTGCAAATGGTTTGTTGGTTTGGCGCTCGAGCAGCAGCCGCCAACTTCAGTTGAACTACGTAGTGTTTTCGGCTACCGCGTGGACACCGATGCAGAACATGAAGATTTAATCTCCCTGGCGTTCAAATTTACACCGACGTTCATTCCAGCTGCTGATCCCATGGGTCTCGCAAGTCAGCAAGTAGCCGCGCCTGACGAGGGTACGCTGGCCACCCGGGCTCTAAAGCGTGTATCTAAGCGCATTGATGCGGATAAGAAACTGGCAGCTGATGCCGACCTCCAGCAGAGTATGGTCGACGCCACTGCGTACCTGCTGGGCCTGGCACGCTATGACATCGAGGCATATAAGGCTTGGCTGCAAACGAACTAGTTTGGTTGACCAACCGGGCACCATCGCTAGCTAAAGGCTGTGTGTCCCGAGAGGTTGAGCTGTTGCCCTGTTCTCTTTTTAGCCGCTAAAAATTTAGGCCCGATTCCCGCTACGCTGAGCGCGTTCCTGCCTAGCAATTTCATCCGGCCATGCGGCGAGATCGGCGTCTGGTAGGCCGGTCAAAATTTCGCGAAGCCGATGTGTTGACACATGCGTCGGCGGCTCGAAAACGTACCCAGAAGCCCGCATTTCTGCCTCGACTTCCTCCGTGATGAAAAACGGCTCAGCTTCCGAACGCTTGTTCATGTCTTGACCTCTTGGTGTCGAACCGATTATCTCAGGCGAGGGTCAGGTCACTTGCCACAACGCATGGCAATAGTTGGCGCAAAAGCTGCCCACGGCCACAGTTTGGTACTTGGCGCTTGTGGGCGTCCTAGTGAACCTTCAACGATCGCCTTAGGCCAGATTTTGCGGCAAGAAAATCGTGTTTTGTCGCATGCCCGGTTTCGGCCTGGTAGTAGACGATCATCAGCATGTTCACAACTGCCTCGATCAGCGGCGACACATGCAGCGCCATCTCTTGATCCAATAAATCGAAGTCGATTCCTGCGAGTTGCGTAGCCGCTTGCTGAACTGCCTTTGTAGCTTCTGTACTATTCCGAGTTGCCATGATTCACCTCTCCATCAGGTGTTAAGTGGAAGTGCCGGCCGGTTCCACCCGGCCGGTGCGATTTGCTCTACTGAGGGCGTCCGCTGACGAACGCTGCAACCTCGTCGTCAGCGACGGGAGCCTTGCCAAGACTGTTGCTGTCGAACGTGGCGGTGTCTTGTGACGCACCCTCGTGATCTCGGCTTGCCCGGATCGCAGAGGCAATCTTTCCGCCCGTGGTTTCGCTGATGCGATCAAAGGCCGACTCGCGCATGCTTGCGGCCTTGGTTTTGGCCACGTCCCAGGAGCCTTGCGCCAGGTTGCCCGCAGTACCCGCAGCAATGGCCGCCGCACAGCCCAACATGCTGCCGGTGGAGCGCTGTTCGCCAGGTGCCCGGCCGGTGCCCTGCCCCCCTCCCTTGGCGTCAGAACCAGCGGCCTTGCCGCCTGCGTCGGCGTTCCTTTCGGCACCAGGTACCGCGCCACCTCCCGAGTCCTTGCCCTCGGCGGCCGGGGCGCTACTCTTGCCGCCCGAGCTGCTGCCGCTGTCCATGCCAGCGAAGACGCTGCCACCGCTAGAGCTGCTGCCACCAGGGCCTGCAGCGGCCATAGCAACACCGCCCATCGTGTCGCCCATGCCACCACCACCGCCGCCCTCGCTGGAGGCTGCAGAGGCTTTGCTGTAAGCGGCCTTGATCGCCGATGCACCGCCAGCGGCCGAGGCCGCACCACCCATCACAGCCGCTCCAGCCATGCTTGCTGCACCTGCGGTCATGGTGGCCGCGCCCATTACGGCACCCATGGCCGCGCCGGCACCGAAGCTACCAATGCCACCCGCACCGCCAACACTTGAACCGGTAATGACGCCGGCGACAAGTGGCGGCACGCGATTGACCAACATCAGTAACGCCAGACAGAAAACCAGCATTACACCCAGCTCTTCAAAGTTCAGCGTGCCTGTGTTCATCTTGGCGTAGAAGCTGGACAGCAGGTCGTTTCCAATGCCAACCAGCAGCACCATCGTCATGATCTGCACAGCCACGCCCAATACGGTCTTGTAGTAGTTGATTGCCATGTCCGAAGTCCACCGCGACCCACCGAACCCCAGGAAGAAGATCCCGGCGTAGGAGAGTAGCCAGCCCGATACAAGGAGCAGCAGCATGTTCACGGCGATAACGGCCAGCAGCAGCAGGATGCCAGCGCTCAGGACCGCGCCAATGAAGCTGTCGATGGGCGACCAGGCCGAGAGGTTGCGGATGGCCTGCTTCCAGATCATGAAGCCGACATCGACGATGCTGGACGGCGTGATCGAGGAGAAGCCGGAAGCCTGCTCGCCGATCCTCGCCATTGACTGGATGATCGAGGTTGCGAAGTTCGGGCCGTTACGCAGGAGCCAGAGGAAGAAGCCGAAGAACAAAATGAATTTGATGAACTCGGCAAAGAACTCGCCAATGTCGGCCTTGCGCAGCGCCATGAAGCCGAACGTGATAACCATGGAGATCGTGCCCAGCGTCCAGAACAGGAACATCGCGGCGTTCATCACCACGGTTTGCCAGGCCGCGGCACGCGTGGCGAACTCCGTCACCACCTGGTCAAGCATCCCTTGGTTGGTGAGCTGGGCCGATGTCGCTGTGCAACAGAGCGCGAGGAACGCACCGATCAGCAGCGCTGGCTTGTGCAGTGTTTTCATGGCTTCACTCCCTTCTGGTCTTTCGGGTCCGCCAGCTCAAGCCAGTTTATGGGCTTCTCGGTCGGCGCAATGCCGCCGCCAGTTGGGGATCGGTGTGAGCACAACCCGGCGAAGGTTTCGCGTGTCGCCTTGTCCTCGATCTTCTTGATCTTCTCTAGCTGGCAATTGGTGTCATCGACAACGGGCATAGGCAAGGTCGCCGGTTTGTTGTCGCATCCGGCCAGCAGCGCCGCCGCAAGGCCGACGAGCAGCATCGTTTTTCTCATGATGCGCCTCTCTGGTCAGCGGGTCAGTTCGAGCCAGTTTTTGGGACTGCTCGTCTTGCCGATACGGGACTCCGTCGAAGTGGCGTGTGTCGCCTGCTGTCGGGCTTCAAGATCGGCCTCGGCTTGCATCCTGGTCGTGACAGCGTTTTGCTGCGCGATCAACAGGCCGCGAATCTGCAGGAGCTGGTTGGCTTGGTTGCTGGCGAGCTGGTTTGCAAACCCGATGGCCTGCATCTGGCCAGTCGCACCCTGCGCCGCCGACTGGAGCCGTTCCAGCGTGCGCGAGTCGGAGGCGAGGTTTCTCTGCTGCTGTTCCAAGCCCTTGAACAGCGCGTCATTGGCCTTCTTCTGGCTCTCGCTTGCCAGACGCCGGTTCTGTTCCATCGCTGCGCGCTCGGCGTCGCTGCATCCGCTGGCAGAGAAGCAGGGCGAGGATTTGTAGTAGCTCACGTCCTGGAACTTGCCGATGTAGCTGTCCAGGCTGCCGAGCTGGTTTTTGTAGTAGTCAAGCGTGTTGACGGCGTTCATCAACCCACTGATCGTTGACTGCGCTTGATCCCAGATATACGCGGCCGGTGCGACCGTGTTCTGGATCATGTTCTCGTACTGCTGGAGCTGGGTGCGGTACTGCTCAATTTGCTTGAGCGTCTGCGCAACGTTCTCCACCGCCGACATGACGGTTTGAGTCAAGTTCGCACCGTCGATAACCGGGATTCCAGCCTGCACCGGAGTGACAACAATGCTGCCAGCCAGCAAAACGGTGAGGGCAATTTTAGCTGCCAAAAAGCGATGATTATTCATGTCGATATCCTTTTTGAAAGTGGCTTTCACGATCGTCGAATAGCTGTGCCATGTGTAGCTAATCGGTACTTGACCAGGGCTACACCGAAACCCGGACTTTTGTATTGATGTCACGGCGTCAGAAAATCTAGCGGCTAAAGTCGCTCACTACAGATGGCGGTAGCCGTCAGCTCTCGCAGAACAGGATTCCCCGTTGAGCACGAAGTGCGAATAAGGGGATAGTGAAGATAGATAACCGGCTTGCCGGTTAGCTAACCTCACCTATCCTGCCCGCACTTCCGCGCCACGAAGTTCGCTGTTGTTGCGTCAACTTCACCTCCTCGATCACGCTGCTGAACGAATGCAGCGAGGCTGCAGGGCGAAAATAGCGCTGACTGATCGAAAGTGTTGTGCCAGTAGCATTCACGCAGTGCGCTGATAGTGCATTGCCTGAGTGGAAACAGCGATTCGTCACAGCAGTTCATCCTTCTTTGGGTTTGGACTGAATGAGAACGAAGTGGACGCATTCGCTGTTTTTGCTTGGCTTTGGTTTTTCGCTTTTTTTGTACTTGTGCTTTTCTTGATATGGCGATGAACGTATTTGAGGAACGTTTCATAGCGGAATGAAATTCTCTTTCTTTCACGCAAGTGTTCCCATATCGTTTTCAGCTCGAAGCCGGCATCTATTGCTTCGCGGACATTTTCAGAAACTGCAAGGAAAGATGCCAAAGTCGTAGCATGTGTGGATTTATTTCCTCCGCGCTCACTTAACCATTCGGATAGGTCGTTTGGATAGTTTCCCATTACTCAGTTCCTTTTTTAATTAGATCGCCGGTGAGTAATTCGGCAACCGAATCGGTTGGAAAATGAACTCTTCGTCCAATGTAAATCTTCCGGCTATTCAAGTTGATGGCCCATTCCTCTGTTCGCATGGCCAGGACTACACGAACTCCGCCAGGCTTCCGTTTCAGAACGGCCGCAAGTTCTCTAGGGTCATTGTTGGTCCGTACTTTTGAAGAAGAAAATCAAGAGTCGTGCTCACCAAATGCTCACTTATGACAGTTAATCGAAGTTAATTTCGAAGAAGTTTGTGCTGTCTGGCGTTATATTTACAGGGACTTTCAGGCCAAATTTCTTACCCGGACAAATTGCCCTAATGATCACGAAATCGACCGCAGAAAGACGTCGGCAGATCGCGCGCAGCGTGGCGCTACTCCGCACGCTGAGCAAGCGTGAAGGCACCACATCGGTTTATGGCTTTGCAGAGAAGTACGATTCTTTGGCATCCCCCATGCACCCAACTCGGGACCAGGGAAAAAATGGATGGCAGGCGTTGTTTAACGGTACGCGGCCAGTGTCTGCAGCTCGGCTGCGTTCGCTCTCTGCAGTAGAGGCGTGGTCAGATGCGACCACCGTCTATCAGAATGGCCCTGCGAATCTCTGGAAAGCGATGTGGGGACCGTCCGAACAGCTACATCTCGTCATTTCTGAAGAGTTGACTGAATGGCGAAGTTTCGATCAAGCTGTCGCGGAGTTTGAGGGCGAATTACTGCTGGCCCATCAATATCGTGCGCCGCTGACCCTTTTGCATCTTGCAAAGGCAATCGCACTTTATCGATTGCAAAATGACATTCTTGGGCTGGGTGATGCAAGCGTTCGTGACGGTGTTTCGCAGTGCTTGTGCGATGAGGTCGTGCAGGCGGAGATGGAATGCCTCGGAGTCAGGCAAACGGTCACTGATGAGCTAGCGAAATACTTCAGAATTGAAGTCAATTACCAATTGAATTGTTCATCGGTGGCTGCTCGATGGGATGCCGTAGCAGCAAGGCTGGATTGGGTCGGTTAGACGCCAAGAGGGGCGAGGCGGCCCGCGTGCTGAACTTAAAAAATTTTAGCGGCTAAAGTTTGCCCGCCCCCCAAGTGTCAACGAAGCAGAAGTTCTGATCGGTCTTGCGCCAGGACTATCACTTGAGAGGCTTGGAAACGTGTGACATCGCACCTGAGGCCCGAAGCCGAGCCTTGTATATTTCTACGATGTCATCGATGCTAGCTTCACCGCGCACCCATTTTTCGCAATCCTGCAGCACTTCGGCATCTGGCTCAAGTCCTTCCATGCGCTGACTTGCCAAATTGCTTTGAATCGTGGCTCGGCGTTCTAGTTGCTGCCATGCAGATATGGGTCGGAGAACCATCTTGATATTTTAGCGGCTAAAAATTCTTAGCGATTTTGACACTTGAGGGGCGTTTTCAGCGTTCGGGATGGATCGTTGCGGTAAGAATAATAATAAGAATATTATTATTCTTACCATTACTCAGGGGCGGTGCTGTTGAAGAAGTCTTTTGCGAGAACCGAAACCCTCCTTTGGCGTTAAAACGGATTTCAAGCCGCTTCACTCTTGCAAAAACTTTCGTGATATGTGCGCGAGAAGAGGCTGTGGTTGCATGTTCGGACAGTGCTCGTGATCAGGTTATCCGCATTGTTGTCCACTCTTGCATCCGTATTGTTTTTATTAATTCAACTTCGTTCTGTACCGGTTTCCGGTACAGAACTAGCGCTGTACCGGGTGTCGGTACAGAACTAGCACCGTACCGGAAGGCGGTACGGTTGCTCAATGTTTAGGCATTGGTGGACGGCCCTTTCCACGCATCTGGTTTGCGATTTCGAGCAAGCGGTGGCGTGCCTGCGCTGGCGTGGATAGGGGCACGGACGACTCAACACAAGGCAACTGCGTGGGAATCTGATCAGCACGCATGGCGGTTTTGAAGCTACCGCCATTGGCGTCCTGACGCATGCCGGGACCGGGGATCAGTTCGACTTCTGCCCACACGTCAGCCCCTTCAATTTCGCCTGCTGCAGATTGCTTGAGCTTTCCCAAGCGTTCACGCATGGTGGACGGAACAAAGTCGATGGCGATCGTGCAGATCACAAGGTCGCCGACCCTCACATCCATGCGCTCACGTGCCACGTAGATGTTCTTCTGCCCGCGCTTTGTCACGCGCAGTAGGTGGTTTTCCACCAGCTTCTTGATTGCGGCTTGAACAGGATCGGTAGAAAGCCCCGTGAGCAACATCAGGCGTCGAATTCCTGGCCCAAGCCACACCGGTTTGAAAGTCGGCGTGGCTCTTGATCGCATGCCACACTGCGAATGCGTTTACCCCGATTTCCGCAGCCAGGCCTGACGCGAACATGTCACGCTGTTGCGTGTGGTATGTGGTGTCGATATCGCCATGCACGGACGGAAATGGGCTTTTCGCGGGAGGTCCTGCGGGCCGCGCCACTGATGTCGGCGCGCTCACCGATCAACCTCTTCAGCAGCTGGGGCGCGGGTGTCCAGAGCTGTCTTCCGACGTGCGCTTGCAACTTGCATCGCTTTCGTCGGCCGGCCTCGCCGAGGGCTCGTGTTAGCTTGCTGCGGCGCAGGTGCCTGGTTGCTGCTGGACGTTGTTACGAATGCCGCGAGCCATCGTTCAACGTCTTCAGCGCGCCATAGCAGGCGTTTTGTGCCCGGTAAACGGCATAGGGGAGGGAGGGAGCGGGGGTTGCGTGTCGCGTCGCTGCGGATGCTGGCGACAGACTTGTGGAGGTAGGTGGAAAGCTGTTCCACGGTGAGAAGGATGCTCATGAGCGCACGCCTCCCTCTGCCTGCCTGTCCCTGGAACTGCAGGCCCAACTTGCTCTGCGCATGGTCGTAGCTATGGCTACTGGTCGGTGCTTCATGTCGATAACCCTGATGACGTGGCTAGGGTCATCGAGCAGCTTTGCCACGTGGCTACTCGGTCATTGACCAGGGCGATACCGAAGCCCGGCCTTATTTTTTGGAAGTCACGATATCGGAGCACGCCGCAAGCCGTGGTGGCAGCGGGGGGAAAGCATCGATGTGGCTGGGTGCTAGTCAGCCAATCGGTAAGTGACCAGGGCGACGTCGAAGCCCGGCCTTTTGTGTTGCATTCACAACGTCAGGTGTCCGAGTTGCTCGGACGATGACAGTTTAGCAGCAGGAGAGTGCAATGTCGTGCGCTGGCGGCACTGCGGGAGCGTGCTGGCTCTGGCACAAATCTGGCACACGCAGTGTGCAAAAACGTGCCGATAAAAGCAAAACAACGCACTAACCTGCAAAGGTTAGTGCGTTGTTTTTATTACCAAAAATGGTGCCGGAGAGATGAATCGAACACCCGACCTTCTCATTACGAATGAGCTGCTCTACCGACTGAGCTACACCGGCGAAGACTCGAATTATATATCGGAATGGTAGCGTGTCACGCGTTCCACTTCATTTTTTGAGCCCAGGACCACGCTGACGCGCTCGTGCAACTGCGTGGGCTGGATGTCCAGGATGCGCTGCTTGCCGTTGGTGGAGGCGCCGCCGGCCTGCTCGACGAGCCAGCTCATGGGATTGGCTTCGTACATCAGGCGCAGCTTGCCGGGCTTGTTGGGTTCGCGCTTGTCCCAGGGGTACAGGAACACGCCGCCGCGCGTGAGGATGCGGTGCACGTCGGCCACCATGCTGGCGATCCAGCGCATGTTGAAGTCCTTGCCGCGCGGGCCTTCGGTGCCGGCCAGGCATTCGTCGATGTAGCGCTTGACCGGGGTGTCCCAGTGGCGCATGTTGCTCATGTTGATGGCGAATTCCTTGGTGTCCTCGGGAATGCGCACGTTCTCTTCCACCAGCACGAACGAGCCCTGCTCGCGGTCCAGCGTGAACATGGCGACGCCGTCGCCCACGGTCAGCACCAGCGTGGTCTGGGGGCCGTAGATGCAGTAGCCCGCGGCCACCTGCTGGGTGCCGGCCTGCAGGAAGTCCTCGGTCATGACGCCGGGGTGGCCTTCGGGCTTTTTCAGCACGCTGAAGATGGTGCCGATGCTCACGTTCACGTCGATGTTGGAGGAGCCGTCGAGCGGATCGAACAGCAGCAGGTACTCGCCCTGCGGATAGCGGTTGGGCACCACATAGATGCTGTCCATCTCTTCGGATGCCATGGCCGCGAGGTGGCCGCCCCATTCGTTGGCTTCGATGAGCACTTCGTTGGCGATGATGTCCAGCTTCTTCTGGATCTCGCCCTGCACGTTCTCGCTGGCGGCCGTGCCCAGCACGCCGCCCAGCGCGCCCTTGTTCACGGCGTGGCTGATGCTCTTGCAGGCACGGGCGACCACTTCGAGCAGCAGGCGCAGCTGCGAGGGGATGAGGCCGTCCACCCGCTGCTGTTCGACGAGGTAGCGGGTGAGGCTGATGGTTTTTGCCATGGAGGGGGTTTCCTATTTTTTGGACGTGATCAGTCGGCCAGCGCGCGGGTGACCACCTCGCGCACATCGTTGGACAGGTCGGGCTTGGCCGCCACGCGGGCGATGGCGTCGCGCGCTGCGCCGCGGTAGGGGTCGGCCAGCTTCTTCCAGCGGTCGAGCGCCCGGGCCAGCCGCGCCGCCACCTGCGGGTTGAGCGTGTCCAGTTCCAGCACGCGATCGGCCCAGAACTGGTAGCCCGCGCCGTCCAGCCGGTGAAAGCCCCCGGGGTTGGCGCTGCAGTAGCTGAAGATCACGCTGCGCGCGCGGTTCGGGTTCTTGAGGCTGAAGTCCGCGTGTTTCATGAGCTGCTGCACGGCGGCCAGCACCTGCCCGCCGCGGTCGGGCGCGCCCGCCTGCAGCGAGAACCATTTGTCCAGCACCAGGGCCTCGTCCTTGAACAGGGCGTGAAAGCGCGCGAGCGCCGGCTCGGCCAGGGCATGGCCGCTGTACACCAGCGCCGTGAGGGCGTTGAAGCGGTCGGTCATGTTGCTGGCGTCCTTGAAGCGCTGGTACGCCTTGCCCGGCCATACGCTGTCGCCCGTGGTGCGGGCCGCCAGGCACAGCATGGACAGCGCCAGGCCCGACAGCGCGCGGCGGCCGGCCGAGATCGCATCGGGGCGGTAGGCGCCCGTGTCGTGGTGCTGCGCCCAGATGGCTTCCCACTCCGGCTGCAGCGCGACGGCGAGCTGCGCGCGCATCGCTTCGCGCACGGCGTGCACACGCTGCGGGTCCACCATGTCCAGGTGCTCGGCGATGTAGCCCTCGGAGGGCAGGCTGAGCACCAGTTCCTTGAAGGCCGCGTCCAGCGCGGGGTGGCGCAGCACGCCGCGCATGGCCTCCACGAAGCTGTCGGGCACGATCTGTTGCTCAATAGGTGTGCCTGCCGGCGGATTGATTGCCTCGTCCGCTATTGTTTTAATAGCGATGCGCAGGGCCAGGCGCTGGCCGGCCTCCCAGCGGTTGAAGGCGTCGGTGTCGTGCGCCAGCAGGGCGAGCAGCTCGGCATCGCTGTAGTCGATGTCCAGCACCACGGGGGCGCTGAACCCGCGCAGCAGCGACGGCACGGGCTGGGAGCCCACGTTCACGAAGGTGAACGCATGGGTGGCCTCGGTCAGCACCACGGTGCGGTCCGCGCCGCCCGCGGCGGCCTCGCCCTCCAGTTGCAGAGGCAGCGCGCTGCCGTCCGCGCCCAGCAGGCCCAGGGCCACCGGGATCACGGCGGGCTGCTTGAGCGGCTGGCCGGGCGTGGGCGCGAGGCTTTGCGACAGCGTGAGCGTGTAGGTGCGCGCGGCGGCGTCGTACACGCCCGTGGCCTGCACGCGCGGCGTGCCGGCCTGCGAATACCAGCGCTTGAACTGCGGCAGCAGGCGGGCCAGGTCGCTGTCCGGGTTGGCATCGGCGATGGCCTGCGCGAAATCGTCGCAGGTGACCGCCTGTCCGTCGTGGCGCTCGAAGTACAGCTTCATGCCGCGCGCGAAGCCTTCGCGGCCCACCAGCGTGTGCATCATGCGCACGACCTCGGCACCCTTTTCGTAGATAGTGACGGTGTAGAAGTTGTTGATCTCGACGTAGCTGTCGGGCCGCACCGGGTGCGCCATGGGGCCGGCGTCTTCCGGGAACTGCGCGGTGCGCAGCACGCGCACGTCCTCGATGCGCTTGACGGCGCGGGCCGAGGGGCTGCCCGACAGGTCCTGGCTGAACTCCTGGTCCCGAAAGACCGTGAGGCCTTCCTTGAGCGACAGCTGGAACCAGTCGCGGCAGGTGACGCGGTTGCCGGTCCAGTTGTGGAAGTACTCGTGGCCCACCACGCTTTCGATGTTGCCGAAATCCACATCGGTCGCCGTGGCCTGGCTGGCCAGCACGTACTTCGTGTTGAAGATGTTCAGGCCCTTGTTCTCCATCGCGCCCATGTTGAAGTCGCTGGTGGCGACGATCATGAAGCGCTCCAGATCCAGCGGCAGGCCGAAGCGCGCCTCGTCCCAGGCCACGCTGGCCATGAGGGAGTTCATGGCGTGCTCGGTCTTCTCCAGGTCGCCCGGGCGCACGTACACCTGAAGCAGGTGGTCGGCGCCGGAGCGCGAGCGGATGCGCTGCTCGCGCGCCACGAGCTTGCCGGCCACCAGCGCGAACAGGTAGCAGGGCTTCTTGTGCGGGTCCTGCCACTTGGCGAAATGGCGCGCGCCGTTGGGGCCATCGTCCAGCGGGCCGTGGTCGATCAGGTTGCCGTTGGACAGCAGCACCGGGTAGGCGGCCTTGTCGGCGCGCAGCAGCACGGTGAAGCTGGCCATCACGTCCGGCCGGTCCAGGAAGTAGGTGATGCGCCGAAAGCCCTCGGCCTCGCACTGGGTGAAGAAGGTGCCCTGGCTCACGTACAGGCCCGACAGCTGCGTGTTCTTGGTCGGAGAGCAGGTGGTGAAGATCTCCAGGTCGAAGGGCTCGTGGCCCTCCGGCAGGTTCTCCAGCACCAGCTGGCCGCCTTCCATCTTGAACGAGGTGCCTGCGCCGTTGACCAGCACGCGCGCCAGGTTCAGCTCGTCGCCATCGAGCCGCAGCGCGCCCGCGGGCACGTCCGCGTTGCGGCGCAGCCGCATCTTGTTGAGCACCCGGGTCTTGGCCGGGTCCAGGTCGAACGTGAGGTCCACCGTGTCGATCCAGAACGCGGGGGCGGTGTAGTCGGCACGGTGGATGGCCGTGGCGTGTCCTTCTCTCATCATGGCTTGGGGCTTTCCGGGCGCGTTACACGCCCTGCTTGAGGGAGGCTTCGATGAAGGCGTCGAGATCGCCGTCCAGCACCTTCTGGGTGGCGGAGATTTCGACGTTGGTGCGCAGGTCCTTGATGCGGCTGTTGTCCAGCACGTAGCTGCGGATCTGGTGGCCCCAGCCGACATCGGTCTTGGTGTCTTCCAGCTTTTGCTGCTCTTCCTGGCGCTTGCGCATCTCGAAGTCGTACAGGCGCGAGCGCAGGCGCTGCCATGCCACGTCGCGGTTGCTGTGCTGGCTGCGGCCATCCTGGCACTGAACGACGATGCCGGTTGGAATGTGCGTCAAACGCACGGCCGAATCGGTCTTGTTGATGTGCTGGCCGCCGGCGCCGCTGGCGCGGAAGGTGTCGGTGCGCACATCGGCCGGGTTGATGTCGATCTGGATCGAGTCGTCGATCTCCGGATAGACGAACAGGCTGGCGAAGCTGGTGTGGCGCCCGCCGGATGAGTCGAACGGGCTCTTGCGCACCAGCCGGTGCACGCCCGTCTCGGTGCGCAGCAGGCCATAGGCGTATTCGCCCTCGATCTTGATCGTGGCGCTCTTGATGCCGGCCACGTCGCCCGGGGTTTCGTCTTCCACCGTGGTCTTGAAGCCCTTGCGCTCGGCGTACTTGAGGTACTGGCGCAGCAGCATGCCCGCCCAGTCGCAGGCCTCGGTGCCGCCGGCGCCGGCCTGGATGTCCACGAAGCAGTTGAGCGGATCGGCCTCGTTGCTGAACATGCGGCGGAACTCGAGCATCTCGATCTCGGGCTTGAGCTTGGCGGTCTCGGCCTCGATGGTCATCAGGCCGTCGTCGTCGCCTTCTTCCTTGCTCATGTCGAAGAGCTCGGTGTTGTCGGCCAGCTCGCGCGTGAGCCGCTCCAGCGTGAGCACCACGCCGTCCAGGCTCTTCTTTTCCTTGCCCAGCTCCTGGGCCTTCTTGGGGTCGTTCCAGACCGTGGGGTCTTCCAGCGAGGCGTTTACCGTGCGCAGGCGTTCGAATTTGGCATCGAAGTCAAAGATACCTCCGTAACTCTTGCGTGCGCACGGTCAGGTCGGAGAGGGTGTTGCCGATGAGGTTGATGCGTTCTGCGTCCATGGTGCGTGTCCTGAGTGTTCGGTGGAATAACCGGCGATTTTCTCACGCGATGCGCCGCACGCCCCCAATGCCCTTCCACGGGGCGCAGGGCGCAGCCGGCCGGCCCCGTTGCCGGGGGGCAAAACCGGCCGCTATTTCAAAAATGATAGCAAGATGCCCTAGTGGAATATGCGCTGGCGGCCTTTTTCAGCCAGGGGTACTCAGGAACGACTCGATCAGCGCCGCCACCGCGCCGGGCTGGTCGTGGTGCAGCATGTGCCCGGCGTCCTGGACCACGGCGGTGCGGCAATCGCGCACGTGGCGCAGGCGGGCGTGGTATTCGGGCAGGTCGTAGCGGTCCTTCCACCACAGGCCCATGCTGTCGTCGCTGGCCTCCACCGCGAGGGTGGGCGCGGTGATGCCGTCGTACAGGGCCAGCGCTTCCTCCACGCGGTAGATCTGCGAACTGGTGATCTTGTGCGCCGCATCGCCCAGGATGCGCCAGCGGCCCTGCGCGTCGGGCGCGGCCCACTGGCGGGCCAGCCAGGCGGCCTTGTCGGCGGACAGGCGCGGGTTGGTCTTGATGAGGCGCTGGGCCACGCCGTCGGCGCTGTCGTAGGCCTTGAGCGATTTCTCGCCGCGCTCCAGCGCCCGGATCTCGTCCATCCACTGCGCGTAGCGCCGGGGGGCCTGGTCGGGCGTGGTGGCCGGCAGGCCGAAGCCTTCCAGGTTCACCAGCCGGCGGATGCGCGCGGGCCGCACGCCGGCATAGGCCATGCACACGTTGCCGCCCATGCTGTGGCCCACCAGATCGACCGGCTGGCCGGGCGCGTAGTGGTCCAGCAGGTGGTCCAGGTCGGCCAGGTAGTCGGCGAACACGTAGTGGTCGCAGGGCGCCGGCAGGCGGCTCAGGCCGAAGCCCCGCCAGTCGGGCGCGATGACCGTGCGGCCGGCGAAGAACGCCTGCGACAGCGCGTCCACCACGAACTGGTAGGACGCGCCCACGTCCATCCAGCCGTGCATCAGCACCAGCGGGGGCCGAGAAGGGGAAGATGGGGAAGCGGAGGCGGGCGACGCCTCGCCGTTCCAGCGGCGAACGTGGTACTGCAGGGTGCGGACGGGGACGAATTCGCTCTGGGAGGCGCGGGCGGGCTGGTACATCGGGCGATTATTCGCGCAGGGCGCGGCGGCGTCAGTCAAGGCTGGGACAAGCGGGCGGCCGCTCGTTCGGGGCCCTGGCTGCGGGGGCCTTCGGGCATGCGGTGCGCTCGCTGCGGGAACAGGGAAAATCCATTATTCTGCCCAGCCCATCCGCAGCTTGTAGGTCCTCTCCCCATGCAAAAAATCCCATTGGGCGCCAGCGCGCTCCAGGTCACGCCCATCTGCCTGGGCACCATGACGTTCGGCGAACAGGTGGACGAAGCCACGGCCCATGCCATTCTCGACCGCTCGCTGGAGCGGGGCGTGAACTTCATCGACACCGCCGAGATGTACGCCGTGCCGGCGCGCGCCGAGACCTACGGCGCCACCGAGACCATCATCGGCCGCTGGTTCGCCAGCCGCCCCGGCGCCCGCGAAAAGACGGTGCTGGCCACCAAGGTGGCGGGCCCCTCGCGCGGCATGCCCTGGGTGCGCGAAGGCAAGGGAATGACCCCGGCCGACATCGTGGCCTCGTGCGACGCCAGCCTGCGCCGCCTGCAGACCGACGTGATCGACCTCTACCAGATCCACTGGCCCGAGCGCCACGTTCCCGCGTTCGGCACGGTGTACTACGACCCCGGCAAGGAAACCTCGGCCACGCCTATCCACGACCAGCTGCAGGCGCTGGCCGGGCTGGTGCAGGCCGGCAAGGTGCGCGCCATCGGCCTGTCCAACGAAACGCCTTACGGCGTGCACGAGTTCGTGCGGCTGGCCGAGCAGCACGGCCTGCCGCGCGTGGCCACGGTGCAGAACCCGTACTGCCTCATCAACCGCACCTGGGAAAACGGCATGGACGAGTCCTGCCACCGCCTGGGCGTGTCGCTGCTGGCGTATTCGCCCCTGGGCTTCGGGCTGCTGACGGGCAAGTACGACGCCAGCGGCACGACCGGCGCCGGTGCGCCGAAGGGCGCGCGCATCGCCAGCTACGAATCGGTGCGCAAGCAGCGCTGGGGCCGCCCCGAGGCGCTGGAGGCCTCGCGCCGCTACAACGCGCTGGCGCGCGAGCACGGCCTCACGCCCACGCAGATGGCGCTGGCGTTCTGCTACACCAAGTGGCAGGTGGCCAGCACCATCATCGGCGTGACCTCGCTGGCCCAGTTGGACGAAGACCTCGATGCCTGGGGCACGGTGCTCTCGCCCGAGCTGCTCGCGGCCATTGACTCAGTCCGCTGGGAACTGCGAGACCCGGCACTGTGAGCAAGAAGGCCGCCAAGGCCGCCCATGTGAGCGAGACCCCGGCCACCCAGTGGCTGCGGCGCCAGGGCGTGCCCTTCACCGAGCACCCCTACGACTACGTGGAGCACGGCGGCACCGCGCACAGCGCGGCCAGCCTGGGGCTGGACGAGCACGTCGTCGTCAAGACGCTGGTGATGCAGGACCAGGATGCGAAACCCCTCATCGTGCTCATGCATGGCGACCGCAAGGTGTCCACGAAGAACCTGGCCCGCCAGATCGGCGCCAAGTCGGTCGAGCCCTGCCAGCCCGAGGTGGCCAACCGCCACAGCGGCTACCTGGTGGGCGGCACCTCGCCGTTCGGCACGCGGCGCGACATGCCGGTGTACATCGAGGAAAGCATCCTCGCGCTGCCGCGCATCGCCATCAACGGCGGCCGCCGGGGCTTTCTGGTGCAGATCGATCCGCAGGTGTGCGTGCAGCAGCTCGGTGCCAAACCGGTGCAGTGCGCGCTGGCAGAATAGGCCGCCCCGCCGAACCGGGGCCGCGCCTTCGGGGCGCCGGCCACCGGCCCCCCGTGGCGCCCGCCACCGCCCTCTCGTGACGCCCGCATCCTGAAGGAATTCCTACCTTGACCACCGTCTATTGCCTCCTGGCCACCGTGGCCGCCTACCTGCTGGGCTCCCTGTCGTTCGCTGTCATCGTGAGCCGCACCATGGGCCTGAACGATCCCCGCACCTATGGCAGCAAGAACCCCGGCGCCACCAACGTGCTGCGCTCCGGCTCCAAGGCCGCGGCCGTGATCACGCTGCTGCTCGATGCGGTCAAGGGCTGGCTGCCCGTGGTGCTGGTGCAGGCCTTCGGCAAGCCCCATGGCCTGGAGGACGGCACGGTGGCGCTGGTGGGCCTGGCGGCATTCCTCGGGCATCTGTGGCCCGTGTTCTTCCGCTTCGAGGGCGGCAAGGGCGTGGCCACGGCGCTGGGCGTGCTGGTCGGCATCAGCCCATGGCTGGGGCTGGCCACGCTGCTGACCTGGGTCATCATCGCGTTCTTCTTTCGCTACTCTTCGGGCGCGTCGCTCGCGGCGGCGGTGTTCGCGCCGCTGTACTACGTGATGTTCGGCGGCGTGCTCTGGTACACCGAGGCGACCATCGGCGTGGCCATCGCCGCCATGTCGGCGCTGCTGGTGTGGCGGCACCGCGAAAACATCCGCCGCCTCATGGCCGGCACCGAATCCCGGCTGGGCCAGAAGAAGAAAAAGCCCTGAATCGAAGGGAACGGAGCCAAGCGGGGGGTAGCCGCCCGGTCAGGGCCGGCCGGCCGTGCTCACCAACCCCATCAGCCCGCTGCTGTGCTGGGCCGCGTAGTGGCCCAGGCGCACCAGCGTGCGGTGGTTGATCTCCACCTTCACCGCGGGTCGGGCCAGCGCCGACTGGATGCGTGGCCGGCCGCTGGCCGTCTGGTGTAGCCGGGGCTGGGCCAGGTGCTCACCGTCGCGGTCCAGCAGGCTGGCCACCAGGGGGGCGTTGACCTTCTCGCTGCGGCGCAGCACCAGCGCGGTCTCGCCGTTGTCCAGCCGCACGAAGGTGCCGGGCGGGCACAGCCCGACGGCGCGCACCAGCGCATAGGTGACTTCGTCGCGCCGGTCCACGTCCTGGCCCACGATGGCGCGCACCGAGTCCGTGGCGCTGCGGCCCGCACGCGACTTGCGCGGGCTGATCATCGCGGCGTAGCGGTCGATCGTCCCCAGGATGCGGCTGAGCCGGTCCTCGGCGGGCATGCCCGCCAGCGGCTGCGTCTCGGCCAACGGCGCATGGTGCTGGCCCACGACGTCCAGCCACAGCGGGTCCTTCACGTCCAGCTGCTCCAGCAGGGTCATGCTGCGCAGCGGGTGCGCCTCGATGGCCTCCTGCTGCGCGGGGCTGGGCCGCTCGCGCTGGCTGGCCAGCTCGTCCTGCAGCGCGGTCATGCCGATGTTCATGGTGATCGCGGCACGCACCAGGCTGTCGCGCTCCAGGGAGGGCAGCTGCAGTTCGTGCGCAAGGATGTGGCACAGCGTGCCGCACACCAGGGCGTGCGAGGTGCTGTAGCCCACCGTGGAGGTGGAGGCCAGCTGGAACATCAGGTACAGCGCCGCGTCGATGTCGTGCGCCACCAGTTCCTGCAGCCACCGGTCGCACTGGCGCACCTTGGCGGGAAAGTCGTGCACCTGCAGGGGCCGCGAGAGGATCACCGCCAGGGCGGATTCCAGGTCCGACCACAGTCCAAGCAGGTCTTCGTATTCGCTGTCGGACGGCTCGCCGGCGCTGGGGGGGCTATGGGGCATGGGGCGCGGGCTACTGGCGCTTTTCCAGCACCATCTGGTCGTTGATGCGGCTCATCTGGAACTCGTTCAGGAAACTGTTGCCCAGCAGCACGAAGGGCATGGCCTGGGGCGTGACGACGGCGTCCACGCCGAGCACCTCGACGTCGCCGATGCGCACCGAATCGAGCTTGATCCGCCAGCCCTGGGCCGTGCCGTTGGCCGTGCCCAGCACTACGGGCTGCCCGCTGCGGTAGGCCAGGCCCATTCGTTCCGCCTCCGGCTGGCCGATGGCCACGGTACTGGCGCCGGTGTCCACCAGGTACTGCATCGGCCGGCCGTTGATGGTGCCGCTGTTCACGAAATGCCCGCGGCTGTCGGCGGTGAGCACCACGCGCCGGCCCGTGCCGGCGGCGCCGCGGCTGCCCACGCTGACCGGGGCCTCGCCCAGGATCAACGTGCGCCGCGCGCCGGCCAGTTCGACCACCGCCTCCTCGCGGCCGACCGAGACCACCTTCACGCCCTGGTGGCTTTCACCCGGGCCCACGCCGCGCGGCGCGCCACCGTTGACGACCAGCAGCGCCTTGCCGCCCAGGATGCCGGACAGCGCCACCGCCTGGGCGTGCGCCTGCCATGGCGCAAGCGCCAGGGCGGCAGCGAGGGGGAGGGCGCGCAGGAGCATGGAGGGGCAGCCTGGGGGTGAGGGCGGTGATGCGGCAGGCGGCGGGGAAGTCGGTGTCAGTCGCGGAAGTTGTCGAACGACAGTGGAATGTCCACCACTTCCTTGCGCAGCAGCGCCATGGCGGCCTGCAGGTCGTCGCGCTTGGCGCCGGTCACGCGCACTTTCTCTTCCTGGATGGCGGCCTGCACCTTGAGCTTGCTTTCCTTGAGGAGCTTCTGGATCTTCTTGGCCAGCTCGCTCTCGATGCCGTTGCGCACCTTCACGACCTGCTTGACCTTGTCGCCGCCGACCTTCTGCGGCTTTTCCATGTCGAGAAAGCGCACGTCCACGTTGCGCTTGGTGAGCTTGTTGCGCAGGATGTCTTCCACCTGGGTGAGCTGGAAGTCGGCATCGCCGAACAGCGTGATCTCCTTGTCCTTGATCTCGATGGCGGCGGACGTGCCCTTGAAGTCGAAGCGCGTGCCGATTTCCTTGGCGGTGTTTTCGACCGCGTTCTTCACTTCTACGAGGTTGGCTTCACAAACGGTGTCAAAAGAAGGCATGGCATCACTCTCGGAAACTGGGGGAGAACCCGGCCGCGAAAAGGGGCCGGGTGCGACAATCCGGTCGATGTTAGTCGAGAAAAACGCTCCCCTGCAGCACTGCAATACCTTCGGCATCGTGGCCCGCGCCCATACGCTGGTGCGTGCCCGCTCGGTCGATGACGTGCGCGCCCTGGTGTCCGACCCGCAGCTGGCGGGCTCGCCCGTCTTCGTGTTGGGCGGCGGCAGCAACATCGTCCTCACCGGCGACGTCAAGCCCGTGGTCCTCAAGATGGAGATCAAGGGCCTGCGGCTGGTGCAGGAAACCCCCCAGGCCTTCATCGTGGAGGCCGGCGCCGGCGAGTCCTGGCACGACGCCGTCGCCTGGACCCTGGCGCACGGGTTTCCCGGCCTGGAAAACCTGGCCCTCATCCCCGGCACCGTGGGCGCGGCGCCCGTGCAGAACATCGGCGCCTACGGCGTCGAGCTGCAGGACCGCTTCGATTCCCTGGACGCCATCGACCTGGCGACGGGCCAGCCGTTCACGCTCGATGCCGCCCAATGCGCGTTCGGCTACCGCGATTCCGTCTTCAAGCACCAGGCCCCCGCCGCCCCCGCGGGCGCCGCCGAGGGCAGCGCGCCGCGCGGCATGGGCCTGGCGGGGCGCGCGGCCATCACGCACGTGCGCTTTCGCCTGCCCAAGCCCTGGAAGCCCGAGCTGGGCTACCTCGACCTGGAGCGCAAGCGGGCCGAGGCCGGCGTGGCCGAGCCCACGGCGCAGCAGATCTTCGAATGGGTGTGCGAGGTGCGCCGCGCCAAGCTGCCCGACCCGGCGGTGGTGGGCAACGCCGGCAGCTTCTTCAAGAACCCCACGGTCACGCCCGACCAGTGCTCGGACATCATCGCCCGCGAGCCGCGCATCGTGCACTACCCCATGCCCGACGGCACCATCAAGCTGGCGGCGGGCTGGCTGATCGATGCCTGCGGCTGGAAGGGCAAGAGCGTGGGCAAGGCCGGCGTGTACGAAAAGCAGGCGCTGGTGCTGGTCAACCGCGGCCGGGGCGCCGACAGCGTGACCGGCGGCGAAGTGATGACGCTGGCCAAGGCCATCCAGACCAGCGTGTACGAGCGCTTCGGCATCCGGCTGGAGCCGGAGCCGGTGGTGGTCTAGGCCCGGCGCGTGCGGCCGGTTCTGCCGCGAAGCGGCTGCAAACCCGTCGCGGAGAGATTGCTATGCTATTAATAGCATGAATGGCATGTTTGACTAGGGCGTCAGGCCGATTGGGCTCTGATTTCGGTGCGACTGCCCGAACGGGGCGCTCAGGCGCTGGCGCCGCCCGCCGGTGGCGCGCGGAAGGCGACCTGGAACCGGTTCCAGCCGTTGATGGCGACGACGGCCAGCGACAGCTCGACGATCTCCGCCTCCGAGAACTGCGCCGCCACCATGTCATAGACCGCGTCCGGCACGTCCTGCGTGGCGGCCAGGCGGGTCAGCGATTCGGCCCAGGCCAGCGCCGCGCGTTCGCGGGCATCGAACAGGCCGGCCTCGCGCCAGGCGGCCAGCAGGTGCAGGCGCCGGTCGGTCTCGCCATGCCGGCGGGCCACGCCCACGTGCAGGTCGATGCAGAACGCGCAGCCGTTGATCTGCGACACGCGCATCTTCACCAGCTCCTTGAGGGCAAGGGGCAGGGCGCCAGCGCGCAACTGGTTCTCCAGCGCCATCATGGCGTTCGCGGTGGCGGGGTGGTTTTTCATGAGGTCGATGCGGGCTTGGGACATGGGGAGCCTTTCGTGGCGGTGGTGGTTGAAGGAAGGAGCGGGTGGGAAAACCGTGGCCCATGGCGCGGCCCGCACCCGGCGCGGGTGCCATGCCATGGGAACGGATCGGGAAAACGGGACCCGGCGGCGGCGGGGCCTACAGCCCGCGCAGCTTGTCCGGGTTCAGCACGGCGTAGATGCCGTGGATGTGCGTGCCGTCGGTCTGCAAGGCCAGCGCCACGCGCGGCGTGCCGCCCTCGCGCAGCACCAGACCCGGCGTGCCGTTGATCTGCACTTCCTGCACGGCGAGGTGGCGCAGGTACACGCGCCACAGACCCGCCGCCAGCCGGGCCAGGGCCCGGGGGCCGCGCACCACCTTGGTGGCGGCCTGGACCTTGCCGCCCGCATCGGGCGTCCAGGTGGCGTCCGGCGCAAAGAGGGCGAGCAGGGCGCCGTGGTCCTGGGCGCGCATCGCGTCCACGAGGCGGTGCAGCAGGGCCCGCGCGGCGTCCGGCGTGGCCGAAAAGCGCACCTTCTCCCGGCGCACCTGGGTGCGGGCGCGGTGCACCAGCTGGCGGCAGGCCGCCTCGCTGCGGTCCAGCACGGTGGCGATCTCGCCGTAGTCGCTGTCGAACACGTCGTGCAGCAGGAAGGCGGCGCGCTCGTCGGGCGACAGGCGTTCCAGCACCACCAGCAGCGCGATGGACAGATCGGACGCCAGCTCGGCGCGCGCATCGGCCGCCGGCGCGGTGGCGTCGCGGTCCAGCCAGGGTTCGGGCAGCCACGGGCCGCTGTAGGCCTCTCGCTCGGTGCGGGTGGCGCGCAGCCGGTCCACGCACAGGCGGGTGACGGTGGTCACCAGCCAGGCCTCGGCCGTCTGCACGCGCTCGGCCGGCGTGGACTGCCAGCGCAGCCAGGCGTCCTGCAGCACGTCCTGCGCATCGGCGCGGCTGCCCAGCATGCGGTAGGCCACGCCCAGGAGGCGCGGGCGGTGCTGAAGGAACGTGGCGGTGTGCGGGTCCGGGGCGAGGGGAATGTCGGCGTTCATGCCTTCAAGACGGGTGGCCGGGCCGGTTTGTGACAGGAATCCGCGCCGCCTGCCAAAAAAAGAAAACCGCCCGGCCGGGTGGCGGGGCGGTTGCTCTTGTTTTCATAGCTGCCAGCGCATGTCGCGGTAGCGCTGGAGGCCTTTTCGATGCCTGGCGTTACTTTTTCTCGCTGCCGTCGCCCAGCTGCGCCAGCGCGGCATTGCCGCCCAGCGACAGCAGGCCGGACTGGGCGTAGACGCCCAGCTTGTGGCGCGTGTCGATGATGTCCAGGTTGCGCATGGTCAGCTGGCCGATGCGGTCCGCGGGGCTGAACGGCGCGTCTTCCACCTTTTCCATCGACAGGCGCTCGGGCGCATAGGTCAGGTTGGGCGACTCGGTGTTGAGCAGCGAGTAGTCGTTGCCGCGGCGCAGCTCCAGCGTCACCGTGCCGGTCACGGCGCGCGCCACCCAGCGCTGGGCGGTCTCGCGCAGCATGATGGCCTGCGGGTCGAACCAGCGGCCCTGGTACAGCAGGCGGCCCAGCTTCAGGCCGTTCATGCGGTACTGCTCGATGGTGTCTTCGTTGTGGATGCCGGTCACCAGACGCTCGTAGGCGATGTGCAGCAGCGCCAGGCCCGGGGCTTCGTAGATGCCGCGGCTCTTGGCTTCGATGATGCGGTTCTCGATCTGGTCGCTCATCCCCAGGCCGTGGCGGCCGCCGATGCGGTTGGCTTCCAGGATCAGCGCCACGGGGTCGTTGTACTCGACGCCGTTCAGGGCGACGGGCTGGCCTTCCTCGAAGCGCACCGACACTTCCTCGGACTTGACCTGGACATCGTCCTTCCAGAACGCCACCCCCATGATGGGGTTCACGATGCGGATGCCGCTGTTCAGGAACTCCAGGTCCTTGGCCTCGTGCGTCGCGCCCAGCATGTTGCTGTCGGTGCTGTAGGCCTTTTCGGCGCTCATCTTGTAGCCGAAGCCTTCCTTCGTCATGAAGGCCGACATTTCGGCGCGGCCGCCCAGCTCGTCGATGAACAGCTGGTCCAGCCAGGGCTTGTAGATCTTGAGCGAGGGGTTGGTGAGCAGGCCGTAGCGGTAAAAGCGCTCGATGTCGTTGCCCTTGAAGGTCGAGCCGTCGCCCCAGATGTGGACGTCGTCTTCCTTCATGGCTGCCACCAGCATGGTGCCGGTGACGGCGCGGCCCAGCGGCGTGGTGTTGAAGTAGGTGATGCCGGCCGTGCTGATGTGGAAGGCGCCGGCCTGCAGCGCGGCGATGCCTTCATGGGCGAGCTGCGTGCGGCAGTCCACCAGGCGGGCCTTTTCGGCGCCGTATTCCATCGCCTTGGCGGGGATGGCGTCGTAGTCCGGCTCGTCGGGCTGGCCCAGGTTGGCCGTGTAGGCGTAGGGCAGGGCGCCCTTGTTCTTCATCCAGCGCAGCGCGGCGCTGGTGTCGAGACCGCCGGAGAAGGCGATGCCGACCTTCTGGTTCAGGGGCAGGTTCTGGAGGATGGTGGCCATGTGCGGTGCCTTGCGGTTCAGCCGAAGTGGCAGATGTAGTGGTAGGCGCTGGCGACGCGGATCTCGAACTTCGACTGGCCGGGCACGCTGAATTTCTCGCCCGCGCCGGACTTCACCCAGGCGTCGGTGCCGTCGAGCTTGTACTCGCACTCGCCGCCCACGCATTCCATGATCTCGGGCGCGCCGGTGTTGAAGGTCAGCGTGGCGGGCAGGATCACGCCCACCGATTTCTTCGTGCCGTCCGGAAACGTGATGTTGTGGCTCACGCATTTGCCGTCGAAATACACGTTGGCTTGGGTGGTGACGGACACGCCGTCGATGGTTTCGGTGGTCATGGATGCGCTTGAAAGGAAGAGGAAGGGGGAAAACCGAAGATTCTAGGTTGAACGCTGCGGCCGGCCCCCGTTCCCCGTGCGAGGCGGCGCCCCAAAACGCCGTGCCGAAGGCGCGCCCCACGAAAAAGGGAGCCCGAAGGCTCCCTGCTGGATGCGTTGGCCGTCCGGCCGGTGGTCCCCTTCAGCGCCAGTAGGGATCGCGCGGGCGGGGCGGGTAGTAGGGGCGGCCGTAGCTGTCGTGGTATTCGATGACCGTGGTGGACGGGGGCGTCACGTAGGCGGGCGGGCCAGGGTAGGTGGAGACCACCACGCCCGGCTGGGCGTAGCCGCCGGAGTAGGCGGGGGCCGGCGGTGCGCTGGCGATGGGCTGCACGCTCACGGGAATCCAGGCGCCCGGGTCGTGCTGCGTGCGGGTGGTGTACTGGCGGCCCGCGTACTCGTACAGCACGTTGTAGCCCATGGTGCGGTTCTCGTAGTACGTCTGGGTGGAGCAGCGCTGCACGTTCTGGTACTCGGGCCGGGTGCCCTCGATGTTGTTGCCCAGCACGGCCCCGCCGATCAGCCCGATGGCGGTGGCGGCGGCGCGGCCGCTGCCCTTGCCGATCGCGTTGCCGGTGGCCCCGCCGGCGATGGCACCCAGCACCGCCCCGGCGCCGGTCGGCCGGGATTCGCCGTAGATGGTTTCGTTACCGCACACCTGCTGGGGAATGGCCACCTGCTCGGTGATGGGGGTGGCGGAGAGGACGCGGCCCTGCTCCTGGGCGCTGGCACTGGCTGCAACGGCAGCCAGCGCGGTCAACAAGATGATTTTCTTCATGGAGAAGCTCCTTTCGGTCGGTGTACAACGCATCAGGCTGAGAAAAAGTTTAGGGTCGCCGTGTCAAGCCTGCAGCCGGGGGCCGTAAATCTGGGTAAAGATTTGTGCCGTTTCAGGGCTTGGAGCGCGCGGTGGCGGCTTCGTTCCAATCGGCTTCGTTGAAACCCACGGTGATGCGGCCGTCCGCCCATTCCACGACCGGGCGCTTGATGACGCTGGGCTGCGCCTTCATCACCTCGGCGGCGCTGCTTGCGTCGTGCACGGCGGCCTGGGTGTCCGCATCCAGCTTGCGCCAAGTCGTTCCCTGGCGGTTGAGCAGCTTTTCCCAGCCCACCGCATCGGCCCAATGCGGCAGGCGATCGGCCGGCACGCCCTGCTTCTTGAAGTCGTGGAACTGGTGCGCAACGCCCTGGGCGGCGAGCCAGGCGCGGGCCTTCTTGACGGTGTCGCAGTTGGGAATGCCGTAGAGCACGGTGGTGGCCGGGCGGGCGGCGGGATGGGCGGGGGTACGGGTGGGGGTACTCATGGCGCTGATCATCGTGCAAGCCGCGCTCGGCGACAATCCGGCCCCGTATGCACACCAATTTCGACACCCTGGAAGGCTGGCTCGGCCATTGTGAGCGCCTGCACCCGAAGAACATCGACATGGGCCTGGACCGCGTGCGTGCCGTGGCCCGGCGCATGGATCTGCGGTTCGACTGCCCAGTCATTACCGTGGCCGGCACCAACGGCAAAGGCTCCACCTGCGCCATGCTCGAAGCGGTGGCGCTGCAGTCGGGGTACCGCACCGGGGTGTACACGTCGCCGCACCTGGTGCACTTCGAGGAGCGGTGCCGCATCCACGGCGAGATCGTCGCCGCATCGGATCTGGTCGCGCACTTCGCCGCCGTGGAAAGCGCCAGGACCCTGGACGGCGAGGACATCTCGCTGTCGTACTTCGAGTTCACCACCCTGGCGATCCTGCGGCTCATGAGCCTGTCGCGGCTGGATGTGGCCATCCTCGAGGTCGGCCTGGGCGGGCGGCTCGATGCCACCAACGTGATCGACACGGACTGCGCCGTCATCACCAGCATCGACATCGACCACACCGAGTTCCTGGGGCCCGACCGCGAAACCATCGGGCGCGAGAAGGCCGGCATCATGCGCACGGGCCGCCCCGTGGTGGTGAGCGATCCCATGGCGCCGCAGAGCGTGCTCGACCATGCGCTGGAAATCGGCGCCGACCTGTGGCGCTTCGGCCATGACTTCAACTTTTCGGGCGACAAGCAGCAGTGGAGCTGGGCCGGGCGGGGCCGCCGCTACGCCGGCATGGCCTACCCTTCCTTGCGGGGCGCCAACCAGCTCGTCAATGCCTCCGGCGCCCTGGCGGCGCTCGAGGCCCTGCGCGACCGGCTTCCGGTCACCGCCCAGGCGGTGCGCAACGGGCTGGCCATGGTGGAACTGCCCGGGCGCTTCCAGATCGTTCCCGGCCAGCCGACCCTGGTGCTGGATGTGGCGCACAACCCCCATTCGGTGGCGGCGCTGACCGCCAACCTGGACGCGATGGGGTTCTTCCCCACCACGCATGCCGTGCTGGGCGCCATGGCCGACAAGGACCTCGGCCCCATGCTGGCCAAGATCGGTCCGCTGGTGGACCGCTGGTATTTCACCGATCTGCCCACGCCCCGCGCCGAGAGCGCCGCGGGCCTGCAGCAGAAATGGAACGCCCTGCAGATCGTGGCCGGGGGGCGCCGCACCGTGCCCACCAGCCTGCACGTGGACCCCCAGCAGGCACTGCAGGCGGCCGTCGATGCCGCGGAGCCGGCTGATAGAATCGTGGTCTTTGGCTCGTTCTACACGGTGGGCGGCGTTCTGACCAATGGGACGCCTCGCCTGCAGGCCAAGCATCTGGGCGCATAAGGTCCGCACGATTCTGCACTCCATGGCATTTTTCAAGTTTCGGTGGCCCGGCAGCAAGGAGCAACCCGATAAACCCGCGGGCAAGCGTTCGCGCAATGCCCAGGCTGAGAGCATCGAGGCCATGCGTCGGCGCGCACGGCACCGGCTGATCGGCGCAGCGGTGCTGGTGTTGCTGGGGGTGGTGGGTTTCCCCATCCTGTTCGACACCCAGCCGCGCCCCATCCCGGTCGATATTCCCATCGACATTCCCGATCGCAACAAGGTGGCTCCCCTGGTGGTGCCCGAGGCCGCGCCGGCCCGTCCGGCAGCTTCGGCCCCGGCCATGGCGTCGGCCGGGGGGCTGGCCGAAGGCGAAGAGGTCGTGCCGTCCAGCCGCAACGCGCCCAAGCCGGCGGCGTCTGCTCCGGTGCACGCCCCTGCGCCCGCGCCTGCAGCGGCGTCCAAGCCCGAGGTGCGGGCCGAGCCCAAGCCGATGCCCCGGCCGGAGCCGAAGCCGCAGATTCACGAATCGAAACCAGAAACCAAACCTGAACCCAAGCCCGAGGCCAAACCGCAGCGCTCGGAAGACGCGGCGCGTGCGCGGGCCTTGCTCGAAGGGCGCGATACCCCGGCGCCGGCCGCGGCAGCATCCAAAAGCGAAGAGGGCCGGCTGATCGTGCAGGTGGGTGCCTTCGCCGATGCCGACAAGGCCCGCGAAGTGCGCCAGTCGCTGGAGCGCGCCGGCCTCAAGACCTACACCCAGGTGGTGGACACCAAGGACGGTAAACGCACCCGCGTCAGGGTCGGCCCCTATGCCTCCCGCGCCGAAGCGGACAAGGCGGCTGCGCGCGTGAAGGGCCTGGGCCTGTCGGCTTCGGTC
This sequence comes from Acidovorax sp. BLS4, assembly GCF_032929295.1. Taxonomy (NCBI): domain Bacteria; kingdom Pseudomonadati; phylum Pseudomonadota; class Betaproteobacteria; order Burkholderiales; family Comamonadaceae; genus Acidovorax; species Acidovorax sp. BLS4. The sequence continues at coordinate 1,701,079 of NZ_CP136797.1, forward strand.
CTGGCGCTGTAGCCGGCCGACGGGCTCGCGTGCGTACATGGCATCGCTGGACTGGATTTTCTTGGCGGTGCTGCTGGGGTCCCTGGTGCTGGGGGCCTGGCGCGGGCTGATTTATGAGGTGCTGTCGCTGGCGGGCTGGGTCATGGCCTTTTTCATGGCCCAGTGGTGGGCCGAGGACGTGGGGCGGTGGCTGCCGATTTCCGATTCGGCCGAGTCCGTCCGGCATGCGGCGGGCTTTGCGCTGGCGTTCATCGGCACGCTGTTTGCCTGTGGATTCCTGGCCTGGCTGGCCAAGAAATTGATCGAAGCGGTGGGCCTGCGCCCCGTGGACCGCACGCTCGGGGCCGCATTTGGCGCGTTGCGGGGCATGGTGTTGCTGCTGGCGGCATCGCTCGTGGTGCTGTGGACCCCCTTGCAGGAGGGGCTGTGGTGGAAAGAGTCGCAGGCCGCCCCCATATTGACGGGGATGCTGGAAGTTTTGAAGCCGGCTTTGCCGCCAGCGCTGGGAAGGCATCTGCCTTCATGACAGGGACGCGGTGCCACCCCGGTGGCGCTGCACTGATTTTTTATTGCGGGATCGCCCGCCTTTGGATGGAACGCGAATATGTGTGGAATCGTCGGCGTGGTCAGCACGGCTCCTGTCAACCAACTGGTCTATGACGCTCTGCTGCTCCTGCAGCACCGGGGCCAGGATGCGGCGGGCATCGTCACCCAGCAGGGGCGCAAGTTCTTCATGCACAAGGCCAAGGGCATGGTGCGCGACGTGTTTCGCACGCGCAACATGCGTGCGTTGCCGGGCACGGTCGGCCTGGGGCAGGTGCGCTACCCCACGGCGGGCAATGCCTACAGCGAGGAAGAGGCCCAGCCGTTCTACGTGAACGCCCCCTTCGGCCTGGTGCTGGTGCACAACGGCAACCTGACCAATGCGCAATCGCTGCGCGCCGAACTGTTTTCAACCGACCACCGCCATACCAACACCGAGAGCGACTCCGAAGTGCTGCTCAACGTGTTCGCGCATGAGCTGGAGCGCGCCACCCGCGGTGTGCCGTTGCAGACCGAGGACGTGTTCGCGGCCGTGCGTGCCGTGCACCGCCGCGTCAAGGGCTCCTACGCCGTGATCGCGCTGATCGCCGGCCACGGGCTGGTCGCCTTCCGCGATCCCCACGGCATCCGCCCACTGTGCATGGGCCGCAGCCCGGAAGGCACCGTGATGGTCGGCAGCGAGTCGGTGGCCCTGGAAGGCACCAACCACGTGTTCGAGCGCGATATCCAGCCGGGCGAGGCCGTGTTCATCACGGACGACGGCACGGTGCATGCGCAGCAGTGCGCCGATGCGCCGCAGCTCAACCCCTGCATCTTCGAGTTCGTCTACCTGGCGCGTCCGGATTCGGTGCTGGACGGCATCTCGGTGTACCAGGCCCGCCTGAACCTGGGCGAGGCATTGGCCAAGCGCGTGGTCTCCACGGTGCCGCCCAACGAGATCGACGTGATCATTCCCATTCCGGAATCGAGCCGCCCGAGCGCCACGCAACTGGCGCATCTGCTGGGTATTCCGTACCGGGAGGGCTTCGTGAAGAACCGCTATGTGGGGCGCACCTTCATCATGCCGGGGCAGGGCGTTCGCAAGAAGTCTGTGCGGCAAAAGTTGAACGTCATCGCTAGCGAGTTCAAGGGCCGCAACGTGCTGCTGGTGGACGACTCCATCGTGCGTGGCACCACCTCGCGCGAGATCGTGCAGATGGCGCGCGATGCGGGCGCCCGCAAGGTCTACTTGGCCAGCGCCGCGCCGCCGGTGCGCTACCCCAACGTGTACGGCATCGACATGCCCACGAGCAATGAACTGGTGGCCCATGGCCGCACGGTCGAAGAAGTGCGGCAGTCCATCGGCTGCGATGCCTTGATCTATCAGGACGTCAACGGCATGAAGAAGGCAGTGGGCGCACTGAACGGGCGCATCGAAGGCTTCGACGCGTCGTGCTTCGACGGTGTGTACGTCACGGGCGACATCACCGCGCAGGACATCGCGCGGCTGAACGAAGGGCGTGTGGGCGCGGAGGAGCCGCAGGAGGAAGACACTTCCCGCCTGGCCCTGCCCAATGCGCAGGACGCCTGACCGCTATTCGCTTGGATCTTCACGCCATGAACTCCCCTTTGACTGCCCGAACCCTTCCCGAAGGTCTGCACCCCGACACGCTGGCGGTGCGCGAAGCCATTCCCCGCAGCGTGTACGGCGAGCATTCCGAGGCGCTCTACCTGAGCAGCAGCTTCGTGCAGCCCGACGCGGCGACGGCGGCGCGCCGGTTTGCCGGCGAGGAAGAGGGCTATACCTACACCCGGACCGGCAATCCCACGGTCACGAGCTTCGAGCGGCGTCTGGCCGCCCTGGAAGGCACCGAGTCCGCGATCGGCACCGCCACCGGCATGTCGGCCATCCTGCTCATGTGCCTGGCACTGCTCAAGACCGGCGACCATGTGATCTGCTCCCGGTCGATGTTCGGCTCGACCATCAAGCTCATCGGCGGAGAGCTGTCGCGTTTCGGCGTGCAGACCACGTTCGTGCCGCAGACCGATGCGGCCGCATGGAAGGCCGCGCTGCGCCCGGAAACGCGGCTCATGTTTGCGGAAACCCCCACCAATCCGCTGACCGATCTGTGCGATATCCAGGCGCTGGCCGACATTGCCCATGAAGCCGGCGTGCTGCTTGCCGTGGACAACTGCTTCGCCTCTCCCGCCTTGCAGCAGCCCGCCAAATGGGGTGCGGATCTGGTCCTGCACTCGGGCACCAAGTTCCTCGACGGACAGGGCCGGGTGATGGCGGGGGCCGTGTGTGGACCCCGCGCGCTCATCGACGACAAGCTCGCGCCCATGATCCGCAGCGCGGGCATGAACCTGTCGCCCTTCAATGCATGGGTGGTTCTGAAGGGCATGGAAACCTTGTCCATCCGCATGAAGGCGCAGAGCGCCAACGCGCTGCAGCTGGCCACCTGGCTCGAATCGCATCCGCGCGTGGCGCGCGTGTACTACCCGGGGCTGGCGTCCCATCCCCAGCATGCGCTGGCCATGCGCCAGCAATCCGGCCTCGGCGGCGCCGTGCTGTCGTTCGACGTCAAGGTGAAAGAGGGCGATCCGGCCTCGGCCCGTGCACAGGCATTCCATGTGATCGACAGCACGCGGGTGTGCAGCATCACGGCCAATCTCGGCGACACCAAGACCACCATCACCCATCCCGCCAGCACCTCGCATGGCCGCCTGACCGAAGAGCAGCGCCAGGCCGCCGGCCTGGGGCAAGGCCTGATCCGCGTGGCGGTCGGGCTGGAACACATCGAAGATTTGAAGGCCGACCTCGCGCGCGGCCTGGATACCCTGCAATGACCGAAGCCAACCTGACCCAGCGCGTTCGCACGCGTTTCGCTCCCTCGCCTACGGGTTTCATCCATCTGGGGAACATCCGCTCCGCCCTGTACCCCTGGGCGTTTGCCCGCGCAACGGGTGGCGACTTCATCCTGCGCATCGAGGACACCGACCTGGAGCGGTCCAGCCAGGCCGCCGTGGACGTGATTCTGGAAGGCATGGAATGGCTCGGCATGCAGCCCGACGAAGGCCCGTTCTACCAGATGCAGCGCATGGACCGCTACAAGGAAGTGCTGGCACAACTGCAGCAGGCCGGCCATGTCTATCCCTGCTACATGAGCGTGCCGGAACTCGACGCGCTGCGCGAACGGCAGATGCAGGCCAAGGAAAAACCGCGCTACGACGGCACGTGGCGTCCCGAGCCCGGCAAGACCCTCCCGGCCGTGCCGCAGGGCGTGCAGCCGGTGCTGCGTTTTCGCAATCCTCTGGGCGGCTCGGTCATCTGGGACGACAAGGTCAAGGGGCGCATCGAGATCCGCAACGACGAACTCGACGATCTGGTGATCGCGCGCCCAGATGGCACGCCGACTTACAACTTCTGCGTGGTGGTCGATGACATCGACATGGCGATCACGCATGTGATCCGTGGGGACGACCACGTCAACAACACACCGCGCCAGATCAACATCTTCGAGGCCCTCGGAAAGCAGCCCCCGGTGTATGCCCACCTGCCCACCGTGCTCAACGAGCAGGGCGAGAAGATGAGCAAGCGCAATGGCGCCAAGCCCGTGACCCAGTACCGGGACGAAGGCTATCTGCCCGAAGCCATGGTGAACTACCTGGCCCGGCTGGGCTGGAGCCACGGCGACGACGAGATCTTCAGCCGCGAGCAGTTCTTGCAGTGGTTCAATCTCGACCATCTGGGGCGCAGCGCCGCCCAGTTCGACGAAGCCAAGCTGCGGTGGGTGAACGCGCAGCATCTCAAAGCCATGGCGGACGACGCCCTGGCCGCACTGGTGGCGCCGCGGCTGGAACAGCGGGGCATTTCTGCGGCAGAGCTGGCCGATGGCCGCCTGCCGCGCATCTGCGCGCTTTTCAAGGACCGTTGCGACACGACCGTGGCATTGGCGGACTGGGCTTGCGTCTTCTACGGCGATGTGGCGCCCAACCCCGAGGAGTACGCCAAGCACGTGACCGAAGCCGTGTGGCCTGCCATCGGTGCACTGTCGCAGGCCTTGACCACCTGTGCGTGGGACAAGGCTGCAATCTCTGCCGCCTTCAAGGAAGTGCTCGCCGCCCATTCGCTCAAGATGCCGCAACTGGCCATGCCGGTGCGCGTGCTGACCGTGGGAACGGCCCACACGCCATCGGTCGATGCGGTGCTCGAACTCGTAGGCCGCGAAAAAATCGCAGCGAGATTGCTGAAGCCTTAAAAACCTGTCTATAATTCAAGGCTCAGGAAATGATGACAGTCACAGTGTGAATGTGGTCATTCAGTGGGGGTATAGCTCAGCTGGGAGAGCGCTTGCATGGCATGCAAGAGGTCATCGGTTCGATCCCGTTTACCTCCACCACTGAGAGTTAGAGAACGGTTAGTTCCCAGGTTTTGACCCTATCGTCTAGAGGCCTAGGACATCACCCTTTCACGGTGAGTACCGGGGTTCGAATCCCCGTAGGGTCGCCAAGTTTGTAGCACTTGGCTTGTGTCTTTTCACAAGCAAACGCTGCCTGCCAGGAGTGGTAGTTCAGTTGGTTAGAATACCGGCCTGTCACGCCGGGGGTCGCGGGTTCGAGTCCCGTCCACTCCGCCAGTCAAAGCCCTTGCAGGTCTTGGATGTGCAAGGGTTTTTCTTTGGTGAATGCCGAAGAAAGTGGGGGTATAGCTCAGCTGGGAGAGCGCTTGCATGGCATGCAAGAGGTCATCGGTTCGATCCCGTTTACCTCCACCACTGAGAGTTAGAGAACGGTTAGTTCCCAGGTTTTGACCCTATCGTCTAGAGGCCTAGGACATCACCCTTTCACGGTGAGTACCGGGGTTCGAATCCCCGTAGGGTCGCCAAGTTTGTAGCACTTGGCTTGTGTCTTTTCACAAGCAAACGCTGCCTGCCAGGAGTGGTAGTTCAGTTGGTTAGAATACCGGCCTGTCACGCCGGGGGTCGCGGGTTCGAGTCCCGTCCACTCCGCCATATGGAAGCCCTCGCAAGCAATGCTTGCGAGGGCTTTTTCTTTGGTTTTTGGTGGCGATGGCGGCTTGGCTGCGTGGGATGGTGTCCATCCGTTGCGGACCGACCTACAGTGGCTCTTTCAAAAGAATGGTGCATGCCGCACTGCCGCACTGCCGCACTGCCGCACTGCCAGCGCATGGTCCGTCAGCCCATGGGCTAATGGGAAGCTGAGGGGAAAAGGACTTTGACATGCTGTCGATCCGGGTGCCCATTGCACCGTCGCAGGATGGACCCCATTGCTGTGCAAAAAAACCCTTTGTTTTTTGGATCCAACGGAAGGCGCATCGCAGCGGGCCTGTCCCAAACGGGCACAATCGCGCCTTTCGCCCCCTCGCCGTCAACGGATCGCCTCTGCCGCCACAGCCCGCCTCCCGGCAGCCTAGGGCGATTCAGGCACCGCGCGCCACCCCTTCCATGCCCATCGACCGCTCCCTGCCTCCACCCCATGCTGGCTCCGCCTCCGCCCGGCTGCAGTCCATCGACGCGCTGCGCGGGCTCGTCATCCTGTTCATGCTGCTGGACCACGTGCGCGAAACCTTTTTCCTGCACCACCAGGTCAGCGACCCCATGGTCGTCGCGGCCACCTCGCCCGATCTGTTCGCGAGCCGGCTGCTGGCCCACGTGTGCGCGCCGGTGTTCGTGTTCCTCACGGGGCTGTCCGCCTGCCTGTATGGTTCGCGGCAGGGCGGAGGCCGGGGGGCGGCCTCGGTGTTCCTGCTCCAGCGGGGGTGCTTCCTGGTCGCGCTGGAACTCACGCTGGTGAACTTTGCCTGGACCTTCCAGTGGCCGCCGCAGGTGGTGTACTTGCAGGTGATCTGGGTGATCGGCCTGAGCATGCTGGCCCTGGCTGCGCTGCTGTGGCTGCCGCGCACCGTGTTGATCGCCCTGGGCGTGGCGATCGTGGCCGGGCACAACCTGCTCGACGGGCTGCATTTTCCGTTCGGCCATGCGCTGCACATTCCCTGGGCGGTGCTGCACGACCGCGGCTGGATCGAAGTGGGCGAATCGCTGCGCCTGCGCACTTCCTATCCGCTGTTGCCCTGGATCGGCGTGATCGCGCTGGGCTATGCGGCTGGACCCTGGTTCCTGGCGTCCACGGATGCGGGCGCGCGGCAGCGCCGCCTGCTGGCCTGGGGCACGGGCCTGCTGGCCGGGTTTGCCGTGTTGCGCTGGTGGAACGTGTACGGCGACAAGCCCTGGGTGGCGGGCGACACGGCCCTGGCCACCGCGATGTCGTTTTTCAACGTGACCAAATACCCGCCTTCGCTGCTGTTCATCGCGCTCACGCTGGGCATCGGCCTGCTGGTGCTGCGGGCGTTCGAGCGGGCGCGGCCCGGGGCTGGGCTGCGGGTGTTGGCGGGGTTCGGTGCCGCGCCCATGTTCTTTTACCTGCTGCACCTGTACGTGCTCAAGCTGCTTTACCTCGCGGCGGTGGCCGTGTGGGGCAAGACCCAGGGCACGTATTTCGGGTTCGACGCCATGTGGGCCGTCTGGCTGTGCACGGCCGTCCTGGCCGTGGCGCTGTACCCCGCGGTGAAAGCCTTTGGGGCCTTCAAGGCGCGGCGGCGCGACATCGCCTGGCTCAAGTACCTTTGAGCATGGGCGGTGCCGTCGCGGATGCCCGCGTTGGTGTGCAGCCGGGTCAGTGGGGCCGGCCGGAGGTGTCGGCCCGGTTCACCTCGATGGAGACGTGCACCAGTTCCTCGTGCACGCTCAGCAGGCGCTTGAAGAAGTCGGGCGACACGGACGGATGGGCCGTGGACAGCGACAGGATGCAGGCGTACAGTCCCGTCCCGACGCGCCACACGTGAAGGTCGCACACGCTGGCGGGAATGGGGCTGGCGGCGATCGCATCGCGGATTTCCTGCACCACGGGCGCGTCCATTTCCGCGTCCAGCAACACCCGCCCGGTATCGCGCAGCAGCCCCCAGGCCCAGCCCGCGACCAGGGCCGCGCCCAGCAGGCCCACGGCCGGGTCGAGCCAGTCGGCGCCCCACAGCAGCCCCCCGCACAGCGCGGCGATGGCCAGCACCGATGTGGCAGCGTCGGCCACCACGTGCAGGTAGGCCGACCGCAGGTTCAGATCGGCTGGCGTCATCCCATGGCTGTGACCGTGGCCTTCATGCGCAGGGTGTTCGTGGTGTGCGTGGTGCGCGTGCCCGCCGCGCAGCAGCCAGGCGCACGCGAGGTTGACCACCAGTCCCAGCGCGGCCGTGAAGACGGCCTGCTCATACTGGATGGGCGCCGGGGCGAGGAGCCGCTGCACCGACTGGTACACCATGAGCCCGGCCACGAGCAGCAGCAGGATGGCGCTGGTGTAACCGCCCAGCACCTCGATCTTCCAGGTGCCGAACGCGAAGCGGCCATCGCTCGCGTGGCGCCGGGCCGCTGCATACGCCACGGCGGACAGCCCGAGCGCCAGGGCATGCGAGCCCATGTGCCAGCCGTCCGCCAGCAATGCCATCGAGCCGAAGGCCCAGCCGCCGACGATCTCCGCCACCATCATGGCGACCGTCAGTGCCACCGCCCAGCGGGTGTTGCGCTCGGCCAGGGGATTGCCGTGGCTGAAGACATGGGGGTGCTGCCAGTCGGCTGCGAGGGGGGCGTTGGCGGAAGGGTTTTGGTTCATGAAAGTCATGGTGGAAGATACTGTACCCCAGTATATTTTCAGCCCTTCGTACAATCCGGCCATGGCCCATACCATCCACGGAAAAAAGAAGCTCCTGGCCCGCGTGCGGCGCATCCAGGGCCAGGCGGCGGCCCTCGAGCGGGCGCTGGAACAGGAGGCTGACTGCATGGCGGTGCTGCAGCAGATCGCGGCCGTTCGCGGCGCGGTGAATGGCCTGATGGCGCAGGTGCTGGAAGGCCACATCGTTCAGCACCTGGGCGACCCTGCTACCCCCGCACAGCAGCGCGCGCAGGACGTGGCGGCGGTGGCCTCGGCGCTGCGCTCCTACCTCAAATAGGCCGGGTGCTCCGGGGCAAGACCGCGCCCGGCCGCCGGCCAATCGGGCGCCCGAGCGGCGGATGCCGCCGTTGGCGACAATCGGGCCCATGTTTCCTTCGCCCTTCCTCCGCGCCGCCCTCGTTCTGGGCCTTCTTTCGGCCATCGGCCCCTTTGCCATCGACATGTACCTGCCGGCGCTTCCCGACATCGGGCGCAGCCTGGGCGCGCAGGTCGGCGCCGTGCAGTGGAGCCTGACGGCGTTCTTCCTGGCGCTGGGGGCGGGGCAGCTGTTCTACGGCCCCGTATCTGACATGGTGGGGCGCAAGCCGCCGCTGTATTTCGGGCTGCTGCTGTTCACCGCGGCGAGCGTGGGTTGCGCCCTCGCGACCGAGATCGAGACGCTCGTGGCGTTGCGCTTCCTGCAGGGCCTGGGCGCCGCCGCCGGGATGGCCATTCCGCGCGCCGTGGTGCGCGATCTGCACACCGGCACCGATGCCGCGCGCCTGATGGCGCTGCTGATGTTGGTGTTCAGCGTGTCGCCCATCCTCGCGCCGCTCGCGGGCAGCGGCGTCATCGCGCTCACCGGCTGGCGCGGCGTGTTCTGGGTGGTGGCGGTGGCCGCCATCGCAGGGCTGGCGCTGGTCCATGGCGCGCTGCGCGAGACGCGTCCCGCTGCCGACCGGGTGGAAAGCAGCCTGGGCAGCGCCCTGCGGGCTTACGGGCTCCTGCTGCGCGATCGCCATTACCTGGGCCTGGTCTTCATCGGCGGCTGCGCCATGTCGGGGTTCTTCGTCTACCTGGCGGGCTCGCCGTTCGTGCTCATCAACCACTACGGGCTCACGCCCACGCAGTACAGCCTGGCGTTCTCGCTGAACGCGGCGGCCTTCATCGGCTCGTCCCAGTTCACCGGCCTGCTGGGCCAGCGGTTCGGCCTGGTGCCGCTCGTCAAGGTGGCGGCCAGCGCGGCGGGCGTGGTCATGGTGCTGCTGCTGGCCTACTACCTGCTGGGCGGTGACCAGCTGGCGGTGCTGATCGCGCTGTATTTCGTATCCAGCGCCTTCATGGGGCTGGTGATTCCCACCACGTCGGTGCTGGCGCTGGAGCAGCACGGCGCCATCGCCGGCACCGCCTCGGCCCTGCTGGGCACGCTGCAGATGCTGACGGGTGCGGCCGCCATGGGCATCGTCGGCCTGTTCGCCAATGGACAGCCCTTGCCCATGGTGATCGGCATGGCCGCAGGCGCGCTGGTGGGCGTGGCGCTGACCTGGATCACCCTGGCGGGCCCGCATGCCGCCGGACCGGTGGAGGCGCGGGTTTGAGCCCCGGTCCGGGCGCCGCCGCCGCGGGGCAGGGCGCGCCCACCGCCTCCGACGGGCTGCCGGGGCGCGACCGTGCGCGGGCCATGCTGGTCATCATCCTCGGACTGGCCGTGGCGGTGCTGGACGGCAGCATCGTCAACCTCGCGCTGCCTGGTATCGCGCGCGAACTGAACGCGGGCGCGGCGCAGGCCATCTGGGTCGTCAACGCCTACCAGATCGCCACGCTGGTCATGCTGCTGCCGCTCGCCTCGCTGGGCGAGCGCATCGGCTACCGGCGCGTGTACCTGCTGGGCATGGCGCTGTTCGCCGTGTCGTCGCTCGGGGCCATGCTGGCCACATCACTCCCCGCGCTGGTGGTGGCGCGCGCGGTGCAGGGGCTGGGTGCGGCGGGCATCATGAGCGTGAATGCCGCGCTGGTGCGCCTGACCTATCCGCGCGCACACCTGGGCCGGGGCATGGCCATCAACTCGCTGGTCGTGGCCACCTCGTCGATGGCCGGGCCCTCGGTGGCGGCGGCCATCCTGTCGTTCGCATCGTGGCCCTGGCTGTTCGCGCTGAACCTGCCGCTGGGCCTGTTCACGCTGTGGCTGGGGCGGCGCGCGCTACCGTTCAATCCGCCCAGCACGCACACCGGCGCGCGGCTGACGGTGCTGGACGTGACGCTGAACATCCTCATGTTCGCGCTGATCTTCATCGGTGGCGAGCAGCTCGGCGTGCGGGGCGAGGCCTCGCGTGCGGCGGCCCCGCTGGGCTGGGCGCTGCTGCTGGCCGGCGTTGCGGTGGGCTGGGTGTACCTGCGGCGGCAGCGGCGCGTGGCCGTGCCGCTGTTTCCGGTGGACCTGCTGCGCATCCCGGTGTTCGCGCTGTCGATGGGCGCGTCGGTCGGGGCCTTCTGCGCGCAGATGCTGGCCTTTCTGTCGCTGCCGTTCCTGTTGCTGGAGGCGCAGGGCCGGTCGCACTTCGAGGCGGGCCTGCTCATCACCGCCTGGCCGCTGGCCATCGTGGTGGTGGCGCCATTCGCGGGACGGCTCATCGGCCGCTTCGCGGATGGCCTGCTGGGCGGCGTCGGCATGGCGGTGTTCGCCTGCGGGCTGGTCGCACTGGCCGTGCTGCCGCCGCAGCCGGGCGTGTTCGACGTGGCGTGGCGCATGCTTTTGTGCGGGGCAGGCTTCGGGCTGTTCCAGTCGCCCAACAACCACACCATCGTCGCCTCGGCGCCGTTGCACCGTTCGGGCGCGGCCAGCGGCATGCTGGGCACCGCGCGTCTGACCGGGCAGACCCTGGGCGCCGTGCTGCTGGCGGGCATCTTCGCGATCTGGGGCCAGCACGACGGGCAGGGCGAATCGGTGGCGCTGATGGCGGCGGCCGGCTGCGCGGCGTTGGCGGGCGTGTGCAGCGTGATGCGGCTGCGGCATGGCGCCACGGCGCATGCCTGAATCCGGTTTTGGCCTTTTAGGCCGCCAGCGCAATCGATACTAGGGCATTGTGCTATTGAATTAATAGCATTTCGTTTGGGGCATGGTCGGCCGCGTGAGCCGTCGCGCTATTCCAGGGGCGCCACCCGCTCCGCCAGCGTGCGCAGGGTGAGGGGCGCGCACCCTTCGGCATGGTTGCTGACCGTGACGAAGGCATTCTGGCCCGCCCCGGTCACCCCCGCGATCGTGCGCGCCAGCACGTCGTGCACCTCGGGGGCCGGGTGCAGGATGCGGTCATAGGGGGCGTAGAGCTTTTCGGCGTCTTCGTACCCATAGGCGCCATGCACCGGGTTCAGGTTCCAGCGGCAGACCAGCGGTCCGGGCCACAGCCGGCGCAGCAGATGCAGTTGCTCCGCCAGCGGCGGCATCTTGGCGTGCAGCCCCACGCAGTAGGTGGCGCCGGCTTCGCGCAGCACGGCGGCAAAGTGCGGCATGAACTCGGGCGACAGCCACTCGGGATCGCGCACCTCCACGGCCAGCACGCCGTCCGGCGCGGTGGGCGCCAGTGGCGGCTGCGCGAGCAGCATGGTGCGCAGGCGCTCCAGCACCTGCGGCAGCCGGTCGAGCTGCGCCAGCGGCAGCGGGCTCAACTGGAACACCAGCGCACCCACCTTGGCGCCCAGGCCTTCGAGCGCGGGCGCCACGAACTCCTGCGTCGCCAGTGCGGCATCCAGGAACGCCGGGTTGGCCTGGCGCCCGCGCCCGTCCTCGCCGCGCACCAGCGCATCGGTCACCAGGCTGGGCGCCTTCACCACGAAGCGGAAGTCATGCGGCACCTGCGAGGCGTAGCGCTCGTACTGGCTCACCGTGAGCGGCCGGTAGAAGCTGCGGTCGATGCTCACCGTGCGCATCAGCGGGTGCTGGGCATACACCGACAGGCCGTTTTTGGAAAGTGTCTGCTCCGAATGCTCGCCTTCCCACAGCAAGCCCTTCCAGCCGGGGTAGGTCCACGACGACGTGCCCATGCGCAAGCGGGGCGGCAGCCGCGCGGCCAGTGCGCGCAGGTCGTCGTCCCAGGCCGCCGGTTGCACCGTGCCGCTGCGGCGCACGGCAGGGGCCTTGGCCTCGGTGGGCTCGGCCGATGGGGCAGGGCGTTTGGCGGGCGCCGCAGCGGGGGGCTCGGGGGGAGCGGGCAGGTCGCCGAAAAGATCGTCTTGCATGGAGGGCAGGGAGTCGATGAGCGGGCGCGCGGAAGGCAGGATACAAGGCAGGAATGCGCGCCCTGCACCGTGTCGATGTGGGGGGCTGTGGCGCGTTCTTCCAGGGCCTGGACGGTTTCCTTTCGTTTCGGCGCCGAAGCGGCGGCAGCCGGGGCACCGCCCGTCACTCGCCCGAAAACAGCCCCCCTTCGTTGAGCAACTCATAGGCGATGTCGGGGTGCCGGTCCATGCTCTTCTTGATCGCTGCAGGAATGGCCTGCCGGGTCTTGCGGCACAGCCCCCGCTGCTCCAGCACCAGGATGGCGATGCCGCGCAGGCTGCGGACCTCGTTGGGGCTGGTAGTGATGCTCAGGCGGATGCCCAGTTGCGCTTCCAGCCGGTCCTGCATGCGGCGCAGTTCGCCCAGGCTGCCCAGGTTCTCCAGCCGGTCTATGAGCCGCTTTTCCTCTTCTCGCGTGAGGCGCAGCACGCGCAAGTCGCCGCTCGGCGCCTGCAGCAGCGCATCGCGGTCGCACACGCATGCGCCGGGCGGGCATTCGGTGCGGACCGGATAGGGGAAGGGCGTCATGGTCTTAGAAGCGCAGGCGTTGGTGGTGGCGGCGTGGCGGTGGTCTGTGCATTTTAGGGATGCCCCCCGCGCTCACTGCGCGCTATACACCAGCCCGGGGCGCGTTCCATCAAGGTCGTCGGTCTCGCCGTCCTGCACCGGCTCCGTGCCGAAGGTGCGCCCCAATGCCACGAAGCGGTATGCGCCCTGCGGCCGGTATAGGCCTGCCAGCTGGCCCAGCCTACACGCTCAGGTACCGCGCCCACAGCCCCCGATCCGCATTGAGCGCCTCGGAATCCCCTTGCCACACCACGCGCCCGCGCTCCAGGATCACGTGCCGATCGGCCAGGCCCATGAGGCGGTGCACGTACTTATCCACCACCAGGATGGTCTGCCCCGCGGCCTTGAGCGTGGCCAGGCACCGCCAGATTTCCTCGCGGATCACCGGGGCCAGGCCTTCGGTGGCTTCGTCCAGGATCAGCAGGCGCGGGTTGGTGGACAGCGCGCGGCCGATGGCCAGCATCTGCTGCTCGCCGCCCGACAGCTGGTGGCCCAGGTGGTGCTCGCGTTCCTGCAGGCGTGGGAACACGCCGTAGATGCGCTGCAGGTCCCAGGGCTCGCCCAGGCCGCTGCGGTGGCTGGCGAAGGCCAGCAGGTGTTCGCGCACGCTGAGGTTGGGGAACACGTGGCGGCCCTCGGGCACGATGGCCAGGCCCAGGCGGGCAATGGCGTCGCTCTTCATCGCCCCGATGGCCTGGCCCGCGAAGCGGATGGCGCCGGCCGTGGGGCGCAGTGCGCCCACCAGGGTCTTGATGGTGGTGCTCTTGCCCATGCCGTTGCGGCCCAGCAGGGACACCACTTCGCCCGCGGCGATGTCCAGGTGGATGCCGAACAGCACCTGGCTCACGCCGTAGCCGGCCTCCAGGCCCTGGCAGCTCAGCAGGGGCTCGGCCACGGGCGCGGACCCATGGTGCATCGAAGGCGTGGGCGTGCTCATGGTGCGGCCTCCAGGGTTTCGGTGCCCAGGTACACGGCCTGCACTTCGGCGTTGCTGCGGATCTCATGGGGCGTGCCGGCCGTGAGCACCCGGCCGTACACCAGCACCGAGATGCGGTCGGCCAGGCGGAAGACGGCCTCCATGTCGTGCTCGATCAGCAGCACGGCCATGTCCCGGCGCAGGCTGTCGATCAGCTGCACCATCTGCTGCGATTCCTCCGGCCCCATGCCGGCCATGGGTTCGTCGAGCAGCAGCAGCTTGGGCGCGCAGGCCAGGGCGAGGGCCACGTCCAGCGTGCGCTGGGCGCCATGGGGCAGGGCGCCGGCGATGCCGTCCATGCAGCCCTGCAGGCCCACGCGCTCGGCCAGCCGGTCGGCGGCCTCGTACAGCCCGTGCGCCTGCGAGCGCGGCTGCAGGAAGCGAAAGCTCGATCCGCTGTGCGCCTGCACAGCCAGCAGCAGGTTGTCGCGCACGGTCTGGGCCGGGAAGATGCGCGTCACCTGAAAGCAGCGCGACAGGCCTTTGGCCACGCGGCGGTGCATGGGCAGGGCGGTGATGTCGTCACCGTCGAGCAGCACGCGGCCTGCGTCGGGCGCCAGCAGGCCCGAGATCTGGTGGACCAGGGTGGTCTTGCCCGCGCCGTTGGGGCCGATGAGGGCGTGGACCTCGCCGTGCGCCACGCTCAGGTCCACGTGGTCGGTGGCCAGCAGGCCGCCGAAGCGCTTGACCAGGCCCTGCACTTGGAACAGGCTCATCGCGCGCTCCTTGCGCGCAGGTCCGCCAGCGCGGCCAGGCCCCTGGGCGCGTACAGCGCGGTGGCGATCAGCAGCAGGCCCAGCGGCATGTGCCAGTGGTCGGTGTGGAGCTTGAGCGCCTCTTCCAGCGCCAGCCACACGGCCGCGCCCAGCGGCCCGCCCCAGCGCCGGCCCAGGCCGCCGATGACGACCATCACGATGAGCGTGGCCGACTGCGTCCAGTGCATCATCGCCGGGCTCACGAAGCTGTTGCCGGTGGCCAGCAGCGCGCCCGCCAGGCCCGCCACCGCGCCGGCCAGGGTGAAGGCGGCCAGCTGCAGCAGGTACACCGGATAGCCCAGCGCGCGCATGCGCGTCGCGTTGTCGCGGATGCCCGCCAGCGCCGCGCCGAAGCGCGAGGCCGTGGCCCGGTCCAGCCACCACAGCACCAGCGCCACCAGCGCCAGCACCACCCAGTACAGGGTGGGCTCGTGCGTGGCGTCCAGGCCCAGGCCGAGCACGGGCCGCATGGGCAGGGTGTAGCCGTCGTCCCCGCCGTAGCTGCGCAGCGAGACGAACACGAAGTACAGCATCTGCGCGAAGGCCAGCGTGATCATGATGAAGTACACGCCCTGGGTGCGCAGCGAGATGGCGCCCACCAGTGCTGCGGCCAGCGCGGCCAGCACCATGGCGGCGCCCCACACCACCCAGGCCGAGGTGGCGCCCGCGTCGCTGAGCACCACCACCGTGTAGGCGCCCACGCCCATGAAGCCCGCATGCCCCAGCGCCACCATGCCGCCGAAGCCCATGATGAAGTTCAGGCTGGCGGCGGCCAGGGCCACGACCAGCACCCGGCGCACGAAGCCGATGTAAAAATCCAGCCCCAGGGCCGATGCCACCAGCGGAAACACCGCCAGCGCCGCCAGCAGGGCCAGCGGCAGCAGCGCGCCGCGCCAGCGCGCGGCGGCAGGGCGCTGCGGCGGGGAAGAGGAAGTCAGGGATGCAGCAGACATGTCGCTCAGGCCTTGGCAGAAAACAGCCCCGCGGGGCGAAAGCTCAGAACCGCCGCCATCAGGGCGTACATGGCCACCTCGGCGCACAACGGCCCTAAGTCGGCGGCCACGGCGGGCGGCAGGGTGGCGCGCAGCAGCAGCGGCAGGAAGGCGCGGCCGATGGTGTCCACCAGGCCCACCAGCAGGGCCGCCACGAAGGCGCCGCGCACCGAGCCGATGCCGCCGATGACGATCACCACCAGCGCGGGGATCAGGATGGATTCGCCCATGCCCACCTGCACCGCCATCAGCGGCCCCATGAGCGCGCCCGCGAGGGCCGCCAGGGCGGCACCGAGCACGAAGATGCCGCAGAACACGCGCCGCACGCGCACGCCCATCAGCTCGGCCATCCAGCGGTCCGACGCGCCCGCGCGCACCAGCATGCCCACGCGGCTGTGGTTGACCAGCAGGTACAGCAGACCCGCCACCAGCACGCCCGCGCCCAGCACCACCAGGCGGTACGACGGGTAGGGCAGGCCGGCGAACAGTTCCACCGGCCCCGAGAGCCAGGCCGGCGTGGGCGCCATGACGGGGGAGGGGCCCCACACCATCTTCACGGCATCGTCCGCCACGAGGATCACGCCGAAGGTGGCCAGCACCTGGGCCAGGTGGTCGCGCCCGTAGAGGCGGCGCATCAGCGTCACCTCCAGCAGCGCCGCCACCGCCACCGTCACGGCCACGGCCACCAGCACCGCCACGGCGAACGAGCCACTCTGCACATGCACCGTGGCCGCCACGTAGGCGCCCACCATGAACAGCGAGCCGTGCGAGAGGTTCATCACGTCCATGATCCCGAAGACCAGGGTGAGCCCCGCCGCGATCAGGAAAAGCATGAGCCCGTAGCCCGCGCCATTGAGCAGTTGTTCGAAGACGAGGATCGGATTCATGGCGCAGCCCCAGTGGATGAGGAGGGGTTCGATGTCATTTCAGGGTTCCATGTCCGCACGCGACGCGCGCTGCCTTTCAAAACGGGCGCGGCCCCAGGCCAGCAGCCGCCGCGCAAGGGCCGCCCCGCCGCGCTGGCGGCGTCCCCCCTCCGGGGGGAAGGCGCGAAGCGACTCAGGGGGGGCTTATTTCATACCGCACTGGGCCGAGAACGCATCCCCATAGTTTTCCAGCACCGTCTTGATGGTCTTGTTGGTCACGCGGCCTTCGGCGTCCTTGCCGATGGTGCGCAGGTAGAAGTTCTGCACCGGGTAGTGGTTGTTGGCGTAGCGGAAGTTGCCGCGCAACGAAGGAAACTGCGCCTTGGCCAGCGCCTTGATCAATGCATCGCGGTCGGCCACCTTGCCGCCCACGGCCTTGACGGCCGAGTCCATGGCGGTGATCACGTCGAAGGCCTGCGCGGCGTAGATGGACGGGTAGCGCCCGCCGTACTCCTTGCGGAACGCGGCCACGAAGGCCTTGTTGGCCGGGTTGTCCAGGTCGTGCGCCCAGTGCGAGGTGTTGAACAGCCCCAGCATGGGTTCGCCCACGGCGCTGATGACGTCTTCGTCGGCCGAGAAGCCGCTGGTCACCAGCGTGATGTCCTTGGACAGGCCCGCGCCCACGAACTGCTTGATGAAGTTGATGCCCATGGCGCCGGGCAGGAAGAAGTACACGGCCTCGGGCTTGGCGGCGCGCAGTTGCGCCAGCTCGGTCGCGTAGTCGATCTGGCCGAGCTTGGTGTACATCTCGTCCACCACCGTGCCCTTGAACTTGCGCTTGAAGCCGTTGATCCCGTCCTTGCCGGCGGGGTAGTTGGGCGCGATCAGCACCATGCGCTTGAAGCCCCGGTCGGCCGCGAACTGGCCGGCGGCCTCGTGGTACTGGTCGTTCTGGTAGGCGGTGCCGAAGAAGTAGGGGTTGCACTGCGCGCCCGCCAGCTGGCTGGGGCCCGCGTTGTTCGACAGGTAGGGCACCTTGGCGGCGAACAGTGTGGGCGCCACGGCCAGCGCCACGTTGGAGGCGATGGGGCCGGTGAACAGGTCGATCTTCTCGCGTTGCACGAAGCGGTCCACCAGCTGCTTGGCCTGGTCGGGGCTGCCGGCCATGTCGGTCTGCACGAACTGCACGGGCTGGCCGCCCAGCTTGCCGCCCAGCTGCTTGATGCCCAGCGCGAAGCCGTCCCGCGCCTCGGCCCCCAAGGCGGCGAACGGGCCGGAGATGTCCAGCGCGATGCCCACCTTGATGGGGGTGGCCGCCTGCTGGGCCGCTGCCGGCAGGCCGGCGCAGGCGCCCAGGACCGCCAGGGCGGTGGCGCCGAGCCGGGTGCGAAGGGAAGTGCGGGAAATTCGTGCCATCGTCAGTCCTTCAATCGTCGATCAACCAAGGGGAAAACCAGCCGGGCCCGCTGCAGGCCGTGCCGTGCATCGCCTGGCCGTCGCGGGGCCCTGCAGCCCCACTTCGGCCCGCGTTGCCGTGCCATGCACCGGGAACGTGCGCATCGCTGGGTGCGAAGGCGCCTTGCAGGCACGGAAAGCGGATGCCCGGGCTGTCCTGATGCAAGGGGCATTCCATGCAGCGGTGGTCGCCATCGCCGCCCGGTCCTGGGCGGGCGATGGGAGTGCCTGGGGATCGTACAAGCGCGCAGGGCTGCCGCGCCTACAGGTCTTCCCTGGGATGGAATGTCGCCCGGTGCCGGCCGGGCCGCCACGCAAGGCACGGGGCAGGGGGCGGTGCGGACTGAAACAAGGGCCGGGAAGGCCTGTGGCACACTCGCCCGCTTTTCCAAAGCCGAGCCCTCGGGCGCGTTTTCAGCATGCAGAAGATCATCCGGCAGATTGCCGCAGAAATCCGGGTCACCGAGCAGCAGGTGGCCTCCGCCGTCGAGTTGCTCGATGGGGGCGCCACGGTGCCCTTCATCGCGCGCTACCGCAAGGAAGTGACCGGTGGGCTGGACGACATCCAGCTGCGCGAGCTGGAGGCCCGCCTGTCGTACCTGCGCGAGCTGGAAGACCGCCGCGCCGCGGTGCTCAAGGCCATCGACGAGCAGGGCAAGCTGACCGACGCGCTGCGCGCCGCCATCGCGGGTGCACCGACCAAGCAGGAACTGGAAGACCTTTACCTGCCCTTCAAGCAAAAGCGCCGCACCAAGGGCCAGATCGCCCGCGAGTTCGGCATCGAGCCGCTGGCCGACAAGCTCTTCGCCGACCCCACGCTGGACCCGGCCGCCGAGGCCGCCGCGTTCACCCGCCCCCCCGAGGTGCTGGACGATGGCAAGCCGGGTGCCGACTTTTCCACCGTGCCGGCCGTGCTCGACGGCGTGCGCGACATCCTCTCCGAGCGCTGGGCCGAAGACGCGGTGCTGGTGCAGTCGCTGCGCGAATGGCTGTGGGCCGAGGGCCTGCTGCGCAGCAAGAAGGTCGAGGGCAAGAACGAGGCCGATCCCGAGGTCTCCAAGTTCCGCGACTACTTCGAGTACGACGAGCCCATCGGCCGCGTGCCCTCGCACCGCGCGCTGGCCGTGTTCCGCGGCCGGGCGCTCGAAATCCTGGAGGCCAAGCTGGTCCTGCCCGTCGAGCCAGAGCCCGGAAAGCCCAGCATCGCCGAGGGCAAGATCGCCCTGCACCTGGGCTGGAGCCATGCCGGCCGCGCGGCCGACGACCTGCTGCGCAAATGCGTGGGCTGGGCCTGGCGCGTGAAGCTCTCCCTCTCCACCGAGCGCGACCTGTTCGCCCGCCTGCGCGACGAGGCCGAGAAGGTCGCCATCAAGGTCTTCGCCGACAACCTGCGCGACCTGCTGCTGGCCGCGCCCGCCGGCCCGCGCGTGGTGATGGGGCTGGACCCAGGCATCCGCACCGGCGTGAAGGTGGCGGTGGTGGATGCGACCGGCAAGCTGGTGGAGACCGCCACCGTGTTCCCGCACGAGCCGCGCCGCGACTGGGAAGGCTCGCTGCACACGCTGGCCAAGCTGGCCGAAAAGCACGGCGTGAACCTGATCGCCATCGGCAACGGCACCGCCAGCCGCGAAACCGACAAGCTGGCCGCCGACCTCATCAAACTGGCCGCCAAGGCCGAGCGCGCCATCGAGAAGGTGGTGGTGAGCGAGGCCGGCGCCTCCGTCTATTCCGCCAGCGAATACGCCTCGCAGGAAATGCCCGACGTGGACGTGAGCCTGCGCGGCGCCGCCTCCATCGCGCGGCGCCTGCAGGACCCGCTGGCCGAGCTGGTCAAGATCGACCCCAAGAGCATCGGCGTGGGCCAGTACCAGCACGACGTGAACCAGAGCGAGCTGGCCCGCACGCTGGGCACGGTGGTGGAGGACTGCGTGAACTCGGTGGGCGTGGACCTGAACACGGCCAGCGTGCCCCTGCTCAGCCGCGTGTCGGGCCTGTCGGGCAGCGTGGCCAAGGCCGTGGTGCGCTGGCGCGAGGCCAACGGCGCGTTCAAGAGCCGCCGCCAGCTCATGGAGGTGTCGGGCCTGGGCGCCAAGACCTTCGAGCAGAGCGCGGGCTTCCTGCGCATCCGCGGCGGCGAGAACCCGCTGGACATGACGGGCGTGCACCCCGAGACGTACCCCGTGGTCGAGCAGATCATGCAAAAGACCGGCAAGCCCGTGGCCGAGATCATGGGCCGGGCCGACATGCTCAAGACGCTCAAGCCCGAGCTGTTCGCCAACGAGAAGTTCGGCGTCATCACGGTCAAGGACATCCTGGGCGAGCTGGAGAAGCCCGGCCGCGACCCGCGCCCGGACTTCAAGGTGGCGCGCTTCAACGACGGCGTGGAAGACATCAAGGACCTGAAGGAAGGCATGGTCCTGGAGGGCACGGTGAGCAACGTGGCGCAGTTCGGCGCGTTCATCGACCTGGGCGTGCACCAGGACGGCCTGGTGCACGTGAGCCAGCTGAGCCACAAGTTCGTCAACGATGCGCGCGAGGTGGTCAAGACCGGCGACATCGTGAAGGTGAAGGTCATGGAGGTGGACGTGGAGCGCAAGCGCATCGGCCTGTCCATGAAGCTCGATGCAGCGCCCCCGCGCAGCGGCGGCGACCGGGGTGCGCCCCGCGACAACCGGTTCGAAGGGGCGGGGCGGGGCCAGCATGCGGCACCGCGCCGCAGCAACGAGCCCGCCCCCCCGTCGGCCATGGCCTCGGCCTTCGCCAAGCTGCAAGGTAATAAGCGGTAAAAGTTGCGTGGATAATCGCCGGAACCTTACTTCCGGCCGTTCCATGGAGCTCATCGCCCTGCTGGGGATTCCCGTCGCGCTGCCGAGCGTGCCGCGCGCGGTGGCGCTGCTGATGAACGAGCTGGCGGCGCCCGAGCCCAACCTGCGCCGCGTCACCCAGCTCTTCGGCACCGACCCGGCCATGGCCGCGCGGCTGCTGGAAGAGGCCAACTCCCCCACGTTCCAGGCCCAGCAGCAGATCAGCGGCATTCCCGAGGCGCTGTCGCTGCTGGGCGTGCAGCAGCTGCGCACGCTGGTGGCGTCCGCGCCGCTGGGCACGACCTCGCGGTCGGTGCCGGGCGTCAACCTGCAGCAGTTCTGGCGCTACAGCCTGCACACCGCCAAGCTGGCGCGGTCGCTGGCCGGCAGCGTGCACCACAACCAGATCGCGGCATACACCGCGGGCCTGCTCCACGGCGTGGGCGAGTTGCTGCTGCACCTGGGCAATCCGGACCGCGTGCAGGCCATCAACCGGCTGGTCGGCCCCTTCGATCCGCGCCGCTCCAAGCTGGAGCAGCGGCTGCTGGGCTACTGCTATTCGCAGGTGAGCGCCGGCATGGCGCGCCGCTGGCAGTTGCCGCAGGTGGTGGTGGATGCCTTGCAGTACCAGAGCGCGCCGTTCGAGAACAGCGTGTACGAGCCGCTGGCCGGCGTGCTGCACCTGGCCGCCTGGCGCGTGCGGGCCCGCGAGGCGGCGCTGGGCGAGAAGGAGCTGGCGGTGTCCTTTCCCGGCGAAGTCGGGCTGGCGCTGGGGCTCGATATCGACATGGTGCTGCAGCAGGACCCGATCGACTGGACCGTGCGCCCCGACCCGGGCGACTACGTGTGAGCGCCGCGGCGCGCCGGTGCCCCGGCCGATGAAGGCGCTGCGCATCCACGCAGGGCCGCTGGCGCGGGCGCACATCGCCCGGCACGGCCTGCAGCCCGCCGACATCGGCGTCATTCCGGCCGCGGCCGGCGGACCCAAGGGGCTGGTCCTCGGGCCGCTGGACCGCTTCGTGTTCGGGCACTGGCTGCAGGGCTCCACCCAGCCGGTGCATCTGGTGGGCGCCTCGATCGGCGCGTGGCGCATGGCCACGGCCTGCCTGGACTCGCCCGAGGCCGCGCTGGAGCGGCTGGAGCACGCCTACATCCACCAGCACTACGCGCCGCCGCCCGGCCGCCAGCGCCCCACGGCTGCGCAGGTGAGCACGCAGTTCGGGCAGGGGCTGCGCGGCTTCTACGGCGCGCAGGTGGGGCCGTTGCTCGCGCACCCGCGCTGGCGGCTGCACATCGTGACTTCGCGGGGGCGGCACCTGCTTTCGCGCGAACGCCGGCTGGCCACGCCGCTCGGCTACCTGGGAGCGTTCGCCGCCAACGCGGTGCACCGCCGCGCGCTGGGGTGGTGGCTGGAGCGGGTGGTGTTCTCCGGCCCGGCCGGCGATGCCCCCGGGGCCGCCATGGCGCCGCTGCCGTTCGCCACCACTGACTACCCCACGCGGCAGGTGGCGCTGACCGGGGCCAACTTCCTGCCGGCGCTGCAGGCCAGCTGCTCCATCCCCTTCGTGCTGCAGGCGGTGCACGACATTCCGGGCGCGCCGGCCGGTGCCTACTGGGACGGGGGCCTGACCGACTACCACCTGCATCTGCGCTACCGGCCGCTGGCGGACATCGAGCCGATGGATGCTATAAAAAATATAGCGATATGCCCTAGTGTTGATTGTGCTGGAGGCCAAAAACGTTCAGACCCCCCTGGCGCCCTGGTGCTGTACCCGCACTTCCAGCAGAGCGTGGTGCCCGGCTGGCTGGACAAGGGCCTGCGCTGGCGCCACCGCGCCACGCCCGCGCTGGACCGCATGGTGGTGCTGTCGCCGCACCCCGACTGGGTGCGCACGCTGCCGAACGCCAAGCTGCCCGATCGCAACGATTTTCTGCACTACGGCAGCGACCTGACCGCCCGTGTGCGCGCCTGGAGCGCGGCCACGTCGGCCAGCCGCCAGCTGGCCGACGAGTTCGCCGAATGGCTGCGCCGGCCCGACCCGGCGGCGGTCCTGCCGCTTTGAGGGCGGGCCGCCGCGGCCGCAACGCTCACATCGATTCGGCGAGCATCGCCCGGTAGTCGTCCACGCTCGCCTCGCGCGGGTTGGTCTTGTGGCAGTGGTCGGCCATGGCGCCTTCGATCACGTCGCCGAACAGCGCCTCGGTCACGCCCATCGTGGCCAGGCCCGTGGGCAGCCCCAGCCGCGCGCTCATGTCGCGGATGGCCTCGGGGATGTCGCCCGCGGACGCCAACCCCATGGCGTGGGCCATGCGCTCCAGGCGCCGGTCTTTCTGCACGGCGGGGTCCTGCGCGTTGAAGCGCACCACGGCGGGCAGGAACACCGCGTTCAGCGTGCCGTGGTGCAGCCGCGGGTTCACGCCGCCCAGGCTGTGGCTCAGCGAATGCACGCAGCCCAGCCCTTTCTGGAACGCCATCGCGCCCTGCATGCTCGCGCTCATCATGTTCAGGCGGGCCTCGCGGTCGCTGCCGTCGCGCGTGGCGCGTTCGATGTGCGCCCAGCCGCGCGTGAGGCCTTCCAGCGCGATGCCGTCGGCCGGCGGGTTGAAGGCCGAGGACATGAAGGTCTCCATGCAGTGCGCGATCGCGTCCATGCCGGTGGCGGCCGTCAGCGCGGGCGGCAGGCCCAGGGTCAGGCCCGGGTCGCAGATGGCCGTCTTGGGCACCAGGTGCCACGAGTGGAAGCCCAGCTTGCGGTGGTCGTCCACGATGATGATCGCGCCGCGCGCCACCTCGCTGCCGGTGCCGGCGGTGGTGGGCACGGCAATCAGCGGCACGGCGCGCTCGGTGATGCGCGGCGAGCCGCCCTCGATGGTGGCGTAGTGCGTGAGCGGCCCTTCGTGCGTGGCCGCGATGGCGATGCCCTTGGCGCAGTCGATGGCCGAGCCGCCGCCCACCGCGATGAGGCCGTCGCAACCGTGGTCGCGGTACACCTGCACGGCGGCGCGCACGGCCGCTTCGGTGGGGTTGGAGGGCGTCTGGTCGAACACAGCCACGGGCACGCCGGCCAGTGCATCCAGCGCGTGCTGCAGCACGCCGGCGGCTTTCACGCCGGGGTCGGTCACCACGAGCGGGCGCGTGATGCCCACGCGGTTGCACTCCTGTTTCAGGAGCTGGATGGCGCCGAATTCGAACTGGATCTGGGTGACGTAGTAGATGAAGGCCATGGTGGATTGCGAGGATGCGCCCAGGGCGCGGTTGTGGTTAGCATGCCGGCCAGCCAATCTACAACCGGGAGCCTTCCATGGCCATGCAGCAAACCCTCATCGCCGCCGTGCTGGCGGTCGCCTTTGCGACAACCGCCCAGGCCGAATGCCTGAGCGACGTCCAGGTGGCCGAACTGGCCGCCCATTACTCGGGCAGGACGCCCGCCGCCAACCTGCCGCCCCTGAGCGATGCCGATGCCGCCTGCACGCGCGCCAAGTTCAATGCCTTGCTGGCGCACCGCCTGGGCCGGGTGGTGGGCTACAAGGCGGGGCTGACCAACCCCGCAGTGCAAAAACGCTTCGGCACCGACAAGCCGGTGTGGGGCAAGCTGTACGAAGGCATGGTGCTGCGCGACGGCGCCGTGGTGGATGCGGCGTTCGGCGCCCGCCCGCTGTTCGAGGCCGACATGCTGGTGCGCGTCAAGAGCGCCGCCATCAACCATGCGCGCACGCCGATGGAGGTGCTGGAGCACATCGACCAGGTCATCCCTTTCATCGAGCTGCCCGACCTGCTGGTGCAGGCGCCGCCCCAGCTCAACGGGGCCGGCGTGGCAGCCATCAACGTGGGGGCGCGGCTGGGCGTGGCTGGCGCCCCCCTTGCCGTGCCGCGCCTGCGCGCGGAGCGCTATGCGATGGTGGACGCGCTCCAGAACATGGCGGTGACGCTCACCGATGGCCAGGGCGCGCGGCTGGGCGGCGGCAGGGGCAGCGACATCCTGGGCCACCCGCTCAACGCTGTCGTCTGGCTGGCCGAGGCGCTGGCCAAGGAGGACATCACCCTGCAGCCGGGCGATCTCGTGAGCCTGGGGTCGTTCTCCGCGCTGCTGCCGCCGCGGCCGGGGCTGGAGGTCACCGCCACGTTCGACGGGCTGCCGGGCGCGGCGCCAGTGCGCGTGACGTTCCGGTGACGCGCTGCCGTTGAGCGAGGGCCGGGAACGCCGGCCGGGGGCGAATAACCCGGCCCCGCCTGCCCACGGCCGAGTTGCGGGATGATCGGGCCCTTGTCCTTTTGGCCCTTTTTCCGCCATCCCACGGGGTGGCCCGCGACCGTGACACCTTCCGCCCCATCTACCGCCCGGCTCACCCCGCAGATGCGCAGCGTCATCGACCGCATGGAGCGCGCCGGCCGGCCGCCCCTGCACACGCTGCCCCCCGCCGAGGCCCGCGCCGCCTACGAGGCCGGTGCCGGCGTGCTCGAAGTGCCCAAGGCCGCCCTCGAGCGCGTGGAAGACCTGCACATCCCCGCCCGTGACGGCCATGCCTTGCCGGCCCGCCTGTATGCCCCCACGCGCGGCGCGCCGCTGCCGGTGCTGCTGTACCTGCACGGTGGCGGCTTCACCATCGGCAGCGTGGCCACGCACGACGTGCTGTGCCGGGAACTTTCGCGCCTGGCGGGCTGCATGGTGGTGTCGCTGGACTACCGGCTGGCGCCGGAGCACCGGTTTCCCACGGCCTCCAACGATGCGTGGGATGCGCTGGCCTGGCTCGCGGCGCAGGCCCATGCACTGGGCGCCGACCCGGCGCGCATCGCCGTCGGGGGCGACAGCGCGGGCAGCACGCTGTCGGCCGTCAATGCCATCCTGGCTCGCGATGCCGGCCTGCCGCTTGCGCTGCAGTTGCTGTTCTACCCCGGCTGCACTGCCCACCAGGACACGCCCTCGCATGCTGCATTCGCCCACGGCCTGGTGCTGGAGGAGCCCGCGATCACCTGGTTCTTCGGCCACTACGTGCGCGGGCCCGCGGACCGCGACGACTGGCGCTTCGCCCCGCTGAACGCGCCCGACGTCGACGGCGTGGCGCCGGCCTGGATCGGGCTGGCCGAATGCGATCCGCTGGTGGACGAAGGCGTGGCGTATGCCGACAAGCTGCGCGCCGCCGGCGTGGCGGTCGATCTGGAGATCTACCGAGGCGTGACGCACGAGTTCATCAAGATGGGCCGCGCGATCCCGGAAGCCCGCCAGGCGCATGCGGATGCGGCGCGGGCGCTGCGCACGGCGTTCGGGCTGGCCTGAGCGGGGTTGGCCGTGCCGGCTCAGCGCTTCTTGCAGGAGGCGGTGATCAGCTTGCGCGCCGGCTCGCCGGGGATGCCGGCGAAGGACACCGGCGCCTCGTCTTCCTTGAATTCCTCGCGCGCGGTCACGGGGCCTTGCCACACGGGCTCGGCGTAGTAGTTCAGGGCCAGGTACCACCCCTTTTGCGTGCCGCAGTCGATCACGGCCACGCCCTTGAACGAGCGGTAGGGGTGCTTGCGGTAGCTGGAGCGCTGGGTGCTGCGCGATACGCGCACTTCCATGGTGAACTGGTTCTGCCAGGGAATCTGCGTGGGGTTGATCTGCACCAGGTCACCCGTCTTGTCTTCCGGAAAGCCCTGGATCGTGAGCCATTGTTCGTCGGTTTGCGCGTGTGCCTGTGCTGTCAGGAGCAGGGCCGCTAACAGAGCAGGGCGAAGGGGGAACACGGGGCCTCCAAGGATGGGGTGCAAACGGTGCAGCGGCGAATCTTATGCGATCTGCGCCGCCTCGGATTGACGTGGATCAAGGCGGCAAAGCCGCATCAGGGTAATCCTGCGAAAGGGCGCGCTGCTGCGCTCCCTAAAATCGGTTGCACTGCAAACGATCAAAATCATGGGTGCCCCGCACCCCAGGAGCCCGCTGTGCCAGAAACCACGTCCCCCCCAACCCCCTCGACCGCACAGCAGAGGATCATCAAGAAGTACCCCAACCGCCGGCTGTACGACACCTCCACCTCCACCTACATCACCCTGGCCGAGGTCAAGCAACTCGTGATGGCGGGCGAGCAGGTCGTGGTGCGCGATGCCAAGACCAGCGAAGACCTCACGCGCAGCATCCTGCTGCAGATCATTCTGGAAGAGGAAGCCGGCGGCGCGCCCATGTTCACCGAGGCCGTGCTGGCCAACATCATCCGTTTCTACGGCCACGCCATGCAGGGCTTCATGGGCGCCTACCTGGAAAAGAACGTGCAGGTGTTCACCGACATCCAGGCCAAGATGGCCGAGCAGTCCAAGGGCATCACGCCCGAAATGTGGTCGCAGTTCATGAACCTGCAGTCGCCCATGTTCAAGGGCATCATGGGCAGCTACGTGGACCAGTCGCAGGCCATCTTCACGCAGATGCAGGAGCAGATGCAAAAGCAGACCGAGCAGATGCTCGGCGCCTTCGGCATCAAGCGCTGAAGGCAGGCCCCAGAGCCCGGGCGAGGGCCTGGGAGCGGGAGTCACCGGGCCAGTGCGGCCGCTTCACCCAAGCACGGGCTTTGCCGAGCGCCGCGGCGCGCCGTCAGTCCTGCACGTGGGATTTGCGGTGGGCGTCCTGGAAGATCCGGTGGATCAGTTCCCTGAACCACTTGTGCCCCGGATCGTGGTCGTTGCGGGGATGCCAGACGGCGTCGATCGACAGCGCCAGTTCCGGCAGCGGCATGGGGAAGGCAACGCAGTTCGATCCGGAAAGCACGCTGTCCATCCAGTGCGCCGGCATGGCCGCGATCAGGTCGGTGGATTCGATCACCGGCACCATGCCCTGCCACGTAGGCACCTGCACCATGACCCGGCGTGCCAGGCCGCGTTCGGCCAGCAGTTCGTCCAGGATGTTGCTGCCCACCCCCGACACCTTGAGATGCCCCAGTTCGAGGTACTTTTCCAGCGTGAGCGGGGTGGAGGCGGCAGGGTGGTCCTTTCTCATGAGCACCATCCAGCGGTCATCCAGGATGCGCCGCGAGGCCGAGAGAACGGAGTGCCCCCGCGACACCGAGAGCCTGATTTCCACCCCTTCGTACTCGACGCGGTCCGACGGCTGGCGCATCTCGAATGACTGCACCGACAGGCTGATGCCGGGCGCCACGGAACGCAGCTCGGTGCACAGGCGTGGGAGCAAGAGGACCCCCACGTAGTCGGACACGCGCAGAAGAAACGTTCTGCGCGCCGTTGCGGGATCGAACGCGCCGGCCACGCCGATGGCGTTCTCGATTTCGCTGAAAGCCTTGCGGAAACGCGTCGCCAGGCGAACGGCCTCCGGGGTGGGAACCATGCCCTCTGCCGTGCGCAGCATCAACGGGTCATTGAACTGCTCGCGCAGGCGCCGCAGTGCGTGGCTGACGGCGGAAGAGGTCAGATTGAGCCGGGCCGCTGCCTTGGCCACGCTGCGCTCCTCCACCAGCGCCTCGAACATCACCAGCAGGTTGAGATCGATTTTGCGCAGGTTGACGACCGCGCGGTCCTGATGGGTAGTGGGTTGAATCTGGTTCATCTTGATGATGATGGTAATGAATTTGACTAACTACCTCTGCGGCAAAAACAATCCGGTCAGCAGTTCAACCCGACCGTCTGGAATCCATGCCCATCACAAACCGCCACGGCGCAGCCCATCAGGCGCTGCCCGGTGCAACAGAAAGAGTCTTTCCGCAAGGGGCGTGCGACACGCACCTGCACGTCTTCGGATCCTCCGGCGAATTTCCATTCATCGCCGAGCGTGCCTACACCCCGCCATCCGCCACGATCGAGCAGTACTGGTCTGCCTACCGCCCTTTGGGAATGGACCGGTGCGTTCTGGTGCAGCCCAGCGTGTACGGGCGCGACCACTCGCTCTTGAAGCGGACATTGGGCGACGCCGCCGCGGGCAGCATGCGCGGCGTGGCGGTGATCTTCGAAGACACGCCGGACACCGAGATGGAGGAACTTCACCGGCTGGGCGTTCGGGGCGCGAGATGCAATGCGCTGTTCAGCGGCGGTGTTTCCATCGCCAGCGTGCAGTCGATTGCCGATCGGGTGAAAGGGCTGGGCTGGCACATCCAGTTGCTCGTCGACATCAATGAAGACATCCGCCTCGTCCAGGGCCTCGCCGAGAGCGGCATGACCGTGGTGGTGGACCACTTCGGCCACCCCTCGGACTGCAGCGACATCGACAGCCGGGGCATCCGGAGCCTGCGGAGCCTGATGCGGGAAGGGTGCGCCTGGGTCAAGTTCTCGGGCGCCTACCGGATCTCTGCGGCGGCGTCCGGCGTGGACCCTGCCGTGCTGCCACTGGCGCACAGCCTGGTACAGGCCAATCCCCACCGCATCGTCTGGGGATCGGACTGGCCCCACCCCGGCATCGACGCCACGTCCATCGCCAGCGCGGAACTGGCAGGCCTCATCACCCACTGGTTTCCCGAGGAAATCAGGCGCAAGGCGCTGGTCGACAACCCGACCCGGCTTTATTGGGAAGACTGATTTTTCTAAAAGGAGACATGGCATGTTCAATCCACCATCCAGCCGCAGAGGCTTCTTGCAAGGCGCCGCATCGCTCGCGGCATGTTCCATGGCTGTCCCGTCCGGGGCCCAGAACCGCTTTCCCTGGAAACCGATCACGCTGGTGGTGCCCTTCGCGCCCGGCGGGAATGTGGACATCGTCGCGCGCTCGCTGGGCGTGCCGTTGACCAAGTGGGTCGGGCAGTCCGTGATCGTGGACAACCGCGCGGGCGGCGGGGGTGCCGTCGGCACGAGCACGGTGGCGCGCGCCGAGGCCGACGGGCACACCTTGCTGGTGGCAACGCCGGGGCAACTGGGCACCCTTCCGGAGATCATCAAAACGCCTTACAAGGCCGACAGCCTGGTGCCGGTGGCGGTGCTCAGCCGCACACCGGTCGTCGTGGTCGTGCGTGCCAACGACCCACGGTTCAAGACCGCGGCCGATTTCATCAAGGCGGTGAAGTCCACGAGCCAGGGCGTGACGGTCGGCCATGCGGGGCCGGGCTCTCCCAACCACCTGGCGTTGCTCCAGTTCGAGGATTCCGCCCAGGCCCAGGTCAATGCGGTGCCCTACAAAGGATCGGGGCCGGCGCTGGTGGACCTGATGGGCGGTCAGATCGACGCGGTGATCGATCAGATCACCAGCTCCACCCCGCACATCAAGGGTGGCGCGCTCCGCGCGGTGATGGTGCTGGGACCGCAGGCGGGCGGGCTGCTCGCGAGCGTGCCGACGCAGGCCCAGCTGGGCTTGCCGGTGTTCGATGCGACCACCTTCGTCGGGGTCTTCGCGCCCAAGGCGACGCCTTCCGCCAGCGTCGCCAGCCTGCATGAATGGATGACCAAATCGGTGGCCCAGCCGGAGTTCACCAACGTGATCCGGGATCTGGGCAGCGAGCCGGTGGGGGAGGGGGGGCTGCGCTGCAACGGCTGGTGAGTGGCGAAGTCGCTTTGGCCACGCGAATGGTCAAGCAGGGACGGCTCAAAGCCGACTGAGCCGTAACGTGGGCTTTGGCGTGAGGCCCGTTCGTACCCGGCCTGTCGAGGCCACTGCTCCCGCGCCCTCTCGCCCTCTCGATGCGCCGCGTTCAACGCTTGACGGGCCACGTGGGGCAGGGCGCTTCTTTTCGTCATTGCAGGACCTGAAATTGATTGCAATCATTCCCGCCCCGGCGCCGCTGGACGGTGACTACCCGCGTTTTCTCCAGGCATTGGCCGCCGAGGGTTTCCGGGGCGAAATCACATCGCAGTACGCGGACCGCACCGTTCTGGCCACAGACAATTCGATCTATCAACGGCTGCCCCAGGCCGTGGTCTTCCCGCAAGATGCCGTGGACGTCGAAACACTCGCGAAGCTGCTCGCCAGGCCGGAACACCGGCGGGTGGTGGTTTCTCCGCGGGGCGGGGGCACGGGCACCAACGGGCAATCCCTCACCGGGGGCATCGCCGTGGATATCTCCCGGCATCTCAACCAGATCCTGTGGATCGATCCCGTGCGCCGGGTGGCACGGGTGCAGGCCGGCGTCGTCAAGGACCAGTTGAATGCGGCGCTGAAGGCGCACGGGCTGTTCTTTGCCCCTGAGCTGTCCACGTCCAACCGCGCCACGATCGGCGGCATGATCAACACCGACGCCAGCGGCCAGGGCAGTTGCACCTACGGCAAGACCCGCGACCACGTGCAGGTGCTGGACATGGTCCTGCTGGGGGGCGTGCGGTTTGCCAGTCGCTCAGTGGATGCCGAGGAACTGCCGTTGCGATTGAAGGAAAGCGGCCTGGTGGGCGATGTCTGGCGCTGCGCGCACCAGATCGCCACGGAGCATGCCGAGCTGATCGAGGCGCGCTTTCCCAAGCTCAATCGCTGCCTGACCGGCTATGACCTGGCGCACCTGAAAGAGCCCGGCGGTCGCTTCAACCTCAACAGCGTCTTGTGTGGGGCGGAAGGCTCGCTGGGCTTCGTCGTCGAGGCGGAAATCGGCCTGCTGCCCATCCCCCGCCATTCCATGCTGGTCAATGTGCGTTATGCCAGTTTCATGGACGCGCTGCGCGATGCGCGGGTGTTGATGGAGCATCGCCCGTTGTCGATCGAGACGGTCGATTCGCGGGTCTTGATGCTGGCGATGGAGGACATCGTCTGTCAGGACGTGGCGCAATACTTCCCTGCCCAGGCCGACCCGGCACCGACGCGTGGCATCAACTTGGTCGAATTCTGCGGGGACTCGGCGGACGAGGTGCGCGCTCGCGTGGCGGCCTTCATCGGGCACCTCGCCCGCAACCCCACGGTGAGCCGCATCGGTCACACCATTGCATCGGGCCGCACGGCCGTCGACAAGGTCTATGCCATGCGCAAGCGCGCCGTCGGCTTGCTGGGCAACGTGCAGGGTGAGGCCCGGCCCCAGCCTTTCGTCGAAGACACGGCCGTGCCGCCAGAGAAGCTCGCCGACTACATCGAAGAGTTCAGGGCATTGCTGGACCGCCATGGGCTGAGCTATGGCATGTTCGGCCACGTGGATGCGGGTGTGCTGCACGTCCGGCCCGCCCTGGACCTGAAGAACCCCGCCCATGCGGCGCTGATCCGCACCATTTCCGACGAGGTCGCCGGGCTGACCCTGAAATACGGTGGCGTGCTCTGGGGCGAGCACGGCAAGGGAGTCCGTTCCGAATACGCGCCGAAGTATTTCGGCCCCCTGTATGCGGCACTGCAGGCGCTCAAGGCGGCATTCGATCCGCACAACCAGCTCAACCCGGGAAAGATTGCCACGCCCGCAGGCCAGAGTGCCCGGCTGCTGCGCATTGATGAGGTGCCATTGCGTGCCGACGCCGATCGCCAGATCGATGAGCGGGTGTGGCAGAGCTTTGCCAGCGCCGTCCATTGCAACGGCAATGGCGCTTGCTACAACTTCGATCCGGACGACGCGATGTGCCCGTCATGGAAGGCCACGCGCGAACGCAGGCACTCCCCGAAAGGACGTGCCTCGCTGCTGCGCGAGTGGCTGCGCCTGCAGGGCCATGCGGGGGTGGATGTTCTGGCGGTGGCTGCGCGGCAACCCTCGTTCCTGGCCGGATTGGCCAGGCGCTGGCGCAACCGCCGCGAACGCGCAACCAACGGAACGGGTCGCTCCCGCGACTTTTCCCATGAGGTGTATGAGGCGATGTCCGGTTGCCTGGCGTGCAAGTCGTGCGCGGGGCAGTGCCCTGTCAAGGTCAACGTTCCTGACTTTCGGTCGCGCTTTCTGGCGCTTTATCACACGCGGTATGGAAGGCCGTTGAAGGACTACCTCATTGGCTCGCTCGAATTCAGCGTGCCGTATCTGGCACGCCTTCCACGGCTCTACAACGGTGCCATGTCCAACACGCTGGTGCGCCGGATGCTCGAGCGCCATGCGGGCATGGTGGACAGCCCGTTGCTCAGCCGCTTCGACTTCCAGACCACGTTGAGCCGCTGGGGCGTGCGCTGTGCCACGCCATCGTTGCTGGCCGCGCTGACGGACGCGCAACGCGCCCGGTCCGTGATCCTGGTGCAGGACGCGTTCACGCGTTATTTCGAGACGCCCGTGTTTTCCGCGTTCATCGAGTTGGCGTCCCGGCTGGGGTACACGGTCTGGCTGGCTCCTTTCATGCCCAACGGCAAGCCGCTTCATGTGCTGGGCTTTCTGCAGGCCTTCGATCGAACGGCGTTCAAAAACGCGGAGATGCTTGGCGCTCTGGCGTCGTGTGGCGTGCCGCTGGTTGGTCTCGATCCTGCCATGACGCTCGTGTACCGCCAGGAATACGCGAAGCTGCCGTCTTTGCAAAAGCCGCCGTGCGTTCTGCTTGCGCAGGAATGGCTGCTGGAGGCGCTGCCCGCGCGGGCGTCGGAATCTCTTTCGGGGGACTTTCAGCTGCTGAACCACTGCACCGAAAAAACGACCGCCCCCGCCGCCGCAGCGCTGTGGCCCCAGGTCTTCGCCCGTGCCGGTTTGAAGCTCAGTCCGCGGGCCAGTGGCTGCTGCGGCATGTCGGGAACCTACGGACACGAAAGCCTGAATGTGCAGACCTCGCGCCTCATCTACTCCCAATCGTGGGGTCCGATATTGAACGCCGAGCCGGCGCGACAGACGGAGTTCCTGGCCACCGGATATTCCTGCCGCAGCCAGGCCAAGCGGATGGACGACCGGCGTCTGCGGCATCCCGTGGAAGTCCTGCTTCAGTTCTATGCACAGCGGGAAACTTCCGCTCCTGTCGGCCCGGGGTGCTGACCGTGTGCATCCGGCCGCTTTTTCACCTGCCAGTGCGCAATGGGCAAACAAATGTATGATGGCCGTCATGCGAAAAGTAAAGACCAATGGCCGAACTGCTGCCAAAGAGGCTTCGCACGAGCGCATCGTGCAGGCCGCTGCGCGCGCCATCCGGCGCAGCGGCTATGACGGCACCGGCGTGGCCGACATCATGAAAGAGGCGGGTTTGACGCACGGTGCGTTCTATGCCCATTTCGAGTCTCGCGAAGCCATGCTGGCCGAAGCGGCAGACCGTGCCGGAGCCGAAGCCAACGCCGCCGCTGCGCGCATCGTCGCAGCCGTGCCGCCAGAGCAGTCCTTGCAAGCGCTGATGCAGGTCTATCTGTCCAAGGAGCATCTGGCGGCTATCGAGACAGGCTGCCCGGTGTCCGCCCTGGGCTCCGAGATGCCGCGCCAATCGCCCGAAGTGCGTCGCGCGGCCACGCTCCGCATCAAGGAGATGATCGATCTGGTGGCCCGTCAGTCGCCCGATTGGGGACAGCCTGGCGCCCACGAGCGCGCGTTGGTGACCGTGGCCACCATGGTGGGCACGTTGGTGCTGGCCCGTGCCGTCGATGACTCGGCGCTGTCGGAGTCGCTGTGCAGCGCCGCGTTGAAGAGTCTGGCCCCGTCCGGTGCGTGAGATCACCGGGCTTTTTTTTACTCATAAGTATGATGACCATCATTTCAAAATGCCTGACAGCCAATGCTGCCAGGTTCGTCGCCTGCTCTGCCTGCAAAAAGGGAACCCCATGAAGGCTTTCATCCTGGACCGCTATGGGAAAAAAGAGCGCTTGCGCGCCGCCGACGTGCCTGAGCCGGACTTGCGTGACGACGAGATGCTGATCCAGGTTCACGCGGCCGCGGTGAACCTGCTGGATGCCAAGATCCGAAATGGCGAGTTCAAACTCATCCTGCCGTATCGCGCACCGTTCGTCCTGGGGCACGATGTGGCCGGCGTGGTGGTGCGCGCCGGACCGCGTGTCCGCCAGTTCAAGGCGGGCGACGAGGTGTACGCCAGGCCCGATGACTTGCGCATCGGCACGTTCGCCGAATTCGTGGCCGTGAAGGAAGACTCGGTGGCGATGAAGCCCAGGAACCTCACCATGGAGGAGGCTGCGTCCATCCCCCTGGTGGGTTTGACGGCTTGGCAGGCGCTGGTCGAAAAGGCAAAGCTCAAGAAGGGGCAGAAGGTTTTCATCCAGGCAGGCTCCGGGGGCGTGGGCACGTTTGCCATCCAGCTGGCCAAGCACCTGGGCGCGACGGTTGCCACCACCACCAGCACCGGCAACGTCGCTCTGGTGAAACGCCTGGGCGCAGATGTGGTCATCGACTACAAGAACGAGGCCTTTGAAGACCACCTGAGCGGCTACGACGTGGTGCTGAACAGCCAGGACGGCAAGGCCCTGGCGAAGTCCCTGGGCGTGCTCAAGCCGGGCGGAACCCTCGTTTCCATCTCAGGGCCACCGGACCCCCGGTTCGCCGAAGACATCCATGCCCCATGGTGGGTGAAGCAGGTGATGCGCGCCATCAGCTCTGGCGCCCGCAGGCAGGCCCGGCGCCTCGATGTCGCCTATGCATTCCTTTTCATGAAGGCCAGCGGCAGCCAGTTGCGGCAGATCACGCCGCTGATCGAATCGGGCGCCATCCGCCCCGTGATCGACCAGGTCTTCCCCTTCGAATCCACCAACGATGCCCTGGCCTACGTCGAAAGCGGCCGAGCCAAGGGCAAGGTGGTCATCAAGGTCCGATGAGCCGTTCCATTGGAACGACATCGCACGTCCGTAAATATGACGATCGTCATTTGAAATACCAGTCCAACCCTTTGGAGCTCCCCATGCACCTTGAAAACTCCGTCGTCCTCGTCACGGGCGCCAACCGCGGCATCGGCCTGGCCTTCGCGCGCGAACTGCTTGCGCGCGGTGCTCGCAAGGTTTACGCCGCCGCGCGCGACGCCGCCACCGTCACCTTGCCCGGCGTGCACGCCCTGCGGCTCGACGTCACCAAGCCCGAGGAGATCGCTGCTGCGGCACAGCAGGCCGCCGACGTGAACCTGGTGATCAACAACGCGGGCATCGCCCAGCCGGGCGGCTTTCTGGCGCAGGACAGCGACGCGTTGGCGCGCCGCATTTTTGAAACGAACTTTTTTGGTGTGCTGAACGTGAGCAAAGCGTTTGCGCCCGTGCTCCAGGCGAATGGCGGTGGCGCACTGCTCAACGTTCTGTCGGTGGCGTCGTGGGTCAATGGTGGCGAGCTGGCCGCTTATTCGGCCAGCAAGTCGGCGGCGTGGTCGTTGACCAACGCACTGCGCCATGAGTTGGCCGGGCAGAAGACCCAGGTGCTGGGCCTGCACATGGCGTATGTGGACACCGACCTCACCAGGGGCTTCGAGGTCCCGAAAAGCAGCGCCGAGGAGATCGTGCAGCGTGCACTCGACGGACTGGAGGCCGGTGCCGACGAGGTACTGGCCGACGTGCTCACGCAGCAGGTAAGGCAGGGCCTGACAGCGCCGCGTCCGGTCTACCTCCCCCAGGCCCTTTGAGCCCCGGGCACACCGGCATGCCACTCGACACACTCCCTGCCCCTGCCCCTGCCGTGAAGCGTGGCGCCAGCGCGTGATCACGGCGCCCGGGGTGGGAAGGGGAAGCGGGGGCTTTGGAGAATCACATGCCCGGTGCGCAGATGGCCGAGTCGATGCCAGACAGGGCCTCGGAACCCATGATTTCAAGCGTGGAGATGCAGCGTGGCTGAGGTCAATTCCTGGCCTCATTTACAATGTCCGGTTATCTTGCCCGCCGGGCCGTCCTGCGAAACCCAAATGAAATCAGATACTTACGATGAAATCGCGACGCCAGAGACGATGAAGGTCCCCAAGGTAGGCTTCGTCAGTCTTGGCTGCCCCAAAGCCCTGACCGACTCCGAACTGATCCTCACGCAGCTGAGCGCCGAGGGCTACCAGACCTCCAAGACTTTCGAAGGTGCCGATCTCGTCATCGTCAACACCTGCGGCTTCATCGACGATGCCGTCAAGGAGAGCCTGGACACCATCGGCGAGGCGCTGGCCGAGAACGGCAAGGTGATCGTCACCGGCTGCCTGGGTGCGCGGTCCGGCGACGGTGGCGGGAACCTGGTGCGGCAAATGCACCCCAGCGTGCTGGCCGTCACCGGCCCCCATGCCACGCAGGAGGTGATGGATGCCGTCCACCTCAACCTGCCCAAGCCGCACGACCCGTTCATCGACCTGGTGCCGGGCAGCTTCGGTGTGGCGGGCATCAAGCTCACGCCCAAGCACTACGCATACCTCAAGATCAGCGAAGGCTGCAACCACCGCTGCACCTTCTGCATCATCCCCTCCATGCGCGGCGACCTCGTCTCGCGTCCCATCGGCGATGTGCTGAGCGAGGCCAAGGCTTTGTTCGAAGGCGGCGTGAAGGAACTGCTGGTCATCAGCCAGGACACCTCGGCGTTCGGCGTCGATGTGAAGTACCGCACGGGTTTCTGGGACGGCAAGCCCGTCAAGACCCGCATGCTGGAGCTGGTGCAGACCCTGGGCGAGATCGCCGAGCCCTACGGCGCCTGGGTGCGCCTGCACTACGTGTACCCCTACCCGAGCGTCGATGAGGTCATCCCCCTCATGGCCACGGGCAAGGTGCTGCCGTACCTGGACGTGCCGTTCCAGCACAGCCACCCGGACGTGCTCAAGCGCATGAAGCGCCCTGCCAGCGGCGAGCGCAATCTGGAGCGCATCCAGCGCTGGCGCGAGACCTGTCCCGAAATCGTCATCCGCAGCACCTTCATCGCCGGCTTTCCG
Organism: Acidovorax sp. BLS4; assembly: GCF_032929295.1. Lineage (NCBI taxonomy): Bacteria > Pseudomonadati > Pseudomonadota > Betaproteobacteria > Burkholderiales > Comamonadaceae > Acidovorax > Acidovorax sp. BLS4. The sequence goes on from NZ_CP136797.1 coordinate 1,738,578, forward strand.
GGCGAGACCGAAGAAGAGTTCCAGCACCTCCTGGACTTCGTGCGCGAGGCGCAGATCGACCGCGCAGGCTGCTTCGCCTACAGCGACGTGAACGGCGCTGTGGCCAATGAACTGCCCGGCATGCTGCCCCTCGAGTTGCGCGAAGAGCGCCGCGCGCGCTTCATGGCCGTGGCCGAGGAAGTGTCCGCCGCCAAGCTGCGCAGCCGCGTGGGCGCCACCATGCAGGTGCTGGTCGACTCCGCCCCCGCGCTGGGCAGAAAGGGCGGCACCGGCCGCACCTATGCCGATGCGCCCGAGATCGACGGCGTGGTGCACCTGCTGCCGCCTGAGAAGATCAGCAAGACGATGAAGGTGGGCGAGTTCACCCGGGCCCGCATCGTCGGCACGCAGGGACACGACCTGGTCGCACTGCCGATCTGACCCGAGGTGGCGCGGGACCCGCGCGGGCGGTCGCCGCGGCGGGCGGGGGCCTGACGGCAGGTACCGCCCATCGCGCCATGCCATGGCGGCGATTGATCACTCGCCGCATAGCCCGAGCGCGCCGCCATGCTAACCCCACGCCAGCTATCTGCGCAATAGGCGCGGCGCCATGCCGTCGCGTGCCTGCTGCGGGACCGGGCTACGTATCATCGAGCTCCCATGCCCATGTTCCCCTTGCCGCGCACCGCCACCGCGCCTTTCTGCCCATCCGAAGTCAAGGGCAGCGTCCAGGTGGACCCTGGCCTCCCGTTTTCCAAAAAGCTGCTGCGCTACGCAGGGCCGGGCCTGCTGGTCTCGGTGGGCTACATGGACCCCGGCAATTGGGCGACGGACATCGAGGCCGGCTCGCGCTTCGGCTACGGGCTGCTCTTCGTCGTGCTGCTGGCGAGCCTCGCCGCCATGCTGCTGCAGACCCTGTGCGTGCGCCTGGGGCTGGTGGCGCGCCGGGACCTGGCCCAGCTGTGCCGCGAGCGCTATTCCCCCGCCGTGAACCGGTGCCTCTGGCTGGGAGCGGAACTGGCCATCGTGGCCTGCGATTTGGCCGAGGTGCTGGGCAGCGCGCTGGCGCTGCACCTGCTGTTCGGCGTGTCGATTCCGGTGGGTATCGCCATCACCGCCTTCGACACTGTGCTGGTGCTGGGCTTGCAGGGCGCGGGGTTCCGGCGGGTGGAGGCCATCGTGCTGGCGCTGGTGGCCACCATCGCTGCGTGCTTTGCAGTGGAGCTGGCGTTCTCGCAGCCGATCTGGTCGCAGGTGGCGATCGGCTTCGTGCCCAGCCTGGAGCGGCTGCAGCAGCCCGGGGCGCTGTACCTGGCCATCGGCATCGTGGGCGCCACGGTCATGCCGCACAACCTGTACCTGCACTCGTCCATCGTGCAGACCCGGCTGGTGGCCGACACCGATGCGGCGCGGCGCGAGGCCATTCGTTTCTGCACCTGGGATGCCGTGGTGTCGCTGTCGCTCGCGCTGCTGGTGAACGCGGCCATCATGGTGCTGGCCGCCAGTGCCTTCCACCACAGCGGCCACCGCGACGTGGCCGACATCGCCGACGCCTACCACCTCATCGAACCCCTGGTGGGAAGCGCCCTCGCGGCTGCGCTCTTCGGCATCGCTCTGCTGGCCTCGGGCCAGAGTTCGACCTTCACGGGCACCATCGCCGGGCAGATCGTGATGGAAGGATTCCTGGACCTCAAGATTCCCTGCTGGCAGCGGCGCCTCATCACGCGGGGCCTGGCGCTGGTGCCGGCTTTCGTGGGCGTGTGGTGGCTGGGCGATGCGGGTGTGGGCAAGATGCTGGTGCTCAGCCAGGTGGTGCTGAGCTTTCAGCTGCCCTTCGCGATGTGGCCGCTGATCCGGTTCAGCAGCAGCCCCGAGGTGATGGGCCACTTTGCCACCGGACGGATCCTCCGGCTGGCGGCCTGGGGGCTGTTCGCCGTGATCTCGCTGGCGAACCTCTGGCTGGTGACGGCGGTGTTCGGCTGAGAGAGGCCGTTTCCGCCAGAAGCTGCCGCTGCGGCCCCCTGCTTGATTGGTCGGCTCAGTTGGTCGGATAGGCCGTCAGCAGAATCCATTTGCTGCCGACCCTTTCGAAGTCGAGCTGAACGTTGGAGAACTGCGATTTGGTCTTGGTGGTGCATTCGCCGTTGGCGTTGGCCGCGGTGCAGTTGAAGCCGCCGATCAGGTCTTGCTTCAGCACGCTGTAGACCGTCACCTTTTGCCGTGCATGCGTGCCGGAGCACTTGACGGCCTTTCCTTTGTATTTCTTCGGGTCCTGGTAGCTGTTCCAGAAGGCGCTGTAGTCTCCCACGCTGGAGAACAGCGTCTTGTCCTGCTGGCTGGAGCCCTGGGGCGGTGTCGCGCCGAAGACGTGCTGGTTGAGGTGGCCGCCATCGGCGTTGTTGTTGGCCGAGACGGCGCTGTGCTGCACGGTCGCGATGGCGCGGCATTCCACGGCGTGGGCGGTGCGGCTGAGGCCCGGGGCCATGAGCAGCGCGGCCATGGCGGACAGCGCGAAGGGGGTAGTGGAGGAAAAAAAGCGGATCGAATGCATGCGGGCTCCCTGGTGTTATGTAAGGAAATCATTGCCGGAAGGCCTGGCAATTGCCCACCCGACGCCCCTGTGCCATGGCGGGCCTGGATGCTGGCAAGGGGTGCGCGCCTGTCGGCCTTCCGGTGGCTCCATTCTGGAAAGACTCCCCTTGCAGCGCTCTGAAGATTGCGTGAATCGTCCTGAAATGGGCTGAAGCGCGAAAGCGCACGCTTCGTGCGCGTGGCTATCGCGGCGCTGGGTGGCGTGCGGCCATGCGCCATCCAAAGTTCATCCCTGCCACGGCCATGAGGATGGCGACGGCGCCACCGACCTGCATCGGGCTCAGCCGATGGCCGAAGGCCCACGCGTCCACCCCGATGGCCACGATGGGATAGATGAAAGACAGAACGCCCACCATCGACGTCGATAACTTCTGTATGGCGCTGTACAGGAGCGTGGACATCAGGCCCGTGTGAATGAATCCGATCGCCAGCAGCAAACCCCAGGTGGGTAGCGTCGATCCGCCCGTCGGGGCCTGGGCGAACGGCAGCAAAAGCAGGGTGCCGACGATCAGCTGGATCAGGACGATCAGCCGGGGCGGCACGCCGCTCAGCCTTTTGGTGATCGCGGCCGCCATGGCGTAGAAGAACGCGGCGGCCAGTGCCAGTCCGACGCCTTCCAGGTAGCCGGAGGGCAGCGCGCCCCACTGTCCACCGCCGACGACGATGAGCACGAGGCCGCCGAACGCGATGCCCAGCCATCCTGCCTGCGACGCGGTCAGCTTTTCTCCGAAGAACAGCGCCCCAGCGCCACGAGCATGAAGGGCTGGGTGTGGTAGGTCACCGTGGCAATCGCGATGGATGCGTGCGAGTAGGCGGCAAAGAGCAGGCCCCAGCTGGCCGCCAGGGCGATGCCGCCGAGTGCGGCCATGCCGGCTTGCCTGCGGCCGATGTTCCATCGCTCTGGCTGGCCCGGACGGAGACAGAGCATCAGCAGCGCCACGGCACCGAACGCGCAGCGCCAGAAGACCACTGCGCCGGCAGGCATTCCGGTCTGCAGCACCAGCCAGCCCACCGTGCCGGCGATGACCATGGCGGTGGTCATCTCCAGCGTGCCTGCCGTTTTCGGATGCATGGATCGTCGCCTGTGGTGGATTGCCAAGTCGCCTGGGCAAGGGGTCGGAAGAAAGCGATTCGTTCTTTAAAAAGAACGAACGATCTGTATGATGAACTTGCTTCATTCGTTCGTCAAGTCGAACGATTGTTCTTTTTAATGAGATAGGATGATCATCCCTTGAACACCAGTCCTTCACCCATCCGCCTGTTGGCCGCGGCCGTTCGCCGCGAGCGCGAGCGCCTCGGCCTGTCCGTGTCCGAACTCGCCAAACGGGCGGCCATCGCCAAATCGACGCTCTCCCAGCTGGAGGCGGGCGTCGGCAATCCGAGCCTGGAGACGCTCTGGGCGCTCGCCACGGCGCTGGATGTGCAGTTGACGCAATTGATCGCCCAGCCCAGAACCCATGTGCAGGTCATCCGGGCCCATGAGGGGGTGGCGCTGGCTTCGGAGCAGGCGAACTACGCGGCGACCTTGCTGGCGGTGTGCCCTGCCGGCGTGCAGCGCGATCTCTACCGCCTGTCGGTCCAGCCCGGCGCACCCAGGACTTCCGAGCGCCACTTGCCGGGCACGGTGGAGCACGTCGTCCTGTGCAGCGGACGCGCCAGGCTGGGGCCGGTCGGCCATCTGGTGGAACTCGGCCCGGGGGACTACGCCAGCTACTCGGCGGATGAAACGCATGTGTTCGAAGCGCTGGAGCCTCAGACGACGGCGGTCATGCTGATCGAGCACACATGACATGGACTGGCCTAGCGGAAATGAAAAAGGGCACCGGCCGAAGCGGGTGCCCTTTGGGGATCGAAACTCGATCCGGATCGATCAGACGCGCTTGCGGTACTCGCCCGTGCGGGTGTCGATTTCGATCTTGTCGCCCTGGCTCACGAACAGGGGCACGGGCACTTCGAAGCCGGTGGCGATCTTGGCGGGCTTGAGCACCTTGCCGGACGTGTCGCCCTTGACGGCGGGTTCCGTCCAGGTGACTTCGCGTTCCACGCTGGTGGGCAGTTCGACCGAGATGGCCTTGCCGTCGTAGAACACCACTTCGACGGTCATGCCGTCTTCCAGGTAGTTCAGTGCGTCGCCCATGTTCTCGGCTTCGACTTCGTACTGGTTGAATTCGGTGTCCATGCAGACGTACATCGGATCGGCAAAGTAGGAGTAGGTGCACTCCTTCTTGTCCAGGATGACGTTGTCGATCTTGTCGTCGGCCTTGAACACGTTTTCGGTGCCGAAGTTGCCGATCAGGCTCTTGAGCTTCATGCGGACCGTGGCGGCGCCGCGGCCGCCGCGTGCGTATTCGGTCTTCAGGACGACCATCGGGTCCTTGCCGTGCATGATCACATTGCCGGCGCGGATTTCTTGAGCGATTTTCATAGCAGATTGCTGGGCTGGGGTTGAAGCCGCTCTACGCGCCGGGGCGCTGCGGGCGCTGCCTGAGAGGTGCAGCGCAAGGTCCGAGCGCCAGCGCATGTTCCGCGGCGGGATGCGCCGGCCGGTCACTTCGTCAGAAAGTGCCGCCTTGGGTTGGCGCAAAACGGTGGATTTTAGCTTTTTTCGGCCACGAACCCCAGCAGTTGGGTCAACAGATCGTCCTGCGCGAGCAGCCGTGCGCGCGCCGCCTGCACGGTCGCGCGCCATTCCTGCAGCGTGGCGGCGTCCAGGGCAGGCAGGGGACCGTCCTGTTCGAGTCCGTTCCACAGCGCGTGGAAACGCCGCAGCGAAGGCGGCGCCTGGAGCCAGTCGAGGAACGCTTGCAGCTTGGCATGGTGGGCCTGGTCGTCCTGGGGATAGATGTGCCACACGAAGGGCTGGCCGGCCCACAGGGCGCGCACCAGCGAGTCCTCGCCGCGCACGCAGTTGAAATCGCAGGCCCACAGCATCTCGTCGAACGCCGGCTGGGGGCAGGGAGCGAGGTATGAAATCGATAGCAGACTGCCGGCGTCTTGATTGCGCTGGAAGCCATTTCGGTCCTGATTGTCCAGCGCCTGGACGGCTGCCGTTGCGCGGCCGGGGGTGACGAGCAAATGGGCGCCGGCATGCTGCCGCAACCGGTCGAGCAGCGAAGGCAAGGCGGGTGGCTCGTAGCAAAACAGCGAAACGGCGAAGGCCCCGGCCGCCACGCCATGGCGGGCACGCCAGCCGGCGCGGTCGAAGGCGGCCTGGCGGTCCATCAACCCCGGTTCGCGCAACAGCCCGCCCGTGCGGCGGGTGAACCCGGGGTAGAAGAACCAGCGCGTGCAGCCCGCGCCGGGGCCCGACATCAGCAGGGAGGGCAGGCGGTGGCTGCGCTCCACATAGCTTTCGGCGCTGAGGTACTCCAGGTTGATCCAAAGGCGTTTTTGGCCCGATGCCCTAGTGGAATTTGCCATGGATGCTATGAAATCAGGAGCAATCTCGCAGCCGAACGCCTCGATGACCACATCGCCCGCGCCGTCGGGCGGGGCCTGCGCAGGCCAGGGCAGGACCTGCACGCCCGGTGCGCCGGCAGGGGCCATCCAGCCCAGCGCGGTGGCGTCGTCCGTCCACAGGCGGACGGCGTGGCCCCGCCCGGCCAGGTCGGCGGCGAGGCGCCAGCACACGCCGATGTCGCCGTAGTTGTCGATGACCTGGCAGAACAGGTCCCAGCGCAGGGGGGAGGCCACGGGGTGCGCAGGGCTCATGCGCCACCCCCGGCCGGTGCCCGCAGATGCTCCACCAGCAACTGCGCCACGCGCGACAGCGGCTCCCCGGACCGCACGCACAGCGACAGCTGCCGGTGCGCCCACGGCTCGGCCAGGGTGATGGGCCGCAGGGCCAGGGTGGCGCGGTACAGCTGGGCGCTGCCGCGGGGCAGCACGCCCACGCCCAGGCCCGCGGACACCATGAGGCACAGCGCGTCATAGCTGGTCACCTGGATGCGCAGCTTGAGCGGCAGGCCCGCTTCGGCCGCCGCGCGGGTGAGCTGGTTGTTGATGGCGCTGCCCGGGTGCACGCCCACGAAGTCGAACGGCAACGCATCGGCCAGCCGCACCGAGCGCCGCCGGGCCAGCGGATGGCCGGCGGGGGCGATCAGCACCAGTTCGTCGGTGCGGTAGGGCAGCAGGGCGACGCGCTCTCCGTAGCTGCCGTGGTTGAGGATGCCCACGTCCGCGGCGTTCTCGGCCACCGAATGGGCGATGGCGCTGCTGATCTGCTCCTGCAGCCGCACCTGGACCTGCGGGTGCGCGGCCATGAAGGCCGGCAGCTCGGCCGGCAGGAACTGGGTGATGGCCGAGATGTTGGCCACCACGCGCACGTGGCCCCGCACCCCGGCGCGAAAGTCGCGCATCTGCAGGGCGATGCCATCGAGTTCGTTGAGCACGCCGCGCGCCATGTTCAGCAGCGCATACGCCGCGTCGGTGGGCTCGGTACCTCGGTTGCTGCGGCTGAAAAGCTCCACCTGCAGGGTGCCCTCCAGCTCGGCCAGGCGCCGGCTGGCGGCCGACGGGGCGATGTGCTCGCGCGCCGCGGCGCGGGCGATGGCGTTTTCTTCCATCACCGCCACGAACAGGCGCAGGGAAACCGGGTCGAGCTTCATGGGCGCCGATGGTACTGCCGCCGGGCAGCCGGCCATGCCGGTTTGCGATGGCGGCGTCGCGCATCGGGGTTTTGCGGTGGGCGGGGGCCACGGCATGATCCGCGCCATTCGAACGAAGGGACGCGACAGGAATGACGACGACGACGGATACGACAGCAGCCCCCGTCGCCCTGGCCGGGGTGCGGGTGATCGAGATGGGCCAGTTGATCGCCGGGCCGTTTTGCGGCAAGACGCTGGGCGAGTTCGGGGCCGATGTGGTGAAGATCGAGGCGCCCGGCGCGGGCGATCCGCTGCGCAACTGGCGGCTGATCAAGGAAGGCACCTCGGTGTGGTGGCAGGTGCAGTCGCGCAACAAGCGTTCGCTGGCGCTGGACCTGCGCCAGCCGGAAGGGCAGGACATCGCACGCCGGCTCATCGCCGAGGCCGATGTGCTGATCGAGAACTTTCGCCCCGGCACGCTGGAGGACTGGGGCATGTCGCCCGAGGCGCTGCATGCGCTCAACCCCGGGCTGGTGATCCTGCGCATCTCGGGCTACGGGCAGACCGGCCCCTACCGCGATCTGCCGGGCTTCGGAATGATCGGCGAGGCGATGGGTGGCCTGCGCCACCTGACGGGCGAGCCCGGCCGCGTGCCGGTGCGCGTGGGCGTCTCCATCGGCGACACGCTGGCGGCGCTGCACGGCGCCGTGGGCGTGCTGACGGCGCTCTACCACCGCAAGGTGAACGGCGGCAAAGGCCAGGTGATCGACGTGGCGCTGCACGAAGCCGTATTCAACGTGATGGAGAGCCTCATTCCCGAGTACAGCGCCTTCGGTGCCGTGCGCGATGCAGCCGGCAGCGCGCTGCCGGGCATCGCGCCGTCCAACGCGTATCCGTGCACCGATGGCTGGGTGCTGGTGGCAGGCAATGGCGACAGCATCTTCAAGCGGCTGATGGAGGCCATCGGCCGGCCCGACCTGGCGGCGGCGCCCGACCTGGGCAGCAATGCCGGGCGGGTGGCCCGGGTGGCGGAGATCGACGCGGCCATCGGCGAATGGACGGCCGGGCGCACCGTGCAGGCAGTGCTGGAGGGCCTGGGCGCCGCCCGCGTGCCCGCCGGCAAGGTGTACACGGCGCAGGACATCGCCGAAGACCCGCACTACCGCGCCCGAGACATGCTGCTGCCGCAGACCACGCGCGACGGCTATGTGGTCGAGGTGCCGGGCATCGTGCCCAAGCTGTCGGGCACGCCGGGCACGATCCGCTCCAGTGCGCCGCACCTGGGCGACGACACCGATGCGGTGCTGGCCGAGGCGGGCCTGACCGCCGAACAGATCGCGCTGCTGCGCAGCAAGGGGGTGATCCAATGACCGCGACTCGCAACCCGTCGAACGGGGCGGATGAAACGCGCGAAGCCCGGGCCGGCGTGTGGAGCGGCAACGGCCGCCGCATCCACCTGCAGGAAGTGGGAACGCGCGACGGCCTGCAGATGGAGCAGGCCTTCGTGCCCACGGCAGACAAGATCGCGCTGGTCGATGCGCTGTCGGCGGCGGGCCTGTCGAAGATCGAGGTGACGGCGTTCGTCTCGCCCACGGCGATACCGGCGCTGCGCGATGCCGAGATCGTGATGCGCGAGATCGTGCGGCGCCCCGGCACGGTGTACAGCGCGCTGGTGCCCAACGTGCGCGGCGCCGAGCGCGCCATCGAGGCGCACACCGACGAGCTGAACCTGGTCATGTCCGCCAGCGAGACGCACAACCTGGCCAACCTGCGCATGGCGCGCGCGCAGTCGTTCGCGGCGCTGTCGCAGGTGGTGGCCACCGCCCAGGCCGCGGGCGTGGCGGTGAACGTGTCCCTGTCGTGCGTGTTCGGCTGCCCGATGGAAGGCGACGTGGCGCCGGCGCAGGTGTTCGGCTGGGTGCAGCGCTTCGCCGACCTGGGTGTGCGCGGCATCACCCTGTGCGACACGACCGGCATGGCGTATCCGACCCAGGTGGCGCAGCTCACCGCCGCCGCCCGGGCGCGCTGGCCGGGCGTGGATTTCACGCTGCACTTTCACAACACGCGCGGCATGGGGCTGGCGAACGTGCTCGCCGCCATCGATGCGGGGGCGGACCGTTTCGATGCGTCGCTCGGCGGCCTGGGTGGCTGCCCCTATGCGCCGGGTGCGTCGGGCAATGTGTGCAGCGAGGAGGTCGCGCACGCGCTGCAATGGATGGGTTACGACACGGGCGTGGATCTTTCGCAGCTGATCCCCGCGGCGGCCCGGTTGCCCGGGCTGATCGGCCACGACATTCCCAGCCAGATCGTGAAGGCGGGGCGCCGGCTGGACCTGCACCCGGTGCCGGACGGCTTCGAGGCGATCCGCGACCGGGCACGGGCACGCGAAGCCGCCTGAACGCCGGGCGGCAGCGGCTTTCCCGCGGGAAGGCCCGCGGGCCGTCGCGGCGCGATGCATCGACAAAAACCCAAGGAGACAAAAATGATGGACACGCATTCACTCTCGCGCCGCGCGGCGCTGGGCACGCTGCTGTGCGGCATGGCGGGCACAGCCCTGGCGCAGGCGGGCTACCCCCAGCGCGCGATCACCCTCGTGGTGCCGCAGCAGGCCGGTGGCGCCAACGACGCGATCGCCCGGGTGGTGGCGCAAAAGCTGTCGGAACAGCTGGGCCAGCCGGTGGTGGTGGACAACCGGCCCGGCGCGGGCGGCAATGTGGGCACGGCCGCGGCGGCCAAGGCCCGGCCGGACGGCTACACCCTGCTGCTCACGGCGGACAGCGCGCAGGTCATCAACCCCTGGCTCTACCAGCACACGGGGTTCGACCCGGTGAAGGATTTCGAGCCGGTGGCGCCGCTGGCCACGGCGGGCTACGTGCTGGTGGCGAACCCGGCGTTTCCCGCGTCCAACGTGGCCGAGCTGGTGGCGCTGGCCAAGGCGCACCCGGGCCAGTACGCCATCGCCTCGGCGGGCAATGGCACGCTCAACCACCTGATCGGCGAGATGCTGCAAAAGACCGCGGGCATCACGCTGCAGCACGTGCCCTACAAGGGCTCCGCCGCGGCGGCCACGGACGTGGTGGGTGGGCAGGTGCCGCTGTCGGTGCAGAGCCTGCCGTCCTCCATCGCCTTCATCAAGGCCGGCAAGCTCAAGGTGTTGGGCGTGGTGAACACGCGGCGCGTGGCGGCCTTGCCGGACGTGCCCACCATCGGCGAGACGCTGGCGGGTTTCGGCCAGACACCGTGGTACGGGCTTTTCGCGCCGGCCGGCACCTCGCCCGCCGTGGTCGCGCGGCTGCAGGCCGAGGTGACCAAGGCGCTGGAGCAGAAAGACGTGGCCGAGCGGCTCGCCGCCGTGGGGTGCGAGCCCTACAAGGGCAACTCGGCTCAGCTGGCGGCGCTGGTGCGGGACGACCTCGCGCGCTGGGGCCGGGCGGTGAAGGACACCGGGGCCAAGCTGGATTGACGGCAGGCCGACCGGCCGTGCGGACCGAGGGCGGGGCTCGACCTGCCGCCGCAGGGCTTTTTTTCTTTTGAATTTCAAAAAACCAAGGAGACATGACATGAGAACGACAACGACAACGACAACGACAACGACAGCGAAAGCGACAACGGTCACCCCGACCACCCCTTGCGCATCCCGTCGCCTGGCGGCGATGGCCATCGCGCTGGCTGCGGCCTTCGCCGGCCCCGCCTGGGCGCAGGGCGGCTATCCGAACAAGCCGGTGACCCTGGTGGTGCCCACCGCCGCGGGCGGCACCACGGACCTGTCCGCGCGCATGCTCGCGCAGGCCCTGGGCCCGGTGCTGGGCCAGTCGGTGGTGGTGGACAACAAGGGCGGCGGCAACGGCAACATCGCCGCCGGTGCCGTCAAGCGGGCCGAGCCCGATGGATACACGCTGCTCATGCAGTACTCGGGCTATCACGTGATCTCACCGCTGCTCACCCGGCAAAAGCAATGGGAGCCGGGCGATTTCCAACCCATCGCGAACGTGCTGTCGGCGCCGCAGATCATCGTCGTGCGCGACGGCCTGCCCGTGAAGACGCTGGCCGATCTGATCGCCTACGCCAAGGCGCATCCCGGCAAGCTCAACTACGCCTCGTCCGGCAACGGCTCGCTGCAGCACGTCACCGGTGCCATGCTGGAGCAGCAGGGCGGCGTGAAGATGGTGCACGTGCCGTACAAAGGCACCGGCCCGGCGCTGCAGGATCTGCTGGGCGGGCAGGTGGATCTGACCTTCGGCACCGCGCCACCGTTCATGCCCCACATCCAGGCCGGCAAGCTGCGCGTGCTGGCGGTCACCGGAAAGCAGCGCCTGGCCAGCCTGCCGGACGTGCCCACCACCGCCGAGGCGGGCTGCCCCAAGGTGGATGCCACGTCGTGGTTCGCGCTGTTCGCTCCGGCCCATGTGCCCAAGGCGGTGGTGGACAAGCTGGTGGCCGATGTGCGCACCGTGGTGCAAAACCCCGCATTCCAGCAAAAGGCCCTGGAGCAGGGTGCCACCGCCGACTACCAGGGACCGCAACCGCTCGCCGAGCGGGTGAAGGCCGATCTGGCCAACTGGGCACAAGTGGTCAAGGCCTCCAGGATCGAGGCGGACTGATCGTTCCTTGCCCCTCGGGCCGCCCGCTGAGGGCCCTTCAGCCATCGAAGCCCTGCGCAGCGCGCAGGGCTTTTTGCTTTGTGCGCAGCGCTGTGCGCCGAGACAAAGGGAGGGCCGCCGTGCACGGGCCCGTCATGCGCTTGTAAAAATTCTTTGAATGATTGAATTTTTTCTTTAATATGACGGTGTTGTAAATTTTTTATCAAAAACGGCTGAACGCTTTCCCCCACCCACCTGGCACCTGTCCCATGTCCGCTGTTCCCGACCCGAGCACCGAAGCCCCCACGATCGCCATCCGCATCGGCCGGGTGCGCCCCACGCTCACGCGGTCGCACCAGCAGATGGCGGACTACGTGCTGGCCCACCCGCTGCAGGCGGCCACCATGCCCATCGACGAACTCGCGGCGGCGGTGGGCGTTTCCATCGCAACAGCCAACCGCTTCGCCCGGGCCATCGGCCTGGACGGCTACCCCATGCTGCGGGCCGAGCTGGTGCGCGGTTTCGAAGCCATGCTGGCGCCCATTGAGAAGATGCGCATCAAGCTGGAAAAGCCCAGCAGCATCGGCGATGTGTTCGCCGCCGCGCTGGAGGAAAGCCAGCGCAACATCGCCGCCACGCGTGAGGCCCTGGACCCGGCCGCGTGCGAGGCCGCCGTGCAGGCCATCGTGGGGGCGCGGCGCATCTACCTGGCCGGCTTCGGCGCCAGTGGCTGGCTCGCCGGGCTGCTGCAGCGCGGGCTGGATGCGCATTGCGACGGCGTGCACCTGCTGGCCGGGGTGGCGGGTGCGTCCTACGGCGCGCGGCTGCTGCCTCGCATGGGCGAGGAAGACCTGTTCATCGCCATCAGCTACCCCCGCTACCTGACCGACACCGTCGTGCTGGCGCAGGGCGCCTTCGAGCGCGGCGTGCGCGTGCTGGCATTGACCGACGGGCTGCAGTCGCCCCTGGTGCCCTTCGCCCACGGCTGCCTGTTCGCGCAGACCGAAAACCAGTATGCGGCCAATTCCGAATCGTCGGCGCTGGCCATGATCGAGGCGCTCACCAGCGCAGTGGCGCACCAGGCGAAGGAGTCGGTGAAGACCGCGGCACGCATGACCGAGGCGGTGCTGCCCTGGCTGCACGACAGCTCGCGCACGCGGCTGGCGCCACGCTCGGCCGACACCACCGCCAGGAAGCCCGCTGCCAAGGGCAGTGGCCGCGCCTGAACGGCGGCCGTATCCATCGCTCCCGATCGCCTTTCGCCTGGCCGATTGATTCGTTCCCATCCACTTCGCTGACCGGTTTCGCCGCTTCTTCCATGACCGTTTTTCCGTCTCCTTCCGGGCGTCCCGTTCCGGTGATCGCCATCCACGGCGGTGCCGGCACGCTGAGCCGCGCGCAGATCGACGCCCGGCAGGAGCGGGCCTACCACGGTGTGCTGCAGGACGTGCTGCGCGCCGGGCAGGCGGTGCTGGAGCAGGGCGGGTCCGCCGCCGATGCGGTGTGCACGGCCGTGCAGTTGCTGGAAGATTGCCCGCTCTTCAACGCCGGGCATGGCGCCGTGTTCACCGCCGACGCGACCCATGAACTGGATGCCGCGCTGATGGAGGGCGCCACGCTGGCGGCCGGCGCGGTGGCCGGCGTGCGCCACGTGCGCAACCCCATCCTGGCGGCCCGCGCGGTGCTGCGCCAGGGCCAGCATGTCCTCATGGCGGGCGAGGGCGCCGAGCGCCTGGCGCGCGATGCGGGGCTGGCCATGGTCGAGCCCCACTACTTTTCGACCGAAGCCCGGCGCGCCCAGTTGCTGGCCGCGCAGGCCCGCCAGTCGGGCGCCGTGCTGGACCACGACGGGGCCGCTGCAATGGCCGGCCTGTCCGGCCGCGCGCTGGACGAAGACCGCAAGATGGGCACCGTGGGCGCGGTGGCGCTGGATGCCCAGGGCCACCTCGCGGCGGCCACCTCCACGGGCGGCATGACCAACAAGCGCCCCGGCCGCGTGGGCGACAGCCCGCTCATCGGCGCGGGCACCTATGCGGACGACCGCACGGCCGCCGTGTCGTGCACGGGGCATGGCGAAGCCTTCATCCGCGTGAGCGCGGCGCACGACATCTGCGCGCGCATGGCCTACGGCGGCGCCTCGCTGGAGGCGGCTGTCGATGCCGTGGTGCATGGCGCGCTGCCTGCCGTGGGCGGCACCGGGGGCCTGATTGCGGTGGACCGCCACGGCAACGTGTGCCTGCCGTTCAACACCGAGGGCATGTACCGCGGGCTGGCTCGCGTCGGCCACGCGGCCGAGTCCTTCATCTTCCGCACGCCGGATACATGAAGCCCACGGGCCGATGCATCGACCGACCGACTGGCTGCCTGATCGCCTGACCGAATTTCCTATCCCTGTCCTGCCATGACCCCAACCCCTTCGAGCGCGACGACCTCCCTGGCCCTTGCAGAGCAGCGCGTGCTGGCCGTGGACGATATGACGGTCCGCTTTGCCAATTCCGAGCGCACGGTGGACGCCGTGCGCAACCTGTCCTTCCACGTGGACCGGGGCGAAACGCTGGCCATCGTGGGCGAGTCGGGCTCGGGCAAGTCCGTCACCTCGCTGGCGCTGATGCGGCTGGTCGAGCATGGCGGCGGAAAGATCGTGGGCGGCTCCATCGCGCTGCGCCGCAGCAGCGGCCAGGTGCTGGACATGCGCCGCGCCAGCAACGCCACGCTGCAGTCGGTGCGCGGCGCCGACGTGGCCATGATCTTCCAGGAGCCCATGACCTCGCTGAACCCCGTCTTCACTGCGGGCGAGCAGATCGCGGAGTCCATTCGCTACCACCAGGGCAAGGACCGGGCGGCGGCGCGCGCCGAGGCGCTGCGCATGCTGGAGCTGGTGCGCATTCCCGAGGCGCGCAACGTGCTCGACCGGTTTCCGCACCAACTGTCCGGCGGCATGCGCCAGCGCGTGATGATCGCCATGGCGCTGTCGTGCAAGCCCCAGCTGCTGATCGCCGACGAGCCCACCACCGCGCTGGACGTGACCATCCAGGCGCAGATCCTGCAGCTGATCCGCCAGCTGCAGGAAGAGATGCGCATGGGCGTGATCTTCATCACCCACGACATGGGCGTGGTGGCCGAGGTGGCCGACCGCGTGCTGGTCATGTACCGCGGCGACAAGGTGGAAGAGGGCCCTTCCGCCCAGATCTTCGCCGCCCCGCAGCATGCCTACACGCAGGCGCTGCTGTCGGCCGTGCCCAAGCTGGGTGCCATGCAGGGCACCGACCTGCCGCGGCATTTCGAACTGCTGCGACCTTCCGGTGATGCCGAGACGGTGCAAGCGCTGCAGTCCACGCCGGTGGATACGCGCCCCGCAGGGGCCCAGCCCATCCTGCGGGTGAAAGATCTGGTGACGCGTTTCGACCTGCGCTCGGGGCTGTTCAACCGCGTCAAGCGCCGCGTGCACGCGGTGGAGAAGGTGAGCTTCGATCTCTATCCGGGCGAGACGCTGGCGCTGGTGGGCGAGTCCGGCTGCGGCAAGTCCACCACGGGCCGCTCGCTGCTGCGGCTGGTGGACAGCCAGAGCGGTGCCATCGAGTTCGGCGGGCGCAACATCCTGGACCTGCCCACGAGCGAGGTCCAGGCGCTGCGCCGCGACATCCAGTTCATTTTCCAGGACCCGTTCGCCTCCCTCGACCCGCGCCTGACCGTCGGCTTTTCGATCATGGAGCCGCTGCTGGTGCACAAGGTGGCCAGCGGCCGGCAGGCGCAGGAGCGCGTGGACTGGCTGCTGGAAAAGGTGGGGCTGCCGCGCGACTACGCGCAGCGCTACCCGCACGAGTTCTCGGGCGGCCAGCGCCAGCGCATCGCCATCGCACGGGCGCTGGCCCTCAACCCCAAGGTGGTGGTGGCGGACGAATCCGTGTCGGCACTGGATGTGTCCATCCAGGCGCAGATCGTCAACCTGATGCTGGACCTGCAGCGCGAGCTGGGGGTGGCGTTTCTTTTCATCTCGCACGACATGGCCGTCGTCGAGCGCATCAGCCACCGCGTGGCGGTGATGTTCCTCGGCCAGATCGTGGAGATCGGACCGCGCCGCGCGATCTTCGAGAACCCGCAGCATGCCTATACCAAAAAGCTCATGTCCGCCGTGCCCGTCGCCGACCCGGCGCGCCGGCACCTCCGGCGCACGCTGCTGGAGGGGGACATTCCCAGCCCCATCCGCGCGGTGGGCGACGAGCCCGTGGTGCTGCCGATGGTGCAGGTGGGACCCGGCCATTTCGTGGCGCCGCAAGGGGGGTGATGTTTCCAACTCAAATCGACCTTCAGCGCTTGCCTGACAAGCGAAAGCAGCTATCCATTTTGAAAACCCCTGATCTTTTCCACACCGGAGTTCACCCATGAAGAAAGCTTCCACCCGCCGCATCGCCTTCAGCCTGCTGGCCCTGGCCATGTCCGGCTCCGCGCTGGCCGCCGGCAACGCCGTGCTGGCCATCTACCAGCAGCCCGAGACGCTCGACCCCTACAACACCAACACGACCATCACCACGGCCGTGACCAAGAGTTTCTATGAAGGCCTGTTCGCGTTCGACAAGGACATGAAGGTCAAGAACGTGCTGGCCGAGAGCTACGAAGTGTCGAACGACGGCCTCGTCTATACCTTCAAGCTGCGCTCGGGCGTCAAGTTCCACGACGGCACCGACTTCAACGCCGCCGCGGCCAAGACCACCCTCGACCGCGTGATGAACCCCGAGAACCGCCTGCTGCGCGCCAACCAGTTCAACCGCGTCGCCAAAGTCGAGGCCGTGAACCCGACCACGCTGCGCATCACGCTCAAGGAGCCCTTCGGCCCCTTCATCAATGCGCTGGCCCACGCCTCGGCCGCGATGATCTCGCCCGCCGCGCTGGCCAAGTGGGGCAGCAAGGACATCGCCTTCCACCCCGTGGGCACCGGCCCGTTCGAGTTCGTCGAATGGAAGCAGACCGAGGCCATCGTGGGCAAGAAGTTCGCGGGCTACTGGAAGAAGGGCTATCCCAAGGTCGATCAGGTCACCTGGAAGCCTGTGATCGAGAACAACACCCGCGCTGCCATGCTGCAGACGGGCGAGGCCGACTTCGCCTTCACGCTGCCCTATGAGCAGATCGCCACGCTCAAGAAGAGCGACAAGGTCACGGTGGTGTCCGCGCCGTCGATCATCCAGCGCTTCCTCACCTTCAACATGCTGCAAAAGCCGTATGACAACCCCAAGGTGCGCGAAGCCATCGGCTACGCCATCAACAAGGAAGCGCTGGCCAAGGTGGCCTTCAACGGCCATGCCTTCCCGGCCCAGGGCTTCGTGCCGCAGGGCGTGGAATACGCGGTGAAGATGCAGCCCATTCCCTACAACGTGGCCAAGGCCAAGGAACTGCTGAAGGAAGCGGGCTACCCCAACGGTTTCGAATCCGTGTTGTGGAGCGGCTACAACAACACCACCAGCCAGAAGGTGATCCAGTTCATCCAGCAGCAGTTGCAGCAGGTCGGCATCAAGGTGTCGGTGCAGGCACTGGAGCCCGGCCAGCGCGCCGAGCAGGTGGATTCATGGCCCGATCCCAAGACCGCCAAGGTGCGCCTGTACTACATCGGCTGGTCTTCCTCCACCGGCGAGGCCGACTGGGCGTTGCGCCCCCTGTTCTCCACGGAGTCATGGGCGCCGAAGCTGGCGAACTACGCCTTCTATAGCAACCCCGTGGTGGACGAGTCCATCGCCAAGGCGCTGCTGACCACCAACGGCGCCGAGCGCGCGGCGCTCTACAAGACCGCGCAGGAGCAACTCGCCAAGGACCTGCCGCGCATCCCGCTGGTGACGGAGGACGTGCTGTACGCCCACGCCAAGCGCCTGTCCGGTGTGCATGTGATGCCCGACGGCAACATCAACAGCGACGAGATCGACCTGAAATAACAGGCCAAGACCGCCCCGCGCGCCAATCTGGCGTGCGCGGGCTGCTCCTGTTTTCATCAAAAAACACATCGCTGCGCCCGCAGCGCCGCACCCATGCTGAACTACTTTCTCAAACGACTGCTGGGACTCTTGCCCACGCTGCTGATCGTGGCTGTGCTGGTGTTCCTGTTCGTCCACATGCTGCCCGGCGACCCCGCGCGCCTGGCGGCGGGGCAGGACGCCGACGAGGCCGCCGTCGCGGTAGTGCGCCACGACCTGGGCCTGGACAGGCCGCTGCCCGAGCAGTTCGTGCACTTCTTCACGCGCATGGTTCAGGGCGACTTCGGCAAGTCCATCCGCACCGGCCGCACGGTGGCGGCCGAGATCGGCGAGCGCTTCATGCCCACGCTGGCGCTCACGGTCACCAGCATGGTCTGGGCGGTCATCTTCGGCATGGGCATCGGCATCATCTCGGCCGTGTATCGCAACCAATGGCCCGACCGGCTGGGCATGACGCTGGCGGTATCGGGTATCTCGTTTCCCGCGTTCGCGCTGGGCATGGTGCTGATGCAGGTGTTCTCGGTCAACCTGGGCTGGTTGCCCACGGTGGGTGCGGCAAGCTGGCAGCACTACATCCTGCCCTCCATCACGTTGGGGGCGGCCGTTGCCGCGGTGATGGCGCGCTTCACCCGCGCGTCGTTCGTCGAGGTGGTGCAGGAAGACTTCGTGCGCACGGCGCGCGCCAAGGGGCTCAACGAGCGCCTCGTGATCTTGAAGCATTGCCTGCGCAATGCGCTCATTCCCGTCATCACCATGATGGGGCTGCAGTTCGGCTTCCTGCTGGGCGGCTCCATCGTGGTGGAGGCCGTCTTCAACTGGCCGGGCCTGGGTCGCCTGCTGGTGGATGCCGTGACCATGCGGGACTACCCCGTGATCCAGACGCTGGTGCTGCTGTTCTCGCTGGAGTTCATCCTCATCAATCTCGTGGTGGACATGCTCTACGGCTTCATCAATCCCACCATCCGCTACAAGTGACCACGGCGGCCTGCATCCCATTCCACGAACACGAAGAGACGGTATGACCACGCCCTCCATCCCCACGCCTCCCGATGCCGCGCAACTGGCGGCCGCCTCGGTGGCGCCTGCCGCTGCCAGTTCCGGCGCGGTCCGCACGCCCTGGCGCGAGTTCTGGCGCAAGTTCAAGAAGCAGCGCGTGGCCATGGTGGCGCTGGCTTTCGTGCTGCTGCTGGTGCTGGTGGCCGTGCTGGCACCGGTCCTGGTGCCTTACGACCCCGAAGGCTTTTTCGACTACGAAAGGCTGAACGAACTGCCGTCGGCCGTCCACTGGTTCGGCGTGGACCCGCTGGGGCGCGACATCTTCAGCCGCATCCTGATGGGCGCGCGAATCTCGCTGGCGGCGGGATTCCTGTCGGTGCTCATCGGCTGCCTGATCGGCACGACCCTCGGTCTGCTGGCCGGGTACTACGAGGGATGGTGGGACCGCGTGGTGATGCGCATCTCGGACGTGCTGTTCGCCTTCCCCGGCATCTTGCTGGCGCTCGGCGTGGTAGCCATCCTGGGCAGCAACATGACGAACGTCATCGTGGCCGTGGCGGTGTTCAGCGTGCCGGCCTTCGCGCGGCTGGTGCGCGGCAACACGCTGGTGCTCAAGCAGATGACCTACATCGAATCGGCGCGCAGCATCGGTGCGTCGGACTGGACCATCATCGTGCGGCACATCCTGCCGGGCACGATCTCTTCGATCGTCGTGTACTTCACGATGCGCGTGGGCACCTCGATCATCACGGCGGCCAGCCTGTCGTTCCTGGGCATGGGCGCGCAGCCGCCCACGCCGGAATGGGGCGCCATGCTCAACGAGGCCCGTGCGGACATGGTGAACGCACCGCACGTGGCGCTGTTCCCCAGCCTGGCCATTTTCCTGACCGTGCTCGCCTTCAATCTGCTGGGGGACGGCTTGCGCGATGCCCTCGACCCGAAGATCGACCGGCAGTCATGAGACCGTCTTCGACAGGCATCACGGCGGCATTGGTGCCGCCACGCATCGGCAATCTGCTGGCCGGGCCACTCGATGCCATCACCGACGTGGCGGGCGTGACCGTGGGACATGCGACGCGCGATGACGGTCCGGTGCAGACCGGCGTCACCGTGATCCATCCGCATGGGCTGGACCCCTATCGCCACAAGGTGCCGGCCGGTGCGGCGGTGATCAATGGCTTCGGCAAGAGCGTGGGCCTGGTGCAGTTGGCGGAGCTGGGGCAGCTGGAGACGCCGATCGCGTTGACCAACACCTTCTCTGTCGGCGCCATGGCCCAGGCGCAGATCCGCCAATGCATCGAGGCCAATCCGGAGACGGGCAGGGCGCTGCCCACGGTCAATCCGCTGGTGCTGGAGTGCAATGACGGTTTTTTGAACGACATCCAGCGCATGGCCCTGGACGGGGGCGACTACCTGGCGGCGTGCGGCAACGCCGGCGCGCGCGCGGCACAGGGTTCGGTGGGCGCGGGGCGGGGCATGTCGAGTTTCCAGCTGAAAGGCGGCATCGGCACGGCGTCGCGCCGGGTGCCGCTGCGCCAGGGGGGCATCTGCACGGTCGGCGCACTGGTGTTGGCCAACTACGGGCTGCTTCCGAACCTGGTATGGGGCGGCAAGGCCATCGGTGCCGAAGTGGCCACCCTGCTGGACGACAGCGCGCGCGCGCAGTCTGCGGAGACCGAACGCGGCTCCATCATCATGGTGCTCGCCACCGATGCGCCGCTGGATGCCCGCCAACTGAACCGCCTGGCCCTGCGCGCGGGCGCAGGTCTGGCACGCACCGGCTCGGTCTACGGCCATGGCAGCGGCGACATCGCCCTGGCGTTCTCCACGGGCTACACCCTGCCGCATCTGGCGGACCAGCCCATGCCGGCCACGCCGATGCTGCACGAAACCTTGCTGGACGGCCTGTTCCAGGCAGCGGCCGACAGCGTGGAGCAGGCCATCGTCCATGCCCTGTGGCATGCCACGCCCGTCACCGGCCGGGATGGGCACCACCGCCCTGCATTGCGCGGGTTGCTGCCCTGTCTGCCCGCATCGATTTCCTGAAGCCCCCTCCATGAAAATTCTCATTTCCGTCGATATCGAAGGCGTCGCTGGCGTCTACCACCCCGAGCAGGTGCGGCCCGGCAATCCCGAATACGAGCGCGCGCGGCGCCTGATGGCGGCCGAGGCCAACGCGGCGATCGCAGGCGCCTTCGATGCCGGGGCCTCCGAGGTTTACGTGAACGATTCGCACGGTGGTTTCCGGAACATGCCGCCGGACCTGCTGGACGAGCGCGCGCAGGCCATCCAGGGCAAGCCCCGCTACCTGAGCATGGTGGCGGGCGTGGAACTGGGCATGGACGGCGTGTGCCTCATCGGCTATCACTCCCGAGCCCAGGGGCGCGGCATACTGGCCCACACCATCAACAGCTTCGCCTTCGCGCGCATCGCCTTCAACGGCCAGGAACTGGGCGAGGCGGGGATCTATGGCGCCCTGGCAGGCGCCTATGGGGCGCCGGTGATCATGGGGTCGGGTGACGACGTGTTCATCGCGGAAACCCAGCCGCTGTTTCCCCAGGCCCGGTTCGTGCAAACCAAGCGGGCGACGGGCCAGACGAGCGGCATCAGCCTGTCGCCCGCGCAGTCCTGCGCGGCCATCCGGGCGGGCGTGGCGGCAGCCGTGCAGGATTGTGCTGCCATACCGCCTTTTCGCATCGAGGGCGAGATTCTGGTGGACGTGCAGGCCCAGACGCCTGCCCTGGCCGATCTGTTCTGCCAGTGGCCCACGCTGGAGCGCGCGGCCTCCAACGCCGTGCGCTTTCAGGCACCGGACACCGAGTCGGCCGTGCGAATGGTCAATTGCCTATCGGCCATGTCGAGCATGCTGCGATGAACGGCGAACCGCATTTTTTGGCGCGCCCGCGAAGGTCGGCATCCTGGCCGGCATGGGGCCGGCGGCAGGTGTGGATTTCGCCCGCCTGTTCCTCAAGGCGTCCGAGCGCTGGCTGCGGGACCATGGTTTGGCGGTTCAGGACCAGGCATACCCCGAGCACTGGATGGCACAGGTCCCGGTGGCGGACCGGTCCCGCGCGCTCAGCGATGCAAACGCACCGCAGCCGTTGGACGAAATGGCGCGGGTGCTGCAGCAACTCTCTGCCGTGGGCGCCCGCGCCGTGGCCATCTCGTGCAACACCGCGCACGCCTGGCACGCTGCACTGCAGGAGCGGGTGCCGTCCGTGGACCTGCTGCACATCGCACGTGAGACTGCCGCCGAATTGCAGCGGCGGGGCATCCGCAAAGTGGCGCTGCTGGCCACGCAAGGCACCTACGGCATGGGCCTATACGACACCGTCATGGCGGCCCATGGCATCGAATGCGTGATTCCCGATTCCTCCGAGCGTGAAGAACTCATGCAGGGCATCTACCAAGGGGTCAAGGCCGGGAACCTGGCGTTGGCGCAGGCATGTTTCACGCGCGTGGGCAGGCAGTTGCGTGGGCGCCATGGCGATGGCATCGCCTTGATCATGGCCTGCACCGAAATCCCGCTGGCCTTGCCCCAGGCCCCGCAAGCGCAAGGCTGGACATTGATCGATCCTTCCGAAATCCTGGCCATGGCGCTGGCCCGCAAGGCCTACGAAGGGCACGTCGGGCACTGATCCGGCAGGGCTTGGCCGTTGCGGCATGCGACGGGGCGCAGAGACTGGCCACAATAGCGCCATGTCCGATGTGCATTCCCCCGAACTCCTCGCGCAAGTGGCCGCGCTGCCGCCGCTGCCGGGTGTCTACCGCTACTTTGATGCGCAAGGCGCCTTGCTCTATGTGGGCAAGGCACGCAACCTCAAGAAGCGCGTCTCCAGCTACTTCACCAAGACCCATGGCGGTACGCGGATCGGCCACATGGTGGGCCGGATCGTCCGGCTGGAAACCACGGTGGTGCGCTCCGAGGCCGAGGCACTGCTGCTGGAAAACAACCTCATCAAGTCGCTGAATCCGAAATACAACATTCTGTTTCGGGACGACAAGAGCTATCCGTATCTCAAGATCACCGGCGTGGCCGGCAAGGACGGCACCGGCGAGGCGCCAAGCCAGCTCTTCCCGCGCATGGCCTACTACCGCGGCGCCATCGACAAGCGGCACCGCTACTTCGGTCCTTACCCGGGGGCCTGGGCGGTCAAGGAAACCATCTTGCTGCTGCAGAAGGTGTTTCGCCTGCGCACCTGCGAAGACACGGTGTTTGCCAACCGCACCCGGCCCTGCCTGTTGTATCAGATCAAGCGCTGTACCGGTCCCTGCGTGGATTTGATCTCGCCCCAGGCCTACGCGAGCGATGTCGCGCATGCGGAAGCCATGCTGCGGGGCGAGACGCAAGAGCTGCTGCGATCGATGGAGGCCCGCATGATGGAGCATTCCGGCCGCCTCGAGTTCGAGCAGGCAGCCGATGTACGCAACCAGATCACCGCGCTGTCGCGCGTGCTGCACCAGCAGGCCATCGAAACCGTGTCCGACAAGGATGTGGACATTCTGGCAGTGAAGGTGCTGGGGGGGCGCGCCTGCGTGAATCTGGCCATGGTGCGGGGAGGTCGGCACCTGGGCGACCGGGCGTACTTTCCCGTGCACGTGGAAGACGCTGCGGCCGTATTCCAGGCAGAGGAGGCCGCGGACGACGCTGGGTCCACGAGTGAGGCCGCTTCCATTGAAGGCGGGCAGGGCGGTGAATTGGCTGGCACCACGGTGGATGAAGGAAAGTCGGCTCAGTCCATGCGTTCTGCACCGGCGCGTTCCGTCGAGGCTCAGGTGCTGGAGGCCTTCATCGCGCAGCATTACATCGGCGTGCCGGTGCCCCCTGCGCTCATCGTGAGCCACCCGGTCGATCGCGCATTGATCGATGCGCTGTCCCAACAGACCGGCGTGCGGGTGACGGCGGTGCACCAGCCGCGGGAGCAGCGCCGCGCCTGGCTGGACATGGCTCAGAAAAATGCAGACATCCAGCTGGCCCGCCTGCTGGCCGAAGAGGGTTCGCAGCAGGCGCGTACCCGGGCCCTCGCCGAGGCGCTGGACCTGAGCGAAGAGGACCTCGATACCCTCACGATCGAGTGCTTCGACATCTCGCACACGGCGGGCGAGTCCACTCAGGCGTCTTGCGTGGTGTTCCACCATCACAAAATGCAGAGCAGCGAGTATCGGCGCTTCAAGATCGAAGGCATCACGGGCGGAGACGACTATGCAGCCATGCGGCAGGTGCTCATGCGCCGCTACAGCAAGGTCGCGGAAGCGCAGCGCGAGGCCGGGGGCGCGGAGCCCGCGCCAGGCCAGGCCCGCCTGCCCGACCTGGTGCTGGTGGACGGCGGCAAGGGGCAGGTGAGCATGGCGCGCGAGGTGTTCACCGAACTCGGCCTGGACCTCAGTCGCATCGTCGGCGTCGAAAAAGGCGAGGGCCGAAAGGTGGGGCTGGAAGAATTGGTGTTTGCCGATGGGCGTGAAAAGGTCTACCTGGGCCGGGACTCCGCTGCCTTGATGCTGGTCGCTCAGATCCGCGACGAGGCGCACCGCTTCGCGATCACCGGCATGCGGGCGGCGCGGGCCAAGATGCGTGTGGGCGGGGGGCAACTGGAGGAGATTCCGGGCGTGGGGCCGAAGAAGCGGGCTCGGCTGCTGCAGCGGTTCGGCGGCGTGCGCGGTGTCGCAGCGGCCAGCGTGGAGGACCTGATCACGGTGGAGGGCATTTCGCGCGATCTGGCCGAGGAGATCTATCGCGCGCTGCGTTGACTGGATTGGCCTCGTTCGGCGATGGTGGCCGAACGGGCATGACACAATCGCCGCATGTTCCTGACCATCCCCACCATCATGACCTGGACGCGCATTGTCGCGATACCTTTGATCGTGGGGGTGTTCTACGCGCCACTGGAGCCGACCACGCGCAATCTCATCGCGACGGTGATGTTCGTCATCTTCGCCGCGACGGACTGGCTGGATGGCTATCTGGCGCGCAAGCTCAACCAGACCTCGTCGTTCGGCGCCTTCCTCGACCCGGTGGCAGACAAGTTCCTGGTCTGTGCCTCCTTGCTCGTGCTCGTGCATCTTCAGCGGGCCGATGTCTTCGTTGCGATGATCATCATCGGGCGCGAAATCGCAATCTCAGCACTGCGCGAGTGGATGGCGCAAATCGGCGCGTCGCGCAGCGTGGCTGTGCACATGCTGGGCAAGGTCAAGACCACGGTGCAGATGATCGCGATCCCTTTTCTTCTGTACGACGGACAGCTGTTCGGCGTGGTCGACACGGGCGTCTGGGGCACATGGCTGATCTGGATTGCCGCTGTGCTCACGGTGTGGTCGATGGTGTATTACCTTCAGAAGGCGCTTCCGGAAATTCGGGCGCGGGTCAAGAAGTGACGGTGCATTGCATCGTGGATGGACGGGTGGTGCGAGCACGGAAATTCCGTCCAGCAGATTGTCAATACGGGATGTGCCTATGGGCGCAACGCCACCGAGAAAAAGCCCTTGGAAGCCCCGGCCCGCTTCACAAATGCGTCTAGAATTCGCTGCTACGCTGCCGTAAAACGGCGCACTGTATTGACACCCGGAAAGTCGATGGCTTTAATCTGACACAGCAGAATCTGCCCCAGTGTCAGCCCTTCCCCGCCTGCTTGATGTGCCACTTCGTTGCGGCTCGGTACGGCGCGTGTCGGAGGGCCAGATTTGCAAAAGACATTCCATCCACTCTTTTCCCGAGAGGCTTCTTGTGAATAAAACCGAACTGATTGAGCACATTGCTAACAACGCCGACATCTCCAAGGCTGCAGCAGCGCGAGCGCTGGAGTCCACGATCGAGGCGGTCAAGAAGACCCTGAAGAAGGGCGGTACGGTGTCTCTCGTCGGTTTTGGCACTTTTGCCGTGGGCAAGCGCGCTGCGCGCACCGGCCGTAATCCCCGTACGGGCGATACGATTAAGATCAAGGCTGCTAAAGTCCCGAAGTTCCGTCCAGGCAAGGCATTGAAGGATGCTCTGAACTGATGGTTTATGTTTAAGGTGGGGTGCTTAGCTCAGTTGGTAGAGCGGCGCCCTTACAAGGCGTAGGTCGGCGGTTCGACCCCGTCAGCACCCACCACTGAACAAAAAGGCGAACGCGAGTTCGCCTTTTCTTTTGTCGCCACTGAAAGATCGCACATGTTCGAATCCATCCGCAAGCACTCCAAGATCGTGATGTTCTTGCTGTTCTTGCTGATCATTCCGTCTTTTGTCCTTGTCGGCATCGACCGCAGCTACTTCTCCAGCAAGAGTCCAGTGGTCGCACGCGTCGATGGCCACGACATCACGCAGGACGAATGGGACAACGCCCATCGCGCTGAAACGGACCGCATTCGCGCGCAATCTCCCACGGTGGATGCCAAGCTGCTCGATACGCCTCAGGCGCGCTATGCGACCTTGGAGCGGATGGTGCGTGATCGTGTTTTGCAGACCGCCGCGCAGAAGATGCACCTCATCGCCAGCGACGCGCAGCTGGCCCGCACTTTGCAGGGCATTCCTGCCATCGCGAATCTCAGGCGCCCGGATGGCACGCTGGATGCGGAGGCCTATCGCGCCATCGTAGGAGCGCAGGGACTGACGCCGGAAGGTTTTGAAGCCAATGTGCGCCGCGACATTTCCGTGAATCAGGTGATGTCGGGTGTGCTGGGTTCGGCCTTCAGCAGCAACGCACAATCTCAACTGGCGCTGGACGCGTTGTATCAGCGGCGCGAAATCCAGATCGCGCGCTTCAATGCCGCCGACTTCGCCACCAAGGTCACGCCTTCGGATGCCGACCTGGAGGCTTATTACACGTCGCATGCAGCGTCGTTCCAGCAGTCCGAGCAGGCCAACATCGAATATGTGGTGCTGGACACGAATGCAGTGCAGTCCAGCATCGTCGTGAACGAAGAAGACCTGCGCACCTACTACAAGCAAAATCTGGAACGCTTGGCTGGCAAGGAAGAGCGCCGCGCCAGCCACATCCTGATCAATGCGAGCAAGGACGCCCCTGCTGCCGATCGTGAAAAAGCCAAGGCACGTGCGACCGAACTGCTGGAGCAGGTTCGCAAGGCCCCTGGCACGTTCGCCGAATTGGCCAAGAAATACTCGCAGGATACTGGCTCCGCAGCCTCTGGCGGAGATCTGGATTTCTTCGCCCGCGGTGCGATGGTCAAACCGTTCGAGGATGCCGCCTTCTCCATGAAGAAGGGCGAGATCAGCAACGTGGTGGAGTCCGACTTCGGCTATCACATCATTTTGTTGACCGACATCAAGGCGCCCAAGCAACCCAGCTTCGAGCAATTGCGCCCCACGCTAGCGACAGAGCTGAAGCAGCAGCAGGCCCAACGCAAGTTTGCGGAAGTGGCCGAAGCGTTCACCAACGGGGTGTACGAACAGGCAGACGGTCTGCAATCCGTCGCAGAGAAGCTCAAGCTCAAGGTGCAGACCGCTAATGGCGTGATGCGCACGCCTGCTGCGGGGGCGCAGGGGCCTTTGGCCAATCAGCGCTTCCTGGAGGCTCTGTTCTCCCCGGATTCGCTGGAGCACAAGCGGAACACCGAAGCCATCGAAACCGGGCCCAGCGCCCTGGTGGCCGGGCGAATCACGTCGTATACGCCTGCGCGTGCATTGCCGCTGCAAGATGTTCGTGCCCGCGTGAAGGATTTGTATGTGGCTGAGAAGTCCGCGGAAATGGCTCGCAAGGAAGGTGAAGCCAAGCTTGCGGCCTGGAAGGCTGCACCTGCATCGGCCACAGGCCTCGCGCCTGCACTCACCGTTTCTCGGGATCAGCCGCAGAATCTGCCTCGGCCTGTGATCGATGCCGCGCTGCAGTCCAATGTGGATGCTTTGCCTTCATGGACTGGCGTGAGCCTGGGCGCCCAGGGCTACGCTGTGGTGAAGGTCAACCGCTTGGTGCCCCGTCCTGCCCCTGATGAGGCGGCAAACCGCCAACAACATCAGCAGTATGCGCAGGCTGCAGGTTCCGCAGAAGCGTTGGCGTATTACGAATTGCTGAAAGACCGCTTCAAGGTGCAGTTCAAGGTACCTCGCCCAGCGGTTGCGCCTGTTCTGGAAAATTGATGGCTTTTTCCTCAGAGGTCGATTGATTTGTGGGTATAATTTGAGTCTGCGGTGGCTGTAGCTCAGTTGGTAGAGTCCAGGATTGTGATTCCTGTTGTCGTGGGTTCGAGCCCCATCAGCCACCCCAAAATCACCAAAGCGCTGCAATCGAAAGGTTGCAGCGCTTTTTTCTTGTGCGCGTGGTGTTTGCCGATTTCAGATTGCCCATGAATTGTTCGTGGCGTGACTTGCACAAGGCCAAGCCGCCTACAAAAACTGTGAGGCCACCTGCTCAGAATGGAAAAAGTTCTGAAAGGGCTCGAGATGCATGAGAAACACGCGCAAGAGACAGTTTTTGGAGTGGCCGACGGGGCTACTTACACAGCCGAGTTGTGTCTGAGCAAGGCAGGACGCTATTACTTCGCACAGATCCAGGTAGACGGCCATAACCTGCCTCTACCCGAAGACCACTGGGCCACCCGTGACGAAGCCATGGTTGCGCTCTCCGATTTTGCTTCTGGGGCCCGTAAACTGGATGAGCCGCAAGTGGCAGGTGCTACGAAAAAATGATTCTGCTCACTGAGAGAGCGAATTCAATCCAAGGGCCTGCACGAACCTTCATTCAGGCCTTCAGTTCGATTCAGATGTCTTCCAGCAAAGCATAAGGTAGCGTGCCTAACGCAAGGGGCACGCCCTCTGCGCCGCCTGCGCGAAGCGATTCGCCCGTGGAGGCGATTTGCAGCGACACCAGGGCGTCCATGCCCCCCGTGGGAGACTCCGCTGTTTGCACGACCAAACCGCAGGGTTGTTCTGCATCGCTGGCGGCGAACACCTCCGATCCCACCGTGATCGGACGGGCTGCATGGGCGAGATAGGTGCGTCGTTTCAACGTGCCGCGGAATTGACTGCGAGCCACGATCTCCTGGCCGGGATAGCAGCCCTTCTTGAAATTCACTCCCCCAACGGATTCGTAGTTCAACATCTGGGGCACGAACACATCCACCAGAGCGGCTGTCAGAGTCGCGACTCCGCTCTGAACTTCGCCCCACTCCCACATGCCGGGTGCGAGCAAATTCCCGACCGGCGCAGGGGCGGTGGTCGGTGCCACCCATAGTGCGCGCGGCTGACCCACTGCCGGATACAGATGCACCACGGTGGCAACGTCCCGCTCGGCTTTGGACCACGGTGAGGGTGGCTCACCCGCTGCCAGAGCGGTCACCGCATTCCCTGCCAAGCCATATAGCGCGAAATCTGCCGTGGCATCGCTCAACCGTGCCTTGGCACGCAGCACGAACATGGACAGCCGTTTGAGCGTAGGAGCGAGCAGGTCGCCACTGCAGATCAACAGCACTTCCGTGGCGCTGCGCTTGAAGCCGATGAAGCTGGCCTGCACCCGTCCCTTGGCGGAAAGGAATGCGGCCAATCGGGCCTCATCCATACCCAGCAGCGCGAAATCCTGGGTGAGCTGGCCATGCAGGAATTTCGCTGCATCTTCCCCTTCCACGCGAATCACGCCGAGGTGGGGAAGGGGGGCTATGCCGTTCAAGGGATAAGTCATGGCTGAATTATGATGCCCGGTTCCTTCCCTACAGGCTGCCAAGGTTGTGCGTCGTTTTTTCGCGTTGTTGCTAGTCATTGTGTGCTCCGCCACTGCGGCAGCGGTGTGGTGGTTGCACCAGCCCATACCCGTTCGCAGCGGCGTATCCTCCGCGCAGCCGCTGGAGTTGGCGATCGAGCCAGGCACTACGCCCCGCGGTGTAGCGCGTGATGTGGTCGCCGCCGGTGTCGACTCCGATCCACGTCTGCTCTACGCCTGGTTTCGCTTGTCCGGTCAGGATCGCCTGATCAAAGCCGGGAACTACGAAATTCCGCCAGGCACCACCCCACGCGAGCTGCTGCAAAAACTCGTGCGTGGGGAAGAGGCTCTGCGCGCCGTCACCTTGGTAGAAGGATGGACCTTTCGGCAGGTCCGCCAGGCGCTGGCGCGCGAAGAGCAGCTAAAGCCCGATACCAAAGGCCTCGCTGACGACGCCATCATGGCGCGCCTCGAGCGTCCCGGCGTGCCGGCGGAGGGCCGCTTTTTCCCCGATACCTACACCTATGCCAAAGGCAGCAGCGATTTGTCCGTGCTCCGCCGGGCGATGCATGCCATGGACCGGCGCCTGGAGGCGGCTTGGGCGCAACGTGCGGCGGACACGCCTTTGCGAAGCGCCGACGAAGCCCTCACCCTGGCGAGCATTGTGGAAAAGGAAACGGGCCGTTCTTCCGACCGCGCACAGATCGCGGGCGTCTTCAGCAACCGATTGAAGGCGGGCATGCTGCTTCAAACCGATCCCACCGTGATTTACGGTCTGGGTGAAAAATTCGACGGCAACCTGCGCCGGCGTGACCTGCTTGCGGACACGCCCTGGAACACCTACACCCGTCCCGGCCTTCCCCCGACGCCCATCGCCATGCCGGGCAAGGCCTCGCTCATCGCTGCAGTCCAGCCGGAGAAGACCAACGCCTTGTATTTCGTTGCCCGGGGCGACGGGACCAGCCAGTTCAGCCCAACCCTCGATGAGCACAACCGGGCCGTCAACCGCTACCAGCGGGGGCAGCCTTGACCACGCCCCAACCCGGCAGAAAGTCCACCATGGAGCCAGCGGGACGGTTCATCACATTCGAAGGCATCGACGGTGCGGGCAAGTCATCGCACATCGATGCCTTGGCGGCTGCCTTTCGGCGTCACGGCCAGACCGTCACGGTCACCCGGGAACCCGGCGGCACGCCGTTGGCGGAAAAGATTCGCGCGCTTTTGCTGAATGACGCCATGGACGCTCTCACGGAGTCGCTGCTGGTGTTCGCGGGGCGCCGCGACCACCTGCGCTGCGTGATCGAGCCTGCGTTGGCAAGGGGCGAGGTGGTGCTGTGCGACCGCTTCACGGATGCCACTTTCGCGTATCAGGGTGGAGGACGCGGCTTCGATGCGAAGGTGCTATCTATTTTGGAGCGCATCACCCAATCAGGTAACGCACTGGAGCCTGAAAAAATGCGTGATCCTGATCTGACGATCTGGTTCGATCTCCCTCCGGAGACAGCCGCAGCACGCCTGGCCGATGCACGTGCTCCTGATCGCTTCGAATCGCAGCCTGCCGAGTTTTTTGGCCGGGTGCGGCAGGGTTATGCCGATCGCGCCTCTGCTGCGCCGCAGCGCTTCGTGCGCCTGGACGCAGGACAGCCCCGGGATGCGGTGTGGTCGCAATTGGCAGGCGCGCTGGTCCAGCGAGGCTGGCTGCAGTCGGGCACTTCAGACGTCGGCGCGGGTGCACCATGAGCCATCCTCGATTGATCGCCCCGTGGATTGCCGCACAACGCCAGACGCTGCTGGCACAGCGGGGTCATGCGTGGCTGCTGAGTGGCCCGTCCGGGCTGGGCCAGTATGCGTTGGCGATGGAGTTGGTACGAGCCTGGTTGTGCGATACGCCCACAAATGATGGCGCATGTGGTCACTGCGGCAGTTGCCATGCGGTCGAGGTCAGAACGCATGCGGATCTTTGTGTACTCATGCCCGAGACGCAGATGATGGAGCGCGGCTGGCCATTGCCAGAGAAGGCGCAGTCTGAGATCGACGACAAGAAGCGCAAGGCCAGCCGCGAGATCCGCGTGGATGCTATGCGGGACGCCGTGCAGTTCGCGCAGCGCACATCCGCCCGCGGGCGTGGTAAGGCTGTGCTCGTGTACCCGGCCGAGCAGATGAACAACGTCACGGCCAATGCGTTGCTCAAGACGCTGGAAGAGCCGGCAGGCGACGTGCGATTTGTCCTGGCCACCGAGGCCGCGCACCAGTTGCTGCCCACTATCCGAAGCCGCTGCCTGGGGCACACGATGCAATGGCCGTCTGAATCCGACATGGTGAATTGGCTGGTTCAGCAAGGTCTGGAATCCGATGCTGCCAGCGCATTTCTGCGTGCATGCGGCGGTCGTCCCGACGACGCACTGAGCCTGGCCCGCGCCGGACGCAGCCCGCAATCGTGGTCGCAGCTGCCAAAGGCGGTCGCACGGGGCGATGTCACGGCGTTGGCCGATGCCTCTCCTGCCCAGGCGGTGGACGCGTTGCAAAAAATTTGCCATGACCTGATGGCGTGCCGGGTCGGCGCGGCGCCACGCTACTTTGCAGTGGCGGACCTGCCGACGCCGCCGGGCCTCGGGCCTTTGAGCCGCTGGGCGAAGGCTTTGGCAAAAGAGGCACGTACCGCCGATCACCCCTTCAATGCGGGGCTCATGCTGGAAGCGCTTGTTGCGCAGGCGCGAAACACCCTACACTCGCGCCATTGAAGAAGACGCCCCAAGACCATGAGCAGCCCCTCTACCGCGCCCCGTCCCAGCGTCATGCAGCTGGCCATCAAGGAGAAGGCGGCTCTGTATGCGGCCTATATCCCCTTGTTCGCCGAAGGCGGCATCTTTGTGCCGACGCAGCGCGAATACAAGCTGGGCGATGATGTCTACGTGCTGCTGACGTTGCCGGAAGACACGCAGCGGTATCCCGTCGCGGGGCGAGTGGCCTGGGTGACCCCCGCGCGGGCGGCCGGGAATCGGACACAGGGTGTCGGCATTCAGTTTCCGAGGGATGAGAAATCCCGCATTCTCAAGCTCAAGATCGAAGAGTTGCTTGGAACCAGTCTGGGGTCGGACCGGCCGACCCAGACCCTCTGAGCGCCCCGCGCCTTTGCCATGCCGACCGACTGCCGGTCGGCATTTTTGTTTGGATTGCGCATGTTCACAGATTCCCACTGCCATCTCACCTTTCCTGATTTGGTCTCCCAACTGCCAGCCATTCGCCAGGCCATGTCCGATGCCAGCGTGGATCGTGCGCTCTGCATCTGCACTACCCTGGAAGAGTTCTCCGATGTGCACGGGCTGGCCATGGCCTACGACAACTTCTGGAGCAGCGTGGGCGTTCATCCCGACAACGAAGGCATTGCCGAACCATCCGAGCAGGACCTGCTCGATCGTGCTGCCTTGCCGAGGGTGATAGCCATCGGCGAGACCGGTCTCGACTACTACGGCATGGAAGATCGGAAAGGAGGGCGTAGCATCGCTGATCTGGAATGGCAGCGTGATCGTTTCCGCACGCACATCCGTGCTGCCCGCACGTGCGGCAAGCCCTTGGTCATCCATACGAGAAGCGCGTCGGACGACACCCTGGCGATCCTGCGCGAAGAGGGCGAGAACGGGATTGGAAACCTGGCTGGCGGGGTATTCCACTGTTTCACCGAGACCGCAGAGGTGGCTCGCGCGGCCCTCGATCTGGGCTACTACATTTCGTTTTCCGGCATCGTGACGTTCAAGAGCGCCCAGCATTTGCGGGATGTGGCGGCTTTCGTGCCGCTGGATCGGATGCTCATCGAAACCGACAGCCCCTACCTTGCGCCGGTGCCCTACCGTGGCAAGACCAACAACCCATCGTATGTCCCTTTCGTGGCGCAACAACTGGCTGAGGTCAAAGGGATGCCCGTGCAGGAGGTGGCGCTGGCCACGAGCCGCAATTTCGACACACTGTTCTTTTCTGGAGCCACCCCATCATGATGGTCCGTCGCCGAGTGCTTGCTTCCTTTGCTTTGGCCGCCGCGGCGCTGTGCGGCGCATGTGCCCACGCCGGTGCGTATGAGGATTTCTTTACCGCCGTATTGCGCGACGACGACTCCGGCATCAACTCGCTGGTACGCCGGGGATTCGATCCGAATACGCGCAATCCGAAGGGTGAGGTCGCGCTCACGCTTGCCTTGAAAGAAGGTTCCATGCGCGCCTTTGCGGCGCTGATGGCGGCCAAGGGTATCAAGGTGGAGGAGCGGAACGTCAAGGATGAAAGCCCGCTGATGTTGGCCGCGATCAAGGGCAATGTCGAGGCGGCGCGCGCGCTCATTGCCAAGGATGCCGATGTCAACAAGACGGGGTGGACGCCTCTGCACTATGCAGCTTCCGGCACCACGCCGCAGCAGGCGGCCATCACCACGCTGCTACTGGAAAATCACGCCTACATCGACGCCGCCTCGCCCAACGGCACCACGCCCTTGATGATGGCGGTGAGCTACGGCACGGCCGACGTGGCCAAGCTGCTGCTGGACGAAGGAGCGGACCCCACGTTGCGCAATCAGATCGGTCTGGGTGCCGCTGATTTCGCGCGGCGTGCCGACCGCAAGGACATGGAGGAACTCGTGGCTGAGGCCGTGCGCCAGCGGCAACCCCGCCGCGGACAGTGGTAAGGCGGCGAAGCGTTTCGCCCTCGGTCGGACCTGAGCGCAGCGGAGGTTCAGTGCCCCGCAGGGCGGGCCTGGAGCCGGGCGTACAGACCGCCTTGGGCGATCAAGTCGGCGTGCGTGCCCTGTTCGGCGATGCGTCCACGCTCCATCACCACCACCCGGTCGGCATGCTCGATGGTGGACAGGCGATGCGCGATCACGAGCGTGGTGCGCCCCTGCATGAGGCGCTGCAGCGCGTCTTGTACCAGACGCTCTGATTCGGTATCCAGTGCCGATGTGGCTTCGTCCAAGATGAGGATCGGCGCATCCTTGTAAAGCGCTCGGGCAATGGCCAGGCGCTGGCGCTGCCCGCCCGACAGCTGCGTCGCGTTGTGGCCCACCACGGTGTGCATGCCTGAAGGCAGCGCCGCCACATGCTCGGCCAGGTTCGCGGCGGCCAGACAGTCCTGAACGCGCTGCTCATCGATTTCGCCGCCCAACGCCACGTTGGCTGCCACCGTGTCGTTGAACATCACCACGTCCTGGCTGACCATGGCAAACTGCGACCGCAGGGCTTGCAGGTTCCAGCGCGACACAGGCTGGCCATCCAGGAGGACCTGGCCGGCGCTCGGCGCGATGAAGCGGGGCAACAGGTTTACCAAAGTGGTTTTCCCGGCGCCGGACGGGCCTACGAGCGCCACGGTTTCTCCAGGGTGCACGGTCAGGTTCACGTGGTCCAGGGCCATGGCCTGCTCGTCGCCGAACGCCACGGTGACGTCTTCCAGGGTAATGGCTCCCGAGGTGCGCTCGGGCGCGTGGTCGCCTCCGTCCTCTGCCCGGGTGTCTCCCAGCAGGGTCAATCCGCGTTCGAGGGCCGCGACCCCCCGGGTCACGGGATTGGCCACGTCCGCCAGGCGGCGGATCGGTGCGATGAGCATGAGCATGGCGGTGATGAATGCCGCAAAGCCACCCACGGTCACATCGCGGTCGCCGCTGGCATGGCTCTGCCAGAGCGCCACGCAAATCACGCCCGACAGGGCTGCAGCGGCGAGCAATTGAGTGAGCGGGGTCATCGCTGCCGAAGCGATGGTGGCCTTGATGGCCAGCCGGCGCAGGCTCTGGCTCAGAACACCGAAGCGCCGCGACTGGCTGGGTTGCGCACCGTGCAGCCGAACCATGCGATGTGCCAGCACGTTTTCTTCCACCACGTAGGCCAACTGGTCGGTCGCTTCCTGGCTGCTTTTGGTGATGCGGTAGAGCCGCCGGGACAGCGTCTTCATGATCCAGGCCACGCCCGGCACCACGATGGCGACGATGAGCGTGAGCTGCCAATTGAGGTAGAGCAGGTATCCCAGCAGGGCGATCAGGGTGAATCCGTCGCGAGACAGCCCCATCAGCGCCTGCACGAGCAGCGTGGCGCCGGTCTGCACTTCGTACACCACGGTGTTGGACAGGGTGCTGGCCGACTGCCGCGTGAACAGGGCCATTTCGGCTGCGAGCAGGCGGTCGAAGAGCGCCTCGCGCAGCTTCATCATGCCTTCGTTGGCAATGCGGGCGAGAGCGTATTGCCCCGCGAACTGCGCCAATCCCCGTACCAGAAACACACCCATGATGGCCAGCGGAACCATCCAGAGTTTCAAGGAGCCTTCGGTGAATCCCTGGTCTAGCAGGGGCTTGAGCAGCGCGGGAATGAGGGGCTCAGTGACCGCTCCGACCAGCGTGGCCAGCACGGCGAGTGTCCATGCGGAGCGCTGGTTGCCGAAGTAAACGGAAAGCCGCCGGAGCCTGGTGGCCAGGGTGAGGCGGGCGGTTTGCTCGGAAGCCGGAAGGGGGCGGGGGTCTGGGGCGTGCATGAGGCGCGGATTCTACGTAGGACCGCATCCAAACCTTGCACAGTTTGTCACAGGGGTATCCCCCCAGTGTGTAACATCCACGGTCTGTCCACCGGCATTTGCTCGGTATCCGATGGCTGCCAATGACTATTGACCGAAATCCATCCTCCATTCTTGCTGCGGCTCTGCCGCACCTTTCTCGCCGGCACGCTATCACCGCGCTGGTTTCTTCCTCCGCACTGCCTGCACTGGCCCAGTTCAGGGTCGAAATCACCGGCGTGGGTTTGACCCAGCTTCCCTTTGCGATCTCGCCGTTCCGTGGTGAGGCGCAGTCCCCGCAAAAGATCTCGGCCATCATCCAGGCCGACCTGGAGCGCAGTGGCCAGTTCCGGGCGGTCGATTCTTCCGGGCCGGCGCTCGACGAAACGTCGCGCCCCGACGTCGCCCTTTGGAAGCAAAAGGGCGCGGAATCGCTCACGACCGGCAGCATCGCGCGCTTGCCCGATGGTCGCTTCGACATCCGCTTTCGTCTGTGGGACGTGGTGCGCGGCCAGGACCTCGGCGGCCAGAGCTTCGTGGTCACGCAGGGTGACCTGCGTCTGGTGGCCCACCGCATCGCTGATTTCATCTACGAAAAGCTCACGGGCCAGCGCGGGGTGTTCTCGACCCGCATTGCGTATGTCACCAAGTCCGGTCCGCGCTACAGCCTCTGGGTGGCCGATGCTGATGGAGAGAACGCGCAATCGGCGTTGTCCAGCCCGGAGCCCATCATTTCGCCGGCCTGGTCTCCCAGCGGTGGGCAATTGGCCTATGTGTCTTTCGAGTCGCGCAAGCCGGTTGTGTATGTGCACGATGTGGCCTCGGGCCGGCGCCGCCTGATCGCCAACTTCAGGGGCTCCAACAGCGCGCCTGCATGGTCTCCCGACGGCCGCACGCTCGCCGTGACTCTGAGCCGCGACGGTGGCTCGCAGCTCTACACCATCGATGCCAATGGCGGCGAGCCTCGCCGTCTCATGCAGAGCACCGGCATCGATACCGAACCCATGTTCTCGAGCGATGGCCGTAGCATCTACTTCGTGAGCGATCGGGGCGGCGCACCGCAGATCTACAAGGTCGGCACCTCGGGCGGCAATGCCGAGCGTGTGACGTTCACTGGTTCCTACAATATTTCCCCCAGCATCAGCCCCGACGGCAAGTGGCTGGCTTACGTCTCGCGCATCGGCGGTGCGTTCAAGCTGCACGTCATGGATCTGGCGACGGGTACGGCCACGGCCGTGACCGACACCACTGCGGATGAAAACCCCAGCTTTGCGCCCAACAGCCGCCTGATCGTCTACGCGACGCAGCAACAAGGCCGGGAAGCGCTCATGACGACCACGCTGGACGGCAAGATCAAGGCACGCTTGGCCGGGCAAGGCGGTGATATCCGCGAGCCCGACTGGGGCCCGTTCCAAAAACAGTGACCGCCCATCTTTCGATTTTTGATCATTTGGACTTGAGGAGTATTTCAATGAACCGCTTTCCCTTCAAACGCATTTCCGCCATCTTCATCGCTGCAGCCATCGTGGCTGGCTGCAGCTCCGGCGTAAAGCTGGAAGACGTGCCTGTGGAAGACAAGGGCGCTACTTCGACGATGCCAGGCAATGGTGGCGCCAACCCCAACGGCGCTTCACAAAGCGGCGTCGCTCCCGTGGACCTGAGCCAGTCGGCGCGCGATGGCGCCGGCCCGGTCGGCGTGAGCCGCATCGTGTACTTCGACTACGACAGCTACGCGGTCAAGCCGGAGTTCCAGTCGCTGATCGAGCAGCACGCCCGTTTCATCAAGGCAGGCCAGAACCGCAAGGTCATGATCGAAGGCCACACCGACGAGCGTGGCGGCCGTGAATACAACCTGGCCCTGGGTCAGAAGCGCGCTGAAGCGGTGCGCCGTTCGCTTGCCTTGCTCGGTGTGTCGGAAGCGCAAATGGAAGCCGTGAGCTTCGGCAAGGAAAAGCCTGCGGCACAGGGCAGCACGGAAGACGTGTACGCCCAGAATCGCCGCGTTGAGCTGTCTTACCGTTGATGAGCGCGCAGATGGTGGTTCCCCGCAAGGCACTTGCCCTGCTGGCCTTGGCCCTGTCGGCGGCTTTCGCTCCGACAAGCCATGCCGCGCTGTTCGAGGATGAAGAAGCACGCCGCGCCATTCTGGAATTGCGTCAGCGTGTAGACACGCTGCAGCAGGCCAATCAGCGTGCGGGTGACGATCTTCGTCGCTCAGGCGACGAGACTTCCCAGATGCGCCGAAGCCTGCTCGATCTGCAGACGCAGATCGAAACCCTGAGGGCTGAGCAGGCCAATCTGCGTGGGCAGAACGAGCAGTTGCTTCGGGATGTCTCCGAGCTGCAGCGCCGCCAGAAAGACATCGCCCAAGGCGTTGACGAACGGCTGCGCCAGTTCGAACCTGCCAAGGTCACGGTGGATGGTCAGGAGTTCCAGGCCGACCCCGCCGAAAAGCGGGATTTCGATGCGGCACTGGCGGTCTTTCGTACTGGCAAGTTTCCGGATGCCGTGAGCGCATTCGGAAATTTCCTGAAGCAGTACCCGCGCAGCGGCTATGCGCCTTCCGCCAGGTTCTGGCTGGGCAATGCCCAATACGCTACGCGCGATTACAAAGAAGCCATCAACAACTTCAAGGCCTTGCTGGCTGCTGCGCCTGACCATGCGCGTGCCCCGGAGGCTGCGTTGTCGATCGCCAACTGCCAGATCGAGTTGAAGGACACGCGCGCCGCCCGCAAGACGCTGGAAGACCTGATCCGCGTCTACCCCCAGTCGGAAGCGGCTGGAGCGGCCAAAGAACGCTTGTCGCGCCTGAAGTGAGCGGCGCGGTAGAGCCTTCGGCAGAAATCCATTCGCACGTCAACGCGATGCAGGATGCCGGCACCGCCGATCTCCAGCGCCGCTTCGGCGGCCTGGAGCGTCTGTATGGCGTGGACGGCGCCGCGCGCATTCGCAACGCGCATGTGGCCGTGGTGGGCATTGGCGGCGTGGGCTCCTGGACTGCGGAAGCGCTGGCGCGCAGCGGTGTCGGGCACCTCACATTGATCGACCTGGATCAGGTGGCCGAGTCCAATATCAACCGCCAAATCCATGCCCTGTCCAGCACGGTGGGCCAAGCCAAGGTCGAAGCCATGCGAGACCGCATTGGACAGATCAATCCTGAGTGCGAGGTGACTTGCATCGAGGAGTTTGCAGATGCCGGCAACTGGCCGGCCTTGTTGCCGCACGGGGTCGATGCGGTCGTGGATGCCTGCGACCAGGTCAAGACCAAGGCGCTGATCGCTGACTGGGCGATTCGCGGTAAGCATCGGCTCGTGGCGGTGGGTGCTGCAGGCGGCAAACGGCTGGCGCACAAGGTGGACATCGACGATCTGTCGAACACCACGCACGATCCGTTACTCGCCCAGATGCGTTACCGGTTGCGCAAACACTATGGTGCTGCGAAAGAGGGGCGGCGCATCGGTGTCCAGTGCGTGTTCAGCCGGGAAGCGGTGGCACGTCCCCATGCATCCTGCGATATCGCCGGCGATGGCGACGGTTCGCTCAATTGCCATGGCTATGGTTCGGTGGTGGCGGTGACCGCCACGTTTGGCCAATGCGCTGCCGGATGGGTCTTGGACATGCTGGCAACCGTGCCAAAGCGGTAGATCCGCCTGGAAAAGACGCTATAATTCGAGGCTTTGCTGCATGGGTTACATGCCGATGTGGCAAAGGTTGGGACGTTAGCTCAGTTGGTAGAGCAGCGGACTTTTAATCCGTTTGTCGTGGGTTCGACCCCCGCACGTCCCACCAAAGATATGAATTGAATCAAGCACTTACGGCGATTACGCGGTAAGTGCTTTTTTCTTGTCCGTCTCTGGCAGATTTTCTGCAGAACCCTCTGCCATCAAGAGATGCGAGTGCTTGCTGCGTAGCGCATTCTTGCCACATGTGACTTCTATTTCATAGAGACGAAGTTGGTAGGCGCTGGGGCGTTGAGGTTTGTCTTCCAACGAACCATTCACAGAGAGGATGCATATGGAGGTGGTCGTCACGCCACAGCCTGTTCAGCTTGACCTCCCTGCGTTAGGTTCGTCGGTGAATCTGCTCCTCTTCATGTCCGTTTTTCCTGTAAAAGCGGACTTTACGAACCTTCAACTGATACGCCGTATGGGAAGCAGATCATGCGAGAGCTTCAAAAGAGGAAACGCGACCATTAGCGTCGCTTTTCATTTCACCTGGGACTTTACCCTCCGAGGCATCATGCCTCCAAAGTCTGATTTTTCGCTGGCTATGCCCCCAACGACCGGTCCCCAAAAACAATGGCGGTCAAAATTTTGGGTCGACCCGACTAAAATATTTGGGTTCGCTACAACCTGATTTTTCTTGTAGAAGCAAGCTACAAGTAAGCCTTCGATTCTAAGGTTCGTTACTCCGGGCCTCCGCAGTGTTTGGGCTGGCCATCGGGCAGGAATAGGAGGAAATCAATGAAATCGATCAATAAATCTCTCATCACAACTGTCTTTGGCTTGGCGGCCGGCGTCGCCATGGCTGGGACTGATTATTTCTACGTCATGTCTCCCCCAGTGGGAGGGATTGCCGGCAACGTCAAGTTCGATTTAACGGTATTTAGCCCCGACCTATACAACCGACCAATTTGGTCGGTAGACAATGCAACTGCGGCAATGAATCCAGCATTCAATCAGGATGGCGTCACATTTAGCGGCTGGAATCTTGGTGACTTTACGGGTCTTGCGGTACCGAGCCCGCTGGAAAACTACCAGCGTAGTAAGCCCGGGGCGAGTTATGGCGGAACAGCTGTGTCAGCGCACGACGTGCTCGATGGTGGGGTAGTTTCGCCACGCTATGGCGCAATGCTGAATGCCTACAATCTTCCTTGGAACCAGAGAACCGAAAATGGTGTGCCGGTGTTCAATGCAGACGGAACGCCGGTCGGCCACCATCGGAACATCATGGGTGGCAATCTTGACTATGCGTTTTCTCAGGACGTCGACCATCGGCCTTTCGGGCGAGGGCCAACCAGCAAATTTAATTTCTCTCTGATGCTCCAAGTGCCGACTGCTCACACCGCGGGCAAAGCGAGAGCGCATGTCGGGCCGTCGTTTACGCTTGAAGAGAAAACCGGCAGTCAATCGAGGTATATCTGGTTTGGTGTGTGGGCCTTCGATTTCCCCTCCGGTGGCGAGCCGCCGGCTCCTATTCAGAGCATCGCAAGGGATGAAGCAACGGAGAGCCCGATCATCGGCACGTCGTTCAACCCTGGAACCACGTACTCGACAACCGAGCCAGGGTCGGCGTTTTCCACCAACCAGCCCTGGACGGGATGGAGATGGTTCTCCCTTTCCGTCTCATACGCGCAAGCTCAGGCTGCGC
The DNA here is from genome assembly GCF_032929295.1 of Acidovorax sp. BLS4. NCBI lineage: Bacteria > Pseudomonadati > Pseudomonadota > Betaproteobacteria > Burkholderiales > Comamonadaceae > Acidovorax > Acidovorax sp. BLS4. Next base: position 1,779,782 of record NZ_CP136797.1, read on the forward strand.
TGCATTCCCTGAATAATGCGATTTCGGCGGATCCGTCATGCGCTGCTCCAGCCACAACACCGGCATTGATAAAGAAGTGCACTCCCTGGTCCACAAATCCAGCAGACTATAGATTGGGCCTGGTCCATCTAGACGGGGAAGTTGCAAGATCCAGCCCAGGTTCAGGCGGGGCGATGGGTTACAGCACCTATGGATGGTGGGTGTATTCAACTTATTGATTGGCGACTGAACGTTGGAAGTGCCCATTCGTCAGGTTGAACCACTCCCAGCAGATCGTCATCTCGCATGCACTGCGACACCAAGTTCTGTTACGACGATTGGGGGGCGTTCATGGTCGAAGCGAAACAGCGCACTGACGACACCTAATAGACAGATATACACCGGGGCTGGCCATCCGCTGTCTGAGTGTGGACGATTGCATACAGTGCTTTCCTTTCACCTTTGAATGCATTCCTCACGCATCAGATCGCCAAGGCGACTGAAAGCGGCTGCACAAAAAAAGGCAGCCCGCACAAGGCGGGCTGAAACTTGCTCAAGAGCAAGAAAGGGAGGTGTCGACAGGGAGTGTCGACAGGTCAATATTAGGCGCTGTTGACCAATCTGTTGTCCCACTGCATGGAAAGTGGTGGATTGTGCAAAATGGCCGGCTCACCTCGATGATGCGGGCATCGCAGTGCAAGGGCAGAGGCCTTGCCAAGCGCTGATCAACTCTTGCCGGGCCCTCAGGAAAGCTGGCGCGAAGGCGCATCCGAATGGCTCATTTGCACACGGGCCTCGTGCGCTTGATGTGCCTGCTGCGGCAACTGCGCTGGATCCGCGCCCAGCACGTTGTCACGTGAGTCCGGCATGCACACTTGCCGAAGATCTGCCAATTTTCCAACTGGTTCTTCCCACATGGCGAGCACCTACCGATTCGCCAGATAAGAGCGCACCGCCTGCGCAGAATTACCCACGGCTTTCACCGCGCTGCGCAACTCGTCCTCGGTGCAATTCAGAGACCGGGCCCAGTCGCGCACCTCGTAGTCCTCGGCCAGGCTGATGAGTTTGCGGTCTTCCGCAGTTTTCGTGGCGTCGTCCGACATGGGTGGCTCCTGATGGAATGGGAGCGCCATGCTAGGTCTGTCACTCGCTGGTTTCGCGTAGGACGATTGCGGCAGGTCAATGCCATCGACCGCGATGGCCGTGGGCGGCGGTCAAGGCCTGCGTTGCGGGGTCAGTTGAATGGTACCGATGCCCTGCGGCGCCTCGCGGGCCGTCAGCCAGTGGATCCACAGGCCGCGAAGCCACGCCCCCATGTAGAGGACGCTGACGGCGAAGATGCCCCATTGGCCCGCCGTCCAGCTGGCATAGAACCAGAAGGGCTGTCCCAGCAGTCCGAAGATGCAGGCCCAGCGCCGGCGCTCCTCGTGGCGCGATTGAGAGAGCCACGCCGCGGCGGCGCCCAGCAAAGCGATGGCGATTTGGTCGAAGCCCATGGGAGTGGGAATGGGTGGGGCCAGGAGGGACAACAACGCCAGTTCATCCCGCCAGATGGACGTCGAAGTACGCGCTCTCTGCCTCGCCCAAGCCCTGGAACGCGGCCTGGCGCGCCGCGGTGCTGGCCTTGCCCCATTGCCGCAGCAGGGCGAGATCGGCGGGTGGCACCACTTCGGGCGGCGACTCTTCCAGGCTGCGCAGCGTGTCCAGTGCCGCGGCGACCTGGGCGGCGGAGCCGAAAGCCTTTTCCATCGCTTTGGCATAGCCGCGTTCCGCGTTGGTGCGCTCGCGTTCGGGCAGGTTTTCCGGGTAGTCGCGCAGGGTGACCGTGTAGGTGAGTTCTTCCGCTTCCATGGCGTGCTCCTTGGGTTGATGCTGTATGAATTTACAGTATTTTGGCGCAACTTTCATCCGGGTTTTCAATGCCTGCCCGTTGGAAGCGCTGGTCCTACACATGTCTGGCCATGCGCGGCATAGGCTGGCAGCTTCCTTTTCAGGAGCGAAAAAAATGGCACATGACAAATTGACGCCCGAGCAGGATCGCCAGCGCGATCAGGGCCATTTCAACCTCTATGGAATGCGCGACGACGCGCGCGGCCGTGGCGAAGTGGACGGCGAGAACCGCGGCGATGGCGAAGGCCCACGGCGCTTCGGAGCCAGTGGTGACGAATCCACGTACGCCAACCGCGCGCCGGAAGACGGGGTGCATGAGCATCCCACCGGCCCGATCGCCGCCGTCGATGCCTCCGGTTCGGCACGTGGCCTGGGCCTGGACTACGGGGGCGATGCGCACAAGGAGCCCCGGTTGTCCTCACGCCAGGGTGCGGCGCTGATCGGCGAGCTCGATGACCGAAAGAAGACGGAGTAGGGCTGGCTTCATGCTGCCAGGCGCCTGTTTCGCCCGCTGCAGCGGCACCCGCCGATCCCCACGTTTTCACTGTCCCTTGAAAGGCCATCGATGCACGCGTCCTCCATCCCCATTCCGACCCCGACCACCCCGCAGCCTCCGCTGGATACGCCGCCCCAGCCCGCCTGGACGCCTGCACCGCCCGTCGAAGACCCGCCGGGAGGCGATGGGCCACCCGTGCAGGAGCCGCCGCCTCACCACTGAGCCGGTACGGCGCGGCCACGGCCGGGTCCAGGTCTTGAGTCCAATCCGCTTGTACCGCTTTATCCACGGCTTTATTTGCTATGAAAAAAGAAGCGCCTGATGGCGCTCAAGGCCGGTGCTCCATGACCAGGGAATACATCGCCTGGGCCGCGACCGACAGGCTGCGGTCCCGGCGCCGCACCAGGTAGATCTGGCGGGTCAGCCCCGGCAATGCCAGCGGCCGCGTCACCAGCCCGGGTTGGTCGAAGTGGAAAAGCGTGAGCGTGGGCACCACGCTGATGCCCAGGCCCGCGCGCACCATGCCCATCACGGTGGCGAGCTGTTCCACTTCCATGAGCGTGTTCATCGCCTGCGGGTGCAGCGCTGCCTCCAGGTACTGGCGCACGCTGCTGGTTCGGGCCAGATGCACGAAAGGGAACGCCGCCAGGTCGGCGGGTTGCACCGCAACGACCTTGCCGCCGCTGCGTCGGCGGCGCGCGAGTGGATGGTCGGCGGGGCACACCAGGTGAAAGCCGTCGCTGCTGAACGGCTCGGCCTGCAATTCCGGCGTATCTGCCCGGATGGCCGCCAACGCGAAATCGGCCTTGCCCGTGGCCACCCGCTCGATGCAGGGTTCCGACAGCACATCGGCGATGTCCAGTTCGATGCCGGGATGGGCTGCGCGATACGCTGCCAGCACACCGGGCAGCCAGCCCGCCGCGAGCGAGGGCAGGAGGGCGATCGCCACGCGCCCCCGGCGCAGTGTGGCGGTGTCGTGCACCGCGGCGAAGGCGTTGTCGACCTCGGCCCGGATGCGGCGCGCGGATTCCAGAAAATCCTCTCCTTCCGCCGTCAGGGCCACGTGGCGCGTGCTGCGGTCGAACAGCTTCAGTCCCATCGCATCTTCCAGCGTGCGGATGAGCGCGCTGAAGGCGGGCTGCGACAAGTGGCAGTGCGCGGCCGCCCGCGTGAAGCTGCGCTGGCCGGCCAGGGCGAGAAAGGCATCGATCTGCCGTGTGGAGATATTCATTGAAGATTTGGATGAATTGATCCTGATTATCTATTTCACAGAATAACGCGCGGAGCCTACATTGGCCGGCAGGAGACAACCATGCCCCCCCCAAAAAACCTGCTGGTCGGCTGCGCCGCCGGCTTCTCGGGCGATCGCACCGATGCCGCCGCACCCGTGGTGCAGACCCTCATCGCCAGCGGCCAGCCCGCGGTACTGATTTTCGAAACCCTGGCCGAGCGCACCCTGGCCCTGGCCCAGTTGGCGCGCCGTGTCGATCCGGACGCCGGCTACGAGCCGTTGCTCAACGACCTGCTGCGCCCCGTGCTGGCGCAGTGTCTGCAGCACGGCATTCGCATCGTGAGCAATTTCGGCGCGGCCAATCCGCTGGGTGCTGCGCACCGCATCCAGCAATTGGCCCAAGCGCTGGGCGCGCGCCGCCCCCGCATCGCCGTGGTGCTGGGCGACGACCTGAGCGGGGACGGGCACCGTGCCGTGCTGGCCCAGGCGCTGGGCGCAGCCCTGCCCACCGACCCCATCGTGAGCGCCAATGCGTACATCGGCGCGCAGCCGATCGCCGATGCGCTGCGCGCTGGCGCCGACATCGTGGTGTGCGGCCGCGTGGCGGACCCCTCGCTGGTGGTGGGGCCGGCCCTCGCGCATTTCGGCTGGGCCCCGGACGACTGGGACCGGCTGGCGCGCGCCACGATGGCCGGGCATCTGCTGGAATGCGGCTCGCAGGTCACCGGCGGGTATTTCGCCGACCCGGGCTACAAGGACGTGCCGGGCATGGCACAACTGGGCTACCCCATCGCCGAGATCGACGCCGATGGCCACTGCACCATCGCCAAGCCCGCGGGCACGGGCGGGCGCATCGACGAGCGCACGGTGAAGGAGCAGCTGTTGTACGAGCTGCACGACCCGGCCGCCTACCTTACGCCCGATGTGGTGGCCGACATCACCACCGCGCGCGTGCTGCCGGCCGGCACCGACCGTGTGCGGCTGGAAGGGGTGAGCGGCCATGTGCGGCCACCGTCGCTCAAGGTGAATGTGTGCTTCGAATCCGGCTGGTTCGCCGAGGGCGAGATTTCCTATGCCGGGGCCCGTGCCGAAGCACGCGCGCGGCTGGCGGGCGAGGTCCTTCGCGAGCGCCTGGCCGGCGTCGCGCCGCTGCGCATCGACCTGATCGGGGTGACCAGTGTGTTCGGCGACGACGCCGGGCACTGGCGGGACGCGGCTGCGGCCGGCGATGCCCGCGATGTGCGCCTGCGCGTGGCGCTGCAGCACCGGGAGCACGCCAGCGCCCAGCGCCTGGTGCGCGAGGTGACGGCCCTGTACTGCTGCGGCCCGGCGGGCGGCGGCGGCGTGCGCACCGCGATGCGGCCGCGCCTGGGCACGGTGTCGTGCCTGGTGCCGCGCGAGTCCGTGGCCGTGGGCCACGTGATGCTGGATTGACGCCAAGCCTTTGAGGAACCCGCCCATGACCACCGCCGCCCCTTCGATCCCCGCATCGGCTGCCGCGCCATCGTCCGCTTCGGCCTCCGCCACCGCCGCGCCCTTGACCGTGCCCCTGTACCGCCTCGCGCACAGCCGCACGGGAGACAAAGGCAACCGCTCCAACATCAGCGTGATCGCCTGGCATACCGCGCTGTGGGAGGTGCTGACCGCGCAGGTCACCGAGGCCGCCGTGGCGCGCCAGTTCGCGTTGCGCCGGCCCAGCCGCGTCGCGCGCTACCTGCTGCCGAACCTGCATGCCATGAACTTCGTCATCGACGACGTGCTGGACGGCGGCGTGAACGATGCGCTCAACCTCGACAGCCACGGCAAGGCGCTGTCGTTCCTGCTGCTCGACCTGCCCGTCGAGGTGCCTGCCGCGCTGGTCGCGCACCTGGCGGGACCGCCCGGGTAACGCCTTTCGAATGCCGCACCCGGCCATGCGCCGGGCCCGCGGTCCTGCATCGCTTTTTCCATAACCACACAGGAGACGACATGAATCCCTTTTTCCACCCCCAGCCTCGCCCCGAACCGCACCGGCATGCCTCGCGCCGCCATGCGCTTGCCGCCACCGTGGCGGCGGTTCTGGGCCTGGCGGTGGCCGGGCCGGCCGCTGCCCAGGCCCCGGCCTATCCGTCCAAGCCCATCACCTTCGTCGTGCCGTTCGCGGCGGGCAGCGCCACCGACCAGCTCGCGCGCGCCCTCGGCCAGTCCGTCACCACCGACACCAAGCAGGCGGTGGTGGTGGACAACAAGGCCGGCGCCAGCGGCATGATCGCCGCGCAGGCCGTGGCCAAGGCCGCGCCGGACGGCTACACGGTGCTCATCACCACCAACACCACGCACGCCGCCAACGAGCACCTGTACAAAAAACTGTCCTATGACCCGGTGAAGGATTTCGTGCCGGTCACCGGCCTGGGCAAGGGCGGCCAGGTGCTGGTGGTGAACGCCGCGGCGCCCTACAAGAACGTGGGCGAGCTGATCGCGGCGGCCAAGAAGAGCCCGGGCAAGCTCAGCTTTGGCAGCGGCAGTTCGTCCAGCCGCGTCGCGGGGGAGATGCTCAAGCAACTGGCCGGCGTGGACATCCTGCACGTGCCCTACAAGAGCAACCCCCTGGCCATCACCGACCTGCTGGGCGGGCAGATCGATCTGATGATCACCGACACCTCGACGGGCGTGCCGCAGATCAAGGCCGGCAAGCTGCGCGCGCTGGGCTATTCGACGAAAAAGCGCGGTGCGCAACTGCCCGACGTGCCCACCATCGAAGAGGCCGGCGTGAAGGGCTACGACATGGGCTACTGGTTCGCCGCCTACGTGCCTGCGGGCACGCCGGCCCCCGTGGTGGCGCGGCTCAACGAACTGCTTGGGCAGGCCACCAAGAGCGCGGCGGCCCAGTCGTTCTACGACATGGCGGGCTCCGAGGCCTGGACCACCACCTCCGACGAACTCGCGAAGTTCCAGGCCGCCGAAACCCAGAAATGGGGCCAGGTCATCAAGGCCGCGGGCATCCAGCCCGAATAGGTTTAGTCCCCTCACGGCCCATCGGGCCGCGCCCTGAAGGCGCGCACGTCCCCGCCGCAGCGCACGGCGGGGTGGGCGCAGCCTTGCCCTGTACCGACGACAACACCCAAGAACCTTCCGGAGACAAGACCATGACATTCCCGTCCTTCGCGATTTCCCCGCTGGGTCGCCCCCGGCTGCGCGCCATGGCGCCCGTGCTGGCCGCAGTGCTGCTGGCCGCCTGCGGCGGCAGCGATTCCCCGCCCGCGGCCACCGCCCCGCAGATGCGCCTGTCCATCACGGCCACCGAGGACGTCGCGGGCACCTACGGCAGCGTGGGCGCCTACGAGAAACTGACCGGCACCCTGCGCGGCGAGGTCGATCCCGCCGACCCGCGCAATGCGGTGATCCAGGACCTGCAACTGGCCCCCGTCAATGCGCGCGGCATGGTGGAGTACAGCGCCGACTTCGTGATGCTCAAGCCCAAGGACATGGCCCGCGCCAGCGGCGTGCTGCGCTACGACGCGCCCAACCGCGGCAACATCCTCACGCAGCCCAACCCGGCCGCGACGCCGGGCGATGCGGTGTATTTCGAGCGGGGCTACGTGATGCTGTATTCGGCCTGGCAGGGCGATGTGCCCAAGAGCACGCCCGCACGCCTGACCGTGACGGTGCCCGTGGCCCGGAACCAGGACGGCAGCACCATCACCGGCCCTTACCGCACCGAACTCGTGCCCACGGCCGCCGTGCCCGCCATGGCGCTGCCGGGCGGCGTGTTCAACGGCACCATGATCCCGTACGAGCCCGCCAGCCTGGACAACACCCAACCCGGCTATTCGCTCACCCGCCGGCGCAACGAAACCGATGCGCGCGAGCCCGTGCCCGCGGGCCAGTGGAAGTTCGCCACCTGCGATGCGGCCGCCAACCCGTTCCCGGGCACGCCCAGCCCGGCCAGCGTGTGCCTGCAGGGCGGCTTCGATCCGCAGTACCTGTACGAGCTGGTCTATGTGGCGAAAGACCCCAAGGTCATGGGCGTGGGCCTGGCGGCGCTGCGCGACACGGTGAGCTTTTTCCGCAGCGCGGCGGCCGATGCCGACGGCCGGGCCAACCCGGTCGCCGGCCGCATCCAGTCCACGCTGGGGCAGGGCACCTCGCAGTCGGGCAACGCGATGAAGACCTTCCTGCACCTGGGCTTCAACCAGTCGCTGCGCGGCGGCAAGGTGTTCGACGGCATGTTCGCCCACGTGGCCGCGCGCCAGACCCACATCAACACGCGCTTTGCCGTGCCGGGCGGCGGCGGTGGGCTGCGCACCGACCACACGGCCTTCGGCCAGACGGCGCCGCGCGGGCTGGACAAGGACTACCGCGACGAGGTGAGCGGCCGGCAAGGCGGCGTGATGAAGCGCTGCGCGGCCACCGACACCTGCCCGAAGTTCTTCCTGGGCCTGTCGGGCACCGAGTTCTGGCAGCTGCAGGGCTCGCCGGTGCTGACGGATGCCAACGGCCTGCGCGACCTCGCCCAGCCCGCCAATGCACGCATCTACTACTACGCCAGCACGCAGCACGGCGGCACGGGCGGCACTGAAAGCATCAGCTACGCGCCCACGCGCAATGTCTATCCGGCCGGCACGGTGGCGCACTTCACCGACACCTTCCGCGCGCTGTTCATCGCGCTGGAAGACTGGGTGGTGCGCGGCACCGAGCCGCCGGCCAGCCAGGTGCCCAAGGTGGCCGACGGCACGCTGGTGCCGCCCGCGAAGCTGGTGTATCCGGCCATGCGGGGATTGACCTGGAACGTGGGCGGCACGCCGACCGCCATCCCGGCGTTCGACTACCTGGCGCGCTACAACGGCTTCTCGCTGCTGGATTTCGGGCCGCAGTACGTGCCGCAGGACGAGTCCGGCATCGCCACGCTGCAGCCCCCACGCGCCGTGGGCCGCGACTACGCCATCCTGGTGCCGCAGGTGGACCCGTCCACCGGCCTGGCCCGCGTCGGCATCCAGAGCGTGGAAGCGCGCGCCCCGCTGGGCACGAGCATCGAGTTCAACTACGTGGCCACGCCGGGCATCACCGATCTGTCCAACCTCACCGGCAGCTTCATTCCCTTCCACAAGACGCGCGCCGCGCGGCTGGCGGCGGGCGATGCGCGGCCTTCGCTGGAAGAGCTGTACGGCACGCAGGCCGGCTACGTGGCTGCTGTTACCCAGGCGGCCGATGCACTGGTGGCCGGGCGCCTGCTGCTGCGGCGCGATGCGGATGCGCTGGTGGCCAAGGCCAGGTCGTCTTCCGTGCTTCCCTGACGCGGAAGGATGGCGGGGCGGTGGTTTGAAAGAAAAGTGCCGATGCCCTAGTCATCATTGCCTCTGTTGCTATTTATTTGATAGCAATCGGTGGCGGCGCCGGTGGACCCATCTCGGCACAGCGCGCCGGCCAGCGCGCCCACGGTGCGCAGGGCCTCGTCGAAGTGCGCCGCGGCCGGGTGGCCGCAGTTGATGCGCACGCAGTGCGAGAAGCGCCGGTCGGTGGAAAAGAGGTGCCCCGGCGCCAGGCTGATGCCCCGGCCCAGCGCCGCGCGGTGCAGGGCCAGGGCATCCACGGACTGGGGCAGCTCCACCCACAGGAAATACCCGCCGTCCGGCCGCGACACGCGCGTGCCGGGCGGAAAGTGCTCGGCGATCAGCGCCCGTGCGCGCGCCTGCTGGCGCGCCAGCGTGCCGCGCAGCTGGCGCAGGTGCCGGTCGTAGCCCCCCTGGTCCAGGTATTCCGACAGCGCCTGCTGCGACGGCGTGGCGGTCGAGAGCGTGGTCATCAGCTTCAATCGCTGCACCGCGCCGGCAAAGCGGCCCGCGGCCACCCAGCCCACGCGGTAGCCGGGCGCCAGGCATTTGCTGAACGAGCTGCAGTGCAGCACCTGGCCCCCGGTGTCGAAGGCCTTGGCCGGCGGTGGGCGGCGCGGGGCGAAGTGCAGTTCGCCATACACGTCGTCCTCGATCAGCGGCACGCCGTGGCGGGCCAGCAGCGCCACCAGCGCCTCCTTGCGCTCCTCGGGCAGGGTGCTGCCCAGCGGGTTCTGGAACGTGGGCATCAGCCAGCAGGCCTTGACGGGGTGCGCGCGCAGCGCGCGTTCCAGGGCGCCCAGGTCGATGCCTTCGCGCGGATGGGTGGTGATCTCCACCGCGCGCAGCCGCAGCCGCTCCAGCGCCTGCAGCGCCGCGTAGAAGGTGGGCGACTCCAGCACCACGATGTCGCCCGGCTGCGTGATGGCCTCCAGGCACAGGTTGAGCGCCTCCATCGCGCCGTTGGTGGTCACGATCTCGGCCGCATCCACCGCCATGCCGTGCAGGCCGTAGCGCAGCGCGATCTGCTGGCGCAGCCGCTCGTCGCCTGGCGCCAGGTGCTGCACGATGGCGGCCGGGTCCAGCCGGCGCATGCCGCTGGACAGGCAGCGCGCCAGCCGCGCCAGCGGAAAGAGTTCAGGGCCCGGAAACGCCGACCCGAGCGGCACCAGGTGCGGGTCGCGCGCCGATCCCAGCACGTCGAACACCAAGTCGCTGATCTCCACGCCGCGCGAGCCGTCGTGCGGCGCCGAAGGCTGGGGCTCGGCCGGGACGCGGTCCGTGGCGGACGGCTGCCGGTGGCTCACGTAGTAGCCCGAGCGCGGCCGCGCATGCACCAGGCCCTGCGCTTCCAGCAGGTCGTAGGCCGCGAACACGGTCGATGGGCTGATGCCCCGGGCCCGGCTGGTTTCCCGCACCGAGGGCATGCGATCGCCCGCGCGCAGGGCGCCGCTGTGGATCAACTGGGCGAGGGCGTCGGCGTGGCGTTCGTAGCGTTTCATGGACGGGAGCGGACCGGGGAGGGGTGGTGGATGGACCGTGGCGGCGTGGACGGCATGCAACTGATCCGTATTTTTAGCGGCAAACTGAATCTGTACTGTTTTGCCCGGGGTGCGTAGAGTCGCACCATGGCAGACCTGCCGCATTCCCACGTCCGATCGGATCCCCCATGAATGAAACCGCACGCCGAGCCGGGCGCCTGGCCTTGCTGGCCCTCGTGTCGCTGCTGGCGCTGCTGACGGCGGCGGGGCCGGCCGCCGCGGCGGCCCCTGCCGACGGGCCGGCCGCTCCTGCCCTGGGCGACCGCGTGCTGGCTTGCACCGCCTGCCACGGCCGGGAAGGGCGCGCCACCCAGGAGGGCTACTTTCCGCGCATCGCCGGCAAGCCGGCGGGCTACCTCTACCACCAACTGCTCAATTTTCGGGACGGCCGCCGCAGCTATCCGCAAATGGCCTACCTGCTGGAGCACATGACTGACGACTACCTGCGCGAGATCGCCGCGCATTTCGCCGCGCTGGACCTGCCCTACACGCCGCCGCCCCCGACCCAGGCGACTCCTGCGGCCCTGGAGCGCGGGCGCACGCTGGTGCGCCAGGGGGATGCGGCGCTGGGCATTCCGGCCTGCGTGCAGTGCCATGGGTCCGCCATGACCGGCGTGGCACCGGCGATTCCGGGCCTGCTGGGATTGCCGCGCGATTACCTCAACAGCCAGATTGGCGCCTGGCAGACCGGCCAGCGGCGTGCCCAGGCGCCCGATTGCATGGCCCATGTGGCCCGCCAGCTGGCACCCGAAGACGTGAGTGCGGTCACCGCCTGGCTGTCCGCGCAGGCCGTGCCCGCCGACGCTCGGCCTGCCGCTGCCTTGCCCGGCCGGCTGCCGATGCCCTGCGGCGGCGTGGCCGCTGCCGGCACGGGCGCATTGGGGGGCTTGCGATGAAGCGCGCGCTGAAAGGGCTGGCCGGCCTGGTGCTGCTGGGCGCGTTGGCGTGCGCCGTGGTGGTGTACCTGAACCTGCGCGGCGAAGCGCCCTTGCCGCCGCAGGACGTGCCCCTGGCCCAGCCCGCGCCGCAGGCCGTGCAGCGCGGCGAAAACCTGGCGCGTGCGGGCAATTGCATGTCGTGCCACACCGCGCAGGGCGGGGCGCCGTTCGCCGGAGGCCGGGGCGTGGAGACGCCGTTCGGCGTGGTGTTCGCCAGCAACCTCACGCCCGACGCCGAAACCGGCCTGGGGCGCTGGACAGCGGCGGAGTTCTGGCGCGCGATGCACCACGGCCGGTCTCGGGACGGCCGGCTGCTGTACCCCGCGTTTCCCTACCCCAACTACACCCACGTCACGCGCGAGGATTCCGACGCGATCTACGCCTACCTGCGCAGCCTGCCGGCCGTGCAGCGCACCAACACGCCGCATGCGCTGGCGTTCCCGTTCAGCACGCAGGCCGCGCTGGCCGGCTGGCGCGCGCTGTTCTTCCGGCCCGGCACGCTGGCGCCCGATCCGCAGCAGTCGGCCGAATGGAACCGGGGTGCCTACCTCGTGCAGGGCCTGGGCCACTGCGCGGCCTGCCACAGCCCGCGCAACGCCTTCGGCGCGACGAGCGAGTCGCAGGCGTTCCGCGGCGGGCTCATCCCGGTACAGAACTGGTATGCCCCGGCCCTCAACGCCGCCGTTGAGGCGGGTGTGGCCGGATGGCCGCAGGAAGACGTGGTGGCGCTGTTGCGCACCGGCGTGGCGCCGCGCGGGTCGGTCACCGGGCCCATGGCCGAGGTGGTGTTCCGCAGCACCCAATACCTGAACGACGCCGACCTGGGCGCCATGGCGGTCTACCTGCGCGCGCTGCCCGCACACGAACGCCCGGCGCCGGCGGTGGTACCCCCGTCCGCTTCGGCCATGGAGCGGGGCGCTGCCGTGTATTCGCAACATTGCGCGCAATGCCACGGAGAGCGCGGCGAGGGCCGGCCTGGGGCGTTTCCCGCACTGGCAGGAAACCGCGCCGCGACCATGGAAAATCCGACCAATCTGGTGCGCATGGTGCTCCTGGGCGGTTACCCGCCCACCACGGCCGGCAACCCGCGTCCCTACGGCATGCCGCCGTTCCGGCACGTGCTGGGTGACGACGACGTGGCGGCGGTATCGACCTATGTTCGCAACGCCTGGGGCAACCGGGCGGCCAGTGTGGGTACGATGGACATCTACCGCGCCCGCGAGGGGCGCCATCCCTGAGCACCATCCTTTCTTCCATGCACGCACCGGCCGCCTCTCCCGACATATCCCTCTCAAGCGCGACCTCCGGCTGGTGGGTCGTCTGCCTGTGCGCCGGCTGGTGCGGTGCGTGCCGCGAATACCGGGCGGTGTTCGACACCGTGGCGCAAGCCCATCCGCAGGCCCGCTTCGTCTGGGTGGACATCGAAGACGAGGAAGACCTGGCCGGCGATCTGGACGTGGAAACCTTCCCGACCCTGCTCATCGCCGATCCAGCCGGCGCGCGCTTTCTCGGTCCGCTGCTGCCCCAGTCCGGGGTGCTTTCGCGGTTGCTCGACAGCCTGGCATCCCAGCCTCCGGCAGGGCGGGATCCGCAGGCCCAGGCGCTGATCGAACGGGTGCGCGCAGCCCGTGGATAGCGGAGAACCGCCGGGCTTTTCGCTCGCTCGCCGCAGGGTCGGCCGGTACGCCTGTGGCGCCAATGCAAATTGCATGCCGCCGCCTTTGCAAAGCGGCGCGCGACAGGCTACAATTGCATCTTCACGACCAAACGGGCGGGTACCTACCGCCCGTTTTTTTTGGCCGTTCGCTTTTGGAGCTCGAAGCTGCCCTGGAAGGTCCTAGGTGGTTATCGGGTTTTTTGTACTTCTGGATACTGAACAGAACAACACGTGGCATTGCAGCAGATCGTTGAACAAACCGTGACCGGGCTGGGCTATGACCTGGTGGAGATCGAGCGCTCCGCCGGCGGCCTGCTGCGCATCACCATCGATTTGCCCTGGCAGGCGCCCGTGGAGGGCGAGCCCGTGCTGCCCGAGCAGTTCGTCACCGTGGAAGACTGCGAAAAGGTCACGCGGCAACTGCAGTTCGCGCTGGAAGTGGATGGCGTCGAGTACAAGCGGCTGGAGATCTCCTCGCCCGGCATTGATCGCCCTCTGCGTCACGAGCAGGATTTCATCCGTTTCACCGGGCACATGGTGGACCTCACGCTCAAGGCGCCCATCGGCGAGGCTGGCGGCGGGCAGGTCAATGCCAACCGCAAGAAATTCCGCGGCACGCTGGAGCGTACCGAAGCCGGTGGATGGCAGGTCGTCTGGAGCGAGGAGCCGCCCGTGAAGCCTGGCCAGCGGGTCAGCAAGAAACGGGTACCGGCGCCGCTGCAAGCGCTGGGTTTCACGCTGGACGAACTGCGCGATGCGCGCCTGGCGTCCATCGTCGATTTCAAGGGGCGGGGATCCAAAGACGGGCCGGTCCAGGCCTGACACACCGAACGAATACAAAGGTTGGCGCGCGTGGCGCGGCGGCCTTCAAGAGATTGAAAAATAGGAGAGTCGTCGCATGAATCGCGAACTGTTGATGTTGGTCGAAGCCATTTCGCGTGAGAAGAACGTGGAGCGCGATGTGGTCTTTGGCGCCGTCGAATTGGCCCTTGCCCAGGCCACGAAGAAGCTGTACCAAGGCGAAGTGGACATCCGTGTCGCCATCGACCGTGACAGCGGCAACTACGAGACTTTCCGTCGCTGGCTCGTCGTGCCCGACGACGCCGGTCTGCAGAACCCCGAAGCCGAAGAGCTGCTGATGGATGCCCGCGAGCGCATCGCCGACATCGAAGTGGGTGAATTCATCGAAGAAGGCGTCGATTCCGTGCCGATCGGCCGCATCGGCGCCATGGCTGCCAAGCAGGTCATCCTGCAGAAGATCCGCGACGCCGAGCGCGAGATGCTGCTCAACGACTTCATGTCGCGCGGCGAAAAGATCTTCACCGGCACCGTCAAGCGCATGGACAAGGGCGACATCATCGTCGAGTCGGGCCGGGTGGAAGGCCGCCTGCGCCGCTCCGAGATGATCCCCAAGGAAAACCTTCGCAATGGCGACCGCGTGCGCGCCATGATCATGGAAGTGGACCTGACGCTGCGCGGCGCGCCCATCATCCTCTCGCGCTCGGCGCCCGAGTTCATGATCGAGCTGTTTCGCAACGAAGTGCCCGAGATCGAGCAGGGCCTGCTGGAGATCAAGAGCTGCGCGCGCGATGCCGGCAGCCGCGCCAAGATCGCGGTGCTGTCGCACGACAAGCGCGTCGATCCCATCGGCACCTGCGTGGGCGTGCGTGGCACGCGTGTCAACGCCGTCACCAACGAGCTGGCCGGCGAGCGGGTGGACATCGTGCTGTGGTCGGAAGACCCCGCCCAGTTCGTGATCGGCGCGCTGGCGCCGGCCAACGTGTCGTCCATCGTGGTGGACGAAGAGAAACACGCCATGGACGTGGTGGTGGACGAGGAAAACCTCGCCATCGCCATCGGCCGCGGCGGTCAGAATGTGCGCCTGGCTTCCGACCTGACGGGTTGGAAGATCAACATCATGGACGCGGCTGAAAGCGCGCAAAAGCAGGCCAACGAGACCGACACGGCCCGCAAGCTGTTCATGGAAAAGCTCGATGTGGACGAGGAAATCGCCAACATCCTGATCGAGGAAGGCTTCGCCAGCCTCGAAGAGGTGGCCTACGTGCCGCTGCAGGAAATGCTGGAGATCGAAAGCTTCGACGAAGAAACCGTGAACGAGCTGCGTGCCCGCGCCAAGGATGCGCTGCTCACCATGGAAATTGCCCGAGAGGAAAGCGTGGACGGCGTTTCGCAGAACCTGCGCGATCTCGAGGGCCTCACGCCCGAGTTGATCGGCAAGCTCGCCGAAGGCGGCGTGAACACCCGGGATGATCTGGCCGACTTAGGCCTTGACGAACTGACCGCCCTGACCGGCCAGTCTGAAGAAGATGCCAAAGCCTTGATCATGAAGGCGCGCGAACATTGGTTCGCGGGGCAAGAGTAGGTCAGGGGAGGTACGAACCAAATATGTCCAGTAACACAGTCGCCGAGTTCGCCACTGAACTCAAGAAATCGCCAGAAACCTTGCTCGACCAGCTCAAGTCTGCCGGGGTGGCCAAGGCCGCCCCGACCGATGCCTTGACCGAAACGGACAAGCAAAAGCTGCTGGCCTTCCTGCAGGCCAGCCACGGCACCGCCTCGGCCGATCGCAAGAAGATCACCTTGACGAAAAAATCCACCAGCGAGATCAAGCAGGCCGATGCCACCGGCAAGGCGCGCACGATCCAGGTGGAAGTGCGCAAGAAGCGCACTTTCATCAAGCGCGACGAAGGGGGCGAGGGCGCCTCCGACGCCGGCTCCGACGAGGCTGCCGAAGCCGCGGAAACCGTGATGTCTCCGGAATCGCAGGACCTCGTGCGCCGCGAAGAGGAAGCGCGTCGCCAGGCCGAGCTGATCGGCCACCAGGAAGCCGAGCTGAACGAAAAGCGCCGCGAGCGGGAAGCCCGCGAACAGCGCGAGCGCGAAGCCGAAGAGCGTGCCGCTGCCTACGCCGCGCAGGAGCAAAGCCGCAAGGCCCAGATGCAGGCGGAAAAGCAGGAGGCCTCACGCGAGCAGGCGGCGGAAGCCAGTGCACGCCAGGCCGCTCAGGCTGAAGCCCGCGCCAAGGCCGAAGAGGAATCCAAGGCCCGTGCGGCCGAGGAAACCGCGCGCGCCGTCGATCTGGACGAACGCCGCCGCAAGGCCCTGGCCGAAGCCGAGGCGATCCGCGCCATGATGGCCGCACCCAAGAAGGTGCTCGTGGCCAAGAAGCCCGAGGAGCCCAAGCCGGCTCCCGCGGCCGCCAAGCCCGCCGGTGCCGATGCCAAGAAGGGCACGCTGCACAAGCCGGCCGCTGCGCCGGGTGCCCGTGCACCGGCCGCGCCCGCCGGCGGCAACAAGGAGGTCAAGTCCGCCAAGCTGTCGTCCAGCTGGGCCGGCGATCCTGCCAAGAAGAAGGAAATCAAGACGCGCGGCGACAGCAGTGGCGGCGTGGGTCGCAACAACTGGCGCGGGGGTCCCCGTGGCCGCCGCAACGAGCGCGACGACCACCATCACCAGCAATCGGCTCCGGTGGAAGCCCGCATCATCGAAGTGCACGTGCCCGAAACCATCACGGTGTCCGAGCTCGCGCACAAGATGTCGATCAAGGCGTCCGAAGTCATCAAGGCGCTGATGAAGATGGGCCAGATGGTCACCATCAACCAGCCGCTGGACCAGGACACCGCCATGATCGTGGTGGAAGAAATGGGCCACAAGGCCGTGGTGGCGGCGCTGGACGATCCGGAAGCCTTCACCAACGACGACGTGGCGGGTGCCCAGGCCGAATCGGTCTGGCGCGCTCCGGTGGTCACCGTCATGGGCCACGTGGACCACGGCAAGACCTCGCTGCTGGATTACATCCGCCGTGCCAAGGTGGCCGCGGGCGAAGCCGGCGGCATCACGCAGCACATCGGTGCCTACCACGTGGAAACGCCGCGCGGCATGATCTCGTTCCTGGACACCCCGGGCCACGAGGCATTCACCGCCATGCGGGCCCGCGGTGCGCAGGCCACCGACATCGTCATCCTGGTGGTGGCGGCCGACGACGGCGTCATGCCGCAGACCAAGGAAGCCATCAAGCACGCGAAGGCGGCCGGTGTGCCCATGGTGGTCGCGATCACCAAGTCCGACAAGCCCGATGCCAACCCCGACCGCGTCAAGCAGGAACTGGTGGCCGAGCAGGTCGTGCCCGAAGAGTACGGCGGCGATTCGCCTTTCGTGCCCGTGTCCTCCAAGACCGGCATGGGCATCGACGACCTGCTGGAGCAGGTGCTGCTGCAGGCCGAAGTGCTGGAACTGCGTGCCCCGGTCGATGCGATGGCCAAGGGCCTCGTGATCGAAGCCGAGCTGGACAAGGGTCGCGGCCCCGTGGCCACGGTGCTGGTGCAGTCCGGTACGCTGAAGGTCGGCGATGTGGTGCTGGCAGGCCAGACCTACGGCCGCGTGCGCGCCATGCTGGACGAAAACGGCAAGGTCGCCAAATCGGCCGGCCCGTCGATCCCGGTGGAAATCCAGGGTCTGACGGAAGTGCCGCAGGCCGGCGACGAATTCATGGTGCTGGGCGACGAACGCCGGGCCCGCGAAATCGCCACCTACCGCGCCGGCAAGTTCCGCAACACCAAGCTGGCCAAGCAGCAAGCCGCCAAGCTGGAGAACATGTTCGCCGACATGACGGCGGGCGAGGTCAAGTACCTGCCCATCATCGTCAAGGCCGACGTGCAGGGTTCGCAGGAAGCGCTGTCGCAGTCGCTGCTCAAGCTGTCCACGGACGAGATCAAGGTCCAGCTCGTGTATGCGGGCGTGGGCGGTATCAGCGAGTCCGACATCAACCTGGCGATCGCCTCCAAGGCCATCGTGATCGGCTTCAACGTGCGTGCCGATGCTGGCGCGCGCAAGACGGCTGAGAGCAACGGCGTCGACCTGCACTACTACAGCATCATCTATGACGCCGTGGACGAGTTGAAGGTCGCCATGTCCGGCATGCTGGCCCCCGAGCAGCGCGAGGAAGTCATCGGCACGGCCGAGATCCGCACGGTGTTCGTGGCCACGAAGATCGGCACGATTGCCGGTTCGTATATCACCTCGGGCATGGTCCATCGCAACGCACGCTTCCGCCTGCTGCGCGACAACGTGGTGGTCTACACGGGCGAAGTCGACTCGGTCAAGCGCCTCAAGGACGATGTCAAGGAAGTCAAGGAAGGCTTCGAGTGCGGTATCAAGCTCAAGAACTACAACGACATCAAGGAAGGTGATCAGCTGGAGTTCTTCGACATCAAGGAAATCGCGCGGACGCTGTAAGGCCCGAGGCTCGACATGGCTGCGAAGAAATCCTCCACCCCCAACCGCGGCTTCAAGGTCGCCGATCAGATCCAGCGCGATCTGACGGAGCTGATCGCGCGCGAATTGAAAGATCCGCGCGTGGGCATGGTGACGCTGCAGGCCGTGGAGGTGACTCCCGACTACGCGCATGCCAAGGTCTTCTTCAGCGTGCTGATCGGTGACCCCGAAGCCACGCAGGTGGCGCTGAACCAGGCCGCGGGCTTCCTGCGCAACGGCCTGTTCAAGCGCCTGCACATCCACACCGTGCCCACGCTGCACTTCGTGTTCGACCGCACCACCGAGCGTGCGGCCGACATGAACGCCTTGATCGCCAAGGCGGTTTCTTCGCGCGCCCAAGAAGACTGAGCATGCATACCGACGGGCCGCCCCAGGGAGCGAGTGCCCCCTTGGGGGGCAGCGATTTGCACGCAGCGAACGGGCCGCGTGGCGGTGCGGTGCGCGCGCCTCGCACCCGCATCCAGCGGCGTCCGGTGCATGGCGTGCTGCTGCTCGACAAACCGCTGGGCCTGTCGAGCAACGATGCCCTGCAGAAGGCCAAGTGGCTGCTGCGGGCCGAGAAGGCGGGCCACACCGGTACGCTCGATCCCCTCGCGACGGGCGTGCTGCCGCTGTGCTTCGGCGCGGCGACCAAGTTCAGCCAGCTGCAGCTGGACGCTCCCAAGACCTACGAGGCCATCGCCCTGCTGGGGACGACCACCACCACCGGCGACGCCGAGGGCGAGGTGCTGGCGCAGCGCGAGGTTGATCCGGCGCAGCTCACGCCCGAGCGCCTGGCCGAGGTGCAACGCCAGTTCACGGGACCGATCCGCCAGGTGCCGCCCATGCACAGCGCGCTCAAGAAAGACGGCAAGGCGCTGTACGAGTACGCACGCGCCGGCATTGCCGTGGAGCGCGAGGCGCGCGCCGTGGTCATCCATGCATTGAAACTGGCTCCAGTGCAAGAAACACTAGGGCGTTATGCTATCAAAATAATAGTGACCTGCAGCAAGGGCACCTACATCCGCACGCTGGGCGAGGACATCGGTGCCGCGCTCGGTTGCGGCGCGCACCTCACGTTCCTGCGGCGCATCGACACCGGCGGGCTGGGCGTGGAGCGCTGCGTCACACTGGCCGCGCTGGAGGCGATGGACGAGGGTGAGCGCATGGCCTGCGTGCACCCCGCCGAGATCCTGCTGGCACAGCATGTGCGTGTCACGCTGGACAGCGAGAATGCCGGGCGGTTCCTGTCCGGTGTGCGCCGCCGCGGCCCCTGGCCCGATGCGCCCGCGGTCGCGGTCTTCGGAGACGATCCCCATGCCCTGCTGGGCGTGGGCCACACCACTGCGGGTGAACTGGTGCCCGACCGGCTCCTGAGCCCCTTGGAAATTCAACAGATTCTAGAAAGCACGCCGCAGGTAGAGCGCGGCATATTGGAAGCACTATGAGCAAACAAATCCGCAATATCGCCATCATCGCGCACGTTGACCACGGCAAAACCACCATGGTCGACCAGCTGCTGCGCCAGTCCGGCACCTTCGCCGACCACGAAAAGGTCGTCGATACCGTGATGGACAACAACGCCATCGAAAAAGAGCGGGGCATCACCATCCTGGCCAAGAACTGCGCCGTGAGCTGGGAAGGCACGCACATCAACATCGTCGACACCCCGGGCCACGCGGACTTCGGCGGCGAAGTGGAACGTGCCCTGTCCATGGTAGACAGCGTGGTGCTGCTGATCGACGCGCAAGAAGGGCCCATGCCCCAGACGCGTTTCGTGACCAAGAAGGCCCTGGCCCTGGGCCTGCGCCCGATCCTGGTCGTGAACAAGGTGGACAAGCCCGGTGCCAACCCCGACAAGGTGGTGAACGCCGCGTTCGACCTGTTCGACAAGCTGGGCGCGACCGACGAGCAACTCGACTTCCCCGTGGTGTATGCCTCGGGCATCAATGGCTGGTCTTCGCTGGAAGAAGGCGCTCCCGGTGAGCAGTGGGGCCCCGACATGTCGGCCCTGTTCAACACCATCCTCAAGCACGTGCCGCCGAACTCGGGTGACCCGACCGCTCCGCTGCAGCTGCAGATCTCGGCGCTCGATTTCTCCACCTTCGTGGGCCGCATCGGCGTGGGCCGCATCAGCCAGGGCACCGTGAAGCCCGGCCAGGACGTGCTGGTGATGGAAGGCCCCGAGGGCAAGAGCGTCAAGGGCCGCATCAACCAGGTGCTGACCTTCCAGGGCCTGGACCGCATGCAGACGCCCCTGGCCGGCCCGGGCGACATCGTGCTGATCAACGGCATCGAGGACATCGGCATCGGCGTGACCGTGACCGACCCCTCCAATCCCGCACCGCTGCCCATGCTCAAGGTGGACGAACCCACGCTGACCATGAACTTCTGCGTGAACACCTCGCCCCTGGCCGGCCGCGAAGGCAAGTTCGTGACCAGCCGCCAGATCTGGGACCGCCTGCAAAAGGAACTGCAGCACAACGTGGCCCTGCGCGTGAAGGAAACCGACGAAGAAGGCATCTTCGAGGTGATGGGCCGTGGCGAACTGCACTTGACCATCCTGCTGGAAAACATGCGCCGCGAAGGCTATGAGCTGGCCGTGTCCAAGCCGCGCGTGGTGTTCCGCGACATCAACGGCGAAAAGCACGAGCCGATCGAGCTGGTGACGGCCGACATCGAAGAAACCCACCAGGGCGGCGTAATGCAGGCCCTGGGCGAGCGCAAGGGCGAACTGGTGAACATGGAGTCGGACGGCCGTGGCCGCGTGCGCCTGGAGTACCGCATTCCGGCCCGTGGCCTGATCGGTTTCACCAACGAATTCCTGAACCTGACGCGCGGCTCGGGCCTGATCTCCAACATCTTCGACAGCTACGAACCGCACAAGGGCGCCATCGGCGGCCGCAAGAACGGCGTGCTGATCTCCATGGACGACGGTGAAATCTTCACCTACGCCCTGGGCAAGCTGGACGACCGCGGCCGCATGTTCGTGAAGGCGAACGACCCGGTGTACGAAGGCATGATCGTCGGCATCCATAGCCGCGACAACGACCTGATCGTGAACGCCACGCGCACCAAGCAGCTGACCAACTTCCGCGTCTCCGGCAAGGAAGACGCGATCAAGATCACGCCCCCGATCGACCTCACGCTGGAATACGGCGTGGAGTTCATCGAGGACGACGAACTGGTCGAGATCACGCCCAAGAGCGTGCGCCTGCGCAAGCGCTTCCTGACGGAAAACGAGCGCAAGCGCGCCGGCCGCTGACCGATGAGTGTGAGGGGGATTCGATCCCCTTCGCTGGCTTCGAGAAAGGCACCGCAAGGTGCCTTTTTCTTTTTCTCGTTGCCCTTCCTGCGGTGCCCCAGGGCTCAGGCAGGCAGGGCGGTCTCCCCGGCTGGGGCGCCCTGCCCGGGCAGGGTGGAGGTGGCGATCGCCTGCGGTGCGTGGCTCGGCGCCAGCACGCATTCGCGCGCATGGAAGTCGGCCAGCGCGTCCCGGTGGCCCACGCTGATGACCGTGGAGGCAGGCAGGCGCTCGGCCAGCAGCGTGTAGAGCATGCGCTCGGCCGCCGGGTCCAGCGCGCTGGTGGCCTCGTCCAGCAGCACCCATTCGGGTTGCTGCAGCAGCACGCGCGCGAAGGCCAGGCGCTGCTGCTCGCCGGGCGACAGGCGCTGGGCCCAGGGCGCCACCTCGCCGAGCAGGCCGCTGAACGGTGCGAGCCCCACCGCCTGCAGTGCCTCGCGCACCTGCGCTTCGGGGTGTTCGCCGGCCGTGTCCGGGTAGGCGAGCGCATCGGCCAGGCTTCCCATCGGCAGGTAGCTGCGCTGCGGCACGAAGAGCATCCGCGCGCGCGGCCGCTCGATGGTGCCGCTGCCGAAGTCCCACAGGCCGGCCAGCGCGCGCAGCAGGGTGCTCTTGCCCGTTCCGGAGGGGCCCCGCAGCAGCCAGCGCTCGCCGGGTGCGATGCGCAGGTCGGGCACGCGAAGCAGCGTGGCGCCGCCGGGCAGGGCCAGTTGCAGGCCGTGCGTCGCCAGCACGGAGCCGTCCCCGGCTCGCCACTGGATTCCTTCGGACGGCGTGGCAGGCACGGTGGCGAGCACGTCGCGCAGCTCGGCCAGCCGGTTCACCGTGGCGCGCCATTCCGCCAGCGTGCCGTAGCTGTTGATGAACCAGGACATCGCTCCGCTCACCGTGTCGAAGGCCCGGCTGATCTGCATCAGCACCCCGAAGCTGTAGGCGCCCGCGAAGTACCGCGGCGCCGCCAGCGCGAGCGGCAGTACCACGGCCACCTGCGCGTACAGCGAGTTCACCAGCGTGAGGCGCTTGGTGTAGCGCATCACCATCCGCCAGTTGTCCTGGATGCGGCCGAACAGGGTGGCGGACTGGGCGGCTTCGGCCCGTGCGCCGTCGTACAGCGCAATGGGTTCCGCGTTTTCGCGCACCCGCACCAGGCCGAAGCGGAAGTGCGCCTCCACCTGCTGCTGGCGGTAGTTCACGGCCACGAGGCGGTGGCCGAAGGCCTGCATGGCGACCGAGCCCACCAGGGCATAGGCCGCAGCGGCCCAGACCATGTAGCCCGGAATGGTGGCGCTGTAGCCCGCCACATGCACCAGCAGCGGCCCGCCCACCGACCAGAGGATGACAACGAATGAACCGAGGGTGACTACCGTGGACAGCAGGTCCAGCGTCAGCGCGAGGGTGGTGGTCGCCAGGCTGCTCAGGTCATCGGCGATGCGCTGGTCCGGGTTGTCGGCCAGCCGGTCGCGCTCGATGCGGTAGAACGCGTTGCCGTGCAGCCACCGCTGCAGGTAGTCGGTCGTGAGCCACCGGCGCCAGCGAAAGCCCAGCATCTGCTTGAAGTACAGCGCATACACGGCCAGGACGATGTAGGCCAGCGCCAGCCCGGTGAACAGCAGCAGCAGGGGGCCGAAACGGGCAGTGTCCCGCGCCTCCAGGGCGTTGAAGAAGTCCGCGCTCCAGGCGTTGATGCGCACGTTGATGTACACGATGCCCAGGTTCATCGCCACGATCAATGCCAGCAGGCCCCGCGCGGGCCAGCGCTCCTGCGAGAACCAGTAGGGGCGGATCAGTGACCAGGCGGACGTCTTGGCAAGCGGGGGATGGGGCATCGAGGGCGCGATCGTTGTGGGGGGATGGCCAGTGTGCCGCGCGCGCCGGGCGGCTGGCTTAGCCGGGCCTTAAACGCGCTCCCGTGGGTCGCTGCGTGCGCTGTGGCGTGCGCTGCTGCGTGCGTGAGGCCGGCACCTGTCCACCGCCTGACATTCGCTGAGCGTCACAGGCCCTAAGATTCTGCCCGGGCCGGCCGCCAACATGCGAGCGGGCCTTTCAGACCGTGAACCGATTGAAAAAAGGAACAGCGATGACGGAGACGACGACGGCAGCGGCCGCAGAGGTGTTGGCCCAGGTGCGCGGGCAGGTGGGGTTCATCACCCTCAACCGCCCCCGGGCACTGAATGCGCTGTCGCTGGGCATGGTGCGCGCGCTCATGGAGACCCTGCTGGCCTGGCAGGACGACAAGCGCATCCTGGCGGTGGCCATTCGCGGCAGCAACAAGGAAGGCCCGTTCGGCGCCTTCTGCGCGGGCGGCGACATCCGCTTTCTGCACCAGGCGGGCAGCCAGGGCGATCCGAGGCTGGAGGATTTCTTCACCGAGGAATACGCGCTCAACCACCTGATCCACCACTACGGCAAGCCCTACATCGCGTTCATGGACGGCATCGTGATGGGCGGCGGCATGGGCATCAGCCAGGGGGCCAGCCTGCGCATCGTGACCGAGCGCACGAAGATGGCCATGCCCGAGACGGCCATCGGCCTGTTTCCGGACGTGGGGGGCGGCTACTTCCTGTCGCGTTGCCCGGGACACGCCGGCGAATGGCTGGGCCTGACGGGGGACACCATCGGCGCGGGCGATGCGGTGGCGCTGGGCCTGGCCGACGGATGCCTGCCGTCCGATCGGCAGGCGGCGGTCTGGGATGCGCTGGGCACGGAGTCCTTCACCGACGCAGCGGCGTTGCAGGCATCGATTGCTACTAAATTTGTAGCACAAGAGGCAATGAGTACTAGGGCATCAGCCGAAATCGATCGATATTTCGCGTTGGACAGCGTCCAGGCCATCATGGCGGCCCTGGAGGCCGCCGGCACCGACTGGGCCCGCACCACGGCAGCCACCTTGCGCAAACGCTCTCCGCTCATGTTGCACGTGGTGCTGGAGCAGATCCGCCGCGCCCGCGGCATGGACCTGGCCGCCGATCTGCGCATGGAGCGCGACATGGTGCGCCACTGCTTTTTCCTGCGCCCCGGCCAGAGCGAAACGGTCGAAGGCATCCGGGCCCTGGCGGTGGACAAGGACCACACGCCGCGCTGGAGCCCGGCGCGCATCGAGGACGTGACGCCGGAGATGGTGGCACCGTTCTTCGAGAGCCCGTGGCCGGCCCATGCCCACCCGCTGGCCGCGCTGCGCTGAGCGCGGCCATCACAACTGCGGATGCACCGCCGTCGCCAGCCCCAGCAGGGCGGCGCGCGGCAGGGCGCCGCTGAGCGCATAGCCGAAGCCGCCATCCATCCAGTAAAAGCAGGGCACCGGGCCGTCCGCATCGAAGCGGAAAGCCGTGTCGGCGGCGCCGGGCTGGCCCGCCGCCAAGGCGCCGAGGTACAGGGTGACGCGCTCTCCGGCGGCGTTCTGGTACATGAACTGGGCCCGCGCGCCCGTGTCTCCCGGCAGCAGCCGCCCGCCCACCAGCTCGTACCCCTGGGCCGCCAGCACGGGAATCCTGAGCGGCCGCCCGAGCCGCTTGGACAGCCACTGCACCAGATGCTCCTGCTGTGCGGCGGCCACCTCCACGGGGTGCCGCTGCTCCGGCTGGTACACCGCGTGCGCCACGGTGGCCTGTTGCGCGAATCGGCGGGCGACGGCAGGTGCGGCATCGGCCATGCGGCCGGCGGCCTGGCCGCGGTGGTCGGTGGGCCATTGCCCGTGCACGGTCCAGCCCAGGCCGAAGGCGAGGAGCAGCGAGGCGGCCATGCCGCCCAGGCGCCACCAGCGGGCCTTGCGCTCGCGCACGGCCTCCAGGCGGCCGGCCGCGCGGCGCAGGCTGTCCGGCACCGGGGCCGCATCCCAGGCGGCGTGCAGGGCCTGCAATTGCGCGCGCTGGGCCTGCCAGGCCGCTGCGGTGGCCTGGGTCTCGGCATCGCGGGCGAGGCGGGCGCGCAGGGCCTCGGCCTGCGCGGCCGAAAGCCGCCCGTCGGTCAGGGCGTGCAATGCGTCCTCGGAAATGGGGGGGTCGTCGTGGGAGGCCATGGGGTCCTCACTTCATGCGGCGCAGCGCGGGCGGGGCGTCACCGGGCGCCGGGCGCGCTGCGGCGGGCGCGTGCATCAGTTCGCGCAGCCGTGCCCGCGCGCGGGACAGGCGCGACATCACCGTGCCGACGGGGATCTGCAGCACGCGGGCCGTCTGCGCGTAGTCCATGTCTTCGAGCGTGACCAGCAGCAGCACCGCGCGCTGGTCGGAGGGCAGGCGCTGCAGGCAGCGATCGAGGTCGATGGCGTCGTCCGATGCGGGCGCCGGGGCCTGCAGGCTGTCCTGCACGGCCTCGATGTCCAGCAGCGGCAGGGCCGAAGCCGAGCGCTGCTGGTTCAGGTACAGGTGGTGCATCAGGGTGAAGAGCCACGCCCGCAGATCGCTGCCCGACCGCCAGAGCAGCCACTTGCGGCACGCGCGCTCCAGGGTGTCCTGCACCAGATCGTCCGCGGCCCAGGCATTGCCGGTCAGGGCCCGCGCATAGCGGCGCAGGCTGGGCAGGTGCTCGACGATCCGGTCCATGGGGGCGGGCGCTGGGCCGGTCCCGGATCAGGGTTTGGCGGTGTGCCAGACCTGGTTGACGCCGTCGCCGGTGCGATCGCCTGGCTTGGCGTCCTTGGCCCAGTAGTACAGCGGCTTGCCCTTGTAGGCCAGCTGGCTGCTGCCGTCATCGCGGCGCACCACGCTGTAGTCGCCGGTCGGGGTGGCATTGCCGGCCATCAGCGGCGGCCAGTTGGTGGCGCAGGGGCCGTTGCAGACCGATTTGCCGCTGCCCGTCGCATCGCGGTCGAAGGTGTAGAGGGTCATGCCGTTGGGGCCGGTCAGTGCGCCGTCCTTGGCCTGGACGCCAGCCGGCGCCGTCATCATGGAAGAGCAGCCGGCCAGCGCCAGTGCAAAGGCGGCGGTGGCCACGGCGGAAGCGATACGGATCATGGGTGTCTCCAGTCGATCTGGTGCGGGCGACGCGAAATGCGGCCCTGCACCTGGATGAACACCGAAGGATGCGCTTTTATTCCCTGCGCCGCCGAAAAAATTACCGGTGGCGGCTTTTCATCGCGCGCTCGACCTCGCGCTTGCCTTCGCGGTCCTTGATGGTGTCGCGCTTGTCGTGCTCCGCCTTGCCCTTGGCCAGCGCGAAATCGCACTTCACCAGGCCATCCTTCCAGTGCAGGTTGAGCGGCACCAGCGTGTACCCCTTTTGCTCGACCTTGTTGATCAAGCGATCGATCTCCTGCCGGTGCAGCAGCAGTTTCTTGGTGCGCGCCGCCTCGGGGCTGACGTGGGTCGAGGCAGTCTTGAGGGCGTTGATCTGGCAGCCGATCAGGAACAACTCGCCTTCGCGGATCACGACGTAGCCGTCGGTCAGTTGCACCTTGCCTTCGCGCAGTGCCTTGACCTCCCAGCCATGCAGCACCATGCCGGCTTCGTAGCGTTCCTCGAAGAAGTAGTTGTAGGCTGCCTTTTTGTTGTCGGCGATGCGGGACTGTGTTTCGGGTTTTTTGGCCATGGGTTATAGGTGCGGCGCAAACCGGGAGATGAAAGCCCTCCCTACAATCGTTGTCGTCTCGCTTCCAAGATTTTAGGCCCACGCGCTCCAGGCCCTCCGTAGGGCATCCGGCCCTTTGCCCATGGCGCCTTGCTTCATCCATGAAAAACGTCAACAAGTCCGTCCTGATCTGGTACAGCCCCGAGGAAATGTTCGCCCTCGTCACCGATGTGGCCAAGTACCCGGAGTTTCTGCCCTGGTGCGACCACGCGGCCGTGCTGGACCAGGACGCACAAGGCATGACGGCCGAGGTCGGCATCGCGCTGGGCGGGCTGCGCAAGACATTCGTCACGCGCAACACGCAGGAGGCCGGGCGCCGCGTTCAGATGCGCCTGGTCAAGGGGCCATTTTCGCAACTGGACGGCGAC
Source organism: Acidovorax sp. BLS4 (assembly GCF_032929295.1). Classification (NCBI taxonomy): domain Bacteria; kingdom Pseudomonadati; phylum Pseudomonadota; class Betaproteobacteria; order Burkholderiales; family Comamonadaceae; genus Acidovorax; species Acidovorax sp. BLS4. The sequence continues at coordinate 1,807,331 of NZ_CP136797.1, forward strand.
TGGGTTTTCCATCCCGTGGGAGACGGCTCGCAGCGCGCCTGCAAGGTCGAGTTGACGCTGAACTACGGTTTCGACAGCGTGGCGCTGGCGGCCTTGGTCGGGCCGGTTTTCGATCGCATTGCCGGCACGATGGTGGATGCGTTCATCCAGCGCGCCGAGCAGGTGTATGGCTGACAGGCCGGACACATCCGCTGCTGGGGCGGCGGTGGAGTGGCTGACGGTGACGGTGGTGCACTCCTCGGCACCCCGATCGACCGTGGAGCGGGTCTTGCCGTTGCCCAGGGGGGCCACCCTGGCCGATGCATTGAAGGCCTGCGGGCTGGCTGCGGGCGACAGCGCCTGCGGCGTATGGGGCAGGGCGGCGGCGCCCGACCAGGTTTTGCAGGACGGGGACCGGGTGGAGCTGTACCGGCCTTTGGTGGTGGACCCCAAGGTGGCGCGGCGCGAGCGTTTTGCCCGCCAGGGGGCCCGGTCCACCGGCCTGTTCGCGCAGCGCCGACCGGGTGCAAAGGCCGGCTATTGAGGGCTGGCGGGCACGGGGGTATTTGAGATGCCCTTGCGGGTGGTCATCCAGTGACCGTGCCGGGTTCTGCCCGGCTCAGCGCGGCGCGCACTCGGACGCGATCACACTGTCGGCGCGGCGGGCCTCCGCGGCCTTGGCGGATTCGTCCATGAACACGCGCTCTCCCTGTGCATTGGTCTGGCTGAACAATTGGCCGGATGTCATCGCTGCCTTGGATTGCCGTGCCCGCTCGCAGTTTTCGGCCCGCAGCTTGGCCTGGCGCTCCTCGTCAGCCCTCTTCTTGGCGGCCTCTGCCGCGTCGGCCTGGGCCTTGCGCTCTTCCAGTTCCTTGTCTTTCCCGCTGGGGCGTGGCGCACTGGCTGCCGCCATGGCGGCAGACGCCCCATCCGCCGCAGGCGGCACGGCAACCGGGCGGGCCGAGATCGCATTGCCGCCGGGCTGCTTGAGAATGCTCTTTTGCGGAATCTCCGTTGGCGGCGGCCGGTCGCTGAAGACCTTGCGGCCGTCCTTGTCGATCCACTGCCATTGCGCCGCAGCGCCCATGGCCCACGTGCAGGCGAGGGCGGCCAAAAGAAGCTGGGGGGTTTTCATGCGATGCAAGTTTAGCGGCCGAAGCCTCTTGGCGCCATGGTTGCCAAGCCACAACGCGAGCACACGCACGGCCCGCAGGTACAATCCTTTTTTTGGAGCTTTCTCATGCGCCTTCTTGGAAAAGCGCTCACCTTCGACGATGTGTTGCTGGTGCCAGCGTACTCCCAGGTCCTCCCCAAGGACACGTCCCTCGCGACGCGACTTTCCCGCAATATTTCCCTGAACCTGCCGCTGGTGTCCGCCGCCATGGACACGGTCACCGAAGCGCGCCTGGCCATTGCCATCGCGCAAGAGGGCGGGATGGGGATCGTGCACAAAAACCTCACGCCGCAGGAGCAGGCCGCCCACGTGGCCAAGGTCAAGCGGTACGAGTCCGGTGTCGTTCGCGATCCCGTCGTCATCACGCCCGAGCACACCGTCCTGCAGGTGTCGCAACTGTCGGAGCAACTGGGCATTTCGGGTTTTCCGGTGTGCGACGGTGGCAAGGTCGTCGGCATCGTGACGGGGCGCGACCTGCGCTTTGAAACGCGCTACGACGTCAAGGTGCATGAAATCATGACGCCGCGCGACAAGCTCATCACCGTCAACGAGAAGGAAGGCACTTCTCCCGCTGCGGCCAAGGCCTTGCTCAACAAGCACAAGCTCGAGCGGCTGCTGGTGGTCAATGACGCGTTCGAGCTCAAGGGCCTGATCACCGTCAAGGACATCACCAAGCAAACCAGCTTTCCCAATGCCGCCCGGGATGCCGCTGGCCGCCTACGAGTCGGCGCGGCTGTCGGCGTGGGCGAGGGCACGGAAGAGCGCGTGGAAGCGCTGGTGAAGGCCGGAGTCGATGCCATCGTGGTGGACACGGCCCACGGCCACAGCAAGGGCGTGATCGACCGGGTGCGCTGGGTCAAGCAGAACTACCCGCAGATCGACGTGATCGGCGGCAACATTGCCACGGGCGCTGCTGCGCTGGCATTGGTGGAAGCCGGCGCCGATGGTGTCAAGGTCGGTATCGGCCCAGGCTCCATCTGTACGACCCGCATCGTGGCGGGTGTGGGCGTGCCGCAGATCATGGCCATCGACAACGTGGCCACGGCGCTCCGGGGCACGGGCGTTCCTCTCATCGCCGATGGCGGCATCCGTTACTCCGGCGATATCGCCAAGGCGTTGGCGGCCGGCGCCAGCGCCGTGATGATGGGCGGCATGTTCGCCGGCACTGAAGAAGCGCCGGGCGAGGTCATCCTGTTCCAGGGGCGCAGTTATAAAAGCTACCGCGGGATGGGCAGCATCGGCGCCATGCAGCAGGGCAGTGCGGACCGTTACTTCCAGGAGTCCAGCACAGGCAACCCCAATGCGGACAAACTGGTGCCGGAAGGCATCGAAGGCCGTGTGCCCTACAAGGGGTCGATGGTCTCCATCGTGTTCCAGATGGCGGGCGGTGTGCGCGCCGCCATGGGTTACTGCGGTTGCGCCACGATCGAAGAAATGAACAACAAGGCCGAGTTCGTCGAGATCACCACCGCAGGCATTCGCGAAAGCCATGTCCACGATGTGCAGATCACGAAGGAAGCGCCCAACTACCGCGCCGACTGATCTTGTCGCCACCTCAGGCCCGAACCCTTCTTGCGGTGTTCGGGCCTTTGTTTTTTCCTCTCCCCGCCGCCTGCCATGCAACACCAGAAAATCCTCATCCTCGATTTTGGCTCCCAGGTCACCCAACTCATCGCGCGACGAGTGCGCGAGGCGCATGTGCTCAGCGAAGTGCACCCCTGCGATGTCACGGATGAATGGATACGCGAATATGCCAAGGATGGTTCGCTCAAAGGGGTGATCCTCTCTGGCAGCCATGCCAGCGTGTACGAGGACACCACCGACAAGGCCCCGCAAGCCGTATTCGAACTGGGCGTTCCCGTGCTGGGCATCTGCTACGGCATGCAGGCCATGGCCCACCAACTGGGCGGCAAGGTCGAGGGCGGGCACAAGCGCGAGTTCGGTTTCGCGGCGGTGCGTGCACGGGGCCACACGGAGCTGCTGCGCGACATTGCCGACTTCACCACGGAAGAAGGCCACGGCATGCTCAATGTGTGGATGAGCCATGGCGACAAGGTCACGGAACTGCCCCCGGGCTTCAAGCTCATGGCCAGCACCGAGAGCTGCCCCATCGCCGGGATGGCGGATGAAGAGCGCAAGTTTTATGCGGTGCAGTTTCACCCGGAAGTCACGCATACCGTGCAGGGGAAGGCGCTGCTGGAGCGGTTCGTGCTCGGTATCTGCGGCGTGCGTCCCGACTGGATCATGGGGGACTACATCTCCGAAGCGGTCCAGAAAATCCGCGACCAGGTGGGCGACGAAGAAGTCATCCTGGGGCTGTCCGGCGGGGTCGACTCCTCGGTGGCGGCGGCGCTGATTCACCGCGCCATCGGCGATCAGCTGACCTGCGTTTTCGTGGACCACGGCCTGCTGCGTTTGAACGAAGGCGACTTGGTCATGGAGATGTTCCAGGGCAAGCTGCATGCGAATGTCATTCGTGTCGATGCGAGCGATCTGTTCCTGGGCAAGCTGGCAGGCGTGAACGACCCGGAGGCCAAGCGCAAGATCATCGGCGGCGAGTTCGTGACGGTGTTCAAGCAAGAGGCCGCCAAACTGAAGGCGGGAGACAAGGGACACAAGGGTGCCACCTTCCTCGCGCAAGGCACGATCTATCCCGATGTGATCGAGTCGGGCGGCGCCAAGAGCAAGAAGGCCGTCACCATCAAGAGCCACCACAACGTCGGCGGTTTGCCTGAGCAGCTCGGCTTGAAGCTGCTGGAGCCGCTGCGCGATCTGTTCAAGGATGAGGTGCGCGAACTGGGCGTCGCCCTCGGGCTGCCGCCTGAAATGGTGTACCGCCATCCATTCCCCGGGCCGGGCCTGGGCGTGCGCATTCTCGGCGAAGTGAAAAAGGAATACGCCGATTTGCTGCGGCGCGCCGACGACATCTTCATTCAGGAACTGCGCAACTTCATTGATCCAGGCACTGGCAAGAGCTGGTACGAGTTGACGAGCCAGGCCTTCACCGTGTTCCTGCCCGTGAAAAGCGTGGGTGTCATGGGGGATGGGCGCACTTACGACTACGTGGTAGCCCTGCGCGCCGTGCAAACCAGTGACTTCATGACCGCGGATTGGGCAGAGCTGCCTTACGCGTTGCTCAAGAAAGTGTCCGGACGGATCATCAATGAGGTGCGCGGGATCAATCGAGTGATCTACGACGTCTCCAGCAAGCCGCCCGCGACGATTGAGTGGGAATGAACTGGCGTCTCCTCGATGGCAGATGGAGCGGATGTCCCATTGCCGGGGGCATCTGAACCGCTGGCGTTTGGTTCCGATTTGCGGCTTTGACTTTTATTCAGGGAGCAATTTATACCGGTCGGCCGCGGATGGATATAGCCCGCGACAAGGTGGGTCCGACTCCAAATAATGGATCGTCGAAGAAAAAATTAAGCCATAAAAAAAGCCACACGAATGTGGCTTTTTTTGTTGGCCAAGAAGCGTATTAGGCTTCCTTGTTTTCCTTGATGTTGAAGCCCATTTGGCTTTCCGCACCCTTGCCGCCTTGGTTGGTTTGTTCCCAGTACTGGGTCTTGACCTTGGCTGCCTGGAAGGCATAGTTCACCAGGACAGAGTCGCTGCCGTCGGTGCCGCTGACGGTCACGCTGGTCACCATCACGTCGGTCAGGGTGATCTTGCCGAATTCGATTTGCGTGCCGCCGGCCTTGCAAAGAGAGATTTCCACTTGGCCCAAGTGCTTGCCGGTGGAGCAGTGCTTGAGCACGGCCGGATAGCACTTGTCGATGGCGGCCACGATGTTCAGGTCATGGAAGGTGACCTTGCCGGCGCCGGCACCACCGCCGCTGGCCATGGAGTTCGGCTGGGTGGCACCCCAGGTGAACGAGTTGATGTCAGTCCAGCCCTTGTGGTTGGAGTCTTGCGACTCACCGCTGGCGCCTTCGACCTTCATGAACATATCGACTGACATTATTGCTTCTCCTGTAGTTGCGATGTTTGGTACGCAAAGTCAATGAAAAGTCTGCGGGCCCGTGAACAGATGGGACGCGCTGACCTGAAGAAACAGTCACTGTGTAGAAAGGCAGCAAGAGGAAAAATAAATGCCTGTGCGGCGATCTCCCTCTGGACCGCTTTTGCGATGCCGATCCGTGATCTGTTTATCTGCCGGCGATCATAAGAGTGCCGCGTGTCATTTCGGTGATACAAGTTCGGACTAATTGGCGCCCCAAAGAAACAGAGGAAACAATTTGTTTTGCGGTTTGAATTGGCTTTCATAGGTAACGGGTTGCTCGCATGTGAAGGTAGACTCGCCACTTCCAAAAAAGGGTGTGATGGCAAAGGGTCTTGTTTCGGATGCTGCGATCTGAGGGGTCTACAGCGTCCCGGGCCTATCGCTGTTCTATGATGCTGCGGCAGCACGCCAGGGCTCGGTCCGGGTCGTGCATGCAGGAACCCCGTCCACAATCCCACTTGGCCTGTTTGGCGGCAAGTGCTCCTGCTTTTCATCTCTGCCTTGGGGCTCGGTGCGCAGGGCACTCAGAGTTGACTTGATTCGTTCTTCAACTTCCACGACATAGATGCGCAAAAGCGTGAAAACATGCACAAGGAAATAAGTGGTTCGGCGAACTGCCTGGCTCCCGGTGTCCAGGTTGGTGAATACCGACTGAGCGATGTCATTGGAGAGGGTGGCTTTGGCATCGTCTACCGGGCCAGAGACTTGAGTCTTGATCGCATCGTGGCGATCAAGGAGTACATGCCATCGACGTTGGCGGGCCGAAAGGAGTCCAATCAGATCCACGTCCGCTCCCAGCACCGTGGCGCTTTCGACGCAGGTTTGCGCAGTTTCATCAACGAAGCGCGGCTGTTGGCGAAGTTCTCGCATCCTGCGCTGGTGCATGTCTATCGCTTCTTTGAGGCGAACGGTACTGCTTACATGGTCATGCAGTATTACGAAGGCCAGACTTTCCGGACGTTTTTGAACCAGCAGCCGAAGGCCATGGACGAACAATGGCTGTCGACCATCATCGCCCCCATCCTCGATGTGCTGGAGATGTTGCACGCTGCGGACTGCTATCACCGGGACATCGCGCCGGACAACATCTTTCTGCAATCTTCCGGCATGCCGGTGCTGCTGGATTTCGGCGCAGCGCGGCGAATCATCGGGGACATGACCCAGGCCCTGACCATGGTCTTGAAGCCGGGCTTTGCACCCATCGAACAGTACGTCGATGACGGCGCCATGCCCCAAGGCGCCTGGACGGACATCTACCAGTTGGGCGCGTTGCTTTATCTCTCGATCACCGGTCGTCCGCCTGCGACGTCGGTGGCTCGGATGATCAACGATCCAGTGTCCACCCTCGTGCCTGAAAATTGTCCGGGGTTCAGTGCCAGATTCCTCAGTGGCGTGCACCACGCTTTGGCGATCAAACCCCAGGACCGCCCGCAATCCATCGGCGATCTGCGGCACCTCCTGGGGTTGAAGACGGTCACCTTGTCATGGCCCAGTTCCGGTTTGATGGGTCTCAGTGTGGCCGAAGAAAGTGATCCTTCAATGGATGCGCCCGTCCACGTCCCATCGGCGGTTGCGGCTCCAGCGGCATTTGCTGCACCGCAGCTTCCTGCAGAGGCCGTTGCGCCAATCGCTCCTCACCCCGATGCGCGGCATGGCGCCGTGCCCAGCGAGGCTTATGCCCCCGTTGTGTCTGGCTTGGACACCGCACACCAGCAACGCCCATCCACTGACGTTCGGCCCTCCAAGGCTGCCAGTGCGCCGGTGCATGCGCCGCCATCGCCCTCTGCAGAGTCATCTGCGAAAGCGCAGTCCCGGAAAACCAAACCTGCGGCCAACCAACAAGGTGCCGCACATGCCCAGCCAACCAAGCGCCCCGTGTGGCTGATCCCTGCATTGGGCTTCGCTGCATTGGTTGTTGCGGCAGGTGGCGCATGGTGGATCACCAGTGGTGATGACGCTGCGAAGACAGCGGCCGTGGCCCAGGATGCCCAGGAATCGGACCAATGGATGCTGGCGGCCCGTATCAATACGCCCGATTCATTGCGGACTTATTTGAGTCTTTTCCCCAATGGTGTGCACCGTGTTGAAGCCGAAGAACGAATTGCTGCGCTGACGTCGGCCATGGCGCCGGCCTCGGTTCCCGTAACGCAGCAGGCCCCGGCTTCGGCTCCTGTGATGGCGGCATCGGCACCCACGGTGGTGGCGGATGTTGCACCCGCGAAGCTGCCTCCCGCATCCGTGCCGACGCCGACGGCTTCGGTTCCTGCAGCGCCGAGTGCTCTGCCCACGTCTGAGGAGGCCGTGCGTGTACCTGCGCAGGTAACCCGCACGGCAGATGCCGAAAACAAAGGCAAGATTATTTTGCGCGTCATGCCATGGGGGAACGTATCGGTCGACAGGGTGCCGGCAGGAACGACTCCGCCATTGACCCAGTTGACCTTGTCCGAGGGGCTTCACCGAATCGATATCTCCAACCCGGTTGCGCCCACCGTGACACAGATGGTGTTGGTGAAAAAGGGCGAGTCGGTCGTTTTAACGCACAAGTTCGAATGATGCATTTCAGGCCATTCATTGCGCTTGGACGCGTTGCTTGTCTGGTGGCGCTGAGTCACGCGCCGTTGCTTCACGCCGCTGCAGATTGCGACGAAAAACCCGCACCCGGCAGGTCTGAGACGGCCCCGGTCAACACCGGCCGGCAATATCTGGGTCAAGGCATTGCGTTGTTTGACGCCAAAGATTTTCAGACCGCCGAGCGCGCGTTTCAATCGGCCTTGTTCGCCGGCCTGCCGGATGGACAGGAGCGCGCATCAGCGCATAAGTATTTGGCATTCATCTATTGCACGAACGGAGAGGGAAAGCGCTGCGAATCGGAATTCGACGCGGCGTTCGCTGTACGCCCCTCGTTCAAGATCGATGGTTATGAACTCAACAACACGCCCTGGCGCAGCGCTTATTTCCGTTCGCAGGCACGATGGGCCACCCGCTGCGGTAAACCGGTGCTGGATGCCTCTGTAGACGCTGCGACAACCCCGGGTACTGCCCGTGCCGCGGAGGCGGTCACTGCAGCTGCGGCTCCCGCATCCCGGATGACTGCCGCTCAGACATCGAATTCCGTGCCGGTCAGCGCGCTGTTCAAGACTGCAGAGAAAGACGCTGCATTCAATGTCCGCATTCGGCTGTCGCCCTGGGGGCACGTGCAAGTCGATGGCAAGGCGATGGGGGTGAGTCCTCCATTGACGCAGTTGAAGTTGCCGGCTGGCTCCCATTCGCTGGAGTTGTCTAATCCAGGCTTTGAAACCGTTAAGAAAGTGATCACGGTCATCGATGGTGAGACGTTCACCATCGAACATGATTTTGATGCGAGGTAGCATGAAATACAGATTTCCTTTGATCGTTGGCCAGTGCATGCTTGGCCTGTTGCTGACTGCCTGCCAGACGCCCCCTCAGGCCACGGCAACGCCGGGAGCGGATGCCGCAAGTCAGCAGCCGGCCGTGCCTGAACCTGCCAAGCAGGATCCTGTGGCTGCCAAGGAGCAAGCGCTGGCGCGTGCCTTGGATGTGTATGCAGATGGTCGTTACGACGATGCGATTGCTGCGTTGACCCCTTTGATCGGCGCTGCTGAACTTCCGCTGGCCTCTCAGGTGAAAGTGCTCAAGTTCATCGCCTTCAGCCACTGTGCGATGGGCCGGCTCAGGCAATGTCGCCAGCATTTCGATCTGGCGCTCGAACAGGATCCCACCTTTCAGCTGACCGAGGCGGAAAAGGGGCACCCCGTTTGGGGCCGGGAGTTCAATGCGGCGCGCGCTGCGGCAGCCCGTGCAAAGCAGCGCAGCAATCGAAAAGCCCCTTAAGCAAAGCGGATCAGTCAGGCACCGTCCATGGATAAAGTCGAACTCAGAGTCGCTCAACAGGCCGATCTTGCAGTAGATCGGACTTGGTCTGCAGTTTTCGGCGTTGCCGGAGGCACCATCGGCCGAGGAGGGCAGAACAAGTTGGTGCTGCCCGACTCCGATGCCAGCGTGGCCCGCGTGCATGCGATGGTCCGCATGGAGTCCGAGGCGGCTTTCATCGCCAACCTTTGCGAACGCCGCTCCATCACCGTAGCCGGACAGGAGGTACGCTCTGGTGAAGAGGTGCCGCTGGCGATCGGTGATGAAGTGGTCATCGGCCCTTATCGCTTGTACGCGTTGCTGCCGGGGCAGGCCTTGCCTGCTCCAGTGGCACCTGCCGTTAAAGCAGATGTTGCGCCGGTCGCACCTCTGGAGGCCGCACCCGCTGCGGCTCCGCAGGCGCTGGCAAGCGACCTCCTGGAGGAGTTGCAAGCCCCGGCTGATGCGGGCAATAGCAATCCTTTTGCCATCCTGGGCCTGGTTTCAGACCCCATCGAGGCATCCTCCGACGCGGAACCGCCGACCGTGCCTGCGTTCATGGCGATGCCTCACGAAGAGGTGGCCGCTGCCGGGGTGCCTCCTGATGTGCCAGCCGAGCCTCTGGTCTCCGATTCGTCCCGGGACACCCGTTTGCAAGTGCCTGTGCTGCCGGCAGACCTATCTCCAACGGCAGGTGTTGCCACTGCGCCGCTGCCTTCCGGATGGGACGATACCCCAATGCCTCGGAGCGCGCCGGCAGCTGCGCATCGGGCACTGGTCATCCCGGACGATTTCGATCTGTTTGCACAGGACCCGAAGAAGCAGGCGCAAAAGGGCGACCCCTGGGCCGGTGGCTTGCAGACGAAGAGTCTGACGGACGTCGCCAATCTTCGTCATGACGAGTTGCTGAAAGCGTTGCCGGTTTCCGGACGATTCGAGCATCAGATGGACAATCCTGCCCATGCAGGCCTGCCCAAGGCGCTGGATCCCCGCAACGAGTTGGACCCGTTGCGTTTGTTTCAGCAGGACCGCGAATCGCCAGCCCTTCAAGACACTTCACTTGCAGTGCCTGGATGCGATCTATCGCAGGCTTTCAGCATGCCGAAGAGTACGGCTGCTGGAAGCGGTACAGACGAGCGTCTCCCTGTGGGGGCGCTGGGCATCGAGGCCATCAGCGTCGATGCGGCGGTGTCTTCCACGAAGGCCAAGGTCGTGCCCCCCGATCTGGCGATACCGTTACGGAACGAGCCTGTGATAGCGCCTTTGCCAGGCCTTCGCAAGGTGGAGGGGCTGAACCTGGACAGTTTCGGAAGTGGATTGCCTGCAGCGGACTCCGATTGGCTGCCTCCCATCGAGCCGGTGTCTCCGGTCCTGGAAAAAAGTGCAGTCCCGCCGGCCTTCCTGGAGGATCGGACAGTGCAACACCGGGACGAAATCATGTCCTTTGCGGCACCTTTGGAGCCGCTTCCGCCGTCCAATTTGCCTGCACCTGCACCTGCACCTGCACCTGCACTCTCGCCTTCGCCTTCTTCCGACTTTCCTGCACCGGCTACCTTGCCAGGCCTGGCGGCCATGCCTCCCGCGGAGTTGAGCGCGTTGGTCACCGCTTTTCTGGACGGCGCCGGGGTGCTGCCCAAAAAGCTGGAGCCCACGCTCACGCCGGAATTCATGCGATCTTTTGGCGAGGCGTTCCGTGTCGCAGTGCAGGGAACCATTGACTTGCTGGCAGCCCGCTCCGAGATCAAGCGGGAGTTCCGCGCGGGCGTCACGGTGATCGCCTCCGGTGCCAACAACCCCTTGAAGTTCTTGCCCACGCCGGATGGCGTCATCATGCAGATGATCGGACAGAATTTTCCGGGGTTCATGCAGCCAGTTCCGGCCATGAAGGACGCCTACCAGGATCTTTGTGTGCACCAGTTGGCATTGATGGCCGGTATTCGGGCGGCCTATGCCGAAGCGCTGGCACGCTTTGACCCGGTCGAGCTGGAAAAGCAGGCCGCTTCCATTGGCGGGATGCTTGGAAAGGTTTCCTCCATCGGCCGCAAGGCGGCTTTGTGGGACGAGTACAAGAAAAACTTCGATGCCATCCGTCGGGACGCGGAGGACGATCTCACCGCCTTCTCTGGCCAGGCTTTTCTGGAAGCCTATGAGAACGCGGAAGCCGCTGCAAAGGCCAAGTTGTGATTGCACATGTTGTTGGCGATCAGTACCGGTTCCGTCTCACCGCAGCGTCGCTCTCGGACAGGGGCTCGCGCGCGACCAACGACGATTTCCTGGGAATGGTGGATGTAGGAGGCCGCGGGTTTTGTTGCGCATTGGCTGATGGGGCTGGTGGCCACGGTCACGGCGGATTGGCTGCGCGGCTGACGGTCAACGCGGTCCTTGATGGGTTTCGCCACAACCCGCTGTTCGCCCCCGCAGGCCTGGCCTCGTTGATTTCGCTGGCCGAGCATACGGTCGCGGTGGAGCAACCGTTGTCGGTTTCCCGCAGGCACATGAGTGCCACGGTGGTCCTGCTGTGCCTGGACTTGGCCAAGGGTCGGGCGCTCTGGGCGCATTGGGGCGATTCACGGCTGTATTGGTTCAGGGACCAGCGAGTGCATCGCATGACGGAAGACCACAGCGTAGTGCAGCAACTGCTGCATGCGGGGGTCTATCGCAACGAGGACCCCCGGGACCTTCCCAATCGAAGCGTTCTTGCGGGCGCTGTCGGGGCCGAATCGCAGATTCCTCCTACCGTGCTTTCCAAAGCCGTCGATCTGGTGGCGGGAGATGCCTTCCTGCTGTGTTCGGATGGACTTTGGGAAGGCATTCATGAAGACGATATGGAAGAGGCACTGCGGCTCAGCCAGAACCCGGAAGATTGGCTGGAGCACATGGAGACCACGCTGCGCGCGCAGGGTAAGCCGCACCAGGACAACTTCAGCGCATTCGCCATTTGGGTGTCACCCAGTGAAGACGGGCTGTGAAACCAGTTCTACCAACAAAGGAATCGACGATGCTTGATCGGGTTTATGGATTGCGCCGTGCTTTGCTCGGAGGGGCCGTGGGTGTTGGCGTATTGGGTCTCGCTGGGTGCGGAGTCATCAGTTCGATGAACCGTCCTCAGGAAGCCCCTACGGCCGTTCCTCCAGCCGTGTTCGAAGTGGTTGCCGACGCCAAGCTCAATCCCGATGTGCATGGCGCTCCCAAGCCCATCTTGCTTCGAATGTACGAATTGCGTGCCACCGCTGCGTTCGACAAAGCCAGTTTTCTGGACCTTCAAGAAAAAGACGAAGCGCAGTTGGCAAGCGACTTCGTGCGCCGTGAAGAGTTTCTGGTGGTCCCAGGGGAGCGGCGCGTCTTTGAGCGAAAAGGAAGTGCCGAGGTCCGTGCCTTTGCATTCTTCGCGGGCTATCGTGACCTGGAGAAAAGCACTTGGCGCGCCACTGCGCCGGCACCCAATTCGGTGGAGATGCGCCGGCGCTGGTGGGGTCTGGGTGAGACTGAACGCCTGAAGCCCGTGCGCTATCTGGTCACCGTCTCCCAGGATGCCGTCAAAGTTCAAATCCAAGAAAAAACGCAGTAACTATCATGGTCTGGCAGCGCAAGGTCGTATGGGCGGAGGGCATGTTCTTGCGCCCTCAGCATTTTCAGCAGCAAGATCGATTCACCGATTTTCTGGTGCAGGCACGTACGCTGCCCACGCAGTTCTTCTTCTGGGGGTTTTCGAGCCTCGTCCTGGACACGGAGCTTCTCGCGTTGGGCAAGATCGGCTTGATCTCTGCCGAAGGGGTGTTGCCGGACGGTACGCCTTTCAGCTTTCCCCACCACGACGAGCCCCCGCCTGCGTTGAGCATCGGCAAAGACGTCAAAGACACGGTCATTCATCTGGCTTTGCCGATGCGCAGGCGCATGGCTGCTGAAGTGTCTCTGGGATCCGAGCCGAGCGCACTCGTGCGCTACGCTGCAGAAGTGATCGAAGTGGCGGATTCCAACGACGTTGGAGCGCAGGCTGCCGAGGTGCAGGTCGGGCAGATCAAGCTCGCGCTGCGTGCATCGCACGACATTGCCGATGGCTGGGTCAGTCTGCCATTGGTGCAGGTGGTGGAGCGCCGCGCAGATGGCTCGCTGCTGTTGGATCCCACCTTCATACCCACGGTCGTCACCAATGCCGATATGTCCAACCTTGCGGTGTTCTGCCGTGAGCTGTTTGGCCTGCTGCGCCAGCGTGGCGCTGCGTTGGAGGAGCGCTTGACCCAGCCGGGGCGCGGCGGCGTGGGGGAGGTCGGCGACTTCCTGATGCTCCAGTTCCTGAACCGCTGGGAGCCGGCGGTGGAGCACTGGGTTCGGATCCGCGCCATCCATCCTGAGCGGCTGTTCGATGACCTGCTCAAAATGGCGGGCGAACTGGCCACCTTCACGCGCGACCAGCGGCGTCCTGCGCCCATGCCTGCCTATGACCATGACGATTTGCGAAGCTCTTTCCTGCCATTGATGCTGGAGCTGCGGCGTGGCTTGTCTTCAGTGCTGGAACAAAACGCCATCCAGATCGAACTGCAGGAACGCCAGTATGGCGTGCATGTCGCACTGATCCCGAGCACCGAACTCCTGACCAGTTGCGACTTCGTGCTGGCGGTCCATTCGCAGGCGACGGTGGAGTTTCTGCGGGCGCACTTTCCGACCCAGATCAAACTGGGCCCGGTGGAGCGCATTCGGGACTTGGTCAATCTGCATTTGCCTGGCGTCACTCTGCGGTCCCTGCCGGTCGCTCCCCGCGAAATTCCTTACCACGCCGGCTACTCGTATTTCGAGTTGGATACAGCGCACGACCTGTGGCGCCAACTTCAAAACTCCGGCGGCCTGGCCTTGCACGTCTCCGGCGAGTTTCCTGAACTGCAGCTTGAGATGTGGGCCATTCGCCGTTAAGAACCGATATGTCCATTCAAACCTCTGGCAATGTATTTGCCTTCGATACGGGCACTGGAGCCGCTGCGCCACGGGCCGGGACCACGGCACCTCACACCCCTGGCGGTGCGGTGCGCGAAACAGCGCTTCCGGATGTGGTCAGCGGCGGTAATCCGCTGGTGGCTGCCTCCAACACGCTGCTCAATCTGATCCCGCAGATCCGGGCCATGGCCACCAATGGCGACCCTGGTGGATTTCAGCAGTTTCTGCTGGAAAACATCCGGCAATTCGAAAGCCGGGCCGGCAACACCGGCGTGCCGATGGAGACCATCATCGGTGCCCGGTACTGCATCTGCACGGCGATCGACGAAGCGGCGGCGCAGACCCCTTGGGGTGGCTCGGGTGTCTGGCCCAAATACAGCCTGCTGGTCGCGTTGCACAACGAAACCTGGGGCGGTGAGAAGTTTTTCCAGCTGCTCTCCAAGCTGGTGCAGACGCCCAACCAGCACATCGACCTCATCGAGTTGATGTATTTCTGCCTGATGCTGGGTTTCGAAGGCCGCTACCACGTCGTCGAAAACGGCAAGAGCCAGTTGGAGAGCCTCAAGGCCCGTCTGCTTCAGGTTATCGAAGGGGCGAGGGGGGACCGCAGCGGTGCCTTGTCGCTGCATTGGCGTGGTGTTCAGCGCGCGGCGGTGCCGCCTTGGACCTTGATTCCTTTTTGGGTGGCGGCAGCACTGGCGTTGCTGATCGCGTTTCTGATCTTTCTCTGGTTCAACTACCGCCTCGCATCACGGTCCGACGATCTGTTCGCATCAATCAACGGTATCCGGCTTCCGCAGGCCCCTGCCGTCATCGCCGCCGCGCCCAAGCCCAGGTTGCGCCAGTTCCTTGAGCCCGAAATTCGAGAGGGTCTGGTGGAGGTGAACGACCTGGCGGATCGAAGCATCATCATCCTGCGAGGCGATGGGTTGTTCGATGCCGGGGCCACGGTGGTCAAGCCTCGGTACGTCGGCGTGATCGAGCGCATTGCGGCTGCGTTGAACGAGGTGTCCGGGAAGGTCGTGGTCAATGGCTACACCGACAACTCTCCCATCCGCACCGCCCGGTTTCCTTCCAACTGGCATTTGTCCCAGGAGCGTGCGCAGGCTGTCACCACGATGCTGACGAAGAGCGTCTCCGATGGGCGCAGGTTGCATGCCGAAGGCCGTGCAGAAAGCGATCCGGTAGCGCCGAACACCACGCCGGAAGGCAGGGCGCTCAACCGCCGCGTGGAGATCGTTTTGCATGTTGCCCCGCAGACCCGTGACAGCGAGCTGCAACTCACCCCGGGTGCAAATCCCCAGGGCGGCGCCACCAATCAAAAATAAGCATGTTCCGCAAGATATTCGATTTCCTGTTCAACCGGTTCACGCTGGTCCTGCTGGGGCTGGTGCTCTTGAGCTTGGTCATCTGGTTCATCGGACCGCTCATTTACATCAAGCCATACCAACCCCTGGAAAGCCCTCAGGTCCGTGGCTGGTTGATCTTTGCGATCTTCGCGTTCTGGTTCTTGAAGCTTTTGGTCCAGTGGTGGCGTGCGAAGCAGATGAACGCTCGCCTGCTGTCCCAACTGGCCCGGTTTGGCACGGGTGACCGGCCGGCTGAAAAAGCCGGTCCAGGGGAAGAAGAAGTCGCCGAACTCGAAACCCGCTTCAAGGAAGCGATCAGCGTTTTGAGCAAGACGCGCTTTGGACAAACGGAACAAGGCTGGTTCGGACGGCTGAATCGCCGCTACATCTACCAGTTGCCCTGGTATCTGATCATCGGCTCGCCCGGCTCCGGCAAGACCACGGCGCTGGTCAATTCCGGTCTGGATTTTCCGCTGGAGGCGCAGTTTGGAAAGGCTTCGATTCGGGGCGTGGGTGGCACGCGCAATTGCGACTGGTGGTTCACCGATCAGGCGGTGCTTCTGGACACCGCAGGACGTTACACGACCCAGGAAAGCGATGAGACGCAAGACAAGGCCGCCTGGGGCGGATTCTTGTCTTTGCTGCGCCGATTCCGGGGGCGGCAGCCTGTCAATGGCGTGCTGGTCACGTTGAGTGTTCAGGAGTTGCTGAGCAGCACCGACGCGGAGCGTGAACGCCTTGCGCGGCTGATTGGTATGCGCCTGGGCGAGCTGTGCGAAGAGCTCGCCATCAAGTTCCCCGTGTATGTGCTGGTCACCAAGACCGACTTGCTGGCGGGGTTCAACGAGTTCTTCGGTAACATGAACCGCGAGGAGCGGGCCCAGGTCTGGGGCTTCACCAGCCCGTACAACGAAGGGGGCGTGCAAGAGGAACCGGCAGCCCGCTTCCGTGCTGAGTTCGACGAACTGGCGGGGCAGATCAACCGCCTCTTGCCGCAGCGCCTGCTTTCCGAGCCTGACTTGTCGCGACGGGGGCTGATCTACGGCCTTCCTCAGCAATTCGTCGGTTTGCGCGATGTGTTGCAGGAAACGCTTTCCACCATCTTCGCATCGTCCCGTTTCAAGGAAAAGCCGCTTTTCCGCGGCGTGTATTTCACCAGCGGAACGCAAGAGGGCATGCCGTTCGACCGGGTGCTTTCAGCACTCTCGCGCCGGTTCGCGGTTCCCTCGCCCGCAGGGGCTTCGGTGGGAGCCAAGAGCGGGAAAAGCTATTTCATTGAAACGCTGCTCAAAGGCGTGATGTTCAATGAAGCGGGCTTGACCGGCCGCAATGCCAAGAAAGAACGTCAGTTGCGCCTTGCCCAGGCCGGAGGGCTGATTGCCCTGGTTCTGGCCCTGGTCGGCGTGACCGTCGCATGGACCGTCAGCCACGACAACAACGTCGCCTACATCGGGGAAGTGAAAGACCGGGTTCCGGCACTCAAGCAGGCGGTCAACGACGCCCGCGACGCCGACCCGGAAGACATGGTGAGCTTGCTGCCGCTGTTGAACAATGCGGAGACCCTGGCCGTGAGCCAGCGCTACGATGGCGACTCTGCCCCGTTGAGCTGGCGCCAGGGCCTGCTGCAGGTGCCCAAGGTCCAGACGGCTGCGGACGCCACCTACATGCGCCTGCTCGAAGATGCCTGGCTTCCGCGCCTGTCCCGGCATTTGCGCCGGTCACTGCAGCAGACGTCCACCAGCAACCCGGAGGCGAGCTTCGAAGCGTTGAAGGTCTACCTGATGCTGTACGAGCCCGAGCGCTTCAATCCCAAGGCCATCCGCGCATGGATGGTCAACGATTGGGAAACGTCTCTTCCGCCTGGCTTGGTGCAATCTGGCGTGGTCAACCAGTTGGCCCACCACCTCGACAATCTGATGCAGGACCGCGCGCTGGTGGCACCGGTGCCGATGGATCAGCAACTGGTGGCCGAAGTGCGCCAGCGGCTGGCCCAGATGTCACCAGCCCAACGGGCCTACAGCCGGCTCAAGCAACTGCTGCTGACGGGCAATTCCTTGCCGCCTGAATTCACGGTGGTTCGCGCCAGCGGGCCCGAGGCACCGCAGGTATTCTCCCGCCGCAGTGGCCGTCCGCTGACCCAGGGTATTTCCGGCCTGTTCACCTATGACGGGTACTACGGGGCGTTCGCGCAGGAACTGCCCAAGGTCACGGCCTTGTTGTCCCAGGAGGAGAGCTGGGTGTTGGGCAAGGCCGATGGGCGGCGCAGCACGGCCAACGAAGTGCTGACCGGCCAGCTGGCGCTCGAGGTCAAGCGGCTTTACCTGATGGAGTACGCCAAGCTATGGGAGGACTTCCTGGCCGATGTGCGACCGGTGCGCATCGCCTCTCTCGATCAGGCGGGAGAGCAGGCTCGCCTGTACTCTGCCGCCAATTCCAGCCTGGAGCAGTTCATTCGCGCCGTCGCTAAGGAAACCACCCTTGGCCAGCGTCCGTCTGCAGGGGGAGGAACCAGCAGTTGGCTGGGAGAGAAAATCAACCGCATCAAGGAAGAGCAGGAGCAGTTGAGCCGCCTGACGGGCAAGCAGGTGAATGTGGGGGGGCTCACCTCCAGCGGTACGCTGGAGGCGGATCTGGTCGATTTCCGCTTCCGCGAATATCGGCGGCTGGCCACCTCGAACGGTTCGGGCCCTTCTCCCATGACCGCCAGCCTGCAGGTGCTGAACGAGGCGGCCGCAGTGATCGCATCGGCACGGCAGCAGGTCAGTGCCGGTGGAACTGTGCCGCCTTCGCTGTCCGCCACGCTGGAGCGGGTCCGCACGGAAGCCAAGCGCGTGCCGCCGCCCCTGAACGTCATGTACGAAGATCTGGCGGGAGCCACTTCGGCTTTCGTGGGGCGCGACGTGCGGGCCGCTGTGGGCGGAAATCTCAACGCCACGATCGGTGCCTTTTGCCGGCGCGCGATCCTGGGTCGCTATCCCTTCACGCGCAGCGCTGGCCGCGATGTGACGACGGATGACTTCGCCCGCCTGTTCTCCGTGGGCGGCACCATGGATGAATTTTTCCGGACTACGCTGCAGCCAATGGTCGATATCTCCACCAATCCCTGGAGCTTCAAGCAGGGTGTGGACGGTTCGCCCGTGGGCGGCTCTGCTGCGCTGGCTTCGTTCCAGCGTGCCTCCGTCATTCGGGATGTCTATTTCCGGGCCGGGGGCAAGGCACCGTCGATCCGGCTGGACATCAAGCCCTTGGAGATGGATGCTGCCATCACGCAAATGGTGCTGGATGTTGATGGCGAAGTCCTGCGCTACCAGCACGGACCTCAGATTCCGAAGTCGGTGAACTGGCCGGGAGCTCGTGGCACGGGGCAGGTCCGGTTGCAATTGACCGGATCGGGGGCTGAAAACACTGGCTTGGTCACCGAGGGGCCCTGGGCATTGCACCGGTTCTTCGACCGGGCGCAGATTCTTCCCGGCAACGCACCCGAGCGCTTCATTGCCGCTTTCAACATCGACGGACGGCGCCTGCGATTCGAAATCACCACAGGCAGTGTGCTGAATCCTTTCCGTCTCAAAGCCATGGAGGAGTTCGAGTGTCCTGGCAACCTGTGAGTCAAGCATCGCCACAAGTGCAGTCCCGCATCTCCTGGTTTGGAAAGCTGCCGGGGCAGGGCGATTTCGTGGGACGCAGGATGCCCCGCGCCATCGGTGACGAATGGGACGCTTGGGTGAGCCGTGGGCTGGACCAACTGCGTGCGCAGGGACCCGGGCAATGGGAGCCTGGCTTTATTCAGTCGCCACTGTGGTTCTTCATTGCCAGCCTGGGCGGGAAAACTTCGCCAGTGTGCGGCGTGCTGGCCCCCAGTGCGGACCGCATCGGGCGGTGCTATCCCATCACGGCAGTGGCCATCGCCACCGATCGGACCAGCGCTTTGGTATCCGACCCGACGCTGGAACGGTTCTTCTTCGGCACGCGGGACGCCATCATCGAGGCCCGCAGGCTGGCCCTGCCTGCGGAAGAGTTGGATGCAAGGCTTTCCGCATTGCCATGGCCGTTTCACGCAGACCAGTCGGCACCAGCGGCTGCACCTTCGATGGCGGGCATCCTGGCGGACCTGGGGCTGAGTCCATCGTCCAGTGGCAGCACAGTCAATGGCCGGCCCTGGAGCGCCGGGCGCGATATCCTGCGATCGCAACAGGCGCGCAGCGTCTGGTGGTCCGATGCGGCTGGGGGGCACGAAATGGTGGAGCACGGCGGCGCCTTTGATGGCCATCTGTTCTCTCGGCTTTTCAAAAAGGCTTCCTAGCCGTGTCGGTGCCCTTCGTTCTTCTTTTGTTGAGCCCGAGCGAGCCTCTTCGATGCGAACTGACAGGTATTTGAATGATTGATCTTGACGCCCTGCTGGCGCCCACCAGCGATGCCCCACCCTGCGGTGAGGATCTGACGTACGACGCCGAGTTTCTCGCCTTGGAAAATGCCGCGAACGGCAAGCCGGAGCAGCAATTTGGCGAGACCGTGATCCCGGCGGAACCGCCGGACTGGCGTGAAGTGGAGAAACGCTCCACTGCGCTTCTGTCCCGCACCAAAGACATCCGGGTGGTGGCGAAGCTGTCCCATGCCTTGACCAACACACAGGGCGTGCGCGGCATGTCCCAGGGCGTGCAGTTGATGTCGGCCATGTTCAGCCAGCATTGGGATCACCTCCATCCGCTGCCGGAAGACGGCGATCACTTCATGCGGATGAATGCGGTGGCTTCGCTGAACGACGTGACCGGACAACTGCGGGATATTCGCCAACAAGATTTCTTGCGGTCTGCTGCGGGTGCGATCAATGTCCGGGACGCGGAAGCACTGGCACGCGGCACGGCAGCCGACGGCACCATCAAGATGTCGCTGGATCAGTTGCGTGGCGCCGTGTTCGATGCGTGGCGGCAGGGCAACGAAACGCTTCGCGCATGGGTTGTGGCCAGCGAGGCTTTCGAGTCGATGCAAGCCATCTTCCGTGATCGGCTCGACGCGGATCAACGACCTGATCTGGAGCAGATTCGCGGCGTGTTCAGCGTGCTTCGCGATCTGATTCCCAAGGATGCCGATGCTGGCGCGCCGGTGTCGGACTCGGTGGAAGAGGCGGGGGGCGTACCTGTTGAAACTCCTCTGGCTACTGCATCCAACCAGGGATTTGCGCTGCGCACGCGGTCCGATGCCGTGTCGCGCCTGATGGAGATTGCTGAATTTCTGGAACGCACGGAGCCCACCAATCCTGCTCCCTTGCTGATCCGAAGGGCCGTGCGACTGATGGGCCTGGACTTTCTTGACATTCTTCGTGAACTGTCTCCAGACAGCGTGGCCCAAGTGGAAAATATCACTGGCGTGAAGAGCCCTCTGTAAACGTTTTGTAGCATCTAAGCGCGAAGGGCTGGAGATACTTGCGGGACGGTGCGTCGTGCGGATGCTGCAGCCTGTCCAAAGTTCCATTCATGGGTTTGAGCCTGAATCTGCGCATCATCTCTGCGGTATGTTCCAGTAGCGGAGTGGTAATCCAGCCGACCAAGAACGGTGATGCGGCGTGCCCAAAGAAATGGGCGTTCCATTTTGTTATGAATTTGTAAGTTGGTGTTGTTGCGAAGTCGTTGTAATTGCGATGCCTTCACAAGACCCTACGCTCACGTTTTATAAATCCTAGGAAAAGAGAAGTTACATCATGACACTGAGCAAAACGGGCAAGAGTGGTCAGAAATTCATCGCTCGCAATCGCGCGCCCCGGGTCCAGATCGAATACGACGTGGAAATCTACGGCTCTGAAAAGAAAGTGCAGATCCCGTTTGTGATGGGCGTGATGGCCGACTTGTCCGGCAAGCCTGTCGAAGCTTTGCCGGAGATTGCCGACCGCAAATTCCTGGAAATCGACATCGATAATTTCGATGCGCGGATGAAGTCCATCAAGCCCCGCGTCTCTTTCAACGTGCCCAACACCCTGACTGGCGATGGCCGCCTGCACATCGAGCTCACGTTCGACAGCATGGAGGATTTTTCGCCCGCGGCCATCGCCCGCAAGGTCGGTGCACTCAACTCCATGCTGGAGGCTCGCACTCAGTTGCACAACCTGCTTTCGTACATGGACGGCAAGCAAGGGGCCGAAGAATTGATCAGCAAGGTCTTGAAGGATCCGGCATTGCTCAAATCGCTCGCTGCCATGCCCAAGCCGGCCGACAGCGCTGAACCATCGACGGACGTGAAATAAGCGAGGAGTGACCCGACCATGAACGCACGCCAAATGGAAGCGGCACCAGCCGCCCAGACACTCGAAGGCAACGAATTCGCGTCGTTGCTGCAAAAAGAATTCAAGCCCAAGACCGATCAGGCACGCGAGGCCGTCGAAGCCGCGGTACAGACCTTGGCCCAGCAGGCCCTGGCGGCCTCCGCCACGCTGTCGGATGACGCCTATCAAACGGTGCAGGCGATCATTGCGGAAATCGACCGCAAGCTGTCCGAACAGGTGAACCAGATCATTCACCACAGCGAATTCCAGCAACTGGAAGGCGCATGGCGCGGTCTGCACCATCTGGTCCACAACACCGAAGTGGACGAGATGCTCAAGATCCGCGTGATGAACATCTCCAAGAAGGAACTGCATCGCAACATGCGGCGCTACAAGGGGGTGGGCTGGGACCAGAGCCCCATCTTCAAGAAGGTGTACGAAGAGGAATACGGTCAGTTCGGTGGCGAGCCCTTCGGCTGCCTGGTGGGCGACTACCACTTCGACCACAGCCCGACCGATGTGGAATTGCTGGGCGAATTGGCCAAGGTGTCTGCCGCGGCGCATTGCCCCTTCATTTCCGGCGCCTCGCCCGCCATGATGCAGATGGAGTCCTGGCAGGAACTGGCCAATCCCCGCGACCTGACGAAGATCTTCACCAACACCGAGTACGCCGCCTGGCGCAGCCTGCGCGAGTCCGATGATTCGAAATACATCGGATTGGCCATGCCGCGTTTCCTGGCGCGGCTTCCGTACGGCGCCAAGACCAACCCGGTGGACGAATTCGATTTCGAAGAGGAAACCGCCAGCGGCGATCACAGCAAGTATTGCTGGGCCAACTCGGCCTATGCGATGGCTGTGAACATCAACCGCTCGTTCAAGTACTACGGCTGGTGCACATCCATCCGCGGAGTCGAGTCCGGCGGCGCGGTGGACAACCTGCCTGCCCACACCTTCCCGACGGATGATGGTGGCGTGGACATGAAGTGCCCGACCGAAATCGCCATCAGCGACCGCCGCGAAGCAGAACTCGCCAAGAACGGCTTCATGCCCCTGGTGCACCGCAAGAACTCCGATGTGGCCGCATTCATCGGTGCGCAGTCGCTGAACAAGCCGGCCGAGTACTACGACGCCGATGCCACGGCCAATGCCAATCTGTCCGCGCGCCTGCCTTACATGTTCGCCTGCTGCCGCTTTGCGCACTACCTCAAGTGCATCGTGCGCGACAAGATCGGCTCGTTCAAGGAACGTTCCGACATGGAGCTGTGGCTGAACGACTGGATCATGAATTACGTCGATGGCGATCCCGCCAATTCTTCGCAGGAAACCAAGGCCCGCAAGCCGCTGGCGGCTGCCGAAGTGCAAGTGGAAGAGGTTGAGGGCAACCCGGGGTACTACACCTCCAAGTTCTTCCTGCGCCCGCACTATCAGCTCGAAGGCCTGACCGTTTCGCTGCGCCTGGTTTCCAAGCTGCCGTCGGTCAAGCAAGCCGGCAACTGATCCAGCGCTGTAGAGGGCGGGCGTCGGGGGCATGACTCCCTTGCCTGTCGAACCATCGCAGCGCTGACTTTCGAAGGGCGCAAACCAAGGGGTGCCTGTCATGGCATCTGCCTTGGTCTTGCGCTGGCATCCTGCAGGGAGGGTGCATCGGCGGCGCTGTCTTCATGCCCCCTTTCGTTCAAGGTCCCACCCATCCCATGATCTTTGATTCCAAGCTTCCGTTGGATACGCAGCTGAGTTCGTTGAAGGAGGCCATTCGCAAGGATCCGGCGGATGCGTCTCTGCGCGTTTACTACTTCCAGATGCTGGTGCTGTTCGGCGAGTGGCAGAAGGCGCTCGACCAGTTGCAGATCTGCGCGCAACTGGACAGCAAGACGGCGCCGATGGCCAAGGCCTATCGCGAGGTGATTCTTTGCGAGGTGGCTCGGCGGGACGTGTTCGCCGGCCGGCGCACGCCGCAGATTCTGGGGGACCCACCGGCCTGGCTGGGCTGGATGGTCGAGGCGCTCCAGTGCGCGGCGGACGGGCAGGCCGAAAAGGCCGCCGAACTGCGCAGCAGTGCCTTCGACGAGGCGCCTGCTTCGCCGGGTGAGCTGGACGGAACCCCCTTCGAGTGGCTGGCGGATTCCGATGCGCGGCTGGGCCCGGTCTGCGAGTTGTATGCCAACGGCGGGTACTACTGGGTTCCTTTCACTGCGATCCAGCAGATCAACTTCGAAAAACCGCAGGACTTGCGCGATCTGGTCTGGTCGGCCTGCGAGGTGACGCTGGTCAACGGCGGGCAGATGCTCGGCTTCATTCCCACCCGGTACCCGGGCTCGGAAAGCGTGGCGTCCGATGGCGTGCGCTTGTCGCGCACCACCGAGTGGAGCGATCTGGGGCAGGAGCAGGTGGCTGGCCTCGGCCAGCGCGTGTGGATTTCCGAGCAGGCAGACCATGCGCTGCTGGACGTGCGCCGCATCAAGTTCACGGCCGAATCGACCCAGGGCTGACCCGATCCATGGCGACCACGCGCCCCAATGACAACTTCGGCAACGGAAAGGACCGCCTGCAGCCGGCCCTGCTGGACCGCCTGACGGACCACGAGCCCAGCAAGCGCACCGAGCGTGCCGATGCCGTCTATGTCACCGAGGCCCGCCTGCGCCAGGCCCTGTTGCGGGATCTGAACTGGTTGCTCAACGCTTCGGATGCGACCTCGCACATCGACTTCGAAGGCCTTCCCGAGGCAGAACGGTCGGTGATCAACTTCGGCATGACGCCACTGGCAGGCCAGTTGCTGTCCGAGCTGGACTGGAAGGACATCGAGAAAGCCATCCGCAAGTCCATCCTGGCCCACGAGCCCCGCATCCTTCGCGACACGCTGACGGTGGCCCTGGCCCCCTCCAGCAAGCTGTTCAGCCACCACAACACGCTGCAGTTCGAAATCCGCTGCCAGTTCTGGTCCGCGCCTTATCCGATGGAATTGCTGCTCAAGACCAGCCTGGACCTGGAAACCGGGCAGGTGGTCGTCTCTGATTTACGGTGAAGTGATCCAGGCCATGCATATTTGCGCCATCCGACCGGTCCTCCATGTGCCGGAGGGCATGTCCCGATGAATCCTCGCCTGGTCGAGTACTACAACCGGGAACTCAGCTATCTGCGGGAACTGGGTGCCGAATTCGCGGCCGCCTTTCCCAAGGTGGCGGGGCGCCTGTCGCTGCGCGAACTGGAGGTGGCCGACCCTTATGTGGAGCGCCTGCTGGAGGGGTTCAGCTTCCTGACCGCCCGCATCCAGATGAAGATGGATGCGGAGTTTCCCCGGCTCTCCCAGCGCATTCTGGAAATGGTTTGCCCGCACTATCTGGCCCCCACGCCGTCGATGGTGGTGGTGCAGATGGACCCCAGCGCGAGCGAAGGGAGCCTGGCCGATGGCTACACGCTGCCGGTGGGCAGCGTGCTGAGGGCGCGCAAGACGGCGGAGGAGCAGACGCCGTGCGACTTCCGCACCGGGCACGAGCTTACTTTGTGGCCAATCGATCTCACCCAGGCCCGTCTTGGCGGCCCGCCGCTGGATCTGCCGCTGTCGCGGCTGCGCCTGCCCGAAGAGCCTGCGGCACACCTGCGCATCGACCTGTCCACCCGTGGAGCGCTGCGGTTTTGCGACCTGCGCATGGACCGGCTGGAGGTGCACATCTCGGCAGGCGATGCGGTGGCATCGCACCTGCAGGAGCTGATCCACGAGTCGCTGATCGGCATCGTGGTGCACGATGCGCAGGACCCCTCGCGGGTCTGGGCCCACCTGCCGGCCGATGCCCTGCAGGCAGAAGGCTATGAGCAGTCGCAGGCCCTGCTGCCGTACTCGCACCGCAGCTTCCAGGGGCACCGGCTGCTCCATGAGTATTTCGCGTTCCCGGCGCGGTTCCGGTTCTTCTCGATTCGCGGGCTGCAAACCGCACTGGCCAAGGCCGAGACCAAGGCCGTCGCGATCACCTTGCTGCTGCGCCGTGCCCAGCCTTCGCTGGAAGCCCAGGTGGATCGGCACAAGTTCCTGCTGCACTGCGTGCCCGCGATCAACCTGTTCGAACGCCCGGCCGACCGCATCCATGTGGCGCCGAACGTCAACGAATACCACGTGGTGCCCGACCGCACCCGCCCTCGGGATTTCGAGGTCTACAGCGTTCTGGGCGTGACCGGCCACCGCGAGGGTCAGCTCAACGACCGCGAGTTCGTGCCGTTGTTTTCTTCCATCCATGGCATCCGGTCCAGCGACCAGGCCTACTTTGCTGCGCGCAGGGAGCCTCGCCTGTTTTCGGAGCATGCGGCGCGCTTCGGCCCCCGCACGCAGTACCTGGGCAGCG
This sequence comes from Acidovorax sp. BLS4, assembly GCF_032929295.1. Taxonomy (NCBI): domain Bacteria; kingdom Pseudomonadati; phylum Pseudomonadota; class Betaproteobacteria; order Burkholderiales; family Comamonadaceae; genus Acidovorax; species Acidovorax sp. BLS4. The sequence goes on from NZ_CP136797.1 coordinate 1,833,228, forward strand.
AGGTGTTCATCTCCCTCGTGGATCAGCGGGAAGCCCCGTTTTCGGACGATCTCAAGCAGCTGAGCGTGCGCACCCTGTGCACCAACCGCGACCTGCCGTTGCTGATGGGCGGGCGCAGCAGCGAGGGCGACTTCACCACGGTGGAATCCGTGCCGGTGGACCGTGTTCGCACTGTCGCGGGCCCCACGCGGCCCACGTCCAGCGTGGCCGAGAACGAGATCACCTGGCGCCTCATCTCGCACCTGTCCCTGAACTACCTGGCGATGACCGACCTGTCGGAAGAAGAGGGCGCGGCCACGCTGCGCGATCTGCTGCGGCTGTACCTCGACCTGGGCGACAAGGACCTGTCCGGCCAGGTCTCCAGCATCAAGGGCGTGGGCATTTCCGCCATCACCCGCCGCCTGCCTCAGCATGGGCAACTGGTCTATGGCCGTGGCGTGGGGGTGTCGGTCGGCGTGGACGAAAGCTCGCTGGCCGGTGTCAGCCCCTGGCCGCTGATGGCCGTCCTGGAGCGCTTCTTCGCGCGGCACGTGGGAGTGAACAGCTACACCGAACTGGCCCTCGATTCGCGCCAGCGCGGCCGCATCGCGCAGTGGCGCGTGCGGCCTGGCCAAAGGCCCTGCACATGAGCCGTTTGCCCACGCTCGACGCGGGCGACGCCCGGCAGGCGCGGATTGCACGGCCGGCGAGCGAGGCCGGGGTGGCGCTCTTTTGGCAGAAGCTGAAAGACAACCCGCACGAATTCGATCTGTTCTTCACGTTGCGGCTGCTGCAGGCCCGCCAGCCCGAGTTTCCCCGGTTCGGCCGGGCACTGCGGCCCCAGGGCGAGTCCCTGCGCCTGGGCCAGGACCCGTCGCTGGCCTTTGCGCCGGCGACCCTCGCGGAGGTCCTGCCCGCTGTGGCGGGCCAGCCAGAGCGGCTGATGGTGTGGAATTTCGGGCTCTACGGGCCCAACGGGCCGATGCCCACACACCTCACGGAGTACGTGCGCGAGCGCCTGAGGCAGTACGACGACCCGACGCTGGCGCGCTTCTCGGACATCTTCCACCACCGGCTCTTGCTGCTGTTCTTTCGGGCCTGGTCGGACCCGCAGCCGACCACCTCGCTGGACCGGGCGGGCGACGACTCCTTCGGCCGGCACGTGCGCAGCCTGGTGGGGCTGGGCGAGCCCACACAGCGGTCCCGCGACGCGGTGCCGGACCACGCCAAGCAGTACATGGCGGGCCACCTCACCCGCTGGACGCGCAACCCGGAAGGCCTGACGGCGGCCATTCGCCTGTATTTCGGCGTGCCGGTGGAGTTGATCGAATACGCGCTGCACTACCTGGAACTCGAACCCCGCCAGCAGACGCGGCTGTCGCGCAATGCCTGCAATTCACAACTGGGCGTGGACACCGTGGTCGGAAGCCGGGTGCCCGATGCACAGAGCAAATTCCGGTTGCGGATCGGGCCGCTCACGCTGGCGCAGTACGAACGCTTCCTGCCTTTAGGCGAAGACTTCCAGGCGCTGGTGGACTGGGTGCGCAACTACCTGGGCATCGAGTTCGCGTGGGACTTCGAGCTGGTGCTGCGCCGCGAAGACGTGCCCCCCTGCCAGCTCGGCGGCGCCACGCGGCTGGGGTGGACGACCTGGTCCCTGTCGGCGCCCGCCACCCGCGATCCGGACGACTTCCGCCTGGACCCCGAGCACTGGCTGACCCTGCGCAAGGGCGCTGCCCGCCGCGCCACCTCGCCACCCACATCCGCGCACACCTGATGCGTTCCCTTTTTAAAAACTGACTCACCGAGGTCCCATGTCTGAAATTAGCCGGCAAGCCCTTTTCGGAAAATTGAATCCCCTGCTGTTCAAGTCGCTGGAAAGCGCTACGGTGTTCTGCAAGCTGCGCGGCAACCCGTACGTGGAGCTGGTGCACTGGCTGCACCAGTTGCTGCAGGAAACCGATTCCGATCTGGTGCGCGTGTTCCGGCACTTCGAGATCGATGCCGAAAAGCTCGCGGCCGACGTGCTGCAGAGCCTGGACCGCCTTCCGCGTGGGGCCACTTCGATCAGCGATTTCTCGGCGCAGATCGAGACCGCCATCGAGCGCGGCTGGGTCTATGCCACGCTGATGTTCGGCGAGTCCCAGATCCGCAGTGCCTACTGGCTCTCCGGCATGGTGCGCACGCGTGCGCTGGCCAATGAATTGCGGGCCATTTCCAGCGAACTGGGCCGCTTGACGGAGCCGGCCTTGAGCGACGCGTTCGCGCGGCTGCTGCCCGATTCGCCGGAATCGCGCCTGGGCGCGGCAGACGGTTCCGGCCTCTCGGGCGTGCCCGGCGAGGCCAGTGGTGCCACAGGCCCGGCCGGCACGGGGCGTGGCGAGGCGCTGCAGAAATACACGGTCGATCTGACCGAGCGCGCGCGCCAGCAAGAGCTGGACCCCGTCACCGGGCGCGACGAGGAAGTGCGTCAGATGGTCGACATCCTGATGCGCCGCCGCCAGAACAACCCGATCCTCGTCGGCGAGGCCGGCGTGGGCAAGACGGCCGTGGTCGAAGGACTGGCGCTGCGCATCGCGGCGGGCGATGTACCGCCGCCGCTCAAGGACGTGCAGCTGCGCGTCGTGGACATCGGCCTGCTGCAGGCCGGCGCCAGCATGAAGGGCGAGTTCGAGAACCGACTGCGGGCCCTGCTGGACGAGGTGCAGGCCAGCACGGCGCCCATCGTGCTCTTCATCGACGAGGTCCATACGCTGATCGGCGCGGGCGGGCAGGCCGGCACGGGCGATGCGGCCAACCTGCTCAAGCCGGCGCTCGCGCGCGGCGTGCTGCGCACCATCGGCGCCACCACCTGGGCCGAGTACAAAAAGTACATCGAGAAAGACCCGGCGCTCACCCGGCGCTTCCAGCTCGTGCAGATCCACGAACCGGACGAAGCCAAGGCCGTGCTCATGCTGCGTGGCGTGGCCGCCAAGCTGGAAGGCCACCACCGCGTGCGCATCGGCGACGACGCGGTGGCCGCCGCCGTCAGCCTGTCACACCGCTACATCCCCTCGCGGCAACTGCCGGACAAGGCGGTGAGCCTGCTGGACACCGCCTGCTCGCGCGTGGCGATGGGCCTGCACGCCACCCCGGCGCGCCTGGAGGCCGTGATCCGGCAACTGGAGTCGCTGGCGGTCGAAAAGGACATCGTGCAGCGCGAACTGGACCTGGGCGTGGGGGAGACCGAGCGCTTCGACGAAATCAATGCGTCGCTGGCGCGGCTGGAGGCGGAGCATGAGGTGCTCAAGGCCCGCTTCGAAAGCGAAAAGGCCATGGTGCAGCAGATCGTGGACGCGGAGGCAGCCGTGCTGTCCCGCCGCGTGGCCAAGGAGGCCGCAGCGCAAGCTGCGCCGCCCACCGAAAGCGCCGCGCAGGGCGGCACCGTGGCACCCGCCGATGCGCAGGGGCCGGCCGATTCGGCACCTGCGCCAGCGCAGGGCGATGGGGCGGACCCCGCGGCTGTCCACCAGTTGAGCGGCCTGCGCGGTGAACTGCTGCGCATGCAGGGCGAGGACCCACTGCTGCAGCCCGTGGTCGATGCCAGCGTGGTGGCCGCCGTGGTGGCGGAGTGGACCGGCATTCCGGTGGGCCGCATGGTGCGCGACGAAGTCAAATCGGTGCTCACCCTGGCGGACACGCTGGAAAAGCGGGTGATCGGCCAGCGGCACGGCCTGGAGGCCATCACGCGGCGCATCCAGACCGCCCGCGCGCAGCTGGACAACCCGGGCAAGCCCATCGGCGTGTTTCTGCTGGCGGGCCCGTCGGGCGTCGGCAAGACCGAGACCGCGCTTTCGCTCGCCGAGGCGCTGTACGGTGGCGAACAGAACCTCATCACCATCAACATGAGCGAGTTCCAGGAAGCGCACACGGTCTCGACACTGAAGGGGGCGCCGCCCGGCTACGTGGGCTACGGCGAAGGCGGCGTGCTGACCGAGGCTGTGCGCCGCCGCCCCTACAGCGTGGTGCTGCTCGATGAGATCGAGAAGGCCCACCCCGACGTGCACGAGCTGTTCTTCCAGGTGTTCGACAAGGGTTGGATGGAAGACGGGGAAGGACGTTACATCGATTTCAAGAACACGGTGATCATCCTGACCTCCAACGTGGGTTCGGAGTTGATCGCCGGCATGTGCCGCGACCCCGATCTGGTGCCGCCGCCCGAGGCGCTTGCCAAGGCCGTGCGCCAGCCGCTGCTCGAAAAGTTTCCGGCCGCGCTACTGGGCCGGCTGGTGGTGGTGCCGTACTTCCCCATCTCCGACGCGATGCTGGACCAGATCATCCGCCTGCAGCTGCAGCGCATTCAGACGCGCATCCTGGAGCGGCACAACGCGCAGTTCACGTTCGACGAGGCCGCGGTGCAGCTGATCCGCCAGCGCTGCAGCGAGGTCGAATCCGGCGCGCGCATGGTGGACGGCATCATCACGCAGAACCTGCTGCCGCGGCTGGCCATGCAGTTCCTGCAATCGTCCGTGGACGCGCACGTGATCCGCCAGATCCAGCTCAGCGCATCGGACAGCGATTTCGAGATCGTGTTCGGTTGATGCCGACGATCCATGGTCCCTGGCGCAGGCCATGGAGGCTGGCGCCGGCCCCAGGGCTGCCGGCAAGGGCGAGGGAATGGTGCTGGCGGCAGGCGCTCGCACGCCGGTGAAGGCCGCGCGGCATTTGCAGTCTGCAAAGGACGCCGTTCATTCGTTCGAACGGATGCATTCATCGCAAAAAAAGCCTGGCTACGCGAGCACGCCCGTTGGCTGGCAAAAAACGACCCGTCGGACGGAGAGTCCGGGAGTCGCCCCACGATGAAACCGGTTGGGGGCTGACCGGGCTTGGCGGTGGATTCTGAGAAGAAGCCACCGAAGGCCCTGGTCAACGATTGACGCCAGTGTATCATTAAATGAGAATGGTTATCAATAAAATATGCCGCGATCGCAGCGGCACCTCAGCAGTTCACTGCGGGTCGAGCAGGGGCGCAGCCCGATGCGCCGCGCTGGACATCGGGCTCGTCCCGCATCGGTTTGAAAAAGGGAGCGCAGATGACCGCCACGCCGTTGGAAGATCTCATCGAGGAACACCGGGTCCTTCTGGACGGGTATGGGCGGGCGCAGATTCGCTGCAGCCGCCTGCTGGCCATGCAGGCCACCGAGATCGAGCGTCTGCAGGCCCAGGCCATCCGCCTGCGGGCACGGGCCATCGTGGCCGAGACGGCGCTGGCATTCGCCCGCGAGGAAGCCGCCGAAGGGAACGCCGCGGCGCTCCAGGGCCCGGCTCGGCGGCGCGCCATGGGCCGGCAGATCGAAGCCCTGGGGCAGCGCATTCATGAGCTGATGCGCGAGGTGCTGCACTGGCAGTGGCGGGCCGCGCGTTCCCATCACACCATGCCTGTGCCTGCCATGGCGTTGCGGGCGGTGGCGAGTGAAACGCTATCGGCCCGGCCAGGGACCATGCGGTCCGTGGTTTGCATTGCGCCGGATGCCGCGGGCAGCCTGATCGCGCAGCCAGTGGGCCGCAAGCCGGAAGCGGCGGTGGAAAAAAGCGCCGCCGCATTGTCCGGCGGAAATGCGGCGCTGGAAGCCAGCCTGATCGCCGCCGACTTCGTCATCTGCCAGACCGGCTGCGTCGGCCATGACGACTATTGGCGGGTGCAGGACCACTGCAAGCGCACGGGCAAACCGTGCGTGCTGGTGGACCAGCCACAGGTCGTTCAGATCATGCGAGGGCTGGCGCATCCGCAGGATGAGCCTGTGCCGCAGCGGTAGGCCAGCAGCCCGCGCACCGCGGGCTTCGACCGCGCGTGGCCATTAGCAGCTGATGATCGATTGCTATTAAATTTATAGCAATATGCCCTAGTCGATCATGCTCTGGAGGCCATTTTGACCATGGGCCCCTTTGCCGCGCGTCAGGCCATGGTCATCAGGCTGGCATTGCCGCCCGCCGCTGCGGTGTTCACGCTCAGGGCGCGTTCAATCACCAGCCGCTCCAGCGGCACCACCGTGGTCCCCGCTACCAGCGTGGTAATGCCCACGATGGGGCCCGGCCGCTGCGCCATCTGCTGGCACAGTGCCGCCAGTGCTTCGGCGCTCCCCTGGTGCAGCACGGCGTCCAGCGCCACGCCGGGACTGCGCCAGTCGTTCACCAAGGCCACGCGTGTTTGCAAGCTGGCGGGCAGCCGGGCATGCAGGGCGCTGGTGTCGGCCGCCGGCCACACCGCGCTGCCCCCGACGGCCAGCACCGCCGCCAACTGGGTCAACCGATCGCTGTCGTTGTCGGCCAGGCAGAGCGTGCGGGCACGCGGCGCCAGCGTGTACTGGTTGCGCTCGCCGGTGGGGCCTGGCAGGGGGCAGGCCAGGCCGGCCACCGCGGCATCGGCGAATGCCGTGCAGGCCGCTGCCAGCGTGGCATGGCCTGCGCCCGGTGCCCAGTCGGCCAGGGCCTGCAGCGGGGCCTGCAGCACGGCGCGCGCAGCGGCGTCCGGTGGGGCGGCGGCCGTGCTGCCGATCGCGGCAAGCGCGGCGTCGGCCGGGTGCTGGGACAGCAGGCGCAGCAGGTACAGCGGCCCGCCGGCCTTGGGGCCCGTGCCCGACAGCCCCTCGCCACCGAAAGGCTGTACGCCCACGACGGCGCCCACCATGTTGCGGTTCACATAGACATTGCCCGCGTGCGCGCGGCGCACCACGCGCTCCACCGTCTCGTCGATGCGCGTGTGCAGTCCCTGCGTGAGGCCGTAGCCCGTCGCGTTGATCTGGTCGAGCAGGGTGTCCAGCCCATCGCTGGCGTAGCGCACCACGTGCAGCACGGGGCCGAACACTTCGCGCTTGAGCTCGCCGATGCTGGACAGCTCGATCAGCGTCGGGACGACGAAGGTGCCGCGCGCCAGCACTTCGGCATCCACCGTTGGGCGGAATACGGCGCGCCCCTGGGCGCGCAGCGTGGCCACATGCTGCTCAATGACGGCGCGGGCCTCTTCGTCGATCACCGGGCCCACGTCCACCGCCAGCAGGCCGGGATCGCCCACGGTCAATTCGGCCATGGCGCCCTTGAGCATGGTGATCACGCGGTCTGCTGCATCGGTCTGCACGCACAGCACGCGCAGGGCGGAGCAGCGCTGGCCGGCGCTGTCAAAGGCCGAGGCCACCACGTCGCCCACCACCTGCTCCACCAGCGCGGAGGAGTCCACGATCATCGCGTTCTGCCCGCCGGTTTCGGCAATCAGCGGAATCGGGCGGCCCTGCGCGTCGAGCCGTCCGGCCACGCTGCGCTGCAGGATGCGCGCGACTTCGGTGGAACCGGTGAACATCACGCCCATCACACGGGCATCGCCCACCAGCCGGGCGCCCACCGTCTCGCCACGCCCTGGCAGCAGTTGCACCGCACCCTTCGGCACACCTGCTTCATGCAGCAGGCGCACGGCTTCGGCTGCGATCAGCGGGGTTTGCTCCGCCGGTTTGGCCAGCACGGTGTTGCCGGCGGCCAGGGCGGCGGCCACCTGTCCCATGAAGATGGCGAGCGGAAAATTCCATGGGCTGATGCAGACCACGGGGCCGAGCGGGCGGTGGGTTTCGTTATCGAAATGGCCCTCGGTCTGCACGGCGTAGTAGCGCAGGAAGTCCACCGCCTCGCGCACTTCGGCCACCGCGTTGGCGCAGGTCTTGCCGGCCTCGCGCATCAGCAGGCTCATCAGCTGGGGCAGGCCCGCCTCCAGCAGGCCGGCGGTGCGCCGCAGCGCAGCGGCCCGTGCGCCGGGCGCCATGGCGGCCCAGGCGGGGCCGGCATCGCAGGCAGCCTGCAGCGCGCAGTCCACATCGGCCTCGGTCGCCTCCTGCACGTGGCCCACGACATCGGTGGGGTCTGCAGGGTTGCGCACCGCCAGCGTCGTGCCTGCATCGGCCACCGGCCCGTCGATGAGGGGCTCGGCCTGCCAGAACTGCTGCCTTTCAGCGGCCAGCGCATTCGACAGCCGGGCCAGCACGGATTCGTTGGACAGGTCCACCCCCGCCGAATTGGCGCGGCGGGCTCCGTACAGGTCCTTGGGCAGCGGAATGCGGGGATGGGGCAGGGCGGTGGTGCCTTCCGCCGCCGCGGCGGCATCCACCGTGGCGACGGGGTCGCTCACGAGCGATTCCAGCGCCAGCGTGGTGTCGGCCACGCGGTTCACGAACGAGGTGTTGGCACCGTTTTCCAGCAATCGGCGCACGAGGTAGGCGAGCAAGGTTTCGTGCGTGCCCACCGGCGCGTAGATGCGGCAGGGGCGGCCCAGCTTGCCGTCCGATGGTGCGCCCACCACCTGCTCGTACAGCGGCTCGCCCATGCCGTGCAGGCACTGGAACTCGTACTGTCCAGGCTGGTAGCTGGGGCCCGCGAGCTGGTAAATGGTGGCCAGCGTCTGCGCGTTGTGCGTGGCGAACTGGGGGTACACCATGTCGGTGGCGGCGAGCAGCTTGCGTGCGCAGGCGATGTAGGAGACGTCGGTGTGGGCCTTGCGGGTGTACACCGGGTAGTCGGACAGGCCGTCCAGTTGAGCGCGCTTGATCTCGCTGTCCCAGTAGGCGCCCTTGACCAGGCGGATCATCAGGCGGTGCCCGGTGTTGCGGGCCAGGTCGATCACCCAGTCGATCACGTGCGGACAGCGCTTCTGGTAGGCCTGGATGACGAAGCCGATGCCGTTCCAACCCGCCAGCGACGGGGCGCGGCACAGCCGCTCCAGCAGGTCGAGCGACAGCTCCAGCCGGTCGGCCTCTTCGGCGTCGATGTTCAGTCCGATCTCGTACTGGCGGGCCAGCTCGACCAGTTGCAGTACCTTGGGGTACAGCTCGTCCATCACGCGGGCATATTGCGCCCGGCTGTATCGCGGATGCAGCGCCGACAGCTTGATCGAGATGCCGGGACCCTCGTAAACCCCGCGGCCGGCGGATGCCTTGCCGATGGCATGGATCGCCTCCACGTAGGAGCGCAGGTAGCGCGCCGCATCGTCAGCGGTCAGCGCGGCCTCGCCCAGCATGTCGTAGGAGTAGCGAAAGCCCTGTGCCTCCATCGCGCGGGCGTTGGACAGCGCCTGTTCGATCGTTTCGCCCGTGACGAACTGCTCGCCCATCATGCGCATCGCCATGTCCACGCCCTTGCGGATGAGGGGCTCGCCGCCCTTGGCGGTCAGGCGCCGCAGTGCGGAGGTCAGGCCGCGCTCGCTGTGCGTGGCCACCAGCTTGCCGGTGAGCAGCAGCCCCCAGGTGGCGGCGTTCACGAACAGCGAGGGGCTCTTGCCCAGGTGGGGCTCCCAGTCGCCCGAGCGGATCTTGTCGCGGATCAACGCGTCGCGCGTTGCACTGTCGGGAATGCGCAGCAGGGCCTCGGCCAGACACATGAGCGCAACCCCTTCTTGTGAAGACAGGGCGAACTCCTGCAGCAAGCCCTGCACGATGCCCGCCCGTCCGCCAGCGCTCTTGCGATGGCGCAACGTGTCGGCCAGGCGCAGGGCCAGCGCCTGGATGTCTCCGGACACGCTGCCCGGCAGGCGCGCCAGATCCAGCAAGGGAGCCAGTGCCTGCGGCTCGGGCCGCCGGTATGCGGCGGTGATGGCGTGGCGCAACGGATGGCTGTCCGGTGGGCGGGGCGCAAAGGCGAAATCGTTGGTTTCGGGTGCGGCAGAGTCGGCGGAGAGGGACATGGCGGCGTAGGAGACCCAGTGAGCTGGAGGTCTGTGCATCATGCAAGCGATTAATTTGAATTACTTTCCAAAAAAACCCGATAGAACAGAATAAAAATCCAAAGATGCAAGACTCCGAACCTTCCCTGGATCGCATCGATCGCCGCATCCTCAAAACGCTGCAGGAAGACGGACGCATCGCGAACCTCAAACTGGCCGAGCGCGTGGCCCTGTCGCCCACGGCCGTGCTGTCCCGCGTGCAGCGTCTCACCCGCGACGGATACATCTTGGGTTACGAGGCGCGGCTCAATCCGCTCAAGCTCGGGGCGGGGCTGCTGGTGTTCGTGGAGGTGTTGCTGGATCGCACGACCCCCAATGTGTTCGACCAGTTCAAGGCGGCGGTGCAGGTGCACCCCGAGATCCTGGAGTGCCACATGGTGGCGGGCGGGTTCGACTACCTGCTCAAAACCCGCTCGGCCGACATGACGGCCTACCGCGAATTTGCCGGCCATGTGCTCTGGCAACTGCCCGGCGTGCGCGAGACGCGAACCTACGCCGTCATGGAGGAGGTCAAGCACTCCACCCACCTGAATCTGGGCTGAACGGGGCGCCGTCTGTCGCACCAGGGCTCCCATCGCTGATCCGCCGTGGCATGAAGTCCGCAATAATCTGCGCCATTCATCTGCGATAACGCACCGAGGAAGGGATCCACCCATGCCAGTCATCCGCTATGCCGCCGCCGCGCTCCTGGCCGGCTTTTTCTCCCAGGGCGCGTCTGCCGCCTGCTACCTCGTCTATGGCGCCGACCAGCAGGTGATTTACCGCTCGCAACGGCCTCCGGTGGATCTGGCCCGGCAGGTGCACGAAACGCTTCCCCGCGTGGTTCCCGGCGGCACGCTGGTGTTCACGCTGGACAACTACGGCTGCGAATTGGAGATCAACCGTCTTCCCGTGTCTGCATCCATGGGCGGCGCTTCGGTGCAAGCGCTGCCCGTCACGCCGCGCCGCGCGCGCGCCGACCGCAGCTGACCCTCCCGCGCCGGGAAGGGCGGCCGGCCTGAGACAATCGAGGGATGAGCGACCCCACAGAAACACCGATCCCCACGAACGAATGGCCGCAAGGCTGGCTGGAAGTCACGTCCATGGACATGGACGCCCAGGGCGTGGCCCGCAAGCCCGATGGCAAGGTCGTCTTCATCGACGGCGCCTTGCCCCTGGAACTCGTCACGGCCAATACCCACCGCAAGAAGAACAACTGGGAGCAGGCCAGCCTCACGGCAATCCACCGCGAATCGTCGCAACGCGTGCGCCCGGGCTGCCCGCATTTCGGCCTGCATGCCGGGGCCTGCGGCGGCTGCAAGATGCAGCACCTGCACGTGGCCGCCCAGGTGGCCGTGAAGCAGCGGGTGCTGGAGGACAACCTCTGGCACCTGGGCAAGGTCAAGGCCGAGACCATCATGCGGCCCATCGAAGGCCCGGCCTGGGGATACCGCTACCGTGCGCGTCTCTCGGTCCGTTACGTGATCAAAAAAGGCCAGGTGCTCGTCGGCTTCCACGAGCGCAAGAGCCGCTACGTCGCCGACATGGAGGTCTGCCCCGTGTTGCCGCCCCATGTGAGCGCCATGCTGGTGCCGTTGCGCGCCCTGATCGCCTCCATGGAGGCCCGCGACACCTGCCCCCAGATCGAGCTGGCCTGCGGCGACCACGTCACCGCCCTCGTCCTGCGGCACCTGGAACCCCTGGGCGAGGACGACCTGGCCAAGCTGCGTGCCTTTGCGGCCGAGCAGGGCGTGCAGTGGTGGCTGCAGCCCAAGGGGCCCGATACCGTGAAGCTGCTGGATGCCGAGGGCGAGCAGCTGTCCTATGCACTGCCTGACTTCGGCATCACCATGCCGTTCAAGCCCACGGATTTCACCCAGGTGAACCCGCACATCAATCGCGTCTTGGTGTCGCGTGCCTTGCGCCTGCTGGACGCGCGCAAGGAGGAGCGGGTGATCGACTGGTTCTGCGGCCTGGGCAACTTCACGCTGCCCATCGCCACCCAGGCGCGTGAAGTGCTGGGCATCGAAGGCAGCGAGGCCCTCGTGGCCCGTTCGCGCGAGAACTACCGTTACAACCAGGCCCAGGCCGCCGAAGGACAGCCCCTGGCCCCGACGGACTTCGTCGCGAGGAATCTGTTCGAAATGACCCCGGAGATGTTGGTGGCCGATGGCGTGGCGGACAAGTGGCTGGTCGACCCACCCCGCGAAGGGGCCTTCGCCCTTGCCAAAGCCCTGGCGGACATCCACCAGGCACGCCTGGGTGCCGAAGAGGCGCCTGCGCTGCCGGCAGGGGCAGAAGGGTGGGTTCCACCCCAGCGCATCGTGTACGTGAGCTGCAATCCGGCCACGCTGGCACGCGATGCGGGGTTGCTGGTGCACCAAGCGGGCTATCGGTGCGTGGCCGCGGGCGTGGTCAACATGTTTCCCCACACGGCACACGTGGAGAGCATGGCGGTGTTCGTGCGCGCCTGACGGTGCCGTCGATGTGGGCTGACCAGTGTGGCGGTCAGCTGCGGTTGCGGGAGGCGACGCCGGACTCGCCAGACTCCCCGGCTTCACCGCCGCGGCTGGCGCGATCGGGCTTGGCCTCCAGCTTGCCCAGCACCGAGGGCGAGCCCTCGAGCTTGTTGTCACGCATGTACTGATCCATGTCTTTCCAGCCGGCAAAGACCGAGGCCTTGGCGGCCTTGGGGTTTAGCGTGAAGCAATCCTCCAGGCCGCGCAGCGCATGCCGGCAGGCGCCGCCGATCGCCTTGGCTTCGGCCTCCTTCTGAACCACTCGGGGATCGGGTCCCAGGCCCGGAATCTCGCAGCCGGACAAAAGCACCAATGCCAGGGATGCCGCGGCGTAGCGCGGACGGAGGAGGGGGGCTGGAAAATGAGCCATGTGGTTTGATTATCGGCACGGCGCCTGGAGGATTGAGGGCGAGGCCCTGCTTTTCCGTGGAATATTCCCGAACGCATTGATGCAACACCCCCCGCACCATGAAAAAAGGCCTCTTGCGAGGCCTTTTTTACGTCAACGTTCAATCAGAGCAGCGCATCAATCGCGCTCGCCACCCGCGATGCCCAGCAGGGCCAGCAGGCTTTGGAACACGTTGAAGATGTCCAGGTACAGGGCCAGCGTGGCACTGATGTAGTTGGTCTCGCCACCGTCCAGGATCTGCTTGAGGTCATACAGCATGTAGGCGCTGAAGATGCCGATGGCGGCGACCGAGATTGCCATCATTCCGGCCGAAGAGCCGACGAACACGTTGATGATGGCGCCGACCATGAGCACCATCGCACCCACGAACAGCCATTTGCCCATGCCTGACAGATCGCGCTTGATCACGCTGGCCAGGGTGGCCATCACGAAGAACACGCCTGCCGTGCCGGCAAAGGCGGTCATGATCAGATCGGTACCGTTCTTGAAGCCCAGCACCATGCCGATCAGGCGAGACAGCATCAGTCCCATGAAGAACGTGAAGGCCAGCAGCACGGGAACGCCCGCAGCAGAGTGCTTGGTCTTCTCGATCGCATACATGAAGGCGAAAGCGCCACCCAGGAACACGATCAGCCCGACGCCGCCACGCAGCGACTGGGTGATGCCGGTGGCGACGCCGACCCACGCGCCCAGCACCGTCGGCAGCATGCTCATCGCAAGCAGCCAATAGGTATTGCGCAGCACTTTCTGCCGCTGCTCCTGCGAGACCCCATATCCCGCTGAGCCCAGGGTAGTGACTTGGTCGTTCATCTTCTATCTCTCCTTTGAGGCCTGCACAGCGCAGACGTACAAATTCTAGGTGGTGCCGATCTCGGCGCTTTCAAATACCCTCTCTCGATCCCGTACTTTAAGGATGCAGTCTTTTGCCTTGGGCCCGCAGAGCGCCGCCATGGGGAGCCGGTATGCTCGTGGACTTCGTTGGGCCATCGGCCCTGCCTTCCCTGATTTGAACTGGACTGGACTGCTACCGCCATGAAAAACAAACCCGAACTCGAAGCCGCCGATGTCAAGAAGATCGCTGCGGCGGCCGAGGCTGAAGCCCTCAAGAACCAATGGGCGGTCACGATTGCCATCGTGGACGATGGTGGGCATCTGCTGTCCCTTCAGCGCCTGGATGGGGCTGCTCCGGTGTCATCCCACATCGCTCCCGGGAAGGCCCGCACGGCCGCGCTGGGGCGCCGTGAAAGCAAGGTCTACGAAGACATCGTCAACGGTGGCCGTACCGCGTTTCTGAGTGCTCCATTCATCGACGGCCTGCTGGAAGGCGGCGTGCCCATCATGAAGGACGGCCAGTGCCTGGGTGCAGTGGGGGTGAGTGGCGTGAAATCGACGGAAGACGCGCAAATCGCCAAGGCAGGCATCGCCGCATTGGGCCTTTGAATCGGCGGTGGTCGGGATGCCCAGCCAATGCCGTAGTGGACATGACGCGTGGCAGACACCGGATCCGCATGGCATATAAAAAACCGGCCTGTAGGGCCGGTTTTGTTTTTGGGGGTGGTGAGAAAAAAAGCCTGGCTACGCGGGCAACCCGTTGGCTGGCAAATACGACCCTTCAGGCACTGAGGTGCCCTGGAGTCGCCCCACGATGAAACCTATTTGGTCAGAATCAGTTTGCCCAGTTTGGTGGCCTGCAGGCGGTAGACCGAACCGTTGTGGCAGATGGCCACGGTCTTCTGGCCTTTGAGCAGCTCCCGGCTATCGACAGCCGGTGCGGAGCTTGCCAGATGCGCGGCACCGGACGGCTCGCGCTCCTGAAAGACGGCGGAGCCAAAAAAAGACGAAGAAGGCAGGGCGTTGAGACTGGCGTGCATGAGAAATCCTCTGTGCTTTGCGATTGAGTTAATGATAACCATTCTCAATTGTTCGTCAAGTGACGCGCTTGCCTATCTTGTAAATATTTATCACTGGGGCTCGGTCACGAACCCGATCTTGCGCACGCCCGCTCGCTGGGCGGCCGACATGGCCTGTGCCACGCGCTCATAGCGCACCTCCTTGTCGCCACGGATGTGCAGATCGGGTTGCGGATCCTTGACCGCTTCGGCCTTGAGGCGGGGTTCGAGCTCGTCGTCGCTGATCGTCAGTTCGTTCCAGTGGTATTTGCCATCGGCGGTGACACTGAGGCGGATGGTCTCGGGCTTGACGTCTTCGCGCTGATTGGAGGCACGTGGCAAGTCCACCGGCACGGCGTGCTTCATCACTGGCACCGTGATGATGAAGATGATGAGCAGCACCAGCATGACGTCCACCAGCGGCGTCATGTTGATTTCGTTCATCACCTCGTCGGAGTCGTCCTGGGTTCCGAAAGACATGTTTTCAGCCCTTCTTGATCGGCAGCACCTTGGCTTGTTCGCCAGGGGCGCTGACGCGTGCGCCCGTCACGAAGTAGGCGTGCAGGTCATGCGCGAAGCTGTTCAGGTTGTTCAGGATGGACTTGTTTCCCCGCACCAGAGCGTTGTAGCCCAGCACGGCAGGAATCGCCACGGCCAAGCCGAGGGCCGTCATGATCAGTGCCTCGCCGATCGGGCCGGCCACCTTGTCGATGGTCGATTGGCCCGAAGTGCCGATCGCCACCAGCGCGTGGTAGATGCCCCAGACGGTGCCGAACAGGCCGATGAACGGAGCGGTCGAGCCGACCGAGGCCAGCACCGCCAGGCCCGATTGCACGCGGGCCGTGAACTCGTCGATGCAGTTGCGCAGGCTGCGCGTGACCCAGTCGCTCACATCCAGGCTGTCATGCAGATGCGCCTTGGTATTGCGGTGGTGCGCCGTGGCTTCGCGCCCTTCCAGGGCCAGATGGCGGAAGGGGTTGGCAGGGTCGTCGCCGAGCTTGCTCAGGCCGGCGGCGAAGTCTTCGCTATGCCAGAAATCGCGTGCACCACGCGCATGTTTCTTGAAGCGGAAGATGTCCATCGCCTTGATCAGGATGACGATCCAGGAGGCCAGAGACATGCCGAGCAACAGCACGGCAACAGCGCGGGTGACAAAGTCACCCTGGATCCAAACGTTGGCAATGCCGAAATGCGATTCCATGAAAACTCCTGAAAATTATTCGAGAACAAAATTGACGGGGACCAGGTTCCACATGGTCTCGGGCTCGCCGTTGCGTTTGCCCGGCACGAAGCGCCAGCGCATCACGGCTTCCTGCGCCTGGCGGTCCAGCCGGTCGAAGCCGCTGGACTTGTTGATTTCCACCTTCTGCGGAAGCCCGTCCGTGCCGATGAGCACGCGCAACACGACCTTTCCTTGTTCACCCAGCCGCTTGCTGATGGCGGGGTAGGTCGGCCTGGGATTGTTCAGGTAGGCCGCATCGCTGGAAGGCAACTCGATCTTGGGAGGGGCTGGCGGCGCGGGAGGAGCGGGCGGCGGTGCAGGGGGCGCCATGGGTGCCGCGATGGGGGGCGCAGGCGGCTGGGGTTCGGTAATCCCGGTGGGCGCATTGGGCGCAGGCGTGGGGTCGGGAATGGCCACCGGCATGGGCGCCGGACGCGGGGCAGGCGCTTTTGGGGCTGGTTTTGGCGGAGGCGGCGGCGCCGGCTTGGGTGGCGGTGGAACGGGTGGAGCAGGGGGCGCTGGCGGCGTGATGAATTCGCTCAATACCTCGGCAGGCACGATGACCTCTGCGGCCTTGCGCAGCAGCCCCGACTGCAGTGCCCACAACCCGGCCACGTGCAGCAGCACGACGGAGCCTGCGATCACGGCGTTGCGGCTCACACCCCGAGAGGAGCCATATCGATCAAATTGGGACATAAAAATGATAGCTGCCAACGCCCACAGGACAAGCGCCAGAGGCCTAGAAGGCCAAGTTACTTACGGAAGATCCACCACACGGAGCCGATGACGAGAATCAGGCTGCCTGCGAGGGTTGAGAGCAGTTCCATGCTTTGCTTTCCAGGATGGAGTTGGCAAGCTGGATCGTCTGCGAGGCGATCTCTTTGTGCAGCGCGGCGACCGGATGCGAAACGCTGCATTGGGCCACGACATCCCGTGCGCAGCTTTCGCAACGGCCGCATTGGGTGGCCACGCCCAGCTCGAACTGGATCTCGTCGAAACTCATGCCAGCATGTGCATGGCGTGCAATTTCGCGGTCAGAAACCCGGTGGCAGACACAAACGATCATGGTGCAGGCAGTGTTGGCTGGCTGTTGACAATGGGGTATTATAAATGCGAATTCATCGCATTTGCAATCCTTTGGTTTTTTGCTTGTTGAAAAGCAGTGGATTGACACACCGGCAGCACATGGGTTCCCGGTGGCCCAGGCGAAAAAAAGCCGGCAGTGGTGCCGGCTTCGTTTTTCATTCGCCGCCTGCTGAAACTGCAGACGATGGAATGCTTACTTCACGTGCTTGCCGATCAGGCCAGCCATTTCGAACATGGAAACCTGGGGCTTGCCGAACACTTCCTTGAGCTTGGCGTCGGCATTGATCATGCGCTTGTTGCTGGCGTCTTGCAGGTCGTTGGCCTTGATGTAGACCCACAGCTTGCTGATGATCTCGGTACGGGGCAAGGGCGTGGAGCCCACGACGGCAGCCAGGGCAGGGCTGGGCGTAAGGGCTTTCATGAAAGCGGCGTTCGGGGTGCGCTTCTTCGCGGGAGCTGCGGCCTTGGCTTCGGAGGCCGGCGCTTTCTTTGCAGTTGCCATGTTGGGTTTTCCTTGTTGGAAGTGAAATATCGTCACCAGCGAAAACCTGCTTCTCCACTGGCCCGCAGATGCTACTGGGAAAAAAACGCGTTTCCAAGCGAGGCAGGGCTTTTTTTGCCTCCATTTGTTGCTTGGGTACCGCGCAAGCGCCACGGTGCTGACGCCCGTCACCGTCATTGCAATGGGATGCGCACGATCTTCGGTGGCGCATCGGCTGCGATCTCAGCGCGATCGCCGCGAGACAAAAATGGCCGCGACCGCGGACAGGATCAACGCGCAGGCGCCCCATTCGCCGGCGGTCAGATGCTCGCCAGCGATGGCGCTGCCGAGCAGCAAGGCGATGAGCGGGTTGACGAAGGCATAACTCGATGCCAGTGCCGGCGTCGCATGGCGCAGCAGATAAAGGTAGGCGCTGAATCCCACCAGCGAGCCCAGCGTCACCAGGTAGAGCCATGCCAGCAAGGCTTCGGGTCGCGGCGGCCACGCGGGCTTCTCGCCCAGCGCCAGGGAGACGGCCATCAGCACAGCGCCTCCGCACAGCATTTCGCTGGCGAAACCACTGGCCCCGTCGGCCAGCGGAAAGCGCGTGGTGGACAGCACAGACCCCAAAGACCAGCACAAGGTCGCCGCGAGGATGCAGACCATGCTGAGAGGGGATGCGGAAAAGCTGGCACCTTGCACCAGTACCAACACACCCAGGGCCCCCAGCAGCATGCCCACCGTCTCGCCACGGGTCGGGCGCCTTCCCCACAAGAGTCCCCATGCGGCGATCATCATCGGCACCACGGCCACGCAGGCCGCGATGAGGCCGGAGCCGACGTGCACGCTGGCGGTGGCCGTTAGCCCCATCCCGCCGCCCAGCATCAGAGCGCCGACGATGAGGGCATGCATCCATTGCCGCTTCGTCGGCAGCTTCGGTGCGCTGCCGCTTTGGGGCTTGCGCCACGCCACCCATGCCATCAGCAGTGTGCCTGCAGCGAGAAAGCGGGTTCCCATCTGGAAAAACGGTGGAAAGCTTTGGAGGGCCACCTGGATGGCCAGATAGGTCGAGCCCCAGATGAGGTAGCAGGCCAAAAGGGCCAGGAGCAGCACCGTGGGCAGGCTGCGTGCAGCAGGGCTGGCGGGGGAGGTGGAAAGTGAAGTCATGCCGCAAATGCTATGCAGGCTCAGCGTGCTTTTCCATGGTATTTGAAAGGCTGGAAACATAGATTGCCTTTGTTTCAATGGTTAAATAACGCCATGACCGAAGTTTCTCAATTGGATGCGCACGACGGCAGAATCCTCGCTGAATTGCAGCAGGATGCCCGCATTTCGATGGCCGAACTGGGCCGCCGGGTGCACCTCAGTCAGCCTGCAGTGACCGAGCGGGTTCGCAAACTGGAAGCCTCGGGGGTGATCCGGGGCTACGGCGTTCGTCTGGACTACGCCCGCTTGGGCTATGGCATTCGCGCCATCATCCGCGTGGGCCGGGCGGAATATGCCCGGGTGGTTCGACTGATCGAAGAGACGCCCGAGGTCTTGAATGCCTACAACGTCACGGGGGAAGACAGCTGGGTCTTGGAAATCGCAGTGATCGATGTCAGCCACCTGGATGCCGTGGTCACGGGGTTCTGCCTGCTGGCGGAAACCTCCACGTGCATCGTGCTCAACGCCCCTCGCGAGCATGCGCAGGTGTTGCCGGCGCGGCGCGACAGCATCAAGCCCCCCATCCGCAAAGTGACAGGGCGTTAGCCCCTGGAGCAGAAGGCGGAATCAATGTCGAGGTGATTGCGAGTCCATCGCTTTGGCATTGGCTTCGGATGAACGCTGGCGCACTGAAGATTTTTCAGGAAGCGTGGCCAGGACGACGCTGGCGATCGCAATACCGAAAGCGATCAGTTGAACCGGTGCAAGGCGCTCTCCGAGCACCAGCACCCCCACCAACGCCGCGCTGATGGGAAGCATCACCGTAAAGACGCCGCCTTGTGCGGCAGGCACCGCCTTGAGCCCCGTCATCCAAAGCCACACGGTCCACATGCTCGCGGCCAGTGCGTAGAAGACGAGCAACGTCCAAAGACCGGGTGTGAGGCTGGCAAAGTCAAAATGCCATGCTGCGTACAGTCCCATGGGGGTGGCCAGCGCGAATCCCCAAAGGTTGATCAACGAAGTGATTCGGCGCGGCCCCAGCGTGCCCGTCAGTTTCTTGCCGATGACCGAATAGGCTGCCTCGCATAGAACGGCGCCCAGCAAGAGCAATTGCCCAAGCCAAACCAGGTTGGGAGCGTTTTCGCCCTCAGGCCGGGAATTTGATTGGGTGTGATGCTCTGAATTTGATAGCGAAAAGAGCGCGATGCCGACGACGGCGCACCCGACCGCGATCCAGGTCCTCGTAGAGACCTTTTCCTTCAGGAAGAACCAGCTCATGACTGCCACTGCGGCAGGTATTCCGGCCATCGTCACCCCTGCCGATACGGCGCTGGTGAGACTCACACCCGAGATCATGCAAAGGGTGAAGAGGAAGTTACCCAGAAAAGACTCGAGAAACAGCAGGCGCCGCACCTGCGGTGTCATCGGGCCCTCATCCGCCGGTTTCTTGAGCCAGTGGAGCATTCCCAATCCCCCAATGCCGAACCGCATCCAAGCCAGTAGGAAGACCGGCAGCGCGGCCGCCAGTGGCTTGGACAAGGCGACATAGCTGCCCACGAGCGACATGCTCAATGCAAGGCAGAGATAGGCGATGGGGCGGCTTGGCATGTTCGCGTGTTGGCTAGACTTTGCGGGTAGTACCCTGGAGCGCGCCATCATGCCCGACGAAACCCTTCATCCTTTTTCACGCTACGTTTTTGTCTATGGCACCTTGCGCCGTGGCGGCAGCAATGACATCACCCGCTTGACGCCTCGCGCGGCCTTTCTGGGGGAGGCCACCGTCTGCGGAACGCTGTACGACCTCGGTGCCTATCCCGGCATTGCGCTGCATTTGGCGGACGTGCGGGAGCCGGGCGATTTTTCGGTGCACGGGGAGGTCTATGCGATTTCGCCCGAACTGGAGATCCAGTTGGACGAAATCGAGGGGCTGCTGCCCGAACCCAATGGCGAGTACGAAAAACGCGAGATCTCGGTCTCCGTCGGGGGGCAGGAGCTGGAATGCCTGGTGTATGAAATCAACTCCGAATACTTGCAGAACGCAACCCGGATCGTGCATGGCGACTGGATGACCGATCGCCGGACCTGATTTTTTGTATCGCAAAATTTGATTTTCACATTGCAAAAATACATGATGCTGCGCTGCGGAAAAATTTCTTGATATGAGAAATTAAATTTCGCAATAAGAGATGGTGTGAATAAGTTGTTGATTTAAAACAATAAATTTTATCTCTTATATAAGACATAAGAGCTTGATCAAGTCTTGTACAAGACTTAAAGTGATCTCCAAGGGCGGCCTCTTGCAGCCCGGCTCATCAACCAACCCACGGAGTGACTTATGCCGCAATCCTTCAATGAACAGCTCAGCCGCGAACAGCAAATTGCCGCCCTCGAAAAAGACTGGGCACAGAACCCGCGTTGGAAGGGCATCAAGCGCGGTTACAGCGCTGCGGATGTCGTACGTCTTCGGGGCTCCTTCCAGGTGGAATACACGCTGGCACGGCGTGGCGCCGAAAAACTGTGGGGTTTGGTCAACAACGAGCCTTATGTGAACTGCCTGGGCGCGCTCACGGGGGGCCAGGCCATGCAGCAAGTCAAGGCCGGCATCAAGGCGATCTACCTGTCGGGCTGGCA
This sequence comes from Acidovorax sp. BLS4, assembly GCF_032929295.1. Taxonomy (NCBI): domain Bacteria; kingdom Pseudomonadati; phylum Pseudomonadota; class Betaproteobacteria; order Burkholderiales; family Comamonadaceae; genus Acidovorax; species Acidovorax sp. BLS4. The sequence continues at coordinate 1,854,305 of NZ_CP136797.1, forward strand.
GGTCGCGGCAGACAACAATGAATACGCGGCGATGTATCCCGACCAGTCGCTGTATCCCGTCGATTCGGTGCCGAAGGTGGTGGAGCGCATCAACAACGCTTTCACCCGCGCCGATGAAATTCAGTGGTCCAAAGGGGCCAATCCTGGCGACGCAGGCTTTGTCGACTACTACGCGCCCATCGTGGCCGACGCGGAGGCAGGCTTCGGCGGCGTGTTGAACGCTTACGAGTTGATGAAGGCCATGATCCGCGCGGGGGCCGGCGGTGTGCATTTCGAAGATCAGTTGGCGTCTGTGAAGAAGTGTGGCCACATGGGCGGCAAGGTGCTGGTTCCCACCCAGGAGGCAGTGCAGAAGTTGATTGCTGCACGCATGGCTGCAGACGTCTACGGCGTGCCGACCCTGGTGATCGCGCGGACCGATGCGGAGGCCGCCGACCTGATCACCAGCGATTACGACGCCAATGACAAGCCGTTCCTGACGGGTGAGCGCACGGCCGAAGGTTTCTACAAGACCAAGAAGGGCTTGGATCAGGCCATCAGCCGCGCCGTTGCGTATGCGGATTACGCGGATCTGGTGTGGTGCGAGACGGGCACGCCGGACTTGGAGTTCGCGAAGAAGTTTGCGGATGCCGTGCATGCCAAGCATCCCGGCAAACTGTTGGCGTACAACTGTTCGCCATCATTCAACTGGAAGAAGAACCTCGACGATGCCACCATCGCCAAGTTCCAGCGCGAATTGGGTGCCATGGGCTACAAGTACCAGTTCATCACGCTGGCCGGCATCCACAGCATGTGGTTCAACATGTTCGATCTGGCGCAGGATTATGTGAAGCGCGGCATGTCGGCCTATGTCGAGAAGGTGCAGGAGCCTGAATTCGCGGCACGCGAGCGTGGCTACACCTTCGTGTCGCACCAGCAAGAAGTGGGCACCGGTTACTTCGACGACGTGACCACGGTGATCCAGGGTGGCAAATCCAGCGTGACGGCACTCACGGGTTCGACCGAAGAAGAGCAGTTCCACTGACCTGGCGCTGTCGATGGGTCTGGGGCGTCAAGGCCCCAGGCTTTTTCCATTGGGGGCAGGTTAGAATTCCGCGACCACCCATCAGCACAAGAGCGAGAAAGGCACATCTGGTTATGACACCGCGAACTACAACGGAGATGTTGACCGGCCTTTAAGGCTGCCTGTTCGCGCCTGCACAGATTTGCACTCTTCTTCCAAAAGCGCGGACTTCGTTCCGCGCTTTTTGCTTTGTGGCACCGCGCGCCACCCCCTCGACAAGGATTCTTCAATGATTCAGATCACGCTCCCCGACAATTCTCAACGCGAATATCCTGGCCCGGTGACGGTGGCAGAGGTGGCCCAGTCCATCGGTCCAGGACTGGCCAAGATGACGGTGGCAGGCAAAGTGGATGGGCGCCTGGTGGATGCCAGCGATGTGATCGACCACGATGCCCGCCTGCAAATCATCACGCCGCGCGATGAGGAAGGCGTGGAGATCATCCGCCACTCCTGCGCTCACTTGGTCGGCCACGCCGTGAAGCAACTCTATCCGACGGCCCGGATGGTCATTGGCCCCGTCATCGACGAAGGCTTTTACTACGACATCGCCTATGAGCGCCCCTTCACGCCCGACGACATCGCTGCCATCGAGCAGCGCATGAAGGAGCTGATTGCGCAGGACTACGACGTGATCAAGAAGATGACCCCGCGGGACGAGGTGATCGAGGTGTTCAAGGCGCGTGGGGAAGACTACAAGCTGCGCCTTGTGGAGGACATGCCCGAAGAGAAGGCCATGGGTCTGTACTACCACCAGGAGTACGTGGACATGTGCCGTGGCCCCCACGTACCCAACACGCGATTCCTGAAGGTCTTCAAGCTGACCCGGGTGTCCGGTGCGTACTGGCGTGGCGATGCCAAGAACGAGCAATTGCAACGCGTCTACGGTACCGCGTGGGCCGACAAGAAAGACTTGGATGCATATGTCAAACGCATCGAGGAGGCCGAGAAGCGCGATCACCGTCGCCTCGGCAGAGAGCTGGACCTGTTCCACATCGACGAGCACTCGCCCGGTACCGTTTTCTGGCACCCCAAAGGTTGGACGATCTGGCAGGGCGTCGAACAGTACATGCGTCAGGTGTATCGCGACAACGGCTATCAGGAGGTGAAAGGCCCGCAAATCCTGGACAAGCACCTGTGGGAAAAAACGGGGCACTGGGACAAGTACCGCGAGAACATGTTCACGACGGAGAGCGAAAAGCACGACTACGCGCTCAAACCGATGAACTGCCCTGGGCACATCCTGATCTTCAACCAAGGCGTGAAGAGCTATCGCGATCTGCCTTTGCGCTTCGGCGAGTTCGGTCAGTGCCATCGCAATGAGCCGACGGGCGGCCTGCATGGAATCATGCGGGTGCGTGCGTTCACCCAGGATGATGGACACATCTTCTGCACCGAAGAACAGATCCAGCAGGAGTGCATCAACTTCACGACGCTGCTGCAAAAGGTCTATAAAGACTTCGGCTTCACCGACATCATCTACAAAGTCGCCACGCGTCCCGAAAAGCGCATCGGCTCCGAAGAAAGCTGGGACAAGGCAGAGAGTGCACTGATTGAAAGCCTGAAAGCCTCTGGTTGCGACTATCAAATCGCCGTTGGTGACGGCGCTTTCTACGGCCCCAAGCTGGAGTACACCTTGCGCGATGCTATTGGCCGTCACTGGCAATGCGGCACCATTCAGGTCGATCCTTCCATGCCTGAGCGGCTGGGTGCCGAATACGTGGGAGAAGATGGTGCCCGGCATCGCCCCATCGTTTTGCACCGTGCCATCGTTGGCAGCCTGGAACGCTTCATCGGAATTCTGATCGAACAGCACGCAGGCGCGTTGCCAGTCTGGTTGGCTCCAGTGCAGGTGGCCGTGCTGAACATCACGGGTGCACAGGACGATTACTGTCGTGAAATCGCCGCAAAGCTTCAAAAAGCACTGCCGAATCAAGACCTTAGGGTGGCGCTTGACCTGCGTAACGAAAAGATTACGTATAAAATACGAGAGCATTCGTTGCAAAAGCTGCCTTACATCATCGTCGCCGGTGAGAAAGAAAAGGCAGCAGGAGCTGTCGCAGTGCGCGCCCGGGGCAATCGAGACCTCGGTGTGATGTCCCTCGAAGCGTTCGTAGCGCTCATCGCCCAGGACATCGCTTCTAAAGCTTGATTTGGTGTCAAACTTGGCTTTAGCCCGCGTGAGCTGTGCGGTACTCGCTACGTTATCCGTAGCATTTTGATTGAAGGAAAATAGCCATCGCTACTGAATTTCGTGATCGTCGCCAGCGCGAAGAGCGCAAGCACCGCCTGAACCGTGAAATCATGGCCCCTGAGGTTCGCCTCTCTGGCCCTGAGAACGAGCCGCTCGGGGTCGTGAGCCTCATGGAAGCCCTCCGCATGGCGGGCGAGCTGGATGTGGACTTGGTGGAGATTGCCGCCACGGCCAACCCTCCCGTGTGTCGCCTGATGGACTATGGCAAGTTCAAGTATCAGGAGCAAAAACGCGCGGCAGAGGCCAAGGCCAAGCAGACGGTCATCGAGATCAAGGAAATCAAATTCCGTCCCGGTACGGATGATGGTGACTACAACATCAAAATGCGCAACATTCGCCGCTTCCTGGCGGAGGGTGACAAATGCAAGATCACCTTGCGCTTTCGCGGCCGGGAGATCACCCATCAGGAATTGGGCTTGGCCTTGCTCAATCGCATTCGCGATGATTTGGGTGACACCATCCTGATCGAGCAGTTTCCCAAGCTCGAAGGCCGGCAAATGATCATGATGATCGCGCCGGGCAAGAAAAAGCCCGCTGGCAAACCTGCAGCGGAAGGCGCTACCACCACTGCTTGAGGTGGCTGGTGGGCCAAGTGGTTAAGTGAATTGACCGGGCCAGCCTCAAGGCTGGCTCGGGCATAGGGGCCGCGCAAGCGGCACCGAACGGCAGGCCAAGGCTTGCCGTCAAAAAGTGACTCGGGGCCAACAAGGTTGCGGATCGGTTCGCAAACGCCTCGCGAGCACAAACAAAAGGAGCATTCACATGCCCAAAATGAAGACCAAGAGCAGCGCGAAAAAACGTTTCCGCGTTCGTCCCGGTGGCACCGTCAAGCGCGGTCAAGCCTTCAAGCGTCACATCTTGACGAAGAAGACCACCAAGAATAAGCGCCATCTGCGTGGTGCAGTTTCTGTGCATGAGACCAATATGGGCTCCATTGCACAAATGCTGCCTGGTGCTGGCCTTTAACAACGACGAACAAGGAGTACTCACATGCCTCGCGTCAAACGTGGTGTAACGGCCCGTGCCCGTCACAAGAAAGTTCTGGCCCTTGCAAAGGGTTTCCGTGGTCGCCGCGGTAATGTTTTCCGTATCGCCAAACAGGCGGTAATGAAGGCTGGGCAGTATGCCTACCGTGACCGCCGCACCAAGAAGCGCGTGTTCCGCCAACTGTGGATCGCCCGTATCAACGCCGCTTCGCGCGAATTGGGTCTGACCTACAGCCAATTCACGAACGGCCTGAAGAAGGCTGCCATTGAGATCGACCGCAAGATGCTGGCCGACCTCGCGGTGCACGACAAGGCTGCCTTCGGCAGCATCGTGGAGCAAGTCAAGGCCAAGCTGGCTGCTGCTTGAGTTCACGACTGGTAGCTATCTTATTGATAGCTGCTTGCGCAATAAACGCAAGGGCTAGGGCTTGAAAAGGCACTAGCCCTTGTTCATTTCCAAGAGACGATGAGAGCTGGTATGAACGAGTTGGACTCCCTGGTCGAAAGCGCGCGGAACCTGTTCGCGCAAGCCGTCACCCCTGCCGATCTGGAAAATGCCAAGGCGCAGTTTCTGGGCAAGTCGGGGCGAGTGACCGAGCTCATGAAAGGCATGGCCCAGCTGTCTGTTGAGGAAAAGAAATCTCGCGGTGCCGCCATCAATGTTGCCAAGCAGGCCATTGAAGCGTCCCTGAACGCAAGCCGAAAAGCGTTGGCAGATGCCGAGCTGGAAGCACAATTGCAGGCGGAATCGTTGGATGTCACCTTGCCCGGTCGTCAACGGGGGCAAGGTGGGTTGCATCCCGTGTCCTTGACCCTGGAGCGCATCGAGGGCATTTTCGGCTCGATGGGTTTTGACGTGGCCGAGGGGCCCGAGATTGAGTCCGACTGGTTCAATTTCACGGCGTTGAATACGCCTGAAGACCATCCGGCGCGCTCCATGCACGACACGTTCTATGTCGAGGGCGGCACAGCCACCGCTCCGAACTTGTTGCGCACCCATACCAGCCCCATGCAGATCCGCCATGCCGTTCAGCATGTCAAAAAACATCGCGCCTTGATCGACTCGGGCCAGGCCATGCCGGAGATCCGCGTCATTGCCCCGGGCCGTACATACCGGGTGGACAGCGATGCCACGCACTCACCCATGTTCCACCAATGCGAAGGCCTGTGGATCGGCGAGAACGTGAGCTTCAAGGATCTGAAGGTCGTCTTCACCGACTTCTGCCGTACTTTCTTTGAAAGCGATGATTTGGTCTTGCGCTTTCGGCCCAGCTTTTTCCCTTTCACCGAGCCCAGTGCCGAAATAGACATCCAGTTCCAGACGGGCCCTTTGGCCGGGCGTTGGCTTGAAGTGGCGGGCTCCGGACAGGTGCATCCGAACGTGGTCCGGAACATGGGCCTCGATCCAGAAAAATACATCGGCTTTGCGTTCGGCATGGGGCCTGACCGGCTGACGATGCTGCGCTATGGGGTCAATGATTTGCGCCTCTTCTTTGATGGCGACATTCGTTTTCTTTCGCAGTTCCAGTAAACCGCACGCCGCGTTCCACACAGGCGGCCCACCTAACGAGGGCTGCTGCGCTCAAGAATCACCGAAGACTGAATATGCAATTTCCAGAATCCTGGCTGCGCGAGTTCTGCAATCCTCCACTTTCGACCAAAGAATTGGCCGAGACACTGACCATGGCAGGGCTCGAAGTGGAAGAGCTGCAGCCTGTGGCGCCTCCTTTCACGAAGATCGTGGTGGGAGAAATCAAGGAGGCGGTGCAGCATCCAAATGCTGATCGCCTGCGCGTTTGCCAGGTCGATACGGGGCAGGGTGCTTTGCTCAACATCGTGTGTGGTGCGCCCAATGCACGCGTCGGTATCAAAGTGCCTTGCGCGCTTGTCGGTGCGGAGTTGCCTCCCGGGGAGGATGGCAAACCGTTCTTGATCAAGGTGGGCAAGCTTCGCGGTGTGGAAAGCCAGGGCATGCTGTGCTCCGCCAGGGAGTTGAAGCTCTCGGAAGACCATGGAGGCCTTTTGGAATTGGCGGCCGATGCTCCGCTCGGGCAGGACATTCGGACTCATCTGAACCTGGACGACACCCTGTTCACCCTCAAGCTCACGCCCAATCTGGCACATGCCTTGAGCGTTTACGGCATCGCGCGTGAAGTCTCTGCCCTGACTGGAGCGCCGCTGAAGCCGCTGCAGTTTCCGGCGGTACCGGTGGGTCATGGCGACGTTTTGCCAGTCAAGATCAGCGCCTCGGATCTGTGTGGGCGATTCTCGGGACGTATCGTTCGCAACATCAACACGCAGGCTGCGACTCCGCAGTGGATGCTGGACCGGCTTGCACGTTGCGGGCAGCGAAGCGTCTCCCCGTTGGTCGATATTTCCAACTATGTGATGTTCGAGCTGGGCCGCCCCTCTCACATTTTCGATCTGGACAAAATTCACGGCCCCCTGGATGTGCGTTGGGCGCGTGCGGGCGAAGAACTCAAATTGCTGAATGGCAACACCGTCGCCCTCGATGAAAAGGTGGGCGTCATTGCGGATGCAAGCCAGGTCGAATCGTTGGCGGGCATCATGGGGGGAGATGCGACGGCCGTGTCGAACGACACCCGCCATATCTACATCGAAGCGGCTTTCTGGTGGCCCAAGGCCGTGGCTGGCCGCTCGCGCCGCTATAACTTCTCAACCGATGCCGGACATCGTTTCGAACGTGGAGTGGATCCGAGCCAGACCGTGGAACACATTGAGCGCATCACCCAGTTGGTGATTGACATCTGCGGCACGCCTGAGACCGTTTGCGGGCCGATGGACGACCAGCGTCCGAACGTGCCTGAAGCCAAGCCCGTCACGCTCCGCGTTGCCAGGGCCGTCAAGGTGATCGGCATGCCATTGACGCAAGAGCAGTGTGCCGATGCGCTGAAGCGCCTGGGACTGCCGGTGATTTCCGGCGAGGGCACATTGACGGTGCTGCCGCCGCCCTATCGATTCGATCTCGCGATCGAGGAAGATATCATCGAGGAAGTGGCTCGCATGGTGGGCTACCAGCAATTGCCTACCACGCCGCCGCTGGCGCCCATCACGCCCAAGCTGCGTGCCGAAGAGCGTCGGGGGCCTTTTGCCGTGCGTCGTGCATTGGCGGGGCTTGGATACCAGGAAACCATCAATTTCAGCTTTGTGGAAGAGCATTGGGAGCACGAACTGGCGGGCAATCCACAGCCCATCCGGTTGTTGAATCCCATTGCCAGTCAGATGAGCGTGATGCGCTCTTCGCTATTGGGCTCCTTGCTGCAGGTCTTGAAGTTCAACCTGGATCGCAAGGCGTCGCGCGTGCGGGTTTTCGAGTTGGGCCGGGTCTTTCTGCGCGATGCGTCCGTTGCGGAGTCTGATACCACGGTAGAAGGTTTTCATCAGCCCATGCGCGTGGCTGGACTTGCATATGGCGCATCCGACGTCCTCCAATGGGGACGCAAAGAGCAAGGGGTGGATTTCTTCGATGCCAAAGGCGATGTCGAGGCGCTGCTTGCTCCCCTGAAGCCCGTTTTTGAGCCTGCAACGCACCCTGCCATGCACCCTGGCCGTTGTGCCCGCGTGCTGCTGAATGGCCAAGCCATTGGGTTCATTGGAGAGCTGCATCCTCGGTGGCGCCAGTCCTGGGAGCTTCCCCAGGCCCCAGTCATGTTTGAGCTGGAACTCGATGCGGTCATGCAGCGGCAGGTCCCTCATTTTCATGCAGTGGCCAAGCATCAAGCGGTAGAGCGGGATCTGGCCGTAGTGGTTGCCGAGCGGATCACGCACGCCGATGTGATGGCAGCCATTCAGGCTGCCGTGCCTCCCACACGGCTTCGCGCGGCGGTGCTGTTTGATGTGTTCCGGCCCAAGCCTTTGCGTGATGGCGAAGCCTCTGTTGGTGGTCTCGCCAGCGGTGAAAAGAGCTTGGCCGTGCGCCTGACGCTGGGGGCTGATGGCGCCACGCTGACGGATGCTGAAATCGAAGCGACGATTCAGTCGGTGGTCGAACAACTGTCGAGCCGTACCGGTGCGAGGTTGCGGTGATGCCGATGCTGAACGGGAGCGCTGACGTGATGGAATTTGCGGTAGAAAGCCTGGAAACCCCTGCGTTGACGAAGGCGCAGCTGGCGGACCTTCTGTTCGACCACATTGGTCTGAATAAACGCGAATCGAAAGACATGATCGATGCTTTTTTCGATCTGATTGCGCAGCGCCTGGTGGACGGTCAAGACGTGAAGCTGTCGGGCTTCGGTAACTTTCAGATCCGTACCAAAGCCCCGAGGCCGGGGCGAAATCCCCGCACGGGCGAGGCGATTCCGATTCAGGCCCGCCGTGTCGTGACTTTCCATGCCAGCAGCAAGCTCAAGGAGCAGATCCAGAACGCGGGCGCTGCTGGCTGAAGCGCTGTCTCTTTCCCGCCTGCCACTGAACGGAAGTGGCTGGCGCCTTTGTTCCGGCTGCAGTACGCTGCTTGTTTATTCGCTAGAAACCGCGTCCCATGGGCACACCGCTTCCTCCCATCCCGGCCAAACGGTATTTCACCATTGGAGAGGTGGCCGCGCTCTGTGGCGTCAAACCGCACGTACTGCGCTATTGGGAGCAGGAGTTCACGCAGCTTCGGCCCATGAAGCGCAGGGGAAATCGCCGCTACTACCAGCACCACGAGGTGCTCATGATCCGTCGTATCCGGGACCTTCTGTACGAGCAAGGCTTCACGATCAGCGGAGCGCGCAATCGCCTGCAAGAGGGCGATTCGTTGTCGCCGGAGTTGGATGGCAGCTCCTCTTTTGCTCTGCAAGCGTCACATGGGGCCGACTTGTCGAGCCCATCGGCGACTTTGTCCTCGATTGCGCTTTTGGATACACAGATCCTGCGGCGGGAATTATTTGAAATTCGTGCGCTGCTTTCCTTGAACTGAGTTTTTTGTGCATATAATCTAAGTCTTGTCGGCGTGTAGCGCAGCCTGGTAGCGCACTTGCATGGGGTGCAAGGGGTCGCGAGTTCGAATCCCGCCACGCCGACCATTTATAAAAAAATCAACGGGCTATCGCCAAAAGCGGTAGCCCGTTTTTTCTTTGTCTTGCAGCATGCACTGGCTGCATGGGCTTTGCGGGATCTCACAGCCCCAAAGCCCACCTCTCCATTTTTCCTTTGCACCTGCGTTCACCGTTTCTGATTCAGTAGCCGCTGGAGCGCTCTATGGCCTCATGCGGGCAAAGGGCACGCCAGGAAGCCTGCCTGGGCTTTGAGCCGCTCCCATACCTTTGCGAAGGATTCATCAACCAAGCCGTAGAAAGCTCGCGAAACGTTCAGCAATGCCGGCGTCGCTTCGCAATACGCTTGGCCCCCTACAAAAAAGGGAGGGCATGGATGAACGATCGGGTGATATGGCCGGCGAGCATGGGCGCGCTGAACCGTTTCGAGGCGCATGGCTGGAGGGTGCACGCGACACAGGAGGTTTCATACGAAGTGCGACAGATCGATGGCATCTTCAGGCTCGATGCCCTCGAATTGATCACCTGCGGCAGGGCACAGCCTGGTTTGCGCCAAGCCCTCGTGATCGATGCGCACGTGGACCAACTTTATGGCGAAGAGATGCGCGCCTACTATGCTCACCATGGAGTAGACGTTTCCATCCTGAGCCTTTCCGTTTCGGAAGAAACGAAAGACCTGGATATGGCCATGACAATCGCTCGCCACCTCGAATCGGCAGGGGTGCTGCGCCGTTCTGAGCCCGTGGTTGCCATTGGCGGTGGTGTGTTGCTGGACCTCGTCGGTTTCGCGGCGGGGCTGTATCGGCGAGGAATTCCCTACGTCAAGGTTCCTACCAACGCGATGGCGCTGTGGGATGCCGCGGTCGGTATCAAGACCGCCGTGAATGCAATGGATCGTCGCAACCGCCTGGGTTCATACCATGCGCCTACCGTTGCCTTGCTGGATCGCAGCTTTTTGTCGACGGTGGAGTCCCGCGAGCTCTCCAATGGGATGGGAGAGTTGCTCAAGCTCGCGGTGATCAAGAGCCCTCGGTTGTTCGACCTGCTGGAGCGGCACTCCGAGATGCTGCTGCTGACCCGCTTTCAGGATGCGATCGTCGCTCCAGAGGTCATCGGTCTGGCGGTGGAGGGCATGCTGGAAGAGTTGGCTCCCAACCTGTGGGAGCTCACGCTGGACCGATGCGTCGATTTCGGACACTCGTTTGCTCCGCTGATCGAGATGAAAGCGCTGCCAGAATTGCTGCATGGCGAGGCTGTCGCTTTGGATGTGCTGTTTTCTTGCCGCCTGGCACGGGCGAGAGGGCTCCTTGCAGACCAGGATGTACGTCGGGTCGTGCGTGTCATGAAGTCCATGCAATTGCCTTTGCGGCATCGCTTTTTCGAGCAGCCCGGCCTGCTGCAGGAGGCGCTGGCCGACACGATGCGTCATCGCGATGGCCGGCAGCGACTGCCACTGCCCGACGGGATCGGCGCATGCCGCTTTGTAAATGATGTGGACGCCGATGCCATCCGCATTGCTGCCGAGGAGATGGCGCATGCAGATGCCTGAAACCGGTCTTTCGCGGCTGAGCGCCAGTCAGGCGCAGCAATTGGTGCAGAGCGCGCTGATCACAGGCCTGGACGAAGGCCTGGCCGTTTCGGCGGCGGCAGTGGACAGCTCGGGACACCTTCTGGCGTTTGCCCGTGCGGACGATGCCTTTCTGGGATCGATCGACGCGTCGATTGCGAAGGCGCGGACAGCGGTTTATTTCCGCAGGGACACCGCCGCGATGCAGCAGGCGCTGGAACAGGGCAAGACGGCCTATCTCGCCCTGGCCGACGTCCTGCCCCTGGAAGGCGGTGTTCCGCTGCTGGTGGGAGGAACCTTGGTGGGCGGACTCGGAATCAGCGGTGCCGCGTCTGCCCAGGATGGCGTGCTGGCCCGGGCCATCGCATCGTTGCTGAACTCGTTGTCAGGTTGGACCCCATGAACGCTTTCAAGGACAGGGTGGTGCTGGTGACAGGCGGAGGCACGGGCATCGGGAGGGCGACGGCGCTTGCTTTCGCCAAGCAGGGCGCCCAGGTGGCCATCGCGGGCCGCACGGTGTCTTCTTGCGCTGAGACCGCCAAGATGATTCTGGACGCCGGCGGCATCGGCTTCGCGGTGGCCTGCGATGTCGGCAGCGAGAACGACGTGATGAACCTGATGGACGAAGTCGAGCGCCGTCTTGGCGTGGTGGATATCGCCTTCCTCAATGCGGGCGTTGGAACGGCATCGGCCATCGTGGACCAAGACATCGATGCGTTTGAAGCAGTGATGCGCACCAATTGCACCGGGCTCATGCTGTGCATGAAGCATTTGCTCAGACCGATGTACGAGCGGCGCTCGGGCTGCATCGTCAACAACCTTTCCGTGCATGCCCATCGCACGATTCTGGAAGGCACGGGCGCGTACACCGCTTCCAAACATGCAGCGCTTGCGCTGACGAAGGCGGCCGCAGTCGAGGCGGCGCCTTATGGCGTGCGCGTGAATGCCGTGTCCCCCGGGCCGATCTCCACGGAGATGCTGGCCCGCTCCAGTGCTGTCTCCGGCGGGCTGGAGGGATGGGCCGAGCGCCTGCCCATGAAGCGCGTCGGCGAGTCGCATGAGGTCGCACAAGCCGTGCTTTGGCTCAGCAGTCCCCAGGCATCATTTTTGACGGGCGCAGTGGTTCCCGTGGACGGCGGCTTTCTCGCACTTTGATGCCCGAACATGACATGGATTGCCTTGGGCCTGCTGGCCGGGTTGGTGCTGGGAACCTACGACTTTTTGACCAAACTCGCCCTCAGGGAAAAAACGGTCCTGGAGGTGGTGCTGTGGTCGTCCGTTCTCGGGGCGCTGATCTGGGCCCCTTTCTTTTTCCTTCCGGCTGCCTGGGCCGACACACTGCAGCCCCTGGGCTTGCACCCTGCAGCGTTGACCCGGGCCGAGCAGCTGGCGTTGCTGCCCAAATCGGCAATGATGGTGGTCACGTGGATTCTTTCGTATTACTCGGTCAAATCCTTGCCGTTATCGATCTCCGCGGGCGTGCGCGCTTCCGGGCCGCTTTGGACGGCGGTAGGCGCCATCGTTTTCCTGTCCGAGCAACTCAACTGGTGGCAATGGATGGGGCTCGCTGTCTCCATGGGTTCCTACTATCTGTTCTCCCTGATCGGGCAAAAAGAGGGCATCCGGTTTCAGCGCAACGGGTGGGTGTTTTGCATGCTCGCGGCCACGTTGCTGTCTTCGGCCAACGCCCTTTACGACAAGCACATTCTGGCAACCCTGCATTTGGATCTGGCCGCCGTCCAGGCGTACTCGGCCATTCAGCGTGGCGGCATGGCGCTGCTTTTATTGCCTTGGGTTTTTGGGGCCATGGAATGCCGAAGCCTGCTGTCCCGAAATTGGGCGGTCCCTGCGATTGCTGCCGCATACGTATTGGCCGAGTTCATTTATCTCACGGCCGTGCAGGCCGAGGGTGCGCTGATCTCGGTGATATCGGTGCTTCGGCGCACCAATCTCATCATGGTGTTCGCCTTGAGCGCGCTGTTCTTTGCAGAGCGATTCATCCGCCAAAAAATGCTGGCGATTTCAGGTGTGTTGATCGGCATCGTGCTCACCATCGTTCATTAGCCGTCTTGCACCAAGGCACGGATCCAATGGATCACCGTGCTGCCGTGGCGAGAGATCAGGGCCCGCTCCGATGCGAGCAGGAAATAAGCTTGCTCCGACGGAATGGCGATGTCGGAGATCCGCACCAAACTGCCGTTTTGCAGAAGGCCTTTCACCAGAGAACGCCGACCCAGTGCGATCCCTTGCAGATTGAGGGCTGCATCCAGCATGAAGCCTGTGTCGGAATAGGTCAGCGTGCGCTGCGCCGGCGAAATCTGTATGCCGGCCTTCTTCAGCCAGGGTTCCCAGGGCTGCCTGCTATGGGACAGGAACACCGCGCGTTTGAACAGAGCCTCGATGCCGGGTGCATCGCACCGTTTCAGATAGGCGGGAGCTGCCACTGGAAACCACTCGTCCTCCAGCAGCGGTTCGCAATGGTGGGCCTGGGGGCGGGCTTTGGCGAACCGGATGGCAATGTCTGCCTCTCCCTGATCGACGTCCACCTTGCATGTCGTTGGCGACACCTCGATGGAGACGGCCGGGTGCAGGCGCTGGAATTCGGTGAGGGCTGGAACCAGCCGAAAGCGCGCAAAAGAAGGCAACACGCTGATCCGGATCACGCTTCGCTCCTGTGTGAAGCCGGAGAAGGCCTCCTCAAGCGTCTCCAATGCGTCTTTCATCTGCTGGTGCAAATACTCGCCTTCAGGGGTCATTGCGACCGAGCGGGTCGTTCGTGTGAACAGGCTATTGCCCAGCAATCGCTCCAGTTCACGAATCCGATGGCTGACGGAACTGTGGGAAATATTCAGCTCGTCTGCCGCTTTGTTGAAGCTGCGCATGCGTGCCACAGCGTCGAACGCAAGAATCAAATGGATGGGGGGTATCTTTCGCATGGACGCGGATAAGGAAAATTCGAAGGAAAGATTCCATATCGGGATCGATCTGGGCGGGACGAAAATCGAAGGCATCGTACTCGACCATCAATATCGAGAATGTCGGCGAATCCGAATGGAGACCCGGGCCAGCGATGGCTATCTTCAGGTGCTGCAGCGCATTATTGAAATGCACTGCCAATTGGCCACTGTGGTTTTGGGGGCAGAAACGACATTGGGAATCTGCACCCCTGGGTCCATTTCGAAAACCACCGGTTTGCTGAAAAATTGCAATGCAACCGAGCTGAACGGCCATCCTCTGCACGCGGATCTGCGCCAGCGGCTGGGCCGCCCCTTCAACATGGAAAACGATGCCAACTGCTTCGCGATGGCCGAAGCCCGTCATGGCGCAGGCAGCGGGCACGGTTGCGTGCTCGGGCTGGTGCTCGGCACGGGGGTGGGTGCAGGCATCGTGGTGAATGATCGTTTGTGGGGCGGGCGCCATGGCATCGCCGGTGAATGGGGCCATATGTCCATTGATCCGGACGGGCCTGCCTGCTACTGCGGCCGCCAGGGATGTGTCGAGCGCTACCTGAGCGGAACCGCGCTGGAGGCCCGCTACCAGCAGTCCACCGGGAAGTCTGCCGATGCGGCCCGCATCGTTGAAATGGCGCGCCATGGCGATGGCGCGGCCGTCGAATTGCTGGACCGATTTCTCAGCCAATTTGCCGGCGCGGTCGCCAATGTGGTCGCCGTGCTGGACCCGGATGTGATCGTCATCGGCGGGGGGCTTGCCAGCATGGATGAACTGTATGAGGAGGGCGCTCTTCGGCTGCAGCGCATGGTCTTCAACGATGAGTTCCACACCCCCGTGCTGCGCAACAGGCTGGGCAATTCGGCGGGTGTGATCGGCGCTGCCATGGTCGGGGTCTGACGTGCGTGTCCTGACGATTGGCGGTGCCACGCTCGACATCGTGGTTGCAGGGGTGGACGTGGTGCGAGGCCCCGGAGCCAAACACGACGTGGCCAGCGTGCGATGGTCCAGCGGGGGCGGTGCCGTGAACGCGGCGCTCGGATTTGCGGCCTTTCACGCACAGGTCACTGCCTGCTGCGCTGTCGGCGCGGATGTGGAAGGGCGATGGCTGCGCGACACGTTGGACCGGCAAGGCATCACGGTGGAACGTGTGCAGACCATCCCCGGATGCCCCACGGGAAAGGCCGTGATCCACCTGGACCCGCAGGGCGATGCCACCGTGTTCGCGCAGCGCGGTGCCAGTACCCGACTGTCGTTGGCGGATGCCTCTGCAATGCTCATGCAAGCCGAGCTTGTCTATGTGTCCGCGTTGTCCGATGCCGCCACCGACGAGTTGAACCACGCGTTGGCGGGCCTGCCGTCCCGGCCTTTCCAACTGGTGGTCAATCCGGGCGCACGTTCACTGCGCCAATCGCCCGACTCCTTGGAACGGTTGCTAAACGCGGCAGACCTGGTCTGCCTGAACGCGATCGAAGCGCAGTGGCTGGCCGCCCACCGAGGACTGGCCTGCACCCCGGAGCTGGGTGCCGACGAGGCTGTGGCGCTTGCCACGGCCCTGGCACGCCCACAGGGACAGGGGGTGCTGGTCACCCTCGGCGCTGGCGGTGCGGCGTTCTTCGATGGGCTGCACGGCCACCACCACCCTGCAGCGCGCACCACCGTCGTGTCCACACTGGGTGCAGGAGATGCCTATGCGTCGGCGTTCGCCTTTCACTGGTTTTCGGGGAATGGGGCCCGCGCCTCGCTGGAGGCGGCCAATCGCCGTGCGGTGGAGGTGCTTGGCGTCGCGGCTGCGAATCTCGCCATCTTGGTCATGTAGGGGCCAACGGGGTGTCAGCACTTCGGTGCCGCATGCAATAAAAAAGCCACCCGAGGGTGGCTTTTTTATTCCTGACTGGGAATCAGGACTGTCTTTGGCGGAGAGGGCGGGATTCGAACCCGCGGTGGGGATTAGCCCACACACGCTTTCCAGGCGTGCGACTTAAACCACTCATCCACCTCTCCGAAGCCCGCGATTGTAGCAGTGGTTTTGGCTCGTTTTTGGAAAAACCGTTGAAGCGCCGTTCAAGGCGCGCGTTGGGTCGTTTGAACCATCTTCATGGCGGAGCCGATCAGGGCGGACACTTCGCTCATGTTGCTGGGCACGATCAGCGTGGTGGTCGCATCGGCGGCCACCTTGCCGTACGCGTCCACGGCGCGCTCGGCCACCTTCAGCTGCACGGCCTGTTCGCCGCCCGGCTGGCGGATGGCCGCGGCGACTCGTTCGATGGCCTGGGCGGTGGCTTCGGCCACGGCTGTGATGGAGGCGGCCTCGCCCTGGGCGTTGTTGATCTGCGCCTGCTTTTCGCCCTCCGACCGTGCGATGAACGCTTCGCGCTCGCCGGTGGCGATGTTGATCTGCTCCTGGCGGCGGCCTTCCGAAGCGGCGATCAGGGCGCGCTTTTCGCGCTCGGCCGTGATCTGCGCCTGCATGGAGCGCAGGATTTCGGCCGGCGGCGTGAGATCCTTGATTTCGTAGCGCAGCACCTTCACGCCCCAATTCAACGCGGCCTCGTCGATCGCCTGGACCACCTGGGCGTTGATGATGTCGCGCTCTTCGAAGGTCTTGTCGAGTTCGAGCTTGCCGATCACGCTGCGCAGCGACGTTTGGGCCAGTTGGGTGACGGCCATGATGTAGTTGCTGGAGCCGTAGCTGGCGCGCATGGGGTCGGTCACCTGGAAGTAGAGGATGCCGTCCACCTGCAGCTGGGTGTTGTCGCGCGTGATGCAGACCTGGCTGGGCACGTCGAGCGGAATTTCCTTGAGGCTGTGCTTGTAGGCCACGCGGTCGACGAATGGCACGAGGAAGTTCAGCCCCGGCGTGAGGGTGCCGGCATATTTGCCCAGCCGCTCCTTGACCCAGGCGTTCTGTTGGGGAACCACCTTCACCGAGCGAGCGATGAAGATGCCGGCGATGACGACGATGACGAGGGCAATGATTTCCATGGGGTCCTTTGCGATGGTGAAGATTGGGGTGGGTGCTTGGCGTTGCGTTGTGGCGGTGCGTGAGGGGTCCGGCCTCAGAGCTTGTCGACCAGCAGCCGGTTGCCGATGACTTCCGCCACGCGGTGCATGCCGGAGGAGGGGGCATTGCCGGGGCGCAGGACCACCGTCCATTGGGCGCCTCGGTAGCGCACCTGCGCGGTGCCGTCGGCGTTCCAGATCTCCACGTTCACGGACTCGCCCACATCCATGTTCACGTCGCGGTTGCTCGATGCGGGCTGGGCGCCCGGGTTCTTTTTACGGAACACATAGCAGCCCACCACGCCCGCGGACCCGACCGCGGCCGCGGCCAGCAGCTGCGCCGCGACCGAGCCGCCCGCGTGGGCCGCAAGGGCGCCGGCGGCCAGGCCGATGGCCAGCATGAGCAGGTAGAACGTGCCCGTGAACAGCTCCACGGCGACGGCCCCTCCCGCCATCAGCCACCAGAGGGTGGATTGCTCTATCACTGCGCGCTCCTCGTTGTGTTTAGTGCACCACATTCTGGGTCAAAAGACCGGACCGTCAAAGGCGTGACAACGTTATTCCTTACACTTCGCGCCTGTTTCGTTTTTTGGGCCCGCTCGCTCGGAGGCTGCGCATGAAATTCCGCTTTCCCATCGTCATCATCGACGAGGACTATCGTTCCGAGAACACGTCGGGCCTGGGCATCCGCGCGCTGGCGCAGGCCATCGAGTCGGAGGGCTTCGAGGTGCTGGGTGTCACGAGCTACGGCGACCTGTCGCAGTTCGCGCAGCAGCAAAGCCGCGCGAGCGCGTTCATCCTGTCGATCGACGACGAGGAGTTCACCCTCGGCTCGGGCCTGGACCCCATCGTGCTGAGCCTGCGCACCTTCATCGCCGAGGTGCGCCGCAAGAACTCCGACGTGCCGATCTACGTGCACGGCGAGACCAAGACCAGCCGCCACCTGCCCAACGACATCCTGCGGGAACTGCACGGCTTCATCCACATGTTCGAGGACACGCCGGAGTTCGTGGCCCGCCACATCATCCGCGAAGCCAAGAGCTACCTGGAGAGCGTGCAGCCGCCGTTCTTCAAGGCGCTGCTGGACTATGCCGAAGACGGCTCGTACAGCTGGCACTGCCCCGGCCACTCCGGCGGCGTGGCGTTCCTCAAGAGCCCCGTGGGACAGATGTTCCACCAGTTCTTCGGCGAGAACATGCTGCGCGCCGACGTGTGCAATGCGGTCGAGGAACTGGGCCAGCTGCTGGACCACAACGGCGCCATCGGCGAGAGCGAGCGCAATGCCGCGCGCATCTTCAATGCGGACCACTGCTTCTTCGTGACCAATGGCACCAGCACGTCCAACAAGATGGTGTGGCACCACACGGTGGCGCCCGGCGATGTGGTGGTGGTGGACCGCAACTGCCACAAGTCCATCCTGCACAGCATCATCATGACGGGCGCCATTCCGGTGTTCATGAAGCCCACGCGCAACCACTTCGGCATCATCGGCCCGATCCCCCAGTCGGAGTTCGAGCCCGAGGCGATCCAGGCCAAGATCCGCGCCAATCCGCTGCTCAAGGGTGTGGATGCCAAGGCCGTCAAGCCGCGCGTTCTCACGCTCACGCAGTCCACCTACGACGGCGTGCTCTACAACACCGAAACCATCAAGGGCATGCTCGACGGCTACGTGGACAACCTGCATTTCGACGAGGCCTGGTTGCCGCACGCGGCTTTCCATCCGTTCTACGGCAGCTACCACGCGATGGGCAAGAAGCGCGCGCGGCCCAAGCACTCGGTGGTGTATGCCACGCAGTCCATCCACAAGCTGCTGGCCGGCATCAGCCAGGCCAGCCATGTGCTGGTGCAGGACTCGCAGACGGTCAAGCTCGACCGGCCGCTGTTCAACGAGGCGTACCTGATGCACACCTCGACCTCGCCGCAGTACAGCATCATCGCCAGCTGCGACGTGGCCGCCGCGATGATGGAGCCGCCCGGCGGCACGGCGCTGGTGGAGGAAAGCCTGCTTGAAGCCCTGGACTTCCGCCGCGCGATGCGCAAGGTGGAAGAGGAGTTCGGCAAGGACGACTGGTGGTTCAAGGTGTGGGGCCCGGACAAGCTCGTGGACGAGGGCCTGGGCCGCGCCGAGGACTGGGTCATCCGCAGCGACGGCAAGGGCAAGAAGAACCACGCCAGCAAGTGGCACGGCTTCGGCCAGCTGGCCGACGGCTTCAACATGCTGGACCCGATCAAGTCCACCATCGTCACGCCCGGCCTGAACCTGGACGGCAAGTTCGACGAGAACGGCATTCCCGCCTCCATCGTGACCAAGTACCTGGCCGAGCACGGCGTGGTGGTGGAGAAGACGGGGCTCTACAGCTTCTTCATCATGTTCACCATCGGCATCACCAAGGGCCGCTGGAACACGCTGCTGACGGCGCTGCAGCAGTTCAAGGACGACTACGAGAAGAACCAGCCGATGTGGCGCATCCTTCCGGAGTTCTGCCAGCAGCACAAGCGCTACGAGCGCATGGGCCTGCGGGACCTGTGCCAGCACGTGCACCAGCTCTATGCCAAGTACGACATCGCGCGCCTGACCACCGAGATGTACCTGTCGGACCTGACGCCGTCGATGAAGCCCAGCGACGCCTATGCGCACATCGCGCACCGCAAGACCGAGCGCGTGGAGATCGATGCGCTGGAAGGCCGCATCACGACCAGCCTGATCACGCCGTACCCACCCGGCATTCCGCTGCTCATTCCGGGCGAGGTCTTCAACAAGAAGATCGTGGACTACCTCAAGTTCTCGCGCGAATTCTCCAAGCTGTGCCCGGGCTTCGAGACCGACATCCACGGCCTGGTGGAGATCGAGGACGACAACGGCAACGTGCGCTACTACGCCGACTGCGTAGCCGCCGCACCGCAGCCGACGTCCGCTCGCAAGAGCCGCAAGAACGCGCCTGCCGCCGAAGACATCGTGCAGGTGGGCAGCGACGGACCGTTCGGCCGCAAGGTCTGATCGCCGCGCAAGGCCGTGGGCCTTGACTCCGAAAGCCCGGCTGCGCGACAGCGCCTCCGGGCTTTTTGTATGGGAATGTCACGGGATTGAATCCAGGCGGCTTCCTGCACCGTATCAGTGTTCAGCCGCGCGAATTTTCGGGCGGCATCCACCCACTGACACAACGGAGATTTCCATGACCTTTCGCATGAATGCCCGCCTGGCCGCCGCCAGCCTCACGCTCGCCCTGTCTGCCGCTGCGATGCCCGCTTTCGCGCAGGTGACCGTCGGTGGCGCGCCGATGTACCCGACCAAGGACATCATCGACAACGCGGTGAACTCCAAGGACCACACCACGCTGGTCGCCGCCGTGAAGGCCGCCGGCCTGGTGGACACGCTGAAGGGCCCCGGTCCGTTCACGGTGTTCGCGCCCACCAACGCCGCCTTCGCCGCACTGCCTGCCGGCACGGTGGACACGCTGTTGAAACCCGAGAACAAGGCCACGCTGACCAAGGTGCTGACTTACCACGTGGTGGCGGGCAAGGTCGATGCGGCGGCGCTGTCCAAGATGATTGCCGACGGCAAGGGCTCGGCCAGCCTGAAGACCGTCGCCGGTGGCACGCTGACGGCCAAGGCCAGCGGCTCCTCGATTGCGCTGACGGATGAAAAGGGCGGCATGTCCAACGTGACCATCGCCGATGTGTACCAGTCCAACGGCGTGATCCACGTCGTGGACAAGGTGCTGCTGCCCAAGTAAGCCGCGCCGGGCGGTCCGCATCGCTGGCACCCGATGGCGCCAGCCGATGCGGGCCTTGCCCCAAGGCATCCAGGAAAGCCGCAAGGGCACCCCGGAGGGGCCTTGCGGCTTTTCCGTGGGAGCCCGGCGCCAGGCCTGCTAGGGTGCGGCGGCGTGCATGTCCTCGCGCACGCGCAGGAAGCTGGCGAAGCGCGGCAGGCCGCCCTCGTGCGTGCCGCGAAAGCGGTAGGTCACCCAACTGCCCAGGGGCGGTGGATGCGCCCGGTCCGCATCGGTGAAGCCGGCGCCGAGCCGAAAGCGCTGGCCGCCGTGCATCTCCACCAGCAAGGCGCCCATGCGGCCCCGGTGCCGGCCTTTGCCGGGCACGTAGCCCACGACCCGCGCCTCGGTGTCTTCATGGGTCTTGAGTTTGATGAGATCGTCGCTGCGGCCGGCCTGGTAGAGCGACGCCCCACGGTGCAGCATCAGCCCTTCGCCCCCGTCGCGCACCGTGCGGTGCAGCAGGGCCTGCAACCGGGCGTCGGTGGCGATGCGCTGCTGGGGAACGGCCTGCACCCAGGGCTGGCCGATGCCGGCCACGGCGGCCTGCAATGCCGGCAGGCGCTCGTCGAACGGGCCGCCCTGCGCGGGCAGGTCGAACACCATGAACTGCAGGTGGCGCCAGGCCGCATCGTCAGGCCGCTGCTGCCGCACGGTGGACTGTGCCTGGGCGAAGCGGCCCCGGCCGGCCCACAACTCGCCATCCATCGGCATCGCGGGCCAGCCCTGGGTGAACCAGGCGGGCGCATTCACCCGCTCGCCACCGCGCGTGCGCAACTGGTGGCCGTCCCAGTAGCCGCGCACCCCGTCGTACTTTTCGCTCACCCAGTAGTCCGCCAGCGGCAGTCCGGTGCGGTAGACGTTGGCCAGCAGCAGGGGCGGCGGCGAGGCGGTCGATACCGTTGCTGGGGGTTGCGCCCAGGCCGGCAGCGCGCCGCAGACCAGCAGGACGGTGATGGCGATGCGGCGAAGCATGGGATTATCTTGCTATTGATTTAATAGCGTGATGCCCTAGAGAAATATGCGCTGGCGGCCGATTCGGCTTGAATCTCAGGACAGCTCGGCGCTTTCCCGGCTGATGCCGCCCGTCTGGCTGAAGCCGCCGTCCACGTACATGATCTCGGCCGTCACGCCGCTGGCCAGGTCCGACAGCAGGAAGGCGGCGGCATTGCCCACGTCTTCGATGGTCACGTTGCGGCGCAGGGGCGAGGCGCCGGCGACCACGCCCAGCAGCTTGCCGAAGTCCTTGATGCCGCTGGCCGCCAGGGTCTTGATGGGACCGGCGCTGATGCCGTTGGCGCGCATGCCGCGCGGGCCCAGCGATTCGGCCAGGTAGCGCACACTGGCCTCCAGACTGGCCTTGGCCAGGCCCATGGTGTTGTAGTTGGGCACCGTGCGCAACGCGCCCAGGTAGCTCAGGGTGACCACGGACGATTTTTCGTTGAGGTAGGGCAGGGCGGCCTTGGCCATGGCGGGAAAGCTGTAGGCGCTGATGTCGTGCGCGATGCGGAATGATTCGCGCGACAGCCCTTCGAGGAAGTCGCCGGCGATCGCCTCGCGCGGGGCGAAGCCGATGCTGTGCACGAAGCCGTCGAACTTCGGCCAGGTCTGCGACAGGTCGGCGAACATGCGGTCGATCTGCTCGTCGCTGCCCACGTCGCAATCGAAGATGAGCTTGGAGTCGAACTCGGCGGCGAAGTCGGTGATGCGGTCCTTGAAGCGCTCGCCGACGTAACTGAAGGCAAGTTCTGCGCCTTGCGCGTGGCAGGCGCGGGCGATGCCGTAGGCGATCGAGCGGTTGGACAACACGCCGGTGATAAGCAGCTTCTTGCCGGTCAGAAAACCCATGTTTCTTCTCCTGTGGAATGCGGGGGATTGGGGGCGTGGCGGCGGCGCGTGCGCCGCTGACGGCCCACCGGGGCATGTGACATGCGACCCGTCGGGGCGCCGCCAGCGTAGTGCAGAATTGTCGCATGCGTCTTTGGCCGATCTTGTTGCTGTGGGGGAGTGCGATGCCCGTGTGGGCGGGACACGCCTATGCGCTGTGGGGCGAGCCCCGGATGCCTGCGGGCTTCGACCACTTCGGGTACGTCAACCCCGACGCGCCCAAGGGCGGCGAGCTGCGGCTGGTGAGCAACCTGCGCGTCTCCACCTTCGACAAATACAACCCGTTCACCATCAAGGGCAATTCCCCGGCCTACCTGTCGGACCTGATGTTCGATACGTTGCTCACCGGCTCGCTCGACGAGACCGCCACCGGCTACGGCTTGCTGGCGCAGGACGTGGAGGTGGCCGCCGATGGCCTCTCGGTGGTGTTCCGCCTGCGGCCCGAAGCGCGCTTTCACAACGGCAAGCCGGTGTTGGCGCAGGACGTGAAGTTCAGCTACGACACGCTGATGGGCCCCTACACCTCGCCGGCCTACAAGACGGCGCTGTTCGACGTGGCGGGCATCGACGTGATCGACGACCGCACGGTGCGCTACCGCTTCAAGCACCCCAACCGCGAGCTGCCGCTCACGGTGGGCGGGCTGCCGGTCTTCAGCCGCGACTGGGGCGTGGAGAACGGCAAGGCCAAGCGCTTCGATCAGGTGGTGATGGACATCCCGATCGGTAGCGGTCCCTACAAGATCGGGCCGGTGCGCTTCGGCAAGGACATCACCTACGTGCGCGATCCCGGCTACTGGGCGCGCGATCTCAACGTGCGCAAGGGCACCGCCAATTTCGACCGCATCCTGGTGAAGATCTACCGCGACAACACCGCGCGGCTGGAGGCGCTCAAGGCGGGCGAGTTTGACCTCATGCGCTTTTTCAGCGCGGGCGACTGGGCGCGCCGCGTCACGGGGCGCAAGTTCGATACCGGCGAGCTGGTCAAGGGCAACTTCGAGCACAAGCTGCCTTCGGGCTTCCAGAGCTACGTGCTCAACACGCGCCGGCCGCTGCTGCAGGATGCCCGCGTGCGCGAAGCGCTGGGACTGGCCTACGACTTCGAGTGGATGAGCCGCCAGCTGTTCTACGGCGCCTACCAGCGCATCAACGGCCTGTTCGGCAACACCCTGTGCGAGACCCGCGGCACGCCCACGCCCGAGGAGCTGGCGCTGATGGAGCCCTGGCGCCAGAGCCTTCCCGCCAGCGCCTTCGGCCCCATGACCACGCCGCCGCGCACTGAGGGCGTCACCACGCTGCGCGACAACCTGCGCCGTGCCCAGGCCCTTTTGAAAGAGGCGGGCTGGGAGGTCCGGGACGGCGCGCTGCGCAACGCGCAGGGCCAGGCCATGGTGCTGGAGTACCTGGACAGCAGCGAAGGCGGCGTGCGGTCGCTGTCGTCGTGGATCCGCAACCTGCAAAAGCTCGGCATCACGCTGAACTTCCGGGCGGTGGATTTCGCTCTGTACCAGCAGCGCCTGAGCAAGTTCGACTTCGACATCACCACCATCGCGTACCAGGGCACCAACAATCCGGGCCAGGAACTGGCCGACATGTTCGGCTCGCAGGCGGCGGACACGGAAGACTCGGGCAACTTCCCCGGCGTGAAGAGCAAGGCCGTGGACGCGATGATCCGCAGCATCGTGTCGGCCAAGACGCTGGACGAATTGCTGCCCGCCTGCCATGCCCTGGAGCGCGTCATCGCGCACGGGCACTACCTGATTCCCCAGTACACCGCGCCTTCGCACCGCATGGTCTACAACGCCTGGCGCCTGGAGCGGCCGGCCACGCTGCCGCCGTATTCCACGGGCGAGGCCTGGGCCATCGACACGTGGTGGGCGCGCATGCCGCCCCAGACGGCGCCGGACCCCGCACGGCGCTGATCCGCCCGCAGCCCCGGCCCACCGTCCAGACCCCGCTCACTTTCCGACCCCCACCGCCGCCATGTTCGCCTACATCCTCAAGCGCGTGCTGCTCATGCTGCCCACCCTGCTGGGCGTGCTGCTGCTGACCTTCGTGGTGATCCAGTTCGTACCGGGCGGGCCCGTCGAGCAGTACCTGGCCGAGTCCAAGGCCGGGATGGGACGCGGCGGCGGCGGGGCCGAAGGCGGCGGCCTGGCCTACCGGGGCGCGCAGGGCGTGGACCCGAAGCGGCTGGAGCAGATCAAGGCGCTCTACGGTTTCGACAAGCCGGCGCACGAGCGCTTTTTCCAGATGCTCGGGCAGTTCGCGCGGTTCGACCTGGGCCGCAGCTTCTTTCAGAACAAGGACGTGTGGCAACTCGTGAAGGAAAAGCTGCCCGTGTCGATCAGCCTGGGCTTGTGGACCTTCTTCATCAGCTACCTCGTGGCCGTGCCGCTCGGCGTGGCCAAGGCGGTGCGGGCGGGCTCGCGCTTCGACTTCGTCACCACGCTCATCGTGCTGGTGGGCTATGCCATCCCGGGCTTCGTGCTGGGCGTGGCGCTGCTGGTGATCTTCGGCGGGCAGCTGCAGTGGTTTCCGCTGCGGGGGCTCACCTCGGCGAACTGGGACGAGATGACCTGGGGCGCGCGCATCGTGGACTACCTTTGGCACATCACGCTGCCGGTCACGGCCATGGTGCTGGGCAGCTTTGCGGTGACGGCCATGCTGACCAAGAACGCCTTTCTCGAAGAGATCCGCAAGCAATACGTGCTCACGGCCCGCGCCAAGGGGCTGTCGGAGCGGCAGGTGCTGTGGAAGCACGTGTTCCGCAATGCCCTCATTCCCATCATCACGGGCTTTCCTGCAGCGTTCATCGGGGCGTTCTTCGCCGGCTCGCTGCTGATCGAGACGCTGTTCTCGCTCGACGGCCTGGGCTTGCTGAGCTACGAAAGCGTGATCCGGCGCGACTACCCCGTGGTGCTGGGCACGCTCTATCTCTTCACCCTCATCGGGCTGGTGACCAAGCTGGTGAGCGATCTTTGCTACGTATGGGTGGACCCGCGTGTCAAGTTTGACTAACCCCCCCGAGCCGGCCGATGGCCGCCCCCCGCGCGGCGCGGTGCCCGTGGCTCCGTCGCTCTCGCCCGGCCGCCGTGCGTGGAGGCGCTTCAAGCGCAATCGGCTGGGCTACTGGAGCCTGATCCTGTTCAGCGCGCTGGTGGCCCTGAGCTTGGTGGCCGAGCTGATCAGCAACGACCGTCCCCTGATCGTGCGCTACGAAGGGCAGACCTACCTGCCCATGCTGCACGACTATTCCGAAAAGACCTTCGGCGGCGATTTCGACACCCCCACCGATTACCTGGACCCGTTCATCCGGGAGCGCCTGCAGCAGGGCAGCAACTGGGCGCTATACACGCTGAACCCCTACGGCCCGGACACGCTGAACTATTTCGCGAAGTCGCCCAACCCGTCCGGCCCCACATCGCAGAACTGGCTGGGCACGGACGACCGGGGCCGCGACCTGCTCGCGCAGCTGATCTACGGCTTTCGCGTGAGCGTGCTGTTCGGCATCGCGCTCACGGTGGTGGGCGTGCTGCTGGGCGTCATCACCGGTGCGATCCAGGGGTTTTTCGGCGGCAAGACCGACCTGGCGTTCCAGCGCTTTATCGAGATCTGGGGTTCGATGCCCGAGCTGTACCTGCTCATCATCTTCAGCGCCGTGTTCGCGCCCAGCGTCGGGCTGCTGCTGGTGCTGCTGTCGCTGTTCGGCTGGATGGGCCTGTCGGACTATGTGCGCGCGGAGTTCCTGCGCAACCGGCAGCTCGACTACGTGAAGGCCGCCCGCGCGCTGGGCGTGCCCAACGGGCAGATCATCTGGCGCCACATCCTGCCCAACAGCATGACGCCGGTGGTGACCTTTCTGCCGTTTCGCATGAGCGCGGCCATCCTGGCGCTCGCCTCGCTCGACTTCCTGGGCCTGGGCGTGCCGCCTGGCACGCCGTCGCTGGGCGAGTTGCTCAACCAGGGCAAGAACAACATCGACGCCTGGTGGATTTCGCTGTTCACGTTCGCGGCGCTGGTGGTCACGCTGCTGCTGCTCACCTTCATGGGCGACGCGCTGCGCGATGCGCTCGACCCCCGCAAGGCAGACCATTCATGAGCGACGCACGCATGCGCGGCACCGCGCCGATTCCACACTCTGCTGCTTCATCGTCTTCGGCCGGCACTTCGCCTGCCGCCTCGTCGGCGCCGCTGCTGCAGGTGCAGGACCTGCACGTGCGCTTCGGCGACAAAGAGGTGGTGCGCGGGGTCGGCTTCGACATCGCGGCGGGCGAGAAGCTCGCGCTGGTGGGTGAATCGGGCTCGGGCAAAACCATCACCGCGCTGTCGATCCTGCGGCTGGCGGGCGATGCGCACATCACCGGCCGGGCGCTGATGGACGGGCAGGACCTGCTGGCCCTGTCCGAGCGCGAGATGCGCGGTGTGCGCGGCGGCGACATCGCCATGGTGTTCCAGGAGCCCATGACGGCGCTCAACCCGCTCATGGCGGTGGGGGACCAGGTGGCCGAGGTGCTGCAGCTCAAGCAGGCACTCTCGCGCGCCCAGGCCCGCCAGGCGGCCGTCGAACTGCTGGCCAGCACCGGCATTCCCGAGCCGGCCCGGCGTGCGGACGCGTTCCCGCACCAGCTGTCGGGCGGGCAGCGCCAGCGCGCGATGATCGCCATGGCCCTGGCCAGCCGCCCGCGCCTGCTGCTGGCCGACGAGCCCACCACCGCGCTGGACGTGACGCTGCGCGGCCAGATCCTCGATCTGCTGTCCGACCTGCAGCGCCAGACCGGCATGGCCGTGCTGCTCATCACCCACGACCTGCACCTGGTGCGCAAGTTCGCGGACCGCGTGGCGGTCATGGAGCACGGGGTGCTGGTGGAGTCCGGCGCCGTGTCGGACGTGTTCCGCTCGCCGCAGCACGCGTACACGCAGCGGCTCATCGGCAGCGTGCCGCGCCGCGACGTGCTGGAGCCGGAGGCCTCGGCCACGGCGGTGCCCGCCGCGCAGGCGCGCGCGCTGCGCGTGGCCTATGCCACGCCGCTGCCCGGCATCCGCGGCTGGTTTCGCCGCGGGGAGTTCGTGGCGGTGAAGGGGGCCGACTTTTCCATCGCGCCAGCCCGCACGCTCGGCGTGGTGGGCGAATCGGGTTCGGGCAAGTCCACGCTGGCGCAGGCGCTGCTGGGGCTGCTGCCGTACCAGGGCGACCTGCGGATCGCAGGGCAGGGCTGGCAGCTGCCGGCCCAGCGCAATACCCCGGCCAATCAGGCCTTGCGCCGGCAGGTGCAGGTGGTGTTCCAGGACCCGTTTTCGTCGCTGTCGCCGCGCCTGACGGTCGAGGAGATCGTGGGCGAGGGCCTGCGGGTGCACGAGCCCGGACTGCCGCCCGCCGACCGCCGCGCGCGCGTGGAGTCGGCGCTGGAGGACGTGGGACTGACCGACGCGCAGTTCCCGGGTCTGCTGGCGCGCTATCCGCACGAGTTTTCCGGAGGGCAGCGCCAACGGCTGGCAATTGCCCGTGCGCTCATCCTGAGCCCCCGGTTGCTGGTGCTGGACGAGCCCACCAGCGCGCTCGACGTCACCATCCAGCAGCAGGTGCTGGCACTGCTACAGCGCCTGCAGAAGGAGCGCTCGCTCAGCTACCTGCTCATCACGCACGACGTGGCCGTCATCCGCGCGATGGCGCACGACGTGATCGTGATGAAGGACGGCGAGGTGCTGGAGTCGGGCCCGGTGCAGGCGGTGCTGGATGCGCCCCGGCACCCCTACACCCAGCGGCTGGTGTCCGCTGCCGGGCTGGAAGGGGTGGGTTGAGCCGATTTTGGGTGTTTTCGGCCCCATGCCGGCGTATCGATTGTCCTGTTTGCTATCAATTAAATAGCAAATCGCCGGCTTGAGGCGTTGGGGTGCGCCGCGCGTTCGTGCGGTCTGTCTGGGCGCCGTGTGCGGCGATCAGGCGAAGGTATCGACCTGCGTGCCCAGCGTGGTGGAGGCGGCGGGCGGGGTCTTCTTCTGGTCGGCCGACTGCTGCTGCTCCATGGCCTTTTCCATGGCCTTTTGCTGCTGCTCCTGCTGCTGGGCCTGCTGGATGGCTGCGATCTGCTGCTGCACGAGCTGGATCTGGTTCTGCAGTGCCTGCAGCCTCTGCTGCTTGGCTTTGGCGTCGTTGGGGTCGGATGCCTGGCTGGCTTCTGCCGACGCCTGCTTGAGATCGGCCGTGAGGTCCTTGAGCTGCTTCTGAAGCGCCGCGATGTCACCGCTCGATTGGCCCGAAGAGCGGCTCCCCGAAACGCTGGTGGAGGAGGTGCTGGAGGCGGAGGAGATGGACAGGGACATGAGGGAGGTATCGGCTGATTGGGGATGGAACTGTAGGCCTTGCCGGCGTTTATTCCGTCATTTCTTGTCCGCCGGCACGATGGTGGGCTCCTGGTCGGGCCCGGCATACAGCCGGAAATGCCCCCGCCCCGCGCGCTTGGCCGCGTACATCGCCATGTCGGCGCTGCGCGACAGCTCCTCGAAATTGCGGCCATGCTGCGGAAACAGCGCGATGCCGCCGCTCAGGCCGATCTGCCGGACCTCGCCCTGCAGATCGAACGGCGGTTCGCACGCGGCCATGATCTTTTGCGACACCAGGCAGGCCTGGTCGGCGTTGTCCAGCTTGGGCAGCAGCACGACGAACTCGTCGCCCCCCTGGCGGCACACCGTGTCGGAATGCCGCACGGCGCCCTTGAAGCGGCGGGCGACCTGCACCAGCAGCAGGTCGCCGGCATCGTGGCCGAGGGTGTCGTTCACCTGCTTGAACCCATCCAGGTCGATGTACATCAGCGCCAGGCTGCGGTCATCCCGCAGGGCGTGCGCGATGGCCTGCTGGGCGCGGTCCTGCAGCAGCACGCGGTTGGGCAGGTCGGTCAGCACGTCGTACTGCGCGAGGTGGGCCATGCGGCGCGACATCTCCATGGCCTCGGTCACGTCGCGCAACACCATCACCGTACCGGTGACGTGCCCGTGCCGGTCGGTGATGGGGCTGACCGATTTCTCGATGTCGATGCGCCGTCCGTCGCGGCACTGGAGCACCACGCCGCGTTTCGAGGGCTGGGCCCGGCCTTCGGCCAGCGCCTTGCGGGTGGGGCTCAAGCCGCTGTCGCTGCCGGCCTCCTGCAGCGGCACGACGTCGTCGATGTCCGATCCCGCGGCATGAAAGGCCTGCCAGCCGGTCATCTTTTCGGCCACCGGGTTGATGTAGGTGACGCAGCCCTCGGCATCGGTGCAGATGACCGCATCGCCAATGGACTGCAGCGTCAGGCGGATCAGCTCCTTTTCCTCGAACAGCAGGTCTTCCATGCGCTTTCGGTCGGTCAGGTCGTCGATCTGCACGAAGATGCCCTGCACCTCGTCGCCTTCCTTGTCCGGGATGTACGACACCAGCGTGTGGCGCACCTCGCCGGAGGGCAGGGGCATGGTCCGCTCGAAGACCTGCTTGTGGCCCTTGAGCGCCTGCCGGATGTGCGTCAACGCGTGTTCGTAGGTTCCCCGGTCGAGCACGTCCAGCAGTTTCACGTTGGGCATGCGCTCGCGCGAGACGCCCAGCCAGTCCATGTACGCCTGGTTGGCGAAGCGGTTGTGCTGGTCCTTGTCCCAGTAGCTCACCATGGAAGGCAGGTTGTCCAGGATGGTGCGCGTGTCGTGCTCGGCCTGCTTGAGCTGGGCCGCGATGGCCTGGCGGCGCTGCAACTCCCGCGCGAAGAGGGCGGACAGGCCCAGGCAGGCCGCCATCAACAGCACTGCGAACGCGCCCAGCACCTTGGCGCTGGCGCGCCACTTGGCCAGGATGGTGTCCGCCGACTGCCCGACGCTCACCGCCAGCGGGTAGTTGCCGATGCGGCGGAAGGTGTGCAGCCGCTCGGTGCGGTCCTGCGGGTCCTGCGCCGTGTAGCTGCCGCTGTCGACCGTTTGCAGCCGGGCCAGCAGGCTGGCGTCGTCCATCGGCTGGCCGACATCCCCTTCGGCGTAGGGAAATCGCGCGACGGTGGTGCCGTCGCGGGTGCTCCACAGCTCCACGCGGCTCATCGGCCCGACATCGATGGAGGCGAACAGCTCCTTGAAATAATTGATTCGCACGGTGCCCACCACGACGCCGCCGAAGCTGCCGTCGCCGCGGAAATACGCGCGGCTGATGGGCAGGCTGTACGAGCCCGAGACCCGGCCGCGGATGGGATGCCCGATGTAGAGCCCCTCGCGTTGGCTGGTCTGGTGCACCTGGAAGTAATCGCGGTCGGCCAGGTTGAGGTTCAGGGGCTCCAGGCTGGTGGAGCGCGTTATCAAGTTGCCCTTGTCATCCAGCACCGCGACCGCGCCCAGGCCGGGCGTGTGCAGGGAGTGGTCGAACAGGAAGGTGTTGCGCATCTGCGGGGTGAGGCTCGGAAGGCCGGGGTCCGACAGGCTCTTGGCCACCCCGACCAGCGAGTAGTCGAAGCCGTTCAGGGTGCGCTGGATGTTCTGCTCGATGGTGCGTGCCAGGCTGCTGTTGGTGTGCAGCGCGTACGACCAGGCGTCGTCGCGGATCGTG
The DNA here is from genome assembly GCF_032929295.1 of Acidovorax sp. BLS4. Taxonomy (NCBI): domain Bacteria; kingdom Pseudomonadati; phylum Pseudomonadota; class Betaproteobacteria; order Burkholderiales; family Comamonadaceae; genus Acidovorax; species Acidovorax sp. BLS4. The sequence goes on from NZ_CP136797.1 coordinate 1,885,332, forward strand.
AGGATCGCCCGCACGAAGAGCGCACCAATGCCTGCCGACAGCACGAGGGCCAGCAGGACGATGCGACGGGGCGAAATCTGGGGCATGGCGCAAGGCGGCCGGCACGCAGGCCGGCGGATGCTGCGCGATTACTTTATCGGGGAATCGGTGGGTTGGGAGAACAAATCCCAGGTGGCGATGAAGAGTGCTGCGATCACCGGGCCGATGACGAAACCGGTCAGCCCGAACAGCGCCATGCCGCCCAGGGTGGAGATGAGGACGATGTAGTCCGGCATCTTCGTGTCCTTGCCCACCAGCACCGGGCGCAGGGCGTTGTCCACCAGCCCGATCACGCAGACGCAGAAGGCCACCAGCACCGAACCCTGCCAGATGGCGCCGGTTGCGAAGAAATAAATGGCCACCGGGCCCCAGATCAGGCCCGCGCCGATGGCGGGCAGCAGCGACAGGAAGGCCATCAGCACGCCCCAGAGGATGGGGCCCTGGATACCGAGGATCCAGAAGATCACCCCGCCCAGCGCACCCTGCACGGCGGCCACCACGATGTTGCCCTTGACGGTGGCGCGGATCACCGTGGTGAACTTGCTGGCCAGTTGCCGCTTGTGTTCCTCGTCGAGGGGCACTGCCTGTCGGATGCGGTTGACCAGCGAACTGCCGTCACGCACCAGGAAGAACAGCAGGTACAGCATGATGCCGAAGCTCACGATGAACTGCAGCGTGTTCTGGCCCACGTCCAGCGCCTTGGTGGCCAGGAACTGGCCGGCCTGCACCGACACGGACGAAAGCTTGGCCTCCACCTCGGCGGCCGAGGTCAGGTTGAAGCGGTCCAGCAGGCCCAGCAGCCAGGAGGGCAGGGCGCTCAGCACCTGCTGCACGTAGGCGCCGAAGTTGAGCTGCCCCGACTTCATGCGTTCGTAGATGAGCCCTGCCTCCTGGACCAGCGAAATGCTGATGAAGGTCATGGGCAGGATCACGATCACCAGGCACAGTCCGAGGGTGCACAGGGCGGCCAGGTTGCGCCGCCCCCGCATGCGCCGCAGCAGCCGCCGGTGCAGCGGCGTGAACAGGATCGCCAGGATGACGCCCCAGAAAACCGCCCCGTGGAACGGCCACAGGATGGCGAAGAACGCGACAGTGACCGCGATGAGAAGAAGCAACAGCGTGCGGCTCTGAAGGGTGGGTGAATTCATAGAGGCGGGGTACGGATAATGACGAAATGTAAGCGACCGCCATGACACGGCGGCGAAGGAACACGCGCTTACGCCGTGTAGGGCTCGCTCCTGGGCGTTCGGTGGCACAATGGCGCCCGCACCCCCGGCCCTTCCCCAGCCACAGTCGCATCCGCCAATCGGTTCAGCCGTGTCGCGGAAGGTTTCACCCACCAGCTAATGCTTCCCTCAGGGAAGCGGAGGTCAGCGGAATATGAGCGATACGACATCCGTATACCAAGCCTACCAAGGCAACACCTATCTTTTCGGCGGCAATGCGCCCTATGTCGAAGAGATGTACGAGAACTATCTCGTCAACCCCGGCAGCGTGCCCGACACGTGGCGCGAATACTTCGATGCCCTGCAGCACGTGCCTGCCGTCGATGGCTCGAACGCCAAGGACGTGCCCCACCTGCCCGTGGTCAATGCCTTCGCCGAGCGCGCCAAGCAAGGCGGCACGAAGGTCGTCGGTGCCACCGGCGCCGACTCCGAAATGGGCCGCAAGCGCACCGCTGTCCAGCAACTGATCTCGGCCTACCGCAATGTCGGCCAGCGCTGGGCCGATCTGGACCCCCTGAAGCGCACCGAGCGCCCTGAGATTCCGGAACTCGAAGCCTCCTTCTACGGCTTCAGCGACGCCGATCAGGAAACGGTGTTCAACACGAGCAACACCTTCTTCGGCAAGGAAGCCATGCCGCTGCGCGAGCTGATCAACGCGCTGCGCGAAACGTACTGCGGCTCGATCGGGGTCGAATACATGTATGCCACCGACCAGAACCAGAAGCGCTGGTGGCAGGAAAAGCTCGAGACCATCCGCAGCAAGCCCAGCTTCGGTCCCGACAAGAAAAAGCACATCCTGGACCGCCTCACGGCCGCTGAAGGCCTGGAGCGCTTCCTGCACACCAAGTACGTCGGCCAAAAGCGCTTCTCGCTCGAAGGCGGCGAAAGCTTCATCGCCGCCATGGATGAACTCATCCAGGCCGCCGGCACCAAGGGCGTGCAGGAAATCGTGATCGGCATGGCCCACCGCGGCCGCCTGAACGTTTTGGTGAACACGCTGGGCAAGATGCCCAAGGACCTGTTCGCCGAGTTCGACCACACCGCTCCGGAAGACCTGCCGGCAGGCGACGTGAAGTACCACCAAGGCTTCAGTTCCGACGTCAGCACCCCTGGCGGCCCGGTGCACCTGTCGCTGGCCTTCAACCCCTCCCACCTGGAAATCGTGAACCCCGTCGTGGAAGGTTCGGTGCGCGCCCGCATGGACCGCCGCGCCGACCCGCATGGCAAGCAGGTGCTGCCCGTTCTGGTGCACGGCGACGCGGCCTTCGCCGGCCAGGGCGTCATCCAGGAAACGCTGGCGCTGGCCCAGACCCGTGGCTACTCCACGGGCGGCACGGTGCACATCGTGATCAACAACCAGATCGGCTTCACCACCTCCGATCCGCGCGACAGCCGCTCCACGCTGTATTGCACGGACGTGGTCAAGATGATCGAGTCGCCCGTGCTGCACGTGAACGGCGACGATCCCGAAGCGGTCGTGTTCGCCACGCAGCTCGCCCTCGAATTCCGCATGGAGTTCCAGAAGGACGTGGTGGTGGACATCATCTGCTTCCGCAAGCTGGGCCACAACGAGCAGGACACGCCCGCGCTCACCCAGCCGCTGATGTACAAGAAGATCGGCGCGCACCCCGGCACCCGCAAGCTGTACGCCGACAAGCTGGCCACGCAGGGCCTGGGCGAGACCCTGGGCGACGACATGTCCAAGGCCTACCGCGCCGCCATGGATGCGGGCAAGCACACGGTCGATCCGGTACTGACCAACTTCAAGAGCAAGTACGCGGTGGACTGGAGCCCCTTCCTGGGCAAGAAGTGGACCGATGCCGGCGACACCGCCATCCCGCTGGCCGAGTGGAAGCGCCTGTCCGAAAAGATCACCACCATCCCTGAAGGCGTGACGCCGCACCAACTGGTCAAGAAGGTGTACGACGACCGCGCCGCCATGGGCCGTGGCGACATTCCGGTGGACTGGGGCATGGGCGAGCACATGGCCTTCGCCTCGCTGGTGGCCAGCGGCTTCCCCGTGCGCCTGTCCGGCGAAGACTGCGGCCGCGGCACGTTCACCCACCGCCATTCGGTCATCCATGACCAAAAGCGCGAGAAGTGGGACACGGGCACCTACGTGCCGCTGCAGAACGTGAGCGAGAACCAGGCTCCGTTCGTCGTGATCGACTCCATCCTGTCCGAAGAGGCGGTGCTGGGCTTCGAATACGGCTATGCCTCCAACGACCCCAACACGCTCGTGATCTGGGAAGCGCAATTCGGCGACTTCGCCAACGGTGCGCAGGTCGTGATCGACCAGTTCATCGCCTCCGGCGAAGTGAAGTGGGGCCGCGTGAACGGCATCACGCTGATGCTGCCGCACGGCTACGAAGGCCAGGGTCCCGAGCACAGCTCGGCCCGCCTGGAGCGCTTCATGCAGTTGTCGGCCGACGCCAACATGCAGGTGGTGCAGCCCACCACCGCCAGCCAGATCTTCCACGTGCTGCGCCGCCAGATGGTCCGCCACCTGCGCAAGCCGCTGATCATCATGACGCCGAAGTCGCTGCTGCGTAACAAGGACGCGACCTCGCCGCTGTCCGAGTTCACCAAGGGCAGCTTCCAGACGGTGATCCCGGAGCAGAACGAAGCCATCGAGAAGAAGGCCGAGAAGGTCAAGCGCGTGATCGCCTGCTCGGGCAAGGTCTACTACGACCTGGTCAAGAAGCGCGAAGAGAAGGAAGCCGACGACGTCGTCATCCTGCGCGTGGAACAGCTCTATCCGTTCCCGCACAAGGCCTTCGCCGCCGAGCTGAAGAAGTACCCGAACGCCACCGACATCGTGTGGTGCCAGGACGAGCCGCAGAACCAGGGCGCCTGGTTCTTCGTGCAGCACTACATCCACGAGAACATGCTCGAAGGCCAGAAGCTGGGTTACTCCGGCCGTGCCGCCTCGGCATCGCCCGCGGTGGGCTATTCGCACCTGCACCAGGAGCAGCAAAAGGCCCTGGTGGACGGCGCGTTCGCCAAGCTCAAGGGGTTTGTCCTGACCAAGTAAGGCCGGAAACCCGAACACACAAAAAGCAGAAACAAACCCCGAAAGAATTCCCATGGCTATCGTTGAAGTCAAAGTCCCCCAACTGTCCGAATCCGTGGCGGAAGCCACGATGCTCACGTGGAAGAAGAAGGCCGGCGAGGCTGTCGCCGTCGATGAGATCCTGATCGAAATCGAGACCGACAAGGTCGTGCTCGAAGTGCCTGCTCCCTCGGCCGGCGTGCTGGCGGAAATCGTGCAAGGCGACGGCGCCACCGTGGTGGCCGACCAGCTGATCGCCAAGATCGACACCGAAGGCAAGGCCGGCGCAGCCGCCCCTGCCGCTGCAGCTGCCCCTGCCGCCGCACCCGCAGCTGCGGCGCCCGCACCAGCCGCTGCAGCCCCCGCTGCCGCAGGCGGCTCCAAGGGCGATGTGGCCATGCCCGCCGCCGCCAAGCTGCTGGCCGACAACAACCTGTCCGTTTCGGCCGTGGCCGGCACGGGCAAGGATGGCCGCGTGACCAAGGGTGACGTGCTGGGTGCCGTGGCATCGGGCACGGGCAAGGCCGCTGCGGCCGCACCGAGCGCGATCCCCACCGGCGTGCCCACCAAGGCGCTGCCGCAGGTGGCTGCGCCCACCGCCAAGGAAGACCTGAGCGGCCGCCCCGAGCAGCGCGTGCCCATGAGCCGCCTGCGCGCCCGCGTGGCCGAGCGCCTGCTGCAGTCGCAATCGACCAACGCCATCCTGACCACGTTCAACGAAGTGAACATGGCCCCGGTGATGGACATGCGCAAGAAGTTCCAGGACGCTTTCACCAAGGAACACGGCGTGAAGATCGGCTTCATGAGCTTCTTCGTGAAGGCGGCCGTGCATGCCCTGAAGAAGTACCCGGTGCTCAACGCCTCGGTCGACGGCAACGACATCGTCTACCACGGCTACTTCGACATCGGCATCGCCGTGGGCTCGCCCCGCGGCCTGGTGGTGCCCATCCTGCGCAATGCCGACCAGATGACGTTCGCCGACATCGAAAAGAAGATCGCCGAGTTCGGCCAGAAGGCCAAGGACGGCAAGCTGGGCATCGAAGAGATGACCGGCGGCACGTTCTCGATCTCCAATGGCGGCACGTTCGGCTCCATGCTGTCCACCCCCATCATCAACCCGCCGCAGTCGGCCATCCTGGGCGTGCACGCCACCAAGGACCGTGCCGTGGTGGAAAACGGCCAGATCGTCATCCGCCCGATGAACTACCTGGCCATGTCGTACGACCACCGCATCATCGACGGCCGTGAAGCCGTTCTGGGCCTGGTGGCCATGAAGGAAGCGCTGGAAGACCCCTCGCGCCTGCTGTTCGACATCTGATCCCCCTGGATGGACCCGCCCGCGTGGCCCGGCCGTTGGCCGCGCCCGCCGGTGGGTCTTTCTTCAACTGATTGAGTGAGATTGACATGAGCAAACAATTCGACGTGATCGTGATCGGCGGCGGCCCCGGCGGCTATATCGCTGCCATCCGTGCCGCGCAACTGGGCTTCAACGTGGCCTGCATCGACGAGTGGAAGAACGGCAAGGGCGGCCCCGCACCGGGCGGCACCTGCACCAACGTGGGCTGCATTCCCTCCAAGGCGCTGCTGCAGTCGTCCGAGCATTTCGACCAGGCCAACCACCACTTCGCCGACCATGGCATCGAGGTCAAGGACGTGCGCATGGACGTGGCCAAGATGATCGCCCGCAAGGACAGCGTGGTGAAGCAGAACAACGACGGCATCCTGTACCTGTTCAAGAAGAACAAGATCACGTTCTTCCACGGCCGTGGCTCGTTCGTGAAAGCCGCCGACGGTGGCTATGAAATCCGCGTGGCCGGCGCTGCCGAAGAGTCCATCACCGGCAAGCAGATCATCCTGGCCACGGGCTCCAACGCCCGCGCGCTGCCTGGCGTGCCGTTCGACGAAGAGCATATCCTCTCCAACGACGGTGCCCTGCGCATTGGAGAGACACCCAAGAAGCTGGGCCTGATCGGCGCCGGCGTGATCGGCCTGGAAATGGGCTCGGTCTGGCGCCGCCTGGGTGCCGAAGTGACGGTGCTGGAAGGACTGCCCACGTTCCTGGGCGCGGTGGACGAGCAGATCGCCAAGGAAGCCAAGAAGGCGTTCGACAAGCAGAACCTCAAGATCGAGCTGGGCGTGAAGATCGGCGAGATCAAGACCGGCAACAATGCCGTGAGCGTGGCCTACACCAATGCCAAGGGCGAAGCCCAGACGCTGGAAGTGGACAAGCTCATCGTGTCCATCGGCCGCGTGCCCAACACCATCGGACTCAACGGCGAAGCCGTGGGCCTGCAGCTGGACGAGCGCGGCGCGATCGTGGTCGATGCCGATTGCAAGACCAACCTGCCGGGCGTGTGGGCGGTGGGCGACGTGGTGCGCGGCCCGATGCTGGCGCACAAGGCCGAAGAAGAGGGCGTGGCCGTGGCCGAGCGCATCGCGGGCCAGCACGGCCATGTGAACTTCAACACCATCCCCTGGGTGATCTACACCAACCCCGAGATCGCCTGGGTGGGCCGCACCGAGCAGCAGCTCAAGGCGGACGGCGTGAAGTACAAGGCCGGCACGTTCCCGTTCCTGGCCAACGGTCGCGCCCGCGCGCTGGGCGACACGACCGGTATGGTCAAGTTCCTGGCGGACGCGGCCACGGATGAGATCCTGGGCGTGCACATCGTCGGCCCGATGGCCAGCGAACTGATCGCCGAAGCCGTGGTCGCCATGGAGTTCAAGGCCAGCGCCGAAGACATCGCGCGCATCTGCCACGCCCATCCGAGCTTGAGCGAAGCCACCAAGGAAGCGGCCCTGGCCGTGGACAAGCGCACGCTGAACTTCTGACCCCGGGACTTTGGGTAAAAATGGCTGCCTGCGCTTGAAATACTAGCGCAGGCAGCTATCTTTTTTATAGCGTTTGGAGTGTGCGTGTGAATGTGAAGCAGGCGTATGAGGCGGAACTGGCCAGCAAGGGCTACCAGAGCGATCCGGCCCAGTTGCGCGCCGTCGAGGCGTTGCAGCGGTGTGCCGACGATTGGGCGCTGTACAAGGAGCGCCGCTCCAACGCCTTGAAGAAGCTCATCAACCGGCCCGAGGTGCCGCGCGGCGTGTACATGTACGGCGGCGTGGGGCGGGGCAAGAGCTTTCTCATGGACTGCTTTTTCAACGCCGTGCCCATCCGCCGCAAGGTGCGGCTGCATTTCCACGAGTTCATGCGCGAAGTGCACCGCGAACTGGCGGGCCTGCAGGGCACCGTCAATCCGCTGGACGTGCTGGGCGAGCGCATTTCCAAGCGCTACAAGCTCATCTGCTTCGATGAGTTCCATGTGGCGGACATCACCGACGCGATGATCCTGCACCGCCTGCTGGCGGCGCTTTTCGACAACGGCGTGGGTTTTGTCACCACCTCCAATTTCGAGCCCGACGGGTTGTACCCCGGTGGGCTGCACCGCGACCGCATCCTGCCCGCCATCGAACTGCTGAACCAGCGGATGGAGGTGGTCAACGTGGACAACGGCACCGACTACCGCCGCCGCACGCTGGAGATGGTGCGGCTGTACCACACGCCGCTGGGACCCCAGGCCGATGCGGAGATGTCCGAGGCGTTCGACCAACTGGCCGAAGTGCGCGACGAAGACCCGGTGCTGCACATCGAGGCACGCGAGATCCGTGCGCGCCGCAAGGCCGGCGGCGTCGTCTGGTTCGATTTCAGCGTGCTGTGCGGTGGCCCGCGCTCGCAGAACGACTACCTGGAAATCGCCACGCAGTTCCACACCGTGCTGCTGTCGGACGTGCCCCACATGCCCGTATCGATGGCGTCGCCGGCCCGGCGCTTCACGTGGCTGGTGGACGTGCTGTACGACCGGCGCGTCAAGCTCATCCTGTCCGCCGCCGTGCCCCCCGAAGCGCTGTACACCGAGGGCCCGCTGGCCCATGAATTTCCGCGCACCGTCTCCCGGCTGAATGAAATGCAGTCCAAGGAATTCCTGGATCTGGAGCGGCGCGTGGTGGACACCGGATTGACGTAACCTCTTTTCTCGCCATGTCATCCTTCCAACGCCTTTTCCTTGCCACCGCACTGGCGCTCGCCTCGACGCTGGCTGCGGCCCAGTCACCGCTGGCCGCATCGCGCGCCGCCGCCGATGCCGCGCAGGCCGAGCGCCGCACCGAGCGCGACCAGATCCAGCGCGACCGCCGCGCGCTGGAGGCCCGGCGCATCAAGGAAGAGGCCGTCTGCTACCAGCGCTTTTCCGTCGAGGACTGCCTGATCGGCGTGCGGGCGCAGGTGCGGGACCAGGAAAGCGCACTGCGGCAGCGCGAAGTGGCCCTGAACGACGCCGAGCGCCGTGAAAAGGCGGCCTTGCGCGTGCAGTCGATCGAGCAAAAGCAGCAGGAGCAGCGCGAGAAGCTCGAAGCCGGCGAACGCCCCGCACCCATGCAGGCCGCCTCCCGGGCTCAGGCGCAAGCGCAGGGCCGTGCGGAGCGCGAGCACGACGCGCAGCAGCGCGCCGCACAGCAGCATTCGCGGGAGCAGTCGCACGAAGCCGCCAAGGCCGAGCGTGCGGCAGCGCAACCCGGCCAGATTTCCGAAGCGCGTGCCCGGTACGAGGCCAAGCAGAAGGCCGCCCAGGAGCGGCGCGAAAAGCACGAGAAGGCGCGGGCCGATGCCGAAGCCCAGGGCCGCAAGCCGGCAGCGGCGCTGCCACCGCCACCGCCGGTTCCACCGGCCAGCGCTGCCCCCTGAAGGCGGCGCCAAGGCGCACGCCTTCCACCAGGCGCGGGCAACTGCCATGGGGCACCCCAACCCTGTGGCGCGGGGCAGGTGCGCGCTGTTGACGCCTTCCTCAGCGCACCAGCCGGGCCGGTTTCTTTTCTTCCACCAGCGCCTCGATCTTCACGATGGCGAGCGAGAGGTTGTCCCCGCCGCCACGGGCCCGTGACCGCGCTTTCTCGATGAGGAATTCCGTGGCCTCGCGCGGCGACAGCGAGTCCACCACCGACGCCAGCTCCGTGGGCGAAAAATAGTGCCACACGCCGTCGCTGCACGCCAGGAGCACATCGCCCGGCAGCAGTTGCGGAATCATGTGCTGGGCCACCGGCGGATCGCTCTCGGTGCCCAGGCAGCCCACCAGGATGTTGGAGTGCGGATGGGTGTTGGCCTCGGCCTCGGTGATTTCGCCGCGGTCGACCAGGGCCTGCACATATGAATGGTCGCTGGTGCGGTGGGCCAGCCGCGCGCCCTGGAAGTGATAGATGCGTGAATCGCCGGCATGCGCCCAGTGGCAGTCGCCCCGGGGGTTGATGATGAAGGCCGCCACCGTGCTGTGCGGCTCCTGCTCTGCTGAGATGGCGGTGAGGCGGATCACGATGTGCGCCTCTTCCACCATGTGCTTGAGCATCGTCGCGGTGTCGTCGGTGTCCGGCGAGTACCGCTCGAACCATTGCCGGGCCGTGAGCATCACCTGGTCGGACGCCTTGCGGCCCCCGCTGCGCCCTCCCATGCCGTCCGCCACGACACCGAGCACGCAGCCGTTGTAGCGGGGGTGGGCGATCAACGCGACCTGGTCCTGCTGGTATTCGCGATCGCCTTTGTGGATGCCGGTTGACGCAGTGAGGCGAAACGGTTTGGTCATGGCAGAAATGGTGGAAGGCGCGGGCCGGCCGAAGGGCCGGGCGAAGCACGTATTATCGGGCGCCCTTTGGCGGTTTTGCCATGCGACGCCTCTGCTGCCTTCTTTCCTTGCACCGCCTTTTACCCTGTCCATTTCCTCCCGGTCCCACCATGCGGTCCGGTGCGGTCGCCCGTGAGCGCAACCAGGAATGACCGGCATGGAATTGCCCCGCATCGAATCGCTCGTCCATGGCGTGCAGGCCGCGTTCGAAGCGGGCGGCGTGCTGTCGCTGGCCCAGACGCATTTCTCGCCCCGCGCTGGCCAGACCGAGATGGCGCTGGCGGTGGCCGAGACCATCGAGCAGGGAGGGGGTCTGGTGGTGGAGGCGGGCACGGGCGTCGGCAAGACGTTTTCCTATCTGGTGCCGGCGCTGCTCAGTGGCGAGCGGGTGCTGGTGTCCACCGCCACCAAGGCGCTGCAGGACCAGTTGTTCGCGCGCGACCTGCCCCGCCTCGTTCAGGCACTGGCGTTGCCCGTGCGCACCGCGCTGCTCAAGGGCCGGGCCAGCTACCTATGCCTGCACCGCATGGAGTTGGCACGCCAGGATGCGGCCGCTCACGATGCAGCTGTGGCGCGGGTGCTGGCCCGCGTGGAAACCTGGTCGCAAGGGACGGTGAGCGGGGATTTGGCTGAGTTGCCGGGGCTGGATGAGCGCTCTCCGGTGATTCCGCTGGTCACCTCCACCCGCGAGAACTGCCTGGGCTCGCCGTGCCCGCGCTTTCGGGACTGCCATGTCCACCGTGCCCGGCGCGAGGCGCTGGCTGCCGATGTGGTGGTGATCAACCACCACCTCTTTTTTGCGGACCAGGCCGTTCGCGATTCCGGCATGGCCGAACTGTTGCCTTCCGTGCGCGTCGTCGTCTTCGACGAGGCGCACCAGCTGAACGAAACCGGCGTGCAGTTCATGGGCAAACAAGCCTCTACCGCGCAGTTGCTGGATTTTTCGCGCGACGTGATGGCGGCAGGCCTGCAGTTCGCCCGCGGGCTGGCCGATTGGCTGGGGGTGGCCGGCGCGCTGGACCGCGCCGGCCGCGATCTTCGTCTGGCCGCAGGCCGTGCCCCGGCCGGTTCGCGGTTGCGTTGGACAAGCGAGGTGCCCGACGGCGTGGACCCCGGCGAATGGCATGCGGCCATGCAGCAGGTGGTCGGCGCATGCCGCGCAGCCCTGGCGGCCCTGGACACCGTGAGCGAGATCGCCCCGGACTTCGTGCGCCTGCATGGCCGTGCGGTGCAGCTCATGGAGCGCATGGACGGCTTTTCCCAGCCTTGTGCCGCGGATGCGGTCCGATGGGTGGATGTGGCGGGCGCGTTGCGGCTCGTGGAAGCGCCGCTCGACATCGCGGGCCCGATGCGGTCCCTGTGGCAACTGCCCGCTGGCGAGCCCGAGCCTGAGGCCGAGGCCTCGGCCTGGGATGAGCCGGACGCGGCCGCGGTGCTGTCGCAGGGCAAGCCCCGTGCATGGATCTTCACCTCGGCCACCTTGGGGGACGATGCGAGCCTGCGCTGGTTCACCGAGCCCTGCGGTTTGCAGGACGCGCGCATCTTGCGGGTGGAGAGCCCGTTCGACTATGCGTCGCAGGCGGCCTTCCATGTGCCTTTGGAATTGCCCAAGCCTTCCGACCCCTCCCACAGCGCGGCATTGGCGGCCTGGGTGGGCAGCGCGGTGTCGGTGCTCGGAGGGCGCACCCTGGTGCTCACCACCACGCTCAAGGCCCTGCGGACCATCGGCGATGCGCTGCAGGCCCGGTTCGCTGCGGATTCCGGCATCGAGGTGCTGGTGCAGGGCCAGTGGCCCAAGCGGCGTTTGATGGAGCGGTTCCGCGAAGGCGCGTCCGAGGGGCGGGCAGGGTGCGTGCTGGTCGCGTCCGCCACGTTCTGGGAAGGGTTCGACGTGCCGGGCGAGGCCCTGCAACTGGTGGTGATCGACAAACTGCCGTTCCCGCCACCGGGCGATCCGCTGGTGGAGGCGCGCTCCCAGCGGCTGGAACAGGCCAAACGCAGCGCCTTCCGGTACTTTTCGCTGCCGGAGGCAGCGATCGCCCTCAAGCAGGGCGCGGGGCGGTTGATTCGCAGCGAAACCGATCGGGGCGTGCTGGTGGTGGCCGACACCCGCCTGGTCGAGATGGGCTACGGCAAGCGCCTGCTGTCAGCCTTGCCACCCATGCGGCGCCTTCACACGGCGCAGGAATTCGATGCAGCGCTGCGCGCGCTCACCACACCTTCCACCACGGCTCCGACTTGGCCTTGAGGCCATCGCGGTTCAACTCGCTCTGCGGGTAGGAACTTGCCATGACGCGCTGCGCATCGTCGCGCAACTGGGTCATGCCCAGCGCATCGTAGGACTTCACCAGGATGTACAGGGCCTCTTCCAGCGCAGGCACTTCCTTGTAGTCGGCCAGGGCGATCTGGGCCCGGCTGATGGCCGCCACATAGGCGCCGCGCTCGTAGTAGTAGCGGGCCACGTGCACTTCGTACTGCGCCAGGGAATTGACGATGTAGGTCATGCGCTGGCGCGAGTCCTGGGCATAGCGCGATTCCGGGAACCGCGTGGTCAGCTCGCGGAAGGACTCAAACGAATCCTTGGCGGCCTTCTGGTCGCGCTCGGACAGGTCCTGGCGTGACAGCCAGGAGAACAGCCCCAGGTTGTCGTTGAAGTTGACGAGCCCCTTCAGGTACAGCGCGTAGTCGTAGGCGGGGCTGGCGGGGTGCAGCTTCATGAAGCGGTCCAGCGTGGCGATGGCCTGGGCCTTTTCGCCGGCCTTGTACTGGGCATAGGCCTTTTCCAACTGGGCCTGCTGTGCCAGCGGCGTGCCGGCCGCGCGACCTTCGAGCTTTTCCAGCAGGGGCACGGCCTTGTCGTAGCCGCCACTGTTGAGTTCGTCGCGGGCTTCGGAGTAGATGCGATTGGGGCTCCAGCCGGCGGTCTTGTCTTCGGGGGTGCTGGAGCAGCCCGCCATCAGGCCGGCGGCCAGCAGGGCGGACAACAGGGGCAGGGGAAAACGCGGCATGGAGGCAGCTTTCAGGCAAAAGAAGGGCATCGGTTCCCGCTTCCGATCAGGGGCCGGGACGGCCACAGGGGGCTGGCCGCGGCGATCGGGCAGGAGCCGGATTGTACCGGCGTGCCAGCCGGCGGCCTGAACGAAACGCCGGGGCTCTGGCGCGGGGCAGGGAAGCGGGCGTTCCTACAATACCCGCCATGTTTGTCCATTTGCGCCTGCACACCGAATTTTCCGTCGTCGACGGCACCAACCGCATTGATGAAGTGGCCAAGGCGGCTGCCAAGGACGGCCAGCCTGCCCTGGCGATCACCGACCTCGGCAATCTTTTCGGCGCCATCAAGTTCTACAAGGAAGCGCGGGGCAAGGGCGTCAAGCCCGTGCTGGGCGCCGAAGTGTTCGTCGAACCCGAGGAGCCGGGCAATCCACCTTCCCGCATGATCCTGCTGGTGCAGGGCAAGCAGGGGTATCTGAACCTGTCGGAACTGCTCGCGCGCGCCTGGACGCGCAACGTGGTGAAGAACCAGCCCCTTTGCACCTGGGCCTGGCTGGAGGAACTGGGCGAAGGCCTCATCGCGTTGGCGGGCGCTCAGGCCGGTCCCGTGGGGCAGGCCATCGTGAAGGGCGACGACGCGGGGGCCGCGCGTCTGGCACTGCGGCTGGCAGGGCTGTTCCCCCATCGCTTCTACCTGGAGATCCAGCGCGCCGGCCGGCCCGACGACGAAGCCCATGTGGTGTCTGCCGTGCAACTGGCCGCCCGGCTGAACCTGCCCGTCGTCGCGACCCACCCCGTGCAGTTCGCCACGGCCGACGATTACGAGGCCCATGAAGCGCGTGTGTGCATCTCCGAAGGCGAAATCCTGGGCAACCAGCGGCGGGTGCGCAAGTTCACGCGCGAGCAATACTTCAAATCGAGCGCGCAGATGGAGGCGCTGTTCGCCGACGTGCCGTCCGCGATCGCCAATACGCTGGAGATCGCCAAGCGCTGCAACCTGACCCTGGTGCTGGGCAAGCCGCAGCTGCCGGACTTTCCCACCCCGGGCGGCATGCCCATTGACGAGTACTTCCGGGTGGCTTCGCTGGCGGGGCTGGAAGAGCGTCTGGCGCACCTGTACCCCAAGGAGGCGGATCGCGACAAGGAGCGCCCGCGCTACCTGGAGCGGCTGGAGTTCGAGATCAACACCATCCTGAAAATGGGGTTCCCGGGCTACTTCCTGATCGTGGGGGACTTCATCCAGTGGGCCAAGAACAACGGCTGCCCGGTGGGGCCGGGCCGGGGCTCCGGTGCTGGCTCGCTGGTGGCCTATGCACTCAAGATCACCGATTTGGACCCGCTGCAGTACAACCTGCTGTTCGAGCGGTTCCTGAACCCCGAGCGGGTGTCGATGCCCGACTTCGACATTGATTTCTGCCAGTCCAACCGCGATCGCGTCATCGACTACGTGAAGGACAAGTACGGCAAGGATGCCGTGAGCCAGATCGCCACGTTCGGCACCATGGCCGCAAAGGCCGCGATCCGCGACGTGGGCCGGGTCATGGACATGAGCTACACGTTCTGCGACGGCATTTCCAAGCTCGTGCCGGGCAAGCCCGGCATGTCGTACACGCTGCAGTACCCGCCCAACCCCAAGAAGGAGGGCGACAAGAACAATTACGCACTCGAACTGGAGCCGCTGCTGGCCGAGCGCGTGCAGAAGGAAGAAGACGTCAAGACCATCATCGAGATGGCGCAAAAGCTCGAGGGCATGACCCGCAACATCGGCATGCACGCCGGGGGCGTGCTCATCGCCCCGGGCAAGCTCACCGATTTTTGCCCCCTCTACCAGCAGCCGGGCAGCGATTCCGCCGTGAGCCAGTACGACAAGGACGATGTGGAAGCCATCGGCCTGGTGAAGTTCGACTTCTTGGGCCTGGCCACGCTGACCATCCTGGAGATCGCCAAGGAGTTCATCGTCAAGCGCCACAAGGGGCAGGAGAACTTCACGTTCGAGAACATTCCGCTGGACGATGCGCCCACCTACCGTCTCTTTTCCGACGGCAAGACCGAAGCCGTGTTCCAGTTTGAAAGCCGCGGCATGCAGGGAATGCTCAAGGAAGCACGCCCCAGCCGGCTGGAAGACCTCATCGCCCTGAACGCGCTGTACCGACCGGGTCCGATGGATCTGATTCCCAGCTTCGTGAACCGCAAGCATGGCAAGGAGGTGGTGGAATACCCCCATCCGTTGGTCGAGAAGGTGCTGTCGGAAACCTACGGGATCATGGTGTACCAGGAGCAGGTGATGCAGACCGCCCAGGTGCTGGGCGGCTACTCGCTCGGCGGCGCCGACATGCTGCGCCGGGCGATGGGCAAGAAGAAGGCCGAGGAGATGGCCGAGCACCGCGAGATCTTCCGTGCGGGAGCGGCCAAGCAGAACATCAGCCAGGAAAAGGCCGACGAAGTCTTCGACCTGATGGAGAAGTTCGCCGGGTACGGCTTCAACAAGTCGCACGCGGCGGCCTACTCGCTGCTGGCCTACCAGACCGGCTGGCTCAAGGTGCACTACACGGCCGAATTCTTCTGCGCCAACATGACGGTGGAAATGGACGACACCGACAAGCTCAAGGTGCTGTTCGAAGATGCCATGAAGAACTTTGGCCTGACGTTCGAGCCGCCGGACGTGAACCGGGGCATGTACCGGTTCGAGCCGGTCACGGACAAGGTCATCCGCTACGGGCTGGGCGCCATCAAGGGAACGGGCCAGCAGGCGATCGAAGCCATCATTGCGGCCCGGGATGGGCGCGGCGCGGGACCGCGCGGCGATACCAAGGGCCCTTTTACCAGCCTGTTCGACTTCTGCGTCCGCGTGGACCGCACGCGCTTGAACAAGCGCACGCTGGAGGCGCTCATCAAGGCGGGTGCGTTCGACACCATGAACATGAATCGGGCCTCGCTCGTCGCCTCGATCGACCGGGCGTTCGACTTCGCGAACGCCACGCTGGCCAATGCCAACCAGGGCGGCCTGTTCGACATGATGGGCGAGGACGCCCACGGCTCGAGCACGCAGGAGCCCGAACTCGTCGAGATGGTGCCCTGGGGTGTGAAGGAGCGCCTCACGCAGGAAAAGACGGCCGTGGGCTTCTACCTGTCGGGCCACCTGTTCGACGAGGTGGCCAGTGAGGTGCGCCGTTTCGTACGAACGCAGATCGACGAACTGCTCGACAGCCGCGAGCCCCAGATCCTGGCGGGCATCATCAGCGACTTTCGGGTGATCAACGGGCAGCGGGGCCGACTGGCCCTGTTCAAGTTGGACGACAAGTCGGCCACCATCGAAGCCTCGGCCGACGAGAACGTGGTCAACGCCCACCGGGACATGCTGAAGGACGACGAGTTCGTGGTCATGAGCGGCCGCCTGCAGCTCGACCATTTCAGTGGCGGGCTGCGGGTGAAGGTGCAGCAGGTGTGGGACTTGGCGGGGGCTCGGGCCAAGTTCGGACGCTACCTGCAGGTCGCCATCGGCAATACCGCGCCGGACGTGCAGCGCCTGGTGCGCGAATTCCCGCCCCGCCGACAGGAAACCGAGCAGGGCGAGGTGCTGGTGCACGGCCTTCGGGTGCGCATGGGCATCCGCTGCAAGGCCGGCCAAGGCCAGGCCGTGGCGGAGTTGCAACTGGGTGAGGGCAGCCGTTTCTTCCCCTCCGACGCCGCTTTGGCGGCCTGGAGCGCCCAGGCCGGCACCGGTTCGGTCAATGTGGTGTACGACGCAGGCTGACCCTGCGAGGATGGGGCTTGAAACACCGTTGGATGATCACTACATGGGAGAGGCTGCGTCGACCGCCGTGGCTCGCTAGAATGAAATCCATGGCAACTAAACCACCTTCCCCCACCCCCGCTCCGCCCACCAGGACGCCAGCGCGGGATGATGGCGGTTCGGTCGTGCTCGAACGTCGCACGCAAAAGACCCAGCCGCCGCAAATGTTTCAGGTGGTCATGCTCAATGATGACTTCACGCCGATGGAATTCGTCATCGTCGTGCTGCAGGAATTCTTCAGCAAAGACCGGGAAGCCGCCACGCAGATCATGCTGAAAATCCATTTGGACGGCAAAGGCGTATGTGGGGTGTATTCCCGCGATGTCGCCGCCACCAAAGTGGAGCAGGTCCGCGAGGCGGCCCACAAGGCGGGGCATCCGCTGCAATGCCTCAGCGAGCCTGTTGAATAAACGGCCTTTGGTCCCGATCTACAGTAATCCCTTCCACGCAAGCACAAAGGAGTTCACATGATTGCCCAGGAACTGGAAGTCAGCTTGCACATGGCCTTTGTCGAGGCCCGCCAGCAGCGCCACGAGTTCATTACCGTGGAGCATCTGCTGCTTGCACTGCTAGATAACCCCAGCGCAGCCGAGGTGCTGCGCGCATGTTCGGCCAACATCGATGATCTGCGTTCATCGCTGGCCAATTTCATCAAAGACAATACCCCTCAGGTCGCCGGCACCGACGAGGTGGACACGCAGCCCACGCTGGGTTTCCAGCGCGTGATCCAGCGCGCCATCATGCACGTTCAGTCCACGGGCAACGGCAAGAAGGAAGTCACGGGCGCCAACGTGCTCGTGGCCATCTTTGGCGAGAAGGATTCGCACGCCGTGTACTACCTGCACCAGCAGGGCGTCACGCGCCTGGACGTGGTCAATTTCATTGCCCACGGCATCAAGAAAGGCGAGCCGCCGGAACCCGCCAAGCCTGAGAACCAGGGAGAAGGCGAAGAGGGCGGTGGCGGTGGCGAGCGCAACGAGAAAGCCTCGCCGCTCGAGCAGTACACCCAGAACCTCAATCAGGCGGCCAAGGACGGCAAGATCGACCCGCTGATCGGCCGCCACTACGAGGTCGAGCGCACGATCCAGATCCTGTGCCGGCGCCGCAAGAACAACCCGCTGCTCGTGGGCGAAGCCGGCGTGGGCAAGACGGCCATCGCCGAGGGCCTGGCGTGGCGCATCACGCAGAACGACGTGCCGGAAATCCTGGCCGAGGCGGTGGTGTATTCGCTCGACATGGGCGCCTTGCTGGCGGGCACCAAGTACCGTGGTGATTTCGAGCAGCGCCTGAAGGGTGTGCTCAAGTCGCTCAAGGACAAGCCCAATGCGGTGCTGTTCATCGACGAAATCCACACGCTGATCGGCGCCGGTGCGGCCTCGGGCGGCACGCTGGACGCATCCAACCTGCTCAAGCCGGCGCTCTCCAGCGGCCAGCTCAAATGCATCGGCGCGACCACGTTCACCGAGTACCGCGGCATCTTCGAAAAAGACGCGGCCCTGTCGCGCCGGTTCCAGAAGGTCGATGTGGTGGAGCCGACCGTGCAGGAAACGGTGGACATCCTCAAGGGGCTCAAGTCGCGCTTCGAAGAGCACCACAGCGTGAAGTACGCCGCGGCGGCGCTGCAGGCAGCGGCCGAATTGTCGGCCAAGTACATCAACGATCGTCACCTGCCCGACAAGGCGATCGACGTGATCGACGAAGCCGGCGCAGCGCAACGCATCCAGGTGGCCAGCAAGCGCAAGAAGACCATCGGCAAGGCCGAGATCGAGGAAATCGTGGCGAAGATCGCGCGCATCCCGCCCGCGAACGTGTCCAACGACGACCGCAGCAAGCTGCAGACCATCGAGCGCGACCTCAAGAGCGTGGTGTTCGGCCAGGACAAGGCGCTGGAGGTGCTCGCTTCCGCCGTGAAGATGGCGCGTTCGGGCCTGGGCAAGGGCGACAAGCCGATCGGCTCGTTCCTGTTCAGCGGCCCCACTGGCGTCGGCAAGACCGAAGCGGCCAAGCAGCTCGCCTACATCATGGGCATCGAGCTGATCCGCTTCGACATGTCGGAGTACATGGAGCGCCATGCGGTGAGCCGCCTGATCGGTGCGCCTCCGGGCTATGTCGGGTTCGACCAGGGTGGGTTGCTGACCGAGGCAGTCACGAAGAAGCCGCACTCCGTGCTGCTGCTTGACGAGATCGAAAAGGCGCATCCGGACATCTTCAACGTGCTGCTGCAGGTGATGGACCACGGCACGCTGACCGACAACAACGGGCGCAAGGCCGATTTCCGCAACGTCATCATCATCATGACGACGAACGCGGGTGCCGAGACCATGAACAAGGCCACCATCGGGTTCACGAACCCGCGGCAGGCGGGCGATGAAATGGGCGACATCAAGCGCCTGTTCACGCCCGAGTTCCGCAATCGGCTGGATGCCATCGTGAACTTCAAGGCGCTGGACGAGCAGATCATCCTGCGCGTGGTGGACAAGTTCCTGCTGCAACTCGAAACCCAGCTGAGCGAGAAGAAGGTGGAGGTGACCTTCACCGACACGCTGCGCAAGCACCTGGCCAAGAAGGGCTTCGATCCGCTGATGGGCGCCCGCCCGATGCAGCGCCTGATCCAGGACACCATCCGCCGTGCCCTGGCCGACGAACTGCTCTTCGGCCGCCTGACCGAAGGTGGCCGCCTCACGGTGGACATCGAGGTGAAGACGGACGAAAAAGGCGTGGAAACGCCCGAGGTGCTGCTGGACATCCAGCCGCTGCCCAAGCGGGAGCGCTCGGCAAAATCCGAGCCGGCCGAGCCGGAAGAGGCCACGGCAGACTGATCGGCTGATGGATTACCCGGCAGTCCATGGTGGCCGCCTGATATGAAAAAGCCCGCGTTCGCCGCGGGCTTTTTCTTTTCCACCCTTGCCCTGGCTTGCAGGCCGCTCAGGGCAAGGTCAGGCGGCGCCGGCCCGCATCACGGCGCCATCAGCCGCTGCAGCAACTCCAAGGTGGGGTAGCCGTCGGCCACCACGCCGATGCTCTGCTGGAACTGGCGCAGGCCGGCGCGCGTGGCGGGGCCCATCACGCCGTCCGCCGTGCCGGCGGAAAACCCGCGCTGGTTCAATGCTGTCTGCAGGTCTTTCACCTGGCTGCGCGACAGGGGTTGCAAATCCCGCGGCCAGGGGGCCACCACGCCCGTGCCGCCCTCGATCTGCCGCGCCAGCAGGCCCACCGCCAGGGCGTAGTTCACCGAGTTGTTGTAGCGCAGGATGCTGCGGAAGTTGTCGCCCACCAAGAAGGCTGGTCCGCGCGCACCCGCGGGGGCGATGACATAGGCCGCACCCAGGTCGGGCAGGGGTTGCCGGTCGATGGCCACCACCCCTTCCGCGGTCCACTGCGCGGACGACTGGCGCACGGTGTTCTCGGCGCGGGCGTGATCGAAACCCGGCGGCAGCTGCACCTCGATACCCCAGGGCTGTCCGCTGCGCCAGCCGGAGCTGGCCAGGTAGTTGGCGGTGGACGACGCCACATCGGGGATGCTGCCCCAGATGTCGCGGCGGCCGTCGCCGTCGGCGTCGACCGCGTAGGCGAGGAACACGGATGGCAGGAACTGCGTGTGGCCCATGGCGCCCGCCCACGATCCGATCATGCGGTCGGCCGCGATGTCGCCCTGGTCCAGGATGCGCAGCGCCGCCAGCAGTTCGTTGCGGGCCCATTGGGCGCGGCGGCCCTCGAACCCCAGCGTGGCCAGCGCATCGACGGCACGGAAGGTGCCGAAATTGCCGCCGTAGTTGCTTTCCATGCCCCAGATGGCGGTGACGATCGAGGCCGTCACGCCGTACCGCGCAGCCGCGGTTTCGAGCGGCGCCGCGTATTCGGCCCGCTTGGCCTGGCCCTGGGCGATGCGCTGGGCAGAAACAGCACTGTCCAGGTACGCCCACGGGGTGCGCGTGAACTCGGGCTGCGCGCGGTCCAGCTCGATCACCCGCTGTTGCAACTGCGCGCCGGCCAGGGCCGTCTGCGCGGTATCGGGCCGGATCCCGGCCGCCAGTGCGTCCTGGGTGAAGGCCGTGATCCATGCGGCGAAACCAGCCTGTTCGGCCGCAGCGGCTTCTTCGGGGCTGACCGCAGGCGCCGCGGCGTCCTGGACCGGGGGAGGGGCGGAAGGTATCGCGGCCGGTGGTGACACTGCGGGCTGCGGAGGCGGAACGGCAGGGGCGGCGTGGGCCGGGGCGGTTTCCGGAGACTGGACGCGCGGCGCCGATGCACAGCCTGCGAGGGCCGCCGCGGCGGCCAGCGGAACCAGCCAGTGGGCTGCGCGGGTTCTGGAGGAGAGACGGAGGGGCGAGGAGGGGGCAAGGCGTCGTTGCATGCCTTATTGTCCCGCGCCCCGGCATACTTGCGGGCTTCGGTGTTACCGGCTGCACGATTTCATGCATACCTTTTTCTGGCACGACTACGAAACCTTTGGCGCCAACACGCGCCGTGACCGCCCCGCGCAGTTCGCGGGGATCCGCACCGATGCGGACCTGAACGAAATCGGCGAACCGCTGATGGTCTATTGCCAGCCCGCGCCCGATTACCTGCCCGATCCGGTGTCGTGCCTGATCACCGGCATCACGCCGCAGGTCGCATTGGAGCGTGGCCTGCCGGAGCACGCATTCGCCGCGCGCATCGAGGCCGAGCTGGCGCTGCCCGGCACCATCGGCGTCGGCTACAACACCATCCGGTTCGACGACGAGATCACGCGGTTCATGTTCTGGCGCAACCTGATGGACCCCTATGCCCGGGAATGGCAGAACCAGTGCGGCCGGTGGGACCTGCTCGACGTGGTGCGCATGGCCTACGCGCTGCGCCCGGATGGCATCGTCTGGCCGAAGAAGGAAGACGGCTTCCCCAGCTTCAAGCTGGAACACCTGTCCAAGGCCAATGGCCTGGCGCACGAGGCCGCGCACGATGCGCTCTCCGACGTGCGCGCCACCATCGCCCTGGCCCGGCTGATCCGCGACCGGCAGCCCAAGCTGTTCGAGTTCGCGCTGGGGCTGCACAAAAAAGACCGCGTGGCCGCCGAATTGCGCCTGCCCGCCACGGCCGACACCGCACGGCCTTTTTTGCACATCTCGGGCATGTTTCCTGCCGAGCGCGGCTGCGTCGCGGTGATGTGGCCGCTCGCCAGCCACCCCACCAACAAGAACGAACTGATCGCCTGGGACCTGGCCCACGATCCGTCCGAACTGGCCCTGCTGGGCGCCGAGGCGATCCGCGAGCGGCTGTTCAGCCGGGCGGATGCGCTGCCCGAAGGCGTGACGCGCCTGCCCATCAAGACCGTGCACCTGAACAAGTCGCCGATGGTGGTGGGCAACGTCAACACGCTGACGCCCCAGATGGCCCAGCGCTGGTCCGTCGATCTCGAGCGGGCCGCCGGCCATGCCGAGGTGGCGCGCGCCTTGCCCGACATGAGCGCCATCTGGGCCAGCGTGTTCACGCGGCCGCAGGAAGCCGCACCGGACGTGGACCAGGACCTGTACGGCGGCTTCGTCGGCAACGAGGACCGTCGCCGGCTGAACCGCCTGCGTGCCCTGCCGCCCCAGGAGCTCGCCTTGGCCAAGACGGGCTTCGACGACGAGCGGCTCGAAGAGCTGGTGTGGCGCTA
Organism: Acidovorax sp. BLS4; assembly: GCF_032929295.1. Classification (NCBI taxonomy): domain Bacteria; kingdom Pseudomonadati; phylum Pseudomonadota; class Betaproteobacteria; order Burkholderiales; family Comamonadaceae; genus Acidovorax; species Acidovorax sp. BLS4. The sequence goes on from NZ_CP136797.1 coordinate 1,907,728, forward strand.
CCGTGCGCGCAATTTCCCGCACACGCTGGACGGGGCCGACCAGGAGCGCTGGGAGGGCCACCGCGTGGCCTGCCTGATGGAAGGCGCGGGCGGCGCGCTCACCTTCGACGAGCTGTTCGCCAAGCTGGACGAGCTGGGCACCGAGGCGGATGAGCGGGGCGAGGAAATCCTGGGCGCGCTGTACGACTACGCGGAAAGCATCGCGCCCGCGATTTAGCGGGAGGCTTCGATGTCCATGACTCCGTCCCCTTTGGAAAGTACCACCATGCCCGTGCCACCCCCGGCCGAGGCCGGCGTGCACGCGCTGGCCGAGTTCATGGCGACGCACCCTCGGGTGTTCGTGCTCACCGGGGCGGGCTGCAGCACGGCGGCGGGCATTCCCGATTACCGCGACGGCAATGGCGACTGGAAGCGGCCGCCGCCCCTCACGTTCCAGGCCTTCATGGGCGACGACGCCACGCGCCGCCGCTATTGGGCGCGCAGCTTCATCGGCTGGCGCGTGATGGGGCGGGCGCGTCCTGCACCGGCGCACCATGCGCTCGCCGCGCTGGAAGCGGCCGGCCGGGTGGAACTGCTGCTCACGCAGAACGTGGACGGCCTGCACGCGGCTGCGGGGAGCCTTCGCACCATCGATCTGCATGGCCGCATCGACACCGTGCGCTGCATGGCCTGCGAAGCCCGTTTGCCACGCGCCGAGCTGCAGGATGAGTTGCTGCGCCGCAATCCCGATTGGGGCGCGCTGCATGCGCATGCGGCGCCCGATGGCGATGCCGACCTGGAAGGCCAGGATTTCAGCGCGTTCGATGTGCCGCCGTGCCCGCGCTGCGGCGCCGGCCCGCTCAAGCCCGATGTGGTGTTCTTCGGCGAAAGCGTGCCGCGCGAGCGCGTGCAGGCCGCCCGCGATGCGCTGCTGCGCGCCGATGCCATGCTGGTGGCCGGTTCGTCGCTCATGGTGTATTCGGGCTTTCGCTTCGTGCAGATGGCGGTGGACGCGGGCAAGCCCGTGGCGGCCGTCAACTGGGGCCGCACGCGGGCCGATCCGCTGCTGTCGCTCAAGGTCGAGCAGGATGTCGGAACGGCGCTGGGCGCGGTGGCCCGTGCGCTGGCTGGAGGGGCTGCCGGACCGCTGTGAGCGAGGTGGCAGCGCGCGGGATGTGACGCCAAGTGAACCGAGGACACCGCCAGGGCTTTGGATACACCCCGGCCGTGCCATTGGTGTAAGGTGCCAGTCGCCCAAGCAACACCCTGGCGCCATGCAGCGCCGGGCGATGACAGAGCCCCAAGGAGACAGCATGGAGACGAACGCATCCCTCGGTGCGCCCGGCCCGACGCCGGGTGAAGTGGCCGCTTCGGCGGCGCAGCGGATCACGCAGGCGCACGAGCGCTCCACCGCCTTCGGCCTGCGGCGGCACGAGTCGGCGGATCTGCGGCCCCTGGATGCCGAAGCCCTGGCCTGGATGGTGGCCCGCAACGAAGCGCTGTTCGCCCACGCCCGCCCCGTGATGGAAACGCTGTCGGCCCAGATCGCCGGCACCCAGAGCATGGTGCTGCTGACCGATGCGCAGGGCGTGGTGCTGCACGCCCTGGGCGACGACGAGTTCCTGGACCGGGCGAGCCGGGTTGCCCTGCGCCCCGGCGCGGCGTGGTCCGAGCGCAGCAAGGGCACGAATGCCATCGGCACGGCCCTGGCGCTGGGCGAGGCGCTGCAGGTTAACGGCAATGAGCACTTTCTGCAGGCCAACCATTTTTTGACCTGTTCCTGCGCGCCCATCCTCGACCCGCACGGGCATGTGATCGGCGCGCTCGACGTGAGCGGCGACCACCGCAGCCAGAGCGCCCACACCATGGCGCTGGTGCGCATGTCGGCCAAGATGGTGGAGAACCACCTGTTCGGCAAGGTGTTCGAAGACGCCGTTCGGCTGCGCTTCCATGCGCGGACGGAATTCCTCGGCACGCTGGTGGAGGGGTTGGCCGCGTTCACGCCGGAGGGCCGTTTCCTCGCCGCCAACCGCAGTGGGCAGTTCCAGCTGGGCATGTCGGCCAATGCGTTGCAGGCGCACACGGTCTCTTCGCTGTTCGGCATGCCCATGGCGGCGCTGCTCGCGCATGCCCGTCAGGCCGTTCCGGAGCCGCTGCGCCTGCAACTGCCCGGCGGCGTGGCGGTGCAGGCAATGGTGGAGTTTCGGCCACGCTCGGGCACGCTGCTGCCCTGGGTCGACCCGGGCAACGGGCCCGATCGGCCCGATCGGTCCGACGGGGCCGGGGCGCCAACGGCGATCCAGCCAGGGGAGGGCGATGCGCCGGGCGCGCCGCCCGCCCGGCCGCGACCGGCGAAGCCGGCCCGGCTGTCCAGCCTGCGCTACCTGGACACGGGCGATGCCCAGCTCGCCCAGGTGATCGACCGGGTCACGCGGCTGCTGGGCAGCGACGTGTCCACGCTGATCCTGGGCGAGACCGGCACGGGCAAGGAACTGCTGGCCCGCGCCATCCACCAGGACGGGCCGCGGCAGGGCGGCCCTTTCGTGGCGGTCAACTGCGCGTCGATTCCCGAGACGCTGATCGAGTCCGAGTTGTTCGGCTACGACGAAGGCGCCTTCACCGGCGCACGGCGCAAGGGCCATCCCGGCAAGATCGTGCAGGCCCATGGCGGCACGCTGTTCCTCGACGAGATCGGCGACATGCCGCTGTCGATGCAGGCCCGGCTGCTGCGCGTGCTGCAGGAGCGCAGCGTTTCGCCGCTGGGTGGGGTGCGGCAGGTGCCGGTGGACGTGGCCGTGGTCTGCGCCACGCACCGCAACCTGCGCGAGATGATGGCGCAGGGCACCTTCCGCGACGACCTGTATTACCGCCTGAACGGGCTCGTCGTGCGGCTGCCCGCGCTGCGTGAGCGCACCGATCTGGCCGTGATCGTCGAGCGCATCCTGCGTGCGCAGGCCGACGCCCCCGCCAGCGCGGTGCCGCGCGTCGCGCCCGAGGCCATGGCGCTGTTCGCCGCGCATGCCTGGCCGGGCAACCTGCGCCAGTTGAGCAGCGTGCTGCGCACCGCGGCGCTGATGGCACGGGGCGACGCCGGGGTGATCCAGCGGGCGCATCTGCCCGAGGACTTCCTGGAGGATTGCGACCTGCTGCTGGCGCATGCCAACGGCACAGCAGTCAATGCAGGAGGGCCTGCCCCGGCCCTGGCCCGGGCCTTGCCGGGCGAGCATGCGTTGGCACACAGCCCCGTTGCCGTGCCGCGCCTGGGCGATACCACCGCTGCTGCCCTGGCGCAGGCGCTGGCGGCCCACGGCGGCAATGTATCGGCCGCGGCGCGTGCGCTGGGCGTGTCGCGCAACACCGTGTACCGTCACCTCAAGGCGGCGCAGGCCGCAGGCGGGCCCGAGCCTTTCAAGCCGGCGGCCCGAGCGCGCTGACGGCCTCCCATTCCGCGTCGCTGTACAGCCGCGACCGGGTGAGAAAACGCAGGCCCGTGGGCCGTTCCAGCGAGAACATGCCGCCGTTGCCGGGCACCGCATCGATGATGAGGTGCGTGTGCTCCCAGTAGGCGAACTGCGAGCGGCTCATGTAGAAGGGCGTGCCCGCGATCTCGCCCAGCAGCACGTCCGAATCGCCCAGCAGAAACTCCCCCAGCGCGAAGCACATCGGCGCGCTGCCGTCGCAGCACCCCCCCGACTGGTGGAACATGAGCGGGCCGTGCTGCGCGACCAGGCGCTCGATGAGCGCGACGGCCGCCGGCGTGGCCGAGACGCGGCCCACGGGCCCGGTCTCCGGGGCGGGTACCGGTGTGGAGGGGGCGGCCGGCGTGTTCATGGGGATCAGGCCGTTGCCATGTCCAGCACGATGCGCCCCTGGATCTGCCCCTGGCGCATGCGATCGAACACGTCGTTGATGTTCTCGAGCTTCTCCGTGGCCACGGTGGCCTTCACTTGGCCGCGCGCGGCGAAATCGAGCGACTCCTGCAGGTCGAGCCGCGTGCCCACGATGGAGCCGCGCACCGTCACGCCGCGCAGCACCATGTCGAAGATCGGCAGGGGGAAGTTGCCGGGCGGCAGCCCGTTGAGCGCCACCGTGCCGCCGCGCCGAACCATGCCCAGGGCCTGCTCGAAGGCCTTGGGCGACACGGCGGTCACCAGCGCACCGTGGGCACCGCCGATCTCCTTTTGCAGGTAGGCGGCGGGGTCGGTGGTCTTGGCGTTCACCGTCACGCTCGCACCCAGCTGCCTGGCGAGGTCGAGCTTGTCGTCTTCCACGTCCACGGCGGCCACGTTCAGGCCCATGGCCTTGGCGTACTGCACGGCCATGTGGCCCAGGCCGCCGATGCCCGAGATGACGACCCAGTCGCCGGGCTTGGTGTCGGTCACCTTGAGGCCCTTGTACACCGTGACGCCGGCGCACAGCACCGGCGCGATGTCCACGAAGCCGATGTCCTTGGGCAGGTGGCCCACGAAGTTCGGGTCGGCCAGGGCGTAGTCGGCAAAGCCGCCGTTGACCGAATAACCGGTGTTGCTCTGCGATTCGCACAGCGTCTCCCAGCCGCCCATGCAATGCGTGCAGTAGCCGCACGCCGAGTGCAGCCAGGGCACGCCCACGCGGTCGCCTTCCTTCACGTGCTTGACGTTCTTGCCGACGCCGGCCACGAAGCCCACGCCTTCATGGCCCGGGATGAACGGCGGGTTCGGCTTGACGGGCCAGTCGCCTTCGGCGGCGTGCAGGTCGGTGTGGCACACGCCGGAGGCCTCGATCTTCACGAGGATCTGGTCGTCCGAAGGCGTGGGCACGAGCACTTCCTCGATGGTGAGCGGCTGGCCGAATGTGCGAACGACAGCGGCCTTCATGGTCTTGGCGGTCATGGGTGGGGAAATCCTTTCGTCTGCAGCGGATGTGCAGCGGGTTCAACGGGGTGTCGGGCCTTCACGGTAGGCCCGACACCCGGTGGCTGGGCTGATGCAGATCAAGCGATCAGAAGAAGCCCAGCGGCGCCTGCGAGTAGCTCACCAGCAGGTTCTTGGTCTGCTGGTAGTGGTCCAGCATCATCTTGTGGTTCTCGCGGCCGATGCCCGACTGCTTGTAGCCGCCGAAGGCCGCGTGCGCAGGGTACTGGTGGTAGCAGTTGGTCCACACGCGCCCGGCCTGGATGCCCTTGCCCATGCGGAAGGCGCGTGCGCCGTCGCGGCTCCACACGCCGGCGCCCAGGCCGTAGAGCGTGTCGTTGGCGATCTCCAGCGCCTCTTCCTCGGTCTTGAAGGTGGTCACCGACAGCACGGGGCCGAAGATCTCCTCCTGGAAGATGCGCATCTTGTTGTGGCCCTTGAACACCGTGGGCTTCACGTAGTAGCCGCCGGCCAGGTCGCCGTCCAGGTGGTTGCGCTCGCCGCCGATCAGGCACTGCGCGCCCTCCTGCTTGCCCAGGTCCAGGTACGAGAGGATCTTTTCGAGCTGCTCCTGCGAGGCCTGCGCGCCGATCATGGTGGCCTTGTCCAGCGGGTGGCCCTGCTTGATGGCCGCCACGCGCTTCAGGGCGCGTTCCATGAACTGGTCGTAGATCGATTCCTGCACCAGCGCGCGGCTGGGGCAGGTGCAGACCTCGCCCTGGTTGAGCGCGAACATCGCAAAGCCTTCCAGCGCCTTGTCGAAGAAGCCATCGTCGGCCGCCATCACGTCTTCGAAGAACACATTGGGGCTCTTGCCGCCCAGCTCCAGCGTCACGGGAATGATGTTCTGGCTGGCGTACTGCATGATGAGCCGGCCCGTGGTGGTCTCGCCCGTGAAGGCTATTTTTGCGATGCGCGGACTGCTGGCCAGCGGCTTGCCGGCTTCCAGGCCGAACCCGTTCACCACGTTGACCACGCCGGGCGGCAGCAGGTCGCCCACCAGTTCCAGCAGCACGAGGATGGAGGCGGGCGTCTGCTCGGCGGGCTTGAGCACCACGCAGTTGCCGGCGGCCAGGGCCGGTGCGAGCTTCCATACCGCCATGAGGATCGGGAAGTTCCACGGAATGATCTGCCCCACCACGCCCAGCGGCTCGTGGAAGTGGTAGGCCATGGTTTCGTGGTCGATCTCGCTGATGCCGCCTTCCTGCGCGCGGATGCAGCCCGCGAAGTAGCGGAAGTGGTCGATGGCCAGGGGAATGTCGGCGGCCATGGTCTCGCGCAGCGGCTTGCCGTTGTCCAGCGTCTCGGCCACCGCGATGGTGAGCAGGTTGGCTTCCATGCGGTCGGCGATCTTCAGCAGGGCGTTCGCCCGGTCGGTGGTGGAGGTCTTGCCCCAGGCGGCCTTGGCCTTGTGGGCGGCATCCAGTGCAGCGTTGATGTCCTTGTCGTTGGAGCGGGGGATGGAGGTGAACACCTGGCCGTTGATGGGCGAGGTGTTCTCGAAATACTGGCCGTCGATGGGCGGCACCCACTGCCCGCCGATGTAGTTGCCGTACTGCTTCTTGTAAGGGTTGGCGATGCCGAGGCTGGCGATTTCTGCCATGTTCATGGTGCATGTCTCCTGTGGTCGGTTGGGGTGTTCCACGCCACCGGGGTGGCGCGGGCCTCTGTGTTGGCGCAATGCACGTGCCAGCTGGGTCAGGGCAGGCCAACCTTCAAAATGAATAGCAGGCAAACCAAGCAGATCAAGCGGTGGTGGTCGATTGCTCTTTGATCGCTTCAAGGCCGCATCGAGCGCTGGAGTGCCCCGTGGCGCAACGGGTGTTCCGTTGCGGAACACTTGGCGGGTCGATGTGGAACAACGTCGGACCCGCACAATGGGCGGGCTCCCCATCCGACCTCCGCACGCCACCCCGATGAAAAAGCCGCCTTCCGCTCCCGTGAGTGCCTTCGCCCAGGAACTGCCCGGTGTTTTCGCGCCTTGGGGCTCCGTCCGGTTGCGGCGCATGTTCGGCGGCTGGGGCGTCTTCCACGAAGGCCGCATGCTGGCGCTGGTGGTGAGCGATGCGCTGTACCTCAAGGCCGACGCACTCACCGCGCCGGTGTTCGACGCCCGTGGCCTGCAGCCTTTCGTCTACGAGCGCCATGGCCGCCCGGTGGCGCTGTCGTACCGGCAGGCCCCGGCGGAGATGTACGAAGGCCCGGCCGAAGCGGTGGAGTGGGCCAGCCGGGCCTGGGAGGCCGCCCTGCGGTCGGCTTCCCGGCCGGGGCCGGCGGCCAGCCGCAGGCCGGGTGGTTCGGTGGATAAAAAGGGGCGGTGAGCCACCGCGCCGTTCGGTGCTATTGATTTGATAGCTACCAGGGCAATCAAAACGCCGGCGTGGGCTCTTTTTTGCCCCAACGGCGGCGCCAACCGTGGCGGGGCGGGGCCGCGGGTGTATAACCGATGCCCTCCGGGTCGGGCGCCCGTGCAGCGCCTGCGGGCGCGGAGGCCATTCCTTCCATGCCGTCGCCCGGCCCATCCAACCAATCGATCAATCAATCAATCAACGACGCGGGACGCCTGGAGCGCCGCAAACCAAGGAATCGTCACGATGGGCGCGCAGTGGAAAGCAAAGGGCAAGGCACAGGTCGCGGATGCCAAAGGCAAGCTGTTCGGCAAGCTGGTCAAGGAAATCATGGTCGCGGCGCGCGGTGGCGCCGATCCGGCGGGCAATGCGCGGCTGCGCCTGGTGGTGGAGCAGGCCCGCAAGGTGTCGATGCCCAAGGACACCCTGGAGCGCGCCATCAAAAAGGGTGCGGGCCTGTCCGGCGATGCGGTCAATTACGAGCGCGTGATCTATGAAGGCTTCGCCCCGCACCAGGTGGCGGTGATGGTGGAGTGCCTCACCGACAACGTGAACCGCACGGCGCCGGAAATGCGCGTGCTTTTTCGCAAGGGCCAACTCGGCACGTCCGGCTCCGTGGCCTGGGACTTCCACCATGTGGGCATCATCGAGGCCGAGCCGGCGTCTGCCGATGCGGACCCCGAAATGGCCGCCATCGAGGCGGGCGCCCAGGATTTTGAGCCCGGCGAGGAAGAGGGCAACACCACGTTCTGGACCGATCCCACTGATCTGGACCTGGTGTGCCGCGCGCTGCCGGCGCAGGGATTCACGGTGCTGTCGGCCAAGCTGGGCTACCGGCCCAAGAACCCAGTGAACCCGGCCAATCTCAGCGCGGAGCAACTGGAAGAAGTCGAATCGTTTCTGGCCGCCATCGACGGCAACGACGACGTGCAGAACGTGTTCGTGGCGCTAGCGGGCTGAGCGCCTCCGGCACGCCTGCCTTTCCAAAAGAAAGCCGCCCCGGCCGTGAGGCCGGGGCGGCTTTTTCAATGCGCCAGGAGACGCTTCAGAAGTCCAGGATGTTGGACTGCACCACGGTCGGAATGTGCGACTGCACGAACGACTGGATGGTGCTGCAGGGCAGGAAGAACGGCCGCTGGGTGATCGTCACGGTGCAGGTCTGGCCGTTCACCGAAAACGTGCCAGCCACCGTGCCCAGTGGCGTGCCCACCGAAAAGCTGCCACCCGCGGGACCGCCCGAGATGACGCCGCCATTCTGGTGAATGAGGGCGGCGATCTTGACGAACAGGTCCTGGGCACTGCCCGTGAAGTTCACATTGAAAGGGCTGCATGAAGCCATGGTTTTTCTCCTGCGTAATGAAAAATGGCCGAATTGATTTGATTTTTGATTCGGCCCCTCCCTTGGTGGCAAATCAGCAGCGGCCCACCACCGTGCCGCTGTAAATGGGATTGCCGTTGAGGTAAATGGTGACTTTCAGGCCTGTGGGAATGAAAGAGCCGCAAGTCTGCGCGCATGCCTTCAGTTGGCCACCGACGGGAATGTGGATCGGAGAGGTAATGCAGAGATTGCCGTAGATGGGCACCGAGAAGCAGATCTGGTTGGTGGTCGGGTTGTAGCTGGCGCCCACGCAGACGGACAGTTTCAGCGCTTCCACGCCTTCCAGGTTGGGAGCGCCGGCAGCGTTGCTGCGCAGTGCAGGTGCGTGGCTGCTGCCCTCGGCGAAACCCACAGCCGTGAAGTTCGGCACGTGGGTCGATTCGTCTTGGGCGTTGTTTTGGTTGCAATTACAGTCGGACATTATGTTTCCTAGAGGGTTTGTTTTCTCTGAACAAAATACCGGCTTCAGCAAGATTGCGTGGCCGGTTGCTTTCTCATGACGCCCCTCGATTATTTTTTTAATGGCGTTTTTGACGCCGCTTAAAAATCCCCCTCGGTTGCGATTCATGAGTGGGCGGATTTTGTTCTTCGCCCCCTTTTATTGCCCTTAACGCGGCCTTGGAAAACCTGAAGCGTTCTGAAACAATCTTGGTGTAGAGTGAGAGACCCGCCGGGGAGGCTGGGTTGTTAGAGGCGACAAGAACTTGCGGGCCATGACCACTGAATTCACGTTTTCCCACTTCACGCTGAGGGTCCACGAGCGCCAGTTGCTGGCCCACGGTAAGCCTGTCCTGCTGGGAGCCCGCGCTTTCGATGTGCTGTGCGCCCTGGTTCACAAAGCCGGCGCGCTGGTGACCAAATCGGAGCTGTTCAACCTCGTCTGGCCGGGCATGGTGGTGGAGGAAAACAACCTGCAGGTGCATGTGTCCTCGCTGCGCAAGCTGCTGGGCTCCGACCTGATCATGACCATCCCGGGGCAGGGCTACCGGTTCGTCGCGCGTGTCGCGCCGGTGGCCAGTGGCACCCAGGTGCCTGAGCCGCTGCCGGTCGCCATGGTGTCCAGTGCCTCCCGCTCGGTGGCGGTGCTGCCGTTCGGTGTGGCGGGCGGCCTCGCCGATGACGGCTACCTGGCCGACGGCATGGCCGAGGACATCATCAACCGCCTGTCCCGCTCGCGCTGGCTGTACGTGATCGCCCGCAGCTCCTCGGTGAGCTACCGGCATCCGCTGCCGCCCAACGGCACCATCAGCCAGGAGCTGGGGGTGCGCTACCTCGTGTCAGGCCTGATCCGGTTCAACGGCAACCGGTTGCGCGTGACCGCGGAGCTGATCGACGGGCCGCGCAACGAAACCATCTGGGCGCAGAGCTTCGACCGGCCGGTGGATGACCTCTTTCAGGTGCAGGACGAGATATCGGCGGCCATCGTGAGCGCCATCGAGCCGGTGTACCTGCGGCGCGAGGAATGGGTCAGCAGCCAGACCACGCCCCGCGACCGCGAGCATTGGGAACTGCTGATGCGCGCGCGCTGGCATTTCTGGCGCTCCACGCGCGACCACATGGAGAAGGCGGAGTACTTCGCGCAAAAGGCGCTGGACACCAAGCCCGACGATCCCCCGGCCCTGGCCCTGCTGGCATTCATCCTGATGTCGCGGGTGTGGGCCGGCTGGTCCGAATCCGCCCGCATGGACATCGCCGAGGCCAACCGCCATGCCCTGCAGGCGGTGAGCCACGACGACACCGATGCCTTCGCCCATTTCACGCTGGGCACGGTGCTTTCGTTCTCGCGCAATTTTCCGCAGGCGATTTCCGAGCAGGAGCATGCCCTGTCGATCTATCCGCAGTTCGCCGCCGCGGCGGGCGAACTGGGGCGCCTGCTGGCGTTTTGCGGGCGCACGCAGGAGGCCGCGAGCTACGCATTGCAGGCCTGCGAGGCCAGCCCGCTCGATCCCCACCTGAGCCTGTGGATCCGCACACGGGCGCTGGCGAGCTTCATCGAGGGCGATTACCAGGCCGCGCTGGGCTTCGCCCTGCAGGCGCTGTCCAAGCGTCCGGACTGGTTCTTCAACCACTACCTGCTGGCCGCGTGCCAGGTCGCGTCCGGCCGCCCGGAAGACGGGCAGCAAACCCTGCGGCAGGCGCAGAAGTTCGGCCCGTACTCCCTGCAGGCGTTGAAGGCCGGCCACCCCTTCGTGGACGAAGCGCACCTGAACCATTACACCGACTGCCTGCGGCAGGCGGGCTGGAGCGAGTAAGGCGCGCCTCCCACCGGCAGTCCATGAGAAACCCAACCATCGGCAATCCAAAAGAGAGAGGGAAACGGTATGTCTGAAGCGAATGCACCCCAGAAAATCGCCATCCTGGGGGGTGGCCTCGCCGCCCTGACGGCGGCCTACGAGCTGACCAGCCAGCCCGGCTGGCAGGAAAAATACGCCATCACGGTGTACCAGATGGGCTGGCGGCTCGGCGGCAAGTGCGCCACCAAGCGGGGGCCCAACAACCGCATCGAGGAGCACGGCATCCACGGGTTCCTGGGCAGCTACTACAACGCGCTGCCGATCATGGCCGACTGCTACAAGGCCCTGGGCCGCCCGGCGGATGCCAAACTGGCCACGTTCGAGCAGGCTTTCATTCCCGAGAGCTTCGTGCTGATGTGGGAATTCGAGAACGGCGGCTTCAAGCGCTGGCCCATGACCGTGCCGACCAATTCGCTGACTCCGGACGATGCCTCGTCCCTGCAGACCATCCGCCAGTGGATCGGTGGGCTGATCGAGACCACCCAGGGCCTGATCGACCCCGAAGCCACGCCCGGCCTGAGCGAGATCCACAAGCTGGAGCTGCGCGCCGGCCAGGACATCCTGGAACGCCTGCAGACCGCGATCCTCGACGAGAACGCCGAGCTGGGCACCAGCCACCCCGTGCTTGACCAGGTGTGGGACTGGCTGCACGCGCGGCTCAAAGGCCTGATCGACGAGAACGACGACCTGCGGCGCTTGTACATCCTGCTCGAATACCTGATGGCCATCGTGCGCGGCGTGCTGGCCGACCGCATCATCGAGCGCGGCTTCGATGTGATCGACAACGAGAATTTCAGCGACTGGCTGGCGCGCCACGGCGCTTCGGTGATGACGGTGTCGTCCCCGCTCGCGCTCAACACGGTCAACCTGTCCTACCAGTACCCGCAGGGCGATACGGCCCGCACCGCCAGCATGGCGGCAGGCGCCTACCTGCATTGGTCGCTGCGCAGCTATGCGTACATGGGTGCATTCGCCTGGCTGTTCGCGGCGGGCACGGGCGAGACGGTGATCGCGCCGCTGTACCTGGTGCTGCGCCAGCGCGGCGTGCAGTTCGAGTTCTTCCACAAGGTCGAAAACCTCGCGCTGTCGGCGGACGGCCAGTCGGTGGCTGCCGTGCAGATGGGCGTGCAGGCCACCCTGGTGAAGCCGGATGCGCCCTACGAACCGCTCGTGCCGATCGAAGGCCTGCCAGCGTGGCCGTCCGGCCCCTGCTACGACCAGTTGGTGGAAGGCGATGCGCTGCGCGAGCAGGACATCGACCTGGAGTCGTACTGGACGCCCTGGAAGAACGTGGGCCAGAAGACCCTGAAGGCCGGCGAAGACTTCGATCAGGTGGTGCTGGCCATCGCGGTGGGTGCCGTGCCCTACCTGTGCAAGGAGCTGCTGGCCGCGCGTCCCGAATGGCGCGCGATGGTCGAGAAGGTGCCCACCGTGCAGACGCAGACCATGCAGGTCTGGCTGAACCGCAGCACCACCGATCTGGGCTGGGACATTCCCCTCAAGAACCCCACCGACACGGTGATCGGCGCCACCTACATGAACCCGCTGGATGGGCAGGTGGACTTCACCCACCTGCTGCAGTGGGAGTCGTGGCCGGCCAGCCAGATGCCCAAATCGCTGTGGTACTTCTCGGGCGCCATGGCCGACTACGAGCCGCCGCCGCCCCTGACCGACACCGGCTACCCCGCACGGGCCCACGCCCGGGTGAAGGCCCAGTGCATCCAGTACCTGCAGGTGTGCATGGGACCGCTGCTGCCGAAATCCACGACCAACGTGGTCTCGCCGCCGGGCGACCCGACGGGCATGGATTTCAGCCTGCTGCAGGACCACGACCCGGCCAACACCGGGCTGGGCGTGCAGCGCTTCGACCAGCAGTTCTGGCGCGCCAACATCGACCCGTCCGAGCGCTACGTGATCAGCCCGCCGGGCAGTACCGCCGCGCGGCTCAAGGCGTGGGAGTCGGGCTTCAGCAACCTCGTGCTGGCGGGCGACTGGATCTACACCGGGCTGAATGTGGGCAGCGCCGAGGGCGCGACCATGGGCGGCCGGCTCGCGTCGCACGCCATCAGCGGGTATCCAGCGCTGACGGACATCGTGGGCTATCCGGTCTCGGCCGACGCCCCGTGCGCACCGCCTGCGGCGCCCGCCGCCGCTGAATAAGGCAATAAGGCGACAGGGCCAGCGGGAAACCGGGCTGCGGCGGTGCAGCCCGCGCGCCCTTCAGCCGCGCAGGAAGTCCGCGTGGCCGGGCCGGCCGGGCAGATGCAGCGCCGCCACGGGCGCCGGGCTGCCCGCCACCCGCCGGCCGCGCCGCCACACCCCCAGGCGCGTGGCGCGCAGCCGGATCGCCTCGGCCGGATCGCGCGCATGCAGCAGCACGAAGTCGGCATGGCAGCCGGCCTGCAGGCCATAGCCCTCCAGGCCCAGCAGCAGGGCCGGGTTCGTGGTCACTGCCTCGAAGCACTGGCGTATGGCTTGCTGGCCGGTCATCTGCCCCACGTGCAGGCCCATGTGGGCGGCCTCCAGCATGTCGCCGCTGCCGCCCCCGTACCACGGGTCCATCACGCAATCGTGGCCGAAGGCCACCGTCAGGCCCGCGGCCATCAACTCGGGCACGCGGGTCATGCCGCGGCGCTTGGGGTAGGTGTCGTGGCGGCCCTGGAGGGTGATGTTGATGAGCGGGTTGGCCACCACCCCCAGCTGCGCCTCGGCCATCAGGGGGATGAGCTTGCTCACGTAGTAGTTGTCCATGCTGTGCATGGAGGTGAGGTGCGAGCCCGTCACCCGGCCGTGCAGGCCCAGGCGCTGGGTTTCGAAAGCCAGCGTTTCGACGTGGCGCGAGAGCGGGTCGTCGGTCTCGTCGCAGTGCATGTCCACCCGCTTGCCCCGATCGGCGGCCAGCTCGCACAGGATGCGCACGCTTTCCGCTCCCTGCGCCATGGTGCGTTCGAAATGGGGAATGCCGCCCACCACGTCCACGCCCAGGTCCAGCGCGCGCTGGAGGTTGTCCAGGCCGCCCGCGGCGCGCAGCACGCCGTCCTGCGGGAAGGCGACCAGCTGCAGGTCGAGGTAGGGCGCCACGCGGCGCTTCACGTCCAGCAGCGCGTGCACGGGCAGCAGCCGCGGGTCGCTGGTGTCCACGTGCGAGCGGATGGCCAGCAGGCCGCGCGCCACCGCCCAGTCGCAGTAGTGCATCGCCCGCTCCACGATGGCCTCGTGCGTGAGCTGGGGCTTCAGTTCGCCCCACAGCGCGATGCCCTCCAGCAGCGTGCCGCTCTCGTTCACGCGGGGCTGGCCGTAGCTCAAGGTCGAGTCCATGTGGAAGTGCGCATCGACGAACGGCGGGCTCAGCAGAAGGCCGCCCGCATCGACGGTCTCGTGCGCCGGGGCCTGCAGGCCCTCGGTCACTTCGGCAATGCGCCCGTCCTGCACGGCCACGGAAACGTTCGTGCGGCCATCGGGCAGGGTGGCGTTGTGGATGAGCAGGTCGAGCATGGTTTGTGGGGCCGGACAAGGGTGAGAGGGAGGTTGGCGGAAGCGGTGCAGGCCGGCATGCAAAAGGCTTGCCCGCGGCGCCACCGGGCCTGCCAGTGTAGGCCGCGGGGGGTACCGTTGCGCAGCCTGATAGCCGGGCCGGGTGCGCCAGCCGGGACAACGGCCCATGTCGGATTTCTTCCAGACCGCGCGGAAAAGGCCGCCTATGCTGCGGGCACGTTCGATCCACCCTGTCTTTTGCTGAAGGAGACCCCATGCAGTTCGGCTACACCATTCTTTACGTCGAGGACGTGCCCGGCACCGTCGCTTTCTACGAGGCCGCGTTCGGTCTTTCGCGCCGCTTCGTGCACGAGGCGGGCGATTTCGGCGAGATGGACACCGGCGCCACCGCGCTGGCGTTCTCGTCGCTCCAACTGATGGCCCAGCTGGGCAAGAACCCGCAGCGGGCGGTGGCGGGCGCGCCCCAGTGCGAGATCGCCTTCACCACGGCCGATGTCGCCGCGGCCGTGGACCGCGCGATCCAGGCTGGCGCCACCCTGGTGCAGGCCCCAGAGTCCATGCCCTGGGGCCAGACGGTGGCCTATGTGCACGACTGCAACGGCTTTCTGTTGGAGCTGTGCACGCCGATGGGCGCGGGCAACTGACGGGGGAGCGGCGCTTGGGCGGCGCTGCGCCGTTCAAAGCGGCTGGCTCGATGTGGCCGATGGCAAGGCAGCGTTCAGCCGTAGCCGCTGGACTGCACGGAGGCCAGCAGGTCCTTCGATGCCCTCAGCCGGGCGGGCGTCTGTCCTAGCCAGTGCCGGCATTCGCGGCCGAAATGCGCCTGGTCGGCGTAGCCATGGTCCGCCGCGATGGCGGCCAGGGGCGGGCCACCATCGCCCGCCAGGGCCTGGGCCGCTCGGCGCACCCGTGCGAGGGCGCGCCAGTAGCGTGGGGACTCGCCGGTTGCTGTGCGGATCAGCCGCTCCAGCGTGCGCTCCGACACGCCCAGCGCCCGTGCGGCGGCCCCCACGGTCGGGGCCTGCCCCAGGGCGGCCAGTGCCTCCTGCACGTGCGCGTCGCACCGCGTGAAGTCGGCTAGAGCCGCGTGCACGCGGGCGGCGGTCTCGGCCGGATCGCGGGTCAGGTCGATGGCCTGCACCGACTGCAGCAGCGCGTCGGCATCCACCCCCACGCCGGGATGCAGTCGAAAGCCCAGCCAGTCCTCGCCGGCGCTGGCGGGCACGCCGTAGGCCTGCTGCGGCAAATGCGACACCATCCAGTGCACGGCACCGTGGGCGTCGATCTGCACGATGAGGTCGCGGCACCCGTCGGGCAGCACGCAGGTCACGCCGGCTTCGGTGCCCTGGTGCTGCCAGCGTTCCAGCACCGTGGGCGGCAGCCACACCGCGGTGGGGCAGGCGGGCAGCAGGGGGCGTTCCATGGGAGGCCGGGGCCCTTCAGCCGCCATGCGTGCCGGCGTGCCAGTCGGTGCGGGCGAGCCGGTACAGGCAATGCGGCCGCACCGGGTGGCCCACCGGCACGGCCGGGTGGTCGAACGCTTCGGTGGGGCTTTCGCGCATGCCCAGGCGCTGCATCACCGCGCGCGAGCGCTGGTTGCCCAGGGTGGTGAACGATACGATCTCCGCCAGGCCCAAGTCTTCGAAGCCTGCCCGCAGCGCCAGGCGCGCCGCCTCGCTGGCCAGGCCCTGGCCCCAGAAGGGCCGGGCGAGCCGCCAGCCGATCTCCACGCACGGCGCGAAGGGCAGTTCGGCCGAGGGCGTGTGCAGGCCCACAAAGCCCATGAAGCGCGGGCCGCTGTCGCCCTGCAGGCAATCCGCGGCCCAGAAACCCCAGCCGCGCTGCGCGATCAGCGCCTCGATCCGGTCGGCCATGGCATCGCTGGCGTCGCGGGTCAGCGGCGCGGAAAAGTGCGCCATCACCGCCGGGTCGGCATTCATCGCGGCGAAGGGCGTGCGGTCGGCGGCGGTCCAGGGCCGAAGGCGCAGCCGCGGCGTGGCCAGGGACTCCGGGGCGATGGGGACGAAGGTGTCCGGGGGCTGGGGTGTCGGCATGCGCCGATGTTATGGGAGAGGAGAGGGGGCCAAGGTCCGGTCGCCCAAGGTTCGCTACCGCTCGCCCTTGCGGTAGGGCTTCATCAGCGCCTGTGGATACGCCGCCTTGCGGGCCACCAGCACCAGCGCCAGGATCGACAGCAGGTAGGGCAGCATCAGGTACACCTGATACGGCAGCCACGCATCGCCCGCCTGCTGCAGCCGCAGCTGCAGCGCATCGAAAAAGGCGAACAGCAGCGCGCCCAGCAGCGCCTTTCCGGGCCGCCACGAGGCGAACACCACCAGCGCCACGCAGATCCAGCCGCGCCCATTCACCATGTTGAAGAAGAACGCATTGAACGCCGACAACGTGAGAAACGCCCCCGCCACCCCCATCAGCGCGGAGCCCGCCACCACCGAAGCGGTGCGCGTGGCCGCCACCGGAATGCCCTGGCCCTCGGCCGCCTGGGGGTTCTCGCCCACCATGCGCACCGCCAGCCCGAGCGGGGTGCGCAGCAGCACCCAGGCCAGCAGCGGCACCAGCAGCAGGGCCAGCAGCGTGAGTGGCGTCTGGGCCGACAGGATGGGAATGCCCAGCCAGGCCATGGGCGCGAACGGCTCGATCGTGGGGGGCGTGGTCACCTTCGGAAAGCCCACGCGGTAGCCGTAGTAGCTGAGCGAGGTGGCCAGCAGCGTGATGCCCAGCCCCGACACGTGCTGCGACAGCGCGAGCCCCACGGTCAGCCAGGCGTGCAGCAGCCCGAAGGCCGCCCCGGTGAGCGCGGCCACAAGCACGCCGGTCCACAGGCCATGGCCGGCATACACCGTGAGCCAGCCCGTGAAGGCGCCCGCGACCATGATCCCCTCGATGCCCAGGTTCAAAACGCCTGCGCGCTCGCACAGCAGCACGCCCAGCGTGCCCAGGACGAGCGGCGTGGCCACCCGCAGCGTGGCGATCCAGAACGCCGGGTTGGCCAGGATGTCCATCAGCTCGGTCATGCGGGCGGCGCCTTTTGGGTATTTGCTATTTTTTTAATAGCATTGAGGGCAATTTTGACTAGGGCATGGGGGCGATTCGGCTTGAAATCGGTCATGGCATGCTCCTCCATCACTTCCAGCGCACCCGGTACTGCGCGAGCAGCCCCGCCACCAGCACCGCGATCAGCGAGGCCGCCACGATCACGTCGGCGATGTAGGTGGGAACACCCACCGCGCGGCTCATGCTGTCCGCCCCCACGAGCACCCCCGCCACGAAGACGCCCGCGGCCACCACGCCCAGCGGGTGCAGGCCCGCCAGCATGGCGATCACGATGCCGCTGTAGCCATAGCCTGGCGACATGTCCAGCGTCACGTAGCTGGTGCGGCCCGCCACCTCGATGGCGCCTGCCAGCCCTGCCAGGCCGCCCGAGAGCAGGGCCACCAGCACCACCGTGCGCGTGATCGGCACGCCGGCGAACGCCGCCGCGCGGGCATTGGCCCCCGCCGCGCGGATCTCGAAACCCGGCACCGTGCGCGTGAGCAGCGCCCACAGCAGCACGGCCAGCCCCACGGCCCACAGCAGGCCGGTGTGCAGCCGCGTCTGCGGAACCAGGCGCGACAGTTCCAGCTCGCCTTGCAGCGCCACGCTTTGCGGCCAGCCGAGGGCGAGGGGGTCTTTCATCGGACCGTCGAGCAGAGCGGACACCAGCAGCAGCATCACGAAGTTCAGCAGCAGCGTGGTCACCACCTCGTCGACGCCGAGCCGCGCCTTCATCAGCGCCGGCCCCAGCAGCAGGGCGGCCCCGGCCAGCGCGGCGGCCAGCATCATGAGCGGAAACAGCACCGGCACGGGCCATTGCAGGCCGGTGCCGCCATGCATGCCGCCCACCGCCACCGCCGCGATCGCGCCGGCATACAGCTGGCCCTCCGCGCCGATGTTGAAGAGCCGCGCGCGGAACGCCACGGCCGCGGACAGCCCCGTCAGGATGAGCGGCGTGGCGCGCGTCAAGGTCTCGGTCAGCGCGAACACCGAGCCGAACGCGCCCTGCGCCAGCAGCGCGTAGGTGCGCCCCACGGGGGCGCCGGCCCACAGCACCAGCAGGGCGCTCACCAGCAGGGTGAAGGCCACCGCGCCGACCGGGGCCGCCACATAGGCCAGCGCCGAAGTGCGCTCGCGTTTTTCCAGTCTCATGGGGTGTCGCTTTCAGGCGCGGGCGCCACGGTGGCCGGTGCGGCGTCGGCGCTGCCGCGGGCCCCGCCGGGGTCTGCTCCGGCCATGGCCAGGCCGATGGCCTCGCGCGTCCAGCCCTCGGCGGGGCGGGCTTCGCTCAGGTGCCCGGCGTGCATCACCGCCACGCGGTCGCCCAGCGCCAGCACCTCGTCCAGGTCGTCGGAGACCAGCAGCACGGCCGCGCCGGCATCGCGCGCCGCCACCAGCTGCCGCTGCACGAACGTGACCGCGCCGATGTCCAGGCCCCAGGTGGGCTGGTGCGCCACGATCAGGCGGGGGGCCGGTTGCGTTCCGTCGCCCGGCGGCAGCAGGGCCCGGCCCAGGATGAGTTTTTGCATGTTGCCGCCCGACAGCGACCGCGCCGGCGCGTCCAGCCCGCCGCCGCGCACGTCGAACATCTCGGCCACGCGCCGGGCATGCTGGCGCGCCACGCCGCGCCGTATCCAGAAGCCGGCGAACGCGCCGCGCGAGAACCATCGGCTGGACAGGCGCTCGGACACCGCGTTCTCCCACACCGGCAAATCGCCCACCACACCCACGGCATGGCGGTCTTCAGGAATGCGGGCCACGCCCTGTGCCACCAGCCGGGTGGGCCGGGCGGCCAGCGGGGCGCCCAGCAGCGTGGCGGTGCCGCCCGTGGGGGCACGCACGCCGCACAGCACATCGGCCAACGCCACCTGGCCATTGCCCGACACGCCCGCGATGGCCACGATCTCGCCCGCATGCAGCGTGAGGCTCACGCCCTGCAGCGCGTCGTGCGCCGACCGCGCCGACGCCTGCGTCCGCACGTCGTCCAGGGTGCACACCGGCGCACCCACCGCGCGGGCCGGGCTGCGCGCGGCCATCTCCACCGCATGGCCCACCATCCACTGCGCGAGCTGGCCCTGCGTGGTGCCCCGCGCGGGCGCCTCGGCCACGAGCCGGCCCTGCCGCAGCACGGCGATGCGGTGCGACACGCGCAGCACCTCGCCCAGCTTGTGGCTGATGAACACGATCGACAGGCCCTGCGCCACCATCTGGGCCAGGGTGTGGAACAGCGCCTCGCTCTCCTGCGGCGTGAGCACCGCGGTGGGTTCGTCCAGGATCAGGATGCGGGCGCCGCGGTACAGCGCTTTCAGGATTTCCACGCGCTGCCGTTCGCCCACCGAGAGGCTGCCCACGCGGGCATCGGTCACCACCGGCAGGCCGAACCGGGCCGAGACGTCCAGAAGCCGCGCGCGGGCCGCGGCCCGGCGCGAGAACGGCTGCCACAGCGGCTCGCTGCCCAGCATCACGTTATCGAGCACGCTCAGGTTGTCGGCCAGCGTGAAGTGCTGGTGCACCATGCCGATGCCGGCCGCCAGCGACGCGCGGGGCTGGCCCGGCGGCAGCGGCTGGCCGAAGACCTCGATGTGCCCCGCATCGGCCCGGTAGTGGCCGAAGAGGATCGACATCAGCGTGGACTTGCCCGCGCCGTTTTCGCCCAGCAGCGCCAGCACCTCGCCCCGGGCGAGGGTCAGGTCGATGCCATCGTTGGCGACCAGCGGGCCGAACCGCTTGGTGATGCCGCGAAGGCGCAGCACGGGCGGCCCGGCCTCGGCCGACGGCGGGCAGGCGGCGGGCTCACCCACGCGGCGTGCTCCGCCCGGCGCAGCGCGCGCGCATCACTTGGCCGTGGACTTGGGCTGGCTGTCGTCCACCTTCACGGTGAACTTGCCCGCCAGGATGTCGGCCTCCCTGGCCTTCACTTTGGCCACGACCTCGGCCGGCACCTTCTTCTCGAACGTGCCCAGCGGCGCGAGTTCGGAGCCCTTGTGCTTCATCATCGAATAGGGGCCGTAGTCCTCGGCGGCGAACTTGCCTTCCTTGACCAGCGCGATCGCGCGGTCCACGCTGGGCTCCATGTGCCACAGCGCCGAGGCCACCACCGTGTCCGGGTACTGGGCCTGCGTGTTGATCACATTGCCGATGGCCAGCTTGCCCTTTTCCTTGGCGGCGTCGGACACGCCGAAACGCTCGGCATACAGCACGTCGGCGCCCTTGTCGATCATGGCGAAGGTCGCCTCCTTGGCCTTCGGCGGGTCGAACCAGCTGTTGATGAAGGTGATGGTGAACTCGGCCTTCGGGTTCACCTCCTTCGCGCCGGCCATGAAGGCGTGCATCAGGCGGTTGACCTCCGGAATCGGAAAGCCGCCCACCATGCCGATCTTGTTCGTGCGGGTCATGCCGCCCGCCACCATGCCGGACAGGTAGGCCGGCTCCTGGATGTAGTTGTCGAACACGCTGAAATTGGGCGCCTGCGGCTTGCCCGAGGAGCCCATCACGAAGGCCGTCTTGGGAAAGTCCTTGGCCACCTTGCGCGCGGCGGCCTCCACGCCGAACACCTCGCCGAAGATCAGCTGGTTGCCCCCGGTGGCGTACTCGCGCATCACGCGCTCGTAATCGGCATTGGCCACGTTCTCGCTGCTCTTGTATTCGATCTCGCCACGCGTTTCCGCCGCCTTGAGCGCCTTGTGGATGCGGCTCACCCATTGCTGTTCATAGGGCACCGTGTAGATCGCCGCCACCTTCAGCTTGGCCTGCGCGAAGGCCAGCGTGGGCGCCAGGCCCAGGGTGGCGGAGATGGCCAGGGAGGTGCAGAACAGGCGGCCGGTGAAGAGGCGGCGAGAGGTCATGGAGCGTCCTTTTGCAGGGGAAAAGAGGTCGATGCAGGAAGCCAGCAGCGCATGCAAAATGCGCGCCAGTCATTCACCCCGTGATTCATTTCGTCCCGAAGATCCGGTCCCCGGCATCGCCCAGCCCGGGCAGGATGTAGCCGTGGTCATTCAGTTCGCGGTCGATCGCGGCGGTGTAGATCGGCACGTCGGGATGGGCCTTTTGCAAGGTGGCCACGCCTTCCGGTGCGGCCAGCAGGCAGACGAACTTGATCGAGCGGGGGTTGAGTTTCTTCAGGCGGTCCACCGCGGCCGCGGCGGAGTTGCCGGTGGCGAGCATGGGGTCCACGACGATGATGTCGCGCTCTTCCATTTCGGACGGCATCTTGAAGTAGTACTCGACCGGCTGCAGTGTCTGCGGGTCGCGGTACAGGCCGATGTGGCCCACGCGGGCGCCCGGGATCACGTTGAGCATGCCGTCCAGAAAGCCGTTGCCGGCGCGCAGGATGGACACGAGCACCTGCTTCTTGCCGTCGATCACTTGGCCCGTCATGGTTTCCAGCGGGGTTTCGATCTGCACGTCCTGCAGCGGCATGTCGCGCGTGACCTCGTAGGCCATCAGGGTGCTGAGTTCGCCGAGCAGGCGGCGAAAGCTGTTGGTGCTGGCGTCCTTCTTGCGCATCAGGGTCAGCTTGTGCTGGACCAGGGGATGGGTGATGACGTGGACATTGCTCATGGGCTGGGGCCTCTTGTTGGGAAAGTGAAAAGCTGGAAAACCGGTCTGCAGGGGGCAGGGGAAAGAAAAGGTGCGTGCGTCGCCGCCCAGGGGCGGCGCGGGGCGCGGATCAGTCTGCCAGAAAGCGTGCGTACCGCGCCAGGTCGACGTTGCCGCCGCTCACGATGATGCCCACGCGCTTGCCATGCAGGTCCACGCCGCCATGCAGGGCGCCCGCGAAGGCGAGGGCGCCGGTGGGCTCCACGACGATCTTCATGCGCTCGGCGAAGAAGCGCATGGCCTGCACCAGCTGCTCGTCGGTGGCGGTGACGATGTCGGCCACGTCGCGCTGGATGATGGGAAAGGTGATGCTGCCCAGTGCCTGGGTCTGCGCGCCGTCGGCGATGGTGTGGGGCGTGTCGATGCGCACGATGCGGCCGGCGCGCAGCGATTGCTGGGCGTCGTTGCCGGCGGCCGGCTCCACGCCGATCACCTGGCAGTCCGGGGCCAGCGCCTTCGCGGCCAGAAGGCTGCCGGACAGCAATCCGCCGCCGCCCAGGCAAACGAACAGGTAGTCGAGGTCGGGCACTTCTTCGAGCAGCTCCTTGGCGGCGGTACCCTGGCCGGCGATGACGTGCGGATGGTCGAACGGCGGCACCAGGGTCATGCCGCGCTCCTGCGCGAGCCGGTGGCTGATGGCTTCGCGGTCTTCGGTGAAGCGGTTGTAGGTGACGACCTGGGCGCCGTACTCGCGCGTGGCAGCCATCTTGGCGGTGGGCGCATCCTCGGGCATGACGATCAGGGCGGGCATGTCCAGCAGGCGGGCCGAGAGGGCGATGGCCTGCGCGTGGTTGCCGGAAGAAAAAGCCAGCACGCCGCCTTCGCGCTGGGTGGCGTCGAACTGCGCCAGGGTGTTGTAGGCGCCGCGGAACTTGAAGGCGCCCATGCGCTGCAGGTTCTCGCACTTGAAAAAGAGCTGGGCGCCGCACTGCTGGTCCGCCGTGCTGGAGCGCGCCACGGGCGTGCGGTGCGCGACGCCCTGGAGCCGATGGGCCGCGTCGGCGACGTCGGTGTAGGTGGGCAGGGCCGGGATGTGCGTAGGCATGGCTGCGTCCTCGCGTAGACGGGATCGGAAAGAGCACGCATCATAGCCCGCCAGCGAGCGGCGGAGCGCCGAAATGGGCTGCAGCGCAAGCCCAGCAAGCGCAGGCAGCTATGGAATTTGATAGCAAAGGCCCGCCTGTCGCAGCCCGCAGGCCGGGCGGACCGATCGCTCACCCTCCATCGCTGAAGCGCTGCAGCGGCGCGAGCGGAGGAAAGGCGCCCTCGCGCCTGCCACGCATCGCGTCCACGGCCTCGCCCACATGCCGGTTGCTCCAGATCGCGCCCTGCAGCCAGCCCATCTGGCGCAGGCTGTCGTCCACCGAGTGGTCGCGCGCATAGTGCACGGCCTGCTTGGTGCCCCAGATGGCGACCGGCGGCTTGGCGGCGATCTCGCGGGCGCAGGCCAGGGCCGCGTCCAGCATCGCCGCCTGCGTGTCGAACAGTTCGTTGACCAGCCCGCAGGCCAGGGCGCGTGGTGCCAGCAGGCGCCGGCCGGTATAGGCCAGCTCCTTGACGATGCCCAGTGGAATCAGCTTGGGCAGGCGCTGCAGCGTGCCCACGTCGGCCACCATGCCGATGTTGATCTCCTGGATGCAGAAGAACGCGTCCTGCGTGGCGTAGCGGATGCAGGCGGCCGTCACCATGTCCACCGCGCCGCCGATGCAGCCGCCGTGGATGGCGGCGATCACGGGAATGCGCAGCGATTCGATACGCGTGAACGTGGCCTGCATGTCGGTCAGCAGGTCGAAGACGGCGGCGCGGCCTTCGGGGCTCTGGTCGTCCATGGCGATGGCGCCACCGAACGTGTCCAGCGCCATGCCGGCCGAAAAGTGCTTGCCCGTGCTGCTGATGACGAGCGCGCGCGCCTCGCCCGACCGGTGCAGCCGCGCCAGCACGGTGTCCAGCTCGCGCCAGAACGCCGGGTGCATGGTGTTCAGGGCCTCCGGCCGGTTCAGCACCAGATGCGCCACCTGGTCCGTGATGGCGAGCGAAAAGCAGGTGAGGGCGGGGAGGTCGGTGGTATCGGTCATGCGGCGCACTCTAGGCGGGTTGGCGCCAAGGCGGCCGTCACCTGTGCGACGGCGGCGTTGGGCGGCACCGCAAGGAAGGCACGGGGGGCCGGCCGATATACTTCCCGGTCCTGTTTCCGGGCTTTCCCGCCCCATCTCCCCATGCAAATCTCCCGCCGCCTTTTCGCCCTGGGCCTTGGCCTGGCTGCCGCAATGACCGCTCCGCTGGCTGCCCACGCGCAGGACCGCGAGCTGACCGTGGCCTCCAGCGCCACCTATGCGCCGTTCGCCTTCGAGAACAAGGACAAGCAGATCGTCGGTTTCGACATCGACATCATCAACGCCATCGCGAAGAAGCAGTCGCTCAAGATCAAGGTGGTGAACACCCCCTGGAGCGGCATTTTCGCGGCGCTGAACAACGGCGATGTGGATCTGGTGATCTCCGGCGTGACCATCAACGACAAGCGCCGCCAGAGCTACGACTTCACCGAGCCGTACTTTGCCGCGCAGCAGCTGATCGCCGTGCCCAAGGCGAGCTCCGTGGCCTCGCTGAAGGACCTGGCAGGCAAGAAGATCGCCGTGGTGAATGCCTCCACGGCGGACGACGTGGCCTCGCGCGAGTTCGGCAAGACCAGCCCGAACATCCGGCGCTTCGAAAGCACGCCGCTCATCATTTCCGAACTGGCGGGCGGCGGCGTGGATGCGGCCATCGGCGACAACGGCGTGATCGCCTACCGCGTGGCGCAGAACGCCGCGCTGAAGACGGTGGAAGACCCCGCGTTCCCCGTCGAGGGCTTCGGCATCGTCGTCAAGAAGGGCGACAAGGCGCTGCAGGACAAGCTCAACGCCGGCCTGGCCGCCGTACGGGCCGATGGCAGCTACAACGAGATCTACAAGAAGTGGTTCGGCAAGGAATACAAGCCACGCTGAGCGGCGCGCCGCTTTTCGGCATGACACCACGGCCGCGCTGCGGCCGTTTTTGCGGGCGCCTGCCAGCCCGCTGCGACCAATGAGAGGAAGAGGCCATGGAGCCTGTTGAGTGGTTTGGCTGGTTCCGGCCGGACATCCTGGTGGAATACAAGGACCTGTTCATCCAGGGCGCGTGGATGACGATCGGCGTGACGGTGGTGTGCGTGCTGCTGGGCGGCACATGGGGTCTGTTGCTCGCGCTGGCCCGCCTGGCGCAGGCGCGCCATGCGCCGCTGAGCTGGGTGTGCCGCTATCTGCTGCGGTGGCCATCCACCGTGTATGTGAGCTTCTTTCGCGGCACGCCGTTGTTCGTGCAGATCCTGCTGATGCACTTCGCGGTGCTGCCGCTGTTCATCCATCCGACCTCGGGCCTGCTGGTGACCGGCGACTTCGCGCGCACGCTCAAGCAGGAGCATGGCGCGCTGATCTCGGGGATCGTGGCGCTCACGCTCAATTCCGCCGCGTACATCTCGGAGGTGTTCCGCGCGGGCATCCAGTCGATCGCGCGCGGGCAGTCCGATGCGGGGCGCTCGCTGGGCTTCACGCCCGGGCAGGTGATGCGCTACGTGGTGCTGCCGCAGGCCTTTCGCCGCATGCTGCCGCCGCTGGGCAACAACGCGATCGCGCTGCTGAAAGACACCTCGCTGATCTCCGCCATCGGCCTGGCCGAGATGGCCTATGCCGCGCGCACCGTGGCCGGGGCCTATTCGCGCTACTGGGAGCCGTATCTGGCGATTGCCCTGGCCTACTGGATCATGACGCTCGCGCTGACCGGCGCGCTGCGCAGGCTGGAAAGCCACCTGGCGCGCAGCGACCGGGTCTGACGCCGCTGCTGGAAGGCGCGGGCGGTTTCAGCGCCGCACGGTGCTGGCGTCCTGCCCGAACAGCACCTTCTTCGCGTCTTCGTCCACGGTGGGGGCGGTGTTGATGCGCTGGACCAGGTCGTACGCCCGTACGGTGGCGGGTCGCTCGCGGATGCGTTCGAACCATTGCGCCAGGTGCGGGAAGTCCTTGAGGTTCTGCCGCTGGCGCTCGTGCGGAACGATCCAGGGGTAGCAGGCCATGTCGGCGATGGAATACGTGCCGGCGATGTACTCGCGGCCATCGGACAGGTGCTTGTCCAGCACGCCATACAGGCGCCCGGTTTCCTTCACGTAGCGGTCGATCGCGTAGGCGATGGGCTCCGGCGCATATTGCGTGAAGTGGTGGTTCTGGCCCGCCATGGGACCCAGGCCTCCCATTTGCCAGAACAGCCACTGCAGGGCTTCGGTGCGGCCGCGCAGGTCCTGGGGAACGAACTTTCCCGTCTTGTCGGACAGATACAGCAGGATGGCGCCGGATTCGAACACCGAAATGGGCTCGCCGCCCCCCTTGGGCGCATGGTCCACGATGGCGGGAATGCGGTTGTTGGGTGCGATGCGCAGGAAGTCGGGCTGGAACTGCTCGCCCCGGCTGATGTTCACGGGCCGCACGCGATAAGGCAATGCGGCCTCTTCGAGGAGCATCGTGATCTTGTGGCCGTTGGGCGTGGTCCAGTAGTGCAGGTCGATCATGGCAGGGTTCCTTGGTTTTTCTGGCGAGGGCGGATTCATCAGCGCTTGCGGCCGCCGAACAGGCTGCCCAGCACGCCGCGCAGGATCTCCTTGCCCAGCGAGGTACCCATGGTGCGCACGGCGGATTTGGCCATGGTCTGCACCAGCCCGTCGTGCTTGCCGCCGCGTGGGCCGGTCGAGCCGAACAGCACGTCGTTCAGCCCGCCCATGACACCGCCGCCCGCGCCGTCGGTGGTGCCCCCCTTGGAGCCGGCGGGCGCCGTGGCGGCGGCTTCGGTGCGGCCCTGGAGCTTTTCGTAGGCGGATTCACGGTCCACGGCTTTCTCGTACACGCCGGCGACGAGCGAACCGGCCAGCAACGCCTGGCGCTGGGCGGGCGTGATGGGCCCCAACTGGCTGGCAGGGGGCAGCACGAACACGCGCTCGGTCACGCTGGGCCGGCCCTTGGCGTCCAGGAAGCTCACCAGCGCCTCGCCCACCGCCAGTTCGGTGATGGCGGTTTCGATGTCCAGGCCCGGCTTCTGGCGCATGGTGGTGGCCGTGGCCTTCACCGCTTTCTGGTCGCGCGGCGTGAAGGCGCGCAGCGCGTGCTGCACGCGGTTGCCCAACTGGGCCAGCACGCTATCGGGAATGTCGAGCGGGTTCTGGGTGACGAAATACACGCCCACGCCCTTGGACCGCACCAGCCGCACCACCAGTTCGATGCGCTCGATGAGCACCTTGGGCGCTTCGTTGAACAGCAGGTGGGCCTCGTCGAAGAAGAAGACGAGTTTAGGGACTTCCGGGTCGCCGATCTCGGGCAGCTGCTCGAACAGTTCCGACAGCATCCACAGCAAGAAGGTGGCATACAGGCGCGGCGAATTCATGAGCTTGTCGGCGGCCAGGATGTTCACGACACCTCGCCCGTCCACCGTCTGCATGAGGTCGTTGATGTCGAGCATGGGCTCGCCGAAGAACTGGGTGCCACCCTGCTGCTCGATCTGCAGCAGGCCCCGTTGGATCGCGCCTACGCTGGCGGCGCTGATATTGCCGTACCCTGTCGTGAATTCCTTGGCGTTGTCCCCGACGTACTGGAGCATGGACCGCAGGTCTTTGAGGTCGAGCAGCAGCAGGCCGTTGTCGTCGGCGATCTTGAAAACCAGGTTGAGCACGCCCAGCTGGGTTTCGTTCAGGTTGAGCATGCGGCCCAGCAGCAGCGGGCCCATGTCGGACACCGTGGCGCGCACCGGGTGGCCTTGCTGGCCGAACACGTCCCACAGGGTGGTGGGGCAGGCCAGGGGCTCCGGCAGCGGAAGGTCTCGCTCCTTGAGCGTGGCCGCCAGCTTGTCGCCGATACTGCCCGGTTGGCTGATGCCGGTGAGGTCACCCTTGATGTCGGCCATGAACACCGGCACACCGATGCGCGAGAAGCCTTCGGCCAGCGTCTGCAGGGTGACCGTCTTGCCCGTGCCGGTGGCACCGGTGATGAGGCCGTGGCGGTTGGCCAGGCCGGGCAGCAGATGGCATTCGGTGGTGCCATGCTTGGCAATGAGAAGAGGTTCGGCCATGGCGTCGGGGTGCGGAGTGGGGTGGGGTGCGTCAAAAGTAAAATCGCGGGCAGTAGATTAAATCAATACCAGAAGGACTCCTGTGGCAGGACACAGCAAATGGGCAAACATCCAGCACCGCAAAGGTCGGCAGGATGAAAAGCGCGGCAAGATCTGGACCCGGATCATTCGAGAGATCACGGTGGCGGCACGGGCGGGCGGGGGCGATGTCTCCGCCAATCCCCGGTTGCGTCTGGCCATCGAAAAGGCCAAGGCGGCGAACATGCCGGCCGACCGCATCAAGTACAACATCGACAAGGCCACCGGCAATGCCGAAGGCGTGAGCTACGAGGAAATCCGCTACGAAGGCTACGGCATCGGCGGCGCGGCCATCATCGTGGACACCATGACCGACAACCGCGTGCGCACCGTGGCCGAAGTGCGCCACGCCTTCAGCAAGCATGGCGGCAACATGGGCACCGAAGGCTCCGTGGCCTTCCAGTTCAAGCACTGCGGCCAATTGATCTTCGCACCGGGCACCAGCGAGGACCAGGTGATGGAAGTGGCGCTGGAAGCCGGCGCGGAGGATGTGGTCACGGGCGAGGACGGCGCCATCGAAGTGCTCACCGCCTACGCCGATTTCGAAGCGGTGAAGAACGCGCTGGAGGCCGCCGGCCTGGTGCCCGAGGTGGCCGAGGTCACCATGCGCGCCGAAAACACCATCGAGCTCGAAGGCGAAGACGCCGCGCGCATGCAAAAACTCCTCGACGTGCTGGAAGACCTGGACGACGTGCAAGAGGTCTATCACAACGCTGCCTTATGAACATGAGCCTGAACCTCTGCAATCGACCCCTGCCCGCCGAAGGGCCCACCTGCCTGCCGCCAGCGGCCCATCGGAGTCCGGTATGAAAGTCCTCGTGATTGGCGGCGGCGGCCGTGAACATGCCATGGCCTGGAAGCTTTCGCAGTCTCCCAAGGTCACGAAGGTCTTTGTGGCGCCGGGCAACGGCGGCACGGCCCTGAATCCCAAGCTCGAGAACGTGGCCATCACCGATGTGCGCGAACTGCGGGCCTGGGCGCACGAGCAGAAGATCGCGCTCACCGTGGTCGGCCCCGAGGCGCCTCTGGCCGCCGGCGTGGTGGACGAATTCCGCGCGCACGGACTGCGCATCTTCGGGCCCACGAAGGCTGCCGCGCAGCTCGAAAGCTCCAAGGCGTTCTCCAAGGCCTTCATGCGCCGCCATGGCATTCCCACGGCGGACTACGACACCTTCACCGATCCGGTGGCGGCCCATGCCTTCGTGGAGCGGCTGGGAGCGCCGATCGTCATCAAGGCCGACGGCCTGGCGGCCGGCAAGGGCGTGGTGGTGGCCATGTCGCTGCAGGAGGCCCATGACGCGGTGGACTTCATGCTGGTGGACAACAAGTACGGCGTGACGCACAACGAAGGCGGCGCACGCGTCGTGATCGAAGCGTTCCTGCAAGGCGAGGAAGCCAGCTTCATCGTGCTGTGCGACGGCAAGAACGTCACCGCCCTGGCGACCAGCCAGGACCACAAGCGCCTGAAGGACGGCGACCAGGGCCCCAACACCGGTGGCATGGGCGCGTATTCGCCCGCGCCCGTGGTCACCGCCGACGTGCACGCCCGCGCCATGCGCGAGATCATCCTGCCCACCATCCGTGGCATGGAAAAGGATGGCATTCCATACACGGGCTTCCTGTACGCCGGCCTGATGATCGATTCGACCGGCCACCCCAAGACGCTGGAGTTCAACTGCCGCATGGGTGACCCCGAGACACAGCCGATCCTCATGCGCCTCAAGAGCGATTTCGTCGATGTGCTGGGCGCCGCGGTGGACGGCAAGCTTGACCAGGTCGAATTGCAATGGGACCGCCGCACCGCGCTGGGCGTGGTGATGGCCGCGCACGGCTACCCGGAAGATCCGCGCAAGGGCGATGCGATCACTGGCCTGCCTGCGGACGCCGACGAAGCCATGGTGTTCCATGCCGGCACGGCGCTGAAGGACGGCGTGCCGCACACCACGGGCGGACGCGTGCTGTGCGTGACCGTGCTGGCCGACAGTGTGAAGCAGGCGCAGCAGCGTGTGTACGACGTGGCCCGTGGCATCCATTTCGATGGCGCGCAGTACCGCCGCGACATCGGCCACCGCGCGGTGAAGAGCTGATGGCGGCACCCGCACCGACGCCTGCCCTGAACGCGGCCGACACGGCCACCCGCGTGCGGGCCTACCTGGAAGGGCTGCAGGCACGCATCACCTCGGCCCTGGAAGAGATCGAAGGGCCTGTAGCGCGCGGTGGCGGCCGGTTCCTGAACGATGCGTGGCGCAAGGCGCCGGGCGAACCGCTGCAGGGCGACGGCATCACCCGCATTCTGGAGGGCGGCCGGGTGTTCGAGCGCGCGGGCTGTGGCTTCTCGCACGTTCGGGGCGCCACGCTGCCGCCATCGGCCACGCAGCACCGGCCCGAGCTGGCCGGCGCACCGTTCGAGGCCATGGGGGTATCGCTGGTGTTCCACCCGGTCAACCCCTATGTGCCCACGGTGCACATGAACGTGCGCATGATCGTGGCGGCTCCGGCCGAAGGCGCGCCGGTGTGCTGGTTCGGCGGTGGCATGGACCTCACGCCCTACTATGGTTTCGAAGAAGACGCGGTGCACTTTCACCGAGCCTGCCGCGATGCGCTCAACCCCTTCGGCGAGGGCCTGTACCTGCGTTTCAAGCGCTGGTGCGACGAGTACTTCTACCTCAAGCACCGCAACGAGCAGCGTGGCGTGGGAGGCATCTTCTTCGACGATTTTTCCGAGCTGGGCTTCGAGCGCAGCCTGGGCATGGTGCAGTCCGTGGGGGACGCGTTCCTGGGCGCCTACCTGCCCATCGTGCATCGGCGCCAGGCGATCCCGTTCGGTGATCGGCAGCGCGAGTTCCAGTGCTACCGGCGCGGCCGCTATGTGGAGTTCAACCTGGTGTGGGACCGGGGCACGCACTTCGGCCTGCAGTCGGGCGGGCGCACCGAATCGATCTTGCTGTCGATGCCGCCCATGGCGGGCTGGTCGTACCAGCGCCAGGAGGCTCCGGGCTCGCCTGAGGCTGAGCTCACGCGGCGCTTTCTGGTGCGGCGGGACTGGCTCTGAACCCAGCCCGTGCGTTCGCAAACAGGCCGAAAGCTATAATTTCAATAGCTGCTCGCGCTCATGCCATGAGCGCCGAAGGCCAAAAACACCCTTGATGTGCGCGGGATGGCCGAATCGCCACCCGGGCCCGCCGCATTGGCCGATGCCCGGGTTGCACGCTATATTGGCCCCATCCTTTTTAGACAAACGCCTGATGACCACCTCCTCCAAATCGGAATCCGCTGCCAAAAAAGACGTCACCAAGCTCCAGCGCGCCATCGTCGATGGCCTGGAAGACGTCAAAGCGCAAGACATCCAGGTGTTCAACACCGAGCACCTCTCGCCGCTGTTCGAGCGCGTGATCGTGGCGTCGGGCACCTCCAACCGCCAGACCAAGGCGCTGGCGGCCAGCGTGCGCGATGCGGTGCGTGAAGCGGGCTTCGGCAAGCCCCGCATCGAGGGTGAGGACAACGGCGAGTGGATCATCGTGGACTGCGGCGCCGCCGTGGCGCACATCATGCAGCCGGCCATCCGCCAGTACTACCGCCTGGAAGAGATCTGGGGCGATACCCCCGTGCGCCTGAAGCTCGGCGCTGCCAAGCCCAAGGCCGTGGAAGGCGCGGCAGGCACTGCGAAGAAAAAGCCCGCCGCCAAGAAGGCCGCCGCCGCTCCCGAACAACCCGCCCGCAAGCCCGGCGTGAGCAAGGTCGCCGCCAAGGCACCTGCTGCGAAAGCCCCGGCCAAGACCGCAGCCAAGGCGACCGCAAAGCCGGCCGGCCGTGGCGCCGTGAAGCAGGCCGCGCCTGCAAAGACGACCGCGAAGACGGCGGCCAAGACGAACGCCAAGCCGGTGGCCAAGGCGCCCATCAAAACCCTGGTGGTCAAGCCCATCGCCAAGAAGACGGCGGGCAAGCCCGCCGCCAAGAAGGCTCCGGGCCGCTCCACCGCCGCTGCGGCCCCCAAGGCGGCGCCCCGTGCTGCCACCGTGAAGACGGCGGCCAAGCGTCCCGCCGCCAAGAAGTCGCCGACCCGCAGGGGCTGAGCCAGCGCCTGAGCGATCGATGAAGTTGCTGATCGTGGCCGTGGGCCAGCGGGTGCCCGATTGGGCGCAGACGGCCTACGACGACTACGCCAAGCGGTTTCCTCCGGAACTGAAGGTCGAGTTCAAGGCGGTGAAGACCGAGCCGCGCGGCTCCAAGACGCTGGAGACGCTCTACGCCGCCGAGCGCGAGCGCATCGAGGCCGCCATACCCCGCGGCACCCGTGTGGTGGCGCTGGACGAGCGGGGCACGTCCCTCACCACCAAAGCACTCGCAGAGCGCCTCAAAGGCTGGCAATTGGGGGGCGACGACGTGGCCCTGGTCATCGGCGGACCCGATGGCCTGGACCCCGCCTTTCGGCAGGCTGCGCACGAGCGCATACGGCTGTCCGACCTGACCTTGCCGCACGCCATGGTGCGGGTGCTGCTGATCGAGCAGCTTTACCGGGCGTGGTCGGTGAACGCGGGGCACCCCTACCACCGCGAATGAGCGCTGACGACCCCGCGGTGTCAGGCCTCGGCCAGTTCTTCGGACGGCGCAGCCGCTGCGCTGAGGTTGGCGGCTGGCGCCTGCAGGGCATAGGCGGGCGCGAACTCCGTGGCCAGCAGGCTGAAGGACAGCAGATCATGGTGCCGTCCGCTCCAGAACCCTGCACTGCGCAGCAACCCTTCCCGCTGGAACATCCAACGCTGCAGCATGCGGATCGATGGCAGGTTGTCGGGATGCACCGTGGCGCTGATGCGCATCAGCTGGAGATGGAGGAAGCACCAGTTCAGCACCCTGCCGATTGCTTCGTTCATGAAGCCCTGGCCCTGGTACGGCGCCGCCAGTTCATAGCCCAGTGCGGCGCTGAGCGTGGCGGCGTCGCATTGCGTGAAGTTGCATTGCCCGATCATGCCCGGCGCGTCCTTGCGCTCGATGGCCCAGCAGAACCCTGGGACGGGCCGCTGCGTCAATTGATCGGTCCAGTTCACGAAATCCAGCGCACCCTCCAGGTCTTGGATCGCGTTGTAGCCGGCCCACTGCCTTGACTCCGCATGCGAATGCATGGCGAGCATGGCCGGCGCATCGGCCGCCACCATCTTGCGCAGCCTGAGCCGCGGTGTCTCCAGTGTGGGAAAGAAGGTCATGCGCCATTCTTGAAAAGGCCGGCAGCGCAGGGCGGCTGGTTCCCGAAGCCGGCGCCGGCGAACCGAAGCGGCACGCGCGAGCGATCGGCTATCCTCGCGCCCCGTGCCGTCCTCTATTCCTTCCTTCATCTATCTCGCATCCCAAAGCCCGCGCCGCCGCCAACTGCTCGAGCAGTTGGGGGTTCGCCATGAACTGCTGCTGCCCAATGCCGATGGCGATGTGGCCGAAGACGCAGAAGCCATCGAGGTGCCGCTGGCCAGCGAGCCGCCCGCCCGCTACGTGCAGCGCGTCACGGGGCTCAAGCTCGATGCGGCCGTCGCCCGCCGTGCCCGGCGTGGGTTGACGGATGCCCCCATCCTTTGCTCGGACACCACGGTGGCCTGGGGCCGCACAATCTACGGCAAGCCGGAGGATGCCGCCGACGCGCGCCGCATGCTTGGCGAGTTGTCGGGGCGCACGCACCGCGTGCTCACGGCGGTGGCCCTGCAGCACGGCGAAACGCGGTCGGTCACGCTGTCGGTCTCAAAAGTAACCTTTGCCGCGCTCACGCCCGCCCAGATCGCGGCGTATGTGGACAGCGGCGAACCCATGGGCAAGGCCGGCGCGTATGGCATCCAGGGGCCCGCGGCGCAGTACGTGTCGCACCTGGCCGGCAGTTATACCGGCATCATGGGATTGCCCTTGTTCGAGACGGCGCAGCTGCTGCGCTCGGCCGGCATGCTGCGCGGCTGAATGGCGATGTGGGCCCAGTGACTCCGCCATGCAGGCGGGTTTCAGGCATCATGGGCGGCCACTTTTTTCCGACCCCATGCAACAAGACATCCTGATCAACTGGTCCCCCCAAGAAACCCGCGTGGCGGTGGTCGAGCACGGCGCGGTGCAGGAATTGCACGTGGAACGCACCCTGGAGCGGGGCCTGGTGGGCAACGTGTATCTGGGCAAGGTCTCGCGCGTGCTGCCGGGCATGCAGTCGGCGTTCATCGACATTGGGCTGGAGCGCGCGGCGTTCCTGCACGTGGCGGACGTGTGGCACCGCCAGGAAGGCGGCGAGGCACCCATGTTCGCGCGCAAGGGCGAGCCGCCGGTGCCCATTGAAAAACAGGTGTTCGAAGGCCAGTCGCTCATGGTGCAGGTCATCAAGGACCCCATCGGTACCAAGGGCGCGCGCCTGTCCACGCAGATCAGCATCGCGGGACGGCTGCTGGTGTTTCTGCCCCAGGACGACCACGTGGGCGTGTCGCAGAAGATTCCTGCCGACGAGCGCGATGCCCTGCGCGGGCGGCTGCAGGCACTGGTGGGCGACAAGGCGTCGGGAGGCGGCGGCGGGTTCATCCTGCGAACCAATGGGGAAGATTCCACCGACGCCGAACTGGCCGAAGACATCGCCTACCTGCGCAAGACCTGGGCGCGCATCAAGGACGCCTCGCTGCGCCTGCCACCCATGTCGCTGTTGCACCAGGATCTGAGCCTGCTTCAGCGCGTGCTGCGCGATCTGGTGGGGGAGGAAACGGCCACCATCCGCATCGACTCGCGCGAACAGTTTTCCGCGCTGCAGGCCTTCGGCCACGAATTCATGCCGGCTGCGGCGCCCAAGCTCCAGTTGTACAAGGGCGAGCGGCCCATCTTCGACCTGTATGGCATCGACGAGGAAATCGGCCGGGCCCTGGGCCGGCGCGTCGATCTGAAGTCGGGCGGCTACCTGATCGTGGACCAGACCGAAGCACTGACCACCATCGATGTGAACACGGGTGGCTATGTGGGCGCCCGCAATTTCGACGACACCATTTTCAAGACCAACCTGGAGGCGGCGCAGGCCATCGCAAGGCAGTTGCGGCTGCGCAATCTGGGCGGCATCGTGATTGCGGACTTCATCGACATGGCGCGCGAAGACCACCAGCAGGCCGTGCTCGCGGAATTCAAGAAGCAGCTCGCGCGCGACCGGGTCAAAACCATGGCTGGTGGCTTTTCGCAATTGGGCCTGGTCGAGATGACGCGCAAGCGCACCCGCGAATCCCTGGCCCACATGCTGTGCGAACCCTGCGAGCATTGCCAGGGCAAAGGCATTGTGAAGACCGCGCGCAGCGTGTGCTACGACATCCTGCGAGAAATCTTGCGCGAGGCGCGCCAGTTCAACCCGCGCGAGTTTCGCGTGGTCGCCTCGCCGCGCGTGGTGGAGCTGTTCCTCGACGAGGAGAGCCAGCACTTGGCCGGGCTGTCGGACTTCATCGGCAAGCCCATCTCGTTGCAGGCTGAAACGGCGGTGGGACAGGAGCAGTACGACATCGTGCTGCTCTGAGAAGCGGGCGTGCCGCCCCAAACAGGCAACTTGCAATCCTTATCGGGGCGCGGTCAAGCGGCGCCTGGATCAGCCCTGGAAAAGACAAGGAATCGGTAGCCCCATGGTGGATGCCGAAGCCATAATAAACAATCCATCCGGATGGTTTGTATGTATGTCTGAAGCCCATAAACGCCTGAAGCAACCCGAGTGGGTGCGCACCCGGTTGCTTGCCGTGGCGGCCGATCTGCTGGTGCAGGACGGCCCGGAGGCGGTCACCTTGGACGCTGTCGCGCTCCGTGCCGGCGTGACCAAAGGCGGCTTGCAGCACCACTTTCGCACCAAGCAGGCGCTGCTGGATGCGCTGTGCGATCAGTTGTTCGATGCATTCGACGTGTTCTACGCCGCGGCACTCGAATCCGAGCCCGAGGCTCCGGGGCGGCACGCGCGGGCCTACCTGAAGACCTGTTTCCAAGGCGGCCAGACTGCCGAAGAGCGCCTCACGCAGCGTGCCATTGCCTTGCTCGCCTTGGCGTTGCCAGCCTGCCGCGAGCGCTGGAGCGCCAAGATGCGCGTCCTGCTGGCCGAGGACCGTGCCGACCCCGCCGCCACGGACCGATTGTTCCTGTGCCGCTTGGCGGCCGACGGCTTCTGGTTCGACCAGTTGCTGGATGTCTACGGCACGCCGCCAGACCGCAAGGACCGCCTTCTTTCCCTTTTGCTCGAACTCACCCAAGGAACCGCGCCATGACCGTGCACCCCAGCTATCTCATCTTGGGACTGGCCATCGCTTTGGAGGTCGTGGGCACCACCGCGCTCAAGGCGTCTGACGGATTCACCCGCCTGGCGCCCAGCCTGATCACCGGGGTGGCGTATGCCGCCTCGTTCTACGCACTCTCGCTGGCCTTGAAGACAATTCCGGTGGGGGTCGCCTATGCCATCTGGTCGGGCGTTGGCATCGTGCTGATTTCGGTGGTGGGCTGGGTGGTGTTTCGGCAGCGGCTCGACGCGCCGGCGATGGTCGGCCTGGGGCTGATCATCGCGGGGGTGCTGGTGGTCAATCTCTTTTCCAAGAGCGCGGGGCATTGAACCGTGATGGCCCGTTCCGAC
Source organism: Acidovorax sp. BLS4 (assembly GCF_032929295.1). Taxonomy (NCBI): domain Bacteria; kingdom Pseudomonadati; phylum Pseudomonadota; class Betaproteobacteria; order Burkholderiales; family Comamonadaceae; genus Acidovorax; species Acidovorax sp. BLS4. The sequence continues at coordinate 1,944,552 of NZ_CP136797.1, forward strand.
ATGGATTCCGCGCTTTTCAGCGACCAGGTTTTTTCGCGCGGTGCGCTGGTGGCGGTCCTCGCAGGCCCGCATGGCCCGCTGGCGTTCGAGCACTGCCGGTTCGACGGAGAAGACCTTTCCGGCCTGGACCTGGGCGGTGCCCGGTTCCTGGATTGCACCTTCGCCGAGACGCGCTTCGATAAGGCGATGCTGGCGGATTCGCGTTGGCTCGATTGCAAGGCGCGGCAAGCGGATTTCAGCTTGGCCGATCTTTCTGGCGCCCGGCTGTGCAGCAGCGATTTCAACAACACGCGTTGGACCGGCACCAAGCTGGCGGGCGTGCTGTTCACCGAGGCCAAGCTGACGGGGGCGCATTTCAGTCAGGCGAGCACCTTGGGGCTGGAATTTCACCAGTGCCGACTGGTGGGCGCGGACCTGCGCGGGCTTTCGTTCCGCAAGCGCAGCCTGGAGCAATTGGATCTGTCCGAAGCCGACCTGGCTGGATGCGATTTCCGCGACGCGGTCTTCGAGGGTGGCAGCCTGCGGGATGCGAACCTGAAGAATGCACGGTTCGATGGCGCGGACCTGCGTTCGGTGGACCTGGGCGGCCTGACGGTGACCACCGTGGCCCAATCGTTCAAGGGTGCGATGCTGTCGACGGATCAGGCCGCTGCGCTCATCGGTGGCCTGGGCGTTCGCGTGGGCTGAACGGGCAGGGCGGGCCATCAGCGCTTTTGGCAAGCCACCGAATGCGCGCTAGCCTCCAGCTTTCGCTTTGCGTGCGGGACTGGTTGGCCGACTGACTTCGCTGGGTTTCGCGCTGCAGGGCATTCACGGACGGCGCATGCCACTCAACGCGGGCAGCCGCCACGGGGGCCGGTGCATGGCAGTGGACCCGGCTGAATGCCCCTGGCGTGGCGGTGGTGCAAAAAAGCCATCAGCCCTGCCGTGCCAGCGGCTGCCAGGAGCAGCAGCGCCACATAGACGCCAAGCGCATGTCCGAACGCCACGGTGTCGTTCCATGAGCGTGCGATACCGAGAAACGATGCGTATAGCCACGAGATCGAAGACACGGTGGCAAATCCAGTCAGCAGCAGCACCCGGCCCAGAGGCCACTGCAGGAAGACCTTGCCCTGCTGCATGTAGGGAAACGCGAAATGGTGCATGAGCATTCCGTTCAACGTCAGCACGCACACGGTGAGCACTTTCATCCAGAGTTTCTCGTTGGCCAGATACCCGGGGTACTGTGCCTGGCCGACGTAGAGAAAGCCCAGCCCGGTCACCCACAGCACGCCCAACGCCACCGTCATCGTTCGCTTGGTGTGGAGCAGGTTCTCCCACTGCTGCGCTGAAATCGGGCGGTGGACGGAGCGAAGAAACCGGAAGTCATACTCCAGCATCTTTCCCACGGCAACAGCCATGGCGAGCAGGTGAACGAAGACGAGCGCATTCTTGAGGAGCATGGCGTGACGCACGGGGCGCCTTGAGAGTTGTCGCAGCGTGAGTGCCCAACCGTCCGTCTTTGGTTGCCTGCAGGTCAGCAGAATTTGCAGCGGGCACCTGACGGTTTCCATCAGCCCACTTGGGCGCGGCGTCCCATCGCGCCCCATGGCGCCTTTGCTGATGCCCTGTCGCACAGGGCCGGAATTTCTTGACTGGCTGCGCTACGCGTTGGCGGGACAACCAGAATGATCACCCTTTGTGATCAGAGCTTGCGCAGCCGCTGCAGTGCCTGGCGCAGCGTGTCGTCCTGCTTTGCAAAGCAAAACCGCACCACACGCTGGTCGAACCCGTCGCCATAGAAGGCAGACAGCGGGATCGCCGCCACGCCCACCTCGCGGGTGAGCCACTGGCAAAAGTCGGACTCGTTCAGATCGCTCACGGCCGAGATGTCCACGCACTGGAAGTAGCTTCCCGTGCTGGGCAGCAACCGAAGGCGCGAGCCTTCCAGCCCCTGGCGGAACAGGTCGCGCTTGGCCTGGTAGAAAGCAGGCAATTGCAGGTAGGGCGCCGCGTTCTGCAGGTAGGCCGCCAGGCCGTGCTGCATCGGCGTGTTCACGGTGAATACATTGAACTGGTGCACCTTGCGAAACTCCGCCGTCAGCGCGGCCGGGGCCGCGACGGTGCCGACCTTCCAGCCGGTGACGTGGAAGGTCTTGCCGAAGCTCGACACGATGAACGCGCGTGCTGCCAGGCCGGGAAAGCGTGCCGCGCTCTCGTGCTGCGCGCCGTCGAACACCATGTGCTCGTACACCTCGTCGCTGATGAGCAGCACATCGGTGGGAGCGAGCAGTTCTTCCAGCGTGCGCATGTCCTCGGCCGTCCAGATGGTGGCGCTGGGGTTGTGCGGGCTGTTGATGATGAGCGCGCGCGTGCGCGGCGTGATGGCCGCGGCGATCTTGCCGAAATCGGGCCGGAAACTGCCCGGCGTGAGCGGCACCCGCACTACCGTGCCGCCTGCCAGTTCCACATTGGGGGCGTAGCTGTCGTAGCAGGGGTCGAGCACGATCACCTCGTCGCCCGCATGCACCGTCGCCAGGATGGCGGTCAGGATCGCCTGGGTGGCGCCAGCGGTGATGGTGATTTCCGTGTTGGCGTCATACCGGCGGGCATGGAGCGCTGCTATCTTGGCAGCCACGGCTTCACGCAGCGCAGGCACGCCTGCCATGGGCGGGTACTGGTTGTGCCCGGCGCGCATGGCGCGGTCCACGGTATCGATCAGCGCCGGGTCGCAGTGGAAGTCCGGAAAACCCTGGCCCAGGTTCACGGCGCCATGCTCGGCCGCCAGGGCCGACATTACCGTGAAGATGGTGGTGCCCACCTGGGGCAGTTTGCTGGGAAAGGCGGGCGTGCGCGGTGCGATGTCGGTGGAAGTCATGGCGCGAAGGGCTGGCTGGAAAGACGGTCTGGGAAAAGAGCAGGTTCGATGCGGAACGAAAGCCGCTTGGTATGCAAGCGGTGGGGGTCAGAGTTCGTAATCGTTCACGTGGCCGGTCATGGCCCGGGCGATGAGTTCGCGGTTCAGGCGGTCGCTCAGCAGCTCGGCGAACTTGTAGACGAAGTTGCGCAGGTAGGCGCCACGCTTGAACGCCACCCGCGCCACGCTCTGGCCGAAGAGGTGGCCCACGGGCCGCACCACCAGGTCGCCCAGCGGGTCGTCGCGCATCGCCATCTCGGCCACGATGCCGATGCCCAGGCCCAGGCGCACGTAGGTCTTGATCACGTCGGAGTCGATGGCCTCCAGCACGATGCGCGGCTGCAGCTTGCGGGCGGCGAACGCCTGGTCGATCTTGCCCCGGCCGGTGAACGACGGGTGGTAGGTGATGAGAGCCTCGTGCGCGATGTCGTCCAGGCCCAGGCGCTCCTTTTGCGCCAGTGGATGGGCGGTGGGCATCACCAGCACATGCTGCCATTCATAGCAGGGCAGGGTGACCAGATCGGGATAGTCGGCCAGCGACTCCGTGGCCATGCCGATCTCGGCCACCTCGTCGATCACCATGCGCGCCACCTCGTGCGGCGTGGCCTGGTGCAGGCTGATGTTGACCTTGGGGTACGCCTCGCGCAGCTTGGCCACGGGGAGGGGCAGCACATAGCGCGCCTGCGTGTGGGTGGTGGCGATGCTGAGGGTGCCGCTGTCCTGGGCGCTGAATTGTTCGCCGATGCGCTTGAGGTTGCCGACCTCGCGCATGATCAGCTCGATGCTCTTGAGCACGTGCTGGCCTGGCTCGGTGATGCGCTTGAGCCGCTTGCCGTGGCGCGCGAAGATGTCCACGCCCAATTCCTCTTCCAGCTCGATGATGGCCTTGGACACGCCGGGCTGCGAGGTGTGCAGCGCCTTGGCGGCTTCGGTCAGGTTGAGGTTGCGGCGCGCGGCTTCCTGAACGAAGCGGAATTGGTGCAGATTCATATCGTATCGCTGCTAAAGAAGGCGATCATTATGCTGCAGTCGTCTAAGGAAAAACAGCGGCTGTCCAATTTTCGAAGGGCCCACCGCAGGCCCCGTCTGAAGCCCACGTCAGGCCGAGCCGGCGATCTCCGCCATCAATGCGGTCATGCGCGGATCTTCGCCGATCGCGCCCTGAACCTTGAACTGCACGCCGGGGTGCGTGGCGCGCAGTGTCTGTACCAAGAGTGGAAGGTCCTCGCGGGCGTGCTTGCCCGTGCCCAGGAACATCGGCACCACCGTCACCTGCCGGGCACCTTCGTCCACCAGCGACTGCACGGCCTGCGCGAGGTCGGGCGTGGTCAATTCGAGATAGGCGCAGCGCACCCGCAGTTCGGGACGATGCTGCTGCAGGTGGACCTGGACCGCCTCCATCGGGGCGCGCCACAGCGGGTCGCGCGAACCATGGGCGAACAGGACAACGCCTCGGGGTGGGGTAGCAGTCAACGCGTGTGGTCCTTGGTTCATCGGCGCAGCACCAACCAGCCGAAAGCGGCCAGCGAAAGCACCGAGTAGATCAGCCCCGGCGCCGCCGCAGTGAGCCAGGGTGACCAGTTCTGCAGGTTGCCCGCGTAGCCGAACACGTTGTTCAGCAGGAAGAAGCTGATGCCAGCCATCACCCCGCCGAACACATAGCCCGCGATGCCACCCGAGCGGAAATGCAGGTAGGCGAAGGGCAGCGAGAGCACCACCATCACCAGGCAGCTGAGCGGGTAGAACACCTTGCGCCAGAACTCGATCTCATAGCGCTGCGCCGACTGGCCGTTGGCCTCCAGATGCCGGATGTACTGGAACAGGTCGATGGTCGCCATGCGGTCAGGCTTGAGCAGCGCCGCGGACACCATGTCGGCGCTGATGCGCGTGGGCCAGCGCAGTTCGGCCTCCTGCAGGCGCTCCACCCGTGCTTCCGCCTCGCCGCTGCGATGGAAGACGCTGCGCTTGACCTGTTTCAGCTCCCATTGGTCGTTGCCGACCGTGCCGCTGGCGGCCTGCAGGGTGGAGGCCACCCGGCCGTCCGCATCGAACTCGAACACGCGGATGTTGAGCATGCCGCCATCGGGGCTGAGCGCACGCACGTTCACGGCCATCGAATGGGTGCCCTGGCGCTCCTTGAGCCAGGCGCCCGTCGCGCCGGTGGTCAGTTGCCCCAGGTGCCGCGCCTTGACCAGTTGCGCCGCGCGGTCGGTCATCGGTGCGATGTAATCGCCGACGGCGAAGGTCAGCATGACGAACCCCAGGCCCAGCACAAGCAGTGTGCGCAACGCACGCCAGGGCCCCAGCCCGCTGGTGCGCATGATGGTGAACTCCGAGCTTTGCGCCAGCCGCGCCATCACGAAGATCGTGCCGATCAGCACCGTGATCGGCAGCAGCTCGTAAAGGTGGCTGGGAATGCTGAGCGCGACGAACAGCATGGCATGGGACAGCTGGTAGCCGTCCGGGCCCGTGCGGCCCACCCAGCGCAGTTCATCGACCATGTCGAAGAAGAAGAACAGCGCGAGAAAGCCCAGTGTGACGAAAGCCACGGCCGACAGGGCTTCGCGGTAGATCAGGCGGCGGATCGTCTTCATGCGCGGCCTCCGCGGCGCCACAGCATGCTGGGCGACCAGCGATGGTGGCGTGCCGTCAGCAGCGCCAGGCCCAGGGCCAGCGTGCCGCCGTGCAGCAGCAGCATGAACGGCACCACGCCGAGCCGTCCGGAACTGATCCAGCTTTGTCCCAGGGTCATGAGGTTGTAGTAGACGACGAAGGCGAACAGCGCCAGCACCAGGCTGCTGCTGCGACCGGCGCGGGGGTTCACGCTGGCCAGCGCGAGCCCCATCACCACGAAATTGAGGGCGGCCACGGCCAGGCCGAAACGCCAGCCCAGTTCGGCGCGGAAGGCTGGCTCGGCCGAGGCCAGCAGGGCAGGGGTGGAGATGGTCTTGACGGCCTGCTCATCCTGCGCGCCCGGGGGCGCCGATCCGATGCGGGTGCCGTACTCGATGAACTCGCTCACCTTGAGCCCGGGCTTGTCCACGGTGGTCTCCAGGCGCTGGCCGTCGCTCAGCAGCACCATGCGCTCGCCGTTGCGCGTCTCCAGCCGGGCGCTGCGGGCGGATGTCACGGTCTCGCGGCCGCGCTCGGTCGAGGCGATGAAAACGTTGCTGGCCTGTTCGTTGTCCGGGCTTTCCCGGTCGATGAAGAACACGCGGCTGCCGTTGGCGGACTCCTGGAATTCACCGGGCGCGATGCGGTCCACATCCCCGCGCTGTTCGTACTGCACTTTGAGGGCCTGGATCTGCTGGTTGGCCCAGGGCCAGATCACCAGGGCCAGGGTCGCGATGACCAGCATCACGGGCCAGGCAAAGCGCAGCAGCGGGGTGAGCAGGTTGATGAGCCCGCGGCCGCTGGCGAACCAGATCACCATCTCGCTGTCGCGGTACATGCGCGAGAGCGTCCCGACCACGGCCACGAACAGGCTCAGGCTCAGGATGGTGGGCAACTGCCCAAGCACGGTGAAGCCCATGACGAGCATCACGTCGGAGGGATTGACGCTGCCGCGCGAGGCCTGGCCGAGCGTGCGGATCAGCATCATGGTCATGACCACGGTGACCAGCACCACCAGGGTCGCGCCGAAGCTGCGCGCCAGCTCCTTGCGAATGGATGAATCGAATAACATTGGCTCGAAGGAAAACACCGATTATGAACTTCGATCTGAAGACCCTGAGCCTTGACGGCGCCGCCGCCGAGAAATGCGACCTGCTGGCCATCGTGGTGGCCGACGGCACGAAACCCGCCGGCGGTGCGTTGCCCAGCCTGATCGCGCATGCCCTCAAGAACGGCGATTTCGACACCAAGGCCGGCAAGAGCCTGCAGCTGTACCAGATGCCCGCCGTGGCCGCTCGCCGCGTGGTGCTGCTGGGCGGTGGCGACGGCTCCGCGCGCGCCACGCGCCAGGCCATCCTGGCCGCGGCCTCTTTGCTCAAATCCCCCCAGGTCAAGCGCGCCGCGGTGTGCTTCGCCGCGCCCCCCGCCAGCGGGGCCGTCTGCGCCGCCGTGCAGGCGCTGGCCGAAGCCACCTACATCTATACCGCCACCAAATCCAAGACCGAGCCCCGCGTGCTGTCGCGCGTGGTGCTCGGCGTGGCGGACGCCGCTGCCGCCAAGTCCGAGTTCGCGCGTGGCGCAGCGTTGGTGTCGGGCATCGAATACGCCCGCGAGTGGGCCAACCGCCCGGCCAATCATGCCACGCCCACGCTGCTGGCGGGCGCCGCGAAGGCACTGGCCAAGTTCCCCTCCATCCAGTGCAAGGTGATGGGCCCCGCAGAAGCCGCCAAGCTGGGCATGGGTGCGTTTCTGGCGGTGGCGCGCGGCTCGGAAGAGCCGCTGCGCTTCATCGAGTTGCGCTATGACGGCGGCGTTCGCGGGCAGGCGCCCACGGTGCTGATCGGCAAGGGCATCACCTTCGACACGGGCGGCATTTCGATCAAACCCGCGGCCGAGATGGACGAGATGAAGTTCGACATGGGCGGCGCCGCCAGTGTGCTGGGCGTGTTCCGCGCACTGGCCGAACTCAAGCCCTCCATCAACGTGGTGGGCCTCATTCCCGCGTGCGAGAACATGCCCGATGGCCGTGCGGTCAAGCCCGGCGACGTGGTCACCAGCATGAGCGGCCAGACCATCGAAGTGCTGAACACCGACGCCGAAGGCCGGCTGGTGCTGTGCGATGCCATTACCTACGCCGCGCGCTTCAAGCCGGCGGCGATGGTGGACATCGCCACCCTGACCGGCGCCTGCGTGGTCGCGTTGGGCGGCCTGCGCAGCGGCCTGTTCGCCACCGACGACGCGCTCGCGCAAAGCCTGCAGGCGGCTGGCGATGCGGCGCTCGACCCGTGCTGGCGCATGCCGCTGGACGACGAATATGGCGAGGGGCTCAAAAGCAACTTCGCCGACATGGGGAATGTGGCCGGGCGGGCTGGCGGCGCCATCACGGCGGCCAAGTTCCTGCAGCGTTTCGTGGGCGACACCCCGTGGGCGCACCTGGACATTGCCGGCACGGCCTGGAAGGGTGGCGCCGCCAAGGGCGCCACGGGCCGGCCGGTCGGCTTGCTGGTGCAATACCTGCTCGATGCGGCGGCGCAACCCCGGGCCAATGCGCCGGCGCGCAAGCCGGTGGCCAAGGCCGCGCGCGCGCCGCGCGTGTCGGCCCGCTGATCGCGCCCACCGCTTGGCCATGACGGAAATCGCTTTCCACTTCAACGCGCCGGACAAGCTGGCCTATGCCTGCCGCTTCGCGCGCAAGGTGCTGCGCAGCGATGCCCGGCTGGTCATCACGGGGCCGGAGTCCGCGCTTGACGGCCTGGACCGCGCGCTCTGGGCGATGGCTCCGCAGGATTTCGTTGCCCACTGCAACGAGCGCGACGGTGACGACCTGCGCGAGGCCTCGCCCGTGCTGCTGGCGCAGGATCTGCGCCTGGCGCCGCACCACGAGGTGCTGCTGAACCTGGGCGGTACGGTGCCCCAAGGCTTCGAGCGGTTCGGCAAACTGGTGGAGGTGGTGAGCGCGCACGACGAGGCCGACCGCAGCGGTGCGCGCGACCGGTGGCGCCACTATGCGTCGCGCGGCTACCAGATCGTGCGGCACGACCTCGTGCTGAAAGGCGCGTGATGTCTTCACCACCCAAGGCGCCCCCCAGATTTGTGCCCACACTCACCGATGTGGTGCAGCTTTCGGACGGCGTACCCGGCGTGGGGCAGCCGAGCCCCGCGGTGCCGGGTGCGGCGGCCCCTGCAGTGCCCGCGGTTTCGCCGTCGTTCGTCAAGCCTCCCGTGGTCGCCGGGTTGCCGCCCCGGCCGGTCCTGTCGCCTGTCATGGCGCCGGCCATGGCGCGGTCTGCCACGCCGCCCGTTCCCCCGGCGGCGGCCCGCACCCCCGCGCCTTTGCCGGCCCCCGCGCCCATGGACTTGGCCCTGCCGGCTGCCGGGCTGAAGGACATCGAAGAGGTGGTGATCCACCGTGTCATGCAGCGCGTCGACGTGGTGCTGGACCAGCGGCTGCGCGAGGCGATCGCCACCGTGGTCATGGAGCAGACCCGCTCCATGGTGCCCCGGCTGCGCGAAGAAGTGGAGTCGGTGGTGCGCCATGCGGTGTACGAAGCCGTGGCCGAGGAGCTGGCTGGACACCCCGGAGCGTCCTCCGTTTGACCTCCTTCGGGGGTGCGTTGGGTCAGTGACAGGGTATTCCCCTGTGGTTTCTGCCGCATGTCATCGTGTTCCCTAGTGATCTGGCCCATAAATTGCGATATGTTTCCGGCGTTGAGACACAACAATATTTCTCAGCGCTCACCCCTTAATGGAGATTCATATGCAACTGAAGTTGAAACTGACCGTGGTTGCCGCTATCGCGGCTTTTGCCGGCGCGGCCTCTGCACAAGAGCAGGTGGTCAAGATCGGTCACGTGGGACCGGTTTCCGGCCCACAAGCCCACTACGGCAAGGACAACGAAAACGGCGCCCGCATGGCAGTTGAAGAACTGAATGCCCAAGGCGTCACGATTGGCGGCAAGAAGATCAAGTTCGAACTGCAGGCGGAAGACGATGCTGCAGATCCGAAGCAAGGCACCGCCGCCGCACAGAAGCTGTGCGATGCAAAGGTTGCTGGCGTGGTGGGCCATTTGAATTCCGGCACGACCATCCCCGCCTCCAAGGTGTACAACGACTGCGGCATTCCCCACGTCACCGGCGCCGCCACCAACCCCAACCTGACCAAGCCAGGCTACAAGACGACGTTCCGCATCATCGCCAACGACAACGCCCTGGGCGCTGGCCTGGCGTTCTACGCGGCCGACACCCTGAAGCTCAAGACCGTGGCCATCGTCGATGACCGCACGGCCTACGGCCAGGGCGTTGCCGACGTGTTCAAGAAGACGGCGGCCGCCAAGGGCATGAAGGTGGTGGACGAGCAGTTCACGACCGACAAGGCCACCGACTTCATGGCCATCCTGACGGCCATCAAGTCCAAGAATCCCGATGCGGTGTTCTACGGCGGCATGGACCCCCAGGCCGGCCCGATGCTGCGCCAGATGGAACAGCTGGGCATGGGCAACGTGAAGTACTTCGGTGGCGACGGCATCTGTACCGCTGAAGTGGCCAAGCTGGCCGCCGGCGCCAAGACGCTGAACAACGTGGTCTGCGCCGAAGGCGGCGCTTCGCTGGCCAAGATGCCTGGCGGCACCGCATGGCGCGCCAAGTACGACGCCAAGTACCCCAACCAGTTCCAGGTGTACAGCCCCTACACCTACGACGCCACCATGCTGCTGGTCGATGCCATGAAGCGTGCCAACTCGTGGGATCCGAAGGTCTACATCCCTGAACTGCAAAAGTCCAACTACAAGGGCGTGACGGCCAACATCGCCTTCGAGCCCAATGGCGAACTGAAGAACCCCGCCATCACCCTGTATGTGTACAAGGACGGCAAGAAGACGCCTCTGAACTGAGCGCGCAGCGGCACCGCCGGTTGAAAGACCGGAGGTCCACGCCAAGCAAAAGGCCTCCGGTTCGGAGGCCTTTTTTCATGGTGCGGCTGAAACGGGCCGCGCTCGATTCCGGTGTGGCCGGGGGATGGGCGCTTCAGCGCCGGACCTGCAGCGCGCCCGGGTTCACGATGTTGGTGGGCGTGCCCCGGATGTAGTTGACGACGTTGTCGAACGCGGCCCCGAAGTACAGCTCGTAGCTGTCCTGCTCCACGTAGCCGATATGCGGCGTGCAGATGCAGTTCTCCAGCCGCAGCAGGGCATGGCCCTGCAGGATGGGCTCGCTCTCGAACACGTCCACGGCCGCCATGCCGGGGCGGCCGCGGTTCAGGGCGGCGATGAGCGCGTCGGCCTCGATCAGTTCGGCGCGCGAGGTGTTCACCAGCAGCGCGGTGGGCTTCATGCACGACAGGTCCTCCAGCCGGATGATTCCGCGTGTCTCGTCGTTCAGGCGCAGGTGCAGCGAGATGACGTCACACTGGGCGAAGAACTCCTCGCGCGTGGTCGCCACCTGCAGCCCGTCGCTCAGGGCCTGGGCGCGCGAGGCCTCGCGGCCCCACACCCGCACGTTCATGCCGAAGGCCCGGCCGTAGCCGGCGACGATCTGCCCGATGCGCCCATAGCCCCACAGGCCCAGCGTCTTGCCCCGCAGCACGGTGCCAACACCGAAGTTGGGCGGCATCGATGCCGCGCGCAGGCCCGACTGCTGCCAGGCGCCATGCTTGAGGTTGGAGATGTACTGGGGCAGGCGGCGCATCGCGGCCATGATGAGCGCCCAGGTCAGTTCAGCCGGCGCCACCGGCGATCCCACGCCTTCGGCCACCGCGATGCCGCGCTCGGTGCAGGCCGCCACGTCCACGTGCGGGCCGATCTTGCCGGTCTGCGCGATGAGTTTGAGGCGCGGCAGCTTTTCGACCAGCTGGCGCGAGATGTGGGTGCGTTCGCGCACCAGCACGATGATGTCCGCGTCCTTCAGGCGCACCGAAAGCTGGCCCAGCCCCTTGACGGTGTTGGTGTACACCTTGGCGTTGTAGGGGTCCAGGCGTGCGGCGCAATGCAGCTTGCGCACTGCGTCCTGGTAGTCGTCGAGAATGACAATGTTCATGTTGTCCGTAAAACCCGCAAGCTGCGGGGCAGGGCCTGTGGGAGGGCCCTGCCGCAGAAATCGAAAGAATCGTGCCGCGCGGCCTGCCGGGCCCGGGCGGTGCCGGCGGGGCAGGGCGCTTGGCCCAGCCGCACATTGTCGTTGATGCGCGCGGCCGCGTCGCCGCGCAAGCCCGCTCAAAGGGCCGGTGCGGGACACGCGGTTACAAAAGTCTCCGTCCTGGCACCATTGCCGCACCTCGGCGGGCCATGGGCAGACCGGGTCGCCCACGCGACCGGCCGTAGGGGGCATCCCCGATGCCGGGCCCGGGGCAGGTCACTAGGCTGCAAGCGAAAGGAACCGAATCGCCCATGCCTGCCCACCACGCCTTCTGGCCCCGCCGCCTGCCGCACGCGCTCACGCCGCCCGCCACTTCCCTCTGGGACAACCTGGCGATCAGCGCCCGCCGCTACCCGGACAAGCCGGCACTGGTGTTCTTCGGGCGCACGCTGACCTACCGCGCGCTCGCCGACGGTGCCGAGCGGATGGCAGCGCACCTGCATGCCCTGGGCGTGCGGCAGGGCGACCGCGTCTTGCTGTGCATGCAGAACTGTCCGCAACTGGTGCTGGCGCACTTCGCCATCCTGCGGGCCAACGCGGTCGTCGTGCCGGTCAATCCGATGAACCGGGCGCAGGAACTTACCCACTACATCACCGACCCCGACGCACGCGTGGCCATCACCACGGCCGACCTGGCCCCCGAGCTGGTGCAGGCCAGCGATGCGCTGGCGCCGGGCGCGGGCCTGGCCCACCTGGTGGTGGCGCAGTTCACCGATGCGTTCTCGCCCGAGGAGGCCGGCGCCGACGCGATTCCGCCGGCGTGGCGCGACTGGCTCTGCACCCGCCACCCGCTGCCGGTCCTGGCCGTCGGCCAGGTGCATGCCTGGACGGATGCGCTGGCCTGCACGGCGCCCGCCCCGGATCTCACGGTCGGGCCCGAAGACCTGGCCGTGCTGCCCTACACCAGCGGCACCACCGGCCTGCCCAAGGGCTGCATGCACCCGCACCGCAGCCTGATGCACAACGCCGTGGCCAGCAGCCTGTGGGGCACCGCCACGCCCGAGAGCGTGACGCTGGCCGTCGTGCCCATGTTCCACATCACCGGCATGGTCAGCGTGATGCATTCCTGTATCTACGTGGGGGCCACCCTGGTGCTCATGCCGCGCTGGGACCGGGATCTGGCCGGGCGGCTCATCTCCCGCTACCGCGTGAGCAACTGGACCAACATTCCCACGATGGTGATCGACCTCATGGGCAGCCCGAACTTCGGCCAGTACGACCTGTCCAGCCTGGTGTACATCGGCGGCGGCGGCGCGGCCATGCCGCAGGCGGTGGCGCAACGGCTGTTCGAGCAGTACCGCCTGCGCTACACCGAGGGCTACGGCCTCACCGAGACCGCCGCGCCGTCGCACACCAACCCGCCGGACCACCCCAAGCAGCAGTGCCTGGGCATTCCGTTCATCGGCACCGATGCCCGCATCATCGACCCCGACACGCTGCAGGAACTGCCCGCCGGCGAGCAGGGCGAGATCGTGATCCACGGCCCGGGTGTTTTCAGCGGCTACTGGAAGCTGCCAGGGCCCACGGCCTCGGCCTTCATCGACCTGGACGGCAAGCGGTTCTTCCGCTCGGGCGATCTGGGGCGGGTGGACGACGAGGGGTATTTCTTCCTGACCGACCGGCTCAAGCGGATGATCAACGCCAGCGGCTTCAAGGTCTGGCCGGCCGAGGTGGAGGCGCTCATGTTCCGCCACCCGGCGATTCAGGAGGCCTGCATCATCGCCGCGCGCGACAGCTACCGCGGCGAAACGGTCAAGGCCGTGGTGGTGCTGCGCCAGGAGCACCGCGGGCAGGTGACCGGCGAAGACATCATCGCCTGGTGCCGCGACCACATGGCCGTGTACAAGGTGCCCCGCGTGGTGCAACTGGTGGACGCGCTGCCCAAGAGCGGCAGCGGCAAGGTGATGTGGCGGGCCTTGCAGGAGGCCGAGCTGGCCAGCCCTGCCGCCGCCTGATGGGCCGCGCCGCGCCTATTGCGCCGCGTGCGCGGCAATGAGCTCCGCCAGGTCACGCTCCAGCAGGGCGGGATCGCCCAGCTGCAGCTCGATCACGCGGCGCAGGTGGGTCACGCTGTCCAGGTCCATCGTGCGGCACTGCAGGCCGGCATGCGGGCCTTCGATGTGCACGATGTCGCCGGTCATGGCGATGTGGTCGTTGTCGGCCGACAAGGCGATCACCAACTGGCACGGCGCGCCGGCGGGCAGATTGGCGGCCGCGGGCTCGGCACCCAGGGCGAGCAGCGCGCCTTGCAGCGACAGGTCCAGCACCTGCACGTCGAACGTGCCCAGGCCGGTGGTGAGCAGCGCGGGTGCATCGAAAGCCACACGGACGTAGTGGCGGCGTTCATGGGGCATGGCGGATTCCTGGAATGGCGAAGGCCCCGCCATGCTACTGCACGGTGGTGATGCCGCCAGCGGATGGCTGGCACTTTTGCGCCAGGTTCCAGGGGCGGGCCGGGTTAAGCTTGGCCGCCTATGGCGCACATCACCTTCTCCCCTCCGTACCTGCCACCGGACCAAGTGGCAAGCCATCTGCGCAGCGCCGGCTATGCCGTGCTGCGGCCTGCCGACACCGCGGCGTGGATCGGTTGCCCGCTGGACGAGCTCCAGGCGCTGCACGCCGACTGGAGCGGCCTGCCGCCCGATGAGTTCCTGAAGGACGGCGGGCGGTACCGCCGCCGCCGCCACGCGAGCTTCGTCGCCGATGGCGACAGCGTGCAGGCGGTGCCCCACCGCGCGCACTGGCAGCCGGTGGAATACAACGCGCTGCACGGCGGCATGCAGCGGATGTTCGCGCCGATGCTGGACACCACCGTGGCGCGCCCGGCGTGGCGGCAATTGATCGCCGCGCTGGCCCGCGTGTCGCAGCAGGCCCTGGCCACGCAGCCCGAGCGCTGGTTCGTCGAGGCGCACCAGTTCCGCATCGACACCACCGACGGCATCGGCCGGCCCACGCCCGAGGGCGCGCACCGCGACGGCGTGGATCTGGTGGCGGTTTTCCTCGTCGGCCGCGAGCGGGTCAAGGGCGGCGAGACGCGTATATTCGAAGCGTCCGGGCCCAGCGGGCAGCGCTTCACGCTCAGCGAGCCCTGGTCGCTGATGCTGCTGGACGATGCGCGCATGATCCACGAGACCACGCCCATCCAGCCGCTGGCCGACGGTGGTTTCCGCGACACGCTGGTCGTGACCTGCCGGCGCGGAGGCTTCCAGGACGCGCCGGCCTGAAGGCCATGACTTGATGCGGATCAACGGCCGGCCAACCGGTCGCCGCGACACTGGGGCCTGACGCGGGCACGGATCGCGCAGGCGATCCCCCCGGCCCAGGCCCTGCCTGATCCATCAACCGAAGGAGAAGTAACCATGTTCAAGCACATCCTGATTCCCGTGGACGGCTCGCCGACCTCCATGACCGCCGTATCCAAGGCCGCCGGCCTGGCCAAGGCGTTCGGTGCGGCCGTGACCGCGGTGTACGTGGTGGACCCGTACCCGTTCACGGGTGTGGGCGCGGACTTTGCCTATGGCCAGTCGCAGTACCTGAGCGCTGCGACGGCCGAGGCCAACGTGGCGCTGGACGGCGTCAAGAAGGCCATGCAGGAAGCCGGCGTGCCGGTGACGGCGGTGGTGGGCGAGGGCCATGCGGTGCACGACGGCATCCTGCGTGCGCTGGAGACCAGCCAGGCCGACCTGATCGTGATGGGCTCGCATGGCCGCCGCGGCCTGGAAAAGCTGGTGCTGGGCAGCGTGACGCAGCGCGTGCTGGGCGCGGTGCACGTGCCCGTGCTGGTGGTGCGCGACTGATCGCCAGTCGATGCCATGGGGGCCGGCGTTGACCCGGCCCTCAAAGCAAAACGGCTCCCTCGGGAGCCGTTTTGCATGGGGCGCGTTGCCTGCAGGCAGCAGGGGGCACAAGGCCCGTGCCGCACCTATTCGATCTTCGCGCCGGAGGCTTCCACGATACCCTTCCACTTCGCGTAGTCGGTCTTGAGCAGCGTGGAGAACTGCGCAGCCGACAGCGACTCGGGCTCGGCGCCCTGGGCCTGGATGGCGGCCTGCATCTCCGGCGAGGCCAGCAGCTTGTTGACCTCGGCGTTCACCGTGGTCACCACGTTGGCGGGCGTGCCGGCCGGCGCGAAGATGCCATACCACGAACTCACGTCGAAGCCCTTGTAGCCCGACTCGGCCACGGTGGGCACGTCGGGCAGCGACGAGCTGCGCTTGGCCGAGGTGACGGCCAGCGGGCGCAGCTTGCCCGACTTGATCTGGCCCATCGCCGAGGGCACGGAGGACACCAGCAGGTCCACATTGCCCGCCAGCGCGTCCATCAGTGCGGGGTTGGAGCCCTTGTAGGGAATGTGGCTCAGCTTGATGCCCGCGGCCTTCTCGAACAGGTCGCCGGCCAGGTGGATGGTGGTGCCGTTGCCGGGTGAGCCGTAGGTGATCTTGCCGGGTTCGGCGCGGGCGGCGGCCACCACGTCGGCCAGGGTCTTGAAGCGGGAGTTGGCGCCGGTGGCGATGATCACCGGCGTGTAGGCCACGTGGGCCACGGCGACCAGGTCCTTGGTCGGGTCCCAGGACAGGTTCTTATAGAGCCAGGGCGCGACGACCAGGTTGTCCTTCTGGCCCATCACCAGGTCGTAACCGGTGGGGGCGGCCTTCACGGCCTCGGTGATGCCGATGGTGCCGCCGGCGCCCGCGCGGTTGTCGGGCACCACGGTCCACTTGGTCACCTCGGTCAGCTTGGTGGCCACCAGGCGCGAGAGGATGTCGGTGCCGCCGCCGGGCGGGAAGGGCACGATCAGGCGCACCGGCTTGGTGGGGTAGGTGGCGGCGGGAGGGGGCGTCTGCGCCTGGGCGGTGGCGCCCAGCGCCAGGGCGAGCGCGGTGAAGGAAAGCAGGCTGCGGATCATCGGTCGTGTCTCCATTTTTTGCGGGGGAAGTTCAAGCCAGTCGATGCAAGGCAAAAAAGGCCTTCAGCGCAATATTATCTAGGGCATATTGCTATTGAAAGCATAGCGTTTGCACGGGGGTGGCCCTCAGGCGTCGCGCACGTCGGCCACGGGCGTTTCGCCGAAGTCGGCACGCTCCAGCCAGGCCAGCACGCGCGCCGCCGCATCGGCGGGCGAGGTGAGCTGGCCGCCCGACTTGAGGTTGGCGAAGTTCTGCACATCGGGGAAGTCGGCGGCGCTCGCATCGCGCAGGTGGGCCTGCATGTCGGTGTCGATCACGCCGGGCGCGAGCGAGCACACCTTGGCGCCGTTCGGCTTGGCGGCCTCGTCCAGCGCCAGGCAGCGGGTGAAGTGGTCCATGCCCGCCTTGGCGGCGCAATAGGCGGCCTGCGAGGCCATCGCGCGGCGCCCCAGGCCCGATGATATGTTCAGCACCTTGCGCGGCACCGGCCAGTTCTCGGTGGCGCCCAGGAAGGCGCCGCTCAGCTGCATCGGGGCCTCCAGCCCGACGCGCAGCGCGTGCGCCAGGTCGGCCGGGTCGCTGCCCGAGAGCGGTGCGATGCGCGGCACCACGCCGGCGTTGTTGATGAGGGTGGCGCTGGCGTACTCGCCGGCCGGCACGTTGGCCAGCCAGGTGCGCAGGCGGGCCGCGGCGTGCAGGCCCTGGGACAGGTCCTGCTCCCACTGCTCGAGCGTGGCGCCGGCCTGCGCGGCTTCGGCGGCGAGCTCGGGATGGGCGTTGCGGGACAGGGTGAGCAGCGCGTGGCCGGGCTGCAGCAGCTGGCGGGCCATCGCCAGGCCCATGCCGCGCGAGGCGCCGGTCAAGATCGTGAGGTGTTTTGGCATCCGGCGATGGTACTGCGTGGACTGCGGGCGTGGCCGGCGGGGGCTTCGAGGGCGCGCCGGTTTCCGCGGCCCAGCACGCTATTAAAAATATAGCGATATGCCCTGGTGTTGATTGTGCTGGTGGCCCGAAACACTAAAAGGGCGTGGGGCACGAAAACGCCATGGGCTGCCCGGTGCGCGGATGCGTGAACGCCACCTGGCGCGCATGCAGCAGCAGGCGCGGCGCGCGGGCCTGCACCGCCCCTGGCGCATACAGCGCATCGCCCAGGATCGGGTGGCCGATGGCCGCCAGGTGCACGCGCAGCTGGTGGGTGCGGCCGGTCACGGGCTGCAGTTCGACGCGGGTGGTGTGGGCGGCGGTGTCGTGGGCGAGCACGCGCCAGTGGGTCAGGCTCGGCTTGCCCTGTGCGGCGTCGATCACGCGCAGCGGGCGGCGCTCCCAGTCGGCGGCGATCGGCAGGTCGATCGCCTGCCAGCCGCCGGCGGTCCCATCGGCGGCGGGCGGCGCGGGCGCCGGGCCCTGCACCACGGCCTCGTAGCGCTTGTCCACCTGCCGTGCGGCGAAGGCATCGCCCAGCGTGCGCTGGGCCGTCGCGTGCCGCGCCATGAGCACGATGCCGGAGGTCGCCTGGTCCAGCCGGTGCACCACCAGGGCGTCCGGCCAGTGCTGCAGCGCACGGGCGCTCAGGCAGTCCTGCTTGTCGGGGCCGCGCCCCGGCACGCACAGCAGACCCGAGGGCTTGGCCAGCACCAGCAGGTCGTCGTCGGCGTACAGGCAATCGGGCGGCGGTGCGGCTTCCCCGGCGCCTGGCGCCGCCTCAGTGGCGTCCGCCATCGGCCGGGTCATCGGGGCCCTTGGCCGTGCCATGCACCAGCTGGTGCACGGTGGCGCAAAGCTCTTCCACGTCGTTGGGCTTGTGGATGAGGGCGCTCGCGCCTTCGGCCAGGGCCGACTGTTCGATCTCCGCGGTGACGTGGCCCGAGGCCAGGGCCACCGGCAGGTCAGGGCGGATGCGCTTGGCCTCGCGCACCAGGTCCACGCCGCAGTAGCCGGGCATGTTGTAGTCGGTCACCAGCAGGTCGTAGTTGCGCGGGTCGGCGCGCAGGGCCTCGGTGGCTTCGTGCGGATCGGTGAACCCGGTCACCTGGTAGCCGCGGCGGCGCAGCAGGCGCCGCACGAGGAAGACCAGCGCCTCGTCGTCGTCCACGTACATCACGTGGCGCGTGCGCTCGTCCGCGCTCTGCACGGGCGGCGGGGCGGCGGGCTGGGGGGCGTGCGGCGGCGCGCTCGGTGCCGAATCCGGCGCCACGGGGAAGTAAAGCGTGAAGCGGCTGCCTTCGCCGGGAGCGCTGTGCACATCCACCGCGCCGCCGTGCGTGCGCATCACGCCGTGCACCACGGCCAGGCCCAGGCCCGTGCCCTGGCCCACGGGCTTGGTGGTGAAGAAGGGCTCGAAGATGCGCTGCTGCGTGGCCGCGTCGATGCCCGGGCCGTTGTCCACCACGGTGAGCGCGACGTACTCGCCCAGGGGCAGGCCCAGGCGCTCGCACAGCCGCAGGTCGGGCTCCAGGGCCGAGGCCTCCATGCTGACGATGCCGCGCGCCTCGCCGATCGCATGGATGGCGTTGGTGCACAGGTTGAGCAGCGCCTGCTCGACCTGGGTGGCGTCGGCCAGCACGGGCGGCAGCCCCGCATCCAGGCGCATGCGCAGCTCGATGGCGGGCGGCAGGGTCACGCGCAGCAGCCGCTCGGTGTCGTGCATGGCGTCGTGCACGCTCACGGCGGTGCGCTGCGGCGGCTCGTTGCGGCTGAAGGTGAGGATCTGGCGCACCAGGTCGCGCGCGCGCCGGCCGGCCTTGTCGATCTCGCGCAGGCTCTCCAGCACGGGCGAGGCGGCGTCGCAGTCGGCCTTGGCCAGTTCGACATTGCCCAGGATGGCGCTCAGGATGTTGTTGAAGTCGTGGGCGATGCCACCGGCCATGGTGCCCACGGCCTGCATCTTGTGCGACTCGCGCAGCTGCGCTTCCAGCTCGCTGCGGTGGGCTTCGGCCTTCTTGCGGCCGGTGAGGTCGCGCGCGAAGACGGTGGTGGTCTCGCCCTCGGCATGGCGCTCGAACGACATGCTCACCTCCACCGCCAGCTCCTTGCCGCTGGCGGTGCAGGCCACCATCTCGCCCAGCACGGCCTGCGTGGTGAGCTGCGCGAACGCCAGCGCCTGCGCCGCATCGGGCAGGAAGCGGTCGAGCCGGCTGCCCATGGCGTCGGCCGTGGCGCACTGGAACAGCGCGGCCGCCGTGGGGTTGAAGACGGTGATGCGCTGGTGCTGGTCCACGCACAGGATGGCATCGAGGGCGGAGTTGATCACCGCCTCCAGCCGCCGCTCGCTGGCGTGCAGCTGGGCATTGCGCTCCTGCAGGGCCTGGGCGCTTTGCTGCAGCGCCTGGCGCTCGGTGAGCAACGGTCCCTGGTCGATCACGGCGCACAGGAACTGCAGCACCGGCGGGCCGCTTTCCTGGGGCGCCTCGATGCGGGCGATGTGCAGGTCGCCGGTGATGGTGCCGCCCGAGCCCACGGGAAACACCACCTCGGTGGCCTCGCTGTGGCCGAGTTCGCGCGCCTGCGCGAAGGCCTCGCGCACGCGTTCGGCGTCGGCCGCGCTCACGAACGGCATGAGCGAGGTGACGGGACGGTCGGCCTCGGTGGGCTGGAAGGAGCGGTGCGCCATGGAGTTGGCCTGCACCACCATGTCATGTTCGTCGAGCACCATGAGCGACAGCGGCACGCTGGCGAACAGCGTCTCGAAGCGCTCCGAGGCGCTTTCCGCCGCGGCCTGGCTGTAGCGCAGCACCTTGTTCTGCACCTCCAGCTCGGCCTGGTAGGCGCGCAATTCGCCGATCAGCGCGGCCACGGGGCCCTCGGCCCGGCTCGCGGGCGCGCGGCGCTCGGGCGGAATGGGCGCGGGCGGGTTCTCCGAACCCGGGGGCAGGAGCAGGGAAAGATCAGGACGGCTCATGGGCGGGGCAGCGACGGCAGGCAGAGCGGCAGCGGCGCCAGCGCCGCACGGAAGGGGCTCAGTGTACGCCCGCCCCTGGGTGCCGGCCAGCCGGTGGCCTGCTGCAGGAAGTGCCTTTCACGCGGCGGCGCGGCGAAGCCCTTTCCGGCCATCGGCAAGCGTCCACCGGGCCGGTGACGCCACGCCGCGGTTCAGCGCGGCACGGTGCCCGGCGCGTCGTTCACCTGCCGCAGCGGCGTGAGCAGGAAGGCCAGCGCCGCCACCGCCACCAGCGCGCCGCCGCAGGCCGCGAACAGCTGGGCCAGCGTGATGCCCTTCATGGCCCAGCCCGTGGTGGCGGCGGAGATCGGCGCCAGCCCCATGAAGATGAACATGAACAGCGCCATCGCCCGGCCGATGAGTGCCGGCGGCACCCGCTGCTGGATCCACGTGAAGATGCGCACCTGCATGAAGCCGCCCAGCAGGCCGATGGCCAGCATGAGCGCAACCCCTTGCCAGAGGGCGCCGATTACGCCCATGGGCATGAACAGCAGGCCGATGGTGGCGTCGAATGCCAGCAGCGTCATCCCCAGGCTGCCCCAGCGCAGGCGCGGCAGCATGCCCGAGGCCACCATGCCCGCGAGCGTGCCGGCACCGTGGGCGCCCACCAGCGCGCCGAACGCGGCGGCGCCCAGGTGGGGCAGGCTGCTCGCCAGCACCGGCATGGCGATGTGCAGCGGCCCCATGATGAGCACCGCCACGGCGCTCCAGTAGAGAAAGCAGGTGCGCAATTCGCGGTCGCGCCAGAAGTGCGCCAGGCCCTGCGCCACCGAAGCCAGCACCGCGGGCGGGGCGGTGCCCTGTCCGGCGGGGCGGTTGGGACTGGCGGATGTGGCTGGCGCCGTGGCCAGCAGGCGCACTTTCGACAGCGTCCAGGCCGACACGCCGAAGCTGAGCGCATCGAGCCCGAAGGCAATGCCGATGCCCGTCGCGTTGGCCATGGTGCCGGCGCCGTCCGCACGGCTGCCGTCGCCGAACAGGGCGATCAGCAGGCCGGCCAGCAGCGGCCCCAGGAACATCGTGAGCTGCCGCAGGCCCATGCTGATGCCGTTGGCCGCCTGCAGCTGCGTGCGCGGCACCACGTGCGGCAGCATGGCCGTGCCGGCTGGGATGCTGAAGGCGGTGGCCAGGCCGATGGCCAGCGACAGTGCATAGACCATCCACAGCGTGAGCGCACCCGTCAGCACCAGCCCGCTGAGCACGCCCAGCAGGGCCAGGTTGGCGTATTTGGTGCGCATCAGCACCTGCTTGGGCGAGTGGCGGTCCACCAGGGCGCCGCCGATCAGGATGAACAGCGCGCGCGGCACGCTCATGAGGGCCAGCACCGTTCCGAGCACCAGGGTGTCGCCGGTCATCTGCAGCACGAGCCAGGGCAGGGCGATGAGCGTGAACTGGTCGCCCAGCAGGGTGAGGGCCGTGCCGCTGACCATCCAGCGGAAGTTGGAGTCCTGCAGCAATGCGGCGCGCGGGTGGTGGGGCGAAGGGGTCATGGGTCGGTCCGTTGGCTGCGCAGGGGCAGCGATGGGGGCCGACTGTGAAGCCTCACGTAGCGTGAGGGTCAAGCCATTTTTTTCAGGGCGATGGCGCGGCGGCCGGCAGGCGTGGCACGGCGTGCAGGTAGTTGCGCACGGGCTCGCTCAAGGGGGAGCCGGCGCGCAGCAGGGGCTCGCTGGCCGATGCGCGCATCAGCTTGGCGCGCAGCCCCGCGTCGTGGCGGCAAAGGGTGCCGAACAGGGTGTCCCAATGCGCGGCGGCCGCCCGCGCGCGCGGATGGCCCGGGGGAATGCCCTGGTCCAGCAACTGCTGCACTTCCTGTTCCAGGTGCTGCCATTGCGTGTGGTGTACCTGGCCCAGCCGGCGCAGGTCGTCACGGTCCAGGTAGCGCAGCAGCAGGTCCATGCGCAATTGGATGGCGCCTTCGATGTACCGGATCATGTCGCCCGGCGGCGCATGGTTGCGGCCCTGGGTGCTGGGCTCGGTGCGGAACATGTGGCCCCAGCGTTCCAGCAGGTCCATGTCGCCGTCCATCCAGTGCAGCATCAGCGCCATCCATCGGTAGGCCAGCGCCTGGACTGCGGGCGCATCGATCGGCAGGCCCTCGTCCATGGCCTGGCGCACCTGGTCCCTGACGACCAGCCAGTCCGCTTCGATGCGGTGCCAATGGGAGAAGATGTGCTTGAGCTCGGCCGCGCTGAAGTATTTGCCGTAGGTGGCCATGAGCGCCAGCGCCTGCAGCCAGTCGCCCATGTCGGGCTCGGCGCCGGCCTCCAGCCCGTCGCGCAGCAGCGACAGGCGGCCGCGCAGCTCGGTGGCCTGCGCGATCTGCTGGTCCAGCGCGCGGATCTGCTGCCCGATGATCTGCTCGGGCGCCATGCCGTCGCCCGCCAGCAGGGCCGCGATGTCGCTGAGCGGCAGGCCCATCTGTCGCAGCGTCTGGATGCCGTGCAGCCGCTGCACGTCGGACGGGCTATAGAGGCGGTAACCCGCCTCGGACCGGCCCGAGGGCTTGAGCAAACCCACCTCGTCGTAATGGTGCAGCGTGCGCACCGTGAGGCCGGTGCGCCGGGCCAGCTCGCCGACCTGGAGCAGCATGGATGGCGGGCCCTCGGACGGGTCAGCGGACCGAGATCAGTTCGATTTCGAAGTTCAGCGTGGCGTTGGGGGGAATGACGCCGCCCGCGCCGCGCTCGCCGTAGGCGATGGCCGGCGGGCAGGTCAGCTTGGCCTTGCCGCCCGGCTTCATGCGCTGCACGCCTTCGGTCCAGCAGGGAATGACGCGGTTGAGCGGAAACTCGGTGGGCTCGCCGCGCTTGTAGGAGCTGTCGAACTCCTTGCCGTCCGGCAGCGTGCCCTTGTAGTGCACCTTGACGGTGTCCGTGGCCTTGGGCGAGGTGCCGGTGCCTTCTTTCAGCGACTCGTACACCAGCCCGCTGGGCAGGGTGACGGGGGCGGTCTGCGCCATGGCGGCGGGAACGATCACAAGCCCGGCAAGCAGGGCGCACAAGGAATTTCGCACGAAAGCATCTCCTAAAAAAAAAGGTAGCCCGCGATCTTAAAGAGTCTGCCCGCGGCCCTGTCACCCCATGTTGGAGGGCCAGGCCGGCCGGGCCCGTGGCGCGGCCGGCGCACCCCTCTCCGTCACGCGTAGTCGCTCACTGGAATGCAGCTGCACGACAGGTTGCGGTCGCCCCAGACGTTGTCCACGCGGCCGACCGGCGACCAATACTTGCTGCGGCGCAAGGCGTCCACCGGAAAGGCCGCGGTCTCGCGGGCGTAGGGCCGCGTCCAGTCCGGGGCGAGCAGGCTCTCGGCCGTGTGGGGCGCGTGCTTGAGCGGGTTGTCGTCCTGCGGCCAGGCGCCGGATTCGATCTGGCGGATCTCCTCGCGGATGGCGATCATCGCGTCGATGAAGCGGTCCAGCTCGGACAGCGTTTCGCTTTCGGTGGGCTCCACCATCAGCGTGTTGGGCACCGGGAACGACAGCGTGGGCGCATGGAAGCCGTAGTCGATCAGGCGCTTGGCCACGTCCTCGGCCATCACGCCGCTGGTTTCCTTCAGGCCCCGCAGATCCAGGATGCACTCGTGGGCCACGTGGCCGTTGGCGCTCGCGTACAGCGTGGGGTAATGGTCCTTCAGACGCGCGCTGATGTAGTTGGCCGACAGGATGGCCGTCTCGGTCGCGGCCTGCAGGCCCTCGGCGCCCATCATGCGGATGTACATCCAGCTGATCGGCAGCACGGCGGCATTGCCCAGCGGGGCGGAGCTGACCGCGCCCACGCCGTTGGCAGCGTTCGCGTCGGCACCCAGGGCGCCTTGCGCGGCCGCGGTGCGGTGGCCCGGCAGGTAGGGCACCAGGTCGGCCACCACGCACACGGGGCCGACGCCGGGGCCGCCGCCGCCGTGCGGGATGCAGAAGGTCTTGTGCAGGTTCAGGTGGCTCACGTCGCCGCCGAATTCGCCGGGGGCGGCCACGCCCACCAGGGCGTTCATGTTGGCGCCGTCCACGTACACGCGCCCGCCGTGCTGGTGCACCAGCGCGCACAGCTCCTTCACCTGCGTTTCGAACACGCCGTGCGTGCTGGGGTAGGTGATCATCACGCAGGCCAGGTGCGCGCTGTGCTGCTCGCACTTGGCGCGCAGGTCGGCCAGGTCCACATTGCCGTTGGCATCGCAGGCCGTCACCACCACCTGCATGCCCACCATCTGGGCGCTGGCGGGGTTGGTGCCGTGCGCGCTGCTGGGGATCAGGCAGATGTTGCGGTGGCCCTCGCCCTGGGCCGCGTGGTAGGCCTTGATGGCCAGCAGGCCGGCGTATTCGCCCTGCGAGCCCGCGTTGGGCTGCAGGCTGATGCCGGCGTAGCCCGTGGCCTCGCACAGCCAGGCGCGCAACTGTTCGTCGAGCAGGCGGTAGCCCCGCTGCTGGTCGGCCGGGGCGAAGGGGTGCACGTTGGCGAATTCGGGCCAGGTGATGGGGATCATCTCGCTGGTCGCGTTCAGCTTCATGGTGCAGCTGCCCAGCGGGATCATGCTGCGGTCCAGCGCCAGGTCCTTGTCGGACAGCTGGCGGATGTAGCGCAGCATGCCGGTCTCGGAATGGTGGGTGTTGAATACCGGGTGCGTGAGGAAGGCGCTGGTGCGGCGCAGCCCCGTGGGGATCAGCGGCTCCACGCCCTTCTCGAAGGCGGCGAAGGTGGGCAGCGCCTGGCCGTCCCGGGCGAACACCTTCCACAGCAGCTCGATGTCGGCACGCGTGGTGGTCTCGTCCAGCGAGATGCACAGGTAGTTCTCGAAATAGACGCGCAGGTTGGCGCCCAGCGAGACGGCGCGGGCCGCGATGGCTTGCGTCGCGCCTTCGGTGTGCAGCGACAGCGTGTCGAAGGCGGCCTGCGGGCGCAGCGGCGCACCCAGTTGCTCCAGCCCCTTGGCCAGGATGGCGGCGTAGGCGGCCACGCGCTGGGCGATGCGCATCAGGCCCTGGGGCCCGTGGTAGACGGCGTACATGCTGGCCACCACGGCGGGCAGCACCTGGGCCGTGCAGATGTTGGAGGTGGCCTTTTCGCGGCGGATGTGCTGCTCGCGCGTCTGCAGCGCCAGGCGGTAGGCGGGCTTGCCGTGCACGTCCACGCTCACGCCGACCAGGCGGCCGGGCAGGGAGCGCTTGTACTCGTCGCGGCAGGCCATGAAGGCGGCGTGCGGGCCGCCCGCGCCCATGGGCATGCCGAAGCGCTGCGTGGTGCCCACCACAATGTCCGCACCCCATTCGCCGGGCGGCGTGATGAGGGTGAGGGCCAGCAGGTCGGCCGCGGCGATGAAGGCCGCGCCCTTGGCATGCGCCTTGGCGGCATCGGCCGCCAGGTCGTCGATGCGGCCGCTGGTGGCGGGGTACTGCGCCAGCACGGCGAAGTAGTCGCCGTCCAGCGCGTCATTCCACTCGGCCAGCGAATTGGCCAGCACCACCTCGATGCCCAGCGGCGCGGCGCGCGTCTGGATCACCTCGATGGTCTGCGGGTGCGCGTCGCCGGCCACGATGAAGCGCGTGCTTTTCGATTTGACCGAGCGCTTGGCCAGCGTCATGGCCTCGGCCGCCGCGGTGGCCTCGTCCAGCATGGAGGCGTTGGCGATGGGCATGGCCGTGAGGTCGCACACCATGGTCTGGAAGTTGACCAGCGCCTCCATGCGGCCCTGCGAGATCTCGGCCTGGTACGGCGTGTAGGCCGTGTACCAGGCGGGGTTCTCCAGGATGTTGCGCAGGATGACGCCGGGCGTGTGCGTGCCGTGGTAGCCCTGGCCGATGAAGCTGCGCAGCACCTGGTTCTGTGCGGCGATGGCCTTCAGTTCGGCCAGTGCCGCGGCTTCCGTCGTGGCGGGCGGCAGGTCCATGGTCCGGCTGCGCGCGATGGAGCGCGGCACGATGCCGTCCACCAGCGCGCGGCGCGAGGCCTCGCCGATGGCGGAGAGCATGTGCTGTTCGTCCGCCCCGTCGATGCCGATGTGGCGGGGCAGGAACTCGGTGGCGTTTTCAAGCGCGCCAAGCGGCAGGGCGGATTGCATCAGCATGGAAGAGGACCGTGGACGGAAAAAGAAAGGGGAAGGAAAAGGCTCAGGCGTTCTTGGCGAAATCGGTGTAGGCCGTTTCGTCCATCAGGCCGGACAACTGGGCCGGCTCGGACAGCTTGACCTTGAAGAACCAGCCGGCGTTCAAGGGATCGGAGTTGGCGAGCGAGGGGTCGGCGCGCAGCGCCTCGTTCACTTCCACCACCTCGCCCGAGACGGGCATGTACACATCGGCGGCGGCCTTGACGGACTCGACCACGCCGGCCACTTCGCCCTGCGAGAAGGTCTTGCCGACTTCGGGCAGGTCCACGAACACCACGTCGCCCAGGGCATCCTGGGCATGGACGGTGATGCCGACCACGGCGGCGTTGGCATCGGCGGCGTCGATCCACTCGTGATCGCGGGAGTATTGAACGGTCATGGGGGCTCCTGAAAAATGAAGAAAAGGAATCTGGAATGTAGCGGTGGCCGCCGCCTTGGCGGTGGCCCCGGCTGCCCGTTTCAGCCGCGGTAGTAGCGGGGCGCCACGAAAGGCATCGCGCACACCTGCATGGGCACCGGCTTGCCGCGCACGATGGCCTGCACGCGGGTGCCGATGGCGGCCAGCGCCGGGGGCACGTAGGCCATGGCGATGGGCTGGTTCACGCTCGGGCCCAGCAGGCCGCTGGTGACCTCGCCGAGGGCCTCGCCCGCGGCGCTTTGCAGCGGGGTGTGTTCGCGCACGGGCACGCGCTCCAGCGCCGTGAGGCCCACGCGCTTGCGCGCCAGGGTGGCCGGGTCGTCGATCTGCGCCAGCACCTTGGCCGCGCCGGGAAAGCCGCCGGCCCGCGCACCGCCCGTGCGGCGCACCTTCTGGATGGCCCAGTTCAGGCCGGCTTCGGGGGGCGTGGTGCTGGTGTCGATGTCGTTGCCGTACAGGCACAGGCCCGCTTCCAGGCGCAGCGAGTTGCGCGCGCCCAGGCCGATCGGCTTCACCTCGGGCTGCGCCAGCAGGGCGCGCGCCAGCGCCTCGGCCTGCGATGCGGGCACCGAGATCTCGAACCCGTCCTCGCCGGTGTACCCGCTGCGGGTGACGAAGGCCTCGCAGCCCGCGATCTCGTAGCGCCCGCCGGTCATGAAGACGAGTTGCTCGATGCCGGGTGCCAGCCGCGACAGCGCCGCGACGGCCTGCGGGCCCTGCAGCGCCAGCAGCGCATGGTCGGGCATGGGGACGACCTCGCAGCGCTGGCCGATGCGGGCCTGGATGTGGGCGATGTCGCCGGCCTTGCAGGCGCCGTTCACGATCACGAAGATGTCGCCCTCGCCCTGCTTGATGAACATCAGGTCGTCGATGATGCCGCCCTCGTCGTTCAGCAGCAGGCCGTAGCGCTGCTTGCCCACGGGCAGGTCGATCACGTCCACGGGAATGAGGGATTCGAAGGCGGCCGCGGCATCGCTGCCCAACAGGCGCAACTGGCCCATGTGCGACACGTCGAACAGGCCGGCGGCCTGGCGCGTGTGCAGATGCTCCGCCATCAGGCCGGCGGGGTACTGCACGGGCATGGAATAGCCGGCGAACGGCACCATGCGGGCCCCGAGTTCGAGGTGCAGGGCATTCAGCGGGGTGGTGAGCAGGGCGGCGTCGGCGGCGGACATGGCAATCTCCAGCAAGGGCAAATGGGAACGCGGCCCCATGGCCACGCCTTTGCCCCGCTGTCCGCTTTACCTGAGAGATTCACCCACGTGCCAAGGCGGCGCGGGGCTTGCTCCTTCGGTGGGCCCGCGCACGCGGCGGACCTCTCTCCAGCAAGGGGAACGCCCGCATCCCTGCGGGCGTTTTGCCAGTCCTTTTGCCTGAGCGTTCGGGGTCACCCTGCGCCTTCGGCGGCGCCGGCAATCCCGGTGACGGGGCGGCGCTCTCTCCTGACCGGGCGGATTCTAACTGCAGCGCCGGTGCGCGCCGGGCGATCCGACCGCGGTGTGCGCGGGGGCTTGCCGTGTATCCAGAAGGCCATGCTTTCGAAAGCCAAGCGCCCCGGCGAACGGTAATCCGCCGGGGCCCTGCCTGTTTCGTGCGCC
The DNA here is from genome assembly GCF_032929295.1 of Acidovorax sp. BLS4. NCBI lineage: Bacteria > Pseudomonadati > Pseudomonadota > Betaproteobacteria > Burkholderiales > Comamonadaceae > Acidovorax > Acidovorax sp. BLS4. Next base: position 1,973,145 of record NZ_CP136797.1, read on the forward strand.
CCGGTAAGGGCGCCTTGATGGATGAAGTATGCGGTGCGGGCACTGGATGGATTTTCTGAATTTCTTCAAAAATGCCAGATTTGCAGAAAATTCTTCTGAAATATGTGAATTGGGAGAACAATGCAGTGCATGGACCGCCTCGACAGAAAAATCCTCTCCGTCCTGCAGGCCGACGCCCGCGCCAGCCTGCAGGAGATCGGCAACGCCGTGGGCCTGAGCCCGTCGCCCTGCTGGGGCCGCATCAAGAAGATGGAGGAGGCGGGCGTGATCGAGGGCTACACCGTGCGCCTGAACCCCAAGGCGCTCGATCTGAACGACACGGTGCTGGTTCAGGTCACGCTCGACAGCCATTCGGACAACACGCTGGAGAAGTTCGGCGAAACCCTGGCCAGCATTCCCGAGGTCATCGAGGCGCACCTGGTGTCGGGCGATTACGACTACCTGCTGCGCGTGGTGGTCAAGGACACGCGCGATTACGAGCGGCTGCTGCGCGAGAAGCTCTACAAGATCAAGGGCATTCGCCACAGCCGGTCGAGCTTCGTGCTGCGCACGCTCAAGCGGGCCGACCTGCCTTTGTTCGCGCAGTGACCGTGGAGGTGCCGGGGGGCTCGGACGGGCCAAGGCAAGCGGTTTGTGCTGAAAAGTGCCGATTGCCCTAGATTTGATTGCCTTGGATGCTATTAATTCGGGAGCAATGGGGTGCGACGTTGGCGCTGTGCCGCGTCAGGCTGCGATGCGCACAGCACCGTCCTCGTCCTGCGGCACCCAGACGATGCGGTCCATGTCCACGCCCATCGCGCGTGCCTGGGCCAGCAGGCGGGGGCGCACGCCGCGGGGCAGGGTGGGGGTGCGCGACAGGATCCACAGGTAGTCGAGGCTCGCGCCCACGACCATGGCCCAGCGGTAGTCCTCGTCCAGCGCCACCACGTGGTAGCCGCCGTAGAAGGGGCCGAAGAACGACACCTTGAGCGATGCTTGGTCGGGGCGGCCGATGAACACCGCCCGGCCGCGCGATTCGCGCCAGCGCTTGCGGGCCGGATCGAACCCGCGGTTGAGCACCTGCACCGATCCGTCCGGGCCCCGGCTGTAGTGGGCGCTGGTCTGGACCAGGCCCTTTTCGAAACGGTGGTCGATGCGGGCCAGCTCGTACCAGTGCCCGGCATAGCGGTCCACGTTGAAATCCTCCACCACCTCGATGCCCCGCGGGGCCCGCACGGATGCGCTGGCCGAGAATGCCAGCGCTGCCCCCACGGCGGCTGCGCCCAAGGCCAGGGGCCAGAGCGGGCGACGGTGGGTGCGGTAGCGTGGGGCGGGGGAACGGGCCATGGGGTCTCCTGCTTCGATGGCGTGGTGGTTCTTGATACTGCGCTGCAGTGCGCGGCGCGGAAAGGCCAGACAGTCTCGCCCGCGGGTCAGGAGGGTCCTGTAGGCGCGTTCCTGCAAAGGCCGTCGGAATCGCCACGAAAAAAGGGCCTGCAACGCAGGCCCTTCGGGTCACCCTGGCGAGGGCGGGGGAGGCTTCACATGCCGGAGTAGTTCGGGCCGCCGCCCCCCTCGGGCGTGACCCAGACGATGTTCTGCGTCGGGTCCTTGATGTCGCAGGTCTTGCAGTGCACGCAGTTCTGCGCGTTGATCTGCAGCCGCTGGGCATCGCCCCCCTTGGCCTCGTCGGGCACGAACTCGTACACGGCGGCGGGGCAGTAGCGCGCCTCGGGGCCGGCGTACTTGGCGAGGTTGATATTGACCGGCACGCTCGGGTCCTTGAGCGTCAGGTGCGCCGGCTGGTTCTCGGCATGGTTGGTGTTGCTGATGAACACGCTGGACAGCCGGTCGAAGGTGAGCTTGCCGTCGGGCTTGGGGTACACGATGGGCTTGCACTCGGCGGCAGGCTTCAGGTAGGCGTGGTCGGGCTTGTCGCGGTGCAGCGTCCAGGGAATGTTGCCCTTGAGCACGAACTGCTCGATGCCGTTCATCAGCGTGGCGGTGGCCAGGCCCTTCTTGAACCACGCCTTGAAGTTGCGCGCCTTGTTCAGCTCGGCGTAGAGCCAGCTCTTTTCGAACGCCTCGGGGTAGGCCGTGAGTTCGTCGTGCTGGCGCCCCGCGTGCACCGCGTCGTAGGCCGCTTCGGCCGCCAGCATGCCGGTCTTGATGGCCGCGTGGCTGCCCTTGATGCGGCTCACGTTGAGGTAGCCCGCCTCGCAGCCCACCAGCGCGCCGCCCGGGAACACTGTCTTGGGCAGCGACAGCAGGCCGCCGGCCGTGATGGCGCGTGCGCCGTAACCGATGCGCTTGGCCGGCTTGATGCCCTTGGCCTCGTCGCCTTCCAGGTAGTAGCGGATGTTGGGGTGCGTCTTCCAGCGCTGGAATTCCTCGAACGGGCTCAGGTAGGGGTTGGAGTAGTCCAGCCCGGTGATGAAGCCCAGCGTGACCTTGTTGTCCTCGGCGTGGTAGAGGAACGCGCCGCCGTAGGTGTCGCTGTCCATGGGCCAGCCGGCCGTGTGCATGACAAAGCCGGGCTGGTGGCGCTTGGGGTCGATTTCCCACAGTTCCTTCACGCCGATGCCGTAGGCCTGCGGGTCGCGCCCCTGGTCCAGCTTGAAGCGGCTGATGAGCTGGCGGCCCAGGTGGCCGCGCGCGCCCTCGGCGAAGATCGTGTACTTGGCGTGCAGCTCCATGCCCAGCTGGAAGTCGGCGGTGGGCTCGCCTTCCTTGCTCACGCCCAGGTTGCCGGTGGCCACGCCCTTGACCGAGCCGTCTTCGTTGTAGAGCACTTCGGCGGCCGGAAAGCCGGGGAAGATCTCCACGCCCAGGTTTTCGGCCTGGGTGGTGAGCCAGCGCACCACGTTGCCCAGGCTCACGATGTAGTTGCCGTGGTTCTGAAAGCACTGCGGCAGCAGAAAGTTGGGGGTGCGCCAGGACGACTTTTCGCCCAGGAAGATCATGGCGTCGTCGGTGACGGGCTGGTTGAGCGGCGCGCCCAGCTCCTTCCAGTTGGGGATCAGCTCGGTCAGCGCCTTCGGGTCCATGATGGCGCCCGACAGGATGTGCGCGCCGGTCTCGGAGCCCTTTTCCAGCACCACGACCGAGATGTCCTGGCCTTTTTCGGTGGCGAGCTGCTTGAGCCGGATGGCGGTGGCCAGGCCGCCTGGGCCCCCGCCGACGACCACCACGTCGTACTCCATGGCTTCGCGGGGTCCGTGTTGGGCGAGGATTTCTTCTGGGGTCATGGGTGTCTCGTGGTGGTTTGATAATGGGTGATCCGCCGCGGGCGACTGGCCTGCGCGCAGTCCGTCGGTCGGACAGATTGTATTCACGGAAAACCGACAATCGAACGATCGTTCTATTTTCTGACAAGAGAGACATCCCATGGCTTACAGCATCGATTTGGAAGGGCGCGTCGCCTTCGTGACCGGGGCATCGAGCGGGCTCGGCGCGCAGTTCGCCCGCACGCTGGCTGCCGCAGGGGCCGGCGTGGTGCTGGCCAGCCGGCGCGTGGAAAAGCTCAAGGAGCTGCGCGCGCGCATCGAAGGCGAGGGCGGCGACGCCCATGTGATCGAGCTGGACGTGACCGACCACGACTCCATCAAGGCGGCCGTGGCCCACGCCGAGACGGAGATGGGCTCCATCGACATCCTGGTCAACAACTCGGGCGTCTCCACCACCCAGCGCCTGCAGGACGTGGAACCCGAGGATTTCGACTTCATCTTCGACACCAACGTGAAGGGCGCCTTCTTCGTGGCTCAGGAGGTCGGCAAGCGCATGCTGGCGCGCTCGCGCGGGGCGGCGCCGGGCAGCTTCACCGGCGGGCGCATCATCAACATCGCCTCGATGGCCGGCCTCAAGGTGCTGCCGCAGATCGGTGCCTACTGCATGAGCAAGGCGGCCGTGGTGCACATGACGCGTGCCATGGCGCTCGAATGGGGCCGCTTCGGCATCACGGTCAACGCCCTGTGCCCGGGCTACATCGACACCGAGATCAACCACCACCATTGGCAGACCGAGCAGGGCCGCAAGCTCCTGGACATGCTGCCGCGCAAGCGCGTGGGCCAGCCCAAGGACCTGGATGCGCTCATCGTGATGCTGGCCAGCGACCAGAGCCACTTCGTGAACGGCGCGGTGATCGCCGCCGACGACGGTTTCGCGGTCTGACCGCCGGCCGATGCTGACTGGAATCCTGGCAGGGCTCGCCGCGGGCGCGCTCTGGGGGCTGGTGTTCGTCGCGCCGCGCATGGCGGCCGGGTTCGCGTCGGTGGACCTCACCGCTGGCCGTTTCGTGGCCTATGGCGCCATGGCCGTGGGCATGCTGCTGTGGGGCCTGCGCCCCGGCACGCGCCGAGCGGTGCGCTGGCCCACCGCCCGGCAGGCCGGGGCCGCCCTGGGCCTGAGCGTGCTGGGATTCACCGGCTACTACCTGCTGCTGGTGCTGGCGATCCGCGATGCGGGGGTGGAGGTGCCGGCCCTCATCATCGGCACCATCCCGGTGTGGGTCATGCTGCTGGGCAAGCCGAAGGGGCTGCGCTGGGCGGCCCTGGTGCCGGGGCTGGCCCTGACCCTGGCGGGCCTGGCGCTGATGGCGTTCGCGCCGCACGGGGAGGGCGGATCGCCGGCTGCGGGTGGCGGGGCGTACTGGTGGCGCGGCATCGGCATCGTGCTGGTGGCGCTGGTCTTCTGGACCGCGTTCGCCATCCTCAATTCGGCCTGGGTGCAGCGCCACCCGGAGGTGGGCGCAACCCAATGGGCCAACTGGCTGGGCGTGGCCACGGGCCTGGGGGGATGGCTGTTGTGGGGGGTGAAGGGCACGCCTCTGGCAGACCTGGCGGCGCAGCCAGGTTTCGGCGCCTTTGTGCTGGTCTGCCTTGCGATCGGGCTGGGCGCGACCTGGCTGGCCACCATCCTCTGGAATGTGGCCAGCCAGCGCCTGTCTGCCAGCCTGTGCGGCCAGCTGATCGTGAGCGAGACCCTGTTCGCTCTCGTCTATTCCTTCGCCTGGGACGGCCACTGGCCGGCGCCTGCCCAATGGGCCGCGTGCGCCATGTTCACCCTGGGCATTCTGGCGACCATCCAGGCCCACCGCTGAGCCCTGTTCGGCCCCCCCCGCGCGTCCTTGGAATCGGGTGGGGTTATGCACTGTTTTCATATTGCGCATCCCAATCGGCATGGCGAAAGAGAGCACTCCCAAAACATTGCTGGGTAGACTGATTAATAAATAGTTAATCAAAAAGGGGGTGGTGATGGCAGTGCAGTCGTGGCAGCACAAGGTTTCTGAATGTTTCTCCAATGAGACGTGCAAGAACAGAATCTTCAGCAAAATCAAGTCCGCGGCAACGGAATTGGGTTTCGAGCGATGCGCGTATACCCTCTACATTCCCGTCCCCATCTCCCGCCCGCAGGTGGTCCAGGTGGACGATTTTCCGGAAGCGTGGCAAAGGCGATATTCCGTCGCCGAATACCACCATATCGACCCCACCGTGGCCCATTGCCGCAAATCCGAGCGGCCCGTGGTCTGGAGCGACGAGCTTTTCGCCTCGGCGCCCGAGTTGTGGCGTGAAGCGCAGTCCCATGGGCTGAAGGTCGGCTGGTCGCAGGCCAACCAGAGCGCGGGCAGCCTGCGCGGCGTTCTGACCCTGGTGCGCTCCCGTGTCCCCCTGGCAGAGGAGGAACTCAAGGCGAACGAGCCCCGCATGTCGTTCCTTGCAAGCGCCTCGTACGAGGCCATGGGCCGTGCCATGAAAGCCCTGCACGGCACCCGCCAGAAGGCGTTCCTGACCCCGCGCGAACTGGAAGCCCTCAAATGGACGGCGGATGGGAAAACCATGGCGGATATTGCGCAGATTCTGGACGTTTCCGAAAACACGGTGCGGTTTCACCTCAAGAACGCCACTGCCAAACTGCAGACGCCCAACAAGACGGCGGCCGCGGTCAAGGCGGCGTTGCTGGGCTGGCTCGACTGACGGCAATTAACCGAAAGACCCCGGAAAGCGCTTCGGATATGTAATAAAAAGCGACCGGCGGGGTGTTTCGATTCGTAGATTGCTATTTTTTTAATAGCGCCCGTCCGCGCGCTTTCCGGCATTGACGGCACTCCATCAAAGGGTTGTGAGGGGCCCATCGGCAATATTCATCGCGGCCATAGCCAAACCCCCCTTGTGAGCGACATTCCGCCACGTGGATCATTCGCTTCCCTTAACGACTGGAGCGGAGTTTCCATGACAACCAGAAAAATCTTCACCGCAGCGCTGGTGCTGCACGGCGTGCTGGTAGCGCCTGCGGCGTTCGCCCAATCCGCCCTCACGCGCGACAACGGCGCCCTGGTGGGCGACAACCAGAATTCGCAGACCGCCGGCCCGAACGGCCCCACTTTGCTGCAGGACGTGCAGCTGATCCAGAAGCTGCAGCGATTCGATCGCGAGCGCATTCCGGAGCGCGTCGTGCATGCCCGCGGCACCGGCGTGCGCGGCGAGTTCGTGGCAACGGAAGACCTGTCTTCGCTGACCCAGGCCAAGGTGTTCAGCGCCGGCGAACGCACCCCGGTGTTCGTGCGGTTCTCTTCCGTGGTGCACGGAAACCATTCCCCCGAGACGCTGCGCGACCCCCGCGGCTTCGCGACCAAGTTCTACACGAGCCAGGGCAACTGGGATCTGGTGGGCAACAACTTCCCCACCTTCTTCATCCGCGACGCCATCAAGTTTCCCGACATGGTGCATGCGTTCAAGCCGGACCCCCGCACCAACCTGGACGACGATTCCCGCCGCTTCGACTTCTTCTCGCACGTGCCGGAGGCCACGCGCACGCTCACGCTGCTCTATTCGAACGAGGGCACGCCCGCCGGCTACCGGTTCATGGACGGCAACGGAGTGCATGCCTACAAGCTGGTCAACAGCCAGGGCCAGGTGCACTACGTGAAGTTCCACTGGAAGAGCCTGCAGGGGCTGAAGAACCTCGACCCCAAGCAGGTCGCCGCCGTCCAGGCCAAGGACTACAGCCACATGACCAACGACCTGGTCAACGCGATCAAGCAGGGCGATTTCCCCAAGTGGGACCTGTACGTGCAGGTGCTCAAGCCCGAGGACCTGAACAAGTTCGAGTTCAACGCGCTGGACGCCACCAAGATCTGGCCCGATGTGCCTGAGCGCAAGATCGGCCAGATGGTGCTGAACAAGAACGTGGACAACTTCTTCCAGGAAACCGAACAGGTCGCCATGGCGCCCGCCAACGTGGTGCCCGGCATCGAGCCCTCGGAAGACCGCCTGCTGCAAGGCCGCGTGTTCTCATACGCCGACACGCAGCTGTACCGGGTGGGCACCAACGGCCTGAGCCTGCCGGTGAACCGCCCCCGCGTCGGCGTGAACAACGGCAACCAGGACGGTACGCTGAACTTCGGCCAGACGACCAGCGGCGTGAACTACGAGCCCAGCCGCCTGGAGCCCCGCCCGCAGGTTTCGGCGGCGCGCTACAGCCAGTTGCCGCTGTCCGGCACCACGCAGCAGGCCAAGATCGGCAAGGAGCAGAACTTCAAGCAGGCCGGTGATCTGTACCGCAGCTACGGCAAGAAGGACCGCGAGGACCTGATCCAGAGCTTCGGCGAATCGCTGGCCGGCGCCGATGCCGAGAGCAAGCACATCATCCTGTCGTTCCTGTACAAGGCCGATCCCGAGTACGGCACGGGCGTGGCCCGCGTGGCCAAGGGCGACCTGGCCCGCGTGAAGCAACTGGCCTCGGCGCTGCAGGACTGATGCGGGGCATGCGATGCACGCGTGGGGGCCGTCCTGGCGCCCGCGTGCTGCATCGAGGGGCGCCGCTGGCGGTGCCTCTCCCACGACCGTCCCCCCATTTCAAGGAGATCGGCATGTCCCTTTCCCATCGATCGCGCCACTGGGTGCTGGCCGTGCTGTGCATGGGCGCGATGGCGGCTGGCGCAGCGGGTGCGGCCCCCAGCGCAGCCCCCAGTGCGGTCCCAGGCACGGCAGCGGCGGCATCTGCGTCGCCACCCGCAGCCGCGGCGGGGGCCGAGCCGGCAGCTCCGACCGATCCGGCCCAGGTCCAGCGGCAGTTGCGCCGCTATTTCTTCGATGCGGCCCGCGAGGGCCGGCGTGACATGCTCGGCGAGTTCATCGCCGCCCGCTACGACCTCAATGTCCGCGATGAAAAAGGCTACACCGCGCTCATCCTCGCGGCCTACCACGGGCACCGCGAGGTGGTGGAGCAATTGCTCAAGGCCGGCGCCGACCCCTGCGTGCAGGACCTGCGCGGCAACACCGCCCTGATGGGCGCGATCTTCAAGGGCGAGGTGGCGATCGCGCGGCGGCTGGTGCAGGCCGACTGCGCCCCCGATCAGCGCAACAACGCCGGCCAGACCGCCGCCATGTACGCCGCCCTGTTCCAGCGGACCGAACTGCTGCAGGCCCTGGCCGCCAAAGGCGCGGATCTCGGCGCCAGGGACGCGCGGGGCAACGATGTGTCGCAGCTGCAGCGCGGCGAATTTGCCGGTTCACCCGCGCGATGAGCCTTCACGGGGCTTCAAGCCAAATCGCCCTCCAGCGCAATGGGAACTAGGGCGTCTTGCTATAAAAATAATAGTAACGAGGGTCAGCTGCGCCCCACCACGCGAAAGCGCTCGGCGTTCGCCTGCAGCCATTGCTGGGCCAGCGCCGCGGCCGTGGGCGATGCGTGCTCCTGATCGGGGTGGAAGTCGCTGCGCAGGTAGCGCACCAGCGCCGGCAGCGAGCGCCAGGCCACGCCATCGCGTCCCCAGAAGAACCGCAGCGCACTCCAGGCCGTGGAGGGGCGCCACAGCGTGCCGTCGCGCTGCAGGTTGAGCACCGTCTGGCGCATCGCATCGACGGTGAATACCAGCACCACATACAAGTACCAGCGCACCCGCCAGGCGTTGCTGCCGCCCGCCGCGCGGTAGAGGTCGAAGGCGACGGCACGGTGCTCGGTCTCCTCGGCCGCATGCCAGCGCCACACGGTCTGTAGCGTGGCGTCGGCGCCATCGAGCCAGCGCCCATGGCGCAGCGTGCCATCGGCCAGCAGGGCCGTGAAGTGTTCGTAGGCGCAGGTGACCGCCAGGGCGTGCAGCGGATTCTTGGTGCGCAGGTGCAAGCGGGCGATGCGTCCGCGCGCCCAGTGCTGCCAGTGGTTCTGCAGGCCCTGGCGCTCCAGCTCGGCGTTGTAGAGCCCGTGCAGATGCCGGTGCGTGGCTTCCTGCCCGATGAAGCCGCGCAGCAGGGACTGGAAGCGGGTGGCCAGCGGCCCATGGGGATTGCCCAGCAACGGCGTGGCATCGCGCACGGAATCGATGAAGAATTGCTCGCCCACCGGAAAGCTCATCGACAGCGCATTGAAGAACTGCGTGCGGAAGGCATCGCCGCCGTGCCAGTGGCGGGCGAAGCCCTTTTGCAGGTCCACTTCGAGCTTGCGCACGGGGAGGGTGGCTGCGGCGGCGGCTGCTGCTGCGGGCGCGGGGGAGGGGGAGGCGGGGATCTCGGACATGGGAGGCGGCTTTCCAGAAACGGCGGTGGCCCGGCAACGCCGCCGGGCTCCGTTTTCTGAGGATTATTCAGTTTTAGACCGGACGCGCTACTCGCCTACCGCTCAGGTTTTCCGGGGCAGCCCGATCGCCTGCAGCCAGGCCCCGGGACCGCGTGGATGCTGCGTTTCAGCCGTGAGGTGGTCGAGCGACCGTCCCGCTTGGGCCGCCGTGCTCATGTTTGGGAAAAGGTCGCTGTGCAGGGACTGCCGTGCGATACGCTGTGCGGGTGGACGCCAGTCTTCGCCGGGCCGTCTGCAGCGCGTTCCGCCCCGCACGCCCGGCACCAACCGAGGCCGCCGATGAAGATCGAGATTCCCGAAGCCAAGACGCTCGTGCACACGATGCGCTTTCCCGTGCGCTGGGGCGACATGGACGCCATGGGCCATGTGAACAACACCGTGTACTTCCGCTATCTGGAGACGGCCCGCATCGACTGGCTGGTCGCGGCGGGCTGCAATCCCGACCCGCAGGGCCAGGGGCCAGTGATCGTGAATGCCTTCTGCAATTTCTACCAGCAGCTCGAGTACCCGGCCGAGGTGCTGCTCAAGCTTTATGTGAGCGACCCGGGGCGCACCACGTTCGAGACCTGGGGCACGATGGAACGCGTGGACCGGCCGGGCGTGGTGTGCGCGGCGGGCGGTGCCACGACCATCTGGGTGGACTTTCCGCGCAAGAAAGCCGTGGACCTGCCGGCCTGGGTGCGCGCGCTGGTCGGCGCGTGACGCCACCGTCATCGCGTTCGGCGGCCGGTGCCGGCGGGCCGCTCAGGTCACGGGCGCGGGATTGAACAGCACGAGGGCGTTGTGCAGCTTCCACTGCTCGGCCCAGGTCTTCTTGCGCCCGCTGGCCACCTCCAGCATCAGGTGGAACATCTCCCAGCCCACGTCCGCGATGGTCGCCTGCCCGTCCGCGATGCGCCCGGCGTTGATGTCCATCAGGTCGTGCCAGCGCCGCGCCAGATCGCTGCGCGTGGCCACCTTGATCACCGGCACCTCGGCCAGCCCGTAGGGCGTGCCCCGCCCCGTGGTGAACACGTGAAGGTTCATGCCGGCCGCGAGCTGCAGCGTGCCGCAGATGAAGTCGCTGGCCGGCGTGGCGGCATACAGCAAGCCTTTCTGCGTGGCCTTGTCCCCGGGCGAGACCACGCCCGAGATCGGGGCGCTGCCCGATTTGACGATGGAGCCCATGGCCTTTTCCACGATGTTGGAGAGGCCGCCTTTCTTGTTGCCCGGCGTCGTGTTGGCGCTGCGGTCCACCCGGCCCTTGTCCAGATAGGCGTCGTACCAGGCCATCTCGCGGATCATGGCCTGGGCCACTTCCGGGGTGCTGGCGCGCGAGGTGAGCTGGTCGATGCCGTCGCGCACCTCGGTCACTTCCGAGAACATGACGGTGGCGCCCGCGCGCACCAGCAGGTCGGTGCAAAAGCCGACGGCCGGATTGGCGGTGACGCCGCTGAAGGCGTCGCTGCCCCCGCACTGCACGCCGACCACCAGCTCGGCGGCGGGCACGGTCTCGCGGCGGCGGGCGTTCAGGCGCTCCAGGTGCTTTTCCGCCTGCCGCATGACGGAGTCGATCATGGACATGAAACCCACATGGGCGTCGTCCTGCAGGCAAACCACGTCCAGCTTGGGTTCGGCGCTGGTGCCCACGTCGGCCACGCTGCGCTCGTCCACCAGCGGGATGCTGCCCGGGGGCAGCAGGCGCTCGGGCTGGAGCTTCTCGCAGCCCAGGCTGACCACCATCACCTCGCCGCCGAAGTTGGGGTTCAGGCTGATGTTGCGCAGGGTGCGGATGGGAATGACGGCGTCCGGCGCGTCGATGGCGACGCCGCAGCCGTAGGTGTGCTCCAGCGCCACCACGTCGTCCACATTGGGAAAGCGGGGAAGCAGTTCGGCCTTGATGCGCGCGACGGCGAATTCGGTGACGCCGGCCACGCACTGCACGGTCTGGGTGATAGCCAGGATGTTGCGGGTGCCCACCGATCCGTCGGCGTTGCGGTAGCCCTCGAAGGTGTAGCCGGTGAGCGGGGGCAGGGGCTCGGGGCGCACGGTGGCCAGGGGCAGGCCCTCCAGCGACAGGGCCTCGGGCATGTGCAGCAGGCGCTCATGCACCCAGCTGCCGGCGGGGATGGGCTGGATGGCGTAGCCGATGGGCACGTTGTAGCGGCGCACGGCGGCGCCCTGTGGGATGTCTTCCAGGGCGACCTTGTGGGCCTGGGGCACGCGGTCGACGAGCGTCAGACCCGAGGCCAGCACCGTGCCTGCGGGCAGGCCCCCGTCGTTGGCGACGATGGCCACGTTGTCTGCCGCGTGCATCTGCACGGTCAGGGGCGGGCGGGTGGGTGAAGCGGAATCTGTCATGGGGCAGTCGTCGTGGGTGGGGCGATGTTCTGGGGGCTTTGCATGCGGCATGCCGCTCGATTGTCGATGGCGCCGGGCTCACGCGCGGGTGCCGAACTCCGCTGTTTCGCGCGTCCAGCCGCGGGCCTGCTCGCTCAGGCTCAGGCCGAGGCCCGGGCGCGTGGGCACCATCATGCGGCCGTCGCGGATTTCCAGGCGCTCGTTGAACAGCGGCTCGAGCCAATCGAAGTGCTCGACCCAGGGCTCGGTGGCATAGACCGCGCCCAGGTGCACGTGCAGTTCCATCGCGAAGTGCGGGCCCAGGCTCAAGCCCGCGTGCTCGGCCTGCGCGGCGATCTTGAGGAACGGCGTGATGCCCCCCACGCGGGGTGCGTCGGGCATGAGGTAGTCGGCCGCGCGGTGGCGGATCAGCTCGCCGTGTTCGGCCGCGCTGGTGAGCATCTCGCCGGTGGCGATCGGCGTGTCGAACTGGGCGGCGAGCGCGGCGTGGCCTTCGAAGTCATAGGCGTCCAGCGGCTCTTCGATCCACACGAGGTTGAAGGGCTCGAAGACGCGGCACATGCGCTGCGCGGTGGGGCGGTCCCACTGCTGGTTGGCATCGACCATGATGGGCATGGCATCGCCCAGGTGCTTGCGGACCGCCTCCACGCGCTGGATGTCGAGCGCATGGTCGGGCTGGCCCACCTTCAGCTTGATGCCGCCGATGCCCCGCTCGCGCGAGGCGCTGGCGTTGCGCAGCAGCTGGTCCAGCGGCGTGTGCAGGAAGCCGCCCGAGGTGTTGTAGCAGCGCACCGAGTCGCGCTGCGAGCCCAGCAGCTTGGACAGCGACAGGCCCGCGCGGTGCGCCTTGAGGTCGTACAGCGCCACGTCGAAGGCGCCGAGGGCCTGCACCGCCATGCCGCTGCGCCCCACCGACGCGCCGGCCCAGCAGAGCTTGGTCCACAGCCGGGAAATGTCGCTCGGGTCTTCGCCCAGCAGCGCCGGCGCGACCTCCCGGGCGTGCGCGAACTGCCCCGGCCCGCCCGCCCGCTTGGAGTAGCTGAAGCCCAGGCCCCGGTGGCCGTCCTTGCTCTCGATCTCGGCGAACAGCATGGCGATCTCGGTCATGGGCTTTTGCCGTCCGGTCAGCACCTTGGCATCGCTGATGGGGTTGGCCAGGGGCAGGTAGCACGATGAGATGCGGACCCAGGCGATGCTGTCGCTGAAAGAGGAGGGGGACGAGGAAGCGGTCATGGTGCAGTGCAGGTCATTCGGGCAAACCGGGGGGCAGGCGCCAGGCAGGCAGGGCGAGGGTCAGTCGATCGAAATCTTTCCGGTCTCGATCACCTTCTTCCAGCGGGCGAACTCCTGCTGCTGGAAGGCGGCGAACTGCTCGGGCGTGTTGGTGACCATCTCGAAGCCGATCGACGTGAACTGCTCGCGCACCTTCGGGTCCTTGAGCGCCTCGACGAACGCGGCATGGGCCTTTTCGCGCACGGCCGGTGGCAGCCCCTTGGGTGCGACGATGGCCTGCCACGAAGCGACCTCGACATTGGGCACGCCCGCTTCGGCCAGCGTGGGCACGTCGGGCAGCACCGGCGAGCGCTTGGCGCTGGTGATGGCCAGCGCGCGCATCTTGCCGGCCTTGATGTATTGCGACACGGCGTTGATGTTCTGGAACGAGGCATCCACCTGACCGCCGATCAGGTCGGTGTGGGCCGGTGCGCCGCCCTTGTAGGGAATGTGCACGCCCTTGGTGCCCGTCTGCTGCCAGAACAGCTCGGCGGTGAGGTGGTCGCTCGAGCCGTTGCCGGCCGAGGCGAAGCTCATCTTGCCGGGGTTGGCTTTCTCGTAGGCGATGACGTCGGCCACGGTCTTGTGCGGGGAGTTGGCCGGCACCACCAGCACGTTGGGCGACTGCACCGCCACGGTGATCAGGTCGAAACCATGCAGCGCGTCGTACTGCAGGCCCTTGAGCAGGTGCGGCACGATGACCAGCGGCCCCAGGGAGGTCACAAGGAAGGTGTAGCCATCGGGCGCGGCCCGCTGCACGAACGTGGCGCCGATCGTTCCGGTGGCGCCGGGCTTGTTGTCCACCAGGAAGGACTGCTTGAACTTCTCCGTCAACCGGGGCCCCACGGCGCGTGCGACCTGGTCGGTCGAGCCGCCAGGCGGGAAGGGCACGACCAGGGTCACGGGTTTTTCGGGCCAGGCCTGTGCCTGGGCGCCGAGAGCCAGAATGCCGAGGGAAATGGCTGCCAGGAATCGTTTCATGATTTGTCTCCTAATGGAAATGCGAACGTTGTCATTTTTGGTTGGAAGGTGAAGCCCCGCCAAAAACATTACAGGATCGACATGTTTTTATGATTTTTCCAGGTGCGCTGTGTGCGCGCATTGGAAATGATATCGTTGTCATTTCCGGTCGGCAAGCTTTTCTGCTGGGGGTTTTCCCCTTGTCCGTGACCGCCGCTGGCGTCCGGGACGTGCTCTGGAATGCAGCGGTGCACTCGCCACGGGCGGTGCCGTGGAATGCGGTATGGTCCTCGTCTTTCGCCCGACCGGTGTGCTCCGAAACCCCCATGAACGCCCCCTCCAACTTCAAGGCGGCCACGCTTCACGACGTGGCCAAGGCCGCTGGCGTGTCGTTGATCACCGCCTCGCGTGCGCTGAGCAATCCGGGGGTGGTGTCCGAGAAGACAAAGGCCCGGGTGCAGCAGGCCGTCGAGGCGACGGGCTACATCCCCAACCTGCTGGCGGGGGGGCTCAAGTCCCGCCGCAGCCTGATGGTGGCGGCCGTGGTCCCGGCGCTGTCGGTGTCGCAGTTCCTGCCCACCGTGCAAAGCCTGACGACCACGCTGGCTGCCGAGGGGTACCAGCTCATCCTGGGCCAGACCGCCTACGACGCCGAGCGCGAAGAGGCCGTGCTGAACACCATGATCGGCCGCCAGCCCGACGGGCTGGTGATGACCGGGCTGGTGCAATCGCAGCGCGCGCGCGACCGGCTGCGCCGATCCGGCATTCCCGTGGTGGAAACCTGGGACCTGAGCGACCGCCCCGTGGACATGGTGGTGGGCTTTTCGCACCTGAAAGTGGGCAGCGCGGTGGCGGGGTTCTTTCTGTCCCGGGGCTGGCAGCGCGTGGGAATTGCCACGGGCGGCGATCACCGAGCCATGCTGCGCCGCGAAGGTTTCGTCGCCACCCTGGGGCGGGACGTGCCGACCGCCACGGTACCCGCACCCAGCAGCCTGGCGCTGGGGCGAAGGGCCCTGGCGGAGCTGCTGGAGCAAGAGCCGCGGCTGCAGGCCGTGTCGTGCAGTTCGGACACGCTGGCGCATGGCGTGCTCGTCGAGGCCGCGGCCCGCGGGCTGCGGGTGCCGCAGGACCTCGCCATTTGCGGCTTTGGCAATGCCGACTTCAGCGAGCACATGCTGCCTTCGATCACCACTGTGCATGTCGATGGCCCGGAGATCGGCCGGCTGGCGGCGCAACTGGTCATCGACCGTTGCCGGGGCAACGCGGGCCCGCAAACCATCTTTGATCTGGGCTTTCGCCTGATCGAGCGGCAATCGACGGCATCCGCCGGCTGAAGGGGCGGATGGTTGGGGCCAGGTGACGCTGGCACCCTTGCCGCCGCCACCGTTTCTGAGCACCATTCAGTTTCCAGGGCTTGGCCCTGTCGTGCCGCGTCCACCGCTCGAAAGCCGCCTTTGAAGAAATCTCCATCCCCCGACAGTTCCTCCGGCATGCGCCGCCAGCCCACGCAGGCGCGGGCGCGCCAGACCATCGAGGCCATCTTTGGCGCCACCGCCCAGATCGTGGAAAAGGAAGGCGAGGAGGGCGTCACCACCAACAAGGTCGCGCAGGTGGCGGGCTTTTCCATCGGCACGCTCTACCAGTATTTCCCCTCGAAGGAGGCCATCGTGCTGGCCATGGTGGAGCGCGAGCGCAACCGCGTGCAGCAGCAACTGCGCGAGCTGCTGGACGAGGCCGTGGCCCAGCGGCGTGAGGTGCGGGCCGTGCTGCGCGACGTGGTTCGGCTGTTGGTGGCGGCCTTCGGCACCGGCGGCCATTCGCGGGTTCGGCGCGGCATGGTGCGGCTGGGCTGGCGCATCGATCACCACGACCGCGTGACGGCCGCGCTGCGCGAAGGGGCGGAGCGCAATGCCCTGGCGCTGGCCCGCCTGATCGAGGTGGGCGACACCTCGGTGCGCGCTCCCACGCCGGCCATGATGTTCGTTGCCACGCGCGCCATCATGGGCGCCATCCGCAGCGCCGCGCTGGAGGACTCGCCCCTGCTGGGCCAGCCCGCGTTCGAGGACGAACTGGTGCGCATGCTGTGGGGCATGCTGCGCGCCGACGCGGGGGATTAGCGCTCCCCCCTTCTGCTGACGTCGGCAGAGGACTCAGGAAGAAGGCACCGCAGCCTGCTGGGGGTAGAAGATGGGTTGCGCCGGATCGCGGTGCCAGTCGTACTCGGCGGCGAGGGCGGCCGTTTCGGCCACGGCACGGCCAGCCAGGCGAGCAACCAGGTGCCAGGCCATGTCGGTCCCTGCGGACACGCCCGCCGAGGTCACGTACTTGCCCGCATCCACCCAGCGCGAAACGTTGTCCCACAGCACCGCGGGACCGAAGCCCGCCACCCAGCCGAAGGCCTGGTGGTTGGTGGCGGCCGGCCGCCCATCCAGCAGGCCGGATTGCGCCAGGATGGCCGCGCCGGTGCAGACCGAAGTGACCACGGCCACGTGCTGGTCCATGGCCTGCACCCATTGCAGCAAGGCCTGGACGGCTGCGGTGTCCGGGTCCATCAGCAAGGTGCCGACCCCTTGTCCGCCGGGAACCATGAGCAGGTCCAGCGGCTGCTCCAGCGCCTCGTCGCGGAACAGATCCGGCGCCACGCGGGGGCCGTTGAAGCTGGCCACCGGCGCGGGAACCGGCGCAGGGCTGGCACCGTTCGAGGCCGGCCTGCACTCGTTGGAGATCAGCACGATCTCGAACGGCAGGGCCGGCGCGTTGGCATAGGAGGTGCCGATGAAGCGCGCGATGGAAAACGCCTCGATGAAGCCCCACACGTCGAGCGGCTCGAACTGGGGAAACACCAGGATCCCGATGCGTTGGGTGCGTGGAAAGGCCGTGGCAGGTGTGGAACGGGATGCTGCAGGCATGGTCATTTGGTGGGAAAGAGTTCAATGGCAAGGGCGGCTCGCCCGCACTCGTGGGGGATGCCGTCGATGGGACAACCGATCAGCAGGCAGACCGGCTGCCCCGCCGGGGGCAGGGGGGCATCACCTGCCAGGGAGACGAGAAACCGCTGGCTGCGCTGTGGCTGCGCCGCGGTGAAGGCGCGCAGCGGGTGCACCGCGACGCGCGGTGATCTCCCGTCGGCCACGCGCGTTCCCGGACGGGCAGATGCGGTCGAGGTTGCCGGTGCATCCTGAAGATCAGTTCCCTCGGGGCATCAGGCCCGAGAACGGGGTGATGGCCGGCGGCGACCGCGGTTTTCAGTGCGTTTCTTTCGCTGATCATGTGGAGGTTCTCCGGTGTCGGGGGGGCGTCGGGCCTTGAGGTCAGTGGTGGCCCTTGCTGGCCCCGCCAGCGCCGTCCGGCAAGGCCACCCGCACGATCTGCATCATTCCCTGGTCTTCGTGGTCCAGGATGTGGCAGTGCAGCACGTAGTCCCCGATGTAGCGCTGGTAGCGCGTTCGCACGATCAGCGTGTACTTGCCATTGGGCTTTTCCTTGGTTGCGATGTTCTTCACCCAGAGCGTGTCTTTCCACACGCCCTTGAGCGCGCGGTATTGCGGGTCGACGGTGCCGTCCGCCTTGTCGTCGCCGTCCGGTCCGGACACGTCCTTGCCGTCCGGGTCGAGGATCTTGACGATCTGGAACGGGTTCACATGGATGTGGAACGGGTGGCTCACGAAGTCCGATTGCAGCGTCCATTCATCCACCCCGCCCAAGGTCAGCACGCGGTCGACGCGCTTCGGATCGAAGGGCTTGCCGTTCACCTGGAACTGGATCGGCTGGGCGTTCAGGTCGATGTTGAATGCGAGGGTCTGCGTGCCCGTGACTTCGCTGTCCTGCACGGTGGGGTGGGGCACGAAGCTGGTGAGCTTCAGTCCATCCTTCAATTCAGCGCTGACCTGGGCCCGCACGTCCGAGGGCAGGTTGATGGCGGCAGCGGCAGCCAGTTCCGCTGCGAGGTACGCCGAAATGTTCTGAGGAACGGGATTGCCAGGGGCGACCTTGCTCACGGTGCCCAGCAACTGGCGCGACGGGGGCGCCTGGTTCACGCTGGCCGAAGCGGGCGAGGCGGCGTCGATCACGCAGTAGTCGCCCGCCTCGGGAAACACCATCAAGGTGTCCCAGCGGTAAGCCGGCTGGTACACCGTCTGCGTGCTGGGGATCGCCGCAGCGGTGGTCAGCCCGTCGGCTGCGATCAGGTGCTGGGGCAGCGGGGCGCCCGTGCAATTTTGTTCGATGTAGGCATCGTGCTCGCTGGCGCGCAGCGCCTGTGCGCTGCGTGCGCCCGGCCGCAGCTTGCGGAACTCCAGGTTGATGGTGTCGCGCACGCCGCCATGGATGGTGCGCCAGCGTTCGATCTGCCCAGCCTTCGCGCCCTCGAAGGTGGGCAGCACCTCGCCGTTGATGCTGGTGTAGCGCCCGGAGGCCGGCCAGGACCCGGGGCCGAACTGGTCCTTGTCCTCCTTGTCCACGGCCTTGTAGTGCTCGATGCCACCGACGTCGCCTTCGTTGCAGCGGTAGGTTCCGTCCGGGTTGAACTGGATGCGGTTGTTCTTGTCGCGGCAGGCGTACTGGATCTGCTGCAGCACCAGCACCCGTTCCTTGAACGATTGGCGGGCAGTGGGCCGCAGCAGGGTGTCCACATCGCCCGTCTGCGTGGGGGTGGGCGGCCGGTCGCCGCGGATGACGAGTGCGCCCGCCATACCGCTGGCCACCTGCAGCGCGGTGGAGCCATGGCGGTGCGTGTGGTACCAGAAGGTGCCGGCGGGATGGTCCGAGGGAATGTTGTACTCGTACTCGAAGCTCACCGTCGGGTTGATGGAGATCAGCACGTTGTCGCCATTGCCTGCCGGGTTCACCCACAGGCCGTGGGTGTGCAGGTTGGTGCCGTTGAAGCAGTGCGGCGTATTGACCCCGCCGGTGAACGTGGTGCAGCTCGGGTCGGGCGGCAACTGGTTGTTCAGGCGGATGCGGATGGTGTCGCCGGGGCGGATCTCCAGCATGGGCGAGACGAAAGGCGCCTTGGGATCGACGCGGGTGCCCTGGTAGCTGCGCAGGCGCACCTTGTCGAAGCGCTGCTCGGCCGGGTTCCAGAGCTTGCCGTCGGTGTAGACGACGTTCAGGTCCAGCGAGGCTTCGTGGGACACGGCGCGCGTGGCCGGGCCCGCTGCCAGCTGGAGCCTGCGAGGCGCCTTGCGCTGCAACTCCAGCAGGGGTGGGTTGGACACCCGCCGCGGGGTGTCTGACTGGGCCTGTGCGGGCAGTGCGGCGGTGCACGCCAACGCAATGGCAAAGGCGGTTGCAGACGCAGACGCGCACGCATTCCGAAACGCGAGTTCCATGGTTTTCCTCCCCCTCTTGCGGGTATTGCAAAGCCGAGGCGGCTGCTGGCTGCAGCTCTTGCCGTGTGATTGCTTTGTCCCAGTATGGCGGAGGCGCCTGGGGCGGGTCAACGCATTTCGAGGGCGCTATTTTTGGCGCGGTACGCGGCCCATCAGATAGAACTCGGGATTGGGCTGCATGCCCGCGAAGCTGGCCATGCGGTTCGACAGGCCGAAGAATGCCGTGATGGCCGCGATGTCCCAGATGTCCTCGTCATCGAAGCCGTGGGCGTGCAGGGCGGGGAAATCCGCTTCCTCGATGGCGTGCGACTGGCTGCACACCTTCATCGCGAAGTCGAGCATGGCCCGCTGGCGCGGGCTGATGTCGGCCTTGCGGTAATTGACCGCCACCTGATCGGCCACCAGCGGCTTCTTTTCGTAGATGCGCAGGAGGGCACCGTGCGCGACCACGCAGTAAAGGCACTGGTTGGCGGCGCTGGTCGTGGTGACGATCATCTCGCGTTCGCCCTTGGTCAGGCTGCCTTCCTCCTTGAGCATCAAGGCGTCGTGGTAGGCGAAAAACGCACGCCATTCGGCGGGTCGCCGAGCAAATGCCAGGAACACGTTCGGCACGAAGCCGGCCTTTTCCTGCACTTCGAGAATGCGGGCGCGGATGTCGTCGGGCAGGGCGGCGAGGTCGGGGAAGGGGTAGCGGCTCAAGGGTTGTCTCCGTTGTGTTGTGGCTGGCGCGAATGGTCGCCTGCAACTTATCACGGATGCCACTGGGTCGCGCGCATCCCGGTGGAGGAGGGGGGCGCGGAACTGCCCGCCAGCGCATAGGACAGCCGTGTGGCCGCTGCGGTGACCGTCTTGGCCAGCGCCTGCAGACGGGCTTCGGGCAGGCGTGATTCCGGCCCCGAGATGCACACCGAGCCCATCAGCCGCCAATGCATGCCGAACACGGGCGCCGAGACGGTGGCCACGCCGTGCTCCCGCTCGCCGATGGACCAGTGGTAGCCACGCTGGCGGATGTCTTCGTAGTCCGCACCGGGTTCGCCCGAGAAGGCCAGAATCACGCGGCCCGGCGAGCCCTTGTCGAGCGGCAGGCCTTCACCCATGCGGGCATGGTGGCGCAGCGCCTGTGGGCCTTCCACCCGCACGAGGCAGGTGCGCACGTTGCCTTCACGCACATAGAACGCCGCGCTTTCGCCCGTGGCCTGGGTGAGCTCGCGCAAGGCCGGCTCCAGCACGTTCTGCACGTCAAACCCCGCCTGGTAGCGCGCCCCCAGCCAGCCCGCCGCCGGCCCGAGGCGCCAGTCGCCGTCCTCGCGCTGCACCATGAAGCCGGACTGCGCCAGCGTGCGCGCCAGGCGCAGCACGGTGGTCTTGTGCAACCCGCAGCGGCGGCTCAGCTCTGCGAGCGGCAGATGCGATTCGCCCAGGGAGAACGCCTCCAGCAACTGGAGGGCGCGCGTCACGGCGATGACCCCACCGGTTTCTTTCGCCATGGCTGAATAGGAGGACCTCGGGGCGGCGGATGCGGCCTCGCCAAGCCCCTGTGGCGGTGTGGATGAGGCGTTTGGGTTGCCGCCTATTGCGTTGCTCATGGTGCAATATGTTTCGCTGTATGAAACTATATTGTATGGGTTGAAACGTTTTCGTAAAGTCTTGGCAACGCCTGGGAACAAGGCGCGACAGGCCCATCACAACGGAGACAAACCATGCCAACTTTCTCGCTGACCCGGCGCGCCCTTGGCGCACCTTTGTCCATCGCCCTGCTGGGCATGGCGGTTCTGGCCTTTTCTGCCGGCACTGCGCAAGCGCAGTCCGGCTACCCGAACAAGCCAATCCGCCTGATCGTGCCGTTCCCGCCCGGCGGCGGCACCGACATGATCGCGCGCACCGTGGCGCAGAAGCTGACCGAGCAGCACAAGTGGAACGTGGTGGTGGACAACCGCCCTGGGGCGGGCGGCAACCTGGGTGTGGATGCCGTGGCCAAGTCGGCGCCCGATGGCTACACGCTGGTGATGGGCCAGACCAGCAACCTGGCCATCAACCCCTCGCTGTATGCCAAGCTGCCCTACGACCCCTTGAAGGACCTGGTCCCGGTGGCGCTGGTGTCGTCGGCCCCCATCGTGATGGCCGCGCCCGCCAACTCGCCTTACAAGACGTTCGCCGATGTGGCCGCCGCCGCCAAGGCCAAGCCGGACGGCATCACTTTGGGTTACTCCGGCAACGGCACCGTCGCCCATCTGGCCGGTGAACTGGCAGAGAACGCCGCCGGCATCAAGTTGCGCCACGTGCCCTACAAGGGCGCGGCCCAGGCCATGACCGACCTGGTGGGAGGGCAGATCGACCTGTACATGTCGGCCGTGCCCACGTTGCTGGGGCAGGTGCGCAATGCCAAGCTGCGTGCGGTGGTGATCACGTCGCTCAAGCGATCCGACCAGTTGCCGCAGACGCCCACGCTGGCCGAGTCGGGCTACAAGGATTTCGAGGCCGCTTCCTGGTATGGCGTGCTGGCCCCGGCCGGCACGCCCGCCCCCATCGTGCAGCAGTTGAACAAGGCCATCAACCAGGCGCTGGCGCAGCCCGACGTGGCGGAAAAGCTCCGCTCCGAAGGCGGTGATGTGCTGGGCGGCACCCCCGAAAAGTTCGGCGCGCTGCTGAAGTCCGAAGTGCCCCGCTGGGCCAAGATCGTCAAGGACTCGGGCGCCAGCCTGGATTGACGCGGCGCCCCGCAACGTTTGATTTCCCACGCCCATTGAGCCCTCGCCATGCACCGCGAAAGCTTTGCCACGCCTGTGCGTTTCTCGGCCGGTAGCGCCGCGCCGCGCACGGTGCTGCCGAAAGACGCCTGCGACTGCCACGTGCATGTCTATGACGGCCGCTTTCCCGCTGTACCGGGCGCCAGGCTGCTGCCGCCGGACGCCTCGGCGCAGGACTACCGCGCGCTCCAGCAACGCATCGGCACCGCGCGCACCGTGCTGGTCACACCCTCGACCTATGGCACCGACAACCGCTGCATGCTCGAAGGCCTGGCGGCGCTGGGCCCGCAGGCGCGTGGCGTGGCGGTGATCGACGGCGGCGAGAGCGACGTCCAACTGCAGCACCTGCATGACGCCGGCGTGCGCGGCGCGCGCCTGAACCTGTCGCTCAGCGTATCGGGCACCGTGCAATCGCTGATGCCGCTGGCCTGCCGCATCGCGCCGCTGGGCTGGCACCTGCAATTGCTGATGGCACCGGATCTGCTGGCGGCGCAGGGCGACGTGCTTCGCCGGCTGCCCGTTCCATTGGTCTTCGACCACTTCGGCCGCATTTCGCCGGCGCAGGCCGGGCAACATCCCGCACACGCGCTGCTGCAGGACCTGCTGCAGCGCGGACAGGCGTGGATCAAGCTGTCCGGCGGCTACATCGTGAGCGAACACCACTCGACCGAAGACCCCGCCCTCGATGCGCTGGCCGCGAGCTACCTGCGCTGCGCGCCCGAGCGCGTGGTCTGGGGCAGCGATTGGCCCCACGCCACCGCTTCGTCCGGTGCGCACCCCATGCCGGACGACGCCCGACAGGTGGATCGGCTCGTCGACTGGGCCGGCCAGACCGGCGATGCGGCCATCCTGCATCGCGTGCTGGTGGACAACCCCGCCGCGCTGTACGGCTTCACGCCGCCTTCCTCTTTCGCCTGACCCACAAGAGACAAGCCCATGACCACTTCGATCCTTTCTTCTCCAAAGGCGCGGCTCGCACGCCGCAGCCTGCTGGCCACCGCAGGCGCCGCGCTGCTCGGCCCGCTGCTCACCTGCCCCGCGCTGGCGCAGGGCGACTGGCCTGCCGGCAAGATCATCACCTGGGTGGTTCCGTACCCGCCGGGCGGCAGCACCGATGTGCTCGGCCGCAATGTGGCGCAGCGCGTCGGCGCAGCGCTGGGCACGAACGTGATCGTGGACAACAAGGCCGGTGCCACGGGCACCATCGGCGCGGCGTTCGTCGCCAAGGCGCCGCCGGATGGCTACACCCTGCTGGGCACCTCCATCGGTCCCCAGGCCATCGCGCCGCACCTCATGGGAAGGCTGCCCTATGACCCGATCGGCGGTTTCGAGCCCGTGATCACCATCGGCACCATTCCGCACATCCTCGTGGTCGGCGCCAACCAGCCGTTCAGGACCGTGGCCGATCTGGTGGCTGCGGCCAAGGCGCAGCCCGGCAAGCTGGCATTCGCCTCCGGCGGCAACGGCACCATCCTGCAGATGCAGGGGGAGTTGCTGCAGCAGCAGTCGGGCGCGCGCTTCATCCACGTGCCGTACAAGGGCGACACCCCGGCGCTGCAGGACACGCTGGCTGAACAGGTTCAATTCATGTTTGCGCCTGCCGCGGCTGCATTGCCGCATGTGCAGGGGGGCAAGCTGCGCGCGCTGGCCGTCACGTCGGCGCAGCGCCTGAAGTCCCTGCCGTCCGTGCCCACCATGGGCGAAGTCGGCATGAACGACTTTGTCGTCGAGCAGTGGCAGGCCGTGTTTGCACCAGCCAAGACCCCCGCCGCCATCGTGCAGCGCCTGAACCAGGAGATCGGCAACGCGCTGAAGGACCCGGGCGTGGTCGCGCTGGCCGACAAGCTGGGCGTCACGCTGGTCGGCGGCACGCCCCGGCAACTGGGCGATCTGCAGAAGGCCGACTCCGCCAAGTGGGCCAAGGTCATCCAGGACGGAAATATCAAGGCCGAGTGAGGTCGCTGCAGGCCAGTGTTTTCTTCCGTTTTTCTACTTCTTCCCAACCCCACTGGAACCACCATGAGCCAACTCCCAGAAGTCATTCGTGACATCGAGCGCGTCAGCGCCGAGGTCGTCGCCAAGGCCGCGACCTTCCAGGCCGCCATCCTGTCCGATGTGGCAGGACGCCGCGGCACCATGCATGCCCGCGTGGCGCCCGTCCACCAGGACATGAAGGTGGCCGGTCCCGCCTTCACGGTCGAAGTGCGCCCGGGCGACAACCTGATGATCCACGCGGCCATCGCGCTGGCGAAACCGGGCGATGTGCTGGTCATTGACGGCAAGGGCGACCAGACCGCCGCGCTCATGGGCACGCTGATGCTCAGCGCCTGCAAGAAGATCGGCCTGGCCGGCGTGATCGTGGACGGTGCGATCCGCGACAAGCTGGAACTGCTGGAACTCGGTTTTCCGGTGTTCAGCGCTGGTTTCAATCCTGCCGGCCCCACCAAGTACGTGCCGGGCCGCATCAACCATCCCATCTCGGCCGGCGGCGCAGTGGTGAACCCGGGCGACCTGGTGGTGGGCGATGCCGATGGCGTGGTGGTCATCGAGCGTGCCAAGGCGCCCGCCATGATGGCGCTGGCCGACAAGAAGGTGGCCGATGAGGCCGCGCGCATCGAGGCGATTGCCCGTGGCGATACGGCCTCCAAATGGCTGCCCGCCGCGCTGCGCGCCGCTGGCGTGCTGAAGGAAGGGGAATCGCTGTGAGCGCCATCCTCGTGACCGGCGCCGATCTGGCGCAGCAGGCACTCGATCTGCTTCAGGATTTCGAGATCGTCTATGCCGGCAAGACACCCACCGAAGACGACCTGGTGGCGCTGTGTCGGCAGCATGACCCGGTGGCCATCATCGTGCGCTACGGCAAGGTGGGCGCCGCCGTGATGGACGCGGCGCCATCGCTCAAGGTGATCTCCAAGCACGGCAGCGGCACCGATACCATCGACAAGGTGGCCGCCAAGGCCCGTGGCGTAGAGGTCGTGGCCGCTGCAGGTGCCAACGCCGCAGCGGTGGCCGAGCAGGCGCTGGCCCTGTTGCTGGCCTGTGCCAAGTCGGTGGTGCAACTCGATGCCCGCATGCACGCCGGCCACTGGGACAAGGCCACGCACAAGAGCCTGGAACTGGGTGGGCGCACGGTGGGCCTCGTGGGCCTGGGCGCCATTGGCCTGCGCTTCGCCAGGATGGCAGATGCGCTGGGCATGCGCGTGATCGGCTTCGATCCCTTCGCCAAGGACCTGCCGGCCTGTGTGCAGAGCGTGGACCTGGCGACGATCTGGCGCGAGTCCGACGCGATTTCGCTACACTGCCCGCTGACTGACGATAACCGCGGCATGCTGAATGCCGCCACGCTGGCACAGTGCAAGCGCGGCGTGATCGTGGTGAACACCGCGCGTGGCGGACTCGTCGACGAAGCTGCCCTGCTGGCTGCCGTGCGATCGGGCCAGGTGATGGCGGCGGGCCTGGACAGCTTCGCCGTGGAGCCCATGGTGGCCAACCACCCGTTCCAGGGCGAGCCACGCTTCATCCTGAGCCCGCACATCGGCGGCGTGACGGGCGATGCCTACGTGAACATGGGCGTGGGGGCTGCCAAGAACCTGCTGGAGGTGTTGGCCCGCGCCCCGGCTGCCGTTGCCGCAGCCTCGTAACCAAGACCCGAGGCTGGGCACGCCAGCGTTGCGTGTCCGCTTTTCCCCGACCGGTGTGGGATGCCGGTTGCGCCAGAACAAGAAGCCGCCGCCAGTGCGGCCCCTGACAGGAGACATTCAATGAGCGAGAGTTTCGAACCCAGGAGGCTGGCAGCGCCGGTGCGCAAGGCGCTGGCGGTTGCGCTGTGCATGGTGTCCGCCACCTGTTTCGCGCAGGCCGGTGGCTATCCTTCCAAGCCCGTGAAGCTGGTGGTGGGATTTGCGGCAGGCGGCCCCACCGACGTGGTGGCCAGGGCGTTTGCTGACCACGCCAGCCGCGCGCTGGGCCAGCCATTCATCATCGACAACAAGCCGGGTGCCAACACCATCCTGGCTGCACAGGCGGTGGCCAGCGCGCCGGCCGATGGCTACACGCTGCTGTTCGGTGCGACCAACCACACGATGATTCCCGGGCTGTACAGCAACCGGGTGAAGTTCGATGCGTTGCGCTCCTTCCGTCCGCTGTGCACGGTGGCGACCAGCCCGACGGTGCTGGTGGTCGGGCCGGG
This sequence comes from Acidovorax sp. BLS4, assembly GCF_032929295.1. Taxonomy (NCBI): domain Bacteria; kingdom Pseudomonadati; phylum Pseudomonadota; class Betaproteobacteria; order Burkholderiales; family Comamonadaceae; genus Acidovorax; species Acidovorax sp. BLS4. The sequence goes on from NZ_CP136797.1 coordinate 1,999,535, forward strand.
CTTGCCGATGAAGTCGTTGGCCGATTACATGGCCAAGGCCCGCAAGGAGCCCGGCCGCATCACTGCCGGAACGGCTGGCATCGGCAGCTCGGGCCACTTCGCGACCGAGATGTTCGCCCGCGCCAATGGCCTGCAGCTCAACCATGTGCCTTACAAAGGCGCCGCACCGGTGGTGACGGACCTGATGGGCGGCCAGCTCGACAGCTCCTTCGCCACGCTGGGCTCGGTCCTGCCGCAGATCCGCAGTGGCAAGCTGGCGGCGTTGGCGGTGGCGTCTCCACAGCGTTCCGGCCTGCTGCCCGACGTCGCCACCTTCGCGGAATCGGGGGGGGGCAACTACTCGGCCGACGCATGGTACGGCGTGCTGGCGCCCGCCGGCGTTCCCGAGCCGGTCGCGCAGGCGCTGGAACGCGTGGCCGCTGACTTCGCCAAGAGCGAGGTTGCTGCCGAGAAACTGCGTGGCCTGGGATTGGACGCCGAGTCCACCTGTGGCGCTGCCTTCGTGGCGCGGGTCGGGCGTGAAGTGGCCACCTATACGCAGATTGCCCTCGACCTGAATCTCAAGGCCGACTGACCACCGGCGTGCCTTCCAACGCAACTGTCCTGGGCCCGCGCCGCGTGGCTCGCGGCGGGTTGCGGTTGCTTTTTCTCTGTCGCTTTGCCATTCGAACCAGGAGACCTCATGCGTGCTTTTGTCATCTCCCCCCTGATCGCCGCCTGCGCCCTTGCCGCCACCGTGGCACAGGCCGCTTTCCCGGACCGTCCGATCACGATCGTCGTGCCCTACGCCCCGGGTGGTGCTGCCGATGCCGTGGCCCGTGTGCTGGCCACGCGCATGGGCGCCCGGCTGGGTGCCAGCGTGATCGTGGACAACAAGGCCGGCGCCAGCGGCACGATCGGCGCGAGCTATGTGGCCAAGGCCACTGCCGACGGCTACACCCTGCTGTACGACGCCACGCCGTATTCCATCAATCCGCACCTGTTCCCCAAGATGCCTTACGCCAGCACGGCGTTGCAGCCGCTGTCCCTGGTACTGCTGGCTCCGAACGCGCTGATCGTGAAAGCCGACTCGCCCTTCAAAAACGTGAATGACCTGATCGCCAAGGCGAAAGCCGAGCCTGGCAAGCTGAACTTCGCGTCGGGCGGCAGCGGCACCGTGCAGCGCCTGGCGGCGGAGCTGTTCCGCCAGAAGCTGCAATTGGACATGGTGCACGTGCCCTACAAGAGTGGTGGCCCCGCCATTGCCGATGTGATGGGCGGGCAGGTGGACTTCATGTTCGGCACCATCGCGGCCTCGTACCCGCTGGTGTCGGGCGGCAAACTGCGTGCACTGGCGGTATCGGCCCCCGAGCGGTCCAAGCGCCTGCCCGATGTGCCCACGGTGGCCGAGACCGTCATTCCCGGCTATGAGGCCTATGAATGGAACGGCGTGTTCCTGCCTGCGGGCACGCCCGAGCCGGTGGCCGCCAAGCTGCAGCAGGCACTGGTCGAGGTACTGAAGGAAGACGAGGTGAAGCAGCGCCTCGCGGATCTGGGCGCCCAGGCGATCGGTTCCACGCCCGCGGAGTTCGTCACCTTCCTCAAGAAGGAAGACGCCAAGTGGGGCGAGGTGGTACGCAAAGGCGACATCAAACTGGACTGATGGGCACCATGCACCTGCCTGCGATTCCCGCACCAGTGCCGCATTCCATGGGCGTGAGCCGCCCGTTGCGCTTGCTGCCCGCGATGGCATGCGACAGCCACATGCACATTTTCGATCCGCGTTTTGCACCGTCGGTGCACTGGAAGCGCTTGCCCCCCGATGCACCGGTGGCTGCCTACCGCCGGCTGCAGCAGCGCCTGGGCACGGCGCGTTCGGTGGTGGTGACGCCTTCCACCTATGGCACGGACAACGCCTGCACGCTGGATGCCCTGAAGCAGCTCGGCGACACCGCGCGGGGCGTGGCGGTCGTGGGCACGGACGTGAGCGATGCCGAGCTGGAACACCTGGCCGCGCGCCGCGTGTGCGGCCTGCGGGTGAACTTCGTATCGCCGCAGTCCTGGGGTGCGACCACGCCCGAGATGCTCACCACGCTGGCGAGCCGCGTCGCGCGCCATCCGCACTGTGGTGGCTGGCACATCCAGGTCTTCGCGGATGCGGAGCAGATCGTCGCACTGCGGCCGGTGCTGCAGGCGTTGCCCGTGCCGCTGGTGATCGACCATCTGGGCCGCATCGACCCGGCGGAAGGCCCTTCCGCGCAGGCCTACGGCGTGCTGCGCAGGCTGCTCGACGGGGGCAACACCTGGGTCAAGCTCTCCGGCGCCTACATGCGTTCCACGGTGCGAGGCCCGAGCTACGCCGACACGCTGCCTCTGGGCCGCGCGCTGGTGCAGGCCGCGCCCGAGCGGCTGGTGTGGGGCAGCGACTGGCCCCACACCACCGAGCCGCCCGGCACGGTGAACGATGCCGATCTGGTGGATCTGCTGCACGCCTGGACAGGGTCGCAGGCCGCGGCGGTGGACCGCATCCTGGTGGACAACCCTGCGCAGCTGTACGGGTTCGAAGCCGCCTGAAAATCGCATTCCGTTTCCCGCCCTGGCTCAGCATGCGCCGGGACGGGTCCTTCTTCAAAGAAAGCCGATCCCATGTTCTTGCTGCAGGCCCCACAGGTTCGTGAACTGGAGCCGTTCACCTCGGTGCCCGATGCGTTCCGCCGCCGGGCGCGCAGCGCATGGGCCGATGCCAACCGCGGCGGCACCATCACCGATTCATTCCTCGAAGGCCCGGTGTTCGATACCGCCGGCCACCTGTATGTGACCGACATTCCATGGGGGCGCATCTTCCGCATCGACCCGCAGGGCGGCTGGAGCCTGGTCGCCGAGTACGACGGCGAACCCAATGGCATGAAGTTCCTGGACGCCGGCACGTTGCTCATCACCGATTACAAGAACGGCCTGGTGCGACTGGATGTGGCGAGCGGCACCATCACGCCTTACCTGGAGCGTCGCAACAGCGAACGCTTCAAGGGCGTGAACGATCTGGTGTTCGATGCCGAAGGCAACCTGTACTTCACCGACCAGGGGCAAAGCGGCCTGCACGACCCGTCGGGCCGCCTGTACCGCCTGCGTCCGAACGGCCAGCTCGATCTGCTGCTGAACAACGTACCCAGTCCCAACGGCGTGGCACTGTCGCCGGATGGCCGCGTGCTTTACCTGGCCGTGACGCGTGGCAACTGCGTGTGGCGCGTCCCGCTGTTGCCCGATGGGAGCGTGGCCAAGGTGAGCCAGTTCTTCACCTCCTACGGCCCGAGCGGCCCGGACGGACTGGCGGTGGATGCACTGGGCCGTTTGCTCGTGGCCAATCCCGGTCTTGGCTGGGTCTGGGTACTCAATGGCCGGGCCGAGCCGGTGCAGGTGCTGCGCGGTGTGCCGGGAAGCTCCACCACCAACATGGCGTTCGGCGGAGCCGACCTGGCCAAGCTCTATGTGACCGACTCCACCCATGGGCGCATCCTGTGTACCAGCATGGACGCCCCGGGGCTGCCACTGCACGCCGGTGCAGCGCGCGGCGGCTGATCTGACAGAGCCAGGAGGCGGGGCAGGGCGTGCAGTGGAGTGGAGTGGAAAACCATGCGCCGCCCGCTTGCCGCGCGCTCTTTGATGAGGGGTCGGTCATGGCTGATCATTTCGAAAAACTATTCCAGGCATGTGATTAATTGCCTTTTCCGGCGGGAGTCTTTTCTCTAGCATTCACCCATCAATCAGCCGCAAGAGGAATGCCCCATGAGCCAAGAGACCAAGTGCCCGTTCCATGCCGCCGCCGTCAATGGTGGAACCCTCAACAAGGACTGGTGGCCCAACCAGTTGCGCGTGGACCTGCTGCACCAGCATTCGTCCAAGTCCGACCCCCTGGGCGGCAGCTTCAACTACGCCGAAGAGTTCAAGAAGCTCGACTACGAAGCCCTGAAGAAAGACCTGCGCGCGCTCATGACCGACTCGCAGGACTGGTGGCCGGCCGACTTCGGACACTACGGCCCGCAGTTCATCCGCATGGCGTGGCACGCCGCCGGCACCTACCGCACAGGCGACGGCCGTGGCGGTGCGGGCCGTGGGCAGCAGCGCTTCGCGCCGCTCAACAGCTGGCCCGATAACGTCAACATCGACAAGTCGCGCCGCCTGCTCTGGCCCATCAAGCAAAAATACGGTCAAAAAATTTCCTGGGCCGACCTGCTGGTGCTGACCGGCAACGTCGCGCTGGAAACCATGGGCTTTCGGACCTTCGGCTTCGCCGGCGGCCGCGAAGACACGTGGGAGCCTGACCTGGACGTGTACTGGGGCAGCGAGAAGACGTGGCTGGGCGGCGATGCCCGCTACGGCAAGGGTACCCCCGGCGACGGCACCTTGGTGGCCGACCCCGCCATGCACGGCCAGGAAACCGACCGCACGGACAGCCAGGGACGGAACCTGGAGAACCCCCTCGCCGCGGTCCAGATGGGCCTGATCTATGTGAACCCGGAAGGCCCCGAAGGCAATCCCGACCCGATCGCCGCTGCGCACGACATCCGAGAAACGTTCGGCCGCATGGCGATGGACGACGAGGAAACCGTGGCCCTGATCGCCGGCGGCCACACCTTCGGCAAGACCCATGGTGCCGGTGCCGCCGACCATGTGGGGGCTGAGCCCGAAGCCGCAGGCATCGAGCAGCAGGGCCTGGGCTGGGCCAGCAGCTTCGGCTCCGGCAAGGCCGGCGATGCGATCACCAGCGGCCTGGAAGTGACCTGGACCACCACGCCTGCGCAGTGGAGCAACAACTTCTTCGAGAACCTGTTCAAGTACGAATGGGAACTCACCAAGAGCCCGGCCGGCGCGCATCAATGGCAGGCCAAGAACGCCGAAGCCATCATCCCCGACGCGCACGACCCCACCAAGAAGCGCCTGCCGACCATGCTGACCACCGACCTGTCACTGCGCATGGACCCGGCCTACGAAAAAATCTCGCGCCGGTTCCTGGACAACCCCCAGGCCTTCGCCGAAGCCTTTGCACGGGCCTGGTTCAAGCTCACGCACCGTGACATGGGGCCGCGCGCCCGCTATCTCGGCCCCGAAGTGCCGAAGGAAGTGCTGATCTGGCAAGACCCCGTTCCCGCGGTGGACCATCCGCTGATCGAGGCGTCCGATGTGGCGGCCCTCAAGGCACAGGTCCTGGCCTCCGGCCTGTCGGTGTCCGAACTGGTGGGTACGGCCTGGGCTTCGGCATCCACCTTCCGCGGTTCGGACAAGCGCGGCGGGGCCAATGGCGCCCGCATCCGCCTGGCGCCGCAAAAGGACTGGGACGTCAACCAGCCGGCGCAACTGGCCCGGGTGCTCCAGGTGCTTGAAGGCATCCAGAGCGACTTCCATCGCGGCGCCGCAGGGGGCAAGCGCATCTCGCTGGCCGACCTGATCGTGCTGGCAGGTGCCGCGGGCGTGGAGCAGGCGGCCAAGAGCGCGGGCGTCGAGGTGACGGTACCGTTCTCCCCGGGCCGCACCGATGCGCGGCAGGACCAGACCGACGTGGAATCGTTCGCTGTGCTCGAGCCCGTGGCAGACGGTTTCCGCAATTACCAAAAGCGCCGCTACAGCGTGCCTGCCGAGGTGCTGCTGATCGACAAGGCCCAGCTGCTGACGTTGACTGCGCCCGAGCTGACGGTACTGATCGGCGGGCTGCGTGCGATCAACATCAATGCCAGCGGAACCCGCCACGGTGTCCTGACCGCAACGCCTGGCGCGCTCACCAACGACTTCTTCGTCAACCTGCTCGACATGGGCACAGAGTGGAAGGCATCGGCCCAGGACGCCGGGGTGTTCGAAGGCCGCGACCGCAAGACCGGCGAGGTCAAGTGGACCGGCACGCGCGTGGACCTCGTGTTCGGCTCCAACGCCCTGCTGAGGGCGCAGGCCGAGGTGTATGCCGGGGCGGACGCCAAACGCAAGTTCGTGGACGACTTCGTTGCGGCCTGGACCAAGGTCACCGAACTCGATCGCTTCGATCTGGCCTGACCTGCCGCGTTGGCTCTGCTGAGCCGGCACGCTTTCTCCGGGAAAAGCCCGCGGCTTCGACGCCGCGGGCTTTTTCGCATTCGCGTGCGGCAAAGGAGCCCTTTTGGGCGCGGGGAAGGCTCGTGCGCCCTAAACTTGCTGCATCGCACAAAAAGCGGGAGATGGAATGCATTTCGACATCGTGATCGTTGGCGGCGGCGCGGGCGGCCTGGAATTGGCGGCACGCCTCGGGCGGGGCCTGGGGCCCCGGGTAGGGCGGGAAAAGGTGCTGCTGGTCGACCGCAGCCCGTTCCACATCTGGAAGCCCACGCTGCACGAGGTGGCCGCCGGCACGCTCGATGCCCACCAGGAAGGGCTGTCCTACACCGTGCTGGCCCGGCGCAACCATTTCAGTTTTGCCATGGGCGAGATGGCGGCCCTCGACACCGAGCGCAAAGGCATCACCTTGTCGGAGATTCGCGATGCGCAGGGTGAAGCCGTGGTGCCCCGGCGCACCGTGAGCTACACGCGCCTGGTGCTGGCGATCGGCAGCGGCTCCAATGCCTTCGGCACGCCTGGCGTGGAGCACGCGTACCTGCTGGAGAACGTGCGCGATGCGCAGCGTTTCCATGCCGACTGGCTGGCCGCGTGCGCCCGTGCCTCTTTCTCCGAGAGCCGTGCGCTGGGCGTGGCCATCGTGGGCGGTGGGGCGACCGGGGTGGAACTGTCGGCCGAACTGCTGGAGGCCCATGCCGAACTGCAGGAAAGCATGGGCGATGGCCAGCGCTTTCGGCTCGACATCACGCTGGTGGAAGGCGGCCCGCGCATCCTGGGTGGCCTGCCCGAAAAGATCTCGGCCCAGGCCCGGCTGGCGCTGGAGCGCAAGCAGGTCAACGTGCGCACCGGCACGCGTGTGACCGAGGTGCGCCGTGGCGCGCTGGTCACCTCCGAAGGCAGCATTCCCGCCGAAATGATCGTGTGGGCCGCGGGCATCAAGGCTGCTGATGCCAATGCCCGCATGGGGCTGGCCGTGAACGGTCTGAACCAGTTCGTGGTGGACGACCGCCTGCGCACCTCGGTGCCCGGCGTCTATGCATTCGGCGACTGCGCCGCCTGCCCGTGGGAGGGAGGCAAGACCGTTCCGGCGCGGGCCCAGGCCGCGCACCAGCAAGCCGACTACCTGGCCAAGGTGCTCGGCGCGATGCTGCGCGAGCGCGAAGTGACCGAGGCGTTCGTGTACCGCGACTTCGGCTCGTTGGTGTCGTTGGGCGATAACAAGGGCGTGGGCAACCTCATGGGCGGCCTGATGGGACGCAACTTCTTCGTGGAAGGCCTCATCGCGAAGTGGATGTACATCTCCTTGCACTTGAATCACCACCGGGCCATCCTGGGCCTGGGCAAGACGGCTGTGCTCGCCCTGGCGCGGCTGCTGCAGCAGCGCGTGTCCGGACGGCTGAAGCTCCACTGAGCGCGTGGCTGAAAGGAGCTGGGCAGGCATGCCGGTTCCGACCCGGCCGCCCGCCACCGTCCTGCGGCCCGCTTGCGCGCCTTACTTGGGGGTATAGGTGATCTTCGTTACCTCGTAAGTCGAGGGCCTGCCGTTGGAGCTGGACGTGGCGATCTTGATCGTCCGGCCCTGGTAAGGGCCTTCTGCGACCACCCAGGTCTGGAAGTTGGCCACGACGCGCCCGGTCGGCCCCACCGTGACGAAGTCGTTGTTGAATTTGCAGACGTTGAAGGTACCCATCGCGGTCTGCAGCGACTCCCTGCCCACGTACGTGAACTGGTCTTCCACGGTTTCCGAATAGGAGCTGGGCGCCGAGCCCGCCTTGGGCACGATCGTGAACTGGTTCTTGTGGTCCCGCTGGACGGTCTGGCCGGGCTGCATGTCCAAGGGCGTGGACACGGGTGGATCGTAGACCTGCGTCAGTACCTGGGTGGACGTGTCGGATACGACGCCGTACGCCAGTTCGCTGCTGGCCGTGCGGTCGCGGAACAGCCGGTTGTTGCCCAGGGAACCGGTGGACTGTGGCGTGAACATGACCGGTTTCGCGCCGGCGAAATCCTGCCGGCCTCCGGTCGTCGTGGTGCTGGTGGTCGTGAGGTCGGGTTGCCCGTCCATCTTCGTGAGGCCCTCTTCGACGAGCACCGTCCCTTCGTTGAAATCCGCCGCGTTGTAGCAGGCGGCGGAGCTCCCGCTCGAAGGTGCGGGTGCCGGCGTGGGGGCAGGTGCTGGAGCGGGTGACGGTGCCGGCGATGGCGATGGCGATGGCGATGGCGATGGCGATGGGGCTGGCGTTGGCGCTGGAGCTGGGGTGCCGCCGGGCGGCGTGGTCACATCGCCCCCACCTCCACCACCGCCGCATGCGGTCAGGGAGGCGGCGGTCAATGCGGCGAGGGCTGCGAAAGCGGCGGTAGCGCGGAATGAATGGAAACTGGTGGGCATGGGGTCTCGGGATGGGGCGCCGCTCCGCGGCGCCGCGCACCATGCGCCGCGCCGCCGGCTGGCAGGTTGGGATGTGCAGACGGTATCCGTGGCCTCCTTGCCGCGGTACCCCACCCAGGGAGCTCAGATGAAAGCAAGTGTTAGTAGGGGTATCCCTGATGGCCGACCGTCATCCCGCCATGAGCTTTTGCACCAGGTCAGCCGCCGTGGAGGCTGCGTATTTGCGCATGAGGCGCGCGCGGTAGATCTCCACCGTGCGGTGGCTGATGTCGAGCGCACGGCCGATCTCCTTGGAGGTCAGGCCGTCCAGCAGCCGCGCCGCCACCTCGCGCTCGCGTCCGGTCAGTTCGGCCTTGACCGAGCGCTGCGAGCTGAGGTCTTCGAAACTCCAGATGCCCGATTCGTGCGGGGTTTCGCGATTGAGCGCCCGGCCCGAGACATGGCACCAGAACACCTCGCCGCTGGCCCGCTTCATGATGCGGTTGTCGGCATAGTGGCCCCGCGCATTCAGGATGGGCTCCATGTGCTTGCCCAGGCGCTCGTATTCGTCCGCGCTGGGATACAGAATCCGGAAAGACTGGCCGATCAGCACCTCGCGCGAGGCGCCGAACATCTCGCACACCTGGCGATTGCAGTCGACCATGGTGCGGTTGCGCGAAATGACCAGACCCACCGGGGCCATTTCGAAAGCGAGGCGGTAATCGGCGACATCCATGGAAGTATTTAGGGAGAACTACGTAGCGGGGTACGTAGTATCGTAGCGGCCATCCAACCTGATGTTGAGGAGTCTCCAATGAACAAGCTTTTTCCCACCGCGGCCGAGGCGCTCAAGGGCGTCGTGGCCGGCGGCCAGATGCTGGCCGTCGGCGGCTTCGGGCTCTGCGGCATTCCCGAGGCGCTGATCGACGCCCTGCGCGACAGCGGCGTCAAGGACCTTACCGTCATCTCCAACAACGCCGGTGTGGACGGCTTCGGCCTCGGCAAGCTGCTGGAAACGCGCCAGATCAAGAAGATGATCTCTTCCTACGTGGGCGAGAACAAGGAATTCGAGCGCCAGTACCTCGCCGGCGAGCTGGAGCTGGAATTCACCCCACAGGGCACGCTGGCGGAGAAGCTGCGGGCGGGAGGCGCCGGCATTCCGGCCTTCTTCACCAAGACCGGCGTCGGCACCATGGTGGCCGAGGGCAAGGAACTGCGCGAATTCGACGGCGAAACCTATGTGATGGAGCGCTCGCTGGTGCCCGATGTGTCGCTCGTCAAGGCCTGGCGCGCCGACAAGTCCGGCAACCTGCAGTTCCGCCTGACCGCGCGCAACTTCAACCCCGCGGCCGCCACGGCCGGCAAGGTCTGCATCGTCGAGGTGGAGGAGGTCGTGGAGACGGGCGACATCGCGCCGGACGATGTGCACCTGCCCGGCATCTACGTGCATCGCATCGTGCACAACCCCAACCCCGAAAAGCGCATCGAAAAGCGCACCGTGACCGCCGCGCCCGTCGATGTGGCCGCTGCCAAGGTCGAGGCCCAGGCCGTGATCGCGCAGGCCGCTGCCACCAGCGAAGCCGTGCCCACGGTGACGGTGCCCGTCAACAAGAAAGAAGGAGCCTGAGATGCCCTGGACCCAAGACCAGATGGCCGCGCGCGCGGCACAAGAACTCGAAGACGGCTTCTACGTGAACCTGGGGATCGGCATCCCCACGCTGGTGGCCAATTTCACGGGCGACAAGGAAGTGTGGCTGCAGTCGGAGAACGGCATGCTGGGCATCGGCCCGTTCCCCACCGAAGACGCTGTGGACGCCGACCTCATCAATGCCGGCAAGCAGACCGTCACCACCATCAAGGGCTCTTCCATCTTCGGCAGCGACCAGTCGTTCGCCATGATTCGGGGCGGCAAGATCAACCTGTCGATCCTCGGCGCCATGCAGGTGAGCGAGAAGGGCGATCTGGCCAACTGGATGATCCCCGGCAAGATGGTCAAGGGCATGGGCGGTGCGATGGACCTGGTGGCCGGCGTCAAGCGCGTCATCGTGCTCATGGAGCATGTGGCGCGCAAGAAGGACGGCACCGAAGACCTCAAGATCCTGCCCCAGTGCACGCTGCCCCTCACCGGCGTGGGCGTGGTGGACCGCATCATCACCGACCTGGCCGTGATGGACGTCACGCCCAAGGGGCTGCAGGTGGTCGAACTCGCGCCGGGCGTGACTTTCGAAGCGCTGCAGGCCAAGACAGGCGTCACGTTGCTGCCGGCCTGAGGCTGTCCTGTCGGCACGCCGGACAGGCGGGCAAGCGGCCCGGGTCTTGATGGCCCCCGGGCTTTCCTGTGGGCCGCCACAGGCAACCGCCACCAGCGCTGCCCAAGCCCGAGGGCAGGCCGTTGCTAGCACAGCAATGGCCTTCTTTGAATAGGTGGAATCGGCTAAATGTCAGCACAAGTAACAAGGCGGCTGATATGCTGGACCATTGCCGCGCGCGCCAGACGGTCGTCTGCACGTGCTGAACCCTGATCTGTGAAGGACCTGCCATGCTGTCGACCCCCGCTTCCGCCTCTCCCCGCCATGCCACGGGTGCCGCCGCCAACGCAGCGGAGTACCTCACCTTTCGTCTGGGGCAGGAGGAATACGGCATCGACATCCTGCGCGTGCAGGAAATCCGCTCGTACGAGCAACCCACCCGCATGGCCCACGCGCCGGACTTCATCAAGGGCGTGATCGATCTGCGTGGCGTGATCGTCCCCATCGTCGATCTGCGGCTGAAGCTGCGCTGCGCGCAGGCCGAGTACACCGATTTCACCGTCGTCATCATCCTCAACGTGGGCGGCACGGTGATGGGCGCCGTCGTGGATGCGGTGGCCGACGTCGTTCCCCTGCAGGCCGAGGCCATCCGGCCGGCGCCGCAGTTCCAGGGCGAGGTGGATTCGGCCTTCGTGACCGGCATTGCCAGCGTCGGCGAGCGCATGCTCATCATGATGGACATCGAATCCCTGCTCAGCAGCGCCGAAATGGGACTGGTGCGCTCGGCTGCCGTGGCGTAGCCCGCTGCCAAAGTCAGGAGCGTTGCTATATTTTTTGTAGCGATATGCCCTAGTAGATATTGCGCTGGACGGGCTTTTGACTCTTGAACCCGGCGGGCTGTGCCGCCGCCGCGGCCCCAGTTCTGGTCGGGGCGGGCGCCTGCGCTTTCATGCGCTTCGGGTCACCGGCCCGTCTTGAACGGGTTGCGCGACTGCAGTTCCTCCAGATACTGCGCCACGCCTTCCCCCTCGCGCTCCAGGAACCGGTCCACCGCCTCGGCAAAAGCGGGATGGGCGAGCCAGTGGGCGCTCGTGGCCTGCACCGGCAGCAGGGCCCGTGCCATCTTGTGCTCGCCTTGGGCGCCGCCCTCGAAGCGCTGCACGCCATGCGCGATGCACCACTGCAGCGGCTGGTAGTAGCAGGCCTCGAAATGCAGGCAGTCCACCCGCTCCAGCGCTCCCCAGTAGCGGCCGAACGCCACCAGTTCCGGGTCTTTTTTGCCTTGTGCCCTAGTATCGTTTGCCCCGACTGCTATCAAACTGCTAGCAATGGGGTGTCCGCCGCGTTCGGCGATGAACAGCACCCAGGCCTCGGGCATGTCGGCGGCCATGCGGGCGAAAAATTCGCGCGTGAGGTAGGGCGGGTTGCCGTGCTCCAGGTAGGTGCGCTCGTAGCAGCGGTAGAAGAAATCCCAGTCGTCTGTCGTGATGTCGGTGCCCCGCATCCAGCGGAACGCCACGCCCGCGTCGGCCACGCGGCGCCGCTCCTGCCGGATCTTCTTGCGTTTGTCCTGCGACAGGCTGGCCAGGAAATGGTCGAAGGATTCGAACGGCCGTTCGCCGGCAGGCGAGGGCGCTTCGCCGCTCGCGTCGGCCATCGGCCCGGCCCCCTCGCGTGCGGACGGGGTCGCCCCCTCGGCCGGTGAGGCGAGCGCGCCGGCGCCGTGCGGGGGCGCCGCGTTCGTCCAATGAAACTGCACCGTGTGCCGCAGCATCAGCCCCGCTGCCTGCGCGGCCTCGACATCCTGCGGCGCGGTGAACAGCAGGTGCAGCGACGACAGGCCCGCCTCTTCGCACCACTGCACCAGCGCCCGCACCAGCGCATGCCGCGCCGCCGCGTCCACGGCCAGCAACCGCGCTCCGGGCACGGGGGTGAAGGGCACGGCCACGACGGCCTTGGGGTAGTAGTCCATGCCGTGGCGCGCATAGGCACCCGCCCAGCCCTGGTCGAACACGTATTCCCCGTAGGAGTGCGGCTTGGCATACACCGCGCACGCGCCCTGCAGAACCTCCTCCCGCCAGAGCGTGCAGAACACGGGCGTCCAGCCGGTTTCCGGCACCGCGCTGCCGCTGCTGTGCAGCGCCGAAAGGTAGGCGTGGCGCATGAAGGGGGTGGCGTGGGGCTGGGCGGCCAGGAGCGCATCCCAGTCATCGGCGTCCACGTCGTCGGGAGACGGGTGCAGGCGCAGAACGTAGGCGGTATCGGCGGGTTGGGACAAGGCGGCGTGCGGTCGGTGGAGGGGGGACACCATCATGGCCCAAACCGGGCTTCGCCGCCGCGGGGAGGTATGGCATCCACACCAGTCCGTGTGCCTAAAAAGAGGGCACGGGGACATTCTTTCAGGCCTGACAAGGAGTTAGGACCGCCTTACAGGGCAAGCCACGACTTATCCACAGAGTTTTCCAGTGCCCGCGGGGATAACGCAGGGCCTTGTGGCGCAAGGCGCCATCGTGCAGGACGCGGGTGACATAATCGTTCGAGTCCTTTTTCCATCCCCGTATGCCATTCGTCATCAGCGTTGCCCAGCTCAATTTCGTGGTGGGCGATCTGCCGGGCAATGCCCGCAAGATCATCGCCTGCGCCCAGCAAGCCCATGCCGCCGGCGCGCGCCTGCTGCTCACGCCCGAGTTGTCGCTGTGCGGTTATGCCGCCGAAGACCTCTACCTTCGCCCCGCTTTTCTGTCGGGTTGCGAGGATGCACTGGCAACGGTGGCGCGGGAGACGGCGCGGTTCGAGGGCTTGGCCATCGTGGTCGGGCATCCTCAGCGGGCCGAAGCGGATGGCGAAGGCCTTTGCTACAACGCTGCCAGCGTGCTGCGCAATGGGGTGGTCGAGCAGACCTACCTCAAGCAGGAACTGCCGAACTACGACGTGTTCGACGAGCGGCGCTACTTCTTGCCAGGCGACGGCACCTGCCTCTTTGACGTGGAGGGCGTGCGCGTCGGCCTGCTGATCTGCGAGGACGCCTGGTTCGAAGGCCCCGCCCGCCGGGCGGCGCAGGCGGGGGCGCAGTTGCTGGTCACCATCAACGCGTCGCCGTTCCACCTGGGCAAAAGCGCCGAGCGCGAGCAGATCATGCGCGAGCGTGTCACGGAGACCGGCCTGCCGCTGGTCTATGCCCACCTGGTCGGTGGCCAGGACGAGGTGCTCTTCGAAGGCCGTTCCTTTGCCCTGCAGTCCAATGGTTTCGTGGCCGCGCGTGCGACCGGATTCGAGGAAGCCTGCTTTCCGGTCCGCGTGGACGTCGTGCAGGGTGCGATCGAATTGAAGGCCGAAGTCGCGCCGCTGCCCGCGCTGGAGTCCGATCTGTGGAGCGCGCTGGTCATGGGGGTGCGCGACTATGTCGGCAAGAACGGCTTTCCCGGCGCGCTGCTGGGGCTGTCGGGCGGCATCGATTCCGCGCTGGTCCTGGCCATTGCCGTGGATGCGCTGGGCGCTGACAAGGTGCGCGCCGTGATGATGCCTTCGCCCTACACTGCGGACATCAGCTGGATCGACGCGCGCGACATGGCCGAGCGCCTGGGCGTGCGCTACGACGAAATCTCGATCGCCCCGCAATTCGAGGCGTTCAAGGCCGCGCTGGCGCAGGAGTTCGCCGGCCTGCCCGAAGACACCACCGAGGAAAACCTGCAGGCTCGCATCCGTGGCACGTTGCTCATGGCGCTGTCCAACAAATTCGGCGCGGTGGTGCTCACCACCGGCAACAAGAGCGAGATGGCGACGGGCTACTGCACACTCTACGGCGACATGGCAGGAGGGTTTGCCGTCATCAAGGACGTGGCCAAGACGGCCGTGTTCTCGCTGGCGCGCTGGCGCAATGCCAATGACCCCTTCGGAACCGGCGCGCAGCCCATTCCCGAACGGATCATCACGCGCCCGCCGAGCGCCGAACTGCGCCCCGACCAGAAGGACCAGGACAGCCTGCCACCCTACGAGGTGCTCGACGCGATCGTCGCCCGGTACATGGAGAACGACGAGCCCATCGACGCCATCGTGCAAGCCGGCTACGACCGGGCCGACGTGGAGCGCGTGACGCGCCTCATCCAGCTCAATGAATACAAGCGCCGCCAGGCGCCGGTGGGCATCCGCATCAGCCGCCGCAGCTTCGGCAAGGATTGGCGCTACCCCATCACCAACCGTTTCCGGGCGTGAGCGATCGACGACGACGCGGCCTTGAGCATCCCTCGCATTTCACCTTTCCAGGAGTTTCCGCCATGAAAATGATCACCGCCGTCATCAAGCCCTTCAAACTCGAAGAAGTCCGCGAAGCCCTGGCCGAGTGCGGCGTGACGGGCCTCACCGTCACCGAAGTGAAGGGTTTCGGCCGTCAGAAGGGCCATACCGAGCTGTACCGCGGCGCCGAGTACGTGGTGGATTTTTTGCCCAAGGTGAAGGTGGAAGTGGTCGTGAAGACCGACGACGTGGACCGCTGCGTGGATGCCATCGTCAACGTGGCGCGCACGGGCAAGATCGGCGACGGCAAGATCTTCGTCACCGCCGTGGAGCGTGTGGTGCGCATCCGCACGGGCGACCTGGACGAAGCCGCCGTCTGACGGTCGACTGCGCGCCTGGGCGGCTGCGCTGACTCAGATCACCGCCCGCAACGGAACCTTCTGCGTGCCCTGCATGCCGGCGGCCTCGACCAGGGACTGCAGGAGGCTTTCGTGGTCGGAGGAGGCCGTCATCAGACCCATCTGCCAGTCGCTCATGAGTCCGCTGGCCACGCTGGTCTGCAGAAACGCCATCAGACCGTCGTAGTAGCCGTCCACATTCAGCAGGCCGATGGGCTTGTCGTGGTAGCCGAGCTGGCGCCACGTCCACACCTCAAACAATTCTTCGAACGTTCCGATGCCGCCTGGAAGGGCCAGGAAAGCGTTGCAGCGCTCGGCCATCATGGCCTTGCGCTCGTGCATCGTCTCGACGATGTGCAGTTCATCGCAATCCCGGTTGGCCAGTTCCTTGTCCACGAGCGCCCGGGGAATCACGCCCAGCACGCGGCCACCCGTGCGCCGTGTGGCCTCGGCCACCGTGCCCATCAGGCCGCTGCGACCGCCACCATAGACCAGTTGGCCGCCGTGCCGGCCGATCCATTCGCCGACGGCAATGGCCGATTGGGTGAATAACGGGTTTTCACCTGGACGCGACCCCAGATAGACGCACAAGGAAAAAGACGGCTCAGCCATGGAAAAACCTCTGAAACAGGGCTGCAGCCCAGACGCCTGAGCACAGCAACACACTCAACAAGACGGCAGCGCTGCCCATGTCTTTGGCGCGCTTGGACAAATCGTGCAACTCGGGACCGATGCGATCAATGGCGGCTTCGATGCCGGAGTTGAGCAGTTCGGTGATCAGCACCAGAACCACCGTGCCAGCGAGCGCCGCAACCTCCAACCAGCCACGGCCCAGCCAGAATGCTGCGGGCAGCAGCACAAAGGCCATGCATGCCTCCAGCCGAAAAGCCTTCTCGCCCCAGCCGGCCTGAAGGCCCTGCAGCGAATATTGTCCGGCATGCCACAGGCGGTGCAGGCCGGTGCGGGCCTTGTGGGGATGGGGTGTGAAGGGGGCAGACATAGGCCACGCATTTTCGCCGGCCTGTGTGGCAGTTATCGCCTCCGGCGAAAGAAGTTGTCGGCTTACTTTTTGGCGTGCTCGAAATGCACGAGCCGCGTGCCAGCCCAGATGTCGTGCCAGAACTGCCGCTCGGGCTGAAACCGGCTCAACAATGCCCAGACCGCCACCCACCCCAGCAGAATGACCGCCGATTCACCACCGGACAGCTGGAATGGCGCCATGGCCGCCAGCGGCGGCAAAAACCACAGCCAGCTCAGCGCGTAACGGGCGAGGGCCCGGGTCTGCGTGATCGGCTGTCCCAGCCGGTCCACCACCCGGATATGCCAGGTCTTCATGGCCAGCGTTTGTCCTCTGGCCCAGAACCAGACGAAATAGATGCCGAAGACAACGAAAAGAAAACCCTGGAGCGCATGGCGGTTGTCCAGCGCATTGCGTGTCTGGCTGAGCGTGCCGAAAAGATAGCCGGCAATGAACACCACCCCGAACATCAGCATGCCCTCGTAGAGCCAGCAAGCCATGCGACGGCGCAGCGAAGGGGTGGTGCCGTTCATCGCGGTGCGGGAAATGTCATGGCTGGCCATGGTGCTCTGAGACGGAGACGCAGACATGGCGGTATCACTGAGGCGGGTGAAGCGGGGTGTTGTCCTGGGTCGGGGCGGCAGGGGGGGCTGCCTCGGCGGCCACCGGCTCTGCGCCGCTCAGCGGCGCCAGGGGCGACGGAACAGCGATCGGCACCGAGACGGGTGCCGTTTCCACTGGAGGTGCCAGGCTGGCCGCTGGGACCGATACCGGCAATGCCTGGGTCGGATGGAACTCGCTCACCGGCGGAATCTTGGGGGGATTGGGGCGGTTTGCATTCGCGACCGCGGCGGCAGGAACGCGGGCCAGCTTGCGAGGGGCCACGGGCCGGATCGCCGTGGCCGCGCCGGTGGGCCGAGGGGCCGCACGGGCCGCCAGCTGTTTCTTTTCCTCAGTAGGCAGGGCTTGGTACGCCTCCCACTGGGCCCACTTGTCATCCACGGCCAGTTTCTTAGTGGCGGCGTAGTTCAAACGGGCCTGACTGCGCTGCTGAAGGCTGAGGTTGGCCCAGTCGGTCATGCGCCCCAGCATCTTTTCGCGCTCTTGTGGCGACAAGGTGGGAAAGCTTGCGGACAGTGTGATCCAGCGCCGTTTTTGCGCCTCGCTGAGCAGGCTCCAGCGGGAGGCCAGGGGGGCGAGCGCTTCCTTTTGCGCGGCCGTCAAAGATTGCCATGCAGGCCCCGAGCCTGCACTGTCAGGATCCTGAAGCCGTAACTCCGGCCCACGGGCCGTGTGTTTGCTGGCCAGCGCCTCGGCTGGCATGGGCGCCACCGGTGCCATCCCGACCTGTGTCCAGGCTTGCCAGCCGCCCGCGACGAGCGCGCCCAGCAAGACAAAAGCCAGCACGGCGGCTGGCATCAGGCGGGGGGCGTCCAAAGGGCTGGTGGGCATGCAATCTGCAATAGGGTCAGTGGGTCGGGTTGGCGGACGTCTTGAGGAATTGAAGGAATCCCGGATCGGCATAAGCAGATGGCGGAAGATCATCCGTGAGCAAGGCGGCGTCCACCTCTGCCACCTCGTTCACCCCTTTTTCGTCCTGCGAGACATTGATGACCACCAGCCCGACGAGCAGTGCGGTGATTGGAACGGCCGACACCAGGGCGCGCCACCAGCTACCACCTTCTCCGCCCCAGCCCAGCACCGCGCTGTTGCCGGAAGCCAACACGGCGGGAGCCGTCTGCCGCGCCGGTGCGACCACCTTGCGTTTCGCAAGGGCCTGCACCCGCGCAGCACGGAGCCGCTCAGAAATATCGTAAGGAAGCTCGGCCGCGCCATCGGAAAGCCGTGCCGTCACACGGCGCGCAAAACGCTCTGCGGCAATTTCCGCAGGATGGGTTGAGGACTGGTAATTCATAGTTCGATTCCTTTCGCCTTCAGTGCTTTGCTGAGGGTCTGGACGGCACGAAAGCAGTGCGTTTTGACGCTGCCTTCCGAGCAACCCATCGCAGCTGCCGTTTCTGCAACATCCATCTCCTCCCAGTAACGCATCAAAAACGCCTCCCGTTGACGAGCTGGCAACTCTTGAATTTCCGCTTCGATGTCGTGAAAAACCTGGGCACGCCTGACCAGATCTTCCGCGCTTTGGGCTGTCTCGCCGCCCTCGGGGCCCGAATAGGCTTCCAGCAGATCGAAATCTGCACCGTCTTCTCCCGGCCCTTCGAAGTCGCTCATGCTAGAAAACAACGCATTGCGTGTCTTCTGGCGCCGAAACCAGTCCAGCGTACAGTTGGACAGGATGCGCTGAAAGAGCATGGGCAACTCGGCCACCGGCTTGTCACCATAGTGCTCGGCCAGCTTGAGCATGCTGTCCTGAACGATGTCCAGTGCCGACTCCTCATTGCGTACGTGATAAAGCGAGCGCTTGTAGGCCCGCTTTTCTACGCTTTTGAGGAAGTTGGAGAGTTCTTGTTCGGTAGCCAAGACAAAGGTGCCCGCTGATCGGGGCTTGGGGTTCGTTGGCGACAAACGCCAGCGCGTGATTGCCGAGTTTATCGCATCGACTTCAAGTCTTTTGGGCGTGCCGTGCCCAGAATCCATGTTGCAGTGCCATAATCCGGCTTGCAATTCAAAAGGCAAACGGGTTTCGGTCCGGCGCAGCAATCATCTCGCCCATGTCCGAAGCCTCAAGTTCCAAGTCGGCTCCACAAGAGTCCGCACAAGGGGCACCCAAGGTTTTTCGTTAGAGAAATTCGCAAAGGTTGATCATGGAAATCTCCAAGGCCGAAATCACTTCGGCGGCCGCTGCCACGCAGGGCGCTTCGCATTCCCCGTCCCAGGACCTCATGGGGTCCGAAATCCTCATCAAGTCTTTGCAGGCCGAAGGCGTGCAATTCATCTGGGGCTATCCGGGTGGCGCGGTTCTCTACATCTACGACGCGCTCTACAAGCAAGAGACCATTCAGCATGTGCTCGTGCGCCACGAGCAGGCTGCAGTGCATGCTGCCGACGGCTACGCCCGTGCCACTGGTGAAGTGGGGGTCGCCCTCGTCACTTCCGGCCCCGGATTGACCAATGCCGTGACCGGAATCGCCACGGCCTACATGGATTCCATTCCCATGGTCATCATCTCCGGACAGGTGCCGACGGCCGCGATCGGGCTGGACGCCTTCCAGGAGTGCGATACCGTGGGCATCACGCGCCCCATAGTGAAGCACAATTTTCTCGTCAAGGATGCCCGCGATCTGGCCATGACGATGAAAAAGGCCTTCCACATCGCCCGCACCGGCCGTCCCGGACCGGTGGTGGTCGATATCCCGAAAGACGTCTCCTTCAAGAAGGTGGCCTACCACGGGTATCCGCAGAGCGTCGAAATGCGCTCCTACAACCCTGTTCGCAAAGGCCATGGCGGCCAGATCCGCAAGGCGCTGCAGTTGCTGCTGACCGCCAAGCGGCCTTACATCTACACGGGTGGCGGCGTTTTGCTGGGCAATGCCACGCAAGAATTGCGCACGTTGGTGGACATGCTGGGTTATCCGGTGACCAATACCCTGATGGGATTGGGCGCATACCCGGCGAGCGATCGCAAGTTCCTCGGTATGCTGGGCATGCATGGCACGATCGAAGCCAACAACGCCATGCAGAACTGTGACGTGCTCCTGGCGGTCGGCGCACGGTTCGATGACCGCGTCATCGGCAACGTGAAGCACTTTGCGCAGAACGATCGCAAGATCATCCATATCGATATCGACCCTTCGAGCATCTCCAAACGCGTCAAGGTCGATATTCCCATCGTTGGCGACGTCAAGGATGTACTGACGGAGCTGATCACCATGGTGAGCGAATCCAGCACTCGGGCCGATGCCGGCGCCTTGGCCGCCTGGTGGGACACGATCGAAGGCTGGCGCAAGCGCGAATGCCTCAAATACGATCGCAGCAACAACGAAGTCATCAAGCCGCAATACGTGGTCGAAACCCTCTGGAACATGACCAAGGATGCCGACACCTATGTGACCTCCGATGTGGGGCAGCATCAGATGTGGGCGGCTCAGTACTATCGATTTGATGAGCCGCGCCGCTGGATCAACTCCGGTGGGCTTGGCACGATGGGTGTGGGTATTCCTTATGCCATGGGCATCAAGCTGGCGAAGCCGGACGCCGAAGTGTTCTGCATCACGGGCGAAGGCTCGGTGCAGATGAACATTCAGGAGTTGTCCACCTGCCTGCAATACAACACTCCCATCAAGATCTGTGCGTTGAACAACCGTTACCTTGGCATGGTGCGGCAGTGGCAGGAAATTGAATATTCTGGCCGTTACAGTCACAGCTACATGGACGCGTTACCCAATTTCGTGAAGCTGGCGGAAGCGTATGGCCACGTGGGTCTTTTGATTGAGCGGCCGCAAGACGTCGAGCCCGCGCTGCGCGAGGCGCGCAAGCTCAAGGACCGCACGGTTTTCATGGACTTCCGCACTGATCCGACGGAGAACGTGTTCCCGATGGTTCAGTCTGGCAAGGGCATTACCGAAATGCTTTTGGGATCGGAAGATCTTTAAGCCTAATCGCTCTTCAGCGCTTTGCCATAAAGCGTTTCCAGCTATTCTTTGAATAGCAATATCTCCAACGACGAATCTATTGCCTGCCGAGCTTGGCGCTTACCAGCGCCAGGGGAGGGCTGCGAAAAGAGGAATCTGCACCCATGAAGCACATCATTGCCGTCCTGCTGGAAAACGAACCCGGCGCGCTGTCCCGCGTCGTCGGCCTGTTTTCCGCACGGGGCTACAACATCGAATCGCTGACCGTGGCTCCCACGGAAGACGCGTCGCTTTCGCGCATGACGATACAGACCACGGGGTCCGATGACGTGATCGAGCAAATCACCAAGCATCTGAACCGCCTCATCGAAGTCGTGAAGGTGGTCGACCTGACCGAGGGCGCGTACACCGAGCGGGAGCTCATGATGGTGAAGGTGCGTGCTGTCGGCAAAGAGCGCGAAGAGATGAAACGCATGGCGGACATCTTTCGCGGCCGAATTATCGACGTCACAGAGAAGAG
This sequence comes from Acidovorax sp. BLS4, assembly GCF_032929295.1. Taxonomy (NCBI): domain Bacteria; kingdom Pseudomonadati; phylum Pseudomonadota; class Betaproteobacteria; order Burkholderiales; family Comamonadaceae; genus Acidovorax; species Acidovorax sp. BLS4. Next base: position 2,020,907 of record NZ_CP136797.1, read on the forward strand.
CTACACCGTCGAGTTGACGGGAGATCAGTCCAAGAACGATGCGTTTTTGCAGGCCATCGACCGCACCGCCATCCTGGAAACCGTTCGAACCGGCGCCAGCGGCATCGGCCGCGGTGAACGCATTCTGCGTGTCTGATCCACTCCGCTTATTTCCTCACCTTTTTTCAATACCCCCTCATCGATTCAACCTGGAGCCAACATGAAAGTTTTCTACGATAAAGACTGTGACCTGAGCCTGATCAAAGGCAAGACCGTGGCCATCATCGGCTATGGCTCGCAGGGGCACGCCCATGCGCAAAACCTGAACGACAGCGGCGTGAAGGTCGTGGTTGGCCTGCGCAAGGGCGGGGCCTCGTGGGACAAGGTCGGCAAGGCTGGCCTCAATGTGCTGGAAGTGAACGAAGCGGTAAAGGCTGCCGACGTCGTCATGATTCTGCTGCCCGACGAGCAGATCGCCGAGGTCTACACGAACAATGTGGCCCCCCACATCAAGCAGGGCGCATCGCTGGCCTTCGCACACGGGTTCAACGTGCATTACAACCAAGTCGTGCCCCGCGCTGACCTGGACGTCTGGATGGTGGCCCCGAAGGCTCCCGGTCATACCGTGCGCAACACCTACACCCAAGGCGGTGGCGTGCCCCATCTGGTGGCAGTGCACCAGGACAAGTCCGGCAAGGCCCGCGACCTGGCCCTGTCGTACGCCATGGCCAATGGTGGCGGCAAGGCCGGCATCATCGAGACCAACTTCAAGGAAGAGACCGAGACCGACCTGTTCGGCGAACAGGCTGTGCTGTGCGGTGGCGCGGTCGAGCTGATCAAGATGGGTTATGAAACTCTGGTCGAAGCCGGCTACGCTCCTGAAATGGCTTACTTCGAGTGCCTGCATGAGCTCAAGCTCATCGTGGACCTGATCTACGAAGGCGGCATTGCCAACATGAACTACTCGATCTCAAACAACGCCGAGTTCGGCGAGTACGTGACCGGCCCGGAAGTGATCAATGCTCAGTCGCGCGAAGCCATGCGCAACGCCCTGAAGCGCATCCAGAACGGCGATTACGCCAAGATGTTCATTCAGGAAGGCCGCCTGAACTATCCATCGATGACGGCTCGCCGCCGCAACACGGCCGACCACAGCATCGAAGTGGTGGGCAACAAGCTGCGCGCGATGATGCCCTGGATCGCCAAGAACAAGCTGGTGGACCAGACCCGCAACTGATCGCCGCCGCGTGCCTGCGGTCTCGGCCGTGGGTACCAAGATTGCAGGGAGGCCACTTCGGTGGCCTTTTTCTTTGGATTCTCATAGTGTGTGCAGGCACTACACTCCGCTGTCCGCCGATCACTGGGATCCGGCAGAGGTACTCTAATTTTGATAGCTGCTTGCGCTGACCGTGTGGGCGCTGGAGGTTCATTTGATGCACGAGGGCAATGATTTCGCCAATGACACGCCCCTGGTGGTGCGCAAGCGGCGAAAAGGCATCTACATACTGCCCAATCTGTTCACGTTGGCGGCGCTTTTCGGGGGGTTCTATGCCATCGTGATGGCCATGAATGGCCGCTTCGATCTTGCTGCCGTCGGTGTGTTCTGTGCCATGGTGCTCGATAGCCTGGACGGGCGTGTGGCCCGGATGACCAATACGCAGAGTGCCTTTGGCGAGCAGATGGACTCGCTCTCCGACATGGTGTCTTTCGGAGCCGCACCAGCGCTCATTGCCTATGAGTGGGCGCTGAAGGGGCTTGGACGCTGGGGATGGATCGCCGCTTTCGTCTATTGCGCCTGTGCGGCCCTGCGATTGGCCCGTTTCAATGTGAACACCGGCGTGGTGGACAAACGGTACTTTCAAGGCTTGCCATCGCCTGCCGCCGCCGCATTGGTGGCAGGCTTCATCTGGTTGTTGACGGAACTCGGTGTGCGCCGCGGCGAGACGGGCTGGATGAGCTGGTCACAGGTGAGCTGGACCATGTTCGGCTTCACGCTGTATGCGGGCCTCACGATGGTAACCAATGTCCCGTTTTACAGTTTCAAAGACATTCAGATGAAGAAGAGTGTGCCGTTCGCCGTCATCGTTTTGATCGCGCTGGGTATCGCCATCATAAACATCCACCCGCCCACCGTGCTGTTCAGCGTGTTCGTGCTGTATGGCCTGAGCGGATACTTCGTCTATGCGTGGCGCAAGGCGAAAGGGCAGCATAGCAGCGTGATCAGCATGTCCACTGACGAGCCGGACGAACGTGGCTTGCACAAGTGATTGCGCCGCTGGGTGAGGCTGGTGTGCTACATTGCGCCGCATGAAAACGCTGGCACTGCCGCTGCTATCGCTATTCGCTTTCGGGCGAAGACGCTAGCGCACAGGCGCTCTTCTTGCAAAAAGGCCCGTATGCATCCGCAGCGGGCCTTTTTGCTTTGCGTGCCAGAATTTCAACGTTGCGGACCCCCACCATCTCTGGAGAAACACAATGGCAGACAAGCTGATTATTTTCGACACCACGTTGCGCGACGGTGAGCAGTCGCCTGGCGCATCCATGACCAAGGACGAGAAGCTGCGCATTGCGCGCCAACTCGAGCGTCTCAAGGTCGATGTGATCGAAGCGGGGTTTGCTGCCAGCTCCAACGGGGATTTCGAGGCGGTACAGTCCATCGCGCAAGCCATCAAGGACTCGACTATCTGCTCCCTGTCCCGCGCGAACGATCGTGATATTTCGCGCGCAGCGGAAGCGCTGAAAGGGGCCAATAGCGCACGCATCCATACGTTCATTGCGACGAGTCCGCTGCACATGGAAAAGAAGCTGCGCATGACCCCCGAGCAGGTGCTGGAGCAGGCCAAGCAGTCGGTCCGATTCGCCCGCAACCTGATTGGCGACATCGAGTTCAGCCCGGAGGACGGGTACCGCAGCGAGATGGATTTCCTGTGCCGCGTCCTGGAAGCCGTGATTGCGGAAGGAGCCACCACGATCAACGTGCCCGATACCGTCGGCTATGCGGTTCCCGAACTGTATGGCAACTTCATCAAGACTTTGCGGGAGCGGATTCCCAACAGCGACAAGGCCATCTGGTCGGTGCATTGCCACAACGATCTGGGCATGGCGGTGGCCAACTCTCTGGCGGGCGTGAAGATCGGCGGTGCCCGCCAGGTCGAGTGCACGATCAACGGGCTGGGCGAGCGGGCAGGCAACTGCTCGCTGGAAGAGATCGTGATGGCCGTCAAGACACGCAAGGACTACTTTGGACTGGAGCTGGGCATCGAGGCCCAGCACATCGTGGCGGCCAGCCGCATGGTCAGCCAGACGACGGGGTTCGTCGTGCAGCCCAACAAGGCCGTGGTGGGCGCCAATGCTTTTGCGCATGCCAGCGGGATCCATCAGGATGGCGTGCTGAAGGCCCGTGACACCTACGAAATCATGCGGGCCGAGGATGTGGGCTGGTCTGCCAGCAAGATCGTGCTGGGCAAGTTGAGTGGCCGCAATGCCTTCAAGCAGCGTTTGCTTGAATTGGGTGTGCAGCTTGACAGCGAAACGGACGTCAACAGCGCTTTCGCCAAGTTCAAGGAGTTGGCGGACCGCAAAAGCGAGATCTTCGACGAAGACATCTTGGCGCTGGTCAGTGGTGAGAGTGCTGCCAACGAGCAGGAGCAGTATGGCTTCGTGTCGTTGTCGCAGCACAGCGAAACGGGCGAGCGCCCGCAAGCCACCATTGTCTTCACCGTGGGCGGCAAGGAGGTGCGGGGCCAGTCGGATGGCAATGGGCCTGTGGATGCTTCACTCAAGGCCATAGAGTCGCACGTCAAGAGTGGGGCCGAAATGGTGCTCTATTCGGTCAATGCCATCAGCGGTTCGACGGAGAGCCAGGGGGAAGTGACGGTGCGGCTGCAGAACAGCGGCAGGGTGGTGAACGGGGTGGGCGCAGACCCCGACATCGTGGTCGCGTCAGCCAAAGCCTATATCAGTGCGTTGAACAAATTACAAAGTAAAGCCGATCGAGTCGCCGCACAAGGCTGACCATCGAATTTATAATTCATTCACTTTATTGAAAGGTCGCGCAAGGTATTGATCTTGCGCGACTTTTTTCGATTCTGTACACTGACAAACACTTTTTACCGCTTGGAGCATTCTGATGCACGTACGCCCTCGCGCTTCTTCTCGTTTTTTTCGCACCGTCGCATTCCTTGCGATGAGCATTGCGCTCACGGCCACCTCGGTGCACGCGGCAGAGCGAAAGAAGGTGCAGGTCAAGAAGCAGGCTGCATCTTCGACTGCCAAACAGCGTCCTGTGGCACGCTCTGCCACGGTGGTTTCCCGCAAGGCGGTGACCCGTGTCAAGGCCACCACCCGCGCATCTGCGCGCAGCGTGAAGGTCGCCACTCGCATGGTGGCCGTCCCTGAAAAGTTGTCCTTCGGACAAGTCGCCGGCCTGCACTCCCTCACCGATCCCCTGGATTTGAAGTCCAGCGTGGCCTTGGTCATCGACCAGGAGACCAACGAAGTCCTGCTGAGCAAGAACGACCATGCCGTTCTGCCCATTGCATCGCTGACCAAATTGATGACCGGGCTGCTCGTATCGCAAGCCCACTTGCCGATGGATGAGCCCATCACCATCACGCAAGACGACGTGGATACCGAGAAGTTCAGCAGTTCTCGTTTGGCCGTGGGCACGACCCTCACGCGGGGCGAGATGATGCATCTGGCCCTCATGTCCAGCGAAAACCGGGCGGCCCATGCCTTGGGCCGCACCTTCCCTGGCGGGCTGGAAGCTTTTGTCGCGCAGATGAACGCGAAGGCGAAGCTGCTGGGCATGACGGATACCCGCTATGTGGAGCCCACGGGCCTGTCCAGCCATAACCAGTCCAGTGCCCGCGATCTGGCCACTTTGGTCAATATTGCCCATGGCGATCCCCTGCTGCGCGAACTCACTACGTCTCCCAGCTATGAAGTGGCCGTGGGGCGCCGCACGCTGCAGTACAACAACACCAATCGGCTCGTGAAAAGCCCGGCTTGGGACATCGGCCTTCAAAAGACGGGATACATCTCCGAAGCAGGCCGTTGCCTGGTGATGCAGGCCCAGATATCGGGCCGCAAGCTGATCATGGTTTTCCTGGATTCTGCAGGCAAGTTCAGCCGCCTGGGCGATGCTGAGCGCGTGCGCAACTGGGTGGAAAAACTGCCTTCCATTGGTGGTGCGCCCACCCTTCACGCCATCGGCACGAAGCCCTAACGCAACTCGGTCCCCGCCTGTTCTGAATGGCAGGGCTTGAGATCAGGAGAGGCGAAAGACCAAAGGCGATCCGATCCCCTTTGACCCACGCGCATTGCTTGCCATGCGCGTTTTGTCTTGGGGCATGCTAGGGAGCAGTTGTTTTGTCGCGTCGGCTGGTGGAATAGCCCAGGGCCTGGGAGATTTCGCTGGCAGTCGCCTGGAGCTTTGGCAGCCAGTTCTCATCCAGGCGATCCGCGGGGGCGGAGATTGAAAGGCCTGCGACCAGATGGGCCTGGTCGTCGTACACGCCCGCTGCCATGCAGCGCACGCCAAGTTCGAGTTCCTCGTTGTCTCGCGCAATACCGTACTGGCGGGCTTTGCCCAGTTCGCGCTCCAGCACCGGCAGCTGCGTGATGCTGTTGCGGGTGTGTCCCGACAGGCCAGTGCGCATCGCATAGGCTCTGACCCGCTGGGGATCGTCTGCGGCCAGAAACAGTTTGCCCGTCGACGTCAGATGCAGCGGCGCTCGGCCGCCGATGGCACGGACCACCTGCATGCCGGAGCGTTCGCTGTAGGCTCGCTCGACATACACGATCTCATCGCCCTGGCGCATGCTCAGATTGACGGGCTGCTGGATCAGCTTGTGCAGGTTGCGCATGGGGGTCAGCGCCGCATCGCGCACACTCAGGCGCGCTTTCACCAGGTTGCCCAATTCCAGCAAACGCATGCCGAGGCGGTAGCTGCCGGATTCCGGGCGGTCCACAAAACGGCCGATTGTCAGGTCGTTCAGGATGCGGTGGGCCGTGGAAGGGTGCAAACCGGTCTTCTCGCTGATTTCCTTGAGGGAAATCGCTTCCTCGCGCGAGGTGAGCACGTCGATGAGTGCAAACATGCGCTCCAGCACCTGGACGCTGGGTTTGGCGGGCGCGCCGGCATCGTCTTTTTTCATGGTGATGTGTGTTGACGAGAAGCGCGCATTTTATCTTGTGAAATGCAGGGCGGCCGTCTTCACCACCTCATGGCGCGAGTCTCCATTCGCCGTTGGTCCGCAATTCATGGGGCAGAAAGCGTGCCTTGTAGTTCATCTTCGGGCTCTCTTCGATCCAGTAGCCCAGGTAGACATAGGGCAGATCCAGAGTACGCGCCTGCTCGATCTGCCACAGCACGTTGTAGGTGCCGTAGCTGCAGCTGGGGTCGGGTTCGTAGAACGTGTAGACGGCAGACAAGCCGTCGTCCAACACGTCCAGAATCGAGACCATCCGCAATGCACCGGGTGTGCCGTCCAGGTCGGGTTCTCGGAACTCCACGAGCCGGGAGTTGACCCGGCTCTGCAGCAGGAACTGGGTGTACTGGTCGATGCTGTCGTGGTCCATGCCGCCGCCGCAGTGGCGCAGGTTCTGGTAGCGCAGATAAAGCTGGTAGTGCTCGGGCACGTAGCCCAGGCGCAGGACGCGTGCCTGCAGGTTTCCGTGCTTCGCCCATGCGCGGCGCTGGCTGCGATCGGGCTTGAACGATTTGGACAGCACGCGCAGCGGCGTACAAGCTTGGCAGCCATCGCAGTAGGGGCGGTAGGTGAACATGCCGCTGCGGCGAAACCCCCGCGACACCAAATCCGAATACACATCGTTCTGGATCAGGTGGCTGGGGGTGGCAACCTGCGAGCGTGCCTGCCGTGCAGGCAGGTAGCTGCATGGGTAAGGGGCCGTGGCATAGAACTGCAAGGTGTGCAGCGGCAGATCGTTGAGTTGCGTCATCCCGGATTCCCAGTAGGGGGCATCAGCGCAGTCCAGTATACGGGCTCGAATTTCCAGGAAACCGGTGCTTCCCGGGAGGCCTTTGCCACGTGGTCCAGGAACCGGGCGCGGTCTATTTCATGGGCGCCGAAAGACGCCAGATGGGCTGTGTTCTGCTGGCAGTCGATGAGCGCCACGCCGTGGTGCCGGCACAAGCACACGAAAGCTGCGAGCGCGACCTTCGATGCATCGGTGGCGTGGGCGAACATCGATTCGCCAAAAACGGCTTTGCCCAGCGCGATGAAGTACAGCCCGCCGACGAGCTGGCCGTCGACCCACGTCTCCACGCTGTGCGCAAAGCCGGCGGTGTGGAATGCACGATAGGCGTCCACCATCTGCGGCACGATCCAGGTGCCGTTCTGGCCCGACCTTGGCGTGCCGGCACAGGCCTTGATGACCGCGCCGAAGTCATGGTCCACGCGGATTTCGCACTGGGGCGAGACGCGGAATTTCTGCAAGGTGCGGCGCAGCGAACGGTGCAGACGAAATTCCGCCACGGGCAGCACCATGCGGGGATCGGGGCTCCACCAGAGCACGGGTTGCCCGGGGCTGAACCACGGAAAAATGCCTTGCTGGTAGGCACTTTTCAATTGGGCGACGCTGAGATTTCCACCAGCGGCCAGCAGTCCCGGGGCCGCGGATTCGCTGCCCCAGCTGAGCGCCACGCTGGGAAATTCGTCGCCGGGTTGCAGCCAAGGCAAATAATCGTCAGCCATGCACAGGGAAGAATGGAAGAAGCAACGCATTGTCGCCGAGTGCGCAGGGCGGCGGGGCGGAGAGGCCACCTTCGGATCGGTTGTGCGGAGACTGCTTGGATGGAGTCGATCCGAGCCTGCCTTCAGCAGGCGATGGCAAAAAGGCCATCCCCGCGGATGGCCTTTCACTGGGGCGAGTGGCGGCGCTCGGGCCCCAGCCTCATCCGATCAGGGAATCAGGCGAACCTGCTCCACCTCGAACTCCATTTTGCGGATGCCCTTGTCGACCTCTCCCACCAGTTCCACCCGCTGCTGGGCACTGATGGGTTGGCCTGCCGGAAAGCGTTTGTCCGAAATCTCGACCGGCATGCGGCCGCTGTCGTCTGCGAAGGTGTAGTTTTTGCCGCCGTCGTGGGACACGATGCGGCCTTGCAGGCGGACGTGCTGGTCGTCCGTGGCGGTGTCGAGCAGTTGCTTGACCGTCATCGTGGGCACCGAGGTGGGCCCGGTGTAGCCGCTGCCGGGTGCCGGTGCTGCAGCATGTTCGCCCGTGGTGGGACCGGTGTACTGCGCCATGGCTGGTGCGGAGGCGCCCAGCAGGCCGAGGGTGAGAACGAGCGCGGTGGTGGTTTTCTGCATGGCTTCACTCCTTTGGGATGATTGAATGGCCTGCGGGTTGGGTGACCCGCGGCAAGGAGCCACAGAGGATGCCGAAGCGGCAGAGGGCGGGGTGTAGGCGATGGCCGGACGGCCGATTCGGTCGATGTCGGCAATGACGGGCCAAAAATTACTGGTCCAGCAGACAAAAAAAAGCCCGCTATCGATGAAATAGCGGGCTTTTGTACAGCCTGGAAGGCTGTCGATGGCTCCTCGACCTGGGCTCGAACCAGGGACCTACGGATTAACAGTCCGGCGCTCTACCGACTGAGCTATCGAGGAATATTCGGTATCTGACTAGCGATGTAAAAGGCCCTGCGTACACATGCAAGGCCTTGATGATCTTGGCTCCTCGACCTGGGCTCGAACCAGGGACCTACGGATTAACAGTCCGGCGCTCTACCGACTGAGCTATCGAGGAACAAGACTTAGATTATATACACAAAAAGTGAGCAAATTCGAAGAACTGCGGTTGCCTGATGGATCAGGTTGCAGGTTGCTTCCCATGGGCCCTCAACGGGCCGGCTCTGGCCGTTGCCACAGCCAGGCGAGCACGCACGCCATGCACAGCGAAGCGCTGATGGCCACCCAGCGGGGTGCGTGGCTGAAGGCGAGCACGGCCGCCGCGAGCGCCATGAGGATGCTGGCGCTCCACTTGGCGCGGCGGCTCACCTGGCCGCCGTTGGCCCAGTCGCGCAGCATGGGGCCGAAAAGCGGGTGGCGCCACAGCCACGCGTGCAGCCGGGGCGAACTGCGGGCCGCCGCCCAGCCGGCCATGAGGATGAACACCGTGGTCGGCAGGCCGGGCACGAAGATGCCGATGATGCCGGTCACCAGGCTCAGCACCGCAAAGCACAGCAGCAGCCAGCGCACCGGCAGGGGCAGCGGGGCAGGGCTGGGTGGCGGCGGTGGCAAAGGCGCTGGCGGGAGCGGGGGCGGCATGCCTGGATTGTGCCTGCGGCATGGGGTTGGTCGGCGCGCTATGCTGCGGGCACTTCGACGCTGACCGTCGGCACTTCTTTTCATTCCCATGACCGTTCAACACATTCTCAAGATGGGCGATCCGCGCCTGCTGCGCGTGGCCCAGCCCGTGACCGAGTTCGACACCGACGCGCTGCACCTGCTGGTGCGCGACATGCTGGACACCATGGAGGCCGTCCATGGCGCCGGCCTGGCCGCGCCGCAGATCGGCGTGGATCTGCAATTGGTGATCTTCGGCTCGGACCGCAAGAACCCCCGCTACCCCGACCGGCCCCTGGTGCCGCGCACCGTGTTGCTTAACCCACAGATCACCCCGCTGGGCGACGAGGAGGAAGAGGACTGGGAAGGGTGCCTGTCCGTTCCCGGCCTGCGCGGCAAGGTGCCGCGCTGGTCCCGCATCCGCTACCAGGGCCTGGACCCGTATGGCGACCCGATCGATCGCACGGCGGAGGGGTTCCATGCGCGCGTGGTGCAGCACGAATGCGACCACCTGATCGGCAAGCTCTACCCGATGCGGGTGCGCGACTTCACCCAGTTCGGCTACACCGAGGTGCTGTTTCCCGAGCTCGCCGACGCGGAAGACGACTGACGGACCAGGCAAGCGTTGCCTCGGAAAATATGAATGAAATTGGCCTCCAGCGCAAACAATGCTAGGGCGTTGTGCTATCAAATAAATAGCATCGAATGCATCGGGCCTCAGCGGCCCGTCACTCGGACAACGCGTTCAGCAGTTCGGTCTCGATCTGGATCTGCCGCGCGTTGCTCTGCAGTTCCGGGCCGTGCACGAGGAAGGTGTCTTCCACCCGCTCGCCCAGGGTGCTGACTTTGGCCAGCTGCACGCTCAAGTGGTGGCGCGAAAGGATGCGCGCCACCAGGTAGAGCAGGCCCGCCCGGTCGCTGGCGGAGATGTTGATGAGCCAGCGCTGGGCTTTCTCGTCGGGGCGCAGCGTGACGCGCGGGGCCACGGGAAAGCTCTTCACGCGGCGGGAGACGCGCTTGCGTGCCGGCTCGGGCAGGCCCGCGGTTTCGTCCTCGATCGCGCGGGCGAGATCGCTCTCCACCATGTGCGTGAGTTCGCGGTAATGCCCGGCCTGCTCCGAGGCCACGACCTGGAACGTGTCGAGCGCGCAGCCATCGTGGGCGGTGTGCACCCGCGCATCGAGGATGCTGAAGCCCGCCCGGTCGAAATAGCCGCAGATGCGGGCGAAGAGGTCGGGCTGGTCGGGCGCATAAACCGCCACCTGCAGACCTTCGCCCGCCAGCGACTGCCGCGCACGGACCACGGTGCGGCCGGTGCCCACATAGCGCGAGAGGTGGCGCGTGTGCCAGGCGATGTCGGCGGCTTCGTGCCGCATGAAATAGCCCACGTCCAGCGTGTCCCACAGCTTCTTGTGCGCCTCGAACGGCTGGGCCTGCAGCGCCAGCATGACCATGGCTTCGCGCTTGCGGGCCTCGATTTCGGCGGCGGCATTGGGGGCGTGGCCGCCCAGGGCGCGCAGCGTGGCGCGGTACAGGTCTTCCAGCAGCTTGCCCTTCCACGCGTTCCAGACCTTGGGGCTGGTGCCGCGGATGTCCGCGACGGTGAGCAGGTACAGCGCGGTGAGGCGGCGCTCGCTGCCCACGCGCTGGGCGAAAGCGCCGATCACGTCGGGATCGGACAGGTCCTGCTTTTGCGCGACCTGGCTCATGGCCAGGTGCTCGCGCACCAGGAACTCGACCAGCGCCGCGTCTTCCTCGTCCACGCCGTGCTGGCGGCAGAAGTGGCGCACTTCCTCTGCGCCGATCTTGGAGTGGTCGCCGCCGCGGCCCTTGCCGATGTCGTGGAACAGCGCCGCCAGGTACAGCAGCCACGGCTTGTCCCAGCCGCCGGCCAGTTGCGAGCAGAACGGGTATTCGTGCGCATGCTCGGCCATGAAGAAGCGGCGCACGTTGCGCAGCACCATCAGGATGTGCTGGTCCACGGTGTAGACGTGGAACAGGTCGTGCTGCATCTGGCCCACGATGCGGCGAAACGGCCAGAGGTAGCGGCCCAGCACGGAGGTCTGGTTCATGAGCCGCATCGCATGCGTGATGCCCGAGGGCTGCCGCAGGATCTTCATGAAGGTCGCGCGGTTGACCGGGTCGCGGCGGAAGGCGCTGTCCATCGCCCCGCGGGCGTTGTAGAGCGCGCGCAGCGTGCGCACCGACAGGTCCTTCAGCCCCAGCGTGGTTTCGTAGAGCAGGAAGGTTTCCAGGATGGCGTGGGGGTGCTTCTCGTACAGGTCGTCGCTGGCCACCTCGACGAGGCCGGCCTTCTCGAAGAAGCGGTCGTTGATGCGGTGCAGTTCGTGCGTGGAGGGGCTGAGCCGCTCCTCGATGTTCAGCAGCAGGATCTGGCTGAGCTGCGACACGGCCTTGGCCGCCCAGTAATAGCGGCGCATGAGGGTTTCGCTCGCGCGCATGGCCAGGCGCTTGCCGTCGGGCGAGTGGGAGCGGTAGCCGAACGATTCGGCCACGGCGGTCTGCAGGTCGAACACCAGCCGGTCCTCGTGGCGGCCGGCCACGGCGTGCAGCCGTGCCCGGATGAGGAACAGCACGGCCTCGTTGCGCTCGATCTGGGCCACCTCGAATGGCGTGGCCATGCCGTTGGCGGCCAGTTCGCGCCAGTCGCGTCCCAGGCCGGCCGCGCGGGCGACCCACAGCACCGTCTGCAGGTCGCGCAGGCCGCCGGGCGACTCCTTGCAGTTGGGCTCCAGCGAGTAGGGCGTGTTCTCGTACTTGGTGTGGCGCTGGCGCATCTCCAGCGTCTTGGCGATGAGGAAGTCCTGCGCGTCCATCTGCGCGTCGTAGCGCTGCTGGAACGCGGCGAACAGCGGCGAGCTGCCGCAGACGCGGCGGGCTTCGAGCAGCGAGGTCTGCACGGTCACGTCGGCCGCGGATTCGGTCAGGCACTCGGCCACCGTGCGCACGCTGGAGCCGATCTCCAGGCCCGCGTCCCAGCAGCTGCCGATGAACGATTCGATGCACGTGGACAAGGCGCAGCCGGCCCCGGGCGTGGCGCCGTCCGGCAGCAGGACGAGCACGTCCACGTCGGAATGGGGAAAGAGCTGCGCCCGGCCGTAGCCACCCACGGCCACCAGCGCCAGGTCGTCCGGCATGCCGGCGCGCTGCCACAGCTGGCGCAGCAGGCGGTCCGCCAGGGTGGAGAGCTTATGCAGCAGGGTGCGAACGCCGCGTGTGGAGGCGCCCGTGGATTGCAGCGACGCGAGCAGGGTGGCCTTGTCTTGGCGGTAGGCGTCGCGCAGGGTTTGCAGGTCGGTCATGGACGGCGGCGGGGTGGCGGGTGCGGATGGGGCGACTGGGTTGGCAGGTTAGCACCAGGCAAAGCAAGAACCGTGCGCCCGGCCGCCGCGCGGCCGGCCCGCGCGCCGTGTTCCGGTCAGGTCTTCGTGGCGGTCACGAATGCTGGCAGCGGCGGCGATCCGGCCGACAGGGTGAGGACTTCGTAGCCGGTCTCGGTCACCAGCACGGTGTGCTCCCACTGTGCCGACAGGCTGCGGTCCTTGGTCACGATGGTCCAGCCGTCGTTGCCGAACTCCTTCACCTCGCGGCGGCCGGCGTTCAGCATGGGCTCGATGGTGAAGGTCATGCCGGGCAGCAGCTCATCCAGCGTGCCGGGGTAGCCGTAGTGCAGCACCTGGGGCTCTTCGTGGAATTTCTGGCCGATGCCGTGGCCGCAGAACTCGCGCACCACCGACAGGCCGTGGCCCTCGGCGTACTTCTGGATGGCGTGGCCAATGTCCCCCAGGCGGGCGCCGGGCTTGACGCGCTGGATGCCGATCCACATGGCGTCGAAGGTGAGGCTGCACAGGCGCTTGGCGGCGATGGAGACGTCGCCGATCAGGTACATGCGGCTGTTGTCGCCGTACCAGCCGTCCTTGGTGATGACGGTGACGTCCACGTTCATGATGTCGCCCTTCTTCAGGGGCTTGTCGTTCGGGATGCCGTGGCAGACCACGTTGTTGATCGACGTGCACAGCGACTTGGGGTAGGGCGGATAGCCCGGCGGCTGGTAGCCGATGGTGGCGGAGATGGTGCCCTGCTGCGCCATGCATTCGGCCGCGAGGCGGTCGATTTCGTTCGTGGTGATGCCAGGCTGGATGTGGGGCGCGATGTAGTCCAGCACTTCCGAAGCCAGTCGGCATGCCTCTCGCATGCCGGCGATGCCTTCGGCGTCTTTGATGGTGATGCTCATGGGGCCAATTATCCCATCGGCGCTTGGCCGATGCGGGCCACGCGGGCGAAGGCCTCGTCGGCGATGCGATCCGCCCCCGGTAAAATGCCGGGCTCAGCATTCTCCGCACCCTGCCCAGCCGGCCCCAGTCAGCGGCCGGCGGTCCAGGGTGGGGCCGCACCTTTTCCATCACCCAACAGGCCGCCGAAGTGATCTCGCCGACATCGTCCACGAAGCCCTCCTTGCACCTCAGCACGTTCGAAGGCGGCAACGCCCTCAGCGCCTTCCGCATGCGCCAGCTGCTGCCCGCGCTGCAGGCCATCCACGACCGCATCACGGGCATCGCCGCCCGCTTCGTGCACCTGGTGGCCACCGACGCGGTGCCCACCCCGGCCGAAACCGATCGCTTCGCCGCGCTGCTGACCTATGGGGACCCCTACGGCGGCCCGGCCGATGGCCCGGCCATCGTCGTCACGCCGCGCCTGGGCACGGTCTCGCCCTGGGCGTCGAAGGCGACCGATATCGCGCACAACTGCGGCCTGGCGCTGCGCCGCGTGGAGCGCATCACCGAATACCGCCTCTCGCTCAAATCCGGCCTGCTGGGCGGCACGCCCACGCTGACCGACGCGCAGCGCGGGCAGATCGCCGCGCTGCTGCACGACCGCATGACCGAATCGGTGGTGTGGGACCGCTCGGGCGCCGAGGCCCTGTTCACCGAGTTGCCGGCCGCGCCGATGGAGTTCGTCGATGTGCTGGGCGGCGGGCGCGCGGCGGTCGAGGCGGCCAACGCCCAGTGGGGCCTGGCGCTGGCCGACGACGAGATCGACTACCTGGTCAATGCCTTCCAGGGCCTGGCGCGCAACCCCACCGACGTGGAACTGATGATGTTCGCGCAGGCCAACAGCGAGCACTGCCGCCACAAGATCTTCAACGCACAGTTCACCATCGACGGCGAGAAGCAGGACAAGAGCCTGTTCGCCATGATCCGCAACACCCACCAGCTGGCGCCCCAGCACACGGTGGTGGCGTATTCGGACAATGCCTCGGTCATGGAGGGCACGCGTGTCGAGCGGTTTTTGGCCAAAATGCCCGCCAGTGCAAATTCCACTAGGGCAGTGTGCTATGAAAAGAGTAGCGTTACGAACCACATCCTGATGAAGGTGGAAACGCACAACCACCCCACGGCCATCTCGCCGTTCCCCGGCGCTTCCACCGGCGCGGGCGGTGAGATCCGCGACGAGGGCGCCACGGGCCGCGGCTCCAAGCCCAAGGCGGGCATGACTGGCTTCACGGTGTCCAAGCTCTGGGGCGGCGAGTTCGGCAAGCCCGAGCACATCGCCAGCCCGTTGCAGATCATGGTGGAAGGCCCCCTGGGCGGCGCGGCGTTCAACAACGAGTTCGGCCGGCCCAACCTGCTGGGCTATTTCCGCGAGTACGAGCAGTCGGTGGGCGGCGTGGACCGGGGCTACCACAAGCCCATCATGATCGCCGGCGGCCTGGGCACCATCGATGCGGGCCTCACGCAGAAGATCGAATTCCCGGCCGGCTCGCTCCTGATCCAGCTGGGCGGCCCGGGCATGCGCATCGGCATGGGCGGCAGCGCGGCCAGTTCCATGGCCACGGGCGCGAACGCGGCGGAGCTCGATTTCGACTCCGTGCAGCGCGGCAACCCCGAGATCGAGCGCCGCGCGCAGGAGGTCATCAACCACTGCTGGGCGCAGGGTGCGGCCAACCCCATCCTGGCGATCCACGACGTGGGCGCGGGCGGGCTGTCCAATGCTTTCCCCGAGCTGACCAACGACGCCGGCCGGGGTGCGCACTTCGACCTGCGCGCGGTGCAGCTCGAGGAGTCGGGCCTGGCCCCGAAAGAGATCTGGTCCAACGAAAGCCAGGAGCGCTACGTGCTGGCGATCGCGCCGCAATCGCTGGAGCAGTTCCGCGCCTTCTGCGAGCGTGAGCGCTGCCCGTTCGCCGTGATCGGCACGGCCACCGAGCACCGCCAGCTGGTGCTGGAGGACACGGCCGCCACCGGCGATCAGAAGCTGCCGGTGGACATGCCCATGGAGGTGCTGCTGGGCAAGCCGCCCAAGATGCACCGCGACGTGAAGACCGTGCAGCGCGAATTCGCGCCCATCGATCTCACGGGCGTGGCGCTGCAAAAGGCGGTGATCGACGTGCTGGCGCACCCCACGGTGGCGAGCAAGCGCTTTCTCATCACCATCGGCGACCGCACGGTGGGCGGCTTGTCGCACCGCGACCAGATGGTGGGCCCCTGGCAGGTGCCGGTGGCCGACTGCGCCGTCACGCTGGCCGACTTCCAGGGCTTTGCCGGCGAGGCCATGAGCATGGGCGAGCGCACGCCGCTGGCCGCCATCGACGCGCCCGCCTCGGGCCGCATGGCCGTGGCCGAGGCCATCACCAATCTGCTGGCCGCGCCCATCGAGCTGCCGCGCGTGAAGCTCTCGGCCAACTGGATGGCCGCCTGCGGCGAGCCCGGCGAGGATGCAGCGCTGTACGCGACCGTGAAGGCCGTGGGCATGGAGCTGTGCCCGGCGCTGGGCATTTCGATCCCGGTGGGCAAGGATTCGCTGTCCATGCGCACCCAGTGGAAGGATGACAGCGGTGCGAAGAAGGTCACCTCCCCCGTGAGCCTGATCGTCAGCGCCTTCGCCACGCTGGCCGACGTGCGCGGCACGCTCACGCCGCAGCTGGACGCGGCGCAGGACGACACCACGCTGGTGCTGATCGACCTGGGCCATGGCAAGGCCCGCATGGGCGGCAGCATCCTGGGCCAGGTGCTGGGCCAGAGCGGCGACGTGGCCCCCGACCTGGACGATGCGCAGGACCTGGTGCGCCTGGTCGATGCCGTGAACGCGCTGCGCGCCAAGGGCCAGATCCTGGCTTACCACGACCGCAGCGACGGCGGCCTGCTGGCCGCGGTGGCCGAGATGGCCTTCGCCGGCCATGTGGGCGTGGCGCTGAACGTCGATCTGCTCGTGACCGAGGGCGACGGCATCAGCGACAGCCGCATGGAGACGGGCGACGCCAAGAACTGGGCCTCGCAGGTGAGCGCGCGCCGCGAGGAGCTGACGCTCAAGGCGCTGTTCAACGAAGAACTGGGCGTGGTGCTGCAGGTGCGCACCGCCGAGCGCAACGAGGTCATGCAGACCCTGCGCGAGCACGGCCTGTCCCGGTCCAGCCACTTCATCGGCAAGACGCGGCCTGCCTCGTCCACCATGGACGCCGGCAAGGGCGAGCTGCAGGTGTGGCGCGATGCCAAGAACGTGTTCAGCGCCAGCCTGTCCGACCTGAACCAGGTGTGGGACGCGGTGAGCTGGAAGATCACGCAGCAGCGCGACAACCCGGCCACGGCCGATGCCGAGCATGCCGCCGCAGGCGTGCCCAATGATCCGGGCCTGCACGTGGCGCTCACGTTCGATCCGGCCGAGGACGTGGCCGCGCCGTTCCTGAACCTCGCGCGGCCGAAGGTCGCCATCCTGCGCGAGCAGGGGGTCAACTCGCACATCGAGATGGCCTATGCCTTCACCGAGGCGGGCTTCGAGGCCTACGACGTGCACATGACCGATCTGCAGACCGGCCGCGCGCAGCTGTCGGACTTTGCCGGCGTGGTCGCCTGCGGCGGCTTCAGCTACGGCGACACGCTGGGCGCGGGCATCGGCTGGGCGCGTTCGATCACGTTCAACCCGGTGCTGTCGGAGCAATTCCAGGGCTTCTTCGGCCGCAAGGACACTTTCGGCCTGGGTGTGTGCAACGGCTGCCAGATGTTCGCCGAGCTGGCCGACATCATTCCCGGCGCCGAGGCCTGGCCCCGCTTCACCACCAACCAGAGCGAGCGCTTCGAGGCGCGGCTGTCGCTGGTGGAGGTGCTGGAGTCTCCAAGCCTGTTCTTCGCCGGCATGGCGGGCAGCCGCCTGCCGATCGCCGTGGCGCACGGCGAGGGCTACGCCAACTTCAAGTACCGCGGCGACCCGGCCCAGGCCATCGCCGCCATGCGGTATGTGGACCACCACGGCGCGGCCACCGAGCAGTACCCGTTCAACCCCAACGGCAGCGCGGGCGGCCTCACGGCGGTGACCACGGCCGATGGGCGCTTCACGGCCATGATGCCGCACGCCGAACGCGTGTTCCGCAACGTGCAGATGAGCTGGACCAGCGGCGACCGCAGCGCGCTGAGCCCGTGGATGCGCATCTGGCGCAACGCGCGCCGCTGGGTGGGCTGAGGAAGGCCGAAAAGCCGGAAGCGCGCCCGGCGCGCTCCGGCGGCCCGTGTGCTCGTGCCGTCTTCGGCGTTCAGGTGCGGCGGTACACCAGCAGCCGGCCTTTGTAGGCGGGCGCATCGTCCAGCGCGGCACGGTCCAGCCGTTCTTCGCGCAGGCCGAAGCCCTGCGCGGCCATCTGCTTGCTGAATGCGGCGCGGTTGCCCCGGTCCGGGTCCACGATCCAGACCTGGGCCGCGGGGCCCGCGTGCAGGCCGATGAAATGCGCGAGGCTGGCGCGGGCATCGCGTTCGTACAGCAGGTCGCTGCCCATGATGAGGTCGAACAGCCCGTGCACCGGGCCGCCGTGCGCCTGCGCGAGCGGGCTCTCGTCCTGCTGCGGCGGGCCCAGCGCTTCGCCGCTGCCCCATTGGCCCTGTCGGTACTTCATGGTGCCCATGCCGTTCAGGCGCAGGTTCTCGCGCAGGAACGTGCCGGCCAGTGGGTGGCAGTCACTCGCGGTCACGTCGGCGCCTTGCCGGTGGCACACCAGGCTGGCCAGCGCCAGGCCGCAGCCCAGCTCCAGGATGCGCTCGCCCGCCTGCACGGGCCGCGCCGCCATGCGTGCGGCCAGTTGCGCGCCCGAGGGCCACAGCAGGCCGAAGAGGGGCCAGGCGGCGGAGGAGATGCCCAGGGTTTCGGCGTCGCCGAGGGGGTCGGAGAACTGCTGGCGGTCCAGCAGGGAGCGGATGACGAGGTCGTCGACGCCGGCGATGGCGATGTTTTCTTGCTTGGTCAGGTAGCCTGGCATGCGGCGGGAGCGAGAGCCCGCGTGCAGGACCCCGATATCGGTGGGAAGGCCGCCAGTATGCGCCTTGCACCGACACGGACCCATCGCAGGGCGTTGCTATAGTGGGCGCCGCCTGGGCGACGGGCGCCAGGCTTTTCGGCCGGCATGCCCGGCCCGCGCGGCGTTCCCGTGGCCTTGCAGCCTTTCGCCGCCGTGCCCGTGGACCCGCTCCCTCCCTCGTTTTTTTAAGGATTCCCATGGCCGGTGCCAGCCTTTTGACGCTGCTCGACGATATCGCCACCGTTCTGGACGACGTGGCCCTGATGACCAAGGTCGCTGCCAAGAAGAGTGCCGCCATGGCCGATGACGTGTCCGTCATGACCAAGGTGGCGGCGCAGAAAACCGCCGGCGTGCTGGGCGACGATCTGGCGCTCAATGCCCAGCAGGTCACGGGCGTGCGCGCCGATCGCGAGATTCCCGTGGTCTGGGCGGTGGCCAAGGGCTCGCTCGTCAACAAGGCCATCCTGGTGCCGGCCGCGCTGCTGATCAGCGCCTTCATTCCCTGGGCTGTGACGCCGCTGCTCATGGTGGGCGGCGCGTTCCTGTGCTTCGAGGGTGCGGAGAAGCTGGCGCACCGGTTCCTGCCCCACGGCGATGCCCCCAAGGAAGAGGCGGGCCGCGAGGCGCATGCCCTGGCCAACGCCAACCCGGCGGTGGACATCGCCGCCTTCGAGAAGGACAAGGTCAAGGGCGCGGTGCGCACCGACTTCATCCTGTCCGCCGAGATCATCGCCATCACGCTGGGCACGGTCGCCAGCGCCCCGTTCGGGCAGCAGGTGGCCGTGCTGGCCGGCATCGCGCTCATCATGACGGTGGGCGTGTACGGCCTGGTGGCCGGCATCGTCAAGCTGGACGACCTGGGCCTGTGGCTCACCCGCAAGACGGGTCGCGCCGCGCAGGCGCTGGGCCGCGGCATCGTGGCCGCCGCGCCCTGGCTCATGAAGGTGCTCTCGGTCGCCGGCACGGCTGCCATGTTCCTCGTGGGCGGCGGCATTCTGGTGCATGGCGTGCCCGTCGTCCACCACGCGGTCGAGGGCCTGGCCGCATCGGCGGCCCAGTGGCCGGCGGGCGGCCTGTGGCGCGTGCTGGTGCCCAACCTGCTCAATGCGGTGGTGGGCATCGTGGCCGGTGCCGCCGTGCTGGCCGTGGTCACGCTGGTGCAGCGCATGCGGGGCAAGGGCGCGCACTGAGAGCGGGGAGGAGGGCGCTTTGCGGCCCTCGTGGCGCTGCGGCACAACCTGCCGGCGGTTTGATCCATGGCAAGGCCGCCCGGGCCGTTTGCCGGCCCAATGCATGCACGGGGGTCGTCCCCGTTCAACGCATCGAGTTTCCGTATGAAAAAAAACCTGCTGGCCCTGGCCGTGCTGTGCGCATTGACCTCCGGCGCCGCCTTCGCGCAAACGGCGGAAGGCCCCTGGCTCGTTCGTGCGCGTGCCGTGAACCTGGATTCCTCCAACAAGGACAGCACCGGCCTGGGCCTGTCGATCAACGACAAGACGCTGCCTGAAGTCGACATCTCCTATTTCTTCAACCGCAACATCGCCGCCGAGCTGGTGCTGACCGTGCCCCAGAAGCAGCGGCTGTCCTCCAGCGCCCTGAACGCGCAGATCGGCACGCTCAAGCACCTGCCGCCTTCGCTGATGCTGCAGTACCACTTCGACACCGCGGGCTTTCGTCCCTACGTGGGCGCGGGCGTGAACTACACGCGGTTTTCCAGCGTGCGCCTGCCCGCCGGCGTGAGCATCGACAAGAGCAGCTGGGGCGGCGCCCTGCAGGTCGGTGTGGACATTCCCCTCACCAAGAACCTGGTGCTGAACTTCGACGTGAAGAAGGTCTACATCCAGACCGACGTGTTCGCAGCCGGTGCCAAGCTGGGCACCTTCAAGATCGATCCCGTGCTGGCCGGCGTGGGCCTGGGCTGGCGGTTCTGACCGCGGGCCGCGGGTGCGGCCACTGACAGACTGGTGGGGAAAGCCGGCGCGTGGCGCCGGCTTTTTTCATGGGGCCGTGCCGGCACCGAACGGCCCCGAGCCGCCCGCATGCCCCCACATGCGCCGCCACAGCGCGGCGAGGGCCGTGCCGATGTCCGGGCGCTGTCCGCGCAGCGCCACCTCGGGCTGGCCGGCATCCAGCTGCGCGGGCGTGCCGAGATCGAACTGGAAGCTGTAGTCAGGCTCCTGCCCCATGCGCAGATCGGTCACGAAGACGCGGCCGTCCCGCGAACGCATGCGATAAAAGCCGTGGCTGAAGCGCGCCACCCGCTGCACGTCCGGCACGGTCCCGTAGCGCTGGATCAGCGGGGCCCCGCGCTCGTGCACCGTCCATTGCATGGGCCTGTTGCCGTCGGCCAGGGCATAGAAGCCTTCGGCATATTGGGTGGGCGTGACCGCCACCACGCGCCACAGCAGGGTGTTGAACGGGGTGGGTGTCACCAGCACCGTCTGCACCGGCAGGCCCTGCGTGCGCAGCGAGGCGATCGCCACGCCGGTGACGTGCTGCTGCACGCCCACGCTCCACGCCAGGTAGAGCGTGCTGAGCGCCAGGCCCCAGCGGTTCCAGCGGGCCCCGACCGGCGGGCCGCTCGCCAGCGCGGCGACCACGCCGACGATCAGCGGCACGGTGTACAGCGGGTCGATGATGAAGATGCTGCCCACCCCGTACGGGTGGCTGGTGAACGGCTTCCAAAGCTGGGTGCCGTACACCGTCATGCCATCCAGCAGCGGGTGGGTGACGAGCGCGAGCCACATCGCCAGCCACCACCTTCGCCAGCCGGCCTGCTCGCCATGCAGG
Organism: Acidovorax sp. BLS4; assembly: GCF_032929295.1. Classification (NCBI taxonomy): domain Bacteria; kingdom Pseudomonadati; phylum Pseudomonadota; class Betaproteobacteria; order Burkholderiales; family Comamonadaceae; genus Acidovorax; species Acidovorax sp. BLS4. The sequence continues at coordinate 2,042,291 of NZ_CP136797.1, forward strand.
CGCGCCACCAGCGCGCCCAGGGGCAGCGAAAACAGGCTGAGGTACAGCAGGGCATGGCTTTCCGCCCGGTGCTCGACCATGTTGGCAATGGCATTGCCGTGGTCGATGAAGGCGTCCAGGTCGGGCAGCGTGCCCGCCACCGCACCCCACAGCGCGGCTTTCCAGGGGGCGGTGCGCCGGCCCATCACGGCGAGCGAAACGGCGGAACCAAGGGCGATCTGGGTCAGGGAATCCATGGCAGCGAAGCAGGCCGTGGTAGCCGGCCGGTGGTGTCGATCGGCGGAGTGTGGCGCAGCCGCGCGGGCGCGCCATGGGGCCTGCGAAAAAACCGTGCGGTGGCGGGGATGATGGCCATGCGTTTACCGGAAAGCGCAGCCGATGCGCTGCCGGATGGCGCTGATGGATTTGCGGACGTGTCCTACATCCGGGTGGCGGGGCGTCTGTAATGCTCTGTTACATGGCCGTCTCAGGTTGCCGGAGAGCGATTGGAGGCGGCCATGCGTTGCAGCCGCGCCGCCCCCGGTGCGCCGCGATCCGACAGACCCAGCCCCCGAGCGACATGCAGAACACACCGCACCACGACATCCTCCAGGGGTTGGCCCGCCGTCCCGCGTGCATTTCCCCCAAGTATTTCTACGACCAGCGGGGCTCCCAGCTGTTCGAGGAAATCACCCGATTGCCCGAGTACTACCCCACCCGCACCGAGCACGCGCTCATGCGGACGCACGGCGACGACATCGCCCGCGCCGTGGGGCAGGGCGGCACCGTCATCGAGCTGGGCGCGGGCAACTGCGAGAAGGCGCGCACGCTGTGCCGCCTGCTGCAGCCCGAGCGGTTCGTGGGCGTGGACATCTCGGCGGACTTCCTGCGCGAGGGCGTGGCCCGCCTGTGCAGCGACCTGCCCGCACTGCAGGCCCATGCGGTGGCGGGCGATCTGACCCGCCCCCTCCAGCTGCCCCCGGACATTCCCCGTGCACGCCGCGTGGTGTTCTACCCTGGCTCGTCGATCGGCAATTTCGACCCACCCCAGGCGCTGGAGCTGCTGTCACGCATGCGCTCGCTGGTCGATGACGATGGCGCGCTGCTGATCGGCATCGATCTGCCCAAGGACGTGGATGTGCTGCAGGCGGCCTACGACGATGCCGCCGGCGTCACGGCCGCGTTCAACCGCAATGTGCTGGCCCATGTGAACCGGCTCATCGGCAGCGATTTCACGCCCGAGGCGTGGGAGCACCGGGCGTTCTTCAACGGGGAGCAGTCGCGCATCGAAATGCACCTGGAGGCCCGCGAAGGTGTGCAGGTGCGCTGGCCTGGCGGAGGCCGCGACTTTGCCGCGGGCGAGCGCATTCACACCGAGAACAGCTACAAATACAGCCTCACGGCCTTCCAGGCGCTGCTGGCGCGCGCGGGCTTTTCGCGCGCTCAGGCCTGGACGGACGAGCGGGGCTGGTTCGCCGTGGTGCATGCCCAGCCATGAACTTCGCCACCCGCATTCCCCACCCCGTCGCACCCTGCACGCTGAGCGTGCGCTACGCCGAGGTGCGCCGCGCCTCCATGGCCCTGGCACTGCCGCTGTCCGACGAGGATTGCTGCGCGCAATCCATGCCCGACGCCAGCCCCGTGAAATGGCACCTGGCGCACACCACCTGGTTCTTCGAGACCTTCATCCTGGAGCCGAACGAGCCCGGCTTCGCGCCGTTCCATCCCGCCTTCCGGGTGATCTTCAATTCCTACTACAACGGCGTGGGCGACAAGCACCCGCGGCCGCAGCGCGGCCTGCTCACCCGGCCCGCACTGCCGCAGGTGCTGGCCTACCGGGCCGACGTGGACAGCCGCATGTCGCGCCTGATGGCCGAGCGGCCGGACGATGCCGCGCTGGCGGCCCTGGTCGAACTGGGCCTGCAGCACGAGCAGCAGCACCAGGAACTGATCCTCACCGACGTCAAGCACCTGCTGTCGTGCAGCCCGCTGTGGCCGGCCTACCGCCTGCCGGGGCACGCGCAGGCGCAGCCGCAGCAGCAGGCCCAGCCTTTGCCGGCCGGCGGCGTCCCGCTGGCCTGGCAGCCCTTTGCCGGTGGCGTGTGCGAGATCGGCCATCCGGGCGGGGACCGGGGCGGCTTTGCCTTCGACAACGAGGGGCCGTGCCACCGCGTGTACCTGCAGCCGTTCGAGCTGGCCAACCGGCCGGTGACCACCGCCGAATACCTGGCGTTCGTCGAAGACGGCGGCTACCAGGAATCCGCCCACTGGCTGGCCGAGGGCTGGGACTGGGTGCGTGCGCAGCAGCTGTCGCACCCCATCTACTGGCAACGCCAGGGCGTGGCCTGGTACGAGTTCACGCTGGCCGGACCGCGCCCGCTCCAACCCCACGCACCCGCGGTGCACCTGTCGTATTACGAGGCCGACGCCTATGCACGCTGGGCCGGTGCACGCCTGCCCACCGAGGCCGAATGGGAGGTGGCGGCCACCTCCCAGGGCGTGCAGGGCGTGCACGGGGCGAACGCTGCCAGCGGCCACTTTGCCGACAGCGGCACGTTGCACCCGCGGCCGGCCTCTGATGCCGGGCGGGGCCTGGTGCAAATGTTCGGCGACGTGTGGGAGTGGACGCAGTCCAGCTACGCTGCCTACCCCGGTTTCCGCGTGGCCGAGGGCGCAGTGGGCGAGTACAACGGCAAGTTCATGGTCAACCAGTACGTGCTGCGCGGCGGCTCGTGCGCGACGCCCGCTGGGCACGTGCGGGCGACGTACCGCAACTTCTTTCCCGCCACCGCGCGCTGGCAGTTCTCGGGGCTGCGGCTGGCGCGGGATCTGTGACGGGATTGATTTGCTATTGAATTGATAGCTGAATACCCTAGTGCTGATTGCGCTGGGGGCCAAAAAAACCATGGATCGCATGGGGCGGCTGCAGTCCGCCGCCCCGACCGCGCGGCGGTCACACCGCCTGCAGCGCCTGCGCCAGGTCGGCCTGCAGATCTTCGATGTGCTCGATGCCCACGGACAGCCGCACCATGCCTTCCGTGACCCCGGCCTTGGCCAGCTCGCTAGCATCGAGCTGGCGGTGCGTGGTCGACGCGGGGTGCGTGGCCAGCGAGCGGGCGTCGCCGATGTTCACCAGGCGCGTGAAGAGCTGCAGCGCATCCAGGAAGCGCGCACCCGCCGCACGCGGGTCCGTGCCTTCTTCCGAACGCAGGCTGAACGACAGGATGCCCGACGCCCGCCCGCCCAGCTGGCGCTGCACCAGCGCGTGGTCCGGGTGGTCCGGCAGGCCGGCGTAGCGCACCCACTCCACCTTGGGATGGCCTTGCAGCGAGCGCGCAATGGCCAGCGTGTTCTCGCAGATGCGGTCCATGCGCAGCGCGAGCGTCTCGATGCCCTGCAGGATCAGGAACGCGTTCTGCGGGGCCAGGGCCGCGCCGGTGTTGCGCAGCGGCACCACGCGCGCGCGGCCGATGAAGGCCGCCTCACCCAGCGCCTCGGTGTAGACCACGCCGTGGTAGCTCACATCGGGCTCGTTCAGGCGGGGAAAGCGCGCCTTGTGCTTCGCCCAGGGGAACTTGCCGCTGTCCACGATGGCGCCGCCCACGCTGTTGCCGTGGCCGCCCAGGTACTTGGTGAGCGAATGCACCACGATGTCGGCGCCGTGTTCGATGGGGCGCAGCAGGTAGGGGCTGGGCACCGTGTTGTCCACGATGAGCGGCACGCCATGGTCGTGCGCCACTCGGGCCAGGGCCGCGATGTCGGTCACGTTGCCCAGCGGGTTGCCGATGGATTCGATGAAGATGGCTTTGGTGCGTGCGTCGATGTGCTGCGCGAAGCTGGCCGGGTCGCGCGGATCGGCGAACCGCGTGGTGATGCCCTGCTGCGGCAGCGTGTGGGCGAAGAGGTTGTAGGTGCCGCCGTAGAGCGTGCTGGCCGAGACGATGTTGTCGCCGGCTTCGGCGATGGTCTGGATCGCGTAGGTGATGGCTGCCATGCCCGAGGCCACGGCCAGCGCGGCGATGCCGCCCTCCAGCGCCGCGACGCGCTTTTCCAGCACGTCGTTGGTCGGATTCATGATGCGCGTGTAGATGTTGCCCTGCACCTTGAGGTCGAACAGGTCGGCCCCGTGCTGGGCGCTGTCGAAGGCATAGGCCACCGTCTGGTAGATGGGCACGGCCACCGCCTTGGTGGTGGGGTCGGGCGACTGTCCGGCATGGACGGCGAGGGTTTCGATCCGCATGGATTGTCTCTTTCTGGGGTGACGGGAACAGGGTGCGTGGGCGCAGGCATGGACTGCGCAACGCGGCGCGGGCCATTCTTGCACCGGGTGCCCGGCGTCCGAACAACGCATTGGCTATGTGCTTATGTGGCCGGCGTCAGGGTTCAGTGTCCGCGGGACGGGCAACACGGAGATGAAGCGGCTTGGCCGCTCTTTGCTGTATGTCATTGTCAAAACGCTTGCTCTCTCGGCATATTGCGCAGCGGAGAAATTTCGTTGAATGCTTTTGCCCACCCCCAGTTCCATTGAACGCCTCATACAAGGATCACGCGATGACCACTGTGGGTAATGATCTGACACACCCTGTTGTACGTTGACGCACAAGCTGTCGAAGCGTCAGATCATTTCGATGAGTGCTTTGCTGGGTGCGGCCTTGTTTTCAGGAGCGGAATGATCGCTGCGTGCGACAAGGTATTCTTTTTGCAAAAAACATCCAGATGCAATGGATGGTTTTTAATCCAACAGCATGCTGTCAATCTTCCGCAGACCATCACCATAATCCGCCAGCCGATCCACGCTAGAAACATTTTTTCGCATGACCAATCGCCGCGTCACGATCCAAATGCCATTGGGAGAACAGCTGCAGTTTCGCCGCCTGCAGGGCAAGGAATCCTTGAGCGAGCTGTTTGTATTGGATGTGGATCTGCTGAGCGAGAGCAAGTCCCTCGACCCCAAGGCGTTGCTGGGCAAGCACGCCACGGTGGAGGTGACAAGTGGGTCGGCCGCGACCGGCGCAAGACCATCGACCGGGACGAGACCAACGTCATCCACCGCGACCGCACCGAGACCGTGGACCGCGATGAAACCATCACCGTGCACAACAACCGCACCGAGCGGGTGGACCACAACGAGAAGATCAGCATCGGCGACAACCGCAATGAAGACGTCGGCATCGACGAGACGGTGAGCATCGGCAACAACCGCAGCAAGACCATCGGCCGCAACGAGAAGGACAAGATCGGCAACAACTGGTCGATCAAGGTCGGCAGCTTCAAGACCGAGACCGTCGGCCTGGCCTACCTGCAGAACGTGGGGCTGGCCAAGATGATGAACATCGGCGCGGCCTACAACGTGAACGTGGGCGCGGCCATGGTGGTCAACGTGGGGTTGACGCAGAGCACCAACGTGCTGATGAGCCGCTCGGTCACGGTGGGGCAGAGCCAGACCAGCAAAGTGGGCAAGGACCGCACCGACAGCACCTCCGACAACTACACCGAGAGCGTGGGTAAGAACGCCGCCACGACGGTCGGCGAGGTGCGCACGCTGTCGGTCGGCAAGGAAATGTCCGTGACCGTGGGCGATGCCATCGAGATCAAGTGCGGCAAGGCCGTGCTGCGCATGACCAGCGACGGCACCGTGCAGATCAACGGGCAGACCATCAACGTGGCCGGCAGCTCCAGCGTGACCGTCGCGTCGCCGAACACCAACGTCAACCCCACCTGACCGGAGTCCGCATGGCGCTCGCACAACCGTCCTCCGTCGATCCTTCGCTTTCTCCTTCGCCCTCGCAGGGCGATCGCGCAGGCGCGGCCCAACCCGTCACGATGTGCCAGGCCACGGTGCGTGCGCAGGCCGGGCTGGACGCCTACAGCGTGGCATGCGGCGCGGAAACCTTGGAGGCCGGCGTGGGCGTGATGCTGCCTGCGCTCGTGCCGGGCGATGAGGTGCTGCTGGCCCGCACTGATGCGGGCCGAGCCGTCATCACCGCCGTGCTGGTGCCTTGTGCCGCCGTGCCATGGAGCGACCGGTCCATCCGTTTGCAGTCGCATGACTCCATCACGCTCTCGTCCGGCGCCGCGACGCTGCGGCTGACGGCCGAGGGGCTGGCCCGCATCGTTGCCCTCACCATCGAGCACGACGCGCGCGACCTGGTGGACATCGACGCTGCCGAAGTCCGGATCAACTGAGCGGCGGCCGCCGTCCGTTTCAGAGATGGACCTGCACCGCCTCCACATGGCCATGGATTGCCTGCGACAGCGTGTGGCGCCACGTCAGCGCGAAGTGGCCGTGCTCGGGCTCGATGGTCACGGTGTCGAAATGCGGGGACACGGTATGGCTCTTGCCGCCCGCCGTCCAGGAAACGTGGGGACGGATGTCGGGCAGGGTGATTTGCGACGGGCCCTGGGCACTCAAGTGGACCCACTGGATCGATGTGCCGGGCTTCACTTGGGCAGGAGAAAACTGCATCCTCGGATGCGCGCAGTTCCAGGCCGCCGGGTCGAACGATTGCGGCATCCGCCCCACGATGCCCGGCACCTGCCACTCCGCCGGCCCATAGCTGCCCAGCAGTTTTCGCCGCGGCAGCCAGGTGCGGCCGAAACACCCGAACCCTGCGGGCGAGGGCGTATCGCTCGCTGCGTGGATCAACTCGTCCGGCCATTCGATCCGGGGCAGCGGCAAACCATCGGGCGGCAGCCCGGCGCTGAAGCCCAGGCCCGTGGGGTTGGCGGGGGCGAAGGCCTGCGCATCGGCAGGGTCCTGCCCGCCGTAGGCCAGGTGATAGGCCACGGGTACGTGCAGCGCGGGTGCCTGCTCCACCGCCACCGGAAACAAGCCCAGTCGCTTGCGCCACACACGCTCGCCAAAAACGCGCACCACCCGCGCCTCGCGGCCCACCGTCACGCCCGCATCGAACGCGGCGACGGGCTTGCCGCCGGGCGCGTAGGCCACCGCGTTGACGATGACATCCACCCGCGGCTTGGAGGGCACCAGGTCGCTTTCGAAGCGCACCACGCCCTCCATGCCCTGTGCATCGAAGAACTGGTCGCCACGCAGGATCGGCAAGCCCGTGCCGTGCGGCGCCACCCGATTGCGAAAGTCCAGCGTGGCCTTGACGACCACGGTCTTTTGCAGCCCGCCATCTGGCCCGTAGCCCGGAAGGATTTCCGCGGCGAAGGGCGTCAAATTTTCCAGCATCGTATGCATCCTTTTTGCTTTCGGCCTGGCCATGCGCCAGCCCCGAGGGGGACGGCGTGAGTGTCACCCGTCTTCCCCTGGCGCGCGCCATCGACATCCCGGTCATGCGCGCATTGCCCCTGCGCATGGCGCGTTCGCTGGTCACGCAGTACTGGCGCCGCACCCATATGCTCACGCTGCCCGCACACCGGCTGGAGGCCCTGGCGGTGTTCGACGACAGCATCGTTCAGTGCCTGGCCTCGCTCAAGCTGCATCTGGCCCATGCGCCCGCGATGGAGTCGGATTTTCACGCGGAAATCGCCGCCGCAGGGCACGAATTGCAGCAGGAAGGCCCGGTCGTCTTTGCCCACGCCTGCATCGAGGTCCTCAAGCTGCAGCTGGGCCGGCCCGCAGATGTGGCCCCCGACCTCTGGAACGGCCATCTGCAAGCTCACCCCGCCGCGGTCTTCCATGCCTTGCGATTCGCTTTCGATGACGCCGTGGCCAGCTATCTCGCGCCGCGCGCAAGCCAGGCGGCTCAGCAGCAGCACCTGTCGCTGGTGCGCCTTCTGATGCGGCTCGCCATTGCGCGGCCCGCGGTGTCCGACGCCTATGCCGATGCCATGGCGGCCCTGGCCGAGCCCCTGCCCGGCGGCTTGGCGAATCTCTGCCATTGGCGTTGCGTGGCCCGTGCCGACGAGGCCAAGGCGCTGCGGGCCGTGGAGCAAGGCGAGGACGCCGAAGCAGGGTTGATCTCCCTGGCGCTCATGGGCAGCCCGCAGGAAACCACGGCCGCCAAGGCGATGCTGGCGCGATGGCCCGACTCCCCGGTGGCGCTGGCCCTTTGCGCGGCGCGCGCAGGGCACGATCTGGCCGTTGCCTTGCGTGAGGGCCGCTTTCCCGCCATGGCCTGGACGCAGCAGCTGTATGCCGCCGCCCTGGTCGGCGATGGCCCCTTGCTGCGCCATCTTGCGGCGCACACGCTGTGGGACGACGAACTCGCATGCCGGGCACTGGCCGACAGCGTGGCATTGCTGACGGGCGCTCCCTGCGACGGGCTGTTCGACCGCACCCGCCCGGCCGGCGACCGCGCCCAGTGGGCGGAGGCTGCCCTGGCCGCACTGCCCAGCGCCGGCCCGCCCCTGCGAATCGGCAAGCCGCGGCAATCGGTCGTGCTGGAAGAGGCCGCCGCAGGCGTGGGCGCACCGCTGCGCCGCCTGCTGTACATGGAACATGTCTCCCGCATGAGCGGCGCGCTGTGGATCGAGGCCGATGACCTGGCCGGCGTGCAGGCGCTGGCGCTTCAAACGGCCTCCGTGTTCGAGCGGGCCGTCTTTGCCAGGAGCGCGCCATGACGCCGCTCACCATTGCAGCCACCGGCGCCTGCACGCCCATCGGCACGCGGGCCTGGCAGACCGGCAGTGCCGTGGCCAGCCGCTTTGCGGCCTTCACCCGCCAGCCCGTCACGGGCCACATCGATCACCAGGCCACGGTGTCGCGCGTGCAGGCCATCGAGCCCGACTGCACCGGCATCGATCGGCTGGTCCGGCTGGCCGCACCGGCCCTGCACGAGGCGCTGCAAGGCCCCACCACCGCGCCCACCGCGGCATGGCCGATGGTCCGGCCCATCCCGGTCTTCATCGCGCTGCCGGAGCCACTGCCTGAGCTGCGGGGCGCCATCGATGCCCAGCGATTCGCGCTGGAGCTGCCGCGCGCGCTCGACGTGGCACCCGAGTTCCTGCCGCTCATGCTCTACACGGGTGGGGCGGTGGCCGGGGCGGATGCGCTGGCTGCGGCATACCGTTTCATGCAAGAACACCCCAGCGTGCCGGAGGTGGTTTTCGGGGGGGTGGACAGCGGGGTGGACCCGGCCACCATCGATGTCTTCCACCAACGGCGCTGGCTCCGGGTGAAAGGCCACACGGAGGGGTTCATCGCCTCCGAAGGGGCCGCGTTCGTGCGGCTCGCCCGCAAGCCCTGTGCGGCGAACTACGTCACCGTGTTCCCGCCCGCGTTTGCGCAAGAGCCGGCCTCCCGGGTGGGTAGCGAAGCCATCCTGGACGGCACTGCGCTCATCGGTGCGGCGGCCCAGGCCTTGAAGGCCGCGAACCTTCCCGCACAGGCGCTGCAGTCGTACTGGACCGACATGGACGGAAGCCCGTGGCGAGGCAGCGAACTCATGAACCTGAGCGCCCATCTGGCTGCGCAGCACGGCCATCCCGCCATGCACGATCCCGCCGCGTTCCTGGGCGAAGTCGGCGCCGCCTGGGTGCCTTTGCTGCTGAGCCTGCTGCACGAGATGCGCCAGGACTTGCACCACCCGCACAGGCCCGTGGCGCTGAGCGGCCACGCGGGCCTGCAGAGCGTGACCGGACTGGGCACGCGCGTGGCCGCCTGGGTCGCCACTTGGAACCACACCCGCGCACCGATGCCATTCCCATCCACCCGCAACCGCGAAGCTGCCTGACCCATGGCCACGTACGTCAACGACCGCCGGGCGATCCACGAGGGGCGCAGCACGGCCATGATTCCCGGGCCCATCAACCCCGTCTTCCCCAAGCCCAACGGACCGCCGGTTCCGATCCTCAACATGGCCCACGGGCCGGGGCTCAAAAACGGCACGGCCACCCTCAAGATCGACGGCAAGCCCGTCTCCGTGGCCGGTAGCCGGTTCGAATCCATTCCCGCCACGCCCGACCGGCTGGGCGGCATCGCCGGCGTGCGCTCCACCGTCGTGGGCGGCGCGGCCGAGCCCACCAGCTACAGCAGCGACACCAAGTTCGAAGGCAAGGGCAGCGTTCGCTCGTTCGACACGACCAAATCCAACGCACTCGTCATCAACCCCGGCTGGGCCATGCGCCTGGCCATGAAGGCGCTGCCCGGCCCCTACGACCAGCTGGCCCAGAAAGTCATCGAAAAGCTCCCCGGCGCCTTCGGTGACCAGTTGAGCGCGCTGGGCGAGTCGCTCACCGACCCGAGCGTACTGATCGGCCCCGCGCTCAAGCTGGTGGGCAAGCTCATTCCCGGCGTCAATCTGGTGGTGGGCGGTGCCGCCATGGCCGAATCCGCCATGCAGATCGCAGAGTTGGCCCAGGAGGTGCAGGACCTGCTCACGCCGCCCCTGACCGACGAGAAGATCGACCAGATCGCCGATGTGATCGCGAATGGCGTGGCGGCCATCACCATCGGCTTCGTGCTCGGCAAGATCGTGAAGCGCGCCAAGTCCAAGATCAATGCGGTTGCCAGCCGGCAGAACAACCAGGTCAACCCCAACACGCAGGCCAAGATCGTCGATGACGTGCACGTCGGCGCACCAGGCGGCGCCAGTTGCGAACTCGGCACCTGCCACCCGGTCATCTTCGCCACCGGCGTCAAGATCCTGTCGGAAACCGACTTTGCCTTGCCCGGCCTGCTGCCGCTGGAATGGCGGCGCTTTTACCGCTCGGCCGACCGGCGCCCCGGCTGGCTGGGCTGGGGGTGGAGCACGCCCTTGAGTATCGAGCTGGCCCTGGTCCACAGCCATGTGCATTACTACGATGCCCGGGGCCGCAGGGTGCAGTTGCCGCCGCTCTCGCCCGGGCAGAGCCACTTCGACGAGCGAGAAAAGATCACGCTGCAGCGCCACGAAGACGGGCGCTACAGCGTCGAGGCCACCGATGGCCTGCGGCACGAGTTCGCCAAGCCCGTGCCCGGCCAGTGGCGCCTGCCCTTGGCGCGGGTGCGCGACCGCCACGGCAATGCCATCACGCTGCATTACCCCGCCTATGACGAAACCGGCGTGGACGGCATTGCGCCGCGCCCCATCGGCCTCACCGACAGCGCCGGGCGCGAGTTGCACTTCGGCTGGACCGAGGCCGGCCTGCTGGCCGAGGTGCGCCTTGCGCCCCGCACCCTCGATGGCGTGGAGCACCAGGGCGGGGTGCTGGTGCGTTATGCCTACGACAGCGCGGGCAACCTGGAGGGCGACAAGGGTGGCAAGGGCAATAGCCAAGCCAACCTCGCCAGCGCCACCGATGCGCAGGGCGGCACCACCGTCTACCGTTACGAGAACCACCTCATGGTGGCCTACACCACCAAGAACGGCTTCACCCACCACCAGCAGTGGAGCCGGCTGGACGCGGGCGCTCGCGTGGTGCGCACCTGGACCGACACCCCCGGCCTGCTGGACACCCGTTTCGAATACGACCTGGGGATGCGCACCACCCATGTCACCGATGCCCTGGGCCGGCGCACCAGCTACCACTACAACGCGCACAACGAAGTCGTTGCCGTCACGGAAGCCGGACCGGACGGCCAATCTGTACGCACAGAAACGCAGATGGACCGCGCCGGCAACCCCGAGGCCAGCACCGACGCCCTGGGCCGCAGCACCCGCTGGCAATGGGACGCCCGTGGCAACCTGACCGCCGTCACCGACGCGGCCGGCGCCACCACGCGGCTGCGCTACAACGCGCAGAATTTGCCGACCGAGATCACTGACGCCCTGGGCCATGTGTGGCGCAACGACTACGACGCGCGCGGCGACCTGCGCGAGCACACCGACGCCCTGGGCCACGCCACCCGCTACCAATACGACCCGCGCGGCCTGCCCGTTGCCATCGAGGATGCCCACGGCAAGACAAAACACCTGCAATGGGACGCCGCCGGCCAGCTCACCGCCTACACCGACTGCTCGGGCCGCACCACCCGCTACCAGTACGACATCCTGGGCAACCTGGCCGCCAGCATCGATGCCCTGGGCCAGGCCACGCGCTACCAGCACGACGCGCTGGGCCAGTTGCGCATCGTCACCGAAGCCGACGGGGCGGAGCACCGCTACGACCACGACGCGCAAGGCAATCTGACCGCCTACACCGACCCCAAAGGCGCCATCACCCGCTACGCGTACAACGGCCTGGACCAGCCCGTGGAGCGCCAGGACCCGCAGGGCCAAAGCCTGCGCTACCGCTACGACGCGGTGGGGCGGCTCGTGGCGCTGCAAAACGAGAACGGCGCCTGGTACCAGTTTCACTACGACGCGGCTGACAACCTGGTGCAGGAGATCGGCTTCGATGGCCGAATCCAGCGCTACCGGTACAACGCGGCGGGCGAGCTGACCGAGTTGCACGAACGCGATGCCGCGCAGCCGCCGGACACGCCGTACGACATGGCGCCCGATGCGCCATTGCCCAAGCGCACGCACTTCCAGCGCGACCTGCTGGGCCGGCTGCTGGCCAAGGTCCACAGCAATGGAGAGGCGGCCAGCTACGCCTACGACCTGCTGGGCCGCATGGTCGGCTGCGCCAACGCGCAGGCCCAGGTTCGATTCGCCTACGACCCACTGTCGCAACTGGTCGAGGAAACGCAGGTCCATTTGGGCGATGCCCAGGCAGACAGCGCGCAGGCGCAGGCGGATCGGCACTTCACCTTCCGCCACGCCTACGACGCCCTGGGCAACCGAATCGCCAGCGTGTTGCCCAGCGGCAAGAACGTGCAATGGCTGTACTACGGCTCCGGGCACCTGCACCAGATCCGGGTGGATGGCCACACGATCAGCGACATGGAGCGCGACGCGCTGCACCAGGAGATATCGCGCACACAAGGGGCGTTGACCAGCCGCTACGGCCTCGATCCCATGGGCCGGCTGGTGGCGCACAAAGTGAGCCGGGAAGCCGCCCTGAAAACGCTGCCCGGCGCGGCCACGGAGGCGTCGTTGCGGGACCGGGACCCACCACCCGGAATGCCCGGACCACCGGGCCTGACCGACCTGCTGGCCCGTCTGCCGCACCTGCCATCAGGCCATCGGATCGCGCGGCACTACCAGTACGACCGGGGCGGCAACCTCACGGCCACGCAGGACAGCCTGCGGGGGGCCAGCGAATACCGCTACGACGCGCTGGGCCGCATCCTGTCGGCGCACAAGGGCACGCGAAGCACGGCGCAGGGCACGCAGCAGGGAGAAGACCGCGAGCAATTCACGTTCGACCCGGCCGGCAACCTGCTCAACCCGAACCGGGGCGGCGAGCAAAGCGCAGGCGGCGTGAGCCACGAGCGGGAAAAAGTGCCCACCAACCGACTCACCGTGTACCAGGACCTGCGGTTCACGTACGACCTGCATGGCAACGTCGTGCAGCGGTTGGTGGGCTGGCACACGGTGCAAAACTTCCGCTACAGCGCGGAGCACCAGATCGTGGAGGCTACCGTCACGCGCTACCGGGAGCGGCCGATGCCGAAAGCCGTGCAGGCTGGGCAAGTCCAGACCGAGCCGCCCGCGACCGTGCAGACCACGCGTTACCGGTACGACGCGCTGGGGCGGCGCATCGACAAGACGGACGCCTTCGGCAAGACCCGGTTCGTGTATGACGGCGACCTGCTTGCCGGGGAGATGCGGGGCAGCAAAGTCAGCGAATACCTGTACGAGCCGGACAGATTCGTGCCGCTGGCCAAACTGGAGTCAGAGGCGAAACAGGCTCCAGCGCAAATACCACTAGGGCATATTGCTACAAAAAATGTAGCAAATGAGAAAGCCGAAGACAAAGACTTCGCCATCTACTACTACCAGTGCGACCAGATCGGGGCGCCGCAGGAGCTGACGGACGAGGCGGGGCGGATCGTGTGGGCAGCCAGCTACAAGGTATGGGGGCAGGCGCAGGCGCTGCAGATGCTTCGCACGGGGACCGGCACCGATGGGGAATCGGCGGTGTTCACGGCCAATGAAAGACCGCTGGCATTGGCGGCCAGTGGAGAGGTCCAAAGCCTCAGCCTGGTGGAGCAGCCGCTGAGGTTCCAGGGGCAGTACTTCGACGGGGAAACGGGGCTGCATTACAACCGCTTCCGGTATTACGATCCGGTGACCGGCAGATTCGTGCATCAGGATCCGGTCGGATTATTGGGAGGGATGAACCCATTTCGATATGCATCTAATCCTATGGCTTGGATCGATGCGCTTGGCCTGACCCCGAAAAATACTACTGACGGTGCTGGTAACTGTGTTCCGCTCGATCAATATGGTATACCGGACGCCACTTTCGAACCTAAGCCAGGAGCTGGAAAATATAAGCGCGATTCTGCAATGGGCCCCACTGCCAAGCAAACTGCGTCAGTACAGGGAAAAGCCTGTGTTGTATGTGGGAATACTGCTCCTAATATGATTGCTGATCATATTGACGCGTTGGTCGTTGAGCATTTCAGAACAGGCACTAATGATAAGGCTACCCAAACTTGCGTGACGGCTGTTCAGCCTCACTGTCCGGTTTGTTCTCCTAAGCAAGGACAAAAAGCAAGTACATTTTCCAAGCGGATGAAGAAGAAATTAGGAATCAAATGACTGTAAAAGATGAACAATCTGCAATTTGCAAAAAGTACAATTGCACCCCTCTGGAGTTTAATCCTTCAATCAACGTTGGTGTAAATCTTGCATCATTAAGCCAGCAGCCAATTTATGGTGTTCGAGTTCGGCCAACTAGTGATACATCAGGATGGTATTTCTGGGGGGGGGAGTATTCCGATGATGATGGCTTCTTTCAGCCTGTGCATGGCGCTCACATCATAGAAAAAGTGCCAAGTTTAGGTAAATATCTTGCCTTACCCCCTGGGTATAAATTCATTGTGGACGATGAGGGCTACGAGGATGTCTGGTACGACCCCTCTGCGTTTGTGCGCGCTGGCCAGGAGCCGTAAGGTCGGCATGTTGAAAGGGGTTTGAATGGCGGCTGGACACCACTTTCCAGAAATAGAGTCCTTGACGGCATGGATGGCGCAAGATCTGAAGCGGCAGGAATCTATTTGCGAAGAAATTCTGGAAAAACTCCCTGGTCGTTTTCAGCGGGCCGGGTCTTTTCATACCACTGAGCATCGAACGCAATCGAAAGTGAATATTCCGTGCTTCTACGACGAGGAACACGAAACCCCCTTGAGCCTGGTCTTTGGTGGGGTGTTTGATTACGGCATGAGCGATGCCCATAAAAAAGCCATTCAGGCATTGTGCTCTCCCGATGAATGGCTCATGCTGAAAACCTTGGTGGAGGACCGTGCCTCACGAGAGGAGAAAGCCGTACGCCCATTTCTGATGAGCAGGTTTCCACTTTTTGAATGGGTGGCAGAAGAAAATATCGATTTGTCTGACGATTTGGAGCGGCCTGATTTTTCGACGGAAGAGGGACCTTACCCCATCTATTTGTCAACCAGCGAGGCGGAAAAATTCTTGAGCAAAAGCGGCTATCGTTTGCCGTGGGATCATGAATGGGAATATGTGGCGAAAGAATTGCGGTCGAATGTTTTCATTTGTGGAGATCAATTGCCTCGGGGCGATCTTTCAAAAAATGTCTGCCTGACGTCTTTCGGGAGTGCTTCAAAGAATAAGAAAGCTTCCAATTTTTTTGGAATCGCAGGGCTCGGTCTGGCAGCGATGACCAAAGTGGAGGGCGGCAATGGTGTGATGGTGAGGGGCGGTGCTTCCGGCTTCTATCCATTCCAAGGCCCGGCGCAATGGGCGATGCTTTCTACGGAGCTTCAAATCCCCCTGCAAAATATGCCCGGTTCTTTGGCGGGCATCAGGCTGTGCATGGATATTCCGAATTAAGCTGGAAAGCTGCAGTTTGCCGGGGCCAGCGGATACCTCGCCCCTCCCGGTTTCGGATGGCGTGCGAATGGTTCGCCTTTGCCCATGTCCAAGATGAGGGCTTGGATAAGGTATTCCCTTTGGTTTGAGGAATCGAAATGGGAAACGCATGCTGCACACCTTCGGCATCTGGCAGTGGCCGGATCAGCCGCCAAAACTCTTCCGCCGAATCGGTCCGGCCTTCTGCTGAGGAGCCGCGGCGCAGCAGTAGCAGCCACGCCAATGCAACCTCATTGCCCATCAGTCCCAGGCGCAGCAGCAGTGGCAGTAGTGAGGAAAGCGGGCCTTTCAACCGTTTGCCTGGCGATGTGCAGCACCACATCGGCAGCTTGCTGCCCAGGACGGGGCGTTCGGCGCTTCGGCAGGCTTCGCAAACCCTCCATCAGGCGTTGCCCCGTGGCGAACGCGATGTCATGCATTCCATCGAGGGGGTTCATGCCTTGCTGGGTATCAATCCAGGCACGCCAAACGACGAAGTTTCATTGGCCATTGGCCGCGCTATCCACGCCGCACAAAACCATCCGGGATGGACCGACCGGGGCAGGCTGCTGGTGGCTGCGCGGCACGCGGTTCAACCCCTCGAAAACCATCCTGACCGTGCGCAGTTGCTGCTGCAGATCGATTCCGCGATCCATAACAGCGGATTGAGCGCAGAGCAATGGAGGCGTACCAATGCCATCTTTGCCCAGATGGTCAACGCCAGGGCCAACGCGTAGGCAGACGGGTTTCATTGGCCTGCGCAGAGCGATGCACATCGCTCCCTGCGCTGCGGTCGGCTCGGTGCTGCGCCGGGGCCTCACTCCCCTTGCGACCCCCGGTGCGCCCAGCCCGTGGTGTGCTTTTCCAGCACGCTGAACAGCTCGTACATCACCATCGCCATGGCGCCCACCACCATCAGGCCGGCGAAGGCCAGGCCCATCTGCATGGACGAGCCGGCGGAGATCAGCAGGTAGCCGATGCCCTCGTTGGCGGCGGTCATCTCCGACACGGTGGTGCCCACGAAGGCGAGGGTGATCGCTACCTTGAGCGAGCCGTAGAAGTACGGCAGGGAGCGGGGCAGGCCGACCTTGGTGAGCACGTCCCAGCGCTTGGCGCCCAGCACGCGCAGCACGTCTTCCAGTTCGGGCTCCAGCGTGGCCAGGCCCGTGGCGATGTTGACCATGATCGGAAAGAAGCTGATGAGAAAAGCCGTGAGGATGGCCGGCCCCACGCCGATGCCGAACCACACGACGAGGATGGGCACGAAGGCCGCCTTGGGCAGGGCGTTGAAGGCGGTCATCAGCGGATAGACGGCGGCATACGCCAGCCGCGACGATCCGATGACGAAGCCCAGCAGCACCCCGACCACGATGGCGATGCCGAAGCCCGCCATGGTGACCCAGAAGGTGCGCCAGGCGTGGCCCGCGATGATCCACTTGAACTCCACGAACTGCGTCCAGATCGCCCAGGGACTCGGGAAGATGAACTCCGACACCCCCAGGCCCGAGCAGATCACCTGCCACAGCACCAGCACCGAAAACAGCAAAACCCAGGGCGACCAGCGCTCCACCCGTTTCTTGTGCAGCGCGTTCATTGCGTGATCTCCCCGCCGGTCTTGCGCAGGGCGCCGATGTGGCCGCGCAACTCCAGCACGATGTCGGTGAATTCCTTGGTGTAGGTCAGTTCCAGCTCGCGCGGGCGCGGCAGTTCGATGTCGCGCTTGACCACGAAGCGGCCGGGGCTCTTGCTCATCACGTACACGGTGTCGGCAAGGAAGACGCTCTCGCGCAGGTCGTGCGTGACGAGGATGACGTTGAACTGCTGCTCGGCCTGCAGGTCGCGCAGGATGCACCACAGCTCCTCGCGCGTGAAGGCGTCGAGCGCGCCGAAGGGCTCGTCCAGCAGCAGCATCTTGGGCTCGTGGATGAGGGCGCGGCAGATGCTGGCGCGCTGCTGCATGCCGCCCGACAGCTGCCAGGGGAATTTGTCTTCGTAGCCGGCCAAGCCCACCTTCTGCAGCAGGGCGCGAGCGCGGGCCTCGTATTCCTTGCGGCGGGCCTTGAACTGGCTGCGGTGCGGCTCGACGATCTCCAGCGGCAGCAGCACGTTGGCGACGGTGGTGCGCCAGGGCAGCAGCGAGGGCGCCTGGAAGGCCATGCCCGAGATCTTGAGCGGGCCGGTCACGGGCTGGCCGTCGATGCGGATCTTGCCCATCGACGGCATGCGCAGCCCGGTGGCCAGCTTCATGAAAGTGGACTTGCCGCAGCCCGAGGGCCCCACGATGGCGATGAACTCGCCGCGGCGCACCTGCAGGTCGATGGCCTCGACGGCAAAGTGGTTGGCGCGCAGCAACTCTTCGTTGTAGGCGAGCCAGACATCGCGAAAATCCACGAAATAGGTGTCGTCGGCCTGCATGGGATGAGAGATGGGTTTGGAATGAAAAGGGCCACCAGCACAATTGGTACTAGGGCATATTGCTATTAAATTTGTAGCAATTGCCGGGTGGCGCGTGGCGCGTGGCACGTGGCGGGTTCGGGAGGGCCGGACGGGCCGGGGGGCTGACCCCCCATGGGCCGGCCCCCGGTGTCATCACTTCCTGGGAAGGATGTTGAGCTCGGCCGCCGGCGGCAGGAAGCTGCCGTTCCACACCGTCTCGGCGTTCACGCGGGACTTGGTGCTGAAGGCGTCGGACACCTGCGAGGCCATCAGCGCCAGGCGCTGCGGCTTCGCCTGGCCGAAGCCTTCGGCCCGCGCGTCGGCGCTGTTGACCACGGTGTCGATGGCCAATTGCAGGCGGCGGGTTTCCAGGGCCACGTTCACGATGCCGTCGCGCTCCTTCACGGAGGCGATGGCGGCGCCCGGGTTGGCCATGACCTCCTTCGCGCCTTTGGTGAAGGCCTTGAGGAAGGCGCGGATCGCCTCGGGGTTCTCCTTGACCAGCTTGGGGCTGGCGATGATCACGTTGCCGTACAGCTTCACGCCGAAGTCGGCATACGGCAGCACCACCACGTCGCTGGCCTTGGCGCCGCGCGCCTCCAGGTTCAGCAGCGAGGTGAAGGTGAAGCCGGTGATGGCGTCCACGTCGCCGCGCACCAGCATGGTCTCGCGCAGCGGCGGGTCCATGGCGGTCCATTGCACGTTGCCGATGCCGTTGGCCTTGGCGAAGATGGGGAAGGCGCGGCGGCCGGCGTCGAACACCGGGGCACCCAGCTTCTTGCCGGCCAGGTCGGCGGGCTTGGCGATGCCGCTCTTCTTGAGCGCCATGACCGAGGCCGGCGTGTTGTTGTAGACCATCATGACGGCCACGGGCTTGTTCTGCGCGTCGGGGTTGTTGGCGTGGAATTCCATCACCGCGGCCAGATCGGCGAAGCCCATGTCGTAGGTGCCCGAGGCCACGCGCTGCACGGCGCCGCCGGAGCCGTTGCCCGCGTCCACCGCCACGTTCAGCCCGGCCTCCTTGAAGTAGCCCTTGGCCGTGGGCAGCAGGAAGAACGCGGCCGGCCCTTCGAAGCGCCAGTCGAGCTGGAACTTGATGGGCGTCAAGGTCTGGGCCTGGGCCAGGGTGAACGCGCTGGCGGCGGCCAGGGCCACCCCGGCTTTCAAAAGGGAACGTTTGTGCATCAGGGCTCCGGTCATGTCGGTCGATGGCATCCCGATCAGCAAGATCGATGCCCGGTTCCAGGCGCTGACCCTGGTGGGGCGGCGCTGGCATGACCCAATGCGGTGCATGCTGCGGGAGGGGCTCCACAGTGGTGCCTGGCGGGCGGATCCCCTGCAGGCACGGTCGAAGGGCGGGAGGAAGGCGGAAGAAAGGCGGAAGAAAGGCGGGCAGAGCCGGGTTCGGTATTCCGGCGGCGCGTTCGCATCCGTGGTGACCGGTATCACCCCGTGGTGTTTCAATTTTCTTTTTTTGAGCGAGCCGGAGCCATGCCCATCCAGCCCAGTGCCTTTCCTGGCGTATTCATCCGCACATCGGAGAGGGCGTCCCGAGATGGAAGCGGCCCCGCGCTGCAGGGCGCCGAGTTCGTGCGGCGCAACGAGTCCGCGCTGCAGCAACTGGCCTCGCGGGATTCGGGCCGTGCGCTGCTGCGGCAGATCGAGGCCATCACCGCGATGGCTCCGCGCAAGCGGGTGGTTCTGACCCCTGCCCAGAATGGCAAAGTGCATGCGCGGTCGTTCCGGCGTGACGACACCACGCAGGAACGTGTCGGCTTGCACAACCCTTCGGACATCGACACCTACCTGAGCGAGCGGCCCGGGGCCAGTGCCTTCATGCCGTTCGTGGCGGCGGTCCCTTTGCCTGGTCGCGAGACGCCCGGTGCGGATGAAGTGTGGGTCTACACAGACCCCGAGGTCGCATGGCGGTACCCCACGCCGGAGTCCGGCGACGGCGAGCCCAGCCCCGCAGACTACGTCGCCACGCTGGCACATGAGTTGATTCATGCCCGGGACAGCCTGCACGGCATCCAGCCCGCGCGCACCGCCGACGAAACCGTTTACCTGCATCCTGTCACCCAATCGACGATCTTCCGTTCACTGCTGCCCTCAGAACTGCGCACGGTCGGCGTTGGCGCCCATGCCGGCGCCGAGCCCTCGGAAAACACGATCCGGGCCGAACAAGGGCTGACGCAGCGCCCCAGCTACCACGGCTTCACGACGGATGGTCACGGCGACGTGGCGGCATTGTCAGGGGTGCCTGGTAAAACGCGGGACGGGTCCGTCTGAAGGGCGGCCGGGCCTGGATCGCCAACGGTTTCCGTATATCGATATGCGGGTTTTCCCCAGGTGGTGGTTTCGCTTCCCGGGCGGGTGCTTCGGCACTCCCAAAAAAAGCCGGCAGGCGAGGCAAGACGATGGCTCGCATGTCTTTGCTCTCCAAACTCTCGAACCGCTTCGGTCTGGCCCGCTTCAGCGTTGACACGCCCGTGGGCCAGACACAGCAGACCCCATCGATCCCCAGTACCGCGGTGCGGCCGCCCCTGGACGGCCCGGCGCGTCGCCGCTCCAGCGCCGCAGCATCGACCTTGCCGCCGCGTGGCGTTCTGCCGGACAGGAATGAGGCCGCTGGCCACGCCAACGTCCCGGCGGCAGCGCAGGCCGCTGCCGTCCTGCCCCAAGCCACCCATGTGCTGCTCGATGCCATGGCGCAGGCCGAGCCCGACGGCTCCGCGTTGACGAATGCGCTGTTCGGACCGGGCCGGCGGGGTTTCGGCGTGACGGAGAGCCTGGTCCACGGGCTGAATCACCTGGATTTTTCGCGCATGGCACCGATTCCGGGGCTTCCTGGCGCGCCCACCGTGATCCTGGCCGAAGCCCTGGCCGCCGGGACGGGCGGCGACGCACGGCTGGCGCTGGACGCGCTGGAGCGCCTGCAGGATTTCGATCCGCAGCAGGAAATCGCCGCGGCCTGGCAGCAACGGGCGGGTGCGCCGGACGATGATGCCGCCTTGGTCTTCTACACGCCCGAAGGCTCCGTGCACGGGGGCGACGGCGAGCCGGCTCCCTTGTCACCCCCGGGTTCGCGCTCGCCATCGGCTTCGTCGATGGAAGGGGGTTCGGTCTATCACACGCCCTCGGCTTCGCTGGATGGCGGCCCTGACCGGTCGCTGCCGGGCTCGCCGCGGCGCTCCGATGCCGGCCAGCCGAGCGATGCCACCTTGGCGGCACGGCGGGCGGTGTGGCAGGTGGCGGCCGCCCTGGCCGGTACGCCCACGGGCCTGGAAGTGCTCCAGGCCATCGTGGCCCGCCCCGTGGATGCGGCCCACCTCCAGGACTTCACGCTGCTGCTCAAGGCCGCAACGGCGATGCCCCCCCAGCACGCGGAGCGGGGTGATCCTGCTGCCATCCTGGCCAGCGAATCGGCTCTGGACACGCTGACCGGCAAGGCCGTCGCCTGCGCGGCGGCGCGCATGGCGGGCGAGGTGGACGCGGCCCAGCCCCACCAGTGGGCCTTGACCGCCGTGCGCAACGACCTGTTCCAGACCGGGCCGGGAACGGACTTCGCCGCCATCAACGCCCGCCTGATGAAGACCGGCCGCTGGATCAAGCGCGCCACGCCCGAGCGCGCGCGCCTGCTGCGCAACCCGATCGTCGGCAAGTCGCCTTTCCGGGCCCTGCGGCACGGAACGCAGAACGTGGAGCGGGGCCCGGCCATCGCGCGCCACCGCCTGGCGCGCGAGACGGCGCTGCGCCAGGCCGCCGCCGCCCTGGTGGAGCCGCTGGCCGCCGCTGCGCGACGCGCGCGCTCGCCGGGCCCCGGGCTGGTGCCCGATGGCTTGCTGCGAGCGGCCGTGCTGGAGCATTGCCTGCAGACGCCGGCACCGCAGCCGCTGGAGCGGGCCGGCTTCGACGAGGCGGCCCGCGCCGACATCGCGGCCCGCCTGGCGGTCCTGGTGTCGAGCAATGCCGGACCCGGTTTGGCGGAGCAACTGGCCCAATCGAATCAGCTGCAGGCCCTGGCGGACCTGCGCCTGGATTCGCAGGCGATGAGTGCGTGGTTTGCCGAGGTCCGCCCAGCGAGCGGCAGCGACGGGGCGCAGGCGGCGCAACCCGCGGAGGAAGGAGCGCCAGCCCAGGAGGCGCCCTGGGTGCAGGCCGTCTCCACGGCGCTTGTGCGCGCCGAGGAAGAGGCCGAGGGGCGGGACACCCGGGTGCCGGTGATCACGCGCGAGACCGTGCGTTCGGCCCTGAAGGACATCATCGCCAACATCGAGGGCTCTTCCCGGCTGCGGCTGAGCAGCGGCGGGCTGGTCGGGGTGGGGCTGCGGCAGATCACGTCGTCGATCAGCGCGGTGGCGAGCGCCTTCTTCCTGCGCGGGCGGGTCGATGGCCGGGCGCAGCGCGGCCGCCAGGCGGTCTTCGAGATCGCCATGCCTCCCTATGACATGGAGCTGGTGCTGGGATCGCAGCGCCAGGCCTCCAAGCAGATCGGGGTCGGCGCCTTCGTCGGGCCGGACATCGGTGTGGCCAAGGCGGGGGTCAACCTCGATACCGTGTTCTACGGCAAGGAAGAGGCCGAAATCCAGGGCATCTCCCTGCGCCTGCCGCGGGTCGGCCGGCCGGTGCCGGAGCTGCGGGCGGAGTTCTCGGCGCTGGTGGACGCGTTGCTCGACGGCAGCGAGGGCGGGGCGCAGGCGGACGACGCCACCCCGCTGCTGCAGCGCCTGCTGCAGGACTTTCCCGAGCTGACGGTCAACCGCATCGGCCTGGCCGGCGATGGCCGCCGCCGGCATGGGCTGGGGGCGGACCTGATGGGTTCGATCGGCAAATGGGGGGCCAAGGTGAGCGCCGGCGTGGGCGGCTTCGTGGAGGCCCAGCGCAACGTCACCAAGCACTATGCCGACGCCACCGGGCGCATGCGCGTGGAGCGGTCGATCGCGGGACATGCCACGCGGGTCGGGGCCGGGGCCAAGGTGTCGGCCGGCCCGTCCGCCAGCGTGGCTTCGAGCACCTCGTTTTCCGGCGGGGTGGACCTGGCGCTCGCGGCGGTGCAAGCCGGCGTGAGCGCGGAGCACATCCTCGCGGGCCAGTTCCAGCGGCGGGAGGCGGTGTACGAGGACGGCCGCCTGCACCCGATGTCGTTCGTCGAGACCGAGTACCAGAAGGTCGACGCCTTCATGAACGCGGTGACGCCGGAGCTCGGAGAATGGGTGGAGGCCGGCGCCGACCCTGAACGCCTGGATGGCCTGCTGGCCGACATCCGCGACCACGCGGTGCCCACCCACAGCTTCGCCGCACGCTACATCGTGACGCCCGAGGCCCGCGCGCGCGACGATGCCTACCGCTCGTCGATGCAGCTGTGCGCGCAGCACCCGAGCGGCCTGCCGCAGGCGGTCTCCGCGCTGGCCGAAACGATCGAGGCGCAGTGGAAGGACCCAGCGGCCAAGCAGCCCTATTCGCTGCGCTCGTACGAGCGCAACACGGTGCAGAAGACGCAGGGCGTGGATCTGGTGGTGCAGATGGCGAGCGTGGAGGCGGCCGAGGCCTCGCACATCGACAACCGCCTGGATGTTCCGGCACAAAGGCCCCGCCGCGCGTGAGGCGCGGGGGATCGATCTTCCATCCCGGGGATGTCAGCCGGTCTTGGGGCGCCGTGCCTTGCGCAGGCGCCAGCCGTCAGCACCATCCCCCGGGCGGGGATGGTGCTGACGGAGCCCTTGCGTTCAGCGAGCCTTGGCCGCTGCCGCGTTCGCCGCGGCCAGCGCGGTCATGTTGACCACGCGGCGCACGGTGGAGGAGGGCGTCAGCACATGGGCCGATGCCGCGGCACCCAGCAGGATCGGGCCGATGGTGGTGCCGTGGCTGCCGGTGGTCTTGAGCACGTTGAACAGAATGTTCGCCGCGTCCAGGTTGGGGCAGATCAGCACGTTGGCCGAGCCCGACAGCGTGCCTTCCAGCAGCGCGGTGTGGCGGATCTTCTCCGACAGGGCCGAGTCACCGTGCAGTTCGCCGTCGCACTCGATGTGGGGCGCCGCCTTCACGAACAGGTCGCGTGCCGCGCGCATCTTGCGGGCCGAGGGGCGCGTGGACGAGCCGTAGTTGGAGTGCGACAGGAACGCCACCTTCGGCGGCAGGCCGAAGCGCTGCACTTCCTCTGCCGCCATCAGCGCGATCGCGGCCAGTTGCTCGGCATCGGGCGCCTCGTTGATGTACGTGTCGGCGATGAACAGCGTGTGCTGGTCCAGCGTGAGCGCGTTCACCGTGGCGAAGTCCGGCGTGCCTTCCTTCAGGCCGATCACCTGGCGCACATGCTCCAGGTGGTGGTCGAAGCGGCCCACCAGCCCGCACAGCAGCGCGTCGGCGTCGCCCAGGCGCACCATGAGCGCGCCGATCAGCGTGTTGGAGCGGCGCACCGCGGCCTTGGCGGCCTCGGGCGTGATGCCGTCGCGGCCCATGAGCTGGTGGTAGGCCTCCCAGTACTGGCGAAAGCGCGGATCGTCCTCGGGGTTGCAGATCTCCACGTCCTTGCCCGGCTGCAGCCGCAGGCCGGCCTTCGCGATGCGCGTGGCGATGACGGCGGGGCGGCCGATCAGGATCGGACGCGCCAGGCCTTCGTCGACCGCCACCTGCGCCGCGCGCAGCACGCGGTCGTCCTCGCCCTCGGCATAGGCCACGCGCTGGGGGGCGGCCTTGGCGGCGGTGAAGACCGGGCGCATGAACATGCTGGTCTGGTAGACGAAGCGGGTGAGGCTTTCGCGGTAGGCCGCGTAGTCCTGGATGGGCCGCGTGGCCACGCCCGAGGCCTCGGCCGCCTTGGCCACGGCGGGGGCGATGCGCAGGATCAGGCGCACGTCGAAGGGCGTGGGGATGAGGTAGTCGGGGCCGAAGGACAGCTCCTGGCCCGCATAGGCCGCGGCCACCTCGTCGCTCATCTCGGCCTTGGCGAGGTCGGCGATCTCGCGCACGCAGGCCAGCTTCATCTCCTGCGTGATCTTGGTGGCGCCGCAGTCGAGCGCGCCGCGGAAGATGTACGGAAAGCACAGCACGTTGTTGACCTGGTTCGGATAGTCCGAACGGCCCGTGGCGATGATGCAGTCGGGGCGTACGGCCTTGGCCAGCTCGGGGCGGATCTCGGGCTCGGGGTTGGCCAGGGCCAGGATGATCGGCTTGTCGGCCATGGTCTTGACCATCTCGGCCGTCAGCACGCCGGGGGCCGAGCAGCCCAGGAACACGTCGGCGCCGTTGACCACGTCGGCCAGCGTGCGGGCCTCGGTCTTTTGCGCGTAGCGGGCCTTGGATTCGTCGAGGTTCGCGCGGCCGTCGTGGATCACGCCCTTGGAGTCCACCACGAAGATGTGCTCGCGCTTCACGCCCAGGCCCACCATCACGTCCAGGCAGGCGATGGCGGCGGCGCCCGCGCCCGACACGGCCACCTTCACCGCGCCGATCTCCTTGCCCACCAGTTCCAGGCCGTTCAGCAGCGCGGCGCTGGAGATGATGGCCGTGCCGTGCTGGTCATCGTGGAACACCGGGATGTTCAGGCGCTTGGAGAGTTCGCGCTCGATGTAGAAGCACTCGGGCGCCTTGATGTCTTCCAGGTTGATGCCGCCCAGCGTGGGCTCCAGCGACGCGATGATCTCCACCAGCTTGTCGGGATCGCGCTCGGCCAGCTCGATGTCGAACACGTCCACGCCCGCGAACTTCTTGAACAGGCAGCCCTTGCCCTCCATCACCGGCTTGCCGGCCAGCGGACCGATGTCGCCCAGGCCCAGCACGGCCGTGCCGTTGGTGATCACACCCACCAGGTTGCCGCGCGCCGTGTAGTCGAACGCCAGCGACGGGTCGGCCTGGATGTCCAGGCAGGGGTAGGCCACGCCCGGCGAATAGGCCAGCGACAGGTCGCGCTGGTTGGACAGCGGCTTGGTCGGCGTGACCGAGATCTTGCCGCGGCTGGGGTTGCGGTGGTATTCGAGCGCGGCTTCGCGCAGGGCCTGCTCGGCTGCGGACAGTGTGTGTTGTGTCATGGATGGAGATCCTAGGGAGAAATGCGCAGGGAGCTTACTCCAAGCGGGGCGCGGAAATCCTCCCTGCCAATGCGGATTGCGCATGGCGTGCAACGCGTTCGCAAGGGCCCGCGCGATGGCGCCGCCATGGTGCGGGCATCCCGTCGCCATGGTGTCGCCATCGCGCCGCCATCGCACGGCTTCAGAAGCTTTCCCACGCTTCCTGGCTGTCCTTCGGAGGCAGCGCGCGCGGCGCAGCCCGTGCCGGCGCGGGCCGTGCCGCCGCCCTGGCGTGGGGGAGGGTGCGGGCCGGCTGGCTGCGATGCACAGGCGCCTCGCGCGGGCGCAGGAGCGGGGCATTCGCCCTGGCCGCAGCCGGCGGTGCCGAAGGCAGGGGTGCGGCTTCGTCGAGCTTGAAGACGCCCACGGCGGCCACCAGCTGCTTGACCTGCTGGTCGAGGCTGTCAGCCGCCGCTGCGGATTCCTCCACCAGGGCCGCGTTCTGCTGCGTCACCTGGTCGAGCTGCATCACGGCTTCGTTGATCTGGCTGATGCCCGAGGTCTGCTCCTGGGTCGCCGACGTGATCTCCTGGATCAGGTGGCTGACGCGCTGGACCTGCCCGACGATGTCCTCCATGGAGGTGCCCGCCGCATTGACGAGCTGGCTTCCGTTGGCCACCTTGTCCACGCTGTCGTGGATGAGCGTCTTGATCTCCTTGGCGGCTTCGGCGCTCTTTTGGGCGAGGCTGCGGACCTCGCTGGCCACCACCGCGAAACCGCGGCCCTGCTCGCCGGCCCGGGCCGCCTCGACGGCGGCATTGAGGGCCAGGATGTTGGTCTGGAACGCGATGCCGTCGATGACGCCGATGATGTCGGCGATCCGCTGGGACGAGTGGTTGATCTCCCCCATCATCGACACGACCTGCCCGACCACCTCGCCGCCCTTTTGGGCGGCCTGGCTGGCGGACTGGGCCAGTTGGGCGGCCTGCTTGGCGGTGTCCGCGCTGCTCATCACCGTGCTGGTCAGCTCCTCCATGGAGGCAGCGGTTTCCTCCAGGTTGCTCGCCTGCTCTTCGGTGCGTTGCGACAGGTCGGCGTTGCCGGTGGCGATCTGGGTCGCGCCCACGGCGATGTTGCCGCTGCTCGCGCGCACCGTGCCGACCACCTCGCGCAGCGAGGTCTGCATGGTCTGCATGGCCGCCACCACGCTGCCCGGAGCAGCGCGGGAGGTGTCGATGGGGAAGGTCAGATTTCCCTGCGCGATGGCACCGGCCACCCGTGCCACATCGGCGGGCTCGCCGCCCAGTTGGCGCGTGAGCCCCCGCGTGAGCAGGACGCCGATCAGGATGCCCAGGACCACGCCGCCGATCGTGAGGCAGATGAGGATGAGGCGCACCTGGAGGTAGATCTCGGTGGTCTTGTCGTTCAGGCTCTTGGCATTGCTGCGCTTGCGTTCGACGATCTGTCCCAGCAGCTCGTCGGCCTTGTCGGCGAGCTGCCTGACTTCGTGGATTCTGGTCACCGAGGCACGCGTGTTCGCCAATTCTTCTGTCTGCAGCAGCGCGAGGACGGATTGAATGCCATCGTCGTAGGCCTTGGCGGCTTTCTGGCTCTCGGCCACTAGGGCTTTGCCCTGTGCCGTCACGGAGAAGTTGTCTGTCTTGTTCAGCGATTCGTGCATCGCCTTCAAGCGGGCCTGCACCGATTCCGTGTGGGTACGCCGCTCCTCCTGCGTCGATGCGAGCAGGGCATTGCGAATCGCCCGGCCTGCAGCGATGAGCTGGATATTGGCGTCCGCCGCATGGGACAGGCCGACCACCTCGCGCTCGTACATCAGGTCTGCCAGGTCATTGATCTCACTGGATCGCAGGATGCCGGCCGTACCGATCAACGCGCCGATCGCCGCGACTGCCAGAAAGCCGGCGATCAGCTTGGTGCCGACCTTCATTCGTTTAAACCATTCCATTTTCGAAGCCCGTTTGGATTGTCAAAAACCAGCGGTGGCGCTGGCGACGCATTGGATTGCCGCAGGAATGGCCCGTGCCTCGTGAGCACTGGGTGGAGGGGCGTTGATTCAAGAGGCGCCGTGACGCACCTCTTGCCAGCAAGGTCGAGAGCCGCTGTTGTCTTTTGTCGTTGTGGGAGCGGATGGCGAAGCCTTGCAGAAACCCGTCGCGGGACCGTGCCACTGCCTGTGTAACCAATTGTTTCAAATCCTATCAGAAATGAAACTGATGGGTTTCATTAATGGCCAGGCCTGTCAGCAAGCAACAACAAGAGGAGATGTTGAAACCCTGCTGGCGCTCAGGTGGCGCGGCAGCCGGCCAGGAACACCGCCACGGACCGGTGCATGAGCTGCGCCTGCTCCTCGGGCGATCCGGGATGCATCGCGAAGGCCGCCAGGTTCTGCGCCGGCGACGAGATCAGGCTGGCGAACACCTTCGCCAGGGTGGGCAAGTCCTCCACCACCATGGCTTCGCTGGCGAACAAGTCCGCCAGATGCCGTGCCAGCAGCGCCAGGTATTGCTCGATCAATCCATGGACCAGCGGGGCCAGCTCCGGGTGGAGCGCGATGCCATGGATGGAGAATCGAAGCCAGTTCTGCATGCCGGGGTGCAGCAGCGTGGCATTCATTTCCATGCCGATCCGCACCAGCTTGTCCTGCAGGGGCAGGCCGGGCGCGAACTGGAAATCGAGTTGCAATGCCGGCAGCGCGGCGGCCGCCAGCACCTCGCGCAGCAGGTTTTCCTTGGACTCGAACCGGGTGTAGATGGTGCGCTTCGTCACGCCCGCCGCAGTGGCGATGGCTTCCATGCTGGTGCCCGCGTAGCCGTGCTCCAGCATGAGGGCGGCTGCCACATCGACAATGATCTGGCGCAGCTCCTGCGCGCGCTGGGCGCTGGGGCGCCCGAGCGGGGAGCGGCCGACGGGCGGGGCACGACCTTCGGTGGGGGGCATGGTGGCGGGTCGTGTCTGTCGCTGTGGGGCACGAATGCTACGCCCGCGCCGCCCCTGCCGCCTGGGGAACTGCCTCTAAACGGAGATGGGATGGCGAACCGGTGGCGCCCCCGATGGGCTGGCGCGTGCGAATCAGCCCCGCGTGCCGTCCCGCGCCGGCAGCGGCGCCAGCGAGTCGCGCAGGCGGTCGTGCGTGCGGGGCGCCTGCGAATCGAGCGCCTGCTCCACATGCCCGATGTGCGCCAGCATGCGCTCGCGCGCCAGGGCCGTATCGCCGCGCTCGAGGGCCTCGACGATGGCGGCGTGCTCGGCGCACGACTGGCTGGCCTCGTGGCGCGACTGGTAGAGCGAGGCGGCCAGCGTGGTGCGCGCGGTGAGGTCACGCAGGATGCCGCTCAGGCTGCGGTGGCCCAGGGCTTCGGCCAGGCACACGTGGAAGTCGGCCAGCAGAAAGGCCCGGGTGGCGGCATCCGCATCGTCGATGGCCTGCTGCTCCTGCGCGATGTGCTGGCGCAGGCGGCGCACCACCGCCTGCAGCGGCCGCCCGGCTTCGGCCAGGATGCCGGATTCCACGATGCGCCGCGCCGAGAAGGCATCGCGGGCGTCTTCCACCGAAGGCTCCACCACGTACCAGCCCCGGCGCGGCCGCACCTCGACGAAGCCGCGCGCCTGCAGTTGCATGAGCGCCTCGCGCACCAGGGTGCGGCTCACGCCGAACAGGGTGGCCAGCGCCTGCTCGCCCAGCCGCTCGCCGGGGGCGAGCTTTTGCGCCAGGATGGATTCCACCACCTGCTGGGCGATCTGGGTCTGGCTGCTGGCACCGTTCATGGTGGGCAAGGGGCGGTGGCGGCCGTCGCTTTTCAGCGTGGCAGGGCGAGGGGCGCCGCGCCGCCGTGGCCTGCGGCGTGCTTGTCCAGCGTGAAGCCGGCCACGGTGCGCGAGAGGTTGTGCGCCTGCTCGTTGAGCACGCCCGAGGCGGCGGTGGACTCCTCGACCAGCGCGGCGTTCTGCTGCGTGGCGCGGTCCATCTCGGCGACGGCCTGGTTGATCTGGCCGATGCCGGCGCTCTGCTCGGTCATCGAGCTGTTGATCTCGCCGATGATCTGCGTGACGCGCTGGATGCTGTCCACGATCTCGCCCATGGTCTCGCCCGCCGCGCGCACGCGCTGGGTGCCGGTCGTCACGCTCACGCCCGAGGCGTCGATGAGCGTTTTGATCTCCTTGGCCGCCGTGGCGCTGCGGTGCGCCAGGCTGCGCACCTCGCTCGCCACCACCGCGAAGCCCCGGCCGTTCTCGCCGGCACGGGCGGCTTCCACGGCCGCGTTCAGGGCCAGGATGTTGGTCTGGAAGGCGATGGAGTCGATCACGCCGATGATCTCGCCGATCTTGGACGAGGCCTTGGAGATCTCGTCCATGGTGGTGACAGCGCTGGCCACCACTTCGCCGCCCTTGCTGGCCGATGCGCTGGCCGAGGTGGCCAGGCGCGTGGCCTGCGCCGCCGCTTCGGCGGACTGCTTGACGGTGACGGTGAGCTGCGACAGCGAGGCCGAGGTTTCCTGCAGGTTGCTGGCCGAGGTCTCGGTGCGGTTGGACAGGTCGTGGTTGCCGGCCTTGATTTCGTCGGTGGCCGTCTTCATCGATTCGACGCCATGGCGCACGTCCTGCAGCACGGTGCCGATCTTGTCCACGAAGGCATTGAACGACGAGGCAATCTGCGCCACCTCGTCGCTGCCGGAGACGGGCAGACGGTGCGTCAGGTCGCCGCCGCCCGAGCCGATCTCGTCCATGGCGTCGCGCACCTCCGACAGACGGCGGAACGACTTGGCGGTGAGCATCGCGCCCACCGCAGCCGCCAGCACGGCCAGCAGCACGATGGCCACGGCCAGCGTCTGCAGCACGCTGCGCAGGCCGGTGGTGGCCTCGGCCTTGTCCAGGGCCACGATCAGCGACCAGTCGGTGCCCTGCACCGGGCGGGCCTTGAGCAGCTTGGCGCTGCCGTTGAGCTCCACCTCCATCGACCGCGTCGCGCTTGCGAGCGAGGCCATGGCGGCGGGGGTGAGCAGGGGCGAGAGTTCGGTCACCGGCTTGAGGCTGAGCTTGGCGTCCGCGTGGGCCAGGATCTGGCCGTCGCTGTTCACCACGAAGCCCAGGCTGCTCGGCGTGGGGCGGATGGCGGCGACCACTTCGCG
Organism: Acidovorax sp. BLS4; assembly: GCF_032929295.1. Lineage (NCBI taxonomy): Bacteria > Pseudomonadati > Pseudomonadota > Betaproteobacteria > Burkholderiales > Comamonadaceae > Acidovorax > Acidovorax sp. BLS4. Next base: position 2,073,611 of record NZ_CP136797.1, read on the forward strand.
CACGCCCTCCAGCGGCACGGCGCCGTTGACCACGCCCTGCAGCGCGCCGTTGCGCAGCAGCGGCGCGACGAAGGCCACATAGGGCACACCGGTGGTGGAGTCGCCATAGGGCTTGGTGACCGCCAGCTTGCCGGCCTGCACCGCCGCCTTGTACCAGGGGCGGGCCGTCGGGTCATAGCCCGCGGGGGTCTGCGTGGTGGACTTGAAGGTCTTGTCCTCCCAGCCCACGGTGGTGATGGGAAAGCCGTTGGCCTTGCCCATCAGGGCCACGTAGCCCTGCGGATCGCCCAGTTCCACGACCGCCGCGGTGGCGTTCACGGCGGCCGCCTTGGCGGACACCCACTGGTCGATGGCCATCGTGTTGCCCGCCGTGATGGCGTTCAGGTCCTGTTCGATGGTCTCGAACGTGTTGGTGCGGGTGATGGAGTAGGTGGCGGCACCGGTCACCGCCAGGGCACAGACGACGGTGGCGGTGCTGATGACGAGGATCTTGGAGCGCAGAGACTGGATCATGGCGGCCTCGGAAAAAGAAGTCCTGCATTACACCGTAGTTGCGTTACCGGTGCTTACAGCATCCTGGAATGTGTGTGGAAGCCGCACTACACGTCCGTGGGCGCATCCAGCGCCTTGCCATCCAGCACGGCATGTGCTCGGTTCCGGTCGATGTCGCCTTCCCACGAGGCGATGGCCACCGTGGCCACGCAGTTGCCGATCAGGTTGCCCACCGCGCGGGCGATGCCCATGAACCAGTCCACCGACAGCACCAGCACCAGGCCGATCGCGGGAATGGCCGGAATCGCATGCAGCGTGGCCGCCAGCACCACGATGGCCGAGCCCGGCACGCCGTGCGCGCCCTTGGAGGTCACCAGCGAGATCGCCAGGATCGTCAGCAGGTCCGCCATGGAAATCGGCGTGTTCGTGGCCTGCGCGATGAACACCGCCGCCAGGGTGATGTAGATCGAGAACGCGTCCAGGTTGAACGAATAGCCCGTGGGAATCACCAGGCCCACGGTCGAGTCGCGGATGCCCATGTGCTTGAGCTTGGCCATGACCTGCGGCAGCACGCTGTCGGACGACGTGGTGGCGAACACCACGGCCAGCTCCTCGCGCAGGTAGCGCAGCAGCTTGAACAGGCTGAAGCCCGAAAACCGCATGATCAGCCCCAGCACCACGACCACGAAGATGAACACTGCCGCATAGAACAGCGCGACCAGCAGGCCCAGCTGCTTGAGCGAGCCGATGCCGTACTTGCCCACCGTGAAGGCGATGGCCCCCAGCACGCCCAGGGGTGCGAGTTGGATGATCAGGCCCATCGCCTTGAACAGCACGGCGGAAAAATCATCGATGAGCGAGACCACCCGGGCGCCGCGCTCGCCCACCAGCGACAGCGCACAGCCGAACACGATGGAAAACAGCAGCACCTGCAGCACGTCGCCCGTGGAGAACGCGCTGATCGCCGTGTTGGGAATCAGCTTGAGCAAAAAGTCGCTGAAGCCGCCCCCCGCCAGCTTGTTGGCGTTGTCGGCATAGGCGCCCATGGCCGAGGCGTCCAGCGCCCGCGGGTCCACGTTCATGCCGACACCCGGCTCGAACACGAAGGCCAGCACCAGCCCCAGGACCAGCGCGATGCTGGTGACCACCTCGAAATAGATCAGCGACTTGATCCCCACGCGGCCCACCCGCTTCAGATCCCCCGTGCCCGCGATGCCATGCACCACCACGCAGAACACGATGAGCGGGATCAGCATCTTGATGAGCTTGATGAAGCCGTCGCCCAGGGGCTTGAGCTGCACCGCCCACTGGGGCCAAAGCAGACCGACGATGACGCCGGCGATCAGGGCCAGGACCACCCGGCCGAACAGGGAACGGAAGAAGCGTTGCATGGGATCTCCGAGAGTCGTCACATTGGTTCACCAATCTTGCATACAAGAAATGTAGACATTCGCCGGCCCGGCGGGTTGGGGGTTATCCCGTGTGTGGCGCAGGCTCCACGGAAGAGCGCCGGTGTCGGTTCGGAGACCGATCCGTGGAACCGCAGGCTTTCGATTGGTAACTATTAATCACCATTCGGGTGACTGTATTCACTGAACTCCTGCCTATCATTCGCGCCTGCCAATGGAAGGCATGAATAACAAAGGGAGTGAAGCCATGAATGACATCGTGACAGTGCCGCAAGCCGCACTGCGCGCTGAACTGGCGCGCAAGCTCGCGCCCAAGTACGCCACACGGCTTTTTCAGCTGCGTGACATTCCGAATGTGATGCGGTCCCGGCTGGGGTGGCCGGTGGCGTCGAACTTGATGGAGCGGTGGTTCAACGGGGCGGCGTATCAAATCACCCCAGAGGTGAAAGCCAGCGCGGAGGGCCAGCGATTGAGTCAAATACCTTCTTCGCAACTTGCGGAAGATCTCGTGAGCATGCAATGGGCTCTTGGCTTTGCTCGTGTTAGAGATGCGATGGCAAGGCTGCAAGCCAATTGGGCAAGTCCAGCTGGATTGGCAATGTTGAAGCGCCGGGTCGGGGACCAGCTTTTTGTCCAACAGTGCTGGCGTCTCGGGAATTTAGCCCTGCCCGCCAAAGTTCTTGAAAATACTTGCCAGGTGAACTTTCTTGTCTTTGGCCAATGGAGCGATCCGATGGACGACTTTTATGGGGCGATGGGAGAAGCACAACTCAAGGTGGCTGTGTCTGGAATGGTCTCTTCTTCAGGGCAGGGGCGGGTCACTGTGGAAATCGACGAATTGGGTTTTTACCTGCGGGATGCGTACGATTTCAATGACAGCCGATCTTTCATTTCTCAGCCTTTGGGTTGCTGGGGATTCAACGGCATGGAATGCGGTATTCGCACCAGATTGAATGTGCCGATTGAAGAAGTGACAGTAGACGAGGCCCCTTCATCCGTGCAGCGCTACAAGTACATCGTGCAAAACCAAGACTTTCGCCGTTGGAGAGAGAAGCATCACCGGGGCGGTGATTTCATGGTGCTTTCAAACGTGCATCGAATCAAATTGCCTTTTCCGCAGAAATTCTCCTGGTGAGCGTATGCAAATCGTCCGCAACCACCTGAAAAAAGTCTTTTGGCTGTCGATTTTTTTAGGGCTCGTAAGCGGGCTCTGGCAGGGTTCGCAACCCCGCCTGTTTCATACCGCGATCAGTCCTCGAAAGGTCTACCGAGTCGAGTATTACGAGGCGTCGTACCTGCAAAGTCTCATCCACCATGATTTCAAGATGCCTGCATTTGCCCGGCTATACCGCATCCAGCCTGAAACCCTTCTTGGTGAAAGCAATGTGGTGGATCTCTGGATGAACGGGGAGCTCTACTGGTGGCTGAATCCGCCCGTCAATGCAGTGCAGGTCGGGCGCGACATCGTTTTCGAGAACGTACCGCCGGAATGTACGGATTGCCCCAGGCTGCCGGCGTCCGCCGTCATGCCCTGACCGGCGAGCCGCCGTCCTCTCTTCACCCCAGCAGGTCGTGCAGCGTCCGCGCCACCACCTTGGTCGCGCGCCGCAGGTCTTCCAGGTCCAGGCGCTCGTCGGCGCGCTTGGCGTGCGACTCCAGCACGGTGCGCGGGCCGGCGCCGTAGATCACGCCGGGAATGCCGGCCTCGCCGTACAGGCGTACGTCCGTGTACAGCGGCGTGCCCATGGCCGGGATCGGCTGGCCGAAGAGTGCCTCGCCGTGCTTTTGCAGCGCGGCCACCAGCGGGGCGTTGCCCGGCAGCGGCTGCATGGCGTTGGCCAGCAGCAGGCGCTTGATGTCCACCGTGATGCCGACGCAGCCCGCGGCGGCCTCGGCGATCACGCGGCGGATGTCGGCCTCGACCTCGGCGGGGTTTTCCTCGGGGATCATGCGGCGGTCGAGCTTGAACACGACCTTGCCCGGGACCACGTTGGTGTTGGTGCCGCCTTCGATGCGGCCGACGTTCAGGTAGGGGTGCTCGATGCCGTCCACCTTCGAGGTGATCTGCTGGTAGCGGGCGTTCTGCGCATAGAGGGCGTTCAGGATCGCGACCGCGCCCTGCAGCGCGTCCACGCCGGTGTGGGGAATGGCGGCATGGGCCATCTTGCCGTGCACGGTCACCTCCATCTGCAGGCAGCCGTTGTGCGCCGTGACGACCTCGTAGCTGAAGCCGGCGGCCAGCAGCAGATCGGGCCGCGTCAGGCCCTGGCGCAGCAGCCAGCCCGGGCCCAGTTCGCCGCCGAACTCTTCGTCGTAGGTGAAGTGCAGTTCCACCGCGCCCTTGGTCGGTTTCGCCACGGCCTCCAGGGCGCGAAGGGCGAAGGTGAAGCTGGCGAAATCGCTCTTGCTCACCGCGGTGGCGCGGCCGTAGATCTTGCCGTCCACGATCTCGCCGCCGTAGGGGTCGTGCGTCCAGCCTTCGCCGGGCGGCACCACGTCGCCGTGGGCATTGAGCGCCACGGTGCGGCCGCCCGCGGCGGTGGCGCCCTCGCCATACGGCCGGCGCACGATGAGGTTGGTGATGGATTCCATGCCGTAGGCCTTGACCTCGGAGTCGGGCACGGGGTGGCGCTCGGCCTCGTAGCCGAAAGCCTGCAGCAGCTCTGCCGTGCGCTCGGCGTGCGGTGCGTTGTTGCCGGGCGGCGTGTCGGTGGGCACGCGCACCAGCGCCTGCAGAAAGCGCACTTCTTCGTCGAAATGTTGGTCGATCCAGGCGTCCAGTGATTGGTAGGTGCTGCTCATGGGGTTTCGGTGGCCAGTTGGTTCAGAAGGTGGGAGAAGGCGTCGACGGCGAGCTGCATGTCGTCGCTGGTCGTGCTTTCCAGGGGGTTGTGGCTGATGCCGCTGTTCAGGCCGCGCACGAACAGCATGGCCTGCGGCATGATTTCGTGCAGCTTCATGGCGTCGTGCCCGGCACCGCTGGGCATGCGGTGCACCGGCACGCCCAGTGCGTCCACCGCGCGTTCCCAGCGCTGCTGCCACGCGGGTGCGCTGGGCGCGGCGGCGGCGCGCATGGTTTCTTCCAGCGTGTAGTGCATGCCGCGCCGCGCGGCGATGGACTGCAGCGCAGCCAGTACATCGGCCACCAGCGCATCGCGCTGGGGATCGGTGGGGGCGCGCAGGTCCAGGCTGAACTGGCAGCGCCCCGGCACCACGTTGATGGAGCCGCCGGGCACGTTCAGCAGGCCCACGGTGCCCACCGAGTCGCCGTCGCGCGCGGCACGCGCCTCCACCGCGAGGATGAGTTCGGCCACGGCCGCGGCCGCATCGCGGCGCCGGTCCATGGGCGTGGTGCCGGCGTGGCTCGCCATGCCGTGCATCTCGCCCACGAAGCGCACGCTGCCGTTGATGGAGGTGACCACGCCCAGGGGCAGGTCCAGTTCGTTGAGCACCGGGCCCTGCTCGATGTGCACCTCGACGAAGCCGAGGTAGCGGCCCGGGTCGCGCTGCAGCTTCGGAATGTCGTCGATGCACAGGCCGGCATGCTGCATGGCCTCGCGCAGGGTCACGCCGTCGGCGTCCTTCTGGTCGAGCCACGCCGGGTCGAAGTCGCCGATGAGCGCGCCCGAGCCGAGGAACGTTGCCTTGTAGCGCTGGCCTTCCTCCTCCGAAAAGCCCACCACCTCGATGCCGAAGGGCAGGCGCCGGCCCTGGCGGTGCAACTCGCGCACGCAGGCCATGGGCACGAAGATGCCCAGCCGGCCGTCGTACTTGCCGCCGTTGCGCACGGTGTCGTAGTGGCTGCCGGTCATGAGCAGGGGCGCATCGGGCGTGGCGCCGTGGTAGCGGCCCACCACGTTGCCCACCGCGTCCACGGCCACTTCGTCGAAGCCGCAGTCGCGCATCCAGTGGCTGATGCGCTGCGCGCAGGCGCGGTGCGCATCGGTCAGGTAGGTGACGGTGAGCTGGCCCTTCTCGGCAAAGCCCGGGTCGCTGTGCTGCGCCAGGGTTTCCTGCCAGTCCCATACGCCGTTGCCCAGTGCGGGCGCCACGCCGAACAGGTCGTTCAGGCGGATCTCGGCGATGCGGTGGATGTTGCGCAGCGCCTCGGCCAGTTCGAAGTCCGGTGGGTTGGAAAGCCGGCGCGCGAAGGTGTCGATGATGTCCTGCCGGGGCAGCCCCGTGCCGCGCGGGCCGCGCACCGCGAGGATGAACGGGAAGCCGAAGCGTGCGTTGTACTCGGCGTTGAGCTGCTGGATGCGCGCGAACTCGTCGGGCGTGCACTGCGTGAGGCCGGCCGTGCCCTGCTCGCGGGCCGACTCGGCCGTGAGCGCGTTCGCCACCATGGCCTTGCCCGCCAGTTCCGGATGGGCGCGCACCAGGGCCAGCTGCGCCTCGCGCGGCGCCTGGGCCAGCACGCGCACCATCGCGTGCTTGAACTGCGCGAGCGAGCGCAAGGGCCGCGCGGCGAGCGCCTGCGCGGCGATCCACGGCGAATGCTCGTACAGGCCGTCCAGCAGGCGCGCGGCCTCTTCGGGGGCGGCGGCATTCAGTTGTTCGAGGGTGAGGGGCATGGCGTTCACTCCGGGCAGGGATGGGCCTCGGCCCAGTGGCGTGCGATGTCGATGCGGCGGCACACCCACACGTGGTCGTGCCGCTGCACGTGGTCCAGGAAGCGCTGCAGCGCGGTGATGCGGCCCGGGCGCCCGAGCAGCCGGCAGTGCATGCCGATGCTCATCATCCTGGGGCGGTCGTCGCCGGCGGGGTCGCCCTCGGCGTACAGCGCATCGAATGTGTCCTTCATGTACTGGAAGAACGGGTCGGCGTGCGAGTAGCCCTGGGGCAGCGCGAAGCGCATGTCGTTGCAGTCGAGCGTGTAGGGCACGATGAGCTGCCGGGCCGTGCTGCCGTCGGTCCGGGCGACCTTCATCCAGAAGGGCAGGTCGTCGCCGTAGTAGTCGCTGTCGTAGGCAAAGCCGCCGTGGTCGGCCACCAGGCGGCGGGTGTTGGGGCTGTCGCGGCCGGTGTACCAGCCCGCGCCGTGCACCGTGCCGGGCGCGCCGTGCCGCTGGCCCGTGAGCGCTTCGAAGATGGCCAGGGCCTCGGCCATGTGGGCGCGCTCCACGGCCTCGGGCACGTTCTGGTAGTGGATCCACTTGAGACCGTGGCAGGCGATCTCGTGGCCCAGTTCCATGAAGGCGGCGGTGACGTCGGGGTGGCGCTGCAAGGCCGTCGCCACGCCGAACACGGTGAGCGGCAGGCCGCGCCTTTCGAACTCGCGCAGCAGGCGCCACACGCCGGCGCGCGAGCCGTATTCGTAGATCCCCTCCATGCTGATGTGCCGGTCGGGGTAGCTGGCCGGGTTGAACATTTCCGACAGGAACTGCTCGCTGCCGGCATCGCCGTGCAGCACGGCGTTCTCGCCGCCTTCCTCGTAGTTCAGCACGAACTGCACGGCGATGCGGGCGTTGCCCGGCCAGCGCGCGTGCGGCGGATTGCGCCCGTAGCCCACGAGGTCGCGGGGGTAGGGCAGGGTGGCGTCGTAGATCGGGGCGGCGGTCATCGGGTCCTCACGAAAGAGCCATGGAGATGTCGTTGGGGGGCAGCTTGCGGTCGAACATCAGGCTGTCCTGCACATGCAGCAGGTGCGCGTCCATCAGGCGCACGGCGCGCTCCTCGTCGCGCGCGGCCAGGGCCCTGACGATCTCGGCATGCTCGTCGTGCGAGTGCGCGGCCTCGTCGGCGCTCTGGTACATGAGCGTGATCAGCGCACAGCGCGAGATCAGCTCCTGCAGCATCTGTGCCAGCACCTGGTTGCCCATCAGCTCGGCCATGCGCACATGGAAGTCGCCCAGCAGTTCGGTGCGGTCCTGCACGTCGGCGCCGTCCACGGCGGCCTTCTCGCGGGCCACGTGCTCGCGCAGGGCGCGGATGCGGGCGGGGGTGACCTCCCGCACGAAGGCGCGGGTCATCTCGGCCTCCAGCATGCGGCGCACGGCGAACACCTGCCGCGCCTCGTCGGCGGAGGGCGCGGCCACGAAGGCGCCGCGCGCGGGCGCCAGGCGCACCAGCCGCTTTTGCGACAGCTGGAACAGCGCCTGCCGCACCAGCGTGCGCGAGACGCCGAAATGGTCGGCCAGTTTCTGCTCCGCCAGCTTGGCGCCCGGCAGCAGCCGGTGCTCGACGATGGCCCGCGTCAGGTCGCCGACGATGGCACTGGTGGTGGAGGTTTGCATCGGCGCATGATAGCCGTGGCCCAGCAATGTGTATACAGTTTTGGTGGACGATGTGGCGCCGACCCGTTCGGCCAGAATCCGGGGATGACCACCCCCAAGACCCCTGCCGCCGCCGGCCTGCCGGCCTTGCCCGTGTCGCCGCCGGCCAGCCAGCCGGCCGCGTTCCTCCGCCATCTGTACGACGTGGCCGTGCACGCCGCGTTGCCGGCCCATGGCTTGGCCGCGCACCTGCCCCCGCCGCCGCGCGGGCGCACGCTGGTGCTCGGGGCGGGCAAGGCGGGAGGCTCGATGGTGCACGCGCTGGAGGCGCTGTGGCCGGCCGATGCGCCGCTGTCGGGCCTGGTCGTGACCCGCTACGGCCATGTGCCCGAACGGCCGCCCGGGTTGCCGCAGCGCGTGGAGATCGTGGAGGCCGCGCACCCCGTGCCTGATGCGGCGGGCCTGGCGGCGGCCGAGCGCATGCTGGCGCTCACGCAGGGGCTCACGGCCGATGACCTGGTGCTGTGCCTGATCTCGGGCGGCGGCTCCGCGCTGCTCACCCTGCCGGCCGAGGGCCTGACCCTGGCGGAAAAGCAGCGCATCCACCGCGCGCTGCTGGAGAGCGGCGCCGGCATCGCCGAGATGAATTGCGTGCGCAAGCACCTGTCGCGCATCAAGGGCGGGCGGCTGGCGGCCGCTTGCGCGCCGGCCCGCGTGGTCACTCTGGCCATCAGCGACGTGCCGGGCGACGACCCCGCCGTGATCGCCAGCGGCCCCACGGTGCCCGACGGCACGACCTGCGCCGAGGCGCTGGACATCCTGGCGCGCTACCGCATCGACCTGCCCGCGCCGGTGCATGCGGCGCTGCAGGCCGGCGCGCTGGAGACCCCCAAGCCCGGCGACGCGGCCTTCGGCGGCCACGCGGTCCACCTGATCGCCGCGCCGCAGCAATCGCTGGAGGCCGCCGCGGCGGCGGCGCGCGCGGCCGGCGTGGCGGCGTACATCCTGTCCGACGAGATGGAGGGCGAGTCGCGCGAGGTGGGCCGCGTGCATGCGGCGCTGGCGCGCTCGGTGGCGCAGCGCGGCCAGCCGTTCGCGCGCCCCTGCGTCATCCTGTCGGGCGGCGAGACCACGGTGACCGTGCGCCCGCGCGCTGAGGGCGTGCCCCGGGGCCGGGGCGGGCGGGCGGGGGAGTTCTGCCTGGGCCTGGCCCAGGCGCTGCAGGGGCAGCCCAACGTATGGGCGCTGGCGGCCGACACCGACGGCATCGACGGCGTGGAGGACAACGCCGGCGCGATCGTCACGCCAGACACCCTGGCACGGGCGCGGGCGGCCGACCTGGCCGTGGCCCGCCACCTGGACCGCAACGACGCCTACGGGTTCTTCTCGGCGCTGGGCGATCTGGTGGTCACCGGGCCCACGCACACCAATGTGAATGATTTCAGAGTGCTATTGATTCAATAGCGTTATTCCCTAGTGGAATATGCGCTGCAGGCCTTTTTGGCTTGAAGCTTCCCACGGGCCCACGCTCCCATGAAAAAAGGCCGCGCCCCTCGCGGAGCGCGGCCTGTCAGGGCGGGAAACGCCGCGGGTCGGTAGCCCAGCGTCAATAGCCCAGCGTCTCGCCGTCGGGGTTGCGCGGGTCGGAGGCGCCGTACAGCAGCCCGTCGTGGAACTGGATGGTCTGCGTGCGGCCCATCGAAGGCTTCACGGCGATGTGGTGGCCGCGGGCCTGCAGTTGCGACAGGGTGTCGGTGCTGAGGCCCTTTTCCACGCGCAGCTCGTCGGGCGTCCACTGGTGGTGCACGCGCGGCACCGAGGCCGCCTCGGCCGGGTTCATGCCGAAGTCAATGGTGTTCACGATGGTCTGCAGCACCGTGGTGATGATGCGCGCGCCGCCGGGGCTGCCGGTCACGAGCATGGGCTTGCCGTCCTTGAGCACCATGGTGGGCGTCATCGACGACAGCGGGCGCTTGTTGGGCGCCACCGCGTTGGCGTCGCCGCCGACCAGGCCGTAGGTGTTGGCCACGCCGGGCTTGGCGGAGAAGTCGTCCATCTCGTTGTTCAGCAGGATGCCGGTGCCCTTGGCGACGATGCCGCTGCCGAAGTTGGTGTTGAGTGTGTAGGTCACCGCCACGGCGTTGCCCGCCTTGTCCACCACCGAGTAGTGGGTGGTCTGGTCGCTTTCATACGGCTGGGGCTGGCCGGGCTTGATGTCCTTGGCCTGGCGCGCCGTGGTGGGGCTGATGCCCTTGGCCAGCGACTGCGCGTAGGCCTTGGAGGTGAGGCCCTTGAGCGGGATCTTCACGAAGTCCGGATCGCCCAGGTACTCCGAGCGGTCGGCGTAGGCGAGCTTCATGCTCTCGGCCATGTAGTGGATCGTCTGCGCGCTGTTCTGCCCCCATTGCGACAGCGGCCACTGCTCCAGCATGTTCAGCATCTGCACCAGGTGCGCGCCGCCGGAGGACGGGGGCGGCATGGTCACGATCTGGTAGCCGCGGTAGGTGCCGCGCACCGGCTCGCGCTCCACCACCTTGTAGGCCGCCAGGTCCTGCAGCGTGAGGGCGCCGGGGTGGGGCGCCATCTCGGCGGCGATGCGGCGCGCGATGGGGCCCTGGTAGAACGCCTTGGCACCCTGCTGGCTGATGAGCCGCAGCGACTGCGCCAGGTCCTTTTGCACCAGCCGGTCGCCGACCTTGAGCGGGCTGTCGCCGCGCCAGAAGATCTGGCGAGTCGCCGGCCACTTGCCCATGTTGGCCTTCTCCTGGTGCAGCGTCTTGGCCAGCGTGAGGCTGACGGGAAAGCCCTTGTCCGCCAGCGCGATGGCTGGGGCGATCACGCGCGACAGCGGCAGCGTGCCCCAGTTCTTGAGCGCATGCTCCATGCCCGCCACCGTGCCCGGCACGCCCACGGCGTAGGGCGTGTACAGGGACTTGCCGTCCACCACGTTGCCGTTGGCGTCGAGGTACATGTCGCGGGTGGCCTTTTGCGGCGCCACTTCGCGGAAGTCGAGCGCCACGTCCTTGCCGGTCTTGGCATCGTGCACCATCATGAAACCGCCGCCACCCAGGTTGCCCGCATTGGGCAGCACCACGGCCAGCGCGAAACCGATGCCCACCGCGGCATCCACCGCATTGCCGCCGGCCTTGAGGATGTCCAGGCCCACGCGCGAGGCCAGTTCCTGTTCGGTGGAGACCATGCCGTTGCGCGCCACCACCGGGTGGAACACATCCATGTCGAAATCGTAGGAATTGCTGGCGGCGCGGGCCGCGGCCGTCTGCTGCACGGCCTGCGGCGCGGCGGCGGGCGCTCCCTCGGCACTGCCGGGGCCGGCCGTGGGCACGTTGGTGCAGGCGGCCAGGCTGCCCAGGGCAAGGGCCAGGCTGCTGGCCAGCAGCGTGCGTTGGATGGGGTTCATGCTCTCTCCTCGTTATGAATCGGTGGACGCCCAGCGGCGGCGCCGTGGCGAGTGTAGAGAAGTTGCCTGCCGCTTCCCTGCGGCAGCGCCTGTCGGTGCACCTCCCATTTGCATTTGCGAACGTCTGCGGTGAAAAGTTGCACTTTGACAGGGAACTCTGGCCCTAGCATGTCAGCCGGTTTCCGCCAGGAAGAATGTTGGCCGTGGTCGCGGCCCTCCGGCGGGCCTTCCTTTCAACCACGGAGGTGCGACATGGCGATGAAATCCTTACTGAAGAAGCTCGTGCTGGGCGGCTGCCTGCTGGCGGCCAGCAGCCTGTCCTGGAGCTATGCGATCGATGCCGGCAAGGTGGTGGACGACAACGGCAATGCCGTGCAGCTGCGCGGCGTGAACTGGTTCGGCTTCGAGACCAACACCAACGTGGTCCACGGGCTGTGGGCGCGCAACTGGAAGGACATGATCACGCAGATGCAGGGCCAGGGCTTCAATGCCGTGCGCCTGCCGTTCTGCCCGCAGACGCTGCGCGGCACGCCGCCCAACAGCATCGACTACGGCCGCAACGCCGACCTGCAGGGCCTGAGCGCCCTGCAGGTGCTGGACAAGGTGGTGAACGAGCTGAGCAGCCGCGGCATGTACGTGCTGCTGGACCACCACACGCCCGACTGCCAGAGCATTTCCGAGCTCTGGTACACCGGCTCGTACAGCGAGCAGCAGTGGATCACTGACCTGACCTTCGTCGCGCAGCGCTACGCCAGCGTGCCCGGCGTCATCGGCCTGGACCTCAAGAACGAGCCGCACGGCGCCGCCACCTGGGGCACCGGCAATGCCGCCACCGATTGGAACCGCGCGGCCGAGCGCGCCTCGGCCGCCGTGCTGCAGGTGGCGCCCCGCTGGCTGATCGTGGTGGAAGGCGTGGCGGAGAACCCCAGCTGCTCCAGCAGCGGCGGCCACTGGTGGGGCGGCAGCCTGGAGCCGCTGGAGTGCACGCCGCTGAACATTCCGGCCGACCGCCTGCTGCTCGCGCCGCACGCCTACGGGCCGGACGTATACGGCCAGCCGTATTTCGGCGCCTCCAATTTCCCCGACAACATGCCCGCCATCTGGGAGCAGCACTTCGGCCGCTTCGTGCAGGCCGGCCACGCCGTGCTGCTGGGCGAGTTCGGCGGCAAGTTCGGCCAGGGCGATGCCCGCGACGTGGCCTGGCAGAACAAGCTGGTGGACTACCTCATCGGCAAGGGCATCCGCAGCGGCTTCTACTGGTCGTGGAACCCCAACAGCGGCGACACGGGCGGCATCCTGAACGACGACTGGACGACGGTGCGCACCGACAAGGTCACGCTGCTCCAGCGCCTGTGGGGCGACGGCTCCAGCACCCCTCCCACGACGCCGCCGACCACACCGCCCACCACCCCTCCGACCACGCCCCCGACGACGCCGCCCACTACACCGCCGACCACCCCTCCCACGGGCGGCGCCAGCTTCAGCACCCAGGTCATCGTGGACAGCGAATGGAACACCGGCTACTGCGAGCGCGTGCAGGTCACCAACACCGGCGGCGTGGCGGGCGACTGGGCCCTGAATCTGACGATCACCGGCACGGTCAACAACCTCTGGAACGCCGTGTGGTCGCAATCGGGCAGCACGCTCCACGCGTCGGGCGTGGACTGGAACAAGACGCTGGCCCCCGGAGCGAAGGCGGAATTCGGTTTCTGCGCGGCGCGTTGACGCGGCGGGCCTTCAACGGCTTCGATAATCCGCAAAAATGCCGCCCGGAATATGGGGCGGCAGCATTTTGAAAATCACCCTGCACCGCCCCGCCGATCGTTGGGATCGGCGGGGCGGTGTGCTTTGTCAATCCTTGGTGGGATTAATCGGCGTGAAAGCGCAGGCCCTGGTTGATCGCGCAACGGTAGGCCAGCGGTTCGGCGCGCTGCTGGTAGCCGGGCAGGTCGAAGACGAACATGGTGAAGTCGATGGTGCCGTCCGGGCGCACCTGGTAGCGCAGCAGCTGCTGGATCGGCATGCCGTCGCGCGCGACGGTGAAATGGGCGTCGCTGAAGGACAGCGTGCCGTCTTCGACGATGCGGTAGGCCTCGATGCGCAGGCCGCCGCGCGTGCGGCTGGGGGTGGCGTTGGCGGAGTTGGGGGTGCACAGCGAGAGGTCGATGGCGACCGACACCGCGTCCCCGGCGGCCAGCGCCTGCTGGATGTCGGCCGGATTATCGAGCCGGCTTTTGGCGCTGGCCGGCAGGGCCATCAGGGAAAGCGAAGAAGCCAGCAAAACGGCGGCAAGGCGTTGCATTGGAAAAACCTCCATTCATGGTTTTGAGTATCTCGGCTTGAAAATTCAAGCGTGGCGATGATATCCAAGCCATGGCAGGAAAATCGCCGAGATTTGTATGCTGAGAAGCATTTTTGTAAATGTCAGAAAGATATTCGGACAAACTGCCTGGGGTATGAGGCAGGCGCGCCGTGCGGGCCATGGCGGCCATGCATACTCGGCGGGTCGTCCGCTCGCCGCGCTGCCGGCGGGGGCGGTTTCCGATCCCTTCAATCCACCCCAAGGAGATGGCCCATGGGCCTCAGCACCCACGTTCTCGACACCATGCACGGATGCCCCGCGGCGGGCATGGCCGTGGCCCTGTATGCCACCCATGGCGAGGCCGCCACGCTGCTGCAGCGGCTGGTGCTCAACGCCGATGGCCGCACCGATGCGCCGCTGTTCGACAACGCCAGCCTGCGCGCGGGCACCTACCGCCTCACGTTCGACGTGGCGGGCTATTTCCGCAGCCGGGGGGTGCAACTGCCCGAGCCGAACTTCCTGAACCAGGTGAGCCTCGATTTCGGCGTGGCCCACGCGGACCAGCACTACCACGTGCCGCTGCTGGTCAGCCCGTGGAGCTATTCCACCTACCGCGGCTCCTGAGCGCGCATGAAAGCCCGGCTCAGAGCTGGCCCTCGGTCAGCGTGTCGAGCTGGAAGCGCCCGGACTTGTGCCACAGCCAGGTGTCGGTGTAGGTGACCTTGCCCATCCGCGAAGGCACGGGGTAGGGCGCGGCGGCGCGCACGGTGCGCTCGATCTCGGCGATCACCTCGGGCGCATGGCGCGGCGCGCGCATCCAGTTCAGCCGGGTCACGCGGCCGGCGCGGTCGATGTCCACCTGCAGCGTGCCGATGGCGTACAGCAAGGGCGGCAGCTTGCCCTTGTAGATGCGGTGGGCGTTCAGGCCGTACAGGTGGGTGGCGGCGTCCTGCCGGTAGGCGCGGGGCGTTTCGGCGGCCGAGGGGCGCGCGGAGCCTTGCTCGGCAGGCACCGGGCCCACCACCTCCTTCTCCAGCGGGCTGCTGGTGTCCGACGCGGCCTTGGCGGGCGGGGGTGCCGGTTCCGGTCCCGATGACCGGCAGGCCGCGATGAGGGATGCCAGGGCGGCCATGACGCTGGCCGCCAGCCACCGGCCGCGCGGCCGGCGAGGAAGCCGTTCAGGAGAAGGGGTGGGCATGGGCAGGTCTCGCTGTGGCTATGCTGTGCGGTGCCCGTGCTGCCGTTGCGCGGGGCGTACCGGAGGACTCGGATGGTGATGGCGGCGTTGCATCGTTTGCTGGAGGGCTTGGCGCACGGCCCGGCCTGCATGGTGGAGGTGGAGTCTACCCAAGGCTCGGTGCCGCGCGAAAGCGGTGCGTGGATGGCCGTGCTGGCCGATGGCCTGGCCGGCACCATCGGCGGCGGGCGGCTGGAGTTCGATGCCATCGCGCAGGCGCGCCGCCGGCTGGCGGGCGAGGGGGGCCCCGCCGTGCTGCGGTTCGCGCTCGGGCCCAGCCTGGGGCAGTGCTGCGGCGGTGTGGTGTTCCTGCGGTTCACCGTGGTGGGCGCGGGCGAGCGTGCCGCGCTGGCGCAGCGGCTGGCACCCCGGCGCACGCCCGTGGCGCTGTTCGGCGCGGGCCATGTGGGGCATGCGCTGGTCCGCGTGCTGTCGGCCCTGCCGTTCGCCCTGACCTGGATCGACAGCCGCGACAGCGTGTTCCCCGCATTCCCCGTGGCCCCGGCCGAGGCGCCGCCAGGCGTGGCGTGCGAGCACTCCGATCCCGTGCACGCCGCCGTGCCGTCGCTCGCGCCGGGCTCGCAAGTGCTCGTCATGAGCTTCAGCCACGCCGAGGACCTGGACGTGGTGGCCGCCTGCCTGCTGCGCCAGCGCGAACGGGGCGACCTGCCCTTCATCGGGCTCATCGGCAGCCGCACGAAGTGGGCGACGTTCTCGCACCGGCTGGCCGCGCGGGGCTTCGCGCCCGACGAACTGGCCTGGGTCACCTGCCCCATCGGGCTGCCAGGCATCGCGGGCAAGGAGCCCGAGGTGATCGCCGTGTCGGTGGCGGCGCAGTTGCTGGCCCTGCCGGTGCCGCCGGACCCCGCGCAGCCCGGGTAAATCCGCACGCCGCCGTGCCGCGCCGGGCGTTCGGCAGGAACGATTCCTGCATACACTCGCGGCACAGGTCGCAGCGGTGCCCGGAGCCGACGCGTGTCGTCAGCCCCCAGGTGCGCGGCCTTTTCTTCTGCTCAGAGCGCCCGCAGTGGTGAGCAGGTTGACCGGGTGGTGCGCCGCGCGCCGCCCCCATGGCGCCTTCGTGCGCCGCCGAGGCTGAGACACATGGAAAGCTATCTCCTCGACTGGGCCAACCTGCTGCTGCGCTGGGTCCACGTCATCACCGCGATCGCCTGGGTGGGCTCGTCGTTCTACTTCGTCTTCCTGGACAGCAGCCTCACGCCGCCGGTCGACGACGACCTGAAAAAGCAGGGCGTGAGCGGCGAGCTCTGGGCCGTGCACGGCGGCGGCTTCTACCATCCGGTGAAGTTCGCCGTTTCGCCGCCGAAGCTGCCCGCGCACCTGCACTGGTTCTACTGGGAAAGCTACAGCACCTGGCTGAGCGGCTTCGCGCTGTTCACCGTGTCTTACCTGTGGAGCGCCGGCACCTACCTCATCGACAAATCGCGCATGGACTGGGCGCCGCCTGCGGCCATCGGCGCGGCGCTGGGCTTCCTGGTCGTCTTCTGGCTGCTGTACGACGCCGTGTGCCGCCTGTTCGGGCGGCGCAGGAACGGCGACGCCATCGTCGGCGCGCTTGTGTTCGGGCTGGTGTGCGTGGCCTCCTGGCTGGCCTGCCACTGGTTCGCCGGCCGGGCGGCCTTCCTGCTGGTGGGCGCGATGATCGCCACGGCCATGAGCGCCAACGTGTTCTTCTGGATCATTCCGGGGCAGAAAAAGATGGTGGCCGCCATCCAGGCCGGCCAGCCCGTGGACCCGGTCCACGGCCAGCGCGGCAAGCAGCGCAGCGTGCACAACACGTACTTCACGCTGCCGGTGCTGTTCGCCATGCTGTCCAACCACTACAGCTTCACCTGGAGCCACCCGCAGAACTGGCTGGTGCTGATCGTGATGATGTTCGCCGGCGCGGCCATCCGGCAGTTCTTCGTCATGCGCCACGGCCACAAGCTCGGGCGCAACGGCAACCCGCTGCCCTACGCGCTGGTGGGCGTGGCGGCCATCGTCGGCGCCATCGTGTGGATGCGGCCCGTGCCACCGGCCGCCACCCCGGTGGCTGCAGGAAATGCAACTGATTTGATAGCTAAAGGAACAAGCAATCCGCCGGCATCGGGCACGATCGGCTACGAAAAGCTGCAGCCCGTGCTGGCGCAGCGCTGTTTCCTGTGCCACGGCGAGCAGGTGCAGATGAAGAACCTGCGGCTCGATTCGGCCCCGTCGGTCAAGCAGCACGCCCAGGCCATCTACCAGCAGGCCGTGGTGCAAAAGCTCATGCCGATGAACAACGCCACCGGCATGACGGACGAGGAGCGCGACGTGGTGCGGCGCTGGTTCGAAGGCGGCGCACCGGTGCCCTGACGCGGCCGGGGGCGCTCAGTCCGTCGCGACGCGGGCGGCGGCTTTGCGTGCGCCCAGCGGGGCGCCCGGCCGGGGGGCGATGGCGCGGTCCGCGCCCATCCCGCCGATGCGGGCGGGGCCGCGATCGTGGCCGTCCGCCTCCGAGTCGTCCGCCGCGTCGCGCCAGGCCAGGCCGCTCGCGGCCAGCTTGGCATCGTGCTTGGCCAGGGCCGCGAGGTTGGCCACTTCTTCCGCATGCGCGATGGTGCCGGGTGTGATGCGCACCGCGCCGATCGACAGCGTGGTGCAGGTGAAAAAGCGCTTCACGCCGTGCCGGTCCTCGGCCCAGATGCCGCCGGCCTTGCGCGAGGCATCGTCGAACAGGGCCAGGGCTTCCTGCGCGAACTCGTCCACGATCCGCTGGCAGCGGTGCAGCCAGTCCGTGCTCTGGAACAGCAGCATGAAGTCGTCGCCGCCCACATGCCCCACGAAGTCGCGCTGCGCATCGCAGTGGGCCACGGCCAGGCGCGCCACGAGGCGGATCATCTGGTCGCCGCGCCAGTAGCCGTAGTAGTCGTTGAACGGCTTGAAGTGGTTCAGGTCGGCGTAGCAGGCGACGAACTCGGTGCCGCTGTCCAGCAGCCGCTGCATGTGCAGGCTGATGGGGATGTTGCCCGGCAGGAAGGTGAGCGGGTTGGCGTGGCGCGCCGCCTCGATGCGCGCCTCGGTCACGCTGCGCACCAGCTGGTCGCCCGTGCCCAGGCCCACGTAGCGGCCGTTGTCGGTGACGATGAAGCCGTCGTTCAGATAGCGCTGGTCCTGCGAGGTGAGGATGCCCACGAGCTGGTCCACGTCGCAGTCGAGCTCCACCACGCGCGGTGCGTGGTTGGCGAACGCCATGCAGGGCTTGCGCCCGTGCACCTCGCGGAAGTACAGCGTGGCGTAGTGGTTCATGAACTGCTGGCGGTTGATGAGCGCCACGGGCCGCGTGCCGTCCACCACCGCCATGGCGTGCAGGTCGGCATGGGCCTTGAACAGCCCGGCCACCGTGTCGTTGCGGGTTTCCGGCGTGGCCGTGGGCGCCTGCACCACGAGCAGGTTGCGCAGGATGCCCGGCCGCACGTTCTGGCCCAGGTGCGGCAGCACGGCCACGCGGCGGTCGCGCAGCGCATCCAGCGCGGGCAGCAGGATGGTGTCGCGCGGCAGCGGGGCCGGGCGGCCCAGCAGGTAGCCCTGGCCGTAGGGAATGTCGAGGTCGCGGAGGGCGCGCAGGTCTTCCTGCGTCTCGATGCCCTCGGCGATGAGCGTGGTGCCGAACACGTCGGCGATGCCCTTGATGGCCTGCAGCATCTGCAGGTTCTCGGGGTGCGCGCCCAGGTCGCGCACGAAGTATTTGTCGATCTTGACGAAGTCGGGCTTGGCCTCGGACCACAGCCGCAGGCTGGAGCGGCCATCGCCGAAGTCGTCCAGTGCCAGCCGGGCGCCGCTGGCGTGCACTTCCTTCAGCGCGTGGCGCAGCGGCTCCATGTCCGTCACGCGCTCGTGCTCGGTGATCTCCAGCACCACCATGCGTGCCGATACGCCCATCGCCTGCGCGGCCTCGGCCAGCGAGGCGCGACCGCACAGCGCCACGCCGCGCACCAGCGCATCGGCGCTGATGTTCACGAACAGGCGGCCGGCCGCGCCCAGCACGCCCCACTGCTGCAGCGCGATGAACACGCACAGCAGCTCGAAGTCCTGCAGCAGGCCTTCTTCGCCCGCGCAGCGCAGCAGCGCATCGGGCGTGTGCAGGGGCGTGCCCTCCGGGCCGCGGATCAGCGCCTCGTGCGCGTAGATGCCGCCCTCGCGCAGATCGGCCAGGGGCTGGAAGACACAGTGCAGGCCGTCGCCGCGCATGAGCTGCGCCAGCGGCCCATGGCCGTTTCGCACCCCGGGCGACAACGCCGCCAGCAAGGCATCGCGCCGGCCCCGGGGAGATGCATCGATCATGGTTACAACCTTACACAATTTCACCGCGGACCATAGCCGTTTGCCATGACAGCGAAATGACAGGTGCCATGCCACCAGGGATCGCCCACGCTGCTCACGGGTCGCTGCGCAGGTCGGCGTAGTCCACCGCGTATTTGACGAGTGCCGCCTGGCCCTCGATGCGCAGCTTGCGGCGCAGGTGCAGGCGGTGGGTCTCGACCGTGCGCACCGAGGTGCCCATGCGCTGGGCGATGTCCTTGTTGGATCGGCCCTCGGCCAGCAGCTCCAGCACCGCGGCCTCGCGCGGGGTGAGCGCGCGGCCCGACGGCGCTGGCACGGGAGGCGGCTCGTACAGCAGGGCCTGCACGCCTTCGCTGAAGTAGCGCCCGCCGGCATGCACCGCCTCGATCGCCTCCACCAGCTGGCGCGCCGGCGCGTCCTTGAGCACGTAGCCCCGCACACCCAGCGCGGCCGCACGGCGCACGTACTCGCCATCGTGGTGCATGGACAGCACCAGCACGCGCACCTGCGGAAAGCGGTCGCGGAACACCGTGGCCAGGTGGATGCCGCTCGCATCCGGCATGCGGATGTCGGTGACCACGATGTCGGGCAGCAGGGCGGCGGCCAGGTCCACCGCCTCCTGCACGCCGCCCGCCTCGCCCGCGACGCGGATGTGGCCCGTGGCCTCCAGCCGCATGCGCACGCCGTCGCGCACCAGCGGGTGGTCGTCCACCAGCAGCACGCGGATGGGGGCGCCGCCGCTCATGCGGGCACCTGCGACGGTTCAAACCCGGGGTAGGGCGCGTCGTTGTCGCCCTGCAGCGGCAGCACGGCCAGCACGCGCGTGCCGCGGCGGCAGGAGGCCACGCCGAACGTGCCGCCCAGGCCCTCGATGCGCTCGCGCATGTTGCGCAGGCCGATGCCGCCCTGTCCGTCGGCCTGCACGCGCTGCACGTCGAAGCCGCGGCCATCGTCGATCACCGACAAACTCACGCGCCGGCGGCCGAAGCGCAGCAGCAGTTCCACCTGCGTCGCGTGGGCGTGCATCTGGGCGTTGGTCAGCGCCTCCTGCGCCACGCGGAACAGCGCGGTGCCGTGGCTGGTGGGCAGCGGGTGCGCCGTGCCGCGCAGCACGAACCGCACGCCGAGCGCGGTGTGCTCCTGCACCTGCTGCGCCATGAGGGCCAGGGCCGGCGCCAAGCCCAGGTCGTCCAGCAACGCGGGCCGCAGGCCGTGCGAGACGCGGCGGATCTCCAGCAGCGCATGGTTGAGCCGGTCCAGGCCCTGGTCCAGCACGTGGTGCGGGCCGTGCGCCGCGCGCTCGGCCCACTGCACCTGGGCGGTTTCCAGCAGGAACTTGGAGGACACCAGCACCTGCACCACGCCGTCGTGCAGCTCGCGCGCCACGCGCACGCGCTCTTCCTCTTGTGAGCGCACCACCCGCTGCGCGAGCCGGCGCAGCTTGGCGCTGGCCACGCGGTGGTCGCTGAGGTTCAGCGCCAGCCCGGCCAGCCCGATCAGCACGATGCACAGCGCGGCGATGCCGTAGATGCGCCGGCGCGTGCCGTCGATGTTCTCCTGGGCGCGCAGGTCGATGCGGCGCAGCGTGTCGTGCACGTCGTCCAGGTACAGGCCGGTGCCGATCACCCATTCCCAGCCGGGCAGCGTCATCACGTAGGCGAGCTTGGGCACCGTCTGCTGCGATGAGGGCTTTTGCCACAGGTAGCGCACCAGCCCGCCGCCCTCGCGCGCCTTGGCGAGGATGAGGTTGGCCGGCGCCTCGCTCTGCGGGTTGGACGGGTCGCACAGGTCCACGCCGGCCAGTCCCATCTGCTGCGCGTCCAGCAGCACGTTGCCCTGGCGGTCGTAGACGAAGAAGTACCCGTCCTTGCCGAACTGCATGCGCGAGAGCAGGGCCAGCGCCTGCCGGTGGCGCGCCGCCGGGTCCGCCACATCGGCCGCGATGCGCGCCATCGCGCTTTGGGCCAGCTGCACGTAATGGTGCAGCTCGGTCTCCTTGCTGTGCAGGTAGGCGGATTCGACCAGTTCCCGCTCCTGGTGCGCCAGCTTCAGGGTCTGGTGGCGCACGGTGACGGCCACGGAACCCAGCGCCACCAGGATGGGAATGGTCGACAGCAGCAAAAGCTTGAGCCGCAATTGCATGAAGGGTTTCTTGGATAGGAAAGCGATGACTATCTGCCGCCGCACGCCAATGTCAAGCGGGTTGTTTCGAGGGATCATGGGATATTCCGGGAATCCGTGAACATATGTAAGACGGCCGGTGCGGTCGAATGGGGCGGAGAATCACCAAAACTCAAAATGCTTCGGGGCGGCGTGGGGCGTGATTATGGAAAGGCAGCTTCCATAATCACCCCCGTGGTGCCTGGGGCCGCTGCGGATCGGGTGTCGGCACCGGCTTGGTGCGCACCTTGTGAGTGCTTGCTACCGCAGCATCCGCACCACAGCAAGGCCTTCGCAGCAGAAGCCATGCCAGCCACGGGCGAGGCGGTGGTTTGCGTACTCCTGCGTAGGCCGGTCTGCGTACTACTGCGTAAGGGAAAAAGGTGCTTCGTTTTAGCGGGTTGTGCTGCCTAAAATTCTTTCGCGAATCGGGATTTCCAGGACAGAAGAAGGCGCGCCGGAAGATTATGGGAAATGCGGTCGCATGGAAATGGATGGGGCCTGCCGGTTTATCCGTGCATGGGCCGAATCATTTTCATCGTCATATTCAAAGTCGTTGCAAAGGACATTCCATGAGTAATCGGATCCACCGCCACCGCGTGGCCTGGGCGGGCGCTGCCCTGGCGGCCTGCGTGCTGATGACGGGCTGCGCCGCGCCGTCCAAGCGCGAGGTGCTGTCCACCACGCAGATCTATCCGGCCATCGGGCCGTATTCGCAAATGGTGGCCCACGGAAACACGCTGTATTTCTCGGGCGTCCTGCCCCTCAATGCGGCGGGCAATGCGGTCAACGGCACCACCATCGAGGAGCAGACCCGCGCCGTGCTCGATTTCATGGGCGCCAAGCTGCGTTCGCAGGGCCTGTCGTACGAGGACGTGCTCTCCACCACGGTCTACATGAAGGACCTGAACGAGTTCGCCGCCATGAACAAGGTGTACGGCGAGTACTTCCGCACCGCTGCGCCGGCCCGCGCCACGGTGGAGGTGGCGCGGCTGCCGCGCGACGTGAAGATCGAAATCTCGGCCATCGTCGGCCGCCGCTGAAGCGCTGTGGTCCTGCCTCCACGCCCCAAGGAGTTTTCCCATGAATGAAGCCACCCCCCTGATGGCCGCGCCCGGCGCTGCCGCTCCCCTGGACCTGTGCGCGGTGTCGCGCTGGAGCGCCAAGCGCCGCGACTTTCTGCGCGTGCTCGGCTATGGCGCCGGCGCCGCGACGCTCGGGCCCCTGGTGGCCGCCTGCGGCAGCAGCGGCGCGCAGACCCAGGCCGAAGCCCTGCGCGAGCAGCTCATGCGCGACGAGGCGTTCTGGACGGGCGTGCAGGGCATGTTCGTGCTCAAGCCCGAGAAGACCTACATGAACATCGGCACCGGCGGCTCCATGCCCAAGCTGGTGCTGGAAACGTTCGATGCCGAAAACCGCAAGAAGGCGGCCGATTCCGGCAGCGGCTACGGCAACCTGCTGGACCTGCGCAAGCAGGTGGCCCCGGGCTTTGGCGTGGATGCGGACGAGCTCGCGTTCTCGGCCAACACATCCTCGGGCATGTGCCACGCCATCCTGGGACTGGACTGGCAGCGCGGCGATGTGGTGGTCACCACCAACCACGAGCACGGCGGCGGCGACACGCCGCTCAAGATCGCCACCGACCGCTACGGCATCGAGGTCTCGCGCATCGCGCTGCCGGTGGGCAACAACCAGACGGCCGCCACCTACGTGAACCTGTTCGACGAGCGCGTCCGCGCGCTCAAGGCCCAGGGCAAGCGCGTGCGCGCCATGATGTGGTCCTCGCCCACGTACAAGACCGGCACCATGCTGCCGATCGCCGAGCTGATGGCGGTGGTGAAGGCGCACGAGCTCATCAGCATCGTGGACGGCGCCCACCTGCCGGGCATGATGGCCTACAACTATGCGGAGCTGGGCATGGACTTCATGTCCGGCGCGGGGCACAAGTGGCAGTGCGGCCCGGGCTCGACCGGCATCCTGGTGGTGCGCAACAAGATGCGCGCCTCCAACCCGCTGCCGCTGCCCAGGTGGTTCCCGGTGCACACCAGCTCCTACGCCGCCAAGGACCGCACCACCAACGGCACCGAGACCTACGACATCGCCGCGACGATCACCAGCTGCGGCAGCCTGCACACGCCCATGTTCATGGCGCTGGCCCAGGCCTGCGCGCAGTGGGACGGCATCGGGCGCAAGAAGATCGAGACCTACGACCTCACGCTGTCGTCCTACCTCAAGGAAAAGATCGCCGAGCGCTGGGGCGTGGATGCGCTGTACTCGCCCAAGGACGATCCCAAGCTGCTCTCCGCGCTCACCTCGTTCAATCCGTTCCCGAACAAGGACGACGTGATGAACGCGCAGAAATCCACGGCCTTCGTGGCGCGCATGCTGAGCGAATACCCGCAGGGCTTCGTGATCCGCAATGCCGATTTCCCTGTCATCGGCGCGCCCGCCAACCACTACGGCGTGCGCATCTCCACCCACCTGTGGCACGACGCGCGCGACATCGACCTGCTGGTCGATGCCATGTGGGACCTGTCGCGCAAGGTCTGATCCGGCAGCGCTGCAGCATCCATAAAAAAAGCGCGGGAGGCGACTCCCGCGCTTTTTGTTTTGGGGCGCCCTGCGCGCCGTGCGGCGATCAGAAGCGGTGGCGGATGCCCACGCCGAAGCTGTTGCCCTTGGTCTGCGCCGTGATGCGGTCGTTCATGAGCATGGCGTACACGTCGGTGCGCTTGGACAGGAAGTGGTCGTAGCCCAGCGTGAAGGTCTTGCGGTCGATGTCGGTCTGCGTCATCTCGGTCTTGACCCACTCCACCAGCACCTTGCCGGCCGGGCCGACCGGCACCGAGGCGCCCAGCTGCACCGTCTTGGCCTTGTTGGTGGTGTTGTCGGCCTTGGCCTCGCCGTAGCTCACGAAGGGCTTGACCAGGCCGAAGTCGTAGGCGCCCAGCAGCATCCAGTCGGTCTTCTTCGTGCCCAGGTAGGCATTGGGAACGGCGGGGTTGCTGATCTGGTCGCGCTCGTAGAAGCCCGTCAGCGTCACGGGGCCGCCGAAGTAGAAGAAGTTCGCGCCGAAGTTCTTCTTGCCGTTGTCGCCCGGCTGCTCGCCGAACTGGTACTGGATGTTGGCCGAGAAACCGCCGAATTTCGGCGTGCTGTAGACGATCTGGTTGCTCCAGCCCGTGTCGGACGGCGTGGTCGCACCCCAGCCGGTGCCGTTGAACAGCGGCACGTTCATGTGCAGGATCAGCGGCGAGAAGGTGAACGAATCGCCGAACGGATTGCCCACCACCGAGGGCAGGAAGTTGGGCGCCATCCAGCGGCCCAGCATCACCGAGCCGAAGTCGCCCGACAGGCTGACGTTGGCGTCGCGCGAGAAGAACGTGTCGTTGGCGAAGCGCCCCTGCGAGCCGTTGTCCACCTTGATGAACGAGGTCAGCTGGAAGTTGGCCTTCAGTCCGCCGCCGAGGTCTTCCGTGCCCTTGAAGCCGAACCACGAGGTCGTGAGGCCGCCACTGTCCACGACCGACTTGCGGCCCGCATCGCCTGCCATCTTGATGGACCCGGCGAACACGTCGGCCAGGCCGGTGAGCTGCACGGAGCTTTGGGCCTGCGCCCCGGCGGAACAAAGCAGCGCTGCACCCAGCGCGATCCAATTCTTTTTCATACGACTCCTGCGAAAGGGAAAAGGGGAAGGGGGAAGGGGGAAGGGAAGGTGCCGATGGCTCGGCGGGGCACACGGGCCTTCAACGGGCCAGGAAAAACGTGTCGATTTGCAAAGGGCTCCAAGCAAGGACCGTGCCTTCACCATTCGGCCTGTGGGGGCATGCGGCGCCCGCGGCACTCGGGCGCGGCGGCAGCGGCCAGAGCGCACCGCATTTGACTTTGCTCAACACCCTGCGGCAGTGCTGCGGTCACAGTGGCGGCTCTATGTTTCCCTCTCCTTCCTCCCCTGCGCCGACCAAGACCGAGGCCCCTGCCGGCGAGGTGCTGCGCGAGCGCCACCAGCGTCCGGCCAGCGTGCTGTACCTGGACAGCGGCCGCGTGCTGCTCGGGGTGCGCGAGGATGGGCTGCTTCGGCACCAGTTGGGTGCGGTGGAGGGGCCGTGCTGGCTCGATGCCGCCCCCGCGCTGCTCGGCCAGGCGTGCATGGTGGACATGGTGGCGGACACGCGCGTGCTGCTGCGCCGCATGCCGCTGGAGGCCTTCCGGTCCGGCTTCGAATCGCTGCCGTCGCCCGCCCGCGCGCTGGTGTACGACATGGCGCGGGGCTACTGCCAGCAGACCGAACTGGCCGTGAGCCGGCTCGCGCAGGACGCCGAGGCGCGTTGCGCCCAATGGCTGCTGCGGCACGCCCAGCACGACGATGCGGGCACGCTGCGCGTGACGCTGCACCAGCGCAAGCGGCTCATCGCCGCGCAGCTGGGCATCGCGCCGGAAACCCTGTCGCGCGTGCTGCGCCACCTGCGCGACCACGGGCTCATTTCGGGCACGGGCAATGTGCTCAATCTGCCGCGGCCCGGCGCGCTGCAGGTGGTGGCCGGGGCCGGCTGAAGGGGGGCTGCCGTCCCGCGCAAGGGCGTGGGTGGGGTGTCTGCAACACGCGGGTGATCGGGGCGGCGCGGCCATGGCGCGGCGGTGCGAAGGGGCTCAGGGTTTCCCCCGGACCGACCGAGGGTTCCACCCAACCCGCGCGTTCGGGGGGCTGCGTATATTCGTTCGCACCCCATTGCACATTCCGCCTGACAGCATGCCCTGCGCCCTTCGCCGCTCCTTTGCCAGAGGTGCTTCGTCCACGGAGCACCGATGACCCCGCCATCGCACGAGGCACTCGAGGCGGAGCAGGACGCGGCGGGCGACACGCCCGGCTGGCTGCTGCCCGGCCGCCTGGTGCAGCGCCTGATGCTGGTGGCCGTGCTGGCGGTGGTGTTCGCCGGGGCGATGGCCGCCTGGACCGTATCGCGCGCGGCCGGCGAGGAGGCCATGCGCCGCCTCGTGAGCCAGCAGACCGACGAGGTCGAAGTGGTCGCGCGGCTGCTGGCCAGCAAGATCGAGCAGAGCCAGAAGGTGCTCAGCACCGTGGCAGAGGGCATTCAGCCGGTCATGCTCGACTCGCCGTCGTCCCTCGGTTGGCTGCTGCAGCAGGGCCTGCCGGCGGTGCGCTTCTTCGATGCCATGCAGGTGGTGCGGCAGGACGGCACCGTGGCCATCAACCTGCAATACGGCCGCCTGGACAGCGGCTCCAGCCTCGATCCGGCCGAACGCGACAGCCTGCGCCGCACCATGCTGGAGGGCAAGCCGCTGGTGTCGGGCCTGATCGGCGGGCGGCCGAGCGAGGCGCGCGTGATGTTCACGATCCCGCTGCACCGGGACGAGGGCACGGTGGTGGGCGCCGTCTCCGGCGTGCTGCGCCTGCAGTCGCAGGGGCTGCTGCCGCCCTCGATGTCGCTGCCGGCGCGCAAGGATTCCCGGCTCATCGTCTTCACGCGCGACGGCACCATCCTGTCGCACCCGGACCCCGCGCGGGTGATGGGCAGCGTGCGCGACGAGGCCGGCCTGTCGCAGGTGTTCGCGCGGTCGGGCGACAAGGATCAGCCGGTCATGGGGCGCGGCTTCACCGAGCGGCTGCCGGGCCATGTGGTCAGCCTGGCCGGCATGCCCATGACGCAGTGGACCGTGGCGCGCGTGAACGATGCGCAGGCTTTGCTCGCGCCGCTGGAGGGCGCGCAGCGTCGGGCCGCCTGGCTGGCGGCCGCCCTGATCGGTGCGGCCGCATTGCTGGCTGTGGCCTGCATGGCCTGGCTGGCGCAGCCCCTGGCCCGGCTGTGCCGCCGCGCCACCCACCTGGGCGCCCGCGCGCCTGGTGCCCATGAAGACATGCCCTGGCCGCAGGGCGCCGGCGAAGTGGACGGGCTGGCGGCGGCCTGCCGCGGCCTGCTCGACGAGCGCGCCAGCACGCAGTCGCAGATGGGGCTGCTGCGGGGGCAGCTGCAGTCCATCCTGGACCACGCGCCCACCGGCATCATCATCACGCGCGGCGAGAACCTGCAGGTCGTGAGCCTGCAGGCCGGCCGCATGCTGGGCTACGAGCCGGCGCAGCTGCAGGGGCGGCTGGCCCGCGTGCTTTACGTGAGCGATGCCGAGTACGAGCACCTCAAGCGGCGCGTGCGGGCGGAGTTCTCGGCGCACGGCACCTTCGATGGCGACGTGTGCTTCCTGCGCCAGGACGGCAGCGCGGTATGGGCCCGCGTGCTGGGCCGCTCGGTGCGGGGCGCCTCAGGCGATGCGGGCACGGTCTGGATGCTGGAGGACCTCACCGCCGCGCGCGAGGCCCGCCGCCGCGAGAACTGGGCGGGCGGGCTTGACGCCCTCACGCAGTTGGCCAACCGCGACGCGTTCAGCCAGCGCCTGCATGCGCTGCTGGCCGACCGTGCGGCCCGCCCTGACACGGTGCAGGCGCACCCGGGCGGGGAGGCGGGCGAGGGCGTGGTGCTGTTCCTGGACCTGGACCATTTCACCGTGGTCAACGCCATTGCCGGGCACGACGCGGGCGACGACGTGCTGCGCCACGTGGGCCGCCTCATCGAGACCCAGGTGCGGTCGGTGGGCTGGGCGGCGCGGCTGGGTGGCGACGAGTTCGCCGTGGTGCTGCCCGGCTGCCCGCTGGGGCGCGGGCTGGCCATCGCCGAGCAGCTGTGCGCCGCCGTGCGTGCGTGGGAGCCCTCATACCAGGGCCGCAGCTACACGCTGGGCGTGAGCATCGGCCTCGTGCCGCTGGACAGCGGCGTGTACGACGTGACCGCGGTGCTCCATGCAGCCGACATGGCGTGCTACGAGGCCAAGCGCGCGGGCCGCGACCGGGTCGAGGTGCGCTCGGTGCGGGGTGGGCGCGCGCAGGTGCGCGCGGCGTGAAGGCGGGATGTGCCGCAGCGGCCACCGCGCCCTGCCGCCATCCCATCGCCGGATGCTTCGCCCTTGCCCCGTCGGTTTGCCGATAATCGTCCCGTGCCCCGACCCCATCGCCCGCTGCGCAACCCCCTTGCTGTCCACGGCGGGCTGGCGCGTTGGCAAGCCCGCGTGCGCTGGGTCATGGCGTGGTTCGTGCTGTCGCTGGGCGTGGCGGTGGCCTCGCCCATCGTGCACCCCCAGGTGGTCGAGTGGGTCTGCACCGGCGTCGGAACGGTGAAGGCCGTCGTGCATGCCGATGAGGGCGCGCAGCCCGCGGGCCTGGTGCACTGGGACTGCCCGCTGTGCCTGCTGGCCGCACCCCCGGCGCAGCCGCCGGCGGTCGCCCTGCCGGTCGTGCTGCCGCTGTCGCGCGCGGTGCAATCCATTGCGGCCGCGCGCATCGCCGCGGCCACCGCGGCGCCGCTTCCGGCCCGCGGGCCGCCGCCACTCTCCTGATCCGCCTTCCGATTTCGCAGCGCGGGCCGGCCACCACGGCAGGCCACGCGATGCGATGTTTTTCGCACCGATCAGCGGCGCCCGATGGGGCGCCACAGAGAGCCCTTTTTTATGCACCCAACCATTGCACGGCCCGTCGCGCTGGGGATGGCCCTGGCCTGGCTGCCCCTGGCCGCCACCGCCCAGACGCCCACCCCTGCAGACCCGGCGGCCGAACGCAGCCCGGCGCTGCCTGCCGTCACCGTCACGGCGCCGGCCACACCGGCGGCGCAGCGCAGTTCCCGCCTCGCTACCGGCACGGCGGGATCGTCGCTGGACACGCCGTTTTCCGTCACCACCGTGCCTGGCGAGCTGGTCCGCCAGCAAGGCGGCACCACCTTGCAGGACGCGCTGCGCAACGTGCCCGGCGCGCAGGCCGACTCGGGCTTCAACGGGTCGCACACGCAGTTCTTCATCCTGCGCGGCGCGGTGACCGACAGCGGTACCGGCTCCAACCGCGTGCTGCGCGACGGCGTGCGGCTGTCCAACTACCCCTACACCCCGGCGTTCGTGGAAAGCGTCGACGTGCTGCGGGGACCCGGCGCGGCCCTCGGCGTGCGCAGCGAACCGGGCGGCACCGTCAACCTCGTGACGCGCCAGCCGCAGCTGGCGAACTTCGGCAGCGCCTCGCTCGGCGCGGGCACGCACGGCGCGCTGGAGGCGTCCATCGACCTGAACCGCGTGCTGTCGGCCGAGAACGAACTGGCCGCCCGCGTGACGGCCACGCGGTCCCAGGCCAGCGAGTGGCGGCATGTGGAAGACCGCCTCGACGGCATCAAGCTGGGCTTGGCCCAAAGCGATGGCAACCGCTACCACCTGCGTGCCAACGTGGAGGCCACCAACCAGACCTACCAGCCGGACTACGGACTTCCCGCGCTGGGCGGGCGGCCGGTCGCCGTGCCACGGGACCGGCAGCTCGGCGAGCCCTTCGGCGACTCGACCACCGACAACCGCATCTACGATCTGCACGGCGATGTCGCCCTGTCGGCCCACACGCGCTGGTCGGCCGATTTCACGCACCTGCAGGCGCATTCGACCTCCATCAAGAACCTGCTGAACGGCTCGCCGCTGGCGGGCCAGCCCGCCGGCACCTATGCCCGGGTCTCGGCCTGGGAGCCGGGCACCGAGCGCCGCATCGACTCGTTCTCGACCGCGCTTTCCAGCACGCAGGGCACCGGCGCGGTGACGCACCATTTGTACTTCGGGGCGGACTACTACAAGGAGGTGCTGAACCAGCCCGCGCTGTCGGTGCCGGCCTCGACCAGCCCGGCCATCAACGTGTTCAACCCGGTGTATGGCCGGGTGACCGCGCCCCCGGCCGGGGCGGTGCTGGCGCAGAGCCTGACGACGCAGGACCTCGAATCCGTGTCGGTGTCCGCCCAGGATCAGATCGACTTCGGCGCATGGTCGGTGGTGGCGGGCCTGCGCTTCACGCGCCAGCGCTTCCTGTACGGCACGGCCGGCGTGCTGCCCGTGGAGGAGTCGCGCTGGAACCCGAAGCTGGCGGTGCTGCGCCGGCTGTCGGAGACCGATACGCTGTATGCCAACGTGTCCACCGGCACCTCGCCCAACCAGGTGGCTTCATCGTCGAACCAGTCCCTGCCCTCGCGCCGTTCGGCGCAGGTCGAAGCCGGCTGGAAATCGCTGTGGCGCGGCGGCGCGGTGGTCAGCGACCTGGCGGTGTACCGCCTCGATCAGAAGAACATGATCGCGTCCGACCTGAGCACGCCGCTGAACAACTTCGACTTCACCACGGCCGGCAGCGCGCGGTCGCAGGGCATCGAGGCGTCGCTGTCCGGCCAGGTGACGGACCGGGTGACCGTGGCCGCCACCTACGCCTTCACCCGTGCGAAGTACCTGCAGAACCCCGTGTACGGCGGCATGTCCGTGCCCAACGTGGCCCGGCATGCGGCCACGCTGTGGGCGCAGTACGCCTGGAACGCGCAGTGGAAGACGGGCGCGGGCCTGTACCTGCAAAGCCGGCGCTTCGCCGACGAGGCCAACACCACGGTGCTGCCGGGCTACGCGCGCGTCGACCTGAGCCAGACCTGGACGACGACGCTGGCCCACGGCCAGAGCGTCGAGGTCCAGGCGACGGTGCGCAACCTGTTCGACCAGCACTACTTCGTGTCGAGCCACCTGCACGTGAGCCGCTGGATCACGCCGGGGCAGGGGCGCAACGCGTTCGTCTCGGCCACCTACCGCTTCTGAGCGTCCGCCGCCCGGTCCATCCCGCCCAGTGCCCGAAGCACGTTCTCGGCCGTGGCGGGCGCGGTCAGCGTGACCGGCTGCCGGGCCGCCTCAGCCGGGCGCGCTGCGGCAATCGCGTTGCGCAGGGCCTCGTACACGCTGATGGCCAGCATGAACGGCGGCTCGCCCACGGCCTTGCTGCCGCCCACGTTGTCCTCCCGGTTGGCCTCGTGCCATAGCGCCACGGTGAAGCGCTCGGGGATGTCGCCCGTGGCCGGGATCTTGTAGGTGCTGGGCGCGTGGGTGGTGAGCCGGCCCTGGTCGTTCCACACCAGCTGCTCGGTCGTGAGCCAGCCCATGCCCTGCACGAAGCCGCCCTCGATCTGGCCGATGTCGATGGCCGGGTTGATGCTGCGGCCCACGTCGTGCAGGATGTCCACCGCCAGCACGCGGCTCTCGCCGGTGAGCGTGTCGATGGCCACTTCGGTGCAGGCCGCGCCATAGGCGAAGTAGTAGAACGGCCGGCCGGTGAGCGTGGCCTTGTCGTAGTGGATCTTGGGCGTGCGGTAAAAGCCGTCGCTCCACAGCTGGATGCGGTTGGCATAGGCCTCCTTCACCACGTCGCCCCAGTTGCGCACGGCGTGGGGCGTGATGACCTGCCCGCCGGCGAATTGCACCTCGCCGGCGCCGCAGTGGTCCAGGCCGCACACGAAGGCGGCGAGGTTGTCGCGCACGTGGCGCGCGGCGAACTGGGCAGCGCGGCCGTTCAGGTCGGTGCCGCTCGATGCGGCCGTGGCGCTGGCATTGGGCACCTTGCTGGTGTCGCTGGCGGTCACCAGCACGCGCGCCAGCGGCACGCCCAGTTCGTCGGCCACGATCTGCGCCACCTTGGTGTGCAGGCCCTGGCCCATCTCGGTGCCACCGTGGTTCACCTGCACGCTGCCATCGGTGTACACGTGCACCAGCGCGCCGGCCTGGTTGAACAGCGTGGCGGTGAAGCTGATGCCGAACTTCACCGGCGTGATCGCCAGCCCGCGCTTGAGTACCGGGCTCGCGGCATTCCAGGCCAAAATGGCCTCATGCCGGCGTTTATATTGGCTGGATTGCTCTAATTTTGGTAGCAGATCGTGGAGGATGTTGTCCTCCACCGGCATCTGGTAGTGGGTGACGTTGCGGTCGGTGGTGCCGTACAGGTTGCGCATGCGCACCGCGAGCCCATCGCACCCCAGGGCCCGTGCGATGTCTCCCAGGATGGCCTCGATGGCGATCACGCCCTGCGGCCCGCCGAAGCCGCGAAAGGCCGTGTGGCTCTGCGTGTTCGTCTTGCAGCGGTACGAGGCGATCTCGACGTTTTCCAGGAAGTACGCGTTGTCGCTGTGGAACACGGCGCGGTCGGCCACGGGGCCCGACAGGTCGGCCGAGAAGCCGCAGTTGGCCGCCATGCGCAGCCGCAGGCCCGTGATGCGGCCCGTGCCGTCGAAGCCCACGTCGTATTCGTAGGCGAACGGGTGGCGCTTGCCCGTCACCATGAAATCCTCGTCCCGGTCCAGCCGCAGCTTGACCGGGCGACCGAATTGGTTCGCCGCCACCGCCGCCCACACGGCCAGGTGGCCGGCCTGCGTTTCCTTGCCGCCGAAGCCCCCGCCCAGGCGCCGGCATTCCACGCGCACCGCGTGGTTCTCCAGGCCCAGGGCATGCGCCACCCAGTGCTGCACCTCGCCCGGGTGCTGGGTGCTGGAGTGGATCCACCACTGCCGCTGCTCCAGCGGCAGCGCGTAGGCGATCTGGCCCTCCAGGTAGAAATGCTCCTGCCCGCCGACCTCGAAGCGGCCCTGCAGCCGGTGCGCCGCGCGGCCCAGGCCCGCGTCGGCGTCGCCGCGGCGCACGAAGACGGGCGGCAGCACGTAGCTTTCGGCGGCCAGCGCCTCGTGCACGGTCAGCACCGCGGGCAGGGGGGTGATGTCTGGCACCACGGCGCGCGCGGCGCGGCGGGCCTGCATGACCGAGTCGGCCACCACCAGGCCGATCACCTGGCCCACGTGCTGCACGGTGTCGATGGCGAACACGGGCTCGTCGTGCGCGAAGGCGGCCAGCAGCTTGTCGCCCGGCACGTCGGCGCTGAGCACCACGCCGTGCACGCCGGGCAGGGCCAGCGCCGCGCGGGTGTCCACCCCGTTCAGGCGCCCGTGCGCCACGGGCGAGAGGATGGGCGCGGCATACAGCGTGCCCTTCACCTCGGGCAGATCGTCGATGTAATGGGCGCTGCCCGCCACCTGGGCGCGCGCGCTTTCGTGGGGATGCGATCGGCCCATGGCGCGGGCCGGTGCGGGCGCGCCCTCGGGCGGGCGGGCCTGGGGCGTTTGCGGGCCGGCGGCACCGGCCGCGTTGGCGGCGATGGCCACGGGGTCGTCTTCGGCGTCGCGGCTCAAAGGGGCGTCGTCGTGCTGTTTCATGCGAGGGCCTCCGGGCGCAATTGCTCCAGCAAGACGGGAATGGGCAGGGGAACGGGCAGGGGAACGGCCTGCGGCCCTTGGCGCTCCAGCCAGAAGCGCCGCAGCAGCGCCGCGAGCACGGCACGGCGGTACTCGCCGCTCGCCCGCATGTCGGAGATGGGCTGGAACTCGGCCTGCAGGGCGGCCGTAGCGCGCTCCACCGTCTCCACGGTCCAGGGCTGGCCGGCAAGTGCGGCCTCGGTCTGCCGGGCCCGCGCGGGCGTGGCGGCGACCCCGCCCGCGCCGATGCGGGCGCGCCGCACCCGGCCGTCGGCGATGTCGAGGTTCAGCACCAGGCACACGGCGGAGATGTCGTCGTCCAAGCGCTTGGACACCTTGTAGGCCGCCAGCGATTCGCCCGGCGCGGGCAGCGGCACCTCGATGCGCACGAGCAGCTCGTCCGGCGCCATCACGTTCTGGCGGTAGCCGGTGTACAGGTCTTCCAGCGCCAATGTGCGTTCGCCGCGCAGGCTGGCCAGCACCACGCTGGCGCCCAGCGCGATCAGCAGGGGCATGGAGTCGCCGATCGGCGAGCCGTTGGCCACGTTGCCGCCCAGCGTGCCGGAGTTGCGCACGGGCAGCCCGGCGAAGCGCGCGGCGAAGCGGTGCAGCATGGGCCAGTGGGCCTGCAGCGCATCGAACGCGTCGGCCAGCGGCACGGCCGCGCCGATGGACAGCCGCCCGCCCTGCGTGCCGATGCGGCGCAGCTCCTGCGCCCGCGTGACGTCGAGCATCTGCGCGAACTGGCGGTGCTGCTTGGTGATCCACAGGCCTACGTCGGTGGCGCCGGCCACCACCTGGGCGGTGGGGTGCGCGGCGCGTGCGGCCAGCAGTTCGGCCAGCGTGGCCGGGGCCAGGTACGCGTCGTCGGGCGTGGGCGCCGGTTTCGCCAGGGAGGCCAGCTGCGGCAGCAGTTGGGCTTCGTCCACCTGCATGCGGGGCAGGGCGGCCATCCGCTCGGCCGCGTCCAGGATGGGGCGGTAGCCGGTGCAGCGGCACAGGTTGCCCGACAGCTCGTGCACGGCCTGCTCGCGCGTGACCGCGCGGCCCTGGCACACGTGGTTCTGGTACATGCCGAACAGGCTCATCACGAAGCCCGGCGTGCAGAAGCCGCACTGCGAGCCGTGGCACTGCACCATGGCTTCCTGGGCGGGGTGCAGGCCCGGCGCGCTGGAGGGGGCGCCGCTGGAGGGCGGGGTGGCGGGCGGCGCGGGCTGGAGCAGCGGGTCCTGGTCCAGGTCCTCCACCGTCCACAGCGCCATGCCGTCGATGGAGTGGGCCAGGCGGATGCAGCTGTTCACGGCCCGGTAGCGCACGCGGCCGTCCACGGCCTCGCCCAGCACCACGGTGCAGGCGCCGCAGTCGCCCTCGCCGCAGCCTTCCTTGGTGCCGGTGTGGCCCAGGTCTTCGCGCAGCACCTCCAGCAGGGTGCGGTCGGGGGGGACATGGGCCAGCGTCACGGGCTGGCCCCGGCGGATGAATCGCAGCGGGCGGGAGGTGGTCATGCGTTGTGCGGTGCAGGGTTCGGTCGTTGGGGCCAGTGTGCGCGCCATGTCGGGACAGGGTAGGGGCGCGGGGGGGGGCGGCGCATATGGGCGAGCGTATAACGGCCATGCGCCGCGCGCCATGCCCGGGACACCGGCCGTTGCTTTGGCACCTTTTACCGCCTTCGCCTGGCACGGATGCTGCGTCCCTTCGTGGCGCCACGCCAAGGTGGCAGGCCGCAGACCCCAAGGACACCGGATGGACATCGATTTCTCGCAACTCGGCGCCTACGAGCGCTACAAGCTGATGGCCAGCCTGATCGTGCCGCGCCCGATCGCGCTCATCACCACCCTCGGGGAGGACGGCACGGTGAACGCCGCGCCGTTCAGCATGTTCAACATGCTGGGCGAAGACCCGCCGGTGCTGATGGTGAGCATCAACCGGCTGCAGGGTGGCCGCCTCAAGGACACGGCCGCCAACATCCTGCGCACCGGCGAATTCGTGGTGCACATCGCCGACGAGGCCATGGCCCAGCGCATGCATGCCTGCGGCGATGCGCTGCCGCCGCACGAGAGCGAACTGGTGCATGCCGGCCTCACCCCGGTGCCCTCGCGCAGCGTGGCTCCGCCGCGCATCGCCGAGGCCCCCGTGGCGTTCGAATGCGTGCTGCACGAAACCATGGAAACGGCCAGCCGCTACGTCTTCATCGGCCGCGTGCAGTGGCTGGGCGCGCGAGAGGGCCTGGTGGACACCGAGCGCTGGCGGGTGCGGCTGCAGGACTACCACCCGGTGGGGCGGTTCGGCGCGAGCTTCTATGTGACGACCGGCGACCGCTTCTCGCTCGACCCGGCGCCGCAGCCGGGCGCCGCGCGTTCGACGGCCATCGACGAGATCTGACCACCCGCGCCGCCGCCTCGGTAGTTGCCTGGCTCGCGGTCGCGCGGCCTCGGCGCTACAGTGCGATGTCCCCTTGCCTTCTTCACTGCGCCCTCGCTCGCCACCGGCAGGCCCGGCGTGCCATACGCGTTGGCGTATGGCTGGAATGCCCCCACCCTTATGAGAGACCAAGCCCTTTTCGACAAGATAGACCTCCATCTCATAAGGGTCTTGCACACCGTGTTGACTGAACGCAGCGTATCGCGGGCCGCCGTGCGGCTGGGCATGCACCAGCCGGCCGTGTCGGCGGCGCTGCGCCGCCTGCGCGACCTGGCGGGCGATCCGCTGCTGGTGCGCTCGGGCGCGGCCATGCTGCCCACCGATGCCGCGCTGCGCATGGTGGAGCCGGCGGGCGCCATCCTGCGGTCGGCCGAGGCGCTGTTCTCCGATGCGCGCGGGTTCGACGCGCGCACCGCCACGCGCACCTTCCGCATCGCCGCGAGCGACTACCTGGACCCGCTCTTCCTGCCGCGCCTGGTGGCCCGCCTCAAGGCCGAGGCCCCGCTGTGCCCGGTCGAGGTGCTGCCGCTGTCGGCGGACGCGCACTACCACGCGCACCTGGCGCAGGGCGAGGTGGACGTGGTCATCGGCAACTGGCCCCAGCCGCCCGACGACCTGCACATGGGGCGGCTTTTCGGCGACGAGGTGGTCTGCCTCGTGAGCCCCGCGCACCCGGCGGTGCGCCGCGGCTGGGACACGGACGAGTGGCTGGCCGCCGAGCACATCGCCCCCACGCCCACGCACCCCGGCGCGCGCGGCGTGATCGATGCGCACCTCGACTCCCTGGGCCTGCAGCGCCGCGTGACCGCGCGCTGCGCCCATTTCAGCCTGATCCCGGAGATGGTCGCCGCCAGCTTGCTGGTGCTCACCACGGGGCGGCAGTTCTGCGAACGCTTCACCGACCGCCTGCCGCTCACCGTGCTGCCGTGCCCGGTGCCCTTCCCGCGCCTGATGTACTACCAGCTGTGGCATGCCCGCACCCACCATTCGGCCGCCGCCATGTGGCTGCGCGACAGCGTGCGCACCGTGGCAGCATCGCTACGAAAAGCATAGCGGCCAACGCATGAAGGACGTGCGCAGCATTCCGGTTTCGTGCCCAACCCCCTTTGAAAATCAAGAGACAATCGCCCGCATGAATTCCTCCCACACCTCCCCCGCCGCCGCGGCGCCGGTGCCGCGCCTGCAGCTGGCGGGCATCACGAAGCGCTATCCGGCCGTGGTGGCCAACAGCGGCGTGTCCCTCACGGTGCAGCCCGGCGAGATCCACGCCGTGCTGGGCGAGAACGGCGCAGGCAAGTCCACGCTGATGAAGATCATCTACGGCGCGGTCAAGCCCGACGAGGGCACCCTGCACTTCAACGGCCAGCCGGTGGCGGTGCGCAATCCGCAGGAGGCGAGAGCGCTGGGCATCGCCATGGTGTTCCAGCATTTCAGCCTGTTCGACACCCTCACCGTGGCCGAGAACGTGTGGCTGGGCCTGGACAAGCGGCTGCAGCTGGCCGAGGTCACGCGCCGCATCGCCGCCACCGCGGCTGAGTACGGGCTGGACATCGACCCGCTGCGCCCCGTGCACACCCTGAGCGTGGGCGAGATGCAGCGCGTGGAGATCATCCGGGCGCTGCTCACCCAGCCGCAGCTGCTGATCCTGGACGAGCCCACGTCGGTGCTCACGCCCCAGGCGGTCGAAAAGCTCTTCGTGGTGCTGCGCCAGCTCGCAAGCCAGGGCTGCAGCATCCTCTACATCAGCCACAAGCTGCACGAGATCCGCGCGCTGTGCACCGCCTGCACGGTGCTGCGCGGCGGCAAGGTGACGGGCGTGTGCAACCCGGCCGAAGAGTCGAACGCCTCGCTGTCGCGCCTGATGATCGGTGCCGAGCCGCCGGCGCTCACCCACCGCCCCGCGCACCTGGGCGAGACGGTGCTGCGCGTGCAGGGCCTGTCGCTGCCGCGCATGGACCCGTTCGGCGTCGATCTGATCGACCTCGGCTTCGAGGTGCGGGCGGGCGAGGTGCTGGGCATCGCCGGCGTCTCCGGCAACGGCCAGAAGGAATTGCTCTATGCCCTGTCGGGCGAGGACACGCGCGCCCAGCCCGCGATGGTGCAGGTGGCCGGCCAGGCCGCCGGGCGCATGAACCCGCGCCGCCGCCGCGCGCTGGGCCTGCATTTCGTGCCCGAGGAGCGGCTGGGCCGCGGGGCCGTGCCCACCATGGGCCTGGCGCACAACCTGCTGCTCACGCGCAGCAACTGCGTGGGGCCGGGCGGCTGGATCCGCACCGGCGCGCTGCAGGCGCATGCCCGCGCCATCATCGAGCGCTTCCACGTGAAGGCGGGCGGGCCCCATGCGGCCGCGCGGTCGCTGTCGGGCGGCAACCTGCAGAAGTTCATCGTGGGCCGCGAGATCGATGCCAACCCGCGCCTGCTCATCGTCTCGCAGCCGACCTGGGGCGTGGACGTGGGCGCGGCCGCGCAGATCCGCGGCGAGATCCTGGCGCTGCGCGATGCCGGCTGCGCCGTGCTGGTGCTCAGCGAGGAGCTGGACGAGCTGTTCGAAATCTGCGACCGCCTGCACGTGGTGGCCAAGGGGCGCCTGTCGCCCTCGGTGCCCCGCGCCGAGGCCACGGTGGAGCGCATCGGCGAATGGATGAGCGGGCTCTGGCATGCCGACGTGCAGTCGCACCTCGCCCGGGCCGAAGCGGCGCGCGCGCAAACGGAGGCGGCCCATGCTCAAGCTTGAAGCCCGACCCCAGGCCTCGCGCTGGTGGACCTACGGCTCGCCGGTGCTGGCGCTGGCCGTCACCGTGCTCATCGGGCTGGCGCTGTTCGCGGCGCTGGGCAAGGACCCGGTGCGCGGGCTGCAGGTGTTCTTCTGGGAGCCCGTCAAGAACCAGTACGCCATCGGTGAGCTGATGGTCAAGGCCACGCCGCTGCTGCTGATCGCGCTGGGCCTGGCGGTGTGCTTTCGCTCCAACGTGTGGAACATCGGCGCCGAGGGGCAGTTCGTGATCGGCGCCGTCGCGGCCGGCGGCATCGCGCTGCTGGCCGACCAGACCACGGGCCCGTGGATCGTGCCCGCCATCCTGCTGGCCGGCGTGCTGGGCGGCATGGCCTGGGCCGGCATCACGGCGCTGCTGCGCGACCGGTTCAACGCCAACGAGATCCTCGTGAGCCTGATGCTGGTCTACGTGGCCACGCTGGTGCTGGGCTACCTGGTCTACGGGCCGTGGAAGGACCCCATGGGCTACAACTTCCCGCAGACCAAGACCTTCGAGCGCGTGACGCAGATCCCGCGGCTCATGCAGGGCTCGCGCATGTCCATCGGCCTGCTGCTGGCGCTGGCGGGCGCCGCGGCACTGTGGGTGTTCCTGTTCCGCACGCGGGCGGGCTTTGCGCAGCAGGTGGGCGGCCTGGCCCCCGCGGCGGCACGCTACGCGGGCTTTTCCTCGCGCCGCGCGCTGTGGACGGCGCTGCTCATCTCGGGCGGCGCGGCGGGCCTGGCGGGCGCGCTGGAGGTGGCGGGGCCCATCGGCCAGCTCACGCCCTACGTGCCGGCGGGCTACGGCTTCGCGGCCATCATCGTGGCGTTCGTGGGGCGGCTGCACCCGGTGGGCATGGTGTTCTCGGCGGTGCTGATGAGCATGTTCTACATCGGCGGCGAGCTGGCGCAGTCGCGCCTGGGCCTGCCCAAGTCGCTCACGGGCGTGTTCCAGGGCCTGCTGCTGTTCACGCTGCTGGCGTGCGACACGCTCATCGCCTACCGCGTGCGGTGGGTCGGGTCCCAGGGGAGGGCCGCTTAAATGGAATCGTACGCACTGCTTCTGGGCGCCACGCTGAGCGCGGGCACCGTGCTGGCCATCGCCGCCCTGGGCCTGCTCATCAACGAGAAGGCCGGCATCGTCAACCTGGGGGCCGAGGGCATGATGCTCTGCGCCGCCATCGCGGGCTTCGCCACCGTGGTGCACACGGGCAACACCTGGCTGGGCTTCGCGGCCGGCATGGCGGCGGGGGCGTTCCTGGCGGCCATCTTCGGCGTGCTGGTGATCTGGCTCAACACCAACCAGTACGCCACGGGCCTGGCGCTGAGCCTGTTCGGGGTGGGCTTTTCCGCCTTCGCGGGCATCCGCTACGTGCAGGCCAAGCTGCCGGAGCTGCCCAAGTACGCCGTGCCCGGGCTGGGCGACCTGCCCATCGTCGGGCCCGCGCTGTTCCGCCAGCACCCCCTCGTGTACCTCACCATGGCGCTGGTGGCGGGGCTGGTGTGGTTCCTGTACCGCTCGCGCGCCGGTCTGGTGCTGCGCTCGGTGGGCGAGTCGCCCGAGTCGGCCCATGCGCTGGGCTACCCGGTGCGGCGCATCCGCCTGGCGGCGGTGGTGGCCGGGGGGGCGCTTTGCGGGCTGTCGGGCGCGTACATCTCCACGGTCTATACGCCGCTGTGGGTGGAGGGCATGGTGGCCGGCCGCGGCTGGATCGCGCTGGCCCTCACCACCTTCGCGACCTGGCGGCCGGCACGGGTGTTGCTTGGTGCCTACCTGTTCGGCGGCGTGACCATGCTGCAGTTCCACCTGCAGGCCACGGGCGTGCAGGTGGCCAGCCAGCTGCTGAGCATGCTGCCCTACGTGGCCACCATCGTGGTGCTGGCGCTGATCTCGCGCAACCCGGCCTGGATCCGCGTGAACATGCCGGCCTCGCTCGGCAAGCCGTTCCATCCCGGGTCGTGACCCACACGGCCCGCGCGGTGCTGCACGGGCCCCCGATAATTTATTTTTTCGTTGCCTTTCCCCTCACTTTTTTCCTCGAAGGAACCGACATGACCGATCTGCACAAACGCTCGCTGCTCAAGGTGGCCGCGCTTTCCGCCGTGGCCGCCGCCGCCCTGGCCGGCTGCGGCAAGAAGGACGAGCCCGCGCCAGCGCCGGCCGCCGCTCCGGCGCCCGCTGCGTCCGCGCCCGCCGCGAAGGCCGAGCCTTTGAAGATCGCGTTCGCCTACGTGGGCCCAGTGGGCGACGGCGGCTGGTCCTTCGCGCACGACAACGGCCGCAAGGCGATCGAGAAGGAGTTCGGCGACAAGGTGCAGACCAGCTTCGTGGAGAGCGTGCCCGAGTCGGCCGACGCCGAGCGCGTGCTGCGCGACATGGCCTCGCAGGGCAACAAGCTGATCTTCGGCACCACGTTCGGGTACATGGAGTCGATCCAGAAGATCGCCCCCGACTTCAAGGACGTGAAGTTCGAGCACGCCACCGGCTACAAGACGGCCGAGAACGTGCGCACCTATGACAGCCGCACCTACGAGGGCGCCTACATGGCCGGCGTGATCGCCGGCGCCATGACGCAGACCAACACGCTGGGCGTCGTGGGCTCGGTGCCGATCCCCGAGGTGATCCGCAACATCAACAGCTTCACGCTGGGCGCGCAGTCGGTCAATCCCAAGATCAAGACCAAGGTGGTGTGGGTGAACGAATGGTTCAGCCCCCCGAAGGAAACCGAGGCCGCCACGTCGCTCATCAACGGCGGCGCCGACGTGCTGTTCCAGAACACCGACTCGCCCGCCGTGCTCAAGACCGCGCAGGAAAAAGGCAAGCGCGCCTTTGGCTGGGATTCCGACATGACCGCCTACGGTCCCAAGGCCCACCTGGCCTCGGCCGTGATCAACTGGGGCCCTTACTACATCAAGGCCACCAAGGATGCGCTGGGCGGCACCTGGACGACCGGCCAGAGCTGGTGGGGCGTGAAGGAAGGCGCGATCGATCTCGTCTCCATCGCCGAGGACGTGCCCGCCGACACCAAGGCCAAGGTCGAGCAGGTGAAGGCCGGCCTCAAGGATGGCAGCTTCTCGATCTGGAAGGGCCCGATCGCCGACAACACCGGCAAGGAAGTGCTGGCGAAGGACGCGGTGGCCGACGACAAGTTCCTGGGCGGTGTGAACTTCTACGTGAAGGGCGTCGAAGGCACCGTGCCCGGCGGCGACAAGAAGTAAGCGATCCCCCAGCGAATCCAGGCCGGCGCGCTTGCCGGCCTGGCGCGGCCTGCCTGGCCCGGGGCAGGCGCCGATGGCGGCGGGCCGCGGACAAGGCATCATTGCCGTACCGCCGCCCCGATCGGGCGCGCGGCATCCCTTTCTGGAGTCCGCCGATGTTCAAGGTCCCCCCCATTCCCGCCCAGCGCCTGCCCGCGCTGCTGCGCAGCATGCCCAAGGCCGAGCTGCACATCCACATCGAAGGCTCGCTCGAACCCGAGCTGATCTTCGCCCTGGCGCAGCGCAACGGCGTGGCGCTCCCGTACGCGAGCGTGCAGGCCCTGCGCGATGCCTACGCGTTCACCGACCTGCAGAGCTTTCTCGACATCTACTACGCCGGCGCCAGCGTGCTGCTGCACGAGCAGGACTTCTACGACATGGCCTGGGCGTACCTGCAGCGCGCCGCGGCCGACAACGTGGTGCATGCCGAAATCTTCTTCGATCCGCAGACGCACACGGCGCGCGGCGTGCCGATGGAGACCGTGATCCACGGCCTGCACCGGGCCTGCACCGATGCGCGCCAGGCGCTGGGCATTTCGTCCGCGCTCATCCTGTGCTTCCTGCGCCACCTGAGCGAGGAAGATGCCCTGACCACGCTGGAGGCGGCGCTGCCGCTGCGCGCGCATTTCATCGGCGTGGGGCTGGACAGCAGCGAAGTCGGGCACCCGCCGGAGAAGTTCGCGCGCGTGTTCGCGCGCTGCGCCGAACTGGGTCTGCGGCGCGTGGCGCATGCAGGCGAGGAGGGACCGCCGGCGTACATCTGGAGCGCGCTCGACGTGCTGAAGGCCGAGCGCATCGACCACGGCGTGCAGGCCGTGCACGACCCGGCGCTGATGCAGCGGCTGGCGCAGGAGCGCATCGCGCTCACGGTGTGCCCGCTGTCCAACCAGAAGCTGTGCGTGTTCCCCGACTTGGCCGACCACAACCTGCGCCAGTTGCTCGATGCCGGGCTGGCGGCCACGGTGAACTCGGACGACCCGGCGTACTTCGGCGGCTACATCAACGACAACTTCACGCAGCTGTTCGCGGCCGATCCGCAGCTCACGGCGCGCCACGCCTACCAGCTGGCCTTCAACAGCTTCGAAGCGAGCTTCGTGCCCGAGGCCGACAAGCACGACTGGGAGCACCGGCTGAAGGTGTGCTTTCAGCAAAGCGTCGAGCAGGACTACTGACGCCCCTGACGCCGGCAGGGGATGCGTACACTGCTGTACGCAAAGCCCTTATCCTTGGGCCCGTTTCGCCGCATCCAAAAAAGCGGCTCATCCCAAGGAGACAAGGCCATGAGAGAGAGATTTTGGCGCGGCAGCCTGCCGTTTTCCGTGCTGGCGCTGTCGGCGCTGGCTGCCTGCGGCGGGGGCGGCGGCGAAGGCGGCGACAACGGTCGCTACAGCGCGGAGATCCGGCGCACGGCCATGGGCGTGCCGCATATCAAGGCCTCCAACTGGGGCAATGCGGGCTTCGGATACGGCTATGCGCAGGCGCAGGACAACCTGTGCACGATGGCCGATTCGTTCGTGACCTACCGGGGCGAGCGCTCGCGCTACTTCGGGGGCGATGCGCTGCTGGTGTACGAAAGCACCATCGACCGTCCGCGCAATCTCGACTCCGATTTCTTCCACCGCCACGTGATCTCCAGCGACGTGGTGGACGCCATGGTGGCGGCCCAGCCCGACAACCTGCGCAAGATGGTGGCCGGCTTTGCCGCCGGCTACAACCGCTACCTGCGCGAGGCCCAGTCCGGCGGCACCGCCCATGCGGCCTGCCGCACGGCGGCATGGGTGCAGCCCGTCACCGCGCGGGACATCTGGCGGCGGATGTACGCGGCCAATCTGGCCGGGGGCTACAGCAACTTCGTGGCGCCGCTGGCGAATGCCACGCTGCCCAGTGCGGCCGCCAGCACGACGGCCGGGACCGCCATGCCCGCGTCGCCATCCCCCCAGAAGGTGGCGCAGTTCGATCCCGCACGCACGCAGCCGCCCCGGCTGCAGGTGGGCGGAACCGCGGGCATCGGCAGCAACATGTACGGCTTCGGCACCGC
Organism: Acidovorax sp. BLS4; assembly: GCF_032929295.1. Classification (NCBI taxonomy): domain Bacteria; kingdom Pseudomonadati; phylum Pseudomonadota; class Betaproteobacteria; order Burkholderiales; family Comamonadaceae; genus Acidovorax; species Acidovorax sp. BLS4. The sequence goes on from NZ_CP136797.1 coordinate 2,117,761, forward strand.
CGCCACCGGCGAGTCGAGCGGCCTGCTCTTCGGCAACCCGCACTGGTACTGGAAGGGACCGGATCGGTTCTACCAGGCCCACCTGACCATTCCCGGCGAGCTGAACGTGAGCGGCGCGTCGTTTCTGGGCGTGCCGGTGGTGCTGATCGGATTCAACGACAACGTGGCCTGGAGCCACACCGTCTCCACCGCGCGGCGTTTCGGCGTCTTCCAGCTGCAACTGGCCGATGGCGACCGCACGACCTACGTGCGCGATGGCAAGGCGGTGAAGATGGCGGCCACCCCCATCACCGTGCAGGTGCGCGGCGCTTCCGGCGCTCTCACCGATGTCACGCGCACCCTCTACAAGACCGAGTACGGGCCCGTGGTGAACCTGGGCGGCCTCAACCCGGCACTGGCCTGGAGCCAGACCACGGCCTTCGCCATGCGCGACGTCAACGGCGAGAACTTCCGCACCTTCCGCAACTGGATGCGCTGGAACCAGGCGGCCTCGCTGGACGAGTTCATCGCCATCCAGAAGCAGGAATCGGCCATTCCCTGGGTCAACACCGTGGCCGTGGGGCGCGGCAACCCGCGCGCCTGGTATGCCGACATCGGCGCCGTGCCCAACGTGTCGACCGAGCAGGTGGCCACCTGCACCACCGGCTTCGGCAAGGCGATGGCGGCGGCCCTGCCCAACGTGCCGTTCTTCGACGGCTCGCGCAGCGCCTGCGACTGGCAGACCGACAGCGATTCGGCGCAAAAGGGCACCGTGGGTGCTTCTCGCATGCCCAGCCTGTTGCGCGACGACTATGTGGGCAACATGAACGACAGCTACTGGCTGGCCAACGCCAGAGCGCCGCTCACGGGCTTTCCGGCGATCTTCGGCCCGGCCGGAACGCAGGCGCAGAGCCTGCGCACGCGCATGGGCCACACCATGGCGCTCGAGCGCCTGGCCGGAACCGATGCCTACGCCGGCCAGCAGGCCACCAGCGCCATCGTGCGGCAGATGGTGCTCGACAGCCGGGTGTTCAGCGCCGAGCGCTTCAAGGAGCAGGCCCTCTCCCTGGTCTGCGTGGCGCCCCAGATCACGGTCGCGGCCGAGGGCCGGACGGTGGACGTGGCCGCTGCCTGCGCCACGCTGCGCGCCTGGAACAACACCGGCAACGCCACGGCGCGGGGCTCGCATGTGTGGGACGAGTTCTGGAACCGCGTGAAGGTGCCGGCTGCGCAGCTCTATGCCGTGCCGTTCAGCGCCGCCGACCCGCTGAACACGCCGCGCGAGCTGCGCGCCAGCGCCGCCGATGCGCTGCGGCAGGCCTTCGGCGCCGCCGTGCTGAGCGTGCAGCGCAGTGGCTTCGCGCTGGATGCGCCGCGCGGCGACGTGCTGTTCGCCACGCGCGGCGGCAGCAAGATCGCGCTGTACGGCGGCTGCGGCGATCCGGGCTACTTCACCATCAACTGCTCGGAAAACCCGATCGAGCAGGGCGGCTACAGCATGGACGGGCAGCCGCACGGCAACAGCTACATGCAGGTGGTGGGTTTTCCGGCCGGCGGGGTGGAGGCGCACACGTTCCTCACCTATTCCCTGTCGGACGATCCGGCCTCCAGCCGCAACGGCGACTACACCCGGGCCTACGGGGCCAAGCAGTGGCTGCGCCTGCCGTTCTCGGAATCGGAGATCACGTCGAGCGCGGGCTACAGCACCGTCACCGTGAGGGAATGATCGGCCGCGCGCGCCGGGGGTGACGCAACCCGGTGGCGCGCCCCGGTCGATTGGCGCAAAATGGGGCGGCAGCGCTTGATCCGCCTGCCCGTTCAGCTATCAATATGGAAGCATCCTGTCGTGTCCAGTCCTCGCATTCCCCTGCTTGTTCTCAACCACCTGTCCCCGCAGAGCCAGGCCCAGATCGCGGCCCTTTACGACCTGCACTACGCCCCCACGGCGGCGGACCGCACCGCGGCCATCGTCACCCAGGGCGGGCGGTTCCGGGCGGTGCTCACCATCGGCTCGCTGGGCCTGAGCGCCCAGGAGATCGAGGCCATGCCGGCGCTGGAGCTGGTCTGCGTGCTGGGTGCCGGCTATGAGAACGTGGACCTGGCCGCGGCCCGCGCCCGCGGCATCGTGGTGGCCTCGGGCGCCGGAACCAACGACGACTGCGTGGCCGACCACGCCTTCGGCCTGCTGATCGGCGCGGTGCGCGGCCTGCGACCGCTCGACCGCCTGTGCCGCGAAGGCGTGTGGCGCGACGCCATCGGCCTGCCGCCCAACGTGTCGGGCAAGCGCCTGGGCATCTTCGGCCTGGGCACCATCGGCCAGAAGATCGCGCGCCGCGCCTCGGGCTTCGACATGGCTGTGGGTTACCACAACCGCAAGCCGCGCGACGGTGTGGCCTACGAGTACTTCGGCAGCCTGCTGGAACTGGCGAAATGGTGCGACGTGCTGGTGTGCGCCACGCCGGGCGGCGCGGCCACGCGCCATGCCGTCAATGCCGAGGTGCTGCAGGCGCTGGGCCCGCTGGGCTACTTGGTGAACATCGCCCGGGGCAGCGTGGTGGACACCGAGGCGCTGGCCTCGGCCCTGCGCGTGGGCGGCATCGCCGGCGCGGGGCTCGATGTCTACGAAAGCGAGCCGCACCCGCCCGAGGCGCTGATCGGGCTGGACAACGTGCTGCTCACGCCGCACGTGGCAGGCTGGTCGCCCGAGGCCGTGCAGGCCAGTGTGAACCAGTTCCTGGCCAACGCCGGCGGGCACTTCGCGGGCACCGGGGTCGTGGCGCCGGTGTGAGCCGCGGGGGCGGCCCTTCGGGGCCCGCCACCGCTTGGTTTCAAAGGTCGGTGCGCAGCTTCCAGATCTCGGGAAACAGCACCACGTCCAGCATCTTGCGCAGGTAGCTCACGCCGCCCGTGCCGCCGGTGCCGCGCTTGAAGCCGATCACGCGCTCCACCGTGGTCACGTGGCGAAAGCGCCAGAGCCGGAAGGCGTCTTCCAGGTCGGTCAGTTCTTCGCCCAGCTGGTACAGGTCCCAATGCTGCCGCGGGTTGCGGTACACCACCAGCCAGGCCTGCTCCACGGCATCGCTTTCCTCGTAGGGCTGGGTCCAGTCGCGGGCCGTGTGGCTGTCCGGCACCGGAATGCCGCGGCGCGCCAGCAGGCGCAGGGCCTCGTCGTAGAGCGAGGGCGCCTCGTAGGCGGCCTGCACCTGGGCCAGCAGGTCGGCGCGGTGCTCGTGCGGGCGGAGCATGGCGCGGTTCTTGTTGCCCAGCGCGAATTCGATGCTGCGGTACTGGTAGCTCTGGAACCCGCTGGAGCTGCCCAGATAGGGCCGCATGGCGCTGTACTCGGGCGGCGTCATGGTGGCCAGCACGTCCCAGGCGTGCACCAGCTGCTCCATGATCTTGGACACGCGCGCCAGCATCTTGAAGGCCGGCTGCAGCTCGTCCTTGGCCACCAGCGCGATGGCCGCGCGCAGCTCGTGCAGCATGAGCTTCATCCACAGCTCGCTGGTCTGGTGCTGCACGATGAACAGCATTTCATCGTGCGCCGGCGAGCGGGGGTTCTGCGCGGTGAGGATGGCATCGAGCGACAAATAGTCGCCGTAGCTCATGCTCTGGCTGAAGTCGAGCTGGGCCCGCTCTTCGTGCACGATGGATTCGGGCTTGCCGGTGGTCGCTTCGCTGCCGGCAGGCGCGGGGGATTGGGAATGGGGGCACATGGCTCAGGTCACCGCGTTGATCTGGTTGAACTCGGCGCGCTGCCACTCGGCGCCGTCGAGCACCTGGCGAAGATGCTCGACCGCATTCCACACGTCTTCGAAGCCGATGTACAGCGGCGTGAAGCCGAAGCGCAGGATGTCCTTGTGCGGGCCCTGGCCGCCGTCGCCCTTGCGGAAGTCGCCGATCACCCCGCGCGCGATGAGCGCCTGCACGATCGCGTAGGCCCCGCTGCCCTGGCCGTGAAGGCCCTGGCCTTCGTCCCGCGTGAGGCACACCTGCGAGCCGCGCCGGGCGTGTTCGCGCGGGGTCGCCAAGCCCAGGCCGTGGTCGCCGCAACGCGCTTGCACCAGCTGGATGAACAGGTCCGTCAGCGCCAGCGATTTGGCGCGCAGCGCGGCCATGCCGCCCAGCGGCTGCGCGGCATCGAACACGTCCAGGCCGCATTGCAGGGCCGACAGGCTGATGATGGGCTGCGTGCCGCACAGGTAGCGCGTGATGCCGGGCGCGGGCTGGTAGCCGGGCGTGAACTGGAACGGCGCCGCATGGCCCCACCAGCCGGACAGGGGCTGCCAGAAACGGTCGGCATGGCGCGGGTGCACCCACACGAAGGCCGGGGCACCGGGGCCGCCGTTCAGGTACTTGTAGCCGCAGCCGATGGAAAAGTCGGCATCGGCGCCCTGCAGGTCGACCGGCACCGCGCCGGCGCTGTGCGCCAGGTCCCACACCGTGAGGATGCCGGCCGCATGCGCCGCCGCCGTCAGGGCCGCCATGTCGTGCATGGCGCCGGTGCGGTAGTTCACGTGGGTGAGCATCAGCACCGCCACCTCGCCGGTGAGCGAGGCGGTGATCTCCTCGGGCTCCACCAGCACCAGTTCCAGGCCGCGCTCCTTGCACAGCCCCTCGGCGATGTAGAGGTCGGTGGGGAAGTTGCTGCGCTCGCTCACCACGCGCCGGCGGCCCGGGCTCTCTTCACGGGCGATGTTGAGTGCCGCGCTCAGCACCTTGTAGAGGTTGATGGACGTGCTGTCGGTGCACACCACCTCATCGGCACCGGCGCCGATGAACGGCGCGAGCTGGTTGCCCAGGCGCTGGGGCAGGTCGAACCAGCTGGCCGTGTTCCACGAACGGATCAGGTCCGTGCCCCACTCGCGCGTCACCACGTCGGCCACACGGGCCGCCGTGGCTTGGGGCAGCACGCCGAGCGAATTGCCGTCCAGGTAGATGCCGCCCGGGGGAAGGTCGAAGTGCGCGCGCAGCGGGGCCAGGGGGTCCTGCGCATCGAGTGCGCGGCAGTCTTGCAAGGTCGTCATGGAAGGCTCGGTTTAATTAAAAATGATAGCAATCAGGGCAATGAAATCAACGGCATGGGCGCAATATGGCCCTGACCGGCGAGGCGTCGGCCGTGGTCAGCTTCAAGGGCAGGGCGATGAGTTCGTAGTCGCCCTCCGGCACCTCGTCGAGCACCAGGTTCTCCAGCACCCGCAGGCCGCGGCGGCGGATCACCTGGTGGCTGTCCAGCGTCTTGCTGTCAGCCGGGTCGATGCTGGCGGTGTCGATGCCCACCAGCACCACGCCCAGATCGGCCAGCCGCTCGATGGTGCCGGGCGCGTAGGCGGCCAGGGCCCCGTCCCAGCGATCGACCGGCATGCGCTCATAAGTGCGCACCAGCACGCGCGGCGGCAGGTCCTGCATGGCATGGGCCAGGTGCGCCCATTCGATGAGCGGCCCCGCGCCGATGGCATGGATCACGCGGCAGGGGCCGATGAAGGCGTCCAGCGGCACCTCGCCGATGGAGGCCCCGTCCGGGTCGTAGTGCAGCGGGGCATCGGCATGCGAGCCGACATGGGGCGACAGCGTGATGGCGCTCACGTTCACCGGGCAGCCGGGCCCGATGGTGGCGCAACACTGCTGCGTGTAGGCCGTGTCGCCGGGGAAGACCGGCGTGGCGGCATGCACCGGCGCCGAAATGTCCCACAGCCGGGGTGAATTCGTGTTCATGGCGCGCATGCTATGCGCATCGGGGGTGTTTTCCAAAGGGGTTATCCTCTGCATCGGTAAAAATTGAATAATCCATTCTTTTAAATCCGACAACAGAACAAATCATGCAGGCCGCCTCCCTCGATCGCACCGACAAGCAATTGCTCGAAGCCCTGCAGGGCAATGCCCGGCTCACCTCGGGCGAACTGGCGCAGATGGCGCACCTGTCCCAGTCGCCGTGCTGGCGGCGCGTGAAGCGGCTGGAAGACGACGGCGTCATCAGCGGCTACCACGCGGGCCTCAACCGGCGTGCGCTGGGTTTCGGGGTGATGGCGTTCGTGATGGTGGGCATCGACCACCAGACCGAGATCTCGTCCCAGGCCTTCGAAGAGGCGGTGTGCGCGATCCCCGAGGTGGTCATGTTCCACGGCATCTCGGGCCCGGAGGACTTCATGCTCGTCGTGGTCGCGAAAGACCTGGACGCCTATTCCGAGCTGCTGCAGCGCCGCCTGCACCGCCTGCCGGGCGTGCGGCACATGCACTCGTATTTTTCGCTGCAGGAGTTCAAGGGCCAGGTCGGCGGCCTGCCTGTGCCCGCGTAGCACCAGCGGCCTGCGCCGCGGCTGGTGCGATCCATCCCCAATCAGTAGATCGCGCTGTACGGCAGCGCCGCCAAGCCATGGCGCTGGCGTGCACGGCGGCAGGCATCGCTGCCCGCCTCGAACTCGCGGCAGGGCGAGGGCCGCCATTCGTAGATGCCGCAGGCGGCGCGCACGCCGACGGTGCCGGTGAGGGCGGCGCAGCGCGGCGACGTGTGGTCGGTGCCACGCATGCGGCGCAACTGGTCGGTCACCTCCACCACCAGGCCCTGCGGCACGCTGCCACCCGTCTCCTGCGATTCATGCACCGAGAAATCGACACGGAAACTGGCGCAGCACGCGCCGCAGCTCAGGCAGGGATGGGTCATGTCAGGGGGTGCATATCGGCGCAAAACCGGCATTGTGCGGGCTGGGGCGCATGGGCTGGCCCGGCAGCGCATCGCATCCGGGGCTGATGCGCCTCAAGCCGGCCGAAAGGATGCGGCCTAAAATGAGAACTAAACTCATTCATAACAATCCGATGAAGATGACTGAAGAATCTTCGGGCCCTGCACTGGCCCCAGGCACCGCCTTGCCCGCCGCCACGGGCCTGGACCGCCTCCCGCGGCAGGTGCACGCCCATGTGACGGCGCTGCAGCCGGCCCGCAACGAACAGGAACGCGCGGTGATCCAGCGCCTCATGGAAATCGGCTTTCTGCCTGGCGAGCCCGTGCGCGTGGTGGCCAGCGGCTTCCCCGGCGGCGATCCCCTGGCCGTGCGCGTGGGTCAGGCCACCTTCGCACTGCGCCGCCACGAGGCCGCGCTGGTGCATGTGCAGGCCGGAGCGCCCGCATGAGCGGGGCCGCCACGTCGCCCCTGCGCATCGCGCTGCTGGGCAATCCCAACTGCGGCAAGACCGCGCTGTTCAACCTGCTCACCGGCGCCCGCCAGAAGGTGGCCAACTACGCCGGCGTGACCGTCGAGCGCAAGGAAGGCCTGCTGCACACCGCCAGCGGCCGCCGCGTGCGCGTGCTGGACCTGCCCGGTGCCTACAGCCTGAACGCCCACAGCGCCGACGAAGCCGTCACGCGCGACATCGTCACCGGCGAGCGGCCCGGCGAGGCCGTGCCCGACCTGCTGGTCTGCGTGACCGATGCCACCCACCTGCGCCTGAACCTGCGCCTGGTGCTGGAGGCCCGCGCGCTGGGGCTGCCGATGGTGCTGGTGCTCAACATGAGCGACATGGCGGCGCGCCAGCGCATCGAGATCGACCGCGAAGCGCTCTCACGTGAACTCGGCATGCCGGTGCTGTCCACCGTGGGCGTGCGCAGCGACGGCGCGCAGGAATTGCTGCAGTGGCTCGACACCCAGGCGCCGCAGGCGCTGGCGGGCACGGCGTCCGTGCACCGGGCGGAGGGCGTGGACCTGCGCGCCCAGGTACTGCAACTGCACCAGGAAGTGCGCCGCATCATGGCCGCCGCCGTGCGCGAGCCTGCGGTCAGCCTGCGCAACGACGATCGCATCGACGCCGTGGTGCTCCACCCGGTGTGGGGCCTGTTGCTGCTGGCCGTGACGCTGTTCCTCATGTTCCAGGCCGTTTTCAGCTGGGCCGCGATGCCCATGGACGCCATCAAGGCCGGCGTGGATGGGCTGTCGGCCTGGATCAATGCGCACATGGCCGACGGCGTGCTGCGCAGCCTGCTCACCGATGGCATCCTGGCGGGCGCGGGCGGGGTGCTGGTGTTCCTGCCGCAGATTTTGATCCTGTTCTTCTTCATCCTGGCGCTGGAAGACTCCGGCTACCTGCCGCGAGCGGCCTTCCTGCTCGACCGCGTCATGGGCACGGTGGGACTGTCGGGGCGGTCGTTCATTCCGCTGCTGTCGAGTTTTGCCTGCGCCGTGCCCGGCGTGATGGCCACGCGTTCGATCACCCACTGGCGCGACCGGCTGGTCACGATCATGATCGCGCCCCTCATGACCTGCTCCGCGCGCCTGCCGGTGTATGCCCTGCTCATCGGCGCGTTCATCCCCGAGCAGACCGTGGGCGGCGTGTTCAACCTGCAGGGGCTGGTGCTGTTCGCGCTGTACTTCGGCGGCATCGTGAGCGCCATGGCCGTGGCGGCGGTCGCCCGCCTCGCGCGCCGGGGCGCCGGCCACGCGCCGCTGCTGATGGAACTGCCCGCCTACCGCTGGCCCAGTGTGCGCAGCCTGGCGCAGGGCCTGTACGAGCGCGCGCTGATCTTCATCCGCCGCGTGGGTGGCATCATCCTGGCCGTCACCATCCTGCTGTGGTTCCTGTCCACCTATCCCGCGCCGCCCGAGGGCGCCACCGGCGCGGCCATCCAGTACAGCTTCGCCGGCCGCATCGGCAGCGTGCTGGAGGTGCTGGTGGCGCCGATCGGCTTCAACTGGCAGATCGCCATCGCCCTGGTGCCCGGCATGGCCGCGCGCGAAGTGGCGGTGGGGGCGCTGGGCACCGTGTATGCCCTCTCGGCCACCGGCGAGGAAGTGGCCACCCAACTGGGCCCGCTGATCGCCCAGAGCTGGTCGCTGGCCACGGCGCTGTCGCTGCTGGCGTGGTTCGTCTTCGCGCCGCAGTGCATCTCGACCATCGCCGCCGTGCGCCGCGAGACCAACAGCTGGCGCTATCCGCTGCTGATGACCGGCTACCTGTTCGCGCTGGCGTACGCCGCCAGCTTCATCACGTATCGCCTGGCCCTGGCGCTGGGAGGAGGCTGAGCCCATGGCCCAGGAAATCATCGTCGGCGTGATCGTCGCCCTCGCCGTGGCCTACATGGTGTGGAAGTGGATGCCCGCCCGCTGGCGCGCCCGCCTGGACCGCGTGCACCCGGCGTTGGCGCAGTCGAGCAGCTGCGGGGGCTGCAGCAGCTGCGATTCGGGCGGCTGCGGAACGGGCGGCGGTGCGGTGGGCCAGGAGCAGGTCGTGCAGATGCCGGGCAGCCGTTCTTCGGTGCCGAAGTAGGGCGGCATCGGCGGAACGCCCCCATGTTTCATGGCTGGCGCAGAGGGTTTTCCGGCTCCTTTCCCATCAGCGCCTTGTCGCGTCGGCAGGTCTTCAGGGGCAACGCACGCCACGAGACGATTCGGGTCACTTCCTTCGTATCGGCGCGCGTGCTGCTTTCGAGGCACGCGCAACCGTATCCTGCGCTGCCCGATCCGGTTGCCACCCACCTGTTTTTGGGAAACACGGGCCAGTCACCTTCGGCTTGGTGGCCGCCCTGCATTCCCACCGTCCATTCCCCCGCTTTGTCCACGAGCGTTGCATTTCCGGGTGTCGGCTGATCGAACCAGCCACAGCGGGTGGTCGTGGCCTGTGGCGCTGCGGTTGCAACGTTGCAGGCAATCGCCAATGCAGGCATCGAAATGAAGGCTGCGATTTTTGCGTGATGCAAGCGTTGCGGCAGGCAAATGGTCATGGCGTGATGGTGGTGGCAGCCCCGGTCCGATGCGCTTTTCTGACAAGCCATTCGAAGGAATGCTTTGGTGCGTTAGACCTCCAGACCGACTCAGGGCCGGGCCGGCTTGCGGGCATCGAATGGAAAGCTGCTTTCCAGGATGTCGGTGCAGGCTTCGCACCGCATAAAGTAGGTCGCTCCCCGGGCCGTGATCGCGCCCCACCCCGTCCAGTTGTCGATGGAGACTTTGGCGATTCGGCCATCCTGGAATATCACCCTGGCCTGTGCGTTGCAATCGCCGGTCTGCAGTTCCTGGCTGTATTGATACTCGCTGCGGAACCGGGCATTCGCCAAAAAGAAACGCACCCTTTTCTCGTCGATCGCCAGGTGCCCGCAGTCGGCCTCCGCGCCGAAACCCTTGGCAGTGCGGTCCTGCACCACGACTGACTTGATCGGGCCGAGACGGTATTTCTTGGGCTGGAGCGTCCTGTCGAAATCGCTCGTCGGAGAGGCGAACGAAGCGATGCCTGCGCCTGCAAAAAGGGCCGAAGCCAGGAAGTGCTTGATGGTCATTGCCGTATGGCCTTGGATGTTTCAGCTCTCATTCGGCGGTTCTCCTGTCGGGTTCGGTGGCGCCAGACGCTGTTCGAAAAATCATTCGCCGAACAGCACACCCCGCCCGAGCGCCGCAACGGCCTGCTGGAGATTGGCACGTGCCTGCGCTTCGCGTTGCGCCCTGAACCAGGGGGTCGCGTAGACGTGTGGCCGATCCATGAACGACCGCAGCACCGCGGTGCGCCCCGCCACGTAGCGCGGCCAGCGCACGAGCCGGTATTCGCGCCGCACGTTGCGCTCGAATTCGCCATACACCTCGGGCGGGGCGCCCAGCACGGCGAGATCGATGTCCCCCACCCAGCACGCGTCGCCCTCCAGTGGCGCATCGGGGTTGTGGCGCGTGTCCATGATGTGGCGCTCCACCGTCTGCACCAGGCCCTCGGGCAACCGCTGGGCCAGTAGGAACCGACGCGCCCATTGCGCGCTGCGTTCTTCGTTGTGTCCGCTCCAGGGCCAGTAGATCGCGTCGTGGAACCACAGGGCCAGCTCGACCGCGTGCGGCTGCTGCAGCGCCGTCGGCTGGGCGGCCTGCACGGCCTCCAGGTGCAGGAGGCAGGCGTGCAGGTGGCGGGTGTCGTGGTAGGCGCGGGGCCAGCGGCTCCAGTGGCGCAGCAGGCGCCGGCCCTCGGCGGTCCATGCGGGGCCGGCGCGCTCCAGCGCGGCGCCCAGGGCCTGCCAGCGCGCCAGCAGTTCACCTTGGCTGGGCTTCATGCGGCGGCGGCTGGGGCGGAGGAGGGCGTGGCGATTTCGGCGATCAGCTGGTGATGCGGCCGAGCAGCAGGTATTCCATGAGTGCCTTCTGCGCATGCATGCGGTTTTCGGCCTCGTCCCACACCACGGACTGCGGGCCGTCAATCACGTCGGCCTCGACTTCCTCGCCACGGTGGGCGGGCAGGCAGTGCATGAACAGGGCGTCCGGCTTGGCCGCCGCCATCATTTCGGCATCGACGCACCAGTCGGCAAAGGCCTTCTTGCGCTCTTCGTTCTCGGCCTCGTAGCCCATGCTGGTCCACACGTCGGTGGTCACCAGATCGGCGCCGGCGCAGGCTTCCAGCGGGTTGCTATAGAACTTATAGCTATGTGCCTTAGAACCATTTGCGCCGAGGGCCAATTTCTCATTGATCTCGTAGCCGCGCGGCGTGCTCACGTGCACGGTGAAGCCCAGCAGCTCGGCCGCCTGCAGCCAGGTGTTGGCCATGTTGTTGCCATCGCCCACCCAGGCGACGGTCTTGCCCCGGATGGTGCCGCGGTGCTCGATGTACGTGAAGATGTCCGCGAGGATCTGGCAGGGATGGAACTCGTTCGTCAGCCCGTTGATGACCGGCACGCGGGAGTGGGCGGCGAAGGCCTCGATCTTGGTCTGCTCGTAGGTGCGGATCATCACCAGGTCCACCATCCGGCTGATGACCTTCGCGCTGTCCTCGATGGGCTCGGCGCGGCCCAGCTGGCTGTCGCCGGTGGTCAGGTGCACCACACTGCCGCCCAGCTGGTACATGCCGGCCTCAAAGCTCACGCGGGTGCGCGTGCTGGCCTTCTCGAAGATCATGGCCAGTGTGCGGTCGGTCAGCGGGTGGTGCTTCTCGTAGCTCTTGAACTTGCCCTTGATGACGGCCGCGCGGCTGAACAGGTAGGCGTACTCGTCGGCAGTGAGATCGTTGAATTGCAGGTAATGCTTCATAACGGAACGTTCATTCGGCGAGCAGCGCCTTGACCAGGGGAACCAGCAGGGCCACGATTTCGTCGGCCTCGGCCTGGGTGAGGATGAGCGACGGCACCATGCGGATCACGGTATCGGCCGTCACGGACAGCAGCAGGCCGGCTTCCATCGCGCGGCCCATGAGCGCGCCGCAGGGCTTGGTCAGTTCCACGCCGATCATCAGGCCCTGGCCGCGGATTTCCTTCACGCCGGGCAGGCCGCCCAGTTCGCGCTCCAGCGCGGCCTTCAGGTGCGCGCCCACGACGGCGGCGTTCTGCAGCAGGCCGTCCTCTTCCATGATGCGGATGGTTTCCACGCCGGCGCGCATGGCCAGCGGGTTGCCGCCGAAGGTGGTGCCGTGGTTGCCGGGCGCGAAGATGTTCGCGGCCTTGGGGCCGGCCACGACGGCGCCGATCGGCACGCCCGAGCCCAGGCCCTTGGCCAGGGGCATCACGTCCGGCACGATGCCGGCCCACTGGTGCGCGAACCACTTGCCGGTGCGGCCCATGCCGCACTGCACCTCGTCGATCATCATCAGCCAGTCGCGCTCGTCGCACAGTTGGCGCAGCTCCTGCAGGTAGTCGATGCGCATGGGGTTCACGCCGCCTTCGCCCTGGATGGTCTCGAAGAACACGGCCACCACGTTCGGGTTGCCTTCGGTGGCTTGCCGGATGGCGTCGATGTCGTTCATCGGCACGCGGATGAAGCCCTCCACCAGCGGGCCGAACCCGGCCTGCACCTTGGGGTTGCCGGTGGCCGACAGCGTGGCGATCGAGCGGCCGTGGAAGGCTTTTTCATAGACCACGACCACGGGCTTGTCGATGCCCTTGTCGTGGCCGAACTTGCGGGCCAGCTTCAGCGCGGCTTCGTTGGCTTCGAGGCCCGAGTTGCAGAAGAAGACGTTGGTCATGCCCGAGCGCTCCACCAGCTGGGCGGCCAGTTGCTCCTGCAGGGGCACGTGGTAGTAGTTGGAGCTGTGGATCAGCTTGGCGATCTGCTCCTGCAGCGCGGGCACCAGCTTGGGGTGGTTGTGGCCCACCGTGTTGACCGCGATGCCGCCGAGCGCGTCAATGTATTGCTTGCCGTTCACGTCCCACACGCGCACGCCCTGGCCACGTTCCAGCGCGATCGGCAGGCGGCCGTAGGTGTTCATCACGTGGGGCGAAGCGGCCGGGGCGGAAGCGGTCATGCGGAAATCTCCAGAGAAGGGCAGTGCGAAAGGGGGAGGGGGCTGAGCCGGCTCGTGGCCGGCAAAACGAAGCACGATTCTAGGGGCAGGGCTTTGCATGGCTGTTGACGATTGCGCATCACAGCCATGCGCTGGCCAGCGCCGATCCAGGGGTCTTTGGATGGGTTAGCTCTTATATAAGAGTTAGAATGCCGGCCTGTGGCGCGCCATGCGGCGATCCTGCGGCGACTTCCCCCCAACGACCCCCGATCCTGATGGTTTCCCCCACCTCCAAAGAAGTTTTCATCCAGGGCATCACCCTCGACGGGAAAACCTTCCGCCCCAGCGACTGGGCGGAGCGCCTGGCGGGGGTCATGAGCCAATTCCGTCCCGGTGGCGCCCGCCCCGGCAGCCACCTGAGCTATTCGCCCTGGTGCGTGCCCACCACGCTCAATGGCATCAAGTGCGTGATCGTGCACCGCGACCTGCAGGGCCACGAGCCCATGGCCTGGGATTTCGTCATGAACTTCGCGCGCGACAACCAGTTGCAGGTGGCCGAGGCCTGTCTGCTGCCCGACGAAGCGCCCGGTACCGCCCGCAAAGGCTGACGGCGCCATGCCCCAGCGCCCCGGCATCAGGGGCGGCCGAAAAGAACGTCAAAGGCCCCTTCGGGGTCTTTTTTCATGGGCGTCGGAAGGCGGGCTGGGGAGCGCCTTGCGATCCGCGCTTTCGACGCCCGACCCAATCCGAGCCGACCCACCGCAGATGGCCTGCGCCGCCATGGAAAAAGCCCCGCACTGCGGCGTCGCAGTAGCGGGGCGATCAGGCGCGGCCGGAGCCGCGCAGGCGGGGCGCAGGCGTCAGAGCGCCTGCATTTCCTTGTTCGTCTTGGGGCCTGCGGCCTCCGGCGCCTTGGGCTGCGCGGGCGCTGCGCCGGCCGCCGTCGCCGCCGTCTTGCCCAGGGTGGCCGGCACGTCCAGGTAGGGCAGGTGCAGGGCGCTGCTGGTCATGCGGCGGATCTCGTTGGTCAGGGCCGGGTCTTCGTTGAGCTTGCGGCCGTAGGAAGGAATGATCTCCTTCAGGCGCGCCTTCCAGCCGGTGTCCGTCATCTGCTGGGGGAAGGCCTTGGCCATCAGGTTCAGCATGATGTGCGGGGCGGTGGAGGCACCGGGCGATGCGCCCATCAGGGCGGCGATGGTGCCGTCCTTGTCGGACACGATCTCGGTGCCGAACTGCAGCACCGCGCCCTCCTTGGGGTCGCGCTTGATGACCTGAACGCGCTGGCCCGCGGTGATGAGCTTCCAGTCTTCGCGCTTGGCGTTGGGGAAGTAATCCTGCAGCGCGCGCTGGCGGTCGTCATCGGTCAGCTCGGCCTGTTGCAGCAGGTACTTGACCAGGTCCAGGTTGTGGATGCCCACACGCAGCATGCCCACCAGGTTGTCGTGCGTGACGGAAGAGAACAGGTCGAACCAAGAGCCCTGCTTGAGGAATTTGCTGGTGGCCAGCGCGAACGGTCCGAACAGCACGACGGGCTGGCCGTCCATGTTGCGGGCGTCCAGGTGGGGCACCGACATCGGGGGCGAGCCCGTGGCGGCCTTGCCGTACGCCTTCACCGTGTGGCGGGCGGTCAGTGCGGGGTTCTCGATGGACAGGAACTGGCCCCCCACCGGGAAGCCGGCGTAATCCTTCGATTCGGGAATGCCCGAGGCCTGCAGCAACTGCAGCGCGGCGCCGCCGGCACCCACGAAGACGAACTTGGCCTTGACGGTCCGCTCCTTGCCGCCGTCGCCCAGGTGGGCCACGGTCACGTTCCAGGTCTTGTCGTCGTTCTGGCGCAGCGCACGCACTTCGTTTTGCAGGTGCAGCTGGAAGTTGGGGCTCTTGCGCAGGCCCTGGACCAGCTGGCTGGTCACGGCGCCGTAGTTGACGTCGGTGCCCAGGGGCATGAAGGTGGCGGCCACCTTCTGCTTGGGGTCGCGCCCTTCGATCATCAGGGGCGCCCACTTCTGGATCTGCGCCTGGTCTTCCGAGTACTCCATGCCGTAGAACAGGGGGTTCTTGACCAGGGCCTCGCGGCGCTTGCGCAGGTATTCGATGTTTTCGTCACCCCAGACGAAGCTCATGTGCGGCGTGGGGTTCACGAAGGTTTCGGGCGACTGCATGTTGCCGCGGCCGATCTGGTGCGCCCAGAACTGGCGCGACACCTCGAACTGCTCGGCGATGCCGACGGCGCGCTTGGTCTCGATCGTGCCATCGGGCAGCTCGGGCGTGTAGTTCAGTTCCGCGAAGCCCGAATGGCCCGTGCCGGCGTTGTTCCAGCCATTGGAGCTTTCCAGCGCCACGCCGTCCAGGCGCTCGAACACTTCGATCTTCCAATCCGGCTGCAGCTCCTGCAGGTACGTGGCGAGCGTGGCGCTCATCACGCCCGCGCCCACCATCACGACGTCGACGGGCTGGTCGTTCTCGGCAGGAGGAACGGAGCGGGGAAAGAGCGGCCAGTACAGGAACAGGACGGCCGCAAGGATCAGCACCACAACGGCGCCGAACAACGCTTTGATCGACTTTTTCATAGATTTGGTTGGACTGATTGCAATTGAAAAAGCCTGCGCGCAATCGGCAGGCTTTCGCTTATCAAAAATTGACGCTCCCTGACATCGGGAATTGTCCCATTAGGTAAAGACCCTGACAAAAATCAAAGTTTCACGAAATCGGCCCGAGAAAAAGGGGATCACCCGCCGCAAACCCGCATGGATATTGGGTTGGCCGTATTTCAGGCACAAAAAAACCGCCCGAAGGCGGTTCTTTCGTTTTGCTGACAGCGCACCCGTTACAAACGGCGGACGGCAGGGCCGTCCGGGCTGTTTGCCTGAAAGGTCAGGCGGCCAGGGCCAGGGTTTTCACCTTGGCGGACAGGCGGCTCTTGTCGCGAGCGGCCTTGTTCTTGTGGAAGATGCCCTTGTCGGCGATGGTGTCGACGACGGCTTGCATCTTCGCAAACAGTTCGGTGGCCTTGGTCTTGTCGCCGGCCAGGACGGCCTTCTCGACATTCTTGACCGCGGTACGGTACTTGGAGCGCAGCGAGGTGTTCGCGGCGTTCAGCTTGACGTCCTGGCGGACGCGCTTGCGGCCGGAGGCGAGACGGGGGTTCTTTTTCTTGGGCTTGGCAGATGCCATGGTAAATTTTCCTTAAGTGTCTGAGGATGATGTCAGCAAAGCCCGCGATTATAGCCCAGCGACTTGGGGTAGGCCGCCGGGGTCTTTCGAAGCGATACAGGCGGCGCCCTTCGGTGAAGCCTCAAGGGCTGGCATTCCAAGTACCGCGGGCCGGGTGGAGCGCAGCGCATACACTCGCGGCCGTGTCCCTGTTCAAAGCCGCCTCCACCGTTTCCCTGCTGACCCTGGCCTCCCGCGTGACGGGCCTGGTGCGCGATCTGCTGATGGCCTCGCTGTTCGGGGCCAACGCGCTCACCGACGCCTTCAACGTCGCTTTCCGCATTCCCAACCTGTTTCGCCGGCTGTTCGCCGAAGGGGCCTTCAGCCAGGCCTTCGTGCCCGTGCTCGCGGCGCACAAGGCCCAGCACGGCGACGATGCCACGCGCCGGCTCATCGCCAGCGTCGCAACGGTGCTGTTCTGGGTGCTGCTGCTGACCTGCGTGCTGGGCGTGCTGGGGGCGCCGCTGCTGGTGTGGCTGCTCGCCAGCGGCCTGCGCCAGAGCGCGGGCGGTTTCGATGCCGCCGTGGTCATGACGCGCTGGATGTTCCCCTACATCGGCTTCATGTCGATGGTGGCGCTCTCGGCCGGCGTGCTCAACACCTGGAAGCGCTTTGCCGTGCCGGCGGCCACGCCGGTGCTGCTCAACGTCTGCATGATCGCCGCCGCCTGGCTGGGCGCGCCGCAGCTGGCCGCGCGCGGCATCGAGCCCATCTATGCCATGGCCGGCGGCGTGATGCTCGGCGGCATCACGCAACTGGCGGTGCAACTGCCCGCGCTGTTCCGGCTGGGCCTGCTGCCGCGCATCGGGCTCACTCCCGGGGCCATTCGCACGGCGTGGCACGACCCGGGCGTTCGCCGCATCCTCACCCTGATGGGCCCGGCGTTGCTGGGCGTGGGCGTGGCGCAGATCTCGCTCATGATCAACACGCAGATCGCCTCGTACCTCGCGCCGGGCAGCGTGACCTGGCTGTTCTACGCCGACCGGCTCATGGAGTTTCCCACCTCGCTGCTGGGCGTGGCGCTGGGCGTGGTGCTGACGCCGCAGCTGGCGGCCGCCAAGGCGGCCGGCGATGCCGCCCGCTATTCGTCCATGCTCGACTGGGGGCTGCGCATCGTCGTGGTGCTGTCCGTGCCGTGCGCGGTGGGCCTGCTCACCTTTGCCGAGCCCCTGGTGGCCACGCTGTTCCACCATGGCGCGCTGCAGGACAGCGACGTCGGCCAGATCGCCCTGGCCCTGGCCGGCTACGGCGCGGGGCTGCTGGGCCTGGTGGCCATCAAGGTGCTGGCGCCCGGCTACTACGCCAGCCAGGACATCCGCACGCCGGTGCGCATTGCCATCGTGGTGCTGGTGGTCACGCAGCTCCTGAATGCCGCGCTGGTGCCGCTGATCGACCATGCGGGCCTTGCGCTGTCCATTGGCCTCGGGGCGCTGATCAATGCGCTGTGGCTGCTGATCGGCCTGTTGCGGCGCGGCACCTACCAGCCCCAGCCCGGATGGGCCCGGCTGGCGCTGCAGGTGGTGGCCGCCAGCGCCCTGCTGGCGGTGCTGCTGATGTGGGGCGCGCGCCATTTCGACTGGCTGGCCCTGCGGGCGCACGAGGGGCAGCGCGCCGGGCTCCTGGCCCTGCTGATGGGCGGCGCGGCAGTGCTGTATTTCGGGGCGCTCTGGGCGGCGGGCCTCAAGTTGCGCGAACTGCTGCGCCGCTGACCGCCTTCGCGCCGGGTTTCGTCCCTTCGGAACCCCGCTTGACGCGGCCCGGCACGCCCCTTACAACCCTCCAATGGCCCTGAGCTATTCACTTCCCACTCCGCTGGAGTACTTCGCCACGCTGGTGCGCAGCGACGACCAGTTTCCCCTGCTGGAGGCGGCGGCGTCCATCGCGCAGGACGAGTATCCCGAGCTGGACGTACAGCAGTTGCTCGGCGACGTGGATCAGCTCCTTGCCCGGCTGCGCCGGCGGTTGCCCGCCGATGCGTCGTCGCTGCAGCGCCTGCGCTCGCTCAACCAGTTCTTCTTCGGCGACCTGGGCTTCGCGGGCAACGTCAACGATTACTACGACCCCGAGAACAGCTACCTCAATGCCGTGCTGCGCACGCGGCGGGGCATTCCGATTTCGCTGGCACTGGTGTGGATGGAATTGGCCCAGGGGCTGGACCTGCATGCGCGCGGCGTCTCGTTTCCCGGTCACTTCATGATCAAGGTGCTGCTGCCCAAGGGGCAGGTGGTGATGGACCCGACCACGGGCCAGTCGCTGTCGCGGGAAGAGCTGTCCGAGCGCCTGGAGCCCTACCGGCACCGCAGCAACGGCCTGGTGGACGACTACGACATTCCGCTGGGCCTGTACCTGCAGGCGGCGCCGCCGCGCGATGTGATCGCGCGCATGCTGCGCAACCTCAAGGAGATCCACCGCTCGCAAAAGGACTGGGCGCGGCTGGTCGCCGTGCAGGACCGGCTCATCGTGCTGCTGCCCGACGCCTGGGGCGAGTGGCGGGACCGGGGCCTGGCCCATGCGGAGCGGGGCGACACGGCATTGGCCGTGGCCGACCTGGAGACGTACCTGGCGCGCGTGGAAGACGGGCTCGACATCGACGCCATCGCCGAGCGCGTGAGCCTGCTGCGCCGCGCCAGCAACTGAGGCGCAGCGCAACGGCAACGGCGCCACCAGGGTTCTGTTGGCCCTCTTACTGGCGCGCCGTGCGCACGTTGGGCGGCAGGGCTTGCGGGTGGCTGGTGCGCAGCGGATTGATGTCCAGCCCGCCGCGGCGCGTGTAGCGCGCATACACCGACAGCTTGATCGGCTTGCAGCGCGTCCACACGTCCATGAAGATGCGCTCCACGCACTGCTCGTGGAATTCGTTGTGGTTGCGAAAGCTCACCAGATACTGCAGCAGCCCGGCCTGGTCGATCTGCGGGCCGCTGTAGTGGATGCGCACGCTGCCCCAGTCCGGCTGGCCGGTCACCAGGCAGTTGCTTTTGAGCAGGTGGCTCGTGAGCGCCTCGGTCACCGGCGTCTCGGCATGGTTGGCCGACAGCAGCTCGGGGGCCGGCGTGTACTGCGTGCATTCCACGTCCAGGCGGTCGAGCAGCAGGCCGTCCAGTTCCTGCACGGGCTCGCGGTCGAACAGCTCGGGCTGCAGCAGCTTCACGCCCACCGTGCCGGCATGGGCCGCCCCGCGCCAGACGGCTTCGCTCACGTCGGCGCGGATGCGGGCCTGCACCTCGGCGGCGTCCGTGAAGCGCGTGTTGTTGAAGCTGTTCAGGTAGAGCTTGAACGACTTGCTCTCGACGATGTTCGGCGTCTCGCACGGCACCGTCACATGGGCGATCGCCACCTGCGGTTTGCCGCGCGGGTTGAGCCAGGACAGCTCGAACGCCGTCCACAGGTCGGCGCCGAAGAAGGGCGGTGTGTCGCCAATGCCGATCTCCGCCCGCTTGCCGGCCCGGGGAATCGGAAAGAGCAGGGCGGCGTCGTACTGGTCCACATAGGCGGATGCGCGACCCAACTGCGATTGTTCGGGGGTGTTCATGGAACTCCGTGTTTCTGTTTGCTATTAATTTAATAGCTATGGAGGCAATGAGAACTAGGGCGTCAAGCCGATTTCATTCGAACTTGCGTTCGCGCAGCCATTTGGTGGCGATCCACTTCTCGCCGGCGATCACCGGCGCGCCGCCGTGCAGCGTGCGCGTGGACGGGTGGGGGCGCTCGTAGCTGAAGAACACCGCGTTGCCCTGGCGCGGCGCGATCTCCAGGTGCACGTCGGGGAAGGTGGTGCCGCCGCCCTTGTCCGGGTTGTTCAGGTAGATCACCAGCGTGGCCACCCGCTGCCCGCCGCGGCGCAGGATGGTCGGCGTGCCGGGCTCGGCAGGGTCGAAGTAGTCGTAGTGGGGCTTGTATTCCGCGCCCGGGCGGTAGTGCAGCACCTGCAGGCCTTCGCCGTTTTCCAGCGGCCAGTTCACCAGCTTGGCGATGCGCTCTTCCAGGAGGCGCACCACTGCGTTCTCGCCGATCTGGAAGAACATGCCGTCGCTCGTGCGGTCGTCGTTCACCTCTTCGCCGCCCGTTCGCGTGGCCACGGTGAGCGAGCGCGCCATGCGCGGTTCGGCTTCGGCGATCAGCGCTTCGCACTCCTCGGGCGAGAGCAGGTTGCCGAACAGCACCACGCGGGGCTGGGCCATGGACATGAGCACCTCGACCTGGCGGTCGCCCACGTCGATGAAGAGCGGCGATTCGCCCACGGCCGGCTCGGGCACGCGCGAGGCGGGAGGCTGCCCCTGCTGCACCGCCAGCGCTTCCAGGTGGTCGCGCAGCACATGCTCCATGGCGTGCGCGGCCACGTCCTCCCGCCAGCCCGCGTCGAGCATGGACTGGAGCACCACCGGCGCCTGAAAACCGGCCTGGGCCTGCGCGATGATCCATTCGCGCAGCTCCGGCGTCACGGATTGGGACGGGGCATCGGCCGGGGCGGAGGAGGTGGTCTGGCGGGAACGTGCGGGCATGGCGTGGTGGGCGTCAGTGGCGTTGGCGTTGGCGTTTCGGGAAGAGGAATCCAGTCGATCGTCGGGGCCGGGGGGGGGCGCGGGGCCATCCGCCCTCAGGCGGCCTTGCGGCGGAACACGAGCCGCTCCGGCGTGGAGGCGGCACTGGCGAAAGCATAGCCTTCCAGGTCAAAACCCTCGAGCTGGCGCGGTGTGGTCACCTGGTGCCGGATGGCATGGCGCGCCATGAGCCCGCGCGCCCGCTTGGCGTGGAAGCTGATGATCTTGTAGGCCCCGCCTTTCCAGTCCTCGAACACGCACTCGATGACGCGCGCCTTCAGCACCTTGCGGTCCACCGACTTGAAGTATTCCTGCGACGCCAGGTTGACGACCACCGGCGTGGCGTCGGCCGCCAGTTGCCGGTTGAGGTGCTCCGCAATCGACGCGCCCCAGAACTGGTACAGGTTGGCGCCCGCATCGGTGGCGAGCCGGGTGCCCATTTCCAGGCGGTAGGGCTGCATGCGGTCCAGCGGGCGCAGCACGCCGTACAGGCCGCTCAGGATGGCGACATGGCGCTGGGCCCAGTCCAGCTCATCCAGCGTGAGCGAGCGGGCCTGCAGGCCTTCGTACACATCGCCGTTGAAGGCCAGCACGGCCTGGCGCGCATTGGCCGCGGTGAACTTCGGACGCCATGCGGCATACCGCGCCACGTTCAGCGCGGCCAGCGGGTCGCTGATGTCCATCAGGGCGGCAACGTCCTGCGGCGACTTCTGCCGCAGCACTTCGATGAGCCGGGTGGACTGGGGGACGAACTGCGGCAGCGTGTGCCCGACGCCTTCGGGCAGGGGCGTGTCGTAGTCCAGGGATTTGGCGGGAGACAGCAGGAACAGCATGGGGGTCGCGATGGTCCGGTGACCTCGGAGGGGGAAGTGGAAAGCCCGGCAGCGGGCTTTCCAGCAAAGACGACAACCGGCCCGGGGCATTGCACCGCGGGCCGGCGGCGCCGCATCAGGCGGCGGGCGGCTGCTCGAACGGCAGCGTCAGGTCTCGCAGGTCGCGGCGCGTTTCCACCAGCACCAGCGGGCCTTCATCGATCGCCACCACCGGGGGGCGTTCGCGCGGCACATGGACCGGGCGCGGTTCGGCCGCGATGGCGGCTTGCGCGGCGGCGATCTTCTCCGCATCGGAGTTGACCCACTGCAGGCCCGAGGTCTGGGCGACCTGGTTCAGCTCGTCCACCGGCAGGGTGAATGCCTGGACCCGTGGCATGGCGCCATTCGGCTGGGCAGGGGCTGCGGCTTGGGCTGGAGCAGCGGCAGCAGGCTGCAGCACGGGGGCTGGCACGGGCGTTGGCGCCACCGGAGCCACCGGAGCGACCGGAGCCACTGGGGCCGCCATGGAGGCCACCGGCGCGACCTGGGCCGCTACCGGAGCGGGTGCCGCGACGGGGCGCGGGGCGACCGGCGCAGGGGCCACCGGCTCCACGGCAGACGCGTGGGGCACCGCCGATTCCACGGGCGCATCGGTGGCTGGTGCGGCGACGGGCTCGTGGGCTTGTGGCGCGGCGGCAGCGGACGCGTTGAAGTAGCTGCGGCGTGCGGGTTCCTGCGAGGCTTCGGCGGGCGCGCTGTCGGCAGGGGCCGTCGCGCTGACATCGAAGTCCATCAGGTTGCCCGCGGGCTGCTCCTGCTCCGCACCGTTTTCACGCGGAGCCCGCTCGCCACGCTCGCGGCGGTCACGGCCGTAGCGGTCGCGCGACCGGCGTTCACGGCGCTCATCGCCTCCGGCGGCGGGTGCGGCCGGGGGGGCGTCGTTGCCGGTCAGGTCCAGGTCGGGCAGGGACGCCATGGGGGAGGTGTCCACGAAATCCGCCACGGGGCCCTGGCCTGCGCCGGCGGCCTCGTCGACGCGGGGAGCGCGTTCACCACGCCCGCCACGCTCGCCGCGGCCACCGCGCTCGCCGCGCTCGCCGCGTTCGCGGCGGGGGCCGCGCTCGCTGCGTGCAGCTTCCACGGGTTCGCCGGCACCGTCCAGGGTGACCGAAGCGGTCGCAGGCAGCGCTGCGCCGGTTTCGGCGTTCAGCGGGGCTTGGCGGGGCTCGCCGTCCCGGCCGCGGCCGCGGCCTTCGCGTGGCTCGCGGGGTTCACGGCCCTCGCGGCCTTCACGGGGCTCGCGCCCGCCATTGCGGGGTTCGCCTTCCGGACGGCCCTCGCGGCCTTCCCGGCCACCACGTGCATCAGCGTCGCGGGGTCCGCGGCCGTTGCCGTTCCCGTTGCGTGGGGCTTCGCCCTCCGGGCGCTCCGCACGGCCGTCACGGCCATCGCGGCGGCCACGGCCTTCGCCATTGCCTTCCCGTTGGCCGTCGCGCGAGCCATTGCGCTCGCTGCCGTTGCGTTCACCGCGGCGGCCGCGTTCGCCGCCACGGCCTTCACGCCGGCCTTCCCGCGCGGGCTCGGCCACCGGTGCCGGTGCCGGCGCGGCCACGGGGGCCGGGGCACGTGGGGGCTCGCCGAAACCGAACAGGCTCTTGAGCCATGCGAAGAACCCTTGCTCCTGGGGCGCGGGCGCCACGGCCGGCGCGGGGGCCGGAGCCGGGGTGGCCGCCGCAGCCGCAGCGGCGGCCGCTGCCGCGGGTCGGCTGTGCGACGGGTTGCGGGCCGCGCCTTCCGGACGGGGCTCGGCGATCGGCGCCGGCGCGTCGGGCAGCACGCCCTTGATCACCGGGGTCTGCTTGTTGGTGGGCTCCTGCGAGCGGCGCGTGACGGCGGTAGGGTCTTCCACTTCTTCGACGAGCTTGTAGCTGGCATCGATGTGGTCCAGGCGCGGGTCGTCGTGCTTGAGGCGCTCGAGCTTGTAGTTCGGCGTCTCCAGGGTCTTGTTGGGCACCATCAGCACGGTCACGCGCTGCTTGAGTTCGATCTTGGCGATCTCGGGGCGCTTTTCGTTGAGCAGGAACGAGGCCACTTCCACCGGCACCTGGCAGTGCACGGCGGCCGTGTTGTCCTTCATGGACTCTTCCTGAATGATCCGCAGGATCTGCAGCGCCGACGATTCGGTGTCGCGGATGTGGCCCGAGCCGCCGCAACGGGGGCAGGGGATGGAGGAGCCTTCGCTCAGCGCGGGCTTGAGGCGCTGGCGGCTCATCTCCATCAGGCCGAACTTGCTGATCGTGCCGAACTGCACGCGGGCGCGGTCCTGGCGCAGGGCGTCGCGCAGCCGGTTTTCCACTTCGCGGCGGTTCTTCGACTCTTCCATGTCGATGAAGTCGATCACGATCAGGCCGCCCAGGTCGCGCAGGCGCATCTGGCGGGCCACTTCGTCGGCGGCCTCCAGGTTGGTGCGGGTGGCGGTTTCCTCGATGTCGCCGCCCTTGATGGCGCGGGCGGAGTTCACGTCCACGCTCACCAGCGCTTCGGTGTGGTCGATCACGATGGCGCCGCCGGAGGGCAGGGTCACGGTGCGGGCGTAGGCCGATTCGATCTGGTGCTCGATCTGAAAGCGGCTGAACAGCGCGGCGTCGTCGCGGTAGCGCTTGACCTTGCCGGCATGCTCGGGCATCACGTGCGCCATGAACTGGTGCGCCTGCTCGTAGATGTCGTCCGTGTCGATGAGGATGTCGCCGATATCGCCGTTGAAATAGTCACGGATCGCGCGGATCACCAGGCTCGACTCCTGGTAGATCAGGAAGGCGCCCTTGCCGCCCTTGGCCGCGCCGTCGATGGCAGTCCAGAGCTTGAGCAGGTAGTTCAGGTCCCATTGCAGTTCAGGCGCCGTGCGGCCGATGCCGGCGGTGCGCGCGATGATGCTCATGCCCTTGGGGTATTCGAGCTGGTCCATCGCTTCCTTGAGCTCGGCCCGGTCTTCGCCCTCGATGCGGCGCGACACGCCACCGCCACGCGGGTTGTTGGGCATCAGCACCACATAGCGGCCGGCCAGCGACACGAAGGTGGTCAGGGCAGCGCCC
Source organism: Acidovorax sp. BLS4 (assembly GCF_032929295.1). Lineage (NCBI taxonomy): Bacteria > Pseudomonadati > Pseudomonadota > Betaproteobacteria > Burkholderiales > Comamonadaceae > Acidovorax > Acidovorax sp. BLS4. The sequence continues at coordinate 2,142,562 of NZ_CP136797.1, forward strand.
TTGTTGCCGCGCTCTTCCTTCTCGACCTGCACCAGCAGTTCCTGGCCTTCGCGGATCACGTCGTTGATGCGCGCCTGGCTGACCGAGACGCCTTCGGCGAAGTACTGGCGGGAGATTTCCTTGAAGGGCAGGAAGCCGTGGCGGTCTTCGCCGTAGTCGACGAAGCAGGCTTCCAGCGAGGGCTCGACGCGGGTGACCACGGCCTTGTAGATGTTGCCCTTGCGCTGCTCGCGCCCTTCGATCTCGATTTCGTAGTCCAGCAGCTTCTGGCCGTCGACGATGGCCAGGCGGCGTTCTTCGGGCTGCGTGGCGTTGATGAGCATCCGCTTCATGATGGGATTCCTTTTCGTTGTCGGCCGGGCGGCGCGCAGCGAAAAAGCTGCATCGGCGCGCGTCCCGACCATTCAAACCAATGACACAGGCTCTTCAGGAGCCATGGATGCCAGGGCCGACGCGTTGAAACGAAGGGAATTGCCGCAAAGCCACGCGGCTGCGAAGCACTAGCTTCGCAGTCGTGGCGGGGGCGCGTGGATGGGGGCGAGGGGAAATGTGTGCAGCGTTGCCATGAAAGACTTGGCTGATGGCGCGGGCTGCACGGGCGATGCCGGCGATTGCGGAGCCCATGCCGAAGGCAGGCGCCTTCGCCAAAGGGTCACAATCCATGCCAACAATGCCCACATGTTTTCGCTTTGATCCGCCCGCAGAACCTGCCTGTTGGGCGGCCTGCGGACTGGGGATTCCGGTTTCGGTGTTTCAATTTGTCAGCCGGCCGCGCGGCGTGGGAGCCACCACAGGCATCTGGCCTGCAATCTGCGCACACGACACCCGTTGGCATCGACCTGCCTGCGCGGCTTGCAAGGTTGCGTGGACTAAACTCCAGACAAATCAACCACTTACAGAACATCGCGCAGGTGAAACACATTATAGGGGGCAAACCGGCGACGGACCGTGCCCCGAACCCCGCCCCCGCTGCGGCCCGCATCGTCGAAGTCGACGAGGACTCTGCCGGCCAAAGGCTCGATAACTTTCTGATACGCCATCTGAAGGGCGTCCCCAAAACGCACGTGTACCGCATCATCCGCAGCGGCGAAGTGCGCATCAACAAGGGCCGCGCCAGCGCGGACACCCGGGTCGCCACGGGCGATCAGGTGCGCCTGCCGCCCGTGCGCATCTCGGACAAGGTGGCCGAGAAGGCCGAGCGCCCGGCGCCGGCCCGCGAATTCCCCATCCTGCTGGAGGACGACCACCTGATCGCCATCGACAAGCCCGCGGGCGTGGCGGTGCATGGCGGCAGCGGTGTGAGTTTCGGCGTCATCGAGCAGTTGCGGCAGGCACGTCCCCAGGCAAAGTTCCTGGAACTGGTGCACCGCCTGGACCGCGAGACCTCGGGCATCCTCCTCGTGGCCAAGAAGCGTTCCGCGCTCACGCATCTGCAGGACCAGTTCCGGGAGCGGGAAACCGGCAAGACCTACCTGGCCCTGGTGCCCGGCACCTGGGCCGCCAACAAGAAAGTGATCGACACGCCCCTGCACAAGTATCTGCAGGCCGATGGCGAGCGGCGGGTGCGGGTGACCACGCCGGAAGACCCGGACGGCATGCGCTCCATCACCCTCGTGAAAGTGCGCAGCCACCTGCCGGCGCGCGCGGCCGAGGGGCTGCCGGCCATGAGTCTGCTGGAAGTCACCATTAAGACCGGACGCACCCACCAGATCCGCGTGCACCTGGCCAGCCAGGGCCATGCGATCGCGGGCGACGACAAATACGGCGACTTCGAACTCAACAAGCGGCTGCACAAGCACGGCCTCAAGCGCATGTTCCTGCATGCGTGGCGGTTACAGTTCGCTCATCCCTCCCACGGCGAGCGCATCGAACTGCGCGCAGAGTTGCCGCCTGATCTGGCGCAATTCACCGCCGCCACTGCCTGAACACCATGCCCACGACCCCACGCCGCCGCTTCGACCTCATCGCTTTCGATTGGGACGGCACCCTGTACGACTCCACCGCCATCATCGTGCGCTGCATTCAGGACTCCGTGCGCGACGTCGGCGGCACGGTTCCGACCGATCAGGCCGCGGCCTGGGTGATCGGCATGGGTCTCATGCAGGCGCTGACCCACGCCGCACCCGACGTGCCGCCGGAAAGACACGCCGAACTGGGCAATCGCTACCGCTACCACTACCTCAAGCACCAGGACGATCTGAGCCTGTTTGCCGGCGTGCTGCCCATGCTGGAAGACCTGCGTGCACGAGGGCACTTGCTGGCCGTGGCGACCGGCAAGAGCCGGCGCGGCCTGGACGAGGTGCTGCACACCGTGGCGCTGCGGGGCATGTTCGATGGTTCGCGCACGGCCGACGAAACCGCTGGCAAGCCGCATCCGCTCATGCTCCAGGAATTGATGGCCGAGTTCGATGTGGCGCCGGAACGCGTGTTGATGATCGGCGACACCACCCACGACCTGCAGATGGCCCTGTCGGCCGGGTGCTCCAGCGTGGGAGTGAGCTACGGAGCGCACGAGCCCGGCGAGTTCGACAGCCTCCAACCCCTGGCCGTCATGCATTCCGTACCGGAACTGCACGCCTGGCTTTTGCGGCACGCCTGACGCTGCAGCCGCCCGCCAGCCCATCGTCGGTACCTTGCCATGGCCCCTTCCTTGCAACCCATCGACCTGTGCCCCAGCGCCGATCTGGTGGACGGCGGGCAGGCCGTTGCTTTCGATGTTTTATACGCCGGCCAGGCCTGCCGCGCCTTTGCCGTGCGCTTCGAAGGCCGGCCCCATGCCTACCTGAACCGTTGCACGCACGTGCCGATGGAAATGGACTACCAGGCGGACCGATTCTTCGACGACACCGGCCAGTGGCTGCTGTGCGCCACGCACGGCGCCGCCTATCGGCCCGATACGGGCGCTTGCGCGGGTGGCCCGTGCCGCGGTGGCCTGGTGAAGATCCAACTCTCCGAAGGCCAGGGCGTAGTGCGCTGGCATACTGAACCCCACTTGCAACCTGTCGAATTCTGACAAATGACCGAACCGACCCGGCCCGAACCTTTTGGTTCTGGGCAGACTCCCCCGCCAGCGCCCGATCTGTGGGCACAGACTGCTACTGAAAAAGAAGCAAAAGACCCTGCGAAGATGCCAGGCTGGGAGCGTGACGTGTTGGAAAAGCTGGTGTTCGCGACCTTGTCCGAGCAGCGCTCCGCACGCCGCTGGCGCATTTTTACCCGGTTGGCGTGGCTGGTCTTCCTGATTGCCGTGGCCTGGGTGTTGCTGGCGCGCGACGCTACCAGCACGAGCAAGAGCACGCCCCACACGGCGGTGGTGGACATCAAGGGTGAGATCGCCGCGGGGGCCGAAGCCAGCGCCGAGTTCGTGGTGGCGGCCATGCGCAGTGCCTTCGAAGACTCCGGATCGCAGGCCGTGGTGCTGCTCATCAACTCGCCGGGCGGCAGCCCGGTGCAGGCCGGCATCATCAATGACGAGATCATTCGCCTGAAGGCCAAGTACAACAAGCCCGTCTATGCCGTGGTGGAGGAAACCTGCGCATCGGCCGCCTATTACATCGCCGCCGCCGCCGACGAGATCTACGTGGACAAGGCCAGCATCGTCGGCAGCATCGGCGTGCTGATGGATGGCTTCGGCTTCACCGGCACGATGGAAAAGCTGGGTGTGGAGCGTCGCCTGCTGACGGCGGGCGAGAACAAGGGCTTCCTCGACCCGTTCAGCCCGCAGACCGAAAAGCAGCGCGCCTATGCGCAGGCCATGCTGGACCAGATCCACCAGCAGTTCATCCATGTGGTCAAGGAAGGGCGCGGCGATCGGCTCAAGCCCACGGCGGACACCTTCAGCGGCCTGTTCTGGACCGGCCAGCAGGCGGTGGAAATGGGGTTGGCCGACCACCTGGGCAACCTCGACTATGTGGCACGCGAGGTCGTCAAGGCGGAAGACATCATCGACTACACCCGCCGCGACAACGTTGCTGAGCGGCTGGTCAAAAAATTCGGCGCTGCCATGGGCCAGACGGCCGTGCAGGCCATCAAGGGCGCACCGGCCATCCGCTGAGGGCTCGCTATCCGGGTCTGCCGCCGGGCCGGGATCGGTGCCCGGCGGTCCGGATGAGCGGTTGGAATCCCGGAGATCTGTTGATCGGGCCTAGCGCCCGATGGCAAAGACGGCCGGTATCCGGTTATCGGGCACTTCCATTTGCTGTCGCCATTGGCGCACGAGCCGGCTTGCCGTGCGCGCCTGCGGCAGTGTGAGCCCGCTGGCAATCGCCAGCCGGGTATTGGGCTGCAAGGTTTGTACCAGGGCCTGCCACAGCGCGGCGTTGCGGTACGGGGTCTCGATGAACAGTTGCGTTTGTCCCTGCTTGAGCGCCAGGGCTTCCAGTTCGCGGATGCGCTGGGTGCGCTGGGCCGGATCCTGCGGCAGGTAGCCTGCAAAAGCAAAACCCTGTCCATTGAGACCGCTCGACGCCAGCGCCAGCAAGAGCGACACGGGGCCCACCAGTGGCACCACCCTCAGCCCGCAATCGTGCGCGGCACGCACCACCGAACTGCCAGGGTCCGCCACCGCAGGCATGCCCGCCTCGCTCACCAGGCCCATGTCGTTGCCCGCCAAAGCGGGCGTCAGCAACGTGCGGGCGTCGAAGGTCACATGGCCGTCTGCACCATGGTCGCCTTTCTTGTGCACTTCGCGCGGCAACTCGTCGATCTGCTGCGACTGCAGCGGCAGCTTCAGGGGGAACAACGCATCAACGCGCTTGAGGTATGCGCGGGTACTCTTGGCGTTCTCGCAGATCCAGTGGGTGATTTGCGACGCCGCCTGCAATGTCGCGGCAGGCAGGGATTGATCCAGGGGGGCTTGGATGTCGCAGCCGAAGTCGAGCGGTGCGGGCACCAGGTAGAGCGTGCCGGTCGATCCGGCTGTCATGGCAGTTCCATTCCGGCGGCGCGCAACATGCGACAGGTCCGGATCAGCGGCAGGCCGATCAGCGCTGTCGGGTCATCGCTTTGGATGCTGTCGAGCAGGCTGATGCCCAATCCTTCGCTTTTGGCGCTGCCGGCGCAGTCGTACGGTTGCTCGGCGAGCAGGTAGCGCTCGATCTCCGCATCGGACAGGTCGCGGAAGCGAACTTCCACCGGGGCCAACTCCACCTTTTCAAACCCCGTGGCGGCGCAAACCACTGCCACCGCGGTCTGGAACACGACGCTGTGGCCCCGCATCCGTTGCAGCTGGGCGACCGCTTTCTCGTGTGTGCCTGGCTTGCCCAGCGGTTGTCCCGAGAGATCCGCCACTTGATCGGATCCGATCACTACGGCGTCCGGGTGGACTGCAGAGACGGCGCGGGCTTTGGCCATGGCCAGCCGCAAGGCGAGGGCGCTGGGCGCCTCGCCGGCGTGGGGTGTTTCGTCGACATCGGGCGCTGCGACATCGAAAGGCAGACGCAGGCGGGAGAGCAGTTCGGCTCGGTAGCGGGAGGTCGAGCCCAGCACCAGACGGCGGGGCAGGGAAGGGGATTGAGGCATGCGCTGATTCTCTTACACTGCCGCCATGACCAAGGAATTCTCCCCTCAGCGCCTCGATGTCAAAGCCTTCGCGCAGGCGGGCGGTCACCTGTCCGGCCATGACTCCCTTTTGAAGTACGAACGCTTGGCCCAGGAGGCCAAGGGCCTGCACCCGGATCTCATGGTGGATTGGGCGGTTGACGGCGAAGTGCGCAGCACGCATGGCATCGGCGGACAGATCTGGCTGCGGCTCACAGTGAACGCGGCGCTTCCCATGACTTGCCAGCGCTGCCTCGGATCGGTGGATGTGCCGCTTCAGGTGCAGCGTGAGTTCCGTTTCGTGGCGGACGAAGCCACGGCGGAAGCGCTGGACGACGAGAGCGATGAAGACCTGCTGGCCTTGAGCCGCGAGTTCAATCTGCGAGAGTTGATCGAAGACGAGCTGCTCATGGCATTGCCCCTGGTGCCGCGGCACGACGAATGCCCGGCCCCCGTGCCAATGGAATCCAGCGACGAGGATTTCGAAGAGGCCAGCGCGCAAAAGCCCAACCCTTTTGCGGCACTGGCAGCCTTGCGAAAAGACAAGGCGGAAGACTGAAAACCGTTTGGGCTATAATCGAGGGCTTCGCGCGAATCCCCCTCGTGTCTTTATGGGCTGATCGCGTTTTTACCAACCCTTCAAGACTCAGGAGCCACCATGGCTGTTCAGCAAAACAAAAAATCCCCTTCCAAGCGCGGTATGCACCGTTCGCATAACGCTCTCAACGTGCCTGGCACGGCTGTTGAGCCCACCACCGGCGAAGCCCATCTGCGCCACCACATCAGCCCCAACGGTTTCTACCGTGGCCGCCAAGTGCTGAAGAACAAGTCTGAAGCCTGATTTAACTCGCGCGCCGAGGCCCGCTGCTACGAAATTGGTAGCGCGGGCCTTTGTTTTGTTCGCTGTATTTTCACTTCCGGTCGTTTTCTGCGGTCGGACAAGTCGCCCATGATCACACTGGCTGTTGACTGCATGGGGGGCGATCACGGCCCCCGCGTCACGCTAGCGGCGTGCCGCCAGTTCCTAGAAAATCATCCCGAAGCCCGTTTGCTCCTTGTCGGTCAGCCTGAAAGCCTGAAGGATTTCAAGCACGATCGGGCTGCTGTCACCCCTGCCAGCGAGGTCGTCACCATGGATGATCCGGTGGAGATTGCCTTGCGCCGCAAAAAGGATTCGTCCATGCGCGTTGCAATCCAGCAGGTCAAGGATGGGACCGCTCAAGCCGCCATTTCTGCGGGCAACACGGGTGCTTTGATGGCCATCGCCCGCTACCTTCTGAAAACCCTGGACGGAATCGACCGCCCCGCGATTGCGACTCAGATACCCAATGCCAAGGGTGGTGCCACGACCGTGCTGGATTTGGGCGCCAATGTGGATTGCACCGCTGAGCATCTACTCCAATTTGCCGTGATGGGCTCGGCCCTAGTGTCTGCGCTTCAAGAGGGTTCGGAGCCCACCGTTGGCTTGCTCAACATCGGCGAGGAAGCAATCAAGGGTAGTGAAGTCATCAAAAAAGCGGGTGAATTGTTGCGTACGGTAGGTAACTCTGGCGATCTTCGTTTTTTTGGCAATGTGGAAGGCAACGATATCTTCAAGGGCACGGTCGATATCGTGGTTTGTGACGGTTTCGTGGGGAATGTGGCTCTCAAGGCCAGCGAAGGCGTAGCCTCCATGATCGTCGGAGGGCTCAAGCAGGAGTTCAAGCGCAATATCTTTACCAAACTGGCGGCAGTTGTGGCCTATCCGGTGTTATCTGCGCTCATGAAGCGGATGGATCACCGACGCTACAACGGGGCAGCGTTGCTAGGGTTGCGTGGATTGGTGTTCAAAAGTCACGGATCGGCGGACGCCATGGCTTTCGAGCAGGCTTTGAACCGGGCGTATGATGCAGCCCGCAACAACCTGCTCGACCGCGTCCGGACGCGGGTGGCGCATGCTGCGCCCTTGCTGGCGCCATCGGATGCCCAGCCTGTCAACACCGCCGTCGGGTCCCCATATTGATGAGACGCTACTCCCGCATCACAGGCACTGGCAGCAGCCTGCCTCCTCGTCGTCTGACCAATGCCGACCTCGTGGCCGAGTTGGCTCAGCGCGGTGTGGAAACATCGGACGAGTGGATCGTCGAGCGCACCGGCATCCGGGCGCGCCACTTCGCGGAGCGCGATGTCTGCAGCAGCGATCTGGGGCTGGAGGCTTCTCGCAATGCGCTGGAGGCGGCTGGAGTTCAGCCGCAGGACATCGATCTGATCATCGTCGCCACGTCCACGCCGGACATGGTTTTCCCTTCGACCGCCTGCATCTTGCAAAACAAGCTGGGGGCCAATGGATGCCCGGCTTTCGATGTGCAGGCCGTCTGCAGTGGTTTCGTGTATGCGCTGACCGTGGCAGACGCCATGATCCAGTCCGGCAGCGCCCGCCGCGCCCTCGTCGTGGGTGCGGAGGTATTCAGCCGCATCCTCGATTTTGATGACCGCACCACCTGCGTGCTGTTCGGCGACGGCGCAGGCGCCGTGGTACTGGAGGCTTCGGAAACTCCTGGCATCCTGTCGAGCGATCTGCATGCCGATGGTCGGCATGTGGGCATTCTGTGCGTGCCGGGCAACGTCTATGGCGGGCAGATTCTGGGTGACCCGTTGCTCAAGATGGATGGCCAGGCCGTTTTCAAGCTGGCTGTGGGTGTGCTGGAAAAGGCAGCCCGTGCTGCCCTGGAGAAGGCCGGACTGACCGATGCGGACGTGGACTGGCTGATCCCTCACCAAGCCAACATCCGCATCATGCAAAGTACGGCGAAGAAGCTGGGCCTGTCGATGGACAAGGTGGTCGTCACCGTAGACCAGCATGGCAACACTTCGGCGGCGTCGATTCCCCTGGCACTCGATCATGCGGTTCGCACCGGCCAGGCCAAGCCCGGACAGACGTTGCTTCTGGAGGGCGTGGGAGGCGGTTTTACATGGGGTGCGGTGCTCCTGAAACTGTAGCTTGAAACGCTGAAAAATTAAGCGGTGAAGGCGGTTTTGACCATTCGTTTATGACGACCAAAAAATCTTTTGCATTTGTTTTCCCCGGCCAGGGCTCCCAGTCGGTCGGCATGCTGGATGCCTGGGGCGACCACCCTGTGGTGGCGCAAACCCTGCAGGAGGCTTCCGACGCCCTGGGCGAAGACATCGCACGCTTGATTCATGAGGGCCCGAAAGAAGCGCTTTCGCTGACGACCAATACCCAGCCGGTCATGCTCGTCGCTGGCGTGGCCGCATGGCGCGCATGGGTCTCGGAGGGCGGTGATGTCCCGGCAGCGGTGGCCGGCCACTCGCTCGGCGAATATTCGGCGTTGGTGGCGGCAGGGGTGCTGACGCTGGCGCAGGCCGCGCCGCTCGTTCGTCTGCGTGCTGCCGCCATGCAGGAGGCAGTTCCCGTCGGTATGGGCGCCATGGCTGCCATTCTGGGCATGGATGCACACAAAGTGATCGAAGGTTGCACCGCGGCGGCGGCATCTTTCGGTGCGGATGGCGGTGAAGTGGTGGAGGCCGTGAATTTCAACGACCCCATCCAGACCGTGATTGCGGGCACGAAAGCCGGCGTCGACAAGGCGTGCGAACTGTTGAAGGCGTCTGGCGCTAAGCGTGCGTTGCCCTTGCCGGTATCCGCTCCTTTTCACTCCAGCCTAATGAAGCCGGCAGCCGAGAAATTGCGGGAGGCCCTGTCGGCGCTTTCCTTGGCGGCCCCGCAGATCCCAGTCGTCAACAACGTGGATGTCGCGGTCCGGCAGGAGGCGGATGCCATCCGCGATGCGCTGTACCGCCAAGCCTTCGGTCCGGTGCGCTGGGTGGAGTGCGTGCAGGCGCTCAAAGCCCGCGGCGTGACGCATCTGGTGGAGTGCGGCCCTGGAAAGGTGCTGGCGGGCTTGGCGAAGCGCATCGATCCAGAGCTGGTCGTTGCTTCTATTTATGACCCGGCCACGCTGGCCGAAACACGAGCATTGTTGGCATGAGCGATACCCCTTCGTTGAATGAAAAGCCCCAGGTAGCGCTGGTCACTGGCGCATCGCGCGGCATCGGCGCTGCCATTGCGGCCGTGTTGGCGGCCCGTGGCCATTTGGTGATCGGTACCGCGACGACGGATGAGGGCGCTCAGCGCATCTCTCAGGCACTGTCGTCCGGCGGCGGCCACGGTGTGAATCTGAACGTCACGGATGTGGCGGCTGTCGATGCGTTGATCGACACCATCGTGAAGCAGCACGGTGGTTTGCATGTGCTGGTGAACAATGCTGGCATCACCCGCGACACGTTGTCCATGCGCATGAAGGACGACGACTGGGATGCGGTCATCGACACCAATCTGAAGGCCGTGTTCCAGGTGAGCCGCGCCGTCATTCGACCCATGATGAAACAGCGCTTCGGTCGCATCATCAACATCACCAGCGTGGTGGGGTCGGCAGGCAATCCCGGCCAAGCCAACTATGTGGCAGCGAAGGCGGGCGTGGCAGGCATGGCGCGTGCCCTTGCCCGTGAACTGGCCAGCCGGGGCATTACCGTGAACTGCGTGGCCCCTGGCTTCATTGCGACCGACATGACCGCGCAACTCCCTGCCGAGCAGCAGCAATCGCTGCAATCGCAGATTCCAATGGGCCACATGGGCCGCCCAGAAGACATTGCCCATGCGGTTGCCTATCTGGCATCGGCAGAGGCTGGTTATGTCACGGGTCAGGAGTTGCATGTCAATGGCGGCATGTACATGTAATTGAGTAAAGTTAGCGCCGATTCATCGCGACGGCGGGCTGGTAGGGGACTGATCCCGAAGCAGCTAGAATCGCGGATTCATTCACAACCCTCAAAGGGAAACCATGAGCGATATCGAAGCACGTGTCAAAAAGATCATTGCCGAACAACTCGGCGTTGAAGAATCGCAAGTCACCAATGAAAAGGCTTTTGTGGCCGACCTGGGCGCTGACTCGCTGGACACGGTGGAGCTGGTGATGGCGCTGGAAGACGAGTTCGGCATCGAGATTCCTGACGAAGACGCAGAGAAGATCACCACGGTGCAAAACGCTATCGACTACGCCAATACCCATCAGAAGGCCTGAGCGCCTTCAGTTCAGACAGATTCGTAGAAAGTCTTAGCGCATGAGCCGTCGTCGCGTCGTCGTGACCGGCCTGGGTTGCATCACCCCCGTCGGAAACACGGTGGCAGATGCCTGGGCCAACATCCTGGCCGGTCAATCCGGCATTGACCTCATCACCAAGTTCGACGCTTCGAACTTTGCCTGCAAGATCGCGGGTGAGGTCAAGGGATTCGATCTTGGCGCCTACATGAGCGCCAAGGATGCACGCACGATGGATACCTTCATCCATTACGGCATCGCTGCGGCGGATGAGGCGGTACGTGATGCCGGCCTTCCGACCGGCGAGGCGTTGGACGAAGAGCTGGCAACGCGCATCGGCTGCATCATCGGGTCTGGGATTGGTGGATTGCCGTTGATCGAAAACACCCATGCAGAACTGGAAAGCCGGGGTCCTCGCCGGATCACGCCTTTTTTTGTTCCAGCATCCATCATCAACATGGTGGCGGGTCATGTATCGATGCGCTTTGGTTTCAAAGGTCCGAACCTTTCCGTGGTGACGGCATGTACTACGGGCCTGCATTGCATCGGTGAGGCAGCGCGCAAGATCGAGTATGGCGATGCCGATGTGGTGGTCGCCGGCGGCACGGAAGCCACGGTTTCTCCCCTGGGTGTGGGTGGCTTTGCTGCCATGCGCGCCTTGTCCACTCGCAACGATGATCCAAAGACTGCCTCCCGCCCATGGGACAAAGGCCGCGATGGCTTCGTATTGGGCGAGGGTGCAGGGGTGCTGGTGCTGGAAGAATACGAGCACGCCAAAGCCCGCGGCGCCAAGATATACGCAGAATTGTCCGGCTATGGCATGAGCGCCGATGCGGGGCACATGACGGCGCCCAATATGGACGGCCCTCGCCGCGCCATGCAGGCCGCGCTGCGCAATGCCGGTGTCAACGCCGAGGAGGTGGATTACCTCAATGCTCACGGCACCTCAACGCCATTGGGCGATTTGAACGAAACCCATGCGATCAAGGCCGCTTTGGGCGGGCATGCCAAAAAGACGGTGATCAGCTCGACAAAGTCGATGACCGGCCATTTGCTGGGCGGTGCGGGTGGGATTGAAAGCGTGTTCACCGTGATGGCGTTGCGTGACCAGAAGGCGCCCCCAACCATCAATCTCTTCGAGCAAGACCCGGAATGCGATCTGGACTACTGCGCCAACGTCGCCCGAGACATGAAGATGAACATCGCGGTGAAGAACAATTTTGGTTTTGGCGGCACCAACGGCACGTTGGTTTTCAAGCGCGTTTGACGGGGTGGCCAGACCGCTGCGCGGTGCCGGTCGGCCAGCTGTGATGGAAGGGTGGGCTCGGCAATGACCCGCTCCGCCAAGTCTTTTCATGCCCCAGCGACCCGCCATGAGGTGGCGCGGAGCCGCAGGTTGGGCTGGTTCATTGCTGGCGCCCTGCTTGCTGGCCTTGGGGGCTTTGCCGCGTGGATCGCGCAATCTGCTGGGGATAGCCTGCTTCGAGGCACTGTGTTCTTCGTCTTGTGGGGCGCGGTTGCCGGCCTGGCTTGGCGCTTTTGGTTCCGGCTGCCCGTGGGTGCCCTGCATTGGGATGGTTTGCATTGGTCCTTGAATCAAAATGCAGAAATGCCTGTTGCAGGTGAATTGGTTGTCCATGCGGATTTCCAGTCTTTCCTCTTGGTGCAACTGCATGGAGTCGATGGCCGGACCCAGTGGGTGTGCCTCGAGCGTACCCAGCCGCGGGAGGCCTGGGCGGCGCTGCGCCGTGCGGTATATTCGCGCCCCAAGCCAGAGCCCCGTGCCGACGGCATGTTCTCTGTCCGGCGCGGCGACGCGTGAGCCCCTTTTTTCATGACTGCTTCCATGCCCCCGCCTTCCGCCGACAGTGACCTTCAGCTTGTGGAGCGCACGGTTGCGGGTGACCAGAGGGCGTACGAACTGCTGGTGATCAAGTATCAGCGGCGCATCGAACGGCTCATTGGTCGCATGGTCCGCGACTCCGATCTCGTACAGGACATTGCCCAGGAAACGTTCATCCGAGCGTATCGCGCACTGCACCAATTCCGGGGAGAGGCGCAGTTCTATACCTGGCTCTATCGGATCGCGGTCAACACCGCCAAGAAGGCGCTGGTCGACATGAAGCGCAATCCCGTCATCTCGGAAAATGCCTTGCGAGGAAGTGATGACGACGATGAAACTTCCCGACTGGGGCATGAACTAACCACCGACGAGACGCCCGAGACCGTGCTCGCAGCCCAGGAAATCGCGGTGGCGGTGAACGCTGCAATGGATGCGCTGCCTGAAGATTTGCGCCAGGCGGTGACATTGCGTGAGATTGAAGGGTTGACCTACGAGGAGATTGCGGCTGCCATGGATTGCCCCATCGGCACCGTACGTTCCCGTATCTTTCGAGCGCGGGAAGCCATATCGGCCCGTGTCCGCCCTTTGTTGGAGAAGCAGTCGGGCAAGCGGTGGTAGCGCGGTGTGAATGGCAGAGCAGTGAAGCAAAACGTGATGGCTGGGGAACGACCATGAATGACGATCTGAAAATGCGTGAACATTTGTCTGCCCTTGCGGATGGGCAGCTGCGAGGCCAGGAGTTTGGTCAAGCCGTGGACTATGCCAGCAGCAATGCGGACGGCTTTGAAACGTGGCAGATGTATCACCTGATCGGCGACGTGCTTCGCTCTTCCGAGTTGGCGCGTCCGGTGAATTCCTCACTGGTGGACCGGCTTCGCAGCCAGATCGAAGCGGAGGGCATTCAGCGCCCTCCGTTGGTGGCCAGTGCCGTCGTGCAAGGAGCTGTCGCGGAGGTCGTGACGCCTGCTGTGGCCGCCAATGCCTCCGTGTTTCGCTGGAAAATGGCTGCGGGTTTTGCTTCGCTCGCCGCTGTCGGTGCAATCGGATGGACGGCCATGACAGGGATTCAGGCTGGGTCCGAAGGAGCGCAGATGGCTTCCGCTGCGCCAGTGACCGCCGCTCCTGCGGCGGTGGCGGTGGCAGACGCAACGGAAGGAAGCGCACCGCAGGTCATGATCCGCGATCCGCGGCTGGATGAGTTGCTGGCCGCGCACAAACAGTTTGGCAATACGTCGGCGCTGCAAATGCCGGCGGGTTTCCTGCGCAATGCCACCTTCGAGGCTCCGGCGCGCTGAGATCGTGAAGACAGGCCAGGAAGGCCCCTTGTACGCCGCTCAACAGCCTCGAGTCAGAGGTGTTCGTGCCTTGGCGGGCTACCTGAATAGGGCGGCTTCAATGCGCCACGCTCTGGCGTGGGTGCTGCTCGTGGCCGGTTCGGGCCACGCGCTGGCCGGGCCGCCGCCCGCCGTTGCTGCATCCAGTGCGGTGACGCCTGGCGACGCACGCTCCATTTCCGGATGGCTGGAGCGCATTCATCGCGCCTCCCGAGAGCACAGCTACAGCGGTACTTTTGTGGTGTTGTCTGCATCGGGCGCCATGGTGAGTTCCCGAATCTGGCATGCGGCCGATGGAAACGACCAGATCGAGCGCATCGAGGCATTGAACGGGTCTCCCCGCGTGGTCTATCGCCGGGAGGGGCTCGTCCGCACCTTCTTGCCCCAGGCGCGCATGGTGCGTGAGGATCGTCGCGACATGCCCAGCTTGTTCCCGCGGCTGCCGGAAACGGCTGATCGCGGACTGGATGCGCACTACACGGTGCAGACCTTGGGGCGTGAACGCGTTGCGGGCCACGAAAGTGAAGTGGCTTGGCTGCGACCCAGGGATGGGCTGCGATTCGGTTACCGCATGTGGGTGGCCGAAGCCTCGGGTTTGATCTTGAAGCTGCAGACCCTCGACCTGCGGGGGCGCGTGCTGGAGCAGGCGGCGTTTTCTCAGCTGGAGCTGGATAACGCGGTGCCATTTGCGCGCCTCGTGGGCATGATGGATGACGTACGCGACTTCCGGGTGGTCAGGGTTGCCATGCGCAAGACCACCGCGCAAGCCGAAGGCTGGCGTCTGAGAGCGCCGGTGGGTGGATTCACCACTGGGGATTGCTACAAGCAAGAGGATGCGGCTGTTGCGCAGTCGGGCCTTCCCTTGCATTGCCTGCTCTCGGATGGGCTGGCGACGGTCTCGCTCTTCCTGGAGCCTTACGACGCCTCCCGCCATGCTGCCGGCCCGAGCGCGGGCAGCATGGGGGCCACCCAGACCCTGGCGCAACGCGTTTCAGGCAACATGTGGCTCACGGCGGTGGGTGAGGTGCCGCAGGAAACCTTGCGGCTGGTGGCCGAGCAATTGGAATACGCCCGTTGAGCAGTGCCGCTGCTGCCCAAGCCGTCCCACTGGGGCGGATGCATGGGCTGCTGACTGTGGTGTGGCGGGAACCAAATGTGAACCTTGCAATACGAAGTCCTTTTGCTGCTCCCGATGTCTCCTCTGAATTTTGAAAGAACGATGATGCCGATGACGACGAACTGGAAAAATCTGCAATCGTGCGCGGTGGCCGTCGCGATGGCATTGACCGCTGCCTCTGCGGCTGTGCCTGTCACTGTGTTGGCGCAAACGCCGCCACCCACGGTCCGGGGCCTGCCGGATTTCACGGACCTGGTGGATCAGGTCGGGCCGTCGGTGGTCAACATCCGCACGCTGGAAAAGGCCGCGGAGCGTGCCGGCCCGAACGCCATGGACGAGGAGATGCTCGAGTTCTTCCGCCGCTTCGGCGTGCCCGTGCCGCCCAATGCGCAGCGCCAGCAGCGCCCCCGTGCACAGCCCGAGGAAGAGCAGCCACGCGGCGTGGGCTCTGGCTTCATCCTCACGCAAGACGGCTATGTGATGACCAACGCGCACGTGGTGGAGGGCGCGGACGAGGTCATCGTCACCCTGACCGACAAGCGCGAGTTCAAAGCCAAGATCGTGGGCGCCGACAAGCGTACGGATGTGGCCGTGGTCAAGATCGAAGCCACCGGATTGCCGGCCGTCAAGGTGGGCGATCTCAACCGGCTGCGGGTCGGTGAGTGGGTCATGGCGATCGGCTCGCCCTTCGGGCTTGAAAACTCTGTGACCGCGGGCATCGTCAGCGCCAAGCAGCGCGACACGGGCGATTACCTGCCCTTCATCCAGACGGACGTCGCGATCAACCCGGGCAACTCCGGCGGACCGCTGATCAACATGCGTGGCGAGGTCGTCGGCATCAACAGCCAGATCTACTCTCGCTCGGGCGGCTTCATGGGGATCTCCTTCGCCATTCCGATGGATGAGGCCATTCGGGTCAGCGACCAGTTGCGTGCCACGGGTCGCGTGACGCGCGGGCGCATCGGCGTGCAGATCGGCCAGGTCACCAAGGATGTGGCCGAGTCGATCGGTCTGGGCAAGCCCCAGGGGGCGCTCGTGAGTGGGGTGGAGGCGGGGTCTCCTGCCGACAAGGCGGGCGTGGAGGCGGGTGACATCATCACGAAGTTCGACGGCAAGACCATCGAAAAAACCGCCGATCTGCCGCGCCTGGTGGGCAATACCAAACCGGGCAACAAGAGCACCGTGACGGTCTTCCGCCGAGGTGCGAGCAAAGATCTCTCCATTACCGTGGCCGAGATCGAGCCGGATGACAAACCGGTGGCGAGCAAAGGTGGCGAGCGTGAAAGCGCAAAACCCAAGCCTTCTCCAGCCGCCCAGCAACTGGGCCTGGCGGTTGCAGAGCTGACTGAAGCCCAGAAAAAGGAGCTGAAGCTCAAGGGTGGGCTGCGGGTCAACGCGGCCACGGATTCGGCCGCGCGTGCCGGCCTGCGCGAAGGCGACGTGATTCTTTCCATCGCCAATATCGAAGTGGCCAACCTGAAGGACTTCGAGGCGGCCCTGGCCAAGGCGGACAAGAGCAAGCCCATCAACGTGCTGTTCCGCCGCGGCGAATGGGCCCAATATGCGTTGATCCGTCCGGCACGTTGACCGGTGAACGCACAAGGCCCCATCCCAAAGTGGGGTTTGGGGCCTTTGCGCAGAAATCCGGTTTGGTCCCTCAACGTTTTTGCGCGGCATTTCCATTG
This sequence comes from Acidovorax sp. BLS4, assembly GCF_032929295.1. Classification (NCBI taxonomy): domain Bacteria; kingdom Pseudomonadati; phylum Pseudomonadota; class Betaproteobacteria; order Burkholderiales; family Comamonadaceae; genus Acidovorax; species Acidovorax sp. BLS4. Next base: position 2,159,178 of record NZ_CP136797.1, read on the forward strand.
ATCGTTTTCGATAGAATGGCGCCTGCTTTGCACGGCTTAAATGCATATCGATTCAACTCTGCGCCACCATGTGGGATGGTCGTTAACCATTCACAGGTGATCCACAGTGTGCCCACAAGTTATTCCGGAAGTGGAAAGCGTTTTGTGAATAAGCTGTGTATAAAATGCGCGTTGCAAGGCGGCAACGCCTTCTGAACCTTGTCGGGCGGACTTTCCCTCTCGGCCTTTTTGCCTACAATGAAGTTCCAACCATCGCAGTTGCCAAATGATTGTTGGTTCAGGGCGCGTCACCATTTGACGCGCCCTTTTTTCTTGTGCGCTCCGTTTTAATTCAATCACTTGTCGCTTTCCCTTGATGAACCACATCAGAAATTTTTCCATCATTGCGCACATCGACCATGGCAAATCGACCTTGGCGGATCGCTTGATTCAGCGCTGTGGCGGGCTTGCCGAGCGTGATATGGAAGCCCAGGTGCTCGACTCGATGGACATCGAAAAAGAGCGTGGGATAACCATCAAGGCGCAGACGGCGGCGCTGCAATACAAGGCCAAAGACGGCCAGATCTACAACCTCAATCTGATCGACACGCCGGGCCACGTGGACTTTTCGTATGAAGTCTCTCGCTCGCTTTCGGCCTGCGAAGGTGCGCTGCTGGTCGTCGATGCGTCGCAGGGCGTGGAAGCCCAGACCGTGGCCAACTGCTACACCGCGCTGGACCTCGGCGTGGAGGTGGTGCCCGTGCTGAACAAGATGGACCTGCCGAACGCGGATCCCGACAACGCGAAGGCCGAAGTCGAGGACGTGATCGGTATCGATGCAACCGATGCGATTCCCTGCTCTGCCAAGACGGGCATGGGCATCGATGAGATTCTCGAAGCCATCGTGGCCAAGGTGCCTGCGCCGCGCGGCCAGGCCGATGGCCCGCTGCGCGCGATGATCATCGACAGTTGGTTCGATCCGTACGTCGGCGTCGTGATGCTGGTGCGCGTGGTCGATGGCCGCCTGCTGAAGGGCGAGCGCTTCAAGATGATGGCCAGCGGCGCGGTGTACAACGCCGACAACCTGGGCGTGTTCACGCCCGCGAACGAATCGCGCAACTCGCTCGACGCCGGCCAGGTGGGCTACATCATTGCCGGCATCAAGGAACTGCAGGCCGCCAAGGTGGGCGACACCATCACGCTGGAAAAGAAGCTGCCCAACAATGCCGGTCCGGCGACCGAAGCGTTGCCGGGGTTCAAGGAAATCCAGCCCCAGGTGTTTGCCGGCCTGTACCCGACCGAAGCGAGCGAGTACGACTCGCTGCGCGATGCGCTGGAAAAGCTCAAGCTCAACGACGCCTCGCTGCACTACGAGCCCGAAGTCAGCCAGGCGCTGGGCTTCGGCTTTCGCTGCGGCTTCCTGGGTCTGCTGCACATGGAAATCGTGCAGGAACGCCTGGAGCGCGAGTTCGACCAGGACCTGATCACGACCGCGCCCAGCGTGGTCTACCAGGTGGTGAAGGCCGACGGCGAAGTGGTGATGGTCGAGAACCCCTCCAAGATGCCAGACCAAGGCCGACTGGAGGAGGTGCGCGAGCCCATCGTGACGGTGCACCTCTACATGCCGCAAGACTACGTCGGCCCGGTGATGACACTGGCCAACCAGAAGCGCGGCGTGCAGATGAACATGGCCTACCACGGCCGCCAGGTCATGCTGACCTACGAGATGCCGCTGGGCGAGATCGTGCTGGACTTCTTCGACAAGCTCAAGTCGGTGTCGCGCGGCTATGCGTCGATGGACTACGAATTCAAGGAGTACCGAGCCTCCGACGTGGTGAAGGTGGACATCCTGCTCAACGGCGAGAAGGTCGATGCGCTGTCCATCATCGTGCACCGCTCGCAGTCGCAGTACCGCGGCCGTGCCGTGGTGGCCAAGATGCGCGAGATCATCAGCCGCCAGATGTACGACGTGGCCATCCAGGCGGCGATCGGCGCGAACATCATCGCGCGCGAAACCATCAAGGCGTTGCGCAAGAACGTGCTGGCAAAATGCTACGGCGGCGACATCAGCCGCAAGCGCAAGCTTCTCGAGAAACAAAAAGCAGGCAAGAAACGCATGAAGCAGATCGGTTCGGTGGAAGTGCCCCAGGAAGCGTTTCTGGCCATTTTGCAGGTGGAAGACTGAGATGCAGGCCATGCAATACGTGACCTCCGTGATCCTCGCCGCTTTCGTGGCCTACGTTGGGGCCTGGTACATGGGGGCCATCGAAGGCAACTTCGCCCTGCTGCTGTTTCTGGCGACCGTGGTGACGGGGGCCTACTGGCTGGCAGAGCGGCTGGTCTTCCTGCCGCGCCGCCGTAAGGCGGCCCAGGCGATCGAAGATGCGGCGGCCCATCGGCGTGCCGAACTGGACCGCATGGGCATCCAGAAGGTGGACGGCGACGTGCAGGAGGCCAAGGACCGCATCCTGATGCAGCCCTGGTGGCTGGACTGGACCGCCGGCCTGTTCCCGGTGATCGCCGTGGTGTTCCTGCTGCGCTCGTTCCTGTTCGAGCCGTTCAAGATTCCTTCGGGCTCGATGATCCCCACGCTGCTGGTGGGCGACCTGATCCTGGTGAACAAGTTCACCTACGGCATCCGCCTGCCCGTCATCAACACCAAGCTCACGCAGGGCAATGCGCCCCAACGCGGCGATGTGATGGTGTTCCGCTACCCGCCCCAGCCCAGCATGGACTACATCAAGCGCGTGGTGGGCGTGCCCGGCGACGAAGTGGCCTACCTGAACAAGCGCCTCACGGTGAATGGGCAGGTGGTGGAAACCTCCGCCGTGCCGGACTTCTTCGACGAAGACACGATGCGCTACTTCAAGCAGTTCGAAGAGCAGTTGGGCGACCACCGCCACCGCATGATCAACAACCCCGACGTGCCAGCCTTCGTCCAGGGCGCCAGCGATTTCGCGAACCGCCAGAACTGCCGCTACAGCGTCGAAGGGGTGGTGTGCAAGGTGCCCGAGGGCCAGTATTTCATGATGGGCGACAACCGGGATAACTCCCTCGATTCGCGCTACTGGGGCTTCGTGCCGGACGCCAACATCGTGGGCAAGGCCTTCTTCGTCTGGATGAACTTCGGCAACCTCAAGCGCATCGGTCCGTTCCGCTGAGCACCGGCTTCGCACGTTTCACCACCGCCAATACCAAAGAGGGGTAGATCACCATGGCATTGCACCGTACCGCCAGCCGCGCGCGCCAGCGCGGCCTGTCGTTCATCGGACTGATTTTCATCGGCCTGCTGGCCGTGGCCGCCTTTGCCATCGGCGGGCAGTCGGTGCCGATCTTCCTGGAGTACCAGGCCATCAGCAAGGCCGCCAACAAGGCCGCGCGGGAAGGCAGTTCAGTGCCGGACGTGCGCGCCATCTTCGACCGTGCCGCATCGATCGACAACATCAGCTCGGTCCAGGGCAAGGACCTCGAGGTGACCAAGCGCAACGAGAAGATCGTCGTGTCCTTCAGCTACTCGCGCGAGATCGCCCTGGCCGGCCCGGCCTATCTCGTTTATCGATTCCAAGAACAGACCAAGTAGTCGGTGCAACCCAGCCTTTCCGCACTGCAGGACCGCCTGCAGCATGCTTTCTCCGATCCTTCGCTGCTGCAGCGCGCCATCACGCACCGCAGCTTTTCCGCCGACCACAATGAGCGCCTGGAGTTCCTGGGCGATTCCGTCCTCAGCCTGGCGGTGTCCAGCCTGCTGTACCAGCGCCTGCGCGATCTGCCCGAGGGGGATCTGTCCCGCGTGCGGGCCAATCTGGTCCGGCAGGAGACCCTCCATGAACTGGCATTGCGCCTGAAGCTGCCCGACGTGCTGCGCCTGGGCGAGGGCGAGGCCAAATCGGGCGGCAAGCTGCGGCCATCCATCCTGGCCGACGCGCTGGAGGCGCTCATCGGCGCGGTGTACCTCGATGCCGGGTACCTGCAGGCCGAGGCCCTGGTCCACCGGCTCTTTCAAGGCGTGGAGATCAACCCGCAGATGGAGGCGGCCGCCAAGGACCCCAAAACTGCGTTGCAGGAGTGGCTGCAGGGTCGCAAAATGAAGTTGCCGCAGTACCGGGTGGTGGGTACGGTGGGGGCTGCACACCGCCAGACCTTCGATGTGGAGTGCGAAATCTCCGAACTGGGCCTGACCGAGCGCGGCATCGGCGGCTCACGCCGGGCAGGCGAGCAGGCGGCGGCAGCGGCCATGCTGGTCCTATTGAAAGCGAAGAATCCATGAATGAAGATGCTACAAAAAATGTAGCTGGTGGCGCAGATGAATCTAGCGCTGACGGCCAAAATGACCTGGAAGCGATGCTGGCAGCCGCCAAGCCGGCCAGCGCCCCGGCGGATGCCACCGGCCAGCGTTGCGGCCTGATCGCCATCGTGGGCAAGCCCAATGTGGGCAAGTCCACGCTGCTCAATGCGCTGGTGGGGCAGAAGATCAGCATCACCTCGCGCAAGGCGCAGACCACGCGCCACCGGATCACCGGCATCCGCACGATGGAGCAGACGCAGTTCGTGTTCGTCGACACGCCGGGCTTCCAGACCAAGCACAGCACGGCGCTCAACAAGTCGCTCAACAAGACGGTGATGGGCGCGATCGGCGATGTGGACCTGATTCTTTTCGTGGTCGAGGCCGGCAGTTTCACGCTGGCCGATGCCAAGGTGCTGTCGCTGTTCAAGCCTGGCATCCCCACGCTGCTGATCGCCAACAAGCTCGATACGGTGCACCGCCGCGCGGAAATCGCGCCGTGGCTCAAGGGCATGCAGGAGCGCCATCCGTTCGCCGAGTTCGTGCCCATGTCGGCCAAGAACAAGGGCGATATCGAGCGCCTGTTCGGCATCTGCGCCAAGTACCTGCCCGAGCAGGCCTGGTGGTATGCCGAGGACGAGCTGACCGACCGCAGCGAGAAGTTCCTGGCCTCGGAGACGGTGCGCGAGAAGCTGTTTCGCTTCACGGGGGACGAGTTGCCCTACACCTCGACCGTCGTCATCGACAAGTTCGAGGAAGAAAAGGGCAAGACCAAGAGCCGCATGATCCGCATCGCCGCCACCATCGTGGTGGAGCGCGACGGCCACAAGGCCATGGTGATCGGGGAGAAGGGCGAGCGCCTCAAGCGCATCGGTACCGAAGCGCGGCAGGAGCTGGAAAAGCTCATGGACGCCAAGGTGTTCATCGAGATCTGGGTCAAGGTGCGTTCCGGCTGGGCCGACGACGAAGCGCGCGTGCGCTCGTTCGGCTACGAGTGAATCGACCCTGCGCTGCTTCGGCGGCCTCGGCGCCGTGGGCCACCCCGGGGCTCGGCGCACCCGTGTGCCGGGTGCCCGACCCAAAGAAAACCCTCATCCAGCGCTTGTCCATCAAGCACTGGTCGCTATTGAAAGAATAGCAACCCATGGCTGTGCGCCGTATTGCCGACGAACCCGCCTATGTGCTGCACCGCTACGACTGGAGCGAGTCCAGCCTGATCCTGGACGTGTTCACGCGGCACCATGGCCGGGTCGCGCTGGTCGCCAAGGGCGCCAAGAAGCCCACCTCCAACTTTCGCCCCGTGCTGCTGCCGCTGCAACCACTGCGGGTCAACTACACCCTGTCGGGCGATGGACAGGGCGAGATCCATGCGCTCAAGGGCGCGGAGTGGGTGGGCGGGCACGTCATGCCCACGGGCGATGCGTTGCTGTCGGGTCTGTACCTCAACGAACTGCTGATGCGCCTGATGGCCCGCGAGGATGCCCATGCGCCCCTGTTCGACGCCTATGCCGGCGTGGTGCGGGTGCTCGGCAGCGAGCACGGCGATGCGCTCGAACCCGTGCTGCGCAGCTTCGAACTGCTGCTGCTGCGCGAGATCGGGCTGCTGCCCAGCCTGGGGGCCGAAACGGTCACGCTGTCGCCCTTGCAGCCACCCACCCGGTACACGCTGGTGCCCGAAGCCGGGCTGCGCGCCGCGACGGCCACCGACCGGGCCACGCTGGCCGGCGCGCAATGGCTGGCGCTGCAGCGCGCGCTGGAGGCGGGCGAGGGCGCCAGCTACACCGCCACGCTGCGCGTGATCGCCCAGGCCGGCACGCCGATGGCGGCCGAACTCAAACCCCAGTTGCGCACGCTGCTGCAATACCATTGCGGCAGCCCGGTGCTGCGCACGCGCCAGCTCATGATGGACCTGCAATCGCTATGACCCTTTCCTCCGCCGCTCCCGCCCGCACCGCCCTGTCGGTCAATGTCAACAAGGTGGCCCTGGTGCGCAACACGCGCCACCTGGGCATTCCCAGCGTCACGCGCGCTTCGCTGCTGTGCCTGCAGGCGGGCGCCCAGGGCATCACGGTGCATCCGCGGCCGGACGAGCGCCACATCCGGGCTGGCGACGTGCACGACTTGGCCGCGCTGATGAAGGACTGGCCGGACCGCGAATTCAACATCGAGGGCAACCCGTCGCAGAACCTCATGGATTTCATCCGCGAGGTGCGGCCGCAGCAGGCCACCTTCGTGCCCGACAGCGAAGACCAGTTCACCAGCGACCACGGCTGGAGCTTTCCGCAGGATGCCGAGCGGCTGGCGCCGCTGATCGCCGAATGCCGCCGACTGGGTGTGCGCGTGAGCCTGTTCATGGACCCGCTGCCCGCCCAGATGGCCGCCGCCCGCGCCGTGGGCGCCGACCGCGTGGAGCTGTACACCGAGCCCTATGCCGCCGCCTGGGGCACGGGGCGCCAGGCCGCCGAACTGGAGCGCTACCGCGCGGCGGCCCAGGCCGCCCTGGATGCCGGCCTGGGCGTGAACGCCGGGCACGACCTGAACCGCGACAACCTGGCCGCCTTCGTGCAGGGCGTGCCCGGATTGTTGGAGGTGTCCATCGGGCACGCGCTCATCGCCGATGCGCTGGAATTGGGCTATGCCACCACGGTGCAGGCCTACCAGCGCTGCATCGAAGAGGGCATGGCTGCCAAATGCTCCTGATTTGATAGCAATATGCCGGCGATTTTCATGCCTTGGAGGCAGATTGGACCCTGAAACATGATCTACGGCATCGGCACCGATATCTGCGACATCCGCCGCATTCGCGCCAGCCTGGAGCGCCACGGCGACCGCTTCGCCGAGAAGGTGCTGGCCGAGGGCGAGCTGTCCACCTGGCGCGAGCGCGGCGCGCGCTGGCCCGAACGCGGCGTGCGCTACCTCGCCACCCGGTTCTCGGCCAAGGAAGCTTTCAGCAAGGCCATCGGCATGGGGATGCGCATGCCCATGACCTGGCGGCACTGCGAGGTGGCCAAGCTGCCCAGCGGGCAGCCGGTGATCGTGCTGCACGGCGCGCTCAAGGAATGGTTCGAGGCCCAGGGCCTGCAGTGCCATCTGAGCGTGACCGACGAATCCGACTACGCGGCGAGCTTTTGCGTGGTCGAAAAGAAATAAGGCCCCACCGCAATGCGGTATTGCCTGGATTGCTATTAAAAAGTGATTGAACCCCTGGCCATGACTTTCGAACACGCCCCCCTCATCCTCGACGTTGCCGGCACCGAACTCACCGCGGCGGACCGCCGCCGCCTGGCGCACCCGCTCACCGGCGGTGTGATCCTGTTCACGCGCAACTGGCAGGATCGCGCGCAGTTGCTGGCGCTCACCAGCGCCATCAAGGCCGTGCGGGACGATCTGCTGATCTGTGTGGACCACGAAGGCGGCCGCGTGCAGCGCTTTCGCAGCGATGGCTTCACCCAGCTGCCGCCCATGCGGGCGTTCGGTGAGCTGTGGATGCAGGGCGACGGCCGGGGCGCCAAGGCCGTGCCCGGCAGCGGCGCGCTGCGCGCCACCAATGCGGCGACCGCCGCCGGCTACGTGCTGGGCAGCGAGCTGCGGTCGTGCGGCGTGGACTTCAGCTTCACGCCGGTGCTGGACCTCGACTGGTCCGATGAGGCACCCCGAGGCAACGCGGGACGCGTGCAGCGGCCCGGCGCTTCCCGCAGCAGCGTGATCGGCGACCGGGCCTTCCACCGCGATCCGCGCGTGGTGGCCCTGCTGGCCAAAAGCCTCATGCACGGCCTGCTGCAGGCGGGCATGGCCAATTGCGGCAAGCATTTTCCGGGGCATGGCTTCGTTCGCGCCGATTCGCACACGGACATTCCCGTGGACCCGCGCAGCCTGAAAGCCCTGCTGGCTGACGACGCGGCGCCGTACCCCTGGCTGTCGAGCACGCTCACCAGCGTGATGCCCGCCCACGTGATCTATCCCAAGGTGGACAGCCGGCCTGCGGGTTTTTCGCGGCGCTGGCTGCAGGACATCCTGCGCCAGCAACTGCGTTTCGACGGGGCGGTCTTCAGCGACGACCTGAGCATGGAAGGCGCGCGCCGCATCGACGGCCAGACGGTGAGCTACACCGATGCGGCCGTGGCGGCGCTCGATGCGGGCTGCGACCTGGTGCTGCTGTGCAACCAGAGCCTCGTGGGCGAGGGCGACCGCCAAGGCGAAGCGCTGGACGAACTGCTGGAGGGATTGCAGCAGGCCCGTGACGATGGCCGCTGGCATGCCAGCCCCGACAGCGAATCCCGCCGTGTGGCGCTGCTGCCGGAAACGCTGCCCCAGCCGTGGGACGAACTGATGCTGCAGCCCGCCTATCTGCAGGCGCTCGAACTGTTGCCATGAGCGGGGCGGCTTTCTCGGCGCATTGGTAACCAATCGTTGTTCGGCCCATCGCTGCGTCCGGTGGCTGGCTGGTGCCTTCAAAGGGAAAAGTCGCCTCCCGCACTGCCATTAACCGCGAAAAACGCTGTTTCCAGCCTTCGCAGTGACTGGCACCGGGGCGAGGGCCGACAGCGCGCGACGAACATTGGCCTACAACTGGCGGTCAACGCGAGGCATAACGTGCCGTTCTGAAGAGACCATCTGCCGACGAAGTGCCGACGCACGCCGGACCGGGTTTTCGCATCGGCCCACGGTGGATGGTTCAGGAGAAAAACCATGGCGCCCCTTGCAGACCCCCGTGCTTCCCAAACCCACGCCGCCTTGCCGCTCCAACCGGCGGCGACCGCACCCAGATCCCTCCGCACTGCGGGCCTGCAGCGTGCATCGCGCGGCATGGCGCTGTCGCTCATCGCCGTTTGTGCCCTGACCGCCTGCAATCGCCAGAACTCTTCTCCGAGGGTGCCGCCGCCCGCGCCATCCGCCGCGGCAGCGCCCGTGGCTGCGCCGGAGGCCGCGCCCGTGGCCGTCCGCTACACGCCTCCCAGCGCGGATGCGCTCTACCAGATGGTTGCTCCCATCGCGCTGTATCCGGACAAGCTGGTGGCGCAGGTGCTGGCCGGTGCGACCTACCCCGACCAGGTCACGGCCGCGGAAACCTGGCTGGGGCAAAACCCGTCGCTGAAGGCTGCCGCGCTGACGGATGCGGTGGACCAGCAACCGTGGGACCCGAGCATCAAGTCGCTGACCGCCTTCCCGAACGTGCTGGAGCAGATGGCCTCCAACCTGCCCTGGACGGTGGCGCTGGGCAAGGCCTACTACAACGACCCGACGGACATGATGAACGCCATCCAGGTCATGCGCTCGCGCGCCAGCAAGGCGGGCACGCTCAAAAGCTCGCCGCACCTGCGCGTGGCCACCGTCACGGCCGCGCCGCCGAGCCCACCGCCACCGGCGGACCTGCAGCAACCCGTGGCCGTCTATAGCGGGCCCACGGTGGTGGTGCCGCCGCCCACCTACATCTCCATCGAACCGGCCGACGTCCAGGCGGTGTACGTGCCGCGCTATGACCCGCAGGTGGTCTATGGCACGCCGGTGCCGCTGTACTCGAGCTATCGCGGGGCCGCGCCCGCCCCGGTCTATTCGTCAGGGGTGGCCGTGGGGCCCGACCCCGTGGCCGTGGGCGCGCTGGCCTTCGGCGCCGGCGTGCTGGTGGGCGCGGTCGCATCGCACCACCACCATTGGGGCTGGGATGCCTGGGGCGTCAACTGGGGTCGGCCACCGGAGCGCGCGGCCTGGGTCCAGGGCGCGCCCTTGCCGCCGCCGGTGGTGCGTCCCGCTGTGGTGTACCGGGGCAACACCTACATCTCGCAGTCCCGCACGGTGGTGGAGAACATCCACAACCGCGTCACCGTGAACAACATCTACGAGCGTGCACCGGACGGTGGCCGTCCTGCGGCCGTGGCGGCCGCGATGCCGGCAGCGCCGGCCGCTCCGATGCCGGCCATGAATCCGATGGCATCGCGTGTCCCGCCAGACCGCGACCACCATGCCATGGCGCAGGCGGCCATGCTGCCGCACGCTCCGGGCCAGGACCGGCATCTTGTGCCGCCAGGCCAGTCTGCCGTGGTGCCATCGCCGCAGGTTCAGGCCATGGTGCCTCCGCAGCGACCCCAGGGCGCGCGTGAATTCCAGAACGCCGGGCGCGCGGAGGAGCGGGTGCATGCCCCGCGGGCAGCGCTGCCCAGCGTTCCTGGCCAACCCCCAATGCAGGCCCATGCTGCTGCAGACCTGCGGGCAGTGCCCGGGGCAGCACAGCCGCACCGCGAGGTGGCGTTGCCGTCCAACAGACCGGAAGGGATGGCGCCGCACGCGCCGACCGCACCAGGGGCGGTGCCGGGCGCTTCGAGCCGGGAGCCCCACCGGGAGAATCCGCGCGTACAGATGGGGGCCAGCCCCGGCGCACAGGCACAGGCACAGGCACAGCGGGCCCTGCCGAGGCCCGAGCATGTTCAGCACATGGCGCCGCAAGGGCAGGCCCAGGGCGCGGCGGAACGTGCCCCGCACAACATGCCGCCACCCACCATGCAGCGGCCCATGCCTGCGATGCCGCACGGGCCGGCCGCACCCCGACACGTCGCCGTGCAGCCGCCCCATGCCTCGCCGGCGCCAGCGCAGCATGGCCATGGGCCGGAAGCGGCCCACCGGCCCGAAGGGCGCCGGCACGGCGAAAGCTGAATGGCCGGCACGTGGTGCCTGCCACGCTGAAACTCGCTGCGGCCTTGCGTGAGCCGGCAGCAGACCTGGCAGGGTCAGACCGTTTCCAGGCTGGAAGAGGCCTCGGCCGAGGCAGCGTCTTCCGGCGCGGCATCCGCCCTGCGCGGAGGCCCGCCCTTCCAACGCCGCACCACGCGCTGGAAGATCAGGGTATTGGGAATCTGCAGCAGTGCGCCGTCCGGCCCCGTGTCGAAGTCTTCCAGGGTGGTGTAGAGCAGGTTGATGTCGATCACGCGCCCCTTGGCACCCGGTTTTTCCGCCGTGTCCAGCACCTCGATGTAGTCGCCCAGGCGGAACGGGCCCACGGTGAAGATGAGCAGCGCGCAGAACAGGTTGGACAGCACGCTCCACGCGGCGAAGAAGGCCACGGCACCCACGGTGGCGAATCCGGTGAAGGCGGTCCACAGCACGGTGGCGGAAACACCCAGGCGCTCCAGCACGAGCAGCAGCGCGCTGCCCATGATGATCCAGCGCAGCAGGCCGTTGATCGGCACCATCATCTCGATGGGCCACTGGTAATGGTGGCCGGCACGCCCCACCAGCCTTCGCAGCGTGCGCTGCAGCACCACGGCGACGATCAGGATCAGGAGGATCTGCAGCCCCGGCACGATGATGTCGAGCCAGTCCCGGATCCAGTCGGGCAGGTAAGGTTGCAGGCGCAGCATGAAGGTCCAGTCGTTCGGCAAAAGGTCTCCTGTCAGCCACGCAACTGCTCGACGGTGTCCATCTGCATCTCGAAGCTGAAAAAGCGGGCGCGTCCCTGGGCCTTGGCGGCATACAGCGCCTGGTCCGCGCGCATCAGCATGGCCTCCGCGCTGGTGCCTTCGTCAGGGACGCAGGTGGTGATGCCGCCGGACAGCGTGAGCGTCGGGCCGAGCGGCGAATTGGGGTGGGGCAGGGCGCGCACGGACAGCAGCTTGCCCAGCGCCCGTGCAAAGGTCATCGCGCCGGAGCGGGGCGTGCCGGGCAGGATGAGGGCGAACTCCTCGCCTCCGTAGCGCGCCGCCACATCGCGCGGGCGCGTGCACACGTCGCGCAGCAGGCGGCTCACGTCCTTCAGGCAGGCATCGCCCTGCAGGTGTCCGGCTGAATCGTTGTAGCGCTTGAAGTGGTCCAGGTCGCACAGCATCAGGGTGAGCGGCTCGCCCTCCCGCCGCGCCGCGGCGATCTCGTTGTGCAGGATGCGGTCCAGGCCGCGGCGGTTCACCAGCCCGGTCAGGGCATCCACCTCGACCATCTCATTGAGCCGCTGGTTGGCCAGGTGCAGCTCCTGCGACAGCGACACCAGCCGGCGGCGCATGTCCAGCAGACGCCGCATGGCGCGAAGCTTGGCAACGAGGACGATCGGCTTGACCGGTTTGACCAGGTAGTCGTCGCCGCCCGACTCGATGCCGCGCCATACGTCCAGGTCGCCGTCCAGGCCGGAGAGAAAGATGATGGGCGTCCAGCCCCCGGGTTCGGCCTCGCGCATCTGCTGCGCGACCCAATAGCCGTCGTTGTGGTCGGACAGGCGGATGTCCAGGAGCACCAGGTCCGGCCGGTGCAACTGGAACAGGTCGAGCGCCTTGTCGCCCGACGCAGCCTCCAGCACATCGACGACGCCGGCATTGCGCAGTTCCGCCACCAGCACCGCGCGCAGGGAGGCCTGATCCTCCACGACCAGCACGGTGAAGGGCATGGTGTCCTCGATGCGGCCCCCACCGGGGGGCAGTGGGGTGGGATGGGTGGTGGTCATCACGGTCCCTTTCCTGAAGGCAGGTGCAGGCCTTTCGGCCGCAAAGGCCGCAGTCCCCAGCCGATCAATGTTCGCGGCGCAGGGCGGGGAACAGGATCACGTCGCGGATGCTGGGGCTGTCGGTGAGCAACATCATCAACCGATCGATGCCGATACCGCAACCGCCGGTGGGAGGCATGCCGTACTCGAGCGCCCTCACGAAGTCGTGGTCGAAGAACATGGCCTCATCGTCGCCGCCATCCTTGGCCGCGACCTGCGCCTGAAAGCGCGCGGCCTGGTCCTCGGCGTCGTTCAACTCGGAAAAGCCGTTGCCGAACTCGCGACCGGTGATGTAGAGCTCGAAACGCTCGGTCACTTCAGGGCGCGTGTCGTTGGCCCGGGCCAGGGGGCTGATCTCGGTCGGGTGCTCCATGATGAAGGTGGGCTGCCAGAGCTTGTCTTCCACCGTTTCTTCGAAGTACAGCACCTGCAGGCTGGCGAGCGTGCGCTTGGACAGCTGGTTCTTCTCTTCGCTCAGCCCCAGCTTCTTGAGGGCGCTGACGAGCCAGGCAGCATCGTCCACATGGGCGCCGGCTTCGGTGTACTGGAAGATCGCCTCGCGGATGGTCAGCCGCTGGAAAGGCTGGGAAAGGTCCACCTCGCGGCCGCCGTAGGTCAGCTGCAGCGTGCCGGCTGCCTTCATGGCCGCATCGCGCACCAGCTGCTCGGTGAAGTCCATCAGGTCGCGGTAGTTCCAGTAGGCCGCGTAGAACTCCATCATGGTGAACTCGGGGTTGTGGCGCACCGAGATGCCTTCGTTGCGGAAGTTGCGGTTGATCTCGAACACCCGCTCGAAGCCGCCCACCACCAGGCGCTTCAGATACAGCTCGGGCGCTATGCGCAGGTACATCTCCTGCTCCAGCGCGTTGTGGTGGGTGACGAACGGCTTGGCATTCGCGCCGCCGGGAATCGGGTGCAGCATGGGCGTTTCCACTTCCAGGAAGCCGTGCTGCACCATGAACTCGCGCAGGCCGCTTACGGCCTTGCTGCGGGCGATGAAACGGCTGCGCGCGGTCTCATCGGTCATCAGGTCCACGTAGCGCTGGCGGTATTTCACCTCCTGGTCGGCCACGCCGTGGAACTTGTCCGGCATGGGCCGCAGGCTCTTGGTGAGCAGGCGCAGCGTGGTGACCTTGATCGACAGCTCGCCGGTCTTGGTCTTCATGAGCGTGCCTTCCGCACCCACGATGTCGCCCAGGTCCCAGTGTTTGAAGGCGGCGTACAGCTCTTCACCCAGCGCATCGCGCGTGACGTACAGCTGCAGGCGACCCCCCGTCGTGCCCAGCGAGCCGTCCTGCACGGTGGCGAAGCTGGCCTTGCCCATCACGCGCTTGAGCATCATCCGGCCAGCGACGCTCACGGTGACAGGGCTCGCCTCGAGTGCATCGGCCACGCTTTCGGCGTACTGCGCCTGCAGGTCCGCCACATGGTGCGCGGGCTTGAAATCGTTGGGAAACGCCACGCCCTTGCCTGCTGCCTGGGCCTCCCGCAAGGCCTTGAGTTTTTCGCGGCGCTCGGCGACGAGCTGGTTGTGGTCAATGGCAGGGGTGGGATTGTCGGACATAGATTAATGATGGCGAAGAGAGGCGTCGCGCGACGAAACCGGCCATTTTAAGAGCCAAGTCAGACCAGCGGCCCTAGCGCAGCCAAGTGCGTAACAGCCTGACGCCGAACTTCAAGCAAGAGACCGGCAGCGCCAGCGCCAGCGCGCCCCGGTGCCCGCGTTGGCCGACGGCGCCGAGCGCAGCCAACTCACCGCGCTGCATGCGCCACAGCTGTGCGCTCAGGCCAGAGCTGCCGAAGGCAGGCTTGTACATGAACGACAGCTGCTGGGAGTGGTGTGCACAGCGCCAGCCGGCCGCGATCAGCTGCAGCCACAGTGCGTAGTCTTCGCTGAGTTGGCCATTGTCGGGAAAGCGCACGCGCGCATCGCGCCGCACCAGCACGGAGGACGTGTGAAACGGATTCGACAGCATGGCAGGGACCAGGCCGACAACGCGGGTAGTCAGCGGTTGAGACGCACTCTCCAGCACGAAGGCCGGTATTTTCTGTGCGATCACCCCGGAGTGGCCCCCGATCAGGTCCAGGCCTTGGTTGTGCATGGCGTGTAGTTGGCGCCCGAGTTTGTCGGGCGACCAGATGTCGTCTGCGTCCAGAAAGGCGACGACCTCGCCGGCAGCCAGGTCCAGGCCGCGGTTGCGCGCGGCTGCAGCGCCAGCGTTGCACGGCTGCTTCACTACACGCAGCACGAAGGCGCCTGCGGTGTCATAGTGCTCCGCCGAGGAGACGGATCCGTCGAGCGAGCCGTCATCCACGCAGATCACCTCGAATGGTGGCAAGGTCTGGTTGCGGATCGAGTCCAGAGCGCGCCGCAAGGTCGCTTCGGCGTTGTAGACGGGGATGACAACGGAGACGCGCGGCAGGCTCATGGTTCGATGGCGAAGTCAGCGTCGAGCCGATGCCACAAGGGCAATGAAGGGTCGGTCGAGGTGAGCGCGAGGCCGCGGAACCACGGCGTGGGCGCGAACACGGTGTGAGCACGGCCCACATAGCCAGCCAGCGCACTGAACGAACTGTTGGCACAGGCCAGCACGTCGGCGTTGATCAAGGCCTGCAATGCCTGGTCGGCTGTTTCCCTGCCGCCGAGGTGGGTGTCGAGGAACAGGCAGCGGTCCGGTGCCACCAACGGCGAAAGCATGGCCCGCGCATGGGCATAGTCGTCGGAAATGACGAGCCACTGCAGTTCAGGCCAATTGCGCTCCAGTGCCTGCAGCACGCCGCGGTAATAGCCTGCGCCGAGCGGTCCGATCTGTTCGCGGTTGTAACGCGAGGCAGCGTAATCGCCCCCTCGCACGTGCAGGGCTGCATAGCGTGACAGGCCCGGGGGTGCGGCGCGAAACGTCGGGCGCAGCAGTTCGCGTGCCTGTCGCAGCGCGCGCTCGCTGTGGTGGCGGGGATGCTGGTAGTAGCCGTAGTGATAGCGTGCACGCCAATCGCCGTGGGCAGGGGTTGCATCATTGTGGAGTTGGCCCAGCAACCGGGCTGCACGCACGACCACCCGCTCGACACGCCACAGCCCTTCCGTGCGGCGAGTCGGCAATCGCAGGTCAGTGAACACCTTGGCCAATTCCAGCGCGCCGATGGCCTGGTTGCCTGGTACTTTGCGCAGGAAGCTGGTGTCGAGTGCAACATCGGCTCCCGACTCGGCCAGCGTCAGCGCGTGCAGCCATTCGAAGAACTGATTGCCGAGCCCGCCGCGCAGAAAAACACGTGTGGTCGTCATATGGGCTCGCCGGTGTGCGGGGGCATGCGCTCGAAGGTGAAGATGCCGAGGGCGTAGTCCTGCTGCTCAATTCGGTCCAGTTCGGCTTCCCAATGCGGATAGTCGATCACGCGCCGTTCGGCACCAACCGCCGCGAACTGGCGCAGCGAAAGGCCTTCCGCTTCGGCCATTCGGACGATGCTGCGTGGCGAGAAAACGCGGTGGGCGTTGAACAGCACACGTTCGATGCCGACGGGCACCGAAAGGTAGAGCCGACCACCCGGACGCACGATATGGGCCATGTTTCGCAGGCCTGTGGCGCTGCCTGCGGGATCAAGCACATCGCCATAGCGGCCAAGTCCAAAATGCTCCAGGGCATGCAGGCAGGACAGCGAATCGCAGTAGTTCGCCAGTTCTGGGGCTGGGTTCATCAGATCGGCCTGCTTGAAGCGGATGCTCGGCAGCTCCGTGGTGATGGCGCGGATATCGAAGACTTCGATGTCACGAAAGCTGGCGATATGCGCCACGAAACCATCGACACGGGACCCGATATCGACATGGCGCTCCGGCCCATGCCGGTGGATCTGCTGCGCCACGTGCAGATCCTGCAGGAAATACTCGCTTTTGGTCGTACCGCCCTCTTCGTACCAGTCATGGAGGCAGGGCATGAGCTCGAGCCGTCCTTGGTACTGGCGTCGGAAGCGCAAAAGGTCGCGCAGGTAGCGCGGCGTGCCGCGCAGCGAGCGCAGCAGTCGACGCGGGTCGATGCCGAACTGCTCCGAGAGGATCCAGTAAAACTTCTTCAGCTTAGCGTTCATGGTCGATCTTGAGGAGCCCGGGCAGACTGGCGATAAAGCCGATGAAATTGATGATGAGCCAACCCGATGTCGCGCCAACCATGCCGAAACGCGACACCATGGGAGGAATGACCAGCAGACACAGCACCCCGGCCAGCAGGTTGACTTGCAGGATGCGCTGGATTTTTCCACGCACCAGCCAGTGGGCGTAGCCCACGTTGTAGAACGCGTTGATGATGGCACCGAACAGCAGCCAGCCGAGCAGCGGGTAGACCACCGAAACGGCATGCCCGTCCTTCAGCCACCACTCCAATAGCCGTTCCCCTCCGACGGCATAGACGGCGATGCCGATGGCTGCGGCCAATGCGATCAGTCCGAAGAGCCGTCCGTACAGATGGCGAAGGGCGGCTGGGTCGTCCTTGAGGCGAAGTGCGCGGGGCAGGACTGCCTGCATCAGCGGGTACACCAACTGCAGCACGCCCGCCGCTGCGGAAGAGGCGATCACATAGTAGCCAAAGTCCGCGATCGGTATCAGGTTGCTGAGCAGCACCTTGTCCAGCTGCATCGTGAGCGCGCCCAGGCCCGAAGCGGCAGCGAGACCGGCGATCGCCGGCCAGGCTTGGCGGACCACGTCACCTTGCCACCGTGCGTCGCCACGATGCGTTCCGGTTGCAGACCAGGCAACGTGGGCACGTAGAGCGGTTTCGAACAGGCCTGCTGCGACGTGCCAGGCCAGATAGGTGGTCAGCGATGGCCAGGTGGTCACGGCGAGAACAGCGCCCCCATGGCGGAGCAGCGTGGCAGCGAACAGGATCTTGTTCAGTGCCACCTGATGTTCCGTGCCGACAAGAAGGCTACGGTAAAGCGATCCCGGGAACATCGTTGCGAAAATGGCGGCCGCTCCGATCACCGCGGCCTGGCCGCTGGCCTTCGCGGCCTCATCCAGATGGAGCCAGTGGCGTGCGATCGGGGCTGCGAGCAGGACCAGCCCGAGGCCGATCAGCAGTGCAATCGCCCAGTAAATGCGCTCGAAGCCGTACAGCAGTGCGGCTGTGCGCGGCTTGGCCGCCCCTTCGCCGGCGGCACGCAACGAGATCTCGCGCACCAAGGCCTGGCTCATGCCTGCGTCGAGCAGGTTGAGCACGGCCTGCAGCGTCGTGACGAAGCCCACGAAGCCGAATTGCAGGGGGCCCAGCGCAGCGAGATACCAGGGCAGGGCGAGGATGGGCGCAAGCGCGACCGCGCCCGAGCCGACGTAGTTCGCCAGAATGTTGCGCTTAAGGGACATGAAAGAGCGCAGCGCCTATGATTGGGTCGTCTTCCTGACCTCTATACATGCAAAAAGTCGCGCTTATCACCGGCATCACGGGCCAGGACGGGGCCTATCTGGCCGAATTCCTGCTGGGCAAGGGTTACATCGTGCACGGCATAAAACGCCGGGCATCGTTGTTCAATACCGATCGCATCGACCATCTCTATCAAGATCCCCACATTACTGACCGCCATTTGATCCTGCATTATGGTGATCTGGCCGACAGCACGAACCTGATTCGCATCATCCAGCAATCACAGCCCGATGAAATCTACAACCTCGCGGCCATGAGCCACGTGGCTGTCAGCTTCGAGACGCCCGAATACACGGCCAATGTCGACGGTATTGGCACGCTGCGCATCCTGGAAGCGATCCGCATCCTGGGCATGGAGCGCAAGACGCGCTTCTACCAAGCTAGCACTTCCGAACTCTATGGGCTGGTGCAGGAAGTGCCGCAGAAGGAAAGCACGCCGTTCTACCCGCGCAGCCCCTACGCCGTGGCCAAGCTCTATGCCTACTGGATCACGGTCAACTATCGGGAGGCTTACGGCATGTATGCCTGCAACGGCATCCTGTTCAACCACGAAAGCCCCGTGCGAGGCGAGACCTTCGTGACGCGCAAGATCACGCGCGCCATGGCGCGCATCCACCTGGGCCTGCAGGATTGCCTGTACCTTGGCAATCTCGATGCACTGCGCGATTGGGGCCACGCGAAGGACTACGTGGAAATGCAGTGGCTCATGATGCAGCAGGAGGTGGCCGAAGACTTCGTCATCGCGACGGGCGTGCAGCACAGCGTGCGAGACTTTGTTTCGGCGGCGGCGCATGAGCTCGGCATGCAGATCGAATGGTCGGGCCATGGTGTGGACGAGGTTGGCCGGGACGCCCAGGGCCGTGCCATTGTCAAGGTGGACCCGAGATACTTCCGACCTACGGAGGTCGAGTCGTTGCTCGGCGATCCTACCAAGGCGCGCGAGAAGCTCGGCTGGACGCCGCGCATTGGATTTGGCGAACTCGTGGCCGAGATGGTGCGCGAGGATCTGAAAAGTGCCCAGCGCGACGAACTGGTCAAGAAGTACGGTTTTTCTGCCTACGACTACAACGAATGACGGCAACGTTGACGAGGGTGGACATGGACAGGAAAGCCAAGATCTACGTGGCAGGCCACCGTGGCATGGTGGGCTCGGCCCTGGTGCGCAAGTTGTCCGAGCGCGGTTACGAAAACCTGGTGACGCGCACGCATGCCGAGCTGGACCTGCTGGATCAGTCTGCGGTGCATGCCTTCATGGCGCATGAAAAGCCCGACTACGTGTTCCTTGCCGCTGCCAAGGTGGGTGGCATACAGGCCAACAACGTGTCGCGGGCAGACTTCATCTATCAGAACCTCATGATCGAGGCCAACGTGATCCATGCCGCGCATGCCGCCGATGTGCAGCGGATGCTGTTCCTGGGATCGAGTTGCATTTACCCGCGCGACTGCCCACAGCCGATCAAGGAGGAGTACTTGCTGACGGGGCCGCTCGAGCCCACGAACGAACCCTATGCCATTGCCAAGATCGCGGGCATCAAGCTCTGTGAGAGTTTCAACCGTCAGTACGGCCGGCATTACGTGAGCGCGATGCCGACGAACCTCTACGGCCCCAACGACAACTACGACCTCAACACCTCGCATGTGCTGCCTGCTTTGCTGCGCAAGGCCCATGAGGCGAAACGGCGTGGCGACCCTGTGATGAAGCTGTGGGGCTCGGGGCGCCCGCGCCGGGAGTTCATGCATGTGGACGACATGGCAGACGCCTGTGTGTTCCTGATGGAGCAACTCGACATCACGGACGGCCTGTTCAATGTCGGCACGGGAACTGACGTGACGATTGAAGAACTGGCCCGGCGGATCATGGGCGTGATCGGTTTCGAGGGCACGCTGGCTTTCGACCCGAGCAAGCCCGATGGCACGCTGCGCAAATTGCTGGACGTTGGCATGTTGCGGCGCCGTGGCTGGAGCGCGCGCATTCCGCTGGATACCGGGATTGCCCAGACCTATCGGTCTTTCCTCGAAACGCCCGAAGCGCGGGGATGAGCCGCGGGAGGTGCGGTGGATGGTGCAGGCCGGAAGTCTTCGCCGCGTTTTCTGGAACTGCCAGCGCCGAACGAAACTAACGCGACCCAAATCCCCCCGCCACGATGCGCAGCGTCTTGTACGCAATCAGCAAGTCCAGGGCCACGGAGTAGTGCGCCACGTAATAGAGGTCATAGCTGAGCTTGATGGCGGTCTGCTCCTCGCTGTCGGCGTAACCCTGCTGGACCTGGGCCCAGCCCGTCAGTCCGGGGCGCACGAGGTGGCGGTAGGGGTACGCGGGAATCCGGTCGGCGAACACGCGCACGAACTCCGTTTGCTCTGGCCTTGGACCGATCAGGCTCATCTCGCCCTTCAGCACATTCCATAGCTGGGGCAGTTCGTCCAGACGGGTGCGGCGGATGAACCGGCCCACGGAGGTCACCCGGTCATCGTTGGGCTGGGCAAAGCGCGCTGTGCGGTCGTCGCCGGCATGGCGCATGCTGCGCAGCTTCCAGATGCGGAACGCACGGCCATTGCGGCCGACGCGGATCTGGGAAAAAAGCATGGGCCCTGGCGAATCCAGCTTCACCGCCAGGCCGGCGGCCAGGCACAGCGGCAGCCACACCGGCAGCCCTGCCAGCGTGAGGAGCAGGTCGGTCAGCCGCTTGAAGGTGTCGTAGGCCGGGTTGCCGTCCAGGGTCCAAAGGTCCTGGGTCTGCTGGTGGGGCAGTATTTTTCGGCCGCTCAGCAGTTCGGCCACGGCCTCCACGCTGTAGAGCCGCACATGCTGCAGACGCAAATCGCTGATCCATCGCTCGCGTGCGGCGCTCGAGGGGGCATGGCGATCCAGCACCACGCCGGCCCATTGGGGGGCGACGTGGGTTGTGCCGGTGTCCGTGCTGGACTCTTCCAGGGGCGTCCAGGGCAGCAGCGCGATGTGGTGCTGGCTGGCATGGGCCGTGTCGCCCAGCAGCTCCCGAAGGCGCAGGGGCACGGTATCGTCCAGATAGGCCAGGGACAGCACCTGGTGCCGCCGGTTGCGCCAATGGCCGACCAGGAACCATGCCGACGAGAGCAGGTACACGAGAAGAACGGCGCCGCGGGAATAGGGCTGCTGCAGCAACGCAAAACCCAGCGGGGCGGCAAGGTAGGGGGCTGCGGTCGCCACGAAGAGAAAGCGGCGTCCCTCGAACTGGGGCAGATAGGCGCCGTTGTAGAGCCAGTGGGCGGTCATGGCATACGGAATGGCGCACCACAGCACCGTCTGCGGAAACTGGTAGGTCACCCAGTCGTACCGCTCCAGGCCGAGCCCCGCCAGATAGCTCACCAGCAGAATCAAGGTGCCACCCAGCGCCCAGCGCAGCACGGCACCCTGTCGGTGCGCCGTGGAGGAGCCGAGTTCGCGGCGTGGAATGCTGTTCATGGAATCGTCAGTGGGTGCGCGAAGTCGCCGCGGCGTAGACCGAGCGCACGGCCAGAGCCATGCGCTGTGCGGTGTAGTGCTGCTCGTAGCGTTGCCGTGCTGCCGCGCCCATGCGGGCGCGCAGTGCTGGCGACTCTATCAGTTGCCGCAACGCCGTGGCCCATGCTGCGGGATCGGGCGCCACCAGGCGCGCATGAGCCGACTCCGGCAGCAATTCGCGAATGCCCGGCAAATCGCTGGCCACGATGGCCATGCCCGCACGCATCGCCTCGATCAGCGAAATGGGCAGGCCTTCGTGATCCGATGCCAGCACGAAGATGGCGTGCTGGGCCAGTTGGGCCGCAACATCATCCACATCGCCGGTGAAGCGCACCGCTTGCAGGCCCAATCGATGGGCCAGTGCGCGGTGGGCTGCCAGCTCGGGGCCGCCGCCGAAAAAGGTGGCGGGGACTTCGTGCCCCAGGGCGCCACGCAACTGGGCGAGTGCGTGCAGCAGGATGTCCGGGCGCTTGGGCGGGGCCATGCGGGCAACCATCGCGATCGTCGGCGCCGCTTCGGCGGTCGATGCTGCGCTATTGCCTGGGACTGCCACATCCTCGACGCCGTTGTGGATGACGGACACCCGCCGCGAAGGCAGCGGTAACACGAGCGCCAGCCGGCGCTCATGGTCCGAGACACAAATCATGCGCCGGGTCAGCAGGGCCAGCAGCCACTCCATGGCAAGGGCCACTGTGCGGCGCTTCCAGGGATGTCCCGCCTTGAAGGCGAAGCCGTGCACGGTGTAGATCACGGGGGTGCGGGTCAGTGCACCGGCCAACCGGGCTACGACGCCGGCCATCGCACTGTGGGCATGGAGCAGATCCGGAGATTGTTCGAGCACGATGCCCCGCAGGGCCCAGGCGGCGCGCACCACGTGCACCGGGTTGAGCGCATTGCCCAGCGCGGGGACGCGATGCACCGCAAGGTGCGAAGCCTCCAGGGCATTGGCCAGTGGCGGATGCGGTTCGGCGCCGCCGATGGCCACCTGGACCGCGACGCCCTGGCGGGTGAGTTCCCGGCAGAGGGTGAGCACATGGCTCTGCGCGCCCCCGACCTCGCCCTTGGTGATGACCTGCAGGACCTTCACGGCAGGGGCGCGCCAGGCCGGGCCGCTGCGCCCTTCGTGTTCACGGCGCGATGCCCGTGCGCTCCAGCACGTCTCCCACGAGTTCCAGGCGCAGCAGCGGGCTGTCGAGTTGCATGAGCTGCTGCTTCAGGTCCAGCGGCACGGGGAGCAGTTCGCACCAGCGATTGGCGACCCAACCGCAGTCGTCCAGTTGCTCGGGGGTGGGGTCGGGGAGGCTGGAGGGGTCGTCCGCACCCCGGTGGCGCAGGCGTGCGAGCACCTGCTCGAGCGCGGCGGCCGTGTTGCGCAGGTCCTCCGGGACGGGGAGCGGCACATCCGGGGGCATCTGCTCGATGTCGGCCACCCACAGCCCGTGCGGCAGCAGGTGGCGGCGCACGATGCGAAAGCGGGCCGAGCCCTCGGCTCGCAGAACGATGAGGCCAGGGTGCGACGTGTCGATCTCCGCAATGTTCGCGAGCGTTCCTGCATCGTGGAACTGCTCGGGCGCTGCACCTGCCTGGCGCACTTCCTGGCCGCTCGTCAGGGCAACGACACCGAAGGGTGCGCCCGCCTGCTGGCATTTGCGCACCATGTCGAGATAGCGCACCTCGAAGACGCGAAGCGAGAGCATCCCGCCCGGGTACAGCACGGTCCCCAGCGGAAAGAGCGGCAGGGAGGTCAGCGTGAGCGGCGGCAATGGCGGCTCGGAAGGTGGGGGCACGAAGGTCATGGGCAAGCGGGTTGGCCCGCTATCATCCCACGGCGGAACCCTTCGCACCATCGCCCCAGATTCTCCACATCACGAGGTTTCATGCTTTACCAGATCGCTTCTTTCCTGCTGGACGTGGTGGGCGGCCTGCTTGCCGGGGCTTGCCTGCTGCGGCTTTACATGCAGCTGCAGCGCGTGCCTTTTGGCAACCCTATCGGGCAACTGGTTTTCGCGCTGAGCGACTGGCTGGTCCTGCCCCTGCGCAGGATCGTGCCTGCCACGGGGCGCTGGGATTGGGCCAGCCTGGTCGCGGCGATTGTGATCCAGCTGGTGCAGTACCTGTTGCTGTGGCTGCTGCTGGGCGCCGGCCCGGGCCTGGTGCTGCTGCTCTGGCTGGCCGTGTTCGGTCTGGTGCGCGCGGCGATCTACGGGCTGATCGGCCTGCTGATCGTCTATGCCGTGCTCTCGTGGGTGCAGACGCGCTCACCCCTTGCCGACGTGATTGCCCGCTTGTGCGAGCCGTTGCTGCGCCCCGTGCGGCGCGTGGTGCCGCTCCTCGGCGGGGTGGATCTGTCGCCGCTGGTGGTGCTGGTGTTGCTGCAGGTGTGCCTGATCGTGGTGGGCAACGTACAGGGATGGGTGCTGCGGTAGAGGCTGGCAGCGGAATTCGCCCCACCATAAAAAATAGCCGCCACCGCTGAGCCAGTCAGTGGTGGCGGCTATTGTTTTGGTATCGGCCGAAGCGTGTGAGCGATCAGGCCACTGAGTCTGCCGGCAGGCGCTGCAGCATCGCCAGGCTCTTGGCCACGGTGCCGCGCAGTTCGCGGCGGTCGCAGATGAAGTCCACGGCGCCCTTGGTCTGCAGGAATTCAGCGCGCTGGAAGCCTTCTGGCAGCGTCACGCGCACGGTCGATTCGATCACGCGCGGTCCGGCAAAGCCGATCAGTGCCTTGGGCTCGGCGATCACGATGTCGCCCACGAAGGCAAAGCCGGCCGAGACGCCGCCCATGGTCGGGTCGGTCAGCACGCTGATGTAGGGCAGGCCCTTCTTGGCCAGCCGGGTGAGGGCCGCGTTGGTCTTGGCCATCTGCATCAGCGAGAGCAGGCCTTCCTGCATGCGCGCGCCGCCTGTGGCGGTGAAGCACAGGAAGGGTACCTTCTGCTCGATGGCGGTTTCCACGCCGCGCACGAAGCGCTCGCCCACCACGCTGCCCATGCTGCCGCCCATGAAGTCGAACTCGAAGCACGCCACCACGATGTTGATGCTGCGCACCGAGCCGCCCATCACGATGAGCGCATCGGTTTCTCCGGTGTTCTCCAGGGCTTCCTTCAGGCGGTCGGGGTACTTGCGGCTGTCCTTGAACTTCAGCGCATCGACCGGCAGCACTTCCTGGCCGATTTCATAGCGGCCTTCGGCGTCCAGGAACGCGTTCAGGCGGGGGCGGGCATTGATGCGGTGGTGGTGGCTGCAGTGCGGGCAGACGTTCTGGTTTTGCTCCAGATCGGTCTTGTACAGCACCGTCTCGCAGCTCGGGCACTTGATCCACAGGCCTTCCGGCACCTGGCGGCGCTCGGTCGGATCGGTCTGCTGGATTTTGGAGGGCAGGAGTTTTTCGAGCCAGGACATATCGGTTTCCTCTTCGCTTCAAGTCTCAGCCGGTGCGCCACGGACCGGGCGCGCGGGCTGCAATTATGCGTCCAGCGCCTTGCGCACCCCCCGCAGGAAGTCGATGGTGACGGGCACCACCTTCTCGTGCGGCTGGTCTTCCAGCAACTGGATGATGCGGCTGCCGATGACCACGGCATCGGCCACGCGCCCGATCGCCTGGGCCGTGGCCGCGTCGCGGATGCCGAAGCCCACGCCCACGGGAATGTGCACATGCCGGCGGATGACGGGCAGCATGGCCTCGACGGCGGTCGTATCGAGAGCGCCCGAGCCGGTCACGCCCTTGAGGGACACGTAGTACACGTAGCCGCTGGCCACGCGCGCGACCTGCTGCATGCGCTGTTCCGTGCTGGTGGGCGCCAGCAGGAAGATCAGGTCCATGCCGTGTTCGCGCAGGCTGGCCGCGAACGCTTCGCTTTCCTCGGGCGGGTAGTCGACGATGAGCACGCCGTCCACGCCCGCCTCGGCGGAATCGCGCACGAAGGCGCCTGCGCCATGGATCTGGTCGTAGCGCTCCACCGGGTTGGCGTAGCCCATCAGCACGACGGGCGTCTTGTCGTTGCGCTGGCGGAAATCGCGCACATGGCCCAGGACCTGCACCATGCCCACGCCCAGCGAGAGCGCCTTTTCCCCGGCCTTCTGGATCACCGGGCCGTCGGCCATGGGGTCGGAGAAGGGCACGCCCAGTTCGATCACGTCGGCCCCGGCTTCGACCATGCCATGCATGAGCGCCGGCGTGATGTCGGCGAACGGAAAGCCGGCGGTCACATAGGGAATGAGCGCCTTGCGCCCCTTGGCCTGCAGTTCTGCGAAGGTGTTCGCGATGCGGTTGCGCGGCGAGCTCATGCGGCAGGCCCTCCCTTGACCCCGAGGCCACGCATGGAGGGCCGGTCGTACACATCGGCCCCCGACAGGTCGGCGACCGTGCCGATGTCCTTGTCCCCACGGCCCGACAGGTTCACCAGGATGGACTGGTCGGCTGGCATGGTCTTGGCGAGTTTCATGGCGTAGGCCACGGCATGGCTGGATTCCAGCGCCGGAATGATGCCTTCGGTGCGACACAGGTAATGGAAGGCGGCCAGCGCCTCGGCATCGGTGATCCCGACGTATTCGGCACGGCCGATTTCCTGCAGCCACGCGTGCTCGGGCCCGACGCCCGGGTAGTCCAGGCCCGCGCTGATGCTGTGCGTTTCGGTGATCTGGCCGTTCTCGTCCTGCAGGATGAACGTGCGGTTGCCGTGCAAGACGCCCGAGCTGCCGCGCTGCAGCGAGGCGGAGTGCTTGCCGCTGTCCAGTCCCTCGCCGGCGGCTTCCACGCCAATCAGGCGTGTCTTCTCATAGGGAATGTAGGGGTGGAAGATGCCCATGGCATTGCTGCCGCCGCCCACGCAGGCGATCACCGCGTCGGGCTGCTGGGTGCTGGCCTTCTGCTCGGCCAGCATGGCCGGCATCTGTTCCAGGCACTCGGTGCCGATCACGCTCTGGAAATCGCGCACCATCATGGGGTAGGGGTGCGGGCCCGCCACCGTACCGATGATGTAGAAGGTGTCGTCCACATGGGCCACCCAGTCGCGCATGGCTTCGTTCAGCGCGTCCTTGAGCGTCCTGCTGCCCGAATCGACGGGCACGACGGTCGCGCCCAGCAGCTTCATGCGGTACACGTTGGGGCTCTGGCGCTTGACGTCCTCCGAGCCCATGTACACCACACATTCGAGGCCATATCGCGCGCAGATGGTGGCCGTGGCGACGCCGTGCTGGCCTGCGCCCGTCTCGGCGATGATGCGCGGCTTGCCCATGCGCCGGGCGAGCATCGCCTGGCCGATCACGTTGTTGATCTTGTGGGCGCCGGTGTGGTTGAGGTCTTCGCGCTTGAGGTAGATCTGCGCGCCGCCCATCTCACGGCTCATGCGTGCCGCGTGGTAGACGGGGGAGGGGCGCCCCACGAAGTGCTTCAGCTCCGAATGGAATTCGGCCAGGAACTCCGGATCGTTCTGGTAGCGGGCATAGGCCTCGCGCAGTTCGGTCAGGGCGTGGGTGAGTGTTTCGCTCGCGAAACTACCGCCATAGGGGCCGAAATGGCCGGCGGCGTCGGGTTGCTGGTAGGAAAGCATCAATGAATCTTTGCAAATTGCGCATCGGCCGCCTGCACGGCGGCGATGAAGCGTTGGATCTTGCCGGCGTCCTTGATGCCCCGCAACGGCTTGCCGTCGGGGCCATCGGCTTCCACGCCGGAACTGACGTCAACCGCGAGCGACAGGCCGCGCGGCCGCACCTGCAAGATGCCATCGGTCACGTTTGCAGGCGTGAGTCCACCAGACAAAACGAGGTGAGAGCCGACGCTTGGAGGTAGAAGTGACCAATTGAATGCCTTGCCGCCTCCGCCATAACCTTCGACATGGGCGTCGAGCAGGATGGCCTGGGCGCGGGAGTGGGTTGCCGCGAATTGTACGAGGTCGAACCGCGCCGCACCGTCGCCAAGGGGAATGCGTGCCGCTCGCAGGAACGGCCGCGCGCCGTCCGCAGTTGCCGCCCAGCAGTCTTGAGGCGATTCATCCCCATGGAATTGGACCGTTGCCGACGGAATCATTGTGCAGGCTGCTATCACTTCTGCAGCATTGGCATTCACGAACAACAGCACCGGCGTCACGAACGGAGGCAGTCTGCGGGCCAAGGCCGCGGCGCGTTGCGGCGTGATGCCGCGCGGGCTGGCGGCGTAGAGCACGAACCCCACCGCATCGGCACCGGCCGCCACGGCCGCATCCACATCGTCCTCGCGAGTCAGGCCGCAGATCTTGACGCGGGTGCGGTGGTGGGGAGGGATAGGGACAGGCGGAGGGCTGGCGGGCTGGGAGCGGCTCATGGAAGCCAATCATACGCAGCGGTGCGCAGGGGCAGACCCCATGCGGCATCGTAGAGCGGTCCCTGAAAGTACAGCCCGTCGGGCGAAAACGTGGGCGCGGCCGCATCGCGCGAGCGGGCCCGCAACACCTCGTGCATCCAGCTGGCGGGCTGATTTCCCTGCCCGATCGCGACCAGGCAGCCCATGATGTTGCGGATCATGTGGTGCAGGAACGCATTGCCCTCGAACTCGAATCGCCAGTAGCAGGGCTGCCAGTCGTGCGGCGGTGCATTGGCCGGCGGGCCGGCATCGCCTTCGGCGGGGCCCCGCCGCGTGATCGTGATGCGCTGCAAGGTCTTGACCGGCGATTTGGCCTGGCAGGCCGATGCCCGGAACGAGGTGAAGTCGTGCTCTCCGAGCAGGTGGGCGGCGGCTTCGCGCATGGCGCTGCCGTCCAGCGGATGAAATACCCAGCCCACGCGCGCACTGTCCACGCTGGGGCGCACAGGCGACTGCAGCAGCACATAGGCGTAGCGGCGGGACGTCGCGCAAAAACGCGCATGGAAGGTCTCCGGCACCGGGTGCGCCCATTGCACGGCGATGTCGGCAGGCAGGAAGGTGTTGGTGCCGCGCACCCAGGAAAACGGCGTGCGGTCGAGCGGCGTATCGAAATGGACCACCTGCATGAGCCCGTGCACGCCCGCATCGGTGCGGCCGGCGCAGATGGTGGACACGGGTTGCGTGGCAAAGCGGCCGAGCGCCGCTTCCAAGTGGTCTTGGATGGTTCTGCCGGAAGACTGGCTCTGCCAGCCGTTGTAGCCCTGCCCGTTGTAGCTGACGCCGAGCGCCATCCTCATGGATGGCGTCCCGGTGCGGCAGGGAGCGTGGCGGCGCTGGTGCCGTGCATCAGCCCAGTTCGGACAGCAGGCGTTGCGCCCGTGTCTTGAGCGCGCCGGACGATTCGGCGATGACTTCTTCGATGAGGGTGCGTGCACCTTCGCTGTCGCCGATGGCGTTGAATTCTTCCGCCAGGGCAAGTTTGGTCGCCAGCGGATCGTCGGGCAGGGCCGGGGTCGCTTGCGGAAGATCCTGCACGGCCGGGCTGGCGGATGGGCTGGTATTGCCGGCAGGCGTGTCCAGGTCCAGCGACAGCGCTCCGAGGTCGAATTCGAGCGGCGCCGGGCCCGATGGGGCGGCTTCGGCGGACGACAGCGGTGCCGGAGCGGAATCCATCAGTCGCAGGTCGGTCGGGAATTCCAGGTCGGCCGTGTCGGGAGGTGGCGACAGCGGGTCGGCCGCGGTGGCCACCGGCTTGTCCCATGACGGATCGGGCAGGTCCAGGGCACCCGTGTCCAGTGCGGGTGGCTCCGAAACGGCGGGGGCCGGCGTCGGTGCGGGAGCCCAGGCCGGCGCGGCGGCCATGGCACCAGCGGCGGCGGCCGCAGCGGCGAAGGCACCCGGTGCGGCAGGTGGCGCGGGCGGCGCCTCGGTCAGGGCGTCGTCCGCCAGATCGAGGTCGAGGTCCAGATCGGGCGGCAGGGCCGCGCTGGTGGCGCCGGCCATCTGCGGACGGCCGTCCGTGAAGGTGCTGGCAAAGCCGTTGCCGGTGTTGGGGCCGTCGTCGTCCAGGACCACGCCAGGGCGGCCGCCGGGTTGGTACAGCGGGTTCTCGGGGTCGAGTTCTCGGCCCAGTTCGGACACGCGGGCCCAGTCGGGGCCTTGGCCATCGGTCAGCCGGAAGACATCCTGCGCCACGGCTTCCAGCGCCTTGCGGTCCTGGCGCTTGGCATAGATCTCGCCGAGCTTGACGTGGACCGAGGTGCGGTCCGGGTTGTGGCGCACGGCCTCCTTGAGGATCTCTTCGGCCTGCAGGTCGCGGCCATAGGCCAGATACACGTCGGCTTCGGCCACGGGATCGACATCGCCGCCGGCATCGAGCTGGCTGGGCGAATAGGCCATCGAAGAACCGGTGCTCAGCTGGCTGCTGGCCGTGTCCACGCGCTGGCCGCCGCTGGCGCCGAAGAACGAATCCGGCTGCAGCTTGCTTTCCATGAACGAACTGTCCACCGCGTGCTGGTTGCGGCGGTTCTGGACCGTGCGGTAGACGCCATAGCCCAGCAGCAACGCCAGCAAGGCGCCACCGGCCAATGGCAGCATGGGGTCGTCGAACAGGTTGGAGAAGAAGCCTGGCTCCTCCGTGTCGGGGGCTGGGGCGGGCACGGCAACGGGCGCTGGCGCCGGTGCGGGCGCAGGGGCTGCCACCACGGGCGGGGCTGGCTCGGCACTCGCCACGCTGGATGCCGGGGTTGCCGCCGCGCTGGCGGGCGTCACGGCAGCAGCGGGGGCCGCAGGGGCGCTGGCCACGCTGGCGGGGGCTTGTGGCGCGGGCGCCGCAGCGGGCGGTACCACGGCGCCCGTGGCCACGGCTGCGCCCGTCGCGGCGCTGGCGGCGGCTGCGGGCGCGCTGCCGGAGCCCGTGGACACCGGCGCGGAGGCGGTTCCGAGCTTGTTCAGGTCGGAGATGTTCTTCGACAGCTCGGCCATGCGCGCCGATGCGGCGCTGGCCTGCTTGTCCTTGGCCACCTGGTCTTCAGCAGCCTTCTGGCCTTGCACGGCGCCCTTGGACAGGGTGAGCTTGTCTGGCGCGGCCGTGGCGGGCTTGCGGTCCTCGACCTGGGTCTGGACCTTGCCGCTGGCCGAACGCTCGGCGGCGGCCACCTCGGCGGAGGGTGCGGCACCGGCCAGGCGGCGGCGGAATTCGTTGAAGTCGCGGCTTTGCGCGGCAATGATCTGGCGTGCCTCGCCGGGGGGAGTGGCCCGTGCCTGGGTTTCATCGGGCAGTTGCAGCACCGCGCCCGATTTCAGCCGGTTCACGTTGCCACGGATGAAGGCGTCGGGGTTGGAACGCATCATCGCCACGAGCATCTGGTCGAGCGACACGCCAGCGGGGCGGTTGGCGGCGGCCAGGCGGCCCGCGGTATCGCCGGCCTGCACGGTGACCGAGCCGGCGGCACCCGCCGGGGCAGGCGCTGCGGCAGGGCGGGGCGTAGGGGCTGGCGCCGGGCGTGGTGTGGCGGTGGCTGCCGCTTGGGACGGCGCCGACTCGGTAGCCCGGGGCGTGCGCGGGGCCGGTGCAGCGGCCGGTGCGGACGGCGCCGTCACCTGGGGCGATGCGGTCACGGTGGCCGGCGCGCGGCGCAGGGCCGGCGGGTCGAACAGCATGGTGTAGCTGCGCACGATCTGGCCGGAGTTCCAGGTGGCATCCAGCACCAGATCGACGAAGGGGTCGTTGATGGGGCGGTCACTGGTGAGCTGCAACACCATCGAGCCATCGCTGCGGCGCTGCAGTTGCACGCGCAGGCTGTTCAGCGCGGGCGACACTTCCATCCCCTGGGCGCGGAACACCTGAGGGGACGCGGGGGCTGCCCGCAGCGAATCCGCTTCGGCGGCAGTGATCTGGGGCAGCTCGATCTCGGCGCGCAGGGGCTCGCCAAGGGCGGACTGCACGGTAAGGCGGCCCAGGGCGAGAGCATTCGCATCGGTGGCATACAGGCCGGCCGACATGACGGCCGCGGCGGCCAGGATTGAGAGTTTCCAACGATGCATGTGTGCCATCAACAAAAGAGGATTGTGCGGTCTGGCAAGGTGCCAGATTCAGGCAGTTTTGGTTCCGCGCGTAAGCGTGAAAATGTGTAAAAAGCACAATAGCATCAATGTTTTGCACTGACAAGCTGAGCCAAGGCGCAACCTTTGGGCGCCTTTCAGAAGGGCAATGTGCACCGCAGCAATGTTGTCAAAGGACAACGAGCAGTAACAAAACGTTGGTGCTTAAACGCGCTGACACCGGCTCGGTGTCAGCGCCCGCCGCGTCATTCGGCCAGCAGGATGCGCAACATGCGGCGCAGCGGTTCGGCGGCACCCCACAGCAGTTGGTCGCCGATGGTGAACGCGCCGATGTATTCCGGCCCCATCGCCATCTGGCGGATGCGGCCCACGGGAATCGTCATGGTGCCGGTCACGGCCACGGGGGTCAGGTCCTTCAAGGTGGCTTCGCGCGTGTTGGGCACGACCTTCACCCACTCGTTGTCGGCGGCGATCATGGCCTCGATGTCGGCCACGGGCACGTGCTTCTTCAGCTTGAAGGTGAGGGCCTGGCTGTGGCAGCGCATGGCGCCCACCCGCACACAAAAACCGTCCACAGGCACCGCGGGCGTGTCGAAGCCTTCGCCCTGGCCCATGATCTTGTTCGTCTCGGCCATGCCCTTCCACTCTTCCTTGGACATGCCGTTGCCCAGGTCCTTGTCGATCCAGGGGATCAGGCTGCCGCCCAGGGGCACGCCAAAGTTGGCGGTTTCCGCGTCCGACAGGCTGCGCTGCTTGGCGATGACCTTGCGGTCGATTTCCAGGATGGCGCTCTTGGGATCGTCCAGGAGCGAGCGCACTTCCGCGTTCAGCGTGCCGTATTGCGTCAGCAGTTCGCGCATGTGCTGGGCGCCGCCGCCGCTGGCTGCCTGGTAGGTCTGCGTGCTCATCCACTCGACCAGGCCGGCCTTGTACAGCGCACCCACGCCCATCAGCATGCAACTCACGGTGCAGTTGCCGCCGATCCAGTTCTTGCCGCCTTTGGCCAGGGCATCCTGAATCACGGGCAGGTTGACCGGGTCCAGCACGATGACCGCGTCTTCCTTCATGCGCAGCGTGGAAGCGGCGTCGATCCAGTGGCCGTTCCAGCCGGCGTCGCGCAGCTTGGGAAACACTTCGGTGGTGTAGTCGCCGCCCTGGGCGGTCAGGATGATGTCGCAGCGCTTGAGGGCGTTGATGTCGAAGGCGTCCTGGAGCGTGGTTTCGTTCTTGGCCTGCGCCGGGGCCTTGCCGCCTGCGTTCGACGTGGAGAAGAACACGGGCTCGATGAGACCGAAATCGCCTTCGGCCTGCATGCGGTCCATCAATACGGAGCCGACCATGCCGCGCCAGCCGACCAAACCTACCAACTTGCTCATTTCAACGCCCCTATTCAGTTTAAGAAACAGTACCCGACCGGGACTTTTCGCCTGGCTCGTCTGGCCAGGAAGGGCGCACGACGAACCAGGCTGGATCAGCCCTTAATGGTCGTGGTTTTGGTGGTGGTTGCGCGCGCGGCCCCACCGGCCAGGGCGGCGGGTGCAGTGTTCAGCAGGGTGAACGGGCGGGCGGCAAACATAGGCGGCGATTGTAGCGGAAGGCCTTTTGCCGACGGTGCTGTTTTTTGAGGGGCGGCGGGAGGTGTTGTTTAACATCCGGCCTTTTTCCACGTCAAAGGTCCCTCACCGCATGCGCATCGTCGCCACCGCCTTTCTTGCCCTGGCCGCTCTGTTGAGCGGCTGCAATGCCTCACAGGACAGCCCAGCATCGATCGCGCCGCAGGAGACGCAGAGGGTTCGCGATGCCGTCGATGAACTGGCCCGCCAGGATTTTCCGGCCATCGAGGCCCGGCTGGCGCCCCGGTTGCGCACCGCCGATCTGCGGCAGAACCTGGGCCGGATGGCGGCATTGATCCCCCCGGGACCGCCCCAATCCGCCGAGGCGGTGGGCGTTCAGGTTCTGAAGACCGATTCCGCCACCTTCCACCACCTCACGCTCGAGTACGAGTATCCGCAGTCCTGGCTGGTCGTCTCTGCCATGCTGGAGCAGCGCGACGGCGCGGTCGTCTTCAATGCACTGCAGGTGACGCCGGCGTCGCAGTCCCTGGCCGCCACCCACCGCTTTTCGCTGGAAGGCAAAACGCCGGGCCACTACCTGTTCCTCGCGCTCGCGATCGGCATTCCGCTCGGGATCGTCTATACGCTGTGGGTCTGCGTCCGCACGCCGATCCCGAAGCGCAAGTGGCTGTGGTGTGCCGGGGTGGCGGTGGGCGTGGTGCAGTGCCATCTGGACTGGACCACGGGCGCATGGTCCGCGCAGTGGTTGAGCCTGCAGCTGCTGGGAGCGGGCTTTGCGAAGGCCGGGCCCCAGGCTCCGCTCATCCTCACCATCTCCGCACCGGTGGGGGCGCTGGCCTTCTGGGTGCGTCGCCGGTCCTTCGTTCGCGCGGCATCGGCCGCGCCGCAGGCCGCACCCGACGCGCGCTGATACCAGCGATCGCCAACGCCTGGACCGATAAAAAAAAGGGTGGCCGGCAGGCCACCCTTTTGGGCAGGAACGGCCCGCTTCAGCGCGTGCCGGGCTGCAACGGTCAGCCCAGGGCCTTCACCACGGCGTCGCCCATCTGCGCCGTGCCCACCTTCGTGGTGCCTTCGCTCCAGATGTCCGGCGTGCGCAGGCCTTGGGCCAGCACGTTCTGTACGGCCGCTTCGATGCGCTGGGCGGCCGCTTCCTGGTTCAGGCTGAAGCGCAGCATCATCGCGGCGCTCAGGATGGTGGCCAGCGGATTGGCCACGCCCTTGCCGGCGATGTCGGGCGCGCTGCCATGGCTGGGCTCGTACAGGCCCTGGTTCTTGCTGTTGAGGCTGGCCGAGGGCAGCATGCCGATGGAGCCGGTGAGCATGGAAGCCTCGTCCGACAGGATGTCGCCGAACATGTTGCCGGTGACCACCACGTCGAAGGCCTTGGGCGCCTTCACGAGTTGCATGGCCGCGTTGTCCACGTACATGTGCTGCAGTTCCACGTCGGGGTACTGCTGGCCCACTTCGGTGACCACGTCCTTCCAGAACTGGAAGGTTTCCAGCACGTTGGCCTTGTCCACGCTGGTGACCTTCTTGCTGCGCTTGCGCGCGGCCTGGAACGCCACGTGGGCGATGCGCTCGATCTCCGGCTTGGAGTAGCGCATGGTGTCGAAGGCCTCTTCGGCACCGGGGAAGTGGCCGTCCACGGCCGTGCGCCGGCCGCGCGGCTGGCCGAAGTAGATGTCGCCCGTCAGCTCGCGGATGATGAGGATGTCGAGGCCCGAGATCAGCTCGGGCTTGAGGCTCGAAGCGCCCACCAACTGCTCGTAGCAGATGGCCGGGCGGAAATTGGCGAACAGCCCCAGGTGCTTGCGCAGGCCCAGGATGGCCTGTTCGGGGCGCAGGGGGCGGTCGAGCTTGTCGTACTTCCAGTCACCCACGGCGCCGAACAGCACGGCGTCGGCGTCCTGCGCCAGCTTCAGCGTGGCTTCGGGCAGCGGGTGGCCGTGGGCCTCGTAGGCGGCGCCGCCGACCAGGGCGGACTCCATCTCGAACGGAAGGCCCAGCACGTCCAGCACCTTGACGGCCTCTGCCACGATTTCCGTGCCGATGCCGTCGCCCGGCAAAACTGCGATTTTCATGTCTTTGCTTCTCTTTTGATAGCGATATGCCCTAGTGCTTATTGCGCTGCGGGCCGATTGGACACTTGATGTTTGGCTGCTGCCGTGCAGATCAGCCCGCCATGGTGTGGGCCAGCCAGGGCTTGGTGGCCAGGCGCTGGGCCTCGAACGCCTTGATCTTGTCGGACTGCCGCAGGGTCAGGCCGATGTCGTCGAACCCGTTGAGCAGGCAGTACTTGCGAAAGGCGTTCACCTCGAACGGAATCTCTTCGCCCACGACCTCGTCGCGGTTCTGGCGCACGATCACCTGGCGCTCCAGATCGATGGTGAGCTGGTAGCCGGGAAAGGCGTGCACCTCATCGAACAGCTGCGCCACGGTGGCCTCGGGCAGCACGATGGGCAGCAGGCCGTTCTTGAAGCAGTTGTTGAAGAAGATGTCCGCGAAGCTCGGCGCGATCACGGCGCGAAAGCCGTATTGGTCCAGCGCCCAGGGCGCGTGCTCGCGGCTCGATCCGCAGCCGAAATTCTTGCGCGCCAGCAGGATGGACGCGCCGGCGTAGCGGGGCTGGTTGAGCACGAAGTCCGGGTTGGGCTTGCGGCTCGCCGGGTCCTGGCCCGGTTCGCCGTGGTCCAGGTAGCGCCACTCGTCGAACAGGTTCACGCCGAAGCCGGTCTTCTTGATCGACTTGAGGAACTGCTTCGGAATGATGGCGTCGGTATCGACGTTCTCGCGGTCCATGGGGGCCACGAGGCCTTGGTGGAGGGTGAATTTCTGCATGGTATGTGTCCGTGAAAGGGCTCGAAGGCAGCGGTGCGTTACTGCCCGTTGCTCCAGGTGCCGCCCTTGATGGCGGCGGTGGATGTTTCGCAGGCCTTGCGTTTTTCCTGCACGGCTTCGGGCGACAGGTTGTAGTAGTAGGCGTCCAGCGGCTGGCCCATCAGCCCCTTGCACGCGCCACTGGCGGGCCGGGGGCACTGCGCGAGGAAGGTCACCTTGCCTGCCTTGCCCCCGAGCTGGGCCGAGGTCTGCGCCAGGCCGTTGCAGCTCGCCTTGAGCTGCTCGGCCGGAATGCCGGCGGTGAACTCCATGCAGTCCTTCACCGCCACGGTTTTGCCGGCGACGGGCACGTTGCCTTCGATCACGCAGGCGCGGTCGGCCGCCAGGGCCGTGGCGCAACCGCCCAAAAGCCAGGCGGTGAAGAGGGGCCATACGGCTTTCATGCGGCGGTTCTTTCTGGAGGTCTGGCGCGTGGCATGGCCGGTCATTTGGCGGCCCGTTCGATGGCGCTGCCCGCGCGTTGCACGTCCTGGCCCATGCCCTTGACGGTGTTGCAGCCGGCCAGCAGGCAAGCCAGGGCCAGGGTGAGAAGGGTGGCGGTCTTGTTCACGGCAAGTGTCCTTGGGGTGAATGGAATGCAGCCGTGGCGCTCAGGCGAACTGGCGCACGTCCACGAAGTGCCCGTGCACGGCGGCCGCGGCGGCCATGGCCGGCGAGACCAGGTGGGTGCGTCCGCCCGCGCCCTGGCGGCCTTCGAAGTTTCGGTTGCTGGTGGAGGCGCAGCGCTCGCCGGGCTCCAGGCGGTCGGCGTTCATGGCCAGGCACATCGAGCAGCCGGGCTCGCGCCATTCGAAGCCCGCGGCCTTGAAGATCTCGTGCAGGCCTTCGCGCTCGGCCTGCTCCTTCACCAGGCCGGAGCCGGGCACCACCATGGCCAGCTTGATGTTCTTGGCGACCTTCTGGCCCAGCTTCTTGACCACCGCGGCGGCTTCGCGCATGTCCTCGATGCGGCTGTTGGTGCACGAGCCAATGAACACCTTGTCCACGAAGATGTCGTTCAGCGCCTTGCCGGGCTCCAGGTTCATGTAGGTGAGCGCGCGCTCCATGGCGCCGCGCTTGTTAGCGTCCTTTTCCTTGTCGGGATCGGGCACGCGGGCATCCACGCCCAGCACCATCTCGGGCGAGGTGCCCCAGGTAATCTGCGGCACGATGTCCGCGGCGTTCAGCGTGACCACCGTGTCGAAGTGCGCGTCGGCATCCGACTGCAGCGTCTTCCAGTAGGCGACCGCCTGGTCCCATTCCACGCCCGAGGGCGACAGCGGCCGGCCCTTCACGTAGTCGATGGTCTTGTCGTCCACCGCCACCAGGCCGGCGCGCGCGCCCGCCTCGATGGCCATGTTGCAGACCGTCATGCGGCCTTCGATGCTGAGGGCGCGGATCGCCGGGCCGCCGAACTCGATGGTGTAGCCGGTGCCGCCCGCCGTGCCGATCTTGCCGATGATGGCCAGCACGATGTCCTTGGCCGTCACGCCGGGCGCGACCTGGCCGTCCACGCGGATGAGCATGTTCTTGGCCTTCTTGGCCAGCAGGGTCTGCGTGGCCATCACGTGCTCGACCTCGCTGGTGCCGATGCCGTGCGCCAGCGCGCCGAAGGCGCCGTGCGTGCTGGTGTGGCTGTCGCCGCACACCACCGTCATGCCGGGCAGCGTGGCGCCGTTCTCGGGGCCGATCACGTGGACGATGCCCTGGCGCTTGCTCATGAACGGGAAGAACGCCGCGGCGCCGACCTCGGCGATGTTCTTGTCGAGCGTGGTGATCTGCTCCTTGCTGATCGGGTCGGTGATGCCGTCGTAGCCCCGCTCCCAGCCGGTGGTGGGCGTGTTGTGGTCCGCCGTGGCGACGATGGAACTGACGCGCCAGACCTTGCGGCCGGCCTGGCGCAGGCCCTCGAACGCCTGCGGGCTGGTCACTTCGTGCACCAGGTGGCGGTCGATGTAGAGGATGGCGGTGCCGTCCTCCTCGGTGTGGACGACGTGCTCGTCCCAGATCTTGTCGTACAGGGTGCGTCCCATGGCGGTCTCTTTGGTGGGTTTCAGGTGGGGTGGATGATTTTAGGAAGGCTCGGGCGGGGCAGGTGGCACCAAGTGTTCGACCAGCAGCCGGGCCGTGACCGGCAGGGTGTCGAAGTCGCGGGCCACCAGGCGCAACTCGCGCTGGCCCCAGGGTTCGTCGAGCGCGACGGACTGCAGCCGGCCCACGCCGCGCATCAAAGCGAAGGCCCGGTCCGGCAGCAGGCCCACGCCCAGGCCGTTGTCGATCATGCGGCACATGGCATCCAGCCCGGTGACCTGGATGCGCTGGCGCAGCGGGCGCCCGGCCTGCGCGGCCGCCTGTTGCATGGCCAGGCTGATGCTGCTGTTGGCCTGCAGGCCGACGATGTCGCAGTCGAGGATTGCTTCAAATTTGATAGCAGCATGCCGGGACAATGCATGCCCCTGCGGCACGACGAGCACCAAGCGGTCGCTGCGGTAGGGGCGGCTTTGCAGGCCCTCGGGTTCGGCGGCGGCGCCGGTGTGGCACAGCCCCAGGTCGGCCGCGCCCTCGCGCACGGCTTGCAGCACGTCGGGGCTCAGGTGTTCCTGCAGGTCGATTTTGACCTGGCTGTGCGCGCGGGCGAAGGCCCCCAGGTCCTCGGGCAGGAACTGCACGATGGCCGAGATGTTGGCGTGCATGCGCACATGGCCGCGCACTCCGTCGGCGTACTCGCTCAGTTCGCCTTGCATGCGCTCCAGGCCGAACAGCACGGTGCGGGCGTGGTGCAGCAGGCTTTCGCCAGCGGGCGTGAGGGTGACGCCGCGGCTGTGCCGGTAGAGCAGGGCTGTGTCCACCGCGGTTTCCAGGTCGGACAGGCGCTTGCTGACGGCGGAGGCGGCGATGAACTCCCGCTCCGCCGCGCGGCCGATGCTTCCCAGCTCGCAGACGGCCACGAAGAGCTGCAGCGAGGTGAGGTCGATTCGGCGCGCAAAACTGCGCTCGGAGCTTTTCATCGTGGTTGGAGAATTCTCTGAATCAGAGAGTTGCCGTATTTTCTCCCATGAAAATGCCGCGAGCCATCGTGGTATGCGATGGATTTGCTGCCCATTCACGCAAAAAAAGGCGCCCGAAGGCGCCGTTGGCGGTCAAGGCCTGGCTGCGATCAGCTGAACAGGTTCTTCAGCCGGTCGGTCCAGCTTTCGCCGCTGGGCGAGTGCTTGGCGCCGCCTTTCTTGAGCGACTCCTCCAGTTCGCGCAGCAGCTTGCGCTGGTGCTCGGTCAGCTTGACCGGCGTTTCGACCGCGATGTGGCAGTACAGGTCGCCGGGGTAGCTGGCCCGCACGCCCTTGATGCCCTTGCCGCGCAGGCGGAACTGCTTGCCGGCCTGGGTGCCTTCGGGAATGTCGATGGCCGCCTTGCCCTGCAGCGTGGGCACTTCGATTTCGCCGCCCAGCGCGGCCGTGATGAAGCTCACCGGCACCTGGCAATGCAGGTCGTCGCCGTCGCGCTCGAAGATGTCGTGCTTCTTCAGGCGGATCTCGATGTACAGGTCCCCCGGCGGGCCGCCGTTGGTGCCCGGCTCGCCGTTGCCGGTGCTGCGGATGCGCATGCCGTCGTCGATGCCGGCGGGGATCTTCACTTCCAGCGTCTTTTGCTTCTTGACCTTGCCCTGGCCGTGGCAGGTGGTGCAGGGCTCGGGAATGATCTTGCCCGTGCCGCGGCAGTGCGGGCAGGTCTGCTGCACGCTGAAGAAGCCCTGGCGCATCTGCACCGTGCCGGCACCGGCACAGGTGGTGCAGGTCTTGGCGCTGGTGCCCGGCTTGGCGCCGCTGCCGTGGCAGGTCTCGCACGATTCCCAGGAGGGAATGCGGATCTGCGCGTCCTTGCCCTTGGCCGCCTCTTCGAGGGTGACCTCCATCGCGTAGCTCAGGTCGTTGCCGCGATAGACCTGGCGCCCGCCCTGGCCGCGCCCGCGCGCCCCGCCCTGGCCGAACATGTCGCCGAAGATGTCGCCGAAGGCCTCGGCAAAGCCACCGAAGCCTTCCGCACCCGCGCCGCCGGGGCCGCGCATGTTCGGGTCCACGCCCGCGTGGCCGTACTGGTCGTAGGCGGCCCGCTTCTGCGGATCGGAGAGCATTTCATAAGCCTCTTTGGCTTCCTTGAACCGCTCTTCGGCAGGCTTGGCCGCGTCACCCTGGTTGCGGTCAGGGTGGTGCTTCATCGCGAGCTTGCGATAAGCCTTCTTGATCTCTTCGTCCGAGGCGTTCTTTGGAACGCCCAGAACTTCGTAAAAGTCTCTCTTGGACATGGTCTTTCCGAGCTCGGTTGGAACAGGAACGCCGCGCTGACCCCTGTGCAGGGCCCGGCGCGGCGGCTAGTCGGGCACGCGAGCGCGCTCAGCCTTTCTTCACTTCCTTCACTTCAGCGTCCACCACGTTGTCGTCGTGCGGCGCTGCGCCGGCGGAGGACGAGGCACCGCCCTGGGGCGCTGCACCTTCCGTGCCACCTGCTGCCGCAGCCTGGGCGGCCTGCGCTTCGGCGTACATCTTCTCGCCCAGCTTCTGGCTGGCGGTCATCAGCGCGGTCGTCTTGTCGTCGATGGCGGCCTTGTCCTCGCCCTTGAGCGCGTCTTCCAGGGCCTTCACGGCGGACTCGATCTGCTCCTTCTCGGCCGCATCGAGCTTGTCGCCGTGCTCGGCGAGGCTCTTGGTCACGCTGTGCACGGCGGCTTCGCCCTGGTTGCGCGCCTGGACCAGTTCCAGCTTCTTCTTGTCGTCGGCCGCGTTCAGTTCGGCGTCCTTCACCATCTTCTGGATCTCTTCCTCGGACAGGCCCGAGTTCGCCTTGATGGTGATCTTGTTTTCCTTGCCCGTGCCCTTGTCCTTGGCGCCCACGTGCAGGATGCCGTTGGCATCGATGTCGAAGCTCACCTCGATCTGCGGCACGCCGCGGCCTGCCGGCGGAATGCCTTCCAGGTTGAACTCGCCCAGCAGCTTGTTGGCGCTGGCCAGTTCGCGTTCGCCCTGGAACACCTTGATCGTCACGGCCGGCTGGTTGTCGTCGGCGGTCGAGAAGGTCTGTGCGAACTTCGTCGGGATCGTGGTGTTCTTGCTGATCATCTTGGTCATCACGCCGCCCAGCGTTTCGATGCCCAGCGACAGCGGCGTCACGTCCAGCAGCAGCACGTCCTTGCGGTCGCCCGACAGCACCTGGCCCTGGATGGCGGCGCCCACGGCCACGGCTTCGTCCGGGTTCACGTCCTTGCGCGGGTCCTTGCCGAAGAACTCCTTGACCTTGTCCTGCACCTTGGGCATGCGGGTCATGCCGCCGACCAGGATCACGTCATGGATGTCCGACACGCTGATGCCGGCGTCCTTGATGGCCGTGCGGCAGGGGGCGATCGTGCGTTCGATCAGCTCTTCCACCAGCGCTTCGAGCTTGGCGCGCGTGAGCTTGATGTTCAGGTGCTTCGGGCCCGAGGCGTCCGCCGTGATGTAGGGCAGGTTGATGTCGGTCTGCGCGCTGTTGGACAGCTCGATCTTGGCCTTCTCGGCCGCTTCCTTCAGGCGTTGCAGGGCCAGCACGTCCTTGGACAGATCGACGCCCTGGTCCTTCTTGAACTCGGAAATGATGTAGTCGATGATGCGCTGGTCGAAGTCTTCGCCGCCCAGGAACGTGTCGCCGTTGGTGGACAGCACTTCGAACTGTTTTTCGCCATCGACGTCGGCGATCTCGATGATGGACACGTCGAACGTGCCGCCACCCAGGTCATACACGGCGATCTTGCGGTCGCCCTTTTCCTGCTTGTCCAGGCCGAAGGCCAGGGCCGCGGCCGTGGGCTCGTTGATGATGCGCTTGACGTCCAGGCCCGCGATGCGGCCGGCGTCCTTGGTGGCCTGGCGCTGGGCGTCGTTGAAGTACGCGGGCACCGTGATGACGGCTTCCGTCACCGGCTCGCCCAGGTAGTCTTCGGCGGTCTTCTTCATCTTGCGCAGGATGTCGGCGCTGACCTGCTGGGCCGAGATCTTGTTGCCGCGCACTTCGACCCAGGCGTCGCCGTTGTCGGCCGCCGTGATCTTGTAGGGCATCAGGTCGATGTCCTTTTGCACTTCCTTTTCGGTGAACTTGCGGCCGATCAGGCGCTTGATCGCGTACAGCGTGTTCTGCGGGTTGGTGACGGCCTGGCGCTTGGCCGAGGCGCCGACCAGCACTTCGC
Organism: Acidovorax sp. BLS4; assembly: GCF_032929295.1. Taxonomy (NCBI): domain Bacteria; kingdom Pseudomonadati; phylum Pseudomonadota; class Betaproteobacteria; order Burkholderiales; family Comamonadaceae; genus Acidovorax; species Acidovorax sp. BLS4. Next base: position 2,201,355 of record NZ_CP136797.1, read on the forward strand.
CGTCTTCCTGGTACGCCACGATGGAGGGCGTGGTGCGCGCGCCTTCCGAGTTCTCAATCACCCGCGTGGTGTTGCCTTCCATGATGGACACGCAGCTGTTGGTGGTGCCCAGGTCGATACCGATGATTTTTCCCATGTTGTTCTCCGAGATTTTGAAAAAGATTTGGATGCCGATAACTTGTGGATAACTTGGCCGGCTTCAAGCCGTCGCCGTCAGTTTTTCTTTGGGTCGGCGGGTGCTTACTTGGGCGCGGACACCGTGACCAAGGCCGGGCGCAGCACGCGCTCGGCGATCACGTAGCCTTTTTGCAACACGGACACCACCGTGTTGGGCTCCTGGTCGGCCGGCACCATGCTGATGGCCTGGTGCTGGTGCGGGTCGAACTTGTCGCCTGCATTGGGGTTGATGGCCAGCACCTTGTTGCGCTCCAGGGCGGAGGTGAGCTGGCGCAGCGTGGCGTCCGAGCCTTCGCGCAACTGTTCGATCGTGGCGTCCTTGATGGCCAGGGCCGCGGCCAGGCTATCGGCCACGGGGAGCATGCTTTCCGCGAAGCTCTCGATGCCGAACTTGCGGGCCTTGGAGATTTCCTCCTCGGCGCGGCGGCGGGCGTTCTCGGCCTCGGCCTTGGCGCGCAGGAATTGGTCGGCGAGATCGGCGCTCTTGGCCTTCAGCTCGGCCAGTTCGCCCTGCAGGCGGCCCAGTTCATCGGAGGCATGTGCCGCCATCGCGGCTTCGACTTCTTCAGGAGAGGGGGAGGCGTCCCCATGAGAGGCGGTGGCTGGATTGTTTTGATCGGACATGTCGATTTCTTCTGAAAGTGAACGGTACGCGCGGCAAATGGGTGCCACCCGGCGGATTTCAAGCGAAAAGGCGACGTTTGCACGCAGATGCGTCGGGCTGGCGTCGGTCTCGGCCGGCGTGAGTGTACAAGCGACCGGCCTTGGGGCTATAATCGCCGGCTTTGCCTTGCCACACCGCTTCTAGACGCAGCGGGTGGTTTCATCCACAAGGAGTTTGCATGCGTCACTACGAAATCATTTTGTTGATCCATCCGGATCAAAGCGAACAAGTTCCAGCCATGCTGGAGCGCTACAAGGGCATGATCGTCGCCGGCGGCGGCAAGGTGCACCGCGTGGAAGACTGGGGCCGCCGTCAACTGGCGTACCTGATCAACAAGCTCGCCAAGGCCCACTACCTGTGCGTGAACATCGAAGCCGACCAGGCCGTGATGGCGGAACTGGAGCATGCATTCAAGTTCAACGACGCCGTGCTGCGCCACCTGACGGTTCAAAAGAAGAAGGCCGACACGGGCCCTTCCTCCATGATGAAGACCGTCGAGCGCGAAGAAGCCCGCAAGGCCAGCCAGGCCGAGTTCGCCGCTTCGGGCGAGCGCTGATCCATCGACTGGAGGAGTGGAAAACCACGTTGTCCTCACCGCCTGTATCGCCGAGGCTCAGGCCCTGCGCTACACGCCCGCTGGCCTGCCGGCCCTGGATCTGAAGCTCGAACACGGGTCTCAGCAGCAGGAAGCCGGTGCACAGCGCGAGGTCAAGGCGGTCGTGAAGGCCATTGCCTTCGGCACGCTCGCAGAGCGGCTGGCAAGACAGGCGCTCGGCAGCCTCTGGATCTTCCGGGGGTTTCTGGCGACGTCGCGCAACGGCAAGGGGCTGGTGTTCCACATCCAGGATATTCAACAAGATTAATTTTCAAGAGGTCCGAAAATGGCCACGTTCAAGAAGTTCAACAAAGACAAGCGCCCGAAGCGCAACACCCAGTCGCTGCTGTTCAAGCGCAAGCGCTTTTGCCGCTTCACCGTCGCCGGCGTCGAAGAGATCGACTACAAGGATGTCGACACGCTGCGTGACTTCATCGCCGAAAACGGCAAGATCATCCCCGCACGCCTGACCGGCACGCGCGCCATCTACCAGCGTCAGCTGAACACCGCCATCAAGCGCGCGCGCTTCCTGGCCCTGGTGCCTTACAGCGACCAGCACAAGATCTAAGGAGCAACAGTCATGCAAATCATCCTGCTCGACAAGGTTGTGAACCTCGGCAACCTCGGCGAAATCGTCAAGGTCAAAGACGGCTATGCCCGCAACTTCCTGATTCCTTCGGGCCGCGCACGCCGCGCCACCGAATCCGCCAAGGCTGAATTCGAAGCCAAGCGCGCCGAACTCGAAAAGGCCGCTGCCGCGAAGCTGGCCGAGTCCCAGGCCCAAGGCGAAAAGCTCGGTGGCACGACCATCAAGCTGACGCAAAAGGCCGGCGTGGACGGCCGCCTGTTTGGTTCCGTGACCAACCACGACATCGCCGAAGAGCTGAACAAGCAAGGCTACAAGGTCGTGAAGTCGCAGATCCGCCTGCCCAACGGCCCGATCAAGGTCGTCGGCGACAACACGGTGAGCGTGGCCCTGCACACCGACGTGGTGGTGGACGTGACCGTGTCGGTCTACGGCGAAACCGCCTAACGAAAAAGCGCTGCCTCTGGCATCGACCGCGAAGCCGCCCTCGGGCGGCTTTCGCGTTTCTGGCCTGCTGTTCCATGCACCGGTCACCCACCGCCTGTGAACAGCTTGTCCACAGACTTGTCATCCCAGTCTTCCCATCTGCCTGACGGTAATCCACCGCGCCCGCCGCGAGAGGACCTTTTGCCATGACCCTCGAGTCCCTTTCCATCGACGAGGATTTCGCTCCGGCGCCGGACCGCGAAGTCGCCCAGCTGCGCGTGCCGCCGCATTCCCTGGAGGCCGAGTCCAGCGTGCTGGGTGGCCTGCTGCTCGACAACATGGCCTGGGACCGGGTGGGCGACCTGCTGGTGGATGGCGATTTCTATCGGCACGAGCACCAGCTCATCTATTCGGCCATCGGTGCGATGGTGAACGCCAGCAAACCCGCCGACGTGATCACGGTGTACGAGCGGCTGCAGGGGCTGGGCAAGGCGGAGGAGATCGGCGGGCTGGCCTACCTCAACAGCCTGGCGCAGTACGTGCCGAGCGCGAGCAACATCCGGCGCTATGCCGAGATCGTGCGGGAGCGTTCGATCCTGCGCAAGCTGGTCACGGCCAGCGACGAGATCGCCACCAACGCCTTCAATCCCAAGGGCAAGCCGGTCGAGCGCATCCTGGACGAGGCCGAGCAGAAGATCTTCGCCATCGGCGAAGAAGGCTCGCGCATGAAGCAGGGTTTCCAGTCGCTGGACACGCTGGTGGTGGACCTGCTGGACCGCGTCCAGGAAATGGCGGACAACCCCGTGGACGTGACCGGCGTGCCCACGGGTTTCGCCGACCTGGACCGCATGACATCGGGCCTGCAGGCGGGCGATATGGTGGTGCTGGCGGCGCGGCCGTCCATGGGCAAGACCTCGTTCGCCGTGAACATCGCCGAACACGTGGCGCTCAACGAAGGCCTGCCCGTGGCCATCTTCTCGATGGAAATGGGCGCGGCGCAACTGGCGGTGCGGATCGTGGGCTCCATCGGCCGCGTGAACCAGGGCAACCTGCGCACCGGCAAGCTGACCGACGAAGAATGGCCGCGGCTGACCGAGGCCATCGAGCGCCTGCGCACGGTGTCGCTGCACATCGACGAGACGCCGGGCCTCACGCCCAGCGAGCTGCGCGCCAACGCGCGCCGGCTGGCGCGCCAGTGCGGCAAGCTGGGACTGATCGTGGTCGACTACCTGCAGCTCATGAGCGGCTCGGGTTCGTCCAGCTCGGACAACCGCGCCACCGAACTGGGCGAGATCTCCCGGGGCCTCAAGATGCTGGCCAAGGAACTGCAGTGCCCGGTGATCGCGCTGTCTCAGCTCAACCGCTCGGTGGAGCAGCGCACCGACAAGCGGCCGATGATGTCCGACCTGCGCGAATCCGGCGCCATCGAGCAGGATGCCGACATCATCATGTTCATCTACCGCGACGACTACTACAACAAGGACAGCAAGGAGCCGAACGTGGCCGAGGTCATCATCGGCAAGCAACGGAACGGCCCCACCGGCACGGTGAAGCTGTTCTTCCAGAAGAACCAGACGCGCTTCGAAAACCTCGCCATGGGCTCCGGCGACGATTTCTAGGCGCCTGGGGTCAAAAAGGCCGCCAGCGCATATCCTTCTAGGGCATATTGCTATCAATTAAATAGCAAACGCCTGGAATGCGGTGCGGCCCGTTCAGCTGCCGCCCAGCGTCCAGGCCAGCAGCCCCACGGTGGCGACGCCGGCCAGTGCCACGGCGATCGTCAGGCGCTGGCTGCGCACCCGCAGCGCATCCACCGCGCGCACGAGCTGAGCGTTCTGCTCGGCGAGCGAGCCGATCAGCACGGCCGACGCCTGCTGCTCGGCCTCCAGCGCCTGCACCCGCTGGCGCAGTGCGGCCAGGCCGTCCTCCGTGCCGTTGGGCAGGGGTGCGGCGGCGGTGGCTGCCGGCCCTTTCTGCGTCTGGCCCAGCAGCCGCCGGGCGGCCTGCAGGATCTGGGGCGTCGCCTCGATCACGTCGCCCCAGGGCACCAGCTTCAGCGCGGTCATCCATCCCACGGCCATTACCGGGTGCTCCCGCTCACAGCACTTCGCTGGCGAAGTCCGCCAGGCGTGAGCGCTCGCCGCGCGCCAGGGTGATGTGGCCGCTGTGCGGCCAGCCCTTGAAGCGGTCCACCGCGTAGGTCAGGCCGGAGGAGCCTTCGGTCAGGTACGGCGTGTCGATCTGCGCCAGGTTGCCCATGCAGATGATCTTGGTGCCCGGGCCCGCCCGCGTGATGAGCGTTTTCATCTGCTTGGGCGTGAGGTTCTGCGCCTCGTCGATGATCACGTACTTGTTGAGGAACGTGCGCCCGCGCATGAAGTTCATGCTCTTGATCTTGATGCGGCTGCGGATCAGCTCGTTGGTGGCCGCGCGGCCCCATTCGCCCGCGTTGCCGCCGTCGCCCTTGGCCAAAAATTCCAGGTTGTCGTCCAGCGCGCCCATCCACGGGCCCATCTTTTCCTCTTCGGTGCCGGGCAGGAAGCCGATGTCCTCGCCCACGCTCACCGTGGCGCGGGTCATGATGATCTCGGTATAGCGGCGCTCGTCCAGCACCTGCGTGAGGCCCGCGGCCAACGCCATCAGCGTCTTGCCGGTGCCGGCCGTGCCGGTGAGGGTGACGAAGTCCACCTCGGGGTCCATGAGCAGGTTCATGGCGAAGTTCTGCTCGCGGTTGCGGGTGTTCACGCCCCAGATGGCGTTCTTGGCCGAGCCGTAGTCCTTGAGCGTCTGCAGCACCGCCGTGCGGTCGCGGATCTCGGTCACGCGGGCGAACAGGCTGGGCTCGCCGGGCGCCTCGAAGTACACGAACTGGTTGATCATCAGTTGCGGCACGATCGGTCCGCCGATGCGGTAGTACGTGTGCACGCCGCTCTGCCAGCTTTCCACGTTCTTGCCGGTCTTGATCCAGAAGTCGGCCGGCAGCGCGAGCAGGCCGGAGTACAGCAGGTCGCCGTCTTCGAGCGTCTTGTCGTTCTGGTAGTCCTCGGCGTTCAGGCCGAGCGCGCGCGCCTTGACGCGCATGTTGATGTCCTTGGACACCAGCACGACTTCGCGCGGGGCATGCAGCTTGCGCAGCGCCTCGACGACGCCCAGGATCTGGTTGTCAGCCTTGCCCTGGGGCAGGCTGGTGGGCAGGCTGTAGTCGAGCGGCGCCGTCTGGAAATACAGGCAGCCGCCGGCCGCGCGCTGGCCGGTGGAGTCGAGCTTGAGCCCGCGCGCGATGTCGGCGCCCTGCGCGGCGGCCAGGGCGTCGAGCGTGCGGCTGGCCTGGCGTCCGTTGCGGGCGACCTCGGTCATGCCTTTCTTGTGGCCGTCGAGTTCCTCGAGCACGATCATCGGCAGGAAGATGTCGTGTTCCTCGAATCGGAAGAGGCTGGTCGGGTCGTGCAGCAGCACGTTGGTGTCCAGCACGAACATCTTCTTGGGGCCGTTGCTGCGCACCTTGCGGCTGCGCGCGCTGGATGCCGCAGCGGGGGCTGGTGCGGGCTCGGGCGCGGCGGTGCGTGCCTGCACCGGCTCGGCCAGGGCGGACTCACGGGCCTGCACCGGCGCAGGGGCCGGTGCGGCGCGGCGTCGCGACGGCGCGCGCTGCTCGGGTTGCGGCGGTGCCTCGCTGGCCACTGGCGCGGGTGCACGCGCGGCAGTGCTTTCAGGGCGGGGTGCCGCATCGCGGGCGGAGGGGGCCGTGCGCGCGGGCCTGCGGGTGGAACGGGTGGCGGGAGGGTTGGCGGGTTCGAAGGCTTCGACCGGTTCGTCAACGGCGGTCAGGTCCGCACGGGCCGCGGTCTGGTGGTAAGCATCCGGAGAAAGCAGCGCGGCGCGCCGGGTGGGGGCGGGGGGCAGGGGCATGGTGCAATGGCCTCGATGGGATGTTCAGAAAGCAAAAAGCCGCCTGGAGGCCAAGGCGGCTTTTGGGTGAGGGGAGGGCGTTGCGTTTCTCAGCAGCATCGACCCATTATGCATGCTCCCCATGACGGGCCGCGGCAGCCTGCCGCAGCCGGCTTCAGGCAGCTTTCTTGAGGGCCTTGATGGACTTCACGGCCTTGAGCACTTCGTCCACATGGCCCGGCACCTTGAGGCCGCGCCATTCGTGGGCGAGGATGCCGTCGGGGCCGACGAGGAACGTGCTGCGTTCGATGCCCTTGACCTTCTTGCCGTACATGATCTTGTTCTTGACCACGCCGAACATGTGGCACATTTTTTCTTCGGTGTCGGCAATCAGTTCGAACGGGAGTTCGAGCTTTTCCTTGAAGTCGTCGTGCGACTTCATGTTGTCGCGCGACACGCCGAAGACGGCTGCGCCGGCCTTGACGAAATCTTTGTACTTGTCGCGGAACTGCATGGCTTCGGTGGTGCAGCCAGGGGTGTTGTCCTTGGGATAGAAGTACAGAATCAGAACCTGGCCAAGATGCGAGGTATTGGAGACCTTGATCCCCCCGGTCGCGTTGGCTTCAAATTCAGGTAGGGGTTTGTTGACAACGATCGCCATGGCACTCAATCTCTCAGGATGAAAGTCGTTGAAAAGCCGGGGGAGCGGTGTGTGTTATTGCTCTTGGAGGGCCCCCGACCGCAACCGGAGATTTTACCTTGAAACGGACTCTTTCGCACTCTTTCAGGCCCTGCAGTCTGTAACCAAAGTACACAACTGGCGGTCAAGGCTCCAGCAGCAGGGCGGCGACCACGTTGCGCCCCTCGCCCGCCAGGATGTTGTAGGTGCGGCAGGCCGCCGGGGTGTCCATGGTCTCCAGCCCCATGCGCTTGGCCATCAGCGGCTGCAGCCAGGCGGGCGGCGGAAAGCGGTTGCGCGTGCCGCTGCCGAAAAGGATGAGTTCCGCATCGAGCCCGGCCAGTTGTGCGAAGTGCGCCGGCGTGAGGTCTTCGAAGCGCGTGCAGTCCCACGCCTGGCGCAGCCCGCGCGAGCCGAGGATCACGCTCGTCGTGAGCTTTTCGCCGTCCACGCCGATCCAGCCGGGGCCGTAGGCGCTGATGGTCTGCGTTTCGGAGCGGTCGGGCTGGAATTTCATGCGTTGGGGGCGGGGAGCCCGTTCGGGAAAAGGGGGCGCTGCAAGGGGCCAAAGGCCCCGGGGCGCTGCGGGAACTGTGGTCAAATTATAGGTTTCGCCACAGAGGCAATGCCTCCTGGCGGGTCTCTGAGTCCCCCCGTGTCCGGCTCCCGTCCTTTTTTCGCCAGCGCATGAAGACCATCCACAAATCCGCGAAGCTCAATAACGTTCTCTACGATGTCCGGGGCCCGATCGTGGACGCGGCCAAGCAGATGGAGGACGAGGGGCAGAAGATCATCAAGCTGAACATCGGCAACCTCGCGCCGTTCGGATTCGACGCCCCCGAGGAAATCCAGCAGGACATGATCCGCAACCTGCCCAACTCGGCAGGCTACTCGGACAGCAAGGGCATCTTCGGCGCGCGCAAGGCGGTGATGCACTACAGCCAGCAGCAGGGCGTGGCGGGCGTGACGCTCGACGACATCTACCTGGGCAACGGCGCGAGCGACCTGATCGGCATGGCCACCAACGCGCTGCTCGACGACGGCGACGAACTGCTGGTGCCCGCGCCCGACTACCCCCTGTGGACCGCCGTCGCCAGCCTGTCGGGCGGCAAGCCCGTGCACTACCTGTGCGACGAGGCCAACGGCTGGATGCCTAACCTGGACGACATCCGCGCCAAGATCACGCCGCGCACCAAGGGGCTGGTGGTCATCAACCCCAACAACCCCACGGGCGCGATGTACTCCGACGAGCTGCTCAAGGCCCTGGTGCAGATCGCCCGCGAGCACGGCCTGGTGCTGCTGGCCGACGAGGTGTACGACAAGGTGCTGTACGACGGCGTCACGCACACGGCGCTGGCCAGCCTGTCCACCGACGTGCTCACGCTGACCTTCAACTCGCTCTCCAAGGCCTACCGCTCGTGCGGCTACCGCGCAGGCTGGATGGTGATCTCGGGCAACAAGGAAGTGGCCCGCGATTACATCGAGGGCATCAACATGCTCGCCAACATCAAGCTGGGCTCCAACGTGCCCGGCCAATGGGCCATCCAGACGGCGCTGGGCGGCTACCAGAGCATCAACGACCTGGTCCGGGAAGGCGGGCGCCTGCGGCGCCAGCGCGACCTGGCCTATGAACTCATCTCGGCGATCCCGGGCGTGAGCTGCGTGAAACCCAAGGCGGCGCTCTACATGTTCCCCCGCCTGGACCCCGCGATGTACCCCATCGCCGACGACCGCCAATTCTTCATGGAGGTGTTGCGCGCCACGCGCGTGATGCTGGTGCAGGGCTCGGGCTTCAATTACCCCGACCAACAGCACTTCCGCATCGTGTTCCTGCCGCACGAGGACGACCTGCGCGTGGCCATCGGCCGCCTGGCGGATTTCCTCGCCCGGTACCGGCAGCAGCATGGCACCGCCTGATTTTTTACTCCTATTTTCATAGCTGTCAGCGCATATTCAACTAGCGCTGCAGTGCAATTTGACTGGTAATTCGATCATGAAACCGATCCAAGTGGGCCTGCTGGGCATTGGCACCGTCGGCAGCGGCGTCTTCAACGTGCTGCAACGCAACCAGGAGGAAATCCGCCGCCGCGCCGGCCGTGGCATCGAGATCGCCATGGTGGCCGACCTCGACGCGGCCCGCGCCAGGACCGTCGTGGGCGACACCGCCCAGGTGGTGAGCGATGCGCGCGCCGTCATCGCCAACCCCGACATCGACATCGTGGTCGAGCTGATCGGCGGCTACGGCATCGCCAAGGCCCTGGTGCTGGAGGCCATCGCCGCCGGCAAGCACGTGGTCACCGCCAACAAGGCGCTGCTGGCCGTGCACGGCACCGAGATCTTCGCGGCCGCGTCGGCCAAGGGCGTGATGGTGGCCTTCGAGGCCGCCGTGGCCGGGGGCATCCCGATCATCAAGGCGCTGCGCGAAGGGCTCACCGCCAACCGCATCCAGTGGATCGCCGGCATCATCAACGGCACCACCAACTTCATCCTGTCCGAGATGCGCGACAAGGGCCTGGATTTCGACGTGGTGCTGAAAGAGGCGCAGCGACTGGGCTATGCCGAGGCCGACCCGACCTTCGACATCGAGGGCGTGGACGCCGCGCACAAGGCCACCATCATGTCGGCCATCGCCTTCGGTATCCCGGTGCAGTTCGACAAGGCCTATGTGGAAGGCATCACCAAGCTCGGCGCGGCCGACATCCGCTACGCCGAGCAACTGGGCTACCGCATCAAGCTGCTGGGCATCGCCAAGCGCCGCTCCGGCGCGGGCGCGGCCTCCGGCCAGACCGACGGCGTGGAGCTGCGCGTGCACCCCACGCTCGTGCCCGCCAAGCGCCTGATCGCCAACGTGGAAGGCGCCATGAACGCCGTGGTGGTGCAGGGCGATGCCGTGGGCACCACGCTCTACTACGGCAAGGGCGCCGGCAGCGAGCCCACGGCCAGCGCCGTGATCGCCGACCTGGTGGACATCGCCCGCCTGGCCTCGGCCGACCCCGAGCACCGCGTGCCGCACCTGGCCTTCCAGTCGCACACGCTCGACCAGGCCATGGGCACGCTGCCCGTGCTGCCCATGAGCGAGGTGGTCACCAGCTACTACCTGCGCCTGCGCGTGGCCGACGAGGCCGGCGTGCTGGCCAAGGTCACGGGCCTGCTCGCCAAGGCCGGCATCAGCATCGACGCGGTGCTGCAGCGCGAAGCCGACGAGGTGGGCGGCGAGGGGTCCACGCAGACCGACCTCATCATCCTCACGCACGACACGCGCGAGGGCACGATGAACGACGCCATCGCGCAGATGCAGGCGCTGCCCACGGTGCTGGGCCCCATCACGCGCATCCGCAAGGAGGAGCTGAACTGATGCTGTACGTCTCGACCCGCGGCCACGCCGACCGCAAGCATTTCTGCGACATCCTGCTGGAGGGCCTGGCGCCCGATGGCGGCCTGTACCTGCCCGAGCGCTACCCGCAGATCGACGACGCGGCGCTCACCCGCCTGCGCCGTGCCTACCACGAGCAGGGCTACGCGGAGCTGGCCTTCCAGATCCTGTCGCTCTACATCGACGACATTCCCGCGGCGGATCTCAAGCGCCTGTGCGAGAAGACGTACACGGCCGAGGTGTTCGGCACCGGCGAGATCGTGCCGCTGCGCCACCTGGAAAACAGCCTGTGGCTCGAAGCCCTGTCCAACGGCCCCACGCTGGCCTTCAAGGACATGGCGATGCAGCTGCTGGGCAACCTGTTCGAATACGAACTGGCGCGCCGCGGTGAGACGCTCAACATCCTGGGCGCGACCAGCGGCGACACCGGCAGCGCCGCCGAATACGCCATGAAGGGCAAGCAGGGCGTGCGCGTGTTCATGACCAGCCCGCACGGCCGCATGAGCGCGTTCCAGCAGGCGCAGATGTTCAGCCTGCAGGACGAGAACATCCACAACCTCGCCATCGAGGGCGTGTTCGACGATTGCCAGGACATCGTCAAGGCCGTGAGCAACGACCTGGCCTTCAAGCGCCAGTACAAGATCGGCACGGTCAATTCGATCAACTGGGCGCGCCTGCTGGCGCAGGTGGTGTACTACTTCGCCGGCTACGTGCAGGCCACCGACACCAACGACCAGAAGGTGAGCTTCACCGTGCCGTCGGGCAACTTCGGCAACGTCTGCGCGGGCCACGTGGCGCGCATGATGGGCCTGCCGATCGACCAGCTGGTGGTGGCGACGAACGAGAACGACGTGCTGGACGAGTTCTTCCGCACGGGCGTGTACCGCGTGCGCGGCAGCGCCGACACGCACGAGACCTCCAGCCCGTCCATGGACATCAGCAAGGCGAGCAACTTCGAGCGCTTCGTGTTCGACCTGCTCGGCCGCGACGGCGCCCGCACGCAGGCGCTGTTCGGTGAGGCCCTGGCCCGGGACGGCGCGTTCGACCTGAGCGGCGATCCAGCCTTCGCCGAAGCGGCGGGGCGCTACGGCTTCGTGAGCGGCAAGAGCACGCACGCAGACCGCATCGCGACCATCCGCGACACGTTCCAGCGTTTCGGCGTGACGATCGACACCCACACCGCCGACGGCGTGAAGGTGGCGCGCGAGCACATCCGTCCCGGCGTGCCGATGCTGGTACTGGAAACCGCGCTGCCGATCAAGTTCGCCGAGACCATCGTCGAGGCGCTGGGCCAACCGCCCGAGCGGCCGGCCAAGTTCGAGGGCATCGAGGCGCTGCCCAAGCGCGTGCAGGTCATGCCGGCCGACGTGGTGCTGGTCAAGGCCTACATCAGCCGCCACTGCGCCTGAGTTCTTCCAGGCGGGTTTTGTGCCGAATCGGGCCGATGCCCTAGTGCTTATTGTCCCTTTTGCTATTGAATTAATAGCAAATCCCAGGAGGTCGCAATGAAGGTGGTGGGCTTTGCCGGGTTCTCGGGCAGCGGCAAGACCACGCTGATCGAGCGGCTCATTCCGGCGCTGGGCCAGCGCGGGCAGCGCGTGTCGGTGGTCAAGCACGCGCACCACCGGTTCGACGTCGATCACCCCGGCAAGGACACCTGGCGCCACCGCGAGGCCGGGGCGTTCGAGGTGGTGGCGGCTTCGGACCGACGGATGGTGCTGATGCGCGAGTTCGCCCAGCCCACCGAGCCCGACGTGCACGGCCTGCTGGCCGAGCTGGACGACCGGGTGGACTGGGCCCTGGTGGAGGGCTTCAAGGAATGCGATCTGCCCAAGGTGGAGGTGTGGCGCTCGCCGTCGCCCGATGACACCGAGCGCAGCGTGCGCTATCCGCAGGACCCGTTCGTCGTCGCCGTGGTGACCGATGCCCCCGCCCGCCTGCCCGTGCCCACCGGGCTGCCTGTCTTCGATGGCTGGGCCGGCCCGGTCGATGCCCTGGCCGACTGGCTGATCGCCCAGGGTCCACGCTTTCACTATGTTCCGCCACCGCCTGGAGTCCGCTGAATGCCCGCTGCCGCCCGCCCCCCGATGAAGCCCCTGGACGAGGCGCTGGCCGACCTGCTGGCCCATGCCGTGCCGCTGGCCGGCACCGACACGGTGGACACGTTCGATGCCGATGGCCGCGTGCTGGCCGTGGCGGCCGTCTCGCCGCTGCAGGTGCCGCCCCATGACAACAGCGCCATGGACGGCTATGCCGTGCGCCGGGCCGACCTGGCCGCTGCGGGGGCGCAACTGCCCGTGTCGCAGCGCATCGCGGCCGGCAGCGCGGGCCTGCCGCTGGCCGCCGGCACGGCGGCGCGCATCTTCACGGGCGCGCCGGTGCCGCCCGGGGCCGATGCGATCGTGATGCAGGAAGACTGCCAGGCGCTGGAGGGCGACCGCGTGCAGATCGATGCCGTGCCCGCCGCCGACCAGTGGATTCGCCGCGCGGGCGAGGACATCGCGCTCGGGGCCGACGTGCTGGCCGCGGGCACGCGGCTCACGCCGGCCGCGCTGGGGCTGGCCGCGAGCATCGGCCTGGCGCGGCTCACCGTGGCGCGGCGCCCGCGCGTGGCGCTGTTTTCGACCGGCGACGAACTCGTCATGCCCGGCGAGGTGGACCCGGCCCGCATGCCGCCCGGCGCCATCTACAACAGCAACCGGTTCTTCCTGCGGGGGCTGCTGCGCCGCCTGGGCTGCGCGGTGACCGACCTGGGCATCGTGCCGGACCGGCGCGAGGCCACGCTGGAGGCGCTGCGTGGCGCCAGCCTGGAGCACGACCTGATCCTGACCAGCGGCGGCGTGTCGGTGGGCGAGGAAGACCACGTCAAGCCCGCCGTCGAGGCCCTGGGCCGGCTGGACCTGTGGCAGATCGCCATGAAGCCCGGCAAGCCCTTCGCCCATGGCCGCATCGGCGCGGCGCACTTCATGGGGCTGCCGGGCAACCCGGTATCGAGCTTCATGACCTTCGCGCTGCTGGTGCGCCCGTTCCTGCTGCGGCTGCAAGGCGTGCAGGCCGTCGCTCCGCAGAGCGTGGCGGCCACGGCCGACTTCGACTGGCCGCGCGCGGACCGGCGCCGCGAGTTCCTGCGCGTGCGGCGCAATGCGGCGGGCGGGCTGGACCTGTTTCCCCACCAGGGATCGGGCGTGCTCACGTCGGTCGCCTGGGGCGACGGCGTGGTGGACACCCCGGCCGGCCAGACCATCGCGCGGGGCGATACCGTGCGCTTCATTCCCTGGGCGGAGCTGCAGTCATGAGCCGCACCGTCACCGTGCGCTACTTCGCCGCGATCCGCGAGGCCGTGGGGCAGGGCAGCGAACGCCTGGCCACGCAGGCGGCCACGCTGGGCGCGCTGCGCGACGAACTGATCGCGCGCGGCGGGCCCTGGGCGCACAGCCTGGGCCGCGGCCGCGCGGTGCGCATGGCGCTCGACCAGACGCTGAGCGACGAATCCGCGGCGCTGGCTGATGGGGCGGAAGTGGCGTTCTTTCCGCCCGTCACGGGCGGCTGAAGGCCGGCGCGCCCGTGGCCTGACGCGCCCCTTTTCGATGCCTGCTTCCGACGCGCCCCTTTTGCCGTTGCTGCAGGCCCTGGAGGTGGAGTTGCACCGGCCGGCCGCGCGCCAGGACGCCGCCCGGCTGGACGCACTGCTGCACGACGACTTCCGCGAGTTCGGCCGCTCCGGCGCGGTCTACACCAAGGCGGACGTCCTCTCGCAACTGCCGGCCCAGGCGCAGCATGCCGTGGTGGTCGCGGACCGCTTCGAGGTCCGGCGTCTCGGTGAGTTCGCCGCGCTGCTCACGTACCGATCGGCGCAGCGGTTGGACGACGGAACCCTGGAGCGGTGGACGCTGCGCACTTCGGTGTGGGAGCGGTCTGCGCGCGGGTGGCAAATGTGCTTCCACCAGGGCACGCCTGCCGCGCCCGGCGGCCCCGGCGAATCCGAACCCCCGACGGCACGGGCCGAAGGGGTGCCGCCGCCTTGATGGCGGCGGCCCGAGGCCCGTCTCCCGCAGGCTCTTAGGCGCCCTGGGGTGCGATGGCGGCCGGCTCGCCGCGCGGCAGGGCCGCCAGGGCCTCTTGCAGCCGCTGTACCAGTGCGGGCGAGGCCGACGTCATCGGCGCGCGCAACTCGTCCGCCATCTCGCCCCGCGCGGCCAGCAGGGCCTTGATGGGGGCGGGGTTGGGCTCGGCGAAGAAACGCTCCACCCACGGAACGATCCCCTGCCAGAGCCCGCGTGCCTGCACCAGGTCCCCGGCCGCGACGGCGTCCAGGCAGGCCACCCATTCGGCCGTCTGCCAGTGCGCGCTCGCGGCGATGGCCCCGGCGCCCCCGAGCGCGACGGTGGTGAAGGCCTGGGCGTCCTCGCCCGCCAGCATTTGCAGCGCGCCGTCTGCGATCAGCGCCTGCGTCTTCGCCGGGCTGCCGCCGCAGTCCTTCACGGCGCGGAGATTCGGGTGCGCCGCCAGGCCGCGCAAGGTGGCCAGGTCGAGCGTGGCGCCGGTGCGGTAGGGAATGTCGTAGACGATGAGCGGGACCGCACTGGCATCGGCGATCGCCCCGAACCACTGCTGCAGCCCGGCCTGCGACGGCCGGATGGAATGCGGCGCCGGCACCAGCAGCCCGGCCAGCGGCTGCGGGGCCAGATTGCGCACCCGTGCCAGCACTTGGCCCATGTGGCAGCCCGACACGCCCATCACCACCGGCAGGCCGCCCGCGTGCGCGAGCACCGTGGCCAGCACGGCGTCCTGCTCCGGCATGTCCAGCGCCCCGGCTTCGGCGGTGGAGCCGCAGGCCACGAACCCCGCGATGCCCGTGCGGCGCAGCCGCTGCACGAGGCCCTTCAGGGCCTCATGGTCCACGGCGCCGTGGCGAAACGGGGTGACCAGGGGAATCCAGAGGCCGGAGAAATCGCCACGGGCCCGCGGGGTGGCAGGGCGGGTGGTGGCATGGGAGTGGGTGGAATGTGAACGCACGGGAACATCCTTTCAGGCAACGACCGAGGGAGCCGTCCAGGGATGCGTGCGCCGACCGGCAAAGCGGCAGGCGTTCAAAAAGAAAAAAGGGGAGAGGGTGCCTGCCGCGCGGTTCCGTCGCTCATCCGGACGGAACCGCAGCTCCGGTCAGATGAGCTGGGGTTTTTTGGCTTTGCCTGCGCACGCCGCCACGGACCGGAGGGTCCGCGAAGGCGAGGGGGTGTGCGAAGGCATGGAGGGCAGTATAGCCAGGGTGCGCCGGTACAGGCCCTCCGTCGCGCCGCTGGCGGTGACCTCGCGCTGGGTGGCGGGGCTAGGGCGCAGGGGCGTCGCCCTGCGGAACCTCGTCCGAATGGGGCGGCAGTTCCGGGCAGCGCCAGTTCAGCAGTTCGGCCAGGCGCAGCGTGATCCAGCGCGCCTCGGGTGGCGCCACGCCGGAGCCGGGCGTGGCCAGCCCGGCGTGGATGCGCAGCAGGATCTCGGCCTCCGACGGGGCCTGCACGTGGTAGAGCGTCTGCGCCTGCTCCACCAGATGGCTGGCCAGGTCTTCGCACAGCTCGTAGCGCTCGCGGACCACGGCGACCGGCTCGGACAGGCGCTGGCGGGCATCGCTGTACACCGCCAGGAACGAGGGCGGGACGTGGATCTGGTTCTCGTCGTGCATGGCGGATGCGGCTCAGTCGGGCGTGAACAGGCGCGCGAACCGCTCGGCATCCTCGGCCAGCTCGAACGTGGCGAGCTGGCCCATCTTGCCGTCCGCCAGGCGGTGGGCGGCGAACAGGCTGTAGCGGCCCCGCAGGTCGTAGCTGGGCAGGTCGATCAGCGCGTAGGGGTGGGGCTGGAAGACCTCGTGCTCGAACACCACGCGGTGCTGGTTGCGCGGTGACGGAAAGAGCTTGTAGCGGTCGGTGGTGACGGTCTGGGTGGCCATGCGGAAAGGAGAGCGAAGGGGGAGTGGCAGCGGTGCGAGGCGCAAGAGGCGGGCGCGGCGGCATGCCTGGCAAGCCGGCCACTTTAGCAAAGGCGCTCTTTTCCCGGCCGGCGCCAGCGGCCCGGCGGTTTCCATGACAATCGCGGTTTGCGAACGCACGCACAAGGACACCGCCGCATGGCACGCAATTCGAGAGACAAAGACGAGTGGGCCGGCAAGGTCTTCGCCCTCATCCAGGGCGGCAACACCCAGGCCGCCATCGCGCAGGTGAAGGTCGCGCCGTCGGTGAACGACGTGGTGCGGCTGCAGGCCATGCTGGCGCGCGTGCCGGCGTCCCCCGCACGGCGCCAGCTCGACCAGATCATCGAGGAAGAGCGCGGCCTGCTCTCCGCCCCGCGCCTGCACCGCTCGCCATGAGCCGCACCGGCGCCAGACCCCTTTCGCAGCGGCCATGAACCCCGTTTCCGCTCCACATCCCATTGCCCCGCCCCGCGTGGCCGTCCAGGCGGCCGACTTCGACGTGTCCGCCGAACTGGCGGCCCTGCGCGCCGGCGATCCGCGGGTGGGCGCGGTGTGCTGCTTCGTGGGCACCGTGCGTGATCACAATGCCGGCGACGCCGTCGCATCGATGGAGCTGGAACATTACCCCGGCATGACCGAGAAGTCCATCGAAGCCATGGTGGACGAGGCACTGCGCCGCTTCGAGCTGTTCGGCGCCCGGGTGGTGCACCGCGTGGGGCTGCTGCAGCCGCAGGACCAGATCGTGCTGGTGGCGGTGACCTCGGCCCACCGGGGCCAGGGCTTTCAGGCCTGCGAGTTCCTGATGGACTACCTCAAGACCCAGGCGCCGTTCTGGAAGAAGGAGGTCACGCCCCAGGGCGCGCGCTGGGTCGATGCCCGGGTGAGCGACGACGCCGCGCTGGCGCGCTGGGGCATCGCCGCCCTTCCCAATGCGGATGAGGGTTTGGGGTAAAAAAGGCCTTCGCCGCATATTCCACTAGGGCGTTTTGCTATCAATAAATGAGCATTTGGCATTTTTTGAGATGTCTGCCTGAATTTGATCTGGCGCATGGCTTGCTGTGGGGCGCGCGCTTGAAATGTGCCTGCACCTCCCCCAACTGCGTTGCAATTCGGAGGACATTTCAACCATGCGTCTCGACAAATTCACCACCAAGTTCCAGGAAGCCCTGAGCGACGCGCAGTCGCTGGCGCTGGGCAACGACAACGCCTACATCGAACCCGTGCACATGCTGGTCGCCATGCTGCGCCAGGAAGACGGTCCGCGGGCACTGCTGCAGCGCGCCGGCGCCAACGTGCCGGGGCTGCTGTCCGCGGCCGAGGCCGCGGTCAAGCGCCTTCCCCAGGTGCACGGGCAGGACCAGGTGCAGGGCGGCCCCGAGCTGGGCCGCGTGCTGCAGGCGACCGAGAAGGAGGCCATCAAGCGCGGCGACCAGTTCATCGCCAGCGAGCTGTTCCTGCTCGCGCTGGTGGACAGCAAGGGTGACGCCGCCCAGATCGCCAAGGACAACGGCCTGACCCGCAAGAGCCTGGAGGCCGCCATCGACGCTGTGCGCGGCGGCCAGAAGGTGGACAGCGCCGAGGCCGAAGGCCAGCGCGGCGCCCTCGCCAAGTACTGCCTGGACCTGACCGAGCGCGCCCGCATCGGCAAGCTCGACCCCGTGATCGGCCGCGACGACGAGATCCGCCGCGCCATCCAGGTGCTGCAGCGCCGCACCAAGAACAACCCCGTGCTGATCGGCGAGCCCGGCGTGGGCAAGACCGCCATCGTGGAAGGCCTGGCCCAGCGCATCGTGGCCGGCGAGGTGCCGGAATCGCTCAAGGGCAAGCGCGTGCTGTCGCTGGACATGGCGGCCCTGCTGGCCGGCGCCAAGTACCGCGGCGAGTTCGAGGAGCGCCTGAAGAGCGTGCTGAACGAGCTGGCCAAGGACGAGGGCCAGACCATCGTCTTCATCGACGAGCTGCACACCATGGTCGGCGCCGGCAAGGGCGAAGGCGCCATGGATGCGGGCAACATGCTCAAGCCGGCGCTGGCGCGCGGCGAGCTGCACTGCGTGGGCGCGACCACGCTCGACGAATACCGCAAGTACATCGAAAAGGATGCGGCCCTGGAGCGGCGCTTCCAGAAGATCCTCGTGGGCGAGCCCACGGTCGAGGCCACCATCGCCATCCTGCGCGGCCTGCAGGAAAAGTACGAGGTGCACCATGGCGTGGACATCACCGACCCGGCCATCGTGGCCGCGGCCGAGCTGTCGCACCGCTACATCACCGACCGCTTCCTGCCCGACAAGGCCATCGACCTCATCGACGAGGCCGCGTCCAAGATCAAGATCGAGATGGACTCCAAGCCCGAGGTCATGGACCGGCTCGACCGGCGGCTGATCCAGCTGCAGATCGAGCGCGAGGCCGTGCGCCGCGAGAAGGACGAATCCTCGCAAAAGCGCTTCGCGCTGATCGAGGAAGAGATCGCCAGGCTGCAAAAGGAAATCGCCGACTACGACGAGATCTGGCAGTCCGAAAAGGCCCAGGCCCAGGGCAGCGCGCACGTGCGCGAGGCCATCGACAAGCTCAAGTTCCAGATCGAGGAGTTCACACGCAAGGGCGACTTCAACAAGGTGGCCGAGCTGCAGTACGGCAAGCTGCCCGACCTGGAAAAGCAGCTCAAGGAAGCGCAGGCCAAGGAAGCCGGCAAGGACGGCGCAGGCAGCGCCCCGCGCCTGCTGCGCACCCAGGTGGGCGCCGAGGAGATCGCGGAGGTGGTGAGCCGCGCCACCGGCATCCCCGTGGCCAAGATGATGCAGGGCGAGAAGGACAAGCTCTTGCAGATGGAAGACAAACTGCACGAGCGCGTGGTGGGCCAGGACGAGGCCATTGCCGCGGTCGCCAACGCCATCCGCCGCTCGCGCTCGGGCCTGTCCGACCCCAACCGGCCCACGGGCTCGTTCCTGTTCCTGGGCCCCACGGGCGTGGGCAAGACCGAGCTGTGCAAGGCGCTGGCGGGCTTTTTGTTCGACAGCGAAGACCACCTGATCCGCATCGACATGAGCGAGTTCATGGAAAAGCATTCGGTGGCCCGCCTGATCGGCGCGCCGCCCGGCTACGTGGGCTATGAAGAAGGCGGCTACCTCACCGAGGCCGTGCGCCGCAAGCCCTACAGCGTGCTGCTGCTCGACGAGGTGGAAAAGGCCCACCCCGACGTGTTCAACGTGCTGCTGCAGGTGCTGGACGATGGCCGCCTGACCGATGGCCAGGGCCGCACCGTGGACTTCAAGAACACGGTGATCGTGATGACCAGCAACATCGGCTCGCACCTCATCCAGGCCATGGTGGGGCAGGACTCGGACGACATCAAGGAAGCGGTGTGGGGGGAACTCAAGAACCATTTCCGACCCGAATTCCTGAACCGTATCGATGAGACGGTGGTGTTCCACGCGCTGGATGCGAAGAACATCGAAGCGATTGCACGCATCCAGTTGCAGTTGCTCGAAGCGCGTTTGGCGAAAATGGACCTGCACCTGCAGGTGTCCGACACGGCCTTGGCCGAGCTGGCCAAGGTGGGATTCGATCCCGTGTTCGGTGCGCGGCCGCTCAAGCGGGCGATCCAGCAGCGGCTGGAAAATCCGCTGTCCAAGCTGCTGCTGGAAGGCCGTTTCGCGCCCAAGAGCGTGATTCCGGTCGATGTGGACCCGGTGCTCGATCCGGGCGTTTTCCGCTTCGGCGAGGCCCTGATACAGGGTTGAGCCGGGCCTTCTCAGGAAAGGACGTGGTTTGAACGATTTTGCAGCCGGGGTGATCCGGTGGATAGTGCGTCTGGCTGTGGTGGCCGTCGGCGTGGTCTTTTTCCTGAGCCTGCTGACCGTGGCCGCTTTGCTGGCGGTGGTCTGGGGCGCCCGTGCCCTGTGGGCGCGAGTGACCGGCCGCCCCGTAACGCCCTGGGCCATGCGCATGGACCCGCGCACCGGCTGGAGCACGGTGTACCGCAGCACGGCGCGCTGGTCCGCTGCCCCGGGCGGCCGCCCGGTGGCGGACGGCCCCGCCGAGCCGGCGGTGCGCTCGCGCGAACTGCCCGGCGCGCGTGAGGTGACCGACGTGCAGGCGCGCGACGTGTCCTGAGCCGGCGGCGCGGCAGAGCGGTGGCCCGCTCGCCTGCCTCTGTGTTGGGACACCGGTGCCGGGCCGCGCCCGGGATCGCACCGCGCCCGGCTCGGCCTGGGCCAGCGGCCATCGGGCAAGCGTTTCCCCGCTTATTTTTCTGAATGAGGCACTTGGAGACCTGGATTTACAGGCGGTTGCAAGGGCGCTGCCTATGATGCGTGCAATGACCCCTGCCGATATCCGCCACCAGTTCGAAATCCAGAGGCGTGCCAGCCGGGACCATGCCGACGTGCCCCTGCTGGTGCGCCGAGAACGCCTGCTGCGGGTGCGCAAGATGCTGGACGAACACGGCCCGGTGCTCGCGGCGGCGGTGCAGGCCGATTTCGGCATGCGATCGCCGCGCCTGACCGAGGTGGCCGATCTGTTCGTGCTGCGCGCGCAGCTGTCGCACACGCTGCGGCACCTGGCCCGCTGGGCCAAGCCCCGCAAGGTCTTCACCCCGATGTTCCTGCAGCCGGCGCATGCCTGGGTGCAGCGGCAGCCGCTCGGCGTGGTGGGTGTGATCGCACCATGGAACTATCCCGTGCAGCTGGCGCTGGCGCCGGCCATCGGCGCCCTCGCGGCAGGCAACCGGGTGATGCTCAAGCCCAGCGAACTCACGCCCCACACCTCTGCGCAACTGGCCTCGCTGGTTTCGCAGTTCTTTTCGCCCGACGAGTTCTGCGTGGTGCAGGGCGATGCCGCCGTGGCGGCGCTGGTCGCCTCGCTGCCGTTCGATCACCTTGTGTTCACCGGCTCCACGGCGGTGGGGCGCAAGGTGGCGCAGGCCGCCGCCGTGCACCTGACACCCACTACGCTGGAGCTCGGGGGCAAGTCCCCGTGCATCCTCGATGCGGACTGCGACCTGCAGGACGCCGCGCTCAAGATCGCGCACGGCAAGCTGCTGAACGCGGGCCAGACCTGCATCGCCCCGGACTATGTGCTGCTGCCGCGCGGGCGCGAAGCCGCGTTCGGCGAGGCCTACCGCGCCGCCGTGGCACGGCTCTTTCCGTATTTCGAGGGCAACCCCGACTACGCCTCCGTCATCAACCCCCGGCAGCTGGCGCGCCTGCGCACCATGCTGCAGCAGGCGCAGACGCAAGGCGCCGACGTGCAGGTGCTCGAACCCGTGCCCGGTTCCCCGCCACCGCCCGCGCAGGGCATCGGCGACGGGGTGGGGCGGCAGATGCCGCCGGTGCTGGTCTTCAACGCCAGCCTGAACATGCAGGTGATGCAGGAAGAGATCTTCGGCCCCGTGCTGCCCGTGCTGGGCTACGAGCGGCTGGACGACGCCATCGCGCACATCAACGCCGGGCCGCGGCCGCTGGCGCTGTACTGGTTCGGCCGCAACGAAGCCGTGCGCGACGATGTGCTGCGCCGCACGGTGAGCGGCGGCGTCACGGTGAACGACACGCTCATGCACATCACGCACGACAACCTGCCGTTCGGCGGGGTCGGCGACAGTGGCTGGGGCGCCTACCACGGCGAGGCGGGCTTTCTGCGCTTTTGCCACCAGAAGTCGGTGCTGGTGCAATCGCGCTGGTCCATGGGCTCGGCGCTCTACCCGCCGTATGGCGCGCGTTTCGACCGCGTCATGGGCCTGCTGCGCCGCTGGCTTTAGCCGCCACGGGGCCCTCGCACAGGGCCCGGGACAGCCGGGGGCTGGAGTGGAAAAACCATTTGCGGCGACAATGCCGCTCCTTTCGTTTTTTCATCCCCTGTTTTCGTCCCGTTTTTTCCATGTCCAGTATCCAGGTCCGTCCCGCCACGCTTCGCGATGCCAAAGCCATTGCACAGATCCATACCGTCTCCGCAGCCGAGGTATACCGTGGCTTGTTGCCTGACGACCAATTGAAATCCCTCTCTTCGGTCGAGAAGCGCCAAGCCTACTGGCGCGAGGCCATCGAGTACTGCGAGCCCCAGGTCCAGGTGGCCGTGGACGGCGACAAGATCGTCGGCTTCGTCGGCTTCGACCGCTCGCGCGATGAAAAATCGCGCCCCACCACCGGTGAAATCTGGGCCATCTACGCCGCCCCCACCCACTGGAGCCAGGGCGTGGGCGTGGCCCTTTGGGACGCCGCACGCGACGGCCTGCAGGAAGAGGGCTGCACCAACGTCACCGCCTGGGTGCCGCTGCGCAACGAGCGCGCGCTGCGCTTCCATGAACTGGCCGGCTTCAAGCGCGAAATGTCCACGGCCAAGACCGCTGTCGTCGGCGGTGTGAAGATCGAGGAAGTGCGCCTCAAGCGCCCCTTGAACTGATCTGCAGCCTCCCCTGACTTTCCTTTTCGCACACCCTTCATGATCCACTGGACCGAGCACGGCGAGGAGCGCTCAGCGCCCTGGCGCAGCGAGAGCAACGCTGCGGCGCCCCGGCGCGTGGTGCTGGCCGACGACACGCTCGCGGCCGACACCGCCTATCGGCTGGCGTGCGAGGGCACGGGCCTGTTGTGGCGCGGCGATTTCCAGAACGCGCGGCACCTGCTCCAGGCGCTCATGCGCCGCGCGGACAAGAAGCCCAAGGCCAAAGGGGCCAAGGCCGGCCGCAAGGCCCAGGCCGGTGGCTCTGCAGCCGAGAGCACGATCCCTGCGCAGGCCTTCCATCTGCACCGGCAGGCCCAGGCGCAACGTGCGCGCACGCTGGGCATGCTGCTCGTGCCCGTGGAGGGGGACCGCACCATCGCGTTGCGCCGTGCGCCCGATTGGCGAGAGGCATTCGCCGAGGCCTGGGGGCCGGCCGACGGCACCGCCTGCGTGGTGTCGCTGCGCGAAATGCTGGGGCTGGTCGGGGCACACGAGTGGCGAAAGAAGGGTGTGGAGATTCCCGCCCTGGGCACGCCCCAGGCCCCGCGCCGCATCCATCCGCACTACGGCGTGTTCTCGCCCGTGCGCGGGGAGTATGTGGACCTGGTGGCCCAGGCGCCGCTACCGGCCAGGGATCTGGCCTTCGACATCGGCACCGGAACGGGCGTGCTCGCGGCGGTGCTGGCCCGGCGCGGCGTGCACCGCGTCGTGGCCACCGACCAGGACCCCCGCGCTTTGGCCTGCGCCCGCGACAACGTCCATCGGCTGGGCCTGTCGGCCCAGGTCGAGGTGGTGCAGGCCGATCTCTTTCCCGAGGGCCAGGCGCCGCTGGTGGTGTGCAACCCGCCCTGGCTGCCGGGGCGTGCCAGCTCGTCCATCGAGCATGCGGTCTATGACGAAGACAGCCGCATGCTGCGCGGCTTTCTGTCGGGCCTCAAGGCGCACCTGGCGCCGGCCGGCGAAGGATGGCTGATCCTGTCCGATCTGGCGGAGCACCTGGGCTTGCGCTCGCGTGACCAACTGCTCGACTGGGTGGCCGGCGCAGGCCTGCGGGTGGTCGATCGGCACGAGGTGCAGCCCCGCCATCCCAAAGCCGCGGACGCTACCGATCCGCTGCATGCCGCACGTTCGGCCGAGCGCACCTCGCTCTGGCGGCTGGCTGCGCTGTAGGTACTGCGCCAAGCGCCACCGGTTTCCTCTTCACACCGGCAGCAGTTGCTCCATGCGCTCGCGCACGGCGGCAGCGCGTTCGGGGCCAGCCAGCAAGGTGATTTCGTCCAGCAGCGCCTCGCTCACGTCCAGCATGCTGTCGCGGTCGCGCGCACCGCGCAGCGCTTCATGGAAATTGCGGGCCAGGTCGGCATTGCGCCGCGCGAACATGCGCTCGCAAATGTCGAACAGGTACATGCGGGCGCCGGCCAGCGAACGCAGGGCGTTCGACGGTGCCGGGGCTTCGTTCGTGGCGGTCGGCGCAGTGGAAGGCGCGGGCGTTGTGTTGGGGCTGGCCAGGTAACCCTGGCGCATCAGTTGCTCGACGATCTGGGCGCCGATGCCGTTGTACATGGCCTGCAGGTCCTTCATCGGCCGGCCATCGGCCAGCAGCAGCAGGGAGCGTTCTCGCAGGCTCAGTGTTCGCACGCCGGGGGACAGTTCCAGGCGGGCCTTGTCGGTTCTCAGGAGCAGCATGGAAGGGGCAAAGATCAGGCGGGAGCCTGATTGCACCGCACTCCCGTGACGTGGCGATGACGCCAGCAGGGCCACGCGGCTGCGTGCGGCCAATTCCCACGGTTCTGATGCCGGGTGCGGAACTTGCCGCGAAGGCCGGTGGTATTCTCGCGGGCTTCGCCCAGGGGGGAGAAGCATGCTGACGGAACACCCAATGAACAAGAAAACAATTGCAGGCGCCGCCGTGGCGCTGGCTGTCGTGGCCTATAGTGGCGCGACCTGGTATCTGGGCCAACGGGCCCAGTCGAGCTACCAGGAGGCGCTGGTCGATCTGCGCCAGGCCCTGGGCCCGGAGGCCATCGTTTCCGAGGAATACCACAAGGGCTTCTTCTCATCGCAGGCCAAGCTGGTGCTGCAGTGGACCCCGCCCCGCACGGCCGAGCAGGTGGAGGCCAATGTGCCGCCATCGCCGCCGTTGCGCCTGGCCGTGAACAGCACCGTGCACCATGGCCCGCTGGCGGGCCGCCGCCTGGCGGCCGCCGTGGTGGATTCGCGCTTTGCGCTGGAGGGGTTGGACGCGCAGGCCACCAAGGACCTGGCCAAGGTGACCGCTCCCACCCTGACCACCGTGCACCACCTGACGGGCCGGCACGACCTCCATTTCCAGTTGCCCGCGGGTGAAGTCGGCAACGAGGAGATGACGTTGCGTTGGCAAGCCATGGTCACCGACATGACCCTCAGCGGGGACCGCAAGCACGTCAAAGGCAGCTTCCAGTGGCCCGAATTCGCGATGGTTGGCGTGCCCGGCGGTACCCCGGACGAGGACGACGAAGAGGCCAGGCCGGCGGCCCGCATCACCATGGCCATGAAGGGCATGGACGGCACGTTTGAAAACGAGGTGATCGAAGGCATGTGGCTTTTCGGGCCCGGCACCGGCACGGTGCGGCTCGCGGAGATGGACGCCAGCAGCACCCCGGCCGCAGGCGGCGCGGCAACGTCCCTGTTCTCTCTGAAAGAAGTGGCCGGGTCGTCCACGATCGAAAGCAATGGCGCCACGATCAGCATCGCCACTGCGCTCAACGGCAAGGGCAGCATGGGCCCGCTGAATTTCGAATCGGTGGGCTTTGAAGAAAAGTTCCAGCGCATCGACCTGGAAACGATCAAGCGCTTTCAGCAGGCACTGATCGAGGCCTACCGCACACAGGGCCTGGCGAGCGCGGCCTCCCAAACGGAAGAGCGCATTCTGCCTTTGCTGGAAGAGAGCGCTCCCCGCCTGGTGGCAGCCCTTCCGGCTTACTCGATGAAACTCATGGCCACCTACCAAGGCCAGCAGGGACAGATCGAATACGGTGGCGAAGTGCAGCGCGCTCCCTCGGCCGAAGAGGTTGCGCAGACGGGCTGGAAGGCCGCGTTGATCAAGGGCTCGATGCTGAATGCCAGCGCGCGTTTGCCCAAGGCGTGGATTGCGCCCATCGCCGAGGCCGCGGGCAAGAAAGACATGAAGAGCGAAGACATGGACGCCATGATCGGTATGGCCCAGGCCGCCGGGTTCCTGCGGCAGGAGGGCGACAATCTCACCAGCGTGGTGAAGATGGAAGCCGGCCAGGTCAAGCTCAACGGCAAGAGCATCGACCTGCCAAAGGGGACTTTCTAAAATAGCGTGCTTCGGTGGCTTCGGCCATCGGTCGGCTGCTCGCCAGGGCCCTTCGGGCCCTTTTTGTTTTTCCGGGCGCCGGGCCGTTCGTGGGGCTGCAGGCAGTCCTTTTCCTTGTCGTTACCTTCATCGGAAATTCCGGATTCACGGCCATGGGCGCTCGGCGCCGGTGGCGCAAAGGCCCATTCACGCTGCCATGACCTTGCTGCTCGCGCCCATGGAAGGGCTACTCGACTTCGTGCTGCGCGACGTGCTCACCCGCGTGGGTGGGGTGGACCGCTGCGTGTCGGAGTTCATTCGCATCACCGGCACCTTGCTGCCCGACAAGGTGTTTCTTCGCTACCTCCCGGAACTGCGCCATGGCGGCAGGACGCTGGCGGGCGTGCCGGTGCGGGCGCAGTTGCTGGGCTCCGATCCCGTCAGCATGGCCGAGAACGCGGCGCGCCTGGCGGCACTGGGACCCGAGGGGATCGATCTGAACTTCGGCTGCCCGGCCAACGTGGTCAACCGCCATGGGGGCGGTGCGGCGCTGCTCAAGGAGCCGGAGCGCATCGCTGCCGTGGTCGAGGCGGTGCGCCGCGCCGTGCCGCCGCACCTGCCGGTGTCCGCCAAGATGCGGCTGGGCTACCACGATGCCTCCCTGGCCCGCGAATGCGCACAGGCCATGCAGGCCGGCGGCGCGTGCGAATTGGTGGTGCATGCGCGAACCAAAGCCGACGGCTACCGGCCACCGGCCTATTGGGAGCAGATCCCCGCTGTGCGCGATGCCATCTCCATCCCGGTGGTGGCCAATGGCGAGATCTGGACCGTGGCCGATGCGCAGCGCTGCCGCGAGGTGTCGGGATGCAGCGCCCTGATGCTCGGGCGGGGCATGGTGGCCGATCCCGGCCTGGCCCTTGCAATCCGCTCGGCGGACGCAGGCGACGCCGACGTGCCTGCATTGCCTTGGTCGGCGCTGCAGCCGCATCTGTCCGATTTCTGGCGTCTGGTCTGCGAAGACCTGGAGCCCCGCCAGCGCGCGGGCCGGCTCAAGCAATGGCTCAATCTGCTGCGCCGGCGGTTTCCGGAAGGGGAGGCGGCGTACCAACAGGTGCGCACCATGACGGATCAACAAGACATCACGCAATGGTTGCACCGGCAGCCGATGCCCGATCCGGCTTGAAACCAACTTGCCCTGAGGGTAGGGCGGGCCTGCCTCGGCTGAGTGCGGACCAGACGGTTCCGTCAGGTCGCACCTGAGGCATGGGCCTGCGAAGCAGGCCGCCTGTTTCGCGCTACAAAAGGTGATCCGGTGCCAATGGCCCCAGGAGCTTCAGCAGCAAACGCAGTCCCAGACCAGTATCGGGGTCCGTCGTGGCGTCTTCGAGGCCGCTGCCCTGGGGGGCTCGCCAAACCAATCCCTGGTCGGTCTTCTCCAGTCGCCAGGCGCCTTCGCGCATGGCGGTTTCGATCTGCTCTGACGCCATGCGGGAGAGGGCCCGGCTTTGGATCAGCAGGGCAATCTCGGTGTTCTGCAACTGGGAGCGCAGATCCAGGTTCATCGAACCCACCACCAGCAGCCGGCCGTCCAGCACCAGCACCTTGGAATGCAGCATCGACCGGGACTCGCCCGTGGCGGCGGCCCCCGATGAACCGAACGTCGACTTGAGGCCTGCCTGCTCGCTGCGCAGTTCATACAGCTGCACGCCCATGGCCAGCAATTCATCGCGGTGCCGTGCGTAGCCCACATGGGCAACCGGCGCATCGTTGGAGGCCAGCGAATTGGTGAGCACCCGCACTCGGACTCCCCGTGCCACGGCATCGGCAAACGCCTTCTTCATGTCCTCGCCGGGCACGAAGTAAGGCGAAATGATGAGCAGGTCCTGCCGTGCCTGGGCCAGCAACTGCAGAAGGCCGTCCACCACGGTTTCTCCTTGCGCTGCATGTTCTGCAGAGGCTTGGAGCGCCTGCGTCCGCGGTGTCGTGGGTGAGGGCGCGTTGTTGTCGGAATGGGAACCGGATGCGCTCACCTCGACGGCTGCCCCTGGCTTCATGTCGCCTACGGGAATGCCGCGCTCGCCTTCGGTGGGAATCTTCGCGGGTTGGTCCGCCAGCATGGCGGCCGGCGCCCAGACGAAGGCTGCCGCACCGAGGTCCATGGCTTGTTCGTTCCAGACGCGCTCACGTTGCGCCTGCGTGGGTCCATCGCTGGATGGGCGGGGCTCGCCGTCCGGCGGCTTGGGCCCATCCCGCCGGTCGGAGGCCGCAGTGCGCGTCCCTGAAGGGGGGGCGTTGCTGTTGTCACCATCACCCTGTCGCTGCTGTTCGGACGCTGGCGCCTTCGAGGTCTGTTCGCGCAACCTTGCCAGTTCCTGCTGGGTGATGAGCGACTGCACGGGGTAGGCGCGCTGGTTGTTCCAGTAGCTGTCGAAGCTGCGAGACAGATCCTGGACGATGGGGCCCACGGCGAGCACGTCCAGATCCACGAAATTGCCCGAATCGGCATTGCCGAAATAGGCATCGCCCAGATTGCGCCCGCCCGTTACGCCCATCACGTTGTCCGCGATGAACAGCTTGTTGTGCATGCGTTGCTGCACCCGGGAAAAATCGGTGACAGAGCCCCACAAGCGCCCCAGCATCGAACCACGCGGCCCAGCGACCGGGTTGAACATCCGCATTTCCACATTGGGCTGGAACGCCATGCCCATGACCAAGGCATTGCGCCCCGTGCTGTGAAAGTCGTCCAGGAGAATGCGCACGCGCACCCCGCGCCGTGCCGCCGCTGCAATGCCGCGCAGCAACCGCTCGCTGCTGGCATCCGCATGGATGGCGTAGTACTGCAGGTCCAGTGTTTTCTGTGCGTTCTCCACCAGGGCGAGGCGGCTGCCATAGGCTTCCTGGGGGCCGCTGAGCAGGAGAAAACCGGAGTCGTGGCGTGCTTGGTCAGCGCGGCGGCGATCCTCCAGCACCTTGGACAAGACTGTATTGCTGGCAGGTAACTCTGCTCGTGAGACAGGACGGTCGACTCTATCTGGCAGACCGGCACAACCTGAAATGAAGAGCAATGCGACGAGTGCTGAAATACCGCGCGAAATATACAAACTGGGATGTCTCACTCGTGAGGTTTTTATGGATGTGCCGGTGCTTTGGGCTGGATGGTTAGTTGGTCAGTTCGAAGCCGTTGCGGTACAGCTTGAGTCGGTCGATGGTTTGCAAGATCGTGCTCTGCCTGTCTTTGAAATAATGATTCTTCGCATCTCTTCATTTTGAGTGGCCGTCGATACATCATTCCGCTTGATGGTCAAGGTAAGATTTTCTGGAGAACTTCCATCTTTTTTTCGAGAAAATCCGGAACTGTCAAATGTTAAATAAGGATCGGCGCCAGTGGCCGTACCGTTTCCCGATATGGTGAAATAACTTGCTGGGGCCTCTTGCTTCATGACAGTTCCATCCCCGCTTTCGCTGTAGGTCTGGCTGCGATCCTTATCAACGAAAACGATCCAACCGGTGCCCCAATCGGCACCACTGGCTGGAATGACATACGCACTGGCATTTTGCTTCATTGCCTCTGCTTTTGCAGTATTGATGGCTACCAGAAGAGAGTTGGCAAGCGAAGATAGCTGAGAATTCCGCTGAAAGGCCTGGAACCCTGGCACGGCCACCAAAAGCAGTATTGCAGCAATGGCCATTGTTATTACCAGTTCAATCAGGGTAAAGCCATTCTGCGATTTTGATGTTTTACTCATGGCCAGCAAAGCCTGGGATTGCTTGTGTTGCCGCTGCATTTTTTTGTGCCATTGCTCATTAATTCCAGATTGCCGACGACTGGATCTGACTTTACTGGAGTCGCGATCACTCTAACGCATTGTGAAATGGGCAACGTCCCGGTGCCAGTTGCAGGGCATGTACTGGCAGACAGGAGGTATGCCGCTGCAGACAAGCCTCCATCGCCAGAAAATGTTTTAAAGGGAACCGTGGAGGCCGTGACACCCCCGCAGGCAGTGGATGGAGAGGGGGCTAAGGCAGCAACAGTCCCGCTGCTGTTGCTGAATGCCAAGTAGCAATTATTTTGTGTCATGTATCGCTCCTGCTGCTGAAGAAGCTCTGCCAAGGCGGCCCGCCCTTGCGCTCGCCGGCCTTTCAGAATGGAGTCGTTGTAAGCAGGATAAGCAACTGCTGCCAGAATGCCAATCACTGCCACCACGATCATGAGTTCTATCAGGGTGAACCCCCGGTTTGCTTGCGCGTTCATAGCTTGACTCACTTGTTTTTCATGTCTTGGTAGTTGTTGATCTGGCGCCAGCTTAGACGACCCACGGCCTCGGTGATGCTGACGACCTGCGTGCTTGTGCTGGCGCCGGATTGCCCGATGGTTGTGCTCCTCAACGTTGTGGTTCTCCATCCTCGACCGGTGCTGTCCAGTGGAGTGGGCGGCGTTTCGGATTCATTCACGAAGAACATGCTCGGTCCCAACAGACCCACGGTCGAAAGGTTGTATTTCCCTGAGCCATCGCCAATGTTGACCACATAGGCATTGCTGGTTCCCGGCGTGTTGGTGCAAGTTCCGGTAGCACCAGTGGCGCCAGGAATGATCGTATTAAAGGTGGCATAAAGGTTGCCTTGGTCACCAATGGCACTGACCAATTTTTCTCCAGAAACCGGCATATCAAAATACCACCCAGAACGTTGTGTTGCATCGGTATCCGACATGGCCCGGCCCCATTTGAATGCACCCACCGTGATGACCCTTGTGCCGGTATTGATGGCGCCTTGTTTCAGCCGCGCCCGTCCGCTGATGACACTTGCCGCCGCAGGGGAACTGTCTGCAGCCGTAAGACCATTGTCGTAAACAGCATAGAAACTGTTGGTTGCAGTCGACGTGTTGTCTGTCGTCTCCAGATATTTTCCTGTGCCGAAGGCGACATAAAAAGTTTCCAAGCCGGATACTGTTGGTCCCGAGAATATGGCTGGTGCTGCAGTAATCGGTTGGATGGTATTGCTCGAATCTTTGGCAATATACAAGGGGTAGGGCACAGGCGACCCTGCAGTGCCTTTGTTGAATGCCGTCAATTTATTCATATTCCAATCGCTGGTAGGCAGATTTTTTGAAAAATCAAGTTTCCAGAGGTTGCCATGAAAGTCTCCCATGTAGATCTGCGTGACCTCGCCAGCACTGCCCCAGAGCGGCTGAAAATTGGCAAGCCCCGTCGCTTTGGTGGAGCTCAGCGTGCTATCGATGGGCAAGGAGATCTTGAAATAATTGGTTCCCAAGGTCCACGAGGTTCCAGGCTGCTTGTCCAATGCCAGCAGGAAAAGGGCGGGCTGTCCGGTCGTACTAAATACCCCATTGACATCGGGCACATAATTGTTCGCACCGCTTGCCACGACTGCAAACCAACGATAGGTGCTGGTGCTGGCGCTCCCGCTGGTTTTCAGTTTTAGAATCTGCGGTTTCCCGATTACCTGGCCCATATCTGCATCGTCGGAACGCTTGAATTCCCACATCACGTTGGAGGCAGCAAAATTGGACGGGTCAGACACATCCAATGCAAAAACCCCGGAACCTCCTCCGCCTGTTCCCGAGACCAGGACAGTTTTCCAATCGGATGCCGTGCCATTGAATGCCACTTGCGCCTCTCCCACAACTGGTGGCGCATCGACATAGCTTTGATGGTTAGTCACATAGCTCGTGTTTGTCAGTGCTGAGAGTTTGGGGCCCATCCAGCTGGGAATATAGGCAAACAATTCGTCGCCAGTACCCGCGTTGAATGAATGCAGCATGCCGTCATTTGCTCCAACAAAAACAGCTGGCGTGCGATTGTTATAGCTACTCCGGAAGGCAGCATACCCGGCACCGGAATAGGCCGCGGTAGGTGCACCTGAATACACAACGCTGGAGTTGACGATGTCTCCGAGCAACGAACTGCGCACCCTGAAAGGATTGCCTTCCTTGGTTCGGTCTCCCCTCAAAAAGCTGACACGCGCTGAACCTTGCCCATCTGAAGATGCGGTAGGTTCCGCTTTATTGAGATAGCCTTGCAAGGCGCTTTCAATCGTTGCCCAAGTAAATGACGCCGCCACTGGATTCGCATTTCCGGCGGTATTTCCCACAAAAATCTTGCGATTGGCAGCGGGCGAAGCCATCACCGACAAACGGTCTGCTGCGCTCCAGTTCTGAGAACCCACGTTGAGGCTGGTGCCGGAGGCTGTCAAAGGTTCTGCGACAACGTCTCCGCTCCAGTTACTCGTATCAAACTTGGCAGAATACACGACGCTTCCCGACGTGCTGTTGATGGTCGTGGTAGAGGCTGAACTGCCTGCGATGCTTCTGGCTTGGGTCGACGCCCTGCTGAAAATATCGTCAAAGGCTGAAAGGACGCCACGTGCACTACTTTGAAGGTAGTAGGTGCCAGCCTCGCCAGGATCATTTTGCTTTTGCCAGACATTGTTGTCGTTGGTGCCGTCTTGGCGCTTGAAAGGATTGCCATAGGTGTTATACGGCCTGGCTGCAGCGTTGCTGGGATCCGATTCGAAGCCGCCATACTTGGAGGCCATGAAAAACTGATTGGCAAAACGGCGTGTTGAGACGTTGTTTTGGTCCCCGTACTCGTTGACGTCAAAAAGGAACGTTTTGACTCGGAGTCCTGGACGCTGTTTTGCAGGGGCTGCGGTCCAATCGGTTCCACGAATGTCGTGCGTGTGAGACCAATATGCCGACCCCATGATCTGGCTGGTTTGGGTACCACTCGGCACGCTACCGTTGGCCCCATTGGGATTGCCAGTGGTTCGGGTCACATTTTGCCCATCTTGATAGGTCGTTGCTTGATTTCGCTCAAAAGCTTGAACCGTGCTACGCCATGCATTAATGTTTGGAATATTATTTGCCAAATCAGGCGTTGGCAGTCTGTTTCCGTCATGGGTGTTCACGTCTCCAATGACAACCACGTTGCTTTTCAAGCAAGAATAATCCGATGCATTGCTTCTGTTGTCATATGGGTCGGTCCAGGTCGAGTAAGCCGGATAACCATCGTACATATCAGATGAAATATTGCTCGTCGCAGCGGTGCTTGGCTGCAAGCCTTGCAGGTATCTGATCGTCTCGTAATGGAGTTCACCGACAGGGTCATACATTTTGTAGCGACCAGGTACAGGTCCGGTTCTGCCAAATTTGTTCAGATAGTTGATGACGCCGCTAATGTTCGGCGTTTGACTGGTATTGTTGTCGGGATTGGATAGGAATACTCCGTTGTTGGCATTCCATTCTGCATTGGGATTCCCGCCGTTGGGGGTGTTGTCCTGTCCCGTGGTGCTGAAAGTTTTGCTGCCGACATATTTCATCGGTGCTCGAAGCACCCCGCCATAGCGGCCGTTGTTATAGCTTGCCGTCTGGTCCATAAGATAACCAAAGGCAGCCAATCGCATCTGATCACTGTATTTCTGAATAACACCGGTTGGCTTGTAATTGCCATTGGGGTACTGCCTGCACAAATTGTATGCAGCACGCACGTCTTGCAAAACGCCAGAGGTGGTATCGCAGACTTGAACGCGTGCATAGAAAAAGCCATCGCTATTCAAGTTTGCGTTCACAGGCGGTGTCCACGATCCGCTGTAGTTTCGGTAGTAACACTGTTTAGCAGTGCCGCTCTTCGGGTCGCCAAAGATGTCATTGGTACAAGCCACGCCATTCGATGCGGGAGCCACCTTCCAGTAATTCACACCATTGACTTTGACTCCATACCAAACCTCTTTCGTTCCTGTAAAACTGCAGGTATTATTTTCAGTGGCGCATTGAGTTGTACCGCCGGGTCGATCTGTTGATGCATCGCTGACCGGTCCCACGGATGAATTAGTGGTTGGTGCGCCCAATTTATATGATGCCGGGCCTGTCGAACAGTTTCCGGTATTGGAAGTGCCAAAATAGATTCTATTCAGGGTATTGGCTACCCATATATCGTTTCCATTGGCAGCTGTGATCATTGCTGTAGGGACAGCTCCCCAATAAGTCCCTGCACTTCCACCATTTTTTTGCAGTTGCTTGGCCGGAAAATTGCTGGTATTCCACATGCAGACCGGGTCCCCATTGGGAATGACTGCCCGTTGAAGTATGGTCAGGGAAGAGTTGGTAGTGGCTGTATCAATGTATCGATCACCGCCTGACAATGCCAAGCGGAGCATATCAATGGCTGAACTGCTGGCCCAGTTCAAAAAATTGCCGCTGAAGGCATTGGTGCACTTCCGTGCGGTTGCAGCACCGCTGCGATCGAAACGCTTGTAGTCTGCCGTTGTCAAGCCGCTTGCAGGTGTTTCCGATGGAGAATCGTTATATACATAGCAACTTTCCGCGTCATAATATCCCAAATACTCATTTAAATTGGAATAAGTATTGTCTGTGGCGCCCCCTGATGGGTATTGTGAGCCTACTGTGGGATATTCAACGGATAAAGCCAGAGCCAAAGTGGGCTTGTCCACTGCCGCTGCTGCGTAGAGTGGATCTGCGGAAATATTGATTGCAGGTATGGAAGGCGCAGTGCCCGCGCTGAATGCAACAAATGAAATGGTTGCCATGATTGGCACGGCTGCCAATGCAATCCACTTCGCAGAAGACGATTTTTTAATGCTCTCTTTGCAGCCTGCAATTATTTTTATTGCTGCCGCAGTCCTGGAGGTATCAGAGTTGTTCATATAGTCCTCTTCAATTTCTGAAAATTACTTGCGATACTGTTTGAGTATCCGCATTCGGACCAAAGCCCATGGCAGTGATTCTGTAAATATACTTGACGTCTTTTGGATCTTTTGTGCGAGACATGGAGGGATCGGGAATTGGCTCTATCACATAGCGCGGAGGTTGGGCGGGCTGAATTCCTGCATTTCCAGATGGAAATGCCCGTCCTGTATAGGTTCCGAATACAGTGGTAGGCGCACTGTTTGATGTATTCGTGAAGTCCACGGCCAACCAAGCCGGCTTACCCGTGGCATTGAGGGCGCATAACCCAATCGTGTTGCCAGATGTACCGCAGTCCTGAACAAACTGCGCAATATCTGTACTGCCTCGTTTGAAGATGCTATTTCTCTTGGTGGAAGAGCTCGCAGGTTGTCCCAGGATGTCAAATTCCGCATCCATCAATGCAGCTTCGGTGGATTGCCAAGCAATTTGAGTATCTCGATCATTTCGGGTGCCGCGCTCCGCCATCATCGAAATCTGCACTCCTGATATTCCCAATATGGAAACAATCACCAGCAACAGCATCACTACAATTAATGACGCTCCTTGTTCTTTTGAAGCCCGGGGTAAAACTGCGAATTTCACAGATAAATCTTGGAATTTCAGCATGCTAATTGTCTTGTTGATAGTTGCGCAGGTGTACCGTGAATGTAACGGTTTGTCGCAATCTTCCATCGGATGACGTGAAAACGGTGCCTGGATCATTGGTGGCGTCTGCCAGGCCGCTGCCTATCGCGCCAGAACTGGAACCTTTGGCAATACCCAGCGGATAGAGGGTTTGAGAGCTCTTGTCAATAGCCGAGCCGCTGGGGCCTCTGATAACCATGCCGATGCGCAGGCTCCTGACGCGTCGCCAATTGGAATAGCTGACGGCCGCATTTGACGTGTTGGTGATCTGGTCGGCCCTTAAATAACGCTCAGGCCCATTTTCTGGTGAACTTGCTGCACTTGCCGGCAAAGTAGCGTTGTTCGGGCCGATACCATCAACCCCGTAAAGCACCTGAAAGTTTTCCACGCCCCTGATCAGAGGCTCCGCTTCCAGAGAACCGGTTGAACCAATATGGGTGCACATGAGAGACGGCTCGCCGTCTTGTCCGATACCAACGTGCAATATGCTCAATATGCGGTCATATCGATCAACGGGTACCGCTGATGGTGCCACCCCCATGCAATCAATCATGGTTTGATCGGAAGTCGTGGCTGTCGGCACCAGTTGGCTGGTTTGATTTCTCAACACCAGAATATCACTGCCTGCACCTACGCCTGAGCCCCAATTGGAGCTTTCATCCCATGCGTCGGTTTCACTGCGTTTTTGGTTATTGATGCCGTAGATGTTTGGCGGTGGATTCGATTCAATGCCAGCAGTACTATTGGGTACTGGAGTGGCCGCGTCTCTCACATCCTTATATCCCGCCTGTACGCCCAAGCGTTGAATCAGATCGACGGCAAATCTGCTGTTGTCTCGAAGTTGTGACGCTGCATCCACGCTGCTGAAGCCCTGCCTCGAAACGACCAATGCTGCTACTGCGACCAGCACAATCAGTAAGCTGATGACCATTGCCACCATCAGTTCGATAAGGGTTAAGCCCCTTTGCTGCCCCTTGGTTGCCAAATAATGTGGCATGTAGTTGTTTTTTTTCATATTGAACTGGCATTGCCACTGGTCACTGGGAAAATAATGTAGGGAACGCTTCCTGAGCTACTGGCCTGCTCCAATACATCGTTTCCAGTTTTACTTCTATCAGTGGAATTGCGAGTCCATCCAATTTTTATCACGGCGATCTCATTCGCAGTGGCTCCGGATGAGGTACAGGCCCACTGGGGTATTCCATTGCTGTTGTACGGAGCACTGTCGAAACAGATAGCTACGCGAGCTCCTGGCAGGGTGTTGTCTACCCGGGCGAGCCAATCCGTCATCTCGGCATTGGCAATATCAGTCGCTGATGTGCAACCCGTGGAAGCATTGCCCACGCTCAAGCAATACGATGGAGTGGCTGGCACCATGGACCCGCTCGACAGTGAAACAAGATACGGGTTATCGGCAGTTGTTGTCTTTACACCGATTTCTTTATTGCCCCGCATCATCTCCGCCAACTCTCTTGCCAACATCGCTGCTTGTGCTTGCAGTCGAGCCTCTCTATTGGATTGAAGGGCGAAAGCCTGCATGCCAACCAAGCCCAGCATGCCGAAAGACAGCACCATGATCGCGACCAGGACTTCAACCAAGGTGAAGCCCCGGGATTGCCTGATAGGTCGTGGACAGGAAAGGGTTTTGGCGGCCAACCTGGACGGTGGTAACAGGGCAGAGAATGTCATGTGCGAATGTTACGGAGGTCTCCTTCAGTTCGCCCGCCCCTCCTGTGCCGTTGGCTCCATAAGGCTGACCGTTTGGCGGCAGAATGGGCGGCTGCCCGCCAACCGTGGCATCCAAGACTGGAGTTTTCTCAGGCCGTATGAACAAGTCAGCAGAGTCAAATTTCATGAGTAGGGCATTGGAGCTGGCGCAGCAAGGCCTCTTTCGAACCTCGCCCAATCCACGAGTCGGCTGCGTGATCGTCAATGCTTCTGGCACGGTGCTGGGCGAAGGATCTACACAGCCGGCAGGTCAGGCGCACGCTGAAATCATGGCGCTGCGCGATGCCCATGGGCGTGGGTTGTCGGTAGAAGGGGCCACTGCCTATGTCACTTTGGAGCCCTGTTCGCATCATGGGAGAACCGGTCCGTGCTGCGATGCTTTGGCTGACGCGGGATTGAGCAAGGTGTTTGCCTCTATCACCGATCCCAATCCCATGGTGGCGGGGCAAGGGGTGAGCAGATTGCGCGAGCGTGGCGTGGAAGTAGACGTGGGCCTTGAATCGCAAGTATCCCGCGAGTTAAACCTGGGCTTTTTCAGCCGCATGATCCGCCGACGCCCCTGGGTTCGCATGAAGGCAGCTGCCTCTCTGGATGGCTTGACGGCCTTGCATGGAGGTGAAAGCCAATGGATAACGTCGCCCTTGGCACGCTCCGATGGTCATGCCTGGCGTGCGCGGGCCTGTGCGGTGTTGACCGGCATCGGCACCGTTCTGGCGGATGATCCACGACTGGATGTCCGGGAGGTCGAGACTCCTCGCCAACCTGACCTGATTTTGTTGGACAGTCAGTTGAGGGTGCCATTGCACGCGGCCATTTTCAAAGCCGAGCGCCGGGTTTTTATTTACACGGCCATCCAAAACCCTGAAAAGGAGGCGTTACTCGCTTCACGCGGTGTCACCGTGCTGCATTTGCCCAATGCGGAAGGGCACATCGACCTGGCTGCCCTGATGTTGGATCTGGGTCGCCTGCAAATGAATGAAGTGCATGTGGAAGCGGGCAGCCAGTTGAATGGCGCGCTACTGCAAGCGGGGTTGGTGGACGATGTGCTGCTTTATCTGGCCCCCAAATTGTTGGGGCCTGGATTGGGCATTGCGCACCGGGTGGCATTGTCCAAGCTATCCGACGGAACCGACATGGCATTCCAAT
Organism: Acidovorax sp. BLS4; assembly: GCF_032929295.1. Lineage (NCBI taxonomy): Bacteria > Pseudomonadati > Pseudomonadota > Betaproteobacteria > Burkholderiales > Comamonadaceae > Acidovorax > Acidovorax sp. BLS4. Next base: position 2,239,667 of record NZ_CP136797.1, read on the forward strand.
CGGTCGAGATGGTCGGCCCGGACCTGCGCGTGGTCGCGCGGCTGTCCGGCCACGCTGATTTTTAAGACCCGATTTTCGCTTTGGCTTTTTGAAGGCTCATGGCTTGGCATATCCAAGACACGCCCCGGCGTTCGGTCGCCCTTTGCATTCTCTGTACAGCCTGCGATCGCGTTCGGCAGTCGACTCTTCGGAGGTGCTTCGTGGAGTGGTCGTTTTCAACTTGACCGTATTCTTTCTTTTGTTGTCCTGCGCTGAATTCGAGGCATCGGTCGTTGTCGCTGCATGGGCCGCAAGCGTATTCATGCCGAGTGAGACTCCGGCGCAAAGCAGGAAGGCAAATCCTGCAAGGTGTTTGGCGGTTCGAGTGGGCATGGGTTCCTCCCTGGGATTTTGATTTCAGGATATTGTGGCGCAAGAGCATGGTGGAAGCCGCTACGATGCCCGCTGATCTTTTGCTCTGGAAGTTTCGATGCGCGCTACCGTCATCCACCTTGAAGAATCCAAAATCCGTGAAGTGGCCAACGCGGGAATGGGCCGCAGCGATGTGCTCGCTTTCTGGTTTGGCGAAAGCGATGAGGTCACCCCTGAGCCTGTGCGGCGGGCGGCCATGGAGTCTCTTGGGCGGGGAGAAACCTTCTACTCTCATAACCTGGGGCTGCCCGAGCTGCGCAGCGCGATCGCCTCGTACGCGAGCGCATTGCATGGGCCGATCGCTGCAGACCGGGTGGCCGTGACCTCCGGCGGGGTGAGCGGGCTGATGCTGTCCATGCAAGCGTTGCTCGATCCTGGTGACGAGGTGGTGGCGGTGACGCCGGTGTGGCCCAACCTGACGGCGCAGCCCCAGATCATGGGTGCCCGGCTGCGATGCATTCCGTTGCGTCCCCAGCCGGGAGGCGCATGGGTGTTGGACATGGATGCGCTGCTGGCTGCCATCACCCCCTCCACGCGGTTGGTGATCGTGAATGCACCCAACAATCCCACGGGCTGGACGCTCACGCGCGACGAGCAGCGTCAAATCATTCAGCACTGCCGTACGACGGGTACGTGGATACTGGCCGACGAGGTATACGAGCGGCTCTACTACGACGATCCGTCCAACTCGGTGTGCGCGCCCAGCTTTCTGGATCTGGCAGAGGCTGAGGACCGATTGGTCGTGGTGCAGAGCTTTTCCAAAAGCTTCCTCATGACGGGCTGGCGTCTGGGTTGGCTGGTCATGCCGGCGGAAATGACCCATCACATGGGCAAACTCATCGAGTTCAATACCTCGTGCACCAGTGTCTTCACCCAGCAGGCGGGCATTGCGGCTTTGCAGCATGCGTCAGAAATCACGCCCCGTGTCGTCTCTCATCTTCAGGTGTGCAGGGATGCGTTGGTTCCCTTGCTGCAGGCGCTGCCGGGCATTGAGGTCGCCAGTCCGCGTGGCGGTATGTATGCGTTCTTTCGGCTGCCCGGCCAGGGCGACTCTCTGGATTTGGCCAAGCGGTTGGTGCGGGAAGCCGGTTTGGGGTTGGCACCGGGCAACGCGTTCGGTCTGGAGGCGCAAGGATGGTTGCGTTGGTGCTTCGCTTCCCGCGATCCTGAGCGGTTGGTGCAAGGGGTGCAACGGCTCAAAACATGGCTCGGGGTATAATCGCAGAGTTTTGCATGGTGCAAGACGCACGCTTGTGGCCATTCCAGCCGCTTGCGCAAGTAAGACAGGGGCAGGGCAGCCGTGCGCTGCGACCACCGGCCCCGCAATTCAAGGAAAACCAATGAGCGCATCCTCTAAGGCCGAAGTCGTCAAGGCCAACGCCCGTGCTGCCAACGATACCGGTAGCCCGGAAGTTCAAGTGGCCCTTCTGACGGCCCGTATCAACGAACTGACCCCTCACTTCAAGACCCATGCCAAGGATCACCACGGTCGCCGTGGTCTGCTGCGCATGGTGAGCCGCCGCCGCAAGCTGCTGGACTACCTGAAGGCGAAGGATGCTGAGCGTTATACGGCATTGATCGCCAAGCTGGGTCTGCGCAAGTAAGCGCATTCGCATGCCGAAACGCCTGGGTTAGCACGCTAGCTCAGGCGTTTTTTACTTCGGAGCCGCAAAACAGAGCGAAGCTGTGTCATTCCAATGGCCTTGTTCCATCGAGGAAAAGGGCAGGGCCACTGGAATGGCATCGTGTTCTGAATTGCACTCCTTTGCAGGCTGGTTCTGTGTAGCCAGCGATTAAAAATGGAGCAAACATGAGCATTTTCAACAAAGTCACCAAGTCCTTCCAATGGGGCGACAAGACCGTCGTCATGGAAACGGGCGAAATCGCCCGCCAGGCTTCCGGCGCCGTGCTGGTCAACATCGATGACACCGTCGTTCTGGCCACGGTGGTGGGCTCCAAGACCGCCAAGCCTGGGCAGGACTTTTTCCCCTTGACGGTGGATTACATCGAGAAGACGTACGCTGCCGGCAAGATCCCTGGCAGCTTCTTCAAGCGCGAAGCCAAGCCCAGCGAGCATGAAACGCTCACGAGCCGCCTGATCGACCGCCCGATCCGCCCTCTGTTCCCCGAAGGCTTCTTCAACGAAGTGCACGTGGTCATCCATACGGTGTCGCTGAACCCTGAAGTGGATGCGGACATTGCCGCCATGATCGCCGTGAGCGCTGCGCTCTCCATCTCCGGCATCCCGTTCAACGGCCCGATCGGTGCGGCTCGCGTGGGCTACATCAATGGCGAATATGTGCTGAACCCCGGCCAGACGGCCCGCAAGAATTCCCAGATGGACCTCGTGGTGGCCGGCACCGAAGCTGCCGTGCTGATGGTCGAATCGGAAGCGCAGCAGTTGTCCGAAGAGATCATGCTGGGCGCCGTGGTGTTTGGCCATGAACAAGGCAATATCGCGATCAACGCGATCCACGAACTGGTGCGCGATGCTGGCAAGGCCGTCTGGGACTGGCAGCCGCCAGCCAAGGATGAGTCCTTCATCGGCAAGGTCAACGCCCTGGCGGAAGAAAAGCTGCGCGCGGCTTATCAGATCCGCAGCAAACAGGCTCGCACGCAGGCCTTGCGCGAAGCGACGGCTTCGGTGCTGTCGGCTTTGAAGGCAGAGGGCGCCGAGTTTGACGCGGTCAAGGTCGAGGGCTTGTTGTTTGACATCGAAGCCAAGATCGTTCGCAGCCAGATCCTGGCGGGCGAGCCCCGCATCGACGGCCGCGACACCCGCACGGTCCGCCCCATCGAAATCCGCAATGGCGTGCTTCCCCGCACCCACGGGTCCGCCCTGTTCACGCGCGGTGAAACCCAGGCGCTGGTGGTTTCCACGCTGGGCACCGAGCGGGACGCCCAGCGCATTGACGCACTGGCAGGCGAGTACGAAGACCGTTTCATGATGCACTACAACATGCCTCCCTTCGCCACGGGCGAAGTGGGCCGCATGGGTTCGACCAAGCGCCGCGAAATCGGCCACGGCCGTCTGGCCAAGCGCGCGCTGGTGGCGGTGCTGCCGACCAAGGAAGAGTTTCCCTACACGATGCGTGTCGTGTCTGAGATCACTGAGTCGAATGGCTCCTCTTCGATGGCTTCGGTGTGCGGCGGCTGCCTGTCGCTGATGGATGCCGGCGTGCCGATGAAGGCGCACGTGGCGGGTATCGCCATGGGTCTGATCAAGGAAGACAACCGTTTTGCCGTGCTGACCGACATCCTGGGCGATGAGGATCATTTGGGCGACATGGACTTCAAGGTGGCTGGCACCACGGGTGGCATCACTGCGCTGCAGATGGACATCAAGATCCAGGGTATCACCAAGGAAATCATGCAGGTCGCGCTGGCCCAGGCCAAGGAAGCGCGCCTGCACATCCTGGGCAAGATGCAGGAAGCCATGGGCGAGGCCAAGACCGAGGTCAGCAACTTCGCACCGAAGCTGTTCACGATGAAGATCAACCCTGAGAAGATCCGTGACGTGATCGGCAAGGGCGGTGCGGTGATCCGTGCCCTGACGGAAGAAACCGGCACGCAGATCAACATCGACGAAGACGGCACCATCACGATCGCGTCCACCGACAGTGCCAAGGCAGACGAGGCCAAGCGCCGCATCGAGCAGATCACGGCGGAAGTCGAGATCGGCAAGATCTACGAAGGCCCCATCGTCAAGATCCTGGACTTCGGCGCATTGATCAACTTGCTGCCCGGCAAGGACGGTCTGTTGCACATCAGCCAGATCGCTCACGAGCGTGTCGAGAAGGTGACCGACTATCTGACCGAAGGCCAGATCGTCAAGGTCAAGGTGCTGGAGACGGACGAGAAGGGCCGCGTCAAGCTGTCGATGAAGGCTTTGGCTGATCGCCCCATGGGCGACAGCGGCGGCCGTCCTGCACCTGCAGAGCGGGGGGAGCGCTCGGACCGTGGCGAGCGCCGTGAGCGCCGCGACGGTGCCGATCAGCAGCAACAGCAACAGTCCCTGGCTTCCGGCGAGTCGTCGGGTCAGATGGACGCCTGAGTCCCAGCACGATTGAAATGAGCGCTGCCGGCGCGGGCTTTGTCTGCGCCGGCGCGGTATTCATCTCGACTTTTGTAGCAAGGTGATGGCTATGCGTGTGGTGGAAATCGAAAGCCCGGGCGGCCCCGAGGTTCTGCGTCTGGCAGAGCGTCCGGTGCCCGAGCCAACCCAGGGGGAGTTGCTCATTCGGGTCGCGGCCAGCGGCATTAACCGGCCCGACGTTCTGCAGCGCAAGGGGCACTACGCCCCGCCGCCGGGTGCGTCGGATTTGCCGGGGCTCGAGGTGGCAGGGGTGATCGAGCGGGGCGATCGGGCTGCGATGGACAAGGCCGGCCTCAAGGTGGGAGACCGCGTCTGCGCGCTGGTCGCTGGCGGTGGTTACGCCGAGTACTGCGTAGCACCCGTTGAACAATGTTTGCCCGTGCCGGACGGTTTCACCGACGTCGAGGCGGCCTCGCTGCCGGAAACGCTTTTCACCGTATGGAGCAACGTGTTCGACCGCGGCCGCCTGCAATCCGGTGAAACGCTGTTGGTGCAGGGTGGAAGCAGCGGCATCGGTGTGACGGCCATTCAATTGGGGCGTGCATTCGGCGCCACGGTCATCGTCACGGCCGGCAGCGATGAAAAATGCGCGGCCTGCCTGGAAATCGGTGCACATCACGCCATCAACTACAAGACCCAGGACTTCGTCGCAGAGGTGCAGCGCATTACTGGTGGCAAGGGGGTGGATGTGGTGCTGGACATGGTCGCAGGCGATTACGTCGCCCGCGAGATCGAGTGTCTCGCCGAGGATGGGCGCCTGGTGATCATTGCCGTTCAGGGAGGCATCAAGGCCGAGTTGAACGCGGGTCTCGTGCTTCGCCGCCGTCTCACCGTCACCGGCTCCACGCTGCGGCCTCGGTCCGTGGCGTTCAAAGGCGCGATTGCCCGTGCCCTGCGCGAGCAGGTGTGGCCGTTGCTGGCATCCCGCAAGGTTCGCCCGATCGTGCACAGCACGTTTGCCGCGGCGGAGGCTTCCAAGGCGCACGCGCTGATGGAGTCCAGCCAGCATGCAGGGAAAATTGTTTTGACGTGGACCGCATGAAAAAGAAATTGATTGCCGGGAACTGGAAGATGAATGGCAGCCTGGCTTCCAATCAGGCTTTGGTGAACGCGTTGCGCGAAGGCATGGGGCAACCCGGCTGCGAAGTGGCGGTGGCGGTGCCTGCGCCTTACCTGGCGCAAGTGCAGGCCCTGGCCGACGGCTCCGCTGTTGCAGTCGCCGCGCAGGATGTGTCGGCGCACGAGTCCGGCGCCTACACTGGGGAGGCCTCTGCCGCCATGCTGCTGGAGTTCGGGGTGCGCTATGTGTTGGTGGGGCATTCCGAGCGGCGCCAGTACCACGGTGAAACCGACGAGGTGGTCGCGGCCAAGGCGCAGCGTGCGCTGGCGGCGGGCATCACACCCATCGTCTGCGTCGGAGAAACGCTGGCAGAGCGTGAGGCGGGGCAGACGCAGGCCGTCGTCAAGCGCCAGTTAGCGGCCGTGGTGCACGCGAACGGGCACTGCATCAGCGAGATCGTCGTCGCCTATGAGCCCGTTTGGGCGATCGGTACGGGTCGCACCGCCACGCCCGAGCAGGCGCAGGAGGTCCACGCGGTGCTTCGCGCCCAATTGGCTGCGGCAAGCCCTCAGGCGGATCGCATCCGTTTGCTGTACGGCGGAAGCATGAACGCGGCAAATGCCGCCCAGTTGCTGGCCCAGCCTGATATTGACGGCGGTCTGGTGGGTGGGGCGTCGCTCAAGGCCCAGGACTTTTTGCAAATCATCGCCTCGGCGCAATAAAGACGCCGGCATACAGCTATCAAATTAGGAGTGAATAGAGAATGAATGCGCTTGTGAATGTGATTTTGGCGGTGCAGATCCTGGCTGCGCTGGGGATGATCGGTTTGATCTTGATCCAGCATGGCAAGGGTGCGGACATGGGGGCAGCCTTCGGCAGTGGAAGTTCTGGCAGCCTGTTCGGCGCCAGCGGCAGTGCCAATTTCCTGTCGCGCAGCACCGCAGTGCTGGCAGGGGTGTTCTTCGTGGCGACTCTGGCGCTGGCGTACTTTGGCAATGTCCGTCCCGCGGGTGTTGGCAGCGTGCTGGAAGTGCCTGGGGTGGTGGCGCCTGCTCAGCCTGCTTCCGGCGCGGCTTCCGAAGTGCCTTCGGTGCCCGTGGTGCCTGCCTCCGGCGCTGGGCAGATCCCTACCAAGTAAGAAGAAAAGCGCAAAATTTGATCCTGCTCCTCGGAGCAGGGTTTTTCCGGAGTAGAATCCCGGATTGTCTGGAAAGCCAAAAACCCAACGGGTTCCTCATGCCATCCAGATGCATAAATCAGCCGTCGTGGTGAAATTGGTAGACACGCTATCTTGAGGGGGTAGTGGCGAAAGCTGTGCGAGTTCGAGTCTCGCCGACGGCACCAAAACAAAAGCCCATCCAACACGCCCATCCTGGGGCGTCTGGGTGCAGCTTCAGCGGTGAGCACATCCTCCAGATGAACCTCGATCAGTACCTCCCCGTTCTTTTGTTCATCTTGGTCGGCATCGGTGTCGGCGTCGTCCCGCTGGTGCTGGGCTATGTCCTCGGCCCCAATCGCCCGGATGCGGCCAAAAACTCCCCCTACGAATGCGGTTTCGAGGCCTTCGAAGACGCGCGCATGAAGTTCGATGTGCGCTACTACCTCGTTGCCATCCTCTTCATTCTTTTTGATCTGGAAATCGCCTTCCTGTTTCCGTGGGCGGTTTCGCTCCACGAGGTGGGGCTGACGGGTTTCATTGCCGTTGTCATCTTCCTGGCCATCCTCGTCGTGGGCTTTGCCTACGAGTGGAAAAAGGGTGCCCTGGATTGGGAATGACCGGTCTTCATAAGGAATGACACGATGATTGAAGGCGTGATGAAGGAAGGCTTCATCACCACCAGTTACGACTCGGTGGTGAATTGGGCCAAGACCGGCTCGCTGTGGCCCATGACCTTTGGTCTGGCCTGCTGTGCGGTGGAGATGATGCACGCCGCGGCGGCGCGTTACGACATCGGCCGTTTCGGTGCCGAGGTGTTTCGCGCCAGTCCGCGCCAGTCCGATCTGATGATCGTGGCCGGCACGCTGTGCAACAAGATGGCGCCGGCCCTGCGCAAGGTGTACGACCAGATGTCCGAGCCGCGCTGGGTGCTGTCCATGGGTTCGTGCGCCAATGGCGGTGGCTACTACCACTACAGCTATTCGGTGGTTCGCGGCTGCGATCGCATCGTTCCGGTGGATGTGTACGTGCCGGGTTGTCCGCCCACGGCCGAGGCGCTGATCTACGGGATCATCCAGCTTCAGCAGAAGATCCGCCGCACCAATACCATCGCTCGCGTCTGAAGGGTTGACGATGACTGCCTTTGCTATTCGACCCGAAGCACTTCGGGACGCGATTGCCGCTGCGCTTGGCGACAAAGTGCGCCAGCTTTCGGTGGCGCTGGATGAGGTGACCCTGGTGGTTTCCGCGACGGACTATCTGGCGGCCATGCAGTTGCTGCGTGATGCGCCGGGCTGCCGCTTCGAACAGCTGGTCGACCTGTGCGGCGTGGACTACTCCTCGTATGGCGACGTCGGCGTGGAGGGGTCGCGCTACTGCGTGGTCTCGCACCTGCTGTCGGTCAGCATGAACCAGCGCGTGCGGGTGAAGGTGTTCTGCCCGGATGACGATTTTCCGGTCGTGCCGTCGGTCTCGGACCTCTGGAACTCTGCCAACTGGTACGAGCGCGAGGCGTTCGACCTGTACGGCATCGTGTTCGACGGGCACAGCGACCTGCGCCGCATCCTTACCGACTACGGCTTCATCGGGCACCCCTTCCGCAAAGATTTTCCGTTGTCCGGGCACGTGGAAATGCGCTACGACGCCGAGCAGCGCCGCGTTGTCTACGAGCCGGTCACGATCGAGCCGCGCGAGATCACGCCCCGCATCATCCGCGAAGAAAAGTACGGAGGCCTGCACTGAGGCGCTCGCGCCGAAAAGTGATCCACCATGGCTGAAATCAAGAACTATTCCCTGAACTTCGGGCCGCAGCATCCGGCCGCACACGGTGTGCTGCGTCTTGTGCTCGAGCTGGACGGCGAAGTCGTGCAGCGTGCCGACCCCCACATCGGCCTGCTGCACCGCGCCACCGAAAAGCTGGCCGAGCACAAGACCTTCATCCAGTCGCTGCCCTACATGGACCGCCTGGACTACGTCTCGATGATGTGCAACGAGCACGCCTACTGCCTGGCCATCGAGAAGCTGCTGGGGCTGGACGTGCCCGTGCGTGCGCAGTACATCCGGGTGATGTTCTCCGAGATCACGCGCCTGCTGAACCACCTGATGTGGCTGGGTTCGCATGGCAACGACTGCGGCAGCTCCACCATCCTGATCTATACCTTCCGCGAGCGCGAAGACCTGTTCGACATGTACGAGGCGGTCTCCGGTGCGCGCATGCACGCGGCGTACTTCCGTCCGGGCGGCGTGTACCGCGACCTGCCGGATTCGATGCCGCAGTACAAGGCCAACAAGATCCGCAACGCCAAGGCCATCGAGGCGCTGAACCAGAACCGCAGCGGCTCCCTGCTGGACTTCATCGACGACTTCACGCAGCGGTTCCCGAAGTGCGTGGATGAATACGAAACGCTGCTCACCGACAACCGCATCTGGAAGCAGCGCACGGTCGGCATCGGCGTCGTGACGCCGGAGCGCGCCCTCAATCTGGGCATGACCGGCCCGATGATCCGCGGCTCGGGCATCGCATGGGATCTGCGCAAGACGCAGCCCTACGACGTCTATGACCGCATGGACTTCGACGTGCCGGTGGGCAAGACAGGCGACTGCTACGACCGCTATCTGGTGCGTGTGCAGGAGATGCGCCAATCTAACCGCATCATCAAGCAGTGCGTGGACTGGCTGCGTGCCAACCCCGGCCCGGTGATCACGGACAACCACAAGGTGGCGCCTCCTTCGCGCGAATCCATGAAGTCGAACATGGAGGAGCTGATCCACCATTTCAAGCTCTTCACCGAAGGTTTCCGCGTGCCCGAAGGCGAAGCGTATGCGGCCGTGGAGCATCCCAAGGGCGAGTTCGGCATTTACCTGGTGAGCGACGGCGCCAACAAGCCCTACCGCCTGAAGATCCGCGCGCCCGGCTTTGCCCACCTGGCCACCTTGGACGAAATGGCCCGTGGCCACATGATTGCCGATGCCGTGGCCATCATTGGCACGATGGATATCGTGTTCGGGGAGATTGACCGATGAATACCGAAACGAAGACGGTGGTGCCCGCCGCGTCCCAGATCACCGACGCGACGCTGGCGCGCTTTGCGCGCGAAGTGGCGAAGTACCCCGCGGAACAGAAGCAGTCGGCCGTCATGGCCTGCCTGGCCATCGTCCAGCAGGAACTGGGCTGGGTCAGCACCGAGAACGAGGCCGTGATCGCGAGCTACCTGGGCATGCCCCAGATCGCCGTGCACGAAGTCACCACGTTCTACAACATGTACAACCAGCAGCCGACGGGCAAGTACAAGCTCAACGTCTGTACCAACCTGCCGTGCCAGCTGCGCGATGGCCAGAAGGCGCTGCATCACCTGGAAAAGAAACTGGGCGTGGCCATGGGCGAGACCACGGCCGATGGCCTGTTCACGCTGCAACAGTGCGAATGCCTCGGTGCCTGCGCCGATGCGCCCGTGATGCTGGTCAACGACCGCACCATGTGCAGTTTCATGGACAACGACAAGCTCGATCAGCTCGTGGATGGCCTGCGCCAAGCCGAAGGCGTGGCATCCGCGGCCCGGGCGGAAGGGCAAGCATGACCACCGCTGCGCAGATCCTGTCGCAATTTCAGGCGACGGGCGTTCAAACCTGCTTCCACGACCGCCACATCGATCCGCAGATTTATGCGGGCCTGGATGGCACCAACTGGAGCCTCAAGGACTACGAGGCACGCGGTGGGTATGTCGCCCTGCGCAAGATTCTGGAGCAGGGCGAAGGCGTGGGCCTCACCCAGGACCAGGTCATTGCGACCGTCAAGGAATCGGGCCTGCGTGGCCGTGGCGGTGCGGGCTTTCCCACCGGCCTCAAGTGGAGCTTCATGCCCCGCTCGTTCCCTGGCCAGAAGTACCTCGTCTGCAATTCCGACGAAGGCGAGCCGGGCACCTGCAAGGACCGCGACATCCTGCAGTTCAACCCGCACATCGTCATCGAAGGCATGATCATCGCGGCTTACGCGATGGGCATTTCCGTGGGCTACAACTATATCCACGGCGAAATCTTCCAGACCTACGACCGCTTCGAAGAGGCGCTCGAAGAAGCACGCGCGGCGGGCTACCTGGGCGACAGGATCCTGGGTAGCGCCTTCAGCTTCCAGCTGCATGCCGCCCATGGTTTCGGTGCCTACATCTGCGGCGAGGAAACCGCATTGCTGGAGTCGCTCGAAGGTAAGAAGGGCCAGCCGCGCTTCAAGCCGCCATTCCCTGCGAGCTTCGGCCTCTACGGCAAGCCCACCACGATCAACAACACCGAAACGTTTGCCGCGGTGCCCTGGATCATTCGCAACGGCGGTGCGGCCTATCTGGCCTGCGGCAAGCCCAACAACGGCGGCACCAAGATCTTCTCGGTTTCCGGCGACGTGGAAAAGCCCGGTAACTACGAAGTGCCCATGGGCACTCCGTTCGCCAAGCTGCTGGAACTGGCGGGTGGCGTGCGCAAGGGCCGCCAGCTCAAGGCCGTGATTCCCGGCGGATCGTCCGCTCCGGTGCTGCCAGCGTCCGTCATCATGGAATGCACGATGGACTACGACTCCATCGCCAAGGCCGGCTCCATGCTGGGCTCGGGCGCCGTGATCGTGATGGACGATTCGCGCAGCATGGTGGAGAGCCTGTTGCGCCTGTCGTATTTCTATTCGCATGAATCGTGCGGACAGTGCACACCGTGCCGCGAAGGCACCGGCTGGATGTGGCGCGTGATCGACCGCATCCAGCACGGCGAAGGCCGCGACGGCGATCTGGACTTGCTCAATTCAGTGGCCGACAACATCCAGGGCCGCACCATCTGCGCCCTGGGCGATGCCGCCGCCATGCCGGTGCGCGCCATGATCAAGCACTTCCGCCCGGAATTCGAAGCGCTGATCCGCAACAAGACCCCTCAGGCGTCTGCCTCTGCCTGATCGCGAGAAAAGCATATGGTTGAAATCGAACTGGACGGGCAGAAGGTAGAAGTCGCCGAGGGCTGCATGGTGATGCATGCAGCCGAGAAGGCGGGTACTTACATTCCCCATTTCTGCTATCACAAGAAGCTTTCCATCGCCGCCAATTGCCGCATGTGCCTGGTGGACGTGGAGAAGGCTCCCAAGCCGATGCCGGCCTGCGCCACGCCCGTGACGCAAGGCATGATCGTGCGCACCAAGAGCGACAAGGCCATCAAGGCCCAGCAGTCGGTCATGGAGTTCCTGCTCATCAATCACCCGCTGGACTGCCCGATCTGCGATCAGGGCGGAGAGTGCCAGCTGCAGGATCTGGCGGTGGGCTACGGCGGCTCTTCTTCGCGCTACGAAGAGGAAAAGCGTGTGGTGTTCCACAAGGACGTGGGTCCCCTGATCTCCATGGAGGAGATGACCCGCTGCATCCATTGCACCCGCTGCGTGCGCTTCGGCCAGGAAGTGGCCGGCGTGATGGAGCTGGGCATGATCCATCGCGGCGAGCATTCCGAGATCACCACGGTGCTGGGCGATACGGTCGACTCTGAGCTGTCGGGCAACATGATCGACATCTGCCCTGTGGGCGCGCTGACCAGCAAGCCTTTCCGCTACAGTGCCCGGACCTGGGAGCTGTCGCGCCGCAAGTCGGTGAGCCCGCACGATTCCACCGGCGCCAATCTCATCGTCCAGGTGAAGAACCACAAGGTGATGCGCGTCGTTCCCTTCGAGAACGAAGACGTCAACGAGTGCTGGATCGCCGACCGTGACCGCTTCTCCTACGAAGCCCTCAATGGAGACGAGCGCTTGACGCGTCCGATGCTCAAGCAGGGCGGCCAGTGGAAGGAAGTCGACTGGCAGACCGCGCTGGAATACGTGGTCAATGGGCTGCAGGGCATCCGCACCGACCATGGCGCCCAGAGCATCGGCGCTCTGGTGAGCCCGCACAGCACGCTGGAAGAGTTGTTCCTCGCCGGCGCGCTCGTGCGCGGCATCGGCAGTGACAACATCGACCACCGCCTGCGCAATGCCGAGTTCACCGAGGCCGATGGCATCCATTGGCTGGGCACGAGCATCGCTTCGCTGTCCTCGCTGCAGTCGGTGCTGGTCGTGGGCTCGAACCTGCGCAAGGACCACCCGCTGTTCGCCCAGCGCATCCGCCAGGCTGCACGCAAGGGCTGTACCGTGAGCGCCCTCAACGCCGCGGCCTACGACTGGGCTATGCCCGTGGCGCAGTCCATCGTGGCGCCAGCCCAGGACTGGGCTGCAGTCCTGGCCGATGTGGCCGCCGCCGTGGCGCAGGACCGCGGCGTGGCTGCCCCCGTGGCCACCGGCCGTGTGACCGAAGCCTCTGCCGGCATGGCCCGTGCATTGGCTTCGGGCGAAGGCCGAGCCATTCTGCTGGGCAACGCCGCTGCGCACCATGCCCAGGCCTCGAGCCTGCTGGCGCTGGCCCAGTGGATCGGTGCCCAGACGGGCGCGGTGGTGGGCTACCTCACCGAAGCCGCCAACACGGTGGGCGCGCAGTTCGTCGGCGCACAGCCGCAGAAGGGCGGCCTGAACGCCGGCCAGATGCTGGCGGGCGGTCTCAAGGCGGCGCTGCTGCTGAACACCGAACCCGTCCATGACTCCGCCGCAGGTGCACAGGCAGCGGCTGCGCTGTCAGGTGCCGAGATGGTCGTGACGATGAGCCCTTTCAAGGCCAACATGGAATTCAGCGATGTGCTGCTGCCCATCGCGCCGTTCACCGAAACCTCGGGCACCTTCGTCAATGCCGAAGGCCGCCTGCAAAGCTTCCATGCCGTAGTCAAGCCGCTGGGCGATGCCCGTCCCGCGTGGAAGGTGCTGCGGGTGCTGGGCAACCTGCTGGATGTGCAGGGCCTCGACTTCGAGACCTCTCAGGACGTGCTGGCGAAAGCCACGGGTGCGACGGTGACCGCTCCGCTGGCCCAACTGCCTGCCGAACGCCTGAGCAACAGCACGCGCGCCGCCATCGCCGTGCCCGCCGATGCGGGTGCCGCTCCGGTCGTGGCCAGCATCTACCAGCTCGACGGGCTGGTTCGCCGTGCGCCGTCGCTGCAGTTGACGGCCGATGCACGCCGCGCCGCTGAAGGAGTTGCCGCATGATCGACGCGCTGTACAACGGCGGCCTGCACCTGTTCGCCCAGTCCTGGTGGACGGCTGCGGTGTGGCCGGTGATCTGGAACCTGATCAAGATCGTGGCCATCGTGGCCCCCCTGATGGGCGCCGTGGCCTACCTCACGCTGTGGGAGCGCAAGCTGCTCGGCTTCATGCAGGTGCGCCATGGTCCCAACCGGGTTGGCCCGTTCGGGCTGCTGCAGCCGCTGGCCGACGGCCTCAAGCTGCTGACCAAGGAAATCATCCAGCCAACGGCGGCCAGCAAGGGCCTGTTCGTGCTCGGCCCGGTCATGGCCATCATGCCCGCGCTGGCGGCCTGGGTGGCGATTCCGTTCGGTCCGGATGTGGCCCTGGCCAACGTGAATGCCGGTCTGCTGCTGGTGATGGCCATCACCTCCATCGAGGTGTACGGCGTGATCATCGCCGGCTGGGCTTCCAACTCCAAGTACGCCTTCCTGGGTGCGCTGCGCGCCTCCGCCCAGATGGTGAGCTATGAAATCGCGATGGGTTTCTGTTTCCTCGTCGTCATCATGGTGTCGGGCAGCATGAACCTGACCGAAGTCGTGATGGGACAGGGCGCCGGCATGGCCGCCGCGAAGGGCTTTGGATTCCTGTCGTGGAACTGGCTGCCGCTGCTGCCGATCTTCATCGTCTACCTCATCTCGGGCGTGGCCGAAACCAACCGCCACCCCTTCGATGTGGTCGAAGGCGAGGCCGAGATCGTGGCCGGCCACATGGTCGAGTACTCGGGCATGGGCTTCGCCATCTTCTTCCTGGCCGAATACGCCAGCATGTGGCTCGTGTCCATCCTGGCCGTGCTCATGTTCCTGGGCGGCTGGCTGTCGCCGGTGGCGGCGCTGGACTTCATCCCTGGATGGATCTGGCTGGGCCTCAAGACCTTCCTCGTGGTGTCCATGTTCATCTGGATCCGCGCGACCTTCCCGCGCTTTCGCTATGACCAGATCATGCGGCTGGGCTGGAAGATCTTCATTCCGGTCACGCTGGTGTGGCTGCTTATCGTTGGCGCGTGGCTGCACTCGCCATGGAACATCTGGAATTGAGCGGGGACACCGATGACTGCTGTTGCTGCTACTGCATCCTTTTCGATCAAGGATTTTTTCAAGAGCTTCATGCTGGTGGAGCTGGTCAAGGGCATGGCCCTGACGGGTCGCTACGCGTTTCGGCGCAAGGTGACCGTTCAGTTCCCCGAAGAGAAGACGCCCCTGTCGCCCCGGTTCCGCGGCCTGCACGCGCTGCGTCGCTACGACAACGGCGAAGAGCGCTGCATCGCCTGCAAGCTCTGCGAAGCCGTGTGCCCGGCACTGGCGATCACCATCGAGTCCGATGTGCGTGCGGACGGTTCGCGCCGCACCACGCGCTATGACATCGACCTGACCAAGTGCATCTTCTGCGGCTTTTGCGAAGAAAGCTGCCCGGTCGACTCCATCGTCGAGACGCAGATCCTGGAATACCACGGCGAAAAGCGCGGCGACCTGTACTTCACCAAGGACATGCTCCTGGCCGTGGGGGACCGCTACGAGGCCGAGATCGCTGCAGCCAAGGCGGCCGACGCCAAGTACCGCTGAGCGCGGCTCCAGAACCCCTACAAAGACCCGATTCATGGACGCCAAGACTGGTTTCTTCTATCTGTTCTCGGTCGTGCTGCTCTTTGCAGCCTTCCGGGTCATCACCGCGCGCAACCCTGTGCATGCGGTGCTGTATCTCATCCTCGCGTTTTCGCAGGCGGCCGCCATCTGGCTGCTGCTGAAGGCGGAGTTCCTCGCCATCGCCCTGGTGCTGGTGTACCTCGGCGCGGTGATGGTGCTCTTCCTCTTCGTGGTGATGATGCTGGACATCCACATCGACTCCATCCGGCAGGGCTTCTGGCGGCACTTTCCGCTGGCGGCTTTCATCGGCGCGCTGATCGCCCTGGAAATGGCGGCCGTGCTGATGGGGGGCTTCCGCGGCATGGATGAGCCCAAGGCGGTGGCGGCCGTGGTCGATGCGGCGGGCCATGTGCTGCCTTACTCGAACACCAAGGCGCTGGGCAAGCTGCTCTACACCGAGTACCTGTACCCCGTCGAGATCGCAGCGGTCATCCTGCTGGTGGCGATGATCGCGGCCATCGCGCTCACCCTGCGCCAGCGCAAGGACAGCAAGGCGATCAACCCATCGCAGCAGATCCGTGTGCGCGCCAGCGACCGTGTGGAGCTGGTGAAGGTCGCCGCGACGCAAAAGCCTGCAGAGGAAGCAGCGGCGACGCCCGCTGCCGAGGAGAAGAAGGCATGACATTGACCCTGGGCCATTTCCTGTCGCTGGGCGCGATGCTGTTCGCGCTCGCCGTCATCGGCATCTTCCTGAACCGCAAGAACCTGATCGTGCTGCTGATGGCGATCGAGTTGATGCTGTTGGCCGTGAACATGAACTTCGTCGCGTTCTCGCACTACCTGGGCGACATGCACGGCCAGGTGTTCGTGTTCTTCATCCTGACGGTCGCCGCGGCAGAGTCGGCCATCGGCCTCGCGATCCTGGTGCTGCTGTTCCGCAACAAATCCAGCATCAACGCGGAAGACCTCAACACCCTCAAGGGTTGAGTCGCCGGTACTAGCCAAGGTCTTCAAGAATGAGCCAAACCCTTTCTGCTTCGACACTGCTGGCGGTGCCCATGGCACCGCTGGTGGGATCCGCCCTGGCGGGTATCTTCGGCACCGCCTTCGGCGGCAGCCGGATCGGCCGGCGGCTGAGCCACACGCTGACCATTCTCGGCGTGCTGGCGGCCTTCGTTCTGTCCGCCATGACGCTCAAGAGCGTGGCCATGGACGGCGCGCGCTTCAACGAAACGCTCTACACCTGGATGGTGGTCGGCGGCCTCAAGATGGAGGTCGGCTTCCTCGTGGACAGCCTCACGGCCATGATGATGTGCGTGGTGACCTTCGTGTCGCTGATGGTGCACATCTACACGATCGGCTACATGGAAGAAGACGACGGCTACAACCGTTTCTTCGCCTACATCTCGCTGTTCACCTTCTCGATGCTGATGCTCGTCATGAGCAACAACCTGCTGCAGCTGTTCTTCGGCTGGGAAGCGGTGGGCCTGGTGTCGTACCTGCTGATCGGCTTCTGGTTCAACAAGCCGACCGCCATCTTCGCCAACATGAAGGCGTTCCTGGTGAACCGCGTGGGCGACTTCGGTTTCATCCTGGGCATCGGCCTGATCGCGGCGTACACCAACACGCTGAACTACAGCGAGATCTTCGGCAAGGCGGGTGAGCTGGGCGCACTGTCGTTCCCGGGGACCAGCTGGATGCTGATCACGGTCATCTGCATCTGCCTGTTCATCGGTGCCATGGGCAAGAGCGCGCAGTTTCCGCTGCACGTCTGGCTGCCGGACTCGATGGAAGGCCCGACGCCCATCTCCGCGCTGATCCACGCCGCCACCATGGTGACGGCCGGCATCTTCATGGTGTCGCGGATGTCGCCGCTGTTCGAACTGTCGGACACCGCGCTCAACTTCATCCTCGTGATCGGTGCGATCACGGCGCTGTTCATGGGCTTTCTGGGCATCATCCAGAACGACATCAAGCGCGTGGTGGCCTATTCCACGCTGTCGCAGCTGGGCTACATGACGGTGGCGCTCGGTGCCTCCGCCTACTCGGTGGCGGTGTTCCACCTCATGACGCACGCTTTCTTCAAGGCGCTGCTGTTCCTCGGCGCGGGCTCGGTCATCATGGGCATGCACCACAACCAGGACATCCGCTGGATGGGCGCCGTGCGCAAGTACATGCCCATCACCTGGATCACGTCGCTGCTGGGTTCGCTGGCACTGATCGGCACGCCGCTGTTCTCGGGCTTCTATTCCAAGGACAGCATCATTGAGGCCGTGCATGCCAGCACGCTGTCGGCCGCCGGCTTCGCCCACTTCGCCGTGCTGGCGGGCGTGTTCGTCACCGCGTTCTATTCGTTCCGCATGTACTTCCTGGTCTTCCACGGCAAGGAACGCTACGACCAGAACCCGGATGCGCACCACGACGACCACCATGCCCATGACGACCACCACGGCCATGGCCACGATGCCAAGCCGCACGAGTCGCCCTGGGTCGTCACCGTGCCGCTGATCCTGCTGGCCATTCCTTCGGTGGTCATCGGCTTCCTGTTCATCCAGCCCATGCTGTTCGGCGACTTCTTCAAGGACGTGATCTTCGTCGACGTCGCCAAGCACCCCGCGATGGCGGAACTGGCGGAAATCTTCCACGGTCCCGTCGGCATGGCGCTGCACGGCCTGCAGACCGCACCGTTCTGGCTGGCCCTGGCGGGCGTGGCGGCGTCCTACTACATGTACATGGTCAACCCGGCCCTGCCGGCCGCGATCAAGCGCATCTTCCATCCGATCTACGTGCTGTTCGAGAACAAGTACTACCTCGACTGGATCAACGAAAACATCATCGCGCGGGGTGCCCGCGCGCTGGGTACCGGCCTGTGGAAGGGCGGCGACCAGGCCGTGATCGACGGGGCGCTGGTCAACGGCTCGTGGAAGCTGGTGGGCCGCGTGGCGGGGGTGGTGCGCTGGTTCCAGACGGGCTACATCTACCACTACGCGCTGGTCATGATCCTGGGCATCTTCGCGCTCATGACGTACTTCGTGTGGCTCAACAAGTAGAGGGAAAACAAAAATGGGTTTGTTGAGTCTTGCCATCTGGGTGCCGATCGCGTTTGGCGCCCTGCTGCTGGCCTTTGGCCGCGATGAGCACGCACGCGCCGTGCGCTGGCTGGCCCTGATCGGGTCGCTGGTGGGTCTGGCCGTCACGCTGCCGCTGTACGGCGGCTTCGAGGCCACGTCCGCCGCAGCGCAGTTCGTCGAGAAGGTGCAGTGGATCGAGCGCTTCAACGTCCACTACCACCTGGGTGTGGACGGTATCTCGTTCTGGTTCGTACCGCTCACGGCGTTCATCACGGTGATCGTGGTGATCGCGTCGTGGGAGTCGATCACCGAGCGCGTGAACCAGTACATGGGCGCGTTCCTGATCCTCTCGGGCCTGATGATCGGCGTGTTCAGCGCGCTCGACGGCCTGCTTTTCTACGTGTTCTTCGAAGCCACGCTGATCCCGATGTATCTGATCATCGGCATCTGGGGCGGCCCCAACAAGATCTACGCGGCGTTCAAGTTCTTCCTGTACACGCTGCTCGGCTCGCTGCTGATGCTGATCGCGCTGATCTACCTGTACAACCAGTCCGGTGGCAGCTTCGACATCGCCACGTGGCACCAGCTGCCGCTGTCGGCCCGTGCGCAGACCCTGCTGTTCTTCGCCTTCTTCGCCGCGTTCGCGGTGAAGGTGCCGATGTGGCCGGTGCACACCTGGCTGCCTGACGTGCACGTGGAGGCCCCCACCGGCGGCTCCGCCGTGCTGGCCGCCATCATGCTGAAGCTGGGTGCCTATGGTTTCCTGCGCTTTTCCATGCCCATTGCCCCCGACGCCGCGCGCGAATGGGCCTGGCTGATGATCGCGCTGTCGCTGGTGGCCGTGATCTACGTGGGCCTGGTGGCGATGGTGCAAAAGGACATGAAGAAGCTCGTGGCGTACTCGTCGGTGGCGCACATGGGCTTCGTGACGCTGGGCTTCTTCATCTTCAACGACCTCGGCGTGTCGGGCGGGCTGGTGCAGATGATCGCCCACGGCTTCGTGTCGGGCGCGATGTTCCTGTCGATCGGCGTGCTGTACGACCGGGTGCATTCCCGTGAGATCGCGGCCTACGGCGGCGTGGTCAACACCATGCCCAAGTTCGCGGCCTTCGCCCTGTTGTTCGCCATGGCCAACTGCGGCCTGCCGGGCACGGCCGGTTTCGTGGGCGAGTGGATGGTGATCCTGGGCGCCGTCAAGGCCAACTTCTGGATCGGCCTGGCCGCGGCCACGGCGCTGATCTTCGGCGCCGCCTACACGCTGTGGATGTACAAGCGCGTCTACCTCGGCCCCGTGGCCAACGACCATGTGAGGGACCTCAAGGACATCGGCGCCCGAGAGTTCCTGGTGATGGCCGTGCTCGCGATTGCCGTGCTGTACATGGGGCTGTATCCCCGTCCCTTCACCGACGTGATGGATGCTTCGGTGGCGCAGCTGCTCAAGCACGTGGCGCTGTCCAAGCTCAACTGACCAGACTGAAACGAGAGACTCGAGATGATTGACAACATCAGCTGGCTGGCGGTGTATCCGGAGATCGTGCTCCTGGTCATGGCCTGCGTGATCGCGCTCGTGGACCTGGGCGTGACCAGCCCACGGCGCACGGGCACCTACGTGCTCACCATGCTCACCCTGACCGTGGTGGCCGTGCTGCAGGCCCTGTACGCCAACA
Organism: Acidovorax sp. BLS4; assembly: GCF_032929295.1. Classification (NCBI taxonomy): domain Bacteria; kingdom Pseudomonadati; phylum Pseudomonadota; class Betaproteobacteria; order Burkholderiales; family Comamonadaceae; genus Acidovorax; species Acidovorax sp. BLS4. The sequence continues at coordinate 2,259,831 of NZ_CP136797.1, forward strand.
CCGGCAACACGTTCTATGGCTTCGGCAACATGGTGGTGAGCGATGCCATGGGCAACTGGCTCAAGTGCTTCGCCACCGTGGCCATGATGGTCACGCTGGTCTATGGCCGCCCCTATGCCGGCGACCGCGACATGCTGCGCGGCGGCGAGTTCTTCACGCTGTCGATGTTCGCGCTGCTGGGCATGTTCATCATGATCTCGGGCAACAACTTCCTGGTGATCTACCTGGGCCTGGAATTGCTCACGCTGTCCAGCTATGCGCTGGTGGCCCTGCGCCGCGACCATGCGACCTCGACCGAGGCCGCGATGAAGTATTTCGTGCTGGGCGCGATGGCCAGCGGCTTCCTGCTGTACGGCCTGTCGATGATCTACGGCGCGACCGGTTCGCTCGACATCGGCCAGGTGTTCAAGGCGGTCAACTCCGGCCAGATCCGCCACCAGGTGCTGGTGTTCGGCCTGGTGTTCGTGGTGGCCGGCCTCGCCTTCAAGCTGGGCGTGGTGCCGTTCCACATGTGGATTCCCGATGTGTACCAGGGCGCTCCCACGGCCGTGACGCTGATCATCGGCGGCGCGCCCAAGCTGGCGGCCTTCGCCATCACCATCCGCCTGCTGGTGGACGGGCTGCTGCCGCTGGCCATCGACTGGCAGCAGATGCTCGCGGTGCTGGCCATCGGCTCGCTGCTGGTGGGCAATCTGGCGGCCATCGCCCAGACCAACCTCAAGCGCATGCTGGCGTACTCCACGATCTCGCAGATGGGCTTCGTGCTGCTGGGCCTGCTGTCGGGCGTGGTCAACGGCAACGTGGATGCCAACGCGGTCGAGAACGCCTACAGCTCCTCCATGTTCTACGTGGTGAGCTATGTGCTGACCACGCTGGCGAGCTTCGGCGTGATCCTGCTGCTGGCCCGCGAAGGCTTCGAGAGCGAAGAGATTTCCGACCTGGCGGGCCTGAACCAGCGCAGCCCGCTGTATGCCGGCGTGATGGCGGTGTGCCTGTTCTCGCTGGCCGGTCTGCCGCCGCTGGTGGGCTTCTACGCCAAGCTGTCGGTGCTGCAGGCCCTGGTGGCTTCGGGCCAGACGCTGTACATCGCCCTGGCCGTCTTCGCGGTGGTGATGTCGCTGATCGGCGCTTTCTACTACCTGCGCGTCGTGAAGGTGATGTACTTCGATGCACCGCTCACCGCCGCGAACGTGTCGGCCCCGCTGGACGTGCGCATGGTGCTCACGCTCAACGGCGCGCTGGTGCTGGTGCTGGGCCTGCTGCCCGGCGGCCTGATGGCGCTGTGTGCCGACGCCGTCGTGCGCGCGCTGGCGACCTGAGCGCGCCCGGGTTTCTCTCTCCAAGGCCGTTGCCCTTCCTGTGTCCGCCACCGCGTCCATCTGGCTGGTGATCGTGCTGGCGGCCATCGGGGCCAACCTGCCGTTCTTCAGCCAGCGCTGGCTGCTGGTGGGCCCGAAGGCGGCGCCCACCAAGCCCATGGCGATGCGCCTGGGCGAGATGGCCCTGCTGTACTTTCTGGTCGGTGGCGTCGCGCTGCTGCTGGAGCGCCGCGTGGGGCAGATCGCGCCCCAGCAGTGGGAGTTCTACGCGATCACCGCCACGCTGTTCATCACGCTGGCGTTTCCCGGGTTCATCTACCGCTACCTGCTGCGGCGCAACAAGGGCTGAGGCCCTGCGCATCACCGGCTGGCTGCCTCCGTTGCCTGCTCCATTCCCATTGCCATGAAAGTGCTCGATCTCCATTGCGCACAGGGCCATGCCTTCGAAGGCTGGTTCGGGTCCGAGGCCGATTTCCAGAGCCAGCTGGCGCGCGATCTCGTTCAATGCCCCCTGTGCGGCAGCAGCGAGATCCGCAAGGGCCTGAGTGCCCCGCGCCTGAACCTGGGCGCAATGCCCAACCCGGCTGCCCCGCGCGCCCGCGAGGACGGAGCTGGCCGCACTGCGGTGGCCCACCCATCCCCTTCCATGCCCCCGGTCGATTCCGCCCTGCAGGCCGCGTGGCTGCGGGTGGCCCGGCACATCGTGGCCCACACCGAGGACGTGGGGCCGCGCTTCGCGCAGGAAGCGCGCCGCATGCACCACGGCGAAACCGAAGAGCGTGGTATCCGCGGCCAGGCCAGTGCTCAGGAAGCGGCCGAACTGCTGGAAGAGGGGATCGCCGTGCTGCCCCTGGTGCTTCCGGACGCGGCCAAGGAAACCTTGCAGTAGCCGCCTGCCGGTGCGTCGGCATCGCCGACCGGATGGCAGGCCTCGGCCCGCCAGCCTTCACTGCGTGAACTGCAGCGCCGCCAGCCGGGCGTACACGCCGCCCTGCCGGACCAGGTCCGCATGGCGCCCTTCCTCCACGATCTGCCCCTGGTCCATCACCACGATGCGGTCGGCGTTCTGCACCGTGGCGAGCCGGTGCGCGATGACCAGCGTGGTCCGCTGGCCGCTGTGGCGCTGCATGGCGGCGTCCAGCGCGGCCTGCACCATGCGCTCACTTTCCGCATCGAGCGCGCTCGTGGCCTCGTCCAGCAACAGCAGCGGTGGGTTCTTGAGCAAGGCACGGGCGATGGCGATGCGCTGGCGCTGCCCGCCGGACAGGCGCACGCCACGCTCGCCCAGGAAGGTGCCGTAGCCTTCGGGCAAGGCCGCGATGAACTCGTGTGCGAAGGCCGCGCGCGCGGCCTCCTGCACTTCCTGCTCGGTGGCGCCGGGGCGGCCGTAGCGGATGTTGTCCAGGGCCGAGGCGGAGAAGATCACCGCGTCCTGCGGCACGATGCCCACGTGGGCACGCAGGTCGCCGAGCGCCAGGCGGCGGATGTCCACGCCGTTCAGCGCGATGCCGCCGCCTGCGGCATCCACGTCGTAGAAGCGCTGCAGCAGCTGGAACACCGTGGTCTTGCCTGCGCCGCTGGCGCCCACCAGCGCAACGGTTTCGCCGGCCGACAGGTGCAGGTCGAAGCCGCGCAGGGCGGGTGCCTGCGGTCGCGAGGGGTAGTGGAAAGCCACCCGGTCGAAGTCCACGCGCAGCCCGCCGCCCGTGTCCGGCAGCGCCGCGGGCTGCGCGGGGCTGGCGATGGGCGATCGGCTGGCGAGCAGTTCCATGAGCCGTTCAGTGGCCCCGGCGGCGCGCAGCAGGTCGCCGTACACCTCGCCCAGCACGGCCACGGCCCCCGCGAGGAACATGACATAGATGACCGTCTGCCCCAGGTGGCCGGCCGACATCTCGCCCGCCAGCACCGCCTGCGTGCCCCGGTACAGGCCCCACAGCAGCAAAGCCGCGTTGGCGATCACGATGAAGGCCACCAGCGCCGCGCGGGCCCGGCTGCGGCGCACGGCGGTCTGGAAGGCGTTCTCGGTGGAGGCTTCGAACCGGCGGGCTTCGCGCGATTCGGCCGTGTAGCTTTGCACGGCGGGCACGGCATTGAGCACCTCGGCCGCGATGGCGCTGGAATCGGCCACCCGGTCCTGGCTGGCCCGGGAGAGGCGGCGCACCCAGCGGCCGATCCACAGCGTGGGCAGCACCACGACCACGATGGCGGCGAACACCACCGACATGATGTACGGGTTGGTCCACACCAGCATTCCCAGCGCCCCCACGCCCATCACCGCGTTGCGCAGGCCCATCGACAGCGACGAGCCCACCACGGTCTGCACCAGCGTGGTGTCCACGGTCAGGCGCGACAGCACTTCGCCGGTCTGCGTGGTTTCGTAGAACTGCGGGCTTTGTTCCAGCACGTGCGCATAGACGGCGTTGCGCAGGTCGGCCGTCACCCGCTCGCCCAGCCAGCTCACGGTGTAGAAACGCGCGGCGGAGAACAGCCCCAGCGCCACGGCCACGGCGAACAGCAGCCCGAAATGCTCGCGCAGCGCCATGGCCTGCTCGCCGCGCGTGGCGCCCACCAGCCCGCCGTCGATGAGTTCGCGCAGCGCCAGGGGAAACGCCAGCGTGGCCAGCGCCGCCAGCACCAGGAAGACCAGCGCGAGCGCAATGCGCCCGGCATAGGGCCGGAGAAACGGCAGCAGGCCGCCGAGCGAGCGCGGGGCGCCAGGGGTGGGGGAGGAGGAGGGCATGGGGGCAGTGTAGGAGCCCGCGCCCCGATCGGCATGCGCCTTGCCGTGAAGCCCGTCACGACACAGGTTTGCTATAAATTTAATAGCTATCCGGGCAATCGAATCTAGGGCATGAAGCGGTTTTCATCCAAAGCCATGCCTGGGGCGGAAGGCGTGCGCCGGACCGCGCTCGGGCGTCCCAGAGGGAGCGGTGCCGGCCGGCCGGCCGGGTAGGCGTTTATACATAGGCATTTGTCCCAGTATCTGCGCAGCGGGGGCGCGCCTTAGGATGCGGTGCAACCTAACGCAGGCCAGGGTGCCTCGCTCCCCCGGGCGAAGCGCCCCGCCCAGCACCACCACGGAGCGGCCAAGGCGCAATGAGCGACGTCATTCTCGAAACCCACAGCCTGACCAAAGAGTTCAGAGGCTTCACCGCGGTCAGCGATGTCAATCTCGCGGTCCGCCGGGGCTCCATCCATGCGTTGATCGGCCCCAACGGCGCTGGCAAGACCACCTGCTTCAACCTGCTGACCAAGTTCCTGGAGCCCACCTCCGGCGTGATCCGCTTCAACGGCGAGGACATCACGCGCGAGCGGCCCGCGCTGATCGCGCGGCGCGGCGTGATCCGCTCGTTCCAGATCTCCGCCGTGTTCCCCCACCTCACGCTGCTGGAGAACGTGCGCATCGGCCTGCAGCGCAAGCTGGGCACGGCGTTCCACTTCTGGCGCAGCGAACGCAGCCTGCAGCAGCTCGACGGCCGCGCGATGGAGCTGCTGGCCGAAGTGGGCCTGCAGGACCTGGCCGACGAGACCACCGTGAACCTGCCCTACGGCCGCAAGCGCGCGCTGGAGATCGCCACCACGCTGGCCATGGAGCCCGAGCTGATGCTGCTGGACGAGCCCACGCAGGGCATGGGCCACGAGGACGTGGACCGCGTCACGCAGCTCATCAAGAAGGTTTCGGCCGGCCGCACCATCCTCATGGTGGAGCACAACATGAAGGTGATCTCCACGATCGCCGACCGCATCACCGTGCTGCAGCGCGGCGCCGTGCTGGCCGAGGGGGCGTACGAAGAGGTCTCGCGCAACCCGCAGGTGATGGAGGCCTACATGGGCACCACGGACGGCCAGCTGCAGGGGGCCCACGCATGAGCGCGCCGGCCCTCGAAATCAGTGGCCTGCAGGCCTGGTACGGCGAGTCGCACGTGCTGCACGGCGTGGACATCACAGTGCAGCCCGGCGAGGTGGTGACCCTGCTGGGCCGCAACGGCGCGGGCCGCACGTCCACCATGCGCGCCGTGATGGGGCTGACGGGCGCCCGCAAGGGCTCCGTGCGCATCCACGGGCAGGAGACGATCCAGATGCCCACGCACCGCATCGCCCACCTGGGCGTGGGCTATTGCCCGGAAGAGCGCGGCATCTTTTCCAGCCTGTCGTGCGAAGAGAACCTGCTGCTGCCCCCGGTGCTCAAGACCGGCACGCAGGGCATGTCGGTCGATGAGATCTACGCCATGTTCCCCAACCTGGCCGAGCGCCGCCACAGCCAGGGCACGCGCCTGTCGGGCGGCGAGCAGCAGATGCTGGCGGTGGCGCGCATCCTGCGCACCGGGGCCAAGCTGCTGCTGCTCGACGAAATCTCCGAAGGCCTGGCGCCGGTGATCGTGCAGGCCCTGGCCCGCATGATCACCACGCTGCGCCAGAAGGGCTACACCGTGGTGATGGTGGAGCAGAACTTCCACTTCGCCGCGCCGCTGGCCGACCGCTTCTACGTGATGGAGCACGGCCGCATCGTGGAGCAGTTCGGCGCCGCCGAGCTGCAAGCCAAGATGCCCGTGCTCAACGAGCTGCTGGGCGTCTGACCCGGCGCGGGACGGCTTCGACCACCGCCTTCGCCCAGAGCACCCCGATCCCCCTTTCCATCGAAGACCCAAGGAGACAACGACATGAAAAAGATGAACCTCAAGGCGCTCGCCGTGCTGCTGGGGGCCGCGGGCCTCGCGACGTTCTCCGCGCAGGCGCAGGACAAGGTGAAGATCGGCTTCATCACCGACATGTCCAGCCTGTACGCCGACGTGGAAGGCAAGAACGGCGCGGTGGCGATCCAGATGGCCATCGACGACTTCGGCGGCAAGGTACTGGGCCAGCCCATCGAACTGCTGAGCGCGGACCACCAGAACAAGGCCGACATCGCCGCATCGAAGGCGCGCGAGTGGATCGACACGCAGGGCCTGACGATGCTGTTCGGCGGCACCAATTCCGGCACGGGCCTGGCGATGGCGAAGGTGGCGCAGGAGAAGAAGCGCGTGTTCATCGTCAATGGCGCGGGCTCCTCGGCGCTCACCAACGAGCAGTGCAGCCCCTACACCGTGCACTACGCCTACGACACGGTGGCGCTGGCCAAGGGCACGGGCGGCGCGATCGTGGGGCAGGGCGGCAAGGACTGGTTCTTCCTCACGGCGGACTATGCGTTCGGCGCCGCGCTGGAGGCCGATACGGCCAAGGTGGTCAAGGAAAAGGGCGGCAAGGTGGTGGGCAGCGTGAAGCACCCGATCAACGCGTCGGACTTCTCGTCCTTCCTGCTGCAGGCGCAGAACTCCAAGGCGCAGATCCTGGGCCTGGCAAATGCCGGCGGCGACACCATCAACGCCATCAAGGCCGCGCGCGAGTTCGGCATCAACAAGACCATGAAGATGGCGGGCCTGCTGGTCTTCGTGACCGACATCCACAGCCTGGGCCTGAAGAACACCGAAGGCTTGCTGCTCACCACCAGCTGGGACTGGAACCTGGACGACAAGACCCGCGCCTTCGGCCGCAAGTTCTTCGCCAAGACCAAGCGCATGCCGACCGACATCCAGGCGGCCGACTACTCGGCCACCATGAACTACCTGAAGGCCGTGGAAGCCGCCAAGACGCTCGATGCCGACAAGGTGATGGAGAAGCTCAAGTCCACGCCCATCGACGACTTCTATGGCAAGGGCGTGATCCGCCCGGACGGCCGCTTCGCGCACGACATGTACCTGGTGCAGGTGAAGGCCCCGGCCGAATCCAAGGAGCCCTGGGACTACTACAAGGTCGTGAGCAAGCTGCCTGCGGACCAGGTGTGGACCACCAAGGCCGAGAGCAAATGCGCGCTGTGGAAATGAGCTGACGCGCACGATCGAAAAAAACACATCCGAGATCAGGAGACAAAGCCATGAACAAGAGACAACTCACCCGACTGGCCCTGGTGCTGGGCGCCCTGGGCCTGGCCGCATCGGCCGTGCAGGCCCAGGACAAGGTCAAGATCGGCTTCATCACCGACATGTCCAGCCTGTACGCCGACGTGGAAGGCAAGAACGGCGCGGTGGCGATCCAGATGGCCATCGACGACTTCGGTGGCAAGGTGCTGGGCATGCCGATCGAACTGATGAGCGCGGACCACCAGAACAAGGCCGACATCGCCGCATCGAAGGCGCGCGAATGGATCGACACGCAGGGCCTGACCCTGGTGTTCGGCGGCACCAATTCCGGCACGGCCCTGGCCATGGCCAAGGTGGCGCAGGAGAAAAAGCGCGTGTTCATCAACAACGGCGCGGCCACCTCGGCACTCACCAACGAGCAGTGCAGCCCCTACACCGTGCACTACGCCTACGACACCGTGGCGCTGGCCAAGGGCACGGGCGCCACCATCGTCGATGGCGGCGGCAAGAGCTGGTTCTTCCTCACGGCGGACTATGCGTTCGGCCACGCGCTGGAGGCCGATGCGAGCACGGTGGTCAAGGCCAAGGGCGGCACGGTGGTGGGCAGCGTCAAGCACCCGCTCAACGCCTCGGACTTCTCGTCCTTCCTGCTGCAGGCGCAGAACTCCAAGGCCCAGGTGCTGGGCCTGGCGAACGCGGGTGGCGACACCATCAACTCCATCAAGGCCGCCAAGGAGTTCGGCATCGGCAAGAGCATGAAGCTCGCCGGCCTGCTGATCTTCTTCAGCGACATCCACAGCCTGGGCCTCAAGACCACCGAGGGCCTGCAGTTCACGACGAGCTGGTATTGGGACCTGAACGACGACACGCGCAAGTTCGCCGACAAGTTCATGGAAAAGACCAAGCGCCGTCCGACCGAGATCCAGGCGGCCGACTACTCGGCCACCATGAACTACCTGAAGGCCGTCGAAGCCGCCAAGAGCACCGATGCCGACAAGGTGATGCAGGCCTGGCGCGGCATGAAGATGAACGACTTCTTCGGCTCCGGCACGCTGCGCCCCGATGGCCGCTACGTGCACGACATGTACCTGATGCAGGTGAAGTCACCGGCCGAATCCAAGGGCGCTTGGGATTACTACAAGCTCGTCAAGAAGCTGCCCGGCGAGGAAGTGTTCGCCACCCAGGCCGAGAGCAAGTGCGCGGCCTGGAAATGACACCCATGACGCGCCGCCCGTTCCGCTGACCCTCTTTTTTCACCGCTTCACCGCCACTCGCGCCCTCCCATGCAAATCTTCGGTGTTTCACTGCCGGGCCTGTTGAGCCAGCTTCTGCTGGGGCTGGTCAATGGGTCGTTCTACGCCATCCTCAGCCTGGGGCTGGCGGTGATCTTCGGCCTGCTCAACGTGATCAACTTCGCGCACGGCGCGCTGTTCATGCTGGGCGCGATGCTCACCTGGATGGGCATGACCTACCTGGGCATCAACTACTGGGTGATGCTGCTGGCGGCGCCGGTAGTGGTGGGCATCCTGGGGGTGCTGATCGAGCGGCTGCTGCTGCGCTGGATCTACAAGCTCGACCACCTCTACGGCCTGCTGCTGACCCTCGGGCTCACGCTGCTGATCGAGGGGGTGTTCCGCTCCATCTACGGCGTCTCCGGCCTGGGGTACGACACGCCCGAACTGCTGGAAGGCGCGACCAACCTCGGCTTCATGATCCTGCCCAACTACCGCGCCTGGGTGGTGGTGGCCTCGCTCGTGGTGTGCGTGGGCACTTGGTACGTGATCGAAAAGACCAAGCTCGGCGCCTACCTGCGCGCCGGCACCGAGAACCCGCGCCTGGTGGAGGCCTTCGGCGTGAACGTGCCGGTGATGATCACGCTCACCTACGCGTTCGGCGCGGCGCTCGCCGCGTTCGCGGGCGTGCTGGCCGCGCCGGTGTACCAGGTCACGCCGCTCATGGGGCAGAACCTCATCATCGTGGTGTTCGCCGTGGTGGTGATCGGCGGCATGGGTTCGATCATGGGCTCCATCCTCACCGGGCTGGGCCTGGGCGTGATCGAAGGGTTCACCAAGGTGTTCTATCCCGAGGCTTCTTCCACCGTGGTGTTCGTCATCATGGTGATCGTTCTCCTCATCCGCCCCGCCGGCCTGTTCGGCAAAGAGAGATAAGCAGGGGCCGCACGCATGAACTCCCAAAAACTCGCCCCCATCGGCTACGGCCTGCTGCTTGCCGCCCTGCTGGCGGCGCCCTTCCTGGGCGCCTACCCGGTCTTCGTGATGAAGCTCATGTGCTTCGCGCTGTTCGCCTCGGCGTTCAATTTGCTGCTGGGCTATACCGGGCTGCTGTCGTTCGGCCATGCGGCCTTTTTGGGCGGCGCGGCCTACGTGGCCGGCCACGCCATCAAGGTCTGGGGCCTCACGCCCGAACTGGGCCTGCTGGCCGGCACCGCCGGCGGCGCGCTGCTGGGGCTGCTGTTCGGCTGGCTGGCCATCCGGCGCCAGGGCATCTATTTCTCGATGATCACGCTGGCGCTGGCGCAGATGCTGTTCTTCGCCTGCCTGCAGGCGCCGTTCACGGGCGGGGAGGACGGCCTGCAGGGCGTGCCGCGCGGCAAGCTCTTCGGGCTCATCGACCTGTCCAGCGACCTCACCATGTACTACGTGGCACTGGTGGTGGTGGTGCTGGCCTTCCTGCTGATCGTGCGCACCATCCACTCGCCGTTCGGCCAGGTGCTCAAGAGCATCAAGGAAAATGAGCCGCGTGCCATTTCGCTGGGCTACGACACGCACCGCTTCAAGCTGCTGGCCTTCGTGATCTCGGCCGCGCTCGCCGGGCTGGCGGGCTCGCTCAAGACCCTGGTGCTGGGCTTCGCCACGCTGTCCGACGTGCATTGGACGGCCTCGGGCCAGGTCATCCTGATGACGCTGGTGGGCGGCCTGGGCACGCTGTCGGGCCCGCTGGTCGGGTCGGCCGTGGTCGTGCTGCTGGAAAACAAGATCGGCGAGTTTGGGCACCTGGTCGCCTCGATCACGGGCGTGGACTGGTTCAACACCCTGGGCGAGTCGGTCACCATGGTCACCGGCCTCATCTTCGTGGTGTGCGTGCTGGCCTTCCGCCGCGGGATCATGGGCGAGATCATCGCGCGCCTGCCGCGGCGCGCCGGGCGCAAGGCCTGAGCCCAAGGGGTGTGAAGCGCGCGGGGTACGCTGCTGACTCCGGGGCGATTCGCATAGGCCCCTGTTGCGGCTACAGCCGCAGCGGCCGGGCGTAGCCGGTCATCTCCAGGTAGCCGCGCCCTACCGCGCGGCCGACCCCGTCCCGCAGCTCGCTCAGGCCCTCCCAGTAGATGGCGCCCGTCGAGGCCTGGCTGTCCAGCTCCTGCGCGTCCAGCAGCGCATGCACTTCGAACGATCCGGCCGGCGTGTCCACGCGCCACTGCACCGGGTAGCGTGCCTGGCTGGCGGGGCTGGTCCAGTGGCGCTGCGGGGTGAACGCGACGGCTTGCGGCCCGAACACCTGCGTGGTGCCCCCGGCCGCTCGCAGCGAGCCGCCAGCCCAGAGCGCCGAACCGTCGCCGCGCCGCAGGCGAAACGCCGTGAGCGCGCTGCCGTCCTGCAGGTTCATGCCGATCCAGTCCCAGCCCACGGCATCGGGGTGCACCAGTGCATCGCTCCATTCGTGGTCCAGCCAGGCGCGGTTGTCCAGGCTGCCCGGTGCCGCGGCCTCCAAGGCCATGCGCCGGCCCGCGAGCTGCAGGTGCCCGGTCACGGACATCTGGGGCTGGCTGTAGTAGTAGCTGGCCTGGGTGGCGTCCGGGCCCTTGCGCGACAGGCCCTGTGCGCCCTGCAGCAGCACGGGCTGCGTGGTGTCGAACTGCAGGTCCAGCGCGAAGTCGGCCGCGCGAACCTGGGCCGCATAGCGGCTCCCCGCACCGCGGGGAGTGCGGGCCAGCGTCCAGTCGCCCAGGCGGATGTCGGTGTCGGCTTCGCTGGCTCCGGCGATGCCGAAGCCGGCGCGCGCGATGCGCTGGTCATGGTGCAGCGCGGTGCCGCCCAGGTCGGTCAGCGCGGCATGCGCGAACACCAGTTGCTTGGCGGCGAAGGCCGACTGCAGCGGCTGCGCGGCCTCGACCCGCGAGCGAAAGAACGTCACCTGAAACCCCCACAGCTGCCCCGCCGCGCGCGCCTGTCCGGTGATGTACCACCACTCGGTGCGCAGCGCCGGATGGCTGCCATGGTCCTGCGGGAACACCAGCGTGCGGGGCGCGAGGGCGTGGGCGGGCAGCCAGGGCACGCCGCCCGCCAGGGCCGTGGCCGCCAACCAGGCGCGGCGCGTCCAGCCGGCGGGCGGGGCAGGGGGCGCTGCCGGTTTCATGGGGTGCATGGCGGGTGGCCTGGCGCACGCAGGGTGCGGCGGGTGGCAAGGGGGATGACGAAAGCAGGCAGGGGCATCCAGCCATTGTCACCGCGCGGAAAAAAGCGGTTGGCGCAGACCGATCGGTGCCTTCACGTGGCCAGCCCCATGGCGCGGTGGCTGGGGCCGGCAGACCGTCCCGTGGTGGGTGGCCGGCGGGGAGCGCCGCAGCGCCTGCGACCGTTTCCTCAGCGGGCCATCACAGCCCGTAGAACGTGCGATTGGCTTGCATGCGCGCGGTCTCCGATGCCGGAAAGCGCTGGTCGCGCAGCAGTTGGCGCAAGGCGTCCCGGCCCTGGTCCTGCGCGCCGGGGGCGTAGAAGGAACTGACGGCCAGTTCGTCCAGCGCGCGCCAGGCGTACACCGCGCCGTCCACGAACAGGATGTCCGCCGGCCTCGGGATGCGCGCGGCCTGCTGGGCATACAGGTGCGCCAGCGCGAACTCCGACCGCAGGCGGTGGTAGCGCGCCAGCTCGCACAGCGGTTCGGCGCGTTGGGGCCGCTGCGCGTAGGCGGCGAGGTAGGCGTCGCGCACCGCGCTGTCGGGCATCTGCAGGCGCTCAGTCAGCACCGCCACCTGGAACAGCGCGTACCAGGATTCCTCTTCCCAGCCGCCCATGCCGGCGCGGCGGCGATACCACTCCAGGCTGTCCTGCAGGCGGCCCGCATCGCGGTAGCTTTGCGCCAGATAGAACACATTGCGGGTGTTGTCCGGGTGCTCGCGCAGGTCCTGCTCCAGCACCGCGATGTCGCGCAGGTAGGTGTCGGGATCGCGCCCGCGCGCGCCGTCATGGGCCACCTCGATGACCGGGCCCGCGAGCGTCTGCCAGGGCCCATGCGCGGGCGCGGCCAGGTATTCGTGCAGCACGCCTTCCCAGCGCCAGTCCACGCGCGTGGCCACCATGCTGTTGCGCTGGTATTCCCAGCCGTTCATGTCGCACAGGAAGAGGTAGCCGTCCGCGTCGAGCGCCGGCCACCGGTACTGCGCCGGCATGCGCAGCTGCTCATCGGCGTCGATGAACAGCAGGTAGTCGGCATGCGGGCGGGCCAGTTCCAGGGCCTCGTTGCGGTTGTGCGCGAAGTTCTTCCACGGGCGCTCGTGCAGGGTGCCGGGAAGGTCGTGCATGAAGCGGCGAACGATGTCCTGCGTGCCGTCCGTGGAGCCCGTGTCCACGATGACCCAATGGTCGATGAACGGCCGCACCGAAGCGAGGCACCGGGTGATCACCGGTGCCTCGTTCTTCACGATCATGCTGAGGCAGATGCGAGGGCGCATGTTCCAGCGCAGTCAGGGGCTGCGCCGCCGCAGTGCCACCAGACCGGTCAAGCGTTCATTCGCAGTAAACCGTGGCCAACAACGTGCCTTCGATAGGGGAACCCCCATTCTGAAATCCACCGTTAGCGACAGCATTGGTCGTGCTGACTTGCAATGCCACGGTGTCCGTGCTGCTGTCCAGCGTCACGGCCGAGCTGCTGGTGCAGGTCGCTGCACGGGGGGTTGTTGCAACTGTGCAGGCTAGCGCTGTGGCCGTGCCTGTGCGAAACAGAGTCACGGTCATCTCCAATGGCGTGCCCGAGTTGTTGGTGTAATTGCGTACATAGAGAGACTTGGTTGTGCAAGTCTTGTACACCGGTGACGAGACATTGGCGTAGACGGTCGGATTGACCGTGCAACTACTGGCCGCTCCACCGTTACAGCCCGAAAAATCAAAACCAGCCCCCCCGATTCCTCCAATCCCCATGGGCAAAAACAGCGTCGTTGCTGTCGTGGAAGGCAAGGCGGCTGAGGTATTCCACATCAAGCCGCCTCCAACGCCTGTGGCACCGGTTGCTCCCGTCGCTCCGGTGGCACCAGTCGCTCCCGTGTCTCCAGTCGCGCCGGTGGCTCCCGTCGGCCCCGTAACGCCCTGGATGCCCTGAACCCCTTGATTGCCTTGAGCACCCTGAGGCCCGGTCGGCCCTGTCGTGCCCGTGGGACCCGTCGCACCGGTCACGCCCGTGGCGCCCGTGACACCGGTCGGACCTGTCGCACCGGTCACGCCCGTTGCGCCGGTCGTGCCCGTGGCCCCGGTCGTCCCTGTCGCGCCGGTGGCTCCCGTCACGCCGGTCACGCCCGTGGCCCCGGTGACCCCCGTGGAACCCGTGGCGCCCGTCGCACCCGCGCCGGTGGCACCCGTCACCCCTGTGGCTCCCACCGGCCCCGTCGCGCCGGTAGGGCCAGTGGCCCCCGTGGCTCCGGTGGCGCCCGTCGCGCCGGTGCCCACACCTGGGGCGCATTGCGTCAGCTGGCCCGTGGCGGCGTCGTAGCAAGTCAGGCTGGCGTTGGTCGGCGAGGCGGACAGGCCGGGCACATAGACCTCACCCGTGCCTTGCACGCGCAGGCGTTCCTGGCCGCCCTGGCCCTTGACCACGAATCCTCCGCCGGCAGGGGGCGTGACGGTGATGTCCGCGGCCAGCACACCGGCGGCATGCAGGGCCAGGACGGAACTCAGTGCGGGAACGACCCAGTAGCGGTGCGGGCGATTCTTGGACATGGGGAAACCCTCTCTTGTCTAGCAGTGTGTTGAATGTTTTTCTAGCGTTGGATCGGCTGGCGATGCCCGTCAGCCGATCCGGCGGGAAGGGGCCGCGATGTCGCGCCGCTTCCAGAACATGGCCATGCCGATCAGCAGCGACAGCAGCATCAGGCCGTACTCGCTGAGCGTCGGAATGGCTGCCACGGCGGTTGCGGCGCCGATCTGGACGGTGCCGGTCACAGTGGCGAAGTTGCGCACCACGGTGGCGTTGGGACCCAGGTTGACCACCGCCGTGCTGCCGCTGGACGACACGAGCTGCACGTTCTGCCCCGGCGCGCCCTGCACGGTGAGCGTGCCCAGCACGGTGATGTTCGTGCCGGCGGGCAGCACGAAGGTGCGGCCGGTGGTGCTGGAGATGGTCAGGTTCTGGAACACGAAGTTGCCGCTGATCTGGCTGGTGTTGCCGGGATCGCAGCCGTCGCGCAGCACCACGGTGTTGTTGCCGGTATTGATGTTGCCGCCGGAGATGAGATTGCCACCCACCGAAATGACGCCATTGCTGCCCGTGACATTGGAGCCCGAACTGAAGGTGGCGTCGGTGTCCACGGTCACCGTGCCGCCATTGAGGTTCAGCGTGCCTTGCATGTCGAGCGCGGAGCAGCCCAGATCCGTCTGGCCTCCCGCGGGAACGTCGAGCGACGAACCGGGCGGAAAGACCCATTGCGCGGCAGCGGGGCTGCACAGGACCAAAGCGGTCGCCAACCCAACCAGGAGCCGCCCGAGAGCTTGTTTCATACCGAATTCCTTGATTTGACCGGACAGGCTCGACGACCGGGTCACTCCTGCCCGGTCAGCCATGTCCGTGTGAGTCCGCATTGCGGTTTTCTAATTGACTATCGACGCCGCATCATCGCTAAATAAATACTGTCTTGCAAACAAAATTTAACGCCTGTGACGATGGTGCATCACTCGGGAAAACGCCCATGGCGAAGGCCAGATCACACACGTTCGTTGATGCAGGTCAGCCCGCCTACCAGTCTTCCTTCACGGCCAGCACCGCCTGCCGTCCCCCGGCCGCGCGCCCCGCCAGCCAGGCGGTCACCGTGCCGGTGGCCAGCACGGCCGCGCACAGGGCCAGCAACCGCAGCCATGGCACCCGCAGGTCCATGGTCCAGTGAAAGCTCTGGGGGTTGACGACGTGCACTAGCACCACTGACACGGCCAGGCCCAGCACGGTGCCCGCGACGGCGCCGATGGCGGTCCACGCGGCGCCTTCCCCGGCCACCACGGCCAGCACCTGCCGGCGCGTCAGGCCCAGGTGCGCGAGCAGCCCGAATTCCTTGCGCCGCGCCAGCACCTGGGCGCTGAAGCTGGCGGCCACGCCGAACAGGCCGATGCCGATCGCCACCGCCTGCAGCCAGTAGGTGACGGCAAAGCTGCGGTCGAAGATGCGCAGCGAGCGTTCGCGGATGCCCGCCGCCGACGCGAATTCCAGCGCGCCCCCCGTCGGGATCGCCGCGCCGCCCGCTGCCGCTGCGTCCGATGAGGCACTGGCCAGCCGCTCGATCGACTGGCGCAGCGCCGTCTCGTCCGCATCCGGTTGCGGCCACAGCGCCAGGTCGTTCGTGCGCGTGTCGCCGGTCAGGCGCACGAAGTCCGCACGGTCCAGCGTCACCGCGCCGAACTGGCGCACATAGTCGCGCCACACGCCTGCTATGAAAAAAGGAGCAACCTGCCGGGAGCTTTCTTGCGCCAGCGGCCGAAAAGACTGTGAAAGCGCCGGCCAGTCCATGCCGGGCTGCACGCCGTACAGGTCAAGCACGGCCTCGCTCACGTACACGCCGATGCGCCCCGGCGGCACGGGCAGCGGTGTGCCCACCAGCGGCAGCGCCTGGGCGGGGTCGCCTTCCAGCGGCCGGGCCAGCAGTGCGATGGCGGGGCGGGCGGGGTCCAGCAAGAGGCTGCTGGTGCGCAGGGCCTGCACGCGCGCCACGCCCGGCAGCCGGGCCACCGCGGTGTCGAACCCGGGGGGAAAGGCCGCGGCATCGTCCACCCCGGCGGTGGCTCCCGCCGTGCTGGCCAGGCGCAGGTAGAGCGGCGCGGGCAGCACCGCATCCAGCCACTGGCCGACCGATCCGCGAAAGCTGCTCACCATCACCGTGAGCGCCACGGCCAGGCTCAGGCTGGCCACCACGCCGCCCACCGCCACGGCGGCGGTGCCACGCGTGCGGCGGGCGCGCTCCAGCGCCAGCAAGGGCAGCAGGTGCCGCCCGGCCAGGGGGGCCAGCCCGCGCAGCAGCCCGCCCACGATCCACGGCAGCAGGGCAATGCCGCCCACCAGCAGCAGGCCCACCGAGGCATAGGCGGCCAGCGGAATGCCGAACACGGGTGGCGCGCCGGCCAGCAACGCGCCGCCCGCCATCAGCAGCAGCGCCAGCCCGCCGCGTTGCGATCCGCCCAGTGCCGCGCCCAGGCCCTTGAGCGTCTGCGCGGGCGGCAACTGCTGGGCCGCGCGGGCCGGCCACCAGCCGCCCACGAGCGCTGCGGCCAGGCCCAGCAGGCCATACAGCAGCGCGGCCGGCGCGCTCCATTGCAGGGCCGGCTGCACGCCGGCGAAGTAGCCGCCGCCCAGATCGCCGCCGAGCCAGCGCAGCGCCAGGGCCGCCAGTGCCGTGCCCAGCGCGATGCCCGCGGCACTGCCTGCCGCGCCCAGCGCCGCCGACTCGGCCAGCACCAGGGCCTGCCGCTGTCGGGGCGTGGCGCCCAGCACGGCCAGCAGGGCGAACTGCGGCGCGCGTTGCGCCACGCTCAGGGCCAGCACCGAGAACACGAGGAAGGCCCCGGTGAACAGCGCCACCAGTGCCAGCACGGTCAGGTTGACGCGGTAGGCGCGCGACAGGTTGCTGGTGCGCGCGGTGGCATCCCCGGGCTGCAGCACGGCCACACCGGCCGATGCGCCGGGCAGGGCCTGCAGCGCCTGGCGGAAGTCGTCGGCACTGGCGCCGGGGCGCAGCTGCACGTCGATGCGGCTCAGTTGCCCGCCGCGCTGGAACAGGTCCTGCGCCGCGCCGATGTCCATCACGGCCAGCGGCGCGCCGCCCGCAGCCACCGTGCCCGCCACGCGCACCGTGTGCACCTGCAGGCCCGTGCGCAGCTGCAGTGCCGGCACCACGGCATCGCCGCGCAGCCCCAGTGCCTGCAGGGCCGCGCCGTTCAGAAACACCGTGGCCGGCGCCAGCAGCGCCAGCCGGTCGGCGCCTTCGAAGGCCCTGGGCACCAGGGCGGGGGCCATCGCCGGCAGCAGCAACGCGTCGGCGCCCAGCACGCGCAAGGCCACCGCCGCGGACCCCGCCGTTCCGGGCAGGCTGGCCTGGGCGGACGTTTCCAGCACCGGCCCGGCGCGTGCCACCAGCGGGTGCGTGGCGACCGGGCCATACAGCGCGTCGGGCAGGCTGCCCTGCGTGGCGCGCAGTTCCAGGTCGGGCTGGCCGTTGATGCTGCGCACGGCCTGCGCGAACTCGGACAGGGCCGATGCATTGATCACATGCACCGCGAAGGCCAACGCCACGCCCAGCATGACGGCGGCCACGGCGGCTGCGGCGCGCCAGGGGTGGTGGCGCAGTTCCTGCCAGGAGAAGGTGCGCAGCAGGCGGAGCATGGGAATGGAGGCCGGTGCAAGTCAGGTCGTGGGCGGCACAACCGGACCGGGTTGGCCGGCGGAAGGTGCCATGCCACTGGCCGTGAGGCGCAGCCGCCGGTCCGCCCGGGCTGCGGCGGAGTCCGAATGGGTGACCAGGACCAGCGCGGCGCCGTGTTCGCGCGTCTGGGCCAGCAGCAGGTCCATCACGCGGGCGGCCGTGGCGGGGTCGAGGTTGCCCGTGGGCTCGTCGGCCAGCAGCAGGGCGGGGCGGTGCACGAGCGCGCGAGCGATGGCCACGCGCTGCAGTTGCCCGCCGCTCAGTTGTTGGGGCAAGCGATCGCCCAGGCCCTCCAGGCCCACGGCGGCCAGCATGTGCGCCACCCGTGCCGGATCGGTGCGGCCCAGCAGCATGAGCGGCAGCGCCACGTTCTGCGCCACGTCCAGGTGCGGCAGCACATGGAAGGCCTGGAACACGAAGCCCACGTGCGCGCGCCGCCAAAGGGCGCGCTGCGTGTCGTCCAGCGTGGACAGGTCGGTGCCGCCGTGCACGATGCGGCCCGTGTCCCAGGTATCGAGGCCCGCCAGGCAATTGAGCAGCGTGGACTTGCCCACACCCGATTCGCCCACGATGGCCACGAACTCGCCCGGGTGCACGGCCAGGTCCACCTGCGCGAACACGTCGGCCTCGCCGTAGCGCTTGCCCAGTTGTTCGACGCGCAGCACGGCGTTCGCGGAGCCGGCGGTACTGGGCGGTGCGGCGCTCATGCCGCGGCCTCGTCGGCCAGCCGCCGGTGCACGGCCTGCACCAGCCGTTCGGTGGCGCCGGGGGCATCGCAGGGGATGGCGTGGCGTGCCGGCATGCTGCGCAGCCAGGTCACCTGGCGCTTGGCAAGCTGGCGGGTGGCGGCCATGCCGCGTTCGCGCAGGCCTGCCACGTCGAGTGTGCCGGTGGCCGCCTCGGCATCCAGCACCTCCCAGGCCTGGCGGTAGCCCACGCAGCGCATGGAGGGCAGGTCGGGGTGCAGGTCGCCGCGCGCCCGAAGCCGGCGCACTTCATCGACGAAGCCCGCGTCCAGCATGGCGTCGAAGCGCTGGGCGATGCGCCCGTGCAGCCAGGCGCGGTCTTCGGGTTCCAGAGAGAAAAGGGCATCCACCGCCGTATTGGCGCCGTCTTCTGCTCCTTTTTTAATCGTATGAAAGCTCGACAGCGGCTGCCCTGCGATGCGCCACACCTCCAGCGCGCGCTGGATGCGCTGGCTGTCCGCCGGTGCCAGGCGCGCGGCGGTGATCGGGTCCACGCGGGCCAGTTCGGCGTGCATGCCGGGCCAGCCGATGGCGGCGGCCTGGGCCTCCAGTGCGGCACGCACGGCGGGGTCGGCGGGCGGCATGTCGTCGATGCCGTCCAGCAGGGCCTTGAAGTACAGCATGGTGCCACCCACCAGCAGCGGCAGCGCGCCGCGGGCGCGGATCTGCGCGATGAGGCGGCTCGCGTCGGCCACGAACTCGGCCGCGCTGTAGGCGTGCAACGGGTCGCGGATGTCGATCAGGTGGTGCGGCACCGCGGCCAGTTCGGCGGGCGTCGGCTTGGCCGTGCCGATGTCCATGCCGCGGTACACCAGCGCCGAATCGACGCTCACGATCTCCACCGGGCAATGCGGCGCCAGCGATGCGGCCAGCGCCAGTGCGCCCGCCGTCTTGCCCGAGGCGGTGGGGCCGGCCAGCGCGATGCAGGGCAGCGTCTCAGGCAGGCGCATGGGGCTCTCCGTGTCGTTGCACCAGCGTCCAGGCGGTCAGCGCCAGCGCGGCCGAGCAGGCCCACACGCCGTGCACCAGCGGCCACACGGTGCCGTCCAGCCGCGCGCCGACCCATCGGCCCACGGCGAAGGCCACCAGCATCATCATGAAGCCGTTCAGGGCCGAGGCCACGCCGGCCGCCTGCGGAAACGGGCCCACCGCACCGCTTTGCCCGCAGGGCTGGTGGATGCCATGCGCCACCATGAAAACGCACATCGGCAGCAGCAGTGCCAGCGGCGCATGCCAGCCGGCGAAGGCCGCCGCGGCCATCAGCGTGCCGCCGAGCAGGCTGACGGCGCCGGCCACCGCCACGGTGCGCCGCACGCCCAGGCGCGCGAGCAACTGCCGGCAGAGCACGGTGCCCACCAGGTAAGCCAGCGCAGTCGACAGCAGCACGGCGCCGTATTGGGGTCGCGACAGTCCCAGGGCCTCGATGAAGACGAACGACGATGCCGCCAGGAACGTGAACAGCCCGCCGTAGCTGGCCGTGGTCAGCAGCGAATAGGCCCAGAACGTGCGGTGCCGCAGCACCGTGGCCCAGGTGCGTGCCAGCGTGGCCGGCCGCAGGGCGTGCGGGTTGCGCCGCGCCAGCGTCTCGGGCAGGCCCAGGGCGACCACGGCCAGCGTGGCCGCGCCGTAGGCGGTGAGGGCCGAGAGCGCCCCGCGCCAGCCCAGCCACTCCGTCAGCAGCCCGCCCACCGGTGCGCACAGGCTGGCCGCGATGCCCAGCCCGGTGAGGGCCCGCGACATCGCCCGCGCGCCCAGCGCCGGCGTGTAGAGGTCGCGCACGATGGCGCGGGCACACATCACCACCGCGCCCATGGCCGCGCCCTGCGCCACGCGCCAGCCGATCAGCCATTGCATCGACGGGGCAAGCACGCTCAGGATGGATGCCAGGGTGTAGATGGAAAGACCCGCCAGCAGCACCGGCCGGCGGCCGAAGCGGTCCGACAGCGGCCCCCAGGCGAGTTGCGAGCATCCGAAGGCCAGCAGCAGCGCGCTGAGCGTGAGCTGGGCGGACGCCACGGGTGCGTCCAGGCTGCGCGTGAGCGAGGGCAGCGCAGGCAGGTAGAGATCGGTGGTGACGGGCTGCAGGCTCAGCAGCAGCGCGAGCACGGTGATGGCCAGACCCGGCGCGACGGCCACGGCCGGCGGCTCCT
Organism: Acidovorax sp. BLS4; assembly: GCF_032929295.1. Classification (NCBI taxonomy): domain Bacteria; kingdom Pseudomonadati; phylum Pseudomonadota; class Betaproteobacteria; order Burkholderiales; family Comamonadaceae; genus Acidovorax; species Acidovorax sp. BLS4. The sequence goes on from NZ_CP136797.1 coordinate 2,280,570, forward strand.
GGCCCGCCGCAGCGAAAGGGGGGACGGACATGCGGGCGAGCCTACCAGATGGGCGCCACCCGACCGGGAGCGCAGATGGCCGTCGCCGCGCACGCCGGCCGGATCAGTACACCTGGAACAGGTCCGCCAGCGCGGCGCGGTACTGCGGCTCGCCCACCGTGTTCGTGCTGTGGTGCGTGCCGCCTTCCACCAGCACGAAGCGCTTGGGCTCCTGGGCGGCGTCGTACAGCTTGCGGCCGAGCGTGGGCGGGATCAGGCTGTCGTCGCTGCCGTGCACCACCAGCAGCGGCGAGCCGATGTGCGCGACCTTGCGCGCCGACTCGAAGCGCTGCGTGATGAGGCCCGACACCGGCAGCCAACCCCATTTGAACGTGGCCACGACCTCGGGGATGTTGGTGAAGGTGCCTTCCACGATGGTGCCCTTCTCGTCGTTCACCATCGCCGCCAGGTCGATGGCGATGGCGCCGCCGAGCGAGTGGCCGAAGATGTAGCGCGGCTGGTCGGGCGCGCGCTGCGCGAGCCAGTTCCACGCGGCGCGGGCGTCCTCCAGGGCCGTGGTCTCCGACGGCAGGGCCGCGCTGCTGCGCCCGAAGCCGCGGTAGTCGACCGCCAGCACCGAGAACCCCATGCTCTGCATGCGCCGCATGCGGCCTGCCGATCCCGACACGTTCCAGCGCGCGCCGTGCAGGTACAGCAGCACGGGCGCATCGGCTTTGGCGGCCGGCAGCCACAGGCCGTGCAGCTTCTCGGACTTGCCGGTGGCTTGCGAGTCGAATGCGATCCAGACATCTTCCATGTCGTCGGTGGACTGGGCACCGCCCCAGGCACGGTCGCTGGGCTGGAAGATCCACTCGCGCTGCTTGGCGTCGAGGGTGGCGCAACCTGCCGTGACGGCCATGGCGAGGGCGATGGATGAAAGGAGGGGCCAGCGTTTCATGGGTAGGACTGAGTGCCGCGGTGTCGGGAAAGTTCTATGGCAGTGTTTCAGCGGGTATGCCGGCGTCTTGATTGCCTTGGTTGCTCACTTTTCAATAGCAAATCGGGAAATCCCCGGCTTTTCCGGCTTTTGCAAGAAACGCGCCCGTCGATGCGCTTTGTTACATCCGGATTGTGCTGGAGATATGGCCTGATTTCGGCGCCGCTGCCCAGGGCCGGAGCCCGGAAAAGCGCCGATTGACGCTGCAGCGCAGCATCGATAGGCCGTGACGGCCGGACGGGGTGGCCCGTAGGATGCGCACTCCGGGGGCAAAGGAGGGCAACAACGCACAACAACGGTGCGTTCGGCGCCGGGATACCGCTGCCGCGACAAAGTTCCCCGAGTCACCGTCCTGTCATGTGGCGCCTCCACAGTGGCGCACTTCAACGATCAACGAGGTAGAGCAATGCACCTGTCTGGTTTCAAAGGGGCCGCGCTGGCCCTGGCCGCCGCTGCCGCCCTGGCCGCCTGTGGCGGCAACGACGATGATTTCCCCACGCTGAACGGCGCCAAGCCCCTGGTGATCGGCCACCGCGGTGCCGCCGGCTACCTGCCGGACCACACGCTGGAAGGCTACAAGAAGGGCATCGAGCTGGGCGCGGACTTCATCGAGCCGGACCTCGTGGCCACCAAGGACGGTGTGCTGATCGCACGGCACGAGCCCAACATCACCGGCACCACCGACGTGTCGCAGCGCCCGGAATTCGCCAGCCGCAAGACCAAGAAGATGGTCGATGGCGTTCAGGAAGAAGGCTGGTTCGCCTCCGACTTCACCCTGGCGGAGATCAAGACCCTGCGCGCCATCCAGCCCCTGGCCGAGCGCGACCAGTCGTTCAACGGCAAGTACCAGATCCCGACGCTGGCCGAAGTGCTGGACCTCGCCCGGTCCGAAGGCACGCGCGTGGGCCGCACCGTGGGCGTGTACATCGAAACCAAGCACCCCACCTACCACGCCAACCTGAACCTCAAGCTCGAGGACCGGCTGCTCACCACGCTCTCGCAGTACGGCTACACCACCGCGGCGTCGCCCGTCATCCTGCAGTCGTTCGAAGTGTCCAACCTCAAGTACCTGCGCACCAAGACCCAGGTGCGCCTGGTGCAACTGGTGGATGCCAACGACATCAAGGCCGACGGCAGCATGGACCTGACCGCGCCCTACGACAAGCCCTATGACTTCGCCGTGGCCGGCGACCAGCGCACGTTTGCCAGCCTGCTGACCCCTGCGGGCTTGAAGGAGGTCAGGACGTATGCGGACGGCATCGGCCCCTGGAAGCCGTACCTGATCCCCTCGAAGCTGGTGGATGACAACAAGGACGGCCAGCCCGACGACCTGAACGGCGACGGCAAGATCGACGAGCGCGACCGCGTGATGATGCCCGCGACCTCCGTCGTGTCCGACGCGCACGCGGCCGGCCTCTTCGTGCATCCGTACACCTTCCGCAGCGAGGCGCGCCGCCTGGCTTCCGACTTCAAGGGCGACCCGAAGGCCGAATACCGCATGTTCTACCGCCTGGGCGTGGACGGCGTGTTCGCCGACTTCCCCGACCATGCCAAGGCGGCGCGGGACGACTGATCCCTCGGTCGACGGCCTGCCGGCGGCAGGCCACCGTTTCGGGGCGCGTCAGAAGCTGTGCTTGACGCCGATGCTCAGCAGGGTCCGGCCCTGCCGGCGCCCGACGACCCCGTCCAGTTGCCAGCCCGGTGTCCATTCCCACAGCGCGCCGGTCTGGAAGGTGGGCGGGCTGCCACGCTGTCCGAACGCCTCGATGTGCGCCGTGACCGCGCCCCAGGTGGATTCGACCGCGGCACCCCAGGTGGGCAGCCAGCGGTGGTCGGGCGTGTGCAGCGTGCCGGCATTGGCGTGCACGGCCCCCCAACTGGCGATGCAGGTGCCCAGCAGGTTGAGGGCCCGCGTGCTGCGCGGCTCCCGGTGGGTGTGCCACAGGCCCACGCTGCTGGCCGCATGGCAGCCTTGCTCGGGCGGCGGCGTCCACTGCCATTTGGCCACCACGCTTTGCACCGTGGCGCGGCCGTCCAGATCGCGCGCCAGCAGGGCGCCCAGTTCCAGACCCGGCAGCGCCACCGGGGCATAGGCCGGCGCCACGTAGAAGGCGCCGCGGTCGCGGTGCACGCCCTCCCACCACACTTCCACGTGCCCTTCGCCGGGGGCATTCACGCCGGCGTCGTCCACCGTGAGGGGCCGCCCCGCGTGGGCCGGTAGCGTGACGGCGGCGATGGCCGCCAGGGCCGCCACGCCATAGCCCTGGCAGGCGGAGCGAAGGTGATGGGGGTGGTGGCGGCGCAGTGGCATGGGTGGGATCCGTATGGCCTGCGGCGCCCGGGGATCAGCGTCCGCGCAGGAAGAGGGCGTCCAGCTCGCGCATGGACAGTTGCCGCCAGGTGGGGCGGCCGTGATTGCACTGGTCGGATCGGTCGGTGACTTCCATCTGGCGCAGCAGGGCGTTCATTTCATCGAGGGTGAGCCGGCGGTTGGCGCGCACCGCGCCGTGGCAGGCCATCGTACCCAGAATTTCATTGCGGGCGCGCTGCACCACGGTGCTGGCGTCGTGTGCTGACAACTCCGCGAGCACGCTGCGTGCCAGTTCCACCGCATTGCCCTGGGCCAGCGAGGTGGGCACGGCGCGCACGGCCAGCGTCTTCGGGGAGAAGGGGGCGATCTCCAGCCCCAGCATCGACAGCGTGTCGGCCTGGGCTTCGGCCGTGGCCACTTCCTGCGGCGTGGCGGCGAAGGTCGCGGGGATCAGCAGCGGCTGGCTGGCGATGCGTTCGGTGCCGTCCACCTGCGCCTTGAGCCGCTCGTACACGATGCGTTCGTGCGCGGCGTGCATGTCCACGATCACCAGGCCGTGGGCGTTTTCCGCCAGGATGTAGACGCCCTGGATCTGCGCCACGGCCCGGCCCAGGGGCCAGGCCGGCGCGTTGTCGTCCGGCGCGGGCGGCGCAGGCGTCACGTCGGCCGCTGAAGGGGGAATGGTCTGCAGAGAGGGGGGCGGAGTCCAGGCAACGGTGCCGGCCGCCGCGGCGCCGGCTGCGCCGGGATGGCCCCATTCGGCGCGCGGCTCCTGCACGCTGGCCGGGAAGGCGCCGTCTTGTGCGCCGACGCCGGGCCCCTTCGGCGATCCCCACAGCGCCTGCAGGTCGGTCACCCGGTGGCCGACCACGGGCTCATCGAACCGGATCGCCGCCTGCGCCTTCCAGCCGGGCGCCATCCCGGGAGCGGGCGCCTGCGCGGCCGCCCCTGGCGCCGTCTCGGTGGCACCGCTCGCGGCGAGTGCCTGGGCACGGGGCACGGCCAGGGCGTTCTCCACCGCATGGCGCACGGCCTGGTGAACCTCGCGGCTGTCTCGGAAGCGCACCTCGATCTTGGTGGGGTGCACGTTCACATCCACCCGCAGCGGGTCGATGGCCACGTACAGCGCATACACGGGCTGCTTCTGCCCGTGCAGCACGTCCTCGTAGGCGGCACGCGCGGCGTGCGTGAGCACCTTGTCGCGCACGAAGCGGCCGTTCACGTAGCAGAACTGCTGGTCGGCGCGCGAGCGGGCCGCATCCGGCAGGCCGGCGCGGCCGGTCACCGTGATGGCGCCGTGGCGGTGGCGCACGGCGACCGATTCCGCGAGGAAGTCGTCTCCCAGCACGTCGGCCAGCCGCCGGTCGAGCGCCTGCTGCAGCGCGCCATCGGACGCGTCGCCAGCGGCCAGGGTGGCGCGCCACTGCTCGACCAGCTTGCCTTCGTGCCAGATGGCGAAGCCCACATCGGGACGGGCGAGCGCGTGGCGGCGCACGGCCTCAATGCAGTGGGCCAGTTCGGTCGCGTCGGTCTTGAGGAATTTGCGCCGCGCTGGCGTGGCGAAGAACAGTTCCTTCACTTCCACCGTCGTGCCCTGGCTGCGTGCGGCGGGCCGCAGCTCGCCGCTGCGCGCATCCAGCAGGAAAGCGCTGGCCTGCTCCGCGGTGCGCGACAGCAGGGCCATTTCCGACACCGAAGCGATGGCGGCGAGGGCCTCGCCGCGAAAGCCCATGGTGGCCACGGACTCGAGGTCGTGCAGATTGGTGATCTTGCTGGTGGCGTGGCGCCGCAGGGCGATCGGCAGTTCTTCCTGGGGGATGCCGCTGCCGTCGTCTTCCACCGAAATCAGCCGCACGCCGCCGGCCAGCAGGCGCACGGCGATCTGGGTGGCTCCGGAGTCGAGCGCGTTGTCCACCAGTTCGCGCACGGCCGAGGCGGGCCGTTCGACCACCTCGCCGGCCGCGATCTGGCTGATGAGTTCGTCGGGCAGGTCGCGGATCGGTCGGCGCAGGGTGGGCTCTGTGGTCATTGCCCGGCATTCTAGGCAGTGCGGTTAGAGTACGCGCCGCATTGGCAATCCCGCCATCCCACTTTCCTCAGAAGGTCCGCCCTTGGAAATCATCCAGTTCCTGATCGACTTCATCCTGCACGTGGACAAGCACCTGGCGGCCTTCGTCAGCGCCTACGGCCCGTGGGTGTATGCGTTGCTGTTCCTCATCGTCTTCGTCGAGACGGGTGTGGTGGTGATGCCGCTCCTGCCCGGCGATTCGCTGCTGTTCATCGTCGGTGCGCTGTGCGGTGCGGGGCTCATGAACTTTCCGCTGGCCTGCGCCGTGCTGATCGCGGCCGCCATCCTTGGGGACCAGTGCAACTACACCATCGGGCGCTATTTCGGGCCCAAGGTGTTCCAGTGGCCCGACTCGCGCTGGTTCAACCGGCGCGCGTTCCAGCAGGCGCACGACTTCTACGAACGCTACGGCGGCGTCACCATCGTGTTGGCGCGCTTCATGCCCTTCATCCGCACCTTCGCGCCCTTCGTGGCCGGCGTGGCCGAAATGGGCCGGGCGAAGTTCACGGCGTTCAACGTGGGCGGTGCGCTGCTGTGGGTGCTGGGCATCTGCACGGCGGGCTACTTCTTCGGCAATTTCCCTTGGGTGCAGGCCAATCTGGACAAGATCATCTGGGCGCTGATCCTGGTGCCGGGCCTGATCGCGCTCTACGGCGGCTGGCGCGCCGGCCGCCAGAAAACGGCCTGAGCGGGAGCCGGGTGCACTGCGTCCCGTCCTCCGGTCGCCCGAGCGAATGCGCTGTCAGCGCATCGTGCGGTCCAGCCACTGCAGCAGCTGGCGGGTGACGAACTCCGGGTTGTCCAGGTTCGAAATGTGCCCTGCCTCGGGGATGACCACGGCATCGCAGCCGATCACCTCGGCCATGGCGTGCATCTCGTGCGGCGGGCGGGGAATGTCCTCGTCGCCGCACATGAGCAGCGTGGCCTGGGGGCGGAGCGCAGCCAGCCGGTCCATCGCATCGGCGCGGCCGAAGATGATGCGGCCCAGCGGCACCACCGATTGGCGCAATCGATCGGGCGCCATCGCCGCCAGGCTGCGGCCGAACGCGGCGGGGCGGGGGCTCGAGGGATCGGTGCCGGGCCGAAAGAAGATCGGCACGATGGCATCCACCAGCGGCTGGGTGATCTGCCCGCCGGCCTCGATCGCATCGAGCAGGCCGAAGTAGCGCAGGCGCGTGGCCTCGGGCTCGGCCCCGAGGTAGGTGTCCATCATCACGAGGCTGCGAACCCGCTCCGGCGCCTTCAGCGCCAGCTCCGCTCCCCACATGCCGCCGACCGAGAGGCCGACCACGGCACATTCGCGGACATGCAGGGCGTCGAGCAGTTCCAGCATCTGCGCCGCCAGGCCTTTCAGGTCCTGCGTGTCGGCGGGCAGCGGCCCCGACGCGCCGTGGCCCCACAGGTCGGGGGCAATGACCCGGAAGTGGCGCGACAACGCCTGGATCTGGGGCGCCCACATCGAAGAATCCCACAGGTAGCTGTGCCCGAGCAGCACGACCGGGCCCTGGCCACGATCCTGGTAGTGCAGGTGGCAGCCTTGCGATGTGGTGAATCGCTTCTTGGCTGCAGCGCTCGCCACATCCGCTGTGCCGTTCGCCAGGGCACTGCCCGACGCGATGGCGGCGGGTATGGCCATCAGTTGCAGCGCGGCACGGCGGCGGTTCAGGGCAGGCTCGGGTGAAAGAGGGTCATTGGCTAGGGCCAGGGGCGACGGGCGCATGGAGTGATTCTGCAGAGTGGAACAGGCCAAGAATGTTAGCCGCACCCACGCGCTTTAAATGTACTAAACCGTATCGGTTAGTGGAGGGACGCTTTTATCGTTTTGCACCGGTGCTTGTGGGAGGCGCCGATTGGCATCCACGCAAAAACGCCCGCAGGGCACTGGGGCCCTGCAGGCGTTTTGTGATCGGAAGGATGGGAGTTAAACCATCCCCGTGAGATCAGCGGCGGCGTTGATCGCGGTCTTCACCGAGTTCGTGGCCGACCAGCGCGCCGGCACCGGCACCGATCACGGTCGCGGTGGTGCCACCGACGGCACTGCCCAACACGCCGCCGGCCACGGCGCCTACGCCGGTACCGATCTGTGCATTGGTGGGGTTGGAAGAGCAGCCGACGAGGCCGAGTGCGGCTGCGACAGCGGCGGCGGAAACGAGATGGCGGTAGTTCATGACTTGGCTCCTGGTATCTGTGAGGGCATGGGATCCGGACAGGGCAGCGATCCGTTCAAACCGCTGCATTTGCCTGTCCCAACCCATGCCTGCACTATCGCCCTGGCACCGCGCCTGCGGTGTAGGCAGGCGAGGCCGCCTGCTGTAGGAGGTGCCCCACCTGATCGCGGCCCTGCCGATCAGCCCGGGGCCAGGCAGATGGTCACGAGAAGCGAGGCATCGCTCACCGCGCGCAGCGAATGCGCAGCACGGGGCTGCAGGTGCACGAAGTCGCCCGGGCGCAGCAGGCGCGCCCCGCCGGCGGTGTGGAACTCCGCCTCGCCCTCCAGGCACTGCACGGTGATCTCGCCGGGCGTGTCGTGCTGGCGCAAATCCTTGCCGGCCGGCAGCACGACGCGGATCACTTCCAGCTGGGCGGCCTTGATGATGGCGGTGGTGGCGGCGCCCGCCAGCCGGTCGCCCAGCGGGCTCAGGCTGACGACTTCTCCGGAACGTGCGTGGTGCAGGGCCATGGGGTTCTCCTCGTGGTTTCAGGTCACGCTCGCAGGCCCGCCGAGCCGTCAGACGGACCGGCTGCGTGCCAGCGGCGGGTTTTTGGCGAAGTATCGCGTGATCCCTCGCATCAGCGCGTCGGCCAATTGCTGCTGGTAGGCGGCGGTGCGCAGCTTGGCCTCTTCCTCGGGGTTGCTGATGAAGGCGGTTTCCACGAGCACGCTCGGAATGTCCGGCGCCTTGAGCACGGCAAAGCCGGCCTGCTCCACGCGCGGCTTGTGCAGTTTGGCCATGCTGCCGATCTCGCCCAGCAGCACGCTGCCGAGCTTCAGGCTGTCGTTGATCTGCGCCGTGGTGCTCATGTCCAGCAGGGCGCTTTGCACGTGCCGGTCCTGCACGCGGACGTTCAGGCCGCCGATGAGGTCGGACTGGTTTTCCTTGTTGGCCAGCCAGCGCGCGGCCGAGCTGGAGGCGCCGCCCTGGCTCAGCGCGAACACGCTGGCGCCGCGCGCCGCGGGCGTGGTGAAGGCGTCGGCGTGGATGCTCACGAACAGGTCGGCCTGCACGCGCCGGGCCTTGTCCACCCGCACGCCCAGCGGCACGAAATAGTCGGCGTCGCGGGTCAGGAAGGCCCGCATCGGGTTGCCGCCGACCGTGGTGGCGTTGATGCGGTCGCGCAGCAGGTGCGCCACCTTGAGCACGATGTCCTTCTCGCGCGTGCCGCCGGGGCCGGTGGCGCCGGGGTCTTCGCCGCCATGGCCGGGGTCCAGCGCCACGATGATGAGCCGGTCGGTCGCCTTCGCGATGGCGGGCGCGGCCGGTGGCGGCGACGGCGCGTGCGGCGGGGTGGGGGCGGCAGCGGCCGCTGCCACGGCCGGTGGCGGCGCGGCGGGCGCGGCCGGGGCGGGCAGGCCCACCGGCGGCGGCGGCGCGCCGGGGCGCTGGATCTGCTGGGCGATCAGCTCACCCAGCGGATCGCCCGCCGTGCCGGGCTTGGCGGCGGCGACGTTGGGCAGGGGCGCGGTCGGCGGCACTTCGCGCAGGCGCTCGGCGATGAGGGCCTCCAGCGGGTCTTCGGGCTCGGCCGGGTACAGGTCGAACACCAGCCGGTGCTGGTAGGCCGCGATCGGCGGCAGCGTGAACACCTGGGGCAGGGCGGGCCGCTTGAGGTCCAGCACCAGCCGCACCACGTTGGGCGCGTTCTGGCCCACGCGGATGCCGGCGATGTTGGGGTCGTCCGCCTTCACCTTGGCGACCAGTTCGCGCAGTTCGGGGTTCAGGTCGATGCCTTCGATGTCCACCGCCAGGCGGGGCGGCGTGGTCACGAAAAATTGCTTGGCCACCAGCTGGCGGTCGGATTCGATGGTGACGCGGGAGTAGTCCTGCGCGGGCCAGACGCGCACGGCCAGAATGCTGGCACCGCGCGCGATCTGCTGCGTGCCCAGCAGCAGCACCAGCGTGCCCGCCTGGAGCAGCGACCGCCGCGTGGGTGGATGGGGAGGTGGCGCTTCGCTCATGCCTTCGATCCTTGTGCAAGGGTGCGGCCCGATGCGGTGCGGGCCTGCAGGGTGACGTGCCGCTCGCCATCATCCCCTGCTTCAATGTGTATAGCAAGGTCTTCAACGGGGATGAGCGCGGCGGCCTTTTCGGGCCATTCCGCGATCTTGAGTCCCGGCCCCGCGAAGATGTCGCGAAAGCCCGCGTCCTCCCACTCGCGCGGGTCGTTGAAGCGGTAGAAGTCGAAGTGCCAGATGGCCAGCCCCGGTGCCTCGTGCGGCTCCACCACGGCATAGGTCGGGCTCTTGATGCGGCCCTGCACGCCGAGCGCACGCAGCAGGTGGCGCACCAGCGTGGTCTTGCCGGCGCCCAGGTCGCCGTGCAAGGTGATGAAGGCGTTGGCGATCGGGGCTTGGGCGGCCAGCCGGGCGGCGAAGGCGGCGGTGTCTTCCTCGCTTTCCCAGCGCAGCGCGACGGGCGTGTCCGCGGGGGGGCTTTCTACAATCCGGGGGTGATGTTCAGCAGCAGTCAACTCGTTCCTCAAATGCAAGGCTGGGCCCGCGAATTGGGATTCTCCCAAATCGGCGTGGCCGGTGTGGATTTGTCGTCCGCAGAACCGGGGTTGATGCAGTGGCTGGCGCAAGGGTTCCATGGCGACATGCATTACATGCAAACCCACGGCCTGCGCCGCGCCCGGCCCGCCGAACTGGTGCCCGGCACCGTGAGCGTGATCACCGCGCGCATGGACTACCTGCCGCGCGACACGCCAGCCGGACCCGCGCACGGCGCGCCGGGCGCCGGCCCTGGCTGGCAGGCCGTGGAGTTCGCGCGGCTGGAGCGCCCCTCCGAAGGCATCGTGTCGGTGTACGCCCGGGGGCGCGACTATCACAAGGTGCTGCGCCAGCGGCTGCAGAAGCTGGCCGACCGCATCGGCGAGGCCGTGGGGCCGGTCGGGCACCGGGTGTTCACCGATTCGGCGCCCGTGCTGGAGGCGGAGCTGGCCAGCCGCAGCGGGCAGGGCTGGCGCGGCAAGCACACGCTGGTGCTCAACCGCGAGGCGGGCTCCATGTTCTTTCTGGGCGAGATCTATGTGGACATGCCGTTCGAGCCCAGCGCGCCCGTGACCGCGCATTGCGGCAGTTGCCAGGCGTGCATCGACGTGTGCCCCACGCAGGCCATCGTCGCGCCGCACCGGGTGGACGCCCGGCGTTGCATCTCTTACCTCACCATCGAACATGCGGGGCCGATTCCCGTCGAACTGCGCCGCCCGATGGGCAACCGCATCTACGGCTGCGACGATTGCCAGCTCATCTGCCCCTGGAACAAGTTCGCGCAGGTCAGCGGGCTGCCCGATTTCGACGCGCGGCCCGGCCTGGCCGGGCAGCAGCTCGCGCACCTGTTCGCCTGGGACGAGCTCACCTTCCTGCGCATGACGGAAGGCGGCCCCATCCGCCGCATCGGCCACGAACGGTGGCTGCGCAACGTGGCCGTGGCGCTGGGCAATGCGCTGCATGCCACGGGGGACGCCGGCATCGAGGCCGCGCTGCGGTCCCGCGCCGCCGACGCCAGCGCTCTGGTGCGGGAGCACGTGGCCTGGGGCTTGGAGCAAAAACGACCTCCAGCACAATAAGTACTAGGGCATAGTGCTATCAAATATATAGCGTTCGCCTGTGGCAAAACGCCCGGGTGCAGGCGGGCTGCGGCTGGCCGACAATACCGGCCTGCCCATGATCCAAGCCCTGTGCCTTCTCATCGCCTTCCAGTTGCTCGGAGAGGCCACGGTGCGCCTGACGGGCTGGCCGTTGCCGGGCGCCCTGGTCGGCATGCTCTGGCTGCTGGCCTGGCTCGCCTGGCGGCGGCGCGTGCCTGAAGCGCTGGCCACCACCGCGTCCACCCTGCTGCAGCACATGATGCTGCTGTTCATCCCCACCGTCACCGGCGTGATGGTGCACTTCGGCCGGGTGGCGGACGAGTGGAAGCCCTTCCTCATCGCCTGCATCGTCGGTGCGGCGGTGACGATGGCCGTGACGGCCCTCACCCTGCATTGGCTGCTGTCGCGCGGTCGGCGCGCGGGTCCGCCGGCATGAAGGATCCCACCACCGGCCTGGCCGCGCTGGGGGCGCTGGAGCGCTCTCCGCTGACCTGGCTCACGCTCACGCTGCTGGCCTACCTCGCAGCGCTGTGGCTGTACCGGCGCAGCGGCCACAACCCGTTCCTGCTGCCCGTGCTCACGGCCGTGGTGGGCATCGTGTGCGTGCTGCTGGCGCTCGGCGTGCCGTACCCGGTGTACTTCGAGGGCGTGCAGCTGATCCATTTCTTCATCGGCCCGGCCACGGTGGCGCTGGCAGTGCCGCTGTACGGGCAACTGGGCCGGATCCGGCAGATCTGGCGGCCGGTGGCGATCGCGCTGCTCGCCGGATCGGTGGCGGCCATCGGGTCGGCCGTGCTCGTGGCGTGGGCGCTGGGCGGGTCGATGCAGACGCTGATGTCGCTTGCGCCCAAGTCGGCCACCATTCCCATCGCGACCGCCGTGGCCGAGCGGCTGGGCGGCATCGCATCGCTGGCGGCGGTGGCCGTGGCGGTCACCGGGATTGCCGGCGCGGTGATGGCCGGCCCGCTGCTGCGCGCGCTGCGGCTCGATGGCGACCCGGTGGTGCGCGGCTTCGCCGTGGGACTGACGGCGCATGCCATCGGCACGGCGCGCGAGTTGCAGACCCACGCCACCGCCGGCTCGTTCGCCGCGCTGGCCATGGCGCTCAACGGCATCGCCACGGCGCTGCTCATGCCAGCGATGGCGGCGCTCCTGCACTGGGCCGGCGTGTGGTGATCGGCCCGTGGGCCGCATGGGTTTGTCAGCGCAGCACGGCGAGCGCGAAGGGCAGGCTGACCACCCCCAGCACGGTGGACAGCGTCACCAGCCCGGCCACGTAGGGCCCGTTGTAGCCCATGCGGGCCGCCAGCACGTAGCAGGTGGACGCGGTGGGCAGGGCGGAGAAGGCCATCAGCACCGTGGTCTGCACCCCGTCCAGCCGCAGCAGCCGCGCCATGCCGAACGCGATCACCGGCTGCACCAGGTGGCGGATCGCCAGCACCGATGCCGACAGCAGCTTTCCGCGCGTGAGCAGGCCGAACTGCATGCCCGCGCCGGCCGCCATGAGCCCGAGCGCGAGCGACGCCGCGCTGATGCGGCTCACCGTGGGCTCCATCCACACGGGAATGTGAAAGCCCAGCAGGTTGGCGGCCAGCCCCGATCCGGTGGCCACGATCAATGGATTGCGCAGCAGCTCCTTGAAAAAACCGTGCTGGCCCGCGCGCGCCATGGGCCACACCGCGGCCACGTTGAACAGCGGCACGCACACGCCGATCAGCACGGCGATGAGCAGCAGGCCCTGCGGGCCCGCCAGCCGTTCCGCCAGCGCCAGGCCCATGAAGGAATTGAAGCGGAACGCCACCTGGGCGCTGGCCGCGTGGTCGCGTGGGTCGATGCGGCCACGCAGGCCGGGCAGCCGCGGCAGGCTGTAGGCCAGCGCGATGCCGACCAGGCCCGTTGCCACGCCGGCACCGATCAGCCCCGAGGCCTCGCCGATCTGGATCGGGCTTTTGACGATGGACTGGAACAGCAGGATGGGAAAGAGCAGGTAGTACACCAGGCTTTCCACCGGCTGCCACACGGTGCGGTTGAGGGCCGTGTAGCGGCAGACCAGGTAACCGCACAGGATGAGGGCAAAGTCGGGAAGGAGGAGCTGCGCGTAATTCACGGCCCGCAGGATACCGCGCGGCCCGCCCCGGTGGCCCCCGAAGCCGGGCCCGGGTGACGCCTCAGGGACCGGGCCGCGCCGCGGCCCTGCCGCCCTCGACGATGGCCTCGATCACCTTCTGAAGCCCCCGGTTCATGGGCTTGTCGTGGCGGGTGATGAGGGCCTGGATGCGGTACAGGGGCGGGTCCAGCGGCCGCAGTTCGAGGTCTTCATGGCGGCGGCTGTGGCCCGACAGCGCCATGCGCGGCAGGATGCCGCAGCCCAGGCCCGCCGCCACCATCGCCTTGATGGCCTCCACGCTGTCGAACTCCATGACGGGCGCGGGCGTGGGCAGGGTGCCGCCAGCGCTCAGCCAGTCGTCCACGATTCCGCGCGTGCTGCTGCCGGTCTCGAACTTCACCAGCGGGTGCTGATTCATCATCTGCGCGGTGACCGCCCGCGGCCAGTGGCAGGTGCCTCGGCGGCAGATGGCCATGAGCTCGTCCTCCAGGATGGGGACCACGGCGACCGCACGCGAGACAATGGGCAGCGTCACGATGGCGGCATCGATCGAGTTGTCCTCGATGCGGCGCACGTAGTCCTCCGTGTTGCCCGTGCTCACGAGGATGCTCAGAGATGGAAAGCGCTTGCGCAGGTCCTGCAGGATGGGCGGCAGCAGGTACAGGCACGAGGTCAGGCCCGTGCCCAGCCGCACGCGCCCCGTCACCCCGGCCGAGTGGAAGGTGGCGGCGCTCACGGCATTGGCCACGGCGGCCGTCACATGCGGCACATGGGCCAGCAGATCCGCGCCAGCGGAGGTTGGGCCCACGCGGCGGCCCACGCGCTCGATGAGGCGCACCGACAGCCGGCGCTCCAGATTTCTCACCTGCAGGCTCACCGCGGGCTGGGTCACCCCCAGCCGTTGCGCCGCAGCAGAAAAACTCCCCAATTCCAGCACCAGCGCGAAGGTCCGTAATTGATCGAGATCCAAGGTACGTTCCATAGGCTTAGCTTATGTTTTGTATAAGACGGCAAATCTTCACTTATGGATTGAATGCCGTCAATATTCATCCCGTGCAAAAACTCCAGAGACTTGAATAAAAGCCGGGAGGGGAGGAGCAAGCTGCTATCGGTGCGCACTGGCGCACCGATAGCGCCTTGTATTTGTCGGCTGCAATGATTGATGGCGCATGGCCTCAAAAAACCTGATATCCATCGAAGACCTTTCGCGCAGCGAAATCGAGACGCTGTTTTCCGATGTCGACGACATTCGGCGGTTTCCCGGGGAATTTGGAAATGCGCTGGCCGGAAAAATCGTTTTCACCCTGTTTTGCCAGCCCAGTACGCGAACGCGGCTGAGTTTCGAATCCGCGGCCTACCGCCTCGGCGCGCGCGTGCTGAGCGTTTGCGACATGCACAGCACCCGCCAACCCCTGGGCGAGAGCCTGCTCGACACCACCCGCATGGCCGGCTACTACTCCGACGCGCTGGTCGCGCGGCACGCCGACCATGGCGTGATGGAGCAGATCAAGGGCACCCTCGACGTGCCGCTGATCAATGCCGGCGAAGGGCTCGCCCGGCACCCCACCCAGACGCTGATCGACCTGTACACCGCCCGCGAGCATTTCGACACCCTCGATGGTCTGCGCGTGGGGCTGGTGGGCGGCCTGCGCTACTCGCGTGCGGTGAAGTCGCTGCTGGTCGGCCTCGGGCAGTTCCGCGACGTCGAGCTGCATGCCGTCGATGCCGCCAGCGAAGCCGACGACGGCAGCCCTTTGCCGGCCGACATCGCCGCTGCGGCGCGCCGCCCCATCCATCTGCACGATTCGGTGCAGGCCATGCTGGGCCATGTCGATCTGCTGTACGTCGTGCGCGTGCAGCGCGAGATGTTCAGCGACGCCGCGCTGTACCAGCGCCAGCTGGACAAATGCCGTGTGCACCGCGCGCTGCTGGCCAAGGCGCCACCGTGGCTGGCGGTCATGCATTGCCTGCCTCGCACGGACGAGCTGGACACCGACGTGGACCCGACCCCGCAAAACAAGTATTTCCTGCAGGCCGCGTACGGCGTGCCGCTGCGCATGGCCGTGCTGCGGCGCTACATGACGCAGCCGCTGGGGGGAGGAAGCGGCGGCAACGGCGGTGGTGGCGCCAGGGGGCTGGCGGCGGATGCGCTGTCGCGCCGCGCGATCGACGTGCTCAGCAACGACGAGTTGTCCCTCGCATGGTGATGCTCTGCGCAATGGCCCTGATGGGGCTCGTTGTGGGTGGCGTGGCCGTGACGGTCGGAGGGGGCGTCACCATCGGCGTGCCGTTGCTGCTGCTGATGGGGCATTCCGCCGCCGCGGCCATCGCCACCGTGAAGTTCGCGCTCGTGGGCTCGTTCTTCACCGGCACGCTGGCCCACCGCCGTGGCGTGGCGGCCCCGGTGCGCATTCCCTGGGTGCTCTGGCCCCTGGCGGCAGCGGGCTCCGTGATGGGCTCGCTGATCGTCACCGGGGTCGATGACCGGGTGCTGCGAATCATCGTCGCCACCATGATGGCCGTGGTGTTGTGGATCACCTACCGGACGGATTTTTCCGCACGCGCCGCCACCTCGGCGCCAGCCGCGCGGCTGCCCCTGGCCGGCATCGCCACGGTGTTCGCGCTGTGCGTGTATTCGGGGTTTTTCGGCGCAGGCTTCGGCACCTTTCTCATCTTTGCGCTGATGCATTTTTTCGGCCTGTCGTTTTCCGACAGCGCTTCGGTCATGACGCGCCTCAACCTGCTCGTGGTGGGCTCGTCCGTGACGACCTTCATCACCCACGGTGCGGTCGATTTCCAGTGGGGCATTCCACTCTTCATCGGCTGCGCCCTGGGCGGTGTGATGGGCGCCTGGGTGGCCCGGGTGCTGTCGCCCGAGCGCATGAAAACCGTGTTCCTGGCAGGCACGATGCTGGTCGGCGTCAAGCTGATCTGGGACGCGATGGCGTGATGCCGTACCGTCCTCCGCATGGGGCCCGTCCAGCCCTTGCTTCTGATTTGCAAGGAGCAACGCCACCTCCTCAACGACGGCACTGAACCCTTCTCCTGCCAACGGGAACCGCACTTGCGCGTGCGGGAAATCCCTCACTGTGGACTGCCATGCGGACCACGATCGGCGTGCGTCAGCGATTAGGATGCACACCATCGTTTTCAAGCAGTACAAGGAGACTTCTATGCAGCGCCGAAACTGGCTGGGTCTGGCCGTCCTCGTGGCCACGGGCAGTGCCATGGCCCAGAGCTATCCCACCAAACCGATCCGGCTGGTGGTGCCCTTTGCTCCTGGGGGGACGACTGACATCATCGCCCGCGTGATCTCCGATCCGCTGTCGCGCGCGCTGGGCCAGCCCGTGATCGTTGACAACCGCGCGGGCGGTGGTGGTGTGGTCGGCGCGGCCGAGACGGCCAAGGCGACGCCCGACGGCTATGCCCTGGGCATCGCCACCGTGTCCACCACGGCGGCCAATCCGGCGATCAACCCCAAGACGCCCTACAACCCGCTGACGGACTTCACGCCGATCATCAACATCGCCGCAACGCCCAACATCATCGCGGTGAACCCCAGCTTTCCAGCCAAGGACTACAAGAGCTTCGCCGCCGAGATCAAGAAGGTGCCGGGCAAGTATTCGTACTCGTCGTCCGGCACGGGCGGCATCGGCCATCTGCAGATGGAGCTGTACAAGAGCCTGACCGACACCTTCGTCACGCACATTCCCTACCGCGGCGCGGGCCCGGCCTTGAACGACACGGTGGCCGGCCAGGTGCCGATGATCTTCGACAACCTGCCTTCGGCGCTGGCCTTCATCAAGGATGGCCGCCTGGTGCCCATCGTGGTCGCCGCGCCCCAGCGCGTGGCCGCGCTGCCCAATGTGCCCACCTTCAAGGAAGTGGGCCTGGAACCGGTGAACCGCATGGCCTACTACGGCATCCTGGGCCCCAAGAATCTGCCCAAGGACGTGGTGGACAAGATCAACGCCGGCGTGCGCAAGGCGCTGGAAGACCCGGCCGTGCGCAAGCGCATCGAGGACACCGGCTCGATCATCATCGGCAACACGCCCGAGCAGTTCGCCGAGCAGATCAAGGCCGAATTCGAGGTCTACAAGACCGTGGTGCAAAAGCAGAAGCTGTCGCTCGACTGAGCCAGCGCGTCTTCGCTTGCTCAGACCAGGCCCGCCGGCACCGCCCGCGGGCCTTTTTTATCGTGCTATGGTTTTGCGATGCTGCCCGAAAGCCAGACCTCCATCGACACCTTCATCGACGCGCTGTGGCTGGAGGACGGTCTCTCGCGCAACACCCTGGCGGCCTACCGGCGCGACATGACGCTGTATGCCCAGTGGCTGGCGGAGCAACCGTCCGCGCTGGCCATCGACAGCACGCAGGAACACCACCTGCAGGGTTATTTCGCGGCCCGCCATGCGCAGACCCGGGCCACCTCGGCCAATCGGCGCCTGACCGTGCTGCGCCGCTATTTCCACTGGGCGCTGCGCGAGCGGCGCATCGCGGCCGATCCCACGGTCCGGCTGCAGGCTGCGCGCCAGCCGCTGCGCGTGCCGAAGACGCTCTCGCAAGCCCATGTGGAGGCCCTGCTGCGCGCCCCGGACACCGGCCACCCGTTGGGGCTGCGGGATCGCGCCATGCTGGAGCTGATGTACGCCAGCGGGTTGCGCGTGACCGAGCTGGTCACGCTCAAGACCTTCCAGGTGGGCCTGCGTGAAGGCGTGCTGCGGGTGATGGGCAAGGGCGGCAAGGAGCGGCTGGTGCCCTTCGGCGACGAAGCGGCGGCATGGCTGGAGCGCTACCTGGGCGAGGCGCGCGCGGCCATCCTGGGCGGGCAGCAGACCGACGATCTTTTCGTGACGCAGCGCGGCGCGGGCATGACCCGGGCGATGTTCTGGGTCATCGTGAAAAAGCAGGCGCATGCGGCGGGCATCACCGTGCCGCTGTCGCCGCACACGCTGCGCCATGCCTTCGCCACGCACCTGCTCAACCACGGGGCGGACCTGCGCGTGGTGCAGCTGCTGCTGGGGCATGCGGATATCTCCACCACCACCATCTACACCCACGTGGCGCGCGAACGGCTCAAGGCGCTGCACGCGCAGCACCATCCCCGCGGATAGTTGGGTGCCGGGAAGCGGGTGGGAGCTGCGCAGGGCGCGGACAATCGCGGTTTCCTTTTGTGCACCCGGAGTCTTTGCATGACCGATCTTTCCCGCCGGCAATGGATGCTGGCCGCCAGCTGTTCCTGGCTGCCCACGCTGCCGTTCGCTGCCCACGCCCAGCAGGCAGCCGCCTGGCCGTCCCGCCCCATCCGCATCGTGGTGGCCTATCCCGCCGGCGGGGTGAGCGACGTGGTTGCCCGGGCCCTGGGCGACAAGCTGTCGGCCCAGCTGGGCACTTCAGTGGTGGTGGACAACAAGGCCGGGGCGGGCGGCTCCATCGGCATGGATGCCGTGGCCAAGGCGGCGCCGGACGGCTACACGCTGGGCTTTTCGTCCATCAGCCCGCTGGTCCTGAACCCGCACCTGGGCAAATCGCCGTTCGATCCGGCCAAGGACATCGCGCCGGTGGCCAGCGTGATGGTCTCTCCCGTGCTGCTGCTGGGCACGCCCGCCAGCCAGGCCAAGGATTTCCGCCAGTTGCTCGCCACCGCGAAGGCGCAGCCAGGAGCGGTGCGATGGGCCACCTCGGGGCTGGCGTCGCTCGGGCACATCATGCTGGAGCAGATCATGCAGTCCACCCAGGCGCAGATCACGCATGTGCCTTACAAGGGCGGCGGCCAGCAGCTCAACGATGCGCTCAGCGGGCAGTTCGAAGTGCTGTCCACCAATGCCGGGCCTGCGGTGATGCAGCACATCCAGGCCGGCAAGCTGCGCGCACTGGCCGTGGGTGCGCCCGCCCGGCTCGACACTTTGCCCGACGTGCCCACCCTGGCCGAATTGGGCATTCCGGCCGCCAACGTGAGTTCGCTGTTTGGCGTGTTCGCGCCGGCGCGCACGCCGGCGCCAATCCTGGAGCGTTTGAATGCCGAGATCAATCGCGCCCTGGCCCTGCCGGACCTGCGCGCCCGGCTCGAAGCCACCGACAACGTGCCCCAAGGGGGCAAGGCGGCTGACTTTGTGCGGCAGATTGCCGAGGAGTCGCAGAACAACGCCCGCATCATCCGCGCGGCGGGCATTCAGATGAACTGACCGAAGAGGGGGCGCGGCGCGCCTGGAAAAACGCAATGGCCCTGGCCGCGCCGGGGCACTGCGCAGCCGGCCGGGCCGTTACTCTCCCAGGCTTTCCGCCCAGGTCAGCGCCTGCAAGTGGGCCCAGTTCACCTGTCGGTTGGACAGGTGCAGCGCATCGGCCGAGCGGGCGAACGCCACCTCGTCGCCACTTTCGCAGGCTTTGGTGAGTTCCAGGAACGGCGCGAACACGCCGGTGTTGTGCAGCAGCGCATCGATCACGGGCTGGGGCAGGGCGACGGAGTCGAGCGCCTTTTCCAGCGGAACGCCCAGCATGGTGTCCAGCAGCGAGAACACGCCGACCACGAAGGCGTTGTCGCACTCCTCGGGCGGCAGCAGTTCGGCGGCGAGCAGCTCCATGAGGCGGCCGCGCACCACGGCGGTCTGGCCCACGGCGGGTGGAGAGCCCCCGGCGCGCGAGGTGGTCATGAGCAGCGCCGCCCAGCGGAACAGCTTCTTGAGCCCCAGGATCATGACGGCGTGCCGGAACGAGGTGACCTCGCACGACAGCCCGAAGCCCGACGAGTTGATGAACCGCAGCAGGTTGAAGGACAGCGTGGGGTCCTTCTTGAGCAGCTCCTCGATCTCTGCCGTGCTGGCCTGCTTTCGCACCAGGTTGATGAGCTGGATGATGGTCGCCTGCGAAGGCCGGATGGTCTGGGCCTTCACCAGCGCGGGCTGGGCGAACCAGTAGCCCTGGAACAGCTTCACGCCCAGCGCGGACATGCGCTCGTGCTGCTCGGCGGTCTCCACCTTTTCGGCCACCAGCGTGGCCTTGGAATTGGCGCGCGCGAACTTCACCAGGGGCTCGGCCAGTTCGGCCCGGAACGCCTGCATGTCCAGCTTGACGAAGGCCGCCAGCGGCAGCCAGCTGGCATAGGTGCGGCGCAGCACGTTCTGGTTGAAGGCGAGGCGAAAGCCCCGCGTGCGCAGGCCTTCGAGCGTGGACACGCGCCCTTCGATCTCTTCAGCCGTGGCGCCATCGTGCAACGGGGGCACTTCCAGCACCACCTTTTCGGGGTGGATCAGTTCGAGGTGGCCGCCGGCCAGGCTTTCGTGCGTGCAGTTGATGAACACCGTCTTCTTGCCCACCAGGGCCTCGGTGCCCGCATACGACAGGGCATTGAAGAGCAGGGCGGCATCGCTGGCCGCGGTGTGGGCATCGGAGGCGGTGGAACGGTCGAACAGCTCGTAGCCGAAAACGGCACGCTGCTCATCCACGATCGCCTGGCGCGCAATGATCGCCAGGTTGCTCGAGTCCTCGTCCTCCCCTTGCGGGGCGGTGTTCTCGAAAGCCGGTACGTTGTCTGAGTTGCTCGACATGGAGGGTCTGCGTCAGTGAGTGGGATGAATTCGGTGACCTTACCACCAGAGCCGCACGCTGTCGCCCACTCTGGGGCTCATTCCGTCAACTGGTCCGCCCAGGCCAGTGCCTGCAAATGGGCCATGTTGATTTGCTGGCTGGACAGTTGCAGCGAACTGGCAGCCTGATCGAAGGCGGCATCGTCGCTGGATTCGCAGGCTTCGGCCAGCCGCAGCAGTTCGCCCAGCGTGCCGGCGCGGTGCAGCAGGGCGTCCGACACGGTGCCGGGCACGTGCAGCAGCCCCACAGCGGATTCCATCGGCATGCTCAGCATGCGGTCGAGCATCGAGAAGATGCCCACCACGAAGGCCTGATCGGCGTCTTCCTGCGACATGGTCTCCAGGGCCAGCAGCTCCATCAACCGACCACGCACCACGGCCGTGTGGCCGACGGCGGCGGAGATGCCGCCACCGCGCGAGGCGGTGAGCAGCAGCGCGGCCCAGCGAAAGAGCTTCTTGAGTCCCATGAGCATCACGGCCTGCCGGAACGAGGTGATCTCGCGGGAGAGCCCGAAACCCGACGAATTGATGAGCCGCA
Organism: Acidovorax sp. BLS4; assembly: GCF_032929295.1. Taxonomy (NCBI): domain Bacteria; kingdom Pseudomonadati; phylum Pseudomonadota; class Betaproteobacteria; order Burkholderiales; family Comamonadaceae; genus Acidovorax; species Acidovorax sp. BLS4. The sequence continues at coordinate 2,301,964 of NZ_CP136797.1, forward strand.
TCAGGTTGAAGGCCAGGCCCGCGTCCTTCTTGAGAACCTCTTCGATTTCGTCCGTGCTGGCCTGCTGGCGCACGAGGTTGATGAGCTGGATGATGCTGCTTTGCGCGGGGGTGAGCAGCTTGGCCTCCACCAGCGAGGGGCGGGAGAACCAATACCCCTGGAACAGCTGCACCCCCTTGCTAGAGGCCATGTCGTACTGCTTGGCCGTCTCCACCTTCTCGGCGATCAGCTCGGCCTTGGAGTGCCGCCCGGCATATTTGATGAGCACGGCCAACTGGTCCGGCGCCAGTACGGACAGGTCGAGCTTGATGTAGTCGGCCAACGGCAGCCATGGTGCATAGGCCGATTCCAGCACCGTGTGGTTGAAGGCCAGGTGGAAGCCCCGCTCGCGCAGGCCCGACAGGATCGGCAGCCGCGTACTCACCTCTTCGGCGGCCGCGTGGCCCAGGGGCGGGATCTCCAGCACGACCTTGTCGGGATCGACCAGCTCCAGGTGGCCGCCGGACAGGCTCTCGTGCGTGCAGTTGACGAAGATGAGCTTCTTGCCCACCAGTTCCTCGCTGCCGGCGTGCGACAGCGCGGTGAACACCAGGAACACGTCCGTTGCCGCCGTGTGGCCATGGCCGGAGCGCGAGCGGTTGAAGAGTTCATAGCCCACCACGGCCTGCTGCCCGTTCATGATCGCCTGGCGGGCGATCATGGCGCCGGCAGGGCTGCTCTCGGGGGCAATGGACGGGGAATTGCCGGCGACAGGCGTGTGGGGCATGGATGGCAAACGGAAGGCGATCGGTGGAGGGGCCGCGTCCCTTCGGCAAAGGGGTTGCGGGGCTTGGGCGCATTGTAGGAAAGAACGGCTGCCCACGCGGCCGGGTCAGCCATGCTGCAGCCACTCCATTTCGGCGTCGCTGAAGCCCGCCGCGCGGCGTGCATCGGCGTTAAACGGCGGTTTCAGGCGTGGCGCCTCGTAGCGCCGGACCAGGAGGGCGTAGTGCGCCATCGGGTCCAGCCCTTCCCGATCGCACAGGAAGCGATACCAATGGTTACCAATCGCCACATGCCCGACCTCCTCGCGCAGGATGATGTCCAGGATGTCCACGGCCGCCAGCGCGTCGGCGGTGCCCACCTGCCGCAGCTTGCGCTGGATCAGCGGTGTGGCGTCCAGGCCGCGGGCCTCGAGCGTGCGCGGCACCAGGGCCATGCGCGCGACGATGTCGCCCGCGGTCTTCTCGCACATGGTCCACAGGCCCTGGTGGGCGGGAAAATCGCCGTAGTCGTGCCCCATGCTTCGCAGGTGGTCGCGCAGCAATCCGAAGTGCTTGGCCTCTTCGGCCGCCACCCGCAGCCAGTCGAGGTAGAAGTCCGGCGGCATGCCGTCGAAACGCCACACCGCGTCGAGGGCGAGGTTGATGGCGTTGAATTCGATGTGCGCGATGGCGTGCATCAGCACCGCGCGGCCCTCGTGCGTGGCCGGCGAGCGGCGCGCCACCTCGGTGTGGCGCAGCAGGGCGGGCCGCTCGGGGCGGCCGGGCAGGGTGGCGGGGTCGGCGGGGCCCTGCGGGCTGGTCGCGGCCACGCCATGGTCGGCCGCACGCGCGTGCAGGTCCAGGGTGGCGGCGGCTTTGGCCTGGGGGTTTGTCAGGCACAGGGCCTCGAGGGCACGTTGGCGAAGGTCCATCCCTACAATTCTAGGATTCGGCCCCGCTGACAAAAAAGGAGACCTGGATGGCGCTTTACGAACTCGATGGCATTTCTCCCCGCACCGCGCCGTCGGCGTGGGTGGCGGACAGTGCCGAAGTCATCGGCCACGTCGTGCTGGGCGAGTCGTCCAGCATCTGGTTCGGGGCCGTGCTGCGCGGCGACAACGAGCCGATCACCATCGGCGCCGGCACCAATGTGCAGGACGGCAGCGTGTTGCACTCCGACCCCGGCCAGCCGCTGGTGCTGGGCGAGCGCGTGACGATCGGCCACAAGGTCATGCTGCATGGCTGCACGGTGGGCGACGAATCGCTCATCGGCATCGGCGCGGTGGTGCTCAACGGTGCGAAGATCGGCAGGCATTGCCTCGTCGGCGCCGGCGCGCTGGTGACGGAGGGCAAGGAGTTTCCCGATGGCTCCATGATCATCGGCAGTCCCGCGAAGGCGGTGCGCCAGCTCTCGCCCGAGCAGATCGAGGGCCTGCGCCGGAATGCGCAGACCTACATCGACAACGCCCAGCGCTTTCGCGCCGGGTTGCGCAAGCTGGCTTGAGCGGCGCCAACATTTCAGGAAAACCAGGGTGTCTGAACTCCACAAGTTTCTTTTCGATGGCCTGCCCGTGCGCGGCATGATCGTGCGCCTCACCGACGCCTGGACCGAGATCCTCGCACGGCGCGCCGGCAACACCACCTCCGGCGCCTATCCGCCGCCCGTGCGCGAGCTATTGGGCGAGATGGCCGCAGCCGGCGTGCTGATGCAGTCCAACATCAAGTTCAACGGGGCGCTGGTGCTGCAGGTCTTCGGCGACGGCCCCGTCAAGCTGGCGGTGGCCGAGGTGCAGTCGGACCTCAGCCTGCGCGCCACGGCCTCGGTGAACGGCGAAGTGCCGGACGGTGCCCGCCTGAGCGACATGGTGAACGTGGGCGGCGGCGGGCGCTGCGCCATCACGCTCGATCCGAAGGACCGTCTTCCGGGCCGGCAGCCTTACCAGGGCGTGGTGCCACTGCATGGCGACCACCACGAGAAGATCGAAAAACTCAGCGACGTGCTGCAGCACTACATGCTGCAGTCCGAGCAGCTGGACACCACGCTGGTGCTGGCCGCCGACGACCAGGTGGCCGCCGGCCTGCTCATCCAGCGCATGCCGATCAAGGGCGAGGGCAACCTCGCCGGCGAACTGACCCACCGCGAGAACGAGGACCAGATCGGCCACAACGAGGACTACAACCGCATCGCCACCCTGGCGGCCAGCCTGACGCGCGACGAACTGCTGGGCCTGGACGTGGACACCATCCTGCGCCGCCTTTTCTGGGAAGAGAAACTGCTGCGCTTCGTGCCCCAGCAGGGCGTGGACGGCCCGCGGTTCGCCTGCACCTGCAGCCGCGAGCGCGTCAGCAACATGCTGCGCAGCCTGGGGGTGGAAGAGGCCGAGAGCATCCTCGCCGAGCGCGGCGACATCGAGGTGGCCTGCGAGTTCTGCGGCCAGCAGTACCGCTACGACGCGGTGGATGCGGCGCAGATCTTCACCGAGCCCGGCAAGCAATTGCCAGGGCCGTCCAGCGTTCAGTAGCCGCCGGCGGCAAGGCCCGCGGGTCCCGCATCAGCCGCGCAGCGCCGTGAACAGCTTGTGCTCGCACTCGGGGTCGCTGCACTTTTCGCACGACCATGCACGAAGGCGGGCAGGCCGTGCCGGCGCTTCTTGATCAAAAACTGTGGGTGCCGGCGGATCATATGCCTTGGGTGCTATTTTTTTAATAGCATCCAGGACCACCCGCAGCCGCTCGTTCTCGCTGCCGTACAGCACGCGATAGGCCACACCGGCCTCGGAAAGCGCCCCGCGCAGGCAGGCATCGAACCGCTCCTGCCCGCAGGGCTGCGGTGTCTGGCCCGAGGCTTTCGAAGGCGTCGCGCCGTCCAGTCCGCCGAGCAGCGTGGCTCGGCACGTTGCCGCATGGGTCGCCGCCAGCGCCGCCAGCGCCTGCTGCGCCGCATCTTGCAAGGGGCCCACCGGTGCCTCCAGACAACGCGACACGGCCGCATGCAGCGCCGGGCAGGCATCGACCAAGGCATGCCCCGGCTGCAGGTGCCGTGCCACCGCGCGCGCCAAAGCCTCCAGCCCGGTGCCGGGGGCGCCCAGCAGGGCGATGCGGACCGGATCGGCGGCCAAGGGACTCGGGGGGCGGTGGGAATGAACGCTGCAGGGACCTGTCCGCTCAGCGGTGGGTCACCTGCACGTAGATCTCGTTGGGCTTGACCATGCCCAGTTCGTTGCGCGCCTTTTCCTCGACCATGTCCAGGCCTTCGCGCAGGTCGTGCACTTCGGAGGTGAGGCGTTCGTTGGCCTGGCGCGCCTCGGCATTGGCCTGCTTTTGCGCGGCGATCTTTTCCTTCATTTCCTGCACGTGGTGGACGCTGCCGCGGCCGGACCACAGCTGCGCCTGCACCCCCACGAGGAGGAGGAGCAGCACCAGCGGAACGATGCGGGGACTCATGGCGGTCAGATCAGGCGGCAGGAAAGGGATCGGTCACCGCCCGTGACACGGCCCTCACAGAAGGAGGGAGGACCGTGCCACGGCGGTGGGTTCAGGTCAGCGCAGGTTGTAGAACGCAGCGCGGCCGGGGTAGTGGGCGATGTCGCCCAGGTCTTCCTCGATGCGCAGCAGCTGGTTGTACTTGGCGATGCGGTCCGAGCGCGACAGCGAGCCCGTCTTGATCTGGCCCGCGTTGGTGCCCACGGCGATGTCGGCGATGGTGCTGTCCTCGGTCTCGCCCGAACGGTGCGAGATCACGGCCGTGTAGCCGGCGCGCTTGGCCATCTCGATGGCGGCGAAGGTTTCGGTCAGGGTGCCGATCTGGTTGATCTTGATGAGGATCGAGTTGGCGATGCGCTTGTCGATGCCTTCCTTCAGGATCTTGGTGTTGGTGACGAACAGGTCGTCGCCCACCAGCTGCACCTTCTCGCCCAGGCGTTCGGTCAGGTGCTTCCAGCCGTCCCAGTCGCCTTCGGCCATGCCGTCTTCGATGGAGATGATGGGGTACTTGTCCACCCACGCGGCGAGCATGTCGGTCCATTGCTGGGCCGTCAGGCGGATGCCGCCTTCGCCTTCCAGCACGTAGTGGCCGTCCTTGTAGAACTCGCTGGCCGCGCAGTCCAGGGCCAGGGCGATCTGTTCGCCGGCGGTGTAGCCGGCGGCGTCGATGGCCTGCAGGATGAGCTGGATCGCGGCTTCGTGGTTCTCGACGCTGGGGGCGAAACCGCCCTCGTCGCCCACGGCGGTGCTCATGCCGCGGTCGTTGATGATCTTCTTGAGGGCATGGAACACCTCGGCGCCCCAGCGCACGGCTTCGCGGAAGCTCGGCGCACCCACGGGGACGATCATGAATTCCTGCAGATCCAGGCTGTTGTTGGCATGCGCGCCGCCGTTGATGACGTTCATCATCGGCACGGGCAACTGGATGCCGCCCATCCCGCCCAGGTAGCGGTACAGGGGCAGGCCGGACTCTTCAGCAGCGGCGCGGGCCACGGCCATGGAAACCGCCAGCATGGCGTTCGCGCCCAGGCGGCTCTTGTTGTCGGTGCCGTCCAGGTCGATCAGGGTCTTGTCCAGAAAGGCCTGCTCGGAGGCGTCCAGGCCCAGCACGGCCTCGGAGATCTCGGTGTTGATGTGCTCCACGGCCTTGAGCACGCCCTTGCCCAGGTAGCGGCCCTTGTCGCCGTCGCGCAGCTCGATGGCCTCGCGGCTGCCGGTGGACGCGCCCGAGGGCACGGCCGCGCGGCCCATCACGCCCGATTCCAGCAGCACGTCGCATTCGACGGTGGGGTTGCCGCGACTGTCCAGCACTTCGCGACCTACGATATCAACGATGGCACTCATTCAAGGTTCTCCAGTTTTAAAGAATTATCGATTGGCCCCAGGTAGTGCTCTGGCAACGGCAACGACGATCGCTACCATCCTCCGCACTCACCCATGCAGCAAAGGGTGTGGGGCTATAAAAATGGGTCTGGTTTGTATAGGTAGATCGCGGAACCCATGATCAAAAGCACGGTTGCGCTCAATGAGCATGCCAAAACCAGTGGTTTAGGCCATTGCGCGATGCGGACCACCAGCGCGCAGGGGCGCAGTGCCATCCAGGGCGCAGCCAAAAAGGATGCAATCAACAGCAACGTGCAAAACAGACCGACGCGCTCTGAGAGAGTCAGCAGGGTGAAATCTGAAATGACAAACAAGAAAGAGCCCACCAAAAGCCAGGCAATGGACTCGACTGCTGAAAACCTTGCTCTTGAAGACTCACGCACCCCAGGCCGCGCGAGAAATCGGTACGAGAGAATCAGCGTGCAAGCAAGCAGCGATGGCAAGGAGAGAAACGCAAATGCCATTGCGAAACCGCTGAGCGCACCAATGGCGACATAGATCATTGGAGTAAGCAACAACCCCATCACCACCGAAGACAGCACGACCACTGGAAAGTAAGCCATCGGCTGGTTGCGAGTGCAGCAGATTTGATCAATCAGCAAAATGAAGGTGCTCGGCTCACACGCCTTCCACGCACACCATGCGCATGACGGCCGCGCCTTCGCGGGCCGCCTTGGCCTTCTGGTACTCGGGCGTGTCGTAGAACGCGCGGGCCGCCTCGAAGCTCGGGAACTTCAGCAGCACGGTGCGGCCGGGGTTCCAGTCGCCTTCGAGCACCTCGACCTTGCCGCCGCGGATGCAGACCTCGGCGCCATGCACCTGCATGGCGTGGGTGCTCCACTTCTTGTACTCCTCGTACTGCGTCGGGTTGGTGACGGTGACGGATGCGATGACGTAACCACTGCTCATGGCTCAGGCTCCAAAGTTGTTTTCGAGGAATCCGTTGCGCTTGGTGATGGTGTCCAGCGCCACCAGCGTTTCCAGCAGCGCCTTCATGTGCTTGAGCGGCACGGCGTTGGGGCCGTCCGACAGGGCCTTGGCCGGATCGGGGTGCGTTTCCATGAAGAGGCCCGCCACGCCCACGGCGACGGCGGCGCGGGCCAGCACCGGGACCATCTCACGCTGGCCGCCGCTGCTCGTGCCCTGGCCGCCCGGCAACTGCACCGAGTGGGTGGCGTCGAACACGACCGGCGCCCCGGTCTCGCGCATGATGGCCAGGCCGCGCATGTCGGACACGAGGTTGTTGTAGCCGAAGCTCGCACCCCGCTCGCAGGCCATGAAGCTGTCCTCGGGCAGGCCGGCTTCCAGCGCGGCGGCGCGAGCCTTGTCGATCACGTTCTTCATGTCGTGCGGCGCGAGGAACTGGCCCTTCTTGATGTTCACCGGCTTGCCCGACTGCGCCACCGCGCGGATGAAGTCGGTCTGGCGGCACAGGAAGGCGGGCGTCTGCAGCACATCGACCACCTTGGCGGCCTCGGTGATGTCGTCCTCGGTGTGCACGTCGGTCAGCACGGGCACGTCCAGGTCGCGCCGGATCTTGGCCAGGATCTCCAGGCCCTTCTCGCGGCCGGGGCCGCGAAAGCTGGTGCCCGAAGACCGGTTGGCCTTGTCGAAGCTGCTCTTGAAGATGAACGGAATGCCCAGCGCCGCCGCCGTCTCCTTGAGCTGACCCGCCACGTCCATCTGCAGTTGCTCGGACTCGATCACGCAGGGGCCCGCGATGAGGAAGAAGCGGTGTTCCAGGCCGACGTCGAAGCCGCAGAGTTTCATGGCAGGGGTTCTTTCTTTTCTCGTCGTTGCTTCGGAAGAAGGCTTTCAGGCCGCCGCGAGGGCTGGCTGCTGGCTCTTTTGGCGCTCCACGGCCGCCTTGATGAAGGCGTTGAAGAGCGGGTGGCCGTTCCACGGCGTCGATTTGAATTCGGGGTGGAACTGCACGCCGATGTACCAGGGATGCACGCTCTTGGGCAGCTCGACGATCTCGGTGAGCTGCTCGCGCTGCGTGAGCGCCGAGATCACCAGGCCCGCCTTGCGCAGCTGGTCGAGGTAGTTCACGTTGGCTTCGTAGCGGTGGCGGTGGCGCTCGGTGACGATGTTGCCGTAGATCTCGTGCGCCAGCGTGCCGGACGCCACGTCCGAGCTCTGCGCGCCCAGGCGCATGGTGCCGCCCAGGTCGGAGTTCTCGTTGCGCGTCTTGATCGTGCCGTCGGCGTCCTTCCACTCGGTGATCAGGGCGATCACGGGGTGGGGCGTGGCAGGCTCGAACTCGGTGCTGTTGGCGTCCTTGAGACCGGCCACGTGGCGCGCGTACTCGATGGTGGCGACCTGCATTCCCAGGCAGATGCCCAGATAGGGCACCTGGTGCTCGCGGGCATAGCGGGCCGTGCTGATCTTGCCTTCCACGCCCCGCGCGCCGAAGCCGCCGGGCACCAGGATGGCATCGTACTTGGCGAGTTTTTCGGCCGCGTCGGCGGCGCCGATGGTCTCGGAATCGATGTGCTCGATCTTCACGCGCACATGGTTCTTCATGCCGGCGTGGCGCAGCGCCTCGTTCACCGACTTGTAGCTGTCGGACAGGTCCACGTACTTGCCCACCATGGCGATGGTGACCTCGCCCTGTGGATGCTCGGTCTCGTAGACGAGCTGGTCCCAGCGCTTGAGGGTCGTGGGCGGCGTGTTCAGGCGCAGCTTGTCGCAGATCAGGCCGTCCAGGCCCTGCTCGTGCAGCATGCGCGGCACCTTGTAGATGGTGTCCACGTCCCACATGCTGATCACGCCCCACTCGGGCACGTTGGTGAACAGCGAAATCTTGCCGCGCTCTTCCTCGGGAATGCGGCGGTCGGCGCGGCACAGCAACGCATCGGGCTGGATGCCGATCTTGCGCAGCTCCTGCACGGTGTGCTGGGTCGGCTTGGTCTTGAGCTCGCCCGCGGCGGCGATCCACGGCAGGTAGGTCAGGTGCACGAAGGCGGCGTTGTTGGGGCCGAGCTTGAGGCTCAGCTGGCGCACCGCTTCCAGGAAGGGCAGGGACTCGATGTCGCCCACCGTGCCGCCGATCTCGACGATGGCCACGTCCACCGCGTCGCCCGTGCCCACGCCGGCGCCGCGCTTGATGTATTCCTGGATTTCGTTGGTGACGTGCGGAATGACCTGCACGGTCTTGCCGAGGTAGTCGCCGCGCCGTTCCTTCTCCAGCACGCTCTGGTAGATGCGGCCCGTGGTGAAGTTGTTGGTCTTTTTCATGCGCGTTTCGATGAAACGCTCATAGTGGCCGAGATCGAGGTCGGTTTCGGCGCCGTCGTCGGTGACGAAGACCTCGCCGTGCTGGAACGGGGACATGGTGCCCGGGTCCACGTTGATGTACGGGTCGAGCTTGATGAGGGTGACTTTGAGGCCCCGCGATTCGAGGATCGCGGCAAGGGAGGCTGAGGCGATTCCCTTGCCCAGGGAAGACACCACACCGCCGGTGACGAAGACAAATTTGGTCATGTCTTTTTTGGTGGTGGGAAATCGGGATTATAGAGGGCGGCCATCAAAGCCCCGGCCAGCGCTTTGCAAGCCCGCAGGCTCCGTCTGCTAAATTGCGCGCCATGAACGAGCTCGCCGGCAAACACATTCTCCTGGGACTCTCCGGCGGCATCGCCTGCTACAAATCGGCCGAATTCGCCCGCCTGCTCATCAAGGCCGGGGCCACCGTGCAGGTCGTGATGACCGAGGCGGCCGCGCAGTTCATGACCCCCGTCACGATGCAGGCGCTGACGGGGCGCACGGTGTACCACTCGCAGTGGGACGCGCGCGAGCCCAACAACATGCCGCACATCAACCTGGGCCGCGAGGCCGACGCGATCGTCATCGCGCCGTGCAGCGCGGACTTCATCGCGCGCCTGGCGCAGGGGCGCTCCGACGAACTTCTGAGCCTGACCTGCCTGGCCCGGCCCATCGACCGCGTGCCGCTGCTGCTCGCCCCCGCCATGAACCGCGAGATGTGGGCGCACCCGGCCACGCAGCGCAACCTGGCGCAGGTCGCGCGCGACGGCGCCGTGGTGCTGGCCGTGGGCAACGGCGACCAGGCCTGCGGCGAGACCGGTGACGGCCGCATGCTGGAGCCGGCCGAACTGCTGGAGGAACTGACGGCGTTCTTCGCGCCCAAGGTGCTGGCCGGTCAGCACGTGCTGGTGACGGCGGGCCCCACGTTCGAGGCCATCGACCCGGTGCGCGGCATCACCAACCGCTCCAGCGGCAAGATGGGCTTTTCCATCGCCCGCGCCGCGCGCGAGGCCGGCGCGCAAGTCACGCTGGTGGCGGGGCCGGTACACCTGCCCACACCGCGCGGCGTGCGCCGCGTGGACGTGCAATCGGCACAAAACATGCTCGATGCCGTAGTGGAATATGCCTCGGATGCTACTGTTTTTATAGCAACCGCTGCCGTGGCCGACTGGCGCCCTGCGCAGGCGGCCCGCCACAAGATCAAGAAGGACGGCTCCGGCGAGGTGCCTGCGCTGGCGTTCGTGGAGAACACGGACATCCTGGCCCAGGTCGCGAAATCCGAGCGCGCGCTCTCGGGGCAATTGTTCTGCGTCGGCTTTGCGGCCGAGAGCGAAGACCTGCTGCGCCACGCCAGCGCCAAGCGCGAGCGCAAGGGCGTGCCGCTGCTGGTGGGCAACATCGGCCCAGCCACTTTCGGGCAGGACGACAACGCGCTGCTGCTGATCGATGCCCAGGGGCACCGCGAACTGCCGCGCGCCTCCAAGCGCGAGCTGGCCCGCCAGTTGGTGGCCGAGATCGCCCGGCGCATTGCGGGCGCCGCCTGACATCCCGTCTGAAACTGATCCAACCCGTGCAGCATCCCTTGCGCCCCGAATGGGACACGCCGCCCGACGGCGATTTCGCAAGCTACGTGGAGCGGCTCAGCCGGATGCAGCATCCCGCCCATTCGTTGGCGCCCGGTGAGGAGCCTGGCCACTACGGCGCCCGCCCGACTGTCGTCGGTACGGCTGCGAAAGGCGCAACCGTGAAGGCGCCCGTCCGCGATGCGGTGACGCGCCCGGCCTCTCTGACGATGCCGGGCGCCCAAGGGCTCCGGCTGTTGCGCCTGGCACGGGCGGTGCTGCTCCTGCTGGTGCTGGCGAAGGCTGTGGCGTGGCTGGCTTTCGCCTGGGGTTCGCTGTTCGGCGTCGTATCGCTCGGCCTGTTGTGGTGGGGCCTGGGCGCGGCCGGGCGCCTGCTGTCCGGCGGCTCGCCATCATCGCCCGGTACCGACCGCGCCGCAGCGCTGCAAACCGTGCTGGAGGCGCTGCGCCAGGCGGCGCGCCAGCCCCCGAATTCCCGTTTTCCCAAGAAGTGAATTGAACCTGTGAAGATCGACGTCAAGATTCTCGACCCCCGCATGGCAGCGCAGCTGCCTTCCTACGCCACATCGGGCAGCGCAGGCCTCGACCTGCGTGCCTGCCTGGACGAGCCGCTCACGCTGCAGCCCAACGCCTGGCAACTGGTGCCCACCGGGATCGCCATCTATCTGAAAGACCCCGGGTATGCCGCGCTGATCCTTCCGCGCTCGGGCCTGGGGCACAAGCATGGCATCGTGCTGGGCAATCTGGTGGGGCTGATCGACAGCGACTACCAGGGCCAGCTCATGGTCAGCGCCTGGAACCGCAGCAACACGGCGTTCACCCTCGAGCCCATGGAGCGGCTGGCCCAACTGGTCATCGTGCCGGTGGTGCAGGCGCAGTTCAACGTGGTCAGCGACTTTCCAGCCACGCAGCGCGGCGAAGGCGGCTACGGCTCGACGGGCCAGGCCTGAACGGCCTGCCGCGCCATCTGTTTCCGATCTTTTGTAGGCCGGCGCCGACATGGCTGCCGGTATCTGTCTTGCCTGCCGGGCCGCGATTGCCCGTCGGGTTCCGGGGTGGGCTGCATGGTGCAATCCGCTTCACGTCAAAGGCTTTGAAGGCCTGCGCATCGCTCTGAAGGAGAACTCTCATGTCCCGTTTCATCCGCTCCGCCACCCTGGCAGGTTCCGTCGCCCTGGTGACCCTGCTCTCGGCCTGCGCCCAGCAACCGCGCTATTCCAACAACTACCCCGCCCAGCCCCAGCCGGGCTATTCCTCCTACCCCGCTGCGCAGAACCAGAACCAGAACGGCACCGAGTTCGGCGTGGTCTCCAACATCGAAACCCTGCATGCGCGCAACCGCGGCACCAGCGGCGCGGGTGCCGTGCTGGGCGCGGTGGCCGGCGGCGTGCTGGGCAACCAGGTGGGCAAGGGCAGCGGCCGCGCCGCAGCCACCGTGCTGGGTGCCGTGGGCGGCGGTGTGGTGGGTAACCAGATCGAAGGCCGCACCGGCAACAACAACGACGGCCAGGCCGAGGGCTACCGCCTGACGATCCAGCTGGATCAGGGCGGCCAGCGCGTCTATGACGTGACCACGCCAGGCGACCTGCGTACCGGCGACCGCGTGCGCCTGTATGGCGGCCAGATCTCGCGCATCTGACCTGCCATGCTCTCGTCGCCTGCCGCGCACGCGTGGCAGGCAACCCATGCAAAACGGGCCCCTCGGGGCCCGTTTTGCATGGGTCGATGAATCGGTCAGTGAAGGGTGGGTGCATCCGCCGCGGGCGGCTGGATGCGGAAGAAGCCGGTGCCGGCCGAGCCGCGGCCGATCTCTTCCTCAGTGGCCTCGCGCACGCTTTGCACGGTGAGGTGCAGGCGCAGCGCGATGCCGGCCAGCGGGTGGTTGCCGTCGAGCACGATGTGCTCCGGGTAGATCTGGGCCACGGTGTACAGCACGTCGCGCGGGGCCGCCGGGTTGGTGCCCTGTGGCAGCGCGCTGCCTTCGACCGTCATGCCTTCTTCCAGATCGGCGGGAAAGAGGTTGCGCGGTTCGAGGAACAGCAGCTGGTCCTGGTAGTCGCCGAAGGCTTCCTCGGGCTCCAGGTGCAGCGACAGCGACGTGCCCGCGGCATGGCCTTGCAGGGCCTCTTCGATGCGCGCGAGCAGATCGTCGCCGCCGACGAGAAACTCCACCGGCTCATCGAGCACGTCCAGCTCCTCGCCCAGGGTGTCTTTCAGGATCCAGGTCAAAGCGACCACACATTGTTGGTTGATTTCCATAGGAGAATTGTCGCAGTTCGACCCTCGTCCGCGCACGCGGCATCAATTCCCCATGGATGTTCAACAACCTCTGGCGCTGCTGGGCGGGCTCACGCCGGCGCAGTTCATGCGCCGCCACTGGCAGAAAAAGCCCCTGCTGGTTCGCCAGGCCATCGCCGCGTTCGACCCGCCGGTGCAACGTGCCGAATTGTTCGCGCTCGCCGCGCAAGAGGGCGTCGAATCGCGCCTCGTGCAGCACAAGGCCGGCGCGTGGAAGCTGCGCCACGGCCCTTTCGCGCGCCGTTCGCTGCCGCCGCTCACCACGCGCGAGTGGACGCTGCTGGTGCAGGGCGTCGATCTGCATGACGATGCGGTGCATGCGCTGATGGAGCAGTTTTGCTTCGTGCCGCGCGCGCGGCTTGACGACCTGATGATCAGCTATGCCTCCGATGGCGGCGGCGTCGGACCGCATTTCGACAGCTACGACGTCTTCCTGCTCCAGGCCCGGGGGCGTCGGCGCTGGCGCATCGGCCGGCAAAAGGACCTCACGCTGCGCGAGGGCATTCCGCTCAAGGTGCTGGCGCAGTTCGAGCCCGAGCAGGAGTTCGTGCTCGAGCCCGGGGACATGCTCTACCTGCCGCCGCGCTATGCGCACGATGGCATCGCCGAAGGCGAATGCATGACCTACTCCATCGGTTTCCGCTCCCCCGCCCGCAACGGGATCGCGCAGGAGTTGCTGTCGCGCCTGGCCGATGATGCCGCCGATGACGATGCGCCACCCCAGCTGTACCGCGATCCGTCACAGGCCGCGGTGGCGCAGCCGGGCGAGATTCCCCCGGCGCTGCAGGCCTTTGCCCGCCAGGCGCTGGAGCGCGCCCTGTCCGAGCCGCTGGCCCTGGAGCGCGCCCTGGGCGAGAGCCTGACCGAGCCCAAGCCCAACGTGTGGTTCGAGCCCGGGGCGGTGGGCGGCCTGCTGGAAGGCGTTCAACTGGACCGCCGCACCCGCATGGCGTATGACGTGCGCCATGTGTTCATCAACGGCGACAGCTACCTGGCGGCAGGCCGCGACGCCACCCTCATGCGCCGGCTGGCCGATGAGCGCGTGCTGCGCCCCCGCGATCTCGCGCGCGCCAGCGACGATGCGCTGGAGCTGTTGTCGTCCTGGTGCGAAACGGGTTGGGCGCACGCCTGGTCGCCGCCTGATTGATGGGCCTTTGAACGCGCAAAGGTGCAGTCACCTTAAGGAGCCACCGATGTCCGATGCATTCCCCCGCCATCCCGAAGCGGTCGCCGCACTGCCCGCCGGGCGTTTCAACGGCCGGGAAGACTTTCGCCAATGGGTGCGCGACGCGTTGGCTTGCGCGGCTCGGGAAGGCTGGAACGAGATCGTGCTGAGCGACTTCGACTTTCATGATTGGCCGCTTGGCGAGCGCGAGGTGATCGATTCGCTGCAGTCCTGGGCGCGCCGCGGGCGCCGCCTCACGATGCTGGCCGGAACGTATGACGAAATGGTGCGGCGCCACGCGCGCTTCGTGCATTGGCGGGGCGTGTGGGACCATGTGATCGAATGCCGCCGCGCGCCCACGGCAGACCGCCTGGAACTGCCCAGCGTGCTCTGGTCCGATGCCTGGGTGCTGCAACGGTTGGACCCTGAGCGCTGCGCCGGCGTGGCAGGCCGCGAGCCCGAGCGCCGCCTGCTGGCGCGCGAGGCCCTCAACGAATGGCTGCTGCGCAAGAGTTCACCGGGGTTCCCGGCGACCACGCTGGGGCTGTGAATAATGCGCTCCCCATTTTTGCGATTTACCGAAGAGAAACAAAACGTCCCGTCGGTGTTAGTCTGTATTGACGGAATCTCCCTATAATTTGCGGTTGAAGTAAAAAAAGGCGCCCCTGAGCGCCAAGCACCGCCAAAGAGCACGCTGCAAGAGGGCGCCAATGGCGGCAATTCCAATATCCGTCTGTCCAATAGGAAAAACTGAAATGAAGAACTCTCTCGTTCTGGCTGCCCTGGTCGCCTCCGTCGCTCTCGCCGCTTGCGGCAAGAAGGAAGAAGCCGCTGCGCCTGCACCGGCTCCCGCTCCTGTGGAAGCACCCGCACCAGCACCGGCTCCCGCTCCCGTGGTGACGCCTGCTGCTTCCGACGCAGCCCCTGCCATGACCGCTCCCGCATCCGACGCTGCTTCCGCTCCCGCAGGCGACGCTGCCAAGGCCGCTGCCGATGCTGCAGCAGCAGCCGCTGCCGGCGCTTCCACCGCCAAGTAAGCGATCGCTCCAACCGGCTTCGGCACACCGTGCCGGAGTCTGGCAAAAAGCCCCGTACCACCAGGTCGGGGCTTTTTTTATTGGGCGGGCCGTTTTGGCTGGTTTCGAAGGGGTACGAAATGCGAGATGCCTTGCGGACCTCAAGGCCTTACCAAGTCCGCGGCCTGCCGAAAGATCAGCCGCAGGCGATCCAGTCGGAGCCGGTGACCGGGCTGGCCACGTCCACGCGCGAGGTTTCCCACCCCAAGGCCGAGGCCAGCGCGGCCTGGGCCAGTTCGGGGCGGTTGTTCTGCGCGCTGAGGTGGGCCGCCACCACGCGGCTCAGCCCCGTGTGCTGCATGACCCGCAGGATGTCGGCGGCCACGGTGTTGGCCAAGTGGCCGTAGAGGCCGCTGATACGGCGCTTCAGGAACGCCGGGTAGCTGGAGACGGCGAGCAGATCGGGGTCGTGGTTGGATTCCAGCAGCAGCGCATGGCAGCCTTTGAGGTGGGCCAGCACATGGTCGGTGGCATGGCCCAGGTCGGTCAGCAGGCCGATGTGCGTCGCGCCATCGCTGCAGCGCAGCTGGAGCGGCTCGCGGGCGTCGTGCGGCACGGTGAAGGGCAGGGCCTCGAACGCGCCCAGATCGATGGGCAGGCCATCCTGTGCGATGTTCAGCAGCCCGTCCAGTTCGGGCGCGCCGATGGCCGCGTAGGTGCCATGGCTCATCCAGACCGGAATGCGGTGCCTGAGCGCCAGTTTCTCCATGCAGCCCACGTGGTCCGAATGCTCGTGGGTGATGAACAGGGCGTCGAGGTCATCGGTCGACAGCCCGGCAGCGGCCAGGCGCGATGCCAGTTGCCGCGGCCCCAGCCCGCAGTCAATGAGCAACCGCCGCACCTGCGTGCCGCAGCGCCCCTCCACCACCGTGGCGTTGCCCGAACTGCCGCTGCCCAGGTTCTTGAAACGCAGCACGCAGTCCCGGGCCCTGAATTACTTCAGGTCGTCCGTCAGCACGCGCACGATGCGCTCGGCGTTGGCCGACGTCTCGGGCGCACCGGCGGCGTTCAGGACGGACACCGTGCTTTTGTTCTCGGCGCTGCGCACCACGACGCGGTACTTGACCGGTGCCGCAGCATCCGACGAGCGGCCCAGCAGCTTGCCGAAGAAGCCGGGGTCCTTCTTCTCGGTGGGCTCGACGTAGCGCACGAAATAGATGCCCTGGGCACGGTCGCGGTCTTCCACGGTGAAGCCGGTGCGGTCGAGCGCCAGGCCCACGCGGCGCCATGCACGGTCGAAGTTCTCGTCCAGTTCCACGACGGGCACATTGCCCTGGCGCGCCATGCGGGCCGTGGGCACTTGCTGTGCGGGCGCGGCGGCGATGGCGCGGGACTGTTCTTGGCTCACCCCCAACTTGACCATCAGTCGGCGCAGGAATTCGGTTTCCAGTTCCGGATCGACCGGGCGGGGCTGCCACACGGTGCTTTCCTTCTGGGCGGAGGTGTAGACCTCGACCATGCCGCGGTGGCTGATGAAGATTTCGGTGCTGCCATTGGGGCCGCGCTCCAGACGAGTGCGGAACTTGTCGCGCTCGCCGGTGGAGTAGACCGAGTCGAACATCTTGCCGATGGTGGAGCGGATGATGTCCTGCGGCAGCTTGGCGCGGTTCTCTGCCCAGTCGGTTTCCATGATGCCGAGGTTGGCCTGGTCCTGCACCAGCACGAAGCCGTTCTCGGTCCAGAAGTCGCGCACCGGGTCCCACAGGACGTCAGCGGGGCGGCTCACGACCAGCCAGCGCTGGTTGCCGTCGCGTTCGATGCGCACGTCGCCGATGTTGCGCGTGGCTGCGTTCACGGCGCCCACGGGCTTTTGCGACTGGCCGGCCTCGAAGGCGGCCGCCGACACCACGCCACCCGGCACGGCGTAGCGCGAGTCGCGCGAGATCTGGTTCAGGTCCGGCGGCACTTCGAGCGTCGCGCCCTTGGTGGCGCTTTTGTAGTCGATCTTGTCGCTCTCCAGGACGGAGCAGGCGGACAGGGCCATGGCAAGGCCCAGCAGGCCCAGGCGGTTGATAGCGTTCACGCGGAAATCCTCTTTGGTGTCTGGGGAGAGCGGGGCAGGCAAGGCGGCAGGCTTTGATGGATTTACAGCAGGCCGCTGGCGCGAAGGGCGGCTTCCACCACGGCTTCGTTGCCTTGGCTCAGCGGGGTCATGGGCAGGCGCATCGCGCCGCCGCACCGGCCCAGGCGGTGCATGGCCCACTTCACCGGAATCGGGTTGGCTTCGACGAACAGCTGCTTGTGGGTGGGCATGAGCTGGAACTGGATTTCCATGGCGCGGCGCACATCGCCGGCCAGCGCGGCCACGCACAGTTCGTGCATGAGGCGTGGCGCCACGTTGGCGGTCACGCTGATGTTGCCCTGGCCGCCGCACAGCATGAGCGCCACGGCCGTCGGATCGTCGCCGGAATACACGGCGAAGCCCTTGGGCACGCCGCGGATCAGCCACTGCGCGCGTTCGATGTTGCCGGTGGCTTCCTTGATGCCGATGATGCCGGGCACCTGCGCCAGGCGCAGCACGGTGTCGTGCAGCATATCGGCCACGGAGCGGCCGGGCACGTTGTACAGCACGATGGGCAGGTCGCCCACCGCTTCGGCGATGGCCTTGAAGTGCTGGTACTGGCCCTCTTGCGTGGGCTTGTTGTAGTAGGGCACGACCTGCAGTTGCGAGTCGGCGCCGACCTTCTTGGCGAAGCGGGCCAGCTCGATGGCCTCGGCCGTGGAGTTGGCGCCGCAGCCGGCCATGATGGGCACGCGCTTGGCGGCCTGCTCGACGGCCACGCGGATGATTTCGCAGTGTTCTTCGACGTTCACCGTGGGCGACTCGCCGGTGGTGCCCACCACGCCGATGCAGTCGGTGCCTTCGGCGACGTGCCAGTCGATCAGTTGGCGCAGGGTGGGGTAGTCCACGCTGCCGTCCTCGTGCATGGGGGTGACGAGGGCGACGATGCTGCCGGTGAGAGAGCTGGGAGGGGTCATGTCCGCGGTGGAAAACGGGTAAAGGAGCATTCTAACTAGAGCGGCGGTGCGAGCCGGTGGCGTGCCGGTGCGGCCCCCTCTTGCAGCCGGACCGCGGCGATGCGCTGGACGAATCGCTCCGGTGCATCGAGGAAGCCATCTTCATAGGCCACCGTGCACAGACCCGCGCAGGCCTGCAGCAGTTCCCCGGGCCGCAAGAGAAAGTCCGGCCGGGCCGGGCGGCCGACGGTTTCGTTGCCCGCGGCGAAGGTTTCGTACAGCAGCACGCCGCCGGGCGCGACGCTGGCCACCAGCGTGGGCAGGAGCGGCCGCCACAGGTACCGGGTGACGACCACGGCGCCGAAGGTGCGGCCCGCCAACGGCCAGGGCCCGGCTTCGATGTCCGCGCAGAGGATTTCGCCCAGCCCCCGCAGCGGGGCCAGCACGTCGGGGTCGCGGTCCACGCCGGTCACGGGATGCCCGCGCCCGTGGAGCCAGCGCAGGTGCCGGCCGCTGCCGCAGGCCACGTCCAGCACGCTGGCGCCGGGCGGCAGGAGATGGGCCCAGCGCCGGACCCATTCCGAAGGCGGCTCAAGGCCGTGAATGGCTGGCATTTGCTATGAAAATAATAGCATTCAAGGCAATGAAATCGCCGGCATGAAGGCGATTTGGCGCCATCGTCAGAAGCAGGCCCACAGCTGGTCGGCCATCATCACCACGAAGTCCGGCTCCGCATACAGGAGGAACACGGCGGCCAGCAGCACCGCGCCGGCGGCGCCCCAGGCCCACGCCCGGTGGGCGCGAGCTGGGCGCGCGGTGCGGGCAGGGCCCGGCGAGGGGTGCGGGGTGGGCGGCATGTTCCGGCGCTTTTCAGGCGGAGGCCGGTTGCGGCGCCCGGTGGATCGGGCTTTCCTTGACCGGCAGGTTCACCAGTCCGGCCAGCACGCCCAGGCCGATGGCCAGGTACCAGACCAGGTCGTAGCTGCCGGTGGTGTCGTACAGGTAGCCCCCCAGCCAGACGCCCAGGAAGCTGCCGATCTGGTGGCTGAAGAACACGAACCCGCCCAGCATGGACAGGTGCTGCACGCCGAAGATCTGCGCCACCGTGGCGTTGGTGGGCGGGATGGTGGACAGCCACAGCACGCCCATCACCGCCGAGAACACGTACACCGACAGCGGCGACAGCGGCACCAGCAGGAACACGCTGATCGCCACGGCCCGGGCGAAGTAGATGAAGGCGAGGATGTAGCGCTTGGGATTGCGCTGGCCCAGCGTGCCGGCGATGTACGTGCCGAACACGTTGAACAGACCGATCAGCGCCAGCGCGTAGCTGGCCACCTGCGGCGACATGCCGTGGTCCTTGAGGTAGCTGGGCATGTGCACGCCGATGAACACCACCTGGAAGCCGCAGACGAAGTAGCCCGCCGTCAGCATCAGGAAGCTCGGGTAGCGCAGCGCCTCGCCCATGGCCTGGCCCACCGTCTGCGAGCGCGGGGTGGCGGTGCGGCTTCGAAAGCCCGGCTCGCGCAGGCCGAAGGCCAGCGGCACGATCAGCAGCACCATGGCCGAGAGCACCAGCAGCGCCTCTTGCCAGCCCAGGCGCACGATGAGCTGGCCCTCCACCGGCACCATCAGGAACTGCCCGAACGAGCCGGCCGCCGCCGCCACGCCCATGGCCCAGGAACGCCTCTCCGGCGCGATCTGCCGGCCCAACACGCCGTAGATGACCGCATAGGTGGTGCCCGCCTGCGCCGCGCCGATCAGCACGCCCGCGGTCAGGGCGAAGAGCGCCGGCGTGGGCGACAGGGCCATGCCGACCAGGCCCAGGCCGTACAGCACGGCCCCGCCGATCAGCACGCGGAAGGCGCCGAACCGGTCGGCCGCCATGCCCGCGAAGATGCCGAAGCAGCCCCAGGCGAGGTTCTGCACCGCGATGGCCAGCGCGAACGACTGGCGGGTCCAGCCCATGTCCTGGGTGATGGGCTGCAGCCACAGCCCGAAGCCGTGGCGGATGCCCATGGACAGCGTGACGATGGCGGCGCCACACGCCAATACCTGGGCCATGGACAATTTCTGGGGGTCTTGAGGCATCCGGCAAATGTAGCCAAAGCGGCGCATTCGCGTGCACGCCTTCGCGACCCATTCCACCGCGGGCATCGGCGGCGGGTGAAAAGAGGGCTGGGTTTATATCCAGCCCATCCGGCCCTGCGGCACTACAATCCGCCCCCATGGCAGCCAAACCCTCCTCCACCCCGCCAAGCGAATACTCCGAAGGCTCGATCCGCGTCCTCAAGGGACTGGAACCCGTCAAGCAGCGTCCGGGCATGTACACCCGCACCGACAACCCGCTGCACATCATCCAGGAAGTGCTGGACAACGCGGCCGACGAAGCGCTCGCCGGCCATGGCAAGAAGATCAAGGTCACGCTGCACGCCGACGGTTCGGTCAGCGTGGAAGACGACGGCCGCGGCATCCCGTTCGGCCTGCACCCCGAAGAAAAGGCCCCGGTGATCGAACTCGTATTCACCCGCCTGCACGCGGGCGGCAAGTTCGACAAGGGCTCGGGCGGCGCCTACAGCTTCTCGGGCGGCCTGCACGGCGTGGGCGTCTCGGTGACCAATGCGCTGGCCCTGCGTCTGGAGGCCAGCACCCACCGCGAGGGCAAGGTGGCCCGCCTGGTGTTCGAAGGCGGCGACGTGACCGAGCCGCTGGTGGCCCGACCGCTGGCCGCCGGTGAGCGCAAGCAGGGCACCACGGTGCGCGTGTGGCCCGACGGCAAGTACTTCGAGGCGACCGCGCTGCCCATGGGCGAGCTCACGCACCTGCTGCGCAGCAAGGCGGTGCTGATGCCCGGCGTGTCGGTCTCCCTCGTGAACGAGAAGACGCGCGAGACGCAGACCTGGCAGTACAAGGGCGGCCTGCGCGACTACCTCGGCCAGACGCTGAACGCCGACCCGGTGATCCCGCTGTTCGAAGGCGAAGGCTTCGCCGACCGGCACCACGAGAGCTTCGCCGAAGGCGAGGGCGCCGCCTGGTGCGTGGCCTTCACCGAAGACGGCCACCCGGTGCGCGAGAGCTACGTCAACCTGATCCCCACCAGCGCGGGCGGCACGCACGAAAGCGGCCTGCGCGACGGCCTGTTCAATGCCGTCAAAAGCTTCATCGAACTGCATTCGCTGCTGCCCAAGGGCGTCAAGCTGCTGCCCGAGGACGTCTTCGCCCGCGCCAGCTACGTGCTGTCGGCCAAGGTGCTGGACCCGCAGTTCCAGGGCCAGATCAAGGAGCGGCTGAATTCCCGCGACGCGGTGCGGCTGGTGAGCGGCTTCGTGCGCCCGGCGCTCGAGTTGTGGCTGAACCAGCACGTCGACTATGGCAAGAAGCTGGCCGAGCTGGCCATCAAGGCCGCGCAGACGCGCCAGAAGGCCGGCCAGAAGGTCGAAAAGCGCAAGGGCTCCGGCGTGGCCGTGCTGCCCGGCAAGCTCACCGACTGCGAGAGCCGCGACCTCGCCCACAACGAGGTCTTCCTGGTCGAGGGCGACTCGGCCGGCGGCAGCGCCAAGATGGGCCGCGACAAGGAAAGCCAGGCCATCCTGCCGCTGCGCGGCAAGGTGCTCAACACCTGGGAGGTGGACCGCGACCGGCTTTTCGGGAACACCGAGATCCACGACATTTCCGTGGCCATCGGCGTGGACCCGCACGGACCCAACGATTCGCCCGACCTCTCGGGCCTGCGCTATGGCAAGGTCTGCATCCTGTCCGATGCCGACGTGGACGGCTCGCACATCCAGGTGCTGTTGCTCACCCTGTTCTTCCGCCATTTTCCGAAACTCATCGAGACCGGCCACATCTACGTGGCACGCCCGCCGCTGTTTCGCGTGGACGTGCCGGCGCGCGGCAAGAAGCCGGCCTCCAAGATGTATGCGCTGGACGAGGGCGAGCTGGTGGCCATTCTCGACAAATGCGCCAAGGACGGCGTGGCGCGCGAGAAGTGCCAGATCAGCCGCTTCAAGGGCCTGGGCGAGATGAACGCCGAGCAGCTGTGGGAAACCACGCTCAACCCCGACACGCGCCGCCTGCTGCCCGTGCAGCTGGGCGACATGGACTTCGCCGCCACCGAGGGCCTCATCACCAAGCTGATGGGCAAGGGCGAGGCCGCCGCGCGCCGCGAACTGATGGAACTGCACGGCGACGCCGTGGAAGTGGACATCTGAGCCATGGCCTGGCGCGACCGGTTCGGACGTTCGGGCCTTTCAGGCCTCTGGCGCATGGTTTGCGCCGGCATGCTGCTATTGTTTTTGCAGCAAGCGGCGCGCGCCGACCTGTGGGCCTATGTGGACGAGCGCGGCGTGACCCACTTCGCGGCCGAGCAGGTGGACGGGCGCTACGGGCTGTTCTTTCGCGGCAACGATTTCGACTCCACCCGCGACGGCCCGGCGGCGGCATCCGCGGGCGCCACCGCGGCCACGCCGTCCGGTGCCCGGCTGCTGGCCTTCTTCGACATCTCCCCCGACTACAAGCGCGTCAAGCACCACCTGCGCGCATCGGCCAGCCAGAACGGCGTGGACTACGAACTGCTGCAGGCATTGATCGCCACCGAATCGGGCTTCGACGCGCGCGCCGTATCGCCCAGGGGCGCGGTGGGGCTGATGCAGCTCATGCCCGCCACGGCGTCCCGCTTCGGCGTGGCGGGCGAGGCGCGCCGCTCGGTGGAGCAAAAGCTCACCGAACCGGCGATCAACGTGTCGGCCGGCACGCGCTACCTGCGGCACCTGCTGGACCTCTTCGACGGCCGCACCGACCTGGCGCTGGCCGCCTACAACGCGGGCGAGGGCGCCGTGCAGCGCGCCGGCAACCGAATTCCGGCCTACCGCGAAACGCAGAACTACGTGAAAAGCGTGCTGGGCCTGTATGCCCAGCTCAAGCCCCCGGCACCGCTGCTGGCCCACCGGGCCACGCCGGGCCGCGTGCGCATGGAACTGGGCGCCGGTTCCGATGACACCCCTTCCCAAAGCGCTGCGGCCGGCCTGCCGGTCCGCACCGTCGGCGCCCCGCGCGCCCCTTGACCTTCGATTTCCCGAATGAGCGACCAAACCCCTCTCGATCTTTCCCCGCCCGAATCGGACGACAGCCTGGGCCTGGCCGGCTACGCCCAGCGCGCCTACCTGGAATATGCCCTGTCCGTGGTCAAGGGCCGCGCGCTGCCCGACGTGTGCGACGGCCTCAAGCCCGTGCAGCGCCGCATCCTCTACTCCATGGACCGCATGGGCCTGGGGTATTCGGGCCCGACCCGCAACGTGGCGGCCAAGCCGGTCAAGAGCGCCCGCGTGGTGGGCGACGTGCTGGGCCGTTTCCACCCCCACGGCGACCAGTCGGCCTACGACGCGCTGGTGCGCCTGGCGCAGGACTTCAACCAGCGCTACCCGCTGATCGATGGCCAGGGCAACTTCGGCAGCCGCGACGGCGATGGCGCCGCGGCCATGCGCTACACCGAGGCGCGGCTGTCGCGCATCACCAGCCTGCTGCTCGACGAGATCGACGAGGGCACGGTTGATTTCATGCCCAACTACGACGGCAGCACGCAGGAGCCGCGCCAGCTGCCCGCGCGCCTGCCGTTCGCGCTGCTCAACGGCGCCAGCGGCATCGCGGTGGGCCTGGCGACCGAAATCCCCAGCCACAACCTGCGCGAGATCGCCGATGCCTGCGTGGCGCTCATCAAGGCGCCGCAGCTGTCCGAGGCGGAGCTGATGGCCATCGTGCCCGGGCCGGACTACCCCGGCGGCGGCCAGATCATCAGCACGGCGGGCGACATCGCCGACGCCTACCGCACGGGGCGCGGCAGCCTCAAGGTGCGCGCGCGCTGGAAGATCGAAGACCTCGCGCGCGGCCAGTGGCAGCTCATCGTGACCGAGCTGCCGCCCGGCGTCAGCACGCAGAAGGTGCTGGAGGAGATCGAGGAGATCACCAACCCCAAGGTCAAGGCCGGCAAGAAGGCCCTGTCGCAGGACCAGGTGCAGCTCAAGGGCAGCGTGCTGGCCGTGCTCGATGCCGTGCGCGACGAGTCCAGCAAGGACGCGCCGGTGCGCCTGGTGTTCGAGCCCAAGACCGGCAAGGTGCCGCAGCAGGAACTGATCACCACGCTGCTGGCGCACACCAGCCTGGAGACCTCCTCGCCCATCAACCTGACCATGGTGGGGCTGGACGGCAAGCCAGTGCAGAAGTCGCTGCGCAAGATGCTGGAGGAATGGATCGCCTTTCGCCAGGGCACCATCGTGCGGCGCTCGCAGCACCGCCTGGGCAAGGTGCTGGACCGCATCCACATCCTCGAAGGGCGGCAGATCGTGCTGCTCAACATCGACGAGGTGATCGCCATCATCCGCGCGAGCGACGAGCCCAAGGCGGCGCTGATCGCGCGCTTCGCGCTGTCGGACCGGCAGGCCGAGGACATCCTGGAAATCCGCCTGCGCCAGCTGGCGCGGCTGGAGGCCATCAAGATCGAGCAGGAGCTGAAGGAGCTGCGCGCCGAGCAGGGCAAGCTGGAGGACATCCTGGGCAACCCCGGTTCGCTGCGGCGCCTGATGATCCGGGAGATCGAGGCCGACGCCAAGACCTTCGCCGATGCGCGCCGCACGCTCATCCAGGCCGAGAAGAAGGCCATCGCGGAGGTGCGCGTGGTGGACGAGCCCGTGACCGTGGTCGTCTCGCAAAAGGGCTGGGTGCGCGCGCGCAGCGGCCATGGGCACGAGCCGGGCAGCTTCGCCTTCAAGGCGGGCGACGGCCTGTATGCCACCTTCGAATGCCGCACGGTCGACACGCTGCTGGCCTTCGGCAGCAACGGCCGGGTGTACTCGGTGGCGGTGTCGCTGCTGCCCGGCGCGCGCGGCGATGGCCAGCCGGTCACCACGCTCATCGAGCTGGAGTCGGGCACGCAGCTGCTGCATTATTTCGCCGGGCCGGCGGTCGCCACGCTGCTGCTGGCGGGCTCGGGCGGCTACGGCTTCCTCGCCTCGGTCGAGAACATGACGGCGCGCCAGCGGGGCGGCAAGGCCTTCCTCTCGCTGGGCGAGGGCGAGACCGTGTGCCGCCCGTCCCACGCCTGGGGCACCAGTGGCGCGCAACTGCTGGCGCCGGCCACGCACGTGGCCTGCGCATCGGCGGGCGGACGCATCCTGACCTTCGAGATCGGCGAGCTCAAGACCATGGCCAACGGCGGCCGGGGCCTGATGCTGATCGACCTGGAGCCGAAGGACACGCTGGCGGGCGCAGTGGCGTACACGCGCAGCATCCGCCTGGAAGGCCTGGGGCGCGGCGGCAAGGAGCGCGAGGAGACGCTGGAGATCCGTTCGCTGAACAACGCCCGCTCGCCGCGCGGGCGCAAGGGCAAGGCCGCCGATCTGGGCTTCAAGCCGTCGGCGGTGTTCCGGGTCGAATAACCCCCCGGTCGCCGCGCAGCCGCCCAGCGGCCCGCGGCGACGGGCGCTGGGGCTGCGCAGGCGCGCGGGCCCGCGCCCAAGGGTTTGTGCCCTGCACAAGGCCACCCAACCATGCGCACCATGGAGACCTCTTTCCTGGGTTGTTGGAGCCAACGGAGATCGGCCATGAAGAATCTGCGCATTTCCCACAAGCTCTGGGGGGCTGTCGCCGCGATCGTGATCGCGCTGGCCGCCGTGGTCGGCACTTCGGCCTACCGCTCGGCCGCCACGCAGGCCCGCTCCGCGCAGGTCACGGCCGACATGGCCATGCGGGTGGAAGCGGCCCTGCGCTGGGCCGGGCTTACCGAGACCAACGCCGCGCGCACGCAGGCCGTCATCGTGAGCAGCGATCCGGCCGTGGAGGCGGAGTTCAAGGACCTGATCGCGGCCACGTCCGCGCAGATCACCGAGGTGCAGAAATCGCTGGAGGCCTTGCCGCTGTCAGAGGCCGACAAGGCGCAGATGGCCACCATCGCCAACGCGCGCAAGGTCACGATCGACCTGCGCACGCGGGCCCGCCAGCTGAAGGCCGGGGGACAGCAGGCCGAAGCCACCACGCTGGTCAAGCAAAGCTACAACCCGGCCGTGTCCGCCTATCTGCAGACGCTGCGCGATTTCGTGCAGCTGCAGCAGCGCAATGCCCAGGCCGGGCAGCAGGCCGTGGCCGCGGAGCGGCTCGTGACCGTGCGCATGGGCGCCCTGGCCGTGGCGCTGCTGGTGGCGGGCATGGTGGCGGGGGCTTATTTTTTGATCCGCAGCATCCAGCAGCCGCTGGCCGAGGCCAACGCGCTGGCCGCGCGCATCGCGGGCGGTGACCTGAGTGGCACGCAGGCCTCGGTGCGGGGCGACGAGCTGGGCGACCTGCTGCGCTCGCTGCAGACCATGGGCGATTCGCTGGGTCGCGTGGTGCAGCAGGTGCGCCGCAGCACCGACAGCATCGCCATCGCCAGCGCGGAGATCGCCGCGGGCAACCAGGATCTATCGGCACGCACCGAGCAGACGTCCAGCAACCTGCAGCAGACCGCCGCGACCATGGAGCAGTTCTCCAGCACCCTGCAGCAAAGCGCCGGCAGCGCCCGGGAGGCCAGCGGCCTGGCCGAGGGCGCCTCGGGCGTGGCGCGGCGCGGCGGCGAGGTGGTGGCGCAGGTGGTGGCCACCATGGAGGAGATCCAGCAAAGCAGCCGCAGGATCGAGGACATCATCGGTGTGATCGATGGCATTGCCTTCCAGACCAACATCCTGGCGCTCAACGCCGCGGTCGAGGCCGCGCGGGCCGGCGAGCAGGGCCGGGGCTTCGCCGTGGTGGCGGGCGAGGTGCGCCTGCTGGCCGGGCGCAGCGCCGAGGCCGCGCGCGAGATCAAGGGCCTGATCGGCGCCTCGGTGGAGCGGGTGCATGCGGGCTCGCGCCTGGTGCAGGACGCGGGCGCCACGATGGCGGACATCGTGCAGTCCGTGCAGCGCGTGGCCGACATGATCGGCGAGGTCACGGCCGCGACGTCGCAGCAGAGCGCCGGCATCTCGCAGGTGAACCAGGCCGTCGGCCACCTGGACCAGATGACGCAGCAGAACGCGGCGCTGGTGGAGCAGAGCGCTGCTGCGGCCCAGAGCCTGCGCGAGCAGGCGGACCAGTTGACCCGCACCGTGTCGGTGTTCCGGGTGGATCACGGGGTGGGTTTTGCGCCGGGTGCCGCGGCGGCGTCGGCCCCGGTGGCCGCGCCGGCAGCGCGCCTTGCACCGCGTCCGGCACCGAACCCCTCACCGCGTGCCGTTGCCGCACCGTCAAAGGCGTCGGCCAAGATTCCGGCCCAGGGGGCCAGGCCAACGCCTGCGCCGGCGCTCCAGGCGGCAGGCGCATCATCGGCCAGCGCAGCGGCCGCAGGCGGCCGCCCCGCGCCTGCCAGTCCGCCCCCACCGAAGGGCAGCGCGCCTGCCCCGAAGCCCGCAGCCGCAGCACGCGCGACGGCGGGCGGTGGGGACGATGACTGGACGTCGTTCTAGGGAATCATTGACACGCACCGGATGCGAAGCCCCCGATGCATCAGGGGGCTGCCGGCCGTGGGGCCATCGCGGGGATGGCCGTCGAAAACAGGGGTGACCCGCAGCGCTGGCAGGTCCCGGTCTCGACGGGGTGGGTGCCCCAGGCCCAGGCCTGCGCCAGCCACCCCTTGCGCCAACGAGGGCGCGCGATCAGCCCAGTTCGGCGATCAATTCGATTTCGACGCACGCACCCATGGGGATCTGCGCCACGCCGAAGGCGCTGCGGGCGTGCACGCCCCGGTCGCCGAACACCTGGCCGAACAGTTCGCTCGCGCCGTTGGTCACCAGATGCTGTTCGGTGAACTCGCCCGTCGAATTGACCAGGCTCATCACCTTGACGATGCGCTTGACCCGGTTCAGGTCGCCACCGGTGGCCGCATGCAGCGTGCCCAGCAGGTCGATGGCCACGGCCCGCGCGGCCGCCTTGCCTTCTTCGGTGGTGATGCTGCGGCCGAACTGCGCGGCCCAGGGCTTGCCGTCCTTGCGCGCGATGTGTCCGCTCAGGAACACCAGGTTGCCGGTCTGCACGTAGGGCACGTAGGCCGCGGCGGGGACCGAGACGGGGGGCAGGGTGATATCGAGTTCTTTCAGCTTGTCGTAAACGCTCATGGTGTTCCTTGGCAACGGGAGGAGTGAGAAGGCAGAAAAAGGCCGCAAGCCCCCGGGGGCCTGCGGCGCAGCGCGCAAGTGTTGCACAACCGGCTGGCGGTTCTCTGCGTTCGCCGTTCCTCGCGGCGGCGCCGGCACCTGGGGCGCGCTGGTCCCGCTCACGCGCCGGGATCGTTCATCCCGTGGCCGCCCGCTCAGGCGAGGGCCGGGCGGCGTGGCTGGAAGGCCGGGGGCAGGGCGGCCTTGGCGGGGCTGCGCAGGGCGGGCTGGCCGGGGGCGGACAGCACGGCCTGGGCATCGAGCTTGAAGATCGCGACCGCGTCCACCAGCCGGCGCGTCTGCTGCTCCAGGCTCTGCGCGGCGGCGGCGCTTTCTTCCACCAGCGCGGCGTTCTGCTGCGTGGTCTGGTCGATCTGGCTGATGGCCTGGCTGATCTGCCCGACGCCGGCGCTCTGCTCGGCGCTGGCACCGCGGATCTGCGCCACCATTTCGGTCACGCGCTGGATCGCGCCGACCACTTCCTGCATCGTGCGGCCGGCCTCGTCCACCAGTTCGGAGCCCTGCGACACCCGCTCCACGCTGGTGCCGATCAGGCCCTTGATCTGCTTGGCGGCGTCGGCCGAACGGCCGGCCAGGCTGCGCACCTCGGAGGCCACCACGGCGAAGCCCCGGCCCTGCTCGCCGGCCCGGGCGGCTTCCACGGCGGCGTTCAGGGCGAGGATGTTGGTCTGGAAGGCGATGCCGTCGATCACGCCGATGATGTCGGAGATCTGCCGCGAGCTGTCGTTGATGTCCTTCATGGTCTTGACCACCTGGGTCACCACGCCGCCGCCCTGGGTGGCCACCGTGGTCGCGTCCTGGGCCAGCTGATCGGCCTGCTTGGCGTTGTCGGCGTTGTTGCGCACCGTGGTGCTGAACTGTTCCATGGTGGATGCCACCTGCTCCAGCGCGCTGGCCTGTTCTTCGGTGCGCTGGCTCAGGTCGGTGTTGCCCGTGGAGATTTCCATCGATCCGGTGGCGATGGAGTCGCTGGCGTTGCGCACCTCCGCCACGATGGACACCAGACTCTGCTGCATGGTGCCCAGCGAGGCCAGCACGCTGCCGGGCAGGGCGTTGGACAGGCCGGCCATGTCGGACAGGTCGCCCTGCGCCACGCGCTGGGCCGCGGAACTCAGTTCGGAAGGCTCTGCGCCCAGCGAGCGGGTGAGGCTGCGCGTGATCAGCACGCCGGCGATGGCCGCTGCGGCGAAGGCCAGCAGGCAGGCGCCCAGCAGCAGGGACCGCTGCCACCGGAACTCGGCCTCCGCCTCCTTGACCATGGCGGTCGCCCGCTGGTCCGTGGCGAGCGAGTATTCGTTCGTCTTGGCGATCAGCGCGGCCAGCAGGGGGCGGCATTCCGCGTTCATCTTGGTGGTGGCCTGCTCACGCTGGCCCGACACGGCCAGGTTGATGATGTCCAGGGCCACGGTGCCGTAGGCCTGCTCCACCTTGTCGATCTCACCCACCAGGGTCCTGATGGCCGGGGGGACCTCGCCGTGGCTGACCATGTCTTTCAGCTTGGCCATGTTGGCCTGCACGTCCTTGTGCGCCTCAATCGCCGCCGCCTTCTCCACCGCCACGTCGGCATCGCTCTTCACCAGCACCAGGTTGCGGGCCGCGATGGCCCGGCGGTCCACCGCCATGCGTATCTGCTCGGACAGCTTGGCGCGGGCGGCCACGCCGTGCACGTAATCGCTGAAGTTCTCGTTAGCCCCGTTCAGCCCCCACACCGCCACGCTGGAGGCCAGCAGTACGAGCAAGGCCAGCACCCCGAAGGAAAGCGTCAACTGGGCTTTGACGGTGAGATTTCGCAGCGACATAGGGCACTCCAAATGGGTTATTTGATAAATATGATTCAAATGATAAGCAACATTCTGTAAAAGTAAAGGTGAATCGACCCTAGATTGGCCATGAAGTTGGGCTATGCCAATAGGCGGAAAGCACCGGGCTGTAGCGAAAAGGAAACGCTGCCGTCGACCGCCATTAGCATGCGCGCATGCCGCAGCCGTCTCCCGCCTCTGCCGTCCTTGCCACGCCTGCCATGGCGCGCCCCTGGCGCTGGCCCTGGTGGCTGGCCGGGGTGCTCGCGGGAGCGGCGCTGCAGCTCACGCAGGCGACGTTGTGGCCGCTGGCCGCCTATGCGGCGGCGGCGCTGGGCGGGCTGCTGGGGGCCGTGGCGGCGGTGGTGCCGTCGGGCCGCGTGCGGCGGCTTGCCTGGTGCGGCTCGCGCGGGTGGATGCTGGCCTGCGGCCTGGTCTTCATGGGCGGCGCGACGGGGCTGCGGGCGCTGCTGTTCCTGCAGGGGGCCTTGCCGCCGGCGCTGGAAGGCCGCGACGTTGCCATCGTGGGCGTGGTGGCTGCCATGCCGCAGACCGGCGAATCCGGCGTGCGCCTGCGCATGGCGGTGGAATCGGCGGTGCTGGAGGGCCAGGCGGTCGCGGTGCCGCCGGTGATCGATGTGGCCTGGTACGTGGGCACCTTCGGCGAGGCCGCTGGCGCGGCGGACGTGCGGCGGCTGTCCACCCAGGTGCAGGCTGGCGAGCGCTGGCGCATGACCGTGCGCCTGAAGGCACCCCACGGCCTGCGCAACCCGCACGGTTTCGATGCCGAGCTGGCGTGGTGGGAGCAGGGCGTGCAGGCCACCGGCTACGTGCGCACCGGCGCGCGGGACGAACCGCCCCGCCGGCTGGAGGCGACCTGGCGTTACCCGGTGCAGCGGGCGCGCCAGGCGGTGCGCGATGCCATCCTGGCCCATCTCGCGCCGGTCGATGTCGGCACGGGCCTGGACGAAGGCGGCAACGCCGCCCGCACCCGCGCAGCGGGCGTGGTGGCCGCGCTGGTCACCGGCGACCAGCGCGCGATCGACCGGGCCGACTGGGACGTGTTCCGGGCCACGGGCGTGGCGCACCTGGTCAGCATCTCGGGCCTGCACATCACGCTGTTCGCCTGGCTGGCTGCCGCAGTGGTCGGTGCGCTGTGGCGCCGCGTGCCGCGCTGGTGCCTGGCCCTGCCGGCGCCGACGGCGGCGCTGGCCGGGGGCGTGCTGCTGGCCTGGGCCTATGCCGTGTTCAGCGGCTGGGGCGTGCCGGCGCAGCGCACGGTGTGCATGCTGGCCACCGTGGCGCTGCTGCGGCTTTCCGGGCGGCGCTGGCCCTGGCCCCAGGTCTGGCTGCTGGCCTGCGCGGTGGTCGTGCTGGCCGATCCCTGGGCGCTGCTGCAGGCGGGGTTCTGGCTGAGCTTCGTCGCGGTGGCGGTGCTTTTTGCTACTGATTCAATAGCAAAGGAGGCAAATGAATCTAGGGCATTGGGCCGATTGGCCGCCATGCTGCGCGAGCAGTGGGTGGTCACGCTCGCCCTCACGCCGCTCACGCTGCTGCTGTTCGGGCAGGTGTCCGTCGTCGGCCTGCTGGCCAACCTGGTGGCGATTCCCTGGATCACGCTGCTGGTCACCCCGCTGGCTTTGGCCGGCACCCTGTGGGCGCCGCTGTGGACCGCCGCCGCGTGGTGCGTGCTGCCGTTTGCCGGCCTGCTGCAGTGGCTGGCCGCGTTGCCGTGGGCCGCGGTGTCGCTGCCCGCCGCTCCGGTGTGGGCGGGCGTGGCCGGGGTGGCGGGCGGCACGCTGCTGGCCTTGCGCTGGCCCTGGCCGTTGCGGGCCCTGGGCGTGCCGCTGCTGATCCCCGTGCTGTGGTGGCAGCCGCACCGCCCGCCGCCGGGCCAGTTCGACCTGCTGGCCGCCGACGTGGGGCAGGGCCAGGCCGTGCTGGTGCGCACCGCGCGCCACGCCATGCTGTACGACGCGGGGCCCCGCTATGGGCTGGACAGCGATGCGGGCGACCGCGTGCTGGTGCCGCTGCTGCGCAGCATGGGCGAGCGCATCGACCTGCTGATGCTGAGCCACCGCGACACCGACCACACCGGCGGGGCCGCCGCCGTGCTGGCGCAGCAGCCGCAGGCGGGGCTCATGGGTTCGATCGAGAATGAGCACGCCCTGCAGCAACTGCGCCCCGCGGCGCCGTGCCTGTCGGGCCAGCGGTGGGCCTGGGACGGCGTGCTGTTCGAGGTGCTGCACCCGCTGGAGGCGCAGGCGCAGGCATCGCTGCCATCCGACGGGCCCCGGCCTGCCGTGCGGCCCAACACCCTGAGCTGCGTGCTGCGGATCACGGCCGCGCCGGCGCCGCAAGGCACCTCGGGGCAGGGCGCCGCGCCGTCCGCGCTGCTGGTGGGCGACATCGAGCAGGCGCAGGAGGCCGCGCTGGTGGCGCGTGGCGCCATCGCGCCGGTCGATGTGCTGCTGGTGCCGCACCACGGCAGCAAGACGTCTTCCACGCCCGCGCTGCTGGATGCGGCCCGGCCCCGCACCGCGCTGGTGCAGGCCGGCTACCGCAACCGATTCGGCCACCCCGCGCCGGAGGTGGTGGCGCGGTACCGCGAGCGGGGCGCCGTGCTGCTCGATTCGCCGCGCTGCGGCGCCGCCACCTGGGCGTCCGAGGCGCCCGGACAATGGCGGTGCGAACGCGACGCGGGCCGGCGCTACTGGCACCACGCGCCTGCCCCGTTGCCGTGAGGACGGCGCGCCATCACCCCGGCGTGCGAGCGGTAAAACGCGCCCGGGCCCGCTGGTCGCCAAAACCCGGCTCACAACTTGCTATGCTGGTTGCAGGAGGCACCAGTTATGCAGAAGTTCGATGAGATGTACACGATGCTGCCGTTCGACGGCAGCGACGTGCGCCCCCACTACAAGCGCTACGGCCAATGGTTGTCGGGCCAGCCAGACGAGGCCATGCAGGCGCGCCGCGCCGAGGCCGAGATGATCTTCCGCCGGGTGGGCATCACCTTCGCGGTGTACGGCGCCAAGGACGAGGACGGCGCCGGCACCGAGCGGCTCATTCCCTTCGACCTGATCCCCCGCATCATCCCCGCGCACGAGTGGGCGCGCATGCAGCAGGGGCTGGTGCAGCGCGTCACGGCGCTCAACCGCTTCATCCACGACGTCTACCACGGCCAGGACATCCTGCACGCCGGCATCATCCCCTCGGACCTGATCCTCAAGAACGCCCAGTACCGGCCCGAGATGGCCGGCGTGGACGTGCCGCGCGACCTGTACGCGCACATCGCCGGCATCGACATCGTGCGCGCCCCGGACGCGAGCGGCAACGGCATCTACTACGTGCTGGAAGACAACCTGCGCGTGCCCTCGGGCGTGTCGTACATGCTGGAAAACCGCAAGATGATGATGCGGCTTTTCCCGGAGCTGTTCCGCACGCACCGCGTGGCGCCGGTCGCCCACTATCCCGACCTGCTGCTGGACACCCTGCGCGCGAGCGCTCCCGCCGCCACGGCGCAGCCGACGGTGGTGGTGCTCACGCCCGGCATGTACAACAGCGCGTACTTCGAGCACGCCTTCCTCGCGCAGCAGATGGGCGTGGAACTGGTCGAGGGCCAGGACCTCGTGGTCAAGGACAACTTCGTGTACATGCGCACCACGCGCGGCCTCAAGCAGGTGGACGTGATCTACCGCCGCGTGGACGACGACTTTCTCGACCCCCAGGTCTTCCGGCCCACCTCCACCCTGGGCTGCGCGGGTCTCATGAACGCCTACCGCGCGGGCAACGTGGCGATCTGCAACGCCGTGGGCACGGGCATCGCCGACGACAAGTCGGTTTACCCCTACGTGCCCGACATGATCCGCTTCTACCTGGGCGAGGA
Source organism: Acidovorax sp. BLS4 (assembly GCF_032929295.1). Taxonomy (NCBI): domain Bacteria; kingdom Pseudomonadati; phylum Pseudomonadota; class Betaproteobacteria; order Burkholderiales; family Comamonadaceae; genus Acidovorax; species Acidovorax sp. BLS4. The sequence continues at coordinate 2,335,777 of NZ_CP136797.1, forward strand.
GCCCATCCTCGCCAACGTGCCCACCTGGGTGTGCCGCAAGCCCGACGACCTGGCCTACGTGCTGGACCACCTGCACGAACTGGTCGTGAAGGAAGTGCACGGCGCCGGCGGCTACGGCATGTTGATCGGCCCGGCCGCGACGAAAGCCGAGATCGAGGAGTTCCGCGCCGCGGTGCTGGCCAACCCCTCGGGCTACATCGCCCAGCCCACGCTCTCGCTCTCCAGCTGCCCGACCTACGTGGAATCGGGCATCGCCCCGCGCCACATCGATCTGCGCCCCTTCGTGCTGAGCGGCCAGAAGGTGCAGATGGCCGCCGGCGGCCTGACGCGCGTCGCGCTCAGGGAGGGCTCGCTCGTGGTGAATTCATCGCAGGGCGGGGGCACCAAGGACACCTGGGTGCTGGGAGAAGAAGGGAGCGTTGCATGACGCATCAGACCCTTCGTTTCGAAATTTCTGCCGGGGAGACCGCATGCTGAGCCGCACTGCCGATCACTTGTTCTGGATGTCCCGCTATACCGAGCGGGCGGAAAAGGCCGCTGCAGGCGGGCTTTCGTCAACACACCGCGTGCGCGCGCAGCGCGTGCGGGGTTTTCTGCCCGGGGAGGCCGCATGCTGAGCCGCACTGCCGATCACTTGTTCTGGATGTCCCGCTACACCGAGCGGGCAGAAAACACTGCCCGCATGCTCAACGTGAGCTACGAGACCTCGCTGCTCCCGCAGTCGGCCGACGTGGCGCAGGAGAGCTGGCTGGGCCTGCTGTCGATCAGCGAGCTGATCCCCGCCTATACCGCGCGGCACGGCGAGGTTACGCGCGAAGGGGTGCTGGAGTTCATGGTGCGCGATGGCAACAACCCGTCGTCCATCCTGTCGTGCCTGCGCGCCGCGCGCGAGAACGCCCGGGCCGTGCGCGGGGCGCTCACCACCGAGGTGTGGGAGACGCAGAACCAGACCTGGCTGGAACTGCACCGCCAGCTCGAAGGCAGCCTGTTCGAGCGCGATCCGGGCCAGTTCTTCGAATGGGTCAAGTACCGCTCGCACCTGTCGCGCGGGGTGACGCTGGGCACCATGCTGCAGGACGAGGCGTTCCATTTCCTGCGGCTGGGCACGTTCCTCGAACGCTCGGACAACACTGCGCGGTTGCTGGACGTGAAGTTCCACGCGGTGCAGAGCGATTTCCACGGCTCGGGCACGCGCGACCGCAGCCGCGCCGCGCCGCAGGAGTTCGACTTCTACCACTGGAGCGCCATCCTGCGCAGCGTGTCGGCGTTCGAGGTGTACCGCCGCGTGTACCGCGACGTCATCACGCCCGAGCGCGTGGCCGACCTGCTCATCCTGCGCCGCGACATGCCGCGCTCGCTGCACGCCAGCCTGCACGAGGTGGGTGAGAACCTGGCGGTGGTGGCCAACGACCAGTCGTCGGAGACCCAGCGCAAGGCGGGCCGGCTGCTGGCCGACCTGCGCTACGGCCGCATCGACGAGATCCTGTCCACCGGGCTGCATGCGTACCTCACGCAGTTCCTGGACCGGGTGAACGAACTGGGCGCGGGCATCAGCCGCGACTTCCTGGTGCCCGTGCCGGCCTGAGTCACGGCCCGCCGCGGCTCATGGGGCCGGGCGCGAGGCGGCGCTGCCGGCCACGGCCGTGCCGCCCGCTGCGGCGCATTCGGGCACGGCCCGGTTCACGGGCGGGGTGGGCATGCCATAGGACTGCATCGCCATGGCCTCCAGTTCGCCCGAGGCCCGCGCGCATTGCAGCTCGGCGATCACCTCGGCGCGCGTGCGGCCTGCGGGGGCATCCATCGCAACCACTCGGGGCGCGGTCGCGGCTGCGGTGGCCGCATCCTGTGGCGTGCTGGTCTGGGCCATGGCCAGGGAGCCGGCCAGCAGGGCGTAGGCGGCGAGGGCCGTGCGCGCCAGGGCGTGGGGCGAGGCGGTGGTGTTGCGGCGGTCGAAAACGGTGGGCATGGAAGGCTCCTGGGGCGGGTTGGGGGATCAGGACAGGCGTGTGCCTCTCCGTGCCTCCAATGTGCCCACCGGGGCCTGCCGCCGCGAGCCGATTGCGACGAACGCACGGCCCGGGCGCCTGAGTTGCGCTGGCGCAGCGCGAATGGGTCGTCGGGGATGGGTTGTGAGGGCCGGCCGCGTTCAGCCCGGCCCGCCGCCCTGGCGCTTGTGCTCGCGCAGCATGAACAGGTACAGGCTCTCGACCTTCTCGCGCGCCCAGGGTGTCTTGCGCAGGAACTTCAGGCTGGACGCCACGCTGGGATCGCTTTCGAAGCAGCGCAGCGCCACGCGCTGCGCCAGGCCTTCCCAGCCGTAGTAGTCGTGCAGCGCGACCACGATGGCTTCGAGTGTGATGCCGTGCAGGGGGTTGCGCGGCTGCCTGGCCGGTGGCGCGGGTGGCGTGGCGTTCGGGGTGGAGGGCGCGTTGGTGGCGCTGGGGGCGGGGGTTTCGCCGGGCTCGGGGACTTCGGGTTCGGTCATGCCGGGAGCATACGGCCCCGCGCGGCCGGTGGAGGGCGGCCTCGCGCGGGTATGCATCAAAAAGGGCCCCAGTGCAATGGATACTAGGGCATTTGGCTATGAAAAATATAGCAAACGTTCAGGTCTGCAGATACCGCTCGCTGGCGAACAGCTCGGCCGCCCAGTCCACGAAGGCCCGCACCTTGGCGCTCAGGTGCCGGTTGGGCGGGTACACCACGTAGATCGGGATGGGCGGAATGGACCACTCGGGCAGCAGCCGCACGAGGTCGCCACGCTCCAGTTGCCGGGCCGCCTGGAACAGCGTGATCTGCCCCACGCCGCGCCCCGCGACCAGCGCCGCCGAGTACGCGTTGGACTCGTTCACCGCCAGTTGCGAGGGCCCGGTGACCTCGATCATCTCGCCGTCGCGCACGAACTCCAGCGGATAGCGGCGGGTGGACAGCGGCGAGAAATAGATCACGCTCTTGTGGTCGCCCTCCAGATCGAGGGGGTGGGTGGGCGTGCCGTAGCGCTCCAGGTAGGAGGGCGCGGCCACGGTGACGAAGGCCAGGTTGCCGATGCGCCGTGCCACCAGCGACTGGTCGGTCAGCTCGCCGCCGCGGATCACGCAATCGACGTTGTCGCCGATCAAATCCACCGGCCGGTCGCTCACGCCCAGGTCGATCTGGATGTCGGGAAACCGCGCATGGAACTCCTCCAGCCGCGGAATGATGAGCAGCCGCGCCACCGAAGTGCCCACGTCCACGCGCAGCCGGCCGCTGGGCGTGGCGCGCGCGTGCGTCATGCTCGCCTCGATGTCGTCGAAATCGGCGAGCAGGCGCACCGTGCGGTCGTAGTAGGCCGCGCCATCGGCCGTGACGGTCACGCGCCGCGTGGTGCGGTTGAGCAGCTTCACGCGCAGCCGCGCCTCGAGCGCCTGCACGTACTTGGTGATGGTTGCCTTGGGCAATTGCAGCGAATCGGCCGCCCGCGTGAACGTGCCTGCCTCCACCACCCTTGCAAAAACCCGCATGGCCTGGATCTGGTCCATGGGCCCTCCTTGTTCTCTCTGGCCCCGAATGGGGCCAAGGAATTCTCACACGGGCCCGTGCCGCCGATTGTTCGGCAATCGGAAACAGAGCTGTGGCATTTGGCTGGTTTATCGTCGGCGGCTGCGTCGCTACATTTCACATCACCCGGTCTTGTCCGGTCACCGCCATGTCCAGCACCTTCACCCCATCGCCATCGCCCTCCACCTGCACCGACACCACCATTGAGGTGGCCAAGGGGCAGGAAGTGTCCGTGCGCATGTACGGCCGCAAGAAGCCCAAGGAAACGCTGCCGCTGGTGGTGCACTTCCATGGCGGTGCCTTCGTGGCGGGCGATCTGGACAACGGCTGCACGGTGGCCCGGCTGCTGGAGCGCGCCGGCGCGCTGGTGGTGTCGGTGGCGTACCCGCTCTCGCCCGACCATCCCTTCCCGCAGCCGGTGGACGCCGGCTACCTGGTGCTCAAGTGGGCGCACAAGCACCGCACCCGCCTGGCCGGTCCCGGCGCCGGGGTGTACGTGGCGGGGGAGGAGGCCGGCGGCAACCTGGCCGCGGGCGTGGCGCTGATGGCGCGCGACCAGTCCCATCCGCCGCTGGCCGGACAGATCCTGCTGTCGCCCATGCTCGACCCGTGCGGTGCCACGCCTTCGGTGCGTGCCGCCATGGGCGAATCGACCGCCTGCAAGTGGGCCGATGGCTGGCTGCAGTTCCTGCGCTGCACCCGCGATGCCGAACATCCCTATGCCGTGCCCGCGATGGCGCAGCGGCTGGCCGGCCTGCCGCACACGCTGGTGCTGGTGGGCGACGACGATCCCATGCGCGACGAAGCCCTCGCCTACGCCAACCGGCTGCAGGCGGCGGGACTGGAAGTCACGCAGCACGTGTTCGCCAAGGCGAACCAGTGGCCCGATGCCCTGCTGCAGCCCGGTTCGGGCGAATGCCCCTGTGCGCCCGAGGTTCAGGCGCAGTTCAGCCGTTTCTTCGAGGCCACCCGATGTCCTGCACCCTGACCCTCACCACCACCGATCTGCCCGCGCGCTGACCAGCGGGGTGCATTGACCTCAACCCCGGTTGAGGTTTGATACTGCGATCCGCTTCGGCGACCCGCAATACCCGCCTTTCGCCGCCTTTCCGCTGCTTGCTGCGTCCCTTTTGTTTTCTGGCCCCCGTGGGCCGGAAGGGGCAACCCTTGCCCGATCGATTTCGACTTTTGCTTTGAAAAAACCCGGAGGACTTCCACCATGAACCCGCAACACACTTCCCCTTCCCGTCGCCGCTGGTGGGCTGCCGCCGGCGCCGCGGCCGCCATCGCCGCCGCGGGCGGCACGCTCTTCGGGCTGCCCAGCTCGCATGCCGAATCCCCAGCCCCGGAAGCCGCGCCGCCCGCGGTGCCCGTCTCGGTGGCCGCCGTGCTGCAGCAGGAGATCGCGCTGTGGGACGAGTTCTCCGGCCGGCTCGAAGCCGTGCAGCGCGTGGACATCCGCCCGCGCGTGGGCGGCGCCGTGCAGGCCGTGCATTTCCGCGAAGGCTCGCTGGTCAAGCAGGGCGACCTGCTGGTCACCGTGGACCCCGCGCCCTACGCCGCCGAGGTGGACCGCGCCGAGGCCCAGGTGGTCGCCGCGCAGGCCCGCGTGTCCTACACCCGCAGCGAAATGGAGCGCGCGACGCGCCTGTGGGAAGAGCGTGCCATCGCCCAGCGCGAGCATGACGAACGCATGAATGCCCAGCGCGAGGCCGACGCCAACCTGCGCGCCGCGCAGGCCGCGCTGCAGACGGCGCGGCTGAACCTGGGCTACACCCAGGTGCGCGCCCCGGTCGCGGGCCGCGTGGGCCGCATCGAGGTCACCGTGGGCAACCTGGTGGCCGCAGGCGCCGGCGCGCCGGTGCTGACCACGCTGGTCTCGGTGAGCCCGATCTACGCGAGCTTCGACACCGACGAGCAGATCGTGGCGAAGGCGCTGGAGGGCCTGCGTTCGGGCAAGAGCGCGCGCACCCTGATCGAGAGCATTCCGGTGCAGATGGGCACGGGCACGGCCGGCGGCACGCCGCACACCGGGCACCTGCAGCTCATCGACAACCAGGTGGATGCCCGCAGCGGAACGGTGCGCGTGCGCGCCGTGTTCGACAACGCCGATGGCGTGCTGATGCCCGGCCAGTTCGCGCGCATCCGCATGGGCCAGGTCAAGAACACCCAGGCCGTGCTCATCAACGAGCGCGCCGTGGGCACGGACCAGAACAAGAAGTACGTGATGGTGGTGGGCGAGGGCAACAAGGCCGAGTACCGCGAGGTGCAGCTGGGCGCGCCGGTGAACGGCCTGCGCGTCGTCACCTCGGGCCTGAAGGCCGGCGAACGCATCGTCGTCAACGGCCTGCAGCGCGTGCGCCCCGGCGCCCAGGTTGCCCCCCAGGACGTGCCCATGACCGCCAAGGCCGGCATGGCCGGCGATGGCGCCGAGGCCCGCGCCGCTGCCAAGCAGCCCGCGGCGTGATCGCGGAGCGCACCGAAAGAACACCATGAATCTCTCTCGCTTCTTCATCGACCGCCCCATCTTCGCCGGGGTGCTGTCGGTGCTCATCTTCCTGTCCGGGCTGATCGCGCTGCGCGCGCTGCCCATCTCCGAGTATCCCGAGGTGGCGCCGCCCTCCGTGGTGGTGCGTGCCCAGTACCCGGGCGCCAACCCCAAGGTGATCGCCGAGACCGTGGCCACGCCGCTGGAGGAATCCATCAACGGCGTGGAGGGCATGCTCTACATGGGCAGCCAGGCCACGACCGATGGCGTGATGACGCTGACCGTCACCTTCGCGCTGGGCACCGACCCCGACAAGGCGCAGCAGCTGGTGCAAAACCGCGTTTCGCAGGCCGAACCGCGCCTGCCCGAGGAAGTGCGTCGGCTGGGCGTCACCACGGTCAAGAGCGCACCCGATCTGACCATGGTCGTGCACATGGTCTCGCCCAACGGCCGCTACGGCATCGACTACCTGCGCAACTATGCCGTGCTCAATGTGAAGGACCGGCTCGCCCGCATCCAGGGCGTGGGCCAGGTGCAGATCTTCGGCGGCGGCGACTATTCGATGCGCGCCTGGCTCGACCCGCAGAAGGTCGCGCAGCGCGGCCTGTCGGCAGCCGACGTGGTGGCCGCCATCCGCGGCCAGAACGTGCAGGCCGCGGCCGGCGTGGTGGGCCAGTCGCCCGGGCTGCCCGGCGTGGACATGCAGCTGTCGATCAATGCGCAGGGCCGCCTGCAGACCGAAGAGGAGTTCGGCGACATCATCGTCAAGACCGGCAGCGACGGCGCGGTGACGCGCCTGCGCGACGTGGCCCGGCTGGAGCTGGGTGCGGCCGACTACTCGCTGCGCTCGCTGCTCAACAACGACCCGGCCGTGGGCATGGGCGTGTTCCAGGCGCCGGGCTCCAACGCGCTCGACATCTCGTCGAACGTGCGCAAGACCATGGCCGAGCTGCAAAAGAACATGCCCGAGGGCGTGGAGTTCCGCATCGCCTACGACCCGACGCAGTTCGTGCGCGCCTCCATCCAATCCGTCATCCAGACCCTGCTGGAAGCCGTGGCGCTGGTGGTGATCGTGGTGATCCTGTTCCTTCAGACCTGGCGCGCCTCCATCATTCCGCTGCTGGCCGTGCCGGTGTCGGTGGTGGGCACGTTCGCGGTGCTGCACCTGCTGGGCTTTTCGATCAACGCGCTGTCCCTGTTCGGGCTGGTGCTGGCCATCGGCATCGTGGTGGACGACGCCATCGTGGTGGTGGAGAACGTGGAGCGCAACATCGAGGCGGGCCTGACCCCGCGCGAAGCCACCTACCGCGCCATGCGCGAAGTGTCCGGTCCCATCATCGCCATCGCGCTGGTGCTGGTGGCGGTGTTCGTGCCGCTGGCCTTCATCAGCGGGCTCACGGGGCAGTTCTACCGCCAGTTCGCGGTGACCATCGCGATCTCCACGGTGATCTCGGCGATCAACTCGCTCACGCTGTCGCCCGCCCTGAGCGCGCTCTTGCTCAAGGGCTACCATGAACCGAAGGATGCGTTGACGCGCGGCATGGACAAGGTGCTGGGCGGGTTCTTCCGCCGCTTCAACAGCGTGTTCCACCGGGGCTCCGAGGCCTACAGCGGCGGCGTCAAGCGCGTCATCGGCCGCAAGGCGCTGATGCTGGTGATCTACGCCGCGCTGGTGGCCGCGACCTGGGGCCTGTTCAAGGTCGTGCCCGGCGGCTTCGTGCCGGCGCAGGACAAGCAGTACCTGGTGGGCTTCGCGCAGCTGCCCGACGGTGCCACGCTGGACCGCACCGAGGACGTGATCCGCCGCATGGGCGAGATCGTCAAGAAGAACCCGAACGTGGAAGACGCCATCGCCTTCCCGGGGTTGTCGATCAACGGCTTCACCAACAGCTCCAATTCGGGCATCGTGTTCGTCACGCTCAAGCCCTTCGCCGAGCGCGGCCGCGCGGACCAGAGCGGCGGTGCCGTCGCGGGCCAGTTGAACCAGGCCTTCGGCAGCATCCAGGATGCGTTCATCGCCATGTTCCCGCCGCCCCCGGTGGCCGGCCTGGGCACGACGGGCGGCTTCAAGCTGCAGATCGAAGATCGCGCCTCGCTGGGCTACGAGGCCATGGACGCCGCCGTGAAGGCCTTCATGGGCAAGGCGTACCAGACGCCGGAACTCGCCGGCCTGTTCACGAGCTGGCAGGTCAACGTGCCGCAGCTGTACGCCAACATCGACCGCACCAAGGCGCGGCAGCTGGGCGTGCCGGTGACGGACATCTTCGAGACGCTGCAGATCTACCTGGGCAGCCTGTACGCCAACGACTTCAACCAGTTCGGCCGCACCTACAGCGTGCGCGTTCAGGCCGATGCAGCCTTCCGGGCGCGTGCCGAGGACGTGGGCCTGCTCAAGGTGCGCTCCACCACCGGCGAGATGGTGCCGTTGTCGGCGCTGATGAAGATCGAGCCCAGCTTCGGGCCCGAGCGCGCCATGCGCTACAACGGCTTCCTGTCGGCCGACGTGAACGGCGGGCCCGCGCCCGGCTTTTCGTCGGGCCAGGCGCAGGCCGCCATCGAGCGCATCGCCGCCGAGACGCTGCCGCAGGGCATCGGCTTCGAATGGACCGAGCTGACCTACCAGGAAATCCTGGCCGGCAATTCCGCCGTGCTGGTGTTCCCCATCGCCATCCTGCTGGTGTTCCTGGTGCTGGCCGCGCAGTACGAAAGCCTCACGCTGCCCATCGCCATCATCCTGATCGTCCCCATGGGCCTGCTGGCTGCGATGACGGGCGTGTGGCTGTCAGGCGGCGACAACAACGTGTTCACGCAGATCGGGCTCATCGTGCTGGTGGGGCTGTCGGCCAAGAACGCCATCCTGATCGTGGAGTTCGCCCGCGAACTGGAGTTTGCCGGCCGCACGCCGGTGCAGGCCGCCATCGAGGCCAGCCGCCTGCGGCTGCGCCCCATCCTGATGACGTCGCTGGCGTTCGTGATGGGCGTGCTGCCGCTGGTGCTGTCCACCGGTGCCGGCGCCGAAATGCGCAGCGCCATGGGCGTGGCGGTGTTCGCCGGAATGATCGGGGTGACGGCCTTCGGCCTGTTCCTCACGCCGGTGTTCTACGTGGCGCTGCGCCGCCTGGCCGGCAACCGGCCGCTGCAGCAGCACGGCAGCCACACCGCGCCCCTGACCGATACCCCCGGGACCGGCGCTGGCGCCGTGGCCCACCCCGTGCTGGCGTCGCCGCGCGGGCATGACGAATGAGCGAAGGAGTTCGTGCGATGACTGCCCCCTTGAAGTCGATTTTTCTGCCGTCCTGGTCCCGCCTGGCACCGCTGGCGGCCGCCCTGGTGCTGGCCGGCTGCATGAGCAGCCCGGTCGCCCCCGCGCCCGAGCATGCGGGCGTGGCCGTGCCGGCCACGTTCAGCGAGGCCGACGGCGCGCGGTCGTGGACCACCGCGCCTCCCGCCGAGGCGCAGCCGCGCGGCGAGTGGTGGCTGGGGTTCCAGGACCCGGTGCTGAACGGCCTGGTGGAGCGTGCCGGCCGCGGCAACACCACCGTGCAGGAGGCCGCCGCGCGGCTGGCCGAAGCGCGGGCGCTGCTGCGCTCGGCCGATGCCAACCGCGCCCCGCAGGTCGGCGTGTCCACCGGCGTATCGCGGCAGGCGGGCGCCAACACCGCCACGGGCGGCCCGGTGCCGGCCACGCTGGCCACGGCGGGCCTGAACGTGTCGTATGAGCTCGACCTGTTCGGCCGCCTGTCGCAGGCCAGCGATGCCGCGCGGCTCGACGCCCAGGCACGCGATGCGCTGCTGCAGAGCACGCGGCTCATGGTGCAGGCCGACGTGGCGCAGACCTATCTGCAATGGCGCGCGGTGCAGGCCGAGCGCGTGCTGGTGGAGGAAAGCCTGGCCGCCTACCGCGACACGCTGCGCCTCACGCAGCGCCGCTACCAAGCCGGTGATGTGGCCGAGCTGGACCTGGCGCGCGTGCAGACGGAAGTGGCCGCCACCGAATCGGAGGCGCTCGCGCTGGAGCGCCAGCAGGTGCTGCTGAACAACGCCCTGGCCGTGCTGGTGGGTGACGTGGCGAGCGGCTTCGCCGTGGCGCCTGCGGGCACGGCAGGCGCTGCCGGCGAAGCGGTGCTGCCCGTGATCCCGGCCGGCGTGCCCGGCACGGTGCTGGCGCGCCGGCCCGACGTGTCGGCGGCGCAGGCCTCGGTGCTGGCGGCGCAGGCCCGCGTGGGCGTGGCGCAGGCGGCGTGGTTTCCGGCCGTCACGCTCACGGGCAACGGCGGCTACGCCTCGCCCGAGCTGGGCGACCTGTTCAAGTGGTCGGCCCGGTCGTGGGGCATCGGCGCGTTGCTGTCGCTGCCGATCTTCGATGGCGGCCAGCGCGCTGCGCAGGAAGAGGGCGCCCGCGCCCGCTTGGAAGGGGCGCTCGCCGCGCACCGGGGGCAGGTGCTCACCGCGTTCCGCGAGGTCGAGGACCAACTGGGTGCCCTGCGCCTGCTGGCGGGCCAGGCCGAGGCCCAGGGCCGCGCCGTGCAGGCCGCCGCGCGCGCCACGCAGCTGTCGGACTCGCGCTACCGCAACGGCCTGGTAAGCCAGCTCGAACTGCTGGACGCGCGCCGCAGCGAGCTGCGCAACCGCCGCCAGGCACTGCAGGTGCGCACCGCGCAGTACACGGCGACGGTGGGGCTCATCCGCGCGCTGGGCGGTGGCTGGGGCGACGCGCCCGCGCAGGTGGCGGCAGCGCGGCCTTGATCCGCCGGGTACCCGTGTGTGCACGGCCCGGCCCCGCACGGGCTTTGGGGATGTAACCGCGCGGACTGCACGGCCCGGCGAACGGGCCTATAGTTGCCCGTTGGCGCCGCGCGGACGGGTCCGCCGCGGCAGGGGTTCGCCCCCTTCTTCCTTCCACCCACCCCCGACAGCAGGAGCATTCGCACAATGAGTTACCCCAGCACCCGCCTTTTCATCGCCGGCCAATGGCAGGATGCCGCCGACGGCAAATCCATCGCCGTGCACAACCCCGCCACCGGCAAGGAGATCGGGCGCGTGGCGCATGCGGGCAAGGCCGACCTGGACCGTGCCCTGGAGGCCGCGCAAAAGGGCTTCGAGGCCTGGCGCGACATTCCCGCCGTGGACCGCGCCAAGACCATGCGCCGCGCCGCCGCCCTGATGCGCGAGCGCGCCGACGCCATCGCCGCGATCATGGTGCAGGAGCAGGGCAAGCCCCTGGCCGAGGCCCGCATGGAAACCATGGCCTCCGCCGACATCATCGAGTGGTTCGCCGACGAATCGCAGCGCGTGTATGGCCGCATCGTGCCGTCCCGCAACCTGGCCGCGCGCCAGATGGTCGTGAAGGACCCCGTGGGGCCCGTGGCGGCGTTCACGCCCTGGAACTTCCCGATCAACCAGGTGGTGCGCAAGCTGGCCGCGGCCCTGTCGGCCGGCTGCTCCATCCTCGTGAAGGCGCCGGAAGAAACCCCGGCCAGCCCGGCCGAGCTGATCCGCGCGTTCGCCGATGCCGGCGTGCCCGCAGGCGCCGTGGGCCTGGTCTATGGCGACCCGGCGGAAATCTCCAACTACCTCATCCCGCACCCGATCATCCGCAAGGTGACCTTCACCGGCTCCACGCCCGTGGGCAAGCAGCTGGCCGCCCTGGCCGGCAAGCACATGAAGCGCGTGACCATGGAACTGGGCGGCCACGCCCCGGTGATCGTGGCGGAAGACGCCGATGTCGAGCTGGCCATCAAGGCCGCCGGCGGCGCCAAGTTCCGCAACGCGGGCCAGGTGTGCATCTCGCCCACGCGGTTCCTGGTGCATGAGAGCATCCGCGCCGATTTCGTGGCCGCGCTGTCGCGCCACGCGCAGGGCCTCAAGGTGGGCAACGGCCTGGCCGACGGCACGCAGATGGGCCCGCTGGCCAACCCGCGCCGCATCACCGCTATGGCCGACCTGATGGCCGACGCGGTGCAACAGGGCGCGCAACTGGCCACCGGCGGCGAACGCATCGGCAGCGAAGGCAATTTCTTCCAGCCCACGGTGCTCAACGACGTGCCCCTGTCGGCCCGCATCTTCAACGAAGAGCCCTTCGGCCCCGTGGCCGCCGTGCGCGGCTTCGAGAAGATCGAGGACGCCATCGCCGAGGCCAACCGCCTGCCGTTCGGCCTGGCGGGCTATGCCTTCACGCGCTCGCTCAAGAACGCGCACCTGCTGGCCCAGCGCCTGGAGGTCGGCATGCTCTGGATCAACCAGGCCGCCGCACCCGCAGCCGAGCTGCCCTTCGGCGGCCTGAAGGATTCGGGCTACGGCTCCGAAGGCGGCTCCGAGGCCGTGGAAGCCCATCTGAACACGCGCCTCGTGTCGATCATGAACGTGTGATCGCCACCGGTTCGTCGAAAGGCCGCGCTGCACAGCGCGGCCTTTTTTTTGGGGGTCGAGGCATGCTGCGCTCCACGCTGGTGGAGAGGGAGCCGCACGCGAATATCATCGTCCGATGCTCACCTTCGCCCAACTGCTCGCGTTCTTGCTCACCGCCGTGCTCATCACGGCCACGCCCGGTCCCGACAACCTGCTGGTGCTGGGCATGGGGATGTCCAGGGGGCGCTGGCAGGGCATCGTGTTCGGGCTGGGCTGCGCGCTGGGGTGCCTGAGCCACACGCTGCTGGCCGTGGTGGGCGTGAGTGCGCTGATCGCCGCGTCGCCCGTCGCCTTCACGGCGTTGCGGTGGCTGGGCGGGGCTTACCTGATCTGGCTGGGCATTCAGGCGCTGCGCAGCCCGGGCGCCGGCCGCGTCGATGCCACGGGCGCACCGGCGCAGTCGCTGCGGAGCCTGTTCTTCAAGGGCATGCTGGCCAATGCGATCAACCCGAAGGTGGTGCTTTTCTTCCTGTCGTTCCTGCCGCAGTTCGTGGTGCCGGCGCAAGGCAACGTCGCCCTGCAACTGGGCCTGCTGGGGCTCTTGTTCACGCTGCAGGCGGCGGTGCTGTTCGGGCTGCTGGGCTATTTTGCGGGTGCCATCGGCGCCTGGCTCCAGCGCAGGCCGCGCGCCGGCCTGTGGCTGGACCGCATGGCCGGCACCGTGTTCGTGGGCCTGGGCGTGAAGATGATCGCGGGCCGCTGAACCCCGGCCTATCGACGGGATCGCGATCGCGGGGGGCATGGGCGTCGCTTGCCATTGTCTTGTGGAAAAAGCGCTTGCGCCGTGCCGTGCCGCTCGCTGGCATCAGGAGTGCACTTCCCACCGGCGCGCCTGTTGCAGCAGCTGCCGCAGAAAGGTCTCGGCAATGGGAGACAGCCGCTTGCCCTGCGGCCACAGCACATACCATGACGAGGGCACGGGCATGCGCTCCGCCGCCAGGATGGCCACGCCCTCGCTGGCAGGGTCTGCGGCCAGCGCATGCCGCGACACCAGCCCCAGGCCCATGCGTGCCGCCACGGACTGCTTGATGGCCTCGTTGCTGCCCAGTTGCAGGCGCACCCGCGGCGCGAAGCCCAGGGCCTTGAAATGCTCCTCCGTCGCCAGCCGTGTGCCCGAGCCCGTCTCGCGCAGGATGAACGGCTCCTTGAGCAATTGCTCTAGCCGCACGCGCCGGCGCGCGGCCAGCGGATGGTCGTGCGCGGCGATGACCACCAGCGGGTTGCTCAGCAGCACCTGCCGGTCGTGCGGCACGCCGCGCGGCGGGATGGACAGGATGTAGAGATCGTCCTCGTTGGCCAGCAGGCGCTGCACCACGCCATCGCGGTTGAGCACCTGCATCGCCACGTCCACGCCCGGATGCTCTTCGCAAAAGCGGCCCAGCATGCGCGGAATGAAGTACTTGGCGGTGCTGGCCAGCGCGATGCGCAGCCGGCCCTGGCTCACGCCCTTGAGCGCTGCCACGCGCTGCTCCAATGCCTCCCAGTCGGCCGCGATGGCGCGTGCCGTCTGCGCCGCCGCCTCGCCCGCCTGGGTGAGGTGCAGCCGCTGGCCAACGCGCTCGTACAGCGGCAGTCCGATGGCGTCCGACAGCTCCTTGAGCTGCATCGATGCCGTGGGCTGGGTCACATGGCAGTGGCGCGCGGCCCCGGTGATGGAGCCGGTCTCGGCCAGGGCCAGCATGATCTGCAATTGGCGGAAAGTGGCATGCATAGAGGAATCCCGATGGGTCGAATCGACAGTATCGATTTTCCTTCATCGCCATTGCCGCCTAGCATCGCGCCCCATGAAACACCTGCTCGATCCCGCGATTCTGTTTTTCGTGCTCGGCCTGGCGGCCGGGCTGCTGCGCTCCAACCTGGAGATTCCCGCGCCGCTGTCGCGCTTTCTGTCGCTGTACCTGCTCATGGCGCTGGGCCTCAAGGGCGGATTCGCCCTGGCCCAATCCGGTTGGACGGTGCAGGTCTCGGCCGCCCTGGTCAGTGCACTGGTGCTCGCCGTCGCCGTGCCGGCCATCGCATGGTGCGTGCTGCGCCGCCTGCTGCCGCCCTTCGATGCGGCTGCCGTGGCGGCCACCTACGGCAGCGTCAGCGCCGTGACGTTCGTGACCGCCAGCCACCTGCTGGAGCAGCAGGGCACCCCTGCCGGCGGCTACATGGCCGCGGCCATGGCGCTGATGGAGTCGCCCGCCATCGTGCTGGCGGTGGTAATGGCGCATTGGCTGCGCGCCCCGGCCGCGGTGGCCCCCATCGCCGTGGGATCGCAGGCTGTGATGGCTGGCGGCCCGGGCATCGGGCCGGCGCGGGTGGGCTCGCCACTGGGCCCGGTGCTGCGCGAGGCGTTGACCGACGGCGGCGCCGTGCTGCTGCTGGGGGCGCTGCTGGTGGGGCTGTTGACGGGTGCGCAGGGCGAACAGGCCATGCATCCCTTCACCGTGGACCTGTTCAAGGGCCTGCTGGCGTTCTTCCTGTTGGACATGGGCCTGATGACGGCGCGCAGCCTCCCGGGCCTGGCCGGGCTCGGCGCGCAGCGCCTGCCGCTGGCGCTGTTCGCCGTGGTGGGCCCGGTGGCACACGGGCTGCTGGCCCTGGGGCTGGCCAAGCTGGCGGGCTTGGCGGTGCCCGAGGCCACGCTGCTGGCCGTGCTGGGCGCCAGCGCCTCCTACATCGCCGTGCCCGCCGTGCTGCGCCACGCGATGCCGGAGGCCCGGCCGGCGCTCTACGTGGGCCTGTCCCTGGGCATCACCTTTCCCTTCAACCTCGTGCTGGGCATTCCGCTGTACGGCGCCCTGGCACGGTGGTGGCTGGGGTGAGGCCCCGGTGCGGCACCGCCATCAGAACCGGTAGGTGCCCGTCATCGTGTAGGTGCGGCGCTGGCCGTAGAAGCAATCCCCGCGCGCCAGGCACTGGGTGATCTGCACCTTGTCGGCCAGGTTGACCACATTGAAGGCCAGGCGCCAGCTGCCGGCGTCGTAGGCCGCCATGGCATCGGCGATGAGTGCCGACGGCGTGGTGATGGCCGTGGTGCCGGTCCACTGCGAGCCGGTGTAGCGCACGCCCGCGCCCACCGTCCAGCCGCCGCGTCCTTCGGCCGCGAAGCGGTGCATGAGCCAGCTCGACGCCGTGTGCTTGGGCACGCTGGCCACGGGCAGGCCCTGGTCGCCGGCGTTGCTGCGCGAGATGATGGCGTCGGTGTAGGCGTAGCCCACCGTCCAGTCCCAGTTGCGGGCCAGGCTGGCGGTCATCTCGGCCTCGAAGCCCTTGGTTTTCACCTCGCCAAGCTGCAGGCTGTTGAGCGGGTTGGAGGGGTCGTTGGTCTTGCGGTTCTTCTCGCGCAGCTGGTACACGGCGGCATAGGCGCTGATGCCCCGGTCCTGCGGCTGCCACTTCACGCCGGCTTCCCACTGCTCGCCCCGCTGGGGCTTGAACGGGGTGCCGAAGAAGTCCACGCCGCCCAGCGGCTGGAACGATTCGGAGTAGCCCACGTACGGTGCCCAGCCGCCATCGGCCTGGTAGGTGGCGCCGACGCGCTTGGTCCAGGCGGTGTCGTCCACGGCGGCGGCGGGGCGGCCGACCGTCTCGGTCTTGGCGCTGTCGTGGCGCAGGCCGAGCGTGGCCGTCCAGCGTGAAGCGCGGCGCGATATTTGAAACATCAGCGATGAGATAAATCACCCGAAGCTCTTTTGCGCCACAGAAAACCAATTTTTATCTTATCTGCTACAACCACCACCACTTCGTCGATGGAAGGGGGCAGTGTGGATTCAATTTGGCAGGTGGTACTTACATCCAGCGTAGTGAGCGCAGGGCTATCTACGGGGATCGGTCTTATTTCCAAACTCTTTGTAGAGCAGCGGCAGCGGAGGGCAACTGCACAAATGATCGCTCGCGAACTTGAGGCCTATGCCAAAAAGTGCGCCACGGAGATCCGCCGTACAGATGCAGCCGTTGAGTATGCAATCAGGTCTCATGACATAGAGCCCATTGATTCCCTCGAACTACCAGAAGCCAAACTCATCCTTATTGGGTTGGACCAACTTAAGCCCACCTGGAGGGATCGAATTGCATCTTTCCCCGCCAAAGTTGCCGAGAAAAGTGAATCGTTGCGAGCACAGTGGCGCCACGAAGACTCAATGGACTACGCAGATCTATTGAAGGAGGCGGAAGCAGAGCTTGGCCAAGATGCGTTCAACCTAGCGTTGGATGTCCGCACAGCCCACAAGCTTCCCGTTGAGTTGGCCCGAAGAGAATGTCAGGCAGCGCTAGCTAGATTCGCTGCAGTCACGGAAGAAACGAAGCAGCGTGAGAGTCGCAATTCCGAGTTAAATGCCGCGCTTCGAAAAACCGTGCCAGCGCTCTAAGCTTCACCCTCCGCATAGGCCAATGTGGGCGCAGTGCCTTGGATAACGCCCCCCTGCACGAAAACTCGCTGCCCGGCCGTGGCCTCGCCCCGGGCCTGGAGTAACCCGCCGCCGGGCAGCTGCACGGTGGCCACACCGCCGGCGGCGGCCACCACGTCACCCACCAGCAGCCGGTCCGCCGGGATGAGCGCCAAGAAAGCGCGGTAGGGGTTATGCAGCATGGGTCTCGACCTCCAGCGTCTGGCGCAGCGTTGGCCGGCTCCAGTCGATCGACGTGCGCCGCACGATGCCCATCACCGTCCGGTCCCCGACAAAGCGAACGAACTGACCGGGGACGATCACCCCCGACTCGGGCAGCACCTGCATGCGCAGGGAGACATGCTCCTGCCTCCCGGTGTCCGACAGCTCGGCGATGGCGCGTGCCCGGTGGACGTCCGCGTGCGTGATCAGCGCATGGGTGACCTGGGGCGCCAGCCGGTCGCCCGTCGACCCCGCGCGCTGGAACGGCCCGAACACCCCCGCGCCGATCCCGCCGAGAAACAGCCGGTTGTAGGCCGGCCGGTCCACGTGCTCGATGCCCACCACCTCGGCGGCCGCGCCGGGGATCTCGATGTCCGGCACCACGCTGCCCCACGTCCACGAGGGTGACGGGTAGCGCGGCAGCACGCGCAGCACGGCGTCGGTCGGATGCGGCTGCACGTAGCCACCGGCGGCCGCCGCGATGTCATTGATCGCGTCGATAGCGGTGCCCTGCATCGCCCAGGCACCGGCGGGCACCAGCCAATCCACGATCTGCCAATCCAGCGACCAGCCGATGCCCACGCCGTTGACTGTGAGCGCGTCCGCCGCGAGCTGCTGCGCCGTGCGGGCCACACTGCTGGCGAAGGTACGGGGAGGGGCATAGTCCCCGCCCAGGATCGAAGCCTTGCCCTTGCCTGACACCGACCAGCGCCGCTGCGGCAAGAAACGGCGGTCCTCCACGATGCGCTCAAGGCGCAGCCGGAACGGCACGCCATTGACCGTGGCCACCAGCTCGGCGGGGTCGCCCGCGCTGTCGCGCCCCAGGTGGGCCGCCGCGTCATGGTGCAGCGAGGCCGACCAGGTCCAGGTCCAGGACTGGTAATCGAGCGAGAGCCCGAAGCTGTGCGCGTGCAGCTCGGCGCCCGTCTCGACGCGGTGTAGAGAGATGTTGTTGACCACGATGTAGGCCCTCCGGACAGGGACGATGACGGTCGCGCCTGGCTCCGGGTCGGAGTGGCGGTCGCAGATAAAAACCAGCTGGGCCGGCAGGCCGCTGTCGGCCAGGCCATCGAACACAAGGTGCGCGGGCACCGCCGGCACGTAGCAAGGATCGGGCTGCGGCGGCTGCGTAGGCGCCGAGATCCCGGGACGCGGCACCCACGCCTCTTGGTAAAGACTGCGCCAGGCGCGCGAGCGCGGCTCGGCGATGCCCATGCGGCCGGCTACGGCCATCGACACCCGCACGCCCTCCTGCCAGTGCTGGGCAACCGCCCGGCGCAGCCGCACCGCCTCCTGAAAGCCCTGCACAATGCTCACTGACCGCGGCAGCGCCTCCTCCCAGCGCTGCGCGACCGCCTGGCGCAGCGGGAACGCTTCCTCGAAGCCCTGCACACGGCTGATTGCCCGGCGCAGCGCATCCTGCCAGCGTTGCAGAGTAGCGGCACTGAGCGCTGCCGCGGCCTCGTAGCGCGCGACCGTGCCCGCCCGAAGAGCGTGGGCGTCCTGCCAGCGTTGCCGGCGGGCCGCCTGCAGCGGCAGGCCCTGCTGGTACCGCGCCTGCACCGGCGCGCCGCGCAGGGCCGCGTCCTGCCAATGCTGGACAGCCGTACCGACCAAGGGCCGGGACACGTTGACGTCGTAGCCAGCGGCGGCCACGAGCCGTAGGCCCGTGATCTGGCCGGTGGCCAGGGCCCGCGCCCCGCTGCGCACGAGGATCGGCGCGCGCAGCCCGGTGATCGATCCCGCGGCCTGCAGCTCGACACTGCCCCCGGGCCCGGCCGAGTCGTCGCCGAAGACGATACTGACCGGCGGGCCGGCAGCGTTGGCCGCCTGGTCGAAGATCAGATGGAGGTCGGCCATGTGTGTCTCACGTCAGCGCGGAGGCCGCCAGCACCACCAGGCCACCCGCCAGCAGCAACGGGCTCTGCTCGCCGTCCGGGGTGGTGCCGCCCAGAACGCGGAAGTCCCCACCGTGGTCGGCATCCGTCACGCTGCCCTCGGCCACCACGATGCCCGAGGCGCCGATCCACACGGCCCACCGCGGGATGCCCGCCACCATCACCAGCGCGCCGCCGGCGTCCTCGGCGTGCCACACAAGGGCGCCACCCACGATCGACGCGCAGGGCTTGGCGAGCACGATCTCGGCCTGCGGCGTGCCGCCCACGGCGCCGCTGATCGATGACGGCCGATCGGTCGTATGCAGCCGCACCCGGCACCGGCCGCTGCCGGCGTCCGCGCGCGCGATAGTGGCCTCCAGCTGCGCGAGGGCCACCTCGGGCCCGATACGCCACGTGCTGCTCATGGCTGCGCCTCCAGGCGGCTGGCGGCCACCGGCCGGTAGTTGCCGGCCTGGTCCTCGGCGAGCACCAGCCACTGCTGCCCCGCGTCGAGGCCCACGAACTCGAATGCACCGGTGACGGGGTCGCTCCACACCTCCCGGGCCACCAGCTTGTCGCGCTGGCGCAGCAGCAGCACGCGCGAGCGCGTCGGCACGTCGACGGCGCCCTTGATCTTGGTCGTGCCCCAGATGCGCGCCAGTCCACCGAACTCCATGTCACGCGCCAAGCGCGCCGCGCCCGGGGACGGCACGCCGGCATCCGGCACCGGGCCGCCCGAGATCACGCGGGCACCCGAGCCCGAGGTCGGCAAAACGCGCGCCGTGCCGGCCTTGGCGAGTTGCAGCGCGCTGTCCGCATACAGGTTGTCCAGGCGTGCAACCATCGTGGGCGTGCCATGGCTGAAGGTCCAGCGGCCGATCTGCAGCGGCCGCGTCGGCGCGGGCAACGTGCCCAGACCGCTGCGGGCCGCCACCTGGGCTCCGTCGCGGATCACGGCGCCGTCACCACCCGAGCGCACCATGCGCCAGCGCTGGGCCACGTTGGGCGTGTACTGCACGTCGAGGTACTGCTCGTCCGCGTAGCTGGTGGCGTAGAAATAGAACCGGAGGCGGTCGTCCAGCAGCCGGATCGAGATGCCCGGCGATGGCCACGAGAGGGCATCCGCGTTGTAATAGCCCTGGTGCCAGATCGCGCCCACGGTGGAGCCGCTGGGCACGCGCAGATCAAACCCGATCTCGTAGCTGTTGCCCAGCGCCAGGTCCGCGGCGTTGGGGAATTCAAGGTAGTCCTCGCCACCGGCGAGGCTCAGGTAGGGCGTCCCGTCGATCAACGGCGAAGTACTCTCGATGTGCGCCCCCCCGTGGACCGTCACAGGGTGACCGTAGGCCTCGGTGATCGCGCCGCCGTTGAAGTCCATCGAGAACACATGCTGGCGCAGATCGTCCACCGAGCCCAGGGTGTATGGCCCTGGGAAGAGCAGCCCGCCCACCTCGCCCAGGGCCGTCCAGGCCGCACCATCCGGCGACGACTCCACCCGCAGGTCGCAGGGGTAGGTTGCCTGGGTGGCACCACCGCCGATCGCGATGCACACGATCTCCACCGCCGCAGGAAACTCCCAGATCAGCGCCCACCCTGGCGCTGCGACCTGGCTGGCGCTCCAGTTGACCACCGCGGCCGCGGAGCCATCCTGCAGAGCCGCCAGGCCGCCCATGGTGGGCGCCATGCGCGAGGTGAGCGTGGCCGACGCGTCGGCGCGGCCGGAGGCCGTGTAGAGGGCGGCCTCGCTGATGGAGAGCGCACCCAGGCCCCAGGGCCGCACGGCGGCAAGACGCCAGTAGCGTGCAGCGGCCATTACCGGCTCCAGATCCCGCCGACGTCCACGAACACCGTGCCCACGTCGCCGCCTGGTGCTGGAGCACCGACGCGCACGGCCAGCAGGGTGCGGCCCGCGTAGTCCCCGGTGCCGGTCACCGTGCCGCCCGTCGCGAAGGCAGCTGCCATATCCTGAATCGGGTGCAGCAGGCCGGGCAGCGTGCCGCGCAGGCCCAGGCCGTTGATCTCCACCGCGCCGGTCATCAGTCCGTTGTTGGCGCCGTTGGGGTACGTGCCCCAGGCATAGCCGGGCAGGCCCGCGTACAGGTCCGCCACCACGCCCGTGTGGTGGGCGCCGATGCGCTGCACCGGGATGGCTTGGCCGATGCCCGTGTGGGCGCGCGCCAGGTAGGCGCCGCCGCGGGCATTGCGGTGGCTGTAGCCGCAGCAGCCGTCGGGTGGAGTGGTCGATGCCACCTGGTCGGACTGGTTGCCCGTCACGAGCCAGCCGTACGTGTCGCCGCTCTTGTAGCTGGCGATGTCGCCCGCGTAGAGCAGCGTGTAGCGGTCATACCCCGGTTGCGGGGCCACCGCGAGATAACACCCTCGCTCGTCGGCAATCAGCCACCACGGACGCGCTGCAGCGCTGGCCACGCCGCTCTTGGGCCAGTACAGGCCACCGGCCACTTGCGATGCCAGCGGGATCACGCCCTGGCCCGTGGTGATGTCGCTCATGGACTCATAGCCTCGCACGCGGGCATTGGTCGCGCCCGTGTCATCGACGCGCAGCACGCAGCCCGTGGCCTCCACGGCCTGCGGCCGCAGGGCGATCACGTTGTCGGCCTGGCCCGCAAAAAGCTCCTGCCAGCCTGCCGCCGCCATGCGGCTCGTGATCGACCCCGCAGCCGCCCCCGCGGCCGCATCGGGCGCCGCGAAGGTGACCCGGTCGCCCGCGATCGTGAGGATGCGGCGATCGCCGTTGATGCCATCGCCGGTCGCCCCCGCGAAGAGCGCGACGGAGCCCACGCGGTAGGGGTGGCCGGACGCGTAGGTGGCCGTGGCCACGCCGGCCGTGACGGTGAGCGAGGCGACAGCGCCGGCGCCGTAGCCGTCCACGAGGCAGGCCTTGAGCACGGCGCGCAGCGCGCCGGGGGTGCCGGAGAGGACTGGCGCACCGGTCTGCGCGGAATCGAAAACCTTGACGGGAGTAGTCATGTGGGTGGTCCTGGGTTGGATGGAGGCGATCAGGCCGAGGGCGGGCGATCGACGTTGCCGCGCGCCAGCAGCTCGAACTCGTAGTCGGTGGCCGTGGCCACGCCGGGCTGCACCGCGCGGATGGCCGCAAAGGGGTAGAACGCCCCCACCGTGGGCAGGAACAGCACGTTGCCGGCCGCCCAGCCGTTGCCCCAGCCCGCCGCGCGCAAGGTGAAATACGGCGCGCCGCTGATCGGGTTGAGGGGTGCGATGTCGGTGTTGCGCGAGTAGGTGCCGACGTTGCCCACGTGCTCGCCGATCACCTCGACGTCGGTACCGCCCGTGAGCACGCGCAGCGCCCAGCGTTCGGTGAGCGCACCCGCATTGGTGACCACCACCGGGAAATTGCCGTCGTTGTAGGTGGCGGGCGCCGGACCGGCAGGCCCTACGGCATCCAGCCAGGTCACACCGTCCCAATTGAGCTGGTCCCAAACGGGCAGCGCCCGGCCCTGGAGATTGCCGGACATGAGCGCCGAGGACACCACGGTGCCGGCCGGGAACGCGTGCGAGAGCTGCTGCGTGAGCTTGATGGTGCCGTCGATCTGCACGTCGGCCGCGCGCACCATCTGCTCGATGCGGTGCAGCACGCGCACCGGCTGCACCCAGGTTCCCGGGTCCACCACCTGCACGGTGCCGGCGTCGAGGTTGGCGGTCCAGCCGGTCTGGATCAGTTGGTTGTCGGCGCCCACCAGGTGCACGCGCGAGAGCCGCGTGCGGCCCGCTGCGATGGTCTGCCCTGCGGTGTAGTTGGCCGCCGGCACCGTGCCCGTGTGGCCCACCACCAGGTAGCTGCCCACGCGGTAGATCGGCACGCGGCCATCCGGCGGCAGGCGCACGGGGTCGAGCCCGAGGATGTCGGCATCGAGCGGGAGATAGAAATACGCCACGCTGTTGTAGCGCAGGGTCGTGGGGTCCACGGGCCAGGGGCGCCAGATCTTGCCGGGCTCCACCGCGCCGACGTCGGCGGCGCTGTACCACCACTCGGCTCGCTGTGCATCCGTGAGCGTGGCCGGGTCCACGTAATCCCCGAATTGCAACTCACCGACCCCACTGGCGTAGTCCATGCGGCCGCGCATGTGATCGCCCGCGAACGATCCATCCACGCCGGCCGTGGCGGTGAGTGCATTCCCCTGCAGGTCCAGCAGCGTCAGCACCAGCCCGCCCGGCTTGAGCGGCGCCGCCTGCGTGCGGAAAAACACGCTCGCCGTGCTCCATGGCGTGCGGCGCGTCCAGAGGCTCTGCAGGACCACGCTGGCCGGGCTCGGCCCCACCACGTAGTCGGACATACGGGCCAGGCCGGCCGCGTAGTCCAGCGTGCCGGATGCGGTGCCTGGCACGCTGTCCGAGCGACCGCGGTAGAGCACGCCCTCGAAGTCCTCATACACCTGACCCATCCACGAAAACCGCACGCTGCTCGGCACCGCGCGGTCGCTGGTGTAGGGCAGCAGATCGATCACGACCTCGCCTGGCGTGATCGTTTCGGTGGCCGTCGTGGACGCCAGGGGTGCCACCTTGTAGCGCGCCACCACGGAGCCCAGCTGCTGCTCGCCCACCGCTGCCGTGTCGTACTCGCCGCCCTTGGCGGAGCTGCTGCTGGAGGCGTTGCTCGATGCCGGATCGTCGAACACCTTGGCGTCCTCGTGGTCCGCTTTGTAGGCCGTCGTGGAGCGGTCGTGCGACACCAGCTTGAGCAGCACGGTCTTGCTGCCGTAGGCCACGGTGCCGAGCTGGCCGGGGAAATTTCCGGCACCATCGTCCGTCGCGCGGTGCATGGTGATGACGCGGCGGGTGTTGGTGTTGTCGCGCGCGGTCATGCGCGACCAGGTCGCGTTGGTCGTGTTGTCGCTGATGCGGTAGATCGGCACCTGGACCACCGGCACCGGTGTCTGCGCATCCACCGGCGCAGGCTTGGTGACGTTGGCGCCGCCGCCCGCGGCGTTGTCGGCGTACATGTTGAAGATCGACTGCGGAACGTAGCCCATGACGGTGCGCGTCTGCCCCACGGTCTTCGCGGCGCCCGTCTCGGTGAGCGTGGTGCCGCTCGTCGTGGAGACCTCCTGCGCGGTGATCCACTCGATCGCCAGGGAGCCAGCCACCGGCTGCTGGGCCAGCACGATGGTGGCCTGGCCTGCAGCGTCGAGCACCGGAGCGGCCAGCACCTCCTCCACGACAGCGCCGGCATCGGAGGTGACCGCATACTGACCGCCCGGATCGATCATGAAACTCGGCCGGAAGAAGATGCTGCTGCTGGGGTAATCGATCTCGCCCACCGCATCGCCTGTGAACTTGCCAGTGCCGTTGTCCGTTGCCGTGCGCACCACGCCTCCGGACGTCCAGTGCACGGTGACCGAGCCCGGCGTGGTGCCGCGGCGCGAGAGCTGCCAGGCCACCTCGGGCGCGCGGATCTGCGCGCCCTGGCCCGAGCGGTCGGTGTAGGCGACCTGCTCACCCCATTGGATGATGATGCTGCTCGCATCGTCGGGCATGGCCTGCAGCGTCATGTCGATGCTGCCGGTCGTGTAGATCACCCGGCCGGAGCCTGCGCCCGTGAGCACGCCGGTGCCGTCGTCGGTGAGCGTGTACCAATTGCCGAGCGCGCGGTAGCTCACGATCACCGTGCCCGGACTGGGCAGCGGCTTGAGCAGCGCAACGAAAGAGAAACCCCGATTGCTCTGGTTGATGCGGATACGGCGCGTGTGGGCCGCCACGGCCACCTCGACACGGCGGGGTGCCAGGGCGAGCACGATGGAGCGCTCCGCGGCCGGCCGCTGGTCGAGGGCCGTCGTCTCGGTCCGCGAGCTGGGCACGAGCTGGGTGTAGATGCTCTGCACCCGGATCACCGAGTCGCCCAGCGCCGAGGGGTCGGCCAGGGGCGATGCACCGTAGTACTCCGCGGCGTCAGCTACCGTCGTGTCGCGGATCACTGTCTTGTTGACCGCCGCCGAATAGTCTCGGGAGGGAGGCGAGCCCGGAAACGCGAAGCGCAGCGCATCGGTCAGATCCACCTTGGTGACAGCTGCCTCGTAGTCCACGAAGCCGCCGGAAGCCGTGTGCGTGAACGTGCGGATCTCGGTCTCGGTCCGCGTCACCCGCACATACTGCAGGCGCTCCTGCGACGTGCCGACCTGGTAGCCCAGGACCAGGGTGCGACCGATGTCGGGTGCGGGCGTGCCCTTGCGGTGCAGGATCTGGATGGAGCGCATGCCGGCGACGTGGTCCTCCAGCAGGTAGCCCGCCCACTGCGTGCCCTCGATCAGGTAAGCCGCGATCGCCGCGGCGATCTGCGTGCGTCGGGCGAAGAGCCCGCACTTGGCGAGGGTCACGCTCACCTGCGCATCCGTGGGCAGCTGCGACAGCACCACGTTGCCGCCCATGTAGGTATCGGTGTTGGGCGTGAGCACGCCGACATGCAGCTGGCGGATCGACACGTTGCCACCTGCCCGATCCGTCTCGGTGACATCGGGGAAGACGTTGTTGGAGCCGCCCCAGGGGATGGCGGTGCCGGTGGGCCCGCCGCCGCCCTCGGGCACGTCGGCCATGACGCGGCTGGCGAGGATGTTGATGTCGCCGTCTTGGATGGGCATGGTGATCAGACCTCGATGAATTTGAAGGTGGGGAGATAGAGCAGCTCGGGCGTGATCGCACCATCCTCGAGCTTGTGGATCGGCTGGGCGGCAAAGCCGCTGCCCTGCGCGTGGTCGAACACCACGCGGTAGGTGTCGCCGCGCAGGACCAGGTCCAGCTCAATGCCGGGCAGCGCCGCCCAGGCGCGCAGCGTGTCGCAGAGGGCGCGCGACAACCATGCGGCGGTGTCGGTGCCGACCAGGGTGATGGGGCGGCCCGCCTGCTTGACCGCGACGTCCACCAGCAGCGCGCCAGTGGTGCTGTACGCCGTGGCCTGATCGACCGGGCTCCAGGCGTATTCGTCGGTCCACTGGAGCCGGTCACTGATGTGGGCCGTGGTGCCGTTGTAGGTGAGGGTGATGGCCATCTAGATCGATGCTCCCTGGGCCTGTGCGAGCTTGCGCAGCAGGTCGATCTCGGTCTCGGCGCTCTGGGCGTCGGCATGCCGCGTGGTGCCGCGCACGACGCCCCAGTCGCCCACACCATTGATCGTGATGTTGTTGACGTAGGTATTGCCTGCACCCGATCCCGTGCCAGGCGATGGAGCTGGAGATGGCGACGGGCTCGGCGAGGGTGCTGGCGCTCCAGCGCCCGAGTTGCCCTTGAAAAGGTGCTGCTCGGCAGCTTTGTAGAGCGCCTGGGTCATGGTGCTGTTGCGGCCACCGTACTTAATCTGGCCCGCGTTGTTGCTGTACGGGACGTTGCCGCTTGCATCGACAAAATCGCCGGACACCCGCTTCGCTGTTTCATCGTCAAGACCTGCCTGTTTCAGCCAGTCAATGATCGCCAAGCGCGTCCATGCGAACTGGTTTTCGCTCTGTGGCCGATTCGTGATGCTCGATGCGGAGGTATCAGCCGACTTCTGCGCAGCGGCCGCTGCCAAGAACTGGCCCTGGGCCGCCAGCGCTTTGGCTGCAGCATCGGAGTAGGCGCTGCCGACATCTCGCACTGCAGCGGCATGCGCACTGGCAGATCCGGAACCTGCACGCATGGATGCCGTTGATTTGTCCACGGCACTGGATAGCTCCAGAGTGGAACGACCGGCTTCGTCGGTGACCACCTTGAAACCACGCATAGCGGCCTGGCCTTCCACCCATGCCGGCGCGATCCCCTTGTTTGCTGCGATGGCTGCTTCCGCCGCGCGCTTAAACCCTTCGCCCAGTTCGCGAGCGCTGGCGGTTCCACTGGCCGTCAGGGTGTCGTAGGCGTCCTTCGCGTCAGCCGCGGTCTTCTTGAGCGATTCGTCGGAGGTAATTCCCAACTGCTTCATCGCCTCGCGCACGCTGTTGATGCCGGGCGTCGCCTGATCCAGGGCATCCTTGAGCGCGTTGGCTTTCTCACGGGCCTGGTCGAGCAGCCCATCGGTGATCTTGTCACCCAGAACCTTGCGCATCTGCTCTATGCGACCACGCAGGTTGTCGATGGCCGCCTGCCCGTCGGCCGTGCTGATCGCCTTCGAGAGACTGGCCACGAGCACGCGGCCGGTGTCCACGCCCTGGGCTTTGAGCCGATCCATCCCTGCGACGATGGCCTCAACGTCGTTGATGGCACTGCGAGATACCGAGCCGATCTTGCCCTGTAGCTGCTCATACTCCAGACCGGTGCGCCGCACAGCCTCTCGCAGCAGACTGTCCGTCAGCTGCGCGGCGCGCGAGCTTTCTCGGGTGAGGACCGCAAATGCTGCCTCGGCCTTCGCCTTCAGCGCAGTGAGTTCATCGCCGTTCACCCCCCGCGCGATCGCTGCCTGCACCGCGGCGGCCGCTTTCTCGGCTTCTGCGCGAGCGGCACCAAAGGCCATCCGCGCCTTGATTTCAAAGTCAGCCAGATCTTTCCCATTGAGCGCTTGCGACCACGCGGCCTGCAACTCTCCGATGGAGATCTTCCCCTCTGCCGACAGCTTCTCCAAGACCGAGGAGAAGTCACGGATGCCCTGCACCTTATTCAGGTCGAAAGAGTCCGTCGCTTTCTTGAGAGCCTCGGCTGTGCTGTTGCCCTCCTTCGTCAACTGCTCAAACTCCGCCACGCTGCTGCGTGCGGCCTTGGAAAGGTCGAAAGTGCGATCGATGGCAGCCTGGATGGATGCTGCCAGACGGGCCCGATCGGCCGCAGCCTGCTTCGCGGTCTCCGCTTGGACTTTTTCTGCGCGCGCAAGCTCCTCGGTGCGGTCCTTGTACCCGGCCAGCTTTGCGGCGCTCTGACCGATCCATGTGCCGATGTCCTTGAAATTGGCGACGATGCCGACCAAGGTGAACGTGCGCAGGCTGGCGAGGATGGTGGCAAAACGGCCGGCGCTCGCCGCCGCTGTCGCCGCGGCTGGTCCCGCCGCGACCATCTGGGCATTGTTGGCCGCCACTGCGGCCGCGGATGCCTGTGCGGCCGCGCTGAGGCCGAGAAACTGCTGCGCCAGGCGGAGTGCGGCAAAGGCGGCAGCGGCCTGGCCCACATCGATCAGCAAGCCTGCGATGGTGCGCAGGTTGCTGGCGAGGGCGCTGATCGCCGTCGCAGCAGCACTGCTGGCCCCTGTGGCTTTGTCCGTCTCACCGATATACAGCGTCCACTGCGTGGACAGATCCTGCAATGCCCGCCCCACGGTAGGCGGCAGCTTGGAGAACTCGGTGGCCACCGTCTGGCTCTGGCCCTGCAGGGCCTTGATGACGGTGTCGCTGGTGAGCAAACCGGCTTCGGCCATCTTGCGCAGCTCGCCGGTGGTGACACCCAGTCCATCGGCCAGCGCGCGCGCCAAACGTGGACTCTGTTCCATCACGGAATTGAACTCGTCGCCACGCAGCGCGCCGCCCTGCAGGCCTTGTACGAGCTGGGTGATTGCGGCGCTCGATGCCTGTGCGCTGGCGCCGCTGAGCTGGATGGCCTGGTTGATCGTCTCCGTCAGCGCCAGGCTCTGGGCGCTGGCCTGGGCCGTTGTGAGGCCCGCATCCTTGCCAGCCTGGGCCAGGCGCGTGAAGAGCACGCCCGTCTCCTCCAGTGCGCTGTGCGTGCGCAAGGCCACTTCGGTGACACCCTGCCAACTGCGCGTGAAGTTGTCGCCTTCCCCGGTGACCAACTTGAGACGCGCTTGCAGGTTGTTGACCTCGTCGGCCGTCTTGGCCAGATCCGTGGCGAT
The DNA here is from genome assembly GCF_032929295.1 of Acidovorax sp. BLS4. Classification (NCBI taxonomy): domain Bacteria; kingdom Pseudomonadati; phylum Pseudomonadota; class Betaproteobacteria; order Burkholderiales; family Comamonadaceae; genus Acidovorax; species Acidovorax sp. BLS4. Next base: position 2,364,451 of record NZ_CP136797.1, read on the forward strand.
GGCCTTGAAGCCCTGCAGCCCGGCGAAGCCTGCATAGAAGCTCTGCAGCCTGGCGAGTTGCTGGCTGATGGACTCCACACCGTCGCCGATGGCGCGGTGCGTGCGGTTCATCGAGCTGCCGGCGTTCTGGGCACCCGCGGCTGCGCCCTGGTAGGCGGGTGCGAGGCCCTGGACGGAATCGCGCACTAGCGCCACTTCCTGCCGGAGCCGCTGCTGGGCAGCCTGGGCGTTCTGCCCGGCGATGCCGTACCGCTGCAGCTCGCCCTGCGCTCCTGCCAGGGCCTGCTGTTGCTGGCCGAAGGTGGCACGCGCACTCTCGGCCGTTGCCTGCAGGCGCTGCAAGGCTGCGGCCTCCTGGGCGGTGGGCGGCCCCAGAGCAGTGATCTGCTTGCCGTAGTTAGCGGCCTCGGTCTCTGCCGCCTTGAGCGCGCGGCCTGCGTCACGCGCTTCAGCTTGCAGACGGTTGAATGCCGTGATCGCGGCATCTTGCTCGGCCAGTTCACGCAGACGGGTTGCGGCGGCCTGGGCCTGCTGGCTCAGCTCACCGCTCAAGACCTTGGCGACGTCGTCCAGGTCGTCGGCCAGTCCAGTGATGGACTCACGCCCCTTCACGTCGGCGCGGATCTCGTATCTGACTTGCTTGTCCGCCATGCTTTCCTACAATGCGGACATGCCGCGCTTGATCGCCTTCATCCTTTGCATCGCCTTCCTGGTGGGCGCAGGTGCATCCGTGCGCGCAGGCATGGCCGTGGCCGCCATGGCCCTGCTAGCCCTGGGCGGTTACCTCGCCTGGACCTGGCTGCGTCTTTTCCTCGGCCCGCGCTGACCGGCCGCGCCGCGCCGTTAGACGTAGATCGTGCGCATATAGCGGCTGATGCCGGTGCCGCTCTTGGTGGAGTCCTGCAGCACCTCGCCCTCGATATCCAGGGCGCCGAACCCTTTCTTGATCATGGTGAGTTGCTTGGCGATGCCCTGGCTGACGCGCCACAGATCCATCACCACCGGGCGGCCGCTGTCCGCCTCGTTCAGGCCGCCGAAGCGCAGCGTGAGTTCGGCGGCCTTGGCAGTGAGCGCCTCGATCACGACCTGGTCGGCATAGCTGTAGCTGTAGGTGATGGCATCGGCCTCGATGAGCCCCGCGGCGTCCGCGCGAATCCAGATGCCTTCGGGCAACAGGTCGAAGTTGCCCGCTGCCCCGACCACCGTGGAGCCCTTCTTGATCACCAGGTTGGTGACGCTGATGTGCGGCAGCGGGATCAGGCCGCCCAGGCGGGCGACGGCGGGCACATCGGCCACGGTGCCGGCGTCCTGCGGGTTCACGGTGCCGAGCACGGCACGGGCCATGTTGACGATGTTCAGGTCCGCGAGCTTGCCCTTGAATGTCACGCCCGTCACGCGGCGGATCTCCGCATGCACGCCGCCGCCCAGGGCCGTCATGTCGTCCTGCTTCTCGACGGACTCGGCCTGCTCGGTGCTGGCCTCCAGCACGTTGCCGATGGGCACCAGCGCCGCGGCGGTGCCATAGGGCTTGGCGTAGATCTTGCCGACCAGGCCGCTCGGGGCATAGGTGCGCTTGATGATTTCGATGGCGGCCATGGTGGCTCCTCTTTACTGTTGCGGTTTGCGAAATACCGTGGTGGCCTGGAAGGCCGAGGGCAAGTACTGGAACCCTGCCGCGTAGCGCGCTGCCGGCGGCGTGATGAGCGTGAGCGGCCGGGTGGCGCCGGGCACCGTTGCACCGGCCAGCGCGCCGACCACGTGGGCGGCCAATGCGCCCGCGTCCTGGCGCGCGGCCTGGCCGCTGCGCGCCGTGGCCACGTTCTTGACCGCGGCCACCACGTACCAGGTGTGCTCCAGTTCCCAGGCGACGCCGATGTCCTCGGCGATGCGGTAGCCGCCATAGATCACATGCACGGCGGGGGTGCGCTGCGCCGTCTCCTTCACGTCTGCGATCTCCGCCGCCGTGAGAACGTGGACAGCGGGGCTCATGCCCTCCACCGCCTGGCGCACCAGTGCGACCAGGTGCGGCTCCAGGGCCATGAAGTTGTTGGCCTCTGCGGTGGTCAGGCCCTGCGTGCTCATGCGTAGCCCCGCATGCTGTCGTCGGTCACTTGGCGCGGGCTGAAGCCGAAGACCACTTCGGCATCGCCCGGCGCATCGCCGGCCACGAGCACCCCGGGTGCGCCGCCCCAGGGGCACGACAGCACGGCCTTGCCCTCGGCGATCTGGCCCAGCTCGCGCTCGGCGGCCTTGTAGCGCAGGTAAACCTCATGCTCCGGCGCCAGGTCGTCGTAGAGGTAATAGCGCGCCACATCGCACACCACGCGGGTGAGCTGCGGCGGAGCCACGAGCTGGACGGCCCCGGGATTGCCAGCCACGGGCGCGGGCTTGCTGCAGCCGGGCAGCGGCAGGCGGTACACCCGGCCCACGAACCCATCGGCGAATGCCTGGGCATCGTCCAGCGCGCGCTGCGCCTTCGCGGCTTGCACGGCCAGGATGTCCGGGTCGGTGAGCTGGACCAGCTCGCGCTCTCCGAAGCGGTCGATCATGTCCTGCACGGTGGCGTAGTTCATGGCGCTGCGGTCGGCGATCAGGCGTGGACGTGCTTGTAGATCTGCACTTCGATGAGCTGGCCCGCCTGCGTGGCCGCACCCAATGCGCGGCCGCAGTGGTCCGCGGCAGAGCCGGTCACGGCCTTGCCGACCAGGTCGGGTTTGACCAGGGCCCCGAAAGCAATGGCCTCGCCGGCCTCGACCAGGTAGCTGTAGCCCGTGGCCACACTCACCGCATCGCCGATCTCGGCGGCGGTCTCGGTCACGCCTTGCACGTCCTTCGCGCCGCCGGCGGCCGTGGGATAGCCGCCGTCGTAGGCCGCGAAGCGATAGGCCGCCAGGGCGGCGGTGGCGACCATGGTGACAGCGTGCTGCTTGTCGAACTGGCGGCCGGTGTTGTTCTGCGATGGCATGAGGGCTCCTGTGGATTGAGGGGGATGTCAGCGGCGCTCGGCCGTCACTTCCTGGGCTTCGCGTCCGCCTTGCCGGACACCTGATCCTTGTCGCCCGGGGCCGGCTGGTCTTCCTCGCCCTTGGCCGCAGGCGCTGCACCGGCCTGATCGCGTTGCGCCGCGAACGCCGCCTCAGCGGCAGCGACGGCTTCCGCATTGGCCTTGGCAATGGCCTGCGACTCTTGCTCTTGGCGTTCGCGCTTGCGAGCGCGCTCGAACTCGGCCTGGGCCGCGGCCAGGACCAGGGTGTCGGTGCGTTGGGCTGCGCTGGCCCGCTCGGGATCGAGCGCGGCGCCCGATGCCGTCAGCTCCCGCGAGTCGTGTGCGCCCAGGTCGGGAAGGGGCTCGCCGGGCTGGATGACGGTGCGCTGGCCGTTGACGATGACGGCGGTGGCCACGAGGGCAATCAGTTGGCTCATTTCGGTTTCCTTGAAGTGGTTCGGATGGCCCCGCAGGACACGAAGCATGCGGGGCGTCTCCAGGCCATTGCTGGCCCATCGCGCTACGGTGGTTGTTACTTCGGGTTGGTGAACAGGAAGGCGGCGGTGTTGTAGGCCACGTTGGGCTTGCGCTCGTAGGTGGCGCCGTAGATCCAGCTCTTGCTGCCCGGGTCGTAGTACGGCGTCTCGCTGAAGGGGTGCCCTTCCAGGACGTTCGTGAAGCCGAAACCGGGCTCGGCCAGGCTGATGTCCGCGCTGCCGCCCGCGCCGATGGTGGGCACGTAGGCCAGGATGGCGTTGTTGCCCCACACGTCGCGGCCCGTGTCGGTCTCGTCGATCCAGACCGCATCGCCGACCACGATGTCAGCGACGTTCAGCACGGTCTTCAGCTGCTCGATGGTGGCCGGACCGAGATTGGTGGTGGGCAGGTACCCCTTGACCTCGGCATTGGTCGACAGCGCAGTGAACGCATCGGCGCTCAGCGTGAGCCGATTGGGCCGCTTGCCGATCTTCTTGCGGATCACATCGGCGGCGGCGCGGATGTCCGTGACCGGCGTGCCCGTGCTGGCGCTCCACTTCGTCCCGCCGGCGAGCGCCAGGACGTGGCCTGCGGCGTAGCTGCCGGCAGCCGTTGCGATCTGCGCCACCTCGATCTCGTAGTCCAGTCCCAGCACATCGTTGGCCGTGGTCATCGCGATGCGGCTGATGTCCAGGTAGGCGCCCACGTTGAGCTTGCGGCTCTCGTCGGCCTCGCGCAGCAACTCGCGCGGCAGCGGCACCTCCACCGAGTACTGGTCGACCGCGTAGGTCTTGCCGTCGTACTTGATGTGAATGCGTTTGGTGGGCGCGCCAGGCGCGCGCCGCAGGTTGTAGCGGCGCAGGCGTTCGTCGCCCAGCTGCGCCAGCGTGATGCTGGAGAGGGCCTGCGGCAGGCGCGGGAAGAGCTTTTCTGCGACGTAGGTGCCCTGGCCCATGCCGAGCAGCAGGTTGGTCAGGATCGGGTTCTGTTTGAGCCGGATCTCGGCGGCGGTCATGGCCATGGTGTGATTTCCTTTGCGATGGCGGTTGGTGCGCGGATGCTCAGCTCGAGAACGACGCCGTGACCGCCGTCAGCGCTTCGGCGTAATTGACCTTGTGATGGCGGGCGTAGGCCTGCGCGGCCTGGTCGATCTCCGCATCGCTCTTGCCCTTGGCCTGGCCGGACTGAGCGGCCGCGTTACCGCCGCTACCGCCGCCAGCGAATTCACCGAAAGACACCGTGGGTTTGGCCGCAGCGATCAGGTCTTGCAGCCACTGGGCCGGGCTCACCTTGCGGGTGGCGTCGCCTTCGGCGAACTCCACCGGCTTGGTGTCGGCCAGGGCTTCCAGGGTGGCCACGGCCATTTCCTTGTCCTTGGGCAGCAGCTTGCCAGCCTGGATCTGCGCCTCGGCGAACGAGACGTAGCCGGCCTTGCGGTTGGCGCGCGCCGTTTCGGCGAACGAGGCCGCCGTGGCGGTTGCCTGCTCGGCGGCTTTCTTGGCCGCAGCCGCTTCGGCCTGCGCCTTGGCGGCCTCGTCCTTCGATGCCTGCAGCTCGGCCTGGGTTTTCGCCAGCTGCTCTTGCAATTCTTTGCTCATGTCGTCGGGCTCCTGTGGTGACGGATCGGTGGGTGTGGTGGTTGGGGTGACGGGTTCTGAAAAGCAGATGGCCCCGGCGTCGGAGAAATTGACGTCCTTGAGCCCCTTGACGGAGGGCGGCTGCGCGCCCAGCCAGGCGACATGCCGCGGATACCAGATGCCGGGCTTCGGATTGCTGCCGTCGTTGGGGTGGTAGAAGCTCATGGAGCGCTTCTTGACGCGCCCGGTGGCCACCATCTCCGCGAACTGCGGCTCTACCTGCTTGGACGCTGCGATCTGCAGCACGCCGTCCCGCACGGCGAAGCGCTCGATCCAGCCGTAGGCCGGTGCGTTGTGCTGGGGGTGACCCACGGTGTGCGGGGCCTCGTGGACAGCCGGGTCGTAGGCGGCGGCGCTGGCGGCCAGGTCGGCCTCGGTAATGGTGTGGACGCTGCCGTCGTCGGCCGTGCGGGTGCCGGCGCGGAAGACTTCGATGTCGGTCGGCAGCGCGGCGGGCAGCGTGTTAGTGGCGGGTGCATTGGAAGGCATGGACCGCACTGTCTCGCGATGCGGCCTCCGGGGCTAAATCGAGCCCTCCACAGATTCGCAGCAAAGAAAAAGCCCCGCGCGCGCGAGGCAGGCGGGGCTTGGGGGCGTCAGCCGACGGGCCGACTACAGGGGCAGTTGTCCCTGGCGCGCGGCGATCTGTTGGCGCCGCCACTCGGTTTCGATTTGGCGCACACGGGATTCGGTCAGTCCGGTGGCATCGGCCACCTCGCGGTAACTGCAACGCTGACCCAGCAACTCCATCGCGCGCCGCGCCTTGGCGCTGGCGGCAAGCATAGCGCCGACCGGGATGTAGGGTTGCGTGCCCCCCAGGTCTTGCGCGATGCCCAAGGTGAGTGCCACGGCCAGGTGGGCCAACGCGGGCGGCTCGACCGCGCTGGACCCCGGGGCCGAAAGCAGCGTGAGGTAGTGGCTCATGGCCAGGTCGCGCCAGGTGTCAGGCCATCCCTTCGGGATCAGGGCCTCCAGCGGGGCGATCTGTTCGGCCGTGACTTCGGCCAGTTCCAGCCGTTCGAACATTTCAACCATGCTCTGCTCCTCGGGTTTGCCATGCTTTGAGCGCCTCGATCAGAGTATCCAACTGGGCGCCGCTCGCAAAGCGCAGGGCCGACACACCCACTTGCCGGTGCACCCACGCATCGAGCGCGGCGCGGCTCGGGTTGTCCACCAGGCCGTCGCGGTGCAGTTGGAGCCACAGCGCCCACACCTTGCGCTCGCGCGGGCTGGCCGCGGCCTTGGCCTTCGCGAACTGCTCGCGCGTCAGAGGCTGGCGGCGCGTGGTGGCCGGGACCACGCCCATGCGCTCTGCCAGATGCTGCATGTGCTCGCGCACCTGGCGCTGCTCGGTCGCCGTCATGCCCTTGCTGCTGGTCTTGCCCGTGAGGTTGGACAGCAGCGCGCGGTAGTCGTCATCGCTCAGGGCCAGCTTGGACTTGAGCGTGTGGATGGCGGCGGTGTGGTTGGCGGTCATCGCTGCGCTCCTGCAAGTCGGTACGTCCACACCCACCTGGGAAACCCCATGCCAGCCATCCCGCAGAGCCCGGTGCGGCAGCGCAAGAGGCGTCCCTGTGCTGCCATCCAGGACAGATCGCGCCCGAGTTGCCGGCATTTGTCCGCGCCGTATGGCATGACCTGCACCGGCGCGCCAGTGGCTTCCGCATAGGCATCGACGAATTCCCGGTTCAGCACATCAACCGAGTAGCCGAGCAACTGCTGCGCAAGCCATTGCTCGATCCATGAATATCGTTCTGCTGCTGCCTGCATCACGCTCACCCCAGCACCAGCGGCCCGAGCCACCAGTTCCACAGGCCCAGGAGGCTGCAGGCGAGGAAAACCCATTGCTGCAGGTGCAACGCCGTGTGCCGCTGGAGCCTGCTCGCGACCAGCCACGAAACGTTGCTGATCGCGAACGCGCCGAACCCCCAGCCTGGCAGCGCCGGCATGGCCAGCAACAGCGCGCCGAGGATGCCGAAAGCCGCGCCCAGTGCCGAGGCTGCACGCCCGATGGGACTCGTGGTCATGCCGTCACCTCGTTCCGGACCTGCGCGAGGGGAAGGCGCTCCGCGGGCAGCTCCAGCGTCTGCGCCACCAAGCCGCCGCCCGTCTCTCTCGCCACGGCCAGCAGCTGGCCCGTACGATCCACCAACGGCGAGCCACCCCAAGCACGACCGGCGTGGCGCACGATGCCGCCCGGATAGACCCGACGCAGGAACCACGATGCCAGCACGCCGCGCTGGGCCTTGTAGCGATTCCAGGCCCGCTCGATCTTGCGCGGGTCGGCCGGCCAATATCCATGGCGCAGGCGGGCCACCGTGCCACGGCCCAGCCCAAGCACCAGGGAGGCTTCGGCCACGGACAATGCGCTCACGAAACCCAGCAGATCGGCCGGGGCCGATTGCGGGCCGCACAAGCCCTCATCCGCACCGCTGGCTACCCTGATGCCACCCGCACCCCGATCGGGGCCGCTACCCCGTTCCAATTTGTACCCAGGCACATATGCGGTCATGCGCGACCTCCTGCATCGCCGCCCAGCGCCTCGACCAGGTCCGGGATCATCTTGGAAAGCTCTCCCGTGGCGATCGCCACGTCGGCGTCGAAGCCGCTGTCGTCCTGGCCCCGGCCCTCGAACACCGTGTCGAGGAACGACACCTTCTTGATCTGCGGCCCTTCGGTGAGCACGAAGGCGACGCGGTCGTCCCAGCTCATCGCGAGCTTGGTGGGCAGCTTGCCGGCGACGATGTGCTCACGGATCTCGTCGATGTCGAGCGGGTGGCGGGCGTAGCGCACCACGGCCTTGGACTCGTCATCGCTTTTCAGCTCGCATTCCCGGTCGATGCTGAAGCCCTCGGGCGGCTCATGCTCGGTGAGCCAGTGCGCCATCGCGGCCTGGGGGGAGGTTCTTGTGTCCAGCAGCGCCAGCGACAGCCCGGGCAGCGCTTCCACCAGCAGGGTCGCCACCTCGTCGGCGCGCGCCTGGCTGCTGGTGGCCACCACCAGGCGGTTGGCCTCGCGGTCGATCCAGACCCAGGTGGCGGCCTGCTTGGCGAAGGCCATGGGCAGCAGGTCGAGCTTGGCCTCGTCCTTCAAGTCGCGGGTTTCCTTCTTGCCGGGCTTGCGGCCGGTCTCCTGCTCGATGCGCTGGGCCTTCTCCCTGACCTTGTCGGCCAGCACGTTGCCGGGCACGGTCTTGGTCTGCACCATCAGGCGCATGATCCAGTGACCATTGATGGACTCCACCAGCGCGCCGTGCAACTCGTCGCGCGGCGCCACCCAGCCGATGGACTTCTCTTGCGTGGGCCCGCATTCCGCGAACGGCGCGCGCTGCAGTGCTTCCTCTGCCTGGTCGAGGGTGGCGGCCAGGGTACCGATGGTGTAGATGATGAGATCTTTGAACATGGGGCCTCAGCTCGGGTTCTTGGTCAAAGTAAAGCGCTCGATTTGCGCGATGCGGTAGCGGATGCAACGGCCCTCCTTGGTCAGCGGGTCGGTGAAGTGCACGAGTTCGCCGACTTTCAGGCCACCAGGGTTGAGCACATGCTTGCCGAGCCAGACGGACGCCTGGAAGGGCTCGCAGCCGATCACCTTCCCCTTGGCGTCCAGCTCCCAGCGGAGGAAGTCCTGGTGGTGGTCCTCGAAGTGGATGCGGGTCACTACCCTGTCGAGCCACCGAACCCGGCGCTGCACTGCTGCGGCGACGGTCTTCTGCAACTCGGGCACCTGCAGGGCGGCCTCGCACTGTGACCGGTCAAAGCGGGCCACGGCGTTCACCCGATCCTCGACCGTGCCGTAGTAGGCCTGGACACCGGCATGGATGCCGGCCTTGAAAGGGTTGTCCATCATTTGGTCCTCCACACACGGATCTCCGAGCCCAGCGTGCGGCTGGCCAACACCTTTTGCGTCTCATCCTTGTAAGCCTTGAGGGCGCTGCTGATGGACGAGCGGGCGGCATAGGGCACCGTGAACGAATCGCCCACCTCCAGCCTGTCGAGCAGCGGCGTCCAATCCATGGCCGGGCGCCGGCCTGGCAGAGGCACGTCCTTGTCCACCCTGATCGCGCTCAGGTCGATGCGGAACGGCGCAGCGGGCGGCCTCCGGACGGCAGGCGGTGCGGCCGTTGCCGGCGCCGGTGTAGCCGGACTGCGCTTCGGTCGCCCCTCTTCGGACTGTTGGCCCTTGCGATCCAGCCAGCCGTGGAAGCCACTGCCTGCTGGCGATCCCTCGCTCGCTGGCTTGCCTGTGCCGATTGTGTAGACCAGCTCGCCCGTCGGCATGTCTTCCGTGCGGCGCAGCAGCCCGGCCTGGACCGCTGGGCCGAGCAGGGTGTGGACATTGCGCCGATCGCATTCGCACTTTGCGGAGATCAGATCCGCATCCAACTGCTCATCGGGGTTGGCTTCGAGGAATTCGATCACCCTCGATACCACGCTGCCTGAGCGGGGGGTGTAGGTGGCGCTGGTCATACTGCCTCCAGCGTCACGTCGTCATAGTCCACCACCGATACCTCTGCCGCAGTGATGAGGATGCCCAGGCTATCCACCTCAGGCCAGCCCTCGCCCTCGTGCTCAATCACTGCAGCCGTGTGGTACCGATCGGTCGTTGGTCCAAAGGAAGCCCCGCCGTTTCCCATGTAGCAGCGGATGGCGGCCAGGCCGAACATGCGCACGACCGCGAGCAGGACGTTTCCGTCCTCGGCCGCGAGTCGGCTCTCATCCTCTGACCAGAAGCCGTTGATTTCGGCGGCCAGCTCAGGCGTGAGGATGTCGAGGTCCACCTGCAGGGTGACCTCCGCGTCGCCGAACCAGGTGGCGCGCACGGTATAGGTGCATTGATTGCTCATACGGCCGCCACGTCCAGAGTGATGGGGTCGTAGCCGCCGGCATCGTTGCGCTTGTAGAAGCGCACGTAGGGCTTGGTGCTGGCCGTCTGCATGCTGTCAGAGATCGCCTGCATGGCGTTCTTCCACTTCGCATCGGTGATGTTCAGTTGGCGGAGGCCCAGCACGCGACCGGTGTTGATCTTGCCTTCCTTGTCGGTCTGGAAGGCGTGGTTGACCAGTGCGCGGATGTTGTCGTTGGCCCCTTCGGCCCATTCGTGGACGCACTCGTCGATCAGCACCTTCGCGGCCATGAGCTGCTCGCCGAAGACGATCTTGTCTTGCATCTGGCGCACCAGCTTGTACTTCCCGTCGTAGCTGGGCAGGGTGACGTTGCCCTTCTCGCCGCCGGCGCGCACGCCGTACTGCTCCATGCTGGTCGCCACCAGCGCGGCGACCTCCTGCATGGCGTGGGCCTTGAAGAGGGACAGGCTGGACTGGTGCTGCTCGGCCATGCGGCACAGATCCACCACGACCTGGTGGCGCAGCTTGTCGATGTCCTTGACCTTGGATTCGGGGATGAGGTTGCCGTTGGCATCTTGCCAGTAGCCGGCAGGGAGGGTGCTTGCTTCCATTGCTCGCTCCGATCGTTAGTGGATGGGTTGGTTCTGCGGGGCGCCACCGTTGGCGCTGGCCTTCATCAATTCGCCGGCGTAGGAGGCCGTTGCCATCGCTGCCATGCCGATCTGCTCGGGCGACAGTTGCAAGACGGTCATCCGGTGGACCAGGAACAGCGCCTCCATCACGATCCAAGGGGATTGCGGACCCTCGATGGCCTGGACGATCTGGCGGCCCATGTCGGTGGCAGCAGCCCGGAAGGCCTCGCGCTGCTCAGGTGTTGGTTGATCCATGTGCGGTCCTTTCAGCAGCGCCAGCCGCGGCTGGCAATGTGTTTGTGGTCGTCGGCCCCGGCGCGCGTTGCCGGTGCCGGGTTGGTGGTCCAGATCGGAGCGCGCATGCGGTCGTACTGCGCGGGCTCGACCAGGTTGTTCTGCACCGGTTTTGGTCGGTTGCGAGAGCCGCGCGGGCGGCCGGTGGGGGATCGCAGTTGGTCCGTCATGCCTTGCCTCCCTTGCCACGCAGGGCGTCGAGCCGTGCGCGCACGTCAGCCGGCATGGGTGCCGCTTGGCGATCGCGCTCGGCGATGGCGACAAGCGCCGGGTCTTTGCCTCCATAGACGACCTCCAAGGCATCGCCGATGGCCATGGTCTGGCCTTTGACCTGGACCGTGTCGCGCTGCGGGCGAAGGCGCTGGTCCTGCTCGCGCTGCTGCTCGGCCGCGGCCTCGTGCTTGTCGGCCAGACCGGCCAGGATCGCGTAGAGGTAGCCGTGGCCCGTCATCGGCAGCTGCAAGCGCTCCGTGGTGCGGGCGGCCAGCATCTGCTCGATGCCTTTCTCCCAGGCATACAGCGGTGCAGGCCAATCCCGCCCCTTGTGCGTGATGGCCTGCCGCTGCAGGTCCGGCAGCAGCTGCTGGATGAGACGCACCTTCTTGCGCAGCGTCAGACGCTGCTTTTCCGGGGCGAACAGCGCGATGTACTGCACGACCAGGTGCGCCATGGGCACGGACAGGGCGACCAGCCGCGCAAAGGCGCGTTCGTCGTCCAGGTGGCCCACCAAGTGCTCGAGCGTCAGCTCGGTCCCGCATGCGGGGCATGCAATGATCTCGGGAGCCTTGGTCACAGCAGGCCTTTCTGCCGGCGCGCCGCCGGGCTCGGGACGCGATCGGCCTCAGCCCGGAAGCCCTGGCACAACTGCTGCCCGAGCACCATGCCGGCGCGGTGAGCGTTGTCGAGCTGATCGCCGTGCTCAGATGCCACCGAGAGCGCTGCGACCAACGCGAGCAGGCAGCACACCAGGGATATGGCCAGCCAGATCACGAGCTGGATGAGCGGGTGATTGCGGCGCCGTCTCATGCTTGCCTCCGGATGAACATGGCCGAGACGCGCTTCGCGTCCGGGAAGTCGGCCAGGGTCTGGAGCACGGCTTCGAAGCCGTCGGCGAAGATGCCCGTGCTGCGGCCCCGGCTGCCGTCTGGCATGACGATGTGGATTCGGTAGATAGCCATGGCGCCCTCACACCGCCCGAATCACATCGCGGCCAACCACCGGTGCGCCCAGCGCGGCGGCGGTATTGAGTGCGGCGCTCATCCAGTTGTTCACATTCAGCGGGTTGAGCAGGCTCACGGGTGCGGCTTGGCCGTCGCCCTGCACCGTCAGGCGCGTGCGCAACTCATCCACCCCATCGATCGTGATGAACTCATCCAATGACCGGCCGGCTGCGGCGGCGCGGCATTGAAGGTAGGCGGCCAGATCGACACCAAGAGGCGGCAGGCGCGCTACTTCGATCCGCTGCATAACTTCGCGCACATCCCAGCGGGCGAGCTTCTTCTCCAACTCGGGGTGACCGACGAGCAGGATGCCCAACATGAAGCGGCGACCGATGCGCATCTTCTCGCGCAACCGCTTGAGGTGGTTGAGCGTAGGAACGGGCAAAGCGTGTGCCTCTTCAATGATGAGCAGATGTGAGTGGCCTGCGGTGCATGACTCGGTCAGCGCCGCATGCACTTGGCGCGAGCGTGCCTCGCCATTGCTGGCGACGGAGGCCCGAGCGTTGAAGGTGCGGACGATGGCGGTGTGGATATCCACGGCCTTGACCGTCTTGCCCTTCGTATCGGTCTCCTCGGCACCTTCCATGCTGGGCTCGATGCACACCACGGGCCGGTGCTCGCGCAGAAGGTTCTCTTTCAGGTCATCCAGCATGGTGGTCTTGCCCGCGCCCGACTCACCCACGATGGCGGCCATTCGTGCGCCCAGGGCGGTCTGCCAAGCCACCTCCCGCACGAACCGGATGTTGCCGTTGAGAAACATCTGCGCGTCGGTGGTCACCTCGCCCTGGAAGGGGTCGGTGAACAGGGTGAACTGGCGGCGCGCCGCTTCGCTCAACGTTTGGGGGGGTAGTAACATCGTCTCTTCCTCCTGGGTTTCGATGGTTTCGGGGTTCACGGGGACGACCTCGGCGAGCTGCAACTCGTCGGGGTCAACTTTTTTGAGCACGGCTGCGGCGGCGGCATCACGTTGTTAAAGGCGTGAGAGCGCGTCACAGCGCCCCTCCCACTGCACGCAGGCCGCCCTTGGTCTGCGCAGGAATGAGGGCCTGGCGGCGTGCGGCAACCAGACCGGGCACCACGTCTTCGGGCACACCCGCGTCGCCGTAGCGTTCGGTGAGCCACGCATAGGTGGCAGGGTCGTAGTCGTCGCCCAATGCCAGGCGCATGCGCTTGCAGGCCTCGGCCACGGACAGGCGCATGGGCTCCACGATGGTTGCGGCTGCGGCGTGTGGCACGCCAGGACGCTGCAGATAGGCGGGCAGGCTCGCGGCCTTGGCCTTGATGTCGGCGAAGGGGTCGAACTGACCGGCGTAGGGCGCGGCACCCGCTTTTTGCGCGGCCTTCACCTGGGCCGGGGTGGCTGGTCCGCCCGGGGCGGCGAAGGCTTGTGCGGCGATCCTTGCGCGCCGCTCGTCGACCGGTGTGGCGGGCATGGCCTTGTAGTCATCCTTGCCCAGCACGGGGGCGTCGGCGGCATAGCCCATCCAGCCTTCTTTGACGGGTTCGACCTGGTGCCAAACGATCTCGCCGGTTTCGCGGTCGGTGACGCCCACGCGCACGGCAGGCGCGGCGAACGGGTTCACGGCGACCAGCACCTTGTCGCGTATCGATACGCCCGGCACGTAGCGCAGGTCGTAGTCGCGGCGGCCCTGGCCTTTCACCGCAAAGCTCACGGTCATGCCGCCGCTGACCTGGCGCGGCTGGGCCAGGCTCACCGGCAACTCGCGCATGATGTCCATGTCGGGCGCCACACGTAGGTGCTCGGTGCCGATGGTGCTCCAGGCCGCATAGGGTGTCATGCCATGCCGGCTGTGCTTGCGCGTTCCGTTACGGCTGTGCATCCACAGTTCGCCCATGGCATTCAGGCGGGCCACGGTGATGGTGGCGGGGTCCAGGAACCGCAGGCGCGACTCGAGCCCGCGCTCGGTGATGTTCTGCGAAACCTCCGCCTGTCCCGTGGCGCGGCTGTTACGCGGGGCATGCCACTGCTGGCGGATGTCCATGGCGCCGCAGAAGTTGCGGAATGCCGCGCTCTTGAAGCAACCGCCCTGGTCGGTATAGAGCATGTAGGGCACGCCGTGCAGGGGCATGGACTGGCCCGCCGCGTCGTTGCGCTGGGTCATCATCCACATGAGGAAGTCGAGCGCGTTCTCGGTCGTCTCGCCACCGCTGTAAAAGCGCACGGCGATGGCATTGCTCGCATGCTCGGTGCCCACGAAGCGCACCAGCAGCTGGTCCATGACGCGCTTGAGGTTGTCCGGCTTGTTCTTGTAATGAACGCCGTCCTCTTCGAGCAGCAGCAGCTCGCCCTTGGGGGTCTTGTAGAGCACGCACACCGATGCGTCGATCTGCCACACGGCATTGACATGTTCGGTGCGCATGCGCACGTGGGGCGTGGGAGCGGCCAGGCTGCGCCCCTGCATGCCCCGCTCACGCAGCAGGCACCCCACTCGGCTGGCCGACAGGCGGGTGGCGATCTTCCCGCCCGCGTGCAGCATGTCGATGGTGTCTTGCAGCGGGATCATCCACTTGCCAGCGCGGCGGTCGTGCAGGATGGCGCCCGCGATGGTCTCCAGCTCGGCATCCGTGATGGCGGATTCGCCGGCATCTGAGCGACGCTTGCGCGCGGTGGCCAGGCCCAGGCTCTTTTGCGCCTGGGTGATGAGGGTGCTGGCGCGTCCTGGCGAAAGGCCCAGCCCCTCGGCCACGCGCGCCACCACCGCGCCGCGCGATCCGTGCTCGGTGGCTGCCAACTCGTGGGCTGCGTTCATGATGATTTCCATACGAATGGCGTCCATGGCGCGTCAGGGGCGGGAGTTACTTGGCGCGGGGGTTGGTGTAGGGGTTGGCGGCGTTGCGTGCCTCCAGCGCAGCGAGCGCTTCCTCATCCAGCCACGTCGGCGTGAGCCGTCCTTCAAGGTCCACGCGGATGCCGAACTCCTCGGCCATGTCCACCAGTTGCTGGGTCAGGAATTCGATGGCGTGCCGTGCCCGCTGCTGGATGGCCTCCGGTGCGGCGCCGCCGCTGTCTTCCAGAGCCGTAGCAGCCGCCTGGAACGTGCGATGCATGGCCAGGTAGGCCGCGCTGCTGGCTTGCTCCAACTCCGTCACCAGCGCTTGCTCGGTGGCGGTGCGCGCCGCCGACCCGGGCAGGGGCTTGAACTTGCGTGAGGCTTGTTCTTCCAGCCTGGTGAGGCGGTCGCTTTTGTCGGCCAGGACGCGATCCTTCGCTTCCAGGGTGGCCTGGGCTTCTTCGACCTGGGTGGCGAGGGCTTCTTTTTCTTTGGCGTGGCGGGCGATGATTTCCTCGGCCAGATCCAAAAAGCCCTCCTTGTCGCCCGCCTTGGCGACTTCGATCAGGGCCTGCTTCTGGTCCTCGGGCAGGCGGCGGTACTGGCGCAGTTCGCGGTAGCCGATGCCCATGCGGGACATGGATTCGAGGGCTTCTTCGCCAAAGGCTCGAAGGTTGGAAATATCAAGATCCACCTTGTCTACGGATGTACCGAGCAATTGGCAAAACTCTTCCCATGTACCCAAGAATTCCGAACCGTTCGGAGCGCGCTTTCCTCTAAGTTGTTGATAAAGCTTGTTTTCTTTAACAAATGAGAGTTTTGAAGTCCGAACCGTTCGGGAAAATTCCTCGAAAGCACCAGCCATCTGTGCCTGCCCCAGCAACTGGTTCAGCAAGTCGCGCTCTTGCCCATAGGTTGCCTGCATGGCAGTTGCCTGATCGACCAGCGCAACGGCCTGAGCCACGGGCGCCAAGTCGGTGTCCACCGCCACCGGTGCGGTGGCGGGTGCAGCCTTGCGCCCGCGCTTTGCGGGCGCGCTCAAGAGTTCTTTCGTCACGAAGTCTGTGCTGTCTTTCACGGCGTGCTTTCAATGTTTGCGAGGGTTCTCGGCTGCTATTCAATTGGGAGCAAACATGCCCCGGATGCCCGCTGGCTGGCCGTAGCGCTGGGCGGTATCGAGCAGGCCCTGCACGCTGGCACGCACACCGGCGGCATAGCGCTCGCTGATCTCGATCACGTGGGGCGCCAGGCGCCAGCGGCCCTGGGGCGTTTGCTCAGCCCAGCCGGCAGTGCGCAGGTTGTCCAGGTCACGGGTGACGACGCTGGCACTGACGTTCAGGGCCTTGGCGATCTCGGCGGGGGCCAAGCCCTGCAGTTCGTGCCCGGCAAGCAGGTCGATGAGCTGCAGCAGGCGCTGCTGCGCTGCGTTGGTGTAGTCGGTGGCGCGGGTCATCAGTACGTCCCTTCCCGAGCCACGGTGAAGCAGAGGTAGATGCAGTCCAGGGTGGTGCTGCCCCATGCATCGTGCGAGCCCTGGGGCAGATTGCACGGCGCATCCAGCGGCGCGAAGTCGTCACGCCAAGGCCAGTCTGCGCGGCCCACCAGCACGCTGACGGAACGTGGATGGCCGGTGATGGCGTGGCCCGCCGGCTGGTGGACGATGGCAGTGGGGAGGCTCATGCCACCGCTCCCGCAGCGCGAGCGCGGCGAAGCTTCGAGGTCTTGACATTGGTTGGCCAGAGCTTGTCCATCGAGAGGCCGGTGATATCCACGATCCGACGCGCGATACGTGCGCTTTTGGCCTTGCCGTTGATGACGTGCGACACCATCGATCGGGATACCTTCAGTTCATCGGCAATCGCCGCAGGCGTTGTGTCCTTCATTCGGATTGCCGCTTTGATTTCTTCGGGGTGCATGGTCTGTTACCCTTCACTCAACTTGTTTAGCTGGCAGCAGTAAATTGCTGGGTTAAGTTGAATTCTTGTGCATCACGATGCACAAGTCAAGGGGTTTTTGTGCATCTTGATGAGCAAATGGGGGCGCGTATCCGCGAAGAGCGAGGCCGCCTAGGTTTTTCCCAGCAGAAGGCTGCGGACATGGCGGGCGTTCGGCGCGAGATGTGGGCGAAGTACGAGGCGGGCGCTGAACCTGGCGCGAAGACGCTTGCTGGCATGGTGCTGGCTGGCGTGGATGTCCGTTACGTCCTCACTGGTGGACGTGACAACGATTTCTCTGCTGAAGAGAGACTGATGCTGGAGTACTTCCGTGAGGCATCAAAAGACGCGCGCCGTGCAGCATTTGGTGCGTTGCTTGGTGCCCCTGTGCCCACTCAAGTTGGAGGCAGTCATAGCCAGCACAGCAGCGGTAATGGAGCGATTCAAATCGGCAGCATTGAAAGGGCGCCGGTGAAACGTAGGAGGTAGGAGTGGGTTTGATTCCAAAGTGGCTCAGAGACTGGATCGCCAGCCTGATGCCGAAACAAGAAAGCACCGGCAGCGGATCGGTACAAATGGGCACGGTGCAAGGGCCCGTGCAAAACGTGACACATGTCACGCATCACCATTTCTATGCGCCGTCATCTGCGCAGGCAGAAAATCAACCGCCAGCAAAGAACGACGAATCGCGGCCAGCAGCCACTGCGGCGCATAAAGAAGTGCTGACTCTCATGAAGCCACTCGATCGCAAGGTGCGGGTTCGGGTTCTGGACTTCATGCGCCGAGAATTTCAAACCGCAATGGTGGTGGAGTTGACGCCCGAACAAGTGCGACGGCTTCGCAGCTATGTCGAGACAGTCAGGCGCAATGAAGAACGAGGGAGGGAAAGAACATGATCAAGCAAGCTATGTTGCTGAGTACTGCGCTGCTGGTTGCGCCTGCGTGGCCTATCAATAAATGCAAGGGACCAGACGGCAAAGTTGCATTCCAGGATGCACCGTGCCCAGATGGCACTGGCGAGAAGCTGCGCATCCTGGCTGCGCCTGTAGCGGGTGGTACTACCAACGATGCCCAGGTTCGTCTGGACAAGATGCAGCGCGACAACGCCGTAGCGGAAGCGATTCGCATGCACAAGCCACTGGTAGGCATGACCGTTGACCAATTGAAGGAGGCCATGGGGCCTGCGACCAAGGTTAACGCCGACAACTACAACGGAACTCAGCGCGAACAAGTGATCTACGAACGGCCGAACGAAACTTGGTACGTGTACATCCGCAATGGGGCTGTGGACTCCATCCAGCATCGCCCGGGCGTGCCTGCCCCCAGTTCACCCGCTCGGACTACTCGGTGCCCAACGCAGCACGAAATCAACGGCGCGATCACGTCGGCTTCCAGCATCACGCTTTCCGAGATCGAACGCGCGGAGCGCTGGAAAGCAATCAAGCAGATGCAAGCCTGCGGCACATAGGAGTCAGCCATGCCAGACGACGATGAGCAGCAATACCTCAAATTCCGCACCTGGATGCTCCAGCCCGGCTCCCTGCCCGAGCGGCGCCAGGACGTGGACGGCTTGCATGGCATGCAGGCCCTGATCGAAGATGCACTGTGGGCTGCGTGGCAGGCGGGGTATCTCGAGGGACAGCAGCGAGAAGCAGGACCGGCTGATGAATGACGTGGTGTGGGTGGCTCTCATCAGCGCCGGTGCGGCGCTGGTTACCGCATTGGTGACCCAACTCCTAGCCACACGAGCAGCAGGTAAATCAGCAGACCGTGCAGAAAAGAGAGAAGCACTGCAATGGCAACGAACCGAAGCGTTAAGGCTGGAGGAGTTTCAGCGCAAGGAAGCGCAACGCCGAGAAGAGCTTCAGAACGCGCGGTTGAGGGAGTTGTGGGGCTACGTGCTGACCGTGCGCTGGCAGGTGCTGGATGCACTACAGCGCATGCCGGTGAAGGGGCAGCCAGCCCCAAAATCTGCTCCTGTATCTGCTGAAGCGATGCCTGCGCATGCCGCCGGGCAAGCGTATTCCGTAGCACTGACTGGTCTAGCAGCCGTGCGCCCCAGCGCAAAGGCGTTCTATATCGCAACGGCGAGCGTGCAGCAAGAACTGCTGGCTTTCGACGACGACGCGATGCACGTTGCATCAGCGGCATGGAAGGATGCATATGAAGCGCTGGAAATGAGCGTTGCGGCTCTGGCGGATGGGCTGGTTCGCGATACGACTGCAGGTACTCTGACGCCGCAGTGAGCGCAAGAAACAATGGTGCGCACCATTTATCGCTGATCGCGCGCGCACGGCATCCTGCCGTGCATGACGCTCAAAGACTCCATCCCCCTCTGGCTGCGCGCTCCGCGCAACTCCCTGTGGATCATCGTTGCAGCCGTGCTGCTCGTGGCCATCGGGTACTTCTCCCCCAAGCAACTGCCGGTGGCGCTCTACAAGGTGTCGCTGATCTCGCTCGCGGCCGTGCTCGGCTACTGGCTCGACCGGGCCCTGTTCCCCTATGCCCGGCCTGACAGCTACCTCAAGCGCGAATGGCGCCTGGGCACGACCGAGCCCGATGGCGATGCGGACTATCCGGTGGTGCCGATGTACCTGCGCGCGTTCTGCGCCGCGCAGATCCGTCGCGCGATCGTGGTGGCTGCGGTCGTGCTCGGCACGGCGATGGGGTTGTGATGCGCTGGGACCGCATTGCCAGTTGCCTGGCCATGGCCACGGCGTTGGCTGCATGCCAGCGCGAGCAGACTGCTGATACGCAGGAGGTGCCTGCTGCGCCTGCGCCCGCCGCCGTCGTGGAGACGCCCCTGCAGAAGCCCGTCACTGCAACCACGGCGGCATCCGCGCCGGACGTTCCGCGCGCGGCGCTGCCCTATCGCGCGATGCTGATCCGCACCGCGCGGGCCGTGTGGGGCATGGATGCTCCGATCGCGGTGTTCGCCGCGCAGATCCACCAAGAGAGCGGCTGGAAGGCTGATGCCGTGTCGCGTGTGGGTGCACAGGGCATGGCGCAGTTCATGCCGTCCACGGTCACCTGGATCGCCAAGCTGGACCCCGAGCTCTCAAGCCGAGAGCCGTTCAACCCGGCATGGGCCATGCGCGCGCTCGTGGTTTACGACCAGTGGCTCTATGACCGCACGCCGCAGCGCTATACGGCACACGACCGCATGTGGGTTGCTCTTCGCGGCTACAACGGCGGGCTGGGCCACTGGACAGCGGAGGCCGCCAGTACCGGGCTGGCCCAGCCATCGCGGGCCCAGGTGGACGCCGCATGCGGCAAGGCCCGCCGTGCCCCCTTGCATTGCAAGGAGAACCTGGGCTACCCCCAGCGCATCCTCATCGTGATCCAGCCGCGTTACGCGGCCTGGGGGCCCACCGTATGAGCCGGGTTGCCATTGCATTGGGTGGGCTGGTGCTGGCCCTCGCGGGCACCGCAGGCGGCTACTGGCGGGGCCACGTCGCCGGCACGGCGGCCGAGGTGGCGCGCCAGCATGCAGGCACGGTCAAAGAGCTATCCCAAACGCTCGAGACACACGCCGGATTGATCAAGGACTCCCAAGCTGCAAGCCGCTCCATTCGGGCGGCCATCGCCGAGCGCGAAAAGCAGGACCGCTTCACCACCAAGGAGATGGGCGATGCGCTCACGAATACCTCTGCCGATCGCGCTGACTGCGTGTTTCCTTCTCGCGTCATGCGCGGCCTCTCCGAAGCCCGGGATCGGGCTGCAGCGGCCGCTGCCGGCGGAACTGGCAGTGAGGTGCCCAACGCCCCCGCCCGCGCCGCCGGCGAGCGGTGAGGTGGACCCCGTGGCACTGGAACTCAAGGGCATGTACGACCTGTACGGCACCTGCGCGGGGCGCATGGTGGATCTGCTCAATTGGATGGATGGCCCGACGCAATGACCGCAGAACAAATCGGCCTCTGGCTGCAAATCATCGCCGTGGTGGTGCTGCCGATCGCCTCCGCGATCTACACCTGGATCGCGACGCGAGACAAGGACAACACCGTCCACATCAAGGCGGTGGAAGAAGCCATGGCCAAGGAGATGGCGGCCCTCAAGAGCCGCACGGACAAGCTGGAAACGCGGGTGCAGTACATGCCCACGCCCCAGCAGATGTCCGAGCTGCAGGGGGATGTCCAGGCGATGCAGGCGACACAAGACGCCATCCAGCGCGACATGACCACGGTGCGCATCACGCTCAACCGGATCGAGGATTTCCTGCTCAAGAAGTAAGCCATGACAACGACAAACGATTTCGCGACCCACCTGGCCGAGGACCGGCGTCTGGTCATCCTGCGCGTGCTGCTGGAGAGCGCGGCCTACACCGCCAACGAGTACCTGCTGCACTCGATGGTGGAGCGCCTGGGCCATGTGGTTTCCACCGACCGCATCCACACGGATCTGGCCTGGCTCAAAGAGCAAGGCCTGATCGCCGTGGATGATGTCGCTGGCGTGCGCATCGGCAAACTGCTCGCTCGGGGCGAGGACGCGGCGCGCGGCCGCACCGAGGTGCCGGGGGTCAAGCGCCCGAGGGCGGTGTAAGCCATGGGGCGCAGGTCCACCGTCGCCGTGCTCGATGAGGCCATCGTCGGGGAGGTCAACCGGCTCATTCGCATGGGGCGGACCATCGACGAGATCCTGGCGGCTCTGGAGCCGCTCGGCGTGGACGTCTCCCGCTCGGCCATGGGGCGCTACGTCAAGACGGCCCGGCAGAGCATGGAGCAGTACACCAAGGCGCAGGATGTGGCGCGCATCTGGATCGAGAAGTTCGGCGCGGAGCCCAGCAGCGATGTCTCGCGGCTGCTGCCCCAAATGCTGGAAGCCGTGGCCCACCGGACGCTGGAGGACATGGCCGAAGCCGAGGAGATCAAGTCGCCGGAAGAGGTGCGGGTGATGGCCCGGGCGCTGAAGGATCTCAACGGCGCCAAGAAGGGCAACATCGACATCGAGTTGAAGATGCGCGAGGTGCGCGAGGCCGAGCGCAAGAAGGTGCTGGAAGAGCAGCGCGCCAAGCTGGAGGCCATGCCCTCCAAGGGCGGCGTGACGGCCGAGACCAAGGCGGCGATCCGGGAAGCGCTGGGGATCGAGTGATGGCGAAGCTCAAAGGCCGCGCGAAGTGCATTCCGAAGGATCGCGATGCGATCTTTCTGCCGTTCCAGTCGGAGTGGATCAAGGACGAGTCGCGCATCAAGCTCATGGAGAAGTCGAGGCAGATCGGCCTCAGCTGGTCGACCGCCTATGGGGCTGACGAGCGCGCCGCGGCGCAAGGCGCCCGCTTCGATGAGTGGGTGAGCAGCCGCGATGACATTCAGGCGCGCCTGTTCATCGAAGACTGCAAGCTGTGGGCCGGCATCATGGGCATGGCCGCCAAGGATCTGGGCGAGGTGGTGCTGGACGCGGACAAGAAGCTCAGCGCTTACGTGCTGCAGTTCGCCAGCGGGCGGCGCATTCACAGCATGAGCAGCAACCCGGATGCGCAAGCCGGCAAGCGCGGCTCGCGCGTGCTGGACGAGTTCGCCTTGCATCGCGAGCAGCGCAAGATGTGGGCCATTGCCTACCCTGGCATCACCTGGGGCGGAAGCATGGAACTGGTGAGCACGCATCGCGGCTCCAACAGCTTCTTCAACGGCCTGGTGCGCGAGGCGCGGCACGGCGGCAACCCTAAGCGCATCAGCCTGCACCGCGTCACGCTTCAGGATGCACTGGAGCAAGGGTTCCTCTTCAAGCTGCAGCAAGCGCTGCCTGCTGACGCCGAGCAGCAGGACATGGACGAGGCCGCCTACTTCGACTTCGTCAAGGGCGGCGCAGCCGATGAAGAGTCGTTCGATCAGGAATACCAGTGCATTCCGGCCGATGACGATGCGAAGTTCCTGGAATATGGCCTGATCACCGCATGCGAGTACTCCGCCGGCACGGTATGGCAGCGCGGCCTTGAGGGGCCGTTCCACGGACGCCTTTTCGCGGGTGTGGACATCGGGCGCAAGAAGGACTTGACGGTGCTTTGGGTGGTCGAGCAGCTGGGCGACGTTTTCTACACGCGCCACATCGAGACCATGGAGAAGATGCGCAAGAGCGATCAGGAAAAGATCCTCTGGCCATGGTTTGAAATCTGCGACCGCATCTGCATCGACGCCAGCGGTCTGGGCATTGGCTGGGTGGATGACGCGCAGGACAAGTTCGGCGAGGCGCGCGTGGAAGGCGTTAACTTCACCGGACCGGTAAAGGAAGCGCTGGCCTACCCGTTGAAGGGCGCCATGGAAGACCGCCTGGTGCGCATTCCAGAAGACCCGAAGATCCGCGCCGATCTGCGCAAAGTCCAGAAGACCACCACGGCCGCGGGAAACATCCGCTTCGTGGCCGAGAGCGACAACGCTGGCCACGCCGACCGCTTCTGGGCCCTGGCCCTGGCTCTGCACGCCGGCTCCAACCCATCCGCCCCTATCGAATTCATGAGCGGAGGCCCGCGCGAGAGCAGCCAGCCGCTGGGAGATTTCATCCATGGCTAAGCCTGAGAAACGCGCACGCCCCGAACTCGACACCGAGTTCGCCAACCGCCTGCGCGATCCGTTCGAGACCCATTACATGGGGGTGCTGCGCACCAATGACCCGCTGCTGCTCGAGCGCGGCAATGCTGGGGTCGAGCTGTACCGCGACCTCCGGCGCGATGGCAAGGTGTTCTCGGGTCTGCAGAAGCGGCAGCTGGCCTTGGTGGGCAAGGCTTGGCAGGTAGAGCCGCGCGTGAAGGACAACGCCAAGGCATCCAAGGACGCGGAGACGCTCACGGCCATCCTCAAAGGCATCGCTTTCGATCGGCTGTGCGGCGACTTGCTGGAGGCTCTGCTGGCGGGCTTTTCGGTAGGGGAGATCGTGTGGACGGTTCGCGACGGCATGGTGTTGCCCGCACGCGTGATCAAACGCGCACAGCGGCGGTTCGTATACGTGCAGGACGATGAGAACAGTCCAGCACGGCTGCAGCTGCTCATGCGCGAGAACATGTTGACGGGCGTGCCGGTGCCGGATCGCAAGTTCATCGTGCACCGTGTCAACCCGGAAGACGACAACCCCTACGGCACGGGGCTGGGCCTGCAGCTTTTCTGGCCGGTGTTCTTCAAACGCAAAGGCGTGGTGGCCTGGAACAAGCTGTGCGACCGCTTTGGCTCACCCACGCCGCATGGCAAGTACCCACGCAACGCCGGGCCGAAGGAGAAAGGCACTCTTGCCGATGCGCTGCGGGCCATGTCGAACGATGGCTACCTGATGACGCCGGAGGGCATGGAGATCGCCTTGCTGGAAAGCAAGCTGTCGGGCAACGTGACCACGCAGCAGCAGTTGTGCGAGTACATGGACGACTGGATCTCCGAGGTGCTCACCGGACAGGAGCCAGCCCGCTCGGGCGGCGGCGCACTGGCCGCGGCTAGCAAGGAGCGCAAGGATGTTCGCCAGGATCTGACCCAGGCCGACAGCGATCTGCTGTCGGAAACGCTCAATGAGACATTGATCGCATGGATATGCGAGTTCAACGGCTTGGAGCCATGCCATGTCTACCGCCAGATCAAGGAGGAAGAGGACACCAAGACCCAGGCGGAGGGCGACAAGCTGATATCCGACATGGGCTTCGAAATGGACGAAGACACGGTGCGGGCGAAATACGGCGAGGGCTGGAAGAAAAAAGCACCACCACCACCCGCCGCCCCCGCAGCGGCCCTGGCTGCGGATCCAGTACTGCCGGTCGTCGCCGATCCCAGTCGGCGAGCGGCCAACTTCGCCGAGAACGCCACTGCGCCAGCGCAGCCCGACGCGCTGGATGCGCTGATCGACGCCGAGCAGGCGCAATGGCGGCCGGTGATGGACCCAATGGTGGACCCGATCCGCCAACTGCTGGCCGATGCCGCCGCCCAAGGGCAGACGGCGGCCGAGCTGCTCGCCCGCCTGCCCGAGCTGCTGGCCAGCCTGGACCCAGGGCCGCTGGCCACGTCGCTGGCCCGTACTGCGTTCACGGCACGGCTGGCCGCCGATGCCGGCATCGCTAACGAGTAGCCCATGTCCGCCGCTACCGATTTCGCGCAGTTGCAGAAGCTGTCGCCGCAAGACGCCGTGGCCTGGCTCGTGGCCCGCGGCCAGCTCACCCGCACCTATGCCTGGCAGGACGTGTTCCAGGATGAGCACGGGCACCAGTTCACGGTGAGCCGGCTCACGCGGCTCGATCTGCTGCAAGCGCTCCACGACGCCATCGTGCGGTCGGTTCAGGGCGATCTGAGCCGCACCGACTGGATGCAGGACGCCGAGCAGCTGTTGCGGGATGCTGGGTGGTGGGGGACCAAGGCGGTGACCGATCCGGCGGACGGCGAGATCAAGCTGACCAAGTTCGATTCCGCCCGCCTGCGCCTGATCTTCGACACCAACACGCGCCAGGCTTACGCCACCGGCCTGTGGCAGCGCGTGGAGCGCACCAAGCGGACACACCCCTATGTGCGCTACATCACGCGCCAGGATGAGCGCGTGCGCGCCAGCCATCGCGCCTGGGACAACCTGGTGCTGCCGGTGGACGATTCGTTCTGGAGGCAGCACTGGCCGCCCAACGGCTGGCGTTGCCGCTGCCGGGTGATGTCCATGAGCCAGCGCGACTATGACAAGGGCTACACCTTGAGTCGACCCGATGCGGAGACGGACGCCAACGCCTCGATGGTGCGCAAGCCCCTGATCAAGCAGGCGCCCGATGTGGAGTTGCAGGACTACGTCAACCCGCGCACGGGCGAGGTGACCCAGGTGCCCGTGGGGGTCGATCCCGGCTTTGCGTACAACCCGGGCCAGGCGCGGCAACAGGCCCTGCAGCAGCTGGTGGCCAGCAAGCTGCAGGGCGCTGATCCTCGCTTGGCGGATGCCGCGCGGCGCGCGGGCTTCTCGGAGGGCTGAGCATGCTGACCATATCCACCGACAGCCGCGCATTCGGCGAAGACCTGCGCGCTCTGTATCGCCGGATCGGAGACCTCACGCCTGTCATGCAGGGCATCGGGATGGAACTGGAATCGCGCATCAGCGGCCGGTTCGAGACCCGGGCCGACCCGCGTGGCCAGGCGTGGGCGCCCTGGGCACCTTCCACGTTGGCCAGCTATCCGGAGGGCGGCAACAGGCGCCTGCTGGACCGTTATGGCGACATGCTGGGCAGCCTGAGCCACGAGGCGGACGCCAACAGCGTGCGCGTGGGTTTCGGCCAGCCCTACGCCGCATTCCACGAATGGGGCACCGAACACATGCCTCGGCGCGGGCTGCTGTTCGCCGATCCCGACACCGGCACGCTGGGCGATGAGGACGAAGCCGCGGTGCTGGACATCCTGTCCCTGTGGCTGGACGACTTGAGCAAGTAGCCGACGGCAGGCTCCAGCGGGCAGCAAAAAGGCGCCAATCCGGCGCCTCTTTTTTTGTTTCGCCTTGGGAAAGAGATTTGCGAAGATCAATCCCACAACATCCCGGGCGCGGACCACAAAATCCCATTTATCGCGCCTTCCTCTCTTCCTTTATCTCACTCCCGTTCACCAGCGGCCCCAGCGGATCTGGTCCTGGGCGTAAAAGCCGAGCTGGCGCTGCGTGACGTTGGGCTGGCGCACCAGCGCCGAGGCCGAGGGCGCCGTGAAGTTGCCGTACACCGGCGCGTACGCGTCGATGCCCGAGATGGTCTGGAACAACGAGGACTGGCTGGTTTCGTTGCGCTGCGCGTCCATGCCGAAGAGCAGCGTGTGCTCGGTGGCGCCGGCCTGCACCTTGCCTTCGATCTGCGTGTCCGCCAGCAGCAGGCGGCTGGAGTTGATCTGCCAGGAGGCGTCGCGCAGCAAGGTGCGGTTGTCCGCATTGAACACCGGGCGCGCCGGCCGGCCGGTAGCGCGGTTGGCGCTGAAGCTGGTGTAGATGCTGCGGTAGTCCACCTCGCTCACCGTGCGGCGCAGGTTCTGGCGCACCGTCCATTGGTCGTTCAGGCGGTGGCTGAACAGATAGCCCCAGGAGTTGTTCTCGGTGTCGAAGGCGTCCCAGCCCGGTTCGCTGATGAAGGTCGAGGTCGGGATCTGGCCGTAGGGGCTGGACAGCCGCGTGCCCTGCCAGGGAAAGAAACCGATCAGCGAGCCGCTTTGGTCTTTCTGGTGCGTGAACTGCAGCGTGAGCGAGGTGGCGGCGTTGGGCTTCCAGGTGAGCGACGGGGCGAGGATGAGGCGGTCGTCGCTCACGTGGTCGACCTGCGAGTCGCTGTCGCGGCCCACGGCCACCAGCCGGTAGAGCCACTCGCCGTCCTGGGTGAGCGGGCCGGTCATGTCGGCGGCGATCTGCTTGCGCGCGTAGTTGCCCAGCTGCACCTGCACTTCGCGCAGCGGCTCGGCCTGCGGGCGCTTGCTGGTGAGGTTGAGCACGCCGCCCACGCTGCCCTGGCCGTACAGCACGGACGAAGGGCCGCGCAGGAATTCGACGCGCTCCAGCAGGTAGGGCTCGGCTTTGGTGTTGTTGTAGGTGCCGTAGGTGCGCAGCAGGCCGTCCTGGTACTGCGTCACGCTGCCGCCGCGTGCCGTGAAGCTGTCCACCCGGCTGTCGAAGTAGTTGGAGACCATGCCGGCGGTGTAGGCCGTGGTCTGGCGCAGGGTCAGCGCGCCTTGCGCCTCCATCTGGTCGCGCGTGACCACGCTGATGGCCTGCGGGGTTTCGATGAGCGGCGTGTCGGTCTTGGTGGCCGAAAGGGCGCGCTTGGCGACGAAGCCGCTGACGGGCGCGGTGGGGCTTTCCTGATCCGCGCCGGCCTTGACGGTCACGGGGGCGAGCGTGGTTTCCGCCACGGGCGCGGCGGACTGGGCCTGGGCGGCGCTGGCGCCCAGGCCGCACAGCAGCGCGATCGCGGTGTGCAGGGCGGCGGCCAGGGGCAAGGGGCGGCAGGGCGCGCCGTGGGCATGCGGGGAAGGGAGGTGCGAGGTCATGTTGCTACTTTTTCAATAGCGCTCCTGGCAATGAATCCGCTGGCAGGAGGGCTGTTTGGTTCAAAAATGCGGCGCGCAGGGCGTCGCCGCCGTCACGGCGCGGCGGCCGTGAAAGGTCTTCGGGGACGGCGGGCCGGTCAGCGCCGGGCCGGCGCGGAGGTCAGTGCGCGGCCGGGGCGGGCAGCGGGGGCGATTCCATGCCGGCCACCTGCACGAAGGTGAGCGTCGTGAGGTAGCTGGCCTCGCCGTACTTCTCGCCTGCGTGTTCGCCGGGCTGCTTGTCGCTGTGCTTGACCTCGGCCACGTACTGGCCCTTCCAGGGCAGCTCGAAGTGCACCGTGCCTTCGGCATTCGTGGCGGCCTCGCGGGCCCAGCCCGAGGGCGATACCAGGGTCACCTGGGCCTTGGGCAGCGGCTTGCCGTTGAACACCACGCGCAGTTCGCCCGCCTTGCCGGTGGGCACCACGTCCAGCGGCGCGGTGGCGGCCACGGGCTGCGCCAGGCTGGCCACCCAGCGCGCGGCGGGGCGCCACAGCAGCGGTGGCTGGCCGGCCTTGGTGCGGTCGATCAGCGGATACGGCGCCTCGGCGAACAGCGTGTCGGCCGGCGCCGGCAGGGCGTAGGTGAACGCGGTGGCGCTGCGCTGGCCTTCGATGCGCCGGGCCTCGCCGCCGCGTGGCTGCTGCTCGAGCACCGGCACGCCCTTGAACTTGTCGAGCGCACCGGGCGACTTTTCCAGCAGGCCGTCGGCATATTCGCCGAACTGCACGCGGGCCTGGGCGCCGCTGGCCTCGATCCAGACCTGGTGGGCCTGGACGGCCGTGGCCGCCAGCGCGGACAGCACGGCGGCGGTGATGGGCTTGAGCAAGGTGGACATCGGAAAGCTCCTGTGAAACAGAGGTTGAAAAAACGTTTGCTATCAAATAAATAGCGGTATGCCCTAGAAGAACATGCGCAGGAGGCCGTTTTGATGCAAAAAGGCTTGGCGGCCGGCAGCATCGGGGCCCCGCTCGGCCGTGCGCCTAGTAGCGCGCCTTGAGCGCCACCGTCACGCGGCGCGGCTCGCCGTAGAAGTTCTGGCGGCCCAGGCTGGAGACCTTCTCGTAGTAGGTCTTGTCGAACAGGTTGTCCACGTTCAGGCTCACCGAAAGCTTGTCGTTGATCTGGTAGGCCACCTGGGCGTTGAACAGCGCGTAGTCGCCCGAGGTCAGGCGCACCGTGCCGCTTTGCGCGAAGAACTCGCTGCGGTAGCTCACGCCTCCGCCCACGCTCAGCCCCTGCAGCACCGGCCCCTTGAAGGCATAGCGGGTGGACAGGTTCACGCTGTGGCGCGGCGTGATGGGGCTGAACACCTGGCCCTGCTGCGACACGGGGGCCTGCAGGTACTTGGTGGCGGTGAAGGCGTAGCCGGCCAGCACGTCCCAGCCGGGCGCGACCTGGCCGCTCACCTCGGTCTCGAAGCCCTGCGCGCGCACCTTGCCGCCGGCCAGGGAGGCGGTGGGAACGTCCGGGTCGGCGATGGCGCGGTCCTTGTCCAGGATGCGGAAGAGGGCGAAGTGCGTCTGCAGGCGCTTGTTCAAAAACTCGCCCTTCACGCCCGCCTCGATCTGCGAGCCCGAACGCGGCGTGAGCAGGCGGCCCGCGCGGTCCAGGCTGGACTGCACCACGAAGGTCTCGGCATAGCTCGTGTAGGCCGACAGGTTTTCGTTCAGCTCGTAGATCGCGGCCACCGAGGGGATGAACTGCCGTCCAGGGTCGGCGGTGGCCGTGGTCTGGCCCGTGCTCAGCGTGCGCGTCTCGGCCTTGGCCCAGGACAGGCGCCCGCCGGCCAGCACCTTCAGGCGCTCGGCCACGCTGACCTGCGCCTGGCCGTACAGCGCGTTCTCGGTGCGCCGGGTGGCGCTCTGAAAGCCGGGCAGCGTGATGCTGGGGTAGGGCAGGTCGTACTGCGGATTGAAGATGTTGGCGGTGCGGGGCGCGCCGAAGGCGGAGTTGCCGTCCAGGCTTTCACTGGTCGTGTGGCTCACGCCCAGCAGCACGCGGTGCGTGCGGCCGGCCAGCGACAGCGGCGAGGCGATGTACAGGTCGTAGTTGCGGTCCTTCAGGTCCTGCTGGAAGTCCACCGACTGCAGCTGGTAATTGCCGTTGGCCGCCACGGCCGAGTTGGCCCGCACCGAGCGGTACAGCGATTCGCGGTGCACGTCGCGCGCCACGAACTTGACCTGCCCGCCATTGGACAGGCGGTGCTCCAGTTCCGCGAAGGTGTCGGTGTTGTCCAGGTCCTGGCGGTTGGCGGCGATGCCCGCGAACGTGGAGCGCGGCACGTCCAGCAGCCGGCCGTCGGCATACGCGGGCAGGCCCTGGTCCACCGTGGCGCGCACCTTCTGGCGCGTGTGGCCGACCGACAGTGTGGTGGACGGGGTGATGTCCAGCTCCAGCGTGCCGTAGCCCAGGGTCTTGTCGTTCTTCAGCGTGGCGACGTGGCTGTCGCGGTCGTCCTTCACCGCCACCACGCGGCCGCGCAGCGTGCCCGCGGCGTTGAGCGCGCCGGTCAGGTCCACGTCGGCGCGGCGCATGTTCCACGAGCCCGCGGACACGTTGGCGTTCAGCCCCAATGCGGACTGCGCGCGCTTGCGCACCAGGTTGATGGTGCCGCCGGGTTCGCTCGCGCCCTGCAGCAGGCCGGACGGGCCGCGCAGCACCTCGATGCGGTCGTAGATGGCGGTGTCCATCGCGGTGGCGTAGTTGGGGCCCTGCGGGATCGGCACGCCGTCCAGCAGCAGCGCGCCGATGTCGAAGCCGCGCGACTGGATGGTGTTGTAGTTGCCGGCGCCATCCAGGCGCGTCACGTTCACGCCGGTGGTCTGCTTGACGGCGTCTTCCAGCTTGGTGAGGTTCATGTCATCGAGCCGCTGGCGCGTGATCACGCTCACCGACTGCGGCGTCTCGCGCGGCGACTGCACCAGCTTGCCCACGCTGATCTCGCGGGCGATGTACTGGCCCGAGCCCTCGGTGGCCTCGCCCTGCGGGGCATCGGTCACCTTCACCTCGGGCAGGGCCACGGTGGGCGCCGCCGTCTGGGCGTGGGCGGTGGTGGCTGCGGCGAGCCATGCGGCCGCGGTGATGGCGTTCAGGGGAGGCAATCGCATGAAAGGCTTTCCGTCGATGAAAGAAACGACACGGCGTGGAGAACATGGCTTCCCGCGCGCCGGGGGGGCTGCGGGTGGCTGGAGAAACGAAATCGGGCGCGAACCCGGTCGGCGGGCCCTGGGCTAGAGCGCCAGCGCCAGCAGGGCCGCGGCACCGGCCACCAGGCCCAGCACGGGCAGGCGGCGGGGCTGCCAGGTGGCCACGGCCGTGGCGCACACGGCGGCCAGCGACAGGGCCATGGTCCACCACGTCACGCTGAGCGCGGCGGTGCTGTCGCCCGGCCACGCGGCGGCATGCACGAGCGACAACGCCAGCAGCGCCCAGCCCACGCGGCGCAGCGTGCGCAGCTGGCGCTCGCCGCCTTCGCGGTTCCAGGCGTCCTGGTGGTGGCGGTCCATGCCCAGCGCCAGGCCCGACCAGCCGGCAAAGCAGAGAAAGAATTCGAACATGGCGGTCAGGCTCCTGCGGCAGGGGTGGAGGGGGTGCTCGGGGGCGTGGCGGAGCCGGTCTCGGTGGCGGACCGGCCCTGGGCGGCGGCCGTTTTCGCCCCGCGCGCGGGGCGCAGCCGCCAGGCCATCCAGCCCAGCAGGGCGCCGGTGGCCAGGAACGACAGGTCCATGCCGGCCCACATCCATTCGCCGGCCGGCAGCGTCACGCCCAGGTGGGTGTGCGTGGTGAAGGCGTTCAACACCGGCAGCGCGGCGAACACCGCGCCCGCCAGGCCCAGCAGCACGCTCCAGCCCCAGCGGTCCGGCCGCACGATGCCGATCAACAGGGCCAGGCCCCACGCGCCGAAGAAGCACGACAGCTCGGCATCGGCGCGGCCGTCCAGGTCCAGCGGCAGCAGCCGGTTGGAGGCCAGGAACACGCCGGTGGCCAGCGGCAGGCCGCCCAGCAGGGCCACGTTGAGGCTGGCCACCAGGCGCTCGCCGCGCCGCAGCGGCGGCGCAGCGGCGCCCTTGCGCTGCGCCTGCTGGCGGCGCTTGACGCTCCACAGCACCATGCCGGTGGCGATCATCAGGCTGCCCAGCACACCGAAGCCGAACAGGCCCCAGCGCATGCCCGGCCCGGCGAAGCGCGCCAGGTGCAGGCCATAGAGCACGCGGTAGGTGCGCAGGGCGGGCGAATCGGGGTCGATCAGCGCGAGCGTCTCGCCGGTGGCGGCATCGAAGCGCATGCGGGCGGGGCCGTACTGCAGGCGGTCGCCGTCATGGCGGGTGACCTCGATCACCGCCCGGTCGCCGTCGCGGCGGGCGCTGAGCCCGCCGATGCGCGCATCGCCCCAGGTGCGGTGCGCGCTGGCCAGCACGGGTGCCAGATCGGTCAGGGGCAGCGCCGGCACGGCCTCGCCCGGCGCGCGGCGCGCGCTGCGCCCCGAGGCCGTGTCGCCCTGCATCTCGGCGAAGTAGGTCTGCGAATCCGTGCCCTTGGGGCCGGGGTAGGCCGCGGCGATGCCCGAGGGCATGTACATCGAGTGGAAGATCATCAGCCCGCTGAAGGTGATCATCAGATAGAACGGCAGCACCAGCACGCCCGAGACGTTGTGCGCGTCCAGCCACGCCCGCTGCCCGCCCTTGGTGGGCCGGAAGGTGAAGAAGTCCTTGAAGATGCGCCGGTGCGTGACCACACCGGTCAGCAGCGCGATGAACATCAGCATCGTCGCCACGCCCACCACCCAGCGGCCCTCCAGCGTCCAGCGGCCCTTTTGCGCGGTGCGCAGCTCGAAGTGGAAGCGGTAGAAGAACTCGCCGCCCATGGTGTCGCGCGTCTCGATGGCCTCGCCGGTCTGCGGGTTCATCAGCAAGGTCTTGAAGCGCCCGCCCTCCTTGCCGCGCCACAGGATGGTCACGCCGGGCTGGCGCTCGTCGGGCAGCCGCATGAACCACTGCGTCACGTCGGGCGCCTTGCGGTGCAGCGCCTGCTGCGCGCGCTCGGCCACGTCGGCGCTGGCGGGCGGCAGGGCATGCAGCTCGGGCCGCATCCACAGGTTGAACTCGGTCTTGAAAAAGCTCAGCGTGCCGGTGAAGAAGATGGCGAACAGCAGCCAGCCCAGGATCAGGCCGGACCAGGTGTGCAGCCAGGCCATGGCCTGGCGGAAACCCTCGCGCTCGGGTGCGGTCTTCGGCTTCATGCGCCCCCCAGCCAGCGCGGCGCCATCGCCAGCGCGCCCAGGGCGAGCGCCGGCAGCCCGAGGGCGGCCCAGGCGCCCCAGGCCGTGCGTGCATAGAAGGCCCAGGCCACGGCGCAGGCATAGACCAGCCACGACAGCAGCGTGGCGGTGAGCACCGCCTCCACTCGCGGCATGAACGGCATCAGGCCGAGGGTGAGGGCGGCGGTGGCGGCCGCCGCCAGCGCGTAGCCACCCAGCCCCCCCGCCAGGGCGCGGGAGGTGATTGCCAGGCGGTAGCGCCAGTCGACGCGGGCCGCCTTCATGGCAGGGCGGCGCCCACCAAAGCGATGGCGGCCGCGCAGGAATGGATGTCGGAAAAGGGGTGATCGGCCGGGGTGGCGAAACAGGCGCGCGCAGGACAGTGCAGCATCGAAAGGCTCCATGCAGGTTGGGGCGCTGGCTGCAGGCGGGGCACGGGGCCCGAGGCGGACTGACTGGCTGGCTAGGCCGGTATTCTAGGTTTCATGAGAATCGTTCGCATTCCGTTGTGTGCAATCGCAACAAACAGTGGGAACTTGGGCGCGATGGGCACGCCACCTGATGCGTGCGCGCCACACTTTGAGGGGCAGGACCGGGCCGGAAACGAAAAACCGGCCCGAAGGCCGGCTGGAGCACGGGTTACCCGGGGGCGGGTGCCGGGCAGGTGGTGCGTTATTCGATCTCGCCCATCTGCGACTGCAGGTAGTTCTGCAGCCCGACCTTGGCCAGCAGGTCGATCTGCGTTTCGAGGAAGTCGATGTGCTCTTCGGTGTCGTCGAGGATGCCCTGCAGCAGATCGCGCGAGACATAGTCGCGCACCGTTTCGCAGTGGGCGATGCCGTCCTTGATGGTGGCCTGGGCGCCGCGCTCGGAGCGCAGGTCGCATTCGAGGATCTCGGGCACGTCCTCGCCGACTTGCAGCTTGGCCAGGTCCTGCAGGTTGGGCAGGCCGTCCAGCATGAAGATGCGGTCCATGAGCTTGTCGGCATGCTTCATCTCGCCGATCGACTCTTCGTATTCCTTCTTCGCCAGCTTGTCGAAGCCCCAGTGCTTGAGCATCCGGTAGTGCAGGAAATACTGGTTGATGGCCGTGAGCTCGTTCTTGAGCTGGGCCTGCAGATGCGAAATGACCTGTGCGTCGCCTTGCATGGAGATTCTCCTTGTGTGGGTTTGGGGTGCGATTGTCATGACGCGGGCCACGTGGCGCAAGGCAATCTCCCTGCCAGGGCGGTATGGCTGCGTTTGATGCTGAGTTGTGTTCGCGTTGGGCGTCCTCAGATACAGTCGTTCGCTCCTGGCCCACGCCATCGAGTCCTTGCTTTTTATAGCCTGTGGCAATCGACTTGATGAAGTCAATTAATTGGATTGATGGCTTGGGAGCGCCTAAACTTCAGGTTTTCGTGTTCAGCCATCAACCTAGGAAACAGCAATGTCCCTGATCAATACGCAAGTCCAGCCCTTCAAGACCACCGCTTTCGTGAACCGCGACGGCAAGGGCGACTTCATTGAAGTGACCGAAGCCAACCTCAAGGGCAAGTGGTCCGTCCTGATTTTCATGCCGGCGGCCTTCACCTTCAACTGCCCCACCGAAATCGAAGACGCGGCCGACAACTATGCCGAGTTCCAGAAGGCCGGCGCCGAGGTCTACATCGTGACGACCGACACGCACTTCTCGCACAAGGTGTGGCACGAAACCTCCGACGCCGTCGGCAAGGCCAAGTTCCCCCTGGTGGGCGACCCCACGCACCAGCTGACCAACGCGTTCGGCGTGCACATTCCTGAAGAAGGCCTGGCACTGCGCGGCACGTTCGTGATCAACCCCGATGGCGTGATCAAGACCCAGGAAATCCATTCCAACGAAATCGCCCGCGACGTGTCGGAAACCCTGCGCAAGCTGAAGGCGGCCCAGTTCACCGCCGCCAACCCAGGCCAGGTCTGCCCCGCCAAGTGGAAGGAAGGCGCCAAGACGCTGACGCCTTCCCTGGATCTGGTCGGCAAGATCTAAGCCCCTCGGCCTCCCGCAGGAGCGGGGCGCCTCGGGCGCCCCTGGCCGGACAGCAGCATGGCGTGCGCGCCATGCCGTCCGGCTTTTTTTCGCCCGCTCATCCTCGATTTCTCCGCTCCGTGCCCGGCACTGGCCGCACCGCCCAACGACACAACTCGAATCGCAAAGGACACCACCATGCTCGACGACCAACTCAAAACCCAACTTTCGGCTTACCTGGAGCGCGTGACGCAACCGTTCGAGATCGTGGCGTCCCTGGACGGCAGCGAGGTGTCCACCCAGACCCGCGAACTGCTGGAAACCATCCAGGGCCTGCGCAGCGACAAGATCACCCTGCGCACCGACGGCAACGACGCGCGCAAGCCCTCGTTCACCCTGCAGCGCGCCGGCACGCAGACCCACCTGCGCTTCGCCGGCCTGCCGCTGGGCCATGAATTCACGTCGCTCGTGCTGGCCCTGCTGTGGACCGGCGGCCATCCCCCGAAGGTCGAGCAGGACGTGATCGAGCAGATCCAGGCCATCGATGGCGACTTCGAGTTCGACGTCTACATGAGCCTGACCTGCCACAACTGCCCGGACGTGGTGCAGGCGCTGTCGCTGATGGCCATCTTCAACCCGCGCATCAAGACCACGGTGATCGAGGGTGGCGCCTTCCAGCAGGAAGTGACCGACCGTGAAATCATGGCGGTGCCCATGGTGTTCATGAACGGCCAGGTATTCGGCTCGGGCCGCATGACCGTGGAAGAGATCGTGGGCAAGCTGGACACCGGCGCGGCGGCGCGCGATGCGGCCAAGCTCTCGGCCAAGGAGGCCTTCGACGTGCTGGTGGTCGGCGGTGGCCCGGCCGGCGCCGCGGCCGCCGTGTATGCCGCCCGCAAGGGCATCCGCACCGGCGTGGCCGCGGAGCGCTTCGGTGGCCAGGTCAACGACACGCTGGACATCGAGAACTACATCTCGATCAGCAAGACGGACGGCCCTCGATTCGCCGCGGCGCTGGAGCAGCACGTGCGCGACTACGAGGTGGACCTGATGAACCTGCAGCGCGCCAAGGCCTTGAAGCCCGCCGCGGCGGAAGGCGGCCTGATCGAGGTCGAGCTGGAAAACGGCGGCACCTTGCGCTCGCGCACGGTCATCCTCTCGACCGGTGCGCGGTGGCGCAACATGAACGTGCCTGGCGAAGACCAGTACCGCACCAAGGGCGTGACCTACTGCCCCCACTGCGACGGCCCGCTGTTCAAGGGCAAGCGCGTGGCGGTGATCGGCGGCGGCAACTCCGGCGTGGAGGCGGCCATCGACCTGTCCGGCGTGGTGGCGCACGTCACGCTGCTGGAGTTCGCGGCCGATCTGAAGGCCGACGCCGTGCTGCAGCGCAAGCTGCGCAGCCTGCCCAACGTGACCGTCATCACCCAGGCGCAGACGACCGAGGTGCTGGGCGACGGCAACCGCGTGACGGGCCTGGCCTACCAGGACCGCGTGAGCGGCGAAGCGAAGCAACTGGCGCTGGAAGGCATCTTCGTGCAGATCGGCCTGTTGCCCAACACCCAGTGGCTGCAGGGCACGGTGGAGCTGTCGAAGTTCGGCGAAATCGTGGTGGACTCGCATGGCCGCACCAACGTGCCGGGCGTGTTCGCCGCGGGCGACGTGACCACGGTGCCGTACAAGCAGATCATCATCGCGGCGGGTGAGGGCGCCAAGGCGGCCCTGGGCGCATTCGACCACCTGATCCGCACCACCGCACCGGCGTGATCGCAGGCGCCCGGGCGCCTGGTGGATGACGGGGCGCCACGGGCGCCCCGCTCCTTCTTTTCTGTCTTTTCAAAGCACAAGGCGGCCTTCGGGGCCGCCTTGTGCTTTTTGCCGTTCTGCCGTGCGCGGGGGAGGGGCGCCCCTGCCCCTGGAAGGCCACTGCCGTCATGGCGCTGACACGGTGCGGGCGGATCATTCGGGTTGCAGATTATTGCGTTTATGCACTTTTCTGCAACTGCAAGGCGGTCGCCCCGAAGTTCGGTCTTTGGCCCAGTCCGCCGCTTGATCCACTCGACCCGCGAGACCTTTCCATGACCTTGATCCCTGCAGCCCCCCGATCGCGCCCCCGCTGGGCGCGGCCGTTTTTCTTGTTCCTGGCCGGTTCGGCGATGGCGTTGGCCCTGGCGGGCTGCGGCGGCAGTGGGGGAGGCGGCACCTCCGCCGATGCCCCCGGCGCCGAAAAGACCCAGCTGCGCTGCGCCCCTTGATCGCGCACGCCTTCCCCGTCGAACCCACGCAGAGCACACCATGACCATCGATTCCCGGAAACGCAAGTTCCTCCAGGCCGCAGCCGGCACCACCGCGTCCGCCGCGGCGCTGAGCCTGTTCCCGCCCAGCATCCGCCGGGCTCTGGCCATTCCGGCCAACCACCGCACCGGCACGATCCAGGACGTGGAGCACGTCGTGATCGTCATGCAGGAAAACCGCTCCTTCGACCACTACTTCGGCACCTTGCCCGGCGTGCGCGGTTTCGGCGACCGCTTCACCATCCCCGTGGCCGGCGGCCGCAGCGTGTGGCAGCAACTGGACAAGAACGGCGCGCCCGTGCTGCCCTACCACTTGGACCAGAAGGCCGGCAATGCCCAGCGCGTGAGCGGCACGCCCCACAGCTGGGTCGACGCGCGCAACGCCTGGGACCGTGGCCGCATGCAGGAGTGGGCGCGCTACAAGCAGCCCCAGTCCATGGGCTACTACACGCAGCAGGAGGCCCCGTTCCAGTTCGCCCTGGCCGAAGCCTTCACGGTGTGCGATGCGTACTTCTGCTCGCTGCACGGCGGCACCAATTCCAACCGGCTGTTCCACTGGACCGGCACCAACGGCGCCACGGGTCCCTCCGGCCGGGTGGTGGTGAACAACGCCCTGGACGAGCTCGACTCGGACACCGACATCCGCACCGGCGGCTACGACTGGACCACCTACCCCGAGCGCCTGCAAAAGGCCGGCGTCTCGTGGATGGTCTACCAGAACATGCCCGACAACTTCACCGACAACCCGCTCTTCGGCTTTCCGCAGTACCGCCAGGCCAACCTCGCCTCGGGCAAGCCGGTCTACCATGACCGCGACGTCAACCCCGCCTACGACCCCGCGAGCGACAACACCGGCAACCCGCTCTACAAGGGCATTGCCAACACCATGCCGGACGGCGGCTTTCTCGGCACCTTCCGCAAAGCGGTGCTCGACGGCTCGCTGCCGCAGGTGTCGTGGGTCATCCCGCCCGCCACGTACTCTGAACACCCGGGCCCTTCCAGCCCGGTGCAGGGCGGCTGGTACGTGCAGGAGGTGCTCGATGCCCTCACGGCCAATCCCGACGTGTGGAGCAAGACCGTGCTGCTCATCAACTTCGACGAGAACGACGGCTACTTCGACCACCTGCCGCCGCCGTGCGCGCCGTCGCTGGATGCCAGCGGCGGCAAGATCGGCAAGTCCACGCTGAGCGACCGGGACATGGCCTACGAGTACTACACGCACACCCCGGTCCCCGGCACCGGCATGCCGCCGCCCGATGGCGACTGCTACGGCCCCGGGCCGCGCGTGCCGATGTGGGTGATCTCCCCGTGGAGCCGCGGCGGCTGGGTGAATTCGCAGAACTTCGACCACACCTCCGTGCTGCGCTTTCTCGAAGCCCGCTTCGGCGTGCAGGAGCCGCAGATCAGCCCCTACCGCCGCGCGGTGTTCGGCGACCTCACCACGGCCTTCAACTTCGCCACGCCCAACGACGGGCCGCTCGCCACGCTCGCCGGCCGCCGCACGCGGGACGATGCCGACGCCCTGCGCGCCGCGCAAGGGGCGCTGCCGCAGATCGCCGTGCCCACGCCGCAGGCCCTGCCGCAGCAGGCCGTGCAGGCCCGGCCCTCGCGCGCGCTGCCGTACGAGCTGCACACCAGCGCCCGGGCGGAGCCGGCCGCGGGCACGGTGCAACTGCTGTTCTCGAACACCGGCACCAGCGCGGCCGTCTTCCACGTCTACGACCGGCTGCACCTGGACCGCGCCCCGCGCCGCTACGTGGTGGAGGCGGGCAAGCAGCTCGACGACCGCTGGAATGCCGGCACGGACGATGCGGGCGCCTACGACCTGTGGGTGCTGGGGCCGAACGGGTTCCACCGCAGCTTCGCGGGCCAGCTCGGCGCGCTGCGCGCGCCCGGCGTGCCCCAGCCCGAAGTGCGGGTGTGCTACGACATCGCCAACGGCAACGTGCACCTGACCTTGATGAACGCGGGCGCTGCGGAAGCCGTGCTGCGCGTGCAGGCCCTGGCCTACCGCCAGGACGGCCCCTGGACCGCCACGGTGGCGCCGGGCCAGGCGCAGGACCTGCAGTGGGACCTGGGCGGCAGCGCCCGCTGGTACGACTTCCAGGTCACGTGCAGCGCGCTGCCAGGGTTCGTCCGCCGCTTTGCCGGGCGGGTGGAGACGGGCCGCGACGGCTTCAGCGATCCCGCCATGGGGCAGGGCGGCCGTTGATCGCCAAGGAAGGGGCCTGCCCGCGCCGCCCGGGTGGGGGCGCAGCAGCCTCACCGAAGCACCGTCGTGGAGGGTTTGCTATATTTTGTATAGCGTAATGCCCTAGTGCTTATTGTGCTGGAGGCCGTTTTGGCCTCAGGCCTCTCCAGGGCGATTGCCGGTGCGGACCGCCCGCCCGCTCAGCGCCCGCCCGCTCAGCGCGTGGCCGCTGGCTCCATGCCCGTGCTGCGCACGATCGGGGCGGCCGCTGGCGATGCCAGGAAGCGGATCAGATGGCGCGCGGCATCCGCGTTCTGCGCGCCCTCGGCCACGCCAGCCGAGAAGAACACGCGCTGCTGCACGGCGTCCGGCAAGGGGCCGACGAATTCCAGCTCCTTGAAAGGCAGCAATTCGCTCACCTGCTGGAACCCCAGCTCCGCATCGCCCCGCAGCACCACCGCGCCGACGCGTTCGCTGTAGATCCTGGTGGCCTTGGTCTTCATCGCCTCGGCCACGCCCAGGCGCGGGAACAATTCGTTGACCAGGTAGGTGCCGCTGGCGCTGGCGGAATAGGCGACCGATTGGGCCTGGAGCAGCGTCTGCTTGAGGGCCTCCGGGCTGCTGATGTCCGGCTTGGGCGTGCCTTTGCGCACGCTCATGCCGATCATGGAACGGGCCAGGTCGACGCGGCTGCCCGCTTGCACCTTGCCCTGCGCCGTCAATTCGTCCAGCCCCGAATCGGCCAGGATCACGATGTCGAACTGCTCGCCCCGCGCCATGCGGCTGGGGATGGAGTCGGGCGCGTTGCCGAGCGATGCGCCACGCGCCGTGACGACCGTGTGGCCGGTGGCCTGTTCGTACAGCGGCACCAGCTGGTCGTAGGCGGCCGAAAAGCCGCCGGAGGTGACCACGCGGATCTCCGCGGCCTGGGCAGCGGGCGGCGCGGCACCGCCCAGTGCCAGCCCCAGGCCCAGGGCGGTGCCCAGCAGGGTGCACAGCACCCGGCGCCGGGCGTTGCTGGGCGTGGCCGTGGTGGGGGACGGTGTGAGCGGAAGGTTGAGCGGCATGTCCTTTGTCTCCTGATTTTTTTGGGGGGGAATGCGTCCGGCCTGCCGTCTCAGTCGGCGGTGATCTTGCGTTCGCGGATGATGCGGCCCCACTTGGCGTGCTCCGCCGCGATGAATTGGCCGAGTTCTTCGCGGCCCGTGGGGCTGGCGGTCTGTCCGTGCTTGAGCAGGTTGTCGCGCACCTCCGGCGTGTTGAGCACCTTGACGATCTCGGTGTTCCAGCGGTCCAGCAGGGGCTTGGGCGTCTTGGCCGAGGCCACGAAGGCGTACCAGTTGGTGGCGTTGAAGCCCGGGTAGGTCTCCGCCACGGTGGGCACGTTGGGCAGGTAGGCCGGGCGGGTCAGGCCGGTGGTTGCCAGGGGAATGAGCTTGCCCGATTCGATGTGGGGCAGGGCCGAGGGCGGTGCGGCGTAGAACGCGGTGACCCGCCCGCCCAGCACGTCCTGCAGCGCCGGGGCGCCCCCTTTGTAGGGAACGTGCAGCGTGTCGATCTTCGCCACGTCGTTGAGCAGTTCTCCCGCCAGGTGCGCGGCCGAGCCCGGGCCGGTGGAGGCGTAGTCCAGCTTGCCGGGCTCGCGCTTGGCTTTGGCCACGAAATCGCCGAGCGATTTGATGCCGGTGCTGGCGGGCACCACCAGCACATTCGGGAAGGCCACGCCCATCGAGATGGGCGCCAGGTCCTTGAGCGGGTCGTACGCCACCTTCATGAAATGGGGCGCGATGCTCAGCGGCCCGATGGAGCCGAACAGCAGCATGGACCCGTCCGACGGGCCGTTGGCCACCTGGGCATGGGCCAGGTTGCCCCCGGCCCCCGGCTTGTTGTCCACCACCACGCTCTGGCCGATGTTCTCGCCCAGCTTCTTGGCGATGATGCGGGCGGCGATGTCGGCCGAGCCACCTGCGGCGAAGCCGACCACGAGGGTCACCGGCTTCTTGGGCGGAAAGTCCTGCGCCTGGGCGGTGCTGGCGAGGGGGAAGCTGGCGGCCAGGAAGGCTGCCGCGATGAGGGGGCGTCGTTGCATGGGGTATGTCTCCGGGAAAGCGCCGCCGGGTCGTTGGCCCGGCGATCAAGGGCGCATCGTAGGAGGGGCACAATGATCCGTAAATTGCAATTTACGAAACGACTGTTGCATGCGAAGCATCAAATTCGACCTCAAGGAACTGCAGGCCTTCGTGGTCACCGCGGACCAGTCCAGCTTCCGCGTGGCGGCCGAGATCCTGTGCCTGTCCGCCCCGGCCTTGAGCCGGCGGGTGGAACGGCTGGAATCCGCGCTCGGTGCCCGGCTGCTGGAGCGGACCACCCGCACGGTGGAGCTGACCGCCATGGGCCAGGAGTTCCTGCACGAGGCGCGCATGGCATTGACCGGGCTGGACGAGGCGGTTCAGCGCTTCGGCG
This sequence comes from Acidovorax sp. BLS4, assembly GCF_032929295.1. Taxonomy (NCBI): domain Bacteria; kingdom Pseudomonadati; phylum Pseudomonadota; class Betaproteobacteria; order Burkholderiales; family Comamonadaceae; genus Acidovorax; species Acidovorax sp. BLS4. The sequence continues at coordinate 2,406,446 of NZ_CP136797.1, forward strand.
ACCAGGTGCAGTTGCGCCGGGGCCGCGTGACCATTGCCTGCGTGCCGTCCGTGGCCAACCACCTGCTTCCGCGGGCGCTCCAGTCCTTCGCGCAGGCGATGCCCGACGTGCAGGTGCACGTGATCGACGAGAACGCCCAGCAGGTGCTGGAAGCCGTGGCCCGCGGCGAGGCGGACTTCGGCCTGAGCTTCACTGGCACCCAGGAGTCGGCGCTGCTGTTCCAGCCGCTGCTGCGCGAACGCTACGTGCTGGCCATGCCGCGCAGCCACGCCTGGGCGCAGCGCACCGAGGTGCGTTGGGAGGAACTGGCCGGCCAGCGGCTGGTGTCGGTCTCCAGCCGCAGCAGCAACCGCCTGCTGCTGGACCAGGCCATGGCGGAACTGCCGAATCCTCCCGTCGCCTGGTACGAATGCAACCATGTGACCGGCGCGCTGGCCCTGGTCGAGGCCGGTTTGGGGCTGGCGGCCTTGCCGCAGCTGGCGCTGGCGCCCGCGCATTCCCAGGTGTGCGGTGTGCCGCTGACCGGGCCCGACCTGTGGCGCACCCTGGGGCTGCTGCAGCGGCGCTCGCGCGAACTCAGCCCGGTGGCCGAGGCCCTGCGGCAGCGCCTGCTGCAGATGCATGCCGTGGTCTGACGCAGCCGGTTGAATTCGAAGGGCAGGGGCGTTGACGGCCGGCGCGCATCCGCCGCCCTGATGGCATGGTGCAAGGCCTGCTCAAGCCCCTGCCGAACCCGGCGCCAGCCGCGCGGCCAGCAGGTTGGCCGTGTAACGCAGCCGGTCGATGTCCGCATCGGCACGAACGCCGCGGCTGAAGCAGCACAGCGTGCCATACACCGCCCCGCCGGACAGGCGCACCGGCGTGCTCAGATGGGTGCCGATGGGGAACCCCGGGTCCGGCGCCTTGCCGGACGCGATATAGGGCGCGGCATCTTCCATCCGTTCCGGCAGTCGGCCTTCGACCACCCGTTGGCACCAGCTTTCTTCGACCGGGTCGGAGAGGCCGGCTTGAATCGGCGCGAAATCGGGTGCGCTGTCCACGGCCATGATGGTGCGGTGGTCTTCCGTGAGCTGGGACACGAAGGCCACGTCCATGCCCAGCCGCGTGCGCAGCAGTTTCAGCACCTCCGGGACGGCGGCAGGAAGTTCAGGGTCGGCGGAGTCGCTGGTGGCGACCAGCAGCTCCGAAATCTTGACGTCGAGGTCGTCGGGGTCGTAGTCCAAAAGCATGCCTGTCAGTCTAAAGGCAGAGCCTGCGTGCGGCGGAGCACCGGGCCGAATGACACCATCGGCTTGAGAATTATTCTCATATACTGTGCTGCAGCCAGCCAGGCGCCAACCCGTGGGGTGCGGCGCTCCGAGCCAGCGCTTTCGTTTCCCAAATGATCCAGGTCTGCGCCCGTTCGCATGGCGCATCCGCTGTCCGGTCCGTGGATGGTGGATTCCGCGTGCGGTGTCGTTGGCCCTCCGGGCCGCAAGCTGCCCGCGGTGTGGCGATGGCTGGCCTGGTCTGTTGCAATTCCGAAGGAGGCTTGACCATGGCTGCCGATGCACCGTGCCCGGACACTGAAAACCCCACCGACGAGGAATACCGCCTGCCCTGCACCGAGGCGCTGCTGGCCAGCACGATGGCGCTCATGACGGGACACGCGCACACCGCCGAGGCCCCGTATCGCGATGCCATGGCCCGCAAGATCATCGTGAACCTGCAGGCCCTGTCGCAGATGCCGGGGCTGACCTCGCACTTTCGCACCATGCTGCGCAGCCTGCAGACCCACTGGACCCCGGGGCCGGAGCGCCAGGCGGCAGCGCAAGAAAACCGCGACCCCGAGCCCCGCCCCCAGGCCCTGTGGCATGCGGCACCGGAGGCGGTGCAGTAGGCCAGCGGTCCTGCCGCACCTTTGGCAGAACTGGGCCGGACATCGGGCCTCTTCGACTCAGCCGGCCACCTTGATCGCCAGGATCGCCAAGCCAAGCAGAACGAGCACCACGGGCAGAACGCGGGCCCGTGGCCGGGAGGCCTTCGCCGCGATGGCGATCTGGACCACTGCGACAAGGGCAAAGATCGCACCCGCCGCCACGATGGCATTGCCCGACCCGTTTTCGATGGCGTTGGCGGGAATGGACGGGTCCATCCCGTGCATGAAGTCGTATTGATTTCGTGGCAGAAGCGCCATGATCAGCAGGCCCAGGATGGACGCGGCATGCAGGGTGATCCGCAATAACTTATTCATGGTGCAGGTTAATCATTCAATGAGGCTGCTGAATCGTGGCCAGAAATTGACGATGAAGTTTCCATAGCTCGTGTTCTGTTTGATCTGTTCCAGAGACAGTCCCATGCCTCTGTTGTAGCGCGCGCCGATGATGCGGACTTGCTCCATGCTTAGTGGGAATGTGTATTTGTCATGATCTGCCAGTTGCCTCAGATGCTGCGCCACGACGTCGATATTGAAAACATCCCTTTGCAGGCAATTGGCGAGTCCCCTGGATTGGGTGACTGACATGTCGGAAGCGGGAATGCCCATTGTCTCGCCCGCCGTGCGGATTTGAATGCTGACGGAGCCGAACGATGTTTTGTTCGGATGCCGGGTGATCGCCATTTTGTCGATGGCAGGAGGGCCGCTCCAATCAAATGAACGAACTTCGAATGCGACGCGATCAATGAAATTGGGGTCGCCCCCCACCTCGATCCAGCAAACACCAGCCAGCAATGGTGGTGGAAGTCGATATTTGGTGGCGGCTTCAAGGATGTACTGTTTGTTATGACGAACCCACGCGTCCTTGAAGTTCTGGATGTATTGCCGGCCGCCGCCCATACGGTCCGGAATCAGCTTCCACGCAAATAGATCGATCAAACCCCATGTAGGTGAATCGTTCGATGTACGGCACTCATCTCAGCCATCGTTTCTCCCTTTTTTAAATCAATGAACCGATGGCCATGCTGTGCACAGCCATCTCGATCCATCTGCAAATAATAAGGGAGCGCGGTCTGCCCAGGCGCTGGCTATTCGTTTGGCTGAGTCATTGCATATCAATACACCAGCCGCTCGGGACGCACTTCCTGCAGGATGGTCGTGGCGATTTCCTCGATGCTTTTGGTGGTCGTGGACAGCCAGCGGATGCCCGCGCGCCGCATCATCGCCTCGGCCTCGGACACCTCGTTGCGGCAGTTGTCCAGCGCCGCGTACCGGGAGTTGGGGCGCCGTTCGTTGCGGATCTGCGAAAGCCGCTCGGGCTGGATCGTCAGCCCGAAGATCTTCTTGCGGTGCGGCTCCAGCGCCGGGGGCAGCTGGCGCCGCTCGAAGTCCTCGGGAATCAGCGGATAGTTGGCCACCTTCAGGCCGCACTGCATGGCCAGGTACAGGCTGGTGGGGGTCTTGCCGCTGCGCGACACGCCCACCAGGATCACGTCGGCGCCGGCCAGGTCGCGGTGGCTCTGGCCGTCGTCGTGGTCCAGGCTGAAGTTGATCGCCTCGATGCGGTCGGTGTATTCCTTGCTCAGGCTCACGTCCGAAAAACGCCCCACGCGGTGGTGCGACTTGGTGCCCAGCTCGGTCTCCAGCGGCCGGATGAAGGTGCCGAACATGTCCAGCAGCATGCCCTTGCAGCCTTCCTGGATGACGCGCAGCACGCCCATGTTGACCAAGGTGGTGAAGACGATGGGCTTCTTGCCCTCCACGTCCGCCGTGTGGTTGATCTGCCGCACGGCCTGGTGCGCCTTGTCCTCGGTGTCGATGAAGGGCAGGCGCACGTGGCGCGGCTTCATGTCGAACTGGGCCAGGATGGCGTTGCCGAAGGTTTCGGCCGTGATGCCGGTGCCGTCGGAGATGAAGAAAACGGTGCGCGTGTGCATGGGCAGGGGTTCCGAAGAAGGGGGACGATCCGTCAGCCCGCCGCCAGCGCGGCCGCGCAGGGCAAGCCTACAATGGCGCCCATTATCCAAATTCTCACCATGCACCCCGGCGGCCCACAACCACAACACCAAAGCCGAACGCCGTGCATGGGCGCTCGCCCGCGATTGCTCCCCCGGAGCGCAGGCGCAGACCCAGTTTCAACTTCTGGAGCTATCCCATGTCTGCACTCTTCAACGCGACCGCCCTGGTCGTTCCGTTTGAAAACCTGAGAATGACCGACGTTGAGTCGGTGGGCGGCAAAAACGCCTCCCTCGGCGAGATGATCTCCCAGCTGCCCCAGGGCGTTCGCGTTCCCACGGGCTTTGCCACCACCGCCCACGCGTTCCGCCAGTTCCTCGCCCACGACGGGCTGGCCGACAAGATCAGCAAGCGCCTCGCCGCGCTGGACACCGAAGACGTGCGCGCCCTGGCCGCTGCCGGCGCCGAGATCCGTGCCATGGTCGAGGCCCAGCCCTTCCCGGCCGACCTGCAGCAGGCGATCGCCGAAGCCTTCGCAAAACTGTCCGAAGGCAACCCCCAGGCGAGCTTCGCCGTGCGTTCGTCCGCCACGGCGGAAGACCTGCCCGACGCCTCGTTCGCGGGCCAGCAGGAAACCTTCCTCAACGTGGTCGGCATCGACGACGTGCTGCACAAGATGAAGGAGGTGTTCGCCTCCCTGTACAACGACCGCGCCATCAGCTACCGCGTGCACAAGGGCTTCGCGCACGACGTGGTCGCCCTGTCGGCCGGCGTGCAGCGCATGGTGCGCTCCGACCTGGGCGCGGCGGGCGTGATGTTCACCATCGACACCGAATCCGGCTTCGAAGAGGTGGTCTTCATCACCAGCAGCTACGGCCTGGGCGAGACGGTGGTGCAGGGCGCCGTGAACCCCGACGAGTTCTATGTGCACAAGCCCATGCTCCAGGCGGGCAACAAGGCCGTGATCCGCCGCAACCTGGGCTCCAAGCTGGTGCAGATGGTCTTCGCCTCGGCCGAGGAAAAGGCCGCCACCGGCAAGCTGGTCAAGACGGTGGACGTGGCGACCGAGCAGCGCAACCGCTTCTCCCTGTCCGATGCCGACGTGGAGCAACTGGCCCATTACGCCCTGGTGATCGAGCAGCACTATGGCCGCCCAATGGACATCGAATGGGGCAAGGACGGCACCGACGGCCTGCTCTACATCCTGCAGGCCCGTCCCGAGACGGTGAAGAGCCAGTCCAAGGGCCAGGCCGAGCAGCGCTTCAAGCTGAAAGGCACGGGCACCGTGCTGGCGGAGGGCCGCGCCATCGGCCAGAAGATCGGCACCGGCCCCGTGCGCCTGGTGAGCGACATCGCCGAAATGGACAAGGTGCAGCCCGGCGACGTGCTGGTCACCGACATGACCGATCCCAACTGGGAGCCCGTGATGAAGCGCGCGAGCGCCATCGTCACCAACCGCGGCGGGCGCACCTGCCACGCGGCCATCATCGCGCGTGAACTGGGCATCCCTGCCGTGGTGGGCTGCGGCGACGCCACCAGCCTGCTCAAGGACGGCACGCTGGTGACGGTGAGCTGCGCCGAGGGCGACACCGGCAAGATCTACGACGGCCTGCTCGAAACCGAGGTGACCGAGGTGCAGCGCGGCGAAATGCCCAAGATCGGCACCAAGATCATGATGAACGTGGGCAACCCGCAGCTGGCCTTCGACTTCTGCCAGCTGCCCAACGACGGCGTGGGCCTGGCCCGGCTGGAGTTCATCATCAACAACAACATCGGCGTGCACCCCAAGGCCATCCTGGACTACCCCGCCGTCGATGCCGACCTGAAGAAGGCCGTGGAATCGGTGGCGCGCGGCCATGCCTCGCCCCGCGCGTTCTACGTGGACAAGGTGGCCGAGGGCGTGGCCACCATCGCCGCCGCCTTCTGGCCCAAGCCGGTGATCGTGCGCCTGTCGGACTTCAAGTCCAACGAGTACCGCAAGCTCATCGGCGGCAGCCGCTACGAGCCCGAGGAAGAGAACCCGATGCTGGGCTTCCGTGGCGCGGCGCGCTACATCAGCGCCGATTTCGGCGAGGCGTTCGCGATGGAGTGCGACGCCATCAAGCGCGTGCGCGGCGAGATGGGCCTGACCAACGTGCAGGTGATGGTGCCCTTCGTGCGCACGCTGGGCCAGGCCGACAAGGTCACCCAGCTGCTGGCCAAGCATGGCCTGAAGCGCGGCGAGGCCGAGCTGAAGGTCATCATGATGTGCGAGGTGCCCAGCAACGCCGTGCTGGCGGACGAGTTCCTGCAGTACTTCGATGGCTTCTCGATCGGCTCCAACGACCTGACCCAGCTCACGCTGGGGCTGGACCGCGACTCGGGGCTCGAGCTGCTCGCGCAGGACTTCGACGAGCGCGACCCCGCCGTGCTGTCCCTGCTGTCGCGTGCCATCGCCGCCTGCAAGGCCCAGGGCAAGTACGTCGGCATCTGCGGCCAGGGCCCCAGCGACCACCCGGACTTCGCCGAGTGGCTGGCCAAGGAAGGCATCTCGTCGATCTCGCTCAACCCCGACAGCGTGATCGCCACCTGGCAGCAACTGGCCCGCTGACGGGCCCGGTCCGGCGACCATGCCCACGCGCCCATCGGCGATGGAGGAGCCCGGGGCCGGACATCCCTTTCCGCCCGACCTGCACGATGCCCGCCACCTCTGGCTGAAGGCGGGCCTGCTGCTGGTCTGGGCCGCAGTGTCCTTCGGGGCCTGCTACTTCGCCCGCGACCTGCAGTTCATGGTGGTGGGCGGCTGGCCGCTGGGGTACTGGATCGCGTCGCAGGGCGCGGTGCTGGTGTTCATCGGCATCGTGGCGATCTACTGCGCGGCGATGAACCATTTCGAGCGGCAGGACGCGAACGCGGTGGCCGGTGGTGCGGGCACGCCGCCGTCCACCCCCGACGCGCCGGGCCCGGGCGCCCCCGGCAAGCCGCATGGCTGACGCGCCGCCGCAAGCCGCCTACGGCCGGCGGCTCCGCCGCATCCTCGCGCTCTACGTGGCCGGGGTGATCGCCTTCCTGGCCGTCATGGCCTGGGCCGAGCAGCGCGGCCTGTCGCGCCACTGGATCGGCCCCATCTTCCTGTTCCTGTCCGTCATGGTCTATGCGGCCATCGGCGTGTACGGGCGCACGACCGATGCCGACGAGTACTACGTCGCGGGGCGCCGCATTCCGCCCGTGTACAACGGCATGGCGGCGGCGGCCGACTGGATGAGCGCGGCCTCGTTCATCAGTCTGTCGGGCGCGCTGTACCTGCAAGGCTTCTCGGGCGTGCCGGGGCAGGCCGGCGGGCTGGCCTATCTGCTGGGCTGGACGGGCGGGTTCTGTCTCGTGGCGCTGCTGATCGCGCCGCACCTGCGGGCCATGAACCTCTACACCATCCCGGAGTTTTTTCAGGTGCGTTTCGGCGGGCGCTGGCCTCGCGTGATCGCGGCGCTCGCGGCCGTGCTGTGCTCGTTCACCTACGTGGTGGCGCAGATCTACGGCGTGGGCCTGATCGCCTCGCGGCTCACGGGCGTGCAGTTCGAGATCGGCATCATGCTGGGACTGGGCGGGGTGCTGCTGTGCTCCTTCCTGGGGGGCATGCGCGCCATCACCTGGACGCAGGTGGCGCAGTACGTGATGCTGCTGCTCGCGTTCCTCATTCCCGTCTCCTGGCTGGCCTACAAGCAGCTGGGCAATCCCCTGGCGCCGCTGGTGTATGGCACCCAGATCGGCAAGATCGCCGACATGGAGGCCCGGTTGCTCGCCGACCCCGCGGAGCGGCAGGTGGTGGCGGCCTACCAGGCGCGGGCGCAGGAGCTGCAGGCCCGGCTGCAGGATGTGGGCGCGGCGCTGGAGCGCGAGCGCGAAGCGGCCCGCCAGCGCATCCGCCAACTGCGCGACCAGAACGCGGACGTCGGCCTCATCGTGGCGGCGAGCCGAGAGCTGGCCACCATGCCGCGCGACGAGGACACGGCCCGCGAGCGCTGGAGCCGCGAGATGCGCGAGAGCGAAGAGCGTGCCCGCCCCCTGGGCGGCCTGCCCGCGCACAGCCAGCCCTACGTGGGCGACCCGGATGGCCCGCCCGAGGCGCAGCGGGCGTACGAGGACACCCGGCGCAATTTCCTCGCGCTGATGTTCTGCCTCATGGTCGGCACGGCCGGGCTGCCGCACCTGCTCACGCGCTACTACACCGTGCCCTCGGTGGCGGCCGCGCGCTCTTCGGTGGCCTGGTCGCTGTTCTTCATCGCGCTGCTGTACCTCAGCGCGCCGGCGCTGGCGGTGCTGGTGAAGTTCGAGGTCATGAGCAACCTGGTCGGCAGCCCGTTCGATGCGCTGCCCAACTGGATCGGGCAGTGGGCGCGGGTGGATGCGGCGCTGCTGTCGGTGGAGGACGTGAACGGCGACGGCATCGTGCAGTTCGGCGAGATCCGATTCGGCGCCGACCTGATCATGCTGGCCACGCCCGAACTGGGCGGGCTGCCCTATGTGATCTCGGGGCTGGTCGCCGCGGGCGGGCTGGCGGCGGCGCTTTCCACGGCCGATGGCCTGCTGCTCACCATCAGCAATGCGCTGGTGCGCGATCTGTACTTTCACGAGACGGGCCGCAGGGCGTCGCCCGAGCAGCGCGTGATCCTGACCAAGTTCACCCTGCTGGCGGTGGCGCTGTCCGCCGCCTTCGTGGCGGCGCTCAAGCGCTCGGAGATCCTGCCCATGGTGTCGGCCTCGTTCTCGCTCGCCGCCTCGGCCTTCGTGCCGGCCATGGTGCTGGGCATCTTCTGGCGCGGCGCCACGCGGCAGGGCGCGGTGGCCGGCATGGTGTGCGGGCTGGGCGTGACCGTGTACTACCTGCTGTCGCATGTGGAGGCCGTGCGCGCCGTGGTGCCTGCCGTGCTGCTGGCGGACGGCCTGTGGTTCGGCATCCAGCCGATCTCGGCCGGCGTGTTCGGCGTGCCGGTGGGCCTTGTGACCGCGTGGCTGGTGAGCCTGCTCACGCGGGCGCCGGGGGCGGGCCCGTCGGTCCATTCGCGCCTGCCGGGGATGTGAACGGCGGGTGCGCGCGCCACAGCGCACGGTGGGGCTCGCGGCGATGCGGGCGGGGATGGTGGTTATGGATAAACCCGGATTCACAAAGCCCCGACCGCGTGCGACGCTGCGCCCAACCATCGGACGGGCCCGTGCCCCCGACGCCGCCGAAAACGATCAGGGGGAACCGTGCTACTCGTCAAGACATCTGCAGGCCATCTGGCCCTCAAGGACCGCCACGGCGCGCTGACCTCGCGGCAGCGTTCGGCCTTCATCCTGTTCGATGGCAAGCGCACGCTGGCGCAGGTGCTGGCGGCCACCGCGACCATGGGCATCGGCATGGACGACGTGCTGGCGATGGTCGGGCAGGGCCTGCTGTCGTTGCCGGATGGCAGTGCGCCCAACCTGCAGAACGCGTCGCCCGAGGGCATGCCGGCCCCGGTGGGGGCGCCGGGCGCGGCCCCGGCAACGGGCGAGTCATCCTCGCCCATGGAGCGCTACCAGGCGGCCTATCCGATCGCCACGGAAATCACGTCCAGCCTGGGGCTGCGCGGCTTTCGGCTGAACCTGGCGGTCGAGGGCGCACGCAGTTTCGACGACCTCGCCGCACTGGCGCCGAAGATCCGCGAACTGGTGGGCGATGAAAAATACCGGCGCCTGGAGCGGGCGCTCTTCGGCTGACCGGCCCTGCGCAGCGGGCCGGTCCTGCCGCAGCGCCGTGGCGATGCGGCAGGAAGGCGCGGATCAGGGCTGCACGTCCACGCGGCCGTAGGCGCCGTTCACGCCCTTGTTCGGTCCCGCCACATAGAACAGCGTGTTCAGCGGCTGCTGGTTCAGGCCGTTGCCGAACGCGATGCCGCGCACGCCGTCCAGCTGCAGGGTCGTTCCGTCCTTTTGCGCCAGGGCGCCGTTCCATTCGCCCGTTGCGGGGTCGAACGCCTGCAGCGTGCCGTCGCCTTCATTGGCGACGATCAGGCGGCTGCTGGCCCCGGCGAAGTTGCCAGGCGCCTGGGCGATGCCCCAGGGCGCGTTGAGCGTGGCGCCGGGCGTGACGATGCGCTGCGCCAGCGTGCCGTCGGTGTTGAAGGCGTTCAGCGCGCCCAGGCCGGCGCCGGCCACGGCGTTGCGCCGGTTGGCGTCCTGCTGCGCATAGGTCACGTAGATGCGCGTGCCGATGGTCTGGATGCCATAGGGCGCATAGTTGGCCGGCAGCTGCGGGTCGGCGAAGCTGCCCGCCAGCTGCACCTTCTGGAAGCTGGTGTCGAACACGTCGACCTTGTTGTTGCGGAAGTCGGTGGCATACAGGAAGTCCGCGCCGCTGCGGGTGGCCACGGCCAGGCCCTTGTAGACCGCGCCGCCGCCGTCCCGGTAGGTCACGATGGCATTGGCCAGATCGGCTGCGGGGCTCCAGCCGGAGAGGCTGCCGTCCTCGCTGGAAAACACGAAGCGGCTGGGGCCGGTCACGCCGTTCTTGGTGACCGGGAAGCTGCTGGTGCCGCTGAAGATGATGCCGGTGGGGTTGGCCGGAGCGCTGCCGGCCGGGGGCACGGTCACCACCAGGGTCTGCGGCACGCCGTTGCCGTCATAGAGCGTGGACTTCTGCGTGGCCGTGGCGGTCACCCAGACGAAGCCGTTCGGGTTGAAGGCGATGCCCCAGCCGTTCTTCAGGTTGGCATCGGTCTGCGTGCCTGCAATGCTGCCGTCGGACACCACGGCCTTGGCCGTGAAGGAGGTGACCGTCGGTGGGGCGTCGCTCCCGCCGCAGCCGGCCAGCACCAACGCCGTCGCCGGCACCGCACCCCACAAGATTCTGGATATTTTCAAGATTGCTCCGTTGGAAGATCGCAGTCATTTTTCTGCCGTCGTGAGTGCGGGCAGCGTTGCCAAAGGTTGTGGGGGGTGGTGAAAAGAAAATGCAAGCGCTGGCGGGCAGGCAAGGGCGCTCCACATGGAAAAAGGGCCATGCCTTCTTGCGAAGGCACAGCCCTTGGGGGAGGTGGCGCCCTTTGGGCGCCGGTCTCGGTGCGGACCGCGCCGCGCCGGTCAGCCGCCGACGCCGAGCAGCTCGACGTCGAACTTCAGCGTGGCGTTCGGCGGGATCACGCCACCGGCGCCGCGGGCACCGTAGCCCAGGGCGGCGGGAATGATCAGCGTGCGCTGGCCGCCCACCTTCATGCCCTGCACGCCTTCGTCCCAGCCCTTGATCACCATGCCGGCGCCCAGGCCGAACTCGAACGGATCGTTGCGGTCGCGGCTGGAGTCGAACTTGGCGCCTTGCTCGCCGTTGTTGTAGAGCCAGCCGGTGTAGTGCACGCTGACGTGGTTGCCGCGCGTGGCCTCGGCGCCTTCGCCCACGACGGTGTCTTCGTATTGCAGGCCGGAGGGGGTGGTGGTGAATGCCATGGGTGTTCCTTTCGAAGTGCTACTGAAATGATAGCGATATGCCCTAGTGCTTATTGCGCTGGAGCCCTAAAAGACCAAACCCGCGCAGCGCGCGGGTCGGGCAGGTGGCGGACGCTGGAGAGGCATCGCGCCGGCTTGGTCGACTTACTTCTTGACCCGCGCCGCGACCCAGCGGGTGGCGAAGGCCTGCACGTCGGACAGCCGCTTGAGCAGGTCCACGCCCGAGGGGGTGACCGTGTAGCCGTCGTTGCCGTGGTCCAGCAGGCCGGCTTCGCGCAATTCCTTGATGCGGGTGTTCAGCGTGTTGGGCGTGATGCCGCCCACGCTGTCCTGCAGCAGCCGGAAGGTTTGGGGGTGGCCGTCGCGCAGGGCCCAGAGCACGCGCAACGCATAGCGGCATTCGAGCTTTTCGAACAGCTGGTTGATGGCGGCGTTTTCCTTGGAGCTCATGAAAGCTTCTCCTTGCGCGATAGAGAGATAGAAATCCGGCAGCGGGCAAAACCCGGGCGGCCGGAACGCTGTGAATATAGCGTGGAAACCATTTTGCTACAAGTTTAATAGCTCCAGAGCAGCACCCCACTTGCGCTGCGGGGTAAAAATACTCAGGTGTTACAGGATTGTTGCACTCCTGCCACGGCCCCGGTGGACGCTCCCTCAGCGCGCCGCGGCACCCGCCGACACCAAGTGCTCGACCAGCAATTGGGCGGCCGGCGCCAGGCCCGGCGCCGGCCGGAAACACAGCGCGAACCGCCGCCGGGCCCACGGGTCGGCCAGCGGCACGATGCGCACCCCCGTCGCCGCGGCGAACGGCACCGCCACCTCGGCAGGCACCACGCTGATGGCGAGGTTGGCGCGCACCACGCGCAGCGCCGCGTCGAAGTTGGAGACCAGCACGCGGTGCACTAGCGTCTTGCCCTCCACCGCCGCGGCGCGCGTCAGCAGCACGTGCACGGCGCTCAGGGCCGGCATGCTCACGAACTCGTAGCCCAGCACGTCGGCGAACCGCACGCTGCCCTGACGCGCCACCGGGTGCGAGGGGTGGGCGACGATGGCCAGGTGGTCGTGCCGGTAGCTGCGCGTTTCCAGGCCCTGCAGATCGGCCGCGTCCCAGCAGATGCCGATGGAGGCGCTGCCTTCGCGGATGCCGCGGACCACCTCGGGGCTCACCCGTTCCTCCATGCTCACCTGGATGTCGCGGTGCGCGGGGTTCTGCAGGAAGGCCGCCACGTCGTCCGCGAGCGATTCGGCCATGACGGAGGCCGTGACCAGCATGCGCACGTGCCCGCGGATGCCGGTGGCGAAGGCCGCCATGTCGCGCTCGATGCGGTCCACGCTCGCCAGCATGGTGCGGGCATGTTCCAGCAGGGTTTCGCCGGCCGCGGTGGGCACCACGCCGTGGCGCTTGCGCACCAGGAGCGGCGTGCCCAGCGTGTCCTCCAGTTGCGCCAGCCGCTTGCTCACCGCCGAGCCGACGATGGATTCCTGCTCCGCCGCGCGGGCGATGTTGCGGTGCTCGCACACCGCCACGAAGAGTTTGAGGGTCTGGAGGTCGGGCAGGCGCATGGAAGGAAGGTGGAAAAAGGGAAGGGGGCCAAGATTTTCCTGCCTGGAATCTTAGGCGTTCCAAAATTGGCATGAATTGATGGAAGGGAATTTCTAGAATGCCTGCACAAGACCCCAGACAGGAGACTCCGTGACCCCCCGCACGCCCGCAGGCCCGCCCGCCCATCCGCTCCCCCCTTCGTCCGCCCAGGCCATCGTGAGAGAGGTGGGACTGCGCGATGGCCTGCAGAGCATCGCCACCGTGGTGCCCACCGCCCGCAAGATCGAATGGGTCGATGCCGCCTATGCGGCCGGCCAGCGGGAGATCGAGGTCGGCTCGTTCGTGCCGGCGCGCCTGCTGCCGCAACTGGCCGACACCGCCGAGGTGCTCGCGCACGCCAAATCCCTGCCGGGCCTGGTCGCCTCGGTGCTGGTGCCCAACCTGCGCGGGGCGGAGCGGGCCATCGAATGCCAGGCCGACCTGATGGTCGTGCCGCTGTCCGCCAGCCACGCGCACAGCCTGGCCAACCTGCGCAAGACGCCGGACGAGGTGGTGGCCGAGGTGGCGCGCATCCGCGCGGCGCGCGATGCGGCGGGCAGCCGCACCCTGATCGAAGGCGGGGTGGGCACGGCCTTCGGCTGCACGCTCCAGGGCGAGGTGGCCGAAAGCGAAGTGCTGCGCCTGATGCAGGCCCTGCTCGACTCCGGGGCCGACCGTGTGAGCCTGGCCGACACCGTGGGCCATGCCGATCCGGCGGGCGTGCAGCGCCTGTTCGAGAAAGCCCGCGGACTCGTCGGCGAGCGGCTGGCCTGCGCGCATTTCCACGACACGCGCGGCATGGGGCTGGCCAACGCCTATGCCGCCTGGCAAACCGGCATCACCCGATTCGATGCCTGCCTGGCCGGCATCGGCGGCTGCCCCCACGCCCCTGGCGCGAGCGGCAACGTCACCACCGAAGACCTCGCCTTCATGCTGGAGCGCATGGGTGTTTCCACCGGCCTCGACGTGGCCGCGCTGCTGGCGCTGCGCGAGCGCGTGGCCGGCTGGCTGGAGGGGGAGACCCTGCACGGCGCGCTCTGGCAGGCCGGACTGCCCCGCACGGCCGCGTCCCTTCCCGCAGCGGTTGCGTCCGCTGCCTGACCGAACCCTTATCGTTGCGTCCATGAATGCTCCCTTGAATCCTCCCTTGAATCCTTCTTCCGCCCCCACCGCCGAAGGCCCGCGCCTGCCCCTGGCGGGCCTGCGCGTGGTGGAGTTCACGCACATGGTCATGGGTCCCACGTGCGGCATGGTCCTGGCCGACCTCGGCGCCGAGGTCATCAAGGTCGAGCCGGTGGACGGCGACCGCACGCGGCATCTGCTGGGCGCGGGCGCCGGGTTCTTTCCCATGTTCAACCGCAACAAGAAGAGCATCGCCCTGGACCTGCGCAAGCCCGAGGGGCTGGAGGTGGCGATCCGCCTGGCCTCGTCGGCCGACGTGGTGGCGCAGAACTTCAAGCCGGGGGTGATGGCCAAGTACGGCCTCGACTACGCCGCGCTGTCCCGCCTGAACGAGCGGCTGGTCTACGTGAACCACACGGGCTTCCTGCCCGGCCCCTACGAGCACCGCACCGCGCTCGACGAGGTCGTGCAGATGATGGGCGGGTTGGCCTACATGACCGGCCGCCCGGGCGATCCGCTGCGCGCGGGCACCAGCGTGAACGACATCATGGGCGGTATGTTCGGCGCCATCGGCGCCATGGCGGCGCTGATGCAGCGCGCCCAGACGGGCCGGGGGCAGGAGGTGGATTCCGCCCTGTTCGAGAACAACGTGTTCCTCGTCGGCCAGCACATGATGCAGTACGCCGTGACGGGCCAGCCCGCCGCGCCCATGCCCGACCGTATCTCGTCGTGGGCGGTGTACGACGTGTTCAGCGTGAAGGACGGTGGGCAGATCTTTCTGGCCGCCGTGAGCGACGCGCAGTGGGTCACCTTCTGCGACGCCATGGGCTATGCCGACCTGAAGGCCGACCCGGGCCTGGCCTTGAACAACGACCGCGTGCGCGCCCGCGCCACGCTGCTGCCCGAACTGCGCCGCCGCCTGGCCGAGCACACGGCCGAGGCGCTGTCGGCCATCTTCGAGCGGCACGGCCTGCCGTTCGCGCCCATCCTGCGCCCCGAGCAGCTGTTCGACGATCCGCACCTGAACGCCACGGGCGGCCTGGCCGATGTCACCTTGCCCGACGGCGAGCGCGCCGGCAGCACCGCGCGGGTCACGCTGCTGCCGCTGCGGCTGGACGGCCAGCGCATGGGCGTGCGGCTGGACCCGCCGCAACTGGGCCAGCACACGCGCGAACTGCTCGCCGGCCTGGGCTATGCGCCCGAGGCCATCGCCGCGCTGCACGCGGCCGCGGCCGTGGCCTGACGAGAGCGGGCCCGGCCCCACCACCGGCATGCGAGCGCGGCACAGACCGCGCCGCCCCTTCATCCCCCCCAACGATCACGGAGACAAACCATGACATCGCTGCCCACCCCCTGCGAACCGGCGCTGCGCCCCGCCGTTCTCACCCGCCGCCGCGCACTGGCCTGGGGCGCTGCCGCGCTCGCGCTGCCCGGCCTGGCCAACGCGCAGCCGGGCGACAAGCCGCTGCGCGTGATCCTGCCGCTGTCGGCCGGCTCGGGCGCGGACGGCGCCATCCGCGCCATCAGCAACAGCCTGGCCAAGGCCCTGGGCCATCCGGTCGTGATCGAGAACCTGCCCGGCGCGGGCGGCATCACCGGCACGGCGCAGATCGTGCGGGCGCCGCGGGACGGGTCGGTGATCGGTGTCGTCTCGAACAACCATGTGGTGAACCCGGCCGTCTACAAGAACATCCCGTTCGATTCGCTGGCCGACATCACGCCCATCACCGTGCTGGGTGCCACGCCCTTCGTGCTGGTCGCCCATCCGTCGGTGCCGGCCAAGACCGTGCAGGAGCTGATCGCGTATGCCAGGGCCAAACCCGGCGTGCTGAACTACGGCTCGTCCGGCAACGGCACCATCCTGCACCTGGGAGCGGCGATGTTCGTGGACCAGGCGCAGGTGGACATCAAGCACATCCCGTACAGGGGCATGGGGCCGCTGATGAACGACATCCTGGGTGGACAGGTGCAGCTGGGTGTCGTGGCCGTGGCGCCGGCCGCGGCGCACATCAAGGCGGGCGCGCTGCGCGCGCTGGGCGTCACCACCGCGGTGCGCGTGCCCACGCTGCCCAGCGTGCCCACCATCGCCGAGCAGGGCCTGTCGGGCTTCGAGCTGGAAGGGTGGATCGCCCCCATCGGCCCCACGGGCCTGCCCAAGGCCGAGGTGGCGCGGCTCTACAACGGCTTCAAGGCCGCCATGGAGATGCCCGAGGCGCGCGAGGCCCTGCTGGCCCAGGGCTACGACATCAAGCTCACACCGCCCGAGCAGGCGGCGGCGTTCTTTCGCAGCGAGGCCGCACGCATGGCGCAGGTGGTGAAAAGCGCGAACGTGAAGATGGACTGAAACGCAGCCGCCACGCACCGGCCTTCGCGGGCCGGCATGGCGCTCAGAAGGGGCCGCGCAGGCCCCGGTTCACGCGGTGTGTCGCGCCCCATGCGCTGAAGCGACCTTGCGATGCGAAACGGGCCGCTCCGCCAGATCGATGCCGTTGGAATGCCTTCGGCGTTCACGCCCGCGCCCGCGCCCGCGTTCGGCGGGCGGCCGAGCCAGTCAACCTCCCTCGCGCCATCACGCCATCGCCGCCGTGTGACGGCAAGCCTGTCAGGGGGGCGCGCCCCCGTGGGCGACAGGCGTTTCATGTCGACGCCAAAGCCGGCCTCCAGCGGTGCCAGGCGCGCGGCACGCGACCCCTGGCCCGCGGGTCGCTGCGCCGGCGACCTCTGGGTAAAGATTTTGCAAATGCGATTCATTTTCAATTGGGCGCCCTAGAATTGCGGGTTTTCCCGGGCGCCGCCCTGTGCGGTGGCTCGCTCCCTGTCCCCCATCCGGCCCCTTCCGTTCCTGCATGACCCGCCCTCCGGACCCTCGCCGCCGCGCCCGCTGGCTCAAGACCCTGCATGAATGGCACTGGGTGAGTTCCGCCATCTGCCTCGTCGGCATGCTGCTGTTCGCGGTGACCGGGTTCACGCTCAACCACGCCGGCCAGATCGAGGCCAAGCCCCGGGTCACCAGCCTGCGGGCGACCGTGCCCGCACCGGTACTCCAGGCTGTGGCGCCCCCCGTCGGGCAGGCCCGCGCACCCTGGCCGCCGGCCCTGCAGGATTGGGCGCGGGCGCAGTGGTCCGTCGACACGGCAGGGCGCGAGGCCGAGTGGTCTGCCGACGAGGTCTATGTCTCGCTGCCGCGCCCCGGCGGCGACGCCTGGATCCGCGTGGGCCTGGCGGATGGCGAGGCCGAGTACGAACGCACCGACCGGGGCTGGATCTCCTACTTCAACGACCTGCACAAGGGCCGCAACACGGGCGCGGCATGGAGCTGGTTCATTGACGCCTTCGCCGCCGCCTGCCTGGTGTTCTGCATCACGGGCCTGTTCATCCTGAAGATGCACGCCGGCAACCGGCCCTTCACGTGGCCGATGGTCGGCCTGGGCCTGGTGCTGCCGGCCCTGCTGGCGTTCCTGTTTATCCACTGAACCGAAAGAGGAAAAATGCCCATGAAAAAGCATTTGCAGCTGCGCTACACCGTGGCGATGGGGGCCTGCCTGGGCGCGCCCGCCTTCGCGGCCGGGCTCGGCGTGGGGATCGAGATCCCGCGCCTGGACGTGGCCGAATACCACCGCCCGTACGTGGCCGTGTGGGTCGAGCGCGCCGATGCCACCGTGGCCTCCACCCTGGCCGTCTGGTACGACGTGAAGATGAAAGACGCCGAGGGCAGCAAGTGGCTCAAGGACATGCGCCAGTGGTGGCGCCGCACGGGCCGCGAACTGTCGGTGCCGATCGACGGCGTGACCAGTCCCACGCGCCCTGCCGGCAAGCACCTGCTGCAGTTCACCGAAGGCGCCAACCCGCTCGCCCGGCTGCCCGCCGGCAACTACAAGCTGGTGGTGGAGGCCGCGCGCGAGGTCGGCGGCCGCGAGGTGGTGACCGTGCCTTTCGCCTGGCCCGCCGCCAAGGGCGAGCCCCTGCGGGCCAAGGGCACCACGGAGCTGGGCGAGATCACGCTCGAACTCAAGCCCTGACCCGGCAAGCCCTTCACACACCATTCCCATCCGTCCGGAGTTTCCGCATGCATTCCAAGACCCCATCGCGCCTCGCCGCTGCCTGCCTCGTCGCCCTCTGCGGCGCGTTCACCTCCGCGCAAGCCCACAACGTGTGGCTGCTGCCGTCCACCACCGTGCTGTCCAAGGCCGAATGGATCACGGTGGACGCCGCGGTGTCCAACGACCTGTTCTTCTTCAACTACTTCCCGCTGGGCCTGGAAAACCTCACCGTCACCGCCCCCGACGGCAGTGCCGTGGCGCCCGAGAACGCCCACAAGGGCAAGCTGCGCAGCGTGTTCGACCTGAACCTCACGCAGACCGGCACCTACCGCCTGGCCGTGCTGAACAACGGCCTGTTCGCCACCTACAAGGACAAGGCCGGCCAGCCCAGGCGCTGGCGCGGCACGGCGGAAAAATTCGCGGCCGAGGTGCCCGCCGACGCGCAGGACCTCAAGGTCACGCAGTCGGCCGGGCGCATCGAAACCTACGTGACGGTGGGCAAGCCCAGCGCCGTGAAGGCCAGCGGCAAGGGGCTGGAGCTGGTGCCCGTGACGCACCCCAACGACCTGGTGAAGGGCGACAAGGCCACCTTCGCCTTCCACATCGACGGCAAGCCCGCCGCCGGGCTGGAGGTGGTGCTGGTGGCGGGTGCCACGCGCTACCGCGACAAGCAGGACGAGATCAAGGCCACCACCGATGCCAAGGGCGAGTTCAGCGTGACCTGGCCGCAGGCCGGCATGTACTGGGTCGATGCCGATGCCAGGGACGACAAGGTGTCGCTGCCCCAGGCCAAGGAACGCCGCTTGTCGTACGTGGGCACGTTGGAGGTACTGCCCTGATTCCGTCCGCCCCCGTGCGGGTGCGCTATGCGGGCGTGCCGCTGCAGGGCGGTGGCCGCAGCGGCGCCACCACCGAAGTGCTGCCGACGCGGCCAGCGGGCGGCGCGGCCCTGCCTTCGTTCGTGCCGGCCGGGTACGCCACGGCGCCGGGCCCGCGCCGTGCCGATCCGGCCGCGCTGCACACGCTGTCGGGCGAGTCCATGGGCACGACCTGGCGCGTGCGCCTGGGCAACCCGCGCTTCGCGCCGCTCGAGCCGGTGCGTGCCGCCATCGACGCCGCGCTGGGCCGGGTCGTGCAGCAGATGAGCCATTGGAAGCCGGACTCCGACCTCTCGCGCTTCAACCGCGCCGCCGCCGGCACCTGGCACACGCTGCCGGACGAATTCTTCACCGTGCTGCAATGCGCCTTCGACTGGTCGCAGCGCAGCGGCGGCGCCTGGGATCCCACCGTGGGCCCGCTCGTGGACCTGTGGGGCTTCGGCCCGGGGGCCGATCCGCAGGCCGGGCCCGTGGCGCGCATCCCATCGCCCCAGGCCCTGAGCGATGCACGGGCCCGCGTGGGCCATGGCCGCATCGCGTTGCAGCCTGCGCGCCGCCAGGCCCGGCAGCCGGGTGGCGCGCAGCTCGATCTGAGCGGCATCGCCAAGGGCTATGCGGTGGACTGCGTGGCGCAGCATCTGCAGGCGCAGGGCTGGACCGATTTTCTGGTGGAGGTGGGTGGCGAGCTGCGTGCCAGCGGCCGCCGGCCGGATGGGCAGCCCTGGCGCGTGGCCGTGGCCGATCCCGCGGGCCATGCACCGCGCGCGCTGGTGCTCCAGGGCATGGCGGTGGCCACCTCGGGCGACCTCTGGCATGCGTTCGACCATGCGGGCCGCCGCTATTCCCACACCATCGATCCGCGCACCGGCGAACCCGTGCACCACGCGCTGGCGAGCGTGACGGTGCTGCATGCCGAGTGCATGCAAGCCGACGCGCTGGCCACCGTCATCACCGTGCTGGGCCCGCAGGACGGCCTGGACTTCGCGCGGCGGCAGGGCCTGGCCGCACTGGTGTGCGAGCGCACGCCGCAGGGCCTGGCCTGGGCCACGACGCCGGCCTTCGAAGCGCTGGCAGGGGCCTGACGCCATCGATTGCTGCATCCCATGGTTCTTTCGATTCCCGTGCCGCGCCTTGCCGCGGCATTCATCCTGGTCCTGCTCTACGGGCTGATGTGCGCCGCCATCGCACGGCGCGAGCGCCGCCGCGCACGCCATGCGCGGGCCGAGGCGGCCGAGCTGGCCTCGGCCCGCGACGGGGTGCCGCCGCTGCTCGTGGCTTATGCCAGCCAGACGGGCCAGGCCGAGGCGCTGGCCCGCGAGACCGCGCGCCTGCTGCACGCGGCCGGCGAGCCCGTGCACCTGTGCGCGCTGGGCGCGGTGGATGCGGCGCTGCTGCAGCGCACGCGCCGCGCGCTGTTCCTGGCCAGCACGTACGGAGAGGGCGATGCACCTGACAACGCCGCGGGCTTCCAGGGGCAGTGGATGGGCGCGGCCGCGGCGCCCTCGCTGGCAGGCCTGCAGTACGGCCTGCTGGCGCTGGGCGACCGGCAATACGCGCACTATTGCGGCTTCGGCCGCCAGCTGGACGGCTGGCTGCGCGCGCAGGGCGCGGTGCCGTTGTTCGAGCGGGTGGAGATGGACAACGGCGCCCCGGCCGCGCTCCTGGCATGGCAGTACCAGCTGTCGCAGGTCGCGAACCTGAACGGGGCGCCTGCCTGGGAGGCGCCGCCATTCGCCGACTGGACGCTGGCCGCGCGCCGCCACCTCAACCCGGGCAGCCTGGGGGCGCCGGTGTTCCACATCGAACTGGCGCCCCCGCCCGGTACCGCGGCCGATTGGGCGTCCGGCGACCTGGTGCAACTGTGCGCGCCGGCCGACCCGCAACGCCCGCGCGACTATTCCATCGCCTCGGTGCCGGGCGACGGACGCATCCATCTCACCGTGCGCCAGGCCGTGCGCGAGGACGGCACGCCCGGCGCGGCATCGGGCTGGCTGTGCGCTGGCCTGGCGCCGGGGGATGCCGTGCCGCTGCGCCTGCGCGCGCACGGGCCTTTCCAACTGCAGGACAACGCTGCTCGGCCCCTCGTCTTGATCGGCAACGGCACGGGCATCGCCGGCCTGCGCAGCCATCTGCGGGCGCGCGCCGCGGCGGGGGCGGGCCCGAACTGGCTGGTGTTCGGCGAGCGCCAGGCGGCGCACGATTTCCTGTACCGCGCGGAGATCCAGGCCTGGCAGGCCGGCGGCGTGCTGACGCGCCTGGACCTGGCGTTCTCGCGCGACCAGGCGCAGCGGGTGCACGTGCAGGACCGCCTGGCCGAGGCCGCCGATGCACTGCGTGCCTGGGTGGCGGACGGCGCGGCCATCTACGTCTGCGGCAGCCTGGTGGGCATGGCGCAGGGCGTGCATGCCGCGCTTTGCGCCGCGCTCGGCGAGGACGCGATGGAGGACCTGCTGCGCAGCGGGCGCTACCGCCGCGACGTGTATTGACGCGGGTGCCACGGCACAGGGGCCGGCATGCCGGCCCCTGGCTGCCCGGCGATGGAGCGCCGGTGGAAAGGCCGCTTACTTGGCGGCCACCGTCTCGGGCATGGCCGAGGAGTGATGGTGGGCGATCAGCCACTGGCCGTTCACGCGCTCGTACACGTAGGTGTAGCGGGCCTGCACGGTCTTGCCGTCCTTGAAGCGGAACGTGTAGGTGCCCACGTCCTGTGCCACGTTGCAGCCGATGCGGATCTTGCGGCTGTCGATCTTGCCTTGCGGCTCGCTCTTGAGGAACTTCACGAAGTAGTCGCGGATTTCCAGCGGCGTCGTGCGGGGCTGGTTGGACACGGTGGGCAGCAGCACGCCGTCCTGCGCGTAGTTCGCGGTGACCCTGTCCGGGTCCAGCGTGCGCAGCGAGTCGTTCCAGCGGTCGAACAGCGCGGAGATCTGCTTTTCGTCGGCAGGGAAGCAGACCGGCTCACCCTGGCCCTGCGCGAAGGCCGGGGCGGAGACGGAGAACAGAGCCAGGGCAGCTGCGGAGAGGGCGGTGTGAAGCGTCTTCATGGGATCCTTTGAGAAAAGTGGGTCAAGCGCCGGCTTTCGCCTGCACTGCATCGCTCACTGCGATACAGGACCTATTCTTCAAGGCGCGCATGAACACGGCCGTTGCAGCCCCATGAAGGGCAGATGACGCAAAAATGAACCACGGATGAACAGGCTTTCGCCCCGGTGTCACTCGGCCGCGGCGTCCAGCCGGTACCCGAAGCCGCGCACCGTTTTCAGAAGCGAGATGGCATGGCCCTCGTCGATTTTCGCGCGCAGGCGGCGCACGTAGACATCGACCACGTTCGTCAGCGGGTCCTCGTTGGTGCCCCAGACATTGGAGAGGATGCGCTCGCGGCTGTACACCCGGCCGGGCGCGCTCATGAGCAGTTCCAGAAAGGCCAGCTCCTTCGCGGTCAGCGCGATGGGCTGGCCGGCGCGGGTGGCCTGCATGCGCTCCAGGTCGAGCACCAGATCGGCCACCTGCAGCGTGCTGGCGCGCTGGCGCTGCTCGCGCCCCCGGCGCATCAGCGCCTCGATGCGGGCCAGAAGCTCTTCGAACGCGAAGGGCTTGGTGAGGTAGTCGTCGGCGCCCAGCCGCAGGCCGTTGACCTTGTCCTCGGTGTTGCTGAGTGCGCTGAGCATCAGCACCGGCACGTGGCGCCCTTCGGAGCGCAGTGTCTGGCACAGCTCCAGGCCGCTCAGGCCGGGCAGCATGAGGTCGAGCAGCAGCAGCCCGGGATCGCCGGTGCGCGCCAGGGCCAGGCCATCCGGGCCGTTGCGCGCCAGCTCCACGCTGTAGCCTTCGGCCTTGAGGCCGCGCAGCAGGAAGTCCGCCACGCGCGGATCGTCTTCGACCACCAGGATGTTCATGCGGTTTCCTCGGGAGACAGGGTTTCGGGGTGGCTGGCCGAAGGCACGGTGATCTGGACCACCGTGCCCACGCCGGGCTGGCTGTCGATGTCGATGCGGCCATGGTGCGCGTGCACGATGGACTGCGCGATCGACAGTCCGATGCCGGTGCCGTCCGCGCGGTGTGCCCGCGCGCGCTGGCCGCGCACGAAGCGCTGGAACACGGCGGGCAGTTCCTCGGCCTCGATGCCGATGCCTTCGTCGCGCACCAGCACCTGGGCTTCGCCGTCGGGGCCGGGCTGGCAGCCCACGCGCACCGTGCCGCCGCGCTGCGAATAGCGCACCGCGTTGTCCAGCACGATCATCAGCGCCTGGCGCAGCCGGTCGGCATCGGCGTTCACCATCAGCGGGCCGCCGGGGGCGGGCGGCAGGGGCTCCACGGCCACGCCGTGCAGTCCGCCCAGCGCGGAGGCCTGCTCCGCCGCATCGGTCACCAGGGCCTGCAGGTCGATGCGGCGTGGGCGGATCACCAACTGGTCCGCCTCGGTCCTGGCGATCAGCAGCAGGTCGTGGATCACCTTGGTGAGCTGGTCGACGCCGCCGACGATGCGCTGCAGCGTCTGGCGGTATTCCTGCGCCGGCCGGTCGCCGCCGCGCATCGCGATCTCGGCCTCGCCCCGGATGGCCGTGGCGGGCGTGCGCAGTTCGTGGCCCAGGTCGGCGAACAGCTGGCGCCGGCGCTGGTCCACGCGCTGCAGGGTTTCGTGCGCCACGCTCAGTTCATGCGTGCGGGCCTGCACCGCGTCCTCCAGTTCGCGGCGCGCCGCATCGGCATGGGCGCGGTGCTGCTGCAGCTCCGCCGCCATGGCATTGAAGTGCTGGGCGACGCGGTCGAATTCGTCCTTCGAGCCCGTGGCCACCCGGTGGTCCAGCGCGCCGGCCTGCAAGGCCCGCGTGCCGGCCAGCAGGCGGTCCAGGGGGCGCTGCAGGCGGCGGTTCAGGTGCAGCGCCAGCAGGGCCGCCACGGCGAGGGTGACGATCACCAGCGTGATCGCCTGCTGGCGCAGCACGTCCAGCCCGCGCTCGGTGGCGGCGCGTGCCACGGGAACGGCGCTGCGCTGGCGCTCGATGGCGCCGTTGATGAGCTCGCGCAGGTCCAGGCCGCGCGCCATGTCGAACGTGGCGTTCAGCTCTTCCCACACCGCAGGGAAGTCGGCCCCGGGCTCCAGCGGCTGCAGCTGCGCCAGGCGGGCCTCCACGGCCTGGATGTTGTCCTCCAGCAGCTCCGTCACGCGCACGAGCTGCGGCACCTCCTGGGGCATGGACATGCCCTCGCGGTGGGCCAGTTCGTGCCACAGGGCCAGGTCGCGGCGGGCCAGCTCCGCCAGGGCGGCCGCGCTTTGGTGCATGCGTTCGAGCAGCCGCTCGCGCACCTCGGGCACGGCATTGGCGTTCATCAGGCGCTGGGTGGCCCACACGCGCAGCCGCTGCTTGTTGGCCGACAGGTCCAGCAACTCCGAGAGGATGTCGCTGGCCAGCCGGCTGTGCTGGGCGTAGTCGTTGACGCGGTGGGTGCCCCAGTACACGAACGCGGCCTGGATGCATACCAGGGCCACGAGGGCGGCGAATGCCAGGGAGAGTCTTGCGCGGTACATGGGGCCGTCGGAGTGCGAAGGGCCTGCATTATGTTCCGTGCCGGGTGCCGGCAACCTGCCAGAGGCCAGGCAGCCGGATTCCCCGGTTGCTATGAAAATAATAGCTACACAGGCAATCGATCTCCCGGCATCGGGGCTATTTGGCCGGGATGGCCTGGCCGCCGGCCAGCGCCCACAGCGATTCGGCCACCTCCGACATGCCGGCGCGCTGGCGGTACAGGCGGATCTCCACCGGCACGTCCCAGGCCGCCTCGCCGGCCGCCACCAGCGTGCCGGCCCGCAGGTCGTCGGCGATGAGGCTGCGCGGCAGCCAGGCCACGCCGCGCCCCTCCAGCGCCATGGTCTTGAGCAGCACCGCGTGGTGCGCGGTGAACACCACCGCCACGCCGCCCGGCACGGCCGATTCCCCGCCATCGCCGTACACGCCGCGCATGCGCGCCCGCATGATGCGGCCCAGGCCCGAGGCGTCGCTGTAGGCCAGCAGGGGCAGCGGCGCGCCGTCCCGGCCGATGGCGTGCAGCGGCCCGCCGTCGGGGCCCGCCGCGCTCACCGGCTGCAGCACGTCGTCCGACAGCCGCTGCATGGGGTACTGCGCCTCGTCCAGGCGCCCGGGCGCTTCCGCATGGCCGTGGCACAGCACGAACTGCACGCGCCGCTGCAGCGCCAGGTCTTCGCACGCCCGGGAGCTGTCCGACATGGTCTGGATGGGCCCCAGGCGCAGTTGCGCCTCCAGCTGGCCCAGCCAGCGCGGAAAGAAGGTGAGCGAGAGCACGTGTGTGGCCGCGAAGCGCAGGCTGGCGGCCGCCGTGTCGTGCGCGGCGCGCGCCTTGATGCGCGCGGCCTCCAGGTTGGCCAGCAGGGTTTCCATCAGGGGCAGAAAGCGCTGCCCCGCCGCCGTGAGGGCGGCCGGGTGCGCGCTGCGGTCGAACAGCTCCACGCCCACCCATTCCTCCAGCGCGCGGATGTGGCGGCTGAACGCGGGCTGGGCGATGGCCCGGGCCTCGGCGGCGCGCGAGAAATTGCCGCACTCGGCCAGGGCCAGGAAGTCTTCCAGCCATTCGAGATCGAGGGGGCGGTTGCCAGGTCCCATGGGCGTCGTGTTCCGTGCAGATAGATGTATGCGATTCGGGTATTGGACGGTGCGGGGCCCTCGCCGGAAGATCCGCTGCGTTGTCGTTCCCCCGCACCCATAACGGAGACCTTGAATGCCTTCCATCGCGAATTATCGCGGGATCATCCCCGCCATCTCGTGCCCCTTCACCCCCGACCACCGCATCGACGAGCCCGCCCTGCGCAAGCTCGCCGCCTGGCTGGCCGGCCACGAGGGCGTGGTGGCCATCATGACCAACGGGCACACCGGCGAGGTGTTTTCCCTCACTCCCGCCGAGCGCGCCGAGGTCACCCGCATCGTGGCCGACGAACTGAAGGGCCGCACGCCCGTCATCTCCTCCATCGTCTGCGAGGGCCTGGCCGAGGCCGCCGAACATGCCCGCGCCGCCCAGGCCGCCGGCGCCGTGGCGCTGGATGTCATGCCGCCCCACCACTGGCTGCGCTTTGGCTTCACGCCGGGCCATGCGCTGCAGTATTTCGAGGCCATCCACCGGGCCGCGCCGGGCCTGGACCTGGTGTGCCACGTGTACCCGGCGTGGACGCGCGCCTCGTACTCGTCGCAGCTGCTGGCCGAGCTCGCCCGGCTGCCCTACCTGCAGGCCTTCAAGGTGGGGCAGCGCGACATGAACAAGTACGCCCGCGACATCCAGGCGATCCGCGAGGCCGACGCCTCCAAGGCCATCCTCACCTGCCACGACGAGTACCTGCTGGCCTCGATGGTGCAGGGCGTCGATGGCGCGCTGGTGGGCTTCGCCACCTTCATCCCGCAGCTCATCATCGACCTGTGGAACGCCGTGAAGGCCGGCGACCTGAAAAAAGCCATGGCCGTGCAGGCCGTCATCACGCCGCTCAAGGACGCGGTGTACGGCGGCGGCGAGCCCACGGGCGAGGCCCATGCGCGCATGAAGGGCGGCATGTACCTGGCCGGCGTGATCGACGACGCCACCGTGCGCCCGCCCACCGAGGCGCCTAACGCCCAGGAGGTCGAGGCCCTGCGCGCCGCCGTCCGGCAGGCGGGCCTGCTGCAGCGCTGATCTGCGGATGGCATGACAAGACGGGACGCACCGCACGGCCCGCACCGGACATTCGCGACCCCATAAAGACAGGAGACACGCCATGCAACGCAAGCCATTCCTCCGCGCCGTCCTCGGCGCCCTCGCGCTCACCGCCGCCGCCAGCGGCTTCGCGCAGACCTACCCGAACAAGCCGGTGCGCGTGGTGATCCCGTTCCCGCCGGGCGGCACGCTGGACGCCGTGGGCCGCATGCTGGCGCAAAAGCTCGGCGAGCAGACCGGGCAGAGCTTCGTGATCGACAACAAGCCCGGCGGCAGCGGCGTGATCGGCGGCGACGCGGTCGCCAAGGCCGCGGCGGACGGCTACACGCTGCTGTTCAGCGCCTCCACCTTCACGACCGCGCCGATGACGCTCAAATCGGTGCCGTTCAGCGTCACGCAGGACTTCGCACCCGTGGCGCTGGTGGCCAAGGCGCCCCTGTCGGTGGCGGTCAACAAGGACCTGCCGGTGACCGACATCAAATCCCTGCTGGGCTACGCCAGGAGCCACCCGGGCAAGATGACCTTCGCCGTGGGCTCCATCGGCTCGGCCGGGCATCTCTCGACCGAACTGCTGAAACGGGCCGGCAAGATCGACTACCTCATCGTGCCCTACAAGGGCACGGCGCCGGCCTTCCAGGACCTGATCGGGGGGCAGATCGACGGCTTCATCGACCCCATCCTCGGCTCGCTCCAGTACCACAAGAGCGGCATGCTCAAGGTGGTGGCCGTGACCTCCGCCCAGCGCGTGCCCAACCTGCCCGACGTGCCCACGGTGGCCGAGACCCTTCCCGGCTTCGAGTTCTACAGCTGGTACGGCCTGTGGGCCCCGGCCAAGACGCCGCCCTCGCTGGTGCAGCGCCTGAACGCCGAGGTGAACAAGGCCCTGGCCGGCGACATGGCCCAGAAGCTCAAGGACCAGGGGCTGCTCGTCACGCCGGGCAGCGTGGACGACTTCGCCAGGTTCCAGCGCGCCGACATGGAGCGCTCCCAGAAGATCGTGACCGAGGGCAACATCCGTGCGGAATGACGGCACGCCGCCCCCAGGCGCCCATGCCGCCGTCACCGGCAGCAGCAGCGGCATCGGCCGCGCCATCGCCGAGTCGCTGCTGGCCGCGGGCTGGCACGTGAGCGGGCTGGACGTGGCCGCGCCGGCCATCGAACACGCCGCGTTCACGCCCGTGGCCGTCGATCTGACCGATGGCGAAGACATCGCCCGTGCCGCCGCGGGGCTGCAGGCCGTCCAGGCCCTGGTGCATGCCGCGGGTGTGCTGCGCGTGGGCCCGCTGGGCCAGCTGGACCACGCGGGCGGCGGGTTGATGTGGCGCCTGCACGTCGATGCCGCCACGCGCCTGGCCGATGCCATCGTGCCCGCCATGGCCGCGCGTGGGAACGGCCGGGTGGTGTTCATCGGCAGCCGCGTGGCGCAGGGCATGCCCGGGCGCGGCCAGTACGCGGCCACCAAGGCGGCGCTGGTCGCGCTGGCGCGCAGCTGGGCGGCCGAGGTGGCGGGGCAGGGCGTGACGGTGAACGTCGTCTCGCCCGCCGCCACGGCCACCGGCATGCTGAGCGACCCCGCCCGCGCCGGCAGCGCACCGCGCCTGCCGCCCATCGGCCGCCTCATCGAGCCCGTCGAGATCGCCGCGCTCGTGGGCTACCTGCTGTCGCCGCCGGCGGCGGCCATCACGGGGCAGGACATCGCCATCTGCGGGGGCGCCTCGCTCGCCCGCTGATCCTTCTTTTCTCAACCACCCAAGCACCATGAAAATCGTCGATATCGTCGAATCCACCCGGCCCATCCAATCCGACATCCGCAACGCCTACATCGATTTTTCGAAGATGACCCTGAGCCTGGTGGCCGTCGTGACCGACGTGGTCCGCGACGGCAAGCCGGTGATCGGCTACGGCTTCAATTCCAACGGCCGCTACGGCCAGGGCGCGCTGATGCGCGACCGCTTCATCCCCCGCGTGCTCGAAGCCGACCCCGCCACGCTGGTGGACGGCACTGGCGAGAACCTCGACCCGCACAAGGTCTGGGCCCGCATGATGATCAACGAAAAGCCCGGTGGCCACGGCGAGCGCTCGGTGGCCGTCGGCACCATCGACATGGCTGTGTGGGACGCGGTGGCCAAGATCGCCGGCCAGCCGCTCTACCAGCTGTTGGCCGAACGCTACGGCAACGGCACGCCCGACCCGCGCGTCTTCGTGTATGCCGCCGGCGGCTACTACTACCCCGGCAAGGGGCTGGACGGCCTCCGCAAGGAAATGGAGAGCTACCTGGCGCGCGGCTATTCGGTGGTCAAGATGAAGATCGGCGGGGCCTCGCTGGCCGACGACTGCGAGCGCATCGAGTCGGTGCTCAAGATCCTCGGCCCGGGCCAGCAGTTGGCGGTGGATGCCAACGGCCGGTTTGACCTGCCGACCGCCATCGACTACGGCCGCGCCCTGTCGCAGTACCCGCTGTTCTGGTACGAAGAGGCCGGCGACCCGCTCGACTACGAACTGCAGGCCAGGCTGGGCGAGGTGTACCAAGGCCCCATGGCCACGGGCGAGAACCTGTTTTCGATGCAGGACGCGCGCAACCTCATCCGCCACGGCGGCATGCACAAGGATCGCGACTGGCTGCAGTTCGACTGCGCTTTGAGCTACGGGCTGGTGGAATACCTGCGCACGCTGGACATGCTCAAGGACCATGGCTGGTCCCCCAGCCGCTGCATCCCCCACGGTGGCCACCAGATGTCGCTGGCCATCGCCGCGGGCCTGGGCCTGGGCGGCAACGAAAGCTACCCCGACCTGTTCCAGCCCTATGGCGGCTTCCCGGACGGCGTAAAGGTCGAAAACGGTTACGTCACGTTGCCACCGTTGCCGGGCATCGGGTTCGAGGGCAAGTCCGACCTGATCGCGGAGATGCGGGCCCTGGCTTCCTGAGAATATGGCGGGGCATTTTGCTATAAAAATATGAGCAATATGCCCTAGTAGGATATGCGCTGCAGGCCTGTTTGATCACAATCGATACCCCGGTGGCATCGCCCCGCTGCCCGGCTTCGCCATGCGATGCCGGGCTTTTGCCTTTGGGGGTAGCGCGGGGCGTGCGCGTGCCTTTATGCTGGCCAAGGCGCTGTGACGGGGCGGTATTTGCTTGTATGGTCATTGTTCTCGTGTCCTCTCGCGCCCACCCACTCCCATGGACATCAAGACCCTTCGCCTTTTCGTGGAAATCGCCAAACACGGCAGCTTCGCCGAAGCGGCCAAGGTGGTGTGCGCCACGCAGTCGGCGGTCAGCAAGGCGATGAAGGGCCTCGAATCCGAAATGGGCGTGCAATTGCTCGCGCGTTCGGGCCGGGGCAAGGGCCTCACTGCCGCCGGCAACCTGCTGCTTCGCCGCGCGGTGAACATCCTGCATGAGATGCGCGGGCTGGAGGGCGAGCTGGCGGAAATGCAGCAGGTCCAGCGCGGAAGCCTGCGCATCGGCTTTCCCCGCATGGGCACCAGCGCGTACTACGCGGGGCTGTTCACCGAGTTCCGGCAGCGCTTTCCCGCCATCGACGTGGCCATGGTGGTCGAGCCGCTCGACCGGCTGGAAGCGCAGCTGCGCGCGGGCGAGGTGGATCTGGCGGCCCTGGTGGCGCCCGCCGCGCACGACTTCGACTGGCAGCATGTGCGCACCGAGCCCGTGGTGGCCCTGGTGCCGCAGGCCTTCGTGCCCGCCGGCACCACGCGCATTTCGCTCGCGGACCTGGCGCAATGGCCGCTCATCCTGTTCGAGGAGGGCACCACCGTGAACCAGGCCCTGCTGCAGGCCTGTGCGCGGCAGGGCGTGCGACCCCACGTGTCGGTGATGGGCACGGGGCAGGTCGATTTCATGGTGCAGCTGGTGGCGCAGCAACTGGGCGTGATGCTGCTGCCGCGCGCCATCACGCGCTGGAGCAAGCACCCCGGCGTGCGCTATCTCGATGTGGACGATCTGCCCTCCATCTGGCACTTCACGCTGGCCTGGCGCCGCGGCGTGCCGCACGCGCCCGCGGCGCGCGCCTGGCTGGACCTGGCCCGGGATTACTTCCAGGTGCGCGAGCTCGGGCGCTGATCTCCGGTTGCGGGCTGGTTCAGTAAGCGCCCGACGAGCCGATCAGCCGCTGCGCGGGCGCCGGCAGTGCGCCAGTGCGGCTGTTGCTGCGGGCGGGGGCTGCCGGGGTTCCGGCCGTGCCGGCATCGGTGTCGCCCGGCAGGCGGAACTGGGCCACCATGCGCGAAAGCGATTCGGCCTGGAACTTCAGGCTGTCGGCCGCAGCGGCGCTCTCCTCCACCAGCGCGGCGTTCTGCTGCGTGACCTGGTCCAGTTGCTGCACCGCATCGCCCACCTGGTTGATGCCGCTCGATTGCTCGGCGCTGGCCGCACTGATCTCCGACAGCAGCGTGGACACCTGTGTGACCTGCGCCACCACCTCGTCCATGGTGCGTCCGGCCTGGGCCACGAGATCGCTGCCGGTGCTCACGCGCGACACGCTGGCTTCGATCATCGCCTTGATCTCCTTGGCGGCCTCCGCCGAGCGCCCCGCGAGCGACCGCACCTCGCTGGCCACCACCGCGAAGCCGCGCCCTTGCTCACCCGCGCGGGCCGCTTCCACCGCAGCGTTCAGCGCCAGGATGTTGGTCTGGAAGGCGATGCCGTCGATCACCCCGATGATCTCTGCCATGCGGCCGGAACTCTGCTGGATGTCCTGCATGGTGGACACGACGTTGCCCACCACCGAGCCACCCTGCGTGGCCACGGCCGAGGCGCCGGAGGCCAGCTGGTGCGCGCGGCGGGCCGAGTCGGCGTTCTGCTGCACGGTGGAGGTCAGCTCTTCCATCGACGCCGCGGTCTCCTCCAGGTTGCTGGCCTGCTCCTCGGTGCGCTGGCTCAGGTCGGCGTTGCCATTGGCGATCTGCACCGACCCGGTGGCGATGGAGTCGGCGCTCGTGCGCACGTTGCCCACGATCTGCACCAGGCTGGCGTTCATGCGCTGCAGCGCGTTGAGCAACTGGCCCACCTCGTCCTTGCTGTTCGCCTCGATGTGCGACGTCAGGTCGCCCGCCGCCACGGTTTCGGCGATCTGCACCGCGCGCCCGATGGGCCGGGTGATGGATCGCGTGATGAGCCAGCCCAGCACGAACGACACGGCCACCGCCGCGCACGCGATGGCGATGATGAGCTGAAAGCCCGTCTTCACCTCGCGGTCCGCGCCGTCGCTGGCCTTGTCCATCTGCAGCTGCTGGTGATCGGACATCTTGTCGAGGGCTGCCATGTAGGCCAGCTGGTTGCGCCGCAGCGTGTTGGCCAGCAGGCCCTTGGCTTCCTCGGGCTGGCCTGCGCGGATCAGCGAGAGGAACGCGTCCACGTCCTTCACGTAGGCGGCCCGCTGCTCCTGCGTGTCTGCGAGCAGCCGCTTGCCCGTGTCGCTCTGCACGGTGGGCGTGAGCTTGGCGTACATGCCGGTGATGAGCGCGCGGCTGCCTTCGATGCCCTTCATCTCCTGCTCTCGCTGGGCCGCGTCATCGAAGATCACCAGATTGCGCACGTAGCGGGCCTGCTGATCGACCTCGTCGGAAATCTCGTTCAGCAACCGGACCTTGACGTAATAGTCCTTGGTCACCAGCGTCAGCGCCTGATTGACGTTGCCCAGGGCCGACATGGAGATGCCGGCCACGAGGAGCAGCAACACGATCGTGGAAAGAAATGCGAGCGTGATGCGGGGGCCGATGCGCAGGTTTCCGAAGAATCGGTGGTTCATGGAAGTGGCTCTTTCTTTCTTGGTGGGCAGAAAAAAATGCGCCACCCGCAAGTGCCGGGGCGGAGTTGCAGGTGGCGCGCACTTCAATGCTTTCCTCTTGCGGCGTGCGGTTCGCCCCATGGGTCAGCCGCTTCGGCTTCTACCCTCCCTCCCTGTCCATCTGCGTGGAAACTTGCTGGTAGTGCAATGTCGTTCGTAAGTTTATGTTTCAGATTTTCAAATCCAAAGCGAAATTTTGGAAAGCAACACGTGCCAATTTCGCATGTCTCGCCAAGCGCCGCATGTGGCGTCCGGCCATCTTCCGAAGGGTGGTGGGGCTCTTTCCCGTGCGGGCCAAGGGGTGCTTCCGCGAAAACGTCCAGCCATGAAAAAAGCCTGCTCCCGCAAGGCGGGGGCAGGCTTTTCGATGGACGCTGCGCGGAGGGCGGCCGCGGGCTGACTACAGCGAGTCGATGAAGCTGCGCAGCTTGTCGCTGCGGCTGGGGTGCTTGAGCTTGCGCAGCGCCTTGGCTTCTATCTGGCGAATGCGCTCGCGCGTCACGTCGAACTGCTTGCCGACTTCTTCCAGCGTGTGGTCGGTGGACATCTCGATGCCGAAGCGCATGCGCAGCACCTTGGCTTCGCGCGGCGTGAGGCCGTCCAGGATGTCCTTGACCACATCGCGCAGGCCGGCCTGCATGGCGGCGTCGATCGGGGCGGTGTTGGCACCGTCCTCGATGAAGTCGCCCAGGTGGCTGTCGTCGTCGTCGCCGATCGGCGTTTCCATGGAGATCGGTTCCTTGGCGATCTTCATGATCTTGCGGATCTTGTCTTCCGGGATCTCCATCTTGGCCGCCAGGATGGACGCATCAGGCTCGAAGCCGAACTCCTGCAGATGCTGGCGCGAGATGCGGTTCATCTTGTTGATCGTCTCGATCATGTGCACCGGGATGCGGATGGTGCGCGCCTGATCGGCGATCGAGCGCGTGATGGCCTGGCGGATCCACCACGTGGCGTAGGTCGAGAATTTGTAACCGCGGCGGTATTCGAACTTGTCCACGGCCTTCATCAGGCCGATGTTGCCTTCCTGGATCAGATCCAGGAACTGCAGGCCGCGGTTCGTGTACTTCTTGGCGATGGAGATCACAAGGCGCAGGTTGGCCTCGATCATTTCCTTCTTGGCATCGCGGGAGGACGATTCGCCCTCGTTCATGCGCTTGTTGATGTCCTTGAGTTCGGGCAGCGGCACCACCACGCGCGCCTGCAGGTCCATCAGGCGCTGCTGCAGTTCCTGCACCGGCGGAATGTTGCGCTGCAGCACGGTGCTCCAGGGCTTGCCGGACGCCGCCTGCTTTTCCACCCACTTCAGGTTCAGCAGGTTGGGCGGGAATTCCTTGATGAAGGTTTCCTGCGGCATGCCGCACTTGTCCACGATGATGCGGCGAAGCTCGCGCTCCTTCTTGCGCACGTCGTCCACCTGGCCGCGCACCATGTCGCACAGCTTCTCGATGGTCTTGGCGGTGAAGCGGATGGTCATCAGCTCGGCCGACAGGGCCTGCTGGGCCTTCATGTACGCGGGCGTGCCGTAGCCTTCCTTGTCGTAGATCTTGTGGACCTTCTCGAACAGGTCGCGCATGGTGTCGAAGCGGGACAGGGCTTCGCGCTTGAGTTCTTCCAGCTTCTTGGTCAGCGCCTTGGAGCCGCCCTTGCCGTCGTCGTCGTCCTCTTCGTCGAATTCGTCGAAGTCTTCTTCGGCCACGTAGTCGTCGGCTTCATTGGGGTTGGAGAAGCCGTCCACGATGGTGGAGATGACGACCTTGCCCTCGCGAATCTCTTCGCCCATGTTCAGGATCTCGGCGATGGTGGCGGGCGATGCGCTGATTGCCTCCATCATGGCCTGCAGGCCGCCTTCGATGCGCTTGGCGATTTCGATTTCGCCTTCGCGCGTCAGCAGCTCCACCGTGCCCATTTCGCGCATGTACATGCGCACGGGGTCGGTGGTGCGGCCGAATTCGCTGTCCACGGTGGACAGGGCGGCTTCGGCTTCTTCTTCCGCTTCCTCGACGGTCGCCGCGGTGGGCGTCACGTTGTTCTGGAACAGGGTCTCGGCATCGGGCGTCTGCTCGTACACGGCCACACCCATGTCGTTGAGCATCGTGACCACGACTTCCATCGTCTCGGCATCGACCAGCTTGTCGGGCAAGTGGTCGGAGATTTCGACCTGCGTCAGGTAGCCGCGCGTCTTGCCCAGGGTGATCAGCGTCTTCAGGCGCGAGCGGCGCTTGGCCAGGTCTTCCTCGGACAGGACGGTCTCGTCGAGGCCGAATTCCTTCATCAAGGCGCGTTCCTTCGCCTTGCTGATCTTCATGCGAAGGGGCTTGACCTTCTCGACCGTGGCCGTGGGGGTGGCTTCGGCTTCGGGTTCGCCTTCGAGGTCGGCCTCGATGTCGGACAGGTCGGCATCGTCGCCCACCGCATCGTCGTCCGCTCCGGCCTTGGGCTTGCGGCCCCGCTTGGCAGGGGTCTTGTCGGCTGCGGCGGCACCGGCGGCCTTGGCCGGGCGGCCGGGGCGCTTCTTGGGCGTTTCGTCGTCGGCGGAGGCCGCGGCGGCCTTGGCGCGGGCGGGCTTCTTGGTTTCTTCGGAGGCTTCGGCCTTGTCAGAGGACTTGTTCACGGGCACGGTATGGACTTTCTTGGCGGCTGGAGCAGCGGCGGCCAGGGCCTTCTTGGGCTCGGTCGTTGCGGCTTTGGCAGCAGGTTTGGAAGCGGCCTTCGCGGCGGTGTCTGGGGCGGACTTGGGCGACTTCGCGGACTTTTGAGCAGGCATGGACACCTCAGGATCAAAAACGGACACAAAGAAAACGCAAGCGCCATGGATCCCGGCGCGGGTGGCACGGCAAAGGCCGGAGCCTTCGCGGTTCGAGGGAGCGACCCTCAGGGGCAAGATGTGTGGGCGAACATTTGGTGTGCAGTCCTTGCGGTGTGAAGGGCGGTCGTGCGTGTGTGTCACGGTTGCCCGGCCCGGAGGTGCTGCTGTCGCTCTTGCCGATGAACCCTACATTATAGCGGCCCAGGGGAATTTCAAGCCGGCTTGAGCGAAATTCCGCGCAATGCCTTGAGCCGCTGCTCCAGGGCCTGGTATTGCGCCAGAGCCGCCGGGTCGCGCGCTGCCAGCAGGATGAGCTCGTTTTGCTGGCGCTTGAGCTCCTCGATGAGCATGCGGTCGAGCAGGTCGCGCAGCTCGGCCCGCAGCTCCTGCACGTCGCCCTCGGTCTGGGCGTGCGAGCCGGTCATCACGCGTTCGGCCAGCCCTTCGCACTCATGCCCGCGCAGGCTCTCGCGCAGCACGGCCCAGGCCAGCGGGCCATGTTCGTGCAACTGGCCTTCCAGCCAGGTGAACAGGGGCCCGTGCGGTGCCGCCTGGGCGCACAGCACCGCGTGGTCCTCATGGGCCAGTTCTTCCAGGAACTCCATGTGCGACAGCAGAAGCCGCACCGCGTGGTCCGTGCGGCTCGCCGCCGGGGTGCGGGGCAGACGCGGCTGGATGGGGCGCTCGTCCTCCTTCTTCCAGCGGCCCTTGCCTTTCCAGTCGCCATTGTTTTTGCGAAACGGTTTGGCGGCATAGCCCTGGCCGCCGCCGGGCGGCTCGCCGGCAGGTGCCCAGCCGGCGTCCTGCGCGGAGGCGCCCCAGGGCGGTTCGTCGGCGTAGGCGGGCGGGGGGGCGCCACCGGAGGCCGTCCGGTGCGCGCCGCCGCCCTGGCGGCTGGCGTCCTGCGCTGCGGCCTGGTTCCACAGGTCGGACAGATCGCGCGCGTCGAGCTGGCCCTGCTCGGCCAGTTCGGTCAGCAACTGCCGCTTGAGCGCGCCGTCGGGCAGGGCGGACCACAGCGGCCGCGCGTTGCTCACCATGTGGGCCCGGCCTTCGGCGGTGCCCAGGTCGCAGTTCTCGCGGGCCGCCTCCAAAAGGAAGCGGCTGAGCGGCAGCGCCTCGCCCACCTGGCGGGCGAAGGCGTCGGTGCCGTGTTCGCGGATGAAGCTGTCGGGGTCGTGCTCGGCCGGCAGGAACAGGAATTTCACGCTGCGCGTGTCGGTGGCGTAGGGCAGGGCTCCGTCGAGCGCCTTGCGCGCCGCGCGCCGCCCGGCCGCGTCGCCGTCGAAGCTGAACACCACGGTGTCGGTGAAACGGAACAGCTTGTGCACGTGGTCGGGCGTGCAGGCCGTGCCCAGCGTGGCCACGGCGTTCGGGAAGCCGAGCTGCGCCAGCGCCACCACGTCCATGTAGCCTTCCGTGACCAGCACGTAGCCGTGCTCGCGGATGGCGGTGCGCGCCTCGAACAGGCCGTAGAGTTCGCGGCCCTTGTGGAACACGGGCGTTTCCGGCGAGTTGAGGTACTTGGGCTTGTCGTCGCCCAGCACGCGCCCGCCGAAGCCGATGCATTCGCCCTTCACGTTGCGGATCGGGAACATGACGCGGTCGCGGAAGCGGTCGTAGCGCTTGTCGTCCTCCTCGTTCACGATCACCAGGCCGCTCTCGGCCAGCAGGGGGCTGTCGTACTCGGGGAACACGCTGGCCAGATTGCGCCAGCCCTCGGGCGCGTAGCCCAGGCCGTAGCGCTTGGCCACCGTGCCGGAGACGCC
Source organism: Acidovorax sp. BLS4 (assembly GCF_032929295.1). Lineage (NCBI taxonomy): Bacteria > Pseudomonadati > Pseudomonadota > Betaproteobacteria > Burkholderiales > Comamonadaceae > Acidovorax > Acidovorax sp. BLS4. The sequence goes on from NZ_CP136797.1 coordinate 2,443,459, forward strand.
GCGCCCCTTGAAGTAGCCCACCGCACGCGGCGAATCCTTGAGGTGCTTGCGAAAGGATTCACCGGCCTTTTCGAGCACGTCCGTCAGCGTGGCCTGCTTTTGCCGCTGGGCGGCGGCGCGCTCGCGCTCCTGGGGCGAGACGTCGTCCTGCGGCACCTGCAGGCCCACTTGCTGGGCCAGGTCCTGCACGGCCTCCACGAAGCCCATGCCGGCGTGCTCCATGAGGAAGCTGATGGCGTTGCCGTTCTTGCCGCAGCCGAAGCAGTGGTAGAACTGCTTGGAGGGGCTGACGCTGAACGAGGGCGATTTTTCCCCGTGGAAGGGGCACAGCCCCATGAAGTTGGCGCCGCCCTTCTTGAGCTGCACGTAGCGGCCGACGATGTCGACCACATCGACGCGGGCGAGCAATTCCTGGATGAACGACTGGGGGATGGACACCCGGCGATTGTCCCCCAACGCGCCGGTGCCGGCACCCGCCGGCCGGCCCGCGGGTCAGTTCGCCGGGTGGCGCGCCTCGCGCGGGCTGAGGCCGAAGCGGCGCTTGAACATGCGCTGGAAGGTGGAGGGGTCCGAAAACCCGCACCGCAGCGCGATCTCCGAGAGGCTGGGCCGCTCGGTGCCGGCGCCCGCGGTCGCGGTGACCTGCTGCCAGGCCGCCTCCAGCCGGGCGCTCCAGATGGCCGCCGCCACGCCTTCGCCATGGCGTGCGAACAGGCGGTACAGCGACGCACGCGAGCATTCCAGCAGCACCGCCAGCCGCTCGGCGCCGAAGGCCGGATCGCCGCAGTGGCGCCGCACCAGGCCCCAGGCCGCCCGGTACAGGCTGTCGTCGAAGCGGCCTGCATCGGCCTGCAGGCCGGCCTTCTGCGATGTCTGCAGCAGGGCCAGGGCCATGTCGGTGCAGGCTTTCAGCGCCACGGTGCGTTCGTCGATCCCCATGCGCGGCGCTTCGCGCCAGGTGGCGGCCATCAGGGTCTGCAGCACGCTGCCCAGGCCCGGGCGCTGCGGCAGCTGGTCGGGCAGGGTGAAGCCGGGGCCGAGGGTGTCGTGGATCGTCTTGCGCGACACGATGAGGGACATGTCGCGGTGGCGTGAGCGCCGGATCTCCACCGGCCGGGCGTAGTCCACAAGATAGAGCATGCCGGCCGAGATCTGCTGCGCTCCGTGGTTTTCCTGGGTGGCCCAGTCGCACTCCACCATCAGCGACAGGCTGATGTCGTCCGCGCCGTCCCGGCGGCACATGGCCTCGGTGCGCACGGCATGCACGGCCTCGCTCGCGTGCTCGACCAGATCGGCCCCATGGCCGACGATGCGCCGCAACCGCCCGCCGAACGCCGCCCCGTCCGGCACCTCGGATTCGGGGCGCATGCGGCTGAGCACCGATTCCCGCCAGAAGTCGAGGCGCTCCCGAGGGGGGACGGGATCGGTGGCGACCTCCACCAGCGTCCCCGGCGCGTGCGGACTGGCCAGCGCCGCATGGCGGCGGTGTGGAGGGGAATCGGGAGCCGGACGGACCTCGTTTGCCATGAATTCCCTTCCGCGGTCTGTTGCTTTCTGTGTGTTTCCACTCGAAATGTAGTGCACGCGCGACAGGTCGAGAAAAAAACCCTGTGCGGCCGACGGGGTCGAAATGGATCCTGCGTCTCACCCGCTGGGCCTGGAATGGCCGCGTGTCTCAATTCCCCGCCCGAAGGGCTCCCACCGTGGCATGGGTAAGAAATCCCCACTGGATCCGCGGGTTGAAATGGCCGGTGCGAAACGGGACGATGCACCGGTGGGCGGCAGGCCTGCCGCCCGATCCCGGGCTAAAAAACTGCGTCATCACCCCAATGGACCGGCCTGCCGGACACAATTTATGCACCCTGTGGACAGCCCCCTCGACCCCCTGCAGCATCTTGACCTTGTCCGAAGCTGCGGCGAAGGCGGACTTGGCCCTGCACCCCATGCGCTGTCGGTGCCGGTCCATGCCGAGCCGGGCGGCCCGGGCCAGGGCACGCTCACGGTCTTCGGCGCGGGCGGCCAGACGCTGGTGGAGACGGCCTTCGACGGCCATGCCACGGTGCTGGTGCACGCGGCGCAGGGCGGCCTGCGCCTCGTCCTGGACCTGGGGGACGGCCTGCATCTGGCCGCCCGGCTCGAGGACTACCGGTCCGGCACGGCGGTCGTGCTGTCTCCGATCTCCACGCTGGTGGATGCCTACCTCGCCACGCAGCCGGGGATGGCGCTGGCGCGGGCCCAGGCGCGCGTGCTGGAGTCGCTGGGGCTGCCGCCCGACCTTCCCGTGGGGACTCTGGGCTTCAGCCTGGACCGCGACCGGTTCGATGCGGACCACTTCCACCAGGCCGCGCGCGGCGCGGGCGGCACGCAGGCCCTGACCCGGCAGGTGGCGGACGGCATCGACGCCACGGTCTCCGTCCAGCGCTTCGGACGGAACGCGGCCGGCCTGCTGGGCGCCGACAAAAGCCCCGACGCCACCATCAAGGACCTGGTGGATGGCTTGTCCGGCAACTTCAAGGACTGGGCCGGCGGCAAGGTCAAGGGCTGGCTCATGCGGGTCAGCGGGATCAACAGCTTCCTGAACGAACTGGGGCTGGGCGAAGGTGAGGACACCACCGCCAAGCAGCTGCAGGCGATCACGGCCGAGATCAAGCGGCTGAGCGAGGCGATCGGCAGGGTGCCGCGGTCCACGGCCTACATCACCCGCCTGACGGCGCTGGAGGCGTTGAAGGCGTTCGTGCAGGACAAGACCGATTTGCTGGCCAGCGCAGCGGGGGATGCGCCGCCGACGGCCGACCAGCTTCAGGAGCAATTCGTCAAGTCCGTGAATGAAAGCCTGGTGCTGACCCAGCTGCACGACAACCAGGTGGGCTCCGGTGCCGATGCCAAGGGGCTGATCCGCCTGCTGCTGGACGATCATCCCAAGTTCTATTCGGGCCGCACCGGAACGGCCTATGACGACCTGCTGTTCAACGCCTTCAACCAGGCGCGCGCACTGCAGGCCCAGGCACTCAATCTCAAGGTCGAGGCCGCCCATGCGGGCGATCCGCCGCAGCTGGACAAGGCGGAGCGGCACCTGGACGAGTACCACATCCACCTCAAGCGCCAGCGGCTGATGTACCCCAACGGGCTCAAGCCCTTCGCCGACGGCAGCATCCTGGACCGCGACACCGGCCTGATGTGGAAACCGGAGATGTTCGAATACGACGGCCTGGAAGGGCTGATGGCCGACCCGGCGAGCGCGGGCAATCCCTGGCGCCTGCCCAGCATCACCGAACTGCAGAGCCTGATACCGCCGGACGCCGTGCGCCATCGGCTGCCTTCCGGCGAACAGTCGGCCGCGACGCCTCAAATCATGCGATATTTCGGCTTCAAGCCGCAGTCGTACCAGCACGACGGCACCACCCGCTACCGGCATTTCGCCGACCTGGGGCAGGCGGGGTCCAGGCCCTACAAGATCCTCGGCCCGGGCTACATCGTCACCCGCAACGCCTACAAGCGCCGCGATCGCCAATGGGGCCAGTCGGACTACGAACTGCGCACGCTGGTGATGAACCTCTACAACGGCGACGAGGAAAACATCCGCATCAAATTCTGCCGTGGCGACGGCAGGTGCTATACCCAATACGGCTCCTCGCAGCCACCCGTGCCGTGGACCATGCCGGTGCTGTACGTGCGCACGCCGCCCGTTCCCGTGGAGTTCAAGGTCGAGTTCTACGAGGGTTTCAAATCCACGGCCGACACGGCGCAGGGTTGGGCGCTGGTGCGCTACTCCGACAGCAGCGATTGGAAGGACGTGACCCAGGACGCCATCTGGAGCGTCGAGGGCGAACACGCCTCGGACGTGCACGTGTCCAACCACGAAGGCACCAGCGGCCTGGTGCAACTGCGCAGCCAGGAGCGTACGCCACGTGCCTACACGATCAAGGCCGAACTGCCCTGGTACCTGTCGGACCAGCCCGGGCAATCGGGCCGGCTGGAAGGCAAGGCCATCCTCTACGGCAACCAGAGCGCGCCGGTGCCGGTACTCAAGCGGCTGCTGCTGTCCCCGGCCACGAAGATCACCAAGCAATCCCCGTTCTCGTACGACCTCAGCATCCGGGGCGTCCTGAGTTCGGGGGCCGCCATCGACAATGACATGGCCGTCTGGTCGTGCAACCCGAGCGATTCCGGCGTGCAGATCAGCCCCTCAGGCCGGGTGACGGTGTCCCAGGCCCCCACATCGAAAAAGCAGATCCAGATCAAGGCCACGATCGGCGGCGCCGAAGGGTTCGCCTACCTCGTGCTGCTGCCCTGACCCGCGAGGCGCATTCCATGCCATTTCTCACCATCAGTGCCGGCCGCGACCGGTCCATCGCCCTCGCCGCGGACGGCGCGGCCTACGGCTGGGGCGGCGTCAAGCGGCTCGGCGCCCAGCTGCCGCCCGGCTATCCGGGCGAGCTGTGCACGTCCAGCCCCACCGAGATCGGCCACAACCGCTACGCGCAGCCGCAGCCCCAGTGGCTGAACCCCGGGCTGCCGTTCACCGCGGTGCACGACGGGCATTCCCACACGCTGGCCGTGCGCGAGGGCGGCGCCGTGGTGGCCTGCCGGCCCGTGGTGTCGCCGGATCACGGCGCCGACCGCGTGGGCGTGTCGGGCCTGCCTTCCCCCGTGGTCCAGGTGGCGCAGACCGAAGCCGCCGCGTTCGCGCTGCAGGCCGACGGCACGGTGCGCTCCTGGGGCATGGCGGCCTATGGGCAACTGGGCCGCGCGACGGCCTCGCGCGAATCCGCGCCGCAGGCCATCGAAGGCCTGGGTGCCATCGCGCACCTGGCGCCCGGCCATGCGCACGTGCTGGCGCTGGACCGTGCCGGACGCGTCTGGGCCTGGGGCGCCAACGCGGCCGGTCAGCTCGGCAACGGGGCGCTGAAGGAATCCGCCGTGCCGGTGCGGGTGGACCTGCCCGGGCGCATCGTGCAGGTGGCCGCGGGCGACACGCATAGCTTCGCGGTGGACGCGCAAGGCGGGCTGTGGGCCTGGGGCTCCAACCAGTACGGGCAGGCGGGCGGCGGCGATGCGCGCTATGTCGCCCGGCCCGTGCGGGTGCGCACCGGCTTTGCCGTGGCGCAGGTGGATGCGGGCATGTTCTACACCGTGGCGCTGTCGCGCCAGGGCGACGTGTTCGCATGGGGCTGGAACGGCATGGGGCAGCTCGCGCGGGACGGCCTGGCCTTTTCCGCCAGGCCGCTGCGGGTGCCGGCGCTGCGCGGCGTGCTGCAACTGGCGGCCGGATCGGGCCATGTGCTGGCGCGCACCGGCACCGGGCTGCTCGCCTGGGGCGACAACCGCTCGTCCGCCTGCGGGGCGTTTCCGTCCACCGCCGTGCAGGTCCGACCCCATCCCATCGCATTCGCCTGAAGGCCCGCCATGACCGATTCTTTCTCGACCCCGGAGCCGACGCGCCGCGCCAGCCTGCAGTGGATGTTCGGGCTCTCCCTGGGCACAGTGGTTGCCCCGCTGGCCGGCTGCGGCGGCAGCGCCTCCGGCGCCACGGCGGACACGCTGCCCGAGCCCGCCGCGCTGACGTCGTCCGGCGGCCAGCTCAGCCTGGACCTGTTCGCCCGCTACGGCGCGCAGCCGCTGCGCATCGCGGGGTCGCAGCCGCCGGCCTATCCGGGCGTGGCCCGCACGGTGCAGACCGCGCTGCGCAGCTTCAACGGCCAGTACATGGCGCCCACGCTGCACCTGCAGCCCGGCGACACGCTGCGCATCCGGCTGGTGAACGAACTGCCGGCCAACGTGAAGGGCCAGTCCTCGCTGGACTACCTCAACCACCAGAACAGCACCAACCTGCATTTCCACGGCCTGCACGTCGATCCGCGGGAGATCCGCCCCGGCGTGTTCGGCGACTACGTGGTGGACATGGCCGAGGCCGGCGTGCTGCCGGGGGCCAGCCGCCAGCACGAGGTGGCCATCCCGGCCGACCACACCAACGGCATCTACTGGTACCACCCCCATCTGCACGGGTCGTCCAACGTGCAGGTCTCCAGCGGCATGTTCGGCGCCATCCTCATTCACGACCCCAAGGACACCTTCATCGACACGCCGGACATCCGCGAGCGCGCGATCCACGTGCACAAGGTCAACCTGACCGACGACGGCAAAACGGAATCGTTCTACGACTCCATCCGCACCGCGTCGTCGGGCTTTTTGCTCAACGGCGCCTACCAGCCCACCATCGTGATGCGGCCGGGCGAGTTGCAGCAGTGGCACTTCGTCAACACGGCTTCGTTCTACCCGTTCAACCCCGTGCTGGACGGCCATACGCTCTGGGCGTATGCCAAGGACGGCAACGTGTTCAACCGCCGTTTCAAGCCCATCAACGCGGCCACCTCGGACCAATTCGACAACGCCCACTGGCCCGGCAACGCGCTGTATCCCGGCAACCGCCATTCGATCGTGGTGAAGGCCAGCGACGTGCCCGGCACGTACTACCTGCGTTCGGTCAAGGCGCCGTCGAGCGAGGCGCAGGACGAGATCGTCGCGCGCATCGTGGTGGAGGGCACGCCGCTGTCCACCCCGCTGCCCCAGCCCGCGCGCCTGCCGCGCTATGCCGAGCACCTGCCCATCACCGATGAGGAACTGGCGGCCCATGGCGGCAAGCAGCGCAGCCTGGTGCTGGCCGTACTGCCCAAGACGAGCGAGCGCCTGGCCCAGCCCATTCCGGCGGGGGAGGGCTGGTTCATCCCGCTGTCGGACGGCGTCGACGGCTTCACCGACACCGTGTTCTCGTCCGGCGACGCCTCGCCGCAGGCCCGGCTGTCGCCGTTCCAGTCGTCGCTCACGGCCACGCAGACGGTGGCGCTGGGCGCGGTGGAGGAGTGGACCATCCAGAACCTCAACCGCTACCCGCACCCGTTCCACATCCACGTCAACGACAGCTACGTGGTCCGGGTCAACGGCGAGCCGGTCGACCCGTACTGGGCCGACACGCTGCCGGTGCCGCCGATGGGCAGCATCACCTTCCGCATGCGGTTCACCGACTTCCACGGCCAGTTCGTGTGGCACTGCCATGCGCTCGACCACGAAGACCTGGGAATGATGCAACTGGTGCACGTGGTGGCGTGACGGGTGAACGAGCACGAGCGAGCGAACACGGCCGAGAGCCGGCGCGCAGCCGCAGTAACCAAGAGAGAGAGGGGAGAGAAGAAGAGCGCGGCGAGGGGCCCGGTGCGGTGCGCCGGGCCCCGCAGTCGTGCGCGCAAAGGCCGCCTGAGGGAGCGGCGCGGGCGCCAAAGCCCTCGCGGCCCGGTGGGTCACGGGACGCGCGCGGGACCGATGTGCCGCAAGATGCGCGTAAGCTGTCGGCTCGATCGCCGCCCCGCCATTGCCCGTGGCCCATCGCTGTCATGAATCAGCCCGCCTCCCTCCACGCCGCCTCTTCGGCCACCGCCTCTTCGCCCGCCTGCGCCGCCTGCCGCGATGGCCAGGCGCTGGACTTCGAATTCACCATGGCGTTCCAGCCCATCGTCGATCTGCGCGACCGCAGCGTCTACGCCTACGAGGCGCTGGTGCGGGGGCTGGACGGCAGTTCGGCCCAGAGCATCCTGGATCGGGTGACCGAGCAGAACCTCTACGCCTTCGACCAGGCCTGCCGCGTGAAGGCCGTGGAGCTGGCCGCGGCGCTGGGCATGCCCTGCCGGCTGAGCATCAATTTCCTGCCCAACGCTGTGTACCAGCCGGAGGCCTGCATCCGCGCCACGCTGCAGGCCGCGCAGCGCTGCGGCTTTCCCACCGAGCGCATCATCTTCGAGATTGCCGAGCGCGAGAACCTGCTGGACAAGGCGCACCTGCAGGGCATCCTGCACGCCTACCGCCGCCACGGCTTCCTGAGCGCGATCGACGATTTTGGCGCGGGCTACGCGGGCCTGAACCTGCTGGCCGACTTCCAGCCCGATCTGCTGAAGATCGACATGGCCCTGGTGCGCGGCGTCGACCGCCACCCGGTGCGGCAAGCCATCGTGCGCGGCATCGTGGGCCTGTGCCATGACCTGGGCGTGCAGGCCCTGGCCGAAGGCGTCGAAACCGATGCCGAGCTGCACACCCTGCGCGGCCTGGGCATCGACCTGTTCCAGGGCTACCTGTTGGCCCGGCCCGCGCTGCAGGCCCTGCCGCCCGTGCGCTGGCCGCAGGACGCCGCCACCTGACGCGCTGCGTCGCCAGGCGGCCGCGGGGGTTTACACGGCGCGCCGGCTGGAAGATGCTCGGCCTTCGTTCAACCCCCCCGTCCTTCGCCGCATGTCCATCGATCCCGCCGTCCTCCAGGCCTTTGCACCCACCGGGGTGCTGCGCGCCTCCATCAACCTGGGCAACCCCATTTTGGCCAAGGCCGGCGCGCCGGGGGTGGACCCGTCCGGCGTGTCCGTCGATCTGGCGCGGGCCCTGGCGGAGCGCCTGGGCGTGCCGATCGCCTTCGCCGTGTTCGATGCGGCCGGCCGATCGGTCGAGGCCGTCACGCAGGAGCAGGCCGATGTGGGCTTCTTCGCCGTAGATCCGCTGCGCGCCGCCGGCATCGCGTTCACCGCGCCGTACGTGCTCATCGAAGGCTGCTACTTGGTGCGCGAGGACTCGCCGCTGCGCGACAACGAGGCCGTGGACCGGCCCGGTCACCGGGTGGTGGTCGGCAAGGGCAGCGCCTACGACCTCTATCTGAGCCGCGAGATGAAGGCCGCCACCCTGGTGCGCGCCCCCACGTCGCCCGCCGTCGTGGAGACCTTCCTGGCCGAAGGCGCCGACGTGGCCGCGGGCGTCAAGCAGCAGCTGCAGGCCGATGCGCAGCGCCTGGGCGGCGGCCTGCGCCTGCTGCCGGGCCGCTTCATGGTCATCCAGCAGGCCATGGGGCTGCCCAAGGGCCGGGGCGCGGCCGCGGCGGGCGTGCTCCATGCCTTCGTGGAGGAGGCCAAGGCCAGCGGCTTCGTGCAGGCCGCGCTGGAGCGGCACAGCATCCAGGGCGCCTCCGTGGCGCCGGCCCAGGCACCGGCTTGAGGCGGTGATTCGATTGCTATTGTTTTAATAGCGATATGCCCTAGTGTTGATTGTGCTGGGGTCTGTTTTGATACCAAGCCTGCTTCGCAGGGCCCCGCCGGGGTGCTGGCCGGTGCGGGGCTCGCGGGGCCGCGCATAAGATCGCATCGGCACCGGGCGGGCCGCGGCATGCTGCGGCGGCCCGCGCTGCCATCCGACCATTCCAAAGGAGACAACCCATGAAAAAAACGTTCCGCCTGCTGGCCGCCGCATTCGCCCTGGTGGGAGTGGCATCGACGGCGTCGGCCGAGGTGTACCCCAAGGAGGCGCTGCTGAAAGCCAACAAGGAGGGCGCCGGCGGCGGCAAGGGCACGCTGGCCGGCGAATACGCCTTCACCCGCGACAAGGCGCTCAAGGACCAGGCCATCAAGGAGATCAGCTGGCTCACGCTGCAGCCGGGTGACTCCATCGGCTACCACAAGCACACCAGCAACGAGGACACCTACGTCATCGTCTCGGGCCGCGGCACCTTCAAGGACAAGGACGGTGTGGACGTGGCCGTGAAGCCGGGCGACGTGACCATCGTGCGCAAGGGCGAATCGCACGGGCTGACCAACACCGGCACCGAGCCCCTGGTGTTCCTGGACGTGATCGCCGAGCAGTAGGCGCTGGCGCGGCGGCCAGCCCCGGGCCGCAACGCCCAAGAGCACCCGCAGGGTGCTCTTTTTTGGGGTGGCGGGCGCTCAGTCCCCCATCACCACGCCTTCGCGGCGCGGGTCGGCGCCGCCCAGCCACATCGGCTGCCCGTGCACCTCGGCGCGGGTGATGGCCTGCAGGCCGCTGGTCATGTTCATCTCGCGCACCTCGGCGCCGCGGGCACGCAGCGCCTCCACCGTGGCCGGCGGGAAGCGTTTTTCCTCCAGCATCGTCGGGCCATTGAGCGAGCCGAAATTGGGCAGGTTGATGGCCTGCTGCGGCATCAGCCCCCAGTTGAAGATGCCGTAGAGCGTCTTGGCCGTGTAGTGGATGATGAGCGCGCCGCCCGGGCTGCCGCCGCTCATCACCACCTGGCCGGTCTGCTTGTCGAACACCAGCGTGGGCGCCATCGACGAGCGCGGGCGCTTGCCGGGCTCCACGCGGTTGGCGATGGGCTGGCCCTGCGCGTCCTTGGGCGCGAAGCTGAAATCGGTCAGCTCGTTGTTCAGCAGGAAGCCCTTGACCATCTGGCGCGAGCCGAACTGGTCTTCGATGGTGGTCGTCATCGCCACCGCGTTGCCGAAGGCATCGACGACGCTGATGTGGCTGGTGCCGTGCTCGATCTGGTCGGGCATGGGCGCATGGCTGGTTTGGACCGCGCCGGGGTTGCCGGGCTGCGCCACCTTCATGCTCTGCGGGCCGATCAGTTGGGCGCGCTGGGCGAGGTAGGCGGGGGCGAGCAGGGTGCTCCAGCTGCCGCCCGGCGGCTGCACGAAGTCGGGGTCGGCCACGTAGAGGCCGCGGTCGGCGAAGGCCAGGCGCGAGGCCTCGTTGTACAGGTAGAGCCAGTCGGCGCTGGGCAGCCAGTCGCCCGCGCCCTTGGGCCCTTCCTGCAGCGCCATCGTGGTGGCGTCGGTGTTCTTCAGGATGCCCAGGATCTGTCCCACGGCGATCGCGCCCGAGCTGGGCGGCGGAAAGCCGCACAGGCGAAAGTCCTTGGAGGCCACCTGGTAGTCCGTGCACAGCGCCTCGCGCTTCCTGGGCTGGTAGCCGGCCAAGTCGGCCAGCGCCAGGCGCCCGGGGTTGGTCGGGTGGCCCTGCACCTCGGCGACGATGGCCTGCGCCACCTCGCCCTCCAGCAGCGCCTTGGAGCCGTTGCGCGCGATGCCTTTCAGCACGGCGGCCAGCTCGGGGTTCTTGAGCACATGGCCCACGGGCCAGGGCTGGCCCGCCGCGTCGAAGAAATAGGCGCGCGCGGCCGGGTCCTGTGCCAGGTACTTTTCGTTGGCCAGCAGGGTGTTCAGGCGCGGGCTCACCTTGAAGCCGTTCTCGGCCAGCTGGATGGCCGGCTGGAACAGCGATGCCCACGGCAGCTTGCCGTGCTCCCGGTGCGCCAGCTCCAGCATGCGCACCGCGCCGGGCGTGCCCACCGAGCGGCCGCCCACCACGCCGTCATAGAAGGGCACGGGCTTGCCGTCTGCGCCGAGAAAGAGGTTCTCGGTGGCGGCGGCCGGCGCCGTCTCGCGGCCGTCATAGGCCTCGACCCGGCTGCCCGCCGAGTGCAGCAGGAAGGCGCCGCCGCCGATGCCGCTCGATTGCGGCTCGACCAGCGACAGCACCATCTGCACCGCGATAGCGGCGTCGATCGCCGAGCCGCCGGCCTGGAGCACCTGGTAGCCCGCATCGGTGGCCAGCGGGTTGGCGGCCGCCACGGCGAACTTCTGCGTCGCCCAGCCGGGCTTCTCGGTGTAGCCGGACGCGCCTTCGGGCTGGTCGGGCAGCGTGTAGTTCAGGCGGGGGCTGGTGCCGCAGGCCGCGAGCAGGGCGGCAGCCGCGAGGGCGGCCAGCCGGGCGGCGGGCAGGTGCTTGGGGGTCATGGAGTCTCCCGGTGTGGTGGGCGCCATGGTAATGCGGGGTGCAGGCCTGGCCTGCGGGTGTTACACCCCGCTACCGAAACGGCGCGCGTGGGTGGCCTCTGCGTTGGACGCCTTTGGTCTTTTTGGCCTCCGGCGCAATCAATACTAGGGCGTTTCGCTATCTATTTTGTAGCAAATCAAAGGTCGCGCACGGGCCCGGGGCGACCGTCTTCCACCACGAAGCGGGCCAGGGTGGAAGCGCCGCTGTCGGCCCGCAGCGGGTCGTCCACGGTGCGCAGCGTGGTGGTCCAGCGCCGGGGCGTGACCTCGGCCAGCCCCCAGCCGCGCAGGTCGCAGCGCGCCAGCAGCACGTGCGGGTTGTGGCGGACGATGGCGTCCACCTTGTCCTGCGTGGTGCCCGAGCGCGAGCTGATCGAGGTGCCGCAGAACTCGCTGGCCAGCACACGGGCCGTGGGGGCCACGGAGGACTCGGCAGGCGCGTCCCCGTCGGCCGGCGCCATCACGTTGCAGACGTAGTTCTGGTGGATGTCGCCTCCCAGCAGCACCGTGTTGCGCGGCGCATGCCGGGCCACCGACTGCAGCAGCCGCTGGCGCGCGGCCGGGTAGCCGTCCCAGCTGTCGGTCGATTGCACGCCGGAGGGGTAGTGGCGCGGCGAGAACAGCGTCTGCTGCGCGACCACGCTCCAGCGGGTGCCGTCGCCGCTGGCGCTTCCCACACCGCTGCCGCGCGCATCGGCGGCCAGGCCGGCATCCAGCCAGCGCTCCTGCGCCGTGCCCAGGAAGCTGCGCCCGGGCGCCTGCAGATCGGCGCAGTCGCTGGGCCGCACAGCGCCCGCGCCGCTGCTGCCTTCCGCGCGGCAGGCCTGGCGGTCGCGGAACTGGCGCGCATCCAGCAGGTGGATGGTCGCCAGCCGCCCCCAGGGCAGCGCGCGGTACACCTGCAGCGCGCCGAACCCGCTGGCCGCCAGGCTCGCCACTCGCAGCGGCGTGTGTTCGTAGAAGGCCTGCCATGCCGCCGTGCGCATCGCCAGGAAGTCGGCGGCGTCGCCGCGGCCGTGGGTGCCGGCGTAGTCGTTCTGTACCTCGTGGTCGTCCCAGGTCGTGGCCCAGGGGCACAGCGCGTGGGCGGCCTGCAGCGAAGGATCGCTCTTGTGCAGCGCGTAGCGGTCGCGGTAGTCGGCCAGCGTGTGCGCCAGGCGCAGGCCGTGCACGCGCGCCAGCCCGGCCGGGTCCTTGGGGCTGGCGTATTCGTAGATGTAGTCGCCCAGGAACAGCACCAGGTCGGGCGACTGGCGGCACACGTCGGCCCAGGCCGCGTAGTGGCCGTGCTCCCACCGCTGGCACGACGCGAAGGCGATGCGCAGGCCCGTCGCCACATCCCCGGCGGCCGGCGCGGTGCGCGTGCGGCCGGTGGCGCTGACGGCGTCGCCCTGCAGAAAGCGGTAGTGGTACCAGCGCCCCGGGGCCAGCCCCTGCAGCTCGACATGCACGCTGTGCGCGAACTCCGGCAGGGCGGTGGCCGTGCCGCGCTGCACGATGCGGCGAAACGCGTCGTCGTGCGCCACCTCCCACTGCACGGCAAGCGGGCGGTTCCATGCGCCGGGTTCGGCGGGCACGAGGCGCGTCCACAGCACCATGCCATCGGGCGAGGGGTCGCCGCTGGCCACGCCCAGCGTGAACGGGTCGTGCCGCAGCGCTGCGGTGCCTGCCCCGGCCCAACGGGGCCAGGCGGCCACGCCCGCGGCCCAGGCGGCCCGTTGCAGCAGTGCCCGGCGCGAGAGCAGGGGTGTTTGCGTCATGGGAAGGGTTGCAGTGCGCGAGCGGAAACGGTCAGGCCGGGCGCTCGGAAAAGGCCGCCCGGGAGGGGCTCAGGCGGCCATCACGCGGTTCTTGCCCGCGCGCTTGGCCAGGTACATGCCCTGGTCGGCCCGGCGGATGGCTTCCGTGCTGCCCTCCTGCTCGGCCATCTGCGCCACGCCGGCGCTGAAGGTGATGAGCACCTTCTCGCGGTCCTTCAGGAAGTAGCGCGTGGTCAGCTCGCGCTGCAGCCGTTTCATGGCTTCCACGCCCTGGTCCAGGTCGGTGTCGGGCAGCACCAGCACGAATTCCTCGCCGCCGTAGCGCGCCAGCATGTCCTGCGGGCGCATCACCTCGCGCGTGACGCCGGCCAGGTGCACCAGCGCCTCGTCGCCGGCCGTGTGGCCCAGGCGGTCGTTGATGAGCTTGAAGTTGTCCACGTCCAGCAGGGCCACGCACAGCGGCGAGCCGTTGCGCGTGGCGCGGGCGATCTCGCGCTCCATCACCTCGTCCAGGCCCTTGCGGTTGAGCGAGCCGGTGAGCGGGTCGTGCCGGGCCTGGGCGCTGGCGCGGTCCAGCTCTTCCTGCAGCTTGGTGATCTCGGCATGGCGCGCATCGGAGCGCGCGCGCAGGTCCTGCAGCTCGTCGCGCGCCACCCGGCTGTCCAGGGCCATGGCGCGCGTGGCGCTCATCACCTCCTCGAGCAGCGGGGTGATCTCCTGCAGGCTGTTGGCCTGGCCGATGCGCTCGGCGCAGTGCTCCATCTTGTCGTGGTAGGTGCTGCTGGAGGCGGTGATCTGCACCAGCCGCTCGATGAAGGTGGCCAGCAGCTCCTTCATCTGTTCCTGCGCCTGCACGGTGCGCTCCTTGGCCTCGGTCTGCTTGAAGATCACGTCCTTCAGGCGCCGCTGCACCTCGTCCAGCCGGCGCAGCGTGAGCGGCGGCGTGGAGGCGGCCATCAGCGCCTCGACCTGGCCCTGCAGCCAGCGGTCGTCCTGGCTCAGCACGGCGATGTTCTCGAACAGCATGTGCAGCAGTTCGAGCAGGCTGGCGCGGATGGCGGCCTGGTCCTCGGTGGCGAACGACAGCCGGTAGCTGAAGTTGTTCAGCATCAGGCCGAAGGTCGAGATCGGCGGCGAGGGCTGGCGCAGGAAATTGGTCAGCTGCGCGGCCAGTTCATGCACGCGGGCATCGTCCTCGCCCAGCGCGGGCAGGGTGTTGTCGATCAGGCGGGCGAGCTGCTCGGTCAGTTCCTCGGGCAGGTGCGTGGCGGCCGAGGGCTCCGCGGCCGCGGCGGCCGGTGCGGCCACGCTGGCCAGCCCGAGGTTGGCGTAGCCCACGAGCACGCTCTGCAACTGGGCCCAGTCGGTGTTGTCGATGGCGGATTCGAACAGGCCCAGCAGGCGCTTTTGCGCCGGGGTCTGCCCGGGCAGCACGCGCAGGATGTGGCGCAGGGGGCCTTCCGGAAAGGCGGTGGGGCTGGGGTTGCCGGCGATCTCGTCGTAGAGGGCCTGGTAGTTGTCGGGCGTGGGCGCCAAACGGCGCGCGGCCAGCTGCTTGAGGGTTTCTCGCGCGATTTCTGAAGGGGGGCGGTCGGCCATCTGGCGTGCACGGAAAGGCAAAGATGCGCGAGTGTGACAGACGGCGCACCGCTTGAACAGGCGCCCGCAGGGCATCCGTGCAACGCCGGTCCCGCCCACCACCGGCCTGGGTGAAGGGCCTGGCGGGCGCGGGCCGGCGCCAGTGTCAGTTCACCATGACCAGCTTGCCCATCACCCCGCGCGATCCCATGTGGGCATAGGCCGCGGGCAGTTGCGCCATCGGCATGGTGCGGTCGATCACGGGCTTGATGGCGCCCTCGCCGTACCAGGCGGCCAACTCGGCCATCATGGCGGCGTTGGCCTGCCGCTCGCGCCTGGAGAACTCGCCCCAGAACACGCCCACGATCGAGGCGCCCTTGAGCAGCGCCAGATTCAGCGGCAGCGCCGGGATGGGGCCGGAGGCGAAACCCACCACCAGGTAGCGCCCGCGCCAGGCGATCGAGCGGAAGGCGGGCTCGGTGAAGTCGCCGCCCACCGGGTCGTAGATCACGTCCGGGCCCTTGCCGTCGGTCAGCGACTTGATCGCCTCGCGCAGGTTTTCCTCGGTGTAGTTGATGACGGCGTCCGCCCCCACGGACAGGCACAGCTTGCATTTTTCCTCGGTGGAGGCGGCCGCGATCACGCGGGCGCCCATCTTCTTGGCGATCTGGATGGCCGCCGTGCCCACGCCGCCGGCCGCACCCAGCACCAGCACCGTCTCGCCGGCCTTGAGCTGCCCCCGGTCCACCAGCGCATGGTGCGAGGTGGCGTAGATCATGATGAACGCCGCCGCATCCACGTGCGAAAAGCCCTCGGGCAGCGGCATGCACAGCGCCGCGGGCGCCACCGCGTGGGTGCCGAAGCCGCCCGTGCCGGTGAGGCAGGCCACGCTCTGCCCGGGGCGCAGGTGGGTGACGCCTTCGCCCACGGCCTCCACCACGCCGGCGTATTCCGACCCCGGCACGAAGGGCAGGGGGGGCTTCATCTGGTACTTGTTCTGCACGATGAGCAGGTCGGGAAAGTTCAGGCTGGCGGCCTTGATCGCGATCAGCACCTCGCCCGCCTTCGGCGTGGGCGTGGGCAATTCGGTCCAGGCCAGGGCGTCGACGCCCGTCGGGTTGGTGCAAAGCCAAGCATGCATGGAAGGTCTCCTGTCGGTGTGGCCGCATGATAGGCGCGGGGGCCGGCGTGGCGAGTCCCTGGAGCGACGGCGGCCGCCGGCAGGGGCGGGCGCCCAGGATGCGGCCCGGCCTGGCCGTGTCGGACGCGGCCTACAATCGCTCGCACCCTGCTTCCTGCCACCCATGAAGATCCTCATTTCCAACGACGACGGTTACCAGGCACCCGGCATCGTGGCCCTGCACGATGCGCTCAAGACCATCGCGGACGTCGAGGTGGTGGCGCCGGAACACAACAACAGCGCCAAGTCCAATGCGCTCACGCTGCATTCGCCGCTGTACGTGCACCAGGCGGCCAACGGCTTCCGGTACGTGAACGGCACCCCGGCGGACTGCGTGCACATCGCGCTCACCGGCCTGCTCGGCTACCGGCCCGATCTGGTCGTCTCGGGTATCAACAACGGCGCCAATATGGGCGACGACACCATCTACTCCGGCACCGTGGGCGCCGCGATGGAGGGCTACCTCTTCGGCATTCCGGCCATCGCGTTCTCGCAGGTGGACAAGGGCTGGGGCGAGATCGAATCCGCCGCCCGCAAGGCGCGCGAGATCGTCGAGCAGATGCAGGCGCAGAGCCTGGTGGGCGAGGCGCCCTGGCTCCTCAACGTGAACATTCCCAACCTGCCGTTCGATGCACTGCGGCCCCTGCGGCTGTGCCGCCTGGGCCGCCGCCATGCAGCCGAGCGCGTCATCGAGCAGCAGAGCCCGCGCGGGGAGGTCATGTACTGGATCGGGGGCGCGGGCGCGGCCAAGGACGACGCCGAGGGCACGGACTTCCATGCCACGGCCCAGGGCCATGTGGCCATCACCCCTTTGAAGGTGGATCTGACCGACCACGAAGGCCTGGGCTACTGGACGCAGACCGCGGCGCGCCTGGTGCCCGACGCGCCCGCCGCTACCACGCCGGCCCCTGCCCTATGACGCAGCGCCGCCCCGGCTTTCCGGCCCGCATCGACCCGCCGCCGGGCGCTGCGCCCCGGCCGCCATCGCAGCCCGCGCCGCGCCGCGATGCCCCGCCCATGCCGCAGGGCGTGGGGCTCGATTCGGCCGCCGTGCGCGCGCGCATGGTGCAGCGCCTGGCGGCCTCGGGCATCGCATCGCCAGCCGTGCTGCAGGCCATGGGCTCGGTGGAGCGGCACCGCTTCGTGGACACCGCCCTCGTCAACCAGGCCTACGAAGACACCAGCCTGCCGATCGGGCTGGGCCAGACCATCTCCAAGCCGAGCATCGTCGCCCGCATGACGGAGCTGCTGCTGGGCGCGGAGGGCGCGCGCGCCGCCGGGCTGGGGCGCGTGCTGGAGATCGGCACCGGCTGCGGCTACCAGGCCGCAGTGCTGGGGCGCGTGGCCCGCGAGGTGTACACCATCGAACGTTTGCGCGCGTTGCACGAGAAGGCGCGCGACAACCTGCGTCCCTGGCGCCTCGCGAACGTGCACCTCATCTTCGGCGACGGCACGGTGGGCTATGCGAAAGGCGCGCCGTATGCGGCCATCATCGCCGCGGCAGGCGGCGAGACCCTCCCTCAGGCGTGGATCGACCAGCTGGCCGTGGGTGGCCGCCTCGTGGCGCCCATGGTGGGCGCCGGCGGCCACCAGGTGTTGTTGGTCATCGACAAAACGGCGCACGGATTGAAACAGAACGTTTTGGAGGCCGTTCATTTTGTCCCCCTAAAATCGGGGATTGCCTGAAGGGATTGCTTATGTTGGTTACGCGTGGTCTTGTTGGTTGGGGTTCGGTAGCGCTCGCAGCCTTGGTGCTGACGGGTTGCGGTACCCGCGTCAACAGGGCACCGGTGGAAGATCGTGGCACGTCCGCTTCCACATCCGCCTCCCAGCCCGGCATGGTGGTCGCTCCCGCGGCCAAGCCTCTGCCCGGTGCTGAAAACGCCGGCAAACCCGGCTACTACACGGTCAAGCCAGGAGATACCCTGATTCGCATCGGCCTGGAAAACGGCCAAAGCTGGAAGGACATCGCCCGCTGGAACAACCTGGACAACGCCAACCTCATCGAGGTTGGCCAGGTGCTCCGCGTGGCCGCGCCTTCGGCCACGCCAGCGCCCTCGGTGGCCAGCGATACCGGCGTGGTCACCCGCCCCGTCACCTCTTCCGCGATCGCCCCGTCCACCCCCGCCAGCGGTGCCAAGCCCGGGGCATCGGCCCCCGCCGTGGCCGCCGCCCCCGCTCCTGCGCCCAGCCCCGCGCCTGCGGCGACCGGCGGCGAGGACGACATGGCCTTCATCTGGCCATCGTCGGGTTCGCTCGTGGCGGGTTTCGACGAGGCCCGCAACAAGGGTTATGACATCGGCGGCAAGGCGGGCGACCCCGTGCTCGCCTCCGCGGATGGACGGGTCGTCTATGCCGGCGCCGGCCTGCGTGGCTACGGCAACCTCGTGATCCTCAAGCACAACAACACCTACCTGACGGCCTACGCCCACAACCAGACCCTGCTGGTGAAGGAAGACCAGACGGTGCGCCGCGGCCAGAAGATCGCCGAAATGGGCAGCTCCGACACCGACCGGGTGAAGCTGCACTTCGAGATCCGCCGCCAGGGCAAGCCGGTCGATCCGTCCCGCTACCTGCCGGCGCGTTGAACACGCTGCCGTCCGGCCCCGGCCTGCTCCCCGAGGGAGAGGCCAGCACCGAAGACCTGGAGGAGGGCGGCGAAGCCTCGCAGGAGATTCGCCAGTTCGCCATTGGCGAGGCGCAGCACGGTGAGCGCCTGGACCGGGCGCTCGCCGATCAGGTGCCCGAGTTTTCGCGCAGCTATCTGCAGCAATTGCTGGCCCAGGGGGGCGTTCTGCTCAACGGGCAGGCCGCGGCCAAGCCTGCGGCCCGAGTCAAGGCGGGCGATGTGGTGGCGGTGGAACTGCGGCCCACCCAGCAGAGCCAGGCCTTCCGTCCGGAGTCCATCCCCATCAACGTGGTGTTCGAGGATGCGCACCTGCTGGTCATCCACAAGCCTGCGGGGCTCGTCGTTCACCCCGCGCCCGGCAACTGGAGCGGGACCTTGCTCAACGGCCTGCTGGCCCGCGATCCCAAGGCGCTGCTGGTGCCCCGGGCGGGCATCGTCCACCGGCTCGACAAGGACACGAGCGGGTTGATGGTCGTGGCGCGCGAGCGGGGCGTCATGGATGCGCTGGTGCGCATGATCGCCGCCCGCGAAGTGAGCCGGCAGTACCTCGCCATCGGCCACCGCCCCTGGAGCGGGCCGGAGCAGCGCGTGGTCGAGGGAAGCATTGGCCGCGACCCGCGCAATCGCCTGCGCATGGCCGTGGTGGACCTGGCCACGCAGTCGGGCAAGCCCGCGCGCACGGACATTGCCTTGCTCGACAGCGTCGATCCGGTCTGCTTCGTGCGCTGCACGCTGCACACCGGGCGCACGCACCAGATCCGGGTGCACATGGCCTCGCTTCGCCATCCCCTGGTGGGCGATGCCTTGTACGGCGGAGAAGCGGCGGGGGGGCTCGCGCGCCAGGCGCTGCACGCGTACCGGCTGGCTTTCGCCCATCCCATGACGGGTAAGCCGATGGAGTTCCATGCGCCTCTGCCACAGGACATGGAAAACGCCTTGGATTTTTGGGGCCTGCGCTACAATCGCGCCTAGCGGCTGTACCAGCCGACTCGCCCGCATGGACACACTGCAGGGCTGGGAACAGCACCAAGGTCTTTGCGTGCGGTCCCGCTGAACGAACCCTTTGACAGGCATGGCGCCCTTTTCGACACGTGGCGTCTCTTTCCCCGCAATTGCTGAACCATGAATACGGTGGACGCCAAACGGGTCCTTGAAACCGCGCTGATCTGCGCTCCGCAACCGGCGACCCTGCGCGAGTTGCGCACGCTCTTCAACGACGCTCTCGGAACCGATACCCTGAAAACCATCCTGCTGGAACTCCAGCAGGACTGGGCATTGCGGGGCGTGGAGCTCGTGCAGGTCGCGACGGGCTGGCGTTTCCAGAGCCGCCCTGAAATGCGCGAGTACCTGGACCGGCTGCATCCGGAAAAACCGCCGCGCTACACCCGGGCCACCCTGGAGACGCTGGCCATCATTGCCTACCGGCAGCCGGTGACGCGCGGCGACATCGAGGACATCCGCGGCGTGACCGTGAACAGCCTGATTATCAAGCAGCTGGAAGACCGGGGCTGGGTGGAGGTCATTGGGCACCGCGAAACCGTGGGCCGGCCCGCCCTGTTCGCCACCACGCGGCAGTTTCTGGACGACCTCGGGCTGCAGTCGCTCGACCAGTTGCCCGTGATGGAAAATCCGGCCGTGCAGGCCAGCGTGCTCGAAGCGCTGGGTTCTGGCGGCACCTTGCCGCTCGACGCACCTGCCGAGCCGGCGCCGGGGGATCACCCCCCTGTGGCAGAGGCGGTGCCTTCGGTGCCGCAGGGCTCCGAAACGGAGCCGGTCACCGGCCCATCCACAGAAGACACGCCGCGCCCATCCGACGAAGAAGACGTGCTGGCCCCCTCGCACGAGAAGCCAAAAGACGCCGACAACGGCACACCAGAGAGTCTCCCATGAACGATCCCATTTCAGAACCTGCCGACGACCAGCC
Source organism: Acidovorax sp. BLS4 (assembly GCF_032929295.1). Taxonomy (NCBI): domain Bacteria; kingdom Pseudomonadati; phylum Pseudomonadota; class Betaproteobacteria; order Burkholderiales; family Comamonadaceae; genus Acidovorax; species Acidovorax sp. BLS4. The sequence goes on from NZ_CP136797.1 coordinate 2,464,145, forward strand.
CGCGTTGCCCGCCGAGGCAGACGCCAGCGTGAAGAAGCCCGCGGCCCGCAAGCCGCCCCGCAAGAAGGCGCCGAAGGCGTCCGACGCGGCAGCAGGCCAGCCGGTGGAGGCTTCTGCCGAGTCAGCGCAGGATGTCGAGGCTGTCGCTGTACCGGCCGGGACGGCGGTGGAGGCTGCCCCTGCGCCAGTGCGGACTGAGCCCGCTTCGCCCAGATCGGAACGTTCTTCGGGGCCTCGCCCTGCCGCGGGGGCGCGTACCACACCGGGCTATCAGTTCGCCGACGTGGTGTCCGGCCGCCTGGATGAGGACGAGACGGCCGCCGACGCAGTGCCAGCGCGTCGCGTCCTGCTGCCGCAGGTGGAAACGCCCAAGCTGCACAAGGTGCTGGCCCAGGCGGGGCTGGGCTCGCGCCTGGAAATGGAGCAATTGATCCTGGAAGGCCGGATTTCGGTCAACAACGAGCCGGCGCACATCGGCCAACGCGTGCAGTTCGGCGATCAGGTGAAGGTGAATGGCCGGCCCATTCGCTACCGCATCGATCCCCCTCCGGCCCGGGTCATCGCGTACCACAAGCCAGCGGGCGAAGTGGTGACGCACGACGATCCCCAGAATCGGCCCACCGTGTTTCGCAAGCTGCCGCGGCTTGCCCACGGAAAGTGGCAGTCCGTGGGGCGGCTGGACCTGAACACCGAGGGCTTGCTGCTGTTCACCAGTTCGGGCGAGTTGGCCAACCAGTTGATGCACCCCCGCTTTGGCCTGGAGCGTGAATATGCCGTGCGGGTGCTGGGCGCACTCAGCAACGAAGAAAAGCAGCGGTTGCTCGACGGCGTGCAGCTCGACGACGGCATGGCTTCGTTCGGCTCCATCGAGGATGGCGGCGGCGAAGGCTCCAACTGCTGGTATCGCGTGACCATCTCCGAAGGCCGCAACCGTGAGGTTCGGCGCATGCTGGAGGCCGTGGGCCATGCGGTCAGCCGGCTCATCCGCATCCGCTACGGCGCGATGATGCTGCCCCGCGGGCTCAAGCGCGGCGCGTGGCTGGAACTGGACGAGCGCGATATCCGCGCGCTCATGCAGGCCGTGGGTGGTGGCAACAAGGCCCCCAGAGAGACGGTCGAGGCACCTGCCGGACCTGCGGACCGCAAGAGCGGCTTGCGCCGTGGCGGGCCCCGTGGTCGCAACAATGGCGCGCCGCGCGATGCGGCCGCGCCATCTTCTGCGCGCAAGCCGGGCTATGGATCTGGCGCAGGGCGCGGCAAGGACGGCGCACCCGGTGGGCGCCAGGGCGGCGGTGGCGGCGCTGGCAGCCAGCCGGATCCGATGAAGACGTCGGTGGGCTACATCGGCACGGACAGCTTGTCGCGCTACCGGCAGGACCAGAAACGCAACGGCCCGCCGCGCCGCGGCGGTCGCTGAGCCTTCGCGCCTTGGGGAATTAATCCGCCCAGTTAGAATCGAGGGCTTTGTCCGCAGGGCGAAAAATTCAAATAGATCAACCACTCTCCAGGAAAATCAACATGGCTATCGAACGCACCCTCTCCATCATCAAGCCCGACGCAGTGGCCAAGAACGTCATCGGCCAAATTTACGCCCGCTTCGAAGCCGCTGGCCTGAAGGTTGTCGCAGCACGCATGGCCCACCTGTCGCGCCTGGAAGCCGAACAGTTCTACGGCGTGCACAAGGAGCGTCCTTTCTTCAAGGACCTGGTGGACTTCATGATCTCCGGCCCGGTGATGATCCAGGCCCTGGAAGGCGAGAACGCCATCCTGAAGAACCGCGAACTCATGGGCGCCACCGACCCCAAGAAGGCAGAAGCCGGCACGATCCGCGCTGACTTCGCAGACAGCATCGATGCCAACGCCGTGCACGGTTCCGACGCCGTGGAAACCGCTCAGGCAGAAGTGGCTTTCTTCTTCCCTGGCCTCAACATCTACTCGCGCTGATATGCGATCCACCCTTGCGCCGGAGCGCTGCCCAGGCCGCGCGCCCAGCGCAGGGGGCGGTGATCGACGTGAACAGCCTTCGCTCCGATGACCACCAATCTCCTTGACTTCGACCTCGACGGTCTGGCTGCGTTTTGCGAGCAGCTGGGGGAGAAGCGTTTTCGGGCGACCCAATTGTTTCGCTGGATTCACCAGCGGGGCGCGCACGATTTCGACCAGATGAGCGATCTGGCGAAGTCGCTGCGGGAAAAACTGAAATCCTGCGCCCATGTGCAGGCATTGCCGGTGGTGAGCGAGCATGTCTCGACGGACGGCACGGTCAAGTGGCTGTTCGACGTGGGTGACGGCAATGCGGTCGAAACCGTGTTCATTCCAGAGGATGACCGGAGCACCCTGTGCATTTCTTCCCAGGCCGGATGCGCCGTGGGATGCCGTTTCTGCTCTACCGGACACCAAGGTTTCAGCCGCAACCTGACCACAGGCGAGATCATTGCCCAGTTGTGGTTCGCGGAGCATGCGCTGCGCCGAAGGCTGGGCAGCGAAGAACGCATCATCTCCAACGTCGTGATGATGGGCATGGGTGAGCCGCTGCAGAATTACACCGCGCTCGTGCCCGCGTTGCGTGCCATGCTGGACGATCACGGCTACGGCCTGTCCCGGCGCCGCGTGACGGTGTCGACCTCGGGCGTCGTTCCCATGATGGATCGGCTTTCCCAGGACTGCCCCGTGGCACTCGCCGTTTCGCTGCACGCGCCCAACGATCCGCTGCGTGACAACCTGGTACCGCTCAATCGCAAGTACCCATTGCAGGAGCTTCTGGATGCCTGCCAGCGCTATCTGGCGCATGCGCCGCGCGATTTCATCACCTTCGAATATTGCATGCTCGATGGCGTGAACGACCAGGCAGAACATGCCCGGCAACTCATCGATCTGGTGCGACCCCGCCATGGGCAGGGTGTTCGCTGCAAGTTCAATCTGATTCCATTCAATCCCTTTCCCGCTTCCGGCCTCCACCGATCGACCCCGCAGCAAGTTGCGGTTTTCGCAAAGTTGTTGAGTGATGCGGGTATCGTTACGACCGTGCGCAAAACGCGTGGCGACGATATCGACGCCGCGTGCGGCCAACTGGCGGGAGATGTGAAAGACCGCACCCGGGCCGCCGAGCGCATGGCCAAGCAGCGCACCATCGTGCTCAAGCCTGTGATGTGATTTTCGGTGCTGCGTGACCCCCATGGGCCCGCCATCTCGGAGAGCGCCGTGACGGGCAAAGGGGTGAAGCGATGCCGCCATTGGGATTTTCAAATCACCTTTTCCGGAAGCTGGCGCATGGCACGCATTGCCCTTAAGCAGGAAGGATCTACATGACGAGATCGGTCGCGGTTGTTGAGCGGCATGCCCGATGGGCGATGGCCTTGTGCCTTGCCGCGGTCGGGTTGGCGGGCTTGAGTGGGTGCGCAGCGCCTGGCGGCTCGAATGCCTCGTCTGGCAGTGCGGAGTACGTCACGCCATCGGAAGAGACGGAAACCCGCCGCCGCGCCAGGCTCCGGTTGGAACTGGCTGCCAATTATCTCGAGATGGGCCAGACCACGGTGGCGCTGGACGAAGTGCGCCAATCGCTGACCACCGACCCGTCGTACGGCGATGCCTACAACCTGCGCGGGCTGATTTATCTGCGCCTGGGGGATCTGCCGCTGGCGGAAGAGAGCTTCCGCCGTGCACTCGGCTTTCACCCGTCCGAGCCCAACCTGCTGCACAACTATGGCTGGCTTTTGTGCCAGCAGCAGAAGTACGCGGAAAGCCAGCAGTATTTCGAGCGAGCCCTGGCCAGCCGGACCTATACCGCTCGCAGCAAAACGCTCATGGCCCAAGGCCTTTGCCAGGAGCGTGCCGGGCAGATCGCAGAAGCCGAGCAGACATTGCTCAAGGCGTATGAACTGGATGCGGGCAACCCTGTGGTGGGATACAACCTGTCGTCGCTCATGTTTCGCCGCGGCGAGATCAAGCGTGCTCAGTTCTACATTCGCCGCCTGAACAACAGCGAGTTCGCCAATGCGGAATCGCTTTGGCTGGGCATCAAGATCGAGCGGGCGTTGAGTGATTCGGTGGCGATGCGGCAGCTCGCCGAACAACTGCGCAAGCGTTTTCCTGACTCCAAAGAATTGATGGCATATGACCGAGGGGCGTTCAATGAATGAGCCGGTGGTGGGGCACGAGGGACAGCCTTTGAACAGTGAAGTCTCGCCAACCCAGGACAGCGTGGCTGCGGGCCTGATGCTGCGTCAAGCCCGCGAATCCGCAGGTGTGCACATCGCGGCGCTGGCCGTGGCCCTCAAGGTGCCGGTGCACAAGCTGGAAGCCTTGGAAGCGGGTTATTTCGAGGTTTTTCCGGACGTGGTTTTTGTGCGTGCCCTGGCCTCCAGCATGTGTCGCACGCTCAAGGTGGACCCTGCGCCCGTGCTGGCGCTGCTGCCGCGCAATGAGCCGCCTGCACTGTCGGCGCACCGAGGCATCAACGCATCGTTCAAGCCTGGCAGCGGCCAGTTGGCGTCGTCTTCCAGCGGGTCGGGTTCACGCACCGCCATCTTCGCGGTGATCGTGTTGCTGGTGGGCGCTGCTGCCGTTCTGCTGTGGCCCCATCGGCCCGATGGCGTGGCCGGAAATGAAACAGTTGCGGTGACAGGCACGGCCCCGGAAGCCGAAGGGACCAAAGGGGCTGATCCTGCCAGTCCCGCTCAGCCAGTGACTGCACTTTCGGCTCCAGCCCCGTCGGCTTCTTTGCCATCTTCCATGGCAAGCCCATCGGGCGTATCGCCCGCGGCGACGGCTGCAGTGGCCGCGCCTGAGGCCCCGGCATCTGCACCGGCAGGTAGTCCGGATGCCGCCCTGGTCATTCGCACGCGCGGAGAATCGTGGGTTCAGGTGCGCAGTGCGGCGGGAGCCACCGTCCTTCAACGTGTCCTGGCGGCCGGCGAGAGCGTGACGGTTCCGGGAACCCCGCCATGGTCCGTGGTCATCGGCAAGGCCGACGTCACCGAAGTGGTCGTCCACGGCAAGCCTTTGGAGCTCAAAGGCGTTTCGCGCGAAAACGTTGCCCGATTTGAGGTGAAACCGTGAATCATTTCTTGACCCCCACTTTTCCGATCGCGATGGCGGCGCCCCAGCCGCGACGCTCGCGGCAAGCCCGAATCACATGGGGCTCGCGTGTTGTCACGGTGGGTGGAGACGCACCCGTTCGCGTGCAATCCATGACCAATACCGACACCGTTGATGCAATTGGCACTGCGATACAGATCAAGGAACTGGCGCAGGCCGGCTCCGAGTTCGTCCGGATCACCGTGAACACGCCCGAAGCGGCTGCGGCGGTTCCCTATATCCGTGAACAGCTCGATCGCATGGGCGAAACCGTTCCGCTGGTGGGCGACTTCCATTACAACGGGCATCGGCTGCTGACTGAATACCCCGATTGCGCCCAGGCGCTGTCCAAGTACCGCATCAACCCTGGCAATGTCGGCAAGGGCGACAAGCGCGACCGCCAGTTCGGCCAGATGATCGACGCGGCCATGCGCTGGGACAAGGCCGTGCGAATCGGTGTCAACTGGGGCAGTCTCGACCAGGAGTTGCTCGCCGAGCTCATGGATGCCAACAATCGACGGCCGTCTCCTTGGGATGCGCGGCAGGTCATGTATGAAGCGCTGATCACTTCGGCCATCGAATCGGCAAAGCGCGCCGAGGAAATGGGTCTGGATGGCAACCAGATCATCCTCTCGTGCAAGGTCAGCGGAGTGCAGGATCTGGTGTCCGTTTACCGTGAGTTGGCAAAGCGCTGCGACTACGCTTTGCACCTGGGCCTGACCGAGGCGGGCATGGGCACCAAGGGAACCGTGGCATCCACCACGGCCTTGTCGATTCTTTTGCAGGAAGGCATCGGCGACACCATCCGCGTCTCCCTCACGCCGCAGCCTGGCGAGGCCCGCACCCAGGAAGTCGTCGTGGCTTCGGAAATTTTGCAGGCGCTGGGGTTGCGCATGTTCGTGCCCAGCGTGACCGCTTGCCCCGGTTGCGGGCGCACGACCAGCACCACCTTTCAGGAATTGGCCAAGCAGATCGATGACTTTCTGCGGTCGCAGATGCCGGTCTGGCGACTCAAATACCCCGGGGTCGAAAAGATCAAAGTGGCAGTGATGGGCTGCATCGTGAACGGCCCGGGTGAAAGCAAGCACGCCGACATCGGCATCAGCTTGCCAGGCACCGGAGAGGCCCCGGCCGCGCCTGTCTTCATTGACGGAGAGAAGACCTTGACCCTGCGCGGCGACAATATCGCGCAGGAGTTCCAGCAACTCGTCGAACGCTACATCGCCGACCGCTTCAGCACGGCGGTCGCTGCTTCTTGATCTGAATTGAAAGCCGCCTTCCGAGCCTGCGCATGCGCAGGCCGCTGCTGGCGTGCCAGTCACTTAACCCATTGATGCATTCCGTGAGCAACAAGACAAGCAATCCTCTGCCAAAGACCGGCAAATTGGTGGCCGTCAAAGGCATGAACGATATTCTTCCCCCTGACTCGGCGCGCTGGGAATGGCTGGAAGACAAGGTGCGGGCACTCATGGCCCGATATGCCTATCGCAATGTGCGAACGCCCATCGTCGAACCGACGGCGCTGTTCGTGCGTGGCTTGGGCGAAGTGACCGATATCGTCGAAAAGGAAATGTATTCGTTCGAGGACCGTTTGAACGGCGAGCATCTGACGCTGCGTCCCGAGGCGACGGCAGGCGTTGTTCGTGCCGCAGCGGAGCATTCGATGCTGTACGACGGCGGCAAACGCCTGTACTACATGGGTCCGATGTTCCGCCATGAGCGTCCCCAGCGGGGCCGATACCGGCAGTTTCATCAGATCGGTGCCGAAGCCATGGGTTTCCATGGCGCTGAGGTCGACGCCGAGCTGATCCTGCTGGCGTATGCGCTCTGGAAGGAACTGGGCCTGAAAGACGTTCGCCTGGAACTCAACAGCCTTGGGCAACCTGAAGAGCGCAAAGCCCACCGCGCTGCACTCATCGCCTATCTGGAAAGCCATTCCGAGCTCTTGGACGAGGATGCTCGCCGCCGCCTGCACAGCAATCCCCTGCGCATCCTGGATACGAAGAATCCAGCCATGCAGAGCTTGGTGCAAGCGGCCCCCAAGCTCCTGGACTACCTTGGCGAAGAATCCAGGCGCCACTTCGATACCGTCAAGGCCATCCTCGATGCGAATGGCGTGGCCTGGACCGTCAATCCGCGCCTGGTCCGGGGCATGGACTACTACAACCTCACGGTCTTTGAGTTCGTGACGGAGCAACTCGGCTCCCAAGGCACCATTTGCGGCGGGGGGCGCTACGACTATCTCTTCGAGCAAATTGGGGGCAAGCCCGCGCCGGCGGTGGGATGGGCCCTTGGAGTCGAGCGTGTGCTGGAACTCGTCAAAGAGCAAGAAGCGGCCCCACCCATGCTGGTGGCCGATGCCTATGCCATCGTGCCGGACGAGAAGTCGTTGCCCGCAGTCATGGCCGTGCTGCAGCAGTTGCGGGCCTTGGGTGTGAGCGTGCAGATGCACAGCCCTGCGGTTCGGGGCGAAGGCATGGGCAGCATGAAATCGCAGTTCAAGAAGGCCGATGCCAGCGGCTGCAGGCATGCATTGATCTTTGGTTCCGACGAGCTTGCGCGATCGGCCGTGACGATCAAACCACTGCGGGAAGGCGGGGGTGACCAAGTGGAGCGGGCGCTCGATGCGCTGCCCGACTGGGCGCCCACTCTACAATCCCCCCGCTAACAGAGACCCTACATGGCAAATCACCTCGATCTTGAAGAACAAGAGCAGCTTGACCAACTCAAGCATTTCTGGAACACCTGGGGCACGCTGATCAGTGGCATCCTGGTGTTGGTTTTCGGCGCGTTTGCGGCATGGAACGGATACCAGTATTGGCAGAACCGACAGGCGGCACAAGCCGCTGCGCTGTCCGATGCCGTGGAAACGGCTGCGCAGGCAAAAGACACCGCGCGTTTGGAGCAGGCTTTCGGCGACCTCAAATCGCGGTATGGCGGTACGACAAAGGCGGGGCAAGCCGGTCTTCTGGTGGCCAAAAGCTTGGTGGAAAGCGGCAATCCAGACGGTGCCAAGGCGGCCCTGGCTTGGGTTGCCGACAATGCTTCGGATGCGGGCTACAAAGCACTGGCCAGACTGCGACTTGCCAGCCTACTGATGGACCAAAAGGCATACGACGAAGCGCTGAAGCAGTTGTCTGGAAGTTTTCCTGCAGAGTTCGATGCCTTGGTTGCGGACCGCAAGGGCGACGCATTGGCGCTGCTGGACAAGAAGTCGGAAGCCATCGCTGAATACCAGCGTGCCTACAAATCGCTGGAAGAAGGCATGGAGTACCGCCGCTTGGTCGAGGTGAAGCTCCATGCCCTGGGTGTGCAGCCACAATTCGTGGCCTCGGCAGCGACTGCAGGAGACTCCAAATGATGCGCGGTCACATGGGTTTCCGTGCAATGCGTTTGGGTACGCCACGCGCAGCGGTCGCTGCCGTGGCAGCGGCGTGCTTTCTCCTGGCCGGCTGCTCCCTGTGGAGCGGTCCCTCAAAGCCGAAGCCGGCTGAGTTGGGTGCAAACGTGCCGGTGATCGGTGTGCGTCAGGCGTGGACGTCGAAAGTGGGCGGCATCGGTCGCCTGCCGCTGGATGTGCATGTCAATGGCAACACAGTGACGGTGGCTTCTTCGGATGGCGTGGTCGCTGCCGTCGATGCGCGCACCGGCGGTGATGTCTGGCGAGCCAGCCTTGGCACGCCTTTGTCTGCTGGTGTGGGCAGCGACGGCAAGTGGGCCGCTGTGGTTTCCGTCGATAACCAGTTGATTGCCTTGTCCGATGGCCGCGAGATCTGGCGCAAGCCGCTGTCCGCGCAAGCGTACACAGCGCCGTTGGTTGCGGGCAATCGCATCTTTGTCTTGGCGGCCGATCGGTCCGTTTCGGCGTTTGATGCTGCGACCGGGCTTCGTTTGTGGAATCAACCCAGGCCGGGAGAGCCTTTGGTGTTGCGCCAGTCGGGTGTATTGACGGCGGTGGGCGACACGCTGGTCGCGGGACTGGCGGGCCGGATGGTCGGATTCAATCCCGACAATGGCACGGTACGTTGGGAAGCGCCGCTGGCCAGCCCCAGAGGAACCAATGACGTCGAGCGGCTGGTTGAATTGGTCGGCCGCACCAGCCGCGAGGGCGACAGTGTTTGTGCCCGTGCTTTTGTGTCCACGGTGGGCTGTGTGAACACGGTGCGAGGTACCGTGGCCTGGACACAGCCGGCCAACGGAACGGAAGGCATTCACGGCGATGACACCACGATTTTCGGCACGGAGAGCAATGGCGTGGTGGTTGCCTGGCGGCGTGCCGATGGCTCGCGCGCTTGGTCTTCGGACCGACTTCAATACCGCCGCTTGACCGCACCGCTGTTGCTTGGCAGGTCGGTCGTCGTCGGAGATGACACGGGTTTGGTGCACCTGCTTTCGCGTGAAGATGGTTCACCGCTGAATCGGATGACGACGGATGGTTCGGGCATCGCTGCAGCGCCGGTGTCGGCCGGGGGCACTCTGGTGGTCGTAACGCGCAATGGCGGCGTTTACGGCTTTCGCCCGGATTGACGGGTTGATCTGGATGAAGCCAGTCATCGCTTTGGTCGGTCGCCCCAATGTGGGGAAATCCACACTCTTCAACCGGCTGACGAAATCGAGAGATGCGATCGTTGCCGACTTTGCAGGCTTGACGCGTGACCGGCACTACGGGAACGGAAAGCAGGGCAAGCACGAATACATCGTGATCGACACCGGAGGCTTCGAGCCTGATGCCGCCAGCGGCATCTACCGCGAGATGGCCAAGCAGACGCAGCAGGCCGTTGCGGAGGCCGATGTCGTCATCTTTGTTGTCGATGCCCGCGCCGGGCTTTCTGCTCAGGACCATGACATCGCCAACTACCTGCGGCGCCTGGGCAAGCCCTGCCTCCTTGTCGGCAACAAGGCCGAGGGAATGCGCGAGGGGGTGCAGCTCGTCGAGTTCTATGAGTTGGGGTTGGGCGAGATCTATCCCATTTCAGCAGCCCACGGACAGGGTATTCGCAGCTTGGTTGAGTTGGCTCTGGAGCCTCTGCACTTGCCGGATCCGGATGAAGACGCGGAAGCCGAAGACAAGAGCGTGGTCAAGCTTGCGGTAGCTGGTCGCCCGAATGTCGGTAAGTCCACCCTGATCAATACGTGGCTGGGCGAGGAGCGCTTGGTGGCATTCGATATGCCAGGGACCACGCGGGACGCCATTTCCGTTCCTTTCGAGCGCAATGGCCAGCGTTTTGAGCTGGTCGACACCGCAGGCTTGCGTCGAAAAGGCAAGGTGTTCGAAGCCATCGAGAAGTTTTCGGTGGTGAAGACACTGCAAGCCATTGAGTCTGCCAATGTGGTGCTTCTCGTCCTCGATGCGACACAGGGGGTCACCGACCAGGATGCGCACATCGCTGGATACATTCTTGAAAGTGGCCGCGCGGTGGTTTTGGCGGTCAACAAATGGGATGCCATGGACGACTACGGTCGCCAGCTGCTGGAGCGCTCCATCGAGACGCGGTTGTCGTTTCTCAAGTTTGCGTCGTTGCATTTCATTTCGGCAAAGAAGCGCCAGGGGTTGGGCCCTTTGTGGACATCCATCGTGCAGGCCCAGAAAGCGGCGATGTGCAAGATGTCCACGCCCGTATTGACGCGGTTGTTGCTGGAGGCGGTGCAGTTCCAGGCACCCAAGCGTTCTGGCATGTTCCGGCCAAAGTTGCGATACGCCCACCAAGGCGGCATGAATCCGCCTGTCATCGTGGTTCATGGCAATTCGTTGGAGCATGTCACGGAAGCGTACAAGCGCTTCCTAGAAGGCCGTTTCCGCAAAGAGTTCGATCTGGTCGGGACCCCCCTTCGCATCGAGTTGAAGACGTCGCACAATCCCTTCACCGACAAGGGTGACCACTAGCCCAGCGCTTGCGAGGGGTTTCGTCGGTTTTCCTTCGATACCCTTGCAGCTGTGGTAAGGTGCCGCTTTACAACAATATTCCTGAACACGGAGAATATCGTGAGCAACAAAGGCCAACTTCTTCAAGATCCCTTCCTGAACGCGCTTCGTCGCGAGCATGTACCCGTCTCGATCTACCTCGTGAACGGCATCAAGCTTCAGGGCCAGATCGAGTCATTTGACCAATACGTGGTGCTGCTGCGTAACACGGTCACCCAGATGGTCTACAAGCACGCCATCTCCACCATCGTCCCAGGTCGCGCTGTCAATTTCTCGACGGCCGAAGCGCCCGACGCCGAGGCCGGTAACTCTTGAACGAAGGTGGTATGCCCGACGGGCATGTAACGGATACGCCTTTGGGCGGATCGTCTTGAGTTCATACGATACGCCTGACTCGCCGAAGACGCCAGTCATCCTGGTTGGCGTTGATTTTGGTTTGCCCCATTTCGACGGTGAGTTGGAAGAGTTGGGTCTGCTTGCTCAGACGGCGGGCTTGAATCCAGTGGCGCGAATCACCTGCAAGCGCAAAGCCCCTGATGCTGCCTTGTTTGTAGGCAGTGGCAAGGCGGACGAGATCCGGCTGCTCGCGCAGATGCATCAGGCCGTGGAAGTGCTGTTCGACCAGGCCTTGAGTCCGGCGCAACAACGCAATCTCGAACGGCATCTGGATCTCCCGGTCAATGATCGAACGTTGTTGATCTTGGAAATCTTTGCCCAGCGTGCCAGAAGCCATGAGGGCAAGCTGCAGGTAGAGTTGGCAAAACTCCAATACCTGAGCACTAGGCTTGTCAGACGCTGGTCCCATCTGGAGCGTCAGCGCGGGGGCATTGGAGCCCGGGGTGGGCCAGGCGAAACACAGATCGAGCTTGATCGAAGAATGATCGGTGAGTCGATCAAGCGCACGCGCGAAAGACTCGAAAAGGTCAAGCGTCAGCGCTCCACACAGCGACGCCAGCGCGAGCGCCGGGATACCTTCAACATATCGTTGGTGGGGTACACGAATGCCGGTAAATCCACACTGTTCAATGCACTGGTAAAAGCGCGAGCGTACGCCGCAGATCAGCTGTTTGCCACATTGGATACGACGACTCGCCAGCTCTATCTTGCAGAGGCAGGGCGATCGGTGTCTTTGTCGGACACCGTGGGGTTCATTCGTGATCTTCCCCATGGACTGATTGATGCGTTCCAGGCCACTCTCCAGGAGGCAGTGGATGCAGATCTTTTGCTGCATGTGGTGGATGCATCTAATCCCAACTTTCCAGAGCAAATTGCGGAAGTCCAGCGGGTGCTCTCTGAAATCGGCGCTGCGAACGTGCCCCAGATACTGGTCTTCAACAAGCTGGACATGTTGTCGCCCGACCAACGGCCGGAAGTCCTGAATGACATCTACGACATGCAAGGTACCCCCGTTCAGCGGTTCTTCCTGAGTGCTGGCTCTGGAGAAGGGCTTCCTTCCTTGAGGCGCGGATTGTCGGACAGCGTGCCCAAGGCCCAGCCGACATCCATGACCCTAGGTGCCGATGCTGAATTGCCTCCAGACAGTGCCTGATTGGGCACAATGCCGCTTTGTTCACGTATTCAGAGAAACAGAGATTTTGCGAATGAATCCTCAAAGCCGTACCCCGCGCTGGGCCATATTGCCTGAGCGCATCCGGGGAATGTTGAATCTGAATGACCCCCGGTGGGGTCGTGGCGATGATAAGAACGATGGCGCGGGAAACTCCGATTCGGAGCGTCCTCCATCTACGCCTCCATCGGGTAATCGAGGACGTGACAAAAATACGGCCGGCCAGCCTCCTGACCTGGATGAACTCTGGCGTGACCTCAATCGCAAGCTGGGCGGTCTGTTTGGTGGGAAGCAGGGTGGAGGCCGCGGTCCTTCCGGCGGGGGGTTTCAGCCAGATATGAAAAATGCGGGTTTCGGCGTCGGCTTGATTGCTGCAATTGCGGTGCTGATCTGGCTTGGGACCGGTTTTTTCATTGTGCAGGAAGGTCAGCAGGCCGTCATAACACAGTTCGGGAAATACAAGAGCACGGTGAATGCCGGTTTCAACTGGCGGTTGCCTTATCCAATTCAGCGTCACGAACTCGTTTTCGTGACGCAGATTCGGTCTGCCGATGTCGGTCGGGATGTGGTGATCAAAAGCACTGGCTTACGTGAATCGGCAATGCTGACTGAAGACGAAAATATCGTCGAAATCAAATTTGCTGTGCAATATCGTTTGAACGATGCCAGGGCTTGGTTGTTTGAGAGCCGTAACCCAGCAGATGCCGTGGTGCAAGCAGCCGAAACAGCGGTGCGGGAGATCGTCGGCAAGATGCGGATGGACACCGCCTTGGCTGAAGAGCGAGATCAAATTGCGCCAAGGGTGCGTACCCTCATGCAGACGATCTTGGATCGCTACAAGGTTGGTGTAGAGGTCGTGGGCATCAATTTGCAGCAGGGGGGAGTGCGTCCTCCTGAGCAAGTACAGGCAGCTTTCGATGATGTTCTGAAAGCGGGGCAGGAGAGAGAGCGGGCCAAGAACGAAGCTCAAGCGTATGCCAACGATGTCATTCCCCGCGCGGTCGGGTCTGCCTCTCGGTTGGCTGAAGAAGCTGCAGCTTACAAGTCGCGGATTGTGGCTCAGTCTCAAGGCGATGCGCAGCGGTTCAGTTCGCTGCTTGCCGAATATCAAAAGGCGCCTCAGGTGACAAGGGACCGCCTGTACATTGAATCAATGCAGCAGATCTACACGAACGTCACCAAAGTGCTGGTGGAGTCCCGTCAAGGGTCGAATCTCCTATACCTGCCCTTGGACAAGATCATGCAGGGTGTCGCACAGACTGGTGCTGCAGCCTCGAATGATTCCTTGCCGCCAGCAGCGGCTTCGTCTGCTGTTCCGCCTTCGGGAACTGCTTCCACTTTCCCCGCTGACCCCCGTGCTCGGGACTCCAGCCGTACGCGTGAGCGCGAGTCTCGATAGGAGCGCATTGTGAACAGAGTCGGATTTTTTGTTTCCACTGTCTTGGTTTTGCTCGCTCTTTTGAGTTCGACCTTGTTTGTAGTGGACCAGCGCCAATTCGGTGTGGTCTACCAGCTTGGACAGATCAAAGAGGTTATTACGGAGCCAGGTCTGAACTTCAAGATGCCTCCACCTTTTCAAAATGTGCGATACATCGACAAGCGGTTGCTCACACTGGATAGCACTGATACCGAATCGATGCTCACTGCAGAAAAGCAGCGGGTTGTAATTGACTGGTATGTACGCTGGAGGATCTCCGATCCATCTGCTTACATTCGCAACGTTGGTCTTGATGAGAATTCTGGAGCTTTGCAGTTGAATCGGGTCGTGCGCAACGCCTTCCAAGAAGAGGTCAACAGGCGGACAGTCAAAGAACTGTTGTCTCTTAAGCGCGATGCATTGATGTCGGACGTGAAGCGCGAGGTGCTGGAGGTTGTTCAAGGTGCCAAGCCTTGGGGCGTTGACGTCGTTGATGTGCGCATCACTCGGGTTGACTATGTTGAAGCCATTACGGAATCCGTCTACCGTCGTATGGAGGCGGAGCGGAAGAGGGTGGCCAATGAATTGCGGTCCACAGGGGCTGCAGAAGGCGAAAAAATTCGTGCTGATGCGGACCGTCAGCGCGAAGTCGCCATCGCCAATGCCTATAGAGATGCGCAGAAGGTGAAGGGCGAAGGTGATGCAGAAGCCGCTCGTGTTTATGCAGAGGCGTTTGGACGTGACCCTCAATTCGCGCAGTTCTATCGTAGCCTGGAAGCCTACAAGTCAAGCTTCAATAAGAAGAGTGATGTCATGGTTGTAGACCCGTCCTCCACTGAATTTTTCAAAGCTTTCCGTGGAGGTGTGGCCAGTCCTGGTGCTGCACCTTCCCCCACTACACGCAAGTAGAAGACACGGATAGCGCGCTCTCGCTGGGCGCGCTTACTTTTTTGTGAATTCTGACACTGCTGTCTTGGTGCAGCACGTGTTCCGTCGATCCATTGCCTCGATGGCGCGTGCATTTGAGCGCTTGGTCAGTTCGCAGCGCTCTGTGGAGGCAGTCACTGCCGACTGTCATGCCGGTAGAATCGCGTTTTTAACAGCCTCCCACTTTCCATGTCTGCCTGGGTCCTGCCGGATCACATTGCCGATGTCTTGCCCTCCGAGGCTCGCCACATCGAAGAACTACGTCGCGGGCTGATAGACACCGCTCAAGGCTACGGCTACGAACTAGTCATACCTCCCTTGATGGAGCACTTGGAATCATTGCTGACGGGCACGGGCGAGGCGCTCGACCTTCAGACCTTCAAATTGGTGGATCAGCTGTCGGGACGATCCTTGGGCGTACGTGCGGACATGACACAGCAGGTTGCCCGCATTGATGCCCATTTGCTTAACCGCAAAGGTGTCACGCGGCTTTGTTATTGCGGGCCTGTGCTGCATACGAGGCCCGATCGACCCCATGCTACGAGAGAGCCGCTGCAGTTTGGTGCTGAAATTTATGGTCACGCTGGTCTAGAAGCTGATCAAGAGGCGGTTTTGCTGGCGTTGCACTGTCTGCGTGTGGCTGAAGTTCGTGATACCAGTGTGGATTTGGCTGATGTGCGCATCGTGCGGCGCCTTCTCGCTGACCTCTCTTTGGATGCGCTAACGGTACGCAGAGTCCATGCCGCACTTGCTGCCAAGGATGCGAGCGAATTGGCAAGTCTCACTCGCAGCTTTCCTTCCGCATCGCGTGATGGGCTGAATGCGCTACTGAAGTTATATGGTGACGTTTCTGTTTTGGACGAGGCGCAAAAAGCGCTTCATCACGTTCCCGGCGTAGACGAAATATTGTCCAACTTACGATCTTTGGCCGCTCACCTTGTAGGGTCCAGCGTCACGTTCGATTTGGCGGACTTGAGGGGATACGCCTACTACAGCGGAACTCGCTTCACCATCTATGCCAAGGGGGCAAGCGATGCTGTGGTTCGTGGTGGTCGGTACGATGAGGTTGGAGCGGTGTTTGGCCGCAACCGGCCGGCAGCCGGGTTTAGTTTGGACATCAAACAATTGGTAGGAGTCGTCTCCCCACGGGCGTTGAAGACTGCTATCAGGGCTCCGTGGATACAAGATCCCGGAGTGAATGAGGCCGTTGCCGATTTGCGAAGCCGCGGTGAAACCGTTGTGTGCGTTTTTCCTGGTAATGAGAGCGAGTTCGACGAGTTTCGTTACGACCGAGAGTTGGCCAAAGTTGCTGACCGTTGGATCGTAAAAGTTATCTGAAGCATTAGCTATATTGAATCGGGTTTGAAATGAAAGCAACCAAAGGTCGAAACGTAGTCGTTGTAGGCACCCAATGGGGTGATGAAGGCAAGGGAAAGCTAGTAGATTGGCTTACTGAAAGCGCCCAAGGCGTTGTTCGTTTCCAAGGCGGCCACAATGCAGGCCACACTTTGGTCATCAATGGCGTCAAGACGGCATTGCACCTGATTCCAAGCGGCATCATGCGGCCGGGCGTCAAATGCTACATCGGCAATGGTGTCGTACTGTCGGTTGCGAAGTTGTTTGAAGAAATAAAAGGCTTGGAAAAAGCTGGGGTCGAGGTTCGATCGCGCCTTCGAGTAAGCGAAGCCTGCCCACTTATTTTACCTTTTCACGTAGCCATCGACGTGGCCCGTGAGGCTGCGCGCGAGCACCAGGGGACCGAAAAAATAGGAACAACAGGTCGTGGCATTGGTCCTGCTTACGAAGACAAAATTGCTCGACGCGCACTTCGTGTCCAAGACCTGAAGTATCCAGCCCGTTTTGCTGAAAAGCTGCGTGAGTTGCTGGCACTGCATAACCATGTTCTAAAGACTTTTTTAAACTCCGGCTCTTTTGTTTTTGGCGAGTCGTTGGCACCCTATTTGGTTGACGGAGAAGTGCAATTCAATACGGTCTTCGACGAGGCTATGCAACATGCGAAACTGCTTGGTCCCATGATTGCAGATGTATCTAGCGAATTGAATGCCGCCCATGTAGCGGGAGCCAATTTGCTTTTTGAGGGTGCACAGGGAACCTTGCTGGATGTCGACCATGGCACTTACCCCTATGTGACATCCAGCAATTGTGTCGCTGGCAATGCTGCTGCGGGATCTGGCGTGGGGCCCAACCTGCTTCACTATGTTTTGGGCATCACCAAAGCCTATTGCACGCGGGTTGGAGGAGGTCCTTTCCCCACGGAGCTGGATTGGGAGGTTCCTGGTACACCGGGTTATCACATGAGCACGGTAGGCGCGGAAAAAGGCGTCACTACAGGCCGCAGTCGCCGTTGTGGTTGGTTCGATGCAGCACTTTTGAAGCGAAGTGCCCAAGTCAATGGACTGACAGGGCTTTGTATTACGAAGCTGGACGTGTTAGATGGGTTGTCGGAACTCATGCTTTGCACAGGGTATGAGCTTGATGGAGCACATATCGAAATTTTACCGATGGGTGCAGAGGAGATTTCCCGCTGCACTCCCATTTATGAGTCGATTCCCGGCTGGGCTGAATCGACTGTGGGGGTGACAAGATATGAAGAGCTACCTGCTAATGCGAGAAGGTATTTGGAGCGAATTGAGGAGGTGACTGGGGTTCCAATTGCTATGATTTCCACAAGTCCTGATCGAGATCACACCATTACATTGCATAACCCATACTTGGTAAGTTGAAATTTACTAGTTAGTCACTGTGTGAGGTTGGTGCGTGAATCAGGAGTAATGAATGTTAACGGAAGACGGTAAGCATCTATATGTGAGTTATGATGAATATCATGGCTTAATTGAAAAATTGGCACTTAAGATTCACCAGTCTGGTTGGGAGTTTGATACGATTTTGTGTCTCGCCCGTGGCGGGTTGCGTCCTGGTGATATTTTGAGTCGAATATTTAGCAAGCCGCTTGCAATCATGTCCACTAGTTCATATCGCGCAGAAGCGGGGACAATTCAAGGGCACTTGGATATAGCGAGATTTATCACTACACCAAAAGGCGAAATCGCAGGTAAGGTACTTTTGGTAGATGATTTGGCTGATTCTGGGCATACTTTGAATGCGGTTATAGAATTGCTGAAGACTCAATATGCTCCCATTGTGGAGTTGCGGAGTGCTGTAATTTGGACTAAGGCAATTTCAAGCTTTACCTCGGATTATTCCGTTGAATTTTTGCCTACTAATCCTTGGATTCATCAGCCTTTTGAGGGGTATGATAATTTGAGTCCTGAGAAATTAATGGATAAATGGCGATTGTGATTTTGGCTGCAACCTATATAAAGAGTTTTCTAGGGAAGCTCTGCAGAAAGCACGCACGAACGTGCTGATGCCCTGAGCCAGTTGGAATGCGATGCGGCCAACCTGATTTATCTCAGCTCCGGTGCCTGTGGCACGAACTGGCGGCCTGAATGGCCGGTTTGGCGAACTACGGGCGCACTCATGCCGATGCTCCCAGCAGTTTGCGCCGCACCATCCATAGATTGGCCAGCGCAAACAGCGTGTGCAACTGTGCGGTGTTCTTGCCTAGCCCTCGGTAGCACACCTTGATGTGGCCGAACTGGCGCTTGATCACTCGGAAAGGGTGCTCCACCCGCGCCCGAATGCTGGCCTTCACGCGCTCCAGTTTCCCGGTCAGGGCCTCGATCGGTTTGGCCGGGTCGAGCAGGCGACGTTTGCCGGGCCGCATGGCGATGTGCCAATTCACGTCGCGCCTGGCATCTGGGCGTTGACCCGCGCCTTGGTAGCCGGCATCGGCATAGACATCCCGGTCGCTTGCGCGCACCAGACGGTTGGTCTCGATCACATCATTGACCGCGCCACTGGTGCCGCGCACGGTATGCACCAGGCCCGAGTCGGCGTCCACTCCGATATGGCACTTCATACCGAAGTACCACTGCGGTCCCTTGCGGCTTTGTTTCATCTCCGGGTCGCGCTCTCCGCTGCTGTTCTTGGTCGAGCTGGGTGCTGCGATCAAGGTGGCATCCACCACCGTGCCGCTCTTGAGCATCACGCCCTAGGCGCTGAGCAGATCGTTGACGGTCTGCAGGATTTGCGCAGCCAATTTGTGCGTCTCCAGCACATGCCGGAACCGAAGGATCGTGCTCTCTCGTCGGGCAGCCGCTCGTCCCAGCCTTCAAGCCCTGCGAACTCGCGGAATACCGGCATGTCGTGCAGCGCTTCTTCCATCGCCGGGTCGCTCAGCGCGAACCACTGCTGCATGAAATGGATACGCAACATGGTCTCGCACGGGAACGGAGGACGCCCCCGCTTGCCTTCGGGTAGGTACGGCGACACCAGGGCCACCAGTTCGGCCCACGGTACGACCTTCTCCATCTCATCCAGAAATTCCCGCCGCCGCGTTCGCTTCGCCGTCATTCCCAAGCCCAGGCTGTGCTGCTTCATGTGACTTATCGTCTCAGTGCTTCACGCCGGTGCCAAGGATGCCGCGGGGCGATTTATGCAGACCTTCCCTAAGCGTCAGGTCCTGCCACCATACCTGCCACGGCGCGATGTTCAACACGAGACTGAAAACATCACCTGCCGCACCCCGGGCTGCGGCTGCCAGTTCAAGCGCATCGGCGAAGACATCTAGGAGAAACTCGACTACCTATCGGGCAGCTTCGCGGTCGAGCGGCATGTGCTAGGCCAGTGGGCTTGCGCCAAATGCCAGATGCTCATCCAGGCGCCGGTGCCGGCGGCTGTCATTGGCAAAGGCATCGCAACTGCCGGCCTGATGGCGAATCTGGTCGTGTCCAAGTACATTGACCACCAACCACTATTCCGCCTGGAGGCCATCATGGGTCGCTCGGGTGTGTCCGTTTTCCGTTCCACTCGGCCGAGTGGGTGGGCACCATCGGCGTGCAACTGGCGCCAAATGATCCAGGCCATGCTTGAGGACCTTCTCATCAGGCCATGTATTGCATGCCGACGAGACACCGGTGGTCATGCTTAAGCCGGGCCTTAGCGAGACGCATCGTGCTTACCTCTGGAGTTACTGCACCATGGTCTGGAATGACATCAATGCGGTCGTCTTCGACTTCACCGCGAGCCGGACCGGGCGCACAACGCCCGTCGCTTCCTGGGCATCGGTGACGGCGGGGTGGGCGGCTGGCGCGGCACGCTCATCTGCGATGACTACTCGGGCTAAAAGCAATCCCTGAATGCAGGCGTGACCCAAACGGGTTGCCTGGCACATGCACGTCGCAAATTGCATGAGTTGTGGTCAGCCACACCAGTATCCTGGCCGAGCGCGCCTTGAAGCTGTTCTGCGTCCTCTACGACGTCGAGCGTGAGGTCAAGTAAATGGACGGGCAGCAAAGGCTGCGCATCCGCCAGATCAAGAGCCGGCCGGCGGCTAATCTGCTGCATGCCATCGTTGATGGCCAACCAGCAGAAACCCACTCGATGGCAGCGCGACAGCCAAGGCCGTCGACTACAGCCTCGAACGCTGGGCGGCGCTGACGCGCTTCATTGACAACGGCGATCTGGTAGCCGACAACAACCGCATCGAAAACATGATCCGCCCAATCGCGTTGGGACGCAAGAACTGGCTGTTCGCTGGCAGCCTGCGCGCGTGCCAGAGAGCTGCAGCCATCATGAGCCTGCTGCACACACCGCACGACTTAACGGGCTGGAGCCCTACGCTTATCTCAAGAACGTGTTGGAACGACTGCCGAAGCAACTTAATACCTGCATCAGAGATCTATTGCCATACCGCGGGCAACCCTGATCAAATTCATCCCTGGCGTCCACGTCACTGTGTCGCAAAACGCGAGCGCACGATGAACTGGAAGGTGCTTGGTGCAGCGTGGTTTTCCCCTTACGCCAGCCCCCGCAGCGGCAAGCTGATCGTGAATACGCATCCCTTGCCCGGCCTGTCTTGCACTGTCAACCGCCCGCGATCTGCCTCGACACTGCGCCTTGCGATTGAAAGTCCCAGTCCGAGGCCCCGCTTGTCGTCGAAGCCTTGCTTGAAAGGCTTGAACATCGTGTCAGCGCTTCCTTCGGGAAGCCCACCACAGCAATCTTCGACATCGATGTTGATCGAATAAGCGGACGTCTGCGCGCGCAGCGTGACCTCGCTACCAGGACGAGTGAACTTGAAGGCGTTCTGTAGCAAATTGCCGAGTGCCGCCATTAGCAGTTCGCGATTGCCTTCAATCGCGAACTGGGCATCCACTTCCGAGATGCGAAGCACGCACCCCGTGTCGGCCGCATAGAGCTGCGCAACGCGACCGGCATCGGCCAAAAAGATTGCGAGCGAGAAGATTCGCGGATGCAAGGGTGCAAGAGCCGCGTCGCGAACAGCCGCCAAGGAATCGTTGATCAAACCTTCCATCGAGCCAAGGCTGCGTCTGAGAACCGCACCAGTCGAGCCGCCAACCGGAAGCCTGCCTGACTCCAGGGCTGCGAACGCGAGCTTGGCGACGTGCAAGTGGTTGCGCAACTCGTGCGCGAAAAAGCCAAGCCGTTCGTTCTCATCCTCGACCTGCCGTCTTGCCACTTCGACGTCGCGCTGGGCAGCAAATTCGGTCACTGCATCGGCGATGGCATTGTCCAGGCAGCGGTTCAGCGTACGGAAATGGTCTACCGAAAATGGGGCGTCACGTTCAACGGCGAGATCAGTGATTGCCTGACACAGGTCGCCATAGTCATGGACAACTTGATCTACGGTGTAGCCGAGTGCAAGCAGTTCGCCGCCATGAACTGTCGCCGAGACGCCCATCTCAGTGAGCGCCGAGCCTTCGCCCCCAGACGCCCCTGAAATTCGCATCCCTCCTGCAATGTCACCATCATCCTCGGCTTCGATGGTGCGAGTCAGCTGATCAAGAAACATCGGAATGCCGTGTGATAGTTGCTCAAGGGTAGCGCCTCGTAAAGGTCGCTGCGCAACTTTGGCTTTGCATCGCTGAATGAGCTCTTCGCGATTGTTCAGTAGAAATCCGCGCATGTTGATCGCCTTGGTGGGGCTGCGGCGTGGCGCCGGTCGCAGCGAGGTGATGGCGGAATCGTCTCGCGTCGCCTGGGTTTGGCACAGTATGCGCCAAGGTCAGTGTCCCCAGTTCCTGCCGATCCAGCGGCATGCATGGAATGTTAAAAAAATGCAAGGTGCTTTTGTCGTACGCATACCAATGACGTGGCGAGATAACAAATCGATCACCACGCTCAGGTACAGCCAGTCTTCTTGGGTGCGGATGTAGGTAGTGTCCGTGACCCAAGACTGGTTGGGCTCGCAGATGATGAAGCGTCGCTGCAGGCGATTTGGCGCAACCACAGCAGGCTTGTCACCACGACCTCCAATCCGTCGCCAGTAGCCCATCTGGGAAAGCAGTTCTTCGAGCTTGAGCAGAAGAGCCACGCGGTGCTTGCCGCACGTGTCGCCCAGATCGCACATGTTCATGGTCAGCTTGCGCTAGCCGTAGACGCCACCACTCGCCAGCCAAGTGGATTGAGAAGGCCCAACAGACGATGATCGTCCTTGCCACGAAGACTCGTCGGCTTGGTCTTCCAGACGTAATAGCCGCCGGGATGAATGGCTATGCCTTGCGAAGCCTGCGAACGCTGTGCTCGCGTTCATGGCGCTGTATGAACGCGAACTCACCGGACTGCTTGGCAAAGTACGCTGCGGCCTTTTTTGGGATGTCGCGCGCTCCTCGGTGAAACGCTTGAGCTTTAGCCGTCGCAGTTTGTCTGTCTGCGAGGCCTGCGCCTGCCGATCACCGATCGACGTGCGGTGGGTCTTGATCCATTGAGAAAGACTGTGCTGGACTCACGCCCAGCCGGGCCGACACGTCTAGCACCTTGTGGCCGCGCTCGGTGATCTGCTTGACCGCTTAGTCCTTGAATTCTTCGGAATATCTCTGCCTACTCATGGCACCTCCTGTTGGACCTCGGGTTTGAGGCTCGGAGGTGCCTAGTGAAAGCCGGGGACTCAATCTTCCTGAATATCGATAGCTCGGAGAAATCGGGCAGATCTGCGGTGATGTAAGGACTTTGACGAAGGCATGTCCCTGATACACGCAGTTGGCATTGATCAAGTAGCGTTGTTCGTGGATGCGTTGGAGGCCGGAGTGAGGGGAGGGGGTTGATGACAATTTTTTGTCATCTTTCTCCTACGGGAGTGAGGAAAGTGGTCTATACTGGCGGGCTTGGCAGGTGAGACGGATGACTGAGTTGTCCGGAGAGTCTGACAAGAAAGGTTGGTTTTGAGTTGTGGCCGGGTTGAAATTCGGTATATAATTCGAGGCTTCGCTGGTTGGATGTAGTCATATGCACAGTCCTGTTCCTATCTCCAAAGATAAGTGACAGGACGGGGCCGGGGAATCAGGGGGCTATCTCAGGTCATGCCTGTGAGCTTCACTGCCGTATAGGCAGCTCAGAAAACGCCTCACTCTGGCCGACCTTGCGCCAGCGCCTTCACTGCCGTATAGGCAGCTCAGAAATTTTCAGGGTCTGCCCAAGGCCTTCGGATTGGCCTCACTGCCGTATAGGCAGCTCAGAAAACTAAGGGCAAGATCAAACGCAAAGGCATCTTCTTCACTGCCGTATAGGCAGCTCAGAAACCGCACACCAACCGGGAAGACGTGGGCACGGTGCTTCATTGCCGTATAGGCAGCTCAGAAATGCATCGGCCATGGCGCGAGTGCGTGCCGCGCCTTCACTGCCGTATAGGCAGCTCAGAAACACCATCGGCCATTGCCTGTCTTATTGCTGATCTTCACTGCCGCATAGGCAGCTCAGAAAATCTGCGGCCCGACCTGAGGCAGACAAATCGGCTTCACTGCCGTATACGCATCTCAGAAATGTGAGCATCGAGGTGTTGCCCGCGCCGTTCTCTTCACTGCCGTGTAAGCAGCTCAGCTATAGACAGCTCAAAATGACAAAAAAGTGCCGCCAGGCATGCCTGCCGTGGACGGTGTCCACTGCCGTTCATGCGTGCTACTTGCGAGAAGCATGCGCCCCCACCAAACACCGCTGAAACGCCTGCGCCGCCCTCGGCGGCTCGGGCGACCTTCGCAGCAGGCTCACGAACTGGCATTCATAGCGCAGCGCCTCGCGCCGTACGGCCTGCAGGCGGCCGGTGCGTTCGAACGCCTCGGCGTAGTGGTCGGGCAGGAAGCCCAGGTAGCGGCCCGAGAGCACCAGCGTGGCGATGGATTCCTGGTCGAAGCCCGTGGCGGTGCGGGTGAGGCGGGCCTGGTGGCTCAGCTCCATGTTGGGCGAGTGGTAGCCCAGGCCAGCGAACGGGTGGGTGCGCACGGCGTCCCAGTCGAGCGCCGAGTGGTCCGCCCCGAACAGCGGGTGGCCCGCGCCGCAGTACAGCAGCATGGTCTCGCCGAACAGGTCGGTGTACAGCAGGCTCTGCGAGGCGCGGTGGGCGGGGATGATGCCCACCTGGTAGGTGCCGTCGATCACGCCGCGCTCGATGGCGTTGATCGAGCCCACATGCATCTGCAGGTGCACGTCCGGCGCCTGGGCGGTGAAGGCGGCAATCGCTTCGCCGATGCGCGCGGCCGGGTTGCTGGCGGTCTTGTCGAACACGGCGACGGCCAGTTGGCCGCCCATGCGGGAGTGGATGCCGTCCACGCTGTCGCGAAAGCCCTGCACGGCGGCCAGTAGGCGCAGGGTTTCGTCGTACACGCGCTGGCCTTCCGGGGTGAGCGCGAAGCCCGCCCGGCCGCGCCGGCACAGGGTCAGCCCCAGGCGGGTTTCGAGGTCCTTCACGTGGCGGCTGACGGTGCTGGTGCCGATGTTCAGCTCCAGTTCGGCCGCGGCCATGCCGCCGCAATCGACCACGCTCTTGAACACCTGCAGCAGGCGCAGGTCCATGTCGCTCAACTGGCCGAGCACCGCGCGTTCGCGCGCGGCCTGGGGCGCCGGGGACGGCAGCGTGGGCGAGGCGGGGGGCGGGGCGTCGTCGGGCATGGCGAGCGGGGTGGGCTTTACTTGCATGAATCGTCAAGTAAACATTGATATTTGTCCATTGGAGGGATTATCGACCGCCGGAACAATGGGGTCACCCGCCCGCTGGCAGGGCCACCTGCGGCCTGTGCGGCAGCGCCTTGCGCCCCTTTTGTTTTCTTTGTGATTGGACCGACCATGAGCTTCACCGTCCTCGACTCCGTTCCCGAAGCCACCGCGCCGCGCATGGACGCGGCCTGGCTGGATGCGCACTGGATGCCCTTCACCGCCAACCGGCAGTTCAAGGCCGCGCCGCGCATGATCGTCTCGGGCCAGGGGGCCTACTACACCGATTCCGAAGGCCGCAAGATCTTCGACGGCCTCTCGGGCCTGTGGTGCGCGGGGCTGGGCCATGGCCGCAAGGACGTCGCCGAGGCGATCGGCAAGGCGGCCGCCACGCTCGACTATTCGCCGGCCTTCCAGTTCGGCCACCCGGCGTCGTTCGCGCTGGCCAACAAGATCAAGGAGCTCACGCCCGCGGGGCTCGACTACGTGTTCTTCACCGGCTCGGGCTCGGAGTCGGCCGACACCTCGCTCAAGATGGCGCGCGCCTACTGGCGTGCCAAGGGCCAGGCCGGCAAGACGCGCCTGATCGGCCGCGAGAAGGGCTACCACGGGGTGAACTTCGGCGGCATCTCGGTGGGCGGCATGGTGGGCAACCGCAAGACCTTCGGCCAGGGCGTGGAGGCGGACCACCTGCCGCACACGCAGCCGGCAATGGGCTCGTTCGTGCGTGGCATGGCCGAAGAAGGCGGCCGGGCGCTGGCCGACAAGCTGCTGGACGTGATCGCGCTGCACGACGCCTCCAACATCGCGGCGGTGATCGTAGAGCCGTTCTCGGGCTCGGCCGGCGTGGTGATTCCGCCCAAGGGCTACCTGGAGCGCATCCGCGAGATCTGCACGCAGAACAACATCCTGCTGATCTTCGACGAGGTCATCACCGGCTTCGGCCGCTGCGGCGCGTGGACGGGGGCGGAGGCCTTCGGCGTGACGCCCGACATCCTCAACTTCGCCAAGCAGGTGACCAACGGCGCGCAGCCGCTGGGCGGCGTGGTGGCCTCCAAGGAGATCTACGACACCTTCATGGCGCAGGGCGGGCCCGAGTACATGCTCGAATTCCCGCACGGCTACACCTATTCGGCCCACCCCGTGGCCTGCGCCGCCGGCCTGGCGGTGCTCGACATCCTGCAAAAGGAAGACATGCCCGGCCGCGCCAAGGCGCTGGCGCCGTACTTCGAGCAGGCGGTGCACAGCTTGAAAGGCGCGCAGCATGTGCTGGACATCCGCAACTACGGTCTGGCCGCGGGCTTCACCATCGCGCCGCTGCCGGGCGAGCCGGCCCGCCGGCCCTACGAGATCGCCATGAACTGCTGGAAGAAGGGCTTTTACGTGCGCTACGGCGGCGACACGATCCAGCTGGCGCCGCCGTTCATCAGCGAACGCGCCGAGATCGACCGGCTGGTGAGCGCCCTGGGCGATGCGCTGGCCGAGACGGCTTGACCCCCGCTGCCAGCGTTTGCTATTCATTTTGTAGCTATAAGCCCTAGTGAAATATGCACTGGGGGCACTTTTCACCCTGAACTCCATTCCCATGCACCAAGACCAGAACGTCACCGCCACCATCGGCCACCTGATCGACGGCCAGATCGTGGCCGACACCGCTCGCACGCAGCCCGTGTTCAACCCGGCCACGGGCCAGTCGTCCACCAGCGTGGCGCTGGCCTCGCAGGCGACGGTGGAGCAGGCCATCGCTTCGGCCGAAGCAGCCTTCCCCGCCTGGCGCAACACGCCGCCGCTCAAGCGCGCCCGCGTGATGTCCAGGCTCAAGGTGCTGCTGGAAGAGCACGCCGATGAAATCGCCGCCCTCATCACCGCCGAGCACGGCAAGGTGCTGAGCGATGCGCACGGCGAGCTGCAGCGCGGCATCGAGAACGTGGAATACGCCAGCTACGCGCCCGAGCTGCTCAAGGGCGAGCACAGCCGCAACGTGGGCCCGAACATCGACTCGTGGAGCGAGTTCCAGGCGCTGGGCGTCACCGCCGGCATCACGCCGTTCAACTTTCCGGCCATGGTGCCGCTGTGGATGTGGCCCATGGCCATCGCCTGCGGCAACACCTTCGTGCTGAAACCGTCCGAGCGCGACCCGAGCAGCACGCTGTTCATCGCCCAGCTGGCGCTGCAAGCCGGCCTGCCGCCCGGCGTGCTGAACGTGGTCAACGGCGACAAGACGGCGGTGGACACGCTGCTGCGCGACCCGCGCGTGAAGGCGGTGAGCTTCGTGGGCTCCACGCCGATCGCCGAGTACATCTATTCGGAAGGCTGCAAGCATGGCAAGCGCGTGCAGGCCCTGGGCGGCGCCAAGAACCATGCGGTGCTCATGCCCGATGCCGACGTGGACAATGCCGTGAGCGCCCTGATGGGCGCGGCGTATGGCTCGTGCGGCGAGCGCTGCATGGCGATCCCGCTGCTGGTGGCCGTGGGCGATGCCGTGGGCGACGCGGTGATCGCCGGCCTGAAGACCGAGATCGCCAAGATGAAGGTCGGCCCCGGCACCCAGACCGACAACGGCGGCAACGACATGGGCCCGCTGGTCACCCAGGCGCACTTCGAGAAGGTGAAGGCCTATGTGGACAGCGGTGTGGCCGAAGGCGCGACGCTGGTGGTCGATGGCCGCGGCATGCAGGTGGCCGGCCATGAACAGGGCTACTTCCTGGGCGCCTGCCTGTTCGACCACGTGAAGCCCGGCATGAAGATCTACCAGGAAGAGATCTTCGGTCCCGTGTTGGGCGTGGTGCGCGTGAAGACGCTGCAGGAGGCCATGCAGCTCATCAACGACCACGAGTACGGCAACGGCACCTGCATCTTCACGCGCGACGGCGAAGCGGCCCGCTATTTCACCGACCACATCCAGGTCGGCATGGTGGGCGTGAACGTGCCACTGCCGGTGCCCGTGGCCTACCACTCGTTCGGCGGCTGGAAGCGCAGCCTGTTTGGCGACCTGCATGCCTACGGCCCCGACGCCGTGCGCTTCTACACCAAGCGCAAGACCATCACGCAGCGCTGGCCCTCGACCGGCGTGCGCGAAGGTGCGGTGTTCGCCTTCCCGAGCAACCGCTGAGCCCCCAAAGCACAGCGGCCCGGAGCGCGCAAGGCGCCCGGGCCGCCGGGTGGCCTGCTCGGGCGATGACCCCGGTGCAGGCGACGGAGGCGCGCGCGATCAGCGCGGCAGCACGGTCACCGCGTTGCGGGCCTGGTCGGTGCTGAACATCACGCGCAGGTTCTTCGCCGGCACGCCGCGCGACACCAGTTCCTTGCGCACGGCCAGGGCACGGGCCAGGGCGATCTCGCGGGCGTTCTTGGCGGTCTTGCGGTCGGCGTAGCCCTTGATCTCCCAGCGCTGGTTGCCGGCCTTGTCGGCGGTCAGGATGTCGAGCAGCGCAGGCGTGTCGGCCGGCAGTTCGGTCTCCAGGCCCGAGAACTCGGCCACGGTGCCGTCTTCGGGAATGCGCAGCGGCTCGGGTTCGGGGGCTGGCGGGGGCGCGACGGGCGCCGGGGCGGGCGCTGCGGCCGCCTGGGCCGATGCGTCCGCAGCCGCCGTGTTGGCTTCGGTGTTGGACGTGTTGGCGCAGCCGCCCAGGAGCGCGGCGCTGAAAAGAAGACCCAGAAGTTTGCTGTGAGAGGCCATGGAGATCACCTGTTGCTGTGAATGAAAAAAACGGATCGGGGGAGGGGCCGGGCGGGGCGGCGAACGGCTTACTGCACCAGCTGCCAGAAGGTCACGCTGGCGAACTTGGCGTCGCTCGCCCAGGGGTCCCAGATGGTCTTGTCGCCCTTGCTGCGGGCGCCTTCCCAGTTGCCCAGCGAGGTGGACATCGCGGGCGGGTAGCTGCCGCGGGTGCGCAGCGTTTCGGTCTTGCCGCCGCGGGTGTAGGCATAGCCGCCGGCGGCCTTGTCGGGGCCCGGGTAGACCACGATGACGTGGCCGTTGCCCGACTCCTTCTTGCCCCCGACGATGACCGCCCCGCCGCGCGCGAGGTCGCCCACCTGCGAGGCGGGCACGGAGCGCCAGTGGCGCTGCCCCTGCACGTGGTCCATCAGCGCGTTGGCGCTCATGTAGGGCTGGTCGGGCAGGTACTGCTTGATCACGTGCCAGACGGCGTGGCTGCAGGAGTTGGGATGGAGGTCGGCGGCCTGGTCGCAGGCCTGCTTCAGCTTCGCGACCGCAGTGGCGTCTACGGGCATGGGGTCTTGTCCTGGTCCGGGGGCGTCGGGGGCTTGGCGGAGGCGGGCCCGGAGGCTGCCGGCCGGTACAGGCGGTTCTTGGCATCCCACCGCAGGGTGGGCAGGTGGTAGTCGCCACCCACGGCGGGCGAGCGCACCTGGAGCTGGATCTCGTGCGGCACGCCGTCGCGCCAGCGGCCGGGGACCACGTCCAGTTCCTCGGGCGGGT
The DNA here is from genome assembly GCF_032929295.1 of Acidovorax sp. BLS4. NCBI lineage: Bacteria > Pseudomonadati > Pseudomonadota > Betaproteobacteria > Burkholderiales > Comamonadaceae > Acidovorax > Acidovorax sp. BLS4. Next base: position 2,493,528 of record NZ_CP136797.1, read on the forward strand.
CCGCGGGAAAGAGGTGGGTCAATTTGCCGACGCAGCGGCCGGTGTCGTCCACCAGCAGGGGCAGCGGAAAGCGCTCCCACGGCGCATCGGGCGGCAGGCCGCGGTAGTGGGCGTCGGTGAACACGGCCAGCAGGCGCACCTTGGCGGCCTTGGCCGGCGCATTCCCGGCGGCGCCGCCCTGCACCAGTGGGCAGGCGCGCACCGCGTCGCGGTAGGGCTCCCAGGCCGCCGGCAGCGAAAGGTCCGCGTCCGGGGGCTGGCACTGGGCGGGGTCGAGCGCCATGGGGGGTTTCGCCCCGGCGTGGACCGCAGCGGACAGCATGGCGGCCGCCAGCCAGCCGGCCCACGGAAGAACTGCGTTCATGGGTGCATCAAAGAATGGAAATGGAATGTATCGGGTGCCCGAGCCGGCCGCGCCCTCCCGGTCGCGCTTTCCCGGTCATTGGGGGCCCGCAGGCGCGAAGTGTCGCCGCGGAAGCCGCGAAATCGATGTCAAAGGTTCCCGAAGATACCAATTGATTCAAAAATAACACGCCCCAACACCAACTTTTGGCGTTTTGGGGAGTCCGGCGCGCCGTTCAGCGGCTGCGGACGTGGGCCGAGCGGGGGCTGCGCAGCGTGTCGGCGTCCAGGATCAGGCGCCCCTGGATGCGACCTTTCATGCGCTTGACGCTGCTGGCCGCATCCAGCATGTGCCGGGCCATCAGTTCGCGCACTTTTTCTGCATCCCGGGCGCGCGCCGCCTGCACGATCTCGCGGTGGAAGTTGGCGTTGGCCTCGCCGAAGCGCCGGTGCTCCGACTTCGGGGTGCGGTTGCCGTACACGATGAGCTGGCGCAGCATCTCGTTGATCAGCTCGCAGGTGAAGCGCAGGAACGGATTGGGGTTGGCCGCGGCCAGGATGTCGTGGAAGTTGACGTCCTCACGGCGCTGGCTCAGCAGGTCCTCGCTGCTGGAGTTGGGATCGCAGCAGGCGATGCTGTGCTCCAGCGCCTCGAAATCGGCCTCGGTCAGGTGCGGCACGGCGCCGGCGGCCAGCTCGGGCTCCAAGAACTGGCGCACGGCGTAGATGTTGTCGATCGTCACGTCCTGGAAGAACAGGTAGTTCTGCAGGAACTGCAGCGTGCGGTCCAGCGACACCTCGGCGATGGTTCCGCCGCCCGAGGGGCCGGTGGAGATGGTCACCAGGCCCTGCACCTCCAGCGACTTGAGCGCCTCGCGGATGGTGCCCTTGCTCACTTCGAACTGCGCCTGCAACTCGCTCTCGCGCGGCAGGCGGTCGCCCGGGCTCAGGTTCTTTTCGGTGATGAGCCGCTTGATTTCCTGCGCCACCAGGTCGGGGCGCTTCAGGGGCTTGATCGGCTTGCCGGCGGGCGGTTTCGTGGCCATGGGTGCGTTGCTGGGTTGAAGACGGGGCAAGGCGCAGCGCGGTGCCTGGCACCCGGCTGTCGCTTCCGTGGTGCAGTGTATGCACCAGGGCCGTGCAGCGGCGGGTCGGGCAGGGTTTACGTGCACGCGATTTGTTCTATTTATCACTATAAATAGGAAAAACACGTGGCACGCCGCGTGCTTTGCAAAAAGCCGTGCCCTGGCCTGCAGGCCGGCCGACCCAACCCCCACAGGAGCCCCTTCATGCACCGTCGTCAACTCTTGCAACTCTCCGCACTGGGCGCGCTGCCCGCATCGCTGGGCCTGGCGCGCAGCGCCTGGGCGCAGCCCGCCGGCGCCATCCAGTTCGGCTGCCCGGTGCCCATGTCGGGCGCCTTCGCCGCCAACGGAAAGTTCGCCGACCTGGGCATGAAGCTGGCCATCGAGCAGTACGGCTCGGCCCTCAAGCGCCCCCTGGCCTACACGGTGCTGGACACCGAGGGCAAGCCCGCCACGGCCGTGCGCAAGGTGCAGGAGTCGTCGCAGCAGCAGGGCACGCGCTTTTTCGCGGGCGGCATCCTGTCGTCCGAATCGCTGGCCATGGGCAAGGAGGCCGAGAAGGCGGGCGGCATCTTCATCACCACGGCCGGGGCCGACGAGATCACCGGCAAGGACTGCAACAGCGCCACGTTCCGCTGGTCGGTGCCGACCTTCGGGGCCATCGAGCAGACGGTGCGCCCGCTGGCCGACGCGCTGCCCAAAGCCAAGCGCTGGTACACCATCACGCCGCAGTACGTGTTCGGCGACGGCCTGCTGTCGGCCGCCAAGAACGTCTTCAAGGAAAAGGGCCTGGAGCACGTGGGCAACAGCTACCACTCGCTGGCCGAGAAGGAGTTCAGCGGCTACCTGACCAACGCCATGGCCGCCAAGCCCGACGTGCTGCTGCTGCTGAACTTCGGCTCGCAGTCGTCGGATGCGCTGCGCCAGGCGGTGAGCTTCGGCATGCACAAGAACATGACCATCCTGATCGCCTGGGCCTCGGGGCTGGAGCAGTTCGAGTCGCTGGGCGCGGACCTGTGCGACGGCGTGTATTTCGGCGCGCAGTACTGGCACACCGCCGATGCCCCGCTGAACCTGGAGCTGGTCAAGCGCAGCAACGACAAGTTCAAGTCCAACCCCAACTACAGCCTGGCGGGCTCGTACATCTGCACCAAGCTGCTGATCGACGGCATCCTCAAGGCCGGCACGGTGGACCAGAAGGCGGTGATCGCCGCTCTGGAGGGCATGAAGTACGCGGGCCTCACGGGAGATGAAGAGATCCGCAAGGGCGACCACCAGGTGCTCAAGAACTACTACCTGCTCAAGGGCAAGCCCAAGGCCCGCATGGCCAACAAGGACGACTACGTGGACGTGGTGAGTTCGGGCAAGTCGTTCCTGCCGCTGGACCAGACCGGCTGCAAGCTGGGCTGACCGCTCGCTCCCGCCTTCCTGCGCCCCGCGCCTTGGCCCTTCACCGTCCGCCCCGCAGCTGCGGGGCCAAAGCCTTGACTGCCCCACTTCCATGAGCATCTACCTGCTACAGGTCATCAACGGGATCGGCATCGGCATGCTGTATTTCCTGCTGGCCGTCGGCCTGTCCATCGTGTTCGGCCTGCTGCGCTTCGTGAACTTCGCGCACGGCGCGTTCTACCTGCTGGGCGCGTATTTCTGCTACCAGATGACGCGCTGGGGGCTGAGCTTCTGGCTCGCGCTGGCCGTGGTGCCGCTCGTGGTGGGCGCGCTCGGCTGGCTGACCGAAAAGCTCGTGCTGCGCCACGTCTACGCCAAGCCGCACGAGTTCCACATCCTGGTCACCGTGGGCCTGGCGCTGGCGATCCAGGAGCTGGTCATCCTGCAGTGGGGGCCGCTGGGCGACAGCGTGGCGGTGCCCGACCTGCTGCAGGGCGTGGTGATGTGGGGCAGCTTCGTGTATCCCAAGTACCGCCTGTTCGTGATCGGCTTCACCGCCGTGCTGGCCGTGGGCCTGTGGTGGGTGCTCGAAGGCACGCGCCTGGGCAGCGCGGTGCGCGCGGGCAGCGAATCGACCGAGATGGTGTCGCTGCTGGGCATCAACGTGTTCCGCATCTTCAGCCTGGTGTTCGCGCTGGGTGCGGCCACCGCCGCCATCGCGGGCGTGCTGGCCGCGCCGATCCGCGGCGCCGAGCCCTTCATGGGCATCGAGGCGCTGGGCGTGGCCTTCGTGGTCGTGGTGGTGGGCGGCATGGGCAGCTTCGGCGGCGCGCTGGTCGGCGGCCTGCTGATCGGCATCGTGCAGAGCGTGATGAGCACGGTGTGGCCCGAAGGCGCGCGCCTGATGATCTACATCGCCATGGCCGCCGTGCTGCTGCTGCGCCCGCATGGCCTGCTGGGCCGCAAAGGATGAACACCGCCATGACGATCTTGCGCAAACACTTCCACCTGCTGCTGGCCCTGGCCTTCGTGCTGGCGATGCCGCTCACCATGCAGTCGGGCTCGCTCGCCAGCGAGGTGCTGATCTACGGCCTGGCGGCCATGGGCTGCAACCTGCTGCTGGGCCACACGGGGCTGCTGTCCTTCGGGCAGGGCATCTTCTTCGGGCTGGGCAGCTACACCATCGCCCTCACGCTCACGCGGTGGCCGCTGCCCATGCCGCTCGCGCTGGCGCTCGCCGTGGCGGCGGGCGCGCTGGGCGCGGCGCTGGTGGGCTGGGTGGCCATCCGCCAGCGCGGCACCTACTTCGTGATGCTGACGCTCGCGTTCGCGCAGATGTTCTATTTCCTGGCCTATTCCCTGCCCAGCCTCACGGGCGGGGACAACGGCCTGATGGACATTCCGCGCCCCTCGCTGGCCGTGGGCGGGTTCACGCTGTGGCCACTGCAGTCGCCCTGGCAGTACTACGGCTTCGTGGCGGTGGTGTTCCTGCTGGCCTTCTGGCTGCTGCAGAAGGTGTCGGCGTCGATCTTCGGGCGCACGCTGCTGGCCGTGCGCGACAACGAGGAGCGCGCGGGCGCCATCGGCTACAACCTGCGGCTGCTCAAGCTGCAGGCGTTCGTGATCTCGGGCGCGGTAACGGGCCTGGCCGGCGCGCTGCATGCCATGATGACCGGCATCGCCCCGCTGGCGAGTGCCGAGTACCACACGAGCGAGATGATCCTGGTGATGACGGTGATCGGCGGCACCGGCAACCTGCTGGCCTCGCTGCTGGGATCGGCCTTCTACCTCATCGTGGGCGACTGGCTCTCCACCTTGTGGCCGCGCTGGCTGCTGCTGCTGGGCGTGGTGCTGATGGCGGTGAGCCTGGGCATGCAGCGCGGCCTTTGGGGCCTGCTGGAATCCGCATGGGGGCGCCTGCGCGGCCTTCGGGGCGGCGCGAACGCCACCACCGCCGGCACGGGAGACAAAGCATGACCGCCGCACCCATCCTGCTGGAAGCCATCGGCGTGGAAAAGCGCTACGACAAGTTCGCCGCGCTCTCGGGCGTGGACTTGAAGGTGCGCGCGAACACCGTGCATTCGGTGATCGGCCCCAACGGCGCGGGCAAGACCACGCTGTTTCACATGCTCACCGGCACCAAGGGCGTGAGCGGCGGACGCATCGTGTTCGACGGGCACGACGTGACGCGCGAGCCCGACCACCGGCGCGTGCAGCGCGGTATGGCCCGCTCGTTCCAGGTCACCAGCCTGTTCCTCACCCTGCCCGTGCGCGAGAACCTGCGCCTGGCCGCGCAGGGCACCGCGCCCGCGCAGGCCCTGAACTGCTGGAGCGCGCCCGTGGGCCCTCGCTCCCGCGCCGACGTGGTGGCCAGCGTGCTGGCGCGCCTGGGCCTGGAGCGCCATGCGGACACGCCGGTCGGCAACCTCTCGCACGGCCAGCAGCGGCGGCTGGAGGTGGGCATGGCGCTGGCGGCGGGGCCGAAAGCCATCTTCCTGGACGAGCCCACCTCGGGCATGGGCATCGACGACCTGGACGAGATGAAGCGCCTGATCCAGGGCCTCAAGGACGAGCACACCGTGGTGCTCATCGAGCACAACATGAACATCGTCATGGACATCTCCGACACCGTCACCGTGATGCAGCAGGGCCGCGTGCTGGCCGAGGGGCACCCGCACGCCATCCGCAGCGACGAGCGGGTGCGCAGCGCCTATCTGGGCAACATGATCACCGGAGGCAAGGCATGACGATCCTGCAGATCGAAGGGCTGCACGCCCACTACGGCAAGAGCCATGTGCTGCAGGGCGTGGACCTGCACGTGAACGATGGCGAACTGGTCACGCTGCTCGGGCGCAACGGCGCGGGCAAGACCACCACGCTCAAGGCCATCTGCGGCGTGGTGCCACCCAGCCAGGGGCGCGTGCGCTGCATGGGCGACGATGTGCAGGGCCTGCCCGCGCACCGCATCGCCCAGCGCGGCGTGTGCCTGGTGCCGGAGCACCGGGGCATCTTCCGGCTGCTCACGGTGGAAGAGAACCTGCTGCTGGGCCTGCGCAAGCAGTCGCCCTGGCAACTGGCCGACATCTACCGCATCTTTCCGCGCCTCAAGGAGCGGCGCCGCAACGGCGGCGGGCAGCTGTCGGGCGGCGAGCAGCAGATGCTGGCCATCGGCCGCGCGCTGATGAACGCGCCGCGCCTGCTCATGCTCGACGAGCCCGTGGAGGGCCTGGCCCCCGTGATCGTCGAGGAGATCGTGGCCCAGCTCCAAGCCATCAAGGCCGCCGGCGTGGCCATCCTGCTGGTGGAGCAGAACCTGGAGGTCTGCACCCAGCTGGCCGACCGCCACTACATCATCGAGCAGGGCGCCATCGTGCACGAGGCCGGCAACGCCGCGTTCCTGGCCGACGAGGCCACCAAGGACCGCTACCTGGGCGTGGGCCTGGCCTGAGCCCCCTTGTTCGAAACCGGCTTTCTGCTTTCTCTTTCAGGATCACCACCGTGGACATGAAGACCCTCTCCCCTGCCCTGCAACCCCGCGTGAACGGCGCGCGCCTGTGGCAATCGCTGATGGACCTGGCCCGCATCGGCGCCACGCCCAAGGGCGGCGTGTGCCGGCTGGCGCTCACCGCGCTGGACGGCGAAGGCCGCGACCTCTTCGTTCGCTGGGCGCGCGAGGCCGGCTGCAGCGTGCGCATCGACGCCATCGGCAATCTGTTCGCGCGCCGCGCGGGCCGCAACGATGCCCTGCCCCCGGTGATGACCGGCAGCCACATCGACACGCAGCCCACGGGGGGCAAGTTCGATGGCAACTACGGCGTGCTGGCCGGCCTGGAGGTGGTGCGCAGCCTGAACGATGCTGGCATCGCCACCGAGGCGCCGATCGAGGTGGCGGTGTGGACCAATGAGGAAGGCTCGCGCTTCGTGCCCGTGATGATGGGCTCCGGCGTGTTCGCCGGGGCCTTCACGCTCGAGCATGCGCTGGCCCAGCGCGATGCGCAGGGCACCAGCGTGGCCGAGGCGCTGGCCGCCATCGGGTATGCCGGCACATCGGCTCCCACGCCCGCGGTGGGTGCGTATTTCGAGGCGCACATCGAGCAGGGGCCGGTGCTGGAGGCCAACGACTGCGTGATCGGCGTGGTGCAGGGCGCGCTGGGCCAGCGCTGGTACGACGTGACCGTGCAGGGCATGGAGGCCCACGCCGGCCCCACGCCGATGGAGCTGCGCCGCGACGCGCTGCTGGCAGCGAGCCGCCTGGTGGCCGAGGTCAATCGCATCGCCCTCGACCACGCCCCGCATGCGCGCGGCACGGTGGGCGTGCTGGACGTCTTCCCCAGCTCGCGCAACGTCATCCCCGGCAGCGTGCGCATGACCGTGGACCTGCGTGCCGCCGACGACGCGGTGCTGCTGCAGATGGACGCGGCCCTGCGCGCCGCCTGCGAGCGCATCGGCGCGGCCCACCGCACGCCGGTGGCCGTGGAGCAGGTCGTGTACTTTCCGCCGCAGCCCTTCGCCCCGGCACTGGTCGAAGGCGTGCGCGCCGATGCCCAGGCCCTGGGCTACACCGCCATGGACGTGGTGAGCGGCGCCGGGCACGACGCCGTGTACCTGGCGCGCCTGGCGCCCACCGCCATGGTCTTCGTGCCTTGCGCGGACGGCATCAGCCACAACGAGATCGAAGACGCCCGGCCCGAGCATCTGGAGGCCGGCTGCAACGTGCTGCTGCAGGCCATGCTGCGCAGCGCGGGGGTGGCGGCATGAAGATCCTGATCGCGCGGCTCAACCACGAGACCAACACCTTCTCGCCCGTTCCCACGCCGCTGGAGGCCTTTTCGCCCGCCTATGGCGCGCAGGCGCTGCAGGAGAACGAGGGCATGCGCACGGCCATGGCGGCGTTCATCGACCTGGCCAAGGGGCTGGGCGCCACACTGGTGACGCCCGTGTCGGCCATGGCCAACCCCAGCGGGCCGGTGCATGCCGCGGCCTACGATGAACTGACCCGCCGCATCGTGGACGCCGCCCCGGGCTGCGATGCCATCCTGCTGGACCTGCACGGCGCCATGGTGGCCGAGAACAGCCCCGACGGCGAAGGCGACCTGCTGGAGCGCGTGCGGGCCGCCGCACCAGGCGTGCCCGTCGGCGTGGCGCTGGACCTGCACGGCAACATCACCCCCAAGATGGTCGCCAATGCCGACGTGATGGTGGGCTTCAAGACCTACCCGCACATCGACATGTACGAAACCGGCGAACACGCCGGGCGCCTGCTGCTGGCCATGCTGCATGGCCAGGCGCGCTACACCGTCCGCTGGCACCCGCTGCCCATGATGGGCCACACGCTGCGCAGCACCACGCTGCAGGGTGCCATGCTGCGCGCGGTGGACGCGGCCCGCGCGGCCGAGGCCGGCGGCATTCCGGCGGTGACGGTGTTCGCCGGCTTTTCGCTCGCCGATATCGAGGCGCCGTGCATGAGCGTGGTGGTCACGGCCCCGGCCGACGATCCCGAACCGGCCCAGGCGGCCGCCGACCGCATCGCCGCCGCCATGTGGAGCGAGCGCGCCGAGTTCGTCTACGACAGCGAGCCGCTAGATCAGTCCCTGCAGCGCGCGCAGGCCCTGGCTGTGGGCGCGGACCGCCCCGTGCTGCTGCTGGACCACAGCGACAACTGCATGTCCGGCGGCACCTGCGATGCCATGGACGTGCTGCAGGCGGCGCTCGCCAACGGCCTGCAAGACATCGCCGTGGGCCCGCTGTGCGACCCCGGGGCGGTCGCCGAACTGGTGGCGGCCGGCGTCGGCGCGCGCATCGCGGTGCGGCTGGGCAACAAGGTGCCGCTCACGCAACTCGGCGTGGCCAAGGCGCCCGTGGCGGTCGAGGGCATGGTGGTGGCCGTCAGCGATGGCGAATACACCGTGACCGGCCCCATCTACACCGGCCAGCGCTGCGCCATGGGGCGCACGGTGCTGTTCGATACCGGCGCGGCGCGCATCGTGGTGACCGAGCGCACGCACGAGCCGTGGGACCTGGGCGTGTTCTCCTGCGTGGGCCTGGACCCCACGGCCCACCGTTTCGTGCTGCTCAAATCGCGCATGTACTGCCGCCCGGTGTTCGTGCCGCTGTCGCACGCGCTGGTCGAGTGCGACAGTCCCACAGGGGTGACGAGTTCCAACTACGCGCTGTTCCCGTTCAGGAACGTGCGCCGGCCGGTGTTCCCGCTCGATCCGGCCTGAGCGGCGGAGCGGCGCTGGGGGTTTCCAGGTCATGGGTGCTTTGCCCCGGTTAAGCGGAATTGCTTACCAGGGTTTCTACGGCGGGCTGACTACAATCTCACACCCTTGAAGACGTGACCTCGCCCTGGAACCCTCCGTGGCGCGGGGTTCGGCAGAATTTCATAGAGCTGGAGACGCTTGATGTCCGAGACCCCCCCGGTGAATGCCACGCCCGACAAACGCGCCCTGCTGCGCCAGGCTGCCCTTGAGTACCATGAGTTTCCGAAGCCGGGGAAGATCGCGATCGCCGCGACTAAGCAGATGGTCAACCAGCACGATCTGGCGCTGGCCTACTCCCCGGGCGTGGCCGCTCCCTGCGAAGAGATCGTCAAGGACCCTGCCGCCGCCTTCCGCTACACCTCGCGCGGAAACCTCGTTGGCGTGATCTCCAACGGTACCGCGGTTCTCGGACTGGGCGACATCGGCGCGCTGGCTTCCAAGCCCGTCATGGAAGGCAAGGGCGTCCTGTTCAAGAAGTTCGCCGGCGTGGACGTGTTCGACATCGAGATCAACGAGAAGGACCCGGTCAAGCTCGTCGAGGTCATCGCCGCGCTGGAGCCGACCTTCGGCGCCATCAACCTGGAAGACATCAAGGCGCCCGAGTGCTTCTACGTGGAGCGCGAGTTGCGCAAGCGCCTGAACATCCCCGTCTTCCACGACGACCAGCACGGCACCGCCATCACGGTGGCCGCCGCCATGCTCAACGCCCTGAAGGTGGTGAACAAGGACATCGGTTCCGTGCGCCTCGTCACCTCGGGCGCGGGCGCCGCAGCACTCGCCTGCCTGAACCTGCTGCTGAAGGTGGGCCTGAAGCGCGAGAACGTGTTCGTCACCGACCTGGCCGGCGTGGTCTACGAGGGCCGCACCGAGCTGATGGACGAGGACAAGATCCTGTTCGCCCAGAAGACCGAAGCCCGCAGCCTGTCCGAAGTCATTGAGGGCGCCGATGTGTTCCTGGGCCTCTCCGCTGGCGGCGTGCTCAAGCCCGCCATGGTGGCCAAAATGGCCGCGCGCCCGGTCATCTTCGCGCTGGCCAATCCCAATCCCGAGATCACGCCCGAAGACGCCCACGCCGTGCGCGGCGACGTCGTGATGGCGACCGGCCGCACGGACTACCCGAACCAGGTCAACAACGTCCTGTGCTTTCCGTACATCTTCCGCGGGGCGCTGGACTGCGGCGCGACGACGATCACGCTGGAGATGGAAATCGCCGCCGTGCACGCCATCGCCGAACTGGCCCAGGCCGAGCAGAGCGAGGTGGTGGCCGCCGCATACGTGGGCGAGCCGCTGGCCTTCGGCCCCGAATACCTGATCCCCAAACCGTTCGACCCGCGGCTGATGATGAAGATCGCCCCGGCCGTGGCCCAGGCCGCCGCCGACAGCGGCGTGGCCCTGCGCCCGATCATCGACATGGACGCGTACCGCGACCATCTGCAGACCTTCGTGTATGCCTCCGGCACCACGATGAAGCCCATCTTCACCGCCGCAAAGACGGCCGCCAAGAAGCGCGTGGCCTATGCCGAGGGCGAGGAAGAACGCGTGCTGCGCGCCGCGCAGATCGTGGTGGACGAAAAAGTCGCACGGCCCACGCTCATCGGGCGCCCGTCCATCATCGCGCAGCGCATCGAGAAGTTCGGCCTGCGCCTGAAGGAAGGCGTGGACTACGACGTGGTCAACGTCGAGAACGACCACCGCTACCGCGACTTCTGGCAAACCTACCACCGCATGACCGAGCGCAAGGGCATCACCGTGCCCATCGCCAAGATCGAAATGCGCCGCCGCCTGGCGCTGATCGGCTCCATGCTGCTGCACAAGGGCGAGGTCGATGGCCTCATCGTCGGTACCTGGGGCCACACGGCGCTGCACCTGAACTACATCGACCAGGTGATCGGCAAGCGTGCCGGCGTGAACACCTACGCCTGCATGAACGGCCTGCTGCTGCCCGACCGCCAGGTGTTCCTGGTGGACACGCACGTCAACTACGACCCGACGGCCGAACAGCTGGCCGAGATCACCGTCATGGCAGCCGAGGAAATGATGCGATTCGGCATCAAGCCCAAGGCCGCACTGCTGTCGCACTCCAACTTCGGCAGCAGCAACCAGCCGAGCGCCGTCAAGATGCGCCAGACCCTCGACCTGCTGCGCATCCAGGCGCCGTGGCTCGAAGTGGATGGCGAGATGCACGGCGATGTCGCCCTGGATGCGGCCCAGCGCGCCGTGGTCATGCCCCACAGCACGCTCGCCGGCAGCGCCAACCTGCTGGTCCTGCCCAACATCGACGCGGCCAACATTTCCTACAACCTGCTCAAGACGGCGGCCGGCGGTGGCATCGCCATCGGCCCCGTGCTGCTGGGCGCGGCGGAACCGGTGCACATCCTGACAGCCAGCGCCACCGTGCGCCGCATCGTCAACATGACGGCACTCACGGTGGCCGATGCAAATGCCTCCCGGTAGAGCGGTGATGACGTAGCAAGCGCTAACTTTTAGACGCGTTTGGCCTTGAAAGCGCCTGCCCAATTATTGGGCAGGCGCTTGCTTTTTGGGGGCGATTAAGTCAAACTAACGGCTCGAAATTTCGGGTAAACCCGTAGTTTCTGAAAGGTGTAGTTGATGCTGAAGGCTATCGCCATCCAGGCGTACAAGACAGGTCTTGCGTGCGTACTGGGTGCAGCGTTCGTTCTGGTCCCGACCACGGGACAGGCCCGAAAACCCCCGTCTTCCGACGGAGTGACCACCATCGCACTGGCCGAGTTGCCCCCGCAAGGGCGGGCGACCTACGGGCTCATCCGCGAAGGTGGACCATTTCCTTACGACAAGGATGGTTCGGTGTTCGGCAATCGCGAACGGTTGCTGCCCCTGGAAAAACGGGGCTATTACCGCGAATACACCGTCAGAACGCCGGGTGCGAAGAACCGTGGTGCCCGGCGCATCGTGTGCGGAGGAGCGCCCCGCGTTCCCGATGCCTGCTACTACACCGGCGACCACTACGCGAGCTTTCGAAAAATTGTTGAATGACGCTGGACGCCAAAAGCGCTCGCCGGCATTGCCGCGATCGGTTGCCCGCCTGTCGGCCCCCCGCCTTGGTGGCGGGCCGCTGGACCGAACTTCCGGATATTCCTCATTGGTGACTACATAAAGAAAGAGCAGCGGAGATGGAAATGCCACTTCGTAACGATCAGGAAAACCCATTGCGTGGCGTGCGCCCCAACATCGTGCAGTCTATTCGCGCTTTTCGCGTGCAAGACCTGCAAGAGTCGGCCAAGGCGCTCGGCCAACACTTCCTGTACGCCAACCTTGCACACGCACAAACCAAACAGGACGTGCTGGACCTGATCGCAGGCCAGTTCATGTTCCCGGCGCACTTCGGAAAGAACTTCGACGCGCTGTACGACTGCATGACGGACCCATTGCATAAATCGGGCCCGCAACCGGGCTTCATCGTGGTGCTGGAGCAGATTCCGACCACGGTGAAGTTCGACAAGGAAGCACGCGAGCAGTTGCTCGACATCTTCCGCGAAGCGGCGGACTACTGGAGCGATCGAAAGATACCGTTCCGGTGTTTCTATTCTTTTCTGTAGCCCGTTCTGCATCCACCAGCCAGGCAGAACGGGCGAACGAGGCTAACGAGACCGCCGCAGCGCAGCCCATTGAAATCGCAGTCGATCCTTCCGCGGAAAAAATGCCGACCGACAAGCTCGTTGACGTATCGCCCCTGGCGCTGCGCATGAGCAGCCCGTTCAACGCGGGTTACTGGCTCGCCGCCGCCTGACCTCAGGCGGTCATGCGCGACAGGCAGGGCCCTCAGGCCACTGCTTGCCGCGCTTGACTCTTTTCAGTGCACGGGGCCGGGTGGCCCGGTCCCCGCATTGCACCGCCTGCGCTCAGGCAGGGTGCAGTGACTGAGCCAGGGCCACGTACTCGTGCACTGGCACTTCCTCGGCCCGGCGTTGGGTATCGAAGGTGCCCGGGAAGGCGCGCTCCTGCAGCCAGCGGCCCAGCGTGTGCCGCAGCAGCTTGCGGCGTTGGCTGAAGGCCACCTGCACCAGTTCGGACAGCAGGGCGGGTGATACGGGGGCCGGCGAGGCATGGGGCACCATGCGCACGACGGCGCTGTCCACGCGCGGCGGCGGATCGAAGCTCTCCGGCGGCACGAACAGCACATCCTCCATCGCATAGCGCCACTGCAGCATGACCGACAGCCGCCCGTAGTCGCCCGTGGAGGGGCTCGCCACCATGCGGTCGATCACTTCCTTTTGCAGCATGAAATGCTGGTCTTCGATGACATGCACCTGCTCCAGCAAATGGAACAGGATGGGCGTGGAGATGTTGTACGGCAGGTTGCCGACCACGCGCACCTTGGGCACGTTCAGCGATTGGGCGACCTGGGCGAAGTCCACCTTCAGCACGTCGGATTCGATCACGTCCAGCTGGCCGTGCAGGCGCAGCCGCGCTGCCAGGTCGCGGTCCAGCTCGATCACGGTGAGGCGCCCCAGGCGCTCGACCAGCGGCTGCGTGAGTGCGGCCAGGCCGGGACCGATCTCCACCATGGGCTGGCCCGGCTCGGGGCCGATGGCGCGCACGATGGCATCGATGATGCCGTGGTCCGACAGGAAATGCTGGCCGAAGCGCTTGCGCGGGATGTGCTTCATGGCGCTGCGCGGCGAAGGCGCGTGGGCAGGCGGCGCGTCATTGCGGCGGATCGCGGTATTCCACATACGCGCGGGCCCGGGCTTCCTGCGCCCAGGTGGCGTAGGCCTCGTCCAGCTTCTTTTCGCGCACCACGTCGCGCACCATGTCGCGCTGTTCGCGCTGGGTGAGCTTGGCCTCGCGGCGCTCCAGCAACTGGATCAGGTGCACGCCGAACCGCGTGACGATGGGCTCGCTGATCTCGCCGGGCTTGAGCGCATTGAGCGCTTCCTCGAACTCGGGCACGTAGCGGCCCGGGCTGGCCCATCCAAGGTCGCCGCCCTGCTTGGAGCTGCCGTCCTGCGAGTTCTCGCGCGCGAGCGTGGCGAAGTCCGCCTGGCCCGCCAGGATGCGCCGGCGGTAGTCGGCCAGCCGTGCGGCCGCCGCGGTCTCGGTCAGCTGCGGATTGGCACGCAGCAAGATGTGCCGCGCATGGCTTTGCACCGCCACGGTGGGGGCGGCGGCATTGGTCTTTTCCACCACTTTCAGCACGTGGAACCCGGCCGGCGACCGCACGGGGCCGACGATGCCGCCCACGGGCGTCTGCTGGGTCGAGCGCACGAAGAGCTCGGGGTAGCGATCGGCGGGGCGCAGGCCCAGCAGGCCGCCGGAGGCGCCTTCGGCCGCATCGGAGAACTCGCGCGCCACCTGGCCGAAATCGTCTCCGGCACGCACCTTGTCGGCCGCCTGCTGCGCGCGCAGCCGGCGCTGCTCCACGACCTCGGGGCTGGCGTTCTCGGGCACGAGCACCAGGATGTGGCCCAGGTTGAGTTCGACCTTGGCCGGATCGGAAGCGGACTGCTGCTCGCGCAGGTACTGGTCCACGTCCAGGTCGCTCACGCGCACCCGGGCTTCGACGTCGCGCTCGCGCAGGCGCTGCACCAGCAGCTGGTTGCGCAGTTCTTCGCGGAAGCGGTCCTTGCTGATGCCGTCGATCGCGAGGCGGCGGTGCATTTCCTCCAGGCTCACGTTGTTCTGGCGCGCCACCGACTGCTCGGCCTGGGAGACGGCGATGTCGTCCACCTTGATGCCGCTTTCGTTGGCCATCTGCACCTGGATCTTTTCATTGATCACGCGCTCGAGCACTTCGCGCGCCACCACGTCCCGGGGCGGGCGCTCGCCGCCCTGGGCGGCCAACTGCTGCTCGACGCGCGCCACGCGGGTCTGCACCTCGTTGTTGGTGATGGGGGCGGTGTTGACCACGGCCACGATGTAGTCCGCCTGGCGGATGCCGCTGCGGTCTGCGCCGGTGCGGGCGTCGGGCACGGTGACGGGCGGCAGGGCGCGCGAGGACAGCCCGGTACCGCCGGTGCCGCCGGCAGCGCCCGAGGCGCGCAGTCCTTGCGCGGAGGCGCCCGCGGGTGCGAGGGAGGCCAGGGTGGCCAGGCACACCAGGCCCAGGGTGAAAGCGCGATGGTTCATGTGGTTGGCAGGTGTCGGGTTAGTCGTAATTGGTGAAGCGGCTGGGCGTGCTGGTCTGCTCGCGCAGGTACTGGTAGCGCGGAATGTTCTGCTTCAGGCTGGTGAGGGGGTTGGAGCCGAGCGAGAGGCGGGAAAAGCCCACGAACTCGATCTGGAACAGCAGCCGGGTGTTGGCCGTGGTCACGCTGCTTTGCAGGCGCTCGAGCACCACGCGGCCGACCCAGCAGCAGCTGTCGTATTCGAAGCCCACCACGGTGTCCACCAGCTTGCGGTCCTGCATGCTGTAGTTCAGGCGGCCCACGGTGTACCAGCGGCCAGGGCCCTGCCCACGGCCCGGGCCGAGGTCCTGGCCCTTGTCGCCCCACAGGTCGTTGATGGGCCATTGCCAGCCCACGTCGATCTGCTCGCTGGTGCCGCGCTGCAGGCGGTAGGCGGCGCTGATGACGCGGTAGGCGCTGGGGTTGTAGCGCGCGCCCACGGTGGATCGGATGGAGCGGCCCGTCTTGGGGTTGTATTGCACCGTGGAGTCGAAGCCCCACTGCTTCGTCCAGTTCAGGCCCGCGCCCAGCAGCACGTCCGACAGCCGTTCGCTGACGGTGGACTCGCCGGGCAGCACGACCTTCTGGTCGGAGAACCGCACCCGCTGGGCGATGCCGAAGCGGGCCGCCTCGGCGCCGTCGTCCGGGTCCAGCAGCCGCGTGGTCACGCCCAGGGTGAGCAGGTTGTTGTCGGCCAGGCGGTCGTTGCCGCCGTAGCCGTTCTCGGTGTAGATGGTGGCGAAGTTGAAGTCGTTGGCCGCCGTGTCGTACACCGGCAGCAGGCTCTGGTCGCGGTAGGGCGTGTAGGTGTAGAAGGCGCGCGGCTCCAGCGTCTGCAGGAAGTTGCGGCCGAAGTAGCGCGCATCGCGCTCGAACACCAGGCCGCTGTCCAGGCTGAACGTGGGCAGCGTGCGCTGCGCGTTGCGCTGGCCGTTGGCCAGCGGGCTGTCGAACTGGTATTGCGTGGCGTGCAACTGCACGCGCGGTGTGATGAAGCCGGCGGGCGCGAGGAATGGCCGGCTGATCTGCGCCATGGCGTAGCTGCGCTGGGCGTTGGGCTGGCCGGTGAGGGCGCGGTCCGCATGGAAGCTGGTGTAGTCGGCCTCCACGCTGGCATCCAGGCCGTAAGGCAGCATGGTGGGGTTGTAGCCCCAGCGCAGCTGCGGCATGCGGTCGTAGGGCGGCACGATGGGCGCGCTCACGTCCTGCAGCGTCTGCCACTTGAGGGTGCGCAGGCTGAGCGACATGTCGTCCTTGCCCCAGGACAGCGTGGCGTCGCCGGGCAGCAGGCGCTGGGTGAGCTGGGTCATGCCGGTCACGTTGCGCGTGAAGTCGCGCCAGTAGTTGTCGTCGCTGACCCGGCTCACGTCCATGTTGAAGTTCAAGCCGCCCAGCGGCGTATCGAACGTGCCGCTGTGCTTGAGGCCGTAGCCCCAGCGGTCGCGGTCGCGCAGCTTGTCGTTCGGCATGTAATCGCCGCGCAGCTCGCCCCGGTAGGTGGGCTCCAGGTAGCGGAATTCGCCGCCCAGGTTCACGCCGCGCTTGGACATGACGGTGGGCGTGATGGTGGCGTCGCGGTTGGGCGCGATGTTCCAGTAGTAGGGCTGCGCGTACTCGACGCCGCTCACGTTGTCGATGGCCACGGTGGGCGGCAGCAGCCCCGACTTGCGGCGGTCGGACAGCGGGAACGTGATGTGCGGGATGGGCAGGATGGGCAGGCCCTTGAACTCCAGCACCGCGCCGTCGGCCGTGCCCACCTGCTCTTCGTTGTCGATGCGGATCGACCGCGCGCGCAGCACCCAGTCGGGCTGCCAGGTGGCTTCGTCGTTCTTCTGGCAGGTGGTGTAGGTGGCGTTGTGCACCACGGAGCGATCGCGGTCGATGAAGTCCACGCGGCTGGCCTCGCCGTGGGCGCCGTTCATCAGGAAGCGGTAGTTGGCGGCATCGAAGTAGCCCGAGAAGGCGTCGACCCGCAGTTCCAGCTCCGAGCCTTCGTACACGTTGCCCGCGCGGTTGATGCGCACCTGGCCGCGCGCCTTGGCGAGGTCGTCGGGCACCGCGTATTCCAGCCGGTCGGCGTGGATGATGGTGTCGCCGCGGCGCAGTTCGGCATTGCCTTCGACGACGGCGTTGATGTCCGGCTGGCCGGTCACGCTGTCGCCTTTCACGAAGATCGGCAACTGCGGGCGAACGGCTTCGGGGATCTTTTCCTGCAGCAGGGGGCTGGCGCGCAGGGCGGGCGCTGCCTCGGGCACGGCGGGTGCGCCGGGCTCGGCCTCCGACTGGGCGAGCGCTGCCAGGGGCGCGCCGCACAGCATCCAGGCGATCAGGCGGGCCACCGCGCGGCGCTCGAACGCGGGCGCCGAGGGACGGTGGGCCACAGCGCCGCGGCGGGCGGGCAGGAAGGGGGGCGTCGGTCGGAACGGATCGGGCAAGGAAGGGATGTCCATGGAATCAGCCGGTCGGCGGCGCGGAGCAGGCACCGCAGGCCACCCGGTCCGGGCAGGCCGGGTTTGTAAAATCGGATTATCCATGAGCCACCCTCCTTCCCCCATCGTGGCCGATCCGGCCCCGGCCGGCGCCGCTGCTGCCGCTTCCGCCTTTCCCGCCGTCGCCTGGCCTGACGCCGCCCGCCGCACCGCGTTCGAGGCCTGGCTGGCGCCACTGGCCGCCACGCACGGCCTGCACCCCGCGAGCCTGCGCCCCGCCTCGGCGGACGCGAGCTTTCGCCGCTACCTGCGCATCGACGCCGCCGACGGCACCAGCCGCATCGTGATGGACGCCCCGCCGGACAAGGAGGATTGCCGCCCCTTCGCCTACGTGCAGCGCCTGATGGCCGACGCGGGCCTGCACGTGCCCGAGGTGCTGGCCTGGGACGCGCCCCACGGCTTCATGCTGCTGTCCGACCTGGGCGCGCAGACTGTCATCGAGCGGCTCGACCCCGCGGCGCCCGAGGCGGCGCACGCCTGGTACCTGCAGGCCAGCGACGTGCTGCTGCAATGGCAGCAGGCCTCGCGCCCCGGCGTGCTGCCGCCCTACGACGAGGCCCTGCTGCGGCGCGAACTGGCCCTTTTTCCCGACTGGTACCTGGCGCGCCACCGCGGCGTGGCGCTCACCGAGGCGCAGCAGGGCGTGCTCGCCAAGACCTTCGACGTGCTGGTCGCCAACAATCTGGAAGCCCCCAGCGTGTTCGTGCACCGCGACTTCATGATGCGCAACCTCATGGCGCCCCCGGCGGGCGGGCCGCTGGGCGTGCTGGATTTTCAGGATGCGGTGCACGGCCCCATCACCTACGACATCGCCAGCCTGCTGCGCGATGCGTTCATCAGCTGGGAAGAGGATTTCGTCATCGACATTACCGTGCGTTACTGGGAAAAGGCGCGAAAGTCGGGATTGGTCGGTGCGGCGAGCGCCAGCGGCTGGGGCGCGGACTTCGGCGAGTTCTACCGCGCGGTCGAATGGATGGGTCTGCAGCGGCACCTGAAGGTGGCCGGCATCTTCGCGCGGATCACGCTGCGCGACGGCAAGCCCAAGTACCTGGCGGACACGCCGCGTTTCATCGGCTACATCCGCGCGACGGCCAGCCGCTACCGCGAGCTCAAGCCGCTGCTGCGGCTGGTGGACGAGATCGAAGGCACGCAGGAAGCCACCGGCTTCGCTTTCGGAAGAGTTTGAGTCAAAACCGCTACCGCCGCAATCATTACTAGGGCGTGTAGCTATAAATAGTAGCAAATGCCCCGTTTCCATTGCCCCTTGCCCCTGGCGGGCGGCGCCGCGCTGGCGCTGCCGCCTTCGGCCGCGCGCCACGTGCAGGTGCTGCGCCTGCAGCCCGGCGACGCGATCACGCTGTTCGACGGGCGCGGGGGCGAATACGCCGCCACCATCACCCGCATGGGCCGCTCCGATGTGGACGTGGAGGTCGGCGCGCACGACCCCGTGGAGCGCGAGGCCGCGCGCGCCGTGCACCTGGTGGTGGGCATGCCGGCCAACGAGCGCATGGACTGGCTCGTGGAGAAAGCCGCCGAACTGGGCGCGGCCAGCATCCAGCCGGTGGCCGCCGCGCGCAGCGTGCTGAAACTGTCGGGCGAGCGCGCGCAAAAGCGCCAGGCCCACTGGCAGGCGATCGCCGTGGCGGCCTGCGAGCAGTGCGGGCGCAACCGGGTGCCCGAGGTGCATGCCCCGCTGGCCCTGGCCGACTGGCTGCGCGCGCACGCGGCCGACGCCCACGCGGAGGAGGGCGGCCTGGCGCGCCTCGTGCTGTCGCTGCGGGACGGCTCCCGCCCGCTGCGCGAGGCGGTCGGCAGCGCCGGCCGCGTGCAGGTGCTGCATGGCCCCGAGGGCGGGCTGACCGCGCAGGAGGAAGACCTGGCGCTGGCCCACGGCTTCGCGCCGGCCAGCCTGGGCGCGCGCGTGCTGCGGGCCGAGACCGCTTCGGTCGCCGCGCTGGCGCAGCTGGCCTTCGAATGACGACGGAACACTGAACAGGACGGCATGGAGAGCACTGTGTTGGCGGCCGAGGCGCCGTGGCCTGGAGGGGCGGAGAACGAGGGCGGGCTGTTCGACTTTTTCCGGGATGCCGATGCGGCGGGCGATTCCGCCCTGCTGTGGCGCATTGCGCGCGAGCAGGCCGTCACCCAGGCGCTGAGCGGGCTGTTCCACGGCCCGGCGGCGCTGGTGCAGCTGCGGCTGTGGGCCTTTTTGCAGCTGGCGCGCCAGGGCGAGGCCACGCTGGCGCGCGAGCGCATCGACGAGATCTTCCACGCCCTGCGCCCGGAGGCGCTGGACACCGTGCTCAAGCGCTTTCGCGACGTGGGCCTGCTGGCCTGGGACGACAGCGCCCGCACCTATGCGCTGCCGCCGCTCGCGCAGCGCGTGGCCGGCCTGCTGGCGCCCCTGGCCAGCGACGGCGGCGGGGACGAGGATGGCGGCGAGCTGGCCGCGCTGCTCGGCCAGGTGGTGGGCGCCAACCAGCTCGGCGCGCTCGATGCGGGCCAAGTGCAGCTGCTGCAGGCGCAGCTCACCCGGCTGCACGGCGAATTCGCCGACGCCATCGCCAGCGGGTCGGAGTTCCGCCTGCGCGCCGCGCGCCAGCGCTACGACCGCGCAGCGGTGCTGATCGACCGCGCCTCCGAGGCCATCACCGCCATCATCGGCCACGCGCACGGCCACATCGCGCTGGAGCGCGCCGCGCGCGGGCTGGGGCAGGCCCAGTCGCGGCTGCTGGCCATGGCCAGCCAGTTCAACCGCGCGCTGCAGCAGGTGGACCGCCAGCGCGTGACCCTGGGCACCACCGGCATCACCAGCACCGACGTCAAGCGCTGGCTGCAGACCGTGCGCTCGCCCCATGCGCTGCTGGAAGGCGCCCTGGGCGTGCCCGCCGGCCTGTCGGCCCTGGCCCCGCACGAGCTGCTGGATGTGACCGAGGCCGAGTTCGAACGCGATCGCCCCGTTGCCGGCCCGGCAGAGGAATTGCCTGGCGCGCAGCCGGCGCCGGCCGGCAACCTCACCGCCGTGGCCCTGCCGAGCGAGCTGGGCGACCTGTCGGCCCTGCTGCAGGCCTGGTCGATCGAAGGGAATGGCGAGGCGGTGCCGCACGGCGTGGCCGCGGCGCTGCTGGGCGCCACGCCCGCCGATGCCCGTTACGCCCAGGTCGCCTACAAGGCCCAGTTGCTGCCCCTGCTGGGCGACCCCCAGGCCGGCGTGCTGCCGGGCGCCACCGGCGCGCTGGCGCGCCTGCCCTGGCGCGTGCAGTGGGAGGCCGCCACCGAGGCCATCGACCATCCCCAGGTGGAGCTGCTGAGCCAGGGCCGCATGGTGCCCGCCACCGCCGTGCCGGCCGACGCACCGGCCAAGGCCGCCACCGCGCCCGACCCTTCGCCGAACCTCGGCCCCGAGACCCTTTGAAGACCCCCATGGACGATGCCGCCCTGCTGATTGCCGAACTCCTCACGCGCCGCTGGCTGCCGCGCAGCCACCCGCGCGTCAAGCGCGCGCTGGTCGATGCCGAACTCTTCGCCCTGGTCGAGCAGCGCCTGGCCCAGGTGGGCCTGCGCTTCATGGACAGCATCTACGCCGACCACGTGAGCGTGGCCCTGCTGCCGCCCGCGCAGACCGCCGTGCTGGGCGAGGCCGGCGTCAACGCCAACAACAACCTCGACCTGCCGCGCGACGCGCAGGCGCTGCTGGTGGTGCTGTGGGCGCTGATCGTTTTACCGAAGCGCGAGCGCCAGACCAGCCGCGTGGAGCAGGCCGACGAGGGCCAGAACGACATGTTCCCCGGCGCCAAGCCGCTGCCGTCCGCGCGGCTGGTGAGCCCCGTGCTGTCGTACAAGACCCTGCTGGAGGACTACGGCAACCAGCTGGGCAAGAAGATGCGGCTCGATGCCAACCTCAAGCTGCTGGAGCGCCACGGCTTCATCCTGCGCCGCCAGGACGAGATCGCCGAAGGCCCGCTGCTGGACGTGCTGCTCGATTACGACGTGATGGCCCCGCGCATCCTCGACGGCGCCCTGGCCGACGTGCTGGCGCGCGAGCGCAGCGAGGCCGCCGCCACGCCGGGCGCTGCAACGTCCGCCACGGACCCCACCCCGGCGCCCGCCGCCTGACCGACGACGAACCCCGCGCCCCCATGTTCCACCTGCAAACCCTCGAACTCGTCCACTGGGACTACTGCCAGCGCGTGGCCCTGCCGCTCGATGCGTCCATCATCACCATCGCCGGGCCCAACGGCTCGGGCAAGACCACGCTGCTCGATGCCATGCGCACCCTGCTGGGCCTGCGCTGCTCGGCCCCGCGCGACTACCGCACCTACGCGCGCCACGCCGGCGCGCAGACCGCCTGGCTGCGCGCCGTGGTGGACAACCGGCCCCAGGGCCGCCAGACCTCCAGCCGCCCGTTCGCGCGGCGCCTGCTGTACGGCGACCAGGTCACGCTGGCCTGCCGCATCGACCGCAACGGCGGCGACTGGCAGCGCCGCTACTGCCTGCTCGACGGCGACGTGGGCATCGAACAACTGCGCGACACGCCCGAGAAAGACCTCGGGTTCATGGGCGTGGAGGCCTGGGGCCGCGTGCTGGGCGCGGCGGGCCTGTCGCCCGCCATCGCCCGCGTGCTCTCGCTGGAGCAGGGCCAGACCGACCGCCTGTGCGAATTCAGCCCGCGCGAGCTGCTGCGCCTGGTGTTCGACGTGTTCGGCGACCAGCAGGTGCTCGATGCCTACGACCAGGCGCGCGAGCACCAGCAGCAACTCGTGCGCGAGATGGCCCAGGCCGAGCGCGAGCTCGACCACGGCCGCGCGCAGCTGGCCGAGCTGCAAAACCGCGTGGCCAGCTACCAGAGCTGGCAGTTCAAGGTGGCCGAGCGCGAGCGTCTGGCCACCGAGGTGCTGCCCGTGCTGGCTTGGCATGGCGAGCGCGAGGCCCTGGCCAGGCAGGCGCGCGAACTGCGCCGCCAAAAGACCCAGCACCGCAGCGCCCTGGCCGACCAGGCCGTGCAGAACAAGCGCCTGCTCACGCTGATCGAAGAAAGCGCCCGCGCCCAGTCCGACGCCACCCGGCTGCTGGCCGAGCGCGACGAGGCCCGCACTGCGCTGGACGACGCCACGCGCCACGAATCGCCGCTGGAGCAGCTCGCCAAGCGCGAGCAGGAGCTGTTGGCGCTGGTGGACAAGGGCAGCAACGCCGACGAGCTGCAGGCCCACCTGGCCCGGCTGCAGGCCGAAGAGGCCGAGGCGCAGGACGAGCGATCGGCCCTGCAGCAGCGGCGCAAGCTCGCGCAGCAGGCCCTCCAGGCCCTGGAAGGCCAGCACCTGCCGCCGCTGCCGCACGAGGTGCAGCAGTTCCGCAAGCGCCTGGTGGCCCAGGGCATCGGCCACCGGTTCGTGGCCGAGGTGGTCGAGGTGGCCGACGAGCAATGGCGCGCCGCCATCGAAGGCGTGCTGCGCGGCCACCGCTGGGTGGTGCTGCTGGACAAGGAGGCCGACCTGGCCGAGGCCTACGAGATCGGCGAGCGCGAGCGCTACCGCCACTACCTCGTCGGCCCGGGCGAGAAGGCCTTGAAGGGCGATCCCGGCACGCTGCTGTCCCACGTGCGCTTCACCGCGCCCGTGCCGCGCTGGCTGGTGCAGCAGATGCAGCAGCTGCGCTGCGTGGCCGATCCGCGCGAGGGCAAGCGCCTGGGCGGCACCTGGATCACGCCGCAGGCCTACATGCACGACGGGCGCGGCGCCCGCTCCATGTGGGTGGAGCCGCGCGAGCACCAGTTCGGCGCCGCGGCCGTGCATGCCCGCCGCGCCGCCGCCGAGCGCGACGCGGCCCAGATCGATGCGCAGCTCGCGCCCGTGCTGGACCGCGTGCTGGCGCTCAAGCGGCAGATCACCGACACCCGCCGCGCGCTCGAAGGCCACAGCGCCGCCGAAGAACTGGCGCGCCGCAGCGACGAGTTCGCCCAGGCGCGCGAGGTGCTGCCCGCGGCCAGGCAGGCGCGCATCGCCGCCGCCCAGCGCTGGCAGCGCCTGGACACCGAGGCCACCCGCGCCCACGACCGCCACCGCGCCTTCGCCGACGAGCACCAGCGCCTGGAGCAGCAGCTGCAGCGCGCCCGCAGCGACAGCGACCGCGCCGCACACGAATGGACCGCCCGCCGGCGCAACCACGTGGCCGCGGCCGGACACAGCCAGCGCCAGCGCCACGGCTTTCCGCCGCGCTGGATCGCCCCGGCCACGCGCGAGGCCCTGGTGGACGAATACGTCAACGACACCCAGGCCCGCCTGCGGCTGCAGTCCGTGGAGCAGGAGCTGGAGCACAACACCTGGGAGCAGGACGCCACGGTGGAGGAGCGCCACCGCCGCATGGAGACCACCGTGCGCGAGCAGACCCTGAGCCTGTCGGACCACCAGGCCAAGAATGCCCAGGCCGGCACCGCCGTGCACAACGCGCGCGAGAGCTACATCGAGGTGCTGCGCAGCACCGTGCGGCGCTACCGCAAGAACATCCAGGAGCTGGGTGCCCTCGCCGGCGTGGAGGTGGCGGCCGACCTGCCGCTGCTGGAGAACGACGACACCGTGCTCGCGCAGGCGGGCCTGAAGGTGCACTTCGCGTTCGACGGCAAGGGCAGCATCGGCATGAACGACGGCGAGGCCTCGGGCGGCCAGCAGGTCATCAAGTCGCTCATCCTGCTCGTGGGCCTGCTCAAGGACGAGGAAAGCGGCTCGGGCGGCTTCGTGTTCATCGATGAGCCCTTCGCCCACCTGGACGTGCGCAACATCCAGCTGGTCGGCCACTTCCTGCGCTCCACCCAGGCGCAATACGTGCTGACCACGCCCATCACCCACAACCTGGAAGTCTTCGAGCCCGCCGAGATCACCCTGGTGACCAGCAAGAAACCCCAGGGCTCGCGCTGGGCCCCACCCATCGCCGTGGCCAAGCGGCGCGGCGTGCCGGTGCTGGAGCCGGTGCCCGCATGAAAGATGCCATTGCCATGACCCAAGACCCCGCCGATGCCCTGCAAATCCAAAGGCTTCTGCCTGCGCAGTGGAAGGACGCCCATCCGGTGATGGCGCAACTGCGCGCGCTGGACGAGGCCGAGTTCCTGCGGCGCGTGCGCCAGCAGTCGTGCGCCGGCTATGAACTCGTGGGCGCCTACCAGGGCGGCGCCTTGGTCGGGGTCATGGGAATGCGGCCCGTGCAGACCCTGGCGCGCGGAGCCTACCTGCATGTCGATGACCTCGTGGTGGATGCCGCCGTGCGGGGCAGCGGCGCCGGCCGGGCGTTGATGGCCTACGCCGAAGCCGATGCGCAGGCACGCGCCATGGCCCTGGTGTTCCTGGACGCACGGCCCGAGGCCATCGCGTTCTACGAGCGCGGGGGCTATGCGCTGCACCCCGCACCGTCGATGAAGAAACGGCTCGCGGCCGTCCCCTGACAGCGACAGGGCAGGGCCCGCGTGGCAAGGCCGGGCCAGAGGGATGGGTGTAAACCCTCCCATGGCGGGTGGGCGCGCGGGCGACAGGACTCCTAGAATTCCGCAGGCACCATCGGTGCTGGCCCACCCGGCGGCGCCGTGGGCCGCCCGATGGCCGGCCTGGCCTGCGACCCACTCCAAGGAGACCCCTTGCCGCCACGGCTTGCGAGATGGCGCGACCGCGCCCTGTTCCCGACCCCGTCCCGCGTGCTCGATGGGCTGCTGGGCACGGAACGGCGCCTGCGCGTGCGATCGGCCATGGCGGGACTGGCGGGGCTGCTCATGCTGTGCTGCGTGGTGGCGATGCACATCGTGGCGCGGGCGGGCATCGCGGATGCGCAATGGGTCCGCTGGTGGACGCTGTTTTGCATCTCGGGCCTGATCGGGGTCTTCACGCTGATCCGCAGCGGGGTGTCGCGGCGCTTTCGCGACCCTTCGCTCACGCTGTTCCAGATGCTCTATGCCGTGGCCTGCAACGCCGCGGCCTTCGTGATCGCGGGGCCGGCGCGGGGCATCACGCTGCCGATCCTGGCGGTGATCCTGATGTTCGGGATCTTCGGTCTGTCCACGCGGCAGATGGTGGGGGTGCTGTTCTATTCGCTCGCGGCGTTCGGGGCCGGGGGCGTGCTGCTGGAACTGCGCGAGGACCTGCACCAGGGCCCCGCGATGGCCGCCGCCTACGCGATCATGATCCTCGTGGTGCTGGTGGGCAGCACCTTCCTCACCACGCGGGTGCAGGCCACGCGCCAGCAGCTGCGCCAGCAAAAGCACGATCTGGCCGAGGCGCTGGAGCACATCCGCGAGCTGGCCACGCACGACGAGCTGACCGGGCTGCTCAACCGCCGCCACATGATCGAGCTGATGCGGCTGGAGCAGCGCCGCACCGCGCGCAGCGGGCATTCGCTGGTGCTGGTGCAGCTGGACCTGGACCATTTCAAGGCCATCAACGACACCCATGGCCATGCGGCGGGTGACCGCGCGCTGCAGGCCTTCGCCCGCTCGGTGAAAGCCAGCGTGCGCGACTCCGACGTGCTCTCGCGCTGGGGCGGCGAGGAGTTCGTGCTGATGCTGTGCAACACCCAGCCGGCCGATGCCAGCGCGCTGCTGGAGCGGGTGCGCCAAACCGTCTCGGCGCTGCGGCTCACGCATCCGGGCTCGGCGCCGATCCACCTGACCGTCTCCATCGGCCTGGCGCAGCACGTGGTGGGCGAGTCGATCGAGCAGACGCTGGAGCGGGCGGACCGCGCGCTCTATGCGGCCAAGGCGCAGGGGCGCGACCAGGCCGTGTGGGCACCCCTGTGCGAAGCGGCGGGCGAGGGCGCAGGTACGATCCCCGGATGACCACGCGCTACGAGACCCTGCCCCTGCCCGAAACCTACCGCGAGGCCTTCGGCGTGGAGCCGCCGGACACGCGCGGCGAACGCTACGTGAAGCCCCGCAAGCCCGGCTTTTTCATCCGCGCCGTGGCGCCGCCGCCGGGCACGCCCGGGCCGGTGCCCACCGATCCCCTGCCGGGCGATGCCGAATCGGCGGCCGGGACAGATCCCGATGCCGCTCCCGATGCGGACGGCGCCCCCCGGCTGGCGCGCGAACTGGTGCACGCCCAGTGGGGGCTGGTACCGCACTGGGTGAAATCGGCCTCCGACGGGCGGCTGCGCGCCCCCAAGCTGGTGAACGCGCGCTCCGAGACGGTCTCCACCGCCACGCCGTTCCGCGAGGCGTGGCTGAAAGGCCAGCGCTGCATCGTGCCCATGGCGGCGTTTTTCGAGGACGACTGGCGCAGCGGCAAGGCCGTGCCCACGCGCATCGCGCGCGTCGATGGCCTGCCGATGGGCGCGGCGGGGCTGTGGGCCCGCTGGACCGGCCCCGAGGGCGAGGAGCTGGTCAGCTACACCGTGCTCACCGTGAACGCCAACAGCCATGCGCTGATCCACCGCTACCAGCCGCCCGGCAGCGAAAAGCGCATGCCGGCCCTGCTCAACGAAGGCGCCTACGGCGCCTGGCTGTCGGCCCGGCCGGAGAAGGCGCGGGAGTTCATGCGCCAGTACCCGGCCAACTGGCTGCTGGCCAACCCGGTGGAAAGCAAGGCCGACAAGGGGCCTCCCGCTTTCCTGTGACCCGGCCCCGCCGGGGCTTCTGCAAATTGCTATTAAAAATGTAGCAATATGCCCTAGTGGTTATTGTGCTGGAGCCCGATTTTGCTCCAGGCCGCTGGCGCGGGGCAGCGGGCGTCCAGCCATTGCTGCAAGGCCGCGAACACCGGTGCGGCGTGCTCCGGGCTTTCCTTGAACAGTTCGTGGTACGCCAGGGCGAACTCCTGCGCGTGCACCACGCCCGGCGGAGCGGCGCGGGCGAAGGCCCGGCTGCCGGCGGGGTTGACCAGCCGGTCGGCGCCCGCCCACATCAGCAGCGTGGGCACGCTCCACTGCGCGGCGCGGGCCACGACGGCCGGGCCGGTGTAGGCGATGAAGCGCGCGAGCCCGGCACCGACGCGGTCGTGGCACCGCGGGTCGGCGCGGTAGGCCGCGATGACGGCGGGGTCGTGGGACAGGTGGGCGGGGTCGATCCCGGTGGCCAGGCGCAGGTTCGGCAGCACGCGGGGCAGGGTGGCCACCAGGAACTTCTGCGTCCAGCTCAGGCCCGGGTCCAGCGCGGGAGAGGAAAGCACCAGCGCCTCCACGGGGCGCAGCGCCTGCGCCACGAAGCTGGCGGCCACCAGCCCGCCCAGGCTGTGGCCCAGCAGCACCAGCGGCTGGCCGGGTGGCATGCGGGCCCGGGTGGCATCGACGATGTCGGCCAGGTCCACCATCAGCCGGTTCGGGGGCGTGAGGGCGCCGCGCAGCCCGCCCGATTCGCCATGGCCGTATTGGTCGTAGCCGCGCACGGCAAAACCCCAGGCGTTCAGCCGCCGGGCGAGCCGGTCGTAGCGGCCCACGTGCTCGCCCAGGCCATGCACCAGCAGCACGGTGGCGCGCGCGTCGGCGTGCGGCAGCGGCCAGTCCTGCAGCGCGAGGTTTTCGCCATCGGCGGCGGTGAAGGGGCTGAGGGTGGAGGGAGCGTCGGGATCGACCATGCGAAGGGGGCTAGGGCCTGTCGGAAAAGGCGCGCCATGTGGTGGCGCGCCCGGGAAAAGGGGTGGGCGCGGCCGGCGTCAGCAGCCCATGCGCTGCGCGCCGGGGCGCGGGCGGGTTCTGGCGATGGCCGCGGCCACGGTGGCGGCGGGCAGCGGGCAGCGGCTTCAGGCGGCCGCGGCGGTGGCCGTGCCGTCCTGGGCGCCGGCGGGCGGCAGGCTGGCGATGACCTGCGCCACGGCGGCGGTGAGCTTCTTGGCGTAGGGCACGTGCAGGAACTCGTTGGGGCCGTGCGCGTTGCTCTTGGGGCCCAGCACGCCGCAGACCATCATCTGCGCCTTCGGAAAGCCCTGGCTCAGCATGTTCATGAGCGGAATGGTGCCGCCCTGGCCGATGTAGCCGCACGGCGCGCCGAAGTGGGCCTGGCTGGCGGCATTGAGCGCACCCTCGAACCACGGCGCGGTGTCGGGCGCGTTCCAGCCGCTGGCCGCGCCGCCGCCCTCGAAGGTGACCTTGGCCTGGTAGGGCGCGTTGTCCTCCAGCAGCGCCTTCATCTCCTGCACGCACTGCGCGGCGTCCACCAGCGGGGGCAGGCGCAGGCTGAGCTTGAAGGCGGTGTAGGGGCGCAGCACGTTGCCCGCGTCCTTCAGGGCCGGAAAACCCTCGGCGCCGGTCACGCTGAGCGTGGGCTCCCAGGTGCGCTTGAGCAGGGCCTGCACCGGGTCGGTGGTGGTGGGCAGCGCGAAGGTGGTGGAGCCGCCGCAGTCGTAGTGCGCCCAGGGAAAGCGCTTGTACACCTCCTCGCCCAGGATGCCGGCGGTGGCGCGGGCCTGCGCCAGGCGGTCGGTGGGCACGTCGCAGTGGAAGCTGGCGGGCAGCAGGCGGCCGGTGGCGCTGTCCTCGAGCCGGTCCAGCACCTGCCGCATGATGCGGAACGACGAGGGCACGAGGCCTGACGAATCGCCCGAGTGGATGCCTTCGGTGAGGATCTCCACCTTGAGCGTGCCGCTGGCCATGCCGCGCAGGCTGGTGGTGAGCCACAGCTGGTCGTAGTTGCCGGCGCCGCTATCGAGGCAGATCACCAGGGCCACGCTTCCTAAGCGGCTGCGCAGGAGGTCGATGTAGGGCAGCAGGTCGCCCGAGCCGCTTTCCTCGCAGGTCTCGATCAGGCCGACGATGCGCGGGTGCGGCACGTTCTGGCGCTTGAGCTCCTGCACGGCGGCGATGCTGGCATACACCGCGTAGCCGTCGTCGGCGCCGCCGCGGCCGTAGAGCTTGCCGTCCTCGTACTTGGGCGTCCAGGGCCCCAGGTCCTTGCGCCAGCCCTCGAACTCGGGCTGCTTGTCCAGGTGGCCGTACATCAGCACGGTCTGGCTCGACTGGGGCTGCGTGGCGGCCACCTCGAAGAACAGCACCGGCGTGCGGCCGGGCAGGCGCACGATCTCGAGCGTGAGGCCCGCCACCTTCTGCGCTTCGACCCAGTTCGCGGCATTGCGCAGCACGCGGTCCAGGTATCCGAGCTGCTCCCAGTCGGGGGCGAAGCCGGGCGACTTGGCGGGGATCTCGATGTATTCGGTGAGCTGGCGCAGGATGTCGCCGTCCCATTGGCGGCTGACGTGGGCCAGGGCTTCGGCGGGTTGCAGGAGATCGGGGGCGGTGCGGGCGTTCATGGCGGTTCCTCGGGGGCATTCCAGGAAAAGATCCTGCCACCGGCCGCGGCATCCGGCGGGCGCGCCGGTGCGTTGCAGTTCACCGCTCCGGTGGAGGAAGGGTTTCCGGATTGTCGTGCAGTGCGGAGGCGGGCACCACCCCGCGCAGATCGCCCGCGACGGCAACGCGGTTGCGTCCGCTGCGCTTGGCCTCGTACATGGCGCGGTCGGCGGCGGCGATCAGCATGTCCCAGCTGTCACCCTCCTCGATGCGTCCGCCGAACACGCCGATGCTCAGGGTGACCGGCACGGTGTGCCCGCCCAGGTCGAAGCGCGTCTGCTCGATCGCCCGGCACAGCTGGATGGCCAGCTGCCGCGCGCCGTGCAGCGGCGTGTCGGGCAGCACCACGAGGAACTCCTCGCCGCCGTAGCGCCCGATCATGTCCTGCGCCCGCAGGCGCTCGCCCATGGCGTCGACCACGCGGCACAGCACCTGGTCGCCCACGAGGTGGCCCAGCCCGTCGTTGATGCGCTTGAAGTGGTCGATGTCCACCATCATGAGCGACAGCGGCTCGCGCGTGCGGATGGCCCGGGCGATGTCGCGGTCCAGCGCGGCGATGGCCGCGCGGCGGTTGGCCACGCCCGTGAGCGGGTCGCGCGCGGCCATGCGGCGGTTGGTGTCGTCGGCGCGGTCGCGCGCCATGAAGATGAAGCCGAACGACGAGGCCTGCACGGCGATGAAGGTGGACAGGAACGTGGCGTGCTGCAGCCAGCCGCCCTGCAGCAGCCCGTTCAGCGGCATGGCGCCCGTCGCCGCGGCCACGGCGCGCACCACCAGCACCGACATCTGCAGCACGATGCCCAGCGCCACCAGGCCGGCGCCGCGTCCGGGCGACGGATAGCGCCACAGCGTCCACAGCACCAGGGCCAGTTGCGCGGGAAAGACCACGCCCGCCAGCATCAGGCGCATTTCGTAGTCCTTCAGGAACGCCACGAACAGCGCCAGGGTCAGCACGACCGGCCCGATCAGCCGCCCCCAGGGCAGCGGCCGGCGGTGGAACTGGCACACGGCCGCCAGCAGGCAGGCGAACACGCTGGACAGCAGGCCGTTGGCGGCCACGATGGAGAGCATGTCCGGCACGCGGCCGCGCAGGGCCAGCAGCACGTAGGCCAGCGACTGCAGCACCAGCGCGGCGGCCCACAGGCCCAGGCCGTCGCGGCGGCGCTCGTGGCCGACCAGCACCAGGCAGGCGGCCATGACGACGGAACCGATGACGGTCATCGCCAGCAGCGTGGGCAGATCGATGGCAAATGTGGGCATGTCGGGTGCGGCGGGGCGTGCCGGCCAGGGCAGCTCGGGGGCCGCAGCATATACCACCGCACCGGCCGGCCGGTTGGCGCGGGTGGGTGGATGGGCGCGGCGGCGCAGCGCGGCGCCGCCGCCGTTGGTGCGCCGCTTGGCGCGGGGGGCGCGTTCCGCTCAGCCCGCGGCGAGGGCGGGACGTGCGGGCTGAGCGAGCGGCGTGGCCTGCGCCGTGGTCAGGCGGAACACCTGCACGGCATCCGCCAGCTGCGACGCCTGGTCGCGCAGGCTTTGCGCCGCCGCGGCCGATTCCTCCACCAGCGCGGCGTTCTGCTGCGTCATCTGGTCGAGCTGATTGACGGCCGTGTTGACCGTGACGATGCCGTTCGACTGCTCGGACGCCGCGGCGGTGATCTCCCCGATGATGTCGCCCACCCGCTGCACCGAGCCCACGATCTCGCCCATGGTGCGCCCGGCGTCCTCCACCAGCCGGGTGCCGGCCTCCACCCGGGCCACCGAACTGCCGATGAGCGCCTTGATCTCGCGCGCCGCCTCGGCGCTGCGCCCGGCCAGCGAGCGCACCTCGCTCGCCACCACGGCGAAGCCGCGGCCCTGCTCGCCCGCACGGGCGGCTTCCACGGCGGCGTTGAGCGCCAGGATATTGGTCTGGAAGGCGATGCCGTCGATCACGCCGATGATGTCCGCGATCTTGCGCGAGCTGGCGTCGATCTCGGCCATGGTGGACACCACTTCGCCCACCACGCGCCCGCCGCGCTGGGCCACCTCGGCGGCCGATCCGGCCAACTGGTTGGCCTGCCGCGCGGCATCGGCCGACTGGTGCACCGTGCCCGTGAGCTGCTCCATGCTCTGCGCCGTCTGGGCGATGCTGCTGGCGGCGTTCTCGGTGCGCGCCGACAGGTCCTGGTTGCCGGTGGCGATCTCGGCGCTGGCGGTGGTGATGCTGTCCACCGCCGTGCGCACCTGCTGCAGCACCTGCAGGTAGCGCTGGCGCATGCCCTCCACCTCGCGCACCAGGGCGCCCATTTCGTCGGCGCGGCGCGTCTCGAACGCCTGGGTGAGGTCGCCCTGCGCCACCAGCGTCACGGCGCCGGTCAGCTCGCGCAGCGGCTCGCTCACGCCGCGGCGCACCATCGCGAAGATGCCCGCGCCCACCACCGCCAGGGCGACGGCCATCACCAGCCACACCGCCCCCATCGCACGCCGCTGGCTGGCCAGCGCTTCGTGGTCGGACACCTCGGCCACCACCTGCCAGCCCGAGCCGGTGCGGGCGCTCAGGGCCCACGGGTCCGCGCCCTGGGCGGGCAGCAGCGCGGCGGCCTGCGGCACGGAGCCGTCGGCGCTGACGTTCAGGGCGGCGAGGAAATCGGCCGCGCCCGGATAGGCCTCCAGCACCTTCTTGCCGCGCGCCGTGGGGTGCGCGACGAACACCGCATCCTGCGGGCCCTTGCGCGGATCGATCACGTACATGCCGCCGTGCTCGTAGAACTGCATGCTGGCCACCTGCTTTTGCATCTGCTCCTGGAAGGCCGACAGGTCGTTGCCCACGAACAGGATGGCGATCACCTTGCCCGCCGCATCCTTCACCGGCGCGTAGTGCGCCATGTACGGCTTGCCGAACAGCATGGTGCGGCCCGTGTAGGGCTGGCCCGCGAGCACGGGCGCGTAGGCGGGGCTGGCGCGGTCGAGCAGGGTGCCCTGGGCGCGTTCGCCCTTTTCGTTCTTGACCGAGGTGGTGATGCGGATGAAGTCCTCGCCCTTCCTCGCGAAGACCGTGGCCACGCCGCCCGTGTCCTGGCTGAATTTGTCCACCGTGCCGTAGTCGTCGTTCACCGCGACGCCGAAGCTCGTCAGTTGCCCGCTGGCCTCGTCCAGTTGCATGCTGGGGTCGAAGCCGCGCTGGAACGCCTGGGCCGAGCGGCGCACCAGTTCGCGGTTGGCCTCATCCACCGCGTTGAGCGACTGGCCTACCGCATCCACCGCATCGCGCACACCTTCGGTGATCTGCGTGCGCGCGGCCTTCGTGGTGATGAGCGAGATCGCGATGCCCACCGCAATGAGGGCCAGCGCCACCAGGGACAGGGCCAGCAGGGTGACGCGGCGGGCGACCGATCGGGTGCGGACGGGTGGAGTCATGGCGGTTTTTGGGGTTCGGTCGCAGGGAAGGGAGACGGGGCGGATGCGCTGCGGAAGACGCCGCCCCCATCGTAAGCAACCGTAACTTTGGCAGGATGAAGGCATTCCTTTAAGGGAAAACCCTATGTACTGAGGGATTTAGTCTGCTTGGCAGCAGCGATTTCGGGGGCGAAAAATGCCTCCAGGGCATGTTTTTCTAGGGCGTATTGCTACATTAATAATAGCAATCGGATGTTCGAGTGTTTTGTAGTGCTCGTGACACTTCCACGGTGTTGGCGACCCGGTGCGGGGGAGCTTGGGCACGTGGGACAGCGCCCGACGCAGCCCCGTGCCCCGCGCCCGTCAGGCGTGCTCGAAGTGGAACACCGCCGTGCCCGCCAGGGCGTTCGGCAGGAAGCGCACCTCGCGCCCGTCCTGCAGGCCGAACGCGTCGATCACGCGCAGGGCGTTCTTGTGCGCCAGCACCTCGAAATCCTTGAACGTGCCCACGCGGATATTGGGCGTGTCGTACCACTGGTAGGGCAGCCGGCGCGTGACGGGCATGCGCCCGCGCAGCACCGACAGCCGGTTGGGCCAGTGGGCGAAATTGGGAAACGCCACCACGCCCGCGCGGCCCACGCGGGCCGTCTCGCGCAGCATCACCTCGGTGTTGCGCAGGTGCTGCAGCGTGTCGATCTGCAGCACCAGGTCGAACGAGTTGTCGCCGAACATCGCCAGCCCCTCCTCCAGGTTGAGCTGCACCACGTTCACCCCGCGGCGCACGCAGGCGAGCACGTTGGCGTCGTCGATCTCGATGCCGTAGCCCGTGCAGCCGCGCTCGCGCTGCAGGTACGACAGCATCGCGCCGTCGCCGCAGCCCAGGTCCAGCACCCGCGCGCCGTGCGGCACCAGCCGGGAAATCGCATGCATGGTGGCTTTCTCGGTCATGCGAACTCCTTGGCGATGCTGTCGAAATACGAGCCGACGACGCCCATGTAGCGCGCATCGTCGAGCAGGAAGGCGTCGTGGCCGTGCGGTGCGTCGATCTCGGCGTAGCTCACGTCGCGGCGGTTGTCGAGCAGCGCCTTCACGATCTCGCGGCTGCGCGCGGGCGAAAAGCGCCAGTCGGTGGTGAAGCTCACCAGCAGGAACCGGGCCGTCGCGCGCGCCAGCGCCAGCGTGAGGTTGCCGCCGTAGGCGAGCGCGGGGTCGAAGTAATCGAGCGCGCGGGTGATCAGCAGGTAGGTGTTGGCGTCGAAATACTCGCTGAACTTGTCGCCCTGGTAGCGCAGGTAGCTCTCGATCTGGAACTCGATGTCCTGCGTGCTGTAGCGGTAGCCCGGCCCCGCGCCGGGCGTGCCTGGGGCGGCCGGCGCACCGCCGGCGGTGCCTGCCGGCAGCGTCTCCTCCATCACCGTCTGGCGCAGCTGGCGGCCGAATTTCTCGTTCATCACGTCGTCCGACAGGTACGTGATGTGGCCGATCATCCGCGCGATGCGCAGGCCGCGCTGCGGGATCGCCCCGTGCCGGTAGAAGTGCCCGCCGTGGAAATCCGGGTCGGTCACGATGGCCCGGCGCGCCACCTCGTTGAAGGCGATGTTCTCCGCCGTGAGATTGGGGGCGCTGGCCACCACCACCGCATGGCGCACGCGCTCGGGGTACTGCAGCGTCCACGACAGCGCCTGCATGCCGCCCAGGCTGCCGCCCAGCACCGCCGCGAGCTGCTGCACGCCGATGCGGTCCAGCAGGCGGGCCTGCGCGTTCACCCAGTCCTCCACCGTGACCACGGGGAAGTCGGCGCCGTACACCTCGCCGGTGTCCGGGTGCGTGTCCATCGGGCCGGTCGAGCCGAAGCACGAGCCCAGGTTGTTGATGCCGATCACGAAGAAGCGGTTCGTGTCCACCGGCTTGCCGGGGCCGATCATGTTGTTCCACCAGCCTTCGCTCCTGGGCTGGCCCTCGTACACGCCCGCCACGTGGTGCGAGGCGTTCAGCGCATGGCACACCAGCACCGCGTTGGAGCGGTCGGCGTTGAGCGTGCCGTAGGTCTCGAAGGCAAGGGTGTAGTCGCGGATGGCGCCGCCGCCCTGCAGCGGCAGCGCGTCGGCGAAATGCAGGGACTGGGGCGTGGCAATGAAGGACATGAAAAAACCCGGCGTCGCTAAAAACGAGGCCGGGTCGGTGTGTCTGTCACTTGGCGGACGGGTCTTTAGCGGTATTTATAAAGCGCCCGCAAGCTATGCAAATCGGCGCGAGGGGCACTATACCAAAGCCCGGGCCCGCCGGCCATGGGCCCGTGCGCGTTCAGGCCGCGGGTGCGAAAAGCGCGATCAGCCCCAGCGCGAGGAAGATCACCGCCGACACCATGTGCACCGCGCGGATCGGCACCCGCCGCGTGATGCGCTCGCCCAGCCAGACCACGGGCGCGTTGGCCAGCATCATGCCCAGGGTCGTGCCGGCCACCACCCACCAGTAGGCGCTGTAGCGCGCGGCCAGCATCACCGTGGCGACCTGGGTCTTGTCGCCCATCTCGGCCAGGAAGAACGCGATCAGCGTGGTGCCGAACACGCCAAAGCGCGGCGCGCCGCCCGATGCGTCGTCGTCCAGCCGGTCGGGGATGAGCATCCACACCGCCATCGCGATGAACGACAGCCCGAGACCCCAGCGCAGCACCTGCGGGCCCACGACGGTCGTCACCCAGGCGCCCACGGCGCCGGCCAGCGCGTGGTTGGCCAGCGTGGCGACCAGGATGCCGAGCACGATCGGCCAGGGCTTGCGAAAACGCGCCGCGAGAACGAGGGAAAGGAGTTGGGTCTTGTCGCCCATCTCCGCGAGGGCGACGATGGCGGTCGAAACGAAAAAGGCTTCCATTGGGGGCAGGGAGTTGTCCGGCCGGACAGGTCGCAGAGCATTGACTGCACCCCGACGCCGGCCTTTGGGATCGGTGTGCAGTCAATGGTCTCGCCCAGTTCCGATGGAACCGCATGCACCACAGGCCGCGCAGGCCCGAGTTTGTTGATGCATGCCCCCGTGCGGTCTGTGCGCCGGGCGGGCTACTCCCCAAAGACGGGCCGATTGTAACGATGCGCTTCCAGCCTTCGGGTAAATACCCAACGAAAACGTTGCAGGCGCGCCAATTTTCGTGCTTGGACCCCGAATAGATGGTTAATAATGGGCCTTGCCTTTCTGCCAAGCAGGAACGCAAGTAGCGGTGATTGGTCGGTTTCGCGTCTTTGAAGTCGTCACAGGTTTGTTGATTGCGTCGGGCTCCATCGCGTTTTCTTGTTTTTTTAGGAGTCCTTCATGGGCAACAAACTCTACGT
The DNA here is from genome assembly GCF_032929295.1 of Acidovorax sp. BLS4. Taxonomy (NCBI): domain Bacteria; kingdom Pseudomonadati; phylum Pseudomonadota; class Betaproteobacteria; order Burkholderiales; family Comamonadaceae; genus Acidovorax; species Acidovorax sp. BLS4. The sequence continues at coordinate 2,530,192 of NZ_CP136797.1, forward strand.
GGGCAACCTGCCCTATTCTTTCCGCGACGACGACCTGCAACAAACGTTCAGCCAGTACGGCACCGTGGTGAGCGCCAAGGTCATGATGGAACGTGACACCGGCCGCTCCAAGGGTTTCGGCTTCGTCGAAATGAGCAACGATGCCGAAGCGCAAGCCGCCATCCAAGGCGCGCATGGCCAAAACTTCGGCGGCCGTGACCTCGTGGTCAACGAAGCCCGTCCGATGGAACCCCGTCCCCCCCGCAGCGGTGGCGGCGGCTTCGGTGGCGGCAATGGCGGTGGCGGCGGCTACGGCGGTGGTGGCGGCCGCAGCGGTGGTTTCGGCGGCGGTGGTGGCGGTGGTGGCTACGGCGGTGGCCGCAGCAGCTACTAAGCTCACGCTGACAGCATTTCAAAAAAGGGTCCTTCGGGGCCCTTTTTTCATGGCTGAGCCAGCGCGTTTGGCCCGTGTCCGGCACCTTGCTTTTTTGCGGAATTTATGGCCCATAATGCATCGGCGAGATATTTTTCGCGTCGACGTTTGCGGGGATCCGTCAGTTTCGCGCATGGGACATCTTTGTGATTCACTGGCTGCGTTTTCGGGACTCCATCGCTTTATCAATGTGTTTTTGAGGAGTCCCGTGATGGGCAACAAACTGTACGTCGGCAATTTGCCGTACTCGGTGCGTGACAGTGACCTGGAGCAGGCCTTCGGCCAATTCGGAGCCGTGATCAGCGCCAAAGTCATGATGGAGCGCGACACGGGCCGCTCCAAGGGCTTTGGCTTCGTCGAGATGGGCAGCGACCCTGAAGCGCAAGCCGCCATCCAGGGCATGAACGGCCAGCCCCTGGGCGGCCGCAGCATCGTGGTGAACGAGGCGCGACCCATGGAACCCCGTCCCCCCCGCAGCGGCGGTTTTGGCGGCGGTGGTGGTGGCGGCGGTGGATACGGCGGCGGCGGTGGTGGTCGCAGCGGTGGCGGTGGCTACGGTGGCGGCCGCGGTGATGGCGGCGGCGGTGGCTACGGTGGTGGTGGCCGTGGCGAAGGCGGCGGCGGTGGTTATGGCGGCGGCGGCGGTCGCGGCGATGGCGGTTTCCGCAGCCCCTATGGTTCCGGTTCGCGCAATGGCGGCGGCGGTGGCCGCAGCGGTGGTGGCGGTGGCGGCTACGGTGGTGGTGGCAACGGCGGCTACTGATCCTCTCCCGCAGCGAGGGCCGTTCCCATCCGTGAAGGCTTCTCGCGCCCACAAAAAAGGCCCCTTGTCAGGGGCCTTTTTTGTGGGCGCCGCCGGCTGGAACCCTGAGGCGGGCCCCGTGCCCGGTCAGTGCGGAGCCCCGCTTTTTTGCCGGTGCTTTCTCGGGCGGCCCGACAGCAGGCGGTCGAAAAGCCCGTTCGGCAGCACACGCAGCAGCTTGGCCACCACGCCCATCTGCCAGGGAATGACGCGGTAGCTCGCGCCCGCGCGGATCGCGGCGAACGCGCGGTCGGCAAAGTCCCCGGGCTGCATCAAGAAGGGCATGGCGTAGCGGTTCTGCCGGGTGAGCGGGGTGTCGATGTACCCCGGGCACAGCGTGACCACCCGCACCCCCGACGAACGCAATTCGCCCCGCAGGCTTTCGCAGTAGCTGATGACCGCCGCCTTGCTGCCGCAGTAGGCGCCGTGGCCGGGCAGGCCCCGGATGCCGGCGACGCTGCCGATGCCCACGAGCGCCCCGCTGCCGCGCTGGGCCATCGCATCCACGAACGGCTGGAACGTGGCCGCCATGCCGATGTTGTTGGTGGCGAAGGTGCGGGCCATCACGTCGATGTCCTCGCGCACGGCAGTGTCCATGCCCACGCTGATGCCCGCGTTGGCGATGACGACATCGGGCACCCCTTGCCGGGCCATGCAGTCCTGGCCCGCCGCCACGATGCTGTCGGGCTGCGCCACATCGGCGCTATAAATTTGATAGCTATCTGCCGGGATGTTGCTTGCGCTGGCCCACGATTGCATCTCTGCCGTGCGGCGGGCCACCAGCGCAAGCCGGTACCCCGCCTGGTGAAAGCGCAGTGCGAGCGCCTGGCCGATGCCGCTGGATGCGCCGGTGATGAACACCAGGGGGCTGGAAGGCATGGGGGCTCCTGAGGGGTGGTTAGGCATCGTGCGCCGTCCGGTGCCGGTCACTTGCCGGGTGGCGGCATCAGCATGCCCTTCACGCGGCCCTGCAACTGCATGATCTGGCTGAGGTTGTTGTAGTCCATGGTGTCCGCGGTGAACTGGTCCTTGCCCCGCGTCAGCGTGACTGGCTGGTTCGACTGCACCCGTTCGTCGTTCAGCCACGCGTGCAGGAACTCGCCCCGGAACTGAAGGCGCGGCAGCGGCTCGCGCCCGGGACGCACCAGGGGCTCGCGGGTGACGATGGCGTTGCCGAACAGTTGCACCTCGGAACCGTCCGCATTGGTGAGCGCGCGGTCGGCCGTGGCGATGGTCAGGCGGCCATCGGGCGCGACCGAGCGCATGTGGGCCTTGTCGATCTCCAGCGTATCGGTGTCCAGGTAGTGGCGCGCGAAATCGCCGCGGACATCGCTTTGCAGCCGGCCGGTGGCATCGAAGCTCTTGACCGAGAAGGTCTTCATGAAATAGTCCGGCTCGTGCGTCAGCGGGCGCTCCTGCACGGGCTTGGCCGGTGTGGGCGCGTTGCGCACCAGCCACCACGTGCCCAGCGCCATGAGCCCCATGAGGGCCACGGGAAGGTAGATGGACAGCCGGTCCCAGCCCCGGCGCAGCGTGGCGATCATGCGGTGTAGGCCTCCAGCAGTTGGGCATAGCGGCCACTGGCCACCAGCAGCAGGTCGCAGAACTCGCGCGCCGCGCCGGCCCCGCCCGCTGCGGCGGTGACGTGGTGGGCCACCGCACGGGCCTCGATGTGGGCATGGCAGGGCGCGCAGGCGAGGGCGCAGCGGCGCATCAGGGGCAGGTCGGGCCAGTCATCGCCGATCACGGCGGCCTGCGCCCAGTCGAGTCCCAGTTCGGCCAGGATGGATTCGGCGGCCGGACGCTTGTCTTCGGTGCCGAAGCGGGCATGCACCACGCCCAGGTTCTTCAGGCGCAGGCGCAGCGCGGGGGCATCGCGGCCCGTCACCACGGCGGGGGTGATTCCGGCCTTTTGCAGCAGCTTGATGCCGTGGCCGTCGAGCGTGTGAAAGCGCTTGAGCGTCTCGCCGGCTTCGCTGAAGTACAGGCCGCCGTCGGTGAGCACGCCGTCCACGTCGAAAAACGCCACGCGCACGCCCTGCGCGCGCAGCAGCAGTTGCGCATCGAACTGCAGGGCGGGCCGCAGGGGCGGCAGCGGCTGGCTGGCGGGCGTTGCCGCCCCGGCCGTGGCGTGGGCGAGGGGCTGGTCCATCAGATGACCTTCGCGCGCATCAGGTCGCCGATGTGCACCACGCCGATGAGAAGGCCGTCGGGATGGGCCACCAGCACGCTGGTGATGGCGTGGCGCTCCATCATTTCGGCGGCGTCCACGGCCAGCGCGTCGGGGGCGATGGTGCGCGGGCCGGGGTGCATGACCTCGCCCGCGGTCGCGCCGCGCAGTTCCGCGCCGGCTTCGATGCGCCGGCGCAGGTCGCCGTCGGTGAAGATGCCGAGCACGCGGCCCGCATCGTCCACCACGGCCGAGGCGCCCAGGCGCTTGGCGCTCATCTCGCGCATGAGTTCGCTGAACGATGCGCCGGGCGCCACGCGCGGGATTTCTTCGCCCGAGCGCATGACGTCGCTCACGTGGGTGAGCAGCTTGCGGCCCAGGGCCCCGCCGGGGTGGGAGCGCGCGAAGTCTTCGGACCGGAACCCGCGGGCGTCCAGCAGGGCGACGGCCAGGGCGTCGCCCATGGCCAGCTGCGCGGTGGTGCTGGCGGTAGGGGCCAGGTTGAGCGGACAGGCCTCGCGGTCCACGCTGCAGTCCAGCACCAGATCGGCATGGCGCGCCAGGGTGGACTGAAGCCCCCCGGTCATGGCCACGAGCGGCACGCCCAGGCGCTTGAGCACGGGCAGCAGCACGGTGAGCTCGGCGCTTTCGCCGCTGTTGGAAATGCCCAGGACCAGATCGCCCGGCGTGACCATGCCCAGGTCGCCATGGCTGGCTTCCGCAGGGTGCACGAAAAAGGCGGGCGTGCCAGTGGAGGCCAGGGTGGCGGCGATCTTGCGGCCGATGTGGCCGCTCTTGCCCATGCCCATCACCACGACGCGCCCCGTGGTGGCGAGCACGCGCTCGACGGCACTGGCGAAGCTCGCGTCCACGCGGGCCGACAGGCCGGCCAGGGCGGCGGCCTCGATATCGAAGGTTTCGCGGGCCAGGCGCAGCGCCTGGTCGGCATGGAAGGGCGCAGGCGCGGCGGGGGCGGAAAGCATGCGCGGATTCTATCGGCCGGACCATGGGCCTGCGCCGCGCCTGGGCTAGCATCCGTGCATGTCCTCACTTGCCTTGACGTTGCTCTACCTGCTGGCTGCCGTGCTGGGGGTGGTGGCGTGCCGCAGCCTCAAGCTGCCGCCGATGCTGGGCTACCTGGCGGCGGGCATCCTGATCGGGCCCCATGCGCTGGCGCTGGCCCAGAACTCGGAAGGCGTGCGCCACCTGGGCGAGTTCGGCGTGGTGTTCCTCATGTTCGCCATCGGCCTGGAATTCAGCCTGTCCAAGCTGCGCGCCATGCGCCAGTTCGTGTTCGGCCTGGGGCTGATGCAGGTGGCACTCACCATGGCGGCCACCATGGCGGGTGTGCTGCTGCTGTCGCGCTACGTGGGCGGCATCTGGGACATGGGCTGGCAGACGGCGCTGGCCCTGGCCGGCACGCTGGTGATGAGCAGCACCGCCATCGTGGTCAAGCTGATGGCCGAGCGGGCGGAGCTGGAGAGCGAGCACGGCCGCCGCGTGCTGGGCATCCTGCTGTTCCAGGATCTGGCCGTGGTGCCGCTGCTGGTGCTGATCCCGGCGCTCGGCTCCCGGCCGGACCAGCTGTTCGTCGCGCTGGGCCTGGCGCTGCTCAAGGCCACGGTGCTGGTGGGCGTGCTGCTGGCGGGTGGCCAGCGGGTGATGCGCTGGTGGCTCACGCTGGTGGCGCGCCGCAAGAGCGACGAGCTGTTCATGCTGAACCTGCTGCTCATCACGCTGGGGCTGGCCTGGCTGACCGAGACGGCGGGGCTGTCGCTGGCGCTCGGGGCCTTCATCGCCGGCGTGCTGGTGTCCGAAACCGAATACCGCCACCAGGTGGGCACGGACATCCGGCCCTTCCACGACGTGTTGCTGGGCCTGTTCTTCATCACCGTGGGGATGATGCTGGACTGGCACATCCTGCTGGAGCGCTGGGCGCTGGTGCTGCTGCTCCTGGTGGTGCCGTTGCTGGTCAAGGCCGGTGTGATCTTGGTGCTGGCGCGCGGCATGGGCGCCACCACGGGCGTGTCGCTGCGCACGGGGCTGTATCTGGCGCAGGCGGGGGAGTTCGGTTTCGTGCTGCTGTCGCTCACGCAGGAGCACGGGCTGGTGCAGCCCGCGCTGATGAACCCCATCCTGGCCGCGATGGTGCTGTCGATGCTGGCGACGCCGTTCCTCATCCTGTACAGCAACCGCATCGTGATGAAGCTGGTCGCCAGCGACTGGCTGCAGCAGTCGCTGCAGATGACCACCATCGCACGCAAGTCGATCAACACCAGCAAGCACGTGCTGATCTGCGGCTACGGGCGCTGCGGCCAGAACCTGGCGCGGATGCTGGAGCGCGAAGGCATTCCCTACATGGCGCTGGACCTGGACCCCGACCGGGTGCGCCAGGCCGCGGCGGCCGGGGATTCCGTGGTGTACGGCGATGCCACGCGGCTGCAGGCCCTGATGGCGGCCGGGCTGGTGCGCGCCAGTGCCGTGGCGGTGACGTACCTGGACATTCCCGCCACGCTCAAGGTGCTGGCCAATACGCGCGAGCACGCGCCGCAGGTGCCGGTGGTGGTGCGAACGCAGGACGACCAATACCTCGACAAACTGCAGGCCGCCGGCGCGACCGAGGTGGTGCCCGAGGCCATCGAAGGCTCGCTGATGCTGGCCAGCCATGCGCTGGCGCTGGTCGGCGTGCCCATGCGGCGGGTGCTGCGCCTGGTGCAGGACCAGCGCGACGCCCGCTACAACCTGCTGCGCGGCTACTTCCACGGGGCGGACGACGACACCGTGTCCGAGCGCGACCAGGAGCGGCTGGCGTCCATCACGCTGCCCCCCGGGGTGCGGCCGCTGGGCCAGGCGCTGGGGCCGCTGGCCCTGCAGGCGATGGGTGTGCGGGTGGTGAACCTGCGCCACAAGGACGGCCGCATGTCCCAGCCGGACGATGCCACGGTGCTGGCCGAAGGCGACACGCTGGTGCTCTCGGGCCACCCCACGGCGCTGGCGCTGGCGGAAGACGCCTTGCTGCGGGTGTGAACGCCTGGCAGCCGCAGGCGGCTGCCCCGCCGATACACTGCATTCCTTCCCTTCTTTCCCTCCCCCTGGCGTGGTGGCACCTGTGCGGCCGTGCGCGGGCGGCCTTTTCCTTCCAGCCTTCTCCACCGCGCCATGCAAGCCCTCAGCGTCAACGAATACCTTCGCCAGCACATCCGCACGGTGCCCGACTGGCCCGCGCCGGGCGTGCAGTTCCGGGACATCACTCCGCTGCTGCAGGACCCGAAGGTGTTCCGCGTGCTCATCGATGCCTTCGTACACCGCTACATGGACCGGGCCCTGCGGCCCGATGTGGTGGCCGGGCTGGATGCGCGCGGCTTCATTCTGGGCGCGGTCGTGGCCTACGAACTGAACGTGGGCTTCGTGCCGATCCGCAAGAAAGGCAAGCTGCCCTTCACCACGGTCGAGGAAACCTACGAACTGGAATACGGCAGCGCCACCGTGGAGCTGCATGCCGATGCCGTGAAGCCCGGCGACCGCGTGCTGCTCATCGACGATCTGATCGCCACGGGCGGCACGATGATGGCGGGCAAGAATCTGCTGGAGCGGCTGGGCGCGACGGTGACCGAGGGCGCGGCCATCGTGGACCTGCCCGAGCTGGGTGGCTCGCAGCGCCTGCGGGACGCGGGCCTGCCGCTGTACACGCTGGTGGACTTCGCCGGCCACTGAGCGCGGGGCGGGCGGGGGGAAGGCGGCCGACCGGGCCCGCCACAGCCCCTGGATGGGCAGGCGCGATAAAATTAGCAATCATTCTCATCCGGCGGATTCGTTCCGGCGTTCGGCTGGAGACCGCCGCGGCGTGGGCCGTTGGCGCTGCTGCAGATGGAATGGCTTTTTCTCGTTCGCTTCTTTCCTGGGTTCCGTCCGCTATGTCCCGCCTTGTCCCGTTCGACCCGCGCCGCTCCGGCCTGCGGGCTGTCTCTCTTTCCGCCTCCGGCCTGGCTCTGGCGCACGCCGGACCTGGCGAAGGGGCGGGCCTGTGAACCGCGACGGCGCCACATCCCAGCCGCTGGCCCAGAGCGCTGGTGCATTGGCCCCTGACGGGGCTTGCCAGCCGCAGGGCGGAGAATTGGCGGATCGGCGCGCTCCATGGCGCCGGCTGTCGCTGCCCTCGCTGCGGCAGGCGTGGTTCCAGGTGCACTGGTTCCTGGGCATCACGGCGGGGACCGTGCTCGTGGTCATCGGCCTGTCCGGGGCGCTTCTGTCCTTCCATGAGGAAATCCTGGACGCCCTCAACCCCGGCGTGCGCCAGGTCACGCCGCACGCCGGGCCCATGCTCACCCCGCAGCAGATCATGGATGCCGTGGCGCACGTGCCCGGCCACCCGCGCATCAGCACCCTCACGGTGCAATCGCAACCCGGCGCGGCGGCTCGGGTGATCTTCCAGGCGCGTCCCGGCGAGCGCCGGGGCGACACCGTCTACGTGCACCCCTACACCGGCGCGCTGCAGCCGGTGCTGAAGGGGCAAGACGCCTTCGAATGGATCGAGGCGCTGCACCGCTGGCTGCTGCTACCGCGCGACTCCGGCCGCGTGGCCACGGGCGTGCTCGCGCTGTGCCTGCTTGCGCTGTCGCTCTCGGGCCTGTACCTGCGCTGGCCGCGCCACCCGCTGCGCTGGCGCACCTGGCTCACGTTCGATCCGGCGCTCAAGGGCCGCTCGTTCCTGTGGGCGCTGCATTCGGTGGTCGGCACGTGGGCGCTGGTGGTGTACCTCATGCTCACGGCCACCGGGCTTTACTGGGCGTTCGATGCGGTGCGCGACACGGTGGACGGCTGGGCCGGCATTCCGCGCCCGGCGCGCACGGCAGCCCCTGCCCCGCGCGCGGGCGGCAAGGCCGGGCCCGATGCCGCTGAGGCCGCGCCGCTGGACCTCACGCGCGCCTGGCGCACGTTCGAGCAGCGGGCAGGGCCCTGGACCCAGGCCAGCCTGCGCCTGCCGGCGCGGCCCACGCAGGCCGTGCAGTTCACCTGGCTGGCCACGGATGCAACGCATGATCGCCAGCGCAACCGGATGTCCATCGAGCCCTTGACCGGCGAGGTGCCGGTGGACGACCGCCATGCCCAGCGCAGCGCCGCGGCACGCGCGCTCGCCACCATCTATCCCTTGCACATGGGCACCTACTTCGGCCTGCCCGGCCGGGTGGCGGTGATGGTGGCCAGCCTGGCCATGCCGCTCTTCGCGGTCACCGGCTGGATGCTTTACCTGAGGCGCCGTCGCCAGCGCCGTGCCACGGAGGCCGCGCGCGTCGCCCACGGGCAGCCCGCACCACTGGCGGCAGGCGGTGCGGCGCAGGGCGCCGACACGCTGCTGGTCGCCTACGCCAGTCAGGCCGGCCAGGCCGAGCGCATGGCGCTGCAGAGCGCGGCCGCATTGCAGCGCGCCGGCTTGGGTGTGGCCATGCAATCGCTGCAGGCGCTCACGCCCGCGATGCTGGCCGGGCACCGCCGCGTGCTGCTGGTGGCCAGCAGCTTCGGCGAGGGCGAGCCGCCCGACAACGCCCGCCGCTTCGCCCGGTTGCTGGCGCAACAGCCACCGGACTCGCTGCAGGGCGTGCGCTACGGCCTGCTCGCGCTGGGCGACCGCAACTACACGCGCTTTTGCGGCTTCGGCCACGCCCTGGACGAAGGCCTGCGCCGGGCGGGCGCCGTGCCGCTGTTTCCGCTCATCGAAGTGGACGACGCAGATCCTGCGGCCCTGGCCCGCTGGAGCGAGGCCCTGGCCGCATTGGACGGCGTGGCGCATCTGGCCCTGGAGGGGGCGTTGGCGGAAGGCGGTATGGCGCCCGTCTACGCGCCGTGGCGCCTGGAGCGGCGCGATTGCCTCAATCCGGGCAGCCTGGGCCACCCCTTGTTCGAGGTGTCGCTCACCTCAGGCACCCCGGCCGAATGGCATCCGGGCGCCTTGGTGGAGGTGCTGCCGCGCCACGCGCCCGAGGCTGTCGCGGCTTGGCTGCAAGCCGCGGGTGCCGATGGCGCTGCACCGGTGCAGCATGGGGGCGTCAGGACCACGCTGGCCGAGGCCCTGGCGGTGAGTGTGCTGCCCCCGCTGCCGTCGGGCGCGGCAGAGGTCCATGCCCAGGCCTGTGCCGATGCGCTGGTGGCCCTGGCGCCCCGCACCTACTCCGTGGCCTCCCTGCCTGGCGACGGCGCGCTGCAGCTGCTGGTCCGCCAGGAGCGGCATGCCCAGGGGCTGGGGCTGGCGTCGGGCTGGCTCACCGCCCATGCCCCGCTGGGTGCCGAAGTGGCTTTGCGCCTGGTGGCCAATCCGCGCTTCGATGCCGCCCCGGGCGACGCACCTTGCCTCTTCATCGGCAATGGATCGGGCCTGGCGGGCTTGCGCTCCCACCTGCGGGCCCGGGTGCGGGCGGGCCACCGGCGCAACTGGCTGCTGTTCGGCGAGCGCCAGCGGGCCCATGACAACCTGTGCGCCGAAGAAATCGGTGGCTGGCAGAACCAGGGCTTTCTCGAACGGCTGGACCGGGTGTTCTCCCGCGACGGGGAGGCCCATCGCCATGTGCAGGACCGGCTGCGCGATGCGGCGGGCCCCTTGCGCGAATGGATCACGCAGGGCGCGGTGGTCTATGTGTGCGGCAGCGCCGAAGGCATGGCGGCCGGCGTGGACGCGGCGATGGTGGAGGTGCTCGGCGTCGATGCCGTCGATGCGCTGATCACCGAGGGCCGCTACCGGCGCGACGTGTACTGATCCGCTGCAGGCCGACACGCGGCGGCGGCTGGGGTGATGAGGCCCGTGCCGCCGCTGGTACGGCTCAGCGCAGGTCGCCGTACTGGGTGTTGCTCAGATCGGGCGAGCGGGCGTCGCTGCCCGGCATTTCCGTGTCTTCGAAGCCGGTGGGCGTCGAAGGCAGCAGCGGTCCCGAGCGCGTGGACACCCCCGTGCGCGGTGCCGGTGCGGGAGGCTTGGCCGCGGCGGCGTTGTCCAGGGCCCGCTTGAAAGCTGCCACTTCGTCGGCCTCGATCGGGTCGAACGCCTTGGCAGGGGCGCGGGTCGGCGGCGCTGGGGGCACCAGGGGCGCGCTGCGCGGCGCGAGCAGCGGATCGATGGGCGGGGCAGCCACGGGTGCGGGGGCCGGCGCGTGGACCGGAGGGCGCGCCACCGGGGCCGGCACGTGCGGCACGGAGGGGCCGGCCACGCCGTGGGGCGCAAGGCCCTTGCTGGGCATGCCGACGGCCACGTGGTCATTGATGCGCCAGTACACGGCGGTCACCAGAATGTCGAAGCGGGTCTTGGCGGTCTGGGCGATGAGCGCCTCGATCTCGCTCAGGCGGACGGTCTCGCCGCCGTATTCGCGGGCCAGGTCCATCATCACCAGGAACTGGCGGCCGCGCTGGTCCAGGGACAGCACCTTGAATTTGTAGCCCGCGGACAGCACGCCCGCGCGGACCATGGCATCGCGCACCACGGTATAGAGCAGTTCGCGCCGCTCCATGCGCTCGTTCTTGCGGTTGGCCGCGTGTTCGGCCGCAGGCTCGGCCGTCGGTTTGCCGGGGCCGCGTCCGGGCACCAGGGGCACCGTGGCGTCTGCATTCAGCAGACCGGAGGGCTCCACCGCCGGGCGCTGCCGGGGCGCAGGGGGTTTGCGGTTGAACCAACTGAAAAGTGACATGCCGTGCCTTTTTCGGATAGCGCCAAAAGTTCGAAAACGAGTGTAACGCGCGCTCCGGGAGCCAATGGCTTTCCCGCGTCCGCAGGCCCCGGCACGGGCCCGATGGAGGCTCAGGTGTCAGGTCGCAGCAACACGCCGGCGGCGGTTGCCGAGGCGCTTGGACAGCACCGAACCCATGGCCATGGCCAGGCTGAGGGCCACGGCCGGCTGGCGGTTGGAGAGCTCGGAAAACCGCAGCGCCGTCAGGTTCCAGAGCTTGGACGGAGCGCCTGCCTGCACGGTGGCGGTGCGGGGCTTGTGCGAGAAGAAGGCGCTCTCGCCCACGACGGAGCCGGGGCCGACGATCGCCAGGCGCAGGCGGTCTTTTTCGTCTTCGTAGTGCACGCTGAGGCTGCCGCTTTCCACGAAGTACAGCGTGCGGTCGCTGGCGCCTTGCGTGAACAGGGTGTGGCCGGTGGTGAGCGACATGGGCAGCAGGTAGCCCGACAGCAGGTCCCATTGCTCCGTGGTCAGCGGGTTCATCATGCTGTCTTCCGCTGGCGCCTGGGCAATGGCCTGCACGAGACCCGTGAGGTCCATTTTGGGGGTGTGGGATGACAGCACAGCATTCATAGTGGCGCGGAAGTTAAGCCCGATGCGTTCGGTGCACAAGCACTCTTTACCACTCCTTACAAAACGCCACCGTTCCGCGGGTGCGTCATTTTCCGATGCAGAAGCTGGAGAAGATCACGCCCAGCAGATCGTCGGAGGTGAATTCCCCCGTGATGGCACTGAGGGCCTGCTGCGCCAGCCGCAGTTCCTCGGCCAGCAGATCGAGCGCCGGGCCCGGCGAATGCAGCTGCGCCGCGGCCTCCATCAGGTGGCCGTCCACTGCCTGGAGCGCCTGCACATGCCGCGCGCGCGCGATGTAGATGCCCTCGGGGGCCGACTGCCATCCGGCCACGTCCAGCAGCAGGCGGCGCAGTGCGTCCAGCCCGTCGCCCGTGCGGGCCGAGAGGTGGGCCGCCGGCCGGTCCGCCATGGCGGCAGCCCTGTGGCCCGGTACCTGATCGGTTTTGTTCCACACGTCGATCACCGGCACATGGCCGGGCAGCGTCCGGGCGATGGTGCCGGCGATGTCGGCGTCGGCCGCCCGGTAGTCGGCCGCATCGGCGCGCGTGAGGTCGTGCAGGAAGAGCACGGCGTCGGCCGCGGCGATTTCGTCCCAGGCGCGCGCGATGCCGATCTTCTCCACCTCGTCGTCGCTCTCGCGCAGGCCCGCCGTGTCGATCACGTGCAGCGGCACGCCCTCGATCTGTATGGTCTGCTGCACCTTGTCGCGCGTGGTGCCGGCAATGGGCGTGACGATGGCCAGCTCGGCGCCGGCCAGGGCATTCAGCAGCGAACTCTTGCCGGCGTTGGGCTGCCCGGCGATCACCACCTTGATGCCCTCGCGCAGCAGCGCGCCCTGGCGCGTGCGCTGCATGACGGCGGCCAGCGTCTGCTGCAGATTCGACAGCTGCCCGCTGGCGTCTGCCTTGCGCAGGAAGTCGATTTCTTCTTCGGGAAAGTCGAGCGTGGCCTCCACCAGCATGCGCAGGTGGATGAGCGCATCGCGCAGGCGGTGGATCTCGTGCGAGAACGCGCCCGCCAGGGAGCGGCTGGCGCTTCGCGCCGCGGCTTCGGTGCTCGCATCGATCAGGTCGGCAATGGCTTCGGCCTGCGCCAGATCGATCTTGTCGTTGAGGAAGGCCCGTTCGGTGAACTCGCCCGGCTGCGCCAGGCGCAGGCCGGGCAGGCGGGCCCGGCCGCTGGCCGCATCGGCCTGGGCGGCGGCTTCCAGGCAGCGCGCCAGCAGCAACTGCAACACTACGGGGCCGCCGTGCGCCTGCAGCTCCAGCACGTCCTCGCCCGTGTAGCTGTGGGGCGCGGGAAAGTACAGCGCCAGCCCCTGGTCGATGGACTGGCCGGCCGCATCGCGAAAGGGCAGGTACGTGGCTTCGCGCGGGCGCAGGACGCGCCCGCACAGCGCCTCGGTGAGCGGTCCCAGGCCCCGGCCCGAGACCCGCACGATGCCCACGGCGCCGCGCCCCGGTGCGGTGGCGATGGCGGCGATGGGGTCGGAGTGGCGGGGCAGCATGCGATGGGGAAGGGGGTGGGGACGGGGCATGATAGCTGCGCTGTTCGCATGCCGCGGCCGCCTGCACGGGGCGCGGAACCGCGCCCGCAAAAAGACAAAGCCCGCCAGGGCGGGCTTTGCGTTCGGTCCGATCGGAGGGCTTACTTGATCGTGGTCCAGTTGGGCATCGGGCGGTCGTCCGCGCGGTGCAGCGTCTCCACGCCCTTGCGCATGGCCCAGGGGCGGATCTGGTGGTGCAGGGGCAGGTAGTAGTACTCGTCCTTGACCAGCTTGAGGGCATCGGCGATCAGCGCGTCACGCTTGGGCGCATCCATCTCCACCTTGATCTGGCTGATCATTTCGTCGAGCTTGGCATCGCTGAAGCGGCCGCCGTTGTAGGTGCCCGCAGCCGTCTTGCCGGCCTTGGTGGCCATCAACGAATCCAGCGAATAGAGCGAATCGAACGTCGCCACGCCCCAGCCGAACAGATAGGCGCTCACGTCGTTGTTCATCACGCGGCTGACGAACTGGGCCATGGGGGCGGCCTGCAGCGTGGTCTTCACGCCGATGCGCGTCCACATGGCAGTGACGGCCTGGCAGATCGCTTCGTCGTTCACATAGCGGTCATTGGGGCAGTCGAGCTTGAGCGAAAAGCCCTGGGGGTAGCCCGCGTCGGCCAGCAGCTTCTTGGCGGCTTCGACGTCGTACTTGGCGGCACGCTCGTCCAGGCTCTTGCTCCAGCCGTGGACCATCGGCGCGACCATGGTGCCGGCAGGCACCGACAGGTTGCGCATGGTGCGGCTGTGGATGCCGGCCGAATCGATGGCCTGGTAGAGCGCCTGGCGCACGCGCTTGTCCTTGAGCGGGTTCTTGCCCGGCGTGCCGGCACCCGGCAGTTCGTCGCGGAACTGGTCCAGGCCCAGGTAGATGGTGCGGTTCTCGGCGCCTTCGATCAGCGTGATGTCGGGGCTGGACTTCATGCGCGCCAGATCCTGCGTGGGCGGATCGACGACGAAATCGACCTGGCCGGAAATCAGCGCGGCCGAGCGCGTGGCCGCCGACTTGATGGGGGTGAACACGACTTCGTCGATGTTGCCCTTGGGCTTGTCCCACCAGTCCGGGTTCTTCTTGAGCGTGACCTTCACGTCGGGCTGCCAGCCCACCATGATGAAGGGGCCGGTGCCGTTGGCGTTGCGCGAGGCGAAGTTCTCTTCCTTGCCGGCATAGTCCTGCGCCTTGGTCGAGTTGTTCTTCTCGGCCCAGGCCTTGTTCATGATGCGGGCCTCGGTCAGCTCGCGCAGCAGCACGGGGTTGGGGCCCTTCAAGATCAGGTCCACGGTGAAGTCGTCGACCTTCTTCACTTCCTTGATGCTCTGCACGGCGGACTGCATGTTCGAGGGGGGCGTCATGGCGCGGGTGAGCGAGAACACCACGTCGTCGGCCGTGAACGGCGCACCGTCGTGGAATTTCACGCCCTTGCGCAGTTCGAAGCGCACCTGCGTGGGGGAGATCTGGGTCCACTTCGTGCCGAGCGCGGGCTGGATCTGGTACTTCTCGTCATAGCGCACCAGGCTTTCGTACACCTGCTGCAGGAAGGCATGCGTCGTCTGGTGGTTCTGGGCGTGGGGGTCCACGGTCAGGATGTCGTTGGCGCCGGCCCACCGCATCGTTGCGGCATGGGCCGATCCTGCTGCCAGCAGGACCGCGATGCCCAGTGCGCTCCATTTGAAAGTCGTACGCTGCTGTTTCATTGGCCAGGTCTCCTCGTCGGTTAACGAAAGTGGATGAAAGATGCCGCAGGGGGCAAGCAAGCATCGTACCCAATGAAAAACGGCCGCTGGATAGCGGCCGTGGAATGTGTCGCAAACGCAGCGCGTCCGCGCTGCATTGCGGGTCAGCGGAACTTCGGTAGGTTGAACTGCGGCGGCACGCCCATGCGCGTGTTGATGATCCACTGCTGCGCGATCGACAGGATGTTGTTCGTCAGCCAGTACAGCACCAGGCCCGCCGGGAAGAAGAAGAACATCACGCTGAAGATCAGCGGCATGAACCACATCATCTTGGCCTGCAGTGGATCGGGCGGTGCGGGGTTCAGCGCGGTCTGCAGCAGCGAGCTGGCGGTCATCAGCAGCGGCAGGATGAAGAACGGGTCGGGCGAGGACAGGTCCTTGATCCAGCCGATCCACGGCGCGTTGCGCATTTCCACGCTGGACAGCAGCACCCAGTAGAGCGCGATGAACACGGGGATCTGGATCATGATGGGGAAGCAGCCGCCCATCGGGTTGACCTTCTCCTCGCGGTAGATGCGCATCATCTCTTGCTGCATCTGCTGCGGCTTGTCCTTCAGGCGCTCGCGCATCTCCATGATCTTGGGGTTGATGGCCTTCATCTTGGCCATGCTGGCGTACGCCTTCGCGTTGAGCCAGTAGAACGCGATCTTCAGCAGGAACACCAGCGCCACGATGGACCAGCCCCAGTTGTTCAGCACCTTGTGCAGCTGGTCGAGCAGCCAGTACAGCGGCTTGGCCAGGATGGTGAGCCAGCCGTAGTCCTTCACCAGTTCCAGGCCGGGGGTGAGCGATTCCAGCATCGTCTCGACCTGCGGGCCGGCGAACAGGCGTGCGTCCACCGTCTTGGACTGCCCCGGCGCGATCTCGCCGACCGGGGTGATCATGCCGACCGAGTACAGGTTGGTGTCCACCTTGCGCACGAACAGGTCGCGCTGCACGTCGTTGCCCAGCAGCCAGGCGCTGGCGAAGTAATGCTGCACCATGGCCACGTAGCCGTTGGTGGAGGACTTGTCGATCTCGGCCTTGCCGGTCTCGATGTCCTTGAACTCGACCTTGTGGTACTTCTTGGCTTCGGTGTAGACCGCGGGGCCGGTGAAGGTCGAATAGAACGACGACTCGCCCGGCGGCTTGTTGCCGTCGCGCACCAGCTGCAGGTACAACTGGGGCGACACGGGCGCGGTGCCGGTGTTCACGATCTCGTGCTTCACGGCCACGTCGTAGGCGCCGCGCTTCACGGTCCAGGTCTTGGCCAGCTTCACGCCGCCCAGGTCGGCGGATTCGAAGCGCACGCTGATCTCGTTCTGGCCGTCCTGCAGCTCGCGGTTGCCGGCCACCACCGACATCGCCGTCTTGTGCGTGGGGTAGGCGCCGCCGATCAGGCCGGTCTGCGCCACGTACACGCGCTGCGCGCTTTCATCCAGCAGCATGAACGGCTTGGACTTGTCGGCCATGTCGGGGTACTTGAGCAGTTCGCCATGCGTGAGCGAGCCGCCTTCACTGTCGAAGGTCAGGCGCAGCACGTCGCTGGTCAAGGTGACGCGCTGGCGCTGGGCCGCCGCCGCAGGCTGCGGCACGCCGCCCGGCACTTGCTGCGCATTCGCGGGCGCCGCCGCGGCCGTGGGGGCCGGCACGGTGGAAGCGCCGGCGGTGCCAGAGGCGGCCGGCGCCGAAGACGCGGGCGCCACGGCGGCAGGCGTTGCACCGGGGAAGAAGGTGGCCTTGTGGCCGTTGTGCACTTGCCACTTGTCCCATAGCAGAACCATGGAAAAGCCAAATATCACCCACAGGATGGTGCGGCGAATGTCGTTCATGAAGACTTCTTCGGTGAGGAGGGGGTGGAGGACGTGGAAGGAGACAGGCGCGAGAACAGGCGCAGTGCGCGGGGCGGTTCTTCGGGCACCGGATCATGCCCTCCATCGCACCAGGGCTGGCACCGTGCCAGACGGTGCAGCGTCAGATAAGTTCCGGCTGCGGCGCCATGGCGTTCAAGTGCCTGCAGCGAATAGGCCGAACACGTGGGCTCGAAACGGCAGGCCGATCCGAGCCAGGGGCTCAGCACCAGCCGGTAGCCACGCACCAGCGCCATCAGCAGCGCGCGCATCATGACACAGGCGCCGGGGCGGGCTGGGGCGCCGCTGCCGTCGGTGCCCCAGCGGCCATTGCAGCAGCGCCGCCGCTGCGCCGCACGGCGTAGCCGAACAGCTGCAGCAGTTCGGCGCGAACCGCCTGCTTGAGGGCATCGGACGTGGCGCTGGTGAACTGCTTGCGGTCGAACGTCGCCCGCAGGCGCACCACGTGCGCGGCCTGCGGCAACTGGGACTCGAACGAGGCGGCCACGGCATGGATCTGCCGCTTGATGGTGTTGCGGGTGACCGCGCGGCGGGCCCAGCGCTTGGGCACCATGGCGCCCATCCAGACGCCGGGCGGCTCGGCCATGCCAAACAGGGCCTGCGGCCCTTGCACATGAGGCAAGGGGGCGGGCCCTGTGAGAGGTGCGGGAGGCGATGCGGCCGCTGCGCCGGTGGGAGCGAGACCCAGTCGGTGCAGTGCGAAGTGTGCGGTGCGGGAGACCGTTCCCCCGGCCATGGCGGCCTGGAACTGCGGACGGGTTTTCAGCCGTTGCATGGGAGGGTTCCCGCCCGGAACCGGGCCGAGTGCCGTGGCGGCCTTAGACGGCCAGGCGCTTGCGGCCCTTGGCGCGGCGTGCGTTGATGACGGCACGGCCGCCGCGCGTCTTCATGCGCACGAGGAAACCGTGGGTGCGCGCACGGCGCGTCTTGGAAGGCTGGTAAGTACGTTTCATGGTCAATGTCCTTGAGGGTTAGGTTCCGGGCGCAACTCGCAAGATGCGGGTTCCAGGCCCTCCGGATGCGGCACTTCGATCAAGATCAAAGCGCTTGGCCCGGGCGTTATTGCCCTGAACGCATTCAGGGAAACCGGCGATTATTGCAGGCTTGTGCCGGCGTGGCAATGGCGAGGCGGCAGTACAGGGGGTTTGCGGCGCGTGTGGCGCGCGCCGTGGGCGCCCTGGCCGAGGTTGTGGATAACCCTTTGAAAAGGTACAATCTGCGGCCCTGAATCGTTCCTCCTATCCACAACAAGAACCGCCATCAATGACCGAGGAACCTTCCCGCAGCCCCGACAACGACCCAGGCGCCGATGCCGGACAAGGACTGTGGCAAGCCTGCGTCGAGCAGCTTGCGCAAGACCTGCCGGAGCAGCAGTTCAACACCTGGATCAAGCCGCTCACCGCCCAGGTCGCACCCGACTTCTCCAAGGTCACCCTGCTGGTGGCCAACCGCTTCAAGCTCGACTGGATCCGTGCGCAATACGCCGGCCGCATCGCGGCCCTGCTGGAAGGCCTCTACGGCCAGCCGGTGTCGCTTGAGTTAGCGCTCGCTCAGCGTGAGACCATTGCCCGCACTTATGTGCGCTCCACGCCGACGGGGCAGGTGGTGTCGTCCGAGCCCACGCCCGCCGCGGCGCCCAGCGACGAGCCGGTGGCTGGTGCCTTCCGCTCGCGTCTGAACGCCGCTCTCACATTCGAGACGCTGGTCGAGGGCACGGCCAACCGCATGGCGCGCTCGGCGGCCATGCACGTGGCGGGCTCGCCCGGCCACCTGTACAACCCGCTTTTCATCTATGGCGGCGTCGGCCTGGGCAAGACCCATCTGGTGCACGCGGTGGGCAACAAGCTGCTGGCCGACAAGCCCGACGCGAAAGTTCTCTACATCCATGCCGAGCAGTTCGTGTCGGATGTGGTTAAGGCGTACCAGCGGCGCACGTTCGACGAGTTCAAGGAGCACTACCACTCCCTCGATCTGCTGCTGATCGATGACGTGCAGTTCTTCGCGAATAAAGACCGCACGCAGGAAGAGTTCTTCAACGCGTTCGAGGCCCTGCTGGCCAAGAAGAGCCACATCGTGATGACCTCGGACACCTACCCGAAGGGCCTGGCCAACATCCACGAGCGGCTCGTCTCGCGCTTCGACTCCGGCCTCACGGTGACCATCGAGCCGCCCGAGCTGGAAATGCGCGTGGCCATCCTGATCAACAAGGCCCGCGCCGAAAGCGCCGACATGCCCGAGGAAGTGGCCTTCTTCGTCGCCAAGAACGTGCGCAGCAACGTGCGCGAGCTGGAAGGCGCGCTGCGCAAGATCCTGGCGTACTCGCGCTTCAACCAGAAGGAAGTCTCCATCCAGCTCGCCCGCGAGGCGCTGCGCGACCTGCTGTCGATCCAGAACCGGCAGATCTCGGTGGAAAACATCCAGAAGACGGTGGCCGACTACTACAAGATCAAGGTCGCCGACATGTACAGCAAGAAGCGCCCGGCCAGCATCGCCCGGCCGCGCCAGATCGCCATGTACCTGGCCAAGGAGCTCACGCAAAAGAGCCTACCCGAGATCGGCGAGCTGTTCGGCGGGCGCGACCACACCACGGTGCTGCACGCGGTGCGCAAGATCGCCGGCGAGCGCCAGCAGCTCACCGAACTGAACCAGCAGCTGCACGTGCTGGAGCAGACGCTCAAGGGTTGATGCCGAAGTGGCCCCGCACCCCCACGGAGCGCGCCCGGTTCACGGGCAAAATGGCGTACTGGACGGCATGAGGGGGCATGGCCCATGCCGCCGTCCTGGCACGTTTCCCAAAACCACCAAAGGTTGACGACATGATTGTCCTGAAGGCAACACAAGACAAGGTTCTCGCGGTTCTGCAATCGGTGTCCGGCATCGTCGAGCGCCGGCACACCCTGCCCATCCTGGCGAACGTGCTGATCCGCAAGACGGGCAACGCGCTGCAGCTGACCACGAGCGACCTGGAGATCCAGATCCGCACCACCGCCGAGCTGGGCGGCGACACGGGCGACTTCACCACCACGGTGGGCGCGCGCAAGCTGATCGACATCCTGAAGACCATGCCTGGCGACCAGACCGTGAGCCTGGAGTCGAGCCAGTCCAAGCTGATCCTCAAGGGCGGCAAGAGCCGCTTCACGCTGCAGTCGCTGCCGGCCGAGGACTTTCCCCTGGTGCAGGAATCGGCCGCCTTCGGCCCCGCCTTCAGCGTGCCGCAGAAGGTGCTCAAGGATCTGCTGGGCCAGGTGTCGTTCGCCATGGCGGTGCAGGACATCCGCTACTACCTGAACGGCATTCTGTTCGTGGCCGAAGGCCAGCAGCTGAGCTTGGTCGCCACCGACGGCCACCGCCTGGCCTTCGCCAGCGCCACGCTGGACGTTGAAGTGCCCAAGCAGGAAGTCATCCTGCCGCGCAAGACCGTGCTGGAGTTGCAGCGCCTGCTGTCGGATGCGGGCGGCGAGAACCAGCCGCACATCGAGATGCAGTTCGCCAACAACCAGGCGAAGTTCACGTTCGGCGGCATGGAGTTCGTCACGAAGCTGGTCGAGGGCAAGTTCCCCGACTACAACCGCGTGATCCCCAAGAACCACAAGAACAGCGTGACCCTGGGCCGCGCCCCGCTGCTGGCCAGCCTGCAGCGCACCGCCATCATGACCAGCGACAAGTTCAAGGGCGTGCGCCTGAACCTGGAGCCCGGCACCCTGCGCGTGGCGTCCAACAACGCCGAGCAGGAAGAGGCCGTGGACGAACTCGACATCGACTACGGCGGCGACACCATCGAGATCGGCTTCAACGTCACCTACCTCATCGACGCTCTGGCCAACATGGGCCAGGACATGGTGAAGGTGGAGCTGTCGGACGGCAACAGCTCGGCGCTGCTGACCATCCCCGAGAACGAAACCTTCAAGTACGTCGTGATGCCCATGCGCATCTGATGCACCCGCCTTCCAGCGCCGGGGGTGAGTGCTATGCTTTTTGTAGCTACATGCCCTAGAAGAATATGCGCTGGAGGCCGATTTGACCCTTATTGAACATTCAGGAAACCCCCCGGTTTCCACGGACCCCAAGGCCATCCATGACCGCTGAGAACACCCTGCCCGAGCCTTCCTCCGACGGCGCGGGCGAAGCGCAGCCCTTCACCAAGATCGACACCCAGCAGGCGGGCGCCAGCGAAGGCTACGGCGAAGGCGCGATCCAGATCCTGGAAGGCCTGGAGGCCGTGCGCAAGCGCCCCGGCATGTACATCGGCGACACGTCCGACGGCACGGGCCTGCACCACCTCGTCTTCGAAGTGGTGGACAACTCCATCGACGAGGCGCTGGCCGGGCACTGCGACGACATCGTCGTCACCATCCACTCGGACAACTCCATCAGCGTGACCGACAACGGCCGCGGCATTCCCACCGGCGTGAAGATGGACGACAAGCACGAGCCCAAGCGCTCGGCCTCCGAGATCGCGCTGACCGAACTGCATGCGGGCGGCAAGTTCAACCAGAACAGCTACAAGGTCTCGGGCGGCCTGCACGGCGTGGGTGTCAGCTGCGTGAACGCGCTCAGCAAGATGCTGCGCCTGACGGTGCGCCGCGAGGGCAAGGTGCACGTGCTCGAGTTCAGCCAGGGCTTCGTGCAGAACCGCATCATCGAGACCGTGAACGGCGTCGAGATCTCGCCCATGAAGGTCATCGGCGACACCGACAAGCGCGGCACCGAGGTGCACTTCCTGCCCGACACCGAGATCTTCAAAGAGAACAACGACTTCCACTACGAGATCCTGGCCAAGCGCCTGCGCGAGCTCTCGTTCCTGAACAACGGCGTGCGCATCCGCCTCAAGGACGAACGCACCGGCAAGGAAGACGACTTCTCCGGCGCCGGCGGCGTGAAGGGCTTCGTCGGCTTCATCAACGCCAACAAGAAGGTGCTGCACCCCACCGCGTTCTACGCCACGGGCGCGCGCCCGGCCGAAACCTACGGCGGCATTCCCGGTACCGAGATCGGCGTCGAGGTGGCCATGCAGTGGAACGACGGCTACAGCGAACAGGTGCTGTGCTTCACCAACAACATCCCGCAGCGCGACGGCGGCACCCACCTGACCGGCCTGCGCGCCGCCATGACCCGCGTCATCGGCAAGTACATCGATGCGCACGAACTGGCCAAGAAGGCCAAGGTCGAGGTGAGCGGCGACGACATGCGCGAAGGCCTGTGCTGCGTGCTGAGCGTGAAGGTGCCCGAGCCCAAGTTCAGCAGCCAGACCAAGGACAAGCTGGTGTCCAGTGAAGTGCGCGCGCCGGTGGAGGACATCGTCGCCAAGACGCTGACCGACTACCTGGAAGAGCGCCCCAACGACGCCAAGATCCTGTGCGGCAAGATCATCGAAGCCGCCCGCGCCCGCGAAGCCGCCCGCAAGGCCCGCGAAATGACGCGCCGCAAGGGCGTGCTGGACGGCATGGGCCTGCCCGGAAAGCTGGCCGACTGCCAGGAAAAAGACCCCGCGCTGTGCGAGATCTACATCGTCGAGGGCGACTCCGCCGGCGGCTCCGCCAAGCAGGGCCGCGACCGCAAGTTCCAGGCCATCCTGCCGCTGCGCGGCAAGATCCTGAACGTGGAAAAGGCGCGCTACGAAAAGCTGCTGACCAGCAATGAAATCGTCACGCTCATCACCGCCCTGGGCACCGGCATCGGCAAGGCCGCGGTGGAATCCGGCAAGAGCGGCGTGGACGACTTCGACGCCGCCAAGCTGCGCTACCACCGCATCATCATCATGACCGACGCCGACGTGGACGGCGCCCACATCCGCACCCTGCTGCTGACCTTCTTCTACCGCCAGATGCCCGAGCTGGTCGAGCGCGGCCACATCTACATCGCGCAGCCGCCGCTGTACAAGGTCAAGGCCGGCAAGGAAGAGCTGTACCTGAAGGACGCCCCCGCGCTCGACACCTTCCTGCTGCGCATCGCGCTCAAGGACGCCAGCGTGACCACCGGTGGCGCCAGCCCGCAGACCCTGACCGGCGACACCCTCACCGCCCTGGCGCAAAAGCACCAGCTCGCCGAGGCCGTCATCCACCGCCTGTCCGCCTTCATGGACAAGGAGGCCCTGCGCGCCATCGCCGACGGCGTGAGCCTGAACCTGGACACCGTGGCCGACGCCGAAGCCAGCGCCGTGCAGCTGCAGGCCAAGCTGCGCGAGCTGACCACCAACGGCATCCCCGCCGAAGTGGCCGGCGAGTTCGACGTGCGCACCGACAAGCCCATCCTGCGCATCAGCCGCCGCCACCACGGCAACGTCAAGAGCAGCCTGATCACCCAGGACTTCGTGCACGGCGCCGACTACGCCGCCCTGGCCGAAGCCGCCAGCACCTTCCGCGGCCTGGTCGGCGAGGGCGCCAAGGCCCTGCGCGGCGAAGGCGAGAAGCAGAAGGAAGAAAAAGTGTCTGACTTCCGCCAGGCCATGGCCTGGCTGATCTCCGAGGCCGAGCGCACCACCAGCCGCCAGCGCTACAAGGGCCTGGGCGAAATGAACCCCGAGCAGCTCTGGGAAACCACGATGGACCCCGAAGTGCGCCGCCTGCTGCGCGTGCAGATCGACGATGCGATCGAGGCGGACCGGGTGTTCACCATGCTGATGGGCGACGAGGTGGAGCCGCGGCGGGACTTCATCGAGACGAATGCGTTGCGGGCGGGGAATATCGATGTTTGACGTTGTAGGTTCTCGTTGATCTTGCAAATATTCTCAGCACTTGCAAATAGCGCTAAACAAAACGCCCAATCATGTTGGGTGTTTTTTAGTTTGATCAACGAGAGCATCCCGCGTCCCGCCCAGTAGTACCCTCATCTGCAGGTTACCGGTCAATCCAACACGTCTTGCTTTTCCGCTCGCGAAGACCTTTATCATCGGAAGATGTGGTGGCACCTACTGACATATCTCGGCAAAAATCCTGGTACTAAAGCCAAGGATATGGCCGCCGTTCTGGGTCAGGAGAAAGCTGCAGTCAACAAGATCCTGTACGAACACAGCGACAAGTTTCTCCGAAACGATGACTTTGAATGGTCGGTGATTGGCTCTGAAGAGCTACAAATAGAGTTCCCCAAAGACACATGGCTGTCTTCCAAGGATTTCGAGGCCATCCTTTCTAGAAGCTGCACGCCTTGGCATGATGACTGCGAAAGTGTGGTCTTCGTGTTCAAAAAGGAGTCCAGGCTGCTGCTCGACGCGCTTGCCAGGCTGCTGGCACTATGTAATCAGCTTGACGCTGCGGGAAAGCGAGTGTCTCTGGATTTCAGTGAATGTCTTAGCACCCGCAGCTACCTTGATCGAATGGACTTCTTCGAAGTGCTCGGATCGAATATAGCGGTCCTTCCAAAGCGGCCGAATGCTCGACGCGGGGCACTCTATCAAGGCAAAAACGATGGCGTAATTGAGCTCCGCACCATCGACCCGGCAGAGCCGAACAACGAGATTCCACGTCTCCTAGAACGTAGCTTCGTAAATTGTGTCAGCGAGAGCTACTCGACGCTGGCCTTGACCGTCATCGGCGAACCGTTCAAAAACGTGTTGGATCACTCACACTCAAGTCTCGCAGGCTTCGCAGGATTGCAGGCCTATAGACAAAGAACACGTATCCAGGTGGTGATTTCTGACAACGGGCTGGGTATCGTCGGCACGCTTCAGCCTATCTTGCATAGGCGATATCCAGACATCGCGGCGCGCATCACAAGGTCAAACGAACATTCAGGCATCGCCTTGCTCAAGGAGGTGTTTTCCACGGGCCAAATCAGCCAAGTAGATGAGGATGGCCGAGGCACGGGTCTGAAGATGTCGGGCGACCAAGCTCGGAAATATCACGCTAGGATTTCTGTGCGACAAAAAGACTTTGAACTATGCATCGACCATCGGCCCGAACGTATGCGCTACACCCCATACACGAACCTAGTTCGTATTGATGGTACTCATATCAGCTTCGACTTCAAGCTTGACGGACGTACAATCGGCGATTAAATTAACTATATGAACCAGAACTCCATCGTTGTGAAGCTTCGGACATTCACGGATAGCGATAGGCCGTTCGGGAACAGCGAAGGTAGGGATACCTTCCGAAAGCTATCGGATTTTGTAGAGGGAAAGCATGGTGTGTGCGTCTTCGGCATCTCGTTTGATGGCATCACCGCAACGGACGCTTCCTTCGCACGTGACAGTGTTGTTTCGCTGGCTAAGCAGCTTAGAGGCGAGCGGGGCTTCTATCTCACCGACCTTAAGAACCGCGACCTTATCGACAACTGGAGCTATGCCGCTAAGGCGAAAGATCAGCCTTTGGTGATTTGGTCAGGCCAGCAGTTTGAGGTGATAGGCCCTGACCTCACGCCCGCGACTCGCACCTTAGTCGAGTACGTTCTAGGCAAAGGGGAAGCGCTTGCCTCCCAAGCTGCAGCTGACCTGGGCATTTCTGTTCCCAACGCAAGCACCCGGCTCAAGACGCTGGTGGCCCAAGGCTATCTTCTACGCGTCGAAGAAGGTGCCGAGTCGGGCGGCATCGAGTTCAAGTACAAGCCAATCCGCTGATTCTGATTAAACTGCTTGCATTAAGCAGAAGTTTTAGTGTACGATCTAACCCAGCTCGAGGCATCAAGTCGCGAGCGAAGTTAAACAGCTTCACTGAAGCAGAAAGGTCTACCAATATGGAAACGACTCTCCCCGCCGCAGCTCCGCTCGGCACCGCCAACGCTCAACCACACGATATTCACGTGATCCGTGATGAACTATGCGTAGTCGAGGCTGTCCCTGTGCCGCGCCACTCTCTAGAAGGGAAGGACATACTTGCCGCCGCAGGCCGTCCGGCTGACGCCGACCATATCGTGCTGCAGGTCCTCAAGACCGGCGGTCTCGAAACCATCCGCCTGCACGAGCAGGCAAATCTTGCGCTGGGCACCAAGTTCGTCTTGGCTACCGGCGACCGCCTCTACCGCTTCGGCGTCGGCGAAGACTCCTACGAGTGGCCCTATCGCTTCATTTCCGGCCAGTTGATCCGTGAGCTGGCGGCTGTGCCCGACAACCAGCAAATCGAGATCCTCCGCAATGGTGTTGCAGCCGTGGTGCTGCCAGCCGAGCGTATTGATCTCGCTGAACCCGGCGTTGAAAATTTCGCCAAGGTCACCAAGGTCTGGAAGCTCAAGGTCCACGGCGTGATACAGGAATGGGACAAGCCCGAGGTCAAGGTTGCGGACGCGCTGGCTCGCGGAGGTTACGACCCGAAGTCGTGGGACATCCTGCTAATCGTGCAGGGCGAGAAGACGAAGGTGACGCCCGACTACGTGGTCGACCTGCGCACCCCAGGGATCGAGAAGATCCGCCTGATGCAGCGCACTGTCATCAACGGCGACGGCCAGACGCTGGCGGCACGCCGTCAGTTCAAGGTGTTGGCCGACGACGAGAAGTTTCTCGACGACCTCGGTCTGCGTTGGGAGACTGTGCTCGAAGCCGAACGCCGCTGGCTGCTGATACACGACTACCAACTACCGGTCGGTTATGCGCCCTCGGTGGTCACCCTGGCTCTTGATATCCACCGAGATTACCCGGTCACTCAAATCGACATGTTCTACTTCACGCCGTTCGTGCGCCGCGCCAACGGCGCCGAGATCCCCAGCACTCAGGTGAGGGCCATGATTGGTGGCATGGAGTTCCAGGGTTGGTCGCGCCACCGTACGGAGGCCAGTAAATGGGATGAGCACACCGACAATGTGCGGTCCCACATGGTGCTGGTCGACACCTGCTTGGCCAAGGAGTTGGACGAATGATCCCGCGTGCGACTCTGACCCTGACGGTGGCCGCGCATGCGCAGCTGCTGGCTCACCTCTTCCCCGGCGACGGCAAGGAGGCAGCAGCTATCCTGATCTGTACGCGCGTGCCTGGCCCGCGCCTGCGGATCCTGGTCCGTGACGTTATCGAAGTGCCGCACGAGGCCTGCACCAACCGCACAGACCGCACGTTGGCTTGGCCGGGCAGCTATGTCGAACAGGCGATTGATGTCGCGGAACGCGATCGCCATGGCATCCTGCTCCTGCACTCCCATCCCGGTGGCTACGCGGCGTTCTCCGATACCGACGACGAAAGCGACCGCAGCATCATGCCCTGCATCTTCGATGCGTTCGAAGGGCTGCACGGTTCCGCGGTGATGCTGCCCAATGGCTGCATCTTCGCAAGGCTCTATGACCAGCACGGCAGCCACACGCCCGTGGACATGGTGTCGGTCGCCGGCGACGATATCCGCTACTGGTGGCGCGACGACCTCCTGAACTCAGCGCAGCGCCCGATGGCCTTCACGTCCGACATGACCAGCGAGCTTTCGCGGCTTACGGCCTGCATCATCGGCGTGTCCGGCACCGGGTCCCCTGCGGCAGAGCAGGTGTGCCGCCTGGGATTTGGGCGCGTGATCGGTATCGACTTCGACCGTATGGAGCGAAAGAACCTCAATCGGATACTGAATACCACTCTCGCCGACGCCGTCGCCGGCCGCTCGAAAGTGGTCACGTTCAGTGAACGCGCCAACCAGTACCGGGAGGTGCCCTACTTCGAGGGGGTAGATGCCAACGTCATGACAAGGGGCGCGGTGCTGGCCGCCGCGCAAGCCGACGTCATCTTCTGCTGCGTTGATTCGCTCCGGGGGCGCATGGTGGCCGACCGCATCGCGGCCGCCTTCCTGCTGCCGCTCATCGATATCGGCGTCGCAATTCCAACCCGGACAATGGGGGATGGTGTCGCCATCGCAGAGGTTTGCGGCCGCATCGACTACGTTTTTCCGGGCGGCAGTTCTCTGCGTGACCGTAGTGTCTACACGCCCGAGACGCTGCTTGCCGAATCGCTAGCCGAGGTGGATCCTGCGGCTCACGCCGAACAGGTGAAAGCAGGCTACATCCAGGGGCTGCCGGAGCAGGCACCGTCCGTCATCGCGCTCAACATGCGGGCGTCCAGCGCCGGGGTGCTGGAATTCATTGCGCGTGCGTACCCCTACCGCCATGAGCCGAATGGTCTCTACGCCCGGACGGACTTCATGCTCGCGGAAAACATTCAGGAATTTACGGCCGAAGATGCCTTCAAAACGAAGCCGACATCGCTGCTTGCCAGCGGTGCAGCCGAGCCGCTGCTGGGCCTGCCGGCGCTTAGCACGGAGGGCGTCTGATGCGCTGGGTCAGCGGTTTCTGGCAGGCGCTTAAGGCATGGGCCGCGCCAACCCGCCGGGTCGCGGTGGTCGTGGAGGGCGACACGCCCACCTCGCTGCCGCGACTTGACCTCGTGCTGCTCACCGAGGGGGGTGAGCCATGGTCAGCGGTCATGCTTTGCCCCTGCGGCTGTGGTCAGACTGTCGAGCTCCCGCTTCTGCCCCAGGTTAAGCCGAGGTGGAGTCTGGAGGTCGACGCCCAGGGGCTGCCGACACTACGTCCTTCGGTCTGGCTGACGGGCGGGTGTAGGTCGCATTTTTTTCTGCGCAAGGGGAAAATCATCTGGGTGTGATGCGCCGAGAAAAATATCTAGCGCTAGTTTCAACTCGGAGCCATTGGATTGGCCCCACCGAAAGTGGTGGTGAGCTTCTTTGCTTTGCTGGCGAGTGACCGGAGATGTCAGATTGCAGCAGTTCGTTCACCGAATCCAAAGAATGGGATGTGATAAGTCGAGTTCAATCAGCGAATTTCCTCTTCAACGGTTTTTGTTTATTGTTCTACCGATGGATGCAGAGCATCATTTCCTTGGCGAGATATTTGACTAAAGTGAAGGTGCCGTGAATGACGAAGTCACGCGGAATGCGGGCGTACCAGTTCTCGACCAGGTTGAACCACAACGAATATGTTGGGGTAACTTATTCAGCGTACCGACAGCAGCCTCTGCTACCGCTGCGCTCTACGAAAACTGGGGTGCAAACATGTAAACCGAACTGCCAGTTGCGTGCGTTGGAGAATGGCTTAGGTTGGCTCGCGCCCTTTCTCGGTTGCGGTCAAAAGTACCTAGCTGTCGCATACCGGACGGTTATATGGCCGCTTGAGAAACAGGTGCGGGTGAGATGCGTGCCACTCCTTCATGGCCTGCATCGGCGTACTGCGTTTGAGCGCTGACTGCGGCAACTGGTGGTTGTACAAGGCCACACAGCGCAGCAAGGTCTGCTCCATGTCTTCGCGGCTGTTGAACCTGTGGGTCTTCAGAACATAAGCAATGCGGCCGTTAAACCGCTCAACCACGCCGTTGGTTCTGGGCGTCCTGGGCTTGTGGTCAATCGGTGCTCTACGCCCAGCTCTTGGCACAGTTGATCTAACTCATGGTTGCCGCTGGGTTCGCGTTCCTTGCTAGCAAACAGACGGTCCGTGAACTCTTTGCCGTTGTCGGTCTGTAGTCTGGTGATCCTGATAGGACATGCCTTGTGCAATGCCTTCAAAAAGGACTGCGCACTGGCGGCTGTCTTGTTGGTCTTGAGTTACACGAACACCCATCGGGTAGCCCATTGGATGCCGACGAACAGGTAGCGCCGTTGCGATTCGTCCTGCATCTTGGGCAGATACTTCACGTCCATGTGCACATAGTCAGGCTCGTAGCTCTTGATGGCCTTGTAGGCCACCGCAGGCTCCTGGGGCTTGAGGGCCTTGATGCTCCCCACTCCATGGCGGCGCAAGCACCTGTCCAGCCCGGAGCGTGAGACGGGTTGGCGGAGAAACTCCCGTGTCACGGCCAGCGGGTCATCCAAAGGCAGCAGCAAGGTACGCCGCAAGTGAACCACCACTGTTTCTTGTGCTGGCGTGAGCACCGTCTGCGGGTGGTGGGCAGTGTGAGAGCGGTCTGCAAAGACGGAACGCGTCTTCCACTTGTAGACCCTCTGCTCAATGATCCCAAAGCGCTGAGCCAGGACGCTGGCGGGTTCATCACTGGGTGCGATCTCGGCACGCACGGCGGGCGTGGTGCGGGCGTTCTTGTGCAGGGCTATCAACATGGCTCCACTCCCTGGATGGATTGCAAGGACTCTATCAACTCTTGCAGATTCGCTCGGGCCATGAAGATTGGATAGCGTTTGGAGTCTATGCAATCGTCCGGGATGCGACACTTAACTTTTAACAGCGATCCAAAAAAAATTTATTATGAGATATTCAACGAAGGGGATACTTCTTGAATGGCTAGCAGTTTTCCAATCTGCTTCCTGATCTCCGATACAACATCCTCGGATGATGGAATGCCAAAATTGATCTCATCCCCAATGGCGCTCAGCTTATCGGCAGCTTCTTTCGCTAAAATTCCGCGGACTATTCTTCTTTGCTCGTCGATGTGTGGCAATGGAATGAGAATTTTTTTTAGCGCATTCTCGTCCAAGGTGACATTCGTGGCTCCGCACATCATCGGTACCAAGAGCTCATCTTTGAACTTGGATAAGTACTCATGGACGTATCTGATCTCTACTTCCTCAGCATTCATTGCTTCTAGACAGCACATCGTATCTGCTAGAGCAAATTTGCCTTCTTGATAATGTAGGCGCTTGATGTCGGCCTTACCATGACCCGAAGATGAAACGAGCGGGATGCAGCTAGCTTTGAAATCAAACGAATAATCTACCGACGCCTTCCTATCTGTTGCAGGAACCACGAGCGGAAATTCACCAGGAGGTGTGTTCATATTTGAATGTCTCCCCCTGTGAATATAGCAAAGCTTGCCGAGTTCTTTTGCCCCCGGCATACGTTTTCGAAGATCTTGAAATGTGCGTTCAAGCATGTACCACCTTCCAACTAGGTGACATCCAGCAGAAGCGAGAATATTTTCTCTGCTAACCATGATAAAGCTCGGTCGTGAAATTTGAGAGGTGTCTTCTAGTTTTCCTCGCCTGAAATTCTCTATCAGCTCTAGGGCCGAAGGAAGTTCGTTGTCCTCAACGGCTTGCCTTGTGTCTGTTTGCGTATACCCATCCGCACCAATGTTAATGAATAAAATTCTCTCCGTACTTTTGGCGAATTGTTTGTCAATGATAAGAATATGCGTTTTAACACTAGCGTACGGTTTGAAAACGCCGTGAGGTAATTCAATAACTGCGATCAAAGATTTTTCTTGAATTAATCGCCTCCGCATCCCGACGTAAGCCGATTGACCAACAAAGACAATGCCTTCAGGAACAATTACTCCGGCCTTCCCTATGGGTGACAAGTGTTCTGCAATATAGTCAAGGAAAAGTAACTCAGCGCGCTTCGACTGTAGGCTGAATTTTTTGTGCGGTTTGATCCCACCCTTTGGGGTCATAAACGGTGGGTTGGCTAAAATTGCGTCATAGCTCTCTTGCCAGTGATCCTCCTGAGTTAAGGAGTCATACTCTTCGACTAGTGGCGATCGGAAGCCGTGTAAATATAGATTTACTAATGAAAGCCTCACCATATCGGGTGAAATGTCGAAGCCTTTGATGTTTTGGTGAATTCTCTGACGCTCAACGGGAGTCAAAAGACTCCCGCTATAATGCATTGGGCTTTCAATTGATGTCTCCGCAACTGAAGCTCCTTGCTGCATTTGCCAGTTGTTTTGCTCTTTGATTGGCGAGTTCTCCCGGAGGATGTGCTTGTACGCCGAGATCAGAAATCCCGCAGTGCCGCAAGCGGGATCCAGAATCCTGTCATTCTTTTTCGGTCCAACGGCTTGGACTACGAAGTCAATGATATGGCGCGGCGTGCGAAATTGACCTGCATCGCCTTGGCTACCCAACACTGAAAGCAGATATTCAAAGGCGTCACCCAATCGCTCGGAATGGTCGTAGGAGAATCCATCGATTTCCTTCAAAAACGCCTTCAGCGTTTCCGGGTCGCGGTACGGCAGGTACGCGTTTTTGAAGATGTCTCGGAACAGCGCAGGCAGGTGCGTATTCTCGGTCATCTTGCCAATGGCCTCAGAGTAGAGGTTCAAAGTGTCCTGGCCGCCCAGGCTAGGCGCCAGCAGTTTGCTCCAGCTGTATTTCTCAAAGCCATTGACGAAGAAGCTGCGCTTGCCGCCGAACTCTTCTGACTGGGCATCCATGTCGTCCATGAACTTGTAGATCAGTGCGATGGTGATCTGCTCGACCTGACTTTTGGGGTCGGGCACCTTGCCGACGAGGATGTCTCGGCAGGAATCGATTCGGCGTTTGGTGTCGGTATCCAGCATGGTGTTGTTCTTCTAGCTCAGCCGCCTACGGCGGCTTACATAAATTGGTTTAGCGGTACGTAGTCTTTGACGTACTCAGGTATGCCTTCGCGCCACTCAGACGGCACAGCACGTAGGTCACCCACGCCGAAGGCCGGGTTGACGTTCAGCTCGCCAAAGCGCTTGTCGTCGATGATGGCCCGCAGTGCTGCATCGGTGGCATACGCCTTGAAGAAGTACTTCATGGCCAAGACCGCTGCACCCTGGTCTTCAGCCAGCTTGCTCTGGTTGGCCAGCAGGAACTCCTGGAATTCATCTTCCAGCAATTCATCTTTGCTCTTGAAGTATGGGATCAGGCCGAAGATCTTCTGCAAGATTTCCTTCAGACTCAGACGCCGATCTACTCCAGCTGCGCGACGCAGCTTTTCCAGGTTGAAGTACTCTGTCGGTTTGTCGAACAGATGGCTGGCCACATAGTCTAGGGCCAGCTCCCACTGCTCGTTTTCAACTTGATGTTGCAACACTGGGTCTGCCTTGACCTGCTCCTCGAATTTCTCGAAAAACATTCGATCGATTTTCATGCCTTCGTGGCCGATTTGGTGCTCGGCTACATGGTGCATGGCATCGACGCCTGTGTGCTCGTACATGCCAGTAGTTCGCGGAGGTGGTGGTGGCTCACCACCCTGTCCATCACCCTCAGCACTTCGGGCCGGGAGCTTCAGAACCTCGTCGTAGTCGAACTTTTCCTCGAAGTACTCGCAGTTGGCGAAGAAGTCGAAGAACTTGAACCGGGTCTTTTCAGGCTCGGTGATCAGTGGCTTCAGATCGTCATCGAACAACTGCTCAAGGAAGTTGTGCTTGCGAGTGCCGCGCCCTTTGATCTGCACAAAATCGGACGGCGAGTACACCGGGCGCATCAATGCCAGGTTCAAGATGTCCGGGCAGTCGTACCCAGTGGTCATCATGCCCACGGTGACGCAGACGCGTGCCTTGCTGGTCTTGTATGAGGCATTGAAGTTGCCCCAGCCCAACAGGTTGTTGTTAGTGAAGTTGATGGTGTACTGCTGTGCATCCGCCACGCTGGATGTGACCTGCACCGCAAAGTCTGACTGGTACTTGCCGGGCCAAAGCACTTCCGCCAGCTCGTTCAAGTCCTGGGTGAGCTTGGCTGCATGGTTTTGACTGACTGCGAACACCAGACCCTTGCCGAACTCGCCTGTCACAGGGTCACGCAGACCGTTCTTAATGAAGGTCTGGCAAAGCAGCTCGTTAGTTGCATTGGAGAAAAACTTTCTCTCGAAGTCCTTAGAAACGAAGCTTTGTTCCTGCTGCCCATCCTCGCCGACGGGAGCCATCACAGCATAGCCCTGCTCGGACAACAGCTTGGTGGTGATGTCGGTCCTGGCATCGACCACAACAGGGTTGATCAGGAAGCCGTCCTTGACGCCATCCAGCAGCGAGTAGCGGAAGGTAGGCTGCCCGGAATCGCAACCGAAGGTGCGGTATGTGTCCAGCAGCAGGCGGCGCTCGTGCTCGCGCGGGTCGCGGGTATTGGGCTTATTCGCGTCAAAGCTCTTCAGATAGTCGCGCGGTGTCGCTGTCAGGCCAAGCTTGTAGCCAACGAAGTACTCGAACACCGCGCGGGCATTGCCGCCG
Source organism: Acidovorax sp. BLS4 (assembly GCF_032929295.1). NCBI lineage: Bacteria > Pseudomonadati > Pseudomonadota > Betaproteobacteria > Burkholderiales > Comamonadaceae > Acidovorax > Acidovorax sp. BLS4. The sequence goes on from NZ_CP136797.1 coordinate 2,563,758, forward strand.
ATGGATCGGTGGGCTTCGTCCGAGATGACCAAATCGAAGTCAGTGGGCGAGAACAGGCGCTTGTATTTGTTGTTGAACAACAGCGACTGCACCGTGGTGACAACGATCTCTGCTTTACGCCAATCGTCACGGCGTTCTTTGTAGATGACTGTGGCGTAGTCGTTCTTCAGATAGTCCTTGAACGCCTTGGCAGCTTGATCCTCCAGCTCTAGTCGATCCACCAGAAACAGTACGCGTCTGGCGTTGCTCGTGCGAAGGAACAGCTTGATGACGGCAGCAGAGGTCAGAGTCTTGCCAGTGCCAGTCGCCATTTCAAATAGGAAGCGGGTAGCCCCACCCGCTACGGCAATTTGAATTTCATTCAGTGCTTGCTTTTGATAAATGCGTAGAAAGCGGAGCTTGTTTTTCGCTATGAAGTCCTGACGTTCGTCAACATTGAGCCACCCGGCCTCTCTTTCGTAAGCAGGCATTTGGGTTTGGATAATGTAGTCGCACCCGATTGATTCAGCGACCAGTCGCTTCAGATCAGGCTCAAACTTCCGGTAACTCTGGAGGGAGTCAGGCGAAGGGAAAACAGTAATGACGTGCGGATTCCCCTGCTTTAAGTCCCAGAAGTAGTGAAGGTTACCGTTTGAAAGGATCACAAACCGGCAGTTCAACGACCTAGCATACTTGCGCGCCTGCTCCTTGCCCACTAGAGGATTCTTGTCTTCAGACTTGGCTTCCAGGACAACCTGCGGAAAGCTCTTGTTGTCCAGAAGCAGGAAGTCAACAAAGCCGTTTTTGGTTGACTCGAAGTTCTCGCCCAGATCGTTGATTTGGTCCTGGCTCAGCTTGACATTCGGCTCTAAAGCCACGTTAGCTTTACCCTTGGCATCCTCGAAAAAGCGCCAACCAGCGGACTCCAGCAGCCTATTGATCTTGATGCGCGCTTGCGCTTCGGCTTTCGCCATTCTTATGCGCCTCCGTCAGCTGGCTTATGTTGATTGCCCAGCTTGAGGTGGTGCGCACGGGCGTATTCCAGCACAAGGATTTCGATCATAGAAGCAACTGATCGACGCTCACGGTCAGCCGCTAAGCGCAAGAGCTTCTTGATATCGGCGGAGGTGCGGATGGAAAGGCTCTCGTCTTTCAGGCGTGACATGGAAGTTGTCTCCTCAATGGGGCCATGCAAATGTACTGCCTTTGCGATGGCCATAGCGCGTAGTGCAATTGGCGTGCGCAGGTTTGCGCAGCGGTGGAGTCCGCGAGAAATGTTCCTTGAATGCGAAATCCGGATTATTCGGACAAGGAGGCAAGCTGAGGCATACTTAACGCTGAACGAATGCAATCCGATGCGTCTTCCAGATCGTTGAAGGGTAGCTAGCTGCTAAGTCGAAAGCCGCGCTATGCTCCAATCGACAAGCAATTGGCCACGCCGAGCCTCAGGCGCGAAAACCGGCTGGCGCCGGCTTTCCCCTCGCGCGTCAAGTGGTATGCCACATGCCAAAGCAAATGAGTTGTTGCGCGTCATGTAGCACCTGCCATACGGCGCCTGGGCGTGGGGCAGGTGCGAACTACAGTGGCGTTGGGCCATGGCTTGTTGATTTCCACACAGAAGTGCTTCCCTAACCCAGTTCGCTTCTAGAAACAAATAGTTTATGCCGTTCATGGTGCGAAGCTCATTGCAGTAGGTAGGCTCGCCATGTGTTCACATGCCGCCAAGCGCTCCAAGTCATGTTCGGCACTATGCGGCTGAAGCAATGGTGCGCAGCTGCAACCGAGCCTCCTGCGCCCTGAAGCGTGGAATGACCCAGCTATGGTACGCCTCACGGTACCGACCAAAATGTGCGCGTGCGACGGTTCGTACAACAGAGACAACGTCTGGGTCATATCGCACCGCTTTGATGGCGATATCTCCGCTGGGCAGCTCTTTTACCGATATCCAACGTCCATAGATCGTCACGATTTCCTCCGGGAGGAAGCGTTGCGTAGGGGCGTTCTCAGCAGAAGCATCTACCGGCTGCTCGGCCTCAACGTTCTCGGGCCAGAGCCAAGCTTTTCCCGCAACATCTTCCAAGATGGCATGTTTGACTTTGGCAACATCAAAGGCGGTGGGGGTGAACGCACAGAGATCAATCTCCAAAGCAGGTAGTTTTAGTTGCTCATAGGCTAGGCACTTGTCCGCACCGCAAAAAGACGAGTAGGCGACTTCAATGGCCACCGTCACCCCTGCAGCCGTCGCCGCCAACAAGTCGGGCCGCAACTCTTTAACAACAACTTCCTCCTCGATGTCAGTGCATGCCAACAGGATAGATGGATCTAACCGTCCGCCGAATCCCAGCGCTTGAGATGCAGCGGGAGTCACTGGGACTACCAACCCTCGGGCTTCGATGACTACTCTCTTGGCAAAGCGGTGCAGATCTGATTCGTAGTTAGAAGCGCAGGGTTCAGCGTTCGAGCTGTGCGCAAAGTGATGCTCCCTGAGTTCGCCCTGCCGGGCAATAACCGGTTCACCGCAAACAGCACATCGGCAATCACAGGCCAAGCCACGCTCGACCTCGCTCACATGAACAAAGCGATTGGATTCGTGCAATGCGAATAGTGACAACATAGGGATTCCAAGAGTTGAGTGAAGGAAAACCAAGTGTTGCGATCCGAATCCCTGCCAACCAGCCCTGAACCGGTTGCCAACGGGTTGACCCAGCCCACTTTTCGCGATCTGTTGCTGTGTCTGCGCGACTGGCTGGACGTACAGCGCGATGAAGCCACGGCATCGAGGCTTGTGCGCGCATTGGTGAGCGAATCCATCACCCTAAGTGCCAATTCCAAGGGGGGACAGCCGCCTGAATTCGATGCACAGGAGCTCACCGAGGCTTGCGATATGCCGGAGCAGGAAGACTATGAAGCGTCCTCGACCAAGGTCAAAAACGCTAACTTGACCCGTTATCTCGAAAGTCGCCGATCAAGCGTCGAAGCCTTCTTTGAGGGACGAGGTTTCCGCCATGCGCTTCGACTAAAGAAACTGTCTCCCGGTGGTCGGCATCGTGCGCGATGGCTACTGGAGGTCTACTCAATCGAAAACAATGATGACGCTGCGGAGGGACGACCCGATGATCAACTGGTTGAAGTCCTCTCAGATACCGACAAACAACAGATCAAGTACGAGTACGCTGAAGCAGGCTTAGTGAAGTGCTCATTCATCGCTAAGCCACTGCTTGGCAAAGGATCGTTCAACATCAAATCAGTTCGGGGCTTGGCATTTGGGAGCACCATCCTCTTGCCCGCGCTGTGCGTACTGTCACTGGCAGGAGTTGGGTGGTTGCACCTTTTTGTCCATCGGCCATTGGCAACTTCCGACCTGGCTTTTGCCGTATTGGCAATTTTGATCAGTTGGATTTTGGGAAAAGCAATCCGCGATGGCTGGTGGCTGCTTTCAGATCGAATTGCTCCGGCGTCGGAGCTGCTGGTCAGTTGGAAGGAAGCTCCCGCTCAACTGGAAAGCTTCAGGGCGGGGGACGAACGCGTTATCGGTTTGGTTCGGTACACAGCCACTTGTCCCGAGTGCTCAGCAGCGGTTGAGTTGCGTTACGGGGAGGGTCAAGAACGGCGTCGGCTATTTGGCTGCTGCGTGGAGTCACCCCAAGAGCATGTGTTTACCTTTGATCGGGTTACCAGACGCGGCAGGCGTATTAGATAACCGTACTCAGCCAAGCCATTGAGTCCTGGTTGCAAACCGAACTGTGTCGGGCAGGGCGCGTATCACAAGGCAGGGTTCATCTGCACCATCCGTTTGTGAAGAGACCGCGTTAGTGAGAATCGTTGCAAAGCTAACGTTGATGCTGACGCTGCTCTTGCATTGAAATGACAGTAGCACTCTCAACGTTGTGCTGCACCCCAATGCGCTCAACGGTTTCGCCCGCGCTCGCTGCAGCATCAAGCGCTCGAGTCGTATACAAGCCCCATCCCGGCCAAATCAGCCAAAAGAAGAGCGTAACCCCCCCTGCGATGGCGGCCTTTATCTCCCATCTGGCAGGTGAGGAGGCGACTTGGGCCATCAGCATCAGCCAAATTGCCAGAAAAATCCCCAGAGCAGACATCGCGAGAAGCGTATAGCCCCAACCTCGACGAACCTGCACCTTGTGGTTGACCCGAACTACATCTCGATTCAGAGCCAGGACTCGAAGGTCAGACCTGGATGCCCCGGCCCGTTCGCTAGCCTCAAGGACGCGAATGACAACAGGATCGGAAGGTCTCCAGTACATGGCGCCCTTTACAAGCTTGCGATGCCGCTCAGTGAGCTGACGCACAGGCATTGAGTCCTCACCGAACTCCTCCAAAGCATCTGCCAGCTTTTTCTCATTGCGCCGAATTTGCCATCCTGTCCACCAGACGCCGGACCAAAAGCGATCACGCGCTTTAAGAAACCCTTTGGCCGCATCCTTCAATCTAGAAGCAACAGTCATCATCAAGTGCCCGTCAGCCTGCGTAGTTCATTACGCAAGGAATCCAGGCTCTGGTCTTGACCGCTTTTGTCCTTGAGCGACGCACACAACAATTGAAAGAAGCGAGCTCGAACCTCCAGTGGCAGAGGCGCGCCATCTTCATCTACGCAAAACTCATCCACGATCCGATAGATGTTCAGCAGCGCTGGGTAGCTGACCGTCAGTGTGTCGCCACCGGCAGCGGCCTGCCGCGAGCCGATGACCAAGTACGACACATCAACACCGATTCCGCGCAGCTTTTCTAGGTAAGCCACATCGGGGGATCGGATGTCGGTCTCATAGATGTGCTGAGTGGTGCGGGCAACACCACCGACGTCGGCAAATTGCGTCTGACTTAGCCCCAGCCGCTCTCGCTCTTCTCTTAGCCGGCTCCCGAACGATTGGGAGTTGACGCAGCCGGGCGGTTCGCTATGATGTCCTGAATTCAGAACAAACTTGCCCGTTTTCGAAACTTTTTGACCCGTCATGACGCAAATCGTACCAGTTTGTACCGTTGCTGACGTCCGCGCTGAGTTCAAGAAACGTGGGATCAGCGTGAGCGAGTGGGCACGTGTGCGCGGTGTTTCCGCCCAATTGACCTATCAAATCCTTGCCGGACGCAAGGCTGCCATCCGAGGTCAAAGCCACGAAATCGCAGTTTTACTGGGTCTGAAACCCGGTCTGCTTGGCAATGCCGATGAACTTCGGTTTGCTCACACTCCATCTATGACCGACTTGGCAGATAGCCAGTCCGAACAGCCATAAATTCATTTCTCGGCAGCCCAAGGCTGCATTCCCCGCAATGAAGAAACAACCAATCTCGTTCAAGGAGCCCAGCATGTCGCCGTAACTGCCAGCTGGGAAAGCACAACGCCCCGAAACCGTTCCAGCGGTAGCGGGGCGTTTTGACGTGCAAGCAAATGGTTCTGCTTGTCTGCATTGTCCAAACGTACAGACGCGCTGTCAAGCGCGAGCGCTGCGGGCCAACTCGCGCCTACGTACTGCTCTCCCACTCCCCAAAAAAGCTCAATTTCGTCCGCCGCACTGCGGCGGTGGCTATGTGCGCGCCCCTCCGGCGCAGTGGAGTGAAAACATGACTGCAAACCTATGACTTGAGACGGCCCTCGCCGTCACTTGACACCCTGCGAACCCATGGCCTACGTCCATAGAAAGGCAGCGGTTCGCAGTCCAGTTCATTTATTTCAGCGGCATTTGCCTCTCACTTTTTACAGGGGCAGGCCCGACCATTCCTCAAAGAAAAACATGAGAGCAAGAAAAGTCATAACCCGCAGCGGGCGCGGCATCCGGGGAAAGTTTCCCAGCAAAAAACTGCAAAAGCAGGTTCATTGGGAAACGCTTCTTGAGCGGGATGCAGCGCTGCTATTCGAGTTGCACCCGCTCATTGCGTGGTACCAGGAACAGCCGAGCAAAGAGACGTACTACGACGAATGCGGAAAAGTCCGCATCTGCTATCCAGACTTCTTGCTCCGCCTCGCCGACGGAAGCGAGGCGTGGATCGAAGTGAAGCGCAAAGTTGATCTTTCACGCACCAAGATTAAGCAAAAGCTCGAACTGATCGCCCTTCGGTTCGCCGAGCAAGGACGCAGCTATCGAATTCTCAGCGAGGACCAAATTCGCCGGGAGCCGCTACACACCAATCTAGAAGAGCTCTGGAAGGCCACGAGAGCCGTCCGGACTGACACGAGCGTGCATTCAATCGTGAACGGTCTGAGCAACCACCGGCTTTATACGACGGCGGAGCTATCGGTACTTTTGGGCGACGAACAAGTTGTCCTTGCGCTCATCGCGCGCGGCCAGCTGCGGACAAATCTGGAGCTGCAGCTCACCCCAGCGAGCAAAGTATGGACCGCACTGAACAAGGAGGCCGGCGATGGTGCGTTTCTCCTTTAGAAAGGGTCTTCGATTCCTGCAGGGCACGAAGATCTGGACGCTTCTCAAGCGTACGGCTACCTGCAAATTGCAATTCGAACACGAAGACTCTGGCGACATCGAAGTCTTGACGGAACAAGAGGTGTATCGACGCTGGTCCGATGCGACCTGGGTGGTGGACGAAACTTCACTGGGGCCGACCAAAGAGCTGATCTACCTCGCTACACCCCAGGATCTGCGATCGCTCAAACCCGACGAGCAAACAGAAGTTAAACGCAGGCTCGAATACCTGAACCGAGCGCAGAAGCTCATGATGGAAACGCCTAAAGGCTTTGTCTGCAGCCCGGAACGCCTAACCAGAGCAATACAGGTCATCGCCTCAGAACAGGGAGACAAAGCGCCTCCAAGTTGGTCTTCGCTCTGGCGCTGGTGGACTTCGTTTCGCGCGACCCGGTGTTATTCCAAATTGGTGGACGGCCGCTGCCGCAACCATTTCAAAACTGATCCTGTTCAGTTTAGCGTTTTTGAAGAAACGGTGAACGAAGTCTTCCTGAACAGACAGCGCATGCCCGGTAAGGCAGTGGCGGACGGTGTGGCAGATCGCTTTGCGCGGATGAACCGCAGCCTGCCGCTTGATCAACAGCTCAAGCCGCCATCCAAGTCCACCATATACAGATGGCTGAACACGCTATACCGGGCCGTAGTGGACAGGGCGAGGGAGGGCGGCTCCTACACAGAGCGGGAGCTCCGCATTGTCACAGGGACGATGCAGGTCAAAGACATTTTGGAACGATGGGAGATCGACCATACGCCGCTTGATGTCCTTGTCGTGTGTCGCATCACGCGGATGGTCTTAGGTCGGCCATGGCTCACCTTGGTGATTGATCGCAAGAGCCGCATGATCATGGGCTTCTACATCAGCTTCCATGCTCCCTCCGCCTATTCGGTTCTATATGCGTTGCGCATGGCAATCCGCCCCAAGGATGAACTGGTCGGATCCATCAAGGGGATCAAGAACCCCTGGCCCGCACGCGGTCTGCCCGGAAAAGTCGTGGTGGATAACGGCATGGATCTGCACTCCGATGCTGTCGATCTGTTCGGTTTGGAAGCGGGAATCGAGATTCAATTTTGCCCAGCTGCGCATCCCGAGTTGAAAGGTGCAATTGAGCGAGTCTTCGGCACCCTCAGCAGGGACTTGTTTCATCAAATGCCTGGTACCGTTTTTCACTGTGTTGACGAAAGGCGTGACTATCCGTCGGAGGAAACCGCGGCCTTGGACATCGACACCGTAACCCACATCCTCGTCAAGTGGGTTGTGGATGTCTACCACTGCACCCCTCATAAAGGCTTGCAGGGCAAAACACCTTTATTTGTCTGGCAAGAACTCGAAGGAAAACGAGCCTTTGATTTGCCTGCATACCCGAGACAGCTTGATTTAATGGTCGGTCAAATCGCTACTCGGACACTGTTTCACTATGGGGTTGAGTACGACCATGTTCGCTACAACTCTCCCATCCTAGGCTCGCTTCTTGAACGCTCGCGCGAAAAGCTTGTGGTCCAGATCCGGGTCTATGAACACGACATTTCGTACGTCGACGTACTGATGCCCAGCACGGATGAATACATCCGTGTCCCAGCGAATGACCAAGAGTACTGCGAAGGTCTGAACCGTCACTCTCACCTGCTCGTGCGGCGGCAGGTGGTCAAACGCTTTGGCGATGAATGGACCCAGCAACAGCTGCGTGAAGCCAAAGCAGAGATCCAGCAAATGATCGCCGACGCGTTACGCTGTCACAAAACTGCAAAGCGCAAAAAAGCCGCAGCCTTCTCGATGCAGGACAGCGATGGCGCAACCGCAGCCCGCGCAAGCGAGGCCATGGATCAGGCGCTCCAGCCTCTGATACTGGAGAAAGCTCCACCGCTTCCAGTCCTGGCTCAGTCTACGTTGCTCCCCAAATTCAACATCAGTACCCAAAGCCTGGAGATGGCATGAGCAAAATTGCTGAACTCCGCATGCTTGGGCTTACAGGTACTGCAAGGTCCAAGAACCAGGCCCACTACGTGTTCACGGTACGTGATCGCATCATTGAACACGACAGCTTTACCAAGGCAGTGCGAGCTATTGCGCTAGCGCATGAAAGATGGACGCTCGCCAAGGTTCCAGGGGCGCTGCTGATCTACGGCCAGAGCGGCTGCGGAAAGTCAACTGTCCTTCGATACTACGTGCAGCAGTTCCCACGCCAATCCACTCCTCGCAAAACGATCATCCCCGTGCTGAGGGTGGTGGCGCCCGAGTCCCCCACGGTGCGTTCGTTCACGGAAGCAGTGCTTGTAGCTCTGGGCGACACGGCCGCTGCCCGTGGTTCCGCTGCCGTGAAAACCCAGCGCATCATCCATTTCGTGAAAGAGTGCGAGATTCAGCTGTTACTGATTGATGAATTCCATCACTTCTGCGACAGCAAGCGCCCTGAGTACCGGCGAGTGACTGACTGGCTGAAAAACCTCATCAACGAATGCGGTGTACCTGTCGTGCTCTTTGGTTTGCCACGGGCAATTTCTGCGCTGAATTCCAATGAACAACTCAGGCGTCGATTCTCTTCTCCCATACATCTTGCGGAGTTCGGATTCGCTACTGCCGAAGAACAACTCACCTTCCGAAGCGTTCTTCAACACCTGCAGTCACTCATGCCCTACCAAGAGGGGTTGGATTTGAGCGATTCCGAGGTGGCAATGCGCTTTCACTTCGCCACCAATGGCTTGATCGACTACGTAGTCAAAATCATTGATGAATTGGTGATTGCATCGGCTCGTAATCCGCACCCCACTGTGGACTACAACGCCCTGCAACACGCATTCAAGGTCCAGGTTTGGGCGGATGTTCCTGATGCACTCAATCCATTCAATCCGGCCATCACACCGCGACGGCTGGACAAAGCAAACGAGCCATTCTCTATCTGGGATGACCCCACTGCCTACACACTCAGCCAGCGCGCAAGGGCTGCAACCGGTTCAGGAAAGCGGAATAAATAATGGAGAGCAGCCTCCCCAACCTGTTGCTGACACCACCACTGGAAGCAACAGAAAGCCTACGCGCCTACATGTACAAGGCGGCGTTAGTGAATGCATATCCACGTCTGTACGTTGGCAATGCGCTTGCACTCGCGCAGTGGTTTGTGAGTCTCGTTGAAAACCGAGACCATGAGCTAAGCCAGAAACTCCGTTATCGATTGACACCGGAGCCGACCACCAGCGGCAAAGCGTCTTTCTTCTACCTAGGAAAGGACCAGCTACCCATATCTGCGATGCGCACCAGTGCCCGCAACGTTTGCCCACACTGTCTCTCCGAGGAGCCGTGGTCTCGCGGTGAATGGGAACTGAAGGCATACATCGCGTGTGAAAAGCACGGCGTGCGTCTTCTGGAGAAATGCGATCAGTGCAAACGCAAGCTTTCTTGGGATCGAACAGAGCTCTTGCATTGCTTCTGCGGCCGATCGCTCACCGACGTACCAACGCAAGGCGCGCTGAGTTGGGAAACGAGGTGGTCCGTGCAAGTGGGGATTTCGGTCCGTGAATCTATCAACAGGATCCATCGCGCGGCATCGGATGGATTTATTGATCCCCCAATTCGCCTATTCAAGCTTTTGGAAATGGCCGATGTGATCCGGGCAGGTTATTACTACGCAAGTAACTATGGGGACGGATCGATACCAGACTTCAGCAAGTGCACGGACCATGCCGGGCTCAACAATCTTCGGGCTCTGACCTGATCGACCAGTGTGTCGATCAGGCGCCTTATGACTAGCTTACTGTTACGACCATCCCCGCTCGAAGCAGAGGGTCCGAGCAGCTATCGCATGAGACTGGCTGATTCGAACATGTTGCCGTTCAGTGCGATTGAGCAGGAGGACATGTACGGAGTCGAGGATGACCCAACCGCCACGCAGCTCTGTCTGCGATGGCTTTGTCTGCAAACAGACAAAGCTGTGTGGCTCCATCGCAGAGCCCGCTGGTGTCCGCGATGCCTGGGCGATCACGGCTTTGGGCGTGTAGGCTGGGAGCTGCTTTTTGCAGACGCGTGCGCCTCTTGCGGAAGTTGGCTCGTGGACGTTTGCCACCAATGCGGCGTCCCAGTTACGTGGAGTCGGTCATCCATGACACGTTGCCGATGCAACGCCAATCTCTGTGACGCTCCATCGAGCGCCGCGCCCCAAGCAGTTGTTCGATTGAGTCTATCCATGGAACAGCTGGTACGAGGCCTTCCGGAAACGGAAATGCCGGAGCTCAAGCGGCTGCTCCCACAGCAATGCAGCCGATTGGTTCGATTGCTTGGCGTATACGGTTCTTCCCAACATGCGCGGGCACCGCAGAAGATTGCTACAGCAGAAGCTCTCGATGTCTCCTGGACGGTAAGCACCGTCGCGGCCGAAATGCTGGCGACCTGGCCAGCAGGGCTTCACCATATGCTGGAGCGCCAGAGCGACCTGGCCGCAGGTCACGCGAACTCGGGACGATTGCCGGCCGTCTTTGGTGGGTTCTACCGAGCACTTTACGGGGCCTTCAAAGATCCGGAGTTCGACTGGGTGCACGCGGCATTCGAGGACTACATCGCTGGTCATTGGTCCGGCGCAATGGGCCGACGAAACCTTCGGATGCCTGAATCACTATGGTCAAGGTTGAACTGGGTGCCGATCTCAGCGGCCGCTTCGCAGACTGGTCTGTCGAAACGGCGGATATCGGAACTGATAGATCAGAACGATCTTCAATCTGCACGGCGAACCACGGCGTCAAGACGCGAGTTTGTGATGATTCGTCAGGCAGATATCCAAACCTTGGTCAGCGCCAGAACCGACGAAGTCTGCTTGGCGGAAGCATCTTCGGTTATGGGGGTAAAGCGACAACGGTTGAGCAGGCTATTACCCTTTCTCTGTACTGATGCCAAGAAGTCAACCTTGCATGGCACTCCGTGGCTCATTCCAAAGGATTGGGTTCACAAATGGACTGAAATGCTCGAAGCACTGGCCGAGCACGACACAGTCCCTTCCTGGGCAACTTCTCTGGATCAACTGCTGCGCTATGGCCCCTTGGATGAGCAGCGACTCTGCATTTTGTTGAGGGACGTTGAAGCCCGAGATTTCCAGCCCATCGGCCGCTACACAAAATCTGCTGGTTTGGCAGGGCTTTTGTTCCATCGCGGTCACCTTCTCGAAAGGTATGGAGGCCAGCGGAGCACCATCTTGCCCATCCCCGGCGTCGCTGCCCGACTTGGCGTGAAGCAGGAGGTGGCATATGCCTTGGTGAACCTCGGCCTCCTAGAGGTCGAGATATACACCTGCGGTCGTCGGCAGGCCCAAGGAGTGAGCATAAGGTCGCTTGAGACATTTCACACTGTCTACGTATTGGCCGCCAATGTGGCCAAGTCGTTGGGCCGTTCTTCTCGCGCGGTGATCAAGGCACTTACCGACGACGCCATCGAACCGATCGCAGGTCCTGCACTGGGGAACTGTAGACAGACCGTCTACTTGCGGAAAGACCTGGAGACGGTCCCATGGCTTGCTAAAGGGAGCGGGGCAAAGCCTAACCTTTGGTAGCGAAGCAACCGGTCCCCCGATGCGACGACCTTCATTGTCAAACGAAATAAGAGAAATCTCATGCCTATACTTTTTTTGGATTTCGATGGCGTGCTTCACCCTGAGCACTGCCATGAATCTAAACACTTCTGCCTCCTACCCGTGCTGGAGAATGTCGTACGACAGGTCCCGGAGCTTGGACTGGTCATTGCGAGCACCTGGCGCTTGCAAGTCTCGCTAGACGAGCTGCGCATGCACTTCACCCCTGACGTAGCAGCCCGAATCGTCGGTGTGACGCCGCAGTTTTGTAGCTTGAATGATGTCCCAAGCACCTTGGTCAGCTACGAGAGGGAGGCAGAGTGTCACGCATGGTTGTGGGCCAACCATATTCCGCACGTTGGATGGCTTGCTGTCGATGATCGCTCTTGGCTCTACAGGCCGTTTTGCAAGTCGCTTTTTTTAGTGAATGGCAAAGAGGGGCTGACTCGATCCACTGCAGAGCAGCTGTTGGTCAGACTACAGCAGTTGTTGTAGTGCAATGCCGGCAGGTCAATCTCGATGAAGGATTTTCCCAGTGTGGTGGGGCATATATGCCAGTCGAAGCATCTACGGTATTTGGTTACCGTGAGAACGACTCGCTCGAGGATAAGCGACACGGCGTTGCTTGAACAATGTCCGGCTCTTCTCAATATCTCACACCAATGACAACTAAGCCTGCCTCAAATCCACCAGAGTTCTACCTCGAAGTGTCCATAACGAATGCGCTACTGGGCCTCAATGCCACGCCAGCGGTCAAGCCAAGAGACGCTACCCCTTCGCTCTGGGACATCTCTAAAGCGCTTCACGACGTCGCGGACCAGATGCTTGAGGGCGCACCAATTGGACACACCGCGGTCAGTGATCGTTACGTTGCCAACTGGCAATTCAGTGGAACTTTTGACAACCCTGGCCTGCCAGAAGGCCAACCAGCGCCTCAGTCTATGAGGGAACCGAATCCGGAGCTAGAAGGCGACGGGGAGCGAGATACTCGCCCCTTTGATGAGTTTGAAGAATCCGAGATCACGCACGTGAGTGGCTTTCGCATTCCGGACCCGCAGCCGGTAGCAAAGGCGTCTAGAAAGAAGAACGCACGACCCATCTATCGCTATATGCCCTTCAAGCCCGGTAGCCTCGCTGGGGAAGGAAGCTGGCAGGCAGCTGCCAGAGCGCTCAATGTCTTCGCGGTGCTACACGCAGCCCATCGCGGCCCTGAGAAGCTCAAAGTCAAAGATCTCCGGCCATTGTTTTTCCGTAGCAGCAGCGACCTCATTACATATCGTGAGGGCTGGAAGGCCGGTCGGTTCTGGAGTGTCGAAGCGTTTAAGAAGGCAGTGTGCGCGCGCGAGAAACACACAGGGGGCCTCATCAGCGAGCACGTGATGCCACGCAGCCAGACTTTGATGAGGGCTCTCAAAATTGAAGACGCTGGGGAGGCTGCGGAATTCGTCTGGAATAGCAGCTTCGAATGCGTGGTGACTTCTGCGGAAAATAATGAGCTTACACGTCAGGATGTCACGCGCCCGAGGAGCGAGATATGGCTGTTCGAGAACGGCCCGTGGCAGCGGTACGCTGGAACAACCATTCGCATCTTAGATGTTGCATGCAGTGGGCAGAGATGGCTGACACCGGAGGATCGTGAAACGCTACAAAGTCTGGATCTCCTCGCGGAATGGGATGCGTCGCTTCTCAACCATGCCGACCCCGAGATCCTCGCTCAGTGGGGCACTTACGTTCCCGTGGAGAAGAGGTAGAAGCCACCAGCTACAACGTTCCCTAGGGAATCCGCGCGGAATGGCCGCCATCTTTCGAACCTGCAGTGAAGCCTGCGGGCAACCCGGCTATATCCGAAGACTACTGGCGGCTGCGCACCAACGGTATCTGAGTTTCAGAGCCTGTCAGGGGGCATGAATCCATAAACCTATCGAGCGCTCGCTGGCTCGCCCGCTGGGGAGTTAACTGGCCGAAACGAGCCAATGTGCATTGCACCACTCATGCCGCTACCTAGTACCACGCCCGTTAGCAGTTGCTCAACGACTGGATGGCGACCAAAGTGAGTTTGGTGCTTGACCGCCACCTGCAGCGGTCGCTGCAAAGTTAGCTTCCACCAAACTACAGGCACAGGCTGGTTGCAGACAGTGGCCCTAGCCGCTAAGAGTGGCTGCTACCGACCCATTCCAGCCCTTTGAGTTGCTTGGACTGGACGCCTAAAACCAGCCGTTCATAGATAAGCATCACGCTGATGCGCGCCGCGGAAATGACAGTACGCTCGCAGTTTAAGGCGGGCTTCCGGTACGCCAAGGCCGGGGCTATCCTGTCGGATCTTTTAGGCCGGTCATGACTAGAGAGCTCGACCGGTTCTCAGCCGCCGAAGAGCCTGTCGAGACCCCGCCGCGCCGCGCCCATGCTAATGGCGGCGATGGACGCGCTGAATCACCGCTACGGGGTGCGACTCGGTAAGGCTCGGCAGCACCGGAATGGACACTAACGGCGCCGAGCCCGTGGTGTGGGCCACAAGCGGGAACGCCGCTCTCCGCGCTACACAATGATGTGGAACAAGATGCCCACTATTGGCACCTGAGGGACTGGCTTCAGGTCCTGCGACGCGTGAGATCGAACGAGAATCGGCCGACGATGGTCAGCCAGTGCTGGACTCGTTCGATGGGCAGGTCCCGGGCATCGTCGGTGATCAGACCTCCCAGTGCTTCCTTAATTCCGTTAGCGACATGATGCCGGCCCTCCGGCGGGTGTAGCAGCGCGTCGTGCAGACGTCCGTCGGAGGGCTGTTGCGCGAGGAACTCGAACCACTGCGCCGCGCGATGCGGCGACGAGATCTGCTGGGCCAGCAAGATCATCGCCATCCGGAACTCGCCAGGGAAGTTCGCGGAGCCTTCGAAGCGCGCCAGCTCGTTGGCCGGTACCGTGGCCTTCATGATGCGATAGACGTTGCTGAATCGCTTGGCTGCCCGGGGCGACGGGATGAACGCGTGCAGACGCTTGGCGTACTCGGTTTCCCAGGCCTGAATCGTCAACGCGGCCTCGTCCAAAATCGTGTCCGGCGACTCGTCGCTGGTGCCGGCCTGCTGTGGCGCCGGCGTGAACGCATTCTCGTCCTCGGTGACCGCCTTGGATACTAAGGAGGCCGAGGTGACATTCGGCTGTTGGGCCAGCCAGCTGGCCTGATCCTCGGGGACGGTCACGTCCCGCGGAATCGTCGGACCGGCCGTCGGGGCTTTCGGCTCCTCAGGTGTCGCCTCGGGCGCGGCCGGGGCCAAGACGTCACCGTCGCCGGCCGGCTTAAGCAACGCGTCCATCATCTGCCCGAAGCCGCCATCTGTCATCGGCCGCAGGGCGTAAGGAATCTGGAAGATCTTCTCCAGGTAATGCTGCGGCGTGGCCGTCCAGTGCTCGGCACCGTCATCCCCCTCCTGCTCCTGCTCCTGCTCCTGTGCCAGCTTCGCGACGTGGTCGTCGAACTGCTTGAAGTGGCTGGACAGGGAGTGCAGGAGCCAACGCGAATCCACGCCCACTACCACCACGAACAGCGGATAGGCCAGCAGCAGGTGGACGGCCTGCAGCACTTCGACCACCTTGTCGGCTGGGCAGCGGTCCAGATCGTCGATGTACAGCACAATGCGATCAAGCTGCGCAGCCTCGCCCTCCTTGGGCTTGAGCCGGTCGACCAGGATCTCGAAGTCGCGCCGGATCGTCGTGAAGATGCCCAGCTGCTTGCGGTAGTCGTCGGACTTGTGTCGGTCGCTCAGGAAGCGCGCCAAGCTGATCTTCTCGCGCTCGGTCTCCAGCCGTGTGATCTCCACCTGAGCCGCGGCGACCTGTTCGTCGGCGGCGACCTTGGCGGCCTTGGCCTTGTCGACGTCCCCCTGGAGCTGCGTCTCCGATGTAGGGACTTCCTGGCGCTTGGCCTGTAGGAGCTGGTTCACCCAGTCGCGCGCTGACTCCAAGTCCTTCCTGCGTTCGCTGAAGCTCGCCATGGCCTTGCGCAGCCAAGTGGCGGAGCCGGCAAGCACGGCGGTGATCTGCGCGGAGATCGCGCCAAGCTTGACGAGCCACGTCTGGTCCGCCGTCACCCACCGGTTCACTGCCACAGAAACCAGCGGAATCACGATCACGGCGGCCAGCAGCGCCAGCCACAGAGGCCTGCGCGATTCCGTGGTGACCGACCGCGCGAGGCTGACAGTGACATCGGCCTGTGACCGAAGTTCCGACAACGCGGACTGCCAACTTTCTGCGGCGTCGGTGAGATTCTTAATTCCCACGCGTGTCGCAATCTCCTTGATGGCCTTCTTCGCCGTGTCGTCCTTGTCGATCAGGCGCTTCCAGTCCTCCGCACCCAACTCGGTGACCTTGACCGGGCGTTGCTGGCGCTCGGCTTCCGCCGTCGCCAGTTGTTCGCTCTTGATGCGCAGCTCCTCGCCGGCCTGATCCGCCTTGAGCATCGCACTCTGCTGGTCATGCACCGCCTGAAGCATCTGCCGGTCGATCTCCTCACGCTGTTCGGCCGGTGACTTGAGCCCCTGCACGCGGTTGTGCAGCTTCTCCAGCATGCAGCTGACCAAGCTCGCCCACAGATTGCTGTCGGCGTAGTGCCAGGCGTTGAACTCGATGTGCTCCACTTCCTTGCAGAAGGGCGAGTTGCTCCCCTGACGCTTCGCCTGTAGGGAGAAGGCTTTGGCTTGGCGCCGCATCTCGCCCATGAAGAAGCTCTTGCCCGAGCCCCAGTCCCCGAACAGGCCGATGGCCAGTGGTGGGCTCACGTCGTGGGCCGTCATGATGGCGGCGAGTGTCCGGGCCTCGGCGGTGATGCCCAGGCGATCGGTGACTTCGTCCGCCTTGTCGCTGTGGAACCCCGGTCGGTGCCGCGCGCGGCTGGGCGTCTCTTCGTTCAGGCGACGCAGCTGGTTCAGCAACTGTTCGGCCGAGTACCGCAGCTGCGGGTCGGACAGGCACTGCTTGAGCGCCCCGATCGTCTCCGCGGGTGGCAGCAGACTCAGCAGATGCACGAAGTGCTCGCCCGCCTGGTAGGCCGAGCCGGCCGTCGTCGTGACGATCTCCCGCGTGACGCGGGCCGATGTCCACCGATCCAATAGGAGGGGCGCCGCGGCCTTGGCCATCGGCGGCGGGGTGAAGGCGTAGAGCACGTCGTACGCGAGTGCCGTATTGCTGGCCGACGAGAACAGCATCTCGGTTAGTACCGGTGCCAACGGTGGCACCGGGACGATCCGCAGGGGTCGTAGCACCTGCCACAAGTCCCCAAAATCGCTGGATTGAAGCCGATTTGTGAGCTCCTCAATGAGCTCGGGCTCGGACGACCGGAGCATGAGCTCGGCCAGCAAAAGGATCTCGGGTTCCTTGTCGCCCTGGGCGAGATCGATCGCGTCATTCGCGAAGCTCACCTCCCGGCCGTAGAGTCCCGCCAGCGTCCAGAATCGCACATCGCGATCAGGCTCTACGGATTCCTGCAGGTGCTGAAGGATCAGATCGGCGTTGCCTTCGGCATCCAGTTGGATCAGCGCGCTCAGCATCCAGCCCCGGATTGACGCCAGTCGCTTTGGTGAGCGGACGGCGGCTGCGAAGTTTTCCTCGGTCCCTACGGCGAAGTCGCCGCGCAGATGCCTGCGAAGGATGTAGGCGACGGCGCTGCGGTCATTGGCATGCAGGCTGTTGAGCTGCCTCAGCGCGTCCAAGCGCTCCCGATCGCTGCCGTCCTTGAGGATGTGCAGCACATGGGCGATGCGGGCGCTGGTCAGCGGCTCGTCAGACCGGACGTTGGATGTCAGGGAAGAATCGCGCCCAGTGCGAGAGAGCGGTTCCATTTCGTTCGGGCTCTCGTTGGCTTCGCGGATCGCTTGGACCAGTTGCGCTAGCTTCGTGTCGTCGTGCTTGGTGAGGTCGACGTAGAGCAATCGGCTGAAAAGCCCGCCGAGTTCGCGCCCGGCGGCTTCGGAGACGACGCCGATCCGGACGGGGAGAATCCGCCGCCCGGTAGTCTGGAAGGTCGCAACCTGCTGCAGCTGGGTCTCGCCCCACCCTCTGTCGCCAAGGAACACCACCATGCAGCGTGCGTCGCTGAGCGCAGGTCCTTCGTCGATCGGATCGCCCGGCTTGACCTTGTCATGGAAATAGTGGGTCCGAAGTCCGTACTGCTTGAGCTGCTCGTTGATCTCCGAGACTCGGGTATCGCCTTCCCGGTACGAAAGAAAGGCGTCAATCGGCGCGTTGTCCTGGATCGCTTGCACTGTGTACTCCCTGTCGTATGGTCTACCGCTGCGGTCTCGACTTTATCGGTGCAACGCTGCGTGTGGGGCAGGGATTCCGCCAGAGCCACTGGCCGGCTACGCAGCGTCTGCGTCGTCGGCTTCATCGAACACCACGCGCAGCGCATACGCCTGCAGGATAGCTGCTCGCCTCTCCCGCCATCTTCGTAGCAGTGCCCCCAGCGCCACTGGACACGTCGATACCCGAATGGGTGACCACATGCAAGACATTGTTTGCTGATGACCGGGCCTTGCGCATGATCGAGTTCGTTTCAGAGCGGACGAGCCCAGATTTCCACGGCGACATGTCGGCGAAACGGATGCACTCTATGCATATGAGCAGTCACGCTTACCAGCGTATTCTTTGCGACCATGGCCATCCACTCGACCTTTGCCAGACTTCATAATTGCGGCCAAAAGGAGGGAAGGAAATGCCGGTTGAACTTGGTGTTTGGCGAGTTGATCAGGGGTTGCAAGCCGTGCTGCATCAGCCCATGGCTAACGAGAAGAAGCTAGAAGACCTGATTGAGGCGAACATCGCGGTGGTTGCGCCGCACCTCATGGTCATCGGCCGGCAAGTCCAGACCAGCTATGGGAAGTATGTCGATCTTCTGGCGATTGACCGGGCCGGAAACCTGGCAATCATTGAACTCAAGCGCGACATGACACCGCGCGATGTAGTAGCCCAGGTGCTGGATTACGGCTCTTGGGTCATTGGCCTGCAGAGCGATCAGATCGCGTCCATCTGGGGTAACTACGTCGAGAAGTACCGCCCCAGCGACAAGGGCATGAGTCTCGATCAGGCGTTCTGCAAACGGTTCGGCTTGAAAGAAATGCTTGATGAGCTAAACACCGAGCATGAGCTGATCATTGTCGCCAGTGCTTTGGATGACAGCACCGAGCGAATCGTGGAGTACCTCGCTGGCTACCACGGAATCAACATCAATGCTGTTTTCTTTCGGATGTTCAAGGACGGTGATCGTGAGTACCTCACACGCGCCTGGCTTCGTGACCCGACGGAAGATGCGTCCGATTCGCCCGATGCACCAGCCAACAGTCATTGGAACGGTGAGTACTACGTTTCCTATGCCGGCGAGAATCGCGAGTGGAATGAGGCCCAGAAGTACGGCTTCATTGCGGGCGGAGGCGGGACCTGGTACAGCAACACCCTACAGATGCTGTCTCCTGGAAATCGTGTTTGGGTAAACATCCCGGGCACGGGATATGTCGGCGTTGGAGAGGTGACAGGTCTCAGGGTGCCTGTAGATGACTTCACGTTTGACGAGAACGGCTACACCAAAAAGATCACCGACACCGATGCCGTCATCGCCACCCGGACCAAGTACGCGGAAAGTCCGGAGAACGCGGAGTACCTAGTGCCTGTGAAGTGGATCAAGACTGCGCCTGTCGCCAACGCGATCAAAGAAAAGGGCTTCTTCGGGAACCAGAACACCGTTGCGAGGCCAACCTCACCCAAATGGCTACATACCGTGGCGCGGCTCAAAGAACGTTTCCAGATCGACTAGATATCGCTGGAGACTGCACTTTGACAGGTTCTTCTTCAGCTCCGCAAGACTCTCCTTGCAACGATCCTGTAGTTGCGCTCGCTGATCGATCCGACGAGTTCGAGGACGCCATACTGGCCTGCTTTCCTTCTACAGGTGTGGTCCTGGCCATTGAGTCCGAACAAAACCAATTGGCCTTGAGCGCATGCCACCTGTGCATTGAGCATTCCAAGGTAGTAAAAACTGCATTTGCCATTGACGCCCCGAGCTCTGCATGCGGAGTTCTTCGCCTTCAATATGAGGCGCTGCTGCGGGCCTCATGGCTCCTCTTCGCGGCAACTCCAGCACAGATCGAAAAGCTAGGCAGGGAACTGACGCCGGAAGCCGAGCTTGCAGCCAAAACTCTCCCGACTGCTGGTGAGATGCTCTCAAAGGTGTTGGCAGCAGCCCCGGCAGGGTTGACTGCGCATCTGGCGGAGTTCAACGAGTATTCACGACACGCCTTGAACTCGTATGTCCACAGCGGGATTCACCCGCTTCGCCGAGTGCGTGAGGGATTTCCGGTGGAGATGGCGCTGAATCTGATTCGAATCTCCAATGGGCTCATGCACATGGCTTACCGAATGCTTGCCATGCTCATGGGGTTACAGCGGCGAATGGACAAGGTGACGCACTTGTATCAACAGTTCACCGATTGCTGCCCAATGGCCCCATCGGGTGAAGCGTCTGCAAAAAGCTAGGTCCTGCGAGCTAGATTTTCCCGGCTGTGTTTGGATAGAGCTCAGGGCGTCCCAGCGATCCTTATTCAATTACCCATACAGTGTCCACTCCGCTTGTCGAGAACATGCATCAGCAGCATGCCCTAGAGCGTTGAGTTCAGTTAAGAAGTGGCCCTCATCCGCTAGACGGCCAGTTTTACGAGGAATTGACACTCAAAGCATCCACCCTGAAATTAAATCTCCCTTCCTGTTCTGACTGGAGGTTCACCATGGAAAAGCGCTGGTGCAATGCGTGCGGGGAGTCGTTTGAACCCCGACCCCAAACCCCTCACCAGTTGTACTGCGCGAAGCCAGAGTGTCAGCAGTCACGCAAACGCTTGTGGCAAAAGACAAAGCGTAAGACTGACGAGGACTACCACGAGAACCAGGCTCAGGCCCAGTCTAGTTGGCGCAGGGACCATCCAGATTACTGGCGCCGTTACCGTGAATCACACCCCGAATACACCGCGGCCAATCGGCAACAGCAGAAGCAACGCAATGCTCGGCGCTCCTCTTCTTTGCACGCGTCCCCAATTGCAAACAGTGACGCGTCACTAAAAACCTTGCCCGTATTGGGCATATTCAAACTCATCGCAATCGCCCCAACCACGTTGGCAGGAAAACATGAATGGATTGTCCAAATCAGCTTGGCGCCTTGATTCAATTCTGAGACGTGTGATTGCAAAGAGAGGACTTCATCGCCAACAGATGATGACGCTGGTAGTGTGGTGTTGCCGTTACTGACCAGGGAGATGTTTCCAGGTATCCGCCAACACGGTGACTGCCAGCTACACCCGTGCGATGCTCGCAGCGACACCCGAAGAAATGCTGGTCGGCGGCAAGAAGACGGTTCGCAGCGCCGCGATGTCACAAGAGCAGGTGGCACGGATGGAAAACGAGATGACCAACCTGTTTGGGGCAGTACAAGCTGGCCGAGCAATCGCACAGCGAGGACATGCTGAACTTGATGATCGCCCGAGGCTACATCGTTAAGCTCGTAGACAACGCGCGCGTGCTGAGGTACATGCAGACCCACTTCCCAGAGGTCTTGGAAGAATTCGCCAAGATCGTGGAGATGACGACCGTGGAAACGTGAGCGCGTTACGCTTGTCCCCGCGAGGGTGGCGCTAGCATTGGCCCCGAGGCAGCGATCAGCTTCTGCTGCCAATTTTCCCGAACCGCGCAAAGTCCTCCAACTTCTGTTTTGGAAAACACATCTATTGACAGCTAGCTCGTCTAGCTGATAATCGAGATGTGGACCTTACGCTTGATCGGGTCTTGTCCACGTTAAAACAGCTTCACATACCACTCTCACAGGACTTCCTGGGCGTGTGCGGGATGCTTACCGGTCTGTCGCACTCGCTCCAATTGGAATTCCTGTCATGCATTGCAAATTGCAATCAGGTGGCGGTGCGCCGTCGTCTGAAACCAAGCGATTACTCAAGCCTATCGGTGAGGCTGTACTCGCAGAACTAGTTGGTCGTGGTCACACTCTTGTGCTTTCTCATGCCCAAGAGCTCGTAGCGGCTGGGTTTGGGTTCCACACGCAAAAACTGTTGCTTCAGAGCGGAGCACGTTTTGTCTCATCTTCAACTGCGCATACGGACGGACACAGTCAGATCCGAACTGCAGCGATTGAGCGCCGCTGCCGTGCCCTCATGCCTGGCATCAGCGAAGTTGAGGTTCTGTCAATTGGCATGCGTGTCACTGATCACCTGTGCCAAAGCAATCTTGTGATTGATGCACAGGATGCCTTTCTGCATCCTTCCACGAAGTCACAAACAATTTTGTGTTCGCTTGCAGCCGACTACGACACGTTCAGGCCGGTGAATGCTTCGGTGGCAATCCACGCAGGCATCCTGCCAAAGTTCGAACTTGCAGGATTTCGGTCTATTGATGTTCACAGGCTCAAGAGTAGCGGCGCTCTTTTTGGTGACGCGACGCATCTTGCAGACGGTGTTGTGTCAAAAATGGTTCGTCTTTGGATGTCGGCACCGCCGGACGCTGCACGATTCCCAGCGCCATATGAAGACCACTACCAGGGCCATGATCTGAGGCTCATGCCAGACGCGCGGGACTCAACATTCGCAAGACTCGGTGCCGGTTTCTGCTTGGTAATGCAATCGCAATTTGGTAGCCGCAGGCAACACGGACCGGACGCGACCGTAAACACCACCTTTTTCACACCGGTCGCCGAGTTCGCGGCTCGTTCTGGTTGGTATTTCACTTGGGTGATGTCGTCATCGATGACACATCTTTCGCAGACAAAATGGCGCGACAGAGGTGCCCCACTGTTGGACTTGGGCAATTGCCCCCTCGTCGAGTACTGCGCGAAGTGCGATCAGCTCCATAGCGCAGATAGTCCACCGTTCTTCGCCCATACGGGCTGCAACCGACACTAGTTGCCTGTAGCGTACTGCTGGTTGCGCTATGAACAGGCGCACGTAATCGAACTAAGAATTTTTACCCGCATTGCCCTCCCCAAGGAGACCCAAATGACAACTAAACTTCCTGCAAACATCAACAACAATGCCCCCGCTTTGCCTGTGTCGGCTGACCTACTTTTGAGTCAGTTCGGCAGCATCAATGAAGCGTTCAAAAACATGAAAATCCGAAACGCTGAACTGGAGGATGGCACTCGGTTTGATCGCGACATAAAGACAGGTAAGACCATTCTCATTAGCAATGGCGTCGCCGTAGTCGAAACACCAGAATCGATCCAAGTCATCATTGCAAAGCCCGATGTGCCTCGGACTCAAGCAATACGCGCACTAGATACCCCCCCTACCTTCACTCAAGAACAACAGGGCGCTTTTGTGGAGCGCTCCCAAGCATGGGTCTCGACGAATCAGAACCAAGAATAGCTACCCCAAGGCTTGCGGGACTTCCGACAAGGTAACGCTCAACCCATCGGAGAATGCCGCCTGCTTTGGTCGAGAATAGCCCTCTGACGCCTGCTCTAGAGAAGCAAAAATCGGAGGTTTCGAGGGGGCGGTGCGGGAAAATTGGCAATTCGACCCCGGTGCCTGCGAAGGTATATAGGATCTTCGCAGGTTTGTGAGAATGCTTCTTAGATCCGTTCCTACTGGACCTGCAAATGTCATTGGTTCGCAAGGCTCTGGGTTTGCAGGTTCAGTGAGAACCTACAGACGTTTGTGTGGACGCGAGCAACGTTTTGCCGTTCTGAACGCAAAGCTCTGCCGGTCGTCGTGGTATCTGAGGCTCGCATCGGGCATTCAGCCACTGAAAAACATGACGCATGAAGGTCCGGCATTGCCGGGCTCTTTTTTTCGCGTGCTCCTAAATGGCCCGGTACGTCATCCGCGACAAATACCGCGACTACACCGAGCACACCCCGCTCAATTAGCGATCACTCCAACGTCGGCACCCATTCGGTGGCTGAAGTGCCCTCCATCGAGCTGATTCGCAGCTACGAAAAGCTGGAAAAAGATCCGACCTTCCGCTGGTCGATGCGTATCCCGTAGGGGGACCTTCGACGCCCTACTTCGCGGAGACATCTACAGCCTAGGTGTGTTGCTGTATCAACTGCTGACCGGACACCGCATAGGCCTTGATCCACTTGTACAGGCTGTGCTGGCTCACGCCGATTCGGGTAGACACATCGGCCACCCGATGGCCTCGCTCCGTGATCTGCTTGACCGCTTCGATCTTGAATTCTTCGGGATATGGCTGCTTTGTCATGGCACCTCCTATTGGGCCTCAGGTTTGAGGCTCGAAGGTGTTTAGTTCAGCCGGGGCGATTCAGTCTCAGATAAACCGGCAGAAGCTTAGGCGTGCCTCAGGCTAATATCTCGCTACGGCCCGAAAAGAGGCCGCAGGAGCGCAGGGATGGAGATCGGTAAACGGAAGGAGCTGTTCAACGTCGCGTATGTCTGCGCCCTGGCGGCGCAAGCTGGGTTGAACTACGAGTCGCTGTTTGTGGATGACGATAGCGTTGACATCACGCTCGTCGCAAGGAACTTCCCGGGTGGGCTGCTGAGGAACCCAAAGATCGACCTTCAGCTCAAGTGCACCTCCGGGCACTACCTGAGCGGAGAGGTCATCAAATTTCCTCTCAAGAAAAAGAACTACGACGACCTCCGTGGCGAGAACGTTGTTAGTCCCCGCTACCTTGCGGTTCTACTGGTACCTGAGACCCCGGAGGACTGGCTGCATCATCACGACGGGCACATCTCACTTCACAACTGCTGCTATTGGACCTCAATTCGGCACGCCCCTGACAGCACCAACACGTCGCAGGTCGTGGTGGAGGTGCCGCTTGCCCAGCGTTTGACGACGAGCGCGTTGATCGAGTTGATGAAGCTGGCCAGCAACGGGGAATCGGCATGAACGGCGGCGTCGCTCGTAAGCGTGAGCCGGTCTCACTTTCGCAGCTGCAGTCCTATCTTGTTTCGAAGCAATGGGGCATGGAGGGCGCGCTTCGGCAGGTCGCCACCATCTGGCGTCGCTCAGACGACAGCAACGCGGAGGTCGTGCTCCCGGCCGCGGAATCGCTGAAAGACTTCGAGCAACGGATCTCAGATGCTCTCAACTCGATAGCCGAGCATGAGAGACGGCCAGTTGGCGAGGTGCTCATCGATGTCAGACGAGCCTTCGCCGACCTGATTGCGGTCCGCGTCATTCATGACGACACCAGCGAGGGGACGATTCCAATCAACGATGGCGTCCTGCTTGTGGCACGCGCACGGGACATGCTTAAGTCCGCTGCTCTGGCCTTGTACGCGAAGCGGCGGCAGTTTTCCGGTCACCCGACCGACGAAGCCAAGGCCTACCTCGACTCGCTGCTTCTTGGTCAGACTGAGATTGGCAGCTATGTCATCAACGTTTTTGCACCGATCCCGCCCGCCTCAGCCAGCTCAACCCCGGAGGGCGTTCCGACCGTGCCATTAGCGACCGCAGTCACGGCAAGTCTTGCCTCAGGCCTTGAAGCTCTGTCTGCTGCAACGACCGATTACGGCCAGCGCCATGACCTGACTGCCTTCGATTCAGCGGTACAGCGCGGGGCAAGCTCGAACTTGTGCGACGCATTGCTTGGACTCAGCGGGCAGGATCGTAAGAGGGCCTTCGAGATACGCATCTCGGCGGCCCGAAGCCCCATGTTTGAAGGCGAGAACAAAGTTTTCGCATTTGACGCGAAGCAGGTGACCGCGCTCGCGAAGGCGTCGGAGTACTACAAGGACAATTACGTCTTACCTGATCGAACGGTCACTGGAGTTATCAAACGGCTGGACCGACCGGTAGGCAGTGAGACTGGTACGGTGATGGTGGCCACAAAGGTCACGGACCAAGACAAACACGTCGCGATTGAACTTGGCGTGACCGACTACGACCTGGCCATCATGGCGCACCGGCAGCACGAGGTCGTTAGCTGCGCAGGCGACATTCATGTGACGCCTCGGACCGCCAAGCTGCTGAACCCGAGGGACTTTCGTGTGCTTAAAAGCGGAAGCCTG
Source organism: Acidovorax sp. BLS4 (assembly GCF_032929295.1). Classification (NCBI taxonomy): domain Bacteria; kingdom Pseudomonadati; phylum Pseudomonadota; class Betaproteobacteria; order Burkholderiales; family Comamonadaceae; genus Acidovorax; species Acidovorax sp. BLS4. The sequence continues at coordinate 2,589,726 of NZ_CP136797.1, forward strand.
TTCTGATTTCGACTGTCGGCGCTCAGATCGCGCTAGTGCAAGTTCAAGGCGGGGTTTCCGCGCTGGCGCCAGATCTGGCGATGTGATGGGAAGCATCGAGTGGGCATGTGGTGGGCCGAAGGACTGCTTTTACCCGAGCCAGAAGGTTATTCCAAGAAACGAGTTGATCAAAAGTTGTATGACGCGCTGGTTAAAGTCCGCGTCAATTGAATGACCAAAAAACACAGGGAGGTAGACGAAATGAAAGACCCCTACGAAAACATCCTGATCGGCAATTTCCTCTACAGCCTGGGGCTCGTGATCGGGCGGCGGTTTCCGGACAAGCCGTTGCCGGGGGTGGTGAACCTGCTCCAGCAGACGCCGCTCGACGGTCCCTTGGGGGATGTGCTGCTCCGCTATCCAGGCGTCATCCGGCTGATCGAGTTCAAGCGGGCGTCCAACGACAGCGACAAGGAGTCGGACAAGCTCGACACCCTCAAGCTGTCGCTTGAAAACGAGCCGGCGCTGCAGCAGGTGTCCCGCGCCATCCATTGGTACGTGGAGTCCTCCAAGGGGCCCTTGGACTGGCGCACCCGGGTCTGCCCCTACCTGGACTTCGCCGGGGGCCAGAGCCCTCCACTCGACTTTCAAGCATTCACGCAATCGCTGGCGGAGACGGTGGGAAAGGCGCAGGCCGAGGAGTTTCCCGATGCCCTCATCCAGCGCTATCTGGACGCGGTGGCCGCTTTCTCCGGCAAGTCGGGCACGTCCTCATCGGGGCTGCTGGTGTCCGTGGGCCAGGACGGGACGCTGCACTACATCGCGCTCGAAAGCATCCGGGAGCTGCGCCAGGAGTTGCAGGTCCACCGGCAGCAGGCGGACGAGCGGAGCGCCAGCATCGCGCAGGAGCGCGCCCTGGAGCACAAACCCCAGGGGAAAGGCCTGTCTCTGTGATGAACGATGCACAACGCAGCGTGGAGCGCATCCACCAGCTGTCCGACATGCTGCAGTCGCTGATGCAACAGGCGGCGGTGCTGCAGCAAAAGGCCGATGCCTCCATGGTCCAGTCGCGCCAGGCCTCGGACGCGCTGAAGCGGGCCAGCGACCGGCTGCCCTTGACCGTGGGCGCCACCATCGAAACGGTGCTCGAGCCGGCCGCGGAAAAAGCCGCGGCGAAGATGACCGCCACCTGGGCCCAGGCGAACGCGGCGGCCGCCGAGGCCACGAGGACCTTCGCAGCGGCGCAGGAAACGCTGCAGTGGAAGATGCTGGCGTATGCCTGCACGGGGGCACTGGCCGTGGTGGTCCTGATCGCGGCGGCGATGGCCTACCTGTCTCCGACCGAAAGAGAGCTGAAGGCACTGCGCGCCGAGCGGCAGACGTTGTTGGCCGACATGGATCGGCTCAGGAAGGCGGGCGCGGGACTGGAGGTCGCGCAGTGCACTCACCAGGGTCGGCCGAGGACCTGCGTGCGCGTGGATGCCCAGTCTCCCCGATTCGAAGGGGGCTACCTGCTTGTGCCTGCACGGTAGGAAGCGGCAAGATCCCGAACGTCCCTTCCGCTTCTTCTCCGTTTTCTTTTCTTCTTCGTTTTGCGATGAACGCCCCGCGCAAGGCCCTGCCCCGCATCGATCCCGCCCGCTGCACCGGCTGCGGCTGGTGCGTGGCCGTGTGCCCGCCGCATGTCCTGTCGCTGCAGGTGCCGGGCCCGCAGCCGTGGGGGCGCAAGCAGTCGGTGCTGCACGATGCGCCGGCCTGCACGGGGTGCGCGCTGTGTGCGGTGCGCTGTCCGTTCGATGCGATCGGCATGGTGCGCACCGGTTGAGGGCTGCCCGCGGGTGCTGTAGGACAAATCGCGTCAGGCGTCGGGGCGCTGGGCCCACCCGCGATCGGTTCCATGCATGTTGTGATCGCGTCTTGTTTGTTCACCGCACAAGGAGCACCGCATGTCCGAAAAATCCGCATCCGTCCATTGGGAAGGCGCTGGCAAGACCGGCCAGGGCCAGATCAGCACCGAGACCGGCGCGCTCAAGCAGCACCCCTATGGCTTCGGCAGCCGCTTCGGCGACGACCGCAAGGGCACCAATCCGGAAGAGATCGTGGGCGCGGCGCACGCGGCCTGCTTCACGATGGCCTTCGCGTTCGCCTGCGAGAAGGCCGGTATCTCGACCGAGACCCTCGACACCACCGCCAAGGTGCGGCTGGCCAAGGAGGGCGAGGGCTTCAAGATCGACCGCATCGCCCTCACGCTGACGGCCAAGGTGCCGGGCGTGGACGAGGCGCAGTTCCAGAAGATCGCCGCCGAGGCCAAGGCGAACTGCCCGCTGTCCAAGGCCCTGGCGAGCGTGCCCGAGATCACCCTGACCGCCACGCTCCAGGCCTGACGGCAGGCGCCGTGCCGCCGTGCCGCCGCGCGGCCGGCGCCGCGCATTGGAGCCGAAATGGCCTCCAGCACAATCGATGCTAGGGCATTGTGCTATCAATTAAATAGCATTAGGGCGGTGGTTGTGGGGCGTGCATCGCGTCCTGTACACTTGCCGCCCATGTCGTGCCGTTCTTCCTTTGCCACCGTCGCTCGCGTTGCCCGCCCGGGTCGCGCTGCGGTGTCGCCCGCCACCGCGCGGGCCCGGATGAACGCACGAATGATTACCACCATTACCACCGCGGCGACCTAGCCTTGGTGCAGGGTGGCCGTCCCGGCGGCCACCTGGTGTCATTCCCTCCCCGAACGAACCCAGCCTGGCAGCTGGGTTTTTTGTTGGCCGTTTTGTGGCCCGTTTCTGGAGAGAGTGAGCATGTTCAACGACCCCCACCTGAGTCCCTGGTCCGCCAGCCCTGGCGAGGCCCGCGCGCCCATCCCCACGCAGCGTCCGCTGCGCGTGGGCATGATCGGCATCGGCACGGTGGGCACCGGCACCTGGCGGGTGCTGCGCCGCAACCAGGCCGCCATTGCGGGGCGCGCGGGCCGGGGCATCGAGATCGTGGCCGTGGCGGCGCGCAACCTGGCGCGGGCTGCCACCGTGCTGGACGGCGCCGAGGGCGTGGAGCTGACGGACGACCCGCTGCGCGTGGCGACCCACCCCGGCGTGGACGTGGTGGTGGAGGCCGCTGGCGGCACCGGCCCGGCGCGCGATTGGGTGCTGGCGGCCATCGCGCACGGCAAGCACGTGGTGACGGCCAACAAGGCGCTGCTGGCGGTGCACGGCAACGAGATCTTCGCGGCGGCGCAGCAGCGCGGCGTGGCGGTGGCCTACGAGGGCGCGGTGGCGGTGAGCATCCCCATCGTCAAAGCGCTGCGCGAGGGCCTCACGGCCAACCGCATCGAGTGGGTGGCCGGCATCATCAACGGCACCACCAATTTCATCCTGACCCAGATGCGCGACGAGGGGCTGGACTTCGCGGCGGCGCTCGGCCAGGCGCAGGCGCTGGGCTATGCCGAGGCCGACCCGTCGTTCGACGTGGACGGCGTGGACGCCGCGCACAAGGCCACGCTGCTGGCGGCCAACGCGTTCGGCATGCCGGTGCGCTTCGAGCGGGCGCACGTGGAGGGCATCCGCGGGCTGCAGGCGATCGACGTGGCGTGCGCCCAAGCGCTGGGCTTTCGCATCAAGCTGCTGGGCATGGCGCGGCGGAATCTGGAGGTGGGCGAGGGCGAAGACCAGGGCGTGGAGCTGCGTGTGCACCCCGCCCTGGTGCCCGCACGGCACTTGCTGGCGCAGGTGGACGGCTCGATGAACGCGGTGCTGGTCAAGGGCGATGCCTGTGGCGTGACGATGTACTACGGCGCGGGCGCAGGGTCCGAGCCCACCGCGTCGGCCGTGGTGGCCGACCTGGTGGACGTGGCGCGCCTGGCGGCCGACGGCAGCGCCGCGCACCGCGTGCCGCACCTGGCGTTCCATCCGCATGCGCAGCAGGACCGGGCGGTGAAGTCCATCGGGGATGTGCGCACGCGGCATTACCTGCGCGTGCCGGTGGCGGCGGGGCGGGCGGATGCCATCGGGGTGGTGTCGGAGCACCTGGCGCGCGCTGGGGTGGCGGTGCAATCGCTGAAGGTGCACGCCGTAGTGGCTGCGCAGGGCGATGCGGCCGTGGACCAGGTGCTGGCGCTCACGCACGAGGCCGCCGATGCGCAGGTGCAGGCGGTGCTGGAGCAACTGCGCGAGGTGCCGGGCCTGTGCGTGCAGGCGCCGGTGCGGCTGCGGGTGGAAATGCTGGAGTGACGACGGCGGCGGCGCGCGTGCGCGGCCCCGCCGCCGTCCGCTCAGCGCTTTTGCTTCTGGTAGGCCTCGTGGGCCGGCTTGCCGCGGTCGGTGTCCTGCAGGCCGCGCTGCACGTCCTTGTAGGCCTGCTGCATCTCTTCGGATGGCTCGCCGCCGGTCATTTCCACCGCCTGATCGCGCTCGTGCGGCAGGCGGGGCTCGGGGCCGTCGGGGTTCTTGCTGTCGGCGTCGGGGGCGGGGTGCGACTGCGTGGTGTCGACGCGGCGCTCCTTGCGCTCGGGCACCGGGGTCTCGGAAAGGGAATCGCGGGGGGTGGACATTGGGGGGGCTCCTGTCGTGTGGCTGTGCCGGAAAGGCATGGCCTCGATGCTAGGAAAGCCCCCCGGTGGCGTCTGTAGGCGGGTGCGCACAGCCGGCGACGGCGGGGGCGATTTGAAGCCTTTCAGGCCGCTGGCGCAATCAATACTAGGGCGTATTGCTATTAATTGAATAGCAACCGGGTGGTGCTCCGGCAAGCGGCCGCCCGCCGCGGCGGTGGCGGCCCCGCGCGCAATCCACGGCGGGATCGAAGCCCCTCAGGCCGCGTCCGCCGTTTCCAGCACGGGCGCGCAGTCGATGCGCGTGCGGACCGAGTTGGCGAGAAAGCACGCCGCGTGCGCCCGGTGGTGCAGCGCCTCCAGCGCCTCCTGGCTGGGCGCGTGGGCCGGGTCGAAGCGGGTGACGGGGCGCAGCTGCACGTGGGCGACCACGGGGCGGCCCTGGTCGTCCGGCGCCATGGTGCCCACGGCGTCGTCGCGGTAGTGGTCCACGCGCCAGCCGTCGCGGCAGGCCAGGTCCAGGAACCACAGCATGTGGCAGCTCGACAGCGCCGCGACGAAGGCCTCCTCCGGGTCCACCGCGGCTGCGTCGGAGTAGGGCAGGGGCACGACGTGCGGCGAGGACGACGCGGCGACGGTGGCCCCGCCGTCGAACTGCCATTGGTGGGCGCGGTGGTAGCGCCGGTCCAGGAAGGCGTCGCTGCCGCGCTGCCAGGTGATGGAGGCCAGGTGTTCTGCCATGGGGGTCTCGTTTCGGTCGGTTGGAGGGATGGGGAACGAAGGGACGCCCCGGGAGTTTAGGGACCTCCGGCCGTGCCCTGTCGAGAACCCGAACCGTTTCCGGGGCCGGCCCGGGCATGCCACACTACTGTATGTCTCAACAGGAATGGGCCGCGCAGGCCCTGCAGTCTTTCGATGCGGTGGTGGGCGCCACCGAGGGGTTCCGCAGCCGCGCCGGCCAGCGGCGCATGGCCGAGCAGGTGGCGCACACCTTCAGCGTGGCGCAGCTGGGCAAGGTGGAGGAGGGGCCCGACGGCGAGGCGCCGCCGCCCACGCGCTCCATCGCCGTCGTGCAGGCGGGCACGGGGGTCGGCAAGTCGCTGGCCTACAGCGTGCCGGCCATCGCCATGGCGATCTCGCGCGGCACGCGGGTGCTGATCTCCACGGCCACGGTGGCGCTGCAGGAGCAGCTCGTCAACAAGGACCTCCCGGCCCTGGCCGCGCGCATGGAGCAGCCCTTCAAGTTCGCCCTGGCCAAGGGCCGCGGGCGCTATGTGTGCAAGCTCAAGCTGGAGCGGCTCGCCGGCACGGGCGAGGCCCATTCGCCGGAGGAGGAGGACCTCTTCGCCGAGGAAGAGGCCGCCACCCGCGCCGCCCGACCACGCCAGGAGACCGAGGCGCGCATGAAGTTCTACGCCACCATGGCCGACGTGCTCGCCAAGGGCGCCTGGGACGGCGACCGCGACAGCCTGGAGGTGCCGCCCGAGTCCGAGGTGTGGAGCCCCGTGGCGGCCGAGGCCAGCTCCTGCACCGGCAAGCACTGCCCGGCCTTCAGCCAGTGCACCTACTACGACCGGCGCAAGGCGCTGGTGGCCGCGCAGGTCATCGTGGCCAACCACGATTTGCTGCTGTCCTCGCTGGGCGCACGGCTGCTGCCCGAGCTGGACAACTGCCTGCTGGTGCTGGACGAGGCGCACCACCTGCCTGCGACCGCGCTCGACCAGTTCGCGTGCGAGGCCGACCTGTCCCGCCTGACCTGGATCGACCGCCTGGCCAGCCGCGCGCTGCGCATCGGCGCGCTGGTCGAGGTGGAGGAGATCGCCGACATCCCCAACCATTCCGCGCGCCTGCGCGCCGCGCTGCAGGACGTGGCCCGGCTGGTGATGGACGTGTACGGCGAGCAGCTGCGCGCCCCCAGGCCGGCCTGGGGCGGCCGCGCCCGCCCGCAGGCGCCCGGCATACCCACCCGGGCCCGCGTGGCCGGCGGCGTGCTGCCCGAGGCGCTGGTGGAGCCGCTGGGCCAGATGGCGCACCACGCCGAGGGCTTTCTGAACGCGCTGCGCGCCATCGCCAAGGCCCTGCGCGCCGAGATCCGCGACAAGCCCGACGAGGCGCGGCGCCTGTCCACGCTCTATGCCCAGGTCGGCGCGCTCGCGCCCCGGCTGGAGGGCGTGCACGCCACCGCGCAACTGCTGCTGCAGGACGCACCCGAGGGCGCCGTACCCGCCGCCAAATGGTTCACGCTGGAGGTGGAGGGCGATTTCATCGTCGTGAAGGCGCACGCCAGCCCCATCCTGCCGGGCAACACGCTGCGCCACCACCTGTGGTCGGCCGTGCGCGGGGCGGTGCTCACCTCGGCCACGCTGACGAGCTGCGGGCAGTTCGACTTCTTCCTGCGCGAGGCGGGGCTGTTCGGCGACGAGACCGTCACCACCCTGGAGGTGCCCAGCCCGTTCGACTACGCGCTGCAGGGCACGCTGATCGCCACCGAGACCGTGGCCGACCCGCGCGAGGCCCAGGCCTTCACCGCCGAGATGGTGGATGCGCTGCTGACCGACCTGGCCATGGTCGAGTCCGGCGCGCTGGTGCTCTTCACCTCGCGCGACCAGATGCGCCAGGCCGTCGATGCGCTGCCCACCGCCATGCGCGGCAGCGTGCTGGTGCAGACCGCGCTGCCCCGCACCCAGCTGCTGGCGCGCCACCGCGAGCGCGTGGCAAGCGGCGAGCCGTCCATCATCTTCGGCATGCAGTCGTTCGGCGAGGGGCTGGACCTGCCGGGCGCGCTGTGCGAATCGCTGTTCATCACCAAGCTGCCGTTCGCCCCGCCCGACGACCCGGTGGGCGAGTCGCGCGCCGAATGGCTGCGGGCGGCGGGGCGCGACCCGTTCAGCGAACTGGTGGTGCCGGCCACGGCCATCCGCCTGGCGCAGTGGGTGGGCCGCGCGATCCGCACGGAGGAAGACCGCGCCCACGTGTACTGCTACGACAAGCGGCTGGTGCGCACGTCGTACGGGCAGCGGCTGCTGAAGGGGTTGCCGCCCTTCGCGCTGGAGCGGCGCCCGGCGGCCTGAGCCCGGCCCGCAGGCGCGGGCCGGCCGGCCCCGGCGGCCCGCGCGGAGATGTCGGACATGCCCCACAGGGCCCCGGGCCGCGAGCCGACCGTGGGCGCAGCAGGGCCCCCCTACATTGGGACCTCCCTCCCGCGCCGAGCGCCCTGTGCGCGCGGCGTTCGGCCTCCTTCCCTGCTTGCCGGAGACACCCATGAGCAACGACGACACCACTTCCCCCCACGCCACGCTGTGGCGGCTGATCAAGGACATCCGCTTCGGCATGCTCACGCACCGCGCCGCCAGCGGCATGCTGCATGCCCACCCGCTGACCACGCAGAACAAGGACATCGACGAACAATCGCAGCTGTTCTTCTTCATCCCGCGCGACGGCGAGCTGTTCGAGCGCCTGCGCTCGGACAGCCAGGTCAACGTGACCTACTCCAACCCCGAGAAGGACAGCTATGTTTCGCTGTCCGGCGCGGCCGGCTTCATCGAAGACATCGCCAAGAAAGAGGCGCTGTGGTCGCCCATGGCGAAGGCCTGGTTTCCGGACGGCGTGAACGACCCCAACCTCGTGCTGCTGGCCATCCACATCAGCCACGCCGAGTACTGGGACGTCAAGGAAAGCAAGATGACCCAGCTGTTCAAGATGGCCAAGGCGGCCGTCACGGGCAACCCGCCCAAGGACATGGGCGAGCACAAGGAACTGTCGCTGTCCTGAGCGCAGCCGTTCGCTCCCCCATCGATCCCATCGTTTCATTCCCCCGTTCGCAAGGAGACACACCATGGCCAACGACAAGCAGGAGCCCGGCAAGGGCAAAGTGGAAAACGACCACAACCGCCAAGGCAACCAGGAGCCCACCCAAAAGAACGAAGCCCAGCGCACGCCGGAAAGCCGGCACGACCGTGATGCCCACATTGGCAGCGGCAACCAGGTGCAGTCGCGCCAGGGCGCGGCAGGCAGCGGGGGCGGGCGCGGCGCCGGCTGAAGCCGCTGCACCCCGGCAACGACAGGGGCCTTCGGGCCCCTTTATTTTGGGCGGATGCCCTTGAAAGATTCCATAGACCATCCATTTACCATCCAATCGGATGGAAAAACGAGGTTTTATGGCAACGACGGCACTCGAGCGCAGCAACAAGGTTCCCGATTCGGAAAAGGTGACGATCAACCTGGGGTATGTGGACCTCGGCCACATCGACCTGCTGGTGTCCGAGGGGTTCTATTCGAACCGCACGGACTTCATCCGCACCGCGATCCGCAACCAGCTGGTGGCCCAGGCCGATGCGGTGCGGCAGGTGGTGGCCCGCAAGACGCTGGTGCTGGGGCTGCAGCGGTTCGGCCGGGCCGAACTGGAGGCCGTCCAGGCCGCAGGGCAGACGCTGGAGATCCGCGTGCTGGGCCTGTGCACCATCGACGACGACGTGCCCCCTGCATTGGCCCAGGCGACCATCGCCTCGGTCCATGTGCTGGGGGCGCTGCACGCCAGCGCGGCGGTCAAGGCCGCGCTCGCCGGCCGCATCGGCTGACACCCACCGGCACGCGCCGGTGGACACGACGACAAGGGACGGACCCGCGCCTTCGGCGCTGGCGACCGGACCACCATGGCAGACCGGCCCGATTCGAAGGCGGCGGCGAGACAAGAGACACGACGAGACGAACGCGGCACGCATCGCCCCCGGGGGCACCGGTGCCGCCCCCGCACGCCAGGGCCCCCGCGGCCCGCTTTTCGAAAGGATTCCCCATGGACTGGAACAAGAAGGTCAAGCAGCTTCTGAACGAGGTCACCCCGCTGATGCGCACCGGCCAGCTCGCCGATGCCACCCGCGCCATCCAGCAGGCCCTGGCCGGCCAAGGCACGGCCGCAGCCACCGCGGCGGGGAGCGCTGCCGCCGGCCGTGTGGCGGCCTGGCGCGAGCGCTTCGGCGCGGCGCCCAGCAGCCCCGCCGCGGCATGGAAGGCCCCCTTCGGCGCGCCCGACGTGGAAGACGCGGTGGTCGTCGACCGGCCGGCCGCCCCGGCGTCGGACGCGCACCGGCCATCGCCGTCACCGTCGCCTCGCAGCGCGAGAGCCGAATCCCCTGGCAGTTTCACGCGGGTGGCCTTCGCCGGCCCGGCCGGCGCGCCGCAGGACCACTACTACCTCAGCGTGCCCCCCGGCGCGGCCGCGGGCACGCCGATGCCGCTGGTGCTCATGCTGCACGGCTGCACGCAGAACCCGCAGGACTTCGCCCTCGGCACCGGCATGAACGAGGCCGCCGCGCCCGCGAACGCGCTCGTGCTGTACCCCGCGCAGGCCCAGGGCGCCAACGCCCACGGCTGCTGGAACTGGTTCCGCCCGCAGGACCAGCAGCGCGGCCACGGCGAGCCCGCCACGCTGGTCGCCATGGTCCGCGATGCGATGGCGCGCCACCCCGTGGATGCCCGCCGCGTGTACGTGGCGGGCCTGTCCGCCGGCGGTGCCATGGCCGCGCTGCTGGCGCGCGAATACCCCGATGTGTTCGCGGCCGTGGGCGTGCATTCGGGCCTGCAGGCGGGCGCCGCGCACAACGTGATGGGCGCGCTGTCGGCCATGAAGAGCGGCGCCAAGGGCACGCCCGGCCCGGCATCCCCCGCCCGCGAGGACGGGGCCGGCGCCCCGCCGCTCATCGTGTTCCACGGCGATGCCGACGAGACCGTGCACGCCCGCAATGGCGAGCAGCTGCTGGCCGCGGCGCTGCGGTCCGCGCCCGGTGCCCGGCCCGAGGCCGAAACCGGCCAGAGCCCCGGCGGCCAGCGCTACATGCGCACCGTGTACCGCGCCGCACCGGGCAGCGGCCCGGGCGCGGTGGTGGCCGAGCACTGGCAACTGAACGGCGCGGGCCATGCCTGGGCCGGGGGCCACGCGCGGGGCAGCTACACCGATCCGCGCGGGGTGGACGCGACGGCGCAGATGCTGCGGTTCTTCCTGGAGCACCCCCGCGCCGCCGGATGATCGGGCGCGAGGCGCGGCGGCGGCGTCAGTCGATCACCACCTTCGCGTCCGCCACCAGCCGGGCGAAGCGCTCGGTTTCGCTGCGGATCTGCTGGGCCATCTGCTCGCGGGTGTTGCCCACCGGCTCGGCGCCGATGTCGGCCATGCGCTTTCGGAACTCCGGTGACTGGATCACCTTCACCATCTCGGCGTTCAGCCGGTCCAGGATGTCCCTTGGCGTGGCCGCCGGGGCGAGCACGCCGAACCACGTCCCCAGGTCGAAGCCTTTCAGGCCCGCCTCGTCCAGCGTCGGCACGTCGGGCAGGGCCGAGGAGCGCTGGAGGGTGGAAACCGCCAGCGCCCGCAGCTTGCCGGCCTTGATGTGCGGCAGCACGGGCGTGATGGTGTCGAACGACAGGGTGATCTGGCCGCCCAGCAGGTCGGTGGCCAGCGGGCCGCTGCCCTTGTAGGGAATGTGGCCGAGCGACGTGCCGGTGAGGCCCTGGAACTGCGTGCCGATCAGGTGCTGCGCGGTCCCGTTGCCGTTGGAGCCGAAGGTCAGCTTGCCCGGCTGCGCCCTGGCCTGGGCCACCAGGTCGGCCACGGTCCTGGCCGGGTTGTCGGCGTGCACGACCAGCACGTTGGGCACCAGCGCCACCGTGGTGATGGGGGCCAGGTCCTTCTGGAAGTCGTAGGGCAGTTTCTTGTACACGCTGGTGGCGATGGTGTGGTGCACCGCGCCCATCAGCAGGGTGTAGCCGTCGGGCCTGGACCGGGCCACGTAGTCGGCGCCGATGGTGGCGCCGGCCCCCGGGCGGCTTTCCACGATGACGGGCTGGCCGAGCGACACCGTCAGCTGGTCGGCCAGCGCCCGCGCCAGCACGTCGGTGGTGCCGCCGGCCGGAAAGGGCACCGTCAGGCTGATGGTCTTGGTGGGCCAGGCGGCCTGGGCGAGGACGCTGCCGCTGGCCAGCACCGGGAGGGCGGCCGCGAAAGCGTGCAGCAGCACCTGCCGCCGCTGGCGCGCGGGGAAAAGTTTCGGGGCCATGCTGGTCTCCTGGGAGAGCGCTCTGCGGCGCCTGGGGGATGGCCCGCCGCTACGCGGTCGGGCGAAGGACGGAACGGATGAATGAAAGAAAAGGATTTCAGGCGGCCAGCCGCTGCGCCTGGCGGGTGCCGGCCAGGTGGTCGCACACCGCCTGCGTGACCTGGGCCGTGGTGGCCTGGCCGCCCAGGTCCCGCGTGTGCAGGGCCGGGTCCGCGGTGACGTGTTCAATGGCCCGCATCAGGCGCCGGGCGGCGTCCGCCTCGCCCAGGTGTTCGAGCAGCATCACGGCCGACCAGAACGTGCCCACCGGGTTCGCCAGGCCCTGGCCCATGATGTCGAAGGCCGACCCGTGGATGGGCTCGAACATCGAGGGATAGCGCCGCTCGGGATCGATGTTGCCGGTCGGTGCGATGCCCAGGCTGCCCGCCAGCGCGGCGGCCAGGTCGCTCAGGATGTCGGCATGCAGGTTGGTGGCGACGATGGTGTCCAGCGTGGCCGGGCGGTTCACCATGCGGGCCGTGGCGGCGTCCACCAGTTCCTTGTCCCAGGCCACGTCGGGAAAGTCGCGCGAGACCTCCAGCGCGATCTCGTCCCACATCACCATCGCGTGGCGCTGGGCGTTGCTCTTGGTGATCACGGTGAGCTGCCGGCGCGGGCGCGACCGGGCGAGCTGGAAGGCGTAGCGCAGGATGCGCTCCACGCCCACGCGGGTCATGATCGACACGTCGGTGGCGGCCTCGATCGGGTGGCCCTGGTGCACCCGGCCGCCCACGCCGGAGTATTCGCCCTCCGAGTTCTCGCGCACGATCACCCAGTCCAGCTGCTCGGGCGTGCAGCGCTTGAGCGGTCCGTCGATGCCCGGCAGGATGCGCGTGGGCCGCACGTTGGCGTACTGGTCGAAGCCCTGGCAGATCTTCAGGCGCAGGCCCCACAGGGTGATGTGGTCGGGAATGTGCGGATCGCCCGCCGAGCCGAACAGGATGGCGTCCTTGCCGCGCAGGGCGTCCAGCCCGTCGGCCGGCATCATGGCGCCGTGCGCGCGGTAGTGGTCGCCGCCCCAGTCGAAGTCTTCGAACTCGAAGCGCAGCGTCTCGTCGGTGGCGGCCAGGGCCTGCAGGACCTGGCGGCCGGCGGGAATCACTTCCTTGCCGATCCCGTCTCCGGGAATGGTGGCGATGGCGTAGGTGGTCATGGGTGGTTCGGTCGAAAAGCGTTGGGGACCGCGCCACTCTAGGCACCGCCGGCCTTTCGGCGCGGGGCTATAGTGAAACCATTGTTCACCTGGATTCAACAATCCAGCCGCCCGCCCACCCGCTTTTTTTCCTGCCGCCTGCCCATGCCTGCCGCCCACGCCCTTCCCGCCATCCAGCCGGCCGACCTGGGGTTTTTCTCGGTGCTGGCCAGTTGCGGCAGCCTGAGCGCGGCCGCGCGCGAGCTGGGCATCACCACGCCGGCCGTCAGCAAGCACCTGGCGCTGATGGAGGCGCGCGTGGGCGTGCCGCTGGTCAACCGCACGACGCGCCGCATGGGCCTCACGCCCGAGGGCGAGCTGTATCTGGCGCACGCGCGCCGCATCCTGGGCGAGATCCACGACCTGGAAGAGCTGCTGGGCCTGTCGCGCGCGACGCCGAAGGGCCTGCTGCGGGTGAATGCCACGCTGGGGTTCGGGCGCCGCCACATCGCGCCGCTCATCTCGCGCTTCGCGCGCCTGCACCCGCAGGTACAGGTGCAACTGCAGCTGTCCGTGAACCCGCCCGCGCTCACCGACGATGCGTTCGACGTGTGCATCCGATTCGGCGCGCCGCCCGAGGCGCGCGTGATCGCCAGGCACCTGGCGCACAACCGGCGGCTGCTGTGCGCATCGCCCGACTACCTGGCGCGGCACGGCACGCCGAAGGTGCCCAACGACCTGGTGCACCACAACTGCCTGGGCATCCGCCAGGGCGAGGAGGCCTACGGCGTGTGGCGGCTCACGCGTGGCCGCGGGCGCCGTGCGGTCACCGAGTCGGTGAAGACGCGCGGCAGCCTCACCACCAACGACGGCGAGATCGCCGTGCGCTGGGCCCTGGAAGGGCACGGCATCCTGATGCGGGCCGAGTGGGACATCGAGCGCCACCTGCGCAGCGGGCAACTGGTGCCGGTGCTGCCCGCCTACAGCACGCCCGATGCCGACATCCACGCGGTGTACCCGCAGCGCCACCAGTCCGCGGCGCGGGTGCGGGCCTTCGTCGATTTCGTGGCGCAGGCGCTGTCGGACCGGGGCCGGGCCCGCGGCGGGGAAGGCGACACGGAGTGAGCCCCCTGCTGCGCGGCCTTGGCGGCGCCTTCGCGCCGGCCGGTCCGGGCACTTCGCCGAAAATGCGGGCATTCCGCACGCCGACCCCTTTGCCGCCCCGCCATGTCCCTCATCGCCGTCATCGATTTCGAAACCACGGGCATCTCGCCCGGCCAGGGCGCGCGGGCGACCGAAGTGGCCATCGTGCTGCTGGACAACGGCCAGGTGGTGGACCGCTTTCAGAGCCTGATGAACGCCGGCGCGTGGATTCCGCCGTTCATCACGCAGCTGACGGGCATCACCAACGCCATGGTGGCCGCCGCACCCGATGCGGCGCAGGTCATGCGCGAGGCGGCGCGCTTTGTGGGCGGCACGCCCATGGTGGCGCACAACGCATCGTTCGACAGCAAGTTCTGGGCGGCCGAACTGGGCTGCGCGGACCTGCCGGCGCCCCATGCCTTCGCGTGCACGGTGCTCCTGTCGCGGCGCCTGTACCCGGAGGCGCCCAGCCACCAGCTGGGCACCATCGTGGGCCACCTGGACCTGCCGCGCGCAGAGCGGGCCCACCGGGCCCTGGCCGATGCGGAGATGGCCGCGGCGCTGCTGGGCCGCATCCAGCACGACCTGCGCACCCGCTGGGGGGTGGCCGACCCCGCGCATGCCCTGCTCATGGGCCTGCAGCGCTGCGCGCGGCCCGCGTTGGGCAAGTGGTTCGCGCAGCACGGCGCGGCGGTGGCGAAGGCCACCGCGGGCGTTTAGCACCGCTCCGGGCCCCGTTTCGCGGGGATGCCCTGGGGCTCAGGGGGGCCCGGCTTTGGTCAGTAGCGCGCGCGCCCGAAGCTGTCGAGGATGGCGATTTCCGTGAACAGGCTGCCTTCGCGTCGGTTGTTCAGGAACGACACCTCGTAGCCGCCCAGATCGATGCGCGGCAGGCGCGACAGCGTCTCGGCCAGCGCCCGGCCATCCACGCCCCCGCTGCCGCTGCGCGGCACGGCCTTGATTCCCTGGCCGATGGTCTTGGCCACGAGGAAGCCTTCGAACGCCGCCAGCGAGGCGATGCTGGCGCTCTGCTGCGCTGCCTGCATGGCCTGGCGGAATTCGCGCACCACCGGAATCGACTGGTTGGTGAGCGCCGGGAACACCTGCGTCATGCCCACGCCGCGGGCGTTTTCCGCACCCACGGCGTCCACCAGTTTCACGGGGTCGAGGTCGGAGATGCCGACCACCTGCGCATGCCCGCCGGCCGCGCGGTAGGCCTTCACGAAGGCGCTGCCCGCGGCTTGGCCCGCCACCATCACGATCACCTGCGCATCGGCCTTGAGCAGCTTGGCCAGCGCGGGCTGGATGTCCGACGAGGTGCGCTCGTAGGGCTCCTTGGCGACCAGTGCCAGCTTGCGCTTCGACAGGGCCGCCGTGAGCGCCTCCAGGCCCTTTTCGCCATAGGCGTCGTTCTGGTAGAGCGCCGCGAACTTGGTCATGCCGATGGCGTCGCCCATCTGCGCGACCAGCTTGGTCAGCTCCGTGCTGTAGCCGGCGCGCACGTGAAAGACGTAGGGGTTCACCGGCTCGCGGATGACCTGCGAGCCCGAGCGCGTGGGAAACAGCGGCACGCCGCTGTCCTGCGGCAGCTTCGCCTCGATCAGCGCCTGGGTGTTGCTGGTGGCGAAAGAGATCAGCGCGGCGGGCTTCATGGCCAGCAGCTTGCGGGCGCCGGCCAGCGTCTTCTCGGGCTTGAATTCATCGTCTTCCACGACGAGCCGCACCTCCAGGCCGGGAAATGCCTGGCTCTTTTGCGCCTCGGCAAAATAGGTTTCCACCCCCAGCACCACCTGCTTGCCCACTTCGGCGGCATTGCCTCCGGTCAGCGGCGCCACCATGCCGACGATGACGGGAGGGGCCGCGCGGGCGGCCGAGCCGATCCAGGGAAGGGCCAGCGAGGCGCCCAGGCGGGTGGTGAATACACGGCGTTTCATGGAACGTGCTCCTGTGGAGGGCAGACAGCAGACAAGGGCGCCAACGCGCCCGGACGAACCGATGCAGAAGAACCGGCACGCCCTTTGCAAATGCAAGAACGTGCGAAATGTATGACCCATTGTTAATCAGTTTTTGTGGCGTTTTGGCGCCTGTGGACGTGATTTGATCGTCCTGTGCTAGGATTTGCCGCTATGCAACGCAATCTGCTGCTATCCCCACTATCGCTAGGCCTAGTGCCTGGCCGGGGTCTGCCTGCGTTCGCCATCACCGTTGCCTAAAAGCGCAACACCGATTTCCCCCTGACCCCGGCCCGCGAACCAGCCTCCACCCATGGTGGAGGGCTGCAGGGGATGTCGTTCACCGTTCACCGTTGATTCGACCCGTGCCCCAGTGCTGCCTTGCAGCACGGCACACACCGTTCGTGGAGCCTCTCATGATTTCCAAGCCCGCTACCAAGTACCAGCCCATCGCCCCCATCGCGTTGGCCGACCGCACCTGGCCTTCCAAGACCATCACCCGCGCCCCCATTTGGTTATCCACTGACCTGCGCGACGGCAACCAGGCGCTGTTCGAGCCCATGAACGGCGAGCGCAAGATGAAGCTGTTCCACGAACTGGTACGCATCGGCTTCAAGGAAATCGAGGTGGGCTTTCCCGCCGCATCGCAGACCGACTACGACTTCGTGCGCCGCCTCATCGACGAGGGCCTTGTGCCCGACGACGTGACCCTGATGGTCATGACGCAGTCGCGCGCCGACCTCATCGAACGCACCGTCGAGGCCGTGCGCGGCGCGCCGCGCGCCATCGTGCACCTGTACAACGCCACCGCGCCCGTGTGGCGGCGCGTGGTGTTCGGCATGAACGTGACGCAGGTGATGGCGTTCATCGACCAGCATGTGTCGCACCTGAGGCGCCTGACCGATGCCCAGCCCGAAACCCGCTGGACGCTGCAGTATTCGCCCGAAACCTTCAGCGCGACCGAGCTGGAAGTCTCGCTCGAAGCCTGCCAGACCGCCATCGCCGCCTGGGGCGTGGGCCCGGGTCGCGAGATCATCATCAACCTGCCCACCACGGTGGAAAACGCCACCCCCAACGTGTTCGCCGACCAGATCGAGTGGATGCACCGGCGCCTGAGCCCCCGCGAGCACATCGTGCTCTCGGTGCACCCGCACAACGACCGCGGCACCGGCGTGGCGGCGGCCGAGCTGGCCATGATGGCCGGCGCCCAGCGCGTGGAAGGCTGCCTCTTCGGCAATGGCGAGCGCAGCGGCAACCTCGACGTGGTGACGGTGGCGCTCAACCTCTACACGCAGGGCGTGCATCCGGGGCTCGACTTCTCCGACATCAACGCCGTGGCGCGCGTGGCCGAGGAATGCACCGCGCTGCCCGTGCACCCGCGCCACCCGTACGTGGGCGACCTGGTGTTCACCTCGTTCTCGGGCTCGCACCAGGACGCGATCAAGAAGGGCTTCGCCGCCCACGACCCCGAGGGCCTGTGGCAGGTACCCTACCTGCCCATCGACCCGGCGGACCTCGGCCGCACCTACGACAGCGTGATCCGCGTCAACAGCCAGTCGGGCAAGGGCGGCATCGCCTTCCTGCTGGAGCGCGAGCGCGGCGTGGTCATGCCGCGCCGCATGCAGGTGGAGTTCAGCGCGGTGGTGCAGCGCCAGACCGATGCCAGCGAGACCGAGATGACCGGCGCCACGCTGTGGTCGCTGTTCCAGGCCACCTACCTCGACACATCCGCGGGCGTGCCCGGCGCCATCGTCTGCCATGCCCACCGGCTGGCCGACGATGGCCGGGGCATCGAGCTGGACGTGACCATCGACGGCACGCGCCAGACCCTGCAGGGCCAGGGCAACGGCCCGATCGACGCCACGGTGGACGCCCTGGGCCTGCCGCTGCGCGTGCACGGCTACGAGGAGCGCGCGACCGGCTCCGGCGCCGATGCGCAGGCCCTGGCCATCGTGGAGGCGGCCCTCGACGGCGTGCCCGGCGCGACCTTCGGCGTGGGGCTGCACCACAACATCGTCACGGCGTCGGTGCATGCGGTGGTGAGCGCGGCCAACCGGCTGGCGCAGCGTCGGCAGGCAGTGCCGGCTGCGGCTGGCGTTCCGAGCGAGGCGTGAGGCTTAGCCGGGAAAGCCAGCCCAGCGGTGTCCGTCGCCATG
Organism: Acidovorax sp. BLS4; assembly: GCF_032929295.1. NCBI lineage: Bacteria > Pseudomonadati > Pseudomonadota > Betaproteobacteria > Burkholderiales > Comamonadaceae > Acidovorax > Acidovorax sp. BLS4. Next base: position 2,607,713 of record NZ_CP136797.1, read on the forward strand.
TGCCCATCACCTACCAAGCCCAACCCCCCGCGCATCGCGCTGATCCATGCCCTGCCGCATTCCGTCGAGCCCATCAACGCCGCCTTCGCGCAGCAGTGGCCCGAGGCGCTGCGCATGAACCTGCTGGACGACAGCCTCTCGGCCGATCTGGCGCGCTCGGGTGCGGGGCTGGATGCGGCCATGCACGACCGGTTCCTGCGGCTGGCGGACTACGCCGTGGGCACGGGCGCACACGCGCTGCTGTTCACCTGCTCGGCCTTCGGGCCGTGCATCGAGGCGGTGGCGCGCCGGCATGCGGGGCTGCCGGTGCTCAAGCCCAACGAGGCCATGGTGGACGACATCGCGCAGGCCGCCGGCGAAGGGGCCGTGGGCCTGATCGCCACCTTCGCACCCACGCTGGCCTCCATGCCGCCGGAGTTTTCCGCGCACGTGGCGCTGCACACGGCCCTGGCCGACGGCGCGCTCGACGCGCTGAACCGGGGCGATGCGGCGCTGCACGACCGGCTCATCGCCCAGCAGGCACTTGCGCTGCAGGCGCAGGGCTGCCGCCGCATCGCGCTCGCGCAATTCAGCATGGCGCGCGCCCGGGGCGCATGCGAGGCGGCCACGGGGCTGCCGGTGTTCACCACCGTGCACAGCGCCGTCGCGCGGCTGCGCCAGCGGCTGGGCTGAAAAGAAAAAAAGGTGGACACGCCGGGCGGCGCAGGCGCGCTCAGTGCCCCGCCGGTGCGCCGCCCGCCTGCCGGCCCACCGGCCGCAAGCCCCAGCTGGCGGCCAGCCATACCGCGCACAGCAGCGCCGTCACGGCAAAGAGCTGCGGCGTGCCGGCCCACTTGGCCAGCGCGCCGCCCAGGGCTCCCCCGGCGAACAGGCCCAGCGACTGCAGCGTGTTGTAGGTGCCCAGGGCCGCGCCGCGCAGGTGCGGCGGCGCCATGCGCGAGACCAGGCTGGGCTGGCTGGCCTCCAGCGCGTTGAAGCCGCAAAAGAACACGAACAGCAGCAGCCCCAGCGCCCACAGCGCGGGCACGGCGCCGGCCGCAGCCGCGCCGCCCAGGCCCAGCTGCACCAGCAGCACCAGGCCGATGGCGGCCAGCAGCGATTCGCGCAGGCGGCCGCGCCGCTCCAGCGCGAACAGCCCGCCCATCATGGCGAACGACAGCACCACGGCGGGCAGGTACACCTGCCAATGCGCGGCCTTGGGAAGTCCCGCCTGCACCAGCAGCGCGGGCACGGCGACCCACATGGCCATCTGCACCGTGTGGAGAACGAAAACGCCCAGGTTCAGCCGCAGCAGGTCGGCATGGCGCCACACCTCGGCCAGGCGCCCGCGCGGGGCGTCGGCATGGCGCGCGGGCTCGGGCGGCACCACCCACAGCACCACGGCGATGCCGCCCAGCGCCAGCGCGCAGGTCAGCCCGAACAGGCCCGCCAGGCCGATGTGCGCGGCCAGCACGGGGGCGGCGACGAGCGCCACGGCGAACATCAGCCCGATGCTGCCGCCCACCAGCGCCATGGCCTTGGTGCGCACGGCATCGCGCGTCTGGTCGGCCAGCAGCGCCGTCACGGCGGCCGACACTGCGCCCGCGCCCTGCAGCGCCCGGCCGGCCAGCAGCCCGGTGAGCGAGTCGGCCAGCGCCGCCAGCAGGCTGCCGGCGGCGAACACGGCCAGGCCCAGCACGATCACGCGCTTGCGCCCGAAGCGGTCGGACGCCATGCCCAGAGGCAGCTGCAGTACCGCCTGCGTGAGGCCGTAGATGCCCATGGCCAGGCCGACGAGCGCGGGATCGTCGCCGCCCGGGTATTTGCGCGCTTCGAGCGCGAACACGGGCAGCACGAGGAACAGCCCCAGCATGCGCAGCGCGAAGATCAGCGCCAGCGCGAGGCTGGAGCGGCGCTCCAGCGGCGTCATGGCGGTGGCGTTGGACGGGGGCGAGGCGGTGGCGCCTGGACCTGGAAGGTGGGTGGAGGAATCCGGCACGGTGGGTGCGCTGAGGGCCTGAAGCCAAAGCCGCGATTCTCGCCCATCGCCCGCAGGCCGGAACCGGCGCCACCGCGCAGGCATTGACGGCCTGGCGAACCCGTTTTCGCCGCTGCGGGCAAAAAGGCCACCATGCCGGCGGATTCATTGCCCTGATTGCTATTAAATAAGGAGCAGATGGTTTTCCGGCCCGCCGCCGGACCGCCCCCCGCCCGGCAGCAGGGGCCGGGTGGCCCTGCGGACGGCCCGCGCCGGGGGCGTGGCCTATCATGGTGGGTTTCCCCGCCCAGAGCCGCGCCCACCGTGAACCACTCCCCCTTCTCCCGGCCCGCCGACGATGGCGACGCCCCTGCAGCGCCGGCCGCCGGCCGCTACCTGGGCGCCGCCCTGCAGCAGGCTCGCATCAGCATCCGCGGGGCGCGCACGCACAATCTCAAGAACATCGACCTGGACATCCCGCGCAACCAGCTGGTGGTGATTACCGGGCTGTCGGGCTCGGGCAAGTCCAGCCTGGCGTTCGACACGCTTTATGCCGAGGGCCAGCGCCGCTATGTGGAGAGCCTGTCGGCCTATGCGCGGCAGTTCCTGGGCCGGCTGGACAAGCCCGACGTGGACCTGATCGAGGGCCTGTCGCCGGCCATCTCGATCGAGCAGAAGGCCACCAGCCACAACCCGCGCTCCACCGTGGGCACGGTGACCGAGATTCACGACTACCTTCGCCTGCTGTACGCGCGCGCCGGTACGCCGTACTGCCCCTACCACGGCCTGCCGCTGGCTGCCCAGACGGTGAGCCAGATGGTGGATGCCGTGCTGGCCCTGCCCGAGGACACCCGCCTCATGGTGCTGGCCCCGGTCGCGCGCGACAAGAAGGGTGAGTTCACCGAACTCTTCGCGCAGATGCAGGCGCTGGGCTATGTGCGCTTTCGGGTGGACGGCACCATCTACGAATATGAAAGCCTGCCGCAGCTCAAGAAGACCGAAAAGCACGACGTGGACGTGGTGATCGACCGCCTGAAAGTGCGCGCCGAGATGCAGCAGCGCCTGGCCGAAAGCTTCGAGGCGGCCCTGCGCGTGGGCGGCGTGGAGGGCAACGGCCGCGTGCTGGCGCTGGAGATGGATGGCGGCCAGGAGCACCTGTTCTCCAGCAAGTTCGCCTGCCCCGTGTGCAGCTATTCGCTGGCCGAGCTGGAGCCGCGCCTGTTCTCGTTCAACTCGCCCATGGGCGCCTGCCCAGCCTGCGACGGCATCGGGCAGCAGGAGGTGTTCGATCCCGCGCGCGTGGTGGCCTTTCCGTCCTTGAGCCTGGCCAGCGGCGCCATCAAGGGCTGGGACCGGCGCAACGGCTACTACTTCGCCATGCTGGAGAGCCTCGCCAGGCACTACCGCTTCGATGTGGAGGCACCCTACGAATCGCTGCCCCCGCCGGTGCAGCAGGCCGTGCTGTACGGATCGGGCGAGGAGGAGATCGCCTTCAACTACGTGCTGGACAGCGGCGCCAACAAGGGCAAGGCCATCGTCAAGAAGCACCCCTTCGAAGGCATCCTGCCCAACATGGCGCGGCGCTACCGCGAGACCGATTCGGTGGTCGTGCGCGAAGAACTCGCGCGCTACCGCAGCACCCAGCCCTGCCCCGAATGCCACGGCGCACGGCTGCGGCTGGAGGCGCGCCACGTGAAGGTGGGCGAGGGCGAACAGGCCCGTGCCATCTACGAGGTGAGCCACGCCACGCTGGCCGACGCGCACGCCTGGTTCTCGCAGCTCAAGCTCACCGGCGCCAAGGCCGAGATCGCCGACAAGGTCGTGCGCGAGATCGGCACGCGCCTCACGTTCCTGAACGACGTGGGGCTGAACTACCTGAGCCTGGACCGCAGCGCCGAAACCCTCTCGGGCGGCGAGGCGCAGCGCATCCGCCTGGCCAGCCAGATCGGCTCGGGCCTGACCGGCGTCATGTACGTGCTCGACGAGCCCAGCATCGGCCTGCACCAGCGCGACAACGACCGCCTGATCGCCACCTTGCAGCACCTGCGCGACATCGGCAACAGCGTGATCGTGGTCGAGCACGACGAGGACATGATGCGCGCCGCCGACCACGTGATCGACATGGGCCCCGGCGCCGGCGTGCACGGCGGCCGCGTGATGGCGCAGGGCACCTACGACGCGGTGCGCGGCCATCCCGATTCGCTCACGGGCCAGTACCTGTCGGGCACGCTGTCCATCCCCGTTCCCCCGCGCCGCACGCCGTGGCTGCCCGTGATGGAAGGCACCCCCGCGGCCCCCGAAGCGGCGAAGAAGGGCAAATCGCGCTTCCCTGAAACCGAGGCCAGCAAGCGCCGCGCGGAGCAGCGCGCCGAGCGCCAGGCCGAGCACCGCGCCACCCAGGGCCGGCTGCAGGCCCTGCGCGTGGTTGGCGCCACGGGCCACAGCCTGAAGAACGTGAGCGTGGAGTTCCCCGTGGGCCTGCTCACCTGCGTGACCGGCGTCTCCGGCTCCGGCAAGAGCACGCTCGTCAACGACACGCTGTATGCCGCCGTGGCGCGCCAGCTCTACCGCGCGCACGACGAGCCCGCGCCGCATGAGGCCATCGAGGGCATGGAGTATTTCGACAAGGTCATCAACGTCGACCAAAGCCCCATCGGCCGCACGCCGCGCAGCAACCCCGCCACCTACACCGGCCTGTTCACGCCGATCCGCGAGTTGATGGCCGAGGTGAACACCGCCAAGGAACGTGGCTACGGGCCCGGGCGCTTTTCCTTCAACGTGGCCGGCGGCCGCTGCGAGGCCTGCCAGGGCGACGGCGTGGTGAAGGTGGAGATGCACTTTCTGCCCGATGTGTACGTGCCCTGCGACATCTGCCACGGCCAGCGCTACAACCGCGAGACGCTCGAAGTCCTGTGGAAGGGCAAGAACATCGCGCAGATCCTCGACCTCACGGTGGAAGACGCCTTCGCCTTCTTCAAGGACGTGCCGACCATCGCGCGCAAGCTGCAGACGCTGCTGGACGTGGGCCTGTCGTACATCCGCCTGGGCCAGGCCGCCACCACGCTCTCGGGCGGCGAGGCCCAGCGCGTGAAGCTCGCGCAGGAATTGAGCAAGCGCGACACCGGCCGCACGCTCTACATCCTGGACGAGCCCACCACCGGCCTGCACTTCGCTGACATCGACCTGCTGCTCAAGGTGCTGCACCAGCTGCGCGATGCGGGCAACACCATCGTCGTGATCGAGCACAACCTGGACGTCATCAAGACGGCGGACTGGATCATCGACATGGGCCCCGAGGGCGGCGCCGGCGGCGGCACCGTGGTGGGCGAGGGCACCCCCGAAGACCTGGCCGCCAACCCGGCCAGCCACACCGGGCGGTACCTGGCGCGCTACCTGCCGTCCACAGCGCAGGGCTGATCGATAGTTACGTTACTTTCGGTGGCAAATCAGTTGCCCCGAACCGCGCCGTGCGCCGGTTTTTACCCCCAGAATCCGCGGTTCTAAAAACAACCGAAGACGGAACGGGGAGGTCCCATGAACAAGGGCATGGTCCAAGTGGACCAGGAGCGCCTGCGCGCGCAACTGGAGAAAAAACTGCCGCCCAAGGTGCGGCTTTTTCAACTGGATGACATCCCGGTGGTGATGCGCTCGCGCATGGGGTGGCCAGTGGCGGCGGCGTTGATGGAGCGGTGGTTTCGGGGGGCGGCGTTTGAGATGCCGGGTCCGATGAAGCGGGGTGAGGTTGTCAACCGGCCCAGCACTCTCAGTGCGGCGCAATTGGATGAGAACACCGTTTCCATGGCCTGGGCGCGTGGTTTCGCAAGGGTGAACGCCGCCATGGCAAAACTGCAATCCCAGTGGGCCACTCCAGCTGGCGTGGTGCAACTGAAAAAAATCGTCAGGGAACAAGGCTTGGGTCGCCTGGGAACGCAAGAGTGGCGGTTGGGCGACCTGTCAAAGCCCGCGAAAATCCTGGACGAAACCTGCCAAGTGAATTACCTGGGGTTTGGCCGACTCAGCGATCCTCTGGACGATTTCTATGGGGCCATGGGCGAGGCCACCCTGAAAGTGGCCGTATCAGGCATGGTGACGCCGAAAGGAACTGGAAAAACTTCGATTGCCATCGACGAATTGGGTTTCTATCTGCGAGACGCCTACGATTTCAACGATGGCGAAAATTCCTTTCTTTCGCAGCCCCTGGGCTTCTGGGGTTTCGGGGGCGTCGAACGACTCCAGTGGGGTTCAGGCGTCTCCATCTCCGAGCAATGGGTTCAGGAGACAGATGCTCAAGTACGAAGCCACACTTACCTAGTGCAGAACACGGACTTTCGTCGCTGGCGTGCGTTACACGGCAGGGGTGGCGATTTCATCGTCCTTTCGAACGTGCACCGTGTGCAGCTTCCTTTTCCGATTCACATGGAGTGGTGATGCCCTGGAAAGATTTGAAAAAAGTGCCATGCATCGCGTGGTGTCTGGCCATCAACGCATTGCTCTTCGTAGGGTGGCATGTCTATGCCCCGACTTTTTTGTACAGCGACAACAGCCCGCACATGACCTATCGCGTGGATGTTTACAACGCCTCGATTCTTCAGAGAATCATTCACTACAACTTCGGAATGCCTGCGATCGTGCGGCTGTACAGGGTGGAGCCCAGGGCGCTACTGGCCGAAAGCCATGTCGTTGATATGAGCGCAGGAAATGGCAGTATCAGTTGGCATACCGCTCCTCCGCTCGATTTCAATGAGGTGTATGCGGGCCATGGCGTGCTGTTCGAAAACATACCCTCTGAATGCCCCACCCAGGCACCGCCGCCGAGCTGTCCGAACCGGCCAGAAACGGAATCACGATGAAGCACTTCGCCTGGAGCAAGATCCCTTGCATCGTCTGGTGCCTGGCGTTGAACGCTGCGCTGTTTCTGGCGTGGTACTTGTCTACGCCGGCGCTCTACAACCGCTACAACAGTCCTCTGCATACCTATCGACTGGAAATCTACGATGCATCCTGGTGGCAGCGTGTGCAGCACCTGGATTCAAAGAAGCCTTCTGTAGTCCGTCTCTACCATTCCGATTCTCAGGCGTTGTTGGGGACCAGCCCGGTGGTCGACCTTTGGCGCAACGATGCCATCGTCTGGAGCGTTAACTCGCCGGGAGACGACAACCATGTGCGTGTGGGGAAGGACGTGCGGTTCGACAAACTTCGGTCCGAGTGCGCGCCGCCGTCTCCCCTACGCATCTGCGAGCAACAGCAATAAGCCATGCGCCGCAGCGGTGATGAATTCATTGGATGTTGGCCCCACTCCAAGAACCCCATGCTCACCGGATACGCCGCCCCACCAAGATTCCCCAGGCAACACCCAACCTCTCCATATTTGCTACCAGCGCGCCATCGTCGCGGCCTGCCCGCGATGGGCACATGAGAGCGAGACCAAAGCGCGTGGTCACACTTACCTTGTGCAGAACGAAGACTTTCGCAAATGGCGAGCAAAGCATGGGCGCGGCGGCGACTTCATCGTCCTGTCCGATGTGCACCGTGTGCGCCTTCCTTTTCCGATCAAGCTGGAATGGTGATGAAACTGTCAGATCTTCGTAAAGTCCCTTGTATCGTTTGGTGCCTTGCACTGAATGCGATTATTTTTTTGGTCTGGTACGCGGCGACCCCCACTTTTTTCGATAGTGAGAACAGTCCTCACCGCGTTTACCGCCTGGAGTTCTACAAGGCATCAATCGTTCAGCGTGTCATCCATTACGACTACAAGATGCCTTATGTGGTGCGTCTTTACCGGGTTAATTCCAGGACATTGCTCGGTGAAAGCGAAGTGGTCGATCTCTGGATGAATGGCGAGACCAGTTGGCATTTGGATGCGCCGGTAGCCACTAACAAAGTTTACGTAGGGCGGGATGTGTTCTTCAACAACATTCCTTCCGAATGCACGGACCCTACTTTGCCACCAGATTGCCCTGCCAAGAAGTGAAGCAGATCAATGCCGGACCCATGATTTTCTCTTGTAGAGATGGTGAAAAACCTGTTTTCAATAGAGGCTCGTGCTTCGTCCGGTGCTTGGCGGTGACGGCCCTCTTTGTCATGGCTTGGTACGCCATGACGCCCACATTTTTCGACAGCGAAAACAGCCCGCATCGCGTTTACCGCCTGGAGTTCCATAAAGCATCTCCCTTGCAAAGAATCGCCCATCTCGATTTCAAGATGCCCTATGTCGTGCGCTTGTACAAAATCGAGCCCAAGACGCTGCTGGGTGAAAGCGAGGTGGTCGATCTCTGGCTGAACGGCGAAATCACGTGGTATCTGAATTCTTCGGTGGACCGGAACGAAGTGCGCGTCGGCAGGGATGTCTTGTTTGAAAAAATCCCAGCGGAATGCACACCTGCGTCACCGTTGGTCAGTTGTCCCAAGCCTTGATGCGCCCTTTGAAAAAAATCCCGTGTGTCGTGTGGTGCCTGATGCTGGGTGGTTGTGTTGTTTTGGGGTGGCGCGCCACTTCCCCTACGTTCCTGTACAGCTACAACAGTCCTCATGAAATCTATCGCCTTGAGTTCCATCGGGCATCGATCCTGCAGCGCATCGTCCACCACGATTTCAGGATGCCTTTCGTCGTCCGGCTATATCGTGTTTCGCCCAAAACGCTGTTGCGAGAAAGTGAAGTCGTGGACCTTCAAGGTGGTGGGCAGTTCGACTGGCACCTTGATCCACCAGTCGCTACCAACAAGGTGTATGTAGGCAATGAAGTGGTGTTTGAGGGCATCCCCTCGGAATGTGGCGACCCACCGCTTGCCAGTGGGTGTCCCGCCAAGCCTTGATGAAAGCGCGCCGGCCGTGAGCGAAACTGTGCAAATCAGGAAAACCACCCTCGGATGGGGTACGGCCCTGGTAGCCCTCGCTGCTTTCGCTTGGTATGCCTCAACACCGACTTTTTTCGACAGCGAAAACAGTCCGCATCGGGTTTACCGACTGGAGTTCTACAAAGCATCGATCCTCCAGCGCGTCTTTCACCACGACTACAAGATGCCTTACGTGGTGCGGTTGTACCGCGTGGATTCCAGAACTTTGCTGGGTGAAAACAGCGTGGTCGATCTATGGCTGAATGGAGAGACCTACTGGTATCTGGACCCGCCGATGGACATGAAGAGAGTGCGTGTGGGGCGCGATGTGCTTTTCGACAACATCCCCTCCGAATGCACGGACCCGACACGGCCACCGGATTGCGGCCCCCACAACTGACGCTTGCTAACCCACCGCGCCACCCATCACCCCAAGAATCCCAGATTCACCGGATACGCCGCTCCCCCGAAATTCCCCAGCCTCGGCAGCACGCCGGTCATCTCGGTGTTCGCCACCCCGAACCACCGCGCCATCGTGGCCGCGTACTGGTCCACGGCGGTGCTGGGCAGCAGGCGGCCCTGGCCCACGTGCCACTGGTCTTCGCTGCCGCTGCCGTTGCCCACGCTGATGGGTGGCGGCGTGCCGTAGAAGGCCGCGCCGCGCACGGCGCCGCCGACCACGAAGTGGTGGCTGCCCCAGCCGTGGTCGGAGCCGTCGCCGTTGGACGTGAGCGTGCGCCCGAAGTCCGATGCGGTGAAGGCGGTCACCTTGTCGGCCACGCCCAGCTCCACGGTGGCGTTGTAGAACGCGGTCATGGCGCTGCTCACGCGGTCCATCAGCACGGCCTGGCCCGAGACCAGGTTGTCGTGCAGGTCGAACCCGCCCATCGACACGAAGAACACCTGCCGCCGCGTGCCCAGCGCGCCGCGCGCAGCGATCAGCCGCGCCACCACCTTGAGCTGGTCGGCCAGGGGGTTGCCCGTGGGGAACGCGGTGGACACGCCCGCGCCCGCGAGCGCGGCGGAGATCTGCCCTTCCGAGCCGATGGAGCGCTGCGTCACGCGCGCGTATTCGGCCTCCATCGCGTGGGCGCTGGCGGCCTGCACCAGCTCGCTCAGCACGCCGCGCACGGCGCTCGATCCATAGACGTTGTTCTTGACCCCGTTGATGGGCACGGCGCCGCTGGTGCTGATCTGGTATTGCAGCGCCTGGTCGCCCGAGAGGAACACCGCGTTGCCGCTGGCCGAGATGCAGGTGAACAGCGAGTTGGTGTTGGCCGACAGGGCGAGGTCGCCCAGGTTGCCGCCCCAGCCCACGGTGGAGCCTTCGGCGCCCTGCGATTGCCACACCGACTGCTGGTCGTTGTGCGAAAAGAGCTTCGGGGGCAGCGGGTAGGTGCGGCGGTCGGCACTGGCGTACTGCGCCCGCGTGAGCGGCACCACCAGCGGCCCCACGTTGAGCTGCACCGCCGCGCGCCCGCTGTTGAAGAGGCCGGCCATGCCGGTCATGGCGGGGTGCAGCGCGTACTGCAGGCCGCCCGCGAGGACGCTGGCCGGCTGCAGCACGGTGCCGCCCAGCGCACTGCGACCGAGCGCGATGCCGCCCGCGGCACCGTCCGCGCCGCCGCCGCGGATGGTGGCGTACTGGGCGTAGCGTGCGCTGTCGTAGGGCACGACGGTGTTGGCGTAGTCGTTGCCACCGTACAGGAAGACGCACACCAGCGCCTTGTAGTCGTTGGCTTCGAACGCCGCGGCCTCGCCTAAAGCGGCGAGGTTGAGGGCGAACGGCAGCGCGGTGCCGGTGGCGGCCAGCTGGGCCGAGCGCCGCAGGAAGGCGCGGCGCGTGTGGCGGGCCGGGTCGATGAAGGGGGTGGACGGGTTCGTGGGCATGGGCGTGTTCCGTAGGCGTGTCCGTGGGGCAGGGGCGGTCACTTCTGCACGAGGTATTCGGGGCTGGCCATCACCAGCAGCACGGCCGCGGCGACGCGGTTGAGCTGCACGGCGGCGGTGCTGCTCGCCGTGACGGGCGTGGTGTTCAGCGCGGCGGCGATGCGGCCCTGCGTGGCGGCGGACACCTGGCCCGCCGACAGCAGCAGCGCTGCCTTGCGCACCAGGGCCGTGGCGTCGGCCACCAGCGGCAGCAGGTTGGCGTAGGTGCAGGCGATGTCGAAGCCGTTGCTCGCGTTGCTGACGTTTTGCGGCAGGTCGGGCGCGTTCACGAAGATGCCGTTGCGGATGGCGTTCTGCATGAAGTTCAGGTAGCCGCTCACGCTGGTTTCGTTGACGATCTGGAACTCCGGCGCGACCTGGCCGTTGGCGGCCATGGCGGTGGCCGGCGGCACGTAGCCGGGGCGAAAGAAGTTGAACACCGACCCCGCGCGCATCGGGCTTTGCCCCAGGCGCGTGGCGGGGTCGCTCAGGTCGCCGATCTTCCAGCTGCCCTGCGCGGAGCGCAGCCCGAAGGTGCGGCCCCATTGCACGAAGCGCACCATGGGCTCGCGCAGGCGGCCGAACTGCGGGTTCGCCAGCCCCGTGGCGCTGCGTGCTTCGGTGTCGAGCAGCACGGCGGCCACCACCGCGCGCAGGTCGCCCCGGGTGCCGCTGCCGTTGTTGGCGAACGCCGCCGCCACGCGCGCCACGTAGGCGGGGCTGGGGTTGCTGGTCACCAGGCGCTGGATGAGCTGGCGGCCGATGAAGGGGCCGACGTTGGGGTGGTTGAAGAGGGTATCGAGCGCCGTCTTGAGCGCCGCCTCGCCGGGCGTGCCGGCCCCGACGGTGGTGCCCAGGAACGTGGCGGCCAGCGTGGAATGCCGGCTGGCGGTGAGCACCATCGGCAGCCGGGCCTGCTGCGGGCTGGGCACGGTGCTGGTGCCCACGGTGGTGGGCTGGTTCTGGCTGCGGTCGTAGTCGTAGCCGGTGAATACGCGCGCCAGGTTGCTCACGTCGGCGGCGGTGTAGCTCTCCAGCCGGTTGCCGCTGCCGTCGCGCTGCTCGGTGCCGTCGGCGTTGAGCTGGTACAGGCCCAGCGTGAACAGCTGCATCACTTCGCGGGCGTAGTTCTCGTCGGGCTGGCGGCCGGTGCGGGCGTCTTCCTTCTGGTTGCCGCGCGTGTTCAGGTACACGCCCATGGCCGGGTTCAGCGTCACGGCCTCCAGCAGCGCGCGGAAGTTGCCGAGCGCGTGCGTGTTGAGGACGTCCCAGTAGCCGGCGGCCAGGAAGGCGTTCCAGGTCTGGTCCAGGCCGTTGACCGAGACCACCATGATCTCCGACAGGGCCAGCGCCACGCGCTTGCGCACCGCGTCGCCCGCGGTGAACAGCTGGTTCCACAGCATGAAGTCGGCCGGGTAGGCCGCGTTGTAGAAGCGCGTGTCGGCATTGGCCACGCCGTAGCCGCGCTGGGTGAGCCAGTCGGTGCCTGTGGTGCCGATGGGCTGGGCGAACTGGTTGGCCAGCCAGGCGGCGTAGCCCTGGCCGCGCACCTCGGCGATGGATTCGTCGGTGGCCGAGAACTGCGCCTGCAGCAGAAACCGCGCGGCCTCCTCGTCGGTGGCCGGGGCGTTCACGGCCCCCGTGCCGCCGCCCGAGGGCGCCGGGCTGGGGGCGGGGCTGCCTGTCGCAGGCGGCGCGCTGGTGCCGCTGTCTTCGCTGCCGCCTCCACCGCCACCGCAGGCGGCCAGCAGGGCGGCCGCCAGCGCGGCGGCGCCGGCGGCCGGGGTGTTGGAAGGCAGCGAGGGGGCGGGGGACGGGGCGGGCTGCGGGGCCGGCGATGGGCCTGATGAGTGGGGCGCAGGGTGGTCGGCGCCGGGGGCGGGTGCCGCGGGGGTCAGCATCATGGGCGTCTGTCCCGGGCGAACGGGAGCGTGGCGGATGGGGACACGGGCATCGCCGGGGCGTCGGGGCGACGGCGGCGCGCGAGGAGGGGCAGGAATTTTTGGGAACGGCGCGCCCGCCCATTCCGATGACAGGCCGATGCAGCTGTTACATCCGGTCTGTGTCCGGTTGTTACCGCCGCAGCGGGGCGCGCCGGTCCGCTTCCTCGGCCGCCATGCCCGGCCGGCGCCCGGCCGCGCCGTCAGCGCCCCAGCCGCCGCGCCACTTCGCCGTCGAGCGAGGCCATGAACGCTTCCACGGCGCGCGTGTAGTCGCTGTCCAGGCCGAGGGTGCCGTTGATGTCGCCATGCGAGAGCGCCTGCGGCAGCACCTCGGCGCGGCTGCCGGCCTCGCGCACGCGGCGGGCCATGTGCACGGCCTGCTGGCACGGGTGGTCCGGGCGCACGGTCGAGCACACGAACTGGAACGGCGCCGCGCCCGGCACCAGCTGGTCGTAGGGCGACAGTGCCGCCCAATAGGCCGGGTCGTCGCCGAAGGCCTCGTCGTAGAGCGCGGCGTGGTGCGCCCCCATGAGGGCGGGCAGGTCCAGCACCGCGCTGTCCAGCGACACCGCGCCCAGCCAGGGCGCCGCGCCCGCGCGCTGCGCCAGCGCCGGCTGGGCGTTCAGCAGCGCCACCAGGTGCGCGCCCGCCGAATGGCCCATGAGCACGGTCCGGGTGCCGTCGGCCCCCCACTGCGCCGCCCGCTGCTGGACCGTGGCGAGGGCCGTGGCCACGTCGTGCGCCTGCAGCGCCACGCCCGTGTCCGGCAGCAGCCGGTAGTTGACCGACACCAGCACGAAACCGAGCGGCACCCAGCGCGCCACCTTCTCCTGCACCACGCGCTCCATGGCCTTGTCGCCCGTGCGCCACGCGCCGCCGTGGACCATGAAGAGGATCGGCGCCCGTGGCCCGGCGGCCGGCCGCGCGGAGGCGGGCGGCAGGTACACGTCCATGCGTTGCAGCGGGTCGTTGCCGTAGGGCACGTCGAAGAGGCGCTGCACGCCTTCGGGCAGCCGCGAAATGCTGCGGGGGCTCTGCTCTCCCAGCCACCCGACGGTCTTCAGGCCCCCGCCCCCGGCCCAGCGCCCCTGCCAGGGCCCCTGGGCCTGCGCCGGCAAGGCCCATGCGGCGCCGGCCAGCAGCAGCGCGGCCACGAGCGGGTGGCGCAGCCCAAGGGGCGCAAGGCGGTGGGACGGCGAGTGGGTGGCGGTATGGGCGGGGGCGTGGGCGGTCATGGCATCGGACTCCTGGGAGGGCAGTGGCGGTTGGGTGGGGCGCCGTGCGCGGATCGCTGCGCCCTCGCCTCCACTGTGCCGCGCCACCGTTCCAAAACGATGGCCCGCGCATTCCAAGTGATGACAAACCATGACCGCTGCGCCAGCCCTGTCATGGCCTGACACGGGCATGCCGATGGCGCCGCGGGCCGGCCCTACCATCGCGGTCAATCACAGGGGTTTTTCCATGACCGATGCGCTGGCCCGGATTCTGGTGGCCGATGACGAACCCGACCTGCGGGCGCTGCTGGAGCGCTATCTGGGCGACCACGGCTACGCCGTGCGCACGGTCGACGGCGCCGGCCCGCTCGACCGGCTGCTGGCGCGCGAGCGCTTCGACGTGCTGGTGCTGGACGTGATGATGCCGGGCGAGGACGGCCTGGCCATCTGCCGCCGCCTGCGCGCGCAGGGCGAGACCATTCCCATCCTCATGCTGACCGCACGCGGCGACCCGGTGGACCGCATCGTCGGCCTGGAGATGGGCGCCGACGACTACCTGCCGAAACCCTTTCAGCCGCGCGAACTGCTCGCGCGCATCCAGGCCATGGTGCGGCGCCAGCGCATGCTGGGTGCGCACGCCGGCCCCGCGCCCTCGGCCGGGCGCGTGGCGTTCGGCGATTTCACGCTGTGGCTGGACGAGCGCCGGCTCGAGCGCGCGGGGCAGGACCTGCCCATCACCACCGCCGAATTCGCGCTGCTGCGCGTGCTGGCCGGCTACCCGCACCGCCCGCTGGGGCGCGACCGGCTCATCGCGCTCGCCCACGGGCCGGCGCATGCCGCCACCGACCGCAGCATCGACGTGCAGGTCATGCGCCTGCGCAAGCTGATCGAGGCGGACCCGGCCCGGCCGCGCCACATCCGCACCGTGTGGGGCGTGGGCTACGTGTTCGTGCCGGATGCCACGGCGCCGCCGCCCGCCGATGGCGCGGAGGCCGCCCCATGAGCGCCCCGGCCGGGTCCGCGACCGGGGCGCGCCGCGCGCGCTGGCCGCGCAGCCTGCTCGGGCGGCAGTGGCTGCTGGTGGCGGCCCTGGTGGTGCTGGGCCAGCTGTGCGCGGCCTGGGTGGCACGGCAGATGGTCCTGCGCCCCCGCGCCGAGCAGGTGGCCGAGGGCGTGGCCCGCCATGTCGATGCGCTGCGCGCCGGGCTGGCCGCGCTGCCGCCTGCGCAGCGGGCGGCCTTCACCGACGCCTTCAACCGCCGTGCCCGGCAGCTGGCCGGCACGGCCGCTGGCGCCGCGCCCGGCGCGCGGCCCTCGCCCGTGGAGCGCACCTTCATGCAGGCCGTGGAGCGCCGCCTGGCGGCCGATCCCGACCGCGCTGGCGCCGCCACCGCCCCCCGCTGGCGGCGCGACGAGGCCGGCGGGCTCGTGCTGCGCGTGTCCTTCGACGGCGCGGACCACTGGCTCGGCCTGCCCGGCCTGTTCCCCACGCGGGAGGCCACGGGTGCCTGGCTGATGGCCACGGTGGCCGGCATGCTGCTGGCGCTGGCCGCGGCCTGGTGGCTGCAGCGGCACCTGCACCGGCCGCTGGCGCGCGTGGTGGCGGCGGCCCGGCGCATCGCGCGCGGCCAGCCGCCGCCGCTCCTGCCCGAGGAGGGGCCCGAGGAACTCGCCACCGTCAGCCGCAGCATCAACGCCATGGCGCTCGCCCTGGCCCGTGCCGACCACGACCGCGCGCTGATGCTGGCCGGCGTGTCGCACGACCTGCGCACGCCGCTCACCAAGCTGCGCCTGGGCGTGGAGATCGCGCAGCCCCGGCTGGACGGCGACCTGGCCGCCAGCATGGCGCGCAGCATCGACGAGATGGATGCCATCGTCGGCCAGTTCCTCGATTTCGCCCGGGTGGGCGAGGCCGAGGCCCCGGTGCGCGAGTCGCTCGACGCCCTGGTCGACGCCGTCGCCCAGGCCCAGGCGGACCACGGCCGCACGGTGCGCGTGGAGCCGGGCGGCGCCCCGCCGCTGCCCCTGCGCCCCCAGGCCCTGCGCCGCGCCGTGGACAACCTGGTGGAGAACGCCTGGCGCCACGGCGCCGCCCCCGTGGTGCTGCGCACGGGCGGGGCTGCGCAGGGGTCGGCCGCGTGGATCGAGGTGCAGGACGGCGGCCCGGGCATCGCGCTGCAGGACCTCGCCCGCGTGCGCGAGCCGTTCGCGCGCGGCGGCGCGGCGCGCTCGGGGTCGCCGGGGGCGGGGCTGGGCCTGGCGATCGTGGAGCGCGTGGCGCGGGCGCACGGGGGCACGCTGGAACTGCATGCCGCGCCCGGGCAGGGGCTGCGGGCGCGCATCGTGCTGCCGCGGGAGAACGGCGCTGGCGGACTGGAAAAGGATTAGCGCAAAATAGGGCGCCAGCGCAATCAGTACTAGGGCATATCGCTATTTAATTGATAGCATTTCCCGGGCCGATCTGCACCGGCCCGGCGGTTTCGGTTCCTGGCGCCGGCAGGGACCGCTGAACCCATTCCGCGCCCCACCACGCTGCCCCTTCCATTCCATTCCATTCCATGCCGATGCCTTTGCGAACCCTGTGCGGCGCGGCCCTGCTGCTGCTCGCCAGCGCGTGCACGTCCGTCCCACCGGCTTCGACGGCGCCCGCGCCCGCCGCCTTTCCCGGCGCATCGTGGGAGCCCCAGCCCGTCGCGGAGCAGGGGCCGGCCTGCCGCCGCGGTCTCGCAGCCACCGGCGACTACCTTCGCACCCTGGACACGACCGCCCTGATGGCGGTGCAGGACGGCCGGGTGCTGTTCGCGTACGGCCCGGTGGAGGCGGTCAGCATCGTGTTTTCGGTGCGCAAGAGCGTGCTGTCGATGCTGTACGGCCCGCCCGTGGCGGACGGCACCATCGACCTCGACCGCACGCTGGCGGACCTGGGCATCGACGACACGGGCGGCCTGCTGCCGATCGAGCGGCAGGCGACATTGCGTGACCTGCTCACCGCGCGTTCGGGCGTCTACCATGCGGCCGCCAATGGGGGCGACGACGCGGCGGCTGCGCCGGCGCGCGGCTCTCAGGCGCCGGGCCGCTATTTCCTCTACAACAACTGGGACTTCAACGCGGCCGGCACCGCCTTCGAGCGCATGACGGGGCGCAGCATCTACCAGGCCTTCGCGGACGATCTGGCCGCGCCGCTGCAGCTGCAGGACTTCGACCCGGCACGGCATGTGCGCAGCGGCGATGCCCGGCGGTCGGAGCACCTGGCCTATCCCTTCTTCCTGTCCACGCGCGACATGGCGCGGCTGGGCCATCTGATGCTGCAGCAGGGCCGCTGGCGCGGGCGGCAGCTCGTTCCCGCGGACTGGGTGGCGCGGATCACGCAGCAGACGACGCCAGCCTCGCAGATGCACCCGGCGCACACCGCGCGGCGCGGCTTCGGGTACGGCTATTTGTGGTGGCTGCTGCAGGAGCCGCCGGACTCGCCCCTGGCAGGCGCCTACATGGCCTGGGGCGTGCACGGCCAGTACATCCTGGTGGTGCCGAAACGGCAGATGGTGATCGCGCACAAGCGCCAGGTGCCGGTGGCGGGCGACTGGAACGTCAGCTGGGTCGGTCCGAAGGCGTTCCTGCACGCTGCCCGCCTGCTGGCGGCCGCGCCCTGCCGGGCCGGCGAGGCGCCCTGACCGGTCCGCGCTGCCGCCGGGGTCGGCAGGGAGGGCCGGAAAGGGCCGCGAAAAATGCCACCAGCGCAATCAGTACTAGGGCATATTGCTATAGAATTTGTAGCGTATCGCCCGGCTGTACCACCGCGTCCCCGGCCCCCAGCCGGAACACTCCCGCCGCCCGCACCAGTTCCTCCGCCTGCGCCCGCAGGCTGTTCGCCGCGGCGGCCATCTCCTCGACCAGCGCGGCGTTCTGCTGGGTGGCCTGGTCCATCTCGGTGACGGCCTCGCCCACCTGGGAGACGCCCAGCGACTGCTCGTGGCTGGCCGCGCTGATCTCGCCCATGATGTCCGTCACGCGGCGGATGGCGGTGACCACATCGGTCATGGTGCTGCCCGCCTGGTCGGCCAGGGCGCTGCCCTGCGCCACCCGTTCCACGCTGGCGCCGATCAGCGCCTTGATCTCCTTGGCCGCCTCGGCGCTGCGGCCGGCCAGGCTGCGCACCTCGCCGGCCACGACGGCGAAGCCCCGGCCCTGCTCGCCCGCGCGGGCGGCTTCCACCGCGGCGTTCAGCGCCAGGATGTTGGTCTGGAAGGCGATGCCGTCGATCACGCCGATGATGTCGCCGATCTTGCGCGAGGCGGCGTGGATGCCCTGCATGGTCTCCACCACGCGCGTGACCACGGCGCCGCCCTGCACGGCCACGGTGCTGGCGTGTTCGGCGAGCTGGTTGGCCTGCCGCGCGCTGTCGGCGTTCTGGCGCACGGTGGCGGTCATCTCCTCCATGGAGGCGGCGGTTTCCTCCAGCGCGCTGGCCTGGGCCTCGGTGCGGGCCGACAGGTCCATGTTGCCCTGGGCGATCTGGGCGCTGGCGGTGGCCACGCCCTCGGAGCCGCTGCGCACCTGCGCCACCATGGGCTTGAGGCGCGCGCGCATCTGCTGCTGCGCGGCGATGAGCCGGCCCACCTCGTTGCTGCCGTGGGTGGTGTCCTCGCCGCTCAGGTCGCCCGCGGCCACGGCGCTGGCCAGGTCCACGGCCTGCGCCAGCGGCCGGGTGATGGAGCGCACGAAGACCGCCGCCAGCCCGCCCGCGAGGGCCAGCGCCAGCGCCATGGCCAGCGCGGCGACACCCAGGGCGCGCTGGTGGCGGGCCACGCGCTGCTGCAGCGCGGCCTCCAGGCTGGCCATGGCGGTGGCGTTCAGGGCGCTCAGCGCCTCGATGGTGGCCGAGAGGTCGTCGAAGTAGTCCTTGGCGGGCAGGGTGATCTCGGTGGCCTGGAGCAGCCCCCGGTCGGCCAGGCCGCGCGATGCAGCCACGCGCTGGCGCACGGCCGGCACCTGGGCGCCCAGCGCCTGCCGCAGGCCGGCATCGCCGGCCATGGCGCGGTCGAAATTGCGGAAGGTGCTTTCCTCCAGCTCGCCCACGCGCTGCTGCAGCGCCTGCAGCGAGCCCTTGCCTTCGGGCGGCAAGCTGGCGCGCGCCAGATAACCGGCACCCTGGCCGCGCAGCAGGCCGATTTTTTCGCCGAGCAGCGGGGCGTAGACCAGCGAGGCCTGGATCAGGTCCTGCGTGGCGGTGTCGGGATCGGTCTGGAAGCCGTAGGCGTGCAGCAGCTCCTCGCTCACCCGCAGCAGGTCGGCCACCAACTGCGTGTGCCGCGCCAGGGCCTGCGCGGCGGGCAGCGCACGGGCCGCCACGGCCTGCTCCAGCGCGCGCCAGGCCTGCGCTGCGTCGGCCCAGGCCTTGACCTGCGCCGCGGGGGCCGCGGCGGCCGCCATCTGCCGGTCGGCCTCGGCCAGGGCCTGGTTCATCGCATCGCGCACGGCGGGCCGGCGCGCGCCCAGCACCTCGTCCCCGTTGAGCATGGCGGCCGACAGGCCCCGGTGCACCTGCAGCCACTGCGCGGCCTGGTTGACCGCGATGATGGCCGGCGCGCCCACGCTCTCATGGCGCGCATCGCCGATCTCCTGCAGCGCGCCGCGCACGTACAGCCCGGTGGGCAGCGCGGACATCAGCACGGCGATCACGCCGAGGATCAGGAATTTCTGAAGCAGGGTGAGGCGGTGGAGGAGGGGCATTTTGTGTAAACAAATGTTTGGCTCTGGGGTCTAGCAAGACATGTGCCTTTGCTCTTCTCGAAGGGCTTTCGTTTTAATAATTCAATGATTGTTGTATAGTCGAATCATGAATGAATCCGATGTGGTCCAAGCCCTGGCTGCCCTGGCGCAGGCCGTGCGCCTGCGTGTCTTTCGGGCGCTGGTGGTGGCGGGCGAGGACGGCCTCACGCCCGGCGCCCTGGCCGAGCGCCTGGAGATCGCGCCCAACACCCTGTCGTTCCACCTCAAGGAGCTGACGCATGCGGGCCTCATCAGCCAGGAGCGCCAGGGCCGCAACCTGATCTACCGCGCCGCCTACCCCGCCATGAACGCGCTGCTGGCCTATCTCACCGAAAACTGCTGCCAGGGCGCGCCGTGCCTTCCCGCCGGCGCCAACGCATGCCTGTGCTAGCCATGCCGGCCACGCGCGGCCTTCAGCCACTTCGAGCCCTCCCGCCCCATCGCACTGCCGGCCATCCGGAGCCCTCCATGATCCACACCCCACGCGCCCTCAACGTCCTTTTTCTCTGCACCCACAACTCGGCCCGCAGCATCCTGGCCGAGGCCCTGCTCAACGACCTGGGCCAGGGCCGCTTCCATGCCTATTCCGCCGGCAGCCACCCGCGCGCCCACCAGCGGCCCAATCCGCTGGGCATCCAGGTGCTGCGCAGCGCAGGCATTGCGACCGACGGCCTGCGCAGCAAAAGCTGGGACGAATTCGCCGCGCCGGGGGCGCCTGCCATGGACCTGGTCATCACCGTCTGCGACAGCGCGGCCGGCGAGGTGTGCCCGATCTGGCCGGGGCACCCGGCCACGGCCCACTGGTGCCATGCCGATCCCAGCGAAGGTGGCGGCACCGATGCCGAGAAGCTGGGCGCGTTCCGCAACACGCTGCACGCCATGAAGCGGCAGCTGGAGCGGCTGGTCGCCCTGCCGCCGGACCGGCTGGACCGCGCCGTGCTGCAAGCCAGCGTCCGGCAGCTGGCCACCGATTGAGGACGCCATGCAGAAATCCGGCATGGGCGCGTTCGAGCGCTACCTCACGGTCTGGGTGGCCCTGTGCATCGTGGCGGGCATCGGCCTGGGCCAGGCCTTTCCCGGTGCGGCCCGCACCCTGGGCGGCTGGGAAGTCGCCCGGGTGAACCTGCCGGTCGGGCTGCTGATCTGGGTGATGGTCGTTCCGATGCTGCTCAAGGTGGACTTCGCGGCCCTGGGCGAGGTGCGCCGCCACCTGCGCGGCATGGGCATCACCCTGTTCGTGAACTGGCTGGTCAAGCCGTTTTCCATGGCCTTCCTGGGGTGGCTGTTCATTCGACAGTGGTTTGCGCCCCACCTGCCGGCGGACCAGATCGACAGCTACATCGCGGGGCTGATCCTGCTGGCCGCGGCGCCCTGCACGGCCATGGTGTTCGTGTGGAGCCGCCTGGCCGGCGGCGATCCGCTGTTCACGCTGTCGCAGGTCGCGCTGAACGACAGCATCATGGTCGTGGTCTTCGCGCCGCTGGTCGCCTTCCTGCTGGGCCTGTCGGCCATCGCCGTGCCGTGGGACACCTTGCTGGCCTCGGTGGTCCTGTACATCATCATTCCGGTGGCGCTGGCCCAGTGGGGGCGCCGGGCCTTGCTGGCGCGCGGGCCGGCCGTGTTCGAGGCGGCGCTGCAGCGCATCGGGCCGTGGTCCATCGCGGCCCTGCTGCTCACGCTGGTGCTGCTGTTCGCCTTCCAGGGCGAGGCGATCCTGGCGCAGCCGCTCGTGATCGCGCTGCTGGCCGTGCCGATCCTGATCCAGGTGCTGTTCAACTCGGCGCTGGCCTACGGGCTCAACCGGGCGGCCGGCGAAACGCACGCCATCGCCGGCCCGTCGGCCCTGATCGGCGCGTCCAACTTCTTCGAGCTGGCCGTGGCCACTGCCATCGGCCTGTTCGGCTTTCACTCGGGGGCGGCGCTCGCCACCGTGGTGGGGGTGCTCATCGAGGTGCCGGTGATGCTGCTGGTGGTTCGGGCCGTGAACGCGTCCAGAGGGTGGTATGAATCCTGATCTTCCGAACGTCGACGCCGCGCTGCTGCACCCGGTCGATCCGGAGCGGCTGTTCCCCGCGCAGCGCGCCACCCATGCCCCGCGCATCCTGCTGCTGTACGGCTCGGTGCGCGAGCGGTCCTACAGCCGGCTGCTGACCGAAGAGGCGGCGCGGCTGCTGCGGGCCCTGGGCGCCGAGGCGCGCATCTTCGATCCGCGCGGCCTGCCGATGCCGGACGCGGCGCCCGACGATCACCCCAAGGTGGCCGAGCTGCGCACGCTCGCCCAATGGGCCGAAGGCATGGTCTGGACGTCCCCCGAGCGCCATGGCGCGATGACCGGCATCCTCAAGATGCAGATCGACTGGATTCCGCTGTCGGTCGGCGCGGTGCGCCCCACCCAAGGCAAGACGCTGGCGGTGATGGAGGTCTCGGGCGGCTCGCAGTCGTTCAACGCGGTCAACCAGATGCGGGTGCTGGGCCGCTGGATGCGCATGGTCACCATCCCCAACCAGTCCTCCGTGGCGAAGGCGTTCCTCGAATTCGACGAGGCCGGCCGCATGAAGCCGTCGAGCTACTACGAACGCGTGGTGGATGTGATGGAAGAGCTGGTGAAGTTCACCCTGCTCACGCGCGGCGGCGCGGCCTACCTGGTGGACCGCTACAGCGAGCGCCGGGAAAGCGCGCAGGCCCTGTCTCAGCGCGTGAACCAGCGCAGCCTCTGAGCGGCCAGCGGGAGCGAGTGCCGCAGGCGGTGCCGCGCAGGCCACGCTGTCCCGTGCGGCCACACGCCAGTCGGGGCCGTGCGGAATAATCGACCGCTTCGCCCCCTCCCCCCTCCCCCGCCCCCTTTTTCTGCGCCGGCCTGCCGGCGAACCGCCGCATGCCCAGCCCCGCGTTTTTCTCCACCTTCGCCGCACCGCGGCGCCCTGGGCGGCACCGCCCCACCCGCCAGCCGGGCCGCAGGGGGGCCGCATGAGCGCGGTGGCTCGGGCGCCGGTCGGCGATGCCATGGCCACGCGCGACGTGCTGGCCGCGATGGCCGTGGTGGTCATCTGGGGGATCAATTTCGTGGCGATGAAGTGGGGTCTGCGCTACTTCACGCCGTTCCAGCTCGGGGCCGTGCGCTACCTGTTCGCCGCGCTGCCGCTGGTGTTCTTCCTCAAGCCGCCGCGCATGCACTGGCGCTGGGTGCTGCTGTTCGGGCTGTTCCAGGGCGTGGGGCAGTTCGGCTTCGGCTTTTTCGCCCTGAAGCTGGGGATGACGGCAGCGCTGGCCAGCGTGCTCATGCAGACGCAGGTGTTCTTCACCGCGCTGTTCGCGTTCGGCATCCTGCGCGAGCGGCCCGGGCGGCCGCTGGTGGTGGGCATGGCGATCGCGGCGGTGGGCCTCGGATGCTTCGCCATGAACTTCATCGGGCCGGGGGCCACCGGCACGGGCGTGGGCGGGGCGACGATGGTGGGCATCTGCCTCACGCTGTGCGCGGCCGCCTCCTGGGCGGTGTCCAACATCGTCTCGCGCATGGTGCAGCGGGCATCGCCGGGCTACAAGCCGCTGTCGTTCGTGGTGTGGAGCAGCCTGGTGCCGGTGCTGCCGTTCGCGGCGCTGTCGGCCCTGACCGATGCGGACGCAGGGCGCTGGCTGCACTGGGACGCCTGGGCCGCGCTGCCGCCGGTGGCCTGGGGCGCGGTCGCCTACCTGGGCTGGGTGGCCACCATCGTCGGCTACGGCCTGTGGACGGGGCTGCTCACCCGCTACCCGGCCAACCGCGTGGCGCCCTTCAGCCTGGGCGTGCCCGTGGTGGGGCTGGCCGCCGGGCTGCTGGTGCTGGGCGAGGTCGTCACCGCCTGGCAGTGGGCCGGCGTGGCCTGCGTGGTGCTGGCGCTGGGGTGCGTGGTGCTCGGGCCGCGCTGGGCGCGGCGCTGACCGGGCCTGGTGCCGGGTCAGCGCCGGTTCAGCGCGCTACAGCGGCCGGCGGCGGGCGTAGCGCACCACCGTCACCCCCGCCCGCGCCTGGCGCGTGGAGGGCATGACGAGCACGCAGTCGTCGTACGGCGTGGTGACGGGTTCGCCGTCGTTGTCGCCGATCACCGTGCCGGCCTTGGGGATCACCTCCAGGCCGGTGAACGGCTGCGTGAAGCGGAAGGCGCTGCTCTTGGCGACCACCGGGCCGGTCACCTCCAGCACCCACTGGCGCGGCGCATCGGGCTGGCGCCAGCCGGGCAGCAGCGCGGCCAGCGCCTCGGGGTGGAGCACCTGCGCCGCCGCCAGGAAGCGCACGCACTGGTCGTAGGCCACGGTGCGGCTGGACAGCGCGCCATGGAAGCCGCATTCCACCAGCAGCGAGTGGCGGTCGCCCGCCTGCGCGTCGGGCAGTCCGAAGTGCCCGTAGTCGCGCATGCGCACACCGTCCTGGTGGCCCGCATCGGCCACGATGTGCTCGGGCGCGCCCATGCGGCGGGCCAGCTCCAAGTTGCGCGGGTGCAGGCCGGTCAGCAGGAGCGGCGCCCCCGGCTCGTGCATCGAATGCAGGTCGAGCAGCCAGTCGGCGCGCGCCACGAAGGGCCGCAGCGCGGCGGCGCGGCGGCGCTCGCGCGTGTCGCCCGCCTCCATGCGCTCGTCGGTCCACTGGCGGTTCATGTCCTGGTCGGTGAAGCGCGAGGCGTCGTGGTCGGCCGGATCGAAGCGGTCGAAGGCCTCCAGGTTGCAGAACGCCAGCGTGAGCGCGCCCTGCTGCGGGCGCAGCCCCGCCGCCAGCAGGCCCTGCAGCGCCCAGGCGCCGCACAGCTCGTTGCCGTGCACCAGGGCGCTGATGAGGACATGGCGGCCGGGCAGGCCGGAATCGAAGTGCCACACGCCTTCGGTGCCGGTGTTGCCGGCGCGCCAGGGCGTGAGGTCGGGGGCGGTGAGTGCGAAGGTCCGGGGCATCAAGGTCACTCCTCGATCTTGGCGAATTCGACGATCTTCTGGTATTTGGCCACTTCCGAGGCGATGAACTGGTCGGCGTTCAGGCTGGTGGAGGCCACGATCGAGCCGGAGGCTTCCATTTTCTTGCGGAAGTCGGGCGACTGCAGCGCCTCGTTCAGCGCCTTCTTGAGCTTGTCGTGCACGGGCTTGGGCAGCTTGGCCGGGCCCATCAGGGCGAACCACACGCCGATGTCCACGTTCTTGTACTGCGGCAGCTCGGCCAGCGCGGGAATGTCGGGCGTGATGGCCGAGCGCTTGGCCTCGGTCGTGCCCAGCGCGACGACCTTGCCGCTCTTGATGTGGGGCAGGCCGCTGGAGAGCACGAACACGCCGAACTCCAGGTTGTTGCCCAGCAGGTCGTTGGTGAGCGGGGCCACGCCGCGGTAGGGGATGTGCGTCATGAACAGCTTGCCCTGCTCCTTGACCATCTCGCCCGCCAGGTGCAGCGAGGTGCCCACGCCCGAGCTGCCGTAGCTGTACTTGCCGGGGTTCCTGGACACGCGCTGCGTGAATTCGGCCGCGTTCTTCACGCCCGAGCCGGTGGATGCCACCAGCACCAGCGGCTGCGAGGCGATCACGCCGATGGCGGTGAAGTCCTTCACGTCGTACTTGACCTTCTTGGTCACCAGCTTGTTGATGGCGATCTCGTTGCTCGCGCCCACGAGCAGCGTGTAGCCGTCCGGCGCGGCGCTGGCCACCTTCTGCGCGCCGATGGCGCCGCCGGCGCCGCCCACGTTCTCGATCACGACCGGTACGCCCAGGCGCGCGCCCAGTTCCTGCGCCACCGTGCGCCCGGTGAGGTCGGTGCTGCCGCCGGGCGGGTAGCCGACGACGATGGTGATGGGCTTGCTCGGGTAGCTGTCCTGCGCGGCGGCGGGGCCGGCGGCCAGCAGGGCGAGGCCGCACAGCAAAAGCGTGCGGCGGAAGGCGGGGTGGGCATGCATCGGAGTCTCCTGGTGGGGTGTGGGCCGATTGTGCGAAGGCAGGCAGGGCGCGGGGGTGCCGAGTCGGCACGCCATGGTGCTGTTTCGGCACGCGGGCGCCAAGGGGGCGAACCCGATGACGGCGCGGGCCGTCACCGCGTGGCGATGGCGTGCCAGATCGCCTCGGCCTGCGTGCTCAGCCGGCGCTTGGGCCGGTACAGCCGCACGTCGAACTTCGCCTCCATGCTGCGGTCGCCCGCCTTGGCCAGCCGGCCGGCCTTGCAATCGGCATGCACCATGGACCACGGCAGCCAGGCCACGCCCAGGCCCTTGTGCACGTATTCGTATTGCGCATCGGCCGAGTCGCACTCCACCGTGCGCTGCAGGCGCTGCGTGACCGGGTGGTGCGCCAGCTGGTCCTCCACCAGCCGGCCCAGCGCCAGCGTGCGCGCGTAGGCCAGGTAGGGAATGGGGCCCGCGCCCGCCAGCGGGTGCAGCGCCGCGCCCTGCGCCGTGGCGCGCGACACCGGCACCAGCCGGTCCGAGGCCAGCGTGATGTGCGAGAACTGGCGCGCATCCAGCCGGATGGCCAGCGCCGGGTGGTGGTAGGCGATGGAAAAATCCGCCTCGCCGCGCTCCAGCAGGGCCACGGTGTCGGCCAGCGCGCGGGTCAGGATGCACAGCTCGCAGTCCTTCATCACCGGGCGCAGCCGCACCAGCAGGTCGGCCACCACGGTGCGGGCCAGCGTGCGGCCCGTGGTGAGCGTCACGGTGCGCGCCTGGCGCCCGGCCACCGCGCGCAGTTCCTCGTGCGACTGCGCGAGGTTGCGCGCCATCTGCTCGGCCGTGTCCAGAAAGACCTGGCCCGCCGCCGTCAGCCGCACGGGGCCGCTGCCGGGCTCGACCAGCGGCGTGCCGGCCCAGGCCTCCAGCGCGCGGATGCGGCGCCCGAAGGCTGGGTGCGTCACGTGGCGCAGCTCGGCCGCGCGCGTGTAGCTGCGCTCCTGCGCCAGCACGATGAAGTCTTCCAGCCACTTGAGCTGCATGGCCGCCGGTGGTTGAGCGAAGGGGCTGCGGGGCGCGCGGCGCTCAGGCGCGGGCGGCGTTCAACGTGTCCCGCGTGGCCAGGGCCACGGCGCGCGCGGCTGTGGCGAAGCCCTCGCCCTCGGCCGCGTACAGGATCGCGCGGGACGAGTTCACGAGGATCGGGCCGCCCTCGCGCCGCCCGGCACGCACCGTGGCCGCCGCATCGCCGCCCTGCGCGCCCACGCCGGGAATCAAGAGCGGCAACGTGGGCGCCAGGGCGCGCACGCGCTCGATCTCGGCGGGGTAGGTGGCGCCCACCACCAGGCCCAGCTGGCCGTTGGTGTTCCACGGGCCCTGGGCGAGGCGCGCGACGTGCTCGTACAGCAGCGGCTGCCCGTCCACGCTGGCCAGACGCTGGCTTTGCAGGTCGTCGCCGCCCGGGTTGGAGGTGCGGCACAGCAGGAAGGCGCCCTTGCCGTGGTAGGCCAGGTAGGGCTCGATGGAATCGAAGCCCATGAAGGGCGAGAGCGTCACCGCATCGGCGCCGTAGCGCTCGAAGGCCTCGCGGGCGTATTGCCCGGCGGTGGAGCCGATGTCGCCGCGCTTGGCGTCCAGCACCACCGGCACGTGCGGCGCGGTGGCGCGCATGTGGGCCATCAGGCGTTCGAGCTGGTCTTCGGCGCGGTGCGCGGCGAAATAGGCGATCTGCGGCTTGAAGGCGCAGGCCAGGTCGGCGGTGGCATCGACGATGGCGGCGCAGAAGTCGTAGATCTTGCGGGCGTCGCCGCGCATCGCTGCGGGAAACCGGTCCGGTTCGGGGTCCAGGCCCACGCACAGCATGGAGTCGTTCTGCGCGGCCGCGCCCTGCAGCATGTCGATGAAGGTCATGGGGCGCGATTTTAGGGGGCGGGGCCGCCGGTGGCGCCGCGAGCGCCGCCGTGCCCGTCCCGGCACAATGCCGCGCATGCCTGCCCTGTCCCCCCGCCAGCTCGTCGCCCTGATCCTCGTCACCCTCATCTGGGGCTTCAACTGGCCGGTCATGAAGCTCGGCGTGGCGGGCTTTCCGCCGCTGGCCTTCCGCGCGATCTCGCTGTGGCTCGGCCTGCCGGTGCTGGCCCTGGCGCTGGTGCTGCTCAAGGCCCCGTTCGCCGTGCCGCGCAGGTACTGGCTGCCGCTGGCGGGCCTGGGGCTCGTCAACATGGTGCTGTGGCACGCCTTCAGCATCACGGCCATTCCGTCGCTCTCCAGCGGGCGCGCGGCCATCCTGGGCTACACCATGCCGATCTTCTCGGCCGTGCTGGGCGCGCTGTGCTTCGGCCACCGCCTGGCGCCGCGCGCCTGGGCGGGCGTGGCGGCGGCGGCCGGGGGCGTGCTGCTGCTGCTGTGGCACGAACTCAGCCAGCTCGGCGGCCGGCCCGTCGGCGTGGGGCTGATGCTCACCGCCGCCGCCTGCTGGGCGCTGGGCACGCAACTGCTGCGGCGCAGCACCCTGCCGCTGCCAGTGCTGACCCTGTCGTTCTGGATGACGGTGCAGAGCACCGTGGTGCTGAGCCTGCTGGCGCTGCTGCTGGAGCACGACCGCTGGCACGCCCCGTCCGCCGTGGGCTGGGGCGCCATCGCCTTCAACGCGGTGCTGGTGCTCGGCTTCGCGCAGCCGGCGTGGTTCTTCCTGGTGCGCGGCCTGCCGCCCGTGGCGTCCACCTTGAGCGTGATGATGATCCCGGTGCTGGGCGTGTTCAGCGGCGCGGTCTGGCTGGGCGAGCGCCTGCACTGGCAGGATTGGGCGGCCGTGGCGCTGATGGTGCTGGCGATCGCCTCGGTGCTGTGGCCGCAGCGCCCCGCGGCCACAGCGGGTGCGGCATGAAAAGTGCCTCCAGCACAATCATCACTAGGGCATATTGCTATTAATTCAATAGCAAAAGAGTGGCGGGCGTGAACCCGCCGCCGGCTCAGCCCTGGGCGCGCTTTTGCAGGATCTCGAAGGCCGGCAGCGTCTTGCCCTCCAGCACTTCCAGGAAGGCGCCGCCGCCGGTGGAGATGTAGCCCACGTCCTTCTCGATGCCGTACTTGGCGATCGCCGCCAGCGTGTCGCCGCCGCCCGCGATGCTGAACGCGCTCGATTCGGCGATCGCCTGGGCGATGGCCCGGGTGCCGTTCTCGAACGCGGCGAACTCGAACACGCCCACGGGCCCGTTCCACACGATGGTGCCGGCCTGCTTGAGTTGCGCGGCCAGCTTCTTCGCGGTCTCGGGGCCGATGTCCAGGATCAGGTCGTCGTCGGCCACGTCGGCGGCCGCCTTCACCGTGGCGGGCGCATCGGCCGAGAAGGTCTTGGCCACCACCACGTCGGTGGGGATCGGCACCTCGGCGCCGCGCGCCTTCATGGCGTCGATCACGGCGCGGGCCTGGTCCAGCAGGTCGGGCTCGGCCAGGCTCTTGCCGATCGGAAGGCCGGTGGCCAGCATGAAGGTGTTGGCGATGCCGCCGCCCACGATGAGCTGGTCCACCTTGTCGGCCAGGCTCTTCAAGATGGTGAGCTTGGTCGAGACCTTGCTGCCCGCCACGATGGCCGCCAGCGGCCGCGCGGGGTGCGCCAGGGCCTTGGTGATGGCGTCGATCTCGGCCGACAGCAGCGGGCCGGCGCAGGCGGTCTTGGCGTATTCGGCGATGCCATAGGTCGTGCCCTCGGCGCGGTGCGCGGTGCCGAAGGCGTCGTTCACGTAGATGTCGCAGAGCGCGGCCATCTTCCTGGCCAGCGCGGGGTCGTTCTTCTTCTCGCCGGGGTTCACGCGGCAGTTCTCCAGCAGCACGACCTGGCCGGGCTGCACGGCCACGCCGTCCACCCAGTCGGCCACCAGCGGAACCTCGCGGCCCAGCAGTTCGCCCAGGCGCTTCGCAATGGGGGCGAGCGAGTCGGCGGGCTGCAGCGTGCCCTCGGTCGGGCGGCCCAGGTGGCTCGTCACCATGACGGCGGCGCCGGCGTCCAGCGCCATCTGGATGCAGGGCACCGAGGCGCGGATGCGCGTGTCCTCGGTGATGTGGCCGGCGTCGTCCTGCGGCACGTTCAGGTCGGCGCGGATGAACACGCGCTGGCCACGGGCCTGGCCTTGGGCGCAGAGGTCGGAAAAGCGAAGGATGTGCATGGATCGATGGGGCCGGCGGGCGGCGCGGGGAGGGTGGAAAACTGCGCCGCATTGTAGGTGCGGCCCCGTGCCCGGCCGTGTCGGCCGGCGCCGCCCGTGGGCTACCAGCCCAGGCCGATGTGCAGCGGCAGGTACACCACCATGCCCACGACGATGGTGCCCAGGATCCCGCGGCGCCAGAAGTAGTAGCCGGCGGCGCACAGCACGGACGGCAGGCGCGCGTCCTGCAGCGTGCCGATCAGCTCGCCCTGCGCCATGAAGATCTCCGGCGCGATCACCGAGGCCAGCGCGGCCAGCGGCGCGTACTTGAGGCCGCGCTTGAGCCAGTCGGGCAGGGGCAGTTCGCGCTCGGGAATCATGAAGAACGCGCGCGACACCACCGTGATCGCGGCCAGGCCCAGGATGGCGATGGTGGGTTCGACCCAGGACCAGTTCATGGGTGGCGCTCCTCGCGCAGCGGCACCACGTCGCCGTCCTGCACGTGCTTTTTCTCCTCGGGCGGCAGCGCGCTCTCGGCCGGCACCAGCAGCACCTCGGGCTTTCGCAGGTGGCGGTCTACCGTCTCGATGATGAGGCCCACGGCCACGGCCGCCGCGATCGCCACCAGGATGTTCAGCTTGAGCGGCAGCGCGAACGCCGCGATGGCCGCCGTCATGGCCACGCCCGTGGCCAGCCAGGTGGCGCGGTCGAACAGCATGGACAGCATCACGCCCAGCAGCGCCAGGACGCCCGCGAAGCCCAGGCCCCACGACAGCGGCACCACGTTGGCCAGCAAAATGCCCGTGATCGACGGCACCTGCCAGGACAGCCAGTTGATCGACGCGGCGCCCCAGAAGTACGGCACCTGCTCGGGCTGCGGCGTGGGCTGGGGGTAGCGCTTCATGAACGCGACGAAGATCACGTCGCCGCTGAAATACCCCACCGCCAGGCGCCGGCGCAGCGGCAGGTGCGCGAAGTAGCTGCGCCATAGGCTGCTGAAGATGACGAAGCGCAGGTTCACGCACGAGGCCGTGAGCCACACCACCCACAGCGGCGCGCCGACGGCCATCAGCGGGATCACCGTGAGCTGCGCGCTGCCCGCGTACACCGCGAGCGACATGAAGATCGCCATCGGCACCGACATGCCGCTCTTGACCATGGCCACGCCGGTCACCAGCCCCCAGGCGCCCACGCCCACGCTGGTGCCGAACATGTCCAGCACGCCCTGGCGGTAGGCGGGATCCCGGACGAGCGCGCCCAGTCCCCGGGCGCTCATTCCCGCGCCCCGGCCGGCGCGCCGCCCCCCAGCACCATGCCGGGCGCGAGCGCGAAGCCGCGCAGGAAGTCGGCCACCGGCAGGCGCTTGCCGCCCGCGCGCTGCAGCGTGGTCAGGCGCAGCGCGCCGTGGCCGCAGGCCACCGTCACGCCGGCATCGTTCACGGACAGAATCTGCCCGCAAGGCATGGAATCCGCCGGCATCGTGCTATCGATTTCGTAGCTCCACACCTTGATTGACTCGCCGTCCAGCGTGGTCGATGCGCCGGGAAACGGGTCGAAGGCGCGGATGCGCCGGCCGATCGCCTCGGCGGGCAGGGCCCAGTCGATGGCGCTCTCGGCCTTCTCGATCTTGTGCGCATAGGTCACGCCCTCGGCGGGCTGGGGCGTGGCGGCCAGGCCGCCGCGGGCGGCGCGCTGCAGCGCCTCGACGACCATGCGGCCGCCCAGGTCGGCCAGCCGGTCGTGCAGCGTGGCCGTGGTGTCGCGCGGGCCGATGGCGGTCTTTTCGATGAGCAGCATGTCGCCCGTGTCCAGGCCGGCATCCATCTGCATGATGGTCACGCCCGTTTCGGCATCGCCCGCTTCGATCGCGCGGTGGATGGGCGCGGCGCCGCGCCAGCGCGGCAGCAGGCTGGCGTGGATGTTCAGGCAACCCAGTCCGCGGGCCCCCACGCTCCCCGCTGCGCGGGGTTCGCTGCCCCCCGAGGGGGCCTTCGCGCCTTCGGGCGGCCGGGCGGCGCTCATCCTGTCCAGCACCCACTGCGGCAGGATCAGCCCGTAGGCGGCCACCACCATGGCATCGGCCCCGGCGGCGACCAGCGCATCGCGCGCGGCGGCCGCGTCCTCGGGGTACTTGCCGTCCAGGCGCAGGCTGCGCGGCTGCGCCACGGCGATGCCGTGCTCCAGCGCGCATTGCTTGACGGGCGAGGCCTGCAGCTTCATGCCCCGGCCGGCGGGGCGGTCGGGCTGGGTCAGGACGAGGGGGACGGTGAAGCCGGCGTCCAGCAGGCGCTGGAGGGCGACGCGGGCGAAGTCGGGTGTGCCGGCAAAGACGATCTTCATGAAGGCGGTCGCGGCGTCAGAATCCCAGCAGATCGCGGGGATCGGGCTCGTCCGTGAACATCACCTTCACCACCACGCCGCGCGGGTCGATGTGCACGTGGCCGAAGCGCCGGGTGCCCAGGTCGTCGCGGAAGCGGTAGGTCCAGATGTCGCCGTCGAAGCGCGCTACCTGCTCCACGCGCATCGGCGGGCCGAAGGTGCGGCGCACGTCGTCCACCGTCCAGCCGGCCGGAATGCCGGCCAGGTTGTTGAAGGTGAGCACCTGGTCGGTGCGCACGAGGCGGCCGCCGGCATCGAAGTCCATGTGGTACACCTGCCGGCCCGCGGGCTGGGTGGTGTACAGCAGCCGTTCGCCGCCACCGGGCAACGGCGTGACGGACACCGGCGGGCCCAGGTTCTGCAGCACTTCGGCGCGCGAGGCGCCGGGCTTGACGAAGTCGGGCGACGCGCACGCGGTGAGCACGGCCGCCAAGCCGATGGCGGCCACGCCGCGTGCCACGGAGGAAAAGGAAAGGGAGCGCCAGGCGATCATGATCGTGCCTCACGTTGCTGCTTGAGCATCTTGGTCTTGATGCGGTTGCGTTTGAGGGGCGAGAGGTACTCGACGAACACCTTGCCCAGCAGGTGGTCCATCTCGTGCTGGATGCACACCGCCAGCAGGCCCTCGGCCTCGACCACGCGGGACTGGCCCTGGGCGTCCAGCGCCCGCACGTGGACCGCGGTGGAGCGCGCCACGCCATCGTAGATGCCGGGGACCGACAGGCAGCCTTCCTCGCCCACGGTCTTTTCCTCGCTGGCCCAGATGATCTCGGGATTGATGAAGACCTGGGGCTGGTCGTGGTCCTCGGAGACGTCGATGACCACGATGCGCTCGTGCACGTCCACCTGTGTGGCCGCCAGGCCGATGCCGTTGGCGTCGTACATCGTGGCCGCCATGTCGTCCAGCAGGGCGCGCACGCGGTCGTCCACGGCCTGGACCGGCTTGGCCACCGTGTGCAGGCGGGGATCGGGGTAACAGAGAATAGGAAGAATGGCCATGGCGAACCCGGAAAGATGTCGCTATTTTCGCCACTTTTGATGAGAGCAGCCGCCGGCCGCCGCAATAATCGTTGCCCAATCAAGGGCTTGGGCTGAGAATCCGAGAAGATTTGTAACGTATCAACCGGCGGGTTTTGTAACCGACAAACACGCGCTGGCGCCAGCGAGGGGCGTTTCGCAATGCATGACAAGAGGAACAACATGACGGCATCCACAGGCTTGCGGCCCACGGCGCTGGGAGCGCTGGCTTTTCTGGCCGCAGCCCTGCTGACCGGCCCCGCGCATGCCCAGAACTACCCTGTCACCACCGATCAGCGGGCCACCGCCCAGCAGGTGGCCTCCCGGGGCGTGCCGATGTCGGAACTGGCCGCCAACGCGCCGGACACCTATGTGGTCAAGCGCGGCGACACCCTCTGGGGCATCTCGGGCATGTACCTGCAGCGCGCCTGGCGCTGGCCCGAACTCTGGGGCATGAACCTGCAGGCCATCCCCAATCCGCACCTCATCTTCCCCGGCCAGACGCTGTACCTGGAAAAGGTGGACGGCTATGCCCGCCTGCGCACCAGCCCGTCGGGCCAGGTGCCCAATGACACGGTGCGCGTCTCGCCCCGCACCCGCACCGACAGCCTGGCCGGCACCGCGCTGCCCACCCTGCAGCCCCACCTGATCGAGCCGTTCCTCGTCGAGCCGCTGGTGGTGGACGAGCTCACGCTGCAGCAGGCCCCGCGCATCGTCGCCACCGTCGATGAACGCGTGCTCATGGCCAGCGGCGACCGGGCCTACGTGCGCGGCGCCACCGGCAATCCGCTGCGCCTGGGGCCCGGCGTGCCGCGCCAGTACCGCGTGTTCCGCAATGCCATCCCCATGAAGGACCCCGAGTCCGGCGAGATCCTGGGCTACGAAGCCCAGTACGTCGGCAAGGCCGAACTGGTGCGCGGCGAGACCACCGAGGAAACGCGCGATCCCAAGGGCGAAGTCACGCTCGACGTGGTGCCCGCCACCGTGGACCTGAGCAGCGCCAAGGAAGAAATGCGCGCCGGCGACCGCCTGCTGCCTGCCCCCGCGCGCGGCTACGCCAGCTACACGCCGCGCGCGCCGCAGGCCCCGGTGGATGCGCGCGTCGTGTCGCTGTACGGCAGCTCGGCCGTGGCCTATGCCGCGCAGAACCAGGTGATCGCCATCAACCGCGGCACCCGCGACGGGATCGAGGCCGGCCATGTCCTCACGCTGCTCACCAAGGGCGAGCGCATCAAGGACAAGACCGACGAGAACAAGGCCATGATCAAGCTGCCGAGCGAGGCCAACGGCGTGGGCATGGTGTTCCGCACGTTCGATCGCGTCTCCTACGTGCTGCTGCTGCAGGTGCAGCAGGGCGTGCGGGTCGGCGACCGCCTCGTCAATCCGCAGTAAGCCCTGCGGCCCTCTCCAGGGGCGCCTTGGCGGGCGCCCCGTGGCCTCGGGATGCCTGCTTTGACCTCCATGGATCGGGACGAATTGGCCGCCTGGCTGCGGCTGGCGCTCACACCCGGCGTCGGCAATGGGGCCGCGCGCCGGCTGCTGGCCGCGTTCGGGCTGCCGCAGAACCTGTTCACCGCATCGCCAGCGGCGCTGCAGGCCTGTGCCACGCCCGCCCAGGCGCGGGCCCTGGGCACCGTGCCGCCCACGCTCGAGGCGCTGGTCGAGACCACGTGGCAGTGGCTGAACGGTGCGGCGCCGGGCCAGCCCGCCCGCCAGATCGTCACGCTGGGCGATCCGGCCTATCCGCCGGGCCTGCTGGCCACCGAAGACCCGCCCCTCATGCTCTACCTCATGGGGGCACCCCGGTTCCTGGCGCAGAGGACACCCTGGACGACCGAGCGTTGCATCGCCATCGTGGGCAGCCGCAATCCCACGGCGCAGGGCGCCGACCATGCACGGCAGTTCGCGCGGGCGCTGCGCAGCGCCCGCCTGTGCATCGTCTCCGGCCTGGCGCTGGGCGTGGATGCCGCGGCGCACGAAGGCGCGCTGGATGGCGGGGTGGACGGTGCCGACGACCTGCCCGCGACCCTCGCCGTGGTGGGCACCGGGCTGGACCGCGTCTACCCGCGCAAGAACCTGGACCTCGCCCACCGCATCGCGCAAAACGGCGTGCTGGTGAGCGAATACCCGCTGGGCACGCCGCCGCTGGCGGGCAATTTCCCCAAGCGCAACCGCATCATCGCCGGGCTGTCGCAAGGCACGCTGGTGGTGGAGGCGGCGCTGGCCTCGGGCTCGCTGATCACCGCCCGGCTGGCCGCCGAGCAGGGGCGGGAGGTGTTCGCCATTCCCGGCTCCATCCACGCGCCGCAGTCCCGGGGCTGCCATGCGCTGATCCGGCAGGGGGCCAAACTGGTCGAGTCCGCGCAGGACGTGCTGGAAGAGTTGCGCTTGGTGCCCTCCGAGGCACCGAGGACCGCGCCCGCATCGCTGGCGCCCTTGCCGCGCAGCAATGGCGATGGCGACAGCAGCGAGGGGTTGCCGGCGGGAGAGCACGCGCCACTGCTGCAGGCGCTGGGGTTCGACCCGACCGGCCTCGATGCGCTGGTGGCGCGCACCGGCATGGATGCCGCGTCGCTGCAGGTCGCGTTGCTCGAACTGGAACTGGACGGGCAGGTGGCCCGCCTGCCCGGCGGGCTCTTTCAGCGCATGGGGCGCGCCTGAGGCCGGGCGCACGGCATTGCGGTGGCGGCGCCTCCGCCCATCACGCCACGGCCCATCACAGGCCCAGCATCAGCTTCAGGTTCTGCACCGCCGCGCCGCTGGCGCCCTTGCCGAGATTGTCCAGGCGGGCCACCAGCACCGCGTGGCGGTAGTTTTCATTGGCGAACACGCGCAGTTCGAGCTGGTTGGTGTCGTTGAGCGCCAGGGCGTCGAGCTTGCCGTCGTCCGTCGGCGGCAGCACCTTGACCCACTGGTCCGGCGTGTTGCTCTTGGCGTAGTGCGCGACCAGGGCGTCGTGCAGGTCGGCCGCCTTGGGCGCGCCGGGCAGCAGGTCCAGGTGCAGCGGCAGCTGCACCAGCATGCCCTGCTGGAAGTTGCCCACGGCCGGCACGAAGATCGGCCGGCGGGTCAGGCCGGTGTACTTCATGATCTCGGGCAGGTGCTTGTGCGACAGGCCCAGGGCATACAACTCGAAGGCCGGGGCGGCGTTTTGCTCGTAGGCCTCGATCATCGTGCGGCCGCCGCCCGAGTAACCGCTCACCGAAGGCAGGGCCAGCGGGAAATCGACCGGCACCAGGCCGGCCTCCACCAGCGGGCGCAGCAGCGCGATCGCCCCGGTGGCATAGCAACCGGGGTTGGCCACCCGCGTGGCCGATGCCACGGCATCGCTCTGGCCCGCGGCCAGTTCGGGAAAGCCGAACACCCAGCCCGCCACCGTGCGGTGCGCCGTGCTGGCGTCGATCACCTTGATGCGGCGGCCACTGGCCTTTTCGATCTCGTCCACCATGGCCACGGTCTCGCGGGCGGCATCGTCGTGCAGGCACAGGATCACCAGGTCCACGCCGGCGATCAGTTCGCGCTTGGCGGCCGGGTCCTTGCGCCGCTCGGGCGCGATGCTGACCACCTGCACCTGCGGCATCGCCTGCAGGCGCTCGCGGATCTGCAGGCCCGTGGTGCCGGCTTCGCCGTCGATGAAGACTTTGGACATGGAATGCTCCTGCAAAAGATGGCCGTGGCGGCCCGCCGTGGTACGTGACATCCGCAAGGGGATGGTGCATCGCAGCATGATACAGTCGCCGGTTGCCATGTCACCCGCCCGCGGCCAGACATCTGCTCATGGCAAACGGGTTACCAACATCCTTCCCTGAGAGAGACCTCATGAAGATTCACGAATACCAAGGCAAGGAAATCTTGCGCAATTTTGGTGTGCCCGTTCCGCGCGGCATCCCTGCTTTCACGGTGCAGGAAGCCGTGGAGGCTGCCCAGAAGCTCGGCGGCCCCGTGTGGGTGGTCAAGGCCCAGATCCACGCCGGTGGCCGTGGCAAGGGCGGCGGCGTGAAGGTCGCCAAGACCATCGACGATGTCAAGCGCATCTCGGGCGAAATCCTGGGCATGCAGCTCAAGACGCACCAGACCGGCCCCGAAGGCCAGAAGGTCCGCCGCCTGTACATCGAAGACGGCGCCGACATCAAGAACGAACTGTATGTCTCGCTGGTGACCGACCGCGGCACGCAGAAGGTGGCCTTGATCGCTTCCAGCGAAGGCGGCATGGACATCGAGGAAGTGGCGCACTCCACGCCCGAGAAGATCATCACCGAGATGATCGATCCCCTGACCGGCATCACCGCCGAGCAGAGCAAGAAGGTGGCTGCAGCCATCGGCCTGACCGGCGCGTCCATCGACCAGGCCGTGGACATCTTCGCCAAGATCTACAAGTGCTACATGGAGACGGACGCTTCGCTGGTGGAAATCAACCCGCTGAACTGCGACTCCAAGGGCAACCTGATGGCGCTGGACGCCAAGTTCAACTTCGACGCCAACGCGCTGTTCCGCCATCCTGAAATCGTGGCCTACCGCGACCTGGACGAAGAAGATCCGGCCGAAGTGGAAGCCTCCAAGTTCGACCTGGCCTACATCAGCCTGGACGGCAACATCGGCTGCCTGGTGAACGGCGCCGGCCTGGCCATGGCCACCATGGACACCATCAAGCTGTTCGGCGGCGAGCCGGCCAACTTCCTGGACGTGGGCGGCGGTGCCACCCCCGAGAAGGTCACCGAAGCCTTCAAGATCATGCTGAAGAACCCCAAGGTCGAAGGCATCCTGGTCAACATCTTCGGCGGCATCATGAAGTGCGACACCATCGCCACCGGCGTCATCACCGCCTGCAAGGCAGTGAACCTGAACGTGCCGCTGGTCGTGCGCATGAAGGGCACCAACGAAGAGCTGGGCAAGAAGATGCTGGCCGAATCCGGCCTGCCCATCATCGCCGCAGACACCATGGCCGAAGCTGCGACCAAGATCGTTGCTGCCGTCAAGTAAGCCCGGAGAACACACATGTCGATCTACATCAACAAAGACACCAAGGTCATCACCCAGGGCATCACGGGCAAGACCGGCCAGTTCCACACCGAAAAGTGCCAGGAATACGCGAACGGCAAGAACGCCTTCGTGGCGGGCGTGAACCCGAAGAAGGCCGGCGAGTCGATCTTCAACATTCCGATCTACGCCTCCGTCAAGGAAGCCGCATCGCAGACCGGCGCCACCGTGTCGGTGATCTACGTGCCGCCCGCAGGCGCCGCCGCTGCCATCTGGGAAGCCGTGGAAGCCGATCTGGACTTGGCCATCTGCATCACCGAAGGCATTCCGGTGCGCGACATGCTCGAAGTGCGCAACAAGATGAAGGCCAAGGAAGCCGCCGGCGGCAAGAAGACGCTGCTGCTGGGCCCCAACTGCCCCGGCCTGATCACGCCTGACGAAATCAAGATCGGCATCATGCCCGGCCACATCCATCGCAAGGGCCGCATCGGCGTGGTGAGCCGTTCCGGCACGCTGACGTACGAAGCCGTGGCCATGCTGACGGAAGTGGGCCTGGGCCAGTCGAGCGCCGTGGGCATTGGTGGCGACCCCATCAACGGCCTCAAGCACATCGACGTGATGAAGGCCTTCAACGACGATCCCGACACCGATGCCGTCATCATGATCGGCGAAATCGGTGGCCCGGACGAAGCGGAAGCCGCCCAATGGTGCAAGGCCAACATGAAGAAGCCGATCGTGGGCTTCATCGCCGGCGTGACCGCGCCTCCCGGCAAGCGCATGGGCCACGCGGGCGCGCTGATCTCCGGCGGTGCCGACACGGCCGATGCCAAGCTCGCCATCATGGAAGAGTCGGGCTTCATCATCACCCGCAATCCTTCCGAGCTCGGCAAGCTGCTCAAGGCGCAGCTGAAGTAATCCGTAAGCAAAACTACGGACGAAAGGGGTTTGCAGCCCCGATAAACTGCGCTCTCCCATAAAAGAAGAGGCGCCCGAAACCCTGGTTTCGGGCGCCTCTTTCATTCATAACACGGAGATACCTCGCATGGAATTCCTGCACACGGCCGACTTCTGGATCGGCCTCGTCAAGATCGTCTGGATCAACATCATCCTGTCCGGCGACAACGCCGTGGTCATCGCACTGGCCGCGCGCTCGCTCCCCCCGCATCAGCAGAAGAAAGCCATTTTCTGGGGCTCCGGCGCCGCCGTGGTGCTGCGCATCGTGCTGACCGTGGTGGCCGCCAAGCTGCTGGAGCTGTCTTTCCTGCAGATCATCGGCGGCTGCCTGCTGCTGTGGATCGGCCTGCAGCTGATGACCGACAGCGACGAAGACGGCGAAGGCTCCCAGTCCGGCGGCGGGCTCATGGCGGCCGTCCGTACCATCCTGATCGCCGATCTGGTGATGAGCCTGGACAACGTGATCGCCGTGGCCGCCGCGGCCCACGGCAACATGGTCCTGTTGATCCTCGGCCTGGCCATCAGCATTCCGCTCGTCATTTTTGGCAGCACGCTCATGATCAAGCTCATGGAGCGCTTTCCCATCATCGTTCTGTTCGGAGCCGGCCTGATCGGCTGGGTGGGGGGCGAGACCATCGCCAGCGATGCATCGCTGCACGATGTTGTCCTGGCCCATCCTTCCTTGCACTATGTGGCGGCCGCTTTGGGCGCCCTGTTCGTGGTGGGCGCCGGAAAATTCCTGCAGGCGCGGGCGCAGCAAAACTCGGCGGCGGCCGGTTGATGCGGTTGTACCTCCGGTAGCCCGATGAAAACTTGGGGTCGGCCGACCCCGAGGCCCTCTCGGCGGCGGGTCCGTCGTCTATGATGCGGAACGCGACGCAACAGGGCACGACATGGGGGATTTTCAAAAAACTGCAACAGGGACTGCGCACACCGCTGGCGCAGCTTTGCTTCTCCCTGCGCCGGGTGAAGCATGACCTTGGGAATCAAGCTGAACTATCAGTTTTGCGCCCGCACCGACCAAGGCCGGGTGCGCTCGAACAATGAAGACGCCGTGATCGCGGACGCCAGCGCGCAGCTGGCGGTGCTCGCCGATGGCATGGGCGGGTACAACGCGGGCGAAATCGCAAGCGGCATGGCCACCAGCCTCATTCACGACGAAATGACCCAGTGGCTGGCGCAAGCCGGCCCCCGTGCCGCGTCGACGGAAGTGCGCCGAGCGCTGGAAGACTGCGTGGAGCGGGCCAACCACGCCATCTTCGATGCGTCGCTCTCCCATCCGCAGTATTCGGGCATGGGCACCACGGTGGTGGTCGGCGTTTTTCTGGGCGATCGCCTGATCCTCGGGCACATCGGCGATTCACGGTGCTATTGCCTGCGCGGCGGTGTGCTCAGGCAGATCACGCGCGACCACTCCTGGCTGCAGGAACAGGTGGATGCCGGCATCCTCACGCCGCAAGAAGCGGCGATATCAGGGCAGCGCAACCTGGTCACCCGGGCCCTTGGCGTGGAAAGTGCTGTACTGGTCGAAATCAATGAGTTTCCCGTGGAGCCGCAGGATCTGTTCGTGATGTGCTCGGATGGCTTGACCGACATGGTGGACGACGATCAGATTCAAGCGCTGGCCCTGGTACAGGAACCCCTGGAGGACAAAGCCGCCCATCTGATCGAAGCCGCCAATGCCCGGGGCGGCCGCGACAACATCAGCGTGCTGCTGGTGCAGGCGGGATCCATTGAGAGGAAGCGCGGCTTGATGTCGCGATTTTTGCGTGCCGATTGAAGTTGAATCAGCCACCTGGCCGACCATCGCAATGAAAGAATGAGGAATTGATCATGCCGAAAATGATCGTGTCGATCGACGGAGTCGTCATCAAGGAAGTCCAATTGACGAAGGAGCGTACGACCCTCGGCCGCCGCCCCTATAACGACATCGTCATCGACAACCTGGCCGTCAGTGGCGAACACGCCGTGCTCCAT
This sequence comes from Acidovorax sp. BLS4, assembly GCF_032929295.1. Classification (NCBI taxonomy): domain Bacteria; kingdom Pseudomonadati; phylum Pseudomonadota; class Betaproteobacteria; order Burkholderiales; family Comamonadaceae; genus Acidovorax; species Acidovorax sp. BLS4. Next base: position 2,648,692 of record NZ_CP136797.1, read on the forward strand.
GTCTCGCCCGACGAGGTGGAGATCGAGGACCTCGGCAGCACCAACGGCACCTACGTGAATGGGCAACCCGTCAAGCGCCAGCCGCTGCGCAACGGGGACACGGTGGAAGTGGGCAAGTACAAGATCCGCTTCCTGCAGGAAAACGAGGGCGAAAACTTCGAAAAGACCATGGTGTTCAAGCCCGGCATGGTGCCGCCACGGCCTTTGACCTCCCGTTCCGCCCCGCTGTCCGCCGCCGGGTCGACGCCCGCTCCGGTCTTGAGCGCGTCCATCCGGGTCTGCTCAGGGGCGGCTGCAGGGCGCGAGGTGGCGCTGGTCAAGGTGGTAACCACCATCGGCAAGCCGGGTGTGGCGGTTGCGTCGATCACCAAGCGGCACCATGGATTTGTGCTGTCGCACGTGGAAGGCGCGCAGCGGCCTCAGTTGAATGGCGCCGTGATGGCGGATGAACCGGTGCTGTTGAAGAGCGGGGACCGCTTGGCGCTGGCAGGGACGGAGATGGAGTTTGTCCAGGGCTGATGGGTTGGTATCAGTCGGCTAGAGATGCAGCGGGATTCGTAACTCACGCATCTGCTTGTGACAGGGGTGGTGGACAAATTTGTCACAAGTGCCAGGGATGGAGCGATTCAGATGGGGTTCCCTGGCCTGTTCCCCTGGGGTTTCTCTGTTTTGACGGATAGGCCGCGTTGGCATGGAACCTGCTGAGTTGATGGCGGACCTGGAGAATTCTTCTGCAGGTTTTTATTTGCAATCGACCTCCTAGGAGAGATGTATGAAGCGCAATCTGCAAAAGGGTTTCACCCTGATTGAATTGATGATCGTGGTGGCGATTATCGGTATTCTGGCTGCTGTGGCCCTGCCAGCTTACAAGGACTACACCATCAAGGCGCGCATGGCCGAAGTGGTTCTGGCCGCTTCCCAGTGCCGCACGACCATCAGCGAAACCATCCAGAGCATGCGCACCGACGCGACGCTGTCGGGCACGAATGCCTTCGGTTGTGATGCCACTGGCCCCACCAAGATGGTGGCTTCGATCACTACCGATGCAACCACTGGCATCATCACTGTCGTGCCGCATGCATCCAACCTGGGTGTGACGATGGCAAGCACCGACACCATCACGCTCACGCCTAAGAAGGACAGCGGCGGTAACAACTTTGCACTGGGCACGGCCACCACTGGCGGTCAAGGCTTGCAAGTTTATGAGTGGATCTGCAAGAGCACGGGCGTGGCTTTGAAGTACGCCCCTGGTTCTTGCAAGTAATCAACGAACGCTTGGCGTTTTTACTAGAAAAAGGGGGCTTCAGCCCCCTTTTTTCATGGTCTTGAAGATTTTATGGCTCCGACCTCGTCCTCCCGTTCTATATCGCTTCCTGCATTGGGTGCGTTGATCTACGCCTTGTGCTGGCTATTGCCCAACCACCACGAGCCTTGGGTTGACTTCTACGCCGATGCTTGGGCGGCCTGTGCGATGTGGGGCCTCGGCGCTATGGTGCTCTGGCGGATCAACAAAACGCAGCCGGTGGCTTGGCACGTCCTTCCTCTAGCGGTTTTGGCGTGCTGCGTGATCGTATGGGCGCAATACGCGGCGGGTCTGGTGGAAGCTAGAGGGGTGGCGTGGACCAGTTCCCTGTATTTGATAGGGTTGGCCCTGACCATGCTGGTGGGGGCTGCGCTGGAGCGGTGGCGGCCTTCGCACGGTGCCGATTTTCTGTTCATGGCGGCGCTGGTGGGGGCGTTGGGATCGCTGCTGATCCAGTTCCAGCAATGGCTGCAAATCGACCCCGGCAGCGCGTTCTGGCTCTTCCTTCCTGCCCCTCCCGAGCGCTTTCATGCCAACCTGGGGCAACCGAACCAATTGGCCAGTTTGCTCTGCCTCGGCGTGCTGGCGTGCGCGTGGCTGCATCAGCGCAGCCGATTGCCTGGCCTTGTGGCCTGGTTCCTGGCCGTTTTGCTGGCGGTCGGACTGGCGCTGGCGGAGTCGCGCACGACCTGGCTGGTCGTGTTGTTGTCCTTGGCGATGCTGGCCCTGTTCCGCAAACGCCTGGCCATCACGCGGGGCGTCATGGTGGGCGCGTTCACCTGGACCGGCATGTTCGCGGTTTTCCTCGTTGCGTTGCCCCATGTCGATGTGTGGCTGGGACGGGCGTCCCAGCTGCGACCCGTGCGGAGCATCTCGAACCTGGAACTGCGCCTGGACGTCTGGATGCACCTGTGGGAAGCCGTATGGAGCCGCCCCTGGTTTGGTTTTGGCTGGATGCAAACCAGTTTTGCGCAGTTCGCTCCGAACCCCTACGACATGGTCACGGCGGGGACGCACCGGCATGCCCACAACCTGCTGATGGATCTGCTGGTTTTCACAGGGATTCCGCTGGGTCTGGCTTTGTGCACAGTGCTGGTCTTGTGGACCGTTCTTGCGATCCGTCGCATGGCCCAGCCAGAGCACCTCTGGATGTTCCTGTTCGTGGCCGCGCTGGGTGTGCACGCCATGCTGGAATATCCCCTCTACTACGCCTACTTCTTGCTGCCATGCGGCCTCATGCTGGGCGCGTTGAACGAGGCACTGCGGTTCAAGCCCGTCGGGCAGACGGGGCGTTGGCCGATCGCCATCATGATGGGAGTGGCTGGCGTGGGATTGGCCATCACGATCCATGACTACCTGCGAATCGAAGACGATTTCTTCTCTCTCCGCTTCGAGCGCCAGCAATTGGCCGCGCCCTCGGATCGCCTGGCCCCGGAAGTGGTTTCCCTCACGCAGTTGCAGGACTTGATGTGGCTTATCCGGGTCAGCCCCGGCAAGGCGCACTCCGAGCAGGATCTGGTCCGCGCTTCACGGACCACGAAACTATTGCCCAGCACCATCACCCTCTACAAGCTTGCCGCAATGTACGGTGCGGCCGGCAAAACCCAGGAGGCGGAATATTGGGTCGTGGTGATGACGCGCTTGAACCAGCCCAGCCAGAATCTGGTCGCCGAGTTGCGCCGCCAATGGGATGAACAGGCCGCGGTCTATCCGGAGATGGCTAAGGTGGCGTGGCCGAAGTAGGGGGTGTTTTCCAGTCGGATTTGCCGCCGAGTTTTTTCGCCACCCTCACGCCGCTGATCTCCATGTGCTTGTCCACTGCCTTGCACATGTCGTACACCGTGAGCAACGCGACCTGGGTGGCCATCAACGCCTCCATCTCCACGCCCGTCGGCCCCACGGTTTCCACGGTCGCCGTGCATTCGATGCCGACCCCCTCGGATGCGGTCGCAAACGTCACGGCGATGCGCGTCAGCGCCAAGGGATGGCACAGCGGAATCAGATCGCTGGTCTTTTTCGCCGCCTGAATACCCGCGATGCGGGCGATGCCCAGCACGTCACCCTTCGCAGCGGTGCCGGACTGGATGATGGCCAGCGTTTCCGCCTGCATCTCGATGCGGCCGGTGGCGACGGCAACGCGGTGCGTGGCCGGCTTGGCGCCCACATCGACCATGTGGGCCTGGCCCAGGGCGTCGAAGTGGGTCAGGCTGGAGGGAGTGGGGGTATCGCTCATACAAGTACTGGGGATTGCACGCGGGTCATTCGCCGGCAGGGAACATTCGGGGGCCAGGGCATCATACGGTCATGTGTAGCGGCCAGGGCCGGGGTGGCGTGGCTGAATCAGTGCAGGAGACTTTGCGTGCCATTTGATCGAAAACGGCCTCTGGTGCTTGTGCGTCAGGCGGTGGCCGCTTCCCTTTTCATCGTGAGCGGTGTGTGCGGCACGACCGCCGTGCATGCGCAAGCGGGCCTGCCCACGCTGGGCGACAGCTCCGACCTCACCACCGCCCAGGAGCGCCAGCTCGGCGACCGCATCATCCGCGAGCTGTACCGCGATCCGGATTACATCGACGACGCCGTGCTCAACGAGTACGTGGACAGCATCTTCCAACCCCTGGTGAAGGCGGCGCGCGAGCGCGGGGAGCTGTCCCCCGAACTGGACGAGCGCTTTGCCTGGGAGATCCTGCTGGGCCGGGACCGCACGGTGAATGCCTTCGCGCTGCCGGGCGGCTATTTCGGCGTGCACCTGGGATTGATCGGCGTGGTGTCCACGCGCGACGAGCTGGCGTCGGTGCTGGCGCACGAGCTGAGCCACGTCACGCAGCGCCACATCTCGCGCCTGATCACGCAGCAGAACCGGCAGACGCCGCTGATGCTCGGGGCTCTGGTGCTGGGCGCGCTGGCCGCCAGCAAGAGCCCCAATGCAGCCCAGGCGCTGATGATCGGCGGGCAGGCGGTGGCGGTGCAGAACCAGCTGAACTTCTCGCGCGACATGGAGCGCGAGGCCGACCGCATCGGCTATGGGCTGATGGCGCCGGCCGGCTTTGCGCCGCAGGGGTTCGTGGCCATGTTCGACAAGCTGCAGCAGGCCAACCGCATCAACGACAACGGCAGTTGGCCCTATTTGCGCAGCCACCCGCTGACCACGCAGCGCATTGCCGACATGCATTCGCGGTTGCCTCCAGGGGGCGCCGCCGCCGCACCGGCCACGCCCACGCTGGAACACGCGATGATGGCCGCGCGCGCCCGCGTGCTGTCCCGTCCGGGCGTGGATGTCTGGCGGCAGTGGACGACCGAGCCGCTGGGCACCGGTTTCGCCGCCCAGCCGTTGCCCCGCCGGGTGGCGGCCTGGTACGCGGCGGCGCTGAGCGCCAGCCAGCTGCAGGACGTGCCGGCGGCGCGCACCGCACTGCGGGGCTTGATGGAGGCGGTGCGCGGCGATGCGCCGGCGCTGCGGCAGGCGAAATTGCTCAGTGCGGAAATCGAATTCGCGGCCGGAGACTTCCAGGCCGCATTGCTGCAGTTGCCAGCGCAGGCGACCCTGGCTTCTTCAGCGAGCCCTGCAGTCCAGTCCGCTGCGCCGACGGGGCGGCCGGAGATGCTGCTGCGCACGCAGGCCCTGCTGCGCACGGGCAATGCCCAGGAAATGACCGGCCCGCTGCAGACGCGGGTGGCGACGCATCCGCACGATGCCACCGCATGGCATCTGCTGGCGGCGGTGTGGCAGCAGCAGAACCACCCGCTGCGCGCGGTGCGGGCCGAGGCCGAGGCGCATGCGGCACGCTACGACTACCAGGCGGCGGTGGACCGGTTCAAGGCGGGCCAGGACCTGGCGCGCAAGAGCGGCAGCCGGGGCGGCGACGCGGCCGACTACATCGACGCGTCGATCATCGAGACGCGTCTGCGGGCCGTCGATTCACTTCTTAAGGAACAGGCCGCCGAGCGCTGATTCGATGAGCACGCCCAGCACCGAATAGATCAGCGAGCCGACCAGCGCCGCCGCGAAGCCCCGTACCTGGAAGCCGTCGCCCAGCACCGTGGCGGCGGCCCAGAACATGAGCGCGTTGATGACGAAGAGAAACAGCCCGATGGTGAGGACGGTGACCGGCAGCGTCAGCACCACCAGCACGGGCCGCAGCACGACATTGAACAGGCCGATGACGAAGGCGGCAATGAGCGCGCTGGTGAAGCTTTTCACCTCCACGCCGCTGTACACGTAGGCCACGAACAGCAGCGCCGCAGCGCTGAGCAACCACTTGAGGATGAGTTTCATCATGGCGCGGGAGCATAGCACCCGCATGCCACGGCTCGGCGGATTCGCTGGCCTGTCCCCGGCCCGCGAATGCGCTCAACCGCTGCGTTCAGGCGCCAGCGAAGCGATGGCTTCGTGGGTTCTTCGGGCGAGGCTTGCTGTCCGGCAGCCTGACCCCCGCTTCAGCCATGCGTTGCGGATGACGTTAGCAACGGTTCCCTGGCCTGGCTTTCCTGGGCGACCGCCCGGAATGGACGCGTCAGCGAACTCATGGCAGACGAGGCGCTTGAGGCAGCGACCTGTCCGACGAAGCCCACGCTGTCGAGCACCCCCGCCATGGCGGTGAGGGCCGCGCCTCCGACGTGACGCAGCAATTCGTTGTGAGGCGCGAGCCTCGCGACGATGGCCTCCTCGTCGATGGTCGGTTGCAGGCCGCTCGTCTCACCCGCTCCGCTCTCGAGGTCACCGATGTTTGCAGCAGAGTGTTGGAGCAAGTCCCCGATCACATTCGCGAAGCGCTGGTGATCGCTGGACACGATACCCGGGACGCCGGTCTGAGAGATGGCGGCAATGACATTCATGCCAATCATCTCGATCGGTGCAAAAGCGGTGCTGCGCAGGATGCGCAGCGCCGCTTCTGGAAGCGCACCGGTGACCATGCCACCGAGGAGGAAGGGCACGAGCCCCACCGCGAGTGCGACGCCCATCGACTTCTTGCCGATCACCGTACTGGGCTCCATCTTGAGTGCCAGTTCGGTGGCCAGATGGATGGCTTCGTCTTGTGCGACGCCCTCGGGCAGCTTCATCACGCCGCTGTGGACCGCGTGCTCGACGGCCTCCTTGACCGACTCACGGATCTCAGCAATCTCTCCAGGCACGCCCGCCGCCGCCGAGAGGATGGCGACCTCGGTCGTCCCCACGCCGATCAGCGCAGCGACAGCTCTCGGTAGACGAGCGGCGTTGTACTCGAGCAAGTTGTTCGGCAACGCGCCGATGGCCGACACGACCCCGGCAGTGAGCGCCTCGCCGAGCTTTTGCATGAATGGGAAGGGATCGCCACGGTCATTGGCCATGCGCTTCTTGACCGTCATCGTGTCCGCCGCCTCGATCGCGACCATGGGCGCCGCGTCGATCACGGACGCCGGCAGGCCCCACGCCACGGATGCGAAGCCAGAACCCAGCAGCGCGAGCTTGGCCTTTGGTGCCGCCACGAGCTCCCACAGCGAGCCCAGCCCCGAGCTGACGGCCAGGCTCGAGCCAAGCAGCTTGAGGTCGATGCTCTTGGCCGTAGCAAGCTGCAGCAGTCCTGTGGCAGCCATCTTCAGCGACAGGTCCGGCCGTGCGGCAAGCCGGTCCTCGATCAAGGATTTCAGTGCGGGCAAAGACGATTCCATCCTCGGACGTGCCTCCCGCAGCAGCGGGATGATCCGGCCGCGAAGGTCATCGCCGATCGCCTGCTCACCGCGAGCAATCACGCCGAGTAGCAGCGGGATGGTGGCGTGCTCCATCGGGGCGCTGAGGTCTTCGCCAAGCGCCGCCTTGAGGCTGTCCAATGTGTTTCCACCGTTGGCGCCCAGGCGAAGCGATAGCGTCGGCTCCTTGCCAGCCAGGGCCATGAATTTCAGGCCGGGCACTTCGGCAGGATCGATCGCCAGGGACTCCAGCAGCTTCTGGGTCACCGGGTTTTTGGACGTGAGTTGATTCCCCTCCACGCGAACAGTGCCCTGATAAGACGGGCCGGGACGGCTGTCGGATTGCAGATCGGCAAGCCGATCCGCTTCAATGCGAGGGCCCAGGCTGCTCGTGGAGGTCAGCGACTGACCTTTGGGCCGAATCGGAGGTCCGGACTCCATGGTGGACGGACGGGGCGAGCCGGGACGCGATGAAGGCTGACTCGCCGGCTGCTCGGGCACGGAAGAGGTAGAGGCGACGGAGGTGGAGACCAAGGGAGCAATCTGCATGGGTAATCTTGAGGCTGGAGGTGAGTGAAAAAACCTCCACCATCGCGTAGCCGCGCCAAAAATAACCCAGGGATCGCGAAGTCCAGTCTCCTTTCACGAAGTGCCTCGCTGCAGCAAGATCCCCGGTTGTCGCGGGTACCCGGAACCTCCGCGACGCACCGGACGCAACAGGTCGTCAGCCAGCACAACTACGTCATGTGTGCAGGACAGGCCCTTGCGCGTCACTGCTGGGCAGCAAGGCCGTGGGGGAGGATCACTCCGCCACGAACATGAACATCGCGCCCAGGCCGGCCAGCGTGCCCGGCAGGGACCAGCGGCGCGGCGATGGCTTGCGCGTGATGTTGACGGGGGCGGCCACCGCCTGGACGGGCGCCGGCGCGGCCACTTCGTCCTGCTTGGGGCGGCGTGCGTCGATCACGGGCACGGCGCCGTGTTCGGCCTGCAGCTGGGTGAGCAGATCGGCCAGCGGGCCCTTGGCCAGCACGGTGCTGGCCTGCACCCCCTCAGCCTGCAGCCAGGGAACGATCTGGCCGAACAGCTTGTCGGCCCACTTGGTGCGCCAGTTCTCGCGGGCGCTGTGGCTGACCCACTTGCTGATGCGGTGGGTCATGCGCGGCGCGCAGGCCACCAGCACCCATTCCGTTTTCTCGGCCGAGGCGCGGTGAGACAGGGGCGCCAGGACCTGCCGGGCCTGCTCGGCGTCGTCCACGTAAACGATGACTTTGTTCATGAGGCTTCCTTGTGACCTGGCAGGGGTGCCGTTAGCAATGGGGAGAGGGCCGGGCGAAATGGCCGGACGCCTGGCGGCGCCCGTGCCGTTTCGCCCAACGTTCGTCGTCAAGGCCTGCCCGCTCAGCCGTGGGCGGCCGGAGCCGCTGCGGCGCGGCGCGAGGCGATGGCCTTGCCGACCACCAGCACCAGCAGGGCGCCGGCGATGTGCGCGGCCCAGTACAGGGTGTCGGAGATCACGGCCAGGCCTTGCGCGTCGAGCGTGCCCAGCTTCGGTGCCCAGCTCCAGCGCTCGGTGTTGACGAAGATCGGGTCGGTGACCAGCATGCCGCCGGCGATCCAGCCCAGCAGCATGCCGCCGATGGTGATGATGATGGGGAAGCGCTCCATGAGCTTGATGACCAGCTGGCTGCCCCAGACGATGATCGGGATCGAGATCAGCAGGCCCAGGACCACGAGCAGCATCGAGTGCTCGCCGGCATTCTGGGCGGCGCCGGCGATGGCGATCACGTTGTCCACGCTCATCACCAGGTCGGCCACGATGATGGTCTTGATGGCCGCGAACAGCTTGTCGCTGCCTGCCACGTCGCCGTGGCCGTCTTCGTCGGGTGCCAGCAGCTTGATACCGATCCACACCAGCAGCAGCGCGCCCACGAACTTGAGGAACGGCAGCGCCAGCAGCGTCATGGCGAACGCGATCAGGATGACGCGCAGGATGATGGCGCCCGCGGTGCCCCAGATGATGCCCTTGGTTCGCTGGGCGGGTGGCAGCTTGCGGCAAGCCAGCGCGATGACGACCGCATTGTCGCCACCCAGCAGGATGTCGATGATGATGATCTGCCCCAACGCGACCCAGAACTCGGGTGAAGTCAAGAAGTCCATAAATTCCTCAAAAGCAATGGCCGGGAGGAGGAGCCCGCTACCCCTGTAGCGCCGGGCCCCTCCGGGAACGGGGGCTGACTGCGGAGGTGACCTGAGGCACGCCCGCGTTGCGCGGAGCGTTGTTCGATAGGGACGGCCTTGATCAGCCCGCGCAGGGCCCATCAAAGGTCTCGCTCGGTCCGCCATGCCGTGCATGGATGGACCCGGCCTGCCGGAAGCTTGCGCTTCGTACTGACGACAGGACCGACAAGCCCAGCCGCCCCGGGCGGTGTGCCTGCCGGATGTCTGCTGGGTTGGGAGCTACTCCCCTTCGAAGCCGGCATTGGAACACAGGGGCGAGCGGCCGTGCAAGCGAACGTGTCCCGCGCGCCGGGACGGTTTTGAGCCAAACAGGCCCCACGCCGGCGTTTTCATTGCCTTTGCTGCTATCAATTCGCGAGTGTTCTGCGGGGCAGCTCGGAGGCCGTCGGGCGCCGCGGGAGCGCACCCGGGCAGCGGTATGATCGCGGCCCCCTTTCGCACACCCATGGCCGTCCTGCACATCACCGACATCGAAGCCGCCATCAACCATTGGCGCGCCCGGTCGCCGTCGCCCGACGGCGTGACGCTGGCGCCCGAGCTGGTGGCGCTGGCCGAGGTCTACGCGCTGATGGTGTACTGGCACGAGGACGAAGCCGACGAGGCGGGCTTTCCCCCGGCGGCCATGGCAGCCTGGCGCGCCTGGTACGAGACCACGCCCGACACCCCGTGCATCGCCATCTGCTCCACCAGCCAGGGCGACGAGCAATGCAAGGGCTGCGGCCGCAGCTTCGCCGAGGTGCAGCACTGGCTGGCGATGACGCCGGTCGAAAAGCGCACCGTGTGGCGCCGCATCACGCTGGAGAGCTCGGCATGGCGTTTCAACCGCTACGCCGAACGCGCGGCGGAAGGCAGCGCCCCGGCCGAGGCCAAGGCGCCTGCCTGAACGGCGTCGGGGGGCGTTGCGGCCCCCGGTGCGGGGGGATGGGCGGCGCCATGGCTTTCCCGCCCTTTACGGGCTGCGGGACAGCGGCTATGGTGGGTTCATGCTCCGTCTGACCCAGGCCCCCAACATCGCGATCGCCACCCTGTGGGCCGACCTGCTGCGCGAGGGCGGCATGCCGGCGTCGGTGCAGCGGCAATACCTGGGGGCCGCCGCCGGGCACCTGCCGCCCGACCAGTGCCTGCCCGAGATCTGGCTGGAGCACGATGAGCACGCCGCCCGCGCGCGGCAACTGCTGCAGGCGTTGCAGAACCTGCCCCAGCGCCGCTGGCTGTGCGGGTGCGGCGAAATGGTGGAGGGCGGGTTCGAGCAGTGCTGGCAGTGCGGCGCGCTGATGCCGCAGCCGGCTTGAGCTCAGATAGCGCCGCATGCCATCGGGCGGGCCGGCGCGGCGTGTGGCCGGCCGCACGCTGTGATGCTCACTTATTGATAGCAATAAGCCCTAGTCGATCATGCGCTGGAGGCCCATCAGGCTTCAAACCCCACCGACCTGGCACCCCCCGTGGCCGCGTCACTTCCAGCGCTGGGGCTCCACGTGCACGCTGCCCAGGTTGCTGCTCAGGGTGAGCGCGCCCTCCTGCACCGTGGCCTGCAGCTGCATGCTGCGCTCCGCGAGCGCGGCCAGGGCCTGCGAGGCCTCGGCGGGCAGGCGCCACACCTGCAGCTTGTCCAGGCGCGACAGCTTGGTCTGGATGCCTTTCCACCACACCTCGGCGGCATGGTGGAAGCAATACACGATCACGGCGTCCGACTTGCTGCAGGCCTTGGTGAGCGGCTTGTCCTCGGGCTGGCCGACCTCGATCCACAGGCGCTTGCGGCCGGTGAAGTCGGTCAGGGAGACGTCCGGGTCGTCCGGGTCGGACAGTCCCGCGCCGAAGGCCAGGGTGCCGTCGCCCTGGCACACGGCCTGCAGCTGGTGGGCGTGGAGGGCCAGCGCCGCCAGCCGCACCATCATGCGTTCGTCGGTTTCGCTCGGGTGGCGGGCCAGCGTGAGCGAATGGTCGGCGTAGTAGCTGTTGTCGATGTCGGCGATCTGCAGGTTCGCCTTGAAGATGGTGGACTTGATGGCCATGGGCTGGTGCTCACAAAAATATAGCAGTCCGCGCCCGATGGTGGGGCACGGACCGGCAAAAGGGCTTCAACCCCGGCGGTGGGCGGTCAGACGCGGCGCGCCAGCTCGGCGGCCTTGCCGATGTAGCTGCCGGGCGTCATGGCGAGCAGGCGCTCTTTTTCGGCCTCGGGAATCTCCAGGCTGCGGATCAGCCCGTGCAGGGCCTCGGCCGTCACGGTCTTGCCGCGGGTGACTTCCTTGAGCTTTTCGTAGGCCCCCGGCACGCCGAAGCGGCGCATCACCGTCTGGATCGGCTCGGCCAGCACTTCCCAGGAGGCGTTCAGGTCGTCCGACAGCGCCTCTTCGTTCAGTTCCAGCTTGTTCAGGCCGGTCATGAGCGAGGTGTACGCCAGGGCCGCGTAGCCCAGTGCCACGCCGATGTTGCGCAGCACGGTGCTGTCGGTCAGGTCGCGCTGCCAGCGGCTCACGGGCAGCTTCTCGGACAGGTGCTTGAGCAGCGCGTTGGCCAGGCCCAGGTTGCCTTCGGCGTTCTCGAAGTCGATCGGGTTGACCTTGTGCGGCATGGTCGAGGAGCCGATCTCGCCGGCCTTGAGCTTTTGCTTGAAGTAGCCCAGGCTCACATAGCCCCAGATGTCGCGCGACAGGTCGATGAGGATGGTGTTGGCGCGCGCCACGGCGTCGAACAGTTCGGCCATGTAGTCGTGCGGCTCGATCTGGATGCTGTAGGGCTGGAAGGTCAGGCCCAGGCCCAGGGGCTCGGGCGTTTCCACCACGCGCTTGCTGAAGGCTTCCCAGTCGAAGTCGGGCCAGGCGGACAGGTGGGCGTTGTAGTTGCCCACGGCGCCGTTCATCTTGCCCAGCATCTTGACCGAGGCCACGCGCTCGCAGGCGGTCTGCAGCCGCACGACCACGTTGGCCAGTTCCTTGCCCACCGTGGTGGGACTGGCGGTCTGGCCGTGCGTGCGGCTCAGCATGGGCACGGCGGCGTACATGTGGGCCATCTCGCGCAGCTTGAGCACGATGCGGTCCAGGCCCGGCAGCACGACCTGGTCGCGGCCGGATCGCAGCTGCAGGGCGTGGCTGGTGTTGTTGATGTCCTCGCTGGTGCAGGCGAAATGCACGAACTCGGCCGCCTTCTCCAGCTCGGGGCGGGCCTCGAACTTGCCCTTGAGCCAATATTCCACGGCCTTCACGTCGTGGTTGGTGGTCTTCTCGATGTCCTTGATGGCGGCCGAATCGGTTTCGGAAAAATTCTTCACCAGCCCCAGCAGGTAGGCGCGCGCGCCGGTGGTCAGGGGCTTGAACTCGGCGAAGCCCGCATCCGACAGCGCGATGAACCAGGCCACTTCCACCTGCACCCGGCGGTGCATGTAGCCGTGCTCGCTCATGATCGGGCGCAGGGCGGAGAGTTTGGCGGCGTAGCGGCCGTCGAGGGGCGAGAGGGCGGTGATGGTGGACAGGCTCATGGGCGGGGATTGTAGGTGGCGCTGCCTGTAAGCTATCCAAGGCAAGACTGCCCATAAAATCAAGCGGCCTTGTCCCCGTCCCCTGCCGTGCCCGGAAGAACACCATGAAATTGATCGGATCCTCAGCCAGCCCCTATGTGCGCAAGGTGCGTATCGTGATGGCCGAGAAGAAGCTGGACTATCGCTTCATCGAGGAGGACGTCTGGGCCGAGGACACGACCATCGCCACCTCCAACCCGCTGGGCAAGGTGCCGTGCCTGGTGATGGAAGGCGGAGAGGCCGTGTTCGATTCACGCGTCATCGTCGAATACCTGGACACCCTCTCGCCCGTGGGCCGGCTGATTCCCACGCAAGGCCGGGAGCGCGCCGAGGTCAAGACCTGGGAGGCCCTGGCCGACGGCGTGATGGACGCGGGCGTGCTCGCCCGGCTCGAGTCGCGCTGGGCCGGCCGCCAGGAGGGCGAACGCAGCCAGGCGTGGATCGACCGGCAACTCGGCAAGGTCGAGGCGGGCATCAAGGCCATGGCCCAGGGCCTGGGCGAGAAGCCCTACTGCAGCGGCATCCACATGAGCCTGTCCGACATCGCCGTGGGCTGCGCGCTGGGCTGGATCGGCTTTCGCTTTCCCGAAATCGAATGGCGTGCCGAGCATGCCAACCTCGCCCGGCTGCTGGACAAGCTGGAGCAGCGCGTGAGCTTCGCCGACACACGGCCTGCCTGATCGATCGCCCCGGCCCTGAGGCGCTGACTGACCAAAAAGCAGCGCCCACAAAGCCAAAAGCGCGCAACCTGCGAAGGTTGCGCGCTTTGTTTTTGGCGGAATAAAAAAGTTGCGAAGCGTCCCGAAACGAATTTAGAGAGGGAGGGAGGAGAAGCGCTTCAGGGTTTCAGTTGAACCACCAGGGTTCAAAAGGCTTCGCAACAGTAAGGGGTTGATCGGGGGGCAAGCGTCGCCGCCTGCACTGGTTACTAGAGTAGTGACGATCCCGGGAAGTTCCAGAGGGAAGGTGGTTAAAACCATCAGAAAATGTAACTATTTCCATATCACGGAACTGCTTCAGAACGGTGACGTTTTCGGGCGCCCCGCGTCCAGTTGCTGCTCGATCGCGCGCACCAGCCGGGGGTCGCCCGGCTCCACCACGCTGGCGAAACTGCCGACCACCTTGCCGTCCCGGCCCACCAGGTACTTGTGGAAGTTCCAGCGGGGCGCCTCGCCGGCCTGGGCTTTCAATTCCCGGTACAGCGGCGAGGCGTCGGCCCCGACGACCCGGCTCTTGGCGAACATCGGAAACTTGACGCCGAAGGTGTTCTCGCAGAAGTCGGCGATCTGCGCATTGCTGCCGCCCTCCTGGGAGAAATCGTTGGAGGGGAACCCCAGCACCACCAGCCCCCGGTCCTTGTAGCGCGCGTGCAGGGCCTCCAGCCCCTGGTACTGCCCCGTGAAGCCGCAGTAGCTGGCCGTGTTGACGACCAGCAGCACCTTGTTGCGGTACTGGCACAGTGGCTGGGGCAGTTCGTCCTGCAGGCGCAGGGGGGTGTGGCGCAGCAGGGGCGGGCAGGTGCCGTCTTCCGTCGCGGCCGCCGGGCCCGCGGCCCGCGCGGGAAGGCCGGACAGGGCGAGCGGCGCAGCCGCCAGGGCAAGGCAAAGGACTCGGCGCAGCATGAAGGTCTCCTTGTCGATGGGGCGCCACAGGCAGTGGATCACGCAATGGGGGGCGGCCCACGAACGAGTTTGGCGCAAATCGGCGGAAAAGTCCCGCCCCCGCGCGCGCCAGGAGGCCGCCGCTGACAGGAGCGGCCCTGGGAAACGTTCTCAGACCAGGCTGAGCAAGCGGTTCAATTGCAGTTGCACGCGCACATCGCGCTGGGCGATGGCGCCGGTCACCTTCCAGGCGGGCTGGGCGGTGTCGCGCGGAATGAGCTCTCCGGTGGGCATGCCGTTGCGGTTGAGCACCACGGCCACGCGCGGCGTGGTGGCGCTGCCGCCGCGGCGCAGGGTGACGGCGATCTCCTGGCTCACCAGCCGCACGAACGCGCCCGGAGGGTACACGCCCAGGGTTTTCACCAGGGCCGAACCGGCTTCATCCACCTGGTGCGATTCGTCGTAGTAGCTCGCCTGCATCGCCGCGGTGACGGGCATCGGCGCGCGCGAGGCGCGCGGGGCCAGGCGGGCGCCGAACACGTCCGCCCGCTGGATCAGCCGGGCGATCTGCTGGCCTTCGCTTTTGTCGGCCAGCGGGCCCGGCGAGCGGTGGTGGTGGCAGCGCACGGCTTCCAGCCATACCGGGTCGTGCACGCCCAGATGGCGCAGCAGGGTTTCGGATCGGGTGGCATGGCTTTCCACCGCGGCGATCTGCTCCGAGGTGAGCGGCTGGGCCTGCACGGCCAACTGGTCCTGCAGCGCGGTCATGGCGATGTTCATGGACAGCGCCGCGCGCCCGGTCTGCATCACGCGCTCCACCGGCCAGCGCAGCTGCTCGACGGCGACCAGCATGCACACGCAGGCCACGAGCATGGCGTGGGTGCCGCTGTACTGCCGGGTTTCGTGGCCGGACAGGTAGATGAGGGCCAGCAGGACCGCGTCGGGGCTCTGGCGGCAGTGCAGGGCGAGTTCGCGGTGCAGCGCATCGAAACGGTCGGGAAAGTCATGCGCCTGCGGCGCGCGCAGCAGCTGCGTGGCCCGCAGCTGCAGCCCTGGCCAATCGGGCGGGCCGCCTTCGACGCGGTCGCGCGAGGCCTGGGCGCCAGCGCTGATCTTCATGGAGGCGATCTGCCCGAGCGAGGTGTCGGACATCAGCATTTGCTGCAGCTGCGCCAGATAGGCGCGGTGGCTGTCGCCCGATTCGTCGGTGTCCACGCACAGCTGCAGGCCGCGCGACAGGAGGACGTCCAGCTCGTTGCGCGTGCGGATCACGTAGCCTTTTTGCGCCAGCAGCACGCCATCGGCCCCGCGCAGGATGAAGGGAAGCGGGGAGCCGAGCTGGATCGATTCGATGTTCAGCGCAACGAGGTTCATGGTGAGTCGCCGCATTATGGGCGCACGGGTGCGCCTTGAAAGCCGGCGCAATGGCGGGAACCCATCGTTGTTCGCCGGTTCCTGGTGGCCACCCGGGCGGTGGCGTGGGCAGCGGAAGGGGCTGTGCGGGGTCGTGGAGGCCGCCGGGAATCCGCGGGTGGAGGGGCGGTGGTCTCAGAAGGGTTCCTTGAACAACTGGCCCAGCGTCGGTCGCTGTTGCTGGACGGGGGGGTCCACGGCCTGCGCTTCGGGTGTCTGCGGGGTCGGTTCGTCCTCCACCGGCACTTCGGGCGCCGGCGGCTTGTTCACGCCGTCGTTGGCCCGGGTGAAGAGACCCTGCGCTTGCTGTTGCGCCTGGGCCGCGAGCTTGGTGGCCTGGGCTTCGGCGCGTGCGCGCCAGACCGCCTGGGGATCGGCGGCGGCCGCCGGCTTCCGTTCGATTTCGACTTCCGTTTCAGGATCGGGCCTGGGCTCGGGGTTCTGTGCCACCGGGGAGAATTTCGGCGCCCATCGGGCCGAGTGGTCATCCGGGGCCGCGGCGTGCTGCTGCGGGGTGCGGCCCACCTGCTGGGAGCCTGCCGGCAGGAATTCGTGCAGCCGGGTGGACTCCGACGCCGCCTTGCCCTGCAGCATGCCGAGGGCAGCGCTCTGCGATGCCTCGTCCTTGGCCTTCGTCTTGAATTGCAGGTTGTTGGCGGTCCAGGCGTCGTGGCTGTCCAGCAAGGTGCGCACCTTGGCCCGGTAGCCGTCGGCCTTGGCCTGCTGTGCCTGCGCAATCGCCTGCTGGCGCGCTGCCTCGGCCTGCTGGGTGGCCGCCAGGTCCCGCAATCGTGCCGCGGCCTCTTGCTGGGCCAGTGCCTCGGCGGGCTGGCCCGCGGCAGCGGCCCGCCGGATGGCGGCCTGGGCCTGCTGGCTTTCCATGGTGGCTCGCCGGGCGGCTTCGGTCGCCTGCTGCGCTGCGGCGGCGGCTTTCTGGCCCGTCTCGGTGGCTTGCTGTGCCAGGCCCTGCAGCTTGTCGTAGGCCTCAGCCGCCTGGGGGCGCAGCTTGGTCACCACGGAAAACGTCATGCCAGGCGCGCTGGCCTGTGCGGCCTGGACCAGGGTGTCCTGCAGGCGCAGCCAGGCGCGGCCGGTCTTTTCTTCCGCCGAGGCATGCGGCACGCCGTCGCGTGCGGCCATGACCGAAACGAACTCGTGCATCCGGGGTTCGAGCTCGGCCAGAAAATCATCCAGGTCTTCGAACTCGCGGATCATCTGGGTCTGGTCGGCCCAGGTTTCGCCATGGCGGGTCGTCATGCGCAGCGTGGTATCGACCCCGCTGTTGGCCAGCTGCTTGCGAAAATCCAGCCCGGCCCCGCGCGCCTGGGCGGCCCTTTCCGGATCGTGCCTGGATGCCGGCACCAGCCCCAGGCTGGCGTTGGCGCTCGCACGGACATCGGCCCGGTGCTGCGCTGACAGCTTGTATTCCTCCACATTCAGCCCCGAACGGCTTTCCGTCTGCACCGAGCGCGAACGCTGGTTGCTGCTGGCGACCCCCGCCTGCACGCCGACGCCGATGGCGCGCCGCGTGGCCTTGCGGTCGTGCTCGTCGCGGTCCCGCGGCCCGCGCGCGCGGACCATGGCGTTGGCGCCGATGGCCATCTCGGACGTGCGGCTGCGTTTGGTGTTGGACAGCTCCGCCACGGCCAGCGCAGGAAAGTGCTCCAGCAGGTGGGCCAGCGGGTCCATCTCCAGGGCCCCTTCCGTCGATGCGCCGCCCCCGTGGGCCATGGCAATGAGCGCATCGGCGAAGTGCCGCCGCAAGGTGTCCTCATGGGAGGCGGTGCGCTGCATGCGCAGGCTCACGCCCTCGGTGCGCGAGATTTCGCCGCCGGCCTCCAGGCGCATGTCGAAGCGCAGCGCGATGCCTGCTTCGTCATCGCCCAGGTTGAACTCGTGGTCCTGGTTCCCCAGCTCGCGCCGCAGGCCCACGCTGAGCCCCACGTTGGCGTTCTTGGAGTCCGCCGTGGCGATCTGCATCTGCATGGCCGCACCGACCATGTTCAGGTCCATCGAGCGCTCGTGCCCCAGGCCGATGCCCGCGATCGGCGTGACGAGTTCCGGCGTGGCGGTGGTCACCGACACGGCCTTGCCCAGTTCCAGCCGGGCCAGCCGCGCATCGCTGCTCTTGATCTTCTCGCCCAGGCTGATGCGCTGCGACAGCGATTTCATCACTTCGGCCGCGTCGGCCGGGCCGCGCAGGTCGTTGAACAGCGTGATGGTGTCGGACACGCACAGCTCGAAGCGGTTCACGTGCACGTCCCGCTGCAGGGCCTGCAGCGCGGGCGCCGCCGTTTTCACGGTATCGGCCACTGTGCGGGGCGCGGTGCTGCCGGAGGCCGCGCCGGTGGTGGCCGCAGGCGGGCTCCATGGCACGGCCAGGGCCGCATCGACCAGGGTGCGCATCAGCCGGCCCGCATCGTCGCCCGATTCCTTCATCTGGGACCAGGCGCTGCGCACCGAAGCGGGCCAGGCGTCCTGCACCTGGTCCAGGGCCTCTTCCCGGGACGGCCGCTCGCCCTCGGGCAGGGTCTTGAGCCAGTCCTGGGTGAGCTTGCTTTCGATGGCCTCGAAGGTGTCGATGCGCAGGGACCGCAAGGCGGCCGCGGGCTTCACCTTGGCCAGCAGGTCGGCCGACACCACCATCAGGTCGGCCAGTGCCCGGGTCTGCGGCGCTTCCACGCCGGCCGCGGCCCTGGCCGCTTCGGCAATCTCGTGGAAGCCGCCGATGGCTTCGTGGGCGATGGCATCGGTGCGCAGGCCCCGGGCGACCTGGGTGGGGCCCACCGTGGGCGACAGCGTGCCATCGGCCAGCGCGCGCAGATCGGTGTGCTCTCCCAGCACCCTCAGGATGTGCCCGACATTGGGGCGGCTGCCGCGCAGCGATTGCCAGTCGGCGGCCAGGCCCGGGGGCAGCCCGGCCATGCCCTCGGCCCCCAGGTGGGCCTCCACTTTCTGGAAAAAGCCCTTGCCCAGGTGCTTGAGCGTGTTCTGCGAAGGGGCCGGCGCGCTCCCGCCCAGCCCCAGCTCCTTCAGCACCCCGAGCATCAGGGTTTCGGCCGGCAGCGCGCCGGCCCCTGCGCGCGCTTGGAGATCGATGCGCAGGTCGGTGGCGGTGCGGTGCAGCGATGCCACGGCTTCGTCGCGGCGCGGCAGCATGCCGTTCTCGCTGGCGGCGGCGGTCATCTTGCGCATGACCGATTTGCGCCACATCGTCGGCTGCGCGCCAGGCAGCCAGGACGCGATGGCGGGCAGCGCAGGCGCGAGCAGCCCTTCCATGCCCGCCGAGTTCTTGACGATGGCCTTGGGCAGCCCGCCCGTCAGCCAGTTCTGGAACCGCCCCATCCGCCCGGACGCCGCGCGCGCGTTGCGCTGGCTGGTCTGGTCGAGCGCGCCGTCGCTGAACTGCAGCAGCCGCTGGCGCACGCGGTCGTAGCTGGATCCCGGCGCCTTGGTCGTGAACCCGTTCTGCAGGCAATGGAACGCGGTGCGCTGCGCCACTGTCCGCTCGGATTCGGGCACCGGGTGGTGCCGTGGCTGGGCCAGCTCGACCGCATGCGCCACTGCGTCGCGCAGCAACGCCATGTCCGCCGGGGCTTCGGCCGACCCGGGGCCCTCCTGCTGCCGGGACGACTGCAGATGCAGCATCGCCGACATGGCCACTTGCAAGGCATCCTGCCGGGTCCCGGCGGCGGGAGGGTCCGTCATCCTGGCCAGCAGGCGCATGCCGCCTGCCGGCCTGGCGATGGCGCACGCCAGGCGCGACAGCGGCTGCAGGTCGGCGCGGGTTTCGTGGTCCGGTGGGGAAGGCTGCAGGGCGTCGTGCACCAGGCCGACCAGCCGGGCCGGCGAGCTGTGCGACAGGTTTTCCATGGCCGTCGCCAGCCCCTCGGGATCCCCGGCAAAGGTGTCGCGGGCGGTGTTGATCAGCAGCTCGACGGCCAGCACGTCGGGCACCTTGGTGCCGTGGTTCAGGGCCGCGACCAGCGTGTCGGTGGCTGCTTGCAGCCGGGGCTGCAGGGGCTCGGGCACGCCCGAGAGCAGTTCGGCGACCATCCTGGCGTTGGCGGCGGTCGCCGCGTCCTTGGAGCGCTGCTCGGCGGCCTTGGCGGCGTCGGTCAGCTGCTGCAATGCGCCTTCCGTGTTCACGCGCGCGCCACCGGGCAACGCGGCCTGGGTGGCCAGGTGGATGGTGGCCTTGGCCTTCTCGGCATGGACCAGGCCTTCCAGATGGCCCAGCACGATGGACTTCGTCTCCGCCGTGGCGCTGCCCTGGCTGCTCTGGCCCCTTGCCTTGAGGCCCCCGGCTTCATAGAACATCTCCAGCGCGTCGCTGGGCACGCTGGCAGGGCCCTTGCCCAGCGACAGCACGGACAGCGCCTGCTGGGCCCAGTGCGCCGCCGTGCCCGCGATGCCGCCGTCCCGGCCCGATCCTTCGGTACCGGGCGACTGGCCGGTCTCCACCTGGTGCAGTGCCTCCTGCACGGCCTGCGCCAGCCCGGTCTTGGTGGCGTTGGGCAGTGGCACCCGTCCGTCCGCCTCGAACCGCGGCGCCTGCACCTGGTTGTGCCGCACCACCGGGTGCTGGGTCTGCGTGCCCACCGCCAGCGGGCCCAGGCTGGCGTTGGCCGTGGTCTTGCCGCCCTTCCAGAGGCTTTTGAGCTTGGACAGGACGGTCCGGTCCGAGCGCTGCGCCATGTTGGCGGTGGTGTAGACCGCCGCCGATCCGCTCTTGCCGCGCGCAGCGAGCCCCTCCGGCCCCTTCAGGCTGGCGCTGCGCTCCGGGGCATCCGGGACCGGGGACGCAGGCCGTGCGGGCGTGGACGGAGGCCGTCCGGCCGGCTGGATTTCCCCTGAACTGGTGGCACGCATGGTCTTGTCTCCCTGGAATTCTTCTGGAATCCCATGGTTGTATACAAGTCCTGGCAGCCTTCCCGGTGATGCGAAGCCGTGCATCTGCACGCGAAAAGGCCGCCGCGCCTTGGGCGCAGCAGCGCAAACCCTGTGCTAGAGGGGCGGGCGGCACCGATGGCAGGGCGCCGCCGCGCCGCCACTCACAGCGGGTGCGGCGCTTCGGGCGCGCGGGGTGCCTGGGGGGCTGGTGGGGGCCGCCGCATCACCCGGCGCTGAAACCACTGCGCGAAGTCGTCCACGTAGGTGAACACCGCCGGCACCACCAGCAGGCTGAGCACGGTCGAGGTGATGAGCCCGCCGATCACCGCCACCGCCATGGGCGAGCGAAAGCTCATGTCGGCGCTGCCCAGCGCCAGGGCGATGGGCATCATGCCGGCGCCCATGGCGAGCGTGGTCATGATGATGGGCCGCGCGCGCTTGTGGCAGGCATCCAGCAGCGCGTCCCAGCGGCTCATGCCCTGGTCGCGGCGCGCCACGATGGCGTACTCCACCAGCAGGATGGAGTTCTTGGTGGCGATGCCCATCAGCATGATGAGCCCGATGAGCGAGGGCATCGAAAAGCTCTTGCCCGCCACCAGCAGCGCCACGAACGCCCCGCCCAGCGACAGCGGCAGCGCCGCCAGGATGGTCACCGGCTGCAGGAAGTCCTTGAACAGCAGCACCAGCACGAGGTAGATGCAGATCACGCCCGTGAGCATCGCCAGGCCGAAGCTGGCGAACAGCTCGCCCATCATCTCGGCATCGCCCACGTCGATCAGGCGCACGCTCGCGGGCAGCTGGGCGACGGCGGGCAGCTGCTTGACGGCCTCGGTCACCTCGCCCAGGCCGCGCGCGCCCAGCTCGATCTCGAAGTTGACGTTGCGCGAGCGGTCGTAGCGGCTGATGACGGCCGGCCCGCCCGCCACCTCCAGCGTGGCGACCTCGCCCAGGCGCACCGGCCCGCGGGTGCCGGGCACCGTGAGGCGCTCCAGCACCGACAGGTCCTCGCGCGCCGCGTTGTCCAGGCGCACGACGATGGGCACCTGGCGCTGCGCCAGGTTCAGCTTCGGCAGGTACTGGTCGTAATCGCCCACCGTGGCCACGCGCAGGGTCTCGGCGATGGCGCTGCTGGTCACGCCCAGGTCGGCGGCGCGCGCGAAGTCCGGGCGCACGGCGATCTCGGGGCGCACCAGGCTGGCGGTGGAGCTCACGCCGCCGATGCCCGGGATGGTGCGGATGCCGCGCTCGACCGCCTGCGCGGCCGTGGCCAGGGCCTGCGGGTCTTCGCTGGCCAGGGCCAGCACGTACTTGTCGTTGGAGCCGCCCAGCCCGATCTTCACGCGCACGCCGGGCAGGTCTTCCAGCGCGGCGCGCAGCTGCTGCTCGATGACCTGCTTGCGCGGGCGCTCGCCGCGCGGGTCCATGCGCAGGGTGAGCGTGGCCTTGCGCGGGTCGCCCACGCCGGCCCCGGCGAACGGGTCGGCGCCGGCCGAGCCGCCGCCGATGGTGGTGTAGATGCTCGCCACGTGGCCCACGCGCTGCACGCGCTCGGTGGCCTGCGCCACCGCCACGCGGGCATCGGCCAGCAGGCTGCCGGGCGGCAGCTCCAGGTTGACCTGGGTCTGCGCGTTGTCGTCGGCCGGGATGAAGCCCGAGGGCAGCAGCGGGATCAGCGCGATCGAGCCGGCGAAGAACAGCAGCGCGCCCAGCAGCGTGATCACGCGGTGGCGCAGGCACCAGGCCGAGGCGCGCATGTAGGTGCCCAGCCAGCGCGGCTCCTTCTCCTGCGCCACCATGGGTTTCATGAGGTAGGCCGCCATCATGGGCGTGAGCAGCCGCGCCACCACCAGCGAGGCGAACACCGCCAGCGCCGCCGTCCAGCCGAACTGCTTGAAAAAGCGCCCGGCGATGCCGCTCATGAACGCGGTGGGCAGGAACACCGCGATCAGCGTGAAGGTGGTGGCGATCACCGCCAGGCCGATCTCGTCGGCCGCCTCCATCGCCGCCTGGTAGGGCGACTTGCCCATGCGCAGGTGGCGCACGATGTTCTCCACCTCCACGATGGCGTCGTCCACCAGGATTCCCACCACCAGCGACAGCGCCAGCAGCGTGATGATGTTGATGGAAAAGCCCAGCAGGTGCATGCCGATAAAGGCCGGGATGACCGACAGCGGCAGCGCCACGGCCGAGACGATGGTCGCGCGCCAGTCGCGCAGGAAGAGCCACACCACGACCACGGCCAGGATGGCGCCTTCGTACAGCAGGCGCATGGAGCTGTCGTACTCGTCGCTGGCGATGTCCACGAAATCGACCGTGCGCGTGAGGTGCAGGTCGGGCCGCTCGGCCTGGAGCTTGTCCAGCGCCCGCTGCACGCCCGCGCCCACCTCGACCTCGCTGGCGCCGCGGCTGCGCGAGACCTCGAAGCCGATCACCGGCTTGCCGTCCAGCAGCGCGGCGGTGCGCTGCTCGGCCACGGTGTCGCTGATGGTGGCCACCTGGTCGAGCCGGATGTGGCGGCCGTCGGTGAGCGGGATGTCCATGGCGCCGATCTCCTGCGCCGTCTGCACGGTGGCGATGGTGCGCACGGGCTGCTCCGCGCCGCCGAGGTCGGCGCGGCCGCCCGCGCTCTCGATCTGCACCTGGCGCAACTGGCGCGACACGTCCGCGGCCGTGGCCCGCAGGGCCTGCAGGCGCAGCGGGTCGAGCGACACGCGCACCTCGCGCGACACGCCGCCCACGCGGTTCACCGCGCCCACGCCCGGCACGGCCAGCAGGCGGCGGGTGAGGGTGTCGTCCACGAACCACGACAGCGCCTCGTCGTCCAGGCGGTCGGACGCGATGGCGAACGCCAGGATGGGCTGGGACGACAGTTCGAGCTTGGCGACGATGGGGTCGCGCAGGTCGGCCGGCAGGTCGGCGCGCACGCGGCTCACGGCCGAGCGCACGTCGTCCACCGCTTCCTGCACCGGCTTTTCGAGCTGGAACTCGGCCGCGATGGTGGCCGTGCCGTCCACCAGGGTCGAGGTGATGTGCTTGAGGCCCTGGGTGGTGGCGATGGCGTTCTCGATCTTGCGCGCCACGTCGGTTTCCAGCTGCCCCGGCGCCGCGCCCGGCAGCGACGCGGTGACCATGACCACGGGCAGGTCCATGTCGGGAAAGTTCTGCACCTTCATCGCGTGGAACGACAGCATCCCCGCGAAGGAGAGCAGCACGAACAGCATCGCGGCCGGAATCGGGTTTCGGATGGACCAGGCGGAGAGGTTCATGGCAGGTCCTTGCGGGCGGCAGCGGGGCCGCGGTGGCAACCGGGCAAAAGCATGTTTTGCTCCTTATTTAGTAGCATGATGCCCTAGTGCTTATTGTGCTGCAGGCATTTTTGATGTGGATGCCGCGGGCCGGGGCGCCGGCGCGGACGCCGCTGCTGCGGGCGCTGCGGCCTGCACGCGCACCAGGTCGCCGTCGTTCAGGAACGCGCCGCCGCGCTCGACCACCGTCACGCCCGGCTGCAGGCCCGAGACGATCTCCACCCGGTCGCCCGTGCGCTGGCCGGTCTGCACGCGGCGCATCACCACGCGGCTGCCCTCGCCGATCTCGAACACGCTGCTGAAGCCGTCGCGCACCACCACCGACGACTGCGGCACGCTGAGCGCATCGCGCTGCCCCAGCAGAAAATCGCCGCGCGCGAACATGCCTGCGCGCACATCGGGGTGGATGGGCAGGTCCACATAGACCAGGCCGTTGCGCGTCTGCGGATCGACGGTGGGGGCGATCATGCGCACCGTGCCCGGCACCTGCGCGCCGCTGGCGGCCGTCACGATCACCTGGCTGCCGGGGCGGATGCGCGGCAGGTCGTTGGAGGTGACCTCGGCGCGCCATTCCAGGCGGCCCTTGCGCACCATGCGAAAGAGTTCGGTGCCCGCGCCCAGCACCGCGCCCACGGTGGCCGTGCGCGAGGAGATGACGCCGCTGTCCGGTGCCAGCACCTGGGCATGCTTGAGCCGCAGCTGCTGCGCGTTGAGGGCCGCCTGCGCCGCCTCCACGCGGGCCTGGGCGGTCTCGCCGGCGGTCGAGTACTGCTGGATCTGCTGCTGGCTCAGGGCGCCGCTGGCCTGCAGCGTGCGGGCGCGCTCGGCGTTGGCGGCGGCCTCGGCGGCGCTCGCGCGGGCCTCCAGCAGGCTCGCCCGGGCCTGGGCCACGTCGGCCTGCAGCGTCTCGGGCGCGAAGGTGGCCAGCACCTGGCCGGCGCGCACCGTGTCGCCCACGTTCACGCGCACGTCGGTCAGGCGCAGGCCGCTGCTTTCGGTGCCGATGCTGGCCTCCTGCCACGCGGCGACGTTGCCGTTGGCGGGCAGGCGCTGCGCCAGTGAGGTGCGCGTGGGCTGCGTGGTGGTGACGGTGAGCGCGGGCCGGGGCTCGCCGGCCTTGGCGCTTTTGGCATCGTCCGCCGCGCGCGAGGGGCCGGCGGCCATCAGCGCGCCGGCGGCGGCGAGCACGCACACGGCCAGCACGGCCAGCGCCGCGGGGAGGGAGGAGGGGGTGAATTTCATGCGCTGCATGGGGGTTCCATTCATGCGGTCAACGACGGCGACTGAAGACAAAGCGGGAGATGGGGGCGAGTGCGCGGAGGTGCATGGCGGCTCACTGGGCGGGCGTGGCGGAAGGGGCCAGGGTCGATGGGGGCAGGGGCGCCGCAGCGGCGGCCTGCGGGGTGGCCTCGGCCTCCCAGCCGCCGCCCGCCGCGCGGTACAGGCCGATCCAGGCTGCCATGCGCTCCTGCCGCAGGGTGATGAGCGCGGTCTCGGAGGCCAGCGCCGTGCGGCGCGAATCCTCCAGCTCGACCAGGCTGGCCAGCCCGCCGCGCCAGCGCGCCTCGGTGGCGGTGAACGAGGCGCGGTAGCCGTCCGCGGCGCGCTGCGCATCGGTGCTGCGCGCGGCGGTGCTGGCCAGGCGCACCAGCGCCTGCTCGACCTCGCTCACGGCCTGGCGCACCGTGCCGCGGTACTGCTGCACGGCCGCGTCGTACTGCGCCTGGGCGGAATCCACCTGCGCCGCGCGCCGGCCCGCATCGAAGATCGGCAGCGACAGCCCCACCGGCCCGATGGACCAGGTGTTGGAGGTGATGCTGGCCTCCCCCGTGCGCACCCAGCCGCGGCCCACCGAGCCGCTGAGCGTGAGGCGCGGCAACTGCTGGGCGCGGGCGCTGCCCACGTCGGCGCTGGTGGCCGCCACCTCGCGCTCGGCCGCGTACACGTCGGGCCGCTGGGCCAGCACGCGCGCCGGCAGGGCCTCGATGGCGAAGAGCGCGTCGGGCGCCGGTGCCAGCGGCGCGGCGGCGGCGCGGGCGCGCAGCGCGGATTCGTCCCGGCCGGTGAGGGCCACCAGGGTCTTGAGATCGATCTCGCAGGCCATGCGCTGCTGCTCGGCGCGCACGCGGCCCTCGGCCTCGCTGGCCTGCGCCAGGGCGAGCGTGGCGGGGGCGGTGAAGCCGGCCCGCTCGCTCAGGCGCGACAGCTGCGCGGTCTGCCCGCGCGAAGCGGCATCGGAGGCGGCCACCTCCGCCAGCGCCAGGCACTGGCGCCAGCTGCTGTACTGCGTGGCGACCTCGGCCGCGACGGAAACGCGGGCCTCGTGCCACTGCGCCTGGGCGCCGGCCAGCCGCTGCAGCGCGGCCTGGTTGGCGGCGGCGTTGCCGCCGAACAGGTCCACCTCCCAGCTGGCCTGCAGCGCGGCCTGGGCCGTGCTGGCCAGGCCGCCCACCTGCTCGTTCACGCCGCGGCTGGCGCTGGCCTGCCCGTCCAGCGAGGGCAGCAGCGCGGCGCGCGCGCTCACCCGGGCCGCGCGGGCCTGCGCCAGGCGCGCCCGGGCCTGCGCCACGCTCGGGCTGATGTCCTGCGCCGAGGCGATCAGCTCGGCCAGCAGCGGGTCGCCGGCGCGCTCCCACCAGCGGGCCAGGTCGGCCACGCTGCCCTCGTGGGGCAGCGGCGCCTGCCAGCCGGCGGGCGTGGGGGCCTCCACGCGCGGGGCGGGGCTGGGAACGGCGCAGGCGGCCAGCCACAGGGGCAGGGCGAGGGCCAGCAGGGCGCGGGAGGGGCGGTGCGTTGGGGGTGTTTTCATGGGCAACCAGAAAAAGGCATGGCGCTAGCGGGGGGCCGCGGCCGGCGCGCGCAGCGCCTGCTCGGCCGCCACCATGGCGAGCGCGTATTCGGTGAGCCGGCCGGTCCAGGCGTCCACGGCTTCGGGGGTGGCCAGCAGTTGCGGCTCCATCGCGGCC
The DNA here is from genome assembly GCF_032929295.1 of Acidovorax sp. BLS4. NCBI lineage: Bacteria > Pseudomonadati > Pseudomonadota > Betaproteobacteria > Burkholderiales > Comamonadaceae > Acidovorax > Acidovorax sp. BLS4. The sequence goes on from NZ_CP136797.1 coordinate 2,675,595, forward strand.
AGCACCTCCTGCTGGCACCAGATCTGGAAGGCCAGGCCGGTGATGGCCAGCACCAGCCGGTGCAGGTCGTCGTCGGGGCCGGCCACGCCCAGGTGCCGGCCCAGCAGCCGCACCATGGCGTCATGGGGCTGGCGCACGTCCTGCTCCAGTTCCTTTTCCCACTGGCTGGTGGGCTCCAGCATCTCGCGGATGTGCAGCCGCATGAACTGGCGCGCCATCTCGCCGTGCTGCAGCGGGGCCAGCACCCCGCGGAAGTAGCGCTGCATCGCCTCGCGCAGGTCGAGCCCGTCGCGGGTGAAGTCCGCCACCAGCGAGGGCATGTCGCCGAACGGTTCGGAAAACAGCGCGGCATACAGCGCTGCCTTGTCGCCGAAGTAGTAGCTCACGGCCGCCACGTTGGCCTGGGCGGCCTGCGCGATGGCGCGGATCGACGTCTTGGCGTAGCCGTGCTCGGCGAACAGCCGCAGCGCCGCATGCAGCAGCCGCAGGCGGGCCGTGGGGGTGCCGGCGGCGGCGTCGGCCGGGGCGGCGGGAGGGTGGGGGGGAGACATCGCGGCGGATTAGACCACGATAAATCAAACGTTTGTTTTAAATCTCGGGGCCGCCGTGGGCGGCGGGCGTGGCCGAGCCGACACACCGGTCGAAATCAACCGGGTAGCCGACATTTTTTGTCGGCTTTTTCTGGCAAACTTTTTGTTGCAAACGGTGTGGGGTTGTGGTCCGCCGTGGACCGGTTCAATCAAGGGGTTGGCATGTTCAGGAATCTTTCCATCCGGGTGGCGCTGCTGCTGGTGCTGCTGTTCTTCACCGGCGCGCTGCTGGTCTCGGTGGGGGTGGGCTGGGTGGGCACCCGCGCCGGCGTGATGGCCGGCGAAGTGCAGGACCGCACGACCCGCGACATGCTCGCGCTCAAGCAGGCCGAGATCCGCATGTGGGACAACCGCGTCGCCCTGGCCGTGGGCCACCGCAACGTGCTGCGCGGCGACCCGCCCGACAGCGTGCGGTCGCAGACCACGCGCGCCGAGAAATCCATGCAGGAGGCGCGCCCCATCCTGCAGTCCGTGGCGCAGGGCCTGCCCGCCGACTGGGCGCAGGAGCGCCAGCTCGCCACGGCGATGGTCACCGCCTTCGACGCCTACGCCGCCCTGGTGCAGCGCGGCGCCGTGGGCCTGGCCGGCGGCAACGAGGCCGAATACAGCGGCAAGGAGATCGTCGCCCAGCGCAACAAGCTGCTGGCGGACATGGAGGGGCTGATGAAGCAGCTCTTCGATGCCGAAGGCCAGCGCGGCAATGCCCTGCAGGCGCAGTCGGTGCGGCTGCTGCAGATCGCCGAGATCGCGGCCGGCGTGCTGGTGGTGGTGGGCGTGGTGCTGGCGGTCCTGTGCTGGGTGTTCATCCGCCGCAACGTGCTGGCGCCGCTGGACGACGCCGGCGCGCTGCTGGAAAAGGTCGCCCAGGGCGACCTCACCACGCGCATCGAGGTGCGCTCGTCCAACGAGATCGGCCGCCTGATGGGCGCCGCGCGCACCATGCAGGAGGGCCTGGCGCGCATGGTCACGCAGGTGCGCCAGGGCGTGGAGGAGATCCACACCGGCTCGCGCGAGATCGCGCTGGGCAACGGCGACCTGAGCGGGCGCACCGAGCAGCAGGCCGCGTCGCTGGAGGAAACCGCCGCCAGCATGGAGCAGCTGTCGTCCACCGTGAAGCAGAACGCCGACAGCGCGCGCCAGGCCAACCAGCTGGCCGCCAGCAGCATGGCGGTGGCCCAGCGCGGCGGCGCGGCGGTCGGCGAGGTGGTGGCGACGATGCAGGAGATCGCGGGCAGCTCGCGCCGCATCGCGGACATCGTCGCGGTGATCGACGGCATCGCCTTCCAGACCAACATCCTCGCGCTGAACGCGGCCGTGGAAGCGGCGCGTGCCGGCGAGCAGGGCCGGGGCTTCGCCGTGGTGGCCAGCGAGGTGCGGGCCCTGGCCCAGCGCAGCGCCACCGCCGCCAAGGAGATCAAGGGCCTGATCGACGAGTCGGTGGGCAAGGTGGGCGCGGGCTCGGCCCAGGTGGAGCGCGCGGGCGCGACCATGCAGGAGATCGTGGCCTCGGTGCAGCGCGTGACGGACATCATGGGCGAGATCTCGGCCGCGTCCACCGAGCAGTCCTCGGGCATCGACCAGGTGAACCAGGCCGTGGTGCAGATGGACCAGGCCACGCAGCAGAACGCGGCGCTGGTGGAAGAGTCGGCGGCGGCGGCCTCGTCGCTGGAAGAGCAGGCCAAGCGCCTGCGCGAGGCCGTGTCGCAGTTCCGCGTGGACGCCGGGGCGGTGCCGCTGGCGGCGGTGGCGGCCGCGCCTTCGCGCAGTGCGGCCCCGGTCGCGGCACCCGCCCGTGTGGCGGCCCAGCCGGTGCCGCCGCGCCCGGCCGTCTCGGCCACGCCTTCGCCCGCTGCGGCCGCATCGCCGGCACCGAAGCCGGCTGCGAAATCCGCGGCTCCCTCCACCGCCAAACCCGCCGCGAACGCGCCCGCGCTGTCCGCCCCCGCCACCAAGTCCAAGGCGCCTGCCGCGCCGGCACCGGCGGCCCCTCGGGCCACTGCGCCGTCATCGCGGTCGGACGATGATTGGGAAACCTTCTAGGACGATCTAGCACCCTCCGTGCATGCTTTGGGTGCCGAAGCGGGGGGCTGTCAGCGCAAGCGGGCCGTGGGTGCAATTTCAGGAAACCGATGAAATCCTCCAAGTACGAACGACTGGGCTACTGGACATGCGTGCTGATCCTCGCGGGTTTTGCTTTGGCATGTTCGATGGGCATTGCCAACAGCTTGAGTTCGGGAAAAGTGCAGGCGCTTTCAAAAGCGGGTGCTGGGCGCACCATTTTTCAGTCTTCAGATCCCGTCGGGTTTTACGCCGCGCTGGTGCCGTACATGCTCATCTGCGCGGCTTTCGCATGGGGGGCGCATTGGATTTGGTCAACGTACCTTCGCCGACAGTAATGGTCGCCGACACGCGTTGGACTCGCTTGCGAAAGAGGCGTGGCCGTTCCGTGAATCGCCATCGGATCTTGGTGTTTGCTATTAATTAAATGGCTGATATGGCTTTTTCCAGCGGTTTATAGAGCGGTCTCCGGCACAGGCGCTGCCGCTGATTCCGCCGCCGGCCGGCTCGCCCGGATGTCGAACGCGCCGCCGGTCAGCGACTGGTCGCGCAGCGTCACCGCCTGCCGGCCGGGCAGCAGCGGAAACACCAGCTCGGCGAAGCGGATGGCTTCTTCCAGGTGCGGGTAACCCGAGAGCACGAAGCGGTCCACGCCCACGTCCACGTATTCCTGCAGCCGCTCGGCCACCTCCTGCGCATTGCCCACCAGCGAGGTGCCCGCGCCACCGCGCACCAGGCCCACGCCGGCCCACAGGTTGGGGCCCACCACCAGCCGGTCGCGCCGGCCGCCGTGCAGCGCGGCCATGCGGCGCTGGCCCTCGGAATCCATGCGCGCGTAGTTCTGCTGGGCGCGGGCGATGTCGTCGTCGGTCAGCCGGCTGATGAGGCGGTCGGCATCGGCCCAGGCCTCTTCGCTGGTCTCGCGCACGATGACGTGCAGGCGCACGCCGAAGCGCAGCGGGTGCCGGTCGAGGTCGCGGCCTGCGGCGGCGGCGCGGGCGCGCACGTCGGCGATCTTCCCGGCCACGGCGGCGGGTGGCTCGCCCCAGGTCAGGTAGGCATCGACATGGCGCGCGGCCAGCGCGTGCGCGGCAGGCGACGAGCCGCCGAAGTACAGCGGCGGGTAGGGCTGCGTGGCCGGCGTGAAGAAGTTCTGCGCGCCCTGCACCTTCAGGTACCGGCCTTCGAAGTCGACCTTCTCGCCCTGCAGCAGCCGGCGCCAGAGGGTCAGGAACTCGTCGCTGGCGGCGTAGCGCTCGTCGTGGCTGTAGAACACGCCGTCGGCCGCCAGCTCGGTCGCATCGCCGCCGGGCACCACGTTCAGCAGCAGGCGGCCGGGGCCCAGGGCCTGATCGAGCGAGGCGGCCTGCCGCGCCGACGCGGTGGGGTTGCCCAGCGAGGTGCGCAGGGCCACCAGCAGCTTGATGCGCTGGGTGACGGGCACCAGGCTGGCGGCGGTCACCCACGGGTCCAGGCACGAGCTGCCGGTGGGAATGAGCAGGCCGTCGTAGCCCAGCTGCTCGGAGGTCACCGCGATCTGGCGCAGGTAGGCATTGGTGGGCGCGCGGCCGAAGTCGGAGGTGCCCAGGTAGCGCGTGTCGCCCGAGGTGGGCAGGAACCAGAAGAGGTCGGGGGTCGGACTCATGGGGAAGGGCTTTCGGAATCGGTGTCGGATGGGAATTCGGCGGGTGGCGCGCCCGCATCGGCGCCGGCGCGGCGCGGCGCGCCGACCTCGCCCAGGCGGATGAGCCGCGCGCGCACCACGTTGCGGCTCAGGCCCAGCACGCGTGCGGCCTCGCTCTGGCTGTAGTGGCACCAGCGGAAGACTTCCAGCAGCACGGCGTCTTCCACCGTCTGGTAGAGCGCGGGCACATGCGCTTCGCACAGCTGGCGCACGGCCTGGCGCAGCAGCGGCAGGCCCGGGGGCGAGGGGTTCGGCGCCTGCGGCGGCGCCGCTGGCGCCGCTGGCGCCGGGGCTTCGGGCTCGGTGCCCGGCCGCGTGGTGCCGGACAGCCGCAGATCGGCGGCGTCCAGCGTGCGGCCATCGCCCAGCAGCAGCGTGCGGTGGATGGTGTTTTCCAGCTCGCGCACGTTGCCGGGCCAGGGCGCCTGCTGCAGCGCGCGTTCGGCGGCGGGTGTGAGCTGCGGGCGCGGGTAGCCCAGGCGCCGGCTGTAGGCGTCGATGAAATGGCGCGCCAGCGGCACGATGTCGCCCGGGCGCTCGCGCAGCGTGTGCACCTCCAGGCTCACCACGTTCAGGCGGTAGTACAGGTCCTTGCGAAAGCGCTGCTGCAGCACCAGCGCCTGCAGGTCCACCGACGCGGCGGCCACGATGCGCACGTCGATGGGAATGGGCTGGCGCCCGCCCACGCGCACCACCTCGCGCTGCTGCAGCACGCGCAGCAGCTTGTTCTGCACGGCCAGCGGCAGGTCGTTCACCTCGTCCAGGAAGATGGTGCCGCCATGGGCTTCCTCGAACCAGCCGGGCTGCGCCCCGAAGGCGCCGGGGAAGGCGCCGCTTTCATGGCCAAACAGCTCCGAGTCCACCAGCGCTTCGGAGAACGCGCCGCAGCCCACGGCCACGAAGGGCGCGGCGCTGCGCGGGCTGCGGCTGTGCAGGTAGCGCGCGATCAGTTCCTTGCCGGTGCCGCTCTCGCCGGTGATCAGCACGCCGGCGTCGCTGGGCGCCACCTGCTCCACCTCGGCCAGCAGCGCCTTGGAGCGCGGGTCTTCGAAGATCCACGCCAGGCCGGCCTCGGGGGCGGCGGGCGTGGCGGTGGCGGTGCGGGCCGGTGCGGCGGGCCATGCGGGGAGGGTCGCCATGGTCTTCAGCCTGGAGTTTGAAAGCGATCGTGCCGGGCGATCACGAATAGAACGACGGCGCCGGCACCCTGGCGTGCAGCGCCCAGTCGCCCAGCTCCTGCAGCTTGTAGTCCACCGGGTCGTGCAGCGTCTGCGTGCGCAGGTTGCGCCAGAAGCGGTCCAGCCGCAGCGCGCCGTGCGTGGCGCGCGCGCCGGTGGTCTCGAAAAGCCGGCTGGTCACGTCCAGCCCCACGCGGGTGGAGGCCACCTTGGCCGTTGCCACGGCCACCGCCACGCGGCCCCGGCCTTCGGCGTCCAGCGCGTCGCCTTGCGCCCAGGCCGCATCGAACGTGGCGGCGGCCTGCGCGGCCAGCAGGCGCACGCTCTCCAGCCCGACGAAGAATTCGCCGTAGTGCGACTGGATGTACGGGTCTTCGCTGGCGCGTTCGGCGGGCGAGCGGAACCAGGGGCGCGACTCGTTCAGCGTGTAGTGCCGCGCCTGCGCGAACGCGCCCTCGGCCAGGCCCAGGAACAGGTGCACGAACACCAGCTGCGCCAGCAGCGGCCGCAGCGACGAGCGCGGCGTGGTCAGCGGGCCGGGGTCGCGCAGCAGCTCGCTGCCCTCCACGCGCACGTTCTCGAACAGGGCGCTGCCGCTGTCGGTCTGGCGCTGGCCGAAGCTGTTCCAGTCGCCGTTCAGGGTGATGCCTGCGCGGGCCGTGGGAATGGCGGCGATCAGCAACTGGCCGGTGTGTTCGTCGATGCCCGAGGCGACCAGCATCTCGGAATCCAGCGCGCCCGAGCAAAAGCTCTTCTTGCCCGAGAAGTCGTACCAGTCGCCGATGCGGCGCACGGCGGTGCGCGTGTCCAGCGGGTTGAGCGCGTTGCCCCAGAACCATTGCTTGCGCGCTGTCTGCTCCAGCCATGGCACCCACTGTTCGGGCCGCGCGAACAGGCGCACGGTGGCCAGCAGCAGGTGGTGAAAGCCGTAGACGTGGGCCAGCGAGCTGTCGGCCTGCGCGAGGGTGCGCACGGTCTGCAGCGTGGTCGCCCAGTCGGCGCCCTGGCCGCCCTGCGCGGTGGGGATGGAGAGCGACAGCAGGCCGCTGGCGCGCAGCGCATCGCGCTCGGCCTTCGGCGTGCCGCCGCGGGCATCGCGCTCGGCAGCGGTGGCGGCGAAGCGGTCGGCCAGCGCCTGGGCGGTGGGCAGGGGCGAGGCGGGTGCCGTGGGCGGGGCTTCGGGCGGGTGCAGTTGGGGGTCGCGTGAGGACATGGGTGGGGCGCCGGCAAAGGGGTGGGGGCGGTCAGGGGCCAGGGGCGCCCGCCGCCGCGAGTGGGTCCAGTGTGCGCAGGCGCGCGGGCTCGCCACATGCGGAATTCGCGCGTGCTTATGCGGTTTTTGGCCGATGCGCGCGCCGCGGCCTGCCGGGCGGGCATGGGGCGCGGTGCAACCCGCGTCGCCGTGGGTTGCACCGGCCCGCCGCGCCGTGCGCGCAGCGGCCTGCTGGGTGATTCGTGCGCAATTTGCTGCTTGCCTGCGGCGGCTGGTGCAGGCCAGCCGGCCGGTTTTCAGGGGCGCGTCAGGGGCACGCCAGGGGCGGCAGGTTTCTCATAAAAATAGACGAATAACGTTCTTGGCCGTGCGGCAAGCCGCGCCCGATACTGCGCCGCACCCTCACCGCATTCACCGGGAACCCACCACCATGCAACGACGCACCCTGCTGTCGGCCGGCGCCGCAGCGCTGGCCGGGCCCCTGGCCTCGCACACCGCGCACGCCGCGCAGCCGCTCAAGGAACTGCGCCTGGACTACGCCACCTATTCGCCCTCCAGCCTGGTGCTGCGCCGCTTCGGCTGGCTGGAAGAGTCGTTCAAGCAGGACGGCACGGCCGTGAAGTGGGTGTTCAGCGCGGGCAGCAACCGCGCGCTGGAGTATTTGAATGCGGGCAGCATCGACATCGGCTCGTCGGCCGGGCTGGCCGCGCTGCTGTCCAAGGCCAACGGCAACCCGATCCGGGCACCGTACATCTTCTCGCGCCCTGAATGGACGGCGCTGGTGGTGCGCAAGGATTCGCCCATCCAGTCGGTGAAGGAACTCAAGGGCAAGAAGGTCGCCGCCACCAAGGGCACCGACCCGTACCTCTTTTTGCTGCGTGCGCTGCAGGTGGCCGGTTTGAAGCGCAACGACGTGGAGATCGTCGCGCTGCAGCACGCCGACGGCCGCACCGCGCTGGAGCAGGGCCGCGTGGACGCCTGGGCGGGGCTCGATCCGCTGATGGCCGCCAGCGAGCTGGATGCGGGCTCGCGCCTCATCTACCGCAACGTGGCGTTCAACACCTACGGTTTTTTGAACGTGCGCGAAGAGTTCCTGGCCCAGCGCGCCGCCGAGACGCGCCGCGTGCTGGCCGGCTACGAGCGCGCCCGCCAATGGATCCTGGCCCACACCACCGAGGCGGCCAGGATCCTGTCGGAGGAGGCCAAGGTCAGCCTGGAGGTGGCGCTGCTGCAGCTCAAGCTGCGCACCGATCTGTCCAACCCGCAGCCGTCGCAGGAACACATCGCCGCGCTGCAGGGCGCCGCCCCGCTGCTGTTGTCCGAAGCCCTGGTGCGGCCCGGCACGGCGTTGAACCAAGTGGTCACCGACCTGGTGGACACGCAGTTCGCGCGCAGCGTGACGAATGCGCCGGCGGCGTCGCCGGCCTGACCGCGCCATGTCCGCCCACCCGCAGGAATGGTCCGGCATCGGCCCGGCCGTGGAGACCGCCCGCACCGCACCGCGCCGCCGGGGCTGGAGCGTGCTGGGCACGGGCTGGATCCTGCCGGCCGGGGTGGTGGCCGTGTGGGAAGGCGCCGTGCGCGCCGGCTGGGTCAGCCCGCACCTGCTGCCCGCGCCCACCGAGATCGTGCAAACGTTGATCGCCTTCGGCGGGCAGGGCCTGGCCGGCCATGTGCTCGCCAGCAGCGCGCGCGTGGCGGCGGGCTTTGCCATCGGCACCGTGCTGGCCATCGCCATCGGTGCGCTGGTCGGGCTCTCGCGCCGGGCCGAAGGGCTGCTGGACCCGACCTTCCAGGCGCTGCGCGCCATTCCGTCGCTGGCCTGGGTGCCGCTGCTGCTGCTGTGGCTGGGCATCGACGAGGCGTCCAAGATCGCGCTGATTGCCATCGGCGCGTTCTTCCCGGTCTACATGGGCGTGGCCTCGGGCTTTCGCGACGTGGACCGCAAGCTGGTCGAGGCCGCCCGCATGTACCGGCTGGGCGCCGTCGCCATGGTGCGCCGCGTGCTGCTGCCGGCCGCCCTGCCGGCGGTGCTGACCGGGCTGCGCAACGGCCTGAGCCTGGCGTGGATGTTCATGGTGGCGGCCGAACTCATCGCCGCCACGCGCGGCCTGGGCTACCTGCTGACCGACGGCCGCGAGATGGGCCGCGCCGACATCGTGCTGGCCGCCATCGTGCTGCTGGCGCTGCTGGGCAAGGTCACCGACACGGGCATGGCCTGGCTGGAAAAGCGCCTGCTGGCCTGGCGCGACACCTATGACAGCACTGCGCGGGACTGAACCAACGATGACTGCATTGCAAGACGCCATCGCTCCAGCGTCTCTCGCTGTGGACGGCCCGCTGCTGCAGGCCCAGGATGCGCAGGGCGGCCCGCTGCTGCAGGCCCAGGATGCGAAGGGCGGCCCGCTGCTGCAGGTCCGCGTGCGCCGCAAGGCCTACGGCGACAAGCCCGTGCTGCAGAACGTGCCGCTGGACATCGCCCCCGGCGAGGTGGTCAGCCTCGTGGGCGCCAGCGGCTGCGGCAAGAGCACGCTGCTGCGCATCGTCGCGGGGCTGGACACGCAGTACGACGGCCACGTGCGCCTGGCCGGCGAGCCGCAGCAGGGCATCACGCAGGACATCGGCTTCATCTTCCAGGAGCCGCGCCTGTTCCCCTGGCTCACCGTGGCCGAGAACGTGGCGTTCGATCTGGGCCGCGCCGGGCGCAGTCACCCACAGGTGCGCGAGCTGCTGGCCGAAGTGGGGCTGGCGGGCTTCGAAGACCGCTTGCCGAAGCAGCTGTCCGGCGGCCAGGCGCAGCGCGTGGCCATCGCCCGGGGCCTGTTCACGCGGCCGCGCCTGCTGCTGCTGGACGAACCCTTTTCCGCCGTCGATGCCTTCACCCGCGCGCGGCTGCAGCAACTGCTGGCCGAGGTGGCGCGCCGCCACGGCCTGGCGCTGCTGCTGGTCACGCACGACGTGGACGAGGCGCTCCTCCTGAGCGACCGCGTGGTGGTGCTGGAGGCGCGCGCCGGCGCCGAGCTGCAGGTCATCGACAACCCGCTGCCCCGCCCGCGCCGGCGCGAAGACGAATCGCTGGGCGCCCTGCGCGTGCGGGTGCTGGATGCGCTGCGGCACGCCCACGCGTTCTGACGAACGAGCCGGGGCGCGGCGGCACATCCTCGCACTATATTTTTGATAGCAATATGCCCTAGTTGATCATGCGCTGGAGGCCGATTTGGCTTGTAAATCCCTGGAAGACGGGCTGCTGACGCGCATCCCGTTTCCCCAGGCGTGCAGCCAGCGCCACGGCGGCTCCACCGGTCACCCGCCACGCGCTACCGGCTGCGCAGCCAGCGCACCCACCGGTCGCCGCTGAACTGCACCAGCGACACCAGCGCGATCAGCACGGCGATGACGATCAGCATCACCTGCGTGTCGAAGCGCTGGTAGCCGTAGCGGATAGCCAGGTCGCCCAGCCCGCCCGCGCCCACCGCGCCCGCCATGGCGGACGAGCTGATCAGCGCCACCAGCGTGATGGTGAAGCCGCCGACGATGCCGGGCAGCGCCTCGGGCAGGTACACGTGCCAGACGATGTGCCACTTGCGGCAGCCCATGGCCTGCGCGGCCTCGATCAGGCCGGGGTCCACCTCGCGCAGGCTCACCTCGGCGATGCGCGCGAAGAACGGCGTGGCACTGATGGCCAGCGGCACGATGGCCGCCCACACGCCGATGGTGGTGCCGGTGACCAGCCGCGTGAACGGAATCAGCGCCACCAGCAGCACGATGAAGGGCGTCGCCCGAAAGCCGTTGACCACGCTGCCCACGCCGCGGTGGATGCGCGGCGAGGCGAGGAACCCGCCGGGCGCGGTCACGATCAGCAGCACCGCCAGCGGAATGCCCGCCACGAAGGCGATGGCGGCCGACGTGCCCACCATCGTCAGCGTGTCGAGAAACGCCTGGGTGTAGCGCTCAAAGGGAATGCTCAACGTCAGCGACATGGCCGATCACCTCGATGGAATGGGCAATGGCGCCAGGGCCTTGCACCAGATGGACGAAATCAGGCAGCGTCACCGTGCCGGGCAGCGACACGATGAGCCGGCCCTGCGCATGGCCGCGAATGCGGTCCACGCCGCCGTGCACCAGCCTGACGGGGCTGTGCAGGGCCTGGGCGATGCGCGCGAAGTCGGGCTCCAGCCCGCCCTCGCCGGTGTAGCCCAGGCGCAGGATGCGCTGGTAGCCGCCGTGTGCCGGTGGCTCGGCCTGCAGCCGCCCCTGCAGATCGTCGGGCAGGCCGTGCTGCAGCGGCGCCAGCAGCGCGCGCGTGGCGTCGTGCTGTGGCGCGCCGAACACCTTCCACACCTCGCCCTGCTCGGCGATGCGGCCCTGCTCCAGCACCAGCACCTGGTCGGCGATCTCGCGGATCACGCTCATCTCGTGCGTGATGAGGATGACGGTGATCCCTAAGCGCCGGTTGATGTCGCGCAGCAGCTGCAGGATGGCATGCGTGGTCTCCGGGTCCAGCGCCGAGGTGGCCTCGTCGCACAGCAGGATCTCCGGCGCCGTGGCCAGCGCCCGGGCAATGCCCACGCGCTGCTTTTGCCCACCCGACAGGCGCGCGGGGTAGGTGCGGTGCTTGTCCGAGAGGCCCACCAGGGCCAGCAGCTCCTCGACCCGCTGGTGGATGGCGGCGGGCCGCCAGCCGGCCACGCGCAGCGGCAGGGCCACGTTGTCGTACACCGTCTTGGCGGCCAGCAGGTTGAAGTGCTGGAAGATCATGCCGATGCGCCGGCGCAAGGCCACCAGGCCGTCGTCGTCCAGCGTGGCGATGTCGGTGCCATCCACCCGCACGCGGCCCGAGGTGGGCGATTCCAGCCGGTTGATGGTGCGCAGCAGGCTCGATTTGCCCGCGCCGCTGCGCCCGATGATGCCGAAGATGCTGCCGGCCGGGATCTGGAGGCTGATGTCCTCCAGCGCCGCCACCGGCCCGGCGGACGACGCGTACACCTTGCCGAGCTGCTCGAAGATCACGGAGCCTGATGCAGCGCCGGCCTCCGCCGATGGCGCAGGCGGCGGTGCCGCCCCGGCGCGGGGCTGCGGTGCCCCGGCAGGCGCCGTGGCGGGCGAGGGGGCCGTGCCGGCAGCGCTGCGCCAGACGGGGGAAGGGGAGGCGGCGGTCAGGCTCATGGCGTCTTCCAGGGCAGCGTGTACAGCTTGGGGTCGTTGTTGAAGCGCGCGGACACCACCTCGCGCACCTTGGGCGACTGCTGGAACAGCTGCACGAAGCGGGCGATCTTCGGGTCCTGCACCTTGTCCTTGCGCGCGACGAAGCCCATGGCATAGAACGAGTCGTCAATGCCCGAATACAGCAGCGCGCGGCTGGCCTGCTCCTTCTTGCCGGCGTTGACGAAGTAGCTGGGCCACACCACGGCCAGGTCCACGTCCTGCAGCGAGTGGATGAGCTGCGGGCCCTCGATCTCATAGAAGCGCAGTTTCTTCGGGTTCTCGACCACATCGTTCACGCTGGCACCCACGGCGTTGCCCTGGCGCAGCTTGATGAGCCCGGCCTTCTGCAGCAGCAGCAGGCCGCGCCCCTGGTTCACCGGGTCGTTCGCCACCGACACCTTGGCGCCGTCGGGCACGTCCTGCAGGCGCTGGATGCGGTTGGAATAGATGCCGATGTTCTGCAGCAGGCCCAGGCCCACCAGCTGCAGCGCATAGCCGCGCTCCTGGATGGCGTTGTTCAAAAACGCCTGGTGCTGGAAGAAGTTCAGGTCGATGTCACCGTTGTTCACCGCCTCGTTGGGCAGCGTCCAGTCGGTGAACTCGACCAGCTTCACCTCCAGGCCCTGGGCCTTGGCCTCGGCCACCACGGCCTCCACCGCGTCGGAGGTGACGCCGGGCGTGGAGCCGATGCGGATCACGTCGGCCGCGTGCGCGGTGAGGGCGGAGGCGGCCAGCAGCCAGCCCAGGGCGGCGGCCTTGAAGTGGAAGAAGCGGGGCGCGCGCATCATTGCTGGGTCCAGGTCAGCACGTACAGGCGCTTGTCGCCCGCGAAGGCGCGGTCGATGGCCGCCTTCACCGCGTCGGAGTTCTGGAACACCTTCACGAACTTCTGGATCACCGGGTCCTGCGTGCGGTTGGCCTTGACCACGAACTGGATGGCGAAGCGCGCGTCTTCCACGCCCGAATACGCCAGCCCGCTGGACGGATCGAACGCCTTCGACGCCACGATGAAGTGCGGGTAGCCCTGGGCGAGGTCCACGTCCCCGGTGATGCGCACCAGCTGCGGGCCTTCCACCTCGACGAACTTCAGCTTCCTGGGGTTCTGCACGATGTCGTCCACCGTGCCGACGAAGCCCACCCCGGGCTTGAGCTGGATGAGCCCCGCCTTTTGCAGCAGCAGCAGGCCGCGGCCCTGGTTCACCGGGTCGTTGGCCAAGCCGACCTTGCCACCCACCGGCACCTCGTTGATGGTCTTGTGCTTGAGCGAATACAGGCCGATGTTGGCCAGAAAGCTCGTGCCCGCGCTGGCCAGCTTGAAACCGTTCTTCTGGATCGCGTTATCGAGGAACGGCTGGTGCTGGAAGAAGTTGATGTCCAGGTCGCCCGAGTCCACCGCCACGTTGGGCGTGGTCCAGTCGGTGAACTCGGTCACCGTGACGTCGATGCCCTGCGCCTTGGCGTCCTTGGCGGCGGCCGCGATGGCGTCGGCATAGACGCCCGGCAGCACGCCGATGCGCAGCTTGTCGGCCGCATGGGCGGGCAGGGCGCCCAGCACGGAGAGGGCGAGGAGGGGGGCGAGAAAGAGGCGATGGAGTGGCATGTCAGGGGCCGCGGCAGGCGGTCGTTGGGGTGGGAGGAATCGAAGGTGAGGAAGGCGTCGGGGGCGAGTCCAGGAATGCGTCAATGCGCGGCCTTGGCGAGCCACGGCAGGCTGTAAAGCCGCTCATTGCCGGCGAAGGATTTGCCGATCTGCGCGCGCACGGCGGGCGAGTCTTGATAGACCTTCACGAAGCGCTGGATGCGCGGGTCCTGCGCGTTGTCCTGGCGCGCGACGAAGCGAATCGCATAGGCCAGATCGTCGATGCCCGAATACAGCAGCGCGCTGCCCGCCACCTGGGGCTTGCCGGCATTGACGTAGTGCGCCGGGTAGCCCTGCGCCAGGTCCAGATCGTCGAGGGCGCGCACCAGCTGCGGGCCTTCGATCTCGGCAAAGCGCAGCTTCTTCGGATTGGCCACGATGTCGTTCACGCTGCCGCGCGCGCCCACCCCGGGTTTGAGCTGAATGAGGCCGGCCTTTTCCAGCAGCAGCAGGCCGCGGCCCTGGTTCACCGGGTCGTTGGCCACGCCCACGCGGGCGCCGTCCTTCAGGTCGGCAAAGCGCTGCACCTTGAGCGAATACAGGCCGATGTTGGGCAGCAGCCCGGTGGCCACGCTGACGAACGCATAGCCGCGCTCGCGGATGGCGTTGTCCAGAAAGGCCTGGTGCTGGAAGTAATTGAGGTCGATGTCGCCCGCGGCCAGCGCGGTGTTGGGCGCGGTCCAGTCGGTGAACTCGATGACCTTCACGTCCAGCCCCTGCTGGCGCGCCTCCTGCGCGGCGACCTGCACGGAATCGGCCAGCGAACCGGGCGTAACGCCGATGCGCAGCGGTGGCGCGGGTGTTTGCGCGGTTGCCGTCGCGGCAGCGAAGGCCGCGAGCCAGGAAAGAAGGCGTTGGACCAGGCGTTTCATGGCTGTGCTTCCAGGGCAGGATGGGGTTGGGGCGGCCGGTGGGCGGCGGCGCTGGGGGCCTGGCGCCGAAACGCATCCGCCGCATGCCGGGCCGGCAGCCGGTCGCCCTCGCCGAACAGGCGGCTGCGCAGCGTGCCTTCGGCGTAGGCGGTCTTGTAGACGCCGCGGCTCTGCAGCTCCGGAATGACGAGGTCGATGAAGTCCTCGTAGCTTTCGGGCACCACGGTGCGGCTGAGGTTGAAGCCGTCCACGCCGGTCTCGGCCACCCACGACTGCAGTTCATCCGCCACCTGCTGCGCATCGCCCACGATGGCGGGGTAGCGGCCGCCCAGCGAGAAGAGTTCGAGCAGCTTGCGGCGCGTCCAGCCGTGCTGCTGGGCCGTGCGGGTGGCCGATTCGATGGCGTTGCCGGGCGAGTAGTCCACCGGCGCGTCCAGGTCGTACTGCGCGAAGTCGATGCCGGTGCTGGCCGCGAAATGCGCCAAACCCGCTTCGCGGCTGGCGTAGCGCAGGTAGTCCGCGTGCTTCTCGCGTGCCTCGGCCTCGGTGCGGCCCACCACCACCGCCGCGCCCACGAAGACCTTCACGTCATCGGGCCGGCGGCCGGCCCGCACCAGTTGCTCGCGCAGGGCCTGCACGGTCTTGCGCGCAGCCTCTTTGTTGGGGGGCGAGATGAACACGCACTCGGCATGGCGCGCCGCGAACTGCTGGCCCCGGCCCGAGCTGCCGGCCTGGAACAGCACCGGCGTGCGCTGCGGCGAAGGCTCGCTGAGGTGGTAGCCCTCCACGTCGAAATAGCGGCCGTGGTGCTGCACTGGGTGCACACGCGCCGGGTCGGCGAACACGCGTGCGGCCTTGTCGCGGCGCACCGCGCCGTCTTCCCAACTGCCCTCCCACAGCTGGTAGAGCACCTCCAGGTATTCGTCGGCGCGCTCGTAGCGCTCATCGTGCGGCAGCTGCTGCGGCTGGCCCATGGCGCGCGCGGCACTGTCGAGGTAGCCGGTGACCACGTTCCAGCCGATGCGCCCGTTTGTCAAATGGTCCAGCGTGGAAAAGCGCCGCGCCAGCAGGTAGGGCGCCTCGTACGACAGGTTCACCGTCACGCCGAAGCCCAGGTGCTGCGTGGCGGCGGCCATGGCCGGCACCAGCAGCAGCGGGTCGTTCACCGGCAGCTGGATGGATTCGCGCAGCGGCACGTCCACGTTGCCCTGGTACACGTCGTAGGTGCCCACGATGTCGGCCAGGAACAGGCCGTCGAACAGGCCCCGCTCCAGCGTGCGGGCCAGATCGGTCCAGTAGGCCAGCGTGCGGTAGTCGGTGCTGCGGTCGCGCGGGTGCGTCCACAGGCCGTGGTTGATGTGGCCCACGCAGTTCATGTTGAACGCGTTGAGCAGGATGTGGCGCTTCGCTTGTGTCACGGTCGGTCCTTGTGCCGGTCTCAGCGCTTCAGCCAGGTCAGGCGGTAGAGCTTGGAATCGTTCAGGTAGAAGGCGTGGATCGCCTTGCGCACGGCGTCGGAGTTTTGGTAGATGGTCAGGAACTGCGCGATGCGCGGGTCCGCCGCCTTGTCCTTGCGCGCCACGAACTGGATCGCCCAGGAGTCGTCCTCATAGCTGGTGTAGGCCAGCCCCCGCGTCGCATCGAACGCCTTCGACGGAATGATGAAATAAGGAAAGCCCTGCGCCAGGTCCACGTCCTGCGTGGCGCGCACCAGTTGCGGGCCTTCGATCTCGATGAACTGCAGATTCTTCGGGTTGGAGCGGATGTCGGCCTGCGTGCCCAGCAGTCCGGTGTCGGGGCGCAGCGTGATCAGCCCGGCGTGCTGCAACAGGCGCAGGGCGCGGCCGATGTTGACGGGATCGCTGGCGATGGCGACCTTGGCGCCGTTGGGCACGTCGGCCAACGATCTATGCTTGGTGGAGTACAGCCCCAGGTACGACAGGATGCCGGGCTGCACGCTGACGAAGTTGAAGCCCTTGCTGCGCACGGCGTTCGCCAGGTAGTTGCTGTTCTGGTAGTAGTTCAGGTCGATGTCGCCCGACTCCAGCGCCACGTTGGGGGTCGTCCAGTCGGTGAACTCCACCACCTGAATGTCCAGTCCCTGGGCCTTGGCCTCCTTGGCCGCCACCTCGACCGAGTCGGCAAAGATGCCCGGCACCACGCCGATCTTGAGCGGTGCGGCCAAGGCGCTGCCGGCAAACAGGGCCGCGCCGATGAACGTGGAGAACGTGAAAAGAGCGTGCAGAAAACGGCGTGGCTTCATGGTCGTCGCTGGGTCTTTGAAAGAAAAAAATCAGATCGCGCCGTGGCGCGGCGGAATGCGGCCGTTGAGGTGGAAATTGCCGATGGCGTGGTACTTCCAGCGCACCGGGTCGTGCAGCGTGTGGGTGCGCGCGTTGCGCCAGAAGCGGTCCAGGCCCTTCTGGCCCGTGGTGGCCGAGGTGCCGCCCAGCTCGAAAAGGCGCGTGCCGGCATCCAGCGAAGCGGTGGTGGTGAGCGCGCGCGCCTCGGCCACGGCAATGGAGGCCTCGGCCACGCTCTGCTCGGTGGGGTCGGCCTGGGCCGCATCGACGAAGCGGCCGGCGCGGCGCACCAGGGCCTCGGCCGCGCGCAGCCGCACGGCGGTCTCGCCCACCTGCTGGATGAGCAGCGGGTCGTCGGCGGCGCGCTCCACGCGCGCATCGATCCAGGGCCGGGCATGCTCGCGCACGAAGGGCAGCGTGGCCGCGAGGGCCCCCCGCGCCAGCCCCAGGTCGATGGCCGCGTGGAGAATCTGCGCCAGCGGGCCGATGGGGGTGGGCCGCTCGAAAGATGCGAGGAACGGCACGACCCATTCGGCCTCGACCCGCACGTCGTCGAACTGCACCGAGCCGCTGCCCGTCACGCGCTGGCCGAAGCCGTCCCAGTCGTCGGTGACGTGCACGCCCTCGGCGGTGCGTGGAACGAAGGCGAGGTAGGTGACATCGCGCCCGTCTTCCCTGGCCACGACCAGCGTGGGAATCCAGTGCGCATAGAGCGCCCCGGTGCAATAGAACTTGCGCCCCTGCACCCGAAAGCCCTCGCCATCCGGCACCAGGCGGGTGCGGCGCTGGAAGTCCTGGTGGCCGATCTCCGCCAGCGCATTGCCGAAGCGATCGCCCGCCAGCACGCGGCCGTAGAAGAAGCGCTTTTGCGCGTCGGTGCCGCCCACGCGCAGCACCTCCAGTGCGTAGAAATGGTTCTGCGGAATCTGGCCGATGGAGCCGTCGGCCGCGCTGACCAGCGCCGTGACCTCGGCCAGCGTGCCGGCCGATACGCCCGGGCCGCCGTACTCGCGCGGCACCGTGATCGCCCACAGGCCGGTGGCGACGAAATCGTCCAGCGCGTCCCAGGGCAGCAGGCGCTCGCGGTCGCGCTGGGCCGCGCCGGGGGCGATGCGCGCGGCATAGCGCTGCGCGGCGGCAAGGGCCTCGGTGTCGGTGGCGATGCGATGCGGCGGCCGCGCCGCGGGCAAGGCCGGGGCGGGCTCGGCCGGCGTGGGCGCGGCTGCGAGCGGTTCAATGGATTGCAACAAGGCCATGGGTTCGCTCTCAGTTCCAGGAATGCCGCGCGGGCAGGGCGCCGTTCAGGCGGTGGTTGCCGATCAGGTGCAGCTTCCAGCGCACGGGGTCGTGCAGCGTGTGCACGCGCGCGTTGCGCCAGTGGCGGCCCAGGTTGGGCGCAGCCCGCGTGGCGGCTGAGCCGGCCAGCTCGAACAGCTTTTCGCTCGCCTCCAGCGCGATGCGGGTGGTCAGCACCTTGGCCTCGGCCACGGCCACCGAGGCGCGGGCGCTGTCCTCCGCGCTGAGGGTGGCCTGCGCGGCCAGGGTGTCGAACAACTCGCCGGTCTCGCGCAGCACTTCGCGCGCGGCATGCAGGTCGATCTGCAGGCGCCCCACGTCGGCGATCACGTAGGGGTCGTCGTGCGCATGCTGCACGCCCGAATCCACCCAGGGCCGGGCGCGCTCGCGCACGAAGCGCTGCGCATCGGCCACGGCCGCTTCGGCAATGCCCTGGTCGATGGCCGCCTGCAGCAGCTGCGACGAGGGGCCATAGAGGCCCGGCCGGTCGGCCAGCTGCCACAGGGGCAGCACATCGTCGGCATCCACCGGCACGTCGTCGAACACCACGGTGCCGCTGGCGGTGGTGCGCTGGCCGAAGGCGTCCCAGTCGTCCACCACGGCCACGCCCGGCGCATCGCGCGGCACCCAGGCCTGCACGGCGCGGCCCGCGTCGTCGAGCGCCCGCACGGGAATGCGGTGCGCAAACAGCGCGCCCGTGGAATAAAAGCGCTTGCCCGTCAGGCGCAGGCCGTGCGGCGTGGCGCGCAGCCGGGTGCCGCTTTGCAGGATGGTGGCCGCGCCGTCCACCTTGCGCTCGGGCCCCGCATTGCCCAGCCGGCGGCCGGCCAGCACCTCGCCGTAGAAGCGCTGCTTCTGCGCCTCGGTGCCGATCTCGCGCAGCACGCCCAGCACGCCGAAATGGTTCTGCGGAATCTGCCCGATGGACGGATCGGCCGCGTTCAGAATCACAAACACCTCGGCCAGCGTGGCGTAGGACACCTGTGGGCCGCCGTAGGCGCGCGGCACGGTGATGGACCCTAAGCCGCTGGCGGACCAGCGTGTGAGTTCGTCCCAGGGCAGGCGGCGATCGCGGTCGCGCTCGGAGGCGCCGGGGGCGAATTCAGCCGCCAACCGGTGGGCGGCGGCGATGGCTTGCGCATCGGTGGCGATCCGCGCCACGTCGGTGGGAATCTCGGGCAGGTGTTGTTGCAGTGCCGGTCTTGCAGTCATGCCCCGATTGGAGGGCGAGAGGCGGCTGCGTGGTGCGAAGGAATCGGCGCATCGATATGCGGGATTCGTTGGGGGGATTCGCTGCTGGGGAATGCGTTGGAAGAGTTGTCGCTGATGGGCGTTAGGCCGTGTTCGTTGCGGTGGGATGCCACGACACACTGTGGGATTGAGGCGGAAGCGGCCAAGCTCCCGTAAGCCGCTATAAGCGTAAGTCCGCCAACGGCCGCTATGGACGTACCCCATCAACCTGTCATTTGACCAGTAACAGTCAATTAATATTTGTTACAACGTTACCCACGCTTCACAATATGCGGAGCAAAGGAGAACGTACATGACAAGGGAGTCAGGTCCATTGAAAGAGGCTGGTACGCCTGAAAATTCTGTTGTTACAGAGGCGCCACCTCCCACGGTTCGATTGCAGATCAGCGCTGCGAAAAAACTAAACCTCGCAGCCTTCCAGAACGCGGTACCCGCGTTGCACGAGTTAGTGATCGTCAATGAGACCTTGTCGCTGATCAGCGAGTTGACCGTTCAATTGATTTCCGAGCCGGCCTTCGTAAAGCCTCGCGTCTGGAATGTGGAATCGGTCGGCGCAGGCGAGAGCTATCACCTGCGTGATCTCGACGTTCAGCTGGATGGCGCCCTCCTTTCGCGCTTGACGGAAGCTGAAACAGCTTCTCTGCGCTTCGAATTGCGCAGTCGCAAGCAATCGGATGAAGTTCTTGCAAGGCACGAGTCTGCTGTAGAACTTCTGGCGCGAAATCAATGGGGCGGTATTGGTCACCTGCCAGAGATGGTGGCGGCATTCGTGCAGCCGAACGACCAAGCTATCGACCGGTTGCTCAAAAGTGCCGCCTTGGCATTGCAGACGGGAGGAAGGTCAGGGTCGATCGATGGCTACACCCATGGCTCGAAACGGGCATGGGAGCTGGCGTCGAGTATCTGGGCTGCAGTGCTGCAGCGCAAGCTCAACTACGCGCTGCCGCCCGCCAGCTTTGAGCACGCTGGGCAGAAGGTTCGCAGTCCTTCACAGGTGCTTGATGGTGGATTAGCCACCTGTCTTGATCTTGCGCTGATGTTCGCCGCATGCCTGGAGCAGGCACACCTCAACCCCTTGCTGATATTCACACATGGTCACGCATTTGTCGGTGTATGGCTACGGGACGAAGAGTTTTCTACGTCTGTGGTCGATGACGTCACAGCGGTGAGAAAGCGCTTGAAGCTACAGGAAATGTTGGTCTTCGAAACAACCCTCGCGGCTCAGGGAAAAGCTGTGAGTTTCAGCCAGGCCATCGCCAATGCAAACCGTCAGTTGTCAGAGGAGGAAGAAGACAAGTTTGAACTGGTCATCGACGTGAAGCGCGCGCGCATGTCACGGATCAAGCCGCTGGCTCAGGCGCACGCTACAGCAGAGGCGGTATCAGTTGAGGCGGAACCAGCGGGAACGATCAGTATTGAGGATGCCCCGGACCTACCAGACGACGCCATCACAGATACGCCGACATCTGAACTTGATCCCAAAGACCGACTGGCCCGGTGGCAACGCAAACTGCTCGATCTGTCTCTACGAAACACACTACTGAACTTCAAGCAGGGTAAGAGAGCTTTGCTGCTGGACGTGGCAGCACCAGAACTGGAAGACACCCTGGCAGAAGGGCAAACAATCAAGCTGCTGCCCAGCCCTGCACTCATGCAAGGGCAGGACCCTCGCAGCCAACAACTACACGAGGCCAGAAGCCTTGAAGACCTCCGCAAAGCGCATGCAAAGGACGCCCTGAAGCGCCGTGAGGTATGCATTCGGCTGGAAGATCAAGAACTGGAAGGACGCTTGGTTGAGTTGTATCGAGGCGCCCGCAATGCGATGCAAGAGGGTGGTTCCAACACACTTTTCATCGCGCTCGGGTTCCTGGTCTGGACCCGCCCTGAAAAGACGGACTCTCGGGTCAAAGCCCCCTTGATCTTGTTGCCCGTCACTCTGAACCGCAAAAGCGCCCGGTCGGGGTTCACGCTACAAGAACATGAAGATGAAGCGTTGTTCAATCCAACGTTGGTCGAGATGCTTCGGCAGGATTTCCAATTGGAGTTGGGTATTGCCGCTGGGGACCTGCCACGTGATGAGTCTGGTCTGGACATCGCTGGTATCTGGAAGCGCGTTCGCAACGCCATCAAAGACATCCGGGGCTGGGAGGTCAGCGAAGACGTTGTACTGTCGATGTTCTCCTTTGCTAAGTACCTGATGTGGAAGGACTTGTCAGATCGCACCGAAGACTTGCGCAAGTCGCCAGTGGTGGCACACCTGATCGACTCGCCGCGCGAACCATACCCATCCACAACGCCCTTCCCCGAGGCCCGGAGGCTGGACACCGAATACCCACCTCAGCAGGTATTCAGCCCACTCCCCGCAGATTCGTCCCAGCTGTCTGCCGTGATGGCTGCAGCCAGAGGCAAGGACTTTGTTTTGATCGGTCCGCCAGGAACCGGCAAGAGCCAGACCATCGCCAACCTGATCGCCCAATGTCTGGCTGAAAACAAGCGCGTACTTTTCGTGGCTGAAAAGATCGCTGCGCTGGATGTCGTCTTCCGCCGCCTGCGCGAAGTCGGGCTGGGGGAGTTCTGCCTCGAATTGCATTCAAATAAGAGTCGTAAGCTCGACGTACTGAGCCAGCTCCAGAAGTCCTGGGAGTCCAAAGGTGAGGTGGACGCTGCCACCTGGGAAGCCAAGGCGCGGCAACTGGGTCAAGTACGCGAGCAGCTGTCCACCTATGTTGAGCGCCTTCACCACCGCCATAGAAACGGTTGGACGATCTTCAAAGCCATCGGGTGTGTCGTTGGAGGCGATGCGTTGCCGGACCTGCGATTCGGCTGGGCATCTCCGCGTGCGCACGACGAGGCTGCACTGACCGAACTGCGCAATCTCGCCGGTAGGTTGCAGGCCAACGCGGCGGCGGTTAATCCTGATCGGTTGCTGACCGGCCCACTGGTGCCTGTGCACGTCACGGAATGGTCCGCCAAGTGGCAACAGGAAATGGTCAGATCCGCGCAAACACTGCAAACCACTTGCCGTGACTTCCAGTCGGCAGTACAAGCCCTCGGGCAAATGCTCAGCTTGGAATGGCCAGCACTGCATCGTCAAACCCGTTCGGCGCTCGGTGTACTCGTCAAGGCCTTGCCTCAAGCATCGGCTCAAGATTGGAGTTTCTGCGCGCTGCCTGAGAGTGAAACCATCTGCGCTGCCTTGAAAACCGGCAATGATCTGCTCGGGCAACACCGGGAAATCTCGTCGAAGATGTCCCCTCCGTGGCAGGCAGAGCTGCAGAATCGCTTGTCCCGAGCGCTCGCCTTGCTCGACACGCACCGAAACCTGCACTCGGAACTCGGAACGCCCTGGCCACCTGCCGTCAGCGATGAAATCGAACGCGGGGTGCAGTTGATTGAGGAAATGAGCCAACTGCGCGCTGGTCTTTCCGTGAAGTACGGATCAGGTGTGGGACAGCTCAATGTGTCGCAGCTGCAGCGCGATTGGGCTAAGGCTGAAAAGGCGCTATGGCCAATGTCTTGGCTGGGCAAGCGAAAAGTGCGCAGCTTGCTTGAAGGGGTCATCGACGGCACCGGTGAGCCACGTGTTGCCGATGATTTGGCTGCGCTCGTGCGCATCAAGGGCCTACGTGAAGAAGTCCAGCAACTGAATCCGGGTGCTGCTGCTGAAGGCTTGTGGGCTGGCATCAAAACTCGGGTTGATCACGCCCGCAGCGCCTTGAAAGCTAACACGGCTCTGCATGCCGCACGTATGCGCAAGCCATTCACGCTGGAGGGCCTGGGCGCAGCTTCAGAGGGGTACTGCGGCGAGCGTTGGACACGCGAGGTCCAACGCCTGAAGAGTTTGTTGGACCTGGATCATGGTTTGGCCGAGTGTGCATCGCTCTCGGAAAGCAGCCATGGACTTTGGCAAGGGCACTACACCGATTCCGCACTTCTTCGCTCAGCGCTCGCATTTGAACGCGAGCGATTGGCCTTGCTTCAAAGGGGCATGTTGCAGGCACCGCATCAGGAGGTGGCCGAAGGGCGATGTGGCCCCGCCCTAAAGCAGCAGCATGAGTGGTTGCAGAGACGCGGTGCGGTGGAGGCACGGCTGCTTTCCATGGCTGGTCTCGCTACCGAATGCCCTGGGGTCTGGAGTGCATTGGATACCGACAGCGACGGGATCGAGCGAGCAATGAAGTTCCATGCTTCACTGAAGACTGGCTTGACCGGTCTTGGTCTGGATCCTTCTGCCGCTGCCGAGGCGTATCGCAGCTTGCATCAGGTGCTAGCAACGCGCCGCTCTGATCTGGGTGACTCTGGAGTGATTGGGCAAGCCTGTCACGGGGTCATAGCGAAGCTCACTGACCTCAACCGCGCGACAGAACAGTTTTGCGACAACGCCGCGCAGCCAGACACCGTCCGTCTTGTGATCGCAGGCCTTGAGCCTGTAGAGTTGGTTGAGATGGCGGTGCAATTGGAGTCTCATCACCACGGCCTGCACGCGTGGTGCGCTTGGCGCCACGCACAGGTCGATGCGCGCAATGCAGGACTCCCTGCACTGGTGGGCGCTATCGAGGTGGGTGACGTGACCCCAGCACAGGTGCCCGCCGCGTTCGAAGTGAACTACGCTCGTTGGTGGCTGGCCGAAGCTGCGGATGAAGACGAGGTTCTCAAGCGATTTGTCTCCGCTGAGCACGAGCTTCGTATCCAGGAGTTCCGCGCCTTGGATGACGAGTTCACCAAAGTGTCCCGCGAGTGGATTCGCGCCAAACTGTGCGCCAACCTGCCGGCAACCGACAACATCCAACGCAACAGCGAGTGGGGCATCCTGCGCCACGAGATCACCAAGAAGAAACAGCACAAACCGTTGCGTCAACTGCTGCAAGAGATTCCGTCGGTGGTGTTGCGGCTGACCCCTTGCCTGCTGATGAGCCCGTTGTCGATTGCGCAGTACCTCTCAGCCGAGGCCAGCAACTTCGACCTAGTTGTGTTCGACGAGGCGTCGCAGATTCCGGTGTGGGACGCCATTGGCGCCATGGCCCGTGGTAAGCAGGTTGTGATGGTTGGAGACCCGAAGCAACTGCCGCCCACCAACTTCTTCGGCCGCAGCGAAGGCACTGACGGTGACGACGACGTCGTGGAGGGCGATCTGGAGAGCATCCTCGACGAGTGCCTGGGTGCCAGCCTGCCCACGCGCAACCTGTCATGGCACTACCGTTCGCGCCACGAAAGCCTGATCGCCTTCAGCAACCACCGTTACTACGGGGGGGGCCTCGTCACTTTTCCGTCTCCCGTCACCGACGACCGCGCCGTCAGCTTTCACTTGGTGACGGGACGCTACGAGAAAGGGGGAGCCCGAATCAATCAACCAGAGGCACAAGCCCTAGTGGCGGATCTAGTCGGTCGACTCAAGCACCAGGGCTTTCGGGAGTCAGGTCTGACCATTGGTGTCGTGACATTCAACTCTGAACAGCAGGGACTAATTGAAGACTTGCTTGATGCGGAGCGCCGAAAAGACCCTGGCTTGGAACCCTACTTTTCTGAAATGGAGCTCGAACCGGTGTTCGTAAAGAACCTGGAGAGTGTGCAGGGAGACGAGCGAGACATCATGTACTTCTCGATCACCTACGGGCCAGACATGGCAGGTACCGTGTCGATGAACTTCGGCCCACTGAATCGCGACGGTGGTGAACGGCGCTTGAACGTGGCTGTGACCCGCGCCCGGCATGAGCTACGGGTTTTCTCCAGCCTTCGAGGGGAGCAAATGGACCTGTCTCGCACCAAGGCGGCTGGCGTGCGTGATCTGAAGCACTTCCTTGAGTTTGCAGAATTCGGGCCTCGCGCATTGGCAGAAGCGCACCACGGCAGTCAGGGTGATTTTGAAAGTCCTTTCGAAGCCGTTGTGGCCACTGCGTTGGGACGAAAAGGTTGGCAGGTGCACAGCCAGATTGGTGCTTCGTCGTTCCGCGTTGACCTGGGCGTGGTGCACCCGGACTTTCCGGGTCGCTATCTAGCGGGAGTTGAATGCGACGGTGCAACCTACCACCGCTCTGCTACCGCACGCGATCGGGACAAATTGCGCGAACAGGTTCTACGTGGACTTGGCTGGGAAATCGTGCGCATCTGGTCTACTGACTGGTGGGTGAATCCGGGCGGGACCCTGGAGCGTGTTCACGCAGTGCTAACTGAACTGCTTGAGAAAGAACGGGGACAGCGAGCCAGTGAAGCCATCGAGCGACCTGACGATGCAGCCATCGAGCCGAGTGGTACAGATATCAAGCCTAGCCTTGACGTGATCAACGAGACCGAAGCAGCTATTGCACGCGCTGCATCGGGCCTTCGGCTGCCCGCTGTTAGCGCTCCGTTGGAAGCCGCAGCGCAGCCAGAGGTGGTCTATGCGCGCGCGGCATCGCCTTCACCAGTTGCGGAAAACAAGGCCCCTGACGACCAAACAGATCACCGTTTTCAGGCATCGCAACCCAGCGATGCGGTACCCGCCAACACCATCTCTGCTGACTTGTTCTACGAGCCCAGCTATGACGCGGTGTTACAGCAAATGGTCGATTGGATAGTCACCCGTGAGGGACCAGTATTAGATACAGCTCTGGCCCGACGCATCGCGCGGGCCCATGGTTTTCAACGAACGGGTAGCCGGATTCAGGAACGGATCGAGAGGGTCGCGCAACAGCGCTTTAAAGCCACAGAGGAAGCCGGTGGAACCTTCTACTGGCCTCGCGAACTTGAGCCATGCGAGGAAATACCTTTCCGTCGTCCAACAGACGATGAAAGCGCTCGCAGCGTAGAAGAAATCTGCACGGCGGAGCTTTTGTCGCTCGCTCGCTGGGTATTGCACCGAGGGCTCTCAGAACAAGAATCTGTCATAGCAATGGCTCGCGAGTTGGGTATGCAGAGGCTTCGCGAGGCAAGCCGCATTCGACTTGAAACCGCACTCCTGATGGGACGCGAATTCAAGTAGTTTGTAGATGCTTCAGGACATTTCGGAGCTGTGTTAATCCAGAGGGCGTTGTTGCACAAACAGGCGTCATTGCGCTGGTGGCTACGTGCAAAAGAGCAACATGTTTGGCGATTGGACGCGAACAGGTGAAGGACGTAGCCACTGGCCTATCTTTCGCTACAAATCATCAAGAGAGGGACTATATGGGATTGAGTTTTTCGCGCAGCGTCCGATTTGGAGGGGTGCGCTTCAATTTTTCTGGTTCGGGCATAGGGGTTTCGGCGGGCATCAAGGGCTTGCGCGTTGGCACAGGGCCCCGTGGGGCGTACATCAGTGCAGGTGTTGGCGGGTTCAGATATAGAACCAGCTTGGGCGGAAATCGCAAGTCATTTGCGGCGTTAGCTGCGACCGACCAAATGCGCACACCCATGCCGCACGTGTCGCCACCATCTACGCCAGACTCGAACATCGTTCATTCTGTGGAACACGATGTGCAAAGCGTTCTAACCTTGGCCGATTCCAACGGTGACGAACTGCTCGATGCCATGAACGAACAGGCGAAGAAAGTGCAACTCTGGCCATTCGTTGGTGTAGGGCTTCTGCTTCTCTTCATCTGGGGTCGGCAGTTCGTGCAAGGCTGGCCGTCGTGGATAGTGTGGACTCTTTTTTTGCTCGGAGTTGCGCTAACTGCATGGGTACGCCATCGGGATCATATGAAGCGATTGACGGTTCTTTTCTTTGAGCCGGACGACAGGACGACACAGGCGTTCGCTGCCGTTGTCGAGGCAGCAGAGCGGACAGGCTCCATTCACAAGCTTCGCTCCGTTCTAGAAACTTCCATGTACGCAGACTCAAAGTACACAGGTGGTGCGGCGCACGGGTTGAAGTTCGGTAAATCGTACAGTGTGGTAGGTCAAGCGCCGGGGGTCTTGGCCAATGTGGACGTGCCCGTCTTGACAAGTGGCCGAACGACATTGGCTTTCTATCCGGACCGCGTGCTTGCCTTCCAGGGAAAGGCGGTCGGTGCCATCAGCTATGTAAATCTGAATGTAGAGAGCTTCCCATCACAGTTCATTGAGCATGAATCAGTACCTCGCGATGCGACTGTCGTTGAGCACACATGGCAGTACGTGAACAAGAAGGGCGGGCCTGACCGGCGATTTAAAAACAACCGACAGCTCCCTGTCTGCCGATACAACAGACTGCACCTTTCTTCGGGCCACGGCCTCGACGTTCGGCTGATGGGGTCCCGCGATGGCGCGTTCAACGATTTCGCCCAGGCAATTCAACAGCTCGCGCGATTACATTGAAGTGGCTACAGGCAAGAATGGCCTCTTGCCTAAGCTGCTACTACGACAGCAGTTGGCAGATAGCACACGCTTGACGACCAAGGTTGGATGACTGCAATCAGCCTTCAGCAGACTTCGAGGTGAGCTGGGCGTCCTTGATGGACTTGTCCATTCAGCCGGCTGCGCCGCTCCAGTCCGCCTCCACGCCATTAATGATCACGCTGCCCGATTCGGTCAACCGGCAGCTCACGCTGCGAGTGCCTGCGCGCCCTGACCGAAGTAAAAGTGCCTTATTTCGTCCCGCTCCCGCAGCGCATCCGCAGGCCCCGACAGCACCGCCTTCCCCGCATCCAGCACCGTAGCGCGGTCCGCATACTGCAACGCCACCGCAGAGTTCTGCTCCGCCACCAGCAGCGTCAAACCTTCCTCGCGGTTCAGCTGCTTCAACTGCGCGAAGATCTCCTGCACCACGCGCGGCGCCAGGCCCATGGAGGGCTCGTCCAGCACCAGCAGGCGCGGGCGCGACATCAGCGCGCGGCCGATGGCGGTCATCTGCTGCTCGCCGCCGGATGCCAGGCCCGCGGGCGTGCGGCGCTTGTCGCGCAGGCGCGGGAAGAGGGTGTACACCCGCTCCAGGTCGTGCGCGATCTCGCCGCGCCGGGCGCTGCGGCCCAGGGCGCCGGTGACCAGGTTGTCCTCCACCGACAGGCTGGGAAAGCAGTGCCGGCCTTCCAGCACCGGCACCAGCCCGGCGCGCACCAGGGTGGCCGGGCTGGCGTGTGCCACGTCCTGCCCGTCGTAGGTGATGCGGCCGGCGGTGACCTGTCCGCGTTCGGCCGGCAGCAGGTGCGACACGGCCTTGAGCGTGGTGGACTTGCCGGCGCCGTTGGCGCCCAGCAGCGCGTGGATCTCGCCGGCACGCACCTCGAAGCCCACGCCGTGCAGCGCGGCGATGGCGCCCTGGTACACGGCCTGCACCGCATCGACCTTGAGCAGTGCGGGGGCTGGGCTTGCCATGGCGTTCACTCGCCCACTCAGGCCGCGCGGGCCAGGGGCCGCGCCTGCGCTGCATTGGCTGCGCCGGCATCGGTGGCCGGTGCGGGCGCCACCGCCGCGGGCCGGCCGGGGCCGGCGCCGATCTGCCACACATAGGGCGGCTCGGTGCCGTTGATGTGCCAGTCGCCCACGATGCGCGCCTTGTAGATCACCGGGTTGTGCGACGCCACGGTGCGCGCGTTGCGCCAGTGGCGGTCCAGCGACTGTGCGCTGCTGGCGGCGGAGGCGCCCAACCCGTTGAAGAACTGGCTGGCCGCGCGCAGCACCAGGTCGGTGAGCGCCACCTGGCCCTGCGCGGATTCCAGCTCGGCCTCGATGTTGGCCTGCTTTTCCTGCTCGGGCGTGCCGTGCCAGTGAGCGTCGTAGGCGCGCTGGGCGGCAAACGCGGCGCGCACGGCGGTGGCTTCGGCCGCATAGGCGATGGCCGAAACCTCGCCCACCACCTGCTGCACCTGCACGTCCTGCGCCACGCTGGGCGCGTTGCCGGTGCTGAAGATGCGCTTTCGCCCGCGCACCTGGGCGGCCGCGTCGCGCGTGATGGCGCGGGCGATGCCGGCCAGCGTGGCCAGGTGGAACAGCTGGTAGAAGGCCGTCTGGTACTTGAACCGGTCGGTGAACAGGAAGATGTTCTCTGGCTCCACCTCGGCGTTGTCGTACACCGAGGTGCCGCTGCCGGTGGTGCGCTGGCCGAATCCGTCCCAGTCGTCGTGGTGCGTCACGCCGGGCTGGCGCGCGCGCACGGCGGCGATCACGTCCAGTCCGTCGCCGTCGCCCGGGCCGTCGCGGCGGGCGTACAGGTCGATCCAGTCCGCGAAGATGCTGCCGGTGCTGTAGAACTTGCGGCCGTTGACCACCCAGCGCCCGTCCGCCTTTGGCGTCACGCGCGTGATCACATCGCCGATGGCCACGTTGCCCACTTCGGTCCAGGCGTTGCCGGCCAGGTCGCCTTCGGAAAATCGCCGCAACCACACGATGTTGGCCGCGTCACGCGGCGCGTTCAGGCGGTCTTCGACGAAGGCGAAGTGCCCGCGCAGCGCCTGCACGATGTTGGAGTCGGCCTCGGCCAGCTCCACCAGCAGCTGAAAGAGTTGCGGCAGCGTGGCGCCGTCGCCGCCGTGCTCCACGGGCACGCGCAGGGCGCCGAAGTGTGCGTCCTTGAGCCACTGGATGGCGTCGTGGCCCAGCTGGCGCTGCTGCTCGCGCTGCAGCGCCGTGGCCTGGATGCGCGCAAAGATGGGGCGGTATTTTTCGGCAATGGCTTCGTAGCCGGGGCCGAGGATGGAAGGGGTGCGGTAGAGGTCGGTCATGGCGTCGCTCCGGGTGGGGTGAAGAAGGGGGCGGGTCAGTCGTCGATGCTCTGGCGCACCTTCACGTTCTTTTCCTTGGCATAGGCCAGGGACGACTTTTCGATGATCGGGCGCAGCAGCTTCCAGTCCGGCGCGATCCAGTCGGAGACGACCTTCCACTGCGTGCCGTCCCACTGCTGGAAGGCCACCCGGCCGTCGCCTTCGTGGTTGTCCCAGGTCACATGGATGGAATGGAACAGGCCCTTGGCGCCCAGGGCGGCGGCGCGGGCTTCGTCGATCTTCAGGTTCTCCAGGCCCCAGCGCACTTCGTCGCCGGTGAGGGTGCGCTTGCCGAACTTCGCCTGCGCGATGCGGATGGCCTCGACGTTCAGAATGCCGTTGAGCACGCCCAGGTTGTGGTACACGCTGCCGATGCGTTTCTTGTCCTGCAGGTTGCCCTTGCCGGCGTCATAGACGGTCTTCACGATGTCCTGCAGCACGGGGTATTGCGTGCCGGGCGCCACCGAGGTGATGGCGACATAGCCCTTGGCGGCGTCGCCTGCAGGAATCACGTCTTCCTCGGAGTTGGACCAGATGTTGCCCACGATGCGGTCGGCCGGAAAGCCGGTCTTCTGCGCGGTCTTGAGCGCCACCGGGTTCATCACGCCCCAGCCGCGCAGCACCACGAAGTCGGGCTTGGCACGGCGGATGGTCAGCCACTGCGACTGCTGCTCGTTGCCGGGGTGCGGCACCTCGATCTGCTGCACCGTGAAGCCGTACTGCTTGGCCAGCAATTCATAGATTGGAATGGTCTCCTTGCCATAGGGCGAGCCGTGGTACAGCACCACGATCTTCTTGCCTTTGAGCTTCTCCGTGCCGCCCGCCTTCGTGCCCAGGTAGTTCACGATGCCCGAGGTCTCGCTGTACGGGTTGACCAGCAGCGGGAAGATGTACTTGAACACGCGCCCGTCGGTGGTGTCGGTGCGGCCGTGGTTGATGGTGAGCAGCGGCACCTTGTCGGCCGTCACCCGGTCGATCAGCGCGTAGGCGATGCCCACCGACAGCGGGTTCCACGCGGCGATGCCGGGGCGGGTCTTGAGGCGCTCGTACACCTCCACGCCGCGCTCCACCTCGTACTGCGTCTCGCCTTCTTCCCACGTCAGCTTGACGCCGCCCACGCCGCCGTCGCGCGTGTTGACGAGGTTCAGGTAGTCGATGAAGCCTCCGAAGAAGCCCGTGCCGCCGGCTGCATAGGGGCCGACGCGGTAACTCTGCAGCGGAAAGAACTGTTCCTGGGGTTTGGCGGCCTGGGCCTGCGCGGCCTGCAGCCCGGCGAGTGCCAGCGCGGCGGCCAGCAAGGCGGTTTTCAAATGGCGGACGAGGGACATGCGATGCGCTCCTGTGGAGAGAAAGGAAGAGGGGAATGGCGGGGTGCGGGAAAGGAACCGGTCAGGCGCCCTGCGGGGGCGGCGGCCGCGTGCGCTGCAGCCGGGCGACTGCCCGTTCCCACAGCGCCGCCAGCCCGCGCGGCTCGGCGATGAGAAAGCCCACGATGAGCGCGCCGAGAGCGATGCGCTGGCACAGCTCCAGCACGCCCGAGTCGAACCACGCGCCCAGCAGCAGGCTGCCCAGGCGCGAGAGCAGCAGCGGGAACACGACGATCAGCGCCGCGCCCAGGAAGGCGCCGCGCAGCGTGGCCAGGCCGCCGATGATGATGATGAAAAGGATCTGGAAAGAACGGTCGAGGTTGA
This sequence comes from Acidovorax sp. BLS4, assembly GCF_032929295.1. Lineage (NCBI taxonomy): Bacteria > Pseudomonadati > Pseudomonadota > Betaproteobacteria > Burkholderiales > Comamonadaceae > Acidovorax > Acidovorax sp. BLS4. The sequence goes on from NZ_CP136797.1 coordinate 2,707,203, forward strand.
AACCCGCCGGCTCCACCGTGCGCAGATAGACGAAGCCCCACAGCACGCCCGCCACGCCGATCACGAAGGAAGACAGCGCAAAGGCCAGCAGCTTGGCGCGCAGCACCGGCACGCCGATCACGCGGGCGGCCAGCTCGTTGTCGCGCACGGCGATGAAATGGTGGCCGGTGGGCGTGCGCGTCACACGCCAGACCAGCGCGGTCAGCACGGCCACCACGGTCAGCGCGAAGAGGTAGCGGCCTGTGGGCGTGCCGAAGGCCACGCCTGCCACGGCGATGGGCGGTGCGTCGATCACGCCCGAGGGGTTGTGGTTGCTGAACCAGCCGAACTTCGTCAGGGCCCACTGCACGAAGAACTGCGCTGCCAGGGTCGATACGGCCAGGTAGAAGCCACGCAGCCGCAGGCTGGGCAGGCCGAACACCACGCCCACCACCGTGGCGGCCACGCCGCCCAGCGCCATGGCCGCCAGCAGCGGCAGGCCCTCGACGCGCAACTGGAAGTTGTAGGCCGCATAGGCGCCCACCGCCATGAACGCGGCCGAGCCCAGCGAGAGCTGGCCCGCGTAGCCGGTCAGCAGGTTCAGCCCCACGGCGGCCAGCGACAGGGTGAGGAAGGGAATCAGCAGCGCGTCGAACACGTAGTCGGTGGCGAGCAGCGGCACCACGCCGTAGGCCAATGCCAGCGCGATGGCGGGCGTGGCCCACAGGGGCCAGGGGGTGCGATGGGTGCCGGGTTGAAGGGTGGGGGTTGCCATGGCGTCAGGCCCTTTCCACCGGCCGCTGCCCGAACAGGCCGCCAGGCCGCACCAGCAGGAACAGCAGCGCGGCGGCGTAGGCGAACCAGCTTTCGATGCCGCCGCCCACGTAGGCGCCCAGGTACACCTCGGCCAGCTTTTCCAGCGCGCCGATGATGAGCCCGCCCACGATGGCGCCCAGGATGGAGTCGAAGCCGCCCAGCACCAGCACCGGCAACGCCTTCAGCACCACCAGCGACAGCGAGAACTGCACGCCCAGCCGCGCACCCCACAGCAGCCCGGCCACCAGCGCGATCACGCCGGCGGCGGACCACACGGTGGCCCAGATCACCGGCAGGCGCAGGCCCACAGCCAGGGCGGCGAAGGTGTCGTCGGCCACCGCGCGAAAGGCCAGGCCCACGCGGGTGTAGCGAAAGAACGCAGACAGCACCGCAACCATGACCGCCGCCACGCCGGCCGCGAACAGGTCGAAAGTGGAGACCAGCACGCCCGCGATCTCGATGGGCGCATCGGAAACGCCCAGCTCCAGCGAATGCACCTGCGTGCCCCACACCAGCTGGGCCACGCCCTCGATCACGTACGACAGCCCCAGCGTGGCCATGAACAGCGTGATGGGCGGCTGGTTGACCAGCGGGCGCAGCACCACGCGTTCGATGGCCAGGCCCAGCGCCACCATCAGCGCGAAGGTGATCGCCAATGCCAGTGCGAACGGCAGGCCGCGCTCGACCAGGCTCACGAAGGTCAGCGCCGCGAACAGCAGTTGCGCGCCCTGCGCGAAGTTGAGCACGCCCGAGGTCTTGTAGATCAGCACGAAGCCGATGGCCACCAGCGAATACATCACGCCGGACAGCAGCCCGCCGATCAGCACCTCGGCAAGGAAGGCGAAGTCGAAGCCTTCCATCACGGCGCCTCTGTTTCGGGTGGGGAGGTTTCCTGGTCGTGCGCCACGCCCAGGTAGGCGTCGATCACGGCTGGGTCCTCGCGCACCTCGGCGGGCGTGCCGTCGGCGATCTTGCGGCCGTAATCCAGCACCGCCACGCGGTCCGACAGGCCCAGCACGATGCCGATGTCGTGCTCGATCAGCACCACCGCCGCGCCGTGCCGGTCACGCGCGGCGCGGATGAGCGCGGCCATCTCGCTCTTCTCGCCCGCGGTGGTGCCGGCCAGGGGTTCGTCCAGCAGCAACAGGCGCGGGCGTGCCACCAGCGCGCGCGCCAGCTCCACGCGCTTTTGCAGGCCGTAGGGCAGGCCGCCGGCCAGCCGGTCCTGCACGCTGCCCAGCCCCAGGAAGTCGATGGCCTCGCGCGCCTGTTCGCGCGCATCGCGCCACTCGCGGCGCGCCCGGCCCCAGCCCAGCACCTGCTCGGCAAAGCTGGCGCGGGCGGCGTGCACGCGGCCCAGGGCGATGTTGTCGCGCACGGAGAGGCCCTTGAACAGCGCCAGGTTCTGGAAGGTGCGCGCCACGCCCAGGTGCGCCAGCCGGGGCGTGGGCACCTGGGCGAAGGAATCGCCGCCGATGCGCACGCGGCCGGCGTCGGGGCGGTACAGGCCGCTGATGATGTTGACCAGCGAGCTCTTGCCCGCGCCGTTGGGCCCGATGATGGCGCGCAGCTCGCCCGGGGCCACGCGCAGGTCGATGCCGCGCAGTGCGTGCACGCCGCCGAATGACAGATCGATGCCCTGCAGTTCGAGCGCGGGCGGGGCGGCCGGTGGCGGGGTGCCGCCCGTGACCGCGCCGGCGCGCTCGGCGCTGCGGCGCGGTGCAGCGGGTGCCGTGGCGGGCGGGGCCAGGGTGCCGTCGAACAGGGTGCTGGACATGGTGGTTCAGGGCTTTCCGGGCCAGGCTGCGCCCGGCGCCGCGTCGCGCAGGCGAGCGGCGGGAGGGCGGGGGCGCCAGTTGGAGGGTGGGCGGCGGCGGGTGGGGCGTTGTGCCTGTGCGGGTCAGGCGGCCACGGCCTCGGCGGGCTCGCCGATGGCGGCCCTGGCGGGTGCGCCCAGCCCCCGCGCTTCCAGCTCGCGCACCAGCGGCAGCACCTTCTCGCCGAAGTACTCGACTTCTTCGATGAAGTGCAGGAAGCCGGCCAGGATCAGGTCCACGCCCACGGCCTTCAGTGCCACGATGCGCTCGGCGACTTGGCGCGGCGTGCCGATGAGGTTGGTGCGAAAGCCGTCGTTGTATTGCACCAGGTCCTCGAAGGTGGATTTGGCCCAGTTGCCCTCGCCCTCGGGCGAGGCCTGGCCGGCCTGCTTGGCCGCGTCGCCGAAGGCGTGCACGGCCTCCACATGGGCGTGGTCGATGATGTCCTTGAGCACGGCGCGGGCCTCTTCCTCGGTGTCGCGGGCGATGACGAAGGCGTTGATGCCGATGCGCACGCGGTGGCCCGTCTCGGCGGCCTTGGCCTGGATGTCGTCGATCTGCTTTTTCACGCCCTCGGGCGTGTTGCCGTTGGTGAAGTACCAGTCCGACACGCGCGAGGCCATGTCCCGCGCGGCGCGCGAGCTGCCGCCCTGGAAGATCTCCGGATGGGGCTTTTGCACGGGCTTGGGGCTCAGCGTGTAGTTATTGAAGCGGTAGAAGTCGCCCTTGAAGGTGAAGTTGTCCTGCGTCCAGATGCCCTTGAGCGCGCGGATGAATTCCTCGGAGCGGCGGTAACGCTCGTCATGCTCCAGCCACGGCTCGCCGATGGCCTGGAACTCGCCCTTGAACCAGCCGCTCACCACGTTGATGGCGATGCGCCCGGCACTGATATGGTCGATGGTGGCGATCTGCTTGGCCACCACGGCCGGGCTCCACGGCCCGGGCAGGATGGCGGCCAGCACCTTGAGCTTGGTGGTGGCGTGCAGCAGCGCCTGGCTGAACGACACCGACTCGTGCTGGTATTCGGCGCCATAGCCCGCGGTGAAGCGGATCTGGCTCAACGCGTAGTCGAAACCCGCCTTCTCGGCCGCCTGCGCCAGGCGCTGGTTGTATTCCAGGCTCCAGTCGGTGCGCTGGGCGATGGTGCTGACCACCAGCCCGCCGCTGACGTTGGGCACCCAGTAGGCGAAGCGGATGCCGGCGGCGGAGGAAGAAGAAGCGGAAGTCGTGTCGTGGCTCATGGCGATGCTCCTGGACAGAGGGAGGGGGAATGGGGTGGCCGGCGGGGTTCAGGCCGCCCGCGCCAGGCGCAGCGCGGGCGCGGCCTGCGGCGCGATGCCGACCAGGGGCGCCGCGCGCTGCACCGCCAGCACGATGCGCTCGCGCAGGGCGGCGCTGGCGATCTCGTAGCCCTGGAAGTCCTGCTCCGAGGCATACACCCCCAGCGGCAGCGTGCGCGCCTGGAAGAAGCTGAACAGCGGGCGCAGCTGGTGGTCGATCACCAGCGCATGGCGGTCGCTGCCGCCGGTGGCGGCCAGCAGCACGGGCACGTCGATCAGCGCCTCGTGGTGCACGAAGTCGAACAGGTGCTTGAACAGGCCCGTGTACGAGCCGCGGTAGACCGGGCTGGCCACGATCAGCAGGTCGGCCGATTCGATGGCGGCCAGCTCCGCTTCGACGGCGGCCGGCAACTGGCTGCGGTAGAGCGCGCCGCCGATCTGCGGGGCCAGCGGCCCCAGCTCGATGGTGTGCGCCTCGATGGGCAATGCCTCGCTGAGCGCGGCGATCAACTCTTCCACCAGCACCAGCGTGCGCGAGGGGCGCTGCACATTGCCGGAAACCGCCACTACCTTGAATTTGCGCGTCATGGGATCGAACCTTCCTGGTTTGCCCGGCGCGACCATCGCGGCGGGGGGATGGAATGGATTGAAGACCCAGCGGCGCGCCAGCGCTGCAAAGGAATCGGCGCATGCTTATGCGGAATCCGTGCGTGCCGGCAAGTGGTTGATTGGCAAGGGAAAACCCGGAAATCCGGGCCGATGCGCGGGGCGGCGGCGCCACGTGGCGGCCGCACCGCGTGCCGGGCCCGCCTGCCCGCCCAGCGGCAAATTGCGCAGTTTGCTGCTGCCGTGCTGGCCCGGGCGCAGGCCGGCGGGACAGAGGGGGGCGGGCCGGCCGGGCGGCGCGTGCCTGCCGCGCCGTTGGGGCCGGTTGCTATTATTTATATAGCAATCAGGGCATATTCCACTACGGCGTCGGGGCGAAAAGACCCCGAATGCCGGTGGGGGATCAGCCGGTGAACACCGCCCGCCACAGCGCCAGCACCGCGTCGCGCTCGGCCTGCAGCGTGGCGGGGTCCACGCGCGTGGGCTGCTCGTTCAGGCGGGCGCGGTGCTGCACCTGGCGCAGCGTGCGGTAGGCCGTGGCGGCGGCCGTGCCCACGCCGTCGGGCAGGAAGCCGGCGGCCTCGGCGCGCTGCAGCAGGGTGATGTTGCCCCGGTTCTCGCGCAGGCTGGGGTGGGTGGCGGACTGCGACAGCACCAGGTACTGCAGGGCGAATTCGACATCCACCATGCCGCCCACGCTGTGCTTGACGTCGAACTGCCCGGCCGGCACCGGGTGGGCGGCGCGCACGCGCTCGCGCATGGTGACGATCTCCTCGCGCAGCGCGGCGGGGTCGCGCGGGGCGGTGATGACGGCCTCGCGCACCGCGTCGAAGCGCTCGCGCAGGTTGCGGCCGCTGCCCGCGGGCGCCTCGCTGCCTTCGGGCAGGGGCGCGAGCGGGCCGGCCGGGGCCAGGTCTTCGGTGCCCAGCAGGAAGCGCGCCCGCGTCATGGCCTGGTGCTCCCAGGTCCAGGCGGTGTTGCTGCCGCGCCGTTGCTGGTAGTTGGCGTACGCGGTGAAGCTGGTCACCAGCAGGCCCGAATTGCCGTTGGGCCGCAGGGCGGTGTCGATCTCGAAGAGGTCGCCCTCGGCGGTCTTCACCGTGAGCCAGTTGATGAGCTTGCGCACGAAGGCCGAATACACCTCGGGCGCGCGGTCGTCGTCGTCGTCGAACACGAAGACGATGTCCAGGTCGCTGCCATAGCCCAGCTCCTTTCCGCCCAGCTTGCCGTAGCCGATGATGGCGAACTGCGGCACCTCGCGGTGGCGGTTCTTCAGGCGGCTCCAGCACCACTGCGCGGTCACGCGCAGCACGCTGTCGGCCAGGGCCGAGAGGTCGTCGGCCACCTGCTCCACGGTGATGCGGCGCTCCACGTCGCGCGCCAGCGTGCGGAAGGTCTCGGCATGGTGGGCGCGGCGCAGCAGGTTCAGCAGGGTCTCGTCGTCGTCCTCGCCGGTCGATTGCAGCGAAGCGATGCGCAGCCCCAGTTCGTGCTCGAAGTCCTGCGGCACGAAGCGTTCGGCCAGCAGCGCGTCGCCCGCCAGTTCGTCGATCACGCCGGGGTGCTGCAGCATGTAGCGGGCGGGCCACTGCGCGGCGCCCAGCAGGTGCAGCAGGTGCTCGTGGACCGAGGGGCGCTCCAGCAGCAGCGCCAGGTAGATGTCGCGGCGCAGCAGCGATTCGAGCCAGCCGATCAGCCGCACCACGGCGTCTTCGTTGACCTGGCCCTCGGCCAGCCAGCGCGCGGTGCGCTGCACCAGCCGCAGCAGCCGCTCGCGCGACTCGTCGCTCAGGGACTGCACGCGCGGGTGCGTGCGCCATTCGGCGACGCGGGCACGCACGGTGGGCGGCAGTTGCTCCAGCACCGCCTCCAGCTCGGGCGCGGCGGGCGCGCGGGCGCGCGGGCCGCCGCAGCCGCCCTTGGTGCACTGCTTCTTGCCGGCGCCGCCCAGCAGCGTGTCGAACTCCTGCGCCACCAGTTCGCGGTGCGCATCGAGCTGGTGCAGGAAGGCGCAGGTGCCCAGGCCCAGGGTCTGGGCGATCCAGGCCAGGTCGTCGTCGCGCGTGGGCAGCACGTGGGTCTGCTGGTCGTCCAGGTACTGGATGCGGTGCTCCACCTGGCGCAGGAAGGTGTAGGCCGCGGCCAGCGCCTCGGCCGTCTCCTGCGGCATGAGGCCGGCGCGCGCGATGCGCTGCAGCGCCTCCAGCGTGGGGCGGCAGCGCAGCTCGGGGAACTGCCCGCCGCGCACCACCTGCAGCAGCTGCACGGTGAATTCGATCTCGCGGATGCCGCCGCGCGAGAGCTTCACGTCGTTGGCGCGCTCGGGGTGGCCGGCGCTGCGCTTGGCGGCGTGGTCGCGGATCTGCCGGTGCAGCGAGCGCAGCGCGTCGAACACGCTGTAGTCCAGGTAGCGCCGGAAGACGAAGGGCAGCACCACCCCGCGCAGGGCCTGCACCGGCTCGCCGATGACGCTGCTGCGCGGCGCGACCACGCGGCTCTTGAGCCAGGCGAAACGCTCCCATTCGCGGCCCTGCACCTGCAGGTATTCCTCCAGCGCGGCCAGCGACACGGCCGCCGGGCCGGAGTTGCCGTTGGGACGCAGCGCCAGGTCCACCCGGAAGACGAAGCCGTGCTCGGTGGTGTCGCCGATCAGGCCGTAGATGGCCTTGACGGCATGGCCGAAGTATTCGTGGTTGGAGATGCGGTTGCGGCCCTCGGCGTTGCCTGCGGTCTCGCCGTCGTGTTCGTACACGTAGATCAGGTCGATGTCGCTGGACACGTTCAGCTCGCGCGCGCCCAGCTTGCCCATGCCGATGATCCACAGCTCGACCGGCTGGCCCTCGGGGCCGCGCGGGGCACCGTGGCGGGCGTCGAGCGCTTCGCGGGCCTGCACGCAGGCCTGGTCCAGGGCCAGTTCGGCCAGCTCGGTGGTCGCCCGCGTGATGTCGGCCAGCGGCGCGCCCTGTTCGCAATCGAGGCGCACCAGCCGCTCCATCACCACCTGCCGCAGGATGCGCAGGGCCGTGCCGGTGTCGTGCCCGCGGGCCCGCAGGGCGGCCAGCGCCTCGGCCATGGTGGCCCGCGTGGGGGCGCCGGGCGGCAGCACGGCGAACGCGTCGGCATAGCGCCGGTGCAGCCGCTGGTGGAAGCGGGAATGGCTCGCCAGCGGGCCGTCGACGGCGGCGCTGGGGATCTCTGGAACGTCAGTGCAAGACAGCGGCATAGCAAGGGCCCGGGGCCTGAAAACCGTACATAACGACACCGTTTGATGCTGAACCCGCACAGCGGGCGCGGGTCATAATTCCCTTCGCATCCCAACCCACCAATGATTGAACAGCCACCGAACCCCTCACGCCTGCTCCGATGCCTGGCAGGTCTTGCGCGGTGGTCCCTGGGCCTGCTCATCGCCTTCTGGCTGCTGGTGGCCGCCGCCTGGGGGGTGCTTCACGGCTGGATTGTGCCGCGTATCGGCGACTTCCGTCCGCAGCTGGAAGCCCATGCCACACGGGCGCTGGGGGTACCGGTGCGCATCGGTGCGCTGTCGGCCCGCTCCGAAGGGCTGGTGCCCACCATCGAGCTGAACGACGTCGCCCTGCTGGACCCCCAGGGCCGCGAGGCCCTGAAGCTGCCGCGCGTGGTGGGGTCGCTGTCGCCGCGCTCGGTGCTGCGCATGGGGTTCGAGCAGCTGTACATCGAACGCCCCGAACTCGACGTGCGCCGCATGGCGGACGGCCGCATCTTCATCGCGGGGCTGGCGTTCCGCCAGAGCGCGGGCGGCGACAGCGCCGGGGCCGACTGGCTGTTTTCGCAAAGCGAGGTCGTGCTGCGCGGCGGCACCGTGCGGCTGACCGACGAGCAAAGCCAGGAGCCGCCCCTGGCGCTGGGGCAGGTGGACCTGCTGCTGCGCAACCGGGGCTGGCGCCACGGCATGCGGATCGAGGCCACGCCGCCGCCGCAGTGGGGCGACCGGTTCAAGCTCACCGGGCAGTTCCGCCAGCCGTTCCTGACGACGCACGGCGGGTCGTGGCAGCAGTGGACGGGGCAGCTGTTCGCCGATTTCTCGCGCGTGGACGTGTCCCGGCTGCGCCACCATGTCCACATCGACGGCGTGCAGGTGGCCGAGGGCCGCGGTGCGCTGCGCGCGTGGGTCGATTTCCAGCGCGGGCAGTTCGTCGGCGGCACGGCCGACCTGGCCCTGGCCGGGGTGAACGCCCGCCTGGGCGAGGGGCTGGAGCCGCTCGCGCTGCAGTCCGTCGCCGGCCGGGTGGGCGGGCGGCGCCTGTCCGACGGGTTCGAGTTCTCCACCGAGGGCCTGCAGTTCACCACGCAGGATGCATTGCGCTGGCCGGGCGGCAACCTCACGGTGCGGCACACCGGCGTGCAAAGCGGCCGCGAGCAGGGCGAACTGCGCGCCGACCGCCTCGACCTGGCCGCGCTGGCGCAGATCGCCAGCCGGCTGCCGCTGGATGCCGCCGTGCATTCCGCCCTGGCCGACTACACGCCGCGCGGGCTGGTGGAGGAGGTCAAGGCCACCTGGCGCGGCCCGCTGCAGCAGCTGCAGCAGTACCAGGCGCGCGGCAAGGTGACCGGGCTGGCGGTGGCCGACCAGCCGCGCGCCGAGGGCGCGGCCTCGCACGTGCCCGGCCTGCGCGGCGCGAGCGTGGAGTTCGACGTGTCGCAGGCGGGCGGCAAGGCCACGCTGGCCCTGGCGGACGGCGCCCTGGTGCTGCCCCACGTGTTCGAGGAAGGCACGGTGCCGGTGGACCAGCTGTCGGCGAACGTGCGCTGGCAGATCGAGGGCGAGCGCATCGCGGTGCAGGCCAGCGACCTGCAGTTTTCCAACGCCGATGCGCAGGGCGAGGCCCGGCTGAACTGGCACACCGGCGATGCCGAGCGTGGCGGTGCCCGGCCGCGGTTTCCCGGCGTGCTGGACCTGTCCGGCAGCCTGAGCCGCGCGGACGGCACCCGCGTGCACCGCTACCTGCCGCTGTCCATCCCGCAGGAGACGCGCCACTACGTGCGCGACGCGGTCACCACGGGCACGGCCAGCAACGTGCAGTTCCGCGTCAAGGGCGACCTGCACGACATTCCCTTCAACACGCCCGGGCAGGGCGACTTCCACATCGCCGCGCGCGTGAAGGACGTGACCTATGCCTATGTGCCGCCGCGCCTGCAGCATGCCAACGAGGCGCCCTGGCCCGCCCTCACCGAACTCACCGGCGACCTGATCTTCGACCGATCCACCATGGCCGTGAAGGGTGCCAGCGGCAGCTTCGCCGGCACGCCGAAGCTGCGCGTGAACAAGGTGGAGGCGCGCATTCCGGACCTGGCCCACACGGTGGTCGCGGTGAACGCCGATGCGCGCGGCCCGCTGGCGGACATGCTGTCGTTCGTCACCACCTCGCCGCTGGCGCGCCTGACCGGCAATGCGCTGGACAAGACCACCGCCAACGGCACGGCCGACCTGCAGCTGGCCCTGTCGCTGCCCGTCAGCCACATCGACCAGTCCAAGGTGCAGGGCAGCGTGACCCTGGCGGGCAACGACGTGCGCATCGCACCGGAGGCCCCGCCCATCGGCCGCGCGCGCGGCACCGTGCAGTTCACCGACACCGGCTTCACCCTGGCGGGCGTGCAGGGCCGCGCGCTGGGGGGCGACCTGCGGCTGGAGGGCGGCATGCGGTCCCTGCCCGCGGGGGCGTTGCCGGTGGAGTCCGCCGTGCAGGTGCGCGGCCAGGGCGTGGCCACGGCCGAGGGGCTGCGCCAGGCGTCGCAATGGCCGGGCCTGGCGCAACTGGCCCAGCGCGCGAGCGGCAGCACGCCCTACACGCTGGCGCTGGGCGTGCGCCGGGGCACGCCGGAGGTGCAGGTGACCACCACCTTGCAGGGCATGGCACTGGACCTGCCGGCGCCGCTGGGCAAGACCGCCGAGGCCCTGATGCCCGTGCGGTTCGAGACGCAGCTCACGCGCGAATCGCTGGCGGCGGCAGGGAGCGGCAACGGCAGCGGCGGTGGCAATGGCACCGGTGCGGCGCCCCTGCACGAACACATGGCGCTGGACCTGGGCGCGCTCGGCTCGGTGACCTATGTGCGCGACATTGCCAACGCCGCCCAGCCCCGGGTGCTGCGCGGCGCCATCGCGCTGGGCCTGGCGCCCGGCGAGGCGGCGCCCCTGCCCGAACGCGGCGTGGTGGCCAATGTGCAGATCGGCGAGCTGGACGTCGATGCCTGGCAGGCGGCGCTGATGGGCAATGGCCCCGCGCGCTCGCCCCTGCTGGTGGCGCCACCGGCTGCCGAGTCCGCATCGGCGGCCAGCACACCGGCGAGTGCCGCGCCCGCTGCGGTGGCGGGCAACGGAACGGGCGCCGCTCCCGCGCCTTCCGTCTCGCCCATGCAGGACTACCTGCCCACGCAACTGGCCGTGCGGGCCCGTCAGGTGGACTTCCAGGGCCGCACGCTGCACGGCGTGGTCATGGGCGGCTCGCGCGAGGGCAGTACCTGGCGCACCAACGTGGACGCCCAGGAGTTGAACGGCTACGTGGAGTTTCGCCAGGGCGCCGGCAGCGGGCCCGATGCGGGCTCCGGCCGGGTGTTCGCCCGCCTGTCGCGCCTGGCGGTCCCGCAGAGCGATGCCAAGGAGGTGGATGAACTGCTGGCCGAAGAACCGGCCGCCGGCGCCGGCACGCTGCCGTCGCTGGACATCGTGGTGGACGATTTCGTGCTGCGCGGGCGGCGCCTGGGCCGCATCGAGATCGAGGCGCAGAACCGCGGCGGCGACGGCGCTCCGCGCGAGTGGCGGCTGTCCAAGTTCAACATCGTCACGCCCGAGGCCACGCTCACGGCCAACGGCAACTGGGCGTTGCTGGGCAGCGACGGCGCCGCCGATGCGCGCCGCCGCACGGTGATGAACTTCAAGCTCGACATCCGCGACTCGGGCGATCTGCTCACACGTTTCGGCATGGCCGACGTGGTGCGCCGCGGCAAGGGCCGCATGGAAGGGCAGGTCGCCTGGATGGGCGCGCCGCTCACGCCGGACTACCGCACCATGTCGGGCCAGATGAACGTCAACGTCGAATCGGGCCAGTTCCTCAAGGCCGATCCGGGCCTGGCCAAGCTGCTGGGCGTGCTCAGCCTGCAGTCGCTGCCGCGCCGGCTCACGCTCGACTTCCGCGACGTGTTCAGCGAAGGCTTCGCGTTCGACTTCGTGCGCGGCGACGTGCGCATGGAGCAGGGCGTGGCCACCACCAACAACCTGCAGATGAAGGGCGTGAACGCCGCCGTGCTGATGGAGGGCAGCGCCGACCTGGACCGCGAGACGCAGGACCTGCACGTGGTCGTGGTGCCCGAGATCAACGCCATGACGGCCTCCCTCGTGGCCACGGCCATCAACCCGGTGGTTGGCCTGGGCAGCTTCCTCGCGCAGGTCTTTCTGCGCGGGCCGCTCATCCAGGCGGCCACGCAGGAGTTCCGCATCGACGGCACCTGGACCGATCCGCGCATCGAGCGCGTGCCCCGGCGCAAGCTGGGCAGCGCCGACCCCGCCGCCCGGCCGCCCACGGCCGAGTCCCCCACCGGAGACAAATCATGATGAAAGCCGCCGCATTGCAAATGGTGTCGGGCCTGCACGTGCCCGGCAATCTCGAACAGGCACGCCACCTGCTGGAGCAGGCCGCCGCCGAAGGTGCCGAGCTGGCCGTGCTGCCCGAGTATTTTTGCGCCATGGGCGCGCGCGACACCGACAAGCTCGCGCTGCGCGAGCCCTACGGCGAAGGCCCCATCCAGCGCTTTCTGGCCCAGGCGGCCCGGGAGCTGGGCCTTTGGGTGGTGGGCGGCACGCTGCCGCTGCAGTGCGAGAGCCCGCACCACGTGCGCAACACCTCGCTGGTGTTTTCGCCGCAGGGCGAGTGCGTGGCCCGCTACGACAAGATCCACCTGTTTCGCTTCGACAACGGGCGCGAGCGCTTCGATGAAGCCGCGGTGATCGAGGCGGGCAACACGCCCGTGCGCTTCGAGCTGACCGCGCGCGACGGCACCCTTTGGCGCGTGGGCCTGTCCGTCTGCTACGACCTGCGTTTTCCCGAGCTGTACCGCCAGCATGCACGGGCCGGGGCCGACCTGCTGCTGGTGCCCAGCGCCTTCACCCACACCACGGGCGAGGCCCATTGGGAGTTGCTGCTGCGCGCCCGCGCGGTGGAGAACCTCGCCTATGTGCTGGCGCCGGCGCAGGGCGGCCTGCACGAGAACGGCCGCCGCACCTGGGGCCACAGCATGGTGGTCGATCCGTGGGGCGCCGTGCAGGCGCAGGTGGCCGAAGGCCCGGGCGTGGCCCTGGGCGTGCTCGATGCGGCGCGGCTGCAGCAGGTGCGCCAGCAGCTGCCGGCGCTGGACCACTGCATCCTGTGACCGACGGCGAGCCGTTCCTGTGGCCCTGGCACCGCTGGCGCAGCGCATGGAAGCGCTGGTCGCTGTGGGCCCTGCTCGTGCTGCTGGTGGCGGGCATGCTGGTCACCCAGGTGTGGCTGGCCGGCCGCTACGAGGCGAGCGAGGTGCAGAACCGCCTGGACCGCGACGCCGCCGATGCCGTGGCCGACATCCGCCAGGGCTTCGCCCACAACCTGCAGAACCTGCAGGCGCTGCACGTGGGCACGCCGGACCTGGCGAGCTGGGAGTCGCGCGCGGCGGCCTTGCTGAGCGTGCGCCGCGAACTCGTGCGGCTGGAATGGCGCAGCCCCACGCTGGAAGTGCGGGCCCATGTCGAGACCCCCTACCGCCCGGTGCAGTGGGACGCCGAGATGCGCAGCGGCATGCATTCCAACATCGCGCTGGCGTGCGCCAACGCGCGCCGCGTGTCGGGGCCGTCGTACTCCGGCAGCTACTTCCAGCCCCAGGGCGACGGCCGCGGCTCCGAAATGATGGAGCTGTGCCTGCCCCTCATGCAGGATGGCCGCAACGAAGGCTTCGTGGTGGCCACCTACTCGCTGCACAACGTGCTGATCGACCTGGTGGTGCCCAGCCTCAAGCGCGGTCAGGAGGTGTCGTTCACCGAAGCCGATGGCACCCGCCTGGCCATGGTGGGGGCCAGCCGGCGCGGCACGCGCCTGTTCAGCGCGCAGCAGCTGTTCGACCTGCCGGGCGCCACGCTGGTCCTGCGCATGGACAGCTGGCACAGCGCGCCCAGCGTGTTCCCCAATGTGCTCACCGCGCTAGTGACCGCCATGTCGATCGCCCTCGTCACCGTGCTGGTGGTGCTGGTGCGCGACAACCGGCGCCGGCTGCGCGCCGAGCGCGACCTGGGCGACGCGCTGGCGTTCCGCAAGGCCATGGAGGACTCCCTGGTGACCGGGCTGCGCGCGCGGGACCTGCAGGGGCGCATCACCTATGTGAACCCGGCCTTCTGCGAGATGGTGGGATTCACCGCGCAGGAGCTGCTGGGCCAAAGCGCCCCGGTGCCCTACTGGCCGCCCGAGTTCGCCGACGAGTACCGCCAGCGCCAGGCGATCCGCCTGTCCAGCCTGCACCCGCCGCCGCGCGAGGGCTATGAATCCACCTTCATGCGCAAGGACGGCGTGCGGTTTCCGGTGCTCATCTTCGAGGCGCCGCTCATCAACGCGCAGGGCCTGCACACCGGCTGGATGAGCGCGTTCCTGGACGTGAGCGAGCAGCGCCGCGTCGAGGAAATGTCCCGCGCCTCGCAGGAGCGCCTGCAGGCCACCGCGCGGCTGGCCACCGTGGGCGAGATGGCATCGCTGCTGAGCCATGAGCTGAACCAGCCGCTCGCCGCCATCTCCAGCTACGCCTCGGGCTCGCTCAACCTGCTGCCGCCGGGCGGCGGGCCGCCGCAGGAGCCGCTGCACGATGTGCACGTGGCGCTGCAGCGCATCGCGCAGCAGGCCGAGCGCGCGGGCCGCGTGATCCGCAGCGTGCACGACTTCGTGCGGCGGCGCGACCAGTCGCGCGAGGTGGTCTCGGTGCACGACCTGCTGGAGGCCGTGATGCCGCTGATCCGCCTGCAGGCGCGCAAGCTCGAAGTCTTCGTGAAGATCTCGGTGGACGCCGACCTGCCCCCGGTGCTGTGTGACCGCACCATGGTCGAGCAGGTGCTGCTGAACCTGGCGCGCAATTCCATGCAGGCCATGGACGACCCCGCCACGCCCCAGCGCATCCTGGAGCTGCGCGTGCGCCGCGCCGCATCGAATGCGCACAATGCCTGGCTGGAGTTCATGGTCATCGACCGGGGCTGCGGCATCGCGCAGGACGTGGGCGAGAAACTCTTCACCCCCTTCTTCACCACGCGGCCCGAGGGGATGGGCCTCGGCCTGAGCCTGTGCCGCACCGTGGTCGAGCAGCACGGCGGATTCCTGGGCCACGCGCCCAACGAGCCCCGTGGTACGGTATTCACTTTCACCCTGCCTGCTGCCAGCGCGGACAGCAGCCACCCCTGATGGAACCCGTCTCCAACGCCACCGTTTACATCGTCGACGACGACTCGGGCGTGCGCGAAGCGCTCGCCTGGCTGCTGCGATCGCGCCGCCTGCCCAGCGAGTCCTTCGACAGCGCCGAAGCCTTCGAAGCCATGCTCGACGAGCGTCCGCCCGCGCGCCAGCCCTGCTGCCTGCTGCTGGACGTGCGCATGCCGGGCATGAGCGGCCTGGCGCTGTTCGACCGGCTGGCCGAGCGCCGCCTGATCGATGCGATGCCGGTGATCTTCCTCACCGGGCATGCCGACGTGCCCACGGCCGTGGCCACCGTCAAGCGCGGGGCCTTCGACTTCTGCGAGAAGCCGTTTTCCGACAACCTGCTGGTGGACCGCATCGAGCAGGCCCTGGCCCAGTCCGCGCAGCACATGGAGCAGGTGCGCCAGCACAGCGACCTGCAGGTGCGGCTGTCGGAGTTGACGGAGCGCGAGCGCGACGTGATGCGCCTGGTGGTCGAGGGCCTGCCCAACAAGCTCATCGCCGACCAGCTGGACATCAGCGTGCGCACGGTGGAAGTGCACCGCGCGCGCGTGTTCGACAAGATGCAGGTCAAGTCGGCGGTGGAACTGGCGAACCTGCTGCGCGCCGCGCACTGAATGAACGCCACAGGGCGCCGAAGCGCCCTGTGAAAGCCACTCCCGCCGCGGTGCACGGGCGGGGCGGCGGCGGGGCCGGCCGGCGGTCAGCCCGGCTGGCGTTCGCCCACGAAGATTTCCACCCGGCGATTGCGCGCGCGGCCGTCGTTCGTGTCGTTGGTGGCGATCGGCTGGTGCGAGCCGCGGCCCTCGACCTGGATGCGTCCGCCGTTCACGCCCCGCGTCGTCAGGAAGTTGCGGGTGCTGGCCGCGCGGTCCATCGACAGGGGGTTGTTGATGGCATCGCTGCCGGTGGAGTCCGTGTGGCCCACGATGCGCACTTCGGTGTTGGGGTTGTTGCGAAGCCCCTCGGCGAAGCGCTCCAGCACGGGGGCGAAGTTGGACTGGATGTCCGAGCGGTTCGTGGCGAACGAGATGTCGCTCGGAATGTCGAGCTTGAGCTGGTTGTCGGCGGTCTGCGTCACCACCACGCCCGTGCCCTGGGTGACCTGCTGCATCTCGCGCTTTTGCCGCTCCATGTGCTGCGACCAGATGTAGGTGCCCAGGGCCCCCACACCCGCCCCGACGACGGCCCCCGTGCCCGCCCGGCCGCCGGTGGCGGAGCCGATGACCGCCCCGGCCACCGCGCCCACGCCGGCGCCCGTCGCGGTGCGCCGCTGGGTATCGTCCATGTTGGCACAGCCGCTCACGAGCAGAACGGCGGCAGTGGCGCCGATGAGAATCTTGTTGCGCATGGGATCTTCCTTTTCCAGGTGATGGGCTGCCAGCCAGTCGTGTTTGAAGGAGAGGCCCCTTTGAGCTCAGGCCCGGCCGGCGGCTCCGAACGAAATTGAGAGGCCCTGATTCTTTGCACGGATGGCGCAGGATCAGGGTAGGACCAATTCGTCAGGATCTTCGCCCAGGCCTGCCCGGCTTTGAAACGCAGGCCCCATCTGGGAGAAAGGCGCTCCGATACAGGAGTGCTGGCCGACCATCTCGCCGTTCTTCCACACCATGACCCCGGCTTTTTCCCCCCAGCGCGCACCGAAGGCGCGGTACACCACATAGGAAAAAGGCGGTTGATTGAACCGCAGGTAATTGCCCCCGCCTGCGGAGTACCAAAGCCTTTTGGCCACGACGGTCTGCCGCCATGCGGGATCGTCCTTGGCGCGTGGGAGCGCCATTTCCACTTTTCCTGGCTTCCCGAAGCGGTATTGCAGATGGCCCTGGCTGGTATCCAGCGATGGGGAAGCGCAGGCGGAAACCACGCGCCTGGATTGAAGTCTGCAGGCGAAGATGACGTCTTCTTCCGGCAGGCACAGGCCCCGGTCGTTGGGCGGTGCCGGTGCGGGCACCTGGGACATCGAACCGGTGCACAGCAGCAGGCCCAGCAGGGGCAGCCACCTTGAAGCTCCAGGAGGAAGCGATTGCATGGCGACTCCTTATGGCTTCGCTTTGGCGGCCGTTTTGGCCTTCTTCGGAATGGCCATTCCCAGGTATTTCCGGCCCGCGGCGAACGCGTCCGTGAATTCCTTGAGGCCGTGCGTGCCGCCGTTCACCAGTTTGCGGGCATGGACCAGGTTGTTGGTCTTCAGCGCGGCCCGAATGCCGCCTTCCTTGTTCTTGATGAATTGGGCCAGGATGGCTGCTGCGGCGGTGCCTTCGTTGGCCTGGTCCGGGTTGTCCAGCAAGTTCAATCCCAATTGCTTGCCCATCTGCTCGTAGTTGGCTCGGCCGGTCAACTGGACAAATCCACGGCCCTTGTACAGCGCGCCATCGCCCAGCTGATGGTTTCCCAGGCTGTCCGGCCGGAAATCGTATCGATCGAAAGGGTGCCGGCCCTTGGTGCCCACGGGGCTGGTGTTGTATCGGGATATCCCTTCGTCGACCGGCTGAAAGCTCGCGCTCTCGGCGCGGATGGTGGCCAGTGCCATCATCAGCATTTCCGTGTCGTTCAGCGAACGCTTCGTCATCGCGCCGAGAATCTCGGGCAGGTAGTTCCGGATGTTTCCGGTGATTTTTGTTTCCTGGATGGTCTTTTTGACGACGGGCTTGCCATTGACCATTTCCCGGGTCTTGAGAGTGGTGCGCTTGATCCGGTCGATCCCTCCCGGCACCATGGTGGACGCCAGCACGTACACCTCGTTCGACAGCGACGCGACCAGTTTCTTTTCTTCCAACTGGGTCTGAACCAGGAACTGGAACAGGGTATCTGCAGTGTTCAGTTGGTTGTCCGGGTCCGCTTCGCCGTAGAAGAAGGTGTTTTCGATGCTCTGCAAGGCGGTGGCGAAGGGCTGATCCCATCCGCCTTCTTCGGGCAATTCGGCCTTCTGGGGCAGATACCCCTTCCGGATGAACGCATTCAGATGCCGGCGCAGCAGCCGCATGTCTTGCGGATGGTTTTTCTGGCCAGGTCCCACGGTGGATCGGAGAACCGCTGGTTCACTCATTTTCTGACTCCCCTTTTTGAATATTCTTGTTTTGCATTCCTGCCGCGCGCTGAGGCGGGTGGATGCTATTTTCTGGTGTCCGTGTCTTCTGGTTCCGAAGCCGGCGGTTGCGGCGCGGGCGGCGGCTCCCCCCCCTTGCGCCCCGAGAACATCGTCCACCACACAATGGCGACGAGAACGACCAGCGCCAGCAATGCTTCAAGCAAAATCAGCCCCATGAAATTCCGTCTCCTGCGCCTTGTGACAACGGCGCTGATTGTAGGAACCCTGGTGGCCTGCTCCACCACGCCCCTGCCGCCTTCCACGCCTTTGCCTCCCGGTGCCTCGCTGCCGGGCTTGCCGGGTGCCCCCCTGCCGCCCGAACCGCCCGGGCCGCTGCCGCCCCCGATGGCGCAGCCGAAAAGCCGCTGGATACCGGTGCATTGGGCGGAATTGCCCGGTTTTGCCGAAGATTCCCTGCACGAAGCCTGGAACGCCTGGATCAAGAACTGCGAGCGTCCCGCGCCGGCCTTCGCGCCGCTGTGCGGCGAGGTGCGCCGCCTGTCCATCGCCAGCGCCGACGAGCAGCGTGCCTGGATGGTGGCGCGGCTGCAGCCCTACCGCATCGAGGCCGCCGACGGCGCGGTGGACGGCATGCTCACCGGCTACTACGAGCCCTATCTGGACGCGGCGCGCCAGCCCGGCAACGGCTTCAACGTGCCGCTGTACCGGCTGCCCGCAGGGTACGGCGCGCGCAAGCCCTGGTACACACGCCAGCAGATCGACACGCTGCCCGAAGCGCAGGCGGCGCTGGCCGGCCGGGTCATCGCGTGGGTGCGCGATCCGGTCGAGGCGCTGGTGGTGCACATCCAGGGCTCGGGCCGGCTGCGGGTGCAGGAGGCCGATGGATCGGTGACGCTGCTGCGCGTGGCGTTCGCCGGCACCAACGACCAGCCCTACCAGAGCGTGGGCCGGTGGCTGCTCGACCAGGGCCTGGTGCGCGATGCGACCTGGCCCGGCATCCGCGCCTGGACGCTGCAGAACCCGCAGCGCGTGCAGGAGATGCTGTGGGCCAATCCGCGCTATGTGTTCTTCCGCGAGGAGCCGCTCAACGCCATGGATGCCGGCTTCGGGCCCAAGGGCGCGCAGGGCGTGGCCCTCACGCCCGGCCGCTCGATCGCGGTGGACCGCCAGAGCATTCCCTACGGCACGCCGGTGTGGCTGGCCTCCACCGGCCCGCAGGTGCAGTTGCAGCGCCTGGTGATGGCGCAGGACACGGGCTCGGCCATCGTGGGCGCGGTGCGGGCCGATTACTTCGCGGGCTGGGGCCCGGAGGCGGGCGAACTGGCGGGGCGGCTCAAGCAGGGCCTGCGGCTCTGGGCGCTGTGGCCGCGCTGACACCCGCGCGTTCACGACGTTTCAGCACGTTTCAGCCGGCTTCCCTGCGGCCGGCCGGGAAGGCCCTCCACAATGGGACGTGACAGTCCCTTCGTGGCCTGGCCAGGATGGTGGCCTCACCTCACTCAACTCCCAAGGAGAACCGCATGACCGCTGACCGATGGCTGCGCACTGCCGCGCATGGCACCCTTCCTTTGCTGGCCGCCCTGCTGGGCGCCTGTGCGCCCCTGGGCACGACGCACGCCCAGGCTCCTGCGGGGCCGGACCTGCGCGCCGACACCGCGGCCCGCTTCCTGGCCTTCGCCCCGGCCAGGAACCCGGAACCCGCGATGGCCGACGCCCCCGCGCTGGCCTTCGGCGTGCGGGTGCCCGGCACGTCCGCCGCGGCGCCGTTCACCATGACGATGGACACCGGCTCGACCGGCGTCGTCGTCTCGGCCACCGACCTGCCCGGTTTTTCCGCGCAGGAGGCCGAGTCGGGCGTGAAGGGGTGGGAGTTCCTGTCCAGCAGCAAGCGGCTGTGGATCGGCCGCTGGGTGCCACGGGAACTGGTCTTTCGCGATCCTGCCGGGGGCGAGGTGGTGGCGCGCGTGCCCGTGCTGGCGGTGCAGGAGGAGATCATCTGCCCCGGCTGGAGCGAAAAGGCCAACGTGCCCACCTGCGAAAAGCCCGAGAAGACCACCGCCCAGCCGCGCGGCATCGCCTACATGGGCGTGGGCTTCGGGCGCGAGCACGACGGCCAGCCGCAAGGTACGCCGGACAAGAACCCGCTGCTGAACATCGTCTCCATCGACGGCCAGCCCGTGGCGCCCGGCAGCATGCGCAGCGGTTTCATCGTGACGGCCAAGGGCGTGCACGTGGGCCTCACGCGCGCCAACACCGCGGGCTTTTCGTACGTGAAGCTCCAGGGCCGAAGCCTGAACGCCGCGGGCCAGCCGGCCTCCAGCGACCCGCGCGACTGGCCCCAGGCGAGCATGGCCGTGTCGGTCAACGGCGCGGCCTCGCAGACGGGCGCGGTGCTGGTCGATACCGGCATTGCCCAGATGTACCTCACGGTGTCCAACCCGTCGGCATTGCCGACCACGGCCATTCCCAACCCGAGCCGCAAGGGCGCCATGGCCACGGGGCTGGTGGCCGGCACGTCGGTGCAGGTGTCGTTCCCCGACGATGCCGCGCCCGTGGCGCAGTACACCTTCCAGGTGGGAACGCCCCAGGCCCCCACGGCGGTGATCGTCACCCGGCCCTCGGCGCAGGCGTTCGTCAACACCGGCCGGCACCTGCTGCGCCAGCATGACGTGCTGTTCGATGCCGATGGCGGCTGGTTCGGGCTGCGCCGCAGCCAGTAACGTGGCGATGCCGGGTTCAAGCCTGGCGCGGACCGGTGCCAGTGGCGGCACGCTGCATGTCGAATCGCAGCGGAAAGTCGGTCAGTTGGTGGCCCGATGCATCCCGGACCTCGTAACGGACGTTGGGATTGCCGCTGAATGGCACATCCCAGCGGTCGCCAGCGTACTTAACACCGTCCCTGATGACATCATCGGGAGCGCGGAGCCTCTGGGCTTTGAACTGCTCCACGATCGGCAATCGATTGTCGATCAGGGCTTGTTGCCGCAGTGCCTCGATGTCCAGCGCTGCGGCCTGCGTGCCCGCAGGCTTGGTGTGGGCGACGCCACCACCTGACGCACCCAGCAACTTGCGGTGCATGGGAAGTGCGTCCCGCACGAGGGTGGGTGAGGCAAAGGTCGCCCATGGGTCCACGACGATATCCTGCTCGGATTTCTGCCCCCGGATCACGACGAACACGTGATTTCCCTTCGGCCTCCCATCCACGATGTCGATTCTGGCGTTCTTGAGGGCGGGATTCTGCGAAAGCAGTTGATAGGTCAGACCGGCGTGTTCATCACAGTTGCCACTTTGATATTGAATGGCGTTGGTCGCACGGATGGTGGGATTTTTGGTATTGGAATGCGAGAGGGTCGACCGCAGGACGCTGTCTCCAGCAGTGGCCGCGATGTCTTTGATCTGGTTGCCGGCACCGTCGGGCATCAGCGCTTTGACCAGGTCGATGGCCTCCCGTGCTGCGGCCAGGTGCGCGGCAGTTTCAGGCGATATCGACCGCAGTTGGTGCTTCATATCGGGCATCTGCGTTTTGACGCCAGGATGCGTCGTGGACAGCGCATTGGCTTGGCTCAACTGGTCTGGTGACAGCTCAATGAATTGGTCGGAGCGCAACAGTCCCGGGAGCAGTTCCTTTGCTGGAACCAGGACGGTGTTCTGGGCATCATCGAACGTGATGTAGGTATCGAGCCGATGAGGTTCTGATGAAAGAGGCGACGCGTTATCGACTTGCTTGAGCAACGGGGTCGCGCTGTCAAGCAGCCGTCTCCTGGCGGCTTTCGCCTCGGAGATGGCTGTCGAGCCATGTTCTGGGCTCAGGCTCTGGCACTTTGCTGGATGAACCCCACCCCATGAATCCCCGCATGGTGCCGAGCATGGAGGAGTGCGACGACGAAGGCGGCCTGGACGGTAGGTTGTCGCTGCGGGGCCGGATGCCGCCACCGGAACTGGGATGGCGCGGGCTCCCGCCTGCCAGGGCGTGGGGTGCATTCCCGCTGGACGACGCGCCGCGCTGCGACGTCTTGGGTGGGGCCTCTTCCTGCGCAGTCGCGCCTCGGGGGCTCTTGGCGTGGGAAAGGTGGTTGAGCTTCATGGATCTCTTCCCTTGGCGATCCTGCCACCCACCGTCAGGCGGCAGTTTGCCAGTGAGGCCAGGATAAAGCGGGCGCCAGAACGCGAAGCGGTGCCCACCGAAGCATTGCAAGGGCGTGCGAACCGATTCGCCCGGGCTTGCAGTGGCCTGCGGGGTGCGGCACGGCCCGAAGGATCGTGTAGCCTGCTCTTCCCATCAAAACTCTCGCCAGGCAAGGAGATCCCATGCCCATTCCGCTTCGCGCAGCGATCGCCTGCGCCGCCGCGCTGCTCGCCTGCGGTGCCGTACCCGCGCAGACGACGCCGTTGCCCGCCACCGCAGCGGCCACCGCCGGCCCCTCGCTGCGCCCGGGCACCGAATCGCGCTTCATTCGCCTGCATTCCCCGCCGGGAGAGGGCTGGTCTTCCCCCATGACGGATGCGCCGCGGCTGCGGTTCGAAGTCCGCATGCCGACGGACACCGGCGTGCTCGCGCCCCCCCGGCCCTTCATCGTCACCCTGGACACGGGCTCCACCGGCGTGGTGATTTCCGCGGTCGATCTGCCTGGCTATTCGCGCAACGAGGAAGCGCGCCAGGCCAACGAAGGCTGGGAATACCGCTCCAGCAGCCGGCAGCTGTTGATCGGCCACTGGGTGGTGCGCGACGTCGTGCTCAACAGCGGCTGGAACGAAGTGATTGCCCGGGTGCCCGTGCTCGCGGTCGAAAAGGAAATCATCTGCCCGCGCTGGGACGAGAAGGCCAACCGGCCCGACTGCGAAAATCCCACGGACACCACGGAAAGCCCGGGCGGCATCGCCTACATGGGCGTGGGCTTCGGGCGCGAGCACGATGGCCAGCCGCAGGGCACGCCCGACAAGAATCCGCTGATCAACATCGCCGAGATCGACGGCAGCCCCGTCGCCCGGGGCGCGGTGCACGGGGGCTACATCGTGACCAAGCACGCGATTTACGTAGGCCTCACGCCCGACCAGGCCAAGGGCTTTCGGTTCATGAAGCTGCAACCCGGCAGCCTGCTCGCGAGTGGCCAACCGGCCTCCAGCGATCCCCGTGACTGGCAGCAGGCCACCGTGGCCGTCTCGGTGGACGGCGGCGCGCCCGAAACCGGTCCCGTGCTGGTGGACACCGGCATCGCGCAGATGTACCTCACGGCCGCCGACCCGTCGGCCCTGCCCACGGCGCAGATCGCCGATCCCACCCGCCGGGGCCGGCCGGTGACGGGCTTGAAAAACGGCACGCGGGTGCAGGTGATGTTCCCCGACGCGCAGGCGCCCGTGGCGCAGTACGATTTCCGAGTGGGGGATGCGGACGCGCCCCAGTCCGTGTTCGTGAACGCGCCGGGCCGCTTCAACTTCGTGGGCCGCCCCGCCTTCATGAACACCGGGCGCTACCTGTTGAAGCAGTTCGACCTGCTCTACGACGCCGAGGGCGGATGGTTCGGCCTGCGGCCCTCGCGGCGGTGAGCGCCTGGAGGGCGCGCGAGCGTTGCGTCCTCAGCGCTCCAGCGGTTGGCGCAGTCCGGTGCGCTGCATGTCGAATCGCAGCGGAAAATCAGTCAGCTGTTGGCCGGATTCATCCTGGACCTCGTAGCGGACGTTGGGGTTGCCGCTGAACGGCACATCCCAGAGGCTTTTGCCATGGCCCAGATAAATGGCGAGCCCCAATTCGCGATCAAAGCCCATCGCATGAAGGTACTGCTCGGAGAGCGGCGGATTTTCTTCGACCGTTCCTTGTTCCCTCAGTGCTTCATCGATATCCAGCGTTGGTGGTGAAACGGTGCCGGCGGGCTTCGTATGCCTGATGCCCTCCTGCCCTGCGTTGAGCAGGTCCCGGTGCATGGGAAGTGCGTCGACGACGAATGTCGGCGTGGCGAAGGGGGCCCAGGGGTCGACCACGATGTCCTGCTCGGGCGTCTGACCGCGGATCACGGCGAATACGTGATCGTGTCCCCCACCGGCACCATCGTGAACCATGTCGATCCTTGAGTTCTGGAGATCCGGGTTCTGTGAAAGAAGCTGAAAAGCCAGGCTTGCCTGGGCATTGCAGTTGCCGGCCTGGTACTTGATGGCGGCGCTCGCGCAGGTTGCGGGATCGCCCTTCCCCCGATATGCCATCGTTGAGCGAAAGCAGCTTTCTGCCCCTGTGGCAGCGATGTCCTTGATCTGATTGCCCGCGCCTGCGGGAAGAAGCGCCTTGACCAGATCGATCGCCTCCCGAGCCAATGCCAGATGGGTGGCCGCTGCGGGTGATATCACGCGCAATCGGGGCTCCATGTCGGGCATCAGGGGGGTGACGCCAGGGTGCGTTGTGGAAAGCACATTGGCTTGTGTCAGCCGTTGCGATGACAGCTCGATGAATCGATCGGCGCGCAAGAGTCCGGGGTGCAGTTCCTTCGCGGGAACCACAACGGTGTGCTGGGCCGGGCCCTCCCCGGTGATGTAGGTATCGAGCGGGCAAGGCGTTTCTGGACATCGGAGCGTGCCGTGGACCTGCTGCAGCCCGGTTGCGCTGTCGAGCAGGCGGCTTCTGGCGGCCTTTGCCTCGGAGGCACTGCTGTCGAGCCATGCACCGGGCTCGGGCGGTGGCGCGATGCCGGATGAGCCCGTTTCCACCGGGCCGGGCACGCGCGACGGCGATTGGGTGGGGGAAATGGGCATTCCGCTGTCGCTGCGCGGGCGGATGCCGGCGCCGGGATTTGAAAGGCGTGAGACCCGGGCTGCCAGGCCCTGGGGTGCATGCCCGGCGGACGGTGCACTGCGCCGTGTTGCAGCGGCTGGGGGCTCTTTTTGGGCCGTCGGGGTTCTTCGGCCATCGGCGCCGGTGAGAGGGCTTGGCTTCATGGATATCTTTGCTTGGCAGTTCGTCTGGCGGATCAAAGCCACTGAATGGAGCTTTGCAACGGCGGTCATCGCGTTCGCGCTGGCGTCTCACTGCCGGACTCCCGTTCCGCCGGTGCCCGCTGCATATCGAACCGGATCGGAAAATCAGTGAGCGCACGCCCGGAGGGATCTCTGACTTCATACCGGACGTTGGGATTGCCGCTGAAAGGCACATCCCAGAGATTCTCTTTTTCGATCAGAACTTGTGTGATCGCAGCGTCAGGTTCATGGTGGGCATGAAGCCGAAACGCCTCGGAAAGCGACGAGTGTTTTTCGATCGCACTTTGCCATTGGCTGTGCCGTTTCAGCGCCTGTTCGATGTCCATTGCGGGTGCAACGGTGCCAGCGGGTTTGGAGACCCTGATCTTTCCGCGCTCAGCGTCCAGCAGGGTCCGGTGCATGGGAAGCGCGTCTTGAACGAACGTTGGCGATGCAAAGGGGGCCCAGGCGTCCACGACGATGTCCTCCTCGGGCCTATCTCCTCGAATCACGGCGAACACGTGCGCGACGTTTTGACTGACCTCGACGATATCGATCTGGTAATCCTTGAACGCAGGATTCTGTGCAAGCAGGTGGAAGGCCAGGCTCGCATGGCCGTCGCAGTCGCCCCCCTGGAATTGGATGATGGAGTGCGCAAGATCTGCGACGCCGCGATGGTATTTAAACGACAGGCGGGAGCGAAGATGGCTTTCCCCTGCCGTTGCCAGCAAATCCTTGACCTGATTGCCGGCTCCGCTGGGAACAAGGGCTTTGACGAGATCGATCACTTCCCGTGCCGATGCCAGGCTGGCCGCTACGGCCGGCGAGATCACATGCAATCGCGGTTGCATGTCCGGCATCTGTGTGTCGATGCCAGGATGCGTGGTGGACAGGGCGTTGGCTCGGT
This sequence comes from Acidovorax sp. BLS4, assembly GCF_032929295.1. NCBI lineage: Bacteria > Pseudomonadati > Pseudomonadota > Betaproteobacteria > Burkholderiales > Comamonadaceae > Acidovorax > Acidovorax sp. BLS4. Next base: position 2,733,047 of record NZ_CP136797.1, read on the forward strand.
CCAGTTGCCCGGGTGAAAGTTCGATGATCTTGTCGGAGCGCAAGAGCCCCGGGATCAACGCCTTGGCGGGAGCCAGAATGGCGTTTTGTGCCTGGCCGTCGGCGGTCAGGTACGTGTCAAGCTGGTAAGGCTGCGCAGCCAGGGGTGACGCGATGTGGAAAAGCTTGAGCAATGGGATCGCGCCGTCAAGCAGGCGTCTTCTTGCGGCGCTCGCTTCGGTGGCATTGGCGTTCAGCCAGGCTTTTGGGTCGGCCTCGATCGCGATCGGGTTGCGGGACGCACGGGCTGTCATCGCGCCGAGCACCGGGGATCGCGATGCAACCGGCGGCATCGGCAATGGATTGCTGCTGCGTGGGCGGATGTCTGCCCCGGCGTTTGAAAGGCGTGGCCCCCCACCTGCCAGGCCTTGAGGCGCATGCGTGGAAGAAGACACAACGCGCCGCGCGCCACCGGGTGCGCGCATGCTTTCCTGCCCGCCTGTGGTTCTGCGATGGTCGGCACGGCTCAGTGTGCTCGACTTCATGGACGACTCCTTTATGGATCTACCTGAGCAGGCCCGAGGCGACCGTTTCAGCGTGGACCGAGGATAGGGAGCGCTTGCGTCGGCAACGGCTTGCGTGCCGAAGCCCTTTCACGGTGTGCGAACCGATCCGCGTCAGCGCTCGAGCTCGACCAGGTAGCGCGACACCACCGGCGGCGCCTCGCCCGTGTGGAAGGCCAGCTTGCGGTCGCGCAGCGCCACGTCGGAGCCGGTGACGCGGTCGAAGCGGCGCAGGTGCTCGGTCCACGATTCGTCCACGATGCGCTCCACATAGCGCGAGGGGTCGGCGATGTCGTGCTGCAGCTGCCAGTCGAGCGCGCCCTGGCGCAGGCGGCTGCGGCGGCTTTCCTGCATCAGCGCCCGGAATTCGGCCGCCCGCGCGGGGTCGATGTGGTATTCGATGGTGACCACCACATGGCCGCGTTCGGGCGTGGTGGGTGCCACCGGCAGCTTGAAGGCGGTCGAGGGGCTCAGGTCTTCCTCCATGGTGCGGTCCACCACCCAGCGCTGCACCAGGGCCATGGCGGCGGTGCCGGTGAGCGCGGCCAGCGCCAGGCTCATGTGGACGGTGGTGAGCGAGGCCACCTGGCCCCACAGCGCCGCGCCCGCCGCGGTGGCGCCCATGATGGCCATCTGGTAGATCGACATGCCGCGCGCACGCACCCAGTTGGGCAGCGCGAGCTGGGCCGACACGCTGAGCGAGTTGGCCGTGGTGATCCACGCCATGCCGCCCAGCACCATGGCGGGCACGGCCACATACACGTTGGGCGCGATGGCGATCACGGCCGTGGAGGCGGCCTGCAGCAGCGCCCCGCGCGACACCAGCGTATCGCGCGACATGGCCTGGCGCAGGCGCGGCAGGAACAGCGCCGCTGCGATGGCCCCGGCGCCCATGGAGGCCAGCAGCAGGGTGAAGGTGCCGGCGCCGCCGCCTTCCAGGTCGCGGGCCACCAGGGGCAGCAGCGCCAGCAGCGCGGTGGCGTGCAAAAAGAAAACCGAGATGCGCCACAGCACGGCGCGCATGCGGGGCGACTCGCGCACGAACTGCACGCCCACGCGCATGGCGCTCGTGAGCCGCTCGCGCCCCAGCGGGCTGGGCACGTGCGTGCGGCGCCAGCGCATGATGGTAAAGCCCGCCACCACCGACAGCAGCGCGTTGAGCACGAACACCCAGGCGCTGCCCACGCTGGCGATGATGGCGCCGGCCAGCAGCGGGCCGATGATGCGCGAGGCGTTCATGGCCACGCCGTTGAGCGCCAGGGCCGCCGGCAGCTGCTGGCGGCTGACCAGCTCCGGCACGATGGCGGCGAACACCGGCCAGCGCATCGCCAGGCCAATGCCGTTGGCGAAGGTCAGGGCGAGCAGCAGCGGCGCCGTCATGCCGCCCATCAGGATGGCCACGCACAGCACCAGCGCCACCACGGCCACCCAGAACTGCGTGGCGATGAAGTAGCGCCGCCGGTCCAGGATGTCGGCCAGCGCGCCGCTGGGCAGGCCCAGCAGGAACACGGGCAGGGTGGAGGCCGTCTGTACCAGCGCCACCAGCACAGGCGAGGTGGTGAGCGTGGTCATGAGCCACGCGGCCGCCACGTCGTTCATCCACATGCAGGTGTTGGCGGCCAGCCAGGTGAGCCAGAGCATGCGGAACACGGGCACCTGCAGCGGCGCGAACGGCGAGAGGCTGGCGCGCCGGGCGGCGTCCTGGTCCAGCTGCGCGGCGGCCGCGGCCTCGGCGGTGTGCGCCTGGCCTGCGGCGGCGGTGGCCGGGGGGCTGTCGTCCAGGGGCGGGAACGGGGTGGGGCGGGGCGGGCTCTCGTGGGGCGGCAAAGGGGGCATAGATGGTCTCGATTGTGCGCAGTGCGGGCGGGGCGTGCCGGGCGGGGCGCCGACGTCCCGGATGGCGGCGCGGAAAAGCGAGCCGACGGGCTTGAAGCCGAAAAGGCCTCCAGCGCAATCGGTACTAGGGCGTTGCGCTATTGTTTTTGTAGCTTATTGCCGGTGGGGCCGAGGTGCGCCAGCGGCAGGGCGCCGCTGGCCTTGACCTCGCCCAGCGAGAAGCTGGTGTGCATGTCCTTCACGTTCGGCAGGTTCAGCAGCACGTTGCGGGCGAAGTGCGAGAAGCTGTCCAGGTCGCGCGCCACCACCTGCAGCTCGAACGTTCCCGTGCCGCTGATGTAGTGGCAGGCCACCACCTCGGGGATCTGGGCGATGGCGGCCTCCATCTCGCGCGTGAGGCCCCCGGTGCTGCGGTCGGCGTCCAGCCGCACGAAGGCCAGCACGCCCAGCCCGATCTTGTGGCGGTCGATCTCGGCGTGGTAGCCCTTGATGAAGCCCGACTCCTCCAGAGCGCGCACGCGGCGCCAGCACGGCGCGGCCGACAGGCCCACCCGCTGGGCCAGCTCGGCATTGGTCAGCCGGGCATCGGCCTGCAGCTCGCCGAGGATCGCCAGGTCGAATTTGTCCAAAGTATTCATCCCTGGATTATTTTGCGAAAGATCCTTTCTAGAACGAGGGTAAACACGGCATGAAAACGAAAGGACATATCCGGCCGTCCTGCCTACACTGCCCTGACAAGGCGGTGCGTCCGAGCCCAGGGCACCCCGCTGAAACCGCGCTCACGAGGCGACGGCCAACGACCCCACTGGAGATTCCCCCGATGAACGCCCCCCTGCCCGAGCCCATTCGCCGCGCCATTGAAACGGTCATGCTGGATGACAACCCGCACTGCGGGTTGCGCCACAAGTACGTGGGGGGCGGCGCAGCCGCACGCTGCGGATTGGGCATCGAGCGTGCTGGCGAAGGAGCCGTGCTATGAACGCCCCCCTGCCCGAGCACATCCGCCGCGCCATTGAAACGGTCACGCTCGATGACAAATACGCCTTGCCGGAGGGCCGTGCCTTCATGAGCGGCGTGCAGGCCCTGGTGCGCCTGCCCATGCTGCAGCGCCAGCGCGATGCGATCGCGGGCCTGAACACCGCGGGCTTCATCAGCGGCTACCGCGGCAGCCCGCTGGGCACCTACGACCAGGCGCTGTGGTCGGCCAAGAAGCACCTGGCCAAGAACCACATCGTGTTCCAGCCCGGCGTGAACGAAGAGCTGGGCGCCACCGCCGTGTGGGGCACGCAGCAGCTCGACCTGTACCCCACGACGAAGAAATACGACGGCGTGTTCGGCATCTGGTACGGCAAGGGCCCGGGCGTGGACCGGTGCTCGGACGTGTTCAAGCACGCCAACATGGCCGGCACCTCCAGGCACGGCGGCGTGATCGCCATCGCGGGCGACGACCACATCAGCAAGAGCAGCACCGCGCCCCACCAGAGCGACCACATCTTCAAGGCCTGCGGCCTGCCGGTGTTCTTCCCGAGCAGCGTGCAGGACATCCTGGACATGGGCCTGCACGCCTTCGCCATGAGCCGCTTTTCGGGCGTGTGGTCGGGCATGAAGACCATCCAAGAGGTGGTGGAGTCCTCCAGCAGCATCTCGGTGGACCCGGACCGGGTGAAGATCGTCCTGCCCGAGGACTTCGCCATGCCGCCCGGCGGCCTGCACATCCGCTGGCCTGACGCGCCGCTGGAGCAGGAGGCGCGCCTCATGGACTACAAGTGGTATGCGGCGCTGGCGTACATCCGCGCCAACAAGCTGAACTACAACGTGATCCAGGGCCCGCAGGACCGCTTCGGCATCATCGCGAGCGGCAAGGCGTACAACGACACGCGCCAGGCGCTCATCGACCTGGGGCTGGAGGACGACGTCTGCCGCCATCTGGGCATCCGGCTGCACAAGGTGAACGTGGTGTGGCCGCTGGAGGCCACCATCACCCGCGACTTCGCCCAGGGGCTGCAGGAGATCCTGGTGGTGGAGGAAAAGCGCCAGGTCATCGAATACCAGATCAAGGAAGAGCTCTACAACTGGCGCGCCGACGTGCGCCCCAACGTGCTGGGCAAGTTCGACGAGGTGGAGGGCGACAACTCCGGTGGCGAGTGGAGCATGCCCAACCCGAGCCAGAACTGGCTGCTGCGCCCCAAGGCCGACCTCACGCCCGCCATCATCGCGCGCGCCATCGCCAAGCGCCTCAAAAAGCTGGGCGTGCCGGCCGACATCGTGGCCCGCATGGACGCGCGCCTGTCGGTGATCGATGCGCGCGAGCGCGGCCTGGCCGAATCCAAGGTGGACACGGGCGACCGCACGCCGTGGTTCTGCAGCGGCTGCCCGCACAACACCAGCACCCGCGTGCCCGAAGGCTCGCGCGCGGTGGCCGGCATCGGCTGCCACTACATGGTCAACTGGATGCCCGACCGCAACACGTCCACCTTCACGCAGATGGGCGGCGAGGGCGTGACCTGGGTGGGCCAGCAGCCCTTCACCACGGAAAAGCACGTGTTCGCCAACCTGGGCGATGGCACCTACTTCCACAGCGGGCTGCTGGCCATCCGCCAGAGCATCGCGGCGGGCACCAACATCACCTACAAGGTGCTCTACAACGACGCCGTCGCCATGACGGGCGGCCAGCAGGTGGGCGAGCGGCCCGAGGGGCACTCGGTGCTGCAGATCATGGCCAGCCTGAAGGCCGAGGGCATCGCCCGGCTGGTGATCGTGACCGACGAGCCGGGCAAGTACGACGGCGTGGCGCTGGCCGAGGGCGTGACGGTGCACCACCGCGACGAGCTGGACCGGATCCAGCGCGAGTTCCGCGAGATCCCCGGCTGCACGGCCATCATCTACGACCAGACCTGCGCGACCGAAAAGCGCCGCCGCAGGAAGCGCGGCACCCTCGCCACGCCCAACAAGACCGTGGTCATCAACGAGCTGGTGTGCGAGGGCTGCGGCGACTGCTCGGTGCAATCGAACTGCCTGTCGGTGGAGCCGCTGGAGACCGAGTTCGGCCGCAAGCGCCGCATCAACCAGAGCACCTGCAACAAGGACTACTCGTGCGTGAAGGGCTTTTGCCCGAGCTTCGTCACCGTCGAGGGCGGCACGCTGAAAAAACCCAAGAAGGAAAAGAAGGGCGACCTCTCCGCGCTGCCCCCCATTCCCGAGCCGGTGCTGCCCGTGGCCGAGAGCGCCTGGGGCATCGTCGTGGCCGGCGTGGGCGGCACGGGCGTGATCACCATCGGCTCGCTGCTGGGCATGGCGGCGCACCTGGAAGGCAAGGGCGTCATCACGCAGGACGCGGCGGGCCTGGCGCAAAAGGGCGGTGCGACCTGGAGCCACATCCAGATCGCCAACCGGCCGGACGCCATCTACACCACGAAGGTGGACACGGCCAAGGCCGACCTCATCATCGGCTGCGACTCCATCGTCGCCTCGCACAAGACCACCATGGCCGCGATGCAGCCGGGCCGCACCTTCGTGGCGCTCAACACCCACGGCTCGCCCACCGCGTCGTTCGTGCACAACCCCGACTGGCAGTTTCCGGGCACCGATTGCGACACGGCCATCGCCTCCGCCGTGGGCGAGGACCTGCTGGCCAGCTTCGATGCCGAGGAAGTCGCCATGCAGATGCTGGGCGACAGCATCTACACCAACCCCCTGATGCTGGGCTACACCTGGCAAAAGGGCCGCGTGCCGCTGTCGCATGCCGCGCTCATGCGCGCCATGGAGTTGAACGGCGTGCAGGTGGACAACAACAAGGCCGCCTTCGAATGGGGCCGCCGCTGCGCGCACGACCTGGCCGCCGTGCAGGCCCTGTTCAAGGCCGCGCAGGTGATCCAGTTCGTCAAGAAGCCGGGCCTGGCGGAAGTGGTGGCCAAGCGCGAGCAGTTCCTCACCGGCTACCAGAACGCGGCCTATGCGGCCGAGTACAAGGCCTTCGTGGAGAAGGTGCAGGCCGCCGAGGCGCGCACGGGCGGCAAGGGCACGCGCCTGTCCGAGGCCGTGGCCCGCTACCTGTTCAAGCTCATGGCGTACAAGGACGAGTACGAGGTCGCGCGCCTGCACACCGACGCGGCGTTCACCGCCAAGATCGAGGGCATGTTCGAAGGCGACTACAAGCTCGTGCACCACCTGGCGCCCCCGCTGACCGCGAAGAAGAACGACAAGGGCGAACTGCTCAAGCAGCCGTTCGGCCCGTGGATGCGCAAGGCCTTCGGCGTGCTCGCCAGGCTCAAGGGCCTGCGCGGCACGGCGCTCGATCCGTTCGGCCGCACCGAGGAGCGCCGCACCGAGCGCGCCCTGATCGCCGAGTACCGCGCCTGCATCGACGAGCTGCTGGCCGGCCTGACCGCCGACAACCTGCCGCTGGCCGCCGACATCGCCCGCATTCCCGAGGACATCCGGGGCTACGGCCACGTGAAGGAGCGCCACCTGAAGGCCGCCCGCGCCAAGTGGGCGGTGCTGATGAACCAGTGGCGCCACCCGCAGGAGGCGCTGCGCCAGACGGCCTGAAGCGCCGAAAGCGCCTTTTCCCGGCACGCGAGAGGAAATAGTGTGCTATTGAAAATATAGCAATATGCCCTAGTGGTTATTGTGCTGAGCGGTGTTTTCATGCCCCATCGAAGGCCGGCCCTTGGGCCGGCCTTGCCACGCCAAGACCCCCGCGGACGCGGGTTTTGGCATGGGCTTTGCCAGGGGGCGCCGCATACAATCGCCTGTTGCCCTCCCGGCTGGCGCCGCGTCGCGCCGTGGGCGGGTGTCTGAAACGACCATCCATTTGAATGGAGCCTGTTGCCGTGTTTATCTCTTCCGCTTTCGCCCAGACCGCCCCTGCCGCCGCCGCCGGTGGCAGCGACATCATGTCCTCCCTGACGGGCATGCTCCCGCTGGTGCTGATGTTCGTGGTCCTGTACTTCGTCATGATCCGCCCCCAGATGAAGCGCCAGAAAGAGCATCGCAACATGATCGAGGCCATCGCCAAGGGCGATGAGGTGGCCACCGCCGGCGGCATCGTCGGCCGGGTCACGCGCCTGTCCGAAGGCTTCCTGCACATCGAGATCGCCTCCGGCGTGGAAGTGCAGATCCAGCGCAGCGCCGTGGCGCAGGTCCTGCCCAAGGGCACGGTCAAGTAAGTCCAAGCGATGGCGCGAGCCGTTCCGATCTGGCGGCCGGCCCTGCGGGCCTGCGCCGCGACCTGAGAGTTAAGAGCGCGATCATGAACCGTTACCCGGTCTGGAAGTACGCGATCCTCGTGATCGCGCTGCTGGTGGGGGCCCTGTACACCCTGCCCAATTTCTTTGGCGAGGCCCCTGCCGTGCAGGTGTCGTCGGCCAAGGCGACGCTGAAGGTCGATGCCGCCGTGCAGCGCCGCGTCGAAGAGGCCCTGAAGGCCGCGGGCGTCGTGCCCGATGCCGTGAGCTTCGATGGCAATTCGGTGCGCGCGCGCTTCGACTCGCCTGACAGCCAGCTCAAGGCCAAGGACGCGATCCAGAAGGCCCTGGTGCCCGATCCGGCCGACCCGCCGTACATCGTCGCGCTGAACCTCGTCTCGCGCTCCCCCGACTGGCTCAGCGCGCTGCATGCGCGCCCCATGTACCTGGGGCTGGACCTGCGCGGCGGCGTGCACTTCATGCTGCAGGTGGACATGCAGGCGGCCCTCACCAAGAAGGCCGAATCGCTCGCCGGCGACCTGCGCACCACGCTGCGCGACAAGAACATCCGCCACGGCGGCATCAGCCGCGACGGCCAGGCGGTGGACATCCGCCTGCGCGACGAGGCGACCGCCACGGCCACGCGCAACGTGATCACCGACCAGTTCCCCGACCTGGTGGCCACCAGCAGCCCCGACGGCCAGGGCGTGCGCGTGCGCGCCACCATCAAGCCCGAGGCGCTGCGCAAGGTGCAGGACCAGGCGCTCAAGCAGAACATGACCACGCTGCACAACCGGATCAACGAACTCGGCGTGGCCGAGCCCGTGATCCAGCAGCAGGGCCTGGACCGCATCGTGGTGCAGCTGCCCGGCGTGCAGGACACCGCCAAGGCCAAGGACATCCTGGGCCGCACGGCCACGCTGGAAGTGCGCATGGTCGACGAAAGCGCCGAGGCGCGCTCGGCCGAGCTGGGCTCCGGCCCCGTGCCCTTCGGCGACGAAAAGTACCTGGACCGCAACGGCCAGTCCATCATCGTCAAGAAGCAGGTCATCCTCACGGGCGAGAACCTCACCGACGCGCAGCCCGGCTTCGACGGCCAGACGCAGGAGCCCACGGTCAACCTCACGCTCGACGCCAAGGGCGCCCGCATCTTCAAGGACATCACCCGCGAGAACGTGGGCAAGCGCATGGCCATCGTCCTGTTCGAAAAGGGCAAGGGCGAAGTGGTCACGGCCCCCGTGATCCGCAGCGAGATCAGTGGCGGCCGGGTGCAGATCTCCGGGCGCATGACCACGGCCGAGGCCAACGACACCTCGCTGCTGCTGCGCGCCGGCTCGCTGGCCGCGCCCATGGACATCATCGAGGAGTACACCATCGGCCCGAGCCTGGGCGCCGACAACATCGAGCGCGGCATCCACAGCGTGGTGTGGGGCTTCGTGGCGATCTCGGTCTTCATGTGCATCTACTACGCGCTGTTCGGCGTGATCTCGTCCATCGCGCTGTCGGTGAACGTGCTGATGCTGCTGGCCATCCTGTCGATGCTGCAGGCCACCCTGACCCTGCCCGGCATCGCCGCCATGGCGCTGGCGCTGGGCGTGGCCATCGACTCCAACGTGCTGATCAACGAGCGCATCCGCGAGGAACTGCGCGCCGGCGTGTCGCCGCAGGCGGCCATCCACGCGGGCTACGAGCGCGCCTGGGCGACGATTCTCGACTCGAACGTGACCACGCTGATCGCAGGTCTCGCGCTGCTGGCCTTCGGCTCCGGCCCGGTGCGCGGCTTCGCCGTGGTGCACTGCATCGGCATCCTGACCAGCATGTTCTCGGCCGTGTTCTTCTCGCGCGGCCTGGTCAACCTCTGGTATGGCCGCAAGAAGAAGCTCAAGAGCGTGTCCATCGGACAGGTGTGGAAGCCCGAACCCGACAGCACCACGTCCGCCGTGGTCAAGTCCAACTGAAGGAGAGGGACCATGGAATTCTTCCGCATCCGAAAAGACATCCCGTTCATGAAGTACGCGTTGGTTCTCAACGCGATCTCCTTCATCACTTTCGCGCTGGCCGTGTTCTTCCTGATCACGCGGGGCCTGCACCTGTCGGTGGAGTTCACCGGCGGCACGGTCATGGAAGTGGCCTACACCCAGAGCGCCGACATCGGCAAGGTCCGCAGCACCGTGTCCGGGCTGGGCTATTCCGACGTGACCGTGCAGAACTTCGGCACCGCGCGCGACGTGATGATCCGCCTGCCGGTGCAAAAGGGCGTGACCTCGGCGCAGCAAAGCGAGCAGGTCCTGGGCGCCCTCAAGGCGGCCGACCCCGACGTCACGCTGCGCCGCACCGAGTTCGTGGGCCCGCAGGTGGGCGAGGAACTGGTGCACGGCGGCCTCATGGCGCTGGGCATGGTGGTGATCGGCATCGTGATCTACCTGGCATTCCGCTTCGAGTGGAAGTTCGGCGTGGCGGCGGTGATCGCCAACCTGCACGACGTGGTGATCATCCTGGGCTTCTTCGCGTTCTTCCAGTGGGAGTTCTCGCTGGCGGTGCTGGCGGGGGTGCTGGCCGTGCTGGGCTACTCGGTGAACGAGTCGGTCGTGATCTTCGACCGGATCCGCGAGGCCTTCCGCAAGTACCGCAAGATGAGCACGCACGAGGTCATCGACCACGCGATCACCAGCACCATGAGCCGCACGATCATCACCCATGCCTCCACGGAGGCCGTGGTGCTGTCGATGTTCTTCTTCGGCGGCCCCAGCCTGCACTACTTCGCGCTGGCGCTGACCATCGGGATTCTGTTCGGCATCTATTCATCGGTGTTCGTGGCGGCCGCCATCGCCATGTGGCTGGGCGTCAAGCGCGAAGACCTGGTGAAGGCGCCGCCCAAGAAGGACGGCGACCCGAACGATCCGAACGCCGGCGCAGCGGTCTGACCGCGACGCCCCGGGGCGCCCCATAATCGACGGCGTATGGAAGAACTCCGCCCTCCCACCGCGCCCCGGCGCCTGGCCCGCCTGGCCCGGCAGCGGTTCGTGGAGGGCCTGGTGGCGGGGCTGCCCGGCCTCGACAACGAACTGCAGGATTTCCTGACCCAGCTCATGGGCCTGACGGCCACGCAGCGCGAGATGCAGACGCGCCGCGACCTGTGGATGCGCTACCAGCAGCGCCACCAGGCCTGGGTCAGCGGCTGCGCCCGCGCCCTGTCAGAGGCCCTGCTGCCGCTGGTCAGCACCAGCCGGGGGGCGCTGCCCGCCGGGGGCGGGTTCGAGCTGCTCAGCGACGACGTCGTCGAGAACCAGATCATCGCCTCGCGCATGGCGCTCACGGTGATGGAGCACACGGGCAACGCCTTCGACACCCTGCGGCAGTTCATTCAGCACCTGGAAGGCCAGGAACTGGACGGCCGCGACATCCTGCGCCCCGAAACGGTCTGCCTGCTGTTCGTCGACCAGTGGGTCGAGGCGGGGATGGAGCGGGGCGACCTGCAGACCGCCATCGATCCCCTGCAGCGCCAGCTGGGCGACCTGGTCTTGCGCCAGTACCAGTCCGTCAACGCGTTCTGCACCGAGCAGGGCGTGAAGCCCGACAACGACCTGCGCTCCAAGGTGCGCCGCACGGCGGGGGGCTCGTCCTCCCCCGCGGGCCTGGCGTCGCAGGCCCTGCAGCAATCGGCCCAGGCCTTCGCCCGGGAATCCGCCCAGGCGAGCATGCACGGCATGCCGTCCCAGGGCGGCGTGCCGCCAGGGCGCATGGGCGCGCAGGGAACGGCCTTCGGTGCCGGCATGCAGGCGTTCATGACGCCGCTGGCACGCGCGCGCCAGCGTGCGCAGGGCGTGATGGGCCAGTTGCGCCGCCTGCTGGTACAGCCTGCCACGGGCTTTGACATGGTGAACGCACCACCGGCCTCCGCCGCGCTGGCGCAGGCCCTGTCGGCCCACCGGGCGCAGGCACAGACGTACTACAGCGGCGTGGCCACGCTGGTCGAGGACTACAGCCCGGCCGCCGTGGTGCAACTGGTGGGCGCGGTGCGCGAGCGCTCGACCGAACTGAAGGCCAAGGCCTCCACCCCCGGCGAAAAAGCCATCATCGAGGTGGTGGCGCTGATGTTCCAGAGCATCCTGAGCGAAGACCGCATTCCGCCGGCCGTGCGCGTGTGGTTCGCGCGGCTGCAGGTGCCGGTGCTGCGCGTGGCGCTGGCCGAGCCCGAATTCTTCAGCGACGTCGCCCACCCGGCACGCCGCCTGATCGACCGCCTGGGCGGCGTGGTGATGGGGTTCGACGCCACCGCCATCAACGGCAGCGCGCTGGAAGGCGAGATCCGACGCGTGGTGCAGGTGATCGAGCAGTACCCCGAAACCGGGCAGCGCGTCTTCCAGCTCGTCTATGACGAATTCGAGAAATTCCTGGCCAAGTTCCTCACCGCCAAGCAGGCCACCTCCAAGCTCGTCAGCGTGGCGCAGCAGGTCGAGCAGCGCGAGACGCTGGCCATCCAGTACACGATCGAGCTGCGCACCATGCTGCGGGACATGCCGGTGCGCGAGGAGATCCGCGATTTTCTCTTCAAGACCTGGGCCGAGGTGCTGGCCATGTCGGCGGTGCGCGACGGCGCGCAGCACCCGGACACCGTGGCACTCAAGCGCACGGCGGCCGATCTGGTCTGGGCCGCCAGCGCCAAGCCCCACCGGGCGGACCGCGCCAAGGTCATCCAGAGCCTGCCGCCGCTGCTGCAGCACCTGCGCCAGGGCCTGGCGCTGCTCGGCGTGAACGGGCCGGAGCAGGATGCGCAGGTGAAGGTGCTGACCGACACGCTGGCCGATGCCTTCCTGTCCAAGACGGCGTCCATCCCGCAGGCGCACATCGATGCCATGGCGCGTCGCCTGGCCAATCTGGAGGACTACATCAGCGATGCGACGCTGGGCGAAATGCCGCTCAACGCCGACAACATCGAGCTGATGCTGGGCATCGATGCCTCGTCCATCCACGTGATCGCCGACAACGGCGCGCCCGTGGAGCCGGGCATGGTGGCCTGGGCGCAGGAGCTGCAGCCCGGGGCCTGGTTCACGCTGGACCACAACGGCGCGTCGGCGCAGGTGCAGTACGTGTGGCAAAGCCAGCGCAAGCAGCTGCACCTGTTCGCCGCGCCCGATGGCAGCAGCTACCTGCTGCAGCTCAAGCGCCTGGGCGCCTACCTGCAGTCCGGCCTGCTGGTGGCGCAGGAAGAGGAAGCGCTCACGATGCGGGCCACGCGCGACGCGCTGGCCAAGATCGACGCCAACCCGGAACGGTTGCTGGACTGAGCCAGCCGGCCTCGCGGGCCCAGGATCGGCGCGGGCCCGGAATCAGCGCCATCAATCGCCGTCGTCGTCCCCGCTGCCGTCGCCCCGCACCACGCGGCGCACGATGTCGCCGGCAAAGCCCCGTGCGGCCATGAAGCGCATCTGGCGCGCGCGCTCCTGCGGCGTCTCGCCCGGGGTGCCGAAGCGCTGGCGCCACACGGCCTGTGCGCGCTCCAGCTCGGTGGCGCGTAGGCGCTCCGCGGTGGCGCGCACCAGGGCGTCGTCCAGTCCCTTGCCACGCAGCTCCTGCACCAGGCGCTGCGTGCCCAGGCGGGCGGCGCGGCGGTTCACCACCGAATCGGCCACGCGCTGCGCGCTGATGAAATCCTTGGCCTGCAGGTCGTCGAGCACGGCGTTCAGGTCGTCGCCTTCCTGCACGTGGCGGGCCAGCTTGGTGGCCAGTTCGGCGCGGGAGTGTTCGCGCTGTGCCAGCAGGCGCAGCGCCCGGCCCTTGAGCGAAAGCGTCGCAAATCCCATGGTGCTATGACAGTAGAAGCGTCCAGCGCCTGTCAATCAAGCGCTGGAGCCGGGCATGGCCTGCAATCGGCCAAGGCTTACTTCTCGGCCGCTTCCTTGGCCGGGGCGGCGGCGGGGGCTTCCAGGCTGGCGGGCAGCAGGGCGATGCCCAGGCTCTCGCGCACCTTGTTCTCGATCTCGCGGGCGAGGTCGGCGTTCTCGCGCAGGAACTCCCGCGAGTTGTCGCGGCCCTGGCCGATCTTCTCGCCGTTGTAGGCGTACCAGGCGCCGCTCTTTTCGATGATCTTCGCGTTCACGCCCATGTCGATGATCTCGCCCTCGCGGCTGATGCCCTCGCCGAACAGGATGTCGAACTCGGCCGTTTTGAACGGCGGGCTGACCTTGTTCTTCACGACCTTGACCTTGGTCTCGTTGCCCACGGCCTCGTCGCCCTTCTTGATCGTGCCGGTGCGGCGGATGTCCAAACGCACCGAGGCGTAGAACTTGAGCGCGTTGCCGCCCGTGGTGGTTTCGGGGCTGCCGAACATCACGCCGATCTTCATGCGGATCTGGTTGATGAAGATGACCATGCAGTTGGTCTTCTTGATGGTGGCGGTGAGCTTGCGCAGCGCCTGGCTCATCAGGCGGGCCTGCAGGCCGGGCAGCGCATCGCCCATTTCGCCTTCGATTTCGGCCTTGGGGGTGAGCGCGGCGACCGAGTCGATCACGATCAGGTCCACGGCGCCCGAACGCACGAGGCTGTCCACGATCTCCAGGGCCTGCTCGCCGGTGTCGGGCTGGCTGATCAGCAGATCGGACAGCTGCACGCCGAGCTTCTGGGCGTATTGCACGTCGAGCGCGTGCTCGGCATCGACGAAGGCGCACTGGCCGCCCTGCTTTTGCATCTCGGCGATCACCTGCAGCGTGAGCGTCGTCTTGCCGGACGATTCCGGGCCGTAGATCTCGACCACTCGGCCGCGGGGCAGGCCGCCCACGCCCAGCGCGATATCCAGGCCCAGCGAGCCGGTGGAGACGACCTGGATGTCCTCGATCACCTCGCCTTCGCCCAGGCGCATGATCGTGCCCTTGCCGAACTGCTTTTCGATCTGGGCCAGCGCGGCCTGTAGGGCCTTGGCCTTTTCGGTGTTGACGGGCTGGGCGGGGTGGGTCCCCTTGACGGCGAAGTCCATGGAAAGTCCTTGAAAAACAATGGGTTGGGGTGTGTCTGTCCGGCTGTGGGTAGTCACAGGCTGGATGCTTGAACAGTAGTTTATGCGAGCCGTCTCGGCGCGTAAACGGTGTTTTAAGTCAGTTTCCCTGACAATGTGCCATGGCCGAAACCCCACCTTCTCCCCCCCTCGACGATGGCTGGCGCCAGACCCACCTGGGCCGCCTGCTCGGGCATGCCATGCGCCGGTTCGATGCGCGGGTGCTCGAACTCATGGCCCACAACGTGGAAGTGCCGCTGGCGCTTTCCAACCTCGCCGCGCGCGATCAGGTGAGTGCGGCGCACGTCCACATCACGCGCCACCTTTCGCTGGATGGCGACCGGCTGACCGATCTGGCGCAGCGGGCCGGCATGACGAAGCAGTCGATGGCCGATCTGGTGGACCAGTGCGTCGCCTGGGGCCTGGTGGTGCGGGAACCCGACCCGCGCGATGCCCGGGCGCGCCGCGTCTGCTTCACTGCCGCGGGCTTGGCGTGGCTGCAGGCGTTCCGCGACGCGGTGGCGCAGGCGGAAGCGGAATTCCGCATGGAGGTGGGCGACGAGGTCGCCACGGTGGTGGCGATCGGACTGGAAGCGTATGCGGAAGGCGACGGTCTGTCAGGTTGAAAACTGCAAAAATGATACAAATGACATCGCATTTTTGCCATTTTTTGCGCTGCGGATTCCGATTTAAGCCTCTTCTAAGGTATCTAAAAGTTAATCGAGATACCAAACGCAATAGATGGTACTTATCATGAACCTGCACAACCTCCGCATTGGCGCCAAACTGGCGCTCGCCTTCAGCGTTACCACGCTGATCACCGTCGCCCTGGCCTGGATGGCCTGGGGCCAGATGCTGCGCATCAACGCCAGCGCCGAAGACCTGGCCACGAACTGGCTGCCCAGCATCGAGGCCATCGGCAACGTGCGCATCGCCGCCAACCGCCTGCGGCGCACCGAGAGCGAGGCCTTCCTGCCGACCGACCAGAGCAACCTGAACAAGCTCAAGGAAGAGCTCAAGGTGCGACGCCAGCAACTGGCGGAGGCCGAGGCCGTATATGCGCCGCTGGTCAATCCGGGGGAAGAGCGCAAGGGCTACGAGGCCTACCAGGCCCAGCGCGACCAGTACCTCGCGGTGCAGCGCCGCATGCTGGACCAGCCACTGCAGGCGCACGATGAAACGCTGCGGATCTTCTTCACCGATTCGGAAAAGGGCTTCGATGCCATGGCGTCCACGCTGGGCGAGCTGGCCCGCGTGAACCGCCGAGGCGGCGACGCCGCGCACGACGATGCGGTGGCCACGTTCCACCGTGCGCAGACCACGCTGCTGGCCCTGCTGATCGCTGCGGTGGCGATCGCCTCGGTGCTGGCCTGGTGGATCACGCGGCACATCACGCGGCCGCTGGCCTCGGCCGTCGAAGTGGCGCGGGGCGTGGCCGCCGGCGACCTGACGATGGACATCGCCGTGCACGGCAAGGACGAGTCCGCACAGCTGATGCAGGCCCTGAGCGACATGCGCGCCAGCCTGGCGAGCGTGGTCGGTGCCGTCCATGGCAGCGCCGAAGGCGTGGCCGCGGCCAGCTCGCAGATCGAGCAGGGCAACCAGGACCTGTCGGCCCGCACCGAACAGCAGGCCTCGGCCCTGGAAGAAACCGCCGCGTCCATGGAGGAGTTGAGCTCCACCGTGCGCCAGAACGCCGACGGCGCCCAGAAGGCCAGCCAGCTGGCGGCGGATGCGTCCACGGTGGCGCAGCGCAGCGGCGACGCGGTGGAGGTGATGGTGGAGACGATGAAGAGCATCGACGCCGCCTCCCAGCGCATCGCCGACATCATCGGCGTGGTGGACGGCATCGCGTTCCAGACCAACATCCTGGCGCTCAATGCGGCGGTGGAAGCCGCCCGCGCCGGCGAACAGGGCCGCGGCTTTGCAGTCGTGGCCTCCGAGGTGCGCACGCTGGCCCAGCGCAGCGCCGATGCGGCCAAGGAGATCAAGGGCCTGATCGCCACGAGCGTGGAGCGCGTCGGCGAGGGCTCGGCGCAGGCCAACCGTGCGGGCGACACGATGAAGGAAGTGGTGCAGTCCATCCAGCGGGTGGCCACCATCGTGGCGGAGATGAGCATCGCCACGCGTGAGCAGAGCGAAGGCATCGGCCAGGTGGGCGAGGCCGTGGCGCAGATGGACCAGGTCACGCAGCAGAACGCCGCGCTGGTCGAGGAAAGCGCGGCGGCGGCATCGAGCCTGAAGTCGCAGGCCGAGCAGCTGGTCGATGCGGTGTCGGTCTTCAAGATCGACGGGGCGCATACGGCGGGCGCGTCTTCGGCCGCGGCCCGCGCGCGGCCCGTGCCGCAGCCGGCCGGGCGCCTCGCCGCCCACGGCCGCACGCTGCCCCTGCCGGCATAGCACCACCTGAGCGGGGAGGGCGCGGCGCGGGATTTCCCCCACGCGCTCCCCCCGCCGCCTGGCGGAACGGGCCTCTAGAATCGGTCTCCAACGCAGCGGCCACGCCACCGGCCGCGCTCCCAGGAGACAAATCCATGCGCATCCTCATTGCCGAAGACGACCAGGTGCTGGCCGACGGGCTGCTGCGCACCCTGCGCGGCTCCGGCGCAGCGGTCGATCACGTGTCCAGCGGCAGCGAAGCCGATGCGGCCCTGATGACCAACCACGCGTTCGACCTGCTGATCCTGGACCTGGGCCTGCCGCGCGTGCACGGGCTGGAGGTGCTCAAGCGCCTGCGCGGACGGGGCTCGGCCCTGCCGGTGCTGATCCTCACCGCCGCCGACAGCGTGGAAGAGCGCGTCAAGGGCCTGGATTTCGGGGCCGACGACTACATGGCCAAGCCCTTCAGCCTGCAGGAACTCGAGGCGCGCGTGCGCGCCCTCACGCGGCGCGGCATGGGCGGCACCACCAGCGCCATCCGCCACGGCCCGCTGGTGTATGACCAGGCCGGCCGCATGGCCACCATCGACGGCAAGCTGGTGGAGCTGTCGGCGCGCGAACTGGGCCTGCTGGAGGTGCTGCTGCAGCGCGCCGGCCGGCTGGTGTCCAAGGAACAACTGGTCGAGCGCCTGTGCGAGTGGGGCGAAGAGGTGAGCAACAACGCCATCGAGGTGTACATCCACCGCCTGCGCAAGAAGATCGAGCGCGGCCCGATCCGCATCGCCACGGTGCGCGGCCTGGGCTACTGCCTTGAGAAGATCGCCACCTGAATGCTATTGATTTAATAGCGGTATGCCCTAGTGATGATTGCGCTGACGGCCCTTTTGGCTTGAACCCCTCCACCGGCGTCCTGTCTTGAAGATCTTCCAGCGCGAGCAGCGCTCCCTCTTCGGCGAGATCCTGGACTGGATGCTCACACCGCTCCTGCTGCTGTGGCCCGTGAGCCTGGCGCTCACCTGGCTGGTGGCGCAGGGCCTGGCCAACAAGCCCTTCGACCGCGCGCTGGAGTACAACGCCCACGCCCTGGCCCAACTGGTCACGGTGCAGGGCGGCAAGGCGCAGTTCAACCTGCCGCAGCCGGCCAGCGAAATCCTGCGTGCTGACGAATCCGACATCGTTTACTACCAGGTGGTCTCGCCCACGGGCGAGTTCCTCTCGGGCGAGCGCGACCTGCCGCGCCCGCCGCCGCCCGAGGACGAGCGTCCGCTCTCGGGCGAGGTGCGCCTGCGCGATGCCGAACTGCGCGGCATCGAGATCCGCGTGGCGTCCATCTGGGTGCGGGTGCCGCTGCCGGGCGCGCCGGCCGCGCTGGTGCAGGTGGCCGAGACGCGCGAAAAGCGCAGCGTGCTGGCCACGGAAATCATCAAGGGCGTGATGCTGCCGCAGTTCGTGATCCTGCCGCTGGCCGTGCTGCTGGTGTGGCTGGCCCTGGCGCGCGGCATCCAGCCCTTGAGCCTGCTGGAGGAGCGCATCCGCGCCCGCAAGCCCGACGACCTTTCGCCGCTCGACCACAAGGCGGTGCCGCTGGAGGTGGCGCCGTTGGTGGACTCGGTGAACGATCTGCTGGGCCGGCTCAGCGATTCACTGGCCACGCAAAAGCGCTTTCTGGCCGATGCGGCGCACCAGCTCAAGACGCCATTGGCCGGGCTGCGCATGCAGGCCGACCTGGCGCAGCGCGAAGGCACCAGCACCGAGGAGTTGAAGCGATCGCTGCAGCAGATCGGCCGCTCCAGCATCCGCGCCACGCACACGGTGAACCAGCTGCTGGCCCTGGCCCGCGCGGAAGGCAGTGGAACGGCCCTGGCGCGGCAACCGGTGGACCTGGCCCGGCTGGTGATCGAGGTGGTGCGCGACTGCGTGCCGCGCGCCCTGGACAAGCACATCGACCTGGGGTACGAGGGCGCCGAGCCCGGTGCGCCCGGCGTGTGGATGGAGGGCAATCCCACGCTACTCAAGGAGCTGGCGCGCAACCTGCTGGACAACGCGATCAACTACACGCCCTCGGGGCCCGGGGCGCCGGGGATCATCACCGCGCGGGTGCTGGCCGACACCTTCGGCCACGTGCTGCTGCTGCAGGTCGAAGATTCGGGCCCCGGCGTACCGCTGGCCGAGCGCGAACTGGTGTTCCGCCCCTTCTATCGCGTGCTGGGCAACGACGCGGACGGCTCGGGCCTGGGCCTGCCGATCGTGCTGGAGATCGCGCGCCAGCACAGCGCCACCGTGCAACTGGAAGACGCGCACCCCGGCCAGGTGCCGCCGGGCGCCCGGTTCAGCGTGCAGTTTCCCGCCCATCCGCCGCTGCCGCCGCCCTGAGCGGCCGCGCGCCGCGGCGTGCCGGTGGCGCAACGCCTGCTCAGTGGCTGCTCTCGCTGGCTTCGGCACCAGCCACCGGCTGGGCGCCCTGGGCCCGGCGCAGTTCGGCCTGGAAGGCGCTGCCGCTGCGCAGGCGCTGGTATTTGGCCAGGCGCTGCGGGCTGGCTTCGTCCACCGCTTCGGAGCGGTCGCCCTCGTTGGCCTGGCCCAGCCCGGCGCGCTGCCACAGGCGGGTGTCGGCCTCCACGGCGGCGCGCGTGAGCGTGCTGCGGGTGGCCACGGGCTCGTCGCCGAAGCGGTCTTCCTGCGATGGCGCGGCGTGGGCGGCGGACACGGTGGCGCCGGCGAAGGCGATGGTGGCAATGGCGATCAGGTGCTGGGTGTTCATGGTGTGCGTTCCTTGGGCTTCAAAACAGGGGTGACAAAGGGCAGTGCGGGGTGCCTGCCTGACTGCCAGTTTCGGTGTTTCGCCGGGCCGGGTATGTGCGTAAACGCACAGCGGGAACGCATTGGTCCAGGGCGGGATGAAAAGCGCCGCCCATGAAAAAAGCCCCGGTGCTTCGCGCACGGGGGCTCGGGGGGTGGCGCGCCGTGGGCGCGCCGGGATGCGCGGGGCATCAGTTCATCGTGGTGCTGGAGGCCATGCCGGCGACGTTGTGGCCGCCGCCGACGCGCTGCACTTCGGCCAGGTACTCGGGGCCGCTGCGTTCGCGCTGGTACTGGGCCAGGCGCATCTGGTAGGCGGGATCGGCATCCGGCGTGCGGTCGGCGGCTTCGAACTGGTTCAGGCCGGCGCGGTTCCACAGGTTCAGGTCGGCCACGACTTCAGCGCGGGTCAGCGGCTGGCCCTGCTCGACGGGCTGGGCGCCGAACTGGTCTTCCTGCGACACGGGGGCGGCGGAGGCGGCACCGGCAAAGGCGATGGCGGCAATGGCGATGAGGTGTTTGCGGTTCATGGTAGTGATTCCTTCCTTGGGATCGATTCAACTGGACTGCAGCGCCGGATTGCGTCTGCATGGAAGCCAGTTTGCGCCGCTGGACCCGCCAGGTCTGTGCGAAAACGCACAGTTTTGTGTAGGTCTGTCGCCTACCGGCCCGTGCGCCCCGGGCCGCCGCCGCGTCCGACAGGGCCTCGCTTCCGAGGGAAAAATGCCGCACTGCAACATCGCGTTACGCCGGTGGCCGGATCGGGAATTGCGCGCCGAAAAACGTCTTGAAACGCCTGTGAGCGCGGCGAGGTGGCACGCGCGGACAAAAGGCGCAAAAAGGCGGCTCTCAAACAGACTCGGCGCTCTCAGGCGCGCATGCGTCCAGCACGCCCGCCCCTCGTCCTTGGGACAAAATGTCCAGTGATATGCACCACTGGTTTGCGATGCCAACTGCAACAATCGAAGTGGAATTCGGCAATGGTTTAAAAACAAAACTGCTGATTTGGCACTTTGAGGTCATGCACCTCACGATCAATATCTTCAAATAACCGCCAGGAAATAATCAGAGATGGATTGGTTCCCTATCGTCTTCATCGTGTTCAAGGTGATCGTGCTCGGCACGGGCATGTTTTTAGCCATCAAGTGGCATTACGACCAAGGCAAGAAGAAATAACGGAGCCACCAGCTGTCGGCGTCACCAGCACACCCTTGGCGCCAGATCAGCCGGTCCGTGGATGATGGGCGACTGCGTGCCTTGTTTCGAGTAATCGCCAATCCAATCCCATAGCGTTCACGTTCACTGCGGATCGGGCCGCAGGCCTGCCGATGCAGGTGATGGCGCGCCGCCACCAAAGCGCGGCTCCCCCCACTGCCGAGCGGGATGGGCCACGTACAGTACCTGCAGCGGCGCGGAGCGGCCGCGCACGGTGACGGGCTCGGGCGGGCCCAGCGCATCGGCCACGCCCGCCAGGCGCGCGGCCTCCAGCGACAGCACGAGCCGGGCGGACACCACCTTCGAATGGTCCTGCAGGCGGCTGGCGGTGTTGACGACCTCGCCCACGGCCGTGAACGTGGTCGTGTCCTGAAAGCCCACCTCGCCCACCGCCACTGTGCCGGCGTGCAAACCCATGCCGAAGTCCAGCGGCTGCCCGAACTGGTCGGTGAACGAGGCGCCCCAGGCGTCCATGCGCTGCTCGATGAGGGCGGCTGCGCGCACTGCCTGGGCGCAGGCGGTGGGCAGGTCGGTGTCCAGCCCGAAGATCGCCATCACGCTGTCGCCGATGAACTGGTTGGCCAGGCCGCCGCTGTCGCGCACCGCGGCGCCCACCCGGTCGAAATACTGGTCCAGCACCCAGGCCAGGTCGAATGGCCACTGCCGCTCGGCCAGGCCCGACCAGCGCCGCAGGTCCACGAACAGCACGGCGACCTGGCGCTCGCGCCCCAGCGGCCGGGCCGCGGCCGCCGCGCCGGGCTGGAACAGCGGCGTCACCGCGATGTCGCCGCGCGGGCGCAATTGGCAGGCCAGCCGCACGCCGGGCGGGGCGTTCACGCGCTGCAGGGTGCGCCGCTCGTCGCGCCGGGGGGCGGGCAGGTGCTCGGCCAGGCCTTGCACGCGCACGCGGCAGGTGGAGCAGCGCGCCCGGCCGCCACACACCGAGAGGTGGCCGATGCCGTGCTCCCGGCTGGCCTCCAGCACGCTGAAGCCGCGCGGCACCTGCACCGTGCGGTCGGGGTAGCGCAGGCTGATGCGCCCCCGGCCCCCGCGCTCGCGCAAGGCGCCGAAGGCCCAGCGCGCCAGCAGCAGCGCCGCCACCAGCGCGATCCAGCCGGTGCGCAGGCCCCCGGTCAGTGCGCGCGATGCCTGGGCAGCCGACGCGGACGGCGAGGGGGCGCCCAGCGCCGCCCAGGCGATCTCGCGGCCCATGGACACCACGCCGAGCGCCGCCAGCACGGGCAGCAGCACGGCGGCGGCCAGTAGCACCGGCTGCAGGCGCTGCCACCGGGCTCGGATGCGCAGCGCCAGGTGCAGGCCCAGGCAGCCGTGCGTCCAGGCCGCCAGCAGCAGCGCCAGTTGCAGCCAGAGCCCCTCCGGGCTCCAGATGGCCCGCACGATGCGCACGTAGGAGGGCTCCAGCCCGTCGATTTCGCCCAGGTAGCGCGTGCCCGAGAAATGCGCCGCCAGCAGCAGCGGCAGCAGCAGCCCCAGCAGCAGGCGCAGCGCCTCCACGGCCGGCATGCGCAGGCTGCGGCGCTGCCACACGGCGGCGCCCGCCATGGCCAGGTGAACGGCCACCGCGCCATAGAGCAGCACGGTGCCCGGCAGCGTGGCCCAGGCGCCATGCACGGCACGCCGCGTGGCTTCGGCCGCGGCCAGCGACACCAGCCCGGTGGCGTGCGTGGCCAGGTGCAGCGCCACATAGAGCCACAGGACCACGCCGCTGGCCCAGCGCAGGTTGCGCTGGGAGGGCAGGGTCAGCGGGGGCAGGGGCGCGGGCACGGTAGAAGGCGTGTGGTGGGTCGATGGAATCCGCCCGGCCATTCGCCGGGGCGGCGCTGAGCATAATGCGGCACCCGGTTCGGCCCGCCGGCCTTCCCGCATGCCCTGGCGCCGCCCTGGCCCTCCTTTTTCCTTTTCTGGCCACGGCCTTTGCCCGCATGAACGCTCCCCCCGCCCGCTCCAGCCTCGCCCTGCGCCGCATTCCCTTGTTCGAGGGGTTGGGCGATGCGTGCCTGGAACGGCTGGCGCAGCAGTGCGACTGGCATCAGCTGCCAGCGCGCAAGCCGCTGCTGTCGCGCGCGGCCGAGGGCGGCGACGTGTTCTTCCTGGTGGCGGGGCGCCTGCGCATCACCACCTATTCGGCCAGCGGCCGGCAGGTCACCTTCCGCGACTGCGAACCGGGCGAGCACATCGGCGTGATCGCGGCCATCGACGGCGGCCCGCGCTCGGCCGACGTCGTGACGCTGGACACCACCCTGGTGGCCAGCCTCTCGCGCGAAGGGTTCCTGGCCCTGCTGCGCGACGAGCCCCTGGTCGCGCAGCGGGTGATGCATTACCTGGCCTCGCTGGTGCGCCAGTTGTCCGACCGCGTGATCGACCTGAGCACCCTGGGCGTGCACAACCGCCTGCATGCCGAGCTGCTGCGTCTGGCGCGCGCAGCCGGCGTGCAGGGCAACCAGGCCCGCATCGAGCCCGCGCCTGCCCACGCCGAACTGGCCAGCCAGATCAGCACCAACCGCGAGCAGGTCACGCGCGAACTGGGCGTGCTGGTCAAGGCCGGCGTGCTGCAAAAGGACGGCCGCGCGCTGGTGGTCGTCGATGCCGCGCGGCTCGAACGCATGGTGGCCGACGTGCGCGGGGAGTGAGGCGCGACACGGGCCCGTGCGGCCCGTGTACGTCGCCCCGGCGTCGGCATCGGCGTCGGCCTGCCGAACGCCGTGCCGGTGGCCTGTTATTTTGCTATGTTTTATATAGCATCAAGGGCAATAAATACTAAGGCGTACCGCCGTTTTTGCTCGAATGCCAGGCGCGGGGCGGTTTCAGCCCGCCTGCGCAGCGTGCGGACCGGCCGCCGAGTCCAGCAGCCATTGGCGGAACCGGTCCAGCGTGGCCAGCTGCGCTCGGGCCTCGGGGTAGCAGAACCAGTAGCCCAGCGCGCTGGCGTAGCCGCCCTGGGCCAGGGGCTCGGCCACCACGCCCGCGGCGATCTCGTCGTGCACCAGGCAGCGCGGCACCAGGGCGACGCCCATGCCCACCGAGACGGCGCGGATCATGCTTTCGAACTGGTCGAACTGCGGGCCGGCCAGCGCATCGAGCCCAGGCACGCCATGGACCTCGCTCCAGCGCTCCCACGCGTCGGGCACCGACACATGGCGCAGCAGGGCGCTGCGCACCACGTCGCGCGGGGCCCGCAGGGGCGCGGCGTCGCCCGCGCCGGCGGGCGGTGCGATCAGCGCGACGTCGTTGCCGGCCAGGTAGTGCGCGCGCGCCCCGGGCCAGTGGCCGTCGCCGAAGAGGATGGAGCAGTCCAGGTCGGGGTTGGCGAAGTCGTAGCCGTGCACGAAGGGCACGAAATGCAGCGTGATCTGCGGGTGCTGGTGCTGGAACTGCGGCAGCCGCGGGATCAGCCACTTGGCGGCGAAGGTGGGCAGGGCGGACAGGTGCAGCGCCCCGCCGCCGTCGCTGCTGGTGATGAGCTCCAGCGTGGCCGCCTCCAGCCGAGCAAGCAGCGAGCGCACCGCCTTTTCGTAGCGTTCGCCGGCGGGGGTGAGGGTCAGGCGCTTGCGGCTGCGCTCAAACAGGGCGATGCCCACCCAGCGCTCCAGTTCCTGCACCTGCTTGCTGACCGCGCTCTGCGTCAGGTGCAGGGCCTCGGCCGCGCGGGAGACACCGCCGAAACGCGCTACCGTGCAAAAGGCCCGCAGCAGATGCAGCGGGGGATTGAGGCGGCGCAAGGACATGGCGTTCAGGTTCTTAAAACATTCTCAAATGGAATATTAACAGGCACATCAATTGCTTTTCAATGGGCACCGAGTTCGGTAATCTCTGTCCATCTTCCGAGGAAAATCTCCATGCAACGCCGTCAATGGATCGCAGCCGTGGCTGCCGCAACTGTCCTTCCTGGAATGTCTTTCGCGCAGGACAAGCCCCTGCGCATCATCGTGCCGTTCCCGCCCGGCGGCGCCACCGACATCGCCGGCCGCGCCCTGCAGGAGCCGCTGCAGCGCCTGCTGGGCCAGCCCGTGGTGATCGAGAACCGCGCCGGCGCCGGCGGCTCCATCGGCATGGCCGAGGTGGGGCGCGCCGCGGGCGACGGGCTCACGCTGGGCGTGGCCACGCTGTCCACCCACGGCGTGAACCCGGCCGTGTTCTCCAAGCTGCCCTACGACCCCGTCAAGGACTTCGCCGGCGTGACCGAGATCGTCAAGGCCCCCGGGGTGATCGTGGTCAACCCCAAGGTCCTGCCAGTCAAGGACTTTGCCGAGCTGGTGAAGTACCTCAAGGCCAACCCCGGCAAGGTGTCCTACGCCACGCCGGGCAACGGCACCATCGGCCACATGTGGGGCGAGCTGTTCAAGAGCAGCACGGGCACTTCCATGGTGCACATTCCCTACCGCGGTGCCGGTCCGGCGATCAACGACGTGGTGGGCGGGCAGGTGCCGGTGTATTTCGACCAGGTGGCCTCGTCGCTGCCGCACGTCAAATCCGGCAAGCTCAAGGCCCTGGCCGTGTCCTGGCCCGAGCGGCTGGACGTGCTGCCCGAGGTGCCCACCTATGCGCAGCTGGGCTTTCCCCAGGCCAACGAGCCCTCGTGGTTCGGCCTGGTGGCGCCGGTGTCCACCCCCGCCGCCGCCGTGCTGCGCGTGCAGCAGGCCGTGGCCGCGGCCCTGCGCGAACCGGCGGTGCGCGAGCGGCTGGCCGGGCAGGGACTCTATGCTTCGGGCACCTCGCCCGCGGACTTCTCGCAGCAGATCGTGCGGGAGATCGACAAGATGAAGAAAGTGGCCGCCTATGCCAAGATCCAGCTCGACTGACCTCGCAGGAGTGCGCCGATGCATGCAGCGCTGCAACTGATCCAACGCCGGCACCGGCTGCAGGCCGCCGAGCCGGGGGCGGCGGGCGCGCCCGCCGTCGCCGCGGCTGCAGCGCCAGCGGCCATGTTGTCCGCCGTGCCCGGCCGCACGGCCCTGGTGCTCGATTCGCCGCACAGCGGCACCACCTACCCCGACGACTTCCGCGCCGCCATCGACCTGCCCACGCTGCGCCGCGCCGAGGACACGCATGTCGAGAAGCTCTACGCCTTCGCCCCCGCGCTGGGCGCGGCCTGGGTGGAGGCGCACTTTCCCCGCATCTACCTGGACGCCAACCGCGACACCACCGAGGTCGATGCCAGCATGTTCGAGGCCGGGTTCGACACCGCGTGGACCGATCCCGTCACCACCGATCCCGTTGTGCTGCAGAAGGTGCGGCTGGGCAAGGGGCTGATCTGGAAGTTCACGGACGAGGGCGTGCCCATCTACGACCGGCCGCTCTCCGTGGCAGAAGCGCGCGCACGCATCGACCGCTGCTGGCGCCCCTACCACGCGGCCGTGGCCCGGGCGATCGACGAGGCCCATGCCCGCCACGGCTACAGCATCCACATCAACTGCCACTCCATGCCCGCCGTGGCCGCCAGCCATGCCACGCTGCATCCGGGCCTGCACCATGCGGATTTCGTGATCGGCGATCGCGACGGCACCACCGCCAGCCCGGCGCTGTCGCAGGCGATCTGCGCCTTTCTGCGCGAGCGCGGCTACAGCGTGGACTACAACCACCCCTACAAGGGCGTGGAGCTGGTGCGCCGCTACGGCCACCCGGCGACCCACCGCCACAGCATCCAGGTGGAGATCAACCGCAAGCTCTACATGGACGAGCGCACGCTGGCCATCGAGCCGGCCGGTTTCGCGCGGCTGCAGGCCGATCTGCGCGCGCTGGTGGAGTGGCTGCTGGCGACCGATCCCCGGCAGTGAGGCGGCATTGACGCGGCATTGAAAGCGGCAGGGGCGCGCTGCGCTTTTTTGCAAAAGGGGAAGCGGCGCGGCTTGCGCGCGGGTCGCTTCGCATGGCGGGCATTGCATTCGCATTCCGGGCGGAGCGGAGCCGGCCGACTTCGTAGATTGCGGGTCCACTGGCCCGTCCCGCGGGCCTGCCCACCCCCTGCCCGCGACGCGCTTGCCGCGTGTCCGCCCTGCCATGACATCGCTTTCCACCCTGTTCAAACAGGAGCCGTTCACGCACCGCTCCGAAGCCCCGCCCTCCGCTGCGGTGCCATCGCCTCCCTCGCGCTCCACGCCGGCCTCTGCCGACACCCACGCCCAGGCGCTGCGATCGCGCGCGGTGGCCGCTGCACCGGGGGCGATACCGCCCCGCGCAGCGTCCTTCGACACGGTTCGGTGGAAGCAGGAGCTGCAACGCTGGTGCGACGCCGATCCGCACCGGGCCGTGTCGGGCCACCATGGGCTGTTCGGGCGCCTGCGGGCGCTGGGGCGCAAGGCCAGGGGGGAGAAGGCGGACGATGGCCTTCCCCTGCTCGCGGAGCGCCGGGAGGTGGCGATGCAGCGCTTGCTCGCCTGCCATGCGCAAGGCGCCGATGGCCGCACGCTCGATCTGAGCGGGCTGGGACTCTCCAGCCTGCCGCCGGGCCTGGAACGGCTGGCGCATCTGGAGGCGCTGGACCTGTCGAACAACACCGGCCTGCAATCCCTGCCCGAAGGGCTGGCCGGGTGCCGGAACCTGCGCAGCCTCACGGCCTGCAACGGCTTTGTCAGCCACGTGCCGCCCTCCCTGTTCCAGTTGCCGAATCTTGAAACGCTCGATCTGTCGGCCAACCCTTTTCTCAAGGCACTGCCGCAGGCCATGGCGCAAGCCCCCCGCCTGCGGGAGCTGCGCGTGCCGCATTGCGACGTGAGCCACCTGCCGCCGGGCATGGCGGACATGCCGGCGCTGCGGACCGTGGATGTGTCGCACAACCGCGGCCTGCACACGCTGCCGCCCGGCCTGCGCGAGAGCCACGTTGCGCTCGCACTGCAGGGCACGCCGGTGGCGCTCACGGACCGCTTGCTGCAGCCCGTGCCGTGGTCCCCCGGGCAGCGCGCCGCGCTGGAAACCCGCGTGGGACCACTGTCGAGCGCCTGGCGGGCTTGTGCGCCCTTGCTGCAGGACGCCAGCGCATCGCGTGCGGCGATGGATCAGGCGCGCAATGCGCTCTCTCAGGCGTTGCGCATCGACGGCGCGGGCACCGAGGCCGCCTGGGCCGATGCGGACGCGGCTGTGCAGCGCTGGCTGAGCCAGGGCCTGCCGATCACGACCGAGCGCATCCAGGAGATCGGCTGGCGCCTGAACGGCCGTCCCGCCGGCGGGGCGCAGCTGCGGGCGATGGAGTTCCAGCGCATCCCGGCCGATGCGCAGGGCCTCACCGGCAGCCACCTCGACTATCCCCCGGTCCGCGCACTGCCCGGCCATCTCGCCGCGCTGGACACCTGGCTGGCCCAGGGCGACGCGCCGGCTTCTCCGCTGGCGGCCACGGAGCGGGCCACGCTGCTGTACCGGGCGGTGGAGAGCCTGCGCCCCTTCGAAGAGGGCAATGGCCCGGCCGCGCTGATGGCGATGGACTGGGCCCTGCAGCAGCATGGGTTGCCGCCCGTCGCGCTGGACGCCGAAGCCATGACCGGGCAGGTGGCGACGGACGGGACGGTGGCCGACGGCGCGTTGACCGATGCGGCGGTTTTCGCCTCCGCCCCTGCCGGCGGCGTGCCGCACGCGCTTTTCGACGCCGTGGTGCAGGGGATGGAGGAAGCCCTTCGCACCCTGCTGCCGCGCTGAAATTTCGCATGCGCGGCCAAGGCATCGCATCCGCACCATGGCGCGGGGGGCGGGGTCCGTAGATTGGATACATCCCGTCGCAATTGGACGGGTTTGCTCCATCACCAACCCTTTCACCACGCGTTTGCCCGCGTGCCCATGCCATGAACGCGACCACCGACGTCCTTGCCCGCGTACCCCACAGCCCCGGTGCCGAGGGCAGCGCCGCGACCAGCGAGGGCGCATCGGCCTTCCGCTTCCTGCGCCGCCACCATGCAGGCCAGGGGCACGGCGCTGCCCGGGCCGCCGGCCGCGCTGGCACCGAAACCCCCGAAATGGAGCGCTGGATGCGCGAACTGCAGGAATGGTGCGATGCCGATCCCAACCGGCCGCCGCCCCGCCAGCAGGGCCTGTGGGCCCGCATGCTCGGTCGCCTGCGCACCCCCGAAGCGGACCTGGAAGACGACAGTGAAACCGCCGCCACGTTCGCCGAACGCCGCCAGGAGGCGGTCAGGCGCGTGCTGGCCTGCCACGCCCTGGGCGAGGAGGGCTGGCAACTGGACCTGCGCGTGCTGCGCCTGTCCTCCCTGCCGCCCGGGCTGGACCGCCTGCGCCATCTCAAGCACCTGGACGTGTCGGACAACACGGGCTTTCACCGCCTGCCCGAGACCCTGGCGCTGTGCCGGGGTCTGCGCACCCTCACGGCGCGCAACTGCGTGGTCACCGAAGTGCCGCAGGCGCTGGCCTGGCTGCAGCACCTCGAAATGCTGGACCTGTCGGCCAACTTCAGCCTGCGCGAGCTGCCCGAATCGCTGGCGCAGGCGCCGCGGCTGGCGACCGTGATCCTCACGCATTGCGGCCTGCAGAACGTGCCCGAGGCCATGGCCCGCATGCCCGTGCTGCAGCTGCTGGACCTGTCGCACAACCTGCAGCTGCACAACGTGCCGGCCGCCGTGCGGGACCATCCCGCCGTCGATCTGACGGGCACGCCCGTGGCGCTGCTGTCCAACCTGCTGCAGGCCCCCCGCTGGAACCCGCCGCAGCAGGCGCGCCTGGCCGCGCGGCTGGACGGCGTGGCCGTCGGCTGGCAGGAATGCCTGGGCGTGCTGCGCAAGAACGCGGGCCTGCGCGCCGAGGTGAACGCCTGGCGCAGCGGCCTGTCGCTGGTGCTGCGCACCGATGGCGTGGGCACGGAAGACGCCTGGGCCGACGCCGCCCAGGCCGTGGGCACCTGGCTGCATGCGGGCCAGTCCATCACACCCGAGCGGCTGCTGGAGATCGGCTGGCGCCTGAACGGCTGCCCGGCCGGCGGGCCCCGGGCGCGCACGCGCGAATTCCAACGGCTGGCTGCGGGCACCTCGGGCTCCACCGTCTTCGGCGACCCGGGCGTGCTCGCCCCCCGCTTCCTCACGCCGGGTGCCGGCGAGCAGCGCGCCTATCCCATGGCGGCCTCGCTCACGCGCCACCTGGAAACGCTGTCGGCCTGGATCTCGCCGGCCGATGCGGTCTATCCCGCGCTGACCCGCCTGGAGGCCGTGGAGCGGGCCGCGCGCCTGTACCAGGCCCTGGTCAGCCTGCGCCCCTTCGACGAGGGCAACGGCCCGGCCGCCCTCATGGCCATGGACTGGGCGCTGCAGCAGCACGGCCTGCCGCCCGTGGTGCTGGAGGAGTCGGTGCTGAGCCAGGCCATCGTGTTCGCCGAAGACCTGCCCGCTGAAGGCCCCAATGCCCTGGTGAGCGCCCTGGTCGAAGGCATGGAAGAGCTGGTGCAGACGCTGTGCCCCGGCAGCCTGCGGCTGCTGGCCTGAGCGGGGAGCCCAGGCCGGCGTGGCCGGCCGGTCAGCCGCAGGCGCGCAACGGCCGGCTGGCCAGCAGGCCGCGCAACTGCCCCTCCGCCTGGGTGCGCAGGGCCGCGGTGGCGGCCGGCAGGCGCAGCACGTAGCCCGTGGCATCGGTGCGTTCCTGCACCACGCGGGCGGTGCGCACGCCCTGCGTGCCCAGCGTGGCCAGGGCCCGCTCGGCGGCTTCTTCCGTGGAAAAGCGGCCCAGCGACAGGCCCGGCTCCAGCGCCGCGCCCGGCCGGTCGTATGGCACCTTGCGGGCGCGCAGCTCGGCGCGTTTCTTCTCCAGCGTGTCCTCGTCGGCGAAGCGGCCCATGTAGACCATCCAGCGGCCGGTGAGCGAGATCGGCTCCAGCGTCCAGCTGCCCGGCGGCAGGCCGGCCGTGGCGGTGCGCAGCGCATCGAGCTGCCCCTTCTCGAACGTGCCCGCCTGCAGGCAGGGCGCGGGCTCGGCGGCGGCCACGGGTGGGACCGATGCGGGCGCGGCCTCGCTGGTGCTGGGTGCGGGGGTGGAGGCGGGAGCGGGCGGGGTGGCGGGGGCCGCAGGCGCTTCGCCCCCGTTCGCGTTTGCGTTGCCGTTGGGGGTGGTGCCCGTTCCGTTGGCGCGGCCCAGGCGCAGGTTCTCGGGCTGGATCTGCTGCTCCAGGCGCTGGGGCTCGGACTGCTCGGGCGGCGCCCAGCCCCACGAGCGCAGCAGCCCCTGCGCCCATGCGTAGTAGCCGGCATTGGCCAGCAGCAGAACCAGGACGGCGGCGCGCAGCATGGGTGGGCCTTTCTCGGTCAGCGCGGCGCCGACGGGCCGGCGGGCCGCACGCTGATCTCGGAGCTGGTCACGGCCTGCATGCCCTGCGCGGTGTGCACCAGCAGCGCGCCATCCTCGCCCACGCCGTGGGCCGTGCCCGTGGTGCCATCGCTCAGCGTCACCGCGCGGCCGCTCAGCACGTCGCGCTGGTGAAACCGGGCCTGCACCGGCGCGAAGCCATAGGCCTCGAACGATTGCAGCATGGCGACCAGCGGCGCGGCGATGCGCTGCAGCGCCGTGGGCGCATCCAGGCCGGGCTCCACGTCCTGCAGGCTGCCGGGCGGGGTGTTCATGCCGTCCGCCTGCGGCGGCTGCACGTTGATGCCGATGCCGGCCACCATGTAGCGCGTGGCGGGGGCGGCATGCGCTTCCCAGCCGGGCGCGACGAGGCTCGCCGTCTCCACCAGGATGCCGGCCAGCTTGCGATCACCGTCCAGCCACAGGTCGTTGGGCCATTTGAGGCCGATGCGCGCGGCACCCGCCAGCGGCGTGGGCTGCAGGCTCTCGGCCACGCTCACCCCCACGGCGAGCGACAGGCCCGACCAGTCGGCCGGCGCCAGCGGCATGCCCAGCGAGAACATGAGCGCATCGCCCACCGCGCCACGCCAGGGCCGGCCCAGCCGCCCGCGGCCGGCGGTCTGCAGCTCGGCCACGAGCAGGGTGGGCTCGGCCAGGCCCGCGCGGGCGCGGCGCATGAGTTCGGTGTTGGTGGAGTCGACGCTCGGCAGCACCTCCACGGTGAAGCCCGGCAGCACGGGGGCCACGGCTTCCCAGATGGCCTCGGCGGGCCAGCGGATGGGGGCGTCGGGGGAGCGGCCGGTCACCGGCGGGGGCTCCGCGCCTTGCGGCCCGGTGGGGGCGGCGTGGCGGTTTCGGTGGCGGGCGATGCCTTGTTGGTCTTGCGGGTGGCCTTGCCGCGCTCGGCGTCCTTGGCGGCCTTGCCCGCCTTGGCCGGCTTTTCAGGCGCCATGCCCGGCGGCGCCCAGCCGCGCTTGGGCGCCAGCAGCGTGCCCCGGCAGTTGGCGCTGCCGCACCAGCAGGGGTATTCGGCCTTGAGCTTGGGGGTGTAGCGCTCTTCGATGATGAGGCCGTAGTCGTAGTTCAGCTCGTCGCCCGCGGCGATGTTGCGCAGGGCGGTGATGAAGATCCGGCCGTCCTGTTCGTCGGCGAAGCAGTTGGGGTCGCAGCTGTGGTTGATCCAGCGCGATGAATTGCCGCCGAACTTTGCGTCGATCACGTGGTCTTCATCCACGTGGAAGTAAAAGGTATGGTTGGGCTGCGCGGGATCGTGCGGGTGCCGGTCCTGGGCCTCCTGCCAGCTGATGACCTCGCCCGTGTACTCGATGAGCACTTCGCCTTCGGCGATATCCTGCACGGCGAAGACGCCCTTGCCATGCACGCCCGAGCGCCGGGTCTGGAGGCGGCGCCCCGGTGCGGACGGGGGGGCTGCGGGCGATGCGGTGCGGGGCATGGCAAAACTCTGTTAGTTTGAATAGGCACACAGGCGCGTGCGCGTGTACGCGTGTGAGAAGCGGATTGTAGAAGCGCCTTTCAACGGCGAAACCCACAACATGACCAAGACACTGGTAATTGCAGAAAAACCCTCGGTGGCCCAGGACATCGTGCGCGCGCTCACCCCCGTGGCGGGCAAGTTCGACAAGCACGAGGACCATTTCGAGAACGACCGCTACGTGGTCACCAGCGCGGTGGGCCACCTGGTGGAGATCCAGGCGCCCGAGGAATTCGACGTCAAGCGCGGCAAGTGGAGCTTCGCCCACCTGCCCGTGATCCCGCCGTATTTCGACCTGAAGCCCGTGGACAAGACCAAGAGCCGCCTGTCGGCCGTGGTGCGCCAGGCCAAGCGCAAGGACGTCACCCAGCTCATCAACGCCTGCGACGCGGGCCGCGAGGGCGAGCTGATCTTCCGGCTGATCGAGCAGTACGCCGGCGGCTCCAAGCCCGACGGCAAGGGACTGGGCAAGCCGGTCAAGCGCCTGTGGCTGCAGTCGATGACGCCGCAGGCCATCCGCGACGGCTTCGAGGCACTGCGCTCCGAGCAGCAGATGCAGGGCCTGGCCCACGCCGCGCGCAGCCGCTCCGAGGCCGACTGGCTGGTGGGCATCAACGGCACGCGGGCCATGACGGCCTTCAACTCGCGCGACGGCGGGTTCTTCCTCACCACCGTGGGCCGGGTGCAGACGCCCACGCTGTCGCTGGTGGTCGAGCGCGAGGAAAAGATCCGCAAGTTCGTGAGCCGCGACTATTGGGAAGTGCACGCGGGCTTCCATGCCGAGGCGGGCGAGTACCTGGGCAAGTGGTTCAACCCCCAGTGGAAGAAGAGCGAAGACCCCGAGGCGAAGGCCGACCGGATCTGGAACCATGCCGACGCCGTGGCCATCGCCGATGCGGTGCGCGGCAAGGCGGCCAGCGTCACCGAGGAATCCAAGCCCACCTCGCAGTCCTCGCCCCTGCTGTTCGACCTGACCAGCCTGCAGCGCGAGGCCAACGGCAAGTTCGGCTTCAGCGCCAAGACCACGCTGGCCCTGGCGCAAAGCCTGTACGAGCGCCACAAGGCCCTGACCTACCCGCGGACCGACTCGCGCGCCCTGCCCGAGGACTACCTGCCCGTGGCGCGCGACACCTTCGGCATGCTGGCCACGAGCGGCATGCGCCACCTGGCGCCCTTTGCCAGCCAAGCGCTGGACGGCAACTATGTGAAGCCCAACAAGCGCATCTTCGACAACAGCAAGGTCAGCGATCACTTCGCCATCATCCCCACGCTGCAGGCCCCGAGCGGGCTGTCCGAGGCCGAGCAGAAGCTGTACGACCTGGTGGTGCGCCGCTTCATGGCGGTGTTCTTCCCGAGCGCGGAATACATGGTCACCACGCGGGTGAGCCAAGTGGTCAACCACCATTTCAAGACCGAGGGCAAGGTGCTGGTGCGGCCCGGCTGGCTGGCCATCTACGGCAAGGAGGCCGCCGACGAGGTGGAGGGCGCCAAGGAAGGCGACAAGGGCCAGAACCTCGTGCCCGTGCAGCCCGGCGAGATGGTGCGCACCGACTTCGTGGAGCCCAAGGGCCTCAAGACCAAGCCGCCCGCGCGCTACTCCGAAGCCACGCTGCTGGGCGCCATGGAAAGCGCGGGCAAGCAGATCGACGATGAGGAACTGCGCTCGGCCATGCAGGAAAAGGGCCTGGGCACCCCGGCCACGCGCGCGGCCATCATCGAAGGGCTGCTGACCGAAAAGTACATGCTGCGCGAGGGCCGGGAGCTGATCCCCACGGCCAAGGCCTTCCAGCTCATGACCTTGCTGCGCGGGCTGGAGGTCGAGGAACTGTGCCGCGCCGACCTCACGGGCGACTGGGAGTTCAAGCTCTCGCAGATGGAAAAGGGCCTGCTCAGCCGCGAGGCCTTCATGGCCGACATCGCCCGGATGACCGAACGCATGGTCAAGAAGGCCAAGGAATACGACCGCGACACCATTCCCGGCGATTACGCCACGCTCTCCGCGCCGTGCCCCAACTGCGGTGGCGTGGTCAAGGAGAACTACCGCCGCTACGCCTGCGTGGGCAAGGCCGGCGACGGCTCGGACGCCTGCGGCTTCTCGTTCGGCAAGTCGCCGGCCGGCCGCACCTTCGAGACCGCCGAGGCCGACCAGCTGCTGCGCGACAAGAAGATCGGCCCGCTGGAGGGCTTTCGCTCCAAGGCCGGCTGGCCTTTCACGGCCGAGGTGGGCATCGTCTACGACGACGAGGCGCACAACTACAAGCTGGAGTTCGATTTCGGCGACGACAAGAACGCCGAGGAATCGGGCGAGCTGGTCGATTTCTCGGACCAGGAAAGCCTGGGCGCCTGCCCGGTGTGCGGCGCGCCCGTGTACGAGCACGGCAGCAACTACGTGTGCAGCAAGGCCGTGCCCACGGCGGCGCAGCCCACGCCCAGCTGCACCTTCAAGAGCGGCAAGATCATCCTGCAGCAGCCCGTGGAGCGCGCGCAGATGAGCAAGCTGCTGGCCACCGGCAAGACCGACCTGCTCGACAAGTTCGTGAGCATGCGCACGCGCCGGGCGTTCAAGGCGTTCCTCGCCTGGGACAAGGAGGCGGGCAAGGTGAACTTCGAGTTCGAGCAGCGCGAGAGCAAATTCCCGCCGCGCAAGACCTTCGCTGCAAAGGCCGGCGCAGGCGCGGCCGCCAAGATGTCGGCCGCGGCCAAGAAGGCGGCAAAGCCTGCCGCCAAGACCGCTGCCAAAGCCGCCGCCAAGAAGGCCCCGGCCGCACCCAAGGCGCCGCGCAAGCCCGCGGCCGGCAAGGCCCCGAGTGCCGCCCTGGCGGCGGTGATCGGGCCGGAACCGGTTGCCCGGCCCGAGGCCGTGAAGAAGATGTGGGACTACATCAAGGCCAACGGCCTGCAGGACGCCACCAACAAACGCGCCATCAACGCCGACGCCAAGCTGCGCCCCGTGTTCGGCAAGGACCAGGTCACCATGTTCGAGCTGGCCGGCATCCTGGGCAAGCACCTGGGGGGCGAGGCATGAACGCGCTCGCCCGCTTCGCCCGCTGCCTGGCGGCCCTGGCCTTCGTGGGCCTGCTGGCCGGCTGCGCGGGCGGCGCGCCGTCCGAGGCGCCGTCGCGCGGCACGCACGGCATCGGCGGGCAGGGCTCGAACGGTGTCACCGTCTTCGGCGAAATCGACGTGAGCGCCGAGCGCCGGCGCTGAGGCCTTCGCGCCCTGCGCCCGCGCCGGGGCCCTGCCTGAAAAGAATCCCTTTGGCGACCACCCCCCCCACCGTTCCCCTTTTCCAGGCCAGGCAGATCGACCCCACGGCCGAGCAACTGGCGATCCAGCAGTCCGCCGAGCGCACGCTGGTCATCGAGGCCAACGCCGGCGCGGCCAAGACCACCACGCTTGCCCTGCGCATGGGGCAGGCCTGGGCGCGCGGCGTGGCGCCCGAGCGCTGCCTGGCCCTCACGCACACCGCCACCGCCTGCCAGGCGCTGCAGGCCGCGCTGCGCAAGGTCGGCGTGCCCGCGCCCGTGGCGCAGCGCTTTCGCATCGCCACGTTCGATGCCTTCTGCGCCGAAATGCTGGCCGACCAGTACGAGGCCCCCGTGCCGCACCACCGCCACCTGGAGGAGCTGCGCCCCTTCGTCTGGCAAGCCGTGCAGCGCGTGGAAGACAACGAGCACGAGCGCTGGCGCGAGGAGCTGCTGCTGCCCACGCTGGGCGACACCGGCTTCGTGGAGGAGTTCCTGGCGACCAGCGTGTGGCTCAAGGGCACGATGAAGGACGAGCTGGAGCGCGAGGGCGGCCCGGCCTCGCCCGAGCACGCGGCCGCCATCGGCGTGGGCTACACGCAGCTCAAGGTGTTCCTGGCCTACGAGCGCATCCGCCGGCGCGAGCTGGCCGACGAGCCGCTGTTTCGCGGCCCCTTCGATGCCACCTACGACCTGGCCCGGCGCCTGCACGGCGGCGACACCGCGGCCAGCCTGCCGCGCTGGCCGCGCGGCGTGCAGGCCGTGCTGGTCGACGAGATGCACGACATGAACGAGGCCGCGTTCCGCGTGCTGCGCGAGCTGCTGGACACCACGCAGTGCACCTTCTGCGGCGTGGGCGACCGCGACCAGGTCATCTACGGCGCCCACGGGGCCGATGCCGCCTTCATGGGCGATGCCATCACTGCGCACACCGGCCGCCCCGTGGCGCGCCTGCGGCTCACGCCCAGCCACCGCTTCGGCAAGAAGCTCGCGGCCAAGGCCGGGCGGCTGGCGGCCAAGCCCTACGACTCGCTCGCCGGGCACGACACCGCGGTGGAACTGCGGCCCTACGACGATGCCGCCCATTGCGTGGACCTCGTCGCGCAGGCGGCCCAGCAGTGGCGCGCCCGGCCCCGCGCCCGCATGGCGGGCTTTGCCGTGCTGCTGCGCCACTCCAACCAGTCGGTGGGCATCGAGAACCGGCTGCTGGCCGACAACGTGCCCTACACCGTGAGCGGCTTCGACAGCTACCTGCTGCGGCCCGAGGTGCTGCTGGTGCGCGGCCTGCTGGCCGTGGCCACCGACAACTTCGACAGCGTCTCCGAGCCGCGCACGCGCGACAAGCTCATGCGGGCGCTGGTGTTCTTCTGCGGCGCGCGCATCGTCGTGGCCGGGCGCGAGCACGAATCGCAGCAGGCCCTGCTGGAGGACGCCATCCGCAGCGTGACCGACAACCCGCTGTTCCTGCAGAACTTCTTCACCCACCAGATCGTGGCCAACGTCGAGCCCGCCATGCAGCGGCGCCTGCGCAAGGCCCTGGAGGTGGCGCGCGAGGCGGGCGGCCAGGACACCCTGCCGCGCCTGCTGCAGGCCCTGCAGATCGACGCCGTGATCCGCGAGGTGTTCGTCTCGCGCCAGCGGCGCGAGGACGCCCTCGCCAACCTGGCCGGCCTGTGCGAGGCGGCGAAGGGCTTTGCCAGCGCGCGCGATTATTTCCTGCACCTGAACCGCGCCGAGCAGCGCCAGCGCGAGCTGCGCAGCACCGCCAGCCTGGTCCTGGCCAACATCGAGGACGTGAAGGGCCTGGAGTTCGACCACGTGGTGATCCCGTTCCTGGAGCAGGGCGTGTTCCCCGTGCCGCAGGCGCCCTACGCGCAGGAAAAGAACACCCTCTACGTCGGCATGACCCGGGCGCGCCAGCAGCTCACGCTGCTGTGCCACCGCGCGCAGCCCGGCGCCTTTCTGCAACCGCTGGGGTATGCCGCGTCGGCCTGACCACGCCCGGCCCCGGTCCTTTTTTCACCCCACGCGAGCGACACCACCATGCAACTGTCCGAACAATGGGTCCTGGTCACCGGCGGTGCCCGGGGCCTGGGCGAATCGATCACCCGGGCGCTGGCGCGCGAAGGCGCCGGCGTGGTCATCAACTACCTGACCAGCGACACGGCCGCCCGCGCCCTGGCCGAAGAACTGGGCCCGCGCGCCATCGCCCTGCAGGCCGACGTGACCGATGCCGCCGCCGTGCAGCGCCTGTTCGCCCAGGCGCACGAGCGCACCGGCCAGCCCGTCAGTGCGGTGGTCAACAACGCGCTCGCGCAGTTCCGCTTCGATGGCGACGCGCGCCCGCAGATCGGCGACATCGCCTGGGAGCGCTTTCAGCAGCAGATCGACGGCGCCGTGAAGGGCGCGCTGAACACCCTGCAGGCCGCGCTGCCCGCCATGCGCGCGCAGGGTTTCGGGCGCATCGTGAACGTGGGCACCAACCTGTTCCAGAACCCCGTGGTGCCCTACCACGACTACACCGCCGCCAAGGCCGCGCTGCTGTCGCTCACCCGCACGGCGGCCAACGACCTGGGGCCGCACGGCATCACCGTGAACATGGTGTCGGGCGGCCTGCTGCGCACCACCGACGCCAGCCGCGCCACGCCCGAGGCGGTGTTCGACCTCATCGCCGGCATGACCCCGCTGCGCCGCGTGACCACGCCGGCCGAGTTCGCCGACGCGGTGCTGTTCTTCCTCTCGCCCTGGTCGCGCGCCGTGACCGGGCAGAACCTCATCGTGGACAGCGGGCTGGTGAAGGGCTGAGCGGCCTTGGGGTTACTGCGCGCGGCGCCTGCGCCGCCGCCGGCCCCGGGGGTGTAATGAACGCCCCGGTTCGACGCCTGTTCGATCCCCGTCCGGCCACCCCGGCCGCTCACCCGAGGCCCGCAAAAAACCATGACGACGACGCCCACCACATCCGCCCCCGCCACCGCCCGCCCCCTCACCCACCCCATCGCCGCCAAGTGGCCGGCGCGCCACCCCGAGCGGCTGCAGCTGTATTCGCTGCCCACGCCCAACGGCGTGAAGGTCTCCATCCTGCTGGAGGAGCTGGGCCTGCCGTACGAGCCGCACCTGGTGCGCTTCGACACCAACGACCAGTTCTCGCCCGAGTTCCTCTCGCTCAACCCCAACAACAAGATCCCCGCCATCCTCGACCCCGATGGCCCGGGCGGGCGGCCGCTGGCGCTGTTCGAATCGGGCGCCATCCTGGTCTACCTGGCCGAGAAGACCGGCCGCTTCCTGCCGCAGGACCCGGCCGCGCGCTACGAGGCCCTGCAGTGGGTCATGTGGCAGATGGGCGGCGTCGGCCCCATGTTCGGCCAGCTCGGGTTCTTCCATAAATTCGCCGGGAAGGACTACGAGGACAAGCGCCCGCGCGACCGCTACGTGGCCGAGTCCAGGCGCCTGCTGGGCGTGCTGGAGCAGCGCCTGGCCGGGCGCGGCTGGATCCTGGGCGACGACTACACCATCGCCGACATCGCCGTCTTTCCGTGGGTGCGCAACCTGGTGGGCTTCTACGAGGCGCGCGAGCTGGTGGACTTCGATGCCTTCCCCCAGGTGCAGCGCGTGCTGGCCGCCTTCCTGGCGCGGCCGGCCGTGGTGCGCGGGCTGGAGATCCCGCAGCGCGGGTGAGGGTGCAGGCGGTGTCCTGACGCTATTAAAAGAATAGCTGTATGCCCTAGTCGAATATGTGCTGGAGGCCGATTTTCATCAATATCCCACCCTGGGGCCAGCGCGGCATGCGCTGGCCCTTTTTGCTTGGGGGCGGCTCGCCGGGCATGGCAGGCCTGGGGCTTTGGACACCGACCAACCCATAGGTATTTTTTGCAAACAAACGTAACTTTTCGATGAAATAATGACTTTTCGTTCGCTGTGCCATTGGTGGTAACCCGGGAATTCCGGGGGCCCTTCGCCGATGCGCCGTCCCTCCCATTCCCACCCCTTGCCCGTCCTCACCGGACCGCTGGCCCCACCGTGACCTCCATGCGACTTAAAACCAAATTGACCCTGGCCCTGATCCTGATGTGGCTGGGCCTGTTCCTGCTGGGTGCGTGGGCCGCGTTCCATGCGCGCACCGTGGTGACCGAAGAGCGCCAGGCGGCCGTGCACAACGTGGTGGACCTGGGCTACAGCCTGATCGAGAACTACGCCGCCGAAGTGGCCGCGGGCCGCATGGACGTGGCCACCGCCAAGGAGCAGGCGCTGGCGCGCCTGGCCACGCTGCGATTCGACAACGGCAAGAACTTCCTGTTCGTGATCGATTCGGCGCCGCTGATGCTCATGCACCCCACGGGCAAGGGCCTGATCGGCACCAATGTGGGCGACCGCAAGGACCCGCAGGGCAAGGCCTACTACCGCGAGCTGGCCGACATGGGCAAGAAGAACGGCCAGGGCTTCGTCTCGTACCAGGCGGGGGTGACGCTGCCCGACGGCACCGTGGAGCGGCTGGAGAAGGTCACCTTCGTGCGCTACTACGCGCCGTGGGACTGGCATGTGATGGCCGGCGTGATGGTGGGCGACATCCAGACCGCCTTCTACAAGACCATCGGCCAGCTGCTCGTCATCGTGCTGCTGGTGGGCGGCGCCATCCACGGCACCATGCTGCTGATCATCCGCAGCGTGACCGGCAGCCTGGGCGGCGAGCCCACGCAGGCCGCCGAGGTGGCCGCGCGCATCGCGGACGGCGACCTCACCGTGGCCGTGGCCACCTCGGGCAGGAACCCGCACAGCCTGATGCAGGCCATGCACACCATGCAGGCCCGCCTGGCGCAACTGATCGGCAACATCCGCAGCGGGACCGAGGAAATCCGCCACGCCGCGAGCGAGATCGCCTCGGGCAACATGAACCTGTCGTCGCGCACCGAGTCGCAGGCCTCGTCGTTGCAGGAAACCGCGGCCAGCATGGAGCAGCTCACGGGCACCGTGACGCAGAACGCCGAGAACGCCCTGCGCGCGGGCGAACTGGCGAACAATGCATCGAGCATCGCCGAGCGCGGTGGCGCCGTCATGGGCGACGTGGTGGACACCATGCGCGGCATCTCGGAAAGCTCCAGCCGCATCTCCGAGATCATCGCCGTGATCGACTCGATCGCGTTCCAGACCAACATCCTCGCGCTCAACGCGGCCGTCGAGGCGGCCCGCGCGGGCGACCAGGGCCGGGGCTTCGCCGTGGTGGCCAGCGAGGTGCGCACGCTCGCGCAGCGCAGCGCCCAGGCGGCCAAGGAGATCAAGGGCCTGATCGAAGTGTCCGTCGCCAAGGTGCGCGACGGCTCGGGCCTGGTGGACCGCGCCGGCCACACCATGACCGAGATCGTGGGCGCGGTGCAGCAGGTGCGCACCATCATCGAAGAGATCACCGCCGCCTCGCAGGAGCAGCGCTCGGGCATCGAGCAGGTGAACCAGGCCGTGGCCCAGATCGATCAGGTCACCCAGGAGAACGCGGCGCTCGTCGAGGAATCGGCCGCCGTGGCCAACGCCCTCAACGACCAGGCGCGCCACCTGGCCGAACTGGTGTCGGTGTTCCGCGTGCAGGCCGCGGCTGGGGCCCTGCCTGGTGGCCACGCGCTGCCCGGCGGCCACGCGCTGCGCCTGGCGTAGCGCATTGGATGGGGCGCTGCGCCTGGCGTAGCGCATTGGGTAGGGCGCTGCGCCTGGCGTAGCGCATTGGGCAGGGGCGCTGCGCGGATCGGCGCGGCCCTGTTCCCCTGGCGCGTTCCCTGCGGGCGCGCTGTCATGGGGCGGTGCGATTGCGGCACCGCCGTCGCAAAAGGATGTATGTGGTGACTGCTGCTGTCGAACGCTTTTTCTTTCAACCCGGCGCGCGCGCCGTGTGGCGCACCCTGGGTGCCATCGCGCTGGGCGGCGGCCTGCTGGCCCCCGCGGCGGCGCAGGTCACCCGGTTCGAGGTGCTGTCCAGCGAGGCCCCCGCGCTGCAGGCGCGCAGCTTCGGCGAGCGCGGCACCGCGCGCAAGACCGTGGCGCGCGCCACCTTCGCGGTGGACCCGGCCGACCCGCGCAACGCGGGCATCGCCGACATCGCGCTCGCTCCGCGCGACGCGGCGGGCCGCGTCACCGCCGTGGCCGACGTGGTGATCCTGCAGCCCGAGCGCCCCAACGGCACCTTGCTGGTCGAGGTGCCCAACCGGGGCCGCAAGCTCATCGGCCCGGCGTACGACGACGCACCCGCCACCTATGGCCGCCTGCAGCAGGCGGCCGATGCCGGCGCCGGCTTCCTGCTGGCGCAGGGCTACACGCTGGCCTGGATCGGCTGGCAGGGCGACCTGCCCGTCTCGGGCGGCAGCAAAGGCGCGGCGCTGCTGGGCCTGAACGTGCCCGTGCTGGCCGGCGTGACCGGCCCCTCGCGCGATGAATGGGTGTTCACGCCCAGGCAGGCCGAGGCCGTGCAGACCGTCAAGCTCGCCTACCCGGCGGCCACGCGCGAAGGCGCGCGCCTCACGGTGCGCCCGCGCGCGCAGGACGAGCGCACGCAGCCCGCGGGCCTGACCTTTCGCTTCGTGGACGACCAGACGCTGGAAATCACCCGCCCTGCCCGCCAGCCGGCCGACGCCATCTACGAGTTCACCTACACCGCGCGCGACCCGCAGGTGATGGGCCTGGGCCTGGCCGCGCTGCGCGACGTGGCCCACTACCTGCGCCACGACGGCAGCGCCGCCAACCCGCTCGCCCACGGCGGCCAGCCGCAGATGCGGCACCTGCTGGGCACCGGCATCTCGCAGTCGGGCCGGGTGCTGCGCGACTTCGTCTACCTGGGCTTCAACGAATCGGCCGACCACCGG
This sequence comes from Acidovorax sp. BLS4, assembly GCF_032929295.1. NCBI lineage: Bacteria > Pseudomonadati > Pseudomonadota > Betaproteobacteria > Burkholderiales > Comamonadaceae > Acidovorax > Acidovorax sp. BLS4. The sequence goes on from NZ_CP136797.1 coordinate 2,775,857, forward strand.
CCCGTGTACGACGGCCTGCTGCTGCAGATTCCCGGCGGGCGCCGCAGCTTCACGAGCGCGCGCTTCGGCCAGCCCGCGCGCAACCCGGGCCCCAACACCGACCACCTGTACCCGGTGGACCAGTTCCCCATGGCCTACGAAGCCAGCACCGATCCGCAGACCGGCCGCACCGACGGCCTGCTGCAGCGCTGCCGCGCCACGGCAAGCTGCCCGCGCATCATGCAGGTGGACTCCGAATACGAAATGTGGGCCTCGCACGCGAGCCAGAGCGTGACCGATGCGCGCGGCCACCACCTGGGCTTGCCGCCCGAGGTGCGTGCCTATCTGGTCGCCGGCACCCAGCACTTCGCCGCGGCCGACGCCGTGGCCAAGCCCCAGCCCGGCTGCCGCCTGCCCACCTCGCCCATCTACCCCGGCCCACTGATGCGCGCGCTGCTGGCCGGCATGAACGACTGGGTGGCCAGCGGCGCCGAGCCGCCCGCCAGCCGTTACCCCAGCGTGGCCGATGGCACGCTGGTGCGCGCTGGCGACCCGGGGCAGTACCGCGGCATCGCCGCCCTGGGCTACCGGGGCCACGCCGTGCCCTCGTTCCGCACGGATGCGGCCACCGGCCTGCCGCGCGTGCTGGGCGAATACCCCGTGCTCGTGCCCCGCACCGATGCCGACGGCATCGCCGAAGGCGCCGTGCGCCTGCCCGCCGCGGCCGCGCCGCGCGCCACCTACGTGGGCTGGAACGCCAAGACGAGCGACCCCACCGGCATCTGCACCCAGCTGGGCGCCACGCTGCCGCTGGCCGCCACGCGCGCCGAGCGCCTGGCCAGCGGCGATCCGCGCCCGTCGCTGGCGGAGCGCTACCCCACGCCGGACGCCTACCTCGCCGCCGTGCGCGCCGCCGCCTGGCGCCTGGAGCGCGATCGCCTGCTGCTGCCCGCCGATGCGCAGGCGGCCGTGCGCGAAGCCGAGGCCGGCACGCTGGCGCGCCTGCGCTGAAAAGGCGGCCAGCGCGCCTGGCGGCAGGGACACCACCTGCCTGCCGGGGGCGGCTGCCGCGGGGTGTCGCTCAACTGTCATGGCCCCGCCATGGCGGGCGCCTAAAGTCAGTGGCTTTGTTTGACCTTGATGAAAGCCCCTGGCATGCACCCCAAGAAATCCTGGATCGCCGCGCTCTGCCTCGCCACGCTGGCGCTCACCGCCTGCGGCGGCAACGACGACGCGCCGCCCGCCCAGCCGCAGGTCATCGCCCACCGCGGCGCCAGCGGCTACCTGCCCGAGCACACCCTGGCCGGCTATGAACTGGCCATCCGCATGGGCGCCGACTTCATCGAGCCCGACCTGCAGATCACCAAGGACGGCGCCCTCGTCGCCATCCACGACGACACGCTCAACCGCACCACCAATGTCGCCACGCTGTTCGCGCAGCGCAACGGCGGCTACAAGGTGGCCGACTTCACCCTCGCGGAAATCCGCACCCTGACCGTGGTGCCCACCGGCACCGGCAAGACCAGCTACCCGGGTTTTGCGCCCAGCGCCGCCAACCCCTTCCAGGTGCCCACCTTCCAGGAGGTGGTGGACTTCGCCAAGAAGCAATCCACCGCCGTGGGCCGCGAAGTGGGCCTGTACCCCGAGGCCAAACAGGCCGACCCGGTGATGGAAGACGGCATCCTCAAAACGCTGAAGGACAACGGCTACAACGCCGACAGCAAGGTCTACATCCAGTCGTTCAGCGACGCCACGCTGCGCAGCCTGCGCACCAAGCAGACCGCGCAGAACAGCAAGATGCCCCTCATCCTGCTGGGCGTGGCCGCCAAGGCCGCCGATGGCACGCCACGCATGGGCGTGATCTCCGGCAGCACCGTCACGCAGCTCACGTTCAAGGAAGTGGCCGGCTTCACCGAAGGCATCGGCGTGGTCATCAACACCGCCGCGTACCCGATCACCAAGGACTACATCGACCAGGCCCACGCCGCCGGCCTCAAGGTGCACGGCTGGACCTTCGCCCAGGCCAACGCCGCCACGGCCGCCACCGAGTTCCGCAGCTACCTGGACATGGGCATGGACGGCATGTTCGCCAACTACCCGGACCTGGCGGTGGCGGCGCGCAATGCGTTCGTGAACAAGTAAGCCAGCCGGCTGGTCGCCTTTTGGCAGGCGGCCGCCGGCAGCGCGCCGGCCGGTGGCCTGCCGGCGCGTGGCACCCGCCCTGGGTGCCGAAGACCGGCTCGCCCGTGTGCGGCGGACTCCGCACGGGCCGCAGCCCTCGTGCAAGTATTTGCTAAGTGCTGCCTGCGAGATCAGCGCGACACGCCTGGTCCATCGCGGTTTTTGGCCTCTCTCTTCCCACTCGGCGTCGTATTTGGGTTGCTATTAAATTAATAGCTATACGCCCTAGAAAGATATGCGCTGGAGGCCATTTTTTCTCATGGCTCCATCTGTGCGATGGCGCTTTACCCGAACGCCATCCCGGGGTTTCCGTCAGTTAGAAATCAGCCACTCCCGCTATAAGCTGCAACAGACAGATACATAAATCGGGAGGGCTGGGGGGATGGAATGGCAACCTTGATACCGGCGCTGGGCGCCTGCGCGGGCCGCATGACCTCGGGCGAGCGCCGCCTGGCCGAGCGGCTGGAGCAGAAGCTGGAGGACGACTACCTGCTCTGGTGGGACGTGCCCATCGGCCCCAAGCAGACCCGCCCCGACTTCGTGGTGCTGCATCCCCGCCGCGGCGCGCTCATCCTGGAAGTGAAGGACTGGCGCCTGGACACCATCCGCAACGCCACGCGCGAACGCTTCGAGATCGCGCCCGAGGGCCAGCTCAAAGTCGTCATGAGCCCGCTGCAGCAGGCGCGCCACTGCGCGATCCAGGTCGTCAATGCGCTGGAGCGCGACCCGCAACTGGTGCAGGGCGAAGGCCCCTACCAAGGCAAGCTCGCCTTCCCCTGGGGCCACGGCGTGGTCTTCACCCATATCACCCGCAAGCAATTCGAGGGCGCGGGCCTGGGCGAGGCGATTCCGTCCCACCTGGCCATCTGCAAGGACGAGATGTTTGAAGACGTGGACGCCGAGGCCTTTCAGCAGCGCCTGTGGGCCATGTACCCGCACACCTTCGGCCGCAAGAGCGCCATCACCCTGCCGCAGCTCGACCGCGTTCGGTGGATCCTGTTCCCCGAAGTGCGCGTGCCCCAGCAGCAAAGCCTGTTCGGGCAGGGCACGGGCGGAGAGGGGGGCGACAGCGACGAAGATGAAGACGCCCGCCTGCCCGGCATCATGCGGGTGATGGACCTGCAGCAGGAGCAGCTCGCCCGCAGCCTGGGCGACGGCCACCGCGTGATCCACGGCGTGGCGGGATCGGGCAAGACCATGATCCTCGGCTATCGCGCCGAACACCTGGCGCAGACGCAGACGGCGGGCGCCAAGCCCATTCTCATCCTCTGCTACAACGAGCCGCTGGGCGTGAAGCTGGCGGCCACCTTCCAGGCCAAGGGACTGCAAGACCGCGTGCACGTGCGCCACTTCCACAAATGGTGCCGCGACCAGTTGGTGGCTTACCACCTGCTGCCCGAGGGCACGCAGCGCTGGCCCGTGGACAAGCTGATGGCCGAGTACGTGCAGCGCGTGATCCACGGCGTGGACGCGGGCCACATTCCCGCCGGCCAGTACCACGCCATCCTCATCGACGAGGGCCACGACTTCGCGCCCGAATGGCTCAAGCTCGTCACCCAGATGGTGGACCCGGCCACCAACAGCCTGCTGCTGCTGTACGACGACGCGCAGAGCATCTACGACCGCGCCGACAAGAAAAGCTTCAGCCTGAAAAGCGTCGGCATCCAGGCCCAGGGCCGCACCACCATCCTGAAGATCAACTACCGCAACACGCGGCAGATCCTGCAACTGGCCCACCGCATGGCCGGCGGCCTGCTCCAGCCCGAAGACGCCGTGGGCGGGGAGGACGGCATCCCGCTGCTGCAACCCATGAGCTGCGGTCGAGAGGGCCCGGAGCCCATCGTGATAGACCTGCCCACGCTGCCGGAGCGCGCCGCACGGGTGGCGGAATTGCTGGCGGACCAGCATGCGCAAGGGCATGCGTGGGGCGATATGGCGGTGCTTTGCCGGCATTACAGCGAGATGGAGGAATGCTCGGCGGCGTTGGTGCGAAAAGGGCTGCCGCACCGGATGCGAAAGAGGTCAGGGGATTACCGGCCGGAGGAGGACACGATCAAGGTCATGACCATGCATGCGAGTAAGGGGTTGGAGTGGGCGGTGGTGGCGGTGGTACAGAGTGATGAGCGAAATAAAGTGGAGAGGTCTGGGGTGGACATCGAGTTGCAGGCACGTCTGGCATATGTTGCGTCGACCAGAGCCACGCAAAGGTTATTGCTGACTGCAAATGTCGAGAGGTTTCATAAGAATCATGTTTGAACAATTGTTGAAATTCATTGATGTTAATTTGAGAGGGGGAGCGATGAAAAATAATCCATTAATTGATGAAATAACTTCGAAAGAAGAGATTGAATCGATCAAGGCAGTTTATAAAATATGTATCGATACGAGAAATTTTGAAATTGATCAGTTGATTCAAAGAAATAATTTTTTCATGCTCTTCCAAGGCGTTTTGCTAGGTGCTGCACTACAGAACCAAGCTAGCAAGCCATTTGTCGAGTTGGTGATAAGTATTGCTGGAATTCTTGTTTCCATTTATCAGCTTCAAATGGCATGTGGTGCGAAGTTTTGGCAGGAATGGTGGGAAAGTCGTGTGGATCACTATGAGAAGAAATTGCGGGAGATACAGACCAAGCAATCAGGTCATTTTTTTGATTTGTTCGTCAGTCCTTTCGAAGAAGTTCATGAAGAGATTCGAAAAAGATTTGCTATGAAGCGCGGCTCAGGATTTACCAACTTTCTAATATTGCGAGCATTTGGGGTGGGGCGCGCACCTATAAAAGTTAGCTTGGCTTTATTATTTGCTTGGATTATATTGACTTTGCATACTCTTGATTTTGGTGCCATCTCGAATTGGTCAATTCCTGTGAAGGGGTTTACTTTTGTTAATCTGACGGGGGCTAAATAAATATGCATTTTGTTCGCAAGAAAGAAATTGCCTGCTGCAGGATGCTGTAATTTGAAATTTTTTGCTCATGCGGAATCAACAATATCTCGCGCAAAAAATTCTCGATGATATTAGTTTGGGGAAATGATTTTCTCTTGCATGTTGTTGAATTGAATTGTGCTGGCTGTAGGTCATATTTTATCGATAATAATATGAATTTTTACCCTTATCCCGCTCTAGAGTTGTCGAAGCAGAAAAATGGTTTGCTGGAGGCAGATAAATTGTCGATTTCGACTTTTTGGAATAAGGTTGACTCTTATTTTGGAGAGCATGCATCCCTAGGTGTCGGTTGTTACATATTTTCTATTAGGGCTGGCAAAGGCGCTCTTCCTTGGTATGTGGGGCTCGCTGAAAAGCAATCATTTCAAAAGGAGTGCTTTACTCCGCATAAAATAAATCATTATAATAATGCGCTTGCCGCAAGGAAGGGCACACCTCTTCTAACAATTATTCCAAAGTACACGCCCAGTGGCGTGCTCTCCGGTCCAAATGGAAACGGACACAAAGATATTCAGAAGTTGGAAATAATGCTTATAGGAAATTGCCTGACTCGCAATAAGAGTCTTTCAAACCTGCGAGATACCAAAATCCTTCGGGAAATGGTGGTGCCTGGACTCTTAAATACGGCCCCCGGAAAACCGAGAAAAGAGGTTCAAACATTCAAATCTCTTCTTGGTCTTTAAAGGGTGATGCATTTTTATCTGCATTGTTTCGTGCCCCACGTGCGCCTTCCCTTCACTCAACCCCGCACCGACGCCCCCGTCGCATAAAACTGCCCACCAGCCACGTAATGCAGCGTGCGCAGTCCTTCCGGCGCTTCGTCGAAGTGCCAGTGCCCTTCCCGAAACACCCGCTCGTCCGCCCACGCGGCCACCACCTCGGCGATGAACAGGTCGTACGCCTGCTGGTTGTGCGGCTCGGGCACCACGCGGCACACCAGCCAGGCGGCGCAGCCCTGCACCAGGGGCGTGGCGTCGTGGCCGGGCGCGTGGAACAACCCCACGCCGTAGTGCTGCAGCTTGTCGGGTCGCGCCTTGGCGCTGTCGGTGCCCACGCCCACGGTGAGCGCGGCCATGGCCTGCGTGGGCAACTGCAGCGCGAACTGGCCGCTGGCTTCCACCAGCTCGCGCGTGCGCGTGGCCTTGTCGATCACCACGGTGACCTTCGGCGGGCTGAAGTCCAGCGCGCAGGCCCAGGCGGCGGCCATCACGTTGTCGGTGCCGGCGTGGTGGACCGAGACGAGCACGGTCGGGCCGTGGTTGAGCAGGCGGTAGGCCTTGTCGAGCGGGACGGGGGTGAAGTGGGTGGGTGGCATGGCGGGAGGGGCGGCAGGGTGGATGGGAGGGGATGAGGTGAGATGGGACTGGGTTGGAGGCAGCGGCTGGCGTGGGGTTGCAACGTGATGCTCTGTTTTTGATAGCAATATGCCCTAGTGTCAATTGTGCTAGTGGCCATTTTGATGCTTGGTTTATCAGCGCGGACCCGGAGGGTCTTCCCCCACCGGCCCGAACCCCTCCGGGATGTCGCCAAGGCGGCGCGCAGCGCCCGCAGGCGACCCGCGCGCGGGCAGGCGGCCGCTACCATCGTCCGATCCTTTTTTGCCCGGCGACGGGTGCCACGGAGACAAAAGCCATGTTCAGTCATGTGATGTTGGGTGTGAGCGATCTGGAAGTGTCCAAGCGGTTCTACGACGCGGTGCTCGGCACGTTGGGCATCGCCCCCGGGTCCGCCCACAAGAACCGCTATTTCTACCGCAGCCCCACGGGCACGTTCGCGATCTCCACGCCCATCAACGGCGAGCCGGCCTGCCACGGCAACGGCAGCACCATCGGGTTCACCGTGCAGTCGCCGGAACAGGCGCAGGCGTTCCACGACGCGGGCGTCGCCCACGGTGGCACGACCTGCGAAGACCCGCCGGGCTTTCGCGAAGGCCCGAGCGGCGCGCTGTACCTGGCGTATCTGCGCGATCCGGACGGCAACAAGCTCTGCGCACTGCATCGGCCGCCCAAGGCGTGAGGCGCTCGCTGCGGTCGGGACGGTTTTCAGCGCGGCAGGCGTCAGCCCGGCGTTGAGGGCGGTTGCTGCGGGGGATGGCCGGTGCCGTCCGCCGGGCCCGCGGGCAGGCCGGCCAGGAACCCCGCGATCCGCCGGGCCACCGCGTCGGGCTGTTCGCGGTGGGGCACGTGCGCCACGCCGGGCAGGATGTCCACCCGCGCCGGCCCGGCGGCCCAGCGGGCGATGCGCTCGGGCTGTTCCGTGGAGCCGTATTCGTCGCGGTCCCCATGCAGGGCCAGCACGGGGCAGGTGACGCGCGCCATGGCCTCGGCCAGCGACCAGTCGGCAAAACCCGGGTGCAGCCAGGTGTCCACCCACGCGTTCAACACCCAGCGCGCCTGATCGGCGCCGTGGTAGCGGGCCAGGCGTTCCAGGGCGCCGGGTTGGTTGAACTGGTCGCGCGCCTCGCGGATGCCCTGCAGCGTGCGCTCTTCCACGCAGGCCTGGGCGGCGATGGTGATGAGCGCGTCGCAGTCGCTGCCCGCCGCGCCGCCGGGGCCGTCACCCGGCGTACCCCGCGTTGCCGCGCAATGGGCGGCCATGCCGCCGCCCACGCTGTGCCCCAGCGCCACGAAGCGTTGCACGCCGAAGTGCGCGCGCAGGGCCGGCAGGCTGGTGCGCGCCTCGTCTTCCACGAAGTCCCGTGGCAGCAGGCCCGTGCGCGCGTCGGAGCGGCCGAAGCCCAGGCGGTCGTACGCGATCACCCCGCGGCCCGTCGCTCGGCACAGCACGGCAGGAAACTCGCGCCACAGGTCCACGCAGCCCAGCGAGTCGTGGAAGAGGATGATGGGCGGCGGCGCAGATGCGTCGGGGCAGGGCGCGGGTCCGGCGGCCCAGCGCCGCGCGAACAGGCGGCCGTGCGCGGTGGCGATCCAGTGGTCGGACGGGGCGGGGCCGGGTGGCGCGGAAAGGGGCGTGGAGGAGGGGGCTGCGCTCATGCCGGACCATTGTGTCGCGTCCATTCGAATCGGGTGATGCAGTGCCGTGCCATGCCGTATCGCCGACGCCGGACGCCGGACGGCGCCGGCCTGTCCTGCGGTGCGCACGGCGGTGGGCGTGCCCGGGGCGGGTGCGCGTGCCGTGGCGATACGGGATACTCGCTGCCACCGTTTTGGCTTCGCCCAGCCCCTCCCTTCTTTTCCACTTCCCTGCAAGGACCGCCTCTTTGAAATCAGCCAGCGCAAGCACCTTCGACGAGGCGTACTACCAGCGCTTCTACTACGACAAGAAGACCAGCGTGGTGGACCCGCAGCACATGGAGCGCCTGGGCACTTTCGTGTGCAGCTACCTCAAGTACCTGCGGGTGCCGGTGCAGCGCGTGCTGGACGTGGGCTGCGGCATCGGGCTGTGGAAGGGCATCGTGGCGCAGCACTTTCCCGCGGCCAGCTACCAGGGCGTGGAGTTCAGCCCCTACCTGTGCGAGCGCTACGGGTGGCAGCAGGGCTCGGTGGTGGACTACCAGGCCAGCGAGCCGTTCGACCTGGTCATCTGCCAGGGCGTGCTGCCCTACCTGAGCCCGCCCGATCTGAAGGCCGCCCTGCGCAACCTGGGCCAGTTGAGCCATGGCGCGCTGTATGTCGAGGCCGTGTCCCGCGAGGACTACGAGCGCGACATCATCGACGAAGACCTGACCGATGCGCGCATCTTCCGGCACTCCGCCACGCTGTACCGGCGCGGGCTGCGCGAGGGCGCGCTGGAGCTGGGCGGCGGCCTGTGGCTGAGCCGCCAGGCCGAGGTGCCGCTGTTCGAGCTGGAGCACGTGGGCGGTTAGCGTGGCCCACGTCATGGGCAGAGCCATGCGCGCCGTGCAGTGTCGGCCGATGGGCAGCAGGTGCGCCCCTAAAATCTCCCGCATGCATTCCGCCATCGCCCAACACCTGCCGCGCATCGCGGCCATCTGCCAGCGCTTCGGCGTGCGCCGGCTGGAGGTATTCGGCTCCGCAGCCCGTGCGCACGATTTCGATCCGGGCACCAGCGATGTGGATTTTCTGGTGGAGTTCGCCGACAACGCGCCCGTTGGGCTGCACTCGTTTTTCGGCACCAAAGCCGCGCTGGAGCAATTGCTCGGCCGTCCGGTGGACTTGATCGAGCCGGGCGCAGTGCGCAATCCCTACGTACTGGCCAGCATCAACCGCCATCGGGAGCCTGTGTATGTTGCCGCGTGATCCGCGCGCTTTTCTGTGGGATGTGCAGGCGGCGGCAAAGGCCATTCAGAATTTTCTACAGGGCATGGACGCCGAGGCTTACGCCGCCAATGAAATGGCGCAGGCGGCCGTGGAGCGCAAGTTCGAGATCATCGGCGAGGCGCTCGGCCAATTGGCCAGGGCAGACGCCGCACTGGCTGCGCGCATACCGGATCTGGCGCAGATCGTGGCGTTTCGCAACCAGCTGATCCATGGCTACGCCACCATCCGGGTGCACACGGTCTGGACCGTGGCACAGGACTCGTTGCCAGCCCTGATCGCCACGGTGGCCACCTTGCTGGAAGAGCTGGCTTGACCGATCCCGTGGACCGCATGGCCGGCCACTCCCTCGTTCCCCATGCCGTCTCCCGCCTGCGCACCGAGCGCCTGGCGCGCAGTTCCAAGCCGTTCCTCGCCCGGGGCGGCCCGCGCGGCGAGCGCTGCCCCGGCTGCCGGCTGGTGCCCAGCCACTGCCTGTGCGCCGTGCGGCCCCAGGTCGCCACCCAGGCCGGCATGTGCCTGCTGATGGCCGACATCGAGCCGCTCAAGCCGAGCAACACGGGCTGGCTGATCGCCGACGTCGTGCCGGACACCTTCGCCTTCGGCTGGGCGCGCACGGTGGTGGACCCGGCCCTGCTGGCGCTGCTGCGCGACCCGCAGTGGCAGCCGTATGTGGTGTTTCCTGGCGAGTTCGCGGAGCCTTCGCGGGTGGTGACCCGGGTGGAGCCCACAGAGATTCCAGCGCAGGGCATGCCGCCGCTGCAACCCCGGCGCCCGCTGTTCGTGCTGCTGGACGCCACCTGGACCGAGGCGCGCAAGATGTTCAGGAAGAGCCCCTACCTGAACCACCTGCCGGTGCTCAGCCTGCAGCCCGAGCAGCTGTCGCGCTACCGGCTGCGCAGGTCCCAGCGCGACGACCATTTCTGCACCTCCGAAGTGGCGGCGATCTGCCTTGAAATGGCGGGCGAGTCGCATGCAGCCCAGACACTGGAGGCCTATCTCGACGTGTTCACCCACCACTACCTGCAGGCCAAGCACCAATTGCCGGTGGAGATGGACGGCGAGGCGCACCGCCGGTTGCGGGCCTTGCGGGCGCGGGGACCGGGCGTTGCGGCGCAGGGGGCCGCGCGGCAAGACGGATAAGGGCGCGGGCGGCTTGGCGGCGCGCTCCTGCCTCCTTCACTTCACCGCTTGCAAACCTCGCAGTAGTAGAAGTAAACGTCTTCCTCCCGGCCCTTGACCACCGGCGACAGATAGCCCACGCCAGCCATGGCAGGGTGATGGTTCGCAGGGCGCTTTTCATGGTCATCGGTCGTTCCTGTTCCGAATCGGGCTTTTGGCCTGGCGATGGCTGGTTGGGGCCGTCCGGCGGATCAGCCCTGGTTTCCCACCCCCGCCGTGAACGGCCGGCTCAAGAACCGCGAACCCTTCTCCCCGAACCGCCAGGGCACGTCCACCGCCTTGGAGATGCCGATGCGCGGCCCGGCAATCACGTCGGGCGCCGGGTGGCCCGGCGAAGGCTGCAGCAGCGCGAACGGCGGCAGGTGCAGGGACTCGCCGTCCAGGCGTGCGTCGATGCCCAGCGCCTGCGCCAGCCGTCCGGGGCCGGCGCACAGCAGCCGGGCGTCCTGCAGGCCGCGCCGTTCGCGCAGGGTGTCCAGTCCGTGGGTGGGCTCGATGGCCCGCAGCAGGACGCCGGCGCCATGGCCCGCTTCGCGGCACACGGTGTTGACGCACCAGTGCAGGCCGTAGGAGCGGTACACGTAGGCGCAGCCTGGCGGGCCGAACATGGCCGCGTTGCGGGCCGTGGGGCCACCGAAGGTGTGCGAGGCCGGGTCGGTCTGGTCGTAGGCCTCGGTTTCCACGATGCGGCCGCCCACGCCGTCGACCAGCAGCGTCACGCCGATGAGCCGGCGTGCCACCTCGTGCGCTGGGGCGGTGAAGTCGATGTCGGCAAGGGTCAGGGCCGGGGGCAGGTCGTGGGGCATGGGCGTGATGCTAAGACCCGCAGCGGCCGGCGACGGCCAGGCCCTGTGGCATGGGGGCGGGACGTCACGGCGATACTGGCGGGCCGACCGCACCCGCCCGGCCGGCGTTCTGCCGGGTCCAGCGTCTCCCCTTGTTTCTTCAACCAACGAACCCGACCACGAAGGCATGCCATGAATTTTCCGTCCCACCGATGGCTCCGCGCCGGCTTCGCGCTGGTCCTCGCCTGCCTGCTGTCCAGCGCACCCTGGGCGGCCGAGCTGAGCGCCAAGCGGCAGGCGCTGCTGATGTCCATGTTCAAGGAAGACGCTGTGCTCACCGAGCAGGTGCACCGCGACTTCTGGGCGGGCGTGGACGTCTCCGACGCCGCCGCCACCGAGGCCGCGCAGGACCGACTGGCCGCGGCCATGCGCAATTCGATCGAGTACGAGCGCGCGACGGCACTGAGCTATCAGGCCAGCATGAAGCAGCGCAAGCCCGTGGTGAATCCGCGCTACGAGGCGGCCCTGAAGGACCGGCTGGCCATGCTGAAGGCGCGCAACCTGGCGCCCGACGACGTGCTGGCCAAGGACAAGGCGTTTCGCGCCTCGCTGGTGCCGATCTCGCGCGGCAGGCCGTTCGAGGCCGATGGCAAGCGCATCGTGATGACGCCTGCTCTGGTCGATGCGGCATTGCAGCGCGTGGAGGCTTCGCACCAGCGGTTGGAGCGTCTGCTCAATCCGGTGTGGGCCGGTGCCGGGGGCTGACACGGCCCGCCTTGCGGTGCAGCAGATGCACCGAGGCTGGAGGCCTGTTCACTTGACGGAAGGGAAGGTGAAGTCTGCGCCCATCAGCCCTTCACAGGCCTCGCAGTAGAGGTAGTACGTGGTCTGGTGAATTTGCAGCACACCCCAGCCCGTCGCGTTGTCCAGCGACAGCCGGCCTTTTTTCCGGTTCGGCAGTTGCAGTTGCGCTTCGGCCTGGCAGTCGCCCTGGTCCAGGCTCTGGAGGTAGTGGTACCGGGCGCTTCGGACGGCATGCTGCCAAAAATAGGCCACCCGGCGGGTGTCGATGGAAAGGTTTTCGCAGTTCGCATCCCCGCCTTGCACGCTGTGTGCGGCGCCCTGGGCGATGTGAATCGCAGAGAGGCGGCCGATGGCGTGGATTGCATGGGCGGGGGTGCGCGCGTCGGCCTGCGCCATGTTCGTTCCGCAAAGCGCCCACGCGATGCCCCACATTGCCACGCCATGGCCAAGGCGGCGGAGGTCGGGTGGGCCGCCGCGTTTCAGGCGCCGGGCAATGGTTGTCTTCAAAATCATTGGCATGGACGTGGAGGGGGCTTCATGGATGCGCCCGGCGCAGGAGCATAGGCGGTCTTGCCAGGGGGCAAAATGCCCCGATGAAAGCTCCCCCCAGACTCCAGTCCCTCATCGAGGAAGGCCTCATCGACACCGTGGTGCGCCAGCTCATGAGCGGCAAGGAAGCCATGGTGTACGTGGTGCGCTGCGGCGACGAAACGCGCTGCGCCAAGATCTACAAGGAGGCCACGCACCGCAGCTTCCGGCAGGCGGTGGACTACACCGAGAACCGCCGGGTCAAGAACTCCCGCTCGGCCCGTGCGATGGCCAAGGGCAGCAAGTTCGGCCGGCAAGCGCAGGAGGCCGCGTGGCAGAGCGCCGAGGTCGATGCGCTCTACCGCCTGGCGGCAGCCGGCGTGCGCGTGCCGCAGCCGTTCAACTTTCACGAGGGCGTGCTGCTCATGGAGCTGGTGACCGACGCGCACGGCGATGCGGCGCCGCGACTGAACGACGTGGCGTTCACGCCCGAGCAGGCCCGGGCGCACCATGCCACGCTGATCGCCGAGGTAGTGCGCATGCTGTGCGCGGGCGTGGTGCACGGGGACTTGTCCGAATTCAACATCCTGCTCGCCCACGTGCCTGGCGCCGGTGCGGACGAAGGCGCCGAGGGCCCGGTCATCATCGACCTGCCCCAGGCCGTGGATGCGGCGGGCAACAACCATGCGCCGCGCATGCTGCTGCGCGACGTGGCCAACCTGCGCGATTTCTTCGGCCAGTTCGCGCCCGAGTTGCGGGCCACCGAATACGGCCCCGAGATCTGGACCCTGTACCAGAGCGGCCAGCTCACGAACGAGACACCGCTCACCGGCCGCTACGAGCGCCGCCATGCGGATGTGGACCTGCAGGCGGTGATGCGCGAGATCGACGATGCGCGGGCCGAGGATGCAGCGCGCCGGCTGCGCATGGCGGGCGGGTAGCGGCAAGGGCGCGCGCGGGGCGGGGCTCACAAACCTTCACAAAACAGGCGCACGCGCACGGGGGTTGCCCTGCAAAATCGTCGACCGGGCGAAATGGCCGGACTTCCCAGCCGCGCGCCGCCTTGGGGGCCGCCGCCGAGCCCGCGCACGGCCCTGCCGTGCCTTGGCGATGACACCACCGGAGCCGCACCCATGAACCCAGCCACCTGCGCGATCTGCGGCCAGCCCCTGGACGATGCGGCCGAGGGCGCCTATGGCGACTGGGTCGCGTTTGCCGACCACGACAACCACGCGCTGCCCGAGCCTGGAAGCCGGGCGCTCGGTCTGGCCTATTTTTGCGCGGAGCACCTGGCCCGGGCCCGTGAGCGCGCCGCATGGCGTTGTCACGATGCAGTGCAGGCCCTTCGCCTGCATGCCGGCGCGCAGGCTGCAAGCGCGCTGCAGGCCCTGTCCGCCCCGGCGCCGCTGGGCGGGGCTGCGGAGGCCGTCACCGCCCCGCAGTCGCCCTGGTGGCAACGCTGGTGGGGCTGACGTGCGGGCCGGGGCCATGGGGCTGGCCGTCGCCCGCCTGCGCCGCCGGCCGGGAACTGATCGGCCTGCCCACGGTCAGTCACTGCCGTTGCTGGTCTTTTCTTTTCTGCACATGAGGGTGTCCGCCACGATGGTTGCTTTCCGTTCGATTCCGCACCCCGCGCACTCCAAGCCCTCCACAGCACCCCGTGGCGTTTTCCGGGCCGTCTGCGCCGCGCTCGCCCTGGCCGCCTGCGCCGTGGCGCCCCAGGCCTGGGCGCAGAGCTACACGATCTCCGCCGAGCAGATGCAGGGCGCCGTGGCCGAGAAGTTCCCCCGCCGCTATGCGCTGGGCGGCCTGATGAACCTGGATGTGCAGGCGCCCCGGCTGCGGCTGCTGCCGCAGCAGAACCGGCTGAACGCCGACATGGACGTGACCGCCTCGGGTCCGCTGCTGCAGCGCCGCTACGCCGGCGCGTTCGATGTGGACTTCGCGCTGCGCTACGAGCCATCGGACCGCACGATCCGCGCGCACCAGCTGCATGTGAACGCGCTGCGCCTGGAGGGGCTGCAGCCGCAGGCCGCGGAAATGCTCGACATCTATGGCCCGCAGCTGGCCCAGCAGACGCTGAGCGAGGTGGTGCTGCACCAGTTGCGGCCGCAGGACCTGGCCGTGCCGGATGGCCTGGGCATGCAGCCGAGCAGCATCACGGTGACGGACAAGGGGCTGGTTGTGCGCTTCGAGCCCAAGGCCGCACCTTAGAAAGGAAAGTGTTCACCGCTTTTTCGGGGATGGCTCTTCTACCCGCGGGGCCAGTGCCTTTCCGGGCGGTTTGCCGCGTTGCCGCGTTTGCACGCAAGCCCCTGCCATTGGCGGCGCACCGCGCCTTGCATCCCGCGTTGGAGATGTGCTGAGCGCCGGGCCCGGCGCGCCGCAGGGCAGGTGCGGCGTGGTCCTACCCCGGTCCGGCCCGGCGTTTTTTACGATGGGTGCTTTCCGGCGCGGCCACGCAGCGCCGTTGCGCACGGTCCCGCCGTGCCCGCAGGGGCCACCGGCCCCTCCCGCCCCATTCCTTTCATGCCACCGGCGGCGCCTCGCGCGCGGCCCGGTCCTTCTTTTCAAGGAACTCCATGAACACGCCATCCTTCACCTCGTGGTTCCAGACCGAAACGCTCTGGGGCCTGTCCCTGGTCAGCCTGGCGCTGGCGCTGGCCGCGGCGCTGGGCGCGTACCTGGCCATGTCGCTGCTGCTGGGCGTGGCCGTGCGGCGTGCGCGGCGCCTGGCCGAAGCGCAGGGCGGCAGCCACCGCACGGCGGGCGTGGTGTACGAGCTGCTGGCCGGCACCAGCCGGCTGCTGGTGTTCGTGGCGGCCGTGCTGGTGGGCGTGGGCATGCTCGATCTGCCGGGCCGCTGGGCCACGCGCGTGGGGCAGCTGTGGTTCCTGGCACTGGCGCTGCAGGTGGGGCTGTGGGGCACGCGCGCGGTGGCCCTGGGGATCGCGCGCTACCGCACGCACCACGGCCTGGCCGCCGCGGGCGACGCGGCGCCGTTCAGCGCGTCGGCCACGCTGCTGTCCTGGGGGCTGCGCACGCTGCTGTGGGCCACGGTGCTGCTGGCCATGCTGTCCAACCTGGGGGTGAACATCACGGCGTTCGTGGCCAGCCTGGGGGTGGGCGGCATCGCGGTGGCGCTGGCGGTGCAGAGCATCCTGGGCGATCTGTTCGCCTCGCTGGCGATCGCGGTGGACAAGCCGTTCGATGCGGGCGATTTCATCGTGGTGGGCGGCGTCGCGGGCACGGTGCAGCGCATCGGCCTCAAGACCACGCGCATCCGCAGCCTGGGCGGCGAGCAGGTGGTGATGAGCAACACCGACCTGCTCAAGCAGACCATCAACAACTACCGCTACCTGCAGGAGCGGCGCATCGTGTTCCAGTTTCGCGTGCCCTACGGCACCACGGCCGAGCAGGCCGAGGCGGTGCCGCAGGCCGTGCGCCGCATCATCGAGGCCGAAGACCAGGCGCGCTTCGACCGCGCGCACCTGCAGGGCTTCGTCGAGAACGGGCTGCAGTACGAGGTGGTCTACATCGTGCTGGACCCGGCCTACAACGTGTACATGGACCTGCAGCAGCGCATCAACCTGTCGCTGATGCGCGAACTCGCCGCGCTGGGCGTGGACTTCGCCGTGCCGGCGCGCACGGTGCAACTGGCCGCGCCGGCGGGCGGGCCGCCGCCCGGGGGCTTTCTGCGCGTGCAGCAGCCGGCGACGGCCTGAGCCGGCGCGGTTGGTGCGAGCCGGCGCGGCAGGGCGCCGTGGCCCTTGCGGGCCCCGTTGGTTAAAGTAGCGGCCCTCGCCCCCAGGGCGCCCTCGATCCCCAACCCGGCAGAAAACCCCATGACCCAGGACCCGGCTCGACAGAGCGAATTGAAGAAGATGGAGCTGTGCGATGGCTGCGCCGGCATCCAGCGCAACTGGCGCCGCGCCCCCGGCCATGCCGAACTGGTGCAGCGCGGCAACCGCAAGGAAGAGCGCGACCACGGCCTCGTCACCATCACCCGCTACCAGTGCGACCGCTGCGGCACGGCGTGGGAGTACGAGAACGACAAGACCGACCAGCGCGCCGGCTGGTCCGTGGTGGGGCGCTGAAAGCCTGCCAAGGCGTGGCCACCGGATGCTATTAAATAAATAGCATGACGCCCTAGTGGATATTGCGCTGGCGGCCTGCAGGAGTCGCCATGCCGTGCTCCGTGGTGTGGCCCGTGCGGCCGCCTTTCCGGCACCGTCCTACGCCCGGGCCCGCGATCGGGGGATACAACGGCCATTGGAAGGCGGCGCCTTCGCGTCTGGGTGGGTCACTGCATTCAGGCGCCCGCGCCGTTCGCAGCAACGACGACCCCAAGGAATCCCGGCCCCATGCTCTTTGCCCGCTCCCCGACCCCCGATCCCGAAACGTCTGCCGACCAGGCCCCGGCCGCGCCCCTGCCCGAGCGCACGGTCGTCGTCATCACGGGCGCGTCCAGCGGCATCGGGCACGCCACGGCGCTGGCCTTCGCCCGGCGCGGCGCGTGCATCGTGCTGGCCTCGCGCGACGCGGGCACCCTGTCTGCGGTGGCGCTGGCCTGCCGGGCCGAGGGCGGCACCGCCATTGGCGTGCCCACCGACGTGACCGATCCCCAGGCCGTACAGGCCCTGCGGGCCAAGGCGCTGCGCCATTTCGGCCACATCGACGTGTGGGTGAACAGCGTGGGCGTGGGCGCCGTGGGCCGTTTCGAAGACGTGCCCGTGGCCGCGCACCGCCGCGTGCTGGAGTCCAACCTGCTGGGCCACCTGCACGGCGCGCACGTCGTGCTGCCGCACTTTCGCGAACGCGGCCGCGGCACGCTGGTCAACCTCATCTCGATGGGCGGCTGGGTGCCCGCGCCCTATGCGGCGGCCTACACCGCGAGCAAGTTCGGCCTGCGCGGGCTGTCGGAAAGCCTGCGCGCCGAGGTGTCCGACCTGCCCCACGTGCACGTGTGCGACGTGGCCCCCACCTTCGTCGATTCGCCGGGCCTCTCGCACGGCGCCAACTACACGGGCCGCAGCATCCGGCCGCCGCTGCCCATGGTGGACCCGCGCCGCGTGGCCGATGCCATCGTGGGCCTGTCCACCCGCCCGCGCGACGTGACCTGGCTCGGCGCGCCCGCGCTGCCCGGCCGCCTGGCCCACGCGCTGGCGCCGGCCAGCGTGGGCCGCGCGATGCGCTGGCTCGCCGATGCGGCGCTGCGGCGGGCGCGCGAAGTGCCCGCGTCCGAAGGCAACCTGTTCAAGCCGTCGCGCGGCACCGCCATCGACGGCGGCCACCGCGATCACCGCGACAGCCGGCTGGCCGCCGTGGCCGCGCTCGGCGTGGCGGGCCTGGTCTGCGGCTGGTGGCTGGCCACGCGCGAGACCGGCAGTGACGGCACCGGCCGGCAGCCTTGACTTGACGCGCCACGCACCGCAGGGGCCTGTGCGCAAGTCCCGGGTGGCCCCCGTTTCGTTGGAACTGAAAGGATGAGTCCATGACCGCTTCCTCGCTCTCCCAGGCCGCGCGCGCCGCGCAGACCTTCACGCTCTATGCGGCCGGCGGCCGCGTGTACGCCAGCAACGTGCGCGACAAGCTCATCGACCTGGGCGGGCTGACCGAGGCCCAGGGCCGCTACGGCTATGCGCTGGATGGCGGCGACCAGGTGGCGCGAGACGGGTTTCCCAGCCCCGAGGACGCGCTGGCGGACATCGCCGGCACCGTCACCTTCCTGTACCTGGACGGGCAGTTCACCGCGCTCGAAGACCTGTCCGATGGCCGCAGCCCGGACCTGAGCGACGTGCCGCAGATCCAGATCAGCCTGGATGCGCTCGGCCATGGCGAGCCGGCCATCGCCGCCGATATCTGACCGATGGCCCTGCGCCCCGGGTCCGGGAATCCCCGGTGGACGCTGTCCGGCAGGCCGGCTATGGTTTGTGAACGGTGTTCACAATCGTGATGGGCGCCGCACCCGGCCCCGGCGCGGGCCGCCAGGAGACGACGCATGAAAGTGGAACCCTACCTGTTTTTCGACGGCCGGTGCGAAGAAGCGCTGGCGTTCTACCGCACGGCTCTGGGCGCGGAGGTCACCGCGCTGATGCGCTTTTCGGACAGTCCCGCCCCGACCGATGCGTCCGGTTGCGCGGGCGCGGCCCCGCCGCCGGGCGACAAGGTCATGCACGCCGCGTTCCGCATCGGCGAGACCACGCTCATGGCCTCTGACGGCATGAACGGAGGGCAGCCCGTGTTCCAGGGCATGTCGCTGTCGCTCAACCCGGCCGACGAGGCCGAGGCCCGGCGCCTGTTCGCCGCGCTGTCCGAGGGCGGCCAGGTGCAGATGCCGCTGTCGCCCACCTTCTTCTCGCCCGCGTTCGGCATGGTGGCCGACCGGTTCGGGGTGCCGTGGATGGTGGTGTGCACGCCCGCTGCCTGACCGGCCTGCCCTGATGCCGAACGCGTGCCATCGCCCCTCCGATTGACCACCACGGCCCCCGCGCCCGCTCAGCCCATGATCGACACGCCCCACATCGCCGACCTGCCCGCCCGCCCCACGGCGTTCATCCACGTCACCTGCACCCGCGAGGAGATCCAGCACGTCATGGGCCAGGGCGTGCGCGACCTCATGGACGCCGTCGCCGCCCAGGGCGCCTCGCCCGCCGGCCCCTGGTACACCCACCACCGGCGCCGGCCCACGGACACCTTCGACTTCGAGATCAGCGTGCCCCTGGCCACGCCCATCGGCCCGCACGGCCGCATGCAGCCCGGCGAGTGGCCCGCCATGCGCGTGGCCCGCACCGTGCACCGCGGGCGCTATGAAGACCTGGCCGGCGCCTGGGGCGAGTTCCTGCAATGGATCGAGGGCGAGGGCCTCACGCCCACGGGCGAGCTGTGGGAGTGCTACCTGACCGGGCCCGAGACCGGCTCGGACCCCACCGCCTGGCGCACGGAGCTGAACCAGCCGCTGCAGGATTGAGCGGCCTGCCAGCTGCGTTGGGGCGGATTGCTATTGAATCGATAGCAATGCGGGCATGCAAATCGCCGGCATGGACTGGTTTTTCCTTGAAATGCAGGCTTGGAATGGCATGGCAGTGCGGACCCGTCCCGTCCCTGCGGCATGATCCGCGCGCGGGCCACTGTTCCATCCCCGCACCAGTCCGTCCTGCCGCGCCCGCGTTGCAGCGCCGCCGGCCGCCCCCATGTGCAGTGACAGACCATGCCGCCGCATGGCCCGCGCCACGCTGGCCGCACCCCACCGTGCATGCCGGGCGCCGGGGCCGCGCGCGGCGCCACCCAGGAGCTTTCCATGCCAGCCGTTGCCGACACCCCCATCCTGAACACCCAGCCCCTGGGCCCGCTGTGGCCCACGGTGGACCCGTTCCTGTTCTGCGCCCACCACGACGACGCCTACCCGCCCGGCAATGCCGAACTGGGGCCCGATGCGCCGCTGGACGGCCGGCAGATCGGGCAGGACTTCTCGCGCCGGGACGGCTGGAGCATGTACCACGGCGACGTGGTGCCCGGGTTCCCGCCGCACCCCCACCGCGGGTTCGAGACGGTGACCATCGTGCGCAAGGGCCTCATCGACCATGCCGATTCGCTGGGCGCCGCCGCCCGCTTCGGCCAGGGCGACGTGCAGTGGCTCACCGCCGGCGACGGCGTGGTGCATTCCGAGATGTTCCCGCTGCTGGACCGCACCGGGCCCAACCCGCTGGAGCTGTTCCAGATCTGGCTCAACCTGCCGGCGCGTTCCAAGCGGGTCGATCCGCACTTCACCATGTTCTGGTCCGGTGACATTCCGCGCGTGGTGGACCCCGGCACGGACGGCGGCGGCGCCACCCACGTGGCCGTGGTGGCTGGCCGGCTGGGCGAGGCCGCGCCCCTGGCGCCCCCGCCGGGATCGTGGGCCGCGCAGGCCGATGCCGACGTGGCCATCTGGACGCTGCGCCTGGAGCCCGGCGCGCGCTTCACGCTGCCCGCCGCCACCGGCGAGGGCACCCGGCGCATGCTGTACTTCTTTGCCGGCGGCGGCGTCACGCTGGCGGGCCGCCCGGTGGACCACGCCGCGCTGGAGTTGCGCGCGGGCGAGGCGGTGGCACTGCACAACGGCGGCACGGCCGACGCCGAATTCCTGCTGCTGCAGGGCCGGCCCCTGGCCGAGCCGGTGGTGCAGTACGGCCCCTTCGTGATGAACACGCAGCAGGAGATCGCCGAGGCCCTGGCCGACTACCGCCGCACCGGCTTCGGCGGCTGGCCCTGGGGCGATGCGGCGCCGGTGCACGGGCCGACCCTGGGCCGGTTCGCGCAGCGGCCGGGCGCGGCGCCGGACGTGCCCGCGCCGGTGGATGTGGGATTGCCATCGGCCGGGTGATCGGACTGTCATTTTTTGTGTGCAAATGGTTATTGCCGTGGGATGGAGAGGCCCGATTTAGCATCTGTGCTCCCTCACTACCGGAGTCGATGGATGGGGCAGTGCTACGCCGCAGGCGATTTCAAAAAATACTTCAACGAGAACATGCAGGATTTGGGCTTGCCCGTGCCGTCCACGCTGTTTGATACCTACAACACGGCCCTCAGCACGGCCTCGACGATGGTGGGGACCCTGGCCACGTTGGGCAAAGGCGCCACGATGGCTGAACTGGTCGGCGCCACTGTGGGTCTGGAAAAGCTGGCGGTGGCTGCCTCCATCGGAGCCTCCGCGTACACCGGAGCGGCCATCGGCAGCATCGCGGTGGCTGCGGGGCGCTCACTCGGCTGTGGATCACGCATGTCCGATCTTTTCGTGATGGCTCGCCAGAACAAACTGGAGTTCGATGGGCTGGCAGCCTTCTATGCCAACAACCCCCAGGTCATTCAGAAAAATCATCCGGGCCGGGCACGCTTTGGAATGCAAGCCAAAATCGCTCCGTCCAATTTCAGCTATGCGTGATGAATAGCCTTCTATTCCTGCTGCTTTGCATCGTGTTGGCGGTGCTCGCTTGGGGCGCTTTCCAGTTTCTGGGCCAGTACGCATTTTTGGTCATGGTCGTCGTCGTCGTGGCGTTGCTTGTCAGCAGGGTGGGAAAACCGAAGTTCAGGCAGAAAAAGTAGCCGTTCGTGGAATCGGGGAACTGCTGCGAGGCCGTTTTCCGGGTGATCTGGCTGCGGGCACCCATGGCGCGCGCGTTGCTCGACAATGCAGGCCTGCACCGCCGGGCGCACGCCGCCCGGCTTCGACCGATTCACCGACCTGTCCGGACCCTCCCTCCATGAACATCTCCAAAGACACCGCCGTCACCTTGAGCTACAAGGTCACCACGCCGCAGGGCAAGCCGCTCGATTCCGGCCACATGGCGTACCTGCACGGCGGCTACGACGGCATTTTTCCGAAGGTGGAGGCCGTGCTGGACGGCCAGGCCACGGGCTTTGCCACCACGCTGGACCTGACCGCGGCCGAGGCCTTCGGCGAGCGTGACGAAAGCCTGGTGCGCACCATCCCCAAGAGCGAGTTCCCGCCCGGCGTGAAGGTGGGCGGCCAGCTGCGCGGCGCGGGCAACGACGGGCGCGAGCACGTGTTCAACGTGGTCAAGATCAAGGGCCCCGAGGTGCACCTGGACGGCAACCACCCGCTGGCCGGCCAGGCGCTGCGCTTTTCCTGCAAGGTGACCGAGGTGCGGCCGGCTTCGCCGGAAGAAGTGGTGCACCGCCATGTGCACGGCGGGCACGGCCACCACCATTGATCGGGGCGTTCATGGGCATTTGCTATTAAAAATATAGCTAAATGCCCTAGTGTTGATTGCGCTGGCGGCCTGTTCGGCTGGATTTTCGGGACGGACGGGCTGGATGGGTGGTGCGGCTCAGAACTGCACGTCCACCACCACGTTGTCCAGGTAGGTGCCCTCCACCGGCGCGGCCTGGTCGGGATACACGCGGGCGCGGTACGGAAACACGTGCGACCCCGTGCCGTTGGCGATGCCGCCCGCCGGGCCGGACGTGGCCTGGCTGCTGGACACGCGGGAGCCGACGGTCGTGCCCCAGGGCGTGGTGCCCGCGCCGAAGAAGATGTCGTAGGCCAGCCGGTTGCTGCCGTTGGCCATCTGGCGCCGCCCGCCGCTCGGGTTGCTGCCCGGCCCCAGGCCGACGGTGTAGACCATGCCGCTGGTGCACACCATCGCCACCTGCGACGCGGCCTCGCCGAAGCCCGTGGGCAGCGCGGCGCTGCCGAAGTTGATGGCCCCGGGCGTGATGAGGCAGTCGTTGTTCACCTGCAGTTCCACCGTCACGGTGCGCGTGGCCGTGCCGGCGTACACCGTGCCCAGGCAGGTGGCGAGCAGGCCCGCGCCGTCGCACAGGTTGTAGGTCCAGGCCAGCCGCAGGGTGTCGCGGTAGGTGCCGGCCGGGACGTTGGCGTTCAGCGTGGCGATCTGCACCGGCACGGTGGCCTTGCGGTTGGGCAGCAGGGTGAGGATGTTGGCCCCGGTGGCGTTGATCACCAGCAGGCCCGACGAATAGGTGAGCCCGCTGCCGTTGCCCGCCTGGTAGCCGATGGCCTTGGTGCTGTCGCTGATGTTGCGCAGCAAAAAGCCGTTGTCGCTGGTGAGCGTGGCCCGCAGCACGCTGTCGGTGGACAGCAGCGACAGCAGCCCGGAGCCGCAGGTGATGGAGAAGCTGCCTGGCGTGGTCAGGCTGCCGTCGCGCACGGCGAAGGAAGACGCGGCGCCCAGCGAGGCGCCGGTTTCCGCATAGGTGCAGACGGCGGCGAACGCCGGTGCGCCGGCGGCGAGGGTTGCCAGGGTGAGCAGGCTGCGCACGGCCTGCCCCGGCCCGGCGAAGGGAGAGGGCCGGCGGCCGGACGGGCTCACGATTGCATCTCCGGGCCGGCGTCGGCCGGCGCGTCGCCCGTGCGGCACACCACGCGCAGGTCGCGCGTGCCGGCGTAGGCCTGTTCGCTGAATGCGCCGCGGCACACGGCTCCGTCCGGCAGGCGGGCCACCAGCGTGTTGCGGGCCTGCAGCGCGGTGAGGTACACCACGCCGTCCCAGCCCACCACCGTGGGCACGTTGCCCTGCTCGTGGACCACGGCGGTGCCGGCTGGCAGCGGCGCGCCCCGGCCGTCCACCAGCGTGATGGTGGCGGTGCGCACGCGCATCACCGGCAGCCGCACCAGGGTGCCGGTGCCGCGCGCCACCGCCACGCGCTTTTCCAGGCTGGGGGTGTGCACGTCCGCCGGCAGCGAAAGCGGGTCGATCTCGTAGCGGCCTTCGTAGTAGGCCGGCACCTCCGGCACGAGCAGGTAGCCGCGGGCGTTGGTGCGGCCCACCCGCTGGTGGTTGAAGAGCACCGGCACGTCCGCCATGCCGTCCGTGGACACCAGCGCGAAGCCGTCGCTGATGCGGTTGGAGGCGAAGGCATAGCCGTCCATCAGCCCGATCGATCCGGCCGCGCCCGCAAAGCGCGTGCCGTGGCCGGCCATGCCGTAGGCGCCGCCCTGCACCGTCATGGTGTCGCCGCGGTAGAGCGCCGAGGCCTGGCTGTAGCGGTTCGCCTGGCCGCCCACGGTGTGGCCCAGGTTCCAGCCGAAGCCGCCGTCCGATGGCACGGTGCGCTGCAGGCTGGCCTGGGCCTGCGTGGTGCCGTCGCCGTAGCGGGCCACGGCGGTCTGCGCGCTCGACTGGGGCCCGAGCACGTAGGTGAGCTGCAGGCGCATCTGCGTCTGGCCCGTCTCCAGCGTGCGGCCGGCGGTGAACGACAGGTAGCTGCGGTCCCCGAGCGGCGCGCTGTAGCCGGCGTAGGCCAGCCGGCTGCGCTGGCCCTCGCGGCTTTGCAGGTCCACCCAGCCCACGCTGAACGAGCCGCGCGCCACGTTCAGGCTGGCATCGAGCTGCCGCGTGCGGCGCGGCAGCTGAAAGCCGTCGTCGGCATAGGTGCTGGCATCGCCGTAGCCGGGCGTGCGCTGCAGCTGCTGCAGGGAGATGCCGCCGCCCGTGCTCTGGAACTGGTAGCCCAGGCCGAGCTGCCAGCCGCCGCGGTCGCGCTGCGCCTGCCCCCGCGTGACGGAGGCATTGGCGACCCCCAGCAGGCCCAGCCGCAGCAGCCCGCCCGCGCCGGCCACGCCGAGCCCGCGGCCCGCCTGCGCCTGGGTTTCGAGGGTGAACGCTTCGGTGATGCCCTGGCGGTACACGCCCGAGGCCAGGGGCCGGCCGTAGGACAGGCTGCGAAAGCCGTAGGCGCGCCGCAGCGCCCCCAGCGACAGCGAGTAGTCGGTCCAGCCCGGGCGCAGCAGCTGCGTGTTGACGTAGAACGGCACCGAGGTCAGCACCTGCCGCCCGAGCGCGTCGGTGGTCACCACCGAGGCCGTGCCCGAGCCGTTCACCGTGGGCAGCTCGCCCAGCGTGAACGGGCCCGGCGCGACGGCCCGGTTGGCCGCGCGAAAGCCGTTGATGAACACGTCCACCGCCGAGGGCACGGCCGCCTGGCCCGAGAAGGCGGGCAGCGGATAGGTCACCAGGTCGGGCCGGATGCTGAAGTTGCGCGACCACTGCACGCCGCCCATGCGCACCGGCGTGCTCCACGGCAGCGAGCCGGTGATGACGTCGCCGTACACGGTCTGCGTGGCCTCCTGCGTCTCGGGCCGGGTCCACTGCGTGTCGTAGCGCACGTAGCCGGTCGACATGCCGGTGGCGCCGCGGCGCAGGATGCCGGTGCTGGACACCACGCCGGGCTCGCCGAAGTACCGGGCCTCGGACCAGACCGACGAGGTGGTGCGGCCCTGCGTGGTCATGGCGTAGGCGTCGTAGTTGAACAGCACGCCGCTGCCTCCGCCCAGCGGCAGCTGCGTGCGGCTGTGGTCGGCCAGGTCCTGCATCGGCAGCCATTCTGGCGGCACTTGCAGCAGCAGGCGCTGGCCCAGGCTGTCGTACTGGGCCGAGACGCCGGGCAGGGTGTCCACCGCCACGGGAGCGCCATCCGGCTCGGGGGTCTGCACGTGCAGCTCGCGCAGCGTTTCCGCGTCGATCTCGTAATGGGGGCCGCTGTGCTGCACCTTGACGACCTCGCCGGTGGTCCTTCCGTTGACCACGATCTCCAGGAACAGCGTGACCGGGGCGCCAGCATGCGCGTCCGGCACCGGATAGTCGCTGGCGCTGAGCAGGCGCGGCAGGCATGCCGCCAGCACCCCCCACCGGGCGATGCGGGTGCGCAGCGGAGAGGGGCGCGGTTCATTGCGATGCACGGGGCAGCTGGGCTTCGCGCCCGTTGACCGTCACCATCAGGTCGTGGTCGGGTGAGGGCGGCGGCGCCAGGTCCAGCGGCATCTGGCCATGGGGCAGCACGTAGTTCAGCACGTCCTTGGGCGGCGCCGCACGGCTGCCGCCGCGCGCCCAGGCGACGGAAGTGATGCGCGCGTGCGACGCGCCATGGTTGTGCACCACGACCTGGCCGGTGCGGCCAGCGCCCGTGAGGGCCCACGACAGTTCGGGGGTGATGACGGTGGTGCCATCGACCAGCGACCGGGTGTCGGCCAGACGCTGCGGCAGCGTGTCCGGCCCGTAGACGAAGAGCGGGATCGCATAGCGGATCTGCAGGCGCACGGCCACCGCCGCGTCGCTGGGCAGCGCCTGGGGCGTGCGCGATGCGCCGGCCGAGGGAGGTGTTGGTGCGGGCGGGTCCGGGGGCGTCGGGGGTGTGGCGGCGGGCAGTTCGTCCACCAGCACGCGGTAGGCCTGCTCGGTGCGCGCCGGCACCGGCTGTGTGGACAGCAGGCGCACCATCTGGCGCTGGCCCGGTGGAATCTGGCTGATGGGCGGGCTGGCCACCACCTCGCGCTGCGCCTCGAAGCGGTCCTGCCCGTCGGCCTGGCGCCACTGGAACACCCGCACCTGCATCGACACGGGCTCGGCGCCGCGGTTTTCCAGCCACAGCGCCACCGCGCGCTGCGGGCCGGTAATGACCGGGTCCACGGGCCAGATCATGATCGGCGTGGCCGCATGCGCCGGTGCGGCCGCCGGGCCGATGCCGCAGAGGCAGATCAGGGCCAGGGCGAGCGCGAGGAAACGGTGCAGCGTCACCACGACAGGGTCACCTGCACGGTGTCGGTGTAGGTGCCGGCGCTGAGCCCGGAGCCCGGGAACGTCGCGGTGGCCTGGATGGGCAGCGCCGTGGGTGTGGCGCCCAGCGCCATGTCCGCCGCCACGTTGGGCAACAGGGCCGGCGAGCCGGCCGCGACCAGCGTGAGCGCATAGGGAATGAACTGCGAGCCGTTGGAGAGCCGGCGCTGCGCGCCGCTGGCGTGCAGGCCGCTGCCCACCGTCACCCGCAGTGTGGTGCCTGGCGTGCACAGCACCTGGGCCTGCGTGCCGGAGCCGCCCGTGGCCATGACGCTGTGCGTGCCGGTGCGCACGGGTGAATGCACGCCGAAGTCGAGCAGGCCGAACGACAGCCCGGTGGTCTGCGCGCTGCCCGAGATCTGGCAGCCGCGGGCTACGGTCGCGCTCACCGGAATCGTGGCCGTGGTGGCGATGGGCGTGGCGGCCTCGGCGGGCGCGGCGACCCACGCCGGCAACGCCGCGAGCACCGCCACCGAGGCGGCTTGGCGCACGCGCGCCGGGGTGGGGTGCGGCCTGCGGAAAAGGAGCACAGGGCTTTTCAGGGCGTGCATGGGCCCACCATGCCGTCCGATGGCTTGCATCATGGGTGTCCTCCGGGCGGGCCGGGCGCGTGGCCGGCCGCCGAGCTGTCAGAACGTCAGCGTGACCCCGAGCGTGTCGGTGTAGGCGCCGAAGGGCAGCGACTGGCTGCCAGTCTTGTTGACCTGCCCGTAGATGGGCAGATTGAACGCCGCTCCCGCCGTGGGAATGGCGACATTCGCCACCGGCGTGTTGAGCGGGTAGGGCGTGGTGTGGCTCGCGTCCTGGTACACCTCGTAGGGGATGTAGGCCGAAGCGGAGTTCATCGCCCGCGTGCCCACGCCCACCCCGGCGCCCTGGCCGGCATGCAGCCCGCCGCCCACCGTCACGCTGATGACGGTGATCTCTGGCGAGCACAGGATCTGCGTGGTGCCCGCCCCGCCGGCGCCGCCCGTGGGGGCCGCGCTCACGGTGCCCGTGAACGTCGCGGGCTGGGTGCCGAAGTCCAGCGTGCCGAAGCTCACGCCGGACTGCCCGCCCGAACTGCCCGAGATGACGCAGCCCGTGCTGATGCGCATGGTCGCCTGCAGGTTGCCGGTGAGGGTGTCCGCCGCCGCGGTGCCGGGCCCGGCCACGAGGGCCAGGCAGGACAAGGCCACCGCGGCAGGCATCGCGCGCAACGGCAGTCTG
This sequence comes from Acidovorax sp. BLS4, assembly GCF_032929295.1. NCBI lineage: Bacteria > Pseudomonadati > Pseudomonadota > Betaproteobacteria > Burkholderiales > Comamonadaceae > Acidovorax > Acidovorax sp. BLS4. The sequence goes on from NZ_CP136797.1 coordinate 2,803,785, forward strand.
GGGGACGGGTCGGTGTGGGTTCCGCGCGGCGTGGCGCCTGCGGCTGACGGTCTCGTTGGCATCGCTTTCCCCTATTCGTTGCAGGAAGAAAATTTCGATGGGACAGTGGTCTACGTCGTCTTGCAGCTCTCCAAGCTGCACTGTCTCCGGACACAGTTATTGCACATTTACACGGTAGGCTTTCGCGTTGCTAACAAATGGTAACAATTAGCTGGAAAAGCGCGCATTGATTGTTGCAACGCGAAACAGCCACCACAACGCTGTGCCGTCTGGCGGTGGCGCTATCGTTTTTGATAGCTACGGTTGAGGTAGCGCGCGCCCCTCAGCGGCGCAGCAAAAGGGCCTGCCGGAGCAGTCGAGCGGCACGATCCCGGATCTGGAAGGGGCTGTGGCCCGGCAACGGACGCACTTTGGAGCGCGAACAGGCCGCCAGGAAGTCTTCCAGGATGGGGGCGTCGTCCATGGTCTGCGACGAGCCGGGCTTGAAGAATTCCGGGTGCCACTGGGTGGCGGCGATGTAGCCCCGCCCACGCTGCGGGCGCCGCCGGATCGCCTCCGGCACGCCGTCGGGATGGCTCCAGGCCTCGATCTCGAAGCCCGGTGCGAGGTTCTTGATGCCCTGGTGGTGGATGCTGTTGACCACCACGCGCTGCTGGCTTGGGTACATCTGCGACAGCCGGGTGCCGGGCACCAGCTCCACCTCGTGGAAATGCTGGTCGTAGGTCACCGCATTGCGGTGCTGCTGGGCGCCGGGGTGCTGGGTTTCGATGTCCTGGTAGAGCGTGCCGCCGAAGGCCACGTTGATCAGCTGCAACCCCCGGCACACGCCGAAGATGGGCTTGCCGGCCTGCTCGAAGGCTTCGACCACGGCCAGGTCGTACAGGTCGCGGATGCGGTCGCCCAGCCAGGCGTCCTTGAGCGGGACCTCGCCGTAGGTGCCGGGCCACACGTCGGACCCGCCGTGCATCACCACGCCATCGAGCCAGTCCGCGTAGTGCGCCAGGGTGACGTCGCCGCGCGCGGTCTCGCCGGTGGGGCAGGGCACCATCACCACCATCGCGCCGGCGGACATGATCCAGTGGGCGATCGACTGCTCCACGTACTGCAGCGTCTTGTTGGTGAACAGCGAGCGGGCGGGGTCCGCGTGGGAGAAGCAGGCGGACAGGCCGATCTTAAGGCGCTTGGAAGTGGACATGCTCAGCGGTCCGCGAAGGAGAATCGGCGGCGAATGGATGCGCCGCAGGTCATGGCAAAAGGCATCCGAACGTTGTAACACCCGCCCCCGGCACCGGCTGTAGGAACCGGCCGCTCCCGCCGTGGGCGCCTGCCCGACAGCCCGGCGGCGCCGCGCGTTGCGATGGCACCGGCGCTGCGATGTGCGACGATGCCCCCGGGTGGTGGCCGGAACGCGGTATCCACGCGTCGGTCCCGCCCTTTCGTCTTGCCCGGCCCCTGCCGGGCGCCATTGGAAAAAAGGAGCAACGCTATGCAAGTACAGGTGCACACCGACGACTACATCCAGGGCGGCGAATCGCTGGCCCAGTGGATCCATGACGAGACCAACAGCCGGCTTGCACGCTTTCGCGACCACCTGACCCGCGTGGAGGTCTTCCTGTCCGATGTGGATGCCGGCAAGTCCGGCGCGGCCGACAAGCGCTGCGTGGTGGAAGCCCGCGCGGCGGGCCGCCCGCCCGTCGCCGCCAGCGCCGATGCGGACAAGCTGGCCGATGCCTTCACCAGCGCGGTCGAAAAGGCGGCCCGCGCCCTCGACACCGACCTGGGCCGCCTCAAGGACCGCCACGGCCGCGAGACCATCCGCACTGCGACCGAGTGAGTCCGGCAGGGCCGGGCCTGCGCGGGCCCCGGCCCTCAGGGCATCGAACCGCCACGGCCCCGCTTTCGCGGGGCTTTTTTATTCCGCAGGCCTGGCGGCGGCGCGGCCGGGGCCTGCCGCGATGCGCCGGCGCGGCACGGTGCCGGGCGCCTCCACCATGCGCGTGCTGCGGGCCTGCGCCGTCTGCGCGAGTTCACCGATCAGCTTGGCCTCGGGCAGGTTCTTCCAGTAGCGCGTGGGCATCTCCTTGCGCATCATGTCCAGCTTCAGTCGCGCGGGGTTGAAGATGTTCCGGTAGTAGGTGAGCCACAGCGCCTCGCCCGCATCCGGTGGCGGCGCGTCGCTGCGCTGCGCCGCTGGGCCCCGGTGCAGCCGCTGGCCGTCCCAGCGCACGCTGGCGTCCGGCGTGAGGATGGCCCAGCGCATCTGGGTGAAGCGGCGCGCGAAGAACGGCGCGTTTGCCTCGGTGATCCAGTGGTCCGGCTCGAACCAGGCGATGTGCAGCGTGCCGCCGTCGGGCTCGGGCACGGGCCGGAACCGCACGAAGGCGCGCATCTTGTGCATGTCGCGCTTCACGGCGCGGTCCAGGTGCTGCAGCCCCAGGCGGTCGGGGTCCAGCGGGTCGTGGCGCAGGCCCGGCTCGTGCGCGAGCCGCCACAGCAGCCGGTACATCAGCGCGAAGCGGCCGGGGTCGCGGTGCAGCACCACGCGCTCGCACCGCTGCAGGAACTCGCGTGGCACCCGTAGCGGGGAGGCGGGCGGCGGTGCACCGGGCGAAAGGAATGCGCCCGGGGCGCTGTCCGTTGCCGGCGGGCCGGCGGCATCCGCCGTGCCGGCCTCTCCGGGCCCCTCGGCGAACAGGTCGCCCGCCGCGTCCGCGGCCGTGAACCATTGCACCTGCTGCGGCGGGTGGCCGCCTTGCAGCAGCGTGCGCGCCGCCGCGCGAAAGCCCGCCCAGTCGGTGGCGTGGCCCAGGGTCACGGTGGTGACCGCACCCGTGGTTGTGGTGGTGGCGTCGTCCATCAGCCGAACAACGAGGCCTGCACGGGCGGCGCGGGGGCGGCAGGCGCACCCGCCAGCAGGACCGGCCGTGCCGGCGTGGCGAAGAACGCCTGCAGGTGCACCGAATCGAGTAGGCGCCCCGGCCGATGGTCCACCGTCTCGACGAACGGCAGCACCTTCTTGAGCGGCACCCGCAGGCGCGACAGGTCGGCATGCCGCACGCGCCGCACCCGGCGCGAGGCCAGCAGCCGCTCCACCGAGCCCACGCCCAGACCGGGCACGCGCAGCAGCATCTCGCGCGGGGCGGTGTTGAGGTTGACGGGGAAGCGCTCCGGGTGCGCGATGGCCCAGGCGAGCTTGGGGTCCATGTCCAGCGACAGCATGCCGCCCTGGCGCGCGGGCACGATCTCCTCGTGCGCGAAGCCGTAAAAGCGCATCAGCCAGTCGGCCTGGTACAGCCGGTGCTCGCGCACCATGGGCGGGGCGGCCAGCGGCAGCGCGCGCGAGGCGTCCGGAATGGGGCTGAAGGCCGAGTAGTACACGCGCCGCAGGCGAAAGCCACCGTACAGCTGCGCGCTCGTGGCCAGGATGGTGCGGTCGTCCGCCGCATCCGCGCCCACGATCATCTGCGTGCTCTGGCCCCCCGGGGCGAAATGCGGCGCGGCGGCCCGCCGCGTGCGGCCAGGCAGCGAGACGACCTGCGCGGCGCCCTGCTGCTCGCGCCGGGCCTGCTTGGCTTCGGCGATGTGCCCGGCCATGCGCGCCATCGAGCGGCGGATGGCAGCGCCGTCCTTCTCGGGCGCCAACGCCGCCAGGCCCTGCGGTGTGGGCAGCTCCACGTTGATGCTCAGGCGGTCGGCGTAGCGGCCGGCGCGCTGCATCAGCTCGGGCGAGGCATCGGGAATGGTCTTGAGGTGGATGTAGCCGCGAAAGTCGTGCTCCTCGCGCAGCACGCGGGCCACCTCCACCACCAGCTCCATGGTGTAGTCGGGGCTCTGGATGATGCCGCTGGACAGGAACAGCCCCTCGATGCAGTTGCGCCGGTAGAAGTCGAGCGTGAGGTCCACCACCTCCTGCACCGTGAACCGCGCGCGCTGCACGTTGCTGCTCACGCGGTTCACGCAGTACAGGCAGTCGTACAGGCAGAAGTTGGTGAGCAAGATCTTGAGCAGCGAGATGCAGCGCCCGTCCGGCGCGTAGCTGTGGCAGATGCCCGAGCCCTCGGTGGAGCCGATGCCGCGCCCACCCACGGAGTTGCGTGGCGCCGCGCCGCTGGAGGCGCACGAGGCGTCGTACTTGGCGGCGTCGGCGAGGATGGCGAGTTTGGCGTCGAGAATCACTGTATGAATTTACAGTGATGTGCGGCGGGCCGCAATGAAAATCTGCTGTGCTACTAAAAATATAGCACTATGCCCTAGCAACATATGCGCTGGAGGCCGATCGGGCCATGATCCCTGCAGGCTGGAAAGGCCTGCCGATCACAGGCCTTTTTCCACCATGTCCAGGAGCCGCTGGGCCACGCGGTCCATCTGCGGCCCCACCGCGCGGCCCAGGGGGCCGTCGATCACCAGCAGGGCCAGGCCGTGCACCGCCGACCAGGCCAGGAACTCCGCCCCGGGCCGCCGCTCGGCGGGCAGCACGCCGGCCGCCACCATGCGGTCCAGCGCGGCGCCCAGCAGCTGGAACGGGTCGAGCCCGGCCGCGCCGCCCTTGTCGGCATGGTGCGGCGTTTCGGGGCCGATGTCGCCCGAAGCGGCGAAGGCGGCATGGAACAGGCCCGTCTCCTCGCGCGCGAAGCGCAGGTAGCCGGTGCCCACCGCGCGCAGGCTGCGCCGGGCCTGATCGGGCGGCGCCAGGCCGGCGGGGATGGCGGCCAGTTCGGCTTCCATGGCCCGCGCCACGCGGGCCAGCGCGACGGCGCGCACGGCCTCCAGCAGGTCCTGGCGATTGGCGAAGTGGCGGTAGGCCGCGTTGGGCGCCACGCCCGCCCGGCGCGTGGCCTCGCGCAGCACCACGGCCTGCGGGCCGCCCTCGCGCGCCAGCGCCACGCCCGCGTCCAGCAGGGCGCGGCGCAAATCCCCGTGGCGGTAGGTCTGGCGCTGCGGCGTGGCTTTGGGGGGCAGGTTCGGGGCCTGCGGGGCGGGTTCGATCATGCGGGTTTGTCGATGTGGACGCTGTCCATTGTGTCTGCTAAGGTTTTTGAACGGCGTACACAAGCCCCGTCCTTTTTTGGAGATGTCCATGGCCACCCAGATGTTCGTGAACCTGCCCATCCAGGACCTGCCCCGGTCCGTCGCGTTCTTCACCGCGCTGGGTTTTCGCTTCGACCCGCGGTTCACCGACGACAAGGCCACCTGCATGATCGTGGGCGAGCACAGCTTCGCCATGCTGCTCACGCAGCCGTTCTTCCAGACCTTCACCGACAAACCCGTGAGCGACGCGCACCGCACCACCGAGGTGTTGATCTGCCTGTCGCGCGACAGCCGGGCGGCCGTGGACGAGATCGTGCGCCAGGCGGTCGCCGCCGGCGGCAAGGCGCCGCGCGCGGCGCAGGACCACGGCTTCATGTACCAGCACGGCTTCGAGGATCCGGACGGGCACCTGTGGGAGGTCATGTTCATGGAGCCCGGCGCCATTCCCCCCACCGAGTCCTGACCCCTGCCCCGGAGGCCCCGCTATGCGATTCATGCTCTTGATGATTCCCCACGGCTACGAATCCGCCGCGCCCGGCACCGTGCCCGAGGCCGAGGCCGTCGCGGCCATGATGGCCTACAACGAAAGCCTGCAGGCCGCCGGCGTGCTGCGGTCGCTGGAAGGCCTGCACCCGCCGTCGGCGGGCGTGCGCATCACCTTAGAAGGCGGCGCCCCCCAGGTGCAGCCCGGGCCCTTTCCCGGCGTCGCCGAGGTGCTGGGCGGGTTCTGGATCATCGAGGTGGCCTCCCGGGAGGAAGCGATCGCCTGGGCCTCGCGCTGCCCGGCGTCGGGCAACGAAACCATCGAGGTGCGGCAGATCCAGGAGATGTCGGACTTCCCGCCCGATGTGCAGGAGGCCGCCAAGGGCTTCGCCGAAATGCAGGGCCGTTGAGGGGTGCTGAGGCGCGCCCCGCAACAGCTCCTCAGAACGCGCTGCCGGGCTCCTGCAGGAAGGCCGTCTCCTGCGGCGTCGAAGGGCGGCCCAGCACGGCGTTGCGGTGCGGAAAGCGGCCGAAGCGCGCCACGATGTCCCGGTGCCGCACCGCGAAGTCGAGGTTGTTGGCGTTGCCGAGCTGCGTGAACAGCGCGACCGATCGCGCCTGCACCGCAGCGGACTCGCTGTGCATGAACGGCATGTAGAGAAACGCGCGCCACGCGGTCGGCAAGGCGGCGTCGGCCTGGGCCGCCACCGCCTCCTGCGCGAGCACCAGGGCCATGCCGTCGTGCGCGAACGCCTGGGCGCTGTCGCGGTGCAGATTGCGGGAGAACTGGTCCAGCACGATCACCTCCGCCAGCCGGCCCTGCGGCGTGGCGCGCCAGTCCCACAGCTCGGCTTGCGCCGCCTCGTGGTGCAGGCGGGCGAAGCGGTCGCGGATGGCGGCGTCGAACGCTGCGTCCTTGGCGAACCATTGCTGGGGCGTGGTTTCCTCGAACCAGAAGGTCAGCACATGGCGTGCGGCATCGGGCAAGTCAGGATGCATGGCGGATCGGATCCAGAAAGGGTGGGAGACGAAAGAAAGCCGCCGTGCCCGGCAGATGCAGGGAAACGGCGGCGGTCGGTGCGGGCGGTGTCCCGCCCGCGGGTCGCTGGACTTTAACGGCCCTTGAGGTTGCCCTGTGCGTCGGCGATCACGATCTCGACGCGGCGGTTCATGGCGCGGCCTTCGGGCGAGCCGTTCTCGGCCACGGGGTAGGACTTGCCGTAGCCGCGTGCCGTGATGCGGCTGGTGTCCACGCCGCGCTGCACCAGCGCGTCACGCACGGCCTGGGCGCGGCGCTCCGACAGTTCCTGGTTGTAGCTGTCCGAGCCCACGCTGTCGGTGTAGCCCTCGATCAGCAGCTTGCGCTCGGGGAACTGCTTGAGGAAGTTGGCCAGCTTGTCCAGGCGCGGACCGGCCTGGGCCGACAGGTCGGCCTTGTTGAAGGCGAACAGCACATCGCCCAGCGTGACCAGCAGGCCGCGCTCGGTCTGCTGGCCTTCGATCTCGCGCAGCTGCGCTTCGAGCTGGCGCACGCGGTCCTGCGCGGCGCGGGCTTGCGCCTGCTGCTGCGCGGCGAGCTGCTCGGCCGTCATGGCACGGGCCTGGGCGACCTGCGCATTGCGGGCCGAGGCTTCGGCCTCGCGGGTGCGCGCTTCCAGGCGCAGGCGGTCGGTCTCGCTGCCGGCCTGCTTGATCTCGGCGTCCAGGCGGCGGGCCTGGGCCGTGTTCGTGGCGATGGCGGCGCGCTGCGTGGCCAGGTAGGCCAGGTGGTTGGCTTCGGACTCGTCCTTCTCGTCGCGCAGCACATGGTCGGCGCGGGCCAGCGTGTCGGTGGCGGCCTTCAGTTCAAGCTGGGCGTATTGGTTCACAGCCGGATCGGTGGCGGCGCGGTTCACGGCGGAGCGGGCCTGCTCCACGGCCGGCAGCGGGCCGGGCGACGCGCAGGCGGCCAGCAGGCCGGCGGCGAGCAGGGCAGCGGCCAGGGTGGAGGTTCGGCGGAGGTTGGATGACTGCATGGTGGTGTCCTTCAAATCGGGGGGTGGGCGGCCGCGCCGCGGTGGCGCGTGGGTGTCGGCGGCCGGTCAGGGAGGCGGGCCCGAAGGCCCGGTGCCTCAGCGGGCCGGAGGCACGGCACCGGGCATGGGTGCTGGCATGGGGGCGGCCATGGGCACTGGCGCGGGAGGGGGCGGTGGCATGGCACCGGGGACGGGCGGCGCGCGGCGGGTGATTTCGTCCTGCAGCGACTGGATGCTGGTCTTGACCTGCTGCAGCGTAGCGGCGTTGTCCGTGGCTTCGGCCTTCGTCTCGGCCACGCGGGCGTCGGCTTCCGCTTCGGCGGCCAGGCGGCGCGCCCGCGTGTAATCCTTGCTGTCCAGGGCCTGCTGGGCCTGGGTCCACTTGTCACGGGCGCTCTGCAGTTCCACGGGAGCGTTGGCGGCCACCTTGGGCGCGGTGGTCGCGCGGTCCACGGCAGTGCGGCTCACGGCCATCTGCTCGGTGGGCTTGGGTGTGGAGGAGCAGGCGGCAAGCGCGCCCAGCGCCAGCACGGCAGTGGCAGTTCGGATCAAGGTGAAGGTCGGCATGGTGTTTTTCTCCGGACAGGGATGGAATGGCGCTTTGGGGCGGGTCCCGGTGACGGGAGCCCCTGGCGACAGGGTTCCGATTGTTCGGGCTGGGCCTGCCACCCGGCGTAGGCCCATCGCAGCAGGCCGCGTGGGCAATGTCCGACGAAACGTGAGCAATGCATCCGAAAGCAACGGTTGCGAGCGCGTTCCTGCGGATGCCATTCATATTCATGCCGATGGGCGGAGGCGAAGCGGCCAATGGCGGCACAAACCATTCGCCCAAAGAAAAACGCGCCCGAAGGCGCGTTCCGATGGTCCGGCGAGCGGGCGCTGCTGTCTCAGCGGGAAGACACCACGCGCACCATGTCCAGGCACTTGTTGGAGTAGCCCCATTCGTTGTCGTACCAGGACACGATCTTCACGAAGGTGTCGTCGAGGGCGATGCCGGCATCGGCATCGAACACGCTGGTGCAGCTCTCGCCGCGGAAGTCGGTCGCCACCACCTTGTCTTCGGTGTAGCCCAGAATGCCCTTGAGCGCGCCTTCCGACTGCGACTTCATTTCAGCGCAGATCTCGGCGTACGTAGCGGGCTTTTCCAGCTCGACGGTCAGGTCCACCACCGACACGTCGGAGGTGGGCACGCGGAACGACATGCCGGTCAGCTTCTTGTTGAGCGCCGGGATCACCACGCCCACGGCCTTGGCGGCGCCGGTGGAACTGGGGATGATGTTTTCCAGGATGCCGCGGCCACCGCGCCAGTCCTTGTTGGACGGGCCGTCCACGGTCTTTTGCGTCGCGGTGGCGGCGTGCACGGTGGTCATCAGGCCGCGCTTGATGCCCCACTTGTCGTTCAGCACCTTGGCCACGGGGGCCAGGCAGTTGGTGGTGCACGAGGCGTTGGAGATGATGGGCTGGCCGGCGTAGGAATTGCAGTTCACGCCATGCACGAACATCGGCGTGTCGTCCTTGGACGGTGCCGACAGGATGACCTTCTTCGCGCCCGCGTCGATGTGCTTTTGCGCCGTTTCCTTGGTCAGGAACAGGCCCGTGGCCTCGATCACGACGTCCGCGCCGACCTCGTTCCACTTGAGCTGCGCCGGGTCGCGTTCCTGCGTGAGGCGGATCTTCTTGCCGTTGACGACCAGGGTGTTCCCCTCCACCGCGATGGTGCCCTTGAAGCGGCCATGCACCGAGTCGTACTGGAGCATGTACGCCAGGTAGTCGGGCTCCAGCAGGTCGTTGATGCCGACGACCTCGATGTCGGAGAAGTTCTGCACGGCGGCGCGGAACACCATGCGGCCGATGCGGCCGAAGCCATTGATGCCAATCTTGATCGTCATGGAACTATCCTCAGTAAAAAGAAAAGATTGATAAAAAGCCCTTGAATGAACCTCAAGAGCTACCCAGTACGTTGTTCATGAAAAGCTCGCCCTTTCTCGCCGGGAGAATGCTTTTCAGAAAATCGGGCACCCGGGGCGTCAGGCCGCCGCACTCGTTGATGCACGCCGTGTCGGTCATCGCCGAGGTGTCCGGGCTGAGCATGGGCTTGAAGCCCCTGTTCTTGTTGGCGCCCACGGCCCCGTTGCGATCCCAGATGGCCAAAGCCGTGGCTTTGGAGACGGGTTTGGCCATGGCGATCACCTGCGATTTGGTCACGGTGCCGACCGCGATGTGAAAGCCGATCAGGTTGGAAACCAGGTCTTCCTGGCTGAACCCGCTGTCCGTGATGAATTTGGGAAAGTATTCCTGGTAATTTTCGAATTCCAGGCTGACTTCCATGAAGATCGCCAATGCCACGGATTTCTTTTCGTCGGTGGACAGGTGGTGGCGAACGATGTATTCCCGCGATACGCCTGTCGACAGGTTGGCGCCGAACACGCGCTTGCCCATGTCCTGCTTGTACGTCAGCTTGAAGCCAGTGGAAGACTGGTCGGGAAATTTCGCCGCAGGATAGACATTCGAAAGCGCCGGCAGCGTGCAGATCTGCCGAAGGGTGCCCATGCAGTGCCGCACATCCGGACCTCCCGCGTTGATTTCTTTCCAAAGCGCGGAAGCTCCCGTGTGCGCACGGGTGGATTTGGGATCCATATGGCCCAGATCCAGCCAGCCCAGATGGCAGGTGTATACGAGGCCATAGGCTTTCGCCGCGGCTTCGCTCCCGTCCACAATATCTTCGCGCTTGCTCATTCGTCTCCAGCGGATTAATAGTTTTCCAGGAAATCGAGAGTGACTTCTTTGCAACCGCCTGCGTCGGTGATGAATAGGTCAACCGATAAGAAATCCTGCTGCGCGCAAACGAGCGCCAAATGATTTTTGTTGCCCACGCTCTGGATTTCGTCTTTCACTTTGCATGATTTTTTATCGAAAGCGCTTCGATACGATTGCACTAAATCAGCCGAGCTCTTCAGACTGCCGTAGGTGACTGACGAATAAGGGCTGCTCTCGCCGTCACGGCCCTTCCAGCGGTATCTCGGTTTTTGGCATTCGTCCAGAATCTCCACCGATCGAAGGTATTCGGGCGCGCCAAGGCGGTACACGAAAGAACCTCGATCCACCCCGCTGGACTCGAACAATGCACCCGCCATGAAAAGCCCAGCCGCGCCGCAAAGCAGCAGGCCACCTGCAACGGCAGCCATGATTTTGGTAGCTCTGGACGCGCTCTTCATTCCGGCAGGTGGTTCCTGATGTTTTCAAGCGCGGCGGGAGTTTTCTGCCAATCTGGAACAGGTCGGCAGAATCCCCCATCGCGCAGGGTTGGATCGATCAACGTTTGCGCAGCACCGCCTGCACCGTATCGGCCACGTTCTCTTCCGTGAAGCCGAAGTGCTTGAACAGCACCGGCGCCGGGGCCGATTCGCCGAAGGTGTCGATGCCGACCACGGCGGCGCAGCCGTATTTCCACCAGCCGTCGGTCACGCCCATCTCCACCGCGATGCGGGGGATGCCGGCGGGCAGCACGGATTGCTTGTACTTGGTGTCTTCGCGGTCGAAGGTCGTCGTGCTGGGCATGGACACCACGCGCACGGCGATCTTGCGCGTGGCCAGCAGTTGCTGCGCCTTGAGCGCCAGTTGCACTTCCGAACCCGTGGCGATGATGACGGCCTGGGCCTTCTTCTTGATGCCCACGTCGGCCGGCTCGGACAGCACGTACGCGCCGCGGCTGATGTCGCCCAGGTCGCGCTTGGGGGCATAGGCGATGTTCTGGCGCGACAGCAGCAGGGCCGTGGGCTGGGTGCGGTTGGACAGGGCCACGCTCCAGGCGACGGCGGTTTCGGTCGTATCGCCCGGGCGCCACACGTCCAGGTTCGGGATGAGGCGCAGGCTGGCGGCGTGCTCGATCGACTGGTGGGTCGGGCCGTCTTCGCCCAGGCCGATGGAGTCGTGGGTGAACACGTGCACCACGCGAAGCTTCATCAGCGCGGCCATGCGGATGGCGTTGCGGCTGTAGTCGCTGAACGTGAGGAAGGTGCCGCCGTAGGGGATGAAGCCGCCGTGCAGGGCGATGCCGTTCATGATCGCGGCCATGCCGAATTCGCGCACGCCGTAGTTGATGTGGCGCCCGCCGACGCGCACCGTCTCGGCGCCCACGTTCACTTCCACCTGCTGCACGTCGCCGTGTTCGTCGAAGCGCAGGGCCGGCGTGCTCTTGGTGTTGGTGAGGTTGGAGCCGGTCAGGTCGGCGCTGCCGCCCAGCAGCTCGGGCAGTTGCGCGGTGAAGGCTTCCAGGGCCAGCTGGCTGGCCTTGCGGCTGGCCACGGTTTCGCCCTTGGTGTGCATGCCGACCACGGTGTCCACGGCGGTCTGCGCGAAGTGCTTGGGCAGGTCGCCGGCCATGCGGCGGGTGAATTCGGCGGCCAGTTCGGGGAAGGCGGCGGCATAGGCGTCGAAGCGCTGCTGCCATTCGGCTTCGGCCTGGGCGCCGGTGTCCTTGGCGCTCCAGTCGGCATAGACCTCGGCCGGGATCTCGAAGGGCACGTGGCTCCAGCCGATGGCGTTGCGCGTGAGCGTGATCTCGTCGGCGCCCAGGGGCTCGCCGTGGGCCTTGGAGGTGTTCGCGCGGTTGGGCGATCCCTTGCCGATGGCGGTCTTGCAGACGATGAGCGTGGGCTTGTCGGTGGAGGTCTTGGCGCTTTGCACCGCGGCCGCCACGGCCTCGACGTCGTGGCCGTCCACGGGGCCGATCACGTTCCAGCCGCAGGCGCGCAGGCGGGCCGGGGTGTCGTCCACGAACCAGGGAGCGACCTGGCCGTCGATGCTGATGCCGTTGTCGTCATACAGCGCGATCAGCTTGTTGAGCTTCCAGGCGCCTGCCAGCGACAGCGCTTCCTGGCTGATGCCTTCCATCAGGCAGCCATCGCCCAGGAAGACGTAGGTGTGGTGGTCCACCACGGCATGGCCGTCGCGGTTGAATTCCTTGGCGAGCAGCTTCTCGGCCAGCGCGAAGCCCACGGCGTTGGTGATGCCCTGGCCCAGGGGGCCGGTGGTCGTCTCGACGCCGGGCGTGATGCCGTATTCGGGGTGGCCGGCCGTCTTGCTGTGCAGCTGGCGGAAGTTCTTCAGCTCCTGGATGGGCAGGTCGTAGCCCGTGAGGTGCAGCAGCGCGTACAGCAGCATGGAGCCGTGGCCGTTGGACAGCACGAAGCGGTCGCGGTCCAGCCAGTGAGGGTTGGCGGGGTTGTGCCGCAGATGGCGGCCCCACAGCGCGACGGCCATGTCGGCCATGCCCATCGGGGCGCCGGGGTGGCCGGAATTGGCCTGTTGAACTGCATCCATTGCGAGTGCGCGGATCGCATTCGCCATTTGTTGAGAATTGGCCATCAGGGGCGGCTCCGGAAGGGGGCGGTGGGGGAAAACCCGGCATTTTACCGGGGCGGCTCCCGGGGCTCCGTCCCCGGGGCCCGATGCACTACAGTGCAGCCCCATGCAAGGCCTGCACCTCACCGCCGATCTCCAGCAATGCCGCTGCGCGCCGCACTGGCTGACCGATGCTGCCGCGCTGGGCCGCGCCTGCGCCGGCGCCGTGCAGGCGGCCGGGCTGCAGGCCGTGGGGCAGCTGTTCCACACCTTCCCGGCCACCGCGCAGGGGCCGGGCGGCGTGACGGCCACGCTGCTGCTGGCCGAGTCGCACCTTTGCGTGCACACCTGGCCCGAACTGGGTGCGGTCACGCTGGATGTGTACGTGTGCAATTTCGGCGGCGACCATTCGGCCAAGGCCGAGTCGCTGATGGCCGCGCTGCTGGCCTTGTTCGAACCGGCACGGGCGCAGCGGCATGCGCTGCAGCGCGGTGCGGTGGCCCAGGGCGTTGCGGCATGAACGCAGCCGTGCAGACCCCATTGCCGGTCCAGGGAGGCGCGCAGATTCCCGCCATGGTGCTGGCCGCCGGCCGCGGCGAGCGCATGCGCCCGCTGACCGATGCGTGCCCGAAGCCGCTGCTGGCGGTGCAGGGCGTGCCGCTGCTGGAGTGGCACCTGCGTGCGCTGGCCCAGGCGGGCGTGCCACGCGCCGTCATCAACACGGCGTGGCTGGGCGAGCAGATCAGCGAGCGGTTTGGAGGTCATTTCGGCCTTCAGGGCAATGAATCCGCCGGCAGCCTGCTATCGATTTCATACTCGCACGAAGGCCGCGATTTCGGTGGTGCGCTGGAGACCGCCGGCGGCATCGCGCGGGCGCTGCCGCAGTTGGGGCCTGTCTTCTGGCTGGCGGCGGGCGATGTGTTCGCGCCCGATTTCGTGTTCGCGGCCGATGCCGCGCAGCGCTTTGCCGCCAGCACCGCGCTGGCCCACCTGTGGCTGGTGCCCAACCCGGAGCACCACCCGCGCGGGGACTTCGGCCGGTCGGACGCCGGCTTGGCGCTGAACCTGCCTGCCGACAGCACCGCGCCGCGCTACACCTACAGCACCCTCGCACTGCTGCGGGCGGAGTTGTTCGGCGCGCCCTGGTGCGATGTGCCCGCCGGCAATCCGACGGGGATCAGCGCCGCGCTGGCACCGCTGCTGCGCCGGGCCATGGACGCAGGCCGCGTCACCGCATCGCTCTACACCGGCCGCTGGACCGATGTGGGCACGCCGCAGCGGCTGGCGCAGCTCAACCGCTGAGGGGTCGGGGCGGCCTTTTTCGGCGCTTTGCGATCACTGGGCTGGTGCGGTGCCGCCGTTTGCGGGCTGCACGGCAATGGGTGGCGCCGCCTCGCAGTTGCGGAACAGCCATTGGCTGGGCAGAAAGCGCGCGGCGGGGCCGTCCGGTGGCGGCTTGCCCACCTCCGCCGGCACGTCGTAGGGAATGTGCGGCACCTGGAACACGGCCATCTGGCCCTTCTTGCAGGCCAGCGCGGGCACCAGCTTGTTGGCCACCCAGCCCTGGCTGGACGCGTCGTAGCGGTAGAGCGGGCCGATGCGCTGGTCCTGCGCCAGCTCCACGCGCAGCGGGTTGACCTGCAGCGCGCTGGCCCACACCCCGGCCACCAGCACCGGCTGCGAAAACCGCACCGCTTCCAGCCCATGCAGCGCCACGGGGCGCGACGGCTCGCCCTTGTCGAACGGGTCCTGGCGGTTGACCAGGCTGCCGGCTGGAATCAGCAACTCGCCGTACTGGAAATCCTGCGCCAGCGCGAAGCGCTCGCGGCTGGCGCGGTGCACGGCGCCGTCCTTCCATTCCTGACGCTCGCTGTGCGACAGGTACAGGCGCAGCCCCAGCCATGCGTTGCACAGCAGCGCCACGCCGCACAGCACCAGCAGGGCCCGGCGCGACAGCACCAGCTTTTGCGGCACATCGACCCACAGGGCATAGGCGCCGTAGCCCAGCAGGGCCACCGTCAACCCCAGGCCCAGCAGCGGCAGGAAGGTCGTCAAAATGAACTGCAGCGGGGCGAAACCGGACATGCGCGATCCAGGAGAGGGGGAGCCCGCCATTCTCGAACGCTTTGCGGGCACCGCCGGGGCGGCGCGTGCCTGCAGTGATTCGAAATGTAATTTGCCCAGCGGAATTGCAA
Source organism: Acidovorax sp. BLS4 (assembly GCF_032929295.1). NCBI lineage: Bacteria > Pseudomonadati > Pseudomonadota > Betaproteobacteria > Burkholderiales > Comamonadaceae > Acidovorax > Acidovorax sp. BLS4. The sequence goes on from NZ_CP136797.1 coordinate 2,818,849, forward strand.
ATGCTCCCCAGCCGATGCCCTGAGAATGCCTGCATGAGCCCACAGAACTCCCTCTATGCCCAGCGCCGCGCCCGCCTTGCTTCGATGCTCGGCGAAGGCGGCATCGCCATCGTGCCCACCGCCCCGGAGCGCCCGCGCAACCGCGACAGCGACTTCCTGTACCGGCACGACAGCTATTTTTACTATCTCACCGGCTTCACCGAGCCGGGCGCCTGCCTGGTGATCACGGCGCAGGGCCAGAGCACGCTGTTTTGCCAGCCCAAGGACCTGGAGCGCGAGATCTGGGACGGCTACCGCCTGGGCCCCGAGGCCGCCGTGGGCACGCTGGGCGTGGACGCCGCGCACTCGGCCGCCGTGCTGGAGTCGCAACTGCCCCGCCTGCTCGAAAACCGCACCCGGGTCTGGTACCCATTCGCCATCCACACCGGCCTGGCCGCGCGCGTGGAGGGCTGGCTGAACCAGGTGCGCGCACGGGTGCGCTACGGCGCGCTGTGCCCGGCGCAGCAGGACGACCTGTGCACGTTGCTCGACGAAATGCGGCTGGTGAAGGACGCGCACGAGCAGGACACCATGCGCCGTGCCTCGGCCATCAGCGCCCAGGCCCACATTCGCGCCATGCAGCGCAGCGCGCGCATGCTGCGCGCGGGCGAGGACGTGCGGGAGTACCACCTGGACGCCGAACTGCTGCATGCCTTCCGCGAAGCCGGCTCGCAGTGCCCGGCCTACAACTCCATCGTCGCCGCCGGCGCCAATGCCTGCGTGCTGCACTACCGCGCCGACGCCGCCCCGGTGCGCGACGGCGAACTGGTGCTGATCGATGCGGGCTGCGAACTCGACGGCTACGCCAGCGACATCACGCGCACCTTTCCCGCCAACGGCCGCTTCACCGGGCCGCAGCGCGCGCTGTACGACCTGGTGCTGGCCAGCCAGGACGCGGCCATCGCGGCGACGAAGGCCGGCGCCCGCTTCAACGACCCGCACGACGCCACGGTGGCCGTGCTGGCGCAGGGCATGCTGGACCTGGGCCTGCTCGACAGGAACACCGTGGGCACGGCGCAGGACGTGATCGACAGCCGCGCCTACTTCCAGTTCTACATGCACCGCACCGGCCACTGGCTGGGCATGGACGTGCACGACTGCGGCAGCTACGTGGAGCCGTCCGAGGTCGGGCAGGTCAGCGAGCGCAAGGACCCGCTCTCGGGCGAGACCATCGCCAACCGCCCCAGCCGCATCCTGCGGCCCGGCATGGTGCTGACGATCGAGCCGGGCCTGTACGTGCGCCCGGCCCCGGGCGTGCCCGAGGCCTTCCATCATCTGGGCATCCGCATCGAGGACGACGCCATCGTCACCGACGGCGGCTGCGAGCTGATCACGCGCGGCGTGCCGGTGAAGGCGGACGAGATCGAGGCGTTGATGCGGGGCTGACGCCCCTCACCGCGCGCTACGGGGCCAGCACCCGGAAGGTCAGCGTGTAGTTGTGGCCGTACATCGGGGCCGCCGCGCCTTGCGGCGCGGGCGCACGGTGGCGCACCAGGGCCAGGTACACGCCGGGCTGTGGCGGCACGTAGTGGATGCGGCCTTGCGCATCGGTCTTCAGGCTCTCGGCGCTGTGCTGGCTGGCGAGGTCCATCGCCGAGCGGTAGAGGTCCACTTTCTGCCCGGCCAGCGGCTGGCCGTCGAACTGCACGGCGAAGTCGAAGGCTTCCTTGGCGAACAGATCGCTCGGGTGCGTGGCGGGCACGATCTCCAGCCCCTTGCCCGAGCCCGCCAGCGCGGCCCGCGTGGGGGTCCCCGCGGTCACATAGGCCTCGGAGATGGATAGCGACTGGTAGTGGCTCAGCAGCCTGGCGCCGGACGGCATCGGCGTGGCGGGGTCGCGTGCCACCTCGACCTTGCCGCCGTGCTCCCAGCTGCGAAAGATCGCGCCCAGGCGCGGGCCGGTGCTGAGCCGGTACGTGCCCTTGGCACCGGGCAGCTTCTGCTCGGCCACGGTGCGCGTCTTGAACTGGCGCACATCGCCGAACGGCAGCGTGCCGCCATCGGGCGTGGTGATGGCAAAGCGCGTGTCGCCGAACGCCACGTCAGGCAGGAAGAACTTCTCGGTGAAGCCGGCGTCCACGCTGACGTTGGAGCCGGGCTCGATGTCGAAGCTCGCGGGCAGCAGGTAGGGCGTGTGGGCGCGGGCCAGGCCGCAAAGGCCCAGGGCCAGCGCCAGGCCGGCGCGCCGCAGCCACGGCAAGAGAGGGGCGGTGTGCATGGCAGGCATGGATGGCGGCCTCAAGGCTTCTTGGCGTCGGCGGCATTGACCACGCCGTCGCCGTTGGTGTCCGCGCCTTTGAAGGTCCGGTCGGCGATGGCGAGTTCTTCGTCCTCGGTCAGGCGGCCATCCTTGTTCTTGTCCAGGATGCCAAATCGCACATGGGCCTGCTGGATCGACGCGGCGTGGGCCGCGTCGGGCGGGCGCTTCTGGACGGCGTACTGCTGCTGCAGGCGCCCCTCGAACTCGGCCACGTATTCGGCTTCGCTGAGCCAGCCGTCCCGGTTGGTGTCGGCAGCCGCGAAGCGCTGCTTGCGCACCGCGTTGTACTCGGCGCGGGTGACCTGGCCGTCCTGGTTGGCGTCGTAGCCACCGATGAAGGCGGCATTGCCGTGGCCGCCTGCCGGCCGCGCCGGGCCGTCGCCGGCAGGGGCCGATGGGGCCGCGCAGGCCGCGAGCAGTGCCGCCACGCTGGCGGCGGTGGCGATGCCGGCCCGGCGGATGGCGCGAGGACGGTGGGAAAAGAGGGACAGTGGGTGTGGCATGGGAAGACTCCTGTGGAATGGGGAAAAAGAAGGCCGGCTGAGGCCGGCGCGGGCGGATCAGAACGCGACGGACATCGACACCGCCACCGTGCGGCCGGCATGGGTGAGCAGTTCGATGTCGCGCTGGTCGCGCGCCACCGAAGGCTGCAGGCTGCGGGCGCTGGCGTAGTCCCAGTAGCGCTTATCGGTCAGGTTGTAGATGCCGGCCTGCAGGCGCACGCTCTTGTTCACCTGCCAGTAGCCGCTCAGGTCGAGCACGGAATAGCCGGGCACGCGGAACAGCTGGGTGGTGGCGTCGGTGAGCGCCGCGCCCGCGTTGGTGTAGCTGTCGCGGTTGGTGGCCTCTGCCCGCTTGGCGGCCACGAAGGTGCCGGTGACGTTCACGCCCCATTGCTTCATGGGCGCGTCGTAGCCCACGCCGACGATGGCCTTGCGTGGCAGCACGGAGTCGAGCGCCACATCCTTGTCGCCGGCGTAGTGCGACCGCGACGTGCCCTTGCTCAGGCCCACCGCCCAGGTGGTGTACAGGCCGCGGGCCGCCGGGCTCCACTGGCCGTGTTCCAGGCGTGCGCTCAATTCGAGGCCGTAGATGGTGGCTTCGTCGCGGTTCTCGGCCTGGTAGATGGTGCCGATGTGCGCAGGCACGTTCGTGAACAGGCTGGGCGCGCTGGCGCGCGTGTAGCGGGTGTAGGCGATGAAATCGCGGTAGCGCGTGTAGAAGACCGAGCTGTTGAGCGTCACGCCGTCGGCCGGCGATCCCTTGACGCCCACCTCGAACGCGTTGCTCGACTCTTCCTTCAGGTCGCGGTTGCCGATCAGCGCGTACTGGTTGCCCGTGGCGTAGTTGCTGGCCATGTTCCACGAGCCGAAGATCTCGCCCGGCGACGGCGCGCGGCCGCTGCGCTTGTACTGCGCATACGTGATGAAGCGCGGCGCGAGGTCATAGGTCAGGCCCAGGCTGGGGCTCCAGAGGGTGGTGGAGGGCGCATTGCCGTACAGGCGCCTCACGTCCTGCTCGGTGAGCACGCCGGAGACGAAGTTGCCGAGGTTGCGGGTCTGGATGTCGATGCGGTCCACGCGCAGGGCGGGAATCACGGCAAGCCGCTTGCCGCCCGCATCGAAGGCGATGTCGTCCTGGAGAAAGGCGCCCAGGCGCCGGGTGGTGGTGTCGGGCTGGGGCTTCATGTAGCCCGCCACGTTCCAGGGGCGGTCCACGTCCTGGGTGGAGGCATTGGCGCCGAAGCTCAGCTGGTGCCGGCCGATGCGTTTGTCCGCCGTGGTGGACGCCCCCCAGGTGCGGGTCTGGTTCTCGGAAAGATTGCGCACCAGGGCGCCGGTGGCCAGCGTGGTGGTGTCGGTCGCGTCCGTGGTGCCCGTGTCCTGGAAGTACAGGCGGGTGTCCGCGTGGTCCACCCAGGCATTGCGCGGCGTCCACTGGTGGGTCAGCTGCAGCGTGTTGCGCTCCGTGTCGCTGGCCTGGCGGGACTGCTCGGTGATGGCCGTGTTGGTGGTGTTCCACCCGTGGAAGAAGGTGTCATTCTTGCGGCGGTACAGGTCGGCCGAGAGTTCCAGCCGGTTGCTGCCGTCCACGCGCAGGCCGCCCTTGAGCAGCAGGGCGTCCGAGTGCCAGTCGTCGGGGTAGCTGTTCACCACGTCGCTGTGGTTGCGCGCCGCGTGGCCGTCCCGGCGCGAATAGGCGATCAGGCCATCGAGGTCGCCGCTGCGGGCGGCGCCGGTGAAGCTCTCGTTCCATGCTCGGTCGGCCGAGTCGTAGCCGATCTTGGCGCCCAGGTACGAGGTCCGGTCGCCCCGCAGGTAGTCGCTCGCCGATTTGGTCTTGAAGCTCACGGCGCCCCCGATGCCACCGGCGGAGCGCTTGGCGGAGGTGGTGCCGGACAGGATGTTGACCGAGGAAAACATCTCGGGGTCGATGAAGTCGCGTCCGATGCCGAAGGTGTTCGCGCCCACGCGGCTCACGTAGGGGCGGGTGGTGGCATCGGGCATTTCCACGCCGTCCACGTCCATGCCCACGCGGTTGCCTTCGATCCCGCGGATGTTGTAGCCCGTCGTGCCGGAGCGGTCGAAGCTGCTGCGATTGCGGGTGGTGCCCGCAGCGGTGCCCGGGGCCGAGACCAGCGGCTGGTTGCGCACCACGTCCTTCATGCTGCCAGCCTGCTCCAGTGCCTCGCCGCTGACGACGGTGGAGGTGCCCGGACTGCGTTCGGCCTCGTCCACCACGTCCACCTGCGGCAGCAGTGCCGTCCTCACGGCGCCTGGGGTGCCGGTGCCGGAGCCCTGTCCCCACGCCGGCGCGGCAGGGGCGGCGAGGACCGCCAGGAGCGCAGCACCCGCCAGCGGGCGAAGGGCATGCGGAATGGGGGCGAAGCGCAGGGCGCCGTGCGCAAGAGAAACAGGCCGGAGGTGCAGGCAGTGAACCATGGAGTGCGTCGAAAAGGGTTGTCTGCTGGATACCCTCTCGCGCGGTCTGAACACTGCCGATCGCGGCACCGTCGTCCCTGCAGGTTGTCTGGCTCACGGCGCACATTGTCACACAAATGAGAATATTTCTCATTTGCGTTGGTGCATTGAATGGAAGGATTCCACGCTGCGCGATGCACCTTGCGGCCTGATGGAATCGACGGCTCGGCGGGGGGGCCATGATCCGGCGCGCCTGCCAAGGTTCAATGTCGCGCGTTCCTGTCAACTTTGTTTTTCGCAACCCGGCCAATCGCTTCGCTTGTCGAGGCATGTGGCGCCTTCGCACATTCAACGATGGAACGGCCGGCACATTTTCAGAGACGACTGCCGGCTGGTGTAAAGGGCACCAAATCCGCATGTCGCGCGGAAATATATAAGCGATAACGGTTGAAAGAACGACGATGAAAAACGCAAAACCGAAGCCACCCGTGCGTGGCCCCGCACTGTCATCCCGGCGCAAGGCCTGTGCCAGGGACGCAGCCCTGCAACTGGGGGCCGACGAGGCCACTGCCCGGATTTTTGGAGAAACGGGCGAAGCGAAAGTGGGGCCGTTCACGCTGCGCGTGGCACCCCTGAGCCATCGGGACAATGGCCCATGGGCCGCCATTGCCACGATGGCCCGGCCCGAGCATGTTCCGGCGGAAACCTGGACCGACGCGCTGCTGGTCGCCAACGGGCAGTCGATGCTCAGCTCCGACTGGGGCTATGGCATGGAAGACAACGGCGATGCCGTGCTGGTGCGCCGCCTGGAGACGCAGCAGGAAAACGAGCAGCTTCTTGCCGCGCAGCTTGGCGGTTTGCTGGCCATGTGCCAAGCCACCCGGGAGGGGGTGCTGGCACTGGGCGCAGCCTCGCCGCGCAAAGGAGGTGTGCAATGAGCGCCGTTCTCGCACCCCGCCCGCAGCCACCCGCCCCTGTGCAGGAGTTCGAAGCGTCATCCCGCGTTCTGGCGCTGGTCAGGGACACGGCCTTGTTCCTGGGCGCATCGCAGGAGCAGGCAAAGGATGCCTCGCGCACCGGAACCATCGCCCTGGAAAGCCGCACCATTGCCTTGGTGCCCGACGTGGACGAGGAGGCGCTGATCATGACAGCGCCCTTGCTCGCAGACTGCCTGGACGATCCGGCCCGGCGCGTGGCCGCGCTGCAGGCATCCACGCAGCTGATGCTCAGCCTTGGAGCCGTTTTTGCCCGCGGTTTCGCGGGGCCGCAACTGCTGTGCCGGTGTCCACTGGGCAACGCCTCGGCGGAGGTCGTCGCTCGGCACATTCTGCAACTGGCTGCGCTGGCCAATGCCGTGCAGGCGGGCGTTCCCTGCGCGGCACCCGAAGCCTCCGGCGGCCACAAGGAGCGTACCCATGCTCAATAAAACGAACGCGTCCGGTTCGACCACACCGATCCGCCCCACACTTTCCCCTGAACCTCAGATGCCCCAGGCCCGCTCCTCGGGCGCCAGCATTTCCGGACGCCTTCAGCACGCGTCGCTGACCGGCCGGCGAGGACTGTCCCAAGCGCATCCGCAGACGATGCCGCCGCGCCAGATGCTTCAAGACGGAGACTCCTTCTCCCTGCTGTCCAGTCCTACGCGCTCGGAATCCTTTCATACCCCTCTACCCGGAGGCAGCCATCGCTGGGATAGCAGCGAACCCAGGACTCCGAACGCCGGTGGTTTCGGTGAGGGAGCGGCGATAATCGGTTTTTCAACCGCCAACGTGTCGTTCCGGACCAGGGGCGAGATGCCGGCACTGGAGGAACTCGTTGATATTCCGCTGGACCGGTTCCTGAGCGCCAGCCGCCGGGGCGATATGCCAGAGCTGCAGGAACATGAGGAGCCGGCGGTGCATGAGCCGCAGAGCTGGAACGCGATGCTGCGGCAATTGGGCATCGGCGCTATGCAGAGCGGAGAAGCGGCTTTGCACCGGCTCGGGGACGTGGCCACGGCAGCCCGCACCGCAGTATCGGAATCCACCACGGCCCAGGCCATCGGCTCGATGCTGCCCAGCCAGCGTGTGATGGGTGCTGGAGCGGGCCATGCCATCCACCAGGCCGCAGGGGTCTACGCACCTACCTTTGTGCGCGAAATGATGGCGGAGTCCATGAAAATCGCGTTTCGCAACACACCGCCCTCCATGGTTCTGGGCATGCAGGTGGGTATGGGGCTGCTCAACATCGGCATGGCCATCATGCGTGAGCGGCGCGAGGCACGCGATCCGGACACGGCCGCGCGGGGTTTTCACGCGATGACCGTGGAGCAATGGGCCGCGTGCTCGGAGCAGGAAAAGACACAACTGCGCCAGAAGCAGCAGCGGATGTCGCGCATCGTGACGCTGGAGCAGATCGGCGCTTCCATGGTCTCGGCCGGGCTTTCACTGCATGGCTTGATCACCGGCAAAGTGGGAATGGCCGCAGACGTGCTTGCAGTGGACGTCAAGACACTGGCGTATTCGTTCACGCGCGACTTCATCCAGGCGTCCTTCAGCATGGTCGGCATGCGCGATGAAACCTCTGGCGGCGTGAGCGGCAGCCATCTGAACTCGGCCAGCCTCTTCTACGGTATGGCCAATGCGGTGGGCAACAACGCTTGGTCCGAGCTTCCGATACTGGGAGGGGATACTTCCGCCGCACGTACCGTGCTGCTGGATGCAGCCAGCTCCAGCAGTGCAAGAAGCGCTGCATGGGGCGACATCGCCGGGGCGTCCGCCATCAAGGCGGCCATCAACTGGGCGGTGGAGACTGCAGACTGGATATCCGTCACCCAGCAGGAGGCGCTGCAGTCTGGGACGGTGCAGCAATGGAACCCTCGCCTCACGGGAACGGACTATGGACGATTGCTGGACCAGACGCCTGCGCGCATCACCGCCATCACCGCAGGAAATGCCATTTTCAACTTGCTGGGAAATGTGAGCCGCGGCGGCACGCGGGGGCAGCAGGACTTTTTGAGCAACTCCCTCGCCGGCATCCTGGCGGGGTTGCAGTACGCGGCCATCGGGGGGAGCTGGCAGGCAGAAGGCGCGGTACGTGCGGTCCGTCGGGAGGCCGAAGCCGAGGCCCTTGCCGCTGGCGGCGCGCCCCAGCAGGTACTGCGCCGGCGCCGCCCCCACCCAGAAGGCGACGCACAAGCCTGAGGCTTCGATGCCCGGGTGGGCGGTCCGCTCGGGCATCGTGGGCGGACCCCCAGGTCCGTGCCGCAGCGGGGTGCCCGCTGCAGTCCCTGCCAGCGCAGACCTGCTTTGGCCATGGCGCGCAGTCGGGGTCTGCCTGAAGGTGATGTAACCTCTTTTCATGCAAAATTGAAACCCGATTACATCCATGCAGAGAGACCGAACCGCCATGCAGATCCGCCGCGCCACCAAGATCGTTGCCACCCTCGGGCCCGCTTCCAGCGACCCGCAACTGCTGGAGCAGATGATCCGTGCCGGGGTCAATGTGGTGCGGCTGAACTTCAGCCACGGCAAGGCGCAGGACCACATCGATCGCGCCATCGCCGTGCGCGAGGCCGCACAGCGCGCGGGCCGCGAGGTGGCCATCATGGCCGACCTGCAGGGCCCCAAGATCCGCGTGGGCAAGTTCGCCGAAGGCCGCGTGCAGCTGCAGCAGGGCCAGTCCTTCATCCTCGACGCGTCGCGCACCATTCCGGGCGACGACAACGGCGTGGGCCTCGATTACAAGGAACTGCCGCGCGATGTGAAGGCCGGCGACGTGCTGCTGCTCAACGACGGCCTGATCGTGCTGGTGGTGAACGCCGTGCGCGGTGAGGAAGTGCACACCACCGTCAAGATCGGTGGCGAGCTGTCCAACAACAAGGGCATCAACAAGCAGGGAGGCGGCCTCACCGCACCGGCCCTCACCGCCAAGGACATGGAGGACATCCGCACCGCGATGAGCTTCCAGGCCGACTACGTGGCCGTGAGCTTTCCCAAGAACGCCACCGACATGGAAATGGCGCGCCAGCTGTGCAATGTGGCTGCAGCCGAGTACCGGCACAAGCCGGGCCTGATCGCCAAGATCGAGCGGGCCGAGGCCGTGCCGCGCCTGGAGGAGATCCTGCGCGTGTCCGACGGCATCATGGTGGCGCGGGGCGACCTGGCCGTGGAGGTGGGCAACGCGGCCGTTCCGGCGCTGCAAAAGAAGATGATCCGCATGGCGCGCGACATGGACAAGGTCGTCATCACCGCCACGCAGATGATGGAAAGCATGATCACCAATCCCGTGCCCACGCGCGCCGAGGTGAGCGACGTGGCCAACGCCGTGCTGGACGGCACCGACGCCGTGATGCTGAGCGCCGAGACCGCTGCGGGCAAATACCCGCTGGAGACGGTCGAGGAGATGGCCAAGATCTGCGCCGCCGCCGAGGCGGCGGAAGACCCCGAGCGCGATTCCGACTTCACCGGCCAGACCCTGGGCCGCATCGACCAGTCCATCGCCATGGGCGCGCTCTTCACGGCCCACCACCTGGGGGCCAAGGCCATCGTGGCCATGACGGAGAGCGGCTCCACCGCGCTGTGGATGAGCCGCCACCGCATCCACATTCCCATCTACGCGCTCACCCCCAAGGTGGCCACGCAGCGCAAGATGGCCATGTACCGCAACGTGCGCCCGCTGCTCATGGACACCAGCGCCGACCGCGACACCGCGTTGGAACAGGCCGAAGGCCACCTCAAGAGCCGCAACATCGTGCAGCAGGGCGACCTGTACGCGATCACGTGCGGCGAGCCGATGGGCGCGCCGGGCGGAACCAATATGCTGAAGATCTGCCGCGCCAGCTGAGCGCGTGCCGCAGCAGGGCCCTGGCGAACAGGGCGCTCGCGCAGCCGGTCAGTGCGCCCGCCAGCACGTCCACGGGAAAGTGCACACCCAGGCAGACACGGCTCCACGCCACGGCCGCCGCCAGTCCGAAAGCCAGCCATTGCCAGGGCGCGTGGCGCCGGTGCAGCCCCAGGGCCAACCCCTGGGCCAGCGCGAACGCGCCGGTGGCATGCATGCTGGGAAAGCCCGCGCGGACGCCGTGCTCGATCCACTGCACGCCGAGGCCTAGCTGCCCCGGGCGGGGCATGGGAAACCATGCGCGGATGCCGTGCGCTGCGCACCAGGCGACTACTACGGCCACCAGGCTCAGCATGAGGGCCTGGCGCAGCCGGGGGCTGCCAAAGGCCAGGCCCGCGGCCACCAGCAGCCCTGCGAGGATGGGCAAACCCTGCGACAGCCAGCGCGCGGCGGTCACGATGCCGGCCGGGGTCGCTGCCGTGGCGTTCACGCCCGTGAACAGCGCCAGTTCAATGGACAGCATGGGCGTCGGCTTCGGCGGTCAGGTGGCTGTCCAGTTCCGGGAAATGCCGACGCATCCACTGTCCCCCGAGGTCGCACAGCCAGCCCGTCATCCAGCAGAACCAGCCGGTCCACAGTGTGTGGCTGGTGAAGTGGGCGCCGCGTGCCTGCTGCGCCAGTCCGAGGATGACACCGGCGGCCAGGGCGCCGGCCAGCCACCAGCGCGCGGCGGGTGGCGCCTTGCGGCGCAGGGCGAAATAGCCACCGAGGAACGCGAAGCCGGCCGAGGCATGCCCTGCGGGAAAGCAGTGGCCGCCGCCGCCGTCCATCACACCCAGGGCCCAATGCGAGGCGTAGCGCGCCACGCCACCGAACTCCGCCAGGTCCCAGGGGCAACTGGTGGTGCTGCTCTGCTTGAGCAGGGCAATCACCCCCAGCGACAGCAGGGCGCTGATCGCCATCTGCACCCGCTCGCCATGGTCCAGCCGGCGCAGCACGCCCACCGGCCACCACACGCCGACAGCGAGCACCAGCACCAGCACCCAGCCCAGCCGCCGCGCGCCTTCATGGAGCACGTGCACGAAAAGCCAGTGGTCGCGCAGGGGAAAGCCCTGTGCCGAGCCGAACACCCGGGCCAGATCGAGGTCCAGGCCCGAACTGTCCCAGGCGATGAGTACCGCCAGGACGCCCAGCGCCCAGGCCAGCGGTGGAAGCGAAGGGGAGAGTCGCGACGCGGCAGGCGCAGCGACAGGGGGGTATGAAGTCGGCATAGGGGCGGACGATAGGCAGCCGCTCTTAACGCCGTCTTAACGGTGGTCCCCACCATGTTTGTCAGTCCGCCGGACGGGCGGGCTCTGGCGAATCCGCATCGCGGTGACAATCGCCCCCATGCGAATCCTCGTGGTCGAAGACGATGCAGGCATTGCCGACGGCCTGCGTACCAACCTGCACCAGCGCGGCTATGCGGTGGACGTGTGTTCCAGCGTGGCGGCCGCCTGGAGCGCCCTGCGCATGGAGCGGTTCGATGCCGTGCTGCTGGACCTGGGCCTGCCCGATGGCGATGGTGCCCAGCTGCTGCGCCGGTTGCGCCACAGCCCGCCCGGTGCCCCGGGCGCGCCCGCGCTGCCCGATCCGGCCCTGCCGGTGCTGATCCTCACCGCCCGGGACCAGGTCCACCAGCGCATCGCGGGCCTGGATGAAGGGGCCGACGACTACCTGGCCAAGCCGTTCGACGTGGACGAGCTGGAAGCGCGCCTGCGCGCCCTGCTGCGCCGGGCTGCGGGCCGGGCATCGCCCACCATCCGCCATGGCGATCTGGAGGTGGACCCCGCCGCGCGCACGGTACGCCGCGCCGGACAGCAGGTGGACATGTCCCCACGCGAGTTTTCGGTGCTGCTGGTGCTGCTGGAGTCGCGCGGCCGGGTGCTGTCGCGCCAGCAGATCGAGGAAAGCCTCTACAGCTGGCAGAGCGCGGTGGAGAGCAATGCGGTGGAAGTGCACATCCACCATCTGCGCCGCAAGCTCGGCAGCGGGCGCATTCAGACCATGCGCGGCGTGGGCTACTTCATGCCGCTGGAGGACACGCCATGAGCCGCGTCCTTCCGACTGACCCACCGATCCCCGAGCCCGCCGACATCGCCGCGGCGCCCGTGCCACCTGTGCGCAGGGGCTCGCTCATGCGGCGCCTGCTGCTGTGGACGCTGGGCGCGCTGGTGGTCGTGTGGGGCACCTTCGTCGGGCTGGGCTACCAGACCGGGGTGCACGAGGCCGACGAACTGACCGACGGGCACCTGGCCAGCGTCGCCGCGCTGCTGCTCAATTTGCGCGCGTCCGACGGGGTCGAGCCGTCCCTGGCCACGCGACGCGCCCCCACGCCCTGGCTCAAGGCGCATGACTACCAGCAATCGCTGAGCGTGGTGTTGTGGGGAGCGAACGGCCAGTTGCTGTCGCGCACGGGCAGCGCGCCGCTGCCGGCGTTCGACCTGCCGGACGGCTTCGCCGACCTGGAGCTGGGCGAGCCGCCGGTGTCCTGGCGCGGGTTCTCGCAGTGGGATGCGGCCCACGAACGCAAGATCATGGTGCTGCTCAACCTGGACGAGCGCGACGACCTGGCCGACGACATCGCCGGCCAGATCATCGAGCCCGGGCTGTGGCTGCTGCCGGTGGTGGCGCTGGCGCTGGGCCTGGCGGTGCGGCGCGGGCTGCGGCCGCTGTACTCGCTGTCGGACGCCGTGGCCCGGCTGGACGTGGTGCGTGCCGAGCGGCTGGACGCCGGCAACGCCCCGCGCGAACTCGACCCGATGGTCGTGTCCATCAATACCCTGCTGGACCGCCAGCAGGCGGCGCTGGCGCGCGAGCGGCGGCTGGCCAACGAGGTGGCGCACGAGCTGCGCACGCCGCTGTCGTCCATCGTGCTGCAGGCGCGGGCGCTGGACGGGGGGCTGTCGGCGCAGGAGCAGGCCCAGGCGCTGGCCCGGATCGGGCAGGATGCGCTGCGCGCCGGGCACGTGCTCAACCAGCTGCTCGCCCTGGCACGCGCCAGCCGCACCCAGCTGCACGAGGCGGCCGCGTCCGTCGATCTGGCTGAACTGGCGCGCGGCGTGAGCGCCGACTACGCCCAGGCGGCCTGGGCGCGCGAGGACAGCATCGCCGTCGCGGCGCCCGGCGCCTTGGTCTGGCACGGCAACGCGGTGCTGCTGGAGATCGCCCTGCGCAACCTGCTGGAGAACGCCCTCAAGCACACGCCGCACGGCACCCGCATCGAGGTGCAGCTGGGGCAGGCCGAGCACGGCGGCCCCTGGCTGCAGGTGGTGGACGACGGCGCCCGGCACCATGCCCAGGGCGCTGCGCCCGCACCGGTGGACAGCCTGCACCTGGGGCACGAGATTGTCGCGCGCGTGGCGGAGGCGCACGGCGCGCGCTTCGGCCCGGGCGCCGTGCCGCCGCCATTCACCACCTGCTACCGTCTGGAATTCATGGATTCCCCGGCGGGGCCGACCGGATAAAATCGCCGGTTACGAAGCGGTTACCACCGCGGCCGACGGCCCTTCAGGGCCTGCGTGCCTTCCCCACTGCCCACCATTGAACGGACCCATCCCATGCCTCTCGTCTCGATGCGCGAACTGCTCGACCATGCCGCCGAAAACCGCTACGGCATTCCCGCCTTCAACGTGAACAACCTGGAACAGGTCCAGGCCGTCATGGCCGCCGCCGACGAGACGGGTGCCCCGGTCATCCTGCAGGCCAGCGCCGGCGCCCGCAAGTACGCCGGCGAAGCCTTCATCAAGCACCTGATCCAGGCCGCCGTCGAGGCCTACCCCCACATTCCCCTGGTCATGCACCAGGACCACGGCCAGAACCCCGCCGTGTGCCAGGGCGCGATCGACCTGGGCTTTTCGTCCGTGATGATGGACGGCTCGCTCGAGGCCGACGGCAAGACCATCGCCAGCTACGAATACAACGTGGACGTGACGCGCAAGGTCGTGGACATGGCGCACAAGGTCGGCGTCACGGTCGAGGGCGAACTGGGCTGCCTGGGCTCGCTGGAGACCATGAAGGGCGACAAGGAAGACGGCCACGGCACCGACGCCACCATGACGCGCGAGCAACTGCTGACCGACCCCGAGCAGGCCGCGGACTTCGTCAAGCGCACGCAGCTCGACGCGCTGGCCATCGCCATCGGCACCAGCCACGGCGCCTACAAGTTCACGCGCAAGCCCACGGGCGACATCCTGGCCATCGACCGCATCCAGGAAATCCACCGCCGCATCCCCAACACCCACCTGGTGATGCATGGCAGCTCCAGTGTGCCGCAGGAGCTGCTGGAGATCATTCGCCAGTACGGCGGCAACATGAAGGAAACCTACGGCGTGCCCGTCGAGGAAATCCAGAAGGCCATCCAGATCGGTGTGCGCAAGATCAACATCGACACCGACATCCGCCTGGCCATGACGGGCGCCGTGCGCAAGTTCCTGGCCGAGAACCCCGAAAAGTTCGACGCCCGCGAATGGCTCAAGCCCGCGCGCGAGGCCGCCAAGGCCATCTGCAAGCAGCGCTACATCGAGTTCGGCTGCGAAGGCCAGGCACCCAAGATCAAGGGCCACAGCCTGCAGGTCGTGGCCGGCCAGTACGCCGCGGGCGCGCTGGCCCAGGTGGTGAACTGACCCCCTGCGCCGCACGGGGGCGCTGGCGCCCCCGCACGCCAAGGCCCGGCGCATTCGCGTGCGCCGGGCCTTCGTCATGGGGGCGGGCCGATGCCGCGGAGCGCATCGGGTAAGCTCGGGCCCAGTGAGCGGAGATCGCCGAGCACACGCCAGCCGGGAGACAGACAACATGCAGATAGGTGTACCAGCCGAGTCCATGGTTGGAGAAACCCGGGTCGCCGCGACCCCGGAGACGGTCAAGAAGCTCAAGGCCCAGGGCCATGCGGTGCGCATCCAGGCGGGTGCCGGCGTGGCCGCCAGCGTGCCGGATGCCGCCTATGCCGCGGCCGGCGCCGAGATCGTGGACGCCGCCAGCGCCTGGGGCGCCGACCTCGTGCTCAAGGTCCGCTGCCCCACCGAATCCGAAACGCCCCTGCTACGCCCCGGCGCCACGCTGGTCGGCATGCTCAACCCCTTCGATGCGGCCGGCCTGCAGCGGCTGGCGCAGGCGGGCGTCACCGCCTATGCGCTGGAGGCCGCGCCCCGCACCACGCGCGCCCAGAGCATGGACGTGCTGTCTTCCCAGGCCAACATCGCCGGCTACAAGGCCGTGATGGTCGCGGCCGACCGCTACCAGCGCTTCTTTCCCATGCTCATGACCGCCGCCGGCACGGTGAAGGCCGCGCGCGTGGTGGTGCTGGGCGTGGGCGTGGCCGGCCTGCAGGCCATCGCCACGGCCAAGCGGCTGGGCGCGGTGATCGAGGCCTCCGACGTGCGGCCCTCGGTCAAGGACCAGGTCGAATCGCTGGGCGCGAAGTTCATCGACGTGCCCTTCGAAACCGACGAAGAGAAAGAGGCCGCCCAGGGCTCCGGCGGCTATGCGCGCGCCATGCCGGCCAGCTGGCTGGAACGCCAGAAGGTGGAGGTGGCCAAGCGCGTGGCCCAGGCCGACGTGGTCATCACCACCGCCCTCATTCCCGGCCGGCCCGCGCCGGTGCTGGTGACCGAGGCGATGGTGCAGTCCATGAAGCCGGGCTCGGTGATCGTCGACATCGCCGCTCCCCAGGGCGGCAACTGCCCGCTGACCGAAGCCGGCCAGACCGTGGTGCGCCATGGCGTGACGCTGGTCGGCGAAACCAACCTGCCCGCGCTGGTGGCGGCCGATGCCTCGGCACTCTACGCGCGCAACGTGCTCGATTTCCTCAAGCTCATCATCCACCCCGAAGGGGCCCTGCACGTGGACCGGCAAGACGACATCGTCGCCGCCTGCCTCGTGGCCCATGAAGGCGCGGTCACCCGCGCATGACAAGACAAGCATTCCTGTGAAGACCCGGCTTTCATCCCTGCTCCCCCTGTCCCCCCGCCTTGGCGGCCCGCTGCTGGCCATCGCCTCGCTGCTCACCCTGGCCGCCTGCGCGCCCGTGCAGCCCGCGCTGCCGCACGTGGGCCGTGCGCAGCTGGAACTGCCGCCGGGCGACTGGGAGGTGCTGGGCCGCCGCGACGAGGTGATCGACGTGCTGCCCGACGACACCTCCGCCGACCTGCCCACGCAGATGACCGCCATGGGCCTGCGCGGTCCGGGCAAGGACCGGCCGCTGCTGGCCGTGCTGCTGGTGCAGACCAACAGCACCAACTACCCGCGCGACACCACGCTGTGGACGGCCCCGTGCCCCCAGCAGCAGGGCGTGTTCGTCGAGGACAAGGCCCAGGGCAGCCCCGCGCGCATCGACTGTCTGCGCTACAAGCGCCGTGCCGATACCGAGGACTACCTGGCCAAGAACCGCCCCGCCGTGGCGCAGTGGCTGTCCATGAACCAGGCGGCGCCCGCCAAGCCGTACTCGCACGTGTTCTTCCGCTATGCCACCAACGGCGGCGCCATCGTCACCATCGATGCACTGGTCGATCAGCGCCTGCTGCGCCCGCCCACGCGCGACAACGAGGCCTTCCTGCGCGCCGGCCGCCCCGCTCTGGAGTGGGGCGACAAGATGGCGCAGGCCGCGCGGTTGAGCACCGCGATGATGGACGGCCGGCTGATCGTGCCGCCGTTCCCGGTCGCCCCGCCGCAGTAGCCATTCCGTCGTTCAGCCAGTCGTCCGTTCCTTCGCCCCGTTCGCCCCTTCACCTTCAAGGAGTGCTGCCATGGATGCCGTTTCCCCCACGCTGATCAACCTGATCATCTTCGTGCTGGCCATCTATGTCGGCTACCACGTGGTGTGGACCGTGACCCCGGCGCTGCACACGCCGCTGATGGCGGTGACGAATGCGATCTCGGCCATCGTGATCGTCGGCGCCATGCTGGCCGCGGCCCTCACCGAGACCACCCTGGGCAAGACCATGGGCGTGCTCGCGGTGGCGCTGGCCGCGGTGAACGTGTTCGGGGGCTTCCTCGTCACGCGGCGCATGCTGGAGATGTTCCGCAAGAAGGAGCGCAAGCCCGCGGCCTCCGCTGCCGCCGGCGCCGCTTCCGACAAGGCCGCGCCATGAGCATGAACCTCGTCACGCTGCTGTACCTGGTGGCCAGCGTCTGCTTCATCCAGGCGCTCAAGGGGCTCTCGCATCCCACCACCTCGATCCGGGGCAACCTGTTCGGCATGGCCGGCATGGCGATCGCCGTGCTCACCACCGCCGCGCTGATCTGGAGCGTCACGCGCGGCGCGCCCATGGGCCTGGCCTGGGTGCTGCTCGGGTTGCTCGTCGGGGGCGCTGCCGGCACGGTGATGGCCCAGCGGGTGGAGATGACCAAGATGCCCGAACTGGTCGCCTTCATGCACAGCATGATCGGCCTGGCGGCCGTGTTCATCGCCGTCGCCGCGGTGGCCGAGCCCTGGGCCTTCGGCATCGTGCCACCCCCTGTTCCGGCCCTGGCCAGCGCCGCCACTCCCGAGGGCACCGTGCTGGTGGAAGGCTTCGCGCGGCTACCGATCCCGTTCGGCAACCGGCTGGAGCTGTTCCTGGGCGCGGCCATCGGCGCCATCACCTTCAGCGGCTCGGTGATCGCCTTCGGCAAGCTGTCGGGCAGATACAAGTTCCGCTGGTTCCAGGGCGCGCCGGTGCAGTTCAAGGGCCAGCACCTGCTCAACCTCGTGCTGGGCCTGGCGACCATCGGGCTCGGGCTGGTCTACATGGCCACCGAGAACTGGACCGCCTTCTTCGCCATGCTGGCGCTGGCGTTCGTGATGGGCGTGCTCATCATCATTCCCATCGGCGGCGCGGACATGCCGGTGGTGGTCTCGATGCTCAACAGCTACTCGGGCTGGGCGGCGGCGGGCATCGGCTTCAGCCTGAACAACAGCATGCTCATCATCGCCGGATCGCTGGTGGGCAGCTCGGGCGCCATCCTGTCCTACATCATGTGCAAGGCGATGAACCGCTCGTTCTTCAACGTGATCCTGGGCGGGTTCGGCGGCGATGCGGCGGCGGCTTCGGCCGGCGGCGCGCAGGCGCAGCGCAGCGTCAAGAGCGGCAGCGCCGACGACGCCGCCTTCGTGCTGGGCAACGCCGAGACCGTGGTGATCGTGCCCGGCTACGGCCTGGCCGTGGCGCGCGCCCAGCATGCGGTCAAGGAGCTGGCCGCCAAGCTGGCCGAGAAGGGCATCACCGTCAAATACGCCATCCACCCGGTGGCCGGGCGCATGCCGGGCCACATGAACGTGCTGCTCGCCGAGGCCGAGGTGCCCTACGACCAGGTGTTCGAGATGGAAGACATCAACGGCGAATTCGGACAGGTGGACGTGGCCATCATCCTCGGCGCCAACGACGTGGTGAACCCCGCCGCGCACACCAAGGGCAGCCCCATCTACGGCATGCCCATCCTGGAGGCCTACAAGGCCAAGACCGTGATCGTGAACAAGCGCTCCATGGCGGCGGGCTATGCCGGCCTGGACAACGAACTGTTCTACATGGACAAGACCATGATGGTCTTCGGCGACGCCAAGAAGGTCGTGGAGGACATCGGCAAGGCCATCGAATAGGCCCGCGCGCCCTCCGGCGCCGCCCGCTGGCGGCCGCTGCGGCAGGGGCAGCACGGTTTAGGGAAACTACAGGCCCCTGGCGCCTTCGCCCGCGACGACAATGCGGGCTCCTTTTTGTAACAGCAGGTTTGGAGACACACAGCATGAATGACCGCCCGTGGCTTGCCGCCTACCCACCCGGGGTGCCGGCCGACATCGACCCGGCGCAGTACCCCTCGCTCATCGCCCTGATGGAAGAGGGCTTCGGCAAATACGCCGACCGCGTGGCCTACAGCTACATGGGCAAGGATGTGAGCTTCGGCGAGACGGACGTGCAAAGCCGCCACATTGCGGCCTATCTCCAGGGCCTGGGGCTGGCCAAGGGCGACCGCGTCGCGGTGATGATGCCCAACGTGCCGCAGTACCCCGTGGCCGTGGCCGCCATCCTGCGCGCGGGCTTCGTGGTGGTGAACGTGAACCCGCTGTACACCCCGCGCGAGCTGGAGCACCAGCTCAAGGACTCGGGCGCCAAGGCCATCGTCATCATCGAGAACTTCGCCGCCACGCTGCAGGCGTGCATCGGTGCCACGCAGGTCAAGCACGTCGTGCTGTGCGCCATGGGCGACCGACTGGGCTTCCCCAAGGGTTTGATCGTCAACTATGTGGTGCGCAGCGTGAAGAAGCTCGTGCCGCCGTTCAACCTGCCCGGCGCGGTGCGCTTCAACGACGCGCTGTCGCAGGGCGCGCGCGGCACGCTCAAGGTTCCCGACCTGCGCCCCGACGACGTGGCCCTGCTGCAGTACACGGGCGGCACCACGGGCGTGAGCAAGGGCGCCGTGCTCCTGCACCGCAACATCATCGCCAACGTGCTGCAGGCCGAAGCCTGGAACCTGCCCGTGATGCAGACCGTGCCGGCCAACGAGCAGCCCACCACCGTGTGCGCGCTGCCGCTCTATCACATCTTCGCCTTCACGGTGAACATGATGATGAGCATGCGCACGGGCGCCAAGAACATCCTGCTGCCCAACCCCCGCGACCTGGCGGCGGTGCTCAAGGAGCTTTCGCGGCACACCTTCCACAGCTTCCCGGCCGTGAACACACTGTTCAACGGCCTGGCCCACCACCCCGACTTCAACACCGTGAACTGGAAGAACCTCAAGGTGTCGGTGGGCGGCGGCATGGCCGTGCAGGGCGCGGTGGCCAAGCTCTGGCTGGAAAAGACCGGTTGCCCCATCTGCGAAGGCTACGGCCTGTCGGAGACCAGCCCCACGGTCGCCTGCAATCCGGCCACGGAAAAGGCGTTCACCGGCACCATCGGCGTGCCGATCTCCAGCACCTACATGAAGCTCATCGACGACGATGGCCGCGACGTGACCGAGCCGGGCGCGCGCGGCGAGATCGCCATCAAGGGCCCGCAGGTCATGGCCGGCTACTGGCAGCGGCCCGACGAGACCGCCAAGGTCATGACGGACGACGGCTACTTCAAGTCCGGCGACATCGGCGTGATCGATGAGCGCGGCTACTTCAAGATCGTGGACCGCAAGAAGGACATGGTGCTGGTGAGCGGCTTCAACGTCTACCCCAACGAGGTCGAGGACGTGGTGGCCACGCTGCCCGGCGTGCTCGAATGCGCGGTGGTGGGCGTGCCCGACGAAAAGACGGGCGAAGCCGTCAAGCTGGTCATCGTCAAGCGCGGCACCGACCTCACCGAGGCGCAGGTGCGCGAGTTCTGCAAGGCCAACCTCACCGGCTACAAGCAGCCCCGCGTGATCGAGTTCCGCGAATCGCTGCCCAAGACCCCGGTGGGCAAGATCCTGCGCCGCGAGCTGCGCGACAAGCGCTAGTGCGGCCCGTCCCGTCCTGGCTCCGGGCCACCCCGGCGCGGGCGCAACCGCTGGGGGCGTTGCGGCCGTGACGACCGCCATCCTCAGCGCCCTGGCCGAAGAGCAGCAGGGCCTCATCGACGCGCTCTCCCGGGGGCGCCGCACCCTGCATGCCGGCCGCACGTTCTGGAGCGGCAGCCTGCACGGGTGCGAGGTCGTGCTGGCGCTCTCGGGCATCGGCAAGGTCGCGGCAGCCACCACCGCCACCGCGCTGATCGAGCGCTTCGGCGCGGCACGCGTGGTGTTCACCGGTGTGGCCGGCGGCCTGGGCGCGGACGTGCAGGTGGGCGACGTCGTCGTGGCGCACGACTTTCTGCAGCACGACATGGACGCCTCGCCCCTGTTCCCCCGCTGGGAGCTGCCCGGCTACGGCCGCACCCGGCTGCCGTGCGATGACGCGCTGGCTGGCCGGCTGGCCGATGCCGCCGGCGAATGCCTGGCCGGCGGCGCGGCCGCGCTGCTGGACGGCGCCGGACTGCCCCCGCCCCTGCGCGCGCCGCGCGTGCACCGGGGCCTGATCGCCAGCGGCGACCGCTTCGTGTCGACCGTGCAGGAATCGCAGGCGCTGCGCGACGCGTTCACCGCCGCCGGCCATGCGGTGCTGGCGGTGGAGATGGAGGGCGCCGCCGTGGCCCAGGTCTGCAGCGACTACGGCGTGCCCTTCGCCGCCGTGCGCACGGTCTCCGACCGCGCGGACGACGCCGCACACGTGGACTTCCCCCGCTTCGTGCAGGCCGTGGCCAGCCAGTATGCCGATGGCATCATCGGGCGGTTTCTCAGGATGCTATAAAAATAATAGCTGTATGCCCTAGTGATAATTGCGCTGGAGGCTGTTTGCCTATTGGGTGGTTTTCGGAAAGGAAAGCGTTTGTCTCGGCCGGTGCTGTGGACCTGCCGCCTTGGGGTTTTATCGATCCATCCATTGGCAATAGATTTCCTGGAAGCGTCGAACGAGGCGCTCGCCGGGTTGCAGAACGCCCTTCATGCGTGAGGGTCTGGACGACAGCCCGCGTTGCACTGCCTCACAGATGGCTTGATCTTCCGCAAAGAGCTTTTCCGCGTAGGCGGTGTGCCAAGGACCCACGATTTCCAGCATCGCCATTTCAGCCCGAGTGAGATCAGGAACCTCAAAGCTGAAGAGGCGAGCGAACATCCTGCAACTGCCAGTGCCTGTCGGCTGGTAATCCATGATTGCAAGCTGCTGGTTGTCGGTGTATCCAATGGTCGTGGCAGGAAAGATCACGTGATGCCGATAGCCATCCGGGTACGGAACCGGCACCCGTTTGAAGATTTCATTCACCCTAGCATCACGCGGGCGCTCGTAGCGCTTGGGATTGAGCCGGGTGGTGTAGGAGATGGTGTTGTCAGCGTCGGGGTCGCTGTCCACCTGAAGGGGTTTTTGCACGTCGGCCGCAAAAGTATCTGCGTGCACGGAGAAGGCGTGCTCGAATTCCACAGTGTTTTGCAGCACGACTTTCCAGTTGGCTGCGATGTCTTGCACCCTCTTCGGTTTCTCTGCTCCTATCGCCCGAGACATCTGGTCCAGGGCGGGCAGCGTGGCGCCCAGAAATTCGTCCAGGCGCTGTCGAGGCTCTGCGCTCACGAAAATGAACTCGCCAAGGGTTTCCACCTGCCAAGTCTCCAGCCGCAGGTCTGCCGTCTGATAGCACGCCAACGCCTCGTTGTGTCGATGGGGCACGCCAATCGCCATTCCGTCGCCGTTGTAAGTCCAAAGATGGTAGGGACAGCGGATTGGGCCATGACCGCTGGGCTTCTCGAAGAATGCGGAGAAGCGATGGGGGCATACATTGGCGTAGGCCACGATGCGGCCTTCATGGCGATGAATCACCAAATCAGTCGCTCCAATGAGCCGCTTGACATAGTCCAGTTCGTTCGGAATATCGCGGGTCAATGCGGCCAAATGCCATGCCTGCCGAAAAATATACTTTTCCTCCAAAGCAAGCACGTCTGGGTTTGTGTAGTCAGCTGGATCGATAAGATGGTTCTCGGGCATGATCAATCCTACTTGAACACCGCAGCGAAAAAAAGCATTGCATTTGACCTAAGATAAAAGTTCTTCAGGAAAATTGATCCCGGTCATTTTTGCCTGATAAAAAATAGTTGGTGAAGATATCGCGGCACTATTTTTATGCTAAGTTCGTGGTGTGAAGAGAATTGAATTATTTGCGAAAAATTATGCAAATAAAAAGCAAAAAATTCTCTGAAAGTAAATCAACTGAAGCATACGAGGGAAATTGTGTGCTTCAGCTGATCACTAGTAATAATTAACTTAAAATATCCCAGGTGAGGGCAATCACTCCTGCGTTCGCAGAGGTTGCAACCCACAGCCCAAGACCTTTGGGGATGTATAACGGTTTGGGAATGAATATTTGAGTGTTTGATCCTGTTGTGGTATTTCCGTTTCCACTGAATATTATTGACTTGGATGTATCTGAAATTCCCGATGGAGCACTGGTTGCCGCGACTAGATTGACGGTGCCATTTTGCGGATTGCAAAAGCAAGTTCGGATCACAATTCCATTGGTATTCGCAGAAGGAGCTACCAATTGCGCCACGCCTTTAGGGGCAATGGTTGCAAAATTCTTTCCTATGGGGACAGCATTCATAGTTGCCTTCGTGAAATGGTGTTTTCTATTCAATAAAAATCACGATAATAAATCCCAAGTAAGTGCGATGGCTCCTGGTCCTGAGTTTGCCACCCAAAGCCCCATTCCGGCAGGGATATACAGTGGGTACGGCATTACCACTTCGCTATTTGAGCCGGCCGCCGAGTTTCCGTTGCCGGAAAAAATGATTGGCTGACTAACATCCCCTATTCCAGTAGGCGCCACTGTACCAGCAACCAGATTTACAGTTCCGGTGACAGGGTTAATGTAGCCTGTCCGAATTATTGCGCCACTTGTATTGGAGGCTACAGAAAAAACCAAAACAACTCCAGGGGAGCTGGAATTTAAAAACCGCTTTCCAATTGGCTCTGCATCCATTTATGACTCCTAAAGAATTTGACGCCGAAATGGCGGCAAGCAGTCAATGCTGTGTTGTTTTTGTTCGTCTGTCAAATATTTAATTTATATTCAGTATCCTGCAATCATTGGAGGAGATTTTTAAGGCGATCCTAGGAAGGACTGGCCTCACCGACAGATAACGCATCTTGGTTAGTGAGGATCGATATGGCCTTGAGCCAACCACCGTCTGCTTGTGCCCATTGAACAACAAGACCAATACAGACTTTTTTCTCAATCCGAAACAATTGGTACTTTACGCAGCGCTGGTTGCAAGCGGTGGAAGCTGCGTTCACGCACTGCTGGAACACCATGAAGGCTTTTCTGGACTAAGAGTTAACCTAAATCTCGATGCAATCAGTCTATTAGGTCACTTAGCATCGTCCTTCATGAAACGCAATATAGGGCTGCTTGATGCTATGAAAATAATAGCTGTATGCCCTAGTGTTTATTGTGCTTAAGGCCAATTCGACGCAGCACAACAAACGCCTATCAGCGTCGCGCGTCTTCAGTCCAGCAGACGCCGTGGAACCGGCTCCGCCGAGCCACTGGCGTCGTCCCCCTGAGGGGAAGCCGCGCAGCGGCTCAAGGGGGGGTCACTTCAACCAGCCGCGCTTTCGGAAGTACCACATGGGGCCCAGGGCGCTGGCCACCATCAGCGCCAGCGCGTAGGGATAGCCCAGCGACCAGTCCAGCTCGGGCATGAACTTGAAGTTCATGCCGTAGACGCTGGCGATCAGCGTCGGCGGCAGCAGGGCGACGCTGGCCACCGAGAAGATCTTGATGATCTTGTTCTGGTTGATGTTGATGAAGCCGACCGTGGCGTCCATCAGGAAGTTGATCTTGTCGAACAGGAACGCCGTGTGGTTATCGAGCGATTCGATGTCGCGCAGGATCTGGCGCGCCTCCTCGAACTGCTCGGCGTTGAGCATCTTGCTGCGCATCATGAAGCTCACGGCGCGGCGCGTGTCCATCACGTTGCGGCGGATGCGGCCGTTCAGGTCCTCCTGGCGCGCGATGGCGGCCAGCACCTCGCCGGCGCGGGCATCGGTCACGTCGCCGGCCAGCACCTGCACGCTGACCTTCTTCAGGTCGTCGTAGATGCCTTCGAGGGTATCGGCGGAGTATTCGGCGTCGGCGTCGAAGAGCTTGAGCAGCACCTCCTTCGCATCCTCGATCAGGCCCGGCGCACGGCGCGCGCGCATGCGCAGCAGGCGGAAGACGGGCACGTCTTCGTCGTGGATGGAAAAGAGCACGCCCTTGCTCTTGAGCGTGTCGTTGACGAGGTTCAGGATGAAGGCCACGCGCACCGAGCGCGGGTCGTCTTCGTCGTCGATGAGAAAGTCGCTGCGGATGTGCAGCTCGCCGTTGTCTTCTTCATAGAAGCGGGCGGATTCCTCGATGTCCTCGTCCATGGCGTCTTCGGGGATGAAGAGGCCGTAGTGCTGCTTGACCCAGCGTTTTTCTTCGAGGGTGGGCGACTCCAGGTCGACCCAGATGGGCTGGAACTGCGCCAGCTCTTCCAGGGATTCGATTTCTTCCTGGACGAGCCGGCCGTTGGCGAGCGTGAAAATGTTGAGCATGTGGGCTCACTCCCGGTGTGTGGTGGGCTTTTTCTGCGAGGGATGGGGCGGCTTTCAACCCTCGGCAGGCCGGGAGCTGAAAGCTACCAACTGGGGTAGGTTTCCACGGAGGAATCTCCAAAAATGCAAGCCGCGGATTATGGCATTGCGCTGCGTCAATCCCATGACACCCGCCGAGGGCCGGCGGGGCCTGGCAGCCCGTGGGCGCAGTAGCGGTAAGGCTTTGTTTTCCGTCAGCCCGCCTCGGGCGCGGGGGTGCCCGCCGCCCGCACCGTGGCGAGGGCGCGGCACAGGTCGGCCCAGGCGGCGGCCTTGGCCTCGGGGGCGCGCAGCAGGTAGGCCGGGTCGTAGGTGACGATGGCCGGCGTGCCGCCGGGCAGGGCGTGCAGGCCGGCGCGCAGCCGGCCCAGGGGTTCGCGGCTCTCCAGCACGGCGCGGGCCGCACCCAGGCCGAGCACCAGCACCATCGCCGGGCGCAGGGTGGCCAGCGCCTCCTGCAGGGCGTGCGCGATGCCGGCATCGCCGGGGCCCGCCGCGCCGGTGCGCTGCACGGCGGCGAAGAACGCGCGGGGATGGCGGTGCAGG
This sequence comes from Acidovorax sp. BLS4, assembly GCF_032929295.1. Classification (NCBI taxonomy): domain Bacteria; kingdom Pseudomonadati; phylum Pseudomonadota; class Betaproteobacteria; order Burkholderiales; family Comamonadaceae; genus Acidovorax; species Acidovorax sp. BLS4. The sequence continues at coordinate 2,844,557 of NZ_CP136797.1, forward strand.
CGCATGGCGCGCAGCATGTTGTCCAGCAGCTTGCCGGCGTCGCCGGTCAGCGGGGCGTCGGGCGTGGCGCTTTCGGCCAGCACCAGCCAGCCCGAGCCGAGGTCCACCGGCGTGGCCGACGGGTCGGCCTGCGGGTACAGCGGCAGCGGCGCCTGCAGGGCCGCGGCGGTGCCCGCGGCCTCATCTCGCGCCGGTGGCACCGCCGCGGGCGCAGGCATGGGCACCGGGGCCGGGCGGGCCATGGCGGGAGTCGGGGCCTGCGGTGCTGGCGCCAACCGGGGCGCGGCCGGCACGGCGGAGGAGGGGGGGGCATCCGTGGATTCGGCCGCCGGAGTCTTGGCCACGGCCGGCTCCTGCACCGCCACGGAGGCCGCAGCCGGCGCCCACACGGTGATGCCCATCTCGGCCAGCATGGCGCGCTGGCGTGCGTCCAGGTCCAGGCTCATAGTGGCAGGCTCATCACGACGGCATCCTCGCGTTCGCCGCCGTGGGCGGGGTAGTAGCGCTTGCGTTCGCCCACGAAGCGAAAGCCCCGGGCTTCGTAGATCGACCGTGCCCGCGCATTGCTCACGCGCACTTCCAGCCACAGCCATTGCGCGTTGCAGCCGCGCGCCCACAGGGCCAGCGCATCCAGCAGCAGCCGGGCCCAGCCCTGGCGCTGGTGGGCGGGTGCCACGGTCAGATTGAGCAGGTGCACTTCGTCCACGCCTTTCATGGCCACGAAGTAGCCGATCAGTTCATCGCCGGCCATCAGCAACTGGGTCTCGTAGCCGGCCGCCATGGCATCGATGAAGTTGCCGCGCGTCCAGGGGTGCGTGTAGGCGACCTGTTCGATCGCCAGCAGCGCATCCAGCCGCGCGAGCGTGAGCGGCTCGAACCGGGCTTCTTCGGGGGTGTGGGGAACGGCGCTCATGGGGCACTCAGAATGGGAGGCAGGGCGGCTGCGGCCGCCTGCCTGGCCGCCAGGCGCTCCGCCGTGGTTTGCGCCACTTTATCGCGCACGTACAGCGGCAGGGCTTCGCTGGCCGGTTGCGCGCCCCCCGCAGCGATGCGCGCGGGGGCCAGGTGCAGCAGGGCCAGGGCGGTCGGCAGGGCGAACACGTGGGGGGCGTCGGGTGCGAGCCGCTCGCCATAGGCCGCGCGGGCATTGCCGGCCACGGTGTAGCCGGGCGGCATGGCCACGGACTGCGGCGCGCACAGGCCGAAATCGTCGCCTCCGCGCCATGTGCCGTCGGCCTGGAATTCGAAGGGCGCGGTGTAGACCTCGTCCATGCGGGCGTCGAGCACCGCCACCACGCGCGTGCAGCCGTGGGCATGGCGGGCCGCCTCGGCCACGGCCAGCAGGGTGTCGATCGGCAGCACCGGCACGCCCGCACCGCCGCGCGCACCGAACGCCAGTCCCTGCGCCACCGAGCACGCCGTGCGCAGGCCGGTGAACGAACCCGGGCCGCGCCCGAAGACCACGGCATCCAGCGTGTCGAACGACAGGCCGGCCTCGGCCAGCAGCGCCCGGATCGCCGGCAGCAGCGTGGCAGATGCCTGCGCGCCGCCGGGCCCGCTGTGCTCCCAGGTCGCATCGGCGCGCTGGACGGCGATGGACAGGGTGTCGGTACTGGTATCGAAGGCGAGCAGGTTCATGGGGTGAGGGTGGGTGGCCCGCCCGAAGCGCCGGGTCTGCGAAACCGCAGCCGTGCGCCGCACCCGGTGCTGGGGAGCCGGTGCGCATTATCGGCGCCCCGGCCGGCGGCTGCCTTCCCGCCGCGCGCAACCCCAGCGCGCGGTGATGGCGTCAGGCGGCCGCGGCTTCCAGCGCCGACGGCTGGGCGAGGGCATCGCCCTCGCCGGCCAGCAGGCCCAGGGGGGCGTCGGGGGCGGGCTTGTCGCACGGCTGGGCGGCCACGCGGGTGGCGATGTCGCGCGCCGCGGGCGAAAAATACAGCCAGAGGTTGTCGCTGGCGAGGTCGTAGCTGGAGAAAAGGGCGCGTCCCGATCCGGGAGGCGTCATCAGGAACTTCGCCATGAAGATCTGCTGGATCTGGCGCGCGGGCTCGAACGCGTCCTGGTCATTGCCGAGAGCCAATTTGTACCAAGTGCTCACAGTTGCCTTTCTCCCCGGAGGCCGGGACTTCAAGATTGGAGGCCATCCTAGGGTGAACCCGAAGGCCGCCGGACCTCCCCGCGAGCGCATCGATCTGTAGGACGAAGGCCGATCCTCGGCCGCTGGCAGCGCGCCAGGGCAATGGCGCCAGCGTGCATCGCTAGACTCGTCCGCCATGTTGCAAGTCTTTTCATGGCGCCGGCGTCTGGCCGTGCGCGCGGCCACGCTCGTGGCATTCGCGGGGGCGGCGCTGCCGGCCCTGGCCCAGTCTCCCGCCACGCCCGAGGCCGCCGCCCTGCCGCCCGCAGTCGAGGCCGCCCTGCAGCGCGCCAAGCTGCCGCGCGAGGCCCTGTCGGTGCTGGTGGTGGATGCGGAGGGCCGGCAGGCGCCCCGGCTCGCCTACCGCGCGCAGGTGCCGGTCAATCCCGCCTCGGTCATGAAGCTGGTCACCACCTATGCCGCGCTGGACCAGCTGGGGCCGGCCTTCACCTGGGACACGCCGGTGTACCTGGACGCCCGCCCGCGGTCGGGCAGCCTGCAGGGCAACGTGTACATCAAGGGGCAGGGCGACCCCAAGCTCGTGGTGGAGCGCCTGTGGCTGCTGATGCGGCGCCTGCAGGCGCAGGGCATCCAGGTGATCGTCGGCGACATCGTGCTGGACCGCAGCGCCTTCGACGTGCCCGACCACGATGCCGCGCGCTTCGACGGCGAGCCCCTGCGCCCCTACAACGCCGCGCCGGACGCGCTGCTGGTCAACTACAAGTCGATCGCCATGACCTTCGTGCCCGATGGCCCGGCCGGGCTGGCGCGCGTGCAGTACGAGCCCCCGCTGGCCGGCGTGCAGTGGCCCGCCACCGTGCCGCTCGCGGCGGCGGGCGCGGAGTGCGGCGACTGGCACACGGCCCTCAAGGCCGAGCTGGCCGACCCCGCTCGCATCGCCTTCCAGGGCGTGTACCCGGCGGCCTGCGGCGAGCGCACCTGGGCGGTGGCGCCGGCCGATCCCGCCGGCTATGCGGCGCGCGCCATCGAAGGCATGTGGCGCGACCTGGGCGGCAAGCTCACCGGCAGCGTGCGCGACGGGCGGGTGCCCGCCGGCCTGGCCCCGGCCTTCAGCACGTCCTCGCCCGCGCTGGCCGAGGTGGTGCGCGACATCAACAAGTACAGCAACAACGTGATGACGCAGCAGGTGTTCCTCACGCTGGCGCTGCAAAAGAACGGCCGCGGCACCTTCGACGGTGCGCGCGCCGTGGTCGGACAGTGGTGGCGCCAGCGCTTTCCCGGCACGGAGGCGCCCGTGCTGGACAACGGCGCGGGCCTGAGCCGCGAGGCGCGCATCAGCGCCCAGGCCCTGGCGCGCATGCTGCAGGCGGCATGGCTCTCGCCTGTCATGCCCGAGCTGGTGTCGTCGCTGCCGATCACCGGCGTGGACGGCACCCTGCGCCGGGCCCAGGGACGGTCGGTGGGTGCGGCCCACCTCAAGACCGGCAGCCTGCGCGACGTCTCGGCCATGGCCGGCTACGTGCACGCCGCCAGCGGCCGCCGCTACGTGATGGTGGCCATCGCCAACCACCCGAACGCGGCCGCGGCGCGCCCGGCCATCGAGGCCCTGGTCGATTGGGTGGCCCATGACCGCTGAAGCGCCCCGGACGGGCGCCTGCGCGCGGCGCGGCTATCGGTAGTTCCCCTGTGCGGCCCCGGGCGGTGCGGGTTTACGATGGGCCTCCGTAAAACGCACGACCGTGCTATTTTCAACCTGACGGAGAACACCTTGATCTCGAAAACCACTAAAAACAGAGCTTCCTGGGCGGTGACGGCATTGGCAGCAGCCGCTTTGCTGGCGGCCTGCGGGGGCGGCGGCTCGGACACGACGCCCGCCGTGAGCGTGAAGTCCGTGAAGGTCATGGGTGACAGCCTGGCCGACAGCGGCACGTTCGGCTTCAAGTTCACCGTGCAGGGCACGGCCGCCACGGGCGCCGGCTCCAGTTCCGTCTGGCCCGAGCGCGTCGCCACGAGCTACGGGCAGACGCTGTGCGCGCACTACCAGTCGACCGGCACCACGTTCGGCACGCGGGCGGAATGCACCAACTACGCCGTGGGCGGCGGGCGCATCAACAACTTCACGGCGCCCACCTCGCCGGTCTCCATCACCAAGCAGATCCAGGATGCCGGCGCGGCCGGATTCACCGACACCGACCTGGTGCTGATCGACGGCGGCGCCAACGACGCGGCCGACCTGATCGGCGCCTACCTGCGCGCCTCGAGCGACGGCGGCGCCACCTACCGCGCCGTGCTGGGCACGCTGCTGGACGCCAACACCGTGAACACCGCCCTGGCCGGCGGCGCGACCGGCATGGCGCAGGTGGGCGGGCTGTACATGCAGACGCTGGCCACGCGTTTCGCGGCCACCATCAAGACCAACACGCTGGACAAGGGCGCCAAGCGCGTCGCGGTGCTCAACGCCCCGGGCATCACCCTCACCCCGCGGTTCCGCCTGGTGGTGGCCTCCATCGCGGCCGCCAACGGCGCGGCCGCCGCCGCCCAGGCCGAAGCCCTGTTCGACGGCTGGATCCAGGCCTACAACGCCCGCCTGGCCACCAGCCTGGGGACCGACAGCCGCCTGGCCCTGGTGGACTTCTACAGCTCGTTCAAGGACCAGGCCACCAACCCGGCCCAGTACCAGCTGACCAACGTGTCGACCGCTGCCTGCCCGGCCACCGGCGTGGGCAGCGACGGCCTGCCGACCTACTCCTTCCCGACCTGCACGTCGGCCGCCCTGTCGGCCCGCACGCCCCCTGCAGGCGCCACGGGCGGTGCCGACTGGTGGAAGTCCTACGGCTTTGCCGACAGCTTCCACCCCACGCCGTACGGCCACCAGCTGGTCGCCCAACTGGTGTCGCGTTCCCTGTCCACCGCCGGCTGGCTCTGATTGCCCAGGCCCCATCCCCTTCGAGGAGTTTTCATGAAGCCATTTTCCTGGGCCTGCGTGGCGATCGCCGCGGCCGCCGCCTGCGGCACGGCCAGCGCACAAGTCGCCGGCACGCTGAGCCTGCGCGCCGGCGTGACCCAAATCTCGCCCCAAGTCAAAAGCGGCAACCTGAGCGCGCCGAGCTTTCCCGGCACCCGCGTGGACGTGCATTCCGCCACGGCCCTGACCGGCGGCCTGAACTACATGCTGACGGACCACTGGGCGGTGGACGTGCCCATCGGCCTGCCGTTCAAGCACTCGTTCTACGGTGACGGCGCCATCGGCGGCGTGGGCAAAGTGGGCGAGACCAAGGTGGTGCCCGCCACGGTGTTCGCGCAGTACCGTTTCCAGGAGGCCAACGCGGCCTTCCGGCCGTATGCCGGGCTGGGCGTGACCTACGCCAAGTTCTTCAAGGAGCGCACCACCGCCACGCTGAACGGGCTGACCGGCGGCACACCGACCAATCCCACCACCGCATCGATCGACGACAAGTGGGGCGTCACCGCGCAGGTCGGCTTCGTATGGCAGTTCAACGAGCGCTGGTTCCTGGACGCGGCCTATTACAAAGGTTTCCTCAAGACCACCACGCGCCTGTCGAGCGGGCAGAACATCGACATCAAGCTCAACCCCAACGTGTTCGCGGTCGGGATCGGCTACCGGTTCTGAGGCCCCCCGCCGGGCCCCGTGCCGCACGGAGCCCGCGGCACCATCAAAAAAGCCGACCCGAGGGTCGGCTTTTTCGCGTGGGCTGCGAGGCGCTTACCAGCGGGCGCGCAGGCGGTCGTACGCGTAGGTGCCGAACTGGCGCTGGGCCGAAGGCGTGAAGTACACGCGGTCGGCGAACACGTACTTGTCCTGGGCGGCGCCCGTCAGCAGCGTGGAGGCGTTGCACAGCAGCGAGTTGACCTGGCCTGCGCCGATGCCGATGCCGTTGTTGGGGTCCACCGAGGTGCAGACGGCGTTGTCCTTGTCGGTGAAGCCGTAGCCCGAAGGCGAGCCCACGAACACGTTGCCGTAGTAGGCCAGATCGACGTACAGCACCGTGGTGCCGAGGTCTTCGATGTTCACCAGCAGGGCCTGGTTGAACTGCGTGCTGGCGTTGCTCAGCAGCGTGGTCTGGTTGATGCCCACGGCCCAGGGGCTCTTGCCCAGGTCGTAGGTGCCGGTCACCACCACGTGCTTGGCACCCGCGTTGGACAGGCGGCGCACCTGCGCGGCCAGTTCCTTGCCGGCCGTGGCCGCGTTGGTGAGGAACTGCGCGCTGGTCTGCGTGCCCGCGTTCACCGCGGCCATGCCGGCGATCACGTCGCTGATGCCGCCGTTGATCAGCACCAGGTCGTTGTCGGCGAAGCCGCCCTTGGACAGGAAGGTGTCGATCTGCTGGGTGACGGACGGGGTGGTGGTCCGGCCGGCGGCGTCGGTGGTGGCCGTCACGCGGGCGTTGCCCTGCGCGTAGCCCGTGCCGCCCGCCGCGGCGGCGGTGAAGCTCTTGCCGTAGTTGTTGGCGATCTGCTGGGCCCAGTTGTTGATGCTGCCGTCGTTGACCGTGTAGCGGGCCCCGTTCTGGCCGATGTCGGTGAAGCCGTCACCGAACGTGATGAACCGGTCGGGCGTGATGGCCGACTCGGTTGTGCTCGAACCGCAAGCCGCGAGCAACGTGGCCGTTGCACAAGCGGCGACCACGAGGGTGCGGCGCATCCAATTTGCTGCCATGGGTTTTTCTCCAGAAAATGTGGCGAGAGTTTAACGACTGGCGCGGCACGGCCTGCAACAGGGCGTGCCGCGGGACATGCAATCCGGGTTATGCGGCCGCGGCACGCTGCAGGCGGTCGCGCACGCCTTCCCATTCGGGGGTGGCGGGCGGGGCTTCGATCCAGATCAGCTTCACGCCGTCGTCATCGAAGGCGCGCAGCACGGCAAAGAGCTGCTGGGCGGTGGCCGTGGCGTCGTCGGGCATGCGCCGCACCTGGACTTTGGCCGAGCGCGAGCGCAGCGGGCTGCGCGCATAGACGGCCAGGTGCGCGGCATCGGCGCCCAGCAGGTCCAGCCCGGTCTGCAGCGCCTTGGCCTCCATCAGCCGCACCTTGGCGGCCGGGGCGTAATGGGCCTCCAGGGTGCCCGACGCGCGCGGGGTGTGCGCGGGCAGGTCCTCCTTCGACAGCGGCGCCAGGCCGCACGCCTGGGCGATCTGCGCGCGGGTGATGGCGCCGGGCCGCAGCAGCACCGGCACGCCGCGCGTGCAATCGACAATGGTCGATTCGATGCCCACGCCGCAGGGCCCGCCGTCCAGCACCAGCAGCGCCTCGCCCAGCTCGTCCTGCACGTGCAGGGCGGTGGTGGGGCTCACGCGGCCAAAGCGGTTGGCGCTGGGCGCGGCCACGCCCCACACGGGGCGGCCCTCCAGCGCCGGGTCGTCCGATGCGCCTGCGCGCAGCACGGCCTGGGCGACGGGGTGGGCGGGGCAGCGCAGGCCCACGCTGTCCTGGCCGCCCGTGGCGGCCGTGGCCACGCCGGGCCGGCGCGGTAGGATGAGGGTGAGCGGGCCGGGCCAGAACGCATCGACCAGCGCCTGCGCGAACGCCGGCACTTCGCTGGCGAAGTGGGCAATGCCGCCGGCATCGGCCACGTGCACGATCAGCGGGTGGTCGCTCGGCCGGCCCTTGGCGGCGAAGATCTGCGCCACGGCGGCATCGCTGGCCGCGTCGGCGGCCAGGCCGTACACCGTCTCGGTGGGCAGGCCCAGCAGCGCGCCCGTGCGCAGGGCGCGCGCGGCGGCGGCGATGGATTCGGGGCGTTGGCCGTCGAGGATCATGTCGTGTGCGGCCCGCGTTCAGAAGGCTTCGATGCCCAGCAGCGCCGCCGCCTGCAGCGCCGTGGCGCGCGCGGCCTCGGCGCTCGGGGCCGTCACGTTCAGGTGGCCCATCTTGCGGCCGGGCTTGGCGTCGGCCTTGCCGTACAGGTGCAGGTGCGTGCCCGGCAGCGCCAGCACCGCGTCCCAGGCGGGCGTGCGGGCGTGCGGGCCGTGCGTGAACCACAGGTCGCCCAGCAGGTTGAGCATGACGGCGGGGCTGTGCTGGCGCGGCTGCGTGAGCGGCAGGCCGGCCATGGTGCGCACCTGCAATTCGAACTGCGAGACGTCGCATGCGTTCTGGCTGTAGTGGCCGCTGTTGTGCGGGCGCGGGGCGATCTCGTTGACCACCAGTTCGCCGCCGTCGAGCACGAAGAACTCCACGCACAGCACACCCATGTAATTCAGGCCGTTTGCTATCGATTTGGAAGCGTCGACGGCATGTTCCACTAGGGCATGAGGCACATTTCCCTCGTAAACCTCGGTGACCGCCAGAATGCCGTCCCGGTGCAGGTTGCGCTGCACGGGCAGGTGCACGCAGGTGCCGTCGGCGCCGCGCGCCACGATCACCGAGCATTCGAGGGCCAGGGGCAGCATCTTTTCCAGCACGCAGGGCACGCCGCCCATGGCCTGCCACGCGGCGGCGAGTTCGGCCGGCGTCTTCACGCGGGACTGGCCCTTGCCGTCGTAGCCCATGCGCGCCGTCTTCAGGATGCCGGGCAGAAGATCGGGCGCCACGGCCGCCAGATCGGCGGCGGTCTCGATCACCGCGTAGGGCGCGCAGGGCACGCCGCAGCGCACGAAATGGGCCTTCTCCTGGGCGCGGTCCTGCGCGATGGCCACGGCGCTCGCCGCCGGCGCCACCGGGCGCTCGGCGCCCAGCGTGCGCAGCGCCTGGGCCGGCACGTTCTCGAATTCGGTCGTGATGGCATCGCACAGGCCGGCCAGCCGGGCGAGGCCGTCCGGGTCCTCGTAGGCGGTGCGGATGTGGTGGTGGCTCACCCGGCCGGCGGGGCTGTCGGCGTCGGCATCCAGCACGGCCGTGAAGTAGCCCATGGCCTGCGCCGCGTGCACGAACATGCGGCCGAGCTGGCCGCCGCCCACCACGCCGAGCGTGCTGCCGGGCAGCAGCGGGGGCGTAGGCTGCGCGCTCATGCGGACACCGGCGGCAGGGCCATGGCGCGCGCCGCGGCGGTCTGCTCGGCGCGGAAGGCCTCGAGCCGCTCGCGCAGGGCGGGGTCCTCGGTGGCCAGCAGGGCCACGGCGAACAGCGCCGCATTGGCCGCACCCGCCGTGCCGATGGCGAACGTCGCCACCGGAATGCCCTTGGGCATCTGCACGATGCTGTGCAGCGAATCGACGCCCTGCAGGTGGCGGCTGGCCACCGGCACGCCGAGCACCGGCACGGTGGTCTTGGCGGCGATCATGCCCGGCAGGTGGGCCGCGCCCCCCGCACCGGCGATGATGGCCTTGAGCCCCGCGCCGGCCGCTGCCTCGGCATAGGCGAACATGTCGTCCGGCATGCGGTGGGCCGAGACCACGCGGGCTTCGTGGGCGATGCCGAATTGCTGGAGAATCTGCACTGCGTGCTGCATGGTCTCCCAGTCGCTGCTGGAGCCCATGACCACACCGATCTGGATGGGTTTCATGTGAGTGGGGCGCTGGCCGAAACGGCCGCCCGCCGAAGTGGAACCCGCGATTTTACTTTTTGTGTGCCGAGCGCACCCACCGGGCCTGAACACATGATCGACGTCACCGTAGAAAATTTTGAAACCGAAGTCATCGCCGCCTCGATGGACGTGCCCGTGCTGGTGGACTTCTGGGCGCCCTGGTGCGGCCCGTGCAAGTCGCTCGGGCCCATCCTGGAGAAGCTGGAGACCGAGTACGAGGGCCGCTTCAAGCTCGTGAAGATCGACTCCGACCAGGAGCAGCAGATCGCCGGCATGTTCGGCATCCGCAGCATTCCCACCTGCGTGCTGCTGATGAACGGCCAGCCCGTCGATGGCTTCATGGGCGCCCAGCCCGAGGGGCAGGTGCGGGCCTTCCTCGACAAGCACGTGCCCACCGCCGAGGCGGCCCTGGCCGAGCAGGAGGAGGAGCTGGCGCAGGACGCGCTGGCCGACGGCGATACCGACACCGCGCTGGAAAAGCTGCAGCACGCCGTGGCCACCGACCCCGCCAACGACGACGCCCGCTTCGACTACGTGAAGCTGCTGCTGCAGCTGGGCCGCGAGGACGACGCCAAGGTCGCCTTCGCCCCCGTGATCGCCAAGGCCCCGGCATCGCGCAAGCTGGGTGCGCTCAAGGCCTGGATGGATGCGATCGATTTCGTGGCCAGGGAGGCAAACGGCCCTTCGGCGTTGGCCGATTTCGATGCCGGGATTGCCGCCAACCGCCGCGATTTCGACGCCCGCTTCGGCCGTGCGCGCTGGTTCATCGCGCACCAGCGCTGGACCGAGGCCATGGACGAACTGCTGGAAATCCTCATGCGCGACAAGGCCTGGAGCGACGAGGCCGCGCGCAAGACCTATGTGGCCGTGCTCGAGATCATCGAGCCGCCCCGGGTGAAGGTGGCCGAAGGCCAGATCCCGCCGCAAGACCCGACGGTCGCCACCTACCGCCGCCGCCTGTCCAGCGTGGTGCTGAGCTGACCGGCGCCCCAGCCACCGAAGCCGCCCGGTTCATGGGCGCTGAACGGGCCCGTGCGGCGGCCCTGGCCGTGGCCTCGGTGCTGGCTCTCGCCCTGGCGGGCTGCGCCACATCGCCTCCGCCCGATGCCATGGTCATCGGCACGGTGTTCTCGCGTGAGCGCCTTTACGTGCCGCCCGACGAGCCCGCCGTGTTCGAGGCGGCGCTGCTCGACGTCTCGCGTCCTGACGCGCCGCCCACGGTGCTCGGGCGCCAGCGCATCGAGCTGCCGGGGCCGCCGCCGTACCAGTTGCAGATCCCTTTCCGGTCCGCGCTCACGCAGCCGCTGCTGCCGGGGCGCTACCGGGTTCGCGCCTCGCTGTCCCTGCAAGGCTACGTGCGGTTCGCCTCCGATGGCATCCATCCGCTGCCGCCGGACCCGGCCTATCGGCGCGTGGATGTCGAGCTGCACCGCCTGCCTCTGGACAAGGCGACCGCGCAGGCCGAGGTGCCGCTGCGGCAGACCTACTGGCGGTTGGTGGAAATCGACGACACGGCCGTGCCGCCGGCCCCCGCTGGCGCGCCCGAGCCGCATCTGGTGCTGGACAGCGAAGGGGGACAAGCGCGCGGGGCAGGGGGCTGCAACCGCTTTCTGGCGAGCTACGCGGTCGATGGCGTGCGCCTGCGGATGACGCAGATCAACACGACCCTGCAGCTGTGCCTGCAGACGGCCACCCTGGAGGGCCGTTTTTTGCAAGCGCTGGACGAAGTTCGGACCTACCGCCAGGAAGGGCGGCAACTGCTGCTGCTCGGCGAAGAGGCGCGCGTGCTGCTGCGGCTGGAGGCTGTCGAGCTGGAGTGAGGCGGCCGCACGGGCCGCCGGGATGCCGCTGCGCCTTGGCGCGTGCGGCAGGGCGTTCAGCCCACCAGGCGCTCGAGCGCCTCGCGGTACTTGGCGGCGGTCTTCTCGACCACCTCGCGCGGCAGGCGCGGGGCGGGCGCGGTCTTGTTCCAGGGCTTGCCGTTGATCTGCGTCTGCTCCAGCCAGTCGCGCACGAACTGCTTGTCGTAGCTGGGCGGGTTCTCGCCGGCGGCCAGAGCGCTTTCGTAGCCTTCCACGGGCCAGTAGCGCGAGCTGTCGGGCGTGAGCACCTCGTCCATCAGCACCAGCGTGCCGTCAGGCGCGAGGCCGAACTCGAACTTGGTGTCGGCAATGATCATGCCCTTTTCCAGCGCGATGGCCGCAGCCTCCTGGTAGATGGCGATGCTGAGGTCGCGGATCTTCGTGGCCAGCTCGATGCCGATCATCTCCACCGTGCGCTCGAAGGTGATGTTCTCGTCGTGCTCGCCCATCGCGGCCTTGGCGGCCGGGGTGTAGATGGGCTGCGGCAGCTTGGCCGCGTTGGTCAGACCCTCGGGCAGCTGCACGCCGCACACGGCGCGCGATTCCTGGTATTCCTTCCAGCCGCTGCCGGCCAGGTAGCCGCGCACCACCGCCTCCACGGGGATCGGCTGCAGGCGCTGCACCAGCATCGAGCGGCCCCGCACCTGGGGTGCTTCGTCCGGCGTCACCACGCTCTCGGGATCGTCGCCCGTCAGGTGGTTGGGGCACAGGTGGCCCAGCTTGTCGAACCAGAACAGTGCCATCTGCGTGAGCAGCTCGCCCTTGCCCGGAATCGGCTCGCCCATGATCACGTCGAAGGCCGAGAGGCGGTCGCTGGCCACCATCAGGATGCGGTCGTCGCCCACGGCGTAGTTGTCGCGCACCTTGCCGCGCGCGAGCAGCGGCAGGGACGTGAGGGCGGAGGTGTGCAGTGCGGAGGAAAGGGGCAGGGTCATGGTGGGTGAAGCGATTGCGAACGGGAAAGCCGCGGCTTTCGGCGGCAGGGCCGGCCAGCCCGCGATTTTAGGGCGCGTGCCGGGATGGCCGGTGCAGGGCGGTCGGGAGGGTGGGGCGTGGGCCGGGACCGCAGCGGACGGCGGGCCATCGCGTCGGCAGGGCGCCGTGCCGGCGGTGCGCCCCGCGAAGGCGTCTGCGCTGTGTGCCGCGGAGCAAAGCCAGGCTATTTTGCGCCGTTTTTCGGCCCTTGGCACCTGGGAGGGCAAGACCCGACAGCCGACTTCGGTATGCGTTTGCAATTGCCCGGGGGCGGGCGCATAGTGAATCCAACACATGCATGAGTTGACCTTTCGCCGGGCCGTCCTTCCACCAGACCTTTAAGGACGGCGCTTCTTCAACGCAAGCCCAGGAGGCCAGTTTTATGAACCTGACGATCAGCGGTCACCACCTCGAAGTCACTCCCGCATTGCGCGCCCATGTGACGGAAAAGCTGGACATCATCAGCAAGCATTTCGACCAGGTGGTCGACGTCAAGGTGCTGCTCACCGTCGAGAAGCAAAAGGAGAAGGAAAAACGCCAGCGCGCGGAATGCAACGTGCATGTGAAAGGCAGTGATCTGTTCGCCGAGAGTTCCCATTCCGACCTGTACGTGGCCGTGAACGACCTGGTGGAAAAGCTGGACCGCCAGGTGGTCCGCCACAAGGACCGCATCCAGAACCACCACCATGGCGCCATCAAGCGGGAGCTGGTGGCCTGATGGGTGCCGGGGCCTGAGCAGCCAGGCCCTTCGCCACGCCGCCCCCAGGGGCGGTTTTTTTTATGCCCCCCGCAAAGTGCTCAGGGTTTATGCTAGGGGGTGCATAATCGCAACCCTCCACCATGAACCGTCTTGCCTCCATCCTGCCTGCCGCTCAAGTGCTCGTGAGCGTCGATGCCACCAGCAAAAAGCGCGCTTTCGAAGAGGCAGGGTTGTTGTTCGAGAGCCAGCACGGCCTGTCGCGCGCCCTCATCACCGACAGCCTCTTCGCCCGCGAGCGGCTGGGCTCCACGGGACTGGGCCACGGTGTCGCCATCCCGCATGGCCGCATCAAGGGCCTGAAGGCGCCGATGGCCGCCGTCTTCCAGCTGGCCCACCCGATCGGTTTCGATGCGCCGGACGAGCAGCCCGTCGGGCTCCTGATCTTCCTGCTGGTGCCCGAGGCGGCCACGCAAAAGCACCTGGAGATCCTGTCCGAGATCGCCGAGCTGCTGAGCGATGGCTCGCTGCGCGAGCGCATCAAGGGCAGCACCGATGCCGCCGAGCTGCACGGCCTGATCGCCGGCTGGCAGTCCGCCCAGGCCACCGCCTGACCCCGCCGCCGCCGCTGCAAACGCTGAACCTTCCGTGAAACCCAACGTCGTCAGCGCCGATGTCCTGTTCGAGGAGTTCCGCGGCCCGCTGAAGTGGGAGTGGGTCGCCGGCCTCGGGGCCTCCGAGCGGCGTTTCGACGAGGTGGCCGTGCGCTCCGCGCGCTCCGGCGCCGACCTGGTGGGCTACCTCAATTACATCCACCCGTACCGGGTGCAGATCCTGGGCGAGCGCGAAACCGCCTACCTCACCAACGCGACGCCCGAGGACTGCAAGCGCCGCATCGCCCGCATCGTCACGCTGGAGCCGCCCGTGCTGGTGCTGGCCGACAGCCAGGTCGCGCCCGATGCGCTGCTGTCCATGTGCGAGCGTGCGCAGATCCCGATGTTCTCCACGCACGAGTCGTCGGCCTTCGTCATCGACGTGCTGCGCGCCTACCTGTCCAAGCACTTCGCCGACCGCACCACCATGCACGGCGTGTTCATGGACATCCTGGGCCTGGGCGTGCTGATCACCGGCGAGTCGGGCCTGGGCAAGAGCGAGCTGGGCCTGGAGCTGATCTCGCGCGGCAACGGCCTGGTGGCCGACGACGCGGTGGACCTGTTCCGCATCAACCAGACCACCATCGAAGGCAAGTGCCCCGACCTGCTGCAAAACCTGCTGGAGGTGCGCGGCATCGGCCTGCTGGACATCCGCGCGATCTTTGGTGAGACCGCCGTGCGGCGCAAGATGCGGCTCAAGCTCATCGTGCATCTGGTGCGCAAGGAAACGCTGGAGCGCGACTACGAACGCATGCCCTACGAGCCCCTCACGCAGGACGTGCTGGGCGTGCCGGTGCTCAAGGTGGTGATCCAGGTGGTGGCGGGCCGCAACATCGCCGTGCTGGTCGAGGCGGCCGTGCGCAACACCATCCTGAACCTGCGCGGGATCGACACCTACCAGGAATTCGTGGAGCGGCACCGCCGCGCCATGGAGCGCGACGGCTCCTGACCATCGCGCCGCGTCCCGGGCCCGCCGGGCGGCGCGCCCGCTGCTCAGCGGTGCTGCGTGGTGGCCAGCTTGGCGCAGGTGGCGCACTGGCCGTACAGCGCCATCGAGTGGTCCTGCACCACCCAGCCCTTCGACTTGGCCACCAGCTGCTGGCGCTTTTCGATCTCGGGGTCGTAGAACTCCTCGACCTTGCCGCAGACCGTGCAGATGAAGTGGTCGTGGTGCTGGCCCTCGTTGAGCTCGTACACCGCCTTGCCGCTTTCGAAGTTGCTGCGGTTCAGGATGCCCGCCTGCTCGAATTGCGTGAGCACGCGGTACACCGTGGCCAGGCCGATGTCCGAGCGCTCCTGCAGCAGCACGCGGAACACGTCTTCTGCGGTCATGTGGCGCTGCGCGCCCTTCTGGAAGATCTCGAGGATCTTCAGGCGCGGCAGGGTCGCCTTCAGGCCGGTGCTCTTGAGTTCGTCGATGTTCGTCATGACAGGGGTTTCCGTGTACCAAACCAGCGTGCCAAAGCCCGGGAGAAGCTGCCGCTACAATGGGTCGGATCATATCGCCTATGCCTAACTCCATGTCCGTTTCCGCCCGCTGCAGCGCCCGTTGGGCCCTGACCCTGTTGATCGGCGCCAGCTTGACGGCCTGCGGCAGCTTCGACAGCGCCAGCAACCGCGTCGCCAGCCTGGTCACTCCCTACAAGGTGGACGTGGTTCAAGGCAACTTCGTCTCCCGCGAGCAGGTCGAGGCGCTCAAGCCCGGCATGGGGCGCCAGCAGGTCAAGGAAATCCTTGGCACGCCGCTGGTGACCAGCCTGTTCCACGCCGACCGCTGGGAATACGTCTTCACGCTCAAGCGCCCCGGCGTCGAGGTGCAGTCGCGCAAGCTGACCGTGTTCTTCAACGGCGATGTGTTCGAGCGCGCCGAGGGCGACGAGATGCCCACCGAGGCCGAGTTCGTCGCCACCCTGGGCACCCGGACCCCCAAGAACAAGGTGCCGGTGCTGGAGGCGACCGAGGCCCAGCTGGCCAAGTTCCCCAAACCGGCCACGCTGCCCGAACCTGCCGATTCGCCCGTGCCCACGCCGCCGTCCAGCTACCCGCCGCTGGAATCGTCGACCCGCTGATTCCCGCCGGCCAGGGCCTAGTGAACACCGGCCCTGCGGCTTAGCCGCTGATCTTTCCATGACCGCCACCACTTCCCCGAACGCATCCCCCTCCACCCCTTGCCGCGTGGCCGTCGCCGGGGCCTCCGGCCGCATGGGGCGCATGCTGATCGAAGCCATCCGCGACACCGGCGGCGAATGCGTGCTGGCCGGCGCGCTCGACGTGGCGGCCAGCCCCGCCATCGGCTCCGACGCCACCGCCTTCCTGGGCCATGCCAGCGGCGTGGCCATCACGGCCGACGTGCGCGAAGGCCTGCGCCACGCCGACGTGCTGATCGACTTCACCCGCCCCGAGGGCACCATGGCCCACCTCGCGGTATGCGCCGAGACGGGCGTCAAGATGGTCATCGGCACCACGGGCCTGTCCGACGCGCAAAAGGCCGAGATCGCCGCCGCCAGCGAACGCACCGCCATCCTGCTGTCGCCCAACATGAGCGTGGGCGTGAACGTCACGCTCAAGCTGCTGGAGCTGGCCGCCAAGGCCATGTCCACCGGCTACGACATCGAGATCATCGAGTCCCACCACCGCCACAAGGTGGATGCGCCCTCGGGCACCGCGCTCAAGATGGGCGAGGTCATCGCCCAGGCCCTGGGGCGCGATCTCAAGGACTGCGCCGTCTACGCCCGCGAGGGCATCACGGGCGAGCGCGATCCGTCGAGCATCGGCTTTTCCGCCATCCGCGGCGGCGACATCGTGGGCGACCACACCGTGCTGTTCGCCGGCACCGGCGAGCGCATCGAGATCACCCACAAATCCGCCAGCCGCACGACCTATGCCCAGGGCAGCCTGCGCGCCGTCCGATTCCTCGCCGCGCACCAGACCGGCCTGTTCGACATGTTCGACGTGCTGGGCCTGAACGCCGCCTGACGGCCGGCGCGTACGCGATGGACGGCCTGCACTGGTGGCGTCAGGGCGACGCGGTCACCCAGATCAGCGCGCTGCTGCTGCTGGCCATGTCGGTCGCCAGCTGGGTCGTGATCGTCTGGAAGGCCCTGCTGATGCGCCGTGCCCGCCGCGATGCGGCCCGCGCCATCGCCGCCTTCTGGCAGGCCCCGTCGATCGCCCTGGCGGCCGAGCGCCTGCCTGCCTTCGACCGCGATGGCCTGGTGATGCCGCTGGTGCAGGCGGCCAGCGCCGTGGCCGGCGCCAATCAGGCCCCCGCCACGCTGGCTGCGCGCGGCAGCCTGTCCCAGCAGCTGACGCGCGGCCTGCGCGATGCACTGCACGGCGTGCTGGGCCGGCTGCAGTTCGGGCAGGTGCTGCTGGCCACCGTGGGCTCCACCGCGCCGTTCGTGGGCCTGCTGGGCACCGTGTGGGGCATCTACCATGCGCTCACCGCCATGGCCGGGGCCGGCCAGATCACCATCGACCGCGTGGCGGGCCCGGTGGGCGAGGCGCTGGTGATGACGGCCGCCGGCCTGACCGTGGCCATTCCCGCCGTGCTGGCCTACAACGTGTTCGGCCGCTTCATCGGCCGCACCGAGGCCGACCTGGAAGGCTTCGCGCGCGACCTGCGCGAGCTGGTGCTGGACGAATCCGGCATCGCCCCGCCCGCCGCGGCGAACGACTGACCGGCAACGGACTCCCGCCCCGCACGCGCCATGGCATTCGGCCGACTCGAACGCACCACCGGGCCGCAGCCCATGAGCGACATCAACATGACCCCGCTGGTGGACGTGATGCTGGTGCTGGTGGTCATCTTCATCCTGACCGCGCCGCTGCTGGCCAGTTCGATCCGGCTGGACCTGCCGCGCGCCGACGGCGCCACGCCCGGCGCGCCCCCGCAGTCGGTCACCGTGGTGCTCGACAAGGAGGGCCAGGCCTACCTGGACGACGTGCCGCTCGCCCCGCAGGCGCTGGCCGCGCGCCTGGCGCAGCTGGCCAGGGAGCAGCCCGACACCGAGGTGCAGTTGCGCGCCGACACCGCCGTGCCGTATGGCCGGGTGGTCGAGGTGATGGGGGCGGCCAACGCCGCGGGCCTGCGGCGCATCGGCTTCGTGGCGGACCCGGCCGCGCCGGGCATCCCTTCCGCCGCTCCGGCCTCTCCCGCTGCTGCCGCCGCTGCCCGCTGACCGGCCGGGCCCTGCGCCAGCCGGGGCCGCGCACCGTGTAACGCTTCGCGCCGCCGGCGGCCGGCATCGCGCCTAAAATCCCCGGCTGACACCCCGCTCACTTTCTTTCCTGGCCGCACCGCCGCGGCCCCGCCAACCCATGCAAGACAAATACAACCACACCGAGGTCGAGCGCGCCGCGCAGGGCCACTGGACGGCCACCGATGCCTACCGCGTGACCGAGGATGCGGACCGGAAGAAGTTCTACGCCTGCTCCATGCTGCCCTACCCCAGCGGCAAGCTGCACATGGGCCACGTGCGCAACTACACCATCAACGACATGCTCGCGCGCCAGCTGCGCATGAAGGGCATGAACGTGCTGATGCCGATGGGCTGGGACGCCTTCGGCCTGCCGGCCGAGAACGCGGCGCTCAAGAACGGCGTGCCGCCCGCGCAGTGGACGTACGACAACATCGCGTACATGAAAAAGCAGATGCAGGCGATGGGCCTGGCCATCGACTGGTCGCGCGAGGTCGCCACCTGCGACCCGAGCTACTACCGCTGGAACCAGTGGCTGTTCCTCAAGATGCTGGAAAAGGGCATCGCCTACCGCAAGACCCAGGTCGTCAACTGGGACCCGGTGGACCAGACCGTGCTGGCCAACGAGCAGGTGATCGACGGCAAGGGCTGGCGCACCGGTGCCACGGTGGAAAAGCGCGAGATTCCGGGCTACTACCTCAAGATCACCGACTACGCCGAAGAGTTGCTGGGCTTCGTCACCGGCGACCAGCTGCCCGGCTGGCCCGAGCGCGTGAAGCTCATGCAGGAGAACTGGATCGGCAAGAGCGAGGGCGTGCGCTTCGCCTTCCCGCACGACATCCGCGCGGCCGACGGCACGCTGATCGGCGACGGGCGCATGTACGTCTTCACCACGCGCGCCGACACCATCATGGGCGTGACCTTCTGCGCCGTGGCGCCCGAGCACCCGCTGGCCGTGCGCGCGGCGCAGGGCAATCCGGCCATCGCCGCCTTCATCGAGGAGTGCAAGAGCGGCGGCACCACCGAGGCCGAACTGGCCACGCAGGAAAAGAAGGGCGTGCCCACCGGGCTGGTGGTCACGCACCCGATCACCGGCGAGGAAGTGCCCGTGTGGATCGGCAACTACGTGCTCATGGGCTATGGCGACGGCGCCGTGATGGGCGTGCCCGCGCACGACGAGCGCGACTTCGCGTTCGCGCTCAAGTACGGCATCGACATCAAGCAGGTGGTGCTGGTCGATGGCGAGACCTTCGACTACCACCACTGGCAGGACTGGTACGGCGACAAGCAGCGCGGCGTCACCGTCAACTCCGACAGCTTCAGCGGCCTGTCCTACGCCGAGGCCGTGCAGGCCGTGGCGCATGCGCTCGCGCAAAAGGGCCTGGGCGAGACCAAAACGACCTGGCGCCTGCGCGACTGGGGCGTCTCGCGCCAGCGCTACTGGGGCACGCCGATCCCCATCATCCACTGCGACGAGCATGGCGCCGTGCCCGTGCCCGAGAAGGACCTGCCGGTGGTGCTGCCCACCGATTGCGTGCCGGACGGCTCGGGCAATCCGCTGCACCACCACGAAGGCTTTCACGCCGGCGTGACCTGCCCGGTCTGCGGCAAGGCCGCGCGCCGCGAGACCGACACCATGGACACGTTCGTGGACAGCTCGTGGTACTTCATGCGGTATTGCGACCCGAAGAACAGCGAGGCCATGGTGGCCGAGGGCGCCGACTACTGGATGCCGATGGACCAGTACATCGGCGGCATCGAACACGCCATCCTGCACCTGCTGTATGCGCGTTTCTGGACCAAGGTGATGCGCGACCTGGGCCTGGTGAAGATCGACGAGCCCTTCACCAAGCTGCTCACGCAGGGCATGGTGCTCAACCACATCTACTCGCGCCGCACCGAGCAGGGCGGCAAGGAGTATTTCTGGCCGCACGACGTCGAGCACGTGGTGGACGAGGGCGGCAAGATCGTGGGCGCGAAGCTCAAGAACGCCGTCGGCGGCCTGCCCGCAGGCACCGCCATCGACTACGAGGGCGTGGGCACCATGTCCAAGTCCAAGAACAACGGCGTCGATCCGCAGGACCTCATCGAGCGCTACGGCGCCGACACCGCACGCCTGTACACCATGTTCACCGCGCCGCCCGAGGCCACGCTGGAGTGGAACGACGCGGCCGTGGAGGGCAGCTACCGCTTCCTGCGCCGGGTGTGGAACTTCGGCCTCAAGCTCGCGGCCCTCGACAAGGACGCGGCGCTGGCCAGCGTGGCCGGCGCCACCACCCTGAAGGACGTGCCCTTCGGCAAGGAGGCCAAGGCCCTGCGGCTGGAGGTCCACACCGTGCTCAAGCAGGTGGACTACGACTACCAGCGCATGCAGTACAACACCGTGGTCTCGGGCGCGATGAAGATGATCAACGCGCTGGAGGACTTCAAGGCCCTGGACAGCGCCGGCGCCCCCGTGGCGCTGATCGAGGGCTTCGGCATCCTGCTGCGCGTGCTGTACCCGGCCACGCCGCACATCGCCCACAGCCTGTGGAGCGGCCTGGGCTACGCCGGCGCGCTGGGCGACCTGCTCGATGCGCCGTGGCCCCAGGCCGATGCCGATGCGCTGGTGCAGGACGAGCTGGAGCTGATGCTGCAGGTCAACGGCAAGCTGCGCGGCTCCATCCGCGTGCCCGCCTCGGCCGACAAGGCCGAGATCGAGCGCGCCGCCCTCGCGAGCGAGGCTTTCGTCAAGCAGGCGGACGGCGCCACGCCCAAGAAGATCGTGGTCGTGCCGGGCCGCCTGGTCAACGTGGTCATCTGACAATGCAAAAACGCACCCTCCTGTCGCTGCTGGCCGTGGCGCCCCTGGCCGCCTGCGGCTTTCACCTGCGCCGCGCGCCCGAGTTCCAGTTCCGCTCGCTCTACGTGGAGGCGGGCGGCGGCTCGCCCCTGGCGCGCGAGCTGCAGCGCACGCTGCAGGGCGCGGGCGGCAACCTCACGGTGCTGCGCGATCCCACGCAAAAGACCACGGCCGACGCCATTTTCGAGCTGCTGTCCGAGCAGCGTGAGCGCGTGGTGGTGGGCTACAACGCCTCGGGCCAGGTGCGCGAGTTGCAGTTGCGCCTGCGCATCCACTTTCGCCTTCGCAACCAGCAGGGCGCGGAGCTGATCCCCGACACCGAGCTGCTGCAGCAGCGCGACGTGAGCTACAACGAAAGCATCGCGCTCGCCAAGGAGGCCGAAGAGGCGCTGCTGTACCGCAACATGCAGACCGACCTCGTGCAGCAGCTGCTGCGCCGGCTCGCCGCGGCGCGCCCGGTTTGATGGTCGGCCCCCTGATTGCTATTGATTTGATAGCTGCAACCGCATGTTTTTCTAGGGCGTGCGGCCTGTTTCATTCAAAGATCCTGCCCAGGCCGCTCCCATGCAAGTCGCTCTGAACCAGCTCGCCGCGCACCTGCAAAAGGGCGTGCGGTCGCTCTACACCCTGCATGGCGACGAACCGCTCCTGCAGCAGGAGGCGGCCGACGCCATCCGCGCGGCGGCGCGGGCCCAGGGCTACACCGAGCGCAGCAGCCACACCGTGGCCGGCGCGCACTTCGACTGGAGCGCCGTGCTGGCGGCCGGCGGCTCGCTCTCCCTCTTTGCCGACAAGCAGATCGTGGAGATCCGCATTCCCTCGGGCAAGCCCGGCAAGGACGGCGGCGCCGCGCTGCAGCAGATCGCCGAGGCCGCGCAGGGCAACGACAGCACGCTCACCCTGGTGATGCTGCCGCGCCTGGACAAGGCCACCCGCACCGGGGGCTGGTTCAGCGCGCTGGACGGCAGAGGCATCTCGGTGCAGATCGACCCGGTGGAGCGCGCCGCGCTGCCGCAGTGGATCGCCCAGCGCCTGTCGCTGCAGGGCCAGCGCGTGGCCGGCGGCGACGAGGGCCAGCGCACGCTGCAGTTCTTCGCCGACCGCGTGGAAGGCAACCTGCTTGCCGCGCACCAGGAGATCGCCAAGCTCGCGCTGCTGCACCCGCCCGGCGAGCTGTCGTGGGCGCAGGTCGAGGCGGCGGTGCTCAACGTGGCGCGCTACGACGTGTTCAAGCTCTCCGAGGCGGTGCTCTCGGGCCAGGTGGCCCGGGTGCAGCGCATGCTCGATGGCCTGCAGGCCGAGGGCGAGGCCGAAGTGCTGGTGCACTGGGCGCTGGCCGAGGACATCCGCGCCTTGAAGCGCGTGAAGGACGCGCTCAACGCCGGCAAGCCCCTGCCCATCGCCCTGCGCGAAAACCGCATCTGGGGCCCCAAGGAGCGCCTGTTCGAGCGCATCGCGCCGCGCTTTTCCGACGCCGCTGCGGCCCGGCTGCTGCAGTCCGCGCACACGGTGGACGGCATCGTCAAGGGCCTCAAGGCGCCCGACTGGCCCGCCGATGGCTGGCAGGCGCTGCAGCGGCTGGCGCTGCAGCTGTGCAAGGCCTGCGGGGCGCGCTGAGCGCCCGCAGCGCCTTTCGATCGCCTTGCCGACACCGCGTCCCACTCCCTTGCGCCTGCCGGTCGACGATGCCACCAACGGCTGGTCGGCCATCCTGCCGGCGCGCGCGCCGCGTCCGGCGCTGCAGGGCCCCGTGCGGGCCGACTGGCTGGTGCTGGGCGCCGGGTGCGCGGGCCTGGCCGCGGCGCGCCGCCTGGCCGAGCTGCGCCCGCACGCGCACGTGGTGCTGGTCGATGCGGGCATGGTGGGCGACAACGCCTCGGGCCGCAACTCCGGCTTCGCCATCGACGTGCCGCACAACGTGGGCAGTTCGCTCGAAGAGCTGCGCCAGGCCGCGCACTACCAGCGCCTGCTGGCCGCGGGCATGGCCGACCTGCAGCGGCACATCGCCGCGCACGCCATCGACTGCCAGTGGCGCCGCGCGGGCAAGTACCACTGTGCCGTGTCGCCCGCGGCCGGGCGCACGCTGGACCACCATGCCCAGGAGCTGCGCGCGCTGGGCGAGCCGCACGAACGGCTGGACCGCGATGCGCTCGCCGCGCGCCTGGGCACGCGCTACTTCGCCGCCGGGCTGTACACGCCGGGCACGGTGCTGCTCAACCCGGCCGCGCTGTGCCGGGGCCTGGCCGATGCGCTGCCCGCCCAGGTCGCGCTGTACGAGAACACGCCCGTGCACGCGCTGGACATCGCCCCGCACGCGGTGGTGGCCCACACCACGCAGGGACGCATCGAGGCGCCGCAGCTCATCGTGGCCAGCAACGCCTTTGCGCAGCAGCTCGGCCTGTTCCAGGGCGAGACCTTTCCGCTGGCCACCTTCGGCTCGCTGAGCGCGCCGCTCACGCCCGCGCAGCGCGAGCGCCTGGGCGCACCGCAGGGCTGGGGCGTGACGCCGGTGAACGCCGTGGCCGGCGCCACGCTGCGCTACACCGACGACCACCGCCTGCTGGTGCGCCAGGGCTTCGAATACGCGCCGCGCTTTCGCGTGGCCGCCACCGTGCGCGAGCGCGTGCGGCGCGCGCACCGGGCCGTGTTCGATGCGCGGTTTCCGCAGCTGGCCGACGTGCCGCTCGCGCATTTCTGGGAAGGCGCCATCGCCATCACGCGCAACGGCGCGCCGCGCTGGGGGCGCTTTGCTTCCAACGTGCACGGCGTGGCGGGCTGCAACGGCGTGGGCATCGTCAAGCACACGGTGCTGGGCGCGCTCGCGGCCGATCTGGCGCTGGGCCAGGACCATCCGCTGATCGCCGACGCCCTGGCGCTGGGCACCCCTGCGCGCATGCCGCCCGCGCCGTTCCTGGGCCTGGGCGTGCGCGCCTACATCGCCCGGGAGAAGTGGGCGGGCCGCGCCGAGCGGTGACCGGGCAGTGGATGGGGCAGTGGACGGGGCGCGATGGCCGGCCCGGTCAGCCCGCCTGGCGCAGCGCGTCCCCGGCCTTGTCCACCCACTGCTGGAGGCTGTCCAGCAGGTCCTTCTGGCTGAACGAGCAGCTTTCCTCGGAAAACAGCGCGCTCGATTCGAGGCGGTCGAGCAGGCCGTGCAGCACCTCGGCATAGCGCGGGGGCAGGGCGGCCAGCAGCGCGTCCTGCGCGCGGGCCGTGGCGCTCAGCTCGGTGGCGCTGCCGCCCGGGGCGCGGCAGCGGGCCAGGGCGGAGTCCAGCGTGGCCAGTTGCACGAGGGCGGTGGTGGTGTCGGAAAAACGGGTCATGCGGCAAGGGTAGCGCGGGCCGGGATCAGAACGTGGTCAGGTGCTCGTAGAGAATCACCGAGCCGATGCCGATCAGCAGCACGCCGCCCACGGCCTCGGCCCAGCGGCCCGCGATGTTTCCCAGCACCCGGCCGACCATCACGCCGATCGTGACCATGGCAAAGGTCGCCAGGCCGATCGCGGCCGCCACGGGCAGGATGCCCACGTCGAGGAACGCCAGCCCCACGCCCACGGCCATCGCATCGATGCTGGTGGCAAAGCCGGTCACGGCCAGCAGCCAGAAGCCGTGGCGGGCAGGTTTTTCGGTTTCGGCATCGGGCGCCTGGAACGCCGCGTACACCATGCGCAGGCCGAGGATGGTCAGCAGCGTGAAAGCGATCCAGTGGTCCCACTCCTTCACGTAGCCCGAGGCGGCGTAGCCCAGTGCCCACCCGGCGATCGGGGTGAGGGCCTCGATGACGCCGAAGATGGCGCCGGTGCGCAGGGCTTCGGACCAGCGGGGTTTCTGCAGGGTGCTGCCCTTGCCGACGGCGGCGGCGAAGGCGTCGGTGGACATGGCCAGCGCGAGCAAGGCGGTGGAGGCGAAATTCATGGTGGGGACGTCGTTGTACGGCCGGGCGAGCGCAAAGGCACGCCCCCGCTGCCCGACCTTTCGTCGCGGTGGCATGCCGATGGTCTCGCCAACCGCAACGGTTGCCGGCGCCACGGCATGCAGCATGCCGAGTGTGTTGACGCAGGCGCCTTCGTACAACGCTCGAAAGACATGGCACGAAAGCCGGCTACTCCCCAAGGGAGCGCGGATTATAGAAGCCCCTGCCGGCCTGGGGCCGTGCCGGCCCTGGCGCGTGCGGGGGCTTGGCCCGCTGTCAGAATCCGCGCCACCCGACGTGCCGGATCCCGAACGTGCCAGACCCCTCCTCCTTTTCAGCGGCCCCGCCGCCCGCGCCGCGGCAGGCGCTGCGCGCCCTGGGCCTGGCCACCGCCACGGTGCTGGCGCTGGTGGCCCTCGGGCACGATGGCCGCCGCGTGGCGCAATTGATGGCGCTGGCCCTGCCCGCCCTGCTGTGGCTGGCCTGGCCGGTGCGCAGCGACGCCGTGCACCGGCTGCGCACCGCCGCCGTGTGGCTGTGGGCCATGGCCTTCGCGCTCGACGGCGTGGCACGCGCGTATCTGCTGGACGCCTACCAGGCCGCGCCCGACAGCACGCTGGTGCTCGGCGCGGCCGCCAACACCACCGGCCGCGAGAGCGCCGAATACCTGTCGATGCACTGGCGCTCGGTGGCCGTGTGGTCGGCGGCGCTGGTGGTCGCCGCGTGGCTGGTGGGCCGCAGCGCGCGCCGGGGCCTGCGCACCGCCGTGCGCTGGCCGCGAAGCCTGGTGGCGCTGCTGTGCGCACTGCTGGCGCTCAGCGCCCTGGGCTACGCCAGCAAGCCGTGGCGCCGGCTGCACCCGGTCGCCTACTGGATGCACTGGAACGCGGCGGTCCACGGCCTGCGCAGCGGCTGGGCCGACCAGGAGCGCCAGCGCAGCGCCCTGCTGGAGCGGGCGCGGCAGGCGGCGCCCGCGGTCACGCGCCCCGGCCCGTCCACCGTGGTGCTGGTGGTGACCGACAGCATCAACCGCGACAACCTGGGCCTGTACGGCTACGCGCGCTCCACCACGCCGCGCCTGGAGGCGCAGCAGCGCGTGCTGGGCGGGGAGATGGCCGTGCTGCGCCATGCGTGGTCGGTCGATGCCAGCACGCTGCCGGCACTGGCCAACATCTTCGGCTTCGGGCAGCCGGGCCGGGCCGACGGGCAGCACGTGCTGGCGCTGGCCCGCGCCGCGGGCTACAAGGTCTGGTGGATGAGCAACCACGACGATGTGGCGATCGAGCAGCAGCATGCGCGCCTGGCCGACGTGGTGGACATGGTCAACCGCACGCCGGGCCGCGCGGGCGCCTCGCTGGACGGCGAGCTGCTGGACTGCGTGCAGGAGGCGCTGGACGACCCCGCCGAGCGCAAGCTGATCGTGGTGCACCTGATGGGCGCGCACCCGCATTACCGGCTGCGCTTTCCGAGCGGCGACAACCCGTTCGACGACCACGTGGACGCGGTCGAGGCGCAACTGGCCGGCCAGGGCCGCTCGGCCTGGGTGCGGCGCTACCGCCAGCAGTACGACGCGGCCCTGCTGTACCACGACTTCGTGGTGTCCGAGACGCTGCAGCTGGCGCGCGCCGGGGCGCGGCCGGGCGAGTCCCGGGCGTGGATGTATCTGTCCGACCACGGCCAGGAGGTCGGCCACGGCAGCGACCGCGCGGGCCACAGCCCCGCGACCGCCTCGGGCTACCGCATTCCCACGGTGATCTGGCGCAGCGCGGCGGCGCAGCCGGTGTCCGCCGCAACGGCGCAGCGGCCGTTCCGCGCCGACTGGGCGGCCTGGACCCTGGCCGATCTGCTGCACATCGGCTGGGCCGGTGCCATGCCGGAGCGCAACGTGCTGGACGACCGCTACCGCTGGGTGGCGCCGACGCTGCCGGTGGCGGTGCCGTCGTTCTCGGAGTGAGGGCGGCGCAGGCGGGCATGCCTCTGGCTTTTGGATGCATGCCCCAATCGGGCTCCACCGCAATAATACCTAGGGCATGTAGCTATTAATTTAATAGCATCTACCGGGGCATCGCTTTCGCGCCCGGAATCAAGCCATCGCACGATCGACCAGCAAGGTGTCGGTGAACTGCTCGAAGCGCACGATTCGCTCGGCCTGCACCTGCCACACGTGCGCCGCCCGCACCTGCATGGCCTTGCCCGTGCGGCCATGGGTGCCCGAGTAGCTGCCGACGCCCACGATGCGGTCGCCGCCATCGATCAACGTCTCCAGATCGAAGCGGTAGCCGATCCAGTCGGCGCCCAGCACCTTGAAAACTCTGTCGATCACCTGCTGAGGCCCCACCCAGGTGCCCGCGCATGGAAAACCCGCCATTTCGGTCCACTGCACGTCGGGCGCCATGTCGGCCATCATGGCGGCGATGTCCTGGCGGGCGGAGGCGGCGTAGTGGGCGGTGATGAGTTCGAAAGGCGTGCGCATGGAGATTCCGAAAGCAGTGAAGGACAGGCCGCCATGCCGAACGGGGCAGGGCGGTGGCGAGACGGTCCGGCATGTTTAACACGGCCGGCGCCCGGCGGGGTCGCCCGGGCCGGCCGCTACGCGGGACAATGCGATCCGCAAGGCCATGGAATCGCTGCGATTTTCGGGGCTGGGCTTGCGGTGGATGTGCCAGCATCGGGGGGTTGCGCGGTTGCGCCGGTGGACCCTCAGGAAAAGTCGGCCCGCCCTTTATTTCGCTAGGAGTTGTCATGAGCTTTCCCCACCGTTTCGTTGCGGGCGCCGGCGCGCGCTGGCTGGCTGCGGCCTGTGTCGCCGTGTTGGGCGCTTTTCCCGGTGTCTCCGCCTGGGCGCAGGGCACGATCAAGATCGGCGAGATCAACAGCTACAAGGCCCAGCCGGTGTTCCTGGAGGCCTACAAGAAGGGCATGCACTTGGCGGTGGACGAGGTCAATGCGGCGGGCGGCATCGGCGGCAGGAAGCTCGAACTGGTCACGCGCGACGACAACGCCAACCCCGGCGAGGCCGTGCGGCTGGCCGACGAGCTGGTCTCGCGCGAGCGGGTGGACATCCTGGCGGGCAGCTTCCTGTCGCACATCGGCCTGGCGCTGTCCGACTACGCCAAGCAAAAGAAGCGCTTCTTCCTGGCCAGCGAAGCGCTCACCGACAAGATCACCTGGCACAACGGCAACGCCTACACGTACCGCCTGCGCTCGTCCACCCACATGCTGTCGTCGGCCCTGGTGCCCGAGGCGCTCAAGCTCCAGAAAAAGCGCTGGGCCATCGTGTACCCCAACTACGAATACGGCCAGTCGGCGGTGGACACGTTCAAGAAGCGCATGAAGGCGCAGCAGCCCGGCATCGAGTTCGTCACCGAGCAGGCCGCGCCGCTGGGCAAGCTGGACGCCGGCAGCGTGGCCCAGGCCATCGCCGATGCCAAGCCCGACGCCATCTTCAACGCGCTGTTCGGCCCCGATCTGGCCAAGTTCGTGCGCGAAGGCACCACGCGCGGCCTGTTCAAGAGCACCCCGGTGGTCAGCCTGCTGACCGGCGAGCCCGAGTACCTGGAGCCGCTGCGCGACGAGGCGCCCGTGGGCTGGATCGTCACCGGCTACCCCTGGTACAGCATCGACACGCCGGCCCACAAGGCTTTCGTCGCGGCCTACCAAGCCAAGTACGGCAAGGAAGACCTGCGCCTGGGCGCGCTGATCGGCTACGACACCATCCAGTCCCTGGCCGCGGGCGTGAAGCGCGCGGGCGGCAAGACCGATGCCGAGTCGCTGGCCAAGGCGTTCAGCGGCCTCCAGGTGTCCACGCCCGACGGCCCCATCGAATACCGCGCGATCGACCACCAGTCCACGCTGGGCGTGTACGTGGGCAAGATCGCGCTCAAGGATGGCAAGGGCGTGATGGTCGACTACCGCTACGTGCCCGGCGATACCCTGCTGCCGCCCGAGGCCGAGGTGCGCGCGCTGCGCCCCGCGCCCTGACGCGCCGGCCTGCCGATCGCCCGCGACCCCGCCGCGCCCCGTTCCGCCCGCGATGGATTTCTCCGGCTTCCTGACCCAGCTGCTCAACGGGCTGGCCGAGGCGTCGTCGCTCTTCCTGGTGGCGGCCGGCCTGTCGCTGATCTTCGGGGTGACGCGCATCGTCAACTTCGCGCACGGCTCGTTCTACATGCTGGGCCTGTACCTGGCGTATTCGCTGGTCGAGCACATGGCGGGTCTGGCGGGTCTGGCCGGCGGGCCGCTGGGCTACTGGCTCGGCCTGCTGCTGGCGGCGCTGGCGGTGGGCGCCTTCGGCGCGCTGGTGGAGGTGGTGCTGCTGCGGCGCATCTACCGCGCGCCGGAGCTGTTCCAGCTGCTGGCCACGTTCGCGCTGGTGCTGGTGGTGAGCGATGCGGTGCTGTGGCTCTGGGGCCCCGAGGAACTGCTGGGCCGGCGCGCGCCGGGCCTGGCGGGCTCGATCGAGCTGATGGGCCGGCAGTACCCGGCCTACAACCTGTTCTTGATCGCCCTGGGCCCGCTGGTGCTGGGCCTGCTGTGGCTGCTGCTCACGCGCACGCGTTGGGGCACGCTGGTGCGCGCCGCCACGCAGGACCGCGAAATGCTCGGCGCCCTGGGCGTCAACCAGGCGTGGCTCTTCACGGGCGTGTTCGCGCTGGGCGCCATGCTCGCGGGGCTGGGCGGCGCGGTGCAGCTGCCGCGCGAGCCGGCCAGCCTGGCGCTGGACCTGCGCGCCATCGGCGAGGCGTTCGTGATCGTGGTGGTGGGCGGCATGGGGTCGATCCCGGGCGCCTACGTGGCCGCGCTGCTGATCGCCGAGATCAAGGCGCTGTGCGTGGGGCTGGGCATGGTGCAGTGGTTCGGCATCGAGGTGTCGTTCTCCAAGCTCACGCTGGTGGTGGAGTTCCTGGTGATGGCCCTGGTGCTGGTGTTCCGGCCCTGGGGGCTGATGGGGCGGCCCCAGGCCGTGAGCCGCAACTCGGCGCCGGCGGAGGCGCCGCTGCGCCCGGGCACGCCGCTGTTCCGGGCCGCGGTGGTGGCCGTGCTGGCGGCCCTGGCCGCGCTGCCGCTGCTGTCGGCCTGGCTGCCGTATGCCACGGTGCTGGCGCAGGACGTGCTGGTGGCCGTGCTCTTCGCGGTGAGCCTGCACTTCATCATGGGCCCGGGCGGCCTGCATTCGTTCGGCCACGCGGCCTACTACGGGCTGGGCGCCTACGGCGCCGCGGTGCTGCTCAAGGCCTTCAGCATGCCCATGCCGCTGGCCATGGCGCTCGCGCCGCTGGTGGCCGGGGCCGGCGCGCTGGTTTTCGGCTGGTTCTGCGTGCGCCTGTCGGGCGTGTATCTGGCCATGCTGACCCTCGCGTTCTCGCAGATCGTGTGGTCGGTGGTGTTCCAGTGGGACGCCGTCACCGGCGGCTCGAACGGCCTGATCGGCGTGTGGCCCGCGCCGTGGCTGGGCGGCGCGGCCTACTACTACCTCACGCTGGCGCTGGTGGGGCTGTCGGTGTTGGCGCTGCGGCGCGTGCTGTTCGCGCCGTTCGGCTACGCGCTGCGCGCGGGGCGCGACTCGGCGCTGCGGGCCGAGGCGGTGGGCATCGACGTGCGGCGCGTGCAGTGGATGGCCTTCGTGATCGCGGGCGGGTTCGCCGGCCTGGCGGGCAGCCTGTTCGCGTTCTCCAAGGGCAGCATTTCGCCCGAGGCGGTGGCCGTGGGCCAGTCGGTGAACGGGCTGGTCATGGTGCTGCTGGGCGGCCTGCAAACCCTGCTGGGCCCCATCGTCGGCGCGGCGGCGTTCAGCGTGCTGCAGGACGCCATCCTGCGGGCCACGGAGTATTGGCGCGCGCTGTTCGGCGGGGTGATCCTGCTGCTGGTGCTGGCCTTCCCGCAGGGCATCGCGGGCTTCGCGCAGCAGATCGCGCAGCGCCGGGCCGAACGACCGGCGGTGGCGCCCGCCATCCCCGAAGGGCCGTCGCCATGACGCTGCTCCAGGTGCGCGGCCTGCGCAAATCCTATGGCGGCGTGCAGGCCGTCGATGGCATCGGCTTCGACCTGGCGGCGGGGGAATTGCTCGCGCTCATCGGGCCCAACGGGGCGGGCAAGTCCACCACCTTCGACATGGTGGGCGGGCAGACGAAGGCCACGGCCGGCTCGGTGCAGCTGCAGGGGCGCGAGCTGCTGGGCCTGCCGCCCCGCGCCATCGCGCGCCTGGGCGTGGGCCGCACCTTCCAGATCGCGGCCACGTTCGCCTCGCTCACCGTGGTCGAGAACGTGCAGATGGCGCTGCTGTCGCACCACCGGCGCGTGTTCGCGCTCTGGCGGCCTGCCGCCTCGCACTACCGCGCCGAGGCGATGGCGCTCCTGGCCCAGGTCGGCATGGACGCACAGGCCGGCCGCCCGTGCAGCGAACTGGCCTACGGCGACGTCAAGCGCGTGGAGCTGGCCCTGGCGCTGGCCAACGATCCGCAACTGCTGCTGATGGACGAGCCCACCGCCGGCATGGCGCCGCAGGAGCGCAGCGACCTCATGGCGCTCACCCGGCGGCTCGTGGCCGAGCGCCGCATGGCGGTGCTGTTCACCGAGCACAGCATGGACGTGGTGTTCGCCCATGCCGACCGCATCATCGTGCTGGCGCAGGGCCGGCTCATCGCCGAGGGCGATGCCCACGCGATCCGCAACCACCCCGGGGTGCAGGCGGTGTACCTGGGCGCCGGCACGACCTTCGGGGAAAAGAGCGGGCACCGGGAAGCGGTGCCGGAGGGCGCGGCATGACGGCCCCCGCGCCGACGCCGCCGCTGCTGCTGGAGGTCTCCGGCCTGAACGCCTGGTACGGCGCGGCGCACATCCTGTTCGACGTGTCGCTGCAGGTGCGCCGTGGCGAGGTCGTGGCGCTGATGGGCCGCAACGGCGCGGGCAAGTCCACCACCTTCAAGGCCATCATGGGGCTGCTCGCGCGGCGGCAGGGGCGGGTGGATTTTCTCGGCCGCCCGATCGCGGGCCTGCAGCCCTACGAGATCTCGCGGATGGGCCTGGGCTTCGTGCCCGAGGACCGGCGCGTGTTCGCCGACCTCACGGTCACCGAGAACCTGGAGGTCGGCCGCCAGCCGCCCCGGCGCTGGCCCGACGGCAGCGAGGCGCCGTCCTGGACGCCCGCCGCGCTGTACCGGCTCTTTCCCAACCTGGGCGCCATGCAGGACCGGCCCGGCGGGCAGATGAGCGGCGGCGAGCAGCAGATGCTCACCGTGGCGCGCACGCTCATGGGCAACCCGTACCTGGTGCTGCTGGACGAGCCCTCCGAGGGCGTGGCGCCCGTGATCGTCGAGCAGATGGCGCAGACGATCCTGCAGCTCAAGGCCCGGGGCGCGAGCATCCTGCTGTCCGAGCAGAACGTGCGCTTTGCCGAGATGGTGTCCGACCGGGCCTATGTGCTGGAAAAGGGCCAGATCCGCTACGAGGGCCCGATCGAGGCGCTGTCGCGCAACGAGGACGTGCGCCGCGCGTACCTTGCGGTGTAGGCCGCGCCATGGACACCGCCTGCGACGAAGCCCTGCCCACGGCGCCGGCCCACGGCGTGGTCGGCGTGCTGCTGGCGGCCGGCCACGCGCGGCGCTTCGGCAGCGACAAGCGCCGCGTGCCCTGGCCCGGCCATGATTCGCTGATGGAGGCCGCGCTCGCGCCGCTGCAGGCCGTGTGCCCGCGCGTCGTCGCCGTGCTGCCGCCGGGCGATGCCTGGGGGCTGATGCGGTGCCGGCGCCTGCAGGTCGAGGTGGCGTGGTCGTTCCGGCGCGGCGATGGGCTGGCGGCCTCGCTGTCGGCGGCCCTGCCGCTGGTGCGCGGCGCGCCGGCCATCGTGGTCGCGCTGGCCGACATGGGGGACGTGCGGGCGGCCACCGTACGCGCGCTCATCGCGGCCTGGCAGCGCCAGCCGGGGCAGCCCGTGCTGCCGGTGTTCGGCGGCCAGCCCGGCAATCCGCGGCTGATCCCGGCAGTGCTGTATCCCCGGCTGGAGGGACTGTTGGGCGACGACGGCGTGCGCCGTGCGCTCGACTGGGCGGCCGCGCAGCGCTGCGCGGTGGACGACCCCGGCGTGCTGCGCGATCTGGACACGCCCGCCGGGCTGGGGTGACGGCGGCGGTCCCGGAAAGGGTTTGGGGTCGAATCGGGCTCCAGTGAAATCAGTACTAGGGCATCGTGCTATCAAATTGGTAGTAATTTCGCTCTCGAGGGTGAGCGGCGCGACAGCCCTGCGTTTCCGCGGCCGCGGCAACTGCGTCAAAATCACGCCCATGAACGCGCTCCACATCGCCGAATACACCCATGGCCTCGGCATCCAGGCAAAAGCGGCTTCCGCGCAGATGGCGCGGGCGCCCTCGGCGGTCAAGAGCCGGGCCCTGCTCGCCCTGGCCCGCCTGCTGCGCGAGCAGACCGCCCCGCTGCAGGAGAGCAACGCCCGCGACCTGGAGCGCGCCCGCGCCGCCGGCCTGGCCGAGCCCATGGTCGACCGCCTGAAGCTCACCCCCAAGGTGCTGGAAACCTGCGCGCTCGGCTGCGAGCAGCTCGCCGCCATGGGCGACGTGATCGGCGAGATCACCGGCATGCGCCAGCAGCCCAGCGGCATCCGCGTCGGCCAGATGCGCGTGCCCATCGGCGTGTTCGGCATGATCTACGAGAGCCGCCCCAACGTGACCATCGAGGCCGCCAGCCTCAGCATCAAGAGCGGCAACGCCTGCATCCTGCGCGGCGGCTCCGAGGCCATCGACTCCAACAAGGCCCTGGCGACCCTGGTACAGCAGGCCCTGGCCGAGGCCGGCCTGCCCGAGGACGCGGTGCAGCTGGTGCAGACCACCGACCGCGAGGCCGTGGGCCACCTGATCGCCATGCCCGAGTACGTGGACGTCATCATCCCGCGCGGCGGCAAGGGCCTGATCGAGCGCATCAGCCGCGACGCCAAGGTGCCGGTCATCAAGCACCTGGACGGCAACTGCCACACCTATGTGGACGATCCCTGCGACATCGCCATGGCGGTGAAGGTGGCCGACAACGCCAAGACGAACAAGTACAGCCCGTGCAACGCCAGCGAGAGCCTGCTGGTGGCGCGCGGCGCGGCGGCCGCCTTTTTGCCGCAGATCGGCGCGGTCTATGCCGCCAAGGGCGTGGAGATGCGCGGCTGCCCCGAATCGCTCGCCCTGCTGGCCGGCGTGCCGGGCGCGAAGCTGGTGCCCGCCACCGAGCAGGACTGGAGCGAGGAATACCTCGCCCCGATCATCAGCGTGAAGGTGGTGGACGGCCTGGACGAGGCCATCGCCCACATCAACCGCTACTCCAGCCACCACACCGACGCCATCCTCACCACCCACCACGGCCACGCCCAGCGCTTCCTGCGCGAGGTGGATTCGGCCAGCGTGATGGTCAACGCCAGCACCCGGTTTGCCGACGGCTTCGAGTACGGGCTGGGCGCCGAGATCGGCATCAGCACCGACAAGTTCCATGCCCGCGGCCCGGTGGGCATCGAGGGCCTGACCTCGCTCAAGTACGTGGTGCTGGGCGAAGGCGAAGTGCGCGGCTGACGGTCCCCATCGAGCCTGCGGTCCGGCCCAGCCCAAAACACTGACATGAAAATCATCATCCTCGGCGCGGGCCGCGTCGGCTGCAGCGTGGCCGACAGCCTCGTGTCCGAGCAGAACGACATCACCGTCATCGACACGGACGCCCAGCGCCTGCGCGATCTGGAATCGCGCTTCGACCTGCGCGGCGTGGTGGGCAACGGCATCGACCCCGAGGTGCTGGCCGAGGCCGGCGCGCGCGACACCGACCTGCTCATCGCCTGCGCCGCGCAGGACGAGACCAACCTCGTGTGCTGCAAGGTCGCGCAGCTGCTCTTCAACGTGCCCACACGCATCGCGCGGGTGCGCTCCTCCGGCTTCGAGCACGACCGCGAGCAGGCTGCGCTGCTGCTGGGCAAGGACGGCTTCGCGGTGGACCGCATCATCTGCCCCGAGGAATCGCTGACGCGCTACATCGGCAAGCTGGTGGAGTACCCCGAGGCGCTGCAGGTGCGCGAATTCGCCGGCGGCCGGGCCTGCCTGGTGTCGGTGCGCGTGCGGGCCGGCGCGACCGTGGCGGGCGTGCGCATCGCCGACATGCGGGCCGGCATCCCGGACGTGGCCATGCGCATGGTGGCCATCTACCGCCGCTTTCCCGAAGAGCCAGACCGCTTCATCGCCTGCGACGGCGACACGCGCATCGCGGCGGGCGACGAGGTCTTCGTGCTGTCCGCGCGCGAGCACATCCCCCAGGTGCTGGCCGCCATGCACCAGCGCGACGGCCAGCCCGCTCGGGCGGTGCGCCGCATCATGATCGCCGGCGGCGGCCGCGTGGGCCTGCGTCTGGCGCGGCAGCTGGCGCAGCGGGGGCGCTTTCACATCAAGGTGATCGAGGGCGATCCGGACCGCTGCGTCGAGTTGGCCTCGACGCTGCCCTCCGAGGTGCTGGTGCTGCAGGGCGATGCCACGGACGAAGACCTGCTGGGCGACGAGAACGTCGAGGAGGTGGACCTGTTCCTCGCGCTCACCGACGACGACGAGGACAACATCATGGCCTGCCTGCTGGCCAAGCGCATGGGCGCGAGCCGCGTGCTGGCGCTGATCAACCGGCGCTCCTACGCCGACCTGATGCACGGCACGCAGATCGACATCGCGCTGTCGCCCGCGCAGGCCATGCTGGGCGAGTTGCTGGCCTACGTGCGCCGCGGCGACGTGCAGGCCGTGCACAGCCTGCGCCGGGGCGTGGCCGAGGCGCTGGAGATCGTGGCGCGCGGCGACCGCAAAAGCTCGCGCGTGGTGGGCCGCAAGGTCGGCGACCTGCACTTGCCGCCCGAGGTGCACATGGGGCTGATCGTGCGCGGGCTGTCCGGCGCGGAGCCGGGCGCGGATGCGGCGCTGGCGGAGGGCGATGGCCCGGATGCCTTCGCCGAACCCCAGGTCATCATTCCGCGCAGCCACACGGTGATCGAAAGCGGGGACCACGTGGTGTTCTTCCTGCCGAACAAGCGGCTGGTGCGCGATGTGGAAAAGGCCTTCCGCCTGGGCGCGACGTTCTTCTGAACCCGCGCCCCCGACCCTCTTCGTTTCCTTCCACACCGACACCATGGCGGACCTTCTTCCCGTTCTGCGCGTGCTGGGCGCGCTGCTCGCCCTGTTCTCGCTGGCCTTCGGCGTGCCGCTGGCGGCCTCCTGGTGGACGGGCGACGGCCTGTGGCCGCAATACGCCGGCGCCCTGGCGGCCACGCTGCTGTGCGGCGGCGGGCTGTGGGCGGGTCTGCGCCACCAGGCGCGCGAACTGCAGCCGCGCCACGGCATCATCCTCGTCGCGCTCGTGTGGGTGGTGCTGCCGCTGTTCGCCGCGCTGCCGCTGCTGCTGGCCATGCACCAGATCGGCCGGCCGATATCGTTCACGCATGCCTACTTCGAGGCCGTCTCGGGCCTGACCACCACGGGCGGCACCGTGCTGACGGGGCTGGATGCGCTGCCGCTGTCGATCAACGTGTGGCGCACCTTCATGCAGTGGCTGGGCGGCATGGGCATCCTGATCCTGGCGGTGGCCGTGCTGCCGCTGCTGGGCGTGGGCGCGAGCCAGCTCTTCAAGGCCGAGGCCGCCGGCCCGGTCAAGGACACCAAGCTCACCCCGCGCATGACCGAAACCGCCAAGGGACTGTGGGGCGTGTACGTGCTCTTTTCGCTGGCGTGTGCGCTGGCCTACTGGTTGGGCGGAATGCCGCCGGCCGATGCCGTCATGCACATGTTCACCACGGTGAGCCTGGGCGGGCTGTCGTCGCACGACAGCAGCTTCGGCCATTTCCAGTCGCCGCTGCTCGAATCCATCGCGGTGGTGTTCATGGTGGTGGCCAGCTGCAACTTCGCGCTGTATTTCGTCGCGCTGCGCAAGGGCCACTGGCGCAGCCTGTGGTGCGACCCCGAGATGCGCGCCACCGTGCTCACGCTGATGGGCGGCGGCCTGTTCGTCGCGCTGCTGCTCTGGGCCAAGGACATCTATGCGCCGCTGGCGGCGCTGCGGCACGGGTTCTTCCACGTGGTGTCGGTCGCCACGACGACGGGCTTTGCCACCACCGACTACCTGGCCTGGCCGGTGTTCGCGCCGATCTTCATGCTCATGCTGTCGGGCGTGGCCACCAGCGCGGGATCGACGGGCGGCGGCATCAAGATGGTGCGCATGCTGATCCTGCTGAAGCAGGCCCGCCGCGAGATGACGCGCCTGGCCCACCCCCGCGCCGTGCAGCCCGTGCGCCTGGGCCGCGCGGTGGTGGACCACCGCATGATCTTCTCGGTGCTGGCGTTCATGCTGGTCTATGGCGCCACGGTGACGGTGCTGAGCATGGTGCTGCTGCTGACCGACCTGGACCTGGTGAGCGCGTTCTCCGCCGTGCTGGCCAGCGTCAACTGCACGGGGCCGGGCCTGGGGCTGCTCGGGCCGTCGGCCACCTACGCGGTGCTCACCGAGTTCCAGCTCTGGGTCTGCACCCTGGCCATGCTGCTCGGGCGGCTGGAGATCCTGAGCTTCATGGTGCTGCTCACCCCGGCGTTCTGGCGGCGGTAGCCGGGGGCGGCCCGGGCGGGTTAGGGCGGCGCATCGCTGGCGAAAGCCGGCGGCCGGGGTTGCGAAGCCGGGGCGCGTCCCCATATCCCTACAATTCAACGCGTCTTTCGTCTTCCGAGGGCTTTTCATGGTTCCGCATCTCATCACCGCCCTCACGGGACCGATCAACGAGCTCGAACAGCGCATTCTCGATTCCATGCCCGCGATCGAGCGGTGGTTCCGCCTGGAGTGGATGGAGCACACGCCCCCGTTCTATACGTCGGTGGACATCCGCAATGCCGGCTTCAAGCTCGCTCCGGTGGACACCAACCTGTTTCCCGGCGGCTGGAACAACCTGACCACCGACATGCTGCCCCTGGCCGTGCAGGCGGCCATGGCGGCCATCGAGAAGATCTGCCCCGAGGCCCGCAACCTGCTCATCGTGCCGGAGAACCACAGCCGCAACACGTTCTACCTGGCGAACGTGATCCAGCTGCAGCGCATCTTCAACATGGCGGGGCTCAACGTGCGCGTGGGCTCCATCAGCCCCGAGATCAAGAAGCCCACCACGGTGACCCTGCCCAACGGCGACTCCGTCACGCTCGAGCCCGTGGTCCGCACCAAGGGGCGCCTGGGGCTCAAGAACTTCGACCCCTGCACCATCTTGCTCAACAACGACCTCTCGGCCGGCCCCCCGGGCATCCTGGAGGACATCCACGAGCAGTACCTGCTGCCGCCGCTGCACGCCGGCTGGAGCGTGCGCCGCAAGAGCCGCCATTTCCAGAGCTACGAGGAAGTGTCCAAGCGCTTTGGCAAGCTGCTGGGCATCGACCCGTGGCTCATCAACCCGCTGTTCAGCCGCTGCGAAGGCGTCGACTTCAACGAAGGCACGGGCATGGAGGGGCTGCGCGCCGCCGTCGATGCGCAGCTGGGCAAGGTGCGCCGCAAGTACAAGGAATACGGCATCAACGAAAAGCCCTTCGTCATCGTCAAGGCCGACAACGGCACCTACGGCATGGGCATCATGACCGTGCGCGACGCCAAGGACCTGGACGCGCTCAACCGCAAGACCCGGAACAAGATGGCCGTCATCAAGGACGGGCAGGCGGTGAGCGACGTGATCATCCAGGAAGGCGTGCTCACGCAGGAGCGGGTGCACGAGGCCGTGGCCGAGCCGGTCGTCTACATGATGGACCGCTACGTGGTCGGGGGCTTTTACCGCATGCATGCCGAGCGCGGCGTGGACGAGAACCTCAACGCCCCCGGCGCGAGCTTCGTGCCCCTGGCCTTCGAGCACAGCACGCACCTGCCCCAGCCCGGCGCCCGCCCCGGCGCCAGCGCGCCCAACCGCTTCTATATGTATGGCGTGGTGGCGCGCCTGGCGATGCTCGCCGCCAGCTACGAGCTGGAAGCCACCAACCCCGAGGCCGAGATCTACGACTGACGGCCCCGCGGCCACGCTCGGGCAGGGGAGGGGGCGGCCATGGCCGCCTCAGTTGCTGCATTGCAACAGCCGGGCGGGGGCCGAACCATCGGGGGCGAGCCGCGCCACAATAGCGGTCCCCCAATATCGGAATCCCGGTTGGCCCCGGTGCCAGCGGGCCAGTCTGTGCAAAGTTCCAAGTCCTCGCTCGCGGCGCTCACCCTGGGCGCCATCGGCGTCGTGTATGGCGATATCGGCACCAGCGTGCTGTATGCGGTCAAGGAGGTGTTCGGCTCGGGACACGTGGCCTTCACGCCCCAGAACGTCTACGGCATCCTGTCCATCTTCTTCTGGACGCTGACCACCATCGTCTCGCTCAAATACGTGGTGCTGGTCCTGCGGGCCGACAACAACGGGGAAGGCGGGCTCATCGCCATGCTGGCGCTGGCCTCCCAGGCGGTGAAGGACAAGCCCCGGCTGCGCAGCGTGCTGCTGTGCATCGGCATCTTCGGCACTTCGCTCTTCTATGGCGACGGGGTCATCACCCCTGCGATCTCGGTGCTGTCAGCGGTCGAGGGGCTCGAAGTGGTGTCGCCGCACTTCGGCAAGGCCGTCATCCCGCTCACCCTTGTCGTGCTGTTTTGCCTGTTCGCGGTGCAAAAACGCGGCACGGGCGGCATCGGGCGCTACTTCGGGCCCATCACCCTGGTGTGGTTCCTGAGCCTGGCCGCACTGGGAATCCCGCACATCATCGGCCACCCCGAAATCCTGGGCGCCCTGAGCCCGCACCATGCGCTGGGCTTCATCTGGAACAACCCGGGCACCAGCTTCATCGTGCTGGGCGCGGTGGTGCTGTGCGTGACCGGCGCCGAGGCGCTCTACGCCGACCTGGGCCACTTCGGCAAGAAACCCATTCGCCTGGCCTGGTTCAGCGTGGCGATGCCGGCGCTCACCATCAACTACTTTGGTCAGGGCGCGCTGCTGCTGGCCGAGCCCGAGGCGGTGAAGAACCCGTTCTACATGATGGCCCCCGACTGGGCGCTGATCCCGCTGGTCATCATGGCCACCATGGCGACCGTCATCGCCTCGCAGGCGCTCATCACCGGCGCCTTCAGCGTGACCAAGCAGGTCATCCAGCTCGGCTACCTGCCGCGCCTGAACATCCTGCACACCAGCGTGCGGGACACGGGCCAGATCTACATCCCGTTCGTCAACTGGATGCTGTTCGTCGCCATCGTGCTGGCGGTGGTCATGTTCCGCTCCAGCAGCGACCTGGCGGCGGCCTACGGCATCGCGGTCACGCTGGACATGCTCATCACCACCGTGCTCACCTTCTTCGTGATCCGGTACGGCTGGAAGTACCCGCTCGCCCTGTGCGTCGCGGCCACGGGCTCGTTCTTCGTGGTGGACCTGGCCTTCTTCAGTTCCAACCTGCTCAAGCTGTTCCAGGGCGGGTGGTTCCCGCTGCTGATCGGCGGCATCGTCTTCACCCTGATGATGACCTGGAAGCGCGGGCGCGAGCTGCTCAACGAAAAGCTGCGCGACGACTCCCTGGACCTGCGCGACTTCCTTACCGCCGTCTTCGTCAGCCCGCCCACCCGGGTGGACGGCACCGCCGTCTTCCTGACGGCCGAGACGGGCTCGGTGCCCAATGCGCTGCTGCACAACCTCAAGCACAACAAGGTGCTGCACGAGCAGAACCTGTTCGTGACCGTGCGCAGCCACGAGGTCCCCTGGATCGGGCTGGACCGGCGGCTGCAGGTCGAACCCCTGGGCGGCGACTGCTGGCAGGTGATCGTGCACTACGGCTTCAAGAACGATCCCGACCTGCCCGGCGCCCTGGCGCTGATGCGCGGGCGCGGCTGCGAGCTGGAACCCATGACCACCAGCTACTTCCTGTCGCGCGATGTCGTCATCCCCACGATCGGCAGTGGCATGGCACCGTGGCGCGAGAAGCTCTTCGCGCAGATGCACCACAACGCGAGCGGCGCCGCCGGCTTCCTGAACCTGCCGGGCAATGCGGTGGTGGAACTGGGCTCCAAGATCGAGATTTGAGAATTCATGGGCTTTTCTGCCGCATGCCGGCGGTTTGATTGCCCTTGCTGCTATTAAGTTAATAGCAATTCGACCAGATCGAGGTCGGGCCGGCGGCCGGTGACAGAATCGCGGCCCATGTCCTTCTTCAAAGACCTGAGCCTTTCGACCGCTACCGCAGGCTTCGTTTCCGTCCTGGTGGGCTTCACCAGTTCGGTGGCCATCGTGTTCCAGGCGGCCCAGGCGTTCCAGGCCACGCCGGCGCAGATCACCTCCTGGATGTGGGCCCTGGGCCTGGGGATGGGGTTGTGTTCGCTGGTGCCGTCGCTGCTGCTGCGCCAGCCCGTCATGGTGGCCTGGTCCACGCCGGGCGCGGCCGTCCTGGCCACCGCGGGGCTCGCGAGCGGGTTCAGCATGGGGGAGGCGGTCGGTGCCTTCATGGCCTGCGCGGTGCTGATCGCGCTGGCCGGCGCCACCGGCTGGTTCGAGCGCATCATGGGCCGCATTCCCATGGAAATCGCCTCGGCGCTGCTGGCCGGCGTGCTTGCCCGGTTCGGCATGCAGGCCTTTGCCTCGGCCAACACCGCCCTGCCGCTGGTGCTGCTCATGCTGGTCTGCTATCTGGTGCTGCGCCGGCTGCTGCCGCGCTATGCGGTGGTCGCGACGCTCGCGGTGGCCGTGGCTTTTTCGGCCGGCAGCGGGCAGATGGCCTGGTCCGCCGTCCACTTCGAGCTGGCCGCGCCCGTGTTCATGGCGCCGCAGTTCAGCCTGCCGGCGCTGATCAGCCTGGCGCTGCCGCTCTTCGTGGTCACCATGGCGTCGCAGAACCTGCCGGGCGTGGCGGTCATGCGCGCGACCGGCTACCGGTTGCCCGTTTCGCGTTTGGTCACCATGACCGGCCTGGCCACGCTCGTGCTCGCGCCCTTCGGGGCCTTCGCGCTCAACTTCAGCGCGATCACCGCCGCCCTGTGCATGGGTCCCGAAGCGCATGAAGACCGCACCCGCCGCTACACCGCGGCCGTCACCTGCGGGTTCCTGTACATCGTGATCGGCATCTTCGGCGCGGTCATCACCGGGTTGCTCAGCGCGTTCCCGAAGGAGCTGGTCAGCACCATCGCGGGGCTGGCGCTGCTCGGCACCATCGGCACCGGCCTGGCGTCGGCGCTCAAGGAGGATTCGCATCGGGAGGCGGCGGTTATCACCTTCCTCGTCACGCTGAGCGGTGTGGCCATTGCGGGCATCGGTTCGGCCTTCTGGGGCGTGGCGGCCGGCAGCCTCGCGCTATTTGTGCAACAGTACGGCCGCAAGCGCGCACCGGGCGCATAGCCGATCCCTTCCTTTCGCAGACCATGAACATCCTCTTCATCGCCGATCCGCTCGAACATTTCAAGATCTACAAGGACACCACCTTCGCCATGATGCGCGAGGCCCAGCGGCGCGGCCATGCGATTTCCGTGTGCCAGCCCTCGCAAATCGCGTGGCAGCGCGGCGGGCAGGTGATGGCGCGGGTGCAGGACATCGTGCTCACCGGGCAGCCCGAGGCGTGGTTTACCGTTCAGGGCCACCGCGAAGTGCCGTTGGCAGGCTTCGGTTGTGTGCTCATGCGCAAGGACCCCCCTTTCGACAGTGAGTATTTCTACGCGACCCACCTGCTGGAGCAGGCCGAAAGGGAGGGCGCACGCGTGTTCAACAAGCCCCGGGCGCTGCGCGACCATCCGGAGAAGCTGGCGATCATGGAGTTTCCGGAGTTCATCGGCCCCACGCTGGTAACGCGGGATGCGGAAGACATCCGCCGCTTTCATGCGGAACACCGGGACATCATCCTCAAGCCGCTCGACGGCATGGGGGGCATGGGCATCTTCCGCGTGAAGGAAGATGGCCTGAACCTGGGAAGCATCATCGAAACCCTCAATAAGGAGGGCTCGCAGAGCGTGATGGTGCAGAAATTCCTGCCGGAGATCGTCGACGGCGACAAACGCATCCTCATCATCGGGGGCAAGCCTGTTCCTTATTGCTTGGCGCGCATTCCCCAGGGCACGGAGGTCCGGGGCAACCTGGCGGCGGGCGGCAAGGGCGTCGCCAAGCCCTTGACGGAAAGAGACATGGAAATCGGTCGATCGCTGGGCGCTGTTCTTCAGAGCCGGGGACTGCTGCTGGCCGGCGTCGACGTGATCGGTACGTGCGTCACAGAAATCAACGTCACCAGCCCCACCTGTTTCCAGGAGATCTACGACCAAACAGGATGCGATGTGGCCGCGTTGTTCGTGGATGCGTTGGAGGCCGGAGTGAGGGGAGGGGCTTGATGACAATTTTTTGTCATCTTTTTCCTACGGGGGTGAGGAAAGTGGTCTATACTTGCGGGCTTGGCAGGTGAGATGGATGACTGAGTTGTCCGGAGAGTCTGACAAGAAAGGTTGGTTTTGAGTTGTGGCCGGGTTGAAATTCGGTATATAACACGCTGCACGGACCGGTCTGGCCGCCTCATCGGCAGTCAAACTCTACCGCGCTGGTCTGGTCTGAAACATACAAGCGCCGCCGTTCCGTCCCATCACCAATGCCGGTGCTCGCTCAGCTCGGCAAACAGATTGCTATAAATCTGATAGCGATTTGCGCTGATGGAATCTGCGCCGGTGCGTGATTCGCCTTGCAGTCCGTCCACCTGCGCCATGACCGCGCAGCCGGGCTCGTGCAAGTGCGTGCAGTTGTAGAACTTGCATCCCTGGGCATGCAGGCCGATGTCGGGCATGTAGCGCGGCAGATCGGCCGGTCCGATGTGGTGCAGGCCAAATTCCTGGAAGCCTGGCGAGTCGATCAGGGCGGTGCGGCGTTCGGCATCCACCCAGTACCAGGTCGTGGTGGTGGTGGTGTGCTTGCCGGAATTGAGCGCTTGGGAGATCTCGCCCGTGAGCGCAGTGGCGCCCGGCACCAGCAGGTTGATGAGCGTGCTCTTGCCCGAGCCCGAGGGGCCGAGCACCAGGGTCGTCTTGCCCGACAGGCGCTCCATCAGTGCGGCCTTGTCCACCTCGCCCGACTCGGACAGCGACAGCGGCATCACGCCATAGTGGTGGCCGTCCGCCGCGTTGCCGCCCATGTGGCGGTACGGCAGCAGCCGCTCCCACGCGCGGGCGAAGGGCTCGACCAGATCGCTTTTGTTCAACGCGATGATCGGCGTGATGCGCTCGGCTTCCGCCGCGATCAGCGCACGGGCCAACTGACTTTCCGAGAACACGGGTTCGGCGGCAATCAGGATCAGCACCTGGTCCAGGTTGGCGGCGAAGGACTTGGTGCGGATTTCGTCCTGCCGGTAGAACAGGTTGCGGCGCTCCTTGACCTTCTCGATGGTGCCTTCGTCCCCTTGGCCGGCCGGCGCGGCCTGCCAAAGGACGTGATCGCCCACCACGGCCTGGCTCTTTTTCCCGCGGGGATGGCAAATGCGGCGCTGGCCGTCAGGCGATTCGACCAGGCAATGGCGGCCGTGGCTGGCCACCACGATGCCGTCGAGCAGTGCGCTGCGCTCAGCCATGGCGGGGAAGGGGTGTGGTCATGCGGCGAGCAGGCCATCGAAGCGCGATGCGCATTCGATGTCGGTCGCCGAGATGCCATTCACGTCATGCGTATTCAGTCGCACCACGCAGCGGTTGTAGTGCACCGACAGGTCCGGGTGATGGTCCTGCGCGTTGGCAACGAAGGCCACGGCGTTCACGAACGAGATGGTCTCGTAGTAGTTGGCGAAGCGGTAGGTCTTTTCGATGGCCACATCTGCGCCGTCGCCTGTCAGTTTCCAGCCGTCGAGGTCGGCCAGCTTGGCGACGATTTCCGTCGCCGTCAAAGCACGCCGCGTCTGCGTGGACCAGTCTTTTTTCTTGAGCATCGAAGTCATGGTGTCGGGGCCAGGTTGGGCATGCGCGCCAGCCGTTCGGTGGCCGGCGGATGCGAGTAATAGAACTTCACGTACACGGGATCGGGCGTGAGGGTGGAGGCATTGTCTTCGTAAAGTTTCAGCAGGGCCGTGGCGAGGTCGCTGCCATTGGTCTGGGCCACGGCATAAGCGTCGGCCTCGAACTCGTGGCGGCGCGACAGCTGCGCAAACAATGGGGAAATGAAAAAGGTGAACACCGGCGCCGCCAGCAAAAACAACAGCAGCGCCAGGGCATCGTTGGGCGCAGAGCCGGCCACGCCTTCCAGCGACAGGTTGGGCAGCACGCC
Organism: Acidovorax sp. BLS4; assembly: GCF_032929295.1. Taxonomy (NCBI): domain Bacteria; kingdom Pseudomonadati; phylum Pseudomonadota; class Betaproteobacteria; order Burkholderiales; family Comamonadaceae; genus Acidovorax; species Acidovorax sp. BLS4. The sequence continues at coordinate 2,889,527 of NZ_CP136797.1, forward strand.
CAGCCCCGTGTAGAACCAGCCCTGCGTGGAAAGCCAGCCCAGCAGCGCAAAGCCCGCGAGGCTCAGCGCGAAAAGGCTCACGATGCGCTTGACGATGTGGCGGTGCTTGAAATGCCCCAGTTCATGGGCCAGCACCGCCTCGACTTCGCTGGGGGACAACTGGCGCAGCAGGGTGTCGTAGAACACGACGCGCTTGGCTGCGCCGAACCCCGTGAAATAGGCGTTGGCATGGGCGCTGCGGCGGCTGCCGTCCATCACGAAAAGCCCTTTGGCTGCAAAGCCGCAACGCTGCATGAGGGCCGTGACGCGGGCCTTGAGTGATTCGTCTTCCAGCGGCTGAAATTGGTTGAACAGCGGCGCGATGAAGATCGGATAGACCACCATGAGCAGCAGGTTGAATCCCATCCACGCGCCCCAGGCCCACAGCCACCACAGGGGGCCGGACGCACCCATAAGCCACAGGATCAGTGCCGCGATGGGCAGGCCGATGGCCGCGCCCATCAAGGTGGACTTGGCCAGGTCTGCCAGCCACAGGCGCGCCGTCATCTGGTTGAAGCCGAAGCGTTGTTCGATCACGAAGGTCTGGTAGAGCGTGGCGGGCAGGTCGATCAACCCGCTGATGGCCGCAAAGGCCGCCAGCAACGCCAATTGCTGCACCATGCCGCCACCCAGTGCATCGAGCAGGAACTGGTTCAGTGCATCCAGCCCGCCGAGCAGGGTCCAGCCCAGCAGCACCGCGGCGCCCAGTGCCATCTCCAGCAGGCCGAAGCGGGCCTTGGTGATGGTGTAGTCGGCCGCTTTCTGGTGGGCTGCGAGTGGTATCCGGCCGGCGAACGGGGCAGGCACGGCGTCGCGGTGCCGGGCCACATGGCGGATCTGGCGCGATGCCAGCCAGAACCGGAGTGCGAGCCCCGCCACCAGAAAGGCGGCGAACAGCAGGGTGAGAAGGGTGGAGGGCGCGAGCAACGCGGAAGGGGCAGGGGTGGGCATGTCCGGCGAGTTTAGGCCATCGGCGACAATGCCGGCCATGTCCGATATCGCCAACCCCACTGTGCCTGTGCTACCCAAATCCGACCAGAACCTCGTCTGGCTCGACTGCGAAATGACCGGTCTGAACCCGGACACCGACCGCGTGCTGGAGATCGCCGTCGTGGTCACGGGACCGACGCTCAGCCCTCGCGTGGAGGGCCCCGTGTTCGCCATTCATCAGTCGGATGCGCTGCTCAACGGAATGGACGCATGGAACAAGGGCACACACGGCCGCAGCGGCCTGATCGACAAGGTGCGCGCCTCCACGGTGACCGAAGCCGAGGCAGAGCAACAGATCATCGAATTCCTCTCGCGCTATGTGCCGAAGGGCACGGCGCCCATGTGCGGCAACAGCATCGGGCAGGACCGCCGTTTTCTGGTCCGGTACATGCCGCGGCTGGAAACGTTTTTCCATTACCGCAACCTGGATGTCAGCACCCTCAAGGAATTGGCCAAGCGCTGGAAGCCCGAGGCCTACACCTCCTTCAAGAAGGCGCAGAGGCACACGGCCCTGGCGGATGTGCACGAATCGATCGACGAACTTGCGCACTACCGCACCCACCTGCTGGCGCTTTGAGCGCCTAACGCGTTCTTTAACCCAAGTGCATTGCGGGAAACCCCCAGCCGTGCGATAATCGCCGGCTGCGCGGAAATATCGCGCAGTTTGTGCATCTCCCTTCACACACTGGGCCTGCGGCCTGCTGAAAACCTTCAGCCTGGATCCCGCGCTAATGCCCACCTGCCCAGCAACATGCTGGCGCTGGTTTCGTTTGATGGTTGATGTTTTTTAACCATTGACGAAGCCTCCGCAGGCCACGCCTGCGGCCGTCTTCGTGTGAGAAAAATATGACCGACACTTTGCAAGTGCAGGGCGAATTCGCGCCTGCTGAATCTTCCATGGCCGTTGAAACGCTGGAATCGTCCGCGATCGAAGCCGGCGAATCCATCGAATCCACTGAATCCGCCGCTGTGGCGGAAGACGCGGCACCCGCGTTGCCCAACGGCTTCGTGCGTCTGGGCCTGGCCCCCGAACTGGTGCAGGCTGTGGCCGACCTGGGCTACACCCAGCCCACGGGTGTGCAGGAGCGTGCCATTCCTCTGGCCATGGGCTCGGGTGATGAGTCCAGCCAGTTCATCGACCTGATGGTTTCGAGCCAGACCGGCAGCGGCAAGACCGCCGCGTTCCTGCTGCCCGTGCTGCACACGCTGATCCGCCAGCAGGCCGAAGCCGATGCCGCCGCCCGCGACGAGTTCGACCGTTCCGTTGCAGAAGCCCTGGCCCGTGGCGAGCCGGCCCCCAAGCGCAAACGCAAGGACCCGACCAACCCCCGCAATTTCAAGGCCGCCGCACCTGGTGCCCTGATTCTGTGCCCCACCCGCGAACTGGCCCAGCAAGTGGCCCATGACGCCATCGAACTGGTCAAGCATTGCCGCGGCCTGCGCGTGGCCAATGTGGTGGGCGGCATTCCGTACCAGCTGCAGATCGCCAAGCTGCAGAACGCCAACCTCGTGGTGGCCACGCCCGGCCGCCTGCTGGACCTGCAACGCTCGATGCAGATCAAGCTCGACCAAGTGCAGTTCCTGGTGGTGGACGAAGCTGATCGCATGCTCGACCTCGGTTTCTCGGACGATCTGGCCGAACTGAACCAACTGACCGCCCAGCGCCAGCAGACCATGATGTTCAGTGCCACGTTCGCACCGCGCATCCAGCAACTGGCCATGCGTGTGATGCACGACAACGGTGCTTCGGTCAAGAAGATCCAGATCGACTCCCCACAGGAGAAGCACGCCAACATCAAGCAGGTGCTGTTCTGGGCCGACAACGCCCAGCACAAGCGCAAGCTGCTGGACCACTGGCTGCGCGACACGACGATCAACCAGGCCATCGTGTTCGCCAGCACGCAAGTCGAATGCGACGGCTTGGCCAACGACCTGCAGCAGGAAGGCTTCTCGGCCGTGGCGCTGCACGGCGCCCTGAGCCAGGGCCTTCGCAACCGCCGCCTGATGGCGCTGCGCAGCGGCCAGGTGCAGGTGCTGGTGGCCACCGACGTCGCCGCCCGCGGCATCGATGTGCCCACGATCACGCACGTGTTCAACTACGGCCTGCCGATGAAGGCTGAGGATTACACCCACCGCATCGGCCGCACCGGCCGTGCAGGCCGCGACGGCCTGGCTGTGACGTTCGCCGAGTTCCGCGATCGCCGCAAGATCTTCGACATCGAAGGCTACAGCAAGCAGCAGTTCAAGTCGGAAGTGGTGCCTGGCCTGGAGCCGCAGCAACGCGCGCCGCAGGCCCGCCCCGAGTTCGGTGGCCGTGGCCGCCAGGGTGGCTACGAGAGCCGTGACGGCTTCTCGCGCGATCGCAAGCCGGCCGGCGCAGGCCGTGGCGGTTTCGGTGGCGGCTTTGCGGGCAACGACCGCAGCGGTTTCGGTGGCCGTGGCGCTCCCGCTCCCCGTGCTGCTGGTGGTGGCTACCAAGGTGCTGGCGGCCATGCCGCTCCGCGCGATGACCGCGGCTTCGGCGGCGGTGCCCGCCGCGATGGCGATGGCTATGGCCGCAAGCCCGGCTTCGGCGACGCAGCCCGTGGCAATGGCTTCGGCGGTGGCCGCAACGAAGGCGGCGCTCCGCGCGGCGACTTCGCTCCGCGTGGTGATTTCGCCCCCCGTGGCGAATTCGCTCCCCGCAAGCCGGCGTTCGCGAAGCCCGGAGCCGGCGGCGGCAAGCCTTTCGTGCCGCACGATGCACGCAAGCGCCCTGCACGCCCTGCCCGCTGATCGGCGCGCGGACTGCCGCTGACTGCAAAAGCCAACCCTTCGGGGTTGGCTTTTTTTATGGGCGGACCACACGATGGAACGGTACGGTCGGCGTCTGCCCGACAATCGTTCGCTTGATTGGAGGTTCCCGATGCCGTCTTCTTTGCCCTCGTCCTCGGACGCGGACTTCGAACACATGTTCGACCTTGCGCCCGTGTCGCTCTGGCTGGAGGACTACAGCGCGCTCAAGCAACTCTTTGCCCGCTGGCGCAGCGAAGGGGTGCAAGACATCGCCGAGCACGTCCGAAACGACCCCTCCTGCCTGTGGCAGTACAGCCATTGCCTCAAGGTCATCAAGGTGAACCAGCGGACGCTGGAACTGTTCGCCGCGCCGGACCAGGCCACGCTGGAGGCCTCTCTCGGACAGGTGTTTCGCGACGACATGCACGCGCAGGCCTTGCCCGAGATTCTGCAGCTGTGGTCCGGGGCGACCGAGTTTTCCAACCAGGCGGTCAACTACACGCTCGATGGCCGCCGGCTCGACGTGCAGATCCGCGGACGCATCCTGCCCGGGCATGAGGACGACTGGAGCCGCGTGCTGGTGTCCCTGGAGGACAACACCGCGCAGCACCAGGCAAGCCGTGCCCTGAAGGAGAGCGAGCTGTATGCGCGCGGCCTCTTCGAGAATTCGCCGGTGTCGCTGTGGGTGGAGGACTTCACCGCGGTCAAGCGGCTGCTCGACGACGTGCGGGCGCAGGGCATCCGCGATTTCAAGACCTTCCTCAAGGTGCACCCCGAGTTCGTGGTGCGATGCATGCACGAAATCCGCGTGATCGACGTCAATCAGGAAACCCTGTCGATGTTCGGGGCCGAGTCCAAGGAGATGCTGCTGCACCGGATCGGCAAGGTGTTCCGGGGGGAAATGCAGGAATCCTTTGCGGAGCAGTTGCTGGACTTGTGGGACGGCAGGCTTTTCCAGCAGCGCGAGGTGGTGAACTACTCCCTCTCCGGCGAAGCCGTGAACATCCACATGCAATTCGCCATCCTGCCCGAGCATGCGCACGACTGGAGCATGGTGCTGCTGTCGCTGGTGGACATCACCGCGCGCAAAAAGGCGGAGGCGTACCTGGAATACCTGGGCAAGCACGACGTGCTGACCCAGCTGCGCAACCGGGCTTTCTATGTCGAGGAACTGAACCGGCTCACGCGCAAGGGCCCCTGGCCGGTGGCCGTTCTCGTGATCGACATGAACGGTCTGAAGTCGATCAACGATGAAGAAGGCCATGCGGCCGGCGATGCCATGCTGCGCCGCGTGGGCGAGGTGCTGGCCAAGGCCGTGGATGCGCCGGCATGCGCCGCGCGCATCGGCGGCGACGAGTTCACCGTGCTGATGCCTGCGACCGACGAACGGGGTGCGCATTCCCTCATGGAACGCATCAACTCGCTGCTGGACCTGAACAACCAGTTCTATCCCGGCCGGCCGCTGAGCCTGTCCATGGGAATCTCGAGTGCCTCTTCGGGCGATCAGCTGGAGGCCGCGGTGAACCGGGCGGACCAGGCCATGTACGCCGAGAAGATGCGCTACTACCAGGCCCGCGAGACGGATCGCCGCCGGGGCAGCAATTGAGGCGAAGGCTGGCGCCGCGCTGGGGCGGCGCGTGAACGATCCGGGGTCAGCCCGCCGATGCGGTGCGGCCGACGTCCGGCCAACGGTGGTGCAGGTAAACCCAGGCTCCCAGCCCCACGCACATCATTCCCAGTGAGGCACCGGCCAGCCACAGCGTGGAATGCATGACCAGGGGGGCGACCACCCCGGCCACCAGCCCGTTGGCAGACGACCCCACGAAGGCCTGCAGCGAAGAGGCCATGCCGCGCCGCTCCGGATGCAGGTCCAGCACCAGCAGGGTGACCACGGGCACCATGAGCGCCCAGCCGAACGCGAACACGGCGATGGGCAGCAATGCCCAGGAAACGTGTGCCTTGAACAGCCAGTTCGCCAGCAGGTTCAGGATGGACATCGAGAACATGATCAGAAAGCCGTGGCGGATCTGCCGCTTGGGCGCGATGCGCCCTGCCAGCCTCCCGCTGAGCCAGGCGCCGCCCATGATGCCCGAGATCGTCAGCACGAAGAACCAGAAGAAATGCGTGGGAGCCAGCCCCAGGTGGTCGCCCAGGAAGGCAGGCGCGGCCAGCACGTACAGGAACATGCCGTTGAACGGCACGCCGCTGGCCAGTGCCAGCAGCAGGAAGCGGGGGCTCGAGCCCAGCTCCCAGTAGCCGCGCAGCAAGTGCCGCGCATTGAAGGGCTGGCGCTGCTCGGCATGCAGCGTTTCCGGCAGCAGGCGGTAGTTGGCCAGCCAGAGCGTCGCGCCGACGCCGGTCAGGAACCAGAACACGCTGTGCCACCCCGCGTGCACGAACAGCCAGCCGCCGATGATGGGCGCGATGGCCGGTGCCACGCCGAAATAGATGGTGACCTGGCTCATCACCTGCTGCGCCTGGGCGGGCGGGAACATGTCGCGGATCACCGCACGCGATACCACGATGCCGGCACCTGCCGAGAGGCCCTGCAGCGCGCGGAAGATGACCAACTGGCCGATGCTCTCCGACAGGGCGCAGCCGGCCGACGCCAGGGTGAACACGGCAATGCCCCACAACACCACGGGCCTGCGCCCGAAGCTGTCCGACAGCGCTCCGTGGAACAGCGTCATGAAGGCGAAGCCGAACAGGTAGGCCGACAGCGTCTGCTGCATCTCCACCGGCGATGCGCCCAGCGCGGCGGCGATCCCCGAGAACGCGGGGATGTAGGTGTCGATCGAAAATGGGCCCAGCATGCCCAGCAGCGCCAGCAGGACGGCCAGGGCCCAGCGCGGTGCGCGCCAGATGTTGTGGGCTTCAGGGTTCATGGATTCGGTGTGGAGCAGGGGACGGGCGAAAGGGCCGTGCCGCCGGGGGGCGGGGAGCGGTCCGCATGCCTGTTGGCACGCCCCGTCGCCGCAGGGCACAGGGTCACGATTATGGTGCAGGCTCCACTTTGGGAGGTGTGCAGGCCGCGCCGCCTGTCCCGCGGGAGACGGTTCGGCCGATTCCCGGATAATTCCGCAGTCACGCCGTCTGCGGCACCGAAAGAACCGATATGCAAACGTCCAAGATTCCCGCCACCATCGTCACCGGTTTCCTGGGCAGCGGCAAGACCACGCTGCTGCGCCACATCCTCGACAACGCCGACGGCCGCCGCATCGCGGTGATCGTCAACGAGTTCGGTGAACTCGGCATCGACGGCGAGATCCTCAAGGGCTGCGGCATCGGCTGCGACGACGCGGGCAACGAGCGCGAAGGCGCGCTCTACGAATTGGCCAACGGCTGCATGTGCTGCACGGTGCAGGAAGAGTTTTTCCCGGTGATGAAGCTGCTGGCCGAGCGGCGCGACCAGATCGATGCGGTGCTCATCGAGACCTCGGGCCTGGCCCTTCCCAAGCCGCTGGTGCAGGCCTTCCAGTGGCCGGAGATCGCCAACGTGTTCACCGTGGATGCGGTGGTGACGGTGGTGGACACGCCGGCCGCCGCCAGCGGCCAGTTCGCCGCCAACCCGCAGGCCGTGGACGCCCTGCGCCGCGCCGACCCCAACCTCGACCACGAGTCGCCGCTGCATGAATTGTTCGAGGACCAGCTCTCCGCCGCGGACCTGGTCGTGCTCAACAAGACCGACCTGGTGGACGCCGATGCGTTGGCCCGCGTGCAGGCGCTGGTGCGCGAGGAGATTCCCTCGTCCGTGAAGGTGGTGCAGTCCGAGCAGGGCCGCCTGCCACTGGATGTGCTGCTGGGCCTGTCCAAGGCGTCCGAGGCCTCCATCGACCAGCGCCAGAGCCACCATGACCATGAAGAAGACCACGACCACGACGAGTTCGACGCGCACGTGATCGACCTGCCGGCCGTGGACCGCGACCGCCTGTTGACCGCCTTGGCGGGCCTCGTGGAGCAGCACGCCATCCTGCGCGTGAAGGGCTTCGCCGCCATTCCGGGCAAGCCCATGCGTTGGCTGCTGCAGGGCGTGGGCCAGCGCCTGGATCACCACTTCGACCGCGCATGGCGCGAGGGCGAGGACCGCCGCACGCGGCTGGTGTTCATCGGCCAGGCGCTGGATGCCACCGCGCTGCGTGCCGGGCTCGACGGCGTGGCCGCCTGATGCGGGCGCGATAGTCCGGCCCGGCCCGCCCGCATGCACCTGCTGAGCACCCGCCCGGGCGGCTTCGTCGAGGACGAGACCGTCATCACCCGCCTGGACCAGAGCCCGGCGGACATCGTCGTGCTCAGTTCGGCCGACACCACGCTCGCGCTGCTTTCGGCCGCCTGTGCCGAACTGGCGCGCACGCAGCCGGGCTTTCCCTCGGTGCGGGTGGCCAATCTGCTGTACCTGCGCCAGCCCGCGTCGCTGGACCTGTATCTGGACGAAGTGCTGCGCCACGCGCGCGTGGTGATCGTGGACCACCTGGGTTCCGAATCGGCCTGGCCCTACGGCATCCAGCAGATCGGCGCGCTCGCGCGCCGGCAGGGGCAGCGACTGGCCATGTTCTCGGGCGACCTGCAGGAGGACCCGCACCTGGTGGAGCGCAGCACGCTGCCCCCTTCGGTGTGCCATGGGCTGTGGCAGTACCTGCGCGCCGGCGGCGCGGGCAATGCGCTGCAGTTCCTGCGCGCGGTGGCCTTCCACGGGCTGGATCATGGCGATGCGCCGCTGCCGCCGCGCAGCCTGCCGCAGGCCGCCGTGCATGTGCCGCCGGCGCTGGGCGTGGCGCGTCCGGCGGGGCATACCGTGCCCGGCATCGACGATCTGCGCGCGGCCTGGGTGCCGGGCGCGCCGGTGGTGGCGCTGGTGTTCTACCGCTCGCACCTCATGGCGGGCAATACCGCGGCGTTCGACGCGCTGGCGCTGGCGCTGGCCGGCCAGGGGCTCAACCCCTTGCCGGTGGCGCTCGATTCGCTCAAGGACCCGCTGTGCCTGTCCACCCTGCAGGACCTGTGCCGCCAGCATGCGGTGCAGCTCGTGCTGAACACCACGGCCTTCGCGGCGCTGGAGGAGGGGGCCGCGCTCGCGGGCGATGCACCGGTGCTGCAGGTGATCGCCAGCGGCGGAAACCGCGAGGACTGGTGGGCGGACAGCCAGGGCCTGCGTCCGCGCGACATCGCCATGCAGGTGGTGCTGCCCGAGATGGACGGGCGCATCGTCACCCGCGCCATCAGCTTCAAGGGGCTGTCGCACCGCTGCGCCTTCACGCAGGCCGACGTGGTGGCCTACCAGCCCGAGCCCGATCGGGTGGCGTTCGTCGCTGCGCTGGCCCAGCGCTGGTGCCGGCTGCGGGGCCTTCCCAACCCGGACAAACGGCTGGCGCTGGTGCTGGCCAACTACCCCGGCAGCGAGGGGCGCCTGGGCAGCGGCGTGGGCCTGGACACACCCGCGTCGGTGATCGGCATCCTGCAGCACCTGCGCGCCGAGGGTTACGCCCTGGGCGATGCCGTGGCCGTGCCGGCCGATGGCGACGTGCTCATGCGCGTGCTGCAGCAGGGCATTGCGAACGACCCCGCGCAGTGGCCGCTGCGTCCCGCCTGGCAGAGCTACGCCCTGGCCGATTACCGCGCGCGGCTGGACGCGTTGCCGGAGGGCATGGCGCAAGCCATCCAGGACCGCTGGGGCCCGCCCGAGGCCGACCCGCTGCTGCGCCAGGGCCGCTTCATGATCGCGGGCCTGCGGCTGGGCAACGTGTTCATCGGCATCCAGCCGGCGCGCGCCAATGCGGCGGCGCCAGGGCAGGGCACTGCCGGTGCGCAGGACTACGCAAGCTACCACGATGCCGAGCTGGTGCCGCCGCATGGCTACCTGGCCTTTTACTTCTGGCTGCGCGATGTGTTCGCCATCGACGCGGTGGTGCACGTGGGCAAGCACGGCAACCTCGAATGGCTGCCCGGCAAGAGCCTGGCGCTGTCGCAGGTGTGCTGGCCTGATGCGATCCTGGGGCCGCTGCCCCACCTGTACCCCTTCATCGTGAACGACCCGGGCGAGGGCGCGCAGGCCAAGCGCCGCAGCCAGGCGGTCATCATCGACCACCTGATGCCGCCGCTCACCCGCGCCGAAAACCACGGCCCGCTGCAGGACCTGGAGCGCCTGGTGGACGAGTACTACGACGCGCTGCTGGTGGACGCGCGCCGCGCCACGCTGCTGCGCCGGCAGATCCTGGATGCGGTGCGCCGCCAGCACCTGCTCGAGGAGCTGGACCTGGCCGCGCCGGCCGGCGGCGCGCCGGACGACGATGCCATCCTCGCGCGCATCGACGCCTACCTGTGCGAGCTGAAGGAAACGCAGATCCGCGATGGCCTGCATGTCTTCGGCGCCTCGCCGGCGGGTCGCCAGCGGCGCGACACGCTGCTGGCGCTGGCCCGCTACCCGGCCGGCGACGGGCAGGGCGCTCAGGCCGGGCTGCTGCAGGCCCTGGCCGACGACCTGCTGCCCGGCGATCCCTTCGACCCGCTGCAGATCGAGGCGGCGCAGCCCTGGCAGGGCCCGCGGCCCCAAGCGCTGCAGGCAGTGGACGCCAGCCCCTGGCGGCACCACGGCGACACGCGCGAGCGGCTGGAGCTGCTCGCCCAGCAACTGCTGGAGGACGGCGCGCCGGCCGCAGCCTGGCCGCGCACGCAGGCCGTGCTGGCGCGGGTGCAGGGCACGCTGGCGCCCGCGCTGGACGCCTGCGGTGGCCAAGAACTGGGGCAGCTGCTGCGCGGCCTGCGCGGGCTGTTCGTGCCGCCGGGCCCGAGCGGCTCGCCGTCGCGCGGCCGGCCCGACGTACTGCCCACGGGGCGCAACTTCTACACCCTGGACACGCGCGCCATTCCCACCCGCACCGCCTGGGAGCTGGGCCAGCAGTCCGCCCAGCGCATCCTGGAGCGCTACCTGCAGGAGCACGGCGAGTACCCGCGCACGCTGGGCCTTTCGGTCTGGGGCACGGCCACCATGCGCACGGGCGGCGACGACATCGCCCAGGCCTTCGCGCTGATCGGCGTGCGGCCCCGCTGGGCGGCGGGCAGCCAGCGCGTGGTCGATTTCGAGGTGGTGCCGCGTGTGGGGCTGGGCCGCCCGCGCATCGACGTCACCCTGCGCATCTCCGGCTTTTTCCGCGATGCCTTCCCCGGCACGGTCCAGATGTTCGATGCGGCCGTGCAGGCCGTGGCGGCGCTGGAGGCCGAGGACGCCGAGGAAAACCCCATCCGCGCCCGCATCCTCGAAGAATGCGCCGCGCTGCAGCAGCGGGGCGTGGACGCGGCCGCTGCACGCCGCCAGGCCGGCTGGCGCGTGTTCGGCGCACCGCCCGGCCATTACGGCTCGGGCCTGAACGGCCTGTTCCAGACCGGCGACTGGCAGGACGACGGCGATCTGGCCCGCGCCTACGTGGGCTGGAGCGCCCATGCCTACGGGCAGGATGCCGCGGGCGAGCCCGCGGGCGATGCGCTCGCGCGCCGCCTGCAGGGCCTGGACGTGGTGGCGCAGAACCAGGACAGCCGCGAACACGACCTGCTCGACTCCAGCGACTACTACCAGTTCCAGGGCGGCATGGCCGCCGCCGTGCGGCACCTGTCGGGGCGGCAGCCCGCCCTGTACCACGGCGACCATGCCAACCCGCAGGCGCCCCGCATCCGCACCCTGAAGGAAGAGATCGGCCGGGTGGTGCGCGCGCGCGTCACCAACCCCAAGTGGATCGACGGCGCCAAGCGCCACGGCTACAAGGGCGCCTTCGAAATGGCGGCCACGGTGGACTACCTGTTCGGCTTCGATGCCACCACGCGCCAGGTGAGCGACCACCATTACGCTCTGGTGGCCGATGCCTATGTGCTGGACGCCGGCACCCGCGACTTCGTGCGCACCCACAACCCCGCCGCCTTGCGCGACATGCTCGAGCGCCTTTTGGAGGCCATGCAGCGCGGCCTGTGGCAGGCGCCGGGCGACTACCGCCAGGCGCTGCAAGACCTGCTGCTGGAGCACGAGCAATCGCAGGAGGGCGCCCGCGGATGACACCCCACGCCCCCCGATCTGCACAACGGGCCGCAACACGGCCCGCAACACCGCCCCTGGCAGCCGGACCGCATCGACCGCATGGCCAAGGCCACGATCGGCGCTGACATCGCCTCCCCCACCCCTCCGCATGCAAGACGCCACTCCTTCCCTGCCCGCGCTTTTTCCCTTCGCCGCCGTTGCCGGCCAGCCGCAACTGCGCCAGGCGCTGCTGCTCGCCGCCATTGATCCGCAGCTGGGGGGCGTGCTGATCGAAGGCCCGCGCGGCACGGCCAAATCGACCGCCGCGCGCGCCCTGGCCGAGCTGATCGAAGGCGCGCCCTTCGTCACGCTGCCGCTCGGCGCCTCGCTGGAACACCTGGCCGGCACGCTGGACCTGGAACAGGCCATGGCCGGCAACGCGGTGCGCTTTGCGCCCGGCCTGCTGGCGCGCGCGCACGGCGGCGTGCTCTACGTGGACGAGATCAACCTGCTGCCCGATGCGCTGGTCGACGTGCTGCTGGACGCGGCCGCCAGCGGCGTCAACGTGGTGGAGCGCGACGGCATCTCGCACCGCCACGCCGCGCGCTTCGTGCTCGTGGGCACCATGAATCCGGAAGAGGGCCAGTTGCGCCCGCAGCTGCTGGACCGGCTGGGCCTTTGCGTGCGCCTGGCGAACGTGGTGGAGCCGGCCGAGCGCCAGGCCATCGTGCGCTCGCGCCTGGCGTTCGACATGGACCCGGAAGGTTTTCGCGCGCGCTTTGCCGACGCCCAGGCCGATCTGGCGCAGCGTCTGCGCGCGGCGCGCGAGCGCATCGCCCAGCCCGGCGCGCTGCCGTGGCCGGATGCGGTGCTGGCCGATGTCGGCGAGCGCTGCATCGCCGCCCGCGTGGATGGGCTGCGCGCGGACATCGTGATGTTGCGCGCCGCCCGCGCGTTGGCTGCTTGGGAAGGCGCCTCCGCTGTGGAGGCCCGCCATGTGGCGCCGGTCGCGGAACTGGTGCTCGCGCACCGCCGCCACGCGGATGCCGGGGCGCCGCCACCGCCCCTGCCGGCCCCGGGGCCGAGCGCGGAGAAGCCCCCGGGTACGCAGCGGGAGGGCCGCCCGAGCGAAAGCGCCACACCAGGGGATGGGAGGAGCGAGGGAGATGGCCCTGCCGACAGCGGCGGCGCCCTTTCCACCGGGGCTGCGGACTGGGGCGCCTTGCCCCCCGAACCCGTGGGCACCCAGGCCTTCAAACCCGTGCGGCCGCTGGTGCCGCGCGGCGGGCAGGACAGCGCACCAAAAAAAGCCTGAGCCCCCGCCCCGGGCGTGCCGCGGCGCGCCAGGGAGAACGGGGGCGGGGCGATGGAACGCCTGACCTGCGCGGCGGCGAGCCGGGGCCCTGGGACTGGCCGCGCACCTTCATGGCGCGGGGTGCTGCTGTTCAACTGCAGCGGGAACACCTGCGCCACCAGCCCGTACAGGCCCGCACCGGGCGGCTGCATTGCTTCGTGCTGGACTGCTCGGCCTCCATGGTGGCGAGCGGCGCCCTGGCGCGCGCCAAGGGCGTGCTGCTGGCGCTGATGGGCGAGGCCTACCGTCACCGCGACGACGTGGCGCTGCTGTGCTTCGGTGGCAGCGGCGTGCAGTTGCGCGTGCCGCCCCAGCGCGCACCCGCCTGGAGCGACGGCTGGGTGTCGCCCATCGGCGGCGGGGGCGGCACGCCGCTGCACGGCGCGGTGAACCGGGCGGCCCAGGTGCTGCAGGGCGCGCGCGGGCGGCAGGGGTGGCTCTGGCTGCTCACCGACGCTCGCACGCGCGAGCAGCCGGGCCGGCCGGCGGTGGCGCGCGAGGCCTGCGTGGTGGATTTCGACGTGGCCCGCGTGCCCTTGCACCGGGCCGAGCGGCTGGCGCAGTGGTGGCAGGCGCGCTATTGGAGGGCGGATGGCGTGGAGGACCTGCCAGCCGCTATGGAAAGGTGAGCTGCCACCGCTGAATCAGCGGCGTTCTCAGTGCCAAAATGGCCTGGAGGGCAATTGATACTAGGGCATATCGCTATATTTTTAATAGCACCCCTGCATGTCCGTATCATCGCTGCCGCCACGGCCATTACGGCGGCGTGGAGCGCCGGTCCACCGATGCCAGGCAATCCAGGATTTCCCGCGCCGCCTCGTCAATGCGCGGACCCGGCCGCACCATCACGTCGAAGTGCGATTCGGCGATGCGGCAGAACCGACCGCGCTGCACCGCCTCCATGGTGCCCCAGCCGGGGCGCGCGGCGATCGGCGGCGTGCCCCGGCCTTCGTTGGTGATGAGCAGGTCGGGCTCGGCGCGCACCGCATATTCCGGGCCCAGCTTGGGAAACGCGCCCAGGCTGCCGGGCACCACGTTGCGCAGGCCCAGGCGGGCCAGCGTTTCGCCGATGAATGAGGCCTCGCTCGCCGCCGCCGAGCCGCCGTGCAGTTCGAAGTACACGCGCCGGCTTTGCCACGCGGCCGGGACCCGGGCGCGGGCTTCGTCCAGCCGCACGTCGGTGCGGTGCCACAGCGCTTCGCCCGCCCCTGGCTTGCCGATGGCCTGTGCCACCGCCTCCATGTTGCGCCGCATGTCCGCATGCGTTTTGGCGTCCAGCGCCAGCACCTTGATGCCCAGGCCCTCCAGCCGCTCGACCACGCGGTTGCGCGGGCGCACCAGCACCAGATCGGGCCGCAGCGCGATGATGCGCTCCACGTGCGCGTCCGCCAGGCTGCCCACCTGCGGCAGCTGGCGCACCGACTCGGGCCAGTTGGAGTGCCGGTCCACGCCGACGAGGCGATCGCAGGCGCCCAGGGCGCAAAGCGTCTCGGTGAGCGAGGGCTGCAGCGACACGATGCGAGCGGCCGGCCGTGGCAGCTCCACGGTCTGCTGCCGGTCGTCGGCGATGCGGATGCCTGCGTGTGCGGCGCCCGCCATCCACCAGGCCAGCAGGCACCACCACACAGCGGACGATCGAAAGGGGTGGGAAGGGCGCAAGGCGGTAGGCAAGGGGTGGGGCGGCATCGTGGGCGAGCGCGGTATTGTGCCGGTCCGCGGCCCTGGCCCGTGCCTTGGCCGAGCGCGCGAGGCCCAAAAAAGGCATGGCGTGCTGCGCGCTGCGCGCCATGCCGCTCGCCAGATCAGTGCTTGTGGTCGCCGTGGGCCGCCGGTGCCTGGCTGGCGCTCACCGCGCGCGCCTGGGCCTTCACCTCCAGGGACTCGCGCTTGCCGTCCTGGCCTTCGAAGACCAGCGTGAGCGGCACCGTGTCGCCTTCCTTCACGGGCTTGGGCAGGTCCATCAGCATGACGTGGTAGCCGCCGGGCTTGAGGTCCACGGCCTTGCCCGCGGGCAGGTCGATCGCGGGCACCTCGCGCATCTTCATCACGTCGCCTTCCATCTTCATCTCGTGGATTTCCGCCAGCGGCGCGGCGGGCGAGCTGACCGATACCAGGCGCGTGCTCTTCGCGGCATTGAGCCGCATGAAGGCGCCGGTGGCCTTCTGGTTCGGCACCGAGGCGCGCACCCAGGCGTCCTGCACGGTGACTTGGGCATGGGCGGCCGTAGCCGTCAGAAGGGCCATGGCGATGGCGAAAGCGGAAAAGGGGGTCTTGGGCATGAAAGCTCCTTGAATTCGGAAAACGGATCAACGGCCTGCGCGGGGCTGCGCGGAAAACCCGTGCCCGCAGCGGTCCGTAAACGGGGGGGCAGGTGGACGGGCCGGTCAGCACGCTGGGTGCCGGCCCCGGTGTTCATGCCGCCAGCGGCGGTGCCCGAGGAGGGAAGGGCGCACCGACCAGCGTGGCCGGCGGAGCGCGGTAGAGCGGGGTGGGAAGGTGCGTCGGCAGTGCCTGGGCATGCGCGCCCGCCTGGATCGAGGGCGGCGGCAGGACCGTCGGCAGGCACAGCGGACACTCCAGGCCATGGTGCGCAGGCACGGCGGCATCTTCGCCCGCGCCGGCCACCACCCACCGCGGCTCGCCACCCGCCGAGCACACCCATTCGATGCGCTGCGGGTGCACCAGTGGTGCAGCCACCGCCACGCCGAGCGACGCCACGAACCACGCCAGGATCAGGCGGGCGATGAAGCGGAGTTGGCGCAGGGCAGGCATGTGCGCTGCATTATCGCCGCGTGCTTTCTTGGGCCTGAAACGCGCTGGGTCCAGGGGCTGGTGCGCCCCCGAAGCGCGCACTCCGTCGATCACAAGGCCGTCCCCGAGGGACCTCCTGCATTCGGACAGCGCGTTTTCCGACGCGATCGCCTGCGCTGCGCACGCAGCCTTGGGCGTCTTCGTCGGCCGGCCCGCCCTTCAGCGGGCGCGCCGTGCCATGGTCCGCCATTCCCTCAGGAGCCTTTCATGCCCACCTCTCCCTCCTCCAAAGCCAAGACCCGCAACGGCACAACCGGTGCCACCAAAGCCCGGGGCAACGCCGGCACGGCGGAGAGCCCGGACACCGAAGCGGTCGCGCGCAAGCAGGTGCGAATCCAGCGCGAGCAGGACGCGAAGGACCAGGCCAAACCCTCTCGATCCGCCGCCCCAGCCAAGAAGGGCGCTGCGGCCAAGACCGCCGCCCCCGGCGCCGGCCGTGCAGCCCCCGTGCCGCCCATGCCGCAGCAGCACCTGGAAAAGCCGGGGCGTGAGGCCGACATGGAACTGGCGCCGCAGTTCGAGGCGCCCCAATACCGGGGCAGCGGCAAGCTCGATGGTTTCTCCGCCATCGTCACGGGCGGCGATTCCGGCATCGGCCGGGCGGTGGCCGTCCTCTTCGCCCGCGAAGGCGCCGACGTGGCCATCGTCTATCTCAACGAACACGAAGATGCCGAGGTCACGCGCCAGCATGTCGAACAGGAAGGGCGCCGCTGCATCCTGATTCCGGGCGATGTGAAGAGCGCGGCCTTCTGCCAGCGGGCGGTGCGCAAGACGGTGTCGGCGTTCGGCAAGCTGGACGTGCTGGTCAACAACGCGGCCTTCCAGGAGCATGCCGAATCCCTGGCGGACCTGACCGAAGAGCGCTTCGACGAAACCTTCAAGACCAACGTCTACGGTTACTTCCACATGGCCCAGGCGGCGCTGCCGCACCTCCAGCGCGGGGCCGCGATCATCAACACCGGCTCGGTCACCGGGCTGCGCGGCAGCAAGGAATTGCTGGACTACTCCGCCACCAAAGGCGCGATCCATGCGTTCACCAAAGCGCTGGCCAGCAACCTCGCCGAGCAAGGCATCCGCGTCAACGCCGTGGCACCTGGCCCCGTGTGGACGCCGCTGAATCCGGCGGACCGCAGCGAAGAGGGCATCGCCGAATTCGGCAGCAAGACCCAGCTGGGCCGGCCCGCGCAGCCGGAAGAGATTTCGCCGGCCTACGTGTTCCTGGCCTCGCCCGTGTGCTCCAGCTATATCACCGGCATCGTGCTGCCGATCACCGGCACCGCGGGCGACGGGGGCTGATGCCCTCCCGGGGGCCTGCACGCTGCTGGGCTGCGGGACGCGCCCTGCGTGTGCAGCGCCGCCCGGGTGCGCCAAGCGGCGCAATGGCATCAGACGGTGATGTCGCCGCCGTCTTCGCCATCCCAGTAGTGGATGCGGCAGGCTTTCACCCGGATCATGACGAGCCCCTGGGTGTCGATGCCATCCTTGAACCAGTGGTCCAGGTCAGGCGTCCAGTGATCGGCGAAGGCGGCCCGGTCGCGCACCAACTCGGCGTTCCCCTGCACGGCCACCAGGAAGGCCTTGGCGCCCTGGAAGGCGAGCGATACCTGGGGCGCACGTTCGATGTCGGCCACCATGCGGGATTGCTCCCAGGTGAAATAGCTCGACGTGCCGTCGTAATCGACCTCGCGGTTGTTGCTCATCGGCCGGCCGGCAATGGTGCCGCCGTCGGTGTGGGTGGACAGCATGGCGATGTCGATGTCGCGCATCTTCTCGGCCAGATCGGCCAGGGTCTTTTGGGTCATGGAGGGCGATCGGCGGGGTTCAGCGGTCAGCGCCGAGCTGTTCCACGCGGTCATCGTTGGTGATGCTGCGTGAACCCTTGAGGTGCATCTCCACATCGGCCGCCTTGTCGCCGACGGCTTGCACGGCCTCTTTCAGTTGCAGCTCGCTCACTGCGAGCTTGTCGGCCCATTGGGTGACGAGGGCGGCGTCGTTGACGTCGATGCGATCGGGTTGCACACCTGCGGCTTGGTTCATGTCGGTCTCCTGAAGAAAAGAAGGGGGAAGACATGAACCTAAGGCGCACGCAGCGGCGGCGGCTGTAGGCAGAACGCGCCCACTGCCGGAGGGATTGCCCGACAGGACGCCGTGGCGTGCATGGAATGCAGCGGTGCTGGGTGCTTTCCACGAAGCGGCGGCGGAAATGCAAAAAGCCGGCGCTATGTTTAGTAGCGTCGGCTTTTTTTGCCTTGCGGCTTGTATAAGTGGTGGGTCCTGAGTGACTCGAACACTCGACCTACGGATTAAGAGTCCGCTGCTCTACCAACTGAGCTAAGAACCCACTTTTTGAAAAGTTGTCTGCATCGCTGCAGAGCCTCGAATTATGCACCAAGATTTGAGGCGTCTGCAAGTCCCGCAGAAAAAATTGCCGTCATCAGGTGCTGATCGCCGGCCGTCCGGCGGTCTTTCACATGAGCAGATGCTCGCCCGCGTTGTCGCCACCCAGGATCACGTAGTTCACCTTGCGGATGTCCATGAGCTTGCGGCCGCCGGAGTAGCTGATGGAGCTTTGCACGTCCTGCTCCATCTCCACCAGCGTGCTGGCCAACGTGCCCTTGATGGGCTCGAGGATGCGCTTGCCCTCCACGTGCTTGTACTCGCCCTTGTTGAAGTCGCTGGCCGAGCCGTAGTACTCCTTGAACAGCGCGCCGTCCACTTCCACCGTCTGGCCCGGGGACTCTTCATGGCCGGCGAACAGCGAGCCGATCATGACCATGGTCGCGCCGAAGCGAATGCTCTTGGCGATGTCGCCATGGTCGCGGATGCCGCCGTCCGCGATGATGGGCCGGGTAGCCACACGCGCGCACCATTTGAGCGCCGACAGCTGCCAGCCCCCGGTACCGAACCCGGTCTTGAGCTTGGTGATGCACACCTTGCCCGGGCCGATGCCCACCTTGGTCGCATCGGCACCCCAGTTTTCCAGGTCGATGATGGCCTCGGGCGTGCCGACGTTGCCGGCGATGACGAACGCGCCGGGCAGCTTGTCCTTGAGGTAGCCGATCATGTTCTTGACCGTGTCGGCATGTCCGTGGGCGATGTCGATGGTGACGTACTCGGGCACGAGGCCGGCGGCGGCCAGTTGGTCCACGGTGTCGTAGTCGGGCTGCTTCACGCCCAGCGAGATGGAGGCGAAGCACCCCGCCGCTTGCATGTCGCGCACGAATTGCACGTTGTCCAGATCGAAGCGGTGCATGACGTAGAAGTAGCCGTTCTGCGCCATCCAGCGGCAGATTTTCTCGTCCACCACCGTTTTCATGTTGGCCGGCACCACGGGCAGGCGAAAGCTGCGCTGGCCCAGCGTCACGCTGGCGTCGCACTCGGAGCGGCTTTCCACGCGGCATTTGCGCGGCAGCAGCAGGACGTTGTCGTAGTCGAAGATTTCCATCAGATTTCCAAGCTCCATTGAAGGACGCGGCGGAAGGATTTCCGCCACGGTGGGCGCTTGGCTTGCTGACCGGCTCTGCGGGTGCCGCCGCAATGGACGGCACCGGACCCTGCTGTGCGCAGGCACAAAAAACCGGGCGTCAAGAAACTTGGGCCCGGTGACTGATTCTACCCGCCGCTCAAGACCCTGCTGCGCAGCGGGACTGCGCCGCGGCCACGATGCGGCCCTGCGCATCCTGCAGCCAGCCAGCGACGAACAGGCGCTCGGCATCGGTGCCTTCGGGGGTTCGCATGGAGCGGTTGTCGATCCAGGCGGATTGCTCTTTTTTCGATAGCGGGATGCCGGCGTTCCAATTGCCCTGGAGGGCATTTCGAACCACATACCGTTCGACCGGCGTCCCTGCGGTGCCCGCGCGCACCCGCTCCACCAGAACCAGCGTGTACGCGTAGCGGCCTGCCGGCAGCAGATTGCGGGGCGCGGGCTGGAAGGCGATGCCGGTGCCGAGGTAGTCGTTCATCGCCAGGCCGTTGGCCACGCGCAGCCGGCCGGGCAGGGGCTGCACCTCGGCGGTGTGGGTGTCTGAAAATGGCGGCACGCCGCGGCCGAGGTCCTGCAGTCGCTGCAGGGCATCGCGCGTGGCGGCGGCGGACAGGGGGGCATCGTCCGCCAACCCACCGGGCACGATCCAGTCGAGCACCAGTGCACTGGCGCCGGGCGCGTGCGCAGGCGGCCCGGCCCAGCACGATTCGCAGTCGGCGTTGATGAAGCGTTCGTACAGCGCCACGGGCTGCGCCACGCCGTCGCTGGAACAGGACGCCTGGGCTTGGGCCAGCAGCGGGGCGCCGCCGAAGGTGGCCAGCAAGGCCAGGGCGGTCAGGGAGTGAAGGGGTGGGCGCATGGGCAGCAGAGCAGCGGCAGTGGTGTTGCGCGCCATGTTCCCACAGATGCGCACGGCTTGGGAGCCGCCCGTGCATGTGGGGCCCCGGCCCCGAACCGGGGTGGGGCGGGAGGCCGGGTGTGCGGCCTACTCGGGCTTGACGTTGGCGCGGCGCACCACGTCGCCGTAGGCCACCAGGCGCTCGGCCATCATCTTCTCGAAGCCGGCCGGTGCCATGTCTTCCGGCGCGATCACGCCGCGGCCGCGCAGGTTTTCCAGCATGGAGGGTTCCGTGGCTGCCGTGCGGATGGCCTTGTGCAGCGTGGCCACGATGGCGGGCGGCGTGTTGGCGGGCGCGGCGATGCCGGTCCACGACGTCTGGTTGAGCGGGGCCTGGCCCAGTTCGGCGAAGGTGGGCACGTCGGGCAGTTGCGGCAGGCGCTGGGGCGACGCCACGGCCAGCGCGCGCAGCTTGCCGGCCTGGATGTGCGGCAGGAAGATGACCAGGTTGTCGAGCGTGAACTGCACCTCGTTGGCCAGCACGGCAGTGATGAGCGGAGAGCCGCCGCGGTAGGGCACGTGCACGGCCTGCGTGCCGATGGCCAGCTGCATCATTTCGACATTGAGCTGTCCCATGCTGCCGGCGCCGGCGCTGCAGAAGTTGAGCTGGCCCGGGCGCTGCTTGGCGTAGGCCACGAACTCGGCGAAGGTCTTCACCGGCAGGCTGGGGTGCACGACGAGCACGTTGGGCTGGCGGCCCAGGATGGCTATGTTGTCGAAGTCCTTGATGGGGTCGTAGCCCAGGTTGGGCTGCACGAGCGGATTGGCCAGGTGGCTGCTTTGCGAAGAGACCACGAGCGTGTAGCCGTCGGCCTTGGAACGGGCCACGAACTGCGCGCCGATCGATCCGCCCGCGCCGGGCTTGTTGTCGATGACCATGGGCACGCCCAGGATGCGGCCGAGCGGCTCGGCGTATTGCCGCGCCATCACGTCCACCGAGCCGCCGGGCGGGAAGGGCACGACGAGCGTGATCGGGCGCGCGGGGTAGGTCTCTGCCGCGTGGCTGGCCACGGCGGGCAGGCCGGCCAGGCCCAGCCCGAGGCTGGAGGCCAGGATCTGGCGGCGGGTCAGGTGGCAGGCGTCAGGCGAGGAAGGGGCGGTGCGAACAGGCATGGCAGAGGCAATGGCAAATGAAAAGACAAAGGTGAAAACAGGGCGCGGCCTGGCCCGCCGTCAGCCCAGCGCGAGCAGGGTGAGGGCCAGCGCCTGGGCCCGTGGCACGAAGGTGGTCAGGTCGCAGAACTCGCGCTCGCTGTGGGCGTATCCGCCCACCGGGCCCAGCGCGCACAGCGAGGGAATGCCCATCGACGAGGTGATGCCGCTGTCGGCGGCCCCGCCGGTGAATTCGCCCTCGACCGCGAAGCCAACCTGCGCCGCGCTGTGCTGGTAGGCGGCCAGCAGGTCGGCCGGGGTTTTGGCCATGGGCAGCGTGCCCGTCTGCTCCACGATGCGGCCACTGGTGCGGGGCAGCGATTCTTCTTCTATCACCGTGCGGATGCGGGCCAGCACGGCCTCGAGGTCGTTCTCGGCCGTGTAGCGCAGGTCCAGATGGGCCCGCGCCAGCGGCGCGACGACGTTGGAGGCCATGCCGCCCTGGATGAAGCCGACGTTGAGCGTCACGCCCGGCTCGCAGCCGTTGAGCGCGTGCAGGGCCACCGTCTTGCGCGCCAGGGCCTCGATGGCGCTGGCCCCCTGCGCGGGGTTGATGCCGGCATGCGCGGCCACGCCCTGCACCTCGAAATCGATGCGGTACGAGCCCTTGCGCTCGACCACCACGTTGCCCGTGATGCGGCCGGGCTCGGCGTTGAGCACGGCGCGCGCGCCCTGGGAGATTTCGCGGATCACCGTGCGGCAGGCGGGCGAGCCCACTTCTTCGTCGCACGAGAAGAACAGGTGCACGGGCGAGGCGTTGCCGCCGAACCGGGCCAGCGCCTCGGCCACGAAGACGTTCATGACCAGGCCGGATTTCATGTCCGCCACGCCGGGCCCGAAGGCCTTGCCGGCTTCCACCCGCCAGGGGCGCTCGGCGGCCGTGCCCAGGGGGAACACCGTGTCCATGTGGCCCATGAGTTGCAGGTGGCCTGCGGCCGACGGGTTGCTGCCCGGAATGCGGGCCAGCAGGCATTCGCCCCAGCCCGGCTGCGGCAGGGTCTGCACGGCGATGCCAGCCGCTTCCAGCCGCCCGCGCAGCAGGGCCGCGACCTGCTGCACGCCCGCCACATGGCCGCTGCCGCTGTCGGTGTCCACCACCTGCCGCAGCAGATCGAACATGGCACTTTCCTGCGAGGCCAGCCAGGCCAGCAGGGGTTGCGCAGCCGGCGGCAGGGCCTGGCCGGTGGCAGGGGAGTCGGCTTCGATGGTGGTGGTCATGGGCATCGCGAGTGAAATGAATATTTCAATAATCATATATTCATGAAACAGTCATTGCAATGTGCTCGCGGTGCTTCGCCATGCGGGGCTGCGCTGGATTACGCTCACCCATCCCCGTCGATTTCTCCACCCCTGCCATGCTCCTGACCGAACGGCTCGTCCTCCACGCCCCCACCCTGACGGCCAGCGAACGTGCGCTGGCGGACGACCTGCAGCGCCACTACCCCGACGGATTGCTCGACTCGGCCAGCGCCATGGCCGCGCGCGCGGGCACCAGCGCCTCCACCGTGGTGCGGCTGTTCGCCAAGCTGGGCTATGCCAGCCTGGCCGAGGTGCGCCGCGAAGCCCGCAGCGAGGTGACCGTGCTGCTGCAGACGCCCGCCCAGCGCACGCGCGCCACCATCGGCAGCGACCGCACCCTGGCCGAGTGCGTGGACGATGCGCTGCTGCACGACCAGCACAACCTCACCGCCACCCGGCAGGGCCTGGACATGGGCGTGTTCGGGGCGGTGGTGCAGGCCATCAGCGGCTGCCAGGGGCGCGTCTTCGTGATGGCCGAGAAAAACAGCGTGCCGGTGTCCTCCTACCTCACCACCCACCTGAACATGTGCCGGCCGCAGGTGCTGGAACTGGGCGCGGGCGCGCCCTTCGCGGTGGACCGGCTGCTGTGGACCGAGCCGCAGGACATGCTGCTGGTGTTCACCATCCGCCGCTATTCCAACGGCGCGCTGCTGGCCGCGCAGCATTTCCGGCAGCAGGGATGCACCGTGGTGGCGATCACCGACAGCGCGGCGGCGCCCATCGTGGCCTGCGCCCACCACAGCCTGCTGGTGGGCACGGCGAACGCGTCCCCGTTCGACTCCTACACCGCCGCGTTCTTCCTGTGCAACGCGCTGGTGTCCGCCGTGGCGCAGCAGCGGCATGGCGAAGTGGCGCAGACCCTGCAGCGCCGCGACGCGCTGTGGAAGGACTTCGAGGCCGATGCGGTGGACGGCCTGCGCCGCATGCCCCCGCTGCCGGCCCGCCCGCGCAGTGGGGGGTAGCGCCGAGCAGCCCCACGGCGGAGGGCGGCCGGTGGAGGTTCCTACAATGGCGCCATGCTCCCACACGACCTGTTTTCCGGCGCGCCAGCGCCTTTCGGTGCTGGCGACGCCGGCCCCGCGCCCCAGTCCGATGCCGCCTCGCCCCTGCTGCAGAACCTGAACGACGAGCAACTGGCCGCGGTCACGCTGCCGGCTGGGCACGCCCTGATCCTCGCGGGCGCGGGCTCGGGCAAGACCCGGGTGCTCACCACCCGCATCGCCTGGCTGCTGCAAAACGGCTACGCCACGCCCGGCGGCATCCTGGCCGTCACCTTCACCAACAAGGCCGCCAAGGAGATGGTCCTGCGCCTGTCGGCCATGCTGCCGGTGAACGTGCGCGGCATGTGGATCGGCACCTTCCACGGGCTGTGCAACCGCCTGCTGCGGGCGCACTACAAGCTGGCCGGCCTGCCTCAGGCCTTCCAGATCCTGGACACGCAGGACCAGCTTTCGGCCGTCAAGCGGCTGTGCAAGCAGTTCAACATCGACGAGGAGCGCTTTCCCCCGAAGCAGGTGCAGTACTTCATCAGCGGCTGCAAGGAAGAGGGCCTGCGCCCGGGCGACGTGGACGCACGCGATGCCGATGCCCGCAAGAAGGTCGAGCTGTACCAGCTGTACGAAGAGCAGTGCCAGCGCGAGGGCGTGGTCGATTTCGGCGAACTGATGCTGCGCAGCTACGAATTGCTGCGCGACAACGACCCGGTGCGCGCGCATTACCAGCGGCGCTTTCAGCACATCCTGGTGGACGAGTTCCAAGACACCAACAAGCTGCAGTACGCTTGGCTCAAGCAGCTCGCGGGTGACGTGGCGGACGGCCAGTTCCAGGCGCGCGGCAGCGTGATCGCCGTGGGCGACGACGACCAGAGCATCTATGCCTTTCGCGGTGCGCGCGTGGGCAACATGGCCGACTTCGTGCGCGAGTTCGACGTGCAGCGCCAGATCAAGCTGGAGCAGAACTACCGCAGTTACAGCAACATCCTCGATTCGGCCAACGCCCTCATCAGCCACAACAGCAAGCGCCTGGGCAAGAACCTGCGCACCACGCAGGGCCCTGGCGAGCCGGTGCGCGTGTTCGAGGCCACCACCGACCTGGCCGAGGCGCAGTGGATGGTGGAGGAGATCCGCCAGCTCGTGCGCAGCGACGGTTTCGAGCGCAAGGAAGTGGCCGTGCTCTACCGCAGCAATGCGCAGAGCCGGGTGATCGAGTCGGCCCTGTTCAATGCCGCGGTGCCTTACCGCGTGTATGGCGGCCTGCGCTTCTTCGAGCGGGCCGAAATCAAGCACGCGCTGGCCTACCTGCGCGTGCTGGAGAACCCGCACGACGACACGAGCTTTCTGCGCGTGGTCAATTTCCCGCCGCGCGGCATCGGCGCGCGCACGGTCGAGGTGCTGCAGGACGCGGCGCGCAGCGCGGGCTGCTCGCTGCACGATGCCGTCACCGCGGTGCCGGGCAAGGCCGGCGCCAACCTGGGCAGCTTCGTCGCCCTGGTCGACGTGCTGCGCGAGCAGACGCAGGGCATGACCCTGCGCGGCATCATCGAGCAGATGCTGGAGTCGAGCGGCCTGCTGGAGCACTTCCGCTCTGAAAAGGAAGGCGCCGACCGCATCGAGAACCTGCAGGAGCTGGTGAACGCGGCCGAGAGCTTCGTCACGCAGGAAGGCTTCGGGCGCGACGCCATCGCGCTGCCGGTGGATGAGCACGGCACGCCGCTCACGCAAAGCCCGGCGAGCCAGGGCCTGGACCCGTCGCTGCCCACGACCGACGAGCCGCTGCCCGGCGGCGTGGCGGGCATCGTGGACACCGATACCGGCGAGACACTCTCGCCCCTGGCCGCCTTCCTGACCCATGCGGCGCTGGAGGCGGGCGACAACCAGGCGCAGGCCGGGCAGGATGCCGTGCAGCTCATGACCGTGCACGCCTCCAAGGGCCTGGAATTCGACGCCGTGTTCATCGGCGGCATGGAAGAGGGCCTGTTCCCCCACGAGAACGCGATGAGCGACCGCGAAGGGCTGGAGGAAGAGCGCCGCCTGATGTACGTGGCCATCACCCGCGCGCGAAAGCGCCTGTACCTGAGCCATTCGCAGACCCGGCTGCTGCACGGCCAGACGCGCTACAACATCAAGAGCCGGTTCTTCGACGAACTGCCTGAAGCCGCGTTGAAATGGATCACGCCCAAGCAGCAGGGGTTCGGCACGTTCGCTCCTAATTCAGGAGCGGGCGGTGCATATGGATCTAGCGCGAGAGGCGGATTCGGGTCCAGGTCGGAATCGTTCGCCAGCCCGCCGGTTCCGGTGCAGAAGGCCGCCCCATCGCACGGGTTGCGCGTGGGACTGGGCGTGTTCCACACCAAATTCGGCGAGGGCAAGGTGCTGGCGCTGGAGGGCACCGGCGACGATGCGCGCGCACAGGTGAACTTTCCCCGGCATGGCACCAAATGGCTGGCGCTGTCGGTGGCCAAGCTGACCGTGGTGGACTGATTGGACACCGCGGGGCGGGGTGGCATGCGCCGCCCCGCGGCGTGCCTCAATTTCGGGACGGAAAGGTCCCTGCGAGCGCGATGATGAAGTTGAGGGAGAGATAGGGCTGCATGTTGTCGTGTGGCTGGCTGCTCCCGGCCAGCCCCGTCGTGACGCCGGCCAGGTTGCCGTCGGGGGCCTGGTTGGTGTATTGGTTATCGCGCCGGTCGGAAGCGGCCAGGTAGCGGCCGTTGGGCGCTGCCGAGTTGCCCGCGCCGCTGCTCACCGCCACGGAAGTGGTGTGGTTGTGCATCGGCATGTTGTTGATGTTGAGCGTGACGCTTTCCTGTCCAGCCATCTGCCCCAGCACGTAATTGCTTCCGCCGGGCGACATTCCCATGCCCAGCGGTACACGGCCGCGCAGATCGGGCAGCGCGAAGGTGGTCTGGCCATTGCCTCCGTAGGTGGTGCCCAGCAACGAGAACAAGGCGGCATTACTGGAAATCGCCATCAATTGGCCCCAGCAAAAAGCCCAGTTTCGGGGCGCGTAGTTGCCTGCGAACACAGAGATTTCACCGATGAATGGGTCTGCAGCCATGATGTTCTTCCATTAAGTCACGAGATAAGGGGTGGTCCAGCCGCTGCAGCCGGGGGCTCCGAGCGGCGCACCGGGGCCGCGCGTGGCCCATGCCATTTCGGTGCTCCCCCCCGTTGCGGGTGTGCCGGCGCGAAGCCAGTGGGTGCCGTTGCGATCGCCGCTCGCCAAGCCATGGGGCGGGTTTCCACGGGGGCCGCTCTCCGAAGGCGTTCGCAGGATGGCCAGTTGCTCGAACCCCGCGCCGTTGCTTTGCCACTGCGCGAAGCGCTGCCCGGCCTCGAAGCCGAGCAGGGCCGGGCCGCTCAGCTCCGCCAGCGAATCCGAGCCCCGAAGCGCGCAACGGGCGGCGATCGACCGGCAGGCGTCGGACCCGGCGTTCCAGGAGGCCACGCTGGTCCAGCCTCTCGGCCGCGACCCGACGGCTTCCGCCGGCCCCCGCGAAAAGAGGGTGCCCACCACGGGGGTCTGGCTGTGCGGCTGCAATTGGCCCCACTGCCGCTGAAAGCGCAAGGCCTGCGCGCCGGAATACAGGGCCACCACGAAGTCTGCGCGGGCGGCATGCCAGGCCGAACGCAAGCCGGCGAACTCGTCGGAGCCGTCGGGCAGGCCGGAGATGTGCATTGCCGACACCGTGCCGCCTGCGGCCTCGAACGCGCGGCGAAATTCATGCGGAAAGTCGTAGCCGCTTTCCAGAAAGCCCATGCACAGCAACGCGCGTGTGCCCCAGCGCCGTGGCGCTTCCCGCCCCAGGACCGCGCAGGACTGCCACAGATCCAGCGAGTGGGCAATCAGCCAGGGCGAACGGTCGGCCAGGCGCGTGGGCAACTGGTCGGCCCCCGTGTCGCTGGCCAGAAAAGGGATCTGGTTCGCTTCCAGGAGCGGCACCAGGTCGCGGGCCGACTGCATCGGCAGCCATCCTGCCAGCGCGTCGACCGCGCCGGAGCCGACGGCGGCACGCGCCTGCCGCAACGCGGCCTGGGGACTGCGCCCGTAGGGCAGCGGCAGCCAACGCGGGGGGTGTTCCGAGGCCTCGGCGCCCACTTGCAGGCCGGCCAGGAATTCGGCGGAGAGGGTGGGGTAGCGTGACGATTCCGGCAGCAGCACGCCGACCGTCCGCGGGGTGTCATGTCGCGCCGGGCCCTGCCGGTCCGTCGGCGCTGCCAGGGCCGGCGCAGCGGCGCAGGCCATGGTCGCTGCCGTGGACACGGAGGCGCCCAGGAAGCCGCGTCGGCCGAGTCGCGCAGGAGAAGGGAGCGAAGAAGTCATTGCGTGGTCAACCGGCTTCAAGGGCTTCGGAAGGGGTTCCGCCGGCGTGCATGGAGGCCTTGCCTGCCGCCGCGCGCATGGCTTCCAGGGCGCGGTAGTGGGGATCGATCCATTGCATGGCCAGTTCGTGCAGGCGAGGCGAAGCCTGGCTGCGCTTGCGCTGCGCGTCGGGAGCGAACGGGTGGTTGGGGTGCTTCGCATGGACAGCGAAGGTGAGTTCGGCCTGCTCGGTGGCCGCAGCGTCGAGCGCCATGCCGAAATGCGGCACGACCTCCGTGAGGATGGCAGATGGAAGCTGCCGGTAGTCGAGCAGCCGCGTGCGCTCCGGCCGGAACTGCTGCACCATGCTTTCGTAGAGGGCGCCCAGGCTGCGGGCGCAATAGGCTTCGAGGCCCATCTGCAGCGCATCGTCGAACGCGATGCCAGCCAGGTTGACCCCCAGAGGCCCGCCGGGGATCAGGTAGGCCGCGCGCTGCTGCCACTGGGACACCAGCACTTCCAGCGGGTCCCGGTACAGGAAAAGCCACGGGGTGTCGGGCCAGGCTTGCGCGATCTGGTCCGCATAGCCTGTGGCCCAGCAATCGCATTTGATGACGAGGTGGCTGCGCCTTGCCCCGTGGCCCGGCCGCAGCGGTTGCGACCATGCGCTGGCCACCGCCCTGGCCGCGGGAACCGCCAGTGCCCGATCCATGCCGGGCAGCCGGGCGTTCGCGCGCATCAGATCGTCCAGCAGCGGAGGCTCCGAGAGGGTGACGTGGCTGTCCAGCGCCGCGAAGGCCTGCGTCACGAGCGTCGAGCCGCAGCGCGACACGTGAAAGACGATGCCCGATGGCGCCAGGCCCGGCGAGTCCTGCGCCCAGTCGAGCAGATCGGACAGCGGCGTCTGCCGGCGAAACCCCTGGTGGAAGGGGCGATGCATCGCATCCTGCACCCCGTCCGAAAAGAACGGTGCGCGCGTGACCTCGGGCGGCGCGCGCATCCAGTCCACCAGCGTCTCGCCGCCAGCCCCGGAATAGATGCGGATGGGCGACCAGCCCTCGAAATTCAGACGACCCATTGCTGCATCCATGCCTGCCGCCCCGAGGCCATGGCGGACAGGACTTCCGCCTCGGTGAAGGCCCATCCGCGGGCTTGGCCCATTTCCATGCAGGCCTGCGCGAATGCCTCCCGCGAGTGGATGCCCAGCAGGCGGTCCTGCAGCGCCGGTTCGTCGAAGACTTGGTCCCGAAACCGCGCGAACCGCCACTGCGGGTCCTGTTCGGGCGGGTAGGGTCGCCCGGCATCGCCCGCAGCGATGGCCTGGCGCAGGCGGGGCGTCGCCTCGCAATCCACCACCAGGTGCAGCCGCTCGACCGTGCCCCGGTTGCAAACCCGGTGCGGCAGGGAGAAATCGGCATACCACCACTCGCCCGTGCGCATGGGCACCCGCTGGCCATCCACATGGAAAAAGACTTCGTCATGCGTCTGCAGCGGCAGGTGCAGGCGCACCTCGCCATTCCGCAGGCCCACGCCAGCATCGGCGTGTTCCAGGATGGCGCCACCGGGCGCGAGACGCAGCACGCGCACCGATTTGAGCGGTGCCCCTTCCGTGATGTTGGCCACCAGGGTCCGAATGGCGGGGCATTGCGCCATCGTGGCTTCGTCCTGGAAGAAGTCCGCGGCGAACTCGCCTGGCGCGGCAGGCAGCGGCGAGCGGGACGTGCTGCGCAGGGCCGCCACGTGCCAGCCGCCGTTGTGCTTCGCCAGGTTGAAATGCGGGCCCCAGAGGCCGTCCGGCAACGCATGGACCTCTTGCAGCGCCGCAGCCACTTCGGCCATGCCGTGCGCCAGCCGCCGCATGGGCGGGAAGTCGTTGGGCGCAAGGGGTGCCACGGTGGGCTGGGCGGTCATGGGGCGATGCGGGCCGTGGGTGAAGCCAGCGCCGTTACTGGGCGCAGATCGCGTAGGCCGTGCAGCTTTGCAGGTCCGAGCGATAGGAGTTCAGGGCGCGGATCGTCCAACCGAAGGTGCCCGCATTGCCGCCGCAATTGGCCACCGGGCGGCTCTCGCCCAGGTAGACGCCAATGTCTTCGGGCGATGTCTGTCCGGTGCTTGCGGAATGGCCACCGCCCAGCACCTTCTCGCCCGCATTGCAGCAGGAGGTGACGGCGCAGGCCTGTGCATTCACCGGTTGCAGCGTGATCTCGCGCACGGTGACTCCCGTGCTCACCGAGCCTGCCGCGCCGGTCGGGCCCGCAGGGCCGGTGCCACCGGTGGAGCCGGTCGCGCCCGTGGCACCGGTCGCACCCGTGGGGCCCGCGGGTCCGGCCACGCCCGCGCTCCCCGTGGCCCCGGTGGCGCCGGATGGGCCGGTGGTCCCCGTCGGGCCGGCGATGCCCGTGGGGCCGGTCGGGCCCGCGTTGCCGGTCGCACCGGTGGCGCCGGCCGGGCCCGTAGCGCCCGTGGCACCTGTCGCGCCGGTGGCCCCCACCACGCCCGCACAGTTGCCGAGGGCGCCCCCGGGGCCATGGCACACCGGCGTCGCCTGCGATGGCGCAGACGCCAGTCCGGGCACCGTGACGGCGCCTGACGCCTCGTCCACGCGCAGGCGGATCTGGGTTTTGTCGGTGTTGGTCACCGTGAAGCCGCCATTGGGCGGCGGTGCGAGCACGATGTCCGCCGCCATCACTGCATGGCAGTGCAGGGCCCCAGCCACCAGGGCCGCGATCAGGTGTTTGCGTTGCGGAGGAAGAAAGGACATGGGCACCCCGTGATAACCGGCGGAGTGTAAGGAAAAGTCCTAAATTTTTGCCGTTTTGTAATGACTCCGATAGTTTTTATTTTGGTGTTCCGCGATGCAACATCTTTTAAGGGGGGTGGCACAGGGTTTACCCGGTGACGTACCAGTGATTGTCCACACGCGCCTTGGCCAGGCCGCTGCGGTGGAGATGGGGCTGCGGTGCGGCGCCGCGGGCGTTTTCTAGGGTGTGGTCCAGCCCGGCAGCCCACAGTGCGGTGCCGTTCACGGCGAGTGCGCAGACCTCGGGCAGCGCCACCAGGCGCTGCCAGTCCCCCTGGGGGCTGAAGGTGGCGATGCCCTGGGCGCGCGGGCAACTCACGGCCCATCCCTCGGGGGTGGCGGCGATGCTGCCGCCATACCCCCGCAAACCGCCTTGCAAACCGCCCTGTGGGCCGCCGGGCCCCTGCGCGGGGACGGGCGCGGCGGCCCGCAGCGCCTTGCCATCGAAGAGCGCCAGCACGGGGGCCGCCTCCCGGTCCTGCTGGCCGTCGTGCTCGGCTTGCAGGGCGACGCCCAGCACCCGGCCGTCTGCGCTCCAGGCCAGGTGCCGAAGGCTCAGCCGCCGGTCGCCCAGCCGCCATTGGCCCAGCACGCCACCGGTGCGGCCATGCAGCCGCACGACGGACGAGTCCATGGTCTCCAGCGCGCGTTTCACGCGGCCGGTCTCCGGTGCGGTGGGCACGCCGCCATTGGCGACAATCAAGGTGGGCGCGCCATCGGCGAGCGTGTGGCGGTCCCAGAGGAGTTCGTGCGCGTCGATGCCCTGGGTGGGCCATTCGCTCACCGCCTCCAGCCGCTCGGCGCTGCGCTGCACGACGAGGCTCTGGCCGGTGTCGGCATCGGTCTCGGTGGTGTAGAGCAGGCGTCCGTCCGGCGATGCGATCACGTGGCCGTTGAACGAGCGGGTGCCGTCCGTCCACTGCCAGACGGGTTCGCGCGGGGTGCCTGGCCACCAGCGCACCAGCCAGTCGCCGGGCCGGCGCGACGCCGCCACGATGCTGCCGTCCGGCAGGGGACACAGGCCGTGGGCACGGGTGGGAATGTCCAGGGTGTGCATTGCGCGCAGCGGTGCGTCCTGGCCGGGCCGGGCCTGCAGCACGCCGATGCGGTAGGTGCCGTCTTCCTGCTGCCATGCCGCTGCCAGGCGCAGCGAGCCCGCGGCGGCGGCCGGGCCGGCCCAGGCGGCGGCCAGCGGCACGGCCAGCCCCAGGCCTGCGCCGAGCCGCAGCGCCTGCCGGCGCGACAGTGGTGCCGAGGCGGCAGGGATGCCTTCCGGTCGCTTGGTTGGCATGGCGTCAGTCCCCATCGGCATCCGAAAACCCGATGCTCACCTGCAATGCTGGCGCGATCTCGGCCTCGGCCAGGCGCTTGAGCGCGGTCAGCTCCTTGGCCGCCTGCAGCACTTGCGGCCCGGTGTTCTTTCCGGGCTGCGCCAGGGCGGCAAAGGCGGTGTCGATGCGCTGCGTGGCCTGCAGCAACTGGTCGGCCAGGGGGTTCAGGCCGCGGCCGCGCAGGTAGGTTTCCAGCGGCACGAGGGCCTCGCCCGGCTTGGGCAGCGCGGCGCCTTGCGGCAGCACGGCCAGCGTGCGCAAGGCCTGCCATTCGGCGGCCCAGGCTTCGGGGGTGAGGCCGCTGGCGGCGCGTGGGTAGTCCGGCGTGCGGCTGCCCTGGGCTGCGCGCAGCGGCTTTTCCATGTGGGCCCAGCGCAGGCGTTCGATGCCGCCCACCCACTGGTTGATGAACTCGCCCATGGCCTGGCTGGAGCGCTCCTGCTCGTCCTCGGCGGCCCAGTCGGTGGTGGCGGCACCGTCGAACGCCGCCTTGAGCGCTACCGCCTCGCGCTCCACGTCCAGCGCCGCCTCCACCGCATACCGGCAGGCCGGCGTGGCGGGCGCGGCAGGCTGCGTCCACAGCAGCCATTCGAGGGCGGGCAGGCCCTTGGCGGGCGTGCCCACGCGCTCGAACGCCTTGGCACCCTGCGGCTGGGCCTTGATGGCGCGCTCGATGAGCGGGGGCCGGGTGGGTGCGAAGTCGATCTGGCGCTGCGTGCGCCGGGCGATCACCGGGCCCACGGCCACGGCGCCCAGGCTCTCCCACGCGAGCATGGTGCTGCGCCAGGCGCCGCGGGCGGCGTCCAGCGCCGCGCCGGCCTGTGCCGGCGGCGCATCGCACAGGGCCCGCAGCGCGGGCGGCAGGGCCTGCGCCGCGGTGGCGAAGTCGCCCGCGCGGGGCAGGGCCCAATGGCCGTAGAGGCTTTGCAGGGCGTGCGTGGTGTCGTAGAACGGCACGGCGTCGTGCCGCCAGTTGGTCTGCGCGGTGGCGGTGGCCGCGGCGCCGGCCAGGGCGCACAGCGCCACCGCGGCCAGGCGGGGCAGGGGGCGCTGGGCAGGGAATTTCGTCATAGCGACTCCACGAATTGCACGAGCGCATCGCGCTCGGCCTTGTTCATCTTGAGCACGTTCTGCTTGGCTTCCTCGGCCTCGCCGCCGTGCCACAGGATGGCTTCGAGCACGCCGCGCGCGCGGCCGTCGTGCAGCAGGCGGGTGTGGCCATTCACGTCCTGGATCAGGCCCGTGCCCCACAGCGGGGGCGTCTTCCACTGCCGGCCGTTGGCCGCGAAGTCGGGCCGGTGGTCGGCCAGGGCTTCGCCCATGTCGTGCAGCAGCATGTCGGTGTAGGGCCAGATGCGCTGGCCCGAGACGGCCTTGCTGGTCAGGCGCGGGAACGGCCCTTCTTTGGTGACGTAGCTGGGGCGGTGGCAGGCGGCGCACTGGGCCTGCGCGAAGAGCGCCTGGCCGCGCTGCACCTGCACGTCGTTCACCTTGCGGCGGGCGGGCGGGGCGAGCGTGGCCTGGTAGAACACCACGTCGTCAAAGGTCTTGTCGTCGATCTCCACGCCCTGCTGGCCCTGGCGGCCCGCGCTCTTGCCGCTGGGCGCGGCCAGGCAGTCCTTTTGCGCGGGCGTGCAGGCCTCGTGCGGGAAGTGGCGCGAGGTGATGCCCATGTCGCCCACGAAGGCGCCGCCGGTCTGGTGCGCGATGGTGGCCACGTTGCCCTTCCAGCCGAAGCGGCCGATCATCATCCGGGCCGATGGCGCATCCCACACGCGGTTGGGCACGCCCTTGATGGGGCCGGGCGCCTTGGCCTGGTCGGCGGCATTGGCGAGGATGTCGGCCTCGTCGATGGCCTCCAGCAGGCCCACGCCGATGATCTGTGGTGCGATGCGCGGGCTGACCATCACGTCCGGGTGCATCGGCCCGTACCCTAGGTCGGCAAAGCCGTATTTCGGGTCGAGCAGGGTGTAGGGCGTGCCATCGGCGAACTGGCCCTGGATGGTCTGGTAGCGCAGGGTGACGCGGCCCTCGGGCTTCACGCCGGTGATGCCCGCGTTGTTGAACTGGTCGCCGTACACGGGCTCGTGCAGCGGTCCGCCGTGGCCGTCGGCACCGGGGATGGACAGGCGGATCAGCAGCGCCACCGTGGGGTCCTTGGTCTCGCCCAGGCGGTTGAAGATCTCGGGCGGCGCCCCCCGGCCGTCCTGCACATGGCAGCCGCCGCACGAGCGCGCGATGAAGTGCGGCCCCAGGCCGTCGCGCGCCTTGGTCGAGGCGGGTGCCTCCACCCAGTTGCGGCGAAAGAACGAGTTGCCGATGACGAAGCGCGTGCGCTCGTCGTCCGGCAGGTTGGCCGCGGGGAACGAGAAGGCGTTGCGCCCGGTGGCGAACACGGTGGTGTCGCCGCCGGGCTTCTCGCCCAGCGGGTCCGGGTGGCCGCTGGCCACGAGGCCCGTGGCGGCCGCCGCCAGGCCTGCGCTGGCGGTCGCGAGGCGCCAGGTGCGGCGGCGGTGGAAGGCTTTCAGGAAACGCATCGCGGGATCAGGGTTGCACGAGGGTCAGCCGGGTGATGCCGATGGCGTTGGCGGCGGCGACCAGGTCCTTGGACTGCGCGCTCAGGCTGTCGATGGTTTTCTGGATGCGCTGGCGGCCCGGCGCGTCCTTCTCGCCGATGATCTCGCGGTCGAACGGCGCCTGGATCGCCTCGGCCGCCTTCACCGACGCGGCGATCTGCTGCGTGGTCTTCTCGGCCAGAGCCGCGTCCTTGGCGGCCACCAGGTCGCGCAGCGAGGGGCCCTGCACCTGGCTGCCGTCGGCGCGCCGGTACTGGCCCAGCCACACGTTCTGGATGCCCTGGGCATTGGTCACCGCGTCGCGGTGCGTGTTGTCGGAAAAGCAGGAGTGCTCGTCTTCCTGGTCCTGGCTGTTGAGCGCGACCTCCAGCCGCTCGCCGGCCAGTTCACCGCGCGAGAGCGAGCCCAGGCCCACCAGCATCTTGCGCACCGATTCCTGCCCGCCCTTGGCGAACTTGGCGCGGTAGTTGTTCTTGGCCTTCGGGTCCCAGGCCTTGACGAGGAAGGTGAGGTCGTCGATCAGCAGGTCGGTGACCACCGTCAGGTACTGGCGGCGGCGGTCGGCGTTCTTGCCCTTGCCATCGACGAAGTCCTCGAAGTTGCGGTCGCCCGGGCCGGTTTCCGAGAGGTCCTGGCCCCACAGGAAGAACTCGATGGCGTGCCAGCCGGTGGCGATGTTCTCCTCGCCGCCGCGCTCGTTCTGCGCGGCGAGGTTCTTCTTGGTGATGGCGAATTGGCGGTTGTTCACCAGGCCGGCGTCGGGCTTGCCTTCGACGCTGTCCACGTACGACTCGTCCATGGGCCAGGCGTTGATCTGGCCTTCGGGGCCCTTGTCGTCGTCGATCGGGCCGCCGTAGAAGCGGAACGCCTCGGTCTGGCCATAGAACTCGCGCGCGGCCAGCCAGGTCTTGCGGGCCTCGGCCAGCGTCTCCACCGACGGCTTGGCCGTGAAGGCCTTGATGGCGGCGTGCATGGCCTTGGCTGCGTTCAGCGTGTCTTCGTAGTTGGCGTGCACCAGCGTGGCGTAGTGGGCAGCCACGGCATTGGCGGTTGCGGGCTGGGAGGCCTGGACGGCGGTGCCTTGTGCCTGGGCCACGCCCACGGCGCCGAGCGGACTGGCGGCCAGCAGGGCGGCGAGGGCGGCGGTTCTGAACAAGGGGGTCGTCATGGGCATCTCCAGGTTGGGTAAAAACGGACCGGGCGGACGCTTTCCGGCCTGCCGGAGGCAGGGCGCCGGGCCGCGTGCCGCCGGGCTCGGGCCCGGGGCAGCGGCCGGTGGAAGCGGCAGCGGGAACAGGCGGCAAGGTGGGGGCATCCGGCCGCCGGTCGGCAGCACGGCGCCCGGGGTGCGCCTGAGTGAGCGGGCATTATAAGAATGCGATTTATTATCATTTGAAGACAACCCTTCGCCCCGTACCGCCATGCGCGGAGCGGCCGGGAAGGGCGGGTCTCCATGGGAGAGGCTATTTGCTATTATTTTTGTAGCTTCATGCCTTAGAAGAATATGTGCTGGAGCCGGTTTTTGCTCCAATCTTCTGTGGTGGTGCGCCATGGGCGCTGCCATGTGCCCATCCCATGAAAAAAGCGAGGCCAGGGCCTCGCTTTTGGGTGGGCACCGGCCGTGCCGCGCTGGCACGGCTCCGATGCCGGGAGAGCGGCTGCGCTCAGCTCAGCTTCATCTGCGACGGCGTGCCGGTCAGGTAGCCCACGGCCGAGCCGAACTTGTCCTTGTAGTTGGCGCGCACCAGCGGGTCCAGCGTGTCCTTGACCTTGCTGTGGATGCTGCCCCAGTCGCCGGCGTGCTGGAAGTTGCTCATGATGTAGGTGAAGCCGTTGATCTCGTCCACCGCATGCAGGCCGGTGGATTCGCCGCCCGCGGGCACCGACATCAGGCGCGACAGCTGCTTCGTGTCCACGTTGTACGCCCACAGGAAGTTGTTGACGTGCTGGCTGCTGTCCTCGCCGATGAACAGCGTGCGCAGCTTTTCGGAGAACTTGAGGTTGTCCGGGTTGGCGATGTTGTTCGGGTTGGCGGTGTTGCCCAGGGCGTCGGCCGTGATGTCTTCGCCGGCCAGCAGGGCCTTGGTGTCCACGGGCATCCAGTCGCTGTTGATCGCGGCGCCGGTGGTGTCCTTCTGGCCGCCGCGCAGGTTCAGTGCCATCACGGCACCGGCCACGAGCTGCTTGGGCACCGAGATGCCGTTGCCCGGCACGTTGGCCGCGTTGCCCGCCACCATCGAGGTCTGGATGTTCTGCAGTGCCGAGTAGGCGATCTTGTCCTTGGCGTTGACCGTGGTGCCTTCCATCTTGGTGAAGCCCAGGCTGGCGCCCAGCAGGGCGGCGTAGCGGTGGGTTTCCAGGAAGGCGGCGGCCTTTTCCATGCCGGCGTTCAGCTTGATCCACTCGGTCTTGCCGTTGGCGACGATCTTGGTGAAGGTCGTGTCCTTGGGGTCGGCGCTGGCCACGGTCATGATGTCCGTGGGCTTGAGCTTGCCGGCCAGGGCCTCGATCTCGGCGCTGGTGGCGGAGCCCAGCTTGATCCAGGTGAGCGGCGCGGCGGTGGTGGCGGCGGGGTCGATGGAGAAGCCCGCGCCGACCTTGGCGGCGTACAGCGTGCCGGAGGACAGGTCCTTTTCCTTGTCGGCCACGAAGACGAAGTAGGCGCTGTTGGTGGCGTCGTCACCCATGAGCGCGGTGCGCTGGTCGGGCATGACCTGCACCAGCTCGTGCGAGATGCGGCCCATGCAGAAGTGCTTCTTGATGCTGGCCGTGCCGTCGGCGTTCACCGTCACTTCGGGCATGTGGCCGTAGTGGTAGGGGTTGGCCGCCGTCTCGCTGCCGTACAGGTTCTTGCTGTAGGCCTTGAACTGCGCGTTGGAGGCGATGGTGAAGGCGTCCGGCTCGTACTCTTCGCTGGACAGGTGGGTGCCCCAGGGCGACAGGCTCGCGCCGCAGGTGATCCACAGGCCGTGCACCTTGGAGGTGTCCACGTTGTGGTACTTGACCAGCGACAGCTTGCCCGTGGCGGGGTCCTGGTCCAGGCTCAGCACGGCGATGGGGGAGGGCAGCTTGCCGTACATGTCGGTCTTGCCGTCCTGCGCCCAGGTGGTGTATTCGAACTGCACCACGGCGAACACGGGGTTGCCCTTCACGCCGTCCACCTTGGCATTGGCCACGGTCAGCAGCGAGGTGCCGTCCGGCGAGTCGGAGAAGAACTGGCGTTCCTTGCCGGCCACGGTGGTGTCGGTGATGGCCTTGTTGTTGATGTCCACATAGCCGCCCGCCAGGATCTTGCCGCCCTTGCCGTCGGACACCATGTCGCCCGTCACGAAGAAGGGCTGGTAGGCCAGCTGGTAGTTCTGCACCGAGTTGTCGCTGAACTTCACGCTCATCGTGGAGCCCACGGACGTGGTCGCCATGGCAGCCGGGTTGGACAGCGTGGGCGCGGCCATCGAGCTGAAGCTGGCCGATGCGAACGTGGCGCCATCGCTGCCGCCGCCGCAGGCGGTCAGGAAGGATGCGGAGGCGCTGGCGCCCAGCGGCAGCATGGGCACGCCGGCGAGGAATTGCAGGGCCTTGCGGCGGGTGGGCATCGGGGTGTGGGACATCGTTTTGTTCCGGAAAGGAGAGGGGTGCGATACGCCGCCGGCAACGGCCGTGGGGAGCGGCAGGCCGGCGAGCCAAACGCGGAAACGACGCAATGCCGCTTCCACTGCCCGGATGCTAGGAATCGCCCGTGACAGCGATTTGAAGGAATGGTGACAGCCGCGTGACGCGTGCGGCCGCATCAACCGCTGCCTCGGGCCCCATGCAGGGGATTGGAGCGATCGACGGGCGGGTGCGGGCCCGTCGGCCGGACCGGACTGCGCTCTTCCGGTCGGCGGTGGCCCGGGGGCTTTGGCCCCGTGGCCTGGCCCCGAAGGGCATGCGCGTCAGAGTGGGCCGGGCGGCTCGGCGGCGGCCTCGGACGGAGGCGGGACCAGGCGCCGCTCCGGTGGCTCGAAGCAGTCGCGGAACGAAAACACCACCGAGGTGAAGAACATCGCCGCCAGCATGAGCGCCGTCGCCACCATGATGCCGCCCGCCACGCCGCTGCCCAGGCCCAGGAGCGCCAGCAGCGTGACGCCGATGCTGACCACGATGCCCGCGCCCAGGAACACGCCCGTCCACACCAGGCCATAAACGGTGAAGGCGCTGAAGTTGCGCAGGCACGCCACCATGCTGAAGAACAATGCCTTCACGGGCGGCACGCCGTGCCAGTGCACCAGGCCCGGCGCATGCCAGAACAGCAGCGACAGCGGCACGTACAGCGCCAGGGCCAGCCACATGGCGGCCTGGAAATCCCCCGCCTCGGCCACCTCGCGCGTGAGCTGCTCGCCGCCCAGGTACACGCGCGCGAACTGCCCGTCGTCCACGAGGGCCGAAATCGCCATCACCGCCAGAAAGCCCACGGCGTACAGGGCGCCCAGGATGAGCATGTCGCGCAGCCGCTGGCGCCCGGTGCGAAACGCCACCAGCAGCAGCGCCGGCGTGGGAAAGCGCCCCTGCGTGGCCTCGCCCGCGGCCACCATCATGGCCAGCGTGGCCGAGGGCAGCAGGGCCAGCGCGACGGCCGGGCCGATCAGGGGTAGCAGGGTGGCCAGCGACATCGCGGCCATGGTCATGAAGAACAGGGCCGCCAGCGCCATCGGCTGGCGCCAGAAGACGCGGATGCCGAGCCGGACCCAGTCAAGGCCGGCACGGGCGGGAACGATGTGGAGTTTCATGGGTGGATTGTGGTGGAGGGGCCCCAAGCCGTGCACGGGCCAGGGACATGCGGCCGGCGGCGGGCCGCCCGCGTCCGTTCAGGCATGCACGGGGTGTGCCAGGCGTTCGCGCAGCACGCGCTCGAAGTGCGTGGGGTCGTGCGGCGTCAGCAGCGAGGCCTCGCGCGGCAGGTAGAAATCCCACAGCCGCGAGATCCAGAAACGCAGCGCGCCGGAGCGCAGCATGGCGGGCAGCAGGGTGCGCTCGTCGGCGGTCAGCGGGCGCACGCCTTGGTAGGCGTCCAGCATCGCGCGGGCCCGCGCGTCGTCGTGCGCGCCCGTGGGCAGGTCGATGCACCAGTCGTTCAGGCACACGGCCAGATCGAACAGGAAGGTGTCCACGCCCGCGAAGTAGAAGTCGAAGAAGCCAGTCAGCTCTTCGCCGTCGAACATCACGTTGTCGCGGAACAGGTCGGCATGCACCGGCCCGCGGGGCAGCGCGGCATAGCCGGCGGAGGCCGCCACGTGGTTCTGGTAGGCCAGTTCGGAGCGCAGCAGCGCGGCCTGTTCCTCGCCCACGTGGGGCAGCACGGCGGGAACGGTCTCGTTCCACCAGGCCAGCCCGCGCAGATTGGGCTGACGGCGTTCGTAACCGTGCCCGGCCCGATGCATGCGCGCCAGCGTGGCGCCCACGGCGGCGCAGTGCGAGGCTTCGGGCGCCAGCTGGCTCTTGCCGCGCAGCTTGCTCACCACCGCGGCCGGCTTGCCGGCGACGCTGTGCAGGATGTCGCCGTGCTTGTCGGCCCGCGGGTCGGGCACGGGAATGCCGGCGTGCGCCAGGTGCTTCATCAGGTGCAGGTAGAACGGCAACTGCTCGGCGGTGAGCCGCTCGAACAGCGTGAGCACGTACTCGCCCTGGTCGCTGGTGAGAAAGTAGTTGGTGTTCTCGATCCCGCCCTCGATCCCGCGCAGCGATACCAGCGTGCCCAGTTGCAAACGGCGCAGCAGGTCGCGCGCCTCTTTCTTGGAGACTTCGGTGAAGACGGCCATCGCTCAGCGCAAACGAAGAAAGGGAAAAGGGAAGAAAGGGGAAAAAGGCACGGAAGTGCGAATGCAGGGAAGGCAGCCGAAGCCGCCGCGCGCCGGATCGCCCGGTGGCCGCGCCGTGGGGGGCGGCCGGGGGCTCAGAACTTCATCACGTTCCACACGCGCGGGGCGGTGTTGGTTTCGGCGCCGTTGCGTGGGCGGGTGCGGGCGCCCTCGCCGGGCTGCACTTCGTATTCGGGCATGCTGCCGGTCTTGGGCTGCACGGTGATGCTCTGCGTCTGGCCGCCCACCCGCAGCTCGTTCACGCGGCTGCCTTCGTCTTCGACCTGGATGCGCTCGACGCGCTGGTTCTGGCGGCCTGCCGATTGCTCCTGATTTGGTAGCTGCTCTCGCTGATCAGTCGTGCGCTGGGCCGCGTTTTGATCGGGGGTCTGGGCCAGGGCGGGGCCGGCGATGAGGGCCAGCAGGAGGAGGGTGTGGGCAGCGCGCATGGGGCGGATTGTAGAGCGCAGCACCTGGGTGGCGCGCAGCGCGGGGCACAATCTGCGGCTATGAGCAAACCCAAGACCCTGGTGCTGGTGGACGGCTCCAGCTATCTGTACCGCGCCTACCATGCCATGCCCGACCTGCGGGCCGTGCCGGGCGACCCCGCCAGCCCGGCCACGGGCGCCATTCGCGGCATGGTCAACATGATGCAGGCCCTGCGCCGCGAAGTGCGCGCCGACTATGCGGCCTGTGTGTTCGACGCCTCGGGCAAGACCTTCCGCGACGACATCTACCCCGAATACAAGGCGCAGCGCGCGCCCATGCCCGACGACCTGCGCAGCCAGATCCCGGCGATCCACGAGGTCGTGCGCCTGCTGGGCTGGGCCGTGCTCGACGTGCCGGGCGTGGAGGCCGACGACGTGATCGGCACGCTCGCCGTCACCGCGGCGCGGCAGGGCGTGGAGGTGATCGTCTCCAGCGGCGACAAGGACATGAGCCAGCTGGTGGATGCGCACATCACCATCATCGACACCATGAGCGGCAAGAAGCGCGACATCGCCGGCGTGACGGCCGAGTTCGGCGTGCCACCGCACCTGATGGTGGACTACCAGACCCTGGTGGGCGACACCGTGGACAACGTGCCCGGCGTGCCCAAGGTGGGCCCGAAGACGGCCGCCAAATGGCTCATGGAATACGGCTCGCTCGATGCGCTGATGGAGCGCGCCACCGAGATCAAGGGCGTGGCCGGCGAGAACCTGCGCAACGCGCGCGACTGGCTGCCCACCGGGCGCCAGCTGGTCACCATCCGCACCGACTGCGACCTAGAAGGGCATGTGGCCGGCCTGCCATCGCTGGACGCGCTGACCACCGGCGCGCAGGACGCCGCGGCCCTCAAGGCCTTCTACGAACAGTACGGATTCAAGGGCCTGGCCCGGGCCATCGACATCCAGGAAACCGCCCCCGAACTGCTGGAGGAGGGGGCCGCCAAGGCGTCCAGAGGACGTGGCGCCGCCATGGACCCCAGCCCCGGCCTGTTCGACGAGCCCGCCGAAGTGGCCGCGGCCAAGGTGAGCAACCTTCAGTACGACACCGTGCTCACCTGGGAGGCGTTCGATGCCTGGTTCGCGCGCCTGCAGGCGGCCGAACTGGTGGCGATCGACACGGAGACCACCTCGCTCGACGAGATGCGCGCCGAGATCGTCGGCATCAGCTGGAGCGTGGAGGCCGGCACGGCCGCCTACGTGCCGCTCATGCACGACTACCCCGACGCCCCGGCGCAACTGCCCCGCGACGAAGTGCTGGCGCGACTCAAGCCCTGGCTGGAGGACGGCACCCGCAAGAAGCTCGGCCAGCACGTCAAATACGACCGCCACGTGCTGGCCAACCACGGCATCGAAGTGCAGGGCTACGCCCACGACACCATGCTGCAGAGCTACGTGCTCGAAGTGCACCGGCCGCACGGCCTGGGCAGCCTGGCGGAGCGGCACCTGGGCCGCAGCGGCATCCATTACGAAGACCTGTGCGGCAAGGGCGCCAAGCAGATTCCTTTCAGCCAGGTATCGATCGAACTGGCGGCCGAGTATTCGTGCGAAGACTCCGACCAGACACTGGACGTGCACCGTGTGCTGTGGCCCCAGTTGCAGGCCGACGACAAGCTGCGCGGCATCTACGAACTGGAGATGGCCAGCAGCGAGGCGCTCTACCGCATCGAGCGCAACGGCGTGCTGGTGGACGCGCCCATCCTCGCGCAGCAAAGCCATGAGCTGGGCCAGCGCATCCTGCAACTGGAGACCGAGGCCTACGAGATCGCGGGCCAGCCCTTCAACCTGGGCAGCCCCAAGCAACTGGGCGAGATCTTCTTCGACAAGCTGGGCATGCCGGTGGTCAAGAAGACCGCCACCGGCGCGCGCAGCACCGACGAAGAGGTGCTGGAAAAGCTGGC
The DNA here is from genome assembly GCF_032929295.1 of Acidovorax sp. BLS4. NCBI lineage: Bacteria > Pseudomonadati > Pseudomonadota > Betaproteobacteria > Burkholderiales > Comamonadaceae > Acidovorax > Acidovorax sp. BLS4. Next base: position 2,932,556 of record NZ_CP136797.1, read on the forward strand.
CGAGGACTACCCGCTGCCCGCCAAGCTGCTGGAGCACCGCAGCCTGTCCAAGCTCAAGGGCACCTACACCGACAAGCTGGCGCAACTGGCCCATCCCTCGACCGGCCGCGTGCACACGCACTACGCCCAGGCCGTGGCGGTGACGGGGCGCCTGTCCAGCAACGACCCCAACCTGCAGAACATTCCCATCCGCACGGCGGAAGGCCGGCGCGTGCGCGAAGCCTTCGTGGCGCCGCCCGGGCGTGTGATCGCCAGCGCCGACTACAGCCAGATCGAGCTGCGCATCATGGCCCACCTGAGCGGCGACGCCTCTCTGCTGCATGCCTTCACCGAAGGGCTGGACGTGCACCGCGCCACGGCGGCCGAGGTGTTCGGCGTCGAGGTTGGCCAGGTCAGCAGCGAGCAGCGGCGCTACGCCAAGGTCATCAACTTCGGGCTCATCTACGGCATGAGCAGCTTCGGCCTGGCCAAGAACCTGGGCATCGAGACCAAGGCCGCCGCGGCCTACATCGACCGCTATTTCCAGCGCTATCCCGGCGTGAAGCAGTACATGGACGACACCAAGGCCCTGGCCAAGACCAAGGGCTACGTGGAGACCGTGTTCGGCCGGCGCCTGTACCTGCCCGAGATCAACTCGCCCAACGGCCCGCGGCGCAGCGGCGCCGAACGCGCCGCCATCAACGCGCCGATGCAGGGCACCGCCGCCGACCTCATCAAGAAGGCCATGGTCGCCGTGCAGGACGTGCTGGACGCCGAAAAGCCGGGCGTGCTCATGATCATGCAGGTGCACGACGAACTGGTGTTCGAGCTGCCCGAGAGCGAAGTGGACTGGGTGCGCCGCGAGATCCCCCGGTTGATGGCGGGCGTGGCGGACCTGAAGGTCCCGCTGCTGGCCGAAGTCGGCGTGGGGCCGAACTGGGACAAGGCGCACTGAGGCGGGCGGGCTGGGGCCGGTCAGGGCCGGCCCGACTCCGGCTTTACTGCCCCATCAACGCAGGCAGCGCCTTTTCGCACGCGGCCTGGCAGAGAAACCGCTGCGTCTGGCCGGTGGCCTCGGCCGTCAGGTAACCCGCTCCGGCTGCGTGGATGCGCCACGCGTATTTCGCCCCGCCTTTCATGAGCGTGCCGGAGAAGCTGCACGGAAGGATGATCGATTCGGCATGGAATGTCGCGGCAGAGACTTCCGTGGCGGTCGAGAAATAGGTGGCTACGTCTTTTGGCGTGAGGGACAGCGTTTCGCAGCCCAGGGTGTCGGCTGCTCCACTGTCCTCATGACGCTGAATGCCTTCAGTGTCCACGTGTAGCGGCTGCGCACGGGGGCTCGGCAAAGCCGCCCAGAGCGCGCCCAAACCGACGGCCACACAGACGAGCATGCCAATGGCGCTGAGCCCTGATGCGTTTAAAGGCAAAGTGCGACTCGGAGCGTTCCTTTTCGATGCCAGGTCGAAAGCCGCTTCACGAGGCTGGACAGTCCGGCGTCACGTCCGCTCCCAGCGGAAGGTAGTAATGCGCCTTCGGCACCCATTGCCCCTTGGCGCCGCTCTCTGCGACCTTCACGTGCATGCCTTCGCTGGACAGGCAGTGGTCCACGCGCAGGCGGGCCTTGCGGTCCGGCCATCGCAGCACCAAGCGGTGGGCATGGGTGCGCGAGACCACGGCGTTCTTCGCCAGCAGCAGGCCCACGAAGCCTTCTTCGGGCGCTTTCTGGAATTTCGCATCCCGTTCATCCGCAGGGACCGCGTCTTCACCGCGGTATTGCAGGATGGAGGCGTCCTGCACCGCCGCGCCCGCCTGAACGCAGCACTCCGGCTTCTTGTCCATGGGCGGAGACAGCCGAAGGTAGTGAAGTGCCTCGCCTTCAGGCTGGGGCTGGCCCAGCACCAGCCGGGGCGCGTCGGGCCGGCGGGCGTCGAGAAGGCCCACGCGCGATGACACGGGCGATGCCGAAGGCACGGGCTGCGCGGTGTCGGCCTGCGCGCAGGTGCCGCCGAGGAACAGCCCCGCCAGCGCCAGAAGGACCGAGGCCGTGGACCGGCTGAAAAAACGGCCGTCGGGCATCTGGCCTGCCGTACCGCTCAAGGGGCGGCGGGGGAGGATGCGCTCAGTGGCCATCATCGGACCAGTGCGGCGGGTCGGACGTGAGCTTGTAGACCCCGTAGGTCGCGCCCAGGGCATGCAGTTGCGCAGCGGTGGTGACAGTGGTGCTGGTGCCTGTGGCATCTTTGAAGGCCTTCCCTGAATAGTTGGTGATCGTCATGTCGATGGCGCGCCCCTCGGAATGGCGCGAGGTCAGGGCGGGCGCATACACGATGCCATAGCCTGCCACCATCTGGTTGGCCGCGACCCGGGCGGCACCTGCATTGACCGCGCCCGTGGCACCGCGGTGGACCCATTCGATGTCCACGCCCGCCATCGCGGGCACCGTGGCGGCGTCCGCGTTTTCGCGGGCGATGCGCCAGGCGTGATGCATGAGGTAGGCACGCTCCGGCGGGCGCAGCGTGGCGGAGATGGAGACCGAGGCGCCCCCGGCTTCCAGCGCGGCGATGAACGTGTCCACCTTGGTGCGGAAACTGGCGATCAGATCGCTGGTGGAGGTACTGGTCGGGAACCGGGCAACCCACGCGCTGCCACTTGAATCTGCCATGTGCCTTGTCTCTTTCTGAAGGAAGGGAAGCGGGCTGGATGGAATCCAGGGGAATGGGCAACGCGGCGCGCCGACGGGGTCGAGAGACGGCAGGCCTCCCAGGGCCACCGGGGCCGTGGGTTGTCACGCACCGCGGCGAGCCTATCCGCACCCCATGACCGCACCGCGACATTTGTTTCCAATTGCGTCCTGCGCACAGCGGATGCAGATGCTTTTTGATGCAATATGGTCAGATGCCCTTCTCTCGAAAAAGCCTGCCTTTGCCATGCGCCTGCGCCACATCGAAGTCTTCAATGCGGTGATGCTCACCGGCAGCGTGAGCGCGGCCGCGCGGCTCATCAACGTCACCCAGCCGGCCGTGAGCCGCATCCTCGCGCATGCCGAACTGCAGCTGGGGTTCGCGCTGTTCCACCGCATGAAGGGGCGGCTCGTGCCCACGCGCGAGGCGCAGACCCTGTACCCGCACATCGAGCGGCTGTTCAACCAGCTCGACGACGTGCAGCGCCTGGCCAACAGCCTGCGCGGCCAGCAGCGCGAAGGCGAATTGCATGTGCTGAGCGTGCTGGCACTGAGCCACGAGGTGATGCCGCGCGCGCTGCAGGCCTTCCGTGCGCAGCACCCGGACGTGGTGGTGCGCATCGATGCGTTGCACTCGCCGCAGATCGTCTCGGCCCTGGTGCTGCAGGAGGCCGACATCGGCTTCGTGTTCAGTGCGCTGGTGCACCCCTCGCTGGTGCAGGAGACGCTGGCGGAAGGGCGCGTGGTGTGCATCGCGCCCAAGGGCACGCTGGATGCGGACGTGGTGCAGGCCGGCGTGGTGCACCTGGCCGATCTGGCCCACACGCCGGTGATCCGCCTGGAGGCGAACGATCCGCTCGGCACGATGGTGAACCACGCCAGCCGCGAGGCCGACGTGGGCCTGCAGGCGGCCTTCACGGTGCAGACCTACCACGCGGCGCTCGCGCTCGCGCACCACGGGTTGGGCGTGGCGCTGGTGGATGTGTGCACCGCAGCGTCGGCCGACCGCACGCGGGTTGACGTGCTGGCGCTCGCGCCGCGCATCGCGGTGCCCGTGAAGGCGCTGCGCATGGTGAACCGGCCCGCATCACTCCTGGCGGACACCATGGTGCGCTGCATGCGCGACGCGGTGGCGCAGACGCTGGCGTCGGCCGGCCTGGCGGAGAGCGACTGACAAGCCGAGTGCGGCGGCGAACGCGCGCCGGCCTTCCCCCGCCGTGACTCAGGCGGGTGCGCAGGCCTGCAGCATCTGCTCGGCCACGATGGCCGCGGTACCGAACGCCAAGGTGAAGCCCAGTGCCCCGTGCCCCGTGTTGATCCACAGGTTGTCGGCCTCGGCGGCGCGGCCAGCGATGGGCAGGCCCGTGGGCGTGGCGGGGCGCATGCCCGTCCAGGGGTGCAGCGATGCGGCGGGCGCTTCGTGCCCCAGCACGGTGCGCACCGTGGCGCGCAGGCTGTCGATGCGTTCGGGGCGGATGCGGCGGTCGTTGCCCACCAGCTCTGCCATGCCGGCCACGCGCAGGCGCTGGCCCAGGCGGGCGAACACGACCTTGCGACCCGCGTGCGTCACGTTCATGCGGGGCGCCCAGGGGGCATCGGCCGGGGCGTCGAGGGTGATGCTGTAGCCCTTGATCGGATAGACGGGCAGGTGCACGCCCACCATCCGGGCCACCGCCACGCTGCCGCTGCCCAGCGCCATCACGAAACGGTCGGCCTCGATGGTGCCGGCGCTGGTGCGCACCGCCGCGATGCGCCCCTGTGCCCGGTCGAACCCCTGTACCTGCGCACCCCGTTCGAAGCGCACTCCGCGCTGGGCCAGCAGGGCATGCAGCCCATCACACACCTTCTGGCAATCGGCCGCGCACTCGCTGGGCGTGTGGATCGCGCCGGCAATGTGGGGCGCGTGGTGGGCGAGCGCGGGTTCCAGCTCCACGCAGCGCTGGGCGGACACCGATGCCTGTTCGCTGCCCCAGGCCCGCTGCAGTTCCATCTGCCGTTCGGCCGCGGCCAGGCCGTCGCGCGTGCCGTACAGCACGAGCTTGCCGGTGCTGGAGAAGTCGCATTCCAGCGCCTCGCGGGCGCGCATGGCTTCGAACCCGGCGCGGCTGCGGGCCGCCAGCGCGAGCAGTTGCGCCGTGGTGCGGCGCGAGGTGGCGCCGTTGCAGGCCGCCAGAAACTGCAGGGCCCAGCGCCACTGGTGCGGGTCCCGCTGCAGCCGCACCTGCAGCGGCGATTCGCGCGACAGCAGCAGCTTGGGCAGTTGCGCCCACAGGCCGGGGTCGGCCAGGGGCTGCACGTAGCTGTAGCTCAGCTGTGCGCCATTGCCGCCGCTGGCGCCGCCGCCCACCGGGCCCTGGTCGATCACCGTGACGCGCATCCCCTGGCGCTGCAGCGCGTAGGCCGTGGCCAGGCCCACGATGCCCGCACCCATCACACATGCATCCATATCGCTCGATTCCCGTTGGTTGTCCGTCCTGGGCACTCTAGGGACGCGCGCGGCCTTTGAACAATGCCAAACCGCGGGGCAGGCATGCCGGGAAGTTATGCGCCGGCGCCGGGCGCGAAGATTGCATGGGGACCCTCTGGCCGATGCGGATGGCATAACTTTTCGTCATGGCCCATGCTGCCGAATGAATTGTTCAAAGCCGCACCGAGTTCCTAAAGTGCCTGGGCACCTGCACCGTTCCATTCCCCTTTTTGTTCCCGTCAAGGAGTTCCCCATGAAGCCATTCCTGTCTGCCGCCGTCCTCGCTTGCGGCGCGTGCGCTGCGGCCACCGCGGCCCACGCCGACACCCTGCAGAAGATCGCCGACTCGGGAAAGATCACGCTGGCCTACCGTGAATCGTCGGTGCCCTTCAGCTACCTGGCGGGCCCGGGCGAGCCGATCGGCTTCTCGGTGGACATCTCCAACGCGGTGGTGAATGCGGTGCGCGCCAAGCTCAAGAACCCGGCGATCAAGGTGGAGCTGCAGGCTGTCACGTCGCAGAACCGCATTCCGCTCATCACCAACGGCACGGTGGACCTCGAATGCGGCTCCACTACCAACAACTCCGCGCGCGGCAAGGATGTGCAGTTCGCCGTGAACTATTTCTACACCGGCACCCGACTGCTCACCAAGAAGACCTCGGGCGTGCAGAACTATGCCGACCTGGCCAAGAAGAAGGTCGCCAGCACCAGCGGCACGACCAATGCGCAGGTGATCCGCAAGTACAGCCGCGAGAACAACCTCGAGATGGACATCGTGCTCGGCAAGGACCACGACGATTCCATGCTGCTCGTCGATTCGGGCCGTGCTGAGGCGTTCGCCATGGACGACATTTTGCTGTTCGGCCTGAAGGGCAATGCGCGCAACCCCGCGGACTGGGTGGTGGTGGGCGATTCGCTGCAGGTCGAGCCCTATGCCTGCATGCTGCGCAAGGACGATCCGCAGTTCCAGGCACTGGTGAACGGCGTGATCGGCGGGATGATGAAGTCCGGCGAGTTCGAGAAGCTCTACACCAAGTGGTTCATGTCGCCCGTGCCGCCCAAGGGCCAGAACCTGGGCCTGCCCATGTCCAAGGAACTGCGCGACAACCTGGTGGCGCAGAGCGACAAGCCCGCCAACTGATCGCCCTCTGCGCCAGCGCTTTCCGGAAATTGTCCATGACGCCGTCAGTCCCCGCGATCTTCCCGGTGCCTCGCATGGTGGGCATCCTGGGCGGCATGGGGCCGGCCGCCGGGGCCGACTTCGTGCGGCTCTTCGTGGAGGCGTGCACACGGCGCATGGCCGCGCTCGGCATTCCCGTGCGGGACCAGGCCTATCCGGAGCACTGGCTGGCGCAGGTGCCCATTCCCGATCGCACGGCGGCCCTGGGCGACCGCACGTCCGGCGCCCACCAGCCGGCAGAGCCGATGGCGCAGGCCACGGGCCGGCTGGTGGCGCTGGGGGTGCAGGCCGTGGCGATCGCATGCAACACGGCCCATGCCTGGCATGGGGAGCTGCAGCAGCGGTTTCCGCAGCTGCAGGTGCTGCACGGCATGCGCGAAGTGGCGGCCGGGCTCGCGGCCGCACAGGTTCCGCGCGTGGCGCTGCTGGCCACGCAAGGGTCGTACGACAGCGGGCTGTACCAGGCCGAACTGCAGCGCCACGGGGTGGCCTGCGTGCTGCCGCAGCCCGGTGAGCGCGAGCAGCTCATGCAGGGCATCTACGACGGCGTGAAGGCCGGCGACTATGCGCTGGCCCGCCACCGTTTCGCGGCGGTGGCACAGGCGCTGCGCGAACGCGATGGGGTGTCGACCCTCATCATGGGCTGCACCGAAATCCCGCTGGCCCTGGACGAGGCCGCGGCGGGCGCCCGCCTGGTCAACCCGTCGCAGGTGCTGGCCGAGGCACTGGCGCGCTGCGCCTATGCCGGGATCGGGCCGCGAACGCCCGCGCGTGCGGGCGCCGACGCCATCGCCTGAACGGCCATCAGCCCCACAGCGCGGGCTTGTGCACCATCAGGAAGAACACGGCCAGCATGGCCACGAAAGCCGGGTAGCCCAGCGCCTCCCACCAGCGTGCGTAGCGGGTGTAGAGCGCCGGCATCGGCGTGCCTTGCGCGGCGGCGTCCCGTGCCATGGCAGCCATGCGCCACTGCAGCCACAGCACCGGCAGCCAGCACAGGCCGGCTATTACATACAGCGCGATCGAGGTGGCCAGCCATGGCGTGGACAGCGGCCAGCCGGCCATCATCGCCATGGCGGCGCCGGTGACCGGCTGCACGATGCCGGCCGGCGTGGTGAACCACGTGTCGGCCCGCACCACCAGCCGCGACACCACGGCCTGGGCGGCCACGCTGCCGCTGCGGTTGGCGAAGAACAAATAGAACGCCGAGCCGAAGCCGGTGCCCACCAGCAGTACGCTGGACAGGATGTGGACCCATTTGAGTGCGAGATAGGTGTTCATGCGCGTGGTGCTTTCAGGAGGACGACGAGGATGGCGGCGATGGGGAGGTTCTTGAGCAGCGGTCCCAGCGGGTCCAGCCACAGCGCGGGCAGCAGCACCGTGGCGACCACCGTCATCACGCCCATCAAGGCCAGTGCCAGGGCATCGGTGGCCCGGCCGGGGCGCAGCCACAGCGCGAGCCCGATGGCCGTGTCGGCGGCGATGCCGCCCCACACCAGCGCCTGGATCCAGGCTTCGCTCTGCAGCCCGCCACGCACCAGCAGATCGCGGCCCTGGCCTTGCGATTCGATGGCACTGGCCAGTGCGGTGCCCAGCCACACCAGGACGAGGCTGCCGCGCAGCCAGCGGGTGGTTTCGGCTTTCATCGTGCGGACGGCGCCCAGGCGCTTTCGACCAGATGGCGGTAGTGCGTCGCTTCATGGCCCAGCAGGCGCCGCAGCGCGGCCGGGTCTGCCGTGTTGTCGCTGCCCAGCAAGGCGAGCGTTTCGCTGCACCAGGGCAGGGCCGGCACCTGGTCGCCCAGGCGGGCGCTCAGGTGGCTGAGCGCATCCGGCAGGCGCAGCACGCGGGCGGGCCCGTGGCCCGATTGCTGGCGCAGGCTGGCGATCAGTTCGGCCATGGGCACCGCCTCGGGCCCGCTGCATTCGATGAGGCCGGTGGTGTCCAGCGCGGGGCCCATCAGCGCGGCCACCGCATCGGCCAGATCGTGCACCGCCACGGGCTGCACGCGGGCCTGCAGCACCGGCCCGGGCAGCACCAGCACCGGCAGGCGTGCCAGGTTCATGAAGAGCGCGCTGCTGGCGCCACCCCGGCCGAACACGATGCTGGGCCGCAGCACCACGCCCGACACGGCCCCTTGTGCGGTCAGACCGAGCAGGTGGGTGTCGGCCGCGCGTTTGGTGGTGGCGTAGCGTGTGGCGCTGCCGGCAATGCCCAGTGCCGAGATCTGCACGATGCGCCGCACGCCGGCCTGGGCGCAGGCGTCGAACAAGGCCACCGGCGTGTGCTGGTGCAAGGCGTCGATGGGGCGTGCGCGGGTGTCGCGCAGCACGCCGACGGCATTCACCACCGCGTCGATGCCTGCCAGGCGCTGCAGCCATGCGGCGGGCGCCGTGTCGTGCGCGAAATCCATGGCGACCTGGCCGGGGCGGCCTGCCGCGCGGCGCGGCGAGACGCCGCCGTGCACGGTGTGGCCCGCGCGTTCGAGCGCGCGTTGCACCGCGCGGCCGATGAATCCGGTGGAACCGGTGAGAAGGATGTGCATGGAACTGCTCCGTGAAAGGTGTAAAGGGCGTCGTCAGAGCCGGCACTGGTCGTCGCCCGGCCCGCAGCGGCGGGCAGCGGCCCGGCGGGCGGCCGCGCCGCTGGCCTTCTCGAACAGGCCGTGCACCAGCCACTGCGGCAGGCGGTAGCGGTTGCGTGCCAGCACCGGGTACACCCGGTCGGCCAGCGGCCCGATGATCGGCCAGCGGGTGGCGGCGGTCAGCCAGCCCAGACCCACGGCCTCGTAGGCCGCGCGGAACACCGCGACGCCGCGCAGCAGCCGGCCGTCGGCCTGGCGCGCATGGATCAGGGTGAGCAGGTCGTCCCGGGTGGTGCCTGCCGGTGGGCCTTCGAAGTCCGGCGCCCACACGTCGGCAAAGCGCAGCAGGCCGCCGGTATTGCGCAGCATCAGGTTGCCCATCTCGGCGGCGCACAGGCGGCAGCGCGAGTCGAAGTAGAGGGTGAGGGGATAGATGGCGGGGTTGGGGGGTGGCTGCGGCATTCATGTTCAATCCTTCCGAAATTTCATTCAAAACAGAAACATCAGGGCAAAAAAAGGCCTAGCCCGGGGATGCCTTGTCGGCCGCTCCGCCGCGCACGAACTTCTGCACGCTGGCCCCCAGGCGCAGCACCTTGTCGAGCGTGGCGGGGGACAGGCGCAGCATTTCGTCGGCCCACACCCCCAGCGAATCCATGAGGTGCAGCGTCTCGCGCACGCGGTCCTGGGCATCGGCGGTTTCGCTGGCGAAGTCGGGGCGGGCCACCAGTTCGCGCAGCATGCGCACGGTGGGGTCGAACTCGCGCTCCTTGCGTTCGCGCACCACGGTGCGAAACAGCTCCCACACGTCGGTGGAGGTTTCGAAATAGTCGCGCCGGTCGCCCAGCACGTGGGTGGTGCGGATCAGGTTCCAGTTGAGCAGCTCCTTGAGGCTGTTGCTGGCGTTGGAACGGGCCACGCCCAGCGTCTCGCAGATTTCCTCGGCGTGCAGCGGGCGGCCATGGAAGAAGAGCAGCGCGTGGATCTGGGCCACGGTGCGGTTCACGCCCCAGGCGGTCCCCATCTCTCCCCAATGGACCACGAAGCGTTGGGCGATGTCGGTCAGTTGCATGGGGGTAGTTTAGTTTTTCTTTTATTTCTGTCAATACAGAAATAAGAGCCGCGCCATCACTGCACTTTTGTTGCACCGGCCCTGGGCGGACGGCGGCAAACCCGTTCAGCCCTGCGGGTCATGCCGCCGCGCGCCGCAGGCCCTAGACTCTTGCGCTGCCGATCCTTTCACCCAACCAGGAGCCAGACCATGCTGCGTGATGACCTCAAGACCGATTTCGACGCCCTCTTGCCGGGCCAGAGCACCGAGGCGGGAGCCACCCGCCGAACCGCGATGCGTGTCGCCCTGGGTGCCGGTTTCGGCGTGGGCTATGCCGCCGCGGCCATGCCCGTGATGGCGCAGACCGCGATCCAGACGCCCGCGGACGGGCTCACGGCGGGCAAGGTCAGCATCGAGGTCAACGGCTTCAAGGTGCCGGCCTACCGCGCCGCGCCCGCCGGCAAGACCGACCTGCCGGTGGTGCTGGTGATCCAGGAGATCTTCGGCGTGCATGAATACATCGCCGACACCTGCCGCCGTTTCGCCAAGGCCGGCTACCTGGCCATCGCCCCCGAGCTGTATGCCCGCCAGGGCGATCCGCTCCAGTACACCGAAGCCGCCAAGCTGATGAGCGAGCTGGTCTCCAAGGTGCCCGACGCGCAGGTGCTGGCCGATCTGGACGGCACCGTGAAGTGGGCGGGCGAGAACGGCGGCGACCTGAAGAAGGTCGGCATCACCGGTTTTTGCTGGGGTGGCCGCATCACCTGGCTGTACGCCGCCCACGGCCCCGTCAAGGCGGGCGTGGCCTGGTACGGCCGGCTGGTGGGGCAGGCCAGCGAGCTCACGCCCAAGCACCCGGTGGACATCGCCCCGATCCTCAAGGCGCCGGTGCTGGGCCTGTACGGCGAAAAAGACAGCGGCATCCCCCTTGACACGATTGATAAGATGAAAGCGGCTCTCCAGACCGGCTCCGCCGCCGCCAAGGCGTCGCAGTTCGTCGTGTACCCCGACGCGCCCCATGCCTTCCATGCCGACTACCGGCCCAGCTTCCGCAAGGAAGCGGCCGAGGACGGGTGGAAGCGGGCGCTGCAGTGGTTCAAGACACACGGCGTGGCCTGAGAGACCATCGCCGGCGGCGTTCCTGCCCCAGCGGTCCCGCCAAAGCCCTTCGGGGCTTTTTTTGCGCGCCGGGCGCGCCGAATCGATTCGATACAAAAGGCCGACAGGCCTTGCAGGGAAAGCACGAGAAGCCATGACTTTGGTAGCAATCATCCTGGCCACGTTGGCGGCCGGCATCGGCAGCGTGTGGGTGGCCGCCCTGTTGATGCGCGCGGGGCTGGGCGACGGCCGGCGCGGCGTGGGGCCGCAGCACCTGCTGAGCCTGGCGGCTGGCGCGCTGCTGGCCACGGCCTTCATGCACCTGCTGCCCGAGGCGTTCGAGAGCCAGGCCGGCGCGCACGACCTGTTCGCCACGCTGCTGGTGGGGCTGGTGTTCTTCTTTCTGCTCGACAAGGCCGAGCTGTGGCACCACGGGCACGAGCATGGTCACGGACACGGCCATGCGCATTCGCACGGGCATACCCATGGCCATACCCATGGCCATACGCAGGGGCACGGCCACGCCCATGACCACGCCAACGGTGATGCGCACGCCCACGGCGAAGGCGAAGCGCGCCGCGGTGGCGGCGGCTGGGCACTGCTCACGGGCGACAGCGTGCACTGCTTCGGCGACGGCATCCTGATCGCCTCGGCTTTCATGGCCGACCTGCGCCTGGGCGTGGTGGCGGCGCTGTCGGTGCTGGCGCACGAGGTGCCGCACCACATGGGCGACCTGGTGGTGCTGCGCCAGGCCAGCGCCAATCGCCGCATGGCGCTGCTGAAGGTGTCGCTGGCCGGCGCGGTGACCGCCCTGGGCGGGGTGGTGGGGTACTTCCTGGTCGGCGAGCTGCAGGACTGGCTGCCTTACTTCCTGGCCATCGCCTCCAGCAGCTTCATCTACGTGGCGCTGGCCGACCTGATCCCGCAGCTGCAAAAGCGCCTGAGCGCGGGCCAGACGGTGGCGCAGATCGCCTGGCTGGTGGCGGGGATGACGGTGGTCACGCTGGTGAGCGGCATGGCCCACGCGCACTGACCGGCTGTGGGGCCCCGGTGCGGCGGCGCGTCAGGGCCTGAGTTTGCTATTCAATCAATAGCGGTATGCCGGCGGTTTGATTGTGCTGGCGGCCCAAAACACCCTCGGTCTTCAGCCGGCCAGCTCTTCGCGCACGGCCGCCACCTGCCGGCGCGACACGGCCAGCAATTCGGTCAGCCCGTGCAGCCGCACGGCCCAGCCTTCGCCCTCCTCGGGGTCGTAGTGCTTTTCCAGCGCCCGCACCGCGCGGCGGGCCACCAGCGCGTTGCGGTGGATGCGCAGGAAGCGGTCGCCGTGGCGCGCCTCCAGCTCGCTCAGCGAGCCGTCCAGGATGTAGCTGCGCACGGCGGTGCGCACCGTCAGGTACTTCTGCTCGGCCTTGAAGTACAGCACCTCGGCCAGCGGCACGCGCTCGGTGCGGCCCCGGTCCTGGATCAGCAGGGTCTCGCCATCGGGAAGGGGCGCCGTGGGCGCGGGCGTGGCGCCCGGGTGCCGGGCGCGCAGGGCCTTGCCCAGGGCTTTTTCCAGCCGCTCGCGCCGCACGGGCTTGGTGAGGTAGTCCACCGCGTCCAGCTCGAACGCGCTCACGGCGTGGTCCGCATGGGCCGTCACGAACACGATGGCCGGCGGGTAGGGCAGGGTGCGCATGGCATGGGCCAGGGCCAGGCCGTCCTGCCCGGGCATGTGGATGTCCAGCAGCACGGTGTCGAAGGCGCGGCCGCCCGAGGGCTGCAGCTGCGCCAGCGCGTCGGCGGCGTTGGCGGCCTCGGCGGCGGTGTGCCGCGCGTCGCAGTCGGCCAGCAGGGTGCGCAGGCGGCTGCGGGCCAGGGCTTCGTCGTCAACGATCAGGATGTGCATGGCAGGAGGCGAAGGGGGAAAGGTCAGGACCGCGCGGGCAGCGAAATGCGCACCTGGTAGCGGCCATTTTGCATGCCGGCGCTGAACTCGCACTGCACGTCGTGCAGCAGCCGCAGGCGGTCGCGCACGTTGGCCAGCGCAATGCCGTGGCCGCGCGGCCTGCCGCCCTCGCGCTGCGGCGCGGCGGGCACGGTGTTGGTGATGACCACGATCACGCGGCTGCCGCGCAGCTCGGTCACGATGCGCAGCCGCCCGCCCGTGGCGCTCGGCTCCACGCCGTGCTTGACCGCGTTTTCCACCAGCGGCTGCAGCAGCAGCGGGGGCAGGCGGGCGCCGTCGGCGCGGGCGTCCAGCGACCACTGCACGCGCAGCCGTTCCTCGAAGCGCACCTGCTCGATGTCCAGGTAGCGGCGCGCCAGGGTGATCTCTTCGCCCAGCGTGGCCGACTCGCCCTGGTCCACCAGCGCGTGGCGGAACAGATCGCTCAGGTCCTCCAGCAGCGCCTCGGCCTTGGCCGGCTCCGCCCGCACCAGGGCGATGGCGCTGTTGAGTGTGTTGAACAGAAAATGCGGACGAATGCGCGACTGCAGCTCCGACAGCCGCGCCGTGGTGGCCGCGGGCGTGCGGGCGCGGGCGCGCAGCACCAGCGCCGCCACCAGCGCTGCCGACAGCAGCGCGCCGCTGGCGGCACTGGCCAGCCAGGGCGGGTCGGCTGCCACGCCCACCAGCGCGAGCATGCCGCAGGCATACAGCCCGGACAGCGTGCCCAGCGCCACGCCCGCCGCGTATTGCAAGGCCACCGGCAGGCGCTGCAGCACGGTCTTCAGGCTGCAGGCGGTGACCAGCCAGGCCAGCGTGGCGGGCAGGGCGCCGCCCGTCAGCAGCGACAGCCGGCCGAGCCATTCCAGGGGCGTGGCGGTGTTGAAGAGGGCGCCCACGCCCAGCACCGCCTCCACGAAAAGCACCGCGCGCAGGATCACCCCGACATGGCAGGCGTCGAACACCAGCACCCGCCGGCCCAGGGGCTGGCGGGGGTCTTCGGTCAGGGCCTGCGGCTGGGTCGATAAAATTTGCGTCTCTTGCATTGCGGCATCCGGGTGTTCCGGGTGTCTGAACCACCGGATTATTGCCCTCCATGTCCACCAGCCCCGCCTCCAGCCCAGCGTCCGCCCCCTCCCACAACCAGCTCGACACCAAGGCACAGGCCTGGTCGGCGCTGTTTTCCGAGCCCATGAGCGACCTGGTCAAGCGCTACACGTCGAGCGTGTTCTTCGACAAGCGCCTGTGGCAGGCCGACATCGCCGGCAGCTTGGCGCACGCCGACATGCTCGCCGCGCAGGGCATCATCTCGGCCGCCGACCACGCCTCCATCCAGCGCGGCATGGCGCAGATCAAGGAGGAGATCGAATCCGGCGCCTTCGAGTGGAAGCTCGACCTGGAAGACGTGCACCTGAACATCGAGGCGCGTCTCACGCAACTGGTGGGCGACGCCGGCAAGCGCCTGCACACCGGCCGCAGCCGCAACGACCAGGTGGCCACCGACGTGCGCCTGTGGCTGCGCGGCGAGATCGACCTGATCGCCGATCTGCTCAAGGAACTGCAGGTGTCGCTGGTGGATGTGGCCGAGCAGAACGTGGAGGTGATCCTGCCCGGCTTCACCCACCTGCAGGTGGCGCAGCCGGTGAGCTTCGGCCACCACATGCTGGCCTACGTGGAGATGTTCGCGCGCGATGCCGACCGCATGCAGGACGTGCGCCGCCGCGTCAATGTGCTGCCCCTGGGCGCCGCCGCCCTGGCCGGCACGACCTACCCGCTGGACCGCGAGCGCGTGGCGAAAACCCTGGGCATGGACGGCGTGTGCCAGAACAGCCTGGACGCCGTGAGCGACCGCGACTTCGCCATCGAGTTCACCGCCGCCGCCAGCCTGTGCATGGTGCACGTGAGCCGCCTGTCGGAAGAACTCATCATCTGGATGAGCCAGAACTTCGGTTTCATCAAGATCGCCGACCGCTTCACGACCGGCTCGTCGATCATGCCGCAGAAGAAGAACCCCGACGTGCCCGAACTGGCGCGCGGCAAGACCGGCCGCGTGGTCGGCCACCTGATGGGCCTGATCACCCTGATGAAGGGCCAGCCCCTGGCCTACAACAAGGACAACCAGGAAGACAAGGAACCGCTGTTTGATACCGTGGACACGCTGAAGGACACGCTGCGCATCTTCGCCGAGATGGTCGGCGGCCAGCCGAACCCGGCCACGGGCAAGAAGGAAGGCGGCATCACCGTCAACGCGCCTGCCATGGAGCAGGCCGCGCTCAAGGGCTACGCCACCGCCACCGACCTGGCCGACTACCTCGTCAAGAAGGGCCTGCCGTTCCGCGATGCGCACGAGACCGTGGCCCATGCCGTGAAGGCCGCCGTGTCGCACAACGTGGACCTGTCGGAGCTGCCCCTGGCCGTGCTGCAGGGCTTTCACCCGCAGATCGAAAAGGACGTGTTCGACGCCCTCAGCCTGCGCGGCTCGCTCAACGCCCGCAACACGCTGGGCGGCACCGCGCCGGCCCAGGTGCGCGCCCAGCTGGCCCGCCACCGCGCCCGCCTGGCCTGATCGCTGTTCACCTCCCCCCGTCCGCACACTTTCACGGAGCCCACCATGCATCGTTCTTCCTCGCGCCGCCACTGGGTCTTGCGCATGGCCCGCGCCGCGGTCTGGGTGGGCGCCACGGCGGTCGCCGCCGTGGCCTCGGCCCAGACGCCGCCGGCCGGCCCGCCGATCCGCATCCTGGTGGGCTTTCCGCCGGGCGGGGGCACCGACGCGATCGCGCGGCTGCTGTCTGACAAGCTCAAGGACGAGCTGGGCGCCCCGGTGGTGGTGGACAACCGCCCCGGCGCGGGCGGGCAGATCGCCGCCCAGGCCCTCAAGGCCGCGCCGGCCGACGGGCACACCGTGTTCCTGTCGCACGACCACACCATCTCCATCCTGCCGCAGGTGGTCAAGCACCCGGGCTACGACCCGGTGCACGACTTCGTGCCGGTCGGCGGCGTGGCCACCTTCGTGAATGCCTTCGCCGTGTCCGGCGCGTCGCCGGCCAGGTCGTTCAACGACTACGTGCAGTGGGTCACCACCCAGGGCGGGGGCAAGGGCGCGGTGGGCATCCCGGCCCCGGCCTCCACGCCGGAGTTTCTGGTCAAGCTCATCGGCGAGAAGTACCGCATCGATCTGGTGGCGGCGCCATACCGCGGCAGCGCGCCCATGATCGCCGACATGCTGGGCAACCAGATCCCCGCCGGGGTGGCTTCGGTGCAGGACTTCATCGAAAACCACAAGGGTGGCAAGGTGCGCGTGCTGGCCGTGCTGGGCACCCAGCGCCAGGCCGCGCTGCCGGACGTGCCCACGTTCGACGAGCTGGGGCTGAAAGGCTTCGAGGACCTGCCTTACTACGGCTTCTACGCGCCCACCGGTACGCCGGCCGCGTTCGTCACCCGCTTCTCGAAGGCGCTGGCCAAGGTGGTCGCCCAACCCGACGTGAACCGGCAGCTCACGGCCCTGGGGCTCACGGTGGCGTCGATGACGCCCCAGCAGCTGGCGGCGCGCCAGCAGGCCTACACCCAGGCCTGGACGCGCATCATCCAGCGCAGCGGCTTCGTGCCCCAGTGAGGGCTGCGTGCTTTCCTGCCGCGGCGCCGCAGGCCGGCCCGCGGGGCCCGGCGTTGCCCGCCTTGAGGTGACGCAGGCCCGCCATGTTCTATGCCATCCCGCTGGACAACCGCCCCACCTGGCGCAACCCGCCATGGATGACGGTGCTGATCATCCTGGTCAACCTGCTGGTCTTCTGGGGCCCGCAGCGCTGGGAGGCCAAGGCCGTGGACCGGGCGGCGCAGGTCTATCTGGACAGTCCCTTGCCCGGCATCGAACTGCCGCCTTTCGTGCAGTGGCTGAAGGACTCCGGCCACCGCGATGCCGAGCGCGCGCAGCGCATGCTGGCGGCGCACCGGGAGCACGCGCTGCTGCGGTGGATGGAGCACGAGGACGGCTTTCAAAAGCGCCTGCACGCCGGCCTGGTCGTGCGCGCGGACGACCCGCAGTACGCCGACTGGAAGGCCGCCCGCGCCCGGTATGAGGCGGCGCTGCCCGAGCCTTTCACCCGCCTCTGGGCGCAGAGCTACGAAAAGGACGCGCCCCTGCGGCCCGTGACCTGGATCACCGCCGCTTTCCTGCATGCCAGCACGGGCCACCTGCTGGGCAACATGGTGTTCTTGTTCCTCTTCGGCTTTTCGGTCGAGCTGGCCCTGGGGCGGTGGCGGTACCTGGCCTTCTACCTGCTGGGGGCTGTGGGCGGGTCGCTGATGGCCGGGTGGGCCTATGCAGGCCAAGGCAGCTACGGCCTGGGGGCGTCCGGTGCGGTGTCGGCCCTCATGGGCATGTACGCGGTGCTGTACCGACTGCGCCGCGTGCGGTTTTTCTACCAGCTGTTCTTTTATTTCAACTACGTCACCGCGCCCGCGCTGCTGCTGTTGCCGGCGTGGATCGCCAACGAGTTGCTGCAGCACTGGCTCAGCGGCCGGGGCGTGGCCTACATGGCCCACCTGGGCGGGCTGCTGACGGGCGCCGCGCTGATGTGGGGCGCCGGT
This sequence comes from Acidovorax sp. BLS4, assembly GCF_032929295.1. Classification (NCBI taxonomy): domain Bacteria; kingdom Pseudomonadati; phylum Pseudomonadota; class Betaproteobacteria; order Burkholderiales; family Comamonadaceae; genus Acidovorax; species Acidovorax sp. BLS4. The sequence goes on from NZ_CP136797.1 coordinate 2,950,115, forward strand.
CTGGTGCGGCGCAAGGCGATCGAGGCACCGCCGCCCGAGGCAGCCGCCGCGCCGGACGACGGCTTCGATGCCCACGTGGCCCAGGCCCGGCAGTCGGCCCAGGCGATGCAGTTCGAGCGGGCCCTGGTGCAGTGGCGGGCGGCGGCGCAGTTGCGCCCGCGCGATGTGCCGGTGCTGAGCGCATGGTTCAAGACCGCCAGCCTGTGGCCGGCGGGCGAGGATTTCCATCGCGCCGCCCGCCGCATCTTCCGGCTGCCGGGGCAGGACGCCGCCACGCTGGATTTCCAGCACGCCAGCTACCGCACCTACCTGGACCACGCCCGGCCCAGCGCCCGCCTGGTGCCCGACGACATGGCGGGCCTGGCGCGCCGCTTCGTGCGCGCGGGCCAGTGGGGCGACGCCGAGAAGCTGCTCACGGCCCTGCACCGCACCGCGCCGCAGCATGCGGCGCTGGGCGAACTGGTGGGCATGCTGGTCACGGCGCTGCTGCAGTCCGGGCGGCGCGAGCAGGCCATGGCCTGGCTGCCGCAGTTGCATCAACTGGCACCCGGCAGCGCGCCGCTGCGGCTGCTCGAAGGCCGGTAGGGCGGGCCGCCTGCCAGGCAACCCTGGCCTTGAAGCAAAAACCCGTTCCAGCGCAATCAGTACTAGGGCATATTGCTATTAATTTAGTAGCAAATCGATGGCGCCTGCCTGCGTCGCCTCAAGGCGTGGAGGGCGCTTGGCCGCCTGCCGCCGCCGGCTGCGGCAAATGGGCGCGCAGCAGCCATTGCACTTCCGCCACCGAAGGGCTGTCCGCATGCCGCGCCTGCAGGGTGGCGAGCACCTTGAGGGCCATGTCGGGGCGGTTCATGCCCTGCAGCAGCACGCGGGCGACCAGTTCGTAGGCCTTGGGCACCAGCGCATGCCCCTTGAAGCGCCGGTCGAACCCGCCCAGCAGCGCGATGGCCTGCCTGGCATCGCCGCCGTTCCACGCCGTGTTGGCCAGGGCCAGGGTGTGGCCCGCGTCGGCGATCACGAACTGGGCGTCGCGCTCGCGGCAGGTGACGAACGCCTTGAGCGCCTCGGTCGTCTGGCCCGCGTTCAGCAGCAGCGGGATGAAGCGCTGGGCATGCAGCAGCAGGGTGTCGGTCTTGTCGGTCAGCGCCAGCACGCGGTGGTAGCGGCGCTGGGCGGGCAATTCATCCCCATGCAGGCGCTGGTCTTCGTAGGCCGTGCCCAGGGCGCCGGCCAGGTCGCCGTCGGTGATCTGCTGGGCCACCAGCGCGTCGGTCGCCTCCTGCGCGATCTGCCGGGGCGTGCGCCGGTCTGGCGGGGCATCGTCGTCCAGCCCGCCGCCGGGCAGCAGGTCGATGCCGAAGGCCTCGTGGTTCTGGTACATGGCGTAGCCCAGCAGGCTGCACATCACCCAGCCGAAATAGATGAACAGCCAGTTGCCCAGCGGCAGCAGCAGCCAGCCCTTGAACAGCGGCATTAGCAGCGCCAGCGCGATGGCCGCGCCCTGGCTGAGCAAAAACAGGAAAAAGCACAGCAGACCATAGGGCCAGCCGATGATCCGCACCACGCCCCAGGCGGCGGCAGGGTTCAGCGACGCGAACAGGCTGCCCGTCTGCACCAGCAGGATCATGGTGGCCGGCAGCAGGAAGCTCACGGCCAGCCAGGCGAGTTCCGCCAGGCCCGTGCTGACCCGCTGCAGCCAGCCCACCACGATGCCCTGCACGAGCAGGATGCCGAACAGCTTCCAGGGCAGGGCGGTCCATTCGTCGTCCAGCCGGTCGGGGAAATCCTCGGCGCGCTGCAGGCCGCGCGAGCCCATCGCCACCACCTTGAAGCCGTAGCGCGACGCGGCCAGCAGGATGCCGACCTCGATCAGCAGCACGGCCAGCACATCCGGCAGGAAGAACAGCACGCCGTACAGCATGCTGCACACGGCCAGCACGGTGCTGTAGAACAGCGGCTTGCGCTGCAGGGGGAAAGCGAAGAACTGGTTGAGCCGGTGCCAGAACGGCACGGGGCCCGCTGGGGCCTGGGAAGCGGAAGGCATGTCGATGGAAACCCGGCGGCCGGTGTTGGTGTAAATTTGTAAAAATTGTATGCTTGCGGAACGCAGGCCAGCACAATCGCTCACACGCCGCTGCAGTCCTTTTTGGAGTCGCCATGCATTCTCTTCGGGCTTTCCCGACGCGTTCCCTTGTGACCCTGGCCCTGGCCTGTGCGGGATTCGCCGCGCAGGCGACCCCCGCCGACTCTACCGCGCCGTCGGCTGCCTCCACGTCGCACTCGGCCTATGCGCGCTGGCAGTCCAGCATGGATGCCTTCGCCGCAGCCGACAAGGAACGGCTCCCGCAGGCCGGCGGCGTCCTCTTCGTCGGCAGCTCGACCATCCGTTTCTGGACCGACGTGGCGGAGGACTTCCGCCAGTTGCCCGTGGTGATCAACCGCGGCTTCGGCGGCTCCACCATGGCGGACTGCAACCATTTCGTGAAAAACCTGGTGCTCCAGTACCGCCCGCGCCATGTGATGGTCTATGCCGGCGACAACGATCTGGCCGAGGGCCGCACGCCCGAGCAGATCCTGGAGAGCTTCCGCTCCTTCGTGCAGACCGTGCGCGCCGAACTCCCCGACACCCGCATCAGCTACATCTCCATCAAGCCCAGCCCTTCGCGCGTGGCGCTGATGCCCCAGATGCAGCAGGCCAACGCCCTGCTGGCGCAGTACGTGCGCACGGTGCCCAACAGCGATTACATCGACGTCTTCTCGGCCATGCTCGATGCCTCCGGCCAGCCGCGCGCGGAGCTGTTCGGCCCCGACCGCCTGCACATGAACGATGCCGGCTACGACCTGTGGCGCACGGTGATCGGCGCATTCGTGGCGCCGGCCCCCGCGATGCAGGCGGGCGGCGCTTCGCCCACCGCCACGGCCGCCATGCCTGCCGCCACGGTGGCCACCGGCAACCCCGCGCTGGTGCGGGTGAGCGCCGGGCGCTGAGCCGCATTCAGGTCGTCCTGGCCGGCGGCACTGGCACCGCTGGCTGCCGCGGCTGAGGGCGCGCCGCCTGCATCGGGCGCTGGCTGCACCGGGCGGCCGTCGTCGTTGGGCGGCTTGTCCACCCACAGGCTCACGCGGGCCACGGCATAGAGGGTGGCAAAACAGGCGATCAGCAGGGCGATGTCCTGCGGCCAGGGCCGCTCGTAGTCCGCTCCCATGAACACCAGGGTGAGCAGCACCACCACCAGGTGGGCGCAGAACACCGGCAGCGAGGCCGCGCCCAGGGTTTCCAGCCAGTGCTGGCGCGGCAGCTTCGCGGCCAGCGCCGGCCCGAAGCGGATGGTCAGCGCCGTGAGGGCCATCAGATCGATCAGGCGCAGCGGGCCCAGGGCCCATTTGTCGAACAGCAGGTTGAGTTGCGGGTTGGCGTCTCCGAACGGCACCTGGCCGACCACATGCCGCCACACCATGCACACCACGGCGATGGCGCCGGCCACCCACAGCGACCAGCGCGGGAACTCGAACGGCGGCGCCTCGGGGTCGTTGCGGCTCGCGCCCATCCACAGGCCCAGCACCCACAGGAACTGCCAGCTCCACATCACGAAGGCGCCGGTTTCGGTGAAGGGGATCGGCATGGGCAGCACCGCCGCGAAGCCGTCATAGAACCAGCGCGACAGCCCGAACTGCGCCAGCAGCCACAGCAGCACGCTGCCGGCCATGATCGGCGCCCAGCCGCGGCGCAGCGCGAACGCCATCAGCCAGGGGCTGGCCAGCATGAACAGCACGTACAGCGGCAGGATGTCCAGCAGCGGCGGTTCGTACACCAGCAGCAGCCCGCCCACCAGGGCCTCCAGCGGGTGCAGCAGGTAGAAGGTCATCATGCCCTTGATGGCGGGCTCGTCCACGCGGATGCCGATGAAGGCGATCACCGTGAACAGGAACAGCAGCGTGGCCGCCTGGCAGCCATAGATCTTGAGGGCGCGGCGCCAGAAGGCCTGGCGCATGTCCGCCACGGTCTTGCGCCAGGCGAGCCGGCCGTAGACCATGCCGGCCATGTACGCCGAGAGCAGCACGAAGCCCTCGGCCGCCGAGACGAAGCCGAACGGCTGCCCCAGCGGCTGCGTGAGCCGGGTGGGCAGGTGCGTGACGGTCATCAGGGCGAGCATCAGGCCCCGGACGGCATCGATTTCCCAGCGGCGGGTGGAGGAGGGGGGTGGCATGGGCGCGCCCGGGGTGGAATTGAAACCATTCTCACGGAGGGAGCGGGCTGGGCGGTGTAGGCCATTTACAACTGCGTCACTGCGCTGGTGGTTCGCCGCCTGCCGATGGGCTACGCTGCCGGGTTCGAACGGGTACCGGTCCGGTGGGTCGGCCCGTCGCCGTTTTTGCAAAAGCCATGACAACAACAACGCATTCCTTCCGCGCCCTGGCGCTGGCCGTGGCCCTCGGCGCGGCCGCGCAGGCCCACGCGCTGTCCATCATCAGCTTCTCGCCCCAGGGCGAGGTGTCCCGCGTCCGGCAGGCGGTGGCCAAGTTCGACGGCCCGGCGGTCAATTTCGGCGACCCCAAGGCCCCGGCCCCGCTCTCCGTGAGCTGCTCCGACGCCGAAGCCGGCCAGGGCACGGGCCGCTGGACCAGCGAGCGCGAATGGGTCTACGACTTCAAGGGCGACCTGCCGCCCGGCGTGCGCTGCACGGCCCAGGTGAAGTCGGGGTTCAAATCGGCCGCCGGCGCCGAGCTGTCGGGCGCGAAGAGCTATGCATTCAATACCGGCGGCCCGTACGTCCAGAACATCCGCCCCGGCACCTACCAGCCCATCGACGAAGAGCAGTTCTTCATGCTGCAGTTGAACGGCCCGGCGACCCTGGCCAGCGTGCAGGCCAACGTCTGGTGCGTGGCCGATGGCGTGGGCGAGCGGGTTCCGGTGCGCCTGATCGAAGGCGCCCAGCGCGAGGGGCTGCTGGCCTCCCAGGGCCTGGACAAGACAGCCGCCAAGGAGCCGCTCAAATACGTCACCCTGGCCTGCAACCGGCGGTTGACCTCGGGCGGGCGGGTGCAACTCGTCTTCGGCAAGGGCGTGGCCACGCCGAGCGGCGTCGGCAACACCATCGAAAAGCGCTACGAGTACAAGGTCCGTGAGCCCTTCGCCGCCGATTTCCGCTGCGAGCGCGAGAACGCCCAGTCGGCCTGCCTGCCGATCCGCCCGATGTTCCTGTCGTTCAACGCACCCGTGCCGCGCAAGCTGGCCGAGGCGGTGCGCCTGCGCTCGGACAAGGAAACGCTCAAGCCCCGGATCGACGGTGAGGGCGATGGCGACACCGTGGTGAACGGCGTGCGCTTCGACCCGCCCTTCACGGCGCAGACGGCCTTCACAGTGCAATTGCCCAAGGACTTCAAGGACGCCTCGGGCCGCACGCTGCGCAATGCCGACAGCTTCCCGCTCAAGGTGGGAACGGGGGCCATGCCGCCCCTGGCCAAGTTCGCTGCCTCGCCATTCGGCGTGGTGGAGCGCTATGCGGAGGGCCCCAAGGAGCCCGCCTTGCTGCCCGTGACCTTGCGCAACGTCGAGGCCGCGCTCAAGGTCCAGGGCCTGGAGGCCGGCAAGCCCGCCGATGGCGCGGCGCCCGCCAAGGTGAGCACCCTGCAGCCCGGCAGCGACGCCGACATCATTGCCTGGTACCGCAAGGTGCGCCGCTACGACGGCTACCTCGTGAGCCGCAAGAGCGTCCGCCGCGACGTGAAGGGCGCGCTGCCCGCTGCGCTGGAGAGCGACAGCAGCGAGTACGTGCAGTCGCGCATGGTCTCGCTGCTGTCCGGCCAGGGCGGCGTGAAGACGCTGGACCTGCCCAAGCCGGTCAACAACGACCCGCGGCCCTTCGAGGTGGTGGGCATTCCGCTGCCCACGGGCTTCCATGTGGTGGAGATCGCCTCGCCGCTGCTCGGCAAGTCGCTGCTGGACGAACGCCACGGCGAAGGCCGCACCATGTACGTGCGCACTTCGGCGCTGGTGACCAACCTGGGCGTGCATTTCAAGCTCGGCCGGGAGAATTCGGCCGCCTGGGTGACCACGCTGGACAAAGGCCAGGTGGTGGCGGGTGCCAAGGTGCGCGTGTCCGACTGCAACGGCCGCGAACTGGCCACGGGCACCACCAACGCGCAGGGCGTGGCGCTGTTCGAGGGCCTCTCGCCCGAGCCTCCATCGTGCCAGGGTGACGATGGCGGCGAGCAGGCCTACTTCGTGAGTGCGCGCGCTCCGGGCGCCGATGGCGCGCAGGACATGGCCTTCACCTGGAGCGACTGGCAGCGCGGCATCGAGCCCTGGCGCTTCAACCTGCCCACCAGCATGGAACCCCGCCCCGACGAGCGGGCCCACACCGTGTTCGACCGCACGCTGCTGCGTGCCGGCGAAACCGTGTCGATGAAGCACCTGCTGCGCACCGAGAACCGCAAGGGCTTCGGCCTGCCGGACGAGCAGCCCGACACCCTGGTCATCACCCACGTGGGCAGCGGCCAGCAATACACGCAGGACCTCACCTGGCGCAAGACCGCCACGGGTGGCCTGAGCGCCGAGAACACCTTCGCCGTGCCCCCCGCCGCCAAGCTCGGCGTATACCAGGTGCAGCTGCAGGGTGGCTCGCACAGCCGCAACAGCTTCGAATCGGGCCAGTTCCGGGTCGAGGAGTTCCGCCTGCCGGTGCTGGAAGGCCGCATCACGCCCACCGACAAGAAGCCCCTGGTGCGCGTGCGCTCGGTGCCCACCGACGTGCAGGTGAACTACGTGGCCGGTGGCGGCGCCGCCAACCTGCCCGTGCGCGTGTCGGCGCTGGTGCGCGGGAAATCCGCCCAGTGGAGCGATTTCGACGCCTTCAGCTTCATGCCCCCCAACCAGCGCGGCACGCAGTCGCAAAGCCACAGCGACGACGAAGAGGCGGCCGCCGGCCAGGACGCCCGCGTCATCGCCGACAAGCTCGCGCTGACGCTGGACAAGAACGGGGCCGGCAAGCTGGCCATCGACAACGTGCCCCTGGCGCGCCGGCCACAGGAGCTGGTGCTGGAGGCCACCTACGCCGACCCGAGCGGCGAGGTGCAGACGCTGCGCAGCACGCAGACCCTGTGGCCCGCCGCCGTGGTGGCCGGCATCAAGACCGAAGGCTGGGTCTCCGCCGCGCAGAAGATCCGCTTCCAGGCGCTCGCGCTGGGGCTGGACGGCAAGGTGCAGGAGGGCGTTCCACTGCAGGTGCAGGCCATCGCCCGCATCACCACCACCAGCCGCAAGCGCATGGTGGGCGGCTTCTACAGCTACGACAACAAGACCGAAACCAAAGACCTGGGCACCGTCTGCACGGGCAAGAGCGATTCGCGCGGCCTGCTGCTGTGCGAGACCAAGCTCGAAGAAGCCGGTGAAGTGGAGCTGGTGGCCACCGCGCGCGACAAGGACGGCAACACGTCCGAGGCAGCCTCGTCCGTCTGGGTCACGCGCCAGGGCGAGATCTGGTTCGGCGGCGAAGACCACGACCGCATCGACCTGCTGCCCGAAAAGAAAACCTACCAGCCCGGCGAGACCGCTAAGCTGCAGGTGCGCATGCCGTTTCGCCAGGCCACGGCGCTGGTGAGCGTGGAGCGCGAAGGCATCATCGACACGCGCGTGGTGCAGCTTAACGGCCAGGACCCGACCGTGCAGGTCAAGATCGAGGAGGGCTGGGGCCCCAACGTCTATGTGAGCGTGCTGGCCCTGCGCGGCCGCCTGCGCGAGGTGCCGTGGTACAGCTTCTTCACCTGGGGCTTCAAGGCGCCGACCGAGTGGTGGAGCGCCTTCTGGTACGAGGGCAAGGAATACGTCGCGCCCACCGCCATGGTCGATCTGTCCAAGCCGGCCTACCGCCTGGGCGTGGCCGAGATCCGCGTGGGCACGCAGGCCCACCAGATCCAGGTGAAGGTGGTGGCCGACAAGGAAAGCTACCCCGTGCGCGGCAAGGCGCAGGTCACCATCACCGCCACGCTGCCCGGTGGCAAGCCCGCGGCCGGCGCCGAGGTGGCCCTGGCCGCCGTGGACCAGGCGCTGCTGGAGCTGATGCCCAACACCAGCTGGAACCTGCTCGATGCCATGCTGCAGCGCCGCTCCTGGGGCGTTCAGACCTCCACCGCGCAGATGGAAATCATCGGCCGGCGCCATTACGGCCGCAAGGCCGTGCCAGCGGGCGGCGGGGGCGGCCACAGCCAGGCGCGCGAGTTGCTCGACACGCTGCTGCTGTGGCAGCCCGCGATCCAGCTCGATGCCAACGGCCAGGCCAAGGTGACCGTGCCGCTCAACGATGCACTCACCACGTTCAAGATCGTGGCCGTCGCCGATGCCGGCACGGGCCTGTTCGGCACCGGCGCGACCCAGATCCGCGCCACGCAGGACCTGCAGATCATCAGCGGCCTGCCGCCGCTGGTGCGCGAGGACGATCAGTTCCGCGCCCAGATCACCCTGCGCAACACGACCCAGGCCGCGATGAAGGTGGAGGTGGCCGCCCGCGCCACCCTGCTGCAGCTGGACAAGCAGAGCGTGGACATCCCGCCCGGCGAATCCCGCGAGGTGGCCTGGACCGTGACCGCCCCCGCGCAGCTGGCGCAGACGCGCACCGAGGCGATCCTGTGGGAGATCGAAGCCCGTGACACCGCGGGCGCCAACGGCGCGCGCGACGCGCTCAAGGCCACCCAGCGCATCATCCCCGCGGTGCCGCTCACGGTGCAGCAGGCCACGCTGGTGCAGGTGGATGGCAGCTTCAACCTGGACGTGAACCCGCCGGCCGATGCGCTGCCGGGCCGCGGCGGGCTGAAGATGTCGCTGCAGCCCAAGCTGGCCGAAGGCCTGCCCGGCGTGCGCGACTGGTTCGCCAACTACCCCTTCGCCTGCCTGGAGCAAAAGACCAGCAAGGCCGTGGGCCTGCGCGACGGCACGCTGTGGCAGACCGTGGTGGCGCAATTGCCCACCTACCTGGACGCCGATGGCCTGGCCAACTACTTCCCGCCCCAGGCCGGCAGCGCCAACCGGGGCAGCGACACGCTCACGGCCTACCTGCTGTCGGCGGCGCACGAAGCCGCCAACCTGCACCCCGAGTTCGCCCTGCCGGACGAGGCCCGTGCCGCCATGGAGCGCGGTCTGACCGCGTTCGTGGAAGGGCGCATCCAGCGCGACTTCTGGAGTCCGCGCAAGGATCTGGACATGCGCAAGATCGCGGCCATCGAGGCGCTGTCGCGCTACGGCAAGGCCTCCGGCCGCATGCTGGGCAGCGTCACCATCGCGCCCAACCAGTGGCCCACGCACACGGTGATCGACTGGCTGAACATCCTCAAGCGCGTGAACGACGTGCCCCAGCGCGACCAGCGGCTGGCCGAGGCCACGCAGGTGCTGAAGGCCCGCCTGAGCTACCAGGGCACCAAGCTCATCTTCAGCACCGAGCGCGACGACTATTGGTGGTGGCTGATGCAGAACGGTGACGTCAACACCGCCCGCCTCATGCTCGCGGTGATGGACGACCCGGCCTGGAAGGACGACATGGGTCGCCTGGCCAACGGCTTCATCAGCCGCCAGCAGAACGGCGCATGGCACACCACCACCGCCAACCTGTGGGGCGGACTGGCGCTGGAGAAGTTCAGCGCCAAGTTCGAGGCCACGCCCGTCGCGGGCGTCACCCGCGCGGCCCTGGGCAGTGGCAACGCCAGCGTGGACTGGGCGAAGGTCGAGCGCGTGAAGGCGAGCGACGCCACGGGCGCGGCACACCAGACCACCTGGTTCGGCGCACCCGCATCGCCCGGCAACTTCAAGAACAACAGCATGTTCCTGCCCTGGTCGCCCACGGGCGGCAAGGAGAACCTGGCGGTCACCCACCAGGGCACCGGCAAGCCGTGGCTCACGCTGCAGTCGGTCGCGGCCATCCAGCTCAAGGCGCCGTTCGCGGCCGGCTACGCCATCAAGAAGACCATCACCCCGGTCGAGCAGGCCGTGCCCGGCAAGTACACCCGCGGCGACGTGCTGCGCGTGACGCTGGAGGTGAACGCCAGCGCCGACATGACCTGGGTGGCCCTGACCGACCCGATCCCGGGCGGCGCCACCATCCTGGGCAGCGGCCTGGGGCGCGATTCCGAGATCGCCACGCAGGGCGAGAAGCGCTCGGGCAGCGCCTGGGCGGCCTTCGAGGAGCGCAGCTTCGAGGCCTACCGCAGCTACTACGAGTACCTGCCCAAGGGCACCATCAAGGCGGAATACACCGTGCGGCTGAACAACGTGGGCGACTTCGCGCTGCCCCCGAGCCGCGTGGAAGCCATGTACGCGCCCGAGATGTTCGGCGAGACGCCCAACGCCCGGGTGAAGGTGGAAGCCGCCGCCCGCTGAGCGGGCTGTGCGCGCTGCACACGATTGCCCATGCCATGGGCCCGGCCGATCCTGGGTGTGCTGCTGTTCGCCGCAGCCAACGGCGGCGTGCCGACCTCGCAGGCCGCCGGGGTCTGTCCAGCGCAACCCGGCCAGCCCTTGCGGCAGGTCGATGTGTTCGACGGCCCGGTCGAAGATCTGGCGACCCTGGTGCCCGGCGTCGCGAAGGAGCGCGCGGGGCACTGGCAGCTCGGGTACGTGTATGCGGCGGGGCGCACCGTCAACGTGCGCTGCCATTACGCCGATGCGCACACGGTGGATGTTGAATTGACCCAGAAAGTGGAACGCTGCGACTACCGCATCGACGCCCGCAAGACGCTCGATCTGCGCTGCAAGTAAGCCGTTCCATGAAGCCGTTCGAGAAGCCGGCGCGGCAGCGGTCAGCGCCCGGGCTATCACATCCTGCTACGCTCGCCAACTGCCCCTTTCGAGCGGTTGTGGTTTGCCCGTCGCACCTCCCGTGCGAAGCGCTTGCTACGGCTGAGCCCCCCTCGGAGAATGCGCAGGCCATGCCGGCGCGCCCCCAGCGAAATGCGCTGCCAGGGCACGATGCCGTGCTGGCGGACAGGCATTTTTCGAACACTTGGGGGACACGATGCGCAAGATGAATTTTCCGATGCTTGCATCGGCGGCGGTGATGGCCATGGCGGCGTCGGTACCCGCGGGGGCCCAGACGCCGCTGCGGGCCTGGAACACCCACCCCGACGGCTACCCGGTCACCGAGGCGATGAAAAGCTTCATCAGCGAGGTGGAAGCCTCCACCCAGGGCCGCTACACCATCAAGCTGTTTTCCGATGCGGTGCTGGGCGATCAGGGCAAGGCGGTCACGATGATGAAGGCCGGCGAGATCGACCTGGCCGAATTCAACCTGGGCCCGCTGGCCGAGGCCGCACCGGGCCTGCAGGCGTTCAACCTGCCCTTCCTGTTCGGCGATGCCGCCCACATGTTCCGCTACCTCGACGGCGCTATGGGCGAGCGCCTGTCCGAGAAGCTGAAGGCCTCCGGCTTCGTGGTCCTGGGCTGGTACAACGGCGGCGCGCGCTCGTTCTACTGCGCCAACAAGCCGATCACCCGGCGCGAAGACCTGGCCGGCCAGCGGGTGCGCGTGCAGCAGTCGGAAACCTCCATCGAGATGGTGAAGCTGCTCGGCGCCAACCCCGTGGTCGTCCCCTACAAGGAAGTGCTCGACAGCTTTCGCAACGGCACCATCGATTGCGCCGAGGGCAACCTGGTCTCCTACGAATCGACCGGCCACTACAAGCTGGCCAAATACATGCTGCTGGACCAGCACACCATCTCGCCCGAGGCCCTGGTGGTGTCCACCAAGCTCTGGAACCGGCTGAGCGCGCAGGACCAGCAGGCTTTCCAGAAAGCGGGCAAGGCCTCCGCCGTGCTGATGCGCAACCTGTGGGAAAAGCGGGTGGTCTCGGCCCGTGCGAATGTGGCCAGGGAAGGCGTGCAGTTCGTGACTGTGTCCGACTTCTCTCCCTATGTGCGCCGCATGGCGCCGCTGTACAAGAAGTACACCGACAACCCCGACGTCCGGGGCGATCTGCTCACCATCATCTCCAACCAGTGAGCACCGCCCGGCCCCCGGCGCAGGGCGCCCGGGGCCGGGCTCGGGCCTGTTACTGGACGACCGTGGCGCGCGGCGTGCCGTGCACGGTCCGCCGGCCCTTGAGCAGCGCGATCAGAACGTGGACCCCGAGGGCCACCGCCAGCAAGATCAAGGCGCCCAGGCCCCACAAGGCCCAGGCCAGCACGGTCACGGCGCCGGCCAAAGCGGGCACGGTGTCCAGCGCCGCCTGAACCATCGGGCCGGCGGAGGCGATCATGGCCGCCAACTCCCGGGCCAGCTCGGGCGGTATCCAGCCCCTGATCCACTCCGGCAGCACCACGGCATTCATGGCAGACGTGCCTCCGGCCAGCGCGCCTGCGCTGGACACCGCCCAGACCGCCATGGCATGCATGCCCCAGCAGGCCAGCGACCAGAGAGCGAGAAGCGATAGAGAGAGAAACCAGCTGATGGCATAAAACATGGAGGTTGTCCTTTCGAATGGGCGAGCGCCCAGTATGGCTATGGCGGCATTCGATGGACACCAGCTTTTATCGAACATAGCATTCGGTTTTTCCGATCCGGGGGCCGCATGTTGAACTACCGCCATCTCTACTATTTCTGGATGGTCGCCAAGGAAGGCGGCTTCGCCCGCGCCGCGGACCGCCTGGAGATGGCGGTGCAGACCATCAGCGCGCAGGTGCGGGATCTGGAAAAGGACCTGGGCCACCAGTTGCTCAAGCCCTTGGGCCGAGGCATGGTGCTGACCGAGGCGGGCCAAGCAGCCTATGCGCGGGCGGAAGAGATCTTCCAGTTGGGGCAGGGCATTCCCGACGAGGTGCGGGAGGCGGCCAGCGCCAAGGTCGCCCGGCTGTCGGTGGGGTTGTCGGACGGCATTTCCAAGCTGGCGGCGCATGCCCTGCTGGAGCCGGTGCTCGCCACGCCCCACCTTCGCCTGGTGTGCCACGAGGGCGAGTTCGACGAGCTGCTGTCCGAGCTGGCCCTGCACCAGTTGGACGTGGTGCTGGCCGGGCAGGCCGCGCCGCGCAATCCCACCCAGCGCCTGACCAGCGAGCGGATCGCGCGGTCCACGCTGCAGTGGTATGGGCCGGCCTCGCTGGTCAGGAAACACGCGCGCGACCGGTTCCCCCAGTCGCTGCAGGACCTTCCCGTGCTGTTGCCCACGTCCCATTCGCCGTTGCGGTCCACGCTGGACCATTGGTTCGAGGACATTGGCGTGCGGCCCCAGGTGGTGGGTGAGTTCGAAGACAGCGCGCTGCTCGCGGTCTTCGCGGCCCGCGGGCTCGGGGTGTTCCCCGTGAGCCAGCTGGGCGCGCAGGACGTGGGGCTGGTGCGGGGCCTGCGCCTGCTGGGCGATTGCCCTGATATCGGCGAGGAAGTGCACGCCATCTGGTCGCGGCGCGGGCAGCACCATCCGCTGGTGCGCCAGATGGTCGCGGCGGCCCACGCGGTGGCCGCGGCCTAGCCTTCGGCGGGCCCGTGCGCGGCCCGGTTCAAAGGCCGGCTGCGACCGGCGCGGCCTTGGGCGCATCGGATGCCTCGCCCATGCGCCAGTGCTTGAGTGCGGCTTCCATGATCCAGGCCTCGGCGGCCGCCAGGTGGTGGTCCGCGGTCGCCGCCGTGCAGGCGAAGTGCAGCACGCGCTGCTGCAGTTCGGGTTCGGTCACCTCGGCCATCAGGGCGGCCAGGGCCGCTTCGTCGAGGTTGCCGGTCAGCAGGCGGCGCTCGCGCGCCCCCATCAGCAGGTCTTCGCACAGCGCGTGCAGCACCTGGGCGAAGTCGCCGGGCGCCAAGCCGAGTTCGCCTTCGATGTCCAGCCGCTGCAGGGCGTCCGTTTCCGAACGGCTGACGTGGCCGTCCGAGATCAGCAGCAGGCCGACGATCCGGGCCGCTGCTTCGGGGCTGTTGGTGGGGTAGCTGCGCATGGGGGTGTTCCTTTGTGAAGTGTTGTGGGGGCGAACGGTGTTGGGCGAGCAGGCCGCGTCAATCGCGGTAGCGGCGGTGGCGCGTCGGCTGCGCAGGGTGTGCGGCGTCGATCCGCACGGGAACGCGCACCGGTGCACGCAACGCGCCGCTGCCGTGCGACACCTGCTGCAGCCAAAGCAGGGCCCGGGCGCGCAGGGAGGAGAGCAGGTGGGAGACAAGGGGCAATGGCTTCATGGGGCGATTCATCGGGGTTTCCTGTGGTGGTAACAGCCTTGAATGTGCGGCCGGGTGGCCAATGGAAGAAGCAGGTTTTCTGAGATGGCTGCATCGGTTTACCCGAAACCTTGGGACTGACGGGCTCGCTGCAAGGCAGCAGGTTTTTCAGAGGGTGTTGGCAGGGGAAAACTGCTGTGTCCCTGCAGGCGCGCGGGCTAAGGTGACTGCTCCAACGAAGGAGAACGCTGATGCAGATTTTTTTCCAGTCCCGCCATCCCGAAGCCACCGCGATGCGCGATACCGTCGATCGCCGCGTGCGGTTCGTGCTCCGGCGCCTGAGTGCGCAGGTGCCGCGTGCCGACATTCAGCTGGCCGACGTGAACGGTCCCCGGGGCGGGGTGGACAAGCGCTGCCGGATCGAGCTGCGCACCGACGGCGCGGGCCCCGTGGTGGTCTCGTCGGTGGCCAGGGACTGGCGCACCGCGCTCGACGAAGCCCTGGCCCGCGCGGCCCGGCATGTGCTGCGCGTGTGGCGCCGCGCGAACGCGGCCCGCAGGCCGAGCCGGCGCTTGCCTGAGATCGGCCCATGACGGGCTGCCGGAGAGCCTTGGGGCTATACCCTACCGCGCGCCGTTCGGCTCGGGCGCTGAGCAAATTTGAGGATTGAAACATTGCCTCACCACAAAGATCGACAAGCCTGCGCCGCCGGCGCGGCCGACAGATATAAATCCGCCGTGTCCATCGATTCTGAAAGGGAGTTTCATGAAGCAACTATTGGCCCGCTGCGTTCTCGCGGCGGCGATCGTTCTGCCGGTGGCGGCCCACGCCCAGGTGCCGGTGGTGGAGCAGCCGGACCATGAGCAACTGCTCATGAGCCACGACTGGCGGCTGGCGTGGAACAAGCGACTGGTCTACAACTTCTGGCGCGAGGTGTTCGAGGCGGGCCACATGGACCTGGCGCCCAAGTACATGGCCGAAGACTACATCCAGCACAACCCCACGGTGGCCACGGGCCGCGCGGCCTTCATCGCCTTTTTCTCGCAGTTCGTGCCGCCCACGCCCATCGAGCCGCGCGTGAAGGCGCCTTTGGTGGCGATCACGGCCGAAGGCGACAAGGTCATTCTGAGCTTCGTGCGCGAAATGACGGACCCGCAGGACCCGACCAAGAAATACACGACGACCTGGTTCGACATGTTCCGCATCGAGAACGGCAAGATCGCCGAGCACTGGGACGCGGCCACCAAGAACTGACGACGCGGTCGCCACGACGGACCCCGGGCGCGGCACGCGGCCACGCAAAGTGGCCCGCGCTGCCGCCCGTCAGTCCAGCGGCCAGAACCAGATTTCCTTGGAGTCGAAATAGCAGGCCGAGCTGCAGACGGCCGCCGCGTTGGTGGACTCCACCAGATCGATGTGGCCGCCGTTGTAGCTGGCCATCTTCCAGAAGAAGATCACGCCGCGCTTTCCCTGGATCTTTGCCTGCACGTTGTCGGGCGTGAGGATCTGCGGGTAGCCCAGTACGCCGCGCTGCATGAGTTGGTCGGCCAGCAATTTCGCGCCCGGCTCCACGAACCGGCCTTTGAGCGGGCCCTCCTTGATCTTCAGGCGCCCGGTGATGCCGGTGCCCGACTTCAGCAGCGCCAGGCTCATGCGGACCGCGCAGGTGTTTTCGTAGCCGGCGTTCTGCCGCTTCAGCTGGCCCATGTCGTATCCGATCTCGCGGTACACGCTGTCGCCGTCCATGAATCGGGCCGGCTGCATGCGGTCGGAGGAATAGTGGTGGGACTTGAGGTTCTCGAAGATGGGCTTGGTCAACGCGGGCTCCGGCAGGGGAATTGCTTGGACAGGATGGCGACCAGGGTTTTGGAGGCGCGTTGCTGCAGGGCTGGGCCTTCGACCTTCTTCAGCTCGGTGAACAGGCGCTCGTCGATGGTGATGGTCTTGAGCGTGGGGTAGCCGCACCACGCACGCCCCTCGGTGGCGTCGAGCACGCCCGTGAGGTAGAGCTCGGCCTGCTGCCGCACCTGCGGAGTCTGGCTGAGGTAGGCCTGCCGGAAATCGTCCGTCGTGATCTGCGTGTTGTTGATCATCGCGTTCTGCGTGGTGGGCAGCGGGGCCGACAGGCGCGGCGGCATGGCTTGGGCGAACGCGGCGCTGCCGGCCAGGCCGGCGGCGGTTGCCATGGCAGCGGCCAGGAAGCGGGGTGCGGTAAAGCAAGGCAAAGCAGTGGCCTTTCAAAGGGGTGGTGCGCAGGTGCGGGGCGTGTGCCGCACGGTTCAGAAGGGCGCATGGAGGGCCCGCCAGCGCAGCGCGGGCTGCGGCCCGGAGCGTGGCGAACATGAAAGCGGGAGGTCCCCTGGGGCATGGCACCAAGGCCCGCCGGAGAGGACCCGCCAGCTGGCTCCGTGACCAATGCCGGAGCGAAGTGGCGTTGCGCCAAAGGTTACACGAGGGTGCGGCGCGATGCGCGAAAGTCCCCAGGGTCCGTTCGGGTCCTGCGCGGCGCGCGGCGGCTTCTGCGCGAGAATCGGAAGGGCCCGCCCTGCGTCTGCGATCCGGGGTGTGGCCATCGCCCGGTGCAACGCCGGGTGGAACGGCGTCACGGGAGGAGGCGACAATCCCCGGTCGCCGCCGGCCTGCGGGCTGGCCTCTGCTCTCCTGTTCTCCGACCCATCCTCCTTCTTCCCATGCCCATGGACTTTCTCGCGGTAGTGCGCAGCATCGCCACCTGGCGTCGCAATGGGCGGGGCCGCCGCGAGGCCTGCACCGGTATCGGCACCGCCACCGTCCGCCATGGCGCAGTGGCCGTGGGGCGGGTGCTGCTCGCGCTGGGTCTGGCCGGCATCGCCGCCCCGGCCGCCTGGGCCTTGCCCACCTTCAACGAGGTGCGTGCGGACTATCGCCCCTCCGACACGCTGGTGCTCTCGCGCGAGGGCGAGGTGCTGCAGCGCCTGCGCACCGATGCCACCGTGCGGCGCGGCCAGTGGGTGCCGCTGGCCGAGGTGTCGCCCGCGCTGCGCACGGCGCTGCTGCTCAGCGAGGATAAGCGCTTTTACGAGCACAGCGGCGTGGACTGGCGCGCGGTGTCGGCCGCCGCCTGGGGCAACCTGTGGAACCAGCGCACGCGCGGCGCCAGCACGCTCACCATGCAATTGGCCGGCCTGCTCGACGGCGACTGGCGCCAGGGCGCGGGCGGGCGCAGCGTGGTGCAAAAGCTGGGGCAGACCGTGGCTGCCCAGGTGCTGGAGCGGCGCTGGCGCAAGGACCAGGTGCTGGAGGCTTACCTCAACCTGGTGCCGTTTCGCGGCGAGATTGTGGGCATCGACGCGCTCTCGCGCACGCTGTTCGGCAAGGCCGCGCACGGGTTGGACGAGCGCGAGGCCGCGGTGGCCGCCGCGCTGGTGCGCGCCCCCAATGCCCGGCCCGCCCTGGTCGCGCAGCGCGCCTGCGGGGTGCTGCGCGAGATGCAAAAGCCCGTGGTGCCGTCCTGCGATGCGCTGGACCTGTTCACCACCGCCGCGCTGCAGCGCCGGGCCTTCGACGGCGCCGATGGCGTGGCCCCGCACTTCGCGCGCTACCTGCTGCGCCAGCCCGTGGCGGCCCAACCGGTGCCTTCGGACGCCCCGGCCGCGGATGCCGCGCCGGCGCGCCGCGAGCGCGTCACCTCCACCCTGAGCGCACCGCTGCAGCGCTTTGCGGTGCAGACGCTGCACCAGCACCTGCGCGAGCTTCGGGGCCGCAGCGTGGAGGACGGCGCCGTGGTGGTGCTGGACAACGCCACGGGCGAGGTGCTGGCGTGGGTGGGATCGTCCGGCGCTTTGAGCCAGGCCGGCGAGGTGGACGGCGTGCTGGCCCCGCGCCAGCCGGGCTCCACGCTCAAGCCGTTCCTGTACGCGCAGGCGTTCGCCGAGCAGCGCCTGACGGCGGCGTCCCTCGTCGAGGATTCGAGCGCGCACATCCCGACAGCCAGCGGGCTCTACATTCCGCAGAACTACGACCGCCAGTTCAAGGGCTGGGTGTCCGCGCGCACGGCGCTGGCGGCGTCGCTCAACGTGCCGGCGGTGCGCACGCTGGTCATGGTGTCGCCCGATGCCTTCTTTCGCCAGCTGCGCGCGTTGGGGCTGCCGCTGCGCGAGAGCGGCGACTATTTCGGCTACAGCCTGGCCCTGGGCAGCGCCGAGGTGCCGCTGCTGCACCTGGCCAACGCCTACCGGGCGCTGGCCAACGGCGGGCGCTACGGGCCGGTGGCCGTGACGCCCGTGCAGCGGGGCGCCGGTGTACCGCGCGCGGCCACGCCGGCGGCGCCGGCGATGGACCCACGCGCCGCCTTCCTGGTGGGCGACATCCTGTCGGACGGCAATGCCCGCGCGCGCACCTTCGGCACCGACAGCGTGCTGGCCACCCGCTTCTGGACCGCCGTGAAGACCGGCACCAGCAAGGACATGCGCGACAACTGGGCGCTGGGCTGGTCGCGCCGCTACACGGTGGGCGTGTGGGTGGGCAACGCGAGCGGCGCGCCCATGCACGACGTGAGCGGCACCAGCGGCGCCGCGCCCGTGTGGGCCGAGATCATGGGCTGGCTGCACCGCGCCGGCGCGGGCGTGCGCAGCCGCCCGCCCGCACCGCCCGAGGGGCTGGTGCAGGCGGCCGTGCGCTTCGGCCCCGAGCCCGGCGGCGCGCGCCTGATCGAAAGCGCGCGGCAGGAGTGGTTCATCGCCGGCACGCAGCAGCCCCTTTTTGCTATCGATAACGTAGCAGAACAGCCAATGAAAACCCTGGCGTCCGGCCCAAATCGCTCCAACCCGGCCGCCAGCGCACCCGAAGACGGCTTGCAGGCGCCGTCGCCGCGCATCCTCTCGCCCGCGCCCGGCACCATCGTGGCGCTGGACCCGGACATTCCGCCCGACCGCCAGCGGCTGCAGTTCGCGGCGACCCCGGCGCAGCCCCAGGCGCACGCCGGCCTGCGCTGGCGCATCGACGGCCGGGTGCAGGGCCGGGGCGCGCAGTGGGCGTGGCTCCCGTGGCCCGGGCGGCACCGGGTGGAGCTGCTGGACGGCGGCGGGCAGGTGCTGGACACGATCAGCCTCGAAGTGCGGGGCGCAGGACTCAAGAAATGACACCATGCTTTGCGTTCGGCGCCTGTGCGGCGCTCCCCGGCGGCCGGTGCGCGCGGCGCTGCCGGGCGCCGGCCGCGGCGTGCGGGAGGGCGGCATGACCGCCATCGCGCCGCTGCTCTTCGTCGTCATCTGGTCCACGGGCTTCCTGGTGGGGCGGGGCGTGTCGGCGCATGCCGATCCGTTCTGGTTCCTGGCCGTGCGCTTCATCGGCGTGGCCGTGCTCTTCGGCGCGGCCGCCCTGTGGGCGCGCGTGCCGTGGCCGCGCGGGCCGCGCCGCATCGCGCTGCACCTGGTGGCCGGGGCGCTCATGAGCGGCCTGTACGTGGGGCCGAGCTGGTGGGCCATGGCGCAGGGCCTGCCCTCGGGCGTGATGGCGCTGATCGGTGCGCTGCAGCCGCTGTTCACCGCGCTCATCGCCGTCACCTTGCTGGGTGGGCGCCTGCGGGCCGCCACCTGGGCGGGCCTCGCGCTGGGCTTCAGCGGCGTGGCGATGGTGCTGTGGCCGCGGCTGGCGGTCAGTGCCGGGGCGGCCGGGCTGACGCTGCCGGTGCTGCTCGCGGCGGCCGGGAGCATCCTGGCGCTCACGGTGGGATCGATGGTGCAGAAGTCGCCGCTGGCCGCTGGCGACCTGCGCAGTGCCAGCGCGGTGCAGAACGTGGGGGCCGTCACGGTGCTGGTGTTCATGGCGCTGGTCTTTGGCGAGCCGCGCTGGGACGGCTCGCTGCTGCTGTGGGGCTACCTGGCCTATGCCGTGCTGGTGCTGTCCATCGGCGGCGCAACGCTGCTGATCTGGCTCATGCGCCACGGCGAGGCCACGCGCACCGCGGCGCTGGTGCTGGCCGTGCCGCCGCTGTCGGCGCTGCAGGCGTGGTGGATCTTCGGCGAGACGCTCACCGGCCTGCAGGTCGTGGGCTTCGTTGTCGCCATTCTGGGCGTGGCGCTGGCGCGCCGTTAGGCCACCCGGCGGGGCAGGGGCCGGGCAGGGCCCGCGCGTGCGGCCCGTCAAAAAATCTCAGGGGCCGGGGAAAAGTCTTCAGCACCCGTCCGGCGGGGCCGCCGCTACGATGCCCGTGCGCCGCGCTATCCCTTCGCCGTGGAGGGGCGTGGCTTTCCCCATCCCATAAAAACACCCAGGAGCGTTTCCCTTGGCCGACCTGTCCAAAATCACCTGCATCGAAGACCTGCGCGTTGTCGCCAAGCGCCGCGTGCCGCGCATGTTCTACGACTACGCCGATTCGGGTTCCTACACCGAGAGCACCTACCGCGCCAACAGCGAAGACTTCCAGCGCATCAAGCTGCGCCAGCGCGTGGCGGTCAACATGGAAGGCCGCACCACGCGCACGCGGATGGTCGGGCAGGAGACGGCCATGCCCGTGGCGATCGCGCCCACGGGGCTCACGGGCATGCAGCATGCCGACGGCGAGATCCTGGGCGCGCGAGCAGCCAAGGCGTTCGGCGTGCCGTTCACGCTGTCCACCATGAGCATCTGCTCGCTGGAGGACGTCTCCACGCACGCCGGGCCGGGATTCTGGTTCCAGGTGTACGTGATGCGCGACCGCGATTTCATCGAGCGCCTGATCGACCGCGCCAAGGCGGCGGGCGTGTCGGCGCTGCAGCTCACGCTGGACCTGCAGATCCTCGGCCAGCGGCACAAGGACATCAAGAACGGCCTGTCCACGCCGCCCAAGCCCACGGTGGCGAACCTGCTCAACCTGGCGACCAAGCCGCGCTGGTGCCTGGGCATGCTGGGCACGCAGCGGCGCAGCTTCGGCAACATCGTGGGCCATGCCAAGGGCGTGGGCGATCTGTCGTCGCTGTCGTCGTGGACGGCCGAGCAGTTCGATCCGCAGCTCAACTGGCGCGACGTGGAGTGGATCAAGAAGCGCTGGGGCGGCAAGCTCATCCTCAAAGGAATCATGGACGCCGAGGACGCCCGCCTGGCCGTCGCCAGCGGTGCCGATGCGCTGATCGTCAGCAACCACGGCGGCCGCCAGCTCGACGGCGCGCCCTCGTCGATCCACGCGCTGCCGGCCATCGTCGAGGCGGTGGGCCAGGAGATCGAGGTGTGGATGGACGGCGGCATCCGCGGCGGGCAGGACGTGCTGAAAGCCTGGGCGCTGGGCGCGCGCGGCACGCTCATCGGTCGCAGCTTCCTGTACGGGCTGGGTGCGTTCGGCGAGGCCGGGGTGACCCGCGCGCTGCAGATCATCCAGAAGGAACTGGACGTGACCATGGCCTTTTGCGGCCACACGGACATCCACCGCGTGGACCGCTCGATCCTGCTGCCGGGCACCTATCCGGTGTGAGGCGCGCGGCGGGCCGCTGCCTGCCGCTGGGGCTCGCCAGTGGCGTTTGGAGCGAAAAAGGGCTCCAGCGCATGTTTCACTAGGGCATATTGCTATAAAAAATATAGCTGTATGCCCCCTGCGCCGGCGGGCGCTCGCCGGCCTCTCTGGTTTTGTGCCGGCACACCGGCGTTTTCGCGGCGGGAAGGGCGCCCAGTAAGTCGCCGGTAATGCGGGCGCGCCGAACATCGGTTTTTCAGCAACCCTGTTCCCGCCCATGACCCTCGCCCTCACGCCCCTCAAGAAATGCCCGCGCGCCTGCCTGGGCGCCGCCACCGCCACCCTGTGCCTCCTGGCCGCGGCGCAAGCCGCCGCACAGGAGCGGTCCACCGACGCCGCATCCGCCGCCGGTGCGCCGGGCGCTGCGTCCAGCTGGGGCATCGGCATCGGTGCCTCGGCCGTGCGGCGCCCCTACGCGGGGGCGGAGAGCAAGAACATCGCCGTGCCGCTGCTGTTCTACGAGAGCCGCTGGCTTCGCGTCAGCGGCGCCACGGCCGACGTCAAGCTGCTGCAAAAGGAGTTCGGCCCCCAGAGCAGCATTGGCCTGACGGGGCGTCTCAAGTACGAGGATGGCGGTTACGAGGCCGGCGATTCGCCCCGGCTCGCCGGCATGGCCGACCGCGATGGCAGTGTGTGGGGCGGCGCGGCCGTCACCTGGAACACCGGTTTCGCCCGCGTTTCGGGCGAATGGCTGTCCGACCTGTCCAGCAAAAGCAAGGGCCAGAAACTGCAGCTGCAGGTGGACCGGCGGTTCGGATTCGGCAGCTTCGGGCTGACGCCCCGGGTGCAGGCGCAGTGGCTCGACGAAAAATACGTGGACTACTACTTCGGCGTGCGGGCCAACGAGGCGCAGCCCGGCCGCGCGCAGTACACCGGCAAGGCAGCCACCACGATGGAGGTGGGGCTGCGGCTGGACTACGCGATCCGGCCCCGGCAGACGGTGTTCCTGGACGTCAGCGCGACGAGCCTGCCCGACGAGATCAAGAACAGTCCCATCGTGGGGCGCTCGAGCATGTCGCGCGCCACCGTCGGCTACATCCACCGGTTCTGAGATGCGTGGCGCTGCGCGCATTCCCGGCGGGCCTGTGCCGGGCGGGCCGGCCTTCGGGCCGGGCAGCGGCCTGCCCTGGGGGCGATCCCCTGGCCGGGCGTGCGCGCGTCGGGGCCGGCGCGGCGGGCCGAAGGGCTTTTCCGAGGAGGTCTTCGACGACTACGTGGCAGACTTTCGCCGCTTCCTGGACGACGCCCTGGCCGCCGAGCCCTGTGGCCCGGCGCGGCATCTGCGGGCCTACCTGCGCGCCATGGGGGCGAGCCTGGCGGCCCTGCGAAGCCACCAGCGCCGGGCGGTGGCCGCCGTGCTCGGCGATCCGCGGTATCCGGCGATCTGGTCGGATTTCGTCGAGGAGATGTGCGCCACGGATTCGGTGGACCTCGCCACGCACAGGGTGTGCCGGTATGCCATCGAAGGCCTGCGGCTCGATCTCGTGCAGGGGCGGGGGTCCGGCGATGGCAGCAGCATCGGGACCCTGGTGGACCGGCTGCTGTCGCTGACGGTCCGCTGATTTTCGAGGCCTGCGCCGCGCGCAGGCCGCCAGGCTTTTTTGGATGGACCCGAGGATGAACCGCATCGCACTGGTAGAAGACCACGAACGGCTGGCCGATCTCATCCGCCAGGCCATGGCGGGGGCCGGCATCGCCGTGGATGCCTTCACCGACATCGAATCGGCCTGGCTCGCAATGCGCGACATTCCCTACGGCGCCTTGGTGATCGACCGGGGGCTGCCGGACGGCGACGGCCTGCAGCTGGTGCGGCGGCTGCGCGCACGCGACCAGGCCGTGCCCTGCCTGATGCTGACGGCCAGGGACGCGCTGCACGACCGGGTCAACGGCCTCGAATCCGGCGCGGACGACTACCTGACCAAGCCGTTTCCCATGGAGGAGCTGATCGCCCGGGTGCGGGCGCTGCTGCGGCGGCCCACCCACCTGAAGGCGCTGGACCCGGTGTACGGCGACCTGCGCCTGGACGCGGGCCGGGGATGCCTGGTGTGCGGCGGGGAAACCGTGGCGCTGCCGCTCACCGAAGTGCAGATCATGCTGTGCCTGCTGCGCAAGGCTGGCCAGGTGGTGCGCCGGTCGGAGCTGGAGGCCGCCGCCTGGGGTATCGCCGAGGCCGTCACGCCGAACGCGCTGGACGTGGCGCTGCACCGGCTGCGACGCAAGCTCGTGGCCGTGGGGTCGAGCGTTCAGATCGCCAACATCAGGACCCATGGATATGCCGTCCGCGAAAAGCCACTGGCCCCGTAGCTTTCGCGGGCGCCTGCTGCTGGTGTACGTGGCCGGCATGCTGCTGAGCGGCGGGCTGGTCATGGCCGTCGTCATGGTGCTGCTCGAACCGCTGGAGCGGTACATGCTGCAGCACAGCGTGATCGAGCGGGCCGAGTCGATCGCCAGGATCATCCGCTTCGACGGCGCCGGCCTGCCCCTGGGACCCGACCGGTCCCACATCGACGAATGGCCCTTCGCCAGCCTGAGCGAAGAGGTGGTGCTGCGCATCGTCGATCCGCACGGCGCGGTGTTCTACACCACCGACGGAAAGACATTTCCGCTGGCGCCCGAGGGTGTGGGGTTCGATCCGCAGCGAAAGGGCTTCGCGCTGCAGCGCGATGGCGTGGCGATGCATGCCGCCACGGTGCCCCTGCAGCGGCCCGACCGGCTGTGGTATGTGCAGTTCGCCATCAGCGACCGCATCGTTTTGCTGCTGCAGCACAGCATCGGGTTGCCTGCGCTGCGCAAGGGCATCGTGGCCACCTGCCTCACGTTCCTCGTGATTTTCGTGATCGCCATGCACCTGACGCTGCGCCGGGTGCTCAAGCCGCTGCGCATCGCATCGCTGCAGGCGCAGCGCATCACGCCGCAGTCCCTGGGCGACCGGCTGGCGCTGGGCGATCTGCCCAGCGAACTGGTGCCGCTGGTCGACGCCTTCAACCGGGCGCTGGACCGCGTGCAGCTGGGGTTTCAGACGCAGCAGGAGTTCCTGGCGAATGCCGCGCATGAATTGAAGACCCCGCTTTCGCTGATCCGCGCGCAGGTGGAACTGGGCGGCCACAGCGGTGGCAAGGACGGCGGCAGCGGGCACAGCCGCTACCTGCTCCAGGACATCGACCGCATGGCGCGCCAGGTGCAGCAGCTGCTCCACCTGGCCGAGGCCAGCGAGCAGCGCAACTACCGGATCGAGCGGTGCGACCCGCGCTCCGCGATCCTGGAGGCCAGCGATTTCATGGACCGCGTGGCCGAGCGCAGCCAGGTGCAGATCGCGCTGCTCTTTGACGAGGGCGTGGGGCCCTGGGATGCCGACCGGGGCGCGCTGTTCACCCTGCTCAAGAACCTGCTGGAAAACGCCATCCAGCACAGCCCGCCGCACCGCGTGGTGCGGCTGCAGGTGCATGGCCGCGGATTTGTGGTGTCCGACGAAGGACCGGGGGTGGCGCCGGAGCACCTGGGCAAACTCTTCGAGCGCTTTTGGCGGGGTGCGTCCCGGCGCGACGAAGGGGCCGGGCTGGGCCTGTCGATCTGCCAGGAGATCGTCGCCGCCCATGGCTGGACCATCGAAGCGCGCAACGGCGCGGTGGGGCTGGAAGTGCGCGTGACGCACGCATCGGCGCCCGGCCCCGGCGAGTAAGGATTCAGCAATGCAGGCGCGGTGACGATGGCGGCCCGTGGGATGCGATGCATTCCATCCCTTGGGTCCCCATCACCCACTCTCACCGGAGGTACGAATGCCCTCTCGCCTGCACCCCGCAGCACCTTGGAACCACCGCATGCCGAATGTCCGGTATGCCCTCTGCGCCTTGGCCATTCTCAGCACCGGATGCGCCTCCCTCGCGCAGCCGGATCCGCTGGAGCCCGTCAACCGCAAGATCTTTTCCTTGAACGAAGGCGTGGACCAGGTCGTCCTGCAGCCGGCCGCCAAGGCCTACAAAACCGTGGTTCCTGAAGTGGCCCAGACGGGCGTGAGCAACTTCTTTTCCAATTGGCAGAACCCGTGGTCGTCGGTCAACCTCATGCTGCAGGGGCGGGTGGGCGAGGGCATGACGACCCTGGCGCGCTTCGGCACCAACACCACGGTGGGCGCCCTCGGCTTCGTGGACGTGGCCAGCGGATGGGGCATGCCCCACCGCAAGGAGGATTTCGGGCTGACCCTGGACACCTGGGGCGTGGGCACGGGGCCGTATCTGGTGATGCCGCTGTTCGGTCCGTCCAATGCGAGGGACGTGTTCGCGTCGCAGGTGGATGGCCTGGGCAACCCGAAGAACCAGATCTCCAGCGTCTCTGTGAAGAACAGCCTGACTGCCGTCCAGGTGGTCAGCCAGCGCGCCCACCATCTGGGGGCCAGCGAACTGGTGGACCAGGCGGCCCTGGACAAGTATCTGCTGATGCGAGACGCCCATCTGAAAAAGCGCAACCGCGCCGCCCAGGCGAAGGATGCCGTCACCCAGGTGGCGATGGAAGAGTCCAGCGACTCCTGGCAGGGCGGGGCTGCGGCTGACCGCTAGCGAGGCAACCCCTGCGGGCGCCGGGCGATCAGCCGGTCACCGCCTGCACGGCCGCGCCCGCGGCCGGCAGTTCCTGCGCCACCGCGCTCTTGCCGGCGTAGAACGCGCCGGCCGCCAGCAGCAGCACGCCGGCAGCGAAGGTGGCGCGGCGCTTCATGGAACGCAGGTCGCCGAGGGGAAGGGCCTTGGATCGGTTGTCTCGCATGCTGTCTCCTGGTGGGTAGGGAAAGAGGGCTGCGCGCCGCAGGTGTCCTTCATACGCCGGCCGTGGCCGATCGGATTCAGAGTCCTTGTCCGAAAGAGGGCTTTGTATCCGCCAACCCACACCCACCGTATTCCGCTGCATGGCTGAGACCGCACTTTTTCTCACACAATGCGTGCATGAGCACCTCCCTCACGGACACCCAGCTGATGGCCCTCATTGACCAGGTCGCGGGACGCGACGATGCCGCCCTCAAGCGCTTGTACGACCACACGTCGTCGCGCCTGTTCGGCGTGGCCCTGCGCGTGCTGCGCAACCGCGAGTGGGCGGAGGACGTGCTGCAGGAGGCCTACCTCACCATCTGGCGCGTGGCGGGCAGCTACCGCGAAACCCTGAGCCCGCCGATGGCGTGGATGGGCCTGATCGTGCGCAGCCGGGCGCTGGACTTTCTGCGCCGGCGCACGGCCGACCGGGCGCAGCTCACGCAGGAGTTCGATGACGAGCTGGCGCAGACATTGCAGGCGGATCAGCCCTCCCCAGCGGACATCGCGCAGGCCAGCGAACAGGCGACCGCGCTGCACCAATGCCTGGGCCGCCTGGAGCACCGCCACCGCGAAGTGGTCAGCCTGGCGTACCTGCGCGACCTGAGCCACGGCGAGCTGGCCGAGCAGCTGAAGCTGCCGCTGGGCACGGTCAAGACGTGGATCCGCCGGGGGCTGGGCCAGCTGCGTGACTGCCTGTCGCGCTATGCGTGAGGTGCTGCCATGAATCTTTCGCAATCCCCTGAACTGCTGGACCGCCTGGCGGCCGCCTATGCGCTGGGCACGCTGCGCGGCGGTGCGCGGCGCCGCTTCGAGACCCTGGCGCGCGAGCATGCCGGCGTGCGGGCGGCGGCGCTGGTGTGGCAATCGCGCTGGTCCGGCCTGACCGAGCTGCAGGCCGAGCAGGCCCCGCCGCCCGAGGTGTGGCTGCGCATCCACAACCTGGTGCAGGCCGAAAAGGAACGCGAGGCCATGCGGGCGGCGCGGCAAGGGGCCGTGCCAGCGCGGGCCGAGGGCGACGGCCACCATTCGGGCCCTGGCGGGTGGCTGCGCAGCGTGCGGCTGTGGCGCGGCGCTGCGGCGCTGGGCGCGCTGGCCACGGTGGCTGCCGTGGTCGTCGGGCTGCAGATGCACCAGCGGCTCCAGCAGGACAGCGGGGCGCAGATCGCCCAGCTGCGCCAGCAACTGGCGGCCACGCCGCAGGTGCGCTACGTGGCAGTGCTGGCCGATGCGAAGGCCGCGCCGTCCATGCTCGTCACATTCGATGCGCAAAAGAACGCGCTGGTGCTGCAGCGCGTGGGCGGTTTCCAGGAAGGCAGCGACCATTCGCTGCAGCTGTGGGCGCTGCCACCCGGCAGTGGCCCGCGCTCGCTCGGCGTGCTGGGGCCGCAGGCGCTGCT
The DNA here is from genome assembly GCF_032929295.1 of Acidovorax sp. BLS4. Lineage (NCBI taxonomy): Bacteria > Pseudomonadati > Pseudomonadota > Betaproteobacteria > Burkholderiales > Comamonadaceae > Acidovorax > Acidovorax sp. BLS4. The sequence goes on from NZ_CP136797.1 coordinate 2,977,896, forward strand.
CACGCTGGCCACGCCGGAGAGCGCGGTGAAGAACGTGCCCACGCTGGCCATCAGCCTGGAGCCGCAGGGCGGCGTGCCGGGCGACAAGGGGCCGACGGGACCGGTGCTGTTCACGGGCGCGCTGATCGAACGCATGCTGTAGGAGACGGTTTCACATTCTGCTTTGTGGAATGGGGGTTTCGTCGGTCGTCGATTTGGGTAACACTCTGCTACAGCGCAGGTTGGCGCTCCTTTGCGGACGAACCCCCATGCACCCCATTCACTGGATCTCCACGGTGGCCTGCACCACCGGACTTTGCGCACTGCTGGCCGCCGCCGGCACCGCGCGGGCTGAAACCGGCAAGCTGCTGCTGACGGGCGGCGTGAGCAGCATCTCCGGCTCGGCCGGCGGCGGGCTCACCCCCTGGGCGGTGGTGGGCTCGAATGCCACCGAGGGCGAGATCGGCATGAGCGCCTTCACCACCCGCACCCGCACGCGCGATTACGGCCTCACGAGCTACGGCGCGGCGATGGGCTGGAACGAGCGGGTGGAGGTGTCGGTGGCGAAGCAGGATTTTGATGCCGCCCCCGCCGTCGCGCTGAACGGCATCGCGGCATTCGGCGTCGAGCCCGATCTGCACCTCAAGATGGACATCGTCGGGGTCAAGGTCCGCCTGCTCGGCGATGCGGTGCTCGAGGCCGACAGCGCCATGCCGCAGGTGGCGGTGGGCGTGGAGCACAAGCGGCTGCACCCTGCTTCGGCCAGCAGGGTCATCGAGTTCCTGGGGGCCGATACGAGCGGCACCGATGTCTACGTGACCGCCACCAAGCTGCTGCTGGACCGCAACCTGGTGCTGAGCGCCACGCTGCGCTCCACCAACGCCAATCAGAACGGCCTGCTGGGCTTCGGCGGCTCGGCCCCGGGGCGCAGCCGCCGCAGCCTGCAGCCCGAATTTTCCGTGGCCTACCTGCTGCGCCGCGACCTGGCGATCGGCGCCGAATACCGCTTCAAGCCCAACAACCTGCAGGCGATCGGCGCTTCGGCGGGCCTGGGCGCCGCGCTGCGCGAGGACGACTGGCGCGACCTTTTCATCGCCTGGGCGCCCAACAAGCACATGTCGATCACCCTGGCCTACGTCAACCTGGGCCTTATCGTGCCGGGCGTGACGGCCTACCGCCGGCAAAACGGCTTGTACCTGTCGGTGCAGGCCGCGTACTGAACCGCGGGCAACAAGACGAGAGGAGGCCCCATGCCCATCCCTGCCACCCCCCGCTTCGCGGTGCCGCCATGCCGCGCGCCGCGCGCCGCCGCCCTGGCGCTCGCGCTGGCCGCGGCCCTCGCCACGGCCCTGCCCGCTGCGGCGCAGCAGCCTGCCGCTGTTGCCACGCCACCCGGGTCCGCTGCGTCCGGTGCGGTGCCGGCCACCGCTGCGCCGGAAGGCCTCTACGACGCGCTGGGCGGCAAGCCCGGCATCGCCCGCATCATGAATGGCCTGGTGGACCGGGCATTCAAGGACGAGCGCATCGGCCCTCTGTTCAAGGAGACCAAGCCCCAGGCGCTCAAGGACAGCCTGACGGACCAGATCTGCGTGCTATCCGGCGGCCCGTGCCGCTACGAAGGGGCCGACATGAAGTCGGCGCATGCCGATTTGCCCATCCGAAAGCGCGACTTCAACGTCCTGGTGGAGCTGCTTCAGGACGCCATGGACGAACAGGGCGTTGCGTTCACCCAGCAAAGCCGTTTGCTGGCGCTCCTCGCTCCCATGCACCGGGACATCATCACCGTGCGCTGAAAGCACCAAGGCGGTGCGACCAATCCGGCGCACCGATCTGGTGAAAAGTCAAATTTTTTAGTATCTCTGTGTATCTGTGCGCCCAATTCGCCAGAGGTCGCTGGTCGTCCGGCCGAGTCAATAAAATGATGGAATCGCTATACTTGGCCTTGAATTGGCGAAATAAGGCGTTCTCCTACGGCCCGGCGCTGGATATTTCTATCAAATCCGTGGTGTTTTAATTTTTACAACTGGTGACGTCGATTGCCAGTGAGATGGACCTATGACCCACTGGATCAACAACCTTCGGATTTCGCGCAAGTTCCTGCTCATCGGCGCTCTGGCGTTCTTCATGTTCGCCATTCCCACCACCGTCTTGGTGCATCTCAACTGGGATACCCTGCGCACGGTGGAGCGCGAAAACCTGGGCGTCGCCCCCGCCAAGGAACTGCTCAAGCTGGTGCAGCTCACGCAGCAGCACCGGGGCCTGTCGGCGGCCTTCCTGGGCGGCGATGCCGCCTTGAACACGCCACGCCAGGCCAAGCAGTCCGAGGTCGAAGCCGCGATCGTGCGGGCCCAGGCGGCCGCTGCCGGACTGCAGGATCGGGAGCTGTCCGCCAGGCTGGACGCGCTGGCCGGCGAATGGCGCACCCTGGTTGCCGGCGTCGGGAGCAAATCCGTCACTGGTGCCCAAAGCAATGCCCGCCACGCCGCGCTGGTGGCCGGCGAATTGGGATTGATCGACGATGTGGCCAACAGCTCTGGCATCTCGCTGGATTCGGAGCCTGCCAGCTACTTTCTTCAGCGGGCCGCGCTGAACCATCTGCCGCACCTGACCGAATCCCTGGGCCAGATGCGGGCGCGCGGGGCCTTGGTGCTCGCACGCGGCGACGCATCGCCCGAAGAGCGCGCGCGCATCGAAACCCTGGCCGACCGGGCCCGTCAGCATTACGGCGATGCCCGCAAGACGCTGGAACTGGCCTCGGGCGGCAAACTGCCGCCGCAAGTGGAAGCCGCACGCAAGGCCGCGCTGGCGGCGGCGGAAGAGGGCTTCAAGCTCGCGGACGACAACATCGTGCAGGCGGCCACCTTGTCGATGCCTTCCACGCAGTGGGTGGCGCAGATGACCCGCATCATCGACACCCAGTTCGCGCTCGTGGCGGTGTCGTTCGACGTGCTGAGCGACACGCTGGGCACCCGGATCCAGGCGCTGCGCCGCGACATGCTGCTGATGGTGACCGCCGTGGCCCTGCTGGCCGCGCTGGCGGCCTGGGTGATGTGGATCGTCACCCGCGCCACCACGCGCTCGGTGGCCGTGGCCGTGCAACTGGCCGAGGCCGTGGCGCAGGGCGACCTGAGCACCAGCGTGCGCACCGAGGGCCGCGACGAGATCGCGCGCCTGCTGCAGGCCCTGGCCACCATGAACGACCGTCTGAGCGCGGTGGTGGATTCGGTGCGTGGCAATGCCGAAAGCGTGGCCAATGCCAGCGTGCAGATCGCCCAGGGCAATGCCGACCTGAGCCAGCGCACCGAAGAGCAGGCCAGTTCGCTGGAAGAAACCGCCGCGTCGATGGAAGAGCTGGGCTCGACCGTGCAGCACAACGCCGACAGTGCGCAGCAGGCCAACCAGCTGGCACGCAGCGCCTCCGGCGTGGCGGTGCGCGGCGGCGAGGTGGTGGGGCAGGTCGTGCAGACCATGAAGGGCATCAACGACAGCTCGCGCCGCATCGCCGACATCATCAGCGTGATCGACTCCATCGCCTTCCAGACCAACATCCTGGCGCTGAACGCCGCGGTGGAAGCGGCCCGCGCCGGCGAGCAGGGGCGCGGCTTCGCCGTGGTGGCCAGCGAAGTGCGCAGCCTGGCCGGACGCTCGGCCGACGCCGCCAAGGAGATCAAGGCCCTCATCACCGACAGCGTGGAGCGCGTCGAGCGCGGCACGGCGCTGGTGGACGAAGCCGGCACCACGATGAGCGAGATCGTGTCGTCGATCCAGCGCGTGAGCGACATCGTGAGCGAGATCAGCGCCGCCACCGCCGAACAGAGTTCGGGCGTGTCCCAGGTCGGCGAAGCCGTGAGCCAGATGGACCAGGTCACGCAGCAGAATGCAGCGCTGGTGGAGGAAAGCGCCGCCGCGGCCGAAAGCCTCAAGGCACAGGCGCAGCAACTGGTGGACACGGTGGCCGTGTTCCGCCTGGCCGGCCACGGCCAGCCGGGCGCGCTGCGCGTGCGCTGATCGCCCATCGCGCAGGTGCTTGCGGGGGCATCCCGCCGGGCCTGCGCAGCTGGCGGGGAGCGCGTGGACAATGGCGGACGTGACCGCCCCCGAAGAGCCCGCCGCACCCCTGCCACGCCGCATCGCCCACCTGGACATGGACGCGTTCTATGCCTCGGTGGAGTTGCTGCGCTACCCGCAGCTCAAAGGGTTGCCCGCCGTCATCGGCGGTGGCCGGCGGGCGCAGGACGAGGCCCTGGTGGCTGAGTACGCCGGCCGCGAGTCGGAGATTCCGGTCGCGGCCTTCCCGCGGCTCAAGGACTATGTGGGGCGGGGCGTCATCACCACCGCCACCTACCCTGCGCGGCAGTTCGGCGTGGGCTCGGCCATGGGGCTCATGAAGGCCGCGCGCCTGTGTCCCCAGGCCATCCTGCTGCCGGTGGACTTTCCCTCGTACCGGCGCTTTTCGCGGATGTTCAAGGAAGTGATCGTGTCCATCGCACCCGTCATGGAAGACCGCGGCGTGGACGAGGTGTACATCGACTTCACGCACGTGCCGGGCGGCCAGCGTGACGGCGGCCGGTCGCTCGCGCGGCTCATCCAGAAAAGCATCCTCGACGCCACCGGCCTGACCTGCTCGATCGGCGTGGCACCCAACAAGCTCCTGGCCAAGATGGCCAGCGAGTTCAACAAGCCCAACGGCATTTCCATCGTGCAAGAGGGCGACCTGGAAACCCGGGTCTGGCCGCTGGCCTGCCGCAAGATCAACGGCATCGGCCCCAAGGCCGACGCCAAGCTGCAGTCCCATGGCATCCACACGGTGGGCGAACTGGCCGCGCGCCCGCGCGACTGGCTGGTGCGCCACTTCGGCAAGGCCAGCGGTGCCTGGCTGCACGAGGCCGCCTGGGGCCGCGACGACCGCCCCGTGGTCACCGAAAGCGAGCCCGTTTCCATGAGCCGCGAAACCACCTTCGACCGCGACCTGCACGCCGTGCGCGACCGCGCCGAGCTGGGCCGCATCTTTACCGACCTGTGCGAACGCGTGGCCGGCGACCTGCAGCGCAAGGGCTACGTGGGCAAGACCATCGGCATCAAGCTGCGCTACGACGACTTCAAGATCGCCACGCGCGACCTCACCATCGACCACCCCACGCAGGACGCGGCCACCATCCGCCGGGCGGCCGGGCAGTGCCTCAAGCGCGTGCCGCTGGACAAGCGGCTGCGGCTGCTGGGCGTGCGCGTGGGCAACCTGCTGACCGAGCAGGCCGCGCGCGAGGCGCCGGTGGCACGCCAGGGGCCGATGACGCCGGGGCTGTTCGACTGAATGAGCCAGGCTTGCGGGCATCCGGACGGATAGGGACCTTCGCGAAGGGCCTCCCGGCCGCTCAATCGGGGCGTGCCGCCTGGCTTCCAGTCCTTCGGCGCAGCCAGGCCTGGTAAAGCCCGTCGAGCCCCAGGCCGACCGCCACGCCCACGGCATAGGCCACCAGATCCATCGCGTTGAACCGCGACCCCAGTACCAGGTGGCCCGGCGTGGTGCTGCGGATCGCGTTGATCCACGGCGCCTGGTACCACTGCGAGAACTCCACCGCGAACGAAGTCGCCAGCGCCAGCAGGGCCAGCCGGCCCGGGGCCATGCGCGGCCAGAGGCAGGCCCAGCCGAACATCACCATCAGCGCCCACAGCGCATCGCCGGGGTACTTGCCCAGCGCTTCGGGAAACAGCACGCCGGGCCACCGGCGCGAGGCCAGTCCCAGGGCGATGCAGAGGGCGATGCCTGCCACCAGCACGGCGCGATGGCGTGGGGTGGGCGATGTGAGCGAATGGTCCATGAGAAGGCTGGAAAAGCAGGGGGCAGGAAAGCGGGTCGAGGAGGGCTGCTGAAAAGGCGGCGGTGCGCAGTATCCACCGGCCACGCCGTGCTGGCGCCCGGCAGCTGTCCGGTGTTTCGCCCCGTTGCCATCGCCGCCTGGCGAATGGCAGTCGGTGCGGCTCACGCCGCCGGGTCCTTCTCCGGCAGCAACGCCTCCAGCACGAAACGCGTCGGCCCGCTGGCGCCCCGGTCGCTCACCGCGAGGCCGAGCTGTCGCCACAGCGCCGGGCGGAGCGGGCGGATGGCGATGCGCGGGTCGCGCGTGACCTCGTACGACTCCTGCGGCAGCAGCGCCGCTCCGTAGCCGGCGGCGACCAGCGTGCGAATCGCATCGTTGTAGTTGAGCTCGATCCGGGGCCGGCAATGGACGCCTGCTGCCGAGAACCATTCCGCGGTCTGCCGGTACAGGCGGGTGGAGGCGTCGTTCATGATGAGTGGCCGCTCCGCCAGCCATTGCGCAGTCAGCCGCTGCGGCGCCTTCCAGGCCGATGGCAGGAAGGCGACCACCGCCTCGCGCCGCAGGGGCGTGACCTGCACGCCGCGCACGGCCGGCTGCGGCAGCGCCACCACCGCCAGGTCCAGGCTGCCGGCCGCGAGCCGGGCCATGCTTTCGTTGGAGGTCAGCACCTGCACGTTCACATCGACCCCGGGGTGTTGCCGCGCCAGGCGCTCGAGCGCGGGCGGCAGCAGGTGCGCGATGGCACCGGTCGAGGCCCCCACGCGCACCCGGCCCGTCTGGCCGGCGAGCTGGCGTCGAACGTCCTCGACGGCATCGTCCGCGTCTGCCAGCAGCCGGCGCGCCCGCGCGATGAACCGCTCGCCCAGGGCCGTCGGTTGCGCGGGCCCTCGCCCGCGAACGAGCAGCTGGCCGCCCAGGCGCGACTCCAGCTCCGCGATCTGCACGGTCACGGTGGGGGCCGCCAGGTGAAGGGCGCGCGCCGCATTGGCCAGGGAGCCGAGATCGGCGATGGCAACCAGGGTGCGCAAATGGTCCAGGCTCAGTTCTCGCATGTCGGCAGTTTAATTTTTCTTAACTTGGGGTTGCCGATATTTCGCTGGAGCCATCGAGGCGGTCTCCCTACGATCGCGTTCCATGAACCACCAAATCTTCATCGACGGCGACCAGGGCACCACCGGCCTGGACCTGCAGAACCGGCTCCGGGGCTCGGAATTTCGCATCCACACCTTGCCTGCGGGCTTGCGCAAGGACCCGGCCGCGCGAAAGGCGGCGATCAACGATTGCGACATCGCCATCCTGTGCCTGCCCGATGCCGCGGCGCGCGAGGCGGTCGCGATGATCGACAACCCCGGCGTGCGCGTCATCGACGCCAGCTCCGCCCACCGCACCAGCCCTGGCTGGGTGTACGGCCTGCCGGAACTGGATGCGCATCAAGGCGAACGCATCGCCAAGGCGTCGCGGGTCACCAACCCGGGGTGCTACCCCACCGCCGCAGTCGCCCTGCTGCGGCCCTTGACGGATGCGGGCCTGCTGCCCGCCGACTATCCGCTCACCATCCATGCCGTTTCCGGCTATTCCGGCATGGGGCGGGCCGGGGCCGAAGCGCACGAGGCGGGAGTGGGCGCGCATTCGCTCACGGTCTACGGCCTGGCCCTGGAGCACAAGCACGTGCCGGAGATCCAGGCCTATGCGGGCCTCACGGAGCCGCCCCTCTTCGTGCCGGCCTATGGCAGCTACCGGCAGGGCATCGTGCTCACCATCGGGTTGCATGTGCGAATGCTGCCCGCGGAGGCTACAGGCGCACGCATCCACGAATGCCTGGCGCAGCGGTACCGCGATGCGGCGCATGTGCACGTGCTGCCGATGCCGTCGGCCGAGCCGATGACCGAACGGGACCCTCAGGTCCACAACGGTTCGAACGACATGGGCCTGGCCGTGTCGTGGAATGGCCGCACGGGCCAGATCGTCTTGAGCGCGGTGCTGGACAACCTGGGCAAAGGCGCGGCGGGCGCGGCCGTGCAGAACCTGAGGCTGATGGTGGACGGTCCGAACTAAGTGGAGTCCGAAGCGCCCACGGTCGGTGGGGAAGGGCTGGCACCCCATTCGTTTTCGAGCCTCGCGTTGCAGCGCCATTTGGGCGGCGATGGCTGCGGGTCAAAAAACCTTTGGGCGCGGATCGTTCTTATCGGACCGAATTTGCAACAACGCCCCTTGCGGGCGATGCCGTTGGACCCACCGGGGGCGTCAAGGGTGCGTTTCGTGGGTGTCCTCCAACCCGGCCGGCATTATTTTTTCTTCTTCTTGCCTTGATCGTGGTGCCACTTGATGGCTAAAAACATGCCTGTTCCGAGCACGATGACCTTGAACGCAATGAAGACGATAGGGAACCAATCCATTTTCTGAGCACTTCCTGGCGATTGCGTGAAAAGACCAATCGTGAGGTGCATGGCCTCCAAATGCTTTTCCGGTGGTTTCGTCGGCGCCGAGACCAGTGCCGAATCCGGCCCCGATTGTTGCATTCGGCACGGCATTTCAGGGCCGGGCGGGGTGGGGCATTTTGCCTCACCGATCAGGCGCCCGGCGTGGTGAAGGGGGGGGCTGAAGCGCCGGATGTTTCCGCGAGCCACCGCCTTGGCGCCTTCCCTTTCCTTGCCGGTTCTGGCAGGAATCACTCCCAGGCGGCGATCAGGCGGTCGAGCAAGGGCTCGACGAGGGGCTTTCCTTGCAACTGCTCGCGCCATCGCAGCGGAATGCCTTGCTCGCCATAGAGCAGTCCCGCCCATCCCCCCGCGACGCAGGCGGTGGTATCGGTGTCGTTGCCAAAACCGATCGCGCACAGCACGCAGTCTTCGAAGTTGCGCGTGCGAAGGACGGCTGCAACGGACGACCAAAGGCAGTCCACCACGTACCCGCTTCCGCCCGGTGGATCAAACCGCCCGTTCAACAGGATGCGAAGTTCAAATCGCTCGGATTCGGATGTGGTCTCTTCGAGGTGCGCCTGGGCCCCGTCGAGCGCCTCCACGAACGAGAGGCCCCTGAGAAGGCGGGCGGATACCAAGGTCGCCAGCGCGCACGCGAGCAGCGACCTCGTGTGCCCATGGGTGGGCAGGCTTTGCCTTCTCGCGCGGTCGATCAGGACCCGGTCGTCGGCAGCGGGAAGCAAGGCCGTGGGAAGCACCCGCATGAGCGACCCATTCCCATTGTTCCTCTCTTCGCAAGGGCCGCTCTGGCTGGGCGGCACACCTCGCCGGAGGTTCGCCAAGGCTTCCTGCGTCTGGATGCCGATATCGAACACGCGGCCATCGGGTGTCAGTTCACCGGAGGAATGCCAGGACTGCAAGCCATCGGCGAACCTGCTTTCCAGTGCGTGGTCCCCATCGAGAAGAACCCTCAGCAGATGCAGTGCTTGCGCGCCGTCATCGCTCCAGGTGCCTGCCGGCACGCCCGGATGGGCGCGGCGAAATCCATCGGGCGGTGCCATCTCGATCAAGCGGAGTTCCGGCAGCTCTGCGGCATCCGAGAACTCGTAGGGCACCCCCAGCGCATCGCCAACGAGCAGGCCGTAGACTGCGCCCCGCAGGCGCGATCGGATGGAGAGGGGTGTGGGTTGGGTCGGTGGCATGGTGGATGACAGCAGTGAGCGGCCGGGCCGTTGGCAAAGTATGCCCTTCACAAGGCCCGAGTCAGCAGCGGCCCCCGCTTGGCGGTACCACGCCCTTTGCGAACAGCCTTTCGCCAACGACCGGGTGGCGCTGCCCTGCACCCCTCGCCAGCAACCCGCCGAAAGCGGCCGCCCTGGACGCAGGCGCGCGCTTTAGAGGCCCGGCAGCCCTGCCCCGCCACCCGTTCCCCCGAGCTGCGAAGGCGTCCCACCCCGCCCGAACTGCTTCCACGCCCGGCGCAGCTGCGTATCCGAACTGAACCCCGCCATCGCCGCCGCCTCGGTCACGTTGCGCCCCGCCCGCAACGCGGCCTCGGCGGTGGCCAAGCGGATGCGGCGCAGGTACTGCAGCGGCGCGATGCCGGCGTGGTCCAGGAACAGGCGGGTCAGGTGGCGCGGCGAGGCGTGCGCCACCTCGGCCATGGCGGGCACGCTCCAGTCGGCCTGGGGCTGCTGGGCGACCGCGTCCTGCACGCGGTGCAGCGCGCCGTGCAGGTGGTTGCGGTGGTGCAGGAAGGGCGACATTTCCGGGTCGTGCGGGCCGCGCCGCAGCGCCACCACCATGGTCTGCGCCACCTCGGCGGCGATGGCCGGGCCGCAGGCATCGGCGATGCGGTGCAGTACCAGGTCGATGCCGGTGGTCACGCCCGCGCTGGTGTGCAGGGCGCCATCGGCCACGAAGACGCGGTTGGCCACCACGTCGCAGCGGGGCTCCACCTCGGCCAGTTCGGCCAGGTGGTGGTGGTGCGTGGTGGCGCGCCGGCCGGCCAGCAGCCCCGCGTGCGCGGCCAGCACGGCGCCGGCGCACACCGTCACCAGCTCCAGGCGGCCCGTGGCCAGCCGCAGGCCGCGCAGCCAGTGCAGCAGTTCGCGCGCCTCGCTGCGCTGCACGTCGATGCGTTGCCCGGGCAGGCCCACCAGCACCACCCAGGCGGGCTGCGGCAGCGTGGCCGGCAGCGGCGCCAGCCCGGTCAGCGACACGCCGACCGAGGTGACCGATTCGGGCGCCGGGTTGACGAAGTGCAGCACGAAGCCCGGCGGCCCGCCCCGCGCCTGCAGCACCTGGTTGGCGATGCGCAGCGCCTCGGCGGGCCCGGCCCAGTCCAGCACCAGGCTGCCGGGCAGCAGCGCGAAGAAGACGTGGATGGGGGCGCCGGGGCCGCTGCTCATCGCTGTGCGGGCGGAATCTGCCGCAGGGCGGCGGCGAAGGCCGCGTGGGCGGCCGGGTCCACGGGCCGGTGGCGCACCACGGTGCTGGCGGGGTCGTTGCCCAGGAAGTTGTTGCCCTTGTGGTTGTGCGCGGGCCGGATCGGGCGCGGGGCGAAGCCGCCGCCGCAGTTGGGGCACACGTTGCCGAGCACGTGGTCCACGCAGTCGGCGCAGAAGGTGCACTCGAAGCTGCAGATGCGCGCATCGGGCGAGGCGGGCGGCAGGGCGGTGTTGCAGTGTTCGCAGGTGGGGCGCAGTTCCAGCATGGCGCGTCTTCTTTCGTCGTGATGGCGGAGGGGGGGGTGGACGGGGTGGGGGCGGAAAGGGCGGGGATCAGGCTGCCGCGGCCACGCGCTCCAGCGCCTGGGCGGCGGTGCACACGTTGGCGAAGCGGTCCTGCAGCACGGTGGCCGTGCGGTCCCGGATGTCGGTGGCGGTGAGTGTGCGGCCGTCGGGCTGCACCATGTCCCAGGTGAGCGTGGCATCGAGGGCGTAGTCCACCTGCCAGCCCAGGTCGGAGGCATGGCGGGTGGTGGTCTCGCAGCACTGCTCGGTGCGGATGCCGCTCACGATCAGGCGCTGGATGCCGTGCTGCGTCAGCCAGACGGCCAAGCCTGTGTCCACCAGTGCGCTGTGGCGCGATTTGGTGAAGGTGGCGGTGGCGTCGAACGGCGCCAGGCCCTCCAGCGGGCGCACGTGGCCGGACTCGATGGCGAACGGGTTGCCGGCCTCGGCGGGGCCGTCGCTGTGGAAGATGCGCACCACCGGCACGCCCCGGGCCACGCAGCCCTCGATGAGTGCGTTCTGCGCGGCGAGGTACGGCGGCAGGCTCTGCGCGGTGAAATAGGGCCGCTGGCGGAACGATTCCTGCGCGTCGATCACTATGAGACAGGTTTTCATGGGGGCGCTTCGATGGGTGGTGGAGTATGGCGCTGATTTTGAGAGCAGCGGCGGCCGGCGTCCGGCCCGGGGCGGCCAGGGATCGATCATTTCAGGACATGTTTCGATGGCGCGCGGCCTGCGGGTTTGTAGGCCATGGCGCCCAATTCCAGTTCCGGCGGGCCCAAAAAATGCTGCACTGCAACAAAACTGGTATGGTGAACCCGCTACCCCGCCGATTGGACGACCGCCCATGCCCCGCAGCTCCCGCCTGTTTTCCCTGTCCGTTTTCACCCGGGCCTACCAGCGCAACCTGAAGGCGCTGGCCCGCGCCACGCGCCCCGCGCGGGTGAAGGCGGCCGCCAAGCCCCTGCTGTCGCTGGTGAATGCCGCCACCCCCAAGGCCCGGGCGCCGCGCAAGGTGCCGCCCGGGGCGGGCGAATGGATCGGCGGCATCGCCCCCGGCCCGGCCGGCGCGCGGCGTTTTCACCTGCACATTCCCCCGGGCCTGGCCCTGGGCGCGGGCGAAAAGCTCCCCATGATGGTGATGTTGCACGGCTGCGGGCAGACGGGGGCCGATCTGGCCGCCAGTTCGCGCATGAACCGGCTCGCCGCCCGCGAGCGTTTTCTGGTGCTGTACCCCGAGCAGGAGCGCATCGCCAACGCGCAGGGCTGCTGGAACTGGTTCTCGCACCGCAACGGCAAGGCCCACGCGGAAGCGGCCACGCTCATGGCGGCGGTGGACCAGGTGGCGCGGCGCCATCCGGTCGATCTCACGCGCGTGGCGGTGGCCGGCTTGTCAGCCGGCGCATGCATGGCGGTGCTGCTGGCGGCGCGCTATCCGGAACGGTTCTGCGCGGTGGCCATGCATTCGGGCGTGGCGCCGGGCACGGCGGAGTCGTCCGCCCAGGCGCTGGCCGCCATGAGCGGGCGCCGCGAGGCCCTGCTGCCCGAGCCCGCGCCCCCGGTGCTGGGCATGGGCCCGCCCCCGCCCGAAGGCCCGCTGCCCTTGCCTCCGCTGCTGGTGCTGCACGGCGAGGCCGACGGCGTGGTATCGCCCCGCAATGCCTGCGCGACCGCCGAGCTGTGGGCGCAGGCGCTGGGCGCCAAGGCCGGCGCCGCGCGCATGCAGCAGCGCGGCAAGCGGCACGCCACGCGCCTGACCGAGTTCAAGCGGCAGGGCCGCACCGTGGTGGCGCTGCGCGAAATCCTGGGCCTGGGGCATGCCTGGAGCGGCGGCCTGGCCAGCGTGCCCTACAGCGATCCGGACGGCCCGGACGCCTCCGCGCTGATCTGGGCGTTCGTGGTGCGGCAGTTCCCACCGGCGCCATGAGGGATTGATGGTAAAAAGAGGCTGATGCCCTAGATCTATATGCGCTGAGTGCTATTAAAAAAATAGCAAATAACGTTTCTTGGACACCCTGGTGTGGGCCGGTGCCACCGCAGCGAGCGCTGGCGTCAGTTCAACTGCCGACGGGCCGGCCCCGGCCGACGCAGCGCAGCCTGCGCCGTGCCTTGCCCTGAACCTTCCGAGCCTTCCGCGGCCCGGTGCAGGTGAAAGGCCGCTACCACCTGCTTGAGTTCGTTGGCCTGCTGCTGCAGCGAGGCGGCAGCGGCGGTGGCCTGCTCGACGAGGGCGGCGTTTTGCTGCGTGCCCTGGTCCATTTGCGAGATGGCTTCGTTGATCTGCTCGATGCCGTCGGTCTGCTCGCGGCTGGCCTGGCTGATGTCTTCGATCACGGCGGACACGCGCAGCACGCTGTCCACAAGGTTCTGCATGGTCGTGCCGGCCTCCTGCGCCAGCTGGGTGCCGGCCTTCACCTGCTCGGCGGAGTGGCTGATCAGCGCCTTGATCTCCTTGGCCGCCTCGGACGAGCGCTGCGCCAGGCTGCGCACTTCGGTGGCCACCACCGCGAAGCCACGCCCTTGTTCGCCGGCCCGCGCCGCCTCGACCGCTGCGTTCAGGGCGAGGATGTTGGTCTGGAACGCGATGCCTTCGATGACCCCGGTGATTTCGGACACCTTGCGCGACGACGCATCGATGGAGCCCATGGTCTGCACGACCTTGTCCACCACCGTGCCGCCCTGGCGCGCCACGTCGGACGCCGATTGCGCCAGCACGCTGGCCTGCCGGGCGTTGTCCGCGTTCTGCTTCACGTTGGAGGTCATCTCCTCCATGGAGGCGGCGGTCTGCTCCAGCGCGCTGGCCTGCGATTCGGTGCGGGCCGACAGGTCGTGGTTGCCGGCGGCGATCTGCTGCGACGCGCCTGCGATGTGCTCGGTGCCGTCGCGCACGCGCTGCACGATGCGGTGCAGGCTATCGCGCATGGTCTGCATGTCCAGCAGCAGGCTGGAGTGGTCGCCCTGGCGCGTGTCCACCGCCACCGACAGATCGCCCTCCGAAATGCTGCGGGCAATGGTGCGTGCGTACCCGGGCTCGCCGCCCAATTGGCGCAGCAGGTTGCGCGATATCAAGGTGCCTATCACCAGCAGCGCAGCCCCCAGCAGCGCCGCCACCAAGCCGAACCCCAGGGCGCGTTGCCAGATGGCGGCGTTCACCGTGTCGATGTACACGCCCGATCCGATCACCCAGCCCCAGGGCGCGAAACCCTTGACGTACGACGTCTTCTCGACCGGCGCTTCGCTGCCGGGCTTGGGCCACAGGTAAGGCACGAAGCCTGCGCCGCTGGCCTGTACGGTGCGCACGAATTCCATGAACAGCGGCTTGCCGTTGGGGTCCTTGTTCTCGGTCAGGTCCTTGCCGTTCAACTCGGGGCGCACCGGGTGCATCACCATGCGCGGGTGCATGTCATTGATCCAGACGTATTCGTTGCCGCTGTAGCGCAGTGCCTGGATGGCAGCGGCCGCGCGCTTGCGGGCCTCGTCGTCGGAGAGTCCGCCCTGGGTGCTCAGGTCATGGAAGTGCGTAGCGATGCCGTGCGCCGCCTCGACCACCTGGCGCACGCCGGTCTGGCGCTCTTGCAGGATGAGCTGTCGCTCGGAGATCAGGAACCACGCCGTCATCACCGCGATGCCGAGAATGGCGCTCAGCAGGAGGAGGGCCAGTTTTCTTGCGATGGTCATGGGAACCCTTGGAGGCAAGCAATTGGGGCCGTGGGACGCTGCACGCCGTCCCACGGGCTGCGTGGCGCGCCAGACAAGCGTAATGCTGGAGTGGAAGGCGCTGGCTCGGCACAAACCCGTGGGGCGGTTCTGTGACATGGGCTTTGCGCGGGGGGGGCGGGCCGCGATGAAGGCGCGGGTGGCAGGGCGGGGCTCCGCTGCCAGGCGCAAGTCCGCGCTGCCTGGAAGATCTGCCTGAACGCGCGGCCTGGCGCGTGTCCGAGGCCATGTGGGCCTTGCTGCCGCGCTCATCTGCACGTGCGCCCATCCATCACCACGGCGCTGGGCTTGCCTTGGCGACCCCGCGCTACGCGAATGATGGAGCGCAGGTCGAGACCATCGCCTCGAAACAACCCGCGTCCAACCAGCGCCGGCGCTGATAGATCACCTCCCAGGGCGGCGGGACCATGGGGCTGCATCCACCAGGGCGGTCCCGCGCGTCACAGCCAGCGCAGGGCATTGAAGACTTCCCGCAGATCGTGCTCTCGCTGGGGAGTGTGCCGGTCCATCAGGGGCAGATAGGGCGCCGCGAAGCTCCATTCTTCATCGCTGGCGTCCGTTGGGTACGGCTCGCGGGGCATCCGCAAACGCTACTCACGGCTTTGCTCTCACTGAGAAAAGTGCATGACACGCACTAGACGAGCTGCGCTGCCTGCAGTTCCTTCTTGAGGTACGCGTAGAACAGCGGCGCTGCCACCAGCCCGGCCGGGCCGAACACCGCCTCGGCCACGAACATCACCGCCAGCAGTTCCCACACACCCATGTGGGTGCGCTGGCCGACCACCTTGGCGTTGATGACGTATTCGGCCTTGTGGATCAGGATCAGGAACGCCAGGCAGGCGATGGCCGCGGCCGGCGACACCGACAGCCCCACGATGGTGATGACCGCGTTGCACAGCAGGTTGCCGACGATCGGCACCAGCCCCGCCAGGAAGGTGAGCGTGATCAGCGCGGGCGTATAGGGCAGCTGCAGGTCCCACAGCGGCAGCACGCCCAGCAGGAAGATCGCCGTCAGCAGCGTGTTGAACGCCGCGATCCAGAACTGCGCCGCCACGATCTGGCGGAAGGCCTCACCGAACCAGGTGATGCGCGCCGACAGCGCCTCGGCCAGCGGTCCGCGGGCCCCGTCCAGCGTGCGCACGGCGGCCAGGGCCCCGATCAGCAGGCCCACGTAGGCATGCAGCAGGCCGCTGAGCCACGCGCGGCCGGCCATGGCCAGCGCGCCCGCCTTGGCGCCCAGGTAGCCGGCGATGGTGCGCTGGATCTCCACCGCGCCCTCGGGCAGGTGCGAGGCGATGTCGGGCGGCAGCTTGAGGCGCAGCTCCAGCACGGTGCGGGCCAGAAAGTCGAGCAGTTCGCGGTACTGCTGCGGCGCCTCGACGATGTAGCTGCGCGAATGCGAGGCCGCCAGCACGATGAGCGACAGCGGCGCCAGCATGACCACGGCCGCCGCGATCACCTGGCCCGCCGTGGCGCCACTGCCGGACGGGCGGTGCACGCTGCGCCCCGGCGGCCAGGCGAGGCGCGGCGCCAGCCAGCGCGTGAGCAGAAACCCCAGGCAGGCGCACAGCAGGCCGGGCAGCAGACCCTGCCACATCACCAGCAGCAGGGCCGCAGCCATGAGCACGTAGCTGGCCGTGACCACGCCGCGGGGCCGGGCGGGGGGCGTGGCCAAGGCCTGGGAAGGGGCCGCCGCTGCGGTGCCCGCAGGCACGCCGGCACGGGCCGTGCCGGGTGCCGTGGGGGCCGCCCGCACGGGGCCGGCGGCAGAGGGCGGAACGTCGTGCGGTGCGAGCGGCTCCATCATGGGCGGCGGGGTGCGGCTGAGGGGGTCAGCCCACCACCACGGGCGCGCCGTCGCCGCGGTCGGCGATGGTGCCGATCGTGTAGACCGTCTCGCCCAGCGAGCGCAGCGTGGCGGCCGTGGCTTCGGCTTCGGACGCCGAGACCACCACCACCATGCCGATGCCGTTGTTGAAGGTGCGGTTCATCTCGATGTCGTCGATGCCGGCCGTCTTCTGCAGCCAGGCGAACAGCTCGGTCTGCGGCCAGCTGCCGGCTCTCAGGTGCGCGGCCAGGCCCTCAGGCAGCACGCGCGGAATGTTCTCCAGCAGGCCGCCGCCCGTGATGTGGGCCAGGGCCTTGATGCCGCCGGCCGATGCCGCATCCTGCGGCGCAGGGTGCTTGGCCAGCGCGGCCAGCACGTTCTTCACATACAGGCGCGTGGGTTCCATGACCGCTTGCTTGAACGGCTTGCCGTCCAGCGTGGCGGGGGCTGAATCGCCGGCCCGCTCGATGCACTTGCGCACCAGGCTGAATCCGTTGGAGTGCACGCCGGCCGAGGCCAGGCCCAGCACCACGTCGCCGGCCGCCACGGCCCTGCCGGTGAGGATCTTGGACTTTTCGACCGCGCCGACCGCAAAGCCGGCCAGGTCGTACTCGCCGGCGGGGTACATGCCCGGCATTTCGGCCGTCTCGCCGCCGATCAGGGCGCAGCCCGACAGCTCGCAGCCCCGGGCGATGCCGCCTACCACGGCCGCGGCCGTGTCCACGTCCAGCTTGCCGCAGGCGAAGTAGTCGAGGAAGAACAGCGGCTCGGCACCCTGCACCAGCACGTCGTTCACGCTCATGGCGACCAGGTCGATGCCCACGGTGTCGTGCATGTTCCATTCGAATGCCAGCTTGAGCTTGGTGCCCACGCCGTCCGTGCCGCTCACCAGCACCGGCTCCTGGTAGCGCTTGGGCACCTCGAACAGGGCGCCGAAACCGCCGATGCCGGCCAGCACGCCCTCGCGCATGGTCTTCTTGGCGAGCGGCTTGATGCGCTCGACCAGCGCGTCGCCGGCATCGATGTCGACGCCAGCGTCTTTGTAGGAGATGGGGGTGGAGGAGTCGGAGGAGCTCATGGAAGGGTTCGTGAGTGCTGGTGGGCCCGCGCGGCGGGCTGGAGCGGCGGATTTTAAAGGCCCCGCCCGCCTGGCCCGCCAATGCCCCCGCAGGGCCGGCGGATGGCGTGGCCGCGGGTGGCCCGTGGCGCCGTGGCCGGAGGGGTCGCCGCGGCAGACTAAAATTCGCGCCGGCGTGTCCCGCGCGCCCTGCCATCCGGCCCTTTGCCATTCCCACTTCCATGCCGCCTCGTCCCCCACTGCCGCCCTTCGTCCCGCACCGCGCCTGCCGCTGCGGCCCGGGTGCGCGGCGCGTGCGGGCCGCCGTGCCGGGGCGCGGCGCATGAAGCAGCTCGCGCTCGACATCGGCTTGGCCACCGGGCCCACGCTGTCCCGGTTCTTCGCTGGCACCAACGAGGCGGCCCTGCAGCACCTGCGGCTGGCCGTGGGCGACGGCGCCGTCGAGGTGCTGCGCTCGCCGGTGCCCACCTACCTCTGGGGCGAGTCGGGCAGCGGCAAGACCCACCTGCTGGAGGCCGTGCGCGAGGCCCTGCGCGAGCAGGGCGCCTCGGTCGGCTGGCTCGATGCCTCGGTGGCCGAGCCCACGGCGTTCGACGACCGCTGGTCCGCCGTGCTGCTGGACGAGGTGCACCTGTACAACACGGCCCAGCAGGCCGCCGCCTTCAACTGGTTCGTCAATGCCATCAGCCCCGCCGTGGGCGAGCCCCGCTGGGTGCTGGCCGCCGGCCAGACGCCGCCGGCCGACCTGCCGCTGCGCGACGACCTGCGCAGCCGCCTGGGCTGGGGCCACATCTTCCAGCTGCACCTGCTGGGCGAGGCCGAGCGCCGCGCCGTGCTGCGCCAGGAGGCCGACGCGCGCGGCATCTTCCTGGGCGACGATGTGATGGACTACATGCTCAAGCGCTTCTCGCGCGATCTGGGCAGCCTCATGCAGTTGCTGGACCAGTTGGACAGCTTCGCCCTGCGCACCCAGCGCGCCATCACCATTCCCCTGCTGCGGGCCATGCTGGAGTCCGAATAGCGGCGCACGCCGCCGGCTTTCCTCCCCTTCGCCCGCCCCTTTTCCCATACACCACACCGCATGAACCCTGAACCCCCGGCGCAACGCCCTCGGCTGGCCCTGTTCGACCTCGACCACACGCTGCTGCCGCTCGACTCCGACTACGAGTGGGGCGAGTTCACCATCCGCATCGGCTGGAACGACCCGGTCGAGTTCGGCCGCCGCAACGACGAGTTCTACGCCCATTACCAGGCCGGCACGCTGAACGTGCACGACTACGTGCGCTTTGCCATCGAGGCCGTGCGCCAGCGCGGGCCCGAGGCCGCCGCGGCGGCGCATGCGCAGTTCATGCGCGAGGTGATCGGGCCCGCCATCCATCCGCAGGCGCTGGAGTTGGTGCGCCAGCACCAGGCGGCGGGTGACCAGGTGGTCATCATCACGGCCACCAACGAGTTCGTGACCGGCCCCATCGCCCAGGCGCTGGGTGTGGACGAGCTGCTCTCCATGGGCCTTGCGCGCGACGCGCAGGGCTGGTACACCGGCGCCATCGAGGGCACGCCGACCATGCGCGAAGGCAAGGTGCGGCGCATGGAAGAATGGCTGGCGGCGCGCGGCCTGGCCTGGAGCGGCGTGGAGAGCACGTTCTACAGCGACTCCATGAACGATGTGCCGCTGCTCGAAACCGTCGATCACCCGGTGGCCACCAACCCCGACCCCCGCCTGCGGGCGCTCGCGCAGCAGCGTGGCTGGCGCATATTGGATCTCTTTCCCACCCAACCATGATCAAGAAGTTCATCGACAAACTGCTGGGCAAGGGCGCCCCCGGCGCCGGCCGCGGAAAGAACCGCTTCGGCAAGCGCGAGGAAGTGCCCGCCTCGGTGCACGGCATCAACCCCGAACTGGTGGACCGCCGCGCGGCCGACGTGGTGCGCACGCTCAAGGCGGCGGGCTACGAGGCCTACATCGTGGGCGGCGCCGTGCGCGACCTGCTGCTGGGCCTGCGGCCCAAGGACTTCGACGTGGCCACCAACGCCACGCCCGAGCAGGTCAAGGGCCTGTTCCGCCGCGCCTTCATCATCGGCAAGCGCTTTCGCATCGTGCACGTGGTGCACGGCCGCGGCCGTGAGCACGAGGTCATCGAGGTCTCCACCTTCCGCGCCTACCTGGACAACACCGCCATCGAGCAGCAGGTGAGCGGCAACGAAAAGACCAGCAAGCAGCAGCTGGTGGGCATGCAGCACGCCGTGGACGCCAGCGGCCGCGTGCTGCGCGACAACGTCTGGGGCCCGCAGGACGAAGACGCCACGCGGCGCGACTTCACCGTCAACGCGATGTACTACGACCCCGAAACGCAGGTCGTGGTGGACTACCACAAGGGCATCCAGGACGCGAAGAAAAAGCTGCTGCGCATGATCGGCGACCCGGCCACGCGCTACCGCGAAGACCCGGTGCGCATCATCCGGGCCGTGCGTTTCGCGGCCAAGCTCGCGGGCCTGGGCTTCACCATCGAGCCCAAGACGGCCGGCCCGCTGATCGAGTCGCAGGCGCTGCTGGCCGACGTGCCGCAAAGCCGCATGTTCGACGAAATGCTCAAGCTGCTGCAGACGGGCCACGCGCTGGCCACGATCGCGCAGCTCAAGAAGCTGGGCATGGCGACCGGCATCTACCCGCTGCTGGACGTGGTGGTCGAGCGCGCTGATTCCTCCTTCGTGAGCGCCGCCCTGGCCGACACCGACCGCCGCGTGGGCGAGGGCAAGCCCGTGGCGCCGAGCTTCCTGCTGGCCTGCGTGCTGTGGCAGGACGTGAAGACCGGCTGGGACCGGCGCATCGCGCAGCGCGAGCAGCCGTTTCCCGCGCTGCAGGACGCCATCGACGACGTGTTCGAGCGGCGCATCGGCGACGTGTCGGGCCGCGGCAAGCTGGCCGCCGACATGCGCGAGATCTGGGTCATGCAGCCGCGCTTCGACAAGCGCGTGGGCTCCACTCCCTACAGCATGGTGGCCCAGGCGCGCTTTCGTGCCGGCTTCGACTTCATGCGCCTGCGCGCCGATGTGGGCGAGGTCGAGGAGGCGCTGGCCGAATGGTGGCAGGAGTTCCAGCACGCCGACGACATGCGCCGCGACGACATGATCGACCAGGCCCGCGAAGAGCAGAAGTCCCGCCAGCGCAAGGCCCAGCCCGTCGTGCGCCGCGTGCCCCGGCCTGCGGCGGATGCGGACGGCGCTGCAGCCTCCCCTGGCGAGGCCCGCCCGGCCGCTGCCCCCTCCCGGGGCGATCAGGAAGGGCAGGACGGCCAGGACCATGAACACGATGGCGGCGAAGACCCGGCCGGCGACGGCCAGGCCGCCCCCAAGAAGCGCCGCCGGCGCCGCCGCAAGCCTTCGGGCGGTGGTGGCGGCGAGGGCGCTGCCCCCGCGGCCTCGTCCGGCCCTTCGGGCGATTGAACGGGGCAGGGCACGGCATGGCGGCGGTGTCCTTTCCGGCGGGCGGCCCAGGCACCCCGGTCTCCGCCTGGATCGGCCTGGGCGCCAACCTGGGCGATGCGCGGGCAGCGCTGCTCGGCGCGCTCGATGCCATGGCGCGGTGGCCCGGCAGCCGCCTGTTGCGGGTGTCGTCGCTGTACCGCAGCGCACCGGTGGATGCCGGTGGCCCGGACTACTGGAATGCCGTGGCCGAACTGGCCACCCCGCTGGCCGCCATTGACCTGCTGCATGCCCTGCAAGCCGTCGAGCAGGCGGCCGGCCGCGAGCGCCCCTACCGCAACGCGCCGCGCACGCTGGACCTGGACATGCTTTTGTACGGCGAAGAGCGCATCGACACCCCGGAACTCACCGTGCCCCACCCGCGCATGAGCGAGCGCGCCTTCGTGCTGCAGCCCCTGGCCGAGATCGCACCCGGGCGCGTCGAGCCCGCCCGCCTGGCCGCCGTGCAGTCGCAGCGCATCGAGCGGCTCGGGCCCTTCTGGCCCTGAGCGGCCCCCTCGCGCTCCGCAGGGAGCGCCGGCGGGTCGGTGTTCGCCGCTACTGCACTACTGTTCAGGCGGCCTCGCGCCCGCGCTGGTTCGACGAATACACATCGCCCTTCGGCAGGGCCTGGCCGGCCTGCACGGCCGCCAGCCAGTCCCGGGTGGTCGCCACCGCCGCGAAGTTGCTGTGGAACACCACGCTGAACACGCGGTGGATTTCCTCGGCGCTCACGCGGCCGGCCGCATTGGCATAGGGCAGGGCGCCGCTGGCATCGCTCAGGAACTCCACGGCCAAACCCCGGTGCGCGGCCTCGAACACCGTGCTGGCGTCGCAGTTGTGCGTCATGTAGCCCACCACGGTCAGCGTGTCGATGCCGCGGGCAGCCAGCCAGTCGGCCAGGTCGGTGTTCGCAAAGACGCTGGCGAGCTGCTTTTCGATGCGGTGGTCGGCAGGCCGGCGCGCCACTTCCGGATGCAGTTGCCAGCGGTCCGTGGCCTTGTCGAATACAGGCGCGCCCGTGGGCGCGGTGTGCTGCACCACCACCACCGGCACGCCGGCGGCCTGAGCGGCGTCCATGGCGCGGGCGATGTTGGGCAGTGTGTCGGCCACCGGCGGGTATTCGATGGGCAGGTTGCCGCCTGCGAAGTACTCGTTCTGCACGTCGATGACGACCAGGGCGCGGCGGGGAGGGGTGGGGGTGGAGGGCATTCTCGAAGTCCTTTCGAAGGGGGGGTTGCCTGAAGCGGCGGAAGGGTCGGAGGTGATTGTTCGCTTTCCGCGCCACCGCTGAAAGTGGCTGGATCGACACCGATCGATAGAATCGGGCCATCATGCGCACCATCTCCCAGCCCGCGCCCGACACCGTGGCCGTCGTGGCCTTCGACGGCATCAGCCCCTTTCATCTTTCGGTGCCCTGCCTGGTGTTCGGCGAGGACCGCACGGCGCAAGGCGCACCGCGCTACCGGCTGCGCGTGTGCGGCGTGGCGCCCGGCCCGATGCGCACGTCCGCCGGGTTCGGCATCGACGTGGCGCACAGCCTTGCGGTGCTGCGGCGCGCGCAGATCGTCGTGGTGCCGTCCTGGCACGAGAACCTGGCTCCCGCGCCTCCCGAACTGCTCGCGGCGCTGCGGGCCGCGCACCGCCGGGGCGCGCGCATCGTGGGCCTGTGCCTGGGGGCGTTCGTGCTGGCCGAGGCGGGGCTGCTCGACGGCCGCGCCGCCACGACCCACTGGGCGCTGGCGCAGGCGTTCGCGCAGCGTTACCCGCAGGTGGCGCTTCGGCCCGAGGTGCTGTATGTGGAAGATGGCACGGTGCTGACCTCGGCCGGCACCGCCGCGGGCATCGACTGCTGCCTGCACCTGCTGCGCCAGCAGCACGGTGCCGAGGCCGCCAACTGCGCCGCACGCCGCATGGTGGTGGCCCCGCACCGGCAGGGCGGCCAGGCGCAGTACATCCAGCAGCCGGTGGCGCCCTCGGTGCGGGGGGATCGGCTTGCGCCACTGCTGCAGTGGCTGGGCGAACACCTGCACGAGGCGCACACGCTGGAGGCGCTGGCCGAGCGTGCCGTGATGAGCCCGCGCACCTTCACGCGACGCTTTCGCCTGTCCACTGGGACCACGGTGGGGCAATGGCTGCAGAACCAGCGCATCGCGCTGGCGCAGCGCCTGCTGGAAGGGGGCGACCAGTCGATCGATGCCGTGGCCGTGGCGTCGGGCTTCGGCTCCGCCGTC
This sequence comes from Acidovorax sp. BLS4, assembly GCF_032929295.1. Lineage (NCBI taxonomy): Bacteria > Pseudomonadati > Pseudomonadota > Betaproteobacteria > Burkholderiales > Comamonadaceae > Acidovorax > Acidovorax sp. BLS4. The sequence continues at coordinate 3,001,168 of NZ_CP136797.1, forward strand.
TCGCTGCGGCAGCACTTCTCGGCGGCGGTGGGCATTGCGCCCTCGGCCTACCGGCGGCAGTTCCGCGCTGCCGCCTGAAACGAGTTGCTATTGAAAATATAGCTGCCAGCGCACGATGGGTATGCGCCGGCAACCGTTTCGATCCGAGGGTGGCTGCGGGCCCTGGCCTGGTCAGTCGACCTTCGCGCCGGAAGCCTTCACCACCTGCTGGTACTTGGCACGCTCCGACGCCATGAAGGCATCGAACTGCTCGGGCGTGGTGCCCACGGGCTCGGCCATGAGGGCCGCGAAGCGCGTCTTGGTCTCCGGCGCATTGAGCGCGGCGACGAAGGCCTTGTTCAGCTTGGCGATGACGGGCTTGGGCGTGCCGGCCGGTGCGACCAGGCCCCACCACGTCTCGATCGCAAAGCCCTTGAACGTGGCCGACAGCGGGGGCACGCCCGGCAGCATGGCGCTGGCCTGCGGCGAGGTCACTGCGAGCGCCTTGAGCTTGCCCGAGCGGATGTTGGGCGCGGCGGCGGCCAGGTTGTCGATGTTGAAATCCACTTCGCCGGCCAGCAGCGCCAGTTGCGCGGGACTGGCACCGCGGTAGGGAATGTGCAGGGCGTAGATGCCGGCGCGTTGCTTGAACATTTCACCCGCCAGGTGGCCTGCGCTGCCGTTGCCGCCGCTGCCGTAGTTCAGCTTGGCGGGGTTGGCCTTGGCGTAGGCGATCAAATCGGCCACGGTGTTGATCTTGAGTTCCGCCGCCTTGGCCGCATTGATGACGAGCACGTTGGGCACGCTCACCATCTGTGTGATGCCGGCGAAGTCCTTGGCCGCGTCGTAGGGCATGCGGCTGTAGAGCCAGGGGTTGACGGCATGTGTCGCCGTGGCGGCCAGGCCGATGGTGAGGCCATCGGGCGCGGCCTTGGCGACGGCATCGGCGCCGATGTTGCCGCCCGCGCCCGCCTTGTTGTCGATGATCACCGTGCCCAGCGTGTCGCGCACCCGCTCGGCCAGCGCGCGAGACGTGACGTCCAGCGGCCCCCCGGGTGCGTAGGGCACGATCAGCCGGATCGGCGCATCCTGCGCGTAGCCCAGCGGGGATGCAAACGCCGTGGCGAGGGCGGCGGCCGAGAGAAGGAGGTTTCTGCGATTCATGCTGCCATTGTGCAAAAAATTGAAAGGGGGTCCGGCGGTGCGAGGTCGCAGCGCCGTCCTACAGGGCCCGCGAGGGGGCATTTCTATAAACGTCGAAGCCGTTTCCCAGTTTGCACCCCATCACGCGCCGCCGCACCGGCGGAAAAAGGACATTCCATGCCGCAGGCCGCCCCGCACGACACCGTGACCGCATCGCGCTATGCCGAGTGCATTCGTGCCTGCAGCGAATGTGCCGATGCCTGCGACTACTGCGCAGCCGCGTGCCTTCGCGAGCCCGAGCCCCGCTGCATGGTGCAGTGCATCGCCCTGGACATGGACTGCGCCGCGCTTTGCCGTGTGGCCGCCGCCGCCATGGCCCGCGAAAGCGCCCACGCGCCGGAGATCTGCGCCCTGTGCGCCCGACTGTGCGACAGCTGCGCCAACGAATGCGCCCGGCACGGCATGGCCCATTGCCAAGCCTGCGCCGAAGCTTGCCGCCGGTGTGCGGAGGCCTGCCGTGCGCTGTCGCGCTGAAGCCCATCCACCAAAGCCGGCGGATGGCTATTACCGGTTGTTACTTCTGAGATACCGTGTGGAAGTGACCGCTTAAGGTTCGGGGCGTTGAATGGCATCTCGGACCCCGCACCAAGGAGCCACCATGTCCATCCGCCTCATCACCCTTGCCGCCGCTTCGGTGGCCGCCAGCCTGCTCACCGGCTGCGTCGTGGCCCCGGTCGGCCCGGGCTACTACGCAGGGTCCGGCTATTACGGCGGGCCGGGCTACTACCAGACCGAATCCGTGTACGTGGCGCCGCCGCCTGTGGTGGTGGCGCCGACCATCGGGTTCTTCGGCGTCTATGGCCGGGGCGGCTATGGGCGCGGCTATTACGGCCGGCCGGGCTGGCGCCGCTAAAGGCCGCGCAACGGGAGCGCGCTCCTTGCCGCAAGCTGGCGCCCGGACCGCGTCAGCCTGAGGTGGCTCCAGAGGGTTGGGCGGAAGGTTCGCTCGCCCCGTGCTTGTCGGCCTCGGATGTGAAGGCGTCTGCATAGAACTCATCAGGGGGGAGCTGGCGTTCCGCGCTGTACACCACCCGTGCCGTGTCGACCACGATGGGGGCGCCGCAGGCATAGACCTGATGGCCCGACAGGTCGGCATGGTCGTCCATCACGGCCTGGTGCACGAAGCCCGTGCGGCCCGCCCAGGCGTCTTCCGGCAAGGCATGGGACACCACGGGCACATAGGCCAGCTGGGGCATCGTGGCCATGCGCTCTCGCACCCAGCCATCCATGTACAGATCGCCGGGACGGCGGCCGCCCCAGTACAGCGTGACCGGGCGCTCGATGCGCTTGGCCTGAATGTGTTCGAGCAGCGCCTTGATCGGGGCGAAGCCCGTGCCCGAGGCCAGCAGGATGATGGGCTTGGGGCTGTCCTCGCGCAGGAAGAAGCTGCCGAAGGGGCCTTCCACACGCAGGATTTCCTTTTCCTTCATCGCGCCGAACACGTGGTCGGTGAAGCGCCCGCCCGCCATGTGGCGGATGTGCAGTTCCAGCCCCGGCGCGTCGGCCTGGGTGTGGGGCGCGTTGGCCATGGAGTACGCGCGGCGCGCACCGTCGCGCAGGATGAATTCGATGTACTGGCCGGCGTGGTAGCGGAACGTGTCCGCCGCGGGCAACTGCAGGCGCACCTGCATGAGGTCGTGCGACACCCGCGTGAGCGTGGACACGCGCACCGGCAGCTTCTTGATGGGGTAGGCGCTTTCATCGGTCACCTGGCGCGATTCGAGCACCACGTCGGTCAGCGGCTGGGCGCAGCAGGTGAGCACAAAGCCCGCGTCGGCCTCGGCCGCGCTCAGGGCCTTGGACTGGTGTTCGCCATGGGCCACGGAGCCGCTGAGCTTCTTGCACTTGCACGAGCCGCAGGCCCCATCCTTGCAGCCGTAGGGAAGGCCCACGCCGCTGCGGATGGCCGCGGCCAGAATGGATTCGCCGGGCTGTGCGGCAAAGGCCCGGCCGCTGGGCTGTACGGTGATCTGGTGGGCGGCTGCGGCCGTCTCTGCGGGGGTCATGGAGTGGGTATCCTTGGAGGTTCTTCTCGCCAAACGGATCCGATTTTGCCCTCAAACCAAAGCCCCCTCGGTGCCCTGCCGGCGCGCTTTCGCCGCCAACGCGTGCTCATCATCGGCTGTGGCGACGTGGGGCTGCGGGCGGCCCGGGTGCTGGGTGCATCGGCCGGCGGGCCCCGGCCCCGGGTGCTGGCCCTGACTTCCAGTCCTGAACGCAGGGCGCCACTGCGCGCCGCCGGCATCACCCCCCTGCTAGGCAACCTGGACGATGCGCCCAGCCTGCGCCGCCTGTCCGGCCTGGCAACCCGCGTCCTGCACCTGGCGCCCCCGCCGGGCGATGCGGTGCCGGGTGCTGCCAAAGGGTATGACGGCCGCACGGTCGCCCTGGCGCGGGTGCTGCGCCTGCGCACCTTGCCGCACGCGCTGGTGTACGGCTCGACCAGCGGGGTGTATGGCGATTGCGGCGGCGTGTGGGTGACCGAGGCGCGCCCGGTCGCGCCCGCCACGCCCCGCGCGCAACGCCGGGTGAATGCCGAGCGCGCCGTGCGCCACCTGGGCCGCAGCACCGTGCGCGCCAGCATCCTGCGCATTCCCGGTATCTATGCGCCCGACCGCGAAGGCGGCACGCCCGAAGCCCGCCTGCGCCGTGGCACCCCGGTGCTGCTGCCCGAGGACGACGTCTACACCAACCACATCCATGCCGACGACCTGGCCCGCGCCTGCGTGGCGGCCCTGTGGCGCGGCCAGCCGCAGCGCGTGTACCACGTGAGCGATGCGAGCGACCTGAAGATGGGCGACTACTTCGATCTGGCCGCAGACCTGTACGGGTTGCCGCGCCCGCCGCGCATCGCGCGCAGCGATGCGAAGGCGCAGTTGCCCGCGCCGCAACTGAGCTTCATGGGCGAGTCGCGCCGGCTGGATGCCACGCGGCTGCGCAAGGAACTGCGCGTGGTGCTGCGCTACCCGACCGTGGCCCAGGGCCTGCGCGCGACCTGACACGCCCACCCGCACGCATCAGCGCGGGTGGACGTTTCCTTGCTGGTCGTAGCAGCGGAACACGTTGCAGTGCGAAATCGGCGCGGAGGGCACCGGGAGCGCCGGCTGGACCACCACCGGGCGCCGGGGCGGCAGCACCACGACGGCGGGGGGCGTGTAGTAGTCGCCACTGCCGCCGCTGTAATTGCGTGACCGTTCGACTTCCGCATAGCCCTGCGGGCCGAGGCAGTCGAGGTCCATCTGGCGCTGTGCGGCCGTCAGGCGGGCCTGGCCGTCGTAATTGCCCCCGCCCGATTCGCTGGCCACCCGGTCGAGGTTGCGGCGCGAGCGGGCGCATTCGGGCGAGCGGGACGGATCGGCCGGGGCCCGGGCGGCGGCGCGCTCGCGTTCCTGGCGTGCCTCCTGCTGGGCTTCCTGGCGCTCGATCTGCTGGCGCTGCTGCTTGAGCTGCAACGCCTGCAGGGCCTGGGCCCGCTCCTCCTCGATTTCCTCGCGGCTCTTGCGGGCCTCGACCTCGCGTGCGGCCGTGCCTTTGTCGCAGGCTCCGTCGGTGTAGGTGACCTTGCCGGAGGCGGGGTCGGTGCAGCGCATCACCTGGGCATGGGTGGCCAAGGGGGCCGCAGCGCACGCCGCCACCGCCAGCGCGGCGCCGAGGCGCCATGCGGCAGAGCGAGGGGCTAGGAAGACAGGGCGCTGGATCATGGCCGTTTCCTGTGGGCGATCGGTCAGTTCAGGTCGGTGGAGCCGGGCGGTCAAGGCCGGTTCTGGGGATTTTGCTCCAGGCGCCAACCCGGTGCCGGCCGCTGGTCTTGCGCGCCCGGCGGGCGGCGGTCCTCACCGCGCTGGCGGTCGGCCTGTTCGCGGCGCTGCCGGTCCAGCTCGGCGCGCTGGCGGTCCATCTCGGCGCGGCGCCGGTCGGCATCCGCACGCTGGCCGTCCCGGTCCCTGTCGCGGCGGCGGTCGGCGTCGCGCGCTTCCCGGGCCTCGCGGTCCCGGCGGTCGCGCCAGGCGCGCTCGCGGTCTTCGCGCATCTGCCGTTCACGCCAGTCGTCCCGGCGATCGTCACGGCGGTCCCAGCCATACGCCGGCACGGGCGTGGGTACATAGACGGGGTAGGCGGGCCGGCTGTAGCCATAGGCCGGCTGTTCGTACACGGTGATCGACGTCGAGCCATTGGCCGGGTAGGGATAGGACGGCGTTGCCGGATAGTTGGCGGACGGATAGGCGGGCTCGTAGTAGGGGTCGCCGGGCACCGCGCAGCCCGTGGCCAGCACGGCCAGGGTGCCGGCGGCAAGGATTCGGAGGGCGGGGTGGAACATGGAAAGGCCTCGCTGGCTGGTGGCCGCGCTGCAGGGAGCGTCTGGCGGCCGATGGGTGACGGCGGCGGTCAGGCGACACGCCGCGCCCGTGTGTGACGCGCTGATGACCATTTTGGTTGACCTTGCGCGGGCGCCATTGTCAGGCTTTGCCCCGTCTTCACACAGAGGGCGGATCGACGATCTGGCCGGCGAATGGATCTGGGCCGCGCCGCCGGCCGTGTGCCATGCGCAGCCCGTTCTACACTGTGCAGCTTTGCCTTCGGACGACCTTGGTGCGGCCGAAGGCCCCATCTGGCCGACATGACCGAAGATTCAGAACTTACCCCCGTGCAGGAACCCCGCCTGTGGAGCGACGAGCGCTGGACTGCGCGCGTCGTCAAGAACGAAGACGACGATGGCTGGGCCGTCGAGATGACGCTGCGGGGAGAGTCCGAGCCCGCGCTGGTCGGCCCCTGGACCATGGGGCGCGACAAGAAGAATCCCAAACCGCTGGATGTCTCGGCCTTCCACACGCTGGTCAAGACCGCGTCGGAGGTGCTGCGCCGCCACGAGCAGCAACTGCATGCCCAGTTGAACAAGAGCGTCACGGTCACCGTGCGGGACCAGCGCGTGCGCGTGTCGCTGGCGATCGAGCCGGACGATGAACACCCGACCGCGACGCTGAGCGCGCATTCGGCGCTGGACGACGAACTGCTCGCCCGCGTGGGCGTGTCGCCCGGCTTCGTGCTCACCAGCGCCAGCGCAGCGGCCTGGGTGGAGAACGGCTACCCGAGGCCGCGCTGAGCGGCGGCGAGGCCGCCGTGGCCCCAGCGCCGCCGTGTTGGCTGGCAGGATTTACTTGGGCAGCACGCGGCGCATGGTCTCGGCCAGGTCTTCCGCGACGAACTTCGCCACGTAGCCGTCGGCCCCCACGCTGCGCACATGGTCCTCGTTGGCCGAGCCCGACAGCGAGGAGTGGATGACCACCGGAATCTTGTTCAGGCGCGCATCCTGCTTGATGTTGCGGGTGAGCGTGAAGCCGTCCATCTCGGGCATTTCCAGATCGGTCAGCACCAGCGCGACGCGATCGGCGGCGGTCTTGCCCTCGGCCTCGGCGGCGCGGGCGATGGCGTTCAGCCGGTCCCAGGCCTCCTTGCCCGACTTGGTCATTTCGTAAGGCGCGTGCAGGGCCTGCAGTTCCTTCTCGATGAGCGAGCGGGCCACGAACGAATCGTCGGCGGCCAGGATCATGGTGCCGGGCTTGAGCTTCAGGCGCGGGCCGACCTTCTCGGGATCGACCTTGTGCTCGTCGGAAGGCGAGACCATCTGCAGGATGGCCTCCACGTCCAACACCTGCGCGAGGCGGGAGCCATCGGTGTTGCCATCCAGCCGGGCGATGCTGGTCACCAGCTGGCCGCCGGTGCCGCTGGCTTCGGCGGAAAGCACCTGCTTCCAATCCAGGCGCACGATGTCTTCCACCGATTCCACGGCGAAGGCTTGCGTGGTGCGCGCGTATTCGGTCACCAGCATGATGTTCAGGCCGGTCTGCGGCTTGCAGCCGACGATGGAGGGCAGGTCGAGCACCGGGATGATCTGGCCGCGCAGATTGACCACGCCCAGCGAATGCGGCGTGGCGCCGGCGATGGGCGTGATGCTGGGCATCGCCACGATCTCGCGGATCTTGAAGACGTTGATGCCGAACAGCTCGGATTTGCCCAGGTTGTCGTCAATGCCCAACCGAAAGAGCAGCAACTCGAATTTATTGGTTCCGGTGAGGTTGGTCCGCTCGTCAATTTCCTGCTGCACTGCCTTCATCGCTGCCCCCTTCGCATTGGATACGCGTGTTTACAAATTTTAGAGCGGGATGGGAAAGGCCCGGTCCTAATATTTTCCCTTGTTGCGCCCGCGCTCCGATTGGCAGGAGCGCAGTGCAATCTTCTTGCCAGCGAGAGCGGCAATGGGTATCAGGCGGGGAATTCCAATCCCAGGAGTCATCCCGGGCCTGCCGCTCACGCGGCCTTCAAGGTTCCCCCCGGCCAGGATTCGGGATCGCCGTGGGGGCGCAAGCGGAAGACCGCCACGGCCTGCACCAGTTGCTGCGCCTGCAGCTTCAGGCTGTCCGCCGCCGCGGCGCTTTGTTCCACCAGCGCGACGTTCTGCTGGGTGGCCTGATCCATCTGCATGACGGCCTCGCCCACCTGGGACACGCCGGCGCTTTGTTCGCTGCTGGCGGCGCTGATCTCGGCCACGATGTCGGTGACGCGCCGGATCGAGGCGACCACCTCGCCCATCGTGGTGCCTGCCTGGTCGGCCAGCACCGATCCCTGCTGCATGCGCATGACGCTGGCATGGATCAGGGTCTTGATTTCCTTGGCGGCCTCGGCGCTGCGCTGGGCCAATTGGCGCACCTCGCTGGCCACGACCGCGAAGCCGCGCCCTTGTTCGCCGGCCCGCGCCGCTTCCACGGCGGCGTTCAATGCCAGGATGTTCGTCTGGAAGGCGATGCCGTCGATGACACCCACGATGTCGGCGATCTTGCGGCTGCTGTCGTTGATGCCGCGCATGGTGCTCACCACCTCCGACACCACATCGCCGCCCTTGGAGGCCACGGTCGATGCGTTCAGGGCCAACTGGTTGGCCTGCCGGGCGTTTTCCGCGTTGGCCTGCACGGTGGAGCTGAGTTCCTCCATGGAGGCCGAGGTTTCTTCCAGCGCACTGGCCTGCCGTTCGGTGCGGGCCGAAAGGTCGTTGTTGCCTCGCGCGATCTCGCCGCTGGCGCTCGCCACGCTGTCGGCGTTGTCGCGCACTTTGCCCACCACCTGAGACAGGCTGGTCTGCATCGCATGGAGTGCGTTCAGCAACTGGGCGATTTCATCCTGCCCGCGGGCGTGGGTGGCCTGGGTCAGGTCGCCGGAGGCCACGGCTTCCGAAATGCGCACCGCATTGCCCAGCGGTTGCGTGACGGTGCGGCTGAACAGCACCGCGCCGAAAACGCTGGCCCCGCACACGACCAGCATCACGGTCAGGCTGATCCAGTTGGCCTGGCGCGCTGCCGTCGCAGCCTCCAGGGACACGGCCGCGCTGGCTTTGCTGATCAGGTCGCCGGTCTGCTCCAGCAGTTGCGCCGGCTCCCGGTCCATGCCCTGCACGGCTTGATCGCCTGCGGCCGGGTCACGGCCCGATGCCTTGAATGTTTCGAACCCTTTGCGGTAGGCCACTCCCATGCGTTCGTGTGCGATCAGGAACTGGCCCACCCGCTCACGCGCATCGCCTGCGGCCAAATCGTCCATCAGCTTGCGCGCCTGGGCTTGCACGGCCCCTTCGCTTTTCGCGAAGGCGGCCCAATAGCGCGACAGTTGCGCATCGTCCTTGCCCCGCAGCAGCGTGTTCTTCCATTCCTGTACCTGCACCCGGAAGTCGCCCAGCACGTCGGCGGCCATCCGCTCTTGCTGGGTATGGGTGGCGACCGTGGTCTGGTACGTGGTCAGGGCCGAGTTCAACCGGCCAAGGCCGAACAGCGCAGCGGCGAAAAGCAGCAAGAGGGCGAATGTAAAGACGAGCGGGAGTTTTCGGCTGAGCTTCATCGGAAGATCCCTGAGGGAGTGGGAGGGCGCCCCTTCGTGAGGAGCGTCCCGGACTGTCGGATGGATGAAGTGTATTGAAATATCATTTCTATCATAAAAATCATTTTTAACTTTCCATGCAGCGGATCGCGCCATGAAAAAAGCCTTGCGCGAAGGCAAGGCTTTTCTCGGGCGGGGCCGATGCCATCGGCCTGGGACGGGTTAAACCACGTTCGCCGCGCGAAGCAGCGCAATGCGTTCGGCGTCCAGCCCCAGCCCCGCCAGCACCTCGTCGGTGTGCTGCCCCAGGGCCGGCGGCGCCCGGTGCAGCACCGGCGGCGTGGCTGACAGGCGCAGGGGGCTGGCCACCCCGGCGATTCGGTCGATGCCGTCGCCGGGCTCGCCCTGTGGCCACCGGGCTTGCTCCACGCGCAGGCCCCGGGCCTGCACCTGCGGGTCGTCGAACGCCTCGGCCAGCGTGTTGACCGGGCCGCAGGGGACGGCCTTGTCCTGCAGCAAGGTGATCCAGTCGGCCGTGGTGCGGGTGCGGGTGACCTCCTGCAGGGCGGGGACCAGCTCGGCCCGGTGCCTGACCCGCAGCGGGTTGGTGGCGAACCGGGCGTCCTGCGCCCATTCCGGCCGGCCGGCGGCGGCGCAGAACCGCGCGAACTGCCCGTCGTTGCCGATGGCCAGCAGCATGGCGCCGTCGGCGGTGGGAAAGTCTTGGTAGGGCACGAGGCTGGGGTGCGTATTGCCCTGGCGGGTCGGCGCCTGCCCGGTGGCCAGGAAGCCCGAGGCCTGGTTGGCGAGCACGGCCATGCCCACGTCCAGCAGCGCCATGTCGATGTGCTGGCCTTCGCCGGTGCGCTCGCGCACGTGCAGCGCGGCCAGGATGGCGTTGCTCGCGTACAGCCCGGTGAACAGGTCGATCACGGCCACCCCCACGCGCAGCGGGCCGGCGCCCGGCTCGCCGTCGGCCCGGCCGGTGATGCTCATCAGGCCCGTCATGGCCTGGATCATGAGGTCGTAGCCGGCGCGCTCGGCATAGGGCCCGTCTTGCCCGAAGCCGGTCACCGAACAGTAGATGAGCCGCGGGTTGGCCGCGCGCAGGCTGGCGTGGTCCAGTCCGTACTGGCGCAGGCCGCCGACCTTGAAGTTCTCCACCACCACGTCGGCCTGCTGCGCCATCTGGCGGATCAGCGCCTGCCCCTCGGGCGTGGCCATGTCGATGGTGACCGAGCGCTTGTTGCGGTTGCAGGCCGTGAAGTAGGCGGCCTGCGCCGTGTCGTTGCCCGCATCGTCCTTCAGGAACGGCGGGCCCCAGTGGCGCGTGTCGTCACCTACGCCGGGGCGCTCCACCTTGACCACGTCCGCCCCCAGATCGGCCAGCACCTGGGTGCACCAGGGGCCGGCGAGCACGCGGGACAGGTCGAGCACGCGGATGCCGGCGAGGGCACCCGCCGGGGCTTGGGGGGTCGTGGTCATGCAGAAATCACTTTGCTATTAAAAAAGTAGCAATATGCCCTAGTACTGATTGCGCTGGAGGCCTGAAAGGCCATGAACTGCCCGTCAGCGCCCGCCCTGGCGGTCCAGGCGGGGGCGCGTGGGTCGGTCCGCCGGTTCAGTTGGCAAAGGCCGCGATGCCGGTCTGGGCCCGGCCCAGGATCAGCGCGTGCACATCGTGCGTGCCTTCGTAGGTGTTGACCACCTCCAGGTTCACCAGGTGGCGCGCTACGCCGAACTCGTCGCTGATGCCGTTGCCGCCCATCATGTCGCGCGCCATGCGGGCGATGTCCAGCGCCTTGCCGCAGCTGTTGCGCTTGATGATGGAGGTGGCCTCGACCGAGGCGGTGCCGTCGTCCTTCATGCGGCCCAGGCGCAGGCAGGCCTGCAGGCCGATGGCGATCTCGGTCTGCATGTCGGCCAGCTTCTTCTGGATGAGCTGGTTGGCCGCCAGGGGCCTGCCGAACTGCTTGCGGTCCAGCGTGTACTGGCGCGCGGTGTGCCAGCAGAATTCCGCCGCGCCCAGGGCGCCCCAGGCGATGCCGTAGCGGGCGCTGTTCAGACAGGTGAAGGGGCCTTTGAGGCCCTGCACTTCAGGGAAGGCGTTTTCCTCGGGCACGAACACTTCGTCCATCACGATCTCGCCGGTGATGCTGGCACGCAGGCCCACCTTGCCGTGGATGGCCGGGGCGCTCAGGCCCTTCATGCCCTTTTCGAGCACGAACCCGCGGATCGGGCCGACCGCGCCGGCCTCGGACACTTCCTTGGCCCAGACCACGAACACATCGGCGATGGGGCTGTTGGTGATCCACATCTTGGCGCCCGACAGCGAATAGCCGCCCGGTACCTTCTTGGCGCGCGATGCCATGCTGCCCGGGTCGGAGCCGTGGTCGGGCTCGGTCAGGCCGAAGCAGCCGATCCACTCGCCGCTGGCCAGCTTGGGCAGGTACTTCTGTTTTTGTGCCTCGGTGCCGAACTCGTGGATCGGCACCATCACGAGGGAGCTTTGCACGCTGGCCATCGAGCGGTAGCCCGAGTCCACGCGCTCGACCTCGCGGGCGATGAGGCCGTAGGCCACGTAGTTCAGGCCGGGGCCGCCGTACTGCTCGGGAATGGTGGGGCCCAGCAGGCCCACTTCGCCCATCTCGCGGAAGATGGCGATGTCGGTCTTTTCATGGCGGAACTGCTCCAGCACGCGCGGGGCGAGCTTGTCCTGGCAGAAGGCGGCGGCGGCGTCGCGAATCATGCGCTCGTCGTCGGTCAGTTGCTGGTCGAGCAGGAACGGGTCGCTCCATTGGAAGGCGGCGTGGGCCATGGGGGGGGTCTCCGGGGAAGGTGGGTTCGGATCGGCTCCGGTGTGCGAAAAGCGCATGGGTGGCCGGGTTGGTGCGATGGTAGGCGCATGGATCGTGCGGTGCAAGCGAGGATGCTGCATCCAGACATGCGATCAATTCATATCTGAATAGCCGGTCGGGTGCGGGTTTCGGCACAATCGCGCCATGCGCCGAACCTTGCCCTCCACCCAGTCCCTGGCCTGCTTCGAGGCTGCGGCCCGCCATGAAAGCTACACCCGCGCGGCCCAGGAACTGGCGCTCACCCAGGGCGCCGTGTCGCGGCAGATCATGGCGCTGGAGGATTTCCTGGGCGTGGCGCTGTTTCGCCGCACGCGGCACGGCGTGGCACTCACCCCGGCGGGCACCCATTACGCGCGGCAGGTGGGCCGCTGGCTGCAGGGGCTGGAGCGCGACACGCTGGACGTGATGGCGCACCAGGGGCAGGGCGGGTCGATCGCGCTGGCCGCCGTGCCCACCTTCGCCACGCGCTGGCTGATCCCGCGCCTGCCCCTGCTGGCCCAGGCGCATCCGGACATCGTCGTGCACATCGAGACGCGCACGCGGCCCTTCCTGTTCGCCGACACCGGATTCGACGCCGCGCTGTATGCCGGCACGCCCGAGCAGGTCAGCAACTGGCCGGGCACGCAGGCCCTGCGGCTCTTGCAGGAAGACGTGGTGCCCGTGTGCAGCCCGCGCCTGTTGCCCGGCGGGCAGCCGCTCGAACCCCAGGCGCTGGCGAGCCTGCCGCTGCTGCAGCAGACCACGCGCCCCTACGGATGGCGGCAATGGTTCGAGGCCATGGACGTGCAGGCGCCGCGCGCGCTCGACGGGCCGCGCTACGAGTTGTTCTCCATGCTGGCCGTGGCCGCTTCGCACGGGCTGGGCGTGGCGCTCATGCCTCCGCTGCTGATCGAGGCCGAGCGGGCCCGGGGTGAACTGGTGCTGGCCTGCGAGCGGCCCCTGCGCGGCGAACGCGCCTACTACCTCATCACCCCGGCGCAGCCGCAGCCCCCCGTGCTGGCCGCCTTCGCCGATTGGTTGCAGGACATGGCCGCGAGTTGAGCCCCTGGGTGCCTTCCGTGCCGCCGGCCGATTGCGTGCGGGTGGCGGCGCGGCTACCCTTTGGGTCAGCTGCAGCTCAAGCGCAAGGCCATGGGCCCGAGGACTGCAGCGTCTGTGCAACCAACAAGGAGAAAGCTTCATGGGAACCGTTTATCACGCACCGCATTTCGACCCCACGGTGGATGAGCTCGAAGCGCTCAAGCAACTGGAGCTGGGCCGTGCCATCAGCGTGCCCGAGGCGCTCACGCACCACCTGTCGGGACGGCTCTACGAACGCGGCTACGTGGCCAAGAATCCGGCCGGCGATCTGGCCATCACCGACGCGGGCCGCCAGCTGATCCGCCGCCAGGAAAGCTGACCGCCAGCCCTCGCCCCAACGACCCGACCCGGCCCCATGCCGGTGTCCGCACCCGGCGCCGCCCCTCCAGCCATGGAGGGGCCGCCGGGTTTTTTGATGGGAGGCCGGGTCCCGAGACCCCGCTGCAACCGCCTTCGTCCTACAGACGACCCGCGGGAGGCGGTTTTAAGGTATCGCCTGTGCTGCTTCACGGCGTGTTGAACCCCAAGCGGCACGACAAACCCATCCGAGGAGCAGCCATGCCAAGAGGTGACAAGTCGGCGTACACAGACAAGCAAAAACGCCAAGCCGAACACATCGAAGACAGTTATGAACACCAGGGTCTCAGCAAGCCGGAGGCCGAGCGCCGGGCCTGGGCCACGGTGAACAAGGATTCCGGCGGTGGCAAGCAGTCCGGCAGCGGACGCAACCCATCCAACCGCTGACACGAGGAGATTCTTCTCACCCTTTTTGTGCCCCCAGCGTCGTGGATGCCAGTCATAGCTTGCTTCCGATGGTCTGTTCCTATTGAAGGATTGAACATATGAAAGAAACTCTGACTGTCCTCGCCGGATTCATGCTGTTTTCCAGCCTTGGAATCGCCTATTTGGCCGCTTCGGTCATGAGCGGTCTCTGAGCTGCAGGAAACAGAGCATCTCGGTCCGCATCCCGACGCCGGCACCCGGCACCCCGTACCGCCTTCCATCCCGCCGCCACCCACTTTTCCATCCTCCATGGCCTCCCATCCTCCCGCCCCAGGCAAGGCCGACCTGCCCGTCGAGCCCGATGTGCCCGCGCCCCCGCCCGAACAGGCGGATGAACCACCGCATGTGCAGTACGCGAGCGGCCATGCTGCAGGGAGCCTCCGATGAATCGCGGAGGTACCGAGCGGGAGGTGTCCGACGCGGAAAAGCGTGTGGGTGCCGTGCTGGAAAAGCTGGAAGAACAGACGGACTCCGAGGTGGAGAAGATCGCCCTCGAAGACGTGGTGGACACCGATGCCGAAACCGGCCGCCCCGAAGTGCGCAAGGCCGTGGACATCCGGGTCAAGCCCAAGGTGCAACGCAAGTGGACCAAATGAGGCTTTCAGCCGCTTGAAGCCGGTACTGCATCGAACAATCAGTGTCGCGATCCAGTTTTAATTAAAAACTGCTTTCGAAATCTGCCGACCCGCACGCCACCCGCGCTGCGGGTTCTTTCTTGTGTAGGCAGCTGCTGACGCCAACGGATGGCTTCCGCCCGCGCGGGCTCTGCGGATCGGGTCTTAGCCTTCAGGTCATGCAAAGCCATTTTGTTTTGCACTTACCTCACCGAAAGGAATCACCATGAACACCGATCAAGTCAAAGGCGCATTGAAGGACGTGGCAGGCAAGGTTCAACAAAAGACCGGCGAGCTGATCAACAGCCCCGAGCAGCAAGCCAAGGGCGTTGCCAAGCAGGTCGAGGGCACCACCCAGAAGAACTACGGCGACGCCAAAGAGAACATCAAGGATGCCGTGAAGTAATGCCTGCATGAGGCGTTTCGCCTCTGCGGTTGAAAAGCCCCGGTGCGGCAACGCGCCGGGGCTTTTTGCTGGCCGCTATCCCGGATGAGCGCTGTGAACCTGAAGCGCCACGCGCATTGGCACCATGGGGAGGGCCGGAGCGCAGAAAGCAAAAAGCCCGCGAAGGCGGGCCATTCATTCAGAGTGTGCAAGATGCAGCGAGGAACAAGCTGCTGTGCATTCATGGCCAGAAAGCCATGGTGCCCGGGGCCGGAATCGAACCGGCACGCCTTGCGGCGGGGGATTTTGAGTCCCCTGCGTCTACCAATTCCACCACCCGGGCGACGCGAAGATCGAAGCCGCGAATTATGGCACAGTAGCGCGCTATGAAGACCTATCCCACCATCGAAGACGCGATTGGACACACCCCCTTGGTCGCGCTGCAGCGCATCGGCGCGCAAGAGAACGCAGAGCGCGGCACCGTGGTGCTGGGCAAGCTGGAGGGCAACAATCCGGCCGGGTCGGTCAAGGACCGGCCTGCGCTGTCGATGATCCGCCGGGCGCAGGAGCGCGGAGACATCCAGCCGGGCGACACGCTGATCGAGGCCACCTCGGGCAACACCGGCATCGCGCTGGCCATGGCCGCGGCCATCAAGGGCTACCGCATGGTGCTGGTGATGCCGGAGGATCTGTCGGTGGAGCGCGCGCAGACCATGAAGGCGTTCGGTGCGGAACTGATCCTCACCCCCAAGAGCGGCGGCATGGAATACGCCCGCGATCTGGCCGAGACCATGGTCAAGCAGGGCAAGGGCGTGGTGCTCGACCAGTTCGCCAACCCCGACAACCCGCGCATCCATTACGAGACCACCGGCCCGGAGCTGTGGGAACAGACCGAAGGGCGCATCACCCACTTCGTGAGCGCCATGGGCACCACGGGCACCATCACGGGCGTGTCGCGTTTCCTGAAGGAAAAGAATCCCGCCATCCAGATCATCGGCGCGCAGCCCAAGGATGGCTCGCGCATCCCCGGCATCCGCAAATGGCCGCAGGAATACCTGCCCAAGATCTACGACCCGAGCGCGGTGGACGAGACGATCAACGTGGGCCAGGACGACGCCGAGGACATGTGCCGGCGCATGGCGCGCGAAGAGGGCATCTTTGCCGGCATCTCGGCGGCGGGCGCCTGCTGGGCCGCACAGGAGATCGCGCGGCGCGAATCGAATGCGACCATCGTCTTCGTGGTCTGCGACCGGGGCGACCGCTACCTGTCCACGGGCGTGTTCCCGGCGTGAGCCGGCCGCTGGGATGCCCTGGATGGGGCGCCGCACCGGCTTTCAGGCGCAAAAAGGCCGCATGCCGGGGTATCCATTGCCTTATCTGCTATTGAAAATGTAGCGCCTATGTACGAAACCCGTTTCTGCACCCACTGCGCCACGCCCCTGGCGCGCATCACGGTGGCCGAGGATGGCGGCGATGTGGAGCGCCTGCGCTGTCCGGCCTGCGGCTGGACGCACTGGAACAACCCCACGCCCGTGCTGGCGGCGGTGGTGGTGCGCGACGGGCAGGTGCTGCTGGCGCGCAATGCGGCCTGGGCGGGCAAGCAGTACGCGCTGATCACGGGCTTCATGGAGGCGGGCGAGACGCCCCAGGAGGGCATCACGCGCGAGATCAAGGAAGAGACCAACCTCGATGTGAGCGCGCTGGCGCTCATCGGCGTGTACGACTTCCAGCGCATGAACCAGGTCATCATCGCCTACCACGCGGTGGCGCACGGCGAGGTGCGGCTGTCGCCCGAACTGGTTGACTATCGCCTGCTGGCGCCCGAGGCCGTGAAGTGCTGGCCGGCCGGCACCGGCTACGCCCTGGCGGATTGGCTGCGAACCCAAGGCATCGAACCCGAATTCGTGGATCTGTTCCACAGCGGCGCAGCCCCTTCCGCTGCTTAGAATGGGGCTCATTCGCCCAGGAAGCATGTGATGGACATCCACAAGGAAATCGACACCCGCGGTCTCAATTGCCCGCTGCCCATTCTCAAGGCCAAGAAGGCCCTGGCCGACATGGTGAGCGGCCAGTTGCTCAAGGTGGTCTCCACCGACAACGGTTCGCTGCGCGACTTCCAGGCGTTCGCCAAGCAGACGGGCAACGAGCTGGTCGAGCAGCAGACGGTGGGCGACGAATTCATCCACCTGCTGCGCCGCCGCTGAGCGCCAGCAGGGCGGCCTTTCCGTCTCAGGAGCTGATCCGGCCCGGCACCGCGGCGACGCAGCGGTGACCGGGCCAATTTGTGTTCGCAGTGCCCTCAGTGCAGGGCCGCACCGGGCCCTGCGCCTGTTTCAGATCTCCACGGTCTTGAGGTATTCGCGGAAGGCGGCACCCACCTGAGGGTGCTGCAGCGCCAGTTCCACCGTCGCTTCCAGAAAGCCTTCCTTGCTGCCGCAGTCGTAGCGCTTGCCTTCGTAGCGGAAGGCGTACACGGCCTCGCGCGCCATGAGGCGGGCAATGGCATCGGTCAGCTGGATCTCGCCGCCCACGCCCTGGGGCTGGTTGCGGATCTCGTCGAACACGCCGGGCGTGAGGATGTAGCGGCCGGCCACGCCCATGCGCGAGGGGGCGTCTTCCGGTGCGGGCTTTTCCACGATGCGGTCGATGCGGATCAGCGGGCCGCCGGCGGGCTCGCCGGCCACGATGCCGTAGCGGCGCACCTGGTCGGCGGGCACTTCCTGCACGGCCAGCAGCGAGCGGCCCTGCTTGCGGAACGCGGTGGCCATCTGCGCCAGCACGGGCTGGCCGCCGGGCAGGCCGACCATCAGGTCATCGGCCAGCAGCACGGCGAAGGGCTCGCGGCCGACCAGCGGCTCGGCGCACAGCACGGCGTGGCCCAGGCCCAGCGAGCGGGGCTGGCGCACGAAGGCGCAGTCCATGTCGCTGGGGGCGACCGAGCGCACCAGCTGCAGCAGGTCGTTCTTGCCGGCGGCTTCGAGTTCGTTTTCCAGCTCGTAGGCGGTGTCGTAATGGTCTTCGATGGCGCGCTTGCTGCGGCCGGTCACGAAGATCATGTGGCGGATGCCGGCGGAATAGGCTTCCTCGACCGCGTACTGGATCAGGGGCTTGTCCACCACGGGGAGCATTTCCTTGGGGGATGCCTTGGTGGCGGGCAGGAAGCGGGTGCCCAGGCCTGCCACGGGGAACACGGCTTTGCGGATCGCGGAAGTGTTGTCGGTCATCGATGGTCCTTCTTGGGGTCGGTCAGTCGGTGTCGTAAAGGGTGAACGTGGGGGCGAAGCCCGCGCTATCAAGCCAGCCGGGCCAGCTGGTCGCGCAGGCGGGTCAGCGTGGCGCCGAAATCGGCCACGCGCTTTTTCTCCTGGTCGATCACGGCGGGCGGTGCCTTGGCCACGAAGGCCTCGTTGGACAGCTTGGCCTGCGCCTTGGTGATCTCGCCGTCGATGCGGGCGATCTCCTTGGACAGGCGGGCCTTTTCGGCCGCCACGTCGATCTCCATGTGCAGGCACAGGCGGACGTCGCCCACCACGGCCACGGGCGCGGCCTGCGCGGCAGCGGCCCAGGCGGCATCGTCTTCGAACACCTGCACCTCGCTGAGCTTGGCCAGGGCCTGCAGCGCGGGCGCGGCCGAGCGCATGAAGGCCGCATCGCCCACGGCGTAGAGCGGCAGTCGCGTGGCGGGCGAGACGTTCATCTCGCCGCGCAGCGTGCGGCAGGCGTCCACGAAGGCCTTCAGGCGCGCCACGTGGGCGATGGCGGCTTCGTCGACCTTCTCCAGCTGCGCTTGGGGGTAGGCGGCGATGCTGACCGATTCACCCGCGCGGCCGGCCACGGGCGCGACCTTCTGCCACAGGGCTTCGGTGATGAACGGGATCAGCGGGTGCGCCAGGCGCAGGATGGTTTCCAGGGTGCGGATGAGCGTGCGGCGCGTGGCGCGCTGCTCGGCCGGCGTGCCGGTCTGGATCTGCACCTTGGCGATTTCCAGGTACCAGTCGCAGAACTCGTTCCAGACGAAGTCGTAGATCGTGTTGGCCACGTTGTCCAGGCGGAACTCGGCAAAGCCCTTGGCCACCTCGGCCTCGACCTGCTGCAGCAGCGAGACGATCCAGCGGTCGGGCTGGCTGAAGGCCAGATAGCCGCCGCCTTCGCAATCGGCCGGGGTGTGCTCCTGCAGGCCGCAGTCCTGGCCTTCGCAGTTCATCAGCACGAAGCGGCTGGCGTTCCAGAGCTTGTTGCAGAAGTTGCGGTAGCCCTCGCAGCGCTTGCTGTCGAAGTTGATGCTGCGGCCGAGGCTGGCGAGCGCCGCGAAGGTGAAGCGCAGCGCATCGGCGCCGTAGGCGGGAATGCCCTCGGGGAACTCCTTTTGCGTGTTCTTGCGCACCTGGGGCGCGGTCTCGGGGCGGCGCAGGCCGGTGGAGCGCTTTTCCAGCAGGGGGTCGAGCGCGATGCCGTCGATCAGGTCCACCGGGTCGAGCACGTTGCCCTCGGACTTGCTCATCTTCTTGCCCTGCGCATCGCGCACCAGGCCGTGGATGTACACGTGCTTGAACGGCACGCGGCCGGTGAAGTGCGTGGTCATCATGATCATCCGGGCGACCCAGAAGAAGATGATGTCGTAGCCCGTCACCAGCACGGAGGAGGGCAGGTAGAGGTCGTAGTCCTTGGTGGCGTTCTGATCGTCAAGGGCTTCGGGCCATCCGAGCGAGGAGAAGGGGACGAGCGCGGCGGAATACCACGTGTCCAGCACGTCCTCGTCGCGCGTGAGCACCTTGCCCGCACCGGCCTGCGCCTGCGCCTCGGCCTCGTCGCGCGCCACGTACACGTTGCCCGCTTCGTCGTACCACGCCGGGATCTGGTGGCCCCACCACAGCTGGCGGCTGATGCACCAGTCCTGGATGTTGTTCATCCACTGGTTGTAGGTGTTGACCCAGTTCTCGGGCACGAACTGCACCTCGCCCGAGGCCACGGCGTCGATGGCTTTCTGCGCGATGCTCTTGCCGGTCGGGTCTTTTTCGCTCACTTTGCCCATGGCGACGAACCATTGGTCGGTCAGCATGGGTTCGACCACCTGGCCCGTGCGGGTGCAGATGGGCACCATCAACTTGTGCTTCTTGGTCTCGACCAGGGCGCCCGCGGCCTCCAGATCGGCCACGATGGCCTTGCGGGCCACGAAGCGGTCCAGGCCCTGGTACCTGGCCGGCGCGTTCTCGTTGATGGTGGCCTGCAGGGTCAGCACGATGATCATCGGCAGGTTGTGGCGCTGGCCGACCTGGTAGTCGTTGGGGTCGTGCGCGGGCGTGACCTTGACCACGCCGGTGCCGAATTCCTTGTCCACGTAGGCATCGGCGATGATGGGGATCTCGCGGCCCACCAGCGGCAGCGTCACCGTCTTGCCGATGAGCGCGGTGTAGCGCTCGTCCTCGGGGTGCACCATCAGCGCCACGTCGCCCAGCATGGTCTCGGGGCGGGTGGTGGCCACCGTGAGGCTGCCGCTGCCGTCGGTCAGCGGGTAGGCGATGTGCCAGAGCGAGCCGTCCTTCTCTTCGTTCTCCACTTCGAGGTCGGACACGGCGGACTGCAGTTTCGGGTCCCAGTTCACCAGGCGCTTGCCGCGGTAGATCAGGCCCTGCTGGTACAGGCGAACGAAGGTGTCGGTGACCACCTTGGAGAGCTTGTCGTCCATGGTGAAGTATTCGCGGCTCCAGTCCACGCTGTCGCCCATGCGGCGCATCTGCGTGGTGATGGTGT
Organism: Acidovorax sp. BLS4; assembly: GCF_032929295.1. Classification (NCBI taxonomy): domain Bacteria; kingdom Pseudomonadati; phylum Pseudomonadota; class Betaproteobacteria; order Burkholderiales; family Comamonadaceae; genus Acidovorax; species Acidovorax sp. BLS4. Next base: position 3,021,681 of record NZ_CP136797.1, read on the forward strand.
TGCCGCTGTGTTCCTTCCACTCCCAGACCTTGGCGACGAAGTTCTTGCGCGCCTCGGGCGGCGTGGCACCCATGTCGTGGCGGCTGATGCCCTGCTCCTGCAACTGGCGCTCTACCACGATCTGCGTGGCGATGCCCGCGTGGTCGGTGCCCGGAATCCACGCCGTGTTGAAGCCCTTCATGCGGTGGTAGCGCGTGAGGCTGTCCATGATGGTCTGGTTGAACGCATGGCCCATGTGCAGCGTGCCCGTCACGTTGGGCGGCGGCAGCTGGATGGAGAAGGCGGGCTCGCCCGCCTGGGCCTGGCGCGAGCCACGGTAGCCCGCATCGCCATAGCCCCGGCGTTCCCACTCGGGGCCCCAGTGGGCCTCGATGGCAGCGGGCTCGAAGGATTTGGACAGGCTTTCAAGGCCGGGTTGGTTCAGGGGCGAGCTCATGGGGTCTGGTGGGTGCAAGAAGAGGCCAACGGGCAGGCGGCTGCCTGGGCTTCGGGTCAGGAAGGGGACCGGGTATTTTAAGGCAGCGGCACCAGCGCTCCGCGGGCGCTGGGCCCGGCGGGCGGGCCGGATCTGCTATCGCTTTGTTACCTTTTGCCGAAGGCTGCAAGGGGATGTGAGCAAGATGGCTGCCGATAATCGTCGGCCTCGGAGCCATCGGGCGCACCCGCCAGGGGGTGGCCGGCTCCGTGCCGTGCCGCCAAGGTCCCATTCCCATTCCAACAAATCCGCACCCATGGCCCTTCACCCCTCGCTGCGCGCCGGTCTCGGCAAAGCCTTTCTCTGGTCGGTGCTGTCGCTGTTCGCGGTGCCGCTGGTCACCCTGTTCTTCGCAAACCATGTGCAGCGCGACCTGGACGCCAGGTTCCTCGCCGCCATCGAATCGCGCATCGACGCCGCCACGGACCTGTCCCCAGCGGACCGGCAGGAACAGAAGGACTACTACCGGGCGCATCCACCCTCCACGATCTGCACCGACCGCACGCCCGATGCCCAGGAATACCGCGAGGCCATGTGCCCGCCGTATTCCAACAACTGGCAGTTCTTCGTGGCGCGCACCGTGGCACTGTGGACGTTGGTGGCTGGCGCGCTGGTGCTGGTGGCCGCGCTGGCGCTCGGGGCGCTGGCCTTCGTCAACCGCCGGCTGCAGCACGCGAGCTTCGTGGCCGGCTGGCGCCTGATGACCGCCGCGAGCGCGCTGGAGGTGGTGGTGCAGGGCGCGATGGTGGCCTGGCTGTCGTTCTGGGTGACGGCGTATTTCTGGCACCGCTATTCGCCCAAGCTCATCATGGCGGTGGCGATCGGCGTGGCGGTGGCCGTGGTGCTGGCGGTGGTGGGCATCTTCAAGCGGGTGAACCGCCACAGCGAGGTCGAGGGCGAGCTGGTGCAGGAGGCCGACGCGCCGCTGCTGTGGCAGCGCATCCGCCACATGGCCGCGCGGCTGCAGACCGCGCCGCCGCAGCACATCGTGGCCGGCATCGACGCCAATTTCTTCGTGACCGAAGCGCCCATCCACGTGGCGGGGCAGGCGCTGACCGGGCGCACGCTGTTCGTCAGCATTCCGCTGCTGCGCCTGCTCGACCAATCCGAGGCCGACGCGGTGTTCGCCCACGAGCTGGCCCACCTGGGCGGCGGCGACACCGAAAGCAGCGCGCGCCTGGGGCCGAAACTGGTGCAGTACGACCAGTACCACCATGCCATGCGCACGTCCGGCCTGACGGCGGTGGTGTCCCCGCTGCTGGGCCTGTACCGCCTGATCTTCGAGTGGGCCCTGGCCCGCGACAGCCGGGCGCGCGAGTTCCAGGCCGACCGCATCGCCGCGCAGCTGGTGTCGCCCCAGGCCATCGGGCAGTCGCTGGTCAAGATCGCGGCCTATGCCAGGTACCGCCACAAGATCGAGAGCGACCTGTTCGACAAGGAAGAGCAGCTGGCGGGCGATCTGGGTATCGCGCACTTCATCTCGAGCGGGCTGCCGCCCTATGCGCAGTCGGCGGAGTTCCGCACCGCGATGCAGACGGCCAACGTGCCTCATCCGTTCGACACCCACCCGCTCATGCCCGAACGTATCCGCAACGTGGGCTGGGTGCTGCCCGAATCGGACTACGGCGCCATCGTGGTGCGGCCGCCCGAGCGCACCTGGGCGCAGGACATCCTCACGGCAGACGCCATCGAGCAACGCCTGTGGAGCGACTACGAGCAGGCCTTCGCGCAGGGCCACGAGCGCAGCCTCGCCTACCGCTACGAGCCGGCCACCGCCGAGGAACTGGCGGTGGTGCTCAAGTACTTTCCGGCGCGCCAGTTCGCGCTGAAGGGCGGCCACACGGTGCAGGTGAGCCACGAAGGCATCGCCACGTCGGCGGATGGCACCACGGTGCCCTGGGACGCGGTGAAGGCCATGGCCTTCAAGGACAGCATCCTGGGCGATTCGCTCACTATCACGCACCCGGAAAAAAGCCTGCTGCGCGCCAAGAGCACGAAACTCAAGCTGCCGGGCCTCAAGAAGGACAAGCAGCGCTTCAAGGCGACGCTGGAGCACTACTGGGAGCGCCACCAGGTCATGCGCGGGCGCGAAACGCTGGACGATTGAGCGGCCAGCCCCGGCCCCAGGCTGATGCCCAGGCCGAGGCGCCGCGATGCGGGCCGGTCAGCCCTTGGCGTATTCCGGCCGGTCGTTCTGCGCAGGCTTGAGCGGCGCGGCGCTCTTGCCCTCGGCGCGCTCCTTGCGCCACTGCTCCTTGCGCGCGGTCCACTCGTTCAGGCGCTGGTGGGCCACTGTGCTGTCCTTTTCCATCTGCTGCGCATCGGCCAATTGCGCCGACAGCTCCAGGCGAATGCCGTTGGGATCGAAGAAGTAGATGCTCTTGAAGATGTGGTGATCGGTCACGCCGAGCACTTCGACGCCATGCGCTTCCAGGCGGGCCTTGGTGTTCTCCAGCTCCTGCACCGTGTCCACGCGGAACGCGATGTGGTTGACCCACAGTGGGGTGTTGGGCGAGGGCTCGGCCTTCACGTCGTCGCCCAGGTCGAAGAAGGCGATGAACGAGCCGTCCTTCAGCCGGAAGAAGAAGTGCGTGTAGGGGCAGTACTCGCCCGTGCTGGGCACGTAGTCGCTCTGGATGATGTGGTAGAGCGGCAGGCCCAGGATGTCTTCGTAGAACTGCCGCGTTTCCTCGGCGTCGCGCGCCTTGTAGGCGTAGTGGTGCAGCTGCTGCACGGCGGCGGGCGGGGGCAGGGTGGACAGGTCGGGTTTCGGTCTTGGCACGGCGTTCATGGCGGTCTCCGTCGGATGGATCTGAAAATTGTACTATCCGTAATACATTTCACCTAAGTGAATTTGCGTTGCCGGTCCTGCGGCCGTATAGTCCGGCCCTTCGATCGCTCCGATCGCCGCCACCGAGGTTCTTCACCCATGCGCCTGTAAGCCCCCTCCGTCCGTTCCGCTTTCCCCCCAACAATCCGGGGAGGCGGCCGATTCGATGGCTTGGAGCTTGACCATGGCGACATTCAACGCGGACGCCCGTCCGCACCGCGGTGCAGCGCGCACCGCATCCGTTTCCCTTTCCTCTTCTTCCACGTCTTCTACCCTGGCGGCTTGCGCGCCGGCGCGGGAGGGCGCGCTGCTGCGCCTGGCCCGGGTGCAATGGCGGGGACCCGACGGCGAGGCGCTCTGGGCCGAGCCGCCCACACTCCACCTCGCCCCCGGCATCACCGGCCTGGTGGGCGACAACGGCGTGGGCAAAAGCGTGCTGCTCGCCCTGGCGGCTGGCACGCTGGCGCCGGCCTCGGGCACGGTGGAGCGGCCGGGCCGCCTGCATGCGGTGGACCAGCACCGCGCGGGCGCCACCGTGGCGGCGCTGGCGGGCATCGACACCGTGCTGGGGGCGCTGGCCCGGCTGGAGGCCGGGCAGGGCGATGAAGCCGACCTGCTGCTCGCGGACGGGCAGTGGGACTGCGCGGCCCGCTGGCGGCGCGCGCTCGACGGCGTGGGGCTGGACCACCTGTCCCCGGATCGCGAAGCGGCCTGCCTGAGCGGTGGCGAGCGGGCCCGCGTGGCGCTGGCGGGCGCTTTTCTTTCGGGTGCCGACGTGCTGCTGCTGGACGAGCCCACCAACCACCTCGATGCGCCCGCCCGGCGCTGGCTGCTGTCGGCCCTGGCGGACTGGCGGGGCGCGGTGCTGGTGGCCACGCACGACCGCGCGCTGCTGGAGGCGGTGGACCGCATCGCCGAGCTCACCCCCCAAGGCCTGCGCCACTACGGCGGTGCGTGGGATGTCTATGCGGCGCAGCGCGATGCCGAGGCCCAGGCGGCCCAGGCGGCGCTGCACCATGCGCGCGCCGAACGCGATGCCGCACAACGCGATTTGCGGCGGCAGCACGACGCGCAGATGCGGCGCGCCGCCCGGGGCCGCGCGGCAGGGCAAGACGCGAACCAGTCGCCCCTGCTGCTGGGCCTTCAAAAAAACCGTGCAGAGGCCTTCGCGGGCCGGGAGCATGTGCGCCGCGAAGAGGCGGGCGAGCGGCTGGATGCCGCCGTGCGCGAGGCCGCCGGCCGGGTGGCGCCCGCTGCGGCCCTGGCACTGCCGTTGCCGGACAGCGCCATTCCGCTGGCCAAGCCGGTGCTGCAGCTGGAGCGCGCCGTGCCACCCCTGCCGTGGTCGCCACGGCGCAGCGGCCCGCCCCCAGCGCTCGACGGGGTGTGGAGCGGGCCGGTGCGCATCGCCATCACCGGCCCGAACGGCTGCGGCAAGACCACGCTGCTGCGCATGGTGGCGGGGCACCTCGCGCCCGCCTCGGGCCGGGTGCAGTGCATGGTGCGTACCGCCTGGCTCGACCAGCACAGCGCGGCGCTGCTGCCACCGGGGCTGAGCGTGCTGGAGCGGCTGGCGCAGACCGGCTCGCCTTTGCCGCCCGCCGCCTTGCGCACCCGGCTCGCGCAGCTGGGGCTGGACGCCGCCTGCGTGCAGCGGCCGGCGGGCACCTTGAGCGGCGGGGAGCGCATCAAGGCCGCGCTGGCCTGCGCGCTGTGGAGCGGCGCTCCGGCGCAGATGCTGCTGCTGGACGAGCCCACGAACCACCTCGATGCGCGGGCCGTGGCGGCGCTGCAGTCCGCGCTGGCGTCGTTCACCGGCGCGCTGCTGGTGGTGTCGCACGACCGGCACTTTCTGCAGGCGATTGCACCGCAGGTGGTGTGGGCGTGGGAGGAGGGCGGCTGGAATCTGGATGCGGCGCCGGCGGTCGCGCTGGCGTAACGCGGCCCACGGCCAAGAGCGGAGCGCGGCCTTCAGCGGCCGCAGAGAGGGCGGTGGGCGCAGGCCCCGGCTGGCCTTGTGTCAGGACGCCAGGACCGCGTTCTTCCAGGCCGCGGCCGCCGCCGTGGCGTCGCCGCGCTGCTCGGCCAGTTCGGCCAGGTGGCGCCACGCGCTGCAGCGCAGGCTGGCATCGCCCAATTGCCCCGTGGACTGGGTGAACAGTTGCTGCGCCTTGCCCCACAGCTGGCGCCGCAGGCAGGCCATGGCGGCCAGGTATTGCAGGCGCGCATCGCGGGGGTTGGCCTGCTGGGCCGATTCGATGCGGGCGAGCCAGGCGGCGTCGAGCGCGTCCAGGTTGTTTTCCAGGGCGCGCACCAGCTTGAGCGCCTGGTGGTCGGGAATGGCGTGCGGCAGTTCCACCATGCGTTCCCATACGGGCAGCAGCCACTGGCGCACCTGGCCAGCGTCGCCGCCCAGGGTGCTCAGGCGCTGCGCCGCATGGATGGCCAGTTCGGGCATGGCGCGCTCGGCGGGCTCCAGCGACATCCACACCTGCTGCAGCTGGGCCGGGTCGTGCGCGCCGTTCAGCAGTTCCATGGCCAGGCCGCGCACGATGCTCTGCGCCGCGGCGGGCGAAAACGCCCGGTGCTTGCCCAGCAGCCGCGCGGTCTCCAGGGCTTCCTGCGTTTGATGGGCCAGGCGCGTGGCCTTCAGGCGCGCGCGCAGCGCCAGCGTGCGCCGGGCCGCGCCCTGGGGCAGGGCGGCCAGGCGTTCGAGCGCGGCGTTGGCATCGCGCTCGTCCAGCGACCAGCGGGCCGCGCGCAGGTGCGCGCCTTCGCGCAGCTCCAGCTCGGTGACCGGCGCGCGGTCGGGAATGTTGTTGAGCGCATTTTGCAAATGCGCCTCGCGCGTGGCGCGGTCCTGCAGGGCGTGCGAGCTTTCGGCGGCCACCAGATGGGCCAGCGTGCGCAATTGGCGGCCATGGGGCACGGTCTCGCCCGAGGCCTCCAGCGCGCTCTCTTGCGCGAGGGCGGCGGTCGCGGCCTTGCGCGAGCGGATGAAGCGCCCGGCCAGCAGCTGCGACAGCGCATCGAGCAGCGCCGCGTGCATGGAGCGCTCCTTTTGCTGGGCGCGCCAGCGCCGCGCCTGGCGAGGCAGCTCCAGCAGCGCGGCCAGGGCGCGCAGCGCCGCATACAGCGTGGCGAAGCCACCGACCAGCAGCAGCAGGACGAGGTTGAGCGACAGATCGACGCGGTAGGGCGGCCAGAACAGGGTCACCGTGCCCTGGTTGTTGCCCGCGAACAGCGCGGCCGCGACGGCCACGCCAAAAAGTGCCAGAAACCAGAGTGCGGCGCGCATGGGTGGGCGGTCCTCCGGCGGCTCAGCGGCCCGCCGCGGCCGTGGCCAGGGCGGACAGGGTTTCGTCCAGCGGCGGCAGCTCGGCCGTGCGGATGTGCGACTGGGCCTGCTGCAGCACCGTGGCGGCCATCTGCGTGCGGCGCGACGCGGGGTCGAAGTAGCGGTTGAGCGCGGCGCTGGCGGCGGCCAGGTCGGCGCGGGCCGAGTCGAGCTGGCGGGCCAGCACGCCCAGGCGGGCGTTCATGAGCTTGAGCTTCAGGTTCTCGCGCAGGAAGAATGCCTGGTCGGGCGACACCAAGATGGCCTCGGGCCGGTCGATGCGGCTCACGCGCAGCAGGCCGCGGGCCTCGTCGCGCACGACCTCCCACGCGCGCTGCAGCGCGGACTGCCACCAGGGGCTGGGGGCCGCAGCCGGCGCGGCGGCGTCGCCCGCGGACACCTGGGCATTCATGCGGCGCGTGGCCGCGGCCTGGGCGACGGCGTTCTGCAGGGGCAGCTCGTCCACTTGCCGCACCAGATCGTCGAGCCGCGCGAGCAGGCCGGCGGTGTCGGTCACCTGGGCGGCGCCGATGCGCTCCAGGTCGCGGCCGATGGCACGCGACAGGGGCGCGAGGCGAGGCTGGGCTGCACGTTCGATGCGCTGGTTGGCGCTCTTGAGGGCGGCCACCAGCGGCTCCAGACTGCCGGTCAGCTGGGCCTGCTGTTGGGCCAGGCGGATGCCGGATTCGATGTCCACCACCAGGTTCTCGTCGCGCGAGCGCGACAGGCTCTGCATCAGCTCCTCGAGCTGGGCGCGCTGCAGGGCCACTTCGCTCACGCGGGTTTCGTTCACGGTGAGCCGCGCCGCGGTTTCGCGCGAGACGTCCAGTGCCTGGTGGGCGAGGGTGCGGGCTTCGATGGCCTGGGTGCCGGAGTCGGCGGTCTGCCGCGCCAGCTGCTCCTGGATGGTGTTCAGGCGCTGCCACAGCAGCACGCTGCCCAGCAGGCCGGCCGCGGCCACGAACCCCAGGGCCCAGAGCGCGTAGCGGTTGCCGCTGGCGCCTTTCGCGGGCGCTGCGGGCACGGCCGCACCGGAGGGCGGGGCGGCCAGCGGTGGGGCGGCGGGGGCGGAAGCGGGCTCAAAACTCATGGGTGCGATTCTATCGAGGCGACCACGTCGTCCAGGGCGGGCCGGCACTGGCGCACGGCCCCGAAGCCCAGGGCGTCGGCGGCCTGCGCGATGCGGGGGTGGGTGACCAGCGCGCGGGCCTCGCGCCAGTCCTGGCCGGGCAGCGCGGCGGCGAGATGGGCGATGGCCTCGGAGCTGCTGAACAGCCAGAGCGAGCCGTCCGTGGCGGCCTGCGTGGCCAGGGCCTGCTGCGCGGGCGTGAGCTGCGGCGCGGCGCGCTCGTAGGCGGCGACGAACTCCACCTGCCCACCGGCCGCGGCGATCTGCTGCGCCAGCCATTCGCGCCCGGTGCCGCCCTGGGCGGCGTCCGACGGGCCGTCGGCCTCGCCCTGCGCGCCGCGCACGATCAGGATGCGGTCGCCGGGCTGCACCTGCGGCTGCACCCGCTCCCACAGCGATTCGGAGTCGAACTGCCCGGCCGTGGCCGCGGGCTGGTCGATCCGCGCGGCGGGCATGCCGCTGTCCCGCAGCGCCTGGGCGGTGCCGGGGCCGGGGGACCACGCTCTTGTTTTTATAGCGTCATGCCCTAGTGGATCATGCGCTGGAGGCCGATTGGACTCGAAGAAATAGCGCACGGCATTGGCGCTCACGAACATCACCGCGCGGTAGTCGCCAAAGCCCTCGCGCGCCCGGCGCAGCGCGGCGACCGCGTCGGGGTGGCGGCAGCCGGCGATGGCGATCAGGGGCAGGGCCGTGGCCTCGATGCCGCGCGCGTGCAGGGCCACGACCCATTGCGCGGCATCGCGCTCGGGCCGCGTGACGATGGCGCGGCGGGCGGGGGGCGTGCGGACGGCGAGGCTCAAGGGCGGCACCAGGGGCTGGCGGGGGTGGGGCTCAGCCCGCGGGCTGCGCGCCCTGTGCGCACAGTTGCGCCGCGGCGTCGCTGCCCAGCGCGTCGGCCTGCGCCAGCGTCTGCACCGTGCCGGAGACGGTGGCGCGTACCAGCGGCAGCACGCCGTGCGGGTCGCCCCAGGCGGCGTCGAGCTGCAGCGTGCCGTCGGCCCGCCAGTGCGAGTGCGCGGCCAGCGGCATGGAGCAGCTGCCGCCCATGGCGCGGCTCACGGCTCGCTCGGCCGTCACGCCCAGCCAGCTGGGCAGGTGGGCCAGGGGTGCCAGCGCGGCGATCACGTCCTGCCGGTGGCTGCGCACCTCCAGGCCCAGCGCGCCCTGGCCGGCGGCGGGCAGCATCTCGGCGGGCTCGAACGTGGCGCGGATGCGGTCGTCCAGGCCCAGGCGCTTCAGGCCTGCAGCGGCGAGCACGATGGCGTCGTACAGCCCTTCGTCGAGCTTGCGCAGGCGGGTGTCGAGGTTGCCGCGCAGCGGCTCGATCTTCAGGTCGGGCCGCAGGGCCTGCAGCAGCACCTGGCGGCGCAGGCTGGAGGTGCCCACCACCGCGCCCTGGGGCAGGTCGGACAGGCGCGCGAAGCGGTTCGAGACGAAGGCATCGCGCGGGTCCTCGCGCTCCATCACGGCGGCCAGGTGAAAGCCGTCGGGCAGCTCCATCGGCACGTCTTTCAGCGAGTGCACGGCGATGTGCGCGCGGCCTTCCTCCAGCGCCACTTCCAGCTCCTTCACGAACAGGCCCTTGCCGCCCACCTTGCTGAGCGTGCGGTCCAGGATCTGGTCGCCCTTGGTGGTCATGCCGAGCAGCGTCACGGTGTGGCCGCGTGCCTGCAGCAGGGCGCGCACGTGCTCGGCCTGCCACAGGGCCAGGCGGCTTTCGCGGGTGGCGATCACGAAGGGGAAATGGGTGGGGGTTTCGAAGGGGTTCATCGCGGTAGGAGGGCCGCCGGGCACGGGCGCAAGGCCGGGGGTGCGCGGGGCGGGTGCGCCGGGCGGCGCGGGCAGCGGGGATGCTAGCATGGGCCCGCAGCAGCCGCCGCCCTCTGTCCATGATGCGCCCGAGCGCGCAGGAGACCTTTTCCGCATGAACGCGACCCCCCGCAAGACCGACGCCGCGCCCGCACCGGCCGCCCCCCGCAGGACCGACAAGGACCTGCCGCTGATCCAGGACATCCGGCTGCTGGGCCGCATCCTGGGCGACGTGATCCGCGAGCAGGAAGGGGTCGCCGCCTACGACCTCGTGGAGCAGGTACGCAAGCTGTCGGTGGCCTTTCGCCGCGATGCCGACCAGGAGGCCGACAAGGCGCTCAAGAAGCTGCTCAAGGGCCTGTCGGGCGACCAGACGGTCAGCGTGATCCGCGCCTTCACCTATTTCAGCCACCTGGCCAACCTGGCCGAGGACCGCCACCACATCCGCCGCCGCACCGTGCACGAGCGCGCGGGCAGCGCCCAGGAGGGCAGCATCGAGGTGGCGCTGGCGCGCATGCGCTGGGCGGGCATCGCGCCGCGCACCATCTCGCAGACGCTGGCCAGGAGCTACGTGGCGCCGGTGCTCACCGCCCACCCGACCGAGGTGCAGCGCAAGAGCATCCTGGATGCCGAGCGCGACATCGCCCAATTGCTGGCCGAGCGCGGCGACATCCAGGTGCGCGCCCAGCTGTACAACAGCGCCAAGGACGCGCTCACCCCGCGCGAGCTGGCGGCCAACGAGGCGCGGCTGCGCGCCCGCGTGGCCCAGCTGTGGCAGACGCGCCTGCTGCGCTACACCAAGCTCACCGTGGCCGACGAGATCGAGAACGCGCTGTCGTACTACGAATCGACCTTCCTGCGCGAGATCCCCAAGATCTATGCCGATCTGGAGCGCGAACTGGGCAACCAGCCCGTGGCGAGCTTCCTGCGCATGGGCCAGTGGATCGGCGGCGACCGCGACGGCAACCCCAACGTCAGCGCGGCCACGCTCTCGCTGGCGCTGGGCCGGCAGGCCGAGGTGGCGCTGCGCCACTACCTGACCGAGGTGCACTTCCTGGGCGGCGAGCTGTCGCTGTCGGCCCGGCTGGTGCAGGTCTCGCCCGACATGCAGGCCCTGGCCGAGCGCTCGCCCGACCACAGCGAGCACCGCCAGGACGAGCCGTACCGCCGCGCGCTCACCGGCATCTACGCCCGGCTGGCCGCCACGCTGCGCAACCTGACCGGCGGCGAGGCCGCGCGCCATGCCGTCGCGCCGCAGAACCCCTATCCCGATGCCGAGGCCTTCCTGGCCGACCTGCGCGTGATCGAGGCCTCGCTGCGCTCGCACCGCGGCGCGGCGCTGGCCGCCGAGCGCCTGCACCCGCTGGTGCGCGCGGTGGAGGTGTTCGGCTTTCACCTGGCCACCGTGGACCTGCGCCAAAGCTCCGACCAGCACGAGAAGGTGATCGCCGAGCTGCTGGCCACGGCGCGCGTGGAGCCCGATTACGCGGCCCTGCCCGAGGCCGACCGCCGCGCGCTGCTGCTGCGCCTGCTGGCCGATGCCCGGCCGCTGCGCGTGGTGGGCGCCACGTATTCCGAGCACACCACGGGCGAGATCGCCATCTTCGAGACGGCGCGGCAGATGCGCGAGCGCTTCGGCCCGCAGGCCATCCGCCACTACATCATCAGCCACACCGAAACCGTGAGCGACCTGCTCGAAGTGCTGCTGCTGCAAAAGGAAGTGGGGCTGATGCACGGCACGCTCGATGCCGTGCCGCCCGTGCCGGGCAGCGGCGCCCGCGCCGCCACCACCGACCTCATCGTGGTGCCGCTGTTCGAGACCATCGAAGACCTGCGCAACGCCGCGCCCATCATGCGCGAGCTGTACGCCGTGCCCGGCTTCGCCGCGATGGTGCAGGCCAGCGGCGCCGAGCAGGACATCATGCTGGGCTACAGCGACAGCAACAAGGACGGCGGCATCTTCACCAGCAGCTGGGAGCTGTACCGCGCCGAGATCGCGCTGGTGGAGCTGTTCGACGAACTGGCGGCCAGCCACCGCATCCAGCTGCGCATGTTCCATGGCCGCGGCGGCACCGTGGGCCGCGGGGGCGGCCCGAGCTACCAGGCCATCCTGGCGCAGCCGCCCGGCACCGTGCGCGGGCAGATCCGCCTGACCGAGCAGGGCGAGGTCATCGCCTCCAAATACGCCAACCCCGAGATCGGCCGGCGCAACCTGGAAACCCTGGTCGCCGCCACGCTGGAGGCCACGCTGCTGCAGCCCACCAAGCCCGCCACCAAGGACTTCCTGGAGGCGGCGGCGCAGCTGTCGGTGGCCAGCATGGGCGCCTACCGCGCGCTGGTGTACGACACCCCGGGCTTCACCGATTACTTCTTTAACTCCACGCCCATCCGCGAGATCGCCGAGCTGAACATCGGCTCGCGCCCGGCCTCGCGCAAGCCCAGCCAGCGCATCGAAGACCTGCGCGCCATTCCTTGGGGCTTCAGCTGGGGCCAGTGCCGGCTCACGCTGCCGGGCTGGTACGGCTTCGGCGCCGCGGTGGAAGCCTTTGTCAGGCAGCCCGGCCAGGACCCCAAGGCGCAGATGGCCCTGCTGCAGAAGATGTACCGCCAGTGGCCGTTCTTCGGCACGCTGCTGTCCAACATGGACATGGTGCTGGCCAAGAGCGACCTGGCCCTGGCCTCGCGCTACAGCGAACTGGTGGCCGACACGCGCCTGCGCAAGAAGGTCTTCGGCGCCATCGAGGCCGAGTGGCAGCGCACGGCCGATGCGCTCACCCGCATCACCGGCGACAAGCACCGCCTGACGCACAACACCGCCCTGGCCCGGTCGATCCGCCACCGCTTTCCGTACATCGACCCGCTGCACCACCTGCAGGTCGAACTGGTGCGCCGCTGGCGCGGCGGGCAGGGCGACGAGCGCGTGCAGACCGGCATCCACATCTCGATCAACGGCATCGCGGCCGGGCTGCGCAACACCGGCTGACGGCGGGGATTGGGCGCGGCACGGGAGGGGCTGCGTGCCGTGGTATGGAATCTGCTTGGGTTCCGGCCATCCGGCGCGGGCCTGCGCCATGGTTTTTTCTTTCTCTCTCCGGGGTTGATGCGATCTTGAAAACGGCAATGGCAGGGTGGGCAAGGCGCCTGTGGGCGCAGGATGCGCTGGTGTACGGCGTGCGCGTGTTCATCGCGCTGAGCGGTGCCATGGCCGTGTGCTGGTGGCTGGACCGCGTGCCGCTGGTCACGCCGATCTTCCTGGGCATCATCGCCAGCGCCATCGCCGAGACCGACGACAACTGGCGCGGCCGGCTGCGGGCGCTGCTCGTCACGCTGGCCTGCTTCGCCACCGCCGCGTTCTCGGTCGAGGCCCTGATGCCGTGGCCCCTGTGGTTCGTGGCGGGCATGGCCGTGTCCACCTTCGGCTTCACCATGCTCGGCGCCGTGGGCGAGCGCTACCGCGCCATCGCGCTGGCCACCGTCATCCTGGCGCTCTACACCGCCATCAGCGTGGCGCCCGGCTCCCAGCGCGGGGGCGGCCCGGCCTTGGGCTTCAGCGTGCCCACCTGGCTGCTGGCCGGCGCCACCTGGTACGGCCTGCTGTCGCTGCTGTGGTGCGCGCTGTTCCCGCACCAGCCCGTGCGCCAGAACCTCGCCAAGCTCTACGGCGTGCTCGGCGCCTATCTGCGGCTCAAGGCCAGCCTGTTCGAGCCCGTGCGCGGCGTGGACGTGGAGCGCCGGCGCCTGGCGCTCGCCCAGACCAACGGCCGCGTGGTGTCCGCCCTCAACACCACCAAGGAAAGCATCTTCAGCCGCCTGGGCGCGCGCCGCGAGGCGCCGCCCCCCACCGGCCGGCTGCTGCGCCACCTGAACCTGTACTTCATCGCGCAGGACATCCACGAGCGCGCCAGCTCGTCGCACCACCACTACAACGACTGGGCCGACGTGCTGTTCCACAGCGACGTGCTCTACCGCTGCCAGCGCGTGCTGCAACTGCAGGGCGTGGACTGCACCCGCCTGGCCGAGGCCCTGCAGACGCACGAGCCCTTCGTGCGCGACCCCGCCGGCGAGCGCGCCATGGCCGACCTGCACGACTCCATCGCCCACCTCGAAAGCCAGCGCCAGAGCGCCTGGCAGCGGCCCCTGCGCAGCCTGCGCGCGCTGGCCCGCAACCTCGCCACGCTCTCCGGCCAGCTCGACGCCGCCACCCACCCCGATGGCGGCGAGCGCCTGGGCGACAGCAGTTTGCTGGACCGATCGCCCCGGTCGCTGGCCGATGCCTGGGGCCGCGTGCGCGCGCAGCTGCACCCGGGCACGCCGCTGTTTCGCCATGCCACGCGCCTGTCGCTGGCGCTCGCGGCCGGCTGCATCGCCATGCAGCTCCTCGACCCCGTGCACGGCTACTGGATTCCGCTGGCCACGCTGTTCGTGTGCCAACCCACCTACGGCGCCACCGTCACGCGCGTGTCGCAGCGCGTTGCCGGCACCGCCATCGGCCTGGTGGTCGGCTGGGCGCTGCTCAAGCTCTTTCCCAGCCCGCCGCTGCAGGCGCTCTTCGCCGTGGCGGCGGGCGTGCTGTTCTTCGTCACCCGCACCACGCGCTACCTCACGGCCACCGCCGCCATCACGCTGCTGGTGCTCATGTGCTTCAACCAGGCCACCGGCGAGGCCCACGCGCTGATCCTGCCGCGCCTGCTCGACACCCTGATCGGCAGCGCCATCGCCACCGCCGCCATGATGGTCGTGTTGCCCGACTGGCAGGGCCGGCGCCTGGCCGCCGTGGCCGCGCAGGCCCTGCAGGCCAACGGGCAGTACCTGCGCGAGATCATGTCGCAGTACGCCACCGGCAAGGACGACGACCTCGATTACCGACTGGCTCGCCGCACCGCCCACAACGCCGACGCCGCCTTCTCCACCGCCCTGTCGCACATGCTGCGCGAGCCCCGCCACGTGCGCTCGCATTCGCAGGCCGGCATGCGCATGCTGGTGCTGTCGCACACCCTGCTCAACTACCTCTCGGCGCTGGGCGCGCACCGCGGCCAACTCGCCGAAGGCGTGGACGACCCACTGGTACAGGAGGGCGCCCGCTACGCCGTCGAGCGCCTCGAAGCCGTCGCCCGCGCCCTGCGCACCCGCGAGGCGCTGGAGGGTGACGCAGCCCACGGCGAAACGCTGGCCACCGCGCTGGAACAGGCCGCCGATGCCGCACCGGACACCCTGCGGCTGGTGCAGACGCAACTGGCCCTGGTGTGCCGGCAATTGGCCCTGCTGCAGGCCCTGGCCACGCAGCTGGCGGCGCGCGCTCCGGTGGCGCCGGCATAGAGGCACGGCACGCCCCGCCTGGCAAAACCGTGCCCCATGGGGTTCTAAACCGGTCACCGAAAGCCCTGGTGAAAGTGATTTGCTTTTGGGTTACGTTGCATAACCGGAAAACCGGTTGGCACCGCGCCGCGCGCCTTCTTTGCTCCGAGAATCCGCAGTTCCAAAAAACAGGCGATCACGGACGAGGGAGGTTGCATGAAGGACATGGTCAAGATAGACCAGGGGCGGCTGCGTGCGCAGCTGGAGAAAAAGCTGCCGCCGAAGGTGCGGCTGTTTCAGCTCAACGATATTCCTGGCGTGATGCGCTCGCGCATGGGGTGGCCGGTGGCGGCGGCCTTGATGGAGCGGTGGTTTCGCGGGGCGGCTTTTGAGATGCCAGAACTGATGAAGCGTGGACGCGACCCCTTTGAGCTGTCCCAGTTGGGCTCCTTGCGCCTGGATGAGAGTAACGTCACCATGAATTGGGCTCTCGGCTTTGCACGGGTTCGCGCTGCGATGGTGAAGCTTCAGAAAGAATGGGCAACGCCGTCGGCATTGCTCTTGCTGAAAAAGCGCATCAATGACCAAACGGCAGGGGCCTCTCAGCCATCGAGGTTTGGCAACCTGGCGCAGCCTGCCAAAGTCATTGATGGCACGTGCCAAACCAACTATGTGCACTGTGGCCAACTCAGTGATCCGCTGGATGATTTCTATGGAGCCATGGGAGAAGCCACGCTCAAGATCGCGGTGTCAGGACTTGTCGCAAAGAATAGCTTCGGAAAAACCACTTTCGTTATCGATGAATTGGGTTTCTACCTTCGCGACAGCTATGACTTCAACGATGGTGAAACCCCTTTTCTTTCACAGCCTCTCGGCTTTTGGGGATTTCAAGGAGTGAGTCGTGTGAACGTAGGCCGAGGCATCCCCATCTCTGATCAATGGGTGAATCAAGAGGCGTCCAAGATCCATGGAGATGTTTACTTTGTGCAGAACGAAGATTTCCGCCGGTGGCGCATTCAACATGGCCGAGGTGCAGACTTCGTTGTGCTCTCAGACGTGCACCGTGTTCGCCTTCCGTTTCCCATCAAATTGGATTGGCAATGAAGCTGAATGATTTCAGGAAAATCCCATGCATCGTCTGGTGCTTGGCATTGAATGCACTTGTTTTTCTGGCTTGGTACGCTGCGACGCCCACTTTTTTTGACAGTGAAAACAGCCCTCAGCGCGTCTATCGCCTTGAGTTTCACAAAGCGTCTCTCGTTCAGCGCATCATTCATCACGACTACAAGATGCCCTACGTGGTGCGTTTGTACCGCGTGAATTCCAAAACACTCCTGGGTGAAAGTCAGGTCGTCGATCTTTGGATGAATGGAGAAATCCATTGGTGGTTGAGTCCGCCCAACAATGCGGTACAGGTCGGCAATGATGTGGCTTTCGAGAACATTCCTCCAGAATGCGCCGATCCATCGCCCCCTCCGGCCTGCGACGCAAAACGTTGACGGATGCTCTGCCCGCCCTGATGGATGGCCCCTTACCTCACCCAGGCCGCCGCGCCGTCAACGCCCAGACCCCCGCTGCCGCCAGCAGCGAGCCGCCCGCGACATGGAAGCGCCGCTGTGCCCGTGGCGATGCGAGCAGCTTGCGTGCGCTGCCAGCGAACACGGCATACAGCGTCGCATTGGTGGCGGCCAGCACCACGAAGGTGACGCCCAGTATTCCCATTTGCTGCGTCGCGCTGGCGGCGGGGCTGAGGAACTGGGGCAGGAAGGCCACGAAGAAAACGATGCCCTTCGGGTTCAACGCGGTCACCAGGTAGGTGTTCAGGAACAGGCGCCAGCGGGATGCCGGAGCGGCGGGTGCAGCGATTTCGGTGGCGGAGATTCCGGCACGCAGCAGGCGGATGCCCAGATACAGCAGGTACAGCCCGCCGACCCACTTCACCGCGGTGAACCAGAAGGCGGAGGTCTCCAGCAGCGCGCCCAGGCCCAGCAGCGACACCACCAGCGCGGTCGAATCGCCCAGCGCCACGGCCAGCACCAGCGGCACGTTCGCGCGGCGGCCGTGCGACATCGAGTAGCTGATCACGGTGAGGATGGTCGGGCCGGGGATGACCAGCATCACGGCCGAGGCCGCGACGAAGGCGAGCCAGAGTTCGATGGGCATGGTTTTTTGCTCCTGTGGGCTGGCGTGCGACACGCCTGCGGGGGAAGGCATCGATCGATGGGTCCGAGCGATGCGTGGATGTGCCGATGGCGCCATGCACACCGGCGCCCCCATCATGGAGATTCAGGCGGGCGGACGCAACCCCGGCGACAGGCGAATGGCCTGATCGAAAACGGGCCCGGCCCGGCTGCGGTGCTTGGGCCTTGGCCGGGTGCGTCAGACCTTCCTTCCCTTCAATCCCCCAGCAGTTCCCCCACCGCTCGCAGATCCTCCACCCGGTCGCAGATCGCCTTCACGGCCATCATCACCGGAATGCCCAGCAGCAGGCCCCACAGCCCCCACAGCCAGCCCCACACCAGCACGCTGACGAACACGGCCACCGGGCTCATGCGGCTGGTCTTGCTGGTGAGCCAGGGGGTGAGCAGATTGCCCACCAGGGTGTGGATGACCAGCGATGCGCCGCCGATGGCCAGCGCCATGTCCACGGTGCCGAACTGCAGGAAGGCGACCAGCGCCGAGGCGCCCGTCACCACCACCGAGCCGATGTAGGGCGCGAGGTTGAGCACCCCGGCCACCACGCCCCACACGGCGGGGTTTTCCAGCCCGAGCAGGGCGTACACCGCGCCGGTGGCCACGCCCACCAGCACGCTGGTGAGCAGCTGCACCAGCAGGTAGCGCTGGATCTGGCCGGTGATGTCGTCCAGCACCGCCATGGTCACCTTGCGCCGCTCCAGGCTGTGGCCGGCGATGCGCATGAGCTTGCGGCGGAACAGGTTGCCCGATGCGAGCGCGAAGAAGGTCAGGAAGATCACCACGGTGAGCTGGCCGGCGGCAGACGCCAGGCCCATGGTGCCGCTCCACACGTAGTCGCGGATGTTGAAGGGCGCGCGCTCGATCACCACGCGCTGCACGCCGCGGCGCGTCTGCGGCGGAATGCTTTCGGTGGCGGCCTGCTCGATCTGCGTGGCGGCCTTCTGCATGGTGTCCAGCGGGCTGGGCCCGCCCACGCGCTGGCGCATGGCATCGCGCACCTTGCGCGCGGCCACGGGCACCGAATCCACCAGCTCGGCCGCGCCGTCGCTGAGCGACCAGGCCGCGCCGCCCAGGCTGCCGACGATGCCCATCAGCAGCACCCCTGCCCCGAGCCAGCGCGGGATGTGCCAGCGGTGCAGGGCGGTGACCGCCGGGTGCAGCGCGGTGGTGAGCAGCACGCTCAGCATGAGGGGAATGAACACGGCGCTGGCCCAGTGCAGCAGCGCGACGGTGGCGAACAGGGCCAGCAGCGCGAGCGACATGTTGCGCACGTCGATCGGCATGTTCAGCATGAAGCCCGGCGCTCCAGGCAGGGCTGCGGCGGCAGCGGCCGCGGCCGCCGAGGGGCCGGTGGGCGACGGGGAAGGGGATGGTTCGGGGCGCGGTGATGCGGGCGAGGCCGGCAGCGCGGCGGGTGCGGAAGGGGCCGTGGAGGCGGGCGGCGTGGCCGATCCCCCCTCCAGGGTCCCGTCGGCCAGGGGTTCGGGCGGCACATCGTCGCCGGGCTCGGGCGCGGCGGTGGGTGCGGATGCGGGGTTGGAGGGGGAGATGTCGGAGTGGTCGGGCGGGTCGCCGGCCGGAAGCTGCCCTGTCGTCGCGGAGGTGGGTGGAAGTTGGCGCGCCAGGGGCGGCGTGGGGGGCAGGGGGGCGGCGGGGCGGGACATGCGCGGATTTTGTCGCAACGCCGCTCGAACGCCGCGTAGGCGAGCACCGCAGCAGCGGGGCCGGCGCGTGCGGGAAACCCCGGGTGAAGAAGCCCCCAAGCCCCCTGGCAGCGGGGGAAAAGCCGCGCTGTTCGGCCGATGCCTTGCGCGGGCGGCCGCTAGCATTTGCGGTTATGGAATCTCTTGAAAAACGTGCACGCCCGGCCGCCCGGGCCCCGGCGCAGGGCCGCGAATCCGCTGGCGTGGGGCGTCTGGCACCTGCACGCCGGCTGGCGGGCGGGTGCCTGCTGTCCGCTGCCGCGCTGCTGGCCGGCTGCGCGGCGCCCGATCTGCCGCGCGACGAACTGCACGCGCCTTCCACGCAGAAAACCGCGCGCGCCGTGCAGCACTGGGACGTGCTGGCCCGCGACGTGGCGGAGCGCACGGCGGTGCGGCTGCGCGACTGGCCGCCGGGGGAGTACCCGATCTATCTGCTGCCCGGGCAGGGCGATGGCTTCGACGCGGGCTTTCGCTCGCTGCTGGTGACGCGCCTGGTGGACCGCGGCATCACCGTCTCGACCCAGCCGACCGGCGTGCGCATGGCGGTGTCCACGCAGGTGGTGCAGCACCAGGGCGGCGGTGTGTACGCGCCGCCGCGGGTGCGGCTGTCCGAGGGCGTGGCGGTGGTGCGCGATGCGTCGGGCGCCTACGTGCCGGCGCCGGACGTTCTGCTGGCCAGCGGCACGGCGCGCACCGAAATTTTGGTGACCACGTCCATCGAATCGGACGAGCGCGTGCTGGCGCGCACCAGCGACGTCTATTCCATCGACCAGGGCGACGTGGCGCTGTACCTGCCGCGCGTGCCGGCGGTGGCGGCCACGCCGGTCAAGACGTGGCGGGTGGTGCCATGAGGCGCCGCACCGTGCTGGCCGGCGCGCTGGCGGGCGCCGCGGCGGTGGCCCTCCCGGGCTGCGCGCGGTTCTATTACGGCAGCGCGGCCGCGGGCGGCGTGCAGACCGACCTGCTCGAATTCAACCAGAAGGCCGCGGACATGCTTTTGCAGGGCGCGCCGCTCGATCCGCGCCAGCCGGTGCTGGTCTCCACGCTGGTGCACCTGGACCGGCTGAACGAGTCGTCCCGGCTGGGCCGCCTGTGCTCCGAACAGATCGCCGGGCGGCTGGTGCAGCGCGGCGTGCGGGTGACCGAGCTGAAGCTGCGCGAGAACCTGGTCATGCGGCCCGGCGAGGGCGAACTGCTGCTCTCGCGCGAAGTGCGCGAGGTGAGCCGCGCCCAGGCGGCGCAGGCGGTGGTGGTGGGCACGTACGCGGCCACCCCGCAGACGGTGTACGTGAGCCTCAAGCTGGTGAGCCCCGAGGGCAACGCGGTCATGGCGGCCTACGACTATGCGCTGCCGGTGGACTCGGACATCCGCATCCTGCTGGCGATGCGCTGACGGGCCGGTGGGCGGATGGGGGCTGGGGAGCTTTGGCGTGCCGACCGTCCCGCCGCGCCCACGAAAAAACCCGGCCAGGGCCGGGTTTTCGAATGGTTTGATTTGCTATTGATTTTGTAGCGATATGCCCTAGTGGAATATGCGCTGGAAGGCTTTTTGGCTCAAAGCCTGGTGGTGCAGGGGCTCAGTGCAGCATCAGCGCGCCGGCCGACTTGCTCTTGCCGGCACGGGCGGGCGGATTGCACAGGCCGCAGGTGTAGTTGCGGGCGTTTTCGTACAGCTCGGTGACGAACTGGCCGCTGCACTGCGAGCAGGCGGTGCGGGTCAGCATGCCGGCGTCCACGAACTTCACCAGGCGCCAGGCGCGGGTGAAGGACAGCAGGGGTTCGATCTCGGCGGTGGTGACCTGCTCGTTGTACAGGCGGTAGGCCTTGGTGAGCAGCTCCACCGAATCCAGGTCCACGCCCTTGGACAGGTATTCGTAGATGTTCAGGAACAGCGAGCTGTGGATGTTCTCCTGCCAGGTCAGGAACCAGTCGGTCGAGAAGGGCAGCTGGCCCTTGGACGGCGACTTGCCGGCGATCTCCTTGTACAGCCGGATCAGGCGCTCGTAGGACAGCGTGGTTTCCGACTCCAGCACCTGCATGCGGGCACCCATCTGGATCAGCATGGCGGCGCGTTCGATCTGCTTGGATTCGTTGAGGACGCTCTTGACGGGTGCGGACATGGCTGGCTTTCGAAGAAGGGTGGGCGGCGGCAGGCGGGCGAGGCGGTGAGGGCGGCGGGCGCTGCGCTCAGAGCACTTCGGACACGCGGCTGGCCATCAGGATGTTGGCGTGCAGCGTGTTGGTCGCTTCGTTGCCGACCTTCTTCGGGGTGTTGTGGTTGGTGAGCAGGCTCCACACCAGGTTGTCGTCCACCCGGAAGCTGCACAGCAGCGTGTTGCGGGAGGCCAGCTTGAGCACCTGCGCGGCCGACAGCGATGCGAGGATGTCGGCGGCGTCTTCGTTCAGGCCCAGACGGAAAACAGCTTCCGCCTTGTCCTGGCGGATCAGGGTCTGTGCCAACATCAGGTAGGTGAGGTTGGCTTCGCGGATTTCAGCGAGAAGTTGTTCGGAGGTCATGGTGAATCCTTTTCCTTTAACCGATCTGGCGGGGTTCATGCGGTTTGCATGGTTTCGCGATCCGTTGAAATGGATTGTGAATTCAGCCCAATCAAAAATTAAGTCGGGGTTTGGATGTGCAGCGTGTCTGGTCGGCGCACCGCCCGTGTAGGAAGTTGCCTTACAAAATCCGCAGCGGCTGTCCCACCCTGGAGAGGGGGCCGCCTGCTGCACGGCCGGCCCTCCCGCAGGGGTCAGCCGCGCTCCACGGGGCGGTCAGGAACACTGCACCATTCGCTCCAGCTGCCGGCAAACAGCGTGGTTTTTCCGAAACCGGCCAGTTCCATGGCCAGGACATTCGGGATGGCGCTCACCCCGCTGCCGCACTGGTGCACCACCGTGCCGGGCGCGCGGGCGCCGAGCAGGGCCTCGAACTCGGCGCGCAGTTGCGCGGCGGGCTTGAAGCGGCCATCCGGCCCGAGGTTTTCGCTGAAGGGGCGGTTCAGCGCGCCGGGAATGTGCCCGGCCACGGGGTCCAGCGGCTCGACCTCGCCGCGGTAGCGGGCGGGGGCGCGGGCGTCGATCACCGTCTGGCGGTCCTGCCCCAGGGCGGCCTGCACGTCCGCCGCGGTGGCCAACTGGCGCAGGGGCTCGCCCAGCTTGAAGTTGGACTGGAAGTGCGCCGGCTCGTCGCCGCTGGCGAGGTCCCCGCCCGCCGCGGTCCAGGCCTGCAGGCCGCCGTCCAGCACCGCCACCGCATCGTGGCCGGCCCACTTGAGCATCCACCACAGGCGGCCGCAGTAGTTGGCGCCGTTGCGGTCGTACACCACGGCCTGCATGCCGTTGGTGAAGCCGATGCGCGAGAGCCAGGCTTCGAGCCGGTCGCGGTTGGGCAAGGGGTGGCGCCCGCCCGATGCGGGCTGGTCCGCCTCGGTGGCGACGATGGTGCCGCCCGCGCCGGGCGCGCCATGCTTGGCGCTCAGGTCGCGGTCCAGGTGCGCGTAGAGCGCGCCGGGAATGTGCGATTGGCGGTATTGCTGCTCGCCCAGCGAGGGCTGCGTCAGGTCGAACGTGCAGTCGAAGACCATCCGCGGCGCGCCGCTGGCGATGAGGGATTGCAGTTCGGCGGCGGAGATGAGGGTGGTGTACGGCATGGGACTGAGTCAATCGGTGGCGGACAGGCCCTTATTGTGGTCCGGCGCGGCGGGGGCGTGCGTCGGACAGGCCTGACGGGCGGTCGCGCCGGGGAAAGGCACCTGACTGCGGCAGCGCCGGATCAGCGGCCTCAGTGCTCTTCGGCCGGCGCACCGGGTGCCGCGCGCGCCCGCAGCACGGTGGCCACGATGCCGCTCACCACGATGAGCGCCATGCCGGCCCAGCCGATGGCGGGGATGTCGTCGCCAAACAGCAGCACGCTGTACAGCGCCGCGAACACGATGCCCGAATACTGCAGGTTGGCCACCACCAGCGTGCCGCGGGAGGTGCGCGCGGTGGCATAGGCCCGCGTCAGGCACAGCTGGCCGGCCGCCGCCAGCACGCCGATGGGCAGAAGCCACAGGCTGGGCCAGCCCGGCCATTCCGAAGTGCCCGTGAGCAGCAGGCCCGCGCCACCGGCCACCGCCGAACCCACAGCGAAATAGAACACCGTGCGCGTCTCGGGCTCGCCCAGGCGCGACAGCGCCATCACCTGCATGTAGGCGAACGCGGCGGTGAGGCCCGACAGCAACCCGATCAGGCCGGCGAACATCTGGTGCTGGTCGAGGCTGGGGCGCAGCATCATCACCACGCCGGCAAAGCCCACCATCACGGTGAACACCAGCGTGCCCTGCAGCGGCGGACGCGAACTGCTGCTCGACGGCCGCCAGGCCAGCAGCGCGCCGCCGACGAGGAACGCCGCGATCCACACGCTGCTCATGTAGTTGAGCGTCATCGACGTGGCCAGCGGCAGGTGGGCGATGGAATAGAACCACGAGCCCAGCGAGACCACGCCGATCAGGCTGCGCCAGGCATGCATGCCCGGGTAGTGCGTGCCCAGCTTGACCCGCTGCGAGCGCGCCAGCGCCCACAGGATCGCCATGCCGATGATGCCGCGGTAGCACACCAGTTCGGCCGAGTTGAAATAGGCCGACGCCACCTTGACGCACACGCCCATGCTGGCGAAGAGGAACGCGGCCAACACCATCCAGAGCGCTTGCATGGGAATGAGGGGGTTTGGAGTAAAAGAGGCCGCATGCCCTAGTGGATCATGCGGTGGTAGCTATTGTTTTTATAGCAATCGGATCGGCGTCAGCGCCGGGGTACCGCATCGCCCATGGCGGCGCGATACCACTCGTGGAAGTGCTGCATGCCGTCTTCCATCGGGCTCTGGTAGGGGCCGACCTCGTTGTCGCCGCGCTCGTAGAGGGCGCGGCGGCCGGCGTCCATGCGTTCGCCGATCTCGTCGTCCTCGATGCAGGTTTCCATGTAGGCGGCCTGCTGGGCCTCGACGAACTCGCGCTCGAAGGCGGTGATCTCCTCGGGGTAGTAGAACTCCACCATGTTCATCGTCTTCGTCGGGCTGACGGGGTGCAGCGTGGAGACGGTGAGCACATGCGGATACCACTCCACCATGATGTGCGGGTAGTAGGTGAGCCAGATCGCGCCGCGTTCGGGCAGCTTGCCTTCGCGGTACTGCAGCAGCACGTCGTGCCATTTGCGGTAGATGTCGGAGCCGGGCTTGCCGAAGGTGGAGGCCACGCCGACCGTCTGCACCGAGTAGTGCTTCTGGAACTCCCAGCTCAGGTCCTCGCAGGTGACGAAGTTGCCCAGGCCCGGGTGGAACGGGCCCACGTGGTAGTCCTCGAGGTAGACCTCGATGAAGGTCTTCCAGTTGTAGTTGCACTCGTGCATTTCCACGCGGTCGAGCGAAAAGCCGTCGAAGCTCAGTTCGGCGCGCGGCCCCATGCCGGCCAGGTCGGCGCCGATGTCGCGGCCGTTGTCCTCGAACAAGAGGCCGTTCCACTCGCGCAGTCCGTAGTTGTTGAGGTTCAGGCAGGGGTCCTGCGCGAAGTGCGGGGCGCCGAGCAGCTGGCCGCCGGGCGAATACGTCCAGCGGTGCAGCGGGCACACGATGTTGCCGCCCGCATGGCCCTTGCCGTGGCCCTGCAGGGTGCCGCGGCCCTTGAGCATCACGGCCTGGCGGTGGCGGCACACGTTGGAGATCAGCTCGACGCCGCCCTGCGCGTTGCGCACGAGCGCACGGCCTTCGCCTTCCTGCGGCAGGGCGTAGTAGTCGCCCGCATCGGGCACGGAAAGCTGGTGCCCCACATAGCGGGGCCCGCGCTGGAAGATGGTCTCCAGCTCGCGCTGGAACAGCGCTTCGTCAAAGTAGCTTGAAACTGGTAGTTGGCTTGCGGCCTGCTGCAGTTGAAGACTTAAATCAGACATGGGTGACCTGACCTAAAGACTCCCCACAGGGAGGGTGCGTGAAGTGCACACGGAAAAAAAGAAACCGGCATGCAAGCCGGCCCGAAGGGAATGGGATTGTAGCCGGTGGGGTTATTTCCGCTCCCCCCGTATGTGTATTGGCCGGGCATGCTTGAGCGCGCCGGGCAAGGCTTGCGCGCCGATGGTGTCGCCAAGGTGCCAGCCATTTTCCACGTGCCCCCCACCCGCCTCCGCCCGCCCGAAGGAGGGTGCGCCTAAAATCACCCGTTTTACCTGCGCGTTCGCCGCCCCCCGTTCCATGCCCAAGGCCTCCGCCGTTCCCCCGAAACTCCCCGAACCCGCCAGCTACGAAGCCGCGCTGGAAGAGCTGGAGCAACTCGTGGGACGCATCGAGTCGGGCCAGTTGCCCCTGGAACAGATGCTCGCGGGCTACCAGCGCGGCGCGCAGTTGCTGGCCTTTTGCCGCGGCCGGCTGGAAGCGGTGCAGGACCAGATCAAGGTATTGGACGAAGGAGCGCTGCAACCATGGACGCAGGAGTGACCCCCACCATGGCGGCAGTACCGACCTCTCTGGGCCCATCCACCGTGCCCACTGCGCTTCATGCCCCGTTCGACCTCGGCGGCTGGAGCCATGCGCAACTGGCGCGCGTGGAGGACGCCCTGTCGCGCTGGGTGTGCAGCGATGCGCCCGCGGGCCTGGGCGAGGCCATGCGCTACGCGGTGCTGGACGGCGGCAAGCGCCTGCGGCCCCTGCTGGTGCTGGCCGCCTCGGAGGCCGTCGGCGGCCTGGACGAAGCGGCCCTGCGCGCGGCCTGCTCGGTGGAGCTGATCCACGCCTATTCCCTGGTGCACGACGACATGCCGTGCATGGACAACGACGTGCTGCGCCGCGGCAAGCCCACGGTGCACGTGCGCTTCGGCGAGGCGCGCGCGCTGCTGGCGGGCGATGCGCTGCAGGCGCTGGCCTTCGGCCTGCTCACGCCGGAGGGGCCGCAGGTGCCGCCCGCGATGCAGGCCACGCTGTGCCGCATGCTGGCCCAGGCCGCCGGCGCCGACGGCATGGCCGGCGGCCAGGCCATCGACCTGGCCAGCGTAGGCCGCGCTTTGAGCGAGGCCGAACTGCGCCAGATGCACCGGCTCAAGACCGGCGCGCTGCTGCAGGGCAGCGTGGTGATGGGTGCGGCCTGCGGACAGGCCGCGCCGGCCGCCCTGGCC
Source organism: Acidovorax sp. BLS4 (assembly GCF_032929295.1). Taxonomy (NCBI): domain Bacteria; kingdom Pseudomonadati; phylum Pseudomonadota; class Betaproteobacteria; order Burkholderiales; family Comamonadaceae; genus Acidovorax; species Acidovorax sp. BLS4. The sequence goes on from NZ_CP136797.1 coordinate 3,047,595, forward strand.
GCGCTGTCGCAGTACGGCGCCGCGCTGGGGCTGGCCTTCCAGGTGGTGGACGACATCCTCGACGTGACGGCCGATTCGGCCACGCTGGGCAAGACCGCCGGCAAGGACGCCGCGAGCGACAAGCCCACCTACGTGTCGCTGCTCGGGCTCGAACGCGCCCAGGCGCACGCTGGCGAACTGCGGGTCGAGGCGCACGCCGCGCTGGCCGCGAGCGGCCTGCCCGACACGCGCGCGCTGGCGGCGCTGGCCGACATGGTGGTGAACCGCTCGCACTGATGATGGCGGCGCGCTGCGTGCCCTGTGCCGCCATCCCCGCAGACCTCCCCGGTGGCCCCGGCGCACCGGCCCGCACAATGAACGGTCTGCAGCGCTTGCCTGCATGGCGCAAGCAGCTCCTCAAACAATAGCCTATGTCCACGAATTCCTTTCCCCTGCTGCAGACCATCAACGACCCGGCCGACCTGCGCCGCCTGTCGCGCGCCGAGTTGAAGGACCTGGCCACCGAACTGCGCGCCTTCGTGCTCGACAGCGTCTCCAAGACCGGCGGGCACCTGAGTTCCAACCTGGGCACGGTGGAGTTGACCGTGGCGCTGCACACCGTGTTCGACACCCCGCGCGACCGCCTCGTGTGGGACGTGGGCCACCAGACCTACCCCCACAAGATCCTGACCGGCCGGCGCGACCGCATGGGCACGCTGCGCCAGTTCGGCGGGTTGTCGGGCTTTCCGCAGCGGGCCGAGAGCGAGTACGACACCTTCGGCACGGCGCACTCCAGCACCAGCATCTCGGCCGCGCTCGGCATGGCGCTGGCCGCCAAGCAGCGGGGAGAGAACCGCCACGCCGTGGCCATCATCGGCGACGGCGCCATGACGGCGGGCATGGCCTTCGAGGCGCTGAACAACGCCGGCGTGGCCGATGCCAACCTGCTGGTCATCCTCAACGACAACGACATGAGCATCAGCCCGCCCGTGGGTGCGCTGAACCGCTACCTGGCGCAGCTCATGAGCGGCCATTTCTACGCCGCCGCCAAGAACGTGGGCAAGACCGTGCTCAAGCCCGTGCCGCCGCTGCTGGAGTTCGCCAAGCGGCTGGAGCAGCAGGCCAAGGGCATGGTGGTGCCGGCCACGCTGTTCGAGAAGTTCGGCTTCAACTACATCGGCCCCATCGACGGGCACGACCTCGACTCACTCATTCCCACGCTGGAAAACATCAAGGGCCTGAAGGGCCCGCAGTTCCTGCACGTCGTTACCAAGAAGGGCCAGGGCTACAAGCTGGCCGAGGCCGATCCGGTGGCCTACCACGGCCCCGGCAAGTTCGACCCCCGCGTGGGCCTGACGCAGCCCGCCACGCCCCCGAAGCAGACCTTCACCCAAGTCTTCGGCCAATGGCTGTGCGACATGGCGGCCAAGGACGATCGGCTGGTGGGCATCACGCCTGCCATGCGGGAGGGCTCGGGGCTGGTGGAGTTCGAAAAGCGCTTCCCCGGCCGCTACTACGACGTGGGCATTGCCGAGCAGCACGCGGTGACGTTTGCCGCCGGCATGGCCTGCGAAGGTGTCAAGCCGGTGGTGGCGATCTACTCGACCTTCCTGCAGCGCGCCTACGACCAGTTGATCCACGACGTGGCCCTGCAGAACCTGCCCGTGGTGTTCGCGCTCGACCGCGCGGGCCTGGTCGGCGCCGATGGCGCCACGCATGCCGGCGCCTACGACATTCCGTTCGTGCGCTGCATTCCCAACATGAGCATGGCCTGCCCCGCCGACGAGCGCGAGTGCCGCCAGTTGCTGACCACCGCCTTCGAGCAGGACCATCCCGTGGCCGTACGCTACCCGCGCGGCAGCGGCGCGGGCGTGGTGCCCCTGGCCAGCCTGGAAGGGCTGCCGTTCGGCAAGGGCGAGGTGCGCCGCACGGGCGCGACGCCGCAGGGCCAACGCATCGCCATCCTGGCCTTCGGCACGCTGCTGTACCCCGCGCTGCAGGCGGGCGAGGCGCTGGATGCCACGGTGGTCAACATGCGCTGGGCCAAGCCCATCGACACGGCCCTGCTGCTGGAAGTGGCCGCGAACCACGAGGCCCTGGTGACGCTGGAGGAGGGCACCACGCTGGGCGGCGCCGGCAGCGCCGTGTGCGAGGCCCTCAACGCCGCGGGCGTGGTGCGGCCGGTGCTGCAACTGGGCTTGCCCGATGCGTTCATCGAACATGGCGACCCCGCCAGGCTGCTGGCGCTGCAGGGGCTGGATGCGGCGGGCATCGAGCAGGCCGTGCGCGCGCGGTTCCTGGCACCGTCCGCTGCCGCCTGAGACCGCCGGACCCGTTCCGAGACGGCCCGAGGTGGGTGGGCCTTCGCAAACGCGGCACGGGCACTGATGCCCTGGCCCCGAGGCGCCCGCTGTCGATCTCCGAGAGGGGCGCGCGCCCGATGCTTGCAGAACCCTGAATGGGCGAAACGGGTAGGTTCTTTCACGGGAAAACCCGCAAAACCCGCTGGGGGCATGTTCCTACAATCGTCCTCGGCCCACACAGTTTCTTGCCCTGGGCGCACGGTGCCCACCAGCGCCGGGTTCTGCCAACAATATCTCGGAGATCAATCCTCATGGATCGTCGTTCAATCATCAAGCACGCCGGCATCGTCGGCGTGCTGGCCGCGGGCGCGGCCCCTGCAGTGCATGCGCAGGCCAACATCCGCTGGCGCCTCGCTTCGAGCTTCCCCAAGTCGCTCGACACCATCTACGGAACGGCGGAGGTGTTCTCCAAGAAGGTCAGCGAAGCCACGGGCGGCAAGTTCCAGATCTCGGTGCATGCCGGCGGCGAACTGATGCCCGCCTTCGGCGTGGTGGACGGCGTGCAGAGCGCCTCCGTCGAAATGGCCCACACGGCCCCCTACTATTTCTACGGCAAGGACCCGACGTTCTGCCTGGGCTGCGCCGTGCCGTTCGGCCTGAACGCACGCCAGATGAACGCATGGATGTACGAGGGCAACGGCCTGAAGCTCATGCGCGAGTTCTACGCCAAGTACAACATCATCAACCTGCCGGGCGGCAACACGGGCGCGCAGATGGGCGGCTGGTTCCGCAAGGAAATCAAGTCCGTCGCCGACCTGAAGGGCCTGAAGTTCCGCACCAACCCGTTCGCGGGCAAGGTGCTGGAGCCGTTCGGCGTGATCCCCCAGTCCATCCCCGGTGCCGACCTGTACCCCGCGCTGGAAAAGGGCACGATTGACGCGCTGGAGTGGGTGGGACCGTATGACGACCAGAAGCTGGGCTTCAACAAGGTCGCGCCGTTCTACTACTACCCCGGCTGGTGGGAAGGCGGCCCGCAGCTGGACTTCTACATCAACACCAAGGCCTGGGAAGGCCTGCCGGCCGAGTACAAGGCCGTGGTGGAAGCTGCCGCCTCGCACGCCCACGTGACCATGCTCGCCAAGTACGATGCCCGCAACCCCGTGGCCATCAAGCAACTGGTGGGCTCCGGCACCAAGCTGCGTCCCTTCACGCAGGACGTGATGAACGCGGCCTTCAAGTCGGCCCAGCAGATCTACTCGGACCTGAACAACAGCAACCCCGAGTGGAAGAAAATCTACCCCGACTACTCCAAGTTCCTGGCCGACCAGAACGCCTGGTTCCGCTTCACCGAAGGCACGTTCGACCGCTTCATGCAGCAGCAGAAGCTGTAACTGCGCAATCCTCCGAGCCGCCGTGTGAACGGCGGCTTTTTTTTGGGTGCCTGGCTGGTGCGCAAGCACCAACGCAGAGTGTCTGTCGCGTCCCTCGCGGGATGTGTGGGTTGAAACGGGAGCAGGGGCTCCAAGGTTCGAATCCTGGTACTGGTCGCGCCCCCCGTGGGCGCGTGGATCATGCGCCTTGCCGCACCACGGCCATGGCTGCGCACCGCAGGGGCGGCTGGTGGCATTTCGCCCGGCGCTTCAGCGAGTTGTCGGGGGCTGGTCTTCAGAGCGGGCTTGTGGATTGCTGCCCTGCCGGACCACCGCCTCGCCGAATGCCACCAACAAGGCCGGGTCGGCCGAATGCACCCAGGCGATGCTGCCGTTGCGCCGGCGCACGAGCATGCGGGGCGCGACGATGCTGCTCAGCCAGGGCCAGTGCACGATTTTGAAAGTGGCCACTTCGCGGATGTGCACCTTCTTGTCCCACAGCCACGATTGCAGCAGGGCGTCGCCCGTGAAGCGCGTGCGGCTGAACACCATCCACCAGCCCACCCAGGCGATCAGCACACCGGCCATGCAGAAAGTGGCCAGGCTGGTGAAGGACCACTGCGCGCCGCGCAGCGCGGGCACGGACCAGGCCGCGAACGCGCCAAGCGCCACGACGATGGCCACGGCCAGCCCGCGCACCGCGGGCGGGTAGGCGGCGCTTTCCAGCCAGGTGCCCCCGGCACCGCCCGGTGCGTCCGCTGCATCCGCAGGGGGCACGTTCGGGGAGTTGCCCGTCATTGCGGCGTGCTGGCCGCGCCTTCGGCGGGTGCGGCGTCCGGTGCTGGCTCGGGCACCGGCATGGCGGGCTCGGCACCGGGTTCGGCGGCCGGGGCGGCGCTGCCCGCTGCGGGCTTTTCACCGGTGCCGAACGGGTCATCCATGTTGATGGTGGGCTCGGCGGACGAGTCGGCCGGCATCTCGAGCTGCACCTTGTCCAGGTCGACCACCTGCTCCTTGTCCAGGAAGACGGTCACTGTCTGCGGGAAGAAGATCACGATCGCCACCAGGATCAGCTGCATGATCACCCAGGGGATGGAGCCCATGTAGATGTCGCTGGACTTGACCGGTCTGTCGATGCGTTTTTCCTTGAACAGCGTGTCCGAGATGCCGCGCAGGTAGAACAGTGCGAAGCCGAAGGGCGGGTGCATGAAGCTCGTCTGCATGTTCACGCACAGCAGCACGCCGAACCACACCAGGTCGATGCCCAGCTTGTGCGCCACGGGGCCCAGCAGCGGCAGGATGATGAAGGCGATCTCGAAGAAGTCGAGGAAGAACGCCAGGAAGAAGATGAAGATGTTCACCACGATCAGGAAGCCGATCTGGCCGCCTGGCAGGTCGCTCAGCAGGTGTTCGATCCAGATGGCGCCATCCACGCCCTGGAACACCAGCGAGAACACCCGCGAGCCGATCAGGATGAACACCACCATGGCCGTGAGCCGCATGGTGCCGTCCATCGCTTCCTTGATGAGCTGCCACGTGAGCCGCTTGTGGATGGCCGCCAGGATCAGCGAGCCCACCGCGCCCATGGCACCGGCCTCGGTCGGCGTGGCGATGGCGTGGTCCATGAAGGGCAGGCCACCCATGGAGCCCAGCACCGCGAAGATCAGGATGGCCGAGGGAATGATGCCGCGCAGGCACTTGCCCCACAGGGCCCAGCCGTGCAGCGTGCGCGCCGTCTTGGGCAGGCCGGGCACGTACTCGGGGCGGAAGCGGCCCAGCAGGAAGGTGTAGATGGCGAAGATCAGCACCTGCAGGATGGCGGGGCCCCAGGCGCCCTTGTACATGTCGCCCACCGACCGGCCGAGCTGGTCGGCCATGACGATCAGCACCAGCGAGGGCGGCACCAGCTGCGTGATGGTGCCCGAGGCCGCCAGCACGCCGGTGGAGTAGCGCATGTTGTAGCCGTAGCGCATCATCACCGGCAGCGAGATCATGGCCATGGCGATCACTTGGCCGGCGACGGTGCCGGTGATGGCCCCGAGGATGAAGCCCACGATGATGACCGAGTAGCCCAGCCCGCCGCGCACCGGGCCGAACAGCTGGCCCATGGAGTCGAGCATGTCCTCGGCCAGGCCGCATTTCTCGAGCACCGCGCCCATGAGCGTGAAGAACGGAATGGCCAGCAGCAGGTCGTTGGACAGGATGCCGAACATGTTGATCGGCAGGTTCGCCATGAAATTGGCCGGGAACCAGCCCATCTCGATGGCGAAGAAGCCGCTGAACAGGCCCAGGGCCGCGAGCGAAAACGCGACCGGGAACCCGATCAGCATGATCACGATCAGCCCCGCGAACATGATCGGGGCAAAGTTTTCCATGTGCATTCTGGTGTCGTCCTGAGAGAAGTCGGTGGGGCAGGGGCGGGCGGGTGCTTACTGCACCGGCTTCTCGTAGTGCGTGTTCATCTGGATGTCGCCGCGCAGGTAGGCCACGCGCTTGATGATCTCGGCCACGCCTTGCAGGAACATCGCGCCGAAGCCCAGGGGCATCAGCAGCGCGGCGGGCCAGCGGATCAGGCCGCCGATGTTGCCGGACATCTCGCCAGACACCAGCATGTGCCAGAAGAACGGCGCCGTCAGCCAGGTGAGCAGTCCCATCACCGGCAGCAGGAAGACGATCAGGCCGAACAGGTCCACCAGCACGGGCTTCTTGCCGCGCAGCCGGCCGTAGATGATGTCCACGCGCACGTGCTCGTTGAGCTTGAGCACCAGCGGCGCGCCCAGCATCACGGTGGTGGCGAAGAGGTACCACTGGATCTCGAGCCAGGCGTTGGAACTCATGTCCAGGCCGTAGCGGATGATCGCGTTGGTGGCGGAAATCAGAGCGGCGGCGAGCACGGCCCATCCGGCCACCTTGCTGAGCTTGGTGGAAATCCAGTCCATGCCCATGGCCAATTTGAGGAGTCCTGACACGGTTTGTCTCCTGGAGAACTTGGGGAATTATTGAAATACGGCGGCCCGGCCGCTGCGCGTGGACGCAGGGCCGGCAGTGGCGCCGATCGTACTCCCGGGCTGCTGAAAAAAGCCTGACGCTGGGGGGTGGGGTTTTCCCGTGCGGCTTGGCCCTGTGCGCCGCGCCATGCAACGGCGGGGCGAAAAAAACCCCGCGACACAGCGCGGGGTAGAGGCGCCCAGAGGGCGTGGAAGGGGCCGTCTCAGCAGCCTGGTGGGCAGCGCCGTTGACGCGGCCGGGCCGGTGTCATGGAATGCGCTGGTCGTCGCCCGCGGGGCCGTCGCCCGGGCCGCGCTTGCGCGGCCACCAGTGCTCGATGCACTCGGCCGCGCGGTCCTTGCCCCCTAAGCCGAAGGCCAGCGCCAGGGCGAACACCGCGCCGCCCAGCACGATGAGGAAGCTCTGGCGCACGATGTCGCCGCCGATGCGCAGGTGGTCGAGCGCGATCAGCACGACGAAGGCCACGATCGCGTACTGGGCCAGCTTGCCCAGCAGCACGGTTTCCTTCAGGCCGCTGCGCCGGCCCTGCGCGGCCACCATCTCGCCGACGAAGCGGCCGAAGTACGCGCCCAGCGCGAGGATGATGAGCGCGATGAACAGGTTGGGCACGAACCACACCACGCGGCTGAGCAGCGCGGTCACGTAGCTCAGGCCCAGGCCGTTGAAGGCGATGAGCAGCGAGGCGAGGATGACCAGCCAATAGACCAGGATGCCGAAGATGCTGGTGGTGTCGCCCTGCACGCCGCCTTGCTTCAGAAAGCCGTCGAGCCCGGCGCGCTGCGTGAGCACCTGGAAGTTGATCGCGCGCAGCCCGCGGGTCACGGCGAAGCGCGCCGCCTTGGCCACCAGCCAGCCGGCTGCGACGACGAGCAGGGCGATGAGAAGCCGCGGCAGGAATGCGCTGACCTGCAGCAGCATGGCGCGGGCCGGTTCCAGATGAATGCTGAAATTTTCCATGGAGGGTGCCCTCAATTGATCGGGTGAACGTGGACGGTCGTTGACGGGCCGGGTGACGGGCGCCTACGGTGCCGCAGGGGCGGGCGAGGGCGAGGCCGCGGCGCCGATGAGCGCCAGCAGCCCCTGCAGCGGCACCTGCGCCCAATCGACGCGGTTGCCGAGTTCGTAGCGCAGCTCGTACAGCGCCTTCTCGATCTCGAACAGCGCCACGATGGCGCCGTCCGGCACGGGGGCCACCTCCAGGTGGGCGCCGGGGTGGGTGGCCGGGGCGCTGGCCTCCGCGGCATAGGCCTCGAGAAACGCGGCGCGCGTCTCGCGTTCCCATTGCTGGGCCGCTTCGTCCAGGCGCAGCATCTCCTCGGTGGACTGGGTCATCCGCTTGAGCGCGGCCCAGCGGGCGTAGTTGAACGAGCGCAGCATGCCGGCCACGTCGCGCAGGGGCGAGCTCTTGGCGCGGCGCTGCTCGAAGGTGCGGCCAGGTTCGCCCTCGAAGTCGATGATGACGAAGTCGTTGTCGGTCACCAGCACCTGGCCCAGGTGGTAGTCGCCGTGGTAGCGCGTCTTGTGGCCCGAAGGGGTCACGCCGGTACCCTGGCCGATGCGGTCCATGAGGGTGGCGCGCCGGGCCAGCAGGGCCTGGGCATCGGTGCGCGCGGCGGGGGGCAGGTCGGCCATGCGCTGCTCCAGCAGCGCCAGCGTGTCGGCCGCCTCGGCCAGGGCCCGCTCATGGAAGGCCTGCACGTCCTGCGCGGTGACCGGCTCCGGATCGAACGCCGGGTTGCCGGTGCGCAGCGCGAGTGCCCGGTGCAGGCCGGCGGTGCGGCGGCCGAGGGTTCGCACCAGCGCGAGGAAGCCTCCATGCACGTCCGCTGTGGCGCCCGAGGCGATGCGCGTGTCTTCCAGAAACCGCTCCAGGTAGCCCAGGGTGTATTCCCAGCCGTCGCCCTGGTTGGACACGTAGGACTGCACCAGGGCCAGCGTCATGGTCGTGCCGTCGCCCGCGACGTACTCGACCGCGCCGCCCACCGGCACGCAATGCTCGAAGCGCGCGGCCTCGGTCAAGAAGCGGCCCACCTCCAGCTCGGGATTGACCCCGTTGCGCACGTGCCGGTAGCCCTTGAGGAACAGCTTTTCGCCCAGGGTGACCACGGTGTTGCTGCTCTGCGCGCCCGGGCGGCCCACGGTGAGGTCGTCCAGCCCCTGCGCCATCCCGGCGAAGGCCACGGTGCTGCGAAAACGCAGCGTGCCGCCGCGGTCGGTTCCCAGTTGTTCGTTGGCACCGATGGCCCGCACCACCGCGCGGCAGAAGGCCTCGTCGTGGAAGGCGTCGCCCATCACGCCCACGTTGGCCTGCTGGCGCACGCGCGCCACGCCGCCGGGCGAGAGCCGGCGCATGCGCTCTTCATCGCCTTCTTCCCATGCCAGGGCCAGGGGAACGAAGTACGAGGCAGGCGGCGTGGACGGGGCCTCGACATTCAGGATCGGCAGCATCCATTCATAGCCGCCCTCGGTCTTCCACACGGTGTGGTCCTGGATGCGTGCGCGCTCGATGGCCGTGCCCTTGCCGGCGTACCAGCGCTGCAGCTCGATGTAGCGCGGCAGCGTGTCGGATTCGAATTGCACGCGCATGCGTTCGGCCATGCCGATGCGCCAGGGCATCACGTTTTCGCGGAAGAAGCTGGTCCAGCCGTCGAACAGCACCAGCACCGGGCGCTCCTGCAGGTCGAGCCCGTCCTGGTGCCAGGACGGCACCTGCGCCTCGGTGGACAGGCGGAACCAGTAGAACCCGTAGGAGTGCAGCGTGAGCAGGTAGGGCAGGTCGCCGATGGGCGGGAAGGTGACGCGGCCCAGCATTTCCAGTGGGGCGCGCCCCTTGTAGGCCGACAGGTCCAGCTCCACCGGCTGGGCGGCGCGAGACAGGTTGAACACGGTCAGGATCACGTCGTCGCCGTGTTCGCTGATGTAGGCGAGGATCTTGCGGTTGCCCGGCTTCAGGAAGATGCGCCGGCCACGCCCGAAGGCCCGGCTGGTCTTGCGCACGGCCAGCATGCGGCGGGTCCAGTTGAGCAGCGAACTCTGGTCGCTGGCCTGGGCCTCGACGTTCAACGCCTCGTAGCCGTACACAGCATCCATGATGGGCTGCAGGTACAGCCGCTGCGGGTCGGCGCGCGAGAAGCCGGCGTTGCGGTCGGGGTTCCACTGCATCGGCGTGCGCACGCCGTTGCGGTCGCCCACGAACACGTTGTCGCCCATGCCGATCTCGTCGCCGTAATAGATGATGGGCGAGCCGGGCATGGACAGCAGCATGCCGTTCATGAGCTTCACGCGGTCGATGTCGTTTTCCATCAGCGGCGCCAGGCGGCGGCGGATGCCGAGGTTGATGCGTGCGCGCATGTCGGCGGCGTACATGGTGTACATGTAGTCGCGTTCCTTGCTGGTCACCATCTCCAGCGTCAACTCGTCGTGGTTGCGCAGGAAGATCGCCCACTGGCAGCCGTCGGGAATGTCGGGCGTCTGCTGCAGGATCTCGACGATGGGGTGGCGGTCTTCCTGGGCGATGGCCATGTACATGCGCGGCATCAGCGGGAAGTGGTAGGCCATGTGGCATTCGTCGCCATCGCCGAAATACTCGCGCACGTCCTCTGGCCACATGTTGGCCTCGGCCAGCAGGAAGCGGTTCTTGTATTCGGCGTCGATCGCGGCGCGCAGCCGCTTGATCACCGCGTGCGTCTCGGGCAGGTTCTCGTTGCTGGTGCCGTCGCGCTCGATCAGGTAGGGGATCGCGTCCAGCCGGAAGCCGTCCACACCCATGTCGAGCCAGAAGCGCATGGTCTTGAGCACGGCCTCCATCACCAGCGGGTTGTCGAAATTCAGGTCCGGCTGGTGGCTGAAGAACCGGTGCCAGTAATAGGCCTTGGCCACGGGGTCCCAGGCCCAGTTCGACGTCTCGGTGTCGGTGAAGATGATGCGCGTGCCCTGGTAGATCTGGTCGGTGTCGCTCCACACGTAGAAGTCGCGCTCGGGCGAGCCGGGCGGCGCGGTGCGCGCGCGCTGGAACCAGGGGTGCTCGGCGGAGGTGTGGTTGATGACCAGCTCGGTGATCACGCGCAGGCCGCGCTGGTGGGCCGCGTCCAGCATCTCGCGGAAGTCGTCCAGCGTGCCGTACTGCGGGTGGACGTCTTCGTACTCGGAGATGTCGTAGCCGTCGTCGCGCAGCGGCGATGGGTAGAACGGCATCAGCCAGATCGTGTTGACCCCGAGGTCCTTCACGTAGTCGAGCTTGGCGGTCACGCCCTTGAAATCGCCCACCCCGTCGCCGTTGGTGTCGAAGAAGGCCTTGACGTTAAGCTGGTAGATGACCGCGTCCCGGTACCACTGGGGATCGTCGCTGGTGTCGATCTCCGTGTTCTCGGGGGTGACGGCCGGCTCTGGCTCGGGCAGGGGGTGGACCAAAGGTGCATTCATGGGCGGCTCTTCTTTTTATTCAAAATGGTCGAAGTCGTCGTGGCGGCCGACGCGCCGGCGCACCACGAACACGTGGGCGGGCGAGCGGTGCGGGTCCAGCAGCACGTAGTGCGCATCGCCCTGCCAGACGAATCGCTGCTGGCTCAGCAGGTCGTGCATCTGCCAGTCAGTGGGAGGGGGTGCGGGCTGCGAGGCCGGCATGTCGGACGTGGAGGGGTCGGTGGCCGCGATGTCCGCCGCCGACAGCCGCAGCCAGCCCGACTGCGGGTGGTGCGGGTCCAGGTTGACCACGGTGACCACGATGTTCCGTCCGTCAGCGGAGTGCTTCATGTAAGCCAGCAGCTGGTCGTTGTCCACATGCAGGAAGCGCAGCCTGTGGTCCGCATGCAGGGCCGGGTTCTCGCGCCGGATCTGGTTCACGCGGGTGATGAAGGCGCGCAGGTTGCCGGGGCGCTCCAGGTCCCAGTGGCGCAGCTGGTACTTTTCGGAATCGAGGTATTCCTCGCTGCCCGGCCCGCGCGGCAGGTGCTCCAGCAGTTCATAGGCCGGGCCGTAGATGCCGTAGCTGGCGGCCAGCGTGGCGGCCAGCACCAGCCGTGCCATGAAGACGGCCGGCTCGCCGCCCTGCAGGTGCTCGTGCAGGATGTCCGGCGTGTTGGGCCAGGCGTTGGGCCGGAAATACTCGCGGCCCGGTCCGGTGGACAGCTCGGTGAAGTACTCCGTCAGCTCGTGCTTGGTGTTGCGCCACGTGAAGTAGGTGTACGACTGGGTGAAGCCCCGCTTGGCCAGCCCGTGCATCACCTTGGGCCGCGTGAAGGCTTCGGCCAGGAAGATCGTGTCCGGGTGGTCGCGCTGGATCTCGGCGATCACCCATTCCCAGAACGGAAAGGCCTTGGTGTGCGGGTTGTCCACCCGGAAGATGCGCACGCCCTCGCCGATCCAGTGCTCGAACACGCTTTTGAGTTCGCTCCACAGGCCGCGCCAGTCGTCGCATTCGAAGTTGAAGGGATAGATGTCCTGGTACTTCTTGGGCGGGTTCTCGGCGTACTGCACCGTGCCGTCCGGGCGCCAGCGGAACCAGTCGGGGTGTTCCTTCACATAGGGATGGTCCGGCGCGCATTGGAAGGCAATGTCCAGCGCCACTTCCAGGCCCTGCTCCTTGGCGGCCACGACCAGCCGGCGAAAGTCCTGCACGGTGCCCAGTTCGGGCAGGATGGCCTTGTGCCCACCCTCCTTCGCGCCGATGGCCCAGGGGCTGCCCACATCGTCGGGCCCCGCGGCCAGGGCATTGTTCTTGCCCTTGCGCTGCTCCCGCCCGATGGGATGGATGGGTGGGAAATACAGTACGTCGAAGCCCATGGCCGCGATATCGGCCAAGCGCGCCTCGACGTCGCGGAACGTGCCGTGCACGCCCGCGGTGGGGGAGGTGGAGCGGGGGAACAGCTCGTACCAAGTGCTGTAACGGGCCCGCTCGCGGTCGGCCCGCAGCGGCAGGGCGTCGGGGTAGCGCACCTCGAAGCGGCGGTCGGGGTGGCGGCGCATCGCCGCGGCGGCGGCTTCGTCCAGCGCCAGGGCCTTGAGCATGTCTGCATCGCCCTCGGCCTGGGCGCCGCGTTCCAGGGCCTGTGCCCAATCGGTCAGGTCGCTGCGGTCGCGGGCGGCGCTGGCACGCTGGGCGGCCGCCAGGGCTTCCGCCGCGCCCACGCGCGCGGCGACGCGGATGTCCTGCGGATCGACGCGGCGTTCGAGTTCCCGGCGCCAGGATTCGAACGGGTCCACCCAGGCGGACACGGTGTAGCGGTACAGGCCTGGCTCGGGCGGGGTGAAGTCGGCCACCCATTCGTCGTTGCCGCTGGCCTCCATGGCCACTTCGGTGGCGTCTGCGGGGGCTGTGGTGGCGTTGCCATCCCGGTCGCGCCACCACTGCAGCGCCACGCGCAAGACGTCGTGCCCGTCGGTGAAACAGTGCGCGGTGATGCGGGCCGGTTCGCCGGCCACGCGCTTGGCGGCAAAGCGACCGCCGTCCACGCAGGGGAGCACGGCTTCGACCACGGCGCGCACACGGCCGTCTGTACCGCCGATCAGGGTCACCAGAGTGGACGGGCTCGCTGGCGACGCCGCAGAGGCATTGGCCGCAGGGCGGAAAGAAGAGGGCAGGGTGTCAGGCTTTGGCATGGCGCGCAGGCTCCTGTCGGAAGATAAGGGTGGAGAGCGGCGGCAGCGTGAGGCACAGCGATTGTTCCCACTGGTGCGACCGCACAGGCGCGGCCTCCACGCCGCCCAGGTTGCCCCAGCCGGCACCGCCGAACTCGCGCGCGTCGCTGTTGAGCAACTCCTGCCAGTAGCCGGAGGACGGCACACCCACCAGGTAGTTGGTGCGCGGCACGGGCGTGAGGTTGCAGACCACCAGCACCGGGCCGGCGCCGTCTTCCCGCGCCGCCCGATGGCTGGGCTTGCGCAGGAAGGCGATCACGCTCTGCCCGGCGTCGTCGGCCTCCACCCATTGAAAACCCTCCGCCGAAAAGTCCACTTCATGCAGAGCGGGCTCGCTGCGATAGACGCGGTTGAGTTCGCGGATCAGGCGCTGCACGCCACCGTGCAACGGGCTGTCGCACACCCACCATTCGAGTTCGCCTTCATGTGTCCACTCGCGGCGCTGGCCGAACTCGCCGCCCATGAAGAGCAGCTTCTTGCCCGGGTGCGACCACATCAGGCCGAACAGCGTGCGCAGGTTGGCGAACTGCTGCCACTCGTCGCCGGGCATCTTGTTGATCAGCGAGCCCTTGCCGTACACCACTTCGTCGTGCGAGAGCGGCAGCACGAAGTTCTCGTTGAAGGCATACACCAGCGAGAACGTGAGCTTGTGGTGGTGGTATCGACGGTTGACCGGGTCTTCCTTCAGGTAGGCCAGCGTGTCGTGCATCCAGCCCATGTTCCACTTCATGCCGAAGCCCAGGCCGTTCATCTCCACGGGGCGCGAGACCATCGGCCAGGCGGTGGATTCCTCCGCGATGCTGACCGTGTCCGGGTGGTCGCGGTAGACCGCTCGGTTGAGCAGCCGCATGAACTCGATGGCTTCCAGGTTCTCGCGGCCGCCGTGGCGGTTGGGTATCCACTCGCCGTCCTTGCGGGCGTAGTCCAGGTAGAGCATGGACGCGACCGCATCCACGCGCAGCCCGTCCAGGTGGTACTTGTCGAGCCAGAACAGGCCGGAGGAGATGAGAAAGCTGCGCACCTCGTGCCGGCCGTAATTGAAGATGGCCGAGCTCCATTCGGGGTGGAAACCCTGGCGCGGGTCCGAATGCTCGTACAGGTGGGTGCCATCGAACTCCGCCAGCCCGTGGGCGTCCACCGGAAAGTGGGAGGGCACCCAGTCCAGCAGCACGCCGATGCCGCGCTGGTGCAGGTGGTCCACGAAGTACATGAAGTCCTGCGGGGTGCCGTAGCGCGAGGTGGGCGCGAAGTACCCGGTGGTCTGGTAGCCCCAGGAGCCATAGAACGGGTGTTCGGTGATGGGCATCAGCTCCACGTGCGTGAAGCCCAGGGACGTCACATAGTCCGCCAGTTCATGGGCCAGTTCGCGGTAGTTCATGAACTGGCCGTTTCGGCGGCGCCAGGAGCCGGGGTGCATCTCGTAGATGGACATCGGCGCATCCAGCGCGTTGCGCGGCCCGCGCGATGCCATCCAGTCGCTGTCGCCCCATTCGTAGTCGAGCGACCAGATGCGCGATGCGGTGTTGGGCGGCAATTCGGCACACACGGCGAAGGGGTCGGCCTTTTCGAGCACGCGGCCCCCGTTGTGCGACACGATGCGGTATTTGTAGGCTTGGCCGTGCGCGGCGTGGGGGGAGGCTCCCTCCCAGATGCCGCTGCCATCGGACCGGGCGTGGAGCACATCCGCATCGGGGTTCCAGCCATTCCAGTCGCCGATGACCGAGACCGATGCGGCGTTGGGTGCCCAGACGGAAAAGTCCGCGCCGCCGCCCTCGCTGCGCAGGTGGCAGCCCATGGCCTGGTAGAGGCGTGAATGCGTTCCTTCGCGAAGGAGATAGGCGTCGTGGGCGGTCAGCAGGGCGGTGTGGGGCAAAGGCACGGGCTTGGATCCTTGGGGGAGTGGGCGCTCCGCGGCGCAGGGCGCGCCAGCGCAACCGGTTCACAAAACCCATTGGGGCACGTCCCGCGGGGTCGTCGCTGCGCGGGAGTGGCGCTTGGGTTTGTAGGACAGCGCCTATTCGGGCAGCATTGGGAACGCATGGCCCGATAGTGCCTTCCCTCGGCGCGCAGCGGCCGTGCCGCCCCTGCACGGCAGGGGTCAAACGAGCAGCGCCACGCCCTTGATCTGCGCGAAAACCGGCAGGCCCGGGGCCAGCCCCAGGGTGCGTGCCGAGCGCTGGGTGACGCGGGCGAGCAGGGGCGTGCCCTGGGCATCGAGCGCCACCATGGCCAGCCCCGGGCCGTCCTCGCGCAGCGCCACCACCCGCGCCGGCAGCACGTTCAGCACGCTGCTGCGCACCGGCGCGGCCAGCGCCACCGTCACATCGCGCGCCTGCACCCGAAAGCGCACGGCCGTGCCCGGCGGGTGGGGATCGGCGGTGGCCACCAGCAATGCGCCGCCCCCGGGCAGGCGAACGTCCATGAGTTGGTCCGCCGCGTCGTAACCGTCGACCCTGCCCTCGGCCACGGTCGCCGCCGTGTCGCCCTCGGCGAGCGGCAGGTCCAGCCGCGCCAGGAGGGCCGGCGCGGGGCCGCTCGCCAGCACCCGACCGCCGCCAAGCAGCACCAGGTGCTGCGCCAGCCGGGCCACTTCGTCCTGCGCATGGCTCACGTACAGCACGGGAATGTCCAGTTCGCGCTGCAGGCGCTCCAGATAGGGCAGCACTTCGGCCTTGCGCTGCGCGTCCAGGGCGGCCAGGGGCTCGTCCATCAGGAGCACGCGGGGGCTGGCGGCCAGGGCCCGGGCCATCGCCACCCGCTGGCGCTCGCCCCCCGACAGGGTGCTTGGCTGGCGGGCCAGCAGGGGTTGCAGCCCGAGCAGTTCGACGGCCTGCTCCAGCGACACCTTCCTGCGCGCCGGGGGTGTGCGCCGCAGGCCGTACTCGAGGTTGCGGCGCACGTCCAGGTGCGCGAAAAGGCTCGATTCCTGGAACACATAGCCCAGCGCCCGCTGGTGCGTCGGGAGCCACAGGCGCTGCGCGTCGTCCTGCCACACCTGCCCATGAACGGCCACGCGCCCCTGGGCCCGCTCCAGGCCCGCCAGGGCCCGCAGGCAGGTCGTCTTGCCACAGCCCGAGGGGCCGTAGAGCGCCGTGACGCCCCGGCCGGGAAGGGACAGGTCCAGGTCCAGCACGAAGCCGCCCGGGCGCTGCAGCCGCAGGCGGGCCTCGATGGTGCCTTCGCCCGTGCAGGGCAACCGTCCCGCACCGGCCGTCATGCCGCGCCCCTGCCGGGCCGTGCGGGCTGCAGCCAGTGCAGCAACAGCAGCACCCCGAACGAGAACACCACCATGCTCCCCGCCAGCCAGTGGGCCTGCAGGTATTCCATGGCCTCCACGTGGTCGTAGATCTGCACCGACACCACGCGCGTCACGCCGGGAATGTTGCCGCCGAGCATGAGCACCACGCCGAACTCTCCCACCGTGTGCGCAAAGCTCAGCACCCCCGCCGTGAGAAAGCCCGACCGCGCGAGCGGCATCCCCACGGTGAAGAAGCGGTCCCACGGGCCCGCGCCCAGCGTGGCGGCGGCCTCCATCGGCCGCGCTCCCACCGCCTCGAATGCGCGCTGCAGCGGCTGCACCGCGAACGGCAGCGAGTACACGACCGATCCCACCAGCAGACCGGCGAAGGTGAAGGGCAGGGTGGCCAGGCCCATCGACTGCATCGCGCGGCCCACCGGGCCGTTGGGCCCCAGGGTGAGCAGCAGGTAGAAACCGATCACCGTGGGGGGCAGCACCAGCGGCAGCGCCACCACCGCCGAGACCGGGCCGCGCCAGCGCGACGGCGTGTGCGCCAGCCACCAGGCCAGTGGCGTGCACAGCACCAGCAGCGTGAGCGTGGTGAGCGCGGCCAGCCGCAGCGTGAGGCCGATGGCGGCCAGGTCCTGCGCAGAAAAAGGCATCGGCAGCGTGTCGGTCCGGCGGCTTTGGCGGGTGCGGGCAGGGGCTCAGAGCCCGTAGCCGTAGGCCCGGATCACCTCGCGCGCCGCGTCGCTGCGCAGGAATTTCATCAGGGCGATGGCGGCGGGCTGGTCCTTGCCCGTGGCGAGCAGGACGGCATCCTGCCGGATGGGGTCGTGCAGCGCCTCCGGCACCTGCCAGGCCGAGCCCTTGGCGATCTTGCCGCCTTCCATGACCTGCGACAGCGCCACGAAACCCAGCTGCGCA
Organism: Acidovorax sp. BLS4; assembly: GCF_032929295.1. Taxonomy (NCBI): domain Bacteria; kingdom Pseudomonadati; phylum Pseudomonadota; class Betaproteobacteria; order Burkholderiales; family Comamonadaceae; genus Acidovorax; species Acidovorax sp. BLS4. The sequence goes on from NZ_CP136797.1 coordinate 3,065,057, forward strand.
TTGCCCGTGGCCACGAACTGGTAGGTCTGCGCGATGTTCTCGCCCGTCACGAAGCGCGGCTTAAGGCGCTCGCCCAGGCCGAGCTTTTCCAGCGTCTGCACGGCCGCCAGGCCATAGGGCGCGAGCTTGGGGTTGGCGACGGCCAGATAGGTGAAATCGCCCGCCTTGAGCACCTGGCCCTGGTCGTCCACGTAGCCTTCGCGCGGGCTCCACAGCACCAGCCGTCCCACGGCATAGGTGAAGCGTGATCCCTGCACAGCCTGGCCCTCCTGCTCCAGCCGGGCGGGCGTGGTGTCGTCGGCGGACAGCAGCACCTGGAACGGTGCGCCGTTCTTGATCTGCGCATAGAACTTGCCGGTGGCCCCGAACGACAGCACGGCCTTGTGGCCGGTGGCCTGCTCGAACGCCGCGGCGATCTTCTGCATCGGCGCCGTGAAATTGGCCGCGACGGCGACGGGCACCTCTCCGGCATGGGCCGAGGCCAGGCCCGCCAGGACCATGCCGGCAGCGGCCAGCAGTCGGGAGGGGGCGGAGGCAAATCGCATGGCGCTATTCCTTGGATGAATAGCGGTCGAGTATAGCGACGGGTTTCCCGGGCAGCCCCGGACAGCGCGGCATGATGCGCCCATGACAAAGCGGCTTTCCCTCTCCGATGCGCTGGGCCAGGGCATGGCGCACCCGCGCATCGACATCCTGCGCCAGATCGGCGTGGGCGGATCGATCTCGCAGGCCGCGCGGGCCGTGGGCGTGAGCTACAAGGCGGCCTGGCAGGCGGTGGACGCGCTCACCAACCTGGCGGGCGTGCCCCTGGTGGCGCGCGCCGTGGGCGGCACCGGCGGTGGCGGCGCGCAGCTGACCCCGGCGGGGCACGAATTGCTGAACGCGGCCGATGCGCTGGAGGAGGCCCGCCGCGAAGTGCTCGCTCGGCTGGCGCACGGCCCGGGTGGCGCGCCGGCACTGGCCCGACTGGCGTTGCGCACCAGCCTGCGCAACCAGTGGCCCTGCACCGTGCGGGCGCTGGAGCCACTGGGGCCCTTGGTGCGCGTGCATCTGCAGGGCGAGGCGGCGCCCGGCCTGGCGCTGCGCGCGCGCATCACGCGCGAGAGTGCCGAGCTGCTGGCACTGCGTCCGGGCCTGCCCGTGCTCGCGCTGTGCAAGGCCGCGGCCGTGCGCGTTCAGGCCGGTTTGCCGGCATCGGCTGCCGACAACGCCTGGCCGGCCAGGGCATCGCGCGTGTCGCGCGGGCCGGCGGGCGACGAGGTTTCGGCCACGCTGGACGCCGGGGTGCACATGGTGGGGTTCGCGCCCCCGTCGAGCGGCCTGCGGGCCCGTGCTCGTGTGGCGATGGCGGTGGACGAGTCGGCCGTGGTGCTGGCCGTCACGGGGTGACCGGATTTCGACTGGGTCCGGGTCACGGAGCGGTCTTGTCCAGGCTGCGCCGAAGCGCCTCGATGTCCTTCGGCTGCAATGGCATGAACTCACGCACCGTGGGGGCTTCTGGTGGGGGGTGGGCGAGTTCGTTTTCGCAGCGATCCAGGTTGCTCCGGATGGCCGCCCGCGTTGCCGCCGAAAGGGTGTAGCGCTCCCGCTCCACGGCCCGGAAGTATTCGGCCAGGGTGAGGTGGGCGCATTGGGTGAGCAAGGGGATCTGTGCGCTGGCTTGATCCAGGCTGAACGCGCTGCAGGGGGGCGGGGAAAGATACAACTGGAACAGCCGCAAATGGGCATCGGGACTGGTGCGGACCACGCGCTGCATGACGGACTCCACTGTGCGCGCGTCGAAGCCGGGAACCTTGTCGCAGTAGGCGTCCATGCTGCGACGCAACTCCAGGCCGATGCGCGCGCCGTGCATGGCTTTCAGATGCCACTCGTAGGCTTGGTCGAAGGGCGGAATGCCTGCCAGGTAATTGCCGTAAGCCCACTGCGCAGGGTTGTCGCCGCTTTCGGCGCGGCGTTGCAACTCCATCAGGCAAAAGCCGTGATACGAGTATTCATCCTGCTGGTCGCAGGTGACGGCGCTATCGATCCACCACCACGCGGTCCAGGCGCCGACCAGCAAGGAAAGGACCAGAGCGATTCGGGTGCCTGCCCCCCATTTTTTCCACCGGCCAATCATCGGCGCTTCCCCATTTTCTGCATCAAGGCCCCTTTCAGCAGATCGCCGGTATCGCGCGGAGAGGTTGGGGCCGTTGCAATGGGTTGTCCATCGGGCCCCCAGGTTCGCCATAAGCCTGGACGCAACAGGTCGGGAATGGGGAGCATCGCCAATACGCCCGGGAGCTTCTCGAAGGCCCCTTGCCCCACCGCAGAACCGCCCAGCGGGTAATTCCAGGTGGTTGTGGTGGGCGCCGTGACATGCGTTCGCAACACTTGGGCCAATTCACTTGCGATGCCATCGGACGTGGCTCCCGCATTGCATGCGTCGATCAAAACCGGCTCTCCGTGCCAGAGGCCGCTGCGCCGGATCGTGTCGGCCACTTCCATGCCATGGATCATTCCCTGAATGCTTTTTGCTGTGGCATGGGCAAATACATACACATAACCCGCAACACCCTTTTCCCTGAGTCCGGATTGATAGAGCACCTTATCCCCGGGCTGGATCAGGATGATCTTCTTCCTGATCGGGTCGATGGTCGCGATTTTTCGGACCCTCTTTTGCGAAGCATCGAGGCCTTCGAAGACCTGTTTGATCATTCCCTTTCCTGGTCCATATTGCATTCGCCCGTTGACCACGGGTTCTGCGGGCTCGCTCCGCAGCCATTGTGTCCATGCCATTGAAATTCGATTCGTGATGCCGTGACATGGCGAATCGCACGGGTCTTTGAATGCCACGCTCACGATTCACCTCCCTTTTTTCTGCCCGTCTTCGCAGGCCGCGGGATGATAGCGGCATGCGCAATGGGGATGACGGTCGGGGATCGCTGGCCCGCGCTCACGGCTTCATCGGGTGCTCACTCGCCTCCGAAGCGCGGTCGGAACTCCTCGCAGAACGCCGCGTTACCGCTGATCGAGAGCGTCACCGTATGCCGCGGTGCTGCGGGCTTGCCGGCGGTGGAAACGAGGCGCCGGGTGGCCTCGTCGAAAACCAGGGACTGCACGGCGGAGACCTCCCGTACGGCCTGCAGGTCGTAGTCCCAGGCGGCGCCGTCCTCGATGGCGCCGTTCTGGTTCGGGAAAGTGGCGTGGGCCCAGCCCAGCACCTGTGCGATCTCCGCGTGCAGGGCCGGCAGGTGCTCTTCGGTCACGCTGGCCATGGCATCCCAGGTGCCGGTGCCTTCGTCGTCCTCGCTGTAGTCGAATTCCAGGTAGCGCAGGGTCATGGGTTTCAGGTTTGTGGAAGGAAGGCGCCGGGGGCGGCGCGGCAGGGGGCATTTTCGGGCAGGTTTGGCCGCGCTTTGCCACAGAATGTGCAGCGCCCACGCACGTGGGCGGCTCCCTCGACCACCCTTCGCTCCTGTGAACCCCGCCATGCCCGACTCGACGACACCCTCTGCCACTTTGCTGTGCGACGGCCTGCGCTTTGCCCATGCGCAGGGCCCGGCCGTATTCGACGGCTTCACCGCCCATGCCGCGCCGGGCGCGACGCTGGTGCGGGGCGACGAGGGCTCGGGCAAGACCACGCTGCTGCGCCTGCTGGCCGGGGAGCTGCAACCCCAGGGCGGCACCGTCTGGCGGAACGGGCAGCCGTGCAGCGACCGGGCCGCGAAGGAGTCGGGCGCGGTGTTCTGGGCCGACCCGCGCGCGACGGCGCTCGATGGCACCAGCCCGGCGGCATGGTTCGGTGCGCTGGCCGGCCGCCATCCGGCATGGGACGCTTCGGCGCTGCAGGCGCACGTGGCGGGGTTCGGGCTGGAAAGCCACCTGCCCAAGGCCATGGAGCAGCTGTCCACCGGCACGCGGCGCAAGGCGCTGCTGGCGGCCGCTTTCGCGTGCGGGGCGCCGCTGGTGCTGGTGGACGAGCCGGTGGCCGGCCTGGACCGTCCCTCGGTGCAGTACCTGCAGCAGGTGCTGGCGCAGCGGGCGGCGCAGGGCGGGCCGGGCAGCGTGCTGGTGGCGCACTACGATGCGCTCGCGGGCGTGCCGTGGAACGCGGTCATCGATTTGCCCTGAGGGTGCCGGCAACGCCGTGCACCACCCGCCGCCGCGCGGGCTCGCAGCCGGGGCCTTCCCCGCCTACACTGCGATCCTTCTGCGCTGTTGCCTGTTTGTTTCTTTCCCTTCCGTTGCCATTCAGGAGCCTGGTATGGACGCCCTTCTTTTCGCACCCGTGGCCGTGGCGATTGCGCTCACGCCCGGCCCCAACAATTTCTGCGGCCTGAACAACGGCATCCGGGCCGGCGTAGGCACGGCGCTGGTGGCCACCATCGGGCGTGCGGCGGCGTTCGCCATCTTCTTGACGGTGTCCGCCGTGGGTCTGGGCGCGATGCTGCTGGCCTCCGAGGCGGCCTTCACGGTCGTGAAATGGGTGGGGGCGTGCTACCTGTTCTGGCTGGGCTGGAAGGCGTGGCGCAGCCGGGAGTTCGGCGGGCTGGAACTGGTGGAGGGCAGCGAGGCCACGCCCTCGGCGGCTGCGGTGCCGATCCGCTCGCTGATCCTGCAGGAGTTCCTGCTGGGCATCACCAATCCCAAGGCGATCATCCTGTTCGCCGCGGTGTTTCCCCAGTTCATCGACCCCGCCCAGCCCGCGGCGCACCAGTTCCTGGTGCTGGGCTCGGTGTACCTGATGGCCGAGTTCGTCTCCACCGCCGTGTACGCCACGGGCGGGCGGCAGATCCGCCGGGTGATCCGCTCGCAGCGCGGCGTGGTGCGGCTGAACAAGGCGACGGGCGGATTCTTCATGGGCGCCGGCGGGCTGCTGCTCGCGGCCAACCGCTGACTTTGTGATTCGGCGGGCCGGCGGCGCTTGCTGCCGGGTCGCTTCGCCTCGGCTTTTGTGCCATTCGGGCGCTACATCGCCTTGAAGCGGTGGGCGTAGAGCCGGCTCACCGCCAGGGTTTCTGGCCGCTCGCGCAGGCGCAGGTGCAGCCGCCCTGATTCGTCGCGCACGGCTGAGGCGATGGCGCTGGCGCGCACCAGGGTGCCGCGGTGCACCTGCCAGAAGGTGTTCGCGTCGAGCTGGGCAGCCAGTTCCTTGAGGGGCGTGCGGATCAAGTACTCCTGCGTGGCGGTCAGCACGCGCACGTACTTGTCGGCCGCCTCGAACACCACGACGTCCGCCACCGGCACCAGGTGGATCTGCGCGCCGCTGCTGGCCTGGATGACGGTGAGCGGGGCGGGGTGCGCCGCCGCACCGGCCATGCCCGGCGCAGCGGCCCCGGGCAGCGCCACCAGTGCGCGCAGGCGGGCCAGCGTGGCCTCGAAGTCCAGCGCGGCGGGCGCGGCCTGCCGTGCGAGGGTGGCCTGCAGCTTCTGGACGGCCTTGCGCAGCCGCTCGGGCTGCACGGGCTTGAGCAGGTAGTCCACGGCCTGGGCCTCGAAGGCCTGCACGGCGTACTGGTCGTAGGCGGTCACGAACACCAGCGCGGGAAAGGGCGTGTCGGCCGGCCAGGCGTCGGCCAGCTCGGCGGCTGCCTCCAGGCCGCTCTGGCCCGGCATGCGGATGTCGAACAGCAGCACGTCGGGCCGCAGGTCCAGCGCCTGCTGCACGGCCGCGAGCCCGTCGCCCACGGTGGCGGCGATCTGAAGGTCCGGCCAGGCCCGGGCCAGCTCCTGGCGCAGGGCGGCGGCCAGCAGCGGTTCGTCTTCGGCGATCAGGGCGCGGGGCGCGCGGGAGGGCGGCAGGTTCATGGCAGCGGGGGATTCAAGGGAAATACGGCCCTGGCGCATGTTCCACTAGGGCGTTGTGCTATCAAATTAATAGTGCCTTGCTCGCCGTACAGCGTGTGCAGCCGCTCGCGCACCTGCTGCAGCCCGAAGCTCTGGCGCGCCGGGCCGGGTGGCCCGGGCGGTGCGGTGCCGCCTGCGGCCAGCCCGGCGCCCGAATCCTGCACCAGCAGTTCCAGCAGGCCGTCGGGCAATGGCCGGGCGGCGATGTGGATGCTGCCGCCTTCCACCTTCGGCTCCAGGCCGTGGCGGATGGCGTTTTCCACCAGCGGCTGCAGCAGCAGCGGCGGCACGGGCACGCGGGCGAGCGCTTCGGGCAGGTCGAGCGTGTAGGCCAGGCGCGGGCCCATGCGCACCGACATCAGCTCCAGGTAGTCGCGCAGCCGGGCGAATTCGTCGGCCAGCGGATGCAGCGTGGCCCGCGAGGCGCCGAGTGTGGCGCGCAGGTAGTCGATCAGGTGGTCCAGCATGGCCTGGGCGCGGGGCGGGTCGGCGGCGATCAGCACGCGCAGGTTGGACAGGGTGTTGAACATCATGTGCGGCTCCAGCTGCGCCTCCAGCAGCTTGAGGCGCGCCTCGGCGGCGTCGCGTTCGACCTCGGCGATCTTGCCTTCCAGGAAGCGCGATTTTCCCTGGGCGTAGAAGAAGAACGACAGCGCCAGGCACGCCAGCACCGTCGTCACCATGGCCGAACTGGGGCCGCCTGCCGACGCCAGGGTCAGGCCGGGGTGCATGCTCTCGCGGTAGGCATCGCCCAGGGCCGAGCCGAACTGAAAGCCGATGGAGCCGCCCACCGCGACCAGCGCCCAGCCGCGCCAGCCCAGGGGCCACGGGATGGGGCTATGGCGTGAGAGCCACAGGCGGCCGATGTCGATCAGCAGCCAGCTCGGTAGGCCGATGGCCAGGGAGTACACGAGCTGCACGTCCCACGGTCCCCGGCCGTAGGCGAGCTGGATGCCGGCGATGGCGGCGCAGAACGCGGCGATCACCAGCCCGTGGCGAATGGATTGGCGAAGGCTGAAGTGCTGCATGGCGGCGCTGGAGAAAGGAAAAGCTTCTGGTGGGCCGATTGTGGGGGCACTCCTGGCGGCGGCCGTGCGCCCGGTCAGCGCCGCTGCAGGGCCTGGCGCAGGGCGGCGCGCTCGCGCTCCAGCAGGCGGGCGTGCAGCCGCCCGCCCGGCAGCGCCAGCCACACCGCCGCGCCATGGATCGCCAGGCCCAGGCCCCAGCCCAGCGCGGGAAACACCGCCCAGTGGCGCCCCTGGTAGGCGGCGAGGGCGGCCAGCGCCAGGTTGACGCACAGGTACACGCAGGCGTGCAGCAGCCAGCCCATCTTGGCACCGGCCCGCTTGCGGGCCAGGCGGTCCAGGTCGTCCTGGGGGGCGAGATCGTCGGGGGTGTGGAAAGCGGGCATGGCGGCTCCTTGGGGATCGGGGTGGGAGGGGAGGGAATGGCCGCACTGTGCGCCCGGCCGCCCGGTCCGGCCAGCGCCATGCGACGAACCGCCCGCCGCGCGGCGCGAACCGCTGCGCCGGGCGACAGATTTACCTTTCTTCGCACAGCAGCCAGACAATCGGTACGCAGAGCCCCTACGATTCGGCGTGCCCCCCGTGCTGCCCCGCCGGCCGCCCGGGACGGACCTTTTCCGCGACACGCCACGCCAGCCATTTCCATGAATCCACAACCACACGACGCGCCCGTTCCCAACCCGCCGCCTTCCGCCCACCGGCCGCCCTCGCGGCGATCGCGCTGGCTCGGCACGCTGCTGATGCTGGCCGTGGTGGCCCTGCTGGGCGGCGGCGCCTGGTATCTGGCGCAGCGCAGCACCGCCCCGGCGGGAGCGATGCGGGGCGCGGGCGGTCCCGGGGGGCCGGGCGCGCCGGCGGGCCCGGGTGGTCCCGGGGGGCCGGGCGGGCCCGGTTTCGGCGGCGGCGGGCGGGCCATGGTCACGGTGGGCGAGGCCACGGCACGGCAGGCGTCGCTGCCGGTGGTCATCGACGCGCTAGGGACGGTCACGCCGGTCACCACGGTCACCCTGCGCCCGCAGGTGTCGGGCGTGCTCACCCAGGTGCTGTTCACCGAAGGGCAGATGGTCAAGAAGGGCCAGGTGCTGGCGCAGATCGACCCGCGCCCCTACGAGCAGGCCCTGATGCAGGCGCAGGGCACGCGCCAGCGCGATGAGGCGCAGCTCGACAATGCCCGCATCACCCTGGAGCGCTACCGCACGCTGCTGTCGCAGGACTCGATCGCGCGCCAGGATGTGGACACGCAGGCCGCGCTGGTCAAGCAGCTGCAGGGCACGGTGATGACCGACCTCGCCCAGGAGAAGACCGCGCGCCTGAACCTCGACTACACCCGCGTCACCTCGCCCGCCACGGGCCGCATCGGCCTGCGCACGGTGGACGCCGGCAACTACGTGAGTGCCGGCGAGGCCACGGGCATCGCCACCATCACGCAGATGACGCCGATCGATGTGCAGTTCTCGGTGCCCCAGGACCGCGTGACCGACGTGCAGGCGTCGCAGCAGGGCGCGCAGCCGCTGGCCGTGACGGCGTTCGACCGCACCCGCACCACCGAAGTGGGCAAGGGGCAGTTTTCCACGCTGGACAATCTGGTGGACACCACCACGGGCACGGTCAAGGCCAAGGCCCGGTTCGAGAACGCCAACGGTGCGCTGTTTCCCAACCAGTTCGTGAACGTGCAGCTCCTGCTGCGCGAGGTGCCGGCCGTGGTGGTGCCGGTGACGGCGGTGCGCACGGGCGCCAATGGCGACTTCGTCTATGTCATCAACGAAGACCGCACGGTGTCGCTGCGCAAGGTCAAGCGTGGCCAGGCGACGGTGGGGCTGATGGCCGTCACCGAGGGCCTGAAGGCCGGCGAGCGCGTGGTGACCGAAGGCGGCGACCGTTTGAAGGACGGTGCCACCGTGCAGCTGCAAGGCGCGCGCGGCCCGGCCTCCGCAGCCAGCGGCGCCGCCGGTGTCCAGCCGCGCCGCGCACGGGCCTCGGGCCCGCGCGGGGAGGGCGAGGCCCGGGGCTTCGGCCCCCGTGGCGAGGGCCGTGGACCGGAGGGCGAGCGCCGCCAGCGCCCGCCGCAGGAGGGCGCCCAGCCCGGGGCCTCCGCCCCGCAGACCCCTTGACGACCGCCCGGCCCCACTTATGAGTCCGTCGCGTCCGTTCATCGAAAGACCCGTCGCCACTGCGCTGCTGATGGTGGCCATCGTGCTGGCCGGCCTGGTCGGCTTCAAGCTGCTGCCCCTGTCGGCGCTGCCGGAGGTGGACTACCCCACCATCCAGGTGCAGACCCTCTACCCCGGTGCCAGCCCCGAGGTCATGAGCCGCACCGTGAGTGCGCCGCTGGAGCGCCAGTTCGGGCAGATGCCGGGGCTGGCGCGCATGTCGTCCACCAGCGCCTCGGGCGTGTCCATCGTCACGCTGCAGTTCGGCCTGGGGCTGGCGCTCGACGTGGCCGAGCAGGAGGTGCAGGCCGCCATCAACGCCGGATCGTCGCTGCTGCCCACCGACCTGCCCGCGCCGCCGGTGTATGCCAAGGTGAACCCGGCCGATGCGCCGGTGCTCACGCTGGCCGTCAGCTCCGACACACTGCCGCTCACCGAAGTGCAGAACCTCGTGAACACGCGCCTGGCGCAGAAGATGAGCCAGGTGCCCGGCGTGGGCCTGGTCAGCCTGGCCGGCGGGCAGCGGCCGGCCGTGCGCATCCAGGCCGACACCAAGGCGCTGGCCTCGTACGGCATCGGGCTCGACACCTTGCGCACGGCCATCACCTCGGCCAACGCCAACAGCGCCAAGGGCAGCTTCGACGGGCCGCAGCGCTCCTACAGCATCAACGCCAACGACCAGCTGGTGACGGTGGCCGACTACAAGAACCTCATCGTCACCTGGAAGAACGGCGCGCCCGTGCGCATGACCGACGTGGCCCGCGTGGTGGACAGCGCCGAGAACAACCGCCTGGGCGCCTGGGCCAACGAGACCCCCGCCATCATCCTGAACGTGCAGCGCCAGCCGGGCGCCAACGTGATCGCCACCGTGGACAACATCAAGAAGCAGCTGCCCGAGCTGCAGGCCGGGCTGCCCGCCTCGCTGAAGGTGGAGGTGCTGTCGGACCGCACCACCGGCATCCGCGCATCGGTGCACCACGTGGAGATGGAACTGGTGCTGGCCGTGCTGATGGTGGTGCTGGTGATCTTCTTTTTCCTGCACAGCCTTCGCGCCACGGTGATCGCCAGCCTGGCGGTGCCGATCTCGCTCATCGGCACCTGCGGCGTGATGTACCTGCTGGGCTATAGTCTGAACAACCTGAGCCTGATGGCGCTCACCATCGCCACCGGGTTCGTGGTGGACGATGCCATCGTGATGATCGAGAACATCGCCCGCTACATCGAGGAGGGCGAGCCGCCGTTCCAGGCCGCGCTCAAGGGCGCCACGCAGATCGGCTTCACCATCATCTCGCTCACGGTGTCGCTGATCGCGGTGCTGATTCCGCTGCTGTTCATGAGCGATGTGGTGGGTCGGCTGTTCCGCGAGTTTGCGGTGACCCTGGCGCTCACCATCCTGATCTCGGCCGTGGTGTCGCTCACGCTCGTGCCCATGATGTCCGCGCGCTGGCTGAAACCCGAGCCGCCGCACGGCGAGCGGCGTGGCTTCGGCGGCGCGGTGCAGCGCGGCTTCGACCGCGTGATCGCGCGCTACGACATCTGGCTGCAATGGGTGCTGCGCCGCCAGGGCGCCACGCTGGTGGTGGCGCTGCTCACGATGGCGCTCACGGCGCTGCTGTACGTGGTGATTCCCAAGGGGCTCTTTCCCACGCAGGACACGGGCCAGCTGCAGGCGCGCGTGGAGGCCTCGCAGGACGTGTCGTACGCCCGCATGAGCGAGTTGCAGCAGGCCGCGGCCCGCGCCATCCTGGCCGATCCGGACGTGCAGTCGCTCAGCTCCTTCATCGGGGTGGACGCGGCCAACAACACCATGCTGAACGCCGGGCGCATGCTGATCAACCTGAAGGCCGACCGAGACGGGCAGGAGGCCGTCATGCAGCGCCTGCGCGACCGCGTGCGCGCCGTGGCCGGCGTGACGCTGTACCTGCAGCCCACGCAGGACCTGACCATCGACGCCGAGACCGGGCCCACCGAGTACCGCCTGTCGATCGGCGGGGTGGATTCGGCGCAGGTCAACGAATGGACGAACCAACTGGTGGAGCGCCTGCGCACGGTGCCCCAGGTGCGCAACGCCACGTCGGATGCGGGCGCGCAGGGCCTGTCGGCCTACGTGGACATCGACCGCAACACGGCCTCGCGCCTGTCGGTCACGGCCAGTTCGGTGGACGACACGCTCTACAGCGCGTTCGGCCAACGCATCGTCTCCACCATCTTCACCGAGACCAACCAGTACCGCGTGATCCTGGAGGCGCAGCAGGAGCATCTGGACAGCCCCGAGGCGCTGGGCACCCTGCAGCTGCGCACGGGCGGCGGCACGCCCACGCCGCTGTCCGCCGTGGCCACCATCCGCGAGCAGCTCGCACCGCTGCAGGTCACCCGCGTGGCGCAGTACCCGGCCGCCACGCTGGGCTTCGACCGGGCTGAAGGCGTGTCGCTGGGCAACGCGGTCGATGCCATCCGCGCGGCGGCGCAGGAGATCGGCGTGCCGGCGGGGCTGTCGATGCAGTTCCTCGGGGCAGCGGGCGCCTACGAAAAATCGCTGTCCAGCCAGCTGTGGCTCATCCTCGCGGCCATGGTGTGCGTGTACATCGTGCTGGGCGTGCTGTATGAGAGCTACATCCACCCGCTGACCATTCTGTCCACGCTGCCCTCGGCCGGCGTGGGGGCCTTGCTGATGCTCATGGTGACGGGCAACGATCTGGGGGTGATCGGCATCATCGGCATCATCCTGCTGATCGGCATCGTCAAGAAGAACGCGATCATGATGATCGACTTCGCCATCGACGCCGAGCGCCAGCAGGGCATGGTCCCGCAAGAGGCCATCCACCAGGCGGCGCTGCTGCGCTTTCGCCCGATCCTGATGACCACGCTGGCCGCGCTGTTCGCCGCGTTGCCGCTCATGCTGGGCTGGGGCGAGGGGGCCGAGCTGCGCCGACCGCTGGGGCTGGCCATCTTCGGCGGCCTGGTGCTGAGCCAGATGCTCACGCTGTTCACCACGCCGGTGATCTACCTGGCCTTCGACCGGCTGGGCCGCCGCTGGACGGGCCGGGGCACGGCCGCCGCGCCCGCGCAGTCCGGCGCCGCGCCCTCCGGGCCCACGCCATGAACCTGTCGCGCCCCTTCGTCGAGCGCCCGGTCGCCACCGTGCTGCTGACCATCGGCATGGCGCTGGCGGGCATCGCCGCGTTCTTCGTGCTGCCGGTGGCGCCGCTGCCGCAGGTGGACTACCCGGCCATCTCGGTGTCGGCCAGCCTCGCGGGCGCCAGCCCCGAGACCATGGCCACCAGCGTGGCCACGCCGCTGGAGCGCCGGCTGGGCGTGATCGCGGGGGTGAACGAGATGACGTCCAGCAGCTCGACCGGCTCGGCCCGCGTGAGCCTGCAGTTCGATCTGAGCCGCAACATCGACAGCGCCGCGCGCGAGGTGCAGGCGGCCATCAACGCATCGCGCGTGGACCTGCCGGCCACGCTGCGCAGCAACCCCACCTACCGCAAGCGCAATCCGGCGGATGCGCCCGTCATCATCCTCACGCTGACCTCCAAGACCCGCACACCGGGCGAGATCTACGACGCGGTCTCCAACGTGGTGAGCCAGCGCATCTCGCAGGTGGCGGGCGTGGGCGAGGTCGAGATCGGCGGCGGCTCGCTGCCCGCGGTGCGCGTGGAGCTGCTGCCGTTCGCGCTCAACCGCTACGGCATCAGCACCGAGGACGTGCGCGCAGCCATCCAGGCCTCCAACGCCAACCGCCCCAAGGGCGCCATCGAAGGCGACGGCAAGCGCCTGCAGATCTACACGCCTTCGCCCTCGCGCAAGGCGTCCGACTACGCCTCGCTGGTGATCGCCTGGCGCAACAACGCCGCCGTGCGGCTGGGCGACGTGGCGCGCGTGGTCGATGGCGTGGAGAACACGCGCACGCTGGGTCTGTTCAATGGCGACCCGGCCATCATCGTGCTCATCACGCGCCAGCCGGGCGCCAACATCATCGACACGGTGGACGGCGTGCGCGCGCTGCTGCCCGACCTGCAGGCGCAGCTGCCGCAGGACATCCAGGTGTCGGTGGCGTCGGACAGCACCAATTCCATCCGATCGTCGCTGCGCGAGATCGAGTTCACGCTCATGGTCTCCATCGCGCTGGTGGTGCTGGTGGTGGGCCTGTTCCTGCGCAAGGCGCGCGCCACGGTCATTCCGGCGGTGGCCACGGTGGTGTCGCTGCTGGGCACCTTCGGCATCATGTATTTTCTGGGTTTCAGCCTGAACAACCTGAGCCTGATGGCCCTCACGGTGGCCACCGGCTTCGTGGTGGACGACGCCATCGTGGTGCTGGAGAACACCAGCCGCCACATCGAGGCCGGCATGGACCGCATGGCCGCGGCGCTGCTGGGCGCACGCGAGGTGGGTTTCACGGTGCTGTCGATCAGCCTGTCGCTGGTGGCGGTGTTCATCCCGCTGCTGTTCATGGACGGGCAGGTGGGGCGCCTTTTCCGCGAATTCGCGGTCACGCTGTCGGTGGCGGTGGCGATCTCGCTGGTGATCTCGCTCACCACCACGCCGATGATGTGCGCGTGGCTGCTGCGCTCGGAAGACCCCGCCCAGGCCAAGCCCCCCGGCCGCTTCGCGCGCTGGGCCGAGCGGGGCTACGACGGCATGCTGCGCGGCTACGCCCACAGCCTGGACTGGGCGCTGGCGAGCAAGGCGCTGGTCATGCTGGTGCTGCTGGCGGTGATCGGGCTCAACGTGTACCTGTTCACCAAGATTCCCAAGGGCTACTTTCCGCAGCAGGACAACGGCCAGCTCAACGGCGGCTTGCGGGCTGACCAGAGCATCTCCTCCGACGCCCTGGCGCGCAAGCTGCGCCAGGCGGTGGGCATCATCCGCAACGATCCGGCGGTGGACACGGTGGTGGGCTTTTCCGGTGGCGGGCGGGCGGGCGGGGGCTTTCTGTTCGTGAACCTGAAGCCCGTGGGCGAACGCGTCGACAGCAGCAACGCCGTGATCGGGCGCCTGCGGCCGCAGCTGGCGCAGATCACCGGCCTGCAGGTGTTCCTGAGCCCGGTGCAGGACCTGCGCATGGGCGGGCGCTCCAGCAATTCGACCTACCAGTACACCCTCAAGAGCGACAACCTGGCCGACATGCGGCTGTGGGCCACGCGCCTGGCCGAGCGCCTGAAGCAGGAAGAGCTGCTGACCGACGTGGACACCGACCAGGCCGACAACGGCGTGGAGACCTATGTGGAGGTGGACCGGGCCAGCGCCTCGCGCCTGGGCGTGAGCGCCTCGGCCATCGACAGCGCGCTCTACAACGCCTTCGGCCAGCGCTCGGTGGCCACCATCTACGGCGAGCTGAACCAGTACTCGGTCATCATGGAGTGGGCGCCGGAATACACCAAGGGCCCGCCGGCGCTGGCCGACATCTTCGTGGCGTCCAACCCGACCGGGGCCACCGGCACGGCCGCCAATCCGGGCCAGCGCGGCGCCTCCACGGGGCAGGTGCTGAGCAACACGGCATCGACCATGGTTCCGTTGAGCGCCATCGCCAAGGTGGTGGAGCGGGCCTCGCCCACCTCCATCAACCACCAGGACGGCGAACTGGCCACGACGATCTCGTTCAACCTGGACGGGAACACATCCCTGAGCCAGGCGAGACAGGTCATCGAGCAGGCGGAGGCCGACATCGCCATGCCCACCAACGTGCGCGGCAGCTTCCAGGGCACGGCCCTCGGGTTCCAGCAATCGCAGTCGCAGCAGTTCTTCCTGATCCTGGCGGCCATCGTGGTGATCTACATTGTGCTGGGCGTGCTGTACGAAAGCCTGATCCACCCCATCACCGTGCTGACCACCTTGCCCTCGGCCGGCGTGGGGGCGGTGCTGGCGCTGCTGCTGTTCAACATGCAGTTCACCATCATCGCGCTCATCGGCGTGTTCTTGCTGATCGGCATCGTGAAGAAGAACGCCATCCTCATCATCGACTTCGCGCTGGAGGCCGAGCGTGCCCGGGGCCTGTCGGCGCTGGAGGCGGTGCGCGAGGCCTGCATGCTGCGCTTTCGTCCCATCCTGATGACCACGCTGGCCGCCGCGCTGGGCGCCTTGCCGCTGGCCATTGGCTTCGGGCAGGGCTCCGAGTTGCGCCAGCCGCTGGGCGTGGCCATCATCGGCGGCCTGATCGCCAGCCAGCTGCTGACCTTGCTCACCACCCCGGTGGTCTACGTGCTGCTGGACAAGCTGCGCCGCCGCTCCGCCAACGAACACCAACTGAGCCGCGCGGCCCCGCCTGCGGGTGCCGCTGCGTCTCCACTGCAACAACCATGACATCCGCTTTTCCCTCCCTTGCCTGGGCACCCCGCGCCGTGCGCGTGGCCTGCCTGGGCGCGCTGCTGCCCCTGGCCGCCTGCTCCGTGGCGCCCGTGTACCAGCGCCCCGAACTGCCCCTGCCCACCGCCTTCAAGGAAGCGGGGGCGGTGTGGCAGCCCGCCGCGCCCGCCGATGCGATCGACCGCGGCGACTGGTGGACGCTGTTCCAGGACGACGACCTGAACCGCCTCGCCTCGCAGGTGCAACTGTCCAACCAGAACATCGCGGCCGCCGTGGCGGCCTACGCCCAGGCGCAGGCGCTGGTGCGCGAGCAGCGCGCCGGCCTGTTGCCCTCGGTCAGCCTGTCGGGCAGCGGCTCGCGCGCGGGCGGCGAGGGCTCCACCCGCCGCGGTACCACCACCCAGGCGGCACTGGGTGCGGACTGGGCACCCGATCTGTGGGGGCGCCTGGGCGGTGCAGTGGACAACGCCAGCGCCAATGCCCAGGCCAGCGAAGCCGATCTGGCTTCCGCCCGGCTGTCCGCCGTGGGCTCGCTGGTGTCGGCCTATTTCCAGCTGCGCGAAGCCGATGCCGAAATCGACCTGCTGCAGGCCACCGTGCAGGGCTACGAGCGCAGCCTGCAGATCGCCCAGAACCGCTACGCCGCTGGCGTGGTGGCCAACTCCGACGTGCTGCAGGCCCGCACCCAGCTGGCCAACGCGCGCGCGGACCTCGCCACCATGCAGCAAAACCGCGCCCGCTACGAACACGCCATCGCCGTGTTGACGGGGGTGGCACCGGCCTCGTTCACGCTGCCGCCCGCGCCCTGGAACATGCGGGCCCCCGAGGTGCCCGCAGGCATTCCGTCGACCCTGCTGCAGCGCCGTCCCGACATCGCTGCGGCCGAACGTGCGGTGGCCGCGGCCAATGCGCAGATCGGCGTGCAGCGCTCGGCCTATTACCCCAGCCTGAGCCTCACGGCCTCGCTGGGCCGCAGCGGCACCAGCGTGGGCGATCTGTTCAGCGCCTCCGGCGCGCTGTGGTCGCTGGGGCTGTCGGTGGCGCAGACGGTGTTCGACGGCGGCGCCATCGCCGCCCGGGTGGAAGGGGCCGAGGCCGCCCGCGACGCCCGCGCGGCCACCTACCGCCAGACGGTGCTGACCGCCTTCCAGGCCGTGGAGGACCAGCTCACCGTGCTGCGCACGCTGCAGGCGCAGGAGCCTTTGCGCCAGGAAGCCGTGTCGGCCGCCAACCTCACCGAGCAGCAACTGCTGAACCGCTACCGCGAGGGCCAGGTGAGCTACACCGAGGTGGTGACGGCCCAGGTCACCGCGCTGTCGGCACGGCGCGCGCTGCTGCAGCTGCAGGTGAACCGACAGCTGGCGGCCGCCACGCTGGTGCAGGCGCTGGGTGGGGGATGGCAGGCGCGGTGGGAAGGCGGGGCAGGGGCGCGGTGAGCGTCTGGTGAAGCGGTTGGAAACCAGCGGTGGCCAGGAGGGTGCTACCGTGCCCCCGGTGCACCTCCGGTCCTGGCGCAGGCAATGACGCGATGCCCGCATCGGCGTATTCAGTCGGCGCAATGAAATCAGCGTAATACTTGCTTCATGGATTGGTGTTAAACCGATTCACCCCAGCTGCCGTCCCTTTTCGCCCCAGACAATGACGCTCACCGAACTCAAGTACATCGTCGCCCTTGCGCAGGAAAAGCGTTTCAGCCGCGCAGCCCACCTTTGCAATGTCTCCCAGCCCTCGCTGTCGATGGCCATCAAGAAGCTGGAAGAGGAACTGGAACTCAAGCTGTTCGAGCGCACGGCGGGACAGGTGTCGGTCACGCCGGTGGGTGAGGAGATCGTCTACGAGGCCCGGCGGATCCTCGAGCATGCGGCCGCCATCCAGAAAATCGCCCAGCGCGGCAAGGACCCGCTGGCCGGCACGGTCAAGATCGGCGTGTCCTATACCGTCGGTCCGTATCTGCTGCCCGAGCTGGTGCACCACTCCAAGGCCCGCACGCCGCAGATGGAGCTCATTCTCAAGGGCAGCTTCACGGAGCGGCTGATCGAAATGCTGGGCACGGGGGAGATCGATTGCGCCATCATGGCCGAGCCCTTTCGCTCCACCGGGCTGGCCAAGGCGGCCCTGTACGACGAACCCCTGATCGCGGCGGTGCCTGCCTCGCACATCCTGGCGCGGCGTGAAAGCGTCTCCACGACCGAGCTGCAGGGCGAGACGCTGCTGCTGCTGGAGGCGGACGAGAGTTTGCGGGAACACCTGGAAGCACTGAGCCCGGAGGCAGCGCCGGCCCTGGGCGATGCGGAAGGGGTGAGCCACACCTTCGAAGGCTACTCGCTGGAAACCATCAAGCACATGGTCTCGCGCGGCATGGGCATTACCCTCGTGCCGCGCCTGTCGGTGCCGCAGGACCAGATGCACTCGGGCTACAAGCGGCGCAAGGACGATGAGCATCCCGCCGAAAAGCGCCGCCGCAACGACGACAACCAGATCCGCTACCTGCCCATCCAGCAGGAATCCGGCCAGCCGCCACCCGTGCGTCGGATCGTGCTGGCCTGGCGCAGGAGCTTTCCCCGCTACGAGGTCATTGCCGCCCTGCGCAATGCGATCTATGCGTGCGAGCTTCCCGGCGTCACGCCCATTCTGAGGTAGAGGGGCCGCTGGGCTGGGATCAGGGACCTGGCTTGCCGGCGGTCAGGGGCGGGTAGGTGCCCGTCCCTTCGGGCCAGGCGGTGAGCACCTCGTACCCCTCGGGCGTGACCGCCACCATGTGTTCCCACTGGGCGGAGAGGGATCGGTCCTTCGTCACCACGGTCCACCCATCGGACAGTTGCCGGGTCTCGCGTCTGCCCGCGTTGAGCATCGGCTCGATGGTGAACACCATGCCCGGTTCCAGCCGCAGCCCCTCTCCGCGGCGGCCGTAGTGCAGCACTTGCATATCTTCGTGATAGACCTGACCGATGCCGTGTCCGCAGTACTCGCGCACCACGCTGAAGTGCTCCCGGTGAGCCACGGACTGGATGGCATGGCCAATGTCGCCCAGCGTCCCTCCGGGTCGGACCTGCTGGATGCCCGCCCGCAGGGCTTCATAGGTCGTCTCCACCAGGCGCCGGGCCAAGGTACTGGGGGCGCCGACGAAGTACATGCGGCTGGTGTCGCCGAACCATCCATCCTTGATGACGGCGACATCGATGTTGACGATGTCGCCCTGCTGCAGGATCTTGTCGGGCGAAGGGATGCCATGGCAAACCACCTGGTTGACGGAGGTCAGGATGGTCTTGGGGTACCCCTGGTAGCCCACGTTGGCTGGAATGGCGCCCTGGACATTCACGATGTGGTCATGGCAGATGCGGTCGAGCGCCTCGGTGCTCACGCCGGGCACGACGTGGGGTGCCACCATGCTGAGGACCTCCGCGGCCAGTTGCCCCGCCTGCCGGGCCATCGCGATCTGCTCGGCCGACTTGATGCGAATGTCGCTGGTCATCAGTGTTGCCCGGGCGAGGAGGGGGCGGGCTTGCCCGAGGAGGCCGTTGCAGCCACCGAGATGTCCAGTCCCCCGGCGAGCTCGGCGCGGATCAGCAGTTGGCAGATTTCCCGGTGGTTCAACTCCGGATACAGCTCGGTGAGCATGCCGACGCGCATCCAGTGCTCGGCCTGCGCATTGATCGATCGGCTGAGTGCGTTGCCTGCCACGCGCAGGTTTTCGTGCATCAGATCCGAAATTTTGACGATTCCCATCAGTCACCTCTATACGATACGTATGTGAAGTATATGTGTTTCATATGGTTTTTGATGGCTTCTCACGGGTTGGATCCGTGACTGGGAAACCAAGCAACCTCCTTTGACCTTTAAGCTGCCGCTCTTTCCAATCGCCAACGGGTGTTTACCGCGCAACTCGGTTCGCATTCGTTGAAACGAGAGCACGCGACCCGGTTACGCTCGGAGCCCGCGCCGGGGCGCGCGTTGCCGTGCGACGGGCTGCTGTCTTACTGTTTTATTGAGTAAAGGCTTGTAGGCAAGGTCCGTTTTAAACCGCCCACTGTCTCGATTTCCTGAATGGGATGTCGAGAAAGCCTATCAATTGCGCTTCGACTATTGTCCTGAATGAACCAATATGTAATATTGGCAATGAAATTTTGCTTATCACTGGTCAAGGCGCGAGCATCGGTTCGATCGTAAGGAAACACTTCCATGGGTTTTAGGGATTTATGGGACACGTTACGTGCCCGCCGGCGCATGCGCTTTGAAAATACGGATGCGTTTCCAATGAGCGAAGAGTTGCACGAACTCGAGCCCTCCACGCATTCACCCCAATCGGAGCTGGGGGTGGCTTTGATGCTGCGGCGGCGCATGGACCGCCCCCGCACGCGGATGGTGCCGGTCCTGCTGTGCTTGCTGTATCTGGCTTGCGTGCTGGTTTACTTTGCCCTGGGCGTGGTGGGCTTTTCCACGGTGCTGGTGGTCGCGGCCCTCATCGCATTGCTGGTGGTCGCTTTCATGGGCCTTTTCTATTTGGGTGTCCACGAGCATTTCGCCGACCGCCAAATGCGGTTGCCCATCGTGATCGGCTCGGCGGGCGCATTGCTTCTGGTTTTTTATCTGGAGCCCGTCACGCAGATCGCTCTGGCGCCGTTTTTGTTCGTGGTCATGGCCTATGGCCTGTTCACCCTGTCGCGCAACATGGCACTGGCGGTGTGCGTCGGTATCCTTGCGGTCTACGGAGCGATCAGCGGTTTGCACTATGCCCAGGACGAGAATGCCGCATTGCTGCGCCTGGAAGTACTGCACATCGTGTCGCTGGCACTGGCATTACCCGCCTATGTGCTGTTGATGGGGCGTGTGCGCATGTTGCACCGGTTGCTGCAAAAGAAAAGCAGCGAAGTACGCTCCATTACCGAAAGCGCGCGCCGTGATGCCCTGGCGGGATGCCTGAATCGGCGGTCCGTCCTGGCCGCCCTCGAAGAGCAAAAGCAGTTGGCGGACGAAAGCGGCATTCCGCTTTGCCTGGCCGTGGTGGATCTGGATCACTTCAAGCGGATCAACGACGAAATGGGCCACCTGGAGGGGGACGAAGTGCTTCGCACCTTTGCCAAGCTGGGGCAGGGCGCCGTGCGGGCTGACGATTTCTTCGGTCGATACGGCGGCGAAGAATTCCTGGTGATCTTTCCCGCGACGCCCTTGCTGCCTGCGCTGAACACCTGCGAGCGCATCCGCGTGCAGGTGGAGTCGCACGCTTGGGAAAACCCCCGCCTGCGGGGCCGGGTGACGGTGTCGATCGGTGTCACCCAATACGTGCTGGGTGAGACTGCCCTCGAGTTCTTCGCCCGTGCCGATGCCGCGATGTACATGGCCAAGCAAGGCGGGCGAAACCAGGTCGTGGTGCAGGAGCCCGTGGGGGCCGGCAGTGCTGCCAATGATGAAGAGGTGCAGGTGCCGTCGCACGGCTACTTCTAGGCGGGCTCTCCTGCGGCGCTCTGACTGAGCCACCAGAAAATCAGCGGTTTTTTGGGTTTTCCATCGATTTCTGGGATGCTTCGGAGATGATCCCCGAGCTCAAGACCCTCATCGCGGTTTGCAGATACGGAACCTTCGCGTCAGCGGGGGAGCAGATCGGACTGACCCAGTCGGCCGTCAGCAGCCAGATCAAGCGGCTGGAGGACGCGTTGGGATTTCCCCTGTTCGACAGGACCGGCCGTTCTGCAACGCTGAATGCGGCCGGACAGACGACTGTCGAGCGTGCGGAGGTCATCTGCGCGCTCTTTTCAAGGCTCGGTGATCCCCCCGATGAAAGCGCCACGCAAGGTGTTCTGCGCATCGGCTCCATTGCCTCGGCGCAGCCGACGCTTGTGGCCCGTGCGCTGGAGGGACTGAGGCGCCTGTTTCCGCAGGTCCGCGTGCATGTATCTCCCGGTGTCTCCATGCGGTTGATGGACGATCTCGACGCGGGAAAAATCGATGCCGCGGTGATGATCCGCCCTCCTTTCGGCATGCCCCCCGACCTGGCGTGGCAATCGCTCGTCCACGAGCCCTTCGTGCTGATCGTTCCCAAGGAGGAGACGGCGCGCAAGGATTGGCGTACCTTGATCCAGGCTCGGCCATTTCTTCGCTACGACCGGGTCTCGTTCGGTGGCCGAATGGTCGAAGGTTTCCTGCGGCGCCAGGGCCTGGCGGTCAATGAGGCCGTCGAACTGGATGAGATTCCCGGACTCATTCATCTCGCATCGAAAGGGGTGGGCGTTGCATTGGTTCCGCTGGTGGAAGCCCACCTGCCGTTGCCCGATGGCGTGCGTGTGATCTCGCTGCAGGAACACACCTTCCATCGTGAAATCGGGTTGCTCCAGCGTCGGGCCCAGAGCCGTTCGCCGTTCGTCGCCCACTTCTCGCGCAGCCTGGCAGAGGCTTCGCAGATCGGCCGCGTGAAGGCTCCCGCCGGGGCCAAGGCGCAAATGCTGGCCTTCCGCCGTCCCAAAGCGCCATAGCAGGGATACCGCGGTGGCGTGGTCGGCCCCGATGGCAGCCTTTTCCCTGTCGACCCGGATCACGGCCGTGGCGGATGTGATGACCAGACCGTCCGTCCGGGCCGCGATCTCCGGGGCCTGCCCCTTCTTTTGCGCAAAGTCCAACAGGTTGGCCACCGTACCGTTTCGAAAGAGCGCAATGCGGGTCCGTGGCGTCACCGGTCGCTATCTCACCTGAAGCCGGTCGGGTTGCACAGCCCCTTCGTGAACGGCATGGCGCCGGATACATCGCGAATGCCCACCGTGACCGTCGCCGACTCCCTGATCTTTTTCAAGGTATCGGTTTGTGCAGAGGCCGAAGCCGCAAGCGCCATGCGCACCGCGGTCACGCCAGCGCGGGTGGTGAGGGAAGGTGCATCGCGCGTTCTCACTTGGCGAAGAGCGAACCCAGGTCTGCGAAAGCCTTCATCTCGATGGCATTGCCCGAGGGGTCCAGGAAGAACATGGTTGCCTGCTCGCCAGGTTCGCCTTTGAACCGGATGTACGGTTCGATGACGAATTTCGTATGCACCGCGGCCAGCTTGTCTGCCAGCGCCTGCCATGTGTCCATGGGCAGGATGGCGCCGAAATGCCGAACGGGGACGTCGTGCCCGTCGACGGCACTGCTCGCCCTGTGGCCGCATTCCTCGGGTGCCAGGTGGGCGACGATCTGATGGCCGTAGAAATCGAAATCGACCCACTCCGGAGCGCTTCGCCCTTCAGGACAGCCCAGGAGCTGCCCGTAGAAAGCGCGGGCTTCCGCGATGTCGCGGACGGGAAAAGCAAGATGGAAAGGAATGCGTGCAGGGGTGTCTGTCATGGCGTCGCCGTGGTGTGGAAGTTCGACATGACCCAGACTTTAGAAAACAAAAGGCATAACCGAAAACGATATATCTTCTTGCTGAGCACCAATGGAATTGATGCTTGAGCCGAGGCGAGAAGGCCGCCGTGCCATGGCGCTCCGGGATCTTCCGCCGCTCTTGCCGCGCGCCGATAATCCCGCCTGTCATTTCAAGGAGCGCCAGTGGATGTCGTATTGTTGGTCAAGGCCGCCATCATGGGGGTGGTCGAGGGCCTGACCGAGTTTCTTCCCATCTCTTCCACCGGGCATCTGATCCTGGCGGGTTCATTGCTCGGGTTCGACGATGCCAAGGCCAAGGTCTTCGATATCGCCATCCAGACCGGGGCGATCTTCGCGGTGATTCTGGTCTACTGGCAGAAGATCCGGGCCACCGTGGTGGCGCTGCCCACGCAGCGGCAGGCGCGGCGCTTCGCACTCAACGTGATCATCGGATTCCTGCCCGCCGTGGTGCTGGCGCTGATCTTTGGCAAGCTCATCAAGGAGCACCTGTTCACGCCCGTGGTGGTGGCCAGTACGTTCATCCTGGGCGGCTTCGTCATCCTGTGGGCCGAGCGCCGTTCGCCCCGCGCGGTGCGCGTGCACGAGGTGGACGACATGACGCCGCTCGATGCCCTCAAGGTGGGGCTGGCGCAGTGCCTGGCCATGGTGCCTGGCACGAGCCGCAGCGGCGCCACGATCATCGGCGGCATGCTGCTGGGGCTGTCTCGCAAGGCGGCCACCGACTTCTCGTTCTTCCTGGCCATCCCGACGCTGATCGGTGCGGGGGTCTACAGCCTGTACAAGGAGCGGCACCTGCTGACGGTGGGCGACGTGCCATTGTTCGCGGTCGGGCTGGTGTTCTCGTTCATCAGCGCCTGGCTCTGCGTGCGCTGGCTGCTGCGCTACATCAGCACGCACAGCTTTGTGCCGTTCGCGTACTACCGCATCGGCTTCGGCATCGTGGTGCTGGTGACCGCCTGGACCGGGTGGGTGACCTGGGCGGATTGACGGGCGCCGGCCACTCGCGCCAGCGGCGGCCCGCCAGCCCATCCGCTGAGGCATTGGTAACAGAAAGTGATAAGCTGCCCCGCGCAAGCCGGAATGCCGGGGAATGGCAGCGGCAGGCTGCCGCAGCGCCCCTTTTAGCCCCGGTTGCCCACGCCGCCAACGACAACAGTCAAAGGTTCCCGCCGTATGACGCCAAACGAGCTGCCGGGATTTCGCACGCTGCCCGCGTCGAGGGCGGCTGCCGAGTTTTCAGCCGAAGAGATGCTGGGGCTGCTCACACGCAGCGTGGGCGCCACCGTGGCGGCGGTGAACCGGCAGCAGCGCGTGGTGTACGTGAACGACGAATACGCCCGCTGGTTCGGCGCGCCCGCCTCGGAGCTGGTGGGCAAGACGCTGCTGGAGCTGTACGGCGACTACAACCATTCGCGCTTCATGCCGTTCGTGGAGCGGGTGTTGCGCGGCGAGCGCCTGAACTACCAGCGCCTGGTGCACAACCCCGAAGGCTTCGAGGAGTGGCGCACCATCTGCCTTGCGCCCTGGCGCAACGCCCAGGGCGAGATCGACGGCTTCGTCACCACGGCCCTGGATGTGCATGAGCTGCAGGTGACCATGAATGCCTTGCGCGCGGCCAACCAGCGGCTGTCTTCGCACATGGACAACAGCCCTCTGGCCGTGCTGGAGATGGACCACGAATTGCGGCTGCTGCACTGCTCGCGCCGTGCCATCCAGCTGATGGGCTGGGAAGACGTGGTGCAGATCGAGGCGCGGTCGCTGCTGGCATTGCCGGGCACGGCGGCCATGGACGAGAACCTCACCCAGGCCCTGGCCAGCCTGCAATCGGGCCGCGAATCCCAGAACCGCGTGGAAACCTGCTTTCTGCGCGGCGACGGCACCGAGATGCACTGCGAGTGGTTCAACTCCGCGCTCACCGACGCCGAAGGGCGGGTGACCTCGATCATGTCGCTGGTGCAGGACGTTTCTTCCAAGATCGAGATTTCGCGCCAGCAGCAGTATCTGGCCAATCACGACTCGCTCACCGGCCTGTACAACCGCTCGGCTTTCCACCGCCGCTGCGAGCGGTCTCTGGAGGCCGCGCGCCACCAGGCCGGCACGGTGGCGCTGCTTTTCATCGACCTGGATGGCTTCAAGAAGATCAACGACGAGCAGGGCCACAAGGTGGGCGACGAGGTGCTGCGGCTCGTGGCCAAGCGCCTGGGCAACGTGGTGCGCGCGCAGGACACCGTGGCACGCCTCGGGGGCGACGAGTTCCTGGTGATGCTGGACACCGACGTGGACCATGGTGCCCCCCACAGCCTGGGCCACCGCATCATCGATGCCCTGGGCCAGCCGATGCGGGTGGAGGGGCGCGACGTGCGCGTGGGCGCCAGCATCGGTGTGGCGACGTATCCGCCCATCGAGGGCGATATCGAGGTGCTCATGGGCCGGGCGGACCAGGCCATGTATGCCGCCAAGCGCGCGGGCTCGGGCTGCGTGCGCTACGCCGAGCCGCCTGCCGAGCGGCCTTGACCGAACGGGCGGCCTGGCCGGCATGCCGCCCGTCCTCGCGGCGAGTGGCATGTGCGGCTTGCACGCTCCGGATCAGTCTTTCGGAGGCGGCGGCAGCGCGATGCTCTGCGCGTAGTGGAAGAAGTTCGTCGGGTCGTACTGCAGCTTGACCTGCTGCAGCTTGGCGTACGTGGGGGCATCCCAGTAGGCATCGGCGAAGTTCTCCAGCGTGGCATCGGGGTAGTTCTGGTACACGGCACCGCACAGCCACGGCTTGACCAGCTCCATCAGGCCTGCCAGCCACAGCTCCATGTGGGCGCGCTCTTCTTCGTCGCGCCAGAACACGTCCACCACCAGGTCGCAGTCCATGTGTCGGTGGATGAAGGCGCTGTCGGCCGCGGGGTAACGGTTGATGGCGCCGCCATAGGGCTCCAGGTAGGCGAGCGACCAGGTGTTGGGCGAGGTGCTGAAGTAGTCCACCAGCTGCTGCCACTGGGCCTGGGTGACCGGCTGCGCGATGTACGCGCTGGCCTTGGATTCGCAGATGTGCGCGGGCAGGTGGTCGGGCAACTCGTAGGGCTCGTTCTCCAGGTAGCTGTTCATGTCCGGGTAGGTGCCCGTCTTGTCCACCAGCAGCTTCGCGCTCGGCACGGCCAGCAGGGAGGCGATGGCGTGCATGCCATCCTCGCGCGAACCGCAGAACATGCCCTGCACCATGTACACGGGCTTGCCGTTCAGGTAGCCCAGATTCATCATGTAGCCGAGCGTGTCGGGCGCGCCCATCTTCATGTAGCTGGTCTGGAAGAGTTCCAGCACCTGCGCGGCGTGCGCCGCATCCCAGCTGATGGACCATGCCCACACCTGGTCGAGCGGCACCATGCGGTAGGTCACCTGCAGCACCACGCCGAAGTTGCCCCCCGTGCCGCCGCGCAGCGCCCAAAAGAGGTCCGGGTTCTCCGTTTTGCTGGCCGTCACGGTGGTGCCGTCGGCCAGCATCACGCGCATCGAATCCACCAGGTCGCTCTGGATGCCGAAGGCGCGCGAGGTGTAGCCGTAGCCGCCCCCCTGCACGAAGCCCCCCACGCACACGTTGCCGCAGGCGCCGGTGGGAACGTGCCAGCCGGTGTGGTTCATCGCGGCATTGAACTGTTCGAATTGCGTGCCGGGCAGCACATGCACGAGCGCCTGGGCGCGATCCAGCACCACGCCGCAGAGCAGGCTGAGGTCGATCACCATGCCGCTGTTGACCGAATAGCCGGCGGTGCTGTGGCCGCCCGAGCGCACGGCCACCCAGGCGTTGAAGGTGCGGGCGTAGGCCAGGCACAGCGCCACGTCGGTCTCGCAAGCGCAGTACACGATGACCCACGGGTAGGACTGAAAGGCCGGGTTGGACTCCTTTCGGTCCTCTTCGTATCGCGGATCGCCGGGAACGACGATGCGCCCGAGCAGGCCGTCTTCCAGCGCGGCCAGCGCCTGCCAGGGGGTGGGATCGTCTGCGGGCTGGCTGGCGGCCAGTGCGTTCAGGTGGGCGACGCGGGCGTCCTTGGCAATGCGGGCGGGACTCTTGCGATGGGCCATGGGGTGAAGCTCCTTGGGTGGTTGGACGATGGACGGAAAAAGGGTGCTCGAGGTGGAGGGGCGGTGAGGGTCGGCCGGGGCGGCACTAGGCGGAAGACAGCGCCAGGTCCCCGGTGTTGCGCCGCACGCAGAACTTGCCGCTTTGCTTGCCGGTGTACATGGCGGCATCGGCCAGCTTGATCAGCAGGGCCGGCTCGGTGGAGTCCAGTGGCGCCAGGGCATACCCGATGGTCAGGCCCACGTACAGTTCGAGATCGCCCAGCACGATGGGGGTGCGAAATGCATCCAGCAACTGGTTGCCGAGCGCATGCGCTTGCTCGGGGCTGGCCAGGTCATTGGCCATCACCACGAACTCGTCGCCGCCGATGCGGGCGACGGTGTCGGTGTGGCGCAGGTGTTCGTGCAGGCGCGCCGTCACCGCCACCAGCAGTTGGTCGCCCACGTCGTGTCCGTGGCTGTCGTTCACCGGCTTGAAGCCGTCCAGGTCGAGCATGTACACGGCCGCCAGATGCTCGGGCGTGCAACGGGCCATGGCGGCCGCCAGCGCCAGGTCGAGCCCGCGCCGGTTCGCCAGGCCGGTGAGCGGGTCGGTGTGCGCGAGCGAGCGCATGGCGTCGCGCTCGCGGCGGGCATCGCGCGCGGCCCGGCCCAGCGCCGCGGTGCGCAGCCCCAGCACGCGCATGAACAGCAGCATGTCCACCACCGTGCCGATCTGCAGGGCATGCAGCGTCCAGCCGTTGGCCGGCAGCAGGCCTTGCGACAGGCCGGCCATGGCAGCCGCCGCGATGAAGAACGCGGCGGCTGCCAGCAGCAGCGTGGCACCCAGCGGATCGCGCCGCCGCGCGCGGGCCCAGGCCACCGGCACGCTCATCAGCCAGGGCAGGGGGCCCAGGGCGGTGAGCAGCACCATGGCCATGCGCGTGTCGATCCCGTCCACGAGAAAGGCGGCGCCCAGCACCGCGCTGACCGCGGCACCGCCCTGCATGGCACGAAAGAAACCGCCACGCGCCTTGCCCTCCAGCAGGGCCTGCCCGAGGAACAGGAAGGTGGTTGCCAGTGCCGCGAAGCCGCACAGGGTCGCGATGTGCAGTTCGATCCAGAGCTGGTCGCGCCAGAGGTACTGTGCCCCGATCCCGAAGAGCTGCAGGCAAAAGCCCGCGCTTGCCGCGACGAGCAGCGCGTAGTGCAGAAAGAGCCGCTCGCCTCCTCCGATCCATTGCCCCAGGCTGTAGATCAGCAGGCAAAGGGCCAGCCCGGCGAACAGGCCCTGCAGCATCTGCTCGGCGAGCGCGTCGGAGAGAAACTGCGGGGCCTGCGCCACGGTGGCGGGCAGGACCATGCTGCCGCCCGTGCGCACGCGCACCAGCAGTTCGTAGGGCACGCCGGCGGTCATCTTGAGGCCCATCGCCGGGGTGCGCGATTGCCAGGGACGCTGGCTGAACGGGCGCATGTTGCCCATGGCGGCCTGCTGCACGATGCGGCCGCCCTGCGCCAGATAGAGGTCCACCTGGTGCAGGGCGGGGTAATCGATGTTCACGACCCACTCCGTGTTCGCCCCCGCCTGGTTGATCAGCGTGGCGCGCAGCCACAGGGCGCCCGCATGCACTCCGAGCGATCCGCCCGTGTGGGCCGGTGCGGCGAATGCGGCAGGGTTTGCCAGGGCTTCCTCGGCCGTCAGCGCCGCGGTGCGGTCGGCCCGCACCGTGAAGGTGTGCCACAGGTTCACGGACGGCATGCCATCTCGGAGCACCAGCGGTTGCGCGGCCTGGGCGGCGGGGGCGAGCAATGCGGACATCACCACCACCACGCACCCCGGAAGAATGCGGCGCAGCCAGCACCGCAGGAAGGTTGGAGACCACGGATGCAGGCGGGAAAACAGGCGCATGGCAACGGTGGCAATGGGAGAGGCGCGATGGCTTGGGCGTCAGCGCACCGTGCGCGAATGGCGGGCGCAGCGCCCGCCGGAGGGTGCCGGGCGATGTGTCATGTGCGCAAGCCGCCGCAGGGCGGGCAGAGGGCCATGCGGGGCCGGGAAGCAGCGCAGCGGGGGCGGACGGTGTGGGTACGGGGCATGCTGTATCACGTTGTAACGCTGCCGCAGTGTAGAAGAACTTTCTCCGCAGATTCCATTTTTTTGATGGTGCGGTGCGTGGGGCCCACGAAAAGCGGGTGCCAGGCAGCGGCGGGCGGCGGGCGGCGGGCGGCGGGCGGCGGGCGGCACCGGCCATGGGCGCGACCTTTCATACGGCGGATGCGCTCTGCGTCCTCGTGCTTGATTTCGGCAGATCGTCTGGGCGGCACTCTCGCACGGTGCGGAGCCGGCACAGGGCGATCAGGGAGCCGACGGATCAGGCGGCCCGGACCGCCATGAGATTCAACAGTGCGGCCTCGATGGCGGCGGCCGTGGTCTTGGGCTGCTCCATCGGGAACAGGTGGCTTCCGTCGAGCACCATCACCCGCCCCTGGGTGATGGACAGCGTCATCGCCATGCCCACCTGCCGCACCTCGGCCGATGAGCGCCCGCCAATGAACGCCGCAGGGCAGCGCAGCGGGTGCGCTCGCAGCAGCTGCGACAGGTTGTGCGGCAGGGTGTTGTAGATGGCGGTCTCCACGGCCCGGTCGAAATGCAGCATGTGCCGGCCCTCGTGCTCGCGCAGGCCGTGCTGGATGTAGTCGCGCAGCACCTCGCCGTCCCACTGCGCGAAGGCCTTCTTCTTGCGGAAATGCTCCAGCGCCTCGTCGGGGCTGGCCCAGGCATTGCGCCGGGCCCGGCTGACCTTGCCGGGCGACACGGCACCCACCAGCTGCGTCTGCTTGGCCATGCCCAGCGCACTGGCGCGCCAGCCGCTGATGAGGGGCGAGTCGATCATCAGCACGCCGCGCGCCAGTTCGGGGTTGCGTGCGGCGGCCATCACGCTCAGGAAGCCGCCCAGCGAGTGGCCCACGAAGAACACCGGCCCGCCCACGCGTTGCACCTGCTCCTGCGCGAAATCGGCCAGCTGCTGCACCAGGTGCGGCCAGTTGTTGGTGACGGGGTACTCGGGCGCATGCCCGTAGCGGTCCAGCGCGCTGACATCGAAACCCCGGTCCTTCAGGTGGCGAAACAGCACCGAGTAGGTGCCTGCCGGAAAGCTGTTGGCGTGCGAGAAGACGATGGGGAGCATGGGGCTTCGGCGGCTGCTGCTGTGGCGGCGTGCCGCCAGGGCGTCAGACGAGCTTGTCGCGCGGGTTGGTGATCTTCTTGATCGGGCGGCTGCGCGACGGCTCGACCTTGATCGGCACTTCGGTCAGGCCACCGTGCCATGCGGGGTCTTCGATGCTGTCGAACACCTCGCGCAGCTTCTCGCCCCAGCTGTTGTGCAGCATGCGGAAGTAGGGGTTGTGCTCGTCGATGCAGACGATCTTGTCGGTGGCGAACTGGCCCACCTCATACACCACCAGGTCCAGCGGCAGCCCCACCGACAGGTTGGACTTGAGCGTGCTGTCCATGGACACCAGCGCGCACTTGGCGGCCTCGTCCAGCGGCGTGTCGGGCGTCAGCACGCGGTCGAGCACGGGCTTGCCGTATTTGGATTCGCCCACCTGGAAGTACGGCGTCTCGGACGTGGCTTCGATGAAGTTGCCCGCCGAGTACACCTGAAAGAGCCGCATGCCCTCGCCCTGGATCTGCCCGCCGAACACCAGCGAGACATTGAAGTCCACACCCGAGCGCTTGAGCGCAGCGCCGTCGCGTTCATGCACGTGGCGCACGGCGGCGCCCAGCACGCGGGCGGCATCGAACATGCTCTTGGCATTCCAGATCGTCATCGGCTCGCCGCCCTCGCGGTCGGTGAGCTGCTCGGACTGCAGGATCTCGCGCACCGACTGGGAGATGCTCAGGTTGCCGGCGGACAGCAGCACCATGAATCGGTCGCCCGCCTTCTCGTAGATCATCATCTTGCGAAAGGAGCTGATCTGGTCCAGGCCCGCATTGGTGCGGGAATCGGACAGGAAAACCAGTCCGGCGTTGAGCTTGATGGCGACGCAATACGTCATGGAGGGCAATTGGGGGACAAAGGGTCGAGTGTAGGCGTTGTCGCCGTTGCGCTGCGGACTTGCCCCAAGACGGTGCGGCAGAAACAGGGGACAAACAGTGCGGCGTGTCGCCAATGTTTCAGATGATTTCGCAATATGAAAAGACATTCGCATTTCCGGACATCGGCTTCGCGTGTCGGGCGGGATTCCGCCTTGTGGTTCGAAGAATGGCGGGTGGGTGGCGACACGGTGGATCGCCGTTGTTCTCCCGCTTTTTCTTCCTCATCCACTCTTTTTCCAAACCATGACGACCAGCTCCATCTCTTCCCCTTCCCGTGCCGTTTCGCCCCGTTCCGAACGCGCCGAAGTCGCCGATACCGCCTCTTCGAACAAACGGCCTGCCGGTTCGAGCCAGCCGGGCGGCGATGCCCGCCTGGACGGCCTGCAGGCGCGGTCCCCGGACGCCAGCGCGGAAGGTGCTTCGGCCAAGCGCCCACGCACCTCGCTGCTGGGCGCGGATTCGGGCATCGCAGCCCGCGAGGCCAAGCTCGACAAGGTGTACACCACGCTGTCCCTGCAAGCCCGGCAGACCCACGCGGCCAACCAAAAGCGCCTGGAAGCCGGCGTTCAGAAGCTTTTGCAAAATGCCTCCGTGCAAGCCGAGATCGCGGCGGGCAAGGACGTGCGCGATTGCGTGGCGGACGCCCTCAAGAGCCTGCTGGAGGAAGCCCAGTTGTCCACAGATATTTATAAGCCCAAGGACGCCACACAGTTGGCGGGTTACGGTCGCTATCTGCTGCACAGCCACGCGAAGGAGGGAGAGTCGTTCTGCCTGCAACTGTTCGCGTTCGATGCCAGGCAAAAGACCCCCATCCACGACCATCCCAACGAGTGCGCTTCTTTCATCCTGAAGGGCAAGTTGTCGGAGCGGATCTACCGACCGACCGGCGAAACGAAAGACAACACGCCGCTGGCCGAAAAGACCGAAAGAAATGCGCGGACAGAAGCGTCGTTGGCCGGCTTCGGGCCTGACGAGCTGGGCGTGCCCCACAGCCTCAAGAACAAGTCCGGCGCCATCGCTCTGTCGGTGCACCTGTACCGCGACATGGATGGCCTGTCCGAAGGCCAGCAGATCGCGGCCAAGACCAAGTTCGAACGCACGGGCAAGGAATAGAAGCCCGCGGTTTCTCCAGCCGAGTAAGTCAGCCTCGCCTGAGGTCGATGGCCTGCGCGGCCTAGCCCCGTACCAGCCGCTTGAGCTGGTACAGCGCGTCCAGCGCCTCGCGCGGGCTCAGGGTGTCGGGCTGTAGCTCGGCCAGCGCCGCTTCCGCCGGGCTCACCAGCGGCCCCTCGGCCTCGGGTGGCTCGGCGAACAGGTCCACCTGCGTTTCGCCCTCGCCGGCCCGCTCTTCCAGCGCGGCCAGCGTGTGGCGGGCATGGTTCAGCACCGGGCCCGGCACGCCCGCCAGGCGGGCCACGTGGATGCCGTAGCTGCGGCTGGCCGGCCCCGGCTGGATCTCGTGCAAAAAGACGATGTTCGAGCCCGACTCGGTCGCGCCCACGTGCACGTTCACCGCGTGCTGGTGGCGCGCCGACAGCTCGGTCAGTTCGAAGTAGTGGGTGGCGAACAGCGTGAACGCCTTGGTGCGGTCGTGCAGGTGCGTGGCGATGCCGCTGGCCAGCGCCAGGCCGTCGAAGGTGCTCGTGCCGCGCCCGATCTCGTCCATCAGCACCAGGCTGTGCGGCGTGGCCGAATGCAGGATCTGCGCGGCCTCGGTCATCTCCAGCATGAAGGTCGATTGCGCGTTGGCCAGGTCGTCGGCCGCGCCGATGCGCGTGTGGATGGCATCGATGGGCCCCAGGCGGCACGACGTGGCCGGCACGTGGCTGCCCATGCTGGCCAGCAGCACGATCAGCGCCACCTGCCGCATGTAGGTCGATTTACCGCCCATGTTCGGCCCGGTGATCACCTGCATGCGCGTGTTGGCGTTCAGCCGCGTGTGGTTGGCGATGAAGCTGCCGGACGAGGTCTCGGCCAGCCGCGCCTCCACCACCGGGTGGCGCCCGCCCTCGATCTCGATGCAGGGCTCGGGCGCGAACTGCGGTGCGCACCAGTGGAGCGTGAGCGAGCGCTCGGCCAGCGCGCACAGCACGTCCAGCGTGGCCAGCGCATGCGCCAGCCGGGTGAGGGCGGGCACATGCGGCTGCAGCCGGTCCAGCAGCTGCTCGTACAGCCATTTCTCGCGCGCCAGGCCGCGCTCCTGCGCCGACAGCGCCTTGTCCTCGAAGGTCTTGAGTTCCGGCGTGATGAAGCGCTCGGCGTTCTTGAGCGTCTGGCGGCGGCGGTAGTCGTCGGGCACGCGGTCCAGGTGGCTGCTGGTCACCTCGATGTAGAAGCCATGCACCTTGTTGAACTGCACGCGCAGGTTGGCGATGCCGGTGCGCGCCCGCTCGCGCGTCTCCAGGTCGAGCAGGAAGGTGTCGCAGTGCGTCTGGATGCCGCGCAGCTCGTCCAGCTCGGCGTCGAAGCCCGGGGCGATCACGCCGCCGTCGCGCACCAGCGCCGCCGGCTCTTCATGGATGGCCGCGCGCAGCAGTTCGCCGCAATCGACCGGCGGACGCAGGTGGTCGAAGATCTGGGCCAAAAACGGCTCCGAAGCATGGAATACCCCGGCAAGATGCTCTGCTTTTTGTAGCGTCTTGCACAGGCCCAGCAACTCGCGCGGGCGCACCTGCCGCAGTGCGATGCGGGCCGTGATGCGTTCCACGTCGCTCACGCCGCGCAGCTCACCGCGCAGCGCCTGCCATGCGCCGGTGCCCGAGGCCGTGCCGCGCAGCGCCTCCGTGGCCGACAGGCGCTGGCGGGCCTCGGTGCGGTCGCGCCGCGGCTCCAGCAGCCAGGTCTTGAGCAGGCGGCTGCCCATGCCGGTCATGCAGGTGTCCAGCAGCGAAAAGAGGGTGGGCGCGTCTTCGCCCCGCAGCGTGCGCGTCAGTTCCAGGTTGCGGCGCGTGGCCAGGGGCAGGGCGATCAGCTCGTCGCTCTGCTGCACGCGCACGCCGTGCACGTGGGTGAGCGATCGGCCCTGCGTGTGCTCGGCATAGGCCAGCAGCGCGGCGGCGGCGGCGTGGGCCTGGGCCAGGTCCTGCGCGCTCCAGGCGGCAAGGCTGGCCGCGCCCAGTTGCTCCAGCAGCTTGCGCTCGCCCAAGGCGGCGTCGAACTGCCAGTCCGGCCGCAGGCTCAAGGGGCAGGCGAAGGTGCCGTTCTGGCGCAGCGCCTTCAACTGCTGCTCGAAGCGCTCGGTCACGCCTGCGCTGTAGATCACCTCGCTCGGGCCTATGCGCGCGATCCAGGCGCCCACCTCGTCGTGCGTGCATTCGGCCAGGTGCACCAGCCCCTGCGTCACGCTGAGCCACGCCAGGCCGCAACGCGCGCGGGGGCCCTGGTGCACCGACAGCAGCAGCGATTCGGCCTTGTCGGACAGCAGTTCGCTGTCGGTGAGCGTGCCCGGCGTGACCACGCGCACCACCTTGCGCTCCACCGGCCCCTTGCTCGCGCCCACTTCGCCCACCTGCTCGCAGATGGCCACCGACTCGCCCATCTTGATGAGCCGGCCCAGGTAGTTCTCCAGCGCGTGGAAGGGCACGCCGGCCATCACCACCGGCTGCCCGCCGGACTGACCGCGCTGCGTGAGCGTGATGTCCAGCAGCCGCGCGGCCTTCTCGGCATCGGCGAAGAACACCTCGTAGAAATCGCCCATGCGGTAGAAGACCAGCGTGTCGGGGTACGCGGCTTTCAGGGCGAGGTACTGCTGCATCATCGGCGTGTGGTGCGAGAAGTCGCTGCCCAGATGCGGCGCGGCGGGCGCGGGCGTGCCAGGGGCGGATGGCGATGCGGTGATGGGGGCGTTTTCTGCCGGCTGCTGCATGTTCTGGGTTCTCTCGACTTCACCGGGATCGCGGAGCGCGCGACGGCCGCTCGCTGCTGGCAATCCCCTGCGGGGTGGCATCGCGGCACCCGCTCGGTCAGCGGCCGGCCGCGGCGAACCCGCTATTGTGGACGAGCGCCCTGGCGCAAGCGGGCCTACCCACCGCATCGGCAGTGCCTTGGCCGGCAGCCGCCGCCGTGCCCCGGGCCTTGCCAAAGCATGGGTGGATGGATGCTGATTTCAAATAAAGCCAGAAAATAAGAAAAATATTCTCAATATGGCTCACTAACATGGTTGCTGTTACCCGGATCAACGGAAATCAAGCAGCGCCATGGAAATCTACCTCGACGCCAACGCCACCACGCCCGTCCTGCCCGCCGCCCGCGATGCCGCCCTGGCCGCGATGGCGGACGACTACGGCAACCCCAGCAGCACGCACAGCACCGGCCTCAAGGCCCGCGCGCTGATGGATGCGGTGCGGGCCCGGGCCCGCCGGGTGGTCGGTGCGCCTTCGGGCCAGCTGATGTTCGTGAGCGGCGCGACCGAGGGCATCCAGACCGCCGTCCTGTCGGCCCTGGACCATATGCGCAGGCAGCGCGCCGCAGGCGGCGACGGCGCCGCGGGGCCGCAGTTGCTGCTGTACGGCGCGACCGAGCACAAGGCGGTGCCCGAGGCGCTCCGGCACTGGAACACGCTGCTGCAGCTCGGCCTGCAGGTGTTGCCCATTCCCGTGGCGCACGATGGCCGGCACGACCTCGACTGGCTGCGCGCCCATGCGCCGCGCGCCGCGCTGGTGTGCACCATGGCCGCCAACAACGAGACCGGCGTGGTCAGCGATCTGGCGGGCATCGCGCAGGCGATGGCGGGCAGCGGCGCGCTGTGGCTGGTGGACAGCGTGCAGGCCCTGGGCAAGATGGCGCTGCAGTTGGCCGACCACCCCATCGACTACGCCACGTTCTCCGGCCACAAGCTCTATGCGCCCAAGGGCATCGGCCTGCTGTACGTGCGTGAGGGCGCGCCGTTCACGCCCATGATGGCCGGCGGTGGGCAGGAGGGCGCCCTGCGCTCGGGCACCGAAAACATGGCGGGCATCGCTGCCCTGGGCGCGGTGCTGGCGGCGCTGCAGGGCGGCACCACGTTCCAGCCGCCATCGGTGCTGGCGGACTACCGCGCGCAGCTGGGCGCGGCGCTGGAGGCGGCCTTCCCCGGCCTCGTCTTCAACGCGCCGCCCGGGCTCTGCCTGCCCACCACGCTCAACTTCTCGGTGCCGGGCGTGGGCTCGCGGCTGTTGCTCGACCTGTTCGACGCCGCGGGCGTGCGCGTCAGCGGCGGCTCGGCCTGCAGCGCGGCCAAGGCCCAGCCCAGCCACGTGCTGCAGGCCATGCAGTTGCCGGCCTGGCAGGCGGACTCGGCCGTGCGGCTGTCGTTCGGCCCGGCCGCGGATGCTGCCTTCATCGGCGAGGCCTGCGCCCGCATCCGCGCGTGCGGCGAATCGCTGCGTGCCAGTTGCCTGGGCCCGGCCCAGCCGGCCGCGCTGCCCGTCGAAGGCGTGACCCGTTTCGTGGTCGATGGCGCATGCTGCTACCTGGTGGCCGATGCCGCCAGCCGCCGCTGCGCCGTGATCGATCCGCTGCCCGAGCTGACCGAGCGGCTGGCCCAGCTGGTGCGCTGCCAGGGCTACACGCTGGCGGCGGTGCTGGACACCCACAGCCACGGCGACCACGTGTCATCCGCCGCCGCGCTGCGTGCCGCCCTGGCCGGCCATCCGGCCGCGGACGCAGCCGTGGATGCCCTGGGCTGGCCGCAGCCCGCCGAGCGGATCGACCTGGGTACGCTGCACCTCACCCGCCTGGCCACGCCGGGCCACACCGAAGATGCCACGGCCTATCTGCTGCACGGCGCGCAGGGCCTGCGCCTGGCGTTCGTGGGCGACACCGTCATGCCGGGCGCGCTGGGGCGCAGCGATTTCGCGCAGAGCGCGCCGCTCGCCTTCGGGCCGTCGCTGCATCGCATGGCGCAACACCTGGGCACCCGGACGCTGCTGCTGCCCGCGCACGATGAAGACCACCGCTTCGCCACCACGCTCGCCACGGAATGCGCCGCCCAGCCGCTGCTGGCACAGGTGCTCGACGGGCGCCTGGACGCCCCGGGTTTCGCGCAGGCCAAGGCGCGGCTGGAGCAGGGCATGGCACCGCAGGAGGCCAGCGGCCAGCCCATGCTGTGCGGCGTGCGTGTGGACTCGCCGTGCGCATCCGCCGCGGGCAGCGACATGGCGCCCGCCGCGCTGCAGGCGATGCTGCAGGCCCCGCAGCCCGCCCTGCTGCTGGTGGACGTGCGCGAGCCCTACGAGCAGCGCCTGGGCCGGGCGCCCGACCTGGGGGCACCCGTGCAGCGCCAGGCCGTGCCGCTGTCGGCCCTGGTGAACGCGCTGCCCGAATGGCTGGCCCTGTCGCCCGACACGCCCGTCCTGTTCTTTTGCCGCAGCGGCAACCGCAGCGCGCAGGCGGCCAAGGCGCTGCGCCGGCTGGGCCACGCCCGGGCCTGGAGCCTGGCGGGCGGCATGGCGCTGTGGCGCAGTTGACGGGCGGTGCGCCTGGCCGGTGCGCAGGCATGCGGCCAAAAATGCCTCCAGCACAATCAGTACTAGGGCATGTTGCTATTAAAAATATAGCAAATGCCTGGTGCGGCCAGATGGCGGGCGGGTGTGCCTGCCGCCCCAGGGCCGCAGATGCCTACCGCGCGTAATTGAGCGGCAGCGCCGTGGTGAACTTGATCTCTTCCATCGCGAAGCTGGAGCTGATGTCGCACAGGTGGTTGCTGGCGATCAGCTTCTTGTAGACCCGGTCGTAGGCCGCGATGTCGGGCACCACCACGCGCAGCAGGTAGTCGATCTCGCCGCTCATGCGGTAGAACTCGACGACCTCCGGCATGACCTGGATGGTGGCCTTGAACTTGTCGAACCACTCCTGCGTGTGGGTGCTGGTGCGCACCGACACGAACACCGTCACGCCGACGTTGACCTTCTGCGCGTCGACCAGCGCCACGCTCTTCTTGATGACGCCGCTCTCCTTGAGTCGCTGCACCCGGCGCCAGCACGGCGTGGTCGAGAGCCCCACCTTGGCGGCGATCTCGGCCCCTTGCTGGTCCGCGTCTTCCTGCAACAGATCCAGGATCTTTTGGTCAATGGCGTCTAGTTTCACGTTGGGCTCGGCTGGAAATTCGTAGGAAGGAAGGGGGTCGCCTTGGCCGGCGAGCGGTGGCGTCGGGGCCTGGGTCAGGCGCCTTCGATTCCGCCACGCGGATTTTGCATCGACTGAATGGTCACCGCGTGCCTGAAGGCCCGGACGCACCCCTCGAACCCGGCCGTACTCGGCCCTTTCAGAGGGGCGGGGTTTTTCAGCGCCGCTCAAGCGTCAGGAAAGTGTAAGGCAGGCCGCCCGCACTCCGATGGCTTTCGCGGGCGGTTTCCACCCATTCGGGGCCCAGTTCGGGCGCATAGGCATCGCCTTCGAACGCCTGCCCGATCTCGGTGGCCTCGATGCGCATGGCCAGCGGCAGGGCCTGCGCGTACAGCTGCGCGCCGCCGATCACCCAGGTGGTGGGGCCCTCGGCCTCGGCCATCCGAAGGGCCTCGGGCAGGCCCGCGGCGCGGCGGGCGCCTTCGGCCTGCCAATCCGGCTGGCGCGTCACCACGATGTTGGCGCGTCCCGGCAACGGCCGAAAGCGCGGCGGCAGCGAATCCCAGGTCTTGCGGCCCATCACCACGGGGCAGCCGTTGGTCAGCCGGCGAAAGTGCGCCAGGTCTTCCGGCAGGTGCCAGGGCATGGTGCCGTCCTTGCCGATCACGCCGTTGGCGGCGCGCGCATAAATCAGGTGCAGGGCCATGGGAGAGGGCTTTCGCAAAGACGGGAAGAGGGGGAAGCCGCGCTCAGAAATGCAGGAACGCCATGGTGCCGACGCCCAGGCCGATGGCGGCCACGCCGTACATGCCGTATTCCAGCCACTTCTTGCGCGTGAGCAGCGCGATGGCCGCCAGGGCAATGGCCACCTGCAGCGCGGTGGTGGCCTGGGCCCAGCGGTGGTGCTGGTGCATCTGGGCCTCGCTCTGGTGGTCGAAGTCGAGCGACTCGCGCTCCAGCTTCTCGGCCTGCGTCTTGATCTCGTTCTTCTCGGCCTCGTAGCGGTCCAGCTTGGTCTGGTAGCTGCCCTTGCGGTCCTCGGGCGCCAGGTCGCGGGCCATTTCGGTCAGCGATTGCTTGGTGCTCTTGGACTGGAAGTAATTCCACTGGTTGGAGGCCTCCGTCTTGCGGATGGCTGCGTCGTTCTTCAGCAGCCCGGCATTGGCCTGCGTGGCCCCGCCCATATACGAAAAGATGGCGCCCACCGTCGCCACGATCGCGGTGAACATGGCGATCTTGCTGGTGGACGATCCGCCGCCCTCGTGCGCGTGGGCCTCGTGGGGGCCGTGGCCCTGGCTGGCATGCTCGACCGCATGGTCGTGGGGGCCGTGTACGTGAAATCCGCCGGAAGACATAGTGAGTGGATGGTGGAAAGCGTCGGTTGGGACGGGAAAAACGGGGCGGAACCCGAAGGCGCCGTCCCACTGAAGGGTTCGCAACGGGGCGCCATCTTAGAGCGTGTCGGTGACCTGCCGGCGCCGCAACGCTCAAGCCGATCCCGCAGGCCGTGGCAGGCGGCACCGCGCCGCAATGCCCAGGAAGTGCGCCAGCCCCGGCGTGACCAGGCCCTCGACCTTGGCCTGGTCGTCCCACAGCCGCAGGCGCACGGCCTCCTCAGCGTGCGGACGACCGATGAAGGCCCGGGCCTCCTGCGCACCGAAAACGCCGCCCTGCAGCACCAGGCTGCGCTGCGAGTCGGCCGACAGCGCCGACCGGTAATGCGGCCGGGTGGCGCACAGATAGCGCTTGGCGTCCACGTGCCAGCGGATGGCCTCGAGCACACGGTCCCCGAACAGACCGCGCAGAAAGGGCAGGGCGCTGAACTGATGCAGGTCGTCGATGCCGTGCGCCGTGGGGGTGTCGCCATGGTCCTGCAGCAGGTGGCCCAGGTCGTGCAGCAGCGCCGCGGTGATGAGTTCGTCGTCCGCGCCCGCCTGTTGCGCCAGCCAGGCGGTCTGCAGCGCGTGCGCGGTCTGCGTGACCGGCTCGCCGCTGTACTGCGTGCCGCCATGGCGCTCGAACAGCAGGGCGATGTCGTCGAAGGCCAGCGGCATGGTCAGGCCTCGGCGGTGGTGCGAGTGGCCCGCCGGCGCGCCGGGGCCGGCGCGGCGAGGGGGGCTTCTGGCGCGGGGTGGTAGTTCTGCAGGGTGCGTTCGCGGCTGTTCATCACGTGGTCGAACATCGCCTGGCCCGCGGCCTCGGCATTGCGCGCCGCGATCGCCTTGACGATCTGCCGGTGCTCGCGGGTGTACACCGCCATGGATTCGACGGTGAGGTTGCGGCGCCGGATCAGCGACAACTCCTTGATGAGGCGCCGGTAATGGGCGGTGAACTTGGCGTTTCCGGCCAGCTGCAGCAGGGCGTCGTGGAACTCCAGGTTGAAGCGGTGGAAGTCCTGCGCGTTGCCGGCCTTGGTGGCCGCGTCCATGGCATCGACCCATTGGCGCAGCGCTTTCGTCTGGGCGGCGGTGCAGGTTTCGGCGAGCTTGCGGCCGATGTACATCTCCATCACCGCGCGCAGCTCGAAAATCTCCAGGGCCTCGTCCAGCGCGATGTCGCGCACGAAGACGCCGCGGTTTTTCTCGGTGCGCACCAGGCCGGCCTCGTCGAGCATGCGGAACGCATCGCGCACCGGGCCACGCGACACGCCCAGGCGGGTGGCTAGGGTGGATTCGGTCAGCTTCTCCCCGGGCTGGAACTCGGAAGCCAGGATCATGCGCTCGATCTCGTTTTGCACGAGGCCGGCGAGCGAGTTGCCC
Organism: Acidovorax sp. BLS4; assembly: GCF_032929295.1. Lineage (NCBI taxonomy): Bacteria > Pseudomonadati > Pseudomonadota > Betaproteobacteria > Burkholderiales > Comamonadaceae > Acidovorax > Acidovorax sp. BLS4. Next base: position 3,105,660 of record NZ_CP136797.1, read on the forward strand.
TGAAGCTGTGCGATGGCGGCGTTCGTGGGGCTCTGGACGGCCATGGATCAAGTTCTCCCAAAAAAGACGATTTTGCAGATTGTCTACGATCTACAAAAAACAATCGGCCCGACATGGCCCTCATTTTGCTTGGCAAGAATGTCATGAGGATGACACGGGCGGGCACCAAAGTTCCACCCGTTCAACCCCTGGAGCATTTCCATGCAACGCATCCCACGGCCGCTTTCCGCGGCAATTCTCGGACTGGTCCTGGCCGCTGCGGCTGGCTCGGCCTTCGCGCAAAAGCAGCAGCTGATCGTCTATACCGCCCTGGAGACCGACCAGCTCAAGGCCTACCAGGAAGCGTTCAATGCGGTGAACCCGGACATCGAGATCAAGTGGGTGCGCGACTCCACGGGCGTCATCACCGCCAAGCTGCTGGCCGAGAAAGCCAACCCGCAGGCGGACGTCGTCATGGGCGTGGCGGCCACCAGCCTGGCGCTGTTCGACCGCAACGGCATGCTGGAGCCCTACGCGCCGCTGAACATCGACGCGATCATGCCGGCCTACCGCGACAAGAAGAACCCGCCCGCTTGGTTCGGCATGGACGTGTTCGGCGCCACCGTGTGCTTCAACACCGTGGAGGCCAAGAAGCGCAACATTCCCCTGCCCACGACCTGGAAGGATCTGACCCGGCCCGAGTTCAAGGGCCAGGTGGTGATGCCCAATCCGGCGTCCTCCGGCACCGGCTACCTGGACGTGGTGTCCTGGCTGCAGATGTGGGGCGACGAGGGTGGCAAGGGCGGCGGCTGGAAGTACATGGACGCGCTGCACGAGAACATCGGCCAGTACACGCACTCCGGCTCCAAGCCCTGCAACATGGCGGCTTCCGGCGAGTACGTCGCGGGCATCTCCTTCGAGTACCGCGGCCACACCAACAAGGCCAAGGGCGCTCCGATCGAGCTGGTGTTCCCCAAGGAAGGCCTGGGCTGGGACCTGGAAGGCTTCGCCATCTACAAGGGCACCAAGAAGCTGGACGCGGCCAAGAAGCTGGCCGACTGGGCGTCGTCGAAAGATGCCATGAAGCTCTACGGCAAGAACTTCGCCATCACCGCCCAGCCGGGCATCGCGCCCAAGCTGGCCGGCATTCCGGACGACTATGAAGCGCGCCTGATCCGGCTCGACTTCGACCAGGCCGCCGCCAGCCGCGAGGCCACGCTGGCCGAATGGTCCCGGCGCTACGACAGCAAGAGCGAAGCGAAGAAGTAGAAAACCGATGGACAACGACGACGGCAGCTTCCTCGCGCTTCGCGGGATTCACAAGCGATTCGGCGCTTTCACCGCGCTCGGCAGCATCGACCTGTCGATCCGCCAGGGGGAGTTCGTCTGTTTTCTCGGGCCGTCGGGCTGCGGCAAGACCACCTTGCTGCGCATCGTGGCGGGGCTGGAAACCCAGACCGCCGGCCGCATCGTGCAGGCGGGCCGGGACATCTCGGTGGCGCCGCCGGCCGAGCGCGACTACGGGATCATGTTCCAGTCGTATGCGCTGTTTCCCAACCTGACGGTGGCGCAGAACGTGGCCTACGGGCTGGTCAACCGGCGCGAGGGACGCGCGCGGATCGCGGCGCGCGTGGACGAGCTGCTGCACCTGGTCGGGCTGCCGGGCAGCGGGCCGAAGTTTCCTGCGCAGATGTCGGGCGGCCAGCAGCAGCGCATCGCGCTGGCGCGCGCCCTGGCCACGTCGCCGGGCCTGCTGCTGCTGGACGAGCCGCTGTCGGCGCTGGACGCTACGGTGCGCGTGCACCTGCGCAACGAGATCCGGTCGCTGCAGCGCAGACTGGGCGTGACCACCATCATGGTCACGCACGACCAGGAGGAGGCCCTGTCGGTGGCCGACCGCATCGTGGTCATGAACCACGGCGTGATCGAGCAGGTCGGCACGCCCATGCAGGTCTACCGCGAACCCGCATCGCCCTTCGTGGCGGACTTCGTCGGCAAGGTCAACCGGCTGGACGCGGTGGCCGAGGGCGGCCACTGGTTCCGCTGCGGCGACAAGCGCCTGCAGTGCGTGCCCGGCGCGGGCACGGAATTCCGGCCGGGCAGCGCGGTGTCGCTGTACCTGCGGCCCGAGGACCGCGTGGTCGGTGCCGCCGTGCAGGACGACCCGCTGCAGTGCGCCGGCACCGTGCGCCACATCGAGTTCCTGGGCGGCAACTGCCTGGCCGAGATCGACGTCGACGGCCTGGGCGGACAGCCGCTGCAGCTGCAGTATTCGCTCAACCAGATGGACGAGTTCGGGGTGCGCGAAGGCACGCGCGTGCGCTTCGCCCTGCGCGCCGACCGGCTGCGCGTGTTCGCCACCGGCGCCGCCGCATGAGCGCGGTGGCGGCGGCCGTTCGCGCGGCGCCCCTGCACCAGCGGGTGCATTGGAGCGACCGGCTGGCCCACCTCGGCCTGCTGGGCGTGGTGGCGCTGCTGGGCGTCGGACTGGTGGCGCCGCTGCTGCTCATCCTGTCGAAGGCGCTGGATGCACCGCAGGGCGGGGCGGTGTCGGGGCTGGGGGCCTTCACCGCCTACCTGGCCTCGCCCGCCTTGCTCACCAGCCTGTGGAACAGCGTGTGGGTGTCGCTGCTGGTGACCGCCATCGTGCTGCCGCTGGCCTTCGCCTTCGCCTATGCGCTGACCCGCAGTTGCATGCCGGCCAAGACGCTGCTGCGCACGGTGATGCTGCTGCCGCTGCTGGCGCCTTCGCTGCTGTCGGCCATCTCGCTGATCTACTGGTTCGGCAACCAGGGCGTGGCCCGGGACTTCTGGACGGCGCTGGGGTTCACCGGCATCTACGGCGCATCGGGCATCGTGCTGGCCGAGTGCTTCGCGGTGTTTCCGCACGTGCTGATGATCCTGGTCACGGCGCTCTCGCTGGCCGATGCGCGCCTGTACGAGGCGGCCGATGCGCTCGGCACCGGCACGCTGCGCAAATTCTTCACCATCACCCTGCCGGGCGCCAAGTACGGGCTGATCTCGGCCGCGCTGGTGTGCTTCACCCTGGTCATCACCGACTTCGGCATTCCCAAGGTCGTGGGCGGCAACTTCAACGTGCTGGCCACCGACGTCTTCAAGCTGGTCATCGGCCAGCACGACTTCCAGCGCGGCGCGGTGGTGGCGCTGCTGCTGTTGCTGCCGGCGGTGCTCACCTTCGCCATCGACGGTCTGGTGCAGCGCCGGCAGACCGCCACCCTCACGGCGCGCGCCGTGGCGCTGGTGCCGCGGCGCGCGCGCGGATTCGATGCGGCCATGGCGCTCTATTGCCTGTGCATCGCCGCCCTGGTGCTGGCCATGTTCGGCATGGCGGTGTTCGCCTCCTTCGCCAAGCTGTGGCCGTACAACCTGTCGCCCAGCCTGGACCATTACGTCGCGGGCCTGATCGATGCCGACCTGGCCGATGCCCTGGCCAACAGCCTGAAGCTCGCCTGCGGCACGGCGGTGGTGGGGACGGCCGTGGTGTTCGTCGGCGCCTACCTGCTGGAAAAGACCCGGGGCCTGCAAGCCCTGCGGCCGGTGGTGCGGCTGGCGGCCATGCTGCCCATGGCCGTTCCCGGCCTGGTGCTGGGCCTGGGCTACATCTTCTTTTTCAACGCGCCGGCCAACCCGCTGCACGGCCTGTACCAGACGCTGCCGCTGATGGTGCTGTGCACGGTGGTGCACTTCTACACGACCGGCCACCTCACCGTGGTGACGGCGCTCAAGGCGCTGGACGCCGAGTTCGAAGCGGTGTCCGCCTCGCTCAAGGTGCCGCTCTACAAGACCTTCTGGCGCGTGACGCTGCCCATCTGCCTGCCGGTGCTGCTGGACGTGTCGCGCTATTTCTTCATCAGCGCCATGACGACGATCTCGGCCGTGGTGTTCCTCTACTCGCCCGACACCCGGCTGGCCTCGGTCGCCATCCTGAACCTGGACGAGGCCGGCGACACCGGCCCGGCCGCGGCCATGGCGGTGCTGATCGCCGCCACCTCGGCGGTGGTCACGCTGCTGTACCTGGCCGCGGGCCATGGGGTCGAGCGGCGCACCCAGGCCTGGCGGGCACCGCTCCGATGAAGGCGATGAACCTCTGAAAACACAGCGCGCAGCGAAGAAGACCGCCCTGCCGCCTGGAAAAAGCACCATGGAAACCCACCCCACTTTCGACGTGATCGTCGTCGGCGCCGGCATCGTCGGCCTGGCCCATGCCTACACCGCCGCCCGGCGCGGCCTGAAGGTCTGCGTGGTCGAGCGCGACGCGGCCTGCGTCGGCGCCTCGATCCGCAACTTCGGCTTCATCACCGTCACCGGCCAGGGTGCGGGCGACACCTGGCGCCGCGCCCGACGGGCCCGCGAGGTGTGGGGCGAGGTCGCGCCCCAGGCCGGCATCGAGGCCGTGCACCACGGCCTGTACCTGACGGCATTCAGACCCCAGGCCCTGTCCGTGCTCGAACAGTTCATGGGCACCGAGATGGGCGAGGCCTGCGAACTGCTCGGCGTGGCCGAGGCCGCCCGCCGCGCGCCCGCGCTGCAGCTGGAGGGCGCCCAGGGCGTGCTCTACAGCCCGCACGAGATGCGGGTGGAATCGCGCACGGCCATCGGTTTGCTGACCCAATGGCTGGCCGAGGCGCATGGCGTGGTGTTCCGCTTCGGCGAGGCGGTGCTGGAGGTCGCCACGCCGCGGGTGCGCACCGCGCGCGCCGTGCTGCACGCCGAGCGCGTGGTGGTCTGCACCCATTCGGACATCCACGGCCTGTTCGCCGAGCGACTGGCGCCGCACAGCCTGCGGCTGTGCCTGCTGCACATGCTGCGCGTCATGCCCGAGCCCGGCCTGCGGCTGCCCGGCTCGGTCATGGCCGACCTGAGCCTGGTGCGCTACCGGGGCTACAGCGACCTGCCCGCCGCCGCCGCGCTGCGCGAGCAACTCCAGCGCGAAGAGGCCGAATCGCTGGCCAACGGCATCCACCTCATCGTGGTGCAGAGCGCCGACGGCTCCCTGGTGGTGGGCGACTCGCACCACTACAGCGCCGCGCCCCAGCCCTTCGCCGACGAGCGGGTGGACGACCTCATCCTGCGCCACCTGCGCGACACGGTGAAGCTGCAGGCCTGCCGGGTGACCGAGCGCTGGGTGGGCATCTACCCCTCGTCGGCCACGACCGACTGCCTGATCGACCGGCCCGACGACGCCACCCGGCTGGTGATCGTCACCAGCGGCACCGGCGCCAGCACCGCCTTCGGCATCGCCGAGGACACCTTCGGCGCCTGGTGAGCCGTCTTTCACCCAACCCTTTCCCCACCGCGCCACGATCAGGACACGACATGGGCATGCCTCCTTCCACCACCACGCTGAGCGCCGTCGTCTTCGACTGGGCCGGCACCATCCTCGACTTCGGCTCCTGCGCGCCGATGGGCGCCTTCGTGCGGCTGTTCGAACAATTCGGCATCCGGATCGGCATCGAGCAGGCCCGCGGCCCGATGGGCGTCGCCAAGTGGGACCACATCCAGGCCCTGAGCCTGCTGCCCGAGGTCGCCCGGCAATGGGAGCACCTGCACGGCCGGCCCTTCGCCGATGCCGACATCGACCACCTCTACGAAGTCTTCACCCCCATGAATGCGGCAGTGGTGGCCGATTTCGCCGATTTCATTCCCGGCGCGCTGGACACCGTGGCCGCGCTGCGGGCCCGGGGGCTGAAGATCGGCTCCACCACCGGCTACAACCGGCCGATCATGGACATCCTGTCGCCCATCGCCGCGGCCAGCGGCTATGCGCCGGACAACCTCGTCTGCGCGGGCGACCTCGTAGCGGGCCGCCCTTCGCCGCTGATGATGTTCCGCTGCTTCGCCGACCTGGGGGTGTGGTGGCCCGCCACGGTGGTCAAGGTGGACGACACCGAGGTCGGCATCCAGGAGGGGTTGCACGCGGGTACCTGGACGGTGGGCGTCGCCGTCAGCGGCAACGCGATGGGGCTGCCGCTGGCCGAGTGGAACGCACTGCCGCCGGCCGCGCAGCAGGCCCGCCGCGAAGCGGCCGCTGGCAAGCTGCAGGGCGCGGGCGCGCATTACGTGATCGATTCGGTGGCCGACCTCCTGCCGGTGATCGACGACATCGCCGGCCGCCTGGCCAAGGGCATCCGGCCCTGAGGCGCGCTGCCGGACCCCCTTGCGCTACGATTCCGCCCTTGGCTCGTCCCTTCGGCACATGAAACAGTACCTCGACCTCGTTCAGAACATCTTCGACAACGGCAGTTGGCAAGACAACCGCACGGGCGTCCGCACCCTGAGCCTGCCGGGCGCGATGCTCCGGTTCGACCTGCAGGAGGGCTTTCCCGCCGTCACGACCAAGAAGCTCGCCTTCAAGTCGGTGGTGGGCGAGTTGGTGGGCTTTTTGCGCGCACGCCGCAGCGCGGCCGATTTCCGGGCGCTGGGCTGCAAGGTCTGGGACCAGAACGCGAACGAGAACGCGCAGTGGCTGGCCAACCCCTACCGCCTCGCCGAGGACGACCTGGGTTCAGTGTACGGAGTCCAGTGGCGCCAGTGGCCGGCCTACAAGCTGATCGACCCGGCGCTGCCGCAGGGCCCGGCGCAGATCGCGGACGCGCTCGGCCGGGGATACGAGGCCATCGGCACGCTTGGCGGCGAGGACGGCAAACCGGCTGGCGTGCTGCTCTACAAGGCCGTCGACCAGCTCCGGCAGTGCCTGGACACGCTCATCCAAGACCCCGGCAGCCGCCGCATCCTGTTCCACGGATGGAACTGGGCGCAGCTGGACGAAATGGCCCTGCCGCCCTGCCACCTGCTGTATCAGTTCCTGGCCAATCCGGGCAGGAAGGAAATCTCGCTGTGCCTGTACATCCGGAGCAACGATGTCGGGCTCGGCACGCCGTTCAACCTGGCGGAAGGGGCGGCGCTGCTGCACTTGGTGGGCCGGCTCACGGGCTACACGCCGCGCTGGTTCACGTACTTCATCGGGGATGCGCACATCTACGAGAACCACGTGGACATGCTTCGCGAGCAGCTCACGCGCGAACCCCACCCGCTGCCCAAGCTGGTGCTGTCCGACCGCATCCCGGACTACGCCGTCACCGGCACCTACGCGCCCGAATGGCTGGAGGCGGTCGAGCCGTCGGACTTCTCGCTCGAAGGCTACCAGCACCACGCCCACATCACGGCCCCCATGGCCGTGTGATATCGCGGGGTGGCGTGCCGAAACGCCCATGGGCGGCAGGGGCGCGATGGATTCGGGGGCATCAGCGGATAAGCTCGCCGGTTGCTTCCCCGATTCCAAGGAAATCCGCCCCATGCGCCTTTCGTCCTCTTTGCCATTGTTCGCCGCAGCGGTGCTGGCCGCCGGCTGCGGCACCCACGTGCCGCTCACGCCCTCGGCCTCCACGCCCTCTCCCGCCAAGCCGGCCGCGTCCGCTGCGACGGCTGCGGCACCGGCCGCCGCCAACCGCTGGGCCAGCGTGCAGGCGCAGGTGGGCCGCAAGCCTTCGGAGGGCGCGGACTTTCTGCGCACCGGCCCCATGGGGGTGCGGGTCAAGGAACTGCTCGGTCCCGTCAACCACCCGGAGTTCCTGCAGAACATGGCCGTCAGCACGCCGCTGCGGCAGGAAGGCGGCCTGCTCTACATCACCGGCCGCCGGTCGAGCCAGCCGGACGCCCAGGCGGCGGCTGTGGTGGTGGACCCGTCGCGCGACGCGATGCGCGTGTGGCTGCAGACGGGCGACGAGGAATGGGACGTGCAGGATGCCGGCGCGCCGGTGCCCCTGCCCGCCGACGTGCGCAAGGTGCTGGAAGACGCGCGGCGCTGATCCCGTCGGGCCGCCCCGGTGGCCCGGCCGTCAGGCGCCGTGCACCGGCAGCATGCAGTGCGGGTTCATCAGCCCCTGCGGGTCCAGCGCGCCCTTGATGGCGCGCATCATGGACAGCGCCACGGGCGACTGGTACTTCTCCAGCTTGTCCACCTTGAGCGCGCCCACGCCGTGCTCGGCCGAGAACGAGCCGCCGAACTGCGCCACGGCTTCGTAGACCAGATGGTTCACGCGGGCTTCCTCGTCGCGCAGGAAGGCCTTGGCATCGCCCTCGGCCGGCGCCTGCACGTTGTAGTGCAGGTTGCCGTCGCCCAGGTGCCCGAAGTTGACCAGCCGCACGCCGGGAATCTCGCGCTGCAGCAGCGCGTCGGCGTATTCGACGAAGGCGGGGATGCGGGGGATCTGCACCGAGATGTCGTGCTTGATGTTCAGCCCTTCCTCGGCCTGGGCCAGCGGAATGTTTTCGCGGATGTGCCAGAGCTGGTGCGCCTGCGCCAGGTTCTCGGCCACGACCGCATCGGTCACGCAGCCGGCCTCGAAGGCGGTTTCCAGCAGCGATTCGAAGCGCGTGCGGGCGTGCGCCTCCGACTCGCTGTCGCTGTTTTCCAGCAGCACGCCGTAGGGCACGTCTTCCTGGTCGATGAAGGGCACGCGCAGCTGCGGCATGTGCTTGGCCACCAGGCTCAGGGCGAAGCGGCCCATCACCTCGAAGCCGGTCAGGCCCGCGCCCAGGTGCTTGTGCGCCAGGGCCAGCAATTGCACGGCGTGTTCCATCGACGGCACCGCGGCCCAGGCCGTCAGGCTGGCGGCGGGCTGCGGGTAGAGCTTCATCGTCGCGGCGGTGATGATGCCCAGCGTGCCTTCACTGCCGATGAACAGGTCGCGCAGGTCGTAGCCGGTGTTGTCCTTGCGCAGGCCTTTGAGGCCGTCCCACACCTCGCCCTGCGGCGTGACGACTTCCAGTCCCAGGCACAGGTCGCGCGTGTTGCCGTAGCGCACGACCTGCGTGCCGCCGGCGTTGGTGGCCAGGTTGCCGCCGATGGTGCAGCTGCCCTCGGCCGCGAGACTCAAGGGGAACAGCAGCCCCGCCTTCTCGGCCGCGTCCTGCACGTTCTGCAGGATGGCGCCGGCCTCCACGGTGAGCGTCAAATTGTCGGCGTCCACCGCGCGGATGGCGTTCAACCGCGTGAGGCTCAGCAGCACCTGCGTGCCGGTCTCGTCGGGAATGGAGCCCACCGCCAGCCCCGTGTTGCCGCCCTGCGGCACGATCGCAGTGCCGGCGGCGGCGCAGGCGCGCACCACGGCGGCCACCTCCTGCGTGCTGCCGGGCCGCACCACGGCCAGCGCCTTGCCGCGCGCGCGGCGGCGCCAGTCCTGCTCCCAGGCGGTGAGGTCGCCTTCGGTGAGTACATGGGCGGCGCCGACGGTCTGGCGCAGGGTGTCGATCAGGGTGGACATGGTGTTCTCGAATGCTCGCGAAAAACGGGGAATGGAAGGGGCGTGGGGCGAGGCCGTTTTGGGGTGTTCAGGGCGTGGACGGGGCCGGTGTCGCCGCGGCCGCGGCCGCACGTGCGTGCTTCTGGCGCAGGCGCACATGCAGCGCGCAGGCGGCGAACAGCGCCAGGCACAGCGCCACTTCGACCAGCGCGAGCCACCGGCCCGGGGCCGGATCGCTCCAGGCGCGCACCACGCCTTCGGTGAAATAGAGCCACACCACCAGGCTCACCCAGCGGTAGGTGTACATGCGGTGCTTGAGCAGCCCGGCCAGCGGAAACGCCAGCGGCAGCGCCTTGAGCGCCAGCCACGAGCCGCCGGGCCGCAGCGGGCTGAGCCACAGCTCCCAGGCCAGGCTGAGCACGATCAGGCCGAGCAGGCTGCCCACGGCGAGCCACCGGGTGGCCGACACGTCGGGGGCGGCCGGGGCGCCGGTGCCGGATGCGGCGCGGTGCGCGCCGGGAGAGAGGGGGGAAGAGGCCATCGGGGTGGCATCATATCGGCCATGCCTTTAGCCCCACTCGCGCAGCGCTTCGAAGCCGTCCTGGCCGATCTGTCGCACTTTCCCTGGCGCACCACGGCGCATACCCTGCGCGAGCGCTTTCGCGAGGACCGCCTGGGCCTCACCGCCAGCAGCCTGACCTTCACCACGCTGCTGGCGCTGGTGCCTTTCTTCACCGTGGCGCTGGCCGTGTTCACCGCCTTTCCCATCTTCGGCACCCTGCAGACGGGGCTGCAGCGCTGGCTGGTGGACAGCCTGGTGCCGGACAGCATCTCGCGCCAGGTGCTGGGCTACCTCACGCAGTTCGCGGCCAAGGCCAGCGGCCTGGGCGTGGCGGGGTTTTCGATTTTGCTGGGCACGGCGCTGGCGCTGGTCCTGACCATCGACCGCACCCTCAACAACATCTGGCGCGTGCGCCGGCTGCGGCCCCTGGGCCAGCGCGTGCTGATCTACTGGGCCGTCATCACGCTGGGGCCCCTGGTGCTGGCGGCGAGCCTGGCGCTCACCACGTCGGTGGCGTCCTCGGCCTCGCGCGGCCTGCACGACGCGCTGCCCGACAGCGCGCGGCTGCTGTTCGATTCCATCGAATTCCTGCTGCTGGCCGGCGGCACCGCGGCGCTGTACCGCTACGTGCCCAACACGCAGGTCAAATGGCGCCATGCGTGGTCGGGTGGCGTGTTCGTCTCGGTGGGGATCGAGGTGGCCAAGAAGGTGCTCGGCCTGTACCTGGCCTCGGTGCCCACGTATTCGGTGCTGTACGGCGCCTTCGCGACGCTGCCGATCCTGCTGGTCTGGATTTACGTGGCCTGGGTGATCGTGCTGCTGGGCGCGGTGGTGGCGGCCTACCTGCCCAGCCTGCTCAACGGGGTGGCGCGCCGGGCGAGCGGCCAGGGCTGGACCTTCCAGCTGGCGGTGGAGGCGCTGCAGGCCCTGCACCGGGCGCACGAGACACCGGCCCGCGGCCTGCGAATGAGCGCGCTGTGCCAGGCGCTGCGCGTGGATGCGCTGCAGCTGGAACCCGTGCTGGAGGCGCTCACCGCCCTGGACTGGGTGGTGCAGGTCAACGAAACCGCCGCCGGCGTGCCCGAGACGGTGGAGCCGCGCTACCTGCTGGTGGCCGATCCCGCCGCCACGTCGCTGGAGCCGCTGGTGCAGCGGCTGCTGATCGAGCGGGCCGACAGCCTGGAGCGTTTCTGGGGCAACACGGGCGTGTCCGTGCTCAAGATGGCGGATGTGCTGCCCCGCCCGGCGTGAGTCACGGCGGGCATTTGCTATTGTTTTTGTAGCTATATGCCCTAGTGGAATCTGCGCTGGAGCCTATTTTTTGCCCAGCTGCTGCCCGACCGCCGTGCCCGCCAGCACCGCGCCTTCCAGCGTGGCGGGGTAGGGCCCGCGCACATAGTCGCCGCAGGCCCACAGCCCCGGCGCGATCGCGTTGGACGGGCGCTGCAGGGCCGGCGTGCACGCGAAGGTGGCGCGCTTTTCCACCACCGTCTGCACCAGGTCCAGCGCCGGCAGGCCCAGTTGGCGCATGGCCTGGCGCAGCACCTGCTGTTCGCGCTCGGCACGGTCGCCCTCGAAGGCGCTCACCACCAGGGCCAGCAGGCCCGGCGGGCCGCCCAGCACACCGCGGTCGAAGGCGAACTGGGCCGGTTCCTGCGCCGAAGAGCGCAGGGCCAGCATGGGGCTCTCCAGCACGGGCCCCTGGGCGCCCGGCACCCGCGCATAGACGGTGGCGATGGCGGTGAAGCGCATCGCCTGCGCCACGGCCGCCCAGTCGTACAGCGCGGAGCACAGCGCCTTGCGCGGCGCGGCTTGCTCTGAGCCCGCGCACGCGGCCACCAGCCTGGCCGCATCGCTGCTGGGCAGGGCCAGCACGGCGGTGTCGAAGGCCTCGCCATCGACCGTCCAGCCGCTCGATGGCGGTGACTGGGGCGCGATGGCCTGCACCCGGCGCGCCCGGTGCACGGTGTGGCCCTGGGCCTGCAGCCATTGCGCGGCGGGTTCGGGAAACAGCGCGCCCAGGTCGGTGCGCGGCAGCAGCAGGTTGGAGCCGCCGCGCCCGCTGAAGAGCGCATCGCGCAGCACGCGCAGGAACACCGTGGCGCTGGCTTCGGCGGCGGGGGTGTTGAGCGCCGAGACGCACAGCGGCTCCACGAACTCGGCCATCAGCTGCGGCGGCAGGCCCTGGCTGATGGTCAGCACCGTATCGCCGGGCGCGCAGCGGAATCCGCCCAGGCCCCACATCCAGCGGGCGGTGGTGGTCATCAGCGCCAGCCGCTGGCGCAGGCCCCAGCCCCGGGCGGTGGCAATGCCCCACACGGCGTCCCAGGGGGGCGCGATGTCGGGCAGGCGGATGCCCTTGCCATCGGCGAAGCGCAGCGACAGCGGCAGGCGCAGCAGGGCCGCTTCCGGGTCCACGCCCACCTGCGCCATGAGGTGCAGGCACTCGGTGTAGGCGCCGATCAGGATGTGCTGGCCGTTGTCCAGGGGCGGCGGGGCGCCCGGCGCACCGGGCGCATCGGTGGCGGGCAGGGCGCGCGCGCGGCCGCCCAGCACGCGGGTGGCCTCGAACACGGTCACGCTGTGCCCCGCCTGCGCGGCGGCCACCGCCGCCGCCATGCCGGCCCAGCCGCCCCCGATGATGGCAACACGTTGCATGGAAGAAAGCCGGCTCAGAGGCGTCCGAGGGCCTGCACCTTCCAGGCCAGCCACAGCTTGCGCAGCGGCGTCAGGCTCACCCGCTGGTGCAGCACCTGGAAGCCGTCGTGCTCGATCTCGCGCAGCAGGGTGCGGTAGATGCTGGCCATCATCAGCCCGGGCTTCTGGGCGCGCCGGTCGCCCGTGGGCAGCAGGGCGAGCGCTTCGTCGTAGAGCCGGTGCGCGCGCTCGGCCTGAAAGCGCATCAGCGCCGTGAACCGCTCGGAATACTGGCGCTTGAGGATCTCGTGCGCCTTCACGTCGAACTGCTGGAGCTCGGCCACGGGCAGGTAGATGCGGCCCATCATCGCGTCCTCACCCACGTCGCGGATGATGTTGGTGAGCTGAAATGCCAGGCCCAGGGTGTGCGCGTATTCGGTGGTGCGGTCGTCGGTCTGCCCGAAGATGCGCGCGGCCACCTCGCCCACCACGCCCGCCACCAGTTGGCAGTAGCGCGACAGGCCGGGAAAGTCGAGGTAGCGCGTCTGCTCCAGGTCCATCTGGCAGCCGTCGATCACGGCCTGCAGGTGGCGCTCCTCGATGCCGTAGGCCGCCACGTGCGGCATCAGCGCCTGCATCACCGGGTGCGTGGCACGACCGGCAAAGGACTGGGCCACCTCGGCCTGCCACCAGGCCAGCTTGGTGCGGGCCACGCCGGCATCCGAGACTTCGTCCACCACATCGTCGACCTCGCGGCAAAAGCCATAGAAGGCCGTGATGGCGGCGCGCCGTGGCGCGGGCAGGAACAGAAAGGCGTAATAGAAGCTGCTGCCCGAGGCGGCGGCTTTTTGCTGGACGTACTGTTCCGGTGTCATGGGGCGCGATTCTCCCATGGGCGCCCGGGCTCGGCGGCGAACCGGGCTGGCTCGGGGCAGGGGCCGGCCTGCGGCCAGGCCAGGGGAGGGTGCCTTCGCATTCCTGCTCGCGCTTTCGGGTGGCCGTGCCGTGCTCGAACAGAGCCTGCCTACAGTGCATTTCAAGCGGCGATTTCCCGATGCGAGGCACGGCGAGCGACCGCCTCGAAAGGTTTTTCCATGTCCCTCAGTTCCAAGTTCGCTTCCAAGGTCTTATCGGCGGGCAACCGCTTCGTCAAGGAGGTGGCGTCGAAAACGACGGGTCAGGCCAAGACCCCATCGGGTGCCGCGCAGTCCCGGCCGCAGCAGGACACCGTGTTCTCCAAATTGAGTTCGCGTAACAATGGCGCGGCCGCCCGTCCGCAAGGCTCGCAGTCGCAACAGCCCCGGGCCAACCTGCAGTCGTTCCGGCCGGGCAACCAGCAGGCTGGCCTCGCTGGCCAACAGCAGCAGCGTGTGCAGACCCCAAGTTACCAGCACGCCACGGCTGCCGCGACTTCTCCGCGGAAACAGCAGCCCGGGCCCGCGAGCTTGAAGATGTTCGGCGATGGGCGCAGCAATGCACCTGCTTCCCAGCCGGGAGTGCACCGCACGTCGATGCGCCCCACCGGTTCGTCCAGCTCCCTCAGCTCGCTGAGCTCCTGGGGTTCCTCCAATTCTTCGAGCTCCCTCAGCTCCTGGAGCTCCACCAGTTCCTCGGGCTCTTCGAGCCCGTCGAGCCCCTCACGCCCCACGAGCCCGTCGCGCCCCTCGACCCCGACGAGTCCTTCGCGTCCCACGACCCCTGCAAGCCCCACGCGTCCGACGAGCACGGCGCAAGCTGCAAGGCCTCAGCAGGCAGCCACCTCTGCGAGTTTCGGGCGGACCAGGCCCCAGTCCTCGGAAGCCGATACGGCCCAGCCCAAATTGCAGTTCATCCGCGGAACCCGGCAGGTCAAGGCGCAATACCTGGAGGCCAAGGCCCGCATGGAGGCCGTGATCAGGGAGCACCATCAGGTGGACACGGCGTTGGACAACGCGACCGATGCCATGCCCGACAAGGAGTACGACGCACTGAACGCACGGTATGAGACCCTGTCCGCTCAGAAAAAGGCAGCGGTCCGTGAACACAACGCCCTTCGCAACGAAATGGCGAGGATGAACATTCCTGTGGTGCACCATGTGAGCCAGGCACTGACGGCCAACCTTCCGATGCTGGAGAAACTGGCGGACCTGTCCGGCAAGTTCACCAAGGTCGATCAGACGGGCATGGCCTTCGATCTGGAGGGCACGATGCGCCGAAGCGGCGCGAAGATGGTGAGTACCTTCAAGACCGCCCAGGAGTTCGACGAACTGTCGGGCCAGCGCGATGCGATCATCAAGAGCCAGGCCCAGCTCAAGCAATTGCTCGCCAGCGACGAGATGGACGGCCTGCGCTATGCCGATCCCAAGCTGCATGCCTCACTCAGCCAGATGGCGAAGATGGACCTCGGCCAGTCTTTCCGCAAGCTGGACGCCCTGCAAAGCGTGGCCAAGGACATCGAAGAAGCGTTCGACAGCCAGGGGCTGTCGTCAATGCTGTACTCGACTCCCAGCACGCCAGAAGAAATTCGGGAGCGCAAGGAAAAAGAGTTGCGAGAACACCAGGAGGCGATCGACCAAGGCTACATGTAAGCCGGTGGACCGGGGGCCATCGGCTCCGGGCCCCCACTGCCTGCCGCCATGGTGGCAGGCGGGCCTCAGAAGGCGATCTGCTCCACACCCATGTCGCTCGGCCGGCGCAGCGCCTCTTTCATGAACATGCTCATTGGGAGCATGCCTTGCTGCTCCACGCTGAACCACTTCTTGTACAGCGCGGCCATCTCGCCGCCCTGGATCATGCGGCGCGTCACGCGGTCCACCAGTTCCTTGAACTTGGGATCGTCCTTGCGCAGGCCGATGCTGTAGGGCTCCAGCGACAGGCGCTTTTCCAGGAACTGGTAGTCGTCCACGTTCTTGCCCAGGCGGGTGAGCGGAATCCAGATGCCCGCATCGTCGGCGAAGGCGGCATCGGCCTCGCCCTTGACCAGCGCGCCCACCACGTCGATCGTGCTGTCGGCCAGCACGTAGTTGAAGTGGCGGTTGTAGGTGCGCTCGTTGGCGCGCAGCAGCCCTTCGTTGGTGGTCTTGCCCTGCACGGCGATCTTCTTGCCCTGCAGGTCGTCCAGTGTCTTGATGCCCGAGTTCTTGCGCACGAGGAACGAAGAGGTCGCCACGAAGATGTGGTGGCTGAACGCGATCTCCTTTTGCCGCGCGGCCGTGTTGGCGGTGCCGCCGCACTCCAGGTCCACCACGCCGTCCTTCACGTCGCTGATGCGGTTCTTGCCGTCCACCAGCAGGTAGTGCACGCGCAGGTCGGGGCGTTTGAGCTCCTTCTTGATCTCGTCGAAGACCTGCAGGCACACGTCTACTGTGTAGCCCTTCACCGCGCCGTTGGCGTCCTTGAACGAAAACGGCAGGGACTTTTCGCGGTGGCCCAGCTTCAGCTCGCCCGAGCTGGCGATGCGCGCCAGGGTGTCTTCCGCCCACGCGGGGGCAGCGCTGCCGAACGCGGCCAGGGCCGCCATGAGCGCCCAGGGGCGCAGTCGAGAAAGGAAATGCATGGGTGGAGGCGAAAAGGCGGATGAAGGGGCGGCGGATGCGCCGGTGCCCGCACGGGCGAAAACCGCAAAGTGTATGTGCGTGTAACGAAAAAGGCAGGGCCTGCCCGCGCGCCCGCGTGCAGGTGCGTCTTATCTTCACCACACCGGCGATGGCGCAGCCCCGGGTTGGGCGCCCTCACTCAGCACTCGACCACGTTCACCGCCAGCCCGCCGCGCGAGGTTTCCTTGTATTTGCTCTTCATGTCGGCACCGGTCTGCATCATGGTCTTGATGACCTGATCGAGCGAGACCATGTGCGTGCCGTTGCCGCGCAGGGCCATGCGCGCGGCGTTGATGGCCTTGATCGCGCCCATCGCGTTGCGCTCGATGCAGGGGATCTGCACCAGCCCGCCCACCGGGTCGCACGTCATGCCCAGGTTGTGCTCCATGCCGATCTCGGCCGCGTTCTCCACCTGCGCGGGCGTGCCGCCCATCACCGCCGCCAGCGCGCCGGCCGCCATCGAGCAGGCCACGCCCACCTCGCCCTGGCAGCCCACCTCGGCACCCGAGAGCGAGGCGTTTTCCTTGTAGATGATGCCGATGGCACCGGCCGTGAGCAGGAAGTCGGCGATGCCGTCCTCGTCGGCGCCGGGCACGAACTTCACGTAGTAGTGCAGCACCGCCGGGATCACGCCGGCCGCGCCGTTGGTGGGCGCGGTCACGACGCGCCCGCCCGCCGCGTTCTCCTCGTTGACGGCCATGGCGTAGAGGTTGATCCAGTCCAGCATCGACAGCGGATCGCGCAGCGCCTCATCGGCGCGGCCGGACAGCGTCTGGTGCAGCTGGCCCGCGCGGCGCTGCAGCCGCATGGGGCCAGGCAGGCTGCCGTGGCTGGCGCAGCCGCGCTGCACGGCGCCGGCCATCGTCTGCCAGATCTGCAGCAGTCGCTGGCGCACGTGCGCGCGGCTGTGCCAGTGCCCTTCGTTGGCCAGCGTGACGGCGGCGATGCTCTGCCCGGTGGCGGCGCATTGGGCCAGCAGTTCGGCGGCGGTGCGGTAGGGGTGCGGCAGTCCCATGCCGGAACCTGCTGCGCCCTGGTCCAGGGCCTCGACGCTGTTGAGCACCCGCTGGCCGCCTTCGTCCACCACGAAGCCGCCGCCCACCGAGTAGTAGGTGCGCGTGAGCAGCAGTTCGCCCTGCGCCCCATGGGCATGCAGGCTCAGGCCGTTGGGGTGAAACGGCAGGCTCTTGCGCCGGAACAGCAGGTGCTCCTTTTCGATGAAGGCGATGTGGTGCGTGCCCAGCAGGTCGATGTGGCCGCCCGTGCGGATCGCCTCGACTGTCGGGCCGATCCGGTCCGGGTCGATGCGGTCGGGCTCGTGCCCGGCCAGGCCCAGCAGCACGGCGCGGTCGGTGCCGTGGCCGATGCCGGTGGCGGCCAGCGAGCCGAACAGCTCCACCACCACGCGGTGCACGGGCGCCAGGCCCATGCAATCGCGCAGGGCGACGGCGAACTGCCGCGCCGCGATCATGGGGCCGACGGTGTGGGAGCTGGACGGGCCGATGCCGATCTTGAACAGGTCGAAAACGCTGACGGACATGGCGGGCAATGAGGGCTGTGGGGCGCGCAGGCTAACCGGCTGGCGGGGGCCGGGCATGCTCGCTATCCCGGGGCGGCCTTGCGCGAGGCCTGTGCCTTACCGGCTCAATCAAAATCGATTGCTACAAAAAATATAGCGTCATGCCCTAGTACTCATTGTGCTGAAGGCCGATTCGATGCCTGGATTATCGGCCTACAGAGCCGCGACTGAAGCCGCGCTTGCCGGGCATGAATTCGCCTTACATCGCCACGGCCCGGCCCAGCATGCGGGCCCAGTCCAGCGGGCGCAAACGCGGGCGGGTGTGCAGGCTGTCGCCGTCGAGCGCCTCCACCTTGTCCAGGATGCGCAGTCCGCCCTGCACGACCAGGCGCAGCTCCCAGCCGGCGCGCCCGGGCAGGCGGTGCACCAGGGGCGCGCCTTGGTCCATCAGCCCGCGCGCCCAGGCCGCGCAGTCGTTGACCAGCGCGCGCGTGGCGGGCGTGGTGCGCAGCGTGGACAGGGCTGCGCGGTCCACGCCGTGCGCCGCGCAGTCGGCGTCGGTGAGGTAGTGGCGCCCGCGCGGAATGTCCACGCTCAGGTCCTGCCAGAAGTTGATGAGCTGCAGCGCCGAGCAGATGGCGTCGCTGCGCGCGAGCGATTCGGCATCGTGCACACCGTAGAGGTGCAGCAGCAGCCGGCCGACGGGATTGGCCGAGCGCCGGCAGTAATCCAGCAGTTCGGCCCGGTCGGCGTACACGGCGCCGTCCCGCGTGCGGGCGATGTCCTGCGTGAACGCGCTCAGCAGGTCGGCCAGCAGCGGCACGGGCAGGGCATGGCTGCGCAGCACGGCCTGCAGCGGGCCGAAGATGGCGGCCCAGCGCGCGCCGGGTGGGTGGCCGGCGGCGATGGACTGCAGTTCGGCCCCATAGGCCGCCAGGTCCGCCAAGCGCTCGTCCGGGCCGGCGTCCCCTTCGTCAGCCAGGTCGTCCGCGGCGCGGGCGAAGGCGTAGATGGCCGCGATGGGCTGGCGCAGGTGCGGTGGGCACAGCAGCGAGGCCACGGGAAAGTTTTCGTAGTGCGTCACGGCCGGCGCCTGGGGGGTGCCGGGCGGTGCGGAGCGGGGGCGGGGATCGGAGGAGGGAAGCGTCACGGCGCGATTGTCGCTTGACAAGGTGACGGGGCTTCTCATAGATTACTAACCAGTCAGTCATTAAAACGAACCGCTTTCCCGGAACCAGCATGAACACCTCTGTCGCGCCGCGGCTTTCCCGGCCGTTCCCCTCGCAGCCCCGTCACGGGGCATTTTCTTGGGTGCAGCGCGCGATGGGGGGGCTGGCCGTCGGCGCGGCCGTCCTCGCGGGCGTGGGCTGCTCCAAGCCCGAGCCCGCCCCCGAGCCGGTGCGCTCGGTCAAGCTGCTCACCGTGGGCGCCGCCCCGCTGAACACCCAGCTCGAATATGCCGGCGAGGTGCGCGCGCGCATCGAATCGCGCCTGGGCTTTCGGGTGGCGGGCAAGATCGTGCAGCGCCAGGCCGAACTGGGCCAGCGCGTGCAGGCGGGCCAGGTGCTGGCCCAGCTTGACCCGCGCGACTACCAGCTGGCCGCCGACGCGTCGCGCGCGCAGGTGGCCTCCGCCGCCACGCAACGGGACTTGGCCGCCGCCGATTACCAGCGCTACGCCGCGCTCAAGGCGCAGAACTTCATCAGCGGCGCCGAGCTGGAGCGCCGCGCCTCCACCCTCAAGGCCGCCGAGGCATCGCTCGACCAGGCGCGTGCGCAACTGGCCTCGCAGGGCAACCAGACCGGCTACACGCGGCTGGTGGCCGACGTGTCGGGCGTGGTCACCAGCATCGATGCCGAGCCGGGCCAGGTGGTGTCCGCCGGCACGCCGGTGGTGCGCATCGCCCAGGACGGCCCCCGCGACGTGGTCTTCGTCGTGCCGGAAGACAAGGTCGCCCGCGTGAAGGCCGGCCAGCCGGTGGCCGTGCGGTCGTGGTCGGGCGGCGCGCCTTTGACCGGCCGGGTGCGCGAGGTGGCGGCCAGCGCCGATGCCGTCACCCGCACCTTCCAGATCAAGGTGGCCATCGAGGGCGCCGAGGCACCGCCGCTCGGCGCCACCGTGTACGTCACGCCCGAGGCCCTGGGCCAGGCCGGCCAGCAGGCCATCAAGCTGCCCACCAGCGCGCTGCGCCAGGACGGCCAGCAGACGGCCGTGTGGGTCTTCGACGCCGCCAGCGGAACCGTGCGGTCGCAAACCGTGCAGATCGCCACGGCGGACGGCAACGAGGCCGTGGTGGCTTCGGGGCTGGCCCCGGGCATGCAGGTGGCGGCCACGGGCGTGCACGTGCTGTCGCCCGGCCAGAAGGTCGTGCCGTACCAGCCCAAAACGCCTGCAGCGCAATCCAGTCCAGCGCAGACGGCTGTCAATGGCGTGGCAAGTCCCGCCAGTGCCGCGGCCTCCGGCCCGGCACCCGCCGCGACCGCATCGTCCGCCCGCTGAAGGCCGCTCCATGACGCAGATCCAGCCGAAAGAGGGCTTCAACCTCTCCAAATGGGCGCTCGACCATCCGGCGCTCACCCGCTACCTGATGATCGTGCTGATGCTGATGGGCTTTGGCGCCTACTTCCAGCTCGGGCAGGACGAGGACCCGCCGTTCACCTTCCGCGCGATGGTGGTGCGCACCTACTGGCCCGGCGCCACGGCGCAGCAGGTGGCCGAGCAGGTCACCGACAAGCTCGAACGCACGCTGCAGGAGGTGCCGTACGCCGACAAGATCCGCAGCTACTCCAAGCCCGGCGAGTCGCAGATCATCTTCAACATCAAGGACTCGTCCAAGTCCGGCGACGTGCCCAACGTCTGGTACACGGTCCGCAAGAAGATCGGCGACATGCGCGCCACCCTGCCGCAGGGCGTGCAGGGGCCGTTCTTCAACGATGACTTCGGCGACGTCTACGGCGTGATCTACGCGCTGGAGTCCGAGGGCTTCAGCTACGCCGAGATGAAGACCTTCGCCGACGACGTGCGCCAGCAACTGCTGCGCGTGCCCGACGTGGCCAAGGTCGAGCAGTTCGGCGTGCAGGACGAAAAGCTCTACATCGAAATCTCGCAAAAGCGCCTCGCGCAGCTGGGCCTGGACATGAACCAGGTGCTGTCGCAGCTGGGCCAGCAGAACGCGGTGGAAAGCGGCGGCATCATCCAGACGCCGCAGGACCAGGTCCAGGTGCGCGTGGCCGGGCAGTTCGGTGCGGTCGAAGACCTGCGCGCCATGCCGATCCGCGGCGCCTCGGGCGCGCAGCTGCGCCTGGGCGACATCGCCGATATCCACCGCGGCTATGTGGAGCCGCCGGCCGTGAAGGTGCGCCACCAGGGCCAGGAAGTGATCGCGCTCGGCGTGTCGATGGCCAAGGGCGGCGACATCATCCGCCTGGGCGAAGCGCTGAAGACCGCCACGCAGAACATCGAAAAGACCCTGCCGGCCGGCGTGCGGTTCGTGAACGTGCAGGACCAGCCCAAGTCGGTGTCCTCGTCGGTCAACGAGTTCGTGAAGGTGCTGATCGAAGCCGTGGTGATCGTGCTGGCCGTGAGCTTCCTGGCGCTGGGGCTGCACAAGCGCCCGGGCCGCCATCCGCTGTGGAAGCGCTGGACGCTGGACGTCCGCCCGGGCCTGGTGGTGGGCATCACCATTCCGCTGGTGCTGGCCGTCACGTTCCTGGCCATGTGGTACTGGAACATCGGGCTGCACAAGATCTCGCTGGGCTCGCTCATCATCGCGCTGGGCCTGCTGGTGGACGACGCCATCATTGCCGTCGAAATGATGGTGCGCAAGATGGAGGAGGGCTACGACAAGGTGCGCGCCGCCACCTTCGCCTACGAGATCACCGCCATGCCGATGCTGACCGGCACGCTGATCACGGCGGCGGGCTTCCTGCCGATCGGCATCGCCAAGTCGGTGACGGGGGAATACACCTTCGCGATCTTCGCCGTCACGGTGATCGCGCTGGTTCTGTCGTGGCTGGTCTCGGTGTACTTCGTGCCGTACCTGGGCACGCTGCTGCTCAAGAAGCCGCCGCACGTGCACACCGGCCCGGACGGCCAGCCGCACGAGGCGTTCGACAGCGGGTTCTACAACATCTTTCGCCGCTGCGTGGACTGGTGCGTACGCTACCGCTGGATCACCATCGGGCTCACGGTGGCCACCTTCGCGCTCGGCATCGTCGGCATGGGCCGCGTGCAGCAGCAGTTCTTCCCGGATTCGAGCCGCCCCGAAATCCTGATGGACATCTGGTTCCCGGAAGGCACCTCGTTCGAAGCCAACGAAGAGGTCACGCGCCGCGTCGAGCAGCGCCTGCGGGCCGAGGCGGGCGTGTCCACCGTCAGCGTGTGGGTGGGCTCAGGCGTGCCGCGCTTTTATCTGCCACTGGACCAGGTCTTCCCGCAGACCAACGTGTCGCAGTTCATCGTGATTCCGCAGGACCTGCGCGTGCGCGAGTCGCTGCGCGTCGGGTTGCCCGAGCTCATGGCGCGCGAGTTTCCCGAGGTGCGGGCGCGTGTGAAGCTGCTGCCCAACGGGCCACCCGTGCCTTACCCGGTGCAGTTCCGCGTGGTGGGCACCGATCCCGCCGTGCTGCGCGCCCGGGCCGACGAGGTCAAGGCCATCCTGCGCGACCACCCGCAGATGCGCGGCGTGAACGACAACTGGAACGAATCCGTCAAGGTCATGCGCCTGGAAGTCGACCAGGACAAGGCCCGCGCCCTGGGCGTGACCAGCCAGTCCATCGCCCAGGCCGCACGCACCGTCTTCACCGGCACGACCGTGGGCCAATACCGCGAGGGCGACAAGCTCATCGACATCGTGTTCCGCCAGCCGCCGGACGAACGCAAGGCCATCACCGACGTGGCCAATGCCTACCTGCCCACGGCCTCGGGCAAGTCGATTCCGCTCACGCAGATCGCGCGGCCGGTTTTCACCTGGGAGCCGGGCGTGATGTGGCGCGAGAACCGCGACTACGCCATCACCGTGCAGGGCGACGTCATCGAAGGCCTGCAGGGCGCGACCGTCACCGAAGCGCTGGTGCCCGGCCTGCGGCAGCTGGAGGCGAAGTGGCATGCGGCCGGCCAGGGCGGCTACCGCATCGAGGTGGCGGGTGCCGTGGAGGAAAGCTCCAAGGGCTCGGCCTCCATCGCCGCGGGCGTGCCGATCATGCTGTTCATCACGTTCACCCTGCTCATGCTCCAGCTGCACAGCTTCAGCCGCGCGGTGCTGGTGTTCCTCACCGGACCGCTGGGCATCGCCGGGGTGGCGGGGGCGCTGCTGCTGCTGGGCCGGCCGTTCGGGTTCGTGGCGCTGCTGGGGGTGATCGCACTCATGGGCATGATCCAGCGCAACTCCGTCATCCTGATCGACCAGATCGAGCAGGACCGCGCGCGGGGCGTGCCCGCGTGGGACGCCATCGTGGAGTCGGCCGTGCGCCGGCTGCGCCCCATCGTGCTCACGGCCGCCGCGGCGGTGCTGGCCATGATCCCGCTGTCGCGCAGCGTGTTCTGGGGCCCGATGGCCGTGGCCATCATGGGCGGCCTGATCGTGGCGACGGTGCTCACGCTGCTGGCGCTGCCGGCGATGTACGCGGCCTGGTTCCGCGTGAAAGAGCCTGATCCGCATGCGCCGAAACCGGCGTGACCGGAGGCGGTCCGCCGACAAGGTAAAATCGAAGGTTGACCAATTTCACACAGGTGGCCGGCCCTGCCGGTCGCCTGTTTTGTCTGTAAGTTTGCGCGGGTGGCGAAATTGGTAGACGCACCAGGTTTAGGTCCTGACGCCAGCAATGGTGTGGGGGTTCGAGTCCCCCCCCGCGCACCACGGTGCGGCTGCAAAAGCAGCCGTCACGGTCCCCCATATTCATAGAGGAAGAGCCATGGCCGTTACTGTTGAAACCCTTGAAAAGCTCGAGCGCAAGATCACGCTGAGCTTGCCCCTCACCGCGATCCAGTCCGAGGTCGACTCGCGCCTCAAGCGCCTGGCCCGCACCGTGAAGATGGACGGTTTCCGTCCTGGCAAGGTGCCGATGAACGTCGTGGCCCAGCGCTATGGCTACTCGGTCCAGTACGAAGTGCTGAACGACAAGGTTGGCGAGGCGTTCGCCCAGGCCGCCAACGAAGCCAACCTGCGCGTGGCCGGTCAGCCCCGCATCACCGAAAAAGACGGCGCTCCGGAAGGTCAGGTCACCTTCGACGCCATTTTCGAAGTGTTCCCTGAAGTCAAGATCGCCGATCTGGCCGGCGCCGAAGTCGAAAAGCTGTCCGCCGAAGTCACCGACGCCGCCATCGACAAGACCATCGACATCCTGCGCAAGCAGCGCCGCAGCTTCGCCCAGCGTGCGCAAGCCGCCGCCGCCGAAGACGGCGACCGCGTGACGGTCGACTTTGAAGGCAAGATCGATGGCGAAACCTTCTCCGGCGGCAAGGCCGAAGACTTCCAGTTCCTGGTCGGCGAAGGCCAGATGCTCAAGGAATTTGAAGACGCCGTTCGTGGCATGAAGTCCGGCGAAAGCAAGACCTTCCCGCTGGCCTTCCCCGAGGACTACCACGGCAAGGACGTGGCCGGCAAGACGGCTGACTTCATGGTCACCGTGAAGAAGATCGAAGCCGCCCACCTGCCCGAAGTGAACGAGCAGCTCGCCAAGTCCCTCGGCATCGCCGACGGCACGGTCGACGGCCTGCGCGCCGACATCAAGAAAAACCTGGAACGCGAAGTCAAGTTCCGCCTGCTGGCCCGCAACAAGCAGGCCGTGATGGACGCCCTGGTGTCCAAGGCCGAGCTGGATCTGCCCAATGCCAGCGTGCAGGCCGAAATCGCCCGCCTGCTGGAAGGCGCCCGTGCCGACCTGAAGCAACGCGGCATCAAGGACGCCGACAAGGCCGAAATCCCGGAAGACGTGTTCCGTCCCCAGGCCGAGCGCCGCGTGCGCCTGGGCCTTGTGGTGGCCGAACTGGTGCGCGCCAATGAACTGCACGCCAAGCCTGAGCAACTGAAGGCCCACGTGGACGAACTGGCCGCCAGCTACGAAAAGCCGGAAGACGTCGTGCGCTGGTACTTCGGCGACCGCCAGCGTCTGGCCGAAGTCGAGGCCGTCGTCATCGAAAACAACGTGACCGACTTCGTGATGGGCAAGGCCAAGGTGACGGACAAGTCCGTTTCCTTCGACGAACTGATGGGCCAGGGCTGATGCGCTGCTGCCGCCGGACCGCCCGATTGCGGTTTCTGGCGGCTGGATGACATCGGGGGCTTGTGCTTGCGTGCACAAGCCCCAATTCATTTCTGGGTACAGTATCCGCATGACAGGAGAAAACATGAGTGCACTGGAAACACAAGCCTTGGGCATGGTCCCCATGGTCATCGAGCAGTCGGGGCGTGGCGAACGCTCCTACGACATCTATTCGCGGCTGCTGAAAGAGCGCATTATTTTTTTGGTGGGCGAGGTCAATGACCAGACCGCCAACCTCGTGGTGGCCCAGTTGCTGTTCCTCGAAAGCGAGAACCCCGACAAGGACATCTCGTTCTACATCAACTCCCCAGGCGGCAGCGTCACGGCCGGCATGGCGATCTACGACACCATGCAGTTCATCAAGCCCGATGTGTCTACCATGTGCGTGGGCTTTGCCGCGAGCATGGGCGCCTTCCTGCTGGCCGCCGGTGCCAAGGGCAAGCGGTTTTCGCTGCCGAACTCCAAGATCATGATCCACCAGGTGCTGGGCGGAGCCCGCGGCCAGGCGACGGACATCGAAATCCACGCACGCGACATTCTGCGTACCAAGGATCAGATGAACCGCATCCTGGCGGAACGCACCGGACAGCCCCTGGACAAGGTCAAGAACGACACGGAGCGCGACTACTTCCTCACGGCCGATGAAGCCAAGGAATACGGTCTGGTCGATCAGGTGATCGCCAAGCGCCCCTGATCGCTCCGCAAGGGAATACGCGGCGTTTTCCCCAGGGAAGACGCCGTTTTTTATTTCGTTATCATCCCGACAACGTTCCGCAACACGAGGCATTGCCCCCATGGCCGAGAAAAAAGGCTCTTCCAGCGAAAAAACCCTTTACTGCTCCTTCTGCGGCAAAAGCCAGCACGAGGTAAAGAAGCTGATCGCCGGTCCGTCGGTTTTTATCTGCGACGAGTGCATCGACCTGTGCAATGAAATCATTCGCGACGAGCTTCCCGCAGCCGACGGCACGCGCGAATCGCGTGGCGACCTTCCCACCCCCGCGGAGATCAAGGCGAACCTGGACAGCTACGTCATCGGCCAGGACTTCGCCAAGCGCACGCTGGCCGTGGCCGTGTACAACCACTACAAGCGGTTGCGCCACAAGGACAAGGCCGGCAAGGACGATGTGGAGCTGTCCAAGAGCAACATCCTGCTGATCGGCCCCACCGGCTCGGGCAAGACACTGCTGGCCCAGACGCTGGCCCGCATGCTGGACGTGCCTTTCGTGATGGCGGACGCCACCACCCTGACCGAAGCCGGCTACGTGGGTGAAGACGTCGAGAACATCGTGCAAAAGCTCCTGCAAAGCTGCAACTACGAGGTGGAACGGGCCCAGCGCGGCATCGTCTACATCGACGAGATCGACAAGATTTCCCGCAAGTCGGACAACCCGTCCATCACGCGCGACGTGTCGGGCGAAGGGGTTCAGCAGGCGCTGCTCAAGCTCATCGAAGGCACCATGGCCAGCGTGCCCCCGCAGGGTGGCCGCAAGCATCCCAACCAGGACTTCCTGCAGATCGACACGACGAACATCCTGTTCATCTGCGGCGGCGCGTTCGCGGGCCTGGAGAAGGTGATCGAGAACCGCACGGAGGCCTCGGGCATCGGTTTTGGCGCGTCGGTCAAGAGCAAGAAGCAACGGTCCCTGACCGAGGTGTTCACCGAGATCGAGCCGGAAGATCTGATCAAATTCGGCCTCATTCCCGAACTGGTGGGCCGCATGCCCGTCGTGACGGCCTTGGCCGAACTCAGCGAAGATGCGCTGGTCCAGATCCTGACGGAGCCCAAGAACGCACTGGTCAAGCAGTACAACAAGCTGCTGTCCATGGAGGGCGTGGATCTGGAGATTCGCCCTGCGGCGCTCAAGGCCATTGCCCGTAAGGCGCTCGCCCGCAAGACCGGCGCCCGTGGCTTGCGATCGATACTGGAGCAATCGCTGATCAGCACCATGTTCGACCTTCCCAATGCCACCAATGTGGAAAAAGTGGTGGTGGACGAGTCCACCATCGAGGAAAACAAGGCGCCCCTGCTCGTGTACCGAGAGGCCGCCAAGAAAGCCTGAGGCGCGGCCCGCCGGTAACGCAGCAGCCGCCTGCAGTCCTCTTCGCCTGCAACCCATCGCCTTCGCTTCACCGGTGATCTTGGTGGGTTGAAAAATCTCGCTGTTGGACCATATTCCAAGCAGCTTCATGAGGATTTCCATGTCCGGACACACCCCACTGCCTGCCACCCCCATCGACCTGCCGTTGCTGCCGTTGCGCGACGTTGTGGTCTTCCCCCACATGGTGATCCCACTGTTCGTGGGACGCCCCAAGAGCATCAAGGCGTTGGAATTGGCCATGGACGCCGACCGGCGGATCATGCTGGTCGCCCAGAAAACCGCCGCCAAGGACGAGCCGCTCGTCTCGGACATGTTCGACGTGGGTTGCGTTTCCACGATCCTGCAGATGCTGAAATTGCCCGATGGCACCGTCAAGGTGTTGGTCGAAGGGCAGCAGCGAGCGCTCGTTTCCGCCATCCAGGACAACGAAACGCATTTCACCGCGACCGTGGCGCCTGTGGAAGCGCAGGAGGGCGAGACCAAACCCAGCGAGATCGAGGCCCTGCGCCGCGCGGTGATGCAGCAGTTCGACCAGTACGTCAAGCTGAACAAGAAGATTCCTCCGGAAATCCTCACCTCGATCTCCGCCATCGACGATCCAGGGCGTTTGGCGGACACCATTGCCGCCCACCTGCCGCTCAAGCTGGAAAACAAGCAGGTTGTGCTCGACCTGTCGGATGTGAAGCTGCGCCTGGAAAACCTCTTCGAGCAGCTGGATCGCGAAGTAGACATCCTCAATGTCGACAAGAAGATCCGTGGCCGCGTGAAGCGCCAGATGGAGAAGAACCAGCGCGATTTCTATCTGAACGAGCAGGTCAAGGCCATTCAGAAGGAACTGGGCGAAGGCGAGGAAGGCGCGGACATCGAGGAGATCGAAAAGAAGATCAAGCTCGCAAAGATGCCCGCTGATGCGCGAAAGAAGGCGGACAGCGAGCTTAAAAAGCTCAAGCTCATGTCGCCCATGTCGGCCGAAGCCACGGTGGTGCGCAACTACATCGAAGTGCTCACCGGGTTGCCCTGGAGCAAAAAGACCAAGATCAAGCACGACCTTGCCAATGCCGAGGGCGTGCTCAATGAAGACCACTACGGCCTCGACAAGGTCAAGGACCGCATCCTGGAATACCTCGCGGTCCAGCAGCGCGTGGACAAGGTCAAGGCCCCTATTCTGTGCCTGGTGGGGCCCCCTGGCGTTGGCAAGACCTCGCTCGGGCAGTCGATTGCCAAGGCCACCGGGCGTAAATACGTGCGCATGGCGTTGGGCGGGATGCGTGACGAAGCGGAGATCCGCGGTCACCGCCGGACCTACATCGGCGCCATGCCGGGCAAGGTACTGCAGAGCTTGAACAAGGTCGGTACGCGCAACCCGCTGTTCCTGCTGGACGAAATCGACAAGTTGGGTACGGATTTCCGGGGCGACCCTTCGAGCGCCCTGCTGGAAGTGCTCGATCCCGAGCAGAACCACAAGTTCGGCGACCACTACGTCGAAGTCGATTTCGATTTGAGCGACGTGATGTTCGTCGCCACCTCCAATTCGATGAACATCCCGCCGGCGCTGCTGGACCGGATGGAAGTGATCCGCCTGTCGGGCTACACCGAAGACGAGAAAACCAACATCGCCATGAAGTACCTGCTGCCCAAGCAGATGGGCAACAACGGCGTCAAAGACGAGGAGCTGCAGGTCACCGAGTCGGCGGTGCGGGACGTGGTTCGCTACTACACGCGCGAAGCAGGGGTGCGTTCGCTGGAGCGTGAGTTGTCCAAGATCTGCCGCAAGGTGGTCAAGGGTTTGCAGCTCAAGCAACTGACGCCGCAAGTCGTGGTGACCGCGGACAACCTCCCCGACTATCTTGGCGTGCGCAAATACACCTATGGCCGTGCGGAGCAGCAGAACCAGGTGGGGCAGGTGGTCGGCTTGGCATGGACCGAAGTGGGGGGCGATCTGCTCACCATCGAAGCGGCCACCATGCCCGGCAAAGGCGTGATCACGCGCACCGGTTCGCTGGGCGATGTCATGAAGGAGTCGGTGGAAGCGGCACGAACCGTGGTGCGTAGCCGCTCTCGCATGCTTGGCATCAAGGACGAGACCTTTGAAAAGCGCGACATCCACATCCACGTGCCTGATGGTGCAACGCCCAAGGATGGACCCAGCGCCGGCGCGGCCATGACGACCGCTTTCGTTTCGGCGCTGACCGGGATCCCTGTGCGAGGCGATGTGGCGATGACCGGAGAAATCACCTTGCGAGGCGAGGTGACGGCGATCGGTGGGCTGAAGGAAAAGTTGTTGGCGGCACTGCGTGGTGGCATCAAGACCGTCTTGATCCCCGAAGAGAACGTCAAGGACCTGCAGGAGATTCCTGAGAACGTGAAGAGCGGGCTGGAAATCGTGCCGGTGAAGTGGATCGACAAGGTGCTGGAAGTGGCGCTCGAGCGCAAACCGATCGCGCTTACCGATGAAGAAATCGCTGCGGCAGTGCCTGCGCCAGAGGAAAAAACCTCTACCACTGCAGGCTCTGTGAAGCATTGATGGAAATTTGTCGAAAGCCTCCAAAAATTGCGCTACAATTCATCCCATCGATGCAAACGTTGTACAATGTGAGGCTTCGGTAAATGCGGGAATAGCTCAGTTGGTAGAGCGCAACCTTGCCAAGGTTGAGGTCGAGAGTTCGAGACTCTTTTCCCGCTCCAATTTCCAAAAAAGGGGAAGCACAGCTTCCCCTTTTTGCCAAGGGAAGCAGGTTTGGCGCGGTAGCAAAGCGGTTATGCACCGGATTGCAAATCCGTGTAGGTCGGTTCGACTCCGGCCCGCGCCTCCAGCACTGATCGCGAAAGCGGTTTTGATGCACGGAACAAGAACATTCGGTTGTTCTGGTTGAGTGGTTAAAATTGGTGCTATAATTTGAGTCTTGCTAGGTTGGTTGAAATCAATTTGGCAGCATGCGGGAATAGCTCAGTTGGTAGAGCGCAACCTTGCCAAGGTTGAGGTCGAGAGTTCGAGACTCTTTTCCCGCTCCAATTTTTACGCCCTGGACTTTAAGTGAAGTCCAGGGCGTATTCGTTTGACGGTGTTCTTTTCTGTGGAGCACCCAGCACTTCTGCTGAAAATCCAACCCCTCAGTCACTTTTTCAGTACTTAAAACAGTACTGGAACGTTGGGTGTCTTAGTGCTCAGGTTTCGACTGTTCCCTCTGCTACTCAATCAGGCGATGGCGTTCCCCAGGCGGCTCTGCAGTGCAATCAGGAACGATGGCAAAAGTACTGTTCCCTGGCGGGAGTCAGTTTGTTGCTCGTGGTGGGGGCAACGGTGAAAAGTGATGTTTTCGGTCTTCATGGTTTAGCCAAGGCTTTACCTTGCCATTGGCCTGTACCCAAAAGCAGCCTCTGACAGGCAGGAGTTTGCGGGTCAACTCTGGCTGCAACTATTTGCCAGCGGCGCGACTCAGCTCCCAGTTTCTGTGCAGTGATGAAAAAGCGTTTGCCACTCAAACGTGTGAGGCGTTCCGGTCCAGGTGGTACTCCAAGTACGGAGCCTTAAGACTGGCAACCAGAGGATGGGATTACAGGCAACTCGAAAGGGATACCCACGGACTAAGAAACTGCCCATTTCGATTGGCGAATGTGCGAACGTGATTGCTCTGCAGAGTAGTTGGCGCTTGTCAGGCTCATTGCTGTCTCACTAACTCTACCCGGCGGTTCTGCGACTTGCCATTCTCGGTGGCATTGTCTGCCACCGGATCAGCGCTGCCAAAACCAGCCGATGACAATCTGGCCGTGTCGATACCCCTTGCGGTAATTGCTGCAACTACGGCCTTGGCTCGGCCATCCGACAGCGTCTTGTTTCGGGCTGGGTCACCAGTGCTGTCGGTATAGCCGTTAACGGCCAACTTCAGCGATGCATCTTGCTTGAGCAATTGCACGACCTGCGCAATCTGTGGCAGCGAGTCAGGAAGGATTTCGGTTTTGTCTGAGTCAAAGTTGACATGCAATGTCACTTTGCCAGTTTTGTCGATCTGCGACTTCAGTTCGCTGGCAGGCAACAAACGGGCGGTCACTTCCAACGGCTTGGTCTCGGCGATAAGAAGTCCGCCGCCAAATTGGTAGCTGCACAAGTGGATCCAAATGTCGCGATCAGCCCGGTGGACAACGAATACCTGTGCAGGATTGTTCCACACGTCACCCAAACCACTGTTGTACTTGAGCGCGATATCGCGTGGCCACTCTTTGATTTTCTGTCCAACTTCTTCGGGGAGTTTGCCATCAAAGATCTTTTTGCCGCCCAGTGCGGAGACCACCGATTCGATGTTTCGCTGAAGTTCCAGGTCCGAGAACGTTTTGCCTTCGGCCGCGCTGATGTGCGCCGACCAGACCCTGCCTTCTACCGGTTCCAGGCGATCGCCTGTCCAAAATGGCACTTGGTCGAAATCGGCCATGTCCGGCGCACTTCCGGTGACATATCCGCTTGGAAGCGCGATATAAGGGAAAGCACCCAGCGGTACGGTCGATACTGGAAGGCTGGATGGTTTGAAGGCATGGCCGGCCGCTTTCTGTGCAACGTCCGGACTTGGGGCACTCGCAACGGTCACCGCTGGCGAAGCTGAATGGCTTTGCAACGTCTGGTCCTGCTTCTTACATGCACCAAGGCCTATTGAGATGGCCATAATCCACATCGCGGTTACTGCTTTTTGCACAGAGATACTCCTTAGCAAGGGACATAAAAGGATTTAGGTGCGAGCCGGGCCGGTCTCGTTGCGAAACTACCGTGCCAAACGTCATGCGGAGGCTCCAAACCATCGTGTCAGTACCGCATGCAACTGCGCGGGGGCGAGAGGCTTGCGGAAAACGAGGTAGCCTTCTTCCTCCGCCTGGGCGAGCGCGGCCGACCGGTACTCTCCGCTCACGAGCGCGCCACGCGCTGCGGGGCACCGCTGCAGCAACTCCTGCAGCAGCGCGAAGCCACTCTGACCTCCGGCGAGGCGTTGGTCGCACAGGATCGCACCGGGCGCGGGGCCGGCGTCCACGATCTCCAGCGCCTGCTGCGCGGTGATTGCCACATTGACCTCCAGTCCCCACGAGCGCAGTAGCGCTGCCACTGCGGGCGCCACCTGGGGGTCGTCTTCGACCAGCAGGCAGCGCCCCGACAACGAGTCCAGTCGCTCCTGCCATGACACGCCGCCCAGCGGTTCGGCATCCTGGAGCCGGTGATCCAGCGCCGCGTCGAGTGACACCCAAAAACAAGACCCCCGGCCCTCGGTCGACTGGAAACCATGGTCCGCACCGATCAGCCGGGCCGAGCGCGCCACCACCGAGAGCCCTAGGCCGTGGCCGGCCACCTCCTGTGTCCAGCGTGCGGTCCCGCGATAGAACGGGGCATAAAGGCGATGCTGGTCCTCCAGCGGCACGCCAGGGCCTGTGTCACGAACCTCGATGCGCCATTGCCCGCCGCGAGAGCGAACGCCGACCAGCACGCCGCCTCTGCAGGTGTAGCGCAACGCGTTCTGCACGAGATTGAAGACCATCTGCCGCAGCAGCGTGCCGTCGGTGTGCACGATGGGCATGCGCCGGCGCGGCAGGCTCACCCGCAGCCGCAGTCCACGCTGCTGCGCATCTGGACCGAACACCGTCGCCACGTCGCCGAACACAGTGGCCAGAGGGACGGGCTCCCGCCGCACTTCGTAGGTGCCCGACTCCAGGCGCGACAGGTCGAGCAGCGCGTCGAACATGAAAGCAAGCGAACGAGCGCAGTCCTGGATGCCATTCAGTACCGGTACGAGTTGCGTATCGGTATTGCGCTGAATCGCCGTCTCCATCAGCAGGCCCATGGCGTGCAGTGGCTGGCGCAGGTCGTGGCTGGCCGTGGCAAAAAATCGGTTCTTTTCCTCCAGCGCGCGCTCTGCCTCTTCCTTGGCCTCGCGGTAGCGTTCTGCGAGTTGCAATCGCTGGCGCTCCATTTCCACCTGTTGCACGACGAATCGGCGCGACCCCCAGGCATGCCGCAAGATCACGCCGCCGAAGAGGACCACTAGCGCGAGCATGGCCTGCCAGCGCTCGGGGAAATACCACGTCACGGCGGCCAGGATCGGCCCATAGGTGGCCACGAAGAACGGAAAGAACACGCGCGGCTGCGGCGCTAGAAAGGTGGTGCCCGAGGCGATGACCGCGCACATGACGAGGTATACCAAAAGCCGGAAATCCTGGGCCGCCCCCTGCGTGAGCGCGATGGGCACGACCCAGAGCACACCATCTGCCACCGCCAGCACCTGGAAAGTGCGCTCCCAGCGAGGCACCACCTCGACATCGGGCCGAGTGGCGTCTTGGCGAAAGCGCCACTGCATGGTCCACAGCAGGCTCGCAAAGGCGAGGAATGCACCCCACCACCAGAGCATGGGCCCGGATGGCGCTCCGCTGCGCGCATGCAGCCACGTCAGCACCCCCGGGATGACGAGCGCCGGAATCTCCGAGGCGCCGCCCCGCGATGCAAACGATTGGAGCAGCCGCCGCCGTACCGCCAGGTCGAGCGCGGCGTTGGACGTTTGGGCATCCGCCGCGGGCTCGGCGTTCCATGCGTCGGGATAGCGGCTGTCGGGTGTGATCGGCATCTGCGGGATGGGGGATTGGAGATGGGGTAAGGCGGAAAGGCGAGGGAGGGGCTGGAGTTTTAGGGGGCAGGACTCTGTCAGCCTAGCGTGGGGCAAGGCGGCTAGTCGTTGGTCGCCGCTTCGCATACCCCGATCTCCGCTCGGTGAGCCGCGAACTCTGACCTCGGCGCGGCGTCAGCCGGAATGCACGCTACGTGTCGCGCATGGCTTGCGGCTGCGAATCAATCGAACCTGCAGGGCGCCAACGTGCTGACCTCCGCGCTGCTGCATGGCCGCTGCAAGCCGGGCTTCGCGATGTCGGGGCGCACACAGATGTCAGCGGCACTGGGCCACCGTGCAAGTTGCTCACCCGTCGAAACTCCACATGCCGGATCCGGGCTCGGCCGTCTGTGCCCAAACCGGTGACGCACAGGCAGCCATGAAGCCCATCAAGAGCAAGGCAGTGGCAGACGGACTGTTCGATGGTGCGTATCGCATGGCATCCCTTTGGCTTTGGAAGAGCGAAGGTTTTTGGAAAGCAGCACTGGAACACGTCGATTGCGGATTGCCTATCCCTCCATGGTGGGGTAGGGCGCACGGGCGTTACAGCTCGTGCGCTGAGCCGGGTTTGGCCAAGCCCAAAAAAGTAGTACATAATGCAGGTTTTCTGCCCGAGGGGTGTCCGAAAAACCTCTTGTGGATCAAGAAGTTGGGTCGGAAGCGAGCATTCGTTTCCCGCTCCGTTTTGCAAGGGAAGCTTCGGCTTCCCTTTTTTATTGCGCGAGTCGGTTGCTCTTTGGATTGGCCGATCCGCATTGGCAGCGTTGCGCACCTGCGTGGCCCGGGTTACGCTTGAATGCAAGGTGCGCACCGCGCAGCCGGCGCCCCGATGGTGAAATTGGTAGACACTGCGGACTTAAAATCCGCCGCTTCCTGAAAAGGGGCGTGCCGGTTCGACCCCGGCTCGGGGCACCACCATACTGTTTTCGAATGTGCAGCCATTGCACAAAGCTAGACAAATCAACGGTCTAGCGGGGCTGGGAAAGTGTTAGAGTGCGCCCGCTGCACACATATGCACATGCGGCGCCCCCAAATTTCCCCCACCGATCCCCCCAATGGCAACCCCCATTAAGACAGCCGTAGGCACTTGGCGTATTCAGATCGAAGTGCGTGGCGAGCGTGACAGCGGCACTTTCCCGACCAAGCGCGAAGCGGTCGAGTGGGCTGCGCAGCGCAGCACCGAAATGCGTGCAATGGCTGGTGGCCAGGCCGGCACCATCAAGACTCTGGCCGATGCTCTGCTGGAGTACGCCGAGAAGGTTTCTCCCACCAAAGCCGGGGAGGTCAAAGAGGTCATCCGGCTCAAGGCATTTCCAAAGCAGGACTACTTTCCCGCGCGTGTTCGGCTTTCAGAGCTGACGCCGGCGCACCTGGTTGTTTGGAGAGATGCGCGCCTTAAATTGAACTCCCGAGGCGCGGTGCTGCGGGACATGACACTGCTGTCCAGCGTCCTCGAAATTGCGCGAAAGGAGTGGCGGTGGATTGCCGCTAATCCGATGAAGGATGTGTCCAGGCCTGCAGAGCCGGATCATCGCGAGCGTGTGATTACTGGGGTGGAGGTGCGCCGCATGCTGCGGGCACTGCGCTGGCAGCGGCGCAAGCCCGTGCGCAGCGTGTCACACGCCATCGCCAATGCCTTCCTGCTGGCTTTGCAAACGGGTGCACGTGCTGGGGAGATCTGTGGGCTGAAATGGACGGACGTTCGAGCCGACAGCTTTCTGGTGGACGGCAAGACAGGCAAGCGGTTCGTGCCTGCAGTGCCAATGACGATGCAAACCATCGAGGCGATGCGTGGCTACGATGATGAGTTTGTGTTTGGTCTCAAGCCGCAGAGCCTGGACGCCAATTTTCGAAAGTATCGGGACCGCATCGGCCTCAAGGGCTTTACGTTCCACGATGCCCGGCACACAGCTGCGACCCGCCTGGCACAGCTGCTCCACGTCCTCGATCTGTGCAAGATGTTCGGATGGACCAACCCGAAGCGCGCGATGGTTTACTACAACCCCAAGGCGGGCGAGATCGCGCGGCGCATCACTGGCGCTGCTCCCAGTCGATCACTTCACTGAGCAGCCATTTGCCGTCCTTCCCTGGCCTTGGGAAACTTTTGTCTGTGGCCAACCGCTTGGCCAGCGTATTGCGATGCACGCCCATGCGTTCGGCGAGCTGGCCGCGATCAAGACGCGTGCCCAGCATCGACGCCATGTACTGCACGGCCTTTGTGAGCTTGTTGACTTGATCGACAAGCTGCGCTTCGGTTGCTGTCATGCTAAGGGGGCCTCGCCTGCCTGGGATACCGTTGACGCGGCGGGGAAGCCAAGCCCTCCGCACACGTCAAGTAGCATCATCGCCATGTTCGCGACATCTGCGCAGTGCTCAATGATCGCGTCGCCGTTGTTGTGCTTCACTGCTGCAGACAGCTTGGCGGTGTGCCAATAAATCTCAAGCAGGGCCTGCTCAGCCGACAGCTTTAACCAGCCGGGGCGGTCACCTTTTCCAGCGTTCGCGTGCAATTCTTTGCGCATCAATTCCAGGAACGGGAGTAAGGTGTCGTCGTACTTTTCGGCTGGCATTTCGGATGTCGCCGTGGCTTCCATTTCCAGTAGGCGTGCAGCCCAGGTGGCTACATCCCGGAGGATCGCGGCTTCGCCGGCCGGCGACTGTTTTGCAGCGCTTTCAGCCAGTAGACCTTGCACGCGCACCGCCACGCGCCAGTCGAAGAATGATGGCTGACGGTCGGTGGCGGGCGCTCTTGCCTGGCGTGGCAGTGGGTGCGGTGGATCGACAGGTCGCGTGTAATCGAAACTGTGCTGCAAAACTGCCAGCATGTCCTGCCACACCTTGAGTGCGGAAAAATCGCCGGGCTGGCCGTGGTTGCCAGCAATCAGCATCGCTGTGCACGGCTCCAAAGGAACCCATGCCCAGCTTCCGCAGAAAACGGGCGCTCCCGCTCGGGTGGCGCAAGCTGCCCCGTATTCATCAACGGCGGTAAGAAGTTGGTTAATGCCTCGGCCTTCGCTCAACGCCCGGGCTTCTTGGCGCACCCTGTTCCATGCCGCCTCTTCCGTGCCCAGGTCGGCGGTTGCAGCTGGGGCGAATATGTTGTGATCTTCAGCCATGGTCATTCCTTCACGCGGCCAGCAGGCCGAGGTCTTTTTCGGTTACTTGGACCACGCGGCCGCCGGCACTAGCCGTGCGGGCCTTGAGCTTGGTCACGATGTCCTGCAGCTCGCCGGCTGAAAGTTGCTCCAGCTGGTACACGTGCAGGTCGAGCGCCTCGCG
Organism: Acidovorax sp. BLS4; assembly: GCF_032929295.1. Classification (NCBI taxonomy): domain Bacteria; kingdom Pseudomonadati; phylum Pseudomonadota; class Betaproteobacteria; order Burkholderiales; family Comamonadaceae; genus Acidovorax; species Acidovorax sp. BLS4. Next base: position 3,142,470 of record NZ_CP136797.1, read on the forward strand.
GATTGCGTCCAGCTCGTAGAAGTACAGGGCAGTGGGCCGCCAGGTGCCCGTTGCCATGGCGCGGTCGCGGATGGCCTGGCTGGCCTGCAGCGCGGTGCCAATGTGTTCCCGCAGGCCTCGCACTATGCCGCTGGCCTCAATGCAGTCTGCGATCTGCAGGGCGGTGTGCAGCGTGTCGTGCTGCAGTTCGCTGGCCACGCCTGTTCGGAGACGCGCAGCGCACTCGCGTAGCGGTGCCATCAGCTCAGCGATCTCTGCATCCGTGAGGCGAGAGGCCCGCTTTTTTGCGATGTCCATGGGGTTGCCTATGCGGCGTGGCACGCGGGGTTTGCGGCCGCGCGTCATGCTTGCCTCGCTTGTTGCAGCCATAGGAAATGGGGCGGCACGCCGGCCGCGTTGTAGGTGTCCAGCAGGGTCTGGCCCTCGGGGCAGCGATGGCGGGTATCGGGGGCCGTGCCGGCGGCGCAGCATTGCGCGCAGCCGAAGTGATGCAGCTGGTACGCGCGGTCTGCGGCGCACCAGTCCGGCGGTGCATCGACCTGGCCAGGTTGCACGGCCGCGATCATTCGATGGACTCCAGCTCTTCAGTGCCGAAGATTTCGTGGCGAGGGACGCCCCCGGTTTTGCTGTGAAACGCGATTTCCCATCCGTCATCGCGGCAGGCCTTGACGGAGCCGAAGCTCCACAGCAGTTCCTTTCGGCGCGGCGTCAGCCCGGCCTGCAGCACGCGCACTCGCTTGCCGATGATCGGATCTGCCTTGTAGGGCTCTACGTCGCCTGCAGGGATGATCACGATTTCATCGCGTCGTGGCCCAAACCGCAGCGTGAGCTGTGTGCCGCCACTCTCCACCACTCCCACGCGGCCGCAGCACTTGCGCAGCTTCCCGCCGGGGCCCTTCAGGCCTTCTTTGACCCTCACGATTGCACCCCTCGGGAACGATGCGCGCACTGGCTTGCTCGCTGCCGCCCCATTGCTCACGTCTGCACCGCCCTGGCCAACGGGCGCGGCCGGTGCCTGCGCGTCAGCGACAGGCGCCGCATCGATGCCCTGCGCCGCAGGCGCCTTGTCCTTCAGCGTGGGCCGCTCCTTGTCGCTGGCCGCGGGCGCAGCGCTGGCCACCGGCTGCGCGTCAGCGACAGCCGGTGCTTCGTCGCCCTGCGCCGCAGGCGCCTGGTCATTGCCTTCCAGATCCGCCAGCGCCTCGGCGATCTGCGCAGACGCGTGCGCTTTCGAGGTCTTCGGCCCGGTGTCGGTGGCCCGCGCAGCGGGGGTCTTTTGAGCTTTGCTTTTCGCGCGCGTAGTGGTGGCTTGCGCAGCGGGGGGCGGGGTAGAAGCACCCTTCGGGGCAGCAGCTTTCGCGGCCTCGCGGTCTGCTTTGGCTTTCGCGGCCTCGCGCTGGTTGGCTTTGGTCTTGGCCTTCACACCATTGACGTCAACGCCGAAGTCCTCTGCAACCATCAGCAAGCCCTTGTTGGTTTCCGCGGCCTCCAGCCAGTGGCGGTACTCAACGTCCTGAAACATCACCATGAGCTGCAAGGCGTCGCCTGGCGCGTCGGTGTCCGCGATGTATTGCACAAGGCCTTGCACGGGGGCCACCTTGCCCAGGTCCAGCAGCTTGCACAGCTTGCGGGCGCGGTCCTGGTTCAGGGCCTTCGCCATGTCGGTGGCGATGTGGCGCAAAACAGCATCGGCCGGCGCTTCGTGTGAGCCGCCTGAGATCTCGGCCCACGTGGCGGCTAGTAGATCCCAGCGCCATTGCTCTTCGTAGTCGTTCTTGGCCGAGGCCGCGGCTTGCCGTTTCTGCAGCTCTGCGTCGCGCTGTGCTTCCTGTTCGATCTTTGCTGCGGCCTCTCCCTGGTTTGCCGCCTTCAGCAGCACCTCGGCCTGGTCGGCTGTGATCACGGCCACCAGTTCGCCACCTTTGTGAGGGTTGGCCACCAGTGTTGGCTTAATGCCCTGCTGCTCCATGGCCTTTCCGATGAGCTTGCGCAGCGGCTTGTCGGTTGGGCTGTCGTTCTTGTCATCCAGCCGCAGGTAGCCCTTGACCTCGTTGTTCCACGAGTTCGGCATCAGCGCCTTGGCTTCACGGCCTTCGATGATCTGCGCGCCGCTCTCCAGCGCCGCCTTCTTCACGGCCACGCTGTGGGCGTCTTCCTTGGCGCGGTAGCAGGTGGGGTCAGTGCACACGTCTGCACTGTCCACGTCCTGGAACAGGTCGGGGTTGGCGCCGGTGCGCTTTGGGCACTCCTTGCAGCTGCCGGCTTTAGGGATCAGATTTGCATCAGTGATCTTGAACTTGGCGCTGCCCAGCTTGAGCATGTAGTTCTGCTGGACGTAGTTGGCGCACTCTCGGTATCCCGGTCCGTCAGAGCCGTAGTACCCACGGTTACCCAGGCAGAAGTCCAGCGCCTTCAGTTGCAGGCCTTCATCTGGGATGCGTGCAATTAGCAGGCCCTTGCTGAAATCGATCTTGCCTTCGCGTAAGGCCTCGCGCGCTTGGTGGCACAGGTCCAGCACCTTGAGCCGGCCATAAACGTAGCTGCGACTCTTGCCGATCTTGGCCCCCACTTCCTCGGCCGTGATCTTGCCGGTGCGCATCAGCACCTCATAGCCTTCCGCTTCCTCCAGCTCGGTGACGTCCTCGCGCTGCAGATTCTCAATGACCTGAATCTCCAGCGCTTGATCGTCGGTCAGCTCGCGGATCATGGCTGGCACCTCGTGCACCTTTGCGATCTTGCATGCGCGCAGGCGACGCGCGCCGGCTACCAGCTCATAAGCGGGCAGGGGGGCGCCCTGACGGCGGTATCCGAAGGTGTCTGCCAGCCGAGTGCCAGGCAGCGGCCGAAGCAGGATGGGTTGATGCACACCACTGGCGCGGATGCTGTCTGCCAGCTCGCCCAGTTTTTCCTGATTGAAGTGCTTGCGGGGGTTGGTGAGGCTCTCCTCAATGAGGGCCACCTCCACCATGCGCATCTGTGGGCCTGCGCCCGGGGCGGGCAGGATGGCGGTGGCGTTGTCGTGTTGATCGGTGGCCATGGTCATTCCTCCAGTGGTTGACCCTGCAAGCCCGTCACGCGGCCGTCAGGGTGGTGCAGGCGGCGGCCTACGCGGCTGGGCAGGGCGTTGGCCTGGTTGGCCCCTGGGCGGCCCTGGAAGGGGCGCAGTTCGGCGCCCTGGTAGTGGCCCGACTTGACGGCGTGGATGGGCTGCGCAGCCGGGCGGCGGGTGTGGTTGATCCGGCTCATTGCGCGGTCCCTTGCGGCTGCGGGCGTCCGAGGCGTGGAATTCCGAGTACCCCACGTGCCGCTTCGTGGACTTCAAATGGCACGGCATAGCCGTACTGTTCAGGGGTGAGGAGGTCATGCACCAGCTGCAGGGCCTTGTCCTCCCCGGCCCAGTACCGCACGGGGTTCGCGCGCCTAGCGCTCACCGTGAGCAGGTCCAGCGCCAGGGAACCGGCTGGAGTGAGGGGGACGCCGACCACGGGCATGCCTGCGGTGGTGATGATGGAGACAGAGCCGTCGGGCTGGTCTATGACGTGGATGGTGATGGTGGACATGGTTGGCAACGGTCTTGCGATGGATCGGTGTGCACACGTGTGCACGGTGGTTCAGCGGGCCAAGAGGTGGGGGAGCAACACGCCGGCGAGCAGTGGCGGCACGGCCACGCACAGCACGACGGCCACGGCGGTGGCAACGATCAGTGCCGCGGTGCGGCGCCGTCTGCGTGCACGCCGGCCTGCGGTCGGGCGGATGATCTGGATGGGCGCGCTCATGGCTGCGCCTTTCTGTGGCTCGCGCGGCTGATGCACGTGACACTGGCCGGGTGGGCTTGCGGGTAGCGGTCCTGCGCATGGCTGCGGGCTGCGGCCTGGCTGGGAAACACACCGGTGTATGTGCCATGCCCTGGCACGCGGACGCGGTAGGCCTGCGCGGTTGAGGTGGTCGGGCTATGCATTGCTGAGCCTCCGAAAGATCGCGTCCACGTCGCGCCGGTAGGCGCGGTAAATGGCGTGCGTGCGGTCGATTTCGGCATCGCTGGCTTTGAGGATTGCGACCTCGTGAGCGCATGCGCGGCGTTCCACGGTCGAGCGCACAGCGGCGCGAGCCTGAGCGCACAGTGCATCGAGGTCCAGCCGTGGCGGTTGCGACTCTTGAGCCAAGGCCTCGATCAATTTCCGAAAGGCTTGGGGAGTGATGGCGCCGCCGATGGGGGCGGCAGCGGCTTCGTTAGCGACCTTGAATTCGCGCTGTAGGGCGTAGCTGGCTCGCGCGGCGGCTTTGTGGTGGCTTCGGCGCTTCATAGAGCACCGCCAAACGCTTTGAGGTCTTCCCGCGCTGATGCGATGGCTCGGGTTGCTTTTTCAACGTGCCGGCCTTGATGATTCCAGAGCGCCAATGGCACGCCGGACACGAACCGGCGCACGCATTCGCGGGCGACATGCTCAGCGAACTCGCAGGCCGCCCGGTCGCCGAATGGCGCAGGGTTGGCCTGGCTGATGTGCCACAGCTGGGCTAGGTATTCGTCGGTGTAGCCGGCGAGGTTGTCGCGGTTGATCTCAAACGTGATCTTTGTGCACACGTGTGCACTGGGGGTGTCGGAAGCGTCCATTGCGGCCCTCGTTGGTTAAACGTGGCCGAATGATGCATTGATGCATCACCATCTGTCAATGCATCAGTGCATCACCTGTGTGTGAATTTCGTGGAATAGTTGTTTCTTCAGTTCAACAAAGGGAGCGGACGATGGCGTTGGTGATGTGCAAGGAATGCGGCTCTAAGGTTGCGAACTCTGCCAAGGCGTGTCCGGGCTGCGGCTCGAAGAAATTTGGTCGTAAGCACACTAGGCTGCAGTGGGCTTTTCTGGGTGGCGTGACCGTGCTTATTTTCTATGCACTGCTGTCATCGCAAAGCCAACAGGATGAGCGAGCAGCAGCAGCCGCTGCGCTTGAGTCGTCTAAAACTCCAGAGCAGCGTGCTGCCGAGTCGGCCGCTAAAGCAAAGGCCGAAGCTGACTTCGCTTTCTCGGTCAACGCCGCCAGGGGCGTCAAAGCTACTCTGAAAAATCCGGCCTCATTCGAGCTGGTGAGCGCCGTATTGATCCCCAGCGGGGCGCTATGCCTAGAGTTCCGCGGCACTAACAGTTTCAATGCTGTGGTGACTCAGAACGCAGTCGTTGGCAAGGATGGCAAGCCGGGGAACTGGAATCGGGACTGTGGTGGCAAGTCCGGCAAAGACATGAAGTCAATCCGGCACGCGATGTAGCCGAAATTTCGGGCGCGGGGGGCGCTCGGCCTGGTCAATGGCCGTTGGCGCTTCGGGCGTGTCCGTTTCCGTTGTCTGGTTCAGTGAGCGCAGAGCTAGCTGCTACCAGCATGTCCTTTTTGTACTCTGGCATCTGCTCCATAGCCAGGGTCACTACGCGGACCTTCCTGTCTTCGTTGAACGGCGTTTCTCCGATCAGTTGAGAAACGGTCAGGCCGAAATAGTGCGCAATCGTCTGGATGTGCTGGAACTCCAGCGAATCCGTTGCGCCCTTCATGAATCTGTTCAGCGTGCTTTGTGTCATGCCGCAGTCGGAGGCGAGTTGCCGCTCGCTGGTGATGCCGCCTTCGGCCATCAACCTGCGAATGATTTCCCGCGTCTTTTCGTGCATGCGCGCATTTTCGGCATACGCACACGTGCCTTGATGCGCTAGTGCATCGTGCGGCATAATGCATTGATGCATCACTCCGAATTGTGGCCAAAGGTGATCCACGTCTTACAGGCCAAAGGATTCAGCCAGAGAGATCTGGCTGATAGGGCTTGCGTGGATCAGTCCACCATTTGCCGCATTTCTATGGGGCGAGCGGAGCCGCGATTCAGCGCCGGTATCGCTCTTATCGACCTTGCCGGCGGTGTTGAGCAATTGGCGCGGGAACACGGCATCGCCGTGCCCACTGTGAGTGCTTCTTCGGGGGCAGGGGAAGTCACGAATGACTAGACCTGACTCTCCATCTTTTCCACCCACCACGCCCGTAGCCATGCCGCCGGGTTCCTCCAGTTTCTCCCCCAGATGGTGGGCCGCGCGCAGGCAAGCGCGCGGCTCTTCGCATGGTCGCGTGGTGGCGTGTTTTCTTTTCTTCGACTGGCGCATGTTGTGTTTTGTTATCCCTCGGACTGAAGTGTCTGCGGGGTGCGCGTGCGTGTCAGTAACAACGATTCGAGGGGTCTGATATGCATGTGATCGATGCCGCGTACAACTTGGTAGAGCAGTACCCCGGCGGTGCGGCTAGCTTGGGGCCGCGTGTGGGTAAGGCGGGCGGTACGCTCAGCCACGAAGTGACCCGCACGGGGACGGCCAAGCTCGGCCTTGAAACTGCGGTGCGCATGACGGTCTTGTCAGGGGACTACCGCATCCTCGAAGCGTTTGCGGCGCAATGCGGTCGTATGACGCTGCCCTTGCCCGAGGTGCTGCAGGAGGGCGGCAACAACGTGTTGGCCAGGTTGGGCGACATGCTGCGGGAGCAGAGCGATGTCGTGCGAGAGGTCACCATGGCCGCGGCTGACGACAAGATCACGCCCAACGAACGCAAGCGCATCGTCAAGGAGGTGGGCGAGCTGATTGCCACCGGCGCAGCGCTGATTGCGGCCCTGGGCGGCGGCGCCAATGCCCCCACCGAAGGCGGTGGAGCGTGAGGCCGGCGGGAGAGGTGCGCCTGGCACTGCTCCAGGCCTGCGCAGCCCTGGCCACGCCTGAACGTGGGGCCACGCTGCAGGAGATGGCGCGGCATGCCTGCGTGGGCCTAGATGCCGCCCGCCGCACGGTGGGCAACATGAGCCGGGCCGGGCAGTTGTCCATTGCCCGGCCTCGACGGGTCGAGTACCGTAACCGGCCCGTGGCGGAATATGTGCCCGCCCAGGCAGCTCCAGCGCCCTGTGATGCGGGCGCTGGGCTTGCCCGCGTGCTTACCACCTGGGTGGGGTAGCCGATGGCCTTTGCACACGATGCCGCTGGCGGTGGGACGCCGGCTTGTGTAGCCCTGCGCGCGGGGGTGGTCTATGGCGCGTGAGCCGTTGCCCCCTATCAAGTTCGCCGACCTGGCCAATGCTCTTCTAGACCGCGCTGATACGCTGGTGCCGGAGTGGTTGCCGGGTGGTGTGTTCCGAAAGCCTGAGTACGTCTGCGGGTCGCTCGCTGGCGGTAAGGGCGATAGCTGCTCAATCAACTTGGTAACCGGCCTGTGGAGCGACTTTTCGGCGGGTGAGGGCGGGCGCGATCTGCTTGACCTGTACGCCGCAATCCATGGCCTGTCCATGTCCAAGGCTGCGGCCCAAGTGGCGCGGGAAGAAGGGCTGGAGTCCGTTGCAGGCATCGTGACAGCAGCACCTGCAGGCGCGCCACCGCCGAAGCCGCCCCGGCCACCGCCACCGCCGAAAGCGCCTGCAAAGGACAAAGAGACTTGGACGGGCATCAAGCCTGCGCCAGCGCATCACGTTCGTCCTACGTTTTGGCATCACGAGTACAACCCTGATTCAAAGGGCGAGCGGATCGACCACACGGCCTGCTATCAGCTCGGGGGCGATGTGTACGGGTATGTGGTGCGATTTGTCCGCAGCAATGGCGGCAAGCTGCCGATGCCTTACACCTATGCCCGCAGTGACCGCGACGGTAGCGAGACGTGGAAATGGCGGGGATGGGAGGAGCCGCGGCCGCTGTACTTTCCCGCCGGTCAAGCGCCGGATGGCCGCACGGTGGTGTTGGTGGAGGGTGAGCGGAAGGCCGATTGCCTGCAGCAGTTGCTTGATGCCGGTGCACCTGGCGTGTACATGGTGGCGAGCTGGCCGGGTGGGTCGAGTGCTTGGGACAAAGCGGACTGGTCATGGCTTGCGGGTTGCACGGTCATCATGTGGCCGGACTGCGATTCACACCGCGAGAAACTCACTCGCCAGGAGCTGAAAGACACGCCGGACGAATTGGCGCGGGAGGTCCTGCAGCAGGCGAAGCCATACCTTGCATTCGACAAGCAGCCAGGTCAAAAGGCCATGCTCGGCATTGGTGGCGCACTGCGCGACGCGCACGGCTGCACGGTGCAGCTGCTGCCCATCGACAAGCCGGGGGTCAAGCCTTCGGGATGGGATTGTCGTGACGCCATCGAAACGGACGGGTGGGACTTTGCACGCGTGCTTGCGTACTTCGGCACGGCCAGGGCCTTGCTTTCGGACGTGTCTGCTCCTGCGGACGCAGGAGGCGGCCAGGGTGGGGAGCCGCCAAAAAAACGCGATCCCTCGGCTGGCGCCGGAGCTGGGAAAGGCGGCGGAGGTGGGGACATTGATGCGTTCGGTGAGTACCTCGATTGGCTGGTCGATGAGCAAGAGCTAAAGGGTCGCCATCAGGTCTTGCCGACGCGCAGCGTGGTGATTGCTGGTTTGCGCAAGTCGCCTTATCTGGTGGGTTGTGTGGCTTATGACGAATTGCGCGACGGTCCGGTGACGCGCAAGGCGTTCCCATGGCGTGAGTCCACCGGGCCGCTCAAAGACCAAGATGACTTGCGGCTCAGCGACTACATGGTGCGGGAGTACAAGATGCGCGCGCCGTCGCGTGCCGCCCTGCAGGAGGCTATCGAGACGGTCGCCGATGAGAACCGCTTCCACCCATTCCGCGACTGGCTGCGTAGTGCGAAGTGGGACGGCAAACCGCGGCTGGAGAAGTGGCTGATTCACGTGCTGGGCCTGACGCCGGAAAAGCTGTCGAAGAAGCGTCTTCGCTACTTGCAGCTGGTGGGGCGTTTCATCATCCTCGGGCACGTTTACCGCGTCATGCAGCCAGGCTGCAAGTTCGACTATTCGGTGGTGCTGGAGGGCAAGGCCGGCATGGGTAAATCCACGCTGGTGCGCACGCTGGTGGGAGAGGAGTTTTTCTCGGACACCCACTTTGACATCGGCAGCGGCAAAGATGGCATGGAGCAGCTGAGCGGCATCGTGGCCTATGAGCTTTCGGAGATGACGGCATTTCGGCGCGCAGATGCGGAAGCGGTCAAGGCGTTTTTCTCCAGCCAGAAGGACCGATACCGGGGTGCCTATGGTCGCTACGTGCAGGACCACCCGCGCCAGTGCGTGATTTGGTGTACGACGAATAAGCGGCAGTACCTTTTCGACATCACGGGCAACCGTCGATTCTGGCCGGTGAGTGTGGACGGGCCCTTGAATCTGGAGTGGTTGCGCAAGTTCCGAGATCAACTATTCGCCGAGGCGCTGCGCCTGTTTGATGCTGGCGGAGCCGAGGGGCGCAACTACCCCACCCGTGAAGAAGAAAAGGCCTTCTTTGAGCCCGAGCAGGAACTGCGCCTGGTTGAAACCAGCGTGCAGGGCCGCCTGTGGGCGCTGCTGACCCGCGAGGGCGCGCCGGCTGTGGATGGTAAGGCTGCGGCCCAGCTCAACCAGTTGACGGCCTTTGTGACGATTGACGGCCTGGTGCAGGCGCTGGGTGCAGATCCGGGCAAGTCCAGCGCAATGCTGGAAGGCCAGGTGCGCGACTGGCTCATTGAGCAGGGATGGGAGCCAGGCCGGGAAAGTGGAGGGCAGCGACGGCGCGGGTACAAGCAGCCGCCGGTGTGGCCGCCCATTTTTAAAGATGAGGATGACTCTGCACCGTCAGCGGCACAGACGCAGGCTGCAGAACAACAAGACCCCACCGAGCCCGCTGCGGCCCCGTGGGGTGAGGACGATGACCATGCACCGTTTTGAGCAGGGATCGGCGCGCACGACGCCGGAAAAGCCCTCGGTGCAGGAAACGCACGGCACCACCACGCATGCGGGAGGCGCGATTCGCGGCCTGCGCTGTGGTGCCGTGGCGGGGAGGTCATCGCACGGGCCTATGACATAGCCCGACCTGTCACCGGCCGGTGGCTGGAGGTGCACATGCGTGCGATCCGTCCAGCCGTCCAGCGTCCGGCATAGAGCGCACGACGGTGGCCATGGAGCCATACCACCAGTCGAAGCCGCTGCATTGCCTGTGTGTTTCGTGTGTGCCCTTGATGTGGGCGCAGGCGGGTAGGTGCGTGTGTGGGCGCGTGCGCGCGTGATCTCCTGCCTGTGTGTGTGGAGTCAGTAGTAATAGGTGGACGGGTGGACGGCCCGGAAAGGAGCAGCAACGATGTCAGCAACCGAATCGGCGGTGAAGGAGTTGGTGGCCCAGCGCCTGGAGGTCATCAGGCGGTGCATGCCGAACACCCTGGCGTGTATTGAGGATCGAGTGGCGGCCATAGGCACCAAGGCCTATGCACTCGTCCGGCAGGGCCTGCGCGGTGAACCCGGATGTTTCTACGCCATTGAGGCCGGCCATGTGGTTGGTTGCCCGGCCGGGATGGATGTGCAGACGCTGGAGGAGGCCGGCAGATTCATGGTGATCTTTGGCAGTGCACACGTGTGCATATGGCCTGCGTGGGTGTGGAGTGCGGCGCCTGCAGAGGCGGGGAGTGGTAATGGCGCGCATTAGTTGGGTGGTGAAGCGCTTGGAGAACTGGGCGCTGTGGGCATCGCGTGGCGGTGCTGGTAGTGGCGGGTACGCCAAGCAGTCCGTGCTGGCCGACTGGGTGAGCGATGTGTGGGAGCGCGGCAGCTACAACAGCGTGGCCATCCCAGCATTCGAGGAGGAGGCGGCAGAGACGGACCGCGCCATTACATCGTTCAAGGAGACGCGGCCGCATCTGGTGCGCGCACTGTTGGCGGTGTACATCCAAGAGCTTGGCGTGCAGGAGGCGGCGCGACGTGATGGATGCGCTGCATCCACCATGCATGCGCGGCTTGACCAGGCCGACATGGCCATTGCGATGTGGCTCAACGACAGGGCAGATGAAAAGCTACGGTTGCGCGATGCGCTCAAAGCGAAAGGCATCGGGGGGAGTTTTACGACATAGAGACTTTGGGTACATTTCAGGCAACTGGTGTTTGGTGCGTCCCACCCGCTCATGCACCAGTCGGAACCCCGGCAGGCCCCGCGCTTGTCGGGGTTTTGTTTTTGTCGGCGTGCCCGAGAGGACAAAGGGTGACGCGATGCAAGAGGTCTGCGCGGCGCCGTGAGCCGATGCGCTTGACTGCCTGGGTTCGAATCCCAGCGCCGACGCCAAAAGGAAGAAACCATGACGCCCCGACGCGCTGCTGACCGAAAAGACTTCGACGCGCGACGCGGCAGTGCGCACGAACGTGGCTACACGTCGGCCTGGCAGCGAGCGCGCGAAGGATATTTGCGCGCCCATCCGTTGTGTGCGGAGCATGAGCGCCGCGGCGAGATGGAAGCGGCCGTTGTGGTGGACCACATCAAGGCGCCGAGGTTACGCGAGGCCACGGAAAGCGGCGATGCAGCACGCATCACTGCGGCGCGCGAACTGTTCTGGGACCGCGAGAACTGGCAGGGCCTGTGCAAACGGTGCCACGACTCGGACAAGCAGCGCCTGGAGAAGTCCGGGCGACGCGTGGGGTGCGCGCCCGATGGCCGGCCGCTGGACGCCGGGCACCACTGGAACCTCAAAACAGGGGGGAGGGGGGGGTAAAAACTTCCACCTGCACCCACTCAAGACCGACTGCTCCTCTCCGCTCGCAACGCCGGGAAATATGGGGAAGGGGGGGTATCAAGGAAAGGGGGCCATATGGCCGGAAACTCGAATTCGGGCCGGCCTGCGCTGCCGCCCTTTGTGCACCAGATGACCGGCAACGCCAGCAAGATGAACGCGGCCGCGCTGGCGAACGAAACCGCTGCGCTGCAGCTGCAGGCGGTGGAGCCAGAGCGGCCCGACTGGCTGACGCCACGCGCCGTGGCTGAGTGGAAACGAGTCGTGCCCGACTTGCTCACGCTCGGCTGGGTGCACCGCCTGGACCGCATGGCGCTCGCCAGCTACTGCGAGGCAGTGGCCGACTGGGAAATGTTCCGCGAGCGCATCGCAGCGGAGAACGCACGGTTGGCTGACAGCGGCGATGTTCAGACCTTTGCAACCGGGGCCAAGCAGATAAGCATCTGGCGCCAGCTGGCCAACGATGCGGAAAAGCGCGCGAACGCTGCTGGCGCGGGCTTCGGTTTCACGCCTCTTGCACGGCGCAACATGAAGGCCGCCGTGGCGCCGCAGCAGGAGCTATTCCAGAATGCCCACAGCGACGCCGCCAGCCGCTACTTCAATCACTGACCTGGTAGCTGACTACTGCCGGCAGGTTGCAAGTGGCGCGATCATTGCTGGCCCTGATGTGCGCAACGCCGCCGCACGGCATCTTGACGATCTGCTGGTGGGGCATCTTCGGGGCCTGGTGTGGCGCCAGGACCTGGCAGACCGGGCTATCGGCTTTTTTGAAGATGTTCTCAAGCTCAACGGCGGCGAGTACGAAGCCAAGCCATTCCTGCTCGCGCCATGGCAAGCATTCGTGGTGGGCAGCATTTTCGGCTGGTACACAGCCGATGGATACCGCCGTTTCAGCACGGTCTACATCGAGACAGCGAAGGGTTCGGGCAAATCGCCGCTGGCTGCGGGCATCGGGCTGTACGGCCTGGTGTCCGATGGCGAGCAGCGGGCCGAGATCTACGCCGCCGCCACGAAGCGCGACCAAGCGCAGATCCTGTTCCGCGATGCGGTCAGCATGGTCAACCTGTCCAGCGAGCTGCGGAGCCGCCTGGTGCAGTCTGGGCGTGATGAAAAGGTCTGGAATCTTTTCTATCCTGGCACTAACAGCTTCTTCCGAACGATCAGCTCGGACGATGGGCAATCGGGACCGCGCCCGCACATTGGCTTGATCGATGAGGTGCACGAACACAAGTCGCCGACGGTGGTGAACATGATGCTGGCCGGCCGCAAGCAGCGGCGCCGCGCCATGGTGGTGATGATCACGAACAGCGGCTCGGACAAGAACACGGTATGCGGTCAGTATCACGATCTGGGCGTACGGGTCTGCAAGCGCCTGGAGGAAAACGACACGTTGTTCGCGTTCATCTGCTCGCTGGACGAAGGGGAAGACCCGCTCAAGGACGAAGCGTGTTGGCCGAAGGTAAACCCTTCGCTTGACTTTCGGGCGCACGGGCAGGCCGATGGCATCCCTGGCCGCAAGTACCTGCGTGACCAGGTGCGCGATTGCCGAGGAATGCCGGCCAAAGAGTCGGTAGTAAAGCGGCTCAACTTCTGCATGTGGACGCAGGCCGACTCACCTTGGCTCAGCTGGGATGTATGGAGCGAGGCGCAGGAGCGAGTGCCCCTCGCACTGCTGCGCAACCGCCCGGCTGTCGCCGGGTTGGACCTTTCGAGCACGACCGACTTGACGGCGTTTGTGCTCATGTTTTACCCGACGGTAGATGACCCGCATTGGCGGTTGATGCCGTATTTCTGGATACCCGATCACCAGCTGGAGGAGCGCGAGAAGAAGGACCACGTGCCCTATCGCGTGTGGATCAACGAGCGGTGGCTCGAAACCACTCCAGGCCGGGCGATCAGCAAGCTGCACGTGCTGCGCCGACTGGTGCAGATCTGCGAATACTTCGAGGTGGTGCAGATCGCATTCGATCGATGGCGGATTGAGGATCTGCAGCAGCTCATGGCTGACAACAGCATCACGCTGCCCCCCATGCAGAGATTCGGCCAGGGCTTTCAGGACTTTGCGCCCGCCGTCGATGAGTTCGAACGGCGCTTGCTAGGCCTGCCGCCGACCGATGAAAAAGGCGAGCCGCTGGATGTCGAGGTCGAAACCTTGAGGCACGACGGCAATCCGGTGCTGACATGGAACGCGGGTAATGCCGTTGTGGTGAGCGACCCGGCCAACAACCGCAAGGTGGACAAGTCCAAGTCCATCGGGCGCATTGACGGAATCGTGGCCGCCGTGATGGCGGCTGGCATCAGCAGCGGCGGGCGGATCGGAGCCGATGGCTCTGTGTACGACAAAGGAGTGGGAATATGAAATTGGTCATCCTGTCATGGCTGCTCGGCATCTTGGGCTTCGGCCTGGTGGTGGCGGGTGTTGCCATGGTCAATGTGCCTGCCGCGTGTGTCGTCGCAGGCCTCGCGCTACTGGCCTACGCCAAGCTGCTGGACCGCGCGGCCGCGGCCATGCCGCCACCTGAACGGGAGGGTTGAAATGTTCTTTTCCAACGTCCTCGGTGGCAACGGCGAAAGCGTAGGCACCTTGACGGACAGCGATAGCGGCTTCTGGCGTGGCTTGCTCGGCAGGGGCAAGAACAGCAGCGGCGTGAGGGTGACCCCGGAAACAGCGCTGGCGCTGCCCATCCTTCAGAACTGCGTCACCCTGTTGGCGGAGAGTGCCGCCCAGCTGCCGTGCGAGATCTATGAGCGCCAGGAGGGCGGCCAGCGCAGTTCGGCGGTGAACCACCCGGCCTACGACGTGCTGCGCTACCAGCCGAATCCATTTCAGACCCCCTATGAAAGGGTCGAGCTGCTCCAGATGTCCGCAGGGCTGCGCGGCAATGGGTATGAGTTCATCGAGCGGCGAGAGGATGGCAACGTCAAGGCGCTGTGGCCGCTGGCGACACCGAAGGTGCAGGTACTCAAGGGGCCGGACATGCTGCCCTACTACCGCGTCAGCGGTGTGGCAGACCCCTTGCCGATGCGCCTGGTGCACCACGTTCGATGGGTGAGCCACGACGGCTACGTGGGCCTGTCGCCCGTCGAACTGCACGCCGAGGCCGTGGGCTTGGCCCAGGCGGTACGCCAGTACGCGGGCAAGTCATTCTCAAACGGGGCGACGGTCTCGGGGGTCATCGAGCGGCCGAAGGAAGTGGCCGCAATCAAGGACCAGAACACCATCGACAAGCTGGTCGATCAATGGGGGCAGAAGTACGGCGGCATCGACAACGCCAAGAAAGTGGCATTGCTGCAGGAGGGGATGACCTTCAAGCCGGTCTCGATGAACAACGTGGATGCAGAGATCGTCTCCATCCTCAAGCTGTCCGGCGCGGATGCGGCTCGGATCTACAAGATCCCATTGCCCATGGTCAACGATCTTGACGGAGCCAACTACAACACCGTCGAGCAACTGCTCATCATGTTCACGGTGTTTGGATTGCTGCCTTGGATCAAGCGGCATGAGCAATCCATGATGCGCGACTTCCTGCTGGCCGAAGACCGCAAGAGGTACTTCATCGAGTTCAACTTGTCGGGCCTGCTGCGCGGCGACCAGAAGACCAGATACGAAGCCTATGCCATCGGCAGGCAATGGGGTTGGCTGTCGGTGAACGACATCCGCCGATTGGAAAACATGCCGCCGGTGCAAGGCGGCGACACCTACCTGCAGCCGCTCAACATGGTGGATGCCACCAAAGGCATTTGGGATGCAGGCAACCCCAAGGTGCGTGCGCACCTTGAGCAGCACATGCTGGACATTGCAAAGGTTTTGAACCCATGAAAAGCTACCTCCGAACCTCGGGCCTCCTGTTCAATCAGCCCTTGATGGTCACCCCTGACGTGCTGGATCTCGGTGTGCGCTGGGCCAATCAGGTCATGAGCCTCAACATCATCAACCTCGGCCCCGGCGCCGCGGACCGAATCTCGCGTGATGATGACGAAGGGAGTGGCCGCACGGCGGTGGATGACCAGCGCCAGGGCGGCACACCCAATACCGGCGTGGCCGTCATCCCCGTGCACGGCGTGCTGGTGCCGCGTGCGGCGAATCTGGAGGCCTGCGAAACGATGACCAGCTACGAAGGCCTGCGCAACTTTCTGCGGCAAGCCATCAACGACCCGATGGTGGAGCGCATCGTGCTGGACATCGACAGCCCAGGCGGCTCCGTGGCCGGCGCGTTCGAGCTGGCCGCCGACATTCGCAGCATGGCGCAGTCAAAGCCAATCACAGGCCTGGTCAATTTCATGGGCTACAGCGGCGGCTACCTCATCGCCTCCGCCTGCTCTGAGGTGGTGGTGAGCCGCACTAGCGGCGTTGGGTCCATAGGCGTGATTGCCAGCCACATGGACCGTTCGGCCATGGCCGAAAAGATGGGCGTCAAGATCACCACCGTGTTTGCAGGCGCGCACAAAAACGACCTCACTCCCCACGAGCCGATCAGCGACCAGTCGCTGCGGGTGCTCACGGATCTGGTCAACGAGGGCTATGAAATGTTCGTGTCCGCGGTGGCCGATTACCGCGACATGCCCGCGGCCAAAGTCCGCGCCACTGAGGCCGGTTTGTACCGCGGCCAGGCCGCTATCACTGCCGGCCTGGC
This sequence comes from Acidovorax sp. BLS4, assembly GCF_032929295.1. Lineage (NCBI taxonomy): Bacteria > Pseudomonadati > Pseudomonadota > Betaproteobacteria > Burkholderiales > Comamonadaceae > Acidovorax > Acidovorax sp. BLS4. Next base: position 3,158,650 of record NZ_CP136797.1, read on the forward strand.
CGACCGCCTCGCCTCGCCCCAGGATGCCGTTGACGACCTGTCTCGCGCGGTGGCCGAGTCCCGCGCGCAGCGCCAGGCAGGCCGTGTGTCCGTGCGAGCTGCAGCACTGCAGATCCAGTCCCAAATCTGACCGCGTTCGCGGCAGTCCACCAGCCCGCAGTTGCGGGCTTTTTTTATGCCCGAAGGAGGCACCATGTCCCAAGTGTTGAAATTGCGGAGCGAACGCGCCCAGCTGAATGTCGAGCTGCAGGCCCTCGCAAAAAAGGAGTCGGAGGGCGCCAGCCTCTCGGCGGATGACCTCGCCAAGTTCGGCGAGCTGGAGGCGAAGATCAACGCCTTGACCGGCCAGATCACGCGGGCCGAGGCCGCCGAGCGGCTGAACGCCACCAACGCGGTGCCGCTCAACGAATCGGCGCAGGGCAACGCCAGCCCGCCGGCGCACATCAGCGTGAGCGACAACCAGCCCGCAGGCGCCAAGATGGCGCAAATGGCCCGGCTGCTGGCGGCCGCGCAGGGCGATCAGCGCATGGCGGCCGACCTGGCCACGAAGGGTGGCTTTGGCAGCGACGTGGCCATGGCACTCAACACTGTGACCGCCGGAGCAGGCGGCGTGCTGGTGCCTGAGAATTTCGCTTCCTCGGTGATCGAGTCTTTGCGGCCGTTCTCTGTCGTGCGCCGCATGGGTTGCCAGAGCATTCCGCTGAACAACGGCAACATGACCATGCCGCGCATCCTGGGCAACACCACGGTGTCCTATATCGGCTCCGATACCGACATTCCGGTCACCGGGATGACGTTCGGTGATCTGAAGCTCGCGGCAAAGAAGGCCGCGGCCCTGGTCCCGATCTCCAACGACCTGCTGGCCTATGCCGGCGTCAGCCCGCGCGTTGATGCCATCGTGTCGGGCGACCTGCAGGTGAGCATGGGCCTGTCGGAAGATCTGCACTTCATCCGCTCCGATGGCACCGGCTCCAAGCCCAAGGGCCTGCGCTACTGGGCGCTGGCAGGCAACATCGTTGTGGCTCCGGCCGATCCCACCCTCCAGCAGGTCGAGGCCTACCTGGGCGGGCTGATGCTGCGGCTGGAGATGGCCAACGTCAGCATGTCCAGCTGCGGCTGGCTGCTGTCGCCGCGCACCGTTCGCTGGCTCGGCTCCCTGCGTGACGGAAACGGCAACAAGGCATTCCCCGAGATCGAAACAGGGAAGCTCAAAGGCTACCCGTTCGCCCTCACCACTCAGATCCCGGTGAACCTGGGCGCGGGTGGCGACGAGTCCGAGATCTACTTCGTCAACTTCGCCGACATGTTCATTGGCGAAGACATGCAGCTGGTGATCGCGTACAGCACGGAAGCCTCCTACAAGGACGGCAACGGCGAAACGGTGAGCGCATTCCAGCGCGACCAAACCCTGGTGCGTGTGATCGCAAAACACGACTTCGGCCCGCGCCACGTTGAGTCGGTGGTGGTCGGCACTCAGGTCAAGTGGGGTAAGGCCATGCTGGCCTGAAGGCCGCCTGATTCGTCACCAATCCGCCGTGCACACGTGTGCACGGCATCACTCAGGAGTTGCCAATGAGCACGGAAAAAAAGGTCGTCAAGTTCCTCAAGGGCTGGCGCGGTTACAACGCGGGCGAAACCGCAGGGTTTGATACGGAGACTGCCGACACACTCATCGATGGCGATGTGGCGGAAGCGAATGACGGCGCTGCCGCGCCACGTACAGGCGGTGCAAGACGGCGCGCAGGTAAGGGCGGCCAGGGGGAGGGCGCAGGCAAGGCCGATGGCGCTGGCGAGGTTCCGCCGGCCAATAGCGTGGGCGGGGAGGGTGGCGATGGATCTGGCGCGCCAGGCTCTATCGCATCACCTCTTGACAACGCTGATCGTCCGTAAGCCATGGCCAGGCGCATCGGGTACACCGGCGAGCCTGTCCTGACTCCAGCGCAAATCGCCGAGTGGCGCCGCAACGATGCGGTGCTTTTGGAAGCGGCCATGCTGGCGGACATCATCATCCCAGGTGTGGTGGCTCAGTGCGAGTCCCGAACCGGCGCGGCCATCAGAGAGGCCCGCTATGTCGAGACCTGGCCTGCGTCTCGCAGGTCGGGGCATGCCCTCGATGTCGGCCAGGCGCACACCGTCGAATCGGTGGAAGTGCTGGGAGCTGATGGCGCGACAGTCGCTGCTGGATTGGGGCACTACCTGCAGCATGAGCAGCGGGAAAGCATGCTGCACTTTTCTGCAGGCCGACCACCGGGCACGCTCCGCATCACCTACCTGGCAGGGTTGGACCTCGATGCATACCCCGCTGTGCGCAACTGGCTCTTACTCAACATCGGGACCGTGTATGCGCAGCGGGAATCCATGGTCATCGGCGCCAGCGTGGTCGAGTTGCCCTCGGGCTTCTTGGATCACATGCTCGCCGAGATCACCGTCCCGCCCCGGTTTTGAAAGGAGTCCGCGATGCTGCAAGCTGGAAAGCTGGATCAACGCATCGTGCTGCGCAAGCCCACGGTAATCAAGGGCACCTCGGGCGGCGTGGTCAAAGGTTGGGAGGAGCAGCCGGCCATGTGGGCTGCTGCTCGCCACCTCAGCGGCAACGAACGCCCGGCGTCTGCGGCTGCGGGCGGTGTTGTGGCCGTCGCGAGAACGGAATTCACCGTGCCGTTTCGGGAGTCCGTCACGTCGCAATGGTCGCTGATCCACCGCGGCGAGATCTACAACATCAAGCACGTCAACGACTTCATGGGTCGGCGCGAAATGCTGGTGCTGACGTGCGAGGCAGGGGGCAACGATGGCTAAAAAAGAAGTCCTCGGCATCGGCGACCTGAGCCGCAACTTCAAGGCGCTGAAGACCGGCATGGAGACGCGCACGGGCCGCGCCATGGTGGTGGCGGCGGGGGGTGTGCTCAAGCGCAAGGCGAAGGCCAATGCGCAGGCCCTGGGCCTCAAGCGCACGGGCTCGATGATTAAAAACATCGTCATCAAGCGCGAGTCACAAGCGCCGCCAGGCACGGTGCAATACAACCTGGGCGTGCGCCACGGGCGCAACCTCACGAAGAAGCAGAAGTCCACCGGCAAGCTGGCGGTGGGGCGTGGAGGCCGGATCGTCAAGCGGTACGAAGACGACCCGTACTACTGGCGCTTTCAGGAGTTCCGCACCCGCAACCGTGAGGCCACTCCTTTCCTGGGTCCTGCCCTGGAGCAAGGCAAGGAAGAAGCCATCGACGCCATGGCCAAGCGCCTGCAGACGGAACTGGATAAGGCAGGCAAGCAATGACCATCCACGAACTGCTGAATGCGGCGCTGACCCCGGTGCTTGCCAACACGTGGGCCGTCGCGCTGCCGCCCGCACCAGTGTGGCCGGCGGCTGTGTTTGACGTTGACAGCGCACCGGAAGAAGCCTGGTGCATGGGTGGCGGCTACTCGCGCCATGATGTCAATCTGCTGGTGATGGCTCGCACCATCGAAGATCTGGATGCGCTGCTGCCGCTCGATGGCAGCGGCCCCTTCCGCGACGCGCTGGAAGGGCTGGAGGCCTACCAGTACGAAGAAGACGCGGGCGATGGGGACTACGAAGACGACCCCGACATCTACGCCCGATACCTGACCGTGCGCTTGCGCACACCACGCTACTAACCCTCGGAGATCGACATGAACAAACGCACCGCAGACCCTGCGGAGGCGGGCGCAGCTGCGCCCACAGAGCCTGTGCACACGTCTGCACAACCCGCTGCAACAAAGGCGGCCAAGCCAGCCCACCACCAGCCTACGCCGCGCCGGCCGCGCGATGAATTCGCGGGGATCGGCGGCACCTACGTGCGCGATCCGGTGACAGGTAAGCGCACCGTGGCGCCGCCCGTTGCCAGCCCTGCAGCCGAGCCGGACGCGTAACGCGCTGGCTTCCCCCACCCTCATCCTGAAAGGACCACCATGGCCAAGTCCATGAAAAAGATGCTGCTGCTGGCTGCGGTGCAAACCGCATTGGGCACCCCTGCAGCACCCACGGCAGCGGCGAACGCGATCATGTGCCGCGCTCAGAACCCCGAATTGATCGCGGGGGACCAAGTGCCCCGGCAACTGATCCGGCCCTTCAAGGGCAATAGCGGAAAGTTGTTCGCCGGCGAGCACCGTAAGCTGACCTTCGAGGTCGAGCTGGCAGGCAGCGGTGTGGCCGGCAAGGCGCCGGCCTGGGGCCCTGTGCTGCGGGCCTGCGGCTTTTCGGAAACGATCACCGTGGGCCAGGACGTGGTGTACATGCCGGTCAGCGAAGGTGAGCCGTTTCTCACGCTGTGGGGTTACATCGACGGCACCAAGTACGTCATCGAGGACGCCAAGGGCAATGTGTCGTTTGAACTCAATGCCAAGGGCATCCCGGTAATGAAATTCGAATTCATCGGCACTTATTCGCCGCTGACCGAGGGCGCGATGCCTACCGGCGTGGACTACAGCGCGTTCATGCAGCCCAAGACCGTGGGCAAAAAGAACACGCCCACCTTCACGTTCTATGGCCTCGCCGCCTGCACCAGCGCGTTTTCCATTGCCATGGGCAACCAGTTGGCATGGAAGGAGCGCATCAACTGCGCCGGGGCCAGTAGCCCGGATCGGCAACCCACTGGCAGCGTCACTCTGGAAATGCCCAAAGCCACCACGAAGGACTGGGGCGAGGTGGTACGCGAGGGCACGCTGGGTGAAGCCGTCCTCGTTCATGGCACCACGCCTGGCAACATCGTGGAGCTGCAATTGCCGCAGATCCAGTGCGGTCCGTTTTCGATCCAGGACGATGGCGGCGACGCCATGCTGACCTTGCCCTTCGACCTGATGCCCGACCAGGGCGATGACGAGCTGAGCATCATCGTTCGCTGACCTTGGGGCCGCCCGCGCGGCGGCCACATTCATTTTCCTAGCCACCCATTGCGGTGGCTTTTTCGTTTCTGAAATCACTCTTCAAGGGACACTACATGTTCATCCTCACCCCTACCGAAACCTTCAAAGCGACTGTCAAAGTCAACGTGGCCACGCCGTCCGGCGCGTGGCGCGAAGAATCGTTTGTCGGCGTCTTCAAACGCAGTGACGAAGAGCAGCGCGAGGAGCTGCTCGAACTGAAAAACACCGAACTGCTCAAGCGTGTGATGGTCGGCTGGGAAATGGTCGATGAAGAGCGCAAGCCTGTGGAATTCAACGACCAGAACTTCGGCGCCTTCCTGCGGCTCATCGGCGCGTGCCGTGAGGCGGCAAAGGTCTATTGGCAGCACAACTCCGGCGCCAAGCAAAAAAACTGATTGAGGCGGCGCGCTGGTGGGCTGGAGTTCGCACCCCTGATGCGGGTGCTTTCGACGTGGATGAATCCATCGTCGAAGCAATGCAGGCCTGGGGCGCTCCGCCCGAAGACATCGCCAAAGTTCGCGCGCAGTTGCCAGATCCGGATGCGCGATCACTGGACGAGACCTTCCCGGTCCACGCGGACAACGTGCCGGTGATCGAAGCCTTCCGCGCGTTGCAAACGCAGTGGCTCTACGTCACCTCATTTGTCGGGGTGCCCAGCGGAGGTTTCTCGCCGGTATCGCAACGTGTCGGCATCAATTACGCCGCTTTGATTGCCTGGGTGCAACAGCACGCCAGGCCCCGCCGCCGTCGAGCCTTGATCGCTGATTTGCGTGTGATGGAAACCGCGGTGCTCATCGCGGACCAAGAACTAAGAAAAGAGAAGGAATAACCATGTCCGCACTTGGCTCGCTTGTCGTCAGCCTTGGGCTTGACTACGCCCAGTTCACGGGGGGAATGGACAAGAGCGAGCAGGCCGCGCTGGCCGCCAGCAAGCGCATCCAAGACACCATGGACGGGCTCAAAACCAGCCTGGCCACGACCGCCGGCGCCATCGCTGGCGGCCTGGCAGCTGGCTTCACCATCTCCGCATTCAAGGGCTTGCTGAGCGGGGCCATCGAGACCGGCGCCGCGCTCGATGACCTGCGCATGCAGACGGGCGCCACGGTGGAGTCGCTCTCTGCGTTGGTGGCTGTCGGCAAATTCAACAACATGGGCCCCGAGCAGATCGGCGCGGCCATGAACAAGCTGGCCAGCAATCTGGCGGGCGCTACCGAGGAAAGCAAGGGCACAGGCAAGGCCATCGAAGCATTGGGCATCGACTTCGACAAATTCAAGCAGCTGCGCCCCGAGGAGCAAATGCAAACCGTGGCCAAGGCCATGGCGAAGGTTGAGGATGGGACGGGTAAGTCTGCCGTCGCCATGGCGTTCTACGGCAAGCAGGGCGCCGCCATGATCCCCTTCCTCACCGACCTGGCCAGCGTGGGCGAGCTGCAGGCCAAGGTGACCACGGAGCAGGCCGCCGCCGCGGCCAATTTGGATGACAACCTCACGCGCCTGACCACCAGTGGCGATGCTTGGAAAAAGGAACTGGCGAACGGGATGATTCCCGCGCTGGACCTCGGCGCGCAAGCGATCCTCGACGTGATGAACGGGACGGGCGGCATCCGCGAGGAAGTGCGCCGCCTGGTCGCGGACGGCAGCATTGAGCGCTGGACGAAGGCCGCCATCACGGGCCTGACCTACGTTGCCGATGCAGCCACCTACGTCATCCGGGGCGTAAAACTGATGGCCGAAAGCCTGGGGGCCTACGCGGCCGCTGGGGCCGCTTATTTCGGTGGGGTAGGGGAGGCGGTGGGCAAGGTGCTTCGCGGCGATTTCGACGGCGCTCTGAGCAGTCTCAAGTCCGGCGCGTCGCAAGCCGGTGCCATCGTCAAGGATCTGGGTGGCTCCGTGGCTGCGACGTTCAGCGAGGAGACGCTGGGCGGCCGCATTCGCGCGCGGATGGGTGAGATAGAGGCCACTGGTAATGTTGCAAAAGAGGTTCAAAAGAAACTTGATTTCACCAACGTCCTTGAGAAAAACAAGAAGGCCGGGAAGGAGGCAAAAGAGCCCATCGATGCGCTGCTGGACTCCATCAGCAAGCGCACCTCTGCCAATCAACTGGAACTGGCTTCGGGCGAAAAACTGACCGAGGCAGACAAGACTGCATTGGAGGTCTTGGAGCAACTGCGCACCGGCAAAGTCAAGCTCACGGAAGACGAGACGAAGCTGATTGGCAAGCGGCTTGAGGAAATGTATGCCTCTGAAAAGCAGTTGATTGCGCATAGGGAGGAGCAAAAGCAGTTGGAGGCGGCTCGGGCTGAGCGCCTCAAGATGGCAGAGACCATGGAGCAGGCGCTTGCCCCGATGGCCGAGCAGAACAAGACCCTGCGCGAGGAGATCGAATTGATCGGTCTCACCGAGGCCGGGCAGCTCGCCATCATCCAGGGCCGCAACGCGGCCACCATCGCCTCGAAAGAGGCCACGCTGGCCGAGCTGCAGCGCCAGACGGCCATCGGCGAAACGATGACGCGCGAGCAGATCGCGCTGCAGGCCGAAATCGCTCTGCTGAAAGAGCGCAATGACTTGCTGGGCATCAAGTTCGATCGCACCTCGATGGCGAAGGCGGTCGAAGAGCAGGCCGGCGCTTGGAAGGATGCCGTCAAGCAGTACGACGACATTTTCCGGCAGGGCTTCGCCGACATGCTCAACAGCGGCGGCAGCAGCTGGAAGTCGTTCACAAAGTCGCTGGCCACCACGTTCAAGACGACCGTGGCGGACACGCTGTATAGGGCGTTTGCGCAGCCCTTCGTCGTGCGCATCGTGGGCCAGTTGCTGGGCCTGACGGGCGGCGGTGCGGCAAGCGGTGTTGCGGGCGCGGTGAGCGGTGGTTCCTCGCTCCTGGGTGGTGCGTCCAACCTTTCTTCACTGTTCAACCTGGGCGGTTTCGGCGGCGCATTCGGCAGTGGGTTCGGCCTGGCGCTCAACGGCGGCATGGGAATGGCGCTGGAAGGCGGCATGGCCATGCTGGGCAGTGCCTCGGGCTTCTCCAGCGCGCTGGCCGGGATCGGGCAGATTGCTGGGGCCCTGGGGCCTATCGCCATCGGCATCGGCGCCCTTGTGGCGCTCGCGGGATCGTTCAAGGGCGAGACGCGCGTGGGTGGCCAGTTTGGCGTGGCCTATGACGGCGGGGTGACCAACCAGCGCCGCGGCCAGACCTACACGTATGAGGGGCAGCAGTACGACCGCGATTTTTCCAACGGCCAGCGCGTTGCGCTGACCGATGGCCAGGCCTACCGCATGGAGGGCGATCCTGTCGCCCAAGAAGACGCGATTCGCAAGGCCGTCTCGGGCACCGCGCAGAGCATCGGCGACATGCTCAAGGCCTTGGGCTCGCAGGTGACTGTTACCGGGTTCTGGGCGGGATTGGAAACCAGCGAGAAGGGCCGCGGCGGTGTGTTCGCGGGCGGCTCGCTCAGCAACGGCGCGCAGTTCGGGGAGTCAGGGCAGGGCGATAACTACGCCGGCACGCTGTACGAAAAATTCAGTACGAACTCGCCGGATCTGGAAACGGCACTTGCCAATTTCACCCTCGACTTGAAGCAGGGCGCCATCCAGGCCATGCAGTCGGTCACCGACATTCCCGACACGATCAAAAAGATGATCGATGTGGATGCCGAGGCGCTGACCAGTGAAGCGGCCGATGCCTTGCTGCTGGCCATCAATGAGCAGATCACAGGGGTGACACAGTTCAAGGCCTCGCTGAAGTCGATGGGCCTGGATGGCCTGGCGGCCATGTCGTTTGATGCGGCCGCTGGCATCGCCGAGCTGTCGGGTGGGTTCACCCAGCTGCAGAGCAACCTGAGCAGCTACTACCAAAACTTTTTCAGCGAGGAGGAGCAACGCGCCAACCTGCAGGACCAGCTGCGCAACCAGCTGGCCACCATCGACATCGAGCTACCGGACATCGACGCGAGCGACGCGCGCGCGCAGTACCGGGCTCTCATCGAAGCGCAGGACGAAAACACCGAAGAAGGGCGCAAGGCCATCGCCATGCTGTTGCAGCTCAGCGGTGCCTTTGCAAGCCTGACTAAGGAGGCAGCAGACAGCGCCGCGGCCGAGGAAGAGGCAGCGCGCCGCAAGCAGGAGATTGCAGATACACGCTGGGACTTGGAGCAAAAGCTACTGATCGCGCAAGGCAAGCAACAGGAGGCCCTAGAGCTGCGGCGGTGGAAGGAGTATTACGCGCTGCTGGCCCTGGACCCGGCCCTTGCCCTCATGGCCGCCAACATCTGGGCGGCCGAGGACGCGGCCAGCGCTGCGGCCGAGGCTGAGCGCAAGCGGCAGGAGGCGGAGACTGCAGCCCGCGACAAGGTGGACAAGGCCTATGCGGCCCTGGAGCGCGCGACCGAAGCCCAGCGCAAGGTACTGGAGGTCTCGCGCACCGCGGCCGCCGAGGCGGTGTCGATGTGGGGCAAGGTGGTGGATATTGCCCACGGCGCGGTCATCGCGCTGCGCGGCGAGGTGGCCAGCACGGCGGCGATGCAAGCCGCGCAGGGCTGGGTCTTCATCGAGAACGCAGTGCAGCGCGTGCTGGCAGGCGGCCAGGGGCCGGACAGCGGGGAGTTGAGCGAGGCCATCGCGGCGGCGCGGGGCGGGCTCAACGCCAACAACTACGCCACGCAGTACGAACTGGACCGGGATCGGCTGATTCTCGCGGGGCAGCTGGCAACGCTGGAGGCCGCAGGCGGCAAGCAGCTCACGGCGGCGCAGCAGCAGCAGCAGGCGCTGGACGAACAGATCCAGCTGCTCGATGACCAGCTCGACTATTGGAAAGAGCAGATCGCTCTGTCCCGTGGCGAGATTGAGGCCACGCTGTCGGTTGCGCAGGCGCTGCGCGAGCTGCGTGATGCGATGGTCGCTAGCAAAGGAGACAACACCAAGGCGCCCGTGCAAGTCGATGGGCAAACCAGCGGTGGGGCGTCCTGGGGCGGCAGCTCGGGCGGTGCGCAAGTGGCGCAGCCTGCTCGCTACAACCGGGTCATCAGCTTGGCGACCGCCGGCGTGGCGTATGAGCCCATCGTGGACCAGGCAGTCATTGACCGCCTGGACCGCTTGGCGCCCGTGTACCACGCGTATGACGGCACCGGCGATCTGGTGGGCCTGTTCGACGCGTTTCGCGCGGCCGGTGGAACCTTGTATGACTTGCATTTGCTCAGCGGCTTTTATGAGTCCGATTGGGTCAAGGCAGCGGCCAGCGTGGGCATCCCTGCGTTTGCTGCTGGCGGGGACCACCTCGGAGGCTGGGCGGTGGTCGGGGAGCAAGGGCCCGAGCTGGCATACATGCCGCCCGCACGGATCTACACGGCCAGCGATACGCGCAGCATGCTGCGCGCAGGTGGCCAGGTCAGTGGTCCGGACGTGGCTGCGCTGCTGGAGCGGATCGCGTCGGGCATCGACGGGCTGGGCGGAAAGATCGACGGCGGAAACACCAGCCGGGCAGAGATCGCGGACATGTTGGAGCGCAGCTTTGAAGGCTTCGCGTTCCGCATGCGCGCGCTCGATACAACGACTTGAGGGCGCGATGAAATATGCAAGCGTGAGTGTGCTGGTGCCGCTCAAGATCACAGCCGACATGATTAAGCCGGGCACCACGGTGCCCGAGCCTGATCCAGCGCGCGGGGAGGCGGCCTGGGCGTCCGGTGGCAACTATGCACTGTTGGCAGAGCGCGTGAGCAATCACGCGGTCTACACGTGTGTACAGGTGGCCAACGGCCGCAACGTCCCGCCCGAGCGCGATCCTGACTACTGGAAATACAAGGGGCCGAGCAATCGGCATGCACCCTTCGACGACTACTCATCGACTCCAGCGCAGGCACTTGGGACTCTCACGTTTGTCCTGCAGCCGGGTTTCTTTCGGGACGTGCGTCTCGATGGGCTGCAAGGCGATCGTGCAGCCATCACGGTGCGCGATGCGCCGGGGGGGCAGATATTCAAAGCGGTGGATGTGGAGTTGTGGGAGCAGGCCATGGGTCTGTGGGAACTGCTTTTTGAGCCACTGGGCAAGCGCGATCAGCTGGAGCTGCGTGATATCCCGATCTCTCCGCTGGCGGAGCTGACCGTGAAGATCACCGGCGCTGCGACGGCAATCGTGGGCCTGGGGACGATGCATATCGGTGAGTGGCTCGCCCTGGCTGGGACGGGTGACGGCGGCACGGAATACGGCGCCGAGGCTGAGCCCAAAAGTTTCAGCTACATCGAGACCTTCCCGGACGGCACCTGGCGCATCCAGAAACGCTTTGCAGCCACTGACCTTGCGTTTTCCTGCGTGATTAACGCTTCACAGGCGGTGTATGCCAACGCGATCCTGAAACGAATTCTCGACGTGCCTGTATCTGTGTCTGCCACGGACACACCGGGCTATGAATACCTGGCCGGGGTCGGGTTGGTGACAGGCAAGGTCCGGGCCGAAAACGCGAAAGAAGCAAAGCTAACTTTGAAAGTGAGAGGGGCCGTCTGATGGCAACAAATTTAGTACCCGTTCCCGCGCAGTCCGAGATTCCGGAATTCCCGGCCCTTGCTGACCGCGCGGCCGGCACATACAACACTAAGGCCTATGACTGGGCAAGCCGGTGGCGCGCTGTGGTAGCGCCTGAGCTGTATCAGATAGCACTCAGCGCGTTTGCAAATGCGCAGATTGTCGTCTCGCTTGCTGGCGATGCCGCCAGCGCCGCCGGTGCGGCTGCCGAGGCCAAAGGCCAGGCCGAGACAGCGGCGGGCACGGCGACCCAGCAAGCGGGCCTCGCTGCCACAGCTAAGGGTCAGGCGGAGACAGCAGCTGGCGCTGCGATCCAGCAAGCAGGGCTTGCCACTACCGCCAAGGGGCAGGCTGAAGCGGCGGCCGGCACGGCAACCCAGCAGGCCGGGCTGGCGGCCACGGCACGGCAGGGGTCGGAAACCGCGCGCGATCAAGCGGTGAGCGCGGCGGCGTTCGGCTTCACAGCCAACAGCACCACGAACCATGCCGTCGGCCTGGGCGCCAAGACGTTCGCCATCGAGCTGAACAAGAGCTTCGTCCAAACCCAGTATGTCTCAGCCACGAAGCGCGGCGACCCGACGGTGAAGATGTCGGGCACTGTCTCCAGCCATGACCGCACCACCGGCGCGATCGAGATCACTGTGACCTCGGTGTCGAGCGCGGGCACGGCGAACGCAGACTGGGTGATCGCCTTGGCGGCAGATGGCGGCGCGGCCGGCATCCAGACGATCCCCAGTGGAGCCTATACCAATGCCAACAGCATCCCGCTCAACAGCATCACCTGGATGACCGTTGCGAGTTCGGGCGCCGTGGCTGCCAACATGCCGCTGTTGGAGGCCAACAGCGCCAACAGCGCGAACAACGGATACAACACGGCGGAGGTTTGGACCGTGGAAACCTTCGGCTATTTGGCCGGTGCGGAAAATACAGTCACGCAATACGCGACGCCGCATCGTGCCAACGGTGTTTCTTCGCCCGGTCTCAAATTCGTCAGAACGCGCGTCTCGGGAGCGTGGGGGCGGTGGAAACCGCTTGGCGACATGATGCCGGCGAATGTGGTGACCACCGCTACAGCAGGGCAGATTTATGGGTCGGCGAACAGCGACGCGCTGAACCGGGTCAATATTCTGGCATCTGCCCTCCAATCTGCGGCTTGGCAGCAGCAAATGCCAACCAACCCGCAGAACCTGGACCGAATGGTCTTGGTTAACAACTCGCGCAGTGATAACAAGATCATAGCTTCCGACAAGCCGATCCGGGGTAACGCGGTAAATGTTGCTGCTGGCGAAACCTTGGCATTCGACATTCCCTATACCGAATACACGTTTGTCTTTTATAAAGACCTCGATTTTTGGATGGTTCGATAATGGCAAATGCAAATGCTACCTCTTTGGGAATGGGTCTCGTCAAAAGCTTTCAACAGTGCGCGCAGAACGTCACCGGCGGGGTGACCAGCGCCACTTATCCAATCACGCCGGTGGACCCGGCCAAAACGATATTGACTGTTTATTATTGTGATTGCTCTGCAGCGCAGCGAGAGGATTTGCGAGTGACGTTAAATAGCAATGGCCAGTCTGTCTTCGTGGAAAAGGTCCACACCCTTGACGTGGTGTTTTATGTCGAAATCTTGGAGTATTTCTAAATGCCTAATGCTGCAATTACCAAGCTGAGGGAGTCTCCAGTCAAGAGCATGCAGCGGGGCATTGCCACGATTCCGGCCGGGTCAACGGTTGTCAACGTCGCGATATCTCCGGTGGTCATCGGTAAATGTCAGGTTCGAGTCACAGGGACCGAAGGCACTGGGAATACTTTCTCGGGTGCGCGTATGCCGTGGGCGACGTTCCAGAGTACGAGCAGCCTGCAGATATTCATGCGTGGAAACAATACGGATAACTTTGCATATATCCGCTACGTTTCCTACGAAATTCTTGAATTGAAATAAAGGATTGATATGCCGATGTACTGCTATCTGGTCATCAACGATGACATCATCACGGGCGCGCACCATTCTTCGAGTGAACTGGAAAACAATCCGGGGAACTATGTGAAGGTAAGGGAATTTTCGCCAGAATTAATGGGTAAGCGACTTATCTCCGTCAATGAGGAACTGGAACCACTGGTCGAAGACGTGACGCAGCCTGTTGTTCCAGAAGACCCCCGCTGTTGGTGGATCGACGTGGGCCCGTTCTACGACCGCTTCGGCGCCGATGCACTCGCCATTGCTGCCAGCGACCACGGAGCATGCAGGGCGGTGCAGACCCTGACCGGCGTGCGCAAGTACATCGACCTGAAGGACCCGCGCATCGGGCAGATGATCGACATGCTGATCGCCGTGCAGCAGCCGGCCGCGCAGGCGTTTGCACCTGGCAGCGGGCCGATGACCGCGGCGAAGAAGGCCGCGATCCTGGACACTCCGACAGCGGAGCGTGAGCGGCACGTCAAGGGCCTGGTGCAGGACGCGTGATGCGCATCGCCTTCTACAAAGCAACGCGCCCCGGCACGCAGGGGATCTATAGCCGCCTCGTCAAGAGCGTTGATCGCGGCATCTACAGCCATTGCGAAATCATCTTCTCGGATGGCCTGAGCGGCAGTGCCAGCTACATCGATGGGGGCGTGCGCCTTAAGCGCATCGACTACGACCCCGATCACTGGGACTTCATCGAACTGCCTGACATGCTGGAGGCGGCGGCTCGGGCTCTGTTCGAGAAAGAACTGGGCAAGGGGTATGACCTCCTGGGCAATTTGCGCTTCGTCGCATGGATGGTGCGCGAGTCCCAAAAGGACTGGTACTGCAACGAAATCTGCGGCGCGGCAATCGGACAAACCGAACCGTGGCGCCACGGGCCAAACGGTTTCTACGGCTACTGCACGGACCTCGCGCGAGCGTATGGGTCTGCCCCCTGAAAAATGAACCGCCACCCACTCACGAGCCCGCACCAGCGGGCTTTTTTTTTGCCTGGAGCCGCGCATGGCTGAGCCCACTTCCACCACTGCGGCCGTGGCCACGGTCGCCACCGCGGCTCTGTCCACCTCGGCGCTCACGGCCTTCGGCGTGCCGCTCGGCCTTCGCGTGGATCTGCTCATCGCAGGCTTCGCGGGCAGCCTCGTCGCCATCATCCTGCTCGATGCAGTGCCAGGCAGCAGCGACACCTGGCGCGAGCTGCTGCGCACCACCTGCAGGCGCATTGCCGTGGCGGTGGCCAGCAGCTTGACCGCGGGCTATCTCACGCCGCTGGCCATGCTGATTGCGGCTGTGCCCGAGTCGCTCTTGCTGGGCAGTGCCTTCGCCGTCGGCGGGGGCGCGCAGCAAGTGCTGATGTTTGCCATCCGGCGCCTGAGCGGCCAGGCCGGTACGCCGCCAGCGCCACCACCTACGGGGGCCACGCCATGACCACAGCGCTGCTACTCATCCATTGGGCGTGCGGCGTCGTCGTGCTGGCCGAGTCCCTCAACAAGCTGGAGCGCACCGCGCCCTGCAGAGCAGGCCTGCGCCCGCGCGAGCGGGCCACCGAGTGGCTCAAGGCCACGGCCTGGCTGCTGCTTGCCCTGGGCGGCGGCTGCGCCGTTGGCCGCCCCGTCCTGGCCCTCCCGGTGCCAGACCTTGGCGATGCCTGCTTTGCGCTGGGCTTCGCCGTCCTCATCGTTCGTACCCGTGTCAAAGAGGGATAGCCATGCAACTCACACCACACTTCACGTTGGCCGAATTGACGGCCAGCAACACTGCACAACGCGAGGGCCTGGACAACACGCCTGCGCCCGAGATCCTGCCACGCCTGGTGCTGCTGGCGCAGATGCTGGAGCGCATCCGCACCCAGCTCGATGTGCCGATCATCGTCACCAGCGGCTACCGCGCGCCGGCCGTCAACAAGGCTGTGGGCGGCGTCACATCGAGCGACCACCAGCAGGGCCACGCCGCTGACATCGTTGCGCCAGGCTACGGCACGCCGCTGCAGGTTGCGCGCGCGCTTGCGCCGCTGGTGTCGGTGCTGGGCATCGGCCAGTTGATTTATGAGCGCGTGGGCGGCAAATACTGGGTGCACGTGTCCACGCGGGTGCCTGAGCGCCCCGCCAATCGCGTCATCACGATGACGGGGCAGGGCGCCCAGCTCGGCATCCAGGACGGCCACTGATGACCGCCGGCATCTACACCTATGTGGCCACCGCCATCGGCGCCGGCCTGCTTGCGGCTGCCGGCACCTGGCAGGTGCAGGACTGGCGCTGGACCGCCAACACGCAGGCGGCCGATCTGGAGCGGCAAAGCGCGCAGCGCCAGGCCGACGAAGCTCGCGCGTCCGATGCGCGGCAGCAGCGCCGTTTCAACGACACGGCTGCAGGGCGCCATGCGGCGACCGTCGCAGGCATTACCACCCAACTTTTAAAAGCCAATGACCACATCGCTACGCTTTCCGGTGATCGTCAGTGCCTTGGCGGCAGCACTGTCCGGGTGCTCAACACCATCGGCACACCCGCCCGTGGTGTCGGCTTACGAATCCCTGCCGGCCAATCTCCGGGTGCGGCCTCGGCCGCTGCCGGATCTACCGCTGACGATGCCGGCGCCTTCGCAAGCGAGCGAGATACTGCCGCCTGGATCGCCACCTGCCGAGCCCGGTACGGCCAGGTGAGCGACCAACTCAATGAGATCTTGGACATCGAGGATCGCCGGGGTGGTGTGCACACGTCTGCACAATCCCCATCGGAAAAATAGCGCTTGCGTATTGCACGCATTGCGTGCAATATCGCGTCATGGCATTCGTAGTGATTGCCACCGACGCCCGGCGGATTCGGGCTCTCCGAGGAGATTCAAAATGACCCAAGCTGAAAACTACGAAATCCTATTCGATGGTGGCAACCGGGACCAAGCTCGACAGCTGGCAGAAAACATGAGCGTCTGGACGGAGCAGGACTGGGAAAACGAAGTGACAATTTTCGGTTTCGAGGACGGCTCCGCGATTTTTACTTCCGGCGCCGAATTCCGCCAAGCCACGGCCGACGAGATCGCCGCAGCGAAGTGACTGGCAAGCATCACGCCTGGTTCAAGTCTTGGTCGAGAGACCCGGACGGGCATCTCCTGCATTCCAGCGGCCTGCGTGTCCTGGTGCTGCAGGAGGATGGTTACACCGATCTGGAGACCGATGACGCCAGCATGGCCATCTTCCAGGCGCGCGAAGCCTCGCGCGGGGTCCCTGTCCATGACCTTGCAGCGCGCGTGCAGCGCCTTTTGGGAGAGGCGGCGGAATGGCACCAACGAAACCCGTCATGACTGTGCAGCCCACCCCTGAAGCCATCCGCGCTGCCAGGGCGCAGGCCGGCCTGACGCAGACGCAGGCCGCTGCGCTGATTTACTGCACCCTGCGAGGCTGGCAGGACTGGGAGGGTGGCAAGCGCGCGATGCACCCGGCGTTTTTTGAGCTTTTTTTGCTCAAGGCTCCAAAATAGGTTTGTGCAATGCACGCATTGCGTGCATAATTTTTCCATGGTGATCGCAGTTGATCTCCTCCGCAGCATCCGGCAGATGCGCTACACGCCCCAAGCGGGCGGGAGCAAAAAATGCAAGGCACCGACAAGCAAGTCAAGTGGGCTAACGACATCCGCGAGGACAAGATGGCCACGATCAATCCCGAGCTGGACAAGATGGCCGTCCGGCTGTCCAGCAAGCCCGCCGAGCTGGCGAAGGTGGGCGCGCTGCGCGATGCGTTGACCGGCAAGCCTGCCGCGTACTGGATCGAAAACCGCGATGTCTTTGCGCTGGAACTGATGCGCGCGGTGGGTCGAGAAGTGCTCAAGGGCTGATGGCCATGGCAATCACACCCGAGCAGCGCCGTGCCCTTGCCATCGTGGCGATGGGGCCTACCCGCTACGAATACAACTTAGGCGTGTTGTCCATGCTGGGGCATGAGGACTTGGCCATCGCTCACCAGATGGTCAGCGCCAGCGTTGACCTAGCGCGCCAGCAGCTGGATGCGGAGCAATCCGGCAATCCGGGCGCTGACACCTTCGAGGGCCTGATGACTCACTCCGTCCCGCGGTCCGCGCGTCAGGTGGTACTGCGCGCCGAACTGGACGCAGCGCTGCTGCGCCAGGCTGCGGCGTGGTCGCACATCGAGCACATCATCGAGCAGCACCGGCCACTGGCCGATGGTCTGGCTGGGGACTGGCTGCCGTGAGTGCTGCGCAGCGCTCTATCAGCCAGCGGCTGACCAAAGCCAAGAGCGCAGAGGCCAAGGCCGCGACTGCGCACTCTTGGGCGACGGAATGGATGTCCGAGCAGGACGGGCTTTTGAGGGAACTGCGCAGCGCCGTGGAGCGCGATGATCGCCAGCGCATGCTCTCTGTCGTCGATGGGCTGCAGGCCATGTCCAGCAAGCGACACGGCGCACTGCATAAGGTACTGGATGCACTGTTGCTGTTTGAGGCCGGTGATGGCGCGTAAGGCGCAGATCATAGGGCGGGCTACGGATTACAACGGCGTCTTATGGGACGTTCGGGAGGCCCGGGCCACGGCCCATGGATTTGACGTACTAATTGGCTGGCCCCGTGCCGCGCCCCGTGGGCAAGGCGGGCGGGGTGTTGCAGTGATTTTGACGGCCGAGCTAGCGCACTACCTTACCGAAGTTGAGCCACGGCTGTGCAAGATTGATGTACCGATCAGCACGACGACGCTCAAGCGCATGCGCCGCAACCTTGACATGCGTTGGTCCTGGGAAGATTGGTGGAGTGCTCGCGCTACTGACCTTGGATCGCTTACGCTGGAGGCGTTTTGCGCTCTCCATGGTTGCAGCACGGGTGCTGCCAGCCAGCGCCGGGCCATCTTGAGGGCTGACGATCCCGCCGCCTAATAGGTCCAAAAGGGCAAGGCCTACGCCCGTACCACCGGCATTTCGTCCCACCGTGTCGTGTAGCGTGGCGTTCGCCGCTCCTGCCTCATGCCCCACTCGCGGCGGCCATCGTCCAGGCCGGTGGCACCCACGTGCAGGGTGCCTTTGCCATACCGGCCGTTGATCGCATCGAGGGCGCTCATCAGCCGCGTTTTGTCTCGGCCGCTCTCGGTCTCCAGATCCAGCTCGCACTGATGCACTGTGGCGGCCTGCAGATCCAGCAGCATCACCCCCGCCTTGATTAGCTGATACCCCGGCTCGTAGATCTGCCGCATGCCCGCTGCGGCCGCCCCCACCAGCAGGCCGGTGTCTGCTGTCGGCCTGCGCAGCGGCACGACCACGGACCGCGAAAACCGCGGCCCAGCTCGATGCGGCGACGTGTGCGCAAACACCAGCAGCTGCCCGGCCAGGCTTCCTTGCTCGCGTAGCTTTTCGCCGGCCCGCGTGGCGTACTCGCTCACCGCCTCCAGCAGTGGCGCCAGGTCGCTCACAGGGCGGCCGAATGACCTGGTGCACGCGATCTGCTTTTTGGGGGCGGGCACGTCCTCCAGCTGCACGCACGGCGTGCCTTGCAGCTCCCGCACGGTCCGCTCAAGCACCACGTTCCAGCGCCGCCGCACCAGCGCGGCATCCAGCCTGGCCAGGTCCAGCACATTGACCACGCCGGCATCAATCAGCTGCGCGCCGATCCTGCGCCCCACACCCCACACGTCGGTCACTGCCGTGGCGCGCAGCACGTCATCGAGATCCTGGCCGGGTAGGGCGGCCAGGTTGCACACCTGCGCGAGGTCGGCGGGGTAGGTGCCCGGTTTGCGTTCAGCGGTCTTTGCGATGTGGTTTGCCAGCTTGGCCAGGGTCTTTGTAGTACCGATGCCAATGCCGCACGGAATGCCCGTCCATTGCAGGATGCGTGCGCGCACCTGATGGGCTCGCCGCACCAGATCGCCGCGCACCCCGTGCAGCCCGACAAAGCTCTCATCGATGCTGTAAATCTCTTGAGTAGGGCCGAGGCCTGCAGCCAGGCTCATCATCCTGTCGCTCATGTCCCCATACAGGACAAAGTTGGCCGACAGCGCCACTAGGCCGGCGGTCTCCTCCATGTGCCGAATTTGGAACCAGGGCGCTCCCATTGCAATCCCCAGGGCTTTTGCCTCATTGGACCGCGCTATCGCGCAACCATCGTTGTTGCTCAGCACCACCACCGGCCGCCCATTCAATGACGGCCTGAACACCCGTTCACAACTGACGTAAAAATTGTTCCCATCGACGAGCGCGTACATGCGTGTGCACCAGTGCGGGCCTCATCGAAATTGCTTGATGCACGCCGTCACCACGCCCCACACTTCTACTGTCTGGCCGTCTTTGGGCGTGATGTCGGGGTAGGTTGGATTGGCGGCCTTGAGCTTCATGTGCCCGGCCCGCAGCTGCAGGTGTTTGACGGTAAATTCCCCATCCACCACCGCCACCACGATGTGCCCATTGGCCGGCTTGATTGCCCGGTCAACAATGATCGTGTCCCCGTCCCCCAGGCCTGCATCGATCATCGACAGCCCGCGCACGCGCAGCAAGAAAGTCGCCTGCGGATGGGTCACAAGCTCGGACATCAGATCGATGCGGGTTTCGCCGAAATCCGCCGCCGGCGACGGGAACCCCGCGCGCACCGTCGAGTAGGCGAGCGGCAGCAAGCAGATGCCGCGATCAACTCCAAGATGTTCGGCGATGCTCAGAGGGCTGTTCATTCATACAGTATATGGATGCCGGTGTGATTCGGCTGTGGGCAATTCCCGAATTCCACACTGCTGCAACTTTGCCCGTGTGAGAAAATGCCTTCATCCGGCGAAAAATAGATTCGCCAGCGTACAAAGGTTCCCCCCAAATCTCCCCCAAAAAGAGAGCCAAAGCCAGTAGGCACGCGGGTTTTCGACCCCGGCTCGGGGCACCACTACGATTCGATCATGTCAAGTTACAACGCTCCCTTTGAAATCCATGTCCACGGCCAGGTGCAGTTGCGGGCCGATACGGGGTTCGACCAGTTGCAAGAGGCCTTGAAGCCGCTCTGGAAGTACGCCGGGGCCCGTTCCTTGGCCGATGGTGCGGCGAGCGCCTATGAGGAAGAGCCCGGCATCCAGTTCGACGCCAAGGAGCACACCCTGCAGATCTGCTGGACGGTGCGCGGTGACGAGGACTTCCGCCAGTCGCTCGACGAGATGTGCATGAGCCTCAACGAGTTGTCGGAGCAGGGCGCGGCCATCGAGGTCACGTTCTATGACACCGACTTCGACGAGGACGAAGAGGATGACGGCACCGAAGCGCGTGACGACTTCCTCATGCTGTTCGTGGGGCCAACCCCCGCTGCCATCATGCAGGTGCAGCGCGATCTGCTCGTGCAGGATGTCGTGAACATGATGGAGCGCCACTTCGACGGCGCCGAGCTGGGCGGCGTGGTGGCCGAGATCGACAAGCTGTTCTCGCAGCGTTTCGATGCCCTGGTGAACTCGCTGGAGATCGGCAAGCCGCCACGCGGCAGTGGCGGTTCCGGTGGTGGCCATGGCGGCAGTGGCGGGCGCCGTCCCCGCCATCTGCACTGAGAACACCCCCGTTTTTCCGAACGATCCAATGGCCTCTCATCCAGAGGCGGCCAGCGGGTCAGGGCCGATGGCGATCGAACTGCCTTACCTTCGTGCGTACCCGGATGC
This sequence comes from Acidovorax sp. BLS4, assembly GCF_032929295.1. Classification (NCBI taxonomy): domain Bacteria; kingdom Pseudomonadati; phylum Pseudomonadota; class Betaproteobacteria; order Burkholderiales; family Comamonadaceae; genus Acidovorax; species Acidovorax sp. BLS4. Next base: position 3,179,619 of record NZ_CP136797.1, read on the forward strand.
CTTGCAGGATCAGGTGCGCACGCTCATCGCCGAAGGGGGCCTGGCGGCCCTGCTGCAGCGTCGCTATCCCCAGGCGCATGCCGTGCGCACCGACAAGGCGCTTTACCAATACGCCGCCGACCTGAAGGCGCAGCATCTGCGCAAGGCCGATACGGTGCAGAAAGTGGTGTTCGACAGCAAGATCCATGTGGTGCGGCACGCGCTGGGGCTGCACACCTCGTCGGCGCGCGTGCAGGGCGGGCGCCTGACGGCGCGGCACGAGATCCGCATCGCCTCCATGTTCAAGCAGGCACCGGAAGAGTTTCTGCGCATGATCGTCGTGCACGAGTTGGCCCACCTGCGCGAGAAGGATCACGACAAGGCCTTCTACCAGTTGTGCGAGCACATGGAGCCCCGCTACCACCAGTATGAGTTCGATACGCGGTTGTATCTGACCCACATCGAGCATGCGGGTGAGCGCCTCTGGGGCGTCTGATGGCCTTTGCGTCTGCTATTGTTTTTGTAGCTAGACGCCGGGAGCTTTATTGCGCCGGAGCCCGATTGGCTTCATGAACCATTGCACCTGCACCTGCGCCTGCACCATCCGCCGGCACGGTGGCCGTGCTGCAGCATCGCGCCGGTAGCTGCAGCCAGCGGTGGGCTGCGGCCTGCAGGGGCAGCAGCGAGCCCGTGGTGATCAGTTGCATGCGGTCGCATGCTGCGGTGGGGATTTCGTCGCAGGGGTCCGCCAGCAGGCCGGTCGCCTGCAGCAGGCGGCGGGTTTGCCTGGCAACCGGCTCGCCGGTGTCCACCAGGCGCACCGCCGGGCCGATGAGGGCGCGCAACTCCTCTTCGGCGAACACATAGTGGGTGCAGCCCAGCACCAGGGTGTCGATGTGGCCTGCCGTGGTGCCGAACGCACCCATGGCGGTGATGTAGCGCGTGCACAGTTCGCGCACCTCGGAGGATTCGGCGGCCTCAGGCACCGCATGTTCAGTGCTGCGTTCGATGGCGTAGGCCAGCCCGTCGCAGGGCTGCACCACGAATTCGGCCTGCGACTGCAGCGACCCCAGCAGCAACGCAAACTTGCCGCTGGTGAGCGTGCCCCGTGTGCCGATGACGCCGATGCGCCCGGTCTGGCTGAGCGCCACCGCGGGCTTGATGGCCGGCTCCAGGCCGACGAGGGGCAGGTCCGGGCATTGGGTCCGGACCTCGTGAATGGCGGCGGCGGTGGCCGTGTTGCAGGCGACCACCAGGGCCTTGATGCCGTGCACCGCCTGCAGGTGGCGGGTGATGGCGTGGGTGCGCGCGGCGACATAGGCGTCGCCCCGCTCGCCGTAGGGTGCGTGACCACTGTCCGCCAGGTAGACGAAGCGCTCGTGCGGCAGTTCGGCCTGCAGCGCGCGCAGCACGCTCAGGCCGCCGATGCCGCTGTCGAACACACCGATGGGGCGTTGCTGCGAAGTGGGCGTCATGCGTGCCTTGGTGCGATGTGAACGGAAAAATCAGACAACTCCGGCGGCCCCAGCGGCTGCCGGGCCGACCCGCGGGGCGGGGCCGCCACCAGGCCACGCCTGGAGCCGCCGCCAAGGCCGGAGAGGGCGTTCAAGCGGCGACAAGGTCGATGGACTTGAACTCGCCCGTGGCGATGCGCTTTTGCCACTCCGCCGGGCCTGTGATGTGAGCGCTGGTGCCGCCGGCGTCCACGGCCACGGTCACGGGCATGTCCACCACGGTGAACTCGTAGATGGCTTCCATGCCCAGATCGGCAAAGCCGACGACCTTGGCTTCCTTGATGGCCTTGCTGACCAGGTAGGCGGCGCCGCCCACGGCCATCAGGTAGGCGCTCTGGTGCTTCTTGATGGCTTCGATGGCGACCGGGCCGCGTTCGGACTTGCCGATCATCGAGATCAGGCCCGTTTCGGCCAGCATCATCTCGGTGAACTTGTCCATGCGCGTGGCGGTGGTCGGGCCGGCGGGGCCCACGGCCTCGTCCTTGACCGGGTCCACGGGGCCCACGTAGTAGATGACGCGGTTGGTGAAATCCACGGGCAGCTTCTCGCCCTTGGCCAGCATGTCCTGGATGCGCTTGTGCGCGGCATCGCGGCCGGTGAGCATCTTGCCGTTGAGCAGCAGGGTGTCGCCCGGCTTCCAGCTCGCCACTTCTTCCTTGGTGAGGGTGTCCAGGTTGACGCGGCGGCTCTTGTTGTAGTCGGGCGCCCAGTCGATCTTGGGCCACAGGTCGAGCGAAGGCGCCTCCAGATAGGCGGGGCCGGAGCCGTCCAGCACGAAGTGCGCGTGGCGCGTGGCGGCGCAGTTGGGGATCATCGCCACGGGCTTGGAGGCCGCGTGCGTGGGGTACATCTTGACCTTGATGTCCAGCACGGTGCTCAGGCCGCCCAGGCCCTGCGCGCCGATGCCCAGGGCGTTGACCTTCTCGTACAGCTCCAGGCGCAGTTCCTCGACCTGGTCGAGCTTTTCGCCGCGCGCGGCCTTGGCCTGCAGCTCGTACATGTTCAGGTCGTCCATCAGGCTTTCCTTGGCCAGCAGCACGGCTTTTTCCGCCGTGCCGCCGATGCCGATGCCCAGCATGCCGGGCGGGCACCAGCCGGCGCCCATCGTGGGCACGGTCTTGAGCACCCAGTCCACCAGGTTGTCGCTGGGGTTCATCATGACCATCTTGGACTTGTTCTCGCTGCCGCCGCCCTTGGCCGCGACGGTGATGTCCACGGTGTCGCCCGGCACGATCTGCGTGAAGATCACCGCAGGCGTGTTGTCCTTGGTGTTCTTGCGGGCGAACTGCGGGTCGGCCACGACGCTGGCGCGCAGCGTGTTGTCGGGGTGGTTGTAGCCGCGGCGCACGCCTTCGTTGATGGCGTCTTCCAGGCCGCCAGGAAAGCCTTCCCAGCGCACGTCCATGCCGATCTTCAGGAACACGTTGACGATGCCGGTGTCCTGGCAGATGGGGCGCTGGCCGGTGGCGCTCATCTTGCTGTTGGTGAGGATCTGCGCCATCGCGTCCTTGGCCGCCGGGCTCTGCTCGCGCTCGTAGGCGCGCGCCAGGTGGGCGATGAAGTCGGCGGGGTGGTAGTAGCTGATGTACTGCAGGGACGCAGCAACGGACTCCACGAGGTCGTGGTACCGGATGGTCGTGGTCATGGTGGGGTGTGTTTTTGGGGAAAGAACGAACCGCGCAATTATCGCCGCCCGCTCCGGACGGCGCTGGCGGCGGTCAGCCGCGGGGGGCGGCGTCGAACGGCAGGCTTTCGAGCGCCTCGAGCCCGCCGATCACGGAGGGCGCGAAATCCGCCGAGCCTTCCGGCTTGTCGCCCTGGGCCCAGGCGAGCAGCACGTCCGCCGGCATGGGGCGGGCGTAGAAAAAGCCCTGCAGCTCGTCGCAACGCATGGCCAGCAGGATGTCGCGCTGGCCGCTGGTTTCCACGCCCTCGGCCACCACGCGCAGGCCCAGGGCGTGGGCCAGCCGCACCACGGCATCGACCACGGCGCGGGCGTCTTCTTCATGTTCAAGGTCGTTCACGAAGCTGCGGTCGATCTTGAGCTGCTGGGCCGGCAGCTGGCGCAGGTAGTTCAGGCTCGAATAGCCGGTGCCGAAGTCGTCGATGGACAGGAACACGCCGATGCGCGCCAGGCCTTCGAAGGTGCGCTGCGTGGCCTTGGTGTCTTCCATGGCCACCGATTCGGTGATCTCGCACAGCAGTTGCGATGAATCCAGGCCATGGAACTGCAGGGCGTGCTCGATGCGCTCGGCCAGCCCGCTTTCGCGCAGCTGGTGCACCGACAGGTTGATCGCCACGCGCATGCGCAGGCCGCTGCGCGCCCAGTCGGCCATCTGCCGGCACGCCTCTTCGATGACCCAGGCGCCCAGCTGGCCGATCAGCCCGAAGCGCTCGGCCAGGCCGATGAACACCAGCGGGCTCACCATGCCGCGCTTCGGGTGGTGCCAGCGCAGCAGCGCCTCCACGCCGTTGATGCGGCCGCGCTTGCCGTCGATCTTGGGCTGGTAGTGCAGGGCGAGTTCGCCGCGCGACAGGGCGTGGCGCAGGTCGTTTTGCAGCTCCAGCTGGTCGGATGCGTCGGAGCCCATGTGGGGTTCGAACATGGCGTAGCCGTTGCCGCCCGCGCGCTTGGCGGCATACATGGCGGCATCGGCATTGGCGACCAGCTTGTCGCGGTCGCCGTGGTCGGGGTGCAGCACCACGCCGATGGAGCAGCCGATCTGCACCTGCCGGCCCGCCACCTGGAAGGGCAGGGCGAGCGCTGCCAGGATGCGGTTGGCCACCACGATGCAGTCGGCCGTGTTGCCCACGTCTTCCAGCAGCAGCAGGAATTCGTCGCCGCCCACGCGGGCCACCGTGTCGCTTTCGCGCGCTTCGGCGCGCAGGCGCTGGGCGGCTTCCGACAGGATGGCGTCGCCTGCGGCATGGCCGAAGGAGTCGTTGATGGGCTTGAAGCCGTCCAGGTCCACGAACAGCACGGCCAGGCGGTCCAGCACGCGGTGGTGGTTGGTGCGCTCCAGGCGCAGCAGCGCATGGGCGAGGCGGTCTTCGAACAGCAGGCGGTTGGGCAGGCCGGTGAGCGCATCGGCGAACGCGCGCTTTTGCAGCTCCGCATTGGCCTGCTGCAGCTTGGCGTTGCTGTCCTGGAGCGATTGGGTGAGCCGGCGCGCGACGTTCTGCAGCCGCGCATCGAGGATGGAGATGAACAGCGTGCTGAGCATCAGCAGCAGCGTGAAGATCGCCACCATGGCGGCCAGCCCCGAGCCGCCCAGCGAATCGGCGCTCAGGCACACGGTGCCCTGCGGGAACTGGGCGGCGGCCATGCCGATGTAGTGCATGCCGCAGATGGCCAGCGCCATCACCAGCGATGCCGCGGCCTGGAACATCCTGCGCCGGTGGCCATGCATGCCCCGCAGGGCCTGGAACAGGTAGAGTGCCGTGGCCGAGGCCAGCACCGCCACGGCCACCGACAGGGCGACATAGAAGCCGTTCCACACGATGCCGATGGACAGGTGCATGGCGCGCATGCCGATGTAGTGCATCGCGCTGATGCCCGCGCCCATGGCGAGCGCCCCGACGGCCAGGTGCCGATGCCGCACGCGCTCCATGCTGGCCAGGCCCAGCGCGACGGCCGATGCCGCCACGGCGGCCAGCCAGGACAGGGCGGTGATCGCGGGGGTGAAGCCCAGGGCGATGGGCAGCTCGAACGCCAGCATGCCCAGGAAATGCATGGACCAGATGCCCGTGCCCATCACCAGCGAACCCGCGGCCCACCAGGCCAGTCCGATGCGGCTGTGGGAGGTGCGCACACGGCGTGCCAGGTTGAGCGTGACGTACGAGGCCAGCACCGCCACGGCGAACGACGCCGCCACCACCAGCGGATCGTGGTGCGACGGCAGGAAGCCGGTCAGCGGTGGGGCGAGCGGGGAGGGCATGGAAGGTGCGGCGGCAGCGGGGCGCCAAAGGTGTCCAAGTGTATCCACCGCGGGCTCTCCCGGGGGCCGGGAGGGTCTCTGCGCCACGCGGTCCCCACCGATGAGAATGGTTTTGTTTCGCGTTATGCTTTTGGACGATGCGCACCCTTGTGCGCCCTTCGTTTCTTCACCACCGGACCCGCCAGACATGACCTCCCGCATCGAACGCGACACCTTCGGCCCCATCGAGGTGCCGGCCCATCAGCTCTGGGGCGCGCAGACGCAGCGATCGCTGCAGAACTTCGACATCTCCGGCGAGCAGCAGCCGCGCGAGATCATCCGGGCCCTGGCGCAGGTCAAGCGCGCCTCGGCCGTGGTCAACCAGGCGCTGGGCCTGCAGGACGCGAAGAAGACCGACGCCATCGTGGCCGCGGCCGACGAGGTGATCGCCGGCCGGCATCCGGGCGAGTTCCCGCTCGTGGTCTGGCAGACGGGCTCGGGCACGCAGACCAACATGAACGTCAACGAGGTGCTGGCCAACCGCGCCAGCGAGATCCTGGGCGGCGAGCGCGGCGAGGCCCGCCTGGTGCACCCCAACGACGATGTGAACCGCAGCCAGTCGAGCAACGACGTGTTCCCCACCGCCATGCACGTGGCGGCGGTGGAGGCGCTCACGCACCGGCTGCTGCCCGCCCTGGCCAAGCTGCGCGCCACGCTGGCGCAAAAGGCCGAGGACTTCGACGGCATCGTGAAGATCGGCCGCACCCACCTGCAGGACGCCACCCCGCTCACGCTGGGCCAGGAGTTCTCGGGCTACGTGGCGCAGCTCGATCACGGTGAGCGCCACGTGCGCGCCGCGCTGCCGCACCTGTGCGAACTGGCCCTGGGCGGCACCGCCGTGGGCACCGGCCTGAACGCCCCCAAGGGCTACGCCGAGCAGGCCGCTGCCGAGCTGGCGCGCCTGACCGGGCTGCCGTTCGTCACGGCGCCCAACAAGTTCGAGGCCCTGGCCTCGGTCGATGCGCTGGTGCATGCGCACGGCGCGCTCAAGACCCTGGCCGCCAGCCTGATGAAGATCGCCAACGACGTGCGCTGGCTGGCCAGCGGCCCGCGCAGCGGCATCGGCGAGCTGAGCATTCCCGAGAACGAGCCCGGCTCGTCCATCATGCCGGGCAAGGTCAACCCCACGCAGAGCGAGGCGGTGACCATGCTGGCCGCCCAGGTGTTCGGCAACGACGTGGCCATCAACTTCGGCGGTGCCTCGGGCAATTTCGAGCTGAACGTGTTCCGCCCCATGGTGGCCCACAACTTCCTGCAGAGCGTGCGCCTGCTGGCCGACGGCATGGTCAGCTTCAACGACCACTGCGCCGTGGGCATCGAGCCCAACCGCGACCGCATCACCGAGCTGGTGGACCGTTCTCTGATGCTGGTCACCGCGCTCAACACGCACATCGGCTACGACAAGGCGGCCTTCATCGCCAAGAAGGCGCACAAGGAAGGCACCAGCCTGCGCGAGGCGGCCGTGGCTTCAGGCCACGTCACCGGCGAGCAGTTCGACCAATGGGTCGTTCCGGGGAACATGGTCGGCCGCTGAAGGCCGGCCGCTGAGCGGGCACTGAAAAGGCGCCAGCGTCCCGTCGCCCGCCGGCTCAATGCGTGGTCTTGCGCGCGCGCGGGGCGCGCACCGGGCGGTCCTGGTGCCGCAGGAACGCCAGCAGCCGGCGCTCGGCGGCCTGCAGCGCGCGCGGCGTGTTCGTGCCGCCGATGCGCTCCCACAGCACCTGCATGTCCGGCCCGGCGTCGGAAGTGAGCCGCGATCCCAGTGCCAGCACCGAGGGGTGCACGTACGACTTCTTGCACACGGCCGGCGTGTTGCCCAGCTGCCGCGCCACTTCGATCAGGATGTGCTTGGCCGTCACCGCGGGCGCGCCGGGCTGGGGCGAGCAGGCCAGCCGCGTCAGCTCCAGCGCCTGCACGGTGCCGTGCCAGGTGCGGAAGTCCTTGGCGGTGAAGTGCTCGCCCTCCTGCGTGCCGGTGATCTCGCGCAGGTAGTCGTTCACGTCGCCCGAATCGACGGCATGCAGCGCGCCGTCCTCTCCCTCGTACTGGAACAGTTCCTGGCCCGGCAGCTGCTGGCAGCGGCGCACGACGCGGGCCACGCGCGGGTCGTCGAGCGTGGCCTCCTGCTGCACGCCGCTCTTGCCGCGAAACCGCAGCTGCAGTTGGTTGCCGCGCAGCGCCGCATGGCGGGTGCGCAAGGTGGTCAGGCCGTAGGAGCGGTTGGTGCTGGCGTATTCCTCGTTGCCCACGCGCAGGTAGGTGGTGTCCAGCAGCCGCACCAGCGTGGCGAGCACCCGCTCGCGGGACAGGGTGGGGCCCGACTTGGCCCGCAGGTCGCGCGCCACCCGGGCGCGGATGCGGGGCAGGGCGCGGCCGAAGGCCTGCATGCGTTCGAACTTGGCCTCGTCGCGCTGCAGGCGCCAGTCGGCGTGGTAGCGGTACTGGCGCCGGCCGCGCGCATCCAGCCCCGTGGCCTGCAGGTGGCCGTTGGGCAGCGGGCAGATCCATACCTCGGTATAGGCGGGCGGGATGGCCAGGCGCTGGATGCGGGTGATCTCGTCCGGGTCGGTCAGCCATTGGCCGTCGGGCTGGCGGTAGCGAAAGCCGTCGCCCTTGCGCTCGCGGCTCAGGCCCGGCATCTCGGGGTTGACGTAGCGCAGGCCGCGGGCCAGGCGGGTGGCGGGCGGGCGGGCCGGCGAAGCGGCGGCAGGGGCGGTGGCAGTGGCGGTGCGTGGCATGGATGGGACGGCAGGCAGTGCGGCAAGAAGGGGCGCGAAGCGCGTCCCCCGATCTCAGCCCAGCCGGCGCAGACCGGCTGTAGGAGGCAACCCGCTGCGCCGGTGGGAGTGCATCCGTGCCGCGTCGGTCCGGTGGACACCCGCGCCGCGGTCCATGGGTAAAAATGCCCTGCAGTGCAATATCCACTAGGGCATTGCGCTATTAAAAATATAGCATTCGAGGTGGGTGCAGCGGCGGGCGCCGCGGTGGATGCCGCGCCGCCGCATGCATCGCCCGGGCCTCAGAACCGCGCCGTGGCCCCCACGAAGTAGGTGCGCCCGCCGTTGTCGTAGTTGCTGCCCAGTTCCCGCGTCTGCTTGTCCGCCACGTTGAGGATGCCGGCCCGCAGGGTGAAGGTTTCGTTCAACCGGTAGCTGGTGGTCAGGTCCAAGGTGGTGTAGGCCCTGGCGAAGGTGGTGGCCGCGCCGGTGACGACGAGTTCCTTGCCCACGTAGCGGGCGCTGGCATCGGCGGTCCAGGCCGGGGCGACGCGCCACTGCAGCGACGAATACACGGTCAGGCGCGGCACGGACAGCAGCGAGGCGCCGGTGGTGAGGTTTTTTGACTCGAACATCTTCGTGGCATTGGTGCGCCAGTCGAGCGACGGCGCCAGCGGCACGGTGGCGTTGGCCTCCAGCCCGCGCGTGCGGGCGCGCTGGGCGTTGGCCATGCGCGTCCACCAAAAGCCGTTGTACAGGCCCAGGGGCTGGTAGTCGATCTTGTTCTTGAAGTCGGTGTGGAAGTAGGTGGCGCCGAAGGCCCAGCCGCCCTGCTCGTAGCCCGTGCCCAACTCGAAGTTGGTGCTGGTCTCGGGCTGCAGGTCGGGATTGCCGGCCATGTAGCAGCCGCGCGTGCCGTCGGCATTCACGCGGGTGCTGGTCCAGCCCAGGCCCGCCAGGCTGCGGCAGCCGTTGCCGCCGGACTGCGTGGCGGCATTGGGCGAGTTCTCTTTCAGGCCCGGCGCGCGGAAGCCGCGCGACACGCCGGTGCGCACCGTCCACGCCGAGGCCGGGTGGTAGACGAAGTAGGCGCGCGGGCTCCAGTTGTTGCCGTACTTTTCGTGGTGGTCCATGCGCAGGCCGAGCGTGAGCGCCAGGTTCTCGCGCAGGAAGATCTGGTCCTCGCCGAACAGCGCCCAGGTGGTGGCCGACAGGGACGATCCCGACACCGGCCGCCCGCTGTAGTCGATGGGGGCCAGGCCGATGGTGTCGCGGTTGTCCAGTTCTTCCTGCTTCCATTGCAGCCCGGTGGTCAGCATCTGGTCGAAGCCCAGGAGCTTCAGCGGCATGTCCACGCGGCCGTCCAGCGTGGTTTCGCGCGAGTGGTTGCCGATGGTGTCGCCCAGGTCCTCGTACTCGTGGCGCGACAGGTTGATCTTGGAGCGCACGTCGCCCCAGCGGCCGTCGTGCCCCAGGCCGAACGAGGTGTGCCGCAGCCGGCTCAGGCCCCAGGGGCTGACGACCTGCACGCCGCTGGCGGTGCGCGCATCCGAGCCGGTGGCGCGCTGCGTGGCCTGGGCCGCCTCGAGCGACACCGACTGGTCGGGCGTGAGCTGCCAGCTCAGCAGCGCGTTCAGGCCCTGGTTGCGCGCGCCGGCCGTGGACAGGTAGGTGCCCGCATGCCCGCCCGTGCCTTCATCGGCATCGCGCTCGGTGTAGTTGCCCGACACGCGCAGGCCGATGCGGTCGGTCAGCGGGCCGCTGACGGTGAAGCCCGTCTGCCGCGTGTCGCCGCGCTCCGAATCGGAGGGCTTGGAGTAGTTGACCGTGGCGGAGCCGCCCCAGCGCAGGCCGATCTTGCGGGTGATGATGTTGATCACCCCGCCCATGGCGTCGGAGCCGTACAGCGACGACATCGGGCCGCGCACCACCTCGATGCGCTCGATCATCTCGGGCGAGATCCAGTCCAGGTCCTGCTGGCCCAGGTCGTCGCGGTAGTTCACGCCGGCCGAATTGCCCTGTCGCTTGCCGTCCACGAGGATGAGCGTGTATTTCTCGGGCAGGCCGCGCAGGCGGATCTTGGACTGCGCGCCCGTGCCCGACAGCCCGCCGGTCACGCCGGGAATGGTGGACAGCAGCTCGCCGAGGCTGGTGACGGGCTTGCGCTCGATGTCTTCGCGGGTGATCACGCTGATGCTGGCAGGCGCCTCTTTGATGTCCACGGCCGTGCCCGAGGCCGTGACCACCACGGTGGACAGGGCGGCCTGCGCGGGTTGCGCAGGTTGCGATTCGGACGGCGAGGCGGTCTGGGCGTGGGCACCGGCGCTCAGCGCCAGGGCGATCGCGAGGGACAGGGGCTGGGGGCGGAGCGAAGACGGCAAGATCATGAAAGCAGTTTCCTGTAAAAACTGCAAATGATAGTGATTCGCTTTTACTATTTGACCAATTGGTGGGTTTCAGAAGAAATTTCGGGCTTCGCCGAACGGTGGAAGGAGGTATTGAAAAAGCGGCAAACCGCAGTGTTATAAAGGGTTTTAAGCTATTGAAAAAATAGCAAAATCCTGTGCCATCGGCCATCGGCCATCGGCCATCGGCCATCGGCCATCGGCCATCGGCCATCCCTCACTGACTGGTTACCCGGCCTCCGCTTGGCGTTCCTGGCCCGACCCCTGTGTCTCGCCCGCGTCCTCATCGAACGCGAAGCCCACCCCGTACACCGACCGGATCCATTCCACGCCGTCGCCGCTGGCGGCCTTGAGCTTCTTGCGCAGGTTCTTGATGTGGCTGTCGATGGCCCGTTCGTTCACGTCCAGCGTGTCGCCGTAGGCCAGGTCGAGCAATTGCGCGCGCGAGAAGATGCGCCCACTTTGCCGCGCCAGCGCCTGCAGCAGGCGGAATTCGCGCGGCGTGAGCGCCACGTGGGCGCCGCGCAGCGTGACCTGCCAGTGCGCCTCGTCCAGCGCCAGCACCGGCGGGCCGGCCGTGGCCGGCGCCTGGGCCATGCCGCGCCGCAGCACGGTCTTGACCCGCGCCACCACCTCGCGCGGGGAGAACGGCTTGCAGATGTAGTCGTCCGCGCCCAGCTCCAGGCCGATCAGGCGGTCCACCTCCTCGACGCGGGCGGTGAGCATGATGATGGGCTTGTCCGTGTGGCGGCGCGCCTGGCGCAGCACCGACAGGCCGTCGAGCCCCGGCAGCATCACGTCCAGCAGGGTGAGGTCGGGCGGCGTGGGGCCGGTGAGCCGGGCCAGGGCGCCGGGGCCGTCGGCCACGTGCTCGGCCTCGTAGCCGGCGTGGCGCAGGTAGTCGAGCACGATGTGGGCGATGTCGGTCTCGTCCTCGACCACGAGGATGCGCGCTGTCATGAAGGGTTCTCCAGCAAGGGCAGGGTGAGGGTGGTGCGCAGCCCGCCGAGCGGCGAGGGCTGCGCGGTGATGCGGCCGCCGTGCGATTGCACGATGGCGCGGCAGATCGCCAGGCCCAGGCCCGATCCGCCCAGGTCGCCGGTGGCGCGCGCGCGCGACGCCTCGGCGCGGTACAGGCGGTCGAACAGGCGCGGCAGGTCGTGCTCGGCCACGCCGGGCGCGGTGTCGTCGAACTGCAGCACGAGCGAGGGCGCGGGTCCGCTGCGCTCGGTCTGCGCCTGGATTTCCAGCCGGCCGCCGGGATCGGTGTAGCGCACGGTGTTTTCCAGCAGGTTCAGGAACACGCGGTGAAGCTGCTGCGCGTCGCCGCGCACCAGCGGCGGGGGCGACAGGCTGGCGAGCGCGGCCAGCCCGTGCGTGTCCACCGCAAGCTCGGCCTGGTCGAATCGCGGCTGCATGGAGGCCACGGCCTCGGCCAGCAGCGACAGCGGGTGCACGGGCACCAGCGCGGAGGGCGCGCTGCCCGCGGCGGCATCCAGGCTGGCGCGCAGGTCGCCCACCAGCTGGATGAGCCGCATCACCTGCCGGTGCAGGCGCAGCGCGGTCTTGTCGTCGAACGGGCGCACGCCGTCCTGCACGGCCTCGATCTCGGCGCGCATCGCCGCCAGCGGGGTGCGCAACTCGTGCGCCACGTCGCCGATCCATTGCCGGCGCGAGGCTTCCATGCCGCCCAATTGCTCGGCCATGTCGTTGAAGGTGAGCGCCAGCCGCGCCAGCTCGTCGTCGCCATGCACGGCCACGCGCGTGTCCAGCCGGCCCGCCGCCACGCCGCGCGCGCCGTCCACCAGCGCGCCGATGGGGGCGAGCCAGCGGCGGGCCAGCGCCCAGGACAGCAGCAGCGCGAGCGCCAGGCCGGCAATGCCGGTCCACACCACGAAGCCCAGTTGCCGGGCGATGAAGGCACGGTCGGCCTCGGTCTCCATGTGCGAGGGCGGGCTCAGCACCAGCTCGCCGATGGGGGTGCCGTCGCTGCCGCGCAGCGGCAGGCGGGCGGCATCGGGCGTGGGGCGCACGCCGGCCACCAGGCGGCCCTGGGCATCGAGCACGCCGAGCCGCTGCGACAGCATGGAGCCCGGCGGCGGCGGCGGACGGTCGCGGCCATCGGAGGCGGTGCGATCGGGCGAATAGCCGTCGGGCGGCGGGCCTTCACCGGGTTCGCCGAAGTCGGGCGGCGGCGGGGGGCGCTCCCGAAAGCCGCCGCCGCGGCCCTCGTTGCCGGCGGTGGTGTTGTCGCCGCTGCGGCCGTTCGGGCTGGCCGCGCCCTGGGCGCTGCTGCGCAGCGCGGGGCTGTCGCCGGGGCGGCGCATCTCGCGCCACAGCTCGGGCTGGGTGCGCAGCGTCTGCCAGCCGCCATGCAGCAGGTGCATGCGCTGCAGCCGCGCGGCCAGCCAGTCCATGCGGGCCAGCTCGATCTCGGCCACGTACGGGCCCAGCCCGCGCTGCAGCCCCAGGCGCGAGAACCCCACGAAAAGCAGCAGCAGCACGGCCAGCAACAGGGTGAGTGCGAGGAAGGCTTTGCTTTGCAGCGTGAGGCGGGGCATGGGCGGCTGGTCGGGGGTCAGCGGGAGGGGGGCGGGCCGCCAGCGCCTGGAGGGGGGCCGCCGGCGGGCATGGCCACGAGGGTGCCGTTCATTGTGCGGCATGTGCCGGGCAGGGTCTTGCCGTCCGGCATGGTCAGCGTGACCGAGGCGCCTTCGGTCTGGCCCTTGCAGGCGGTGTAGGCCTCTGGCGGCGGGCCGGGGGGCTGCCCGCCCGGCGCGCCCTGGGCCAGGGCGCCGCAGGTGAAGGCGGCGAGGGACAGGCCCAGGCAGAGGCCGGCGAGGGTGATGGTCGTGTGGCGGGGAGGGTGCATGGTGTCACGTGCCTTTCTGGCGGGGAGAAGAAGGCCCGGGGCCGGGCCCAGGGGCAGGGAACACACCGGGGCAACGGCCCCGGTGGCGCTCAGGCGGCGATCGAGATCGTGATGGCGGCGGTGTAGCCGCCGCTGCCGTTGCTTTGCATGGTCACCATCTCGAGGTCGGTGCCGTCGCTGAACACGTTGTCGGTGGCGAAGGTGATCGCCGCCAGGTTGGACACGCTGGCGCTGTAGCCCGAATTGGCCGTGTAGATGGAGCGCAGGGTGTCCGTGGGGAACGCGAGCTGGGTGGTCTTGACCTTGTTGCTGGCCGTGGTGGCCACCGACAGGCTGGGATACACCTCCAGGTGCATGTGGGGCATGCGCCCGGCATAGCAGCCCGGCACGATGGTGGTGAAGGTGACGGTGCCGCTCGCATCGGTGGCCTGCACGCCGCGCAGGTAGTTGGCGGCGATGCTGCGCTCGGTGTAGACCGAGTAGTCGCCGCCCTGCGAGCAATGCCACAGGTAGATGGCATAGCCCTGCAGCGCCGCGCAGCTGGCACGCGTGTTGGTGAGCGTGATGGTGATGGTGAGCGGCACGCCGCCCACGGTGGTGGACGCGCCGATGTTGCTGCGGATGTCCTGGCGCACGATGCCGCTGAGCGCGAGCACGTTGTAGTTGGAGTTGCTGGCGTTGGAGCCGTCGGCGGGGTAGGGGCCGGCGGTTTCCTCGGGGACGACGGAGCAGGTGGTGTCCGTGCCGGTTCCCGTTCCGGTGCCGGTGCCTGTCCCCGTGTCCGTTCCTGTCCCGGTTCCAGTGCCCGTACCGGTGCCTGTCCCCGTGCCCGAACTGTCGGCCACGGCGTCGGAGCCGCCTCCGCCGCAGCCCAGCAGGGTGGCGATGCCCAGGGAGCCGATGGTGCCGAGTGCCAGGCGCCGCCGCTGGTCCGCGGTGGATGCTGCGATGTCAGTGGCTGCGGTGGCCAATGGGGTGGATGTGTTCATGGTTCCTCTCCTTTTCCTTCGTTGGGGGATGGAGGAACTTTGCAATCCAATTGAGGAGAAATTGAGGCGGTGCACGCCTTTCTCCCCGTCAGGCGGGCGGTGCATGGTGCTATTGTTTTGATAGCAAAATGCCCTAGTAGTCCATGCGCTGGAGGCCTTTTTCGCCTCCAGTGTGGCCGGCCCGCTGCTCACGCCGCGGCGAACGCCTGGGCGATGTCCTGCGTCACCGCGAGGAACCGGTCCACGTCGGCCGTCGAATGGCAGTGCAGCGGCGAGACGCGCACCGCGCCCGCGAGGCCGAACGACTCCAGCATGCGGCGCGAATACAGGCTGGAGGCCGAACGCTCGTACACCGTCACGCCGCGTGCGCCGTACTCGCGCACGGCGCTGGTGCAGTCCAGGTGCGGAAAGCCGATGCCGACGATCAGGTCGCGCCGGGTGAGGTCGGGGTGGTCCAGGAACACCTCCACGCCCGGCATGGCGCGCAGCCCGGGCACCGCACCCACGCCGTCGCCGCCGTTCAGCAGGCGCGACAGCAGCGCGCGTTCGTGCAGCTCGATGGCCGCGATGCCGGCTTCGAAGCGCGCCCGCCGGTCGCCAGGGGCCGCATCGCCGGCGGGCCCGCCCTCGGGCGCCTGTGCGCCGAGCCAGCACACGTAATCCACGATCTCCGTCACCACGGCGAACTGCCAGGGCGCGGTGCTGCCCAGGTCCCAGAAATCGGCGGGCTTGGCCGACAGCTTGTGGTGCGGCAGGGCGGCCGCGCGGTCGGACAGCCAGGCGAAGCCCGAGCCCCGGCAGCCGAAGAACTTGTAGGGCGCGATGTTGATGCCGTCCACCGGCGTCTTCTGCAAATCGATGAGGCCGTGCGGCGCGTGCTGCACCGCGTCCACCAGGATGTACAGGTCGGGCCGGATGGCGCGGGCCCGGCGCACGATGGCCTCCAGGTCCAGCTTGGCGCCGGAGATGTTGGAGGCGTGGATCACGTTGAGCACGCTGGTGCCCTCGTCCACCAGGGCCACGATGGCGTCCACGTCCACGCCGCCAGTGGCGCGGTTGCTGGGTGCCACGCGCAGCTCGCGGCCCATCTCGCGGGCGTAGCGCTCCATGGCGTCGTACGACGAGGGGTGCTCCAGCACGGTGGTGACCATGTTGGTGCCTGGCACGTTCTGCGCCAC
Source organism: Acidovorax sp. BLS4 (assembly GCF_032929295.1). Taxonomy (NCBI): domain Bacteria; kingdom Pseudomonadati; phylum Pseudomonadota; class Betaproteobacteria; order Burkholderiales; family Comamonadaceae; genus Acidovorax; species Acidovorax sp. BLS4. Next base: position 3,195,250 of record NZ_CP136797.1, read on the forward strand.
GGCCCGCACCATCTCGAACATGGCGCCCGAGGCGGTGAGCGCGGCGTACACGCTGCCGCCCGTGGCGTTGAGCAGCAGCCGCACGTCGGCCACGCCGGCGGCCTGGATATCCTGCAGCTCGCGCGCCGTGGCGTGGATGCGCTCGGTGTTGTCCGGCACGGCATCGATCTGCGCGAAGCGCTCCACCGCCGCCTTCAGCCGGAACGAGCCGCCCGCGTTGTCGAAATACAGCCGCTCGTGGCCGTGGTGGTCGCGCTCCACCTGCAGGAAGCGCTCGCGCACCTCGCGCATCAGGGCGTCGGAGAAGAGGCGGCCCTGCGGGTAGGGTGTGGTGTTGCGGTGGCCTGCCATCACACGCCCTTGTTGCTGGGGTTGCGGAAGGCTTCGCGCACGGCGTCGGACATGGGGAAGTTCAGGTTCACGTTGCTCGGCGGGATGGGCTGGGTGAACCAGCGCGCGTACAGCCGCTCCATTTCGCCGGAGCGCATCAGGCCGGTCACCGTCTGGTCCACCAGGGCCTGGAACTGCGGGTCGTTCTTGCGCAGCATGATCCCGTAGGGCTCCTGGCGCAGCACCACATCCTTGAGGATGCGGAAGTCGCCCGGGTTGGGCGCGGTGGCGATCAGGCCGGCCAGCTGCACGTCGTCCAGCACGTAGGCGGCGGCGCGGTCGCTGGCCAGCAGCAGGAAGGCATCGGCCGTGTCCTTGCCCGAGATTTCCTGCACCTCCAGGTTCTCGGCGCGCTTGTAGGTGCGCAGCAGCTGGATCGACGTGCTGCCCGCCACGGTGGCCACCGTCTTGCCGGCCAGGTCGGCCAGCGACTGGATGCCGGAGTTCTTCTTCACCGCCACGGTGATGTTGGTCACGAAATGGCTGGGCGCGAAATTCACGTGCTGCTGGCGCACGACCGAATTGGTGGTGGTGGCGCAGTCCAGGTCCACGGTGCCGTTTTGCAGCAGCGGAATGCGGTTGAGCGAGTTGAGCAACGTGTACTGCACGCGCAGCGTGGGCAGGCCGAGCTTGGCCTTCACCGCCTCGGCGATCTTCAGGCAGATGTCGTTGGAAAAGCCGATGGGGTCGCCGCTGCCGGTGGGCTTGTACGAAAACGGAATGGAGCTGTCGCGGCTGCCGATGATGAGGGTGCCGCTCTCCTTGATCTTGCGCAGGGTGTCGATTTCCTGGGCGCTGGCCGCGGTGGACAGCAGGGCGGCGCAGACCGCCAGGGACAGGGTGCGGCGCAGGGCGAAGGCAAGGGGGCGGGGCAGGCGGTGCATGGCGGGCTTTCGGAAGAGGGCGCTGGGGACCTCGCGTTGGCGAGGGGCTGAAAGGCATTCTCAAAGCGCCGACGCTTTTGAAAAAGCGATTTTTTGTGCTCGAATCGGATGAATAAAAGTGTTCTGAAATCCCCGCCATGATGACCTTCAAGCAACTCGAAGCGCTGTACTGGATCGGCCAGCTCGGCGGCTTCGCGCAGGCGGCCCAGAAGCTGCACACCTCGCAGTCGGCCGTGTCCAAACGGGTGCACGAGCTGGAGCTGCTCTTCGACACGCCGCTGTTCGACCGCAGCCAGCGCACGGCGCGGCTGACCGAAAAAGGCGAGGAGATGTTCGTGCTCGCCCGCAAGCTGCTGCGCCAGCGCGATGCGGCGGTGGAGCAGTTCGGCAAGCCCGGCGTGATCGAGCGGCGCCTGCGCATCGGCGTGACCGAACTCACCGCGATGACCTGGCTGCCCCGGCTGGTCGCCCTGGTGCAGCAGCACTACCCCAAGGTGACCCTGGAGCCCGATGTGGACGGCAGCCTGCCCCTGCGCGACAAGCTGCTGGCCGACGAGCTGGACCTCATCATCGTGCCCGATGCCTTCGCCGATGCGCGCCTGCCGGCCAAGGCGATCGGCCAGGTGGAAAGCGCGTGGATGTGCAAGCCCGGGCTGGTGCCGGCCGGCACGGGGCGGCTGCACGAACTGGCGCGCCACCGCCTGCTGGTGCAGGGCAACGCCTCGGGCACCGGGCGGCTCTACGACGCGTGGATGAAGGAGCGCGGGGTGGAACTGGCCGACGCCATCGTGGTGAGCAACCTCGTCGCGCTCACGGGCCTCACCGTATCGGGCCTGGGCGTGGCCTACCTGCCCCGGCACTGCCTGGCGCCGCTGATCGCGGCGGGCATGCTGGCCGTGATCGACGTGGTGCCCGCGCTGCCCAGCGTGCCCTACGTGGCCATGCACAAGGGCGAGCACCGCAGCGCGCTGGCCGCCTCGATCATCATGCTGGCGCAGTCGTGCTGCGACTTCACGCGGGCCTTCCAGGCGCAGGCCGATGGCGCGGCGTGATGCCCTCGGGCAGCGCGTGCCCGGGGCTGCGCGCCGCCTCAGGGCCTGGCCGCGGCGAGCGCCTGCTGGATCCAGCCGTCGAAGGTCTTCTGGTGGGCCTTGATCCAGCCGTCGGTGTGGCGCGCCACGTCGGCCGGCTGGTTCTGGCCGTTCTTCATCGCCAGGTTCTGGGCGTTGATGTCGCCCACGGGCAGCTGCATCACCTCGAACAGGCGCGCGGCGGCGGGGTTCTTCTCGGCGAAGGCCTTGTTGGCCACGATGCGCTGGGTGTTCAGCACGAAGCCGTAGTTCTTGCCGTCGGGCAGGGCGGTGTCCTGCCCGGCCTGCGCGCCCGGCAGCGAAGACCGCGGCACCTGCAGCCACACCACGTCCTGGCCCGGGCGCAGCACGCCGCTCACCCAGTAGGGCGTCCAGGTGTAGTAGAGGATGGGCTGGCCCTGCTTGAAGCGCGCGATGGTGTCGGCGATCAGCGCCGAGTAGCTGCCCTGCACGTGCGTGACGGTGGCGCCCAGGCCGAAGGCCTTCAGCTGGTGCTCGATCACGCCCTCGCAGCCCCAGCCGGGGTTGCAGCCCGTGAGGTCGGCCTTGCCGTCGCCGTTGGTGTCGAAGAGCTTGGCGAGCTTGGGGTCCTTGAGCTGGTCGATGTGGGTGATGCGGTACTTCTCGGCCGTCTTGCGGTCGATCAGGTAGCCCTGCGCGGCGTTCTGCGAATAGGTGCCTTGGCGCCACAGCCTGGCATCGCCGCCCGCGTTCTTGTAGAAGTCCGCGTGCAGCGGGTCCCAGTGGTCCGCCATGAAGGTGGCGTCGCCGTTGGCGATCGCCACGTGGGCGGTGGCGTACTCGATCTCCTTGATGGGCTGCACGTCGTAGCCCAGCTTTTGCAGCGCGCGGCCGACCAGCAGGGTCTGGAAGGTCTCCTCCGCGATGGAGCTTTGCAGCGGCTGCACGCGCACGCCCTGGCCCGGCAGGGCCTGCGCGGCGGCGGTGCCGGCCAGGCCGACGGCCAGGGCGCTGGCGGCCAGCCAGGTGCGGGCGAGGGATCGCGAGGGGCGCAGGGAAGGGGTGATGCAGGTCATGTCGTCGTCCTTGTTTCTGAAAGGGGATGGGCGGGGCTCAGCGGCCGGCGGTGGCCCATTGCGGGGCGGCGCCGGAGGCGCCTTGCGCGGCAGGCGAGGGCGATGCCGCATCGGCCGCGGGGGCCGCCGGGGCGGCGTGGTCGCGCCGCGCGGCGAGGCGCCACACCAGGCCGGCCGGGCCGGTCTGCCACCAGTGGCGCACGCCGCGGCGCGGCTGGCCCATGGACTGGGTGATGCGGTCCAGCGTGATGGCCAGCAGCACGATGCCCAGGCCACCCACGGTCGCCAGGCCCATGTCCAGCCGGCCGATGCCGCGCAGCACCATCTGGCCCAGGCCGCCCACGGCGATCATCGAGGCGATCACCACCATCGACAGCGACAGCATCAGCGACTGGTTGATGCCCGCCATGATGGACGGCATGGCCAGCGGCAGCTGCACCTTGGCCAGCAACTGCAGCGGCGAGGCCCCGTAGGCCCGGGCGGCCTCGATCAGGTCGGGCCGCACCTGGCGGATGCCCAGGTTGGTCAGGCGCACCAGCGGCGGTAGCGCGAACACGATGGTCACCACCACGCCCGGCACGTTGCCGATGCCGAACAGCATCACCACCGGCACCAGGTACACGAAGGCCGGCGTGGTCTGCATGGCATCGAGCACCGGCCGCATCACGCGCTGGGCCCGGTCGCTGCTGGCCAGCAGGATGCCCAGCGGCAGCCCGATGACCAGGCAGAAGGCCAGCGAGGTCAGCACCAGCGACAGCGTCACCATGGCCTCGGGCCAGATGCCCAGCATGGCCACGAGCAGCAGCGAGACCACCGTGCCCACGGCCAGCGCGCGCCCCGCGAACTGCCAGGCGAGCACGCCGATCAGCGCGATCATGGCCAGCGTGGGCACGCTGGTGAGCAGGCCTTCCACCCAGGCCAGCGTGCCGTCGATGGGCGCGCGCACGGTCTGGAAGAACGGCCGGAAATGCGCCACCACCCACGACAGGCCGTGGTTGATCCACGACTCCACGGGCAGGCTGCCGTCCCACAGCTGGTGCAGGTGAAAGCCGCCGGCCGTGGGGTCGAAGCCCGTGGCGGCGTCGCCGGGCGTGGCGCTGGCGGGGGCGTTCAGCCAGTCGGTGTTGCCGGCGTCGCTGGGTGCGGTGGACGCGGCCCAGGGATCGGCCGCCGCCTCGGGGGCGGGGGCCTGCTGCGCTGCGGCGGCCGGGCTATCCCAGGGCGAGGCCGAAGCCGCAGGGGGTGCTTCCGCGGCCGGCGTCCAGGGGGGGGACTCGCCGGCCGTGGGGTTGGCGGTGGAATCGAGCGCTGGGGCGGTGGACTGGGTCATGCCGGGCTCCTTTCGGATGGTTCATTGGCGGGCGGGTTGGCGATGGCGGGCGCGGGCGCGGATGGCAAAGGGTCCGGCGGCACGGGCGGCGTGTCGCGGTCGAGAAAGCGCAGCAGCGTGGTCTTGCTGATCGCGCCGCGGAAGCGGCCGCCGTCCTCCACCACCGGCAGCGGGCAGGGCGCCTGCGCCACCTGGCCGAACAGGTCCGCCACCGGCGCATCCACGGGAATGGGCACCACGCCGTCCAGATAGGCGTGCTGCAGGCCCAGCGGGCCCACGTGGCCCTGCAGCGCGGCGCGCAGCGAGTCGGCCGACACCGTGCCCAGGTACATCCGCGCCGGGCTCACCACGTAGGCGAAGTCGCGGTCCTGCTCCTCCAGCTGCTGCAGCGCGGCGCGCGAGCCCCGGTCGCGCTGCTCCGACACCACGGTGAGCGGGCGCCGGGCGATGTCGCCGGCCTTGAAGACCGCCGCCGCGTCCACGCCGCGCACGAAGCTGCGCACGTAGTCGTTGGCCGGGTTGCGCAGGATCTCGTCGGGCGTGCCCACCTGCACCACGTAGCCGTCCTTCATGATGGCGATGCGGTCGCCGATGCGCATCGCCTCGTCCAGGTCGTGCGAGATGAAGACGATGGTGCGGCGCTGGATCTGCTGCAGGCGCAGCAGCTCGCTCTGCATCTCGGTGCGGATGATCGGGTCCAGCGCGGAGAACGCCTCGTCCATCAGCAGGATGGACGGGTCCGACGCCAGCGCCCGGGCCAGGCCCACGCGCTGCTGCATGCCGCCCGACAGCTCGTCGGGGTAGCTGTCGGCCCAGCATCCCAGGCCCACCTGCTCCAGCGCCAGTGCGGCCTGGCGCTGGCGCTCGGGCCGGGCCACGCCCGCCAGTTCGAGGCCGAAAGCGGTGTTGTCCAGCACCGTGAGATGGGGCATGAGCGCGAACGACTGGAACACCATGCTGATGTCCTTGCGGCGCAGCGCGCGCAGTTGCCGGTCGGACAGCGCGTTGATGTCCTGGCCGTCCACCAGGATGCGGCCCGCCGTGGGCTCGATCAGCCGGTTGAGCATGCGCACCAGGGTCGACTTGCCCGAGCCCGACAGCCCCATGACGACGAAGATCTCGCCCGCCTCGATGGTGAAGCTGGCGTCGAACACGCCGATGGAATGGCCGGTGCGCGCCAGGATGTCCTGCTTGCTCAGGCCCTGGCTGGCGAGTTCGAGCGCGGCTTGCGGCGCATCGCCGAAAACCTTGAACACATGTTCGATGGTGATTTGTTTGGCCACGGTGGGGGTCCTCCCTCGGTTGGAACGGGTTGAACACGCCCCGGCCGCCCGAAGGCGGGCGGGGCTGCGAAGGCCTGGGCATTCGAGACCCTGATGCGGCAGCCGAACCCGGACGCCCAGGGCGCGCGGGAACAGCAGCGAAAGGGTGGGCACCGAGGTGACCGGGATCGGCCCGAATGGCACGCGAGGCGGTGCGCAAGGGCCTGGGGCGTGCCGGGAGAGGTCGGTCGGAGGACTCCCGGGATCACGCGGCGCCGAGCCCGATGAACGGGCGAGCGCCTTGGGGCATCAGGGCCGAATGGGTCGGCCATGGGCCAGGGGGAAGCGGCCGGGCCTGGGGCCGGGCCGCCGTTTTCCTGGCGGGATCCGCTCCGGTGAAAGCGCCGCGTTGCGGGCCGGAAAGAGCGGATTACCTGCATTGCAGGTTGTAAAACACTCCAAAAGTATAGTTATTGGGTGTTTTTGTGTCAAAAGACCCGGGTTTGCCCGATGTGTTAATCGCGGGCGCAGCAGCGGAGCCGGGTGGATACCGGTTTGCTATGTTTTTGGTAGCAATCAGGCCAATAAGTACTAAGGCAAGAGCCCGAAAGACCCCTGTTTGGGGGCCTTGCCGGGGCTCGGTGGGAGAGGGGGTGGGCGCTCAGTGCTTTTCGTGCGAAACGTTCAGCAATTTGTCAGTGTAGGCAATGGCGATGGCGCTCAGCAGAAACACCACGTGGATGATCGTCTGCCACATCAGCACCTTCTCATCGTAGTTGGCGGCGTTGATGAAGGTCTTGAGCAGGTGGATGGAGCTGATCCCGATGATCGACAGGCCCAGCTTCACCTTGAGCACCGAGGCGTTCACGTGGCCCAGCCATTCCGGCTGGTCGGGGTGGCTTTGCAGGTTGAGCCGGCTTACGAAGGTCTCGTAGCCGCCCACGATCACCATGATGAGCAGGTTGGAGATCATCACCACGTCGATGAGCGCCAGCACGACCAGCATGATCACCGTCTCGTTGAGCGCCGTGACCTCCACGCCCGGCTTGTAGCCGATGCTGGTGACCAGCGACTGCAGCGCGCCCTGGTGGCCGAACGCGGCCTCGATCAGGTGCCACAGCTCCACGAGGAAGTGCCACACGTACACGCCCTGGGCGGCGATCAGCCCCAGGTAAAGCGGCAGTTGCAGCCAGCGGCTGGCGAAGATCAGCGAGGCCAGCGGGGTGAGGGACTTGCTGCCGTTGCGGGAAGCGGGGGGTTGCGGGAGGGCCATGGGAGGGTTTTCTTGAAAATCGCTAGAAATGAAACTCGCGCGATTCTAGAAGCACCGGCCGCTTGCCCTGTGACAGAAACCCGCCGCCTGCACAGGCGTAGCATCGGAGCCTTTGGCGGCCGCCGGCATCCGTCAGTGGCATGTAAGTGCGGCCCCCGAAAGTACCGCCAAATTATGTTGACTCCAGGAGACAAAACCCATGAGTGCGCCCTCGTCCACGATTGAATCCGTGCTGGTGGAAAACCGCGTTTTCCCGCCCTCCGAAGCCCTGCAGAAGGCCGCGCGCATTTCCGGCATGGCCGGCTACGACGCGCTGTGCGCCGAGGCCGAGCAGGATTTCGAAGGCTTCTGGGCCCGCCTGGCGCGCGAGAACCTGCAGTGGGACAAGCCCTTCACGCGCACGCTCGATGCCTCCAAGGCGCCGTTCTACGAATGGTTCGCCGACGGCCAACTGAACGCCAGCGCCAACTGCCTGGACCGGCACATCGGCACCCCGGTCGAGAACAAGACCGCCATCATTTTCGAAGCCGACGACGGCACCGTCACCCAGGTCACCTACAAGGAACTGCTGGCCCGCGTGGGGCAGTTCGCCAACGCGCTCAAGGCCAACGGCGTGCAGCAGGGCGACCGCGTGCTCATCTACATGCCCATGACGGTCGAGGGCGTGATCGCCATGCAGGCGTGCGCGCGCATCGGCGCCACGCACAGCGTGGTGTTCGGGGGCTTTTCGGCCAAGGCGCTGCAGGAGCGGATCATCGATGCGGGCGCGGTGGCCGTCATCACCGCCAACTACCAGATGCGCGGCGGCAAGGAACTGCCGCTCAAGGCCATCGTGGACGAGGCCCTGGCCATGGGCGGCTGCGACACCATCCGCAGCATCCTCGTGTACCAGCGCACGGCCACCGCCTGCGCCATGGTGGCGGGCCGCGACAAGACCTTCGCCGAGGCGCTGCAGGGCCAGAGCAGCGACTGCCCGCCGGTGCCCGTGGGCGCCGAGCACCCGCTGTTCATCCTGTACACCAGCGGCTCCACCGGCAAGCCCAAGGGCGTGCAGCACGCCACCGGCGGCTACCTGCTGTGGGCCAAGCTCACCATGGACTGGACGTTCGACCTGCGCCCGGACGACGTGTTCTGGTGCACGGCCGACATCGGCTGGATCACCGGCCACACCTACGTGGCCTACGGGCCGCTGGCTGCGGGCGCCACGCAGATCATCTTCGAGGGCATTCCCACCTTCCCGAACGCCGGCCGCTTCTGGCAGATGATCGAGCGCCACCGCTGCACGATCTTCTACACCGCGCCCACGGCGATCCGCTCGCTCATCAAGGCGGCCGAAGGCGATGCCGCCGTGCACCCCGCACGCTCCGACCTGTCGAGCCTGCGCATCCTGGGCAGCGTGGGCGAGCCCATCAACCCCGAGGCCTGGATGTGGTACCACAAGAACGTGGGCGGCGAGCGCTGCCCTATCGTGGACACCTTCTGGCAGACCGAGACCGGCGGTCACGTCATCACCCCGCTGCCGGGTGCGACGCCGCTGGTGCCGGGCAGCTGCACCTTGCCGCTGCCGGGCATCGCGGCCGCCATCGTGGACGAGGTGGGCAACGACATCGCCAACGGCACGGGCGGCATCCTGGTCATCAAGAAGCCCTGGCCCAGCATGATCCGCACCATCTGGAACGATCCCGAGCGCTTCAAGAAAAGCTACTTCCCCGAAGAGCTCAAGGGCTACTACCTGGCGGGCGACGGCGCGGTGCGCAGTGCCGATCGCGGCTACTTCCGCATCACGGGCCGCATCGACGACGTGCTGAACGTCTCGGGCCACCGCATGGGCACAATGGAGATCGAATCGGCCCTGGTGTCCAAGACCGACCTGGTCGCCGAGGCCGCCGTCGTGGGCCGGCCTGACGACGTGACGGGCGAGGCGATCTGCGCCTTCGTCGTGCTCAAGCGCTCGCGCCCCACCGGCGACGAGGCCAAGGCCATCGCCAAGGAACTGCGCGACTGGGTCGCCAAGGAGATCGGCCCCATCGCCAAGCCCAAGGACATCCGCTTCGGCGACAACCTGCCCAAGACCCGCAGCGGCAAGATCATGCGCCGCCTGCTGCGCTCCATCGCCAAGGGCGAGCAGATCACGCAGGACACGAGCACGTTGGAAAACCCTGCGATCCTGGATCAATTGGCTGAAACCAATTGATCCAGGGGGCCGCCGCAAGGCGGCTTGGCGCGAAGCGCTTCGCAGGGTTTGCCGTCACTCATATCGCCGCAGGCGATGTGAGTGACGGCAAAATCCCCCAATCTCATCCAGGGTGCACTGGCCTTCGAGGCTTCCTAAAAACCACCGCACGCCCCCGTCCGGTGGTTTTTTCACGCCTGCGCCGCGCTGTAGGACAGTGCCGGTTTCAATTTCCTGCCAGCGATAACCGCTCCCGCACAGGTTAAAAACGTCCCCCAACCGCGCCTGCCAGGCTGCGGATTTCGACACCTTCCGGGAGATTGACATGAATTTCAGAACCATCGCGCTGCTGCTCATCGTGGCCGCCATGGCCGTGCTGGCCGCGCTCAACTGGACCACGCTGGCCACCCCATCCGTCATCTCGCTGGGGCTGACCTCCTTCGAGGCCCCGCTGGGCCTGCTCATGCTGGGGCTGACCGTGCTGCTGGGCATTTTCTTCATCGCCTACGTCCTGTCGCTGCAGGGCTCGGTGCTGCTGGAGACGCGCCGCCACGCCAAGGAAATGACGGCCCAGCGCGATCTGGCCGACAAGGCCGAAGCCTCCCGCTTCACCGAACTGCGCGCGTTTCTCGAAAACCAGAACCTGCAGTCCCATTCCGCCCTGATCGCGCGCATCGATGCGCTGGAACTGCACCTGGCCCAGCGCGCTCAGGAATCGGACAACACCACGGCGGCCTACGTGGGCCAGCTCGAACACCAGCTGCGCGGCACCCCGCGCGTCGATTCCCGCATCGACCCGATCTGATGTGGTGATGCGTCGGCGGCCCAGCCCGCCCGCCGACCCTCCAAAACGAACGCCGCGCTGCACGGGAACCCGTGCAGCGCGGCGTTTGCGTTAGCGTTGATCGGCAGCGCGATGGATGGATTTACTTCAGAGACAGCACCCAGGCGGCCAGCTTCTTGGCGTCGGCATCGTTCACCTGGGCATTCGCCGGCATGGGCACCGGGCCCCACACGCCCGATCCGCCCTTCATGATCTTGGCGGCCAGCTTGTCCACCGCATCCTTTTGGCCGGCGTATTTGGCGGCCACATCCTTGTACGATGGGCCCACCAGCTTCTTATCCACCGCATGGCAGGCCATGCAGTTTTTCGAGGTGGCGAGGGCCTGGTCGGCCAGGGCCGGCACGGCCACCGACAGGGCCATCGCGAGGGTGATCAGGGTGCGCTTCATCGGGGGTTTCCTGTGGGTTGTGGGTTAGTATCCGGCTCAATGAAATTGTAGTGGCGGGGGTTGACCCCTGGCACGTAAAGTCCGTACCGCACAGGAGATCGCCATGTACGCGCTGGGTCTGGGAGTGCTTCTTGTGCTGCTCAAATACCTCGAGATCGGGCCCGTGGCCCTGTGGTCGTGGTGGTGGGTTCTGTCCCCCTTCGCCGTGGCCTTCGTCTGGTGGGCCTGGGCCGACGCCACCGGCTACACCAAGCGCCGCGCGATGGAACGGATGGACCAGCGCAAGCAGGACCGCATCAACAAGAACAAGGAAGCGCTGGGCATCCAGCCACGCAACCGCCGCTGAACGCACCGCCCCGATCGGCACCGCCCCCTCCAACCAAAAGCCCGCGCGCCTGACCGGCCGCGGGCTTTGTCTTTTGCAATGGCCGGCGCGCGGCCGGCCTGGATCAGTAGGCGTCCAGCACCGCGCCCTTGCTGGCGCTGGCGGCATTGAAGGCGAACTTGGCCTGCACGCCGCGCGTGTAGCGCGGAGCGGGGGGCGTCCAGCCTTCGCGGCGGCGGGCCAGTTCGGCCTCGGGCACGTTCAGTTCCAGCCGCAGCGTGTGCGCGTCGATGGTGATGGAATCGCCTTCGTTCACGAACGCGATGGTGCCGCCCGCCGCCGCTTCCGGTGCCACGTGGCCCACGACCATGCCCCAGGTGCCGCCGGAGAAGCGCCCATCGGTGATGAGGCCCACGCTTTCGCCCAGGCCCGCGCCGATCAGCGCGCCCGTGGGTGCCAGCATCTCGGGCATGCCGGGGCCGCCCTTGGGGCCCAGGTAGCGCAGCACCATCACGTCGCCCGCCACGATCTTGCCGTCCAGGATGGCCTTCAGGGCCGACTGCTCGTCGTCGAACACGCGCGCCGGGCCGGTGATGACGGGGTTCTTCAGGCCCGTGATCTTGGCGACCGCGCCCTCGGGGCTCAGGTTGCCCTTGAGGATGGCCAGGTGGCCCTGCTCGTACATGGGCCGGTCGATGGGGCGGATCACGTCCTGGTCGGCGCGGGGCGCGTCCGGCACGTCCTTCAGCACCTCGGCGATGGTCTTGCCTTCGATGGTGAGGCAGTCGCCGTGCAGCAGGCCGGCGTTCAGCAGCACCTTCATGACCTGCGGAATGCCGCCGGCCTGGTGCAGGTCCACGGCCAGGTACTTGCCGCTGGGCTTGAGGTCGCACAGCACGGGCGTCTTCTGGCGCACGCGCTCGAAGTCGTCGATGGACCATTCCACGCCGGCCGCGTGCGCGATGGCCAGGAAGTGCAGCACCGCATTGGTCGAGCCGCCGGTGGCCATGATCACGGCCACGGCGTTTTCGATGGACTTCCTGGTCACGATGTCGCTCGGGCGGATGTCCTTCTTGATCGCCTCGATCAGCACCTTGGCCGATTCCTTGGCCGAGTTCTGCTTCTCGTCGTGCGGGTTGGCCATGGTGCTGGAGTAGGGCAGGCTGATGCCCAGCGCCTCGAACGCGCTGGACATGGTGTTGGCCGTGTACATGCCGCCGCACGAGCCGGTGCCGGGAATGGCGCGCTTTTCGATCTCCTTGAGGTCGAAGTCGCTCAGGTTGCCGGCGGCGTTCTGGCCCACGGCCTCGAACACGCTCACGATGTTCAGGTCCTGGCCCTTGTACTTGCCCGGCAGGATGGTGCCGCCGTACACATAGATGGCCGGCACGTTGGCGCGCAGCATGCCCATCAGGCCGCCGGGCATGTTCTTGTCGCAGCCGCCCACGACGACCACGCCGTCCATCCACTGGCCCTGCACGCAGGTTTCGATGCAGTCGCTGATGACCTCGCGGCTCACCAGGCTGTACTTCATGCCTTCGGTGCCCATGGCCATGCCGTCGCTGATGGTCGGGGTGCCGAACACCTGGGCGTTGCCGCCGGCTTCCTCAATGCCCTGGATGGCCGCATCGGCCAGCTTCTGCAGGCCCGAGTTGCACGGCGTGATCGTGCTGTGCCCGTTGGCCACGCCCACCATGGGCTTCTTGAAGTCGCCTTCTTCGTAGCCCATCGCGTAGTACATCGAGCGGTTGGGCGCGCGCGACTTGCCTTCGGTGATGTTGGCGCTGCGGCGGTTGATCTGCAGGGGTTTGTTTTCCATGGGGGCGTCCTTCGTGGGAGGAAATTTCGTGTCGCCGGGCCGGCCTCGGGTGGGCGGGCGGCTTTTGGGGCAGCGCGGAGTATGCGCTGTTTGATTGATTGGTTCCAATCCGTTTTCAAGGGGTCATTGATATGCTTGGCATATGAATGACGCATCGATCGAGCTGCGCGTGTGGCGCCAGTTCCTGGCCGTGGCGGAAGAGCTGCACTTCGGCCGCGCCGCGCAGCGCCTGCACATGACCCAGCCCCCGCTCACCCAGGCGATTGCTCAGCTGGAGCGCGCGCTGGGCCTGCTGCTGTTCGACCGCACGCGCCGCCGCGTCGCGCTCACGCCGGCCGGCGAGGCGCTGCTGCCCGACGTGCGCGAGGTGCTGGCGCGTGCCCAGGCCCTGCCGGCGCGCGCCCGGGCCGCGGCGCAGGGCGAGGTCGGGCGCATCCGGCTGGCCTTCGTGTCCACCGTGGGCTTCGAGCAGTTGCCCGCCTGGGTGCGCGCCTTTCGCCGCGCCTGCCCGCAGGTGTCGCTGGAACTGGTCGAGGCGACGGGCGACGTGCAGCTGCAGTTGCTGGAGCGCGGGGAGATCGATGCCGGCCTGCTGCTGCATTCACCGCAGTTCGCCCCGCCGGGCCTGGCCGGCCTGCGCGTGGCGCGCGAGCCGCTGGTGCTGGCGCTGCCGGCGGCGCACCCGCTGGCGGTGCAGGCGAAAGCCCCGCCACTGGCCGCCGTGCTGGCCGAGCCGCTGGTGATCTTTCCGCGCCGCATCCTGCCTTCGGTGTACGACGCGATCTTCGCGCTCTACCACGCGGCCGGGCATTCACCGCAGGTGGCGCAGGAAGCCATCCAGATGCAGACCATCGTCAACCTGGTGGCGGCCGGCCTGGGGCTGGCCTTCGTGCCGCAGAGCGTGATGCAGTTCCAGCGCACCGGCGTGGTCTACCGCCGCGTGGCCACGCCGCTGCGCCGGCCGGGGCCTTTGCTGCCTGAGTGCGAAACCCGGCTGGTGTGGAACGCCCCCGCGGCCGGGCCGGCCCTGCTGCGCTTCGTGGCCTTCGTGCAGGCGCTCCAGGGTGCGGCGCCGGGCGAGGGTGCGGATCAGTCGATCGGGGATGTTTTGCTATCAAATGAATAGCTGCCGGGGCAATGAAAACGCCGGCGTGGGGCTTGAACGGCTTGGAAAAAAGAAAAGCGCGCACACCGCCCTGGCGTGCGCGCCTTGGTCGGGCGCAGGATCAGTCCGCGGAGGCCGATTGTGTTTGCAGGTAGTTCTGCAGGCCGACCTTGTCGATCAGGCCGATCTGCTTTTCCAGCCAGTAGGCGTGGTCTTCCTCGGTGTCGCGCAACTGGGCGAGCAGCAGGTCGCGGCTCACGTAGTCCCGCACGCTTTCGCACAGGGCCATGCCTTGCTGCAGCGCGGCGCGCACTTCGTATTCGGTGGCCAGGTCCTTGCGCAGCATCTCGGGCACCGTGGTGCCGGGGGTGAATTCCTTCGGGCGCATGTCGGGCATGCCGCCCAGGAAGAGAATGCGCCGCAGCAGCGCGTCGGCGTGCTGGGTCTCCTCCTGCATTTCATGGTCGATCCGCGTGTAGAGCTTCACGAAGCCCTGGTCTTCGTAGAGGCGCGAATGGATGAAGTATTGATCGCGCGCGGCCAGTTCGCCGCGCAGCAGGTCCTTGAAATAATCGATGACCTGTGGGTTTCCCTGCATGTGTTTTCCTTGGAATCAGGGCAGGAGTATCGCGCGGCCGCCCGGCCCGCGGGTGAAAGCCCCCGGGCCGGCGCTCTGCATGCGTACCGGGATCAGAAGCGTTCGCGTTGGGGGTGCTTTGATGATGATAGCGCTCGGCGTTGATGGAGCCGATCGGTATTTCGTGCATCGATGGTCAATTGCAGGAAAAGATGCTCGACTTTCAACAAGGAGATGTGCTGCCAATTCGTCAAGCGAGAGTAATTCGTTATTTTTGCCATTGCTTCGCGCTCGATCATTGGGTTTCCTTTGCATTTTTTAAGATGATTTAACGAATTGCTATGGAGTCCCCTAATGAAGTCATCGCCCATTGATTCATCATCACGTCGTGGTAACCCGACTGCATCAGGGGAAGGGCCGAGTACCCAACGCCCGCCTCTCAGGCATCGGGCTGCGCTCCATCGCCCATCTGATTTGCCTCCACGCGTCGAGGGCAACTCATCGAGTTCCAGTTCGTCTGCTCCAAGAAAGGCATTTGCGTTTCAGCCCCGTGGACCTGCGCTGGATCGGCGAAGGATGACGGAAATTGCCGAGCGGGTCGCATCCGAGCCGGGGTCTGCCCTGATGATGTCTCCCTCGATAAGGGGTCGATCGGGCAGGGCGGAAATCAGGCCAGTATTGCCACAGAGCAAGAGCGAGCAAAGGGAAATGCTCCAAGATTTTTTGACGAATTGGTCAGGTCCCCAGTCGGTAAAAACCAAAATTCTCAAAGCCCACGAGGAGGAGTCCTTCGTTCTAGACTTGGAAGGGAAACATCTGAGCAGTCTTCCGGATGGGCTTTTCTTGCTGCCACATTTGGGAAACCTCATTGTGAATGGCAACCCTTCACTCAAAAATTTGCCGCCCGATCTGGCTTACGCCCCCGCATTGGCCCGCATCCAGGCAAACGATTGTGACCTGCATGAGTTGCCGGAAAATATCGGTCAGGCGGGGGAGCTGGTCATGCTGGAGATTAAAAATAACGGCCAATTAACCGAACTCCCTGCATCGATGGCGGATTTGAAAAAATTCGAGGTGATCGAGGCGACCCGTTGTAATTTGGTGGTCTTGCCGGAAGGCGGGATGGGCCCAAAAATCCGGCAAATCGATCTCTCTAATAATCCGAGACTCAGCCATTTACCGGAGAAATTAGGCGAGAGCCCCAATATTGAACATCTGGAATTGAAAGGTTGCTCGCTCTCGAGCATTCCTTCTGGTATTGGTGCCCTCCCAAGGCTGAAGTCGCTGAACTTAGCGGACAACGCGGCCATGCAGCAGCTTCCACCAGGCCTGAACTTCAAAAAGGTGCATGTCGGCACGCGAGGCACGCAGATCCGCCTGATGGACTTGGTTTTAAACCAACCCATCAGTCCGCCTGTGCGCAAAGAGCAAGACGCCAAACTCAAGCACGTGCAAAAGCACTGGGGAACGATCCAGAAGCTGATCGAAACCGGCGGCGCTAGAGTGGCACAGAAGGCAGAGGCCGCCCGCTTGGAAGTGGACCAGGGCAGGGCCGGTCTCTCCAATACCGCGCAATCAACACCACTGGCAGGGCGCAATTGGAAGGCCGCCAATCATCAAATCGAAGAATGGATCGGCCAGCACCAGCCGTTGGATACCGACCATCTGAAGCGCCTGAATGCGATGCTGGGCAAGGACACCGATCCTTTCAATGACCCCGATGCTTATGAAAAACTTGGCGCTCGCTTTGGGGAGTTTCGTCGGCAACCGACTGGTTTTCCCCAGGGGGGCTCTGCAGCTGCTGTAGTGGACGAGCGAGAAGTGGGTGCGGAGATGGCTCAGTTTGATGAATGGTTTGAACAGGCGTCTGCTAAGGTGGCTCAAGGCAGAATGAGTCCCGCTGAATTGTCTGCTGCGACAGTGCAGCGCCTTGTCAGCATTCACCCGTTCCCCGATGCCAACGGTCGCACGACGCGGCTTGCGGGCGACTGGGTATTGATGAGCTATGGACTGCCGCCCGTCAACAGCCCGCAACGTCCAATCATCGTGTTTTCCAGCGGACGCAATCCAAACGGTCCCGACGATGCTTTGGCCTGGACAGTCGAGGGGATGACAAAGACCGTCGAGATTTACGAAAAACATTTGGGATTGAAAACCTCAAGGCGTTAGAACTCACCATATCCAAAGATGCCTTTTGACAAACCCGTCTCCGCACGGCGTGTCCTGCGCAGCACTTTGGTGCTTTGTTTTGTCTCCACCGCTGCGGTGGCGCACGCTGGAGGAGCAGGTATCTACCGCTTGGACTGGCCCTACCGCGGCGAAGTGCTCAACTACCGCTCCTGCGGCTGCGCCGACGCATGCTGGGTGGCCGAAGTTCGGATTCAGCGGACAAAGGTCTTGAAAGCCCGGTTGCGGTGCGACTGCGAGTCCCTGCGCTACGCCCGCTCCACGAGTCCGTCCAAAGAAACGGCGCTGGGGAATTGCGAAACCATCAACCGCAGTGGAAGCAAAGCGGAAGCGATCCGCGAAAAGCTGGAGCAGATTCTGCACCCCACCGGCGCGCATCGAGGTTTAGCGTCCTCTGCACCATGAGGCTGACACGGCAACGCCGGCGGCGTTGTTCGGGCCTCTGATTTCCTGCCAGGCAACCTAGCGTCAGAAATCCACAGCCGCCGACAGCATCAGCGTGCGTGGCGCGCC
The DNA here is from genome assembly GCF_032929295.1 of Acidovorax sp. BLS4. Taxonomy (NCBI): domain Bacteria; kingdom Pseudomonadati; phylum Pseudomonadota; class Betaproteobacteria; order Burkholderiales; family Comamonadaceae; genus Acidovorax; species Acidovorax sp. BLS4. The sequence goes on from NZ_CP136797.1 coordinate 3,212,448, forward strand.
CACGGTCACGTAGTTGCTGACCACCCAGTAGTTCTTGTCGAACGCGTTTTCCAGGCTGGCGCGCAGCACCACGGGCTTGCCGGAGACCTTGGTGGCGTAGCGGGCGCCGATGTCCAGGCGCGTCCAGTTGCCCACGCGCAGGCGGTTGGCGGCGTCGGCATAGACCGGCGAGGTGTGGATGACGCGGCCGTTCAGGCTCAGGCCCTGCGCCCAGGGGGTGTCCCAGTCCAGGCCCAGGTTGAAGGTGCGGTCCGGCACGCCGGCGGCGTTGTTGCCCTGGTTCAGGCCGCCTGCGGTGCGCGTGAGCTTGGCGTCGTTGAAGGCGGCGCTGGCCATCAGGCGCAGGCCGCGCTGGACTTCGCCGTAGGCCGTCAGCTCCAGGCCGCGGTTGCGCTGCTCTCCACCGAAGCTGTACACGTTGGTGGCCGGGTCGGTGACCGCGCCGGGCTTCTTGATCTGGTAGATGGCGGCCTGCGTGGTGAGCTGGCCCCAGTCCACTTTCACGCCCACTTCGTGCTGCTTGGATTTTTGCGGGGCGAAGGTCTCGCCGGCGTTGGCGGTGGTGACCCCGGCGGTGGCGCCGCGGGTGAGGCCTGCGGTGTAGTTGGCATAGACCGAGATGTTCCTCGCGGGCTTGAACACCACGCCCGCCAGCGGCGTCACGGCGCTCTTGTCGTAGTGGCTGGTGGAGACTCCGGTGGTGGGCGTGAAGTTTTCCTGCTCCATGGTCTGGTGGCGCAGGCCCAGGGTCACCAGCAGGCGGTCGTCGAGGAAGGCCATGGTGTCGGCCAGGGCCAGGCTCGACTGGTCGGTGACCGAGCTTTTGCCGGGTGCGCCGCGCGCCACGGTCATGGCGGGCAGGGGCGAGGGGTTGTACAGGTTGGAGGCGTTGGTCGTGGCCGAGGTGGCGTAGAAGTAGCCCGTTTCCTGGTTCAGGTAGTTCGCGCCCAGCGCCAGCGTGTGGCCGACGCTGCCGGTCTTGAAGCGCGTGCGCAGGCCGACGTCGGCGGCCTTGGACTTCGTGTACTGGTCGTAATAGGCGTTCGACACCCGGAAGTTGCCCAGCGCGTCGGGCCGGCCGCTCGGAAAGGTCTGCTCGTAGTCCATGTCCATGTAGCCCAGGCTGCCGTAGACGGTGGTGCGGTCGTTCAGGTCGTGCTCCAGGCGCGACATGACCGTCTTCACGTTGTCCTGCAGCTTCGTGCCGGGGTAGAAGTTGAGCCGCGCGTCGGGCACGGCCGGCACCGAGGTGGCCGTGCCGGCGAAGTTGATCTGGGGCCGGAATTCCTTGGTTTCGCCGCGCGTGGCGAAGGCGTCCAGCGACCAGCGCGTGCGGGCGCCGGCGTAGTCCAGGCCGACCGAGCCCAGGCCCAGGTTCTGCTTGCCGCCGTCGATGTTGCCCTCGCCGCCGCGCACCAGGCCGTTCACGCGCACGCCCCACTGGTTGTCTTCGCCGAAACGGCGGCCCACGTCCAGGTGGGTGCCGAACTGCGCCTTGCCCATGTAGGTGGTGGTCAGCCGCGTGAGCGGCACGTCCGCCGCGCGCTTGGTCACCACGTTGATGCTGCCGCCGACGCTGCCGCTCGGGCCCACGCCATTGGTCAGCGCGCCGGGGCCCTTGAGCACTTCGACGCGCTCGATGGTCTCCAGCGGAATGCTGGTCGACGGCGCCAGGCCGAACAGCCCGTTCATGCTGATGTCGCTGTTGGACAGGGTGAAGCCCCGCACCTGGAAGTCGTCGCCGAAGCCGCCGCGCGAGGTGAGCGTGCGCACCGAGGCGTCGTTCATCACCACGTCCGCCACGGTCCGTGCCTGCTGGTTGTCGATCAGCTCCGAGGTGTAGTTGGTGGTGCTGAACGGCACGTTCATCAGGTCGGTGTTGCCCAGGATGCCGAGGTTGCCGCCGCGCGCGAACTGGCCGCCCGAATAGGTCTTTTGCAGGCCACCGATGGCCTCGGCCTGGTCGGACACGATCACTTCGTCGAGCGCCGTCCGGGCGGCGGTCTGCGCACCGGCGCCGGTGGCGGCGATGAGAAGCCCTGCGCCGACGCAATGGCGGACGAGGCGGGCGAGCGGGGTGGGGGCGAATCGGCGTTCTGCGCGGCTGGCGTGTCGGTGCATGGTGTTCAGGAGCGGGCTTTGCGGCCGGCGGGCCGGGGTCCATGGCCAGGCCGTGAAAGGCCGGGAGAGGACCGCCGGGCGGCGGAAAGCGGTTAGAAGAATGAGAAGCGTTATCAATTATGAAGTCGCCACCACGGGCCGATCGGGGTCGTCGGCCGGGCGCGTGGGATTGGTGCTATCAATTAAATAGCGTCGAAGGCAATCAAAACGCCGGCATGGGCCCGATTCGGCCCATATCCCGCCCGGCGGAATGCGATGACGAAGTCCTCCGGGCGGACCGCGGCGGCGCCTGGCCGGCCGGCGCGCTGCGCCGTCGCCGCAGCGGCCGCCGCTCCAGGGCGCCGGCCGGAACCGTCATGCCGGGCGGGCACAATACCGCCCACCATGCTGATGTACCCCCAAATCGACCCCATCGCCCTGCAAGTGGGCCCGCTGGCCATCCACTGGTACGGCCTGACCTATCTGGCGGCCTTCGCGCTGTTCATGTTCCTCGGGGTGCGGCGCCTGCGCCACGAGCCCTTCGCCTCCATCACCGGGCCCGGTGCCTGGACGCGGCGCGACGTGGAGGACATTCTCTTTCTCGGCGTGGTGGGCGTGGTGGCGGGGGGGCGGCTGGGCTACTGCCTGTTCTACAAGCCGGGCTACTACCTGTCCAACCCGCTGGAGATCTTCTACATCTGGCAGGGCGGCATGAGCTTTCATGGCGGGCTGCTGGGCGTGATCGCCGCGATGGTGTGGTTCGCGCATTCGCGCAAGCGGCCCTGGCTGCAGGTGGCCGACTTCGTGGCGCCGTGCGTGCCGACGGGGCTCGCGGCCGGGCGCGTGGGCAACTTCATCAACGGCGAGCTGTGGGGGCGCTTCAGCAGTCCGGACCTGCCCTGGGGCATGGTGTTCCCGCAAAGCGGCTCGCTGCTGCCGCGCCACCCGTCGCAGGTGTACCAGTTCCTGCTGGAGGGCGTGCTGCTGTTCGTGCTGCTGTGGCTCTATGCCCGCCGCGAGCGCCGCCAGGGCGAGGTGGCCGCGGCCTTCCTGGTGGGCTACGGCAGCTTCCGCTTCATCGCCGAATACTTCCGCGAGCCGGATGCGTTCCTGGGCATCCTCTCGCTGGGCATGAGCATGGGCCAATGGCTGTGCGTGCCGATGATCGTCGCCGGCATCGCCATGTGGGTGTGGGCGCGGCGCCAGCCGGTGCTGCAAAGGGCTTGAGGCCCCAGGGGCCTCCAGCACAATAAATACTAGGGCATGTTGCTATTGAAAATATAGCAAACGCCCCGGGTGCGAATTGTCACCGCAGGGTGCCTCAGACCGCCGCGCGCCGCGGCGCCATCGACCACAGCAGGCCCAGCGCCACGGCCAGCAGGACCAGCATGGCCGCATTGATGGCGGTCCATCCGATGCCCGACAGCAGCGCGCCCGAGCCGAACGACATGGCCACGGCCATGCCGCCGTTGCACAGCTCCATCAGCGCCTGGGCCGGGCCGCGTTCGTGCTCCGCGTGGTTTTCGGACAGCAGCGTGGTGCCGGCGATCAGCATCAGGTTCCAGCCCACGCCCAGCAGCAGCGAGCTGGCCAGGAACTGCGCGAACCCCAGGCCCGACAGCGCCACCGTCGCGCTGGCCACCAGTGCCAGGGCGCCCGCGCCGGCCACGCGCCGGCTGCCCCAGCGGTCCACCAGCGGGCCGGCGAAGAACGCCGGCAGAAACATGCCCACCACGTGCCACTGGATCACCCGCGCCGCCTGGGCCGTGGAGAAGCCGCACCCATCCATGGCCAGCGGGGTGGCATTCATGGCCAGGATCATCAGGCCGTGGCCGATGGCCGTCATGCCCACGGCGGCGCGCAGGGCGGGGCGCCGCAGCAGCGCGAGCAGCACCGCGCGCCCGGCGGCGGCCGGCTGCGGCGCCACGCCTTCGCGCAGCCGTGCCATGGTGGCGACGCCCAGCGCCGCCAGGGCCGCGATGGCCAGGTAGGAGCCCACGAACGGCGTGGCCAGCGCATCGCGCGAGCCCACTGCCACGGCCGGCGCGAGCAGCGCGGCGCACAGGCCCCCGCCCACCACGCAGGCGGCGGCCCGGCCCTTGTGGCGCGGGTCCACGGCCTCCAGCGCGGCGTAGCGGTAGTAGCCTGCCGAGGCCTGGTAGACACCGATGCAGGCCGTGCCCACGCACAGCAGCGCGAAGCTGCCCGCCGCCACCGCCAGGGCGCACACCAGCCCCCCGGCCACGCCGAAGGCGGCGCCCAGCACCAGGCCCGGCCGCCGGCCGCGCCGCTGCATGAACAGCGACAGCGGCGACACGGCCAGCAGGTTGCCCAGCACCAGCAGCGCCAGCGGCAGGGTGGCGAGCGCGCCCCAGGGCGACAGCCGCATCCCGACGAGGGACGTGAGGGTGATGCCGATGATGGAGCACGACCAATAGAGCGCCTGGCCGGCGAACAGCAGACGGATGGCGGGGTTGCGAAGCAGCATGGCAGGACCTGTGAGGGAGATGAAAAACGGAAAAGGGAAGGGCGGCCAAGCCGTGGCGCGGTGCGATGGGCCGGCCGCAGCGACCCGGGGCTTTCTCTGCCGGCCGCCGCGTCAGCCCGGCCGGGCCGCGCCGGCCGTCCCGGCGCCGAAGCGCTCGGCATAGGCCTGCGGGCTCACGGCCCGGTGCTTGTGGAAGGCGCGTCGCAGCGTCTCGGGGTGCTGGAACCCGCACAGCCGCGCCACGGTGGAAACCGAGGCCTGCGCCTGGGCCAGCAGGGCCGATGCCGCCTCCACCCGCACCCGCTCCACGTAGCGCGCGGGCGTGGTGCCCAGTTCGCGCTGGAACACGCGGGTCAGGGTGCGCGGCGGCATGCAGGCGCGCGCGGCCAGGGCGTCCAGCGACAGGTCGCCGCCCAGGTGGCCGGGAATCCATTCCAGCAGCGGCGTGAGGCGGGGCGCGTGCGCCGCATCGGGCGCCAGCAGGGGGCTGAACTGCGCCTGCCCGCCCGGGCGGCGCAGGTACATCACCAGGCGACGCGCCACGGCCAGCGCCATGGCGCGGCCCAGGTCGTGCTCCACCAGCGCCAGGGCCAGGTCGATGCCCGCCGTCACCCCGGCCGAGGTGAAGACGTGGCCGTCGCCGTCGATGCCGCCCGGGTCGTAGGTGTGCAGCCGGTCGCCCGCCACCCGCACCTGCGGATGGCCCTGGCGCAGGCCGTCCACGCTGTCCCAGTGGGTGGTGGCGGGCCGCCCGTCCAGCAGGCCGGCGCGGGCCAGCAGCAGCGCGCCCGAGCACACCGATCCCACGCGCCGGGCGGTGCGCTCGGCCTGCCGCAGCCAGTCGTGCAGGGCGGTGTCGTCCAGCTGGGCGTCCACGCCCATGCCGCCGGGCACGAGGAGGGTATCCAGGCCAGGGAGCGCCACGTCGCGCCGCGCCGCGTCGGCCACCACGGCGAAGCCGGCGGAGCACGCCACCGGGCCGGCGGCCTCGGCCACCAGTTGCAGGGCGTAGGCCGGCGCGCGGCCCTGGCGCTCCATCTCGACATTGGCGGAGGCGAAGACCTGCAGCGGGCCGACCACATCCAGGCTCATGAAGCCGGGGTACAGCAGGCAGGCGATGCGGCGGGGGCGGGGTGGGGTCATGCGCTGCAGTGTCGCGCGGCGCGGCGGTGGCTGCAATGACAACCATCGCACAGATCCGGCCACTGTCTGCGGAGCCAGTCGGCCGCGCAGGCGCCACCGCATGGGGGTTTTCGCGGCCCAGGGAATCCCTGATGGGAAAGTGGCGGCTCCATCGCCATAATTATGTGAAATTACGCACATTGCCGCGCGATGCCGGCAGGTTGCGTTTCGTTGCCACCGCTTGCGAGGTCGATCGAGCCACTCACCGCCGCCCTGCCGCCGCTGTCCATGTCCTCCCTTCCCGCCACCGCGCGCGCACTCCCCCTGTCCTTGCATTCCGAGGCGGCCGAGCGCATCCGCGAGCTGATCTTTGCCGGGCAGCTGCCTCCGGGCGGGTTCGTGGACGAGATCGCGCTGTGCGACCGGCTGGCCATCTCGCGCACGCCGCTGCGCGAGGCACTCAAGGTGCTGGTGGCCGAGGGCCTGCTGCGCCACGAGCCGCGCCGGGGCTGCTTCGTGGCCGAGGTGACCGAGCGCGACCTGGACGAGATCTTCCCCGTGATCGCCCTGCTGGAGGGGCGCGCCGCGCACGAGGCCACCCTGCGCGCCAGCGAGGCCGACCTGGCCGCGCTGGAGGTGCTGCACGAGCGCCTGCGCGAACACGCTGCGGCCGGCCGCATCAGCGAGTACTACGCGGCCAACCACGCCATCCACGAGGCGCTCATCACGCTGGCCGACAACCGCTGGCTGGCCCAGGTGATCGGCGACCTGCGCAAGATCCTGCGGCTGGCCCGCCTGCAGCAACTGCGCGCCCCGGGGCGGCTGCAGCAGAGCCTGGCCGAGCACCTGGAGCTGTTCGATGCCATCAAGCTGCGCGCTCCCGAGGTGGCCGAGGAGGCCATGCGCACCCACCTCGTGCGCCAGCGCGCCGCGCTGCGCGACATCGCCCGCAACCCCCCTTCGAGGATCACGCCATGAATGCCACTGCGGAATGGATCACGCGCAGCGTCTCCCGCCTGCGCCCCGCTGACAAGACCACCGGATCGGCCGACGGCGCGGGCAGCGGCCCGGCCAAGGCGCCGGTGCCGCGCTCCACGCACGAACGCCTGCAGGCCACGCTGCGCCGCGGCCAGGAGGCGCTGTCGCCGCGCGCGCTGCGGCGCCTGCTGGCCGACCTGCAGGAGGTGGGCGCGCCGCAGGTGAGCGAGGTCGAGGGCGGGCGCCGCGCCGAGGCCGTCGCCGCCTGGTACCACGCGGCCGAGCCCGAGGAGCGCCGCGACATGTGGCTGCTGCTGTGCGAGCAGTTCGCGCCCGATGCCACGCGCTTCAAGTCGGCGCGCCAGCGCTACGAGGCGGCGGCCGGCACGGCCGAGGAGGCCCATGCCGAGATCCACCTGCGCCGCGCGCTGGTGTCGCCGCGCACGCGGCTGCTGCAGCGCTTTGCGGTGTTTCCGAACGGCATGCGCTTTCTGCTCGACCTGCGGGCCGAGCTGCTGCCGCAGCTCAAGGGCGACAAGCGGCTGCTCGCGCTCGATGCCGAGCTGGAGCAGCTGTTTTCCACCTGGTTCGACGTGGCGTTCCTGGAACTGAAGCGCCTGTCGTGGGATTCGCCCGCCTCGCTGATCGAAAAGCTCATCAAGTACGAGGCGGTGCACGACATCCGCAGTTGGGCGGACCTGAAGAACCGGCTGGACAGCGACCGGCGCTGCTACGGCTTCTTCCACCCGCGCCTGCCCAACGAGCCGCTGATCTTCGTGGAGGTGGCGCTGGTGGCCGACCTGTCCAGCAGCATCACGCCGCTGCTGGACGAGGGCGCGGCGCCGTCCGACCTGTCGAAGGCAACCACGGCGATCTTCTACTCGATCAGCAACACGCAGACGGGGCTGCGCGGGGTGAGCTTCGGCGATTCGCTCATCAAGCACGTGGTGGAGACGCTGAACGCGGAGTTTCCGCGCCTGCGCACCTTCGCCACGCTGTCGCCGATCCCGGGGTTCCGTTCGTGGCTGTCCAAGCACTGCGCCGCCGCGCTCGATGCGCTCGATGACAAGCGCCGTGCCGAGCTGGGCAAGGCCGTGGGGTTCGAGCCGCCCCAGGCCGCCCACGTGCTGGCCGCGGCCGACAAGGCGCTGGAGCTGCCCCCGAAATCGCCCGTGCGCCAGCTGCTGCTGCAGTGCGCCGCGCGCTACCTGGGGCGCGAGCTGCACGAGGGCAAGCCGGTGGACCCGGTGGCGCGCTTTCACCTGGGCAACGGCGCGCGCGTGGAGCGCCTGAACTGGGCGGGCGACCCGTCGTCCAAGGGCCTCAAACAATCGTTCGGCCTGATGGTCAACTATCTCTACGATCTCAAGCGGATCGACAAACACCGCGGCCTGCTGGCGCAGGGCCGCGTGCCGATGTCGGGAGACATCGAGAGCCTGTGCCGGGACTGAGGCGGTGTGAGCGGGGCAGAAAGAAAAAAGGCCGGTGCGCGCCATGAAGGAAAGCGCCCGAGCCTTTCGCCCCGCGGGTCAGATGGCACCGGCGCCATGAGCGCGCCTTCCTTGCATGCATGACAAAGACCCACAACGACAGGAGACAGACACCATGAACCATTCCCCTTTGCAGCGCCGCGGCGTGCTGCGTGGCGCGGCCGCGGCCGGCCTGGCGCTGGCCACCGGCCGGGTGTTGGCGGCCGACCCCTGGCCGGCCAAGCCGGTCAACCTCGTCGTGCCGTTCCCGGCCGGCGGCGGCACGGACGCCTTCGCGCGGCCGTTCGCGGCGCAGTTCGCCAAGTCCACCGGCAAGATGCTGATCATCGACAACCGCGGCGGCGCGGGCGGCACCGTCGGGGCCAGCTTCGCGGCCAAGGCGCAGCCCGACGGCTACACGCTGTTCATGGGCGGCACGCACCACGTGATCGCGCCCTCGATGTATCCCAAGCTCGACTACGACATCGAGAAGGACTTCATCCCGCTGGCGCTGCTGGCCAACGTGCCGCAGGTGCTGGTGGTCAACCCGCGCACGGTGCAGGCCACCACCATGCCGCAGTTCCTGGACTTCCTGCGGCGCAACCCGGCCAAGCTCAACTACGCCTCGGCCGGCGCGGGCACCTCGCACCACCTGGCGGGCGAGCTGTTCAAGCTGCAGACCAACACCTTCATCACGCACATTCCCTACCGCGGCGCCGGCCCGGCGCTGCAGGACCTGATCGGCGGCAACGTGGACATGATGTTCGACGGGCTGGGCTCGTCCGCCGCGCACATCAAGGGCGGGCGGATCAAGGCGCTGATGGTGGCCGGCGCCCGGCGCAACCCGGCCTTCCCCGACGTGCCCTGCGCGGCCGAGGTGGGCCTGCCCGACTACACCGTGACCACCTGGTACGGACTGTGGGCGCCCAAGGGCACGCCGGCCGACCTGCAGGCGCGCATCGTCGAGGAGACGCAGCGCCTGGGCACGGCCGAGGACCTGAAGGCCGTGTGGGCCAAGAACGGCGCCGACTACGGCGGCCTGTCGCAGACGCAGTTCGCCGCCATGGTCCACTCGGAGGTTCGCCGCTGGGCGAAGGTGGTCAAGGATTCGGGCGCCAAGCTCGATTGACCGGGGGCCCCGGGCGGGGCGGCAAGGCGGCCGATGCGGCCAGTGCAAACGGCGGACATGGCGGACATGGTGGAGAGGGCGGAAATGGCGGGTGACATCGGGGTGGAGCGGGTCGACGGGGCGGATGGCGCCCCCGGGGTGGTGCGCGTGGTGCTGCGCCACCCGGGGCGGCTCAACGCCATGTCCCGCGCCATGTGGCGGCAACTGCGCGCCGTGTTCGAGCAGCTGCAGGCCGATGCCGGTGCGCGCTGCGTGCTCATCGAAGGCGAGGGCGATGCCTTCTGCGCGGGCGGCGACATCTCCGAGTACCCGGCCTTCCGCTTCGACCGCGAGGCGCTGCGCGACTTCCACGAAACCGACGTGTGGGGCGGCCTGGCGGCCATGCTGGCGTGCGACGTGCCCATCGTGGCCGCGATCCGCGGCGCCTGCATGGGCGCGGGCGTGGAGATCGCCAGCTGCTGCGACCTGCGCATCGCCGGCGCGGGGGCCCGCTTCGGCGCGCCGATCGCGCGGCTGGGCTTTCCGATGGCCCCGCGCGAGGCGCAGTTGGTGGCCGGCGCGGTGGGCGAGCTGATCGCCCGGCAGATGCTGCTGGAGGCCGCCACCTTCGGCGCCGAGGCCATGGCGGCGCGGGGCTTCCTGAACCGCGTGGTGGCCGACGAGGCACTGGCCGCCGAAGCCCTGGCCAGCGCCCGGCGCATCGCCGCGCTCGCCCCCGCCGCGGCGCGCATGAACAAGCAGACGCTTCGTGCCTTGAAAGGGTCTGCAGTGCATATTCCACTGGGGCATGTTGCTATGAATAATGTAGCAATTGACCCATCGGTCGCCGCACCGGAGCAGGGGCCGGGCCCCTTCGCCGACCCCGACCCCTATGCCTACGCGGACAGCCCCGAGCACCGCGAAGGCATCATGGCGTTCCTGGCCAAACGTCCTCCCGTCTTCTGACACCCGACCGTTTTCCTCTTTTTTTGTATGAGCCAACACAACCTGTACACCGCCCTGCGCGCGGCCTTTCCGGACGACCTGGATACCGTCGCCGTCGAAACCACGGCGGCCGACGGCACGCCCCTGCACTACACCTGGAGCGACCTGGACCGCGCCAGCGCGCGCATCGCCAACCTGCTGGCGTCGCTGGACCTGCCGGACGGCAGCCGCATCGCGGTGCAGGTCGAAAAGTCGGTCGAGGCCCTGCTGCTGTACCTGGCCACGCTGCGCGCGGGGCATGCCTTCCTGCCGCTGAACACGGCCTACCAGAGCGGCGAGATCGAATACTTTGTCGGCAATGCGGAGCCCGCGGTGGTGGTGTGTTCGCCCGCCAACTTCGGCTGGGTGTCCAAGATCGCCTTCACGGCCGGCACGCAGCATGTGTTCACGCTGGGCGACGACCGCACCGGCACCCTGCTGGAGCGTGCCGCGCACCACGGCGACACGCACCTGCCCGTGCCGCGGGCGGCCGACGACCTCGCCGCCATCCTCTACACCAGCGGCACCACCGGCCGCAGCAAGGGGGCGATGCTCACGCACGGCAACCTGCTGTCCAACGCGCAGGTGCTCAAGGAATACTGGGGTTTCCGGCCGGACGACGTGCTCATCCATGCGCTGCCCATCTTCCATGTGCACGGCCTGTTCGTGGCGATCCATGCGGCGCTGCTCAACGGCAGCAAGATGATCTGGCTGGCGCGGTTCGACCCGCGCGCGGTGGTCGCCGCGATGCCGCGCGCTACCGTCTTCATGGGCGTGCCCACGCTGTACGTGCGCCTGCTGGCCGAGCCGGGCCTCACCCGCGAGGCGGTGCGGAACATGCGCCTGTTCATCGCGGGCTCGGCGCCGCTGCTGATCGAGACCTTCCGCGAATGGCAGGAGCGCACCGGCCACACCATCCTGGAGCGCTACGGCATGAGCGAGACCATCATGCTCACCTCCAACCCCTATACGGCCGACCCGCGCCACGGCGGCCAGGACGAACGCCGGGGCGGCACCGTGGGCTTTGCGCTGCCGGGCGTGGGCCTGCGCGTGGTGGACGATGCGGGCGCGCCGTTGCCCGTGGGCGAGATCGGCAATATCCAGGTGCGCGGGCCCAACGTGTTCAAGGGCTACTGGCGCATGCCCGAGAAGACGCAGGAAGAGTTCAGCATCGATGCCGACGGGCACCGCTGGTTCAAGACCGGCGACGTGGGCCGCGTGGACGAGCGCGGCTACGTGAGCATCGTGGGCCGCAGCAAGGACCTCATCATCAGCGGGGGCTACAACGTCTACCCGGCCGAGATCGAGGGCTACATCAACGAGATGCCCGGCGTGGCCGAGAGCGCGCTCATCGGCGTGCCGCACCCGGACTTCGGCGAGGTCGGCGTGGCCGTCATCACGCCCAAGCCCGGCGCGCAGCTCGATGGCGACGCCATCGTGGGGCGGCTCAAATCGCAGCTGGCCAACTTCAAGATTCCCAAGCGCTGCTTCATCGCCCCCGAGCTGCCCCGCAACGCCATGGGCAAGGTGCAAAAGAACCTGCTGCGCGAGCAGCACAAGGGGCTCTTCGCCTGACCCGGTGGCCGGCGACGGCAGGCCCGGGCAGGCAGGGGCCGTGGAACGCGGGGGAAAAGCCGCTTCACCGATGGGGTGGCAGGTGCTAACCTGACCCTTGCCCTTGCCCTCTGGAGTCCTGCCGCATGCCTGCCGTCTTGCCCCGGTCCCCAGCGACCCCGGCCCCCCCGAAACTGCCGGACAAGGACCGGTCGGTCGCCTCGGCGGTCCTGTTCGTCGTGCTGGTCGCGCTGCTGCTGGTGGCCTCCAACGTGTGGCTGGCCTGGCGCGCGCGCGATGCCGGGTGGCAGCAGGCCGCCGATGCGTCGCGCAACCTGACGCATGCCGTCGCCCAGCAGATCGATGCCATGTTCGCCGAGGTCGGCCGCGTGGTCGGCAGCGTGGTGTACGAACTGGAGCGCTCGGAGATGGCCCCCGACGCGCTGGACCGCCTGCAGCCCGTGCTGGTCACCCACGTCGCGCAGTCCGAGCACCTGCACGGCATGTTCGTCTTCGGGCCCGATGGCCGCTGGCTCGTCAACTCGCAGCCGGTGCAGAACCCCCAGGCCAACAATGCGGACCGCGCCTATTTCATCCACCACCGCGACAGCCCGAGCACGCGCGTTGCCATCGGCAAGCCCATCGTCAGCCGGTCCTCGGGCGTGTGGGTCATTCCGGTGTCGCGGCGGATCGACGACGCCGAAGGGCAGTTCGCAGGGGTGGCGCTCGCGACCATCCGGGTGGACTACGTGCTCGGCCTGCTCAACGGGCTGCAGATCGGCGACAAGGGCGCCATCGCGCTCCTGCTGGACGACGGAACCGTCCTGGCCCGGCGGCCCTTCTTCGCCGAAGACCTGGGCCGCAGCCTGAGCGGCACGCCGCTGTTCCAGATGCTGACGCAAAGCCGCGCCGGCATCGCCACCGCGCCGTCGCCCATCGACGGCGTGCGCCGTCTGGTGGGTTTCGAGCACACCCGCAGCAATGCCCTGCTGGTCACCGTCGCGCTGGCGGAAGACGAGGTGCTGGCCGAGTGGCGCCGCTCGGCCTCGGTGCAGGCCCTGGGCATCCTGCTGCTGGTGGTCGTGGTCGGGCTGGCCGGGGGCGGCGTGATCCAGGCGGTCCGGCACCGCCGCGACGTCGAGCGCGACCTGACCGCGGCGCGCGATGCGCTGGTGCTGGCCAACGACAAGCTGGAGCACCTGGCCGAGCACGACGGCCTGACGGGGCTGTACAACCGCCGCGCCTACGACCAGCACATCGCCAGTGCGATGGCCCGATGCCGGCGCAGCCGCATGCCGGTGTCGGTCGTCCTGTTCGACGTGGATTTCTTCAAGAAGTACAACGACTTCTTCGGCCACCTCAGCGGCGACGAATGCCTGCGGCAGGTCGCCAAGGCGCTGGAGGCGTCGGTGCGCCGGCCGGAGGACATGGTGGCGCGCTATGGGGGCGAGGAGTTCGTGATCGTGCTGCCCGAGACCGACGCGGCCGGCGCGGCCCTCGTGGCCTCGGCGGCGCGCGCGGCGGTGCGCGCGCTGCAGATCGCGCACCCGCAAAGCCCCTTCGAATGCGTGACGGTCAGCGGCGGCCTGGCGTGCTGCGACTGGACGGACGGCGCGCCCGACAGCGCCCAGGACCTGCTGGCCAGCGCCGACGCCGCGCTGTATGCCGCCAAGCAGGCCGGGCGCAACACGGTGCTCTCCCTCGCCGGGCGCGGCGCTCTGGCGGCCTGACCGGCGCGGCGCGGGAGTAGGTTGCACTGTTCGCCAGAATCACTGCGCGGTCTGCGACGCAGGAGCCGGCTGGGGGTTCAGTTCATGTGCTGCAGCATCCGTTGGGCGGTTTCTTCGACGCTGAGGTTGAGATTGAAATCGGCCTTGCTCCAATCGGGCGATGGCATGCCAAGCTCTTTCAGAATACGTTCCGCGCACAGCCTGCTGACCCGTCCATTGCCGTCCATGTACGGATGGATGGCAATGAAGTTTTGCTTGAAGTGGGCCGCGATCATGGCAGCCTCCATGGGATCGTTTCCCTTGGCCTGGCGGAGCATCTTCTTGACTTCCCCGCACAGCCTCTGCAGGTCTTGCGGGATGCGTTCTGCCGGGCGAAACACGGTTTTTCCCGTGAGCGTTCCAGCCGTTCCTGACGAACCCGGCAAAGGCAGACCCCAGAAAGATGCGCCGTAGCTCTCCAGCTTGCCGATCTCTTCGGGCTGATAGGTTTTCACGCCCAGGCCGCCAGGCGCTGCAGCCCACGACTCACGTATCTGTGCGGGTTCGACCTTGTCCTTGCCACGTGCCCAGGCCAACGCATAGCCGACGGAAAGTTTGCCCTTCAGCGTGCTGTATTGGTCATCAGGTGCGTAAGCCGCCGAATGCACGACATGCAGCAGTTCTGGCGAGAACTCGCTTTTCAGTTGCCCCAGCGGAACGCTGTCCAGCACTTCGCGGGCCATTTGTTCGGCGGCATGTGCCTTGCCGCCATGGTGGCTTTGTGGCTGCAATGCGGTTCTTGGGCGCAGACCGGATGTCCCGGAAGTTCTCGCCCTTTGCGCGCTTTGAAGCCCCTCCGGTGCGGAGCCCGCGCGGGAGCGCCCGGAAGTGTTCGGTGCTTTGTCGAACGAGGCCGATGGTGGCAGGGTCGAGGCACGCGCCGTTCTCGATCCGTCAATTTTTGGAGGCATGTGAATCACATTGCTTGATGTGCTTCCCATGCTGCCCCGATTTTCCCGCAGGCCCCCTGCGCCGAACGAAAAACCTGGCCTGGTTGCGAACGGGGCTCAACCCGCCATCGGCGAACCGCTGGCGCAAAAGATGCAGCCGGCCGCGGGCGAGGTGCCTTCGCCCGGGTCCGTGCCCGCGGCGTGGCTGCAGCAGTGCTCCAGCCAGCCGCTCACCAGGCGGTACACCGACAGGTTGGTGCGGGCCGTGGGCGCGCACAGGTAGTAGCCCAGCGGGCTCTGGAAGCGCTGGCCCAGCGGCTCGACCAGCGTGCCGGCCTGCAGCTCGTCCTCCACCAGGCAGGTGGGCACGATGCCCACGCCGAAGCCCGACACGGCGGCCCGGATGATGAGCGAATACAGGTTGAAGCCCGGCCCGAAGCGGCTGCCGCCGGTGTCGCAGCCGTTCGCCGCCATCCAGTCGTGCCAGGCCAGCGGCACCTCGATGTGCTGCAGCAGCGTGGCGTGCTGCAGGTCGGCCTGGGTGCGCAGCGGCAGCGTGTCGCGCAGCTGGGGGCTGCAGACGATGCTGGTCTCCTGCCCGATCAGGTAGCGGGCATTGGCGCTGGGCCAGTTGCCGTAGCCGTACTGGATGGCGGCGTCGAACTCGTGCGGCACCGCGAAGTCGTGCGCGTGCTGGTAGCGCACGAAGTTCAGCGACACCTGCGGCAGCGTGCGCTTGAAGTGCCCCAGGCGCGGAAACAGCCACTGCGCGGCGAACGTGGGCGGCACCGAGAGGTTCAGCGCCCCGCCGTCGCCGCCATAGGACATGAGCTGGGCCGTCGCCGACTCCAGCGCGGCGATGGCCGGGCGCGTGGCGTTGAGGTAGGTGGCGCCCGCATCGGTCAGCTCCAGCCCCGACGAGCGGCGGATGAAGAGCTTCTGGCCCAGGTAGTCCTCCAGCGAGGCGATGTGGCGGCTGATGGCGCTTTGCGTCACGCACAGCTCCTTGGCCGCCATGGTGAAGGCCTGGTGCTTTGCCGCAGAGTGGAAAGCGTTCAGTTCGGAGAGGGTGGGGCAGAGGCGGCGCATGCAGTGGTATGAGCTGTAGTCATGGGCAGGTGAGATTTTAGGCGTTGCGACAAGACGCCATTGGCCCGATAAATGCAACCTGTGACGGCGTTGTGACGGTTTTTTCCGAATGAAGGTGTCAGCGTGCACCGCTTTCGGGACGGTACGGGGCCTTGGCCCCCATCGCCGGCAGCCCATGAGTAATTTCGAAGCCCCTATTTTGGATTTTTTGATTCCATGACCGCTTTGTTGATTGAAAACAGCCAGGTGCTGGACGTGCATGCGCTGGCGCTGCGCCCGGGTCTTTCGGTGCTGGTGCAGGACGGGCGCATCGCCGCGGTGGGCGAAGGCCTGCAGGCGCCCGAAGGCGCCACGGTGGTCGATGCGCGCGGCATGACGCTCATGCCCGGCATGATCGACTGCCACGTGCACGTGGTGGCCTCGTCGTTCAACCTGGGCGCGGTGGCCCGAATGCCCAACGTGTTCACCATGCTGCGCTCGCTGCCCATCATGAAGGGCATGCTCGAGCGCGGCTTCACCTCGGTGCGCGATGCGGGCGGCGGCGACTGGTCGCTGGCCGAAGCGGTGCGCACGGGGCTGGTGCAGGGCCCGCGCATCTTCCCCTCGGGCAAGGCGCTGTCGCAGACCGGCGGGCATGCGGACTTCCGCCAGCGCAACGACGACCTGGACGTGTGCTCGTGCGCCTACAAGCTGGGCAACATCGGCCGCGTGGTCGATGGCGTGGACGCCTGCCGCCTGGCGGTGCGCGAAGAGATCCTCAAGGGCGCCACGCAGATCAAGGTCATGGCCTCGGGCGGCGTGGCCTCGCCCAACGACCCGATCAACAACCTGGGCTATTCCGAGGCCGAACTGCGCGCCATCGTGGAAGAAGCCTCCAACGCCAATACCTACGTGATGGCCCATGCCTACACGCCCCGCGCCATCGCCCGCGCGGTGCGCTGCGGCGTGCGCACCATCGAGCACGGCAACCTGGTGGATGCCCCCACGGCCGAGCTGATGGCCGAGCTGGGCGCCTTCATGGTGCCCACGCTCATCACCTACGAGGGCCTGGCCAACGAGGGCGAGCGCTATGGCCTGCCGGCGGTGTCCATCGCCAAGATCGACTCGGTGCGCGGCCAGGGCAGGCAGGCCATCGAGATCCTCGCCAAGGCCGGCGTGAAGATGGGCCTGGGCAGCGATCTGCTGGCCGAGACGCACTACCTGCAGGCCGACGAGCTGCGCCTGCGCGCCGACGTGCTGGGCAACGGCCCGGTGCTGCAGCAGGCCACGCTGGTTGGCGCCGAGATCCTGGGGCAGCAGGGCCAGCTGGGCGAGGTGACGCCCGGCGCCATCGCCGACCTGCTGCTGGTGGACGGCAACCCGCTCACCGACATCGCCTGCCTGCTGAACCAGGGCGAGCGCATCCGCGCCATCGTCAAGGACGGCGCCTTCGTGAAAAACAACCTCTGACACCAACCCCCCTGACCTGACCGGAGAACACCATGCAACGTAGAAATTTCGTCAAGCTCGGCGGCGCCGCAGCCGCCCTGCAGTGCCTTCCCTCCATCGGCTTCAGCCAGCAGGGCGAGGTCTTCCGCATCGGCTCGCTCACGCCCATCACCGGCGCCGGCAGCCCCTACGGCCCAGGCATGCAGCAGGCCATCCGCCTGGCGGTGGACGAGGTCAACGCCGCGGGTGGCGCGGGCGGTCGCAAGCTCGAACTCTTCACCGAGGACGACCAGACCAAGCCCGACGCGGCCGTGCTGGCCGCCAAGAAGCTGATCGAAGTGAACAAGGTGCAGGCCGTGCTGGGCACCTGGGCTTCGGGCGTGACGCTGGCGGTGATGCCGCTGACCGACGCGGCCGGCATCATCCAGATGAACGTGTCGGGCGCGCCCGCCATCTCCACGCTCGACACCAAGGACCTGGTGTGGCGCTTTCAGGCCACCAACGACCGCTTCGGCGCGGCGTTCGCCGAGATCTGCGCCAAGCGCGGCTTCAAGCGCCCGGCCACCATGGCGTTCAACAACGCCTCGGGCCTGGGCAACGTGGAAGGCTTCACCAAGGTCTGGGAAAAGCGCGGCGGCAAGGTGGCGGCGCACGTCACCTACGAGCCCAGCCGCCCCAGCTACCGCAGCGAGCTGCAGAAGATCCTCGCGGCCAAGCCCGATGTGATCGTGATGGGCTCGTACCTGCCCGACACCACCATCATCCTGCGCGAATGGTTCCAGTCCGGCGCCGACAACCAATGGGTCATCCCCGGCTGGGCGGCCAATCCCGACCTGGTGAAGGCCCTGGGCGCCGAAGTGTGCGAGGGCATCATCTCGGTGGAGACGGTCTCCAACGAAAAGAGCACCTCGTACGCGCAGTTCGATGCGGCCTTCACCAAGGCCACGGGCAAGGCGGCCTCCACCAACATCTACGCCGCCATGGCCTACGACATGGTGATCTCGCTGGCCCTGGCCATGGAAGCGGCCGGCCCCAAGGCCACGGTGGAGCAGGTCAACGCCAAGCTGCGCGAGGTGTCCAACGCCCCCGGCACGGCCGTGTACTCGTTCGCCGAAGGCAAAACGCAGCTGGGCAAGAAGGCCAAGGTGAACTACGAGGGCGCGTCCAGCAAGCTGGACTTCGACAAGTTCGGCGACGCCACGCCCGACTTCGGCGTGTTCATCATCGAAAAGGGCCAGCTGGTGCGCCGCGACGTGGTGTCCATCACGGTGTGAGCGGGCGCAGCCCGGGCGGCCCCCGAGCGGGGGCGCCCGGGCTTTTCTTGACAAGGCAGGGTAAGAACGAGATGACGCAATGACCTGGATAGCTTTCGCAAACCTGTTGATCAATGGATTGATCGAAGGGCTGGTGGTGGCGCTGCCCGCACTGGCCATGACCCTGGTGATGGGCGTCAACCGCTTTCCCAACGCGGCCACGGGCGACTTCCTGACCACCGGCGCCTATGCCGCCGTGGCGGTGCAGATGCTGGGCGGCTGGCCGCTGTGGGCCGCGGCGCTGGCGAGCATGGCCGCGACCGCTGTGGTGTCCGCGGGCTCGTACACGCTGATCTTTCGCAAGCTGGCCGGGCGGCCCATGGTGTCGTCGATGCTGGCGGCCATCGGCCTGGGCTTTCTGCTGCGCAGTTTGATCTCGTTCTTCGCCGGGCACGACCAGCGCACGTTCGATCTGCCGCTGGTGCGGGCCTGGAACTTCGGCGGGGTGCGCCTGCTGCCGACCGACGTGGCCATCGCGGGCATCGCCGTGCTGTGCCTGCTGGTGGTGTTCGTGCTCATCTACAAAACGAGCTTCGGGCGCCAGTTGCGCGCCGTGGCCGACAGCGCCGACCTGGCGCGCGCCAGCGGCATCCGCGCGGGCGGGCTCATGCTCAGCCTGTGGGTGCTGGTGGGTGCGCTCTCGGCCATCGGTGGCGTGCTGCTGGGCATGAAGGCCATCGTCAGCCCCGAGATGGGCTGGGAGAGCTTGATTCCCGCCTTCGCCGCCATGGTGCTGGGCGGCATCGGCAGCCCGGTGGGCGCGGTGCTGGGCGCGCTGCTGCTGTGCGTGGCGCAGGAGCTGGCCGTGCCGCTGCTGGGGCCTTCCTACAAGCTGGTGCTGTCGTTCGTGGTGCTGGCGCTGGTGCTGCTGCTGCGCCCGGCCGGCATCATGGGCCGTGTGCAGCTCGTGCGCTGATGCCGAAGGAGCCGAATCCATGATTGCCTACCTTTGCGCCATCGGCGTCATCGCCCTCATCTACTGCCTGCTCGCGCTGGGCCTGAACCTGCAGTTCGGCCTCACGCGGCTGGTGAACTTCGGCGTGGTGGCGTTCTTCGCCGTCGGCGCCTATACCTCGGGCCTGCTGTCGCTGCAGGGCGTGCCGCTGGCGCTGTGCTTCGTGGCCGCGGGCGTGCTTTCGGGCCTGCTGGCGCTGCCCATCGGCCTGTTGTCGCTGCGGCTGCGCGACGACTACCTGGCCATCGTCACGCTCGGCTTCTCGGAGGCCGTGCGCATCTCCATCCAGCAGGAAAGCTGGCTCACCAAGGGCGTGCAGGGCCTGCCGGGCCTGCCCAAGCTGTTCGCGGCCTGGGGACCGGTGTCGGACGTGGCGACGTTCGCCACCTTGCTCGCGCTGGTCGCGCTGGTGTCCTGGGGCACGGTGCGGCTCACGCGCAGCCCCTTCGGGCGGCTGCTGAAAGCCATCGGCGACGACGAGGCCGCGCTGTCGGCCCTGGGCAAGGACCCGGCCTGGTTCAAGGTGCAGGTGTTCATGCTGGGCGCGGCGCTGGCCGGCGTGGCGGGTGCGTTCTACGCGCACTTCATCACCTTCATCACGCCCGAGCAGTTCATTCCGCTCATCACCTTCTACGTGTGGATGGGCCTGGTAATGGGCGGCGCCGGTTCGGTGCGCGGCGCGGTCTTCGGCTCGCTGCTGCTCATGGTTTTCCTGGAGGGCTCGCGTTTCGCCAAGGACTGGGTGCCGGGCGTGTCCGAAGTGGGCATGGCCAGCCTGCGGCTCGCGGCCGTGGGGCTGGCGCTGATCCTGGTCACCCTGTATCGCCCGAGCGGCCTGTTCGGAGGGAAGTCGCAATGATGGCAACGACAGCAGCACCGATGCTGAAAGTGGAGGCCGTGACGCGGCAGTTCGGCGGCTTCAAGGCGGTGGACGGCGTGTCGCTGCAGCTGGCCGAGCAGGAGATCCTGGGCATTGCAGGCACCAACGGCGCGGGCAAGAGCACCCTGTTCGCCGCCATCGCCGGCCAGCAGCCCGCCGATGCCGGGCGCATCACCTTCACCGGCCAGGACATCACCCGCGTGCCGCCGTACCGCCGCGCGCGCATGGGCCTGGTGCGCACCTTCCAGATCCCGCGCGAGTTCAAGAGCCTCACGGTGCACGAGAACCTGCTGGCCGCCGCGGCCAACCCGCAGGGCGAGCGCTTGCTGAACGCGTTCTTCCAGACGCGCAGCCTGCGCGAGCACGAAGCGCAGCTGGCGGCCAAGGCTGACGGCATCCTCCAGTTCCTGAACCTCGCGCGTGTGCGCGATGTCAAGGCGGGCGGCCTGTCGGGCGGGCAGAAGAAGCTGGTGGAGCTGGGCCGCGTGCTCATGCTGGACCCGCGCTGCATCCTGCTGGACGAGCCTTTCGCGGGCGTGAACCCGGTGCTGATCGAGGAAATCTGCGACCGCGTGCGCGAGCTGCACGGCCAGGGCATCGCCTTCATCGTGATCGAGCACCACCTGCAGGCGCTCAAGGCGCTGTCCCACCGCATGATCGTGATGGACCGCGGGCGCATCCTCGCCGAGGGCGATCCGCACACCGTGCTGGACGACCCGCGCGTGCAAGAGGCCTACATGGGAGGGGTGGTATGACCAGTGCATCGCACAACGGCAGCGGCAACCTGCTGCAGATCGGGCAGCTGCGCGGCGGCTATTCGGACGTGGACATCATCCACGGCATCGACCTGGCCGTCGCGCCGGGCGAGATCGTCACCATCGCCGGCACCAACGGCGCGGGCAAGTCCACGCTGGTGAAGGCGCTGCTGGGCCTGCTGCCGCGCGTGGCGGGCAGTATCCACCTGGGCGGGCGCGACATCACGCGGCTGTCGGCCGAAGACCGGTTCGACGCCGGCCTGGCCTACGTGCCCCAGGTGGCCAATGTGTTCCCCTCGCTCACCGTGCGCGAGAACCTGCTGGTGGTGCGCGGCGTGCCGCACGTCAAGCGCCGCATGGATGCGGTGCTGGCCGACTTTCCCGCCCTGGTCGAGCGACTGCCGCAGCCGGCCAGCAACCTCTCGGGCGGCGAGCGCCAGCAGCTGGCTTTCGCCCGCGCGCTGATGCCCTCGCCGCGCATCATGGTGCTGGACGAGCCCACGGCGGCGCTGGCGCCCTCGCTGGTCGGCAAGGTGTTCGACATGGTGCGCACGCTGCCCGCCGCCGGCGTGGCGGTGCTGATGGTGGAGCAGCGCGCGCGCCAGGCGCTGCAGATCAGCCAGCAGGGCTACATCCTCGACCAGGGGCGTTGCGTGCTGCAGGGCCCGGCCGCCGGCCTGCTGGCCGACGAGCGCATGGCGCAGCTGTACCTGGGCAACCACTGAGGCGGGGAAGGAGCGCCCGCTGCGGTTGGTTGCTCCTTTTTTGATAGCGTAATGCCCTAGTACTGATTGCGCTGGAGGGCGATTCGATGCGCAATCGCCCTGTAGCGCGGATCGCCCTCGGTCAGCGCAGCACCAGCACGGGGATGTGCGAGTGGGTCAGCACGTGCTGCGTCTCGCTGCCCAGCAGCAGCCGCTGCAGGCCCTTGCGCCCATGCGAGGCCATCACGATCAGGTCGCACTGGTGCTTGCGGGCCGCGGCGATCACCGCCTCGGCGACGAGGTCGGACTTGCTCACCACCGCCTTCACCGCCACCCCCTGGGCGCTGCCCAGCGCCTTGACCCCGTCCACCAGTGCCTTGGCGGATGCGGTCCACTGCGCCTCGATGCGCTTGGCATCGCCCGTGTCCACGATGGAGCCGCCCTCGAAGTAGCTGCGCGGATAGCGCGGCACCACCTTGAGCACGACCACGGCGGCGCCGCTCAATGCCGCCAGGGCCAGCCCATGGTCCACGGCCTTGCCGGAGAGTTCGGAGCCATCGGTGGCGATCAGGATGCGTTGGTACATGGAAGACTCCCGAAGTGGACGGAGGACGCCAGCTTACGAAGCCTGGGCAAGGGCAGGCTTGATCCAGGTCAATGTGCGGACGGGGGAGGGCGCATAGCCTCGGGGCCATGCTTTCCCACCGCTTCGAGCCGCCTCCCGACCGCCCCGACCTGGCTGCGGGAACGCCGGCCCCGGACGCTCCGTGCGCCGAGTTCGCCTCGCTGCTCGACGATCCGCAGGAATGGCCATCGTTCGGCCGCGCCCGCATGCCTGCGGGTGCCGGCGCTGACGCTGACGCCACCGCGCAGACCTGGGAATCGCATGTGGTGCTGGAGGGCATGCACTGCGCCGCCTGCGCCCTGACCATCGAAGACGTCCTGCGCGCCGTGCCCGGTGTGGCGCAGGCCGATGTGAGCGCGGCCACCCGGCGCGCGCGCGTCGTGTGGAATGCCGCCCACGTGCGGCCCTCGCAGTGGATCGCGGCGGTGCGGCGCGCGGGCTACCGGGCCCTGCCGGCCATGGACGCCTTCGCGCGGGCGCAACGTCAAGGCGAGCACCGCCGCGCGCTGTGGCGCTGGCTGGTGGCCGGCTTTTGCATGATGCAGGTGATGATGTACGCGTGGCCCGCCTACGTGGCGCAGCCGGGCGACCTCACGGCCGAGATGGAGCAGCTGCTGCGCTGGGCCTCGTGGGTCATCACGCTGCCGGTGGTCATCTTCGCTTGCGGGCCGTTCTTTGCGAACGCGCTGCGCGACGTGCGCCTGCGCCGGGTGAGCATGGACCTGCCCGTGGCGCTGGGCATGGCCATCACCTTCGGGGTGAGCACGGCGGGCACCTTCGATCCCAGCGGAATCTTCGGGCGCGAGGTGTTCTACGACTCGCTGACCATGTTCGTGTTCTTTTTGCTCACCGGCCGCTGGCTGGAGCTGCGCCTGCGCGACCGCACGGCCGGCGCGCTGGAGGCGGTGATGAACCGCCTGCCCGACAGCGTGGAGCGCCTGCAGGCCGATGGCGCCTTCGTGCGCGTGGCCGTGCGGCGCCTGGCGGTGGGCGACACGGTGCGCGTGCTGCCGGGCGAGGCCTTCCCGGCCGATGGGCGCATCATGCGGGGCGACACGCTCGCGGACGAGGCCCTGCTCACGGGCGAGTCCACGCCCGTGGCGCGGCCCGAGGGCAGCGCCGTGACCGCCGGCAGCTACAACCTGCAGTCGGCCGTGCAAGTGAAGGTGGAGCGCGTGGGGGCCGACACGCGCTTCGCCCAGATCGTGGCGCTGATGGAAAGCGCCTCGCTGCAAAAGCCGCGCCTGGCGCAACTGGCGGACCGCATCGCGCGGCCGTTCCTCATCGCCGTGCTGGCGGCGGCTGCGCTGGCTGCGGCGTGGTGGTGGCCCACCGACCCGGGCCATGCGCTCATGGTGGCGGTGGCGGTGCTCATCGTCACCTGCCCGTGCGCGCTGTCGCTCGCCACGCCCGTGGCCATGCTGACCGCGGCGGGCACGCTGGCGCGCCAGGGCGTGCTGGTGCGCCATCTGCAGGCGCTGGAGGCCCTGGCGGGTGTGGACACGGTGGTGTTCGACAAGACCGGCACCCTCACGCGCGACGGCATGGCCGTGCGCGGCGTGCATCCGGCGCCGGGTCTGGACCGGGCCGACGCCCTGGCACTGGCCGCGGCCGTGGCCCGCCATTCGGTGCACCCGGTGTCGCGGGCGCTGGTGGCTGCGGCATCGCGCGAGGGGCTGCCCGCCGCCTCGCGCTGGCACGTGCTGGAAGTGCACGAACTGGCCGGGCAGGGCCTGGTGGCGCGTTTGCGGGAGGCGGATGAGGGCGCGGATGGCGCCGCCGATGCGCGCGGCCGGCTGGCCCTGGGCGAGCGCACCGTGCGCCTGGGCTCCGTGCGCCATGCGGGCGCCAGCGTCCCGGCAGGTGACGGGGGCGAGGGCGGCTCCACGGGTCAGCAGGTGGTGCTGTCCGAGCAGCGCGGCGACGGCACGCGCGTGGAGCTGGCCCGGTTCGACTGGAGCGAAGACCTGCGCCCCGAAGCGCCCCGCGCGGTGCGCCGCCTGCGCGATGCGGGCGTGGCCGTGCAGTTGCTCTCCGGCGACCGGCCCGGCGCGGTGCGGCGCATCGCCAGGCAGGTGGGCATCGAGCGGGCACAGGGCGACTGCACGCCGCAGGACAAGCTCGCGCTGCTGCAGGCCGAACAGGCGCGCGGCCACCGCGTGGCCATGGTGGGCGACGGGCTCAACGACGGGCCGGTGCTGGCGGGCGCCCATGTGTCGTTCGCCTTCGGCCGCGCCGTGCCGCTGGCGCAGTCCCGCGCGGATTTCGTGGTGATGGGCGGCGACCTGGAGCAGGTGGTGCAGACGCTGCTGCTGGCGCGCCGCACCCTGCGCGTGGTGCGGCAGAACCTGTGCTGGGCCGCGCTCTACAACGCGCTGTGCGTGCCGCTGGCCGTCGTGGGCTGGATGCCGGCGTGGCTCGCCGGGCTGGGCATGGCGTTCAGTTCGCTGCTGGTGGTCGCGAATGCGGCGCGGCTGGCAGCCGGTACCGGCTCCCCGCACGCTCCCGCTGCGGCACCAGCCGCCCACAGCGACGTGCCGCTGCTGGAAGGTGTGTGATGGACATCCTCTACTTGCTGATTCCCCTGTCCGTCGTGCTGGTGCTGCTGGTTTTGATGGGCCTGGGCTGGGCGGTGTCCCGGGGCCAGTTCGAGGATGTGGAGCAGGAGGGCGAGCGCATCCTGCGAGATGAATGACCGGAGCGCCAAGCCAAACCGTCCCGGTATTCAACGCCCGCCGCGTCACGCAGCGGCTGACGGGCCCCTATGGCAGACCAACCGCTGCTGCCGCCACCCGTCGCCCGCGTGACAAACGCGCGGGAAAACCCGCACAGGGGTAACGCAAGCCGTGCCTAGACTGGCGCCGCCAATCCGGGCGTCATTGCTCCCCTAACGAGAGAGACACAAGCATGCAGCCGATCCGCTTTTTGATTCCTTCCCGCACGGCTGCCATCGGCGCCGTCAGTGCGTTGCTGCTCTCGGCTTGCGGTGGTGGCGGGGGCCTCGTACCAGAGGAAACCCGTGTGCAAGACACCCGCACCAGTTTTGCCGTGGCCACCGCCAGCCTGCCTTTCGCGGCCATGGATGGCACCACGGTGCAGACCGACCGCTGGAGCGGCACGAATGCCGGCGCGGGCTACCGTGTAGAGGTTCCGAAGAACTGGAACGGTATCCTGGTGATGTACGCCCACGGCTATGCGGGCGAAGGCAATGCGCTGACCGTGTCCAACCCGGCCTTCCGGCGCTACCTGATCGAAAACGGCTACGCCTGGGCGGCATCCAGCTACACCAAGAATTTTTATGACGTGCGCGTGGGCGTGGAAGACACGAATGCGCTGGCCAATGCGTTTGTGGCGATTGCCGCCGCCAACGGCCGTGTGCTGTCAGAGCCTGCCCGCACCTATGTCACCGGTGTCTCGATGGGCGGCCACATCGCCGCCGCCGCCATCGAGGACGAGGCGCAGCAAACGGCGGTCCACAAGCGGCGCTACCAGGGCGCCCTGCCGATGTGCGCCGTGCTGGGCGATCTGTCGCTGTACAACTATTTCGGTGCCTACCAGTTGGCGGCGCAGAAGCTGGCCGGTGTGCCCGCCGTTGCCGCACCCACCACCGACTGGGCCGCGCTCGCTCCGCGCGTGCGCGACGCCATGTTCGGCAGCCAGACATCGTTTGCACCGGTGACGCCGCAAGGACAGAAGCTCAAAGACATCGTCATGAACCTGACCGGCGGGCCGCGGCCGATCTTCGACCAGGGCTTTGCCAATGCACCGCTGCAAAACACCGTGTGGGGCACCTTCGGACGCGACGGCACCCTCAACGGCATCCTGAACAAGCAGGGAATCGACACCACCGGTACGGTCTACCGGTTCAACGCCAGCGCGTCAGAGGTGGCAGACTTCAACGCCACCATCGCGAAGTGGGTGCCGGCACCCGACGCCAACCGCCTGCGCACCGATGGCCTGCGCTGGGTGCCACAGGTCAATGGCCAGTTCCGAATCCCGGTGGTCACCCTGCATACGCTGGGCGACATGTACGTGCCCTTCCACATGGAGCAGGTCTACCGCGACCGCGTCGAGGCCAACGGCAATGGCCAGTGGCTGGTGCAGCGCGCCATTCGCGCCCCCAGCCACTGCGATTTCACCGTGGCCGAGCAGTCCGAAGCATTCAAGGCGATGGCCGAGTGGGTCGAGAAAGGCACCAAGCCCGCGGGCGACGACGTGAAAACGCCCGCCACCGTCGCTGACGCCCGTTATGGCTGCACCTATACCCGCAATGCAGGTGGGCGCGACGACAGTGCTGCAACCGTGGCGACCCGCGCAACCTTGCCCGGGTGCAGCGGCAGCTGATCTGGCGTCGACTCGAATGCATGGCAAAGCCCTGTGAGGCGGGCCTTCTGGCGCCGCCTCACATGCGTCCCCTCTGCCGCTCAACCAGCCCAAGGGCAACTCTCCTTCGCTCCCTAAGCGGGACTGAGCCGACAGGAATCGCGGGTGTTTCAGGTCAGTGGCTACCAAGGTGCTTAGGCTCCTTCGGCTCGGCGCAGAAAGGGAGTCTCGTCTGGGTGGTCGGTGTAGCGGCGAAGCAGTGACGTCCCTGTTGAACGACCAGTCGGGCCCGCCGTCCAGAATTTGGTCCTGGAAAGATGCCGAACCGCTCGTACACGCGGGTCTGTATCGCCTTGTTCATTGACAACACAGGTGTTGCGCTTCAGGTTCGAATCCGCCGCGGTGACCACGGCGTGACTCCTGATTTCCTGGTAGAGATCCATTGGCGATTCTCTGGTGGTTGCTGACTCATGCCAACCCCTGTACGGGCAGCCGTGCTGCCAGTGGTTGGCCTGACGCTCTGTGACTCCGGCCGCATTCATCGCAACGATTGACATGCGTCAATGCCCCCGACGGGTATCCGGAAGAAACTTTCCGTGCAATCAAAGAGGTGCACGATGGAATCTCCAAAAACCGCTGCCGCGCATTACGACGACACCGTCGTGCGGCAGTTTTCGATCATGGCCGTGGTGTGGGGGGTGGTGGGCATGCTGGTCGGCGTCTTCATCGCCGCCCAGCTGGCCTGGCCGGAACTCAACTTCGGCATTCCCTGGCTCAGCTACGGCCGTCTGCGGCCGCTGCACACCAACGCGGTGATCTTCGCCTTCGGCGGCTGCGCGCTGTTCGCCACCAGCTACTACGTGGCGCAGCGCACCTGCCAGGTGCGCCTGTTCGCGGGGCCGCTGGCGTCGTTCACGTTCTGGGGCTGGCAGCTCGTCATCGTGGCGGCGGCCATCAGCCTGCCGCTGGGCTACACCACCGGCAAGGAATACGCCGAGCTGGAATGGCCCATCGACATCCTGATCACGCTGGTGTGGGTGTCGTACGCCATCGTGTTCTTCGGCACCATCGGCCGCCGCAAGGTGCGCCATATCTACGTGGCCAACTGGTTCTTCGGCGCGTTCATCCTGGCGGTGGCGCTGCTGCACCTGGTCAACAGCGCCGAAGTGCCTGCCGGCTGGATGAAGAGCTACTCGGCCTATGCCGGCGTGCAGGACGCGATGGTGCAGTGGTGGTACGGCCACAACGCGGTGGGCTTCTTCCTCACCGCGGGCTTCCTCGGGATGATGTATTACTTCATCCCCAAGCAGGCCGGCCGCCCGGTGTACAGCTACCGCCTGTCGATCGTGCACTTCTGGGCGCTGATCTTCACCTACATGTGGGCGGGCCCCCACCACCTGCACTACACCGCGCTGCCGGACTGGACGCAATCGGTGGGCATGGTGTTCTCGCTGATCCTGCTGGCCCCCAGCTGGGGCGGGATGATCAATGGCGTGATGACGCTGTCGGGCGCCTGGCACAAGCTGCGCGACGACCCCATCCTGCGCTTCCTGATCGTGTCGCTGTCGTTCTACGGCATGGCCACGTTCGAGGGCCCGATGATGTCCATCAAGACCGTCAACGCGCTCAGCCACTACACCGACTGGACTGTCGGCCACGTGCATGCCGGTGCCCTGGGCTGGGTGGGCCTGATCACCATGGGTTCGCTGTACTACCTGATCCCGCGCCTGTTCGGCCGGGAAAAGATGCACTCGGTGCCCGCCATCGAGCTGCACTTCTGGATGTCCACCATCGGCATCGTGCTGTACATCGCCGCGATGTGGATCGCCGGCGTCATGCAGGGCCTGATGTGGCGCGCGGTCAATCCCGACGGCACGCTCACCTATACCTTCGTCGAAAGCGTGAAGGCCACCTATCCGTTCTACGTGGTCCGCTTCGCCGGCGGCCTGCTGTACCTGGGCGGCATGCTGGTGATGGCCTGGAACGTGTGGGCCACCGCCATCTCGGGCCGCTCGGTCAAGGTGTCGATCCCCGCCGTGAACACGGCCCATGCCTGAGCCCCGAGGAGCGCATTCCATGTCCGAACACAACCCCAAATCGGCCGGCTTCTCGCACGAGAAGATCGAGACCAACAACTTCCTGATGATCGTGCTGATCGTGCTGGTGGTCGCCATCGGCGGCCTGGCCGAGATCGTGCCGCTGTTCTTCCAGAAGTCCACCACCGAGCCCGTGACGGGCGTGCAGCCCTACACCGCGGTGCAGCTGCTGGGCCGCGACATCTACCTGCGCGAGGGCTGCTACAACTGCCACTCGCAGATGATCCGCCCCTTCCGCGCCGAGACGCTGCGCTACGGCCACTACTCGGTGGCCGGCGAGTTCGTGTACGACCACCCCTTCCAGTGGGGTAGCAAGCGCACCGGCCCCGACCTGCACCGCGTGGGCGGCAAGTACAGCGACGAGTGGCACCGCATCCACCTGAACAACCCGCGCGACGTGGTGCCCGAATCCAACATGCCCGCCTACAGCTGGCTGGAGAAGACGCCCGTCGATCCCGCCGTGGCCGCGCCGCGCATGAAGGCGCTGCGCACGGTGGGCGTGCCCTACACAGACGAGCAGATCGCGGCCGCGTCCGAGGAGGTCAAGGGCAAGACCGAGATGGACGTGCTCGTGGCCTACCTGCAGGTCATGGGCCGCGCCCTCAAGTAACGAACCGCAAGGAGCTGGTCATGGACATCACCACTGTGCGCATCGTCGCCACGCTGGCATCGCTGGCGTGCTTCCTCGGCATCCTGGTCTGGGCGTTCTCGCGCCGCAACCGGGCCCGGTTCGAGGAGGCCGCGCGCCTGCCCTTCGAGCAAGACTGATCCGCAAAAAACAATGAGAACGACATGAGTGACTTCACCCACAATTTCTGGTCGGTCTATGTGGCGGGGCTGACCGTGGTCGGCATCCTGGGCTGCCTGCTGCTGCTCTGGATCACGGCCCGCAAGAAGGTCGCGCCCAGCACCGACAACACCACGGGCCACGTCTGGGACGAGGACCTGCGGGAGATGGACAACCCCATGCCGCGCTGGTGGATGTGGCTGTTCGTGCTCACCATCGTCTTCGGCTTCGGCTACCTGGCCGTCTATCCGGGCCTGGGCCGCTTCGCCGGCCAGTTCGGCTGGACGCAGGCCGGTGAGTACGAGGCCGAGATGGCCAAGGCGCGCACCGAGCTTGCGCCGCTGTACGCCCGGTTCGCCACGATGAAGACCGAGGACATGGCCGCCAACCCCGAGGCCATGGCCATTGGCGAGCGCTTGTTCATGAACAACTGCGCGCAGTGCCACGGCTCGGACGCACGGGGCAGCAAGGGCTTTCCCAACCTGTCCGACAACGACTGGCTGCACGGCGGCGCGCCGGAGAACATCCGCGAGACGCTGGAGAAGGGCCGCATGGGCACCATGCCGCCCATGGCCGCAGCCGTGGGTTCGCCGGAGGACATCCGCAACCTCGCGCACTATGTGCTGAGCCTGTCGGGCAGCCCACACGACTCGCTGCGCGCCTCGCTGGGCAAGTCCAAGTTCACCGCCTGCGCGGCCTGCCACGGCATGGACGGCAAGGGCAATACGGCCCTGGGCGCGCCCAACCTGACCGACGACGTCTGGCTGCACGGCTGGGGCGAGGCGGCCATCACCGCCATGGTCAACCACGGCAAGGTCAACGTGATGCCGGCCCAGGCCGACAAGCTGACCGAGGCCCAGATCGGCGTGCTCACCGCCTACGTGTGGGGCCTGTCCCACCGCGCGAACGCGGTGCGCTGACGGCGCCGATGCCACCGGGGAACGCGATCCAGGCCTTTCCCGCGGCGCGCCCTGGCCGGCGGCGCAGCCGCTGACGCGTCCCCTTGCCGGCCCACCCTTTCGAGAACTGCCATGAAGCCACCCAGCGGGCCTGCCCGCAAGGTCATTCCCATCACCCCGGTCGCGCCTGGCGCCGCCGATGCGGCCGCCGAGATGGTGTCGCTGTACGAGGCGCAAAAGAAGATCTACCCGCGCTCCATCCGCGGCCTGTTCGCCCGCTGGCGCTGGGCCATGGTGGCCCTCACGCAGCTCGTTTTCTATGCGCTGCCCTGGCTGCAGTGGGGCGAGCGGCAGATGGTGCTGTTCGACCTGGGGGCGCGGCGCTTTTACCTGTTCGGGCTGGTGCTGTACCCGCAGGATTTCATCTACCTCACGGGCCTGCTCATCGTCAGCGCGATGTCGCTGTTCCTGTTCACCGCGGTGGCGGGGCGCCTGTGGTGCGGCTTCGCCTGCCCGCAGACGGTGTACACCGAGATCTTCATGTGGATCGAGCACCGGGTGGAGGGCGACCGTAGCGCCCGCCTGCGCCTGGATGCCGGGGGCTGGACCTTCGAGAAGGTGCGCAAGAAGGCGCTCAAGCAGTTCCTCTGGATCGCGGTGGCGCTGTGGACGGGCTTCACCTTCGTTGGCTACTTCGTGCCCATCCGCCAACTGTCGGGCGAGCTCCTGGCGATGCAGGGCGGCTGGCAGATCTTCTGGGTGCTGTTCTACGGCTTCGCCACCTACGGCAATGCCGGCTTCATGCGCGAGCAGGTGTGCAAGTACATGTGCCCCTATGCCCGGTTCCAGAGCGCCATGTTCGACCGCGACACGCTCATCGTCACCTACGACGACGCACGCGGCGAGCCGCGCGGTCCCCGCACCAAGACGGTGGATTACAAGGCCCGGGGCCTGGGCGATTGCATCGACTGCACGCTGTGCGTGCAGGTGTGCCCGGTGGGCATCGACATCCGCAACGGCCTGCAATACGAGTGCATCGGCTGCGGGCTGTGCGTGGACGCCTGCAACACCGTGATGGACAAGATGCACTACCCGCGGGGGCTGATCCGCTTTTCCACGCAGAACGGCGTGGCGGCCCGCTGGGGCCGCGCGCAGATGCTGCGCCGCGTGCTGCGCCCCCGCGTGCTGATCTACACCGCGGTGCTGGTGGCGCTGTGCGTGGGGCTGCTGTCCAGCCTGGTGCTGCGCACGCCGCTCAAGGTGGACGTGGTGCGCGACCGCGCCGCGCTCTCGCGCATCGTGGCCGGCGGGCAGCTGGAGAACATCTACCGCCTGCAGATCATGAATGCCACCGAGTCCGGCCAGCGCTACCGCATCGGCGCGAGCGGGCTGCAGGGGCTGCGCGTGGCGTCCGACGCCGAGGTGGAGATCGGCGCGGCCGAGTCCCGCTGGGTGGCCGTGCGCCTGCAGATCCCCTACGGCTCCGCGCCGCCCGGATCGCATGCCGTGCAGTTCGACGTGCAGGCGCTGGGCTCGGGCGGCCATGTCGCCGAGAAGTCGGTCTTCCTGGTGCCGCGATGAGCGCCGCCGGCCCCACCGTCACCGTTTCAGGCGCCAGACCGCTGGTCCGACCGCCTTTCTTCTTTTCCTGTCAGGAGTGAACACCATGCCATCCCCTATCGCTGCCGCACCGGCTCCCCTTCCTTCGGCCGCTCCCTGGTGGAAGTTCGGCTTCGTCTGGATGGTCATTGCCGGGCCGGCCATCGTGGTCGTGGCGGGCTTCACCACGCTGTGGGTGGCGGTCGTGCGCCCCGACCCGGTGGTGGCCGAGGACTATTACCGCCAGGGCATCGAGATCAACAAGACGCTGCAGGGCGCGCCGAACAGCCTGGCCCCGGCCATGAAGGCGCGCAACCATGCGGCCACCCCCGTGCAGGACCAGCCGCGCTGAAGGCGGCCTGTCCGCACCACCCCCCGAAACGAGGAGACAAGCGCAATGTGGACCCAACGCCTCATGTGGATTGCATGGCCCGCCTTCCTGATGGCGGGCGTGCTGGAAATGCTGGTCTTTGCCCTGGTGGACCCACAGGACATGCACTGGTTCGGACAGCCGCTGGCGCTCTCGCGCGAGGGGGTCTACACCATCGCCTTCTTCGCTTTCTGGCTGGTGACGATGGCGTCGAGCGCGCTCACCACGCTGCTGGCCATGTCGCCGTTCGAACTGAACCGCTGCCCCGTGCCCGTGACCGACCGGCCCGCCGACTGCGCGCGCAACCACCCGGGCGCATGAAATGCCAGCGCCGGTGCCGGAGGCCGGCCGCTCAGTGGCAGTTCTGCGAGTTCACGATGCGCTTGAGCGCCGCGGTCTCCAGGATGCGCACGTGGCGCTGCTTGACCTCGACGATGCCGTCCTCGACGAACTTCGAGAAGGTGCGGCTCACCGTCTCCAGCTTGAGGCCGAGGTAGCTGCCGATTTCCTCGCGCGTCATGCGCAGCACGAGTTCGGACTGCGAGAAGCCCCGGGCATGCAGGCGCTGCACCAGGTTGAGCAGGAAGGCCGCCAGGCGCTCTTCCGCCCGCATGCTGCCCAGGAGCAGCATCACGCCGTGCTCGCGCACGATCTCGCGGCTCATGATCTTGTGCACGTGGTGCTGCAGCGCCGTGACCTCGCGCGACAGTTCCTCGATGCGGTCAAAGGGCATGACGCAGACCTCGGCGTCTTCCAGCGCGACGGCGTCGCAGGTGTGGTGGTCGCTGACGATGCCGTCCAGGCCGATGATCTCGCCGGCCATCTGAAAGCCCGTGACCTGGTCGCGGCCGTCTTCGGTGGCCACGCAGGTCTTGAAGAAGCCGGTGCGGATGGCGAAGAGCGAGCTGAAGGGCTCGCCATTGCGAAACAGGGTGGCCCCCCGCTTGACCTTGCGGCGCACGGCCACGATGTCGTCGATCCGCTGCAGTTGCTGATCGTTCAGGCCCAGCGGCATGCACAGCTCGCGAAGGTTGCAGTTCGAGCATGCCACTTTGATGGTTTGCGGATTCATGGGAAAAGGCCTTTGTGGTGAGGGGAGGGCGGGCGGCCGGCAGGGTGGTAGAGCCCGGGCGAACGCCGGGCACCTGTCATGGATCAATTGTGGCAGCGTACGCCTGCAGAACCCTTGACCCAGGTCAAGGGTTTCCCCCGGGGCCTGCGGCACATTGGGCAGGCACAAGGAAATCCCATGATCGCTGTCACCCCTGAACTCCTGCGCCGCTTCGACGTGCCCGGCCCCCGCTACACCTCCTACCCGACCGCCGACCGGTTCGTGGAGGCCTTCGGACAGGACGACTACGTTCTCGCGCTGCAGCAGCGCCGCCTGGGGTCGGCCGCCAAGGCACTGCCCTTGTCGCTGTATGTGCACATTCCCTTTTGCGAGTCGCTGTGCTACTACTGCGCCTGCAACAAGATCATCACCCGCCACCCCGAGCGGGCCGAGGTGTACCTGCGCTATCTCAGCCGTGAGATCGACCTGCACACGGCCCAGTGCGGCGTGGGCCAGGTGGTGAGCCAGCTGCACCTGGGCGGGGGGAGCCCGACGTTCCTGTCGGATGACGGCCTGCGGTCGCTGATGGCCATGCTCCAGCGCAGCTTCACGCTTGCGCCCGGCGGCGAGTATTCGATCGAGATCGATCCGCGCACGGTGGACGCGGGCCGGCTGGCGCTGCTGGCGGAGCTGGGCTTCAACCGCCTGAGCTTCGGCGTGCAGGACTTCGACCCCGAAGTGCAGAAGGCCGTGCACCGCATCCAGCCGGCCAGCCAGGTCTTCGACCTGGTGGCCAGCGCGCGTGCGCTGGGCTTCGAGTCCATCAACGTGGACCTGATCTACGGCCTGCCGCGGCAGACACCCGAGTCCTTCGAGCGCACGCTCGAGCAGGTGGGCCGGTTGCGGCCGGACCGCATCGCGCTGTATGCCTACGCCCACCTGCCCGAGCGCTTCAAGCCGCAGCGCCGCATCGTGCCGGCGGATCTGCCGCTGGCGGCGTCGAAGGTGGCCATGCTGTCGCAATCGCTGCGGTCGTTCCAGGATGCCGGCTACGTCTATGTGGGCATGGACCACTTCGCGCTGCCGGGCGACGCCCTGGCCGTGGCCAAGCGCCAGGGCCGGCTGCACCGCAACTTCCAGGGCTACAGCACCCAGCCCGATTGCGACCTGCTCGGCCTGGGCGTGTCGGCCATCGGCCGCGTGGGCGCCACCTACAGCCAGAACGCCAAGACGCTGGACGAGTACTACGACTTCATCAACCAGGGGCGCCTGCCGGTGGTGCGGGGCCTGGCGCTCACGCGCGACGACCTGGTGCGCCGCTCCGTCATCATGGCGCTGATGTGCCAGGGCGAGGTGCTGTTCGAGCCGGTGGAGCAGGCGTGGCTGATCGATTTCCGGCAGTACTTCGCCACCGAACTGCAGGCACTGGAGGACCTGCAGGCGCAGGGCCTGGTCGTGCTCGGCCAGGAAGGCATCGAGGTCACGGCCATGGGCTGGTTCTTCGTGCGCGGCGTGGCGATGCTGTTCGATCGCTACCTGCAGGCGGACCGCAACCGCGCGCGCTTTTCCCGCATCATCTGAAGGACGCCGCCATGCCCGACACCCTGGTCTGGACCGCGTTGGCCATGGGGCTGGCGGGCGGCCCGCATTGCCTGGCGATGTGCGCGGCGCCCTGCGGGGCGCTGGTGCGCGCTGGCGGCCCAGGCCACGCCGCGGCGGAAAACGCAGGGGCGCAGACGGTGCGATGGGCGGGCCGCGGCCTGGCTTTGCCGGCGGACCGGGTGTGGGCACGGCCCTTCGCTTTCCATCTGGGCCGGCTGGCCGGGTACGCCCTGGCGGGCGCGATGGCGGCCTGGGCCATGGACCGCCTGGCCTGGCTGACCCAGCACGCGGCTGCGCTGCGGCCGGCCTGGACGCTGCTGCACGTCGCCGTGCTCGCCTGGGCCGTGCTGCTGGTGTTCCAGGCGCGGCAGCCGGCCTGGGTGGACCATGCGGGCCGGGTGCTGTGGCAGCGGGTCGCCCCCTGGGTGCGCTCGCCCGGCGGCCTGTTCTCCACGGGCCTGGCCTGGGCCTGCATGCCCTGCGGCCTGCTGTACTCCGCGCTGCTGCTCGCGGCGTTGACCGGAAACCCCTGGCGCGGCGCGCTGGCCATGGTGTGCTTCGGCGTGGGTGGCGCGGCCTGGCTGGTGGCAGGCCAGTGGCTCTGGCAACGGTTGCGGGGCGGCGGTGCTGCGGGGGACGCGCGGGGCGGGTGGGGCGTGCGGTTGTCCGGCCTGCTGCTGTTCGGCATTGCCGCCTGGGGGCTGTGGATGGACGTTTTCCACCGCCAGGCCGAGCCCTGGTGCCTGTAGCCAATCCCTGCGCGCAGGGGGTTGACAAAGCCTATCGTGACCGTAGTCCGTGAAGTTTTTGACATTTGATTCGGGGGTGTATTAACTGGTGATAATGGTTACCAATACCCCGGCGTCCCCGTGGCGCCCTCCGGTGCCCCCCGAAAGTGACTAATCCCCTCCTCATCGATGTCGGCCGGCTGCGTGTAGGCATGTACATCCAGCTCGATCTGGGCTGGATGAACCACCCTTTTCCGGTCAGCAGTTTCCGCATCGCCTCGCCGGAGCAGATCAGTACCCTGGCCGCCCTGGGCCTGTCCCAGGTGCGGTGGATTCCTTCCAAAAGCGATCCCTCGGTGCAGGGCCTGCTGCCGCCCGGCCACCCTTCCGCGCCCGATCCCGTGACCGAAGCCGCCCGGGCACCGGTGGAGACAGGGCCTTCGATCGCCCAGGCCTCCATGGCGGAGTTCCGCGAGCGCATCAAGGCGCAGAGCCGTTCCCTGGCTGCCTGCGACGAGCGCTTCGCCCGTGCCACGCGGGTGTACGAGCGCCTGGCCACCAGCGCCGAGCAAGACCCCTCGGAGGCGCGTGCTTCCACCAACGCGCTGGTGTCCACCTGCGTGGATGAGCTGCTCGACCAGGGCGACTCCGCCATCCGCCTGCTCTCCGAGCGCGTCGGCACGCGCGCGGCGCTGCATTCGGTCAACGTGATGGTGCTTTCGCTGCTGCTGGGCAAGGCCCTGGGCCTGCTGGGCGAGGACTTGCAGCCCCTGGGCGCGGCCGCGCTGCTGCACGATCTGGGCAAGATCACGCTGCCGCCCCATGTGGCTCAGCCGCATTCCGCGCTGGGTCCGGCCGACCAGGCCCTGTACGAGGCGCATGTCGGCGAATCGGTGGTGCTGGCAGAACGCATGGGCCTGGGCGCCGCCGTCATCGAAGCCATCGCGCATCACCATGAAATGGCCGATGGCACGGGCTTTCCGCTCCAGCTCAAAGGGGCCGATATCTCCCGCGGAGGGCAGGTGCTGGCGCTGGTCAATTACTACGATCGGCTGTGCAATCCGCTACGGGGCGCCAACGCGCTGACCCCGCACGAGGCGCTGTCGGTGATCTTCGCGCAGCACAAGCAACGGTTCGACGCCGTGGTCCTGCGGGCCTTCATCCGCATGATGGGCGTGTACCCGCCGGGCTCGATCGTGCAGCTCGTGGACGACCGCTACGCCATCGTGACAGCCGTGAATTCGGCCCGCCCGCTGCGGCCCAAGGTGATCGTGCACGAGTCCGGCGTCTCCAAGGACGATGCCCTGGTGATCGATCTGGAAGACCAGCCGGCGCTGGGCATCCGCCGCAGCCTGCGGCCCGCGCAGCTGCCGCGCGATGCGCTCGACTATCTGTCGCCCCGAAAGAGGATCTGCTACTACTTCGAACGGGCCGTCGACGCAGCGCCGACCGGGGCCCCCGCGTGATCCGCGGCCCGCAAGGCAGCGTGTGGCGCGCCGTGTTCGACGGGTTGCTGGAGGCCGTGTGGCTGGTCGAGCCCGAGGGGCTCACGGTGCGCTTCGCCAATCAGAGCGCGGCCGCGCTGCTCGGGCGCTCGCCCGAAACCATGGAAGGCGCGGACGCCGTCGAACTCCTGGCCTGCACGCCGGAAGACCTGTACTTCTGGGCGCAGGGTCGGGATGCGCTGATGCGCGGCATCCAGTCGCACTCCGGCCTGCTCGGGGGCGATGGCCAGTTCATTCCGGTGGACCGGCGCGTGTCGCGCGTGGATTCGCCCGAGGGCGAGGCGCTGCTGCTGGTGACCATGATCGATCGCCGCGAGCAGGCCTCGACCGAGCGCGAGCTGGAAATCCTGCTGTCCGAACTGCGCGCCACGCTCGACTCCGCCGCCGACGGCATGCTGGTGTACGACATGGCCGGGCGCATGCGGGCCTTCAACCAGCGGCTGGCGCAGCTGTGGGGCATGCCCGAGGACCTGCTGGTGCAGCGCAATGATGCTGCCGTGGTGGCCCACATGCAGCAGCAGGTGGCCGATGCCGATGCCTACCGGGCGCGGCTGTCGTCCATCGCGCTGGAGCCGGGGCGCGAGACCACGGACATCCTGCACCTGCGCAACGGCACCATCATCGAGCGCCGCTCAGTGCCGCAGCTGAGCCAGGGCCGCCCCGTGGGCCGGGTGTTCTCGTTCCGCGACGTGACGCTGAACGCCGAGGCGCAGGCCAGCCTGCGGCTCGCCGCGCGGGTGTTCGACTCCAGCCTGGATGCCATCTTCATCGCCGATGACCGGCACCAGATCGTGCGCATGAACCCGAGCTGCGAGCGGCTGATCGGCGCGCCCGCGGTCGCCTTGCAGGGCGTGCCCGCGGTTTCGCTCTTCGGAGCCGAGGGCGCGCAGCCCGGCTGGATGGAGCACGTCCTGGCGGCGTGGGACCGCGACGGCTTCTGGGAGGGCGAGCTGCGCCTGCCCGAGGGCGGCGCGAACGGGGCCGCGCGACGGGCCTGCGCGGTGCACCTGTCGTGGGTGGTGCTGCGCAGCGAGACGGGCAATGCGCTGCAGAGCATCGGCTTCATGCGCGACCTCACGCAGCAGCATGCGGCGCGCACGCGCATCGAGGAACTGGCGTACAGCGATGTGCTCACCGGCCTGCCCAACCGGCTGCGCCTGTCGCGCCGCGTGGGCGAAGCCATCGACGCGATTGAGCAGGGCCCGCGGCCGGACGCCGGCAGCTTCGCCATCCTGTTCGTGGACCTGGACCGGTTCAAGATCATCAACGACTCCCTGGGCCACCTGTTCGGCGACCGCGTGCTGCAGATCGTGGCCAAGCGCCTGCAGGGGTGCCTGCGCCAGAGCGACATGCTGTGCCGCCTGGGCGGCGACGAGTTCGTGGTGTACCTGCACGGGGGCGATGCCGCGATCGCCGAAGGCGTGGCGCGGCGCATGCTCGAGGACATGCTGCGCCCCTTCATGCTCGACGGCATGGGGTTTTCCATTCAGTGCAGCATTGGGGTGGCGCTGTACCCGCAGGACGGCGAGACGCTGGACGACCTCATCAAGCAGGCCGACACCGCCATGTACCGCGTGAAGGAGCGCGGCCGCGGAAGCTACGGCTTTTACCAGCCGCAGATGAATGCCGACCTGCTGTCGCGCATGAAGCTCGAACACGCCATGCGCCAGGCCCTGGGCCAGCAGCGCATGGTGGTCCACTACCAGCCGCAGGTCGCCATGGCGACCGGCAGCGTGGTGGGCGCCGAGGCGCTGCTGCGTTGGACCGATCCGGAACTGGGGCCCATTTCGCCGGGCGTTTTCATTCCTCTGGCCGAAGAGTCCGGCTACATCATCACGCTGGGTTCATGGGTCATGGAGCAGGCCGTGCAGGAGGCTGCGCGCTGGATGCGCTCGGGCTCGCCGCTCGTGATGGCCGTCAACGTGTCGGCGCTGGAATTCCGCCAGCCCGATTTCGTCGATCGGCTCACGCAGCTTTTGCTCAAGCACGGCCTGCCGGCCTCGCTGCTCGAACTGGAGCTGACCGAGACCATCCTGCTGCAGGATGCGCTGGAGATGGAGCAGCGCCTGCAGGCGCTGGCCGAACTGGGCATCGGCCTGGCCATCGATGATTTCGGCACCGGCTATTCCAGCCTGGCCTATCTGAAAAAGCTGGCGATCCACAAGCTCAAGATCGACCAGTCGTTCGTGCGGGGGTTGCCCGACGACGACGGCGACCGCGCGATCATCAATGCCATCGTGCACATGGGGCGCGCGCTGCACATCGAAGTGGTGGCGGAAGGCGTGGAAACCCAGCAGCAGCGCATGGCGCTGGAGCAGATGGACTGCCGCTACTTCCAGGGGTATCTGTGCGCGCCGGCGATGCCGGCCGAAGCCTTCAGAAGCCTGCTGGCGAGCCGCCAGAGCTATTCGTGGGGACTGTCGACGCCGGCGTGAAAACCGCCGGGCCGTGGGAGAAACAGGTGTCTGCGAATGCCACCGGACCGGCATCCTGAACCGGGGGTTCAGGTGGGCGAGGGCAGCCAGGCGTTGGGTTCATCTGACGCGAGATGATCACGCTCACCGGGCAATGTACCAAGCCCGTGCTCAATGAGCATTGGTTCAAGGAAATATAAAGCCCGGCAGCACCGCAGACGTCTCCATTGTAGGCGCTGCATGCACGGCGCGCGAGCGGCCGTTGCGTAACCCTTTTTAAAGAAGGCGGCCGTCGTCGCCGAGCGCATCGTCCAGCCGGCGCAGCAGCAACTGCATCTGGCCGGACGGGTCGCCCGCCAGCGAGGCGTGAGATGCGTGCAATGGCGCCGGGGCATCGGTGGATTGCGGGCCGGCGGCCGGGGCCAGCGGCGCGGGCTCCGTCGGGGCTGCCGCCTGGGCCTGTGCAGCGGAGGCCAGGTCGGCCTCTTCGCGGTCGGCGATCTCGAAGGCCAGGTTGAGCGCTGCCAAAACGGCGATGCGCTCGCGGGCCCGCACCTTGCCGGCATCGCGGATGCGCGTCATGGCGGTGTCCACGCGCTCCACGGCCTGCAGCAGGCGCGATTCGTGGCCCTCGGGGCAGCCCAGCAGGTAGCTCTGCTGCATGATCTGGACTTCGATCTGCTTCATTCGGCGTCCTTCGAGGGGGGCGTCGCGGGCAGGCTCTCCAGCAGCGCGTCCACACGGGCGCGCGCGGTGTTGAGCCGGGATTTGAGCGAGTCTCGCTCCTGGGTGAGATGGACCACCTGGGCGGTCAGCAAGGCATTGGCGCGTTGCAGTTCCGCATGGCGCAACAGCAACCGCTCCACGCGTTCGGCGATCTGGTCGATGGGAGAGGATGGATCCATACAGCCGCAATTGTAGGGTTGGCGCCACCACCCGCCCATCCGGCGGCGTTTACAGGCTGCAACACCCGTAAAATCCGCGGGTTGGTGCTCGCAGCATGGTTCGCATGCTGCAGTTCAACGGGAAGCAGGGAGGTTTGCGTTCGCCAGAGCGCGCCGTGCCTGCGCTGCCCCCGCAACGGTCAGCGGACGGGTCGGCCCTTTTCTCCGACTCACTCTCCAGCCATGAGCCACTGGGCGCCTTGAACAAGCGCCTGGGAAGGCGCTGGAGGGCGCTCCGCCAGCCCGGATACCGGCCAACAACGTGGCCGCGCTTGGGACCGCCATGGTCCTGAAGGCGCGGCTGTTTTGCCCAATGCCGGCGGGGAAGCCGGCGCGGGGATGTTTGCCAGTCTGTCTGTTTCCATGAAAAAGCCCTTGTTCCCCGCGCGCGCCGCTGCCATTGCCGCTGCCGTGCCTTCCTCGCCCCTGCGGCCTGCCGCCCTGGCTGTTTCCCTGGCCCTCACGTTCGCCGCCGCACCTGCCGCCCAGGCGCAGGACGCCCCCGTGCTGCTGGCGCAGAACCAGCGCGTGCCCTCCCTGGGCGAAACCGTGGTGGCTGCCACGCGCACGCCCCAGCCGCTGGCCGACCTGGTGGCCGACGTGTCCGTGCTGGACCGCGAGGCCATCGAGAACAGCGGCGCGACCGGCCTGGCCGACGTGCTGGCCCGCCTGCCCGGGGTCGAGATGGTCCGCAACGGCGGCCCGGGCAGCGCCACCAGCCTGTACCTGCGCGGCGCCGAGACGCGCTTCACGGCCGTGTACATCGACGGCGTGCGCATGGACTCGCAGTCCACCGGCGGTGCGCCGTGGGAGGCCATTCCGCTGGCCGTCATCGACCGCATCGAGGTGCTGCGCGGCCCGGCCGGCGCGGTGTACGGCTCGGACGCCATCGGCGGCGTGGTGCAGATCTTCACGCGCCGTGGCGAGGCCGGCACCGCCCCCTACGTGGGCGTCGGCGTGGGCAGCCAGGGCACCTACAAGGCCGAGGCCGGCGTGAGCGGTGCCAGCGGCGCGGTGGACTATGCCGTGGGCCTGGCGCGCGAGACGAGCCAGGGCTTCAACGCCCGCACCGTCGCCACGCAGAACCCCGACAAGGACGGCTATCGCCGCACGTCCGGCAACGCCCGGGTGGGGCTGCAGATCGATGCAGTCCACCGCCTGGAAGGCACGCTGGTGGCCAGCGAGATGAACTCCGGCTACGACACCCTGCCGCTGGGCAACGACGACCGCAACCTGCACAAGATGCACGCCCTCGGCCTGAACTGGGCCGCGAAGTGGAGCCCGCAATACACCACCCGCGTGTCGGTCACCGACTCGCGCGACCGCTACGAGACGCGGCCTTCCGTGTACCTCACCGACACGCGCCTGCGCGGCTACCTGTTCCAGAACGAATGGCGCCAGGGCCCGCACCTGGTGACGGCAGCCCTGGAGCGCCGCGAGGACCACCTGGAGAACGCGCCCATCGACCGCAAGCGCTCGCAGGACGCGCTCGCGCTGGGCTATGGCTTCAATGCCGGCGGCCACACGCTGCAGTTCAACGTGCGGCACGACTCCGACAGCGAGTTCGGCGGCCAGAACACCGGCAGCGCCGCGTACGGCTATGCCATCACGCCGCAGTGGCGCGCCACCGCGTCCGTGGGCACCTCGTTCCGGGCGCCCACCTTGTACCAGCGCTTCAGCGAGTACGGCCTGGCATCGCTCAAGCCGGAGGAGGGCCGCAATGCCGAGGTGGGCCTGCGCTGGGCCGAGGGCGCCGGCACCTTCTCGGCCGTGGCCTACCGCAACCGCGTGAAGAACCTCATCGTGTTCGGCGGGGCGGGCGGCTGCCAGTCCAATTTCGGCTGCTATGCCAGCACGGCGCGCGCCAAGTACGACGGAGTGACGCTGTCAGGCTCGTACAAGGTGGCCGGCGTACAGTTGCGCGGATCGGTGGATTTCCAGAACCCGCGTGACGAAGACACGGGCCGGCTGCTGGCGCGGCGCTCCAAGCGCCACGGCACGCTGGGGGCTGACACCCAGGTCGCCGGCTGGACGCTGGGCACCGAAGTGCAGGCCTCGGGCCGGCGCTTCGACACCGCGGCCAACACCACGGTGCTGGGCGGCTACACGCTCGTCAACCTGTATGCCAGCACGCGCATCGCACGCGACGTGACGCTGCTGGCGCGCGTGGACAACCTGGCCGACAAGGATTACCAGCTGGCCCGCACCTATGCCACGGCGGGGCGCACGTTCTATGCGGGCCTCAAATGGGCACCGCAATGACCGCGGCGCAGCCAGCGATGAAGAACCCATGAGGGCGAGGGGAGAAGCAGCGCGAGAAGAAGAAGCGGCTGGCATGGCGGGCAGCGTGGGCTGTCCCGCCATCGCCATCGCCGCACCCG
This sequence comes from Acidovorax sp. BLS4, assembly GCF_032929295.1. Lineage (NCBI taxonomy): Bacteria > Pseudomonadati > Pseudomonadota > Betaproteobacteria > Burkholderiales > Comamonadaceae > Acidovorax > Acidovorax sp. BLS4. Next base: position 3,255,358 of record NZ_CP136797.1, read on the forward strand.
CGTCCGGCCAGGGCAAGACCACCGTGACGGCGGCGCTCGCGCGGCTGCACGCGCGCCAGGGGCGCCGGGTGCGGGTCTTCAAGTGCGGCCCTGATTTCCTCGATCCCTGCTGGCACCAATTGGCCAGCGGCGCCCCGGTGCACCAGATCGACCTGTGGATGACCGGCGAGGCCGACATCGCCCAGCGCCTGCATGCCGCCGCGCGCGAGGCCGATCTGATCCTCATCGAGGGCGTGATGGGCCTGTTCGACGGCGCCCCCAGCCTGGCCGATCTGGCGCAGCGCTTCGGGCTGCCGGTGCTGGCGGTGGTCGATGCGTCGGCCATGGGCGCTACGCTGGGGGCCGTGGTGCACGGCCTGCGGCACTACCGCGCGGGCCTGCCATGGGCCGGGGTGCTGGCCAACCGCGTCGCCACCGAACGCCATGCCGACCTGCTGCGAGCAGGTCTCAACGATCCCGCGGACTGGCTGGGCGCGCTGCCGCGCGTGCAGCGGGATGCGCCCGACGGTGCCACGGCCACACCCGCTGCCCCCACACGGGCGCGGGCCGGCCTGCTGCCTGAGCGGCACCTGGGCCTGGTGGCCGCACACGAACTGGCCGATGGCCTGGCGCGGCTGGACGCCGCGGCCGATGCGCTGGCGGCCACGCCACTCGGCCGCCTGCAACCGCACGAACTGCAGCGCTGGGCCGTGCGCTTTGCGGCGCCCGAACGGCCCGAGCCTGTGCCGCCGCTGCTGGAGGGCCGCACGGTGGCGGTGGCGGACGATGCGGCGTTCTGTTTCATCTACCGCGCCAACCTGGACACGCTGGAGGCGCTGGGCGCGCGGGTGGTGGGGTTTTCGCCGCTGGCCGATGCCGTGCTGCCGCCGTGCGATGCGGTCTGGCTGCCCGGCGGCTACCCCGAGCTGCATGCCGACCGCATCGCCAGCCACGCCGGCATGCGGGCCAGCCTGCGGGCGCACGTGCAGGCCGGCCGCGCGGTGTGGGCAGAATGCGGCGGCATGATGGCGCTGTTCGAATCGATCACCCTGGCCGACGGCCAGCACCGGCCCCTGTGGGGGCTGCTGCCGGGCCGCGTGGCCATGCAGAAACGGCTGGCGGCCCTGGGGCCGCAGCAACTGGACGTGGACGGCCACGTGCTGCGCGGCCACACCTTCCACTACTCCACCTGCGACAGCCCGGCCCCGGTGCGGGCGCGCACCGAGCGGCCCGCGCACGCGGGGCCGCCCGGCCCGGGCGAGGCGCTGTACCGCCACGGCAGCATCCACGCGAGCTACTTCCACGCCTGGTTTCCGTCGGCCCCGCGCGCGGTGGCGGCCCTGCTGGGCGCCGGCCCGGATGCGCCACGGGGGGCGGCATGAGCGGCCCCGGCCCCATTGCCACCAGCGAGCTGATCCTGGGCGGCCAAAAGAGCGGCAAGTCGCGCCGTGCCGAGCTGCTGGCGCGCCAGTGGCTGGCCGATTCGCCCACGCACCGCGCGCTGCTGATCGCCACCGGGCAGCCCTGGGACGACGAGATGCGCGAACGCATCGCGCGCCACCAGCGCGACCGCGCCGAGCGCGTGCCCGGCCTGCGCACGCTGGAAGAGCCGCTTGACCTGGCCCGCGCCATCGCCCGCCACGGCAGCGCCGATACGCTGATCGTGGTGGACTGCCTCACGCTCTGGCTCACCAACTGGCTCATGCCGGCCCCGGCCCCAGCGCCGGTCTCGGAGGGTTCGGAGCCAGATCGGCCTCCAGCGCATGATTGGCTAGGGCAGTGCGCTATGTTTTTAGGAGCAATCCGCCAGTGCCCCGGCCCGGTGGTGCTGGTGGGCAACGAGATCGGCCTGGGCGTGATTCCCATGGGCCGCGAGGTGCGCGCCTTCGTCGATGCACTGGGGAGCCTGAATCAGCGCGTGGCCGAGGCCTGCCAGCGCGTCACCCTGGTCGCGGCGGGCCTGCCGCTCACATTGAAGGACACGCCATGACGCACCGCTTCTTGCAACGCCTGCGCTGCCATGCCGCTCGCCGGTGGCCCGTGGGGCTGGCGCTCGCGGCCCTCGCCTTCATGGCGGGCGCCACGGCCGCGCAGGCCTTCGAGGTGACCGATGCGCGCGGTCGCACCGTGGCGTTCGCCCAGCCGCCGCAGCGCATCGTGAGCCTGCTGCCCTCGCTGACGGAGAGCGTGTGCGAGCTGCAGCAATGCCAGCGCCTGGTGGGGGTGGACCACTATTCCAACTGGCCCGAAGCCGTGCAGCGCCTGCCGCAACTGGGCGGCGGCATCGATCCGAACATCGAGGCCATCGTCGCCCTGCAGCCCGACGTGGTGTTGCTGGCCACCAGCTCGCGCGCCAGCGACCGGCTGGAGGCATTGGGCCTGAAGGTGGTGGCTCTGGAGCCCAAGACCCATGCCGACGTGCGCCGCGTGCTCGCCACGCTGGGCCAGCTGCTCGGCGTGCCGCAGGAGCAGGGGGCCGACCGGCTGTGGCGCGTGATCGACGCCGGCGTGCAGGCCGCCACGCAGTCGCTGCCAGCACGCGCGCGCGGGGCCCGCGTGTATTTCGAGGTGAGCCGGGGGCCGTATGCGGCGGGCACGGCGTCGTTCATCGGCGAGACGCTGGCGCGCCTGGGCGCGCGCAACGTGGTGCCGCCCGAGCTGGGCCCGTTCCCGCGGCTGAACCCCGAGTTCGTCGTGCGGGCGCGGCCCGACGTGATGATGGTGGGCAACCGCAGCATGCAGTCCATGGCGATGTACCCCGGCTGGAACAGCCTGAAAGCCGTGCGCGAGCAGCGCGTGTGCCTCTTCGGTCCCGGCGAGGCCGACGTGGTGGTGCGCCCCGGCCCGCGCATGGCCGAGGCCGCGCGCATCATGGCGCGCTGCCTGGCGGACAAGGCGCCATGAGCGTGCCCCCGGACGGCGCACCCGCCATGCCATCGTCATCGCCCATGCCATCGCAGCCCGTGCCGGCGGCCTCGCATGCCGCGCAGCCCGGCCCCGGCCCGCGCCGCGCCGCGTGGCTGGGCGCCTGCCTGCTGGTCGCCAGCGCGCTGCTGCTGGTCGTCGGCGCCTGCGTGGGCAGCACGGGATTCGACAGCCTGCTGCGCATGGGCCAGGACCCGGTGGCCTGGCAGATCGTGTGGGAGATCCGCCTGCCGCGCACGCTGGGCGCCTGGCTGGCCGGCGCGCTGCTGGGGTTGGCGGGCGCGGTGGCGCAGGGCCTGTTCCGCAACCCGCTGGCCGATCCGTACCTGCTGGGCTCGGCCTCGGGCGCGGCGCTGGGCGGCGCGCTGGCGATGGTGGTGTTTGGCGTCTCGCCCATGGCGGCGCAGTGGCTGGCGCGGCTGGGCGTCACCGGCATGGCGTTTCTCGGCGCGGCCGGCGCCGTGGCCCTGACCCTGGTGCTGGCGCGCGGGGTGCAGCACACGCTGCGCCTGCTGCTGGCCGGGGTGATCGTGGGCGTGGTGCTGGGCGCGCTGCGCGACCTGGTGGAGCTGGCCTCGCCGGACATCCTGCAGGCCATGCAGGCCTTCACGCTGGGCAGCACCAGCTTCGTCGGCTGGGTGGCCTGCGCGCTCATGGCCGGGGCGTGGGCGCTGTGCGGCATCGCCGCGTGGACCCTGTCGCGCGCGCTCGACGGCCTGACGCTGGGCGAGGCCACGGCCGCCAGCCTGGGCCTGCCGCTGGCGCCCATGCGCGCGGGGCTGGTGGCGGCCATGGCGCTGGCCACCGGCACGGCTGTGGCGCAGACCGGCCTGATCGCCTTCGTGGGGCTGGCCGCGCCGCACCTGGTGCGTTCCATCGTCAAGGTCACGCACCAGCGGCACATCGTGCTGTCCAGCCTGATGGGCGCGGCGCTGCTGCTGGCGGCCGACATCCTGGCGCGCTGGATCCTGGCGCCGCAGGAGCTGCCCGTGGGCGTGCTCACCGCAGCGCTGGGCGGCACCTACCTGCTGTGGCTGATGCATCGGCGCTCCATGCAGGGCCATTCGCTATGAAAAACATAGCAATCGAGGCAATCAACATTGCGGCACACATCGGAAATGCCCCGATATTGAACGGCGTGGACCTGACCGTGCCCGCCGGCCGCTGGACCAGCGTGGTCGGCCCCAACGGCGCCGGCAAGTCCACCTTGCTCAAGGTGCTGGCGGGCCTGCTGCGCGGCGCGGCGGTGTCGGGCCGGGTCGAACTGCTGGGCCGGCCCCTGGCCGCCATGCCGGCCCGCGAGCGCGCCTGCCGGCTGGCCTGGCTGGGGCAGAACGAAGCCTCGGCGGACGATCTCACGGCCTACGACGTCGCCATGCTCGGGCGCCTGCCGCACCAGCGCTGGATGGCCCCGGCCAGCGCCGCCGACCATGCGGCGGTGGAGCAGGCCCTGCGCACCACGCAGGCCTGGGACTGGCGCCACCGGCCGCTCGGGCAGCTGTCGGGCGGGGAGCGCCAGCGGGTGCTGCTGGCGCGTGCGCTGGCCGTGCAGGCCGAGGTGCTGCTGATGGACGAACCCCTGGCCAACCTCGATCCGCCGCACCAGGCCGACTGGCTGCACGCCATGCGCGCGCTGGCGGCGGGCGGCGGCACGGTGGTGAGCGTGCTGCACGAGGTGTCGCTCGCGCTGCAGGCCGATGACATGGCCATCATGGACCGCGGCCGCATCGTGCACCATGGCGCCTGCGCCGACCCGGCCACCCACGCCGCGCTGCAGGCCGTGTTCGACCAGCGCATCCAGGTGCAGCAGGTGGCAGGACTGTGGGTGTCGCTGCCGCGCATCGACTAGGGCCCGGCCGGCGTCCCGACCACCGCTTTCGCCCCCTTTTTTTCGAACGACTTCCGAGACATTGCGCATGCAGATCGAAACCCCTCCCGCCGAACGGCGCTCCGAAAAACCCGACGGCGAGCGCCGCGGCATCGTGCTGGTCAACACCGGCAACGGCAAGGGCAAGAGCACCGCCGCGTTCGGCCTCGCCCTGCGCGCCCACGGGCGCGGCAAGCCGGTCAAGATCTTCCAGTTCATGAAGGTGCCCACCGCGCGCTTCGGCGAGCACCGCATGTTCGAGCAGCTGGGCATCCCCATCGAGGGCCTGGGCGACGGCTTCACCTGGAAGAGCCGCGACATCGACCAGTCGGCCGAACTGGCCCGCGCCGGCTGGGAGCGCGCGCGCGCCGCCGTGCTGGGCGGCGAATTCTTTCTGGTGGTGCTGGACGAGATCACCTACCCGCTCATCTACGGCTGGCTGCCGCTCGACGAGGTGCTGCAGGTGCTGCGCGACCGCCCGCGCCATGTGCACGTGGTGCTCACCGGCCGCCGTTGCCCGCCCGAGGTGATCGAGCTGGCCGACACCGTGACCGAGATGGGCATGGTCAAGCACGCGTTCCAGGCCGGTGTGCCGGCGCAGCGCGGCATCGAGGATTGAGCCCCGCCGACCAACCCCGCGCTGCGATGCCATCCCCCACGCCGCCCACCGGCAGTGCGCAGGGCGCCGCCTTCTCCGCAGAGGAGCGCGCCGCCGTGTACCGCGCCATCCGCGAGCGCCGCGACATGCGCCACTTCGCGGGCGGGCAGGTCGCGCCCGAGGTGCTGGCGCGGCTGCTGGAGGCCGCGCATCACGGCCCCAGCGTGGGCTTCATGCAGCCCTGGCGTTTCATCCGCGTGGCCGATGGGGCGCTGCGCGGGCGCCTGCATGCCTGTGTGGAGGCCGAGCGCCTGCGCACGGCCGAGGCGCTGGGCCAGCGCGGCGCGGAGTTCCTGCGCCTGAAGGTCGAGGGCCTGCGCGATGCGGCCGAGTGCATCGCCGTGGCGCTGGCCGATGGCCGCGAGGCGCACGTCTTCGGCCGCCGCACGCTGCCGCAGATGGACCTGGCCTCGGTCGCCTGCGCGCTGCAGAACCTGTGGCTGGCCGCGCGCGCCGAGGGACTGGGCATGGGCTGGGTGTCCATGTTCGACCCCGCCGCCGTGGGCGCGCTGTTGGGCCTGCCGCCTGGTGCCGAGGCGGTGGCGTTGTTGTCCATCGGCCCGGTGCATGGCTTCTACGAAGAACCCATGCTGCAGCAGGAGCGCTGGGCGCGCCGCGCGCCGCTTGACACCGTGGTGTTCGACAACGCCTGGGGCCAGCCGGCGCCCTGGCTGGCGGAAGGCGTTGCCGCGGACCCGATGCCTGCCGCCGGCGAAAAGGGCCCCGGTTGATGGACGCCGCCTGGGCCCTGGCCCTCACGCCCGCCGCGGCATTGCCGCTCGCGCTGGCCATCGACCGGTGCTTCGGCGAGCCGCCCGTGGCCGTGCACCCCGTGGTCTGGATGGGCCGCGCGCTGCAGGCCGGCGGCGACCGGGTGGCGCCCCGCGCGCCCACTGCGCGCGACTGGCGGTCTTTCGGGCTGGCAGCGTTGCTGTGGTGTGCGCTGGCCGCCGTGGTTGTGATCGTCTCGGCGGTGCTGCAATGGGCCGTGCTGCGCCACGCGCCGCCATGGCTGGCCGCGGTGCTGCTGGCGCTGCTGCTCAAGCCGCTGCTGGCTTGGCGCATGCTGCGCGACGAGGTGCTGGCGGTGGAAGCCGCCCTGGCCGAATCGCTGGAGGCCGGGCGCGCGCGACTGGCGCGCCTGGTGAGCCGCGACGTGCAGGCGCTCGATACGGTGCAGGTGCGCGAGAGCGCCATCGAGTCGCTGGCCGAGAACCTCAACGACTCCGTGGTCGCGCCGCTGTTCTGGTTCGCGCTGCTGGGCCTGCCTGGCGCCGCGCTCTACCGCTTCACCAACACGGCCGATGCCATGTGGGGCTACCCCGGCATGCGCGGCGGGCGCTACTGGCAGTGGGCCGGCAAATGGGCGGCGCGCGCGGACGATGCGCTGTCGTGGCTGCCGGCGCGGCTCACGGCGCTGCTGCTGCGGGCCATTGCCGGTGGCCCGCGCTGGCGCGTGCTGGCGACCGAAGCGCGCCGCACGCCGTCGCCCAACAGCGGCTGGCCCATGGCCGCCATGGCGCTGGCCCTGGGTGTGCGCCTGGCCAAGCCCAGCGTGTACACGCTCAACCACGAAGGGCGGGGCGCTGACGCCCGCGACACGCCCCGGGCGGCACGCTGGGCATCGAAAGTGGTCGTTGCCGGCGGATTGATTGCCCTGGTTGCTCACTTTTCAATAGCATTGTGGGTGCTGCAATGGATGTGACGGCGCACGCCCCCCTGCATGGCGGCCCGGACGCCCTGGGCGTGCCGCTGCACGACTTTTCCACCAACAGCAACGCCTGCGGCCCGTGCCCCGAGGCGGTCCAGGCGCTGCGCGAAGCCGATGCCCGGCATTACCCCGACCCGGCCTATACCGCGTTGCGCGAGCACCTGGGCGCGTTCCACGGCGTGGCGCCGGCGCGCATCGTGATCGCGGGCAGCGCGAGCGAATTCATCCACCGCATCACCGCCTTCGCCGCCCGGCGGGGCGAGCGGGCCGTGGCCGTGCCGGCGCATGGCTATGGGGACTACACGCGCGCGGCGCAGGCCTGGGGGCTGGATGTGCGGCGCGCCGCGCCCGGTGCAGGCCAGGCAGGCACCGGCCTGTTCTGGACGTGCGATCCCTCCAGCCCGCTCGGCACGCCCGACCTCGAGCTGGCCGCCTGGGGCCGGCCCGGAGCGCAAGACGGCGCACTGCGCGTGCTCGACTGTGCCTACGCCCCCCTGCGCCTGGAGGGTGCCGCCCCCCCCATGCCCGCCAACGCCTGGCAGTTGTGGACGCCCAACAAGGCCCTGGGCCTGACCGGCGTGCGCGCGGCCTACGCCATTGCGCCGCAGGCGCAGCCGCCGCAAGACCTGGCCGCGCTGCAGTCGCTGGCGCCATCGTGGCCCATCGGCGCCCATGGCGTGGCGCTGCTCACGGCATGGACCTTTGCCTCCACCCAGCGCTGGCTGCGCGACAGCCTGGACACGCTGCGGGTCTGGAAGGCGCAGCAGCAGGCGCTGTGCGAATCGCTGGGCTGGGCCGTCGTGCCCGGGAGCGTGGCCAACTACTTCGTGGCACGGCCTGGGGTCGATGACCTGCCGGCAGCCCTGCAGCGGTTGCGTGCCCACGGCGTCAAGCTGCGCGACGGCACGTCGTTCGGGCTGCCGGGGCAGGTGCGCCTGGGCGTGCTGCCGCCGGGTTCCCAGCAGGCGCTGCGCCAGGCCTGGATCGGCTGACTGCCGCTACCATCCCCGCCTCACCCGCGATCGCTCCAAGGAGGCCGCCCCGCCATGCGCACCATCACCGTCAGCCGCTACGTCACGCCCCTGCGTGAGGGCGGCTCCATGCCCGCCGTCGTCGAGGGCGACGACCTGGGCCTGTATGTGCTCAAGTTCCGTGGCGCGGGGCAGGGCGTGCGGGCCCTGCTCGCCGAGATGATCGCCGGGGGCATCGCCCGCGCGCTGGGCCTGCCCGTTCCCGAGATCGTGCTCGCGCAGTTGGACGTGGCCCTGGCGCAGACCGAGCCGGACCCCGAGATCCAGGACCTGATCCGTGCCAGCGGCGGCCTCAATGTGGGGCTGGACTACCTCTCGGGCGCCGCGAACTTCGACCCGGCGGTGGATGCGGTCTCGGACGACTTCGCCTCGCGCCTGGTCTGGTTCGACACGCTGGTGGGCAACGTGGACCGCACGGCGCGCAACACCAACCTGCTGGTGTGGCACCGCAACCCGTGGCTGATCGACCATGGCGCGGCGCTCACTTTCCACCATGCGTGGAACGGCACGGTGGCCGTGCCCGCCAAGCCCTTCGCCCCCATTGCCGACCACGTGCTGCTGCCCCGCGCCACCGCGCTGGCCCAGGTGGATGCGGAACTGGCCGCGCGCCTCACGCCCGCCGTGCTGCAGGGCGTGCTGTCCGAGGTGCCCGATGAATTCCTGCAATTGGCCGGTGCCGACCACGCCGAAGGCCCGTTGACCGCGCCCGGCACCCACCGGCAGGCCTACGCGGATTACTTCGCCGCACGGCTGGCCGGGCGCGGCGCCTGGCTGAAAGGAGCGATCGATGCACGCGGCTGATGTGTACGACTACGCCATCGTGCGCGTGGTGCCGCGCGTGGAGCGCGAAGAATTCATCAATGCCGGCGCCATTCTTTCGTGCCAGCGCACGGGCTTCCTTCAGGCCGCCATGGCACTGGACGAGGCGCGGCTGCTGGCCCTGGACCCTGCGGCCGACCTGGACACGGTGCGCCGGCACCTGGCGGCCATCGTCGCCATCTGCGCGGGCGACACGGGCTGCGGGCCCATCGCGCAGATGCCTTACCGATCGCGCTTTCACTGGCTGACCGCGCGGCGCAGCGGGATCATCCAGACCTCGCCGGTGCACACCGGGCGCTGCACCGATGCGGGCGCGGCGCTGGAGCACATCATGGACCGCATGGTGCGCCCGCTGGTTTAAGGGGGTTCGCCAAAGGGGCGGCGCCGGGCATGGTCCCCGCCCCGTGCTGCCGTGCGCCGCCGGTGTGCGGCCTTGGCTGACAGGCGGACGGGCGCATGGCGCGGGTCCCGCGCGGGCGATGCGCCGAAGAATGGCCGTTTCCGCGCCTGCCGTGCGATGCCCTCTCCAGCGGAATGCCATCGCGGCGTGTCCGTCGAGGCAGGCCTGGCATCGCCAGCAGCGCATTCACCCCACACGAAAGGAAACCCCATGGCCCAGCCACCGTCCTCCACTCCGCTGCAGCGCTTCACGGACCAGGTCGTCATCGTCACCGGAGCAGGGTCCGGCATCGGCGCTGCCACGGCACGGCGCTTTTCGCAGGAGGGTGCCAAGGTGGTCATCGCCGACCTCAGCGACGACAAGCTGGCGGCGACGCGCGCCGACCTGCCGGCCGACCGCACGCTCGCCCATCCGGCCGACGTCTCGAAGTTCGACGAAGTGCAGGCCCTCGTCGATGCCACGGTGGAGCGATTCGGCCGCCTCGACGTGATGGTCAACAACGCCGGCATCGCCGTGCAGGGCAAGGTCATGGAAGCCAGCCTGGAAGACTGGCACCGCATCCTCGCGACCAATGTCTCGGGCGTTTTCCACGGCGCGCGCGCGGCCCTGCCGCACCTGCTCAAGACGCGGGGCTGCATCGTCAACACCTCGTCCGTCTCCGGCCTGGGCGGCGACTGGGACATGAGCTTCTACAACGCCTCCAAAGGCGCGGTCTCCAACTTCACCCGTGCCTTGGCGATGGACCACGGCAAGGACGGCGTGCGCGTCAACGCCGTGGCGCCCAGCCTGACCTTCACGGGCATGACGCAAGACATCAAGAACGATCCGGAGCAACTGAAGAAATTCGCCGAACGCATTCCCCTGGGCCGCGGCGCGGAGCCCGAGGAGATCGCGGCGGTGATCGCCTTCCTCGCCAGCCCGGATGCGAGCTTCGTCACCGGCGTGGTGCTGCCGGTGGATGGGGGCGTGTCGGCATCGAACGGCCAGCCGGCGCAGTGAGCGGCGGCGCGGACGCGCAGCCGCTTGCGCGGCGTTGAAAAAAACGCGGGCGGGGCAGGGGACAATACGGCCTTCTTCGCTTTCCAAGCTGCGCCCGTGCCCTTTGCCGCCTTCGCTTTTCCTGGCCCCGCCACCGCCTTCCAAGGCACCCTCGTCCCTGCCCGGCAGGGCACGGGTGGCGCCGGGCGCTGACATGGCGGCGCGCTGCGTCATGGTGCTGGGCACGACCAGTGGCGCCGGCAAGAGCTGGCTGGCCACGGCCCTGTGCCGCTGGTACAGCAACCAGGGCCTGAAGGTCGCGCCGTTCAAGGCGCAGAACATGAGCAACAACGCGCGCGTGGTCGCCGGGCCGGGGGGTGACCATGGCGAGATCGGCAGCGCGCAGTATTTCCAGGCCCTGGCGGCGCGGGCCGAGCCCGATGTGCGCATGAACCCGCTGCTGCTCAAGCCCGAGGCCGATACGCGCAGCCAGGTGGTGCTGATGGGGCAGGTGAGCGAGGAGCTGTCCGCATTGCCCTGGCGCGGCCGCAGTGCGCGCGTGTGGCCGCAGATCGCCGCCGCGCTCGATGCGCTGCGCGCCGAGAACGACGTGGTGGTGATCGAAGGCGCGGGGTCCCCCGCCGAGATCAACCTGCAAGCGAGCGACGTGGTCAACCTGCGCGTGGCGCGGCATGCGGACGCGAGCTGCCTGCTCGTCACCGACATCGACCGGGGTGGCGCCTTCGCCCACCTCTACGGCACCTGGGCCCTGGTGCCCGAGGACGAGCGCGCGCTGATCCAGGGCTTCGTGCTCAACAAGTTCCGGGGCGATTCGGCGTTGCTGGCGCCGGCGCCCGAGATGCTGCAACAGCTGACCGGCGTGCCCACCGTGGCCACCATCCCCATGCAGTGGCACCATGGCCTTCCGGAGGAAGACGGGGTGTTCGACGATGCCGCGCGCGCCAGCGGCGTGGTGCACACGACCATCGCCGTGGTGGCCTACCCGCGCATCAGCAACCTCGACGAATTCCAGCCCCTGAAGGCCGTGCCGGGCGTGCGGCTGCTGTGGGCGCGCAGCCCGGCCGACGTGGCGGGGGCCGACTGGATCGTGCTGCCCGGCTCCAAGGCCACGGCGGCCGACCTGGCCTGGCTGCGCGCGCAGGGGCTGGACGCCGCCGTGGCCGCGCACGCGGCGCGGGGCGGGCGGGTGCTGGGCATCTGCGGCGGCCTGCAGATGCTGGGCGAGGCCCTCATCGACACGCACGGCGTGGACGGCAACGCGGCGGGCCTGGGTCTGCTGCCGCTGGTGACGGCCTTCGAGCCTGCCAAGACCGTGCGCCACACCCGCACCGCGTTCGGCGCCGCGCACGGCGCCTGGCAGGCGCTGGCCGGCACGGCGGTGCAGGGCTACGAGATCCACCATGGCCAGACCGCGCAGCACCCGGCGATGGCTGCGGCGGGCGACGTGGCGCATGCCGTGATCCCGGGCCTGGCATGGCAGAACGCGCGCGGCAACGTGCTGGGGCTGTACCTGCATGGCCTGTTCGAGGACGCGGGCATCCTGCGCGCGCTCTTCGGAGCCGACGCACCCACGCTCGACGCCGTGTTCGACCGGCTGGCCGGCGGCATCGACACGTGGTTCAGCCCGCAGTGGCTGCAGGCCCACCGGGGCCGCGCATGACCCGGTGCGCAGCGCCGGCCACGGCGTGCGGCGCGGAAGCCTTTCCTGTTTTGTTTTTCCCACCGTTTTCGTGGAGTGAATGACCGATGACCCTTGCCGTTGATCTGCCGCTGCCCGCCGTGGCTCCGTTGTCCGACGAGGCCCTGGCCGCTCGCCTGCAGCACCTGCTGGACCACAAGACCAAGCCGCTGGGCGCTCTGGGCCGGCTGGAGTCGCTGGCGCTGCGCATCGGCCGCATCCTGGGCACCGAGGCGCCCGAGCTGCGCCAGCCGCAGATGCTGGTGTGCGCGGCCGACCACGGCCTGGCGGCGCGCGGCGTGTCGGCGTTTCCGAGCGATGTCACCTGGCAGATGGTGGAGAACTTCCTGGCTGGCGGTGCGGCGGTGAGCGTGCTGGCGCGCCAGCATGGCCTGGACCTGACCGTGGCCGACTGCGGCGTGGCACGCGTCATTGCGCCGCGCGACAGCGCGCCGGGACAACCGCGCCTGCTCAGCCACACCCGCGTGGCAGCCGGCACAGCCGATGCGTCGGTAGGCCCGGCCATGACCGAGGCGCAGTGCGCACAGGCCATTGCCAACGGCTGCGCCATCGTGCGCGGCTTGCCTGGCAACGCGCTGCTGCTGGGCGAGATGGGCATCGGCAACACATCGGTCGCCTCGCTGCTGCTGTCGCGCCTGTGCGGCCTGCCGATCGGCGATTGCACGGGCGCGGGCACCGGCCTGGATGCCGAGGGCGTGGCGCGCAAGCGCGCGGTGCTGCAGCAGGCACTGGAGGCCAACGCGCAGGCCACCGGGCCATTGCAGGCACTGGCCGCGCTGGGTGGGCTGGAGGTGGCCACCCTGGTGGGCGCGGTGCTGCAGGCCGCCAGCGAGCGCCGGGTGATCGTGGTGGACGGCTTCATCACCAGCGCGGCCGTGCTGGTGGCCAGCCGCCTGGCGCCCGCCGTGCTGGAGCGCTGCGTGTTCGCCCACCGATCGGGCGAGCGGGGCCATACGCTGCTGCTGGGCGAATTGCAGGCCGAGCCGCTGCTGGACATGGGCCTGCGGCTGGGCGAGGGCTCGGGCGCTGCGCTGGCCTGGCCCCTGCTGCAATCGGCCTGCGCCGTGCTGCGCGAGATGGCGAGCTTCGAATCGGCGGGGGTCGCCGGCAAGGTGTGACCCGGGCGGCGCGCGTGCCGGAAAGTGTCCTGGCCTACCGGGCCGCGGGCCGGGCCAGCGTGACGAAGTTCTGCACGAAGGGCGAACGGTCGCCCTCGCGGTGGGCGACGGCCAGGCTCACCAGGGCCGACTGGCTGCTGAGCGACCGGTAAGCCACGCCCTTGAAGGCCAGGTGCCGCATGGAGGCAGGCACCAGTGCCACGCCCAGCTCGGCGGCGACCAGTGCGAGGATCGACACGATCTGCGGCGCCGTGGGGCCCAGTTGCGGCTCGAAGCCCGCCGCGCGGCAGGCCGCCACCGAGGCATCGAACAGGCTGGGGCCGAGCGGCCGGGGCGTGAGGATGAAGGGCTCGCCGCGCAACTTCTGCAGGTCGATGCGCGGGCCCCTGCGCGAGGCGGCGTGGCTGGCCGGCAGCGCCACGATCAGCGGCTCGTCCGGATAGCGGTGAAAGTGCAGGCCCGTGGCGTCCAGGCCGTCCGGGCGCAGGATGGCGATGTCCAGCCGCCCGTCGCGCAGCCGCTCCACCAGGGTGAGGGAGTTGCCCTCGTCGATCCTGAGTTCCACCTGCGCGAATCCGCGGCGGTACGAGCGGATGGCCTGCACGACCACGGGATTGAGCGCGGACGAGCCGGTGAAGCCCAGGTGCAGCACGCCCGCCTCGCCGCGCGCCGCCCGCTGCGCTGCGCGCACGGCGTCGAAGGTGCGCGCCGGCAGGCCGCCCACGCCTTCCAGGAAAGCGCGGCCCGCGTCGGTGAGCTGTGCGCCGTGCGGCACGCGGTGGAACAGCGGCACGCCCACCTCGGCTTCCAGGTCCTTGATCTGCAGGCTCAGCGGCGGCTGCGCGATGCCCAGGCGCGCCGCGGCCCGGGTGAAGTTGCCTTCCTCGGCCACGGCGATGAAGTAGCGGATGTGGCGCAGTTCCATCGGGTATCTGAAATAAGTATGGTGATGAGATGAATCATATATTGGACATATATGAGGGAAGCGCCTAGATTCCAGCGCTGGCTGCCTTTCGGCGCAGCGCCTTTCCCTCGCCGCCTTGCTCTGCTGTCCATTGTTCGACCCATGCCTTCGTTGACCGCCTCTCCAGACCTCGCCCCGCCTTCCGCCATGCCCTTGGCCGAACCGTCCTCGGCCCGATCCACGCCGCCGGGCACGTCCGCTTTGGGCTGGATCGCGCGCGGCTCCGCGGATTACCGGCGTGCCGCCGCGGCGCTGTTCCTGGCGGGCTTCGCCAGTTTTTCGCTCATCTACTGCGTGCAGCCGCTGCTGCCGGCGTTTGCCCGATCGTTCGGCATCAGCCCCGCGCAGAGCGCCTTGCCGCTGTCGCTGACCACCGGCCTGCTGGCCGTGGCGATCGTGCTGGCGGGGGCGTTTTCGCAGGCGCTGGGGCGGCGCGGGTTGATGTTCGCCTCGATGGCGCTGGCCTCGCTGCTGAACATCGCCGCGGCCATCGTGCCCAGCTGGCATGGTCTGCTGGTGGCCCGCGCGCTGGAAGGGTTGGTGCTGGGCGGCGTGCCGGCCGTGGCCATGGCCTACCTGGCCGAGGAGATCGACCCGCGCCATCTGGCGCACACCATGGGCCTGTATGTGGCGGGCACCGCGTTCGGCGGAATGATGGGGCGCGTGGGCATGGGCGTGCTCACCGAATGGGTGAGCTGGCGCGCCGCGCTGGGCTGCCTGGGCGCGCTGTGCCTGCTGTCCGCCATCGGCTTTCTCGTGCTGCTGCCGCGGTCGCGCCACTTCACGCCCCAGCCCGGGCTGCAGATCCGCTACCACCTTCGGGCCTGGGGCGGCCACCTGCGCCACCGCGGGCTGCTGCGGCTGTTCGCCATCGGTTTTCTGCTGACGAGCATCTTCGTGACGCTGTTCAACTACGCCACGTTCCGCCTGTCCGGCGCACCCTACGGCCTCAGCCAGACGCAGATCAGCCTGATGTTCCTGGTGTTCGGCTTCGGCATCGTGTCGTCGTCCGTGGCGGGTCGGCTGGCGGACCGCCTGGGCCGGCGCGGGCTGCTCGCCGCGGGCTTCGCGTTCATGCTGGGCGGCACGCTGCTCACCCTGTCGCCGTCGCTGTGGGGCGTGTTCGCCGGCATCGCGCTGGTGACCACCGGCTTCTTCATCGGCCACTCGATCGCCAGTTCATCCATCGGCCCGCTGGCCGGACTGACCAAGGGGCACGCGGCATCGCTCTACCTTTGGTTCTACTACATGGGTTCGAGCGTGGTCGGATCGATGGGCGGATGGTTCTGGCAGCACGGCGGGTGGCCGGCCATCGTGGGGCTGACGGGGGCACTGGCGGTGCTGGGCATCGGAATGTCGGCGGTGGGGCCGCGGGGGACCGGGCCGAAGGCGTGAACCGGGCGGCGGTGGGCAAGGCGCCGCCGTTCTGCGGCCGGAGCGCTTCAGTTCACGAACCACCGCCCGTTGCCGTCGCTGAGCAGGAAGTACTTGAAGGCGCCCTGCAAGGTGCTGCCGATGCCGTTGCCGCTGAAGCTTGCATTCACGATGGTGTCCGCGCCCGAGGCCTGCAGGATGACCGACGCGCCGTTCTGTGGATCGAGGGTGATGATGGTGAGCGTCTGCCCCGCCACGTTCGCAGGGGGCAGGTTCAGCGTGCTGCCGCCCTGGGCCGCGTAGTAGACCCCTCCGGTCGGGGTGCTGGGCACGGTGGAGCCCGATGTCAGGGTGCCGCCCTGTACGAGCTGCCCGGGCTGCACCCACACGCCGTCCGAGCGCAGGTAGGTTCGGGCCCCGGCGGAGGCACCTCCCTGCAATTTGGACACGCTCACCGCATCGTCGGCCAGCTTGACGTTGGTCACCGCCGAGTCCAGCAGCTTGAGCGTGGAAATCGCCTGGTCGGCCATCTTGCTGGTGGTCACGGTGCCATTCGCCACCTTGCTGGTGGTGATGGCATTCACGGCAATGTTGGCATTGTTGATGCTGAGGTTGGCGATCTTGTTGCCGGTGATGGCGCCGTCCGCGATGGTGAGCACGCCGGCATTGCTCAGGCTCGCGTCTCCCGTCAGCGTGACGGGAGCCTGCGGACTGAAGGGCGCGGACGACGACGTCAACGTGATCTGCCCACCAGCCGTGCCGTTGGCATAGCCCTCGCCCGTGGCACCTGTCGACCCGGTCGCTCCCGTCGCACCGGCGGCGCCTGTCGGCCCGGTGGCCCCGGTGGCTCCCGTGGCGCCTGCAGCGCCGGCGGTGCCCGCAGGTCCCGTGACACCCGCAGCGCCGGTGACACCGGTGGCGCCAGTCGCCCCGGTCGCGCCCGTGGCGCCGGTCGGACCGGCCGCCACGCCTGCTGCACAGGGACCCAGGGCGCCCGTCGTGGTTTCAAAGCACAGCACCGTGGCCACGGGTGTGCGCGTGGAGAGGGTGGGCAGAAAGACACCGCCACCATCCTGCACCCGCAGCCCCTCTTGCGTTCCATTGGCGCTGCGCACCACGAAGCCGCCTGCTGAAGGCACGGTGATGCGCACGTCCGCTGCCAATACCAGAGGAGCATGTACCAGGCAAGCGGCAGCGAGGGCGGCATTCAGCAGGGAGAGGCGGATTTTTCTGGAGTGGTTCACAGGTCGTTTCCTGGGTGATCGCGTTGGGCCGAAGGGACGGCCACGTGCCGGTGTGCGGCCGAGGCGGTAGAAATCGGCGCCAGACTATCTTTCGCCGGTGTTTATGTAAATAGGTGTTTCAATCTTGATAGGTACTTGCTTGCACGCGGAATGTGCGTGTGAGGCGTGCTCGCGCGGATGCCGATGAATGGGTCCGCCCCAGGCTGAAACCGTTGGAAGCATGGGCGATGCGGCCGCACGCCATCATGGTTTGGTACCGGTGCACAGGAGTCGCTTGGCGACTGACCTGTCCTCCGGCTTTCTGGTCCATCGCGCCGGCGGTGGTCTCCTCAGCTCACCGGATGCGTTCCGCACGTCAGCCCGCCAGTTGCGCAGTGCAGTGCGGCGCCATCCACCAGGGAAGATCAATGTCAATGGTTCTATGGAAAGTGCGGCACGCCATGCCTTTTTCCCGCAGCGGGCGCAACGTCGTCCTGACGGCTCTGGCCTGGGTGGCGTTGTCTTGCGCTTGCCTGGCGCAGGCACAGACGCTGTGGCCCACGCCCCGGCAATGGGATCAGGCGCGAGAACAATCGGCCACCGTCCCCGCATGGCGCAGTGCCATGGCCGCCCAGCGGCGCATCGCCGAAGACGCGATGAAGAGCGAGCCCCGGCCCGTGGCCGTGCTGACCACTGGCGGCCGGCTGCGGGGCGATCCGCTCAAGGCCCAGACCGAAGCGGGCCTGCAGGACATGGACAAGATCCAGGCGCTGGCCATCACCTACCGGCTCGACCACGACCCGCGCCATGCGGCGAAGGCGGGCGACTACCTGCTGCGCTGGGCACAGGTCAACCGACCGACCGGCCAGCCCATCGATGAAACCGGCCTGGAGCCCGCCATCTTCGGGTATCGGCTGGTGCGGGCCGACCTGGACGCTTCCACACGCGGATCGGTCGATGGCTGGATGCACCGCATCGCCGAAGCCGAGATGGGGTCGCGGGAGATGAAGAAGAAAACCGCCACCAACAACTGGCACAGCCATCGCCTGAAGATCGTCGGCCTCATCGGCTTCGCAATCGGCGATGCACGGCTGATCGCCTACGCGCGGGACGGCCTGCGTGCGCAGATCAACGACAACCTGCTTGCCAGCGGCGAAAGCGTCGATTTCCAGGAGCGCGATGCGCTGTCCTACCACGTGTACGACCTGCGCCCGCTCGTCACGCTGGCGCTGGCCTTCGCGGAACAGGGCGAGGATTTCTACCACTGGAAGGCGGCGAACGGCGCCTCCATTGCCCACAGCGTGGCGTGGCTGATGCCGTACCTGAGGGGTGAGAAGACGCATGCCGAGTTTGTGCGCAGCGATGTGCGATTCGACAAGGCGCGCTCGGACAATGGCGAGCGGGGCCATGTGGTCGGCAGCCTGTACGAGCCGCGCGACGCACTGCCGCTGCTGTTCCTGGCCGCTGCCTACGACCCCGAGTGCGCCGCCCTGGCGGAGCGGCTCGGCGGGGGGCGCCCGAACTGGCGCCTGGCGTTCAGCCGGCTGCCTGCCGCACGCACCCAGGGAGGGTGAGTGGGGCGCCTGAACACCCTGCATGAACGCGGTGGGTCACACAGGCCAGGGGCCGTTCAGGGCTTGACCTCCAGCCGCACGCGGCGCCGGTCCGTGCTGACCGTGACCGACAGGCAATCGTCGGCCCACACCGGGCGAAGCGCGTCGGCATCCGAATGCTCGGCGCGTCCATACGACCGCCCGGCCTGGTCCACCAGTTTCACGTAGCCCGCGCCGTCGCTGTAATCGTAGAACTCCAGGCTGTAGTCACTCCCGCCGCACACATCGGTGTGCATGAGCTCTGCGGTGTTGAAAGCGCGGGAGGAGAGCAGGGACCCGGCCAGCAGGGCCAGCGGCATGCCCGCGAGAAGCAGCAACGCCCATCGCGGCCAGGCCTGCCAAAAGCGGGGCTGGCGGAAGGCCGCGCGGTGGGTGGAGAGTGAAGAGGTGTGGGATTTCATGGGAAGACGATTGGGGGCGCAGCGATCAGGTGCCTGAGCGACGTGGACGCTCTGCCAGCACGAGGCCTTGGCGTGGTGGCCTCGACGAAAGTGCGCTGCCATCGCAGCCAGGGGGCTTTTCCCTGTGCATGTCTGGCCATCGGCCGGTTGGCACGAGGTGCGGTGTCTTCCCATGCGTTTGTCATTTTTTCTCCCTGATGGCGTTGTCTTCTTCTGTTCGTCGTTGCGAACGAACGGGCTCAGCGGCTCCGAGCGGCGCATCTTAAAAGTGCTGTTCCGCGAAACCACCGTTTGCAACGCTCTCTTACTTTATTTGCACGAAAATCACGTAACCGGCTGGCAGGTGGCTACGCTGGTGCTTCCAATCGCCAGCCCGGTGCGCTGATCTCCCGAACGTGCGGTTTTTGTATACAAAACGGTGCAGAAACGGTATTCCAGGCTGGCATGGCGTTTGCGTGATGCCCCGGCATGGATGCCACCTCCCACCCCTCGGCCCCCGCCGCCATCGAAATCGTTGCGCTCACCAAGCGCTATGCGCAGGGCAAGCCTGCCGTCGATGGCATCGATCTGCGCATTGCCAGCGGCAGCTACTGCTGCCTGCTGGGGCCTTCGGGCTGCGGCAAGAGCACCACGCTGCGCATGATCGCGGGGCACGAGTCGGTGACCAGTGGCGATGTGCTGCTGGAAAACCGCAACATCACCGACCTTCCGGCGGCCGAGCGGGGCACGGCGATGATGTTCCAGAGCTTCGCCCTCTTTCCCCACCTGTCCGCGCTGGACAACGTGGCGTTCAGTCTCAAGATGAAGGGCGTGGGCAAGGCCGAGCGGCAGGCGCGCGCGCGGGCACTGCTGGAGCGCGTGGCGATGGGGCACTTGGCCGACCGCAAGCCGGCGGAGCTGTCGGGCGGGCAGCAGCAGCGCGTGGCGCTGGCGCGCGCCCTCATCACCGAGCCGCGCGTGCTGCTGCTGGACGAGCCGTTGTCCGCGCTCGACCCGTTCTTGCGCATCCAGATGCGCGCCGAGCTGCGGCGCTGGCAAAAGGAGCTGGGGCTGACCTTCATCCACGTGACCCATTCGCAGGAAGAGGCCATGGCCCTGGCCGACACGATGGTGGTGATGAACCATGGCCGCATCGAGCAGGTGGGCTCGCCGCACACGGTCTACAACCGGCCCGCGAGCGAATTCGTGGCGCGCTTCATGGGCGGGCACAACGTGATCGTCACACCGTCCGGGCCAGTGGGCGTGCGCACCGACCACCTGCAGATCGCCGCGGTGGGCGAGGCGCTGCCGGCCGGGTCGAGCCACATCGGCGCGGTGGTGACCGATGTGGAGTACCAGGGCACCTACGTGCTGCTGGGCCTGCAGGACGAGGGCGCCGTGGTGTCGTCCAGCACAACCGCCGCGTATTCCGTGATGGTGTCTGAAGACGCCTACGCCGCCCGGCCTTACTTGGTGGGCGATGCGGTGCGGCTGCACTGGCGGCCTGAGCGCGCGCATCCGCTGCAGGCGCCGTCCACACCGGCCTCGGCAGGTGCCGCCGTCGCGGTGCCGGCCTGAGGCGCTGCAGGCCGGCAGCCGCAACGCACCGGGCGTCGCGGCTCCTGCCTCCGCTGGTCGACAAAAGATTTCCCTTTCCCCCTGTCCCTTCGTTCAACCTAGGAGCTTTCCATGTCCGATGCGTCTTCCGAATCCCTCGCTGCCCCGTCGTCCGCCGTGCAGCGCCGCTCGCTGCTCAAGGGCACGGCCGGCATCCTGGCCGCCGGCATGTTCCCGGCCATCCATGCGCAGGAGAAGATCGTGCTGCGCTACCTGGGCACGGCGGTGAACCAGGACAAGGCCATCGCTGAAAAATTCAAGGCCGACACGGGCATCGAGATCCAGTACGTGGCCGTGACCACGGACGACGTGACCAAGCGCGCCGTCACCGCGCCCAACAGCTTCGACCTGATCGACACCGAGTACTTCTCGCTCAAGAAGATCGTGCCCACGGGCAACCTCAAGGGCATCGACACCAAGCGCATCAAGAATGCCGACAAGATCACCCCGCTGTTCACCACCGGCATGGTGGGCGGCAAGGCGGTGGGCGAGCAGGGCACCGCGCCCAAGAAGGTGATCTACCTCGAAGGCGAAAAGAGCAAGGTGTTCGCCAAGAGCCCGACGC
Organism: Acidovorax sp. BLS4; assembly: GCF_032929295.1. Taxonomy (NCBI): domain Bacteria; kingdom Pseudomonadati; phylum Pseudomonadota; class Betaproteobacteria; order Burkholderiales; family Comamonadaceae; genus Acidovorax; species Acidovorax sp. BLS4. The sequence goes on from NZ_CP136797.1 coordinate 3,276,300, forward strand.
AGTTCATGAGCCTGATTCCCACCGTGTACAACGCCGACACGCTGGGCATCCGCCCCGACCTGATCAAGCGCCCCATCGATTCCTGGGCCGAGCTGCTGAACCCCGAGTTCAAGGGCAAGACGGCCATCCTGAACATTCCTTCCATTGGCATCATGGATGCGGCGATGGTGGTCGAGGCCATGGGCCTGTACAAGTACCCCGACAAGGGCAACATGACCAAGAAGGAGATCGACCTCACGATCAAGACCCTGATCGAAGCCAAGCGCGCCGGCCAGTTCCGCGCGCTGTGGAAGGACTTCAACGAGTCGGTCAACCTGATGGCCTCGGGCGAGGTGGTGATCCAGTCCATGTGGAGCCCGGCGGTGACGGCGGTGCGCACCAAGGGCATCGCCTGCAACTTCCAGCCGCTCAAGGAGGGCTACCGCGCCTGGGCGGCGGGCTTCGGGCTGCCGGCCACGCTGTCGGGCAAGAAGCTGGACGGCGCGTACGAGTTCATCAACTGGTTCCTCGACGGCTGGGCCGGTGCGTACCTCAACCGCCAGGGCTACTACAGCGCCGTGCTGGAGACCGCCAAGGCCAAGATGGAAGCCTACGAGTGGGCCTATTGGATGGAAGGCAAGCCCGCCGCGCAGGACATCAAGAGCCCCAATGGCGACCTGCTGGCCAAGGCCGGCAGCGTGCGCGACGGCGGCAGCTACGAGTCGCGCATGGGCGGCATCGCCTGCTGGAACGCGCTGATGGACGAGAACAACTACATGGTCCAGAAATGGAATGAATTCGTCGCGGCCTGACCGATGAAACCGGGCGGCGCCTGCCGCCCGGCGTCTTCGATTGGCATGCTCCTTTCGTCGTCCCTTTCAGCACGTTCCACCGCACCATGAGCCCTCCTTCGACCTCCCATACCGCCGCCGTGGCCGCCGCGCCCGGCCGCGGCATCGCGGCCTGGTGGCAGGCTGCGCCGTTCACCGCGGTGTTCGTGCTGTTCTTTCTCGTCCCGCTCGGGCTCATCCTGATGGTGAGCTTCTGGGACTTCAACGAATACGAGCTGCTGCCCGGCTTCACCTTCAAGAACTACCTGTCGGTGTTCGAGGGCTGCGGCAACACGGCCGACCTGTGCACCACGCTGCGCACCTACCTGTCCACCCTCAAGTTCAGCCTGCTGGTGTGGGGCATCACGCTGGTGCTGGGCTTCGCGGTGGCGTACTTCCTGGCCTTCCACGTGCGCTCGCCCGGCATGCAGACGCTGCTGTTCGTGCTGTGCACCATCCCGTTCTGGACCTCCAACGTGATCCGCATGATCTCGTGGGTGCCGCTGCTGGGGCGCAATGGGCTGGTGAACCAGACGCTGATCGACCTGCACCTGATCCAGACCCCGATCGAGTGGCTGCTGTTCTCCGATTTTTCCGTGGTGCTGGCCTTCGTGCACCTGTACACCATGTTCATGATCGTGCCCATCTTCAACAGCATGATGCGCATCGACCGCAGCCTGCTGGAGGCCGCGAGCGACTCCGGCGCCTCGGGCTGGCAGACGCTGTGGAACGTGATCGTGCCCCTGTCGCGCACCGGCATCATCATCGGCTCGATCTTCGTCATCACCATCGTCATGGGCGACTTCGTCACCATCGGCGTGATGGGCGGGCAGCAGATCGCCTCGGTGGGCAAGATCATCCAGGTGCAGACCTCGTACCTGCAGTTTCCGCTGGCGGCGGCCAATGCCGTGATCCTGCTGGCCGTCGTGCTGATGACCATCTACGGCCTCACGCGGCTGGTGGACATCCGCAAGGAGCTTTGAGCCATGGCCGTTCACGCACGCACATCCTTTTGCGCAGTGCCCCGCGCAGGCACCGCCCCCTTCGTCTTTCCCATGGCATGGAGGCCCTTTCCATGAACAAAACCCGCCTGCGCGAGCCGCGCCCGCTCAGCTTCTGGCTGCTGGCGATGGTGTTCGTTCTGTTCGTGCTGTTCATGTACGGGCCCATGCTGGTCATCTTCGTGCTGAGCTTCCAGGGCCCCGAAGGCGGGCTGACCTTTCCGATGCGCGGCCTGTCGCTGCACTGGTTCCGCCAGCTGGCCGAGGGGCTGGGCGTGGTGGACATCGGCGCGGCGCTGCGGCGTTCGCTCGCCCTCGGTCTGGCCGTGATGGCGTGCACCGTGGTGCTGTCGGTGCTGGCGGGCCTGGCCTTTCGCAAGCGGCTGGCAGGCGGCAACACGCTGTTCTTCGTGGTGGTGGCCAGCCTCATCATGCCGTCCATCATCGTGTCGCTGGGCATCGGGCTGGAGTTCCGACTGATCGATACCGCCATCAAGGCGGTGCTGGGCTGGCTGGGCCTGCAGGAGACGCTGGAGGGCTTCGGCACCTCTCTGGGCCTTTTCACCTCGGCCCTGGGCGCGCACCTCACGTGGACGCTGCCGTTCGGCCTGCTCATCATGTTCGCGGTGTTCAACCGCTTCAACCCGGCCTACGAAGAGGCGGCGCGGGACCTGGGCGCCACGCCGTGGCAGGGCTTCGCGCACGTGGTGCTGCCGCTGGTGGCGCCGTCGGTGGTGGGCATCGGCATGTTCGGCTTCACGCTGAGCTGGGACGAGATCGCCCGCACCTCGCAGGCCATCGGCGACGTGAACACGCTGCCGCTGGAACTGCAGGGGCTGACATCGACCGTGACCACGCCGTCGATCTACGCGCTGGGCACGCTGACCACGGTGGTTTCTTTCGTGGTGATGGGGCTCACCCTGGCGCTGGTGTGGCTGCTCGGGCGCGGTCGCCGCGCGGGGGCCGCCCGATGAAGCCTCCCGCACCCGCCGGCCGCGCCCCCCGTGCCGCGGCCGCGCCGCGCCGCAGGGCCGCGTCCCCGCGCACCGCCGCGCTGCCTGCGACCGATGCCGACGACGGCCTGCTGAGCGACAACGACATGTACGAGCGCATGGTCTCGGCCATCCTGGACCATCGCCTGCCGCCCGGCACCAAGCTGGTGGAAGACAAGCTGGCCATGGCCTTCGGCGTGTCGCGCACCCGCGTGCGGCCGGTGCTGGTGCGCCTGGCAGGTGAGCAGGTGGTCACCCTCACGCCGCGCCGCGGCGCCTCCATCGCCCAGCCCACGGTGCAGGAGGCGCGCGAGGTGTTCGAGGCGCGCCGCCTGATCGAGCCGCGCCTGGTGTCGCTCTTCGTGGAGACGGCCACCGCGCAGGACGTGGCCTGGCTGGTGCAGAGCGTGGCCGACGAGGAGGCCTCGCGCCAGGCGGGCGACATGCGCCGGGCGATCCGGCTGTCGGGGGACTTTCACCTGCACATCGCGCAGGCGGCCGGCCACCAGACGCTGGGGCGCATCCTGCGCGAGCTGGTGTCGCGCACATCACTCATCCTCATGACCTACAGCCCCAGCCATGTGCAGGCCCGCGAAGAGGCCACGGCCTGCGGCTGCCGCGAGCACCGCGCGCTGATCGACGCGATCCGCCTGCGCGATGCGGGCGAGGCCGCGCGGCGCATGCTGGACCACCTGGCGCGCATCGAATCGCAGCTTGAATTCACGCCCCCGCAGGACGCGGCGCCGGACCTGGTGCAACTGCTGGGCGCGGGCCGCGCGGCCTGACGCGCGCCGCTCACCCGGACAACAAGGCAACGCATGCGCCAACTGCTCGTCATCAACCCCAACACCTCGGCCAGCGTGAGCGCCTTGCTGCAGCGCCACGTGCAGGCCGCCGCCGGATCGCACGTGCAGGTGCGCACGGCCACGGCCCGGTTCGGCGCGCCCTACATCGCCTGCGAGGCCAGCTACGCGGTGGCCTCGCACGCCGCGCTGGACGCCTGGGCCGCGGCGCTGGCGGACGGCGGCAGCGCGCCCGATGCGGTGCTGGTCGGCTGTTTCGGAGATCCGGGCCTGATGGCGCTGCGCGAGAGCAGCCCCGTGCCGGTGACCGGGCTGGCCGAGGCCTCTTTCATCACGGCGGCGCGGCAAGGGCGCTTCGGCATCGTCACCGGCGGCGAGCGCTGGGGGCCCATGCTGCAGCGCCTGGCGCAGGCACTGGGGCATGCGCCCATGCTGGCGGGCATCCACACGGTGGCACCCACCGGCGCGCAACTGGCCGCGGACCCTGCGGCGGCGCGGGCGCTGCTCGCCCAGGCCTGCCGCGACGTGGTGCGGCAGATGGGCGTGCAGGCCGTCATCCTCGGGGGCGCGGGCCTGGCCGGCATGGCCGGCGCGATCCAGCCCGAGGTGGGCGTGCCGGTGATCGACAGCGTGGTGGCCGGCGCGCAATGGGCGCTGCGCACGCCCGCGTTGCCGAGCGAGCGCACGCAGCCCCGGTGCGACGTGGCCTGGGAGCGGGTGTCGCCCGAGCTGGCGGCGCTGGGGCTGGCACCGCGCCCACCTGACGGAGCCGCAGCGGCCTGAAAAAAGCGCAGGCCCCGGCCCGCTGCGCAGCCAGCATGCCGCGCGTCGGGCCGGGGCCTGGCCTTCAGGGCCGGTTCTTCAAGGCAGCGGCGTGAGCGTGATCCGGCCGTAGTTCAGCTGTGACCGGCGCGGCGTCGCGCCGTTGCTGTCCACCGGCACCAGCGTGACGGTGACGGCCTTGTCCCGCGCGATCAGGCGGGCCGTCTCCTCGTCGATCACGAACGAATAGCGGATACCGGCCTGGTGGTGCGCCGCATGCCCCGCCGTGTTCGCGGGCGTGGTCTTGGCCACGCTGGAGATCATTCCCACGAAGTTGGGCGACTCGGTGGTGGTGCTGGCGTTGGCGTTGGGCAGGTTCACGTACACCTTGGCGCTCACGCTGCGGTCGGGCGGGGTGGTCACGTCGTCGATGTGCAGCAGGTACAGCCGCGACGACTGGTTGGCCGCCAGCGCGGCGAGCGGCTTGCGAAAGCCCTCCGGCAGCGCGGCCTTGTGCGTGACGGGCGCGGTGCCCAGGTTGCGCTTTTGGGGCGCGGCCAGCACCACCAGCGGCTGCGCGGGATGCGCCAGGGCCGCGTTCTCGGCCGGTGCCGGCTGGCTGGCGCCTGCTGTCCGCACGGCGCTGCGCAGGGGCTTCGGGGGTGTGGCCAGCGAGTCGTACACGTAGCCCAGGTTTTCGGAGTTGACGACGTCGCTGACCTTCATGGAGGTCCACACGCCGTTTTCGTCGTAGAAGTTCCAGGCGTGGCCGTTCCAGTCCGCATCCGGCGGGTTGGTGTGCGAGGGGTCGACCGCAACCCAGCTGCTCCACATGCGGTCCACGTTGGAATGGTGGGCGAAGAAGACCGGGTCGCGGGCGGCCGTGGAGAGCACGCCCATGTCGGAGCCGTAGTTGGGCGACTGGCTGCCATCGGTGCCCGTCCACACGTGCACGTGGTTGTGGGGAATGGTCTCCAGCGTGCCGGGGCTGCCGCCGCCGATGGCCGTGTTGACCCCGCCGAACAAGGCGTAGGTGGGCGAGTTCAGCACGATGGACATGGCCTTCGGGCCCACGAAGGCGGCAGGGATCCGGGCACCCGGCTTCACGTTGGCGGGGTTGCGCAGCGGATCGTACAGGGCGCTGCCGGCACTGGCGTAGATCTGCGGGAAGGTCTGGGTCGAGGGGCTCTGGGTGCTCCAGTCCCAATACGGCAGGCGCAGGTCGGGGTCGCCCGAGGCCTTGACCAGGGCGCGCTCCAGGAAGAACAGGTAGGCGCGGTGCCATGGCGGGAACCACCAGCTCGAATGGATTTCCTCGCCCTGCTGGCCGTCGGTGCCGCCGCCGCAGGCCCAGCAGTGCACGTAGCTCTGGCGCAGCCAGCCGGTGGGGCTGTTGGGGTTCTGGGCGGTGATGTCGCGCAGCCCTTGCCAGCCCTTGGTGAGGCTGGCGATCTCGGCATCGGTCAGGGCGAAGGCGCTCTTGCGCGGCTTGACGGCGATCTTGCCGCCCTGGAAGGGCGTCGCCGGGCCGGGCGGCGTGGGCGGGGCGCAGTTCTGCGGGTTGTCGGCCGGGTTCTGCGCCCAGGCGGCACTGTGCTGCAGGCTCCACAACGAAAAGCCGGCGGTCAGGCTGGCCAGGTGCTGCAGGGCTTGCCTGCGGGAAGTATGGGAATGGCTCATGCCGCGGTCCTCCGAATTGATTTTTTGCCGTGGCGCGGGTCAGGGCCCGTGCCACGGCGATCAATGTACGCGGGGGAGGGCGGCCCGCGAGGGCGCGGGCGAAGGGCTGCAAGGGGTGCTGGCGCGACCCGATGGCAGCGCCAAGTCCTTGTCGGGCATGGATTTTTTGCGCTGCAGCGCACCAGGTGCCGCCGCTGGCGAGGCCACTGGCCGGCACCTTAAAAGTTCTGAATTCGGTGGCCCAGGCATTCGGCGGCAGGGCGCGGGGCAGTGCGTGGGGGGCGGGGGGGGCGGGGGGGCGGTGCGGCCCGGCCGACGCGGCCGGGCCGGCCCCGTCAATGGTCGTGGTGCAGATAGCTCGCCTGGCGCGGCAGGCGCAGGCTGACCACGAACGCCAGCACCATCATGCCGGTCACGTACCAGAAGAACACCGTCTCATGGCCGATGGATTTGAGCCCCAGCGCGACGTACTCGGCCGAGCCGCCGAAGATCGCGTTGGCCACCGCGTAGGCCAGGCCCACGCCCAGTGCGCGCACCTCGGGCGGGAACATCTCTGCCTTCACGATGCCGCTGATGGAGGTGTAGAAACTCACGATGGCCAGGGCCAGCGCGATCAGCACGAAGGCCACGTAGGGGCTGGTCGTGTGCTGCAGCGCCGTGAGGATGGGCACCGTGCAAAGCGCGCCCAGCGCGCCGAACAGCAGCATGTTGTTGCGCCGGCCGATGCGGTCCGACAGCGCCCCGAACAGCGGCTGCATGCACATGTACACGAACAGCGCGCACGTCATCACGTAGCTGGTGGTCTTGATGGGCAGGCCCACCGTGTTCACCAGGTATTTCTGCATGTAGGTGGTGAACGTGTAGAAGATCAGCGAGCCGCCGGCCGTGTAGCCCAGCACGGTGAAGAAGGCCGCCTTGTGGTGGCGGAACAGCCCGCCCATGGTGCCGGCTTCCTTGTTCTGCTTGGCGGCGTCGGTCTGCGTCTCGTGCAGGGTGCGGCGCAGCAGCAGCGCGACCACGGCCGAGATGGCGCCGATCACGAACGGAATGCGCCAGCCCCAGGCCTTCAGCTCGGCCTCGCTCAGCAGCGTCTCCAGGATCACGATGACCAGCACCGCCAGCAGCTGCCCGCCGATCAGCGTCACGTACTGGAACGAGGAGAAGAAGCCGCGCTGGCCGCGCAGCGCCACCTCGCTCATGTAGGTGGCGGTGGTGCCGTATTCGCCGCCCACCGAAAGCCCCTGGAACAGGCGGCACATCAGAAGCAGGAAGGGCGCCCAGGCGCCGATGGCGGCATAGGTGGGCAGGCCGGCGATGACGAGGGAGCCCGCGCACATCATGGTGACCGAGATCAGCATCGAGGTCTTGCGCCCGTACTTGTCCGCGATGCGCCCGAACAGCCACCCGCCGATGGGCCGCATGAGAAAGCCCGCGGCGAACACGCCGGCGGTGTTCAGCAACTGGGCGGTGGGGTCCGATTTGGGGAAGAAGGCCGGCGCGAAGTACAGCGCCGAGAAGGCATACACGTAGAAGTCGAACCATTCGACGAGGTTGCCCGACGAGGCCGCCATGATGGAGAAGACGCGGTGGCGCTTCTCCTCGGCGGTGTAGGCGCGGGGCGCGGGTGCGTCGGCGTCGGCCGCGGTAGGGACGGGTGCAGTCATGGAAGACGGGCCTTTCTGGTCCGCATGCGCGGCATGCAGGTGTGTTGTTGTGGCAGGCCGCATTGTCGTCGGGACGACGAAGTCCTGGCTGTCAGCCAAATCCGGCATCGCGCGCCACCGGCCTATTGAAAACCGCGCTTTCGCTCCTAGATGCAGCCCGGGGATCGCTCCGCCATTGCGGCGGCTGCGCTTTCCTTCCTCTGCAAAACCAACGCATACAGCGCAGCGGGAACCCGGATCGGCACCGCGCCGGCCCGCCAGCCTGTTGGAGGCCGGCGGCCCGTGCACGCGGCGCCGGCCGACCGTCTCTCCCCTTTGATGCCTTTTCGTTTTTGCCACCCGAGGAATACCGATCCATGCAACCCGAACACACCCGCGCCGTGATGGCCATCAGCCTGATGGCGGCCTTTGCCGACGAACACAAGGACGAGCGCGAGCGCGAACACCTGCGCCAGCTGGCCGAGTCGCTCAGCGCCGGCACCGGCCTGGACCTGATGAAGCTCTACCAGGACGTGCTGCTGCAGCGCGTGCGCATCGAGGACGCGGCCCAGGCGCTGGACACGCCCGCGCTGCGCCAACTGGCCTACGAAATGGCCGTGGGCGTGTGCGATGCCGACGGTGTGTGCAATGCCCAGGAAAAGGCCTTTCTGCAACGCCTGGGCACGGCCCTGCAGATGGCGCCGGACGAAGCCGCCGCCGTGGTGCGCGAGGCCGATGCACTGGCGGCTGCGCCGCTGCGCGATGCGCCCGTTGATTCGCAAGGCGCATCGCAGGGTTGGGCCGAGCCTGCCGCGGTGGCCGTGGCGGGGGCGGGTGCCGCCGCGGCGGTAGCGGCGGGCACCACGGCCGTCTCCGTCCCGGCGCCGGCGCTGGCACCGGTGCCAGCGCCACCTCCACCGTGGCGTGCTTGCCCAGCAACGCCTTGGGGTCGAGGGACTTGCTCTCGCTCAGCAGATCCACATCCAACGCGAACAGCTCGGAGAGCGCTTCCTTGCCCTGCAGGCGGCGAAACTGCAGCTGTTCTCCCAATGGCGTTTGGATCGTGACGCGGCGTGTCATCGTGGACAGGCCCGAAACGGGGCTGTATCGCTGTGGTGGAAGCGGCCATGATGGCTTTCCAATATGACAATTCATCGACAACGCAGTAGACCGGCTGCGCCTGGGTGGATTCCACCATTCAGCGCCATCGCGCTCCCCGCTACGGCCCGGCCATCAAAGACACTCACCCACATCGCCCGCGCCAGAAAGCCTGTTCACATGCCCCGCTTTGCCGCCAACCTGTCCCTGCTCTACCCGGAGTTCGATTTCCTCGACCGCTTCGCCGCGGCCGCACGCGATGGCTTTCGTGCGGTGGAATTTCTCTTTCCCTACGCCCACCCGCCCGCCGAACTGGCGGCGCGCCTGCAGGCCCATGGCCTCGAACAGGTGCTGTTCAACGCGCCACCGGGCCAGTGGGACGCGGGCGAGCGCGGCACGGCCTGCCTGCCGGGGCGCGAGGCGGAGTTCCGCGCCGGCATGGTGCAGGCGATCGATTACGCGCAAGCGCTGCAGTCGCCGCGCATCCACGTGATGGCGGGACTGCTGCCGGCCGGCCGCACGCGGGGCGAGGTGCGCGCCACCTATGTGGCCAATCTGCGCGTGGCGGCCGCGATGGCCGCGCCGCACGGGCTGCAGATCCTCATCGAACCCATCAACGGACGGGACATGCCCGGCTACTTTTTGAACCGCCAGGACGAGGCCCATGCGCTGCTGGCCGAGATCGGTGCGCCGAACGTTCAGGTGCAGATGGACCTGTACCACTGCCAGATCGTCGAAGGCGACCTGGCCACCCAGATCCGCCAGTACGTGCCCACGGGCCGGGTAGGCCACATCCAGATCGCGGGCGTGCCCGAGCGGCACGAGCCGGATGTGGGCGAGGTCCACTACCCCTACCTGTTCCAGTTGCTGGACGAACTGGGCTACCCGGGCTGGATCGGCTGCGAATACCGGCCCGCGCGCGGCCTGGGACCGGGGGGGACCACCGCCGGGCTGGGCTGGTTGCATCAATCCCGATGAAACGGACCCGGGCCCGCCGGCCACGAGCCGCCCCGATCACTTGTTCAAAGCCTTCTGCACTTCCAGCTGGAACTGGTCGCTGTTGCGCAAGCGCAGGTATTCCTGGTATGCGGCGTGGTACGCCTCTTTCTCCAGGCCATAGGAGTGCGCCAGCACGTCGTAACGGTCCACGCCCGCACGCCGCCACAGCGCGAGGTCGGCAACCACCTCTGCGCGTGTGAGGCGGCTGTCCTTTTTCTGGGCTTCGCCCGGGGGGGTCTGGGCTTGCGCAGGCAGGGCAAGCGATGCGGCCAGGGCGGCGGCCCCGAAAGCGGCCAGCATTGGGCGGGTGAGACGACGGGATGGGTTGGATTTCGTGTTCGGCATGGGAGCTCCTGTGGTGAGGGAGGGAAAGAACAAAGCCTTCCAAGGCACGGGCACGCAAACGGCTCAGCGCCGCTCTGTGCCCGCCGCTGACGCAACGGGTGGCGCCGCATCGGCGAAGCGAAAGGGCCGATCGGCTGGAACGGGCGAAAGGCCGGAAAGGACGGCCGGCGGCGCTTTCTCCGGCACCCACCCGCCGCCCAGCGCCTTGAAGATGGCAATGGCCGATCGCGCGGATTCCGTTTGCGCCTGGACCTGCCCATCGAGCACGCCGAGCAGCGCCTCGTCGGCCTGCAGGACTTCGATCAGGCTGACGACGCCCTTGTCGAAAGCGGCCGCCGAAGCATCCCGCGCCCGCGTGAGCGCGTCGGCACCCGCAGCCAACAGGTCGGCCTGTTCCCGTCGGCGCTGGAACGAGGACAGCGCGTTTTCCACCTCCTCGGTTGCGCGCAGCACGGCGTGGCGATAGCCTGCCAGTGCCTCGGCCTCCTGTGCCTCGGCGTACCGGATCTGGGCGTCAATGCGGCCGAAGTCGAACAGCCGCCAGCGCAGGCCCACGGTGGCGCCGGCCTGAGCCGCCCCACCGGTGAAGAGGTTGACGCTGGAAATGGCGGTGGCGCTGCCCAGCAGGCCGCTGAGCGAGACCTTCGGGTAATACTCGGCCACGGCAACGCCGATGCGTGCGCTGCTGGCGGCCAGCCGACGCTCGGCGGCGATCAGGTCCGGACGGCGGCGCAGCAAGTCGCCCGGCGCACCGCCGGATCCGATCTGCGGCAGTGCCGGCACGGGGCGGGGGACGGACAACGCGGCGCGGTGGGTGCCCGGATGGGTGCCCAGCATCACGTCCACTGCGTTCATCGCGGCCTCCAGGGCTGCCTGCGATACGGGGATCGAGGCCTTTACCCGCGCGAGCGCCCCTTCGGCCTGGCGCAGTTGCAACTCCGACGCCAGGCCCTTGTCGAACCGCAACTGGATCATGGAGAGCAGCCCCTGCTGTGTCTTGACCTGCCGTTGCGCAATCTCGATGCGCGCCTGCAGGCCACGCACCATGATGTAGGTGTCGGCGATCTGCGCAGCCACCGCCAGCCGCACCGCGGCCGCTCCCGCTTGCGACCCTTCGAAGTCGGCCCGGGCCGCCTGGATCCCGCGCTCGAGCCCCCCGAAAAAGTCCAGCTCCCAACTGGCGGAGAGATTGGCCTCATACGCGCTGCCGTAACGATCGAAGCCGGGGGACGAATTCAGCACCTGCCCCAGCGGGGTTTCCACTGACTGGTAAGCCCTCGATGCCTGTGCCGCAACGCCCACTGCCGGTGCCAATGCGGCCCCGGCGGCCTGCAGCCCTGCCCTGGCCTGCAATACACGGGCGGACGCCTGGGCCAGCTCCCCGTTTTGCTCCAGCGCCAGCGTGACGAAATGGGTGAGCTGCGGATCACCGAAGGCCGGCCACCATGCGGCAAGGTCGGCATCCGCAAGGGCGCTTCCCGGGCTTTGCCGGGCTTGGCCAGAGTCGCCTTGGTATGCGCCGGGCATGGCCGGCACCGGCCGTATGTAATCCGGGCCGACCGCACATCCGGCGGACAGCGTGGCGACGAGGGTCATCAGGGCATGGCGAGTGCGAAACATGGGGAAATACGGTGGCTTGGATGTTGTGACTATATACGTTATTAGTCACTCGTTGTGATATTTTTGGCAGGGCGTTAAGCTCAGACCCATGAGTACCCCTACCGCTTCACCGATGCCCACGCGCGGCCCCGCCGATCACGACGTGCGGGCACAGATCGCCACCGCCGCCAAAGAGCACTTCAGCCGCTATGGCTACGAAAAAACCACCGTGTCCGACCTGGCAAAGGCCATCGGCTTCTCCAAGGCCTACGTCTATAAATTCTTCGAATCGAAGCAGGTCATCGGCGAGATGATCTGCACCCACTGCCTGGCGGAAATCGAGGCCGAGATCCGACAGGCGGTGGAGGAGGGAGGCCACCCTCCCGAACAGCTGCGGCGCATGTTCAAGGCGATCGTGCAGTCCACGCTGAAGCTGCTGTCCCAGGACAGCAAGCTTTATGAGATCGCCGCGTCGGCGGCCACGGAAGGCTGGCAGTCTGCGGCCGCGTATGAAAAACGCATACGGCAGCTCCTCAACGAGATCCTCGAGGCGGGGCGCAAGTCGGGCGATTTCGAGCGCAAGACACCGTTGGACGAGGCCGGCGACGCCATCTTCCTCGTCATGCGGCCGTACCTGAATCCCTGGCTGCTGCAACACAGCCTTCACCACGCGGAGCGCGCTTCGAGCCAACTGGCCAACCTGGTGCTGCGCAGCCTTTCGCCTTGAATCGAACTTGTGACCATTGACATTAATGGTCACAAATCACAAAATCGAGTCCTGATTGTTTTTTCAGGACTCCCATGCCTCGGCACTGCTCCCTGCCCCTTGCCGCGCTGTTTGCGCTGCCGCTTGCCCTTGTCGCCTGCGGCAAAAACCAACCCCCTGATCCCCGGACCGAGCCCCCTTTGGTGCGCACCGCTGTGGTTGCCCCCGGCAACGCGAGCCTGCGGGCTTTCACGGGCACAGTGGCCGCCCGCGTCCAAAGCGATCTGGGTTTTCGCGTTCCGGGCAAGGTGCTGGAGCGGCTGGTGGACGCAGGGCAGACCGTCAAGCGAGGCCAATTGCTGCTGCGCATGGACCCCATCGACCTGCGGCTTGCAGCAAACGCCCAGCAGGAATCGGTTGCGGCAGCCAAGGCCCGCGCCGAGCAGGCGAGCGACGAAGAGGCGCGGTACCGCGATCTGCGCGGCACCGGCGCCATCTCCGCGTCGGCGTATGACCAGGTCAAGGCGGCGGCCGACTCGGCAAAGGCCCAGCTCAAGGCCGCACAGGCGCAGGCGGAGGTCGCGGGCAACACCACGCGGTATGCCGAGCTGGTCGCCGATGCCGATGGTGTGGTGATGGAAACGCTGGCCGAGCCCGGCCAGGTGGTGGGTGCGGGCCAGACGGTGGTACGCATCGCGCGCTCCGGCAAGCGGGAAGCGGTCATCCACGTGCCCGAAACGCTTCGGCCCACCGTGGGCTCCAACGCGCAGGCGACGCTATTCGGCAGCGAAGGCACGCCGGTGCAAGCCCGGCTGCGCCAGCTGTCCGATTCGGCCGACCGCGTGACCCGCACCTTCGAGGCACGCTATGTGCTCGAAGGCCCGCTGGCACAGGCGCCCCTCGGAACCACCGTCACGGTGCGCCTTCCGGGCGGCGGCCGCCCTGGAGCCCCTGCCTTGCTGGTCCCCCTGGGCGCCATCGTGGACGAGGGCCAGGGCGCTGCCGTGTGGCAGGTCCAGGGCACGCAGGTGTCTCGCCGGCCCGTCTCGATCGCCAGCATCGAGGACGACCACGCCTATGTCACGGGCTCGCTCAAGGCAGGCGACACGATCGTGGCGCTTGGGGCCCACCTGCTGCGCGAAGGGGCCTCCGTCCGCTTGGCAGACGCAGTGCCGGTGAAGACGCTGGCGCCTGCGGGAGCCGGCCGTGAGTGAGGGACGCTTCAACCTTTCCGCGCTGGCGGTCCGCGAGCGCTCCATCACGCTCTTCCTGATCCTCCTGATCTCGCTGGCGGGCGTGGTCTCTTTCCTGAAACTGGGCCGCGCCGAGGACCCCGCCTTCACCGTCAAGGTGATGACCATCGTCACGGCATGGCCTGGTGCAACAGCGCAGGAAATGCAGGATCAGGTGGCTGAAAAACTCGAAAAGCGGTTGCAGGAACTGCGCTGGTACGACCGCACCGAAACATTCACCCGGCCAGGACTGGCGTTCACCACCCTCACGCTACAGGACTCGACCCCGCCGTCCACGGTGCAGGAAGAGTTCTACCAGGCGCGCAAGAAACTCGGCGACGAGGCCCGCAACCTCCCGGGCGGCGTGATCGGCCCGATGGTGAACGACGAATACGCCGACGTCACGTTCGCCTTGTATGCCCTCAAGGCGCAGGGCGAGCCGCAGCGGGTACTGGCCCGCGATGCGGAAGCGCTGCGGCAGCGCCTGCTGCACGTGCCAGGGGTCAAGAAAATCAACATCATTGGCGAGCAATCCGAGCGCATCTATGTCGAGTTCTCACACGAGCGGCTGGCAACGCTGGGCATCGCACCGCAGGAGATATTCACCGCGTTGAACAACCAGAACGCGCTGACCCCCGCGGGCTCCATCGAGACGAAGGGCCCGCAGGTCTTCATCCGCATCGATGGCGCGCTGGACGAACTGCAGAAAATCCGCAACACCCCGATCGCCGCGCAGGGCCGCACGGTGGTGCTCTCGGACATTGCCACCGTCAAGCGTGGCTACGAAGACCCCTCGACCTTTCTGATCCGCAACGGCGGAGAACCGGCATTGCTGATCGGCGTGGTCATGCGCGATGGCTGGAACGGCCTCGACCTGGGCAAGGCGCTGGACACCGAGGTGACAGCGATCAACGCCGGCATGCCGTTGGGCATGGCCCTGTCCAAGGTCACCGATCAATCCGTGAACATCAGTGCCTCGGTGGATGAATTCATGGTCAAGTTCTTCGCGGCCCTCGTGGTTGTGATGGTGGTCTGCTTCGTCAGCATGGGCTGGCGCGTGGGCGTGGTGGTGGCCGCCGCCGTGCCCCTCACGCTGGCCGCGGTGTTCGTGATCATGGCGGCCACCGGCAAGAACTTCGACCGCATCACGCTCGGCTCGCTCATCCTCGCACTGGGCCTGCTGGTGGACGACGCCATCATTGCGATCGAGATGATGGTGGTGAAGATGGAGGAAGGCTTCAGCCGCACGGCCGCTTCCGCCTACGCATGGAGCCACACCGCAGCGCCGATGCTCTCGGGAACGCTGGTCACCGCCGTGGGTTTCATGCCCAACGGCTTCGCGCGCTCTACCGCGGGCGAATACACCAGCAACATGTTCTGGATCGTGGGCATCGCGCTGATCGTCTCCTGGGTGGTCGCGGTGGTGTTCACGCCCTACCTGGGCGTGAAGATGCTGCCAGACCTGAAGAAAATCGAAGGTGGCCACGCTGCGATGTACGACACGCCGCGCTACGCCCGCTTTCGCCGCACGCTGGAAAGCGTCATCGCGCGCAAGTGGCTCGTGGTGGCCGCCGTCGTACTGGCGATGGTGCTGGCCGTACTGGGCATGGGCGTTGTGAAAAAGCAGTTCTTCCCGACATCGGACCGCCCCGAAGTGCTGGTGGAAATCCAGATGCCGTATGGCACGTCAATTGATCAGACCAGCGTGGCCACGGAAAAAGTGGAAACGTGGCTGTCAAAACAGCCCGAGTCGAAAATCGTCACGGCCTATGTCGGCCAGGGTGCGCCCCGTTTCTTCCTGGCCATCTCGCCGGAACTGCCGGACCCGTCGTTCGCGAAGATCGTGGTGCGCACCGACAACCAGGATGAGCGCGAAGCCCTCAAGGCGCGCCTGCGCGATGCGATTGCCCAGGGGCTCGCCCCCGAGGCCAGGGTTCGCGTCACGCAGTTGGTGTTCGGCCCCTACTCGCCTTTTCCGGTGGCCTACCGCGTTTCGGGACCCGACCCCGCAAAGCTGCGCGTGATCGCATCGCAGATGCAAGAGACGATGCAGTCGGATCCGATGATGCGCACGGTGAACGTGGACTGGGGCGTTCGCACCCCGGCACTGCACTTCAAGCTGCAGCAAGACCGCCTGCAGGCCGTCGGCCTGACATCGGCCGGGGTTGCCCAGCAATTGCAGTTCCTGCTCAGCGGCGTGCCCGTGACATCGGTGCGCGAAGACATCCGCACGGTCCAGATCACGGCCCGGTCCGCTGGCGCCAACCGTCTGGACCCGGCAAAGGTTGCGGACTTCACGCTCACGACGGTGACGGGCCAGCGAATTCCGCTCTCGCAATTGGGCGAGTTCGAGATCCGCATGGAAGAACCGATCCTGCGGCGCCGCGACCGCATGCCGACCATCACGGTACGGGGCGACATTGCGGAGGACCTGCAGCCACCGGACGTGTCCACAGCGATCTCCCGGAAATTGCAGCCGATCAAGGATGCATTGCCAGCGGGCTACCGCATCGATGAAGCAGGCGCCATCGAGGAGTCCGGCAAAGCGATGGCGGCGATGATTCCCCTGTTCCCGATCATGATCGCCGTGACCCTGATGATCATCATCCTGCAGGTACGCTCGATGTCCGCGATGGTGATGGTGTTCCTGACCAGCCCGCTGGGCCTGATCGGCGTCGTGCCCATGCTCCTGGTGTTCCAACAACCGTTCGGCATCAACGCGCTCGTCGGGCTGATCGCACTGTCGGGGATCCTGATGCGCAACACCCTGATTCTGATCGGGCAGATCCAACACAACGAACAGGAGGGACTCGACCCGTTCCACGCCGTCGTGGAGGCCACCGTGCAGCGGGCCCGCCCGGTCATCCTGACCGCTTTGGCGGCCGTCCTGGCGTTCATTCCGCTCACGCATTCGGTTTTCTGGGGAACGCTGGCGTACACCCTGATCGGCGGCACCTTGGCGGGGACGGTGCTGACACTGGTCTTCCTGCCCGCCATGTATTCGATCTGGTTCGGAATCCAGCCTGCGGGGCCAAAGCCGGGGACCGCCATGGCCGCGTGAACCCGCATGCGCCGTGGTTGTCCCGGGGTGCGGGACGACTCGGGCGCCCCTGAGCGCCGGCCGGCGCGGGAAAAGCCGCCGCGCTCCGGGCCTTGCGCCATTGGCTGACACAGCGGGCGGCCCAACGGGGATGAAATGGCACATCGCCCGGCGCCTCGCCCGCCGGCCTTTCCTTCACTCCCACCGACCATTCCCATGCCACGCCTTTCCCAGAAAACCGCCCTCGTCACCGGCAGCACCCAGGGCATCGGTGCCGCGATCGCGCTGCGCTTCGCCCGCGAGGGCGCCGACGTCGTGCTCAATGGCCGCAAGCCCGATGGCGGTCCGCGCGAACTCATCGAACAGATCCAGGCACTGGGCCGCCGCGCGGTCTACGTGCCGGCCGACATCGGCACCGCCAGCGCGGCCACAGCGCTGGTCGAGCGCGCGGTCGAGGCGCTGGGCGGCCTGGACATCCTGGTCAACAACGCCGGCGTGGAGCGCCATGCCGATTTCTGGGACGTGACCGAAGAAGACTACGACCTGGTGATGGACACCAACGTGAAGGGCCTTTTCTTCGCCACTCAGGCTTTCGTTCGCCACCGCCGCGCGCTGCAGCGCGGAGGCGCCGTGGTGAACATCAGCTCGGTGCACGAAGAGATCGCGTTCCCCCACTTCGCCTCGTACTGCGCCAGCAAGGGTGCGCTGCGCATGCTGGCGCGCAATCTGGCGAGCGAACTGGCGCCGCTGTCCATCCGCATCAACAACGTGGCGCCGGGCGCGATCGCCACGCCCATCAACGAAAAACTGCTGAACGACCCGGCCAAGCTCAAGGCGCTGCAAGCGCAGATCCCCATGGGCCGGCTGGGTGTGCCGGAGGACGTGGCAGGGCTGGTCGCGTTCCTGGCGAGCGAGGACGCGGGCTACATCACCGGCGGCACCCATTCGGTGGATGGCGGGCTGACCTACCACTACACGGAGCAGTGACCGCGAGTCCGTGGCATGCGGCCGCAACGGCCGGTCACGCGCGGACGCCTGCGGCTGAAGACCCTGCATGAAAATGGCCTGCGCCGCCGTATCCACCCCGCAATATTGCTATACATTCGCCGATCGTGACTGCGGTCCCGCCAAGGCACAGTACCGGTTCGTCCAATGTGACTCCACCGTCCTTTGGAGGTGCAGGAATCGGCTGGCAAGCCGAGGAATGGGCCGCAGGCAATGGAGCAGCGGAGCCCGCCCGCTGATACCCGCGTTTTGCACCGTTCACCGAGGCTGCCCCTTCCAGGCAATCTTCCGAACGGATTTCGAATGTCCATGGCGCACGGAATGCGATGCCAGCCACCCAGCCCTTTGCACTGATTGCCGATCTGCAGCGTCTCAACCAGCAACTGGTGGAACTGCCCTGCCCTGCCTGCGGCGGGCACGATCCCCATCTGATATGGCGCCGTGACCGTTACTTTCTGACAGTGAACCTGTCGAGCTGCCGCGCTTGTGGCCTGGTGTATCTGGCGCGCGGGCTGCAGGGCGAGGCGCAGGACCGGTTCTATGCCCATTTCTATCCCCGCCTGATGAAGCAGCCGCCCGACGCCCACAGCCTGTGGAACTACCGGATGATCGCCGGCTATCGGCACAGCGAGATCAGCGCGGTGATCGGTCCGATCGACTCGGTGCTGGACATCGGCGCAGGCCTGGGCTTTTTCCTCGATGCCTGCCGCGGCCATGGCTGTGGGCAATATCTGGGACTGGAGCCCGGGGGACCGCAGCGCGAGCATGCCGTGCACACGCTCGGACTGGGTGGGCATGTCCTCGACCGGGGTCTGGACGAAGGAACGGTGCTGCCTTTCCGGCCCCGGCTGATCACCCTGTTCCATGTCCTGGAGCATCTGGAGGATCCGGGGAAGGCGCTGCAGCGGGCAGCGGCGCTGATCGATCCCGAGGGATGGCTGGTCATCGAGGTGCCCGACATCCGAGCGCCATGGCGCGGACTCGGCCTGCAGCAGGTTCACGTATCGCACCGCAGCTACTTTTGCGAGGCCACCCTCACGGCCTTGCTGCAACGCAACGGGTTCGGCGTGCACCGCACGGTGCGGGAACCCCACGGCATCTACGAAGGCAACCTGCGCATGTACGCTCGGCCGGGGTTCCAGGCGCGGCAGGCCAGCCCACTGTCGCCGCCCTCCCCCTCGGCACTGGCCGAGTTGAAAGCGCATGTGCTCCGGCACATCAGTCCCTGGAGCCTTCGCAATGGCTATCCCCGTTCGGCCATACGCCTTTGCAAGTTGTCGATGAAAGGCCACTGACCGTCCCCGAGGCGCAGGCCTCAGACCCCGTCGCCCAGTTCCCGCCGTGTGGGCAACCCGTCCGAGTCGCCCGGGAACTGCACCACCCGCGCGCCGATGGCGTTGCCGCGCGCCGCGGCGCGGGCCAGGTCCAGCCCTTCGAGCAGGCCGCTGACCACGCCCACCGCGAAGCCGTCACCAGCGCCGACCGTGTCCACCACGCGAGCCACCGGGCACCCGGGCGCGGTGCCCCGCGCACCGCCCTGCTGGGCGTAGAAGGCGCCTTCCGGCCCGAGCTTGACAACCACCTGCCGCGCGCCCTGGGCGAGGTAGAAGTCAGCCACGGCCCCGGGGGTATCGCGCCCTGTGAGGGTGCGGCCTTCGCCCAGGCCCGGCAGCACGGTGTCGCACAGCGCCGCCAGGGCATTGATGCATTCGGCCATGGCGCCAGGCGAGGGCCACAGCCGGGGCCGCAGGTTGGGGTCGAACGAGATCGTGGCGCCCGCCGCGCGCGCCTGCCGCGCGAGGTGGAAGACCAGCTCGCGCGTGCTGGGCGACAGCGCCGGCGTGATCCCGGTCAGGTGCAGATGGCGTGCCGGGAACGCGCCTTGCGGCGCATCGGCCAGGCCCAGGTGGCTCGCGGCCGAGCCCTTGCGGAAATATTCGATCTGCGGGTCGCTGCCGTCCTCGGCGCGGGTTTTGAGCATGAATCCCGTGGGGTGCGCGGCATCGGTGGTGACGTGGCGCCGGTCGATGCCCTCGCGCTCCATCTCGCCCTGCAGGAAGCGGCCGAACGAATCCGCGCCCAGCCGCGTGATGTAGCCGGTGCGCAGCCCCAGCCGCGCCAGGCCGGTGGCCACGTTCAGCTCGGCGCCGGCCGCCGCGCGGCGGTAGTCGGCCACGGCGTGCAGCTCGCCCGGGACGGTGGCCATGAAAAGCGCCATGGGCTCGCCCACGGTCAGAGCATCGAGCGCAAGGGAGTCGGGTTGCATCGGGGCGTCGTCCATTCAGTGGGTCATCGGTCCGTCGTCACATCACGGCCCCGAGTTGCCAGGGCAGGAATTCGTTGTCGCCCAGGCCGTTGTCCTCGCTCTTGCTGCGCTGGCCCGAAGCCGTGGCGATCATGAGGCGAAACAGCGCCTCGCCGGCCTCGGCGATGCTCTGGCGCCCTTCCACGATGCCGCCGCAGTCGAAGTCCATGTCGAGCGCCATGCGCTGGAACATGGGCGTGTTGGTGGCCAGCTTGAGCGAGGGCGTGGGCTTGCAGCCGTAGGTGGAGCCCCGGCCGGTGGTGAAGCAGATCAGGTTGGCGCCGCCGGCCACCTGGCCGGTGGCAGACACGGGGTCGTAGCCGGGCGTATCCATGAAGACCAGGCCCTGCGTGCGCACGGGCTCTGCGTAGCCCACCACGTCCATCAGTCCGCTGGAGCCGGCCTTGGCGACCGCGCCCAGCGACTTTTCCAGGATGGTGGTGATGCCACCGGCCTTGTTGCCGGGCGAGGGGTTGTTGTTCAGGTCGCCGCCGTGCAGCGCCGCGTAGCGCTCCCACCAGGCCAGGCGCTCCAGCAGCTTGGCCGCGACCTGGGGTGTGGCGGCGCGGTGCGTGAGCAGGTGCTCGGCGCCGTAGATCTCGGGCGTCTCCGACAGGATGGCGGTGCCGCCATGGCGCACCAGCAGGTCCACCGCCGCGCCCAGCGCCGGGTTGGCGCTGATGCCCGAGTAGCCGTCCGATCCACCGCACTGCAGGCCCACCGCCAGGTGCCGCAGCGGCACCGGCTCGCGCCGCGCTGCGTTGGCCTGCACGAGCATGTCACCGAGGATGGCCTTGCCGTGCGCGATGGTCTCGCGCGTGCCGCCCTCGTCCTGGATGGTGAGCGTGGCGAACAGGCCGGGCGCGCGCGCCGTCAGCGTCTCCACCAGCGGCGCGATCTGGTTGACCTCGCAGCCCAGGCCGATGACCAGCACACCCGCGAAGTTGGGGTGGTTGGCGTAGCCGCGCAGCGTGCGCTGCAGCAGTTCCAGCCCCTCGCCATTGCCACCCATGCCGCAGCCGCTGCCGTGGGTGATGGCGACCACGCCGTCCACCTGCGGGTACGCGGCCAGCGCCTCGCCCTTGAAGGCGTCGGCGATGTGGCGGCACACGGTGGCCGAGCAGTTCACGCTGGCGATCACGCCCAGGTAGTTGCGCGTGGCCACGCGGCCGTCGGCGCGCACGAAGCCGTCGAAGGTCAGCGTTTCTTGCAACGCGCCCGATGCGGGCGTGGGCCGGTAGCCCGCGCCCGCGCTGTGGCCGTGGCCGTGGCTCGATGCCGCCATGCCCACGTTGTGCACGTGCACGTGATCGCCGGCCGCGATGTCGGCCGTGGCCGTGCCGATGCCCTGGCCGTACTTGAGCACGGCCGCGCCGCGCGGGATGGGCACGAGCGCCACCTTGTGGCCCGAGGCGATGGGCTCCCGGACCTGCACGGCGTGCCCGCCGATGGTCAGGCGCGTGCCGGCCTCCAGCGCCTGGCGCGCCACGGCCACGTTGTCGGCGGCGCCCAGCTGGAGGGCCAGGGGCGGGGTGGGCTGCAGGTCGGTGGTCATCGTCGGGGCTGCGCGGCAGGGTCGGTGGCAAGCAAGGAATGAAAGGATCAGGCGGCGGCCAGGGCTGCCTTCAGACGTGGCTGGGCCAGGTGCGGGGCGTGCTCGGCCGCCAGGGCCACCAGGGGGCCGAAGCGGCGCTGCTTCTTTTGCGCATGGTTCTGCGCGATGTCGGCGATGCGGTGATCCAGGAACGGGTTTTCGAAGCGCTCGCGCACATCGACGAGGTAGGCCTCGGCCTGCGCGCGCGCGCCCAGGGCGCCGAACACGGGCAGGATCTCTTCGGCCCAGAGCGCCTCCAGCCCGGCACGCAGCGCGGCATCGGCCATGGCCTCGCGCACGGTCTCGCCAGCGGCGCGGCCTTCCTGCTGCCAGCGCTCGGCCAGGTAGGTATGGCCGGCGTTGAGCAGCAGCAGCTTGAGCCGCTCGTAGAACGCCAGGTCGTCGGTGAGCACGATGGCCGGGTGCGTGCACGGCAGCGTGAGGCGCGGGTGGCGTTCGATCACCCACACGGCATAGGGCTCGGCCACCGCGCCCACGGGCGCGATGGCCTCGGACACGATGCGGTCCACCAGCGAGTTGCCCCACACGCAGTGCGCCGTGAGCCAGTCGGTGCACTCGGCCGGCAGCGCCCATTGGCGCGCCAGGCCCGCGACCACATCGCGCAGCACGTCGCCGTTGCGCTCGACCAGTTCGCACGGCAGCAGCGTGATCGGCGACTGCGGCGCGGCCTGCCAGCGGCCGTGCAGCAGCACCAGCAGCTTGGCGGGAAAGCTGTGCGGCGGCGCGCTGCCTGGGCGCAGTGCGGCGGGGCCGTCGCGGTCGTCGAGCAGGTAGCCCCGGTCTGCGGTATTGGAGACGATCACGCGCACCGGGCCGGCCACGGCGGCGCGCAGCTCGGGCCAGTGCGTGGCGGCCTGCCAGGCCTCGCGCACCGCCGTGCATTGCACGGTGCGGTCCACGCGCTCGCCACCGGCGAGACCCCGGATGCGCACGGGGTAGCCCTCGCCGCGCGCCAGCGCCGCGACGCGGGCCGCGCCGTCGCGGCGGTCGGTGGTCTGCACCACGGTGATGCCGCCCAGCGCATCGCCCGCGCCGGGAGCGCCCGCGAGCGCCTCGGACACGAACAGATCGACGTGCGCCTGCAGGAACCGGCTGGTGCCGAACTGGAGGATGGGTTGGACCATGGCCGCGCGTTCCTCAGACTTCGACCAGGGCCTTGACCACGCCCTGGGCGGGGTCCAGCAGCCGCGCGAAATTGGCCGGCACGTCGGCCAGGGCCATGCGGTGCGTGTTGAGCGCCGCCGTGGGCACCTGGCCCGCGCGCATGGCGGCCAGCACGGTCTCGAAGTCTTCGGTGGTGGCGTTGCGGCTGCCCAGCAGCGTGGTCTCGCGCTTGTGGAATTCGGGGTCGGAGAAGGTGATGGTGTCGCGCACCACCGAGATCAGCACGTACTTGCCACCGTGCGCCACGAAGCCGAAGCCGCGCTCGATGGCCTTGGCATTGCCCGTGGCATCGAACACCTGGTCGTAGAACTCGCCGCCCGTGGCGGCGGACAGCTGCGCCTCGTCGCCCTCGCCCAGCGCCACGGCATGGGCCACGCCCAGCTCGCGCTGGCAAAAGGCCACGCGGTCCTGCCGGCCGTCGATGGCCGTCACCTCGGCGCCGCGCAGCTTCGCGAAGATCATGGCGGCCATGCCGATCGGGCCGGCCCCCACCACCAGCACGCGCTGGCCGGGCTGCACGTCGCCCCGGCGCACGGCGTGCGCGCCGATGGCGAGGAACTCGATCATCGCGGCCTGATCCAGCGTGGCGCCCTCGGCGCGGTGCACGAAGGCCTCGGGCAGCGAAAGCACCTCGGTGAACGCGCCGTCGCGGTGCACGCCCAGCACCTGGATGTTGACGCAGCAATTGGTCTTGCCCTGCCGGCAGGCCACGCAGGTGCCGCACGAGAGGTAGGGCATGACGTAGACCACGTCGCCCACCGCCAGCCGCCCGCCGGGCACGGCCTCTTCCACCACGCCCGACAGTTCGTGCCCCATCACCCGCGGGTACTGCAGGAACGGCTGGTTGCCCGTGTAGATGTGCAGGTCGGTGCCGCACACGCCCACGCGCTTGACGCGCAGCAGCACTTCGCCCTCTCCGCGCACGGGGCGCTCGCGCTCCACGGCGCGCAGGGTGCCAGGGGTTTCACAGATGACGGTCAGCATGGGAGGCTCGCAATGCAGGAAAAAGAGGGGTGGGTGGGTCGGTGGAATGGGCCGCTGGCTCAGTTGCCGCCGTGGTACTTCTTGTAGATCGCCACGAGCTTGCCGTTCTCGGTGTTCTTGGTGATCCAGTCGTTGATCCAGGCCTTCAGCTCGGGCTCGTTCTTGCGCAGGCCGACGCCGAGCGGCACCTTCTGCATGACGAACTTCTGCACCAGGTCCTTCTGCGGCGATTTCGCCAAGACCGTGTTCACGATGGCGGGCGAGGTGGCGATGATGTCCGCCTGCCCGCTCACCGCGGCGGTGACCAGCGTGGCGTCGTCGTCGAAGCGCACGATCTGCGCGCCCTTGGCGCCCTGCGTGACGACCTTGTCGTTGTTGGAGCCGCGCGTGGTGGCCACGCGCTTGCCCTGCAGGTCTTCGAAGCCCTTGATGTCCGCGGCCTTGGGGGCGGCGACCACGGCGAGGATCTGCGCGTAGGGCACTGAAAAGTCGATGACCTTCTCGCGCTCGGGCGTGACCGACAGCGAGGCGACCACGATGTCAGCCTTGCCCGTCTGCAGGAACGGGATGCGGTTGGGGCTGGTGGTCTGCACCATCTCCAGGGCCACGCCCAGGTCCTGCGCCAGCAACTGCGCGGTCTCCACGTCGGAGCCCACGGGCTTCATCGCGTCGTCCACGAAACCGTAGGGCGGCGATCCGGTGTCGAGAGCGATGCGGATCTTCTTGGCCTCGCGGATGTCCTTGAGCAGATCGGCATGGGCGCTGCCCGCGCCGAAGGCCATCAGGGCGGCCGAGGCCAGCAGGGTGCGCAGCAGGAAGGAACGCGGTGTTGTCATGGGGCTTTGTCTCCGTGTGAAAAGGAAGGGTTGGGGGTCGGCCCCGTCTGGCGCGGGGCTCGGGAATCACCGGGGCAGCGCTACAGGCCGTTGCCGACGAAATCGCGCAGCTCGGTGGTGGCTGGCGCGTCGAGGATCGAGGCCGGACCGTGCTCCCACACGCGGCCCCGGTGCATGAAGATGACCTCGTCGGCCACCTTGCGCGCAAAGCCCATCTCGTGCGTGACGAGGATCATGGTCATGCCGCCTTCGGCCAGCTTTTCCATCACGCGCAGTACCTCGCCGGTCAGTTGCGGGTCCAGCGCCGAGGTCACCTCGTCGAACAGCATCAGCTGCGGCTGCATGGCCAGCGACCGGGCGATGGCCACGCGCTGCTGCTGGCCGCCCGACAGCTGCGAGGGGTAGCAGTCGGCCTTGTCGGACAGGCCCACCTGCGCCAGCACGGCCTGGGCACGATCGCGCACCTCGGCCTTGGCGGCCTTTTGCACCAGGCGCGGGGCCAGCATGATGTTCTCCAGCACGGTGAGGTGCGGGAACAGGTTGTAGCTCTGGAACACGATGCCCACGTCGCGGCGCAGCTGGTGCAGGTTCAGCCCGGGCGCGGTCACCTCGTGGCCGCACACGCGGATGCGGCCGGCATCCACCGTCTCCAGCCGGTCGATGCAGCGCAGCGCCGTGCTCTTGCCCGACCCGCTCTGGCCGATGATGGCGACCACCGAGCCCTTGCTCACCGTGAACGACACGCCTTCCAGCACGCGGGTGGCGCCGAAGCACTTGGAGATGTTCTCGATCTCAACGATGGGCGACATGAAAGCTCCTCTCCAGGCGCCGGCTCAGCACCGACAGCGGGTAACACAGGGCGAAATACAGGGCCGCCACGATCACGAAGATCACGAACGGCTCGAAGGTGGAGTTGTTGATGATCTGGCCCGCCCGCGCCAGCTCCACGAAGCCGATGGCCGAGGCCAGCGAGGTGTTCTTGACGATCTGCACCATGAAGCCCACGGTGGGCGGCGTGGCGATCTTCACGGCCTGCGGCAGGATCACGTGCCACACGCGCTGATGCCAGCGCAGGGCCAGGCATTCCGCGGCCTCGGCCTGCGTGCGCGGCACCGACTCGATGCAGCCACGCCAGATCTCGCCCAGGTAGGCCGACACGTAGATCGACAGCGCCAGCGACGCCGCCGTGAGCGGCGCCACGTTGAACCCGAGCGAGGGCAGGCCGAAATACGCCAGCGGCAGCAGCACCAGGAGCGGCGTGCCCTGGATCAGCTTGATGTAGGTGGACACGGCCACGCGCGACCAGCGTGGCCCGTACGCGCTGCCGAGCGCCACGGCAAAGCCGAGCAGCCCGCCGCCGGCGAACGCCAGCAGCGAAAGCCCCATGGTCCACAGCAGGCCGTCGAACAGGAAATGAAGGTGCGATGCGTTGAGAAAGCCCATGGTGCGTGCCTGCGGCTTTCAAAGGGGGGTGCCCAGGCGCCGGCGGCGCGGGAAGGCGACCATGGCCACCAGCCACAGCGCGCCGCGCATCACCAGCGACATGGCCAGGTACGCCGCGGCCACGATGAGATAGGTCTCTACCGAGCGGAAAGTGTCCGACTGGATGCGGTTGGCCACCGCCGTCAACTCCTCGGCCGAAATCTGCGAGCAGATCGACGAGGCCAGCATCAGCAGCACGTACTGGCTGGACAGCGCCGGGTACACGCGCTCGATGGCCGGCGGCAGCACCACGTGGCGCAGTGTCTGCCAGCGCGACAGGCCCATGCATTCGGCCGCCTCCAGCTGGCTTTTGGGAATCGACTCGATGCCCGCCCGCACGATCTCGCTGGTGTAGGCCCCCACGTTCACCACCAGCGCCACGATGGCCGCGGTGAAAGCGCCCACCTGCAGGCCCAGCGAGGCCAGCCCGAAGTACACGATGAACACCTGCACCAGCAGCGGCGTGTTGCGGATGACCTCGATGTACACCCCCGCCAGCCGGGCCAGCCAGCGCGAGCGGCCGGTGTTGGCCAGTGCGCAGAACACGCCCACCAGGAAGCCGAAGAAGGTCGATGCCAGCGACAGCGACAGCGTGGTCCACGCCCCTGCCAGGAGGTCGGGCCAGTAGGCCAGCGGCGCGGAGAAGTCGAAAGCGTAGTTCAAGGCAGTGTCGGCGTGCGGACCGCTCGGCGGCCCATCGCAGGGGTTTCTGGTAAGGCCAATTTGAGCGCCAAATTCAAATTGGCCTTACCGGGTTAACCCCAGCGGCAGGGTTTTCAGCGATCCAATGCTTGGAATTCAGTGATTTCACCCTCTACACTGCGCGAAGCCCCTTGTTTGGTCAGGCCATATGGTCTGGCCAATTTCATGCACACGCTCGATGAACGACTCCACCAAAGCCCTCGAATCCCGCCGCCTGTACCAGCAGATCGCGGACAAGGTGCGCCTGCTGATCCAGCAGGGCGATTACCGGGAAGGCAGCCGCCTGCCGCCCGAGCGCGATCTGGCGCAGCAACTGGGCGTGTCACGCCCCTCGCTGCGCGAGGCGCTGATCGCGCTGGAGATCGAAGGCAGCGTGGAAATCCGCATGGGCTCGGGCGTGTATGTGTGCAGCCGCGCGCTGCGGCGCTCCGCCCTGCCCCCGTCCATGGGCGAGAGCCCGGCCGAACTGATGCAGGCGCGGGGCGCGGTGGAGGGAGCAGTCATCGTGCTGGCGTGCGTGCACGCCACGCCGGACGGCCTGGTCCGTGTGCAGGCCAGCATCGACGCCATGCGCGCCGACATCGCGGCCGGGCGCGACGTGCTGGAGCACGACCGAGAGTTCCACGTGCGCATCGCGGAGATGACCGGCAACTCGGTGCTGGTGCGGCTGGTGGGCAGCCTGTTCGACGAGCGCCGCGGGCCGCTGGCCAGCCACATGCGCGAGCGGCTGGAAGGCCAGCCGACCTGGCACGCGGCCCTGGCCGAGCATGAGCAGATCTACCGCTGCCTCGCGGCGCGCGACCCCTTGCTGGCGGAGTCGGCCATGCGCTCGCACATCCGGGCGGCGGCGGACCGCTGGGTGATGCCCTGAGGCGTGCGGACGGGTCCTGAACGTCAGGGCGCCAGGTGGTCCCGCAGCGCCTTCCAGCCGGCCACGGCGGCCGGCACATCTTCGGCGATGGCGGCCTCTTCGAGGCGGCTGGCCACCCGATGGCCTTCGCTGCGGCCCAGCGTGAGCAGCACGGTGCGCAGGTTGTGCGCCAGCCGGCGCAGCGCGGCCAGGTCGGCCGCCGCCGCGGCCCGGTCGCCCTCTTCGCCATCCCTGGCGAACTGAACGAAGCAACGCTCGCGGTAGGCCTCGAACAGGGGGCGGTTGTTGGCGAAGTGCGTGGCCACCGCCAGGGCTTCATGGTCCGCCAGACCCGGCGCTGCGGCCGGGGCCGCCGGCCCTGTGGAGACGGGCGGCGCGGCCTGCAGGTTCTGGCCGGACAACTGCAGGGCATCCCGCACGCAACCCTGCAGATCGCCCACCGAGGCCGGCTTGGCCAGCGTGCGCCAGATGTTCGTCGACGCCAGCTGCTCTCGCACCTTGGTGTTCAATCCTGCGCTGAACACCACGACCTTGGCGCCCGCTGCGAGGGAGGGGTCGGCGGCCATGCGCTGGATCAGCCCCATGCCGGATTCCCCGGGCATCATGAGGTCGGTGATGACCAGCTGGACGCGGTGCTCCGCCAGGAACTGCAACGCCTGCTCCACGCTGCTGCAGACCTGCAGCCGCACCGGCAGGTCGTCGAGCACCATGCCGACGAAGCGGGACACCAGGACATCGTCTTCCACCAGGAGGACGACGGGTTCATCCATGGCGCAGCTTTTCAATGCAGGCCTGCAGCGCGCCGGGCAATTCGGCGACCAGCCGGGGCTTGTGGATGACAGACACGCCCTGCAGGGCGAAGGCATAGGGCGCGCGCTGCGACTCGTCGAGCGAGGTCACCACGATCAACTCGCTGCGCGCGAACTGGGAATGGGACCGCAGCGTGGTGATCAGGGTCGCGCCATCCAGTCCGGGCAGCAGGATGTCCACGATGAGGATGTCCGGCTGCAGTTGCCCATACAGAGCCAGGCCGGCAATGCCGTCGTCGGCCACCTGCAGCCCCAGTTCGGGAAACTGCTGCTGCACGATGAGCTGGATGAGGTTCTGGAAGTGCGTCGAATCCTCGATGAGCAACAGCAGGGGCTTTTTCGGCGCGCCGGCCTCGGCCCCGGGCCGGGCGTCGTCCGCTCGTCGATTGTGCGGCGGGGAGGGGGCGGCCTTGTTGCCCTGCAGCCATTGCTGAACGGACGCGCGGGAAATGCGCCGGTGTCCGCCGGGCGTCTTCCAGGCTTGGAGCTCCCCGCGGTCCACCATGAGTTGAACGGATCGAACGGCCATGCCGAGCAGCTTGGCCACCTCCAGGGTGGTGCAGTGATCGGTCAGATCGGAGATCTCAGGAGCAGATGTTGCCATGCGTGAATTGTGCCGCTGTTGGGTTCAAAACAAACAAATTTAAAGATGATAAAAATGATTTTTCTGATTAAAATCCGCCCATCGCGCCATTTTTTATTTCTATCATTTTCTCACCGCCCACGCCATGGTCATCACCGCTCGTCGCCCCCGCACCAGCGCCTGGCAAAAAGCCCGCTTCGCGCGACCATGGATCGGGCAGGGGCCTATGATGCACGGACACCCCAGGCCGCCCTCCCGGCCGGCCTGCATCCCGAGGACATCGCGTGCCCTTTTCCCTGCAGGGCACGGCCCTGAAGAATGGATGGCATGAAGCGGATCGCCCTTTCCCTGTCGCTGCTGGTTTGCATGGCCGCGTGGCCGGCTGCAAAGGCCGAGTCGGTGTCCGACCGGGTGCGCTCGACCGGGGTCTTGCGGGTCTGCATCTGGCCCGACTACTACGGGGTGACCTACCGCCATCCTCGCACGCGGGAGTTGAAAGGCATCGACATCGACCTGTCGGCCGAACTCGCGAAAGACCTGGGCGCGCGCCTGGAGTACGTGGATTCATCCTTTCCATCGCTGGTGGCCGACCTGACAAGCCGCCGCTGCGATGTGGCCATGTCCGCCATCGCCGTGACGCCGCAGCGCCGGCAGGTGCTGGACTTCACGCAGCCCTACCTGCACAGCGACGTGTATGCCATCACCACCAAGAACAATGCGGTGGTCACGCAATGGGCCGACATCGACCAGCCCGGCGTGCGGGTCGGCGTGCAGCAAGGCACCCTGACGGGGCCGCTCATGACGGCGCAACTGCACCATGCGCGGGTGGTACCGGTCGACGCGCCGTCCACGCGCGAGCAGGAGCTCATCTCAGGCCGCGTGGATGTGTTCATGACCAATTATTTCTACAGCCGCCAGTTGCTGGACAACGCCAACTGGGCCAAGCTCCTCGTGCCGGCGCATTCGATCCAGGTCGTGCCCTACGCCTACGCGGTGCGTCCCGGCGATGGTGCGTGGCTGCGGCAGATGAACGACTTCGTGGTCCGCATCAAGCGCGATGGCCGGCTCAAGGCCGCCGCGGAAAAGAACGGCCTCGGCCAGGTGATCGAGCCCTGAAATGACGATGAAGCGCCGCGCCCCCTCCCCCCCATCGCCCGCGGCGGAACCGGCGCTGCGCTTTCGTGGGCTGCCAGCGAGCGGCCTTGTGCTGGCCGCCGGCGTGGCGGCCGCGCTGCTGGCCGCTGCCGCGATGGCCCTGCTGGCTGTGAACGACATGCGCGCGACGATGACCGCCAGCCAGGTACAGGCCCAGCTGCTGGCCCGAATCATCGAAGACCAGGCCGCCCGCACGTTCGATGCCGGCGACATGGCACTGGGCGTGCTCGCGCATTCGCAGGCACTGACCGAGGCACCCACCAGCACGCAGGCGATGGAGGTCGCGATGCGGCAGGTGCTGGCGGGGCTGCCCTTCATGCGCGGCGTGGCGGTGGTGGACACCAAGGGCCTGGTGGTCGCGAGCACCGTCAACGGCGAGGCCGGCACCTTCATCGACGTCACGGGCCTGGGGCCCTGGGTGGAGGAAGAACACCAGCGCATCGGCCCGCTGGTGCCGGGCCGCAGCCTGGGCAGCCTGCGCCGCACCACGCCCCCCGACGTGGCTCCGGCGGGCATGTCGTTCATACCGCTGCTGCGCGGCTTTCGCACCAACGGCGGCCGGGACATGATGCTCGTGGGGCTGGTCAACCCTGGCGCGCTGTCGAACTTCCAGTACCTCACGCTGGAGTCCCTGAGTTACGACGCGGTGATCGCCACCGACGACGGCCAGGTGCTGGCCAGCTCGGCGCCCGCCGCCGCCCTGGCCGGCCGGCGGATCGACCACCTGCCCGTCTTCCACAGTTACCTGCCCCACCGCGACTTCGCCAGCTACGTCGGCCAGGGCGTGCTGGGCGGCGACCGCATCCTGGCCTTTCGTGCCTCGCGCGACAAGCCGCTGGTGGCGATCGTGGAGGAGCCCTACGCGATGGCGCTGGACCGGTGGCTGCAGGAAGCCCGGAGCATGCTCGGCATCGGCCTGGCCGCCGTGCTGCTCGCCCTGGGACTGACCGCGACCGCCTGGCGCGGCCTGCGCGCGCGCGAGGCCGCGCAGCGCTCGATGAACCTTGCGCAACGCAAGATCGCACAGAGCCAGCACGATCTGGCGGTGCTCATCAGCAGCGTGCAGGAGCTGATCTTCCGCACCGATGCGCACGGCGTCATCACCTATGCCAACGCGCGGTGGGACACAATCAGCGGGCGCAGCCCCTCGCATGCCGTGGGGCAGACTCTGCCGGACATCGTGGACTCGATCAGCCGCAACGAGGTCCTGGCCATGCTCGACACCGAATCCACGGCGCAGGCGCGCACCTGCCAGGCCCTGATCCGCAGCGCCGATGGCCGACACCTGCTGTTCGAGCTGGCGGTGGTCCCGCTCGTGAGCGAAGGGCGCATCGCCGGCTTCGCCGGCAGCGCAGTGGACGTGACCGGCCGCTGGGAAGCGCAACTGAAGCTGCAGGCCCAGCTGGCCTTCCAGAACCTGCTGCTCGAAACCAACCCCCTGCCCATGTCCCTGACGGACAAGAACCATTGCGTGGTGCTCGTGAACCGCGCCTGGGAGGAATACAAGGGACGGGGCCGCGCGCAGGTGATCGGCGAGCGGCTGCATGCCTTCCTTCCGCCGGACGAGGCCAACGTCGTGGTGGAGGCGAACCAGTGCCTTCTGATGCAGGGCGGCAAGATGACGCTGGAGACCCGGCTGCTGCACGGCGACGGCACGCACCGCGACGCCCGCGTCTTCAAGGCGGCGCTGACCGACGAGATGGGCCATGCCACTGGCGTGCTCAGCATCCTGATGGACGTGACCGATTTCCGCATGGCCGAGCGAGCCATCCAGGAGGCGCGCACCGCGGCCGAGGAGGCCTCGCGAACCAAGTCGGAGTTCGTGGCCAACATGAGCCATGAGCTGCGCACGCCGCTGCAGTCGATCATCGGGTTCGCCGAACTGGGCACGCTGCGCAGCCCGGCCGATGCGCGGCTGGCCGGCATGTTCAACGACATTCACGCCGCAGGGCAGCGCATGCTCACACTGGTCAACGACCTGCTGGATGTGGCCAAGATCGAAAGCACGGTGGGCACCTTCCACCTGGAGCGCACCGACCTGCGCGGGCTCATCCGCTCGGTAGCGCGGGAGTTCGACCCCCTGCTCGCCCGGCACCGGCTGTATCTGCATCTGGACCTGCCGGATCTGCCGCTGGTCGCCAAGGCCGATCCGCTGCGGTTCCAGCAGGTCGTGCGCAACGTGCTGGCGAACGCGGTCAAGTTCTCGCCCGGGGGATCGACCATCGAGCTGCGCGGCTTCATGGACGGCCTGGGGCAGATCCACATCGAGATCGAAGACAGCGGACCGGGCGTGCCCGAGGAGGAACTCGAGCGCATCTTCGAGGCCTTCATGCAGTCCAGCACGACGCGCGACGGCTCTGGCGGCACCGGCCTGGGGCTGGCCATCTGCCGCAAGATCGTCGAGGCCTTCGGCGGGCGCATCCATGCGAGCAACGCGGCCCAGGGCAGCGTGTTTCACATCATCCTGCCGGCGCGCGGCGCGTCCGAAACCATGCCGGCGCCGCTGACCTCGACGGTGTAGTGCCAGGGACCTGCTGCGGACTGGCTAAGCCCCGCGGCCGGGCCTTTCGAAAGCCGCCTGACGCGCTCAGTACTTCGCGAAATTCGCCGTGATGCGCTGGCGCAGGTAGTCGCCCGCGGTGATCGGCGGGTACTTGCGGCCCGGCCCTTCCACCACGGCATCCTCGTTCGCCTGGCAGAAGAACGCCAGGCTGTAGCGCGCGCCCTGGTATTCGTGGGGCAGCGGATTGCGCACGCGGTGGAAGTTGCTGGGCAACTGGTCATCGCTCCAGCGCGTCAGCATGTCGCCGATGTTGCAGGTGATGACGCCTTCGGCCGGCTCCACGCTGGTCCACTGGCGGCTCTCCATCTCCTTGCCGGGCAGCACCTGCAGCCCGCCCTGGCCCGGGCGCTGGAACAGCAGCGTGAGGCAGTCGAAGTCCGTGTGCGCGCCCGCGCGCCACAGGCCCAGCTCGTCCTTGAGCGCCGGGTCCACGGCGAAGTAATGGAGCATGCGCAGGGTGCTCTGGTAGGCCGCGCTCGACGGGTCGTGCGCGCGGGTGAAGAAGTCCGGATCGAACCCCAGCCGGTCCGCAAAGCACGACAGCAGCTGCATGCCCACGTGCCAGCACTGCGCCTCGAAGCGCAAGGTGGCTTCCTGGAACCCCGGCAGCTCAGCCTCGCTGGGCCACAGGCCCGCCATGCGCGGCCGGGTGACCTGGTAGGACTCCTTCTGGTCGGGCGTGCGCGTGGACGGGCGCACCTGCGCCTTGTGCTCCCAGCCGGCATTGCGTGCCAGCGGCCACTGCGCCTTGGTCTCGCGCGGCAGGTCGAAGAACGCCTCGGCGCGCGCGAAGGCGTTGCGGATGTCCTCCACGGCAATGCCGTGGCCGGTGACCTGGAAGAAGCCGATCTCGACCGAGGCGCTCCACAACTGCTCGGCGATCTCGGCCTTGCGGTGCTCGAAGTCGGACAGGTCGATGCGCCGGATTTCTCGGGCGCTGGTTTCAGCGCCCATGCCGCCCATGCGGGCTTCCTTTTCCAGTTCGCCGCGCACATCGGCGGTGGCGTCTGCGGGGTCGGCAGGGGAGATGGCGGGGGGGTTGGCGGTGCTCTGCTGCATGGCGGGTTTCCTCTTTGGATGAACCAAGGCCCATGGCGGACACGGCCAGGCAGGCACGCGCCATGGGGCTCTTGAAGGGGACAAAGGCGGCGACCGTCGACACGCATTCGCCAGGACGGCAACGGCGCGCCGGCGGCCACCACCGGCTTCAAGAGCAATGACCCGCCGATGGCAACGCGCGGTGCGGGCCATCGGGCTGAACGCTTCTACTCTTGCGGGGCGTGCAAGCAAATCGCAGGCCAATCCGTGTGCAGCGGGTGGGCAGGTGCCATGGCGCAGCGGCTGCACGCGCCGCGCCGCCGCGCCTCACCGCAACGGGGACGGCCATGCACCAGCCGCGTGCCTGCCCCGCCGGGAATGCACCAGCGGCGACACGCCTCGGCCGTGCCTCACCCACCCATCCCGATGGGGCTCGAACTGCGTTGTGCAGGCACGCTTCATGCAACGCCGCCTCCGAGTAGAAGCGTTCAGCCCGGCCCGTTCCCCCACGGCGCCGTTGCCCGGAAATTGCTCAGTTCGCACCGATGCACGGCGCAGATGCGCCGTGGCCGGTCGTTACCCCGAACCTGGAGCCACCGCCATGCAACGCCGCCGATTCCTCGCCACCTCCGCCACCACCCTCCTGTCCGCCACCCTGGCCGCGCCCACCGTGCACGCCCAGGGCAAGGCCACCACACCGCTCAAGTTCACGCTCGACTTCCGCGTGACCAGCCAGACCGCGCCGTTCTTCCTGGCCGCCGCCAACGGCTACTACAAGGACGAGGGGCTGGACGTGGCCATCGACGTGGGCTCGGGCTCCGTGGCCTCGATCACGCGCGTGGCCAGCGGGGCCTACGACCTGGGGCTGGGCGACATCAGCGCGCTGGCGGAGTTCCACGCGCAGAACGCCGATGCGCCGGTACAGGCCATCTACCAGTACTACAACCGCGCTCCCTTCGTCATCATCGGCCGCAAGGACCGCGGCGTGACCACCGACTTCCAGTCGCTCAAGGGCAAGCGCGTGGCCGCCGCCGCCGTGGAATCCACGCGCCGCAGCTGGCCCATGGTGGCGCGCCAGCTCAACACCAGCCCCGACCTGTTCCAGTGGGTGACCACCGACTTCAGCGCGCGCGACAACGTGATGGTGCGCGGCGACGTGGACGCGGCCACCTACTTCCACGACTCGGCCGTGTCCCTGTTCGCCCGCATGCCGCCGCAGGACCTGGCCGTGCTCGAGTACGGCAAGACCGGGCTCAACCTCTACGGCAACGCCATCCTGGCCGGCCGGCTGCTGCAGGAGCGGCCCGACGTGGCGCGGGCCTTCCTGCGCGCCACGAACCGGGCGCTGCGCGAGACGCTCTCCAACCCCGACGCGGCGATGACCGCCATCAAGGCGCGCGAGCCCATCCTGAACATGGACATGGAACGCGCCCGCTGGGCCATTACCCGGCAGTACCTCGCCACGCCCGAGACGCAGGCCATCGGCCTGGGCGGCGTGCAGGCGGACGTGCTGGCGCGGCAGATCGACGAGATCGCCACCACGTTCGGCCTGGCCCGCAAGCCGGCGGCCGAGCGCGTGTTCAACCCAGCGTTCCTGCCCCCTGCGGCCGACCGCAAGGTGCCGGCCTGACAGCGGAGACCGCCCGATGAACATGCCTGCCTCCCCCACTGGCGAACTGCCCGAGGAAGTCCCCCTCGCCCCGCGCGATGGCCTGTACCTGCGCCGCGCCATCGCCCTCGCCGACCAGGCCCGCGCGCGTGGCAACCGCCCGTTCGGCGCCGTCATCGTGGGTGCGGACGACCGCATCCTGGCCGAGGCCTGGAACGCCAACGGCGAGACCGGCGACTGCACCGCGCATGCCGAGACCTCGGCCGTGCGGCTGGCCAGCCCGCACCATCCGCGCGAGGCCTTCGCCCAGGCCACGCTGTATTCGTCCGGCGAGCCCTGCGTGATGTGCGCGGGCGCGATCTTCTGGGCCAACATCGGGCGCGTGGTGTACGGCATCGACGCCGTGCGGCTGCGCGCCTTTCGCGGCGAGCGGCTGGACCAGCGCGACGCCGAGCTGTCGTGCCGCGATGTGTTCGCGGCCTCGTCCCATGCCATCGAATGCATCGGCCCGGCGCTGATCGAGGAGTCCTCGGCCTCGCACCGGGGTGCGTGGAAAGCCTGAAGCCCATCCCCTGTGCCCGGTCGGCATCGAATCGGCCCGATGCCGGCGGATATCATGCCGGTCTAGCTCACGATTTGATAGCAACCGCATGACTTGGCACGCCCACCTGCAACTGGACTACCGCCGCGAGGCCGAGCGCACGGTGGCGCGCTTCGAACACGGCGGCCCGCTGCGCATCCTGCAAAGCCTGTACCCCGAAGGCGATGCGGTGTGCCACAACGTGCTGGTGCACCCGCCCGGCGGGTTGGTGGGGGGCGACACGCTGGACATCCGCACCACCGTCGCGGCCGGCGCGCACGGCCTGGTCACCACCCCTGGCGCCACGCGCTTTTACCGATCCACCGGTGCCCCTGCCTTGCAGCGCGCGCACGCCGTGCTGGCGCCCGGCGCGCGGCTCGAATGGCTGCCGCTCGAAGCCCTTTGCTACAACGCCTGCCAGGCCGAGAACCGGCTCACGCTGGAGGTGTCCCCGGGCGCCGAATGCCTGGGCTGGGACGTCACCGCGCTCGGGCTGCCCCACGCAGGGCAACCCTTCGAATCGGGCTGTTTCACCCAGCACATCGAGGTGCCGGGCGTGTGGCTGGAGCGCGGCCGCATCGACGCGGCGGACCGGCTGCTGCTCGACGGCCCGCTGGGCCTGGCGGGGCACCGCTGCATGGCGTCGGTCTTCTTCATCGCCGGCGAAGCCCTGACGCGCGAGCGGCGCGAAGGCGCGCTGGACGCCGCCCGCGCCGCCATCGACGGGCACCCGTTGGCCGCCACGGCCGGCGCCACCAGCCCCCATCCGAACGTGGTGGTGGTGCGGGTGCTCGCGCCCGTGGTGGAGCCCGCCATGGGCCTGCTGCAGGCCGTTTGGGCGGCGTGGCGCGCACAGTGCTGGGGCATGGCGGCGCAGCGGCCGCGCACCTGGTCGGTGTAGCGCGCCAAAGGGCGCGCGTTCAGCGTGCGGCGTGCGATACGTCCCGACACCCGGCATTACAAAAACGCACGAGCCACGGCAGAGCCCCCTCCTAGAATCGGCCGGCCGCGCTGAACCGCCCGGGCGCCCTGCCCGTTGCGCATGCCCTTTTGCGCGGCGCCAACCCTTTCACCCTGCCATGTCCGATCCCTACGCCCTGGAGCGCAGCCGACCCCACGCCCCCGGATGCCTGCAATCGAAAATCGCACTGCAATTCGACGGAAAAGTCCTGCGCGGCACGGGCACGCAATCCGTCCTCGCGCTGCCCGCCGTGTCCGGCAAACCCAAGAACGGCCAATTCGACTACTCCACCGAATGGCAGAAGACCCGCAACGCCGGGCCCATCCCCGAAGGGGACTACTGGATCCAGCCGTCCGAGATGTGGGCCAACAACTGGCTCAAGAACCTGTACCGCTCGCCGCGCGCGGCCTGGGGCAATTTCCGGCTGACCATCCACCCCTATCCCGGCACAGAAACCTACGGGCGCGGCGGCTTCTTCATCCACGGCGGCTCGACGCCAGGCAGCGCCGGCTGCATCGACCTGACCGTGCACATCGACAAGTTCGTCGAAAAGCTCAAGAGCGAACTGGGAGGCCTTCCCGAATGCTACATACCGCTCACCGTCCGCTACCCGCCCCAATGAAGGCCCGAAGCACCACCGCGCTCCTGGCCCTGGCTCTGGCACCGGGGCTGGCCATGGCCGAAGTCAGCGACAAGACGCCGGCTCTCTGGCACATCTGGGCCGTAGCCCTGGGCGCCTCGGCCGTGTGCATGGCGGGCATGGCCTGGCGGCGGTGGCTGGGCGCGGCGCTGGCGGTGGTGCCCGCGCTGTGGTTCGCCGGGCTGCTGCTGGAGATCCACTCCACCGACGTCGGGCCCTACCTGTATGCCGAGCAGGGCTGGAGCTACTACCTGCAGGCGTACCTGGCGCTCGCGGTGTTCCTCGCCAGCCTGGTGCTCGGCCTGCGCCTGGGCGAGCGGCGGCGAAGGGCATCCGGCGCGGCGGCCGGGGCCCAGTCGCGGACTTGAAGGGCCTGCCGCCCCCAAGGCGGCCCTCTTCGCGTCAGAACGTGCCCGGAAACGCCCCGCCGTCGGCCAGGACGTTCTGCCCTGTCAGGTAGCCCGCCTGCACGCTGCACAGGAACGCGCAGATCGCCCCGAATTCCTGCGGCGTGCCGTAGCGGCCCGCCGGAATGGCCGCCTGGTGCGCCCGGCGGACATCGTCTTCGCTCTTGCCGGTCTTCTGGACGGTCGCCTGGATGTTGGCCGACAGGCGATCGGTGTCGAACTTGCCCGGCAGCAGGTTGTTGATCGTCACGCCCTTCGCCGCAATGGAACTGCGCGAGGCGCCCGCCACGAAGCCCGTGAGGCCGCTGCGCGCGCCGTTGGACAGGCCCAGGATGTCGATGGGCGCCTTCACCGCGCTCGACGTGATGTTGACGATGCGCCCGAAGCCCCGTGCCGCCATGCCGTCCACCGTGGCCTTGATCAGCTCGATCGGCGTGAGCATGTTGGCGTCCACCGCCTTGATCCAGGCATCGCGGTCCCAGTCGCGGAAGTCGCCCGGCGGCGGACCGCCCGCGTTGGTGACCACGATGTCGAACGCCGCCCCGGGCCCGCCCGCCACCGACAGCGCGGCGGCCCGGCCCTCGGGCGTGGTGATGTCCGCCGCCACGGCCAGCACGATCGGCTGCGGGTGCTTGTGCGCCAGCGTGGCCGACTCGTTGGCCGCCGCGGCCAGCAGCTGCGCCGCGGCTTGGTCCAGCGCCTCGGCGTTGCGGGCGTTGATCACCACGTTCACGCCCTCGCGCACCAGCGCCTCGGCGCAGCCATACCCCAATCCCTTGCTGGCGCCGCACACCAACGCCCATTTACCGGCAATACCCAGGTCCATAGTCTCCTTTCACGGCCGGTCGTCCGGCCCGTTGCGAATCACACCAAGAGGCACCGAAGGCGCCCTGCTTCCGGTGCGCCAGCGATCAAAGGACCATGATACGAAGCGCGACGCGCCAGCGCCGGGCAAGGGGAATGCGCGGCGCCAGGCACCGGCTCCGCAGGACGTCAGCCCGCGGGCTTGCGCGCCGCCATGCGGGTGAAGACGAAGATGCCCGTGAGCACCAGCGCCGTGCCCGACGCCACCCACAGCGTGAACGGCTCGTCCAGCAGCCACACCCCCATCAGGATCGTGGACAGCGGCCCCACCATGCCGGCCTGCGCGGCCAGGCCCGCGCCCACGCGCTCGATGGCCATCATCACCAGCAGCACCGGCACCGCCGTGCACAGCGTGGCGTTCAGCAACGACAGCCACAGCACCTCGGGCGCCACCACCGCCGCGCCCAGCGGCCGCAGCACCGCGAACTGCAGCAGGCAGCACACGCACGCCACCGTGGTCGCAAGGCCCACCAGGCGCAGCGAGCCGATGCGCTTGACCATCTCGCCGCTGTACACCAGATAGACCGCATAGCTCACGGCCGACAGGAACACCAGCAGCACCCCCCAGGCCACGTACGCGCCCTGCAGGCCCGCCTCGTGCCCGAACACCAGCACCACGCCGCAGTAACTGATCGCCATGCCCAGCATCTGCCCCCAGCGGATGCTGCGGCGATACAGCACCCAGCCCAGCACCACCACCAGGGTCGGGTTGAGGTACAGGATCAGCCGCTCCAGGCTGGCGCTGATGTACGCCAGCCCGGCGAAGTCGAGAAAGCTCGCCAGGTAGTAGCCCGTGAACCCCAGCCACGCCACGCCCGCCCAGTCGCGGCGCGTGAGCGGCGCCTTGCCCCGGCTGGCCCACCACGCCATGGCCGCGAAGATCGGCAGCGCGAACAGCATGCGGTACATGATGAGCGTGACCGCGTCCACGCCGTGGCGATAGGCCAGCTTGACGATGATGGCCTTGCCGCTGAAGGCGATGGCGCCGACCAGGGCCAGGGCCATGCCGGCGGCCACGCCGGCATTCGGCGCGGGCAAAGGCCCCGAGGGCTGCACTGGAACGGAAGCGGACGCTTCGACGGCAGGGGCCGTGGAGCGCGCGGTATCGGGGGGTGTGGACTGCTGCATGGATTCGGCGGGTTGGGCAGCCCGGTGCGTTGGCCGGGTGCGCATTCATTCAGTGTCGCATGCAGGTGGCCGCACAGCCATCGGCCCTGTGCGCGGCCCGCCCCGCGATCGGCGATACCGGCGAAGTCGCGGTGCTTTGCGGCGGCATTGCGGGCGGTGCGAGATGGCTCCGCGCAGCACCTCGATCATTTGCTGAACGGTTACGCCCTGCAACCAACCCATACAGCGACTCCCGGGGAATCAAGCCATTTTTTCGCCATAATCCGCCCCGTTCACGCAAGCCTCAGCGTGACTGAAAAACAAAGGGAGTCAGGGTCAATGGTCGATCTTCTGAAGGCACCGCAGGAAGCCCTGCGGTCCGTGCTCGGGCGCAAGAATGCGCCGCAATATGCCACCCGCCTGTTCCAGTTGCGGGACATTCCATCGGTGATGCGCTCGCGCTTGGGGTGGCCGGTGGCGGCGGCGTTGATGGAGCGATGGTTCAGCAGTGCGGCCTTCGCGATGTCTCAGGAAATGAAAGAAAGCCGAGCGCCCTATCGGCTGAGTCAATTGAGCCCGGCGCAATTGGAGGCGACCACCGTCACTATGGCGTGGGCTCTGGGATTCGCACGCGTCCAGAATGCGATGGCCAGCCTGCAAGCCAAATGGTCGAGTCCAGCCGGAATTGCACAGCTGAAAGACCGTGTTGAAAAGCAAAGCAGGGGACGCAATCAACAGTGCTGGCGCTTTGGCGACTTGAATCAACCCGCCAAAATACTTGAAGACACCTGCCAGGTGAATTACCTCGCGTTTGGCCAATGGAGCGATCCGATGGACGACTTCTACGGCGCAATGGGCGAGGCGCAGGTCAACGTGGCAGTGTCTGGATTGGTGACCCCACAGGGGCCAGGTAAAGCGACTGTGGACATCAATGAACTGGGCTTCTATTTGCGCGATGCCTACGATTTCAATGACGGCAAATCTTTCATTTCTCAACCGCTGGGCTGCTGGGGCTTCAGTGGTGTGGAGTGTGGAGTTCGCACGCAGTTGAGCGTGCCTCTGCAGGAAGTGGTCGTGAACGAACCACCTGCGGCCGTGCAGAACCGCAAGTACATCGTCCAGAACAAGGACTTTCGCAACTGGCGCACGAAAAATCAAAGAGGAGGCGACTTTATGGTGCTATCGGATGTGCATCGAGTGCGGCTCCCTTTTCCACAAAAAATCTCTTGGTGAGATCCATGAAAAATTTTTCGAACCAATACCTTCGATGGGCATCCTGGGCCGTGCTCTGTGCCGCAGCGATAGCAGCGCTTTGGTATGCATGCACTCCAACATTGAAAGGCATCTCCATCAGTCCTCGCAAGGTCTATCGACTGGAGTATTACGACGCTTCGCTGGTACAGCGCCTGCGCTACCACCAAATGAAAATTCCTTCATTGGTTCGCTTGTACAAAATCCATCCAGAGACTTTGCTGGGCGAAAGCGATGTAGTGGACCTCTGGATCAACGGCCAGTTGTATTGGTACCTCAACCCGCCCATGAACAAGGTGCGTGTAGGGCGCGACGTGGTGTTCGAGAACATTCCGCCGGAGTGCGCTGACTGTCCACCGCTGACCGATGCCGAAATCATGCCCTGAGCCTCGCACCCTCCTCCCGACCGGCCCCAAAGAAAAACGGCACCCGAAGGTGCCGTCGTTCTCAATCGTGAGAGGGTACCCAGCCGGGACGTCAGTCCTCGACGAAGGCTTCCTCGCGCTTGTTTTTCACAGCTAGCAGCAGCACGGCAGCCAGCCAGCCAGCTTGACGATGATGGCCTTGCCGCTGAAGGCAATGGCGCCGACCAAGGCGAGCGCCATGCCGGCGGCCACGCCCGTGGCGGGTGCGGACGCAGGTAGGGGCGCAGAGTGCCCGGAACCGGCGTCGGCAAGCCGGTGGCCAAGGGAGCCGAAGGGGAAGGACCGGGGGTGGGGGAGCAATGCTGGCGACTGGGCAACTTGGCCCTTCCGGCAAAGGTTCTCGAAAATACCTGTCAGGTGAACTACCTGGTATTTGGCCGATGGAGTGATCCCATGGACGATTTCTGTGGGGCGATGGGTGAAGCGCAGATCAAAGTAGCCGCAACCGGGATCGTTACCCCATTAGGAAACGGCAAGGCTGTCGTGCAAATTGATGAACTGGGGTTCTACTTGCGCGATGCCTACGATTTCAATGATGGCAGGTCCTTTATTTCCCAGCCCCTCGGCTGCTGGGGCTTCAACGGGATGGAATGTGGCATCCGCACGCAGTTGAATGTGCCGATTGAAGAAGTCGCAGTGGATGAGCCCCCTGCATCGGTGCAAGGCTACAAATACATCGTGCAAAACCAAGACTTCCGCCGATGGCGGGACCGGCATCAAAGGGGTGGTGATTTCATGGTGCTCTCGAATGTGCATCGCATCAAACTGCCTATTGCCCAGAGGTCTTCATGGTGATGGGGACACAAAAAACATGCGAAAAAACTTAAGCGCACCGCCTGGCTATTGATCACGGTGGTGCTTGCC
Source organism: Acidovorax sp. BLS4 (assembly GCF_032929295.1). Lineage (NCBI taxonomy): Bacteria > Pseudomonadati > Pseudomonadota > Betaproteobacteria > Burkholderiales > Comamonadaceae > Acidovorax > Acidovorax sp. BLS4. The sequence goes on from NZ_CP136797.1 coordinate 3,318,829, forward strand.
GTGGGGCTGTGGCAGGGCTCTCAGCCCCACTTGTTTCACACCGCTATCAGTCCACGCAAGGTCTATCGGCTCGAGTATTACGAAGCCTCTTTTCTGCAAAGCTTGATGCACCATGACTTCAACATGCCGGCCTTTGCGAGGCTGTACCGTATCCAGCCGGAAACGCTGATAGGTGAAAGCGAAGTGGTCGACCTCCGGATGAATGGAGAGCTCTATTGGTATATCGAAGTCCCGATGAACAAAGTCCGAGTGGGTCGAGATATCGTTTTCGAAAACATCCCTCCGGAATGCACGGACTGCCCGCCCTTGCCGGACTCTGCGGTGATGCCTTGACCATGCATGCCGTGGGTATCGTGCACCTTGGTGCTGACGACCTCACGCGACGCCGTTCCACATCGCCTTTTGCCGTGATCAGTGAACATCCGCAGCCTATTGAAGCTCTGCCCCTAGCGCCTTTTTTTTTGAATGAAGCACGCCATTCACCCACTTCTCGTTGTTGGGCGGGACAAAGCCTTCTGGTGGACAGCCAATCAGCTTGCCAGCATCCTGCCACTTCTTCATCTTCTGCTCGAACTGTTTAGGATAGTCCCTGGCACTGCATGCGATGTTGGCCCAGGGATCGCAGACATACACGTCTGGATGCCACTCCGTCATGTCCACAGGCAAGGGATTTGAAGCAGGCCCAATGATGGCGACTTCATGCAGTGCATCTCCTTCTTCATCTTCGCCAAGCGATAGACATTGGGCTTGGATATGTCGCTTTTGCAGATGATGTATGGCCAGATCCGTCAATTCTCCGCATTGGTGGGCTTTCCCCGCCATGGCGGCGGCGACGGGATCGTCCTGCTTCCGAATCCGTATGACTTCTTGCGTTGCCATTTTTTGACGGCGCAACTCGTCGTCTCCACCTTCTCCCTTTACTTTGTTGCCCGATTTCATATTGGGCTTGTAGTAGGTTTCACGCACAAATTTCAGGACATCGGTCACTACCGCCTGCCCTGGAGAAGGGAGCGATTGCCGTACCGGCTGTAGGGCTGCAACGCCGGTGCTGGATGTGCCAGGTCGATTGCGGCCCAACGCACCTAAGTGACTCAGGTGACTATTGCTCTGAGTGCCAGAACGTCTGGATGATGGTTGATCACGTGGCGTTGGCAAGCTTGCGCCAGCTACTTCACGGCCCGGTCCGCTGGAGCGCCCACTTGGTTTGGAAGAGCTCACGCCCATGGTGTTTACCTCAGTGTTTCAATGGCCGGAAGCGTGGCGGCCAGCGCGACCTGCATGACATCACAGCCCGAAACAACCGCTCCCTGTGCGAAACCCAAAAATACAAATTACCAGATGCAAAACGCCATCAAGCGCCTTCAGTTCAACACCTTCACCTCCTCGGGAATCGACTGGTTCACCTGATAAGCAGGTGGCGCGCCGGTAGCCGTTCGGTCGCCGCGTACCAGCGTGTCTTTCATCTCGCTGGCTAGCGAAACCCGGGCATGGGCTTGTATCCGTTTGTCAAACCGGATCGGGTCGCCTGGTCGTGCAACTCCATAGGCGCCCGAGACACCCAAGAAAAACGGCACCCGAAGGTGCCGTTTTTCTCAATCGTGAAAGGGTACCCAGCCGGGACGTCAGTCCTCGACGAAGGCTTCCTCGCGCTTGTTCTTCACGGCTGGCAGCAGCACGATGATGAGCAGCAGCACGGCGGCAGCCAGCAGGCCGGCGGAGATGGGGCGCGTGACGAACACGCTCCAGTCGCCGCGCGACAGCAGCAGGGCGCGGCGCAGGTTTTCTTCCATCATCGGGCCCAGGATGAACCCGAGCAGCAGCGGCGCGGGTTCGGTGCCCAGCTTGTGGAACAGGTAGCCGATGAAGCCGAAGATACCGACCAGCCACACGTCGAACGTGTTGTTGTTCGTGCCGTACACGCCCACCGCGCAGAACAGCACGATGGAGGGGAACAGCCAGCGGTAAGGCACGGTCAGCAGCTTGATCCACAGGCCGATCAGCGGCAGGTTCAGGATGATCAGCATCGCGTTGCCGAGCCACATCGAGGCGATCAGGCCCCAGAAGAGTTCGGGGTTGCTCGTCATCACCTGGGGGCCAGGCTGGATGTTGTGGATCGTCATGGCACCCACCATCAGCGCCATCACGGCGTTGGGCGGAATGCCCAGCGTCAGCAGCGGGATGAAGGAGGTCTGCGCGCCGGCGTTGTTGGCCGACTCGGGGGCCGCCACACCGCGGATGTTGCCCTTGCCGAAAGGAACTTCGCCGGGTTGCAGCTTGGTCTTCTTTTCGATGGTGTAGGCCGCGAAGGCCGCCAGCAGCGCGCCGCCGCCGGGCAGGATGCCCAGGGCCGAGCCGAGGGCCGTGCCGCGCAGCACGGCGGGGATCATGCGCTTGAAGTCTTCCTTGGTCGGCAGGAGGCCGTGCACCTTGGCGGTGAACACCTCGCGGTCGTCTTCGGGCTTGGACAGGTTGGCGATGATTTCGCCGTAGCCGAACACGCCCATGGCGATCACGACGAAGTTGATGCCGTCGGTCAGTTCAGGGATGTCGAAGCTGTAGCGGGCGACGCCCGAGTTCACGTCGGTGCCCACCAGGCCCAGCAGCAGGCCCAGCACGATCATGGCGACCGCCTTGAGCAGCGAGCCCGAGGCCAGCACCACGGCGCCGATCAGGCCCAGCACCATCAGCGAGAAGTATTCGGCGGGGCCGAACTTGAAGGCGACTTCGGTCAGCGGCGGCGCGAAGGCGGCCAGGATCAGCGTGCCCACGCAGCCGGCGAAGAACGAGCCCAGGCCGGCGGCTGCCAGCGCGGGACCCGCACGGCCCTTGCGCGCCATCTGGTAGCCGTCGATCACGGTCACCACCGAGGACGATTCGCCCGGCAGGTTCACCAGGATGGCCGTGGTCGATCCGCCGTATTGCGCGCCGTAGTAGATGCCGGCCAGCATGATCAGCGCGGCCACCGGGGGCAGCGCATACGTGGCGGGCAGCAGCATGGCAATGGTGGCCACGGGCCCGATGCCCGGCAGCACGCCGATCAGCGTGCCCAGCAGGCAGCCGACGAAGCAGTAGATGAGGTTCTGAAACGTGAAGGCGACGCCGAAGCCGGTCGCCAGGTTGTCAAACAATTCCATGGTCTTCGATGCTCCTGCTCAACCCGAAATGAAACTGGGCCACACAGGGAACTGCAGCTTCAGCGCCCACACGAAAGCCACGTAGCTGCCCACCGCGAGGACGGTGGCCAGAATAAACACTTCCTTGGCGTTGAAGGTGTCGCCGGCCAGGCTGGCGATGAACACCAGCGCATAGATCGCGACGATCAGCCCCATGGCCGGCACGCCGAACGAGGGCAGCCCCGCCAGCAGCACGCCGAACGCGAAGTTCGAGGCCAGGATGAAGAACAGCTGCTTCCACGCCCACTTGCCGACCTTGTCGCCATCCACGCTCTCCACCACCGTGGCGTAGAACGTGATCGCCACGCCAAGAATGGCGAGCAGGATGCCCAGGATCAGGGGGAAGTAGCCGGGGCCCATGCGGGCGCCGTTGCCGATGTTGTAGTTGGAGGCACCGACCGCGAAGGCCACGCCCACACCCATGAACATGAGGCCCGAAAAGAAATCTTTCTGGCTCTTGATTTTCACGAAAACGTCTCCTTACAAGAACTTGACGGGCGATTGTGCAGTCCGGTCCACTCGGGATCGATGTGGATTCCACCTATCCAGCGCCTAGGGAAAACCGCAGGGTGGCGCCTCGGAAAAAGCCGCGCCGGAGCACTACGGCAGAGCGTCCGCAGGCGGTGGATGAAAGGCCCGGCACGGCACGGACAACGCGCGCGCAGCAGCCCCCCGGGGGCCGCGCGCGTCGACGCGGCCTACTCCATCGGCGGCGTGGCCGCCATCACTTCTTCCAGCGTGGTGATGCCTTCGGCCACCCTCAGCGCGCCGGCCAGGCGCAGCGGGCGCATGCCATCCTGCACGGCCTGGCGGCGCAACACGTCGATGGAGGGCGCCTGGTTGATGCGGTCCTTGAGCGCCTCGCTCACGGTGAGCAGCTCGTACAGGCCCATGCGGCCATGGAAGCCCGTCATGCGGCAGTCCACGCAGCCCACGGGCTTGTACGGGTGGTATCCGCCGTTGAGCTTCCACGGCTTGACCACGGCGGCCAGCGCCTCGGCCGAGGCCGCCTCGTCCTTTTGCTTGCACTGCTTGCACAGCGTGCGCACCAGCCGCTGCGCCAGGATGCCCAGCAGCGTGGCGTTGATGAGGTAGGGTGGCACGCCCAGCTCCATGAGCCGCGTGACGGCGCTGGGCGCATCGTTGGTGTGCAGCGTGCTGAACACGAGGTGGCCGGTGAGCGCGGCCTGCACGGCCATGTCGGCGGTGGCGAGGTCGCGGATCTCGCCCACCATGATGATGTCCGGGTCCTGCCGCATCAGCGCACGCAGGCCCTCGGCGAAGTTGAAGTCGAGCTGCGGCTGCACCTGGGTCTGGTTGAAGCTGGGCTCGATCATTTCGATCGGGTCTTCCACCGTGCTCACGTTGACCTCCTCGGTCGCCACGCGCTTGAGCGTGGAGTACAGCGTGGTGGTCTTGCCCGAGCCCGTGGGCCCGGTCACCAGGATGATGCCGTGCGGGCGCTTGACCAGCGCCTCCCAGCGCGTGGCGTCGTGCTGCGCGAAGCCCAGCGCGTCCAGGTCCTTGACGGCGTTGTCGGGGTCGAAGATGCGCATCACCATCTTCTCGCCGAAGGCCGTGGGCAGCGTGGACAGGCGCATTTCCACCTCGTCGCCGCGCGGGTTGCGGGTCTTGATGCGGCCGTCCTGCGGGCGGCGCTTTTCCACCACGTCCATGCGCCCGAGCAGCTTCACGCGCGAGACCATCGCGTTGAGCACGCCCATGGGCATCTGGTAGACCGGGTGCAGCACGCCGTCGATGCGAAAGCGGATCACGCCCTGCTCGCGGCGCGGCTCCAGGTGGATGTCGCTCGCGCGCTGGTCGAAGGCGTACTGCCACAGCCAGTCCACCACCTTGACCACGCCCTGGTCGTTGGCATCGAGCTGCTTGTTGCTCTTGCCCAGTTCCACCAGTTGCTCGAAGCTGCTGCCCGCCGAGGCCCCGCCGGCCTTCTGCGCGGCGCGCACCGACTTGGCGAGCGCGAAGAACTCGGCGGTGAAGCGCTGGATGTCCTGCGGGTTGGCGACCACGCGGCGCACCGAGCGGCGCGCCTGGCGCTCCACCTCGGCCACCCAGTCGTCGATGAAGGGTTCGGCCGTGGCGATCACCACCTCCTTGGGCGTGACCTGCACGGGCAGCACCTTGTGGCGCTCGGCGTAGCTGGCGCTCATGGTGTCGGCCACGCGGCCCACGTCCACCTTGAGCGGATCGATGCGCAGGTAGGCCAGGCCGCTGCGCTGCGCCAGGTACTGCGTGAGCGCCTCGGCATCGAGCGGGCGGCCATCGCTCGCGCGGGCCATCGCCACGTTGGCCAGGCGCACCAGCGGGTGCTGGCGGCTTTCGGCCTGCGAGCAGCGGGCGATGGTGCGGGCGGCCTCCTCGGCCGAGATCACGCCATCGGCCCGCAGCCAGTCCACCAGCCGGCGCCACTCCAGCGGCCCGGTATAGGCAGGGGGCTTCGTCGGGGTGTCGGTGGGGGTGGCGGTGCTCATGGGCGGGCCTCGTTCAAAGGTGAGGAAGGGCGAACGCAGCGGTGCGGCGGCAGCACCAGCACCCACCACGGCGGAAGGCCGGAGCGGCCCGCGTCATGCGGCCACCGGCTTGAAAACGCGCGCCCACTTGGTGGCCGGCAGGTCCCAGCGGGCCTGCACGGCCTCGGCGCGCGCGAGCAGGTCGGCGCGCTTGGGCCGCGTGGGCGTGCGCTGCGCCAGCACCACGGTGTTGCCTTCGCGCGTGGGCTTGAAGGCCCACAGCGCGTCGGCGCCGAAGGCCTCGGCCATCTTGCCCAGGCTGCGCTCGTAGCTGGAGGCGCGGCCGAACAGGTTGACGGTCATGGCGCCGTCCTCGGACAGCAGCGCCCGGCAGTCGGCATAGAAGGCGGCGCTGTCGAGCACGGGCGCGGCGGCGTCGTGGTCGTACAGGTCCACCTGCAGGGCATCCACCGTGCCCAGCCACATCGGGTCGCGGATCTCCGCGGCGGCATCGCCCAGGATCACGCGCAGCTTGGGGCCGTCGGGCGGCAGCTTGAACCAGGCACGGCACACGGCCAGCACCTGGGGATTGAGCTCGATGGCGGTGGCGCACATGCGCAGCTTCTTGTGGCAGAACTTGGTGAGGGCGCCGGCCCCCAGGCCCAGCTGCATCGCATGGCGCTTGGTGACGCTGGCGGGCTCGACGAAGAGCAGCCAGGCCATCATGCGCTGCACGTATTCCAGCTCGAGCTCGAACGGCTCGGCCACGCGCATGGAGCCCTGGATCCACGGCGTGCCCAGGTGCAGGTGGCGCACCTCCCCATCGTCGGAGACGCTCACCTCGGGCAGGGCTTCGCTGTCGTTTTTCTTGCGGGTCAAATCGTCACACCAATCCATAAGGGGCCAGGGCGGCAGCCCAGGCGTTCAGTTTCTTGTCAAAGCTCCACGAGGCGTTGGCCGGGCTGGTGGAAGGCAGCCGCAGGGACTGCACGCCGCCCTCCCGCAGCGCGGGCGGCAGCCCCAGATGGGCGCGCACGGCCTTGGCGTGCCGGAAGCTCTCCCCGCCATTGTGGGCGATGGCGGCCAGGCGGGGGCACTGCGCCCGCAGCGCCCGGAAATCGTTCACCACGGCGTTGCGGATGTCGGTGTCCAGGCTGCCCTCGCGCTCGCAGGCGGCGTACACGTCCCACAGGCCCAGGCCCCGGTCCAGCAGCCAGGCGCAGCGCCCGGCGTAGTCGTCCCGCCCGGGCAGCACGGGTTGCGGCCACAGCGCCTGCAGGATGCGCCAGAAGTGGTTCTGCGGGTGCCCGTAGTACTGCCCTGCCCGCAGCGAGGCCGCGCCAGGAAAGCTGCCGAGCACCAGCACCACGGTGCGCGGCGAGACGACCGGCGCCAGCCCGACCAGGCGCGGGGCTGCCGGCACCGGACCGGAAGGCGGGGGGAACCAGGGCTCAGGCGGATCGGAGGCGGAATCCATGGCGGCCATCATCGGGGGGCATTGGGGAGAAAAAGAGGGGAACGGGGAATCGGCGGGCCCCGCGGTGTCGCGAGACCGGGCCGGGGGGCACGGCGAAGCATCCGCTTACTATCAATATCATAGCAACATGCCCTAGTACTGATTGTTCTGGCGGCCCAAAAGGCTCAGATCGCCAGCAGCGCCCCCAAACGCGGCAGCGCCGCACAGGCGTTGGCCCGCGTGGCCTGCGCCAGCTCCGCCACCGGCATGCCGCGCAGCCCGGCCATCACCTCGGCGATGCGGGGCAACTCGCCCGGCGCATTGCGCGCGGGCGGTGCGCCGACGGCCCGCTGGGCGGCGGTCACGTAGAGCCAATGCGGAGGAATGTCGGGGGCATCGGTCTCCAGCACCAGCGATTCGAGCGGCAACTCCGCCGCCAGCCGGCGCAGCTGCAGCGCGCGGTCGAACGTGACCGCCCCGCCGAAGCCGAGCTTGAAGCCCATGGCGATGAACGCCTGGGCCTGCTGCAAGCTGCCGTTGAAGGCATGGGCGATGCCGCCGCGCACCGGCCGCTCGCGCAGGCCCTTGAGCACCTTGTCCGACGAGCGCCGCACGTGCAGGATCACCGGCAGGTCGAAGCGCTGCGCCAGCTGCAGTTGCGCCCGGTAAAAGCGCTCCTGCCGCGGGCCGTCCAGCGTGGGCACGAAGTAGTCGAGGCCGATCTCGCCGATGGCGACCAGGCGCGGGTCGGCGTGGTGGGTCTGCAGCGCCCCGGCCAGCGTGTCCACATCGCCATCGCCCGCGCGGCCGGTGAACAGCGGGTGGATGCCGAGCGCGTAGCTGTCGCCATGCTGGTGCGCCAGGCGGCGCACGGCGTCCAGGTTGCCCAGCTCCACCGCCGGCAGCACGCAGTGCGCGACACCGGCGCGCGCGGCCTCGGCGCGGACCTGGGCCAGGTGCGCGGGCCCGGCATGCGCCTCGAACTCGTCCAGATGGCAGTGGGTGTCGATCCAGGTGTGCATGCGCGGATGATGCCCGAGGCGGCTGGCCCTGCGGGCGCCATGGCCCGCCCCGATACGCCCTGTCACATGCGCGGCGGGCTTTTCCGTGCTACCGTGAACGCTCCGCCGCCGCCCGCCCGTGGCGCGCCCGCTTCCAGAGGTGTCAGCATGCCCAGGCCACCCCGCTACAGCAGCTCCCGCTCCGACCGCCGCAGCGCCCCCGAGGCGGCACCGCACCCGGCCGCACCGCGTGGCCCGGCCGGCGCCGCGCCACGCCCCGGCGCCGGGCGCTCGGCCGAAGCCGCGCAGACGCCCGAGGCCCTTTCCGCCACGGCCGCCCCCACCGGCGATCGCCCCGTGCGTGTGGCCCCGCGCCTGCACCAGCGTGCCCTGTGGGCCGCCATCGCCCTGCTGTCGGTGCTGCTGGCCGCCAGCGTCTGGATGGGCCAGCGCCCGTCCGCCCCGCCCCTCACGCAAAAGGACATCGACGCCGCCGTGCTGCGCACACTGGAGACCCAGCCCCTGCCCGCGGCCACGGCGCGCGCGGTGCAGACCATCGCGCCCTCGGTGGTGCGCGTGGTGGGCTACGCCCGCACCAAGAAGGGCAAGGAGGTCGAGCGCGGCATCGGCACCGGCGTGGTGATTCTGGACAAGGGCGTCATCCTCACCAACCTGCACGTGGTGCAGGGCACCACGCGCGTGCAGATCACGTTCTCCGACGGCATGGAGGCCGGCGCCAGCGTCACCGGCGTGCAGCCCGAGAACGACCTGGCGGTGCTGCAGGCCCACAAGATTCCCGACGATCTGGTGGCCGCCCCGCTGCGCTCCACGCAGAACCTGCGCCCGGGCGACCCCGTGGTGGCGGTGGGCTTTCCGTTCGGCATCGGGCCCTCGGCCTCGGCCGGCGTGGTGTCGGGGCTGGAGCGCGAGTTCGACTCGCCCGAGGGCAAGCGCGAGCTGCAGCACCTGATCCAGTTCGACGCCGCGGCCAACCCCGGCAACTCCGGCGGGCCGCTGGTCACGCTCGACGGCGAGGTGGTCGGCATCGTCACCGCCATCCTGAACCCCACGCCCGCGCGCACCTTCATCGGCATCGGCTTTGCCGTGCCCATCGAGAACGCGGCGGCCGCCGTCGGCATGCCGCCGTTTTGAAGATGAACACCCCCCTGAGCGGCTGCGCCGCTTCCCCCCGCTCTCGCAGCGCTGCGCACTGCGGGCAGGAGGACGACGCCAGCGCGGCGGGGCGGCCCTTGCGCGGCGTCTGCTGGTGCGGCCTGCTCCGCGGCCTTCGGAAGGGACAGCGCCCGCCAGTGCATGGGCCTTTGCACTTGCCGCCTCCTCGATAACGCATCAAAAAGGACAGCCATGGAACACGCCACACCGCACACCGCCACGCTGATGGAGCAGATCCTCTACGAGGTCAAGCGCGTCGTGGTCGGGCAGGACCGCTTCCTGGAACGCGTGATGGTGGCCATGCTGTCGCAGGGCCACCTGCTGGTCGAGGGCGTGCCCGGCCTGGCCAAGACGCTCACCGTCAAGACCCTGGCCAGCACCGTGCAGGGCCAGTTCAAGCGCATCCAGTTCACGCCCGACCTGGTGCCTGCCGACCTGGTGGGCACGCGCATGTACAACCAGCGCACGGGCGAGTTCAGCACCACGCGCGGCCCCGTGTTCACTAACCTGCTGCTGGCCGACGAGATCAACCGCGCGCCCGCCAAGGTGCAGAGCGCGCTGCTGGAGGTGATGCAGGAGCGCCAGGTAACCATCGCGGGCGAGACGCACCGCGTGCCCGAGCCCTTTCTGGTGATGGCCACGCAGAACCCCATCGAGACCGAGGGCACCTACGCGCTGCCCGAGGCGCAGGTGGACCGCTTCATGATGAAGGTGCTCGTGGGCTACCCGAGCGAAGAGGAAGAGTTCGTGATCGCCCAGCGCGCGCTCGCACCCGCCGTGCAGGTGGCCGCCGTGGCCACCACCGGCCAGCTCGCCGCGCTGCAGGCCGAGTGCCGCACGGTGTACGTGGACCCTTCCCTGCTGCAGTACGCCGTGCGCCTGGTGGCCGCCACGCGCGCGCCGGCCCAGTACGGCCTGCCTGGCCTGGCCCCCCGCATCGCCTGCGGCGCCAGCCCCCGCGCCACCATCCACCTGGCCGAGGGCGCGCGGGCCCTGGCCATGCTGCGCGGGCGTGCCTACGTGCTGCCCGAGGACATGGCCGACCTCGCGCCCGACGTGCTGCGCCACCGCATCACGCTGTCGTACGAGGCGCTGTCGGACGGGCTGGACGCCGACGCCCTGATCGGCCAGCTCATGGCCCACCTGCCCGCGCCACCCCGGCCCCTGCACCACGACGCCCAGGACGGAGCCCGCCATGAGCCGCAGCGCGCCTGACGCCGCCCCGCCGGCCGCAAGCGCAGCGGCGCTGCCCGGCCAGGCCGAGCGGCTGCTGCGCCAGCTCGAGTGGACGGTGATCCGCCGGCTCGACGGCCTGCTGCAGGGCGACTACCGCACGCTGCTGCGCGGCGGCGGGCTGGACCTGGCCGACCTGCGCGAATACCAGCCGCACGACGACGTGCGCCACATCGACTGGAACGTGACCGCGCGGCTCGCCGTGCCGCACGTGCGCGTGTTCTCCGAAGACCGCGAGATGGCCGCGTGGTTTTTGCTGGACCTGAGCCCGTCGCTGGACTTCGGCCCGCCGGGGCAGGCCAAGCGCGACATCCTGGCCGGCTTCGTGGCCGTGCTGGCGCGCCTGCTCACCCGCCACGGCAACCGCGTGGGCGCCATGCTGTACGGCGCGGGTGCCGCGGCCGCCCCCTCCCCTGCGCCCGCCGGCGCGGGACGGGCCCCGGGCGTGGACGCCATCCTGCCGCCGCGCGCCAGCCGCGCCCATGTGCTGCACCTGCTGCACCGCCTGCTGCAGGTGCCCGGGCCCGCTGCGGCGCCGCCCGGCGCCACCGACCTGTCGCACCTGCTGGGCACGGCCCTGGGCACCGTGCGGCGGCGCTCGGCAGTGTTCGTGGTGTCGGACTTCATCACCGCGCCCGGCTGGGAAAAGCCCCTGGCCCAGCTCGCGCAGCGCCACGACGTCGTGGCCGTGCGCCTGCTCGACCCGCTGGAGCTGGAACTGCCCGACGTGGGCCTGGTCACCCTGCGCGACCCCGAGACCGGCGACCAGCTGCAGGTGGACACGCGCGACAAGGCCTTTCGCCACCGCTTCGCCCGCCTGGCCGCGCAGCGCGAGGCCGCCCTGCGCGAATCGCTCGCGCGCGCCGGGGCCGACACGCTGGAGCTGGCCACCGGCGACGACCTGCTGGACGCCCTGGTGCGCTTCATGGAGCTGCGCGGCCGCCAGCCGGCCAAGCCCGCCTACCGCGCCCCGGCCTCCCCCACCGTCGCGGGCGCTGCCGCCCGGGCCGCGTAGACAAAAAAAGTAGGAGCCACCGCACCATGGTCTTTCTCTGGCCCACGTTCCTCTGGCTGCTGATCGCGCTGCCGGTGCTGGTGCTGCTCTATGCGTGGCTGCTGCGCCGGCGCCGGGCCACCGCCCTGCACTACCCCAGCCTCGCGCTGGTGCGCGAGGCCCTGGGCGCGCGCACGACCTGGCGGCGCCATGTGCCGCCCGCCCTGTTCCTGCTGGGGCTGGCCGCGCTGCTGCTGGCCGCGGCGCGGCCGCTGGCCGTCATCACCCTGCCCTCGCAGCAGCAGACCATCATGCTGGCCATGGACGTCTCGGGCAGCATGCGCGCCGCCGACGTGCTGCCCGACCGCATCACCGCCGCGCAGAACGCCGCCAAGGCCTTCATCGCCGACCTGCCGCGCCACGTGCGCGTGGGCGTGGTGGCGTTCGCCGGCAGCGCCCAGCTGGCGCAGCTGCCCACGCAAAATCATGAAGACCTGGTGAAGGCCATCGACAGCTTCCAGCTGCAGCGCGGCACGGCGACGGGCAACGGCATCCTGCTGTCGCTGGCCACGCTGTTCCCCGATTCGGGCATCGACATCGCCGCCCTGGGCGGGCGGCAGGCCATGCGCTCGCAGCCCATCGACGAGGTGGGCCGGGCGCAGGGCAGGAAGCCCTTCACGCCCGTGGCGCCGGGCTCCTACACCTCGGCCGCCATCATCATGCTGACCGACGGCCAGCGCACCACGGGCGTGGACCCGCTCGAAGCCGCCCAGTGGGCCGCCGACCGCGGTGTGCGCGTGTACACCGTGGGCGTGGGCACGGTGGCCGGCGAGACGATCGGCTTCGAAGGCTGGTCCATGCGCGTGCGCCTGGACGAGGACACGCTCAAGGCCGTGGCCCTGCGCACCAACGCCGAATACTTCCACGCCGCCACGGCGGCCGATCTGCAGAAGGTGTACGAGACACTCAGCTCGCGCCTCACGGTGGAGAAAAAGGAAACCGAGGTGTCCGCCCTGTTCGCGCTGGCCGGCGCGGTGTTCATGCTGCTGGCGGCCGCGCTGTCGGTGTGGTGGTACGGGCGGGTGATGTAGGCGAAGGTTTCACGCCTGCCGGGGTTCCGGGACCGTCGGGCCCTTTGGCACTTTTGGCACCTTTTTGGCCTGCAGCGCAATCAGTACTAGGGCATATCGCTATTAATTCAATAGCAAGCGCGATGCCAGCCGCAATCACGCCGGGTTGTCGATCTCGATGAACCGGTGGGCGATGCCCAGTTGCGCGGCCACCCTTTCGGCCACGGCGGGGGCGCCGTAGCGCTCGGTGGCGTGGTGCCCCGCCGCGATGAAGGCCACGCCCGTCTCGCGCGCCAGGTGGGCTTGCGGTTCGGAGATCTCGCCGGTGACGAAGGCGTCGGCCCCGGCGGCGATCGCCCCCTCGAAATAGCCCTGCGCCCCGCCCGTGCACCAGGCCAGCCGCCGGATCGGGCGCGGCTCGGGTGCCACCAGCGTCACGGCGCGACCGAGCACGCTCTCCACATGGCGGGCCAGGGCGTGCGCGTCGGCGAACTCCGCGGGGCCGGCGAAGCCCAGGTCCTGCTCGCCGAAGCGCGCATCGGCTGCCACGCCGAGCATGCGGCCCAGCTGCGCGTTGTTGCCCAGCTCGGCGTGCGCATCCAGCGGCAGGTGGTAGGCGAACAGGTTGATGTCGTGGGCCAGCAGGCGCTGCAGCCGCTGCTTCATCCAGCCCGTCACGCGGCCGTCCTGCCCGCGCCAGAACAGGCCGTGGTGCACGAAGACCGCATCGGCCCCGTCCTCGATGGCCGCATCGATCAGCGCCCGGCTGGCCGTCACGCCGCTCACGATGCGCGCGATGCGGTCCTTGCCCTCGACCTGCAGCCCGTTGGGGCCGTAGTCCTTGAAACGCTCGGGCTGCAGCAGGGTGTCGAACGCGCGCTGCAGGTCGTGCCGGGAAACCCCGGGGGTGGCGATGCCGTGGGCGGAGGAAGCGGTGGGGCGGGTCATGGGACGATTGTGGCAGCGCGGTCAGGCACTCGCCGCAGAGGAAGGTCTTGCTGCCTGCATGCCATGCCGCACTGCACTATCGCGCGGGTACCCAGCAAGGCATGGCAGGCGATGACCCAAAAAGCGGGTCACTGGCATGCCAACCAGGAGCCAGACCTTCGCAGGTGGGCCTGAAAAAGCGCTGCGTAGTCAGGCGGTGCTGCCGCGATCACGCTCGGCCGCAATGCAAGACTCTGGCGCCAGGCGCCAATCTTGGGCAACCCGTCGAAAAGCGCGGCGCTCCTTTGAGGGGGGAGGCCCTGGAAATAGCGAAAGATCGGAGCGAACACTGCGTCCACCATGCTGAAGCGGGTTCCGCCGAAATAGGGCCCGGTGAAGAGGGCTGCTTCAAGCCGCACGAGTTTGTCCCGAAAGGCCGTTGCCTTCGCATCGGCTGCCGCAGAACCTTTGGCATTCAGGTAGCCCCAGGCCTCTGTCAGCGTCGCCGATCCGAATTCAATCCACGCGCGGTGCTCTGCGCGTTCCACAGGGTCTTGCGGATGCAGTGGTGCGCCCGCCTGTGTCTCCTCCAGGTACTCGCAAATGGCCATGCTTTCGAACAACACCTGGTGCGCACCGTGGTCGCCATGGATCTTGAGCAAGGGCACCTTGCCGGTCGGCGAGATCTCGAGAAACCAAGCCGGTTTGGCCGAAAAGTCCACGTCGATCCTGTCGAAGGGGGTGTCTTTTTCCAGCAGCACGATCGCGACGCGCTGTACGTAGGGGCACAAAGGATGGCTGATGAGGCTGAGTGCAGCGGTCGACATGGTGGGGTCCAATCCGATATGGCGCGTGGAGGGGCAGTGGCATGGAACCACACCGGGACTGCCGCTGGCCCATGCCGTTTTCCGCAGGGGCCAGCAGGCCGTCAGAGCAATTGCCCGCCGGACACATCGAACGACGTGCCGTTGGCCCACGCCAGGTCGCTCGACAAAATGGCTGCCACCGCTCGCCCGATGTCGTCCGGCTGGCCCACGCGGCCCAGTGCGATGCCTTGGGCCACATAGGCGTTGACTCCTTCGTTGTCACGCACCGCCCCGCCCATGAAATCGGTTGCGATAGCCCCTGGGGCAATGGTATTCACCCGGATTCGGCGTTCGCCAAGCTCGACGGCCATATAGCGGGTCAATACCTCGATGGCGGCCTTCACTGCCGCATAGACGCTGTAGCCGGGCAGCGTGAAACGCGTGAAGCCCGATGAGACATTCAGGATGCTGCCGCCGTCTTCGATCAGCGGCAGCAGCCGCTGCGTGAGGAAAAGCGGTGCGCGCAGATGGGCATCCACCAGGGCGTCGAACTGCGCCTCCGTCGTGTCGGTGAACGGGGAATGCAAGCCAATACCAGCGTTGTTGACGAGGTGGTCGAAGCGGTGACGGCCAAAGCACTCTTGCAATGCAGCACCCACGGTATCGCCAAACGCCGCAAAGGATGCGGTGTCGGCCACATCCAGCCGACACATCACTGCCCTGCCGCCCTTTTCCTCGATCTCCCGTTGAAGCGCCTCGGCTTCGGCCTGGCCCGTACGATAGGTTCCGACAATGCCGATGCCGCGCTGGGCCAGATGGCGAGCCATGTTGAGGCCGAGCCCACGGCTTGCGCCGGTAATCAGAGCGATCTTTGCTGTCATCATTGAACTCATTTCATTTCCATGATTGATATGGCGGATATCGCCGAGAACCCACAATCTATGGCGAAGCGCTTTTCCAGGCTTGCCTGATGCGCTGGTTCCCTTGCCCGATCGGCTCAACCACTCCAATCTCCGCTCAGCCTCCGTATGGACACCCCCGCCGCCAGCCTGCTCGAAACCGCGCTGAGGAACATCCAACCCGGTGGAAAGACGTCAGGCATTCCCCGCATCGAAGTGCATGTCGACCAGGGACAGGACAGTGAAAACGCGTGCCAGTACCGCGCCATGGCATGTTTCATCCTGCAAGGAAGCAAGCGCGTCTCCTTCGGGAACAAGGTGCTGCGTTACGAGGCTGGCCACTATCTGGTCAGCGCCCTGGATCTGCCGCTCATGGGACAGGTCTACAGCGACGCCCGGCAACGGCCCTATGTCGCGCTCACGCTGGTGCTGGACCCCGCGCTGCTCAATGAGTTGATTCTGGCCATGCCTGTAGCGCAAGACGACGAAGGCAGCGAACCGGGTTTGTCAACCGCGCCCATGACCCGGGAGATCGAGGATGTCCTGGCGCGCGCCTTGCGACTGATGGACCGCCCCCAGGACATCTCCATCCTCGCGCCACTGGTGGAAAGAGAGTTGCTCTATCGGCTGTTGTCGGGCCAGCACGGCAAACTGTTGCGCCAGATCGCGAGTGCCAAGGGTCCACTTCCGAAGGTTCGCAAAGCCATCGGCTGGATTGGCCAGAACTTTGATCGGACATTCAAGGTCGATGACGTCGGCGCAGCCTGTGGAATGAGCCGGGCGACCCTCAATCGAAGCTTCCGGGAAATCACGGGCCTCAGCCCGTTGCAGTATCAAAAGCAGCTTCGACTGCTGGAGGCACGCCGCCTGCTGATCAGTGGCGATTACAACGTTTCCGGCGCGGCCTTTGCGGTGGGCTATGAGAGTTCATCGCAATTCAGCCGCGACTATCTGAGGCAATTCGAAGCCAGCCCCAGCCAAGACTTGCGACGCAGCGGCACCCTGCTGCCTTCAAGGCGAGCGGCCTGACAGCGATGGGCCATCACTGCGCAATCTCCGTGGCTTTTCTGCATCGGCCCTGCGCCGACCGCCTACCCGCCGCGCGCGTTGCCTTCAAGGTTCTCGGGTGTGGCGCACCGGATCGTCACCCCTGCGTTTTTAGGACAAAGAGACCCAAATCCGCCCGTTCCCGGCCTGCATCCTAGTCACCCTCAACCAGGTCGCGCACGACAGCGTTCAAGCCCGACACCACGCGCGCCAATTTGTCGAAGTCGACTTTGTCCGGCGTATCCTGGGCCGTGTGATAGTAGGGATACCGGTACGGAGCCGTATCCGTCACCATCAGCGCCGGTATGCCTTCGTCCAGGTAGGCAGCGTGGTCGGAAAAATCCACGCCCGGCACGAACCGGGGTGCGGCGACTCCCTCGGACGGAAAAGCCGCCTGCGCGCGGAACGATTGGACGACCCGGCGAACGAGGCGCCAATCGGCAGTGGTCGCGACGAAGCCGATGAAGTCGCCCTGACTGGGATAGAACTGGTTGAGTGGCCAGGGATACTTTTGAGAATCTGGTTCGTCAGAAAAGTACCCCATCGTCTCCAGCGACAGCATGGCCTTGACCGTCATGCCCCGGGATACCAATCCTTTTGCATGAACGACGCTCCCCATCTGTGAGGTACGAAAGTACGGGGGCTCTTCATTGGTGTACAGGACAAGGATGACGTCTGACCGCGCGGTTTCAGCGCCAGCTTTCAGGCTCTTCGCCAGTTCCAACACCGCTGCGGCACCGGTGCCGTTGTCATTGGCACCTGGACTTCCTTGGGCCGAGTCGTAGTGCGCCCCAATGACGACGGCACTGCGGCCCGGCGCCGACGGGCTTGGAATGGTGACTTCCAAGTTGCGCACGACCTTGCCAGCGACGCTGAATTCTTCGCGCCGCACCACGAAGCCAGAAGCCGCGAGTTCGGATTCGATGTATGCGGAGGCGGCTTCCAGCGCTTCGTAGTGCCGGCGGTTGTGCTCGGTGGACGCAATGGCCGTCACGTGTCTGCGCAACCGGACCGAGAGTTCCCGTTCCTGGGCGCTCATGGCGGGGAGCGGTCCCCGGTGTGAACTCCCCGGCATGGTCGTCATGGCCACGACGAAAGCCAGGAGGCCGAACAACACCAGGGCCAAGGCGCCGCAAATTCGCAGCAGGCTCTGAAAAACTGCGTTCATTCTCAAATCTCAAGCGAGACGCGATTCCGTTTGAACGCTCCGGAGCGTCGGGTCGTGGCGCCCTCTTCCCCTTTACGTACGCGCCGAAGGCTGCCAGCCGCGCGAAGCCAGCGGCGCGAAGCCCAGCGCGAACCCCAGCACGCCCATGGCCGCCACGTAGTGGGCATTGGCCAGCACGTCGTGCTGCTGCCACAGCGTGATGAGGATGGGCGTGATGCCGCCGAACACCGCATAGGCCATGTTGTACGAGAAGGACAGGCCGGTGAAGCGCACCTCGGGCGGAAACGCCCGCACGCCCACGATCGGCAGCAGCGCGATCGAGCCCACGAACAGGCCGATGAGCCCGTAGTTGAACACCAGCGTGGCCGGCGTGCCCGGCAGGCCCGTGTAGAACAGATAGGTGGTGACCACCAGGCCGCCCCAGCCCACCAGCATCACCGGGCGGGTGCCGAAGCGGTCCGTGGCCCAGCCGACGAGTACGCAGCCGATGGTGAGCGTGAGCGTGGCGACCGCGTTGGCCTCCAGCGCCAGCGTGGCGGGAATGTGGAACACCTTCTGCAGGTAGGTCGGCGTGATGAGCACCACCACCACGATGGCGGTGGACAGCACCCAGGTCATCAGGGCCACCAGCAGCATGGCGCCGCGGTGGTCGCGCAGCACGGTCTTGACCGGCAGTTCGCGCGCCACGGCGCGGCGGGCGGCCAGTTCCTGGAACACGGGCGTTTCGTGCAGGAAGCGCCGCAGGTACACCGACACCAGGCCGAACACGCCGCCCAGGATGAACGGAATGCGCCACGCGAATTCCTGCACCTCGGCGGGCGCGTAGCTGCGGTTGATGCCGATCGCCACCAGCGACCCGAGCAGGATGCCGCCCGTGATGCCGGCCGTGAGCGTGCCCACGCCCAGGCCGTAGCGGTTGGCGGGCACGTGCTCGGCCACGAACACCCAGGCCCCGGGCATCTCGCCGCCGATGGCCGCGCCCTGCAGCACGCGCATGGCCAGCAGCAGCAGCGGCGCCGCCACGCCGATGCTGGCGTAGGTGGGCAGCAGGCCGATGACCAGCGTGGGCACGGCCATCAGGAAGATCGACAGCGTGAACATGCGCTTGCGGCCCAACTTGTCGCCGAAGTGGGCAATGATGATGCCGCCCACGGGGCGCGCCAGGTAGCCGGCGGCGAAGATGCCGAAGGTCTGCAGCTGGCGCAGCCAGTCGGGCATGTCGGCCGGGAAGAACAGCCCGCCCAGCACGGCGGCGAAGAAGACGTAGATGACGAAGTCGTAGAACTCGAGCGTGCCGCCCAGGGCGGACAGGCCCAGCGTCTGGTAGTCGTGGCGGGTGAGCGGGCGGCGGGGCGCGGCGGCCAGGGCGCTGGCGGCGGGGGAAGGAGAAGTCATGGGCAGGTTCCGGAGAGATCGATGGCGGGACTGCGCGGCACCGCGGGCGCGGTGCGCGGCCGACGTTCAGCAGGCATTCCGGATGGGGCGTGTTGCAGGCGGCGGGGCCGGTGGGCCGGGCCGCGCGGGGAGAACGGGACGGGGGGTGCGGTGGCAGTCGCTGCGGCATTTTAAGGGTTTGCCCTGAGCGGCGCCCCCGTGGGGCTGACCCCGGGCTGACAGGCCGGGGACCTTGTTCGCCCAAGGTCCGGCCCAAACTGGCGACAATCGCCCTTCCCCCGGTTTTCTTCCCTGCCCACCATGAAGCGCTTTTGGCTGCTGTTTTCCCAGACCGTGACGGTGCTCGTCGCGGCCTATTTCGTCGTCGCCACCCTCCAGCCGGACTGGCTGCGGCGCGGCGCGACCCGCAGCGGCGCGGGGGTGGCGCTCATCGAGGCCCCCAGCACCCCGGCCGCGCCCCCCGCCCCCGGCAGCTTCGCCGCCGCGGCGCGCAAGGCCGCGCCGGCGGTGGTCAGCATCAACACCAGCAAGGCCGCCGTTCGCCACCCGCGCAGCAACGACCCGTGGTTCCAGTTCTTCTTCGGCGACCAGGGAACGCAGCAGGCGCAGACCGGCCTGGGCAGCGGCGTGATCATCAGCCCGGACGGCTACATCCTGACCAACAACCACGTGGTCGAGGGCGCGGACGAGATCGAGGTCACCCTGACCGACAGCCGCCGCACGCGCGCCACCGTGATCGGCACCGACCCGGACACCGACCTGGCCATCCTGAAGGTGCAGCTGGACAAGCTGCCCGTGATCGTGCTGGGCAACTCCGACCAGCTCGCCGTGGGCGACCATGTGCTGGCCATCGGCAACCCGTTCGGCGTGGGGCAGACGGTCACCAGCGGCATCGTGAGCGCGCTGGGCCGCAGCCAGCTGGGCATCAACACGTTCGAGAACTTCATCCAGACCGATGCGGCCATCAACCCGGGCAATTCGGGCGGCGCGCTGGTGGACGTGAACGGCAACCTGATGGGCATCAACACCGCCATCTACTCGCGTTCGGGCGGCAGCATGGGCATCGGCTTCGCCATTCCCGTGTCCACCGCCAAGCTGGTGCTGGACGGCATCGTGAAGGACGGGCAGGTCACGCGCGGCTGGATCGGCGTGGAGCCGAACGAGCTGTCGCCCGAACTGGCGCAGACCTTCGGCGTGAAGGCCTCCGAGGGCGTGATCATCACCGGCGTGCTGCAGGACGGCCCCGCCGCCCGCGCCGGCATGCGTCCGGGCGACGTGATCGTGCAGGTGCAGGACAAGCCGACCGCCAGCGTCTCCGCCCTGCTCACCGCCGTGGCCTCCCTCAAGCCCGGTGCGCCCGCCACGTTCCAGCTGCAGCGCGGCGATTCGCGGGTGGAGCTGGAAGTGGTGCCCGGAACCCGGCCCCGGCCGCAGCGGGCACCTCAGCCACAGCGCTGAGGCGGCGTTGTCCCGGGGGGGATTCATTCGCCGCGGGACACGATTGAAACGGGTGGGCGATGCATGGGGCCGTGCGGGCGGCCCAGGGGTGGCGCCGTGGTCTTGAAGGCGGGCCGGCGACGTGAACGTCCGGCGCGGATCAGGCCATCGAGCAGGCCGTGGAGCGCACTGCAGGCAACCCCTGGCGCGGCATCAGCGCCGCCATGAAGAATCGATCACCCGATCACCCGATCACCCGATCACGCCCTGCCCTCGACGATGCGACCGGGCCGCGGCGCGCAAGGCACGCCGCGCAGGCGTTGCCCAGCCCTAGGTCAATGTCTCAGGTCGGTTCCTGCGCCTGTTCGTCCTCGGGCGCCTTGGTGTGGCGGATGAAGAGCTGCGCCGCCCAGATGCCCAGTTCGTAGAGCAGGCACATCGGCACGGCCAGTGCCAGCTGGGACACCACGTCGGGCGGGGTGACCACGGCGGCGATGATGAAGGCCAGCACGATGAAATAGCCGCGAAAGCCCTTGAGCTTTTCCACGCTGACCAGCCCCATGCGCGCCAGCACGATCACGACGATCGGCACCTCGAACGACAGGCCGAACGCGAGAAACATGGTGAGCACGAAGCTCAGGTACGCCTCGATGTCAGGCGCGGCGGTGATGCTCTTGGGCGCGAAGCCCTGGATGAAGGCGAACACCTGCCCGAACACGAAGAAGTAGCAGAACGCCACACCCACCAGGAACAGCAGCGTGCTGGATACCACCAGCGGCAGCACCAGCTTCTTCTCATGCGAATACAGGCCCGGCGCCACGAAGGCCCAAACCTGCCACAGCACCACGGGCAGTGCCAGCAGGAAGGCCGACATCAGCAAAATCTTGAGCGGCACCATGAACGGCGAGATCACCGAGGTGGCGATCAGCGTGGCGCCCTTGGGCAGGTGCGCCACCAGGGGCGCGGCCAGCAGGTCGTAGAGCGCACCCGGGCCGGGGTACAGGAACAGGATGCCCGCGGCGATGCCGATGGCGATCAGCGCCTTGACCAGGCGGTCGCGCAACTCCATGAGGTGCTGCACGAACGGCTGCTCGGTGCCGGCCAGCTCGTCTTCTTTAGTGGGGGTTTCGGACATGGTGCAGGAGGGGCGGGCATTGCACCCGCGCGGGTGGCTGCGCGGGGTGCGCAGCCATCAATGGAATTTCTGGGGCCGAAAGCGGGCCACGCGCGCCGCGCCCGACTGGGCCTTGGTGCGCACGCCGCTGCGGGCTTTGTACCACTGCGGCGTGGCGCCCCGCTTGAGGCGCCAGTTCTTGCCGGGGTGCTTGTACGCGGGCACCACGCTGGCGTCGCCGGCCGCGTCGTACGGCACACCGGTATCGGTGCCCGTGCCGGACGCGGTGCCGGAAAAGTCGTTGTTCCAGTCTTTTTCGAAGTCGCTGGCGCTGGTATGGATGCTCTGGTGCACGTCGCGTGCGGCACCTTCCATCGTTTCCTTCATCTTGCGCAGCTCGTCCAGCTCCATGGAACGGTTGACCTCGGACTTCACGTCGGCCACGTAGCGCTGCGCCTTGCCCAGCAGTGTGCCGACGGTGCGCGCCACGCGTGGCAGCTTCTCGGGGCCGATGACGATCAGCGCCACGGCGCCGATCAGCGCCATTTTGGACAGGCCAATATCAATCATGGAAGCAGGGCCGGCAGGGCATTAGCCCTTGTGCTTGGCTTCGACGTCGATGGTGGTGCCCTTGGGGTCGGCGGCGGTGTGGTTGACGACCTGCCCTGCGGGGGGCGTGGCCGGCGGCACGTCGCTCGCGGAGCCGTCCTTCATGCCGTCCTTGAACCCCTTGACGGCGCCGCCCAGGTCGGAGCCCATGTTCTTGAGCTTCTTCGTGCCGAACACCATCACCACGATCAGCAGCACGATCAGCCAGTGCCAGATGGAAAACGAACCCATGTCAATCTCCTAACGAATACGGACCATTCTAGACCCGCCGCATGACGGGGAAGTTCATATCCCTGCGGCGCCCGGGCTCCACGCCCTTCCCGGCGGCCGCCGGTTCAGCCCTTGAGCCAGGGCCGCGGGCCGCCCATCACGTGCACGTGCAGGTGGTGCACTTCTTGGCCGCCCTCGGCGCCCGTGTTCACCACGATGCGGAAACCGCCTTCGGGATAGGGATTGCAGCCCTGCTCCAGCGCCAGGCGCGGGGCCAGCGCCATCATGCGGCCCAGCACACCGGCATGGGCCTCGGTCACGCCGGCCATGGAGTGCACATGCTCCTTGGGCACCATCAAAAAATGCACGGGCGCCCAGGGGTGGATGTCGTGGAAGGCGAAGATGTCTTCGTCCTCGTACACCTTCCTGGAGGGAATCTGGCCCGCGATGATCTTGCAGAAAAGGCAGTTCGGATCGTGCTGCATGGATGGGGGATGGGGTGGAACTGGAAAAACGGGGCCTGGCTGGAGGCGCCGGGTCAGGCATTGTCGGCCATGTTCACCGTGGGACGCACGCCGACGTCGGCCTGGTGGGCCTGGATCCAGCCCTGCCCCGCGGTGCGGCCCAGCTCGAAAAGCTGGCGGATGAACGGCAGGTCCGCCCGCGTCTTGCTGGAGGCGCCAAAGCCCGCCAGCAGCGAGCCGCCGTCGATGCGGTGCATGCGCACGCTCTTGTAGCGCCGCGCATCCAGCTTGCCCTCAGCCAGCAGGCGCCGCACGAACTCGATGGCGCGCATCTCGCCCAGCAGGCTGGCGTTGAAGGTGACCTCGTTCATGCGCTCCATGATCTCGGAGGCGGTATCGGGCACCTCGGCATGCTCGATGGGGTTGATCTGCACCAGCAGGACGTCGCTGCACTCGGTGTTGTAGATCAGCGGGTACAGGGCCGGGTTGCCGGAGTAGCCGCCGTCCCAGTAGTGCTGGTCGCCGATCTGCACCGCCTTGAACAGGAGGGGCAGGCAGGCCGAGGCCATGACGGCATCGGCGCTCAGGGCCTTGCCGGAGAAGATCTCGCCGCGCCCGGTGCGCACGTTGGTGGCGCACACGAAGACGCGGGGGTGGCGCGCGGCGCTCAGCACGTCGAAGTCCACTTCGCGCTCCAGCAGCCGGCGCAGCGGGTTGATGTCCAGCGGGTTCGTCTGGTAGGGCGAGAGCCACTGGGTCATCATGCCCATGAAGGGGCTGGAGGCCAGCGGCACGCCCCACAGCAGGCTGCCCATGGCGCCCACGCCCTCCCACAGCCGCCGCAGCGTGGCGCGCGCCGCCTCGCAGCCGGCGCGGTGCGCCGCGTCGGCGCTGGCATGCCGGTGGGCCTTGGCGGCCTGCGCGAAGCCGTGGGCCAGGGCCACGGCGTTCATGGCGCCGGCGCTCGTGCCGCTGATGCCGTCGAGCGTGAAGCGCCCGTCTTCCAGCAGCGCATCGAGCACGCCCCAGGTCAGCGCGCCGTGCGAGCCGCCGCCCTGCAGGGCAAGGTTGAGCCGCCGCGGCGCTGCGGGGGCCGCTGCCTCAGGCATCGATCGCCTGGCCCTTGTTCATCGCCACCATGCCGCGCACGATGCGGTACAGGAACCAGATGGAGATCAGGCCCCAGGCGATCCAGCCCGGCGCGATGAACAGCAGCCACAGCGGCGCGGTCACCACGTAGAGCACGCCGGCCCAGAGGACGGTGCGGATGCGGTACGAGAAATGGCTGGCCTGCCAGGTGCCTTCGGCATCGCTTTTCTTGACCAGGTCGATGACCAGGGCGATGACCAGCAGCAGGGCCCCGGGCTGCGCGCCGGGGATGACGGCGCCGACGGCGACGATCAGGTGCAGGAAATAGCTGATCCAACCCACGGTCTTGAGCGATTCGGCCCGCTCGTTCGGCTCCACGTCGATGATGTCGCTCACGCGTTGGCTCCTTCGTCGTTGGCGCGGGCCAGGGCCTTGCGCAGGGATTTTTCCTCGATGCCGCTGGTGCCCTCGCGGCGCTCCAGCTCGGCCACCACGTCGGCCGGGGTCAGGCCGTAGTGCGCGAGGGCGATCATGGAATGAAACCACAGGTCAGCCACTTCGTACACCAGCTTGGATGGGTCGGCGCCATGGTCCACGTCCTTGGCGGCCATGACGACCTCGGTGGCTTCCTCGCCGATCTTCTTGAGGAAGGCGTCCGGCCCCTTGTGCAGCAGCCGCGCCACGTAGCTCTTGTCGGCATCGCCGCCGTGGGCGGGCTTGCGGCTTTCGATCACGGCGGCCAGCCGCGCGAGCGCGTCTTCGGACGGGCGGGCCTGCGGAGCAGCCGGGGCGTCGGTGAGGGGGATGGTCATGGGCATTGCCGTTACTTGTAGATGGACTCGGGGTCTTTCAAGACCGGATCGACCGCCTGCCAGGCGCCGTCCTTGAGCACGCTGAAAAAACAGCTGTGGCGGCCGGTGTGGCAGGCGATGCCCGGCTCGTGGCCGAGCTGCGTCACCTTCAGAAGCACCACGTCGTTGTCGCAGTCCAGGCGGATTTCGTGCACCGTCTGCACGTGGCCCGACTCCTCGCCCTTGAACCACAGCTTGCCGCGCGAGCGGCTGAAATACACCGCGCGCCCCAGTTCGGCCGTCTTGGCCAGGGCCTCGCGGTCCATCCACGCGAACATGAGCACATCGCCCGTGGCCGCCTCCTGCGCGATGGCGGGCACCAGGCCCTGCGCATCCCATTTCACTTCGTCGAGCCAGTTCATGGAGTCATTCTCGGTCATTTGCTGCACTGCGGGAAAGGTCTGCTTTGCTATGAATTTCATAGCAGAACGCCTTAGTATTTATTGCGCCGAAGGCCATTTTCATGCAAAAAGGCATGCGGGCCTCACTGCACCGACAGGAACACCCATTTGCGGTCCCAGTTGGTGCGGCCCAGGTACTTGATGGCGAAGGCGTAGCGGCCGGGGGGCAGCATGTCCTGCGTGAGCGTCTCCTGCTGCACCACGGCCGGGCGGCCGCCGATGCGCACGTCGGGGCTGGCGACGTGCTCGGTCTCGCTCTCCAGGTTCTGCCCGTCGAGGGCATACACCGTCACGTCGGCCTCCTCGCGGGGCTCGCCGACATGGGCACGCCCGAATGCGTTGGCGAACGTCTCCACATCGAGCGCCGCGGCCCTGCCCAGGGGGCGGCGCACGGTCCAGTACACGTCGCGCACGCCACCGTCGAGGGCGCGCAGTTGCGCCCGCAGGCGTTCGAACTCCTCGCGCGTGGCGATCACCTCCACCGGCTGGCCGCCGATGGTGGCGTCGAAGCAGCGGCCGATGCGGTCGGCGCAAGGCGCGCGGTCGAAGTAGCCCGAGGCATAGGACGGCGCCGGCGTGCTGCCCGCAGAGCGCGGACCCTGCGCGCAGCCTGCCAGCACGGCGGCGAAAAGGACCGTGCAGATCCCCGCCGCGAGGCGGGCACGGCCCCGGGTGCGGCCCGTCACAGCCGCACCGGAATGCCCCGCTCGGCCATGCGCGCCTTCGCCTGGCCGACGGTGTATTCGCCATAGTGGAAGATGCTGGCGGCCAGCACGGCATCGGCCCCGCCCTGCTGCACGCCGTCCGCCAGGTGGTCGAGGTTGCCCACTCCGCCCGAGGCGATCACCGGCACGCTGACCGCGTCGCTCACGGCACGGGTGAGCTGCAGGTCGAAGCCGGACTTGGTGCCGTCGCGGTCCATGCTGGTGAGCAGGATCTCGCCCGCGCCGCGCCGCGCCATCTCGGTGGCCCATTGCAAAACGTCCAGCCCGGTGTTCTTGCGCCCGCCGTGGCTGTACACGTCCCAGCCTTCGCCCCGCGCCTGCAGGTCCTCGCCCTGGCGGCGCTTGGCATCGATGGCCACGACGATGCACTGCGCGCCGTACTTGGCCGAGGCCGCGCTGATGACGTCCGGGTTGGCGATGGCGGCGGAGTTGAAGCTCGTTTTGTCGGCGCCCGCGTTCAGCAGGCGGCGCACGTCTTCCACCGTGCGCACGCCACCGCCCACGGTCAGCGGAATGAAGACCTGGCTGGCCACGGCTTCGATGATGTGCAGGATGAGGTCGCGCCCGTCGCTGGTGGCGGTGATGTCCAGGAAGGTCAGCTCGTCGGCGCCCTGGCCGTTGTAGCGCGCGGCGATCTCGACGGGATCGCCCGCGTCGCGCAGTTCGAGGAAGTTGACGCCCTTGACCACGCGACCGCCGGTCACGTCGAGGCAGGGAATGATGCGTTTGGCAAGCATGGGAAGTCCGAAGAAAGAAACGGGTGAAGGGGCGGCTCAGCCGGCCCCCAGGCGCTGCCAGCCCGACCAGCCGGCGCCGGGCGCCAGGTGCACGGGTTGGTCGATGCAGGCGGCTTCCACGCACACCATGTGCCGGTAGCCGTCGGGGGGCAGGTCGGCCAGCTTGGCACACAGCGCGGCGCCGGGGTTCCAGACCACCGTGTTGCCCCAGGACGGGCTTTGCGCGAGGGTCAGCGCGTGGTCGCCCGCGTGCAGCCGCAGTGGCGCGGGCGCGGCCGAGAAGATGCAGTCGTATTCGCCGGCGAACGCCACGGGGCCCTGCTGCACCGAATGCACATCGGCCACCGAATCCCAGCGGGCGCAGCCATCGAGCCCCTCCACGCGGGTGGCGGCGATGTCGCTCACGCGGTAGTAGCCGTGCAGCGCAGCGGTGAAATCCCACGCCGTGGTGCCGGTGTTGCGCACCGACAGGTCGAGCAGAAGGTGTTCGGCGGACAGCGCCACCGTGAGGCGCGCCGCGAAGCCGTGGGGCCACCAGGCCCGCGTCTCGGGCGTGTCGTCCAGCGCGAACACGGCGCGGGCCACGGGGCCATCGCTGCCGCTGTCGCCATCGGCCTCGCTGCGCTCCACCCGCCAGGGCAAGGTGCGCGCAAAGCCGTGCTTGGCCAGGGGGCCGCGCTGGTTGAACTGGGGAAAGCACACGGGAACGCCCCCGCGGATCGGCGAGTGGCCGTCCAGGGCGGCGCGCGGGCTCAGGAAGAACCGCTCGGCGCCATCGCGGCCGGTCCAGGACAGCACCTGGGCGCCCTGCAGCGCGACGGTGGCGGTCTCGCCCGTCGGCAGCGCCAGCTGCAGCGCGGGCAGGCCATGGAAGGTCACGGAGCGCGCGGAGGGCGGCACGGGCGGAGTGGCGGTCATCCGGCGATTGTAGGAGCCCGCCACGCGCCGGGCAGGGGCGCGGGGCTGGTGGCGGGGCGGCGTCCCGCATGCAGCACAATCGCGGGTTTTCCCCAAATCGGTGCATCGCCGGCTTCCCGTTTCGGGGCCCACCGGCCGCGCCCTGTCACCCATGCAGCCCAAGAAAAGAAAGCTCCCGCCCGCGGTCGGCATCCTCGTCGCGATGGCGCTCGGCATCGTGATCGGCCACCTGATCCACGCCAACGTGCTCCAGCCGGAGGAAGCCGCGCGCATCGCGGGCTACATCTCCATCGCCTCGGACGTGTTCCTGCGACTCATCAAGATGCTGATCGCGCCGCTGGTGTTCTCCACCCTGGTGGTGGGCATCGCCCACATGGGCGATGCGTCGTCGGTGGGCCGGGTGTTCGCCAAGGCCATGGGGTGGTTCCTCACGGCATCGCTGGTGTCGCTGCTGCTGGGCCTGGTGCTGGCCAACGTGCTGCAGCCGGGCGCGAACATGGGTCTGGCGCTGCCGGATGCGGGGCAGTCCGCGCACCTGGCGACGTCCAAGTTCACGCTCAAGGACTTCGTGAACCACCTGGTCCCGCGCTCGTTCGTGGAGGCCATGGCCAACAACGAGATCCTGCAGATTGTGGTGTTCTCGATGTTCTTCGGCATCGCCCTGGCGGGCCTGGGCGAGAAGGCCCGCACGCTGGTGCGCGGCATCGAGGAGCTGTCGCACGTGATGCTCAAGATCACCGGCTACGTGATGAAGTTCGCCCCCGTGGCGGTGCTGGCGGCCATGGCCGCCACCGTGGCGGTGAACGGCCTGGGCATCCTGCTGAAGTTCGCCGTGTTCATGGGCGACTTCTACCTGGCGCTGGTGATCCTGTGGGCCGTGCTGATCCTGGCCGGCTACCTGGCCCTGGGCCGGCGCATCATCGTGCTGCTGCGCAACATCCGCGAGGCGTTCCTGCTGTCGTTCGCCACCGCCAGTTCGGAAGCGGCCTACCCCAAGCTGCTGGACGCGCTGGACCGGTTCGGCGTGAAGCGCCGCATCTCCAGCTTCGTGATGCCGATGGGCTACTCGTTCAACCTCGACGGCTCGATGATCTACTGCACGTTCGCCACGCTCTTCATCGCGCAGGCCTACGGCATCCACCTGCCGCTGGAGACGCAGGTGACCATGCTGCTGATCCTGATGCTCACCTCCAAGGGCATGGCGGGCGTGCCGCGCGCCTCGCTGGTGGTGATCGCCGCCACGCTCAACCACTTCAACATTCCCGAGGCCGGCCTGCTGCTGATCCTCGGGGTGGACACCTTCCTCGACATGGGCCGCTCGGCGACCAACGCGGTGGGCAACTCGATCGCCGCCGCGGTGGTGGCCAAGTGGGAGGGCGCGCTGCTGTCCGAGGAAGAGGCGGCCGTGCACGCCGCCACGCTGGACACCGAACCCGATGCGCCGCGCGGCGACGGCGTCCCGGCGCAAGCGCCGGCCTGAGACCGCGGCGCGTCAGAGCGTGCGCGCCGCCCCGTCCTGCCAGCGCCAGGCATCGGCGCACATGCGGTCCAGGCCGTGGTGGGCCTTCCAGCCGAGCAGTTGCTCGGCCAGCGCCGGGTCGGCCCAGCACTGGGCCACGTCGCCCGGCCGGCGCGCCACCACGCGGTAGGGCACCGGGCGGCCGCTCGCGCGCTCGAAGCCGCGCACCATCTCCAGCACCGAAACGGGCCGGCCCGTCCCCAGGTTCACGGTAAGCAGGCCGGGGTGCTCGCGCAGGTAGCGCAGCGCTGCGACATGGCCGTCGGCCAGGTCGCACACGTGGATGTAGTCGCGCACGCCCGTGCCGTCGGGGGTGGCGTAGTCGTCGCCGTAGACGCTCAGGCTCTCGCGCATGCCGACGGCGACCTGGGCCACGTAGGGCAGCAGGTTGTTGGGCACGTCCTGCGGGTCTTCGCCGATCAGGCCGCTCTCGTGGGCGCCCACGGGGTTGAAGTAGCGCAGCCGCGCGATGCGCCACTGGCCGGGCTCGGCCGCATCCACGTCGGCCAGCACCTGCTCCATCATGAGCTTGGTCCAGCCGTAGGGGTTGGTGGCTGACAGGGGGAAATCCTCGCGGATCGGCACCGAGGCCGGTTCGCCGTACACCGTGGCCGAGGAGGAGAACACCAGCGAACGCACCCCCGCCTTCTGCATGGCCCGCAGCAGCACCACGGTGCCGGCCACGTTGTTGTCGTAGTACGCGAGCGGCTGGCGCACCGACTCGCCCACTGCCTTGAGCGCCGCGAAATGCACCACGGCCTCGATGGGGTGCTCGGCAAAGATGCGCGCCAGCAGGGCCTCGTCGCGCACGTCGCCCTCGATGCATTCGGGCGCCTTTCCCGTGATGTGGGCCAGGCGGTCCAGCACCGAGCGGCGGCTGTTGCCGAAGTTGTCCAGGATGAGATAGGGAATGCCGGCGGAGGCCAGCGCGACGCAAGTGTGGGAGCCGATGAAACCGGCCCCGCCTGTGACGAGGATCACGAAATTTCTCCTTTTTTGAAACCCAACGGCCCGCCGTGCGTACCTGTGTGGTGCCAGCTTGGAAACGGGCCTCAACCCGGCACCACAAAAAACGACAGTGCGTCAACCCTGCAACAGCGAAGCGCCCTGGTATTTAACTCCGGCGCCGCCATCGGTGTGAAATCAGGGCAAATGAAAGCTATTGTGTCGATTGTTTTTATCAATACAAAGGTGTATCCATCTCCCTTTTCCATGCCAATGTGTCTATAAGTACCAACATCCAAGGGAAGCACCCTCCGCTTCCACGGCTGCCGATCCAATGATCCGAACGAGGTCACCTGCATCCGAACCGCTTCTTCTTTTGCCTTCCCACCTTTGCCTGCTGTGCCAACCACGCTTCGACTGTTGTTTTTAAGCCTATTCCTGGTGCTGCCAGCCTGGGCGTGGGCCGCTGCGCCAGCGGTAGCGCTGCACTACGGTCCGGCCGCCCCGCTGTCGGAGCTGAAGGTGTTCGACATCGTGGTGGTCGAACCCGGCCATGGCCAGGACCCCGTGGCCTACCGCCAAAGCGGCAGCGAGTTGTATGCCTACGTCTCGGTGGCGGAGGTGCAGTCGTCCCGTCCCTACTACAGCGACATCCCCGCGGCATGGAAGCTGGCCCGCAACGGCGCCTGGAATTCCGAGGTGATCGACCAGACGCCGGCCGACTGGCCCGAGTTCTTCGCCTCCCGCGTGGTCGGCCCGCTGTGGCAAAGCGGCTACCGCGGCTTTTTCCTGGACACGCTCGACTCGTACCGGCTCGCCAACCAGTTCGACGAGGCGGCGCAGCAGGCCGGCATCGTGCGCGTGATCGAACTGCTGCACCAGCGCTTTCCCGGCATCCGGCTCATCCTGAACCGGGGCTTCGAGGTCGTTCCCCGGGTCAAGGACAAGATCCAGATGGTGGCGGCCGAGTCGCTGTACCAGGGCTGGAACGCCGGCGCCCAGCGCTACGAGCCCGTCAAGGCCGAAGACCGCGAATGGCTGCTGGGCCAGTTGCGCACGATCCGCGAACGCGACGGCCTGCCGGTGCTGGCCATCGACTACGTGCCGCCCGCGGACCGCGAGCTGACACGCGCCACGGCACAGAAGATCAAGGACCTGGGCTTCATCCCCTGGGTGACGGACAGCCAGGTGCACACCGTCGGCATCGGCAGCATCGAGGTGGTGCCGCGGCGGGTGCTGGTGGTCTATTACGGCGGCGAAAGCCCGGCGCTGAACTACGCCGCGGCCCACCGCTTCCTGCAGATGCCGCTCAACCACATGGGCTACGTGGTGGACTATGCGGACGTGCGCAACGAATTGCCCGCCGGCGTGTACCAGGACCGCTACGCGGGCATCGTGACGTGGTTCTCCGGCTTCCTGCCCGAGACCCGCACCAAGGCCATGAACCAGTGGCTGCAGGCCCGGCTGGCCGAGCGCACGCCCCTGGCGGTGTTCGGCAACTTCGGCTTCGCGCTGGACCGCCAGCTCAACGACAAACTGGGCATCCAGGGCAATGCCTTGCCACCGCGCGGCACGCAAAAGCCCGTGGTCCAGGACCCGATGATGGGCTTCGAGATGGCGGTGGAGCCGGCGGCCCGGGCGCAGTTCGAGCCCGTCATGCGCAACGGCGTGCCGGTGCAGGCGGGCCGCTCGCTGGTGGAGTTCAAGGACCAGCGCGGCCAGTCCTTCGTCGGCGGCGCGATCATGCCCTGGGGCGGCTTCGTGGTGGACCCCTTCGTCGTGGTGGAGGTGCCGGGCACCGACTACGCGCGCTGGGTGGTGGACCCCTTCGCCTTCCTCACGCAGGCGCTTCGCCTGCCGCCCATTCCCGTGCCGGACGTGACCACCGAGAACGGCCGCCGGCTGGTGTTCTCGCACGTGGACGGCGACGGCTTCCCCTCCCTGGCCGAACTGCCGGGCAGCCCCAACGCCGGGCTGGTGCTGCTCAAGGAAGTGTTCGAGAAATACCGCACCGTGCCGCAGACCATGTCCGTGATCGAGGCCGAGATCGCGCCGCACGGCCTGCACCCGGAGATGAGCAAGGAACTGGAGGACATCGCGCGGCGCATGTTCCGCCTGCCGCACGTCGAGATCGCCAGCCACACCTACTCGCACCCCTTCCTGTGGGACCGCAGCGTGCGCCACGGGCTGTTCAGCGAGAACTCGGAAGCCGCCATGAGCCTGGACGTTCCCGGCTACACCATGGACCTGAAACGCGAGATCGTGGGCTCGACCGAATACATCAACACCCGGCTGGCGCCGCCGGACAAGAAGGTCAAGATCCTGCTGTGGTCGGGCGACACCGCGCCCGGCGCCGAGGCGCTGGAGATCACCGAACGCGCGGGCCTGCTCAACATGAATGGCGGCGACACGTCCATCACGCGCACCAACCCATCGCTCACGGCGGTGGGGGCGCACGGCATCCAGAAGAACGGCTACCTGCAGGTGTACGCGCCCATCACCAACGAGAACATCTACACCAACCTGTGGCGCGGCCCCTACTACGGCTACGAGCAGGTGCTGCAGAGCTTCGAGATGACGGAAACGCCCCGCCGCATCAAGCCCGTGGACATCTACTACCACGTGTACTCCACCACCAAGCGCGCCGGCCTCAACGTGCTGCGCAAGGTGTACGACTGGGCGGTGGCCCAGCCGCTGCACCCGGTGTTCGCCTCGGAGTTCATCCGCAAGGTGCGCGACTTCCACACCTACGCGCTGGCGCGCGACGGCGCGGGCTGGCGCGTGCGCGGTGACGGCGAGCTGCGCACGCTGCGCCTGCCCCCCGTGCTCGGCACGCCGCTGGTGCAGGGCAGCCAGGGCGTGGCGGGCTACCGCGCCGGCGCCGAGGGCACCTACGTGCACCTGACCGGCGGCGCGGCGTGGGTGCAGACCCGTGGCGCGGCGGCCGAGGCCGCGGCGCCTGCGGCCACGGCCAGCGCGCCCGCCGCGCTGGCGCAGGGCCCTTACCTGTTCGATGCCAACGGCCGGCTCGGCGACTGGAACGTGCGCGACCAGGGCGCGCGCACCGAGTTCACGCTGAAGGCCTACGCACCGCTCGCGTTCAGCGTGGCGGCGGCCGGCAACTGCCAGGTGCGCGCCAACCAGAAACTGCTCACCCCCACGCGGGCGGCCACTCCGGCCGGCCCGGATGTCCAACAATTCCGGATCGCCGATGCTGCTGCGCAAATCCAGCTCCAGTGCCCAGCCCGCTGAGCGCCCCGTCCTGGCGCCTTCGTGGCTGATCGCCCTGCTGGCCAGCATGGTCGGCGGGGGGCTGTGGCTGCTGTACCCCCGCCAGGATCTGGAGCGCCGGCTGTCCGAGACCACCGACATCGCGCTGTCGGTGGCCTACCTCACCAACCTGCTGCGCAGCGATCCCGACAACCCCCGCCTGCGCCTGCTGCTGGCGCAGCGCCAGATCGCCGTGGGCGAAATGGCGGACGCGCGGGCCACGCTGCAACCCGCGCTGGATTCCAGCGACCCGGAACTGCACCGCGACGCGCTGTGGAGCCTGTGGGACCTGTCGTACGCCGAGTACCAGCGCACGCCCGAGAAGGAAACCGAGCGCCGCAAAGCCCAGCGCGAGGGCCTCAAGCGCCAGCTCCAGGCCCTGGCCAAGGAAAAGTGGCCCGCCGACCGCCAATTGCTGCTCGCCCGCCGCGCGGCCGAAATGGAAGACCGCGCCACCGGCGTCGCCATGAGCCGCCAGTTGGCGCAGGAGGCCAAAGACCCGCGCGAGGCTGCGCGCCTGTACGAGCGGGCCGCCAAGGAAGCGCTGGGCACGGGCGACTACGCGGGCAGCGCCGAGCTGTACATGCTGGCGCGTCAGGTCACGCCCGACCCGGAACAGGCCAAGGCTTACTACCTGGCCGCCGTGCGCACGCTGCAGTCGGGCAACCAGCCCGTGGCCGCCCTGGCCCTGGCCGAGCGCGAGATCGGCCCCCTGGCCGACGACCCGCAGACGCTGCTCATGATCACCAACCTGGCCCGGGCCGCCGGCAAGCCGGCGGTGGCAGACCGCTATGTGCGGCGCCTGCTGCGCATCTCGCTCAGCCCGCCCTGGCCGGCACCGCCCAGCGCATTGGCCCAGGGCGACGATGCCGAAGCCATGCGGCCCGTGGGCGCCCTGCTGCGACCCTTGACGAGCCCCGCTACAGCGGCCGCGCCGCTGCATCGGTACGACGACGGCGCCCACCTGATGGTGCCGCCGTGGCTGCGCCTGCAAGCACCCGACACCGTGCCTGCAGGGCCCTGGCGCCTGCAGCGCATGGCGCAGGCGGCAGAAGCCACGCCAGCAGCCTCCGCCGCACCGGCCGCGCGGCCTGCGCCGCGCAACGTGCCGCCGCCCGGCCTGCCTTTCGACGACAAGATCTACACGCTGGGCTACGAGGTCTTTCTCGAAAACCGCAAGCTGGACGACGCCTGGGCGCTGGCCAACGCCGCCGTGCAGCAGCAGCCGCAGGACCTGGCGTGGCGCGAGCGGCTGGCCCAGGTGTCCGAATGGACGCAGCGCCCCGCCCCGGCGCTGGAAAACTGGCTCTTCATCGCCCGGCAGACGCAGAAGGAAGCCGCCTGGCAGGCCGTGCTGCGCCTGGCACCCGGACAGTTCGACGACGGTGCGCTGGTGCAGGCGCTGCGCCACCAATTACGCGGCCGCCCCGACGATTTCACTCTGGTCCGCGCACTGGTGGACGCCTATGAGCGCATCGGCGAGCCCCAGCCGGCCATCGACTACCTGAAAGACCACGCCAAGAGCCCGCAGGCGGTGGAACTGCTGGCCAACCTCGCCGAACGCGCGGGCCAGCCCACCCTCGCGCTCGACAACTGGCGCCGCCTGCTGGCCGACAAGGCCCAGGTGACGCCTGCCCGCGCCATGCGCGCGGCCATTCTCGCCCTCACCCACGGCCGGCCCGACGAAGGCCTGAAGTGGCTGGAGACGGCCCAGCAGCAGCAATTGCCCGCGCAGGACATGGAGACCGACTTCTGGCGGCTCACGGGACAGCTGGCCGAAAGCCGCGAGCGCAACGACCTGGCCGTGCAGGCCTACCGGCGCCTGGTGGAAACCAAGGGCACGGACGTGTCGGACTTCGACGCCCTGGTGCGCCTGCTCATCACCGACCAGCCGCTGGAGGCCGCGCGCGTGTCCGTGCTGGCCTGGCAGCGGTTCGACGAGCCGCGCTACCTGGTCGAGGCCCTGGCGCTGTACTCGGGCCGCAGCCGGTGGGAGGCGTTCGGCCCCCTGCTCGCGCAGCTGGACGCGAGCCCCACGGCGACCCGGCGCTCGCTGGCGCGCTTGTGGCAGATTCCCGAGTTCCTGCGGCTGGCAGGCACCTACTACCAGAACACCGGCAACCTGCCCGAGGCACGCCGGCACTTCGAAGCCGGCCTGCGGCTGAGCCCCGATTCGTCGGAAATGCGCCAGGCGCTGATGTGGCTGTTCATCGACAGCAACGATGCCGTCTCGCTGCGCACCCTGCTGGCCACGCAGGAGCGCAGCTGGGCACGCGACAGCGATGTGCACGATGCGCTGGCGGCGGCCTACCAGGCCCTGTCGCTGCCGCAGGTGGCGCTGGACCGCTACCTCACGCCGCACCTGCGGGAGCACCAGGACGACTTCCTGTGGCTCATGAACTACGCCGACGCGCTGGACCAGAACCAGCAGTCCGACCGCTCGTGGCGGCTGCGCCGCGAACTGCTGTCGCGCGAATGGAAGTCGGTGCGCAAGGGCGACGGCGGCGTGCGCCTCACGCCCGCGCAGGCGCGCCAGCGCTGGCTCACCGAAGAGGGCCTGGACCAGACCCGGCGCATCGCCCGTACCCGGCTGTTCCTCACGCAGCGGCCCGGCGACCCCTCGGTTGACGTGCTGCGTGAACTGCTGCGACTGGACCGCGACGCCCAGGGTGGCATGTCCAACGCGGCGGCCGAGACGGCCATCGGCTGGCTGCAGGACGCCGGCGAATACACGGCCGAGCGCGGCTTCCTGTGGCACCAGTACGCCCGCAGCCGCGGCGTGCGCAGCAACCGCCCGCTGTGGGCCGAGATCACGGTCGCGCTGGCCGAAGACGACAGGGCCGCCACGGGCCAGCTGCTGCAGGAGTTCGACGAACGCCTGCCCCGCTACGACCGCGTGAACGCGGCGCGCGCCGTGAACGACATCCGCCTCGCGCAGACCGCCGCCTTCGACGCCCAGCAGGATCAGCACGACGACCAGCCCCTGCACCTGCAGCTCACCGAAAGCCTGCTGGCCTTCAGCGACCACGCGGGCACGAAACTGCAGTTCCAGCAGCTGGGCGGCATGGACGAGAGCGAGGCCGACGCGGTGTTCCACATCGCCATCAGCCCGCGGCTGGCCATGGACGTGAACTTCATCAGCATCCGCCGGCACGCCACCAATGCCCTCGTGGTGCGCAACCCGCCCGACGAGCGTGCACTGGACGTGCAGGTGCGCTGGCGCCATCCCGACGGCGAGACGATGTTCCGCGCCGGCCGCCGCGAGAGCTTTCTGGCCTACACGCCGCTGCAGGTCGAGCACGAGCAGCGCATCGACAACCGGCTGACCCTGCGCATGGAACTCGGCATGCAGCTGCCCAGCCAGGAAAGCCTGGCGCTGCGCATCGCCGGCATGAAGGACCGCGCCGGCGCCAGCCTGCGCTACCAGGCCACGCGGCAGGACCAGTTCACCATCGGCTATGCCGACGAGCGCTACACCCTGCAGACCGGCGCCTCGCTGGGCAGCGGCCGCCATACGTCGATCAACTACACGCACACCTACCGGCAGGAAACGCCGCTGCTGGAGTTCGGCGCGTTCTGGTCGCACCACGATTTTTCGCGGCGCGACCTGAGCACGCTCGCGCCGCGGGACCTGGAAGTGCGCCGCTACGTGCCCGTGAACGCCGGCCCGCTGGGGCAGGACTTTTTCCTGCCCGAGAGCTTCAGCTTCTATGGCCTGCAGGTGTCCACCAACATGCGCTACGAGCAGGAATACACGCGCGCCCTGCTGCCGTTCGCCACGGCCAGCCGCACCTGGCATAGCGTGCTCGGCCCGGGCTACGAACTGCGCCTGGGCATGGCCGGCAGCGTGCTCGGCGCCGACCACCTGGGCCTGAGCTGGGGCGTGGGCAAGTCGGGCCTGCAGCTGCAGGGCCTCACGCGCAGCCTGCTGTTCACCTACCGTCTCCATTTCTGATGTCGTCTCCAAAGGAATCCACCATGCAACACCACCGCACCCTGCTGCAACGCCTGCAAGTTTTCGCCGCCGGCGGCGCCCTGCTGCTGCTGGCCGCCTGCTCCACCATCGACCGGGGCGAGCCTCCGGCGCTGGAGCGCAA
Source organism: Acidovorax sp. BLS4 (assembly GCF_032929295.1). NCBI lineage: Bacteria > Pseudomonadati > Pseudomonadota > Betaproteobacteria > Burkholderiales > Comamonadaceae > Acidovorax > Acidovorax sp. BLS4. Next base: position 3,356,028 of record NZ_CP136797.1, read on the forward strand.
TGCCACGTGGGTGGTGCTGCCGTTTGCCAACCACACCGAGACTCCGCTGGCCGGCAACCGCGCCGAAGCCATTGCGCAGGCCCTGCTGCATGCGCGCGGCGTGGGCCGCATCCAGCGCTATCCCACCACCACGCAGCAGGAAGCGCTGTTCGATGCGGGCGACGCCAAGCGCCAGCAGGAAGTGCTGGCCTGGGCACGCGAGCAACAAGCGAAATACGCCCTCACGGGGGCGGTGGACGAATGGCGCTACAAGGTCGGCGTGGACGGCGAGCCCGCCGCGGGCGTGACGCTGCAGATCATCGATGTGGCCTCCGGCGATACGATCTGGAGCGGCACTGGCGGCAAGAGCGGCTGGAGCCGCGAAGCCCTCTCCGGCGTGGCGCAGAAGCTGATCCGCGACCTGCTGGATTCCGGCCTGGCCCGAGCCCGCTGAAGCCATGGCATCAGAGACCCCCTCGTCGGTGGAACAGCGGCGGCGCATCGTCGGCGCGGCCGCGCCCGAGCCGCCGGCCAAGCCGAGCGTGCGGCACCTGCCCACCAACCTGCTGGGCAAGCTGGCCGACACCGACACCCGTCCGGCCATCATGCTGGGCGAGACGCTGCTGCTGCCGATCATCGCGCTCGCGCTGGGCATGCTGCTGGAGCCCTTCGACCCGCTGTGGAGCGAGGCCGCGTTCCCCTGGTCCTGGCTGGCCCCCGTGATCGTGGCCCTGCGCTACGGCCCGCTGGCCGGGCTGGGCGGCGCCTGCGTGCTGCTGGCCGGCTGGCTGGCGCTCAACTTCGGGCACTACGACACCTTTCCGCAGATCTTCTTTCTCGGCGGCCTGATCCTCGTGATGCTGGTGGGCGAGTTCTCCAGCCTCTGGCAGGCGCGCACCCGCCGGGCCGAGAACGTGCAGCTGTATCTGGACCAGCGCCTGGAGCACCTGGTGCGCCAGTACTACCTGCTGCGCCTGTCGCACGACCGCCTGGAGCAGGAGCTGATCGGCCGGCCGATGTCCATGCGCGATGCGCTGTCCACGCTGCAGGCGCTGGGCGGCTCCGAAGAGGATGCGGCCCAGGGCGCGCAGACCCTGCTGCGGCTGCTGGCCCAGTACTGCCAACTCGAATCCGCGGCGCTGTATGCCGCCACCGAAGACCGCATCGAGGCCCGGGCCGTGGCCCGCATCGGCAGCGGCGCCGAACTGGACGCGCGCGACCCGCTCGTGCAGCAGGCGCTGGAAACCCGCAAGCTCTGCCACGTGAGCCAGATGCTGGCGGACCAGCAGCAGACCCGCTACCTCGCCGCCGCGCCGCTGCTGGATCTAGGGAGCGAGATCTACGGGCTGCTGGTGATCGAGGACATGCCGTTCTTTTCGCTGCAGGCCGAGAACCTGCAGACCATCAACCTGCTGCTGGGCTACTACACCGACGGCCTGGCCATGCAGACGGTGGCCGCGCCGATCCTGAAGGAGCTGCCGGAGTGCCCCGCCGATTTCGCCTTCGAAGCGCAGCGCCTGGCCCACATCCGCGACACGGCCAAGGTGCCCAGCGTGATCGTGGCGCTGGAGTTCCTGCCGCGCGCCATCGAGGCCGGCCTTCCGGGCCAGATCGAGCGGCTGAAACGCGAACTGGACGAAAGCTGGCTCATCACCGGCAAGGAACGCCAGGTGCTGGCCATGCTGATGCCGCTGGGCGACAACGCCACCGCCGAGGGCTACATCAACCGCCTGGAGATCTGGTCGGGCCAAAAGAGCGGCAAGCCGCTGGCCGAGGCCGGCGTTTTTCCGCACATCATCGCGCTGAACGGCGAGCCCCTGGCCGTGCTCCAGCGGCTCAACGGAATGGCCCATGCTTAACATCAAGTTCGCCATCTCCGCGCTGCTGCTGGAGATTGGCGCGTGGAGCGGGCCCGCGCTGCTGCAAGGCCACACGGATGCGGCCCTGTCGAGCTACCTGCTGGTGCACGCCCTGGCCTGCGTGATGCTGTCCTTCTTTCTGCTGCCCCTGCTGTCGGGCGAGCAGGCCCGGCCGCGCGCGCCGGTGCTGGGCCTGATGGCGGTGTTCAGCTATGCCGTGCCCATCGTCGGATTCATCGGGGTGATCGCCGCCGTGGTGGTGCTGCGCATCTACCGCAGCCCTTCGTCGCAGGGCGACTTCGAATCGCTGCGGCTGCCGGAGTTCGATCGCCACCAGCGCATGCAGGGGAGCTTTCGCCAGTCCGGTTTGCGGTCCTTTTTGGGCAACAGCCAGGCCCCGATGCAGACGCGCATGCGCGCCATGGTGGCGCTGCAGCACGTGTCCGGCCGCATCGCCTCGCCATTGCTGCGCACGGTGCTGAGCGATCCGAGCGAGGATTTGCGCCTGCTCGCCTACGGCATGCTGGACACCCTGGAAAAGCGCATCAACCGCACCATCGACAGCGAACTGGATGCGCTGCGCCTGGCCAAGGAAACCGAAGGCGAAGTGCCGGGGGCGCTCACCGTCGAATCGGCCTTCCGGCTGTCCGACCTGTATTGGGAGCTGGTCTATCAGGAGCTGGTGCAGGGCGACCTGCGCGACCACGCCGTGAAGGAATCGCTGCAGTATTGCGACCAGGTGCTGGCGCAGCAGCCGGACCATCCGCAACTGAACCTGCGCCGCGGCCGCCTGCTGCACCTGCTGGGCCGCGTGGACGAGGCCGAAGCCGCCTACGCGCTCGCCCGCAACTTGGGATTGCCCGCCACGCGCGTACTGCCCTACCAGGCCGAACTGTGCTTTGAGCGACGTGACTTCGCGCAGACGCGCGAACTGGTGCAGCAGCTCAACCAATGGCGCGCGCTGCCCCGGCTGCGCCCCGTCCTCGACTACTGGAGTGCGCCATGACAGGGCCCAAAGCCAGCGAGGCAGACGTCGCCCTGCTACTGGAGGGCACCTTCCCCTATGTGAGCGGGGGCGTGTCGAGCTGGATCAACCAGATCATCCGCGCCTACCCGGAATACCGCTTTGCCATCGTCTTCCTGGGCAGCCGCCGCGAGGACTATTCCGCGTTCAAGTACGAGCTGCCGCCGAACGTCGTGCACTTCGAGGAGCACTACCTCTACGACCACCTGGGCGTGCGCACCCTGCCCGCACGGCGCAAGGGCAGCCGCGCGGCCCTGGACATGGTGCACACCCTGGTCGAGTCGTTCCGCACGGGCGACCGCAGCCCGCAGACGATGGCCGCGTTCCGCGAGATCACCCAGCAGATGCAGCCGGGCGGGCGCCTGCCGCTGGAGGATTTCCTCTACAGCGAGCGGGCCTGGGAAATCATCTGCAAGAGCTACCGCGACCATTGCACCGATCCGTCGTTCGTGGACTACTTCTGGACGGTACGCATCATGTACCAGCCGCTGTGGACGCTGGCCCGCGTGGCGCAGCAGCTCATTCCGGTGCGCGTGGTGCATTGCGCCTCCACGGGCTACGCCGGCTTTCTCGGCGGGCTGATCGAGCAGGCGCGCGGTGTGCCGCTGATCCTGTCGGAGCACGGCATCTACACCAAGGAACGCAAGATCGACCTCTTCAAGAGCGAGTGGATCCGCGACAACCGCAACATCTTCCAGCGCGACCCGACCGAGCTGTCGTACTTCCGCCAGATGTGGATCCAGTTCTTCGAATGGCTGGGCTACTACTGCTACGCGGCGGCCGACCCGATCATCGCGCTGTACGAGACCAACCGGCTGCGGCAGGTGACCGATGGCGCCGAGGCATCGCGCACCTTCAACATCCCGAACGGCATCAACCTGGGCCGCTTCGCGCCGCTGCGCGACAAGCGTCCGGCCCAGGTGCCGCCAGTGCTGTGCCTCATCGGCCGCGTGGTGCCCATCAAGGACATCAAGACGTTCATCCGCGCCATGCGCCGTGTGGTCAACCAGCTGCCGCAGGCCGAGGGCTGGATCGCCGGCCCGACCGAGGAAGACCCGGCCTACGCGCAGGAATGCACGAACCTCGTGCGCAGCCTGGGGCTGGAGCAGAACATCCGCTTCCTGGGCTTTCAGCGCGTGGAAGACCTCATGCCGCGCATCGGGCTGGTGATCCTGTCGTCGATCAGCGAGGCGCTGCCCCTGGTGATCCTGGAGGGCTACGCCGCGGGCGTGCCCACCGTGTCCACCGACGTGGGCTCGTGCCGCCAGCTCATCGAAGGGCTGGACGATGAAGACAAGGCACTGGGCGCCTCGGGCAAGGTGGTGCCGATCGCCGATCCGCAGCGCCTGGCCGACGCTTCGCTGTCGCTGCTCAACGACCCCGCCGCCTGGGAGAGCGCCAGCCGGGCGGCCATTGCGCGCGTGGAGCGCTACTACACCGACACCATGATGTTCGACCGCTACCGCCGCGTGTATGAGACCGCGTTCCAGAAGACGGAGGGCCCCCGCTGATGGCTGGCATCGGATTCGAACTGCGCCGCATGCTGCGCAAGAACACGCTGGTGAGCCTGGTGCAGGCCTACGCCTATGCGGGCGTCATCGGCTCGGGCCCGTGGGTCTTCTCCATCGTGGGCATCCTGCTCATCGGTATCTTCAGCGCCAGCGTGGTGGTGCCGGGCTTTCTGGTCACGCAGTTCCAGACCTCGGTCACCTACATGGTGGCGGGCAGCCTGATTCTCACGGGGCTGGTGCAGCTGGCTTTCACGCGCTTCGTGTCCGACCGGCTCTTCGAAAAGCGCAAGGACCTCATCCTGCCCAACCTGCACGGGCTGCTGCTGGTGGTGACGCTCGTGGCCGGTGCCCTGGGCACGATCGCGCTGTTCCTGCTGCTGCCCAACCTGGGGCTGGTGTACCGCATGCTGATGCTGGCAGGCTTCACCCTGATGTGCGACGTGTGGGTGCTGACGGTGCTGCTGTCCGGCATGAAGCGGTACAAGGAGATCGTGGTGCTGTTCGGTCTGGCCTACGCGGTGATCGTGATCGGCTCGCTCTTCATGCGCCCCTGGGGCCTGGAGGGGCTGCTGACGGGCTTCGTGCTGGGCAACTACCTGCTGCTGGCCGGCATGTGGATCCTGGTGGTGCAGGAGTTCAACCCCAAGGGCCGGCTGATCGCGTTCGACTTCGCGGAGCGCAAGCTGCTGTATCCGTCGCTCGTGGCCATCGGGTTCCTCTACAACTTCGGGATCTGGATCGACAAGTTCATGTTCTGGTACTTCCCGCCGACGTCCCAGAACATCATCGGCGGGCTGCGCGCATCGCTCATCTACGACCTGCCGGTGTTCCTGGCCTACCTGTCCATCATTCCGGGCATGGCGGTGTTCCTGGTGCGCATCGAGACCGACTTCGTCGAGTACTACGACAAGTTCTACGACGCGGTGCGCAGCGGCGGCTCGCTCGAATACATCGAGGCCATGCGCGACGAGATGGTCTACTCGATCCAGCAAGGGCTGGGCGAGATCGGCAAGATCCAGACGCTGGCCATCCTGGTCACCTTCGTGGCCGGCCCGGCGCTGCTGGACGTGCTGGGCATCTCGCGGCTGTACCTGCCGCTGCTGCACGTGCAGGTGATCGGCGCGGGCCTGCAGGTGGGTCTGATGGCCATCCTGAACGTGTTCTTCTACCTGGACCAGCGCCGCATCGTGCTGCTGCTGTGCGTGCAGTTCGTGCTGCTGAACATCGCGCTCACCGGCTTCACGCTGTATGCCGGCGCGGCCCTGTATGGCTACGGCTTCGCGCTGTCCACGCTGCTCACGCTGTGCACCGGCATGTACCTGCTGTCGCGCCAACTCAACCGGCTGGAGTACGAAACCTTCATGCTGCAGTAGCCCGGCCGGCGTTCGGTGGACAATGGCAAAAAACTGAAATCCATTCAGGCCAGAAAAAAGGGGGGTGCCATGCCGAACGCGATCCATCGTGCGTTGCCGAGCCGCGCTGCACTGCGGCTGGCGCTGTGGTCGGCTTCCGGATTGCTCGCCGCAGGACTCGCCGGCTGCGGAGGCGGCGGCGGCAGCGAACCTGCACCAGCCTCCGAGCAAAAAGCCGAAGCCGCCACGGCAGGTGCGCAGGCCGCCTTCGCCGCCCCGCTCGACCAGGATGTATTCGACGCCGGAGCCAGCGTGCCGGTCTCCCTCACGGTGCAGGCGGGGGTCGCCAGCGCCATCACTGACGGCGTGCCCGTCGACTTTTCCGCCACCTCGGGCAGCTTTGCACCGACGGTGGCCGCGCTGCGCGGCGGCGAGGCCGGCACCACCTTCACCCCCGCCGGGCTGGGGCGCCAGACCCTGACCGCTTCGGTGCCCTCGAGCGGCGGCGCCGTGACCGCCTCGCGCATCCTTTACGTGCGCCCGGCCGCCGCACCCATGGAAGTGCTGGTCCCCGCGTATTTCTACCCCTCGGCGGGCTCGCCCTGGGACGCCATGACCGCCGGCGCCAGCGCGTACCCCTCCGTCAGCGTCACGGCCATTCTCAACCCCAGCAACGGCGTCTTCACCCGCGCCAACCCCGAGTTCACGGCCGCCGCCACGGCCTTCGTGCAGGCGGGGGGCAAGCTGCTGGGCTACGTGTACACCGGCTACGGATCGCGCTCGATCAGCAAGGTCAAGGGCAACATCGACAAATACCTCAGCCTCTACGGTACCGGGCTGGTGAGCGGCTTTTTCATCGACGAGATGTCGTCCGCGCCCGGCCGGATCAGCTACTACCGGCAGCTCTTCGACTACGTCAAGAGCAAAGGCGCCAGCTTGCGCGTGGTCGGCAACCCGGGCACCGTGCCCAACGCCGCCTACGCCGCCGTGGCCGATGCCCTGGTGACCTTCGAGAACCGCAACGCGGCCTTTGCCGACTACGATCCCCGCGCCAGCGGTGGCTGGCTCTACCAGATGGCCAACACGCGCCAGAACGCCCTGGTGCACGACGCGGCCGACTGCGCGGCCATGCAGGCCGCCGTGCGCGCTGCGGCCACGGCACGCGCGAACAGCGGCATCCTCTACGTCACCGACGACACGTTCGACCCCGACACGCAGGAAGGCAACCCCTGGGACACCCTGCCGACCTACTGGACCCGCCTGCTGGGCACCGTGGATGCCGTCAACCGGGGCGCCGCGCCGCCCACCTGTTGATCCACGGATCCGCACCCGGCACGCCGATTGCCTCCACCTTGTCCGACACCTCACCCTTCCCTTTCCCGCTGCAAAGGATATCCCCATGCCACGCATTCCCGCCCGCATCACCCTCGTTGCCCGCATCACCCGCTGGTGCGGCCTGTCCCTTGCCGCCTTGCTGGCCGCCTGCGGCGGTGGCGGTGGAGGGGGCTCCACCGACCCGACGACACCGGTGACCCCCACTCCGACCAGCATCGCCATCACCCTGAACGCTCCGCAAGCCGAGGCCGTGTTCAATGCGAATGCCGCCCTGGCCATCAGCGCGCGCGTCACGGTGAACGGCGCCGACGCGGCCGATGGCACGGCGGTGAACTTCTCCGCCCTGCCCGGCGCGTTCTCCACCACCAGCGCGACCCGCGCAGGCGTGGCGACCGCCACCCTGTCCGGCGCCGCGGCAGGCCGGCAGGAGATCAGCGCCACCACCAGCGTATCGGGCCAGTCGGTCACCGCCACGCGCGTGGTGTATCTGCGCCCGGCACCCGCGGCACTGGAGGTGCTGGTGCCTGCCTACTTCCACCCCTCGTCGGGCCAGGGCTGGACCCTGCTGGCCAGCGGTGCGGCGGCCAATCCGGCGGTGTCCATCACCGCGATCCTGAATCCCAACAACGGGGTGTTCACCACGGCGGAGGCCAGCTATGTGAGCGCCGTCAATGCGTTCGTTTCGGCGGGCGGCAAGGTGGTGGGCTATGTCTATACCGGCTACGGCACGGGCTCGCGGTCGCTGGCCAGCATCAAGGCCAACATCGACAACTACATCGCGCTGTTCGGGCGCGGGGCGATCAGCGGCATCTTCCTGGACGAAATGGCCTCCGAGACCACGCGGCTCGACTTCTACCGCGAGATCTACAGCTACATCAAGGCCAAGGACGCCAGCCTGCGCGTGATCGGCAACCCCGGCATGGTGCCTGCCGCCGGCTACGCCGCGGTGGCCGATGTGCTCGTCACCTTCGAAGGGCGCAACAGCACCTACGCCAGCTACGACCCGCGCACCGCGCCCTGGCTGTACACCCTGGCCAACAGCCGCCAAAGCTCGCTGGTGCACAACACCGCCACCTGCGCCGACATGCAGCAGGCCGTGCAGACGGCCGCCTCGGCCCGGTACAACGCCGGCCCCATCTACATGACGAACCTCGAATACGACCCGGTGGCGGATGTCGGCAACCCCTGGGACGCCCTGCCTTCGTACTGGACGAACCTGCTGCAGACCGTGTCCGCGGTGAACCAAGGGCGGGCCGTCACGGGCTGCTGATCCCGAAGCGCGCCTGGCGCCGGCGTTGCCTGGCGCTCGGTGGCAATCGCATTGGATGGAAAGCCGCCGGACCAATGGTCCGGATCGCACGGCACCGGGGCTTGCAAGGACCGGCGCCTGAAAACCCGCCTCAGCCGCCGCAACGCATCCTGAGGCGGCCGGAACTAGGCGTCAGGCAGCGCCGTTCAATTCGTCCGCACGGGCCTGTGCCGCGGCGAAATCCAGGTCGCCGGAATAGATGGCGCGGCCACAGATCACGCCTTCGATGCCTTCGCCTTCCACCGCGCACAGCTGCTCGATGTCGGCCATGTTGGCCAGGCCGCCCGAGGCGATGACCGGGATGGTGAGCGATTGCGCCAGCTTGACCGTGGCGTCGATGTTGATGCCCGAGAGCATGCCGTCGCGGCCGATGTCGGTGTAGATGATCGACTCCACGCCCCAGTCCTCGAACTTCTTGGCCAGATCGACCACCTCGTGGCCCGTGAGCTTGCTCCAGCCGTCGGTCGCGACCTTGCCGTCCTTGGCATCCAGGCCCACGATGATGTGGCCGCCGAAGGCGCTGCAGGCGTCTTTCAGGAACCCGGGGTTCTTCACGGCGGCGGTGCCGATGATCACGTAGCGCAGGCCGCCGTCGATGTACTTTTCGATCGTGTCCAGGTCGCGGATGCCGCCGCCGAGCTGCACGGGGATGTCGTCGCCGACTTCCTTCAGGATGGACTTGATGGCCGTGTAGTTCTTGGGCGTGCCGGCGAAGGCGCCGTTCAGGTCCACCAGGTGCAGGCGTCGCGCCCCGGCTTCCACCCACTTGCGGGCCATGGCGCCCGGGTCTTCTCCGAAGGTGGTGGATTGGTCCATGTCACCTTGCTTGAGGCGCACGCAGTGTCCGTCCTTGAGGTCGATGGCGGGGATGAGCAGCATGATGGAAAGGCTAAGGATGTGCCAGGTCGGGCCGCAGGCCCGGCAAGGGGTTGAAGATCAGGGATTCCAGTGAAGGAAGTTGCGATAGAGCGCCAGGCCGTGCTCCGCGCTCTTTTCCGGATGGAATTGCGTGGCAAAAATATTATCGCGCGCAATCGCCGCTGCAAAGGGGCCGCCGTAATCGGCCTCGCCCGCGCAGTGCGCCGCATCCCGCGGGCGCGCATAGAAGCTGTGCACGAAATAGAAGTAGCTCTGGTCCGGCACGCCGGCCCACACCGGGTGCGCCGCGCCGCCATGGCGCACCTGGCCCACGCGGTTCCAGCCCATCTGGGGCACCTTGTAGCGGCTGCCGTCCGGCTGCTGGCGGCCGGCCAGGTCGAACTTGAGCACTTCGCCGTGGATGAGCGACAGGCCGGGCGTGTCGCCCTCGGCGCTGCGGTCCAGCAGCATCTGCATGCCCACGCAAACGCCGAACATCGGCTTGGACGCAGCGGCCTCCAGCACCGACGCCTGCAGGCCCGATTCGCGCAGTTCGCTCATGCAGTCGGGCATGGCGCCCTGTCCCGGCAGCACCACGCGCTGCGCGGCGCGCACGTCCTCGGGACGCGAGGTGACCACGACGGTCCAGCCGGTGCCCTCGGCTGCGGCCTGGACGGCCTGCGAGACGGAGCGCAGGTTGCCCATGCCGTAGTCCACGACGGCCACGGTTTTTGCTTCACTTTTCATAGCTGCTTGCGCATGTTGGATGAGCGCTGGAGGCCCATGGAGCCGAAAACCTCAGAGGGACCCTTTGGTGGAGGGAATGACACCGGCCGCACGGGGGTCGCGCTCCAGCGCCGCGCGCAGCGCGCGGGCGAAGGCCTTGAACACCGTCTCGCACTGGTGGTGGGCATTGATGCCCTTGATGTTGTCGATGTGCAGCGTGACACCCGCGTGGTTCACGAAGCCCTGGAAAAATTCATACGTGAGCTGCGTGTCGAAGCCGCCGATGCTGCCCGCGGTGAACGGGATGTGCAGGTGCAGACCCGGACGGCCCGAGAAATCGACCACCACGCGCGACAGCGCCTCGTCCAGCGGCACATAGGCATGGCCGTAGCGACGGATGCCCTTCTTGTCGCCCACGGCCCGCGCGAACGCCTGGCCGAGCGTGATGCCCACGTCTTCCACCGTGTGGTGGCCGTCGATGTGCAGATCGCCCTCGCATTCGATGCGCAGGTCGATCAGGCCGTGGCGCGCGATCTGGTCGAGCATGTGGTCGAAGAAGCCGATGCCCGTGGACAGGCGGGCTTCGCCCGTGCCGTCGAGGTTCACGCGCACGTGAATGCGGGTTTCCGCCGTGGTGCGGGACACCTCCGCGATGCGGTCGGCGTCGGGGCTGTCGGACAGGGCGGAAGGAACGAGTGCAGAAGAGGTCATAGGGAGGCCTGGAGCGCGGCGAGCATCTGGGCGTTGTCGGCCGCATTGCCGACCGTGAGGCGCAGGCAATTGGCCAGCAGTGGGTGCATTGTAGAAACGTTCTTGACGAGCACCTTGCGGGCCTTCATGCCCTCGTAGGTGCGGGTGGCATCGGCCACGCGCAGCAGCACCATGTTGGCCTCGCTGTCCCAGACCCTCTCGACGCCCGGCAGCACCCTCAGCGCAGCCAGCAGCGCGGCGCGCTCGTGCCGCAGCTCGGCCGCCTGGGCCGCGAACACGCCCGCATGCTCCAGGGCGAACAGCGCGGCCTCGCAGTTGAGCACGCTCACGTTGTAGGGCGGGCGCACCTTGTCGATCTCGGCCACCAGCGCGCTGGGCCCCATCAGGTAGCCCAGCCGCACGCCGGCCAGGCCGAACTTGCTGAGCGTGCGCATCAGCAGCACGTGCGCGTTGCGCCCGGGCTCGGCGCGCATGCGATCGATCCAGGTGCGGCTGGCGAAGGGCTGGTAGGCCTCGTCCATGGCCACGATGCCGCCTTGCGCGCCCGCGGCGTCGATGATGCGCTGCACCGCGCCTTCGTTCCACAGCGTGGCGGTGGGGTTGTTGGGGTAGGCGATGTAGGTGATGGCCGGGCGGTGCCGGGCGATGGCCGCGAGCATGGCCGGCTCGTCGAGCTCGAAGTCGGCCGTGAGCGGCACGCCGACGAAGTCCAGCCCCTGCAGCTGCGCGCTCAAGGGGTACATCACGAAGCCCGGCATGGGTGCGAGCAGCGTGGCGCGCTGGCCGGTGCCGGGCTGCGCGCAGGCCAGCGCCAGCAGCGTGATGAGTTCGTCGGAACCGTTGCCCAGCACGATGGCGTGGCCGTCCGGCATGCCCACGTAGTCAGCCAGCGCGGCCTTCAGGTCGGCGATGCGGTCGCCGGGATAGCGGTTGAGCGCCAGCGCGCCCAGCCGCTCGCCCAGGGCCACCTGCAGCTCCGCCGGCAGGCGGAACGGGTTTTCCATCGCGTCCATCTTGAGCAGGCCGGCCGAGGGCTGCACGGTGTAGGCGTGCATGGCGCGCACGTCGGGGCGGATGCGGTCGAGGGCGCTGGGCGGCGTGGCAGCGGGGGTGGCGGGGCTCGTCATTCGGCGGTGTCCAGTTCGTGGGGAGCGATGAGGAAGGGGTTGATGGGGCGAACGGCGTCCATGGGCTGGTCGTGCGGCAGCGCCTCGGTCAGCAGGTAGCGGCAGCCCTGCTGGTGCGCGGAGGAGAGGATGAGCGCATCCCAGTAGCCCAGGCCGTAGCGGTCCTGCAGGTCCCACGCGCCGTCGACGGTGTAGGCGTCCAGGTGCGGCGGCTGCCATACGCGAAAGCGCCGCACCTGCGCGCGCACCTGCTGCAGCGTGTGCGGCCCCCGAAAGCGCTGGATGGCCTGGTTGTACAACTCGTTGAGCACCTGCGAGCTGACGCGGCCGCTGCGCGTCTGCCAGCAGAACGTGAGCCATTCGCGCGCACGCGCCTGCCGGGCCGGATCGCGGTCGTCCACGCTGGACAGCAGCACTTCGGTGTCGACGAAGATCGGGGCGGTGCTCATCGCTGGAACAGGATTTCGCGCGGCACATAGGGCCCGTCGGAGGCGCCCCAGCTCTCGAAGCTCAGCGCCTCGCGCATGGCCTGGGCATAGGCATCTTCCTGCCGCATCTTCTCGGCCAGCCATTCGCCCACCAGGCGCGACACGCTGCTGCCCCGCTTAGCCGCTTCCACGCGCACCCACTCGGCTGCGGCGTCGTCCATGGTGATGGTCACGTTCTTCATGGGGCAAATGCTACACGAACTTCGTGGTGCACGAAGTTCGTGTGATTTTCCTGTGCGGTCTCAACCCACACGCATGGCGGCCGACCGCAGCATGCGGGTGGCCGTCTCCCCCACCTTGCGCAAGCCCTGCAGGTGCGCGGGCGTCCAGTCGCCGCCCACGCCGATGCGCAGGCAGTTGCGAAACCGCCCGCTGGCGCTGAACACCGTGCCCGGCGCGATGAGCAGGCCGTCGGCCAGGCAGGCCTCGTGCAGCAGCACCGAGTCGAGGGCGCGCGGCAACTCCAGCCACAGCAGCAGGCCGCCCGGGGGATCGCTGACGCGCGTGCCCGGCGGAAAATGCGCGGCGATCACACCGCGCACCGCGTCCATGCGGGCCGCGACCGCCGCGCGCAGTTGCCGCATCGATGCCGCATGGCCGGCCTGCGTGATGAGGTCGGCGAGCGCCAATTCCAGCACCGCAGACTGCCCGCCGGCCTGCAGGTCCTTGATGGCCCGCATCGCCTGGCTCCAGCGGCCCGCCTCCACCCAACCCAGGCGCAGGCCCGGCGCCAGGGTCTTGGAAAACGAATCGCACAGCATGACGTGGCCGGTGGTGTCGTACGACTTGACCGTGCGGCGCAGCTCGTCCACTTCCACGAGGTCGTTGTAGATCGCGTCCTCGATCACGGCCATGCCGTGGCGCGCGGCCATGTGCGCCAGGCGCCGCCGCTCGGCCTGCGGCATGCAGCTGCCCAGCGGGTTGCTGAGAGTGGGCACCACCATCACGGCCTTGACGGGCTGCGTCTCCAGCGCCAGTTGCAGCGCGTCCAGCGACAGGCCGTGGCGCGGATGGGTAGGGATTTCGAGCGCGCGCAGGTGAAGCCCCTGCAGCACCTCCAGAAACGAGAAGTGCGTGGGCGACTCCAGCGCCACGATGTCGCCGGGCCGCGTGGCCGCCCGCAGGCACAGCACGATGCTGTCCATGCAGCCCCCGGTGATCACGATGTTCTCGGGGTCGAGGCTGCAGCCCAGCCCCACCGCATAGCGGGCGAGCGCGCGGCGCGCCTCCTCGTGGCCGGACGAGGACGGATAGGTGCACAGCAGGTGGCGGTGGCGCTGCGCCGCGCGGGTGACCGCGCGCCGCACCCGGTCGGGGTTGAAGAGTTCGGGCCCGGGCGTGCCGCTGCTGTACGACACCATGTCGGCCGGCTGATCGCGTCCCAGGATGCGCTGGCCCAGCCAGTCCACCGAAACCTCGCGCGCACGGCGCAGCGGGCGTGGCGTGGTCGGCTCGGGCAGGCTGGCGGGGCGCGCCGCGACGAAGAAGCCCGAGCGCGGGCGCGCGGTGATGAGGCGCGCATCCTCCAGCCAGTGGTAGGCCTGCACCACGGTGCTCTGGGCCACTGCCCGCTGACGCGCCAGTTCGCGCACCGACGGCAGTTTTTCGCCCCGTGCCAGCGTGCCGTTGCGCACCAGCTCGGCCAGTTGCGCCGCGATCTGCAGATAAAGGGGCGTGGTGTCGGCGGCGTCCATCGTGCGATTCTGTACTGCCCAGCAATGGATGCAGCAGTACAGATGGGTGCCAACCGGTACCACACAGATGGCCCTGCGGCGCATCTGCACTGGCCGACATGGCGGGCGACTGTGGCTGGTGCGCCCTGGCACGCCCGAGCACAGTCGATCCCATGAACTCCCTGACGCACCCCACCCCGGCCGCCCGGCCCTCCTTGCCTGCCGCCGCCGGCCCATCGGCCACGCACCGGACCCTGCGGCCGCTCGCACCCGTGCAGACCCTCGCCTGCCCGGCCCATCAGTCCGCCGTGCTGGAGGTGCTGCAGGGCTGCGCCTGGGTCACCTGCGACGGCTGCGAGGAAGACTATTTTCTGGCGGCCGGCGAGCGCCTGGACCTGCACGGCCCCGCCACGCTGCGGGTGAGCGCCGAAGGCGCGCAGCCTGCGCGGCTGGCCTGGCGGTGCGGGCCCGTCGCCCATGGCGGCACCCGCGGTTCGCAGGGGCCCGCGCGGGCGGCCCGCGTGGAGGTAGCCCGTGTTTAGGGCTTGATGCGCATCTCGGCCGCCCGTGCGTGGGCCTGCAGGCCCTCGCCGTAGGCCAGCTCGGCGGCGATCTTGCCCAGCGTCTGCGCACCGGCCTCGCTCACCTCGATGAGGCTGCTGCGCTTTTGGAAGTCGTACACGCCCAGCGGCGACGAGAAGCGGGCCGTGCCGCTGGTGGGCAGCACGTGGTTGGGGCCGGCACAGTAGTCGCCCAGCGATTCGCTGGTGTAGGCCCCGAGAAAGATCGCCCCGGCGTGCCGCAGCAGCGGCTCCCAGCGGTGGGGCTCGCGGCTCGAGACCTCCAGGTGCTCGGGCGCGATGCGGTTGCTGATGGCGCAGGCCTCTTCCATGTCGCGGGTGAGGATCAGCGCGCCGCGGCCGGTGAGGCTCTTGGCGATGATCTCGGCACGGGGCATGGTGGGCAGCAGCCGATCGATGGCGGCCTGCACTGCGTCGATGTAGGCGGCGTCGGGGCTCAGCAGGATGGACTGCGCGAGTTCATCGTGCTCTGCCTGGCTGAACAGATCCATGGCCACCCAATCGGGCGGCGTGGAGCCGTCGGCCAGCACCAGGATTTCGCTCGGGCCGGCGATCATGTCGATGCCCACGGTGCCGAACACGCGCTTCTTGGCGCTCGCCACATAGGCATTGCCGGGCCCGGTGATCTTGTCCACCTTCGGAACGGTGGCCGTGCCGTAGGCCAGTGCGGCCACGGCCTGCGCGCCCCCCAAGGTGAAGGCACGCGTCACGCCGGCCACGTGGGCGGCGGCCAGCACCAGCGGGTTGCGCGCGCCCTGCGGGGTGGGCACCACCATGATGATCTCGCCCACGCCCGCCACGTGCGCGGGAATGGCGTTCATCAGCACGCTCGAGGGGTACGCGGCCTTGCCGCCGGGCACGTAGATGCCCACGCGGTCGAGCGGCGTGACCTTCTGGCCCAGCAGCGTGCCGTCCTCGTCGCGGTAGCTCCAGCTTTCGCCGCTGGCCTTGCGCTGCGCCTCGTGGTAGCGGCGCACGCGCGCAGCGGCGGCCTCCAGGGCCTCGCGCTGCGCGGTGGGAATGGCCTCGAAGGCGGCCTTCAGTTCGTCCTGCGACAGCTCCAGCCCGGCCATGGAATCGGCCTGCAGGCCGTCGAAGCGGCGGGTGTATTCCAGCACGGCCGCGTCGCCGCGGGCCTGCACGTCGGCCAGGATGTCGGCCACGCGCTGCTCGATGGCGGCATCGGTCTCGGCGGACCAATGCAGGCGGTCCCGGAACGCGGCCTCGAAATCGGCGCTATCGGTACGCAAACGAACAGGCGTGGCTTTCATGGCTTTTCTATCTCTATCGCGAAGGGGAAGAAGGGGCCGCCGGGCTCATTCGGTCTCTGCCGACACGTCGCCCGTCTTGCGGTTGTACTTGAGCGTGATCTTGTCGAGTTCGCAGAGGTTGAAACCCTCCCACTCGACTTCCGAGGCGTCGTCGGTGAACACGACCTTGATGTCCTGGATGCAGTGCTTGGTGTCGCCGAACTTGAACTTGCGCGAGGCGCCGTTCACCAGCTGGTTGCGGCCCAGGCGGTCGCTGCCCCACTTGTCCATCTTGGTGGGCGAAATATAGACCTCGTTGAGCGCATAGCCGGTGCGATTGACCAGCGTGAAGTCGGCATCGGCGGCAAACGAGGCGCCGCTCAGCGCCAGACAGCCCAGCACCAGGATTTTCTTGAACATGGAACACCTCAGATTTTTGAAACATAAGATGCATCGAGAAACAATTTTCTCGACACAGCCCGGATTCTGCCCCGTCCTGGCCGGCGTGGGATTCGATCTGAGGCACCCGCGCAACGTCAGCCGCCGGCGGGGATGACCGACGCGAACGCGTCGATGATGCGGCGCAGCGGCGCCTGCTTGAGCTTGAGCGCCGCCTGGTTCACCACCAGGTGCGAGCTGATGTCCATGATGCGCTCCACCTCCACCAGGTGGTTGGCCCGCAGCGTGTTGCCCGTGGACACCAGGTCGACGATGGCATCGGCCAGCCCCGTGAGCGGCGCCAGTTCCATGCTGCCGTAGAGCTTGATCATGTCCACGTGCACACCCTTGGCCGCGAAAAAATCGCGCGCGATGGCGGTGTACTTGGTCGCCACCCGCAGGCGCGAGCCCTGCTGCACTGCGCGGACGTAGTCGAAGTCGTCCCGCACCGCCACGCTCACCCGGCACTTGGCGATCTGCAGATCCAGCGGTTGGTACAGCCCCTGGCCGCCGTGCTCGATGAGCGTGTCCTTGCCCGTCACGCCCAGGTCGGCGCCGCCGTACTGCACGTAGGTCGGCACATCGGAGGCGCGCACCAGCACCACGCGCACGTCGGGCTGGTTGGTGGTCAGGATGAGCTTGCGCGACTTCTCGGGGTCGTCCAGCACCGCAATGCCGGCGGCGGCCAGCATGGGCAGGGCTTCGTCGAAGATGCGGCCCTTGGACAGGGCAAGAGTGATCATGGTCATAGGGGTGAAGAAAAAAGGAACCCGGCCGCCACGCGCCAGGGACCCGGGGGGCAGCGAAGCCGGCTCATGCCGCCCTCTCGATGTCGGCCCCGAGGCCGCGCAGCTTGGCTTCCATGCAGTCGTAGCCGCGGTCCAGGTGGTAGATGCGGTCCACCACGGTGGCGCCGTCCGCCACCAGCCCGGCGATGACGAGGCTGGCCGAGGCGCGCAGGTCGGTGGCCATCACCGTGGCGCCGGACAGGCGCGCGGCCGTGCTGCCCAGGCCCTCGATCACCGCGACCTTGCCGTCGGTCTGGATCCTGGCGCCCAGGCGCGCGAGCTCGTCCACGTGCATGAAGCGGTTCTCGAAGATGGTCTCGGTGACCGTGGAGGTGCCCTGCGCCACCACGTTCAACGCCATGAACTGCGCCTGCATGTCGGTGGGAAAGCCGGGGTACTCGGTGGTGCGAAAGCCCTGCGCGCGCAATTGCGCGGCGCCCGGGCTCTTGACGCGGATGCCCTCCGGCTCGGCCTGCACCTGCACGCCGGCTTCGCGCAGCTTCTCGATCACGGCGTCCAGGTGGTCGGCGCGGCCGTGGCGCAGCAGGGCCTCGCCGCCCGTGGCCGCCACGGCGCACAGGAAGGTGCCGGCCTCGATGCGGTCGGCCACCACGCGGTGCGTGGCACCGTGCAGGCGCTCCACGCCCTGGATGCGGATGCGGCTGGTGCCGTGGCCTTCGATCCGGGCGCCCATGGCGATCAGCATCTCGGCCAGGTCGGAAATCTCGGGCTCCTGCGCGGCGTTCTCCAGCACCGTCTCGCCCTCGGCCAGCGTGGCGGCCATGAGGAAGTTCTCGGTGCCCGTCACGGTGACCATGTCGGTGGTGATGCGCGCGCCCTTCAGGCGCGTGGCGCCCGCCGGCAGCCTGGCGATCATGTAGCCGTGCTCCACCAGGATCTCGGCGCCCATGGCGGTCAGGCCCTTGATGTGCTGGTCCACCGGGCGCGAGCCGATGGCGCAGCCGCCCGGCAGCGACACGGTCGCCTCGCCGAAGCGCGCCAGCAGCGGCCCCAGGGCCAGCACCGAGGCGCGCATGGTCTTGACCAGCTCGTAGGGCGCCTCGGGCGTGGAGAGCGCGCCCGCATCGATGCGCACCGTGCCGTCCGGCGAGCGCTCGGCCGCCACGCCCATGTTGCGGATGAGCTTGAGCATGGTCGCCACGTCCTGCAGCTGGGGCACGTTCAGCAGCGTGACGGGCTCGGCCGTGAGCAGCGCAGCGCACAGCTCGGGCAGGGCGGCGTTCTTGGCGCCGGAAACCAGCACCTCGCCATGCAGCGCGCGGCCGCCGCGAATCAGGAGTTTGTCCATGGCATCAAGCCCGGTGTTTCAGTCAAAAGTGCCACCAGTGCAATCAACACTATGGCATATAGCTATCAAAAAGTGAGCAACCAACCGCAGGCCGTCAGGCGCCCTGCGCGGCCCACTCGGCGGGCGTGAAAGTCTTCATGGACAGCGCATGCACCTCGTCGGTCTGCATGCGGGTGCCCAGCGTGGCATAGACGCGCTGGTGGCGCTGGATGGCACGCTTGCCCTCGAACTCGGCCGAGACGATGGTGGCGTACCAGTGCCGTCCGTCGCCTTCCAGCGCGAGGTGCTCGCAAGGCAGGCCGGCGGCGATGAGGTCTTTGAGTTGGTCGGCGGTCATGGATGGGCTCGGGGGTCGTGGGTGCGTCGTCGCGTCGTCAATTGCGAATCTTGTAGCCGGTGCGCAGCAGGTGCACCGCCAGCGCGCTGACCAGCAGCCAGGCGATGCCCACGATGCCCAGGCTCAGCCACGGCGACGTGTCGCTCTGGCCGAAGAAGCCGTAGCGAAAGCCGTCGATCATGTAGAAGAACGGGTTCAGGTGGCTCACCGTCTGCCAGAACGGCGGCAGCGACTGGATGGAATAGAACACGCCCGACAGGAACGTCATGGGCACGATCACGAAGTTCTGGAACGCCGCCATCTGGTCGAACTTGTCGGCCCACAGCCCGGCGATCAGCCCCAGCGTGGACAGCAGCGCCGCGCCCAGGAGCGCGAAGGCCAGGATCCACAGCGGCGCGGCGAAATCGGGCCGCGCGAACGCGAGCGTCACCACGAACACGCCCAGCCCCACGACCAGCCCGCGCACGATGGACGAGCCCACGTAGGCCACGAACCACGCCCAGTGCGACAGCGGCGTGAGCAGCACGAACACCAGGCTGCCCATGATCTTGCTCTGCACCAGGCTGGAGGAGCTGTTGGCGAAGGCGTTCTGCAGGATGCTCATCATCACCAGCCCCGGAATCAGGAAGGCGGTGTAGCTGATGCGGTCGTACACCTTCACGTGGTCTTCCAGCACGTGGCCGAAGATCAGCAGGTACAGCACGGCCGTGAGCACGGGCGCGGCCACGGTCTGGAAGCTCACCTTCCAGAAACGCAGCACCTCTTTGTAGAACAGGGTCTGCCAGCCGGTCATAGGCGCACCCCGCCTTCGGCCGTGGCCTCGGGTCCTTCGGGCGGCGCGGGCTCGCGGGCCGGGTCGGGGTAGCTGCTTTGCGCCATCACGTTGAGGAACACGTCCTCCAGATCGGCCTTGCGGATCTCCACGTCATGCACGGCCACGCCCGCGGCGCGCAGCACGGCCAGGTGGCGCTCGATGTCCTGCGCGTCCTGCGCGGGCAGCTGCACCACGCGGCCGGTCACCCGGGCGATGGCCGCCAGGGCGGGCGGCAGCACGTCATCGGTCTTGAAGCGCATCACGTTCGTCGAAGCCCCGTGCAGCAGGTCGGAGGTGGTGGACAGCGCCACCATGCGCCCGCGCTTGAGCATGGCGATGCGGTTGCACAGCGCCTCTGCCTCTTCCAGGTAATGGGTGGTGAGCAGCACCGTGTGGCCTTCCTTGTTCAGGCGGGCGACGAAGTGCCACAGCGTCTGGCGCAACTCGACGTCCACGCCCGCCGTGGGCTCGTCGAGCACGATGATGGGCGGCTTGTGCACCAGCGCCTGGGCCACCAGCACGCGGCGCTTCATGCCGCCCGAGAGCTGGCGCATGTTGGAGCCGGCCTTGTCGGCCAGGCCCAGGTTTTCCAGCAGCTCGTCGATCCAGGCCTCGTTGTTCTTCACGCCGAAGTAGCCGGACTGGATGCGCAGCGCCTCGCGCACGTTGAAGAACGGGTCGAACACCAGCTCCTGCGGCACCACGCCCAGCTTGCGGCGGGCGGCGGCGAAATCGGCCTGCACATCGCTGCCCTGCACGCGCACGTGGCCGCTGGTGGCACGGGCGAGGCCGGCCAGGATGCTGATGAGGGTGGTCTTGCCCGCGCCGTTCGGCCCGAGCAGGCCGAAGAACTCGCCCTCCTCGATATCCAGGCTGACGTTGTCGAGCGCCTGGAAAGGGCCTTTGGGCGTGGAATAGGTTTTGGAGACGGACTGGAAGGAGACTGCGGGCATGGGAGCCGGTGATTTTACGGCGTGCCGGCAACCGGTGCCCGCGCAAGGCGATGGGAAAGCAAAAGAGCCATGGACGGCGACTCGCGCCCGCACGGGGCAGCGCGCGAACCAGGCGGTGCGGCAGCCAGGCAACGGACGGGCCGGCGCCCCGTGCAGGCGCCGCACCCGAAGGGCTCAGGCGGCCGGCAGCAGCTCGCCCACGCCGTACAGGCCGGCGAGCTTTTGCAGCCCGTCCGGCAGCGACTTCACCTCGAACCGCTTGCCGTCCAGCAGCGCGGCGCGGCGGCAGCCCAGCAGCACCGCCAGCGCCGACGAGTCGAACGTGGTCAGCGCGCTGGCATCCACCACCAGCAGCTCGTCGCGGTGGGCCTTGAGCCCCTGCAGCAGCATGCGCAAGCTCGCATTGGCCTGCGCATGGGTCAGTTCCGAAGGAAGCACCAGCATCGCGATCGGCTCCGGCGAACGGTCAGCCGCCCTTGGCGGCGTTGGCCTTGTTGCGGGCCACCAGTGACTCGATCAGGCCGTCCACGCCCTTGGCGTTGATCTCCTGCGCGAACTGGCCGCGGTAGGTTTCCACCAGCCACACGCCGAGCACATTCAGGTTGTAGATCTTCCAGCCGGCGCCGTCGCCGGGCGTCTTCTCCAGGCGGTAGTCGAGCTGGATGGGGTCGCCGCGGCCCTGGATCTCGGTGCGCACCAGCACGTCCTTGTCGTCGGCGGCCATGCGCAGGGGCTTGACGGTGATGGTCTGGTCGTTCACCTGGCTCAATGCGCCGGAATAGGTGCGCACCAGCAGCGTCTTGAACTCGTCCTGCAGCCGCTTTTGCTGTTCGGGCGTGGCCTGGCGCCAGCCCGGGCCCACGGCGGCGGCGGTCATGCGGCGGAAATTGACGTGCGGCAGGATGGTCTTGTCGACCAGCGCCATGATCTTGTTCACGTCACCGGCCTTGATGCTCTTGTCGTTGCGAACGGTTTCCAGCACGTCGGCCGACAGGCGCTTGACCAGCGCATCGGGCGCTTCTTCGGCGGCCAGTGCGGACAGCGGGGCGCCGAGCCAGAGCACGGCGGCGGTGCAAAGGGCGGCATGGCCCAGGGTGCGTCGATTCATCATCAGTGTCGTTCCTTCCTCGGGCACGCCCAGATGGCGTCCCTTCGATTCGTTCATTCTCGGGTCGGGCCGGCGCCAGGATGCGTCGGTCCGGTACACGGATGCAAGCAACTGCAACCGCGCCGCGCCAAGGCCGAGGCCCTTCAGCGCGCCGGCTCTTCGGGCAGCTTGCCGCCGCCGTCGTCGTATTCTTCCTCGCCACTGTTGGCCGGCGCGCCGCCTTCCTGGCTGCGAACCTGTAGGAACACATCGCGCGTGAAGCTGTACTTGTCGAGCGCCGCGGTGTCCAGCACCGAGCTGGCACGCAGCAGGTTGGAGCGGATGTTCACCACGCGCAGGGCATACAGCGAGTTGCGCGCCGACACCGGGTCCACGTACGAGACGAGGTCGCCCTTGGCATCGACCGGCAGCGCGAGCGTGTCGCGCACGGTGGACGGGCCCAGCAGCGGCAGCACGAGGTACGGGCCGGTGGGGATGCCCCAGTGGCCGAGCGTGAGGCCGAAGTCCTGCTTGGCGCGGTCCACGCCCATTTCGCTGGCCACGTCGAACACACCCCCTAAGCCGAACACCGTGTTCACGTTGAAGCGCACCAGGCTGTTGAGCGCGCCCTCGCCGCGCAGCTGCAGCAGGTTGTTCACGAACGACCAGGCATCACCCAGGTTGGAGAAGAAGTTGCTCACGCCGGTGCGCACGGGCGCGGGCGTGATGTCGCGGTAGGCCGTGGCGACCGGCCGCAGGATGATCGAATCGACGTTGTCGTTGAAGTTCGTCATGCTGCGGTTGTAGGGCTCCAGCGGGTCACGCGGGTTGGCCCCGGGGCCGCTGGCGCAGCCCGTCAGGAAGAGCGCGCCCAATGCCAGTGCGCTGCCGTGGGCCAGGGCCCGTTTCATGGTCGTTGTTGTCGTCATTTTTTGCCACCTGTGCTGGAGGAAGGCGCGCTGCTGCTGTTGCCGCCGCCCTCTGCCTTGCCATAGAGAAATTGTCCGATCAGGTTTTCCAGCACCACGGCCGACTGGGTGGAGGAGATCTTGTCGCCTTCCGCCAGGTTGGCTTCGTCAGCACCGGCCTGGATGCCGATGTACTGGTCGCCCAGCAGGCCGCTCGTGAGGATCTTGAGCGAGCTGTCCTTGGGGAACGCATAGCGCTTTTGCAGCTCCAGCGTCACCTTGGCCTGGAAGCTCTTGTCGTCGAAGGTGATGGACTGCACGCGGCCGACCACCACGCCGGCGCTGCGCACCGCCGCCTGGGGCTTCAAGCCGCCGATGTTGTCGAACAGCGCGGTGACCTGGTAGCCGGTCTGGAAGTTCAACTTGAGCAGGTTGGCGGACTGCAAGGCCAGAAAGACCAGCGCCGCGCCGCCCAGCAGGACGAACAGGCCGACCCAGATATCGTTCTTGGAATGCTGCATGGTGTGTGTTTCCTAGGGGTTGCGGGCGTGCGGCCCCGTCAAATACTGAACATCAGGGCGGTGAGGACGAAGTCCAGCCCCAGCACGGCGAGCGACGCCATCACCACCGTGCGCGTGGTGGCCCGCGACACGCCTTCGGGCGTGGGCTTGGCCAGGTAGCCCTGCAGCAGCGCGATGAACGTGACGGTGACGCCGAACACGAGGCTCTTGAGCACCCCGTTGCCCACGTCCTTCCACACGTCCACGCCGCCCTGCATCTGGCCCCAGAAGGCGCCGCCGTCCACGCCGATCATGAGCACGCCCACGATCCAGCCGCCGATCACGCCCACCGCGCTGAACACCGCGGCCAGCAGCGGCATGGTGAACACGCCGGCCCAGAAACGCGGCGCGAGGATGCGGCGCACCGGATCGACGGCCATCATCTCCATGGCCGAGAGTTGCTCGCCCGCGCGCATGAGGCCGATCTCGGCGGTGAGCGAGGTGCCCGCGCGGCCGGCGAACAGCAGCGCCGTGACCACCGGGCCCAGCTCGCGCACCAGCGACAGCGCCACCAGAAGGCCCAGCGATTCGGCCGAGCCGTAGCGCTGCAACGTGTAGTAGCCCTGCAGGCCGAGCACGAAGCCCACGAACAGGCCCGACACGGCGATGATGGACAGCGAATAGTTGCCCAGGAAATGGATCTGGTCGCGCACCAGCCCCGGGCGCTGCAGCGTGGGGCCGATCAAGGCCACCAGCCGGCCGAACAGGCGCGCCGCGCGGCCCATGCCGGCCAGATGGCTGCGCACCGCGAAGCCCACATCGGAAGGACGCCACCAGCTCATCGCGCACCTCCGGGGGTCGGGCCGAAATCCTGCGCCACGTCGGGGCCGGGGTAATGGAACGGCACGGGGCCGGTGGGCAGCGCGTGCACGAACTGGTGCACCAGCGGGTCGCGGCTGGCGCGCACCTCGTCGGGCGTGCCCTGCGCGGCCACGGTGCCCGGGCCGAGCACGATCACGTGGTCGGCCACGCGGAAGGTCTCTTCCACGTCGTGCGAGACGATGAGGGTGGTCAGGCCCATGGCGTCGTTCAGCTGCCGGATGAGCTGGGCCGCCGTGCCGAGGGAAATGGGATCGAGCCCCGCGAAAGGCTCGTCGTACATGATGAGTTCGGGGTCCAGCGCGATCGCCCGGGCCAGCGCCACGCGCCGGGCCATGCCGCCCGAGACCTGGCTGGGCATGAGGTCGCGCGCGCCACGCAGGCCCACGGCATTGAGCTTCATCAGCACGATGTCGCGGATCAGCTCCTCGGGCAGGTCGGTGTGCTCGCGCAGCGGAAAGGCCACGTTCTCGAACACGCTCATGTCGGTGAACAGCGCCCCGAACTGGAACAGCATGCCCATGCGGCGCCGCGCGGCGTACAGCGTGGCGGCATCCATGCGGCCCACGTCCTGGCCGCCGACCAGCACCTCGCCCTGCTGCGCCCGCTGCTGGCCGCCGATGAGGCGCAGCACCGTGGTCTTGCCGCCGCCGGAGGCGCCCATGAGCGCCGTGACCTTGCCGCGCGGCACGGACAGCGAAACGTCGCGCAGGATGTCGCGCTCGCCGTACGAGAACGTCACGTTGCGCAGTTCGACCAGAAGTGGGTGCTCAGGCATTCAGAGGGATGAAGAAGGGGACCAACCAGTGATTGTCGCGGGTCAGGGCAAACCCCGGGCATGCGATGGTAACGCAAACATACATGCATGGATGTTTGCAAAAATCCAGGGGGCAAGAATGCTCATTTTTTGATAGCGACATGCCCTAGTGATGATTGCCCTGGAAGCCGATTTTGCTTGGATTTTTACCGGCCACTCAATGCCGGTCAAAGCATGCTGCGAAGAAATGCCTGGGTGCGCGCATGTTGCGGATTTGCGAAAAACGCCGCCGCTGGGGCCGATTCGATCAGCTCCCCCCGGTCCATGAACACCACGCGGTGGGCCACCTCGCGCGCAAAGCCCATCTCGTGGGTGACGACCAGCATGGTCATGCGGTCGCTGGCCAGTTCGCGCATGGTGCGCAGCACTTCGCCGGTCAGCTCGGGGTCGAGGGCGGAAGTGGGCTCGTCGAACAGCAGGATGTCGGGCTCCATCGCCAGCGCGCGCGCAATGGCCACGCGCTGCTTTTGCCCGCCCGACAGCCGGCCGGGAAAGTGGTCGCGCTTCTCTGACAGGCCCACCTTGGCCAGCAGCGCCTCGGCGCGGGCCACCGCGGCCTCGCGCGGCATGCCGCGCACCACCATGGGCGCCTCGATCAGGTTCTGCAGCACGGTCAGGTGCGGGAACAGATTGAACGACTGGAACACCATGCCCATCTTTCGGCAGATGCCGCGCACGCGGGCCTCGGGCACGTAGGTGCAGCGGCCCGCCGCGTCGGTGGTCGCCAGCGCCTCGCCTTCGATGGCGATGTGGCCGCTGTCGATGGTCTCCAGGTGGTTCAGGCAGCGCAGGAAGGTGCTCTTGCCCGAGCCCGAGGGCCCGATCACCGCCACCACCTCGCCGCGCCCGAGGGTGAGCGACACGTCGCGCAGCACCGGCGTGCCGCCGAAGGCCTTGTGCAGGCCGCGCGCCTCGATCATGGGCACCGCGCCCGCCGCGTCAAGCGTCGTGTCTGGCATAGCGTTTCTCCAGGCGCTGGAAGCCCCAGGTGAGCACCAGGGTCATGGTCAGATAAAAAGCCGCCGCCACGATGAACGGCGTGGTGGTGAAGTCGCGCTGCACGATGCCGCGCGCGGCGCGCAGCAGGTCGTTCAGGGCCAGCACGTAGATGAGGGAGGTGTCCTTGACCAGGGTGATGGTCTCGTTGCTCATGGGCGGCAGGATGCGGCGCACCATCTGCGGCAGCACGATGCGGCGCATGGTCTGGCCGTAGGTCATGCCCAGCACGCGGGCGGCCTCGTACTGGCCCCGGTCCACCGACTGGATGCCGGAGCGGAAGATCTCCGCGAAATACGCCGCGTAGTTGAGCGCGAAGGCCACCACGGCGGCGGGAAAGTCCGGCAGCCGCACGCCGATGACCGGCACGAACGGCAGCGCGAAATAGATGAACAGCATCTGCAGCATGAGCGGCGTGCCGCGCATGAGCCAGATGTAGCCGTTGACCAGCGCCGACAGCGGCGCCAGGCGCGACACGCGCGCCAGCGCCAGTGCGAGCCCGAGCGGCACGGCCAGCACGAGCGTGATGGCGAAGAGCTTCAGCGTGACCGCGGCGCCCTGCGCCATCGGCCCCAGAAGGGAGAGAACGTAATCCATCTATGAGCTACGAGAGTCCATGGCTAAACGACTGCGGCCGGCAAGGCCTGCAACCTGGGCAACTGGCGCGGCCCGATACCAGCGGCAGCCGCGCAAGGGCCGCCCCGCCGCGCCGGCTGCGTCCCCCTTCCCGCATCACGCAGCGAGGCGAGAGAAGGGGGAAGGCGCGCAGCGCCTCAGGGGGTTGTTCTTTATTTGACGATGTTCTTGCCGAACCACTGCGTGGCGATCTTTCCGGCCGTGCCGTCCTGCTTCATGTCGGCCAGGGCCTTGTCCAGGCGGCCCTGCAGCGCGGTGTCGTCCTTGCGCACGCCCACGCCGTAGTCTTCGGTGCCGAAGTGCTCGTCCAGCACGGCGTAGGCGCCGGGCTTCTTGGCCACGTAGTAGCGGCCCACCACTTCATCGACCACCACGGCTTCCAGGCGGCCGGTGGACAGGTCCATCAGCGCCGTCACGTTGTCGCCGAAGGTCTTGAACTCCTTGAACGACTTGAACACGGCGTCTTCCTTCTTGACCGCATCGACCGCGCTGCTGCCCTCCTGCGCGCCCACCACCTTGCCGGCCAGATCGGCCTTGGCCTTGATGGGGGACTGGGCCGACACCACGACGATCTGGTGGTTCTCCATGTACGGCGCGGTGAAGGCGATGTTCTGCTTGCGCTCGGGCGTGATGGTCAGCCCGTTCCACAGCGCATCCACGCGCTGGCCGGACAGCTCGGCCTCCTTGGCGCTCCAGTCGATCGGCTTGAACTCCACCGCCACGCCCATGCGCTTGGCGGCTTCGCGCGCCATGTCGATGTCAAAGCCCACCAGTTCGTTCTTCTCGTCGCGAAAGCCCATGGGCGGGAAGTTGTCGTCCAGGCCCACCACGATCCTGGTGGCGGCGGCCGGTGCGGGGGTGGCGGCCGCAGCGGGCTGCGCGCTGTCGTTCTTGCCGCAACCGGCCAGCAGGGCGCCCAGGGACATCAATAAAACGGCTGCAATCTTTTTCATGGCGTATCGGGTGTTCCAGAGAGACGAAAAGCAATGCGCGCGGCGGCCCGGGACAGCGGGCGGCCACGCGCGAAGGGGGTGGGACCAGGCCGGTATTGTCTCCGACCGCGCGAAACGCGCCCCAAGGCGGTGCAGCGCGCGCCAGCAGATGAGAACCAAAATGGCCTGCAGCGCAATCATCACTAGGGCATACCGCTATCAATTAAATAGCAAACCAAAACCCGAAGGGTGCACCAGAAGGCATCCCGGCCCGGGCAACGGGCCCGTGGACGGAGCACCGCCCACGGATGAGATAATGCGATGCATTCTCATTGACCGCCCGCCGGGCGTTTACCCATCGGATTCCCGCCCGTGGCTCCCGTGTCCGCCGCCCACCACGCCGCCGCGCCCGCCCCCGGGCCGGCTGAAGAAATCGGCCGCCTGTACGGCGCGCACCACCGCTGGCTGCTGGGCTGGCTGCGCGCGCGGCTGGGCTGCCCCGACCAGGCGGCGGACCTGGCACAGGACACCTTCGTGCGGCTGCTCGCCCACCGGCTGGGCGCCGAGGCCGGCACCGAGGCCGACGCACACGCCGCCACGCCGCGCGAGCCCCGGGCCTACCTGGTCACCGTGGCGGGCCGGCTCGTGGCCAACCACTTTCGCCGGCTGTCGCTGGAGCGCGCCTGGCTCGACGCGCTGGCCACGCTGCCCGAAGCGCAGTGGCCCTCGGCCGAGCAGCACGCCATGGCCCGCCAGGCGCTGCACCGGCTGGATGCGGCCCTGGCCGGCCTGCCCGAGCGCGCGCGGCGCGCCTTCCTGCTGTCGCAGATCGAGGGGCAGGACTACGTCCGCATCGCCGCCACGCTGGGCGTGACCGAGCGCAGCGTCAAGCGCTACATGGCGCAGGCGTTCGAGGCCTGCATCCTGGCGGTGGATTGAGCCCCGCCGCCGCACCCCTGCCCCCGGACCGCGCCGCCGTGCGCGCGGCGGCGCAATGGCTGGCCCGGCTGCATGCCGGCGACGCCACGGCGCAGGACCACGCGGCCTGCGAGCGCTGGCGCAACGAGCACCCCGAGCACGAACGCGCCTGGCAGCGCGCGCAGCGCATGCAGGCGCAGCTGGCCCTCGTCAGCCCGCCGCTCGCGCAGGCCGTGCTGGGCCGGGCACGCGGCAACGGGCGGCGCCGTGCGCTGCGCGCGCTCGGCGGCCTGGCCGTGGCGCTGCCCGCCGCGCACCTGGCCTGGCGCCAATGGGGCGAGGCCTTCACAGCCGACCACCGCACGGCGCGGGGCGAGCGCCGCGACCTCGTGTTGCCCGACGGCACGCGCCTGTGGCTCAACACCACGACGGCCATCGACGTGGCCTATTCGCCCGCGCAGCGCACCGTGCGGCTGCTGCACGGCGAGGTGCTGGTGCAGACCGGCGCCGACGCCGGCGCGCCCGGCCACCGCCCCTTCGTGCTCGCCACGCGCGAAGGCGAGCTGCGCCCGCTGGGCACGCGCTTCGTGGCGCGCGACGCGCCGGACGGCTGTCGGCTCACGGTGCACGAAGGCGCCGTGGCCGTGCGCACCGCGCAGGGGCTGGCGCAGACCGTGCCGGCCGGGCAGGCGCTGCGCTTCACCGCCGGCCGGATCGCGCCGATCGCGCCTGCCGACCCGTTCGCCGGGCGCTGGACCGAGGGCCTGCTGGTGGCGCGCAACCAGCCGCTGGGCGAGTTCCTCGAAGACCTCGCCCGCTACCGTGCCGGCGTGGTGCAGTGCGACCCGGCCGTGGCCGCGCTGCGCATCACCGGTGCCTTCCAGATCGACCGCAGCGACGCCGTGCTCGACGCCCTGCCCCGCACCCTGCCGGTGCGCGTGGCCTGGCGCACGCGCTACTGGGCGCGGGTGCTGCCGGCCACCGTGCAGGACTGATGGCAGGGCGGATGGCCGGGCTGCGCACGCGGGCGGGCTGCCTGGCGCTGTGCCTGCTGGCGGGCGCGGCCGCGGCGCAATCACCCGCCCCCGCACCGCGGGCGGTCGAACTGCCCCCGGGCCCGCTGGCCGACCGGCTGCCAGCCCTGGCGGCGCAGACCGGGGCCTCGGTGCAGGCCGATGCGGCGCTGCTGCGCGGACTGCAGGCGCCCGGCGTGGCGGGCCGGTTCACACCCCCCGAGGCACTGGCGCGGCTGCTGGCGGGCACGGGGCTCGCGGCAGCCGAGGAGGCGCCCGGCGTCTTCGTGCTGCGGCCCGCAGGCGCCATGGCCACCGCGCCCGCCGCACCCGCGTCGGCCCTGCCCGGGCCAGACGCCGCCGTGCTGCCCGTGGTGCGCGTGACCGCCCTGCGCGAGGCCGGGGGCACCGACGCCCTATGGAGCGGCAACGGGCGCGGGGCCGGCGCCGCCACGCGCACGGCCACGCCCGCGCTCGCGGTGCCGCAGGCCCTGTCCACCCTGCCGCGCCCGACCTTGGACGCCCTGGGCGCCACGCGCCTGGACGACGCGCTCGACTACGTGCCCGGTGTGTCGCGCCAGAACGACTTCGGCGGCACCTGGGACAACATCGCCCTGCGCGGCTTCGCCGGCCACGAGGACACCGGCATGAGCCTGCTGCGCAACGGCATGGCCGGCAACCGGGGCTACAACGCGCCGCGCGACACGGCCAACGTGGAGCGCTTCGAGTTCCTGCGCGGGCCCGTGGCGGCGCTGTACGGCGTGTCCGAGCCCGGCGGCACGCTCAACGTGGTGACACAGCCCGCGCCGTGGGAGCCGCTGCGCACGATCGAGGCGAGCCTGGGCCGCTGGAACACAAGGCGCGCCGTGCTCACGCTGGGCGGCCCGCTGGATGCGCCGGCAGGCACCGCGCCGGAGTCGGGCGAACCCGCGCGCATCGCCTACCGCCTCACCGCCGTGGGCGAGGACAAGGGCAGCTTTCGAGAGCATGTGCGAACGCGCCGCGACATGCTGGCACCG
Organism: Acidovorax sp. BLS4; assembly: GCF_032929295.1. Classification (NCBI taxonomy): domain Bacteria; kingdom Pseudomonadati; phylum Pseudomonadota; class Betaproteobacteria; order Burkholderiales; family Comamonadaceae; genus Acidovorax; species Acidovorax sp. BLS4. Next base: position 3,386,155 of record NZ_CP136797.1, read on the forward strand.
GCGTTCACCTGGCGTCTCGCCGAGGCCACCACGCTGCGCTACGACGGCGAATGGCTGCGCCAGCGCGCGCCGCTGGACCGGGGCGTGGTGGCGCTCGGCGGGCAGGTGGGCACCGTGCCGGTCACGCACTTCTATGGCGATCCCGGCGACGGCGACCTGGCCATGGTCAACCAGACGCACCAGTGGCTGCTGGACCACGCCCTGGCCCCCGGCTGGCGCGTGCATGCGGGGCTGATGGCGCGGCGCGGCACCATGGTGGGCTTCACCACCTACGGCCACGGCTACGGCGAGGCGCTGGCCGACCTGGAGGCACGCGGCTGGCTGTGGCGCCAGCGGCGCTGGCGCGATTTCGCCTCCAGCGACCGCTCGGGCCAGCTCGATCTGCAGGGGCAGTGGGAGGCGGGCGGACTGCGGCACACGCTGCTGGCGGGGATGGAGGTGTTTCGCTTCCGGCTCTCGCAGGTCATGCAGCAGTCGCCGGCCGGCACCTGGCAGGCCGATGGCATCGACGTGCGCCAGCCCGTGTACGGCGACGAGCGGCCGGCGACGCAGGATTTCCTGTCCACCGACGAGCACCAGCGCGGCCTGGGACTGTACCTGCAGGACCAGATCGAACTGGCGCCGCGGTGGCAGGCGTTGCTGGGCCTGCGCCACGACCGCTTCCGGCAGGCCGTGGACGACCGGCTGGCCGGCGGCATGCGGCGCCAGTCGCAGGGCGCCCTGTCGCCGCGCGCGGGCCTGACCTGGCTGCCCGTGCCGGGCTGGGCGGTGTATGCCAGCGTCGGCGCCTCGTTCCGCCCGAACGTGGGCGTGGACGTGCAGGGCGGCGCCTTCGCGCCCGAGAAAGGCCTGGCGCGCGAGATCGGCGTGAAGTGGCAGCCGCCCGAGGGCCCCCTGTCGGCGTCGCTCGCGCTCTACGACATCGCCAAGCGCAATGTGCTCGTCACCGACCCGCAGCACCCGGACCACAGCGTGGCCGCCGCCCGCGTGCGCAGCCGGGGCGCGGAGTTCGAGCTGGCGGGCCGGCCCGCGGCCGGCTGGAGCGTGGTGGCCGGCGGCGCCTGGCTGCAGCGGTCGCTGCCGCAGTTTCCGCGCGCGAGCGGCAGCCTGCTGCTGGTGCGCGAATGGGCGCTGGACGGCAGCATCGGCGGAGCGGGCGGGCACACCGTCGGCCTCGGGGGCGGGCTCACGCATGTGGGCGAGCGCACGGGCGATGCCGGATCGCCCCGGCTGCCCGCCTACACCACCATGCGGCTGCTGGCGCACTGGCAGGCAGGGCCCGCGCTGCGCCTGTCGCTGCAGGTGGACAACGCGTTCGACAAGCGCTATTACGCCAGCGCCTACAACCGCGTGTGGGTGGTGCCCGGCGCGCCGCGCCACGTCACGCTCACGGCCAGGCACACGTTCTGACCGCGGACTAACCGCCCCACAGGCACCACGCCAGCACAGCCAGCGCGGCCAAGGCGCCCCAGGTCGGGCGCGAGTGGCCCGTCAACGCGGGCCGCTGCGATCCGGGGGTGAAATGGCCCTGCCGGACCCGCCAGGCCTGGGCGATCGCCTGGCCCACGGCCGTGGCGGCCTCGGTGCCGGCGATGCCGGGCGTGAGGCGCACGCGGCCCCCTTCGGGCACCGGCGCATACAGCGCGAAGTAGGCCTCTTCGCTGGGGCCGCTGCCCGTGACCCGTTGCAGCGCGCGGACCAGCGCCTGGGTGGCCTCGCCCGGCACCGCCCGCGCGTGCGACCACAGCCAGGAGCGGCGCTGCACGACCAGGCCGGCGTCCTGCACCGTCAGCGTCCAGCGCCGGGATGCGGCATGCAGCAACGCCACCGCCAGGGCCCACCCGGCGCCCGCGGCCGCCGGGGTGCGCCACCCGGCGGCCAGGGACACGCCCAGCCCGTCCAGGGCCACCGCGCCGAGCGCCAGGTTCACCAGCACGATGCCGGCCGCCCAGGTCCAGCCGCCCGGGCGAAAGACGAAGTGCCAGGCGTGCTGGGTTTCCTGCAGCGTGACAGCGGGCGGCAGGAACATGGGGGCCTCGTCATCCTGCTCCGCGCCCGGCCCCGCCGGGCGGGCACTGACGGGAACGGGCGTGCCCTTCCAGGCCGCCCGGCGGTCGAAGCGGTCCGGCGGCTCCCCTGACAGGGGCTGCGCTGCCGCCTGGACGGGCACGTCGCACGTCCACTCCGGCTCGCCTTGCGGCGCGCGCAGCAGGTCCAGCCGCCATTCCACGCGCTCGCCCGAGCGGCGGGCGCCGCTGGTCGGCGCATCGGGCGGCACCAGGAAACGCGCCACCAGCCGCAGCCGGCCGCCGCTGGCCGGCTGCATCGCCACGGGCTCGGCGAAAGACTCCACGCGCCGTTCGGGTGAGCCCGAACTCGCTTCGTCCACCCGGTACTGGGCCAGTCGCAATTGCAGGCTGTGCCCCTGCATGCGGGGCGCGGCACGGGCCGGCACCACCAGCGCCACCTCGACCGGATGCCCTGCGAGTGGCCGCGCGGGCTGCAAGGCGAGCCCGGTGCCCGCGTATCGCCAGGCCAGGTAGGTGACATGCCCCGAGTACCACAGCAGCCCGATGCCCACCAGAGCGCACAGGCCCACGACCCCCTTGGCGAGCCACGGAATATGGGGATCGGGCCACAGCAAGGCGGCCATCGGGACACTGAAGCCGCACCAAAACAACGCGATGAGCCACAGGATGCCGAGGGATCGGCGTGCCGGGTTCCCAGGCGGGGGCAACGGCCCGTCCGACAGGGACGCGGCATCGGCCTCTTCGCGAGCCATCTTGCGCCAGCGCAGCAGGACGAAGACGAACACCCAGGCCGCCACCAGGCCCACGCCGGTGAACACCAGGGCAAAGGGCAGACGAAACAGCTGCAGGCGCCAGCGGATGGCGGGGTCGATCAGCGATTGCGACGGGTTGGCCGGGTTCACCCACGCGGTGACGGTGTGCCCGCTGGCCCGGGCGCCTTGCAGTTGCGCGAGCCACCGGCGTTGCCAACCGTCGAAGTCCATCGATTCGCCATGGCCTGCCGGGTCCAGGCCCACGCGGGTGCCTTCATGGGGCTTGCCGTCCACGGCGTAGCGGTAGCGGGCCTGCACTTCGAACGCGGGCCCCGTACCGCTGCCCGAACGGCGCGCCTCCCGCCGAAGCTCCGCGGAGAGGACCTCGGCCTGCACCGGCTGCCAGCGGTGGTGCACCTCCCACGCCAGGCGCAGGGTGCTGGCCAGGGGCCGCAGTCCGTAGGTGTAGCCGAAGACGCCAAATGCCACGGCGAAGACGGCGCTGAACGCCAGCAGTGCCAGCCGGGTGCCGATGCTGCCTGCCCTCGTCCGCTCTCTGGCCACGGGTTCTCCTCGTCGATGTCGTTTCTTGTGGCTCGAAGAATATCAAGCCCCGCGCCACCAGGGGCCGCGTGGCGGGGCGCGAAACGCCCCGGCGCGGCGCGCGCGCAACACTTCGCACACATCGATCGAAACAAAGCAAAAGGGCTGTCCCCTTTCCGGGGGGCTGCGTGTCTTCTTCTCGACAACCACCAACGAGAGAAGCACCGATGCACCGCCACCCGACCCCTGACCGGCCATTTCCGCTCCCCCCTTGCGCCGCCGCGGCCCGCGGCCCGCGCCGCTCGCTGCTGGCCGCCGCCAGCCTCGCGGCCCTGGTACAGGGCACCGCCCTGCCCGCCTTCGCCCAGGCGCCCGCGGCCGCCGAGCCGCAATTGCCCGCCACCGAGGTCGTCGGCCGCCAGCAGTCCGGCCAGTACCACGCCCAGGAATCCGAGGGCGCGACCAGGACCGACACGCCGCTGCGCGAAGTGCCCCAGGCCGTGCGCGTGGTCACGCGCCAGCTGGTCGACGACCTGGGCGCCCAGCGCCTCGATGACGTGCTGGACTACGTGGCCGGCGTTTCGCGGCAGAACAACTTCGGCGGCATCTGGGACAACGTGGCCATGCGGGGCTTCGTGGGCCACGAGGACATGGGCATGGGCCTGCTGCGCAACGGCATGCCGGCCAACCGCGGCTTCAACGCGCCGCGCGACACCGCCAACGTGGAGCGCTTCGAATTCCTCAAGGGCACCATGGGCGCGCTGTACGGCAACAGCGAGCCGGGCGGCACGGTGAACGTCGTGACCAAACCACCCCGGTTCAAGGCCGCGCATTCAGTCGAGGCCTACTACGGCACGCACGACGCCAAGCGCATCGCGCTGGACAGCACCGGCCCGCTGAACGGCAGCGCCACCGAGCCCGCCACGCTGGCCTACCGCCTCAACGTGTCGGTGGAGGACAAGGACAGCTTCCGCGACTTCGTGCACAGCCGCCGCGAGCTGATCGCCCCCGCCATCACCTGGAAGCTCGGCCCCGACACCGTGCTGCGCTACGACGGCGAGTGGCTGCGCCAGCGCGCGCCGCTCGACCGGGGCGTGGTCTCGGTCAACGGCCAATTGGGCGCGGTGCCCACCTCGCGCTTCTACGGCGAACCCGGCGACGGAGACATCACCGTGGACAACCAGACGCACCAGTTCTTCCTGGAGCAGGCACTGTCGCCCGACTGGAGCCTGCGCGCCGGCCTGCAATACAAGCGCAACACGCTGGCGGGCCTGGCCAGCGAATCCCACCAATACGGCCCGTCGCCCTGCCAGACCTCGGTCGAGGCCAGCGGCTGGCTGTGCCGCCGGCTCATCCGCCGCGACTTCCGGTCCGACGACACCACGGTGCAGCTCGACCTGAACGGGCACCTCACAACCGGGGCCTTCCAGCACGAGCTGCTGGTCGGCGCCGAGGTGTCGCGCTTCGACATGGACCAGACCATGCTCACCCAGGCGGGCGGCGGCCGCTTCGGCTACGGCATCAGCGTGGCCAACCCGGTGTACGGCGCCGCCGCGCGGCCCGCGCTCACGGCCCGCGCCATCGACCGCACGGTGGAAGACCGCACCACCGCCTTCTACGTGCAGGACCAGATCAGCCTCACGCCCCAGTGGAAGCTCCTGGCCGGCGTGCGCCACGACCGCTACCGCGGCGAGATCGACGAGCGCAGCACGGGCCGCGTCACCACCCAGGACCCGAGCGCCACCTCGCCGCGCCTGGGCCTGACCTGGCTGGCCACGCCCGAGGTGTCGGTGTACGCCAGCGCCGGGCGATCGTTCCGCGCGCAGGCCCAGACCACCGCGTCCGGCCAGCAGATCCAGCCCGAGATCGGCACCGCGCGCGAGCTGGGCATGAAGTGGCAGAGCGCCGATGCGCGCCTGGGCGGCAGCGTGGCGCTGTTCGACATCAGCAAGCGCAACACGGCCACCTGGGACGACGACGGCGTGTACCTGGTGCCGGTGCCCGGCAAGGTCCGCAACCGGGGCCTGGAGGCCGAACTGGCCGGCTGGGTCGCGCCCGGCTGGCGCGTGGCGCTGAGCTACACCTACCTGGATGCCGACCCGCTCATCACCCAGTTCGCCCGCCAGAGCGCCAGCGCCTTCGTCACGCACGAAAGGGCGCTGGCCGGCGGCGGCCTGCTGGGCGTGGGCGGCGGCTTCACCCACGTGGGCGAGCGCCGCGGCGACACGGGCGAGCCGCGCCTGCCCGCCTACACCGTGGCCAAGCTGACCACCTACTGGAACCTGGACAAGCGCCTGCGCGTGTCGCTGGACGTGGACAACCTGTTCGACAAGACCTACTACCACAGCGCCTACAACCGCGTCTGGGTCATGCCCGGCAGCCCGCGGCAGGTGACGGTGGGCGTGCAATACAAGTTCTGAGGACCCAGAGCCAAAACAGCCTCCAGCGCAATGAATGCACCGGCATGACGCTCATTTTTTCATAGCAATCAGGAACAGTGCCACAGGATGCCGTTCTTGATGCCAAGGCGGACAGCCGCACCGCGCACCGCGCACCGATCGCAGGGGCTCGAGAAATTTCAGAACGTTTCAGGACTTCTCAGCCCCCGTTAAGGGCACAAAGAAGGCCCGCCGCCAGAATCCGTGGGCTGAACGACGCGATCGAAGAATCACCAGGAATTCGAAAACCGCACTCCGGTGACGAATGGACAGCCAGATTTCGGCAGGAGAGGGAGGTCAGAGAAAAAGAGAAAGGAAAGGGCGACCGGCGCCGCGCCGCAAACGCTGGCCTTTCCACGAAAGCCCCTGCCGTTCGGCAGGGGCTTTTTTTTGGATCGTTCGGGCCATCGCATCGGCGCAAAGAAAACGGCGCTCCGAAGAGCGCCGTTGTGCTTCAAAGCCTGCCGCTTTTGACGGGACTCAGCGCGGCAAGTCGGAGTACCCCATCAGGAACTCGTCCACCGAGCGCGCGGCCTGGCGGCCTTCGCGGATGGCCCACACCACCAGGGACTGGCCCCGGCGCATGTCGCCCGCGGCGAACACCTTGGGCACGTTGGTGGCGTAGCCGCCGTCAAAGTCGGTGGTGGCCTTCGCGTTGCCGCGGGCGTCCTTGTCCACGCCGAAGGCGTCCAGCACCTGCGCGACGGGGCTCACGAAGCCCATGGCCAGCAGCACGAGGTCGGCCTTGAGGACCTGCTCGCTGCCAGCCACCTCGACCATCTTGCCTTCCTTCCATTCGACGCGGACGGTCTTGAGGCCGGTGACCTTGCCCTTCTCGCCCAGCAGCTCCTTGGTGGAGATGGCGAACTCGCGCTCGCAGCCCTCCTCGTGGCTGGAGCTGGTGCGCAGCTTGATCGGCCAGTAGGGCCAGGTCATGGGGCGGTTCTCGACCTCGGGCGGCTGGGGCATCAGCTCGAACTGCGTGACGCTCACGGCGCCGTGGCGGTTGCTGGTGCCCACGCAGTCGCTGCCGGTGTCGCCACCGCCGATCACGATGACGTGCTTGCCATCGGCGCGCAACTGGCCCTTGAGCTTGTCGCCCGCGTTGACCTTGTTCTGCTGGGGCAGGAACTCCATCGCGAAGTGCACGCCGTCCAGGTCGCGGCCCGGCACGGGCAGGTCGCGCGACTGCTCCGCGCCGCCGGTCAGCAGCACGGCGTCGAAGTCCTTTTGCAGTTGCTCGGGCGTGATGGTTTCCTTGGCCCAGTTGGTGACCTTGGAGCCCTTGCCCAGGCCGTCCTTGGCGGCGCCGATGAAGACGCCGGTGCGGATGGTGACGCCCTCGGCGGCCATCTGCTCGGCACGGCGGTCGATGTGCGACTTCTCCATCTTGAAGTCGGGAATGCCGTAGCGCAGCAGGCCGCCGATGCGGTCGTTCTTCTCGAACAGGGTCACGTCGTGGCCCGCGCGCGCCAGTTGCTGGGCCGCCGCCATGCCGGCCGGGCCGGAGCCGACCACAGCGACCTTTTTGCCGGTCTTGTGCTTCGGGGGCAGGGGCTTGACCCAGCCCTCGGCCCAGGCGCGGTCGATGATGGCGTGCTCGATGGACTTGATGCCCACCGGGTCGTCGTTCACGTTGAGCACGCAGGCGGCCTCGCAGGGCGCGGGGCAGATGCGGCCGGTGAACTCGGGGAAGTTGTTGGTGCTGTGCAGCACCGCGATGGCGCTCTTCCAGTCCTGCTGGTACACCAGGTCGTTGAAGTCCGGAATGATGTTGTTGACCGGGCAGCCGTTGTTGCAGAACGGCGTGCCGCAGTCCATGCAGCGCGCGCCCTGGATCTTGGCCTGCGCGTCATCCAGGCCGATGACGAATTCCTTGTAGTGCTTCAGGCGCTCGCCGACAGGCTTGTAGCCCTCTTCGATGCGCTCGTATTCCATGAAGCCGGTGGTCTTTCCCATGATGTCTGTCCTTGAATCGTTGAATGCGGTGCGGGTGGATCGGGCGGGCCTTACTTGGCGGGCACCGTTTCCTTCGCAGGATGGGCGACCGCGGGCGTCGCGGGCTCCTCCAGCACCTTGCGTTCATGGATTTCGGACAGCGCGCGCTTGTATTCGGTCGGGAACACCTTCACGAACTTGGCGCGCGAGGCCGCCCAGTTGTCCAGCAGTTCGCGCGCACGCTTGCTGCCGGTCCAGCGGTTGTGGTCTTCCAGCATCTTCTTGAGCTGGGCTTCGTCGGTCTGGTCTCGGTGCCAGATGCCGCGCGAGATGCTGGCGGTCTGCTCGTCACCGGGCAGGATGCGCTCCAGCGTCACCATGGACAGGTTGCAGCGGGTGTCGAACAGGCCGTCCTCGTCGTACACGTAGGCCACGCCGCCGCTCATGCCGGCCGCGAAGTTGCGGCCCGTCTTGCCGAGCACCACCACGGTGCCGCCCGTCATGTATTCGCAGCCATGGTCGCCGGTGCCTTCCACCACGGTGGAGGCCCCCGACAGGCGCACCGCGAAGCGCTCGCCCGCCACGCCGCCGAAGAACGATTCGCCGCTGGTGGCGCCGTACATCACCGTGTTGCCCACGATGGTGTTGCGCGTGGTGTCGCCGCGGAAGTCGATCGAAGGACGCACGATGACGCGGCCGCCCGACAGGCCCTTGCCGGTGTAGTCGTTGGCATCGCCGATCAGGTACAGCGTGATGCCGCGCGTGAGGAACGCGCCGAACGACTGCCCGCCCGTGCCTTCCAGCTGGATGCGGATGGTGTCGTCCGGCAGGCCTTCAGGGTGGGCGCGCGTGACGGCGCCCGAGAGCATGGCGCCCACCGAGCGGTTCACGTTGCGCGCCACTTCGATGAACTGCACCCGCTCGCCCTTTTCGATGGCGGGCTGGCTGCGCTCGATGAGCTTGCGGTCCAGGGTCTTCTCGATGTTGTGGTCCTGCACGTCGACATGAAAGCGCGGCACGTCGGCCGGCACGTTCGGCTGGGCGAACAGGCGGCCGAAATCGAGGCCGCGCGCCTTCCAGTGGGCGATGCCGGCACGCATGTCGAGCAGGTCGGTGCGGCCGATGAGGTCGTCGAACTTGCGGATGCCCAGCTGGGCCATGATCTGGCGCACTTCTTCGGCGATGAAGAAGAAGTAGTTCACCACGTGCTCGGGCTTGCCCGAGAACTTCTTGCGCAGCTCGGGGTCCTGCGTGGCCACGCCCACGGGACAGGTGTTCAGGTGGCACTTGCGCATCATGATGCAGCCCTCGACCACCAGCGGCGCGGTGGCGAAGCCGAACTCGTCGGCCCCCAGCAGCGCGCCGATGGCGACGTCGCGGCCGGTCTTCATCTGGCCGTCGGCCTGCACGCGCACGCGGCCGCGCAGGCGGTTGAGCACCAGGGTCTGCTGGGTTTCGGCCAGGCCGATCTCCCACGGGCCGCCCGCGTGCTTGATGGACGACCAGGGCGATGCACCCGTGCCGCCGTCGTGCCCGGCGATCACCAGGTGGTCGCTCTTGCACTTGGTCACGCCCGCGGCGATGGTGCCCACGCCCACTTCGGACACCAGCTTGGTGCTGATGCTGGCGTGCGGCGCCACGTTCTTCAGGTCGTGGATGAGCTGGGCCAGGTCCTCGATCGAATAGATGTCATGGTGCGGCGGGGGGGAGATCAGGCCCACGCCGGGCACGCTGTGGCGCAGCTTGCCGATGTAGTTGGTGACCTTGCCGCCGGGCAGCTGGCCGCCCTCGCCGGGCTTGGCGCCCTGGGCCATCTTGATCTGGATCTGGTCGGCCGACGACAGGTATTCGGCCGTGACGCCGAAGCGGCCCGACGCCACCTGCTTGATGCGGCTGCGCAGCGAGTCGCCGTCCTGCAGCGTCAGGTCGACCTCGACGTTCTCGGCGCCGATCACGCTCTTGAGCGTGTCACCCTGCTTGATCGGAATGCCCTTCAGTTCCTGGCGGTAGCGCGCGGCATCCTCGCCGCCCTCGCCCGTGTTGCTCTTGCCGCCGATGCGGTTCATGGCCACGGCCAGCGTGGCGTGCGCCTCGGTGGAGATCGATCCCAGCGACATGGCACCGGTGGCGAAGCGCTTGACGATCTCCTTGGCCGATTCGACCTCGTCCACGGCAATGGCCTTGGTCGGGTCGAACTTGAATTCGAACAGGCCGCGCAGGGTCATGTGGCGGCGGCTCTGGTCGTTGATGAGCTGGGCGTATTCCTTGTACGTGTTCCAGTTGTTGGCGCGCGTGGAATGCTGCAGCTTGGCGATGGCGTCGGGGCTCCACATGTGCTCTTCGCCGCGCGCGCGCCAGGCGTATTCGCCGCCGGCGTCCAGCATGGTTTCCAGCACCGGGTCGTCGCCGAACGCGGCCTTGTGCATGCGGATGGCTTCTTCGGCGATCTCGAACACGCCGATGCCTTCCACGCGGCTGGCGGTGCCGGTGAAGTACTTGACGATGGTGTCGGTGTTCAGGCCGATGGCCTCGAACAGCTGCGCGCCGCAGTAGCTCATGTACGTGGACACGCCCATCTTGGACATGATCTTCGACAGGCCCTTGCCGATGGCCTTCACGTAGTTGTAGATGGCTTTCTCGGGCGACAGGTCACCCGGCATGCCCGCGTGCATCTCGGCCAGGGTTTCCATGGCGAGGTAGGGGTGCACGGCCTCGGCGCCGTAGCCAGCCAGCACGGCGAAGTGGTGCACCTCGCGCGCCGTGCCGGTCTCCACCACCAGGCCGGCCGTGGTGCGCAGACCTTCGCGCACCAGGTGCTGGTGGATGGCCGACAGCGCCAGCAGCGCGGGGATGGCCACCTGCGTGGCGTTCACGGCGCGGTCGCTGATGATGAGGATGTTGGCGCCGCCCTTGATGGCATCGACCGCCTGCGCGCACAGCGAGGCCAGCTTGGCCTCCACGCCTTCGCGGCCCCAGTCCAGCGGGTAGGTGATGTCGATGGTCACGCTCTTGAACTTGCCCTGCGTGTGCTTTTCGATGGCATGCAGCTTGGCCATGCCGGCGAAGTCCAGGATGGGCTGGCTCACTTCGAGCCGCATCGGCGGGTTGACCTGGTTGATGTCCAGCAGGTTGGGCTTGGGGCCGATGAAGCTGTTGAGCGACATCACGATGGCCTCGCGGATCGGGTCGATCGGCGGGTTCGTCACCTGGGCGAAGAGCTGCTTGAAGTAGTTGTACAGCGGCTTGTTCTTGCCCGACAGCACGGCCAGCGGGCTGTCGTTGCCCATGGAGCCGATGCCCTCTTCACCGTTCTTGGCCATGGGCGCCATCAGGAACTTGATGTCTTCCTGCGTGTAGCCGAAGGCCTGCTGGCGGTCGAGCAGCGGCAGTTCGGCCGGCAGCGGACCGGCCGGCGCCTCGCCGCCCACGCTGTCGAGCTTGATGCGCAGGTTCTCGATCCACTGCTTGTAGGGCTTGGTGTTGACGACGTTGGCCTTGAGCTCCTCGTCGTCGATCATGCGGCCCTGCTCCAGATCGATCAGGAACATCTTGCCGGGCTGCAGGCGCCACTTGCGCACGATCTTGTTCTCGGGGATCGGCAGCACGCCGGACTCGGAGGCCATCACGACCAGGTCGTCGTCGGTGATGCAGTAGCGCGAGGGACGCAGGCCGTTGCGGTCCAGCGTGGCGCCGATCTGGCGGCCGTCGGTGAACACGATGGAGGCCGGGCCGTCCCAGGGCTCCATCATCGCGGCGTGGTACTCGTAGAACGCGCGGCGGCGCTCGTCCATGGTGGTGTGCTGCTCCCACGGCTCGGGGATCATCATCATCACGGCCTGGCTGATGGGGTAGCCGGCCATGGTCAGCAGTTCGAGGCAGTTGTCGAACGTGGCGGTGTCGGACTGGTCGGCGAAGCTGATGGGGTAGAGCTTCTTGAGGTCGGCCGCGAGCACGGGCGAGGCCATCACGCCCTCGCGCGCCTTCATCCAGTTGTAGTTGCCCTTGACGGTGTTGATCTCGCCGTTGTGCGCCACGTAGCGGTACGGATGGGCCAGCGGCCACTCGGGGAAGGTGTTGGTGGAAAAGCGCTGGTGCACCAGGCCCACGGCCGAGACGCAGCGCTCGTCCTGCAGGTCCAGGTAATAGGTGCCCACCTGGTCGGCCAGCAGCAGGCCCTTGTAGACCACCGTGCGGCTGGACATGCTGGGCACGTAATACTCTTTGCTGTGCTTGAGCTTGAGGTTCTGGATGGCGGCGCTGGCCGTCTTGCGGATCACGTACAGCTTGCGCTCCAGCGCGTCCTGCACGATCACGTCGTTGCCACGGCCGATGAAGACCTGGCGCAGGATGGGCTCCTTCTTGCGCACGGTGGGCGACATCGGCATGTCGCGGTTGACCGGCACGTCGCGCCAGCCCAGCAGCACCTGGCCCTCGGCCTTGATGGCGCGCTCCATCTCCTGCTCGCAGGCCAGGCGCGAGGCGTGCTCCTTGGGCAGGAAGATCATGCCGACGCCGTATTCGCCGGAGGGCGGCAGCACCACGCCGGTGGAGCCGTCGGGGGCCGTGCCGGCCCGGGCCATCTCTTCGCGGTAGAGCGCGTCGGGGATCTGGATCAGGATGCCCGCGCCATCGCCCATGAGCTTGTCGGCGCCCACGGCGCCGCGGTGGTCGATGTTTTCGAGGATCTTGAGCGCCTGCGTCACGATGTCGTGGCGCTTCACCCCCTTGATGTGGGCCACGAAGCCCAGGCCGCACGCGTCGTGCTCTTGGGTGGATGAATAGAGACCGTGCTCTTGCAGGTATTGGATCTCGGCAGCCGTCGTCATGGCGCTCTCCTCGGAAATGGGTCGCAGGGAGCGCAAGATTAGTGCATCGCAGCAAGGTCGAGCAAGCACTTTAAATGGGGTCAGATTCACATTATTGATGAGAATAGATCGCATTTATTTTTATTGGGGACACATCAAATTCAGGAGCAATGACGCTTTTCGCCATATGGCCTGAAGGAATTATTCGGGAATGGGTCTCGGCATTGCGGGCGGGCGGCCGGCCTTGCCTTTGACCACCCGGCGCTCCGTCTGCTGTTGCAACGCCTGCACGAACGCGGCGTCTCCCAGGGCCCAGCCGGCGAGTGCGGAATCGGTCAGCGCCTGCTGCTGCAGCCGGCCGACGCCCGCCTGCACCAGCGCGGCGTAGGCCGCCTCGCGGGCGAAGGGCGTGTTGCCCAGCGCCCAGAACAACGCATGCGGCGTGATGAGCCGGTCGTTGCGCAGGCCCAGGCAATGGGCGTGGCTGGACCAGGGGTAGTCCACCGCCTGCGCGGTGGCGCCGGAGCGCACCGGATTCAGGTCCATGTAGGCCATGCAGGCAAGCAAATAGCGCTCGGGCTGCAGCACGGTGGAGCGGTAGCGCCCCTCCCACAGCGTGCCGGTGCGCGCGTGGCGGTTATTGAAATAGCGCACGTAGCTGCGCCCCACGGCCTGCATCATCAGCGGCAGTCCGTCGGCCGTCTGGGGGGTGGCCAGCAGGTGGAAGTGGTTGCCCATGAGCACGTAGGCATGGACGGCCACGCCGCAGCGGCGAGCCTGCTCGGTCAGCAGGGCCAGCATGGTTTCATGGTCCTGCCGGTCAGCGAAGATGGCCTGGCGGTTGTTGCCGCGCTGGATCACGTGGTGCGGGTAGCCGGCAAGGGTCAGGCGGGGCAGTCGGGCCATGGGGTCGCACAAAGTGGAGCTAAGCGCCATGGTAGGGGGAATCCGTCCCCGATTCCGCATGTGCCGCCCGATCGGCGCGATTGCTACTATTTTTATAGCATCAAAGGCAAACAAAACCCCGGCATGCGGCCAAAAACCCTCAAACCGTTGCCGGAACCGCCTCGGGCGCCGTGTCCGCCTCTGGCGGCAGGCCGAACCGCGCCGCCAGAGTCTGCTCCAGCCCGAACTCCGCCAAAATCGCCCGCAGCCGCTCGGCCGCGCTGCGCTTTTTCTGGCCGGTGTAGCGGGCCACGATCAGTTCGTTCTTCATGCTGTGCTCCCAGCCCACCAGCTCGGTCACCGTCACCTGGTAGCCGCTGGCTTCCAAGTGCAGGCAGCGCAGCACATTGGTGATCTGGCTGCCCATCTCGCGCGTGTGCAGCGGGTGGCGCCACAGTTCGGCCAGCGGCGTGCGCGACAACTGCAGCGCCTTACCCTGGCGCAGGCACGCGGCCACCTCGGCCTGGCAGCAGGGCACCAGCACCATCGCGCGCGCCTGCTTGGCCAGCCCGAAGGCGATGGCGTCGTCGGTGGCCGTGTCGCAGGCGTGCAGGGCCGTCACCACGTCGATGCGCTGCGGCAGCGCCGCGGCATCGGTGGATTCGGCCACCGACAGGTTCAGGAACGACATGCGCTCGAATGCCAGCCGCTGGGCCAGGGCGCGCGAGTGCTCCACCAGCTCGGCCCGCGTCTCGATGCCGTAGATGTGCCCGCGCCCCAGGGTCTTGAAGAACAGGTCGTACAGGATGAAGCCCAGGTACGACTTGCCCGCCCCGTGGTCCGCCAGCGTGGCCGCGTGGCCTTCCTGCGACAGCTCCTGCAGCAGCGGTTCGATGAACTGGAACAGGTGGTACACCTGCTTGAGCTTGCGCCGCGAATCCTGGTTGAGCCGCCCTTCCCGCGTGAGGATGTGCAGCGCCTTGAGCAGTTCGATGGACTGGCCCGGCCGCAGCTCCTGCAGCACCTGGTCTTCGGGCGAGGGCTTCGGCGCGGTCCGCCCCGCCGATGACGAAGAAGCGCCCCCCTGCCCGGCCGCAGCTTTGGCGCGCTTCATGCGCCCTCCCCTGCGCCGGCAGCGCCCACCGGCGTGGCCCGCCCGGCCACCGGGCAGCGCGGGCCGACGTCCAGTGCCTTCCAGCCTTCGGCGCCCAGTTCCTCCAGCACTTCGATGTTGCGCTCGAAGATCGCCTCGGCCTCGGGGAAGGCCTCCACCGCACGGTCGATGCTCTCCTCGCGCAGCAGGTGCAACGTGGGATACGGCGCGCGGTTGGTGCTGTTGGTGACGTCGTCCACGTCGGTGCCGTCGAACTGGAACTGCGGGTGGAACGAGGCCACCTGCAGGATGCCGCCCAGGTCCATGGCCTCGACCAGATCGTCGGCCAGCGCGAGGAAGTCGTTGAAGTCCAGAAAATCCTCCATGCAGCCCGGCGCCATGAGCAAGGTGGTGTCACGGCGCTCGGCGGATATTTCGGCCAGCGCCTCCAGCTCGCGCTGCAGGTCTTCCAGCAGGCCCCGCCCATCGGTCGCCTCGCTCACCACGTAGTGGATCTGCGCCTTCACATGCACCGCCTTGGCGAAGGGGCACAGGTTCAGGCCAATCACCGCGCGCTCCAGCCAGCGCACCATGTCCTCTTTCACGGTCTCGTGCGGAAAGGCGTGCGGGGCGGCGGCGGGCAATTCGGTCATGGGGACTTTCTTCGGGGGGCGCCCATTT
This sequence comes from Acidovorax sp. BLS4, assembly GCF_032929295.1. Classification (NCBI taxonomy): domain Bacteria; kingdom Pseudomonadati; phylum Pseudomonadota; class Betaproteobacteria; order Burkholderiales; family Comamonadaceae; genus Acidovorax; species Acidovorax sp. BLS4. Next base: position 3,401,320 of record NZ_CP136797.1, read on the forward strand.
TATCGGCCGGGCGCGGGTGGGCCTTGCGGCGGGGCCGTGCCGCCAGACCGTGGCAGCGTTCGGCCCGCGCGCCCGGAGCGATCAGGACAACAGCCGTTGGCCCGTGAGCCGCTCGTGCTCGCGCACCGCGAAGCGGTCCGTCATGCCGGCGATGAAGTCCGCCACCGTGCGCATCCGCTGCACCTCGTTGCCGGCCGCGGCACGCGCCGCGAAGCGCGGCTTCATCGCCTCGGGTGAGTCCGTGTAGGCTGCGAACAGATCGCGCACCACCTGCTGGGCGCGTCCGGTGGTTTCCATCACCTGCGGGTGGCGGTACAGGTTCTGGAACAAAAAGCGCTTCAGCCCCTGCGACTGCGCGCGCATCTCGGCGCTGAACGCCACCAGGGGCGGCGCACGGCGCACGTCATCCACCCGCGCCGGCGCGGACTGGGCGATGGCGGCGTTGGTCGCATCGATCACGTCATACACCTGTGCGCTGAGCATGCGCCGGATCGCTTCGTTCAGAAGCCGCCGCTGGCCCGCCGGCGCCGCCAAGTGCGGGTGGTCGCGCTCGGCCTCGGCGCGGTAGCGCTCGAACAGCGGCACCTCGCTCAGTTGCGCCAGCGTGATGAGGCCGGAGCGCACGCCGTCGTCGATGTCGTGCGCGTTGTAGGCGATCTCGTCGGCCAGGTTGCACAGTTGCGCCTCCAGGCTGGGCTGCCCGCGCTGCAGGAAGCGCTGGCCGATGCCGCCGGGCTCCAGCGCCTCCATGCGCTCGGCGTTGGCGCGCGAGCAGTGCTTGAGAATGCCTTCCCGCGCCTCGAACGTGAGGTTCAGGCCGTTGTAGTCGGGATAGCACTCTTCCAGCTCGTCCACCACGCGCAGGCTCTGCAGGTTGTGCTCGAAGCCGCCGTGCGCGGCCATGCATTCATGCAGGGCGTCCTGCCCGGCGTGGCCGAACGGGGTGTGGCCCAGGTCGTGCGCCAGGGAGATGGCCTCCACCAGATCCTCGTTGATGCGCAGCGAACGGGCGATCGAGCGGCCCAGTTGCGCCACTTCGAGCGAGTGCGTCAAGCGCGTGCGGAACAGGTCGCCCTCGTGGTTCAGGAACACCTGCGTCTTGTAGACCAGCCGGCGGAAGGCGGTGGAATGCACGATGCGGTCGCGGTCGCGCTGGTACTCCGAGCGCGTGGGCGCCGCCGACTGGGGATGGCGGCGCCCCCGGGTATCGGCCGGGTCGCAGGCGTACGGCGCCAATCCAGGGGGCTGCATCAAAAGGGTCTTCACCGCTCGACTGGCTTCAATTGCATGCGATTCAACCAATAGCCTCAGGCACAGCAGGCGTCGATGACTTCGCGCACCAGCGCATCCGGCGCGGCACGCACCGCCGCGCGCCCGGGGCCGTCGATCACCACGAAGCGGATCTCGCCCCCTTCGGATTTCTTGTCCACCCGCATCAGTTCGAGATAGCGGCCCGCGTTGTCCGCGGCATCGATCACCGGGCCGCGCACAGGCAACCCCGCACGCTCGATCAGCTGGCGCAGTCGCTGCACGAAGGCCGCGTCCACCAGCCCCAGCCGGTACGACAGCTCGGCCGCCATCACCATGCCCGCCGCCACGCCTTCGCCATGCAGCCAGACGCCGTAGCCCATGCCCGCCTCGATGGCGTGGCCGAACGTGTGGCCGAAGTTGAGAATGGCGCGCAGGCCGGCCTCGCGTTCGTCCTGGCCCACCACGAAGGCCTTGATCTCGCAACTGCGCCGCACGGCGTGGGCCAGCGCGGCATGGTCGCCGGCGCGCAGGGCATCCATCGCGGTCTCGAGCCAGTCGAGGAACGCCATGTCGGCAATCGGTCCGTACTTGAGGACTTCCGCCAGCCCCGCGCTCAGCTCGCGGGGCGGCAGGGTGTCGAGCGTGGCCAGATCGCACACCACCAGTTGCGGCTGGTAGAACGCGCCGATCATGTTCTTGCCCAGCGGGTGGTTGATCGCGGTCTTGCCCCCCACCGACGAATCGACCTGCGCCAGCAGCGTGGTGGGCACCTGCACGAACGGCACCCCACGCATGTAGCTGGCCGCGGCAAACCCCGTCATGTCGCCCACCACACCACCGCCCAGCGCGAACATCACGGTCTTGCGGTCGCAGCCGTTGGACAGCAGCGCATCGAAGATGAGGTTGAGCGTCTGCCAGGTCTTGTGTTCTTCGCCATCGGGCAGGACGACCTGCAGCACCCGTGGGTAGCGCGCCGTCAGCGCAGCCTCGAGCCGCTGCACATAGAGCGGCGCCACGGTCGAATTGGTGACGATCAGGGCCGACGCGGCGGCCGGCAAGGCCTGGTAGGTGGCCGGGTCGTCCAGCAACGATTCGCCGATGAGGATGGGGTAGCTGCGGTCGCCCAGGGCAATGTCCACCTGGGCGGGGCGATCGCCCTGCAGTGCCCTGGCGGATGGATGGGCGGCGCGGGAAAGGGGGGCCTGGGATACCAGGGGCATGTCGTGATCCATGGTCGAGAGTCTAGCGGGCCGCCGGGCCGCCCATGCGGACGGATGTCTGCAGCCAAAGTCCCGATCAGTACCGTGCTGCCACAACATGCGGACATTCGGAGGGAGAGATGGGAGAGGAAAAAGAGGCTCGCTGCACCAGCGCTGCCAGAGGCCAACGGGTGGACAGTATTGTTGCCGCGGGCATGCACCGTGCCGTCGGTGACCGGCGCGAAAGTGTGCAACCGTGGAAGCAGCGCCGCCGTCAGCCGACGGAGGCCAGTTCCAGTTGCATCGCGATGTGATTCACCAGCGCCGCGACGGTCTTGCCCCGCCCCGTGGACACCACATAGTGGGCCGTGGCCCGGTACAGCGCATCCCGCTGCTGATGCAGGTCCTTCAACCGGCCCAGCGGGTCCGCTCCCTGCAGCAGGGGGCGGGACGTGTCGTGCCGCACATGGCGAACGATGTCCTCGGGCGACGCGTCGAGATAGACCACCTTGCCATGCGCCCTGAGGCGGTCGCGGTTGGGCGCACGCAGCACGGCGCCGCCGCCCGTGGCCAGCACATGCGCCGGGCCCGCACTTCGACCCGCGGTCAGCTCATCGATCACCTGCTCTTCGATGTCGCGAAAGGCGGCTTCCCCCTCACGATCGAAAAAACCACGGATCGAGCAGCCGATGCGCTGCTCGATCACGTGGTCCGAATCGATGAAGGGAATCCCCAGCCGCCGGGCGAGTTGACGCCCGACGGTGGATTTCCCGGAGCCTGGTAGGCCGATGAGGTGGAGACTTAGTTGGGGTTGCTGCAACTGGTTGCTCTTCCGAAGGGGCTCACAACGGAAGCCGGAGGACTCGTTTTGTCTGTCAAGTCAGACACTGCGGCCCCTGCCACGAATGCAAAGAAGGAGCTGGATTCCGTCCCGGACACGATAGCCTTAGCCGCCAGTTCGAAATTCACCCAGAAGGCGTACTGCTGTCCGTAGGTCAACGTGAATTCGGCAGAGCCGGCCGCATCGGTCGTCACCGATGCAGGTGCAATCACTCCAGGCAAACCTGGCGTGAGTTGACCATTGCCATTGGTATCTTCGCCCGCATCCAGAATACCGTTGCGATTCGTGTCTTCGTTAAGACAAGAAATTACAGTACCTGCTTGGTTGTAGCCCCAAGCAGAGGCTGCATCGTTAAAGACCAAAGGCGAGCCTTTGAGATAGTTCGGAACCCAATAGGAAAGCGTCAGATTTTGATTCGCCACGGGTGCGCCGTTAGCATCGTTCACTTGAGCAGAGAACGTCTTGCGGTACGTCGTGTTCAGCTTTTCAACGGTGTTGTTGGCTGCGATCGTGATGAAAAGCGCTTGGCTGCTGATCGTGAGCGAAGACGTGGCCGTCACATTGGTGTTGGCAACGGTCGCACGAATCTGCACGCCGTTGGCGGCCGTGGACGTGGCACCAGAAATGAAGACGTCCGTCGCCAGGCCGTTGGCATCCGTGACGGCGGAGCCCGTCTTGATGCTGCCACCGCTCAGATCCTGCACTGCCGTGAAGAAAACGGTCTTGCCCTTGACGGCGTTGCCGGCGGCATCACGCACCGTGGCGCGCAACTGGACCTGGTTGGCGGAGCTGCCTGCCACGTTCGGGGGCAAAGCGGCGGAAGACGTCTGCAGCACCAGCGAGGCTGGCGTCGAAGCGATGAAATTCAGCGGCAGCGTGGTCACGGCACCGTTGTCCACCACCGCGCTGATCGTCGCCACGCCCACGGATGCGGCCGAAGCCTGGGTAGACGCAATGCCATTGGCATCGGTCGTCGCCTGGCTGGGAGACACCGAGCCGCGGGTGGTGCTGAACGAGATGACCTTGCCCGCCACACCGGCGCCGCCGGATGCGTAGCGCACGGAGACCGTCCGCGCCGTGTTGACCTCGACTTCGGTGTTGGCCGTGGGCGCCGAGAACGCGAAATCCACGCTGGTGACATTGATGGAAATCTGGGTCTGCGCACCGGCGCTCTGGATGGTCACCGTGTCCGTGCCGCTGCGCGTTGCCGCGTAAGCGAACGTCACAGCGCCATTGGCGTCCGTCGAAGTGCTGGCCATGGTGATGGCATTGCCCAGAGACGACGTGACGGCCACCGTGCTGGCGGCAATGGCCGCACCGCCGCTGTCCTTCACGCTCACTGCGAAATTGGTCGTGGCACCGGTCAGTAGAGACGACGAACCCGATGCGGTCAACGTGGTACCCGTCACCGGAATGGTGATGGATTTCGTGATCGATCCCGACTTCACCGTGACGGCGATGTCGCGGTTGGAACGGTCCGTGCCGGCGGTCAACACCGCCGTCGCCTTGCCGTCTGCAGCCGTGGTGCCCACGATGCTTGCCAGCGTGCCGCTGGATGCCGTGAACGACACCGCCTGTGCGGACAGCGCATTGTTGGCGGCGTCCTTCACCACGGCGGTCAACGTCAGGCCGGTCTTGTCGGCCGACGCCAAGCCCGTGGCAGACGTCAAGATTTCCACAGAGGCTGCCGTGCTGACCGGAGTCGTTCCTCCGGGCGTGGTGCCAGCGCTCCCCCCGCCGCCGCCGCAAGCAACCAGAGTGGCAGCCAGCGATAGGGCAATGATTTTGATGAATGACTTCATTATTTACCTATAGTTAACGAACTGGTCCGCGATCGGAAATGACCTTGGGTGTGATGAATACCAGCATTTCCCGCTTCGTGGATTCTTTGGTCCGGCTCTTGAAGAGGTTGCCCACCACCGGCACATCGCCCAGCACGGGAATTTTATTTTCCTGGTTGGTTTCTTCCATCTCGAAGATACCCCCGATCACCACGGTCCCGCCATTTTCGATCAACACCTGGGTCTTGATGTGCTTGGTGTCGATGGCCACGCCCTGCGTCGTGCTCTCGCCACGGCTGTCCTTGTTGACATCCAAATCAAGAATGATGTTGCCCTCCGGGGTGATCTGCGGCGTCACTTCCAGCTTCAACACCGCCTTCTTGAAGGCGATGGTGGTGGCGCCGTTGGGGGCCGTGACGGAATAGGGGTACTCGGTGCCCTGCTCGATCAAGGCTTTCGTCTGGTCTGCCGTGATCAAACGCGGGCTGGACACGATCTTGCCTTGGCCGTCGGCCTCCATGGCCGACAGCTCGAGGGTCAGGAAACGGTTGGCCGCCGAATTGAAGATGGACAGGGCAAACGAGCCCACCGCACTCGTCGTGGACAGCTGCGCCGGCAGATTGACGAACGTGCCTCCAGGATCGGTGGCCGTGGAACTGGCGCCGCTCGTGGACACGGCGTTGCTGTAGCTTGTGCCGAAAGCGACACGGTTGTTGCCACCGATGCCGTAGCCACCGTCGCCGCCGCGGCTGGCCCTCAGGTCAGAGGCACCCAGCTTGACGCCGAGCGATCGGCCGAAGGTGTCGCGCGCTTCGACAATCCGCGCTTCGATCATGACCTGCCGCACCGCCACATCCAGCGTCGAAAGCAATTGCCGTACCTCTTCCAGCTTGCTCGGCGTGTCCGTCACGAAAAGCTGATTGGTTCGCGGCTCGGAGATCGCACTGCCCCGCTCGGAAAGAAAGCGCGTGGACGTGCCATTGGTACCGCCGCTGTTCGTGCTGGTCGCCAGTTGGGTCACCATGTCGGCCGCCTTGGCGTAGTTCAACTGGAAGGCCTGCGTGCGCAGCGGCTCGAGCTTCTGGATCGCCAGCGCTGCCTCATAGTCCTTCTTGGTGCGGGCGTCGATTTCGTCCTTGGGCGCAATCCAGAGGACCGTGCCGGACTTGCGCATGCCGAGACCCTTGGCGTCCATGATGATCTGCAGGGCCTGATCCCATGGCACGTCCTTCAGACGCAGCGTGAGCGCGCCGGTGACGGTGTCAGAGGTGACGATGTTGAAGTTCGTGAAGTCCGCAATCACCTGCAGCAACGAACGCACTTCGATGTTCTGGAAGTTGAGCGACAGTTTTTCGCCGCTGAACCCGGGGCCCTGCGTCAGCTTGCTCAGGTCCACCTTCTTCTGGCGGATTTCCACCACGAACTGGTTGTCGCTCTGGTAGGCGCTGTGCTCCCATTCGCCGATGGGATCGATGGTCATCCGAACACGCTCACCTTGCTGCGATGTCGTGACGATCTGCACCGGGGTGCCGAAGTCCGTCACATCCAGGCGGCGGCGCAAGCCCTCCGGCAGCGACGATTTCAGGAATTCGACCACCAGGCCCTTGCCTTGCTGACGCAGGTCCACGCCGACCTGGTTGTTGGCCAGGCCCACGATCACGCGGCCCGCACCGTCGCTGCCGCGGCGGAAGTCGAGGTCACGCAGGGGCAGGACATCGCTGTTGCGGTCTTCCGCAAAAACCGCCACCGGCGCCGGTTGCGCCGCCGCCGTGTTCGACACGGGCTCCAGTGCCACCATCAAGGACTTGCCCTGGATTTCGGCACGGTACGACGTGGGTTGCTTGAGGTTCAGGACGACGCGGGACCGGTCGCCTGCCTGAACGATGTTCACGGACTTCAGATTGCCTTGGTTGACTTCCACCAGCGACTTGCCTGTCGCATTGGTCGTCGCCGGAAAATCGAGCGCAATCCTGGCCGGGGCCTGAATGGCAAAACCGGTTGGCAGGGTGGAAAGGGGTTGCGACAAATCGATGCGTACCAATTCGGTCCCGCCCTGCATGACCCCCTGGACGGCTTCGATGGCGGTCTGGGCATAAGCCCAGGTGCTGCCCAGCGATGCCACAGCAGCCAACAACAACGCTCGATAGCGTGCACCAAAACTGTTTTTCTGAATCATTTCTTCCCCTCTTGGAGATCGAGCGTGGTCTGACGCTCTATCCAGTCACCCGTTGCATCCTGAACGATTTCCCGTAACTGAATGGCTGTTTCAGTGATTTGGGTAATCCTTCCATAATTCTGTCCAAGGTAATTGCCGACCCGAACCTGGTACAACAAGTTATCCACCTTGAGCAAAGCCGTCGGCGTGCCGGTTTTATTCAAACTGCCGACCATGGACATGGTATCCAGGGGATAAGCTTCCAAAGGCTCCTTGCGACGCGCCATTTCCGGCGCAATCAAGGTGGCGTTGGCCGCCAATTGGGTCGAATCGCGCCTGAGGGCCTGTGTCAATTTGATGGAATTGAAGGGATCCGTTGCTCCATCCGCCTGATAGTTCTGCGGCTGGAATTGCTTGGGCTCGGTAAGGGGGGTAATGCGCGGCTTGGTGTTGGCACGCAAATCCGTCATCCACTGGCGAAGCTCGTCCTGCCCCGAAGATTCACAACCCATCAACGCCGCGCAGACTGCCAGCAAAGCGATGTGCCACATTCTCATTTCTTCGCTCCACCCGCTGCCTGGCGCTGCGCCTGAATTTCTTCAGGGTCCAGATAGCGGAACGTTCTCGCCGTGGCTTCCATCGTGAGGGTGCCGCCATCCTTGCCTGCAGGGAGGATGGAAATATTATTCAGCGTCACGATCCGGGAAAGATTGGCAATATCAGCGGCAAATGCACCGATATCATGGTATCGGCCGGTCACTCTAATAGAAATCGGCAACTCCGCATAATAATCCCTGACCACGATCTGGCCCGGCTTAAACGATTCGAACTGCAAACTGCGACCCAGGCCTGCCTGATTGATATCAGACAAAAGAGCCGCCATCTCCGCCTTGCTCGGCAACTGCTTTTCCAGCTGGATCACATACTGCTGCACCTGCTCGCGCTGCTTCTTGAGCGCGTCCAGACTCACGGCCTTCACGAGCTTCTTTTCATAATCGGCGCGCAAGGTGAGTTCCTTGGCCTGCTCGGCTTCCAGCTCCGCCTCGTACTCATTCAGCTTGAAGAACCACAGGAAGGTAGCGATGCCCGCCGCGATGGCGATGCAAAGCAGGATTCTCGGCAGTACCGGCCACAGAGAAGGATCTTTGGGATCAAGGTTGCGGAACTGCCGCTGCAAGCTGGACTGCAGCGCCACAAAGTCCACGGAAGACGCTTTTTTCGTTGCCATGATCACTTTCCAACCGCTTTGGGCGCAGTGGCAGGGGTACTTGCAGCGCCAATGGCTTTTTGCGCCTCGCTCGTGCGCATCAGCCGAAACCGGAGGTTGAAGGAGGCCACGCGGCGCTGCTCCCTCGGATTCAACGCGATGTTGGCCGCAACGATCTCTACCAATTCGGGCTTGGAGAACCACGGTGTGTTGTCGGCCAGATTGCGCAGCATTTCCGACACCCGCTCGTTCGATTGCGCCATCCCCTGCATCGTGATCACCTGGTCGACTTGCTTGAGATTGGTAACGTAAACCCCATCTGGCAGCTGTTGAACCAGTTCATTGAGCAGGTGCACCGGCAGATTGCGATCCGACTGCAGGTCTTCCACCGCCTTCTGGCGGGCACGAAGGGCCGCGATTTCTTCTTCGATGGTCGCGATTTCCTTGATCTGGCCTTCCAGAACCTTGATCTCGCTTTGCAGGAACGTGTTCTTGTCCTGCTGGGCGGTGATCACCATCTGGTACCACCAGTAGATGCCGCCGGCAATGGCAAGCCCCACCAGAAAAGACGCGAACATCGTCGCCTGGAACGATTCCTTGCGGCGTTTTCGGGCCGCCTCGCGATGGGGAAGCAGGTTGATGAGAATCACTGCAGGAACCTCCGCATGGCCAGACCACATGACGTGAGGTAGGAAGGCGCCTCGCGCACCATCTTCTTCAATCGCACGGCGCTTCCGATTTCCATGCCGTCGAACGGATTGATGGCGGTGCAGGCACAGCCTGAATGCTGGGTCACAGCCTCGGTCAAGCCAGGCAGCGGCGCGGAGCCGCCTGCGAGCATGATGTGATCGACCCGGTTGTAGGGCGTGCTGGTGAAGAAGAACTGCAGCGCACGGCCGATTTCCTGCGCCATGCTTTCCACGAAGGGACGCAGCACGGCCGACTGGTAGTCGTCCGGAAGGTCACCGCTGCGCTTCTTGCCTTCGGCCTCTTCCAGCGAGAACCCGTATTGCCGCACGATCAATTGCGTCAGCTGCGCTCCCCCGAAGGCCTGGTCGCGGTCGTACAGCACTTCGTCGTTGCGAAGCACCTGCATGCTGGTGGTCAATGCGCCGACCTCGAACAGCGCGACCAAAGCATCGTTGCCGTGGTTGGGCAGCGCTTCGATCAGGCGCCCCGCAGCCAGCCGGGAGGCATGCGATTCGATGTCGACGATCACGGGCTTGAGGCCCGCCGCTTCGGCCAGGCCCTGGCGGTCCTGCACCTTTTCACGGCGCGACGCCGCGATCAGCACATCGACATCGCCGGGCGAGCTCTTGCTGGGGCCGACCACGCAGAAGTCCAGGCTCACTTCATCGAGCGAGAAGGGGATGTACTGGTTGGCTTCGGATTCCACCTGCACTTCCAGCTCCTGCTCGGACATGCCGCCGGGCAGGGTGATGCGCTTGGTGATGACGGCCGATGGCGGCAAGGCCAATGCCACGTTTTTCGTGCGGGTGCCGCTCTTCTTGACCAGCCGGCGCAGGGCCTCGGCGACCTCATCGAATTTTTCGATGTTGCCGTCGGTGATCCAACCGCGCTCCAACTGCTCGATCGCACATCGCTCCAGTACCAGCCCTCCCGCCTTGTCGCGCCCCAACTCCACCAGCTTGACGCTCGAGGAACTGATGTCGATACCCAGCAGTGGCGCGGACTGGCGACTGAACAAAGACCCCAAAGAGATCAAGATTAGCCCCCGTAACTTGCCAATTTGACGCAACAAAACTTAACACTTCACATGAATGCTATCAGTAAGGTTGCAGGCCAGCCAAGAGTTTTACGGCGCTGTTACGGACCGAACGTTGTCAAAAGCACACGCTCATTTGCCGCCTCTTCCGATACCGATATTCATGCGCCTGTGGTATAGGTGCGCCACCCTTTGGCGTGATTTGGCAGACGGGTGAGGCCCATATTTTTATAATGGCCGGTTGCTCTCTCCTGGAACGCTATGCCGTCATCACCTACCGACAAGACCCCCAACCCGAATCCGCCGAAACGGCCGGCATGGTGGCGCTGGATTGTCCGAAGCGCAGCGTGGTTGCTCGGGCTGGCGGCGGCCGGCGCCGTGGGCGTGGCGCTCACGATCGCCGTGGCGCTGGCGGTGGCTTACCCCAACCTGCCGGACATTTCGGACCTGGCGGACTATCGGCCCAAGCTGCCGATGCGGGTCTACTCGGTCGAAGGCGCTTTGCTGGGCGAGTTCGGCGAGGAACGGCGCAACCTCACTCCCATCCAGGACATTCCCAAGGTCATGACCAACGCGGTGCTGGCCATCGAAGACGCACGCTTCTTCCAGCACGGTGGCGTGGACTACAAGGGCGTGGTGCGCGCAGCGCTGGCCAACATGGGCCGTGTGAAGAGCCAGGGTGCCTCGACGATCACGATGCAGGTAGCCCGGAACGTTTATTTGTCATCCGAGAAAACATTTACCCGAAAAATTTACGAAATATTACTAACCTTCAAATTGGAGCACCTGCTGACCAAGAACCAGATTCTCGAGATCTACATGAATCAGATTTATCTCGGAAACAGGGCATACGGTTTTGCGGCGGCTTCGGAGGCTTATTTCGGCAAGCCCCTGCAGAACATCTCCATCGCAGAGGCCGCCATGCTGGCCGGGCTGCCCAAGGCCCCCTCGGCCTACAACCCCATCAGCAACCCCAAGCGCGCCCGCATCCGGCAGCTGTACATCATCGACCGCATGCAGGAGAACGGTTTCATCACCGCGCAGGAGGCCGCCGCCGCCAAGGAAGAGGACCTGAAGATCCGCTCCGGCCCGGATTCCACCCGCATCCACGCCGAATACGTGGCAGAAATGGCCCGCCAGCTCATCTTCGCCCAATACGGCAACGAGGCCTACACCCGCGGCCTCAACGTCTACACGACCCTCAATGCCGGCGACCAGGAAGCCGCGTACGTCGCATTGCGCAAGGGCATCATGGATTACGAACGCCGCCAGCACTACCGCGGGCCCGAGAAGTTCGTCGCCCTGCCCACCAATGCCCAGGAAGCCGAGGACGTGATCGATGACACCCTCGCCCTGCATCCCGACAACGGGGACGTGATGTCGGCGGTGGTGCTGGAGGTGACGCCCAAGAAGATCGTGGCGGCGCGCGCCAGCGGCGAGCCGATCGAGATCACCGGCGACGGGCTGAAGCCGGCCCAGTCGGGCCTGAGCGACAAGGCGCCGCCGAACGTCAAGATTCGCCGCGGCGCGGTGATCCGCGTGATCCAGACCCCCAAGAAGACCTGGGACATCACCCAGCTGCCGGAAGTCGAGGGCGCCCTGGTGGCGGTCGATCCGCGCACCGGCGCGATCAAGGCCCTGGTGGGCGGCTTCGATTTCGACAAGAACAAGTTCAACCATGTGACGCAGGCATGGCGCCAGCCAGGGTCGAGCTTCAAGCCGTTCATCTACTCGGCCGCGCTGGAAAAAGGCTTCACGCCGGCCACCGTGGTGAACGATGCCCCGCTGTTCTTCAGCGCCGGCGTCACGGGCGGCCAGCCCTGGGAACCCAAGAATTACGACGGCAAGTACGACGGCCCGATGACCTTGCGCACCGCGCTGGCGCGCTCCAAGAACGTGGTGTCCATCCGCGTCCTGCAGGCGGTCGGCCCCAAGAACGGCCAGGAATGGGTATCCAAATTCGGCTTCGACGCCGAAAAGCACCCGCCCTACCTGACCATGGCGCTGGGCGCGGGGTCGGTCACGCCCATGCAGATGGTGTCGGCCTATTCGGTGTTCGCCAACGGCGGCTACCGCGTGAACCCCTACCTGATCAGCCGCGTCACCGACCACAAGGGCCGCATCCTGTCGGACTTCCAGCCGCCGGCCACCTCCGACAACCCCCGTGCAATCGATGCGCGCAACGCCTTCGTGATGGACAGCCTTCTGCAGGAAGTCACCCGCTCCGGCACGGCGGCGCGTGCACAGGCCACGCTCAAGCGCCCCGACCTGTACGGCAAGACCGGCACGACCAACGATGCCGTCGATGCCTGGTTCGCCGGTTTCCAGCCCACGGTGGCCGCGGTGACCTGGATCGGCTACGACACGCCCCGCAACCTGGGCAGCCGCGAAACCGGCGGCGGGCTGAGCCTGCCGATCTGGATCAGCTTCATGGAGCGCGCGCTCAAGGGCGTCCCGGTGGCCGAGCCCACCGTGCCGCCCGGCGTGGTGAACGTGGGCGGAGAATGGTTCTATGAGGAGTTCGCCCGCAACGCGGGTGTCGCCAGCGTGGGCATGGAAGACGCCTCCGCCGCCGTGCCAGGATCGCCGCCGCAGGCACCCCCGCCGACCGAGGAGCGCAACCGGATCCTGGATCTGTTCCGCAATTGACCCCATGGACCGCCGGCACGCGGTCCCACCAAAAAAAGCCCTTGCGCGGCCATCGCGCAAGGGCTTTTTTGTTACAGGCCGAAGGCGCTCAGGGCGCGAAAGACAGCGCCAGTCCCGACTGCTCGCTGGCGCTGCGGTCCAGGGCTTCGAAGAACTCGCCCGCCCCCTTGGTGTCCATCCAGCGCTGGCCGTCGAACCGGTAGTGGTAGCCGCCGGACTGTGCGGCCAGCCAGATTTCGTGCAGCGGCTTTTGCAGGTTGATGACGATCTGGCTGCCGTTCTGGAACGCGATAGTCACCATGCCTCCGGAGCGTTGTGCGTCCAGGTCGGCGTCCGAGGTGTCGTTGATGCGATCGCAGCCTTGCTCGACAGCGAGCAGGAGCTTTTCCGCGTGGTCCAGGAATTCGAGGTCAGTCATTAGAATCGGCGGATGTTGAGAGCATCGCAAATTCTAGTCAGGACGCTTGCCCTTGCTGCGAGTGCGGCGGCCCTGTCGGGCTGCGGCCAGCGCGGCCCGCTGTACCTGCCCACCGACCCCGCTGCCAGCCAGCGGGCCACCCTGCCCCAGACGCTGGACCCGATGCGCGACACACCCACGCCGGCGCCGATCGTCCCCACCGCCCCCTCCCGTTCCGCTTCCTCCCCGACTCCATGACCTTGCCTGCCCTGCCCGGCCATCCCCACATCGCCTACCGCGGCGACGCACTGTTCATCGAACAACTCCCCCTGGCCGACCTGGCGCGGCAGCACGGCACGCCGCTGTACGTCTATTCGCAAGCGTCCATGCTGGACGCGCTGGCCGCCTACCAGCGCGGCTTTGCCGGCCGCCAGGTGCAGATCTGCTACGCCATGAAGGCGAACTCGTCGCTGGCGGTACTGCAGCTTTTCGCGCGCCAGGGCTGCGGTTTCGACATCGTGTCCGGTGGCGAGCTGGAACGCGTGCTGACCGCCGGCGGCGATCCGCGCAAGATCATCTTCTCGGGCGTCGGCAAGACGCGGGCCGAGATGCGGCAGGCCCTGCAGGCCGGCATCGGCTGCTTCAACGTCGAGAGCGAGTCCGAACTGGACGTGCTGAGCGAGGTGGCCGTGGCCTTCGGCACGAAGGCGCCGATCAGCATCCGCGTCAATCCCAACGTGGACCCGAAGACGCATCCCTACATTTCCACCGGGCTCAAGGGCAACAAGTTCGGCGTGGCACACGAGCGCATCGTCGCGGCCTACCAGCATGCCGCGTCGCTGCCGGGGCTGAAGGTGGCCGGCATCGACTTCCACATCGGCTCGCAGATCACCGACGAGACACCTTACCTCGACGCGACCGATCGACTGCTCGACCTGATCGAGGAGATCGAGGCCGCAGGCATTCCGATCCACCACATCGACTTCGGCGGCGGCCTGGGCATCGACTACAACGGCGACACGCCACCGGCCGCCGATGCGCTGTGGGCCAAGCTGCTGGCCAAGCTGGATGCGCGCGGCTTCGGTGACCGCCATTTCATGATCGAGCCCGGCCGCTCGCTGGTGGGCAATGCCGGGGTGTGCGTGACCGAGGTGCTGTACGTGAAGCCCGGCGAGCAGAAGAACTTCTGCATCGTCGATGCGGCGATGAACGACCTGCCGCGCCCCGCGATGTACCAGGCGTTCCACGCCATCGTGCCCGTGCAGGCGGCCGCGGCCGGCGCAGCGGCCGGGGTGTACGACGTGGTGGGCCCGGTCTGCGAGAGCGGCGACTGGATCGGCCGCGACCGCACGCTGGCGGTGCAGCCGGGCGACCACCTGGCCGTGCTGTCGGCCGGCGCGTATTGCAGCTCGATGGGCAGCAACTACAACACGCGCGCCCGCCCGGCCGAAGTGCTGGTGGATGGCACGCAGGCCCACCTGATCCGCGCGCGCGAATCGGCGGCCGACACCTTCCGCCACGAGAAACTGGTGGGCTGACTGGCCAACGCTTGATTCGCATCAAGCCCCGGGCACGGGGGGCGGCCTACATTGGCATTTTTCAAGAATGCTGCATGCCATGGCACTGGAACCGCTGGAACTGTACCGAGACAAGCACCACGCCTGCCTGATGTTCTCCGACCTCATCGAGGAGGACGGGCAGGCCGTTCAGGCCAATCAATTCCTGATCGTGGACGGCGACACGGGCGCCATCATCGACCCGGGCGGCAACCTCGCCTTCAACGAGCTGTTCATGGGAATGTCCAAGCATTTCCCGCCGCACAAGCTGTCGTACCTGATCGCCTCGCATGCCGACCCGGACATCATCGCCTCGCTCGACCGCTGGATGACCAGCACCAAAGCCACGCTGGTGATCTCGCGCGTTTGGGAGCGCTTCGCGCCGCATTTCACCAAGGTCGGCAAGACGGAGAACCGGGTGATCGGCGTGCCGGACGGCGGCGGCCACCTGCCGCTGGGGCGGCACGAGCTGGTGCTGCTGCCAGCGCACTTCATGCACTCCGAGGGCAACTTCCACTTTTACGACCCGGTCAGCCGCATCCTCTTCACGGGGGACCTGGGCGTGTCGATGACCTCGGGCACCGAGGCGCGCGAGCCCGTGACCGATCTGGCGCCGCACATTCCGCGCATGGAAGGGTTCCACCGCCGCTACATGGTGTCCAACAAGATCCTGCGGCTGTGGGTGCGCATGGTGCGGCAGATGGACATCGCCATGCTGGTGCCCCAGCACGGCGCGCCGATCATGGGACCGAAGGCCATCGGCGATTTCTTCGACTGGATCGAGAACCTGATGTGCGGCATCGACCTGTTCGACGACCGGGCCTACCAGTTCCCCACGGCCTTCATCGACCCGGCCACGCGGCAGGTGCGGCCGGCCCTGCACGCCGTGCAGGGGCGATCCTAGCCAAAAGGGCCTCCAGCACAATAACTACTAGGGCATATTGCTATTCTTTTAATAGCATCATGCCGTGCGGGCGGCCACCGGGCGCCGGGCGTAGCGCTTCCACACGCGCCAGCCCAGCAGCGCGCCCAGGATGGCCGCGTACACCGCCACCTCGGCGAAGTTGTTCTTGCCCGCGCGCATCCAGAAAAAGTGCAGCAGCGCCAGCCCCGCGACCGCATAGACGATGCGGTGCAGCGCCTGCCAGCGCTTGGCGCCCAGCCAGCGGATGGCGCGGTTGAACGACGTGGCCGCCAGCAGCGTGAGCAGCACGATGGCCAGCGTGCCCACCAGGATGAAAGGCCGCTTGCCGATGTCGTACACGATCTCCGGCCAGTCGAAGCCCATGTCCAGCCAGGCGTAGGCCACGAGGTGCAACACCGCATAGAAATACACGAACAGCCCCAGCATGCGCCGAAAGCGCGCCAGGGCCGGCGTGCCCGTGATGACGCGCAGCGGCGTCACCGCCAGCGCCAGGCACAGGGCCCGCAGCGCCCAGTCGCCACTCTCGCGGATCAGCGCCTCGGCCGGGTTGGGGCCGAGCCGGTCGGTGGCGGCGCCGAACACCAGCCACGCCAGCGGCAGCAGGCACAGGGCGAACACCACCGGCTTGGCGGCGGGATGCATCAGCAGTTTTTTCATGGCGGCGGCCCTCGAAGGCGCTGGCGGCGGGATGTCAGACGCGGGGCGGGTCAGTAGAACTTCTTCAGGTCCATGCCGGCGTACAGCGAGGCCACCTGGGCCTCGTAGCCGTTGAACATCAGCGTCTTGCGCTTCTTGGCGAACAGGCCGTCCTCGCCGATGCGCCGCTCGGTGGCCTGGCTCCAGCGCGGGTGGTCCACGTTCGGGTTCACGTTGGAATAAAAGCCGTATTCCTGCTTGGCTGCCTTGTTCCAGGCCGTGCCCGGCTCCTTGTCGGTCAGGCGGATCTTGACGATGCTCTTGGCACTCTTGAAGCCGTACTTCCAGGGCACCACCAGCCGCACCGGCGCGCCGTTCTGGTTGGGCAGCACCTCGCCGTACATGCCGAAAGTGAGCAGAGTGAGCGGGTGCATGGCCTCGTCCATGCGCAGCCCCTCGGTGTAGGGCCAGTCGAGCACGGCGGAGCCGACGAAGGGCATGGTCTTCTTGTCGGCCAGCGTGACGAACTCCACGTACTTGGCGCTGCCCTGCGGCTCCACGCGCTTGAGCAGCTCGGCCAGCGAGTAGCCCACCCACGGAATCACCATGGACCAGCCCTCGACGCAGCGCAGGCGGTAGATGCGCTCTTCCTGGGCGCTGAGCTTGATGAGGTCCTCGATGCCGAACTTGCCCGGCTTGTTGACCAGCCCCTCCACCTCGACCGTCCAGGGCGTGGTCTTCAGGGTGTGGGCGTTGCGGGCCGGGTCGGCCTTGTCCACGCCGAACTCGTAGTAGTTGTTGTAAGTGCTGGCGTCCTTGTAGTCGGTCACCTTTTCCATGGTGTTGGCGCCCGCCACCGCCGATTTGCCGCCGGCCAGGGCCGCCAGCTTGCCCGGACGCGCGGCCTCGGCGCCGGCATCGCGCGCGGCCCAGGTGGCCAGGGCCGCCCCGACAGCGCCGCCAGCCATGAGCTTGATGAGGTCGCGCCGGCCTTCATAGACGGCGCGGGGGGTGATTTCGCTGCTGGCGGCGTGGATGAAGCCGTTGTCTCTGCGGGGAATCGGCATGGGGAATCCTTGTGGTTCGGGGGGACGATGCCGGTTATACGCGCACCGGCCCCGAAAGGATTCATTGTGGGCTACAACGTTCCGTAGCTGTGCAGCCCCGACAGCCACATGTTCACGCCCAGGAAGGCGAATGTGGTCACGCCCAGCCCCACCAGCGCCCACCAGGCGGACACGGTGCCGCGCAAGCCCTTCATCAGGCGCATGTGCAGCCAGGCCGCGTAATTGAGCCACACGATCAGCGCCCAGGTCTCCTTGGGGTCCCAGCTCCAGTAGCCGCCCCAGGCCTCGGCCGCCCAGAGCGCGCCCAGCACCGTGGCGATGGTGAAGAAGGCGAAGCCCACGGCGATGGCCTTGTACATGACATCGTCCAGCACCTCGAACGACGGTAGACGGGCCGCGATGCGCCGGCGCCCGAGCAGGATGCCCGCCACGATGAACGCCGACACGCCGAAATACACCATCCAGTAAGCGCCGCCGTTCTCGGTGGCGCCCTGGCGGAACACGATGGGCTCGAAGCACAGCACCACGCCCAGCAGCCACAGGGGCGCGAGCTTGTACCAGCGCGTCTCGCCGGCCTGCTGCTTGATGAGGTAGGCGAACGCCACCATGGCCGACAGCGCGAAGGTGCCGTAGCCGATGAAGTTGGCGGGCACGTGCAGCTTCATCCACCAGCTCTTCAGGGCCGGCACCAGGGGCTGGATCTCGTGCGCCTCGCGCACCACGGTGTACCAGAGCAGAAAGCCCACGGCGGCGCTGACCACCAGCATGACGAAGCCGCCCAGCGCGCGGGTCTCGTACTGCGCCTCGTAATAGAGGTAGAAGGCCGCGGTCATCCAGCAAAACAGCACGAACACCTCGTACAGGTTGCTGACCGGGATGTGGCCCACGTCGGCGCCGATGAGGTAGCTCTCGTACCAGCGCACCAGCGTGCCGATGAGCGCCATGCCGATGCCCACCCACGCCAGGCGCGAGCCCAGCAGCGACAGGGTGCGGCCCTCGCCGCGGGAGAACATGCCGATCCAGTAGAACGCCGTGCTCATGAAGAACAGCATGCTCATCCACAGGATGGCCGACTGGCTGGACAGGAAATACTTGAGGCCGAACACCGTGTCGGCGCGCGCCAGGCTGCCGGCGCCGTCCTGCTGGTACAGGCCGATGGCCGCCAGGGCGAAGGCCGCCACCACCACCATCAGCACCCGCAGCGGCCGCCAGAACCAGCCCAGCCACACGGTGCAGGGAATGGCGCCGAGCAGGATGCCTTTTTCGTAGACATCCATGAACGCGCCGTAGCGCTGCAGCGCAAACAGCCCGCCCGCCGCGACCAGCGCGGCGAAGACCCAGTCGAAGGCATTGCGCCGGGCCAGGAACCCCTCGTTCAGGGTGATGGTGCGGTCGGCGCGATCCGTGCGATCGCGGGCAGCGTCCGTGGCGGCGGTGTTCATGCGGTGTCTCCGTGGGGCCGCGCCCCGATGAGTTTGTCGGTGAGCCGGGCGAACTCGCGGTCGCCGTCCAGGGTCTTGCGGTTGCTCGACAGCGCCATGGTGGCCTGGGCGCCCCCGTCCTGGGGCACCAGCCACACCCACAGGCGCCGTTCGCGCACGTAGAGCATCGAAAACACGCCAATGATCAGCAGCGCGCAGCCAAGGTACACGATGTTCTTGCCCGGCGCGCGGGCCACCTGGAAGACACTCGCCTGCACCTGGGTGAAGTCCTTGAGCTCGAACGCCAGGGGCACGGGGTAGGCCTGCGCGTCGCTGAGCGACAGCACCGCCTGCGTCATGAACGCCTGGGTGGCATCGCTCTGCGCCAGGGGTTTGAGGCCCGCACGCTCGCGCGTGAGCTGGGCCAGCTCGAACAGCGCGCCGTTCAGGATGCGGATCAGCACCTCGCCCGCCCGCTCGCGTTCGGCCGGCGGCACGTTGGCCTCCATGAAGTCCGAGATCGCCTGCAGGCCGCCGCGGCCCGGCGCACCGCCCTTGCCCGTGGTGGCGCCTGCCGCGCCGGCGTCCGCCCCGGCAAAGAGCGACAGGGCGCGCACGGTCGACTGCGCCAGCTGCTCGGCCAGCTCGGGGCGCGCGGGGTCCACCGCCTTGGCCACATACCGGCGCACCGCCTGCTCGCGCAGCGCCGGATCGGCCAGCGCCACGCGCATGCGCACGAAGCCCTGCATGCTGCCCTGGTCGTCCACCGGAATGCGCAGGAAGCGAAACGGCTCGGACGGCGTGTCGCGCACGCCGAGCAGGAAGACGGGCTGCCCGTCGCCCGCGTCCAGCGGCAGCATGTAGTTGTGGAATTCGCGCGCCTGGCCCGCCGCGTCGCGCAGCTTGTAGCTCACGCTGGGGCCGATGTTGCGCAGCTCCTTGCGGGTCACGGTCTTGTTGCCCGCGCCCAGGCGCGCCTCAATGGCCTGGCGCAGGTCCACCTTGCGCACGTCCGCGCCGGAGGTGACGGCGCCGGTGTCGGTAAAGTTCTCGACGTTGATGGTGCGCAGCGCGGTGAACTCCAGCGTGAACGGCTGGCCCGCGGCGCTGGCGGTGAGCGGCGTGGAACTGCCCACCACGCCCTCCACGTCGAAGGGTGCTATGCCGGGCGCGAGCGGCACCGCGCGAAGCTGCAGGCGCGAGCCGCCGTCGTCGAAGCTCGACTGGTAGATCTCGATGCCGCGGTAGCTCGCCGGGTGGTTGACCTCCACGCGCGCGGGCGTGGCCTCTCCGGTGGCCTTGTCGTGGATGACGATCTCGCTCGCGAAGAGCTTGGGCATGCCGGTGGAGTAGTGCTCGACGATGAACTTCTTGAGCTCGATGGCGAAGGGCAGCTCCTGCAGCAGCACGCCGTCGGACTGGTTCAGGATGGCGGTGCTCGACTGCGTGCCCTCGGCCACCAGCAGGTTGCCGCGGAAGGTCGGGTTGCGCTCGGACAGGCGGTGCTCGGGCCGGACCTCGGAGATCAATCCGCCGCCGTTGTACGGCGTCTTGCCGCCCAGCCACATCTGCGCGCGCACGACCAGGTCGCCGTCCAGCAGGCCGCCCACACACACCAGCACGATGGCGCTGTGCGCCGCGATGTAGCCGATCTTGTTGGCCGCACCCGCCTTGGCCGCCACCATCCAGCCCGTTCCAGGCCCGGCCGGCGTGGTGCGCTGCTGCAGCCGCACCTTCCAGCCGCCGCCGGCCAGCATGTCGCCGATGCGGCACGCGGCGGCCTCGGGGGTTTCGCCGGGCAGCGGCCCTTTGGCCCGCAGCCCGAAGGCCTCCAGGCTTTGCTCGCGGACGTTTTCCTTGTAGTTGCGCACGTCGGCCAGGTAGCGCGGGCCGTTGCGCGCGATGCACAGTGAGGTGCTCGCCACCAGGAACGCCAGGATCAGCAGGAACCACCAGGCGCTGTACACCGCGTTGAGCTTGAGCGCCATGAACAGCTCGGCCCAGAACGGCCCGAACTGGTTCACGTAGTTGGCGGCGGGCTCGTGCTGCTTGAGCACCGTGCCGATCACCGAGGCGATGCAGATCACCGTCAGCAGCGAGATCGCGAAGCGCATGGACGACAGCAGTTCCACCGCCGCGCGCATGGCCTGCGAGCGGGTGTGGATGCGGATGCCGTGGGTGGTTTCAGACATGGACGAAAGACAAAAGGGCGGGCCATCCGTTCAGATGGACCCGCCCGTCTTGGGTGTGATTATCGGCGGTTGGTTCAGGGGCGCGGCACGGTGGCCGGCCCGGGGGATTGACCCAGGTCAACGCAGGCCAGCGATGTAGTCGGCGACGGCCTTGATCTCGCGGTCGTTGAGCTTGGCGGCGACCTGCGTCATCTGCAGGCTGTTGCTGCGCACGCCGTCGCGGAAGGCGACGAGCTGCGCGGCGGTGTAGTCGGCGTGCTGGCCCGACAGGCGGGGGTACTGCACCGGAATGCCCGCGCCGTTGGGACTGTGGCAGCCGGCGCAGGCGGCGATGTTGCGGTCGGCGATGCCGCCGCGGTAGATGCGCTCGCCCAGGGCGACGAGTTCCTTGTCCTTGGCGAAGCCCGGCTTGGCCTGCTTGGACGCCACCCACCAGGCGATGTTGCGCATGTCGTCATCGGACAGGGCCGAGGCGAAGCCCTTCATGACGGGGTTGTTGCGCTTGCCGGACTTGAACTCCTGCAACTGCTTGACAAGGTATTCGGGGTGCTGCTGGGCCAGCTTGGGGTTGATGGCGATGGCGGAGTTGCCGTCGGCCGCGTGGCAGGCAACGCACACGGCCGTGAAGGTGGCCTCACCCTTGGCCAGATCCGGCTTGGCGGGTTTTTGCGCCGCGGCAGCGGGGGCGGCCCCCTGAGAAAAAGCCGGGAAAGCAGCAACTGCCAGCACGGCAGCCATCAGCATGGGAGCAAGCAATTTCTTCATATCGAGGGTTCTTGTGTTATGGGCGCAAAACGGCGCGATTCTACAATGCGACCCCCTGGCCCTCTATCCTTGGTAACCCCCGTTATGACGACTACATCACATGCGCCAGTTGCTGGCTCCCTCCCGCCCGCACCGGACGCCAAAGTCGCCATGGGGTGGATGCACACCACGCGGTTCCTGACGACGGCAGCGCAACTGCACCACCTGCCCCCCATCGATGTGCCCGAGATCGCCTTCGTCGGCCGCTCCAATGCCGGCAAGTCCACCTGCATCAACACGCTCACGCAGCAAAAGCAGCTGGCCTTCGCCTCCAAGAAGCCCGGTCGCACGCAACACATCAATTTGTTCTCGCTGGGCAAGCAGGGCGTGACCGACGCCGTGCTGGCCGACCTGCCCGGCTACGGCTACGCCGCCGTGTCGCGCTCGGACAAGATCCGCTGGCAGCAGGTGATGCTGAGCTACCTGGTCACCCGCCAGAGCCTGACCGGCATCGTGCTGCTGTGCGACCCGCGCCTGGGCCTGACCGAGCTGGACGAGGCACTGCTGGAGGCCGTGCGCCCGCGCGTCGAATCGGGCCTGAAATTCCTGGTGCTGCTCACCAAGGCCGACAAGCTCACCCGCGCCGAACAGGCCAAGGTGCTGTCCATCACGCGACTGCAGGCCGGCGGCGGCGAGGTCAAGATGTTCTCGGCCCTCAAGAAGCAAGGGGTGGACGAGGTGGCGCAACTGCTGTGGCAGTGGTCCCACCCAGTGGCCGGCCCGTCGCCCGAGGCGCAGGACGGCACCGAAGAGGCGCCCCTGGACGAGGATTCGGAAGACAACTAGGCGCCCGCGCAGACAGGTCATGCGCGGGCTGCGATCCAAGGCAGAGCACCATGATCGACACCATTGCGCACGCCCTGCCCCACGGCACCACGCTGCACTGCCGCACCCGCGGCGAGCGCGGCCGCCCGGTGCTGCTGTTCCTGCACGGGTTTCCCGAAGGCGCCTTCATCTGGGATGCGCTGCTGGAGCACTTCGCCGACCCGGCCCACGGCGGCTACCGCTGCGTGGCGCCCTGGCTGCGCGGCTTCGCGCCGTCGAGCGCCCCGCCGGACGTGGCCGCCTACCGCGCCAAGCACCTGGTGCAGGACATCACGGCCCTGATCGCGGCCGAATGCGGCGACTCGCAGCCCCTGGCCGCGCTGATCGCGCACGACTGGGGCGGCGCAGTGGCCTGGAACCTGGCCAACCAGCGGCCTGAGCTGATGCAGCGGCTGGTGATCGTCAATTCGCCGCACCCGGGCACGTTCCTGCGCGAGCTGCAGAGCAACCCGGCCCAGCAGGCGGCCAGCGAGTACATGCACTTTCTCTGCCGGCCGGACGCCGAGGCGCTGCTTGCGGCCGACGACTTCCGGCGCCTGTTCGGCTTTTTCGACCGAGCCGACGGCACGGCGCCCGCGTGGCTCACCCCCGAGGTGCGCGACCAGTACCGCGCCACCTGGGGCGCCGGCCTGACGGGCCCGTGCAACTACTACCGCGCCAGCCCGCTGCGCCCGCCGCGCGAGGGCGATCCCGCCGCCGACGCGCTCACCCTGCCAGATTCGATGCTCACCGTGAACGTGCCCACCCGCGTGGTCTGGGGCCTGGACGACCCGGCCCTGCTGCCTGGGCTGCTGCAGGGGCTCGCGCAGTGGGTGCCTTCGCTCACCCGCACCGAGGTGCCGGGCGCCTCGCACTGGATCGTGCACGAGCAGCCGGCGGCGGTGATTCAGGCCATCACCGAAAGCCTGACGCCCCAAACGCTACATAATCAATAGCAATACAGGCAATCAAACCGCCGGCGTGGCGCCGATTCGGCTACAGATTGCTTTCATTTTTGGTACACCGAAGGCTCGCCGTCCGGGCGCGACTTGAAGCGCTTGTGCACCCAGTAGTACTGGCCCGGCATGGTGTCGATCCACTGCTGCAGCTCGCGGTTCATGCGGGCCGTGTCGGCCTCCAGGTCGTCGGTGGGAAAGTGCTCCCACGCCGGCATCATCTCGGCGCTGTAGCCGGTGGGGGTCAGGCGCCCCACCAGCGGCACGACCTTGGCGCGGCCCAGGCGGGCGAAGCGCGACAGCGAGGGGATCGTCGCCGCGCGCACGCCATAGAACGGCACGAAGACCGACTCGCTCGGGCCGAAGTCCATGTCCGGCAGCAAATACAGCAGCCCGCCCTTGCGCAGCCCGCTCAGGATGGGCTTGACGCCGTCGCCCCGGTTGAGCATGCGCACGTTGCCGAAGCGCTGGCGGCCCGCGAACAGCCAGGCGTCCACGGCCGGGTCCGGGTGCGGCGTGAAGATCGAGGTGAAGGCCCGGTCGGTCTGCAGGGTGAGCGCCGTGCCCGCCGCATCCATGCCGAGGAAATGCGGCGCGAAGATGATGGTGGGCGCATCGCCGTCCAGCTCGTGCAGCGCGCCGTGGATGGTGAGTCGCTTTTCGACCACGGCGCGCGGCGCCATCCACAGCCAGCTGCGGTCCAGCCAGGTCTGGCAAAAGCGCACGAAGGTCTCGCGGGCCCAGGCGCGCCGCTGGGCGGGGGACGCATCGGGAAAGCACAGCTCCAGATTGCGCAGCGCCACCTTGCGGCGCGGCGCGGCCAGCCGGTACAGCACCTGGCCGATCACCCAGCCCAGGCCGCGCAGCACCGGCAGCGGCAGGCGGGCCAGCACGCCCATCAGCCACACGTTCATGCGGCCCGTCATGCCGCGGCCCCTGCGGCGTGCGCTTCGGCCCGCGGCTGCTTGTAGCGGGCATAGCCCCACAGGTACTGGTCGGGGCTCTGGCGGATGGTGTGCTCCATCGCCTGGTTGATCTGCAGCACGGCCGCGTCAAGGTCTTCGGACAGGGGCACGGACAACTCCTCGAAATGCAAGACATAGCCGCGGCCGGCGCCCAGCCGCTCGCAGCGCGCCAGCACCACGGCGGCGCCCGTCTGCTGCGCCAGCCGCGCGGCCAGGGTCATGGTGTAGGCCTCGCGGCCGAAGAACGGCGACCACACGCCCTGGCCCTGCGGCGGGACCTGGTCGGGCAGCAGGCCCACGGCCTCGCCGCGGCGCAGCGCCTTGATCATCTGGCGCACGCCCGTCAGTGCCGTGGGCACCGCGCGAATGCCAGGTCGGTTGCGAGCGGTGGCCATCACGCCGGCCAGCCAGGGCTGGCGCGCGGGGCGGTACAGGATGGTGATGGGTCCGCGCTCGGCGGCCCAGCGCTGGGCCGCGGCCTGCACCGACAGCTCGAAGCAGCCCAGGTGCGGCGTGAGAAAGACGATGCCCTTGCCCGCGCCCCAGGCCCGCTCCACCACGGCGGCGTTCTCGATGCGGCACGGGGTCTGCTCGCGCAGCCACAGGCGGGGCAGTTCGGCCGCCATGCGGCCGGCGTGGCCCACGGCCGCACGCACCTGTCCGAACGAATAGCCGGCCCGCGCCGCGTTCTCGCGAAAGCGCCGCCGGTAGGTGGGCGAGAGGCAGAAAACCAGCCAGCCCGCGGCCGCGCCGAGGGCATGGGCGAGCCAGAGCGGAAGCCGGGAAAGGAAACGGAAAAGGGTTGGCATTAAAATGGCGCGGTCGCTGAGTTAAATGAGCAACTTGCAGGGCGACGTAAAACAAATCTGCTAAAGCGTTCGCCAAAGCTCCCAAGGCTGAGGGCAACGCCCAAAATGCCGGAACACAGGAGTTTATTCAAATGGCGAACGATTTCCTTTTCACCTCCGAATCCGTCTCGGAAGGCCACCCCGACAAGGTCGCCGACCAGATTTCCGACGCGATTCTGGACGCGATCTTCAAGCAGGACCCCCGCAGCCGCGTGGCGGCCGAGACCCTCACCAACACCGGGCTCGTGGTGCTGGCGGGCGAGATCACCACCAACGCGCACGTGGACTACATCCAGATCGCGCGCGACACCATCAAGCGCATCGGCTACGACAACACCGACTACGGCATCGATTACAAGGGCTGCGCGGTGCTGGTGGCCTACGACAAGCAGAGCAACGACATCGCCCAGGGCGTGGACCAGGCGAGCGACGACCACCTGAACACCGGCGCCGGCGACCAGGGCCTGATGTTCGGCTACGCCTGCGACGAGACGCCCGAGCTGATGCCCGCGCCCATCTACTACGCCCACCGCCTGGTCGAGCGCCAGGCCCAGCTGCGCAAGGACGGGCGCCTGCCCTTCCTGCGGCCCGACGCCAAGAGCCAGGTCACGATGCGCTACGTGGACGGCAAGCCCCACAGCATCGACACCGTGGTGCTCTCCACCCAGCACCACCCCGACCAGAGCGAGACCTCCACCAAGATGAAGGCCAGCTTCACCGAGGCCATCATCGAGGAGATCATCAAGCCCGTGCTGCCCAGCGAGTGGCTCCAGGACACCAAGTACCTGATCAACCCCACCGGCCGATTCGTCATCGGCGGCCCGCAAGGCGATTGCGGCCTGACCGGCCGCAAGATCATCGTGGACACCTACGGCGGTGCCTGCCCCCACGGCGGCGGCGCGTTCAGCGGCAAGGACCCGACGAAGGTGGACCGCTCGGCCGCCTACGCCGCGCGCTACGTGGCCAAGAACATCGTCGCCGCGGGCCTGGCGCGCCAGTGCCAGATCCAGGTGGCCTATGCCATCGGCGTGGCCCGCCCCATGAACGTGACGGTGTACACCGAAGGCACGGGCGTGATCCCGGACGACCAGATCGCCAAGCTGGTGCAGGAGCACTTCGACCTGCGCCCCAAGGGCATCATCCAGATGCTCGACCTGCTGCGCCCCATCTACGAAAAGACCGCCGCCTACGGCCACTTCGGCCGCGAAGAGCCCGAGTTCACCTGGGAAAAGACCGACAAGGCCGCGGCACTGCGGGCGGCTGCGGGGCGATAAGCCCGCCCCGCGATCCGCGTGAACGGGCGGGAAGCCCGCCGCGCGGACACCGCGGTCCAGTCGTGCGCAGGCCCATGTGCGAAGCGATGTGAGCCTGCGGGTAGCGCAACAGCGGTAACACGGCAACTGCTTCGGATGCGCGCACCGACCTCGCGCGCAGCCCCGTATGGTCCCGGCATCCCGGAGTCTGACCATGCAGATCACACCGCAATTCCACAAACCGCCCCGCGCGACCGCGGCTGCGGAGCCTTACGCGCCGCAAGAAGCCGTGCGCTACGAACCGAGCCTTGACGGGACTTCGATACCGGCTTTCGAAAAATCGGGCCGGGGCAAGCAGCTCATGACGCAGTACCGGGCAGGCATCGGCAAACTGAAAACCTTTCTCGAAGAACATCCCTCCTCCAGATCCCAGCAGTCCATCAAGGCGCTGGACATCTTCAAAAGCCGGGTGGAGGGTGGCATGGCAGGCCACTATTCCACCCAGATATCGCGCCTCTACGGCGAAGGCAAGGCCTCGTTGGACACCCTGTGCACGGCCGTGGCGGACCACACGATCCCGCTTTCCAGACGCATGGAAATCATCGAGAACCTGGCGTCAGGACTGCTGGTCTGCTCCGACGGCACCACGACCAACCTGATCATGGCCGCCCAGGACCTGAACTTGACCCAAGGCCTGCACACCCACGCCAAAAGGGTGTGGGAGGACATGCTGGACCAGGCGCTGCGCGACTTCAGCCAGTCCAAGCACAAAGGACTCGAACACTACGAGGCCAGCGAAATCCATTTCGTCAACGGTTACCGCAATTTCCTGGCGGATCAGTTCGGTGTCACGGAACGCAGCGACAGCTTCGTCGATGTGCGCACCGTCAGCGCCCATGTGCAGGAGGCCGCGGCGTTTGTGCAAGCCCGCGTGAACCCGGTCGAGCTGGTTCGGCAACTCGCCGAGGAATGCCTGAGCGAGGTGAAGGAGCGTTTCAGGCCCCACCTGGGCCGCCCGCTGACGGAGGAAACGGCGGGCCAGTTGCACAAGGCGTACAGCGAATCCATGGAGGCCGGATTGCAAGGGCGGTTCGGCAAGATTCCCGCCTGGGTCGTCATCTCGGAACACGAGCCCACCGGCGATGAAGACGCGCCCTATTCCGTTCTCGAGCATCCCGCACTGCTGATGCGCGTCATCGCAAAGAACCTGAAGGAACAGGGGCTGCTCGACAAAGAGAAGTTCGAGGTCGTCGATACCGTATTGACGGACGAGGGCAACCGCCGGATCAAGCGCATTGCCGACGGAGATTTCTACGTGAAGGAGATGGACAAGGCCGGCGGGGTCGGCTACCGCGGCATGCGGCTGTCCGACCTTTCTCCTGCCGTGGAGTGGCCGTCCGCGCTGCTCATGAGCGCCCTCACCGCGACCCAGGACCCCGAGGAGCTGCGCAGCCTCGATCCCGCCAAAGTCTGGAACATGGTCCGCAACGGCACCTCGGCGACGAGCACCCAATGGCAGGCCGCCCTGATGCATCCGGCATTGAAGCGCTACCGGGAGGCCTCCGCGGAAGCGGAATTTTTCCTGCTGAACCAGGCTGCGGAGGAAGTGGACAAGCTCCCGGAGCAAGAACGACCCCAAGCGGTGGCGCAAAGCCTCATGGCCGGCGACCTGGCGCTGGCCAGCTTGCTGGTCGTGTTGCCCATGCCATCGTCATGGAAAGACCAGAATCAAAACACCCTGCTCCACCACGCCGTCGCTGCGGGAGCCGATTCGGTCGTGACCCTGCTTGCGTCCGCTGCGGCACTGCAAGCGGTCAATGCCCGGGGGGACACACCCCTGATGCACGCAGCGCGCTATGGCCAAACCGCCATGGTCCACAAGCTGCTGGGCGCGAGTGCTTCGATCGATACCCGCAACAAGAATGGAGAAACAGCCCTGTACCTTGCAGCCCAGGCGGGCGACGTGGCCTCCGTGGGCATCCTGGTGCAGGCGTCCCTCAAGGACCCCAAGAACCGCGGCATGCTGGACCAGAAATCCAGTACCGGCAGGACGCCGCTCATGGTGGCCGCCGCCGCTGGCAACGAGGTCCTCGTGCAAATGCTGCACCGCGCCGGCGCCCAGGTAGGCGTGACGAGCAGCGACGGCAGGACGGCACTGCACGAGGCGGCCCGCCAGGGCCGCATGGGGGTTGCACGGCTGCTGCTGAAGGCAGGCGCCAAGCCCAATGCCTATACCGGGATGTTGCACGGCGGCGTGACGCCGCTGATGGAGGCCCTCGACAACGGCCACTACGAAATGGCCACCATGCTGGTGAGCCGCAGCCATTTGAACCAGCGCGACTGGCGTGGGGAATGCGCACTCATGCGGGCCGTGGGGCAACAGAATGCCCGTGCGGCAAGGCTGCTGATCGATGCCAAGGCGAACGTTGATCGCGACACTCGGGACGGAACCACGCCGCTGATGCGAGCGGCGGAAAGCGGCAACGTCGCGATCATGTCCCTGCTGCTGAAAGCGGGCGCGCAGGCCGATCGCAGAACCGAGCTTCGGTATTCCGCCATTTTCGCGGCCGCGAAGAATGGTCACGCACCCGCTGTGGAACGGCTTTTGGATGCGAAAGTGAATTCGACATCGACCGATCTGGACGGTCTGACGCCCTTCATGCTCGCGGCCCGCAATGGGCATGCCGAGGTCATGGAGACCTTGCTGAAGCAAGAAGCCGCCGGCGACGTGCACGCCACCAAGTTCTATGGGGAAAACGCCACCATGCTGGCGGCGTCGAACGGCCACGCCGAAGTGATCGCGCTGCTGCTGCGCCACGGTCTTGCGGGCAACCTGGAACGCTGGTCCGGCGAATCCTCCGAGACGGCTCTGACCCAGGCAGCGGCTAACGGACATGCGGACGTGGTGAAACTGCTGCTGGACGCAGGCGCGCACGGCAGCCTGGCGCGAGCCGAACGATTGGCGAAATCGAAGGGCCACCCCAAGGTATTGCATCTGCTGGTCGAAGCCCGGAACGCCAATAGAAAAGCCAGCCAGTCGGCCCCCGGCACGAGCAAAAGCACAAGCGCCTGAGCCGCTAACGGCCGCCACGTGCCGCGGGTCATCCATCGCCACTACGGCCAATTGCGGTCATGGCTTGACCTGCGCAGTGGCTGAACGGGTGCGACGGGCGGAAGAAGCCCTTGCCCTCCCCGCGCCGTCTGCCGCCTTGCCCGCGCACCTTTCCTACAGCCGCAGCCCCGCTCTGCTGACGCCCGTGACGCGGCAGCGCTGAAATGATCGCTCCATACCTCATCCCACCGGAGTCCTCACCATGCTGAAATACGCCATCGTCTTCGCCATCATCTCTCTCATCGCTGGCGCGCTGGGTTTCACCGGGGTCGCTGCGGGCGCTGCCGGCATCGCGAAGATCCTGTTCTTCATCTTCCTGGTGATCGCCGTGGTCTTCGTCGTGCTGGCCGTGCTGGGCATCGGCGCGGCACGCAAGGCGCTCAAGTGAAGGGGCCGCGCGCATGAACATCTTCGAAGCCCTGCGCGAAAGCCACGAGCGGCAGCGCGACATGGTCCGCCAGGTGGAGGCCACCAGCGGCGACACCCCGGAGCGGCACGAGCGGTTCCTCGAGCTCAAGCGAGAACTGGCGGCCCATGAGCTGGCCGAAGACCGCCACTTCTACCGGCCGCTCATGGAGCACGATGCCGGCATCGACCTGTCGCGCCACGCCATCGCGGAGCACCATGCCCTGGACGAACTGGTCGAAGACCTGGAGGCCGCCGACCCCGGCAGCTCCGCCTGGCTGGCGGTGGCCAAAAAACTGGGCGAGAAGGTGCGGCACCATCTGGAGGAAGAGGAACACCGGTTCTTCCAGATGGCCGGCAAGCTGCTTACCGAAAAGCAGAAGACCGAACTCGCGAAGCAGTACCTGCAAACCTACGACGAAGCCAAGGCGGTCGCCGCCTGAGATGCGTCTTGCTCCGTTCGTCCCAAGCCCCGCAAGGGGCTTTTTTCTGTTCAGAGCGCCCGGGACGACAGTGCCAGGGCCTTGCGGAACGCGGGGCGCAGGCGGTACATCTGCGCGGGCCGGTGGGCACCGCCCTGCACCAGGCCGGGCACGGGTTCGAGCATGTCCAGCTCGTCCATCTTGCGGCGAAAGCTCACCTTGTTGAGCGGCTCGCCCAGCACCGCCTCGTACACCGCCTGCAGCTGCGGCAGGGTGAATACGTCGCCGCACAAATGCACAGGCATCGAGGAATACAGGCTCTTGCTGCGCACGCGCGCCAGCGCCGCATCCACCATGGCGCCATGATCGAACGGCAGGGGCGGCAAGGCATCGACCGGCACCAGCTTCACGCCCTGCCGGGGCGGGATGCCCTGGAGCGCCTCGCCAGGCACCAGCGCGCAATAGGCCACCGCCAGCGACCAGCCCCGCGGATCGCGCGCCAGGCCCGAGAACGTGGCGAGCTGCTCCAGGTAAGGGCTTTGCAAGCCGGCCTTCTCGCGCAGCACGCGCGCGGCGCTGGCCTGGGCATCGGCATCGTCCTGCGCATGGATGTAGCCCCCCGGCAAAGCCCACGCGCCGACATAGGGGGCCTTGTCGCGGCGCACGAGCAGCGCGTGGAGGGCGCCGCCCTGCAGCGTGAGCAGCACGGTATCCACGGTGCAGATGACGGCGGGCGAAGCAGCGGAGGACATCGAGGGGATGGTTATGTGCAGGATTGGACGAACGAGCCTACCACTCCCGGAATGCCGATGCCACCCATCCAGTCACGCCGACCGGTTTTTCATTTCCTGGCAATGCCTTTCGGCCCACTTAGTTGCAAAGTCAAACTAACAGGAATAGACTGCACCCATTGCCCCGAGGACCTTGCACCATGACCCGATCCATGAACCGCCCCTTGACGACCCAGCTGCTGGTGATCGACCCCCAGAACGATTTCTGCGACCTGCCCACCGAGTGGCAGCCGGCGCACCCGCTCACCGGCCAGTCCATCGCCCCCGCCTTGCCCGTGCCCGGCGCCCATGCCGACATGCAGCGCCTGGCCGCCTTCATCCGGCGCCAGGGCCCGGCGCTGGAGGCGATCACCGTCACGCTCGACTCGCACCAGCGCTACGACGTGGCGCACCCCCCGTTCTGGCGCCAGGGCGATGGCGGCGAGGTCGCTCCGTTCACGACCATCACCGCGGCGCAGGTGCGCGCCGGCGCGTTCGCCCCGCGCGATGCCGCAGCCCTGCCCCGCGTGCTGGCCTACCTGGACGCGCTGGAGGCGCAAGGGCGCTACACGCTGATGGTGTGGCCCGTGCACTGCGAGATCGGCAGCTGGGGCCACGGCGTGCATGCCGACGTCCTGGCCGCCTGCGGCGCGTGGCAGGCACAGCGCCAGCGCGCGGTGCACCCCGTGTTCAAGGGCACCAACCCCTGGACCGAGCACTACAGCGCCATCGAGGCCGAGGTGCCCGATGCCGACGACCCCGCTACCTTGCTCAACACCCGGCTGCTCCACGCCCTGGGGACGGCGGACCGCCTCGTCGTTGCGGGCGAGGCCGGCAGCCACTGCGTGCGCGCCACCACCGAGCACATCGTGCAGCACCTGCCCCGGCTGCAGCCGGGCTGGCGGGCGGAACGCCTCGTGCTGCTGACCGACTGCATGGCGCCCGTGGCCGGCTTCGGTGCGCAGCAGCAGGACTTTCTGGACGCGCTGCGGGGCCAGGGGGCGCAACTGGCCCGCAGCGATGAAATCCGCCTCTAGCGCAGGTTCGCTCCCGGCATCCCTTCCTAAAAACATAGCAAACGCCATGCAACCCGTCATCACCAGCCTGCTCGATACCGATCTCTACAAATTCACGATGTGGCAGGCGCTGCTGCACGGCCACCCGCAGACGCAGGCCGAATATCGCTTCGTCTGCCGCAACCGGCCGGCCTATCCGCTGGCCGAGCTGCTCGGCGAAGTGAACGCGGCGCTGGACGCGCTGTGCACGCTGCGGTTTTCCCCCGGTGAGCTGGACTACCTGGCCGGCCTGCGCTTCATCAAAAGCGACTTCGTGGACTTTCTGCGCCTGTTCCAGTTCCAGCGCGCGTTCATCGAGGCACGGGCCGAGGGCGGCGACCTGCACATCGTGGCGCGCGGCCCGCAGGTGCATGTGATGGGGTTCGAGATCTTCGTGCTGGCGATCGTGAACGAGCTGTATTTCCGCCGCTTCGACCCGGCCGCGGCGCTGGCCGAAGGACGCCGCCGGCTGGCGGACAAGATCGCGCACGTGCAGGCGCTCTCGGGCGAGTCCGAGCGCACGCACCCGTTCGAGATGTTCGACTTCGGGCTGCGCCGGCGCTACAGCGGCGCGTGGCAGCGCGAGGTGGTGCAAGCCTTCGCACAGCAGGCGCCGCAGTGGTTCAAGGGCACCTCCAACGTGATGCTGGCGCGCGACCTGAACCTGGTGCCCATCGGCACCATGGCGCACGAGTATTTGCAGACCTACCAGGCCCTGGGCGTACGGCTGCGCGACTTTCAAAAAGCGGCGCTGGAGGACTGGGTGCAGGAGTACCGGGGCGACCTCGGGATCGCGCTGACCGACACGGTGGGCATGGACGCCTTCCTGGCCGACTTCGACCTGTACTTCGCCAAGCTGTTCGACGGCCTGCGCCACGATTCGGGCGACCCGGTGGCCTGGGGCGAGAAGGCGCTGGCGCACTACGCCCGCCTGCGCATCGACGCGCACACCAAGCGACTCGTGTTCTCCGACGGACTGAACGTGGACAAGGCGCTGTCGCTGCACCGCCATTTCAGCGACCGGGTGCAACTGGGCTTCGGCATCGGCACGCAGCTCACCAACGACATGGGCGTGGCGCCGCTCAACATCGTGATGAAGATCACCCATGCCAACGGCCAGCCGGTGGCCAAGCTCTCGGACAGCCCGGGCAAGACGCTGTGCGACGACGAAACCTACCTGGCCTACCTGCGGCAGGTGTTCAACGTGCCACCGCCATGAGGCGCCGCGGCACGCCGCCGCCCCGCCACCGAACCATCGCCGCTTGAAGAAGAAAGACAGAAAGGAAAGACCCCATGCTCCGCATCACCCTGGCCCAACTCAACCTCACCGTGGGCGACATCGAAGGCAACGTCGAGCGCATGATCGCCGCCGCGCAGGAGGCCGCGGCCGCGCAGTCCGACCTCGTGGTGTTCTCCGAGTTGTCGCTGTGCGGCTACTACCCGGGCGACCTGCTGGAGGAGCCCGCCTTTCTCGAACGCCTGGACGCGGGCCTGGCGCGGCTGTGCGAGGCATCGGCCGGCCTGCCTGCGCTGCACTGGGTGGTCGGCATGCCGGTGCGCACGCCGGGGCCGGGCAAGCGGCTGCTGAATGCGCTGCGGGTGCTGCGGGCGGGCGAGGTGCGGCTGTCTTATGCCAAGCAGCTGCTGCCCACCTACAACGTCTTCGACGAGCGCCGCCATTTCGAGCCCGGCCCGGACGTGGCCAAGGTGCTGCGCATCGGCACCTCGCAGGTGGGGTTCATCGTGTGCGAGGACGGCTGGAACGACAGCGGCGCCGACTACCAGACCAACCCCTTCCAGCGCATGGCCGATGCCGCGCCCGATTTGGTGGTGAGCATCAACGCCAGCCCCAGCCACATCGGCAAGCGCGAACTGCGCCACCAGGTGTTCGGCGATGCGGCGCGGCGGCACGGCCTGCCCATCGTCTACGTGAACCAGGTCGGCGGACACGACCAGCTGGTCTATGACGGCGCCTCCTTCGCGGTCGAGCCCGAGGACGGTGTGGTCTTCGAATCGCGCCGCTTTGAGGAGGACGTGTCCACCGTGCAGCTGCTGGACAACGGCCACTTCGCCCGGCTGGATGGCACCGACCTGCCGCCCGTGCCGCGCGAGGGCCTGCCCACCATGGCGTTCTACCGCCAGCAGATCGTGCTGGGTCTGCGGGACTACGCACGCCGCTGCGGGTTCACCCAGGCGGTGGTGGGCAGCTCGGGCGGCATCGACAGCGCGCTCACGCTGGCGCTGGCGGCCGAAGCACTGGGGCCGGAGAACGTGGTGGGAATCACCATGCCCTCGCGGTTTTCGTCCAGCGGCTCGGTGGACGATTCGGTGCAGCTGTGCCGCAACCTGGGCGTGGTGCTGCACACCCACCCCATCGCGGACCTGGTGGCGGGCTTTTCCGCGCAGTTCGAGACGAGCTTCGGGCAGCCGTTGCGCGGGCTGCCGCTGGAGAACGTGCAGGCCCGCATCCGCGGCACGACGCTGATGGAGTTTTCCAACGCCTTCGGCCACCTGCTGCTCACCACCGGCAACAAGTCGGAAATCTCGGTGGGCTACTGCACGCTGTACGGCGACACCAACGGCGGCCTGGGCCTGCTGGGCGACCTGTACAAGACCGAGGTGTTCGAGCTGTCGCGCCACGTGAACGAGAACACGGGGCGCGAGATCATTCCCCAGGCCATCATCGACAAGCCGCCCTCGGCCGAGCTCGCGCCCGGCCAGAAGGACGACGACAGCCTGCCGCCCTACCCCGTGCTGGACGAGATCCTCAAGCTGCTCATCGAAGGCGAAGGCCTGTCGCGCGCCGAATACGCCAACGCCCAGGCCTTTGCGCGCCAGCTGCAGGCCAGCGCGGACGGCCGGGCCCTGGCGCACCGCGTGCGCATGCTGGTGGCGCGCAGCGAATACAAGCGGCGCCAGGCCCCGCCCATCGTGCGTGTGCGGGCCAAGGCCTTCGGCACCGGGCGGCAGATGCCGATTGCGGCGCGGTATGTGTGAGGCGGTGGCCTGCGCCACAGAGAGGTTTGCATCAAAAATGCCCCCAGCGCAATCATTACTAGGGCATATAGCTATTATTTTTATAGCAGGCCCATGAATCCGGCCGCGCGGTGACCCATGCGGAGCGGTCGGTGCATTCGCAGCGCCCGCCGCCCGCCCCGGCCCGCCCGGCTACATTCCCAGCAGCCCCGACGGCGCCGCTCACGGCGCGGGACGCCCAACCGGAACACACATGTACGACACCGCCATCTACATCGGCCGCTTCGAGCCCGTCCACAACGGCCATCTGGCCCTTTTGCAGCGCGCGCTGGACAGCGCCAACAACGTGATCGTGGTCATGGGCTCGGCCTGGCAGGCCCGATCGCCTAAGAACCCGTTCACCTGGGCCGAGCGCGAAGCCATGCTGCGCAATGCCCTGCCCGAGGCCGACCGGGCCCGGCTGACCGTGCTGCCCGTGCGCGATCACTACAACGAGGCCCTGTGGGTGGCGGCGGTGCTGCGCGCCGTGTCCACGCACGTGCTGCCCGATGCGCGCATCGGCCTGGTCGGCCATTTCAAGGACGCGACCAGCAGCTACCTGGACGCCTTCCCCGGCTGGTCGCTGATCCCCATGGACCGGCAGGGCACCATCGATGCCACCGCCATCCGCGACGCGTATTTCGGCGCGGCGCCGCAGGGCGTGCTGACGGCGCTCGGCCCCCTGGCCGACCAGATGCCGGCCAGCACGCTCGAATTTTTGGACGTGTTCGCCCGGCAGCCGCACTACGCGGCGCTGCAGGAAGAATGGCGCGTGCTGCGCAGCTACCGCGAATCGTGGGCGCAGGCGCCGTACCCGCCGGTGTTCGTGACGGTGGACGCGGTGCTTCGCTGCCAGGACCACGTGCTCGTCATCCGCCGCGCGCACGCCCCGGGCAAGGGCCAGCTGGCCATGCCGGGCGGCTTCATCGAGCAGCGCGAGACGCTGTGGCAGTCGTGCCTGCGCGAGCTGGCCGAAGAGACGCACTGCGACGTGCCTGACGCCACCCTGCGCCGCGCGCTGCGCGCCACGGCCGTCTTCGACCACCCCGACCGCAGCCAGCGCGGGCGCACCATCACGCACGCCCACTACTTCGACCTGGGCGATGTGCCGTTCCCTGCGGTGCAGGCCGATGACGACGCCATGCAGGTGCAGTGGATACCGGTCGCGGACCTGGCGGCCATGGAAGAGGCCTTCTTCGAGGACCATTTCCA
Organism: Acidovorax sp. BLS4; assembly: GCF_032929295.1. Lineage (NCBI taxonomy): Bacteria > Pseudomonadati > Pseudomonadota > Betaproteobacteria > Burkholderiales > Comamonadaceae > Acidovorax > Acidovorax sp. BLS4. The sequence goes on from NZ_CP136797.1 coordinate 3,437,944, forward strand.
CATGCTGGACCACTTCTTGAACCTGACCGGCGCGCACGGCGCCGGCTAGGGGCTGGCCGCCCGCCCCCAGCGGGCGCGGACGACCACCTCGAAGCCGGCAGCCGTCCGGCAGCCGTTACTGGCTCAACTGGGCCGCAGTAGCGGCGTCGAGCCGGCCGGTGATGGGCAGGCCGCGCTCCTTCTGGAAGGCACGCAGGGCGGCCGCCGTCTTGGCGCCCATCGCGCCATCGGGCGTGCCGGTGTCATGCCCCAGGGCGTTCAGCTTGGCCTGCGCATCGCGCAGCGACAGGCCACCGGTGGCCGACGACACGGGCTGCGCGCGCGGCGCCGAGGTCTGCGACGGCGCGGCGCCGCCATCCACCCCCAGGCGACCGCCGCCGCCCAGGCCCTGGCCCTTGACCGACTGGGCCTTGTAGCTGCGCAGCGAACGCACCATCTGGTTGAAGGCGTCCATGAAGGCCGCGGCGATCACCTTGCCTTCGGCCGTGTTGCTGTAGCCGCCCAGGCGCGCGCCGCCCGAGCCGCCGAACAGCTGGCCCACGGCGCCGAAATCGGTCTTGGAGGCGCTGCCTTCCGAGGCAGCGACCTGCACGCCGGAGCGGTGGTCGATGAGGGTGAGCAATGCGCTCGCTTCCTTCGTGTTCAAGCTGCCGCCCAGCGCCGCCAGCAAGCCGCCCGCGCGCCCACCCACCAGGCCGCCCAGCGATGCGGAGGCCCCGCCGGCGTTGTCGTTGTTGAACACGATTTCCGGGGACAGGCCGTAGTCGGAGGCGACCATCTGGCCCTTGCCGAAGTTGCTGCCGCCGCGCATTTCGCCCGACTGCATGATGGCGCGCTCGCGGTCCATGGCCGTCATGCCGGCCGCGCCGCGCTCGATCACGACGAAGCAGTTGGACTGCTGCACCAGCAGGCGCAGCAGGTTGGCCGTGGGCGGCAGGCGGTATTCGTTGCGCAGGATGGTGTACCAGCCGGCCTGCTGGTTCTCGATCAGCGAGACGGTGCCCAGTGGCGATTCGCAGCGTTCGAGCTGGCTGCTGGCGCCTTCGGTGGCACCGCCGGCCGCGCTGCCCGTGGCCACGGTCTTGGCATCGGGGCTGCCCATGCGCATGTTGGTGGTCTCGCAGCCGGCCAGGGCCAGCGCGGCGACCACGGTGGCGGCCACGAGGGTCGCGCGGGCGGGGGTGGAAGGAAAGCAGGCGGAGGCAGCGCGCCCAGCGGGCTGGTTCGGTGTCGTCATGGAAGGCATGGCTTCAAGCAAAGCGTTGAACGTTATGCGCTGCGGGGGCCTGCCACAACCCCACCGGGGGAGGGTTGCTGTAACACGGCGGCAGGCCGCCGCCCCGGCCACGCACCATTCAGGTGCCGGCGCGTTCCAGCATGGCATGCAGCAGCACGTTGCAGCCGGCGGTGATGTGCTCGGGTTGGGCGTCTTCGATCTCGTTGTGGCTGATGCCGTCCTTGCACGGAATGAAAACCATGCCCGCAGGTGCCAGGCGCGCCATGTAGACCGCATCGTGCCCCGCGCCCGACACGGCCGGCATGTGGCTGTAGCCCAGGCTGGCAGCGGCGCGGCCCACGGCGTCCACGCAGTCGGGGTGGAACACCTGCGCGGGGTAGCTGGACACCAGGTCGATCTGGATCGGCAGGCCGGTTTCGGCGCTGAGCCGGGCGGCGACGTCGCGGATGTCCCGGTCCATGCTTTCGCAATCGGCGTCGGTGGCGTTGCGCAGGTCGATGCTGAACTTGACCTGGCCGGGGATCACGTTGCGGCTGTTGGGGTGCACCTGCACCATGCCCACCGTGCCGCGACCGTGCGGCGGGTGGCGGTGCGCGCAGGCCACCACCTCCTGCATGAGGCGCGTGGCAACCTGCAGCGCATCCTTGCGCAGGGCCATGGGCGTGGGGCCGGCATGGGCCTCCATGCCGGTCACGGTGCAGTCGTACCAGCGGATGCCGAGCACGCCCGTCACAACGCCGATGGTCTTGCCGTGGTCCTCCAGCACCGGGCCCTGCTCGATGTGGGTCTCGAAATACGCGCCGATGGGGTGGTCGCCGGGCACCTGGTCGCCCACGTAGCCGATGCGCTCGAGCTCGCCCTTCACCGTCTTGCCTTCGGTATCGGTGGCGGCGTAGGCATGCTCCAGGGTGAAAGCCTTGGCGAACACGCCCGAGCCCATCATCACGGGTACAAAGCGGCTGCCTTCCTCGTTGGTCCAGAAGGCCACCTCGATCGGCGCCTCGGTCTCGATGCCGTGGTCGTTCAGCGTGCGCACCACCTCGATGCCGGCCAGCACGCCGTAGTTGCCGTCGAACTTGCCGCCCGTGGGCTGGGTGTCGATGTGGCTGCCAGTCATGATGGGCGGAAGCTTGTTATTGCGCCCCGGGCGGCGCATGAAGCCGTTGCCGATCTGGTCGATGGTGACGGTCATGCCGGCCTCGCGCGCCCAGCGGGTGACGAGGTCTCGGCCCTGCTTGTCCAGGTCGGTGAGGGTGAGGCGGCAGACGCCGCCCTTGGGCGTGGCGCCGATCTGCGCCAGCTCCATGAGCGAATCCCACAGGCGCTCGCCGTTGACGCGCAGGTGGCTGATGTCGGTTCGGGTGGTCGTGTCCATGGTGTTCTCCGGATGCGTGGGCGGCCGTCAGCGGGCGACCGCCGTGGGAGCGAGGTCCTGCGCGCGCTTTTGCACGGCCTGGAACTGGGGGCCGAACGCGGGGCGCTTGATGTAGCGGCCCCGGCCCGGCTCGGCGCGCAGGTCGCCGTTGGCGAACACCACGCGCCCCTGGCTGATGGTGCGGCTGGGAATGCCGCGCACGGTGCGGCCCTCGAAGATGTTGAAGTCGCCCTTGCTGTGCTGCGTCTTCGCGGAAAACGTCTTCGTGCCTTGCGGATCCCAGAGCACGAGGTCGGCATCGGCCCCTGTACCGACGAAGCCTTTGCGCGGGTAGATGTTGAAGAGTCTGGCCGCATTGGTGGAGGTGATGGCGACGAACTCCGAGGGCGTGAGCCGGCCGGTGTTCACGCCGCCGTCCCAGATGGCGGCCATGCGCTCTTCCACGCCGCCGGTGCCGTTGGGGATCTTGGCGAAGTTGTCGCGGCCCATGGCTTTCTGCGCAGCGCAGAAGGTGCAGTGGTCGGTGGCCGTGGTGTGCAACTGGCCCGATTGCAGGCCGCGCCACAGCGCCTCCTGGTGGCCGCCCGAGCGGGGGCGGAACGGCGGGCTCATCACGTGGGCGGCGGCGGTGGCGAAGTCCGGGTCGCGGTACACGCTGTCGTCGATCAGCAGGTGGCCGGCCAGCACTTCGCCGAACACGCGCTGGCCCCGGGCGCGGGCGCGGGCGATGGCCTCGGCCGCCTCGGCGCAGCTCACATGCACCACGTAGATGGGCACGCCCAGCACGTCGGCGATGGCGATGGCGCGGTTGGCCGCCTCGGCCTCCACCATGGGCGGGCGGGCCAGCGGATGGCCCTCGGGACCGGTGATGCCCATCTTGGCCACCTCCTGCTGCAGCAGGTAGACGAGTTCGCCGTTCTCGGCGTGCACGGTGGGCATGGCGCCCAGCTCCAGCGCGCGCCGGAAGCTGTTCACCAGCGTTTCGTCGTCGCACATGATGGCGTTCTTGTAGGCCATGAAGTGCTTGAAGCTGTTGACGCCCTCTTCCTGCACCAGCGTGCCCATGTCGGCCCGCACCTGCTCGCTCCACCAGGTGACGGCGACGTGAAAGCCGTAGTCGGACGCCGATTTCTCGGCCCAGCCGCGCCACTTGCGGTAGGCCTCCATCATCGGCTCCTGCGGATCGGGGATCACGAAGTCGATGATGCTGGTGGTCCCACCCGCCAGGCCCGCCGCCGTGCCGGTGAAGAAATCGTCCATGGTGACGGTGCCCATGAAGGGCAGCTGCATGTGCGTGTGCGGATCGATACCGCCCGGCAGCACGTACTGGCCGCTCGCGTCCAGCGTCTCGGCACCGGCAGGCGCCTCGCCCGCCACATCGGGGCCCACGGCGGCGATGCGGCCGTCCACGCACAGCACGTCGGCGCGCTCTTCGCGGTCGGCATGCACCACGGTGCCGCCGCGGATCAGCACGGCGTTGGAAGGGGTCGGGCTCATGGCAGGTCTCCTGAAGGATGAAGGGGTGGTCGCCGTGCTCAGGCTCGGCGCAGCGGAGTGGGTGCCAGGTGCGTCTGGCCGGCCATGCCGAGGCGGTACACCACGGCGGCAATGGCCAGGCCGATGAACCAGGCATAGGCATAGATCTGCTTGAACACCTCGCCCACACCGGGGAAGGTGGCCGGGAACGCCGCGTTCAGAAAGCCGGGAATGTTGGGCGCCACGCCCAGCACGAAGGCCACCACGGCCACCGCATTCCAGCCGCCGCGGTAGCGGTAGGCGCCGCGCTCTTCGTACAGCGCGGCCACGTCCAGCTCGGTGCGGCGCACCAGGTAGTAGTCCACCATCAGGATGCCGGCCACAGGCCCCAGCAGCGCCGAGTAGCCGATGAGCCAGGTGAAGATGTAGCCCTGTGTCGATTCGAGGATCTTCCACGGCATCATCGCGATGGCGATGCCCACGGTGATGTAGCCGCCCACCCGATAGCTGATGCGCGACGGGCTCAGCGCGGAGAAGTCGTACGCCGGTCCCACGAGGTTGGCAGCGAGGTTCACGCTGACGGTGTCGATCAGCAGGATGATGAGCGCGATCAGCACGGCCGCGCCCGTCATGCGGCTGGCCAGGTCCACCGGGTCCCACAGCGCCTTGCCATAGATGACCACCGTGGCCGAGGTCACGAACACCGCCAGCGCGGCCAGCAGGCCCATGGGCACGGGCAGGCCGATGGCCTGGCCTACCACCTGATCGCGCTGCGACCGGGCAAACCGCGTGAAGTCGGGAATGTTGAGCGCCAGCGTGGCCCAGAAGCCCACCATGGCGGTCAGCGACGGCCAGAACACGGCGCTGAACTGCCCCGCCTTCTTGCCGCCGGGCGCGAACTGCGAGGGCTGGTCCAGGATGGGCCCGAAACCGCCCGCTTTGTCATACGCCCACCACAGCAGCAGAAAGCAGATGACGATCTTGATCGGCGCCGTCCACGTTTCGAGCTTGCGGATGGACTCGATGCCGTGCACCACGAAATAGAACTGGATGGCCCAGAACACCAGGAAGCACACCAGCTGGCCCAGGTTGATGCCCAGCCCCGCGATCTTGTCGCCCTCCAGGGGATGCCCGAGGAGCACGCCGGCCAGCGTGTAGATCATCATGCCGCCAAACCAGGTCTGGATGCCGTACCAGCCGCAGGCCACCAGTGCGCGCAACAGCGCCGGCAGCTTGGCGCCGCGCGTGCCGAACGACGCGCGCGCCAGCACCGCATAGGGAATGCCGTACTTGGCCCCTGCGTGGCCGATGAGCAGCATGGGCACCAGCACGATCAGGTTGCCCAGGAACACCGTGCCCACCGCCTGTCCCCACGACATGCCGCTGTCGATCAGGCTGGCGGCCAGCGTGTAGGCGGGGATGCACATCACCATGCCCACCCACAGGGCCGCGAAGTGGTACCAGCGCCAGGTGCGCTGGTGCGGCTGGGTGGGCGCCAGGTCGTCGTTCCACAGTTCGTTGCTGGCACCGGGGGCATGCAGGGTCTTCATGGGGCGGTCTCCGAGACGTTGCAGACAGGCTGGCAGGCGGAAGGCGGGCGCGAAGGTGCGCACCAACGCGGGCAATGGGCCGCGGCAGCGCGGCTCAGGCGGCCACGCGCTGCGGGTTGTTGGGGTGCATGGTCCAGTTGGCGTACTCGCCTGTCACCACCTTGCCGGTGCGCGCATCGACCTCGCCGGGCGCGAGGCTGCGCAGCGTGATGCATTCGGGCACGGGGCAGATCGACACGCACAGGTTGCAGCCCACGCATTCGGCCTCGTTCACCTCGAACCGGCGCACGCCGCCATCCTTGGTGAAGGTGATGGCCTGGTGCGACGTGTCTTCGCACACCACGTGGCAGCGGCCGCACTGGATGCAGGCATCCTGGTCGATCACCGCCTTGTCGATGTGGTTCAGGTCCAGCTGCTTCCAGTCCTTGACCGTCGGCACGGCCTGGCCGCGGAAGTCGTCGAGGGTGTGGTAGCCGTGCGCGTCCATGAAGTTGGACAGCCCGTCGCACATGTCCTGCACGATCTTGAAGCCGTACACCATGGCCGCCGTGCACACCTGCACGGTGCCGCAGCCCAGGGCGATGTACTCGGCCGCATCGCGCCAGGTGGAGATGCCGCCGATGCCGCTGATGGGCAGGCCGGCGGTCTGCGCGTCGCGCGCGATCTCGGCCACCATGTTGAGCGCGATGGGCTTGACCGCCGGGCCGCAATAGCCGCCGTGCGAGCCCAGGCCGCCGGTGCTGGGACTCATGGCCATGCGCTCCAGGTCCACGCCCATGATGGAGTTGATGGTGTTGATGAGCGACACCGCATCGGCCCCGCCGGCTTGGGCAGCGCGGGCGGGCTGGCGCACGTCGGTGATGTTGGGCGTGAGCTTCACGATCACCGGCAGCCGGCTGTAGTGCTTGCACCAGGCTGTCACCATCTGGATGTATTCGGGCACCTGGCCCACGGCGGCGCCCATGCCGCGCTCGCTCATGCCGTGCGGGCAGCCGAAGTTCAGCTCGATGCCGTCGGCCCCCACGTCCTCCACCATGGGCAGGATGCGCTTCCAGCTTTCTTCCACGCAGGGCACCATGAGCGAGACGATCATTGCGCGGTCGGGCCAGTTGCGTTTGACGCGGCGGATCTCGTCCAGGTTGGTCTGCAGCGGGCGGTCGGTGATGAGCTCGATGTTGTTGAGCCCGATCACGCGGCGGTCCTGCGACATCAGCGTGGCATAGCGCGGGCCGTTGACGTTGACCACGTGCGGGTCTTCGCCCAGCGTCTTCCAGACCACGCCGCCCCAGCCCGCCTCGAAGGCGCGGGTGACATTGATTTCCTTGTCGGTGGGCGGTGCGGAGGCCAGCCAGAATGGATTGGGGCTCTCGATGCCGAGAAAGCGGCTGCGGATGTCTGCCATGGGAAATGCTCCGGGGGTGCGGGGTGTTGGAGGGAGAAGGCGCCGGCCGTCAGCCGCGCAGCGCCTCGCTGATGGAGAGGGCGGCCACCTTGCCGTGCTCGACCGCCTCGACCGTGAGGTCGCGCCCGCCGGCACGGCAGTCCCCGCCGGCCCACAGCCGCGCCACGCTGGTGCGGCCCATGTCGTCGGTGGCGATGCGCCCGCCCTGCAGGGCCACCGTGGGACCTGCATGCTCGGGCAGGTAGCTCTGGCCGATGGCCTTGAGCACCATGTCGACCTCCAGCGTGAAGGATTCGCCCGTGTCCACGAGGCGTCCACCCGCCAGGGCCGTGGCCGCGAACCGCATGCCACGCACCACCCCGCCTTCGCTGAGCAGTTCCTTCGGCGCCGCCCAGTGGCGGATGGCCACGCCGTTCGTCTGCGCCCAGCGCTGCTCCACGGCGGAGGCGGACATGCCGTCGGCACCGCGGCGATAGACGATCGTCACCTCTTCGGCGCCCAGCTTGCGCGCCTGCACGGCAGCGTCCACAGCCGTCATGCCGCCGCCGATCACGACCACGCGGCGGCCCACGGGGACGGTCGAAAGGTCCTGCGCCTGGCGCACGTCGGCAATGAAGTCGACCGCGTTGCACAGCCCCTCGACCTGCGGCTCGGCGATGCCCAGCGCATTGACGCCCGCCAGTCCCAAACCCAGGAACACGGCGTCGTAGGCCTGAAGCAGGCTGTCCACGGTGGCATCGCGGCCCAGCACCTGATTGCAGCGCACCTCGATGCCGCCGATGGACAGCAGCCATTCGATTTCCTTTTGCGCGAAGCCGCCCGTGGTCTTGTAGCTGGCCAGGCCGTATTCGTTCAAACCGCCCAGCTTGGGGCGCGCCTCGAACAGCACCACGTCGTGCCCGCGCACCGCCAGGCCATGGGCGCAGGCCAGCCCTGCGGGCCCCGCACCCACCACGGCCACCCGGCGGCCCGTGGGCGCGGCGCGGGTGAACAGGGGCGCGCCCGGGTCGGCAAAGTACGCATCGGTGGCGTGGCGCTGCAGCGCGCCGATCTCCACCGGCTTGTCGTCATGCGAGTTGCGCACGCAGGCCTGCTCGCACAGCACCTCGGTCGGGCAGACGCGGGCGCACATGCCACCGAGCGGGTTGGCCTCGAGAATGGCGCGGGCCGCGCCGCGGTCGTTGCCCTGTGCGACGCGGTGGATGAATGCGGGAATGTCGATGCCGGTCGGGCACGCCGTGGCGCACGGCGCATCGAAGCAGTAGTAGCAGCGCTCGGCCTCCACCAGAGCCTGCGCCTTGGTGAGCGGCGGATGCGCGTCGCCGAAGTTCACGGCGTAGTCGGCCAGGTTCAGGCGTGCGGCATGAATGCCGCACGCGCGGCTTGCGGTCGTTTCCATCGGTAGTCCTCGGGGCGAAGGGTCAGGGACGGGAGATCAGGGACGGGAAAGGGGCGCGCGAACGCGGCGTGGCGCGTGGGCGTGGCGCTTGCGGCGTTGGCGGGGCCAGGCGCAGGCGGCCGGGCGGCCGCACATCGGAACAGTCTGCAGAGGTTTCATCGGGGGGCCTCGCTGTCGTGGTGCAGGTGTCTTCGGCGGTGCCGTGCCCTGCTGGTTTTCAATTTACCAATCAGTAAAAATTTACCAATCGGTAAAATCCCCTAGTGCAAACACCGTGCCAGCGAAAACACCCCGCAGTCGTTCCACAATGGTGCAAATGAGCCCTTCGCCCAAGCCCTCCCGCCCCGCACCTGTGCGAACGCGCACCGCCCTGCAGCCCCCCGCGCCCGATGGAGCGCCCGCCGACCCGGGGCGCCCGCCCACCGCCTCGCGGCTCAAAAAGGAACAGGCCATCCTCACCGAGGCGGAGACGCAGTTTGCGCAGTTCGGTTTCGAGGGCGCGTCGCTGGAGAGCATCGCCGCGGCCATCGGGCTGAGCCGCCACAACCTGCTGTACTACTTTCCGAACAAGGAGGCGCTGTACCTGCGCGTGCTGGACGACGTGCTCAACCAGTGGCTGGCCGGCATGGAAGAGATGTCCCATGGCGATGATCCGCACGAGGCGCTGCGCCGCTACATCCGCGCCAAGCTGCGCTCGTCGCTGGAGCGGCCGAACGCCGCCAAGGTGTTCGCCAAGGAGGTCATCGCCGGTGCGCCGCGCTACGCGGGCGTGATCGCCGAACGCGTGGGCCCCGTGCTCAAGAACGATGTGCGCACCTTCGAGCGCTGGGCGCGCGAGGGCCGCATCGCCAAGGTGAATTTCACCCATCTCATGTTCATCATCTGGTCCGTGACCCAGGCCTACGCCGACCAGCAGGCCCAGTTCGCGCTGCTGCTGGGCAAGCCCGCGCTGACCGAGCGCGACTACGACAAGGCGGAGGAATTGCTCTGCCACCTGGTGCTGCGGGGCCTGGAACCCGGGCCGGCGGCGCCCGTCCAGGACTGAAACCGGGCCGCTGCGAGCCCCTGCGTGCCGCTGGAAAATGGTCGGGCCTGGAGGCATCCCGCATCCGGCGGTGCCAAGCGGGTGCGAAAATTCCATCGCTTAGACTTCCCGGCTGCCTGCGCGCACTGCCACGCACCGCTGCGCCCGTCCACCTGCTTTCTATCCGCCCATGGCCAAACCGTCCATTTCCCTTGCTGTATTCGGCATCGCCGTTCTGGCGGCCGTGCTGGCCATCTACCTGCCCGGCTGGAACCATGCGTTGCTGTTCGACGATCTGCGGCTTTCCGACGGCGCGATCTTCGGTAGCTACGGCAGCCTGCTCACCTTCAAGCAGCGGATGCTGTCATATGGCAGCTTCATCTGGGTGGACTCCTTGGCTGGCCCCGGCTGGGGCAAGCAGCGGCTCGTGAACATTGCACTGCACCTGGCCACGGTGGCCGCGCTGTATGCGCTGGTGCGTGACCTGCTGGCCCGCACGCGCTTCCCGGAGGAATTCGAATCGCAGCCGCATTTCGGCCTGTCGCAACAGGCGGCGGTGCGGGTGGGCGTGGCACTGTTCGCGGTCAATCCCATGGCGGTGTATGCCGTGGCGTACCTGGTGCAGCGCTCGATCGTCATGGCCACGCTGTTCTCGGTGCTGGCGTGCTGGTGTTTCGTGCGGGGCCTGTCCGGCCGGGGCGTGCTCTGGTATGGCCTGGCCCTGCTGAGCTACGTGGCGGCGGTGCTGTCCAAGGAACATGCGGTCATGGTCGCTGCGATGAGCGTGCCGCTGTATATCCATGTCCGCCGCCCGAGCTGGAAGACGGTCGCCACGCTGGCTGGCGCATCCGCCGCGCTGATCGCGGTGGCAGCGGTGGTCTTTTTCGGCATCTACGGCGAATTCATCGGCAAGCTCTTCGACCAGCGCTCGCTGGACTTCGCCCAGCAGCTGGAGCGCCTGAGCCCGGGGATCACGCAGCGCATGTACCCGCTCAGCATCCTGAACGAGGCGGCGCTCTTCTTTGCCTACGGGTTCCTGTGGTTCTTCCCCAACGTGATGTGGATGTCGGTGGACCTGCGGCCCGCGTTCCCGTTGTCGTATGCCGCGTTCCCGCAGATCCTGGGCATCTTCGGCTATTTGGCGCTGTGGGCCGCCGCGCTCTGGGCCGTGCTGCGCCGCCGCGGGGCGTTGAGCCTCGTGGGCGTGGCGCTGATGTTCCCGCTGCTGCTGTATGTGACCGAATTCGCGACCGTGTGGGTGCAGGATCCGTTCGTGCTCTACCGCAGCTATCTCTGGGCCATCGCCGTGCCGGTGCTGGTCGCCATCGTGCTGACCGGCTTCAAGCCAAAAACCATTTACGTGCTGGGCTGCATGGTGGGCCTGGTGTTCAGCCTGCTGGCATTCGAGCGGGTGGAATCCCTGCGGGACGACTACGCCGCCTGGGGCGATGCGGCCGAAAAGATCGACCTGCAGGCATCGCCGAGCGCCGTGGGCCGCTGGCGTCCGTTCCTGAACCTCGGGGCCTACCACCTCGATCGCGGTTCGGTGGCCGAGGCCCAGAAGAGCTTTGCCACCGCCGAGGCGCTGGGATCGCTGCAGGGCTCCGCCCGCTTCAATATCGGCGTCGCGCTGCAGCAGCAAAAAAAGCACACCGAAGCCTTGGCGGCCTTCGCAGAAGCGGAAAAGCAGGGATTCACCGACCTGCCGCTGTACTACCACCGGGGCGAATCGGCCTTTGCGCTGGGGCAGTTCGCCGCGGCGTATGACGCCTTCACCCAGGGCATGACACGCGCAGCCGAAGGCATCACCGACAAGGAGGTCGAGCGCATGCGCGAATCCATGCGCATGCGCCGTGCCGAAGCCGCCATCGGCGCGCAACGGTACGACGATGCCATCAGCGATTTCACCGCGTTGGTGAAGGCCAGCCCCAACAACCAGCGCCTGATGCTGGGCCTGGGCATGGCGCAGGTGGGCAAGGGCGATGCGAAGGCGGCGATCGCGCTGTTCGACCAGATCATCGCGCGCACCCCCAACGCAGCGCCGGCGTACTACGGGCGGGCCATGGCCCACCGCGCGGCCGGCCGCCTGGACGACAGCCTCAAGGACCTGGACCGCGCCATCGCGATCGATCCGCGCAATCCGCAGTACCCGCAGGTGCGTGCCCAGGTGGCGGCCCTGAAGAAATAGCCTGAGGCAGCGAGACCCCTGTGGCACTGCGCGTCCTGCACATCGGCAAGTTCTTTCCGCCCTATCTGGGCGGCATGGAAGTGTTTCTGGCCGACCTCATCGAGGCCCAGCGGGCCCAGGGCATCGAGGCGTTCGCGCTGGTACACGGAACGCCCTTGCCGGACGACCCGCCCTGGCTGGTGCGGGTGCCGGTGCAGTTCAACCTGGTCTATGCCCCCATCGCCCTGGGCTTTCGCTCGGCGCTGGGAAAGGCCATCCGGCACTTTCAGCCCGATGTGCTGCACCTGCACCTGCCCAACAACTCTGCGCTGTGGGCCCTGACACTGCCTGCGGCCCGCAAGGTGCCGTGCGTGGTGCACTGGCATTCCGACATCGTCGTCTCGGACATCAAGTTGTCCGTGGCGATGGCGTATTTTCTGTACCGCCCGTTCGAGCACGCGGTGCTGGACCGGGCGCAGTTGATTTTCGCCACGTCGCCCCCCTACCTGGAGGCCAGCCGGGCGCTGCAGCCGTGGCGCAGCAAGTGCGAGGTCATTCCGCTGGGCATCAACCTGCACCGCCCTCCCCCGCCCACCGCCTTGCGCAGTGGACTGCAATGGAGACCCGAAACCCAGCTGCGGCTTCTGTCCATCGGTCGGCTCACCTACTACAAGGGGTTCGAGACACTGATCCAGGCCGTGCAGGCCATGCCGGGGGTTGAACTTTTGATCGCCGGCGAAGGCGAGTTGCGGGTGTCGCTGGAGGCCCTGATCCGGGATACCACGCCCGCCGGCCGTGAACCTGCAGTGCGCCTGGTCGGCTCGGTGCTCGATGCGGAAAAACACGCCTTGCTGGAAGGCTGCGACGTCTTTTGCCTGGCGTCGCGCGAGCGCACCGAGGCGTTCGGCATCGTGTTGCTGGAGGCCATGATGCACAAGCGCCCCTGCGTGGTGACGGACCTGCCCGGCTCCGGCATGCCCTGGGTGGTGGCCTACGCCCGTGCCGGGCTGCATGTGCCCATCGAAGACGTGGAGAGCTGGCGCAGTACCCTGGCGCGCCTGCAGCACGACACGCGGCTGCGCATCCAGTTCGGCGAGGCGGGCTACCAGGCGCTGCTCCAGCATTTCGACATTGCCCAGTGCGAACGCGCACTGGCGCACCAATACCAATACCTGGCCCTGGGCAGCACGCCGGCCGCGCCCAATCCACGCGTGCTCGTGGTGATCTCCACCCGCAACCATGCGGCAAGCATCCAGCACCTCATCCAGCGCGTTCGCGCGCTGGTGGGGGCCGACGTGCTCGTGGTGGACAACCGCAGCACGGATGGCACCTGCCATCTGGCCGAAAGCACAGGAGCGCGGGTGCTGCGTCCTTTGCTGGCGATGACCACCTGGGGGAGCTTGCAAACGGGGCTTCGCTACGGACTGGCCCGCGGCTACGACGGGGTGATCACCATCGACGCGGAAGGCCGCTATGAGGTGGAAGAAATTAAAACACTCCTGGATCAGCGGTATCAGGGAGACGTCGTCGTAGGCTTTTTCCCAGCGCGCATGAGTTGGATTCGCCGACTCGCCTGGCAGTGGTTTCGCTGGATCACAGGATTTGCGCTACGGGATTTCGTGTCCGGCTTCCGGCTCTATAACCGTCGTTCACTGGAGGCAGCCACCTCGACAGAGGCCACTTTGCTCGACTACCAAGACATCGGAACGCTGTTGCTCCTGCGGCGCCGTGGTCTTCGCATTGCAGAAGTAGCGCTGTCCATGCAGACCTTGAAGGTGGACAAATCGAAGATTTTTCAATCTTGGGCGAACGCCGTTCGATACATAGCCGTATCGTCTCTGCTATCCATTGCGCACTGGCGCTCCAAGTCTTAATTGTTGACCGACGGCAGGCCTTTGCGAGAACTGCCTGCGCAGTTCGATGGCATCCCGTCAATTAGACGGGCACCGTCCGCGCGGCGCCTTGCCACCGTTGTGCGAGAACGCGGCCTCGTTCGCGCAACGGCTTTTCAATGAGTTGATAAGACATTTCGGCAGCGACAAAGATCAACACTATCGTTCCAAATATCTGGTAGTCCATTATTTTCTGAGGTGCCCAATGGGTCCCCAGAAGCGAGTCCGCACTGAGAAGCAAAAAAGCGACCGGAATATGGCACAAGTAAATCGCATACGATCGCTTACCCAGGTAGCCGAAGACCTTTCCTGCCCAGGCGCGGAATTCAAACGCCTTGAGTTGCAGCACTGAAATTGCAACGATCAAGCAACAACAAATATCCAATACCCCCACCATGAACCATACGCCCCGCATGTGAACAGGTATCGCCATGATCGCAAGAAGCAGCAGAATTTGAACGGCAAACAGCAACTGCGACCTATTTGCCAACCTTCCCCTCACATTCAAATAGTGGCTTGTGAACGTCCACAGATAGATAAAGCAACCCAGTATCAGCGCGTCATATCTCACCATGAATATTATTTTTGACTGGTCGACGGGACGAGGAAGCAAAAGCTGTACAACCGCCGCCACCAGCAAAACGGCAAACACCTTTTTTCTTGGCAAGAAGATCAGCAGGAGTGGAAAAATAATATAAAACTGCTCTTCTATCGACAGCGACCAATAAATTGACAGCTGCGGAATCACATCAAAAGTCAGATATATATTCTCCACAGAGAGAATGGATGCCCCAAAATGCCATATGACTTTTGAAACATCTCCAAATTTACCAACCCCCTGAAAATACCAACTAAAGAAGAGAACGACAGCCGCCCAGAAAAAAGCCTGCGGAAATATTCTGAAAAATCGTTTTACAAAGAAAATCTTAAGCCCATCGGTGTTGGCGCTCCATCCATCGCCAACGCGCAACAAGGCATGCAGCTGCTTGGAGATGACAAAACCGGATATGACGAAAAACAGATCCACGCCACCCCAAAACTGGGCCACATTTTGAATGACATACGCATACCATTCATTATTTTCATGGGTAAAAAAACCCAGGTGCGCCACCAATGTCATGACAATGGCCACGGCCCTCAGGTTGTCAACCTCTTTAATATGGGGATTCGAACTCATTAATTACCAGCTATCCCAAATGCTTTTTCATTGATTGAATGAACTGCTTTTCGCTGAACAATACCGCTCGCCGCCGGCACAGTTCCGAGAGCGTAGGCCCCACAGACATTTCCATTTCTTCCACCGCGTCGATCAGCGCTTCGATGCTGGGCGGCGGATTCAATAGCAGTCCAGTCTCTGCCGGAACGACGGTTTCCAACAACCCCCCTTCGGCCACACCGATCACGGGTTTGCCTGCAGCCATGGCCTCCACTGGCGACATGCCAAAGTCCTCGTCCACCGGCAGGTAGATCACGCAGCGAGCGTTGCCTACCCAGCGCCGCAGCGCGTCATCGGCCTGCCAGCCGGTGAACCGGATGTTGGGCGACTCTCCGGCGATCGCTTTCAATCGCTCCAGCTCCGGCCCGCCAGAGAGCACCACCAGGGAGCGCTCGGGCATCTGAAGGAAAGCTCGCACGATCACATCCACCCGCTTGTTGGGCACCAGTCGTGCGGTAGAGAGGTAGTAGCCCTCATCGGCCAAAAACCGAAAGTGCTGTATGGCCACAGGGGGGTAGACCACCTCGGCATCCAACCCTGTATACCGCTGGAGCCGTGCGCGAACGTTCTCCGAGTTCACAAAAATGCGATCCATCCGGCCGATGGCCGCTTCGTACTGCTTGCGAAACCACCGCACGAAGATTGCGTAGAACGGCCGAAGCCACCACGGAAAACCCGCCAGCGTGCTGTCGTACAGGTCGTAGGCGAATCGGGGGATGGTGTGGCAATAGTAAAAGCGCCGGCCAGACCGCTGCTGGTAGACCGCCAGCGGGGCATAGAAGCCGCTGTAGAGCACGGTGTGGGCATCGTGCAACCGTCCGGCCCGAAACCGGAAGCACCACATGCTTTCCAGAATGCGCGGCAGGCGCGCAGACCAGCCACCCCGCAACTCCTGCACTTGGGCAGTGGAGGCATCCAGCAAGGGTTGGGCGTCAGGGTAGCACCGGCTAACCAGGGTCTGAAAGTCCGGAAAGGCCTCAGCCAGCGTGAGCGTGACCCGTTCCGCGCCTCCGGCCACCTGCATGAAGTCGTAGAGAAGGTAGTTTTTCATGCCAGCAACATCTCCAGACGGGCCAGCATGGTCTGAGCGCGCGTACTCCAGTCGTGGGCTTGCACGAAGTCTTTCGCGAAGCTTGCAGGGCGAACCTGCGCCTGCTCCCGGGCCTGAACGATGGCATCGGCGAATGTCCGCGCATCGTTGCCGTAGCAGGCCAGATCACCCATTCCGTGGCGCAAAGCGCCCAGATCGGTGCTGGCCACGCCCAATCCGGCTGCGATGTATTCATAGAACTTCAGAGGGCGCTCGACATAGCGCATGCGGCCCTCGGCCTCGCAAAAAGGAATCAGACCCACTTCATGGCTTTGGAGAACCGCTGGCAGTTCCGCACGGCCAACGCTGCCGCGCCATTGGAGGTTGGGCGGCCATCCGTGCTGCGGGGGCGTACCAGGGGCGTACACCGCAAAGGTCCAATCGGGAAGCAAACGCGCGGCCTGGGCGAGCAAGCCGGTGTCCAGCCAAGCCGTGAGCCCGCCGACATAGACCGCGCTGCGCGGCTGCCGCACCACCGGGCTTTGCGTGGCAGGCATCAAAAGACGGGCCTCTACCCCATTGGGAATGTGCACCACCTCACCCTGCGGGTTCAGCGCACGGGCATATTCCGCCAGGGGTTCAGAGACGGCCCACACTTCATCAAAATCGGGGCCACCCACCATGGACCCGAGCGCGTTGATGAGCACCGGGTGCAGATCGCGAGCGAACCCCTGCGGCCAATCGTTGAGGCGGCAGATCTTGGCGCGGGCCGTGATCTGGTGCAGCAGCAACATGTTGGGTGCGACATCGGCAATGCATGCGTCGAACGGCACGTCGCGCAATGGCGACGGGCAGCGTTGGCCATACGCCGCCAATTGCCAAGGCCAACGCAGAAAAAGCCGATGCGCGGGAAACATCGATTGAAGGCTCCACTCGGTGAGACCTTGCGAAATGCCCACTGCTCGCTGCGGCATCCCATGTCCCCATGCTCTCGCCAGCCGGGCATGGCGCTGGCGGCCCACCACGTCCAGCGGGGAGGAGAGCGTGGGCACATAGTCGACCGACCAGCCCGCCGCCGCCAGCGCGTGCGCCAGATGCTGAGAACCCACCTTGGTGCCGCCGTCGATGAACGACTGGGTTCCGAGAACAATCGCGCGCATGGCGTCAATGCACCGGGCAGGCACGGTCGGCCAGCAAGCCGCGCACCTCGTCACGAAGCCATTGGCGAGTGGCCGCCGCATTGAACCGCTGGCTGGCCAAGTCCGAAGCGCGCTTCATGGCATCGATGTCCTGGGGTGTGAGGCGCGAGAGATGCGCGGCCAGGTCTGCTGCCTCGAAACTGCCGCTGACCACGCCGCAACCAAGCTCGGTCACCAGCGCTTGCATCTCAGGCGACGGACCGATGGCGATGGCCAGGCGTGCCTGCATGAATTCGAAGAACTTGTTGGGCAGTGCATGCAGGTAATTGAAATTGGTGGGGGGCAGCAGGAACAACCCGATGTCATAGCCGTTGGTGTGCGCGGCAATATCGCGCATGGGCACTGGCGGAATGAACCGGATGCGCGAATGCGGGGCCGCCCGATGCTTCAACGCGGCGAGGTAAGCAGGATCTTGCTCCATCAGCATCAGGTCGAGGCTGAAGCGATCGTCCAGATGGTCCATGAGGTCGATCATCACCTCGATCTTGCGCGAGGCGATGGCTGCGCCGTGGTGGATCAGCCGAATACGGTCAGCATGCGTTGGCTTCACCGGCAAGTTCTCTGGCTCGGGGCAATTGGGCATGACGGATACCGCAACGCCGTAGCACCGCTCGTATTCGCGCGCGATGCCTGCACACACGGTGCTCATGCGCGCAACCTGTGGCAGCGCATCGCGGCAGGTGGCATCGAAGAAAGGCCCCAGCAACGTGCGCCACGCCCAAAGGTCTTCGAACTCCCGCGGCGCGTACTCGTGCGCGTCGAGCCACACGGGCGCACTGCCCGCCAACCGCAGCGCCATGGGCAGAGCCATGACATCGTTGGCCAATACCAGGTCGAAACCCGCTGGCACCTGCGCTGCGGCCTTTTCCAGCGCGCGGATCTGAGGGTGTTGCCAGTAATAGGCGTCGTAGCGTCGAAAGGCCAGACGCAGCGCATTGCGCAAAACCCCTTTGCGATCCGCACGAGGCTGTTCGACGGAGGTGAAATGCAGCATCCCGGGTGGGCATTCTCCGAACCCCAGCACATGGACTTCATGCTCGTCCTTCAGCGCCCCGTACTGGCGCATCACGCGGGGATCGGAGGCAATGGGTGAAAGCGACAACAGCATCAGACGGGCCACGGCCACCTCATTCAGCAAAATGCCGCGCATGCCAGCGCGTGAAGTTGATCCAGCGCCACACTTGCCAACTGAACGGACGCTGCCCGGCAACGACCTGATCGAACGCCTTCAGCACCTCGTCCTGGCGAAAGAACGGCAAACCCAGCGGGTACCGCAACCATTCCCGCACCTGCGGCGCCATTTGCAAAAGCCACGCTTGTTCAGGCGTGGCGAAGCCGATCTTGTCCCGGCGATCCAGCACTTCCTGCGGCACCAGGCCACGCATTGCTCGGCGCAATAGATGCTTGGTCTCACCTTGGGGCGACACCAGGTATTCCTCAGGCAGCGTCAGCAGAAAATCGGCCAGCCCCGTCGTAAGGAACGGGACCCGGCTTTCCACCGAGAACCGCATGGAATTGCGATCACCATGGCGCAAAAGCCCAGGCAGGCCGACGCCATGCAGCGAGCGGGCCAACTCTGCCACCAAACGGCGTCCCGGTGCCGTCTGGGGAGGCAGTTCTCGTGGGAAACGCAGCGCCACGCCTGCATCGGCCAGTACCTGTCCATCCAGCCAAGGCGGGCAGGCCTTCGCACCGTTCACGCGGCGCAGCGTTTGGTAGGCGGAATCGCTGGTGTATTCCGCTACTGCAGCCTTGAACCCGTCCAGCGACGCCCTGCCAGGCCAACGCCCCCAATCCCGCAAGAATGCAGCCGCACCCAGCCACTGCCCTTCGTCCAGGAGACTGCGTACGCGCGGCCCAGGATAGCCGACATAACCGCCGCACAGTTCATCCGCGCCTTGTCCATCGAGCGTCACGGTCACACCGTGCTCCCGTGCCAGCTGAAACACCCGGTATTGGGCATAAATGCTGGTGCTGCCGAAGGGCTCACCCTGCGTCTCGATCATGTCGTCCAGATCGGCTGCAAGCTCCTGCGGCGTGATGCTCAGCTTGTGCGAAACCGCACCAACGTGCGCAGTCATGCGGTCGACCCACTGCTCTTCCGAAACCGAGTCCCCGGCCGCAACGAAGCTGAACGTGTGGATGGTCGCTTCGGGCTCAAGGTGCCGCATGCAACCCACGATCGTGGAGGAATCCAGGCCACCTGATAACGCGGCCCCCAGGGGCACATCGCTGCGCAGATGAAGCCGCACGCTGTCCAACAGATGGCTGCGAAGCGCCTGCGCCGCGTCGTCGATCGTCAGCCGTTGAACAGGGGCAATTTTTGGCGACCACCAGCGCTGCAGATCCAGACGCTGGGAGTCCAGGTCGTAGGTGAAACGGTGTCCCGGTGGCAGCGCACGGACTTCGGCAAAGAAGGTGCGTTCGCCAGTGTCATAAGCACCATGCGCCAGATAGTCATAGGCGATCTGCCAGTCAAGTGCCGGGGTGAACGATCGCAATGCCTGGACCGCCGGGATCTCGGAGGCGAAACAGAAATTTCGATCATCCTGGTGGTAGTAAAGCGGCTTGATGCCAAAAGCGTCGCGGGCACCATGCAGCAAGTTCGTTTCGCGGTCGAAGATGACGAAGGCGAACATGCCGACCAACCGGGCAAGTGCCGCCTGACCCCATTGGGCCCAAGCCTGCAGCAGCACTTCGGTGTCGGACGCCGAGTGGACATGGCGGCCAAGAGATTGAAGTTCTGAACGGAGCTCGCGATAGTTGTAAATCTCTCCGTTGAAGACCAGCAAGAATCGCCCGTCCCGGCTCGCCATGGGCTGGTGTGCTGCATCGGTCAGGTCGATGACACTGAGACGGGTGTGTCCGAGGTGCATTTGGCCATCGGGTAACCACACGCTCGACAACCCATGATCGTCGGGGCCCCGGCGCCCCAACTTCGAAAGGCCCAGCTTGAGCCTGGCCTCAGCATTGTCGAGACGGCCAGCGCCATACAAACCAAGAATGCCGCACATGCTTATTTCGCCTTCAACGCTTCTTCGTACTTGGCCACGGTCAATGAAGCGACATGAACGGGGTCATGCCACCTGCGGGCATATTCAAAGCAGGCTTCTGCGTGTCCGGTTAACTTTGCGGGTGAATCCAATAACCCCTCAAGAACCTCTTCAATGGTGTTCGGATCTGCCTGGATGACGGCTTGCAAAAGCTCTTCGCGCATCGGTCCAGGCACCGCATGTGCATCCCGTGCATCTATCCGCACGACGACAGGCTTTCCCAGCATCATCGTTTCGACTGCGAATGCTCCATACCAGCCTATCAATAACTGGTCCACGATGACATCCGCGGCCCCATAGATTTCCAGCGCCTCGGCATGCGACTTGCCCTCGACCAACACAAGTTCGATGGCGTCGGGATGTCGCCTGTTAATTTGTTCCACCGCGTTCAGAAGAAACGCAGTGCCCTTGATTTCGCGGTTGGTAGGGGCATGCGCGACACGCAGGCGACGCCTGCCCTCGTTCCGCTGCGGCCTCGCTTTCTCCACAATGGGCACGGCATATGGAAGGAATCCAGACCGCTGGCTGGGCAAAAAGGGGAGCAAGTCGGGATTCAACGCCCAGAGGTGCTGGGCATGGCGTTCCATCTTGATGATTCCAGCCTCACGGCTCCTGTCGAGGGCTGGTCCGCAATCCCGGACGACGCAATGCTCACAGGCGCTAAAGCCTCCCTTGGCCAGCGTGGGCAATTTCTGACGGGCATCGCACCCGTTATAGGTCGCAAACAAGGCCGCTGTGTCAGGGTAGAAAGGCAGTTCAAGGTGCTGCAGATTGATCCCACGCATCGTGAACAATGACGAGCCCCAGTTGAAGTGAAATACGTCATAGCGCGCTCTCACAGACAGGAACGCCTTGAGCAGGAGGTACCACCTTCCCAATGCCGTACTGGAACCGCTGAGATCGACGATCGAGTCGGCAGGGTAGTCCAAATAGGACGTCTGAGTCACCAAAGTATCGCTGTGCACACCCAATGACCGTTCACCCCTGGAAAGGGCCCAGGCATTGTTGCCAATAGAGGTGGGAAGGTGAAGAACCCTCATTGCGAGGCTTCTAGCACCTTTTGAATGCCCTCTTTGAATGGGGTCAGCGGAGGGGTGTAGTGAGAGCGGAACAGAGACGTGTCCCCGATCAGATCTCCTGCCCGCTCATGATCGTTCACGGCCACCTGCGGCGAGGTACCAGCCACTTCGCCAATGATTTCCACCATCTGCCGGATCGAAAGCACTTCATCGCCTGCAAAGTTCATGACCGGCACACCGCGAATCCCAGCCACCATTTCGATGGCCCGCACAGTGTCATCGATATAGATGGGATTGGTTCTCAACCCTTCAGGCTGGGCCTCCGCAGCTGAGGGCTGGCGATCGACGGTCACGGTTTCACCCCGTGTCACGCGCGCTATGAGATTGGGGATGAGCTTGTCTGCTTGGCCGGGCCCGTACACGCCGAAAATCCTAAGGCATGTCAGGTCCATTCCACCGGCGGCCAGGCGCAAACCTTCCTCGCCCATTATTTTCGATAGCGAATACCAGTTCCCACGTTCCAGCGTGGAATGCTCCTTGAATGCATCAAAAGATGCTTGGTAGACGTTTCCCGTCGATGCGTAAATAAACTTGGAAACGTTCGATGCCTGAGCAGCGATCGCAACATGGACCGCACTGACGCAATTGACCGCCAGAAGATGGGGGGCCCGCTGAGGCAACTGCCGATAGAACGGCGACTGAGCCAGATACACCACAACGTCGACCTGTGCCAAATCCAACTCGGGCAACAGTCCTGTGGTTGGGTCGATGCCTCCTGCCAGCGAGGAGCTAACCTTGTCGACAGAGTGCCCCTGTTTGATCAAATGCTCGCAAAGAAACCGGCCTATATAACCACCAGACCCGACAACACAATATCTCATTTAGACACTCCAAGCTCTGTATATGCCTTGCCCAAGCGTTTGGCAAAAGCATCCATAGAATAATGCTTTTCAATAAAATTGCGGCCCTGCAGGCCCCGATTGAGACGTTCCGACCGACTCGCATTCACCCATGATCGAAGTACCTCTTTGATGTTCTCCGGATTGGCATTAATAATGGGAGAGTTTTTTGCATCAATAAGATAGCGCTCCGGTTCGCGAATGAAACACACGACCGGCTTGCTCATGGCCATTGCCTCAAGAGCAAAAAACCCATGAAAACCCACCATGACTTGATCCACAATAATATCCGCCGTTTGGTAGATCTTGAGGGCCTGCTGATTTGGAACCCTCTCAACCAGCACGAGCTCCACAGCCAATCCTTCGGCAGATAATTCAGAAACAGCCGCCTCTATGAATCTCGTGCCCTTGAACATCCGATGGTTGGGAGCGTGGACAATCCGCACCAATGGTGGATTCAATTCAGAAACAGTCTGGATATTTTTATATTTTTCATCGCCAATATCCAGCGGCCAGAAATATAGTGTATTTACGCTTCCGGGAGTGTACTCAATCATGTCCCCCATCGAGAAAATTGCCACGCATTTATCTCGCGCATAGTCATATCGAGGTAGAAACAAGCCTTCATCACAGATACATGCTGAATTCTGAGCGGTGCAATCCGTGCAGCAGTTCGGGTCGCCCAGCGACCGGGTGATGCGCTGGGTGCGGCAATCTCCACCATAGGTCCACGCAAACACATCTACTGCCAACAATTTATAGGTGAAAAGCTCCAATTTGTTGAAGGATCGCATCTTCGCATTCGGCAAGATACCCCCATCCAAATAAATATGAACACGATCAGCGATCAAACAAATGATCCAAAAAGCAATGTATCTATATTGCGTGTTAAAAACTCGCCCAAGAGGAAGCCTTTGAAGATCGAAATCGAATTTATTGGTAATGAAATAGGTATGAGCAACTACCGAATAAGACTTGGCACCTGTCAACCTCTCCGCGCTGGAGTTGATTGCCATATTTAGGATGGGTGCACCAGTCCAAATACTGACAGGCGCTTGCCCTCGCACCCACTTCAATGACATCCTCAGTGCCACAATCAAGGGCAGCAAAAGAATGGAAACCGAATTGAGGAGAGAAATCATTCCTCCACGAAAAATATACATCGGCCAACCTAAAGATCCTGAATCGACACGAACATCATGGCAATATAGCCACCTCTGCGGTCAATGAATAACTATTGCCCGGATTTATGCGGCGATTTCTTTAATCAATCCAACGAGGCGCTCGGCGATCAATCTATTGGAATGATGCTGCAAATACCATTCTCGAGATTCATTCTCAACGCCATTGCGATAGGAAATATCACTTGCGAGTTGTTGTAGACGAGCGGCAACATCAACATGCGACTCCACGCTGATGAGCGGAGGAATCACATCGAAGCAAGCCCTGTGCGGCTCCGGGTCAATATGACACAGGGTCGCCTTTCCACACATCAACGATTTAGCGGCCAAGCTCCCGAAAGCACCTACACCGATTTGATCCACCACGACGTGAGACAGACTGATCATTTCAATCATGTGCTGATTGGGGAGGACCGGTATCCACACCACGGCATCTTCAATACCCAATTTTTTGATAAGCCGTCGGCTATGCTCTATCGTCAACCCCCATTCAGTAAGGACCAAAACAGTTTTGACACTGGTTGCCTTTTTAAATCTTGCAAAGCCTGCGATGATTTTGTCATTTCCCTTTTCCCAACTGGGATCGCGATGCCTATCCCAATGGTGCCGGGCGGGATGAAAGACGATAAATTCCTGTTTGTCAAGGCGCTCGGTACAACTGGGCGGAAGCTGCACCTTCTGAACCTCCTCATTGATCGGATGAGGTATAAATCGATAGTCTTTTAGCTGCAACTTCTTTGCAGCCTTGACGTTGTCGCAGTTGGTGATAATTACTTTATCTGCGGCTTTATAAACGGCTTTGCAGATTCGCCCCAGAGCATCATCGACAAACGGAATTTTCCTGATCGTTCCATGCTCAAAGGCAATATATTTCTTATTGCATATCAGTGGATAAATTCCATCTATGGAATATCCGATAACCGCATCATATTTCTTAAAAACCCGTTCCCACAAAGCTTGATGAAAAAAATAAGGGACTGCCTCTGAGCGCCTCAGGTCACATTTGGTACGTCTGTTGATCTGATCCAAAGTAACGCGTATTTTTGCGAAACGATCCCCACCATTTTTTTTGAATGCAGATTCAGCATAAAAATGCAATCGACACATGACATGCAGAATCGGAACCGAAACCCTCGTCAGCAGGTTGACCAAGGATTTTTGTTTGTATCCGAAAAGCTTCGTCCAAGCATCATTCAAAAGAAGCTCAAGTGTTCCCCCAAATGCGTGGCTGTGCGCTGTCCCGATGATTCGCGATAGACGCCCCATCTTCTGCTCTGGAGCCGCAGCGTCTCCAGCCAGTTCAGCCAGGATTTGACCTAAGGCACCCGAATGAAACCAATTTGGCCTTTGAAATCCTTGCAAATCCAGATTGGCCCAATCCGGATTGAAGTGATCGATTCCCTCAAAATCAAATACCGCATCCTCCCATTCTGGGGTGCCCATGATATGGTAATAATCTGCGCAAATTACATCTGATTCAACGCCGTGCCGAAGAAGCAATTTTGCATTCAGATAAGCATTATTAGCAATATTGCCAATATGCAGCACTTTATAGGGCCTCTCTGTGGAAAGAATTCTCTTATTCATTTTTTATAAATTGTCTGATCATGGATTCCAGACTGATCAGCGACCAGATCTGCAAGCGGTGATTCATTTCCCCACTGCCGTGCTGCCGAACGATCTCATTCACATAATCACGGTTCAAGTATTGATGGGTCAAAGCATTAGGGCTGAGCAAAGTACGCTTGACATAATCAATGCTTTCACCTTTGAACCAACTCGCATCTGGAGCAGAGAACCCCTGCTTTTCACGATCCGTTATCACAGGTGGCAACAATCGCTGCATCACCTGGCGTAAGAGCAGCTTTCCATCTTTGGTTTTCTGAAAATATTTGGCGGTCTTCGCCCCGGGTTCATTTTCATTCAACTTGACGACTTCACCCAAATTTCCAAGCTTCATGCGTGCTGGCAATTGCATTGAAAAATCCACGAGATCATTGTCGAGGAATGGGACTCGCGTTTCGATCCCATGGGCCATGCTCAATTTGTCTTCAACTACCAGTAGCCCGTGGAGGAATGTCCTGGCCTCGAAATACAGGGAGTGATTGATATAGTCTTCCGGCCGGCCAATGTTCTGGGGCCGTTGATGAAAGACGGACTTGAACAGGTCTCGCGAGTCAATGTGCTGAACCTCCGCCCATACCGGAGCCAATGCGGTGGACATTTTCCCCTGGGGAATCAGACGCTGCCAGAAAGCGTGGTACTTATCTATATAGTGATCAAAATCATTATTGACTACCGCTCTATAGTATCGCCACGGATATCCACCGAAGAGTTCATCACCACCGGCACCAGACAGCACAACTTTGACAAATTTACTGGCCAGTTGAGCCGCATAATAATTCGGATAACTTTGTCCTACGCGCGGCTCTTCGATGTGCCACGCCAACTTGGGCATGACTCGCTCCATATCTCCCGCCTTGAGCACCATTTCATAATGCTCAGTTTTGAAGAGATAAGACATATATTCAGCCGTCGGGCGTTCATCAAACCCCAGTTCAATCCCTGAAGCCGAATTCAAATCGAAGCCGCAGGTGAATGTTTTCATGTATGGGATTTGCTGAGCGGCGACTGCTGTGATGGACCCGCTATCCATCCCACCACTCAAATAAGATCCAATGTCTACGTCACTGACCAGTTGCCGAGAGACAGCCTGCACGAACAGGCGATCCAGTTCTTCTGCATACTCCTCCAATTTTCGCGGCGATTCAGGCTCAACGAATTGGTAGTCCCAATAACGGGTGAAACTGGCTTCCACAGATCCAGTGCTGCCTCTTCTAACCGTTGCAAACGTTCCAGCAGGAAAAAGACTGATGCCGCTGAATATGGTTCGATCGGCAAGAAAATTTTGAAAACTCAAATATTCAAACAGCCCGATGGAATCGACTTTAGGATCGACAACGCCGTGTGCAAAAATTGCCTTGATTTCAGAGCCAAAAACAAATGATTTTCCAGAATTGTGATAATAAAGCGGCTTGACCCCGTAGCGATCGCGCGCGAGCGTCAAAGTCCTTTCAGCATTGTCCCAAATTGCCAATGCGAACATGCCGTTGAGGCGGCTGAAACATTTCACGCCCCACTCGACAAATGCATAAAGCAGGACTTCTGTATCGCTGTGGGTATGGAAATGGCGGCCCAAGCTCTCCAGTTCCATACGGATTTCTTTGAAATTGTAGATTTCCCCGTTGTAGGTGATAACGTATCGGCCATCTTCGGAGGCTTTGGGCTGGTGCCCCCCGGGCGAGAGGTCGATAATGGCAAGACGTCGGTGGCCCAAGGCCAACGCTTCATGAACGTAACTTCCTTCGCCATCTGGTCCCCGATGCGCAATCGCATCGGTCATGCGTTTGATCACCACCGCCGAGGCTGGGTATTGGTCCGTGTTGTAATAACCCGCGATGCCGCACACGTTGGATACCTCAGAGGCCGACGGAAGCGCGACGAGCAGCCACCTCTGCTTTATGTGACGCACGCCAATCGATCAGCTTGCGCAAGCCTTCGTCGAGATCGATCTCTGCATTGAATTGAATTTCTTTGCGAGCCTTGTCAGGACTCCCAATGCGGTTGCGCACGAGCGTGGCCTGACTACGGGGTGCATAAGTGATTTCTTTGGTTGAGCCGGTGATACGCAGAAGCTTTTCTGCCAACTCCTTCAACGACGTCCGCTTGCCGGTACCGACGTTGTAGAAAGCGTCAGTCGCGCTGGCCTTCATCGCACAGACGTTAGCCAACGCACAGTCTTCCACGGCAACAAAGTCGAACGCCTCGGAACCATCGCCCATGATGGTAGGGCTATTGCCGCTGTCGATTGCATCGAGCATTTTCATGATCACGGCAATATAGGCACCATGATAATCTTGACGGGGGCCATAAACATTCATGTATCGCAGCCCCACATAATCCAGTCCGTAGCGATGATGGTAAGCCCGCAAAAAAGCCTCACCTGCAATTTTGGTGGCTCCATAGAAATTCTTGTTATTGAATGGATGGTCCTCCGTCATGGGCTCCTCCACTGCATCGCCATAGACAGAAGCTGAAGAGGAATACACCAAGCGCTTCACCCCATTCCTCACACACGCGTCCATTACATTGAAAGTTCCCCGAACATTGGTTTCGAATGCGGTCCTGGGATATTCATGGCATTGAAGGAGCCAAAGCGCCGCCAGATGAAAAACCCCGTCGACGCCCTTGAGAGCAGCATCCAATATGTCTGTCTGCAGAATATCGCCGCCAGCTTCAAAGATTTTTACCCGTGGATCTTTGAGCGACTCCGTTAAATTCTCCATTCGACCGCGTACGAAGTTATCGTAGATCACCACTTCGGCTACGTCTTCTTTCAGTAGCCGGTCAACGGTATGGGATCCGATCAAGCCGCCACCACCGATGATGACGAAGCGTTTGTTTTTGATGTCCATGATCATTCTTTCTAACAATTGATTGGGCCTGCCGATAGGCTTCGATGCGAGGCGACTCCCGACGACGAAATCAGGCAGAGGGGTTTTCGAAATAAAACTGCTGAATAGCCCGGGCTACCAGGGACTGATCCGAGTCGCTCAGGTAAGGGCCCATGGGAAGACTTAAAACTTCATTGGCCAGCTGATCGCCAATGGGGAGTTGCTTGCTGCCATCTTCCACTGCAGGCTGCTTGTTCAGGGGCAACGGATAATGCACCGTGGTGGGTATGTCTAATTTTTTCAGTGCTTGCTGAAGGTCATCGCGATGATTCGACCGGATCGTGTATTGGGCCCAGGCGCTAAGGTTGCCATTTTTGATGGATGGACAAGCTATTTGAGGAATTGGCAGCAATTTGCTTGCGTATTGATCCGCGATCTTTTGGCGCTTGGCAATCTCTTCATCGAAAACCACCAGCTTTCCCAGAAGAACTGCCGCTTGCAATGTATCGAGACGGCTATTCACACCTACGCGAACGTGGTGATAGCGGCGATCCTGTCCATGACGCGAAATCTGACGGAGGACCCGAGCCAATTCCTCGTCACTAGTGAAAATGGCTCCGCCATCTCCATAGCAGCCTAAAGGTTTGCTGGGGAAAAAGCTGGCGCAAGCCAAAGTGGTGAGGTTGCAACTCTTGCGCCCTTTATAGTTGGCACCAAAACTTTGAGCCGCGTCCTCAATGACAGGAATTCGGTATTTGGCGGCTATTTCATTGATACGATCAAATTCAGCGCATTGCCCATACAGGCTGACCGGAATGATGGCCTTCGTACGGGGCGTGATGGCGGCCTCGAGTAATGAGGGATCCAGGTTGTACGTATCCGGCGACACATCTACATATACGGGCCTCGCACCAAGCAGCGCGACCGTCTCGGCAGTGGCGATATACGTAAAACCGGGGGTGATTACCTCGTCTCCAGGCCCAATGCCCAGAGCCATCTGGGCAATTTGAAGCGCATCAGTGCCATTGGCTACCGTAATGCAATATTTGGCTCCGGTGTACGTCGCCAATTGCTCTTCCAGTTCATGCACTTCCGGGCCCAGGATGTACTGGCCATGATCCAGTACTTTCTGAATGCGCACGTCGATATCAGACTTGAGCCGACGGTATTGCGCTCTTAGATCGGTGAATTCCATTACAACTCCATGCGATGGGTGGGGATCAAGCTCGCTGCAGCTCACCATCGATCAAACGATATAAATGACCGGTTTGCGGACAATGTGCTTGCGCGTGTCCAGTCAAGGGAAGATCGAGACGCTCCCCGTGTTCGCTCATCCATCCGATTTGCCGAGCAGGCACGCCTGCAACCAGCGCATAGGCCTTGACGTCGCGTGTGATCACCGCACCAGCGCCGACGAATGCGTGGGCACCAATGGTGGTGCCACATACCACGGTTGCATTGGCACCGAGCGTGGCCCCCTTGCAAACCCGGGTTCGCCTGTACTCGTTTTTACGCACGACGCTGCTGCGAGGGTTGTACACATTGGTGAAAACAACGCTGGGCCCGCAGAAAACATCGTCTTCCAGCGTGACCGCATCGTAGACACTGACATTGTTCTGAACCTTGACGTTGTTGCCGATCATCACGTCATTGCCGACATAGACGTTCTGCCCGAAAGAGCAAGAAAGGCCAATCCGCGCCCCCGCTGAGATATGCACCCAGTGCCAGATGCGGGTCCCCGCGCCAATTTGCGCCCCTGCATCGACGATCGAAGTCGGGTGTGCGGTATAGGATGTTTCGCTCATGCTGCCCAAAATAATGAAGCTAGTTGCCGTGATAGGCAGCCAGACAGTCTTCGATACTTCCCTGCATGCGGATCTGGCCCTCGTTGAGCCATATCCCTGTATTGCAGAACGTTTTCAAGATCGAGTCGTTGTGTGAAGCAAGTACCAGGATCTTGACCTTGCTCATCATGTTTTCCAGCCGAATACGTGCCTTATCAATGAATTGCGCGTCGCCCACCCCAATCATCTCGTCCATCAGCAAGATATCGGGCGCGACGGCTGTCGACACTGCGAAGGCGAGACGGAGCATCATTCCGGAAGAGTACGTGCGCACTGGCAGATGCAGGTAGTCACCCAGCTCCGTGAACTCCTCTATATCGGGGACCAGGTCCTTGGCTTCTTTGCTTCCAATTCCCATCACGACGCACCGTGTGGCAATGAACTCGTAGCCACTGGCATCGGGATCCATGCCCAACATCAGGTCAATCAGGGAAGAGATGTGGCCATCCGCTCTCATCACGCCAGAGGTGGGTTCATACACGCTGGACAGTACCCGCAGCATGGTGGACTTGCCAGCCCCGTTGCGGCCTATCAGGCCCATCCGATCCCCATCCTTGAGAGACAGCGTGATGTCTCGCAGTGCGCGCACTGCGATTGCGCCATGCCCGATGTCTTCGATTCGCCCCCGGTGCCCTTGCGCCTTCCCGAGCAGAGTGTTCAGCAATCCGCGTGAGCGTGATGAAAACAGCGGGAAGTCGACATTGACTCGCTCCAGTTCGATGCTTGCCATGATCAGAGCCAATACACAAGCCTGCGACGGCTCTGCAAAAACACGGTGAAAAATGCCAACAGCAATGCGAGAAAGGTGGCACCGGCCATCAGATAGCTGTAGGGATTGACGGATTCGCCCAAAACGGGGGCCCTCACCAAGTCAAGAAACGCAGCTAAAGGATTGACGTGCACGATCAATTGGGCCCGCTCACTGAGTTGCGATGCCTGCCACATGACCGGCGTGAGAAACATCGCAATCTGCATCAAGCTCGTGACAATCATGGGTATGTCGCGAAAACGCGCGCACAGGGCACCCAGGATGCAGGAAACCAGTACCGCGCACAACACCGTGAATGCGAGCCCGAACAAAAATGGGATGGGCCTCACATCATCCAGGCGCCCAAACGCCAGAAGAACGATCAAGGCAATCGGAATGTTGTGCCCCATCATCAACAGGTTGCGCCATATGACTCGCAAACCGAATGCAGTCTTGGGATAAGGTGTTTGTTTCAGGAATGCGCTGGAGCCAATAAACGTCTGGCAACTGTCGGAAATGCACTGTGAGATAAACAAAAACAGAACATGGCTGACACAGAAGAATGGCAGGTACGTCTGGATATCTATCTTGAAGACCTGCGATCCGATCAAGCCGAATGCGCCGATGAAAATAGCCGTGTTGATCGATATCCACACGGGTCCGAGAAACGAGCGGCGGTACTGCTTGAGGATGTCTTCCAATCCCAGATGCAGCCAGAAGCGCCAAAGCTTGAGCGCGCCCCGCACATCCCCGACCAGCAATTCGAACTGGGAAAGCGGCTTCAAACCAGAAGCTTGCATGCTCTCAATACCCCTTGTTGCGCACGAAGGGATGCACACGCTCATCCCCATCGGCCGCAATGGACGCGCTGCGAATCACGTCCACCGTTTCGATGCAATGCCGCGCATCCGCCAAGCCGTACCCTCGGCCCGCCAGGATTTCGCGGTAACTGGTAGTGTGCAGATCGGTGAAGCCTTCGGAAAACTCGAGTTGCTCACCGCTGACATCGATGTTCCGGTACGTGGGCTTCTTGCCTTTGACTTCTTCCGGTAGATCGTTGGCATCGATGGACAAAAACCATCGCACCCGGGCGCGTTCGTATTCCAGATAGCCGGCGGCCTTCGTTTCCTCACTCAGGTGGATGCGATTGTCCTGAAGCTTGCCGAAGATGAAGTGCAGCATGTCGAAGAAATGCACGCCGATGTTGGTGGCCACGCCAAACGATTTGCGCGGGTCGCCCTTCCAGCTCTCCAGGTACCACTTGCCGCGCGATGTGATGTAGGTCAGTTCGACATCGAACTTGGTGTCCTTGGGTGCCGCAGCCACTTTGCCGCGCAGCTTCAGGATCGCTTCATGGTGGCGCAACTGGAGAATGTTGAATACCCGCCGGCCCGTTTCCTGTTCGATGCGCGCCAGTTCGTCCATCAATTGCGGCGTGGGAACGAGCGGTTTTTCGCAGATCACATCACATCCCAGGCGCAGGCCAGCAGCGATGTGGGCATGGTGCAGGTAGTTGGGCGAGCAGATCGACACGTAGTCAAGTGCGGTGGCTGGATCGCGCTTGAGCTGGTGCGCATGCTCCGCAAACCGTTCAAACTCGGTAAAGAAGTCGCTCTGCGGCGAAATGCTGTCGATGATGCCGACCGAATCGTTGATGTCGTAAGCCACGGCCAGATGGTTGCCGGTGTCCTTGATGGCACGCATGTGGCGCGGCGCGATGTAGCCGGCGGCGCCGATGAGGGCGAAGTTTTTCATGGCGGATCCGAAGGGGAGAATTAGAGGCGAAAAACGGTGAAGCCGGCTTCGGCGGCCTGCCCGCGGTGGTAGAGGCTTTTGACGTCGGCCAGGACAGGCTGTGCGCCACGGCAGTACGTGCGAAGCTCCGCGGGCGTGGCCTGACGGTATTCGTTATGGCCGACCGCCACCACCAGGGCATCGACCGGATGGTCGGCATCGACACGACCCAACGCCAGGCCGTACTCGTGGTCCACCTCTTGTGCGCTGGCCCAGGGATCGGCGATCACCACGTCCGCGCCCCACGCCAGGAACTCGCGCACCATGTCCACGACCTTGCTGTTGCGGATGTCCGGGCAGTTTTCCTTGAACGTGATGCCCAGGATGCCGATGCGGCAACGGGGCACGTCCATGCCGTTCTTGAGCATGAGACGAATGGTGTTGCGCGCCACGTAGCGCGCCATGTTGTCGTTGATGCGCCGCCCGGCCAGGATGACCTGCGGGTGGTAGCCCACTTCCTCGGCCTTGTGGGTCAGGTAATAGGGGTCCACACCGATGCAGTGGCCGCCCACCAGTCCCGGCCGGAAGGGCAGGAAGTTCCACTTGCTGCCCGCGGCCTCCAGCACGTCGAGGGTGTCGATGCCCAGCCGCTCGAAGATGACGGACAGCTCGTTCACCAACGCGATGTTCAAGTCGCGCTGGGTGTTTTCGATGACCTTGGCCGCTTCGGCCACTTTCAGGCTGCTGGCCTTGTGGGTGCCGGCCGTGATGATGCTGCCGTACAGCGCATCCACCGCGTCGGCCACTTCGGGGGTGCTGCCGCTGGTGATCTTCTTGATCTTCGTGAGGGTGTTGACCCGGTCGCCCGGATTGATGCGCTCCGGGCTGTAGCCGCAGAAGAAGTCCGTGTTGAAGGTCTTGCCGCTGAGCCGTTCGAGCACCGGCACGCACACTTCTTCGGTCGCGCCAGGGTACACGGTGGATTCGTAGATGACCACGGCGCCGTCCGGCATGACCCTGCCCACCGTTTCACTCGCCTTGACCAGGGGCGTCATGTCGGGGCGGTTGGCCTTGTCCACCGGGGTGGGCACCGTCACGATGAAGACCTTGCAATCGCGCAGGTCCTCCGGGTTGGCGCTGTATTGCAGGTGGCTGGCGGCTTGCAGGTTTTCCGGGGTCACCTCCAGCGTGCCGTCCTCGCCCGATTGCAACTCGGCGATGCGTGCGGCATTGATGTCAAAGCCGATGACCGGCCGCTGGCGGCCGAACTCCACCGCCAAGGGCAGGCCCACGTAGCCGAGCCCGATCACGGCAATCCTTGCTTGTTCTAGATTCATGTTTTTATGTTGGAAGAATGGGGAGGGTCAAGTGCAGGTGCCGCACTGCTCGCACGCCGGGAAATGCGTGCGCGCGGGCCTGGCAATCGTCACGCCGGTCGCGAAGGCAATCCAATCCATCATGAAACGCCTTCGGCACCGGTAGAGCGCCCGTAGATGTCGTCGAACCGGACGATATCGTCCTCACCCAGATAGTCGCCCGATTGAACCTCGATGATTTCGAGAGGCGTCTTGCCCGGATTGGCCAGCCGATGGCGGCGGCCCACCGGAATGAACGTGGACTCGTTCTGTGCCAGCAGATAGGTGTCGTCGCCATTGGTGATTTCAGCGGTCCCCCGCACCACCACCCAATGCTCAGCGCGGTGGTAGTGCATCTGCATGCTCAGGCGCGCGCCCGGGTTCACCACGATGCGCTTGACCTGGAAGCGTTCGCCGCTGTCGACAGCGTCGTACCAGCCCCATGGCCGGTGCACCTTCCGGTGGTGGTGGGCCAGCGCATGCCCTGCCTGCTTCAGCCGGGCCACGATTTGCTTGACGTCCTGGGTACGGCGCTTGTCGGCCACGAGGACCGCATCGGGTGTTTCGACGACCACGATGTGGTCGAGCCCCACGCCGGCCACGAGCCGGTGGGTGGACATCAACAGGGTGTCCTGGCTGTCTTCCAGCAGGGCATCGCCCACGGTGGCGTTGCCTTGGCCGTCGCGCGGCAGCACGCCCCACAGGGCATCCCAGGCGCCCAGGTCGGACCAGCCCGCCTGCAGCGCGACCGCGAACGTGGGGATGCCGATCTCCGGCATCAGCGGCAACCGTTCCATCACGGCATAGTCGATGGAATCCGAAGGGCAGGCCTGGAAGGCGGCCGCGTCAGGCCGGATGAAGTCGAGATCACGCTGCGCCCCCGCCATCGCGGCCTCGCAGGCCTGGAGGATGTCGGGGCGGCAAGCACGCAGAGCGGCCAACCACTGGCTGGCGCGCACCATGAAAAGGCCGCTGTTCCAGAAATAATCACCCGCATCGAGATAGCGCTGCGCGGTCGCGGCATCGGGCTTCTCGGCAAAGCTGGCAATGCGGTGGATGCCCGCACCCTCCGGGCCCGCCGCATGGCACTGGATGTAGCCGTAGCCGGTTTCCGGCCGGTCCGGCACGACGCCGAACGTCACCAGTCCGCCCGACAGGGCCATGGAATGGGCCCGCCGGACCGCGGCGTGAAACGCGGGCAAATCCTTCACCACGTGATCGGCCGGCATGGCCAGCATGATCGGATCATCGCCTCCAGCGCATGCCTGCAAGGCGGCCAGCGTCAGTGCGGGCGCGGTGTTGCGCCCCTCGGGCTCCAGGAGTACGCGTGCCGTCCGGATGCCGACTGCCAGCAACTGGCTGGCCGCGATGAACCGGTGCTCGGTGTTGCAGACCAGGATGGGATCGGGCGCGACGTCGATCTCCGGCGCCCACCCCTGCAGCCTCAGTGCCGTGTCCTGGAGCATGGTGCGGGAACCGGCCAACGCCAGAAACTGCTTGGGATAGGCCTCCCGCGACAGGGGCCACAAACGCGTGCCCGACCCGCCGCACAGGATGACCGGCAACAACGGCTGCGCCAAGGTCATGGCTGCGATCCATCGCCCATCACGCGCGCGCGCAGGCTTTCATTGTCGGCCTGCAACAGGGCCAGCCGCTGGTTCAACCGGCGGACATCCCTCTCGATGCGGGTGTTCACCATGTCGGTGTGCAACGACTTCACCAGCAGCACCATGCTGGCCAGCAGCAGCAGCAGCGCAGGGGGATAGCTGATGCCCAGCAGCTTGGCCAGACGATCGATCAGTCCCGGCCAGGCCCCCAGCAAGGCAGCGGCCCCCGCCACCACCACCCAGAACAGGCCGTGCATCAGATACAGGTGATCCCTGCGGATCAGGTAAAGGATCAGCACCGCCAGGCCGATGCCCATCAGCGCGGTGGTTGCTTGCAAAGACGCCATTGGACTCCCGAATCTATGGATCTGACCCGCATCGGGCGTTTGATTGAGAGCACCGCCGGGAACAGCGCCCATCCCTGCTTGGGGACCAAGCGGACTGCGGGCGCCGAATCACCTCCGGCCTCAAGGAGGTCGGTATTGTAGGTGCACGCCTCATCCATCCCTCAGCCGCCGTCCTTCCTGTGGGCGCGCCGCACTCCCACTGCCAGTCCCCCTCTTGAAATGCGAAAGAATGCCCGTATCATTAGCACTCGACGCGACCGAGTGCTAGCAACGCTGGCGCCAAGCCGCTGAAGTCAGAAAGCGCCCGCACCCTGCGGGCGTGTTGTTGATGTCGCAATCCTTTTTTGAACCAGGAGAGATGCAATGAACCTTCGCCCCCTGCACGATCGCGTGATCGTCAAGCGCATTGAAAGCGAAACCACGACCGCTTCCGGCATCGTGATCCCCGACAACGCCGCTGAAAAGCCCGATCAAGGTGAAGTGCTGGCCGTCGGTCCCGGCAAGAAGAACGACAAGGGCGAGCTGATCGCCTTGAACGTGAAGGTCGGCGACCGCGTTCTGTTCGGCAAGTACTCTGGCCAGACCGTCAAGGTCAACGGCGACGAGTTGCTGGTGATGAAGGAAGACGACCTGTTCGCAGTCGTCGAGAAGTAAGCCTTTCGGCCCTTTTCCCGAACATCCTGTTTACTGAATCCGGAGAAATCAAATGGCAGCAAAAGACGTAGTTTTCGGCGGCGAAGCCCGCGCCCGCATGGTCGAAGGCGTGAACATCCTGGCCAATGCGGTCAAGGTCACCCTGGGCCCCAAGGGTCGCAACGTGGTGCTGGAGCGCTCGTTCGGCGCCCCCACCGTGACCAAGGACGGTGTGTCCGTGGCCAAGGAAATCGAACTCAAGGACAAGCTGCAGAACATGGGCGCCCAGCTCGTGAAGGAAGTGGCTTCCAAGACGTCCGACAACGCCGGTGACGGCACCACGACCGCCACCGTGCTGGCACAGGCCATCGTGCGCGAAGGCTTCAAGTACGTGGCCGCGGGCATCAACCCCATGGACCTCAAGCGCGGCATCGACAAGGCCGTGACGGCCCTGGTGGAAGAGCTGAAGAAGGCTTCCAAGGCCACCACGACCTCCAAGGAAATCGCCCAGGTGGGTTCGATCTCCGCCAACTCCGACGAAACCATCGGCAAGCTGATCGCTGACGCCATGGACAAGGTCGGCAAGGAAGGCGTGATCACCGTGGAAGACGGCAAGTCCCTCGAGTCCGAACTGGACGTCGTGGAAGGCATGCAGTTCGATCGCGGCTACCTGTCGCCCTACTTCATCAACAACCCCGAAAAGCAATCCGCGATTCTGGACAACCCCTTCGTGCTGCTGTTCGACAAGAAGATCAGCAACATCCGTGACCTGCTGCCCACGCTGGAGCAAGTCGCCAAGGCCGGCCGTCCGCTGCTGATCATTGCCGAAGAAGTCGAAGGCGAAGCCCTGGCAACGCTGGTGGTCAACACGATCCGCGGCATCCTGAAGGTCGTGGCAGTGAAGGCCCCTGGCTTCGGCGACCGCCGCAAGGCCATGCTGGAAGACATCGCCATCCTGACGGGCGGCAAGGTC
This sequence comes from Acidovorax sp. BLS4, assembly GCF_032929295.1. NCBI lineage: Bacteria > Pseudomonadati > Pseudomonadota > Betaproteobacteria > Burkholderiales > Comamonadaceae > Acidovorax > Acidovorax sp. BLS4. The sequence continues at coordinate 3,474,758 of NZ_CP136797.1, forward strand.
ATCGCCGAAGAAGTGGGCCTGACGCTCGAGAAGGTCACCCTGGCCGACCTGGGCCAAGCCAAGCGCATCGAAGTGGGCAAGGAAAACACGATCATCATCGACGGCGCCGGCGCCGCTGAAGACATCGAAGCCCGCGTCAAGCAAGTGCGCGTGCAGATCGAGGAAGCCACGTCCGACTACGACCGCGAAAAGCTGCAAGAGCGCGTGGCCAAGCTGGCTGGCGGTGTGGCCGTGATCAAGGTCGGCGCTGCCACCGAAGTCGAAATGAAGGAAAAGAAGGCCCGCGTGGAAGACGCCCTGCACGCCACGCGCGCAGCGGTGGAAGAAGGCGTCGTGGCTGGTGGCGGCGTGGCGCTGCTGCGCGCCAAGCAAGCCGTGGGCAACTCGATCAAGGGCGACAACGCCGATCAGGATGCCGGTATCAAGCTGGTGCTGAAGGCCATCGAAGCCCCCCTGCGCGAAATCGTGAACAACGCCGGCGGCGAAGCCTCGGTCGTGGTGAACGCCGTGCTGGCCGGCAAGGGCAACTACGGTTTCAATGCCGCCAACGACACGTATGGCGACATGCTGGAACTGGGCATTCTGGACCCCACGAAGGTCACCCGCACGGCCCTGCAGAACGCCGCTTCCGTGGCCTCCCTGCTGCTGACGACGGAATGCATGATCGCTGAAGCCCCCAAGGACGACGCACCGGCCGGCGGCGGCATGCCCGACATGGGCGGCATGGGTGGCATGGGCGGCATGGGCATGTAATTGCCGGCCGCACCGGACGGGATGCACTCCCGCCCGGCTGCTCCATCAAAAAACCCCGCAGGCTGCAAGGCCTGCGGGGTTTTTCTTTGGCGGGGCCGTGGGTGCGGCCCGCAGGATCGAGGGGCTGCTCAGAAACGGTAGGTCGCGCTCAGCACCACGTTGCGCCGGGGCGCCCACCAGCAATCGCCGCGCGACAGGCAGGTGCTCATGTACTGCTTGTCGGCCACGTTGTTGATGTTGAGCGCGTAGCGCCATGCCTGGCTGTCATAGGCCAGCAACGCATCTCCGACGAGCGACGATGGAACGCGCGGGCCGGAACCATCGCGGAACGCGGAGAGGTACCGCACCCCGGCCCCGGCCGAAAAGCCGCGAATCCCCGCGACGGAAAATCGATACAGCCCCCACACGGCCGCCTGGTTGCGGGGCAGGCCTTCCAGGGTCGGATCCACATCGGTGTAGTTGTAGTGGGCGATCAGATCGAACGCGGTGGTCACGCGGGTCTTCAGTTCCAGCTCCAGCCCCTTGTTGCGGGTCTGTCCGACCTGCAGCGTGTTCATCGGATTGGTCGGATCGGTGACCTTCTGGTTCTTTTCCTTCAGGTCGTACACCGAGGCGGTGAACGAGGTCGCGCCGCCTTCGGGCAGGTACTTCACCCCCACTTCGATCTGCTCGCCTTGCAGCGGCTTGAAGCGGGCCCCCGAGGTGTTGGTGCCGCTTACCGGGCTGAACGACTCCGCATAGCTGATGTACGGCGTCCAGCCGCCGGCCAGTTGATACATCACGCCCAGGCGCTTGGTGGTGTCGCTGGTGCGGTCATCGGCCGAGCCGGCCAGGGCATTCGCCACGCGGTCATGGCGCAGGCCGGCGATGAAGATCCATCGGTCCCACTTCATCTGGTCCTGCACATAAATGCCGGTCTGGCGCTGCACGTTCCGGGGCTGCGCGGTGAGCGGCCGGTCGGTCCGCCCGCTGTACACCGGCGCGAACGCGTCGATGGGCGAATCGTAGGCATCGCCGGATTCCGCCTTGTCCTCCGACTGGCGATTCCAGTCGAGGCCCAGCAGCAACTGGTGCTGCACGGCGCCCGTGGTGAGCCGGCCCAGCAGGTTGGTGTCGACCGCGGCCATGCGCGTGCGGGTCACGTTCTGCCCGTACAGCCGGCCGATCAGGCGCTGGTTGACCGGGTCGGCGCCCCACCCGCCCGGATCGGTGAAGAAGTCCGCATAGTGGTAGCCGCCCCGGTTCTCGTTGCGAGCCCAGCGCAGGTTCTGGCGCGCCGTCCAGGCATAGTTAAAACGGTGTTCGAACTGGTAGCCGATGGATTGCCGATCGGTGTCGTAGTAGTCGCCCGGCTCGCCGATGAACTGGCTGGTGGGCAGCTGCCCGTTGGGATTGGGAAGCAAGGTGCCCGACCAGGGCAGGAACTGCGACGTGCTGCCCGAACGGTCCTGCTGCCAGTGCGCCTGGAGCAGCAGCGACGTCGCCGCATTGGGCCGCCACATCAGCGACGGTGCGATCAGGCGGCGGTCGTCGGGCACGTGGTCCACCTGCGTGTCGGCGTCGCGGGCCAGCGCCACGAGGCGGTACGACCACTGGCCATCGGCCGTGAGCGGGCCGGTCAGGTCGGCCTGCAGCTGCTTGCGGTTCCAGCTGCCGATCTGCACGCCCACTTCGCGCTGCGCTTCCTGCAGCGGGCGCTTGCTCACCATGTTGACCACGCCCGCCACGGTGCCGGTGCCGAACAGCATGCCCGACGGGCCGCGCAGCACCTCCAGGCGCTCCAGCGTGTACAGCTCCGCGGGCGTGGTGCTGGTGTAGTAGTTGTAGCTCTGGCGCAAGCCATCGAGGTAGATGTCCGGGTAGCTGCCGCGCACGCGCACGCTGTCGGAGCGGCTGTCCAGACCATAGGCATCGCTGCGCACGCCCGCGGCATAGAGCAGCGCCCCCTGGAAGGTCGTCGCGCCCTGATCGACCATCTGGTCGCGCGTGACGACGGTGACCGATTGCGGCGTTTCGCTGAGCGGCGTGTCGGTTTTGGTGGCCGTGGTGGCGTTGCGGGCGCGGTAGCCCACCACGGGGCCGGTGGCGGATTCCTTTTCGGCGTTGGCATCCACCCGCACTTCGGACAGCGTGGCGCCCACGCCCTGTGCATGCGCCCAAGGCACCAACCCCAGGGCGGCGGCCACGCAGGCAGGGCCCCGCAGATCAATGAATTTCATGGCAAATATAAATAGTATTGATAACGATTCCTATTCTAGAAATCGATGATCGATCTGTAAGCAATTTGTTGCAATCAGGCGACATGCCGACGCTGCATTCCCGGGACGCGGCAGAACCGGCGGCAGCCCCTCCTGCCTCGGTCGACCCCAAGAAAAATCCCCGCGGGTCGCGAGACCGGCGGGGATTGTCTGGATGCGCTGGCGATGTCAACGCCGGCAGCGAAGCCTTCCCGTCACACCTTGAAGGCCCCCACCACCTGCCGCAACAGGTCGGTCTGCTCCTGCATGGAGCGCGCCGCGGCGGACACTTCCTCCACCAGCGCCGCGTTCTGCTGCGTCGTGGTGTCGAGCTGGGCGATGGCTTGGTTCACCCGCTCGATGTCCCGGCTCTGCTCCACACTCGCGGCCATGATCTCGCCCATGATCGAGGCCACGCTGGTGTTGGTGGCGATGATCTCGCTCATCGTCGTGCCGGCCTGCACCACCAAGGCGCTGCCGGACTCCACCTTGGTGACCGAGTCCGCGATCAGGTTCTTGATGTCCTTGGCCGCTTCGGCCGAACGCTGGGCCAGGCTGCGCACCTCGCTGGCCACCACCGCGAACCCGCGGCCCTGCTCGCCCGCGCGGGCCGCCTCGACCGCGGCGTTCAGCGCCAGGATGTTGGTCTGGAACGCGATGCCGTCGATCACCCCGATGATGTCCACCACCTTCTTGGAAGACGTGCTGATCGAATCCATGGTCTCGACCACGTTGCCGATGACCTGCCCGCCCCGGGACGCCACCTGGAACGCATCGGTGGCCAGGCGGTTGGCCTGGTTGGCGCTGTCGGCGTTGCGCTTGACGGTGCTGGTGATCTGCTCCATGGAGCCCGCCGTTTCCTGCAGGAACGCGGCCTGCTCCTCCGTGCGCACGGAAAGGTCGTGGTTGCCGCTGGAGATTTCACCGGAGGCCGAGGCGATCGACGATGCGCCCGTGACCACCTGGCTCACCACGCCCTGCAGGCGGGCGATGAAGGCATTGAAGCTCGCCGCGACCGCGCCGAACTCCGCCCCGCCGGTTTCGGGCAGACGGCGCGTCAGGTCCGCCTCGCCGGCCGAGAGCGCGTCGATGTTGCCCTTGAGGACGGCCAGGCGCTTCATGAACAGGCGAACGCCCATCACCATCAGGCCCAGCAGCACCAGGGCCATGGGCACCTGCACGGCGGCCAGCTTGGTCAGGATGCGGTGGCTGTTGACCGCCAGCAACGAGGCCGGAAGGGCCGTGGCGATGAACCAGGGGCTGCCGGGAATGGGTTTCAGAAACAGCACCTGGGTCCCCTCGCTGTCCTTGAACGAACTCTCGGCCGCCGCGTTGGCTTGCAGGGTTGGCAGCATTTTCTGGATTTCCGCCGCCATGGGCGAGCTCGCCGCGATGTCCGAGACGTTCTTCAAGACGACGTTGCCCTGGATCTTCGTGCTGTTGCTGACGATCTTGCCGTCGCCCTCGACGATCAGGATCTGTCCCTGGATCCTGCTTTCCATGTCCGCCACGAGGCGGTTGAAAAAGCCCAGCGTCACGTCGATGGTGGACACGCCATACAGCTCGTCGCCCTTGTAGATGGGCATGGCGCAGTTGGTGCGCGGCTGCGGGCTGGCGGCGTCCTGGTAGGCCTTGGCCCACTTGCACTGGCCCTTGGGCGCCGTCTTGCCGTTCTCATACCAGGGCTGCTCCCAGTATTTGAGCGACTCGGGGGAATTCCAGTGGGTGTTGACCACCAGCTTGTTGCTGCCGTCCCGCGCGAAGAAGGTGCTGAACTTGTCGCGGCCCGGCTCCCGCTTGTTGGGCAGGGGCCAGATGCCGCCGCCGAACACGTTGGGGTCGCCGTACTGGTCCACCAGGCCGGGCTGCAGCACGTCGATCTGGTCGCTGGCCAGCAAGGCCACGGTCTGGGTGATGCTGCGGGACTGGGCCTCGACCTGGCGAAGCTGCTCGCTGATTCGCACCGAGATCTGCTCCACGTTGGCGGAGACGACCTTGCCTTCCAGCGTGGACAGGTCCGGCGTGACGGACAGTTGGATGACGGCGAACGTTCCCAGCAGAAGGAGCAGGAAGAAGCCGCAGATCAGGAGGGTGAAACGGATTTGGGTGGAAGCAGTGCGGATCATGGGCAGTCCGGTGATGGGATAAAAAAGGGAGACACGCGGTCTCCCTTTGTTATCGGCAACCGTCCGGCGGCGTTGAGGCCCGCAGGCCCGCCGTTACAACCCCGCTCGCCCCTCGACACCCCATCGCGCCCGCCCGGGGCGCCAGGCGTTCAGGTCAACGCAGCTGGCGCAGCAGGCCGGCGGTCGAAGCGTCCAGCCCATCGGTGTCGCCCGAGGACAGGCGGGGCTCCAGCTCCCGGGCCAGCACCTTGCCCAGTTCCACCCCCCACTGGTCGAAGCTGTTGATGCCCCAGACCGCGCCACTCACGAACACGCGGTGCTCGTAGAGCGCGATGAGCGCACCCAGCGAGGCAGGCGCCAACTGATCCAGCACCAGGAACGTGCTGGGGCGGTTGCCGGTGAAGTGCCGGTGCCCGGACTCCTGCGGCCGGCCCAGCATCAGCGCCTTGGCCTGGGCCAGGGCGTTGGCCACGAGGCGCGAATGGTGGTGCGGCAGGTCGCGCGCGCCCTTGCGCAGCGCGATGAACTCCACCGGAATCACGTCGGGCCCCTGGTGGACCATCTGGAAGAACGCGTGCTGGCCGTTGGTGCCGGGTTCTCCCCACACCACGGGCGAGGTCTGCACCGCCAGCGGCCGGCCTTCCCAGTCCACGCCCTTGCCGTTGCTCTCCATCTCCAGCTGCTGCAGGTAGGCCGGCAGCCGGCGAAGGCCGTGGCTGTAGGGCGCCACGCAGCGGCTGGCGAACCGGTGGAAGTTGCGGTACCACACGTCCAGCAGGCCGAGGCGCACCGGCAGGTTGCGCTCCAGCGGCGCGTGGCGAAAGTGCTCGTCCATCGCGTGGGCGCCGGCCAGCAGGTCGCAGAAATGCGCCGCGCCGATGGCGATGGCGATCGGCAGGCCGATGGCCGACCACAGCGAATAGCGCCCGCCCACCCAGTCCCAGAAGCCGAGCGTGGTGTCGATGCCGAACTCCGCCGCGGCTTCGACGTTGGTCGTCAGCGCGACGAAATGGCGCGACACCGACACGCGCCCGGCCTGCCGCGGACTGCCGCCGTGCGACAGAAACCAGTCGCGCGCCGCATGGGCGTTGGACATGGTCTCGGCGGTGGTGAACGTCTTGGAGGCGATGAGGAACAGCGTGCTCTCGGGCCGCAGGGTGTGCAGCAGCGTGCCCAGTTCCTGCCCGTCGACGTTGGAGACGAAGTGCAGGCGCTTGTCGCTCTGGCGCAGGTCGTCCAGCGCCTTCACCACCATGGAAGGCCCGAGGTCCGACCCGCCGATGCCGATGTTCACGATGTCGGTGATGGCGGTGTCGGCACGCACGCGCTCGGCCAGCGCCAGCATCGCATCGAGCGTGGTGTGCACGTCGCGCAGGCTGTTTGCTACGAAATCAGTAGCGCCAGGGGCATGATTTTCTAAGGCATCGGCCGGATTTCGCAACAACCAGTGCATCACCGCGCGCTGCTCGGTGTGGTTGATCGCCTCGCCGGCGAACATGGCGTCGCGGTAGGCCTCCAGACCGCATTCGCGCGCCAGCTGCATGAGCAGCGCCTCGGTCGGCCGGTCGATGCGGTTCTTGGACAGGTCGGCGAACAGGTGCGGCGCCTCCTGGCTGAAGTCCTCGAAGCGCAGCGGGTCGATGGCGAACGCCTGGCGCACGTCGAAGGTGCGGCCGATGTCGTCGTAGCGGGCCTGCAGCGCCGCCCAGGCGGTGGTGTGGTCGCAGCGGATGCGTTGGGGCATGGTCATGGGTCAGGCGGCCTGCATCATGTGTTCGAGCTTGGCCGCATCGGCCGCGAAGGCGCGGATGCCTTCGGCGAGCTTCTCGGTCGCCATGGCGTCGGCATTGAACGCGTAGCGGAAGGCGGGCTCGTCGTATTCGACGGCCGGCAGGTCCAGCGCGCGCGCCGCCTCGGGGTCGAGCGCGCGGGTCAGCGGCGCATCGCTGGCCGCCAGTTGCGCGAGCAGGTCGGGGGCGATGGTCAGCAGGTCGCAGCCGGCCAGCGCGGTGATCTGTCCCACGTTGCGAAAGCTCGCCCCCATGACCTCAGTGGCGATGCCGAAGTGCTTGTAGTACTGGTAGATCTGGCGCACCGACTGCACGCCAGGGTCGTTGGGGCCGGCCATGGCCGCCTCGTCCCACTGGGCGCCGGCCTGCTTCTTGTACCAGTCGTAGATGCGGCCGACGAAGGGCGAGATCAACTGCACCTTGGCGCGGCCGCAGGCCACGGCCTGCACGGGCGAGAACAGCAGCGTGAGGTTGGTGTGGATGCCGCGCTCTTCCAGGATGCGGGCGGCTTCGATGCCCTCCCAGGTGGCGGCGATCTTGATGAGCACGCGGGCGGTGTCCACGCCCTCGGCCTGGTACAGCTCGATGATGCGTTCGCCCCGCGTGACGGTGGCCATGGTGTCGAACGACAGGCGCGCATCCACTTCGGTGGAGACGCGGCCGGGAATGAGGGAGAGGATTTCGCAGCCGAACCGGACGATCAGCCGGTCCATGATTTCTTCCACCGGATGGCCCTTCCAGCGGGTCACGGCCTCTTGCAGCAGGGGGGCGTAGTCGGGCTTTTGCACCGCCTTGAGGATTAGCGAGGGGTTGGTCGTCGCATCCTGCGGCTGGTAGGCGCTCAGTTGGCGGAAGTCGCCCGTGTCGGCCACCACGGTGGTGACCTGTTTGAGGGCGTCGAGTTGGTTCATGCAATGCTCCCGTGAGGTGGCGTGCGGGGGCGCTCGGGCGGGCCCCGTCGGCACGGCAACCGCAGAGTGTATTGCGCGGTAACCCGGGTTCCTGTCAGTCGCCGCCTCATCATGAAACTCGGTAACATGCCCGGCAGCTTAATTACCAATTTTCTGGGACGCGACAACGATGAGTTTCGATCTGGTTCTGTTCGGCGGCACGGGCGATCTGGCATGGCGCAAGCTGCTGCCGGCCCTTTTCCAGGCGTTCCGCCACGGCTCGCTGCCCGCAGGCGGCCGCATCATCGGCGTGGCGCGGGACGACCTGACCGATGCCGCCTACCGTGAACTGATCGCCAGCCGTTTCGCCGCTGTGGTGGACGACAAGCGCCCGAGCGCGGAGGAGTTCCAGCAGTTCGCGGCCTTGCTGCAGTACCAGCGCATGGACCTGTCCAAGCCCGAGGACTACGCCCGGCTGGCCGAGCGGCTGGGCGAGCGGCAGGCCGACACCGTGGTGATGTACCTGGCCACCGCCCCGGGCCTGTTCACCACCGCCTGCGAGCAGCTCGGCGCCGCCGGGCTGGCCACCCCAAACACGCGCGTGGTGCTGGAAAAGCCGCTGGGCCACGACCTCGAATCCAACCGCGCCATCAACGCGGCGGTGCGCACGGTGTTCAACGAGTGGCAGATCTTCCGCATCGACCACTACCTGGGCAAGCCGTCGGTGCAGAACCTGCTGGCGCTGCGCTTCGGCAATGCGCTCTTCGAGCCCCTGTGGCGCCGCGAGACCGTCGCCAGCATCGAGATCACCATGGCCGAAAAGCTGGGCGTGGAAAAGCGCGGCGCGTTCTACGACGGCACGGGCGCCCTGCGCGACATGGTGCAGAACCACGCGCTGCAGCTGCTGTGCGCGATCGGCATGGAGCCGCCCATCAACGCCCATGCCGATGCCATCCGCGACGAAAAGCTCAAGGTGCTGCGCTCGCTGGTCCCCTGGACGCCCGCCACCCTGGCACGCGACGTGGTGCGCGGCCAGTACACCGCCGGCAGCCTGAGCGGCGAGCGCGTGAAAGGCTACGCCGACGAGGACGGCGTGGCGCCCGGCAGCCGCACCGAGACCTTCGTGGCCCTGCGCACCGAGATCGCCAACTGGCGCTGGGCCGGCGTGCCCTTCTACGTGCGCACCGGCAAGCGACTGGCCTCGCACGAGGCGCACATCGCCATCAACTTCCGGCCCACGCCCCACCCCATCTACCGCTCGCCGATGGGCGCGGCCAACCGGCTGGTGATCCACCTGCAGCCGCGCGACGGCGTGGCCCTGCACCTGTTCGCGGCGGGCCAGGAAAAGCGCGGCACCCGCGTGTCGGAGGCGCAGGCGCTCGCGCCGGTGCACCTGGACCTCGACTTCGAGCAGCGCTTCGGCACCGAGCGCGTGGGCGCCTACGAACGCCTGCTGCTGGACGTGATCGGCGGGCGCCTGAACCTCTTCGTGCGGGCCGACGAGCAGGAAGCCGCCTGGCGTTGGGTGGAGCCCATCATGCAGGCCTGGCGCGACTCCGACGACGGCCCCCGGCCCTACTCCGCCGGCAGCTGGGGCCCCAGCGCCGCCAGCGCCATGGTGGCGCGCGACGGCCACACCTGGATGGAGGAAGCGTGAGGCCCCCCCTGAGTCGCCTGCGGCGCCTTCCCCCCAAGGGGGGACGACGCCCGTGGCCTGGCAAAGCCAGTTCCACGGCGTCTGCGGGCGTGGCCTGCTCCGCGGCCATTCGACGGGTCAGGCCGCAGCGGGCGCATGGGCTGCAGGCGATGGGCTGCGCGCAGGAGCACTGACATGATCGAACGCATCACCGCATCCCTGCCATCCCTGGCCCCGGCCGAGCAGCGCGTGGCGCAGCTCGTGCTGGACGACGCGCGGGCCTTCGCCCGGCTGCCGGTGCGCGAACTGGCGGCCCGCGCCAGCGTGAGCAAGCCCACCGTGGTGCGGTTTTGCCGCAGCATGGGCTACGACGGCCTGGCCGACTTCAAGCTCAAGCTGGCCGGCAGCGTGAGCGAAGGGGTGCCCTTCATCCACCGCAGCGTGGACGCCGACGACAAGACCGGCGACGTGCTGGTGAAGGTGGTGGACAACGCCGCAGCCGCTTTCCTGCAATACCGCAACGCCGCCAGCACCGGTGCCATCGAACGCGCCGCCAAGGCCATCGCGGACACCTGGCAGACCGGCCGGCGCATCGAGTTCTACGGCGCCGGCAATTCGGGCATCGTCGCGCAGGACGCGCAGCACAAGTTCTTTCGGCTGGGCATCACCAGCATCAGCACGAGCGACGGCCACATGCAGGTCATGAGCGCCACCCTGCTCGGCCCGGGCGACTGCGCGGTGATCGTCTCCAACTCCGGCCGCACGCGCGACCTGATGGACGCGGCCGACATCGCGCGCAAGAACGGCGCCACCACCATCGCCATCACCGCGAGCGGGTCGCCCCTGGCCCTGGCCTGCCACATCCACCTGGCGGCCGACCACCCCGAGGGCTACGACCGCTACAGCCCGATGGTGTCGCGCCTGCTGCACCTGCTGGTGATCGACGTGCTCGCCACCTGCGTGGCCCTGCGCATCGGCGAACCCCTGCAGCCCCGCCTGCAGCAGATGAAGGACAACCTGCGGGCCAAGCGGTACACCTGATCCGGCCCGCCCGCCAGGAGGCGGAGGCTTTCAGGCCTCCAGCGCAATATCCACTAGGGCATTCAGCTATTATTTTTATAGCATCTCAGGGCACCCATCGGCGGAACACCAGCGAGGCGTTGACACCGCCGAAGCCGAAGCCGTTGACCAGCGCATGCGCCAGCTTCATCGGGCGGGGCCGGTGGGCCACCAGGTCCAGGCCCTGGGCGAGATCGTCGGGCTGGTCCAGGTTCAACGTGCCGGGCACGACCTGATCGCGCAGCGCGAGGACCGTGAAGACCGATGCCACCGCGCCCGCCGCCCCCAGCAGATGCCCGGTCGCCCCCTTGGTGGAGGCAATGGCCACCGCGGCCCCTTCGCCGAACAGGCGGCGGATCGCCGCCAACTCGCCCCGGTCGCCGACATAGGTGGACGTGGCATGGGCATTGAGGTGCTGCACCTGCTCCGGCTGCAGCCCGGCCTGCGCCAGCGCCGCCTGCATGCTGCGCAGGGCACCGTCGCCGTCTTCCGGGCCCGAGGTGATGTGGTGCGCGTCCGCAGAGGTGCCGTAGCCCACCACCTCGGCCAGCGGCACGGCGCCGCGCGCCAGCGCGTGCTCCAGCGCCTCCAGCACCAGAACACCGGCGCCCTCCCCCATCACGAAGCCGTCGCGCGCCGCATCGAACGGGCGAGACGCGGCGGCAGGGTGGTCCGCGAAGCCGGTGGACAAAGATTTGGCCGCGGCGAAGCCGCCCAGGCTGACGCGGTCGATCGCGGCCTCGGTGCCGCCGCACACGGCCACGTCGGCTTCGCCGCAGCGGATCATGCGCACGCCGTCACCGATGGCCTGGATGCTGGCGGCGCAGGCCGTCACGGGCGCGCCGATGGGCCCTTTCAGGCCATGCCGTATCGACACGTGCCCCGCCGCCAGATTGACCAGGAACGATGGCACGGTGAAGGGCGACAGGCGCTGCGGCCCCCGCGTATCGGTGGTGCGCACCGCCTCGGCAATGGCGCCGAAGCCGCCGATGCCGGAGGCGATCACCGTGGCCGTGCGGTGGGCCGCGTGGGCATCCGCCGGCGCCCATCCGGCCTGCGCCAGGGCTTGCTGCGCCGCGCCGAGGGCGAAGGGGATGAAGCGGTCCATCTTGCGCGCATCCTTCGGGCCTACCACCGTGCCGGGGTCCCAGCCGCCCTCCGGGTCTTCCATGGTCGTCGGCACCACGCCGCCCACCTTGGCGGCCAGGCCCTCCACGGTGGATTCCGGCAGGCGCCGAAGGCCCGAAGCGCCCGACAGCAGCCGGCTCCAGGCCCGCTCCACGCCGCAGCCCAGCGGGGACACCAACCCCATGCCGGTGACGACCACGCGCCGCATCACGGCGCTCCGTTCGAAGGCAGGCAACTCGGGTTCATTCTTGGGATTCGCCATCATGGGCCTCGCTGGTATGTGCGCGGACGGCCGCGCATTTAAGATTACGGCCGTCATCATAAATGCATGGCCATTTTTTGCGTACGGTCGCAATCAAAAAGGAATTTCCCCATGAAAGTCTCCAAGGCCCAAACGGCAGAAAACCGGCAGGGCATCCTCGATGCCGCCGCGCGGCTGTACCGGGAGCGTGGCCTGTCCGGCGTGGGCGTGGCCGACATCACCCGCGATGCGGGGCTGACGCACGGCGGCCTGTACCGGCATTTCGCCTCCAAGGACGCGCTGGTGCGCGAGGCCTGCGCGCTGGCCTTCGACTGGTCGATCCCCGCGCTGGAGGGCAGCGAGGGTGACACCCCCCTGGCATCGCGGGTGGCGAGCTACCTGTCCCCGGTGCACCGCGATCGCCCTGGCGAGGGCTGTCCCGTGGCGGCGCTGGCGGTGGATGCGGCCCGGGCCGGGGGCGGCCTCTCCGAGGTGTTCGCCCAGGGCATCGAACGCAACATCGACCGCTTCGCCCGGGTGATCGAGGGCCTGGCGCCCGCCGACAGCGCCCCCAGCGCCCAGGGCCGGGCGCGCGCCATGGCCATGCTGGCCACCATGGTGGGCGGGCTCGTGCTGGCGCGGGCCACGGCGGACGGACGGCCCGCACTCTCGGACGAGATCCTCGCCACGCTGCGGGAACAGCTGGCCGCGCCATCCCCCGGCGCGTGACGAACGCCGCCCCTGCCGGGCAAGGGGCGCGGCCGCATGCACGGCCATCTCCCGGACGCAAAGTTGTGCGAAAACGCACTGACAGCCCGGGCGCGTCCCCGCATACTGCGATTTTTGACCTGGAGAGGAGAACCCCATGAACAACGCATCCCGCCACCCCGCCTCCGCCGCCGCATCGGACGATGCCGGCAAACTCGTCCTGCGTATCGCCGTCGGCGTGCTCGTGCTGCTGCACGGCATCTTCAAGCTGCAGAACGGGGTGGGCTTCATCAGCGGCATGCTGGAGCGGGCCGGCCTGCCGGGCGCCCTGGGCTACCTGGTGTTCGTCGGCGAAATCCTGGCGCCGGTGCTGATGATCGTCGGCCTGGCCACCCGCGCGGGCGCCGCCATCGTGGTGGTCAACATGCTGGTGGCGTTCGGCCTCGTGCACATGGCCGACCTGTTCGCGCTCAACAAGCAGGGCGGCTGGGCGCTGGAACTGCAGGGCCTGTACCTTTTCGGCGCGTTGAGCGTGGTGCTGCTGGGCGCCGGGCGCTACAGCGTGGGCGGCGTGAACGGCAAATTCAACTGAACGGGGGATGGGCGGTGGCGCCTGCCGCCGCTCACCCGAATCCAACCGAGTCCCTTTTTTTGCTATAGAAAATATAGCTGAAAGGGCATGCTTTACTAGGGCATCGGCCCGATTTCGATCAAACCGCGGCGGGAACGGGCACCGCCACCAGCGGAATGCGCCCTTCCTCGATGCCGTGGCAGGCCACGCGGGCGCCGCCCTGGTTCAGCAACTGCGGGCGCTCGGTGCGGCACCGGTCGTTGGCGTGCGGGCAACGCGGGTTGAACGCGCAACCGGGCGGCGGGTTCAGCGGATTGGGCACCTCCCCCTGCACCGGCGTGCGCGAGCGGCCGGTGTCGTGCATCTTGGGGATGGCGTCCAGCAGCATGCGCGTGTAGGGGTGGCGCGGCGTGGCGAAAAGCTCGCGCTTGTCGGCCAGCTCCACCAGGCGCCCCAGGTACATCACGCCCACCTGGTCGCTCACATGGCGCACCACCGCGAGGTTGTGCGAGATGAACAGGTAGGTCAGGTGCCGCTCGCGCTGCAGGTCCTTCATGATGTTGAGCACCTGCGCCTGCACCGATACGTCGAGCGCCGACGTGGGCTCATCGCACACGAGGAATTCCGGCTCGGTGGCGAGCGCCCGCGCGATCGAGATGCGCTGGCGCTGGCCGCCCGAGAACTGGTGCGGGTACTTCACCATGTCCAGCGGCGACAGGCCCACCGACTGCAGCAACTCGCCCACGCGGGCCTTCAGCTCGGCCTTGTCGGTGATGAGGCCGTGCTCGCGCAGCGGCTCGCCGATGATGTCCTCGACCAGCCAGCGCGGGTTGAGGCTGGCATACGGGTCCTGGAAGATCATCTGGATGCGGCGGCGCATGGCCTGGGCGTCCTTGCCCTTGAAGGCCGCGTGCGCGTCCTGCCCGTCGAAGGTGAGGCCGCCGCGCGTGGGCTCGTACAGGCCCACCAGCAGCCGCGCCACCGTGCTCTTGCCGCAGCCGGATTCGCCCACGAGCGCCAGCGTCTTGCCGCGCTCGATCTCGAAGCTCACGCCGTCGACGGCGTGCAGCAGCGTGCGCGGCTTGCGCTCCAGCACGCGGTTGAGCCAGGGGGCGGACACATCGAACGTCTTGGCCAGGTCGTGCGCCTGCACCAGGGGCTTGCCGGCGGCGGCGGCGTTGGCGCTGGTCGAAAGGGTGGGAGTGTGGGCGCTCATGCGGCGGCTTTCTTGGGCAGGTCGTGCAGCCAGCAGGCGGCTTTGGTGGCGCCGGCCTGCAGCAGTTCGGGGCGCTCCACCTTGCAGCGGTCGAAGGTGTGGGGGCAGCGCGGATTGAAGGCGCAGCCCTGGGGAATGGCGTTCAGGCGCGGCATGGCGCCGTCGATCTGGTTCAGGCGCTCGCGCTCCTGCTCCATGTCGGGGATGGACGCCATCAGGCCGGCCGTGTAGGGGTGCGCCGGGTGGTTGATGACCTCGTGCACGGGGCCGATCTCGGCCACGCGGCCGGCATACAGCACCGCCACGCGGTCGCAGGTCTCGGCGATCACGCCCATGTCGTGGGTGATGAGCATCACGGCCGCGCCGCGCGATTTGCAGATGTTCTTGAGCAGCTGGATGATCTGCGCCTGGATCGACACGTCCAGCGCCGTGGTGGGCTCGTCCGCCACGATGAGCTGCGGCTCGGCCGCCAGCGCCAGGGCGATCACCACGCGCTGGCGCATGCCCCCCGAGAACTGGTGGGGGTAATGGTCCACGCGCTGCTCGGCGGCCGGGATGCCCGTGTCCTTGAGCAGGTCGATGGCGCGGCGGCGCGCCTCGGCGGCGTTCACCGGCAGGTGGGCCTGGATGGTCTCGACGAGCTGCTGGCCCACCGTGTACAGCGGGTTCAGCGAGGTCAGCGGGTCTTGGAAGATCGCGCCGATGCGCCGGCCGCGGATGTGCCGCATCTCGCGCGACGACAGGTTGTCGATGCGCTGGCCCTCCAGCACGATCTGGCCGGAAGCCACCCGCCCCGGCGGCTCCAGCAGGCCGATGATGGCCGCGCCCGTGAGCGACTTGCCGGCGCCCGACTCGCCCACCACCCCCAGGATTTCACCGGGCGCGATGGAAAAGGAGATGTCGTCCAGCGCGCGCAGGGTGCCGCGGCGGCTGGGGAATTCGACGACGAGGTTCTTGACTTCGAGAAGGCTCATTGGGTGCTTTCAGCGGAGGCGGGGGTTGAGCGCATCGCGCAGCCAGTCGCCCAGCAGGTTCACCGACAGGGCGATCAACACCAGCATGGCACCCGGAAACACCGTGATCCACCACTCGCCCGAGAACAGGTAGTCGTTGCCGATGCGGATCAGCGTGCCCAGCGAGGGCGAGGTGGGCGGCGCGCCCACCCCCAGGAACGACAGGGTCGCCTCGGTGATGATGGCCGTCGCCACCTGGATGGTGGCCAGCACCATCACCGGGCCCATCACATTGGGCAGCACGTGCTTGCGCATGATGCGCAGCGAGTTGACACCCGTCACGCGCGCGGCCTGGACATATTCCTTGTTGCGCTCCACCAGCGTGGAGCCGCGCACCGTGCGCGCATATTGCACCCAGCCGGTGAGCGAGATCGAGATGATCAGCACCCCGAACGCCAGCGACTCGTGCGCATTGGGAAACACCGCGCGGCCCACGCCGGCGATCAGCAGCGCCACCAGGATGGCCGGGAACGACAGCATCACGTCGCACAGGCGCATGAGCACCGCATCCACCCAGCCGCCGCGAAAGCCCGCCAGCAGCCCGAGCGCCACGCCGACCACCACCGACAGCACCACCGAGGCGAAGCCCACGATGAGCGAGATGCGCGCGCCGTAGATCACCGCGGACAGGATGTCGCGGCCCTGGTCGTCGGTGCCCAGCAGGTACTTGGTGGATCCTTCAGGGCTCCAGGCCGGCGGCAGCCGCGCATCGCCCAGTTCGAGCGTGGTCAGATCGAACGGGTTGTGCGGCGCGACCCAGCCCGCGAAGAACGAGCAGAACACGCAGATGAGCGCGATCACCGCCGCGCCGATGGCCACGGGCGAGGTGCGAAAGCTGTGGCCGACATCGCTGTCGAACCATCGGAAGAGCGTTTTTTTCATCGTGTTTGGAAACCCCAGGAAACTCACTGCAGCGGCGCCGGCTGGCCACCGCCTCGGTCGGGCACCTTGCCGGCGCGCCCTGCTTGGTTGGCTACGCCGCTGCGGCACTCATTTGACGATGCTCATCCATTTGAAGGGCATGAAGTTGTCGGCCATCTGCACCAGCCTGACCTTCTTGCTCACGCCCCAGGCCAGCGCCTGCTGGTGCAGCGGCACGTGGCCGATGTCGGCGGCGTGGATCGCGAACGCCTCGCGGATCATGGCGTTGCGCTGGGTCTTGTCGGTTTCCGCCTGGATCCGCCGGGTGAGCTCGTCGACCTTGGGGTTGCAGTACGCGCCCAGGTTGAACTGGCCGGCGCCCTTGTCGTCCACGCACGTCATGAGGGCATTCAGCGCGTTGTGCGCATCGTAGGTCGCAGGCGACCAGCCCAGCATGTAAAAGCTCGTGTCGCGGCGCAGCACCTTCGGGAAATAGGTACCCTTGGTCTCGGCCTGCAGGTTGATCTTGACGTTGATGCGCGCAAGATTGGCCGCCACCGCCTGGCACACGCGGCCGTCGTTCACGTAGCGGTCGTTGGGGCAGTTCATCGTCAGTTCGAAGCCGTTGGCGTAGCCCGCCTCGGCCATGAGCTTCTTGGCCGCATCCACGTCGTAGGGCAGCCGCTTCATGTCGGCCTGGAAGCCGTTGATGCCGGGGCCGACCAGCTGGGCGGACGGGTTGGCCGCGCCGCGCATGACGGTCTTGCGGATGCCTTCGATGTCGATGGCCTGGTAGAACGCCTGCCGCACCCGCTTGTCCTTGAAGGGGTTCTTGCCCTTCACGCTGGAATACAGCAGCTCATCGCGCTTTTGGTCCATGCCCAGGAAGATGGTGCGCAGCTCGGGACCCGTCACGGCGCGGGTGTTGGGGCTGGTGTTCACGCGCTCGATGTCCTGCACCGGCACGGGCTCCATCACGTCCACCTCGCCCGACAGCAGGGCCGCCACGCGGGTGGCGTCGTTGCCGATCGGCGTGTAGATGATCTCGCTGGCGTTGCTCTCGATGGCACCCCAGTAGCTGCCGTTGCGCGTGAACACCGTGCGCACGTTGGGCTGGCGCTCGCGCACGCGGAACGGCCCGGTGCCGTTGGCACGGAACGACGCGGCGTTCTCGATGCCCTTGCGGCGGTCCACCGGCGTCGTGGCCTGGTTGGTCTCGCACCACTTCTTGCTCATCATGTACACGAGCGTGAGCACATCAGGCAGGATGGGATAGGGCGAGCGGGTCTCGATCTCGACCGTGTAGTCGTCGATCTTGCGCACTTCCTTGAAGTCGTTCGTGTAGCTCTTCATGTCCGAGCCCTCGACCTGCGTGCGGCCCAGCGAGAACAGCACGTCGTCCGCCGTGAACGGGGTGCCGTCGTGGAACTGCACGCCGCGCCGCAGTTCGAAGCGCCAGACCGTGGGCGAGGTCATCTTCCAGCTGGTGGCCAGCGCGGGCGCCAGGCTCAGGTCCTTGTTGCGGCCCACGAGCGGCTCGTAGACGTTGCCGGTCACGCTCAGCTGCAGCGATTCGTTGAGCGAGTGCGGGTCCATCGACAGGGCATCGCCCTGGTTCGCCACGCGGATGGTCTGCGCCCCTGCGACGGACACCATGGCGACCATCGCCAGGGCCAACGCCGTTTTTGTCTGGAATTTCATGGGGACTCCTGAGGAAGAAAAGGGGGATGTGCGCACACGGGCCGATGCGGGCGTCAGGCGCTCGCCAGCGGCATGGCCTGCTCGACCAGGCTGGCATGCAGCGCGGCGCCCAGCGGCAGGATGTCGTCGTTGAAGTCGTAGCGGTTGTTGTGCAGCGCGCTGTTGCCCGGGCCCGTGCCCTGGCCGATGCGCAGGTAGGCGCCGGGCTTGTTCTGCAGCATGAAGGAAAAGTCTTCCGCGCCCATGCTGGGGTCCATGTCGCGCACCACGTTCTCGCCGCCCACCAGCGATTCGGCCACGTCGCCCGCGAACTGCGCATGGCTTTCGGTGTTGATGGTGGCCGGATAGATGCGTTCGTAGCGCACCGTGGCGGTGGCGCCGAAGCCGAGCGCAATGGCGCTGCACAGCTCCTGGATGCGCCGCTCCACCATGTCCTGCACCACCGGATCGAAACTGCGCACCGTGCCCACCAGCGTGGCCGTGCCAGGCAGCACGCTGAAGGCGCCCAGGTCGCCCGCCTGGATCGCGCACAGGCTGATCACGGCGCTGTCGATGGGGCGCACGTTGCGCGAGACGATGCCCTGCACCGCGGTGATGATGTGCGCCGCCACCAGCACCACGTCCACCGTCTGGTAGGCATGGGCGCCGTGGCCGCCCCGGCCGGTGATCTCGATCGTCACGCGGTCGGCCGCGGCCATCATGGCGCCCGAGTTCAGGCCGATGGTGCCGGGCTTCATGGCGGGCCAGTTGTGCATGGCGTACACCGACTGCACGGGAAAGCGTTCGAACAGGCCGTCCTCCACCATCACCCGCGCGCCGGCAAAGCCTTCTTCGCCGGGCTGGAAGATCAGCACGGCGGTGCCGTCGAACTGGCGCGTGGCGGCCAAGTAGCGCGCCGCGCCGATCAGCATGGCGGTGTGCCCGTCGTGCCCGCACCCGTGCATGAGGCCGGACTTGCAGGACTTCCATGCGAAATCGTTCTGCTCGGTCATCGGCAGCGCGTCCATGTCGGCACGCAGGCCGATCATGCTGCGGCTGCCGCGGCCCTGCCCCCGGATGACGGCGACGATGCCCGTGCGCCCGATGCCGTCGTGGATCTCGTCCACGCCGCAGACCTTGAGGGCCTCTTTCACGCGGGCCCCGGTGTACACCTCCTCGAAGCCGAGTTCGGGGTGGGCGTGCAGGTCCCGCCGGAATGCGGTGAGTTCGGGGTGGTACTGCGCGATGTGCGCGAAGGCCCGGCCCCCGGCCTTGAAGCGAAGCGCCTGCGCCATGTCTCAGTGCCCTCCGGCCTTGCCCACGCGCAGGCGCGGATCGACGGCGAAATACAGCAGATCGACCACGAGGTTGATCACCACGAAGATCAGCGCGATCAGGCACAGGTAGGCCGCCATCACCGGAATGTCCGCGAAGGTGACCGCCTGGATGAACAGCAGGCCCATGCCCGGCCACTGGAACACCGTCTCGGTGATGATGGCGAAGGCGATGAGGCCGCCCAGCTGCAGGCCCGTGATGGTCATCACCGGCACCAGCGTGTTCTTGAGGGCATGGCCGAAGTGGATCGCCCGGTCGGACAGGCCGCGCGCGCGGGCGAACTTGATGTAGTCGGTGCGCAGCACCTCCAGCATCTCGGCGCGCACGAGCCGCATGATCAGCGTGAGCTGGAAGATCGCCAGCGTGATCGCCGGCAGCGTGATGTGGTGCCAGCCCTTGGGGGTCAGCAGCCCGGTGCTCCACCAGCCCAATTGCGTGACGGGGCCCCGCCCGAAGCTCGGGAACCAGCCCAGGTGCACGGCGAACACGAGGATCAGCAGGATCCCGATCAGGAAGGTGGGCAGCGACACGCCGAGCAGGGACAGCGTCATGAACAGCTGGCTCGCGAAGCTGCCGCGCCGCAGGGCGGCGTACACGCCCATCGGCACGCCGATCAGCAGCGCGAGCACGGCGGCCACGAGGGCCAACTCCAGCGTGGCGGGAAAGCGCTCGGCGATCAGCCGCGACACCTTCGCGCCCTGGCGCAGGCTGAGGCCGAACTCGCCCTGCGCGGCATTCACCAGAAAGTGCCAGAACTGCACGATGAAAGGCTTGTCCAGGCCGAGCGCCGCGCGCAGCTCACGGATCTGCTCGGGCGTGGCATCCTGGCCGAGCAGGAAGGTGACGGGATCTCCGACGTACTGGAACAGCATGAAGGAGATGAAGGCCACCGCGATCATCACGATGACGGCCTGAATCAGGCGTCGCAGAATAAAGGCAAGCATCAGTGAACCGTGAGTGAATCGGGCATGCTAGCAGGGGGATGGGCCATCGCCGCGAATACCCCCCGGCCGGCAGTTGGGCAAGCGCCAGGCCGGGTTGGCAGCCTGGGCAGGATCGCGTGCATCAATTGATCTTGACCGTGCGCATGTCCACGCGGTTGTCGGCCCGGTGGACCACGTCCACCGTCTTTTTCATGGCCCAGGGAATGACCTGGTCGTACAGCGGAATGTGCGAAACCGTGTCGTTGGACAGCTGCAGCGCCTCGGTCAGCATGCGCGAGCGCACCGGTGCATCCGTCTCCGCCTTGATGCGGTCCACGAGGTAGTCCATGCGCTCGTTGCTGTAGCGGCCCACGTTGTAATTGCCGTCGCCGCCCGTGCCGACGGTGCGCACCAGCGACTGCAGGCTGTAGAGCGCGTCGAACGTCGGCACGCCCCAGCCGAGCATGTAGATGCTGGCCTCGCTGCGCTGGATCATCGGAAAGTACGTCACCTGCGGCAGCGTGCGCAGCTTGGCTTTCACGCCGATGCGCGCCCACATGGCCGTCACGGCCTGGCAGATG
The DNA here is from genome assembly GCF_032929295.1 of Acidovorax sp. BLS4. NCBI lineage: Bacteria > Pseudomonadati > Pseudomonadota > Betaproteobacteria > Burkholderiales > Comamonadaceae > Acidovorax > Acidovorax sp. BLS4. The sequence goes on from NZ_CP136797.1 coordinate 3,495,506, forward strand.
GCCTCGTCGTTGATGTAGCGGTTGTTGGGGCAGGCGAAGTCCACCTCGAAGCCGTCGGCGTAGCCGGCGTCCGCCATGAGCTTCTTCGCGGCCTCGACGTCATAGGGCATGCGCTTGCCTACCGCTTCGGTCCAGCCCGCGACCTGGGGCGCCACCAGCGTGCCGGTCGGTTTGCCCAGGCCGCGCATGATGCTGCGGGTGAGCGTGTTCACATCGACGGCCTGGTAGAGCGCACGGCGCACGCGCACGTCCTTGAACGGGTTCTTGCCCTTCACGCTGGAGCCCACCAGTTCCTCGCGGAACTGGTCCATGCCGAGAAAGATGGTGCGGTTCTCCACGCCATCGACCACCTTCAGGTCGGCGCCGGAGCGCAGCCGTGCCAGGTCCTGCGGGGAGGGATCGAGCACCATGTCCACCTCGCCGGAGAGCAGGGCCGCCACGCGCGTGGACGCGGATTTGATGGGCGTGTAGATGATCTCCGTCACGTTGCCTTCCATCGTGCCCCACCAGTTCGGGTTGCGCTTGAACACCATGCGCACGTCCGGCTGCCAGGACTCGAGGGTGTAGGGGCCCGTGCCCATGGCATTGCGGTGCGCGAAGTTCTCGTCGGTGCCCTTGATGTCCTTGGGTTCCACGGACTTGTTCTTTTCGGCCCAGGCCTTGCTCATGATGCGCAGCTCGGTCAGCTGGCGCAGCAGCACGGGATTGGGCGACTTGAGGAAGATGTCGAACGTCTGGGCATCGACCTTCACGATCCGGTCGAAACCTTGTACGAACGGTGTGTAGTTGGAGGTCTTGGCCATGGCCCGGGAGAGCGAATACACCGCATCGTCGGCCGTGAACGCCGAGCCGTCATGGAACTTGACGCCCTGCCGCAGCGTGAAGCGCACCTGCGTGGGGCTCACCTCGCGCCACGCAGTCGCCAGCACGGGTTCGATCTCGAAGGTGCGGCTGTTGTAGTACGTCAGCGTTTCGTACACGTTCGCGTGCAGCCCGTTCTGCAGGGCATTGTTCTGCGAGTGGATGTCCCAGGTGGAGATTTCGCCTTGGCTGGCCCATTTGAACGTCTTGGAATGAGCCAGGGGCGACGCGAGGATCGCACAGGCGGCAGCGCCCGAAACAATGGCAGTGATGAGCTTCATGGAACCCTCTTGGATAAAGCGTGGAACATGCCGCTTCCTTTTTGAGGAATGCGGAAGGTCGCTGGAAGCCGGGCTCTGGCCGGCCCAGGATCTGGCATGAGCGGGAAACCCATGCAAGGAAGGTGCCAGTCCCCGCCCTGCGCGGATCGGCGCTGGCGGGCCACCCGGCCCTTCGTGTGCACTCCGTGCAGACAGCCTCTTTCGAAGAGACTGGCGTTCGCATCGATGAACGGCTGCGCCTCGGCGCGCAGCCAGTGCCTGTCAGAAGCGGTGACGCAGGCCGATCGTGTAGCCCGTGCGGCTCTTGGCGCCATTGACCTGGCCCGCCGCGTTGCTCAGGCTGATCTGGTCGCCCTTGAGCTTGGTGTGGTCGAGTTCGAGGTACGCGTCAGTGCGTTTGGAGAACGCGTAGTCGAAGGCCATCGTGAAGAAGTCCGCCTTGCCCTTGGCGGCCGCCGTGCTGCCCTTCTGCTCGGCACGGAAGTAGTGCGCACCGATGTTCAACTGGGGCGTGATCTGATAACCCGCACCGATCTTGTAGATGGTGCGCTTGTTGGCAGCCAGGAAGGCCGGCCCACCGAAGCCGCCGTTGATCGTGCCCTGCCACATGGCGCCCAGCACAGCCCGGTCGACCGCCGTGAGGCCGTCATCCACCTTGTTCTGGCCGTAGCCCGCATTGAAGTACCAATCGCCCAGGCGGTAGGAGCCACCGACGGTCCAGGCATCGACCTTCTTGCCCGAAGCGAACTCGTAGTTCTGGTACCCCAGGCCAGCAGCCAGGCCGCCCGCTGCATAGCGCAGGTAGCCCCCGGCCGTCTTGCCACCGGTGGGGCTCTTCTCATCGAACGAATACTGCAATGCGCCCCGCCATGGACCGACCTCGGCCATGTACTTGAGCATGTTGTCGGCCCGCGCGCCCAGTGCGAAGCCGATTTCCGGCTTGTACACGTCCATGTAGGGCGAATAGGGATAGGAGGCGTAGGTGCTCGTGACTAGGTCGAACAGGATGTTGTATTGACGGCCCATGGTCAGCCGTCCGAAGCCTCCCTGCACGCCCACCCAGGACTGCTGGAAATAAGGCGTCGCCGGGGTTCCCGTGTCTGCCCCGAATCGGTTCTCCAGATTGACCAAAGCCTTCAGACCACCGCCCAGGTCCTCGGTCACATTGATGCCCCAACGGCTTTGAGACATGCCGCCGCCCACCATCTGGTTCAGCGAGCCCCCTGGACTGCCGGCCGGGCCTTCGTTGTTCGTGTGGCGATATGCCATATCCACAATACCGTACAGCTGCACGCTACTGGTATTGGCCTGGGCGAAAAGCAATGGCGAGGCCACACCCAGCGCTGCAGCAGCGATGGTCTTTGTCACAAACGAAGTACGCATGTGTTGTCTCTTTCTGCTTGGAATAAGGGAAATTCATTTTAGAAATCCCGGTTTTTGCAGAACAGAGCGTATGGCAGCATACCCACAGGCGTTTTCCCTAGTCTTTTGTTACATACGCGACACAGGGGACACCAATGCAAAAAGCCGCCGACCCGAAGGTCGGCGGCTTTTTTCTTCTCAAGAACCGCTGACTTGCGTCAGCGCCCTATTAGAAGGAGTGGCGGATACCAACTTGGTAGCCGTTGACGTTCTCGCCAGGCAGAGCGGTAGCGCCGGTCAGGCCGTTGCTGGCCAGAACGCGCGTTGCGCCGCCCTTGTTTTGCATGTGAGCGATCGTGCCGTACACAGCGGTGCGCTTGGACAGGTCATACACGTAGCCCAGAGCCAGCACGCGGGAATCGGCGCTGCTGTTCTTCAGGTCCAGGTTCGCGAACGAAGCCTTCACCGTGCCAGGGCCGACAGGAGCGGTCAGGCCGATCAGGTACGTGCTGTACTTCGTTTGCACAGCAGCGTTGTTCTTTTCTTGGTGCCAGATGAAGATTGGCTTCACGACGCCCAGGTCGTACGAACCAGCGATGGAGTACGTGGTCACGTCTTGGGGAGCCGTAGCACCGCGCAGCTTGTCAGCTGCCAGGGTCACGCTCAGAGGACCGTTTTCGTAGCCGCCGGCCAGGCCGAGGTAGTTGCCAGCCTTGTCATAGGCAGCGTTGGAAGGCGTTTCGCCGAAAGCGTAGTGCACGGTACCGAAGAAGCCACCCAGGTTGCCAGGGGTGCGGTAGCTCACGCCGTTGCCGATACGGAAAGGTTGACCGCCGATGCCGAAGCCCAGGAAGTTACCCACGCCGACTTGGCCGAACGGATCGTACGAGCTGGGCTTGTCGTAGCCAGCCGTCAGTTCACGACCCAGACGAACTTCACCGAAGTTGCCCATCAGGCTGACCGTGGAACGGCGCTTGAATTCGAAGCCAGGACCCGTAGCGCCGCCGCCAGCACCGGTGCCGGTGTCGTTCTGGATAGCGCCTTCGAGCCAGAAACCAGCCTTCAGACCGCCACCGAGGTCTTCAACGCCGCGGAAACCCAGACGGCTGGTTGCATTGCCGCTGTTGTACACGCCGGTCACGGAATTGTCGGCGGAGATGCGGCCAACGCCTGCATCAACGATACCGAACATCGTGACGGAAGATTGAGCCATTGCAGCGCCGGAAGCAGCCAGCACAGCCAGGGCAATCAGGGATTTTTTCATTGCGAGTTACTCCAAGGTTAAACGAGGGCGCCGGTTCGGGGGGCTGAGATGCACAAGCGCAGTCCGCCGGATCCCCGGGCCAACCTCCTGGTGGGGAAGTTGTCCTTATTGCAACAGAGCCACGTCCGTTTCGCAAAGGAATTCCCTCACAATTGCACCGAAAGGCCCAAATCGTTGCTGTGTTGCAACAACCCTTGGGGCGTCACGGAACTGACTTATCGCGGCGCCCAGCGGGCAAAGGATGCTCGCATTTTTGTATCCATTCGAAAATTCTGTAGCGCTTTCGAACTTCACCCGATTTTTCCATGGATCCACTTCTGACGGCGGTCGATACCGCACTGCGCACCCTCTTCGCCAAGCCCCGGGCGGGGGAGCCCTCACCGGCACGCGCCCATTCTGAGGCCAACCTCTCGCCCGCGGAAAAACGCTTGGCAGGCGCGCTCATGCGGGTGAACCACGTGGGCGAAGTGTGTGCCCAGGCACTCTACACCGGCCAGGCCGCCGTGACGCGCGATGCGCACCTGCGCGCACACCTGCTGGAGGCGGCGCGAGAGGAAACGGATCATCTCGCCTGGACCCGCGAGCGGCTCGACGCCCTGGGCGACCGGCCGAGTCTGCTCAATCCGCTCTGGTTCGCCGGGGCGTTCGCCATCGGATGGACTGCCGCCCAGGTCAGCGACCGGGTGAGCCTGGGGTTCGTGGTGGAAACCGAGCGGCAGGTGGCGCAGCACCTGCAAAGCCATCTGGAGCGCTTGCCGGCACAGGACCTGGCGTCCCGCTCGGTCGTGGCACGCATGAAGAGCGACGAAGAGCGGCACGCGAGCGGCGCCCTGGCCGCGGGCGGCCAGGAGTTGCCGGCCCCGGTGCGCCTGCTGATGAAGGCCGCCGCCAAGTGCATGACCACGGTGGCGCACCGCATCTGAAGGAATGCCCTCGGTGCAGTGGCCGCCGTCAGCGCGCCGCCAGGCCGATCACCCCTCGACGATGTCGAAGCCCGTGGTGATCTCCGCCATCTTGCCCAGCATGATGCTGGCGGAACAGTATTTTTCGTGGCTCATGGCGATCGCACGTTCGACCGCCGCCGCAGGCAGCGCCTTGCCCGTCACGGTGAATTGCATGTGGATGCGGGTGAACACCTTGGGGTCGACCGGCGCGCGTTCGGAGGTGAGCTTGACGCTGCAGCCGCGGACATCGTGCCGGCCGCGCTTGAGAATCAACACGACGTCGTAGGCAGTGCACCCCCCCGTGCCGGCCAGGACTGTCTCCATGGGGCGAGGCGCCAGGTTCTGGCCCCCGTTGGCGGGGTTGGCAGCATCGGGCGCGCCGTCCATGGCCAAGACATGGCCGCTGCCGGTTTCGGCGATGAATCCCATACCGGACCGGGTGCCCGTGGCGCCCGTCCAGGTGACTGTGCATTCCATGTTGTTTTTCTCCATCAAAAAAAGCGAAAAACCGCGTTTCCATCCTGGGATGGTCTATCAATTTTGCTGCAACGCAGCATGGTTTGGGCTACACTTCGCACCATGCGTTGCCCGAAAGGGTGGACAGCAAGCCCAAACGGTTTGTTCGCACCCATTGTCTCCTCCATCTCCTCAAAGGATGGATTCGGCCCCGGACTTCACAGTCCGGGGCCGTTTTTTTTGCCCTGCGCACGACGGCAGCAGCGTCGGGCCACCGCCTATGATGGCGGCCCTGCCCGCGACCGGCGCGGCAACGATCCGCACGACATGACCCAGCACCTCACGCCCCTGGACTACCTGAAGAAGATCCTCACGGCCCGCGTTTACGACGTGGCGGTCGAATCGGCCCTGGAACCCGCCAAGGCGCTGAGCCGCCGGCTCCACAACCAGGTGCTGCTCAAGCGTGAGGACCAGCAGCCGGTGTTCAGCTTCAAGCTGCGGGGCGCCTACAACAAGATGGCGCACCTGTCGCCCGAGCAGTTGCAAAAGGGCGTGATCTGCGCCTCGGCTGGCAACCATGCGCAGGGCGTGGCGATGAGCGCGCACAAGCTGGGGACCCGCGCCGTCGTCGTCATGCCGACGACCACGCCCCAACTCAAGGTGGATGCCGTCCGGACGCTGGGCGGCGAGGTCGTGCTGCACGGCGACAGCTATTCCGACGCCTATGAGCACGCGGCACAGCTGCAGGCGGCCCAGGGCCTGACCTTCGTACACCCCTTCGACGATCCCGACGTGATCGCCGGCCAAGGCACGATCGCCATGGAAATCCTGCGCCAGCTGCAGAGCCTGGGCAGCAACCGGCTCGATGCGGTGTTCGTCGCCATCGGCGGCGGCGGGCTGGTGAGCGGCGTGGCCAACTACATCAAGGCGGTGCGCCCCGAGATCCGCGTGATCGGCGTGCAGATGAACGATTCCGACGCCATGGCGCAGTCCGTGGCGTCCGGCAGCCGGGTCACGCTGGCCGACGTGGGCCTGTTCTCCGACGGCACGGCCGTCAAGCTGGTGGGTGAGGAGACCTTCCGCGTGGCCCAGGGCCTGGTGGACGAATTCATGACCGTGGACACCGACGCCGTGTGCGCCGCGATCAAGGACATCTTCGTGGACACGCGCAGCATCGTGGAGCCGGCCGGCGCCCTGGCCGTGGCCGCCATCAAGCAGTACGTGGATACGCACAAGACGCGGGGCGAGACCTACGCGGCCATCCTGTGCGGCGCCAACATGAATTTCGACCGCCTGCGCTTCGTGGCCGAGCGCGCCGAGGTGGGCGAGGAACGCGAAGCCCTGCTGGCGGTCACCATTCCGGAAGAGCGCGGCAGCTTCAAGCGGTTCTGCGAGGTGGTGGGGGAACTGCCCGGCGGCCCGCGCAATGTGACCGAGTTCAACTACCGCATCAGCGACGCCGCGCGCGCCCACGTGTTCGTGGGCCTGACCACGCACGGCAAGGGCGAGTCGGAAAAGATCGCCCGCAACTTCCAGCGCCACGGGTTCGAGGCACTCGACCTCACGCACGACGAACTGGCCAAGGAGCACCTGCGCCACCTGGTGGGCGGCCGCTCGGCGCTCGCGCAGGAGGAGCGGCTGCTGCGCTTCGTCTTCCCCGAGCGGCCGGGGGCGCTGTTCAAGTTCCTGAGCCTGATGCAGCCGAGCTGGAACATCAGCCTGTTCCACTACCGCAACCAGGGCGCCGACTACGGGCGCATTCTGGTGGGCATGCAGGTGCCGCCGGGCGATGCGGCGGCGTTCGACGCTTTCCTGGCCACACTGGGCTACCCGTACGTGGAAGAAACGCTGAACCCGGCCTACCAGTTGTTCCTGCAGGCCGGGCGCGCCTAGCCCGAAGGCTTGGCACCAAAACGGCCTCCAGCACAATTAGTACTAGGGCATATAGCTATTTATTTGATAGCAAACAGCATGCAGGCGCTTCGCCACTATCTGCTGGCCGTGCAGTTCTTCACCCGGATTCCCGTCACCGGCCGGACCGCGGCATGGGTGGGCTACAGCCCGGCCCTGCTGCGCGCCAGTGCCGGACATCTGCCGGGCGTGGGCTGGCTGGTGGCGGCGGTCGCGGTGGCGGTGCATGCCGCGCTCGCGTGGGCGCTGGGCCCCCAGCCCGCGGCGCCCTGGGTGTGTGCGGTGTTCAGCACCGTGGCCACCGTGCTGGTCACGGGGGGGTTCCACGAAGACGGCCTGGCCGACGTGGCCGATGGCCTGGGCGGCAGCCTGCAGCGCGAGCGGGCGCTGGAGATCATGAAGGATTCGCGCATCGGCGCCTTCGGGGCCATGGCGCTGGTGCTGGCGCTGGCCGCCAAGCTGGCCTTGCTGGCGCTCTTGGGCGCCGGCGGCCTGGGCGTGGTGCTGCCGGCGCTGGCCGCAGCGCATGTGCTGTCGCGCTTTTGGCCCCTGGTGCTGGTGCGCACCCTGGCCCATGTGGGCGACACGGCCACCTCCAAGAGCAAGCCGCTGGCGGACCAGATCAGCGGGCGCTCGCTGGCCACCGCGCTTTTGTGGTCGATCGGGTCTCTGGCGCTGATGGGCTATGCGCTGGGCATTGCGGTATGGATAGCGTCCCTCGCGGCCAGCGCCCTGACCGCGCTGGGCATGCGCCGCTGGTTCGCGCGGCGGCTGGGCGGCTTCACGGGCGACTGCCTGGGGGCCACGCAGCAGATCGGCGAAATCGCCATCTACCTGGCCACCGCCATCGCGTTGGGGCCAAGCCTGCGGTGACGCAGCGGCGCCTGTGGCTGGTGCGGCATGCGCTGCCGCTCGTGGCGCCGGGCGTGTGCTACGGCGCGCTCGACGTGCCCGCCGACCCTGCCGCGACGGCCGATGCCGCCCGCCGGCTGGCCCGCGCGCTGCCCGGCACGCTCGCGGACATGCGCCACTCGCCGCTACGAAGATGTGAGCAGCTTGCGCAGGCCCTGATGGCGCTGAAGGCCGATTCGGCCAGCGAGCCCGACGCCCGCCTCGCCGAGATGGATTTCGGCACCTGGGAAGGCCGCGCCTGGGACGCCATTGCCCGGGCCGACATCGATGCGTGGACGGCGGATTTCGGCGCCCCCCGCGCCAGCGGCGGCGACAGCCTGGCCGCGATGCTGCTGCGCGTGGACGCAGCGCTGGCAGAGGCACGCCGGTTGTCCCCCGACCGGGGTGGCGATGTGCTGTGGATCACCCACGCGGGGGTGGCGCGCTGCGTGCAGTGGCTGCAGGCCCGGCCCGGGCGCCTGCCGCGGGCCGACGAATGGCCGGTGGCCGCACCGGCCTATGGGGAATGGACCACGGTGCCGCTGGACGCGCCAGCGCACTGAACGCTTCGGAGACAGCGGCTTTCGCCCCACCTGAAACAGGTGTCTTTCTTTGTGCCGCACACCCCTCGTGCGGCCCCCCGAACCGCTACCGCTTGTCCGGAATTTCCAGCGTGACCGTGGCCGCGCCGTCGTGCGACGGCCCCAGCCGCGCCTGGCGGCGGCCCAGGGCCTGGAGCACCAGCCCTTCGGCCACCGTGGCCCCGACGCGAAACGGCTTGGCCGGCTGGTTGTCCACGGCGATCAAGGCCGCGCCGCCACCGCTGGACGTGCCCGCCAGCACGCCCACCAGCGCGAACCGGCTGGGTTCGCGCACTGCCGGCGCCGACGGCGCGGCGGGCCCTGCCCCGAGCAGCCGCGCCAGGGCCTGGGCATCGGGGACCAGGGGCGCGGGCGCTGCCGCCGCCACGCCCGGGCCTGCCGGCCGGGCCGAGAGGCGCAGGCCCCAATAGACCACGCTGGCGCCCGCCAATGCCCACAGGGCCATCGTGCCCAGGCGCACGCCCCACCTGCCGTATGTGTTTGTCACCATCGCACGATTATGATTGACCGCATCTGCCCTATCCGAGTCGCCCCTCAGTGAATTCACACGCTTTCTCCCTTGCCCGCACCGCACGCCGCCGCCTGGCGGCCGGTTTCACCCTGATCGAACTGATGGTGGTGCTGGTGATCATCGGCGTGCTCGCCGCGCTGATCGTGCCCAACGTGCTCGACCGCGCCGACGACGCCCGCAGCACGGCGGCGCGCACCGACATCACCAACATCGTGCAGGCCCTGAAGCTGTACCGGCTGGACAACCAGCGCTATCCCACGGCCGAGCAGGGCCTGCAGGCGCTCATTGCCAAGCCCACCTCGGGCCCCGCGCCCGGCAACTGGCGCCCCTACCTCGAGAAGCTGCCCAACGACCCCTGGGGCCGCCCCTACCAGTACCTCAGCCCCGGCATCAAGGGCGAGGTCGATGTGATGTCGTTCGGGGCCGATGGCCAGTCCGGCGGCGAGGGCAAGGATGCGGACATCGGCAGCTGGCAGTGACGGCTGCGCCACGGAGCCCCGGCTTGCGGCCGCCGCCCGCATGAACGCGCCGGTCCCCGCCCCTGTGGCGATCGACGTCCTGTGACCCCGAATCCTTTCCGCCGCGCCCGGGGCTTCACCCTGTTCGAGCTGCTGGTGGTGGTTTCGATCATCGCGCTGGCCACGGCCGGCGTGGGCTTTGCGCTGCGCGACAACGGCCAGACGCTGCTGGACCGCGAGGGCGAACGGCTCTCGGCGCTGCTGGAGGCGGCACGCGCGCAATCGCGGGCGTCCGGCGCCACCGTGCGCTGGCGCGCGTTCGCGGGCGGCTTTCGCTTCGAAGGGCTGCCGGGCAATCCGTCGGCCGGCGCCTGGCTGGACCCCGGCACGCAGGTGCTGGGGCCGGGCCTGCTGCAGCTCGGGCCGGAGCCGCTCATCGGCCCGCAGCAGCTCGTGCTGGCCAACCAGGGCCACCCGGGGCGCGCGGTGCGCGTGGTCACCGACGGGCTGCGGCCCTTCGCCGTGGAGCCCGCGCCATGACCGGCCGCCCCGGCGGGCCGCGCCGGCCGCGCGAGCGCGGCTTCACGCTGGTCGAGGTGATGGTGGCGCTGGCCATCGTGGCGATCGCGCTCATGGCGGGGCTGCAGGCCACGTCGGCCCTCACGCGCAATGCCGCGCGGCAGACCGACGTGCTGCTGGCCCACCTGTGCGCCGAGAACGAACTCGTGAAGGTGCGCCTGTCGCGCCAGATGCCGGCCATCGGCGACAGCACGCTGGCCTGCGAGCAGGCCGGGCGCCGCTACGACGTCACGCTGGTCGTGCGGCCCACGCCCAACCCCCAGTTCCGCCGGGTCGATGCCCAGGTGTCCGACGGGCAGAACTCCGTGCTGCGCCTGTCCACCATCGTGGGAAGGTACTGACATGCGCCGCCCGAACCGGCTTTCGCGCGGCTTCACGCTGATCGAGCTGCTCGTGGCCATCGCCATCATGGCGATCCTGGCGATCATGAGCTGGCGCGGGCTCGACGGCATGGTGCGCGCGCAGGAGCAGACGCGGGAGCGGGCCGACGGCCTGCTCGTCATCCAGGCGGCGCTCGCCCAGTGGGGCACCGACCTGGATGCGCTGCAGGCCATCGACCAGACCGAGCCGCTCGACTGGGACGGCCAGGTGCTGCGCATGACGCGCCGCAGCAGCGCCGAGCCCGACGAAGGCCCGGTGGTCGTGGCCTGGACCCGGCGCAACGTGAACGGCATCGACCAGTGGCTGCGCTGGCAGTCGCCGCCGGTGCGCACGCGGGCGCAATGGCGCGAGGCCTGGCAGCGCGCGGCGCAGTGGGCCCGCACGCCGGGCGAGGCCGAGCGGCGCGCCGAGACCGTGCTCATGCCGCTGGTGAACTGGCAGATCTATTACTACCGCGACGGCGCCTGGTACAACGCCCTGTCCAGCAGCGAGACGACCGCCAACCTGCCGCAATCGCAGGGCCCGACGGCGGCCACCAACATCCCCGAAGGCGTGCGCCTGCAGCTGACGCTGCCGCCCGGCCGCGCGCTGGCGGGCACGCTCACCCGCGACTGGGTCAACCCGGTGAACGGCGGAGGCAAGACATGACCCGCGCCCCCCGCACACTGCCGCGCCGCCCCGCCGCACGCGGCGCGGCGCTGCTGGCCGCCATGCTCACGGTGACGCTGGTGGCCACGTTCGCGGCCGCGGCCATGTGGCAGCAGTGGCGCGCGGTCGAGGTGGAGACCGCCGAGCGCGCACGCGCGCAGTCGGCGTGGATCCTGGCCGGCGCGCTCGACTGGTCGCGGCTCATCCTGCGCGAGGACGCCGCCGCGCGCGACAGCGACGGCACCGACCACCTGGCCGAGCCCTGGGCGGTGCCGCTGGAAGAAGCGCGCCTGTCCACCTTCCTCGCGGCGGACCGCAACGTGAGCCAGCCCGAGGATGCGAGCACCGACACGGCCGATGCCTTCCTGTCCGGCCGGATCATCGACCTGCAGTCGCGCCTGAACCTCTTCAACCTGGTGGACGGCAATGCGGTGCAGGAGATCCCCCTGCGCCAGTTCACCCGCCTTTTCGAGCAGCTCGGCCTGCCGCGCCAGCAACTGAACCTGCTGGCCGACGGGTTGCGCCAGGCCAAGGCCACGGGCGGCGATGCGGGCAACGCGCCCCTGATGCCGCGCACCCTGTCGCAGCTGTCCTGGCTGGGCGTGGACGCCGCCACCATCGCGGCGCTGGAGCCCTACGCCACCGTGCTGCCGCGCAGCACGCGGGTGAACCTGAACACGGCCAGCGCCCAGGTGCTGCAGGCCAGCATCGAGGGGCTGGACATGGCCGGCGCGCAGCAACTGGTGCAGGCGCGCGAGGCCCGGCACTTTCGCAACGAGGAAGACGCACGCAAGCTGCTGAGCGGCTCGGCGCAAATGGACACCACCACGCACACCGTCTCCTCGTCGTACTACGAAGTGCTTGGCCGGCTGCGGCTGGGAAGCACCGTGGTGCAGGAACGCTCCCTGGTCTACAAGGCCGGCCGCGAAGCCCGCACGCTGTGGCGCGAACGCGGGGTCTTCGCGCGCAACGACGCCGCCACGGCCACCCGCTGACCCCGGCCGCGCGATCCGTCATGCCACGCCCCTAAAATGGCCCGCGAAACCCATCCATGAGCACCCTCATCCTTTCCTTGCCCCCGGGCCACCCGGGGCCGGCCACCGAGTACGGCTACACGCTGACCACCGACGGCCACACCGCCACACGACACGCGAACGCGCCCGCCGCGCTGCTGCCCGACCCGGGCCGCGCCGGCGAGGTGGTGGCCGTGGTGCCGGCCCGCGCCCTGTCGTGGCAGCGCGTCACCCTGCCGCCCGGTGCCGGCACGCAGGCGCCGCGCCTGCGCGCCGTGCTCGAAGGGCTGCTCGAAGAGCGCCTGCTGGACGATCCCGCCGCACTGCATTTCGCGCTGGAGCCCGGGGCCCGCCCCGGCGCGCCCGCCTGGGTCGCGGTGTGCGACCGGGCCTGGCTGCGCGCCGCGCTGCAGGCCCTGGAAGCGGCCGGCCGCCCGGTGCAGCGGGTGGTGCCCGAGTTCGCTCCCGGCCCCACCGCCAGCGGAGCGCCCGACCACTTCGCCCTGGGCACGCCCGAAGACGCCCATCTGGTGGCCACCGCGCAGGGCCCCGATCAGGCCGTGGCGGTGCTGCCGCTGTCGCCCATGGCCCTGCAGCTCACGGGCGCGATGGCCGGTGCGGATGCGGGGGGGCAGCCCCCCGCCGTGCGCGCCGAACCCGCCGTGGCCGCGCTCGCCGAGCAGATGCTGGGCCGCCCCGCCGTGCTCTACACCGCCAGCCAGCGCGCCCTGGACGCCGCCCGCAGCGACTGGGACCTGGCGCAGTTCGACCTGGCCAGCAGCGGCCGCACCCGCGCGCTGCGCAAGGCCGGCAGCACGCTCGGCACCTTCGCGCGCGCGCCGCAATGGCGCGCCGCGCGCTGGGCCCTCGGGCTGCTGGTGGCCACGCAGCTCGTGGGCCTCAATGCCTGGGCCTGGCAGGAACGCCAGGCACTGGAGGCCAAGCAGGCCGGCGTGCGCGCCGCGCTCACGCAGACCTTTCCCCAGGTGAAGGTGGTGGTCGATGCGCCCGTGCAGATGGAGCGCGAACTCGCCCAGTTGCGCCAGGCCGCCGGCAGCGTCTCGCCGCGCGACCTCGAACCCATGCTGGCCGCCGCGGGCGCCGCGCTGCCGCCGGGCCAGTTGCCCACCGCGCTCGACTACAGCGCGGGCGACCTGCGCCTGCGCGGGCTCGAGCTGCCCGCCGAGGCACTGGCCAGCGCCAACCAGCGGCTGTCCGCCGCCGGGTATTCCTCCCGCATGCAGGACGGCCAGTGGCTGCTGCGCACCGGAGGCCAGCCATGAAGCGCCCCGCACCCGCCGCCCCCTCTTCGCCCTCCAGCGCCGTCGCGCCCCTCAAGGCGCGCTGGAAGGCCCTGGCCCCGCGCGAGCAGTCGCTGGTGCTGGCCGCCGGCGGCCTGGTCGCCGCCGCGCTGCTGTGGTGGGTGGCGGTCGCGCCCGCACTGCAGACCCTGCGCAGCGCGCCCGCACGCCATGCCGAACTGGATGCGCAGCTGCAGCACATGCAGTCGCTGCAGGCCGAGGCCCTGCAGCTGCAGAGCGCGCCGCGTGCGCCGCTGGGCGACACCGCCCAGGTGCTGCGCAGCTCGCTCACGCAGCGCCTGGGCACCACCGCGCAGATGGCGGTGCTGGGCGACCGCGCCACCGTCACGCTCAAAGGGGCGCCTGCCGATGCGCTGGCCCTGTGGCTTTCGCAGGCGCGCAGCAATGCCCGCACCGTGCCCATCGAGGCGCGCCTGGCGCGCAGCAGCACGGCCGTGGTCGGCCCCACGCCGGCCGGCAAGCCGCCCGCGGCCCTGTCCAACCAGCCTGCGGCGCCCGACATGCCGCGCTGGGACGGCACCCTGGTGCTGGCCCTGCCGCCGGGCTGATCCGCTGGTCCTTGCCATCCCTCCTCTCGCCCACCCCTTCCCCGAGCCCTTTTTTTGAACGCCACTGTGTCCCGCAGCACCGCCCCCCGCCCTCCGTTCGCCGGCTCCGCCGTGCCGCGCTCGCCGCGCGGCTGGGCGCTGGCCGGCGTGCTGCTGGGCGCATTGCCGGCGCTGCTGGTCTTCGCTCCCGCGCAGTGGCTGGCCAGCGCCGTGGAGCAGGCCAGCGGCGGGCAGGTGCGGCTGGCGCAGGCGCGCGGCACGGTGTGGACCGGCTCGGCCCAGATGGTGCTCACCGGCGGCCGCGGCAGCCAGGACCAGGCCGCCCTGCCCGGGCGCCTGCAGTGGCGCCTGCGCCCGGCGTGGGACGGCGCCCGCGCCGAACTGCGGGCCGATTGCTGCACGCCCCAGCCGGTGCAGCTGCGGCTGCGCCCGCACTGGGGCGGTGCCCGCGTGACCGTGGCCGACGGCCGCAGCCAGTGGCCGGCCGCCGTGCTGGCCGGCCTGGGCACGCCCTGGAACACGCTGCAGCCGCAGGGCCAGCTGGCCCTGGGCACGCAGAGCCTTTCGTTCGACTGGTCCGCCGGCCGCCTCGTGGTGGACGGGCAGGCGCAGGTCGATGCGCTGGACATGTCCTCGCGCCTGTCCACGCTGCGCCCCATGGGCAGCTACCGGCTGGTGCTGCAGGGCGGGCAGGCGCCCACCCTGGCGCTGTCCACGCTCGACGGCGCGCTGCGCCTGTCCGGCAGCGGCCAGTGGGTGGGCCAGCGCCTGCGCTTCACCGGCGAGGCCACCGCGGCGCCCGAGCGCGAGGGCGCGCTGGCCAATCTCCTCAATATCATCGGGCGGCGCACCGGCGCGCGCTCCATCATCACCGTGGGTTGACCCTATGACTTCCTTGACTTCGCAACGCCTGCGGTTCGCACTCCACGCTTTGGCCGCAGGGGCCCTGCTGGCCTGCGCGGGCGGCACGCTCCAGGCCCAGACGGCCGTGGGTACCGGCACCAGCAGCGTGCGCGCCGGCGAGCCGGTCACGCTGAACTTCGCCAACGCCGAGATCGAGGCCGTGGCACGCACCATGGCCACCATCACCGGCCGCAACGTGGTGGTGGACCCGCGCGTGAAGGGCCAGCTCACCCTGGTGACCGAACGCGCGGTGACACCCGCGGCCGCCTTCCAGCAGTTCCTGGCCGCGCTGCGGCTGCAGGGCTTCACGGTGGTGGAGGCCGCGGGCCTGTACAAGGTCGTGCCCGAGGCGGATGCCAAGCTGCAGGCCGGCAGCGTGAACGTGTCGGAAAGCGGCCTCGGCGGCACGCGCGGCGGCGGGCAGATCGTCACGCAGATCTTCAAGCTCAACTTCGAGAACGCGGCCAACCTGGTGCCGGTGCTGCGCCCGCTCATCAGCCCCAACAACACGATCAACGTGAACCCCGGCAACAACTCGCTGGTGATCACCGACTACGCCGACAACCTGCAGCGCCTGGCGCGCATCGTGGCGGCCATGGATGTCTCCAACGCCAGCGACGTGGAAGTGATTCCGCTGCAGAACGCGCTGGCCACCGAACTGGCGCCGCTGGTGTCGCGCCTGCTGGAGGGCAGCGGCACGGCCGCCGGGGCCGTTCCGGCCGTGGCCCAGGGGCAGTCGGACACGTCGTTCCGCACCACGCTGCTGGCCGAGCCGCGCAGCAACTCGCTCATCCTGCGCGCGGCCAACCCGGCGCGCCTGGCGCTCGTGCGGTCGCTGGTGCAAAAGCTCGACCAGCCCGCCACGCCCGGCAGCAGCGCCGCGGGCGGCAACATCCATGTGGTGTACCTCAAGAACGCCGACGCCACCAAGCTTGCGGCCACGCTGCGCGCGGCGCTGTCGGCGGCCACGGGCAGCGGGTCTTCGGGCTCGGGCACCACCTCCAGCGCGCCCACCGGCTCGGGCCTGGGCTCGACCGGGCTGACGGGCGGCATGTCGCAGACCGGGGGCAGCAGCTCCATGAACAACAACTCCACGTTCGGCGGGAGCAGCAGCAGCAGCGGCGGGCTGGGCAGCAACGCCAGCAGCGTGGGCAACTCGTCCAACAGCAACCAGCCTTCCACCGGCGGGCAGATCCAGGCCGACCCGACGACCAACTCGCTCATCATCTCGGCGCCCGAGCCACAGTACCGGCAGCTGCGCGCGGTGATCGACCAGCTCGACGGCCGGCGTGCCCAGGTGCTGGTGGAAAGCCTGATCGTCGAAGTCGCCGCCAACAAGGTGGCCGAGTTCGGCATCCAGTGGCAAAGCGTGGTGGGCAACACGGGCAGCGGCACGGTGGGCGTGATCGGCACCAACTCCACGCAGGGCGGCGGCTCCAACATCATCAACCTCGCCCTGGCGGCAGCCAGCGGCAACTCGACCAGTATCGCCTCGGCGCTCACCTCCAGCGGCAGCAGCCTGGGCAACGGCCTGAACGTGGCCGTCGCGCCGCGCATCAACGGCAACTACTACCTGGGCGCGCTGGCCAACTTCCTGGAGAACACGGGCGATGCCAACGTGCTCTCCACCCCGAACCTGATGACGCTGGACAACGAAGAGGCCCAGATCATCATCGGCAACAACGTGCCGTTCGTGACCGGCTCCTACGCCAACAGCACCGGCAGCAGCACTGTCAACCCGTTCACCACCGTCGAGCGCAAGGACGTGGGCCTGATGCTGCGCGTGCGCCCGCAGATCAACGAGAACGGCCAGGTCAAGCTCACGCTGTACCAGGAAGTCTCGCAGGTGGACTCGGCCACGCTCACCTCCGCCAACGGCCCCACGACCAGCAAGCGGTCGATCGAATCCACCGTGCTGGTGAACGACGGCAGCGTGATCGTGCTGGGCGGCCTGCTGGAAGACCGATACGCACTCGGCCAGGACAAGGTGCCGTTGATGGGCGACCTGCCCCTGGTGGGCGGCCTGTTCCGCAACGAGAACCGCTCGCGCAGGAAGACCAATCTGATGGTGTTCCTGCGCCCGCTCGTGATCCGCGACGCTGCCACCAGCGATGCGGTGATGACCGACCGCTACGAAGCCATCCGCGCGCTGCAGCAGACCACGCAGCCCGCGCCCAGCACCGTGATGCGCAGCGTCTCGGACGCCCCCGTGCTGCCGGCCCTGCCCACCGCCCCAGTGGTGCCGCAGGCGCCGACCCGCACCGCGCCGCTCGCACCGCTCCTGCCCGAGCAGCGCGCCATCCCGCGGCCGGTGCCCACGCCGTCCGAATACACCGCGCCCCCGGAAAAGCTCAGCCCCCAGTAAGCCCATGCGCCACCCGCTTCCCTACGCCTTCGCGCGCACCGCCCAGCTGCTGCTCGAGGACGACGGCCAGACCACCGTGCTGTGGCACGGCCCCGCGCCCGATGCCGGCGCCCTGTCGGAGGTGCTGCGCAAGTACGCCGTGCGCGAACTCATGCCGCTGGACGCCCACGGGCTGGCGCAGCGCATCAGCGCGGCCTATTCGCAGGGCGAGTCGAGCGCGGCCACGGTGGTGAGCGAGGTCGAATCCGATGCCGACCTCTCGCGCATGATGCAGGAGCTGCCGGCGGTGGAAGACCTGCTGGAATCGGCCGGCGATGCGCCCATCATCCGCATGCTGAACGCGCTGCTCACGCAGGCCGCGCGCGACGGCGCGAGCGACATCCACATCGAGCCCTACGAGCGCCACTCCAGCGTGCGCTTTCGCGTGGACGGCACCCTGCGCGAGGTGGTGCAGCCCAACCGCGCGCTGCACGCCGCGCTGATCTCGCGCCTGAAGATCATGGCCGACCTGGACATCTCGGAAAAGCGCCTGCCGCAGGACGGCCGCATCAGCCTGCGCCTGGGCACCCGCGCCATCGACGTGCGCGTGTCCACCCTGCCCAGCGCCCATGGCGAACGCGCGGTGCTGCGCCTGTTGGACAAGAGCGAGAGCAAGCTGAGCCTGGAGGCCGTGGGCATGCAGGGCAACACCCTGCGCCGCTTCGACAGCCTGATCCACCAGCCGCACGGCATCATCCTGGTGACCGGGCCCACGGGCTCGGGCAAGACCACCACGCTGTATGCCGCGCTCGGCCGCCTGGACGCGGCCAGCAGCAACATCATGACGGTGGAAGACCCCATCGAATACGAGCTGCCGGGCGTGGGCCAGACGCAGGTGAACGCCAAGATCGACCTCACCTTCGCCAAGGCCCTGCGCGCCATCCTGCGCCAGGACCCGGACGTGATCATGATCGGCGAAATCCGCGATTTCGAGACCGCGCAGATCGCCATCCAGGCCTCCCTCACCGGCCACCTGGTGCTGGCCACGCTGCACACCAACGACGCCGCCAGCGCCGTCACGCGACTGACCGACATGGGCGTGGAGCCCTTCCTGCTGTCCAGCTCGCTGCTCGGCGTGCTGGCCCAGCGCCTGGTGCGCAAGCTCGATCCGTCCGACCCCAGCGGCTACCGCGGCCGCACGGGCGTGTTCGAGATGCTGGTGGTGGACGACACGCTGCGCGCGCAGATCCACAACCAGTCTTCCGAGGCCGACCTGCGCGCCACGGCCCTGGCCGGCGGCATGACGCTGATGCGCGACGACGGCGAGCGCCTGGTGCGCGCCGGCATCACCAGCCCCGAGGAAGTGCTGCGCGTCACGCGGGACTGAGCGGGCAGGCACGCCAGAGAGCGGCCACGGCGCGAAGCATCGATCGCTATTATTTTAATAGCACTATGCCCTAGTACTGATTGTGCTGGCGGCCTATTCGGCCCCAATCGCCATCGGCGGCCAGGGCAGGTCGGAGTCTGAAGGTGGCCGTGCCTGTCGCCGGGCCGCTTCGCTTCAGCGCCCCAGCCCGCGCTTGAGCTCCTTGAGCAGCAGCACCACCTGCTTGGACGCATGCTGGCAACCCTTGAGCGCCTGCTGCGCCAGCGCCATGTCGCCCGCCTCGGCGTGCCGCACCAGGTCCGCCGCCTGCTGGTGGAAATGGCGGTGGCGCCGAGCCATCATGTCGAAGGCCGGAAAGTGGCCCAGCGCGATGCGCCCGTCCCCCTGCAGCCACTGGCCCAGTTCCGAGCAGCCGTCGTCCTGGATCACCTCGGGCCGCAGCCGCTCGTCGCGCGCGCCCTGCAGCACCTGCTCCAGCCAAGGCAGCCAGCGCTCGTGGCTGGCGATGGCGGCGTCGATGTCGATCTCGGCCAGCAGCTTGGCGGCCTCCTCGCCCATCACCACCAGTTCGCTGGCGTTGCTGTCGGGCAGCGAGGTCCAGTCGTCTTCCACGGCCTTGCCATCCGCCCGCGGCGTGAACAAACGGCTGAAAAATCCCATGGCTTCCTGGTCTTGGTGCGTGCCCCGCTCGGCCACGCCGCGGACTGCGGCGATGCAGGGGACAGGGACGGCGGCGCCGTCATAGCCTGGGATTATCGACGCTGGCTCAGCCATCGCCAAACTTGGCATTCGCGGCGCCCCGCATGGCACGCCTAGCACCGAACCGATGGCCGCGGGCGAGCACAGGTTTGGCCGGCGCCCCACAATCGTCCGCATGACCTCTACGCAACGCCCCACGCAACGATTCCCCGCTCTTTCCATGCTCGATCTGGTGGCCGTTCGCGAAGGCGGCACGGTGGCCGAGGCCCTGCAGATCGCCGTGCGCACCGCCCAGCATGCCGAATCGCTGGGCTTTTCGCGCTACTGGCTGGCCGAACACCACAACATGCCCGGCATCGCCAGCTCGGCCACGGCCGTGCTGGTCGGCCACATCGCCGGCGCCACGCAGCGCATCCGCGTCGGCTCGGGCGGCATCATGCTGCCCAACCATGCGCCGCTGGTGGTGGCCGAGGCCTTCGGCACGCTGGCCGAGCTGTACCCCGGCCGCATCGACCTGGGCCTGGGCCGAGCGCCCGGCACCGACGGCCCCACCATGCGCGCCCTGCGCCGCGACCGCGTGGAGACCGAGCAGGACTTTCCGCGCGACGTGGCCGAGCTGCAGCGCCTGCTGGGCCCCGTGCAGGCCGGCCAGCGCCTCGTGGCCACGCCCGGTGCCGGCACCGAGGTGCCCGTCTGGCTGCTGGGCTCCAGCCTGTTCTCGGCCCAGCTCGCGGCAGAACGCGGCCTGCCCTACGCCTTCGCCTCGCACTTCGCGCCGCGCATGCTGCACCAGGCGATCGATCTGTACCGGCGCCTGTTCCGCCCCTCGCCCACCCTGGCCGCGCCCTACGTGGTGGTCGGCGTGCCGGTGATCGCCGCCCCGACCGACGCCGAGGCCGAATACCTCGCCAGCAGCACCTACCAGCGGGTGCTGGGCATCCTGACGGGCAACCGCCTGCAGTTGCAGCCGCCCGTGGAAGACTTCGCGGCGCGGCTGTCGCCCCAGGAGCGCGCCGCCATCGGCGACTTCCTGGCTGCGGGCGTGATCGGCGGGCCGGACACGGTGCGCGCCGGCCTGCGCGAACTGGCCGAGGAAACCCGCGCCGACGAGTTCATGCTGGTGAGCGACGTGTACGACCCGGCGCTGCGCCTGCGGTCGCTGGACATCGTGGCCGCCGCCAACCGGGCGGAGTGAGCGGCCGGCACGGCGCCGCGCGCGACCGACGGCGCCGGGGCGGCAGGCGCACGCCGGCCCGCCATCGCCGCGCGACACCGGCCTGCCACCGGCAGCGGCTACCATCACGCACCGCCCCGTTGCCCATTCCCCTCGCCGATCCCGACTGAACCGCATGCCCGCCTTTTCCTTTGAAGCCCTCGACGCGCAGGGCCAGACCCGCAAAGGCACCATCGAAGCCGACACCGCCAAGGCCGCCCGCAGCCTGCTGCGCGCCCAGGCGCTCGTGCCCATGGCCGTGGAGGCGCTCGCGGCGGGCCAGGGCCCCACCGGCGGGGGCGCGGCCACCTTCAGCCAGCGGCTCTTCACGCGGCCGGTGTTCGGCGCCACGGCGCTCTCCATCTGGACCCGCCAGCTCGCCGGGCTCGTCGCCTCGGGCCTGCCGCTGGAGCGGGCCCTCACCGCCCTGGCCGACGAGGCCGACGACGAGCGCCAGCGCCACCTCGTGGCCACCCTGCGCGCCGAGGTGAACGCCGGCTCCACCTTCGCCCGTGCCCTGGGCGCCCACCCGCGCGAGTTCTCGGCCATCTACTGCGCCGTGATCGGCGCCGGCGAGCACAGCGGCAACCTCGGCCTGGTGCTGGAGCGCCTGGCGGACGATCTGGAGGACCGGCAGGCGCTCAAGGCCAAGCTGATCGGCGCGGCGCTCTACCCCGCCATCGTCACCCTGGTGGCCATCGTCATCGTGCTGTTCCTGGTGGGCTATGTCGTGCCCCAGGTGGCGGCCGTGTTCGCCGGCACCAAGCGCGCACTGCCCTTTCTCACCGTGGCCATGCTCGCCATCAGCGACGCGGTGCGCCACTACGGCTGGGCGGCGCTAATCGCTATTATTTTCATAGCATTCGGGGCAAGGTATGCCCTGGCGCAGCCGCGTTTTCGCGAAAAATTCGATGCCGTGTGGCTGACCCTGCCGCTGGTGGGCAAGCTGGCGCGCAGCTACAACGCGGCGCGCTTTGCCGGCACGCTGGCCATGCTGGCGGGCGCCGGCGTGCCCATCCTGCGGGCGCTGCAGGCCGCCGCCGAGACGCTGAACAACCGCGCCATGCGCGCCGATGCGCTCGACGCGCTGGTGCTGGTGCGCGAGGGCGCGCCGCTGGCCTCGGCCATGGCGCAGAAAAAGCGCTTTCCTGGCCTGGTCGCCATGTTCGCGCGCCTGGGCGAGCAGACCGGCCAGTTGCCCGTGATGCTGCAGCGCGCGGCCACGCAGCTGTCCACCGAGGTGCAGCGCCGGGCGCTGCAGCTGGCCACCATTCTGGAGCCCCTGCTCATCGTCGCCATGGGGCTCATCGTCATGCTGATCGTGCTGGCCGTTCTCATGCCCATCATCCAGCTCAACCAGTTCGTCAAATAATGACCGGCCTGCCTTCCCTCCGCCGCCGGAGCCCTCCATGGCCATGACCCTGGACGACAAGCTCGTCGTCGCCATCTCCTCGCGCGCGCTGTTCGATTTCGAGGAGGAAAACCGCCTGTTCGATCCGCTGCAGCCGCAGACCTACATGCAGCTGCAGCTCGACCGGCTGGACACGCCCGCGCGCCCCGGCGTGGCGTTCTCGCTGGTCAAGAAGCTGCTGGCCTTCAACGAGCCCGGCCACCAGCGCGTGGAGGTGGTGGTGCTGTCGCGCAACGACCCGGTGAGCGGCATGCGCATCTTCCGTTCGGCCAGCGCCGCGCACGTGCCGCTGGAGCGCGGCGTGTTCACGCAGGGGCGCGACCCGTTCCGCTACCTGCGGCCGCTGGGCGCGCACCTGTTCCTGTCCGCCAACGAGGCCGACGTGCGCCAGGCCCTGCAACTGGGCTACCCGGCCGCGCGCGTGCTGACCGAATCGGTGCAGGCCAGCCACGCCAATCCGCACGAGGTGCGCATCGCCTTCGATGGCGACGCCGTGCTGTTCTCCGACGAGGCCGAGCGCGTGTACCAGGCGCAGGGGCTGGCCGCCTTTCAGCGCCACGAGACCGACAAGGCCGCGCAGCCGCTGCCCGACGGCCCCTTCAAGCCGCTGCTGGCCGCGCTGCACCGGCTTCAGCAAGCGGCGGGCAGTTCGTCGGGCATGCGCCTGCGCACGGCCCTGGTCACCGCCCGCAGCGCGCCAGCGCACGAACGCGCCATCCAGACGCTCATGAACTGGAACATCGCCGTGGACGAGGCCATGTTCCTGGGTGGGCTGGACAAGGGCGGGTTCCTGCGCGAGTTCGAGCCTGATTTCTTCTTCGACGACCAGACCGGCCACGTCACCTCGGCGGCGCGGCACGTGCCCTCGGGCCACGTGAACAGCGGCATCTCCAACCCCGGTTGAAGGCGGTGGGCCCAGCCACCCCGCCATCGAAAGGCAAAGAAGCGCAAACCTTTGCAACCGCCGGTGAAACCCTGCCGCCCCCGATTGCAAAAACCCGCCGGCCCCACCATCTGTGACACCATGCCCCGAATGAACACCCCTGCCGCTCCCCTGCCGTCCCGTGTCCATGCCGCCCGCGCCGCCGCGGCGCCGGTCCGGCCCGGTGCAGCCGCCCTGCGCGCCATCGCGCTGTTTTCCCTGCTCGCCATCGGCCTGGCCTTCAGCGCCGTCGCCGCGACGCCCCCGGCCGCCGCGCCCCAGGCCAAGGCCAGCGAGCCCCTGAGCAAGGGCGAAATCAAGGCGCAAAAGGAGTTCAAGATGCTGGACTTCAATGGCGACGGCAAGCTGAGCCGCTCGGAAGTGGCGCTGTTCCCACGCCTGGCCAACGCGTTCGACGACGCCGATACCAACCACGACGGTTTCGTGTCGTACGAGGAAGTGCGGGCGTTCGCCGCCAAGTACCGGGCCGAACGCGACCGCGCCCGGGCCGAGGAAGCGAAAACCCCGGCCAGCGCGGCAGGCGGTGCGGCCAGCGCGGCCAAGCCCTAGCCGCCGCTCGCTACCGCCACCGCCACCGGACTCGTCGTTTTATAGCCAAAACGGCCTCCAGCACAATCAGCACTAGGGCATCCTGCTACTGATTTAAGAGCAAATCGCCTTACAGCCCGCCCGTTCGCTTGACCTTGGGGTCGGCATAGGTGAGGGGCTCGTCCTTGGCCTCCTGGGCCAGGCGCTCCTGCAGCGGGGTCTTGTTGAGCTCCTGCGCCATCTCGACGGCGCTGCCGCTGGCGCGCCACATCGACTGGATGAACTCGAGCAGCTGCTTGTAGATGGGCTCCGGCGGCGGCTCCTGCTTCTCTTCGACCGTGTCCTTCTTCTTGACCTCGGTCCAGTCGCGGTTGCGCGTGTCCGGGTCGGAGGGCTTGTCCGGCTCTCGCACGATGGCGCCCTCGCCCAGCCGGTCCATTGACTCGACGGGGTTGGCCGCATGGATGGGCCGGACAGGAACCGCGCCGGAGGCCCCCGTGGAATACAAATCGGCGCCCTGGGGACGCCAGCTCGGCGATCGGTCAACAGGTGGCATTTGCATGGCGGGGTCCGTTCGTGAAAGTGGAGCGGCAAGGGGAATTCATCCCTCGTCGTATTTCATAACGGCAAAAAGAAAGGGAAATTAAGGCCTTTTTAACGGATCAAGGCAAAAATCAGGGTTTACCCCTATCCCTTGGCCACGCCTGTGCCTCGCCACGCCGCAAGGCAGGGCGGTAGCAACCGCCGCCGGCTCATGCCCGGCGCGGCCGGGGTGCTATAGAAAACGCTCCAGCAGCCGGCGCGAGGATTTGTCCAGCGCCGCCACATCGGGCACGCGGAACTGCACGCCGTCGGCCGAGGCGATCAGCAAGGTGGTGCGCCCGCCCAGCCGGCGGATGTCCTCCTCGGCCTTGAGCACCAGCTGCGCGGGGCCGCGGTCCGTCTCCACCACCCAGGTGCTGGGGGTGGAAAACCCCGAGACGCTGACCAGCCTCTGCAGGATCGGCACGAATTCGCGGGCGTGAAGGTCTTCCTGGACCAGCGCCCGGGCGGCAGCAGGCAGGTGGTCCAGGTGCTCGATCCACTGCAGCTCATGGCCGTCCGCACCGACCAGGGAGATGCCCTCGGCCGGCGCGGCGATGGGAAAGGCCCGCACCGGCACCACTTCGGCGTGCTCGGCGCCGCCGGGCTGGGTGAGCACCAGGCGGCCGTGGGCGTTGCGCTGCAGGCGGATGCCGGCCACGGCCGAAGCGGTGGCAGGGACGGCGGCCGCGGTGGACGCGGCTGCGGAAAAAGGAGAAGGCGAAGCAGTCATGGGCGTGCGCTCTCTTTCAAGGATCAGGAGTTGCCCGCGGGATGGGCGGGGTGCAGCAACGCGCTGTCGATGACGAGGCCCGACGCCTCGGCGTCCTCCTCGGCCCGGCGGGCCTGGGCTTCGTAGAGGCGCCAGTAGGCGCCCTGCTTTTCCATCAGGGCGTCGTGCGGGCCGACCTCGACCACCTCGCCCCGGTCCATGACCACCAGGCGGTCGGCCTTGCGCAGCGTGGACAGGCGGTGGGCGATGGCGATGGTGGTTCGGCCCTGCACCAGGTTATCGAGCGCCTTCTGGATTTCCTTCTCGGTCTCGGTGTCCACGGCGGAGGTGGCCTCGTCCAGGATCAGAATGCGCGGGTCGATCAGCAGCGCGCGAGCGATGCTGATGCGTTGGCGCTCCCCGCCCGACAGGCCCTGGCCGCGCTCGCCCACCAGCGAGTCGTAGCCCTGGGGCAGGCGCAGGATGAATTCGTGCGCGTGGGCGGCGCGCGCGGCCGCCACGATCTCGGCGCGCGTGGCCTCGGGCTTGCCGTAGGCGATGTTCTCGGCGATGGTGCCGAAGAACAGGAACGGCTCCTGCAGCACCAGCCCGATGTGCCGGCGGTAGTCGGCCACGCGCAGCCGGCGCACATCCACGCCATCGACCTGGATCGAGCCCTCGGTCACGTCGTAGAAGCGGCTGATCAGGTTGACCAGCGTGCTCTTGCCCGAACCGCTGTGGCCCACCAGGCCGATCATCTCGCCCGGCCGGATATCCAGATTCAGCCCCTTGATGACCGAGCGGCTGCCATAGCGAAAGCCCACGTTGCGCATCGCGATGGCGCCCTCGACGCGCTCCATGGTCACTGGCTGCACCGGATCGGGCACGTTGCTCACGTGGTCCAGGATGTCGAAGATGCGCTTGGCGCCGGCCGCGGCCTTCTGCGTGACCGAAACGATGCGGCTCATGGAGTCGAGCCGGGTATAGAAGCGCCCGATGTAGGCGATGAACGCCGCCAGCACGCCGACGGTGATCTGGTTGTGCGCCACCAGCCAGATGCCGAAGCCCCAGACGATGAGCAGGCCGATCTCGGTCATCAGCGAGACCGTGGGCGTGAACAGCGACCAGGTCTTGTTGAGCCGGTCGTTCACCTCCAGGTTGTGCTGGTTGGCATCGCGAAAGCGCTGCGCCTCGCGCTTTTCCTGGGCGAAGGCCTTCACCACGCGGATGCCGGGAATGGTGTCGGCCAGCACGTTGGTGACCTCGGACCACACGCGGTCGATCTTCTCGAAGCCGGTGCGCAGACGGTCGCGCACGTTGTGGATCAGCCAGGCGATGAAGGGCAGCGGCACCAGCGTGACCAGCGCCAGCCAGGGGTTGATCGAAAACAGGATGGCTGCCGTCATCAGGATCATGAGCACATCGGTCATGAAGTCGAGGGCGTGCAGCGACAGGAAGACGTTGATGCGGTCCGTCTCCGAACCGATGCGCGCCATCAGGTCGCCGGTGCGCTTGCCGCCGAAATAGTCGAGCGAAAGGCGCAGCAGGTGCTCGTAGGTGGTGGTGCGCAGGTCCGCGCCGATGCGCTCGGACACCAGCGCCAGGATGTAGGTGCGCGCCCAGCCCAGCCCCCAGGCCAGCAGCGCCGACAGCAGCAGGCCGCCCAGATACAGCCCCACGAGGTGCACCGGAATCTGCTGGCCATTCTGGTAGGGGATGAGGATGTCATCCATCAGGGGAATCGTGAGGTACGGCGGCACCAGGGTGGCCGCAGTGGAGGCGAGCGTGAGCCCGAAGCCCGTCGCAAGTTGCTTGCGGTACGGCCGGGCGAAGCGCCACAGGCGCAGCAGCACCCAGGTGGAGGTCTGCGGGGCCGGCGCGCGGGCACAGGCGGGGCACTCCTCGGTGTCGGGCGGCAGCGCGGTGTGGCAGACCTCGCAGCGGGCCTCGTCCGCGGGCTCGGACTCGACCTTGGCATCGTGCGGCATGCCCAGCGCGGCCAGGCGCTGGTCAAACTTCTGCAGCATGCGCAGGGCCTGCGGATGGGCGCCGAGGGTGAAGCGCCACAGCGCCAGGCGGCGCTCGGCGTCGTGCAGTTCCAGCGCGCCCACGCCGCCGTGGTCGGACAGGCGCAAGGCCATGCCGGCGGCCAGCGGCCACTCCTGCACGGCACCGCCATCGGTGCGCGACAGCAGGCGCTGGGAGGTCAGCACCAGCAGGCCGGGCGCGAAGCGCAGGGCCGGGCTCAGGTCAACCTGCAGCGCGGCCAGCACGTTTTCGTGGGGAGCGAGCCTGGCTCGCCATTCGGCCCCGTCGGGGCCATTCAAGACACTCGAGGCGTCCACAGGATGTTGATGTTGCATTTTGGTTGGTTTTTCCGCCCTGGACGGCCCGAGAAGCCAGCCCGTGCTCTGGTCCCCATTCTCCCCGATGCTCCACAGGCCGCTTTGGCATCTGCATGTAACGCCTTCCCCACGGGCCACGCTGACATCCTTTAGGCCACCCCCGAGTGGGCGCACAATTGACCGACACTCCTTCCGCAAATCGGTCCGCTTCGGGCCGCAGTTTCCTTTACGCTGCACTCCATGGCGACATTCAATGACATCCAACTGCTGCGCATCAACTACCTGCGCGGTCCCAACATCTGGACTTACCGTCCAGTGCTCGAAGTCTGGCTGGATCTCGGCGCGCTCGAAGACCACCCGTCCAACGCCCTGCCGGGATTCAACGAGCGCCTGACCACCTGGCTGCCGGCGCTCATCGAGCACCACTGCGGCGTGGGCGAGCGCGGCGGCTTCCTGCAGCGGCTGGAGGGCGGCACCTGGTGCGGCCACGTGCTGGAGCACATCGTGATCGAGCTGCTCAACCTGTCGGGCATGCCCACGGGCTTCGGGCAGACGCGCAGCACCTCGCAGCGCGGCGTGTACCGCATGGTGTTCCGGGCGCGCGACGAGCGCGTGGCGCGCGTGGCGCTCGAGCAGGGCCACCAGCTCATCATGGCGGCCATCAATGACACCCCGTTCGACGTGCAGGCCGCCGTGGCGCGCGTGCGCACCGAGGTGGACGACCAGTACCTCGGCCCCAGCACCGCGTGCATCGTCACCGCCGCGACCGACCGCGGCATTCCGCACATCCGGCTGAACGACGGCAACCTGGTGCAACTGGGCTACGGTGCCTCGCAGCGCCGCATCTGGACGGCCGAGAGCGAGTTCACCAGCGCCATCGCCGAAGGCATCGCCAGCGACAAGGACCTGACCAAGAGCCTGCTCAAGTCGTGCGGCGTGCCCGTGCCCGAGGGCCAGGTCGTCAACAGCCCCGAAGAGGCCTGGGAAGCCGCGCAGGACATCGGCCTGCCGGTGGTCGTCAAGCCCTCGGACGGCAACCATGGCCGTGGCGTGACGCTGGACCTGCGCAAGCAGGCCGACATCGAGGCGGCCTACCACGTGGCCTACCCCGAGGGCAGCGACGTGATGGTCGAGCGCTTCATCCCCGGCGACGAGCACCGGGTGCTCGTGGTGGGCGGCAAGGTCGTGGCCGCCGCGCGCGGCGAGGTGGTGAGCATCACCGGCAACGGCCGATCCACCGTGCAGGAGCTGATCGACACGCAGCTCAACTCCGACCCGCGCCGCGGCTACGAAGAGGAATACCCGCTCGAGTTGATCCAGGTGGACACCAACGTGGCCGTGCAGCTCGAACTCAAGCGCCAGGACCTCAGCGCCACGGCCGTGCCCGAGGCCGGCCGCGAAGTCGTGGTGCAGCGCAACGGCAACGTGGCCGTGGACTGCACCGACGAAGTGCACCCCGAGGTGGCCTACATCGCCGCACTGGCGGCCAAGGTGGTGGGCCTGGACATCGCCGGCATCGACCTCGTGGCGCGCGACATCGGCCGCCCGCTGCAGGAGCAGAGCGGCGCGATCGTCGAGGTGAACGCCGGCCCCGGCCTGCTCATGCACCTGAAGCCCGCCATCGGCGCGCCGCGCCCCGTGGGCCAGGCGATTGCCGAGCACCTGTTCCCGGCCGAAGAGAACGCCGACGGCACGATCGGCCGCATTCCGCTGGTCGGCGTGGCCGGCACGCGCGGCACCAGCACCATCGCCCGCGTGGTGGGCTGGCTCATGCACCTGGGCGGGCGCCACACGGGCCTGGCCTGCCGCGAGGGTCTGTTCCTGGACCGCCGCTGCGTGGACACCACCGACAGCGCCCACTGGGAAGCCGCGCACCGCCTGCTGATGAACCAGATGGTGCAGGCCGCCGTGATCGAGAACGACGCCCGCACCATCCTGCGCGACGGCCTGGCCTACGACCGCTGCCAGGTGGGCGTGGTGACCGACATGGACGGCAAGGACGGGCTGGCCGAGTTCGACGTGTTCGAGCAGGACCAGATGTTCAAGGTGCTGCGCACGCAGATCGACGTGGTGCTGCCCGGCGGTGCCGCAGTGCTGAACGCCGCCGAGCCCCAGGTGCTGGAGCTGGCCCCGCTGTCGGACGGCGCCGTGGTGCTGTACGCCCAGGACGGCACGCTGCCCGCGATCGCGGAGCACCGCGCGCAGGACAACGGCCGCGCCGTCTTCGTGAAGGCAGGCCGGGTGGTGCTGGCCACCGGCTCGGCCGAGCATGTGCTCGGCGCGCTGGCCGACCTGACGTTCGGCCGCAATGCCGTGCAGACCGAGCCCGACACCCTGCTGGCCATCGTGGCAACGGCCTGGGCGCTGGACATCGCGCCGGACCTGATCGGCGCGGGCATCAAGACGTTCGAGCCCGAGCTGCCCTGCGCCGCACCGGCCCGCTAGACCCCTTTCAACGACCGCATGGACTCGAGCCGGCGCCCGCGCCGGCAACCCCAAGAAAGAGACGCTTTTCCATGGACGTATCCCGCACCCGGGCCCTGCGCGGCCCCAACCTCTGGAGCCGCCACACCGCCATCGAGGCCGTGGTGACCTGTGCCGAATCCGAACTCGCCATGCGCCAGATCGATGGCTTCGAATCCCGGCTGCGCGCGCTGTTTCCCGCCGTGGGCGTGCTGCACCCCGAGGGCAGCGATGCCGATGTCTCCCTGGCCCATGTCCTGGGCGGCGCGGCCCTGGCGCTGCAGGCGCAGGCCGGCTGCCCCGTCAGCTTCAGCCGCATCTCGGCCACCGTGGACCGCGGCGTGTACCAGGTGGTCGTCGAGTACAGCGAAGAGGCCGTGGGCCGGCAGGCCTTCGAGGATGCCCAGGCGCTGATCCAGGCCGCGCTGCAAGGCGGCCACTTCGACGCCGAGGCCGCCGTGGCGCGCCTGCGCGAGCTGGACGAGGACGAACGGCTGGGCCCCAGCACCGGCTCCATCGTCGAGGCCGCCGCGGCACGCGGCATTCCGTGGCGCCGGCTCACGTCGGGCAGCCTGGTCCAGTTCGGCTGGGGTTCCAAGCAGCGCCGCATCCAGGCCGCCGAGGTCGATTCGACCAGCGCCGTGGCCGAATCCATCGCGCAGGACAAGGACCTCACCAAGCGCCTGCTGCACGCCGCCGGCGTGCCCGTGCCGCTGGGCCGCCCGGTCGAGTCGGTGGACGATGCCTGGAAGGCCGCGCAGGAAGTCGGCCTGCCCGTGGTGGTCAAGCCCCAGGACGGCAACCAGGGCAAGGGCGTGACGGTGAACATCACCGAGCGCTCGCAGCTCGACGAGGCCTTCCGCGCCGCCGCCGAATACGGCACGGTGATGGTCGAGCGCTTCCTGCCGGGCCATGATTTCCGCCTCCTGGTGGTGGGCGACCAGCTGGTGGCCGCCGCGCGCCGCGAGCCGCCGCAGGTGCTGGGCGACGGCGAGCGCACCGTGCGCGAGCTGGTGCACCTGGTCAACCTCGATCCGCGCCGCGGCGAGGGCCACGCCACCTCGCTCACCAAGATCCGCCTGGACGACATCGCCGTGGCGCGGCTGGCCATGCAGGGCCTCACGCCCGACGCCGTGCCGGCCAAGGGCCAGCGCGTGATCCTGCGCAACAACGCCAACCTGTCCACCGGTGGCACCGCCACCGACGTGACGGACGACGTGCACCCCGAGGTGGCGGCCCGCGCCATCGCCGCGGCCCAGATGGTGGGCCTGCACATCTGCGGCGTGGACATGGTGGCCGAGAACGTGCTGCAGCCGCTGGAAGTGCAAGGCGGCGGCTTCGTCGAGGTAAACGCCGCGCCCGGCCTGCGCATGCACCTGGCGCCCAGCTACGGCAAGCCCCGCAACGTGGGCCAGGCCATGGTGGACAAGCTCTTCGCCAACGGGCAGGACGGGCGCATTCCCGTGGTGGCCGTGACCGGCACCAACGGCAAGACCACCACCGCGCGCCTGATCGCGCACCTGTTCTCGGCCCAGGGCCTGCGCGTGGGCATGACCAACACCGACGGCGTGTACGTGAACGGCCGCCAGATCGACAGCGGCGACTGCTCCGGCCCCAAGAGCGCGCGCAACGTGCTGCTGCACCCCGAGGTGGATGCGGCCGTGTTCGAAACCGCGCGCGGCGGCATCCTGCGCGAGGGCCTGGGCTTCGACCGCTGCCAGGTGGCCGTGGTGACCAACATCGGCGCCGGCGACCACCTGGGCCTGAACTACATCACCACGGTGGACGACCTGGCCGTGCTCAAGCGCGTGATCGTGCAGAACGTGGCGCCGGACGGCTACGCCGTGCTCAACGCGGCCGACCCCATCGTCGCGGCCATGGCCTCGTCCACGCCGGGCAAGGTGATCTACTTCGCCAGCGACCGCCACCACCCGGTGATGGCCACGCACCGCGCGCAGGGCCACCGGTCGGTGTACATGGACGGCGAGTCCATCGTCGCGGCCGAAGGCTCGTGGCGCGAGACCATCCACCTGCGCGACGTGCCCATCACGCGCAACGGCAAGATCGGTTTCCAGGTCGAGAACGTCATGGCATCGGTGGCCGCCGCCTGGGGCGCGGGCCTGCCATGGCAGACCATCCGCCGCGGGCTCTCGGGCTTCGTGAACGACAGCGACAACGCCCCCGGCCGCTTCAACGTGATGGATTTCAAGGGCGCCACGGTGATCGCCGACTACGGCCACAACCCGGACGCGATGCGCGCCCTGGTGGCCGCCGTCGATGCGCTGCCGGGCAACCGCCGCAGCGTGGTCATCAGCGGCGCGGGCGACCGGCGCGACGAGGACATCCGCGACCAGACGGTGATCCTGGGCGCGGCGTTCGACGACGTGATCCTCTACCAGGACGCGGCCCAGCGCGGCCGTGCCGACGGCGAGGTGATGGCGCTGCTGCGCGAGGGCCTGGCGGGCGCCTCGCGCACCAAGCACATCGAGGAGATCCGCGGCGAGTTCATCGCCATCGATTCGGCGCTGGATCGGCTGCAGCCGGGCGACCTGTGCCTCGTGCTGGTGGACCAGGTGGAAGAAGCCCTGGCGCACCTGGCCAAGCGCTGCGCGGAGGTGGCCGCATGACCGCCGCCCGCCGCCTCTCCCATGCCCTGCCCCGTGCCGCGCTGGCACTCGGGCTGGCCGCCGCCGCGCTGTGCACCCAGGCCGAGACCATCGGCACCGTGGACACCGCGTTCAAGCTCCTGGGCCGCGACCACGACATCATCGTGGAGGCCTACGACGACCCAGCCGTGCAGGGCGTGACCTGCTACGTGTCGCGCGCCCGCACCGGCGGCATCAAGGGCTCGCTCGGGCTGGCCGAGGACAAGGCCGAGGCCTCCATCGCCTGCCGTCAGACCGGGCCCATCGCGTTCCCCAAGCCGCCGCTCAAGCAGCAGGACGAGGTGTTCAGCGAACGCATCTCCATTTTGTTCAAGCGCCTGCGCATCGTGCGAATGGTGGACCCGGCCCGCAACACGCTGGTGTACCTGACGTACTCCGACCGGCTCATCGAAGGCTCGCCGCAGAACGCGGTGACCGCCGTGCCGGTGGACCGCGCCACGCCGATTCCGCTCAAGAAGTGAGGCACGGGGCCCGGGCAAGCGATTCGTGGCCGAATCGCCCCCATGCCCTAGTACCCATTGCCTTCATTGCTATTATTTATATAGCAAAAAGCTGATCCGAATCACTGGCCGGCGGCGATCTGGCGCAGCGCCTGCTCGAACACCTCGGGCGGCTGGCCGCCCTGGATGAGGTGGCGGTCGTTGATGATGACCGCCGGCACCGAATGGATGCCGTGCTGCTGGTAGAACGCCTCGCGTTCGCGCACCACGTCGGCGTATTCGCCCGAGGCCAGCACGGCCTGCGCCCGGTCCGCATCCAGGCCGGCGCCGGCCGCCGCGCGCACCAGCACGCCATGGTCGCCCGGGCTCTGCCCATCGGTGAAGTAGGCCTTGAACAGTGCGTGCTTCAGGGCCGTCTGCGCAGCCTCGCCGCCCGCCTCGCCCGCCCAGTGCAGCAGGCGGTGCGCATCGAACGTGTTGTAGATGCGGCTGCGCTGCCCCATGTCGAACGTGAAGCCCAGCGCGGCGCCGCGTTCGGCGATGGCTTCGCGGTTGCTCTGCGACTGCTCAGGCGTGGCACCGTATTTTTCGGCCAGGTGCTCGGCGATGTCCTGGCCTTCCGGCGCCATCTGGGGATTGAGCTCGAACGGCTGGAAGTGCAGCTGCGCCGCCACCGTGCCGTCCAGCCGGTCCAGGGCCTGCTCCAGCGCGTGCAGGCCGATGGCGCACCAGGGGCAGGACACGTCGGAGACGAAATCGATCTTGAGGGGGACGGGGGTGGCAGGGGCCGGGGGGGTGGTCATGGCAACTCCATTGCAAAGGGCGAACGTGTGATGCTAGGCCGCCTCCCATGACCGTGCACGCCTGTGGGCACTGCCCGTCGGCCTGCGAATGCGATCGCAAGAACCGGGGTGCGGGCCCGCCGCGCCGTGCGTAGATTCAAGGCCAGGCCCTTACCATTGAACGAGGAATCGACGCCATGGCTTCCCGCCCCCACTCCTGCCCCACCCCACGCCCCATGTCCCCGGCGGCGCAGCGCGCCGCCGCCACGCTGGCCGATCCCCGGTGGGCGGCCGTCGCGGCGCGGGACGCCCAGGCCGATGGCCGCTTCGTCTATTCGGTCCGCACCACCGGCGTGTATTGCCGGCCCTCGTGCGCCGCCCGGCCCGCCCGGCCAGAGAACGTGGACTTCCATGCCACGGCCGAGGCGGCGGCGCGCGCCGGCTTCCGGCCCTGCCGGCGCTGCCACCCGGACCGGCCCGCCGGCTTCGATCCGCATGCCGAGACAGTGGCGCGGCTGTGCCGCCTGATCGAAGCCAGCGAGCCTCCACCGTCGCTGGACGCGCTGGCGCAAGCCGCCGGGCTCAGCCCGCACCACCTGCACCGCGTGTTCAAGGCAGCCACCGGCCTCACGCCGCGCGCCTACGCCGCAGCGCACCGCGCGGGAAAGCTGCGCGACGGCCTGCCCCACGCCGGCACGGTGACCGAGGCCCTCTATGCCGCGGGCTATGGATCGCAGGGGCGCTTTTACGAAGAGGCTGGCCGCGTGCTCGGCATGGCGCCCAGCCGCTACCGCACCGGGGGCGCGCAGGTGCGCATCCGCTTCGCGGTGGGCCAGTGCAGCCTGGGCGCGGTGCTGGCGGCGGCCAGCGAGCGGGGCCTGTGCGCCCTGCTGCTGGGCGACGACCCCGACGCGCTGGTGCGCGATCTGCAGGACCGCTTTCCGCGCGCGGAACTGCTCGGGGCCGATGCCGCGTTCGAGCAGTGGATGGCGCAGGTGATCGGCTTCGTTGATGCGCCCCGGCGCGGGCTGGCCCTGCCGCTGGACGTGCAGGGCACGGTGTTCCAGCAGCGGGTGTGGACCGCGCTGCAGGCCATCGCCCCCGGCGAGACGGCCAGCTACGCGCAGATCGCCGAGCGCATCGGCGCGCCGCGCGCGGTGCGGGCCGTGGCCCAGGCGTGCGGGGCCAATGCCCTGGCCGTGGCCATTCCGTGCCACCGGGTGGTGCGCACCGACGGCGCGCTCTCCGGCTACCGCTGGGGCGTGGAGCGCAAGCGGGCGCTGCTGGACAAGGAGGCCCAGGCATGAGCGCGCGCGACCCGTGCGCCATCGACTGGAACGCCGTGGCCCAGGCGCTGGACGGCCAGGGCTGCGCCGTGATCGACGCACTGCTGCCCGCGGCCGACTGCCGCGCCCTCGCCGGCCTCTACGCGCAGCCCACGCGCTTTCGCAGCCGCGTGGTGATGGAGCGCCACGGCTTCGGGCGTGGCGAATACCAGTACTTCCAGTACCCGCTGCCCGAGGCCATCGCGGCGCTGCGCACCGGGCTCTATCCGCACCTCGTGCCGGTGGCCAACCGGTGGCAGGCGGCCCTGGGCCTGGAAGACCGCTTTCCGGCGGACCACGCGGCGTTCATCGCGCGGTGCCATGCGGCCGGCCAGACGCGCCCCACCCCGCTGCTGCTGCAGTACGGCCCCGGCGACTACAACTGCCTGCACCAGGATCTGTATGGCGCGCACGTGTTTCCGCTGCAGGTGGCCGTGCTGCTCTCCGCGCCGGGGACCGATTTCACGGGTGGGGAGTTCGTGCTGACCGAGCAGCGCCCGCGCATGCAGTCGCGGCCCGAGGTGGTGCCGCTGCGCCAGGGCGATGCGGTGGTGTTCGCGGTGCACCACCGGCCGGTGCAGGGCACGCGCGGGCCCTACCGCGTGCAGATGCGGCACGGCGTGTCGCGGGTGCGCTCGGGGCAGCGGCATACCATGGGCCTCATTTTTCATGACGCGGCCTGACGGCAAGGCCCCCGGTGGTGGCCCTGGCCTCGGCCCTTCTTCGCTCACTCCATGACCGACGACCTGTTCGACACCGATGAAGCGCCGGGCGGCCGGCTCGTCCTCGGGCCCGGCGCGGTGCTGCTGCGCGGCTTCGCCCGCCCCGTGGCCGTGGCGTTGCACGCGCAGGTGGCCGCCATCGCGCGGCAGGCGCCGTGGCGCCACATGGCCACGCCGGGCGGGCGCCGCATGTCGGTGGCCACCACGAACTGCGGCGCCCTGGGCTGGGTGAGCGATGCGCGCGGCTACCGCTACGTCGCCGTGGACCCGGACAGCGGCCGGCCGTGGCCCGCCCTGCCTGCCGTGCTGTCCACGCTGGCGGGCGAGGCGGCGGCAGCGGCCGGCTTTGCGGATTTCGTCCCGGATGCCTGCCTGGTCAATCGGTATGCCCCGGGCACGCGCCTGTCGCTGCACCAGGACCGCGACGAACGCGACCTGCGGGCGCCCATCGTCTCGGTCTCGCTCGGGCTCCCGGCCACGTTCCTCTGGGGCGGCCTGGCGCGCGGCGACCGCGCCCTGCGCGTGCCGCTGCGCCATGCCGACGTGGTGGTATGGGGCGGGGAGGACCGACTGCGCTTTCACGGCGTGCTGCCCGTGGCGCAGGGCCACCACGCGGAGTGGGGAGCGGTCCGCGTGAACCTGACCTTCCGCCGGGCGGGGTGATCGGCGGTCGCGTAGCGCTACCGCCGCTCCCGTGCCCGCGCCAGCCACTGGCCCACGGCCTCCCGCACGCCGTCGGACAGCGATTCGGCCACGCCACGGGCGTACCCCTCGCCCAGCACGCCCTGCCCCGCATGGTGGAGGGCCACCACCGCGTTGGCCAGGACCACGCGGTCCAGCCCTGCGCTTCGTGGGCGGGGAGGTTCCCCATGCGCCGTGGTGGTGACCGGGGTCGCGGTGGTGTCCGGCACCTCCGGGGGCGAAATCGGCGCAGGCGCCGGGGCGCGGTGCTTCAGGTGCCAGTGGGCCATCACCGCGCCGATCCCCACGAACAACTGAAGTCCTGCCACGTCGCGGTCGGGCAGCCGCTGGAGCAGGCCCTGGACCGCCTCGCCCAGCAGCTCGCCCGCCAGCCGCGCGGCATCCAGGTCCACCAGCGCTTGCGCGATGCGGGCCACGGCCTGCGGATCGTCGCGCTCCTGCAATTGCCGCGACAGCGCGGCGGTGCCGGTGGCCAACAGCCCGGCCGCCAGCGCCACACGCTGCGCCAATGCAGCGGCAGAGGCTGGGTCTTGCAGCGTGTGCACGGCCAGCAAGGTCCATTCGGAGTGCGTTCGCATCTGCTCGCCCAGCCACAGGACGGGAGACGCCAGGTGCCGGGCACCGAACCGCAGCACGGCGGGATGGGGCTGCAGCAGGTGCATGCCGCGCGAGGCCAGCGCGCCCCAGGCGGGACCAGGGGGCGAAGCTTGGGGCAAGGCACGGGGCGGCAAGCTGGCCGCGCTCGCGGCGGCGGGGTCACCGGGAGGGATGGGCGAGCGCGGCAGGATCGCGGTGGGCTCCTGCCGTTGCGCCGAAGCACGGGGAGAGGCCGGTGCACGAGGGTGCGGACCAGCCCGAGGGCTGCCGGACCCAGCCCCCTCGTGCAAACCGCCGTCCACCGCCGCGCGGCGGGAAGGGAGCGATGAAGGAAGGGCAGCGGATGGCATGAAAGGCGCTCGGCGTTGCAGGGTGGCGAAAGAAAGGTTTCGCACGCGCGGGCCCGAAGCCGGTATTCCAGCCCGTGTTCGCCCTGTACCTGCCGCCAGGTCCTGTACAGCAGGGCCTGGCCACCTCTCCGTGAGGCTGCATTCCAACCCTGCCACGAACGGAAAGGAGGGATTCACCCGAAGAGCCATGCAACTGCGCGAAGCGGGGCCGGCCTGCCCGCGCCGGACATCGGAGATGCCATGACCGCCTTGGCGCACCAGTGCCGGGGCCTTGATTG
Source organism: Acidovorax sp. BLS4 (assembly GCF_032929295.1). NCBI lineage: Bacteria > Pseudomonadati > Pseudomonadota > Betaproteobacteria > Burkholderiales > Comamonadaceae > Acidovorax > Acidovorax sp. BLS4. Next base: position 3,532,930 of record NZ_CP136797.1, read on the forward strand.
CTACTAAATATATAGCAATCGAGCCAATGATTACTAGGGCATCGAGCAGTTTTCACGGTCACCAGGCATACCGGCTGCTTCCGCCGGCCAGCGATGCCCCCGGGCAGGGCCGCAAACAGCCCGGGCCGGAGCCACTGCGTTTCCGGCCCGTAGGCCTCAGCCGGCCATCACCGAGTGGCCACCGGACATCAAGGGTGACGCGCCCGAACTCTGCGGCGCATCGGTGGACAATGCCAAGGACGAATGCTGCGGCAACTGCAAGCCCCGCGACGGGTCTTGGACGGCCCATGCGCGGATCTTCGGCGGTTGTGACTGCACGCTGCCGAAGATGGTGGCGAACGCCACGTCCGCGGCATCCCGGCCGGTGGCCAGGCGCAGCATGCCCATGGGAATGGCCGTGCCCGACGGATCGAACAGGTACCAGCGGTCGCCGAGATAGGCCTCGACGTAGGCGTGGAAGTCCGGCGGCCCCAGCGCCGGGTCGGCGCCGTAGTCGGTGCCGGTGGCGATGCGCGCGGGAATGTTCACTGCCCGGCACAGCGCGATCATCAGGTGGGCGAAGTCGCGGCAGACGCCGACGCGCTCGACAAACGTGTCGACCGCCGAGGTGGTCGAGTTGGAGGTGTTGGAGCGGAAGGTCACGTGGTTGCGCACCCAGTCGCAGATCGCCTGAACACGGCTATAGCCCTGCCACAGGTGACCGAACTCGCGCATCGCCAGCGTGGCCAGCCGGTCCGACTGGCAGTAGCGGCTGGGAAAGATGTAGCCCACGACATCGTCGGGCAGGTGGCGAACGCCGACCTCGGGAATGAGCGCCGGATCGGCGGTGTGGTGGTGCAGGTCCACCGTCGCGGTATAGGCCAGCGTGAGTGGCCCGGGTTCGGCATGCAGCCGCAGGCAGCGGGTGCCCGTGGCGGGATCGGTGTGCAAGTGGGTCGGAATGTCCTGGCTGATGACCAGGTTCTCGTCCTGAACGATCTGGCAACGCGTCTGCGCTGCGTGGATGTTGAAGACGAAGTCAGCGCCGGGATCGCCTACCGCGTACTCCAACTCCAACTGGAGTTTCATTCGGATCATGGGGCCTGCCGTGGTGGTAGATGGGAAAGAGCCTGCGTCTGGTGGGTCGGTCATTCGATCGATGCCGCATCAGCCGCTACTGGAGTATGTGCCCCATCGCGGGCGCGCCTTGTCAGTGGACAGCGCATCGAAGTGCCAGCCCGCGCGGCAGCTCGCCCGGTGATCCGCCCTGCGGGCAGTCCGGCCGACGCGGGCTTGTCCTACACCAGCGCCCCCCTGCACGGCAAAAGATCGGCGGTCCCACGGCAATCTCAACCAAAAGGCCCCTCCATGGCAAAAGCACCCGCAGTTCCACGTCCCGTGAAAAAGGCCTCCGCCCCCTCGTCCCAGGCCCACGAAGGCGAAGAACTGCGCGGCACCGGGGGCGAATTGCAGCAGCAGGCCGCAGGCGCCCACCCGGTGCTCACCACCCAGCAGGGCATTCCGGTCGGGGACAACCAGAATTCGCTGCGGTCCACGCCCCGCGGCCCCACGCTGCTGGAGGACTTCATCCTCCGCGAAAAGATCACGCATTTCGACCACGAGCGCATTCCCGAACGCATCGTGCATGCCCGTGGCACCGCCGCGCACGGCTTCTTCGAGCTGACCGAATCGCTGTCTCAGTACACCACCGCCCGCATCCTCACCGAGGTGGGCAAGCAGACGCCACTGTTTTGCCGCTTCTCCACCGTGGCCGGCGGCGCCGGCTCGGTGGACACCCCGCGCGACGTGCGCGGCTTCGCCGTCAAGTTCTACACCGAAGAAGGCAACTGGGATCTGGTGGGCAACAACATCCCGGTGTTCTTCATCCAGGATGCGATGAAGTTTCCCGACCTGGTGCATGCCGTGAAGATGGAGCCCGACCGCGGCTTTCCGCAGGCGGCCAGCGCGCACGACACGTTCTGGGATTTCATCTCGCTGATGCCCGAGGCCATGCACATGATCATGTGGGCCATGAGCGACCGCACCATTCCGCGCAGCCTGCGCACCATGGAAGGCTTCGGCGTGCATTCCTTCCGACTGCTCGACGCAGAAGGCCAGAGCACGTTCGTGAAGTTCCACTGGCGTCCCAAGCTGGGCATCCAGTCCACGGTGTGGGACGAGGCTTTGAAGCTGCAGGCGGCGGACAACGATTTCCATCGCCGCGACCTGTTCGAGTCCATCCAGGCCGGCAGCTTCCCCGAGTGGGAACTGGGCGTGCAGCTGTTCACCGAAGAAGAGGCCGAGGCGTTCCCCTTCGACCATCTGGACCCGACCAAGCTCATCCCCGAAGAGCTGGTGCCGCTCAAGATGATCGGCCGCATGGTGCTCAACCGCTGGCCCGACAACTTCTTCGCCGAGACCGAGCAGGTGGCGTTCTGCCCCGCCAACGTGCCGCCGGGCATCGACTTCTCCAACGACCCGCTGCTGCAGGGCCGCCTGTTCTCATACCTGGACACGCAGCTGTCGCGCCTGGGAAGCCCGAATTTCGTGCAGATCCCGATCAACGCGCCCAAGTGCCCCTTCCACAACATGCAGCGCGACGGCCACATGCAGATGCAGGTGCCCAAGGGCCGCGTGGCCTATGAGCCGAGCAGCCTGCTCGGAGACAGCCCGCGCGCCTCGCTGGCACAGGGCACACGGCATTTCGCCGAAGTGGCCGATGGCGGCGCCAAGGGCCGCGTGCGGCCCGAGAGCTTTGCCGACCACTACAGCCAGGCGCGCATGTTCTTTCGCAGCCAGAGCCCGCTGGAACAGGCCCACATGGCATCGGCCCTGGTGTTCGAGTTGTCCAAGGTCGAAACGCCGGCTGTGCGGACGGCCGTGGTGGCGCAATTGCGCAATGTGGACGACAGCCTGGCCGGCCGCGTGGCGGACGGACTGGGCATGCCGGAACTCCCCGAGCCGTTCCCGGCAGCCGCCGCCGTGCAGGACCTGCCGCTGTCACCCGCGCTGCGCATCATCGACCGCATGAAGCCCACGCTGGAGGGTCGCTGCGTGGGCATCCTGGTGGCGGACGGCTCGGCCGCCGCACCCATCGCCGCGCTGCGCAAGGCGGCGGAAAAGGCCGGTGCCACAGTCAAGATCGTGGCCCCGAAGGTGGGCGGCGCCGTGCTGGCGGACGGCTCGCGGCTGCCGGCCGATGGCCAGTTGGCCGGCACGCCCTCCACGGTGTTCGACGCCGTGGCCTCGGTCCTGTCGCCCGAAGCGGGCGAGCAACTGTCGCGCGAAGCCGCTGCCGTGGACTGGTTCCGCGACGCCTTCGGCCACCTCAAGGCCATCGCCGCGTGCAAGGGCTCGCAGCCGATCCTGAAGGCCGCCGGCATCCAGCCGGACGCCGGCGTGGTGGACCCCGCTGAGACAGCAGCTTTCATTCAAGCGGCCAGCACGCGACAATGGGCGCGCGAACCCTCCGTGCGCACGCTGGCATGATGCAAGCGCTGGCCCACCCCTCCACCCCGTTTTCCACTGACGCGCGACCGCCAGCCGGAGACCTTCACAGACCGCTCGACCGGACCGACCACAGCATGACCCCTCCCTTGCGCATCCTTTACGTAGAGGACAACGCGGAGCTCCGCGAAACCATCGGCATGCTGCTGGAGGGGGACGACCGTGAAGTGTCGCTGTGCGCGACCGCCGAGGAGGCGCTGAAGCTGGATGCGCAGGGCCCCTATGACCTGGTCGTTACCGACGTCAGCCTGCCCGGCATGTCGGGCACCGACCTGTGCCGCCAACTGGTGGCGGAGAATCCGCAGCGCTGGATCGTGCTGTGCTCGGGCTACCAGTTCGGCCACGGACTGAATGCCCTGGGCCCCAATGTGCGTGCGCTGCTCAAGCCATTCGAGCTGGAAGAGCTGGAAGAGCTCATGGATTCGATTCGCGATCAATTGCGCGGATCCAGCTCCAATCACCCCGCCTGACCGCAGAGCACCGCCACAGTGAACGGGGGCTTCGTGCCCCCTTTTTTTTGTTCTTCTGGCAGCACAGCCGCCGCGGCCACGCCAATAGATCCCAACGCTCGCTGAAGCAGGCCCAGGCCGTGTGCGGCCCGTGGGGCAGATCAGCGTGCTGCCGGACGGGCCACGGCCGGCTGGCGGGGCAACTGCACATGGAAGGCCGTGTGGCCCTCGCGCGAGCAGACGTCGATGCGGCCGCCATGGCGCTGCACGATCTGGTGCACGATGTAGAGGCCCAGCCCCAGCCCCTGGTGTTGCCCCGGCTCGCGCTCCCGCCCCCGGAACGGATCGAACAGGTGGGGCACCAGTGCCGGGGGAATCGTGCCGGCATTGCGCACGGTGAACTCCACCCGGTCGGGCGCCGTGCCGTCCAGCATCACCTGCACCGGCTCGGCCGCATCGCCGTGGTGAATGGCATTGCCCAGGAGGTTGGCCGCCACCTGGCACAGGCGCTCGGCATCCCACTGGCCCGTCAGGTTGCCCTTTTGCGTGATCTCGATGGTCCGGTCGGGGTGGCTGACGTGCAGCTCGTGCACCGGGCGCTGCACCAGCTCGCCCAGGTCGGCGGGCCCGGTCTTCACGGGCAGCCCGCCGGACTGGCGCGCCCGCGTCACATCCAGCAGGTCCTCGATCATTCGGCCCATGCGCTGTGCGCTCGACTGCATCTTGCCGGCGATGGCCTGCACCTTGTCGGGCTCCTGCGGCCGCTGAAGCACCAGCGCGCTCGCCAGGAGGGCGCTCAAAGGCCCCCGCAGGTCATGGCTCAGCACGGCCATGAACATCTCGTTCACCCGCAGGGCTTCGGTGCGTTCCTGCAGTTCGCGCGCGAGGGCCACCTTCTGCTTTTGCAGGTCGAAGAACACGTTGGCCTTGTTCACCAGCACGTGCGGATCGATGGGCTTGTAGAGAAAGTCGACCGCACCGGTCTCGTAGCCCTTGAACTGCCAGTTCTGGTCGCGTGAGCCCGCCGTCATGAAGATTAGCGGCACATGCCGGGTGCGCTCGCTGCCGCGGATCAGCTCGGCCAGCTCGAAGCCGTTCATCTCGGGCATCTGCACGTCCAGCAGCGCCAGGGCCACGTCGTTGTGCACGAGGAGCAGCTCCAGCGCCTCGGAGCCCGAAGCGGCCTTGAGAACCTGCACGTCGTCGCGCTGCAGCAAGGCCTCCAGGGCGATCAGGTTTTCCTCCACGTCGTCGACGATCAGGCACTTCACCGGGGCAGTGCGCATGGGGGACGGCGGGATGGGGGCGGGTATCAAGAAGCTCTCCGATGGAACAGGGTCTCGAGCAGCGAAGCGATGCGCTGCGGGGAAAGGACATGGCCGGGGGTGCAGGCGCTCATCGCGGCTTCGGGCATGAAGGGCATGGGGGCGCTGTCCGGGTCCTGCACGACCGTAGTGCCCCCCGCGGCCTGCACGGCTGCCAACCCTTGCGCTCCGTCGCTGTTGGCGCCCGACAGCAGGATGCCAAGCAAGCGCTCACCATACGCGTCCGCCGCGGATTCGAACAGCACATCGATGGACGGGCGCGAAAAATGCACCGGATCGTCCACGGACAGGGCCAGCGAAGGCCCGGCATCGATCAGCAGATGGTAGTCCGGCGGCGCGAAGTAAACGGTCCCGGGCTCCACCGGCTCCTTGTCCTGGGCTTCGCGCAAAGGCACGGCACAGCTCGGCTGGAAGATTTCGCACAGCAGGCTGGGCCGCTCGCGCGGCAGGTGCAGCACCACGAAGACCGCGGCCCGCAGGCCGGACGGCAGCGCCGGCAGCAGGACCGAGAGCGCTTCGATGCTCCCCGCGGAGCCGCCGATCACCACCGCCTGCGGGCGGATGCGGTCGCTCATGCCCCGCCTTTCTTCTGGTACAGGCGGTCCTGCGGCACGAGCTCTTCGAACTCGCCCGCATGCGACGAAAAGCGCAGCGACTCCTTCGACCCCAGCCCAAGAAAGCCCTTGCGGCACAGCGCATCGCGGAACAGGCCCAGTGCGCGGTCCTGCAGCTCGCGGTCGAAATAGATCAGCACGTTGCGGCAGGACACCAGCTGCACTTCGGCGAACACGCTGTCGGTGGCGAGGCTGTGGTCCGAGAACACGATGTGCTTGCGCAGGCTCTTGTCGAGCACCACGCGCCCGTAGGCGGCGGTGTAGTGCTCCGAAAGCGAGGTGCGCCCGCCCGAGCGGGCATGGTTTTCCGTGAAGGCCGGCACGCGCTCGATGGCGTAGATGCCCGCCTCGGCCTTCTGCAGGGCGTTGGCGTTGATGTCGGTGGCATAGATCAGGGTGCGCTCCAGCAGTCCCTCCTCCCGCAGCAGGATGGCCAGCGAATACACCTCCTCGCCCGTGCTGCAGCCCGCCACCCAGATCTTGAGCGACGGATAGGTGCGCAGCACCGGCACCACGGTTTCGCGCAACGCCCGAAAGTACGTCGGGTCGCGGAACATCTCGCTCACCTGCACCGTGAGGTATTCCAGCATGGCGGGAAACACTTCCGGGTCGTGCAGCACCAGGTGCTGCAACTGGGACACCGACCGGCAATGGAAACGCGTGAGCGCGGTCTGCAGGCGGCGCTTGAGCGAGGCCTGCGCATACCCGCGAAAGTCGTAGTGGTAGCGCTGGTAGATGGCCTCGACCAGCAGGTGCTGCTCGATGTCGAACGTCTTCTTTCGCTGCTGCTGCGCCGCCGGGTCTTCGCTCATTTGGGCATCCACACGCGCACGAGCGACAGCAGTTTCTCGACATCCAGCGGCTTGGCGATGTAGTCGTTGGCACCGGCGGCCAGGCACTTTTCCTGGTCGTCCTTCATGGCCTTGGCGGTCAGCGCGATGATGGGCAGGCGACGCCATTCGGGGCGTTTGCGGATCTCGCTCATGGCGGTGAAACCGTCCATCTCCGGCATCATGATGTCCATCAGAACGAGATCGACCGTGGCCGCATCGCCGGACTGCGCGCGCTGCAGGGCTTCCAGCGCCTCGCGGCCGTTGCGCGCGATCTGCACCTTGGCACCGGTGGGCTCGAGCACGCTGGACAGCGCGAAGATGTTGCGCACGTCATCTTCGACCACCAGGATGTTGCGCCCCTCGAAGGTGGACTCCCGGTCCCGGGCCATCTGCAGCATCTGCTGGCGGTCCGCGGGCAGTTTGGACTCCACTTGGTGAAGGAACAGCGTGACCTCGTCCAGCAGCCGCTCGGGCGAGCGCGCGTCCTTGATGATGATGGACTTGGAGTAGCGCCGCAGGCGCTGCTCTTCGTCGCGCGACAGCGAGCGGCCGGTGTAGACGATGACGGGCGGGAACGCCACCTCTTCCTGGCCGGCCATCTTCTCCAGCAGCTCGTAACCGCTCAGATCGGGCAGGTTCAGGTCCATCACCATGCAGTCGAACGTGCTCGTGCGCAACAGTTCGAGCGCGCGCTGCGCCGTCTCGGCACCGACGATCTCCACATCGCCATTGGCCAGCAGGTGGTGCATGCTTTCGCGCTGGCGCTCGTCGTCCTCCACCACCAGCACGCGGCGCATGGCCTGGGTGAACTTGGCCTCCATGCGCTCCAGGGCCTGCACGAGTTCTTCGCGCTTGACGGGCTTGAGAGCGTAGCCGATAGCCCCCCGGCCCATGGCCTCCTGGGCGTAGTCGGCCACGGAGACGACATGCACCGGAATGTGCCGCGTCACCGGATTGCGCTTGAGCTGGTCGAGTACCGCCAGGCCGGAAATGTCCGGCAGGTTCATGTCCAGCACGACCGCGCTGGGCATGTATTCAAGCGCTGCGGCCAGGCCTTCGCCACCGGTGTGGGTGATCACGGACTGAAAACCCATCTCCCGCGACAGGTCCAGCAGGATGCGCGCGAAACGCACGTCGTCCTCGACCACCAAGATGGTGCGGCGGCCAGGCGCCAGTTGGTCCCGGTCGTCCGCTACGGCATTCGCCGGGCGCCGCACCGGGGCGGGCGGCGGCAGCACGACGGGCAAGCCGTCCGCCTGCGGCACGGACGGGCGGCTGGCCGGCGCGGGAACCGCGGAGGCCGGAGACGCCTGCGCGGTGGGCCGCGCCGCGTCCTGCGGTGCATTCAGCGGCGCCACGAGGGGCAGCACCAGGGTGAACACGCTGCCTTGTCCCGGCGTGCTTCGCACGGCGATGCTGCCGCCGAGCAATTGCGCCAGGTCACGGGAAATGGACAGTCCGAGGCCTGTGCCGCCATACCGGCGGTGTGTGCTGCCATCAGCCTGCCGGAACGCCTCGAAGATCAGTTCCTGCTGGTGCTCGGGAATGCCGATGCCCGTGTCGCTGACCGCGAACGACACCGTGCCGTCGGCGTTGCCGACGACGCGCAGCGAAACCTCGCCCTGCTCGGTGAACTTCAGGGCGTTGGACAGCAGGTTCTTCAGCACCTGGCCGAAGCGCTGCACGTCGGTCTGCAAGGTGGCCGGGGCGCCTGGCTCCACCGTGCAATGCAGGGCCAGGCCCTTGTCGTGCGCGATGGGCCGCAGCGGTTCCACCAACGCGTTCACCGCACGGGCCACGTCCATCGGCTCGATGGAGATGGTGGCCTGCCCCGCTTCGATCTTGGACAGGTCGAGGATGTCGTTGATGAGGGACAGCAGGTCGTTGCCCGCACCATGGATGGTCTGGGCATATTTGACCTGCTCGCCCGTCAGGTTGCCGGACTTGTTGTCGGCCAGCAGCTTGGCCAGGATGAGGCTGGAGTTCAGCGGCGTGCGCAACTCATGGCTCATGTTGGCCAGGAACTCGCTCTTGTACTGACTGGCCTGCTCCAGGTCGTTGGCCTTTTGCGACAGGGCATCCTGCGCGCGCAGCAACTGCTGCTTTTGGTACTCCAGCTGCTGCGTCTGCTCTTCCAGCTGGGCGTTGCTCTGCTCCAGCTCGGTCTGCTGCGCTTCCATCTGGGCTTGGGACTCCTGCAGAACCCGGCTCTGCTGCTCGAGCTCTTCGTTGCTCACGCGCAATTCCTCCTGCTGTGCCTGCAGTTCTTCGGCCTGGCGCTGGGTTTCTTCCAGCAGGGCTTCGAGCCGGGTCCGGTCGATGGCCGAGCGGATGGAGGTGGCGAGCAATTCCGACGCGCGGGTGAGCAACTGCAGATCGGCGTCGCGCAGCGTACGGAAGAATCCGAATTCGATCACCGCATGCACGACACCGTTGTGCACGGCCGGCACCAGCACGATCTCGGCCGGCGTGGCGTGCCCCACCCCAGAGGAGATCGGCAGGTAGTTCGTCGGCACGTCCGTCACATGCATCAGCTGGCGGGAATCGGCGGCCTGCCCCAATAGGCCCTGGCCGCTCAAGACACGGGCACCGGCCTGGGGATCGGCCAGTGCATAGCTGCCGAACCGCTGAAACACGCCGCCGCCTTCGGCCACATACGCCGCGCCCACCCGCGCGCCCAGCCAGTCTGCCAGGTAGTCCATCACGATCGGGCCCAGATCGCTCAGGCGGTGATCGCCCTGCAGCCGGTTGCCCAGCCCCACCAGGCCGCCCTTGATCCAGTCCTCCTGGGCCTTGGCGCGGTGATCGCTTCGGGCAAGGACAGCGGACATCAGGATCAGCAGCAGCAGCACGAACGAACTGACCCAGGTGAAATACGCGCCGAAGGTCGCCGCGGCATCCCATTCGCCGCGCCGGGTATCCAGTTCCTGGCGCTCAGCGTTCAGCATTTCCCGAAGGATGTTGCGGATCGCGTCCATGGTTGCACGGCCCTTGTCCGTGCGCACCACGTCTGCCGCACCCTCCGCATTGCCTGCGCGCCGCATGTTCACGGTTTCGTCGAGTTCCGTCATCTTCTGCGCCACCAGGGCCTGCAGATGCTCGAAGCGCTGCACCTGCTCGGGCGATGCCTGCACCAGGGTGCGCAGCCGTCCCATCTCGGGCTTGAGCGCGGCCTGCGCTGCCGTGTAGGGCTGCAGGTAGCGGGTTTCGCCCGTGAGCAGATAGCCGCGCTGACCGGTTTCCGCATCTTTCGTGATGGACAGGACGGTCTGCATCTGCGTGAGCGATTCCACGGCCGCATTGATGCGAGTCACCGCTTCGGCCCGCTCCTGCTGCGACTGGTAGGTGAACAGGGCGATGATGGTCGTGGCCAACGCGGCCAACATGAAGCCAGCGAACAGCCGGATCGGCATGCCTCGCTGGATCTGGGAGGAAGGGGCGTTAGATGTCATGGCGCGGATCGGAGTGGGCCCAAATCATAGAGCCCAATGGCATGGCAGTAACACCCGCACACAAGGTGCGGATACCTTCGAAAAAATGGGGCGCGGCGTCTAAAACCGCCCGTGCGCCCCCCGCCCTGACGCTAGGCGCCCGGCTGTGCCTGCCAGGCCGCCAGCTGGCGGCGCAGTTCCTCGTTCTCGGCCGTGAGTTCGGCCACGCGTTCACGCAACGACTGCAGGGTCTCGGGCGATGGGACATCGGCCTCGTCCCGGGGCTTGCGCCTGGCCTCGCGCACCCGCTTGGCCGCCTGCTTGAGTTCGTCGCCTCCCGCCATGGCTGCCGCACGCTGTTCGTCCTGCGGCAACGTGGCCACGGCCGCCGCTGCGTTCAGTGAGAGGGCGCCCGCCTTGACCGCTGCCACCACCTCGGGCGCGGCCTGCTTGCGTATTTTTTCGATCATCACCACTTGGCTGCTGCTCAGCCGTGCGGCCTTGGCAATGGCCTCCCGACTGGACAGCGGCTGGGGCTCTGGCGATGCCTCCTGCGCCAGCGCATCGGCTGCAGTCGGGGCCGGGGCGGCGGCACCGGGGGGGTGTGCATCCTCCCCGGGTTCGCCGGGGGAAGCCCCCCGAAGGGCCTCGCCATTGGCGGCACGCACGTTGCGATCGGCCAGAATCTCCCGCTTGCGCAGGGCCAGCACGCCGCGCTGGAAGTCCGATACGCTACGCCGACCCAGGTGCTGGTCGATCATCCACAGGTGCACGTCTTCCATGGAGCGGAAATTCTGATTTTGAACCGTCTGGAACGGCAACCCGTGCTTTTGGCAGATACCGTACCGGTTATGGCCATCCACCAGCACATCGCCCCACAGCACCAGCGCATCGCGGCACCCTTCCGCCAGCAGGCTGCGCTCCAGGGCCGCGTGCTCCTCGGGGCTCAGGGGGTCGATATAGGCCTTGAGTTCTTCGTTGACGACGATATGCATGGGCGGGGTTTCCAGGACCAAAGGGCCGGCATTGTAGAGAGCCCCTTCTGATCCGGAGAAAATCGAAAGGCTATGCAAACCACCGACAAGGCCAAGGGCTCGCGCCAGAGCTTCAGGGGACAGCTCACCCTGCTGTTCGGCGGGCTGTCGCTTGCCAGCCTGCTGGGCGTGGGGGTCTACGTGGGCCACATCGCCACGGGGGAACTGGCCCGGTTCGGCGGTGAACTGCTGCACACCAGTGCCCGATCGGCCGCCGACCTGCTGGCGACCAACCTGCGCGAGCGGGCCCAGGAAATCGACCTCCTGCGCCAGTTGGCGCTCTTCACCCGCGGCGACCTTTCCGCTCAGGAGATGCGGCAGGCGCTGGACCTGCGCAAGACCACCCACAACGAATACGCCTGGATCGGCGTCACCGACGCGAGCGGACGGGTCACGCAAGCCACTGATGGCGTGCTGGTCGGTGCCCAGGTCGAGCACCGGCCTTGGTTCCAGTCCGCCCGCTCCGGGCTGTTCGTGGGCGACGTGCACGAGGCCGTGCTGCTCGCCAAGCAGTTGCCCAACCGCAACCCGGACCAGCCGCTGCGCTTCATCGACTTCGCTGCCCCCATCCTGGACGAGCAGGGCCAGTTGCGGGGGGTGCTGGGTGCCCACGCCCACTGGTCCTGGGTGACCGAGACGGTAGAGTCCATCGTGGTGAACCGGGTCGGCCAGCACGGTGCGGAGGTGCTGATCGCGGACAGGGCCGGGCACATTCTTTACCCGTTCCAGCATGTCGGACTGTTGAATCTGCCTGCCGGCGCCTCTCCGCAGGCGCAGTCGGAACGCCTGCAATGGAGCGATGGCGCAGAGTACCTCACCAGCATGGTGGAGCTACCGACCGTGGCGCACACCGATCTGGGCTGGCGCATCGTTCTGCGCCAGCCGCTGGACAAGGCACTGGCCCCGGTGAAAGCGCTGCGCCAGCAACTGATTCTGCTCGGCCTGCTCACGGCCCTGGCCTGCGCCCTGGTGGCCTACCGGCTGGCAGCGCGCATCAGCCGGCCCATCGAACAGCTGGCCCGCGCCGCCCGCATGATCGAAAACCGCGCTGGAACGCCGATCTATCCGGGCGACGAACACGCATCGGAGATCACGCAACTCAACCACTCCTTCCAGTCGATGACGGCGTCCCTGCTCGAGCGGGAGCGCGAACTGTCCCAGTTGAACACGTCCCTGGAAGCCCAGGTGGCGGAACGCACGCTGGCGTTGCACCGCGCCAACCAGGAACTGGAGAACCTGGCCATTCACGACGCGCTCACCGGGCTCTACAACCGCCGCAGGTTCGATGAAAAGCTGCGCGAGTACGTGCAGCTCTTTCAGCGCACGGGCCGGACCTTCGCACTGCTGGTCATCGACGCCGACCATTTCAAGCATGTCAACGACCACCATGGCCACCAGGCCGGCGACGCGGTGCTCCAGCAATTGGCCCAGGTGATCTCGGGCAGTGTGCGAATCACCGATTTCGTGGCGCGCTACGGCGGCGAGGAATTCGTGGTGCTGCTGCCGGAGCCGCAGGACCGGCAGGAGGGCCGTGTGGTGGCTGAAAAGATCCGCTTCGCGGTGAGCCAGAGCCAGTTCCCGGCCGTTGGCCAGTTGACCGTGAGCCTGGGCATGAGTTTTTGCAGCCTGAAGGACACCAACGAAACCGACATCGTCCAGCGTGCCGACCAGGCGCTCTACCAGGCCAAGCAGCAAGGGCGCAACCAGGTGGTAGTGGCGACCGAAAGCGCCTGACCCCTTTTGCCTCGGCGGGAAAGCGGCAAAGACGCCGCTATGATTCGGCGCCCTCGCCATGAACCATCGCCGCGCCCTCCTTCGCCTGCTCCTGCTTGCCGTGTTCCTGCACACGTGCATCGGGCTGCCCTTGCACGAGGCGGAGCATCTGCAAGCCGCCATGGGCACGGGCCCGGAGACCGCCAGCGCGGAGCAAAACGATGCGCCCCAGCCGGCGAAGCCGGCACACGCGTTGGAGCACGGCCCCTGTGCCGGTTGCCTGGCATTCGCGCAGCCCGCCGCATTGTCAGGCGGCATCGGACTGCCGGTTCCGCAGGCAGGCGCCGGCCCCAAATGCCCACAGCCCACAGCGGCATTTGCCTTCGTGCCAGCACCTGGCCGCTGGCCTTTTGCATCGCGCGATCCCCCTCTTCCCATCGCCTGATGCATGCCGCACCGCAAGGCGGCCGCATCCCAGTTGGATCTTCTCTCTCTCGCCGTGGCGGCGTTGCCGCCGCGGGCGGGTCCGTGCATGCCATCCGGCCGCCCTGAATCGCGGCCGGCGATTTTTCTTCAGTACGTTCATGTTCCTTATTGCCTGCCGGGGCGCTCGCGCCCCCTTTCCCCTCACGCTCGCCATGGCGGCCCTGTCGTGCGGCTCTGCCATGGCGCAGACCGCCGACAGTGCGCCCCAGCTGTCCACTGTCGAGATCGTCGGACGCACCGAGTCCGGGGCCTACCATGCCGAAGAAGCCGCGGGCGCCAAGACCGACCTGCCATTGCGGGAGCTGCCACAATCGGTGCGGATCGTCACCCGCCAGGCCATCGATGACCTGGGCGCCACGCGGCTCGATGACGTGCTCGATTACGTGGGGGGTGTGTCCCGCCAGAACAATTTCGGCGGGCTGTGGGACAACGTGGCCATCCGTGGCCTGCCTGGCAATGAAAACACCGGCATGGCCACGTTGATGAACGGCTTTTCTTCCAACCGGGGCTTCAACGCGCCGCGCGATCTGGCCGGCGTGGAGCGCATCGAATTTCTCAAAGGCCCCGCAGCAGCGCTTTATGGCAGCAGCGAACCCGGCGGCACCCTGAACATCGTCAGCAAGCGGCCCTTGTGGAAAGCAGCCAATGCCGTCGAGGGCTCCGTGGGCAGCCAAGGCCTCAAGCGGGGCGCATTCGACAGCACCGGGCCCATCGGCGAGAACTTCGCCTATCGCCTCAACGTGGCAGCGGAGGACCGCGACAGCTTCCGCGACCATGTGAGTTCCGAACGGCGCGTGGTCGCCCCGGCATTCACCTGGAAGCTGAGCCGCGACACGTCGCTGGAATACGCCGGGGAGTTTCTGCGCCATGCCACGCCTTTGGACCGAGGCGTCGTGGCCGTGGGCAATCGGTTGGGCACCATCCCGCGCAGCCGATTCCTGGGCGAGCCGGGCGATGGCGATGTGACGGTGGAGAACCAGACCCATCAGTTCATCCTGTCGCACGAATGGAGCCCGCAATGGCGCAGCCGCTTGGGCTTGTCGTACCGCGAGACCTCCATCCAGGGCTTCTCCACCGAAGCCAGCGCACTGCAGTCCAGCGGCTTGCTCACCCGCCAGCGCCGCTTTCGGGACTTCGCCTCGGACGACATCGCATTGCAGGCCGAACTGCAGGGGAACGTCAAGGCCGGCGGCATGGAACACGAGCTGCTGTTCGGCGTGGAAAGCTTCAAGTTCCACCTGGACACGCTGATGCTGCGCGCCAACCCCACGGCGGCCTCGCCCTATGCGATCGACATCCAGGCCCCTGTCTACGGACAGTCCCAGCCCACGCCATTGCCCAACACGGACACCCTGGAGCGCCAGCGCAACACCGCGCTTTATTTTCAGGATGCCATCAAGCTGTCGCCGACGTGGCGCCTGGTGGGCGGGGTACGCGTGGACCAGTACCGGCAGTCGCTGGAAAACCGGCGCAATGGCACCACGGTCCGCCAGGAGCCTTCATCCACCTCGCCGCGCGTTGGCCTGAGCTGGCTGCCGTCCTCGCAATGGACGGTGTACGCGAACGCGGGGCGCTCGTTCCGCCCGAACGTGGGGTCCGACAGTGCTTCGCAGCCCTTCGATCCGGAAACCGGGCGTTCCCTGGAAGTCGGCGCAAAGTGGGAGAGCGCCGACCAGCGCATGGGTGCCACGGCCGCCCTGTTCGACATCCGCAAACGCAATGTACTGACCTCCGACCCGCTCAATTCGAGCTATTCCGTGGCCGCAGGCGAAGTGCGCAGCCGGGGCCTGGAGCTGGATTTCGCAGGCCAGGTGACGGCCCGCTGGCGGGTCAATGCCAGCCTGGTTCTGAACGACGTGGAAATCACCCGTGACAACACCCTGGAGGTCGGGGGCCGGCTGCTCAACGTGCCCAAGGTCAATGGCAGCGTGCTGGCGGTGTACGAGAACGCCTTCGACAATGGGCAACGCTATGGCATCGGGGGCGGCGTCACGCACGTCGGCCGT
This sequence comes from Acidovorax sp. BLS4, assembly GCF_032929295.1. NCBI lineage: Bacteria > Pseudomonadati > Pseudomonadota > Betaproteobacteria > Burkholderiales > Comamonadaceae > Acidovorax > Acidovorax sp. BLS4. The sequence goes on from NZ_CP136797.1 coordinate 3,548,307, forward strand.
CGCCTGGGCCAGGCCCGTACCCAGGCCGAGGCCAATGCGGGATCGGCGGCCTTCGATCTGCCCAGCTACCGCACAGCCAAACTGGTCGCCTACTGGCGCATCACCCCGGCCGTGCGGCTGACCCTGGACGTGGACAATGTTTTCGACACCACGTACTACACCAGTTCGTACAGCCGCCTCTGGGTTGCACCGGGCACGGCGCGCGCGGTGACGCTGGGCGTGCAGGCACGCTTCTGACGCACCGGGCAGAGGGGTGGAGGGCAGAGACAGCGGATGACATTCGGCGTGAGCAACGTCTGACGCGGGGGAGATGCGGCCCCCGCCAGCATGGCAGCCTATGCCTGTCATCCCGCCCCAGCCCACACCCGCCTCTCCCAAACGTGCCCGCCAGCCGCGAGCACCCCGCACGCCGTCAGCGGCCCGAATCCAGTCGGTGCTGAAGAAGACGTTCGGTTTGCGCGCATTGCGGGCGGGCCAGCGCGAGGTGATCGACCGCGTGCTGCAGTCCGAAAACACGTTGGCGGTGATGCCGACCGGGGCGGGCAAGTCGCTTTGCTACCAATTGCCTGCCCTGATGATTGAAGGCAGGACGGTGGTGGTGTCACCGCTCATCGCGCTCATGCGCGACCAGTGCGACTCGCTGCGCGAGCGGGGTGTTCCTGCCGTGCAGTTGCACAGCGGACTCACACCGCAGGAAACGCGCGAGGCAGAGCAAGCCATTGCCGACGGTAGCGCACGCATCGTGCTGACCACCCCGGAGCGGCTCGCCGATGCAGAATTTCTGGCCCTGGTCGCCTCCAGCGGACCGATCGGCCTGCTCGCGGTGGACGAAGCCCACTGCATCTCCCAATGGGGCCATGATTTTCGGCCGGCCTTTCTCGAAATCGCCGGTGCGGTGGCACGGCTGGGCCGCCCGACCGTGCTGGCGCTGACCGCTACGGCGGCCGGGCCGGTGGCGGCGGACATTCGCAAGCAACTGGGCATTCCTGCAGCGGGCGTCGTCGACACGGGGACCTACCGGCCGAACCTCCGCTACCGCGCCGAGGCGCTGGCCAACGAAGCCGACAAACGGGCCCGCCTCATCGATATCGTGAAAGCGGCCGAGGGTTCCGGGCTGGTCTATGCCGCCACGGTGAAAGCAGCGCAGGAGGTTCATGCAGCACTGCGCGCTGCGGATGTGGCGGCCGGCCTCTACCACGGGCGCATGCCAGCCGCAGAGCGCAGTGAAGCCCAGGATGCATTCATGCACGGAAAGGCCCGCGTGATGGTCGCCACCAATGCGTTCGGACTGGGCATCGACAAGCAGGATGTGCGCTTTGTCGTGCACTACCAGATGCCAGGCGGCCTCGATGCGTACTACCAGGAATCAGGGCGTGCGGGGCGCGATGGCGATCCAGCAGACTGCACGCTGCTGTTTCTCCGCAAGGACAAAGCGGTTCAGCAGTTCTTTCTGGCAGGCCGCTACCCCAGCGCGGACGACATCGACGCGCTGTACCAGGCATTGCGCGATCCCGCGCCGCAAGAACCGGGCTTCTGGACGCTCGACAGCCTGCAGGCGCGCCTGGACCGGCCCCGCAGCAAGCTCCAGGTGGGGCTGGGCCTGCTGCAGCGGCACAAGATGGTCTCGAAAGCACGCAGCGGCGCACTCACCCTGCGCAAGACGGAACTGGAGCCCGCGTCGGTGCGTGCGCTTCTGCAGGCCTATGCCGACAAGCGGGAGCAAGACCAACAGGCGCTGGAGCGCATGGTGTTCTATGCGCAGACGGGTCGCTGCCGTTGGCAGGTGCTGCTCGAGTATTTCGATCCATCGAACGAACCGCAGCGTTGTGGCACCTGCGACAACTGCATTCGCATGGCCGAGCTGGCCCGACAGACGTTGGTCGAGCGGGCTGCCGACACGGTACGGAAACTGGTGGCGAGCGACCTGGGCGAAATGGGAGAACCGGTCATCGCATCGGCAGCCCAAGCCCGTCATGATGCCCAGGTGCTCGAACTGGGGGCAACCGTTCGCGTCAAACGGTATGGCAAAGGCACCGTGGCAGCCATTGATGCGATTTCTGTCACGGTGGATTTTGCCGACGGGACCCAACGCTGTTTTCAGCCGGACTTCGTGCAGCGGTTTGTTCCCCGGGGCACCCGGGCCAAACCGCTGTCTTGAGCCGGGCTCACAGACCGGAGTGGGTTGGCTGAACGGGGCCTGCCGGTCACGCTGTCGCTGGGCGCCCAAACCCTGCAAGGTCTGCGCACCGTGCAAAGCCCTTTCAGCCGTTGCGCGTTTCCCGGCAGGAAGGGTAATCAGAGCAACCCCAGAAAGATTGACCGGCCAGCACGCCTCGCTTGGCTGTGCGCCGCACCATTCGGCTGCCGCATTGAGGGCAGGACACTTCGGACCGCACTGCCGCGGTTTCCTGAGGTGAGGAAGGCACCGACACCTTGGACGCGGTTTGCGGGGCCTGGCTGCGATCCGCAGTGGTTTCGCGAATGAGTTGCAGCAGTGCTGCACCATCGATCAGGCGGATGTTGCGCCCGCTGGCGAACGCCGTGGCGTCTTGCGTGAAGCGCCCTGAGGTCACCACGAAGCCGGCGGACGCCCCGTGGGCGGCCATCACGCCGTACAACTCGCGGACTACCTGGACGCCGACCTGGAAGGCTTTCCAATGCTTGCACTGGACGAGGGACATCTCCCCTGCCTTGGTGAGGACCAGATCCACCCCGCCATCCGCGCCCTCTTGCGCCCGCTCCTGCACCGCATAGCCGCGTCGCCGGAACCCCTCACCCACGAGCTTTTCGAAAGCCTGCCAGGACATGCCTTGCAAGGCCTGTGCGCTGGAGCTGGCGGTCCCGCAGTCGTCCAGCAGATGGCGCCGCTCCCGACGCCTCACGGCGGAAAGCACCGCGCCCGTCAGGCACAGAAGCGGCAGCACGAATTGCCCGGCATAAGCCAGACTGCGCCAGAGCGCGCCGGTGATCACTTGTCCCATCTCGTGCGGCGTTCTCATCGCTGGCATGGGCTGGGATGCCAACATATGCAGCGCCCAATAAATCATGGCCGCCAGGCCAAGTCCAATCCACCATGGAAGCCGTGCCACCCAATCCAGGAAATCGTCTGCGGCACTTTGTTTTTGACGTCTTCTTGCCATTTCTCCCCTCCTGCATTCCGCCAAGCGGATCAATCGAACATTTTGCAACAAATCTTCGGTCAGAGGCCAGGGGGCCAGAAAATTTGCGGAACAGAGGAGGAAAGGAATCTGCCCGGGCGGAGATAACATGCTGTCGCCTTCCACCCCTGCCCTGCACCCAGGCCACGCCGCAAAACGGTCATGCTTGCGCCTGCCCATTGCGCCACACCCGCCCGTCTCAGTGGACACAACGCCTTTCGAAACCCGTGCGCACCGTTCCCTTGAAAACCCAACTGCTGCTGGTGGCTGTGGCGGCGATCCTGCCGCTGGCGATCGTGTGCGGCATCTCCCTGTCCGCCCTTTTCGAAAGCCAGCGTGCGCAAAACGAGGCGTCGAGCCTGGGTGTCGCACGCGCGCTGTCCACGGCAGTGGAGGGAGAGCTGCGACTGACGATGTCCGCCTTGCAAACGCTGGCTCTGGCAGATCCGTTGGGCACGGCGGACGGCGAGGGCAGAGCGCAGGCCCTCGCACTCAGCCGGGCGGTGCGCGCCTCCCATCCGGAGTGGCGCGGCTTGCTGCTGGCGGACCCTTCCGGGCGCGTGGTGTTTTCCACTGAAACCGACCGCCCCAACAGCGCGAACGTGGTGGAGCGATCCAGCTTTGACGCAACCGTCCAGACCCGACGACCCGTCGCCGGGTCCATGGCGCGTGGTGCCGGGGGCAATCTGGCCTTTCCGGTCCGCGTTCCGGTGATACGGGATGGCGTGGTGAAATATGTGTTGACAGCCATCATTCGACCGGAGGCCATTGCCGCCGTGCTGCGTGCGCAGCGCGTTCCCGAAGGGTGGTACGTGTCCGTCTTCGATGCCAATCTGGCTCGCATCGCCCGCACGGTGGACGACGAAAAATGGCGGGGTTCCGGCCCCAGTGAATCGCTCAAGCCCCTTTTCCAGGCACTGGGCCACGATAAGCAAGAACTCCTGGGCACCAGCACCAATGTCGATGGTGTGCTTGCGAAGACTGTGCTCGCGCGGCTCGGCGAAGGGGGCTGGACGCTCGTCCTGGGCACATCGCTGTCGAAGGCAGAAAGCTCCTGGTGGCGCACCGCCGGGGCCTACGTGCTGGGTCTTCTGGCATCACTGGTTCTCGGGGGGACGGGTGCCTGGTGGATGTCGAAGTCCATCACAATGCCCATGCGCAGCCTGCGAGACGACGCCGATGCCCTGGGCCGGGGCGAATTGCGGCCATCCGGCATGTCGCGCATCACGGAAATCGACGCCGTGGCACGGGCGCTCGAATCGGCCGCCGTGCAGCGCGCCGGCAGTGAGGCAGAGCGGGAAGAGTTGCTGCAGCTTGAAAGCCATGCACGGTCCGCAGCCCAGGCGGCCGAACAGCGGCTGGGGTTGCTGGTCAATGCCAGTGCCGTACTTTCCGGATCACTGGAGGAGTCGGATACGCTCGACGCGATTGCCCGCCTGGTGGTGCCTGCCATCGGCGATGCCTGCCGGATCGATCTGCTGGATGAGCAAGGGGCCTTGCTTCCAAGGCTGAGCCACTCCAAATGGGCGGAGCACAGCGGCAGGCTTGCCGAACAGGACCACGTGCTGGTCCATGCCGCGGAAACGCCGCAGGTGCTGATCACCGCCCTCAAGACCGGCAAGCCCCGCCTGTATCCGTCCGGCCAGACCGGCGAAGTCGAGGGCCAGATCAAAGACATTTCAGCGCTTGTGCCGGAACTCGAAGCCGGCGCGGCCTGCGTCGTTCCACTCATTGCGCGGGGACGCACCATCGGCACCATGGCGGTGCTCCAGGCCGGTCCTAACCGCATCTTTGAAGCGGAAGACAGCGCACTGATCGGCGAACTTGCGCAACGCGCAGCCTTGGCGCTGGACAATGCGCTGCTCTTGTCGGAGGCACGGAAGGCGCAGCGCGAAGCCGAGTCGGCCAACCGCGCGAAAGATGAATTCCTGGCCATGCTGGGCCATGAACTCCGCAACCCTCTGGCCCCCATCGTGCTGGCCCTGCAGTTGATCGCCCGCCGCGATCCCACGGCATTTTCCCGGGAACGTGAAATCATCGACCGGCAGGTCAAGCACCTGTCGCGCCTGGTGGACGACCTGCTCGACATCTCGAGAATCGTGTCGGGAAAGATCACCCTGTCGCTGGAACCCGTGGATCTCCGAGAGGTGATGGAGCGTGCGCTGGAGCTGACGATGCCCGCCTTGCAGGCGCGCAGCTCCACGCCCCAGTTGAGCATGCCGACGACGCCTGTCCTCGTGCAGGGCGAATTGCTTCGGCTCGTTCAGATCGTCTGCAACCTGCTCAACAACGCCGCGAAATTCAGCCCACCGGACACACCCATCCGGATGGAACTCGCCAGCGAGGCGGGCTGGGCAGTGCTCCGCGTCAGCGATGAGGGCGTGGGCATCCCTGCCCACCTGCTCCACCACGTATTCGAGCGGTTCGTGCAGGGTGAGCAGGCCTTGGAGCGCGCGTCCGGGGGGCTCGGCCTGGGACTGGCCATCGCCCGCAGCTTGACGGGCCTGCACTCCGGCACCATCAAGGCGCACAGCGACGGACCGGGCAAAGGAAGCACTTTCACGCTGCGGTTGCCCTTGCTCGGCCAACCACAGGCCACCGATGACCCGCGAGGAGATACGGGATCGGAGGCCTTGCCTGCATTGCGACTGCTTTTGGTCGATGACAATACCGATGCCGCCGACCTTTTGGCGGAGTGGCTGGTAATGGAAGGCCATCGGGTGCGGGCCACCTACAGTGCCGCCGGCGGCCTCGCCCAGTTGGCCGAAGCACGGTTTGACGCGGCCATCTTCGACATCGGCCTGCCCGAGATCAGCGGGTACGAACTGGCGCGCCGCGTTCGCTCTCAGCCAGACACCCGGCACCTTCCTTTGATTGCATTGACAGGCTATGGAAGCGATGCCGACCGGCTGCTCGCGCTGGAGGCAGGTTTCGACGACCATTTCTCCAAGCCGGTGGACATGGGCAGATTGCTGGAGCGCCTGAGGGCGCTGCTGGCCGACCGCCACCAAAAGGACGCAGCATGGCATCCACGCCCATGAATCAGGACTGACGACCCGCCACGACCCGGTCGCATGCGGCGGCGGCCCTGGCCGTCTACAGGGACACAGCGTCCTCCGCGGAAGACGGCACGGCCGGTGGTGCAGGGAGCATCACCTTGTCAGGCGTCATGGGGGTGGAGCGAACGCGCCGGCCAGTGGCATGGAAGATGGCATTGCACACGGCCGCCGCCACACCCACGATGCCGATCTCGCCCACCCCCTTGGCGCCCAGGCGGCTGACGATCCGGTCATCCTCCTGCACAAAAATCACGTCGATCGGCGGAATGTCGGCGTTGGTGGCAATGTGGTATTCCGCATAGTTGTGGTTCATGAACCGGCCCAGGGCATGGTCGGTCTGCGTCTCTTCATGCAATGCCTGGCTGATACCCCAGACCACGCCCCCGGTGATCTGGCTGTGGGCCGTTTTGGCATTGAGAATGCGCCCCGCAGCGATGGCACTGACGACCCGCGTGACACGAACCGTTCCCAGAGCCTCGTCTACCCGCACTTCGCAGAACACGGCGGAGTGGGTGGCCCTGACGAACTTCTTTTGCCGGAGCACGTTGGGAAGCATGAGGTGCCGCACCTCGATCATCGAGCGCCCTTGCGACGCCAGGATGTCGGCGAACGTGACACCCAAGTCCTGCGGTAGGGCGTCCCGGCGACGCATGCGACCCTCCTTGAATTCCACCTCCTGGAGCAGCACCTTGCCGAAGCCCATGCTCCGACTGCGCCTTGCCAGCGCCCAGAGCAACCGTTGCAGCTTCTCGCATGCGCCCTCCACCGCGGCACCGACCGTCGCTACATGCGACGAGCCGCCTTCCACAGGGGCCAACGGCAGGTTCGAGTCGCCCAGGGCGAAGGTTACCTGTTCCAGTGGCAATCCCATCGCTTCGGCGGCGATCATGGCCATCACCGTGTAGGTGCCGGTACCGATGTCGGAGGCCGCACTGCTCACGACCAATCGCCCGTCGGCATGCATCACCGCGCGAACGCGCGCGAACATCTGCATGGCATCCCAGGTGCCCGTGGCCATGCCCCAGCCAATCAGCTCTCGCCCCTGCTGCATGGAACGTGGCTCCAGCGGGCGCTGCGCCCAACCGAACCGCTCCGCACCTTGCTGGTAGCACGCACGCAGCTCCTTGGTAGAAAAAGGCAACCCCTTGGAGGCATCGCGATCGGCGTAGTTCTTGAGCCGCAAGATCAGCGGATCCATGCGCAGCTGATAGGCCAATTCGTCCATGGCCACTTCCAGCGCGTGCACGCCATGGGCGGCCCCCGGTGCGCGCATATCGAGGGGGCTGTACTGGTCGAGAGGGACCAATCGGTAGCCGAGGCTGACGTTGTCGCACTGGTAGAGCTGGCCGGACCAGTTCACCACCACTTCCACGTAGTCTTCCAGGCGCGAAGTCTCGGCCACAGCTTCGTGCATGACAGCCTTCAGAGAACCATCGTGGTCCGCGGCCAGCCTGACGCGCTGCCATGTCTCGGGCCGGTGCCCGAACGTGAACATCTGCTGGCGCGTGAGCACCACCCGCACCGAACGCTGCAGGTGCAATGCAGCCATCACCGCCAGGATGAGCTGGTACTGCGGCCGCAGGCCCGACCCGAATGCGCCGCCAACGAAAGGATTGCGAACGGTCACCTCTTCCTGCGAAAGACCGAACACGCGCGACACCACCCACCGGCTGTTCTGCGGGCTCTGGGTCTTGTCATAGATGGTGAGATGGCCATCGGCACTGCGCAGTACGGTGGAGGCATGCATCTCCATCGGATTGTGGTGCTCCACGCCGCTGTAGTACTGGGCATCGATCCTGACCGGCGCCGCGCCGAACGCTCGGGGGGCATTCCCCCGGGGCTTGGGTGGCGGTGAGTAGCCAGCCTTGAGCCGGCTCGGTTCCCGCGCATGGCGCAAGTTGTGCACCAGATGGGTCTCGTGTTTTTCAACCTCGTAATCCAGCTCCACCAAGGCAGCTGCACAGCGCGCAGCCTCGAACGACGTGGCAACCACCAGCGCGACCGGCTGGCCGCTGTAGTGGATGCGCGCGTCGTGCAGGGGCTTGAACGGCGAGCCCCCAGGGGAAGTCATGTCCTTGTAGAAAAGATCGAGCGACCGAACCGCGGGGCGGTTCATGTGTGTGATGACATCGAGCACGCCCGGCACTGCACGCGCTCGATCCGTCCGCAGATTCAGAATCAGCCCTTTTGCCACGGTGCTGTTGACAACCACTCCATAAATCAGGTCATCGCTGGCATGCTCCGCAGCGTAGCGCGCCTGGCCCATGACCTTGAGGCGGCCATCGATGCGGGAGACGGGCGCACCCGTCTTCACCAGCCCGGTGCCAGGCTCCGCCATGGGCTGCTGGGGGAGGGCCTGCCCGGCGCCGGGGTCTGTCCGGAAATCATCGTGGGTGCTCATGGTTGAAATTCCTGTACAGGTCCGGTACCCAGCTCTCCGGTGTTGGTCAGTTCGCCATCGCGCGCCATCTCGAGCGCACGCACGATGGCACGCCGGGCCAGAACGATCTTGAAACGGTTGTCACCGGGTCCACCCGGGGCCCCGTGGCCGCAGGCATCCCGCAAGAGCAACTGCGCCGCCGCATGGAAGGCCGCAGCTTCCGGCGGCTGCCCCTCCAGAATCTGTTCCGCTTCGGCGTCGCGCCAGGGCTTGTGGGCCACGCCGCCCAACGCAATGCGAGGGCTTCGCATCAGCCCGGCAGCGTCCAGCTCGAACGCCGCAGCCACCGACACCAGGGCGAAGGCATAGGAGGCCCTGTCACGCAGCTTCAGATAGGTGCTGTGCTGCTGCAGCCCGTTGGCCGGCAGTTCGATGTGCACGATGAGTTCATCGCCCGACAGCGTGTTGTCGCGCTGCGGCGCGTTGCCTGGCAATCGATGGAAATCGGCGAACGCGATGGTTCGCTGCCCGTTCGGCGATTGCACATGCACCACCGCATCGAGCGCGGCAAGCGCCACGCACATGTCAGACGGATGCGTGGCCACGCAATGGTCGCTGGTCCCCAGGATGGCCAGTTGCCGGGCCAGCCCTTCACGCGCGGGACAACCCGTGCCCGGCTCACGTTTGTTGCAGGGTGTTCCCGTGTCGTAGAAGTAGTGGCACCGCGTGCGCTGCAACAGGTTGCCCCCATTGGTCGCCATGTTGCGAATCTGCGGCGATGCGCCTGTCAGGATGGCCGCCGACAGCAACGGATAGCGTTCGCGCACCAAGGGATGGCGCGCAGTGTCCGCATTCCGTGCCATGGCTCCAAGGCGCACGCCTCCATCGGGCAGGGCCTCGATGGAGGCCAGCGGCAGGCGGCTGACATCGATCAGCCACTGTGGGCGCACGACGTCTTCCTTCATCAGGTCGATCAGGTTGGTTCCCCCCGCGAGAAACTTGGCCTGCGGTGCGGTCTCGCCAGTGTCTGACGCTTGGCCGCGCATTGCAGACAGGGCGGCATCGGCAGTGGCGACGGCTTCGTACCCGAATGCCCTCATGCTTGGCTCCCCTGCACCTTGAAGGGGCCGGGCGATGAATAACACATGGCATCGACCCGGATGCCAGCCACCTGAGCGACCGCCTGCACGATCTGCGGATAGGCCCCGCAACGGCAGAGGTTACCGCTCATGCGCTCCCGAACCTCCTCAGCCGTGTGCACTCCCCCTTCGTTCAGCAGACCCACCGCGGAGCACAACTGCCCTGGTGTGCAATAGCCGCACTGGAATGCGTCATGGTCGATGAAGGCCTGCTGCAAGGGATGCAGTCCGGTGTCTGTGAGCCCTTCTCCGGACAGGGCGGGCAGCCCCTCCACCGTGGTGATGTCCACCCCATCCTGCATGACCGCGAGCGTGAGGCACGCGTTGATGCGCTTCCCATCAGCCAGCACGGTACAAGCGCCGCACTGGCCATGATCGCAGCCTTTCTTGGTTCCCGTTAGCCCCAGCCGATCGCGCAGCAGGTCAAGCAGCGTGACCCAACTGGGAACTTCGACATGGTGGTCATGGCCATTCACGCGCAGTCGCACGGAGTGGGCAGAAGCAAGGCGGTCGCCGCAGCTCTCATTGCGAGCTGCTGACAAAGGTTGGCTGGATTGCATGGCGCTTCTTTCACGGCCTGGTGGGCGAGCCAGTTTGCTCGGCAGGCCGCAGCCGGGTTGTAGGAATTGCGCCTGCATCCGCCGTCGCATGGAAATTTCTGTCAAGCTGTGGAACAAAGCTCTGCCCACACGCCGTTCCCGCCCCTTGCCGCCTCCCCAGATGCCAGCCGCTGCCCCTGCGAGTGCCCTCACTTTGCAGTTTTCCCTATCCATGCCCTGGCGGGCCGTGGGCACACTGCAAGGTCTGTGCTTGCACAGTCAGGCCGCTCCAAGCCCCCAGTTGGTATCGGAGGCCATGGCCATGGCCGATCAGGGATTGCTTGGCGACCGGTATGCCAATCGGCTTTCGCCACGCCAGGTTTTGCTGGCGGGGATAGATGCGTATCGCGACCTCCAACTGCCACCTTCCACGCTGCGCGAAAACCTGCTCATCGATGGCCCCACGGCAAGCCTGCCCTCCGGGTCGCTGTTGAGAATCGGCCCGGAGGTGGTGCTCTGGATCACCTTCCAATGCGAGCCCTGCGCCCGCCTGGAGCAATGCCGGCCGGGCGTCGTCAAAGCGTTGAAGGGACGTCGCGGCACACTGGCGCGGGTGCTGCAAGGCGGCATGCTGCGGGTGGGCCATGCCATTTGCCAAGGACCTGCGCCGATTCCCCCTCTGAGCGACGATTGGAAGGATCGCATCGTCGACATCGTGCGGCGGATACCGGCTGGCAAGCGCGTCGGGTATGGGCAGTTGGCCGAACTCGCTGGCGTCGCCAAGGGGTACTGCCGGGCATTCCCACGGGTGTTGAGCCAGTGGTGTCCTGACATGGCAGAGCGTGCGCAAGCAGGCATGGTGACGCATGCACAAGAGCGCTGGGAGGGCACCGAACTCTTTGATGTGCATGCCCTCCTGGCTGCGCAGGCCGCGCGCCACGGAATGGGCGTCCAGACCGTCGCATGGGCCGCACAAGGGTTCCCGGAAAAAACGCGTTGAATCCCGAAGGAAATTTCGCGGCGGCCGATGGCACGGCGATCAACCGCCCATTGCGACGACCAGTGAACGGGGCCGCATGTCCCTCCAGTGCGTTTCGATGTACGAACGGCACGCTGCTCTGTCGGATGCAGGCAAGGCCACCTCCCAGCCAGCGGGCACATCGAGAAACGCGGGCCACAGTGAGTGCTGGCCTTCGGGATTGGTCAGCACCAGGAAACGGCCGTTCTCGTCGTCGAATGGATTGCTCATGTCAGGTCTCTTTGGAAAATCATGCAAATTCCGCGATGGCGGGGGCTCTTTCATGCAACGTCACCAGGGCCGATGCGATCTCGGTCAGCGCGTGGTGGCGTGCGAAATCCAGTCGCAGCGCTTGGGCGCGCTGCCGGTAGGAAGGGTCGTCCAGCAGTTTGCGCACCGCATCGCCGATTTGACGCGCGCTGGGCTGCCCGGTGGCCAGGTTGATGCCGGCGCCCGACCAGGCGACTCGCGCGGCGATTTCCGGCTTCTCCTCGGTCGCGCCCGCCACGGCCAGCGGCACGCCCAGACTGAGCGCATGGTTGACCGAGCCATATCCACCATTGGTGACCATGGCGTGCACCTTGGGCAACAGCCGGTCATATGGCAAAAATGGCACCACACGGGCGTTGGCGGGCAGCATCGCGGCGCTGAGGCCTGGGGGCACTGGTCCGCCCGTGGTCGCAATCACCTGGATGTCATCGAACCTGGCCAGCGCCTGCACGGTGGGCCCGATCAACTGCGCAGGGTTCTGATTGGCCAGCGTGCCCTGCGTGACCAACACGACGGACCGGCCGTCATCCAGTTCGGGCCACCAGCCAGGTGGGTTGAAGTCGGCACGTGACGGTGCCAGCAGCGGCCCCACGAACCGGACGGAGCCAGGCAGGTCGCTGCGTGGATACTCGAAAGATGCCGACGTCAGTTGGAGGTACCGATCCGGCAGCGTCACCATCGCATCGATGAAAAAATGGGGCAGTGCCGGCGCTCCCAAGCGCGCCAGTTCACCATTGAAATGGCGTTGCACATCGCCGAACATCACCTGCTGAAGATTGCGGTTCATGGCTTGGTTGCGAGTGCGACCTTCGGCCGTGGACGAAGGCGGCAGCGCCGTGCCAAAAAAGGCAGTGTCCCGGCTGGACAGCGCCAGCGCCGAAATGCCGATGGCGACGATGACGGGCCGCTCCTCCCGCGGTCCCAGCAGCATCGGGAACGTGCCGCAAAACATCGTGTCCACCAAAATGGCATCGGCATCGAAATGCGCCAGGATGCGCCGCAACCCCGCCAGTTGCGGCGCCATCGCGTCGGCAAAGAAGTGCTTCAGTCCAAAGCACAGCTGCGCATGGGCGGAAGGCTGTTGCAGACGTTGCGGAAACCGCCGGTCCAGCTCCTGGTGCTCGAAGTCAATCGACGGATCGAACGCGGTGAAGGACGCGCCCGTGGCCAGGGCCTGTTCCTTGAAGTGGCTGGCAGTTTGCACCCGCACCTGGTGTCCCTGACGCACCAGATGCTGGGCGATGGCCAGCATGGGCAACACATGTCCCGGCAGGGCGGTTGCTGCAATGAGATAACGTGCCATGGTTTCCTCCTTCGTTCAAGAAATGCTGGTTTCCAGGGCACGGTGTGCCTTGGCATCGATACCCAGATCGACGAAATAGCGGTGCAGCAGATCACGATCCACCGGCCGGATTGCCGCACCGATGGATTCAAGTTGCGCGTGGGTTGCCGCGCCGCACACCTTCGGTGGCGTGGCCGATGCGTCATAGCGGTCCAGGATGGCCAGCACGGCAGCCAAATCGCGGTCCTGCCCCTCGGCCAGCCGCACGTGGGCACGCCGCAGCCAAGACTCCAGCGCCACCGGTTCCAGATGCAGCCCGAGACGCTCGAACACCGGAGGAATGTCCCGCACCCGCAGCGGCGCCGGACTCACCAGGTGGTACACCTGCCCCCAAGAAGATGCCCGGGCAGCCAGGCCCAGGATGGCCCGCGCCACATCGTCCACCGGGGTCATGTTCAGAGGCAAGTCCATGTCGGGGATGGACTGCAGGTCCGCATACAGGTGTGCCACCCGCCAGATCAGGTCAGCGGCATTGCAAATCGCGTGATCGTGGTCACCGGTCACGGCACCGAGCCGATAGATGGCCACCGGCATTCCCCGCGCCTGCGCTTCCCGGGCCAACGCGTCGGCGACCCACTTGCTCTGGCTGTAGCCGTCCACCAGGCCGTTCCAGGAAGGCAGCGCCGAACGCTCCGTGACCGTGCCACCGTCCTCGTTCTGGCCAATCACGGCCAGCGTCGAGACGTAATGCAGGGTCTTGGGCCGCCCTTGCGATGTCCATTCGAGCAATGTGACCACGCTGTCCACATTGGGGCCCTTCAGGCTGGCGTACGGATGCAGAAAATCCACCTGCGCGGCGCAGTGGTAGATGGAGTCGCAGCCGTCGCGGACCCGTTGCACGGCGGCTTCATCCAGCCCCAACTGCGGTGCACCCAGATCGCCCGTGACCACCTGGATTCGCGCATCGTCCCATATCGCGCCAAGCTGCCGCTCTGCCATGGCGCGTTGCAGGCGCTGCCGCCCCTGCGCCTCGTCGGCAGCCCGCACGTGGCAGACCACGCAAGCCGAGGTGTCGCGCAACAGCGCAGCCAGCAGATGGCTTCCGACGAATCCGCTGGCCCCGGTGAGAAAGACACGCGCCGGCGTCAGACTGGGCGCCTCGGGCTGTCCCTGGATGTGCTCTGGCAAATGGATCTCGCGCGCCAGATCCAGGGAGACTCCATCGTCGCCAGCCTGGTCCATCCACTGGGCCAATTGTGCGATCGACGGACGGTTGTAAACCTCCGCATGAGGAAAGTCAGGGTGGATCTGGTCCCGGATCCGCATGCCCAACTGGATTGCCATCAGCGAATGGCCACCGATTTCGAAAAAGTTGTCGTGAATGCCCACTCGCGGCAAATGCAGGATGTCAGCCCACAACGCGGCCAAAGCGAGTTCCGTGTCGGTGCGCGGCGCGGCGTAAGGCTGGTCGCCCGGCGCCTGCGGCTCGGGCAGCGCCTTACGGTCCAGCTTTCCACTCGGGCTCAGCGGCAATGCCGGTAATTGAACGAACGCCGATGGCACCATGTACTCGGGCAGCGACAGCGCCAGATGGCTGCGCAGTTCCCCTGACACAGGTTCGCCCTCACCGGTGGACACCACGTACGCCACCAGCCGCTTTTCCCCTGCCACGTCCTCGCGGGCTATCACCGCCGCCTGCGCCACCAGAGGGTGCTGCAGCAAGGCCGATTCGACCTCTCCCGGCTCAATGCGCAAGCCCCGGATCTTCACCTGCTGGTCGGCCCGGCCCAGGAAGTCCAGACTGCCGTCGGTGCGCCAGCGCGCCAGATCGCCTGTGCGGTACATGCGGCTGCCCGGACCGCCATGCGGATTGGCCACAAAGCGCTCTGCGCTCAGCACCGGGCGGCCCAGGTAGCCCCGCGCCAGGCCCATGCCCGCGATGTACAACTCGCCGACCACGCCCGCAGGCACGGGCTGAAGGTCTCCGTCCAGCACGTACATATGCGTGTTGCAGATCGGTTGCCCGATCGATGGCACGGTCCCGGCCTGCATGGGCTCGCTCAGGCTCGCGCAGATCGTGATCTCCGTCGGGCCGTAGGCGTTGATCATGCGGCGCCCTGTCGCCCACTGCGCTGCGAGCGCGGGCGGGCACACATCGCCACCGACCACCAGCGTGCGCAGCGCTGGAAATTCGCCGGGCGGCACCGAAGCCAGCGCGGCAGGCGGAATCAGGGCATGGCTGATCGACTGGCGAACCAGCCCCTGCGCCAGATCCTGTCCCAGCCATGGCGCAGGCCCGGGCAACACCAGCGCCGCGCCAACGTGAAAGGCCATCAACAGGTCCATCACCGACGCATCGAAACCACTGGAAGAAAACTGCAGTACGCGGGCGTCCTGCCCAATGTCCATCTGCTCGGCCATGGAAGCGGCCAGGGAGTGAAGGCCTGCGTGCGGCACCACGACCCCCTTCGGGGTTCCGGTGGAGCCCGACGTATAAATGAGGTATGCCGCCTCCTGCGCGTGAGGGCCATCATGGTGTCGCGCAGCGCCCCAACCGCCTGGGCGGCTGTCCGACTGGATCGCCAGGGCCGCAACCGTCAGGTCGCTGTCAAGCGCCATGCAATGGGCCACATCGCTCAGCCTCGGCAGCAACGCTTCGTGCGTAAGGACGGCGGTGGGAGCGGCCTCTTGAAACACCAGCGCACTGCGTCCTGCCAGATGGTTCGGATCGAGGGGCAGGTAAGCTGCCCCCGCCTTGACGATGGCCAGGTGCGCTACGACCAGATCGAGCGAGCGCGGCAGCACCGTCGCGACGATGGACCCAGCAGCCACGCCCCGTGCCTGCAGCAGGTGGGCCAGGCGGTTGGCCCGTGTGTCGAGCTCGCCATAGCGGATCGTGGTGCCATCCAGAATCACCGCAGGTGCCTGGGGTCGCCGGCTGGCGTGGCCCTCAACCATCGAGGCAATGGTCTTGGTAACCAAGGGGCGCTCGAAGCCGCTCCACTCCTGCAACAAACGGCGGCGCTCCTGGGGATGCAGGATGTCGATGCGGCCCATCGCCTCGTCCGGGGTGTCGCACGCCTGTTCCAGCCAGCTTACCAGCCGGACCGCCAGGGACTCCACGGTGGACCTGTCGAACAGATCGGTGCTGTATTGAATGCCACCCGAGATCCCACCGGGCAGGCCATCGTGATGGCGTTGCTCCGTCAGGATGAAGGACAGATCGAATTTGGCAGTGTCCACGGCCACAGGCTGCGGCGTGATCGACAGCCCCGGAAGACTGAATGACAACCGGCTGCTGTTCTGGAATCCCAGCATGACCTGAAACAGCGGCAGATTGGACCGCGAGCGCCCCGGCCGCAGCAACTCCACCAGGCGGTCGTAAGGAAAATCCTGGTTCGCATAGGCCGACAGATTGGTGGTACGCACACGCGCAATCAGTTCGCGCAACCCTGGCTGGCCCGACGTATCGGTACGCAAAACGAGCGTGTTAACGAAACAGCCGATCAGCCCATCCAGGGCGTGGTCACTGCGCCCCGCGACCGGGCTGCCGATCACGATGTCGTCGCCAGCCCCCAAGCGGCTCAGCAACGCGGCCAAGGCAGCCTGGAGCACCATGAAAACGCTGGCTTGCCCGTCTCGGGCCAGCTGCAGCATGCGTTCATGGACCGCAGCCGGTATGTGCAGCGGGACCACGTCGCCACGGTGGCTGGGCACCAGGGGGCGGGGACGGTCGACAGGCAATGCCATTTGCTCAGTCAGGTCGCGCAGCGCGTCATGCCAGAACCTGCGCTGCCGGCCGGCCAGGCTATCGGGATCGTCTTCGCTGCCCAGCAGCGCCTGCTGCCACAGTGCGTAGTCAGCGTACTGGAGCGGCAGCGGCTCCCAATCTGGAGTCTGGCGGCTGCAACGCGCAGCGTAGGCCACGCTCAGGTCCCGCGCCAATGGCAGCAGCGAAGCACCATCGCCTGCGATGTGGTGGGTGAGCAGCAACAGCACATGCTCGTCCTCGGCCAGCCGGAACAGCGAGACCCGCAAAGGCATCGAATGGCACAGGTCGAAGGCGTGGCGGGCCGCCGCGTGCAACTGCGCAGTCAAATCGTCTTCGCAGGCCTCCGCCTCAATCACGGGTGGGTGGGCGTCGGCACCGTCAAGGATCTGTTGGTATGGCAGCCCCGCCTCATGCGGGTAGATCGTGCGCAAACTCTCATGGCGCTGCACCAGATCGCCCAAGGCGACGTGCAGCGCCACGCGGTCTAGCATGCCGGACAAGCGTAACGCCAAGGGCATGTTGTAGGCCGGATTGGCACCATCCAGCTGGTTTATGAGCCACAGGCGACGTTGTGCGGACGACAGCGGAATCCGCGCCGGGCGGGGCATCGGTGCCAGGCGCGGCCGCGCCACCGCCTCCTGGTCCAGCCGCTCCGCCAGCCCCGCAATGGTGGAGACCTGGAACAAGGTGTCCAGGGGCAGATCGATCAGGAACTGCTGCCGGATCATCGAGATCAACTGCACGATCATCAGAGAATGCCCGCCCAACTCGAAGAAGTTGTCGTGAATGCCGACACGGGGCAGATGCAGTGTCTCGGCCCACAGGTCCGCGAGTGCCTTCTCCGTCGGTGTGCGCGGTGCCGCATAAGCAACGGCGCTTTGTACCTCTGGCGCAGGCAGCGCCTTGCGGTCCAGCTTTCCACTCGGGCTCAGCGGCAGTGCCGGTAATTGAACGAACGCCGATGGCACCATGTACTCGGGCAGCGACAGCGCCAGATGGCTGCGCAGTTCCCCTGACACAGGTTCGCCCTCACCGGTGGACACCACGTACGCCACCAGCCGCTTTTCCCCTGCCACGTCCTCGCGGGCTATCACCGCCGCCTGCGCCACCAGAGGGTGCTGCAGCAAGGCCGATTCGACCTCTCCCGGCTCAATGCGCAAGCCCCGGATCTTCACCTGCTGGTCGGCCCGGCCCAGGAAGTCCAGACTGCCGTCGGTGCGCCAGCGCGCCAGATCGCCTGTGCGGTACATGCGGCTGCCCGGACCGCCATGCGGATTGGCCACAAAGCGCTCTGCGCTCAGCACCGGGCGGCCCAGGTAGCCCCGCGCCAGGCCCATGCCCGCGATGTACAACTCGCCCGTCACCCCCACGGGCACCGGCTGGAGTCCACTGTCCAGCACCACCATTTGCGTGTTCCAGATGGGGTGGCCGATGGGTACGCCCTCCGAACCCGGCTCCATCAGCGGCGTGCTTGGGCAGGCCCATGCAGTCACATCGACAGCCGCCTCCGTGGGACCGTACAAGTTGTGCAGTTCACATCCCAACTGCTGGTGAAATTTGCCTGCCAGCGCAGACGACAGGGCCTCGCCGCTGCAGACCACGCGCCGCAGGCTGGCACAGGCGGATGCTGCCGGCTCCAGCAGGAAGACCTCCAGCATCGAGGGCACGAAATGCAGGGTGGTGATGCCTTCGCGAACGATGATCTCGGCCAGGTAGGCTGCATCCTTATGCCCTCCCGGCTTGGCAAGCACCAGCGTGGCGCCGTCGATCAGGGGCCAGAAGAACTCCCACACCGACACATCGAAGCTGGAAGGGGTCTTCTGCAGCACTCGGTCATCGGCTTGCAGGCCATATTGGTTCTGCATCCACCGGAGCCGGTTGACGATGGCACGGTGCGATACAGCGACCCCCTTCGGATTTCCGGTCGATCCAGACGTGTAGATCACATAGGCCGGCTGCGCCGTGTCAAGCGTTCCCAGCGGCTCCGGGCGGGTCTCGGGATGTCTGCCCAATTCGTCGATGGTTTCCGGGTCATCGAACAGCACAAACGACACTGGTGCGGCCAGGGTTTGCGCTAAAGACTTGGTCGTGACAAGGCATACCGGCCGGGCATCGCCCAGCATGTAGGCAATGCGATCCGCCGGAAAGTCCGGATCAACCGGCAAATAGGCGGCCCCGGTTTTCAGAATGGCCAGCAAGGCCACCATGAGATCCAGCGACCGCGGCACGGCGATTGCCACAACACGCTCCGGCCCTGCGCCACGCGCACGCAGCAGGTGCGCCAACCGATTCGCCCTTTGATCCAGTTCACCACGGCTCAGCACTTGGTCCTCGAACCGCAAGGCAGTGGCTTGGGGGTCAGCCAGCAAACCAGCCTCAATGCAGGTCGACAGGTGAATGTCGGGCACCGCCTGCTCCGTGTCATTCCAACCCGCCAGCACCTGTTGGCGCTCCTGCGCGCCCAGCAACTCGATGCGTCCGATGGCCTGATCCGGCCGCTCGATCACGGCCGCCATGAGCGTCAGCAGCCGCCGCTGATGCTCGGCCAGGGTCTGTGCGGTGTACAGTGCTGGATTCGCATCGAAATCGATCTGCAGATCCTGGCCGTTGCCGCGCTCGTACAGAAAGATGCCCAGATCCTCTGCCGTTCCGTTGGAAAGATTACGTGGTTTGGCCACGTGCCCCGCAAAACGGAAGTCGTAGTCGAAAGGCTCCACATTGACGACCGTGGTGAAGAGTTGCCGGTGGTTCAGCAGAAGATTCAAATCACCCCGCAGGGTCTCGTAGCGATAGCACTGGTGCCGCAGGATCTGGCGCATCTGGCGGCCCACTTCGCGAACGAGCTCAGGGAAGGAAAGGTCAGGGCGCATGGACAGGCGCAGCGGCAATGCATTCGCCACCATGGCAGGAACCCGTCGCATGCGCTCGTTGTGCCGCGCGGTGACCGGGATGCCGATCACCATGTCTTCAACCCCCGTGGTGCGATAGAGATAGGCAGCCGTCGTGGCGATCAGGATCTGAGGCAGCGTGCTTCCCCAGGCCTGGCCGATGGCATGAAGCGCTTGAACGCTGGCGGCCGGCAGGTGCACGGTCTGGCGCAGCAGGCCGCCGATGTTCACCGACTGACGCGACGCCAGGGTCAAGGGTTCCGGCACGTCAGCAAAGCGCTCCATCCAGTATTGGCGGTCCCTCGGAAACCGACCGGATTCACGGTAGGCGCGCTCCTCTTCGGCCAACTGTGCCATCGGTGCAAGTCGCGAGGTTTCAGGAATGGTGTTCCCCTGAGCCAGCGCCGTGTAGATATCCGCAATGCGCCGCGCCACCAGGCCGCCACCGAAACCATCCAGCAGGATATGGTGGCTGCGCTGATAGCAGACATGCCGCCCTGGCGCGAGTCGGATCAGCGCGCAGAGCCACAACTGCCCTGATGCCAGTTCTGCCCGATGACTGAAATCAGCCTGCATCCATGCCTGCGCTGCGGCCATCGGGTCGGCCTCGCCGCTGAAATCGAGGAAGGGCAACTCTCCATTGAAGGTCGGTGCGAGCACCTGCTTCGGGCCTTGCCCCGCATCGAGAAAGTTGAGCCGCGTGGCCTCGGCTTCGTCGGTGACTCGGCGCACCGCCTCGGCGAACAATGCGGGATCGATGTCTCCCTCGATGTCGATGGCCTCAGCCAAATTGAAGTTGGTGTCTGCCGAAGCGAACTGAGACCCCAGCCACATGGCCATCTGGCCTGCCATGAGCTCGGCGGAGCCACCGGATTGATCGACCGTATTCATGCAATTCTCCCTGTCGTATGGACGAAAGTCAGCATCCGCACCTGCACCGCACGGACGTATGTCGCTCTTGAAATCGTTATTGGCAGGCTCGCAAGAGCCTGAGATCGCGCTGGCCGGCCAGAGCCGGCCGGGTGTGGAACGTGCCGGCATCGCGCGGCCTTGGCGGCCCGCGCCTGCCGGGCTTAGTCGACGTTCGAGATCAAGGGAAGAAAGCCCTTCACCGCCGCCCTGGAAAACCGCCTGAATGCACCGGCCAGCCGGCCTCGCCCCCGCCGCATGGCGGAGCAGTGGCGCGTTGCAGCGGCGTGAGGCAAAAACATCCACACACATCCAATGCGCTAAAGACACCGGAGCGTTTACTCGCGTGGGGGCGCCGGTAGGCGGAGCAAGACCAAGCCCTCCCATGGCCCGCGGGTGGAAACATTCTGCGGCGTCCGACGTCGCTTTTTTGAATGCACGCCCGCAGACGCAACCCCGGCCTCCCAGCACCTTGGACGCCCATGCAATGACGCGCCTTCCAAATCACGCCCATACGCTGCGCCCACCCTCTCCATTGATTCAATGACATGAATCCCTCCCGTCCCTGTCCATTACGGCTGTTTATTTTGAGCCGACACATTTATTTTCAAAAAGTCTATTAGGGGTGATCACTCTCAATGCAAGGGTTTACCCTTATTATTCAAACAGTGAATAATCCCTTCAAACGCAAATCCACAAAAACCCATTACCAATAGAAAAATATAATGATCAATCACTGCCCGTTCGACCATTCCATATCGCACACAGGCCATGACTACTCCGAGATGAGATTCAGGCCCCCTTCTGCTAACGATGCATGCCTCACGCACCAAAGTATTTTTTATTTACAGCATCGATAAATATTTGAGATTCTTTATTCACACAATCACAAAGAATGTCTTATCGGACACAAGAAAAAACTTCTTATGAATTCTTATCAGATGCAATTATTGAAGGAGTTGATTAAATCAATTATCGGTATCTGATAAAAATGGGCGAAACTGCTTAATCACATCGACAGAAACATCCACGCTCGTGGTGCGGCGATGCTGCAGAGCCATCCAGCCTCCAGTCAATCAATCGCCCGGACGCGCTTGGCATGCCCGCCAACCAAGTGGCTTCCTGCGTTCGGAAATCAGAACGAGCGTTGTCGCCGCAACACATGACCTGCATGCGCATTGACGGTATGGCCATGCGCGCAAGCCAGCTGGCCATTGATGAACACTGCATCAATGCCTGCGCTGGGTGCGGTAGGCTGTTCGAACGTGGCACGGTCCGCGATGCACGTCTCATCGAACACCACGATGTCCGCCGCATGACCCTGGGCGATCACCCCCCGGTCGCGCAGCCCGAAGCGGCGGGCGCTCAACCCAGTCATCTTGTGCACCGCTGTTTCGAGAGAAAACAGGCGCTGGTCGCGCGCGTAATGCCCCAGTACGCGGGGGAAGGTTCCCCATAGACGAGGATGCGGCACCGCATCGTGGGCCAGTCCGTCCGAGCCGACCATCGTCAAAGGGTGTCGGAGGATGCGGCGCACATCATCTTCATGCATGGCAAAGTACACCGCACCCGCGGGAGACAACGGCTCCACCAAGGATTCGGGGGAACAGCCCCGTTCGCGCGCCATTGCAAACAGCGATTTCCCAGCCGCCGATGGATCGCCAACAGACCAAGTAACGAGAACCTCCCGGGACTGCCCGACGCGGCTGGCCAGCAGCATGGTGGACGAAGCGTTGTAGGGATAGCAGTCCATACAAACGGGCTGCGACAGCGCGGCGGCGTCGACCACGGCCAAGGTGTTCACCGAGCGCCCATGGTTGCGTTGGCCAATCAACTTGTGATGCGACAGCACAGTGCTCACCCCCAGCGCCTGGCCAATGTGCAAGGCTTCGCGCAATGCATCGTCAATGGCATCTGCCTCGTCGCGGATATGCATCGTGATCAGGCCCTGCGCCGCCGAAAGCGGAGCGCCCACCGCAATCACCTCTTCTGCCGTGGCCGCCCGGGCGGGAGGGTAGTAAAGCCCGGTGGACAAGCCGAAAGCGCCCGCATCCAATCCTTCGGCCAGATCCCTGGCCATGCGCTCAGCTTCGGGCGGGGTGGCCGGTCGACGCAGGTCCGGCACATGGCGCACCCGCAAAGTGGAGTGCCCCACCAGGCATGCCGCATTCAGCGCCGGCCCCGCGGCCTCCAGTGCATCGAGGTAGTCACCGAACCGGTCATACCGCCAGTCGTCCGCGCCAAGCAGGTCCAGTGGTGCTGGCGGTGTCTCATTGCTCAGAAGCGGCGCCAGGCTGATCCCGCAATTTCCGGTGACAACTGTGGTCACGCCTTGCGTGAGCTTGGGATGGGGGCCGGCCGGTGATGTGAGCAACAACCGATCATCATGGGTATGGACGTCGATGAAGCCGGGGCACACGATGCGCCCGACAGCGTCGTGGCGTTGGCGGGCAGGCTGTGCTGAGAGGTCACCCACGGCGAGAATGCGCCCGCCTGCAATGCCGACGTCGGCCTGCCGACGAGCCGCTCCGCTGCCGTCCACGACGGTGCCTCCGAAAATGAGGAGATCGAACATGGCCTGCCTCACCCCACCTGGGCACCCGAGCGCTTGACGACGTCTGCCCACATTGGTGATTCCTTTCGGGCCCGCTCGATCAGGCGCTCTGGAGGGCCAGGCGTCAGTTCGAAACCGAGGGCCGCGTATTTCTCTTGCACGGGGGGCAGGCGAAGAGCGTCATTGAGGGCCTTGTTGAGCTGGGCAGCAATCGCGCTGGGCGTGCCAGGCGGGGCGACGATGCCACCCCAGCCCACGGTCTCGTAACCCTGCACGCCGGCCTCTGCCACGGTGGGCACCTGCGGCAGTTGCGGACTGCGCGCGGCGCCTGTCACGGCCAGCACGCGCACCCGGCCCGACTGGATGTGCGGAAGAATGGAGCTGAGGTTGTCGAACATCAGGTCCACCACGCCGCCCATCAGGTCAGTGATGGCCTGCGGGCTGCCCTTGTAGGGGATGTGCGTCATCGACACCTGGGTCGATGCCTTGAACAACTCGCCGCTCAGGTGCCCCGTGGTACCGCTGCCGCCCGAAGCCACCGTCAACTCCCCGGGCTTGGCGCGCGCAAGCGCGATGAGGTCCTTCACGCTCTGCACGGGCAGGTCTTTGCGCACCACCAGCGCGTTCTGCACGAACCCGATCAAACCGATGGAAACCAGTGCGTCAGGGTCGTAAGGAAGCTTGGAATACAGGGCCTTGTTGATGGCCAGGGTGCCCACGTTGGCATAGCCCAGCGTATAGCCGTCTGCAGGGGCACGAAACACGTCGGCCATGCCGATATTGCCGCTGGCACCGGGCTTGTTGTCCACCACGAAGGGCTGGCCCAGTGCTTTGGGCAACTCGTTCGTCAGGATGCGGCAGACGGCATCCGGAGAACCGCCTGCGGCCGATGGCACGACCAGGCGAATGGGACGATCGGGATACCCTGGCGCCGCCCGGGTCGAATCCGGCAACAGTGCGACGGAGGGGGTGAGAGAGACCGTCTGCAGCCAGCGGCGGCGCGACAGGGATGCGGGGCGGAGCGGAGCGTTCATCGGTGCATTCCTTCAGTTCGTTGGATTCAACCGCATGAATGCTAGAAATCGATCTGGCTTGGCACAAACCATGTTTGCTGGGGATACCATGTCTTTTTCTCATGCACCATTGCGGTGATCTTTGACCCCTTCCCGGTGCATCTTGCTGCCGGCATGTGCATTGCTCATGGTTTCCCTTCATGTACCGTGCTCCATCCACCATGTCCCTGCTATGCTTGGAGGCCAGCGCGCGCCTCGGCTCGTTCACTGCCGCAGCCCAGGAATTGCACCTCACCCAGGGCGCGGTGAGCCGGCAGATACAGGCCTTGGAATCACGGCCGAACGTGCGTCTGTTCGTTAGGCGACGTGAATCGCTGATCACCACCGATGCCGGACGCTACTACCTCGAGGAGATTGCGCCATTGCTTCAGCGCCTGGAGCGGGCCACGGTCAATGTGATGGCGTTCAAAGGGCGCGGCGGCGGGTTGGCTTTGTCGGTGGGCGCTTCGATCGGTGCGTATTGGCTCATCCCCCGCCTGCCTGCATTCACCCGGGCGCATGGAGAAATTACGCTGAGCTTGAGCACACGCGTGGGCCCCGCCGACTTCAAGACTGGCACCATTGATGCTTCCTTAGAATTCGGCGATGGCCAGCGCGCCGGCCTGTGCTGCGACTTCGTGGCGGCACTGGACCTCGCACCCTATGCCGCCCCCGCCTGGGTGGCGCGCCACGGCGCGCAGATCGGGGCAGCAACGCCCGGTTCGGGGCTGCTGCATCACCACACACTGCCGGATGCCTGGGAGCAGTGGTTTCTGGCAGAGCAAATCGACGCTGACCCCGGCCGCGCCGGCCCCCGCTTTGAGATCATGTCCATGGCACTGAATGCCGCTGTGGCGGGCCTGGGCGTGGTCTTGCTGCCGGACTACATGGCCGACGACATGGTTCAGGCCACGCGGCTTGTGCGCCTGTCTTCGCGCACATGGCGCAGCCCCAAGGGCTACTACCTCGTTTATCCGGAAGAGTCAGTGCAATCACCGACCCTGCAGACCTTTAGGAGTTGGCTGCTGGATTCAGCGCAGCAGCATTGATGGGAGACCCTCCAAGCCAGTGCGTTCACTCTGCTGCCGTGAACGGGCTCGACAAGCCCAACCTCTCGTTCACCCCCTCACACAAGGATCAGTGCATTCCGCAGAAGACGACATGGCCTCGCCCGGACTTCCTACAAGGCGTGGCTGACAACGCATGGAAGCTCTGGGCTTGATCAAACGGAGTCTTCTGATGCGAAAAATGATTCTCATGGCTGTCGCCGGCTATCTCTGGAAAAAATACCAGTCTCGCAAGACGACAGGTAGCACAACCACCCCATCACGCGGTTAAGCGGGGCGGTGCATCCTACCGTTGCTCATGGGTTCCTGCTCGCTTAGGCTTCAGTTGTGATCACTCCCAACACCGCTTTCAGGTAGGCGGCGGTGCGAGACTCTGCACAGCGTGCCACCTCCGCCGGAGTTCCGCTCACTACGATGCAACCACCCTGGGCGCTTGCCCCCGGACCGATGTCGATCACCCAATCGCTAGAGGCGACGAAATGCATGTCGTGCTCAACCACTACCACCGTGTTGCCTGCCTGCACGAGAGCATCCAACTGGGATAGCAGGCGGTCCACATCGGCTGGATGCAAACCGGTGGTCGGCTCGTCCAGCACATACAGCGTGTGCCCGCGTTGCGTGCGCTGTAATTCGGTGGCGAGCTTGATGCGTTGTGCTTCGCCACCCGACAGTTCCGTGGCGGGCTGGCCAAGGCGCAGGTAGCCGAGACCGATGTCGCGCAGGACTTGCAAAGACCGGAAAACAGTGGGTTCGTCCACGAAGGTATCGCATGCTGCGTCCACGGTAAGTGCCAGCACGTCGGCAATCGACAGTCCATTCCAGGTAATGGCCAATGTCTGGGGGTTATAGCGTGCTCCGTGACAAGTGGGGCAAGGCGCATAGACACTGGGCAGAAAGAGCAACTCCACGCTGACGAAACCTTCGCCCTCGCAGGTGGGGCACCGACCTTTCGCGACATTGAACGAAAACCGCCCTGCGTCGTACTGCTTCTTTCGTGCAGCAGGTGTGGCCGCAAACAACTTTCGCACGGCATCGAAAAGGCCCGTGTAAGTGGCCAAATTGGAGCGGGGCGTGCGTCCAATGGGTTTCTGATCCACCCGCACCAGCCTGCGCACCTGATCGGTTGCGCCACCCAGTCGGCCCACGGTGAGAATGGCTCCACCCAACTCAAGAGTAGCACCCGGATCATCATCGCCAGCAGCCGCATCGGGCGGTCCTTCCGGCATGCCACCGTCCTCGGGCGTCGGCATGGGCTGCCCCAGATGGGCGCTGACCAGTTCCAGGAGCGCTTGGCTGACCAGACTCGACTTGCCTGACCCTGAAACACCGGTTACGGCGGTCAGGCAGCCGATGGGGAAAGCCGCATCCACACCATGCAAATTGTGCCGATGCACATCCTCCAATGTCAGCCAGGCTTGCGGTGTTCTCTGAACGCGGCGATCACGTGCAACGTCGTCGAACAGATACCGGCGTGTATGGGAGTGCAGCACGCGGGCCAATCCTGGCGGTGGGCCGCTGTAAAGCACCTGCCCACCATGCTCTCCGGCGTCCGGTCCCACATCCACCAGCCAGTCGGCACGGCGCATGGTGGCGATGTCGTGCTCCACCACGAAGATGGAGTTGCCGGCGGCTTTCAGACGCTCCAGCGCCGTGAGCAACGATGCGCTGTCAGCGGGATGCAGGCCTGCAGAAGGCTCGTCGAGCACGTACACGACCCCGAAGAGTTGCGATGCGAGCTGGGTCGCCAGACGCAACCGCTGCAACTCGCCGGGCGACAGGGTAGGTGTGGCGCGATCGAGCGACAGATAGCCCAGTCCGAGGTCCGTCAATGCGCGAACACGGGAAAGTAGCTCTTGCGAAATGCGCTGAGCGGCCAATTGCTTCTCCGCCGACAGGTTGGGCGTACGGCGGACGTCGGACGCGCCCGTGTGGCCCGGAGCTCCTGCCGCTTCGCGCTTTGCGGCCGCACGCATGCGAGCCGCTTTCGACAAGCTGGCGCCTGCATTTTCCGAGGGCCCACTGGATGGCGAACCCTCTGCCACCGGCCCGAGTACATCGGCCAATGCGGACAGGGACAGGTGCGCGAGGTCGCCGATGTCCAGTCCGCAAAAAGTGACGGACAGGGCCTCCGGCTTGAGCCGTTTTCCATGGCACACGGGACAGGGCGTCCCCACCATGAACTGGGCCACCTTGCGCTTCATCATGGCGCTCTGGCTGGTGGCGAAAGTCTGCATCACGTAGCGGCGAGCGCCGGTGAAGGTGCCCATGTAGCTGGGCTGCTGCTTGGCACGTCGCGCCCGGCGTACCTCCTCCATCGTGAAGCCTGCGTACACAGGGACTGTCGGCTGCTCGTCGGTGAAGAGAATCCAGTTCCGCGTCTTGCGCGGCAGATCTCGCCAAGGCACATCGACGTCATGCCCCAGCGTGGTCAGGATATCGCGCAGGTTCTGCCCTTGCCAGGCGCTGGGCCAAGCCGCCACAGCCCGCTCGCGCAGGGTGAGCGAATCGTCGGGCACCATCGAAGCCTCGGTCACCTCGTAGACATGGCCCAAGCCGTGGCAGTGCGGACAAGCGCCCTGTGGGGTGTTGGGCGAAAAGTCTTCCGCATACAGCATAGGCTGTCTGGCTGGGTAGGTTCCAGCGCGGGAGTACAGCATGCGTACCAGGCTGGAAATAGTGGTCACGCTGCCCACGGAAGATCGTGCGGTGGGCGTGCCCCTTTGCTGCTGGAGGGCCACAGCGGGCGGCAAACCCTCGATGGCATCGACCTGAGGCACGCCCACCTGGTCGATCAAACGACGCGCATAGGGCGCCACCGACTCAAAATACCGGCGCTGCGCTTCCGCATAGATGGTGCCGAACGCCAGCGAGGATTTACCGGAGCCCGAGACGCCGGTGAACACCACGATGGCATTGCGGGGAATCTCGACATCCACATTTTTCAGGTTGTGTTCCCGTGCGCCCCGCACAAGAACGAATCCATCGTGGTTATTCGCCCGCTTCGATTGGTTTGGCATAGGATGGATTGTCGTTTCCGTTGATTTGCAGCGATGTGCCGCGCAAAAGGAGAAAGGGTCAGCGCTCGCCACGATCGGCAAAATCCACGCATCGTTCACTTTGGCATCTGAACTGCCCATGTCCGACCATACCCTTGATCCGTCCTCGCTCGCCTTGATTGAAACCTGCTCGGAAGCTGCGCTGACGCTGCTGGAGAGCAACCTC
This sequence comes from Acidovorax sp. BLS4, assembly GCF_032929295.1. NCBI lineage: Bacteria > Pseudomonadati > Pseudomonadota > Betaproteobacteria > Burkholderiales > Comamonadaceae > Acidovorax > Acidovorax sp. BLS4. The sequence goes on from NZ_CP136797.1 coordinate 3,576,616, forward strand.
ACCCAGCACGGCATTTTGGCGGCAAGCCGCACTGCGGCTGCAGAGGCGCGACGCTACACGCGCATCTTCGGGCGGGATGCAGCGATCTGCGTGATGGCCATGTGCGGCAGCGGAGTGCAGGCGCTCGAACAAGGCGCTGTGGCCAGCCTGGATGCGCTGGCAGTGAAGCAGGCGCCTAACGGGCAGATCCCCAAGTACGTAGATCCGGAAGGCCATGATGCGGACTTCTGGTACCTGGGTTGCATTGACGCCACGCTGTGGTGGCTGATCGCGGTGGACCACGTGCGGCGCCATGGTGAGGTGGGGGCGGACCACTGGGCCAGCGAAGTCGACCGAGCGATTGGATGGCTGCTGGCACAAGAGCATCAGCACTTTCGCCTCTTGCAGCAGAACGAGGCAAGCGACTGGGCGGACATCATGCCGCGCTCGGGGTACGTGCTCTACACCAACGCGCTGTGGTTCGACGTCAAGCGCCGCTTCGCGCTGTGCCATGCGGACGAGACGCAGCACCACTTCAACCATCTCTTCAATCCGTTCCAGCGCGATCTGCACCAGTACCACCGTGCGCGCCTGCTGCAGCACTATGCGCGCCGTGGCCGCCGGGATCGTGGGCTCTACCTGAGCTTCGTGAATCTGGCGGTCGTGGGGGACGAAGGCGATGTGTTCGGCAATTTGCTGGCCATCCAATGCGGCCTGGCCGACGAGGCCATGTCGCACAGCATCACGAACGCGATCGGGGCCGCGCGGGCCAGCGATCCTTATCCGGTGCGGGTGGTGCTGCATCCCCTGTCGGAACAGCACGATCTCTGGCGAGCCTACATGGGACGGCATCGACAGAACCTTGCGCACCAGTACCACAACGGAGGTATCTGGCCCTTCGTCGGTGCTTTCTGGGTCATGGCACTGACGAAGGTGGGCCTGCAAGCAGAAGGCTGGGCCGAACTGGTCAAGCTGGCGCGCACGAACGAACTCGACAATTGGCGCTTCACCGAGTGGTTCCACGGCCGCACGCTGGCGCCGCTCGGCATGGCCGGGCAAAGCTGGAATGCAGCCACCTTCCTGATGGCCCGGCGTGCGCTGCAGGGTCAAGAGACGGCTTGGTGAAAGGGGCTTGCTGAAGTTTGGCCGGGCAGGCATCCTGGTGCCGGCTCTCAGGGTGCCACCCATTGCCCGAAGGTGGTGCAGAGCTTCCAAGATATATTGCGCAGCAGCACTGCATCCAAGGCAGTTGCATCGGCCGTCTCGGCCAGCCTGACAGCGCCAGGGGACGCGCGACCATGAGCGCCGCAGTGAACTCTCCGCCCTCTCCCTCCCAAGCCACCGCCCCATCGAGCGATGCAAAGGCCGACACCGACAGCACGCCGGTCGGCTACAGCGATGCCGTGCTGGGCATTGCATCCTGGCCAAGCACCACCATGGCATGGCGTTTTTTGCCTGCCAGTGCCGAGACCACGGGCGCCACATTGGCGGTGAACATCGCCATGCGTCCCGAAGGCCTGCTGCCCGCACCCACAGCGGCGGGCGATGCGGCGGCAGCCATGGCCAGCGAAGTCGCAACCCGCTTCGAAGCCATCATGTGGCAGTTGGTACAGCCGGACATGCAACTGTCCCTCGCCACCTCGCTGAACCAGCCGGCTGGCGGCACGCCGATCCAAATGCCGGTGGAAATCCCGCCGCTGCGCGCCTATGCCGCAGCGTGCCACGCATTCAGCCAAGCGGCTGCAACGCTGGGCGTGGCCATGGCCGACCCCGTCGCAGCAGCCACGCTGGCCGATGTCTCTTCGCATTACGGTGTGGATTGGCAGGCGATGGGCCTGGCCGCTCGAGACCGCACGATTGGCACCCTGATGCACCTACCACCCGAGGGGCTGTGGATGCCCAGCTATGCCGCTTTCGTGGCCGGTGGCACCGTGGCAGCGCTGGTGGCCGAGGATCTGGACCCTGCTGCCGTGCTGACCGACCCGAACAACATCTCACTGCCGTTGAACCCCGGCATCGAGTTGGCGATTCCGACCACCGACCAGACACAACCCACCGGCGGCCTGCCGCTGTCGACAGTCGCCGCCACGCTGCACCTGACTCCGGCCAGTCTGGTGGCGGCCAACTGCACCCGCCCCGCCCTGCTGGCGCCAGGTTTTGTCTTCGAAGCCGAAGGCGTGGCGGTGCAAGTTCCGGCCGAAGGCGATCCAGGCGCCGATGCCTGCCTGAACGACATCGCGCACCTCTTTTCAGACAAAGGTGTACCGATTGAAGCGGCCATGGTCGCCCTGGCCAACGCAGACAAGCCAGGCATGTTCCGCCCCGGTATCACGCTGGCAGTGGACCGCAGGCTGATCGAAGCCGGCTGGACGCTGGCGGACAACCCCACCGGCATTGCCATGGGCCCGCTGGCCAGACTCAATGTCGGTACGGTCGATCTGCTCCCTGCAGGTTCGGCGCTTTTGCTCAAAACCACGCTGACCACAGGCCTGGATGCAGAGCCTCTCGGCGCCTTGGCCCACGCCCATGCCATCGGACCGGGCGATCTGCTGCGCCACAACGCGGGACTGGCGGTGCGCGATTTGCCCGTGCCCGGCTTGGCGGCATGGCCTGGCACATCCCTTTCGCTGCGCATTCCTTACCGCGTTCGCGCTGGTCAAACACTGTCCACCATTGCTGGGCTGTTTGTCCCGGCCGCAGCGACAGACACAGAGCAAACAGACGAACAGGCATTGTGCGAGACCAACCGTTCCATGCCCGCCACGCTGGCGCCGGGCCAGGTGATCATCGTCGCAGGCCAGCCACTGACCACCCAATCCGGCGACAGCTTCGACACGCTGATCGCGCGAGCCAACCCAGCCATCACTCTGGATGAATTTGCCACAGCCATCGCCACCGATCCCGAAGCCCTGGCCGCTGGCGCGCTGCTACTTTGTCCACCCGCTGTTTTGGCAAGCGCTACCACGCCAGAGGATCTGGCTATCGCTTATGGCCTGAGTGCGACAGCACTGCTCAGCGCCAATGCAGCCACGCCGAAGCTGATCGTGCCAAGCGTCGTGCTCAAGCCATCGCAAGTCGCCGATGGACCCACCATTGAGACCGCGCAAGGCGACAGCATCCATGCCATCATCCGCCGCTTCGCATTGGCCGGGAATGACGTCAGCATCGAGGACTTGGTCCGTGCGAATCAGCGCACTGCGTTTCTGGCAGCCGACGCGCAATTGCTTCTGCCGCCGGTCGATACGGTACTGCGCGCTGCCTTCGGCGCTGGCGGCTGGCAACTGCCGGGAGCGATTTTTCCTTTGCGTACCTGGGTTACGCTGAAGCGCGACGCTGACCAAGTACCACCGGCGTTGCGCGGCACCACAGAAGCGCCCGGCGGCGGTGCAGGACAGCAGCGTGGTGGTGTCGGTGGGCAACGGCATTGGTGATGGCCAAGAAAGCAACGCTGTCGCGCTGGGCCAGTTGGCTGTTGCCATCGAGAGCACTGTGATCGGCCTGAAACTGGCCACGGTGCATGGCACTACCCCCGCCGATGTATGGGGCATCTCTTTCGTCGACCCTGGCGGCATCGCCGAAGTGAAAGTGTCGCCACAGGCCAGCGTGCCCGGGGTTGAAGGGCTCCAGCCGCTGAGCTTCGCGCTGCGCCCTCTGTCAAACACGTTGGAGCACGCGACTGGTGTCGAAATCCGATCCATTGACGAGACCACCGGCGGCTGGGGTGCCTCTACTGTCAACGATTACCAGGGCATTGACCTGGAGGCCTGGGCGCGCATCTGGTTGGCGGGATTGGACCAGCTTTGCACTGGCCGCTATGCCGTGCCCGCTGCACAAGTGGCGCCCGAAGCGCTCGCTCGGCTGATGACCGCCAAGAAGGTTCTGTCCCACGCCGTGGCAAACGGGCTTTCCCCCGTCCTGGTGATCCAGGAGGCAAGCCTTGGTGCCTTAGATTCGGAGGCATGGCAAGCGGCTCGCGAAGCACTGCAACAGCGCCTGCAGGACCAATTGCTGAGTGGCTACGACACCGCTGCCATCCTGCAGTTCAATGCCGCTGTCACATCCCCAGCCACCGCGTCCATGGCACGGCTCTGGGGGACTGGGCACGTGGGCAATCCACAGGCTGCAGGCGCACACGACTCCGTCTCCGACGATCCAGGCGCGTGGAAAATCTGCCAGTTGGGAAATGCCGCGACCGCCCTGGCCAACACCCGCAAAGGCACTGTCTCCTTCCCGCTGGATGTCGACCAGCCCGCCCTCCACCGAGCGGTGGCACTGCAACCAGACTATGCCGTCCATGACATGGAGGTCGCCTGCCAGCTTTCGGACAACGACAGTGGCAAGCCAAAGCGACTGAGCTTCTTGCGCGACTTCGAACGGTTCCCACCCGCGGCCTTCAAAGCGCCGCTGGGCACGACGGTCGTACCGGTGCCGCTGCGCGCCTGCCCCAACCCGCCGCTCGTGGTCTCGCATCAGGCCGAAGGGCCGACCGACCCAGCCACGCTGGCAGAGGCTCTGCACTGGTCTTATGTGTTCACCCATGCCCACGACAATGCAGCACAAGACCAAGCCCTCATCGAGATTGAATTCAACGGTCAGCCGCCCGTTGCCACCGACCTCGGGAACTGGGGTGACAACGCGCTGTTCCAGGCCCTGGCGCAGTACACGGCCGTGCAGAAACCCCTTTGGGCCATCCTTGAGCAACTGCAAGCGCCCAGTGTTTCGCCGAAGGACCCGGTGCTCGTGACAGCACTCCATACCTTCGCCGACCTGGCCGAACGTGTGGGCGCACTCTGGTCGGATTGGTGGCCCAGCCATGATTCGCAGGACTCGCCCCCTGCCACGCACTGCATGGACGGACATCAGGCGCCACACCTTTCCGGCAGCGACGAAAGTACCGCCCATGGCGTCGCCATGCCAAGTTTGACCGATGCGAGTGTGCCGCATGAGTGCTACCAATACCTGGCAACGCTGCACACCACCACAGCCGCTGGCGACGGGACCAATCCACCGGCCTACTGCAAACTGACGCTGCAGCGGCTGCAAGCCGATGGTCCCTTAGCATGGCCCGAGATCACCATCCTCTGCGCAGACGGCGTGAACCTCCCACTGATCGGAGCAAAGCCCATGGACCAGAGTCGTGACTACAACTTTCCTGCGGGTGAAGGCGTGCCCAATGTGCCGGCTTTCACCCCTGTGTCGTGCCAATGGACGCTTTCCGGTCTGCACGTGGCTCGCTATCAACGGGCCAACGCGACCGTGGCCGTCATACGCAATGCGCAATTGCTGGGCACCGACGGCGCCCTGACCTGCCCGGCCTTTGTCTACCGAACCCCGCAGAGGGGGTTTTCAGAACCTCTGATCCCACTCATCCGCATCGATACCCCGCTGCCCATCGGCATCTGGACCAACGACGTGGCCACCAACCCACTGACGTCACTGTTCAACGCGTTGTTCGATAGCGATGAAACGGGTCGCGAGATCATGGTCCGTACCACCTATGGCTACCCTGTCGCAAGCTCCACGCCGGCCATTGAAACCCTGACTCCAGTGATGTTCCTCCCACTCTCTGAATTCAATGCGACCAGCACGGTGCAGAGCATCATCGGCGCGTTCGAAGCCTGGAGAACCAATACGGGCACCCCAACCCATGGGGGGTTTCTGAGCTTCGAGATCAGCTTGTACGCCCATGCTGGTCTGGCGCACCCTCAGCCCTTGGTGGTACTGCGGCAAATTGTTTCAGCGCTTGCATGAAGGCCGGACGGCGAGGCAAAGTCATCCACTTCAGACGCACAAGCCAGTTCGTGATCCCAACGAACGGCGCAGGCGACTTGAGCCACACACAGGAATCAACCCTTGCAACGTCTTCCATGCACCAGATGCGGCGACTCCATTCACCCCGATACGGCAGCAAGCAACGATGGCCTGTGCATGCCTTGTGTGCGAGGCAATACCCGCTCCATTGAAGAGCGTCGCGATGAACATCGGCAGCGCCGCGAGGCCGAGCGTGCCGATCGAGAATCCCCGGAACGCCTGTATTGGATTGCCCTCGTCGACCGGGTGTACAAGGGCGAGGGCTTTGAATCGCTCTCGCATGGCGACCAGCTTTATTACTTGCTCAGCGTCCTTTCTGGCGAGGTCCACAACGGAGGCTTCGATCAGTTCTTCTCCAACTCCAGCGGTAACCACTACCGCGAAACCGTCGATGCGCTCAAAGAGATCGGGGATACCTTGGCCCTGGACCTTCTATTGCAGGCAAAGGCTGCGGTATTCGGTGACGCACCAGTACCCGCCAACCGCGTGGCTCGCTTCGACCTCATGCGCACGGCATCGGAAGACCACCCTGAATATGAAATTGCGAACCAGGTGCTCGATGGCCTGGACCGGCGCTTTTGGAGCCATGCGGAACGGTTCGGTGCACAGCTCGAGAATTTGGCCGCGTCCCATCAGCTGTACAAAATGATTTGACCTCTCAGGCCCAAGGTCGTGATCGTGGTGGCCGCCATGGATGTCCCATGACCGCGATACAGACAGCACCCATCGGTGATCGGGGAATGGTTTTTGACTTCGCGGCCAGGAAAGGGCTATGTCACCTGGCCCGGAATGCTTTGCCGTGTGGACAGCCGGGCAGGCGATAGCCCTTCCACCACCAAGCCCTCACGCACCAATTCCTCAGGCAGTGGCTCGCCGCGCAGCAATTGCCGAGCAAGCAGCGACGCGCCAGCAGCACTCTGAATGCCATACCCGCCCTGCCCTGCCAGCCAGAAAAAGCCTGGCACATGGTTGTCCCACCCGATGACCATGTCGCCATCCGGCACAAATGAGCGCAGCCCCGCCCAGGTATGGGATGGGCGGCGGATCTGGAAAGTCGTCATTCCCTCGATGTGATAGATGCCGGTGGCCACATCCAGTTCTTCGGGCACCACGTCGTGCGGATGGGTGGGGTCGGCATTGGCAGGGGAACCCAGCAACTGGCCTGCGTCAGGCTTGAAGTAAAAACTTTCGTCAATGCCTACCACGGCCGGCCAGTGGGCGGCATCCAGGCCCTCGGGCACGGCGAAGGTGAAGGCGGTGCGCCTGCGCGGCTCCAATCCGATGGGCGGCACGCCGGCGAGGCCTGCCACCACATCGGCCCAGGCGCCCGCCGCGTTGACGATGGTTCCGGCCTGCAGCTGCCGGCCATCTGCCAGTGTGACCCGCCAACCGCCGCCCTGGCGCTGCAGATCCGTTACCTCGGCATGGGTCAGCACCTGACCACCACGCTGCCGCAGCCCACGCAGATAGCCCTGGTGAAGCGCATGCACGTCGATGTCGGCAGCGTCGGGCTCGCGCATGCCTGCAGCCACGGCATCGGGCCTCAGGCATGGCAGTTGGGCCAGCAGTGCTGCCTTCTCCACCCATTCCACATTGGGCGATGCGACCCGGGCTTCGTCATAAGCCTGCTGCAGCAGGTCCAGTTGGTCAGGCCCCGCCACATAGACCACGCCACGGGGCGAGAGGATGGGGTCCGCTCCGAACTCGGGCGGCGGCGCGTCATAGAAGGCGCGGCTTGCCCGGGTCAACGCCTGGATGTTGGGAGTGCCGTAGGTGGCCATGTAGAGCGCCGCGGAACGCCCTGTGGTGTGATAACCGGGCTGGGATTCACGCTCCAGCAGCAGCACGCCGGGGCGGTCGTTCTCACCCTCCGAATTGACCAATTGCCAGGCCAGCGAGGCACCTGCGATGCCTGCGCCGATGATGATGAAGTCCACTGATTGCATGGTTTCACGCTCCCCCATCACACCGCAGACACCTTCGCCGCCGAGGCCGCTCGGTCATCGCGCGGCAGGCTGCGGACATCGCGCGGATCAGGTGCGCCGGTCACGATCGAGGTCAGTGCGGGCTCCACGCGGGTTGCCACCAACTTGGCCAGGTCCGGCCTTGGGCGGTCCAGCCCGGCGATGCCCTTGAAGGCCTGCTCCATCGCATGGCCCACGCCCAGCGTGTAGCGGTCTGCCCGGAAACGTCCCACGATCTGCAGGCCAAAGGGCATCCCTGCGTCGTCCAGCCCGCACGGCAGGCTCAGCGAGGGGTGTGTGGTGAGCGTGGTCACATAGGTCAGTGCCAGCCAGCGGTAGTAATTGGCCTGCGGCTCGCCGTTGATGTGACTGGCAAACAGCTGCGTCCATGCGAAGGGAGACACGGGCGTGGTAGGAGACAGGATCACGTCGTACTGCTCGAACAGCGCCTGAAACCGCGACAGAATGCGCGTTTGCTCGGCCTGTGCCCAGGCGATGTCCAGCAGCGTCATAGCGGCACCCATTTCGTAGTTGGCACGGGTATTGGGACCCAGGCTATTTGGGTCGCGCTGGTAGGCTTCGCGCATGCCGGCCACGAAGGCCTCGGCGCGCAGTACGTCGAAGCAGCGGTGCACGTCGCCCAGATCCATGTCGATCGTGTCGCAAGTGCCGAACAGGTGCTTCATGGCTTGCACCTTGGTGCGAAACACGGCGCGGATGCCGTTGTCCACCGCGCAGGCACCAAAGTCCTCCGTGATCGCCACGCGCAGGCGGCCCAGGTCCACCGTTTCGGGTAATAGAAAGCTTGTGGGGTCCAACGGGTAGCTCAGCGGATCGCCGGCCGACATGCCCGCCGTCGCGGCCAGTTGCAGGCAAGCTTCTTCCACCGTGCGGCCCATCGGGCCCACGACGGAGATGGGCGTCCAGCCAAGCAGCTTGCGCGAGCTCGGCACCACGCCGGGTGACGGCCGAAAACCCACCACGCCGCAGATGGAGGCGGGAATGCGCAGCGAACCGCCCGTGTCCGAGCCTGTACACACGGGCAGCATGTCGCAGGCAAGTGCCGCGGCCGAGCCGCCCGATGAGCCCCCGGCATTCAGCGTAGGGTTGAACGGGTTGCCCGTAGCCCCCCACACGGTGTTGCGCGAGTTGGCGCCGGCGCCCATTTCGGGAATGTTGGTTTTACCCGCCACGATGGCGCCAGCGGCTCGCAGGCGGGCCACCAGCACGTTGTCTTGCACAGGGATGTGGTCGCGATAGATTTCCGAGCCATAGGTGGTCAGTAGCCCAGCCGTGGCTTCCAGATCCTTTACGCCCAGCGGCAGGCCATGCAGCAGACCTAACGGCTCACCGCGCAGCACGGCCTCCTCAGCCACCCTGGCCTCAGCGCGAGCGCGGTCATAGCAGGTGGCGGTGATGGCGTTAACGGACGGGTTCACGGCCTCGATGCGTTCGATGCAGGCGTCCAGCAGTTCCACAGGTGATACCTCTCGGGTGCCGATGCGGTGACGCAGTTCGTTGGCGGTCAACTCGACCAGCGTGCTGGGGGTGATCATGGGGTATTCGTTTCCTTGTCGATTTGGCAGTGCACATCCGGCAGCGCGTATCCATTCGTTATCCATGATGTCTGCGAACCACCGTCAGCCTCTGAACCTGCGGCAGTCCAAAGCAGTGGCCGCAGCGCAAAGTGTTTCTGTCCCGCGGGCAACGTCCTACCGCATGGCACGGTGAATACAGCGCGGTGTGGGTCTCAGTCGGCCGTGATGCTTGCTCGCTGGGCAATGGCGCGCATCAGGGGCAGTTCCCTGTCGATCAACTCGGCCACCGTTTTGGACGAAGCATAGGCAGGTTCAAAGCCCACAGCGATCATCTTGTCGCGGGTTTCCGGGTCCGACACCACCTGGGCCAGGGTCAACTCCAGCCGCGACTTGACGGCGGGCGGCAGCCCGCGCGGCGCCACCATGGCCAGCCAGGTGTCCATCTCCAGGCCGGGGTATCCGCTTTCCACCAGCGTGGGGACCTTGGGCAGCAGGGCCGAACGCTTGCCCGCCGTGACGGCAATGGCCTTGATCTTGCCGTCCTTGAGCTGAGGCAGTGCCGCCGACACGGTGTCTACCGTGAACGGAATCTGCCCACCCATCAGGTCCGTCATGGCGGGCGCACTGCCCTTGTAGGGCACGTGCTGAATCTTCAAACCCGCGGCGTGAAAGAACATCTCGCCTGCAAACTGCGACGTGGTGCCCGCACCAAAGGAGCCATAGGAATATTTATCGGGTGCGGCCTTCACCAAAGCCACAAACTGCTTCAGGTCAGCCGCCGGCACGTCCTTGTTGGCCAAGAGGATCAGGCTGGTGCGCCCGGCAATGCCGATGGGCTCGAAGCTCTTGACCGGGTCGTAGGGCAGCTTGGGGCGCACCGCAGGGTTCACGGTAAAGGTCGTGCCTGAACTCATGAGCAACGTGTAGCCGTCGGGCGTTGCCTTGGCCGCATAAGCAGCCCCAATGGTGGTGCCCGCCCCGGCGCGGTTGTCGATGACCACGCTTTGCCCGAGCAGATCGCCCATCTTCTTGCCAATCAGCCGGCCCAGCACGTCGGTGGCGCCGCCGGGCGGAAACGGAATCACCAGCGTGATGGGCTTGGTGGGGAATGGCGCTTCCTGTGCCATGGCAGGGGCCCACGAAGCCGCGCCCAAGGCACAGATCACAGCGGACAAAAGCAGCTTCTTGCGGTTCATGACGTTAGCTCCAAGGGTCAAACAAGGGTATAGAAAAAAAGAGACATCGAGAAATGCCGCAGACGCACGCTGCGTCAGTCACGCGCGGCAAGCAAAGCCCGCCCGCGCTTCACAAAGCCCTGATACTGCGCATCAGGCACCAAGAGCCCGCCAGTGGTCCACACGAGGTGGGTGGCCTGGGGCAGCACTTCGCCCACGCCGGTGCTGCGAAGCCAAGCCTGCCCCGCGTCGGTGCCGGTCAGCATGCCGGGGCCGCTGAAGCCTGCCGCGGCCGAGGGCTCGATGCGCTCGCCCAGCGCATCCAGCACCTGCACCAAATGGGCGAACAAGGTGTCGTCCGCCACCGTGAACCCCCCGGACAGCAGCGGCGCCATCAATTCGGCCGCCAGCAACGAAGCGCGCGGCACAGCCAGCCCATCGGCCTCCGTCTGGTTGGTCAGGCCCCAGTCATATACCGAAGGGTGCGCTGAACCGCTTGCCAAGCCGGCTTGCCCACCCAGCATCTGCACCAGGAAACATGGCGACTGAACCGGCTCCGCGAAGAAGCAATGCACATGGGGTCCCAGCAACTGCCGCAGGCCAAAGGTGATGCCCGCAGGTGCTCCGCCCACCCCGCAAGGCAGGTAAACGATGAGGGGGTGACCGGCATCCACCACGATGCCCTGCTCTGCCAGCTGCTTTTGCAGATGCAAGGCCGCGGTGCTGTACCCCAGCAACAGCGAGAACGACTGCTCGTCGTCCACGAAGTGGCACGTGGGATCGGCTCCGGCCTGGGAGCGACCGGCGGCCACTGCGCGCTCGTAGTCGCCCGCATGCTCCACCACCAGCACGCCACGCTGGCGCAGACGCTCCTTTTTCCACTCCTTGGCATCGGCCGACATGTGTACCGCCGCCTTGAATCCCAGGGCCGAGGCCACCACGCCGATGCTCAGCCCCAGATTGCCGGTAGACCCCACTGCCACTTGGTAGCGTCCCAGCACTTCGCGTGCCGCAGTGCCGGCCAGCGCAAGGTAAGCATGTTCGTCACCGCTCTGCGACACCAACCCATGCTTCAGCGCCAGTTGTTCGGCGAACTCCAGCACCTCATGCATCCCGCCACGCGCCTTGATGGAGCCCGCCACTGGCAGGCGGTGATCGGCCTTGATGAACAGGTTGCCCTGCCCTGGCTGCAGGCCGAGCACAGGCTTCAACGCGGCAGCCGGCAGCAGGGGCGACTCCACGACGCCCTTCGCGTCTGCCAATTCCGTAAACACCTGTGCCAGCAATGCCTCGAAACGTTTCAGGCGAGCGGCAGCGGCTTTCGTATCATCCAGACTAATGCTGCGCCCCAGTGCATCCAACGTGGCCGGCGGATGTTCCAGGCGTTCAGGATTGGTCCACAGGCACGGTTGGGCCTGCCGGAGGCGGATTGCCAAGGCGTCAACTCCAGCCTGCGGGGAACGGTTGATTGGATAGGACATATCAGGTTCAGGCAGCAATGGGACACGGTTTTCGGGCCGATTTCCAAAGGGGGCCCCTGTAACGCATTCTTCGCCCGTCCCCCTGTTGCCACAACGCATTTATAGTGGCGAACGCATTAGCCAAAGTAATGGACATCCACCTCTCCGCCTCCTTGCTCGCCTGGCTGCGCTGTTTTGATGCAGCCGCCCGCCACGGCAGCTTCACCAAGGCCGCTGCCGAACTTTGCATCACCCAGGGCGCCGTCAGCCAGCAGGTCAAGCACCTCGAAGACTGGCTGCACCGTCCGCTGTTCCTTCGCACACCGCGCGCGCTGGTGCCCACGCCCGAGGGCCAGTGGCTGGCTGTGGTGCTGCGCGAGAGCTTCACCGCGATCGAAAACACACTGGCGCAGATGCGCCGGCCGCAGGAGGCCGCTACTGCCACCCTCAGTTGCTCACCGTCGTTCGCCATGAGCTGGCTCACGCCCCGGCTGGGCGAATTTTTCCGCCAGTATCCGAGCATGGGCCTGCGGGTGTTTGGCGAGTTCCACAGACTGGACCGCACCCGCATGGTGCGGGACGGTATCGAGGCCGCAGTGCGTTTCGATTTGGGCGGCTACCGTGATCTGAACGCAACGGTGTTTCTCGATGAGTGGCTCCTGCCCGTGGCGAGCCCCGATTTTTTGGCGCGGCATCCACCCATCACATCACCCCAGGACCTGCACCGCGACTGGCTGTTGCACGACGGCAGCGCATGGGACGGCGCCGACACGTACGAGGAATGGCAACACTGGTTTACCCAAATGGGCGCCGCGCCACCACTGTGGGCGGGTGGCCAGCAATTCAATCTGTCTCAATTGGCCCAGGGCGCCGCACTGGCCGGCCAGGGCATTGCCATGGGCCGCGCCGCACTGGTATTGCAGGACGTCAAGGCAGGGCGTTTGGTGCCGGTTCTTCAGCGCAGCGTACTGTCGCGCGCGTCTTACTCGTTTGTGACCACCGCGCATCCCAGCCCGGCCATGGAGCAGGTCCGGGAGTGGTTGGTAGAAGAGGGACGGGGATTTTGTGAGGAGCGGCGACAGGCGCTGCCGGCGCCGTGAAAAAACCCTTCACAGCTCCCACACTTGCAGCGAAAGGTGTTCCGGCACACATCGTGCCGACGAAAACGCAATCCTCCGAACCAGCATCACTGACCGTTTCGTGTGATATCGCTGCGATTGGAATCTGGCATCGAAGTGTCGACGAGCACTGTTCGGAGTCAGAAGCGCGTTGCGCCTGCGTATCCGAGATCACGATGGATCACTCTGCACTTGTCAGCACAAGCAGCGGGGGGCGGAAAAGTCGATGACGCTTTTGATGATTTTTCGCATTTCCGTGATGAGCGGCCTCACATCGTCGCGCCGCCACTGCACGGTATAGGTCAGGGGTGCCAACGCATTGCCTGCAGACAGAATCCTCAGCATCCCGCGAGCTTGCAGCGCTTCGGCCCACCCGTGGGGCATGTACGTGAAGCCCAGGCCTTCGGCCACCATTCCCACCACCGCACCCCAACTGTTGCAACTGAGCCGCCGCTCGACGCTCATCGATTGACCGCTCAGCCATTCATCCAGGATGCGGGTAGCACCTGAGCCCTCAGGCAGGGCAATCAGCATCTGCTCGCGTACCAGGCGCTGCGGCAAGTCAGTACCGGCTTTCACGAGAAATGCCTCGCTTGCAGCCCAGACGAATCGCACCTGCGCTACGCGTTCGAAAGCCAAGGTACTCCGCGATGAGGGGCCTGCGATCACCACGCAGTCGAGTTCGCCATCCACGATGCGCTGCTCCAGCACTTGGCCAATGTCGGTATGCGGCTCCAACTGCAGCGCAGGATGCAGTTCGGCCACCTTCTGCACCAGCTTCGGCAGCCAGGTCAGTCCACTCAGTTCGCCAAAGCCAATCCGGCAACGCCCTTGCAAACCAGTACTTTGACCGATGGCCTGTTGCAACTGGGCCGCGTCATGCAGCAACGCACGAACACGCGGCAACAGCAGTTCGCCATGGGGCGTCAACTCGGCTGACCGCCCGCTCCGGTCGAACAGCAGGGTCCCCAGCGAAACCTCCAATTCAGCAATGCGCTTTGACAGGGAAGAAATGGACAGGTGCACCCGTTCAGCCGCGACCGTGAAATTGAGACAAGTGGCGGCCCAGTAGAAGGCCTCGAGTTGCTTGAGGGTCATGAATTTAGTTTACTAAAAGCGAAATTAAAAGTTCGAATTTTTTCTCTTTTCTTTCAATATCAACCGGCGCACCATGGTTGCGCCATGCCTTCTTCTCCCCTACTCATCCCCAAAGCCTGCCGACAGGTGCTGTCCCTGGACGACTTCGAGAAGTTGGCCCGCCGCCACCTGCCTCGGCCCATCTTTGCCTACATCAGCGGCGCCGTAGAGGACAACCAGTCGCTGGCGGAGAACCGCAGGGCCTTCAATGATTTGGCCTTCCGCCCGCGCATGCTGGTCGGCGTCGCGCAACGCGACCTCGGATTCGAACTCTTCGGCCGCCGCTACGCCACGCCGGTGGGACTCGCGCCCATGGGGATTTCCGCGCTTTCGGCCTACCGTGGCGATGTCGTGCTGGCCCAGGCAGCACAGCAAGCCAATGTGCCGGCCATCATGAGCGGCTCTTCGTTGATTCGGCTCGAAGAGGTGATGGCGATCGCTCCGCAAACCTGGTTCCAGGCCTACCTGCCGGGCGAGCTTGCGCAGATCGATGGCCTGCTCGATCGCGTGCAAGGCGCAGGCGTACAGACCCTGGTGGTCACTGTGGACACACCCGTCGCAGCGAACCGGGAAAACAATGTGCGTGCAGGCTTTTCAACGCCGCTCAAGCCCAGCTTTTCGCTGGCTTGGCAAGGCCTGAGCCATCCGCGCTGGTTGCTGGGTACGTTTCTGAAGACGCTGCTGCTGCATGGCATGCCCCACTTCGAGAACAACTACGCCACGCGCGGCGCGCCCATCCTTTCCTCCAATGTGCTGCGCGATTTCTCAGACCGCGCCCACCTGGCTTGGCCCCATCTGGCAGCCATACGCAAGCGCTGGCCGAATCAACTCGTGGTCAAGGGCATCCTGACGCCGGAGGACGCTGTGCATGCACGCGACCATGGCGTCGACGGGATCATCGTCTCCAACCACGGAGGGCGTCAGCTGGACGGTGCGGTGGCACCGCTGCGCGTGTTGCCCGCCATCGCACGCGCCGTTCCCGAAATGCCGGTGATGCTCGACAGCGGCGTTCGCCGCGGTACCGACGCCGTCAAAGCGTTGGCCCTCGGGGCACGCTGCGTATTCGTGGGTCGGCCCTTCAACTATGCCGCCTCGGTCGCTGGACAAGGCGGCGTGGCCCATGCCATCTCCCTGCTGCACGAAGAAATTTCTCGGGATATGGCCATGCTGGGACTCACGCGCATTGCCGACATCACATCCCGCTGCATCCGTCCAGTTGCCAGTCCCATCGACTATTTCCCCATCACTTCGAACCAACCATGAGCAAAATCCAGGGTTTCCACATTCATGCGCGTCCCTCGACCGTCGTGAGTGACGCACTCTTGGCGCGGTACCGGGGCTTTCAAGTCGCCAACATCAGCGACGCCATGAGCCGCACCACCGGAACTTCGTCGCTGAAACCGTTCCACAGACGCGATGGTGGACTCGCAGGCCGTGCGCTGACGGTGCGCACCAGGCCTGGTGACAACCTCATGGTGCACCACGCCATCGACACCTGCGCACCGGGTGACGTCATCGTGGTGGATGCCGGCGGAGTGGGTCCGAACGCCATCATTGGCGAAATCATGCTCGCGCTGCTGATCGCGCGCGGCGCGGCAGGCATCGTCATCGACGGGCTGATTCGTGACAGCGACGCCATCGGTCAGCATAGTCTAGCGGTGTATGCACGCGGCGTTGCACACCGTGGCCCATACAAGGATGGCCCAGGCGAGTTGCATGTGCCAGTCACCATTGACGGGATGGTGGTGCATCCCGGAGACATTGTGGTTGGCGATGGCGATGGCCTGCTGGCGGTGCCGCCCGAAGAGGCCGAAGACATTGCGGCACGTGTCGAAGCCATTGAACGCATCGAAGCCGATGCGCTGCAGGCCATCGCTGAAGGCCGCGCCGACCGGAGCTGGGTTGAACGCACGCTGCGCGAGAAGGGCGTTCTGTGAGCCAGGTCGTTCGCTTCGACTATTGGCTGGACCCGGCCTTCAATCGCATCATCTCCGCAGCCCCTGGCGTGACATTGCAGACCTGCGCACGGGAAGGCGCTGACCGTGCAGCATGGGAGGCGCTGGCCCAAGCGCAAGTGCTGCAGATCACTGCGGCCAAGGATGAGTTGCCGCGACGCTGGTTCGTCAGCGCTGAGTTGCTGGCACGCTGCCCCAAGCTGCTGGCGGTTTCGTCGAGTGGTTCAGGTTGCGACACCATCGACATCGAAGCGTGTACGCGCGCTGGCGTGGTGGTCATGAACCAGGCCGGCGGCAACGCCGATTCAGTCGCCGAATTGGCACTCGGCCTGATGCTGGCGGTGCTGCGCCGCATTCCGGAATCGGATGCGTTGCTGCGCTCGAACCAACGCAGCTTCAGTCGCGAAGACTTGATGGGCCACGAACTGCGCGGACGCACACTGGGCATTGTGGGTGTCGGCGAAACCGGCCGGCGCACCGCAGCACTGGGTCGGGCCTTCGGCATGCAAGTGCTGGGCGTTGATCCCGCACTGGACGACGCCGAGATGAGTGCACGAGGTGCGCAATCCGTGTCACTGGATGAATTGCTGCGTCGTTCCGACATTGTCTCGCTGCACTGCCCGCGCAATGCCAGCACCCTCGGGCTGATGAACGCAGCCGCATTCGCAGCGATGAAGCCAGGCAGCATCTTCGTCAGCACCGCACGCGGCGGCATTCACGATGAGAACGCCCTGCATGCCGCAATCGCCAGCGGCCATCTCAAGGGTGCAGGTCTCGATGTGTGGGACCAGGAGCCTCCACCCGCCAGCCATGCCCTGTTGCGCCTCCCGAATGTCGTGGCAACGTTCCACACGGCTGGTGTCACACATGAAGCCCGGCGCAACAACGCCACGCTGGCCGCCATACAGATCTTGCAGTTGCTCTCGGATGGCGAGCGACCTGAGCGCCTGGTCAACCCTGACGTCTGGCCACGGGCCAGGGAGCGTATTGCCGCCGCGCTCGGCCACTGATTTCCATAAGCCCGAAACGGGCAAACATCACGGAGACAAGCATGAACAAACAATGGACCCGTCGCACGCTGTGCGCCGGACTGCTCGCTACTGCATTTGCGCTTCCCTCAGCAGCGCAGCCCGCCGCGCCGTACCCTTCTAAACCCATCGAGCTGATTGTGGCCTACGGTCCTGGTGGAGGTACCGACCTTGTCGCACGGTTGCTGGCACGGCACCTGGAAAAGCAACTCGAAGGCAGTGTCGTGGTACTCAACCGTCCTGGCGCGGGAGGCGGCATCGGCTTTGGCGAGCTGGCACGCGCGAAGCCTGATGGCTACACCATCGGCTTTATCAACACACCCAACGTGTTGACCATTCCGATTGAGCGCAAGAGCAGTTTCCACTGGAGCCAGTACGACCTGCTCGGCAACCTCGTGGACGACCCGGGCGGCTTCGCGATACACAACACAAACAACATCACCTCGCTGGCGGGCCTGGCGGCCTATTCCAAGGCGAACCCTGGCGCTGTGACTGTTGGCACGACAGGCACCGGATCGGATGACCACCTAGCGATGCTGCTGTTCGAACGCGCTACGGGAACCAAGCTCATGCATGTGCCTTACAAAGGCGCTGGCGAGGTGCGTGCCGCGGCCACGGGCCAGCAAATTGTGATTGGCGCCATCAACATCGGGGAGGTGCTGGCATATCAGAAGGGGGGCACCCCGATCCGACTGCTGGGTCAAATGTCAGCTGAGCGCTCATCCCTGGCGCCACAGGTGCCGACCTTCAAAGAGCAAGGGATTGCCATTGAGTTGGCCTCGCTGCGTGGCCTGGCGGCTCCCAAGGGCTTACCGGAGGCGATCCGCAAGAAACTGGTTGATGCGATTGCCACCATCGCCGCGGACCCTGCGTTCAAGCAGCAGGCCGAAGCCATGTACGCACCTTTGCGATACCTGGGGCCAGCGGCTTATGCGGCCGAACTCGAAGCCACGGAAGCCAACTTTCGCAAACTCTGGGCAGAAATGCCCTGGCAAGATAAACCGTGAAGCGTGGAGTCCGCTTGTCCGCCGAGGCAAACGCGCCACCCCATTTCCCGGAACACCCTTGAAGGACTCACCACTCAATGGGTTCGCTGCAGGCCTGCAAGCTCCTTGATGAAAGCACACCATGACCACACTGACTCGCCGTCGCTTCTCCGCACTCGCATTGGCGGTTGCGCTGCTACCTCACATCCACGCCATGGCCCAGGGCGCTCTATCGGCCGGCCCCATCACCATGATCGTGGGCTGGCCTGCCGGAGGCCCCTCCGACAACGTGGCACGGCTCACGGCCGTCCGCATGTCCGAGGCATTGGGCCAATCCATCGTCATCGACAACAAGGGGGGCGCTGGGGGCAACATCGGCAGCGATGCGGCTGCACGCGCGAAGCCGGATGGCAGCACCATCATGCTGGCGACGGTGGCATCGCACGGTCTGAATTCTGCGCTGTACCCGAAACTCAACCATGACCCCATAAAAGACTTCGCACCCATCGGCATGATTACGACATCTCCGAGCGTGCTGCTGGTACCGACCGATTCGCCGTTTCTCTCGGTTGCGGACTTGCTCAAGGCCGCTCAAGCCCGACCAGGCCAGCTCAATTACGGATCAGGCGGCGTCGGCTCCAGTCAGCATCTGGCTGGCGCCAACTTCAAGAAGATCACTGGCGCCGACGTGACCCACATCCCTTACAAGGGAACGGCCCCGGCGATGACCGACCTGATGGCTGGCCGCGTGGATTTCGTTCTGACGACGGGCGCAATGTCCTTCATCCGCTCGGGCAAGCTGCGCCCGCTCGCGGTGGCCGCTCGACAGCGCCTGCCAGCGCTACCCGACGTACCGACTTTCGAGGAAGCCGGGGTGAAGGGGTTCTATACCGACTCCTGGTACGGACTGGTCGCGCCGGCAGGCACGCCGCGTGCAGCGTTGGACAAGCTCAATGCTGCGCTCGCTACCGCCCTGCGCAATCCCGAGGTGCAAAAGCAGTTCCTGGACCAGGGTTCGCTGCCCGTCAAGCCGATGGGCGTCGATGAATTCTGGAGCTTCGTGCAGCAGCAGATGCCATTGGCTGCCGAGCAGGTGCGGGTGTCCGGTGCGAAAGCCGAGTAACTGATAACAAGGACCGCAAGGACCGCCTTCACTCTCGTACTTTGGAGCCCATGCGTTTGCTGGAGCAGATCACTCGTCAGATGCCCACCCGGTCATGGCGCAGATCCAGTGGCTGATCACGGAGTGCGAAGTTTCATGAAGAGCGGCGGCAGGTGCTGCCTGCGCCGACGGGGTGGAAGCCCCGCCCTCGCCCCCGCGTCAATCCAGCGTGACCCGCGCCTCCTGAATCACTTTGGCCCATTTGACCGTTTCCGACGCGATGAAGGCATCGCATTCCTGAGGGGTGGAGCCTTCAGCGAACGTCCCCATGGTCTGCTCCAGCCGCTGCGTCACTTCGGGGCTGCGGACGATGCGCGCCACTTCGTCGGACATGCGCTGCACGATTTCGCGGGGCACGCCGGAAGGCGCGAGCATCGCGGCCCAGGTACTGCCCACCAGGCCAGGGTAGCCCTGCTCGGCAAAGGTCGGGACATCGGGCAAGGCAGGAAGGCGCTTTTCGCTGGCCACCCCGATGAGGCGGATCTTTCCGGCCCTGGCTGGCTGGATCAGGTTGGGCGGTGGATCCAGGAACAGCGGTACCTGCCCACCCATGAGGTCTGCCAGCGCAAGTGAAGCACCTTTGTACGGGATGTGCACCATCTCGGTCTTGGTGATCAGGCGCATCAGCTCGGAGGTGAGGTGGGCGGCAGATCCGTTGCCAGACGACGCGAAGCTCAGCTTGCCTGGATTGGAACGCGCATAGGCCACCAGTTCGGCCGTCGTCTTGAAGGGCGCATTCATCGCTACGGCGGCCACCAGGGGCGACACCCCCATCAGCGACACGCCCACCAAATCCTTCTTCGGGTCATACGGCAGCTTGGGATACAGCGTGGTGTTGGCGGCATAGGCGGCGATGAACACGCCGAAGGTGTAGCCGTCCGGCGCGGCCTTGGCCACGGCGTCCACGCCGATGATGCTGTTGGCGCCCGGCTTGTTGTCCACGATCACCGGCTGGCCCAAGCGCTGTTGCAAGCCCACCTGCAGCAAGCGCGCCATCTGGTCGGTGAAACCGCCCGCAGTGTAAGGAACCACGATCCGAATCGGCTTGCTCGGCCAGGGGACGCTGGCCAAGGCCGGCGCGCTGACAGCCGCTCCGGCGAAACCCGCCGTGGCGGCGAGCAACAGTTGGCGGCGGCGAAGGAATGTGTGCATGTGTGTCTCCTATCTCCAGGAATCAGGGGAAATGACCGGCACACGGCATGGCGTGTGGCTCTGGTCCATGGGTCAGAGCCGGTCCACCAGTTCCGGCACGGCCGTGAACAGGTCGGCCTCCAGGCCGTAGTCGGCCACGCTGAAGATCGGCGCCTCCGGGTCATGCTCATCTTCACGTTCGCGATGTCCACACCCGTGTTGTCCGACTTCACCCGGACCTTCACGTTGTAGTCCACCACGCGCTTGACAGGGACCAGAATTTTCATGGCAGTGTTCTTTCCTGTGTTTAAAGGATGGGTTGAAGGAGTGCTCGGCGGACCACTCCAGCCACGCGCTCGCTGACGGGTGCTTGGACTTCACCCATGAGGCGGACGATGGATTGCTGCACGGATCACTCCGACGCAATGCCTTTGTCTCGGATCAGTTGGCCCCATTTGGCATAGTCTTGCTGAACATGCTTACCCATCTGCGCGGGGTCTTCGAAACGCGCGATGGCGCCAGCGTGCAGCAGCTTCTCTTGCGTTTCTTTTTCAGCCAGGATCTGCTTGACCTCGTTCGCCACCCGGTCCACCACCAGTTTCGGCGTACCGGGTGGTGCAAGCAGTCCGCCCCAGGACACGGCGTCGTAACCCTTGAAGCCTTGCTCGGCGATGGTTGCCACATCCGGCAGCATGCTGACGCGCTGGGGTGAGCCCACGGCGATGGCCCGCAGCTTGCCGGCCTGGATATGCGGAAGTGCAGCGACTAGGTCGGCATACATGATGGGCACCTGGCCGCCGATGGTGTCGGTGATGGCAGGAACGCCGCCCTTGTAGGGCACATGCTGCATGTCGAAATGGCCCATCTGCTTGAGCAACTCCATGCTGAGATGGCCAAAGCTGCCGGTCCCGGAACTGGTGTAGTTGAGCGGCGTCTTCTGCGCCTTGGCGTGGGCAATGAGCGTGCGCAGGTCGGTCACGTCCGGCAACTGCGCCGGGTTGACCACCACCACGATGGGCAGGTCATAGACCGTGGCGACGGGGGTGAAATCCTTCACCGTGTCGTAACTCAGCTTCTTGTAGAGATGCGGGCCCAGCAAGGTCGGAGTGGCCAGCATCATGAAGGTGTAGCCATCCGGGTCGGCCTTGGCCACCTGGGAGGCGGCGATGGAGCCCGAGGCACCCGGACGGTTGTCCACCACTACGGACTGCTTCAACCGGTCGGCCAGCTTCTGCCCGACGATGCGCGAAGCCGTGTCCGTGGGCCCCCCTGCCGGAAAAGGCACCACCAGCTTGATCATCTTGGTCGGCCAGACGGCCGCCGCTTGCTGCGCGCTGGCGCTCCCGAAAAGCCAGGGGGCGGCGGCCAGCGCCAGAAGGGTGTTCCGGCGCGTGCAGGCAAGAAACGTTTTGTGAGGCAAAGGCATGGTGTTTCCCGTCAATCCATCGGTCAGTCATTGCAGGGGCAGCCACTGACTCGTTGCTGAGCTGCGGCCGCCAGGTTTCAGTCGAGCTTGGCGCCAGCTTCGTCGACCAAAGCCTTCCAGACAGGCATGTCGCGCTGGTAGTTCTCGCGAAAGGCTTCCGGGCTGTTCATCAGGGGCATGAAGCCGGCCCCAACGGTGCGCTCCAGCACCTTCGGGTCCTTGGCGATCTCGCGCAGGTGGCCGTAGAGCTGGTCCACGATCTCCTTGGGCAGTCCGGCAGGAGCACCCATGGCCACCCAGCCGAAGATGGCATACGCATCGTCCGGCACCCCTTGCTCGTAGATGGAGGGCAACGTGGGCAGAATGTCCATGCGCTGCTTGCCCGTCACGCCGATGGCCTTCAGGCGGCCCGCATCGATGAAGGGCTTGGTGTTCAGCGCACTGGAGAAGCACAGCTGCAGCTGGCCGCCGATCAGCTCCTGGATCATGGGTGCCTCGCCCTTGTAAGCCACGTGGGTCATGTCGGCGTCCATCGTCTTGCTCATGTAGGCCCCGGCCAGGTGCGCGTAGGAACCCACGCCCCAGGAACCGTACGAGAGCTTGCCCTTGTGGGCCTTCACGTAGGCCAGCAACTCTTTCATATTGCTCGCGGGCACCGACGGGTGCACCACCAGCGTGACGGGCGCTGCAGCGATCTGGGTGATGGGCGTGATGTCCTTCTGCGGGTCGTAGGGCAGCTTGGTGTACAGAAACTGGTTGATCAGCATCGATGTGCTGAGCGATACCAGCAGGGTGTGCCCGTCGGATGCGGCCTTGGCGACTGCGTCGGTACCCAGGATGCCGGCGGCACCACCCCGGTTGTCCACCACCACGGGCTGGCCCACGCGTTTTGCCAGCGCTTCGCCCACCGTGCGGGCGATGATGTCCGTCGCCCCCCCGGCGTTGAACGGCACGATCAGCCGGATGGGCTTGGTCGGCCAGGCTGCTTTGGCGGTTTGCGCTGCGGCCTGGCCAAGCAGGCTGGTGCCCCCCAGCGCCGCCAGCCCCTGAAGCAGGTTGCGGCGGTTGTATTGGATTCCCATAGCGTTGTCTCCTGGATCAGTGCGATCGTCGTCAAGGGATGAAAACGGCCCCATGCACCATCTGATGCGGTGTTTTCGCAAGGGACCGGGCGGTGAAATGGAAGGCCTTCAGGCCGGTGGCGAATCGTCCGGCAAGGTCAGCACGCCGCGCTGCTGCAGTTGCTGCAGTTCGGCGTCGCTCATCGACAGCAGGCGGTGCAGCACCTCGCGTGTGCCCTCGCCCAGCGTGGGCGGCGCGCTGCGGATGGGCAGGCGCTGGCCGTCCATGCGGTAAGGAGGTGCAAAGACGGGCGTGGTTCCGACCACGGGGTGCGGCATATCGCGCAGCAGGCCGCTGCGGCGAGTTCTCTCGCTGGTCAGCGCCTCATGCAACCCCGCCACACGGCCGCAGGGAATGCCGGCGGCCGTGAGGCGCTCCAGCAGCAGATCGCGCGGGAAGGCATGGATCAGTGCCTTCAACAAGGGGCCCAGTTCAACGCGGTTCCTGGCCCGGTTCACGTTGGTGGAAAAGCGCGGGTCTTCCACGATGTCGGGCCGCTCGATGACCTGGCGGCAGAACTTGTCGAACTGCGCGTTGTTGCCTACGGCGATGATCAACGGACCATCGGCCGCGTCGTACATGCCGTAGGGAACGATGGATGGGTGCGCATTGCCGTAGCGCTCCGGATCGCGGCCCAGCTGCATGGCGTCGAGGCCGTAGTAGCCTGTGACCATGATGCCGCAGTCGTACAAAGCCATTTCGATGAGCCGGCCGTGCCCAGTGCGCTCCCGGCGAAACAGCGCCGCCAACACGGCCTGCGCGGCGTACATGCCGGTCATCAGGTCCACCACAGCCACGCCGAATTTCAGCGGTGGCTGCGTGGCCTCGCCGTTGAGCGCCATCAGGCCCGTCTCGCCCTGGATCACCAAGTCGTAGCCAGGGCGTTTGGCCTCCGGGCCGCTGCTGTCGTAGCCAGCCACTGCGCAATAGATCAGGCCAGGCCGCAGCGCCTTCAACTGCTCGTAGCCCAGGCCCAGCTTCTCGGCCCCACCGGGCTTGAAATTGTGGATGACGACATCGAACTGCGGCAGTAGGTCACGGATGATCTGCAGGCCCTCGGGGCTTTGCAGATCCATCGTAATGGACCGTTTGTTGCGGTTCATGCTGTTGTAGTAAGTGGTCTCGGTCTTGCCGATGCGCAAGCCCCAGTCGCGCGTGTCATCGCCGCGGCCCGGGTGCTCGACCTTGATGACCTCGGCGCCGAAATCGGCCAGCACCTGGCCGCACAGCGGCCCGGCGAACACGCGCGACAGATCGAGCACGCGCACGCCTTCCAGCGGAAAATCGATGTCCTGTGACGGGTCTGGGGCGGTCATGGTGTTGTCTCCTGTGTTGGTCGTAGTGGGCATGCGTGCGTCAGTCCGCACCGCGCAGCGGTGCGAAGTCCGGCGTGCGCTTTTCCAGGAACGCGCCGATACCCTTGCGCGACTCTTCGGTGGCTTGCGACATCACCATGAAGCGGGCTTCACTTTCCAGCTGTTCCTCCAGCGACGCATGGGGCGCAGTACGGCACAAGGCCTTGATGCGTGCCATCGCCCGTTGCGGACCGTCCGCCACGCTGGTGGCAAGTGCCACAGCACCTGCCAGAGCCTTGCCCGGTTCGACCAGGCGGTTGACCGCACCCAGGGCATGCAGGCGTTCGCCCGACAGACGCTCGCCCGTCAGGCACAACTCGGTCAGCACCTGACGGGAAACGAACTCGGCCAGGAACGCCGTCGCACCGCCGTCGGGAGTGAGGCCGACCTTCACATAGGCCACGGAGAACACGGCATCGCGCGCCGCCACCAGCATGTCGCACGCCAGGGCGAGGGACAGGCCAGCACCCGCGGCGGCGCCCTCCACTGCAGCGATCACGGGCTTCTCGCAGTCGCGCACGGCGCGGATGAGGTCGTGCAGGCCTTCGAGCTTCTCGCGTCGCTGTTCGACGCTCAACTCACGCCGTTTGGCCAACTGCCTCAGGTCGCCACCCGCGCAGAAATGGCCGCCCTCTCCGGTCAGCACGACAGCGCCCACCGAGGGATCGGTCTGCGCGTCAGCCAAGGCCTGCGTCAGCGCGGCGTAGAAGGCGGGCGACAGCGCATTGCGCGCGCCCGTGTTGTTGTTGCTCAGCACCAGCACGGCGCCATCGCGCCGCTGCAGCAAAGGCGGGGTGGTCTCTGTCATGGCCGTCCTTTCGAGGAATCAGCGGATGCCGCGCCCAGAGCGATGAACCGGGCCAGGTGGTGGTCTTCGTCGCCGAACTGATGGTCGATCAGCACCAGGCGCTTGGCGTAGTGCGACAGGGGCAACTCCCAGGTCATGCCGATACCGCCGTGCAGTTGGATGCTTTCCTCCGCGACCAGCGCGCCCACATAGCCTGCGGTGTACTTGGCAGCCGACAAAGTGCGTTCGCGCGCCCCGCCCCGCGCGTTGTCGATGGCGTCGGCCGCGTTGATGACGGCCGAACGCATCTGCTCTACCTCCAGCAACAGGTCGGCCATGCGGTGCTGCAGGGCCTGGAAGGTGCCGATGGCCACGCCGAACTGCTTGCGCGTTTGCAGATACTCCAGAGTGCTCTGCTTCGCCACATCCATGGCACCCAGGGCTTCGGCCGCCAGTGCCAGCAGCGCATAGCCCTGCACGAGCTCTAGCAGCGCGTAGCCCTCCCCTTCCTGGCCCACTAGCGCTTCGGAGCCAAGCTGCACATCGGTGAACGTCAGTTCAGCCGCACGGCCGCCGTCAATCCGGCTGTAGCCGCGTTTGGCGATGCCAGCCGCACTGCCATCTACCAGGAACAGGCTGATGCCGGCGGTGTCGAACGGGCTGCCCGCCGTGCGTGTGGAAACCAGCAGCAGATCGGCCTTTCCACCAAATGCCACCACCGACTTGGCACCGTTCAGCACCCAGCCCTGGGCGGTCTTGACAGCTGTCGCCGAGACATTGGAAAGCTCGTAGTGGCTGCCGGGTTCGTCGTGGGCCAAAGCAGCGACCACGCCACCGGCGGCAATGTCTTGCACCCTGGCTTTCTGCGCCTCGGTGCCCGCCGCGATCAGCGCCTGGCCCACGACCAGGGCCCCCAGCAGGGGCTCAGCCACCAAGCCTCTGCCCAGGGCTTCGAACACCACGCTGATGTCGAAACCTCCGCCGCCAAATCCTCCTGCGGCTTCGGGAAACAAAGCACCGATGGCGCCCAGCTCTGCGAACTGGGCATAAAGGGCGGAGCTGTGGCCCTCGTCGCCATAGGCGAACTGGTTGCGGCGCTCCATGCCGTACTGCTCGGCGATGAAGCGGTTCAGGCTGTCCGCCAGCATGCGGCGGTCTTCGGTGTGTACGAAGTTCATAGGAAACTCTTTCTCAATCCATGGGGCCCGAAAGCGGCCACCGCGCAGGTCGTCTCCTCGCAAGGGGCAGGCGCTAAACGACTCAAGGGGTCTTGCATGGCTACAGGCCGAGAATCATCTTGGAGATGATGTTCTTCTGGATTTCATTGGAGCCGCCGAAGATCGACAGCTTGCGGTAGTTGAAGTAGTTGGCGGCGGCCGTTGCAGCCTCCTGCGGGCCCACCGGCGCTTGCGTGTAGCCCTCGTACTGCGCTTCCTCGATGAAAGGGGCGGCATAAGGGCCCATGGCGCGGCGGATCAGCGAGAGGATCTCCTGGCGGATCTCGGTGCCGCGGATCTTGAGCATGGAGCTTTCCGCGCCCGGCACCCCGCCGCCGGCCACGGCGGCAATCACACGCAGGTTGGTGGTCTTCATGTTCTCCAGGTCGATCTCGACGCGGGCCATGCGCGCGGCGAACAGCGGGTCCTGGTCGATGGGCCTGCCGTTCTTTTGCACCTTGGCAGCGATGATCTTGAGCTTGGCCAGGGCCGAGATGCAAAAACCCACGCCCGCGATGCCCGTGCGCTCATAGGTCAACAGGTACTTGGCATAGGTCCAACCCTTGTTCTCCTCGCCTACCAGGTTATCCACGGGCACCTTCACGTCGGTGAAGAAGACTTCGTTGACCTCGTGATCGCCGTCCAGTGTGCGGATCGGGCGCAACTCCACGCCGGGACTGTTCATGTCCACCAGCAGGAAGCTGATGCCGGCCTGGGCCTTGGCTTCGCGTTGGGTGCGCACCAGGCAGAAGATCATGTTGGCGTGCTGGCCCTGGGTGGTCCAGGTCTTCTGGCCGTTGACGACGTAATGGTCGCCCTGCCGCACCGCCATGGTCTTGACCGAGGCCAGGTCCGAGCCCGCGCCGGGCTCGGAATAGCCCTGGCACCACCAGTCGGCGCCGCTCAGGATGCGCGGCAGCCAGTAACGCTTCTGCGCTTCATTGCCGTACTTGATGAGTACCGGGCCCAGCATGCTCACGCCGAACGGCACGATGCGCGGGCCACCGGCCAGTGCGCATTCGGTATCGAAGATGAACTTCTCGACCGCGCTCCAGCCCGGGCCGCCGTGCTCCTGCGGCCAGTGGTTGGCCAGCCAGCCGCGCGCGTTCAGGATGGCGTGCCACTCCTCCTGGTCGGCCTTGGTCAGTCGCTGTCCGGCCTTGACCTTGGTAGCGATGCGCACCGGCAACTCGGCCTTCAGGAAGGCTTGCACTTCGGTGCGGAAGGCTTCTTCCTGCGGTGTGAATTGGAGATCCATTTGCTATTTCCTCAGTCGTCCCTGGAACCAAGCGCCTTTCGCCCCTGCCGGGGAGACGGCGCACAGCGATTCAGGGGCATCAATACATCTCGAACAGGCCGGCCGCTCCCATGCCGCCAGCGATGCACATGGTCACCACGCCGTACTTCGCCTTGCGGCGCCGGCCTTCGAGCAGGATATGGCCGGCCAGGCGCGCGCCCGTCATACCGAAAGGATGGCCGATGGAGATGGCTCCCCCATTGACATTCAGGCGTTCCATGGGAATGCCCAGTTGCCGCTGGCAGTACAGGGCCTGCGAGGCGAAGGCTTCGTTCAGCTCCCACAGCCCGATGTCATCCATCGTGAGCCCATGGCGCTTCAGGAGCTTCGGCACTGCGAACACCGGGCCGATGCCCATCTCGTCCGGTTCGCAGCCCGCCACGGCCATGCCTCGAAAGACGCCCAGGGGCTGCAGGCCCAGGCGTTCGGCCTGCCTGGATTCCATCAGCACGCAAGCGCTGGATCCATCGGACAGCTGCGAGGCATTGCCGGCTGTCACGAAGTGGCCCTCGCCTCTGACGGGTTCAAGTTTGGCCAGCCCCTCCAGCGTGGTGCCGGGGCGGTTGCAATTGTCCCGGGTGGCGATCACGTCGCGGTAGGTGACCTCCCCGGAGTCTTTGTTCTTCTCGGCCATGCGTGCGGCGCAGGCGATGATTTCCTCGGCGAACACGCCCTTGTCTTGCGCGGCGGCGGTGCGTTGCTGGCTCTGCAGCGAGAAGGCGTCCTGGTCTTCGCGCGTGATGCCATAGCGCTGGGCCACCATGTCGGCCGTGTCGATCATGGCCATGAACAACTCGGGCTTGCACTCCACCAGCCAGGGGTCCAGGTCGGCCGGGGTGCCCAGGGCGCGCGCGCCCGAGATGCTTTCCACCCCGCCAGCGATCATGGCATCCACGCCTTCGGCAACGATACGGCCGGCAGCGATGGACAGCGCCTGCAGACCCGAAGCGCAGAAACGCGTGACCGTGGTGCCAGCGATAGACAGCGGCAGCTCGGCCCGCAACACCGTTTGGCGGCCCAGATTCTTGCCCTGCATGCCCTCGGGATTGCCGCAACCCAGGATGAGGTCCTCGATCATCCCCGGGTCGATACCCGCGCGCTCCACGGCGGCCTTGACCGAATACGCCGCCAACTGGGGCGCAGGGGTGGCGTTGAACTCGCCGCGGTGGGACTTGGCCAGGGGCGTGCGGGCGGTGGAAACGATGACGGCTTCGCGCATTTTTTTCTCTTGTTTCGGTGGGTGGTTCACTGCGTTTTCAGTAGCGGCTTGCGCTGGCGCCACGGAAGACCCAGCGCCAAAGGCATCTGAATCTGCCGACAGTCCAACAGCAAACGCTCTCAGTTTTGATTTCGACCGACAGCGCCCGTCTCAGGCCTTTGCCACAGCTTGGTTCAGGCTGTCGAAGTTCCGGCCTTCGGCCACCAGCTTTTCCAGCAATGGCGCAGGCTGCCAGAACAGCGGGTCCTCCTTCGCGAACTGGCGGATGTCTGCCAGGATGGCGTCCAACCCCACCATGTCGGCGTACTTCATCGGTCCGCCGCGAAAACGCGGGAACCCGTAGCCCGACAGGAAGGTCACGTCCACATCCAGCGGGCGCAGGGCGATGCCCTCGTCCACGACCTTGGCGCCTTCGTTGACCATCGCGGCCATGTAGCGGCGAACGATCTCTTCCGGGGTGAAGCTGCGCGGCGTGATGCCTTTCCTGGCGCGCTCGGCATCGACGATGGCCAGCACCTCGGAGTCGGGCTGGCCCGCGCGGGCGCCCTGTGGGTAAACATAAAAGCCCCGGCCTGTCTTCTGACCGAACCAGCCGCGCTCGCAAATGCGGTCGGCGATCTCCACATAGCGGGCCTTCGGGTCGCGCGTAGCAGCGCGGCGCTTGCGCGTCGCCCAGCCGATGTCGCCACCCGCCAGGTCGGTCACCTGGAAAGGGCCCATGGGGTAGCCGAAGCCGCGCAACGCAGCGTCGATCTCATAGGGCGAAGCGCCGTCTTCCATCAGGAAGTCGGCGGCCTGCTTGTACACCGCCAAGATGCGGTTGCCGATGAAGCCATCGCACACGCCAGCGCGCACCGGAGTCTTCTTCATGCGCTTGGCCAATTCGAAGGCCGTCGTCACCACGTCGGGGGCGACCCGGGCCGGCACCACGATTTCCAGCAGCTTCATGATGTTGGCCGGGCTGAAGAAGTGCAGACCGATCACATCCTGCGGGCGCGAGGTGGCCGCCGCAATGGCATCGATGTCGAGGTACGAGGTATTGGTGGCCAGCACCGCACCGGGCTTGCAGACACGGTCCAGCTCTTTGAACACGGCCTTCTTGACCTCGATGTCCTCGAACACGGCCTCGATCACCAGGTCCACCGCCTGGATGTCTTCATAGCGGGTGGTCGGCACGTAGCGTGCCAGGATGGAAGCCTTGGCCTCATCACTCATGCGGCCCTTGGCGATCAGGCCGTCATAGACTTTTTCCACATTGGCCTGGCCCCGCGCGATGGCCTCGGCATCACGCTCCAACATCACCACCGAGAATCCGGCATCGAGTGCAGACACTGCAATGCCCGCGCCCATGGTGCCGCCCCCGATGACGGCGATCCGATCGACAGTGCGCGGCGCTGCGGCCCGGGCCTCGGGGATCTTGGCAGTCTCGCGCTCGGCAAAAAACGCATGAATGAGGCCAGCGCGCTGCGGGCTGTTCAGGCACGCCACGAACAGCGCGCGCTCCTTGGCCAGTCCCTCGTCGAACGGCAAGTCGACTGCGGCGCGCACACATTCGACGATCTTCGAGGGTGAAAACAAGCCTCGGCTCTTTTTGGCCGTGTCGATTGCCAACGCGTCCAGATCGGCCAGCGCCGCAGCCGCGTCCGGAATGGGCAGGTCGCGCGTGCGGCGCACCGGAGCGTTCTGGGCCAGCAAGGCGTTGGCAAAGGCCAAGCCTGCAGCCGTGGCATCGGAGCCCTCCACGCACTGGTCCAACAGGCCTGCGGCCAGCGCCGCCCGTGCCGACATGGGCTTGCCGCTCAGCATCAGTTCGGCTGCGGCCTTGGCACCCATCAGGCGCGGCGCACGCTGCGTGCCTCCAGCGCCTGGCAGCAGGCCCAGGTTCACTTCGGGCAGGCCCAATTGCGCACCACCGGCAGCGTTGTGCAAGCCCAGGCGGTAATGGGCCGCCAGCGCCACCTCCAGCCCCCCGCCCAGCGCAGCACCATGGATGGCAGCGACGACCGGCTTGGTGCACGCCTCGATCCGTGCACAGACTTCAGGCAGCGACGGCAGCACGGCAGGCTGGCCGAATTCACGGATATCGGCACCAGCGATGAACGCCTTGCCCTCGCCCACGATCAGCACGGCCTTCACCGCTGCGCTGGCTTCGGCCTGCGCCACCGCAGCCAACAGGCCCTGGCGCACGGCAGCGCCCAAGGCATTGACGGGCGGATTGTGGATGCCGACCACCAGCACATCGCCTTGTTGGCGGGTTTGAACGACGGAAGCCGCTGCCTCACGGGTCATGCGTTTGTCTCCTTTGTTGTGGATCTGGAACGTCCAGCATCCATTCTTACGGCGACAATGATTTCTAACAATCCCATGAATCATTGACAGACTGTCAAATGATTTAAACCAATACGCTTGAGACATGGACTCCCAATCGCTGACCCTGCTGGTGGAAATCATCGACAGCGGCAACCTGAGCCAGGCTGCCCGCAAGCTGAAGATGACGCGCGCCAACGTGAGCTACCACCTCGCCAAGCTGGAGAAGGACGTGGGCGTGCAGCTGGTGCAGCGCACCACGCGCCGCGTGGAGCCCACGGAGATCGGCCTGCGCCTTTACCAGCACGGACGCACCATCCACAACGAGATGCTGGCCGCGCGTGAAGCCATCACGACCCTGGGCCAGGGCTTGCAGGGCCGCGTAGGCATCAGCGTACCCAGTGGCTATGGACAGATCGTGGTGAGCGACTGGCTGATCGAGTTCAAGCGCGCTTACCCGGGCATCGTGCTGGACGTACTGTTCGAGAACCGCGCCGACAATCTGCGCGACGAAGTCGATATCGCCATCCGCGTGGTGCAGGAGCCGCCACTGTCATTGGTGGCCCGCAGCCTGGGCACCGTGCGCTACCTCGCCTGCGCCTCCCTCGACTATGCTCATCGCCACGGGCTGCCGCGCACCCTGCACGCCCTGCGCACCAGCCCTGTGATCACCGCCGGCGTGACCGGGCGGCAACTGCGCCTGGCGGCCTACCAAGGCAGCGAACGGAATGAGGTGATGCTGGAGCCCACGCTGATCTCCGAGCATTTCCCTTTCCTGCGCCAGGGCATCCTGGCCGGCCTCGGAGTCGGTCTGGTGCCGGACTACGTGGTGCAGGACAAGCTGGAAAGCGGCGAGGTGCTGACCACGCTGGACGAGTACCGCCTGAGCATCTTCGGCACCCACATGTACCTGCTGTATCTGCCCAACCGCCACCAGACGCGGGCGGTGCGCACCTGTATTGACTTTCTTCTGGCCAAGGCCTCACCTGGAAGCGGTACCGTCGAGAGCGTGAGATGAACCTCCTGCCGCTGCCAAGTCCTTGCTCGCCGGCCGGGGTGCCATACATCGAAAGAGATGCGCTCAACGCGCCGCAGCCCTCGCTACCGCGCAGCATCGGGAAGCATGCGCAAGATGGATTTTCCTCGGCCCAGCCAGTGCAATGCGTTGAAGGCTTCACGCAAGCCATGCTCGCACTGCGGCGCCTGCAGGTTCACCCATGCCAGTCGTCCTGATGCTCCCAGCTTGCCAGGGCGGCGGTTCGATGGGCCTCCACTCTAGCGGCGCTCTCGCCAAGCCAGGAAACCGCCCATTTGCAAACCGTGCGAGAGCACGTTGAGATATTCCTCGCGCCTTGGTTCAGCAGAGAGCGCATCGTGGGGCCAGGCGTCGAGCAGGCCTTGCAGCCGCTGCAGATCGAGTACACGGCACGCGAGAGGAGACGTGTGCAACCGATCGAGTTGCTGCTGCAGTGCTCCTCGCTGCGCGCTCAAGCGCGCGAACCAGTCACCGTGCTGCACACCCACCGCGCGGTTGGCATGCACCTCGGCTGGACCGCCTTGTGCCGCCAGCAGGCGCCGAGGCAGGGAGCGGCGAATGCCATCGCGCAGAAACTGGTCCAGCGGCAAAGCACCGAAGAAATCGATCACACGCCGGTCGCCCAGGGGCATGCGCACGTCAGTGCCGGATATGGCACGCAGCGCACCCCATCCGTCCATCGCAGCGGCATTGCCCAGGAGCCATTCACGCAACACGCTCAACGATCGATGGCTTCCACCCAATCGAATCCTGTAGCGACCGCGGTCCAGCTTTTGGTGCATGCCGAGTTCCTGCGCCAGTGCGGGATGCAGGGCCCCGTGACGCTCCCATACCGCCGCTGGCAGACCATGCCAGTAACGCAGGAGCGTCGTCGGGGCAAATGGCCGCAGCAGATAGCGCTGAAAGGCTTTGCGCGCGCTCAACCCCTCGGCCTTCGCCAGGGCACGCGTCTGCCGCGCCAACGTCCGCCAATCGCCGTCGCGCAGCAGTTGCGGCAGGCGCAACAGGCCGTCGTAGCTGAAAAATGCATTGCCAAGCTCACCACCGATCAAAACGCGCCCGCCACGTGCATGCAGCAGACGGTAAAGCGGAAAGAACCAGGCCATGTTCAGCGGCGAGCGTGTTGGCTGGCCGCTCTCCTTCCACCAGCGCTCCGGATCGTGTTCGCCCCAATCGTCGCCATCATCGCCCAAGGGATGCCAGTCGATGTTGGAGCGGCTGGCAGCCAGCAGGCGCGCACGGGGCGATTCATCGTAATAGTGGTTCGCATTGGCCCTGGCAGTTTCCATCCTCGGAATCCGCGTGAGGGTCAGCAAGGGTGCGGGTGCCAGCTGCCGTGAGGCGGAAAGCACCATCGAGCCGCTGTCGAGCCCTCCAGTGAGGCACGCCGCCACGGGCCCCCGTGCCCGTAACGCATCGGCCACGGCACGGTCCACAACCTCGGCTGCGGCCGCCTCGACCTCGGCATCACTCCGCAGGCACAAAGAGCCTGCCTCGGGTGGCCGCCACCATCGTTCGCTATGGGTCGTCTCCCATGTCAGCACCATGAAATGCGCCATCGGCACCCTGTCAATGGCGCGGTAGATCGTGCGCGAGGCACGCGACGGGTCCATGACGAGCTGATCGGCCAAGGCCTGCTCGTCCAGATCGAGTGAAATCCCGGGAATCGCCAGTAAAGCCCTCAACCGCGTGGAAAACGCGATCATGCGCGGCCCGCGATGCACGAACAAAGAGCGCTGTCCTAAAGGGTCACGCGCAAGCAAAAGCTGCCGCCGCGTCGGACTGTAGAACGCCAGTGAAAAGGATCCATGAAGGCGCGACAGCGCATGAATATCCCATCGCTGCAAAGCATCCAACATCAGATCGCCGTCGGGACGTGCGGGGTGTGCCGTTACGCCCAGCGCAGTGGCCAGTTCAGCACGTGCCCCCAGGCAAACGTCTGCCGCCAGTACGGCGCCCGAGTCACCAACCCGCGGCATGGTTTCACAGTGGTCTTCGTCTGTGAAAAAGTGCTGGCGGTGCACCATCGCCATGTCGCCGCCGTGCCAGATTACGGGAGGTCCGATGCCCCGCCCCTCTAATTCCTCCCCCAGCGTGATGACCCACTCACGGGGTACGGACTTTCCGTCCAGATGCCAGATTCCAGCGAAGTCGCTCATTCAACTCGTGGCGGCGGCAAATGCCGCATTCATGAACCGTTGGTCGAGCCAACGCCATCGTTGCCAATGGTGGGACCATTTGCTGTTTCTTCGATCGCCAGAAACGAGACCACTGGCGCCGTCCAAACCTTGCGCACAACTTGCGCCGGCTGATCGTTGCACACGGGAGGATTTTGTTCGTTCATCTCGGTATCCTTGCAGTTTCAGTCGCGAGACGCGGCGCCCGCCGCACCATCGGGCCGATGATACGACGGTCTGCTGGCCAGTCTCGCACGCGAGCCGTGGAAATCACCGTTCGCCAATGTTGGATCGCCCATGCACTTTCTTGCCGCCCGGCTTTGCCGGATCGACCGCCACACCAGGCCTGTCAGCACCCTGCCCAATGCACTCAGGGCGTGGTGTGGCAAAAAAACGTTTCCATGAGCTGGCCCGTCTTTGATTGGCGCAGTCTGCTGGAGCGCGTCGGAGGGCGCCTGCTCTACCGCGCGCTGCGTCATCGCGAGGGCCGCAGCTACGTCTGGCTGCGACTGACCTCTTCGGCACCGCTGTTCCAGGACTACGGCACCACTTCGATGAATCGATATCCTCGCCTGTTCGCGTTCGTACGTGAAGCACTGACAGACTGCGCGTCTCCCAGACTGCTTTCATTCGGCTGCTCCACGGGCGAGGAAGTCCTCAGCCTGCGCCAATACTTTCCCCACGCCGACATCACGGGCCTGGACATCCATCCAGGCCACATTGCCCGATGCCTTCAACAGCAGCAGGGGCAGCCGGATCCCGGCATGCGATTTCGCGTGGCAGGCGATACCGCTGCGGAGGCTACCGCCACGTACGATGCGATCTTCTGCCTGGCTGTGATGCGGCGGGGCGACTTGGCCAGGCACCGCGGCGAATGCTGCGACCATCTCATTCGCTTCCAGGATTTCGATGCCCAACTGGAAGATTTTGCCCGCTGTTTGCGACCTGGCGGCTTCTTGGTACTGCGTCACGCCAACTTTCGGTTGCGCGACGCCCGCGCGGCACGCTGGTTCGACCCGGTCCTGCGCGTGCCAACACCAGCACGGGCGGACACCCCCCTTTTTGGCCCGGACAACCGGCGGCTCGCAAAACAGGGTGACGACGAGGCAGTATTCCGGCGCCGATCCTCCCCTCATGTGTTTGGATCGGGCAGCGGGATTCAGTGACCGCTCCGAAATGCCACTATAGAATTTGAACTCCTGTGTCCCTGAGCGATGTGCCCTTTTTGAACGAGAGAAGCCACGGATGAACGTCGATTCGGATGCCTTGATTGCCCAAACTCCGGATTGCCTCGCTGCTGACATGGGCGAGGAACTGGTCATCATGATCGCCGGACGTTCCATCTATCTGGCCTTGGATCCGATCGGACGGGATGTGTGGTCGCGCATTGCAACGCCTTGCACGTTCAGTGCCTTGTGCGACGGGCTGAGCGAGACCTACGAAGCATCCAGAACCAGCATTGAGGCGGATGTGGCCACGTTGCTCGGCACCCTTCACGATGCCGGCGCAGTCGCCATAAGCCACTGAACAGCGGCCTAACCAGGGCGATTGCAACATCCGACCAGGGACCTTGCCTGTGAGCCTATACGAGTACCAACTGTGCGGATGGCACGTTCGCAGCGAAATTTTCCTACCCGAGCTGCCCGAATGGACGGGAGCCGGTGCGGGAGAAGACCTCATCATCGAGGAAGGGCCGGTGCCTGAGCGGCTTGACGGCTTTGAAGGCCCATCGCCCTGGTTGAGCGTGAGTCCGGATGGAAGCGTTCTGTTGAGCATTCAGAACTTGGTGCGCATCCTCATCCGGGACGGCCGTTCCATACGGGTGGATCGTGTGCAAACACAAGACGAGGGATGGCGCTTGTTTCTGCTCGGCTCGGCACTGGCCTACTTATGCCTTCAGCGCGGCCTCTTTCCGCTGCATGCAGCATGTGTGCGTGTCGGGACGCGCACACTGGCCATTGCGGGGCACAGCGGTGCTGGCAAGTCCACGCTCGCCGCGGTGCTGCTCCGGCGAGGCCATTGCCTCCTGAGCGACGACCTGACTGTTTTGCAGACGTCCCAGGACCGCGGCATTGAGGTGCTGCCCGCTTTCCCGCGGCTGAAACTGTGGCGCGAAACGATGGATGCACTGGAAATTCCCGTAAATGGGCTGCCGCAGATACGACCCGGCATGAACAAGTACGACCTGCGGCCGCATGCGGGCTTCGATGTTTCGACGAAACACCTGGATGCGGTACTGGTGCTGCGCGATGCGCCTTCCCCTCTATTGAAGCGTTGTACACCTTCGGAAGCCTTGCCGATGCTGCACGGTTATCTGTCGCGGCCGCAAGTCGCTCACCGCCTGGGCCTGCGTGCGGCCACATTCGCCCAGGCAGCTGCGGTAGGCCGGATAACCCCCGTCTGGGAATTGCACCGTCCGCGAAGTTTCGATGCACTTGATGCAACTGCCGATTTGATCGAAGCGAACTTCACCCCATGAACCGCCGCGGCATCTTCTGGATCGCCTCGTATCCAAAATCAGGCAATACGTGGGTGCGGTGTTTGATCACCAGTCTCCAAGCGCAGGGGGCGCCTGTGAAACTGCACGGCCTGGGCAAAGCCTTGCCCAATGCCGCAGTGCGCACCTGGCTGGAAGCCTATGTGGATGTGGCAAGCGAGGATCTGAATCCGGACGAACTGCGCGCCATGCGGTTGCAGGCATACCAGCTGTATGCAAAGCAGCACTGCGGCATGCTGAAGGTGCACGACCGCTATGACGCGGCGCTGTTCCCCGCAGATGCCAGCCTAGGAACGGTCTACATCGTTCGCGATCCGCGCGACATCGCTCCTTCTTGGGCCGACCACATGGGCGTGGATGTGGAGACCGCCATTGTGCGGATGGCCGATGCCGAATTCACTGTAGGCCGTGGCTTTTCTGCATTCACATTACAGGCTCCGCAACACCTTGCCTCCTGGTCCGAGCACGTGCGGTCTTGGCTGGATGATGCACCAGGTCCGCTATTGCTGTTGCACTACGAGGCCTTGCTGACTGAACCGCTGCGCGAAGCCGCGCGGCTTGCGGAGTTCCTGGGTCTGCCAGCGGATTCAGGGTGCGTGGCGCGTGCTGTCAGTGCGTGCAATTTCCAGACACTGCGCAGCATGGAGGAGGAGCATGGTTTCATCGAGCGCCGCGCGGTGCAGCAGCGGTTCTTCCGCCAAGGCCGGGCGGGTGCATGGCGTGGGACCTTGCAACCCGATCAGGCCGAGCGCTTGGCGGAACAACACGGGACCATCATGCAGCGGCTGGGTTACGCCTCTGACCGAGCGCCCATAGACAACCTGCAGGCCCGATGATGAAGGCCAACCCGCAGGTCACCGCAAGCTCGCACACCACGGCAGGGCCGGATACGGCTCGGGAACGCATCGGGGTTCTATGCGCCCCGCTGGCAGCAGATCGCCCGCATCAATGGCGCCCGGCCCCATGATGCGCACATCAGCACAATGGTCGCCGGCGTTCCGCTACGCACTGCATCTTTGGCAAGTGGAGGCGAAGGCACCCACCGATGCGGCGCTGGCCCTGGTCGACGCACGGTCGTTCACGCATACGCTGGCGTGGCATCGGCTGGCGCTTGCACTGCCAGCGGCCGATACGTTGCCCCCGGGCATGCCAGAAACGCTGCGTGCCGCTCTGCGCCAACGCCAGCGCCAAATGACACTGCGAATGCTGCAACAGACGGCCGCATTACGGGAGATCGTGGCATCCCTTGACCAGGCTGGCCTTCGCTACTGCCTGCTCAAGGGTCAGGGTTATGCCGCGCTGTTCGAAGCCACGCAGCGCAGGGAAGCCTGCGATATCGACCTGTTGATCTCCGCGGCAGACCGGAACCCGGCACTACGGCATTTGCAGGCCCTGGACTACAGGCTGGATCCCGCCGCCGCATCCGATCTGGAGCAATACTGCGCCGACAACCATGCCTTGCCGCTGCGACATGCGACGAGTGGCGTGGTGCTGGAGCTGCATCTCCGTCTCGCTAACCGTCCCGGCCAGTTCCAACTGGAAAATCTGCGACTGTGGGACCGACACATCGCAAGGGTGATGGTGGGCGGCATGGAAGTCGCCACCCTGTCGGCGCCCGCCGCGGTGGCTTATGCGGCGTTCCATGGCACAAAACACAACTGGTGCCGGGCATTCTGGCTGGTGGACATGGCTTTGGCGATGCGCAGCACCACTATGGACTGGCCGCAGGTGCTGGACCTGGCGCAGCGCCTGGGAACCGAGCGCCATCTGGCGATGTCGGTCCTGCTTGCCGAGGCCACACTCGGTGTCGCAACGCCGGAGGTATTCCGTTCGCATGCCCTGCTGCTTCGTGCAGCGCGTCCCGCCGCCGACGCACTGCTGCCGCATCTGGACGCACTTGGCTCCGATCGCGGCGCCGACCTTGCCGCACGGATGGGCATGGTCCGCTACGGGCTGCGGCTGCTGTCGCTGGAATCCAGTTGGCATGGACGTCTGCAACTCATACCCTTTCTGCTGGCTCCCACGGAGGATGATCGCGCGGCCGTGGCACTTCCCTCCTATCTGCGGTGGGCCTATCCGGGCGTTCGTGCGGTGCGGCTGGCGCACCAGCACATGACCAAGCGAAGACGTGTCTAGCCTTACCAGCCCAACCACCGAGTTCGATTGGGGGATGCCACTCTTCCTGAACAGGCGCGCCGCCGCAGGTGCGGCCTTAGCGCCCGAATGGCCTTGCGAACTTCGGGCATGCGTCGAATCAGGTCTTCGGCGAGGTGGTGCATGACTCCACCGCCTCGCCACCAGATATCCCACTTTGACCGGGTGCTGGCGTTTCTGCATTTGCCGCGCTTCGAGCGCTGGCTGCTTCTGCCGGCCTGGCTGCTTCTGGGTGCGGCCCGTGCGGCGGTGCGGTGCCTGGGTTTTCGCCGGTTGGCGCCGTGGCTGGGTCAAAGCGTGGCGGTGCCTCCTCCCATGCCGGCGCCGGACGAACGTGCGCAACGTCGTGCGGTGCAGATCGCGCGGACCATCAGGCTGGCCTCCGGGCACACGCCGTGGCAGTCCAACTGCCTGACCCAGGCGCTGGCAGCGCATTGCTTTCTCTGCCTGTTTCGGGTTGGTCACATGGTGTGCTTCGGCGTCGCGCGTTCCGATGCGACGCAACTGCAAGCCCATTCCTGGGTTCTCGCCGGAGACTTTTGCGTCACTGGCGGCGCAGGTGCGAAGCGCTTCACCAGAGTGGCCTGCTACGTCAGCCGTCCCGGGAAGGCCCCATGACGGCGGCTCGGGCCCTGATGCGGCTGATGTCATGGGCCAGTCCGCAGCGTCGCGTCTCGTTGTTCCTGCTGATGGTTCTGGCCAGTGTCAGTGAAGGTCTGGGGGTTTTACTGCTCGTGCCCTTGCTCAGTGCCTTGCAGGGTGACGCCGGTGGCGGCGAGAGCATGGTTGCACGCGCGGCCACCCAGGCCATCGCCGCTTTCGATCTGCGAGCGACGGCGTCGCTACCCTGGCTGCTGCTTTCTTTCTGCGCGCTGCTGCTGTTGCGCAACGTGGTTCAGCATGCACGCGAGTGCGCTGCGGCACGGCTTCAGCAGGACGTGGCCGAGCGCCTGCGCGAAGCCAGCTTTTCCGCTTTGCTCGGCGCACAATGGCGTTGGCTCCAGGCGCAGCGCACCGCCGACCATGCCAGCCTGATGCTGAGCAATGCCAGCCGTGTGGGGGTGGGACTGGGTCACGGTCTGGCGATGCTGGCCTCTTTTGCCACTGCGGCGATCTATGTGCTTGCAGGATTCACGCTGGACTGGAAGCTGGCCTTGGCATCGACGCTGGGCGGAGCGCTGCTGCTGGCGCTTTTGGCCGGCCAACGCCGAGGTGTCTTGGCGCTGGGCCGACAGTTGACGTTGTCCAGCAAGCGGCTCCATGCCAGCCTGCAAGACAGCCTGGCCGGTTTGCGACTGGCCAAAATTCTGGGCGCCGAGTCGCGCTACGCCGCCTGGATCGCCCGTGACGCCAGCGCGCTGCGCGATCAGCACCTGCGTTTCGCATCCGCACTGAGCTTGTCAAAAGCGTTGCTGCACAGTAGCGGCGCGATGCTGCTGGCAGCCTACATCTACCTGGGGCTTCGGGTCTGGCAGGTGCCTGTCGCCGAATTGCTGACGTTGGTGTTGGTGTTCGCGCGCCTGCTGCCTCTTTTGGCGGCAACG
The DNA here is from genome assembly GCF_032929295.1 of Acidovorax sp. BLS4. Classification (NCBI taxonomy): domain Bacteria; kingdom Pseudomonadati; phylum Pseudomonadota; class Betaproteobacteria; order Burkholderiales; family Comamonadaceae; genus Acidovorax; species Acidovorax sp. BLS4. The sequence continues at coordinate 3,617,198 of NZ_CP136797.1, forward strand.
CACCAGCAACACCAGTACTGGCTGCACGCGCTGCCGGCGTTCACCGAGATGGATCAGCAGATCGGCCAGGCCCGTGAGTGGGCCGAGCCGGATGCTGCGCAGCCCGCTGCGCAGCCGCAGGCGCGCAGGTCGATAACACTGCGTGCGGTAAGTGTCCGCTATGCCGAACGGACAGTGCCGGCCTTGAACTCGGTGTCCTTGACGCTCCCCGTGCACACCACTACTGCGATCATTGGCGCTTCCGGTTCCGGCAAGAGCACGCTGGCCGACGTCCTGTGCGGTCTGCTGGGTCCGGACGAGGGCAGTCTGGCGATCGATGGAGTGCCGCTGGACGGACGGATGCGCAGGTCGTGGCGGCAGGCGGTGGCGTACGTCTCGCAGGACACATTCCTCTTCAATGACACCATCCACCACAATCTGCGCATTGCCGCACCGCAGGCCGACGATGAGATGTTGCGCGCCGCACTGGAAAAAGCCTCCGCCGGATTCGTGCATGCATTGCCGCAGGGGTGGGACACGATCGTGGGCGAGCGCGGCGTGTGCCTGTCCGGAGGTGAGCGGCAGAGGCTGGCGCTGGCACGCGCGCTGCTGCAGCGCCCGGCGCTGCTGATACTCGATGAGGCCACCAGCGCGCTGGACCACGAAAACGAGGCACGCATCCACGCAGCTATCGAGCAACTGCATGGCCAGTTGACCGTGGTCGTCATCGGCCACCGGCTGGGGCTACTGGAACGTGCGGACCAAGTCGTCCTGCTGGAGCAAGGGAGGGTTCGCGCACAAGGACTCTGGCATGAGGTGTCGCCGGCCTGGACGGAAGGTCCATGACGCTCGCCGGCGAGGACCGACCATGACTTCACTGAATCCGCGTCGTTGGCATGCAGGCGTCTGGGCACTGTCGGCTCAGTGGCTATCAGTGCTTGTGACGGCGGCCATATCGCTGGCCCTGTCTGTGTGGCTGGCGCGGCGCATGGAGCCGTCCGGCTTCGGCCGCTATGCTTACCTGCTGAACTTGGCCACGCTGCTGGCCCTTGCGCAGGACGCAGGGCTGCGCACTCTCGTGCTGCGAGAGCAAGTCTCACCCAGCCCCGCCCTCAAGTCGTTCGAGGCGGTGCTGCCGGGGCTGGCCCGAGGCCACCTGCTGGTGACCACGTTGCTGCTCGTAGGCGGCTGTCTCGCGCTGATACCTTTCGGCGCAGATCTCGCATTGCCTGCGGCTGTGTGGTGCTTCGCTGCCGTGTCGCTCTCGCAGTTGGTATCGGTGCAGTTGAAGGCAGCGGGGCAGTGGCAGCGCGAAGGCCGGTGGCAGGCGGGAGCGCGCATGTCGAGTGCCCTGGCGATCATTTTCGGGGTGCTGCTGTTTGGGCCCGAGCCCGGCATCGTGTTCGGCGCCTGGGGGATAGGCCTGATGCTGGCGTATGCCGTACTTGGGCAGGATGTGCGCGATCGAACCCGGTGGCCGCCGCCTGCCCCGCTCTATCACGCCGCGGCAGGCTTTCTGTGGATCGATTTGGCCACGTGCCTTTACCGGCGCAGCGACATCGTGATCCTGCAAAGGATGGCAGATCCTGCAGAGATTGGGCAGTATGCTGCGGCTTATCGCCTGTTCGACGGTGTGCTGCTGCTGGCCATGCCACTGGCGCTGTTCTTTTTCCGTCGCCTGCGCAAAACCCGCGACCATGCGGCCGCGGCGCGCAGGCTGCTAAGGCGCAGCTTGTTCACCGCAGGGGCCGCCGGCCTGGGGCTGGCCCTGGGCGGCGCCTGGCTGGGTCCGTGGCTGATCGAATTTCTGTTCGGCCCTGCATACCAGTCGGCAGGATCGCTGCTGGGCTGGCTGTTCGCGGCGTTCGTTTTCGTGCTGCCCAACTATGTGCTGACGCAGGCCGCGATCGCGCTGGATCGAGCACGTTGCTATGCATGGGGAGCGGGCTTGGCAGCAGTGACCAACCTGGCCCTCAATCTGCTGCTGGTCCCGCAGCATGGCGCGCGGGGCGCGGCCACGGCCGTGATCGCAACCGAAGCCATGCTGTGTGCCGCGCTGTGCATCGGCCTGTTTGGGCGGCACAAGCCAGAACGGCCGCGAATACCTTCGCGGTGAGATTTGTGTGGCAAGATGTTTTCGTTTCTCGCCTCTGGCCGCGTGCCTCGATGGAGACCCAGCATCGTGTCGGATGGAAGATACACCCCCTGTAAATACATTGAACACCGGCCCATATTCCGATGCCAGGGATGAACAACGTGCGGGAGCGCGGCGACGATGTGTCGCTGGCCGACTTGCTGCTGGAACTGCTGCGCTTTTACCGCGAATTCGGACGATTGCTGGTCCCGGTCGCTTTGCTGTTTGCCTTGGTCGCCGGGGCCGGCGTCGCATTGGTGCCGGTCTACAGCGCCGTCGCCCTGCTGGACACGGCACAGATGCCGCTGGACCAGTGGCGCAGGCTGCAGCCCATGCTGTCGGACCGGCATTTGGTCGCTGCGTCGTTGGCCGAAGCAAAGTTGCCTGCCGGACAGCGAGACCGATTGCTGATGCAGTTTCAGCAACCGCGCTACTGGAGTTCCCGCGTGAGCTACCGGAGCACCGTGGGGCGCGATGACATCCGCGAGCAGATCAACATCGATCCCAAAAAGGTGGGCGCGCTGGGACTGGAAGTGTCTCTCCTGGTACGCGACGACGCGGCGGCGTCCCAGCAGTTCGAACTGATCGCGCAGCACATCCGCCAGGTCATGTGGTGGTCGGACCTGCGCGAATACCTGGACAAGCTGCAGCTCGAGGTACTTGAGCAGCGCGCACGTCTGCAGATCGAACAGATCAGGCAACAGTTCTCCATCGAACAAAACCTGAAGCAGGTCCAAGAGATGCAGAAGCTGCTGCAGCAGTACCCTGAGTTGCGGCGCAACGGTTTCAGCACGGTGGTATCCGTCGGCGATGGAGGCGGCAAGTACCTGTCGCCGCTCGCGCAAACGGTCGCATTGCAGTCCACTGTCGCGGAGACACGGGCCAGCCTGCGCAAGGGGCAGCGCGAACTCGAACAACTGGACTGGAAGCAGCGCTATCTCGGCCGGGTCGATGCACGCATGCGCAGCTTGTATTCGGGGACTGCGCTGGCGGACTGGCTTCGGCTGAACCAGCATGAGATGTTTCCACCCGACGCCACCGTGGATGCGGCTCAGCAACAGGTTGGCAGCGAAATACAGATGACCTTGGGCCAACTGCAATACAAGGCCGAGCAATTGCGCTACAAGGCCCAGCCGGCGATTTCGGCGGCGCCGGTGCCGTCGCGCCGGCCGTGGCTGGTGGCCTTGGCGGCGTTCTTGTGCACCCTGGGTGTGCTGTCTCTGGCGCTTGCGTCCTACGCGGCACTGCGTCGCAGGGACAGCGCAGCGCAGCTGCCATGGTCAGCCCATAGCGACCCATTGTTTGCCTGGTTGCCCGCCGGCCTGCGGCGCAGGCTGCTGCCGGAGCGGGCGTCCATCGCTTACGACAAGGATTCAGCGTGAGGCGGGTGCTTGTCACCGGTGCGGCCGGCATGATTGGGCGTCGCCTCGTTTCCGCCTTGCTGCGCCGTGGCGATGCCGTGGCGGGCTTGGACAATTTGTCCAGTGGCATGCCGATGCCGCTGGGACTGACCCTCAGTGTGGTGGCTGATGTGTGCGATACCGCCACCGTGGAGGCCGCGCTGAGGGATCTCCGTGCGGACGCCATCGTTCATCTGGCGGCGGTGCATCACATTCCCACATGCGAGACACAGCGCATGCATTGTCTGCGGGTGAACGTGGAAGGCACCGAAAGCGTGCTGCATGCCGCGACGCAGACTGGTCTGCAACAGGTGGTCATCGCATCCAGCGGCGCTGTCTACGCGTGGGGCCGCGAGATGCTGACCGAGGCCGACAGCCCCACCGAAGCACGCGACAACTATGCGCTGTCCAAACTCTGCAACGAGAGCCAGTTGCGGTTGTGGTGCTCCCGCGCCCAAGGACGCCGCGGGCGCGTGGCGCGACTCTTCAACAGCATCGCGCACGACGATCCGAATGCCCATCTGATTCCAGACGTTCTGGCTCAATTACGGGCGGACCCGGGGACGGAGCCGGTATTGCGACTTGGAAATCTTCAGCCTCGCCGCGACTACATGCATGCGGACGACGCGGCGGCCGGCGTTCTGGCACTGCTCGACGATCCCCATCTGACACCGGCTTTCGATGTTTTCAACCTTTGTTCGGGCGTAGAGCATTCGGTCGGCGATCTCGTCTCAGAAATCGGCAAATTGCTGGGACGCAGTCCACGGATCGAGGTGGATCCACAACGCCAGCGGCCCAACGACCGCGCCCACCAATTGGGCGATCCTGGCAAGGCGTGGTCACGTCTGGGCTGGCGCACGCGATGGAGCCTGCACCAGGCGCTGCAGATGACGCTCGATCCCCCATCCTCGGATGTCGATGGCCGTATGGGCTAGCTGCTGCAGGAAGTTCGGGCTGTCGCGGGCGCTCCGCGCAGGCAGCCGATGCGCATGATCCTCTTCGTGTGGTTTGGCAAATCTGCTGGTGAACGCTCGCATGCGAAAATTCCGCGCACATCGGCAGAACCGTATTAACCAGTTGCTCAGGGCGTGCCATGCGCCCGTCGGAGATTCAGAGTTGGATGCCGGCTTTCTTCATTGTGTGTTGGCATGGCGCGCGCTCCATCGTGTTTGCCCTAGCACCCATTCCTGCGTCTTTTGCGTCGGCGATCACGGTGTTCGCCCGGCTTGCGCTACCCGTCCAAACCATGCGCCATCCGGCGTGGGGGCCGTGTTTCCGTGAACACGACCGCCCGCATGCAGGCGGGCTTCGTCGCCGGTGCAGCCCTGTACACGCTCGGCCAGAGTTGCACGCTGCTGTTCCAGTGGCTCCTGGTACGCCAGTTCGGCCTGCAGGGCTATGGCGAGGTGGGGCTGGCGCACCTCTGGCTCATGAGCGTGCTGTTCGTGGCGGATCTGGGCTATGCATCCTGGTTCCTGCGCGAGGATCCGGCGTCTCCCGATTGGGGCGATCGATGGCGGCGTGCCCTGTTCCACCGCCTTCTTGCCACACTGTTCCTCGACTTGGTATGGACTGCAGCGGCATGGTGGAGCTATGGAGGGCAGGGAAACGCCTTTGAATACACGATCGCCGTGCTCCCGGCAACGCTGCTCGGGCTGGTCGGCTATTCCGCGCCTTTGCTGGCGCAGGGTAAACGGCTGCTCGGATTCGCGGTTCAACAGGTCGCCATGCCGGTGGCGATACTGGCCTGGCTGGTTTTGCACCTGCATCCGGAGAGCGCCGGGGCAGCCGGTGCAGGCCTGGCCGTGAGCGTGGGATATCTGGTGCAAGCACTGGTCAATGTGGCTGCGTTCGGCATGCGCTGGCAATTGCTATGCCCCAGTCCAGGCCGCTCCCGGCAGATGCTCGGGATGTCGCTGCAGCTGTCCTTGATGGGCATGGTGGGAACTTTGCACGACCGCCTGACGCCCCTGCTTCTGGCCGCCATCGCGCCAGCATTTCTGCCGATTTATCTCATGATTGGATATTTGGTCAACGGAGCCAGTGGCGTTTTCAATCAGTTCAACCGGCTCCTGCTGATCGAGGCGCGCAGCGAGGTGGGCGAGCGCTGGGCCACGGCGCTGATTTCACTGGTGCTGGGCTTTTCCGCGCTGGGCATGCAACTGCTGGTCGCGGTCATCGATGCGGCGGGCACTGCAGAGCAACGGGCCTGGATTGTCTGGGTTGCGCCGGTACTGGCCGCTGGTATGGTGATTCTGCCCAGCAGCGTACTGTCTGCACTGCTGATCGGGCGCCATCGCGAAACCGCGCTGCTGCGGGTGCTGTTGTTGGGTTTCCTGTGCAGCGGCTTGCTGCAACTGGCCGCTGCGGCCTGGACAGCGCCGCAGTGGTTGCTATGGGCACGTCTGCTGTGCCTTCTGGGAATGGCTGGCGCAGCGCTGCGCCTGTGCGGTCTGTGGTTGAATCTGGGCGGGTACGCCGCGCTGCTGTCTGTGCTCTTAGCGGCGGCTCTCTGGAGTAGTCCTGTTGGACGCGGAATTGCCGCCATCCTCCTGCTGGCCACCGCATGGAAAGCGTGGCGCCACCACAATCTTTTGCGCGCCAGCGCACGATCTGCGCGATGGCGTGCGATCTCCTGGTAGCGGCATTCGGTAACCGATTGGGTTTTGTTCAATGTGCGGAATAGTCGCCCTGCGGAGTTTCGTGGCCGATTCGGCGCTGCAGCCACGCGCCCAGCATGCGCTGGATGCACTGTCGAGCCGCGGGCCGGATGCACAAGGTCTGCTGTGCCTGAACCAGCCCGTACCGACGGCGCTGGGCCACCGCCGGCTGGCGATCCTTGATCTGAGTGACGCTGCCACGCAACCGATGCGGTGTGCGGAGAGCGGCAACGTGGTGGTGTTCAATGGAGAAATCTACAACTTTCTGGAGTTGCGCCGCGAACTGGAAGCGCTCGGCCACCGCTTCCGCACTGACAGCGACACCGAGGTGATCCTGCACGGTTGGCGAGCATGGGGCGAGGCATTGTTCCCGCGCTGCAACGGAATGTGGGCAGTGGTGCTCCTGGAACAGACGACCGGCGAACTGGTCTACTGCCGCGACCGGCTTGGCGTGAAGCCGCTCTACATGCACCACGACGGCCAGCGATTGGTGCTGGCGAGCGAAATCCGTGCGATCGCTTGTGCACTGGGCGGGTACCCGCCACCCAACCCGGCCGCAATCTTCGACTTCCTCGTCGCGGGCCTGTCCGATCACAATTGCGACACTTTCTACCAGGGGATCCGCGCCGTGCCCCCTGGCTGGCTGTACCGGGTATCGCCAACTGGCCACAGCCGCCGCCACCGCTATCACGACTGGCCCGCTCCAGGCGCCGCCGATCCCCTTGACGCAGAGGCAACCCGGGCCCTGCTCGAAGACGCCACGCGCCTGCGTCTGCGCTCAGATGTTCCCACCGTGACCCTCCTGTCCGGCGGGTTGGACAGTTCCATCCTGACCCGCATCAGCCTGCAAGCCGATTCCGCACCCCGCACCTGTTTTGCAGGCGCGTTCACCTACGGATATTGCGATGCTACCCATGCAGCGTTCGATGAAACGGCCGACGCCGCCGCCCTGATGAAGGAGTGGGGTCAAATCACCCGGCACCACGTTCATCGCGCCCACGCGGTCCCGGACGAGGAGGAACTGCGGGCGCTGGTGGTCGCGCAGGAAGCGCCTTTCTGCACTCCATCGATCTTCGCCAGCTTCCGCATGTACCGGGCGATCCGCGAGGCAGGATACAAGGTGGTCCTCAACGGAGAAGGTGCCGACGAGTTGTTTGGCGGTTATGTGGGTTTGTACCTACCCCTGGCCGCACGGGACGCTCTGCGCGGCGCACACCTGCCTGCGCTGGTGAAACTGCTTGCCAGCGGCGCCGTGCTGCCCCGTGCGTTGCTCCACCGCCTGGCCTGGGATCTGCCGGGACCGCTGCTGGGCGCGATGCTGCGGCGAAACCGGCCCAGCGTGGCCTGCATGTCCGGCGCGCTCTGGCACGACCAGTCGCCGCGCCTGCGCGCATTGCAGGCCGACCGCCGGGCTGGCGTGGAGATGCGCATGCGCAGTGACGCGCTCTCCACCAATCTGCCAATGGTGCTGCGCATGGCCGATCGCAATAGCATGTCCGCCGGCATCGAGGTGCGAGCGCCTTTCCTGGACTACCGGCTGGTGGAGCGTGCGCTCGCGACCCGGGCAGACACCCGCATGGGCAACTACCACGGCAAAGCGCTGCTGCGGCGGGCCTTCGCGGCCGACATGCCTCCGCGCATCGTGGAACGGCGCAAGAGCACTGGCTTCGGTCACGCCGAGCAATTCCTGTTGGACCGCATGCCCGTGCAGCGGACCTTGTCATCGCTGCCGCCGGAGTTGGGCGAATTCCTCGACGTGCCCCGGCTGCGAACCGAACTGGCCCGGGGACGCGCACACACCACGCTCTGGCTCGCAGTGTCAGTCGCCCTGTGGCACCGGAGCATTTATGCATAGCGTCTGTCTGGTCAACCGAGGCGGTCAATGAATGCAGACTTCGCTCCTGACGACGGCCGTTGCCGTTGCTGCGGCGCGACCTGCGCGCAGCGCACGGTGTGGCGGGAGGTGTACCTCGGCAGCGGCCAGGAACTGCGGCGCTGCGGACTGTGTGCTGCTGCCTACCTCGCTCCCGACTTCAGCGAGGAGGCATTGGCGCGCTTCTACGCGCACGACTACCGCCGCTTGTTTCCGATGGAAGTGCCCTGGCGCAGCGAGGAACGCTTCTTCGCCTTGCGCGGCGACCGGTTGGTCGCAAATCGTCGGCTGCGCCGGATTTCGCCGGATCTTCCAAGGGGTGCGCGCCTGTTCGAGTTGGGCTCTGGCTTTGGTGCCTTCCTGGGCGCCGCCGCTGCGGTGCGTCCGGACCTGCATTTACTGGCGTCGGAGCCGGATATGGCGCACCGCGAGCGCCTGCTGGATGGCGCCCGCGTTCAGTTCCTGCCCCAGCAGCAGGTGATGGACGAAGCCACGCTTGATGCGGTCGTGGCCTTCCACGTGATGGAGCACTTACCGGATCCGCGCGATTTCCTGGCAACGGTGGCACGGGTGTTGGTCCCTGGCGGTCAGGCATGGATCGAGGTACCGGACGTGATGAGCGACTGGCGTTCGCGGAACTACGTGCATCCTGCACATCTGAGCTATTTCTCGGCCTCGCTGTTGCAACGGCTGGCGCAAGCCGCAGGACTGGATGTGATCTACTGCGGTGCCTACCCTGGCGGGGGCATGCTGGCGGACAACCTGTGGCTGCACCTGCGGCGTCCACGGCACGCCTGTGTGTCCAAGCCGTTGGCGGCGGCAACCGCGCAGGAGGTGCGCCTGCTCGATCGGCAACTCAATCGCGTGTCCTGGGCGCTGCGGGATCGGATGCGGCGCGTGCTCAAGCAGGCCATCGTGAGTCTGTTCGGCAGTGGCCTGGTTGGAGAACTGCAGCGTCGGCGGAACCAGTGGCGTGTGTTGCAAGAGGAATGCGATGCAATTCGGTGACTTCCATAGGACCCTGCGGATCCAGTATGGCGAAGACGCCGCAGCAGTGCGCCACGAGGTCTATTTCCTGTCCTTGCGAGGTCGCAGCGCAGTGCTGCGTGCCGTGCTCGCTTTGCTGCGGGATGCCTGGCTGTGTGCCACGCTGCCACGGCGCGCGATGCCAGTGGCGGGATGGGCCGCGCTGGCCACCCTACCGGGCAGCAATGGCTGGGGCGCCCTCGCACCGTGCGTTGCCGATCTGGCCCGGCGCGGCATCGCCTGCACCGTCCTCATCCATCCGCGCCTGCGCGGGCAGGTCGCTGGACAGCTTCCGGCCCGGCCGCCAGCATCGGCTTGGCGCCATGCCTGGTCAGCCTGGCGGCTCCGGCATGCGCCAGGCACGACACCGGTCGCCGCGCCCTGGCTGGTGCGCTGCTGCGTGTTTCGGCAACGCCTTTGGTGCGGCGCCTGGTCGAGCGTGATGTGCTCGGGCACGACCGCCACGCTGCTGCTGCACAACGATTTCGATCTCTACGCCGTGGCGGCACAGCAGGCCGCCGGCACCGGCTGGCGCAGCATCTGCGTACAGCACGGCTTGCCTACCGAAGAATTCTTTCCCGTGCGGGCCCAGCACCATTTGCTGTGGGGACCAAGCAGCGCAGAGGTCTACGCCCGGCATGGTGTGGCCGCACATGCGTGCAGCTACGGTCCGGCGCGTCCCCAGGTTGAAGCCAGTGCCCATGCCGCGCCTTCAGTTCTGTATCTCGTATCGCAAACGCACACACCGGTGTATGGGCTCTCGCTCGCGGGCTATTTTCAAGCCCTGGCAGACGCCCTGATCCAGACCCGGCTCGAGGGCATCACATTGCAAATCCTGCTGCATCCCGAGGAAGTGCGCAACGGTCATCCCTACGCGAAAAGCGCGATGGCCCCATTGTGCCGGCCGCCGCCACATGCCTTGTTGGAGGACACCGCAGCACCCGCGCTGGTAGTGGGTTTTTGTTCCACTGCGCTGTTGCAGGCGGCTTGTCGAGGCCACTATGTCATCGGCCTGGCATGGCCGGCCTCAGGGTCTGCGGATGCGCAGGAGATCGGGCGGCCGGCCCAGCAGGTGCCCGACGTGACGACGTTGTGCGCACTGGTCCGCCGACTGCGAGAGGATGCCTGCACGCGCGGCGCTTTCCTTGAACGGCAGCAACAATGGCTGTCACGCAGTTTCGCCTCCGACCCAGACTGGCCCAGCCATGTTGGAGCCAGCCAATGAAACGCTGGGGTCTGGCGTTGCTCATCCTTTGGGTGCATGTCGGCGATCCGCTGGTGGCGTGGTTGTACGGCGGTGGCACCTGGTTGCAGGCCACTTGGCTGCGCCCGATACGGGACCTCACAGTGTTGGCGCTGGCAGCGCTGTGCCTGTTGACGGTGCGCATGCCGCGGGCGCTGCTGGTGTCGGTGCTGGCGTTCGGCGGATTGGCGCTTGCCTACGCGCCGGTGGGCCTCGTGCATGGCCTTCCAGCCGGGGTGGTACTGGGATCGCTTGGCGTCATTTTGGTGCCGATGGTGTTCCTGTTGGCGGGATACGGCTGCTTTTCGACACCTCGGAATCTCCGTTTCGGCGCGTCCGCCCTGGTCTGGCTGGGCTTGGCCAGCACTTTGTTTGGCATGTGGGAAATCGTCAACACCCAGTTCTGGGTGGACACCGTGCGCCTGCCTGACTACCTTGCGAACATCAAGGGCGTGATGCCAAAGGACACCGATCCCCATACCGGCCTGCCATGGAATTTTTTTGGCGGAGAAACGTATGCGCGCCGCGCTGGCGGCTTATTGGCGGCACCGCTGGCGCAGGGGCAGTTCCTGGTCACTGCGGCCCTGGCAGCGCTGGGGTTGTGGCAGACGCGCTGGCCCTGGCGCGCACTGCTGGTGTGTGCCGGGCTTTTCGTCGGCGTGTGGATGTCGGGAACCCGTGGTTCGATGCTCGCAGGCATCGTTGCGCTGCTCGGCTATTTGTTGACCAGCCGCGGTCTGGTCCGCTCCGCCACTGCGCGGGTGCTGCTGGTCGGCGCCGCATTGGTGGCGATGGTTTGGGCGTCCTACGGCATTGTGGTGGCCTCGTGGAATTTCCGTGACGGCTCCACGATTGGCCATTGGTGGGCACTGCAGCGCAACTTGGCCGACCTGGGCCAAGTCGCTCTGTGGGGAGGTGGTCTGGGACGCCAGGGCGCTTTCGCCGCCCGGCAAGCGCTGACCGATCTGGGAGGCGGGGAAGGTGCCTTGTTCAGCATCGCCTACCAGATGGGAGTGCCCTGCGCGCTTTTGTTTCTTGGCCTTGTCTTTTGGTGCCTGCGCACCCTGTGGCAAGCCCACGTCCGGCAAGGTGACCGCCTGGCATTGGCCACTTTCTGGCTGCTGTGCGGGATGGTGACGACCTTCGTGTCCTCCGAAAATGCGTTGACCGTCTCCGGCGCCGGCGGATTCTGGCTGCTGCTCGGCGGCGTGCTGCGCCAATGCGCAGCAGCCACGCGCTTCGGCGCGGCTGTCGAGCCCGGAACCATCCGCGCACCGTGCATCCATGCGGCGAGGGCGTGACTCCATGCGCATCCTGCACGTCTACAAAGACTTTGCCCCCCATGGCGGGGGCGGCGGCGTCGCCCGGCATATCCATGGGCTGGCCGTGCTGGCCGTGGAAGCAGGCCATGCCGTGCGCGTTGCGGCACCGTCGACTGCGAGCGGGCACGTGCACGCCTACGAAGTGGTGCGCGTGAGTGCCCGGGCGATGTGGCAGCACATCGGCTGGGCCGACGCCGTGCATGTCCATGGCGCGCGGACCCCCATTTCCGCGTTGGCAGCGTCAATGGCCTGGCTGCTTGGCAAGCGCTTGGTCTATACGCCCCACTGCTATTACGACGACGATCCCGCTTTGGGCAAGCGCCTGGGAAAACGGTGTTGGGACGGATTGATCGAGCGCGCGCTGCTGCGAGGCGCAGACCGGGTGGTGCTCCTGTCGGCCTACTGGCAGGACTACCTGACGTGGCGCGGTCTCCGTCCCGCGCACCCGGTGCTGCTGCCCAATGCGGTGCTTGAGGCGCAATTGCACGCTCCACCAATGGAAGTACCAGGGCTGGAAGGGGCGCCGGCTTTGCTCTCCGTGGGGCGGCTCGACGCGGTCAAGCGCCTGCACGATGCCATCGCGCTGCTGGGCGAGCCGGGCATGGAACATGCCGTTCTGCATGTAGTTGGGCGGGGGCCGGATCGCGCGCGGCTTGAATCTTTCGCACAGACACGCGGATGGGCCGATCGGGTGCGGCTCCATGGTTTTGTCGACGATGCCGATGTGGCCGCCATGGCCTCGGTCGCCGATCTGTTCGTCATGCCATCGGCGATGGAGGGCATGCCGACGGTACTGATCGAGATGCTATTGCTCGGTTGCCCGGTCGTGGCCAGCGACATCCCAGGCAACCGGGCGATTTTGGAGGCCGTCGGACTGTCCGATGCCCTCTATCCACTCGGTAACGTCGCCGCACTGGCAGCCTGCGCAGCCACCCAGCGGCAACGACGCGTGTTGCCGCACACCATTGCGCAGGTTCGCGCAGGCTTCACGTGGGAGCACATGCGATCGCGTGTAGGGGCACTGTACGATGCGCCGAAAAAGGAGCCTGCGCCTTGATACACCGTCCCGAACGGATTCGTTTCTTCGATTGTCCACTGGATCTCGTCTCTCCCACGCAGTTGCTGCAGCGTGCACAGGAGGCCGCCCACGGTGGAGACCCGGTTCGCATCGAAGGGCTCAATGTGGCCAAGCTGATCGACGCAAGAGCGCAGGGACTGCTGCGTGACGCACTGGATGAGGCCGAGCTGGTTCACATCGACGGGAGCGGCATCAGTGCTGGCCTGCGCTGGCTGGGAGTCGATCCCCCGGCTCGACGCGCCGGCATTGACCTGATGCAAGACCTCTGCGGCCAGGCTGCACAGTCCGGTACCGGGGTCTACCTGCTGGGTGCGCGGCCGGCCATCGTTTTGGCGGCCGCTCAACGGCTGCGCGAGATGTTTCCCGGACTTCACATCGCCGGGACAAGCGACGGCTATTTCCGGGACGACGAAGTGACGCAAGTCGTCGCTGCGATCCGGAACTCGGGAGCGCGCTATCTTTTTGTCGGCATCAGCTCGCCGAAGAAGGAACTCTTTTTGCAGCGGCATTGGTATGAACTGGGCGTGGCACTGGCGATGGGGGTGGGAGGATCGTTCGATGTCGTGTCCGGCATGCTGCCGCGCGCTCCACTGCTGATGCAGAGATTCGGCATGGAATGGATGTTCCGTTTGTGGCTGGAGCCCAGGCGCCTGTTCGCCCGGTATCTGCGAACCAATTGCGCCTATCTACTGCTGCTGTTACGCGCGCGCATGAGCAGACGCCATCGTTCGCGTGCCATCGTCCGCACGGGTGCATGAACTCACGTTTCGATCCCTCCCCGGCGGCCGTACCGCCGCGCGGGCAACTGCTCCTGGTGAGCATTTGCCTGGCCCTTTATCTGCTGTTTTGCTTGCAGCAGATCGTGCTGCCGTTTCGGTTTTTCGGCATGGCCCTGTCACTGGGGTCCGTGACGATGCTGGGCTGCATGCTCGCCATTTCCGCAGGATCGCTCGTGCGGCATGGCGTGCCATCTGAATTGGTACGTCCCCTGCTGGCCATCCTGATGTGCATCGCGGCCCTGTCCGCATCGGTCCTGGCTTCGAACCACATCGGGCTGGCATGCGCATTCGCCGTGCGGTATGCCACCAGTCTTTTGGCGCTTTGGGCCATGCTCAACCTCGCTGCGGCCTGCCCGCGCTGGCCGCGTGCGGCGACGCTGGCAGCACTCATCGCCGTGTGGTTCAACCTGGCGCTGGCCGGGGCCGTCTGGTTCCAATGGCCTGGGGCGCTGCGCGTGGCCCTGGCATTCCATCCAGAAGAGACTTTCAAGTACCTGCCGCGAATTTCGGGCATGTACGAGCACCCTGCACTGCTGGCCACGTCCGCGGCCATGGTGCTGCTGTTGGTGCTGAGGCTGCAGCAGCGGGGTGAAGTCGGGAAGATCTCGCTGGCGCTCGCGTTGGTGGGCGCCGTGTTGGCGCTGGCGTTGACCCAGGTACGCAACACCCTGCTGCCCGTCGGGGTGCTGATGGCATGGTGGGCATGGCCAAGGGCATGCACGTCCAATAGACAGCGCCACATCGCACGCGTGGCGTTGGGCGGAATCGCTGTGCTTGCCGTCTTCGTGTTGTGGCTACGTTATCCAGACATGACCAGCGCGGCACAGGAAAACATGATGACGGCCTTCACGCTAGGGCGGACGTACCTTTGGAGCGGCGCGCTGGATGCTTGGCGCGACCACCCCTGGTTCGGTCTTGGGGCAGGCGTGTTCCAGTTCATGGTTCCAGACTACACCGGCGGCCGCTTCCACCGCGGCGAACTGCACGCTCACAACCTGTTGCTGGCGGCACTGTCCGAAACGGGACTTTTCGGCCTGCTTGCCGGATTGGCGCTGATTTTTGCGCTGTGGCGTCCCCTGCTGCGCATTGCGGCCGAGCGTCAATGGGCGATCGCGTGGCTGATTCTCGTGCTGGGTCTGAGCACGTTTGATTTTTACTTCCCGTTTTTCCCGTTCTCGATGCATGCCGCATTGGCAGTGGCCTCACTGCACGCGGGACAGTCCGCACCCTCGCAGGCCGACGGCGTATCACGATCCACAACTTGACGGTTCAGCCAAAGCGCTCGGTCTGGGTGTGCGGTCTGTGCACCGACGTGCATGTCGCGCTGCATCCGCCGCCGGATCTCTTGGACGAAGGGTTGCGCTGACGTCTGATCGTGAAAGCCGGCTTGCCTGCCCAGGCCGGTCTTCAGTGAGTGGTTCTGTGGTGCCGATGGCGTGGGGACGATGTGTCTTCCTGGCGCTTCGCGAGCAGGATATCCAGAATGCGCCGGAAGGCGTTTCCATCACCCAAGGGATTGCTCCATGCCACTGCACGCGCCAGCAACTTTTCCAAAGCCGTCCGCAGGTCACCGTCGCTCAGGCTGGCCGGCAGCTCGGCACCGCCACGCTCTAGCGTCTCCGGGCGCTCGGTGCTGGTGCGCAGCAAAAGACACTTGCGCTGCAAGATGCAGGCTTCCTCCTGCACGCCGCCGCTGTCTGTCATGACCAGCGCAGCGCCCTGCAACAACGCCAGCATGTCCAGGTAGCCGACCGGCTCGATGGCCAGCAGCCCAGGTCGGCCAGCCAGCGTAGAACGCCCCATGGCGGCCAGGCGCGGGTGCATCGGAAACACCAGAGGCATGCCTGCAGACCACGACATCGCACACACGACGTCCATCAGCCTCTCGAAATGCGTTTGCTCTTCGGTATTGGAACGGCGGTGACACGTCAGCAGCCAATAGCCGTTGCTGGGCAAGCCCAACCTGCGCAGGACGTCCGAGCGTTGCCGTGCAGCCGTTGCATAGGCCAGCGTCGCATCGACCACCGTGTTGCCTGTCACGTGGATGCGCCTTTCGGACACCCCTTCGTCACGCAGAATCTGCGCCTGCAGCGGGGTGGGGCAGAACAGGTGGTCCGCCATCTGATCGATCAGGATGCGGTTGATTTCCTCTGGCATGCGACGGTCACCGCTCCGCAGCCCGGCTTCCACGTGCGCCACCGGAATACCAAGCTTGCTGGCAGCCAATGCACCGGCCAAGGCACTGTTGGTGTCGCCCTGCACGACCACAATGTCCGGCTGCATCTCCGCCAGGGCAGGCTCCAGGCCACACAGCATGCGCCCTATCTGTTCGCCTTGCGGGGCAGACCCCACCCCGAGATGAATGCCGGCCGGCGGCAGATCCAGTTGCTCGAAGATGACGCGGTCCATGGATTCCGCGTAGTGCTGGTTGGTGTGAATGACGCTATGGCCAATGCCCTCCCGCTGACTGGCGGCAATCAGGGAAGACATCTTGATGATTTCTGGGCGTGTGCCTAGCACATAGGCAATCTGAGAACGCATGGACTCCGGCCTTGTCAGTAAGCATCGCGATCGAACAGCACGATCGCGCAGGTCTGCGCAATGATGCTCAGATCCAGCCAGAGCGACCAATGCTGGATGTAGTACAGGTCGTACTCCACACGCTTGCGCATCTTTTCCAGCGAGTGGATCTCTCCGCGCAACCCGTTGACTTGCGCCCATCCCGTCATGCCCGGCTTGACCCGGTGCCGCTGCAGATAGTTCGGGATCAGGTCCTGATATTCCGCATTGTGTCGCAGTGCATGCGGCCGCGGCCCGACAATCGACATCCTTCCCTGCAGCACGTTCACGAACTGCGGCAGCTCATCGAGGCTGGTACGGCGCATGAACGCACCAAAGCGGGTCACCCGCGAGTCCGTGCGCGAGGTCTGAAGCGGCGCTTCTGCCGGATCGTGGGCATGCATGCTCCGAAACTTCCACACCTCGAAAGCCTTCCCGTCCCACCCATGCCGCATCTGCCGGAAAATCACAGGCCCCGGGCCCGAGAGCTTGACGCCCACGGCCAGCGCCAGCAGCAACGGGCTCGCCAGAACGAGCACCGCGCTGGCGATCAGTTTGTCAACCACCAACTTGACGAGTTGCGAGGTGAGGGACAAGGGGCGTACCGACAACTCCAGCATGGGAGTTCCGACCACTTCAGCCATCCCATGGTGAATCAGACGGAACGCAAAAATGTCCGGAATCCATCGAATCTCGACACAGCTGGCGTCCAGATTGCGCACGCTCTCGCGAATCAGCCGCTCGTCGCGCATCGGCCAAGCCAGCCAGACTTCGATGACGCTGTGCTGACTCAACCAGTCTGGCAAAGCGGCGAAGTCCCCCGCATTGATCGCGGGCGGCACGGGAATCACCTCGATGCCTGACCAGGGGCCACGCTGGATGCGCTCCGACACCTGCGCCACCCTGTCCGGCGGCCCCAGGAGCGCAACCCGCCGATTGCCGATGCCACGGGCGTGCAGCCAGCGCAGCAGTCGATCGAGCAGCACCCGTGCGCCGACCAAACCGAGGATTCCGATCCCCGCCCAGTACAAGAACCACAGACGGGAAAAGCTCGGGCCCGTTTTACTTAAAAAACTCAGCGACGCCAGGGCGACCAGCACCAGGCACCATCCCCACAGCAGCCGCCCCAGCACCATGGAGGGAAGCGCCAAGCGCCAGCTTTGATACAGCGCCAGTTGCACGAACACGAACAAATTGAGAAGTGCTCCGGCCAGCAGGGCATAGAAATAGTGGGGCGCATCAGGCAACTCGACATGCCCTGTCCGAAACGCGTACGCGAGCAACCCGCTGGCAACCACCACCGCCATGTCCGCCAGTTTCAACACTGCCGCGGCCATTGCCATGCCGTCGCCGGCCGCGCGCGGGGACACGGCCACGTGGGCCAACAATCGCTCCATCACGCTCATGCGGGATAGTCCTTCGGAGCGCGCGGGCGGGTCGTCGCGAAAATGAACCGCAACTGGTTCTCCTTCATACCGTCTTCTGTATTGTGGTTGCCTTGGTCGCATACACCGCAGCCTCCAGGGCGATGCATACAGAATCTTAAGACTTCAGCTTTGCCGCAGACAGCAGGCCCATGCTCGCGCAAAGCGTCAACTCGCAGCGTCAACGCGTTACTGGGCTTGCTGCCGGCCAATTCGCAGTTCATGGGCGGTCAGGTCGTGGCGGAGACAAGGGAGCCGGTCGTTCGCCGTACGGTACCTGTCCCCGTGAGAACGTCACGATAGGCTTGAGCGGTGAGCTCGGCACACCGTTGCCAGCTGAATTGCGCGGCGCGTTGACGCCCTGCGGCGCTCGCGGCAGTGCGCCAGGCTTCGTCTTCCAAGCCGCGCGCCAGGTGGGCAGCCAGCGCTTTCACGTCCATCGGTTCAAACAAGGCTGCAGCCTCGCCGGAGACTTCTGGTAGCGCCGCCGCATCCGAGCACAGAACCGGTGTGCCCGTGGCCATGGCCTCCAAGACCGGCAGGCCGAACCCCTCGTACAGCGAAGGGAAAACGAAGAGCCGTGCGCCAGCGAAGAGTGCGGGCAGGCGAATGTCTTCGATATAGCCGAGGTAACGCAGCCAACCGGCCTGTTCGGCCAGGCGCATGCGCTCGTGTTCAGCCGAGCTGTTCCAGCCAGGATGACCGACGACCACCAACGGCCATCTTGCACGCAATGCCGCAGGCAATTGGGCATAAGCGTCCATGAGGTTCAGCAGGTTCTTTCGTGGCTCGATCGTGCCCACGAAAAGACTGTAGCCATCCTGCCTCAATCCTGCCGCTTGCAAAGGCGCAACCAGTTCCGCTTCATTGTGAGGACGGAAAGCACCGCTGCATGCAAGCGGTATGGCCCGTATGTGCTGCAGCGGCCAATCAAACTGCGCCGCAATTTCGCGTCGGGAGAACTCCGACACCGTGAGGATGAGCTGCGTCCGGCGCAACGATAAAGCCACTTCCTTGCGCATGTAACGCACCCGATCTGCACGGTGGCACTGCGCCCAGCGGTAAATCGACATGTCGTGAAAAGTCACGACACAGGGCCCGTCGTGATGCGGCAAAGAATAGTTGCAACCGTGAAAGATCGCGGCGCCTGAACCGCGTAGCGCCTGCGCTTTGGCGACTTGATTCAAACGCTGATACGTGTCGAGAGTCCAGTGAAACCGTGAAAGACGATCTCCAATCCAAGGGATGACGGTCCTTGCAACCCCGGGCTTTGGCAGCTGTTCACTGAGCCGATGCCCGTGCAAGAACCGCAAGGATTCGATCTGCGGCAGTTCGGCAAGATGCCGTGCCAGTTCGTGCGTGTAGCGGCCAATCCCGGTCAACGGGTGTCGGATCGATTCCGTGGCCAGAATGACGTTCACTGCCGACTCACCTCTCGAGTTGACGGGATCTCCCTGGTGGACACAGGGGCTGCGGATGTGCCATTGACGAGCCTGCCGGGGCGCTCGACAGCGACTGCACTGGCATCCCTGCATTCCAAAGGAGTGCGGGAAAATGCCAGAGTGCAGCTGGTGGCGTCTGAACATGGCGGCTTGTCATGTTCAGAGTGGCGTTGATTGTATGTGGGCTGCCGAAGAGCGATCCAGTGGCCCAGCCCCTTGTGCAGGCCATGGCTGGGACATTCAGAACGCTCTTCTATGCAGGCTCCTTGATACCCACACCAATTCATATATGGGAGCATCAACCAGGAAAAGGCATGGGCTTGGAGCCGGAGCACCCACCTGGATGCCGAGGCTGATTCACGAGCTCATTCGCGTGTCGGCCGCCGCAGGCACTCACTCCACCGTCACGCTCTTGGCCAGATTGCGGGGCTTGTCCACATCCGTCCCCCTGGCACAAGCCGTGTGGTACGCGAGCAATTGCAGTGGCACCACATGCAGCAGCGGCGACAGCGGGCCGTAATGCTCGGGCATGCGAATCACGTGCAGGCCCTCGCCGCTTTCGATCCGTGTGTCGCCATCGGCCAGCACATACAGCACGCCTCCGCGCGCGCGCACTTCCTGCATGTTGCTCTTGAGCTTTTCCAGCAGCGTGTCGTTGGGCGCGACGGTCACGATCGGCATGGCGCTGGTCACCAGGGCCAGGGGGCCGTGCTTGAGTTCCCCTGCCGGGTAGGCCTCGGCATGGATGTAGCTGATTTCCTTGAGCTTCAAGGCGCCTTCGAGCGCGATGGGGTAGTGCAGCCCGCGCCCCAGGAAGAGCGCGTTTTCCATGCGCGCGAAGTCCTCGGCCCAGCTGATGATCTGCGGCTCCAGCGCCAGCACGGCCTGCAGCGCGACGGGCAGGTGGCGCATGGCTTTCAGGTGCTCGGCCTCCTGGTCGTCGGTCAGGCGGCCGCGCGACTGCGCGATGGCAAGGGTGAGAAGGAACAGCCCCGCCAGCTGGGTCGTGAAGGCCTTGGTGGAGGCCACGCCGATCTCGACGCCCGCACGCGTGATGTAGGCCAGCTTGCATTCGCGCACCATGGCGCTGGTGGACACGTTGCAGATGGTGAGCGTGTGCAGCATGCCCAGGCTTTGCGCGTGGCGCAGCGCGGCCAGCGTGTCGGCCGTTTCCCCCGACTGGCTGATGGTGACGACCAGCGCGCGCGGGTTCGGCACGCTGGTGCGATAGCGGTACTCGCTGGCCACTTCCACCTGGGTGGGAATGCCGGCGATGGACTCCAGCCAGTACTTGGCCGCGCAGCCGCTGTAGTAGCTGGTGCCGCAGGCCAGGATGAGCACGGAGTCGATCTCCTTGAACACGCGCCAGGCGGCGGCGCCGGGCTCGCCGTCCGGGCCGGGCGCGCCGTCGAACAGCTCGGGCACGATGCCGCGCACGCCCTCCAGCGTGTCGGCAATGGCGCGGGGCTGCTCGAAGATCTCCTTTTGCATGTAGTGTCGGTAGGGGCCCAGCTCGGCGGCGCCGCTGTGCGCCTGCACGGTGCGTACCGGGCGCCGATGGGCCTCCAGCGGCTGCCCGCCCTTGCCCACGATCCAGTAGCGGCCCAGTTGCAGGTCCACCAAGTCGCCCTCTTCCAGGTACACGATCTGGTCGGTCACCCCAGCGAGCGCCATGGCATCGCTGGCCAGGAAATGCTCGCCCTCCCCCACGCCCAGGATGAGCGGCGAGCCGGCGCGTGCGCCCACCACGCGGTGGGGTTCGTCCTTGTGGATGACGGCGATGGCATAGGCGCCATGCAACTGGGTGACGGCGGCCTGAACGGCCTGGAACAGGTCGCCGCTGTAGTGGCTGTCCACCAGGTGGGCGATGACTTCGGTGTCCGTCTGGCTGGTGAAGGTGTAGCCACGTGCCTGCAGGGCGGCGCGCAGCTCTTCATGGTTTTCGATGATGCCGTTGTGCACCAGCGCCACGCGGCCCAGGCGCAGCGGCTCATCCGCCGTGGGATCGCCCGTGCCCGTGCCATGGCTGAAGTGCGGATGGGCGTTGTGCACCGCCGGGGCGCCGTGCGTGGCCCAGCGGGTGTGGGCGATGCCGGTGGCCCCCTCGACCTGCTCGGCGTTCACCTGCTCGAGCAACTCGGCCACGCGGGCCGTGCTGCGGGCGCGGCGCAGGCCGCCCGTGCGGGAGGCGCCCAGGCTGGCATCGTGGATGGCCACGCCGCAGGAGTCGTAGCCGCGGTACTCCAGGCGCTGCAGGCCCTGCACGAGGATGGGGACGATGTTGCGCGTGGATACCGCGCCGACGATGCCGCACATGGACGATCTCCTGAAAGGAATGTGGATGGGCGATGGTAGGCAGGGCGTCAAGAAATATGTATAAATTATTCAAACAATTTTTGGAATTAAATTTCCCACGAAACATTCATTGAAATTTAATTCCATAAAATTAACTCCATGGAATCATTATTTCTCGACGACACCGACCTTCAACTGCTGAACGCCCTGCAAGACGATGCCAGGGCCAGCAATCAGGACTTGGCCGCAGCGGTTCGCGTGTCGCCTCCCACCTGCCTTCGCCGGATCAAGCGCCTGCGCGAGGCGGGCCTGATCGAGCGGGAGGTGGCCCTGGTCCAGCCCGATGCCCTGGCACGGCACCTGGGCCACGGCATCACCGCGATCGTGGAAGTGACGCTGGACCGGCAGGACACCGAACGCCTGGCAGCCTTCGAGCAGCGCATGCAGCCGGAAGCCGCGGTGCAGCAGTGCTACCGCGTCTCGCCGGGGCCCGATTTCATCCTGGTGATCTACGCGCAGGACATCCCGGGCTATCTGACCCTGGCCCAGCGCCTGTTTTCCAGCGACGGCAACGTGCGCAACGTGAAGGCCTTCTTCAGCCTCAAGCGCAGCAAATTCGAGCCGAAGCTGCCGTGCGTGCGTCCGGAGAGCCCGCCCCCCCGCACGCCATGAGCCGCCGGACGGGCGCGGCGGCCATCGCCGCGGTCAACTGGCAGCGGCGTCCGGCCCAGCCGACCTCGCGGCCGGCAATTGCAGGCACACGGTGCACCCTTGGTGGGGCGCTGCACTGATGCCAATGGTGCCGCCCATGCGCGCCACCAGGCGCCGGCACCGCGCGAGCCCCAGGCCCAGGCCCTCGAACTGGCTCGCCGGATGCAGCCGCTGGAACACCTGGAACAACTGCCCCGCCTGCGCGGCAGGAAAGCCGGCGCCGTTGTCCTGCACCGTGATGTCGACCCGATCGCCGGGTGCCGGCCGCACCTGCACGGCGATGCGTGGCGGCTGGGCACCGCGCGAGAACTTGAGGGCGTTGTCCAACAAGGCCACCAGCACCTCCTGCAGCCAGCCCGCGTCCGCCCACAGCACGGGGCAGGCCTCGACCGCGGGCAGATCCCAATGCACGGTGTCGATCCAGGCGCTGGCCACCCCCTCCCCGGAAGAGGCGGGCTCCTTCGCGGCCGCGCTTTTTTTCAGCGCAGGTGCCGCAGCGGCGGCCGTCCGCGCCGCAGCCACCGCGCTCTGCAGCACCGGGCCCAGCGCGACCGGGCCCGGCGTGACAGGGGCTGAGCCGATGCGCCCCAGCTGGATCAGCCCGTCGATCATGCTGCCGAGCTGCTGGCCTGCCTGTGCGATGGTGTCCAGAAACTGCAACGCCTCGGGATCGGCATTGCTCTGTGCGACGGTCTCCCGCACCAGCCGGCCGTAGGCGAGGATGTGGCGCACGGGCGCACGCAGGTCGTGCGACACGGCCCGCAGGAACGCCTCCTGCTCCTGCCGCGCCGCGTCCAGTTCCGCCCGCAGGCGCGCCACTTCATCGGCCTGCGCTTGTTGAACCCGTTCGTCGCCGGGCAAATCACCGAGCCCGTCCATGGCTCAGGCCTTGGGCAGCTTGGCGGGCCGTTTCCAGTTTTCGATGGTCACCTGCCGGCCGCGCGCCACGCTCAAGGCGCCCGGCGGGGCGTCCTTCGTGATGGTGGAGCCGCCGGCGACCGTGCCCCCGGCACCGATGGTGACGGGCGCCACCAGCACGCTGTTGCTGCCGATGTGCACGTCGGCCTCGATGACGGTGCGGAACTTGTTGGCCCCGTCGTAATTGGCCGTGATGCTGCCCGCGCCGTAGTTCACGCGCTCGCCCACCGTGGCATCGCCCAGATAGGCCAGGTGGTTCGCCTTGGCGCCATCGGCCAGCGTGGAATTCTTCACTTCGACGAAGTTGCCGATGTGCACCTCCCGGCCCAGTTGGGCACCCGGGCGCAGACGGGCGAAAGGTCCGATGAGGGCGCCCGGGCCGACCTGCACGCCGGCTTTCTCGCCGTCGATGTGGGTGTAGGGATGGACCACCGCGCCCGCCGCGATGGTGGCATTGGCGATGCAGCAGTGCGCACCGATCTGCACGCCCTCGCCCAGCTCCACGTGGCCGGTGAAGACGCAGTTCACGTCGATCTCCACATCCTGCCCGCAGACCAGCCGGCCCCGGACCCCGAGGCGGGCATCGTCGCGCAGATCGAAGCGCGCCGGGTCGACCAGGCGCACGCCCTGCTCCATCAGCGCCGCGGCCTGGCGGGCCTGGTGCGCGCGCTCCAGCTCCGCCAATTGCAGTGGGCTGTTCACGCCCGCCACCTGCAATGCGTCGGTGATGCGATGGGCCACCACCGGCACCCCATCGGCCACGGCCATGGCGACGATGTCGGTCAGGTAGTACTCGCCCTGGGCGTTGTCGTTGCGCAGCCGGGCGAGCCAGCCGGCCAGCCGTTGCGCCGGCACGGCCATGATGCCGCTGTACACCTCGGTGATGGCGCGCTGGACCTCGCTCGCGTCCTTGTGCTCCACGATGCCCTGCACCGCACCGGCGGCATTGCGCACGATGCGGCCGTAGCCGGCCGGGTCGGGCAGCGTCACGGTCAGCAGCGCGAGCCGCTCCCGCGCCGAGGCCTCCACCAGCGCATGCAAGGTGGCGGCCTGGGTCAGGGGCACGTCGCCCGACAGCACGACCACGGTGCCGTCACCCGCCAGCGCGGGCATCGCCTGCTGCACGGCATGGCCGGTGCCGAGCTGCGGCTCCTGGCGGGCGAACTTCAATTCGAAACCGGCGCCGGAATCGCCCCCCGGACCGCCGGCGACGGCGGCCTCCACCTGCTCCGCGCCATGGCCAGTGATGACCACCACGCGCCGGGCCCGCAGGCTGGCCGCCTGGTCCAGCACATGGCGCAGCAGCGGGCGCCCCGCCAGGCGCTGCAGGACCTTGGGGGTGCGGCTTTTCATGCGCGTGCCTTTGCCCGCCGCCATGATGATGATGTCCAGTGCTGTCATGAAAGGGTCCGTTCGGTTGCGGCCGCGCGGCACGGCGACCGGCGTCCCAGGGGAATCCGCCGATTATCGGCGCCCTGCCGCGCCCGCCAGGGGTTTTAAGATTGCTACAAAATTAATAGCAATATGCCCTAGTACTTATTGCACTGGAGGCCGATTTCACCCAAAGCCTAGAGCAGGGGTACCGGCCGGGGGATGGCGTCGTAATACTCGGCGATGCGGGCCAGCGCGCGCGGATTGATGATGCGCAGCCGCCCATCGGCGATCTCGTGCAGACCCAGTTGCGCCAGGCGCCGCAGCGTCTTGTTGGTGTGCACGAGCGACAGCCCGAGCGAGTCGGCGATGTGTTGCTGGGTGATGGGGAATTCGACGGTGCCGTTCTCGGACAGTCCCAGGCGGTCGAGCCGGCGGTACAAGTGCATGAGCAGCATGGCCACGCGCTCGGTGGCATTGCGACGGCCGGTGGTGAGCAGGTTGTCGTCCACCATGCCTTCGCCGCGCGCCGCGAGCCAGGTCACGTCGTAGCCCAGCCGGCCATGGTCGCGAAACAGCGACCACAGCCCGTCGGCCGGGAACACGCAGAACGCGCAAGGGGTGACGGCCTCCACGCCGTGCATCGCGGTGTCGCCGAACTCCTGCTGCAGCCCCACCAGGTCGCCCGGCAGCAGGAAGTTGAGGATCTGGCGCCGCCCATCCGACAGCGTCTTGTAGCGGAATGCCCAACCGGTGTAGAGCGTGTAGAGCTTGCCGTTGGGTTGGTGCTCGCGGATCAGCGTGCCCCCAGCCGCCACGGTGGCGGTGCCGCAGCGGAACTGGTCGATGAACTGCAGCTCCTGCGGCGATACCGGAGTGAAAGCGGAAGGGGTGTTGCGCAACCGGCAGGCATCGCAATGGCGCGGAATGGCGTGCGCCAGGGATTCAGAAGCAAAGTCCACGCTCATAAAGGCGAATCGGTGAGAACTGGTGGGCGGCGATTCTAGGCACACCAGGGTACTCCTCCCTATGTCTTTTGACACTGTGCACGGCACGCCACAGACCTTGCGCCGGCGCACCAGCGCCGATTGACTTTCTCCCCCGCTGGGAGGTCTTTCATCAGCCTGCCGACCAGCCCTGAAATGTCAAACGGGCCGGGAGCTTTGACAGCTTCTGGCCCGCCTTCAGCGCCACCGCGCCAGTTTCTTGCCGCCTCGCTGCGATTCCCTGGGGGAACGGCAGCAAGACGGACTTCAGGCGCAGCAGGCCTCGCCTTGCGTGGAGCGGGCCTTCAAGGCACTGTCCGCATGGCGCACCACCGCAGAAGCGCTGAAGCGGTACTGCACGGCATCGCGGCCCAGGGGCTCGATGACAGCGTGCTGGCCGGCCGCCACCCACAAGGTCTGGCCGGCATTGAGAAAGACGTCGCCGGCTGCCACGTCGCGTTCACCGTTCGGGCCGTCGTCGAGCGTGACCCAGGCATGGCCGGACATCACGCGCAGGGCCATCGGCACACGGGGGCGCAGGCTGTGGGCATTGCCGATGGCCAGCATGCAAATGTCTTTCGCCTCTCCGCGAGGCAAGACAG
This sequence comes from Acidovorax sp. BLS4, assembly GCF_032929295.1. Lineage (NCBI taxonomy): Bacteria > Pseudomonadati > Pseudomonadota > Betaproteobacteria > Burkholderiales > Comamonadaceae > Acidovorax > Acidovorax sp. BLS4. The sequence goes on from NZ_CP136797.1 coordinate 3,643,000, forward strand.
CGGATTGTTGAAAATTCAGAACATTTGAAGCGGTCATTTCTTTCTCCTGGAAAACCCTAGCAATGTGCCTATCATGCGTCTGGCAATGTGGCACCGTCCAATGAAAACGCCCCAGGCGATTCATGCCGGAACCACATCAATGCAAAAGACCCCCCTGATCTATTCGCATTGCGCATCAATGCAGGTCCGAGGTGCAGTCGTCGGCGCCCAACGGCCTGCTCCCGCCCACTGCAGCAGCCCTTTCACCAGCCGGGCCCCAGCCCACGCCGCCCCGCGCAAAGCCCCCACCAAGTCCGCCCAAGGCGCTACGACGCCCCGCGACCAAGCCTCGGACTGCACCGCCGGCACTGGCAGGGCGACCGGATCCCAGCGAAATTGCACGCCTTCGGCCAGCGCGCCACCCGAAAGCGCGGCCCGACCGCCGTGCCACGGCTCGATGACGGCATGGACGCCGGGCTCGAGCACCTGCTCATCGCCTTCGCCGAGGAACCAGTCGCCGGGCAATGCGCCCTTGCCGCCTGTCACCGTGAGCCAGACACCGCCGCGCTCGATGCGCAGCCGCGACCGCTGGGTGGGATACAAACCCAAGGCGCGGCGTGGGGGCAAAATCCAGCAACCCGCCATGGTCCGGGCCGACGCAGCGCCCACCCGGGATTGTTGCGATTCCAGAACGGAAGGGTTTGACATGGAGTGCTCCTTGCATGAATTTCGGTGTTGACAGGACTGGATATTCGACTCACCACCCCCATCCGGTCCAATGAAAAGCCGGAGATAATTTGATTCCCAAGCCTCATCAATCCCAGCCATGAATCTGCCTGCCCCCATCACCCACTTGCGCACCCGGCCAGTGGCGGTCGGCCACTGGCGCGCCTTTCTCGCGGTGGCCCGCCACCTGAACTTCCGGGCGGCCGCGGAAGAGATGTCGCTCACCCAGTCGGCGGTCAGCCGCCAGATCCAGGCGCTGGAAGAAGAAGTGGGCGTGCCGCTGTTTCTGCGCCACACCCGGGCGGTGGAGCTGACCAGCGCCGGCGCGCAGTTGCAGCGGGCCGTCGCCCCGGCTCTTGAACGCATGGATGCCTGCGTGCGGCTGGTGCGGCAGACCGCGGGCCGCAAAAGCGTGGCCATCACCACCTGGGCCAGCTTCGCCTCGATGTGGCTCATTCCCCGCATGGAGGAGTTCCAGCGCGAAAACCCCGACATCGACATCCGCATCGACGCGAGCGATGTGGCCGTGGACCTGGAAACCGCCGACGTGGACCTGGCCCTGCGCTACAGCCTGCCCAGCGCCAACATGAGCGGCTCGCAGCGCCTGTTCGGCGAGCAGCTGGCCGTGGTGGCGAGCCCCTGGCTCATCAAGAGCAATCCGCCCATCCGCGGGCCCGCGGACGTGGCGCGCTTCACGCTCATCGAAGCGGGCGATGCGCACCGCACCATGCACCTTGAATGGCTCACCTGGCGCCGCTGGTTCGAACTCAACGGGCAGGAAAAGCTGCAGCCCAAGCGCTGGCTGTACTTCAACTACGCCCATCAGATCGTGCAGGCCACGCTCACCGGCCAGGGCCTGGCCCTGGCGCGCATGCCGCTCATCGCCGACGCGCTGGCGTCGGGCGATCTGGTGGAAGTGCTGCCGGGCTACCGGCTCGATTCACCGCTGGCGTACTGGCTGCTGGTGGGGCCGCGCAGCGGGCAGCGGCCGGAAATCCGGGCGTTCTGCGCCTGGCTCACCCTGCAGGCACAGGCCACGCGCGAGGCCATCGGCGACGTGCCTGACCCCGACCTGAGCGACAACCTGGACTGACGCGCGTGCGGCGCGTGCCGCGTTCAGGCGCTGAGAGTGACCCGCGCGAACTTGCGCTTGCCCACCTGGAGCACGTAAGTGCCCGCTTCCAGCTTGAGCCCCTTGTCGCTGACGACACCGCCGTCCACCCGCACGCCACCACCATCGATCAGGCGGCTGGCCTCGCTGCCGGAAGGCGCCAGATTGGCCTGGCGCAGCAACGCGCCGATGCCCAGCGGCGCCCCGGCCAGGGCCACCTCGGGAATCTCGTCGGGCACCCCGCCCTTGCTGCGGTTGATGAAGTCCGCCTCGGCCGCATCGGCGGCCGCCGCGCTGTGAAAGCGCGCGGTGATCTCCTTGGCGAGCATCACCTTGGCGTCCTTGGGGTTGCGGCCAGCCTCCACCTCGGCCTTGAGCGCGGCGATCTCGGCGAGGGACTTGAACGACAGCAGCGTGTACCAGTCCCACATCAGCGTGTCGGAGATGGACAGCACCTTGGCGAACATAGTGTTGGCGTCTTCCGCAATGCCGATGTAGTTGTTCTTGGATTTCGACATCTTGTCGACGCCGTCCAGACCCACCAGCAGCGGCATGGTGAGCACGCACTGCGGTTCCTGGCCGTACTCCTGCTGGAGATGGCGACCCATCAGCAGGTTGAACTTCTGGTCGGTACCGCCCAGTTCCAGGTCGCTCTTCAGTGCCACCGAGTCGTAGCCCTGCATGAGCGGGTAGAGGAATTCGTGCACGCTGATCGACTGCCCGGTCGAAAAGCGCTTGTGGAAATCGTCGCGCTCCATCATGCGCGCGACCGTGTACTTGGCAGCGAGCTGGATCATGCCGGTCGCGCCCAGCGGCTCGCTCCATTCGCTGTTGTAGCGGATCTCCGTTTTGGCCGGGTCCAGCACCATGCTGGCCTGGCGGTAGTAGGTCTCGGCATTGGCCTTGATCTGCTCGGGGGTGAGGGGCGGCCGGGTGCTGTTGCGGCCGGAGGGGTCGCCGATCAGGCTGGTGAAGTCGCCGATCAGGAAGATCACCTGATGTCCCAGGTCCTGCAGCTGGCGCATCTTGTTGAGCACCACGGTGTGGCCGATGTGGATGTCCGGCGCCGTCGGATCCAGCCCCAGCTTGATGCGCAGCGGCACGCCGGTCGCCTCGGAGCGCGCCAGCTTCTTCGTCCATTCGTCACGGGGCAGCAATTCGTCAGCGCCCCGAAGCGATACCTCAAGCGCCCGTCCTACACCATCGGTGATTGGGAATGTTGTAACAGCAGATTGATTCATAAGGGTTTTTTTGGGGGTTTCCGGGGCGCTCGTCGTTATACTCCGGCCCACATTTGCAGTGGCGGATTCTAGTGGTCCTGCCGGTTCGGACCCTTGCACCGAATGGCTGCAGCCTGACCTAAGCTCGTGCGTTCCGCCCCCACCCGGCCCGAACGCACCTCACCCTGGGGTAAGACACTTTGAACAATGGCTTGACATCCGCCAGCCTCGCACTGCTGGACCGGCTATCGCGCATCGCCCAGACCCATCCCAAACGCATCACCGCCGCCATCGCAACGCTGTTGCTGACGGGCGGCGGCGGCGCTTTCGCCGTCGCCTCCTTCGCGCCGGACCCCGCCGACCTGCCCCGCAGCACGGTCGAATACGCGGTGGATTCGCTGGCCAGCGACCAGTCCCTGCCAGCGCTGGTGGACATTCCCAACTATTCCCTCTACCGCTCGGACCAGACCCGCAGCAGCGACACCGCCGAGGCCATCCTGCAGCGCCTGGGTGTGGCGGACCCGGCGGCCGCCGCCTTCCTTCGCAGCGACGGCCAGGTGCGCCAGACCCTGCTGGGCCGCTCGGGCCGGTCCGTATCGGCAGAAACCACGGACGATCACCGCCTCATCAGCCTCACAGCGCGCTGGGTCCAGGACGACAGCGGCAATTTCCGCCGGCTGGTCGTGCAGCGCAAGGGCAACGAATTCACCTCGCGCGTCGAGACGGCGCCGCTCACCGTGGGCACGCGGCTGGCCGGCGGCATCATCCGCAGCTCGCTGTTCGCCGCGACCGACGCTTCCAACATTCCCGATGCCGTGGCGACGCAGATCGCCGAAGTGTTCGCCAGCAACATCGATTTCCACCGCGCCCTGCGCAAGGACGACCGGTTCTCGGTGGTCTACGAAACGCTCGAAGCCGATGGCGAGCCGCTGCGCAGCGGCCGCGTGCTGAGCGCGGAGTTCCACAACAACGGCAAGACGCATGACGCCGTCTGGTTCCAGGACACGCCCGCCTCCAAGGGCGCCTACTACACGCTGGACGGCGAGAGCATGCGCCGCGCCTACCTCACCTCGCCGGTGGAGTTCTCGCGCATCTCGAGCGGCTTCAAGATGCGCTTTCATCCCATCCTGCAAAAATGGCGCGCCCACCTGGGCACTGACTTCGCAGCGCCCACCGGCACGGCCGTGCGCACCGTGGGCGATGGCACGGTCGATTTCGCCGGGGTGCAGAACGGCTATGGCAATGTCATTTACGTCAAGCACCGCAACCAGCACGTCACCGTGTATGCCCACCTGAGCCGCATCGACGTGCGCAAGGGCCAGAGCGTGGAGCAGGGACAGACCATCGGCGCCGTCGGTGCAACGGGATGGGCCACCGGCCCCCACCTGCACTTCGAATTCCGCGTGGATGGCCAGCACCAGGACCCCATGGTGATCGCGCAGCAAAGCGAAGCTGCCACGCCGGTGTCCAGTGCCTCGCGCGCCGCCTTCAACCGCCTGGCATCGAACATGCGCATCCAGTTGTCGGCCGCCGCCCAGGTGCAGCAAGCCAGCGCCCAGTAAGCGCGTTGCGCGTTCCGGTCCCATGCCAGCGTTGTACATCGGACTCATGTCGGGCACCTCGCTCGATGGAGTCGATGGGGTGCTGGCAGATTTCTCCGAGCAAAAATGCAAGGTCGCGCAATATACATGCGCGCCTTTTGCTCCTGACTTAAGAGCAGCGCTGCTCGCGCTCAACACACCCGGTGCCGACGAACTGCACCGCGCTGCGCTGGCCGGAAACGCATTGGCGCGCGCCTATGCCGGCGTGGTGCACACGCTTTTGAGCCAGGCCGGCCTGCCACCCTCCGCCGTTCGCGCCATCGGCGCCCACGGGCAGACGGTGCGCCATCGCCCCCAGGCCTTCGACGGCACCGGATACACGCTGCAACTGGGCAATGCCGCCTTGCTGGCCGAATCGACGGGCATCGACGTGGTGGCCGACTTCCGCAGCCGCGACGTGGCGGCGGGCGGCCAGGGTGCGCCGCTGGTACCGGCGTTTCACCAGGGGGTGTTCGGCCAGTCCGGCCGGACAGTCTGCGTGTTGAACATCGGCGGCATCTCCAACCTCAGCGTGCTGGGTTCGCAGGGTGCGGTGCTGGGATTCGATTGCGGGCCAGGCAACGCACTGATGGACCACTGGTGCCAGCAGCATACGGGCCAGCCGTTCGACCGCGACGGCGCCTGGGCTTCCAGCGGGCAGGTCCTGCCCGCGCTGCTCGGTGCGTTGCGGTCCGAGCCGTATCTGTCGCAGCCACCACCCAAAAGCACAGGGCGTGACCTTTTCAACCCCGCCTGGCTGGAAGGGCACCTGCCGGCGTTCGCATCGGCCGCTCCGGCCGATGTCCAGGCCACCCTGACCGAATTCACGGCCAGCGTCTGCGCCGATGGCGTGCGCCGTTTCGGCGACGGCGGCAACCCGTTGATCGTGTGCGGCGGCGGCGCCCTCAACGGCCACCTCATGCACCGATTGCAGGCACTTCTGCCCGGTGTCGCCGTATCGGCCTCCGACGAGCACGGCATGCCGGCCCTGCAGGTGGAAGCCGCCGCCTTCGCATGGCTGGCCCACCGAGCCGTGGAGCGACAAAGCGGCAACCTCTCCAGCGTCACCGGCGCGGCGGGGCCGCGCATCCTGGGCGCAATATACCCCGCCTGACGGCTCAGACGTGCTCCGGCACGTCGGGCACGTCGTCCGCAGCCGCGCCGCGTTCGGAGTCGCGTGGAGACAACTGCCAGAAGATGCCTGCCGAGGCGATGGTCACCAGCCCCATGCAGGCGAAGGTGCCTTGGAAGGCCCACAGCGTCTGCTGCGCGCCCCCGCTCCCGAAGTGGCCCGTGAATGCCGAGAGCACCCCGCCCGCGGCGGCCACCCCCATGCCCATGGCCACCATCTGCACCATCGACAGCAGGCTGTTGCCGCTGCTGGCCATGCCCTGGTTCAAGTCCTTGAGCGTGACCGTGTTCATGGCCGTGAACTGAAGCGAATTCACCGCCCCGAAGATCGCCAGCTGCACGATGTGCCACCACAGCGGCTGCGAGGGGGTCGAGAGGGCAAAACTCGCCATCGTGATCCCCACCATCAGCGTGTTGCCCACCAGCACGCGGCGGTAGCCGAACCGCGTGATCAATGGCGTCGTGAAACGCTTCATCGACATGCCGGCCAACGCCACCGGCAGCATCATCAATCCGGCATGCAGGGGGGTGTAGCCCATCGTCACCTGCAGCATCAGGGGGATCAGGAAGGGCATGCACGAGCTGCCCAGGCGCGAAAACAGGTTGCCCAGCAGCCCGATGCGCAGCGTGGCCACCGAGAACAGCCGGGGCGAGAACAGCGGGTTCGGCTTGCGTGCCGCATGCAGCCAGTACGCCACCAGGCTCGCCAACCCGAAAATCAGCAGCACGAGCACACTCGCCTGCCGCAGCCCCAGGCTCGACAGTCCATCGAGCGCCAGAGACAGCGCCGCCATGCCGAAGGCCAGCATGAGATAGCCCGCCAGGTCGAAGCGGGCCACCGGGGCGCCGGGCACGGCCGGCATGTACCGCAGCGTCGCCAGGCACCCGATCAGGCCGACCGGCACATTGATCAGGAAGATCCAGTGCCACGATGCCACCTCCACCAGCCAGCCACCCAGCGTGGGGCCGATCAGCGGCCCGATGAGGCCGGGGATCGCCACGAAGCTCATGGCCTGCAGAAACTTCTCGCGCGGAAAGGTGCGCAGCACCACCAGCCGTCCCACCGGCAGCAGCAGCGCTCCGCCCAGGCCCTGCACCACCCGCGCCGCCACCAATTGGTCCAGCCGGCTCGACACAGCGCAAAGCACCGATCCCACGACGAACAGCACGATGGCGCTCAGATACACCCGCCGTGCGCCGAAGCGGTCGGCCACCCAGCCCGATGCTGGGATCAGCAGCGCCATGGACAGCGAATACGCCACCACGACCGATTGCATGCGCAGCGGACTTTCCCCCAGGCTGCTCGCCATGGTGGGCAGGGCCGTGTTGACGATGGTGGCGTCCAGCGTCTGCATGAAAAAGCCGACGGCCACCAGCCATAGCAGGATTTGAAGGGAGCGCTCTTGTTGCATGCCGTTCCGATCAACGGCGGTAATGGATTCCGCCGCACGTGCCCAGCAAAAAGCCGCCCGAAGGCGGCTTTTGAGTCAGGCGAAAAATCGCGCCATCAGGCGGAGAAACTCGATCCGCAGCCACAGGTGGTGGTCGCATTCGGGTTCTTGATGACGAACTGGGCGCCCTGCAAGTCTTCCTTGTAGTCGATTTCGGCACCGACCAGGTACTGGTAGCTCATGGCATCAATGAGCAGCGACACACCGTTCTTGGTCATGGTGGTGTCGTCTTCGTTCGTGATTTCATCGAACGTGAAACCGTACTGGAAGCCCGAGCATCCGCCGCCCTGGACGAACACACGCAATTTCAGGTCGGGGTTGCCTTCTTCGGCAATCAGGTCAGCCACCTTGGCCGCCGCGCTGTCGGTGAACAGAATCGGGGCGGGCATTTCGGTCTGGATGTTTTCGGCTACGGCGCTCATGGAGTGCTCCTTCGGGAGGGTTTGCCGTCGATGGTACTGCAACACCCCTCAAATGTGGGTCAGCTGGCGTTTGACGCCAACTTCAGTGTGGGTTTTTCCTCGACCAGCACGGTCGATGGGCTCATCTGTCCCGATATCGTGGCTCCTTGGTGCATTTCAAGCGATTTGTAGTGCACGTTTCCGGTGATGCGGGCCTTGGGCTGCAGCTCCAGCAGTTCCGCGGCATGCACCGGTCCGAGAACCGTGCCATTGACGATCACGTGGGCTGCATGCACCGCGCCTTCAACCCGGGCGGACTCCGATATCACCAGGATACTGGGCTGCTCGTCGCTGGCCCGCACGTCCCCCGCCACCTCGCCATCAATCCGCAGGCCCTCGGAAAACCGCACTTCGCCGTTGATGCGGGTGCCATGAGCGATCAGGCTCTTGATCGGGGGCTGCTTCTTGCGAGAGAACATGGAACACTCCAGTCGGTTGGCACGGGAGGGAATGGGCCCATTGCTGACGCCGCCACCGCCGCTATTCTTCGATGCTCAGGGTCTGGGTGGCACGCACCGCACTGCCCTCCAAGACCCGCGCGGTCACGGTTTTTACCACGGCATTGCCGGGCAACGGCCACAACCCTTCCACCCGGCGGTACTGCTGGAACTGAAGGGGTTGCCCATCCGCGGGAATCGCCTGTGTCCAGGGGCGTCCATCGCGCGTACCTGCCAGCATCAACTCCAGCCGCCCACGGAATTCGGGCGCGTTGCGCACCGGCTGAATCACCAGCACCTGCCAGCGCAACTGGCTGCCCCCCACCACGTCGGCTTGCAGTCCACGGATGCTGACCCCTTCGGTCTTGCCCGCCGGGATGAGCTTTTCGAAAAAGCCCAGGTCGTCCCGGAGGGCGCGGTTGTCCGCCTCCAGCTGGCGCATCTGGGCCATCAGGCGATCCATCGTGGTGCGCTCGGCGGTCAGCAGCGTGCCGGTAGAACTCGACGTGTCCTTTTGCAGCCGCTGCTCCTCGCGCAACTGGGCTACCTCTTTGCGCAAGCGCACCAGTTCTGCCCGGGAGCGGGAATCCAGCCCTGCGATGCTCTTGCCGAACTCGAAGGCCCAGAGCGCCAGCGCGGCGCACAGGCCGAAGAAAATGGCCAGCAGCACCCAGCGGACAGGCCATGGCATCGCGCTTCGGACCGACACCCGCGGCGCACTGATGGTCAAACGGCGACGTAGCAGCTTGAGTCGCATGTTTCCCTATTCAACAAATGGAGGAGCAGAAATGAAAAAACCGCCGGACAGGCGGTTTTTTGAAGCCGGAAAGCACCCGAGAGTGCTTTCGGCCGACTGACACGTCGCTCTTGCAGCCTTTGTAAAGGCCCAGCACGGCATGGCAGTCCTTTGCAGCGGCGAAGCTTAACGCTTGGAGAACTGCTTGGCGCGGCGTGCAGAACGCAGGCCGACCTTCTTCCGTTCGACTTCACGTGCATCGCGGGTCACGAAGCCGGCTTGGCTCAGTGCGGGCTTCAGCGTTGCGTCGTAGTCGATCAGGGCGCGGGTGATGCCGTGGCGGGTGGCACCGGCTTGGCCGGATTCACCGCCGCCGTGTACGTTGACCTGGATGTCGAAGGTTTCGACATGGTTGGTCAGCGCGAGCGGCTGCTTGGCGATCATGATCGAGGTTTCGCGGCCGAAATACTGCTGAATGTCTTTGCCATTCACAGTGATCTTGCCGGAACCCTTCTTGAGAAACACGCGGGCGACGCTGGACTTGCGACGGCCGGTGCCATTGTTCCATTCACCAATCATCTCAAGGCTCCTTAGATTTCCAGCGCCTTGGGCTGCTGGGCGGTGTGGGGATGCTCAGCACCGCCATACACCTTGAGTTTCTTGATCATCGCGTAGCCCAGGGGACCCTTGGGCAGCATGCCTTTGACCGCCTTTTCCAGCGCGCGGCCGGGGTGCTTGGCTTGCATGTCGCGGAAGTTCGTGGCCGTGATACCGCCGGGATAGCCCGAATGGCGGTAGTACACCTTGTCCAGGGACTTGGTGCCGGTGACCTTGAGTTGAGCGGCGTTGATGATGACGATGAAGTCACCGGTATCGACGTGAGGCGTGTAAATGGCCTTGTGTTTGCCGCGCAAACGGAGAGCAACTTCGCTGGCTACTCGTCCGAGGACCTTGTCGGTCGCGTCAATCACAAACCACTCGTGCACGACCTCAGCGGGCTTTGCGCTGAAAGTAGACATGAGTTTCTCTTTTCAAAGAACGGGGGTTTGTCGGTCCTTTTCCACGGTCGGTGCATCTCTGAAGGAAGCCTCTTAGGTGGTGTGAATGCTCCGCCGCGGGACCAAAAAAGCGCTGCGAAGCCCGCCATTATACGAAGCGGCGGGAAAATGCCAAGGCAGGGCTATTGGGACAGCATCGTGCGGCGGCGTTCTTCGGCTTCCAGCCGGCGGCGGTTCTCGACGCACAGCGGGTGGTTGGCCACCGCCGCGTTCTGGCATTGCTGGTGGATGCACATCGGTCGGGCGATGAATCCGGCGTTGGCGCACGCTTCGTCCGGCCCTGCCACGCGTGCGACCGCCGGTTTGGGCGTGGCGGCTGGAACCGGCGCAGGCTCGGGCGATGCAGGCGCTTCCGCAGCCACGGCCGCAGGCGTGGGCTCGGCCACCTTGCGAGGAACAGGCTTGGGCCGTGGTGCCGATGCAACGACGAATGCGGGCGCTGCGGCCACCGAGGCTGCGGATGCGGCCGGCAGAGCCGGTGCGGTGGCCGCTTCATCGACCACGGAGATCAATTCGGCGGGTGCAGAGGCCACCGGCGCTGGCGGCTCGGCCAGTTCCGTGATGATCTGGTCTTCTGGGGTGTACTTGGTGGGATGGGGCGTGTCGCGCGAGGCGTTCCACCACAGTCCGGCAGCGACCACAGCCACAGCCACTAGGCCGGCGCTCGCCCAAAGCAAGGGACGGTGGCGCACGCCAGCGACTGCCGATGCCGGTGCCTCCTCGCCCGCAGCCTGGCTGCGGCGGGTCTTCGGACGCCCCAGCCTTTCTGGATGCTGAGGACGGCGCTCCTCGAAAACCGTATCGCCACCTGTCACGGTATCTGCCACCTCTTGTCCTCCATCCATGAAAACCGTGTCCTGCCCATCGGACACCACGGTGTCGCCAGCCTCCTGCCGATCGATGTGCAACTGCGCACCCGTGTCCACCGTCGGCGCCTCCACCGCAGCGGCCAGAGGCGCAGGCAAGGGTACGCCCACCGCCGGCAGAGGCACGGAGGTGATGTCGATCATGGGCACCGCCACGCCCGTACCACGCCGGTCGGCCGGCTCCACCCAGATATCGCCCAGCTCGGCGCGAAAATCGAACTGGTCGATGCCCTCCGGCGGAGCGACCATGTCCATGGTGCGCAGGAATTCGTCGATGCTCTGGGGACGCTCATCCGGCCGCAGGGCCAACGCCTGCGAAATCGCGGCCACGAAGGGCGTGGAATATTCCACACCGAACTGTCGCCGCACGGTCTTGGCCACCCGTGAGAACGGCACCATTCGGTCGCGGATCGACCGCAGCGTGGCCGGCAGCGGCGTGTCGTTGCACAGGCTGCCATGCACCACGGCACCGAGGGCATACAGATCGCTCCAGGGCCCCTGGCGTAGATCGCTCTCGCCGTCGTTGTACTGCTCGATGGGCGCGTAATTGACCTTCAGGACCGCCGTGTGCTGGTGCCCGTGGTCGCTGATCGCATGGCGTGCAGCCCCTAGGTCCAGCAGCACGGGAGGGCCGCTGTCCTGCAGGAAGATGTTGTCGGGCGAAATGTCGCGGTGCAGCGTCTGGCCGTCGTGCAGCACGCGCAGCGCGCTCAGCACCGACCACAGCATCTTGCGCAGCCAGGCCTCGGGCGGCGGCGTGCGCATGTGCGCGCGGGCCTGCTTGAGCGTCATGCCCGTGTAGAGCGGCATGACCATATAGGCGGTGTGATTGGCTTCCCAGAAGCGAAAGACCTTCACCAGCGAGGGATGGTCGAACTGGGCAAGCAGCCTGGCCTCGCTCACGAACGAGGCCAGCCCCGCCTGGAAGGATTGCTCCTGGGTCGAAGACCGCACCCACAGCGACTGCCCCTGCGCGCGCGCCGCCAGCGCCGACGGCATGTATTCCTTGATGGCCACGAAGCGCAGGAGCGAATGGTCGAATGCCTTGTAGACCATGCCGAACCCGCCCACCCCCAGCAGCGAAAGCACCTCGAACTCTCCCAGACGCGTCCCGGCCGGCAGGGCGTCGACGTGGTGGACGTCGGTCGGGGGTTCGGTGCTGGTGATGGCGGACATGGTGACGGGTGGGCTTTCGGGCGGCAATGGTGCACCAGCAACGGCGCACCCGGCAACGGACAAGTGGATGGATTGCAACACATTGGCCGAAGCCGCCATCATGCAGCAAGCCCGCTCCCTGGCGGCAACAAGGCGCCCGGCGACTGCTCCAAGCCATCGCACCGGCAGCGCCCCGGCCCCCACTGCGCCATGACGAAGCGGGCACGATCACGCGGCACCGGGCGGTGCGTGGTTACCATTGGCCCCATCATGTTCAGTTACCGCCACGCCTTCCATGCGGGCAACCACGCCGATGTGCTCAAGCACACGGTGCTGATTGCCACTTTGCAACACCTTACGCAGAAAGACGCAGCGCTCACCGTGCTGGACACCCATGCCGGCGCCGGCCTGTTCCGCCTGGACGGCGACTACGCCGCCACGAGCGGAGAGGCGGGGGACGGCATCCTTCGCCTGGTACCGCCTGCCGTGCTCAAAGAGCCCCTGGCGCCCGCGCTGCAAGCCTATGTCGACATGGTCGGCGCCTTCAACCAGGGCAACGTGACGCGGGTCTATCCAGGCTCGCCCTTCATCACGCAGCGCCTGCTGCGCGACCGCGACAAGCTCAAGGTGTTCGAATTGCACCCGACCGACCTGCGCGCGCTGGCCGGCAACGTGGCCCAGCTGGAGGCCGGCCGCCAGGTGGCGGTGCTGCATGAGGACGGCTTCGAAGGCATCAAGAAATTCCTGCCCCCACCGGCCCGCCGCGCTCTCGTGCTGTGCGATCCCAGCTATGAAATCAAGAGCGATTACGGGCGCGTCCTGGACATGGCCGCAGACTCGCTCAAGCGCTTTGCGACAGGCACCTATGCCGTCTGGTACCCGATCATTCCCCGGCCCGAAGCCCATGACCTGCCGCGGCGGCTCAAGACGCTGGCCACCAAGGCCGGCAAGTCGTGGCTGCATGCCACGCTCACCGTGAAATCGAGCAAGGTGACGGGCGCCGCGGACGGACAGGCCCGCCGCCCGGGGCTGCCGGCCAGCGGCATGTTCCTGATCAATCCGCCGTTCACGCTGAAAGCGGCGCTCAAGCCCGCGCTGCCGCAGATGGCCGAGCTGCTGGCGCAGGACCACCACGCCTCGCACACGCTCGAGTCGGGCGGCTGAGCCCGCCCGCCTATTCGCCAGAGGCTGGCAGCGGGCTGGCCTGCGACAGGCCGGAAACCGAGGCATCAGGGCACTGCGCCGCGGCGTCTTCCGGCGCCTGGGAGACCACGACCGGCTTGGTGCCCAGCCCCAGCAACCCCAGCGCCCCGGCGGCGGCGCGGCTCACATCGATGATGCGGCCGGGCGAGTGGGGCCCGCGGTCGTTGATGCGCACCTGCACGGCGCGGCCGGTCACCAGGCTGCGCACGCACACGCGCGTGCCGAAGGGCAAGGTGCGGTGGGCAGCAGTGAATTCGTTCATGTCGAAGCGCTCCCCGCTGGCCGTGCGGCGGCGGTGGAACCGGGCCCCGTACCAGGAGGCCAAGCCTTCCTGCACGAACGCATCGGCGGCATCGCTCTCGGAGGACGCATCCGTGTCCGACGGTTTGGAGGGTGCCTCACCCGCGATGGCCGGCGGGGGCTTCACAGGGGCCGATGCGCGGGGCGGCTGGGCTGGCGCCGGCAGGGGAATCAATGGCTTTTGCGTCGCCGCAATGGTGTCGTCGCCAGGCGCGGGCGCCTTGACCGCGCAGGCCACCAGGGCGCACGACAGCAGCGCGCCAGACAACAGCGCACCGAGGCGGCGGGGCAGTTCAGCGCTGGCAGCGCGTTTCGTAGGCGTCTTCAAAACGCTTCAGGTCCTTTCTTTCGCCTTCGGTCAGGTCCGTGCGGGCCCGCTTGGCGGTGAGAATGCGGCGCGACTCCCGGCATTGCTCGGCGTGGCGCGTGGCCTCTTCGCGGGAGGCCTGGGCTGCCACGCGCAGTTGCTGCTCCTGCTCCTGCCGCTGCTTGCGCGCCTCGCTCTGCTCCCTGAAATAGCGGGAGGAAGCGTCGGATTCCTCGTCGTGGCAGTCGCGCTGGTACTCCCGGCGCATGCCAGCATAGGCGTCGGGCTGAATGCCGGAGGAGCCTCCGCGCAGCGTGTCGCTCAGGGAGCGGCAACGGGCGCTCATGTAGCGCTGGTACGCCGGCCCTTCGGGCACGGAGCGCACCGGGGGCTCATATCGCCACGCCGGAGGTGGTGCGACAGGCCCCGTGGCCGCCACCGACGTCGTCGTGCCGGAGGGACAGGGGCGCGACATCGTGAAGCTGTTGCCCGCTGCATCCCGGCAGACGTACCGCGTCTGGGCCCACGACGGGGCAGACGCCACGCAGCACAGGGTGGCGACCAACAGGGGAGCGAAGGCGGACGTCATGGATGGGCAGAAAAACGAAGGGGCGATATTAACGGAGTGGCCGCCGGCGTCTAAAGGCCCAGCCGGCGGCAGATCTCCAGCGTGGTGGCGCTCTGGTTCATCGTGTAGAAGTGCAGGCCCGGCACGCCACGGTCGCGCAGTTGCTCGCACAAGCCGGTGACCACGTCCAGGCCGAAGGCCTTGATGCTGGCCGTGTCGTCGCCAAAACCCTGCAGCCGCATGCGGATCCACCGTGGGATTTCGGCGCCGCAGGCGTCGGAGAAACGCATGAGCTGCGTGGAGCCCAGGATGGGCATGATGCCCGGCACCACGGGCACATCCAGCCCCAGCCGCCGCGTGTCGTCCACGAAGCGGAAGTAGGCGTCGGCATTGAAGAAGTACTGCGTGATGGCCGAGTGCGCGCCGGCTCGCACCTTGAGCGCGAAGGCCTGCAGATCGGCTTCGGGCGAACGGGCCTGGGGGTGCACTTCCGGGTAGGCGGCCACTTCCACGTGAAAGTCATCGCCCGTCTCCGCGCGGATGAAGGCCACCAGATCGCTGGCGTAGTGGAACTCGCCGCCCGCGCCGTAGCCGCTCGGCAGGTCGCCGCGCAGGGCCACCAGGCGCTTCACGCCCATGGCCTTGAGCGTGGCCAGCTGGCTGCGCACCGTCTCGCGCGTGGCGCCGATGCACGAGAAGTGCGAGGCCGCGCTCACGCCCTCCGCCAGAATCTCGCGCACGGTGGTGAAGGTGCCCTCCTGCGTCGAGCCGCCCGCACCGTAGGTGACGGAACAGAACTCGGGCCGCCGGGCATACAGCGCCTGCCGCACGGCACGCAGCTTTTCGGCCCCTTCGGGCGTCTTGGGGGGGAAAAATTCGAAACTGACGGGTAAGGGTGGATTGGAGGCAGTCATGCCGCCCTCCTTGCATGGACGAAGAATTCACGGTTGCCGTCGCCGCCATCGATGGAACTGTCCATCCAGGCGGCCACGGTCAGGCCCAGTTCCGCGCAGCAGCCGCGGATGCGCTGCTCGACCACGGCGTAGAGCGCCACATCGCGCACGATGCCGCCCTTGCCCACCTGGCCGGGCTGCAGTTCGAACTGCGGCTTGACCAGCATGAGCAGGTCGCCACCGGCCTTGAGCAGCGGCGCCACCGCCGGCAGGATGAGTGTGAGCGAGATGAACGACACGTCGCCCGTCACCAGATCGAACACCGGGGTGATGTCCACCTGCTCCAGCCCTGCCCGGCGCCGGCGCACGGTGGGCAGGGCGCACTCCGCGCGGGCCCGCGCCCGGGCCGAGCGCTCGGCCTTGAAGGCTTCGACGTCGTGTTCCTTGGCATCGTCGCTGTCGTCGTACTCGTCGTCGATCAGGCCGCCGTTGCGCATCCAGCCGTAGGGCGCTTCGGGCTGGGTCTCGTTGTCGTCGGGGTCTTGCTCGACCTGCTCGGACAGGGCGTCCTCGCAGGCTTCCTGCAGCGATGCGGCCGTCAGGGACCGGGCGTTGACGCCTTCCACGGCCACCACGCGCGGATCCTGGCGCAGGCGGTCGTGCAGTTGGCTGTGGCCCACGTCCACGCCGATCACCTGGGCCGCGCCGCGCTGCAGCAGGCAGTCGGTGAAGCCCCCGGTGCTCTGGCCCACGTCCAGGCAGCGCCAGCCCGCCACGTCCAGGCCCGTGGACACGAGCGCGCCTTCCAGCTTGAGGCCACCGCGCGAGAGGTAGCGCGCCTCGGATTGGTCGAGCAACTGCACTTCGGCGATGTCCGGAATCTCGTCACCGTTCTTGGCCACCTTGTGCCAGGGCAGGCTGGGTGCCAGCCGCCATTGCACGCCGGCCGCGATCAGGCGCTGCGCCTGCGACCGGGTCGCGGCGTGGCCCTTGTCCACCAGATACACGTCTGCGCGCATGCGCCCGTCCTTCTCAGAGTCAAAAAGGCCTCCAGCGCATATTCATCTAGCGCAGGAAGCTATTATTTTTATAGCAAACAGGGCAAACAGGCCGGAGTCACCGGCCGCCGCCCCAGGGCGCGAAGCCCCGCCCGATCAGTAGCGGTAGGTGTCGGGCTTGTAGGGGCCGCTCTTGCTCACGCCGATGTAGGCGGCCTGCGAGTCCGTCAGTTCGGTCAGCATGGCGCCGACCTTCTTCAGGTGCAGGCGCGCGACCTTCTCGTCCAGCAGCTTGGGCAGCACGTAGACCTTGCCGGCCTCGTAGGCATCGGGCTTGGTGAAGAGCTCGATCTGCGCGATGGTCTGGTTGGCGAACGACGACGACATCACGAAGCTCGGGTGGCCCGTGCCGCAGCCCAGGTTCACCAGGCGGCCCTTGGCCAGCAGGATGATCTTCTTGCCGTCCGGGAAGGTGATGTGGTCCACCTGGGGCTTGATCTCTTCCCATTCGTACTTCTCGATCGACGCGACGTCGATCTCGTTGTCGAAGTGGCCGATGTTGCAGACGATGGCCTGGTCCTTCATCTTCACCATGGTGTCGTGGGTGATGATGTCCTTGTTGCCCGTCGTCGTCACGAAGATGTCGGCCTTGTCGGCGGCGTAGTCCATGGTCACCACGCGATAGCCTTCCATGGCGGCCTGCAGGGCGTTGATGGGATCGATCTCGGTGACCCACACCTGGGCCGACAGCGCGCGCAGCGCCTGGGCGGAGCCCTTGCCCACGTCGCCGTAGCCGGCCACCACGGCGACCTTGCCGGCGATCATGACGTCGGTGGCGCGCTTGATGCCGTCCACCAGCGATTCGCGGCAGCCGTACAGGTTGTCGAACTTGGACTTGGTGACCGAGTCGTTCACGTTGATCGCGCGGAACAGCAGCGTGCCCTTGGCGGACATCTCATTCAGGCGGTGCACGCCGGTGGTGGTTTCTTCCGTCACGCCGATGATCTCGGCCGACTTGCGGGTGTACCAGGTCGCGTCTTCCGACAGTTTCTTGCGGATGGCGGCGAACAGGATGCGCTCTTCCTCGCTGGCACCGTTGCCGGCGACCAGGGAGGCATCCTTCTCGGCGCGCTGGCCCAGGTGCATCAGCAGCGTGGCATCGCCGCCGTCGTCCAGGATCATGTTGGGGCCTTCGCCCGCGCTGCCCTTGGGACCGAAGTCGAAAATGCGGTGGGTGTAGTCCCAGTAGTCTTCCAGCGACTCGCCCTTGATGGCGAACACCGGCGTGCCCGTGGCGGCGATGGCGGCAGCGGCGTGGTCCTGGGTGGAGAAGATGTTGCACGAAGCCCAGCGCACGTCGGCGCCCAGGGCTTTGAGCGTTTCGATCAGCACGGCGGTCTGGATCGTCATGTGCAGCGAGCCGGTGATGCGCGCGCCCTTGAGCGGCTGGCTGGCGGCGAACTCGTCGCGGATGGCCATCAGGCCGGGCATTTCGGTCTCGGCGATGCGGATTTCCTTGCGGCCCCACGCGGCAAGGGAAAGGTCGGCGATGGCCTGGTCGGCCTGGGGCTTGAGAACTGCGCTCATGGTTTTCTCCGGTAAAGAAGGTAAAAAACCACGCATCGGAGGGGAATGGCTCACTCACCGCACAAGAAGCGTGGGCGAGCGTCGTTGCAAAATGATGATCCGAGCCTCGCGTCCCTGCCGCACACCGGGCACCGGGGGTAAAGACGCTGCAACGCTCCTCGGAAAGCGGCGATTATAAGGACATCGCGCTTCGCGCCCATGCCAGCGCGCCGACCGTGGCACGCTACAGAGCAGAGACCGGCATGGATTCGAGGTGCCGGCCTGACAACAAGACAACCAGCGATACGCCCGCAAAGGGCCAGAAGAACCCAGAGACAATGTCCACACAGCACCGGGGCAACCTGTTCGATCTGATGCGCATCTGCGCGGCGAGCGCGGTGATCTTCAGCCACCACTTCCACATCACGCACACCGCGTCGCCCACCTGGCTGCATTCCGACATGGTGGGTGGCGTGGCGGTGATGACGTTCTTCACGATCAGCGGCTACCTCGTCACCCAGAGCTGGCTGCGCCAGCCCAAGGCGCTGGCGTTCCTGTCCAAGCGGTTCCTGCGGATCTGGCCCGGGGTGCTGTTCGCCGTGCTCACCAACGTCTTTCTGTTCGGAATCTTCTTCAACTCGATGCCGGCCGCGGACTTTCTGGCCCACCCCGATACGCTCGGCTACTTTCGCAACCTGCTGCTGATCAGGGACTACCCCTACCTGCCGGGCGTGTTCGAAAACAACCCGATCAAGCACCTGATGAACGGGCCCTTGTGGACCATCCCGATAGAAAGCCTGTGCTACCTGGTGCTGGCAGGCGCAGGGTTGCTAGGCGTGTTCCGGTCTCGCTGGCTCGCCGGCCTCGCCGCTGTGGCCTATCTCGCGTTCTTTCTCACCGCGCGCAATGCCGACCTGACCGGCGAGATGCAGCACTGGTTCGAATACCCCGCCTACTTCACCTATGGCGCGCTCATCGCCGTCTTCCGCGATGCATTCCAGGCCCGCTCCGGCCGGCTGCTGCTCCTGCTGACGCCGCTGGCCGCCATGCTGTTCTTCGGATTGCAGATGGAGCACACAGCGGGCCTGCTCCTGCTGCCGCCGCTGCTGATCCATATCGGCTCGCTGAACGTGCCCGCGCTGGCCTTCCTGCAGCGCGGCGGGGACCCGTCGTACGGCATCTATCTGTACGGCTGTCCGGTGCAGCAGTCGGTGTATGCGCTCTGGCCCGATCTGGCGTTCATTCCGAGCCTGCTGCTGTCGGTGGCGCTGGCCGCCGTGGCAGGCTATGCCTCCTGGCATCTGGTGGAATCGCCGGCGCTGCGGTTCAAGCGGTGGTTCCGGCGGGCGCCCGTGACGCCCCAAGCGGCTCCCTGACCCCTTCGAGGGGCCAAGGCGGCGGCCCTGGGGCCGGGCCGGGGCGGTCCCACCGAGGTCCGGCATGGGGGCCGCCATTAGAATACGGCCACTTTTCCGCGGGCGCCCTCCGCGGCGGCGCGCCAGCGCGCCGACCCTGGCGCCCGTACTTCGGCCCACCGCTGCGCCGCGCCCTCACCAAAAAACTCTGTGTCCTACGTCTCCGAAACACGGCGCCGCCGCACCTTCGCCATCATCTCCCACCCGGACGCGGGCAAGACAACGCTCACGGAAAAGCTGCTGCTCTTCTCGGGCGCGATCCAGATCGCGGGCGCGGTCAAGGGCCGCAAGGCCAGCCGCCACGCCACCAGCGACTGGATGGAGATTGAAAAGCAGCGCGGCATCTCGGTGGCCAGCTCGGTCATGCAGATGGCCTATCGCGACCACGTGGTGAACCTGCTGGACACGCCGGGCCACAAGGACTTCTCGGAAGACACCTACCGCGTGCTCACCGCCGTCGATTCGGCCCTGATGGTGATCGACGCGGCCAACGGCGTGGAGGCGCAGACGCGCCGGCTGATCGAGGTCTGCCGCCAGCGCGACACGCCCATCATCACCTTCGTGAACAAGATGGACCGCGAAGTGCGCGAACCGCTGGACATCCTGGACGAGGTCGAGCGCGAGCTGGGCATGCCTTGCGTGCCCATGACCTGGCCCGTGGGCCAGGGCAAGGGTTTCGGCGGCATCATCAACCTGCGCACGCAGGCCATGACGGTGTTCGAGTCGGGCAGCGAGCGCCGCCCGCAGGACTTCGAGACCATTCCCCTGTCGGACGCCGCCAACCTGCGCGCGCGTTTCGGCAGCGAATTCGACGCCGCCATCGAGAGCATGGAACTCGCCGTGGGCGCCTCGCCCACCTGGGACCACGAGGCCTTCCTCGCCGGCAAGCAGACGCCGGTGTTCTTCGGCTCCGGCGTGAACAACTTCGGGGTCATGGAAGTGCTGGATGCGCTGGTGGACCTGGCCCCCTCGCCGCGTCCCCGCCTGAGCAGCCTGCAGGTGAACAAGCAGCCGGTCGAGAAAACCGTGCAGCCCGAAGACCAGAATTTCTCGGGCGTGGTGTTCAAGGTGCAGGCCAACATGGACGCCAACCACCGCGACCGCATCGCCTTCGTGCGCGTGGCCTCGGGCCGGTACACGCCGGGCATGAAGCTCAAGGTGCAGCGCACCGCCAAGGAACTGCGCCCCACCAGCGTGGTGACCTTCATGTCGCAACGCCGCGAGGCGGTGGAAGAGGCCTATGCCGGCGACATCATCGGCTTCACCACCCATGGCGGCGTGCAGCTGGGCGACACCATCACCGACGGCGCCAGCCTGCAGTTCACCGGCCTGCCGTTCTTCGCGCCCGAACTGTTCATGACGGTCATCCTGAAGAACCCGCTGCGCACCAAGCAATTGCAGCAGGGCCTGGCCCAGCTCGGTGAGGAGGGCGCGATCCAGGTCTTCAAGCCCGACGCCGGCGGCGCCATGCTGCTCGGCGCGGTGGGCCAGCTGCAGTTCGAAGTGGTGCAGCACCGGCTCAAGACCGAATACGACGCCGACGTGCGGCTGGAGGGCTGCCAGTACACCGGCGCCCGCTGGATCACCGCCGACAGCCCGGCCGACCTGCGGGCGTTCACCGACGCCTACCCGCTGCGGCTCGCGCACGACGCGGCGGACACGCTGGCCTACCTGTGCACGTCGCCCTACGACGTGCGCCTGGCCCAGGAGCGGTTTCCCAAGATCCATTTCCACCCGTTGCGCGAGCACGCCGGCCTGGCGCTGCAGGCCGCCGGTTGAGCGCAGACCATCGCCCGGCCGTGGGAGCGACGCTGCCATCTCCGTCCATTGCCCGCGCGGTCCGCGCCCCGCGGGATGGCTGGCGGGCAGCCACCCCGTTCCTGGTGATCTGGAGCGCCCTGATGGCGCTGTACGGCACCTGGCTGATGGCCTTCTGGCCCGGCATCCTGGGGGAGGACTCGGTCTCCATCCTGCTGGAGGTGGAGCGCGGAGGCGACTTCCGCTCCGGCAAGACCGTCTTCTGGTACTACTTCGTGCGCCTGTTCTACGAGGGCACGCGGCGGGTGGAAGTGCCCGTGGCGGTGCTGCTGTGCCTGTGCGCGCGGATCTTCGCCCGCATGCTGGCGTGGTACTGGCGGCAGGGCCTGAGAAAGAGCTTCGCGGTGGTGCTGGTGCTGGTGTGCCTGGCACCGCACATGGTTTACTTCATGGGCACGCTGTACCCGGACGGCATCTTCGCCGTGGCGTCCTGCGGCCTGCTGTTCGAGCTGTGGCTGGCCGCCCGCCAGCGCACGATGGGCGCGGCCTCGCTGGCCATGGTGGCCGTGGCGCTGCCCTTCGCGGCCTTCGCCCGGCCGAACGGCATCGTCTTTCTGCTGCCGGCGGTCGCCGTGCTGCTGCTCCTGGACCGCCGCAGCCGCTGGACGCTGGCGGCGGTCATCGGCGCGGTGGGCGCGGCGATGTTCGCGGGCCACCAGCTGCATCCGTCCAGGACACAGGAAGCCGTCTATCCCATGGTGGTCTTCGAGACCGTAAACTTTCTCAAGCCCCGGGCCATGAACCGCCTGTGGGACCAGTACCCCCACATGAACGATCCCTGGGTGCTGGACCGGCCCAAGGTGTCGCCCGCCACGATCGAGATGCTCGGGCGCTACCGCCCCCTGCCGCAACTGCAGGCCTATGCAGACCCGGCGTACTGGGACATGCTCGTCTTCCATCCCGAAGGCCCGCAGATGCAAGGGCTGCCGCAGCCCGACCAGAAGGCCCTCGTGCGTGAATTCTTCACCTACAACCTCTGGCAGAACCTGCCCGACTTCATCGCCAGCCGGGTCAACGTCTTCCTGGCCGCCGCGCTCGCGCAGGGCGGCTTTCCCTCCGTGACCTACGCCACCTACGTGCTGCAGCGCACGCAGGGGGTGTCGGTCTTTCGCCAGTTCGACCTGCGCGGCGTGGAGCGCCGCTTCATCGCCCTGCAAAAGGCCAGCCATGCATGGCGGTGGCTGCTGTGGACCCCTTGGCTCGGCATGCTTTTGCTGGCGTGGGCCCTGTGCCGTGGCATCGCCCGGCGCGACCTGACCCTGCTGATCGTGGCGTTGCCCATGGCCGTGCAACTGGTGGCCATCTTCCTGCTGTCCACCGCGGGCGAATACCGTTATCTCCTGCCGTTTTTCACCCTGCCCCTGGCCCTGCTTCCCGCTTTCGCCTTGCGGCGCCCCACCCCGGCCCGCCCCGTGTCGGCATGACACGCCCCCTGCCTTCTCACCATGTCCCTTTTACTCACGTCCCTGACCCTGTTGTGCGTGCTCGGCATCTCGCTCGGGCAACTGCTGTTCAAGAAGGCCGCCATGATGCTGCCGGCCCAGCCGGTGCTGACCGACTGGATCTTCAACGGCTGGCTCATCGTGGCCCTGGCGCTCTACGGCGTGACCACGCTGCTGTGGATCTGGGTGCTGCGCAGCGCACCGCTGCACCTGGCCTATCCGTTCATGGGCCTGGCCTTCCTGATCGTGCCGGCGCTGGGGTGGCTGTTCCTCGATGAGCCGCTGCATCTGCAGACCTTCATCGGGGGGGCGCTGATCCTGGCAGGCATCGCCGTGGCGGGGAGGGCTTCGGCATGACGAAGCACACCATGAGCGTCGCGGTCGCCATCCCCTGCTACAAGGTCACCCAGCATGTGCTGGAGGTGATCCGCACGATTCCGGCCAGCGTGTCCCGCATCTACGCGGTGGACGACGCCTGCCCCGACGGCAGCGGCGCCTTCATCCAGCAGCACTGCACCGACCCGCGCGTGCAGGTGCTGTTCAACCCCGAGAACCAGGGCGTGGGCGGGGCCGTGGTCACGGCCTACCGCCAGGCCGTCGCGGACGGCATCGACATCGTGGTCAAGATCGACGGCGACGGCCAGATGAACCCCC
Organism: Acidovorax sp. BLS4; assembly: GCF_032929295.1. Taxonomy (NCBI): domain Bacteria; kingdom Pseudomonadati; phylum Pseudomonadota; class Betaproteobacteria; order Burkholderiales; family Comamonadaceae; genus Acidovorax; species Acidovorax sp. BLS4. The sequence continues at coordinate 3,666,075 of NZ_CP136797.1, forward strand.
GCCTGCTGCCGCTGTTCGTGCGCCCCATCCAGGACGGCCGGGCCGACTACACCAAGGGCAACCGCTTCTTCCGGCCCGAATCGGTGCGCGGCATGCCCGGGATGCGCCTGTTCGGCAATGCCGTGCTGTCGTTCATGACCAAGCTCAGCTGCGGCTACTGGTCCATCATGGACCCGACGAACGGCTACACCGCCATCCACACCAGCGTGCTGCGCGAGCTTCCGCTGGACAAGCTGGAGCGCCGCTATTTCTTCGAAACCGACATGCTGTTCCGCTTGAACACGCTGCGGGCGGTGGTGCGCGACGTGCCCATGGACGCCGTGTACGCGGACGAAGAATCGAACCTCAAGATCGGCAAGGTCCTGCCCGAATTCCTGAAAAAGCACGCCTCGCGCCTGGCCCGGCGCTACGTGTACAGCTACCTGGTGCGCGACTTCAACGTGGGCTCGATCTACAGCCTCTTCGGCATGCTTTTGCTGCTGGCCGGGGGCCTGTTCGGGGCGCTGCACTGGATCAACAGCGCCTACGGCACCCATCCGGCCACGAGCGGCACCGTGATGCTGGCGGCGCTGCCGGTCCTCATCGGCATCCAGTTCCTGGTGGCGTTCCTGCACTACGACGTGGGCAGCGTGCCCACGGAGCCCCTGAGCACCTACCTGCATCCGGACGACCTCGATGCCGCCGCCGATCCAGCCGGGAAGGCCGCGCCATGAGCGTCTCCCCGGGCCACATCGCTCCCAACGACAGCCACACCCTCGCACCGTCCGAGCGCGCCACACTGCACTGGATGCTGTGGGGACTGGTCGTGCCCCTCATCTTCTACGCGGCGCGCACGGTGGAAGTGCTCACGCGGGTGGAAATCCCGTTCGACTCGCTGCACACCTACCTGCCGCTGGCGCGCCAGTTGCTGGAGGACGCAGCGCAGCTGTTCAGCGATCCGAAGATGCTCAAGGTGGCGCCCGGCGCAGTCGTCTACATGGCGCTTTCGGGGGCGGACCCGGTGGCCGTGAAGGCGGCGAATCTCGCGATCTCGCTCGTGGCGCTGGTGCTCACGTTCGATGCCGCACGCAAGATCGGCGGCCGCGTGGCCGCCGCCGCCGCGGCCTGGCTGTTCGTGCTGCCCCACATGCTGGTGGAGGCCGGCGCGGTCCTCATGGGCGAAGCGCCCTTCGTGTTCCTGGTTGCCGTGTGGCTCTGGGCCACCACCTATGCGGTAGACACCACGGCCGGTACGCGCGCAGCGCGCTGGCGGATCGGCGCCGTGGTCCTGGCGGGCCTGGCCCTCGCCGCGGCCACCCTGACCCGCGGAACTTACATGTACTGGCTGCCGTTCGCCGTGGTGGCGTTCTTCGCCGCATCGCGCAAGCTGCAGGGCGCGCAACGAGGCGCGGCCGTGCGCATCGCGGCGGTGCACCTGATCGCCCTCGCGCTGGTGGGCGCCTACATGGCGCGGCAAAACGAGGAATTCGGCCGGCCCATTGTCGCCACGGGCACAGGCGCGGCGCTGTACTTCGGCAGCAACCCCGTGCTGTCCGGCTACGAGCCGCCGTACTTCGGACTGGTCCATGATGAGTCCACCATCACGGACGGCCAGGGGCACCTTTCGATCGAGGGCGACCGCCGCCTGATGGCCGTGGCCAAGACCATGCTGCGCGAAACGCCCTTCCCGGTGCTGGCGCAGATGTACGTGCAAAAGCTCGGTGCCGTGCTGTTCTTCAGCCGCGCGCACCTGGACCGCCATGTCATGAACGACCGGTCCTGGCGCGTGGTGCTGGTGATCCTGGCGTGCCTGGGTGCATGGGGCGGGCGCCGGCACCTGATGGTGTGGATGGCCACCGGCGCCGCGGCCTACCAGTGCGCGGTGCACGTGCCGGTGCTCTACAACCCGCGCTACAGCATCAGCGCGCTCGACATCCTGTTCGTGCTGCTGGCCGCACAAGGCGTGGCGATGCTGTGGCGCCAGCCACGCCGGGGCATGGCCCTGGGCGGCGCCCTGGCCACCATCGTGGCGGGCATCGGGCTGGGCTACTACCACCTGCGCGCCAGCGCGCCGCTCATGCCCGACCTGAGCCTCGGGCACCCCGTGCTGCTGCAGATGGCCGAGCCTGGCACGGTCCAGACCCAGGGGTGGGAGGGCGACCCGTTCGCGGCCGAGGTGCCCATGGCGTCCGGGAAAGCCCTGGTCGAGTGGCGCGCGAAGGCCTTCAAGATGGATGGCATCTCCATCCTGCGGCTGCCGCTGGAGCGCCTGGAAGGCCAGTGCCAGCGCCTGTGGGTGGGCTACACCCGGCCCGACGGTGCCGCACGCGCCAGCCTCGTGCGCCTGGACGGACTGAAGGCCGGACAGGACATCACCTGGGGCACGATGCCGCTGGTGATGCCCGGCCCGCCAGGGCGCCTGACGATGGAGTTCCACTGCAAGCCGGGCACCCGCATGCAGTTCGGCGATCTGGGCCTGTACGAGGCCAGCGAAGGACGTTTCTACCGGGAAAAAGCGCTCAGCCCGCCCTGAGGCTCCGCTTTTTCCCAGCCCCCACCGGGGCCCTTCTGCACGGCCGGACATGGCCTTGCAGTTCTTTTCCTTGACGGACACTCTGCCATGCGCTTTTTCAACGCTCACCGGATTCTGGCGGCGGCACTGTCCCTGCTGGGAGCCGCTGCGCACGCGGACACCGCCCCCCGCCCGGCGCGCGCGCCGTTCATCGTCGCCCCGACCATCGTCGGCACGATGGTGTGCGACGAGGCCGCCAACGATCCGCGGATCAAGACCTACGAAGCCGCCATCGATCTGTGCCGCGCGCGCAAGCGCACGGGCGCGGCAGCGATCAACCGCCTGCTCGACACGCTGGAGCCCGGCGGCCCGCGCGGTCAGGTGCAGATCGGCTTCACGTCCACGCTCCAGTTGCTGGCGCTGTACCGCAGGACCGCCACGGGCTGGGAGATCGACACGGCGCGGGTCGATGAATTCCTGCAGCTCGTCGCCGATGTGAAACGCCCCGTCGTGCTGTACCTGGCCGGGGACCATTTTGACTCCGCCGGCCCCCTGACCGACGAGCTGGAGAAAGACCCGCGCAACCTCATGCAACTGCCCGGGGGCAAGCCGCTGGAGCTGGGCTATTTCGGCTACCGCATCGCGCCCTACACGCTGGAGACGGATGCGAGCATTCCGGTCAACCGCTACCGCTACGAGGCCCTGCGCTACGTCGCCCGGCGCATCAAGGCCCTGCCTGCGGAGCAGCAGCAGCGCATCGTCGCCATCACGCTCGCGGGCGAACTGCACCACCTGTTCCCTGATTTCGAACACGGCATGGGCGAGTACCAGAACATCCGCACCACCGACTACAGCCCGGCCTCGGTGGCGGGCTTCCAGGCCTACCTGGCCAAGCAGTACGGCAGCATCGCGGCGCTGAACCGGCAGGCCGGGACGGCCTACGCCGCGTTCAACACCGTTCCCGCCCCGTCGCACGATGTGAGCCGCGAGCCGGCCAGCAGCCTGGGCGAGCACTACGACGCCTTTGCCGACGGCACCCTGCCGCTCTCCGGCTGGCTGTGGGACCCCGCAGGCCGCGTGACCGGCCTCGACCTGTACCTGGATGCGCGCTACATCGGCCCGGTGGCGCGCGGCTACAACCGGCTGGACGTGTACCGCGCGCTGGACGAGGTCACCACGCCGAACGTGGGCTTTCGCACCGACGTGGACTTCAGCGCCCTGCGCCCCGGCAAGCACATGGCGCAGATCGTGGCGCGCGTGGGCGGAGCGCGCTTCGAGGTGGCGCAGACCGAATTCACGGTGATGCCGCGCGACCGCCGCGTGGCACCGCCCAACCGCCGCCCGCCGGAGGTCTTCGGCATGAAGGCCGCGAGCGAGTTGCCCGGCGTGCGCTCGTGGCTCGACCTGCCCAAGCCGCAGCAGGGCGTGCTCTTCAATCCGCTGGCGCGGGACTGGAACCGTTACCGCGAGCAGCAGGTGGCGCGGCTGCTGGGCGAGTTCCACCGCATCCCCTCGAGCGAAGGGTTGCCGGCCGACAAGCTGTACTCCCACCAGATCGTGCCCAACGTGAACTCCTCCTGGAACCCGCAGCTCTTCGCGGCGGACCAGACCCTGCACGGCTCGCTGCCCTGGAAGCACGGCATCAACCTGTATGGCGGCGCCACCGACAGCGACTGGGTGCGTGGGTTCCTGGCCGAACGCAAGATCGCCGACTACGGCGTGCCCGAATTCAATCCACAGCAGTGGAAGCGCGACGGCGCCCACCTGGCGGCCATGCAGTCGCACTACGCCGGCGGCGCGCGGTTCATCAGCCCGTACTACTTTTCCGTCATTCCGAACCGGTTCAAGGGCAGCGCCGAAAACGGCGTGAACCGCATGGAGCTGGGCCCGGACAACACGAAGGACGGCTCCGACCGCTTCTACCGGGCCATCATCGAGTTCGCCAAGCGCTGAGGGCCTGGGGACGCCCCCGCGGGCGGCCCAGGCCCTGATCGCGCGTCCCCCTACTTTCCGGCCACGCCTTTCCCTGCCACCGCCATGCCTTCGCCCTCCCCCCTCCCCGCCACCTTGCAGCCTCTGGCCGCTTGGCAGCCGCCGGCCACCCTCGCCGGGGTGTTCACCGACATCGACGACACCCTCACCACCGATGGCGCCATCACTGCCGATGCGCTGGCCGCCATCGCGGACCTGAAAGCGGCGGGCCTGCATGTGATCCCGATCACCGGGCGCCCCGTGGGCTGGAGCGAGCCCTTCGCGGCCGCGTGGCCCGTGGGCGCCATCGTGGCGGAGAACGGCGCGGTGGCGCTGGTGGCGGAGCGGAACCAGAATGCCCTCGAGCGCAATGAAAACGCCGGCATCGTGCTATCGAAATGGTATCAACAGGATGCGCCGACGCGGGCGGCCAACTACGCGCGGATGCAGGCCGTGCTGGCGCAGATCGAGCGCGAGGTGCCGGGCGCGCGCCGCGCCACCGATTCCGCCGGGCGCGAGTGCGACATCGCCATCGACCACAGCGAGTTCGTGCACCTGCCGCAGGCCGCCATCGACCAGGTGGTGGACCGCCTGCACGCGGCGGGCATGCATGCCACGGTGAGCAGCATCCACGTCAACGGCTGGTTCGGGGCGCACAACAAGCTGGAGGGCGCCCGCTGGATCGTGCGCGAGCGCCTGGGGCGCGACCTGGACGCCGAGATCGACCGATGGGTCTACGTGGGCGACTCCACCAACGACCAGCTGATGTTCGAGCGCTTCGCCCACAGCGTGGGCGTGGCGAACGTGGCGCGCTTCGTGCCGCAGCTGCGCCACCGGCCGCGCTACGTCACCCGGGGCGAGCGCGGCGCGGGCTTTGCCGAGGTCGCGCAGGCCATTTTGGGTGCGATGGGCCGCATGCCCTAGAAAATATTGCCCTTGTAGCTATTATTTCATAGCAAATCGATCCATCGCAAGCGGCGCTCCATCCCGGTGCGCGAGGGATTACAGCGGCTTGCCCAGGCCCAGCTTTTCCACCAGTGCCTTCTCGCGCGTGAAGGTGTCCTGCGCGAACTGGCGGTAGCGCGCGCTGTCCATGTAGATCGGCACCATGTCGTATCGCGCCAGCGCGGTGCGGTAGGACTCCTGGTCCATCGCCTGCTTGAACGCATCGTGCAGGCGCTTGACCACGTCCGGCGGCGTGCCCTTGGGCGCGCCGATGCCGAAGGGCGAGTTCTGCACCACGTCGATGCCCAGCTCCTTGAGCGTGGGCGCATCGGGGAATTTCGCAAGGCGCTCGGCGCCCCAGGTGTTCAGCACGCGCAGCTTGCCCGCCTCGACCTGCGGCGCGAAGCCGGTGGAGTCGGCCGCGGCCATGATCTGCCCACCCAGGATGGACTGCATCAGGTCGGCGCTGCCCTTGTACGGCACGTGCAGCAGTTGCAGGCCCAGTTGCTGCGCGGCCAGCTCCATGGTGAGGTGCGGGCTGGTCAGCGTGCCGGTGGAGCCGTAGCTGAGTTTGCCGGGGTTGGCCTTGGCATAGGCCACGAAGTCCGCCCAGGTCTTGAACGGCGAGTCGGCCGGCACCACCACGCCGAAGGCGTAGCCCGTGACGTTCAGCACATAGGTGATGTCCTTGACCGGGTCCCAGTTGATCTTGGTGGTGTAGGGCATGCGGAACACGCCCAGCGGGATCTGCGCCACGGTGTAGCCGTCGGCCGCCGAGGACTGCAGCAGCTGCGCGGGCAGCGTGCCGCCGGCGCCGGGCTTGTTGTCCACGATGACCGGCTGGCCCAGCGCCTTGCCGGCGCTGTCGGCCAGCACGCGCATGGTGATGTCGGTGGGCCCGCCGGCCGGGAAGGCGATCACCAGCTTGATGGGCCGGGCGGGAAAGGATTGGGCACGGGCGGTGAGGGCGGGGGCGGCCAGGGCCGCGGCCCCGAGCTGCATGAGATGGCGGCGCTGCATGGTCGGTCGGTTCTCGCAAAGTAAGCAACCACCATTGCAGCGCAGGGCAGCCCCATCCCTGCAGGCCGGAAACCCTGAGGCCCTGTCGCGCACGCGTCATGCAAGGCTCCAAAGCACCGGTGCCGGGGCCCGGTGCGTTCGTCCTACATGGGGCGACGGGCGGAACCGACACGGCGGCGCGGGGTGCCCGCTTAACGTCACCCCCGGCGCACGCGACTTCCAGCGTGCCGCTTCCCAGCCCCAACCCCCGCACATCCGGCCGCAGGCCATGCCCGGGAACTGCCTATTCAAGAGGAATGGTCATGCCCAACCAACGCCACGCGCCTGTTTTCCTGGGGGTGCTTCTCGTCGTGATCGGCCTGGCCATCGGCGTCGGCGGGGTCTGGCTCATCGCCCTGGGCGGCTCGTGGTACTACCTGCCCGCGGGCCTGGCCACCCTGCTCGCCGGCTGGATGCTGGCCCAGCGCAACCCCGCCGCCCTGTGGGTTTATGCCGGGCTGGTGCTGGTGACGCTGCTGTGGTCACTGTGGGAGGCCGGGCTGGACTGGTGGCCGCTTGCTGCACGGGGCGACGTGTTCTTCGTGCTGGGGGTGCTGCTGCTCACGCCCTGGGTGTCCCGCGGCCTGGTCTCGCCATCGCAGCGCGGCCCGCGCCGCGCGCTGGGCGTGACGCTGGCGGCCTTTCTGGCCGTGGCCGTGGCCTCGTGGTTCCATGACGCGCACGACGTACCCGGCGCCTTCGCCGCGCATGCCGCCCCCACCCCCACCACGGCGGTGCCCGCCGCGGCTGGCAGCCCTGGCGACAACGGCACCATCCCGCCCGGCGAATGGCATGCCTACGGCCGCACCGGCGAGGGCCAGCGCTACTCCCCGCTGGGCCAGATCACCCCCGACAACGTGCGCGGCCTGGAGGTCGCCTGGCAGTACCGCACCGGCGACGTGCGCGGCGAGCCCGGCGATCCGCAGGAGACGACCTTCGAGGTCACGCCGCTGAAGGTCGGCAACCGCCTGTACCTGTGCACCCCGCACCAGTCGGTCATTGCGCTCGACGCGACCACCGGCGCGCAGGTCTGGCGCTACGACACCCAGGTGCAGGGCAAAGGCGAACTGGCGCTGCAGCACCTGACCTGCCGCGGCCTGTCGTACCAGCCGCCCGAGCCGGCCACCGCCGGCGCCGCGGCCGTTCCGACGGCCGCGCCAGCGCCCTCTTCCCCACCCGCAGCCAAGCCGGCCACACCCGTGCCGGCCTCGGCACCCGCCCTGCCCACGGCGTCCTGCGAAGGGCGTTTGTTCATGCCCACAGCCGATGGCCGGCTGCTCGCGCTGGACCCGCGCACCGGCGGCCTGTGCACCGACTTCGGCAACGGCACCGGGCAGATCGACCTGTGGACCGGCATGCCCAACCGCCGCCCCGGCGCCTACTACTCCACCTCGCCCGCCGTGGTCACGCGCGATCTCGTCATCATTGGCGGCACCGTGCTGGACAACGCCTCCACCAAGGAGCAGTCCGGCGTGATCCGCGCCTACGACGTGCACACCGGCGCGCTGGTGTGGAACTGGGATTCGGCCAAGCCCGAGGCCACCGCGCCCATCGGCCCCGGCGAGACCTACACCGCCAATTCGCCCAACAGCTGGTCGATCTCCAGCGTGGACGAAACCCTGGGCCTGGTCTACGTGCCCATGGGCAACCAGCCGCCCGACCAGTGGGGCGGCCGCCGCAGCCCCGAGGTGGAGCGCTATTCGTCCTCCGTCGTGGCGCTCGAACTGGCCACCGGCCGCGTGCGCTGGCACTTCCAGACCGTGCACCACGACCTGTGGGACTACGACGTGCCCGCGCAGCCCAGCCTGGTGGACCTGACCGTCAAGGGCGAGCGCGTGCCCGCGCTGGTGCAGCCCACCAAGCAGGGCGAGGTCTTCGTACTCGACCGTCGCACCGGCACCCCCATCCTGCCAGTCACCGAGGTGCCCGCCCCCCAGGGCGCCGCCGAGGGCGACCGCACCGCGCCCACGCAGCCCAAATCGGCCCTGTCATTCGACCCCGCACCGCTCACCGGCGCGGACATGTGGGGCGTGACCCTCTTTGACCAGCTCATGTGCCGCATCGCGTTCGAGAAGCTGCGCTTCGAAGGCCGCTTCACCCCGCCCTCCACCCGCGGCACCCTGGTCTATCCCGGCAACTTCGGCGTGTTCAACTGGGGCGGCGTGGCCGTGGACCCGCAGCGCGAGATGGCGTTCACCACGCCCACCTACCTGGCCTTCACCTCGCAGCTGATCCCGCGCACCGACGACACCACCTTGCTGGTCCAGCCCGGCGGCGCGCCGCCGCACGGCATGCTGCCCGCGCTGAACGAGAACGTGGGCGCGCCGTTCGCCGTGCGCCTGAAGCCCTTCGTCTCGGTGCTGGGCATTCCCTGCCAGGCGCCGCCCTGGGGCTACGTGGCCGGCGCGGACCTGACCACCGGCAAGATCGTCTGGAAGCACAAGAACGGCACCGTGCGCGACCTGGCTCCCGTGCCCGTGCCGTTCAAGATGGGCGTGCCCAACCTGGGCGGCCCGGTGACCACGGCCGGCGGCGTGGCCTTCCTGTCCGGCACGCTCGACTACTACGTGCGGGCCTACGACGTCTCCAATGGCAACGAGCTGTGGAAGAGCCGCCTGCCCGCAGGCGGCCAGGCCACCCCGATGACCTATACCGGGGCCGATGGCCGGCAGTACATCGTGGTGGCGGCGGGCGGGCACGGCTCGCTCGGCACGCGCACGGGGGACTGGCTGATCGCCTACGCCCTGCCGCGCACCTGACGAGGCTTTGAGACAAAAAGGCCTCCAGCGCAATCGATACTAGGGCATATCGCTATTATTTTTATAGCAAATTGCCCGGGTCCTTTGGGGGATGGACCGCCCCCTCAGGCACTCGCAGCGGCGGCGCATCGCAGCCGATGCCGGCCGCGATCCAGCGCCGGGCCAGCGCGCGCATCAGCCGCACGGCCCAGGCGCTGCGCCAGCCCGTGACCTCGCCGGGGTCCGCGACCATGCCGCAGACATAGCGGCCCGGTGCGGCATCGCCGCCAGCGCCTTCTTCGCGCCAGCGCAGCGCCGCACACGGGCCATGCCGGCGGCGCGACACCAGCATGCCCAGCGGGCAGGGCTCTGCCAGGCAGCACAGGCCGCAGCCGTTGCACGGCGCGCCTTGCGCCGGCTGCGGCGGGGCCGAGGGGTGCAGGTGCACGACCTGCCAATCCGGGCCATGCGCTCCCGCACGGGCATCCACTCCCCGACCCGCACCAGCGCCTGCACGCGCGCCGCCCGCGGCTGCATCGTCGGCCTGAACGTCATCGGGCAGTGGCATGGGCAATGGGAATCCAGGAAAGGCGGGCAACGCGCACGCAGGGGAAAAGGGAAGCGGACGGTCGCGAACCACCGCCCCATCCGCCAGGGCGCCCCATTGTTGCGCCGCCCCGCCTTCCCTGCCTGGATGCCCATGAAAAAAGCGCCCTGGGGGGCGCTTCTCGTTGGTGCCCTGCTGCCGCCGACAGGGGCGCAGGGGCGCAGGGGCTCGCAGCGGATCAGTGCTGCAGGATCTTGTTGAGGAAGTCCTTGGTGCGTGGCTGGCGGGCATCCGGGTTGTTGAAGAAATCGTCCTTGGAGCAGTCCTCCAGGATCTTTCCGCCCACGTCCATGAAGATCACGCGGTTGCTGACCTTGCGCGCGAAGCCCATTTCGTGGGTCACGCACATCATGGTCATGCCTTCGTTGGCCAGGCCCACCATCACGTCCAGCACTTCGCCCACCATTTCGGGGTCGAGGGCGGACGTGGGTTCGTCGAACAGCATCACGATGGGGTCCATCGACAGCGCACGGGCAATCGCCACGCGCTGCTGCTGGCCGCCCGACAGCTGGCCGGGGAACTTGTCCTTGTGCGCCGACAGGCCCACGCGGTCCAGCATCTTGAGGCCGCGCTTCTTGGCCTCGTCCGCGCCGCGGCCCAGCACCTTGACCTGCGCGATCGTCAGGTTCTCGGTCACCGACAGGTGGGGGAACAGTTCGAAGTGCTGGAACACCATGCCCACGCGGCTGCGCAGCTTGGGCAGGTTGGTCTTGGGATCGTGCACGGCGATGCCGTCCACGAAGATCTCGCCCTTCTGGAAGGGCTCGAGCGCGTTGATGGTCTTGATCAGCGTGGACTTGCCGGAGCCCGAAGGGCCGCACACCACCACGACTTCGCCCTTCTGGATGGAAGTGGAGCAGTCGGTCAGCACCTGGAAGCTGCCGTACCACTTCGAGACATTCTTCATTTCAATCATTGCTATTTCCTCACTCTTTCCGCTCAGCGGATGATGGCGATTTTCCGGTGCAGGCGCTTGACGACCCAGGACAGTGCGAAGCACATCGCGAAGTACACGACGGCTGCCAGCAGGTAGGCCTCGATCGGCCGCCCGTAGTTCTTGCCCGCCGTCTCGAAGCCCTTGAGCATGTCGTAGGCGCCGATGGCGTAGACCAGCGAAGTGTCCTGGAACAGGATGATGGTCTGCGTGAGCAGCACGGGCAGCATGTTGCGGAACGCCTGCGGCAGGATCACGAGCTTCATGTTCTGGCCGTAGGTCATCCCGAGCGCCTGGCCCGCGAACACCTGTCCGCGGGAGATCGACTGGATGCCGGCCCGCATGATCTCGCTGAAGTACGCGGCCTCGAAGGCGATGAAGGTGATGATGGCCGACAGCTCCGAGCGGTAGCTCGTGCCGATTCCGCCGGGCAGGGCCGCGTAGAACGAGGCCGGCACCAGCAGGAAGAACCACAGGATCACCATCACCAGCGGGATGCTGCGCATGCCGTTGACGTAGAACGTGGCCGGCGCGTCCAGCCACTTCTTGCCCGACAGGCGCATCAGCGCCAGCACGGTGCCCAGCAGGATGCCGCCGACCGTGGCGATCAGCGTCAGCATGATGCTGAAGTAAAAGCCCTTGACGACGAACTTGCTGATGATGTCCCAGCTGTAGAAGGAAAGGTCGAGATTCATCATGTCAGTGGCCTCCCCCCGTGCCGCCGGACACGATCAGGCCGGGAACGCGCGTGCGCTTTTCGATGAAGGCCATGATGCGGTTGATGGCGAAGGCCGAGATCACGTACAGGCCCGTCACGGCCAGGTAGATTTCGATGCCGCGCGAGGTCTCTTCCTGCGCCTGCATCGCGAACATCGTCAGTTCGGCCACCGACACGGCGAAGGCCACGGACGAGTTCTTGAAGATGTTCATCGTCTCGCTCGTGAGCGGCGGAATGATGATGCGAAATGCCATCGGCAGCAGCACGTAGCGGTAGTACTGCACCGTGGTGAAGCCCATGGCCATGCCCGCGTAGCGCTGGCCGCGCGGCAGGGCCTGGATGCCCGCCCTCACCTGTTCGGCGATCCGCGCCGAAGTGAAGAAGCCCAGCGCCAGCACCACGAGGATGAAGCCCGAGACGCCCTTGAGCACCGGAAAGATCGCCGGCAGCACGTGGTACCACAGAAAAATCTGCACCAGCAGCGGAATGTTGCGGAACAGCTCGACCCAGGCATTGCCGAAGCCGACCAGCACCTTGTTGTCGGGCAGCGTGCGCAGCGTGCCGACGATCGATCCCATCACCAGCGCGATGACCAGGGCCAGCAGGGCCACCGACACCGTCCAGCCCCAGGCAGAGAGCATCCACTGGAGGTAGGTCGGGTATTCACCCCCTGGGTCCTGCAGGAAGACTTGCCAATCCCAATTTGATCCCATGGGAAATCCTTCTCAAATCTCGTTGTCTTCAAACTTGGCGCCCCATCCCGGGCATCCCTGCCGGGGAAACAAACAAACGCCCACCGTCAGGTGGGCGTTTGCCGCATGCGAGCGCCGGGCGCTCAGTCCTTGGTGGCGTACTCTTCCATGGGCTTGTCGTTGGGGTTCGCCCAGGCGGCCTTCGTCGCTTCGCTCACCGGCAGGCCGATCTTCACGTTGTTCGGAGGCACGGGCTGCATGAACCACTTGTCGTACAGCTTGGCCATGTCGCCGGACTTGATCTGCGCCTTGATGCTGTCGTCCACGGCCTTCTTGAAGGCGGGGTCGTCCTTGCGGATCATGATCGCGATGGGTTCCACGCTCAGCACTTCGCCGACGATCTTGAAATCGTTGGGGCTCTTGGACTTGGCGATGTTGGAAGCCAGGATCGAGCCGTCCATGATGAAGGCGTCGGCGCGGCCGGATTCCAGCAGCAGGAAGCTGTCGGAATGGTCCTTGCCGAACACTTCCTTGAACGTCAGGCCTTCGGCGCGCTTGTTCTTGCGCAGCGTCTGCACCGAGGTGGTGCCCGTGGTGGTGGCGATGTTCTTGCCGTTCAGGTCCTTGATGCCGGTGATGCCCGAATCGGCCTTGACGGCGATGCGCACTTCTTCGACATAGGTCGTGACCGCGAAGGCGACGTCCTTCTGGCGGGCCGCGTTGTTGGTGGTGGAGCCGCACTCGATGTCCACGGTGCCGTTTTGCACCAGGGGGATGCGGTTTTGCGACGTGACGGGCTGGTACTTGACGTCCAGCTTGGCCAGGCCGAGCTGCTTTTGCACGTCGGCGATCACCTTGGCGCACACGTCGTAGTGGAAGCCCGTGTACTTGCCGTCACCCAGGGTGTACGACAGGCCGGAGGATTCGCGCACACCTTCGGTGATCGTGCCGGAGGCCTTGATCTTGGCCAGCGTGTCATTGGCTTGCGCGAATGCGCTCCCTGCAGCCAGGGCGGTGATGGCGACTGCCAGCAAATGCTTCTTCATCAGGATCTCCTTAGAACTTACGGATACAACGGAAACAATCATTCTAGATATTGGCACGGAGTGGAATTCGCCACCATGCCGAATACCCGGAACATCGGGTCAGCGCAGCTAAAAAACGGCGCTCAAAACGGAACCTGATCGGTGGGATAGCGCCAGAAATCCCGCAAGAGATAGCTCACCGGAAGATTGAGCGCGCGGTTGGACGGCGGTATGGGCTGGGCGAACCACTTGTCGTAGATGGGATAGATCTCGCGGCTGGTGATCAGCCGGCGCATCTCGTCGTCCACCACCTTCTTGAACGCAGGGTCGTTCTTGGGCAGCATGATCGCCAGGGGCTCGGTGGTGATGAACTTGCCGACCACCTTCAAGGCGGCCGGATTGGGGCGGTTGGACGCCAGGCCGTAGAGCAGCACGTCGTCCATCGCGAAGGCATCGGCCTCGCCCTTTTCCACCATCTCGACGGCCCGGGCGTGGTCCGGGGCTTCGACGATGTTGATCTGCAGGAGCCGCTCGCGGTTGATCTGCTGGACCGCCTTCAAGGGCGTGGTGCCCTTGGTGGACACGAGCTTCTTGCCGCTGAGGTCTTCGATGCGGTCCACGTTGCTCTGGGCCGGCACCAGCAGACGGGCGCCGGTGATGAAGTGGGGCACGGTGAACGCCACGACCTGGCGGCGTTCGGCATTGTTGGTGGTGGAGCCGCACTCCATGTCGGCGCGGCCTTTCTCGATGGTCTCCATGCGGTTGGCCGAGGTGACCGGCACGAATTCCACTTCCATGTCCTTGCGGCCGGTCTTCTTGCGCACGACCTCGGCGATCCGCTGGCACAGCTCCACCGCGTAGCCCAAGGGCTTGCCGGCGTCCACATAGGAAAAGGGCACCGAGGACTCCCGGTAGGCCAGCACCAGCTTGCCGCCGACGGTGACCCGCTCCAGTACCCCCTGCGCGGAGACAGCCATGCCCCAGCACAAGGCGGCAACGCCCCATACGGCCTTCCAATGGAATGTTTTCATGGCTTGTCTCAAAGTTCGTAAGTTCTAACCTGAGCAAACACCGTGCCAGGCCGGGCCTCTCTGTTGGGCAAAGGCTTGTGCACTTCGCTCCGGACGCCGGGACGGAATGTACGTCCCGTCACACGGTCTTTCCAATGCCAAATGCACGGTGGAATATGCATTTGACACATAACCTGACCCTGCGGTCAAAGGGGCTTGTCCGTACTGTGGGCCTGCAGGTAGGTCCACAACGACTGGGCGATGCCCTTGGAGGGTTCCTTGCCGGACGGCTTTTCGCGGTAGGCCCGCACTTCCATCGCCATCTGCAGGTCCTCCACGCCCGGGGGCGCCGCACTGACCAGGCGGCGCGAGCGCAGTTCCTTCTTGACCGCGCTGTGCGGCAGGAAGGCCACCCCGTGCCCCTCGACCGCCATCGCTTTCAGTCCCTCGGCCATGTCGGTTTCATAGACGCGGTCCAGGTGGATGGCCGTGCCCGACTGCTTGAGGATCAAATCCGTCACGCGGCCCAGATAGGCCCCGGGTGCATACCCCAGGTAGGGCAGCGGCTCGCCCGCGCGGCCCGGCAGGCTGAACAGCGGCTGGCCGTCGGCATTGGCGCGCGAATAGGGCGAGAGGATTTCCTGGCCCAGGGTCACCATTTCGTAGCGGTCGGCGTCGAGCTGGAAGGGCTGCGAGGGATGGTGGTAGGCGATCAGCAGGTCGCACCCCCCCTCTACCAGGCGCAGCACGGCATCGTGCACGTTGAGCGCGATGAGGCGGCTCTTGACCGGCCCGAAACGCTCGCGCAGGCTCGACAGCCAGGCGGGAAAGAACGTGAAGGCCAGCGTGTGCGGCACTGCGAATTCGATCATGTCCTTGCCGGCGCTGGTGTGGGCCCGCAGCATGGCGCGGGTGTTCTGCATGGCCTGCAGCATCTCCAGCGCTTCCTCGTAGAGCGTCTTGCCCGCGGGCGTGAGCCGGGTCGGGTAGGAGCTGCGGTCCACCAGATCGGTGCCGGCCCAGGCCTCCAGCGCCTGGATGCGGCGCGAGAACGCCGGCTGGGTCACGTGGCGCAATTGCGCTGAACGGCTGAAGCTGCGCGTTTCCGCGAGGCTGACGAAATCCTCGAGCCACTTGGTTTCCATGGCGCGCATTATCGGGGGCCGCGCGTGCCTGCGGCGCAAGGCCCCTTGGGGAAACCCTGCACCGGACCCTGCCACGTTTGCTTGCAAAATGGCTTCGGCGCTCCGAGCGCCGCCCCGTCCGGGCCCCTGGCGCACAAGGCCGGCGGGCAGAGTGACCCGCATCGCCACGTTGTCCGTTCTCTCGACCCTCTGCCTCCCATGTCCTCATTTCCCCCGTCCGGGCCCGCGCCCCACGACGCGGCACGGCCTGCCGCACCGCCCGACGACGCTCCCCGCTCCCTGCGCATCGAAGACTGGCTCACCGTCATCGTGATGGCGGCGCTGGCCCTCATCACCTTCGCCAATGTGCTGGTGCGCTACTTCACCAACTCCTCCTTCGCCTGGACCGAGGAGATCTCGGTCTTCCTCATGATCGTCCTGGCGCTGGTGGCGGGCTCCGCCGCGGTCGCGCGCGACCAGCACATCCGCATCGAATGGTTCGCCGAGGGCGGCTCGGCCGCGCGCCGTCACGTGCTGGCCCGCTTCGGTGCACTGATGGTGGCGCTGCTGTTCGGCGCGATCGCCGTGCTGAGCGTGCGGGTGGTGTGGGACGACTACCGCTTCGGCGAGACCTCCCCCGGCATCGGCGTGCCGCAGTGGTGGTACTCGGTGTGGCTGCCGCTGCTGTCCGCACTGATCACCTGGCGGGCGGTGGGGCTGTTCATCCGCCGGGGCCGCACGGCCTCCCCGGCGGGCCGGCAGGACACCTCCGCATGATCGCGACCCTGCTGTTCGTGGCGTTCCTCGCCATGATGTTCGTGGGCGTGCCCATCGGCGCCGCGCTGGGGCTGGCGGGGGTGGCGGCCATTGCCCTGGCCAATGCCGACAGCCAATGGTTCGGCCTGCTGGCCGTGCCCCAGAACTTCTATGCCGGCCTGGGCAAGTACCCGCTGCTGGCCATCCCCATGTTCGTGCTCGTGGGCTCGATCTTCGACCGCTCCGGCGTGGCGCTTCGGCTCGTGAACTTCGCCGTGTCCATCGTGGGCCGCGGCCCGGGCATGCTGCCCCTGGTGGCCATCGCCGTGGCGATGTTCCTGGGCGGCATCTCCGGCTCGGGCCCGGCCAATGCGGCCGCGGTGGGTGGCGTGATGATCGCGGCCATGTCGCGGGCGGGCTATCCGGGCTCGTTCTCCGCCAGCGTGGTGGGCGCCGCGGCGGCCACCGACATCCTGATCCCGCCCTCCGTCGCGTTCATCATCTATTCGGTGCTGGTGCCGGGCGCCTCCGTGCCCGCGCTGTTCGCGGCCGGCATGATTCCCGGCGTGCTCGCCGGCATCGCGCTGATCGTGCCCGCGGTATGGCTGGCCCGCCGGCACAAGATGGGCGCGCTCGAATCCTCCATGCCACGCCCGCCGTTCTGGCGCAGCCTGCGCGAAGCCTCCTGGGGCCTGGCCGCGCCGGTGCTGATCCTGGGCGGCATGCGGGCGGGTTGGTTCACCCCCACCGAGGCGGCCGTGGTGGCGGTGTTCTACGGCCTGTTCGTGGGCATGTGCATCCACCGGACCATCCGGGTGCGCGACCTGTTTCCCATCCTGCGCGAGGCGGGCGAGCTCTCGGCCGTGATCCTGCTGGTGGTGTCGCTGGCCGGCATCTTCGCGTTCTCGCTGTCCACGCTGGGCGTGATCGATCCGGTGGCCAAGGCCATCGTGAACTCGGGCCTGGGCGAATACGGCGTGATGGCGCTGCTGATCCTGCTGCTCATCACGGTGGGCATGTTCCTCGACGGCATCTCGATCTTCCTGATCTTCGTGCCGCTACTGCTGCCCATCATGCAGCACTACCAGTGGGACCCGGTGTGGTTCGGCGTCATCCTCACGCTCAAGGTCGCCCTGGGCCAGTTCACGCCGCCGCTGGCCGTGAACCTCATGGTGTCGTGCCGCATCGCCGGCGTGCGCATGGAGTCCACCGTGCGCTGGGTGGGGCCGATGCTGCTGGCGATGTTCATCGTCATGGTGCTGGTCATTGCCTTCCCGCAACTGGCGCTGTGGCTGCCCGCCCGCCTGGGCTACTGACCTCATCGACCCCACCGCCCCCTTTTCACCGAGAACCAGGAGACTGAAACCATGAAACTGCGCACCTTCCTCACCAGCGCCGTCGCTGCCGCCGCCGCACTGGCCTTCGCCACGCCGGCCCTGGCGCAAAACTACAAGAGCGAATACCGCATGTCGCTGGTGCTGGGCACCGCCTTCCCCTGGGGCAAGGGCGGCGAACTGTGGGCCAGCAAGGTCCGCGAACGCACGCAGGGCCGCATCAACATCAAGCTGTACCCCGGCGTTTCGCTGATCCAGGGCGACCAGACGCGCGAGTTCAGCGCGCTGCGCCAAGGCGTGATCGACATGGCCGTGGGCTCCACCATCAACTGGTCGCCCCAGGTCAAGCCGCTCAACCTGTTCTCGCTGCCCTTCCTGTTTCCAGACTACGCCGCCGTGGATGCGGTGACGCAAGGCGAGGTGGGCAAGAGCATCTTCCAGACGCTGGACAAGGCCGGCGTGGTGCCGCTGGCCTGGGGCGAGAACGGCTACCGTGAAATCTCCAACTCCAAGCGCCCCATCAAGAGCCCCGAGGACCTCAAGGGCCTGAAGATCCGCGTGGTCGGCTCGCCGCTGTTCCTGGACACCTTCTCCGCACTGGGCGCCAACCCCACCCAGATGAGCTGGGCCGACGCCCAGCCCGCCATGGCCAGCAGCGCCGTGGACGGGCAGGAGAACCCGGTGTCGGTCTACATGGCCGCCAAGCTCTACACCGTGGCGCAGAAATACATGACCCTGTGGGGCTACATGAACGACCCGCTGATCTTCGTGGTCAACAAGGACATCTGGAATTCCTGGACGCCTGCCGACCGCGAAATCGTCAAGCAGGCCGCCATCGACGCCGGCAAGGAACAGATCGCCATCGCGCGCAAGGGCATGGTCGAGGCCGACAAGCCCCTGCTCAAGGAAATCGCCAGCCACGGGGTGACGGTGACCCAGCTCAGCCCCGCCGAACGCACCGCCTTCGCCAAGGCCACGCGCCCGGTGTTCGACAAGTGGAAGGGCCAGATCGGCGCGGACCTGGTGGACCAGGCCGAGAAGGCGATCGCCGCGCGCAAGCCCTGAAGGGCCGGGTCGGCCTGCGGACCGGCGCCCGCGCACGAGGGTGCGTTGCGGCGCCCCGTCAGCCGGCCTCTCCGCTTTGCTGCAGCGCCCACATGCTGGCGTAGCGGCCGCCCTGCTCCAGGAGCGCGGCATGGGTGCCGCGCTCGATGATGCGGCCGGCTTCCATCACCAGAATCTCGTGCGCATCCACCACCGTGGAGAGGCGGTGCGCGATCACCAGGGCCGTCTTGTTGCGCGCCGCGCTTTTCAGTTCGGCCTGGATGGCCCGCTCATTGGCGGAATCGAGCGCGGAGGTGGCTTCGTCGAAGATCAGGATCGGCGGGTTCTTCAGCAGCGTGCGGGCGATCGCCACCCGCTGCTTCTCGCCGCCCGAGAGCTTGAGGCCGCGCTCGCCCACCTGCGTGGCGTAACCCAGCGGCGTGGCGGCGATGAAGCCGTGGATGCGCGCGGCCTGGGCGGCAGCTTCCACGGCATCCTGGCCCGCGCCCGGGTGGCCGTAGGCGATGTTGTAGGCGATGGTGTCGTTGAACAGCACGGTGTCCTGCGGCACGATGCCGATGGCGCGCCGCAGGCTGTCCTGTGTCACGGCCCGGATGTCCTGCCCGGCCACCGTGATGCGGCCCGACTGGATGTCGTAGAAGCGAAAGAGCAAACGCGCCAGCGTGGACTTGCCCGAGCCCGAGGGCCCCACCACCGCCACCGTCTTGCCGGCGGGAATCTCGAAGCTGATGCCGTGCAGGATGGGCCGCGCGCTGCCCGCACGGCTTTCGTAGGCGAAGTGCACGTCTTCGAAGCGCACAGCCGGGTGCTCCAGGTGGACCAGCGGCTGGGCGCCGGGCGCATCGGCCACCTCGCGCTCCTTGTCCATCAGGGTGAACATCTTGTCGAGATCGGTCAGGCTCTGCTTGATCTCGCGGTAGATCACGCCCAGAAAGTTGAGCGGGATGTAGAGCTGGATCATGAAGGCGTTCACCATGACCAGATCACCCAGCGTCATGCGGCCATCGGCCACGCCTTGCGCGGCGCGCCACAGCATGGCCACCAGGCCGGTGGCGATGATGAGCTGCTGCCCGGTGTTCAGCAGCGACAGCGAGGTCTGGCTCTTGAGGCGCGCATGGCGCAGCCGCTGCAGGCTTTCGTCGTAGCGCTGGGCTTCGAACGCCTCGTTGTTGAAGTACTTGACGGTCTCGTAGTTCAGCAGCGAGTCCACCGCCTTCGCGTGCGCGGCCGAGTCGAACTCGTTGGCCTGCCGGCGGAATTTCGTGCGCCATTCGGTCAGCAGCACGGTGAACGCGATGTACAGGCCCAGGGCGCCCAGCGTGATCCAGGCGAACCACGCGTCGAACTTGACGGCCAGCACGGAGAGCACCAGGAACACCTCGATCAGGGTGGCGCCGATGTTGAACAGCGTGAACGAGATCAGCGATTCGATGCCGCGCACGCCGCGTTCGATGTCGCGCGTCATGCCGCCCGTCTGCCGCTCCAGGTGAAAGCGCAGGCTCAAGGCATGCAGGTGCTCGAACGTCTGCAGCGCGATGCTGCGGGCGGCGCCCTGCGTGGCCTTGGCGAAGACCAGTTCCCGCAGTTCGGTCAGGATGGAGGTGGACAGGCGCAGCCCGCCATAGGCCAGCAGCAAGGCGATGGGCACGACCACCACCGCGGCAGGGTCGCCCGGGGCGATCGACATGGCATCGATCAACTGCTTGAGTAGCAGCGGCACCCCGACGTTGGCCACCTTGGCCCCCACGACGAAGACCAGCGCCGCGATCACCCGCCACTTGTATTGCCAGAGATAGGGAACGAGCCGGCCGAGCGTGGCCCAGTCGGTGCGGGAGCCGGCGCCGGAGCGCGAGGCGAGAGGGGATGGGGATTCGCCGTGGGGGCGCATGAAGGACAATTCCGGTTGTTGTTTTACCGAGATTGTGCCCATGACCGCCCTTACCAGCGCTGCGTTGACCGAACTGCCCACCGACAAGGAGCTGGTGCTCAAGGTGATTCCGATGCCGGCCGACTGCAACGCCAACGGCGACATCTTCGGCGGCTGGGTCATGGCCCAGGTCGACCTGGCGGGATCGGTGCTGCCGGCGCGCTACGTGCAGGGCCGCATGGCCACCGTGGCGGTGAACGAATTCGTGTTCAAGCAGCCCGTTCGCGTGGGGGACATCCTGTCGTTCTTCTCGGCGGTCACGCGCACTGGACGCACCTCGGTCACGGTGGAGGTCGAGGTGTATGCAGAGCGCTTTTCAGCGCAGGGCCGGTATGTGAAGGTCACGGAAGCGCGGCTGACCTATGTGGCCATCGATGCCGCAGGCAGGCCCCGCCCGCTGCCGGCCACTGCTATGCCCGAAAGCGGCACGGCAGGCTGAGAACATGCAGTGAGAACCCCGGCGCGAAACGCCTGGCCTGCCACGGGCCGTACGTGGCAGGTCTGTGACGTGCGCCCTCGGCGCACGCCGGGGTGGGTCGCAATGCCCGCCGAGGCTCAGGCCGCGGCGAGTGCAGGCGCTTCGTTGCGCGCGTTGGCGGTGTTGTTGTTCACCGCATTGGCACGGGGAGCGGGGCCCGATGTGCCGGCAAAGATTTCGCCGGCCAGCTGGCCGCCCTCTTCGATCACCACCTTGCCGTAGCGGATCTTGCCGGTCACCTTGCCGGTGCTGTAGATCACGAGCTTTTCGCGCACGGTGAGCGTGCCGTCGAACTCGCCGTGGATCTCGGCGATGTCGATTTCGGCGGAGCCGCGGAAGGCGCCCTGCTCAGCGATGTGGATCACGCGGGAGTCCATCGTGGCCTCCACCGTGCCTTCGACCACGAGCGTGTCGCAATCGGTGATCTCCACCCCTTTGAGCTTGATGTTCGGGCCCACCGTCAGCTTGCTGCCCACGCCGTCGGAAACGGCACTGCCAGGCGCCGTGCCGGTGGATACCGGCTTGGCGGAAGAAGGGGCCGTGGTCGTGGCACTGTTGCCACCGGGCACCACGGTGGTCGCACCACCGAGGACGGAAGAAGGTTGGCGAGGCTGGAATGCGTCGGGTTCACGCTTGCCGAAGAAGGGGTTTTGCACGGCCATCAGATCTCCTTGAAAAAGAGCCATGCTAGAAGCGACGTTCCGCGAAAACTCCCCGCGTTACGCAAGAACGGTAACCAAACCATTCGATCGTTGCATGCACTTGCATGCTTTGCAGCGACATACATCGCCGCGATCGCGCGCAGGCCGAGGCTACGAAACGATGTAGGCCGCAGCGCCTGCCGACATCAGGGTGCCATCGGGGCCGAAAAACTCCATGCGCGTGCTGGCCACGCGGGAGCCCAGCCGCAGCACTTCGGCCCGCAGGGTGAAGTGGCTCCCGATGCCTGGCCGCAGATAGTCGATGCGCAGGTCGATGGTGCCCAGCTTGCCGAAGCGGTGCAGGCGCTGCGCGGGCGGCTCGTCCATGTGGCGGGCGCCGATGGCCGCCATCACGGCGAGCCCCCCCATGGCATCCAGCCCCGCGCTGATGACGCCGCCGTGCACGCGGTTGTAGGCGTAGTGCCCCACCAGCTCGGGCTTCATCTCGATGCGCGCCTCGACATGTGCGGCTCCCAGGTGCGTCACCTTGAGACCGAGCAACTGGTTGAAGACGATGCGCTGCTCGAAGATGTCCTTCAAACCATCGATGAACTCGGCCTCGAACGGAGAGGGCTGGGCGGAATCAGGGGGTGGAGTCATCGAGGAAGGGGCAAGGGTTCAGGGCTGAAAGCCCGAATGGCGGACCACCGGCGCCCATTGCGCCTTGTAGGCCGTCAGCATTTTGGCGGTCTGGTCGCGCGAGCTGACCACGGGCACCATGTCGGCCGCCACGAAGCGGGCCTGCAGGGCCGGGTCCGCCATGACCTGGGTCACCGTGTCGGCGATGCGCCGGGCCCGGGCCGGCGGCAGCCACGCAGGCGCATAGAGCACGTTCCACCCGAGGGCGGACAGGCCCAGCCCCGCCTCCTTGAAGGTGGGCACCGTCGGCAGCGTGGGAGACCGCTGATCGCCCGACACCGCCAGAATGCGCAGTTTGCCGGCCTTGTGCAGGGGCTCCAGCGCATCCAGTGTGTCCACGGCGATGGGCACGTGGCCGCCCATCAGATCGTTGAGCAGCGGCGCGGAACCCCGATACCCCACGACGGGCAGTTGCAGGGAGAGCTTCTCGGCCAGCATCAGGGCAAAGAAATGCGGCAGACTGCCGGTGGCCGGCACGCCGGCGGCCAGCTTGTCCTGATTGGCCAGCATCCAGGCGTGCAGGTGGGCGAACTCCTTGACCGGCACGGCCGTGGACACGGCCAGGCCGAACTGGTAGCTCGTGATCTGGGACAGGGCCACATAGTCCTTGTCGGGGTCGTAGCCGTTGTCCTTGAAGACCAGCGGCGCCACCAGCATGGTGGCCGGGTTGGCCAGCACGACCTGGTTCTGGCCGGAGCTGTCGCGGTGCAACTGCTGGACGGCCAGCCGCCCCCCCGCGCCCACGCGGTTTTCCACCACCACCGGCACCGCCAGCCGGGGCCCGAGGGCATCGGCCAGCAGGCGCGCGGCCCGGTCGGATGCTCCACCGGCTGCATACGGCACCACGACCTTGAGGATGCCCCCTTCCAGTGGCACGGGCGCCGAAGCGGTCGTCCCCTGAGCCAGGGCCGACGCCCCCAGGGCCCCGCAGGCAAGCGATGCGCCCCATTGCACAAAGGCGCGGCGCGAAGGCGCACGGGGAGCAGCGAATGGCGACGGTGGTTTGGCAGCAGTCATGGCACGGTCCGGCAGGGGGTTGATGGATGAGCAGCAATGTACTGCCAGATTCATGCCACCGGCATCTATCGTTATGCCCGGTTTCCAGGCAAAACGCCAGGCCCACGCCCCCCGCAGATGCGGTCACACCGCGCTGAAATCCGGCCGGCGTTTCTCGACGAAAGCGCTGAACGCCTCGCGTGCAGCAGGCTCCTGCAGCATGCGGCCGAAGCTCGCGCCTTCCTCGGCCATGCGCTCCAGCACGGCGGCTGTCTGGCCCTGCTTCATGAGGCGCTTGGTCTCGATGAGCGCGGAAAGCGGCTTGGCCGCCAGCTTGCGCGCCTGGGTCTGGGCCACCATGTTGCACTCGGTGGGCGGCACCACGCGGTTGACCAACCCCACCTCCAGCGCCGCCTCGGCCAGGAAGGGCTCGCCCAGCAGCAGCGCCTCGGCCGCGCGGTGGTAGCCCATCATCTGAGGCACGAGCAGGCTGGACGCGGCCTCCGGGCACAGCCCCAGGTTGACGAACGGCATGGAGAACGCGGCGTTGTCACCCGCATAGACCAGATCGCAGTGAAAGAGCATGGTGGTGCCGATGCCCACGGCCGGGCCGCAGACCGCAGCCACCACCGGCTTCGGAAACGTGGCGATGCCGCGCAGGAAGCGGAACACCGGCGAATCCTGCGTGGATGGCGGCTTGTTCAGGAAGTCGCCGATGTCGTTGCCGGCGCTGAAAATGGCCACATCGCCCTGCAGCACGACCACGCGCACCGCGCTGTCGGCCGCGGCGGACTCCAGCGCATCCGCCAGCGCGGCGTACATCGCGGTGGTGATGGAGTTCTTTTTCTCCACGCGGTTGAAGGTGATGGTGGCCACGCCGGATTCGGTGTGAACGAGGATGTCCTGGGTCGGGGTATCGGTCATGGGAAAGCTCCTGCCATGGAAGGTCGTGGGCGGGGAAAGCGAACGGGGCGCCAGGGGGCGCCTCATTCCTTGTAATAAACGATCTGGTGGCTGCTGGCCAGCATGGTGCCGGCATCGTTCCACAACTGGGCCGTCTGGTCGAAAAAGCCGTTGCGGAATTCTTGCGCACGCGCCTGGCCCAGCAAAAAACCTGTGCCCGTGGCGGCCAGCTGCTCCCGCCCCGCATGGAAATACACCGTGAGGGACACCGTGCCTGCCGGCACCCGGTGCGCACGGCGCAGCCAGACCCGCGGAAAGAACACGTCGGCCAGCGCCGCCAGCGCGCAGAAGTCGAGCGGGCGGGCGGGCGCATCGCGCATCCACAGCTGCGAGAGGCTGCTGTCGCCGTTGCCGTCCCAGCGCTGCGGCAAGGCCCCGGCCACCGGCCGCAGGTCGTAGCGGTCGAGCCAGGCCACGCCCAGCCCTTTGGCCAGCGGCTCCAGGGTGTCGGGGCCGGGCGCTGTCGGCATGGGGGTGTCGGCCAGGCTCCAGGTTTCGCGGCGGGCGGCGGTCACGGCGGTGCCCGTGGTGGTCGTGACCCACTCGCCGTCGGCGCCGGGCTGCACGATGGACAGCGTCCAGTGCTGCGTGGACCGGTTGGTGCGCACCGGCGTGGCCTGCACCGTGAAGGGGCCCTGCGCCACCGCACCGGCGTAATTGACGGTGAGCGACAGCGGCTCGCCCAGGCGGTCGGGGTGCTGCAGCACGGCCTGCAGCAGCACCGCGGCCGTCGCGCCGCCGAAAGGGCCGACCATGTTCCAGTAGGCGGGCGTGGTCCGGCCGGTGTACCGGTGGGCGCCGGCCGGCTCCAGGGCCAGCGCGTCGTCCAGGGGATGGAGATCGAGGGTCATGGTGTGCGAGTGTGCCGTGATTGCTTTCTCCGTCCCGTCGTGCCGGCGACTGCCTGAACCCGGATGCCGGGGCGCGCAATGCGCCCCGACCTCAGACGCGCTCGAAAATGCCCGCAGCGCCCTGCCCCATGCCCACGCACATGGTCACCATGCCGTACTTGAGGTTCTTGCGGCGCAGCGCATGCACCACCGTGGCAGCGCGGATGGCGCCCGTGGCGCCCAGCGGGTGGCCCAGGGCGATGGCGCCACCCATGGGATTGACCTTGGAAGGGTCCAGGCCCAGTTGGCGCACGACCGCCAGCGACTGCGCGGCGAAGGCTTCGTTCAGCTCGAACCAGTCGATGTCTTCGTGCTTGAGGCCCGCATAGCGCAGCGCGGCCGGAATGGCCTCGATGGGGCCGATGCCCATGATGCTGGGTGGCACGCCCTTGCTGGCGAAGCTCACGAAGCGGGCCAACGGCGTGAGGCCGAAACGCTTCACGGCTGCCTCGCTCGCCAGGAT
Organism: Acidovorax sp. BLS4; assembly: GCF_032929295.1. NCBI lineage: Bacteria > Pseudomonadati > Pseudomonadota > Betaproteobacteria > Burkholderiales > Comamonadaceae > Acidovorax > Acidovorax sp. BLS4. Next base: position 3,691,601 of record NZ_CP136797.1, read on the forward strand.
CAGCGCGCCCGCGCCGTCGCTGGTCTGCGAGCTGTTGCCGGCGGTGACGGAGCCCCGCGCGGCGAACACCGTCTTGAGCTTGGCGAGGCCTTCCAGGCTGGTGTCGGGCCGTGCGCCTTCGTCCAGCGCCACGGTGCGGGTCTTGGCGATGCTCTCGCCCGTCTCCAGGTCCGCCGTGCGGTCGGTCACCTCGATGGGCGTGATCTCGTCGGTGAACTCGCCGGCCTGCTGCGCGGCCAGCGCCTTCTGGTGCGACTGCAGCGCGAAGGCGTCCTGGTCCTCGCGCGACACCTTCCACTGCTGCGCCACCTTCTCGGCCGTGAGGCCCATGCCGTAGGCGATGCCCACGTCGCCGTCCTTGGCGAAGATGCTGGGCGACAGCGAGGGCGTGTTGCCCATCATGGGCACCATGCTCATGCTTTCCACGCCGGCGGCGATCATCACGTCGGCCTCGCCCACGCGGATGCGGTCGGCCGCCATCTGCACGGCCGACAGGCCCGAGGCGCAGAAGCGGTTCACGGTGATGCCGCCCACGCTGGTGGGCAGCCCCGCCAGCACCGCGCCGATGCGCGCCACGTTCAGCCCCTGGGCGCCTTCCGGAATCGCGCAGCCGCAGATGATGTCTTCGATGGAGGCCGGGTCCAGCCCGGGCACCTGGGCCAGGGCCGCCTTGAGGGTGGTCGCCAGCAGATCGTCGGGGCGGGTGTTGCGGAAGAAGCCGCGGTGCGACTTGCCGATGGGCGTGCGCGTGGCGGCGACGATGTAGGCGTCCTGCATTTGTTTTGCCATGGAGAAGGCTCCTTCAATCGATCAATCGATCGGTCAGTCAATCAGTCAGTTACTTGGCGGGGCGGCTGGACGGAATCCAGGCCCACGTGAATTCGCATTCCACCGGCTCGATGCCGGCCTCGTCCGTCACGGTGACCTGCACCTGCATCTCGCCCTTGTCGCTGTCCTGCATGGCCTGGCGCTGCGCGTCGGTCAGCACCGCCACCGCGCGCAAGGCGCCCGTGGCGCGCTTGCGAAAGGCCATCTTCAGGTCCTTGGCCAGCGGCAGGCAGTCGTCGCGCACGTTCAGGCCCATCGCCATGCCCGTGGCCGTCTCGGCCAGCAGGTTCATGGCCGAGGCGTGGATGCTGCCGACGTGATTGCGCACGCGGTGCTCGTTGGGCAGGCGCACTTCCACGCGGTTCGGCGACATCTCGATGAACTCCACCCGCGCCGTGCGGGTGAACGGCACGGCGCGGCGCAGCACCAGGTTGCGCACCCAGGGGCGCAGGAACTTCGGGAACTCGTCCACCTGTTCCAGCTGGAGCTGCATGCAGTTGGGCGGGAATGCGCCGGTGGAGGTCGTCATGCGGTCGTCCGATGGCACATCAGTTGCGCAGGGGCTTGCCGGTGTTCAGCATGCCCAGGATGCGCTCCTGCGTCTTGGGGTGCTGGATGAGCGCGCAGAAAGCCTTGCGCTCCAGCGCCATCAGGTATTCCTCGCTCACCAGCGTGCCGGCATCCACGTCGCCGCCGCACACGATCTCGGCGATCAGGGTGGCGATGTGCTGGTCGTGGTCGCTGATGAAGCCGCCGTCGCGCATGTTCACCAGCGAGCCGCGGATGGTGGCGATGCCGCTGCGGCCGGCCACGGGGAACAGGCGCTTGTTGGGCGCACGCCAGCCGCTGGCCGCCATCGCCTTGGCCTCGTTCAGGGCGACGAACAGCACCTCGTCCTTGTGCGGCACGACGATGTCGCTGTCCAGCAGGTAGCCGAGCTTCTTCGATTCCAGCGCGCTGGTGCCCACCTTGGCCATGGCCGCGGCGGTGAAGCCTTCGGTCAGGAAGGGCAGGATGTCCTTGCCCGTGGAGGCGGCGGCGTTCTCGGCCGCACGGCGCGCGATGTAGGTCAGGCCGCCAGCGCCCGGCACCAGGCCCACGCCCACTTCGACGAGGCCGATGTAGCTTTCCATGTGCGCCACGCGGCGGGCCGAATACACGGCCAGCTCGCAGCCGCCACCCAGTGCCATGCCGTGGATGGCGGACACCACCGGCACCTGCGCGTAGCGCAGGCGCAGCATGAGGTTCTGCAGCTCCTGCTCGACGATCTCGATGGCCGAGATGCCGGCCACGACGAAGGCCGGCATGGTGGCGGCCAGATCGGCGCCCACGCTGAACGGCGCGTCGCCGGACCAGATCACCAGGCCGTCGTATTCGCGCTCGGCGATGTCGATGGCTTCGACGAGGCCCTCCATCACATCGGGGCTGATCGCATGCATCTTGCTCTGGATGCTGGCGATCAGGATCCGGCGACCGGAGGAGCCTCCATCCTTGTCCAGCGTCCAGGTGCGCAGCGCATCGGACTCGGACACCGTGGTGCCGGCCGTGCGCCAGTCGGGCAGCGCCTCGCCCAGCAGCTTCTCGGGGAAGTGCTGGCGCTCGTACACGGGCAGCTGGCGGCGCGGGACGAACTTGGCGCGCGAAGCGCTCCACGATCCTTCGGCCGTGTGCACGCCGCCGGCCTCGGCCACCGGGCCCTTGAACACCCAGTCGGGCAGCGGCGCCTTGCTGAGCGCCTTGCCGGCGTCGATATCCTCCTGGATCATCTTCGCCACCTCCAGCCAGCCGGCTTCCTGCCACAGCTCGAAGGGGCCCTGCTTCATGCCGAAGCCCCAGCGCATGGCCTGGTCCACGTCGCGCGCGTTGTCGGCGATGGTGCCCAGATGCACGGCGGCGTAATGGAAGCTGTTGCGCAGGATGGCCCAGAGGAAGCGGCCCTGCGCCCCCTCGGTATGGCGCAGCAGCTTCAGGCGCTCGCCGGCAGGCTTCTTCAGCATGCGGGCATACACCTCGTCGGCCTTCTGGCCACCGGGCACGTATTCGCCGCTTTCCAGGTCGAAGCGCAGGATGTCGCGGCCCACCTTCTTGTAGAAGCCCGCCTTGGCCTTCTGGCCCAGGTTCTTCATCTCGATGAGTTTGTTCAGCACCTCGGGCGTGCCGAAGCTGCCGTAGAACGGATCAAACTGCGCAGCCCCTTTGGTAGCGTCTTCGCTCAGGTTGTCCTGCAGCGTCTTGATGACGTGGGCCATGGTGTCCAAGCCCACCACATCGGCGGTGCGGAAGGTGCCGCTGCTGGCGCGGCCCAGCTTCTTGCCCGTGAGGTCGTCCACCACGTCGTAGGTCAGTCCGAAGTTCTCCACTTCCTTCATCGTCGCCAGCATGCCGGCGATGCCGACGCGATTGGCGATGAAGTTGGGCGTGTCGTGCGCGCGCACCACGCCCTTGCCGAGGCCACTGGTCACGAAGGCTTCCAGCTGGTCGAGCACCTCGGGCCGGGTCGTCGGCGTGTCGATCAGTTCCACCAGCGTCATGTAGCGCGGCGGGTTGAAGAAGTGGATGCCGCAAAAGCGCGGCTTGATGGCGTCGGGCAGCGCCTCGCTCAGGCGCGTGATCGACAGGCCGGAGGTGTTCGAGGCCACGATGGCGCCGGGTGCGACGAAGGGCGCGATCTTCTTGTAGAGATCGAGCTTCCAGTCCATGCGCTCGGCGATCGCCTCGATGATGAGATCGCACCCGCGCAGCTGCTCCAGGTGCTCTTCATAATTGGCCTGGCCGATCAGCGCGGCATCTTCCGCCACGCCCAGCGGCGCGGGCTTGAGCTTCTTGAGCCCCTCGATGGCCTTGGTGACGATGCCGTTCTTCGGGCCTTCCTTGGCGGGCAGGTCGAACAGGACGACCGGCACCTTCACGTTGGCGAGGTGGGCGGCGATCTGCGCACCCATCACGCCCGCGCCGAGCACGGCGACTTTCTTCACTTGGAATCGGGACATGGTTGGTTTCTTTGGAATGGGTTACTGCATGCGCTGCCAGACCTGCGTGCGCCAGAACGGGCCGAGGTAGCCGCGCACCTCCAGCTTGGCGCCGCCGTCGATGGGCGTGAAGCTGGCGCGGTATTCCTTGCCGTTTTCGGGGTCGAGGATCTTGCCGCCCTCCCACACGTCCTTGCCTTCGGCCTTCTTGCCGCCCCGGATGATCTCCAGGCCGGCGATGGGCTGGCCCTTGCGGTCGTCCTGGCATTCGACGCAGACCGCATCGGCGGGCGTGTCCTTCTTCAGCGACTTCTCGATGCGGCCGGTGAGCGCGCCGCCCGTTTCGGCGATGCGGATCTCGGCCTTGGCCTCGCCCGTCTTGTCGTCGATGCTGCGCCACCCGCCCACGGGCGACATCTGGGCCCACGCGGGGGCGGCCATGGCCACACACAACATCGTTGCTAGCGCTTTATTCATAACGGCTCCAGTGCAAAAAAAGGCGGGGAAGGGGGCGGCCGGTGCGGTCAGGCCAACGCGGCGTCGGTGTCCATCAGCGGCTTGGCGCCGGCACGCGCGGTGCGCATCAGCGTGGCCGTTTCGGGGAACAGCTTGGCGAAGTAAAAACGCGCCGTCTGCAGCTTGGCGACATAGAACGGGTCGGTGTTGCCGTTGGCGATCTCGCGCAGCGCCACCTGGGCCATGCGGGCGAACAGGTAGCCGAACACCAGGTGGCCGGCCACGCGCAGGTAGTCCACGGCGGCGGCGCCCACTTCGTCGGGGTTCTGGAAGCCCTTGAAGCCGATCTCGGTGGTGAACTTGGTCATCTGCTCGCCCAGGTAGGCGATGGGATTGATGAACTCGGCCATCTTCTCGTTCACGCCCTCTTCCTGCACCAGCTGGCCCACCAGCTTGCCGAACTTCTTGAGCGTGGCGCCGTTGTTGCCCAGCACCTTGCGGCCCAGCAGGTCCAGCGACTGGATGGTGTTGGTGCCTTCATAGATCATGTTGATCCGGTTGTCGCGCACGAACTGCTCCATGCCCCATTCCTTGATGAAGCCGTGGCCGCCGAAGACCTGCATGCAGGCGTTGGTGGCGATGTGCCCGTTGTCGGTGATGAAGGCCTTGACGATGGGCGTGAGCAGCGCCACCAGTTCGTCGGCCTCCTGGCGCACCTTCTCGTCGGGGTGGCTGTGCGCCTTGTCCAGCAGCAGCGTGCAGTAGATCTGCAGCGCGCGGGCGCCCTCGGCATAGGCCTTGGCGGTCAGCAGCATCTTGCGCACGTCGGGGTGCACGATGATCGGATCGGCATCCTTGTCCTTGGCTTTCGTGCCCGACAGGCTGCGCATCTGCGTGCGGTCCTTGGCGTAGGCCAGCGCGTTCTGGAACGCCACTTCGGTCAGGCCCAGCGACTGGTTGCCCACGCCCAGGCGCGCGGCATTCATCATCACGAACATGGCCTGCAGGCCCTTGTGCGGCTGGCCCACCAGCGTGCCGATGGCGCCGTCGATGGCGATCTGCGCCGTGGCATTGCCGTGGATGCCCATCTTGTGCTCCAGCCCGGCGCAGAAGATCGGGTTGCGCTCGCCCAGCGAGCCGTCGGCGTTCACGTGGTACTTGGGCACGATGAACAGGCTGATGCCCTTGCTGCCCTTGGGCGCATCGGGCAGGCGGGCCAACACGAGGTGGACGATGTTCTCGGTGAAATCGTGCTCGCCCGCGCTGATGAAGATCTTGTTGCCGGTGATCTTGTAGGTGCCCTCGGGCGCGCCGGCCACGGGCTCGGCCTTGGTGCGCAGCAGCCCCAGGTCCGTACCGCAATGGGGCTCGGTCAGGCACATGGTGCCGGTCCATTCGCCGCTGGTCAGCTTGGGCAGGTAGAGCTTCTTTTGCTCGGGCGTGCCGTGCGCATGCAGCGCCTCGTAGGCGCCGTGCGACAGGCCGGGGTACATCGTCCAGGCCTGGTTGGCGCTGTTGAGCATTTCATACAGGCACTGGTTCAGCACGAACGGCAGGCCCTGGCCGCCGTACTCGGTCTCGCAGCTCAGGGCCGCCCAGCCGCCTTCCACGTACTGCGCGTAGGCCTGCTTGAAACCCTTGGGCGTGGTCACCTCGTGCGTCGCCTTGTCGAGCGTGCAGCCTTCCTCGTCCCCGCTGATGTTGAGCGGGAACGCCACGCCCGTGGCGAACTTGCCCGCCTCTTCCAGCACGGCGTTGATGGTGTCCACGTCCACGTCGGCATGCTTGGGCAGGGCCTTCAGTTCTTCGGTCGCCTTGAACACCTCGTGCAGTACGAATTGCATGTCGCGAAGGGGCGGCGTGTAGGTCGGCATGGGGGGCTCCTTGGATGGAAAGGGTGGGAAATGAAAAGAAAGGGGGGGAGAGAAAAGCAAAACGGGTCGGTCAATCCTGCGCGGGCGGCGGTGCGCCATAGCGGGTGAGGATGCTGTCGAAGCCGGCATTGGCCCGGTCGATGGAGCCAGGTGTCTGCAGGAAGCGCGCCTCGTAGTGCAGCGCCAGGATGAGGCCGTGGATCTCGAACAGCATCTGCTCGGCATTCACGTCGCCGCGCAGTTCGCCCTGCTCCTTGCACTGGTCGATGGCGCGCTTCATGGCGGCCAGCCAGGTCAGCACCGAACTGGCCAGCGCATCGCGCACGGGGCCGGTGCGGTCGTCGAACTCCACGGCACCGCTGATGTAGATGCAGCCCGAATCGATTTCGATGGAGGTGCGCTTCATCCAGTTGCCGAACAGGGCCCGCAGCCGCGGCAGGCCCCGTGGGGCGGACACGGCCGGGTAGAACACTTCCTGCTCGAAGCGCGCGTGGTATTCGCGGATGACGGAGATCTGCAGCTCCTCGCGCGAACCAAAATGGGCGAACACGCCGGACTTGCTCATGCCCGTCACGTCCGCCAGCGCACCGATCGACAGGCCTTCCAGCCCGATGTGCGTGGCCAGGCCCAATGCGGCCTCGACGATCGCCGCCTTGGTCTGCTGGCCCTTTTGCAAGGCGCGGCCTTCGCGGGTGCTGGCGGAGCGAACGGAGCGGGATGGGAGGGGGGTGACCGGCATGGAAAAAATAAAACGAACGATCGTGCTATTTTGCATGAAAACGCCGGGCCTGCCCATCCCGCGGGGCGATGAGGGGCTCTGCACCGGGAAAACCCCTAGCCGCGCGCGCAACGCTGGAACGGTGGGACGAAGCAACGCAGTGCGACTGCACCAAGCGGCACCGCCAGCCCGGCCGGTCTGGCGCGCTTCGGGGAAGTAGAACGTCTGGAATGCCTGGCATCACCCAGGCAGCAGGACCCGCAGCCGGTCAGGGACAGCGGGTCAGAGCAGCAGCGCGAGCGTGGCCTCGAGGTGCTCGCTGGGCGCGCGCCGAAAGCCCGAGCGCGCATGCCGCTGCAGCCGCCCCCGCACCAGATCGCACAGCGCTGCGGCTCTTACCTGGGCATCCACCGTAGGGGCATCGGCCCCGGCGGCCTGCGCGGCGGGGCGCAAGCACTGCCGCAGGCTCGATTCGATCTTGTCGAAGAACTGGTTCATGCGCTGTTGCAGGCGCTCGTTCTCCAGCACCAGGGCATCGCCCACCATCACGCGCACCATGCCGGGGTTGCGCTCGCCGAACTGCAGCACCATGGCGACGATGCGCGCGGCCTGCTGCGTGCCCGAGGTGTCGGACTGCGCACCGCGCTCCATGATCTGGTTCACCAGCGTGAGGACCGATTGCTCGATGAAATCGATCAGGCCCTCGAACATCTGCGCCTTGCTCGCGAAGTGCCGGTACAGAGCCGCCTCGCTGACCGAAAGGCGCGCCGCCAGCGCGGCCGTGGTGATGCGCTCCGATCCGGGCTGCTCCAGCATGCCGGCCAGCGCCTGCAGGATCTGCACTCGCCGCTCCCCCGGCTTGGGACGTTTGCGGGCCGCAGGGACGTCTTGCGCCCCGGTGGCGACAGGTTCAGGCAGGGACTGGAGTTCGGACATGGGCAACAGATGTATGCAATTGATTCTCGCACACGGTCCCGCCGGACTTCGGTGCAGACGTCCCCGCCTTTCCAGCGCCACGCTGCGCCGCCAGGGCGGCGGAACCATCAGCGGCACAGGCGGCTAGCGAACCTTGCGCGTCGGCGCGAAAAACACCGTCACCACCAGCCCCCGGCCGGCCGGCCCGCGCCCCAGGCCCAGCGCCGCGCCGTGCACGCGCGCGATTTCGTCGGCAATGGCCAGCCCCAGTCCGGTGCCCTCCCCCGCAGCCCCCGGCACCCGGTAAAAGCGCTGCAGCACCCTCGCCTGCTCCGCCTCGGGAATGCCCGGTCCGTCGTCCTCGACCTGCAGGAACGCGCCGCCGTTGGCAGCGCCGCCGCAGCGGATGGTCACGGCGCCACCGGCCGGCGTGTATTTGATGGCGTTGTCCACCAGGTTGGTGAGCAGCTCGCGAAGCAGCCAGCCGTGGCCCACGGCGCGGGCCGGCGCGACCTCCAGCCCCAGGTCCAGCCCCTTGGCGGTGGCTGCGTCGAGGAATGCCTCCAGCAGGCTTTCACACAGGTCCTTCAGATCCACGCTCTGCATGGCCTGTGCGTCCAGGCTGCGGGCATCCGCGCGCGACAGGGCCAGCAACTGGTGCGCCAGCTTGGAGGTGCGGCGGGTGGCCTGCCGCAGCTTCTCGATCTGGTCCGCTCCTAAATATATAGCACCATGCCCTAGTACCATTTGCGCTGGAGCCTGTTTTGATCCATGGCCCTCCCGGCCACTGCCCGCCTGCGCGGACAGCGCCCAGGCTTCCACCTGTGCCTGCAGGCTGGCCAGCGGCGTGCGCAGCTGGTGTGCGGCGTCGGCCACGAAGCGGCGCTGACCCTCGGCCTGCTCGTTCACCAGGGCGAACAGCCGGTTCAGCGAGTACACCAGGGGCCGCACCTCCACGGGCGACGCCGCTTCGTCGATGGGGTTCAAGTCCCGGGGCGAGCGCCGGGCGACGGCCTCGGCCAGGTCCACCAGCGGCTTGAACGCGCGGCGCACGGCCCAGTGGATGGCCAGCGCCGCGGCCGCCACCAGCACCAGGTTGGGCAGCAGCACGCGCAGCAGCATCTGCTTGCCCCACTGCTGGCGCGGATCGGAGCCGTCGGCCAGCGCCACCACCAGCTCGCCCGCCCCCGTGCGGCTGCGCTGGACGGCCACGCGGTAGGTGACGCTGTCGTACTCGACGCTGTGGAACTCGGGGTCGTGCGTGGCCGGCACGGCGCTCTGCACCCAGTCCTCGCCCAGCAGCACGCGGCCGGACAGGTCCTGCACGCTGTAGCCGGAAAAGCCGCTGTTCTGGCGCAGGAACTCCTCCACCGGGGGCGCGAGCAGCAGCAGCGGCGGGCCGCCGTCGCTCACGGGCGGGGCCACCACCGAGTCGGCCAGCGCCGGCAGCAGCCGCAGCAGGCGCTGGTCGTGCCGGCTGGCGGCCTCGTCCGCCGAGCGGTAGTCGAGCCACGCGCCCGCCAGCGCCAGGGCGCACAGCGGCAGGATCAGCAGCAGCAGCAGCCGGATGCGCAGCGCGGAGGTCATGGCGGCGGCCGGGGTGGGCGGGTGCAGGGGTGGGCGGGCGCGGAGACGGCGGGGCGCGCTCAGCCGCGCGGGGGCTGCAGCTCCAGCCGGTAGCCGAAGCCCCGGATGGAGCGCAGCGCCACGCCATTGGGCTCCAGCTTGCTGCGCAGGCGGGACACGTACACCTCCACCGCATTGGGCGTGATTTCCTTGTCCCAGCCGGTCAGGGCCTGCAGCAGCTTTTCCTTGCTGGCCGGCTTGGGCGCGTGGATCAGCAGGTATTCCAGCACCGTCCACTCGCGCGGGCCCAGCTCGATGGGCTGGCGCGCATGGGGATCGCTGACGGTGCGGATGCTCACGGTGCGGCCGGCGGTGTCCAGCTCCAGCGGCCCGAAGCTCAGGATGGCCGTGGTCGCGGCCTGAGAGCGCCGCAGCAGGGCCCGCAGCCGCGCCAGCAACTCGGGCAGCTCGTAGGGCTTGACCATGTAGTCGTCGGCGCCCAGGTCGAGCCCCTGCACGCGGTCGTGCAGGGCGTCGCGCGCCGTGAGGATGAGCACCGGCATGGCCGGATGGGCCATCTCGGGGCGGCGCAGGCAGCGCGTGAGTTCCAGGCCGTCCATGCCCGGCAGGCCGATGTCGATGATCGCGGCGTCGAACGATTCGGTGCGCAGCACCTCTTCGGCCCGCTCGCCGCTGCCCACCCAGTCCACCGCATAGCCGGCGTCGGTCAGGCCCAGCTTGATGCCGCTGGCCAGCATGACGTCGTCCTCGACCAGCAGCAGGCGCATCGCCCTGTCACCCGCTCAGGAACGGACCGGCGCGGCCCCGCCGGGGGCGGCGCGCTGCACGGCGGGCAAGGCGCAGACGGGCATCTCAGTGGCTGCGGATCATGGTGCCGTAGGCCTGCTCGGTCAGGATTTCCAGCAGCATGGCGTGCGGCACGCGGCCGTCGATGATGTGCACCGCGTTCACCCCGGCCTTGGCGGCATCGAGGGCGCCGGCGATCTTGGGCAGCATGCCGCCGGAGATGGTGCCATCGGCGAACAGCGTGTCGATCTCGCGGGCGGTAAGGTCGGTGAGCAGTTCGCCCGCCTTGTTCAGCACGCCCGGGATGTTGGTGAGGAGCACGAGCTTTTCGGCCTGCAGCACGGTGGCGAGCTTGCTGGCCACGACGTCGGCGTTGATGTTGTAGCTCTCGTTGTTCTCGCCGAAGCCGATGGGGCTGATGACGGGGATGAACGCATCGTCCTGCAGCGCCTTGACCACGCTCGGGTCGATGGAGACGATGTCGCCCACCTGGCCGATGTCGTGCTCGATGCTCGGGTCCTTGTTGTCCACCATCTTGAGCTTCTGGGCGCGGATCATGCCGCCGTCGCGCCCGGTGAGGCCCACGGCCTTGCCGCCCGCCTGGTTGATCAGGCCCACGATGTCCTGCTGAACTTCGCCCGCCAGCACCCACTCCACGACTTCCATGGTTTCGGCGTCGGTCACCCGCATGCCCTGGATGAACTGGCCCTTCTTGCCCAGGCGGTTGAGCGCGGTCTCGATCTGCGGGCCGCCGCCGTGCACCACCACCGGGTTCATGCCCACCAGCTTGAGCAGCACCACGTCCTCGGCGAAGTCGGCCTGCAGCGCCGGGTCGGTCATGGCGTTGCCGCCATATTTGATGACCATGGTCTTGCCATGGAACTTGCGGATGTAGGGCAGCGCCTGGGCCAGGATTTCGGCCTTGTCGCGCGGAGCAATCGAAAGAAGGTCGGTCGTCATGAAGAGCTCGCGGCTGAAGGAGCGGTTAAGCGATGGAGATGCGCATTGTGCCTTGCCCCGGCCCCCGGACGGCGCTGGGGCGGGACGGGCGCAGGAACGGGCCCGGACGGCACCGGGCGATGCCAATCAGCATCGGCCCGTGGGCGGTCTTCAGTGCCGCAGCCAGCTGGGCACCTTGAAGCGCACGATGGCCAGGTAGGCGGAGACGTAGGCGATCATGAAGAGGGCGCAGAAGATCGCCAGCACGACCGTGTTGCTCCAGAACAGCACCGCGGGCACCACCGTCAGCAGGGTAAAACCCCACAGGTAGGGCGAGGTGCGGTTGTTGCGCATGAGCACCCGGCGGGACTCGTCGTCGTGGAACACCCCGCGCACGATGCGCCGGTAGATGAGCTGATGAAAGTGCAGCGCGTCCGCCACGCCCGGCGAGACCCCGCGCACCAGCTTGCGATAGATGGAGAAGACGGTCTCCCACACCGGGTAGATCAGCAGCAGCATCGGGAACCAGGGCGACACGTCCTGGTTGCGCTGCACGAGCGAGATGCTGCCCAGCGCGATCACCACGCCCCAGATGTAGGAGCCCCCATCGCCGGCGAAGATCATGCCGCGCGGGTAGTTCCACACCAGGAACCCGGCCGTGGCCGCCGCCGTGCAAACGAACAGCGTCGCGAGCGACCGGTCCCCCACCTGCAGGCTGACGTGCGCCAGCGCCAGGCAGACGATGAACGCCACCATGCCCGCCAGGCCGTTGTAGCCGTCGATGATGTTGAAGGCGTGCGGCAGGCCGGCCACCGCCAGCACCACGATCACCATGCCCAGCCAGGGCGTCTGGGCCAGGAAGCCGTCCAGCCAGGGCAGGCCCATGCGCTGCACGTTCAGCTGCAGCACCATCAGCGCCAGCCCGCCCGACAGCGCCGTGAGCAGCAGGCGATAGCGCACGGTCAAGCGCTGCGTCAGGTCTTCCACGATGCCGCCCACCGCCGACGGCAGGAGCGCCACGATCCACCACACCACCCAGGCGCCGAGCCGCAGCGAGCCCGGATCGCCCATCCACGACGTCTGAACCACCCCCAGCATCCAGCTGCAGACCATGCCGGCCAGCAGCGCCGCCCCGCCCAGCCGGGGAATATCCCCCAGGTGGAACCGCTGCGGCATGGTGTCGCCATACACGGACGCGTGGTCGCGCCCCCAACGGACGATGCCCGCAGCCACCAGCGTGGAAACCAGAAACGCAACCAGAGACAACCAGATCATGGAGCGCCGATGGTATGCGGGCCGCGGGGGCCCTCCGGTAACAAAGATCGTGCCTGCCGATACACCGGCGAGCGCCACAGCCGCCACAGGCTGCGCACGTGCCAGGCGAGGTAGGCCATGCGGCGCTGGCTGTCGCGCTGCCCGACATGGCCCACGCGGGCCGCGCCCTTGTGCAGCCGCAGGCCCCTCAGCCGCATGCGCAAGCTCAAATCCACATCCTCGCAATACATGAAATACCCTTCATCGAATCCCTCCAGCGCGTCCCACACCGCCCGCCGCATCACCAGGAACGCCGCGTTCACCCAGTCCACCCGGTGCTCCCGTTGCCCGAGCACGCGGCGGCGCCACAGCGCAGCGGGCGACGGCAGCTCGCGCTCGGAATCCTGCAACTGGCCGCGGCCGTCCACCTGCTCCGGGTAGGCGCAGCCCACGTCCGCCGGCAGGGCGGCCTCGCACAGCGTGGGAAACGGGTTCGCGCCGAGCAGGCTGACGTCGGGGTTGAGCACGCAGACCATCGGTTCGGCCGCCCCGCGCAATGCGCGGTTGTGGTTGGCGCCGAAGCCCAGGGGCGACGCATTGCGGCGAATCTCCAGCACGAAGGGCCAGCCTCCGGCGGGGGCCTGCGGCTCGGCCTCGGGCAGGTTGAGCGTGAGCACCACGCGCGAAACGCTGGCCCCGCACAGGCGCGCCAGATCCTGCAGCAAAACCTGCACCCAGGGCCCGTGGCCGTGGCTGATCAGCGAGACCACCAGGCCCCGTTCCGCATTGAGAGATGACATCATGAACACGCTATTGTCGTCTGCCTCGCACACCGTCCTGCCAAGCGGGCCGCTGCCATGCGCCCGTCATAATCCGGGGATGACCCAAACAATCGAGGATTTGCACGTCTATCTGCGCACCATCAAGCAAGACGAACGCACCTCCCTTTCCGTGCTGGCGAGCCTTGTCCGCGAGGGATCCACGGTGCTCGACCTGGGCTGCGGCAGCGGCGCACTCGGGCAATATCTGGCAGAGACCCGGGGCTGCACCAGCGATGGCGTGACGCTCAGCGAAGCCGAGGCCGAACACGCCCGCCCCCACTACCGGCGCGTGGAAGTGTCCGATCTGGAAACGTGCGATCTGGTTACCCTTTTTACCGGCCAGCGCTACGACTACATCGTGTGTGCCGACGTGCTCGAACACCTGCGCCGCCCGGAGGGCATCCTGGCGCAATGCCGCGAACTGCTGGCAACCGGTGGTCAACTGCTGATTTCGGTGCCCAACGCCGGCTACTGCGGCCTGGTGGCCGAATTACTGCAGGGTGAATTCCGCTACCGGGAGGAAGGCCTGTTGGACCGCACCCACCTTCGCTTCTTCACCCGGCGATCATTGGGGCGGTTCCTGGGCGAGCAGCGCTGGGCCGTCGACCAGATCGACACCGTGCGCCGCGAGGTGCCCGAATCGGAGTTCAAGGCCGCCTTCGACCTGCTGCCACCGGCCGTGTCGCGCCATTTGCTCGGCGCACCCGATGCCATGGCCTACCAGTTCATCGCTGCGGCGCAGCCTGTCGCCCAGGCCATCGCCGAGGACCAGAGCGGCACGCCGGACCCGCAGGAAGCCCATGCCCTGTTCACCGCCCAGCTCTACCTGGGCCAGAACGGCGAATACGCCGAAGACCGCAAGCTGACCGCCACCGGCATCATTGGTCGCGAACGCCAGACGGTGCGCTTCGCACTGCCCGAGACGCCCACGCCCCTCACGAACGTGAGGCTCGACCCGGCAGACCGCCCCGGCTTCATGCACCTGCACGGCATCACCCTGCGCAATGCCCAGGGCGACGCGGTGTGGACGTGGCAGGCCGACACTGCATCGCGCTCGCTGCTGGCCCGCTCGCCCCACCGCCAGATCGTGTGGGAGCAGCCCATGCCGGCCGCCTCCCCCGCCACCTTGCTGCTGCTCACTGGCGACGACCCCTGGCTGGAGCTGCCGATCCCCCAGGATGTGCTGGCCGCCCAGGCCGGCCGCGGGGCCGCGCTGGACATCGACCTGGGATGGCCCATGTCCGCCGACTACCTGACCCTGTCCGGCGCCGTGTTCCCCTTACAGGACCGCATCGCCAAGCTTGAAAAGGACGCGACCCGGGCCCGGCACGAGGCCGAGCGGCGGCTGAACCAGACCCGCGAGGCGCTCGAATTGGAAAAGCGCGCTTTGGGCGAGCAAAAGGAAGTGCTCGAGGGCGACAAGCGCACCCTGGAGTACACCAACCAGGCCTTGCTGGAGCACAACGCCACGCTCAAGAGCAGCACCCAGACGCTGCTGCGCCAGCGGGCCGACCTGCAGCAGGAGTCCGCCCAGTTCCAGCGCAACGCCACCCGACTGCAGCATGAACTGGGCCGCCTGCAACACGACTACGGCGCCCTCGCCCACCACTTGAAAACAATCGAAAACTCCACCGTGTTCCGCGCGACCCGCCCCCTCGTCCACACCAAGATGCGCGTGGACCGCCTTCTGGGCCGTGCGCCCAAGCATGCCGCCGCAGCAGCGGCGGCGCAGGGGCCCGTGCAGGTCACGCCGCCGCAGCACCCCGTGGATGTGATCGTGCCGGTCTACCGGGGCCTGGCCGACACGCAGATGTGCGTCGATTCCGTGCTGGCCAGCCCGTGCGCCACGCCCTACCGCCTCATCGTCATCAACGACGCCAGCCCCGAGCCCGAAGTCACGGCCTGGCTGCGCGAGCGGGCCAAGCAGGACGAGCGCATCGTGCTGCTGGAAAACGAGGAGAACCTCGGCTTCGTCGGCACCGTCAACCGCGGCATGGCCCTGAGCGGCACCAACGACGTGCTGCTGCTCAACAGCGACACGGAGGTCGCCAACGACTGGCTCGACCGCATCCGCAACGCCGCCTACGGCGATGCCAAGGTGGCCTCGGTGACCCCGTTCTCCAACAACGCCACCATCTGCAGCTACCCGCGCTTTTGCAAGGACAACGACCTGCCGCCCGGCTACGACACGGCCCGCCTGGACGCACTGTGCGCCAGGACCCACCCGGGCGCGGTCGTGGACGTGCCCACGGGCGTCGGCTTTTGCATGTACATCCGGCGCGATTGCCTGGTGCAGTTGGGCTTGTTCGATACCGAGCATTTCGGCAAGGGCTACGGCGAGGAAAACGATTTCTGCCAGCGCGCGCACGCGGCCGGCTGGCGCAACCTGCACCTGCTGGACACCTTCGTGCTGCACACCGGCGGGGTCAGCTTCGGCGACAGCAAGAGCCCGCGCGAACTCGCGGCCATGGAAACCCTGCGCCGCCTGCATCCGCGCTATGAGCGCGACGTGCATGCGTTCGTGCAGGCCGATCCGGCGCAGCCCTACCGGCTGGCGCTCGACGTGGCCCGCATCGCCGAGGCCGGCCTGCCGGCCGTGCTCGCCGTGCTGCACGACCGGGCCGGTGGCACGGTCCGGCATGTCCGCGAACTGGCCGCGCACCTGGCGGACCAGGCCACCTTCCTGACCCTCACGCCCGCGCCTGGGCACAGCGTGCGGCTGCGCATGGCGGGGCAGGACGAGGGCTTCGAACTCACCTTCCGCCTGAACGACCAGTACGACGACCTGCTCGGCGTGCTGCGGCAGCTGGGCGTGCGGCAGGTGCACTTTCACCACCTGCTGGGCCACGGCCAGGAAGTTCGCAACATCCCGCACCTGCTGGATGTGCCCTACGACTTCACCGCGCACGACTACTACAGCTACTGCACGCACATCTCGATGACCGACACGACCAACCGGTACGCCGGCGAGATCGGTCCCGGGCAATGCAAGTGCTGCACGCCGGAGATGCATTCCCCCCTGGGCGGCACCGTCGCCGAATGGCGTGGCGCGAATGCGCGCCTGCTCACCGGCGCACGCCGGGTGCTCGCGCCCAGCCACGACACGGCGCGGCGCATCGCCGGCTTCGCGCCGGCGGCGCACGTGCACGCCGTACCGCACACCGATCTGCCCGACAGCGCGGCGCTGCCGCTGCCCGCGCCGCGCACGCTGCAGCCTGGCCAACGGCTGCGGGTGGTGGTGATCGGCGCCCTGAGCGCCATCAAGGGCGCGGACGTGCTGGAAGCCGTGGCCGCCGAGGCGGCCCGCCGCAACGCCCTCGTGGATTTCCACCTGATCGGCTACGGCTACCGCCACCTTCAGACGCAGCCCCGCGCCCGCCTGACCATCCATGGCGAGTATGAAGAGAAGGACCTGCCCGGCCTGCTGCAATGGCTGGAGCCGGACCTGGTCTGGTTCCCCGCCCAATGGCCCGAGACCTACAGCTACACCCTGAGCGCCGCGCTGCTGGCCGGCCTGCCGGTGGTCGTGCCCGACATCGGCGCCTTCGCCGAGCGGCTGGCGGGCCGGCCCTGGAGCTGGGTGCACCCCTGGGATGCCACGCCCGCCCAATGGCTGGCCTGGTTCACCGAGGTCCGCGACCGGCATTTCGCCCGGGGCGAGGCCCCGGCCCTGGCCGAGGCACAGCCGACTGCCCTCTTGCCGCATGAATCGTCCGCGCCGTTCCGCTACGAGACCGACTACCTGGCGGACTCCAGGCCCGTGGCTGCGCTGACCCCCATGACCCTGGCCGACCTGCAGCCCTACCTGCCCCAGGCCACACCCACCGCCGCCGCCAAATCAGGCGTGCTGTCGGCGGTGGTCTATCTGCGCTCGCTGCCGGTGCTGCGTGGCGTTGCACGGCGCATCCCGGCGCAGTGGCAGCGCCGGGTCAAGAACTGGCTGCAAGCCTGAACCGGCTCCGCGCCGCGCGGCGCCGGAATGAAACAGGGCTGCCCTCTCCGGCAGCCCTTTTTTGTTTTTGGAAGACCCGTCTGCGCCCTCGTGCGATGGATGGCGGCGATGGGCGATCCGGGCCCTATTTGCCCAGCAGCAGAAAGATCTCGTTGTTGAGCAGCAACTCGTCCGGATATTGGCCGTGCAGGGCCGCTGGAATGTCCATCTGCACACTGCGCCGCTCCTGGCGAATGACCCGAAAGCCCACCCGGGTCATCAGGGCCACCAGCTCGTCCGCCGTCAGCCGGTTCAATGCCTTGTACTCGTTGAAGACGAACTTCTTGTACCCCTCGACACCGAAGTCGTCGAAGCCGAAATCGCGCTCGGCGCCATCGATCGGCCCTTCGTGCGCCTGGATGATGGCCCACAGCTCGTCATCGCTCACCAGCAGGTGGTGCCAGGGCACCTCGTCATAGCGCCGCAGGTGCGAGCCGAAGGGAGAAAAATACAGCGGCTCGATCTGCAGGAAGAACACGCCCCCGGGATTGAGCGCCGCGTACAGGTCGCGGGCGATGGGTTCGAGCTGGTCCTGGCTCACATGCTCGAACGTGGACCAGCTGAAAATCCCGTCCACCGGCCGCCGTCCAGCCAGCGGGGTGGCGGGTGCGATGGTCTCGAAGCTCAGGGCCTTCGGCACGCGGCGAAGGCCCAGTTGCTCCTTCGCGATGCGCGGCAGCTTGGCGTACTCCTGCCGGATATCGATGCCATGGATCGACGTCGCCCCGTGGCGCAGGACCAGGGCCAGGTCCGTGATGCCGTCGCCACAACCGAAGTTGAGGAGCCGCGCCGTCTTCACATCCAGCGCCGAACCCAGCCAGTGCTGGACCACATCGGCCGCATAGTGGAAGTGCGCCCGGAACCACTCGTCGGAAATGCGCTCGGCATCCCACTGGGGCGGTCCCCAAAATCGTTGCTGGATGCGATCGAACAGAGTGGTCATGGAGGAAAACGCCTGTCGCAGGATTTCAATCAGTCAAAGGGCTCGGAGCCAGGAAGGGGGTCAGTCAGGCCCACCACACCCTGCGCTCAGGGCTTGGCGAGCACATAGGCATCCTGGTGGTTCCAGAAATGCACCAGCGAACGGTGAACGAGCTTGTCCGCGCCCACTGTCTCCGCGATGCGCGCGAGGACGAAGTCCTCGGACGTGAACGCGGTGCCGTATTCCTGCACATCGATGGCCTGGGATTCGCTGGACGGAGCGAAGAAGAAGCCGTCATCGTCCAGCGCAACGCTGTCGTGCGCCGCCGCTTTCAAGCCATGCGTGGAGAACACCAGAACCCCTCCAGGTGCCACGCCGTCGTACAGGCACTGCAGCCAGCGGGCCCAGGTGCGGCGCGGCAGGTGGCTGAACAGCGACAGCACGAACACCACGTCGTACTGCTGATCCCACACCAGGCTTTCCGGCACGGTGGACGACAGCACGCTCCGCACGCCGAAAGTGCGCTGCGCGAACGCCATGGCGTCCGGCACGACGTCGGACACCGTCACCCGGTCCGCGCCCAGCGCCTTCACCAGATGCCGCGTGAAGCGGCCGTGCCCGCTCGCGAACTCCATGAAACGCGGGGTCTTGAGCAAAGGCCGGTCCACGGTCTCCAGCAGCGTCATCAGCTCGGACAGCGTGCGCCAGCCATCCGCGAGATAGTCGCGCAGAGGGTTGGTACTGGAGGGATGGCCCTCGAAGAAGCGAAAGATGTCGTCGGCGCGCGCGATCTCGCAGTTCAGCCCCATCATCTGGGAGAAGGCGCCCGGCAACGTGTGCTGCTCGATGAGCTGGTGGGCGGTGAGGCGCGTTTCGCGGTCCTGCAAGGCATGGCGCAAGGCCTCTGCGGCCAGGACGCGCTCGTCGCGTTCGAGGTGCTGGATTCCGAGGGCCAGCCAGTCGGAGGCCTTTTGAGGAGGGGCGGTCAGATCGTTCATGGGGTCAAGGGCCGGGGGAAGATCCTGCCGAAAGGCGGAAAACCGTCATTGGCAAAAAATGGCTCCGGCGCATATTCTACTAGGGCATTAAGCTATCAAAAATATAGCATCTCGTTGAAGGGAGATCCCGGCCGTCCACGGCGGCAGAACGCAAGCGCCCTGCAGTGGGCCGGCCGGCATGCTCACCCCCAGTGGTGCGGCAATTTCACCAGCCCCGGCATGAGGGTTGCAGCGACCCAGTTGAAGTTCAGGAACTGGAACCACTCGTCGTACACCACCAGGCCGCTCTCGTCGAAGAGGAATGCACTGATCACGTAGTCCCCGCTGTGCAGCGGCAGGCTGGGAAACGTCAGCACCGAGCGCCACAGGCCATCGCCCAGCGACACGGGCGCCGCGCCCTCTTCGTGGGTGGCCAGCGACGTGATGCCGACCCCTTTGGACTGCTCGATCATGAAGCCGACATTGGGCCGCTCGCCCCCCCGGCCGCGCACCGTGATGTGGGCGATCAGGTCTTTGCCGGACAGCCGGCCGTAGCCGCCGTCCTGCGGTTCGCCCAGGTTCTGGATCTCCACCGACAGAATGCGGGCGGAGCCATCGTCGCGGGCCGGGGCATTGCCATTGCGCTGCCGGCGGCCGGTGGCGGAAGCCGCCTCGGCGCCCGAAACCTTGGAGGCGGCTTCGCCGTCGTCCAGCGGAGCGCCGTTGTCGGGCGCGGGTGCATCGCTGGCGCCCTCCTGCCGCGCCGCCGCGTGGTGCTGGCTCTCTGCATTGCGCAGGCGGGAGTGCACGTCATAGGCGCCCAGCACGGGCTCCGTCAGTCCGAACTGCTTGACGCGCCCCCCGTCCAGCCAAAGCGCCAGATCGCACAGATGGCGGATGTGGTATGGGCTGTGCGAGCAGAACAGGATCGTGCAGCCGGCATTGCGGAACGCCATGATGCGGTCCACGCATTTCTTCTGGAAATGCTGATCGCCCACCGCCAGGGCTTCGTCGATGATCAGCACGTCGGGCTGCACCGCGGTCACCAGCGCGAAGGCCAGCCGGACCGACATGCCCGAAGAGTAGGTTTTGACCGGCCGGTCCAGCGCCTCGCCCAGCTCGCAGAACTCGATGATCTCCGGCTCCAGCCGCTCCATCTCTTCGCGGTCAATGCCGATCAGGCTGCCGCCGAAGTACAAGTTGTCGCGGCCGCTGAAGTCGGGGTGGAAACCCGCGCCCAACTCCAGAATGGCAGTGACCCGGCCCACCCGCTCGATCGAGCCCGTGGAGGGCTGGAGCGTGCCGGCCAGCAGCTTGAGCAGCGAACTCTTGCCAGCCCCGTTGTCGCCGATGACGCCGATGCACTGGCCGCGCTGCAATTCGAAGGAGACGCCTTTCAAGGCCCAATGGCTGCGGTGCGCCGATCGCCCGGTGATCAAGGACTTGAGCCGCTGGCGGGGAGAGGCGTAGAGCTTGTACTCCTTGCCAACGTCCTGCACTTTCAGAACGGTCTCGGAGGTGCGTTCGATCATCGTCATAGCCAGTCCACCAACTGATCACGGCTGCGTTTGACCAACGTGTTCAAAGCCAGCGCCAGGACCACAAGCCAGACCACGCCCGCCACCCAGACACCCATCGGCGGCCAATTGCCCTGCAGCAGCACTTGCTGGTAGCCGATCACCAGGGCCGTCATGGGATTTAGCCAAAGCACCCAGCGCCAGTTGGCCGGGAACATCGTCAGGGGAAAAAGAATGGGCGTGAGATAGATGCCCACGGACAGCAGAAAGCCGACGATCTGAACGGTGTCTCTCAGCGCCGCAGCCAGGATGGCCAGCAGGTAACCCAGCAGCACGCAGAGGACCAACTGCAGGGCCATGAGAGGCACCATGGCCAGCATGGCAGGACGGAACCCATGCAGCGGCGTGTATACCAGCGCCACGAGACACAGGAGCGGTCCAAAAATCACCGCGCTCGCCAGCACCGAACGGGTCGTGAAGAGCACTGGGGGCAGCGGGTTTTTCTGCAGCATGCTTCCCGCCTCGATGAGGCTGTTCATGCCGCGCGACACCGCATCGCAGAAAGCCATCCAGGGCAGCGCACCCACGACCAGGAACGTGCCAACGGCATGCGTCGGCGCGCCTTCTCCCAAACGCATGGAAAAGACCACATCGAAGACAAGATAGTAGGCAGCCACCGTCAACAGGGGCTGGAGATAGGGCCACAGCACGCCGACAGCGGTGCCTGCGTGGCGCGCGGCCACCTCGCGTTGCACCAGAACCCACACCAGAGAGCGCGCGCTCCAGATCGCGCGCCATTCATTCCACAAAGTTTGCATGCAGCTTGTTCAGAGGATGGCAGTCGGCCCACCAGAAATAAAAGAAGCAAGTACCCGAAAGGGCACTTGCTTCACCTCCACCAACGTGGAGCTTCAGGGAGCGATCTTAGTGGGCGGAATTTTTGCCGCATAAGACTGAGAGTAAGAAGCGATGGCGGACGCATCAATCTTTGCTTCTTGCTGCATCTTCTGCGCTTCCGCAACACGCGCCTCCTGGCGAACGTTGTTGCGCACTTCGTTCATCAACTCTTCACGGACTTCGCTGAACGAACGGGTGCGTGCGGGGATGCGCTCTTCGAGCTTGAGAATGTGAAACCCGAACTGGGTCTCGACGATATCGCTGAGCTGACCAGGCTTGGTCAACGCAAAAGCGGCTTCATCGAATTGTGCTGCCATGCGGCCGCGTTCGAAAGCGCCTAAATCTCCACCCTTTTCGGCAGAGCCCTTGTCCGCGGAACGCTCTTGGGCCAGCTTGGCGAAGTCAGCACCGGCTTTGAGTTCCTGCATGATCTTTTCGATCTGCGCGCGCGAGTTGGCGTCGGAACCCTCCACCAGAATGTGCCTCACCCGAACTTGTTCCGCCACCTTGAAGCGCTCAGGCTTGGCCTTGTAGATGTCTCGCGCCATGCCTTCGGCAGCGACATCGTTCGGCGTGCTTTGCTTGTCGATTTTTGCGATGTAAGCATCTGACAGCACCTTGTCCCGCGCAATCTTCAGGGCTGCTGCCACCTCGGGGTCCTTCTCTACCCCTTCAGTTTCGGCCCGTGCGGCCATCACCCGGCGTGCGTAAAGATTAGAGGCAATCTGCGTGACGGTCTGAGGACGTGCCAGAACGGTGTCGCGCATCTCGGCAGGCATGCGAAGAGAGTCCGCTTGAATGTCCAGCGTATCGATCGCGACTTTCGGCCCCTGAATCAACACCGGAGCTTGGGCATGGACCGAAAGAGCGGTTGCAGAAAGTGCTGCCAAAGCAAGCAGGCGATAGGTTGAGCGAATCATGTGCAAATCCAACACTCCATCAAAAAAAGCATTAAAAAAAAAGGCGGGGTTGCCCCCGCCTTTTTTGGTTCACATTGCTGTGAAAAGTGCCGTTCAAATTACTGAGCGACAAACGTCGGGAACGTGAAGCGGTGGGGCCACGTGATACCGTAGGTACCGGACGTGCCAGCCGCAGCGCTGGGGTTCGACAGCTTGATGAACGAAGCGCCCAGGATTGGCAGACCCAGCGAGTTGCCAGCCACCGAGTTAGGCACATCCACGCGGCTCCAGCCGTTGGTGAACGAACCGCTCGACAGATCTTGACGTGCCACCGAAGCGCCCAGCACAGAGGTGCCGCCATCACGGAAGCTCAGCACGCTGGTTTCGCCGCAGAAACGGGTCTGCGTGATGGAACCAGGCGAGAACACTGCGCCGGTCGTGGTCGTGGTTTCTTCGCGGTCGAAGAACGCTTGGCCCGTCGAGCTCACGCAGATGGCACCACCGGTGGTAGCCAGCGACGTGTTGCCTGGGTTGAAACGCTCGTCAGCAACACCGTTGCCGGTGGCGATCAGGTCGGAGAAGTAGCGAACTTGAGCAGCGTTGCCACCGGTTTGCGCAGCAGCGTAGTTAGACGCCACGTTGTAACGACGGGTAGGCATGGAGAACACCCAGTCCGTCTTGGCGGAGATGCTCGTGTCGTTAGCGTACTGGTTAGCGATCGAGGTCACAGCCAGGGCGTTCGTCAGCAAGCGAGCTTGCGTCAGAGGAGCCGTTGCGCTAGGAGCCGTCACGTAAGGCGTCGACATGTCGGGCAGGTCATAGTTCGCGGCAGCGATTGCTGGCACGGTCGTAGGAGCCGTCGTACCCGTGGTGAACACGTTCACCGTACGGAACAGCGGGTCAGCCGTGTACGTGTCAGGCGTAGGTGCTGCGCTGGCCGATTGCGGGAAGTGCACGAAGTTAGCAATGGCTTGAGCGCCGTTGTTTTCAGCACGGATTGCAGTAGCGCCACCCGAGAACGTCGTCGTTTGAGCGACGTTGATGATGTACCAGTCGCCCAGCAGGCCGGTCGAAGGCGTGTCGAAACCAGCTGCAGCCACGGCGGCAGGCGTCGTGAAGTTTTGCAGCGTAGCGTTCAGGGTGGAGGACGTGCAAGGTGCAACGCCGTTCACGTGCTTGATAGCCGTGTACAGGGGGTTGACCGTGGTCGTGCCAGCCAGCAGCTGAGGAATGTCAGCCATGTTGAAGATTTCAACGTAGCCTTCACGCGTGTTGTTGGCCTTGTCGGCTTCCGAGATGCCAGGATTCAGACGGTCGGTCACGAAACGTTGGTTCACACCCCGGGCCAGCGTAGGCAACGTGCAGGTGCCGTCAGCGGTCACAATTTGTGCCACGCCATCGGAACCAGCCGTCACGGCAGCGGTCCACACGTCACCAGGCGACATGAAGACTTGGAAGTCAAGAATGTCGTCGGAGTTCAGGGCGCCGCGGAAACGAACCTTCACGGCCTTGCCGTTGGAGGTGTCGGTGTTCACAACGTGCATCACGGTCATGTTGCCGTTTTGTGCGTTGAAGTAAGGAACCAGCAGTGCATGACCCACGCCGCCTTCCGCGAACGACATCGTCGTAGCGGTCGTCGTCTTCAGCGGAGCCGTACCAACGACCACATCAGCAGATGCGGCGCCAGCAAAGCCCAGGCCACCAATCATGGCAGCAATGCTCAGGGCCAGAACATTTTTTCTCATATCAAGAACTCCAGTTAAAAAGTTGGTAAGCGCAACTACCACGATTGATTACGCTAAGGGATGGTAGCACAGCGCTCTGACGTGTTGTACAACGGAACCGCTGTAACAAAACCTGTTGTTGAGGAAATGCAACACCGTATGCGGTGAGGTGAATCTTGCTTCGCAAGACCGCTTGCAAACGCCTTCGAAGATCCCTATCAAAGATCTTGATAGTGCCACCACTGGCCATCTTCAAGCAGCCATGTCTCGTTCAGGTAGCTGTCGATCGTACCAAGCTTTGAACCGATCACGGCAGGCTGAACTCCCAATTTCACCTGAGTGGTGCACTTCTCGCCCTCACAAGTGACTTTCGTGACCTCCACGCTCTTGACGGCAACACCAGCACCAAATTGCATCTTGAATTGGTCGGCTGTCCTGGTTTTGCGGTAAGAAGGCGTGGACAAGGCATAGGCCTTGTCGTACTGACCGGCCACCCTCGCTTTCCAATACTCCGTTGCCCGCTGCTCGACGATCTGTTCTGGAGTGGCAGGCTTGAAGGCGGCGCATCCTGAGAGTGCCATGACGCCTGCAGCCAAGACAATGGCGCCCATCCGGCGACGGAAAGTGGTGTTTTGAACCATGGTTGTGTTGATCTCCTGTTAACGATCTGGTTGAACGACGCTGTTCGACTCAGTTTGGCTGGACTGGTTGCACCGGTGCCTGAGGCGCTTTGAGGGGGTTACGGCTCCCCTGCTCCTTGAGTTCGATGACTCTCAAACCCTTCATTCGGTCACGCAAGTCTTCACTCACTTCCCGAATGTCGATATCAGTTCGCACCACACGCGGCGTGAGAACAACCAGCAGTTCCGTCCGATTGCTGGTGTTGCTATTGGTGCCAAACAAATTTCCGAGGACCGGAATATCCTGTAGCAAAGGAACGCCGACCTTACCAACTGTACTGTTGTCCTTGATCAGGCCACCCAGCACGATGGTTTCACCCGACCGCACAGCGACTTTGCTGCTGATCTGGCGCTGCAAAAATGCAGGCTGATTGTTGGCGTTGCTTCTGACAGCGCCCAAATCGGTCACCGTCTGATCCACCTGCATGTTCACGATGTTGCCAGCGTTCACGGACGGCGTGACAACGAGGTTGACGCCCGTGTCCTTGTATTGAACCGAGCTGGTGGACGCGTTTGCATTGTCCACAAAACTAACTGTCGTCGTGCTGACCGGCTCCTGGTTGCCGACATTGATGGATGCAGTGTGATTGTCCAGCACCATCAGCGATGGGCTGGAGATCACCTTCAAAAGGGATTTGTCAGCCAGGGCATTGAGCACAGCCTGCACGCCCGTTGAACTGCTGAGCACATAGGAGAAACCTTGAGATGCACCTCCCAGCAGGGTATCCCTGCTGACGGTGGTCGGATTGCGCCCGCTGATCAGCCCCTGCCCGGTGTATCCATTTCGACTGTTGTTGAACGACCATTGCAGGCCGTACTGGAGATCATCGTTCAAGGTCACTTCAATGATGCTGGCTTCGATCAGAACCTGTGTGGGGGGAAGATCCAGTCTCTTCAGCGCCGCTTCAATCTTTGAATACTCAGCGCGCGTCCCCCAGATGAGCACTGAATTGTTCAGTTCATCGGCCATCACCCGGACGCTGCCCAGGTTGGCACTCAGGGTGCCCTGCTGTTGCGTACCCTGTGAGTTGGTGTTGCGGTTGCCGAAAGCCCCGGTCCCGGAGCCGCTGGAGAAAGCACTCCCCGTCAGGCCCGAAGAGCGGACGCCGCTGCCGCCCATGTAACTGGACCCGCTGCTGCTGAAAGTGCTGCCAACGCCGCCGAATCCGCTTTGCGTCTGGCCGAAAGAGTTCCCCGTCGCGCTTCCAAATCCGGGTGCCACCCCGCTGTTGGCCACGTTCGATCCACCGGTCTGGCCCCCGAAAATCCCGCTGAGCACGCTCGCAAGGTGCTTGGCATTGACGTTCTGCACCTGGTAGATGAATAGCTGTGGCTCAGACCCGTTGTCGCTGGGCTGGTCCAACTTCTCGATCCAGCGGCGGGCTTCCTCCAAATAGGAAGCGCGTGGCGTGACCACCAGAATGCTGTTGAGCCGCTCGATGGGCATGATGCGCAGAGCGCCGAAGAGAGGATTGCCTTCCCCCAGCATGGCCTGCGCCGCGCTGGCCGCATTCGCCTGCGCAGCACCCGGTGTGCCTGCAGCGACGGCTCCCCCGACATTCGGGGAAGCCGCTGCAGCGCCACCGCCACTGACCAGACGCAGCGCGGTTTCCACTTCCTTGATCGACGCATGCTTCAAGGGGAACACCCCAACCGACATGCCTTTGAGCAGATCGATGTCAAAGGTGTTCACCAGATCGAGCCACCCTTCGGCCTGGGTGCGTGTGCCACTCAGAATCAGCAGATTGCGCACGTTGTCTACCCGCACGACGGCATCGGGGGGCATCATCGGCCGAAGAATGGATGCCATTTCACTCGCACCGATGTATTGCAGCGGCACGATGATGGCGCCCGAGCCCGGGGGCAACGGACCGTTGCCTACCTGGCGAACGGACCCACCAATGCTCCGCAATGCATCAGGCCGTCCGACGTGGTAGGTGCCGCGGGCATCGCGCAACATGGCGAGTCCGTTGGCCTGCAAAGAACTCTCCAGCAGGAAAACCGCCTGATCCGGTGCAATGGGCGTGCGTGTCGCCAAAGTCACCGTCCCGCTCAACGGCGGGTGAAGCACATAGTCCGTCTTGAGGATATCTCCCAAAATGGTACGCACGACCTCTGCCACCGGCGCCTCTTCGAAATTGAAGGACAACGGAGCGCCTTGTACGGCAGCCACCGGCTTGGCCGGGGCGATCACACGATCGTTTCCGATGATGAAACGCGGCTCCGATGCAGGAGGCTCGCCCTCTGCCAAAGGTTTGTTCGCCTTCTTCGACGCGGCATTGGCGGACGAATCAGACGCGGAGCTTGGCACCACTGCACCGCTCGACTCCGTGACGATGTTGCTGCTCCCGGTTGCGGGGGCGGACTGCTGCGACTGGGCTATGGCCAACTGACAAGTGGCCAGCGCAATAGCGGTGAGTGCGTGTCGGTAAGGGGTCATGACTGCTTGCCTGGAAACGGGGAGAAACGAACAGATAGGAAGAACGCTCATTAAGAACGACCGCCAAATGTTGCGCGAGGGGGGGCGGACCGGGCTGGAGGTTGCACCGCCCCTCGTCCGATCGATGTGGGAGCGCTGACCGGTGCAGCTGGAGCCATGCCGGTATACGAAGTAACAGCCGCACGAGGCAGCTGCAGGACACGGCTTTGGTCACCTTTGATGAAGGTGACATTGCGACCGTTGATGGACTGGAGCGTCCACCCTTCGATGTTGTCATTCAGACGTGCACGGCGGTGCTTGCCGGCCACTTCGATGATGATGCCGCCCGCACCATCGCCGACAAAGACGCCTGACAGGCGAGCGGTGCTGAGGTTGTCGACCTGCACTTCCTCGGCGGCCTTGGGCGGCGGAGGCGGTGGAGGCGGCCTGCGCGTGAAAGCAAACAATGGCCGATCCAGCATCGCAATGAACTGCCCGGTATCTGCGTTGGTCACCCCTGGCAAAGCGGGAAGCATGGCAGCGAAATCCGTTCGGTGAGGCGTTGGTTCTTGCCAATGCACATTGCGAACGCTTCCATCCGGCGCAACCCACATCCATGCCAGAAGGATCAGCAACGCTGCATTGGCCAGCAGCAGCAGATGCAAGGCATACCGCTTCATGTGCGCTCCCGCAATACGCTGAGGCCAAACTGCGCCGACAGCCGGGGAGCGACCTTGGGATCCGAGTTGGCATAGCCGCCTTGGAGCTGAATGTCCAGATCATTGATGACGATGATGGGCATTTGACTGGTCAGAACGGCCAGCGCGCTTTGCAGGGCCAGCATTTCGCCCTCGGTCCGCACCGTCAGCGGAATGCGATCAAAGCCCTTCTCGTCCTTGGCAGGCAGCACCTGGCTACTGATCACCTGCAAGCCCGCCGCACTGAAGATATCCCGGATCCGCTGCTGAGCCGCATTGCCAGTCTGGTTGGCATCCTGGGATGCCGGATAGATGTACTGCGTTCTTGCCGCATTGGCCTGCGCAAGCACGGCTTCAATATCCGTCCGCTGCGACTCCAGGCCCAGAAGCCTCGCATAGCGCGGCTCCATTTGCGCCAGTTGAGACTCGGCACCTTGGTGCTTTTCAGCGATGTACCAGCCCAACATGACCAGGGGGAGGATCGCCAGAGCCAGAGTACAGACGAGGATCAGCCCCTCACGGGATGAAATGCGTTTCATGGCTTGGTACGGTTCGCAGGCGAAGAAGCGGGCAATGCAGGTGCAGTGGTGGTACGGCCGCCGAATGTGGCGACCGATCCGCCAAAGGCAGCTCCACCAGCCGATGGAGAGGCACTGGCCGGCGGCGGTGCGACTGCGCTGGAGGATGAATTGGCGGGCAACGAAGCTGGGGCGACAGGCGCTCCGGCCACGCTAGCGCCCGAAGCAGCAGCGCTGGCAACACCCCCCGGGGCAAGGACCGGCATCGCGGCCCCAGTGGAGGCGACTGCGGCCTTGCCTGCGACTGCACTTCCCACCACCCCGAAAAACTGAGGATCCAGCGTGAATTCAATGGCAAACGTTTCCTTGGGGGAATTCCCCATCCGGGTGGCAGCAGATGGGGCACGGACCTCTCGCAACCCCGGCTCATTGCCCAGCACCTGCATCAGGGCGGCCGCATTTCCGGTCATTCCCACAATGGTCACTTTGGCGCCTTGCATGCGAAAACTCTGCAGATAGGTATCGTCCGGCAGCAGCTGGGTCAGTTTGTCCAGCACACGCAAAGGCTCGATGCGCGTGGCAAGCACTTCCGACAGCATTCCGAGCTTCTCTGCCGATTGCATGAGCGCATCCCGCTTGGCGACGACCGGAGCCGTGCGCTTGGCCGCATCCTGATAGCTCTGCGCCGCCTCGATCGCGCGCTCACGCAATTGGAGCGTAGGGGTCACCGCAATGACCATGGCCAGTACGGCCATCGAGAGCAAAAGCCCATAGCCCGCGCGCCTCCATCTCAGTGCATGCGCATGGCGCAAGCCTTCACCATAGCCACCAAGCACGATGGGGCGCTGTTGATTGCTGCGCACCCAGACTTCCGGGTTTGACACGCCGCCAAGGCGAGCGGCCTGGGAGGCGAGGTATTGGGCGACCTGCCTGCGAGACGCCAAGGCCAGCTCGATTCGGGAAGTGCCCGTGGAGCCTTCGATCAAGCGATAGCCCCACACCAGATCCGCCTCAGGAAAGGGACTGATGGCACGCACTTCCAAAGCACCGGCTTTGGCGATGTCCGATTCAGCCATGGGCGGCAAGGTCAGCGTCCTGCGAAGCACGAATTCTTCAGGCAGTTCAACGGCGGTGAAGCTGGCTTTGACCGGGCCCGCCACCTTGGACTGCTTTTCGTCCCCCAGCCAGAAAGAGAGGCCGTCCTCGGGATGGAGCAGCACGACCGGCGCGGACGGCGTCAGCCAGGAGAACAGCGGCCACGCATGCATGCCCTGCCAGGGGCTGCGGACATCACGCCAGAGCGCGTGCAAGTCGATTCCCAGGAAACGGGCATCGGAGGAAATGGAAGGCATGGGTGGCTCAGGAGTTTTTACGTATCACGGGCTCAACGCTTGAACTGGCACGGAAGGTCTGCCACGGCAAACCGCCCTTCGCACGTGCGTTGAAATCGATGCTGCGCGATACGCGCAACCAAACACCGTCCGGCATGGGAACCCTTGCCTGGATTCGCAGCCGCCGAACCGTCGAGTTATCCAAAAATGCGGCCTCCAGGGCCGTGGTATCGATGCCTTCAGCGCCGGCATCCCGGTCCGCTACGATGCGCATGGCGACTGCAGCGTTTCCTCCGGCAAGGACGGTCAGTACTTCCAAGGGCGCAGCCATCGGATTGACCAAGCCTCGCCCTCGAAGATCTGCAGTGATGAGCGGCGAAAGTCTAGCATAGAGGGTGTAGTCCACCCCGGGCACCTTGAGCAGGTCTTCTTCCGATTCAAAACGCTGCGGCACGCCGCGTGGATCGCGCCGCTCACGCATTTCCACTGTGGCTTGAGCGAGCCCCTGGGCCGCCTCTGCCGGCATTTCGCCGGCAACGGAAAAGAGCTTCGCCAGCAAGGCAACAGGCGCACCATTGATGTCGATCAAGCCGTTCAAAGGCATGGCCTGGACCTGCATCGTGACCCCGCGATAGTCGATCTGTGCCTGCCGGGTGCGGGCCAGGGGGGTGTTGCTGGCCACCAGCGCCTGCAATGCCAGTTGAATCGCCGCGTCGCCCAGCGCTTGGGCCTGGACGTTCTGGCGCGACAAGGACATGACGCGCGCCTCTTCCCTGATGGATCGTGTCAGGCCAGACACGATGATGGTGAGGGCTGCGACCATCCAGAGCACGGCCAACAGCGCCATGCCGCGCTGTTTCTTGTTACGGTGCTTACTTGGCTTGCGCTGATTCACGAGCGGCTCCCACCAAAAGTGGCTCCGTCGCTGGCCGGATCGCTGGATGGCAGAACGCGCATCGGAATGACGATGTCCGGCCAAACGCCTGCGGAGGTCCGGATCGCGATCGAAACCCGTTGAGGCAGCCGATCAACCGCCTTCCAGGGAGCGCCCCAGACAGGAGGCTCCTCGTTGGCGTCTTCGTACCGGAGTGAAAAGCCGGTCATCCCATCCACCAGCACGTAGCTGGCGGCCTGGCTCCAATCCGGCGCCACGCCTCCATCGATCCAAGGCAAGTACCGCAATACCAAAGCAGGCCCCGATGCCTGGTCCAGCACGCCCAATCGAAAATGGTAGCGCCCACCCGCACCGTAACGGGCTGGCATCACCCCCACCCAAGCCATCTCTTCGGGCAGCCCGATGAAAAAGTACGGGCTCTCGTCGATGGAGACGACCGCCGCCCGCTTTTGCAGAGACACCCGGCCCAGCACCGAGCGCAGAAACCCGTTGGCCACCCGCAGTTCATCGGTCCGCAGCATCCGGCGATCCACCCTCTCTTCCGTTTGTGCCGTGGTACGCAACGCGGACCCCAGGGCTAGCATCACGAGCGACAGCAAGGTGATGACCACCAGCAGTTCCACCAGCGTGAAGCCGCGCTGGCGCAGCGCCTTCGAGCCTTCAGGCCACCGCTTCATCATCCACGCCCCGGCTCGGGCGGCTTGCGCTGCGGCCGCAAGGTGCTCAGTTCGAAGTTGCGCAGGCGCACACCGTCCGACCAGGAAATGACGATGTTCACCTCGTGCAAAGGCGGAATGGCGGGCCCTTTTAACTCCGTCGCATAGGGCGCCGTGGTGATGCGCCACTGGTAGCCAGCGGACTCCCCCGACTGGTTCAAGCCCTGCTCGGGGATGGCGTCGCGCAGGGAGAGCAACGACTCGGCCAGCACCACCGCGCGTTGATACCGATCCACGTCCGCAACGCTGCGCGCGCTGCTGCCCATGGCGCGGTAAAGCATGCCAAGCGACAACGCCATGATGGCGAAGGCCACCAGTAACTCCAGCAAGGTCAAGCCCCGCTGTCGGCGATGCAAGCCGCGCGTCATCGGGTGAGGGCCTCTTGCGTCACGCGCCCGGACAGCCAGTCCACCCGCAGGCGAGTGCCGACTCCGGGCGCCCTCAGGATTTCGATGCTGCCGCCCGTGGCGCCGCCACCCGGAAGGAAGCGGATGGCCGCCTGGCTCTGCGCATTCAATTCAGTACCGGCCACGATGGCACGCAACTGCAGCGGCTGCGGCAACGGCTTCAAGGCGGAGTCGTTGCCATACATGCGATTCTTCAAGTCCACGGAGAAGCGGACCTCCCGCCCTTCCGCCATGGCGGTGACACGGGCGGCACGCATCTGGCTGATCATCGTGCGGACCGTGTCACGGTACTGCGCCGAATCCCGCAGCCGATCGAAAGCCAGCGGTGCCAAGCCGATCACGAGCGCCAGGATCGCGAACACGACCAGCAACTCGACCAGCGTAAAGCCGCGCTCGCGCCGCATGGCAGGACGCCTGGAGATGCAGGCGATCAGGGCGTGTTGCGGATGTCGGCCGCTTCGCCTTCACCGCCGGGGGCGCCATCGGAGCCAAGCGACAGGATCTCGATGCCGCCGTTCGGGCCCGGGTTGGCATAGCGGTAAGGATGGCCCCAGGGGTCAGAAGGCACGCCGCCTTTGAGGTAAGGGCCTGTCCAGCCGTTCACGGAGCCGGGGCGCTTCACCAGTGCCTCCAGGCCTTCTTCGGTCGAAGGGTAGCGGCCTACGTCGAGCTTGAACAACTCGAGCGACTTGTCCAGGTCGGCGATCTGCACACCGGCCGTCTTGGCCTTGGCGCCGCCCAGTTGGTTCAGCACACGGGGGCCGACCAAGCCGGCGAGCAGCGTCAGGATGGCCAGCACGACCAGCAATTCGATGAGGGTAAAGCCGCGGGCGGATTTGCGTTGCATAGGGGTGCCACAGGAGCGGCCAGCACGGGAATGCGCCATGGAAGAGGACTCCTTGGACAAACAAAAATTATACGGCGAGGTCATTGATGGACAGGATCCCGAGAAGGATGGAAACAATGATGGCGGCAATCAAAATACCCAGCACCAGAATGAGCACCGGCTCCACCAGCGTGAGAAGGCGTTTGATACCGGTTTCGACTTCGCGGTTCAATATATTGGACAGCTCGAGCATCATCTGACCGATGCGGCCGGTTTCCTCGCCCACCCGGATCAGGTTGATCGCCAGCGGTTCGAAGATGCCCGTCGCGGAAACGGCCTGGACAACCTTGCCCCCT
Organism: Acidovorax sp. BLS4; assembly: GCF_032929295.1. Classification (NCBI taxonomy): domain Bacteria; kingdom Pseudomonadati; phylum Pseudomonadota; class Betaproteobacteria; order Burkholderiales; family Comamonadaceae; genus Acidovorax; species Acidovorax sp. BLS4. Next base: position 3,724,521 of record NZ_CP136797.1, read on the forward strand.
TCTTTCACGATGGGAGCAACACGGGACAGGGCCTGCTGCAAGACCGTGTTGCTGACGGTTTCGGTCGCAATGTGCAGGGCCGTCAGCATGGGCACGCCATTGCCGAGCAAGGTGCCCAGGGAGCGCGAGAACAGCGTGAGCTGGTATTTCAGCGCCAGACGCCCCATGAGCGGTAGCTTCAGCAGCCGCGCCTGCCACCATTGGCGCCCGGCGGGAGAGGTCGCCCAGCGGCGCACCATCAACCCCAGGCCCAGCGCCACGATGCCGATGAACAGGCCGTAGCGCGTGAAGGCATGGCCCAGCGCCATGACGATCTGGGTCGGCATCGGGAGCGCATCGCCCATGTCGGTGAACAGCTTCTCGAACTGCGGCACGACGAAACCCAGCATGGCGATGAGCGACAGCACGGCCACGCCCAAAAGGATCGCGGGGTAGATGGTGGCGGAGATGACGCTGTCGCGCAGTGCACGCTGCCGCTCCATGTGCTCCACGAGCCGCTCCAGCACCGACGACATCTGGCCGCTGGCCTCGCCCGAGCGGATCATGTTGATGTAGAAATCGCCGAACAGCTCGCGGTGCTGCGACAAGGCGCGGCTGAGCGGCGTGCCGCCCTTGACCGCGTCCAGAATGCCTTGCAGCAGCTCGGCCATGCTGGGCTTGTAGCTCATGTCGATGAGCACGCGCAACGCGTTGTCCAGGGCCAGTCCGGCCCGCAGCATGATGGACAGCTCGGAGGTGAGCGCGAGCACATCGGCCGCCTTGACCGGCCCCTTGCCGCTGCGCCCCTTGGGCACGGCAGCGGCCCCGATGGCCTCATTGGCGGAGGCGGTGCCCATGGCACTGCTGGCGCCCGGACCGGCCGAAGCACCGATCGAGTCGCTGATGGTCAATGGCGTGAGGCCCTGCGCCCTCAGCTGCTTGAGCGCCTGGGCTTCGTTGATGGCCGTGAGCCGGCCCTCGGCCACCTTGCCCGAAGCGGCGGCGGCCCGCCAGACGTAATCAGGCATCGGCTTGGTCCTGCGTCACGCGGGCGAGCTCATCGAGCGTGGTCATGCCGGCGGCCACCTTGCGCAGCCCGTCCTCGTACAGGTTGAGCATGCCGCCCTGCGCCGCCAGCGCATTGAGCGCGTTGGCATCGCGGCCTTCGATGATGGCGCGGCGCATGGGCTCGTCCAGCACGAACAGTTCATGGATGCCGGTCCGGCCCCGGTAGCCGGAACCTCGGCAGTGCTCGCACCCCACGGCCCGGTAGATGGCCTGGCCGACGCCGCTGAAGCGCGCCAGGCCCGTGCTCTGGCGCACGTCCTCGCCCGGCTCGAAAGGCTCCTTGCACTGGCCGCACAGCGTGCGCACCAGGCGCTGGGCCAGCACGCCGTTGACGGCGGAGGTGATGAGGTAGCCCTCCACACCCATGTCCTTCATCCGGATCACGGCGCCGGCGGCCGTGTTCGTGTGCAGGGTGGAGAGCACCAGGTGCCCCGTGAGCGCCGATTGCACGGCGATCTGGGCGGTTTCGCCGTCCCGCATTTCGCCGATCATGATGATGTCGGGGTCCTGGCGCAGGATGGAGCGCAGCGCGTTGGCGAAGGTCAGGTTGATCTGCGGATGCACCTGGATCTGGTTGATGCCTTCCAGCTGGTACTCGACCGGGTCCTCCACCGTGATGATCTTGTTGGCCCCCGCATCGATCTTCGACAAGGCCGCATACAGCGTGGTCGTCTTGCCCGAACCCGTCGGGCCGGTGACCAGCAAGATGCCGTGGGGCCGTGCGAGCAGGCTGTTGAACCGCTCCAGGGTGTCCTTCTCGAAACCCATGGTTTCCAGCTGCAGGCGCACGCTCGCCCGGTCCAGCACCCGCATTACCACGCTTTCGCCGTGCACGGTGGGCACGGTGGACACCCGCAGATCGAGCTCGCGGCCCTTGACGCGCGTCTTGATGCGGCCGTCCTGCGGCAGGCGGCGCTCGGCAATGTCCAGGTGGGCCAGCAGCTTGACCCGCGAGTTCACGGCGGCGCTCAGGCGCGGCGGCACCAGTTCGCCCGCATGGATCACGCCGTCCACCCGGTAGCGAACGTGCAGTCCGTCGTCGAACGGCTCCAGGTGGATGTCCGAGGCGCGCAGATCGATCACACGGCCGATGATGGCGTTCACCAGGCGGATGACCGGCGCTTCGCTGGCCAGGTCCTTCAGATGCTCGACGAAGTCGCCGCCATCGGAGCCATCGCCGAAACCGTCGTCGGCCTCGTCGTCTTCGGCACCCTGCTCCACCACGGGCTCGGACAGGGCTTTCTCGATGTCGCTGTCCAGCGCCAGGTGCGGAACGATCACATGGCCCGTGGCCAGATGCAGCGCCTTGACGACGAACGCATCCTGCGGAACGGCCATTGCCACGTGCATGCGGCCTTCGCTGACCTGCAGCGGATACACGCTGTTGGCGTGCAGGAATTCCGGCAGCAGCCCCTCGACCTCGGGCATGAGTTCGGGAAACTCGCCAGCCGGCACGATGGATATCCCCAGCTGGCGCGACAGCGACTGGATCACGTCCAGCTCGGACACCAGCCCCAGCCGCACCAGCACGCGGCCCAGCAGTCCGCCCATTTCCTGCTGCGCGGAGAGGGCGCGCTCCAGGTCGCGGGCGCTCAGCTTGCCCGACTGGACAAGCAGCTCTCCCAGCGGAGGACGCGGCGCGGGCGTCGCGTCTGCCAGCGGTTCGATGCGGTCGGGAAGGGTATTCGTCGTCATGGAGGTGTGGGATGGCGCCGCGAGCGGCGTTGCGCGCCCTCGGGCGCGCGCAATGGGGCCCAAGTGTAGCCGCGACGGCCTGGGGCCCACTCCCGCCAAAGCCATGGCCTTTGCACACCCCGCGGGCCAGCCGGGCCTTCGCTTAAAGTCGCGGGCCTCCCCCGATCAATTGATGCGACTGCCCGCCCCGCCCATGCAAAACCCTCCCAGACGGACTGCCCTGCACGTTTCCATGGCCCTCGCGGCCCTGGGTGTTCTTCTGGCCGGTGCGGGCGGCCTGGCGCTGCTCCAGCCGCATGCGCCTGCGCATCCGCTCCGTGCGGATCGCCTGCTGCTGGCCCCGATGGTCAGCGTCATCGAGCCCTGCGTGCTCTCGCCCGAGACCCTGCCGGCCGCGATGCAGGACCTGGCCGAGCGCTGCCAGGGCCCGCAGGGCTCGGCCGCCGCGCTCATCGAATCCACATTGAAAACGCTGCAGCCCACGGAGCCGCCATCACCCCGTGAAGCCCTGGGCTACACCCTGCCCGTGCCGCTGCTGCGTCTTTTCCACCAGACGGCGGACGGGGACTGGCGCATCGACGACGAGAAAGTGGGGCGCCTGGTGCGCACGTTGCGCGACACGCCCCGGCCGGCGATCCTCTACCTGTTCTCCACGCATTTCTCAGCCCAGGCCCCGATCGAGGCCGCGCTGGCCGCCGACCCTGCCAACATGGGCCACACCCGGGATGGGGCATTGGGCACCGACGACTATTACGACTCCAAAGTCTTCAACTGGACGTTCGCCACCACCCGCAACACCCTGACGCAGCGGCGCGCACAGGCCATGCAGGCCGTGCTGGACGCGGCCTGCCAGCTGCCAGCGCAGGACCGCGCCAAGATCCGGGGCATCACGCTGCTGGGGGAACTGCACCACCTGTTTCCCAATTTCCAGGCGGGCATGGGCTTCGATGGCGCCTACCGGGTGACCGACTACAGCGCGGCCTCGGTCGAAGGGTTTAGGCACCACCTGCAGGCCGAATTCGGCCGCATCGAGGCGCTCAACCGTGCCGTGGGCGGCGACTACGCCGCGTTCTCCGAGGTGGAGCCCCCGTCCCGCGACATCCGCACCGAGCCGCTGCGCCGCTACACCGAGCACATCGATGCGTTCGCGCAGGGCAGCCTGCCCATTTCGGGCTGGGCGCATGTGGAAGGCGCCACCCCGGAGCACCCGGCCTGGATCCACATCTACCGCAACGGCCGCCTGGTGGGCAAGACCGCCGTGCGGCTGGGGCGGCAGGACGTGCTGGCGGCCAAGCCGGAGTTCGGAGACGCCAACACCGGCTGGCGCATGGACCTGGATTTCCGGCGCCTGCCGGCCGGGGTGCACCGGTTGGACATCTTCCTGGAAACGCGGCCGGGCGCCCTCACCCACCTGGGCCGCCGCGACGTGGCCATCATGGACCGGCAGCAGAGCACGCCACAGCCGCAGCCCCAGGCAGCGCTGCCGGCCAGCACGCCTGCCGGGCCCGGCGTGCAGGCGCACATCGACACGCCGCGGGACGCGTCCTCGTACTACTACAACCCGCTCGTGCCGCTGTGGCATGCCTTTCGCGCGAAGCAGGTGGTCGACTATCTGCGGTATTTCGATGGCGAGGTGGCACGCTCGTGCCTGGCGGACGTGCCCCGCTACACCCACCAGATCGTGCCGTTCACGAACCCGGGCTGGGACGAGAACAAGTTCGCGATCCAGGCATCGCTGCGGCCGCTGGGCTCCATCCGGCTGGGCGTGAGCCTGTACGGCGAGCCGACCTACGGGCATTCCTACTTCGACTGGCTGGGCCGCAGCGGCCACACCCGCTACGGCATCACCGAGTTCCATCCCTTGAAGGCGATGGACGCGGCCGCCCTGCAGCGCGTGTTCGATGCCCATGCAGAGCGGGGTGCGGACTTTCTCTCGTTCTTCGCCGAGCCGCGCTGGCATGGCACCCTGGTGCCCCGGGGGCACAACATGTTCTCGTTCGATCCGGACAACCCGAAGTTCGGCTCCGACCACCTGTACCGGGCCACGCAGCAGACGCTGGCGCCCAAGGGCCCGTGAGCCGCTGCGGACCGGGCCCTGCCCCGCACAGCCCGCCGCAGGCGTCAGTCAGTCAAACACCTCGGCCTGGTGGAGCGGCAGGCCCTTCATGTCCTTGGCGGACAGGCTGGGCTCGCCGTCGAAGCGCCAGTCGATCGCCAGGGCGGGATCGTTCCAGGCGATGCAGCGCTCATGCTCGGGGGCGTAGTAGTCGGTGGTCTTGTAGAGGAAATCCGCGCTCTCGCTGAGCACCACGAAGCCATGGCCGAAGCCGGGCGGCACCCACATCTGGCGCTGGTTTTCCTCGCTCAGCTCCTCGCCCGTCCATTGGCCGAACGTGGGCGAACTCTTGCGCAGGTCCACCGCCACGTCGAACACCGTGCCGCGCACCACGCGCACGAGCTTGCCCTGGGGCTGGCGCAACTGGTAATGCAGGCCCCGCAGCACGCCGCGGGCGCTGCGGCTGTGGTTGTCCTGCACGAACGCATGGCGCGTGCCGGTGGCCTCGTCGAAGGCACGCTGGTTGAAGCTCTCGAAGAAAAAGCCCCGGGCATCGCCGAACACCTTGGGTTCGAGGACGACGACATCGGGCAGGCGGGTGGGAATGACGTTCATGGAGGAATTGCCAACAACGAAAGAAAGAAGAAAACCGGCGGAAGAACGGGACACGCGCGACGGACGCCAGCCTGGCGCGGCGGCGCGCCGGGCCTGTTGCGATCCTCGCGCTACTCGCGCGGCTCCCGCAGCAGCCGCTGCAGGTACTGGCCGTAGCCGTTCTTGGCCAGGGGCTGCGCCAGCCGAGCCAGCTGGGCATCGTCGATGAAGCCGTTGCGCCAGGCGATTTCCTCGGGGCAGGCGATCTTCAGGCCCTGCCGGTGCTCCAGCGTCGCGATGAACTGCCCGGCTTCCAGCAGGCTTTCATGCGTGCCGGTGTCGAGCCAGGCATAGCCACGGCCCATGATCTCGACGTGCAGCGCGTCCTGCTCCAGGTAGAGGCGGTTCAGGTCGGTGATTTCGAGTTCGCCCCGGGCGGACGGCTTCAGGCGCTTGGCCAGTTCCACCACCTGCGCGTCGTAGAAGTACAGGCCGGTCACGGCATAGCTGGACTTCGGGGCCTTGGGCTTTTCCTCGATGGACAGCACCTTGCCGCGGGCATCGAACTCGGCCACGCCGTAACGCTCGGGGTCCTGCACGTGGTAGGCGAAGACGCTGGCCCCCTCCTCGCGCTGCAGCGCGCTGCGAAGCAGGTCCTCGAAATCGTGCCCGTGGAAGATGTTGTCGCCCAGCACCAGGGCGCTCGGGCTGCCCGCCAGGAATTCCTCGCCGATGAGAAACGCCTGGGCCAGCCCATCGGGGCTGGGCTGCACGGCGTAGCGCAATTGAATGCCCCACTGGCTGCCGTCGCCGAGCAACTGCTCGAAGCGCGGGGTGTCCTGGGGCGTGCTGATGACCAGGATCTCCCGGATGCCCGCCAGCATCAGCGTGCTGAGCGGGTAATAGATCATGGGTTTGTCGTACACCGGCAGCAATTGCTTGCTGATGGCGAGCGTGGCCGGGTGCAGGCGGGTGCCCGAACCTCCGGCGAGGATGATGCCCTTGCGTGCGGTCATGTGGTGCTCTCTCTGCCCTGGGTGCTAAAGGATTTCGGCCAGCATGCGCGAGACGCCCGCCTGCCAATGCGGCAGAACGAGGCCGAACGTGGATTGCAGCCGGCGGGTGTCGAGCCGCGAATTGTGCGGGCGCACGGCCGGCGTGGGAAACGCGCTCGTCGGCACGGCCGCCACGTCGTTAGCTACTATTTTTATAGCATTACCCCCTAGTACCGATTGCGCCAGGACGTATTTTGCATAGGCATGCCAGTTGGTCTCGCCCCCGGCCACCAGGTGGTAGAGCCCGGCATCCTCGGGGCGCCGCTCCAAGTGGCGCAGGGCATGCGCCGTGACGTCGGCGATCAGGTCGGCGCCGGTGGGGGCGCCCCACTGGTCGTCGATGACCGTCAGGCGCTCGCGCTCCTGGGCCAGGCGCAGCATGGTCTTGGCGAAGTTGCCGCCGCGGGCGGCGTAGACCCAGCTGGTGCGCAGGATGAGGTGGCGGGCCCCGCTCTGCTGGATGAGCCGCTCTCCCTCGAGCTTGGTGCGGCCATAGACGGACAGCGGCGCCGGCGTGTCGGTCTCCACCCAGGGGCGGTCGCCACTGCCGTCGAAGACATAGTCGGTGCTGTAGTGCACCAGCCAGGCCCCGCTGCGTGCGGCCTCCTCGGCCAGGACGCCCGGCGTGGTGGCGTTGAGCGTGCGTGCGAACTCCGGCTCGCTCTCGGCCTTGTCCACGGCCGTATGGGCGGCCGCATTCACGATGACGTCCGGGCGCAGCGCGCGCACAGTGTCCACGATGCCGGCGGGATCGGAGAAGTTGCCGCAATGGTCGGTGCTGTCGTGGTCGAGCGCCGTCACGGTGCCCAGCACCGACAGGCTGCGCTGCAGCTCCCAGCCGACCTGGCCACCCTTGCCGAAAAGCAGGATGTTCATGCGCTGGTCGCCATGGCGTTCGGTGCCGCAGCCGCTGCGCCGGGCACGGCCTGGTACTGCGTCTGCACCCATTCGCGGTAGGCGCCGCTGGTCACGGCCGCCACCCACTCGGGGTTTTCGAGGTACCACTGCACCGTCTTGCGGATGCCCGTCTCGAAGGTTTCGGCGGGCTTCCAGCCCAGTTCGCGCTCGATCTTGCGGGCGTCGATGGCATAGCGCCGGTCGTGGCCCGGGCGGTCCTGCACGTAGTGGATCTGCGCGGCGTAGCTCTGGCCGTCGGCGCGCGGGCGCAGTTCGTCGAGCAGGGCGCACACCGTGCGCACGATCTCGATGTTGGGCTTTTCGTTCCAGCCACCCACGTTGTAGGTTTCGCCCAGAGCGCCGCCTTGCAGCACGCGGCGGATGGCGCTGCAGTGGTCCTTGACGTAGAGCCAGTCGCGGATCTGCATGCCGTCGCCGTACACCGGCAGCGGCTTGCCCGCCAGGGCGTTCACGATCATCAGCGGAATGAGCTTTTCCGGAAAGTGGTACGGCCCGTAGTTGTTGCTGCAGTTGGTGGTGAGCACCGGCAGGCCGTAGGTGTGGTGCCAGGCGCGCACTAGGTGGTCGCTGGCGGCCTTGCTGGCCGAATAGGGGCTGTTGGGCTCGTAGGCATCCGTTTCGGCGAAGGCCGGATCGCTGGCCGACAGCGTGCCGTACACCTCGTCGGTGGAGACGTGCAGGAAGCGGAACGCGGCCTTCTCGCCCTCCGGCAACGCCAGCCAGTGGTGCCGTGCGGCCTCCAGCAGGCGGAAGGTGCCGACCACGTTGGTCTGGATGAAGTCCTCCGGCCCGTGGATGGAGCGGTCCACATGCGACTCGGCGGCGAAGTTGACGATGGCGCGGGGCTTGTGCTCGGCCAGCAACCTGGCCAGCAGGGCCGTGTCGCCGATGTCGCCTTGCACGAAGACATGCCGGGGATCGCCCTGCGCGCTCGCCAGGTTCTGCAGGTTGCCTGCGTAGGTGAGCTTGTCCAGGTTGACCACGGGCTCGTCGCCCGAAGCCAGCCAGTCCAGAACGAAGTTGGCGCCGATGAAGCCTGCGCCGCCGGTGACAAGAATCATGGGATGGGGGGTCGCGCGAAGGCGCCGCTGTGTCAAAGCGGCGGATTATCCCATCGCGTGCCGGGGCCCTGTTACGAGCCGCAGCGGGCCCGCCGCGCCGTTTAGGGGGCGCACACTACCCACGGCGCGCGCAGCGCACGTAAAGTCTCGAGCGATGCCGCCGCAAACCACCCGGTCCGCGCGGCGCCGTTGCACCACTTGCCCCAAGGAAAGCCATCCATGTCCCGATCCACCAAAAACCCCGACGCACCGGACGACGCCGACCCGGCCGGCAGCGGCCCGTTTTACGGCAGCAAGGCGCGCGACTCCGCGCAGCAGATCTGGCAGGCGGGCCTGGGCGCATTCGCCAAGGCGCAGCAGGAAGGCAGCAAGGTGTTCGAGGCGCTGGTCAAGGAAGGCGCGGCCATGCAGCGCAAGGGCCAGTCCACCGCCCAGGAGCGCCTGTCCGAAGCGGCCGAACGCATGACCAGCGCGGCCAGCGAATTCGGCACGCGCGCGGCGGGCCAGTGGGACAAGCTGGAAACCATCTTCGAAGACCGCGTGGCCAAGGCGCTCGCCCGGCTGGGCGTGCCCACCGCGCGCGAGGTGCAGGCGCTGCACGAGCGCATCGATGCGCTCACCCGGGCCCTGGAGGCCGCCACCCAGGCACAGGCCGCCCCCCGCCCCGCCGCCAAGCGCGGCGCGGCCAAGCCGCCCACCGGCCGCGCCACGGCCGCCCGCAAGACCGCCGCCGCGGCGCGCCCCAGGGCCCCCAAACCGCCGGCCGACTGACGATCCGGGCGGTGCGGCCGCCCTGCAGGAAGCGGGCATTCCAAAGGATTGCCTATTCCTTGCATGATGCACTGCAACACCGTGCGGACGGACCACCTCGGTTAGAGTGGGTGAAAGAGACAACCACCCACGCACCGGGAGGCCGCCGATATGGTGAAAAAAGCGCCGCGCCGCACTGCCGAGCGCATTCTGGAATCCACGCTGGAGCTGTTCAACCGCTTTGGCGAGCCCAACGTGTCGACGACCGCGATCTCCGCCGAGCTGGGCATCAGCCCGGGCAATCTCTACTACCACTACCCGGCCAAGGACGAGCTGGTCAACGTGCTGTTCTCGCGCTACGAGGCGGCGCTGAACGAGCTTCTGGATGCGGCCGACAGCGTGCGCGACGTGGAAGACGCCTGGTTCTTCCTGCACACGCTGTTCGAGCTGATCTGGCAGTACCGCTTCCTGTACCGCGACCTGAACGACCTGCTGTCCCGCAACCGCCGCCTGGAGACCCACTTCCAGACCCTGCTCGGGCGCAAGACCCAGGCCCTGCGCACGCTGCTGGGCGGCATGGAGCGCACCGGCGCCCTGCACCTGGGCACCCGCGATGCCGGCTCCATGGCCACCAGCATGGTGGTGGTGCTGACCTACTGGCTCAGCTTCGAATACGTGAGCGATCCGCGGCACGCCCTGGAGCCCGAGAGCGCGCAGAGCGCCCTGCTGCGGGGCGCGCACCATGTGCTGGACCTGCTCATGCCCTACCTGGAAGACAGCCAGCGCGAGCACCTGCAGGCGCTGAGCGGCGCCTACAGCACCCAGGCCCTGGCCGCCTGACCGACCCACCCCCACCCCGAGGAGACGCACCGTGAAGCCCTGGACGCCCTTCCCGTACTCCGACGCCTACCCCTTCACCGCCGCTTCGGTGCGCAGCCAATGGAAGCGCCTGCATGCGGGCGATGCCGAGCCCTGTCCGGACGATGCCGCCGTGCTCGACGCCTGGGTGCTCTTTCACCGCGGCGCCTTCGAGGAGGCGGCCCGCGCCGGGCTGGCGGCCGGCGGTGCCGGCATCACCGTGGCCAACAAGGCCACCATCGTCTATGCAAATTACCTGGAGCCGCACGAGGACCGGCGCCTGGCGCTGCTGACCGAGGCGGCCGAGCGGGCCAGCGAGCAGATGCGGGCAGAGCCCACCAACCCCAACGCCTGGTTCTGGCATGCCTACGCCATCGGCCGCTACAGCCAGGGGATCAGCGTGGCCAAGGCCATGGCGCAAGGCCTGGGCAGCCGCGTGCGCAAGACGCTGGAGCAGGCCATCGTGCTGTCGCCCATCCATGCCGATGCGCGGCTGGCGCTGGCCGTGTTCCATGCCGAGATCATCGACAAGGTCGGCGAGATGGTGGGCAGCATGACCTATGGCGCCCGCAAGGCCAGCAGCCTGCGGCTTTTCGAGGAGGCCTTCGCCATCAACCCGGACTCGGTGATCGGCAAGATCGAATACGCCAACGCGCTGCTCATCCTGGAAGGCGACCAGCGCATGGGCGACGCCACGCGCCTGTACGAGGAAGTCGCCACCACCCAGCCCGCCGACGCGCTGGAGCGGCTGGGCGTGGAACTGGCCCAGACCGAACTGGCCGAAGGCTAGCCCCCGCCTTTCAGCGGCGGTCCCGGCCCTCGTCCCGCTCCGCGGCGGTTTTTGCGAAGCGCTGCTCGGCGATGGCCAGCAGGCCGTCGAAGATCAGGTTCTCGACCAGGTCGAACGGCCGGGTCATGCTGGGCGCCATCTTCCAGCCCGCACCGCCGGTCATCATGCAGGCGGGCGCTTCGCCGCAGTGCTGCGTGATGTGCTGCACCATGCGCTCGACCGCGCCGGCGATGGCGTAGGTGCCGCCGCTCGTGAGCGCATCGCTCGTGTTGGTGGGAAACAGGCTCACCTCGCCCGTGGGCACATGCAGGCCCGCCGTGCCGGATTCGAGCGCCCGCAGCATGATCCCGTGGCCGGGCAGGATCAGCCCGCCCAGGAAGCGGCCCTGCGCGTCGATCGCCTCGACCGTCACGGCCGTGCCGACCATCACCACGATCAGCGGGCGCGCCGGGCCCTGCGACAGCAGGCGATGGCGCGCGCCGATCATGGCCACCCAGCGGTCCGAGCCCAGGCGCGTGGGATGGTCGTAGCCATTGACCAGGCCGGCCTCCTGCGCGGACGACACCACCCACTGCGGCAGCACGTCCCACAGCTCCATCTGCTCCATCACGCGGCGGCGCACGGCGTCGCCCGCCACCACGCAGCCCAGCATGCGCTCGGGCACGGGAAGCCCGGCCCACGAGCTTTCCGCCAGCCGTTCGATGTTGTCCAGGAATTCAGCGCCGTGGGCGAGCACTGCGGCGCCCGGCTGGGGAGCGTCGTACATCGCCCATTTGAGGCGGGTGTTGCCGACGTCGATGGCCAGAAAAGTCATGCGGGATTATCACGAGTTTTACAAATCGCCTTGACGCGCATGTTTACCCGCACGCGACACGCGGACTCTGCGGCGCCGGCTCGCGGATATCGCGGCACGCGGCACCGCTGGCGGGAGCCGCCTGGCCCTTCGGGCGGCTGTCCGACACGGGCCGGACTGGCGATGGCGCTACAGTGGCCGGTCCGATCCACAGACCACACCAAGGAGCCAGCACATGGGACTTTTCAGCTTCATCAAGGAAGCCGGCGAAAAACTGTTCGGCGGCAAGGATGCCCAGGCCGCAACGGCGGCAGCCCCCACGCAGGACGAACTGAACGCCAAGGCGGGCAAGGCCATCGAGACCTACATCGCCTCGCAGAACCTCGGCGTGAGCAACGTCCAGGTGGCGTTCGCAGGCCCCGAGGGCAAGGTCACCGTGAAGGGCGAAGCGCCCACGCAGGCCGCCAAGGAGAAGGTGACCCTGTGCTGCGGCAATGTGGCCAGCGTGACCAGCGTGGACAACCAGATGTCCGTCACGAATCCCGAGCCCGAAGCGCAATACCACGACGTGGTGCGCGGCGACACCCTCTCGGCCATCGCCAAGAAGTTCTACGGCGACGCCAACAAGTACCCCAAGATCTTCGAGGCCAACCAGCCCATGCTGACGCACCCCGACAAGATCTACCCCGGCCAGAAGCTGCGCATTCCCGCGCTCTGACCGTCCTTCAAAGCGCGCTGCGGCGCGCGCCTCCCAAACGGGCCCTCACGGGCCCGTTTTCGTTGCGGCAGGCGCGGCAGCGGGCGATGGCAAGGCAGCGAGCCCTTCGCGCTCAGCCCTGGCGCCACGGCAGGCCGCGAAAGCGCCAGCCGCCCTTCAGATTGCGGTGGCCGTTCTCGTCGGGGTCACCCTCGAAGCCTTCCAGAATGTTGTACGCCTTGAGCCCCAGCTCCGTGGCGCGCCGCGCGGCCGCCACCGAGCGCACGCCGCTGCGGCACAGCAGCACGGCCTGGCGACCCGGAGGCACGGCGGCGAGGATGGCGGCGTCGTACTGGGGGTTGGGCGCCATGCCGGGCCAGTGCTTCCAGGGCACGGCAACGGCGCCGGGCACGAAGCCGACCCAGTCGCGCTCGGCATCGGTGCGCACGTCTACCAGCACGGCCTGGCCCGACTGCACCCATTGCCATGCGAGTTGTGGCGACACATCGCCCGCATAGCCTTCGGCCGGCTGCGGACCGCCGTCCGGAACCGTGGAGGGAGCAGCGGGAGCGGAGGAAGAGGAAGAAGCTTTGGAAGTCATGCGCGGCATTTTGTCAGCACCCGCAACCGGGCCGCGCGGGCTTTCAAGCACTGGCGCCAGGGGCTTGGGCGCGGCGTCAATCCCAGGGCGGCGCGGGCTCGTCGCGCAGACGCCCTCGCAGGTCGGCGTAGTCGGGCACGACGCTGCGCACGGTGTCCCAAAAGCGCGGGCTGTGGTCCATCACCCGCAGGTGCGACAGCTCGTGGGCGACCACGTAGTCGATGACCGCGGGGCGGTAGTGCAGCAGCCGCCAATTGAGGCGGATGGAGCCGTCGCTGCGCGCGCTGCCCCAGCGCGTCTGGGCGCTGGACAGGCGCAGGCTGCTCCAGCGCACGCCCAGCAGCGGCGCGAAGTGGTCCAGCCGCGCGGTGAAGCGCTGGCGCGCATCGCGCATGAGCCACGCCTGCACCGCATCGCGCACCTGCGCGGGCGAGGCGGCGCGGGGCAGGCCGATGTGCAGCTGGCGCTGCCCCTCGGGGCCCTCGACCAGCGCGCCGCCCGTGCCGCGAAAGCCATGCGTCGGGTCCAGCACCACGGTGAGCGGCTCGCCCAGGTACGGCAGCACGGCGCCGTCGCCCCAGGCGATGCGGGCGCCGTCCACGCGCTGCTGGCGGTCCTGCGCCTCGCCCAGCTTGCGCAGGATCCAGGCGGACTTTTCCTGCAGCGCCGCATCCACGGCTGCGAGCGACACCCAGCCCGGCGCGCGCACCGCCAGGCCGTCCGCCCCCACCGTGAACCCGATGGTGCGCCGCCGCGCCCGCTGCAGCGCATAGGCCACGACGGCATCGCCCAGCAGCACCTCGCGGCTCGCGCGGGGGTGGCGGAAGATCGCGGGGCTGAGCAGCGTGCCCAGGGGAACGGGCGGCGCTTTCGCCACTGGTGGAGCGGGCGATGGCGATGGCGTGGGCTTGGCAGGGTCTTTTGCTACCAAATTAATAGCATCATCGGCAATCGAACCGCCGGCATCCGCGGCATTCGGCCTGGAATTCCTGGCACGGGGCGCGGAGGCAGGCGCAGTCGGCGGCTCGGCCGGCGCCGCGCCGCCGAACAGATCAAGCGCCAGCTGCACCAGCCGCTGCATCACCGGCCCGGCGCGTAGGCCTCGGGGTCGAGGCGCTGCATTTCGGATTCGATCCAGGCCTCGACCTCGCGCATCAGCTCGTCAGGCTTGCGGCCTTCGGTCGGGATGGGGCGGCCGATGGACACGTCCACCGTGCCCGGCCGCTTGATGAAGGCCTTGCGCGGCCACACCTTGGCCGAGGTGACGGCGATCGGCACCACGGGCACGCCCGCCTCGATGGCCAGCCGCGTGCCGCCGCTCTTGTACTGGCCCTTGCGCCCGCGCTCCACGCGCGTGCCCTCGGGGAACATGATGACCCAGGTGCCCTTGGCCAGCAGCGCGCGGCCCTGCTGCAGCACCTTCACGAAGGCGCGGGCGCGCTGGCCGCGGTCGATGTGGATCATGTCCAGGCTGCCGATCGACCAGCCGAAGAACGGCACGTACAGCAGCTCCTTCTTGAACACGTAGGCCAGGGGGCGCGGCATGATCGCCGGCATCAGGAAGGTCTCGTAGGTGGACTGGTGCTTGACCAGCAGCACCACGCCCTGCGTGGGGTCGGTGGGCAGGTGCTCCATGCCCGTGATGCGCGTGCGGATGCCCATGATGACGCGCGCCGCATCGGTGCTGAGCTTGAGCCACGCCCGCGCGATGCGGTAGCGCGTGCGGCTGCTGGCGCCGAACAGCCGCACCAGCAGGATGAGCAGCGTATAGGGCACCACGGTGATGCCCATCCAGAGCAGGTGGACGATGGAACGGATCAAGGCCATGGCAATCAGGAAAAAATGGGTGTTTTCGGGCTCATGCCCTAGTAATATATGCCGTTTTAGCTATTAAATTAATAGCGCATCAGACGGCGATGTTCAGGCCCGGCGCCGCCACGGCGGATTGCGCGGCCACGTGGTCGGCAAAGTCGGCCAGGCTGGCATGGAACTGCGTGCCTTCGGGCCACGGACTGGGCAGCAGGGCATCGCCCGAGGCGACCAGGGTCGCTTCGGCGGCCTGGGCCGCACCGACCCGATGCAGCTGCGCACCGATGGCCGCGCCGGCCCGCAGGTGCTCCACGCAGTTGCCGGCCACCAGCACCTCGTCACCCTCCACGCCGTAGCGGTCGCGGATCTGCTCCATCAGGCCCGGCGCCGGCTTGCGGCAGGCGCACAGGTCGTCGGGTGCGTGCGGGCAGTAGAACACGGCGTCGATGCGACCGCCCACCGCCGCGAGCTTGCGGTGCAGCTTGGCGTGGATGGCGTTGAGCGCCATCACGTCGAACAGCCCGCGCCCCAGCCCGGGCTGGTTGGTGGCGACGACGACATGCCAGCCGGCATGGTTGAGCCGCGCCACGGCCTCCAGCGCCCCGGGCAGCGGGGTCCACTCGTCGGGCGAAGCGATGAAGCTCTCGCCCGAGGGGTTGAGCGTGCCGTCGCGGTCGAGGATGGCGATTTTCATGGTGTGGGAGCGCCTGGTGAAAGACTGCGCCAGCCTACCACCAGCGCGGCCCCCGGCCTCAGGCCGCCAGCCGGGACAGGTCGGCCACGCGGTTCATGGCCACGTGCAGGCGCTTGAGCAGGCCCTGGCGGTTCAGGCGCAGGTCCAGTTGCTCGGCGTTGACCATCACGTCGTCGAAGAACGCATCCACCGGCGCGCGCAGCACGGCCAGCGTCTGCAGGCTGGCGGTGTAGTCGCCCGCGTCGAACTGCGCATCGGCCTCGGGCACGAAGCGCTGCAGCGCGGCGTAGAGGTTCTTTTCCGCCTCTTCCTGCAGCAGGTCGGGGTTGACGTGCGGGTCCACGGGCCCGGCCACCTCGGCCTTCTTGAGGATGTTGCCCACGCGCTTGTTGGCCGCGGCCAGGGCCGGGCTCTCGGGCAGTTCGGCAAACGCGCGCACGGCGGCGAGCTGCTTTTGCACCAGCGACAGGCGCTGCGGGCGCAGGGCGATGACGGCATCGACTTCCTGCGCGCTGTAGCCCTGCTCGCGCAGGCTGCCGGCGAGGCGGTCGTACATGAAGTCGGCCAGGGGCACCGAGGCGTCTTCGATCTTGTCGCCGAAGGCGGGCACCGCGCTGCGCAGCAGGGTTTCCAGGTCCAGCGGCAACTCCCGCTCGACCAGCATGCGGATCACGCCGAGCGCGTGGCGGCGCAGCGCGAACGGGTCGCGGTCGCCCGTGGGCAGGTTGCCGATGCCGAACATGCCGACCAGCGTTTCCAGCTTGTCCGCCATGGCCACGATGACGCCCACGTTCTCGCGCGGCAGCTCGTCGCCCGCGAAGCGCGGCTTGTAGTGGTCTTCGATGGCGTGGGCCACTTCGTGCGCCAGGCCGTCGTTGGCGGCGTAGTAGCCGCCCATGATGCCCTGCAGCTCGGGGAATTCGCCCACCATGTCGGTCACCAGATCGGCCTTGGACAGCCGCGCGGCGGTGTCCACGCACGACAGCAGATAGTCGCGGGCGATCTCGCCCTCGGCCGAATCCAGGTCCGCGTGGTGCGTGCCGATGCCGGCGAACAGCTGCTCGGCGATCGCCTTGGCTATTGTCCTGACGCGCTCCACCCGCTCGCCCTGCGTGCCCAGCTTGTTGTGATAGACCACCTTGGAGAGGCTCTCCACGCGCGACAGCAGCGTCTTCTTGCGGTCCTGGTCGAAGAAGAACTTGGCGTCGGCCAGGCGCGGGCGCACCACGCGCTCGTTGCCCTGCACCACCGCGCTCGCATCGGCGGGCGTGATGTTGCTCACCACCAGGAATTGGTGCGACAGCCGGCCATCGGCCTGCAGCAGCGGGAAGTACTTCTGGTTGGCCTTCATCGTGAGGATCAGGCACTCCTGCGGCACATCGAGAAACTCTTTTTCGAACTCGCAGATGAGCACGTTGGGGCGCTCGACCAGCGCCGTCACCTCGTCGAGCAGGGCGTCGTCCTCGATGGGGCGCACGCCGCCACCCACGCGCGCAGCCGCGGCCTGCAGCTGGCGCACGATCTCGGCGCGGCGCTCGGCGAAGCTCGCGATCACCGCGCCCTGCTCGGCCAGTTGCTGGGCGTAGCTGTCGGCACTGGTGACGACGACCGGGTCCACGGCCGCCTCGAAGCGGTGGCCGTGCGTGGTGTTGCCGGCGGTCAGGCCCAGCGCCTTCACCGACAGCAGCACCTCGGTGCCGTGCAGGGCCACCAGGCCATGCGCGGGGCGCACGAAGCTCACGCTGGTCCAGCCGGGCTGCTCGCAGCCGGAGGCGAGCTGGTAGCGCATCACCTTCGGGATGGGCAGCTTGGCGATGGATTCCTGCAGGGCCTTCTGCAGGCCCTCGGACAGCGTGGCGCCGCGCACGGTGCTGTCATGGAACAGCACCTCGGCCTTGCCGTCCGGCACGCGGCGCAGCGCGGCCACGGCGGAGGCGTCGGCGCCCAGGGCGGCCAGCTTCTTGAGCAGCGCGGGCGTGGCGTTGCCGGCGGCATCCAGCCCTACGGCGACGGGCATGAGCTTTTGCGAGACAGCCTTGTCGGCGGCCTGGGGCGCCACTTCGGTGATGTGCGCGGCCAGGCGGCGCGGCGAAGCGAAGGCCGTCAGGCGCGAGCCCGGCGCGGCCAGCCCTTGGGCCTGCAGCTGCTCGAACAGCACGGCGGCAAAGGCGTCGCCCAGCTTTTGCAGGGCCTTCGGGGGCAGTTCTTCGACGAACAGTTCAACGAGAAGATTCGGATGGGTCATGGTGGTCTGTGTTCCTTCCTGATGCGCGTGCGTGCCTCAGGCCGCCTTCTTCTGCTGTTGCTGCTGCTGGTCGGCGCGGGCCAGGTCGGCCAGCACTTCGGCGGCCCATTCCTGGGGCGCCATGGGAAAGCCCAGCCGCGCGCGGCTGTCGAGGTAGCTCTTGGCCACGGCGCGCGCCAGGTTGCGGATGCGGCCGATGTAGGCCGCGCGCTCGGTCACGCTGATGGCGCCGCGCGCATCCAGCAGGTTGAAGCTGTGCGCGGCTTTCAGCACCTGCTCGTAGGCCGGCAGGGCGAGCTGCTGCTCCATCAGGTGCTGGGCTTGGCTTTCGTGCGCGCTGAACGCGGTGAACAGGAAGTCGGCATCGGAGTGCTCGAAGTTGTAGGTGGACTGCTCCACCTCGTTCTGCTTGTACACGTCGCCGTAGGAGAGACCGTCGGTCCAGGTCAGGTTGTAGACGTTGTCCACGCCCTGCAGGTACATCGCCAGGCGCTCCAGACCGTAGGTGATCTCGCCGGTGGCGGGCTTGCAGTCGATGCCGCCGACCTGCTGGAAATAGGTGAACTGCGTCACCTCCATGCCGTTGAGCCACACCTCCCAGCCGAGGCCCCAGGCGCCGAGCGTGGGGTTCTCCCAGTCGTCCTCGACGAAGCGGATGTCGTTCTTCTTGAGATCGAAGCCCAGGGCCTCCAGCGACCCCAGGTACAGCTCCAGGATGTTGGCCGGCGCGGGCTTGAGCACGACCTGGAACTGGTAGTAGTGCTGCAGGCGGTTGGGGTTCTCGCCGTAGCGGCCGTCCTTGGGGCGGCGGCTGGGCTGCACGTAGGCGGCCTTCCAGGGCTCGGGGCCCAGCGCGCGCAGGAAGGTGGCGGTGTGCGAGGTGCCGGCGCCCACTTCCATGTCGTAGGGCTGCAGCAGCGCGCAGCCCTGTTCGGCCCAGTACGACTGCAGCTTCAGGATGATTTGCTGGAAGGTCAACATGCGTGTGTCTGGCATGGCGGGGCCATGCGGTTGGTAGAGAGGGTTTGCACGCAGGCGCGCGCAAAAGCGGTCGATTTTACGAGGCGCGCCCGGCGCATCGGCCACGCCCGGCACGGGGCCGCCACGCCCGCATGCAAAAATAGCCGCCACCGCTTATTCATCAAGCGCTGGCAGCTATCATCTTCATAGCGATACACCGCGGTTGCACCGCGGGCGTCCACTCAATCCTGCCAGCGGCGCAGCACCAGGCTGGCGTTGGTGCCGCCGAAGCCGAAGCTGTTGGACAGCACGGTCGTCAGCGATGCATCGCGCGAGGTGCGCACGATGGGCATGCCCTCGGCGGCCGGGTCCAGGTTCTCGATGTGGGCCGAGCCGGCGATGAAGCCGCCCTGCAGCATGTACAGGCAGTAGATCGCCTCCTGCACGCCCGTCGCGCCCTGCGAGTGGCCGGTGAGCGACTTGGTGGAGGAGAACGGGGGCACCGCGTCGCCGAACACCTCGCGCAGCGCGCGCAGCTCGGGCAGGTCGCCCACGGGGGTGGACGTGCCGTGCGTGTTCACGTAGTCGATCGTGCCGCCGCCCGCTTCGGCGATGGCCTGGCGCATGCAGGCGATGGCGCCGTCGCCCGAGGGCGCGACCATGTCTTCGCCGTCCGACGACAGGCCGAAGCCGACGATCTCGGCCAGGATGGTGGCGCCGCGGGCCTGGGCGTGCTCCAGGCTCTCCAGCACCAGCGCACCGCCACCGCCGGCGATCACGAAGCCGTCGCGGTCCACGTCGTAGGGGCGCGAGGCCGTCTCGGGCGTGGCGTTGAATTTGGCCGACATGGCGCCCATGCCGTCGAACAGCGTGGCCAGGCCCCAGGAGAGCTCTTCGCCGCCGCCGGCGAACATCACGTCCTGCAGGCCGAAGGCGATCTGCTGCGCCGCCATGCCCACGCAGTGCGCGGAGGTGCTGCAGGCCGAGGTGATCGAGAAATTGATGCCCTTGATGGCGAACGCCGTGGACAGGTTGGCCGACACGGTGGAGCCCATGCAGCGCGTGACCTGGTAGGGCCCCACGCGGCGGATGCCCTTGGAGCGCAGCGTGTCCGCCGCCTCGATCTGGTTGGCCGGCGAGCCGCCGCCCGAGCCCATGATGAGGCCGGTGCGGGGGTGGGACACTTGGGCGGTCGACAGGCCGGACTGGGCGATGGCGTCCTTCAGCGACAGGTAGGCGTACGCTGCGGCATCGCCCATGAAGCGGCGCTGCTTGCGGTCGATGAGCGCGTCCAGATCGATCTGCGGCGCGCCCGCCACCTGGCTGCGCAGGCCGAGTTCGGCGAACTCGGGCATGGCGCGGATGCCGGACTTGCCTTCGCGCAGCGACGTGGTCACTGCCTGCTGGTCATTGCCGATGCACGAGACGATGCCCGCACCCGTGATGACGACGCGCTTCTTCATGGTCATGCCGTGGCTCCCGCTGCGGGTGCTCCGTCCTTCCCGTCTTCACGCTTGAAAAGGCCCACGCGCAGGTCGTTGGCCACGTAGATCTCCTGGCCGTCGGCCAGCAGGCGGGCATCGCCGATGGCCATGACCAGCTTGCGCTTGATCACGCGCTTGATGTCGATTTCGTAGGTGACGAGCTTCACGTTGGGGCCGACTTCGCCGGTGAACTTGACTTCGCCCGCGCCCAGGGCGCGGCCCCGGCCTGGCAGCTGCAGCCAGGTGAGGTAGAAACCGATGAGCTGCCACATGGCATCCAGCCCCAGGCAGCCCGGCATGACCGGATCGCCCTGGAAGTGGCAGTCGAAAAACCAGAGGTCGGGGCGCACATCGAGTTCGGCCCGGATTTTCCCCAGCCCATGCGCCCCACCATCGCTGTCGATGTGCGTGATGCGGTCAAACATCAGCATGGGCGGCAGCGGCAGTCGTCCGCTGTCAGGGGTGAACAGCTTGCCCTCGCCGGAGGCGATCAGTTGTTCATAGGAAAAGGAATCAGCCATTGTCAGTCGTGCTCCAGATCGGCGGTGCGCCCGCCGGATTTTGATTGCGCGCCACCGAGGTCTTTTCGGTGGCGGGGCATCCATTATCAAGGCACACGGAGGGCCAACTGTGACACAGGGCCAAGGGTGATTCCCTAATTTCATGAAAGCGGACCGCGCCGGACCGCGTCAGCGCAGGCCGCACGGGCGTGCGGCCGCGCGGATCGGGCCCCGGTCAGTACTGCCAGAAGATGCGCTGCAGGTCCTTGCTGGTCTGGGGCTTGGTCAGCGCCACGGCGGCCAGGATGCGGGCCTTCTGGGGGTTCAGGTCGTGGGCGACCACCCAGTCGTACTTGTCGTCGGGCTGCTCGGCGTTGCGCAGCACGAAGCCGTCGGCGATGCGCGAGGAACGGATGATCTGCACGCCCTGGCCGCGCAGTTCCTGCAGCGCAGGCACCACCCGGTCGGCCACCGAGCCGTTGCCGGTGCCGGCATGGATCAGCGCCTTGACGCCCGAGCGGCCCACGGCGTCCACCGTGGAGCGCGGCACGTTGCCGTAGCCGTAGACGATCTCCACGGGGGCGAGCGTCTCGATCTCGTCGATGTTGAACTCCGATTGCGCGGTGTGGCGCTTGACCGGCGCGCGGAACCAGTAGTTGTTGCCCTCCACCACCATGCCCAGCGGGCCCCACTGGCTGCGGAACGCCTGCGTCTTGATGTTGACGCCCTTGACCACGTCGCGGCCGCTCTGGATCTCGTCGCTCATGGTCACGAGGACGCCCTTGCCCGAGGAATCCTTGCTGGCCGCCACCGAGACGGCGCTCAGCAGGTTCAGCGCGCCGTCGGCCGACAGCGAGGTGCCGGGGCGCATGGAGCCCACGACCACGATGGGCTTGTCGGTGCGCACCACCAGGTTCAGGAAGTACGCGGTTTCCTCCAGCGTGTCGGTGCCGTGGGTGATGACGATGCCGTCCACGTCGGCCTGCTTGGCCAAGGCCGACACGCGCTTGCCCAGCTTGAGCAGCTGCTCGTTGGTGAAGCTCTCCGAAGCGATCTGGAAGACCTGCTCACCCTTGACGTTGGCCACATTCGCCAGCTCGGGCAGGCCCGCGATGAGCTTGTCCACCGGCACCTTGGCCGCGGCGTAGGACGCGCTGTTGGTCGCCGAGGCGCCTGCGCCGGCAATGGTGCCGCCCGTGGCCAGGACCACGACATTGGGCTTGGCGGCGGGCTGGGCCGCGGCCACGACGGCCCAGGCTGCGAAGGCGGCGCCGGCCAGCAGGCGCTTCAGTTTCAGAGGGGAAAGCATGTGAGTCTCCGTAATGAATGACACTTTTTGTGCCCGCGGCATTTCCGCGGGTGCCGTATGGTAGGAAGCCGCATGGCGGGCTGTGGGGAATAATCGCCGGCCGGGTGTGACTTCCGGTCATATTCTCGTTTTCCCTCCCCTGCGATGAATCTCCGCCAACTCGAAGTCTTCCAG
Organism: Acidovorax sp. BLS4; assembly: GCF_032929295.1. Lineage (NCBI taxonomy): Bacteria > Pseudomonadati > Pseudomonadota > Betaproteobacteria > Burkholderiales > Comamonadaceae > Acidovorax > Acidovorax sp. BLS4. The sequence continues at coordinate 3,746,611 of NZ_CP136797.1, forward strand.
GCCGTCATGCAGACCGGCAACATGAGCGCGGCTGCCAGGCTGATCAACATCACGCCGTCGGCGGTGAGCAAGACCATCGCGCACGCGGAACTGCAACTGGGCTACGCGCTGTTCAGCCGGGCCCGCGGGGCCCTGCTGCCCACGCCGGAGGCGCAGGCGCTGTTCACCGCCTCCAGCCAGATCCACAGCCAGCTCGACGCGCTGCGCCGCACCGCGCACAACCTGCGCCAGCCCGAGGGCGGCCTGGTGCGGCTGGCGGCGATTCCGTCCGTCACGCACGAATTCCTGCCCGCGGTGCTGGAGCGCCATGCCCAGCAATCGCCCCGGGTGCGCGTGGAAGTGCGCACCCTGCACCAGGACCAGATGGCGCAGGCGCTGCTCACCCGCTCGGTGGATTTCGCGCTGGGCTTCTACGATCACCCGCACCCGCAGCTGGAGAGCAGCATCCTGGTGAGCGGGCCGCTGTTCATCGCCGTGGCGCGGGACATCTGGCTGCGCGCGGTGCGGCTGAACCGGTCCGACCCGATCACGTTCCTGGCCAACACGCCCATGATCCAGTTGCTGGGCGACGAGCCCATGCGCCAGCCCATGGCCGAACTGGCACAGAGCCTGGGCGTGCACACCGAGCTGGGCATCCAGATGCAGACCTCGCAGCTGGCCTTGGCGCTGGTCAAGCGCGGCATGGGGTGGACGGTGGTCGATTTCCTGACCGCGCGCAACCTCGACCCGGCCGCCATCACCGCGGTGCCGCTGCGCGACCTGCCCCCCATGGCGCTGCATGCCTACCACGCCGCCAACCGCCCGCCGGACCGCCATGCCGCCCGCATGCTGGCCCTGCTGTCGGACGTGCTCATGCAAACGATGGCGCGCGCGCCCTCCGAAGCGGCCGCGCTCTGAGCGGGCCCTTCGATCAGCGCCAGGCGCGCGGGGGGTTCAGGTGGTGGCGGCCCTGCGGGCGCGGCGCCGGCGCACCCAGGCCCAGCCTGCCACCAGCGCGCCCAGCGCCCACAGCGGCCACAGGCCCCAGCGCGAGACCCAAGATGCATAGGGCGTGACCGCCCCGCTGCGCCCCAGCACCTCGCCGGTCAGCACGCCGCGCACGTGCGACGGCAGGCGCTGCGTGACCACGCCCCGGTGGTCGATGATGGCGGTGGCCCCCGTGTTGGTGGCCCGCACCATCGGGCGCTCGAACTCCAGCGCGCGCATGCGGCTGATGGCCAGATGCTGGTCGATGGCCACCGAATCGCCGAACCAGCCGATGTTGCTCAGGTTCACGAAGATCGTCGGCGCCTGGGCGGGGTCGGTGAATCGCGCGCCCAGTTCTTCGCCGAACAGATCCTCATAGCAGATGTTGGGCGCGATGCGCTCGCCCGCCCAGAGGAACGGCGCCTGCCCCACGGCGCCCCGGTTGAAGTCGCCCAGCGGGATGTTCATCATCTCGGTGAACCACCGGAAGAACGGCGGGATGAACTCGCCGAAGGGCACGAGGTGGTGCTTGTCGTACTGGTACGGCGCGGCCTGGCCGGGCGCGAAGCCCATCACCGAGTTGGTGTAGCCCAGCGCCATGTCGCCCAGCGGAATGCCCAGCAGCGCCGCCTGCCGGCCGGCGCCCTGCCCAGCCGCAGGGGGCTGGGTGTAGCGCGCGGTGACCGAATCCAGGTAGCCCGGTACCAGTTGCTGCGGCAGCAGCGGGATGGCCGTCTCGGGCGCCACCACCAGCGCGGCCTGGGCGCTGCGCAGCTGCTCGGCATACCAGCGCAGGGCGGTCGGCACCCCGCTGCCGGCCTGGAATTTCTCGTCCTGGGGGATGTTGCCTTGCAGCAGCGCCAGCGACAGCGGCGCGGGGCGCTGCATCGGCGTGTGGCACAGCTCGACGGCGCAGTGGCGCTGCACCGCCAGCCCGGCCCAGGCCAGCACGGCCAGCCCCACCAGGGCCCACGCCTTCAGGCTGCGCAGGTCGCTGCGCCGCCCCTGGGCCGCCAGCATGGCCAGCACGGCCGCGATGCAGCCGATGCCGTACACCCCGACCGACCGGGCCAGCACGGCCAGCGGGCCTTCGACGTGCGCATAGCCGCCGGCGCCCCATGGAAAGCCCGTCCACCACTGGCCGCGCGCCAACTCGGCCAGCAGCCAGAATGCTCCGAAAACGATAGCACCATGCCAGCGATTTGATTGCCCCAGGGCCTTGAAACACCCCGCAGCCACCGCGTAGTAGCTGCCCAGAAACGCCGCCAGCCCCACCACCGCGAGCGCGGCCAGCGGGGCGGCCAGCCCGCCGTAGGTGTGCATGGAAATGAAGAGCCACCAGAAGGTGCCCGTCAGCCAGGCGGTGGCAAAGAGCCATCCCAGCACCGCGGCCTGCCGGGCGCTGCGGCTGGCCAGCAGCAGCCGCGCGAAGCCGCCCAGGGACAGGAGCTGCAGCCACCACACCGGCTCGCCGCCGAAGGGCCAGGCGATCGAGGCGGCCTGCGCCAGGCCCGCCAGCAGCGCGAGCCCCCCTGCCAGCGCCACCGGCCCGAGCGGGCCGCGGCGCGCGCCAGCGGCGCCCATCAGTGCGCAGCCCGGTCGTCTTCGGCGGGAACCGGCGACACCTTGAACCAGCGCACCGCGCCGCCCTTGGTGTGCAGCACGACGAACCGCAGGCCGCCCAGGTCGAGCGTCTCGCCGCGCTTGGGGGCACGGCCCATCTCGTGCGCGATCAGGCCGCCGATGGTGTCGAAGGGCTCGGTCCGGTCGGAGCCCGCGAGCACCGCGCCGAACGCCTCGGCCACCCGCTCGACCGGCGTGTCGCCGCTCACGCGGTAGGTGCGGTCGGCCAGACCGAAGATGTCGCCCTCGTCCTCGGGGATGTCGAACTCGTCCTCGATCTCGCCCACGATCTGCTCCAGCACGTCCTCGATGGTGACCAATCCGGCCACGCGGCCGAACTCGTCGATCACCACCGCCATGTGGATGCGGTTCACGCGGAACTCGCGCAGCAGGTCGTTCAGGCCCTTGCTCTCCGGCACGAAGGCCGCAGGGCGCAACAGCGCGCGGATGTTCAGCTCCGGCGCGCGCTGCAGCTTGAGCAGGTCCTTGGCCATCAGGATGCCGATGATGTTCTCGCGCTCGCCCTGATAGACGGGAAACCGCGAGTGCGCGGTGTCGATCACCTGGTGCAGCAGGGCATCGAACGGCGCCTCGATGTCGATCAGGTCCATGCGCGGGGCGGCCACCATCACGTCGCTGGCCCGCATCTCGGCCATGCGCAGCACGCGCTCGAGCATCACGCGGGCATCGGCGTTGATGATCTGGTTGTCTTCGGCTTCCGCCAGGGTGGCGATCAGCTCGTCGGTCGAATCCGGGCCGGGGTGGATGAACTCGACGAGCCGCTGCAGGAACGTGCGCTTGTCCTCTCGTTCGGACGGGCGCGCGGAATGGGGGTCGGACACGGTCTTGGAATGCAGGACGTGCGGTGGTTGATCAGGCCCCAAGGATAGCGGAAGCGCCGCGCTGGCGGCCCTGCCGGGCGCCCGGGGCCGTCATTCGGCCGACTGGTGGCGCCCGTCGCGCACGCCGCGCCGCACTTCCTGCAGCCCGGCCAGGAGCCGCCAGAACTGGCGGGCCTGCTTCTTGAAGCGGTAGTCCATCTCGGCGAACTGGTGCACCACCATCTGCGCCATGCGGGTGTCCAGGCCGGCGCGCGGCAGTTGCAGGTAGGCCTCGGACTCCGAGCCGTCGCGGCGCACGGTGGCGCCGGCATTGCGCGCGATTTTCAGCATGGCGGTGTTCTCGCTCAGGGCATGGATGAACACCATGCTCACGCCCTGGTTGCGCGCATGCATCACGGCGCGATCGAACAGCCGCGCGCCGAAGCCGCGCCCCCGCGCCTGGCCCAGCACGGACACGCCGAACTCGGCGCAGCTTTGGTGCTCCGGCGAATCGGCGTAGGCGAGGTGGGCGACGGCGATGAGTTCGAGCCGCCGGTTGTAGATGCCGAAGATCTCGTCGCGCACGAAATCCAGCTGGTCCACATAGCGCTGCACCTGTTCGTCGCTGGCGGCGTAGCCGAAGCGCAGGTAGCGGTCCGCAGGCTCCAGCCGCAGCAGGTGGGCGGCGATGCGCTCGCGGTGCCCGGGGCCGAGCGAGCGGATCGGCACCATGACCGGCGAGCTGCCCCGCCGGTGCGGCGGGCGGGGCGCTTCGCTGCGCAGCACAGTGCCGCCTGCATCGGGGGACGCGCGAAGCCAGTCTTGGGTGGGGATCATGATGGCGCGATTTTAGGGTTTTCCCTTATCCCTGGCCAAACTTTTTGTTGCACTGCGGCACAGCAGGCGAAGCCTCTCCGCCCCCGGACGGCGCCACCGACGGGCCCGAGGGCGCGGGCAGCTATGGATTCAAGAGCGCCTGCGCGCTACACCGGCACGGCGGTGGTGGCCTTCACGCGGTCCAGCACGAAGCTCGTCTTGCAATCCTGCACGCTGGGGTGCTTGAGCAGCGTGTCCATGATGAAGCGGCTGTAGTGCGCCATGTCGGCCACCACGACGCGCAAAAGGTAGTCCATCTCGCCCGTGAGCGCGGCGCACTCCACCACCTCGGGCCAGGTCTGCACGCTGGCGCGAAACAGGTCCATGGGGTTGCGCTTGTGGCTCTCGGTGTGCTTTTCGAGGCGCACGTTCAGGTAGGCCGTGAGGCCCAGGCCCACCGACTCGGGCCGGACCAGCGCCACGTAGCGGTCGATCACGCCACTGTCCTCCAGGCGCTTGGCGCGGCGCAGCACGGCGCTGGGCGACAGTCCCACCCGCTCGCCGATTTCGTCGTAGGTCTCGCGTCCGTTCACCTGTAAACAGCGCAAGATGGCGCGGTCGAGCTTGTCGAGTGCGTGGTCAGCGGTCATGGCGCAGGATTCTACGGATCTCGGGCACGGCTGCGAAGGTGGATTCCATCTCCGCCGAATGCACGTATGTCCCGATGTGGAAGGCCGCGCATCGTCGCAGAATCTCCAAAAAAGAACGGTCGTTCTTTTTTATAAGAGAGTGTTTTCACACCACCACCGGAGACAAACCATGTTCGTTGCATTCAGCCGCCTGCTGCGCGGTTTCGCTTTCGTCCTGGCCGCGTTCGCATTGCAGGGCTTGCAGGGCGCCAGCGCCCAGTCCGGCTACGCGCAGACCCGCTACCCCATCGTTTTGGTGCACGGCCTGTTCGGATTCGATTCCGCGCTGGGCGTGGATTACTTCTACCGAATTCCGCAGGCGCTGCAGCGCGATGGCGCCCGCGTGTTCGTGGCGCAGGTGTCGGCGGCCAACAGCACCGAGGTGCGGGGCGAGCAGTTGCTGGCCCAGGTGAAGAACATCCGGGCGCTCACGGGCGCCGAGAAGGTCCACCTGATCGGCCATTCGCATGGCGGCCCGACGGCGCGGTACGTCGCCGGGGTGGCGCCGCAGTGGGTGGCGTCGGTCACCTCCGTGGGCGGCGTCAACCGCGGCTCGCGCGTGGCGGACGTGGTGCGCGGGGTCGCGCCCAAGGGCAGCGTGAGCGAGGCGGTGGCCAGCCAGGCGGCTTCGGCGCTGGTGGCGCTCATCAATCTGTCGTCGGGCGGCAGCGGCCTGCCGCAGATGCCGACCGCGGCGCTGGATTCGCTCACCACCGAGGGTTCGGCGCGCTTCAACCAGCGCTTCGGCGCGGGCGTGCCCACCAGCGGCTGCGGCGACGGGGCCGATCTGGTCAACGGCGTGCGCTACTACTCGTGGACCGGCGTGCGCACGGTCACCAACGTGCTTGATGCCAGCGACGCCCTGCTCGCCACGACCGGGCTGGTGTTCAACGAGGCCAACGACGGCCTGGTGTCGGCTTGCTCGGCACGCCTGGGCAAACACCTGGGCGACTACCGCCAGAACCATCTGGACGAGGTCAACCAGTTGCTCGGCCTGCGGGACTGGCTGTCGGTGGACCCGGTCACGCTGTACCTGGACCAGGCCAACCGCCTCAAGAAAGCGGGCCTGTGACAACCCGAACCATGACGGACCGGCCAGTGACGCGCATCCCCGGCGCGGCACTGGCGGGGTGCGGCATCGCCGCGGCCGCCGCCCTGCTCTGGTGGGCCACGGGCGGCCCGGCGGCGCAGGCGCCCCGCCCGCTCGGCGCCGAGACCGCCCTGGCCCTGGTGGTGGAAACCCGGGGCCGAGGCCCGGCCACGCCGGCGGTGTGGGACGCACCCGCACCGCCCGTGGCCGCCGCCAGCGACGACCCGCTGCTGGGATCCGGCCTGCGCGACACGCTGGAAGCCCTGCTGCACGCGGCGGGCGAAGCGCCGGAGCCCGGCCTTCTCAAGGCACGGCTGGAGGGCCTGATCGGCCAGTTCTTCCCGCCGCAGGTCGCCACCCGGGCCCTGGCGCTGGCCCACCGCTACGTGGACTACCGCGTGGCGCTGGGGCGGCTGCAGGCGCCCGCCGATCTGCGCGATCCCCAGGCCCTGCGCCAGGCCCTGGCCGCACGCCAGAAGGTGCGCATGGCCGCCTTCGAGCCGGACGAGTACCAGGCCCTGTTCGCCGCGGATGCGCAGATGGACGAATACCTGCTCGCTCGCCTGGAGATCGAGCGCGACCCGTCGCTCACGGCCGACCAGAAAAGCGCGGCCCTGCAGCAGGCCGAAAGCGCCCTCGCCCCCGCGTTGCAGGCGCAGCGCAGCGAAGCGGTGGCGCACGTGGGCCTGGCCCGGCAGACCGCGGACTTCGACGCCCAGGGCATGGACGCCACGGCCCGCTTCAATGTGCGCAGCGCGCAATACGGCAGCGAGGCCGCGCAGCGGCTGGCCCAGGTGGACACGCAGGACCGGCAATGGCAGGGCCGGCTCGACCAGTACCAGGCGGCGATGGGCTCAGGGTCTTCTTCGGCCCGGCTGGCGCAACTGCGGTCGGAGCTGTTCACGCCGCAGGAGCAACTGCGCCTGGAGGGCGCCCTGGCGCTGCGGGCGCTGCCCGCACAGGCTCGCTGACCGCCGGACAACCTTCGGCTGCGGCATTGCGGCCATTCATGCAGGTTTCCTGCAAAACGGGCTCGCCGGGGGCACGATTTCGCCCGAATGCTGAGTCTCTACGGCCTAAAGTGGATGGCAGACATTCATCCACGAACGGAGACGCCAATGAACGCAGCCTTGCCCGAGCAAGCCACGCAACAGACCGCCGCCTGGGAGAACCCCATGGGCACCGACGGTTTCGAATTCATCGAATACGCCGCACCCGATCCGCAGGCCATGGGCAAGGTGTTCGAAGGCATGGGCTTCAAGCCCGTGGCGCGGCACCGCCACAAGAACGTCACCCTGTACCGCCAGGGCGAGATCAACTTCATCATCAATGCCGAGCCCGACAGCTTCGCGCAGCGCTTTGCGCGCATGCACGGCCCCAGCGTCTGCGCCATCGCCTTCCGCGTGCACGATGCCAAGGCCGCCTACGAACGCGCCCTGGGGCTGGGCGCCTGGGGCTATGCCGGCACCGCCGGCCCGGGCGAGCTGAACATTCCCGCCATCAAGGGCATCGGCGACAGCCTGATCTATCTCGTGGACCGCTGGCGCGGCAAGGGCGGCGCGCAGCCCGGCGACATCGGCAACATCGGCTTCTTCGACGTGGACTTCGAACCGCTGCCCGGCGTGTCGGCCGAAGAGGCGCTCAACCCCCACGGCCATGGCCTGACCTACATCGACCACCTGACGCACAACGTGCACCGGGGCCGCATGAACGAATGGGCCGGGTTCTACGAGCGCCTGTTCGGCTTCCGCGAGATCAAGTACTTCGACATCGAAGGCCAGGTCACCGGCGTCAAGAGCAAGGCCATGACCAGCCCCTGCGGCAAGATCCGCATCCCGATCAACGAAGAGGGCAAGGAGAAGGCCGGCCAGATCCAGGAATACCTGGACATGTACAACGGCGAAGGCATCCAGCACATCGCCATGGGCTCGGACGACCTGTACGCCACGGTGGACGCACTGCGCGGCGCCGGCGTGCGCCTGCTGGACACCATCGACACCTACTACGAACTGGTGGACAAGCGGATTCCCGGCCACGGCGAGCCGCTGGCCGAACTGCACAAGCGCAAGATCCTCGTGGACGGAAAGAAGGACGCGCTGCTGCTGCAGATCTTCAGCGAGAACCAGCTCGGCCCCATCTTCTTCGAGTTCATCCAGCGCAAGGGCGACGACGGTTTCGGCAACGGCAACTTCAAGGCGCTGTTCGAGAGCATCGAGCTCGACCAGATGCGCCGGGGCGTGCTGAAGTCGGAATAGCACCGCCTGTAACCGAATGCAGCTTCACGGCGACGCATCTCTATACTGCGGCACGTCTTAGAACCGGAGGAGATACCGTGAAGCTATTGAGTGCCAGTGCCTATCTGGGGGGTGCATTGCTGTGCATGGCAGGACTTGCCGCGCACGCGCAGACCCCTTCCGCGCCGCTGAAGATCATCGTGCCCTACCCTGCGGGCGGGCCGGTCGATGCCTCGGCCCACATCGTTGCCGAAGGCGCCAAGGCGGCGCTGGGCAACGTAGCGGTGGAGAACAAGCCCGGCGCGGGCGGCAACGTCGGCGCCGATCTGGTGGCGAAAGCCCCGGCCGGCGGCAACCTGCTGGTGATGGGCGCAGTGGCCACGCATGCGGTGAACCCCTGGCTGTACAAGAACTTTCCGTACGACCCGATCAAGGACTTCAAGCCGATCGCCCTCGTCGCGCGCACGCCCAACGTGCTGGTGATGAGCGCCGAGCAGGCCAAGAGCCTGAACATCGGCAGCACGACCGACCTGGTGCAGTACCTCAAGAAGCACCCGGACCAGCTCAAGTACGGCTCGGGCGGCAACGGCAGCATCGGCCACATCGCGGCCGAGATGTTCAAGTCGCTGACCAACACGCGCATGGCGCACGTGCCGTTCCAGGGTTCGCCCCCGGCGCTCAAGGCCCTGCAGGCGCAGGACGTGAGCCTGGTGTTCGACAACCTGGCTTCGTCGCTGCCGCTCATCAAGGCGGGCAAGCTGAAGGCGCTGGGCGTGACCTCGCTGGGCCGGGACGACGACCTGCCGGACGTGCGCAGCATCAACGACGAGGTGCAAGGCTTCAACGTGGTGACGTGGTTCGGGCTGTTCGCCCCGGTCGCGCTGCCCGATGCCGACGCCCGCCGCTACGCCATGGCCTTCAGCGCGGGCATGAAGTCGCCGGCCAGCACGGAGCGCTTCAAGAAGATGGGCCTCGACCCCGAGGACCTGACGCTGGAGAGCTTCGGCCAGTTCGTGCGCTCGGAGCACAGCAAGTACGGTTTTCTGATCAAGGCCGCAAAGATCAAGATGGATTAGCCGCGGCCGGGGGCAGGACGCCCGGGGCTGCGGCATGGATACAAAAACCCCAAGGAGCCAAGCATGGGACAGCCCCCCGTCGTCTACGGACAATCCGATCGCCCGCCCCGCGGCGACTACGCCCGCGCCAACGCCGACTACACCTGCGCGCAGGACTACGAGGCCTACACCGCGGCCGACCACGACACCTACCGGCGCCTGTACGAACGCCAGTCGGCCCTGCTGCCGGGCCTGGCGAGCGATGCGTTCATCGAGGCCCTGCCCTCGCTCGGCGCGCGCGACCGCATTCCGCGCTTCGAGGAAGTGAACGAGCGCCTGTACCAGGCCACGCGCTGGGAACTGGTGGGCGTGCCGGGGCTGATCCCCGAGGTGCCGTTCTTCACGCTGCTGGCCAACCGCAAGTTCCCGGTGACCGACTGGATCCGCACGCCGCGGGAGTTCGACTACATCGTCGAGCCCGACATCTTCCATGACCTGTTCGGCCATGTGCCGCTGCTGTTCAACCCGGTCTTCGCCGACTACGTGCAGCGCTACGGCCAGGGCGGCCTCAAGGCCCACGGCCTGGGCGCCTGCGAGCTGCTGTCGCGCCTGTACTGGTACACGATCGAGTTCGGCCTGATCCGCCAGGACGATGGCCTGCGGGCCTATGGTGCGGGCATCCTGAGTTCTTCGGGCGAGCTGGCCCATTCGGTGCGCAGCCCCGAGCCGCAGCGCATTCCCCTGCAGCTGGAGCGCACCATGCGCACGCGCTACAAGATCGACACCTACCAGCAGACCTACTTCATCATCGACAGCTTCCAGCAGCTGTTCGACATGACCGCAGCCGACTTCGCCCCGATCTACGAGCGCCTCAAAGGCCAGCCCGAGTTCGCGGCCGACGAGCGCGAGGCCGTGCCGGCCTGACGGCGCGCACCCGGCCGGCCGCCGCTTCTTCGCACGCGGCGGCATGGCTTCGCGCCGGGGGCGGGGCAGCCCCCAGCGACTGCGGATGATCGACTCCGTCATCCGCCGCAAGGTCCAACGGGCGCCCAGCGCGAGGCACATTGGCGGCGGATTCCCCGAGGAATCCATCCATGTCGCGCATTTCTGGCATTTCGTCCCCGCTGCGTCCCGCACCGGGCATCGTCGTCGATCCCTCGCCGGGGCTGATGACGCCCGTCGCGCCCGTGCGGCGCAGGCGCCAACCGCCCTCCGCCGAACCAACGCTGCCCGAGCTGGCCCGGCGCCTGTCCTCCGCACCGTCGATGCCGCCGCGTGCGCCCCTGCACGTGGTGCGGCATTCGCTGCTGCCGCCGCAGTTCCAGTCGCCCCAGCGGCCCGGCACCGAGCCGCCCGAGACCTACCAGCGCCATTCGAAGCTGCCGCCGCAATACCAGTCGCCGCTGCGCCAGAGCTTTCTGCCGCCCCAGGCATACCAGTCGCACTCGGCGATGAACACGTTCCAGTCGCCCTATGCGCCCGCGCCGCAGGGGGCGTTCGGCAGCTCGGTGCTTCCCCCGGCCCCAGTGCCGCAGGACCCCGCCCGGCCGGAGGCTGCCGCACAGCGCCCCCCGCGGGTGTCGGTGCTGCCGCAGGTGCGCCCCTCCATCCTGCAGGGCGCCAGCCCGCGTCCGCAGGCGCCCCGCCCTTCGGTCCTGCCCCAAAGACCGTCCTTCCAGAGCAGCGGCAGCAGCGCAGCCAGCGGCGCGGCCTCCGCCCAGGCGCCCATGGAAACGCGGTACTCGGTGCTGCCGGCCAGGCTGCAGGCGGCGTCGGCGGCCTTCCAGTCCGTGGCCCACGCCGCCGTGGCCATCGGCCTGGAAAGCGCCAACACCGTGCAGATCACCACCGCCGCGCAGGCCCAGGAGGTGCTGGCCCGGGTGCAGCGCCTGGCCACCCAGGCTGCACCGGCCTTGCATGCGCTGTCCGGCGCGCTCCAGCACATGGTGGAGAACAAGACGCGGCTGTCGCAGGAGATCCGCGAAGAACTGGCCGACATCGGCCAGTCGCTGCTGACCACCGGTCAGTCGCTGCAGAAGTTCCTGAACCACACCCTGGGACGGTTCGCCCCGCAAACCATGCCGCCCGCAGAGCCGCCGGCCGAAACCCCGGCGGACGCGGCCGCCGCCGCCGAGACGGCCGCCGTGGCCGAAACCACTGCCAAGGCCGAAGCCGAGGCCGCCGCCGCTCCGCCGCCGCCCCCGCCTCCACCACCCAAGGCGCACCTCAAGCCCCGCCCGCCAAAGCACCCAGCCGCGAAACCGGCGCTGCACCCGGTCTCCGCCACGCCGGCGCCAGCGGCCAAACCGGTGCCGGTCGATGTGATGGCCATCTCCACCGAAGAAGGCCGGGCGGCGCTGCGCGCGGGCTTTGGCACGCCCGAATCCGCCGATGCGGGCCTGCGGGAAATCGCCCTGGCATTCAAGGCCGCGCAAAACGGCTCGACGGACGACAAGCGGGCCTTCCAGCTGGCCTACCAGGACCGGCTCACGCTGCCCGACGATTTCAGCAGCGGCAACGTGGCCGCCGTGAAGCAGCTCAAGCGGCTGCTGGCCGGGGTCAACGTGGCCTATGTGTCGCCGCAGTACGGCAAGGACATGGGCGTGGGATCGGACGACTTCAACGCGCGGCGCTCCGCGGCGGCCGCGGCGTAGAAGCAGGCGGCAATGCCCTGCGGCCTACGGCGCCGCGATGAGGTCCAGGCACTCCCGCACCACCGGCGGATGGAACGCCATCTGCACGTGCGCCAGGCCCTCGCGAAGGCGGTTGTCCGCGCCGTCCAGCGTGGCCGTGGCGGCCGGGTACACCGCGTTGTCGCAGTTGGAATAAAAGCAGGTGAACAGCGCCGCGCGCCCGGGCGGCTCGTCCTGCGCCAGCTGCCGCAGCCATTCGCCCCCGGGCACCATCTGCCGGCCGTTGGCGGACCGGCTGAACCGCGCCGCCCAGGCGCCCTGGTGGGGCGAGCCCAGCGTGATCACGCGGTGCACGCGCGCATCGGCCTGCCGCGCCCGCAGCCACGCCCGCACGGCCAGACCGCCCATGCTGTGCCCCACCACGACCGGCGGGCGGCCCGTGGCGGCGGTGACCCGGCGCACCGCCTCGTCCAGCGTGTCCACATAGTCATCGATGGCGCCGAACGCGGGCTCCATCGTCACCGCCACGAACGGGTGGCCGCGGCTGCGCAGCACCTTCATCCAGGGCGTCCAGAACCCGCGGTTGCAGATGAAGCCGTGCACCAGCACCACGCCGCGCGCGGGCGGCGGGCCGCCGGCGACGGGGGGTGGCAGCCAGTCGGGCACGGCGGTGGAGCGAAACGGCTGCCACCATCCGAACACCACGCTGGCCCAGCGCGCCTCGGCCGACCAGGCGCGCACCATCTGCGCCAGCGACGGCGCCGGCACCCCGTCGGCCCGGCTGGCCCGCCGGTTCACGCGGGCCATGCACACGAACTGCAGCCCCATGAACAGCCGCAGCAGCAGCATCACCGCGGCCAGGCCCGCCACCGCCCGCAGGGGCGAGGCGGGCCATTGCCACACCAGCCAGCCGGCGGCCAGCAGCAGGTTGCACACCACCATTCCGCGTTGCCATCGTGCATTGGTCAAGACCGGCGCTCCTGAAAAAAAACGAGTCTGCATCATGTCACTTGCGGGACGGGCCTAGGACAAGCCCCCTGGACAGGGCGCGAGCCGCTTCCACAATCGTGCCCACCTCCACCCGCGCACGAAAGGGACGACCGCATGGAACGGATCTGGCTGAAAAACTACCCTCCGGGGGTGCCGCACAGCGTGGAGCCCGAGCAGTACCGCTCGCTGCCGCACCTGTTCGAGGAGTCGTTCTGCAAGCATGCCGACCGCCCCTTCTCGGTCTGCATGGACCGGTGGATGACCTACGGCGAACTCGACCGCCTGTCGGCCCAGCTCGGCGCCTGGCTGCAGGGCCAGGGGCTGGAGCCCGGGGCGCGCGTGGCCATCATGCTGCCCAACGTGCCGCAGTTCGGCGTGACCATGGCGGGCGTGCTGCGCGCCGGCTACACCTGCGTGAACGTGAACCCGCTGTACACCGCACGGGAGCTGGAGCACCAGCTCAAGGATTCCGGCGCCACCGCCATCGTGATTCTGGAGAACTTCGCCCACACCCTGGCCGAGGTGATCGACCGCACCGCCGTGCGGCACGTGTGCGTTGCCAGCATGGGCGACCTGCTGGGCGCGGCCTTCGGGCGCTGGATCACGTTCGCCGTGCGCCACCTGGCCAAGATGGTGCCGGCCTACGAGATTCCACTCACCAACGGCCGCCAGGTGGTGCCGTTCAACAAGGCGCTGGCTCTGGGCGAGCGCCGCACGCTGGCGCCCAGCCAGGCCACGCTGGATTCGACCGCCTTCCTCCAGTACACGGGCGGCACCACGGGGCTGTCGAAGGGCGCGGTGCTCACGCACCGCAACATCGTGGCCGCCACGCTGCAGGCCGAGGCATGGTTCACACCCGCGCTGTCCAAGGTGGGCGACGTGCGCCATGCCAACAGCATCGCGGCGCTGCCGCTGTACCACATCTTCGCGCTCACGCTGTGCCTGCTGGCGATCCGCCAGGGCTCGCACCTCACGCTGATCCCCAACCCGCGCGACATTCCGAAATTCGTCGCGGTGCTGAAGAAGCGGCCCTTTCACATGCTGCCGGCGGTCAACACGCTGTTCAACGCGCTGCTGCACCACCCGCAGTTCGCTGCGCTCGATTTTTCGCACCTGTGCGTGTCGCAGGCCGGCGGCATGGCCGCGTCGGAGGGCACGGCGCGCCAGTGGCAGAAGGTGACGGGCAGCACCATGATCGAGGGCTGGGGCATGAGTGAGACCTGCGCCATCGGCACCAACAACCCGGTGAACAACACGCAGTTCACCGGCACCATCGGCCTGCCCCTGCCGGGCATCGACATCGCCATCAAGGACGATGCCGGCGAGAGCCTGCCCATCGGCCAGTCGGGCGAGATCTGCATCCGCGGCCCCAACGTGATGACCGGCTACTACCAGCAGCCCGAGGAGAACGCCAAGGCCTTCACGGCGGACGGTTTCATGCGCACGGGCGACGTCGGCATCATGGACGAGGCTGGATACACCCGCATCATCGACCGCAAGAAGGACATGATCCTGGTGAGCGGCTTCAACGTGTTCCCCAACGAACTGGAGCAGGTGATCTCGATGTGCCCCGGCGTGCTGGAATGCGCGGCCATCGGCGTGCCGGACGAGAAACAGGGCGAGGCCATCAAGGTGTTCGTGGTGAAAAGCGACCCGGCGCTGTCGGAGGAAGACGTGGAGCGCTACTGCCACGAGCACCTCACTGGCTACAAGCGGCCCCGGCACATCGAGTTCCGCGATGCGCTGCCCAAGACGAACGTGGGCAAGATCTTGCGCCGGGAGCTGCGCAGCTGACTGAATCTGGCCGGCGCATGCCGGGCCGTGGCAGCCCGCGGCGGATGACGCGCCGCCCGGCCGGGGTGGCACGCGGAAGTAACAGCTGCATCCGCTGATGTCAGCCCGCCCGGGTCCCCCTGCCGGTCTCCCCCCCGGCCGGCAACCACCCGTTCGCCCTACGTCAGCCGGCCCGCGCCCCTGTGCGCGCACCCATTTCTTTTCCGGCCGCAGCCACCCGCCGGCCCCCTTCCCAATCACCACCGCCCCCTGGGCTCAGGGATAATCCCCACGCGCAAACGTTTGCGCAAACGTTTGCTTTCGCTACCATGGCGGTCCGCGGCGGTTTTTCCGGATGGAGATCGGGGCTCTTTCGACAGCCCCAATCGGGTCCGCAACCGGCGCATTCCGCACCCCGACAACGCCTTTTCCAGGAGACACCATGCCCTTGACCCGCCGCTCCGTTCAAACTGCCGCCGCCCTCGCCGTGCTGGGGGGCCTGCTCGCTTCGCCCGCGTTCGCGCAGGACAAGCCCAAGATCGCGCTGGTGATGAAATCGCTGGCCAACGAGTTCTTCCGCACCATGGAAGACGGCGCCAAGGCGCACCAGAAGGCGCATGCCAGCGAATACACGCTGGTGGCCAACGGCATCAAGAACGAGACGGACACCGCCGCGCAGATCAAGATGATCGAGCAGGCCGTGGCGCAGAAGGTCAACGCCATCGTGCTGGCACCGGCCGATTCCAAGGCGCTGGTGCCGGCCGTCAAGGCGGCGGTGGACAAGGGCATCCTAGTGGTGAACATCGACAACCGCCTGGACACCGATGCACTCAAGGAAAAGAACCTGACCGTGCCCTTCGTCGGCCCCGACAACCGCGCAGGCGCCAAGCTGGTGGGCGACTACCTGGCCAAATCGATCAAGGCGGGCGACAAGGTCGGCATCATCGAAGGCGTGTCGACCACGTTCAACGCCCAGCAGCGCACGCTGGGCTTCCAGGACGCGATGAAGGCCGCCAACATCAAGGTGGTGGGCGTGCAGTCCGGTCAGTGGGAGATCGAGAAGGGCAACACGGTCGCTGCCGGCATGCTGCGCGAGCACCCCGACCTGGTGGCGCTGCTGGCCGGCAACGACAGCATGGCGCTGGGCGCGGTGGCCGCGGTGAAGGCCGCCGGCAAGGCCGGCAAGGTGCAGGTGGTGGGCTACGACAACATCAACGCGATCAAGCCCATGCTGGCCGATGGCCGCGTGCTCGCCACGGCCGACCAGTACGCCGCCAAGCAGGCCGTGTTCGGCATCGAACTGGTGCAGAAGGCCCTGGCCGCCAAGACGCCGCAGGCCCAGCTGCCGGCCGAGGTCAAGACCGAGGTGGTGCTGGTCACCAAGGACAGCAAGTAAGCGCGCCCGCAGCGCCTGCCGACCTCCTCGCCTGCCGCCTTTGACCTGAGGACCGACCCCGTGCCCCCTTTGCCGCCCGCCGCCGCGCCCGCGTCCGCCCCCCTGCTGGAGATGATCGGCGTGGGCAAGGACTACCACGCCACCACGGTGCTCCACACGGTGACGCTGTCGCTGCATGCGGGCGAGGTGCTGGCCCTCACCGGGGAGAACGGCGCGGGCAAGAGCACGCTGTCCAAGATCCTGTGCGGGCTGGAGCCGGCCTCGCGCGGCAGCATGCGGCTCGCGGGCGACCCCTATGCGCCCGCCTCGCGCCGCGACGCCGAGAGCCAGGGCGTGCGCATGGTCATGCAGGAGCTGGGCCTGATTCCCACGCTCACCGTGGCCGAGAACCTGCTGATGGGCCACCTGCCGCACCGCGCGGGCTGGCTGCGCCGCGGCGCGCTGCATGCAGCCGCCCGCACGCAGCTGGCCAAGATCGGCCTGACCGACATCGACCCGGCCACGCCAGTCGCGCGCCTGGGGCTGGGGCAGCAGCAGATGGTGGAGATCGCCCGCAACCTGCACGACGACACGCGCGTGCTGGTGCTGGACGAGCCCACCGCCATGCTCACGCCGCGGGAGACCAACTATTTGTTCGAGCAGATCGCGCGGCTCACGGCGCGCGGGGTGGCGATCGTCTATGTGTCGCACCGGCTGGAGGAACTGCGCCGCATCGCCGACCGCGTGGCCGTGCTGCGCGACGGCGCGCTGGTGGACGCCCGCCCCATGGCCGGACTGAGCGAAGCCGATCTGGTGCAGCGCATGGTGGGCCGCGCGGTGAGCGATCTGGAACACCGCCCACGCCGCCAGGCCGGCCCGGTGGTGTTGCGCACCGAGGGCCTGGGCCGGGGCACGGCGGTGCAGGACGTGAACCTGGAGCTGCGCGCGGGCGAGGTCTTCGGCATCGCGGGCCTGGTGGGCTCGGGCCGCACCGAGCTGCTGCGCCTGCTGTTCGGCGCCGACCGGGCGGACCGGGGCACGGTGGTGCTGTCCGAAGGACATGATCCAAATCGGCCTCTGGCACAATCGGTACTAGGGCATACCGCTACAAATTCAATAGCAAAAGATTCCCACGAGCCGCGCGAACGCCGCATTCCGCGCGGCTTCGCCTCGCCGATGCAGGCCATCGCGGCGGGCATCGGGCTGGTGGCGGAGGACCGCAAGTCGCAGGGCCTGCTGCTCACGCAGCCGATCCGCGTGAACGCCACGCTGTCCGACCTGTCGGCCGTCTCGCGCCTGGGCTGGCTGCGCCGGGCGCACGAAAGCAGCGTGGTGCAGGGTTTCATCCGCACGCTGGGCGTGCGCTGCCGCGGGCCCGAGCAGCCCGTGGGCCAGCTCTCGGGGGGCAACCAGCAGAAGGTGGTGTTCGCCCGCTGGCTGCACCGCGACGGCCGCGTGCTGCTGCTGGACGAGCCCACACGCGGCGTGGACGTGGGCGCGCGCGCCGACCTGTATGCCGAACTCGACCGCATGGCGGACGCCGGGCGCGCGCTGTGCATGGTGTCTTCCGACCTGCGCGAACTGATGGCCATGGCCGACCGCATCGGCGTGATGAGCGCCGGGCGCCTGGTGGCCGTGTTCGAACGCGGCCAGTGGACCGAACAGTCCCTGCTCGCGGCCGCTTTTTCCGAACCCGGTGGCCGCACGGCCGCCCAAAAACCCCTTTCCGCATGAACACCCCCGCACCGGCGCCCCAGGCCGCCGCCCCTTCTTCTTCCGCCGCCACATCCGCCTCCGTCTGGCGCACGCAACTGGGCACCTTCCTGGGGCTGGCGGCCGTGCTGGTCGGCATGGTCGTGCTGTTTTCGTGGATGTCCGAGTACTTCTGGAGCCGCGAAACCTTCGTCACCATCGCCAACGAGATCCCGGCGCTGGCCGTGATGGCGGTGGGCATGACGTTCGTGCTCATCATCGCGGGCATCGACCTGTCGGTGGGCTCGGTGATGGCGCTGTCGGCCGCCACATCGGCCGCCGCCATCCTGCAGTGGAAATGGAGCGTGCCGGCCGCGGCCGCGCTGGCGCTGGCCACCGGCCTGATCTGCGGCACGGTGACCGGTGCGGTGTCGGTGGCCTGGCGCCTGCCCTCGTTCATCGTTTCGCTGGGCATGCTGGAGGCGGTGCGCGGCGGCGCCTACGTGGTGACCGATTCGCGCACGCAATACGTGGGCGACGCGATCTCCTGGCTGTCGGCGCCCGTGGCGGGCGGCGTCTCGGTGGCGTTCGTGCTGGCCCTCGTGCTGGTGGTGGTGGCGCAGCTGGTGCTGTCGCGCACGGTGTTCGGCCGGTGCCTGGTGGGCATCGGCACCAACGAAGAGGCCATGCGCCTGGCGGGCGTGGACCCGCGCCCCATCCGGATCGCGGTGTTCGCGCTCACCGGCCTGCTGGCCGGGCTGGCGGGGCTGATGCAGTCCGCGCGCCTGGAAGCGGCCGACCCCAATGCCGGCACCGGCATGGAGCTGCAGGTGATCGCCGCCGTGGTGATCGGCGGCACCAGCCTGATGGGCGGGCGCGGCTCGGTCATCACCACCGCGTTCGGCGTGCTCATCATCGCGGTGCTGGAGGCGGGCCTGGCGCAGATCGGCGCGAGCGAGCCGAGCAAACGCATCATCACCGGCTGCGTGATCGTGGCCGCCGTGATCGTCGATACCGTGCGCCAGCGCCGGGCAGCCGTTTAATCCCCGGGCCGCCCCGCACCTGCACCCCTGATCCCATGGCCACCATCAAGGACGTCGCCCGCCGTGCCGAAGTGTCGGTGACCACCGTGTCGCACGTGGTCAACGGCACGCGCCACGTGAGTGCCGAGGGCCGCGCGCGCGTGGAGGCCGCGATCCGCGAGCTGGGCTACGTGCCCAGCGCCATCGCGCGCAGCCTCAAGCGCAACCACACGCGCACCCTGGGCATGCTGATCCCCAACAGCTCCAACCCGTACTTCGCCGAGGTGGTGCACAGCGTGGAAGACCGCTGCTTCGGCGCGGGCTACAACCTCATCCTGTGCAACACCAACGACGAGGCGCAGCGCCAGGCCTCCTACCTGCAGGTGCTGGCCGAGCGGCGCATCGACGGGCTGATTGTGGTCTCGACCGGGCACGACGCCACGCTGGCGCGGCAGCTGGAAGGCCTGTCGATCCCCACCGTGCTCGTGGACCGCGAGATCGAGGTGCCCCAGCCGCCCTGCGACCTGGTGGAGACCGCGCACGCCCAGGGCGGGCGGCTGGCCACCCGCCACCTGCTGGACCTGGGGCACCGCCGCATCGCCTGCATCGGCGGGCCGCAGGGGCTGGCGCCCAGCGAGCAGCGCATCGCGGGCTGGCGCGAGGCGCTGGCCGAGGCCGGCGCGTCCTCCGAGGGCATGCTGTCGCACGGCAACTTCACCAGCCAGGGCGGCTACGAGGCGATGCAGGCGCTGTTCCGTGCTCCTTCCGCACCAAGCGCCGTCTTCGTGTGCAACGACCTCATGGCCATGGGCGCGCTGTGCGCCGCGAACGAGCGGCAGCTGCGCATTCCCGATGCCCTGTCGGTCGTCGGCTTCGACGACATCGAACTGGCCGCCTTCACCAGCCCGCCGCTCACCACCGTCGCCCAGCCCAAGCTGCGCATCGGCACGCTGGCGGTGGACATGCTGCTCGAACGCATCGACGGCAAGCGGCAGGAGCCGCGCCAGATGCTGCTGCAACCCGAACTGCGCGTGCGGGCTTCCACGGCCCGGTACCTTTTTTCCTGACCCTGCCGGGCTTCTTTCCCTTTTTTGTCCCTTCTTTCCCGCGCATGAACGCCGCCTCTCCCTCCCGCCCCCGCATTGCCGTCGTCGGCAGCCTCAACATGGACCTGGTGTTGCGCGTGCCCCAGGCGCCCGGCGCCGGCGAAACCGTCATGGCGCACTCGCTGAACCACATTCCCGGCGGCAAGGGCGGCAACCAGGCCGTGGCGTGCGCCCGCCTGGGCGCGGACGTGCACCTGTTCGGGCGCGTGGGCGCCGACGGCAACGGCCAGGCGCTGCGGGCAGCGCTTGACGCCGACGGCATCGACCACTCGGGTGTGCAGACCGACGACAGCGCCCCGACCGGTCTGGCCGCCATCGTGGTGGACGACGCGGCGCAAAACCGCATCGTCGTGGCCGCTGGGGCCAACCTGCAGTTCGTGCTGGACCCCGCCACCCTGGCACCCGCGGTGCAGGGAGCAGCCTGCCTGGTCGCCCAGTTCGAAGTGCCGCTGCCCCAGGTGCTGGCCGCGGCCGCCCAGGCGCACGCCGCCAGCTGCCGCGTGGTGCTGAACCCCTCGCCCATGCAACCCCTGCCCGATGCGCTGTGGCCGCTGGTGGACACGCTGGTCGTGAACGAGGTCGAGGCCGCCGCCCTGGTGGGTGGTGCTGTCCAGACCCCGGACGAGGCGGCGCACGCCGCCCGGCGGCTGCGCGCGCGCGGCCCGGCGCGCGTCGTGGTCACGCTCGGCGCCGCCGGCGCCGTGGCGGCCGATGCCTATGGCTGCCGCCACCACCCCGGCATGGCCGTGAAGGCCGTGGACACCACCGCCGCCGGAGACACCTTCCTGGGGGCGCTCGCCGTCGCGCTCGGACGGGGCGAGGCGCTCGACCCCGCCGTGCAGGGCGGCATCCGTGCCGCGGCGCTGTGCGTGACCCGGCCCGGCGCCCAGCCCTCCATCCCCACGCGCGACGCCGTCGCCGCCAGCCCCCGCCCACCCGACTGGAGATTGCTATGAAACGCCGCGCTTTGCTGCACGCCGAACTCTCGCATGCCATCGCCTGCATGGGCCACGGCGACATGCTGGTCATCGGGGACGCGGGCCTGCCCATTCCCCCCGGGCCACGCCGCATCGACCTGGCCGTCACGGCCGGCATCCCCGCCGTGGACGAGGTGCTGTGCGCCGTCCTCTCCGAACTGCAGGTGGAGCGCGCCATCGTCGCCACCGAAGCTGTCGAACGCGCCGAAGGCCAGTTGCCGGACTGGTGCCTGCTGCCCGTGGCGCCCGAGACCGTGCCGCACGAGGAATTCAAACGGCTGTGCCAGCAGGCGCGGGTGATGGTGCGCACCGGCGAATGCACGCCCTATGCGAATGTCATACTCATCGCCGGCGTGACGTTCTAGACGGCCCGGGGCGGCGCGCCATGAAAGCCACCGCCATGCCACCCCTCTCAACGCCCTCCGGCCCCGCGCCCCTGCCCCCCGGCATGACCGTGCTGGAGCGCGGCTGGCTGTCGGCCAACAACATCGTGTTCATCGGCGCCGGGCACACGGCGGTGGTGGACACCGGCTACTGCACCCATGCCGCGCAGACCGTCGCGCTGCTGCAGGGCGCACTGCAGGGCCGCGCGCTGGACCGTGTGCTCAACACCCACCTGCACAGCGACCACTGCGGCGGCAACGCCGCGCTGCAGGCGGCCTGGCCCGCCCTCGGCACCTTCATCCCCCCGGGCCAGGCGGCCCATGTGCGCCAGTGGGACGCCAACGCCCTGAGCTACACGCCCACGGGCCAGGACTGCCCGCCGTTTCGCATGGACGGCGTGCTGCAGCCGGGCACTGAAGTGATGCTCGGCGACCGGGCCTGGCAGGTGCATGCGGCCCCCGGTCACGACCCGCATTCGATCGTGCTGTTCGAGCCGGTCGACGCCGTGCTGATCTCGGCCGACGCGCTGTGGGAGAACGGCTTCGGCGTGGTCTTTCCCGAGCTGGAGGGCGACAGCGCCTTCGCCGACGTGGCGGCTACGCTCGACCTGATCGAGTCGCTGGCGCCGCACACCCTCGTTCCCGGGCATGGCCGCGTCTTCACCGGCCTCGCCCCGGCGCTGGACACCGCCCGGCGGCGGCTGGACGGCTTCGCGCAGGCGCCCGAAAAGCACGCGCGCTACGCCGCCAAGGTGCTCGTCAAGTACAAGCTGCTGGAGTGGCAGCAGGCCGAGGCGCAGCGGCTCTGGGCCTGGGCCGCCGCGACGCCGTACTTCGCGCTGCTGCACGCGCGCTACTTCGCCGACCAGCCGCTGCAGGCCTGGATGGAGGGCACGGTGCAGGACCTCGTGCGCTCGGGCGCGGCCGCCCTCCAGGGCACGCAGATCCACAACCGGTAGGGCAGAGGGCGCGGCCCCCGGCCTTGCTGGCGCGGCACGCCCGTGCCGGGGCCGTTTGCACATGCCATTCCTCGCCCGGCGCACCTCCCGTGCGGAATTTGTGGCGGAAATCTTACAGATTGTCAGATTCCACGCCACGCCCCTGTCAGACAACACCTTAACGAGAGTGATTCGTATCAATAATCGCGGCTGTTTTTGGTTCTGACAACAAAATGAAACACTCCAACCCCGTCAAGAAACCCCGCAGCCTCCGCCTGGCCGAGGGCGTTGCCGCCAGCCTCTCCACCGCCGTGCTGCTGCCCTGGGCCGCCATGGCCCAGACCGCACCGCCGCAGGACGCCACCGTCCTGCCGACCGTGACGGTGCAGGACCAGGCCATCGATCCCAACCCCAACGCCGAAGTGGGCGCGCCCTACAAGGCCAAGACCTCGGCCGACGTGCGCCACACGCGGCCCCTGGCGGAAACGCCCCAGACCATCTCGGTGGTGACCAAGGCCGCGATCGACGACTCCGGCTTCACCGACCTCAAGCAGATCCTCGCGGCCCAGCCCGGCATCACCCTGGGCACGGGCGAGAACGGCAACGCCTTCGGCGACCGCTACATCATCCGCGGCCAGGAAGCCCGCAGCGACGTGTTCGTGGACGGCCTGCGCGACCCCGGCATGACGACGCGCGAGAGCTTCGCCATCGAGCAGCTCGAAATCACCAAGGGCCCGAACTCGACCTTTGCCGGCCGCGGCTCGGCCGGTGGCGCGATCAACGCCATCACCAAGCAGGCCACGCTGGACTACGACTTCTCGCGCATCTCCGTGGGCGCGGGCAGCGACGGCTACCGCCGCGCCACGCTGGATGCCAACAAGGGCTTCTCGGACCAGTTCGCGCTGCGCGCCAACGCGCTGTACAGCACCGAAGGCGTGCCGGACCGCGACCCGTCCAAGCGCCGCCGCGAGGGTCTGGCGCTGTCGGGCCTGTGGGAAGCCAATGCCAACCTGTCGGTCACGCTGGACTACTACGGCCTGCGCGCCAGGGACAAGTACCCCGACCTGGGCAGCTACCTGCTCGGCACGGTGCCCAACCGCGTGCCCGCCACCGGCGTGCCCGTGTACGCGCAGAGCCAGGACTTCCTGAACTCCGACGTGGACGCCCTGACGGCGCGCGTCAAGTGGCGCATCGCGCCCGACAAGACCCTCACCAGCCTGACGCGCTACGGCACGTCCGACAACGGCTACGTGGTCACCGGCGCCTCGGGCGGCACGCGCTACAGCAACGGCACGCCGTTCACCAGCGCCTCGCTGAGCACGCACAACGGCTGGCAGGAAGTGAAGTACTTCGCGCACCAGACCAACCTGCGCTGGGACACCGAGATCGCCGGCAAGAAGAACGAACTCATCTTCGGCCTCGAATACACGGACCACCAGGTGACGCGCGGCAACTACGCCGTCACCAACACCGGCGCATTCAACTGCCGCACGCAGGCGGGCACGGGCGCCAACACGGCCTATTGCCTCTCGGGCCCCTCGGGCGCCGTCACGCCGGGCCTGAACTCCATCATGGGCCGGCAGATCGCCCAGACGCCCTGGGCCAACGACTGGCAGGTCAAGAGCTTCGCGCTCAGCGCCATGGACACGGTGGACTTGACCGACCAATGGACGGTGTTCGGCGGCGTGCGCGCCGACTACACCGACTTCAGCCTCGTCACGCGCAACGCCACCACGGCCGCGCAGACGGGCAACTACAGCTACACCGACACCCTGCTCAACGGCCACCTGGGCGTGTCGTACAAGATCAACCCCATGGGCATCGTGTACGCCAGCTACGGCTCGGCCCAGGACATCAACGGCGGCGAATCCGACACCGGCACCAGCAGCGGCTACGGTGGCCTGGTGGTCTACAACGGCAGCGCCGCCGGCGCCAAGCCCGAGACCTCGCGCAATCTGGAAATCGGCACCAAGTGGAACCTGCTGGACAACAAGCTGCTGTTCACGGCCGCGGCGTTCCAGACCACCAAGTCCGACGTGATGGAGGGCGCCAACTACGACTCGCTGGGCACCTTCAACACCGGCAAGAACCGCGTGCGCGGCGTCGAATTCGGCCTGGTGGGCAACGTGACCTCCCAGTTCACGGTGCAGGCCGGCGTGGCGTTCATGAAGTCCAAGGTGCTCAAGTCAGCCACGGCGGCCAACGTGGGCCTGCCGCTGTCGAACTTCGCCGACCGCTCGTTCTCGGTGCAGGGCAAGTACCAGCTGACGCCCGCGCTGTCTGTGGGCGCCACGGCGCGGCACGAAAGCGACCGCTGCGGCGGCCAGCCCGACACCGGCGCGAGCTACACCAACGGCACCTGCGCGCAGCCCGTGCCCTCGTTCACCCTGTACGACCTGTTCGCCTCGTACCGCCTGAACAAGCACGCCGACATCCGCGTCAACGTGCTCAACGCCGGCGACAAGGACTACTACACGGCGGTGTACCGCTCGGGCTCGTTCCTGTACAAGGGCGACGGGCGGGCGGTGCGCGTCACGCTCGACTACGAGTTCTGATCGGCGCGCTGGCAACGGCGCCCCGGGTCTGATCCAATGCCGGGCTCTGCCCGGCATTGCCGCTTTCAACGATGACCCCAGCCCTTCCCTTCACCGCACCGCCTCCGCCGCCGGACCGCATTCCGCCCGGCGTGCACGGCGCGCTCGACTACGCCCTGCTCGCGCCCAAGCACATGGATGCCGCGCACCACGCCTACGTGGCGGGCGGCAGCGGCCTGGGCACGTCGGCACAGGCCAACCGGCGCGCCTTCGACGGCTGGGCCGTGCTGCCCCGGCTGCTGCGCGACGTGCGCCACGGCCATGTGCGGGCGGTGGTGGGCGGCGAGGCCTGGGAGCACCCGCTGGCCCTCGCACCGGTGGCGTTCCAGGCCCTGGCACACCCGCACGGCGAG
Organism: Acidovorax sp. BLS4; assembly: GCF_032929295.1. Lineage (NCBI taxonomy): Bacteria > Pseudomonadati > Pseudomonadota > Betaproteobacteria > Burkholderiales > Comamonadaceae > Acidovorax > Acidovorax sp. BLS4. Next base: position 3,771,741 of record NZ_CP136797.1, read on the forward strand.
ATCGCCACCGCGCGCGCGGCCGAGGCCACCGGCACCTGCCTGGTCGCCAGCACCCTGTCGTCCCGCACGCTCGAATCGATCGCGCAGGCCAGCGGCCCGGCGCGCTGGTTCCAGCTGTACTTCCAGCCACGGCGGGAGGACACGCTGCAGTTGGTTCGCCGCGCCGAGGCGGCCGGCTACCGCGCGATCGTCGTCACGCTGGACGCGGCCCTGCAGACCGCCGGCCGCCAGGCACTGGCGGCGGGCTTTCGCATGCCGCCGACCTGCGTGGCCGAGAACCTGCGCGGCCAGGCGCCGGTGGAGCCGCCCGCCCCGCAGCCGGGCCAGGGCCGGGTCTTCCATGCCATGCACTTCGCGCCCACCTGGGCCGACCTGGACTGGCTGATGGCGCAAACGCACCTGCCCGTCTGGGTCAAGGGCGTGCTGCACCCCGAAGACGCCACCGCCTTGCAGGCCCGGGGCGTGGCGGGCATCGTCGTCTCCAACCACGGTGGGCGCGGGCTGGACGGCGCCCCCGCCAGCCTGCAGATGCTGCCCGCCGTGCGAGCGGCGGTGGGCCCCGGCTGGCCCGTGCTGTTCGATGGCGGCATCCGGAGCGGCACCGACGTGTTCAAGGCGCTGGCGCTCGGCGCCGATGCCGTGCTGATCGGCCGGCTGCAGGTCTATGCGCTGGCGGTGGCCGGCGCGCTGGGCGTGGCCCACCTGCTGCGCCTGCTGATCGAAGAACTGCAGGCCTGCATGGCGCTGGCCGGCTGCGCCACGCTGGCCGACATCGGCCCGGGCGCGCTCGTGGCCCAGCCGCCGGCCTTTCCCTCCCTGTCCGAAGAAATGCCATGCTGATCACCCTCGAACACGTTCTGGACGCGGACGAAGTCGGCCACTTCCGCCAGCGCCTGGATGGCGCCGACTGGCGCAGCGGCAGCGCCACCGCCGGCACGCTGGCGCGGTCGGTCAAGCGCAACGAACAGCTCGACGACGCCAGCGAGGTGGCGGTGGAACTGGGCCAGCACCTGCTGCGGGTGCTGGGCCGCCACCCCACCTTCATCGCGGCCGCCCTGCCACGCAGGATCCACCCGCCGAAGTTCAACCGCTACGCCGACGGCGGCACCTATGGCGCGCACGTGGACAGCGCCGTCATGCAGTGGCCCGGCACGCAGCAGTCGATGCGCACCGACGTGTCGGCCACGCTGTTCCTCGCCGATCCGCACGAATACGACGGCGGGGAGTTGGAGATCGAAGGCCCGTTCGGCGTGCAGGGCGTCAAGCTCGAAGCCGGCGACCTGGTGCTCTACCCTTCCAGCAGCCTGCACCGCGTGACGCCGGTCACGCGCGGCGCGCGCATCGCCTCGTTCTTCTGGATCGAAAGCCTGGTGCAGGACGAGGGCGACCGCACGCTGCTCTTCGACCTGGACCAGACCATCCAGCGCCTGACCCCCTCGCTGGACGCCGCCGACCCGCGGCTGCTGCAGCTCACGGGCGTGTACCACAATCTCCTGCGCCGCTGGGCGCAGACCTGACACGCTGCGCTGTCCGAAACCGTTCCGTCCTCCCATTCCCTTTCTTTGCAGGAGCCTCCCATGAATTCCACCCCCTTTCACCGTGCCGCCATCGCCCTGGCCCTGACCGTGGCCGCCGGCGGCGCCTGGGCGCACGGCGACGTGCAGTGCCCCGCCCATCCCGCTTCGGAATGGCGCCCCCACACCGAGCTGCAGGAAAAGCTGGTCAAGGAAGGCTGGACCGTGCGCCGCATGGAAAAGACCTCCACCTGCTACGAGGTGTACGGCAAGGACCCGCAGGGCAAGCGCGTGGAAGCGTTCTTCGACCCCAAGACGCTGGAACGCGTTGAAGAAAAGTAACCCGCCCCACCCGCCCGTTCCCGTGTGGGACGCGGCGGTGCGGCTCCTGCACTGGTCGCTGGTGGCCTCTGTCGCCGCGGCCTGGATCACCCGCCACCGGCTGGGGCCCCTGCACGAGAACCTGGGCTACGCCGCCCTGGCCATCGCCTGCGCACGCGTGGCCTGGGGCTTCGCGGGCCGGCACCACGCGCGCTTCGCGCAGTTCGTGCGCGGGCCGGCCGCCACCTGGGCCTACGCGCGGGCCGTGGGCGCGGGACGCGCGCCGCGCCACCTGGGCCACAACCCGCTGGGCGGCTGGATGGTGGTGGCGCTGCTGGGCTGCATCGGTCTGCTGGGGTTCACCGGCTGGCTCTACACCACCGACTTGTTCTGGGGCTACGGCTGGCTCGCCAACCTGCACGAGGGCCTGGGCTGGACCCTGCTGGGCCTGGTCGCCCTGCACGTGGGCGGCGTTCTGTTCACCGGGTACAAGCACCGTGAGAACCTCGTGCGGGCCATGGTCACCGGGCGCAAGGCCCCGCCCACGGGGGACGACGTGCCCTGAGCGCCGGCAGGCCGGCGGATCGGCCGGTGGGGCTTCAGAAGCGGTGCTGCTGCGCGCACCCCATCACGTGGTTGCGGTCGTTGGAAATGCACTGGTAGAAGTCGCGCTTGACGCCCGTGGAAGACTCGCAGTCGCCGACCGTGATGTGGCTGCGCGTGGCGCGGATCTTGCCCGCCGTGGCTTCGTATTGCTCGCGCGACAGGTAGCCGTCGCGTGCGTTCTTGTCGCCGGTCTCCAGCATGGTGTCCAGGCCCGAGGTCGCGTTGCTCACCGCCCTGCCGCAGGACAGCGGCACCTTGCCCGGCTGCGTCTTGGTCAAACCCTGCGCCAGGCCATTCACCTGGTCCTGCACGTCCCGGGGCAGCTTGCGCGGCGCTGCGGCGGAACCGGTCCCACCGCTGCTGCCGAACGGCACCGTGTTGTGCAACTGCGGCTGCTCGGCCGTGGACAGGTCTGGCGGCTGCTGGCCATACTGCGTGCGGCCCTGCGCATCCACCCACTTGTAGACCGGCTGCGCCGAAACGGCCCCGCACAGCAACCCGGCTGCCACGGCGATGGCCGCAGCGGCCCCGATTCTCTTCTTGTTGGACATGGTTTTTTTCGTATGAAACGGCCGCCCTCCGCGGCCGGGTGAAACCGCAGTGCCGGGCGCCCTCGCACCCGGCACCGCGCAGGAATCAGGGCAGGTCCTTGTTCGGCTCCGGCACCGCGGCATCGCGCGGCCCCACGCTGCCCAGCCGCCCCTTGAGCGACTGCGGCTGGCCGCTCAGGATCGCGGCGTACAGCGTCGTGTTGGCCAGCACCTTCTTCACGTAGTCGCGCGTTTCGCTGAAAGGCACGTTCTCCGCCCAGATGGCCGCCTCCAGCAGCGGGCCGTTGCGCCAGTTGCGCGGGCGGCCCGGACCGGCGTTGTAGGCCGCAGCGGCCAGGGGCATGGAGCCGTCGAAATCGTCCAGCGCCAGCTTGAGGTAGGCGGTGCCGATGGTGATGTTGGTCTCGCGGTCGTTGATCTGGTCGGGCGTGAAATTCGCCATGCCGATCTTGCGGGCCGTCCAGCGGGCCGTGGCCGGCATCACCTGCATGAGGCCGGAGGCCCCCACGCCCGAGCGTGCGTCCATGACGAAGCGGCTTTCCTGGCGGATGAGCCCGTACACGTAGGCCGGGTCGAGCCCGATGGCCTGCGACCGCGCCACCACCGTGCTGCGAAACGGCATGGGAAAGCGTTGCGATGCGTCGAACGCCGCCTTGGTGCGCTCGCTGGTGTTGATGCAGCGGTCCCACACCTCGCGCTGGCAGGCGAACTCGGCGGCGGCCAGCAACTCGCGGTCGGCCATGCCGCCCGGGCTGTGCAGGTTGGTGGCGTAGTTCCATTCGCGCACGCCTTCGCCGCGAAGCCCCAGCAAGATGGCGTACAGCCCGCGGTTGAGCGACGGGTTGGCGCGCACGGCGGCCTTTTCCTCGGGCGTCGGCGGCAGGGGCGCGGCCGGCAGCACCACGCGCTGTCCCAGCTCTTCCAGGGCCAGCATTTCATAGAAGCCGTTGGTGCCCGCGATGCGTTCGAGCAGCTCGCGGGCGCGGGCCTTGTCTTCGTCGCCTGGGCGGTTGGACAGCCAGGCGCGGGCACGCCAGTAGGTCCAGGTGCTGTCCTGGCGGGCGGTGGGCGACATGGCGTCGATGGCGCGCGCCACCTGCTTCCACTGCCCGGCCCGCAGAGCGGCGCGCACCTTCCAGCCCAGGGTGTCGTCGGACAGGTCGGCGTCCTTGGACACGTTGCCGAAGTAGCCCATGGCGTCCGGCGACAGCGCGATCGCCGTCTGCTTGCCGATCACGCCCCAGACCCAGTTGCGCTCCTCGGACGACAGCTGCACGCCCCACTTGGCATCCAGCAGCCGCGCCGCGGCGCCAGGGTCGGCCATGGCCATCTTGATGAGCCCGAGCACGACCAGCTCCTGGCGCACGCGCCCGGCGGCCGTGGCGCGGCCAGCCAGGAACTTGACGGGCGAATCGAATACCTCGCGCAGCTGCGGCAGCGCCTCGGGCGCCACGATCTCGACCGCGTTGCGCGTGGCGCGGGCGCGGTTGGCCTCGGCCGACAGGCGCGCCTTGCGCCAGATGTCCATGGCCGTGACCTTCTTGTCGGCATAGAACTCGGCCACCGCGTGCGTGCAGCCGTCGTCGGCCTCGCGCTGGCCGTACCAGTTGCGCAGCACCTCCTCGATGGCGCCGGCCGGCGCCGTGCCCTTGATCTGCTCGATCAGCAGCGCGTAGCAGCGCACCTCGCGGTCGTCTCCCATGCGGAACTGCGGATGCAGCTCGGAAAACTGCACCCAGTCGCGGCGCTGGCCCACCAGCAGCAGCCAGTCGTTGCGCAGGCGGTCTTCCTGGTAGGTGCCGGCGTAGCGCTGCAGGAAGGCGCCCACCTCCTGCGGCAGAGCCTCGCCGAGGCGGGCCCGCAACTCCCAGTAGGCGGCCCAGGGCTCGAGCACGTGGCCACGGGCACTCGGCAGCAGCTGGGTGAGCCGTTGCCGGTCGCCCTTGCGGAAGGCCTGCTGCATCTCCAGCAGGGTATCGTCACCCCGGTTTTGCGCGACCGCAAGGGTCGCGCCACCGGCGAGCAAGGCGCCCGCGACGAGCGGTGTCAGAATCTTGAGCAATTGCATTGGGGGAATTATGTGATGGACAAAGCAGCCCTGCGCCGCGCACTGGTAGAAGAACGCCTGAACCTCCCCGACCGCCTACAGCGGGCGGACCTGCTTCAGCGCGTCATGCGAATCTGGCTGGTGGACCGGCCCGACACCGTCATCGGGGCCTACTGGCCCATCAAGGGCGAGTTCGACCCGCTCCCGGCGCTGCACCGCTGGAAGGAAGACGGCGAACTGCTCGACGAGCCCCAGCGGCGCCGCATCGGCCTGCCGGTGGTGGACAAGGTGCACAAGACCCTCACCTTCCATGCCTGGTACCCCGGCTGCCCGATGGAGGAGGACGCCTACGGCATTCCCAAGCCCAAGGACACCGAGGTGATCGTGCCTTCCCTGCTGTTCGTGCCCTGCGTGGGCTACGGCCCCGGCGGCTACCGGCTGGGCTACGGCGGCGGGTTCTACGACCGCACGCTGGCCACGCTGCAGCCGGTGCCCACCACGGTGGGCCTGGGCTTCACGCACGGCTACATCGACGACTTCGAGCCCGAGGCCCACGACCTGCCACTGAACGCTATCCTGAACGACAACGGAGTGGTCTGGCCGATCTGACCGGCCAGGGCCGCCAGGCACCGCTGATGCGCGGCGCGCATCAGTCGCGCGGCGAAAAGGCATCGAAAGGCTGCTCGACGGCGTCGTAGGATGCACCTCCCGTTTTCCGAGGTGAATCCCATGTTCCAGCTCTACATCGGCAACAAGAACTACTCCTCCTGGTCCATGCGCCCCTGGGTGCTGCTGCGCCAGGCCGGCATCGCGTTCGAGGAAGTTCCGCTGCGTTTCGACAGCTTCGACGAAGGCTCGCAGTTCAAGCAGAAGATCCAGGCGGTCACGCCCACCGGCAAGGTGCCCGTGCTGGTCGACGGCGACCTGGCCGTGTGGGACACCCTGGCCATCGCCGAATACGTGGCGGAAAAGCACCCGGACAAGGCGCTGTGGCCCGCCGACGCGGCCGCCCGCGCACGGGCCCGCAGCGTGTGCGCCGAGATGCACAGCGGCTTCGCCGCGCTGCGCGGCGCCTGCCCCATGAACATCGAGGCCCGCCTGCCCGACACCGGCGCCCTGCTGTGGCGCGACCGCCCCGCCGTGCGCGCCGACGTGGCGCGGCTGATCGAGATGTGGACGGCGCTGCTGCAGGCGCACGGCGGCCCGCTGCTGTTCGGCGGATTCACCATCGCCGATGCCTTCTTCGCCCCCGTGTGTTCGCGCCTGACCACTTACGCCCTGCCGCTGCCGACGCACATCGCGGGCTATGTGGAGCGCGTGCTGGCGCTGCCCGGCGTGCAGGACTGGGTGCGCGGGGCCGAGGCCGAAGCGGACTTTCTCGACTTCGAAGAGCCCTACCGGATGAGCCGCACGGCGCGCTGATCGGTGACGCGCCCGCGAGGGGGCGTTTCGCAAAATGGAACATCGCTTCCGGCCTGCGGCAGGGGCGTGGCGGGAGCGGCGGCACGCTGTGAACGCAGCCACTCCAGGACCAGCGTTCCATGCGTTCCACCTACTTCAGCACCCCGCCCGATCCGTCCCTGATGGGGGTGGACCGCCCCGGCCGCCCGCCCACGCGGTTCGCCATTCCACCCCCTCCGTTCACGCCGGGCCACGGCACCCTGCCGGACAGCGATTTCGGTCAGAGGGCAGACGGCAGCCTCTCGTTCGACCGGGCCGTGGCCGCGCGCCACCACCCCGAACTGCTGGCCTGCCTCGACCGGCTGCAGGGCGATTTCGAGGCGCGCGCCATCTCGGGACCGCACGGCATCAAGACCCTGCGCTACAGCCATTCCTACGAGGCCCAGCGCATCGAGGTGATCCGGGGGGCGCTCGCGCGGCTGACGGCCGACAAGCGCTGAGCAGCGCGAGGGCGGCGACGCCCAGCAGCCCCCCCCCTGGCGCCAGCCACCGCCAACTGTCTTTTGCTATATTTTCAATAGCAAACCAGGCATGAAATCCGCCGGCATGGCACCTGTTTGGCCTTGAATCGATCGCGCGGACCGTTGGGCAGATGCCAACCGGGTCCGCAACGCCGCGCCGTACACTGCCGCCCATGCAAATCTACATGGTGGGCGGCGCGGTGCGCGACAGGCTGCTGGGCCGCCCGGTCAACGACAGGGACTGGGTCGTCGTCGGCGCCACGCCCGACGAAATGGCGGCGCAGGGCTACCTGCCCGTGGGGCGCGACTTCCCGGTGTTCCTGCATCCCCAGACGCACGAGGAATACGCCCTCGCGCGCACCGAGCGCAAGAGCGGGCGCGGCTACCGCGGCTTTGCGGTGCAGGCCTCGCCCGAGGTCACGCTGGAGGAAGACCTCTCGCGCCGCGACCTCACGATCAACGCCATCGCGCAGCCGGCCGATGCGGCCGGTGCCTCTGCCTCCGACCCCTCGGCAACGCATGGCCTGTGCGACCCCTACGGCGGCGTGCGCGACCTGCAGGCGCGCGTGCTGCGCCACGTGACCGACGCCTTCCGCGAAGACCCCGTGCGCATCCTGCGCGTGGCCCGCTTCGCCGCGCGCTTCACCGACTTCACCGTGGCCCCCGAGACCCTGGCGCTCATGCGGGAGATGGTCGAGGCCGGCGAGGTGGATCACCTGGTGGCCGAGCGTGTCTGGCAGGAACTGGCCCGCGGCCTGATGGAGCCCGCGCCCTCGCGCATGTTCGAAGTGCTGCGCGCCTGCGGGGCGCTGGCCGTGCTGCTGCCGGAGCTCGACCGCCTGTGGGGCGTGCCCCAGCGCGCGGAGTACCACCCCGAGGTCGACACCGGCGTGCACGTGATGATGGTGCTGGACATGGCCGCGCGGCTGCAGGCGCCCCTGGCGGTGCGCTTTGCCTGCCTGGTGCACGACCTGGGCAAGGGCACCACCGCGGCCGACGTGCTGCCGCGCCACATCGGCCACGAAACCCGCAGCGCCGAACTGCTGCGCGACGTGTGCGAGCGCCTGCGCGTGCCGGTGGACTGCCGCGAAACCGCGGACGTGGTGGCGCGCGAGCACGGCCACATCCACCGCAGCGCGGACCTCAACGCCGCCGCCCTGGTGCGGCTCCTGGAGCGTTGCGACGCCCTGCGCAAGCCGGCGCGCTTTGCCGAGGTGCTGCTGGCCTGCGAATGCGACGCGCGGGGCCGGCTCGGCTTCGAAGAGACGCCCTACCCCCAGCGCCCCCGGCTGGCGGCCATCCTCGCGGCAGCGCAGTCGGTGGTGACGGCGGAGATCGCCGCCCGCGCCGCGGCGGCCGGCGCCGCGGGCCCGCAGGTGGGCGAATGGATCCGCAAGGCGCGGGTGAGCGCGGTGGCCGACTGGCTGGCCGCACAGGGCGGATGCCCTTCCTCTGCCCCGGGGCGCCCGCCAGCGGACCGTTGAAAGCGATCGCCCGCTGAACAGTCAGCGGGTCGCGGTGCGCACCCAGCGCACGATGTCCGCCGCGCCCAACGCGCCGGAAATGCGCGCGGACTCGCGGCCGTTCTGGAACAGGATCATCGTCGGGATGCTGCGGATCTGATGGCGCGCCGCCAGCGCCGGATGGGCCTCGGTGTCCAGCTTGGCCAGGCGCACCTGCGGCTCCAGCTCGCGCGCGGCCTGCGCGAACGCCGGGGCCATCGCACGGCAGGGGCCGCACCAGGGCGCCCAGAAATCCACCAGCACCGGAATGTGGCTGCGCTGCACGTGGCGCTCGAAACCATCGGCGTCCAGCGCCAGAGGGGCGCCGGCGAAGAGCGGCTGATGGCACTGCCCGCAGTCGGGCGCGCTCGCCAGCTGGTCCGTCCGCACGCGATTGGTGGTGTGGCAATGGGGGCAGACGATGTGGAGGGGCGAGGTGTCGTTCATGGAAGGCCGCAATGAGGAAGGGTGGTGGCCCAGGCTGGCACAGGGCACCGGGGCAGGCCCATCGCACATGGGCGCTGCGGCGGGCGTTTTCAACCCGCCTACAGCCGCCCTGCCTTGGCGCCTACAGCCCGCGCGAAGGCTTCTGGTAAGGTGGCTGGCAATGCAAAATCTACCGCTACTGACTGCGAGATACGCACTTTTCCTCGATTTTGACGGCACACTCGCCGATATTGCGTCCCACCCCGATGCGGTGCAGGTGCCCCCGGGCATCGTGCCGGCGCTGCAGGCGCTGCACGAGCGGCTGGGCGGTGCCCTGGCCATCGCGACGGGCCGCACGCAAGCCGACATCGACCGCTTCCTGTCCCCCCTTCAGCTGCCGCTGGCCTGCGAGCATGGCGCCCAGTACCGCCTGAACAGCGGGCTCGTGGGGGCCGTGCCGGCCATGGATCTGACGGCGGTCATCCGCACCATCGAGGCACTGCGCGACCGCTATCCCGCCCTGGTCCTGGAACGCAAGAGCGCCGGCGTCGCGCTGCACTACCGGCAGGCGCAGGAACTCGAAGCGCTGTGCCGATCGACGCTGGAGCATGCGCTGAAGCACGCGCCCGGGCTCGAACTGATGCAGGGCAAGTGCGTGCTGGAGATCAAGCCCTCGGGACCCAGCAAGGGACGGGCGATCACCGACTTCATGCAGCACCCGCCCTTCCAGGGCCGCATCCCCGTATTCGCGGGCGACGACGTGACGGACGAGAACGGCTTCGTTGCCACCCAGGCCCTGGGCGGCATCGGCATCAAGGTGGGCCCGGGCGAGACGCAGGCGACGGTGCGCTGCGACGACACCACCGTCCTGCGCGAATGGCTCTACCAGATGGCGGCGCCGGAAAGGCCCGCCGCATGAAGACCGGTTCCCATTTCGGCCCGCCCGCCGAGCCCTCGCTCGCCCTGGGCCTGATCGGCAATTGCGCCATCAGCGCCCTGGTGGATGCGCAGGCGCACATCGTGTGGTGCTGCCTGCCCCGCTTCGACGGCGATCCGGTGTTCAACGCCCTGCTGCAGCCGGGCGACGAAGGCAGCCGCTTCGCCATCGAAATCGAAGACCTCGCCACCACCGAGCAGTGGTACGAGCCCAATACCGCGGTGCTGCGCACGCGGCTCACCGACCGTTCGGGCAACAGCATCGAGATCACGGATTTCGCCCCGCGCTTCTACGCCCGGTCGCGCTACTTCCGGCCCATGATGCTGGTGCGCCGCGTGCGGCGGCTGGAGGGCGCACCGCGCATCCGCGTGACGGTGGACGTGCGCTACGGCTGGGGCAAGGACGCGCCCGAGATCACGCAGGGCAGCAACCACATCCGCTACGTGGGCGAGGAGCTGACGCTGCGGCTGAACACCGACGTGCCCATCTCCCACGTGCTGTCGGGCCAGCCCTTCGTGATGGCGCGCGAGCACAACTTCCTTCTGGGCGCCGACGAGTCGCTGCCCGCCGGCATTGCCGACACGGCGCGCCACTACGAGCAGGAAACCGTGTGGTACTGGCGCCATTGGACGCAGCGCCTGGCCGTGCCGCTCGAATGGCAGGACGCGGTGATCCGCGCGGCCCTCACGCTCAAGCTCTCGCTGTTCGAGGACACCGGCGCCATCGTGGCGGCCATGACCACGAGCATCCCCGAGTCGGCCGACAGCGGCCGCAACTGGGACTACCGCTACTGCTGGCTGCGCGATGCGTTCTTCGTCGTGCGGGCGCTCAACAGCCTATCCGAGACGGCGACGATGGAGGACTACCTGCGCTGGCTCAGCAACGTGGTGGCCGAGGCCAGCGACGGCCACATCCAGCCGCTGTACGGCATCGGCCTGGAGCACGACCTGCCCGAGGCCTTCGTGCCGCACCTGGCCGGCTACCGGGGCATGGGCCCGGTGCGGGTGGGCAACCAGGCGGCCGAGCATTTCCAGCACGACGTGTACGGCAACATCATCCTGGGCGCGGCCCAGGCCTTCCACGACCAGCGGCTGCTGCACCCGGCGGGCGCGACCGAGTTCTCGCGCATGGAGCAGATCGGCGAGCTGGCCGTGCGCGTGTACGGCCAGCCCGACGCCGGCATGTGGGAGCTGCGCACCCGCGCCCGCGTGCACACCTCATCGGCGCTGATGAGCTGGGCCGCCTGTGACCGCCTGGCCAAGATCGCCCACTCGCTGCAGCTGCCGGAACGCGCCGACTACTGGAGCGCGCACGCCCGGTCGATGCGCGACGAGATCCTGGAGAAATCCTGGAGCGAGGAGCGCCAGGCCTTTGCCGAGAGCTTCGGCGGCAACGAACTGGACGCCAGCGTGCTGCTGATGGCCGAGGTGGGCCTGATCGACCCGATGGACCCGCGCTTCGTCTCGACGGTGGACGCCATGGAGGCGTCGCTCTGCGACGGCCCCTACATGCGCCGCTATGAGGCCGCCGACGACTTCGGCAAGCCCGACACCGCCTTCAACATCTGCGCGTTCTGGCGCATCGACGCGCTGGCCCGCATCGGCCGAAAGGCGCAGGCGCGCGAGATCTTCGAGGCCCTGCTGGCCACGCGCAACCCGCTCGGACTGCTGTCCGAGGACACGCACGCGCAGACCGGAGAGATGTGGGGCAACTTCCCGCAGACCTATTCCATGGTCGGCATCATCAATGCCGCCGTCCGGCTGTCCGACCCCTGGGACAGCGTGATCTGAAAGGCGCCGCATCCGCCACGCCCACCCCGACTGCCCGTTCGCACCGCAAGGAAATTTCCCATGAGCCGCCTCGTCGTCATCTCCAACCGCATCGCCGATCCCCGCAAGCCCGCCGCCGGAGGCCTTGCGGTCGCACTGGGCGAGACGCTGAGCCGCACCGGAGGCCTGTGGTTCGGCTGGAGCGGCAATATCTCCGAAGACGGCCTGCCCGGTGAAGGCAAGCTGCAGACGCGCCAGGCGGGCACCGTCACCCTGGCCACCGTGGATTTGTGCCAGGAAGACCACGACAGCTACTACAGCGGCTACAGCAACAGCGTGCTGTGGCCCGTGTTCCATTACCGGCTGGACCTGGCGGATTTCAACGCCAGCTACATTGCCGGCTACCGCCGCGTGAACCAGATGTTCGCCCGCAAGCTGCTGCCGCTGCTCAAGGAAGACGACACCATCTGGGTGCACGACTACCACCTGATCCCGCTCGCCGCCGAGCTGCGGGCGCTGGGCTGCCGCCAGCGCATCGGGTTCTTCCTGCACATCCCGGTGCCCCCGCCGCTCATCATGGCCGCCATCCCGCAGCACGAATGGCTCATGCGCTCCCTGTTCGCCTACGACCTCGTGGGCCTGCAGAGCGAGGCCGACGTGTCGCACTTCACGCGCTACCTGAGCAACGAAGCCAATGCGGAAACCGTGGGCCCGCAGCACCTGCGCGCCTTCGGCGCCACGGTGCAGGTGGGGGCCTTCCCCATCGGCATTGACGTGGACGAATTCACCCGCCTGGCCGCCGCGCCCGAGGCCGTGCAGACCTTCACCGCCATGCGCGACGAGTATTCGCGCCGGCGCCTGCTGCTGGGCATCGACCGGCTGGACTACTCCAAGGGCATCCCGCAGCGCGTGCGCGCCTTCCGCGAGCTGCTGGCGCGCTACCCCGAGAACCACCACAGCGCCACGCTGGTGATGATCGCCTCGCCCACCCGCGACAGCGTGGACGCCTATGCCGACCTGCGCCAGGAACTGGAAGGTCTGTGCGGCGCTATCAACGGCGACTACGGCGAACTCGACTGGATGCCGCTGCGCTACATCCACCGCACCGTGGCCCGCAAGCGCGTGCCGGGCCTGTGCCGCGCCGCCGCCGTGGGCCTGGTGACGCCGCTGCGCGACGGCATGAACCTCGTCGCCAAGGAATACATCGCCGCCCAGGACCCGGACGACCCCGGCGTGCTGGTGCTGTCGCGCTTCGCCGGCGCGGCCGAGCAGATGAAGGAAGCGCTGCTGGTCAACCCCTACGACACGCAGGGCATGGCCGACACCATCCAGACCGCGCTGCAGATGCCGCTCAAGGAACGCCAGCGGCGCCACCAGGCGCTGATGGAGCGCATCCGGGAGCACGACATCCACTGGTGGCGCAAGACGTTCCTGGAGACGCTGGGCTGAGGGGCTGCAACCGGATGGGCCGGCTCGGAAATGCCGGCAAGACCGCCTGGGCCGCCACGACCACGGCGCGCGCCTGAATCGCCCGCCCCCCCTCAGAACGCCTTCAGCCGCTCCTGCAGAAAATCCAGAAAGCACGCGATGCGCGCGGCCAGCTGCGTGTTGCGGTAGTACACCGCGCTGATCGGCTGGCGCACGTCGGCCGTGTCCTTCGCTAGGATCTGCACCAGATCGCCCCGCTCGCGGTCGGCGGCGGTCATGAAGTCGGACAGGCACACGATGCCCGCACCCCGCAATGCCAGCTGGCGCAGCGTTTCGCCGCTGGAGGCGGTGATGTCCGGCGTGATGGGCCATTCGTCGCCATGCGCGCCGCGCAGCGGCCAGCGGTTGAGCGATTCGACCTGTGAAAACCCCAGCAGCGTGTGGCGGCCGAGGGCCGCCGCGGTCCTGGGCCGGCCGTGTTCGGCGAGATAGGCCGGACTCGCCAGCACCCGGATGCGGCTCGTGGCCAGCGGCCGGGCGTGCAGCGTGGAGTCGCGCAGCGGGCCGATGCGGATCGCCACGTCGGTGCGGCGCGCCAGCAGGTCGATGTTCAGCTCGTCGGTGTCCAGCTCCAGCGTGATCTGCGGGTAGGCGCGGCGGAACTCGGGCACCAGCGGAACGACGGCGTGCAGCATGAACGGCGTGGCGGCGTTCACGCGCAGTCGGCCGGCGGGCTGGAGCCGGCGTGCGGCCATGTGCTCCTCGGCGTCGTCCAGCGCGGCGAGGATCGCGCGGGTGCGGGCCAGGAAGGCCTGGCCCTCTTCGGTGAGTTCGATGCGGCGCGTGGTGCGGCGCAGCAGGGTGGTCTCGAGCTTCTTCTCCAGCCGCGCCAGCGCCCGGCTGATGCCGGAGACGGTCTGGCCCAAGTGCTCGGCGGCGGCCGTGATGGAGCCGCCGTCCACCACGGCGGCAAAGGCCTGGAGTTCTTCGAGCGTGGTCTTCATGGCGCGCAGTCCAGCCGTTTCATTATTGATTCCAGGGCAAGTATCTATGGAGCGAAACCGGGTGTTTCTGCAAAGGATAAACCCGCAGACTCGGCGCATCTTCAGGAGTGCTTCCATGCCCATTGCCTTGTTCGCGCTGACGCTCAGCGCTTTCGCCATCGGAGCGACTTCGTGATCGTCAGCCTGCTGCCCACGGCGGCGGCGGATGTTTCCATCGGCCTGCCCTCGGCCGGCCTGCTGGTGTCGCTGGCCCTCACGCACTACAGCGCGGTGCTGGACCGCCGCAGCCGCTTCGCGGTGCGCACGGGCAGTCCGGCCGTCGCGGCCCATTGATCCGGCCGCTTTGCATGGCCAACCTTTTTCCGTTCACCCCTTCATTTCCATCGGAGACTTTCATGACCACACCCGTTGCCTCCCCCACCGTGCCTGCATTCGGCCTGGGTACCTTCCGCCTGAAGGACCAGATCGTCATCGACTCGGTGAAAACCGCGCTGGCGCTGGGCTACCGCCACATCGACACCGCGCAGATCTACGGCAACGAGTCCGAGGTCGGCCAGGCCATCGCCGAGAGCGGCGTGCCGCGCGACGAACTGTTCATCACCACCAAGGTCTGGACCGACCACCTGGCGGCCGACCGGCTCGTTCCCAGCCTGAAGGAAAGCCTCGCCAGGCTGCGCACCGACCGGGTGGACCTCACGCTGATCCACTGGCCGTCGCCCGGCGGCGCGGTGCCGGTGGGAGAGTCGCTGGGCGCACTGGCCGAGGCCCAGGCGCAGGGACTGACGCGGGCCTTCGGCGTATCGAACTTCAACACCGCCCTGCTGCGCGAAGCCATCGCTGCCGTGGGCGCGGACCGCATCGCCACGCACCAGATCGAGCTGCACCCCTACCTGCAGAACCGCGCGGTGGTGGACTTCGCGCGCAGCCAGGGCATCCACACCACGTCGTACATGACGCTGGCCTACGGCCAGGTGCTGCAGGACCCGGTGATCCAGGCCATCGCGGCGGAACTGGCGGCCACGCCGGCGCAGGTGGCCCTCGCCTGGGCCATGCAACTGGGCCATGCGGTGATTCCCTCGTCCACGCAGCACGCCCACCTGCAAAGCAATCTGAAAGCACCGCAGCTGCGCCTGACGGACGGGCAGATGCAGCGCATCGCCTCCCTGGAGCGCGGCGGCCGGCTGGTCGATCCGCAAGGCCTGGCACCGGCCTGGGACTGACCCGGCCCGCCCCGTGCCCGGCGGCGGCTATTCCTCGGACGAAAAGCCCGACGCCGCCACCACGGGTGCCCAGCGCTCGCGCTCCTGCGCCAGTTGCCGCGCGAACTCTTCGGGGGTGCTGCTGACGGGCTCGAAGCCCAGCTTGGCCAGCGACTCCACCACGGCCGGATCGCGGATCGCCTGTTGCGCCAGCGCCAGCAGCCGGTCGACCTGCGCGGCGGGCGTCTTGGCGGGCAGGTACAGCCCATAGCTTTCCACGCCATGGATGCCGGCGAAGCCCTGCTCTTCGAACGTGGCGACATCGGGCAGGAAGCGCGAGCGCCGCGTGTCGGTCACGCCCAGCACGCGCACCCGGCCGGTGGGCAGATGCGGCAGGCAGTCGCCCACGCTGAAGCAGCCGGAGGCGACCTGCCCGCCCATCAGGTCCTGCAGGCCCGGGGCCGCGCCACGGTAGGGCACGTGCGTGAGCTGGATGCCGGCCGCGCGGGCGAACTGGGTGCCCAGAAAGTGCGGCATGGCACCGGCCGCGGGCGAGGCGTAGCCCTCGGGCTCGGTCCGCGCCTTCGTCCAGTCGGCGAACTGGCGCAGGGTCTTGACCGACTCGGGCACCTTCGGCCCGACCATGAAGCCGCAGGTGGACAGGGCCACCGGCGTCACGGCGATGAAGTCCGTGGCCGGCCGGTACTGCAGGCGCTTGTAGACGTGCGGGTAGATGGTCAGCATGGACGAGGGGCTGAGCACCAGGGTGAGCCCATCGGGCGGCGCGTCCTTGAGCGTGGCCAGGGCAATGCGCCCGCCCGCGCCCACCTTCTGCTCGACCACCGTGGTGGTGCCGGTGCGGCCACGCCACTGCTCGGCCAGGCGGCGGGCCACCACGTCGATCGATCCCCCGGCGGGAAACCCCACCAGGATGCGGGGCACGCCCTGCTGCGCCCGTGCGGGCGCTCCCAGGCCAGCGGCGGCCAGCCCTGCCAGCGCCAGGCCGGCCTGGCGTCGGTTCATCTTCGTCATGCATTGACTCCTTGTGTGGGTTCTGTTGGGGCAAGGCTGGAAAGCATGCCAGACGACCGTGCCGGCCGGAGCCATGGGGCCATCCAGGGGGCGGGGATCAAGGGAGGGGCGCGGACGACGCCGCTGCCGCCGCCGTTGCCAAGCGCTCCAGCAGCGGATGCAGTTGCCCGCCGCCCTCGCCCACCGCCTGCACCAGCGCCGCATCGTGCGCCAGCACCGCCTCGCTCAGCCGCTGCAGCGCGGCGCGGCCCGCGGGCGTGGGGTGCAGGGTCCAGCCCCGGCCATCCAGCGGATCGGCGGCGCGCCGCACCCAGCCCTGGGCGTGCAGCCAGTCCACCAGGCGCATGCCGCCGCTGCGGTGCAGCCCCATCGCATCGGCCAGCACGCCCTGGCGCAGGCCCGGGTTGCCCGCCACCAGCACGAGCGCGGCGAAGCGCTGCGGGCTCACGTCGGCCTGCGCGGCGACGGCCCGCTGAAAGTGCAGGTACAGCGCGTTCTGCGCGCGCCGCAGCGCATAGCCCATGAGCTGGTCGAGCACGCCGTAGTCCAGGCCCGGCAGGGGGCGCAGCTCGCCCTCGGGCGCATCCGGGGCGCGCGCCGGCGCCGCAGGCTTGGCCGGCGCATGGGAGGGCAGGGTTTTCGCGCGTGCCGATTTTTGTTGCATGGCGCAACAATAGGCGGCGCCATCGCATGGCGTCAAGCAGGACAACCCGGAGACACACCATGCCCTCTGCACCGCTCCACATCGTCGTCGCCGGCGGCGGCATCGGCGGCCTCACGGCCGCGCTGGCCCTGGCGGCGCAAGGCCACCGCATCACCGTGTGCGAGGCGTCCGCGCACCTGAAGCCGCTCGGCGTCGGCATCAACCTGCTGCCGCACGCCGTGGCGGTGCTCGATGGCCTGGGGCTGCTGCCCGCGCTGCGCACGATGGGGGTGGAGACCGCGGCGCTGGTCTTCGCCAACCGCCACGGCCAGCCGATCTACGAAGACCGGCGCGGCGTGGCCGCGGGCTACAGCCATCCGCAGCTGAGCGTGCACCGCGGGCAGCTGCAGATGTTCCTGTGGGACGAGGCGGCGCGGCGCCTCGGCGCGGCGGCGATGCGCAGCGGCGCCCGCATCACCGGCAGCACGCAGGACGACGCCGGCGCCACCGCCCACATCGCCCATGCCGATGGCCGCACCGAGGCGCTGCCCTGCGACCTGCTGATCGGCGCGGACGGCATCCATTCGGCGCTGCGGCGCCAGTTTTTCCCCGATGAAGGCGCGCCGTGCTGGAACGGCATGATGATGTGGCGCGGCACCACGGTCGCGCGGCCTTTCCTGGACGGGCGCACCATGGTGCAGGCCGGCCACCGCCGGGCGAAGTTCGTGGTCTACCCGATCGCGCCGCCCGCGGCGGACGGCACGCAGCTCATCAACTGGGTGGCCGACCGCCGCCTGCGCGAGGACGGCTTCGGCGGCGGGCTCCGGGCGCCCGACCGCGCCGACTGGAGCCGGCCCGGCGCGGTGGACGACCTGCTGCCCACCTTCGGCGCGTGGCGCTTCGACTGGCTGGACGTGCCCGGCGTGATCCGCGCGGCCACGCAGATCCTGGAGTGGCCCATGGTGGACCGCGACCCCCTGCCCCGCTGGCGCCACGGCCGCGTCACCTTGCTGGGCGATGCCGCGCACCCCATGTACCCCATCGGCTCCAACGGCGCCACGCAGGCCATCCTGGACGCCCGCGCGCTGGCCGATGCGCTGCACGCGCAGCCCGACCCTGTCGCCGCGCTGGAACACTACGAGGCCGCGCGCCGCCCCGCCACCGCCCGCATCGTGGCCCTGAACCGGCAGGAGGGCCTGGACGCCATCCTCGACATGGTGGAAGAACGCGCCCCCGAGGGCTTCGCGCGCATCGAGGACGTGATGGACCCGGCCGTGCTGGCGCGCTGGGTGCAGGAATACAAGGCCGCGGCCGGCCACCGGCAGGTCGAAGCAAAATCGGCCTCCAGCACATGATTGACTAGGGCATAATGCTATTATTTTTATAGCAATCGGCCATCTAGCTCCCCAACGGGGCGCGGGCGCGCGGCGCCCCGGCGCCCACTGCCGATAATCGCCCGATGCCCCGCACCTCCCAACAACTCCATCCCCACCGCGAACCGGTGGCCACGCGCGCCGCGGCCACCGTGCTGCTGCTGCGCGACGCGCCGGCAGCCGGCGGCGGCACCGGGCTCGAAGTGCTGATGACGCGCCGCTCGCCCAACGCCAGCTTCGCGCCCGACGCCTACGTGTTCCCGGGCGGCGGCATCGACGCGCTGGACGCCGCGCCCGCCTCGCACGCCGCCGCGGACCGGCGCGCCACGCAGAACGACCTGCGCGTGACCCAGGCCATCGCCGCCATCCGCGAGAGCTTCGAGGAACTGGGCGTGCTGCTGGCGCGCCATGCCGATGGCCGCTTCGCCGGTGCCGCGGACATCGCCGCGCTCGACCGCCACGCGCCGTTCGTGGCGCAGTGCCAGGCGCGCGGGCTGCGGCTGGCGGCCGATGCCGTGTTCCTGCTCGCCCACTGGACGGCCGACCGCGACCTTCCGCGCCGCTTCGACGTGCCCTTTCTCGTGGCGCGCATGCCCGAGGGCCAGGAACCCGTGGCCGACGAGGCCGAGCAGTTCGAGCCGGTGTGGGTGCGCCCGGCCGATGCGCTGGAGCGCCATGCCGCAGGGCGCTTCTTCATGATTTACCCCACCATTCGCACGCTGGAGCGCCTGGCGCGGTTCGACGGTGTGGACGCCGTGCTGGCCGCCGTGGCGCACGAGGCGCCGCTGTGGACCAGCTGCCCGCGCGCCGGCCTGCTGGCGGGCCGGGAGTCGCGCCACATGGAGCACGAGCCACCCTTCGGCGAACTGGCGCTGGTGTGCCCCGACGGCCAGATCGTGCACCCGCTCGACTGGCAGAGCGACCGCCCGGTGCCGCTGCTGCGCAATGTGCAGCGCCTGACCGCGCCCAACCCCGGCGTGATGACCGGCCCCGGAACCAACAGCTACCTGGTGGGCGACCCGGCCACGGGGTTCATCGCCATTGACCCCGGCCCGCAGGATGCCGAGCACCTGGAGCGCCTGTGGCGCGCGGCCGGCGGCGACATCCGCATGATCGTGTGCACGCATTCGCACCCCGACCATTCCCCCGGCGCGCTGCCGCTGCAGGCCCGGGTGGCCGCCCATGGCCGCGCGGCGCCGCCCATCCTGGGCCTGCCGTCGGCGCCCACCGCGCGCGCGGCCAGCCACTTCGTGCCCGAGCGCGCACTGGCGCAGGGCGAGCGGCTCGTGCTGGCCGGCCCGTCGCCCGAGGGCGAAGTCACGCACACGCTGGAGGTGGTGCACACCCCCGGCCACGCGGCCAACCACCTGTGCCTGCTGCTGGTCGAAGACGGCCTGCTTTTCAGCGGCGACCACATCCTGAACGGCAGCACCACGGTGGTGGACCCGCCGGACGGCAACATGGCCGACTACCTCGATTCGCTCGACCGGCTCGATGCGGTGTGCGAGCGGCACGGCGTGCAGTTCATCCTGCCCGCGCACGGCTACGTGTTGGGCGATGCGCGCGGCGCCATCGCCGGCCTCAAGGCCCACCGCTTGGCGCGCGAGGCCAAGGTGCTGGCCGCGATGCGGGCCTTTCCCGATGGCAGCCCGGACGACTGGGTGCGCCACGCCTACGGCGATGTGCCCGAGCGCATGTGGCCGGTGGCCCGGCGCTCGCTGCTGGCCCATGTCGAGCGCATCCGCGCACTGAACCTTTCCCTGGAGCCCGGCCATGTCTGATCCCAACCGCGAACACATCCGCCTCGCCAAGCGCGTAGCCGAACAACTGGGCTGCTCGCGCAGCACGGCCGAGCAATACATCGAGGGCGGCTGGGTCCGCGTGGACGGCCGCGTGGTCGAGGCGCCCGGCGCCCGCGTCTCGCCGCACCAGGCGGTGGCCATGGACCAGGACGCCAACCTGATGGAGTTGACCCCGGTGACCCTGCTGCTGCACAAGCCCGTGGGCTACGAAGCGGGACTGGGCAGCCCGGGCACACCGCAGGGCCCGGTCGGCGCGGCGCCGGCAGGCCCAGGCCGCCATGGAAGCCACGGCAGCCGCAGCCAGGGCGAGCCCTCGGCGCTCACCCTGCTCGGCGCGGCCTCGCATGCGGCCGACGACGCCAGCGGCACGCGCGTGCTGCAGCGGCACTTCCGGGCGCTCGAATGCTTCACCCCGCTGCCCACGCCCGCGAGCGGCCTGGTTGTCTACACGCAGGATGCGCGCATCGCCCGCAAGCTGGCCGAGGACATCGAATCGCTGGAGCAGGAATGCATCGTCGAGGTGCAGGGTACGCTGTCCGACAGCGGCCTGAAAAAGCTCTGCCACGGCCTGAGCTTCAACGGCCGACCGCTGCCGCCCATCAAGGTGAGCTGGCAGAACGAGACGCGCCTGCGCTTTGCGCTCAAGGGCATCCGCCCCGGGCAGATCCCGGCCATGTGCGAGGCCGTGGGCCTGTCAGTCGTGGCCATCAAGCGCATCCGCCTGGGCCGCGTGCCGCTGGCCAAGGTGCCCGAGGGCCAGTGGCGCTACCTGCAGCCGTGGGAAAAGTTCTGACGCCGGCGGGCGCCCCGCCGCGCGCAGCGCCACCGCAAACGCTACAAAATCAGTAGCTGCCACCGCAAGTTGGTATTGCGCTACAGGCCGATGGACAGGCCACCGATGCCCCAGGGGCTGCGCTACACTCCGCGGCACCGAGGAGAGCAGCCCATGGACATGACCCCACCACCCGCAGACAGGGTGTCTTCCACCTTCACATCGCACGGCATCGAACCGCATGCCTTGGTCTTCACCGGCAGCGGGGGCGAATACTTCCGGGTGTGGATCGTGAACGTGCTGCTGGGCATCCTCACGCTCGGCCTGTACACGCCCTGGGCCCGCCGGCGCACCGCGCAGTACTTCTACGGCCATACCCTGGTGGCCGGCAGCCCCCTCGAATTCACCGCGCAGCAGCGCCGCATGGTCTTCGGCTTCGTCGTGCTGCTGGGCCTCACCGCCGCCTACCAGATCGCCGTGCGCACGGGGCAGGACGCCACCGTGGGCCTGTTCCTGATCGGCGGCGCCCTCCTCGCCCCGCTGATCTGGGGCAGCGCCATGCGCTTTCGCCTGGCCAACACGCGCTGGAAGGGGCTGCGCCTGCAGTTCAACGCCAACTGGCGCGAGGTCTACCAGGCCAGCTGGCCGGTGTTCGCCATCGCCCTGGTGGGCCTGGCGGTGTTCTTCGGTCTGCAGGCCCTGGCGCCCGAGGCGCAGTTGCCGGCCGGCGGGCGCAAGCTGCCGAAGGTGACGGGGCCCATGTGGGGCCTGCTGGCCGTGGGCCTGGTGCTCATCGTGCTGTGCTTCATCCGCCTCGAATACAACTACCGCAGCCTGCTCGTGCTGCGCTCGCAGATCGGCGCCGAGCCCGGCCGCTGGAAGCCGGAGTACGTGGACTTCGTCAAGGTCTGGGTCGCCACCGTGCTGGTGTTCCTCCTGTCGTCGGCCGTGCTGGGCGCCGTCATCGCCGCGGCGCTGAAGGGCTCGTGGGCGCTGCTGGCCAACTCCACGCAGCGCATGGGGATGTGGCTGTTCGTGTTCATCGTGCTGGGCTTCATTCTGTTCTTCGTGGTGTTCCTGCTCGCATCGGCCCCCGCGCGCGCCTTCCGCGAAGCGCGCATGTTCCAGCTCATGTGGAACAACATCGGCGTGAGCCACATGGCCCGCTTCAAGTGCGACTTGCGCGCGGGCCGCTACGTGGGGCTGCGGCTCAAGAACATCCTGCTCACCGTGGTCACGCTCGGGTTCTACCGCCCGTTTGCCCGCGTGAGCGAATACCGCATGAAGCTCGAATCGGTCACCCTGCACATCAAGGGCGGCGTGGACCAGGTGGCCGGGCAGCTCGTGCGCCAGCAGCAGGGCGGCGTGGGCGATGCGCTGGCCGACGCGGCCGGCCTCGACCTGATCGGCTGACGCTTCGCCGTTGCCGCACCGCGACCGCATGGCCGACCCTTCCGCGCCCCCGGCCGCTTCGCCCCCCCACCCTGGGGCGCCGGCGCTGGTGCCCGCGCGCTGGTACGACGGGCGCAGCAGCAAGGCGCAGCCAGCGCTCGTGGGCCTGTCGGCCGGCGCGCGCGGGCCCACGCTCACGCTGCACCCCCTCGCCCCCGGCGCCCCGCCCAGGGTGTTCGGCTTTCGCGAGGTCGATTGGCCCGAGGCCTGGAGCGAGAACCGCCCGCCACCGCGCATCGTGGTGGACCTGCGCGACCACGGCAGCCTGGAGATCAAAGCGGTCAGCGCCTGGCAGGCCGCCATGCACGCGGCCGGCCACCGCCCCGGCATCGCGCAGCGCATGCAGACCCGATGGACCGTGCTGGCCGCCACCGTGCTGGCCTCGGTGCTCGCGCTGGTGCTGTTCTACCGCTACGGCACGCCCTGGGCCGCCACGCAGCTCACGCGCCACGTGCCGATCGCCTGGGAGGCCGCATTGGCGGACCGCGCCATGCAGCAGATGGACCACGGCACACTCAAGGCCAGCACCCTGCCCGCGGCGCGCCAGACCCAGTTGCGCGAGCGCTTCGATGCGCTGGCGGCGCAGGCGCGCACCCTGCCGCCGCGCTATGGCGGCTACACGCCGCGCCTGCAGCTGGAGTTCCGCCAGGGCATGGGCGCCAACGCCTTCGCCTTGCCCGGCGGGCGCGTGGTGATGACCGACGGGCTGGCCCAGGCGGCCGCGAAGAACGGCCTGAGCGACGACGCGCTGGTCGGCGTGCTCGCCCACGAAATCGGCCATGTCGTGCACCGCCACACCACGCGCACCGTGGTCGAGCAAGGCGTGCTCAACATCGGCCTGGGACTGGCGTTGGGGGATGTGTCGGGCCTGCTGTCCACCGGCGGCGCACTGCTCACCGGCCTGGCCTACAGCCGCGACCACGAGCGCGAGGCCGACTGCTACGCCATCGCGCTCATGGGCCAGGCCCGCCTGCCCACGGCGCCCATGGCCGACTTGCTGCTGGCCATTGCGCACGACGAGGAAAAGAAGCACCCCGGCGCCCCGGCGGGCAAGCCCCAGGAAAGCAAGGGCCAGAGCGATCCGCCAAAACAACGCTCACCGGGCGTCGAGCCCGGCGGCGAGGGCCTGCTGTCGCTGTTGAGCAGCCACCCGGGCACCGTGCAGCGCGCGACCGAGCTGCGCGAGGGCCGGGCACCGCACTGCGCCCGCTGAGCCGGGCGACGGCCTTGGCCGCCATCAAGGCAGCGCATTGGACCCGTGGCTGATCGGGCAACCGAACAGGTCGCCCAGCCAGTCCGCCACCTTCTCCAGCTCATAGCCCAGCGCGACCATGGCCTGCTGCACTTCGGCCGCCAGGGCGCCGAGGCTTTGCAGCACCGAGGCGAGGTCCTTGCCCAGTTGCTTGAACTGGTCCTGCAGGATCTGGCCGACAAGCTGCAGGCCGTTGACGAAGTTGCGCCACTGGTCCTTGACCCAGGCCACGAAGCTGCTCAGGCCGGACAGCACCGCCTGGATCAGGGCCGAGGCCTCCTGCTTCAACGCGGTGAGCAGGTGGCCCGCCACGTCCTTGAGCTGAGCGATGACGCCGGCCACGTTCACGTTCAGCAGGGTGTAGGGGCTGGCCTCGTCGCCCAGGTGCAGGTCGAGTCCGAACAGGCTGAAGTCGAAATACCCGGTCACCACCAGCGCCTGCATCGAGGCCGAGAAGCCCAGGCCGGCCGCCACGCTGAAATCGGGCAGCTGGATTTTGGGCACCAGCGTCACGCCCCAGAGGGTGATGCCGTCCCACTCGATGTCGTGCCAGCCGAAGTTGAAGCCGAACGAAGCGCTGAGCTGCTTGGCCTGCGGATTGAGCATGAACGTGATGCGGTCGCCGGCCCACGCGCCGCATCCCCCCGTCGGCTGGCCGTTCTGCACCGCATAGTCCAGCTGGAACTGGTTGTCGGTGGTGGCGAGTGCGTAGAGGTGGTCTTCCACCACGTCCAGGAACTTCAGGTACAGCGACGAATAGAAGCGTACCGGATTGCCGCCATTGATCTGCGGCACCACGATGCCATCCGGCGTGGCGGCGATCGCCAGCATCGGACCCTGGCCGTTCGGCTTGCTGGTGGTGGGGTCCCAGCCGGACAGCGCAAACACACTGCCCCAGGCAATCGCTTTCTGCACCAGGATGTAGCCGGAAAAGCCGGCCTTGGCATCGGCCGATTCGGCCAGCGTGGCCGTCACCTGCACATCGTCCTGGTCCAGTAGGCTGAACTCGGCCTGCAGCCCGAAGCCGGCCGGGAACGGGCCTCGGTCGCCGATCTTCTGCAGCTGCGCCCCTTCCACGAACCAGAAGGTGAACTGCTTGATGCTGATGATCTCGTCGAGAAAGCGCACCACGTCGGCGATCTCGGGCTCGTGGTCGTTGTCCAGCGTCTGCGGGGAGAAGTCGAGCGCGAAGGCGGCGTTGAACACATTGGACAGCTGCATCGGCTGCTGGTCGGCCTGCGTCCAGACCGCGATGCCGTTGGGCACCTCGAAATCCACCACCTCCACTTCGAAACCCACGTCGAACTCGTACTGCGGCGCTTTGGGGTTTTGCAGCTTGAGGTCACCGCCCGCGCTCAGCGTCACGCCAGCGGCCTCGGCACCCACCGTCACCGTGCCCTGCAGCTCGACGATGTCCACGGTCTGCAGGCCGAAGGGCTGATTCCAGTTCTGCAACGTGAGGGTGATGCTCAGATCTCCCTGCGACGGAACGATGCTGCCCGTCAGGCCCAGCGCGATCTCGGTGCTGGCATCGGGCCGGAAGACACCGGACGCACTGGCGCTCGCGCTGCTGCTGCCCTGGCCCGGGTCTTCCCATTCGAGCTTGAAGCCGTGGAACTCGAACACCCCGTTGCCCTGGGCACTGAACGTGTTCTTCAGCACCGCCTTGAGCGTCTTGTCGCCGCCGTCCTTGGCATAGGTGGCGAACAAGGCCAGCTGCGACACGTCGCCCATGAAGTTGGCGATCGCCTTCAGGGAGTCGGTGAGTTGCAACGACGAAAACAGCACGAAGCCGGGGGCGATATCGAAATCGGCCGCGATCGCGGGCACATCGTCCGCGCTCAGCAGGCCGAGCGAGGCCAGGCTGCCGGACTGGCCCGCGATGGTAGAAACGACCACCCCGCTGTCGTTAAAGGTCAGTGCCGACAAGGGCGTCCACAGCGACCCCGGCGACCACTGCTGGACCACCGCGCCGAACATGACGCCCGCGCCCTGGTCGGTGCGCTGCACGCTGAGCGCGGCATTCATGAAGGGCTGGTCGGAGTACAGCAGGCTGCCTTGCCCGTTGAACTGGATGGACGGGCCCGTGGCGTAACTCAGCGTCAACTGCCCCTGGGAAAAGGCGATCTGGTTGGCCGGCGTCCAGTCCAGTTCCGCAGGCCACAGGCTTTGCAGCGGCCATTGCAGGCTCGCGCCCATGGTGGCGCTCAGCGCCATCTCCACGCCGCTGTCGCCGCGGCTGAACGTCAGCACCACCTGCGCATCGGTGTACTGCTTGCTGGTGAGCGTCAGCGTGGCGCCGCTCGGGGTCGCCTGCAGATCGAGATCGGCGCCGTCGAGCTGCGCCTGCAGCTGCAGTTGCTTGCTGGACGGATCGACCGCCAGGCTGGCGGACGGGCCGAGCTGCAGCGTGATGCCGTTCAGGTAGTAGCCGAGCGCCGTCTGGATCGGGCCGGGAAACTGGCTTTGGGCCAGTTGCAGAACCTTGCTGGCCGCGTCGGTCTTCAGGACGCCCTGGAGGGTGGTGTAGATGTCGTTGCTCATGGCGTCACTGCCCCAGGTTCTTGAAGGCCGAGCGGGCGAACTGGGTCGCCGCGTCGCTGATCTGCTGGAGGGTGTCGGCAATAGCGTCGTTCAGGGCTGACACCACCTGCTCGATCAACTGCGACTGGCTGAGGAAGGCATTGATGAACATCGCATAGGCACTCTCGTCGTCCGGCAGCGAGATGGTGAGCAGCACATCCTGGTCGCCCGCCACCAGCCGGATCTGGCTGTAGGTCAGCTCCAGGTCGTCCGGCGTATCGCCCGACGCGGTCAGCGCGGTCTGGATGCCCAGCGTGTTGCTGTTGTTCTGGAGGCTGAGATTCAGGGTGCCGCTCAGCGGGATGGGGGCGTTCTGGTTGACCTGCACGTTCAGGGTGAATGGCGTGCTGGCGGTGGCCGGCGGCGAGGGCACCGTGCGGGGGGCACCCTTCACTTTCACCGTCGGCCCGGGGTTCATGGTGCCCAGCAGCAGCGTGGCGCTGGCCTGCGGATTGGTGGGATCGCCCCCAAAGACGATATTGTTCGGAGGCGCCACCACGTTCGACAGCCCCTGGACCGCCAGGCTCTGGAGCACGATGTCCGACAGCGCGATGTTCTGCCCCATGATCGACGTCTTGAAAGGGCCGGGAATGCTCAGGTTGACGGCGGTGTAGGGCTCCAGTACCGGCGATGTCGATCCCAGCACCAGGGTCGGCAGATAGACGTAGCTGCTCGGGTCGTTGAGCGCGCCGCGCGCCCGGTCGAACAGGTATTTGTCCACCGCGTTGGCATCGGTGTCCACGGTGCTGCCTGCCACCTGGGTGCTGCCGAAGATGTCGTCGAAGGCGCTCTTCAACTGCTGGTTGAGCAGCTTCCCGACCTGGGTCCGGTTGCCCGAGTCCATCAGCGCGTTGTTGACCTGGGTGCTCAGCAGTTGGGCCGCATCCCCGGTGGACAGCACCTGCTTGAAGAACTGGCTCCACGGCGCATAGAAGACGCTGGTGTTGATGTAGGCGGGAAAGGGCACCGGCGAGATGCTCTGGTACTGCAGGTTCTGCAGCGTGAACGTGGGCGTGGTGCCTTGCACCGCGACGAGCTGGACGGTGTTCAGGTCGATCTGCAGCGCCGCGCTGTTGCCGGTGCCGTCCACGGCGACGGTCGTTCCCGAAACCACCTTCGCGTTCGACAGGGTCAGCAGCGCGATGCCCGTGGCCAGGCACTCGAAGCCGTTCGCATGGTCGGACGAGAGCGTGAGCCCCAGTGTCGGCGGCGGGGCAACGATGTTCATCTGCTTGTCGACGAAGCACAGGCACTGCTTGAGCGTGAACCCCAGCCCGTCGAAGGCAGTGGGGGGGCTGGTCGTGCTGTCCGTTCCCTTTTCAGGGCCTGCCAGCGCCAGCGGCTGGTTCCAGTCCTGCCCTGTGGAGGCGTAGGCATTGAGGTCCAGCGTGATCTCAGCGGTATAGCCGGCGTTGCTGGTGGTGACCGCCGGGGGCTCTCCACTGACCTGGATGTTCGCCAGCCCCTGGATCTCGATGCTGCTCACGTCCAGATCCGGCCCCACGCCGGGATACGGAATCACGTTCAGGTGCTGCGACATGATGTAGGTCACGGCGGCCTTGGCGTCATCGACCATCTGCTGCGTGACGGGGGGCGTGGGGTTGGTCTGCAGGCTCAGCTGGCCGATCAGCGGAAACAGGGCCTGGAACCAGGACGTGGCCATGTCGGCCGAGATGTCCTGCGCGCCGCCGATGTTGTCCAGGTTCCATTGATTGCCCTTCAGCGGCAGATACTTGTTGCCGCTCCCATCCGTCATGCCGGACAGCGCGACCGGCAGGAAAAGGCTGTTGTCAGGCGCGTTGTCGTTGGCCTTCTGCATCAGCGTGTCGTACACGAAATGGAATAGCTGCAAGCCCATGGCGGCATCCTCTCGAAAATATTGGCGGTCAGTCAGTAGGGTCGGTCCACGACATGCAACGTGATGTCGTGCAATGCCTTCAGGTGCGGGCCGTGGGGCAGGTTCTGCAGGTACTGCACAGCCTGCAGCGCGGTACCCCGCGCCTGGGCATAGGCCAGCGCGAAGGCGTCGGAGCGGCGGATCTCATCGACCCAGGCGTTGATCTGCTCGGGCGGCGGCGTCTGCGTGTCGCGCAGATAGCGCACCATGGGGTGCGCATCGCCGAACAGCTTCATCGCATGGATGATGGGCAGGGTGATGCGCCGCTGGTGCAGGTCGATGCCCCTGCACTTGCCGGCTTCCGCATCGGAATGCGCGAGGTCGAAGATGTCGTCCATCATCTGGAACGCACGGCCCATGTAGCGACCGAAAGAGCCGAGGCGGCGCAACTCCGAGGTGCGCGCGCGCATGAGCGCGGCGCCGGCCTCGCAGGCCAGGCCGAACAGCACGGCGGTCTTGCGGTCCACCGTGGTGAGGTAGCGGCTCATCAGCGAGTCCGGATGCCAGTACGGCTGCGTGGTCATCTCGTCGATCTCGCCGCGGCAGATGTCGAAGGCCGAGTCCAGCACCCATTTCACGAGCTGCATGTCGTTCGCGTCCTCGATCGCATCGACGAAGCAGCGCACGGCCTGCAGGAACTGCATGTCGCCGATCATGATCGCCATCTCGGTGCCGCGCGCGGCGTTGACGCTGGCGTGGCCCCGCCGCAGCGAGGCGTGGTCAATGATGTCGTCGTGGATCAGGCTCGCCACATGCAGCATCTCCAGCGACGCGGAGGCGCGCAGCACCTTGTTCGGCAGCTCGCCGTCGGGCTGGAAAAGCCGCGCGGTCAGCAGCAGCATCAGCGGGCGCAGCTTCTTGCCCCCCTGGTAGAGCGACATCTCCGCATCGGTCAGATAGCCCTGCTGCGGCTGCAGCGCCTGGTCCAATTTCCCCTTGAAGCCCTGCATGTCCGCCGCCATCAGCCCCTGCAGGATGGCGTGGACCGGGTCCGGCGCAGCGGCGCCAATCCTCACGGCTGCGAATCCAGCAGGGCCCTGGCGAGCGGCTGGACCAGCGCGCGCTCCAGTGCATCGGCAATGCGGTCGTGCACCAGGCTTTTGATGAAGCGCGCCTCGGACAAGGCATCGCGCGCGGCCTGCGCCGGGCCGTCGCCCAGGGCACCGTTCCACGCGCCATCGTCGAAGTGCAGGTCGAAGCCGTCCAGCTCGACACGCCCGTCAATCAGGGTCGGTACGCCCTGGTCGCCCTGCGCACCGAACTGCAGATACACATGGCATGCAAGGCGCGCGTGCAGCGCCCCCGTCACCAGGGCCACCGGCTTTTGCGCGGCCACCCGCGCGGCATGCTCGGCGATGTCTGCCTGGAGCTTGCGCACGAACGCGCGCTCGTCCTCGCTGAGCGACCACGTCCAGCTGTTGCCCTGCGCATCGCGGCCGCCGATCGGGCTGCCATTCAGGAAGTTATGCACGTCATCCACCGAAGGCATTGGCGCCGGCGTGCCGTTCTGCACCAATTCGTAGACGCCGTCTTTCTGCAATGGGGGCAAGTCTTCGATCTTGGTCACATTGGGGTTCGTCACCTTGACGTTCTGCACGATGCTCGAGCCAAAGCCCATGGTCGCAGCGGCCGCCTGGTTGTAGGGGTTGGTGGGGTCCGTGGGATTGTTGGGGTCTGCGCCCTTGGCCATGGCGGTCAGGGTGGTGAGCAGGCCCAGCTTCTGGTTCTGGGCATGGCCGTTGTAGTTGGTGGTGATTCCCGTGCTCGAGTTGTAGTAGGTCTTGACGGGATCGTTGACCACCCCCCCCTCGGTCAACGCCGTATTGGTGTCGTCGGCCATTTCGGAGACGGCGGAGTTGCCCCAGCCTTGCTGGAACGCGTACGCCTGGAAATTCTGCTCATTGAACACGTCGTTGAAGGCCGCCCGGTGATTGGAGTAGGTGGTCAGCAGCGTCTGTCCATTGCCGCCGGGCACGTTCTGCAGCAACCCGCGCTGGTCGTTCGCGGTCTGGATCCAGGTGGGATGCGCGTTGTCGTCCCCACTGCCGCCGCGCCGCCGGGCCCCGATGGGCATGGCCGTGCCGGCGCCATCCAGTCCGGTCTCCCAGATCTGCGTGCCTTTCAGGGCGTGCGTGCCTTGCAGTTCAATGCCCTGCAGGCGCACGGCGAGCACGCAGCGGCCTTGCGCATCGCTGCTGCATTCGACCGCGAGCGGCCCGTCGCCGGCCAGCACCAGTTGCATGCCCGACAGGTCGATGCCCAGCGAGCCGCGCGCGAACCCGGCCTGCGCGGGCATGTCGAGCGCGCGCGACAGCGGCAGCATTGGGATGTCCCCGAGCCCGATATGGCGGGGCAAGGCGGCGTTCAGGGTGGCAGCTGGCTGATTCTTCCAGCCGGCTTGAAAAGCTTGCATTCCAGCGCTCATGAAAATTCTCCTCGTGCGATGTGACCGGGTCCGGTGGGCGGGGACGACAGGTCAGGAAACATTGACGGTGGCCGTGATCAGCAGGTGGTCCGCATCCGCGGCGGAAATGTTCAGATTCGACGCCGTCAGACTCAGACTGATGCCTTCGAACGTGATGGGGATGGGCGGCACCGGGAACGAGGCTTTGTCGTTCAGATAGGCCTGCGCCTTGCTCTGGATGGTGGATGTGATGAAGGGCGTGGCAACGCCGATGATGGTGGTCGCCACGTGCTTGAGCAGCCCCGCGTTGAACTTCTCCCACCCGCTGCCGTCTTCGGCGTAGGTGATCGTGAAGCTCGGCAGCGGCTGCAGCTGCAGCTGGACGGTGTTCGACCCCGACACCACGGGGGCGACGGTGAAAGTCAGCGGCGTGGGGCTGGTGGCGAAATCGGCTTTGGCAAAGTCAACCATGGTGTGGCTCCAATCAGGGCAGCAGGTTCGAGGCGGCTTCCAGGGCGCAGGCGGCTGGCACCAGCCACCATGAAACGCCCACCGAGGCGGTGGCGGCGAAGGTGGCGGTGATGTTGATGTTGGGCAGCGTGGATGCCACCGCGATGGAGGCGTTGCTGATCCCGCCGTCGAGCGAGTAGCTTCCTGTCCAGTTGCTGTCGCTGGCATTGACCTGCGCGGCATCCATCTTCTGCACGATCGCACCGCTGTACTGGGCCACCAGCGCGGTCAGCAGCTTGCGGCCGACGAGCACACCCAGCGCCTGCTGCGGCCACTGCACGCCGCTGATATCCGGCGTGCCGTTGGCCACCAGGTTGCTTGCCAGCACCAGGTGCGATCCGGTGACGGTCATGACCGGCGGGGTGAAGCTCTGCCCTTCCACCGTGATGCTGGGTGGGATCTGGTAGCCCTGCAGCAGGGCCTGGACCTTGGTGTAGACGATCCCGCAGATCACCTGGAGCATGAACTCCGTAGCGCCGGTCGGATTGACCGGCAGCACCGCCACCGATCCCAGCTGGATCTGGTTGCCGGACACGGTCACCTGCGCAAACAGGGTGAACGAGAACGTCAGCGGGGATGGCGGCCCGCTCTGCATGTTGAACGTGGTGGACACCGACGCCAGCTGCACCTGGAACATCTGGTCGGTCGGATCTTTCGGCTTCGTCTGGCCCGACGGCACGAACGTGTTCTTGTCGTTCCACTGCGTGAGGGTCGGTGGCGCCAGCACGAACTGGGGCACCGCATCGATGCTCCAGTTGACGGAGGTGATGCCCATCTGGCCCACGTCCTGAACGCCCTGGAACAGCTTCTGCTTGGCCTGGGCATTGGCATACAGCTGGGTCATGCCCTGGTTGAGGGTGCCGGCATCCAGCACCAGCGCGACGTCGTAGCTACTCATATTCCACCTCTCCTTTGCGTGTCGGGTTGGCCGATCGGGGGTTGTGTGTCCAGTAGGTTTCCATCCACTCGCCGCCATGGCGGTAGTGCAACGGAAAATCATCGAAATCGACCGTGGCGCGGCCGCATTGAGGGTCGGCGACCGAGACCGTGCGCTTCGTTCGGCAGTAGCCGTCCACCAGCACGTAATGCTGCGGCCCCGCATGCCAGCGGATCGCCACCGCGACCGGCCGGCCATCGTCTAGCTCGCGCATCAGGCGGCGAAACGGCGGTCGTCCACTGCTCCATCCGGCCAGGCAGTTCACGTAGCGCAGGGTGCGCTCCATCGCGGCTTGCTGGTCGTAGCGGGGCTCCAGGAGAAGCGCGAGTGGCGGCAGGCAGTTGGGAAGCACGTCGTCCGGCGCGAGAATGCGCCAGGCCAGCGTGTCCTGCCGCCAGGAGGTATCGCCGTAGTGCGCGGCGACCGCACAGGTCACCGCGGCCCAGCACCAGTTGGTGCGCAGCTGCGGCTCCAGCGGCAGGTTCAGCGCCTGCCCCGTGCTCGCCCCGGCCTCCTGCCAGGCGGGAAACATCGGGCCGATGCGCTG
Organism: Acidovorax sp. BLS4; assembly: GCF_032929295.1. NCBI lineage: Bacteria > Pseudomonadati > Pseudomonadota > Betaproteobacteria > Burkholderiales > Comamonadaceae > Acidovorax > Acidovorax sp. BLS4. The sequence goes on from NZ_CP136797.1 coordinate 3,804,171, forward strand.
CGTCGTGCGGGCCAGCGGCTCGATCCTCACCCTCATGGAAAAGGCACGCACTGGGGCAGCGCCTGGTTCAGTTCCCGACTGACGATGCTGTTGATCTGCGATGAGATGAGCCCGCTGATGGCGCCCTTGGCCGCATCCAGAATCAGGTTCTCCACGGGCTGCAGCAGGTAGTTGAGCGGCCCCAGGCCATCGATCCAGACCGAGGCGTTGCCGTAGTTGAAGTTCGCATTCATGCCCGACAGCTGGTTCAGGCAGAGCTTGCCGCCGGCCGTGCCGGCCTGGAACTGCGCCGTGCCGGAGATGCTGGGGTTGTCGATCCGGATGCTGCCGGAGATGCCCGGATCGACGAACAGCACCTTCACGCTGCCACCGGCCTGCGCGCTCAAGGAACTGTTCAGGACCGCATGGAAATTCACCGTACCGGAAATACTGGCACCGGACGAAGTGACGTTGCCAACCACCATGTCCTGGATCTGCAGGGACGAGATGCCCGTGAGATTGGAGACGGAATAAGAAGCCGTGCCCACTCCGATGCTGGCGGACCCCGAGGCGACGTTGGGATACGGGTCATAACCGGCGCCCCGGATGGCCCCACCGATTTCCCCATTGAACTGCGTGACGAGTCCCTGCAGGATTTCGTTGAGGATCTGGGTGAATGGATCACTGCTCATGTCTACATCCTTTGAGGAAAGAAAAAATCACCATCGGGCAAATCAATTCAAGAGCGGGAGCGGTGCATCCGCGCAATGCTTTCTTGTCAAGGCCACGGCGCAACACGTTCCCGTTTTCGTTCAGGCATGGCGAAAAAGGCATCGCCATCAAGGCTTCGATCAGGCCGCGCAAAGGCGCTTTCGACAGCGCCCCTGCCAGAAGTTTCTGAAGAGTGGCTGTGAATATTCTGGTGGGATTGGACGGGTCGCGGCATGAAAGCCGGGCCAATCCTGCTGAAGACTTCTGAAGCGTTCTGAAGACCGCCCCAAGGCATGCACCGGGTGGATGAACGACACAGGCGGTGGCCGCGGCCAAGCGCGGTTTGACCGCGTCCTCAGCGACGCCTGGGAAGAAAGACACCGCGGGGTACCCGCATTTTTTAGGAAAGCAAGACAGGGCCGATCACCCGCCTGTACCGAGGCGGCATGCGCCCATGAACCCCTGCTGCAGCGGCATGGCCGATGCATCGCAGGATGCCAGCGCAGTGGCATGCCAGACCATCCTGGCGCGTGCCAGGCCAGATGCCTGCGTGGAAAGAAAAGTGTGAAGCGCGCCGATAAGCCGGATTCTGTGCACCGCAGTTGCCTGCGGCGTGACCGCCATTACTCTGGGCCGGGTGTCGCCACCACGGCTCGATGCTACCTACCCGCCAGCTCTGCGGAACCACATCAACGCTGGCCTACTTGGTATTGCTGCGCGTAGAGATTGCCCGTTTCACCCGAAGCAGGCGCCGCCCGCTTCGGGTGGCTATGGTCTTTGCGGCTTTCGCCACACACCGCCTGGCTTGCGCCAGCCGTACCCGCTTGCGCGGGTGACCGATAGAACACCTTCGGTGGCTTGCCGCCTGCTTGCGACTCGTCTCTGTTGCTCTGATCCTCACCTCACGGTGGGCAGCCGTTAGCTGCTACGCTGTCCTGTGCAGTCCGGACGTTCCTCCAGTGCCTGGTTTCCCAGATTGCACCAGCGGCGGTCTGGCGCGCTTCACAGGGGCGATTATCGTCCACCGCTGCGCACCCGCTCCCAGTCCAGGCCGAATCGCGACAGGTATTTGCGCAGCCGGTCCGCATCGTTGACCACCGCGCGCTGCGCGCGCGAGGCCTGGAACAACTGCCGCCCCGCGTCAGACAGCGTGCGCGCCCCGCGGCACACCTGCAACACGGCCGCCAACTGCAACCGGTCGAAGAGGTCCATGGCCTGCACCTGTGGCTCGCCCAGCAGTGCGGCCAGATCCACTGCATCGCCATCCTGGCTGCGGCCTGACGAACCGAGGGGTTGCCACAGCCACTGCAGGCGCGCGATCTCCGCCTCCACCAGCGGCAGGCCGATGCGCCCGCCCTCGGCCAGCGTGGCCAGGCGGGTGGCGCTGGCCGACAGGTCGCGGAAGTTGCCGCTCCACAGCGCCTCGGGGGACTGCGCATAGCGCAGGTACACCGACCGCGCCTCGGCCGACAGGCGCACCGTGCGGCCCAGTTCCACGCCGCATCGCGCCAGCAGGTGGTCCACATTGGGCTCGATGTCCTCGGGCCGCTGGGCCAGGCCCGGCAACTGGTAGCTCCACAGGTTGATGCGCGCGTACAGGTCTTCGCGAAAGCGCCCGGCCGCCACCTCGGCCCGCAGGTCGCGGTTGGTGCCGGCGATCAGTTCGAAATCGCTGGCCACCTCGCGGTCGCTGCCCATGGGATAAAACCGCTTTTCCTCCACGGCCTTGAGCAGCATGGCCTGCTCGTCCAGGCCCAACTCACCGATCTCGTCGAGAAACAGCACGCCTTTGTGCGCCGTGCGCAGCAGGCCCGCACGGTCGGCCGCCGCACCGGTGAAGGCGCCTTTCTTGTGCCCGAACAGCGTGGACGCGGCGCCGTCGCCCTGCAGCGTGGCGCAGTTCACCTCCACGAATTCGCCCCCCACCTGGTGGCGGGCTTTCTTCAACTCGAACATGCGCCGCGCCAGATGCGACTTGCCCGCACCGGTCGGCCCGGTAAAGAGGATGGGCGCGCGCGATCGCACCGCCACCCGCTCCACCTCTTCGATCAGCGCGTTGAAACGGGCATTGCGCGTGGCAATGCCGCTCTTGAGGAAATCCACCGCATCGCGCTGCTCGGCGCCGAAGCGCTGGGCGATCACGTCGTAGCGCGACAGGTCCAGATCGATCAGCGCGTAGCTGCCGGGATCGCCCGCCTGCTGGCGCTTTGGGGGCGACGTCTGCACGAGCACGCCCGGAATGCGTCGCGACTCCACCAGCAGGAAAAGGCAGATCTGCGCCACGTGCGTGCCGGTGGTGATGTGCGTCCAATACTCCTCGCGCTCGGTGTCGAAAGCGTAGCCCTGCGTCCAGTCGAAGAGCTTGGCGTAGACCTCGCCGAAGTCCCAGGGGTCGGCAACGGCGAGCGGCACCAGCGCCACCGTGGTTTCGGGCGAGGCCGCCTGGATATCGGTGCGCACCCGCTCGGCCAGTTCCTGGTGGGAAGCTGTGTAGAACAACTCCATCCGCGCGATGACCACGTCGTCGTGCTGCACCAGCGAAAGCGTCGGGCGCCACTTCTCCCAACGCCCTGCCCCCTTGCCCGAGTCGAGTTGGGTGCCCAGAAAGCCGATCACCACGTTTTTCTTCTTCATCTTTTGGATAAAAAACCAGCTAATTTTATAAAAATTAAAGCATTCTACGCTCCATGCAGTGCCGCAGAAATGGCAAGAGAATTAAAAAATATCGAATCAAATCATTGACTTAAGAGATTTTCCATCCATTCAAAACCACAGTTGGCACACCGGTTGCAGTGAAAAAGGAAAGTCGAAAAGACAAATCCACCGAGAACCAAAGAACGGAGCAAAAGCACATGACCAACCACCAACTCTTCCAGACGCTGCGCGGCACCCTGCTCCCCGCTGCCACCGTGCGCAACCAGGCCGGTGGTGTGGCTTATGCCCTGTCGCCCAAGCACCAACTGGCGCAGTTGGCCGCCACCGGCTGCCTCCACAGCACCTTCTATGCCCAGGCGCAGGACCAGCTCGACGCCGTCCAAGCCCTGGCCCGCGAAGTCGATCCGGTGTTCTTGGCGAAGACGGCCCTGTATGTGCGCCGTGCCGGCTCCATGAAAGACATGCCGGCCCTGCTGGCGGCCACGCTGGCGGTTCGCGATGTGGCCCTGCTGGCCCAGGTGTTCGGCCGCGTGATCGACAACGGCAAGATGCTGCGCAATTTCGTGCAGATGCTGCGCTCCGGCGCGGTAGGCCGCAAATCGCTCGGCACGCGTCCGAAAAAGCTGGTGCAGCAATGGCTGCTCGACGCCACCGAGGCGCAACTGCTGAACGCCGCCGTGGGCAACACGCCGTCGCTGGCCGACGTGGTGAAGATGGTGCACCCCAAGCCCACGGAAGCCTGGCGCGCCGCGTGGTTCGCCTGGCTGATCGGTCGCCCTTATGCGCAGGAGGCGCTGCCTCCACTGACGCAGGCCTTCGAACGCTTCAAGCAAGACCGCACGCAGCCCGTGCCCGACGTGCCTTTCCAGATGCTGACCGCGCTGGAGCTGGACGCATCGGCCTGGGCCACGATTGCACAGCGCGGCTCGTGGCAGATGGTGCGCCAGAACCTGAACACCTTTGCCCGGCATGGCGTGTTCGCGCTGCCAGGCCTGGCCGATGCCGTGGCCGCCAAGCTGCGTGACCCGCAGGCCGTGGCCAAGGCCCGCGTGCTGCCGTACCAGTTGATGGCGGCGTACACCGCCTGCGGCGCCGACGTGCCGACGGTGGTGAAGGAAGCGCTGCAGGATGCGATGGAACTCGCGCTGGCCAATGTGCCGCAGTTCGAAGGCCGCGTGGTGGTTTGCCCCGATGTGTCGGGCTCGATGGGCTCGCCGGTGACGGGCCACCGGGGCTCAGCGACCTCCGCGGTGCGGTGCATCGACGTGGCCGCCCTGGTGGCCGCTGCCGTGCTGCGCCGCAATGCGGATGCGCGTGTGCTGCCCTTCGAAACGAAGGTGGTGCCGCTGCCACTGAATCCCCGCGATTCGGTCATGACCAATGCGGCCAAGCTGGCCGCGGTGGGCGGCGGCGGAACGTCGTGCAGCGCACCGCTGGCCCTGCTGAACCGCGAGAAGGCGCAGGCCGAGCTGGTGGTGCTGGTGTCCGACAACGAATCGTGGGCCGACCGTGCACGGGGCCGGGGCACCGCGACCATGCAGGAGTGGGCGGCGTTCAAGCAGCGCAACCCGACGGCCCGGCTGGTGTGCATCGACATCCAGCCTTGCGCAACGACGCAGGCGCAGGAGCAGCCCGATGTGCTGAACATCGGCGGCTTCAGCGACGAAGTGTTCAAGCTGCTGGCGGTGTATGCCGCAGGGGGCATGGTCGCGGCGCATTGGGTCGGAGTGATCGAGGACACCCCGATCTGACGATCGGCGAGAAGGTGCCATGAATGCCAATTCAGGGCACCCGATCGTGGGAATGACGGCTGTCGTTCGGCGAATGCAGGTGTGACTACATCCCGGTCGCACCGCCTGTTTGTCGCCGAACGGGAAGGCCATCGATGAATGAATGTGCGAATGCAGGCAGGACTACATCTGGAGGGACCGGGGTTCGAATCCCAGCGCCGCACCGCGGCGTGGTCCATGTCTTGCCACCCTTGTCGCACTGCTTTTTTTGCAGCGAATGCTGACGGAACTACAGACTTCTACTCTCGTGGTCGCGGGTTCGAATCCCGCCGGTCGAAAGCCGTAGCTCAGTGGTAGAGCACGACGTTTCGTCGATCCTTGTCGCTGCTTTTTTTGTGTGTTTGCGAGGTGAATGCAGACGGGTTTACAGGTAGAGCGTCGGGGCCCTCGGGCTCTGAAGGTTCCGGGTTCAATCCCCGGTCTGCTTCGGCAGGTAGCTCAATGGCGCAACCCGACACCCCTTGTCACCTCTTTTTTTGAATGCGCCGGAAGGGCTGAGCCCCATGGCGGACCCAACAGGAAAGAAACCGATGAAAACGAACGCCCCCGCGGCGCAGGCCGCCATGCTGCCGCCCGCCCTGCGCGAGGCAGTGGATGCCGTCTATGCCGCCTTCCAGCGCCATGGCGCTCCGACACAGAAGCTGGATGTGTGCACGGCCTGCTGCATGGACGAGGCCATGGAACGCGAGATGCGGCGCCTGCCGCTGCGCCGCATAACGACCCGCCACTTCTACGAATACAACAGCTCTGCCAAGGGCAGCGAGCAGCCGGCCGAGGAACTGCTCTACTTCCTGCCCCGCATGCTGGAACTGATGGCCCTGGGCGAGGAGCTGCACCACTCGACCGAGCTGTACCTGGACCGCCTGGGCAACTGCCCGGCCAATGCCCTGTCGCCCCAGGAGCGCGCCGCCGTGGACGCTTACGCCCTGGCCTTCTTCCACGAAGGCCTGGGGCACGCCGGGCGCGAGCCCAGCCCGTTCAACGGCGCGAACGCCTTCGACATCCTGTTGATGTTCCACAAGGGCGGAGTGGACGTGCAACCGCTGCTGGCGCACTGGCTGAACGACGAGCGCCAAAGCGCCGTGCTGCGGTACGCCGAGGCGAGCTACTGGGACTTCTGGGGAAAGAACGAAATCCAGAACGCCTTTGCCGAAGACCAGCCGCAATTCCGCGAGGCGATGAAAGCCTGGATGCTCGACCCCGGTAACCGCCAGCGCTTTGCACAGAAGATCCTGGCGCTGGACACCAGCGCCATGGCACAACCCGCGCACTGCACCTGTGGCAACTGCACGGGCCCGCGACAGATCGTGGAAGCGGTGTTCGACCGGGTCAGTGAATGAGCACCCGAAAATAAGACAGACAGACAAACGACAAGAAAGAAGAACGCAATGAACTACCTGCAACGCAATGTGGAAAACGGCGTCCCCATCAAGATGTGGACCCAGGGCGTACCCGTGGAGGACGAGGCCCAGAAGCAACTGGAGAACGCGGCGCGCCTGCCCATCGTGTTCAAGCACGTGGCCGCCATGCCCGATGTGCACTACGGCATCGGGGCCACGGTGGGATCGGTGATCCCCACCTTCAAGGCCATCATCCCGGCAGCCGTGGGCGTGGACATCGGCTGCGGAATGATGGCGTGCAAGACCACGCTGCACGCCAACGACCTGCCGGACAACCTGGGCCCGCTGCGCTTCGCGATCGAGAAGGCCGTGCCGCACGGCAGCAACCCGCGCCGCATGGGCCGCGACAAGGGCGCGTGGGAAACGCCGCCCGATGAGAGCGATGCGGCCTGGGCCTCGCTGAAGGGCGAGTTCGACGCGATCTGCGAGGACTACCCGCGCTTTGCCAGCACCAACCACCACAAGCACCTGGGAACGCTGGGCACCGGCAACCACTTCATCGAGGTGTGCCTGGACGAACACGGTGGCGTGTGGTTCATGCTGCATTCGGGCTCGCGCGGAGTGGGCAACGCCATCGGCACGCACTTCATCGAGCTGGCCAAGAAGGATGCCGAGCTGCACCAGCGCAACCTGCCCGACCAGGACCTGGCCTACTTCGAGGAAGGCGCCCGGTATTTCGGCGACTACGTGCGCGCCGTGGGCTGGGCGCAGAAGTTCGCGCGCGCCAACCGCGAGGTGATGATGCAGCGCGTGATCGCGGCCGCCCGCAAGGTGATCGCCAAGCCCTTCGAGGCCCATGTGGAAGCGGTGAACTGCCACCACAACTACGTGAGCCGCGAAACGCACTTCGGCGAAGACGTGTTCATCACCCGCAAGGGCGCCGTGAGCGCCAAGGCCGGCGAACTGGGCATCATTCCCGGCAGCATGGGCGCCAAGAGCTTCATCGTGCGCGGCAAGGGCAACCCGGAGAGCTTCATGAGCTGCAGCCACGGCGCGGGCCGCAAGATGAGCCGCACCAAGGCCAAGAAGCTCTACACCGTTGCCGACCAGATCGCCGCCACCGAAGGGGTGGAATGCCGCAAGGACGCCGATGTGATCGACGAGATCCCGATGGCCTACAAGGACATCGACGCCGTGATGGCGGCGCAGGAAGACCTGGTGGAAGTGGTGTACACGCTCAAGCAGGTGGTGTGCGTGAAGGGATAGCGAGCGCACCACGGCCCACCATCGGATCAAGACCAACGCACGAGGAGCGTGCGCTGAAAGCATGGACATGCAAAAGACAGAACCCCGAGAACTGCTTCATTCCGCCCATCCGATCGAGCCCGCCATGCGCGGGCAGATCATGGATGCGCTGCGTGACATCGAGGCGCAGCACGCCGTCACCATCCTGTTCGCCTGCGAATCGGGCAGCCGCGGCTGGGGCTTCGCCTCGCCCGACAGCGACTACGACGTGCGCTTTCTCTACGTGCACCGCCTGCCCTGGTACCTCACGGTCTCGCCCGGGCGCGACGTGATCGAGGTGCCGATCAGCGGGGACCTGGACATCAACGGCTGGGACCTGCGCAAGGCGCTCGGGCTGATGCGCGAATCGAACCCCACGCTGCTGGAGTGGCTGCGCTCGCCCGTCGTCTACCGCGAGGCGGCGGACACGATGGCCCAGGTGCGCGCCCTGGCGGCGCAGGTGTTCTCCAACGCCAAGGCCTGGCACCACTACGCCTCCATGGCCAAGAAGAACTTCCGCGAGCACCTGCAGGCCGACGTGGTGCGCTACAAGAAATACCTGTACGTGCTGCGCCCGCTGCTGGCAGCGCGATGGATCCGCACGCGCCCCGGAGTGCCGCCCATGCGCTTCGCCGAACTGGCCCAGCACACGCTGGATGCGCAACGCGATGCGGCGCTCATCGAAGAGATCAACGCCCTGCTGGCGGTGAAGATGCGTGCGAACGAGTCGGCCACCAGCCCACGCTGGCCCGGCATACACGCATTCATCGAGGCCGAGCTGGCCGCCAATGCGGCGCAGCCGGTGCAGCCCCTGCCCATTGCCGGGCATGCCGGGCTGGACGCCCTGCTGCACGACACGGTGCTGCGCTTCGATCCTGCCCATGGCGGCGCCGAAGGGTCCGTGCCATGCTGACCCTGGACGGCTCCCACGGCGAAGGCGGCGGACAGATCCTGCGCACCGGCCTGGCGCTGTCCATGGTGACCGGCCAGCCGCTGCGCATCGACCGCATCCGCGCGGGCCGGCCCAAGCCAGGACTGATGCGCCAGCACCTGGCCTGCGTGCAGGCCGCAGTGCAAGTCTGCGGCGGGCAGGCGGAAGGGGCGGAGCTGGGATCGCAGGCGCTGCAGTTCACGCCCGGCCCGGTGCAGGCGGGCGACTACGCCTTCGCGATCGCCGGAGCCGGCAGTTGCCTGCTGGTGCTGCAGACCGTGCTGCCCGCGCTGATGCTGGCTGGCGGGCCCAGCCGGGTGCAGCTTTCGGGCGGCACGCACAACTCCATGGCGCCCCCGTTCGACTTCCTGCAGCGGGCCTTCGCGCCGCTGGTGCGGCGCCTGGGCGTGGGACTGGAGCTCACGCTGCGGCGCCGGGGCTTTTATCCCGCAGGCGGCGGCGAGGTGCATGCGGCCATCGCGCCCGCGGCTGGCCCGCTGGCGCCGTTCGATCTGCTGGACCGCGGCGCGCGCCGCAGCGCCTGGGCCGAGGCCCTGGTGCCGGGCCTGGCCCGCAGCATCGCGGTGCGCGAGCTGGCGGCGCTGCGCCAGCAACTGGACTGGAGCGAAGGCGACGACCCGTGGCGCATCCCGCCCGCACGGCAGAACGAAGGCCCGGGCAACGCCCTGCTGGCGGTGCTGGAGCATGCCGAGGTGACCGAGGTGTTCTGCGCGCTGGGAGAGCGCGGCATGCCGGCCGAACAGGTGGCGCGCCAGCTGGCCGGCGAGGTGCGCTCGTTCGAGCACAGCCGGGGCGCTGTCGGTCCGCACCTGGCGGACCAGTGGATCCTGCCGCTGGCTCTCGCCGTCTGGCGCAGCGGCCAGCGGGCGAGCTACACGGCCGAGGCGATCACCCCGCATGCCAGCACGAATGCGCAGGTCATCGCGCAGTGCCTGCCGGTGCGCATCGCCATGGCGCCCTGCGCGGGTGCCACGCGCATCGACATCGAGAAAGCCGCATCGCCGGCATAACCATATGCGCGGAGTGTCGTAGGCATGGGCCAAAATGTTTTCTTGCCTGTCCCGTACCTGTCCAACCTGGAGACGCCATGAAAGTCGAGAACATCCTGCAAACCATCGGCAACACGCCCCATGTGCGCATCAACCGCCTGTTCGGCGCGGGTGCCAACGTCTGGGTCAAGTCCGAGCGCAGCAACCCCGGCGGTTCGATCAAGGACCGCATCGCCCTGTCGATGGTGGAGGACGCGGAACGCACCGGCGCGCTGCAGCCCGGCGGCACGATCATCGAGCCCACGTCGGGCAACACGGGGATCGGCCTGGCCCTGGTGGCGGCGGTGAAGGGCTACCGGCTCATTCTGGTGATGCCCGACAGCATGAGCATCGAGCGCCGCCGCCTCATGCTGGCCTACGGTGCGCAGTTCGACCTCACCCCGCGCGAAAAAGGCATGAAGGGCGCCATCGCCCGCGCCGAGGAATTGCGCGCGCAGACTCCCGGCGCCTGGGTGCCGCAGCAGTTTGAAAACCCCGCCAACATCGACGTGCACGTGCGCACCACGGCGCAGGAAGTGCTGGCGGACTTTCCTGATGGCCTGGACGCGCTGATCACCGGCGTGGGCACGGGCGGCCACCTGACGGGTGTGGGTCGCGTGCTGAAGGCGAAGTTTCCGGCCCTCAAGATCTTCGCGGTGGAGCCCGTGGCCTCGCCCGTGATCTCCGGCGGCCAGCCGGCCCCGCACCCGATCCAGGGCATCGGCGCGGGCTTCGTGCCCAAGAACCTCGACACCAGCCTGCTTGACGGCGTGATCCAGGTCGATGCCGAGCCCGCGCGGGAATACGCCCGCCGCGCCGCGCGCGAGGAAGGCCTGCTGGTGGGCATTTCCTCCGGCGCCACGCTGGCCGCCATCGCACAGAAGCTGCCCGAGCTGCCCGCCGGCGCCAAGGTGCTGGGCTTCAACTACGACACGGGCGAGCGCTACCTGTCGGTCGAGGGCTTCCTGCCCTCCTGAGGCGCTTTCTGAAACCGCGCGCTGCCCCGGGCCAGGGCAGTGTGCGCAGTCCACCCACCCCACGCCCATGGGCGGGGCCTTTTTCGGGCTGGGGCAGGCCCCTGCCCCGGCCCGGGAGCCGGGCTGCCGGCGGCCCTCAGGCCCGGCCGCCATCGGGTCACAAGCGTTCGGCCAGCCGTCCTACAGCCCAGCCGGACCGCCATCGAAACAATCAAAGCCCATGCGGGGCCCGCCTGAAACCGGGCTTTTCGGCCCGGTTCCCGCCCCTCCCCCGCGCTCACTGATTGCCCCATGGAACCATCCACCGCCTCTCCCGTTGCCTTCAAGGTGCTGACCGTGAACGTGCACAAGGGCTTCACCACCTTCAACCGCCGCTTCATGCTGCACGAGCTGCGCGAAGCCGTGCGTGGCGTGTCGGCCGATCTGGTCTTCCTGCAGGAAGTGCTCGGCACGCACCAGCGGCACGCCGGGCGCGTGGCCAATTTTCCTCAGGAGCCGCACTACGAATTCCTGGCCGACACCATCTGGGGCCAATACGCCTATGGCCGCAATGCGGTGTACGACAACGGCCACCACGGCAACGCGCTGCTGTCCAAGTTCCCCATCGTCCACTACGAAAACCACGACATCTCCGTGAGCGGACCCGAGCGGCGCGGCATGCTGCACTGCGTGCTGCAGCCCCCGGGCCACGCCCGGCAGGTGCATGCCATCTGTGTTCACCTGGGCCTGCAGGAGGCGCACCGCCAGCGCCAGCTCAAGCGCGTGTGCGAGCTGGTGGCCACGTTTCCGCCCGAAGACCCGGTGGTGGTGGCGGGCGACTTCAACGACTGGCGCGGCCGTGCGCACGACGTGCTGCGCGCCGGCGCCGGCCTGCACGAGGTGTTCATGCATGCGCGGGGCAAGGCCGTGCGCACCTTCCCGGCCTCCATGCCGCTGCTGGCGCTGGACCGCATCTACGTGCGCAATGCCTCGGTGCACGCGCCGGTGGTGCTGCCGCGCAAGCCCTGGCACAAGCTGTCGGACCACGCGCCCCTGGCCGCGGAGATTTCACTGTGATGCACCGCTCCCGCCCCTCGCGCTGGGTGCCCGGCAACCATTTCACGCTGCTGGAGAACGGCGAGGCGTTCTTCCCTCGCGTGTTCGAGGCCATCGCGCAGGCACGGCGCGAGGTGATCCTGGAAACCTTCATCCTCTTCGACGACAAGATCGGCCGGGGGCTGCACGCGGCGCTGCTGCAGGCCGCGCGCAACGGCGCCGAGGTGCATGTGCTGGTGGACGGCTTCGGCTCGCCCGATCTACCGGAAGACTTCATCGGCGAACTGGTGAACGCCGGCGTGCGCTTTCGCATCTTCGACCCAGGCCGCAGGCTGTTCGGCCAGCGGCTGAACGTGCTGCGCCGCATGCACCGCAAGATCGTGGTGGTGGACGGGGAGATCGGCTTCATCGGCGGCATCAACTACTCGGCCGACCACGTGGCCGACTACGGCCCCGAGGCCAAGCAGGACTACTCGGTCGAGGTGCGCGGCCCCATCGTCGCCCACATGCTGGGCTTCGCGCGCGATGCCGTCATGCCCCCACGCACACGGCGGCGCCGCCAGGGGGCTAACGCCGTGCCGCCGCTGCCCCATGCGGGCACGGCGGACGCGATCTTCGTCACGCGCGACAACCACAACCACACCAACGACATCGAGCGCCACTACCGCGTGGCCCTGCGCGCCGCGCGCGAGCGCGTGGTGATCGCCAATGCCTACTTCTTTCCCGGCTACCGCTTCATCCGTGAAATGCGCCGCGCGGCGCGGCGCGGGGTGGACGTGCGGCTCATCCTGCAGGGCCAGCCCGACATGCCCATCGTGCGCACGGCGGCCAGCATGCTCTACGACCACCTGCTGCGCGCGGGCGTGCGCATCTACGAATACTGCGACCGGCCGCTGCACGGCAAGGTCGCGCTGGTGGACGGCGAATGGTCCACCGTGGGCTCCAGCAACCTCGACCCCTTGAGCCTGTCGCTCAACCTCGAGGCGAACGTGGTGATCCGCGACAAGGATTTCAACGCGACGCTGCACGAACGGCTGGACCACCTGATGCAGCACAGCTGCCGCCAGGTCGAGGCCACGCCACCCTCGCGCTGGGATGGCCTGCGCCTGCTGCGCAGCTATTTCCTGTTCCACGTCATGCGCTGGTTCCCCTCCTGGGCGGGTTGGCTGCCGCGCCACGAGCCCGAGATCTCGCTGGTCCGCGCCCAGGAGCCCCCGGCCCACGACACCAGTCACCGGCCTTCGGCCACCTGAGCCATGGCGGCAGCGGCGCCCTCCCCGGCCCTGTCCTCCCTGGACCCGGCCAAGCCTGGGCATGACCCCGCCCGGCCCCAGGCCGGGGCCCCCAGGGACCGCGCTGCGCCGCCCACACGCCCCGACAGCCGCTGGAAGCGCCTGACCGCCCACCGCTGGTGGCCCTGGGCCGTGACCCTCGCCAGCGGCGCCTTCGTCCTCTTCGTCGTCTCGCTGCTGGTGCGCCAGGCACGCACGGTGGACTGGCCCGCGGTCTGGGCGTCGTTCCTGGCCTTGCCGGTGCCGGTGCTGCTGCTGGGCGGCGCGCTGGCGCTGGCCAGCCACCTGCTGTACAGCACCTTCGACCTGTTCGGGCGCCATTACACGCGGCACGGGCTGTCGGCCGGGCGCACGGTGGGCATCACGCTCATCGCCTATCCGTTCACGCTGAACCTGGGATCGATCATCGGCGGGGTGACCGTGCGCTATCGCCTGTACTCGCAGCAGGGCGTATCGGTGGCAGCCATCGGGCAGGTGATCGGGATGAGCATCCTCACCAACTGGCTGGGCTATTTCTTCCTGGCGGGCGCGGTGTTCTGGCTGTGGTCGCCGCAGCTGCCCGACAACTGGCACGTCGGCCCCCAGCACCTGCGCTGGATGGGCGCCGCCCTGACGGCGGCGAGCCTGCTGTACGTTGCCGCCTGCGCACTGCGCCATGGCCGGCCCGTGCACCTGCGCGGGCACCGCATCGCCATGCCGCGCTGGCCCGTGGGCATGCTGCAGGTGGCGCTGTCGGCCGCCAACTGGATGGTGATGGGCGCGGCGCTGTGGGTGCTGACCGGGCAGCGCGCACCGTATGCGGCCGCGCTGGCGACGGTGCTGCTGGGCGCCGTGGCCGGGCTCATCTCGCGCATCCCCGCCGGGCTGGGCGTGCTGGAAGCCGTGGGCGTGGCGGTGCTGTCGGCCTACCTGCCCGCACCGCAGGCACTGGCCTCGGTGCTGGCCTACCGCATGCTGTATTTCTTCCTGCCCCTGGGGCTGGCTGCACTGGCGTTCGGCGGGGTGGAGTTGCTGGGCCGCCGCCGGCCCGGCATGGCAGGAGAATCCACCGCCCAGGCCGAGCATCAAAAAGCCCGCCAGCGCAATCAATACTAGGGCATAGTGCTATTAATTAAATAGCAAACGGGCTGAGAGCCGCAAGACCCAAGGCTGCGCCTGGAGGCCCTTTCCGTGGAATGCCGGGACAGGGATGGTGGCAACCCGGTGCGGCCCCGCGCGACCGGACACCCGCGCCCGGTCTGTCAGCCTGTATCCTTCACACGGGTTCCCCCCCTTGAGCTCCTAGCACCGTCCACGAAAGAATCCGGAGCCAGTCGCAGGCCCATGGCAACAGCGCCGATGCGCCGCCCCCACCTCCAACAACCGAACCATGAAACCAGCCGACCCCGTCGATGCCGAACTCATCCGGCGCCTGCAGAAAACCTCGCGGCATTTCCTTTTGCACGCTCTGGAACACGCGCTGGCGGATGAGCGCAACGAGACCAACGCGCTGCAGACACTCGCCAACATTCAGGCCGCACTCGAACTGCTCACCAAGCTGCGCATCGTCAGGACCGTCGGTTGGCAAGGCATCGCGGTGGCCAGCCTGCACACCAAGACGCAAGCCGAGCTACTGCAGTCCATCCACGACGGACAGTTCAAGTCCATCGCTTTCTGGGAGAGCCGAAAAAAGGCCTCGTCCACTCTGCTTCTCAACGCCCAGGACCTCCAGCTTCTCGACGATTTTCAGAACCGAAGGAATCAACTGATGCACCTCGGCCTGGACATGGACCCCGAAACGGTATTGGACGAGTCCATCTGGTTGCTGGTGCGGGTCATCACCCAGCTCGACTGGAAGGTCAATCTCCGGGCACAAGACCAATACCTGTCCAACAGCCTGAAGCAGTTCATCGGCCTGGACCTGTATCAGAAGCTCATCGAAAAGACATCCTACGTGGACGAGGCCATTGACCGTGCGTACGACGATTTCGATCGCTTCGGCCCAGTCCGCTGCTGCCTGGCCTGTGGCAGCGATGCGATGGTGGAAAGCGAGCATGGCGATCTACGCTGCCTGGTGTGCCATTTCGAAGCCGGGCCCTTCACCATGGGGTTTCTCGACTGCCCAGCGTGCGGCCGAAAGGAAGGCGTGATCTATGACGTGCTCAACGTGGGCGACAACCCGTCCGTCCCCGGCAAATGCGGCTCCTGCAGGACGATGATGGACGTCTCGCGGTGCACCGCGTGCAAGGGCGACCACCTGACATCGGCGGGTTGCCAGTTCTGCGCGGACTAGCCCTTCTCCGGCATCGGCCCGGCGCCAGGCGCGACCTTGACGTGCGCCCTGCGCCGTCGCGTGTTCGCTGCCATTCGGTCGGTCCGATCTCATGCACTTCGGAGCAGTGCAGGCCCTGCACGCCGGCAACAAGGAAAAAGGCCTCCAGCGCAATCGGTACTAGGGCATATTGCTATTAATTTAATAGCAATATGCCCTGGTACTGACTGCACATCGGCTGGGCTTGCCGCACCCGGTCTGCCCGGCATCGCGGGCCTCCTTTATCATGCCGGTCCCCACGACATTGCCCTTCGCCCGATCGACACGGGCCCGCAAGCCATGATCCGCCTGTCCGAAATCAAGCTGCCGCTCAGCGCGGCCGAAGCCCCCGAGCCCGCCCTGCGCGCCGCCGCCTGCCGCATCCTGGCGCTGCCGCCCGAAGGCATCGCCCATGTCCACGTCTTCAAGCGCAGTTTCGATGCGCGCAAGGCCGAACTGCTGGCGGTGTACATCATCGACATCACCCTGGCCGATCCGTCGCAGGAGGCCGCGCTGCTGGCGGGCCACGCCGGCCAGCCCCACATCCAGCCCACGCCCGACATGGTCTGGCGGCCGGTGGGCCGGGCGCCAGAGGGGTTGGCGCACCGGCCCGTGGTGGTGGGCTTCGGGCCCTGCGGCATCTTCGCGGCGCTGGTGCTGGCGCAGATGGGGTTCCGGCCCATCGTGCTGGAACGCGGCCGCGCGGTACGCGAGCGCACGCAGGACACCTGGGGCCTGTGGCGGCGGCGCGAGCTGCAGGCGGAGTCGAACGTGCAGTTCGGCGAGGGTGGCGCCGGCACGTTCAGCGACGGCAAGCTCTACAGCCAGATCAAGGACCCGCGCCACCTGGGCCGCAAGGTCATGGAGGAATTCGTGCAGGCCGGCGCGCCGCCCGAGATCCTCTCGGTGGCGCACCCGCACATCGGCACGTTCAAGCTCGTCAAGGTGGTGGAGACGCTGCGCGAGCAGATCATCGCGCTGGGCGGCGAGGTGCGGTTCCAGCAGCGCGTGACCGACGTGGTGGTCGAGCAGGACGCCGCCGGCCAGCGCCACCTGCGCGGCCTGCAGGTGCTCGACCAGGCCACGGGCCAGACCCATGCGCTGCGCGCCGACCACGTGGTGATGGCGCTGGGCCACAGCTCGCGCGACACCTTCGCCATGCTGTACGAGCGCGGCGTGCACATGGAGGCCAAGCCCTTCTCGGTGGGCTTTCGCATCGAGCACCCGCAAGGGCTCATCGACCGCGCGCGCTGGGGCCGGCACGCCGGGCACCCGCTGCTGGGCGCGGCCGACTACAAGCTGGTGCACCACGCGGGCAACGGCCGCGCGGTGTACAGCTTCTGCATGTGCCCGGGCGGCACGGTGGTGGCCGCCACCAGCGAGCCGCACCGCGTGGTCACCAACGGCATGAGCCAGTATTCGCGCAACGAGCGCAATGCCAATGCGGGCATGGTGGTCGCCATCGATCCCAACGACTATCCGCACGACCCCGCGGCATTCGAGGCGGCGCTGGGCGGCCCCTATGGCGTGCAGGCGCTGGTGGCCGGCGCGACGCCGCATCCGCTGGCGGGCATCGTGCTGCAGCGCCAGCTGGAGTCGAACGCCTACGTGCTGGGCGGCAGCAACTACAACGCGCCCGCGCAGCTGGTGGGCGATTTCCTCGCACGGCGAGCGTCGACGGCGCTGGGCTCCGTGGAGCCCTCGTACAAGCCCGGCGTCACGCTGACCGACCTCGATGCCGCCCTGCCTGGCTACGCCACCGAGGCCCTGCGCGAGGCGCTGCCGGCCTTCGGCAGGAAGATCAAGGGTTTCGACATGCACGACGCGGTGCTGACCGGGGTGGAAACGCGCACCTCGTCGCCCCTCAAGATCGGGCGCAACGAGGCCTTCCAGAGCCTGAACACCGCCGGCCTGTACCCGGCCGGCGAAGGCGCGAGCTACGCGGGCGGGATTCTTTCGGCCGGGGTGGACGGCATCAAGGTGGGCGAAGCCGTGGCGCGCGCGCTGCTCGCCTGACGCGCATGCCCGGCCCGTCGCCCAGCGCCTTCAGCGCACAGGCGGCACTGGCCTCAGCGGGGCGCCCAGTGCCCGGGCCGCATGTGCCAGCCGCCCGGGCCCGGCTCCCAATGGTGGGGCACCCACACCGCGCCGGGGCGCGGCGGCGTGGTCCAGTGGCCCGGCCGCCAGACGTAGCGGCCGCCGCCCCACTCCCAGAATCCACCGACCCACACATGCACGGGCGAAGGCGCCACGGTGATCGTCTCGACATAGGGTGCGGGCGGCGCGGTGGGCGCGACGACCACCACGGGGGCGGGCTCGACCATCACGGCACGGGCGGGCGGCGGCTCCACCACCACGGTGCGTGGACGGGGCGGCGGGGCGACGACGCAGCCCGAGAGAACCGTGGCGGCTACCAGGGCCGCCGCCAGGCCGCCGAATGCGGGCCTGGAGGAAGAAGTGACGACAGGGGAAGAAAGCATCATGGGCACCGGTCCGGGAAAGTGACTGATGCGTGCTCAACGCCTGCGCCAGCGGGCCCTGTTGACGCGCTGGCGTAAATCCCCGGTAAAGCGTGGGCCTGCCGCCGAGGCCGCCCCCGCCCGGCGCACCGCGGCTCGGGCGGTCAGCGCACCGCGAGCGCCGAACCCGCTGGCAGCCGGAAGGCCTCCACCAGCTGGGCCAATTGCTCGGCCTGCACGCGCAGCCCCTGGGCGGCGGCGGAGGATTCCTCCACCAGCGCGGCGTTCTGCTGCGTCATCTGGTCGAGCTGGTTCACCGCCTCGCCCACCTGCCCCAGGCCCGTGCTCTGCTCGCGTGTGGCGGTGCCGATCTCGCCGATGATGGTCGCCACCTGCTGCACCGAGTCGACGATCTCGCCCATGGTCCCGCCAGCCGCATGCACCAGTTGCGAGCCTTCCGCCACCTGGCGCACGCTGTCGCCGATGAGCCCGCCGATCTCCTTGGCGGCCGTGGCCGAGCGCTGCGCGAGGCTGCGCACCTCGCTGGCCACCACGGCAAAACCCCGGCCCTGCTCGCCGGCGCGGGCCGCTTCCACGGCGGCGTTCAGCGCCAGGATGTTGGTCTGGAAGGCGATGCCGTCGATCACGCTGGTGATGTCGGCGACGCGGCGCGAGGACTGGGCGATGCCGTCCATGGTGCCCACCACCCGCTCCACCGCGTCGCGCCCGCGCCGTGCCACGTCGCTGGCCGACACCGCCAGGTGGGTGGCCTGCTGGGCCGCATCCGCGCTGTGGCGCACGGTGGACAGCAACTCTTCCATGCTGGCTGCGATTTCCTCCAGGTTGGAGGCCGTCTGCTCGGTGCGCGCCGACAGGTCCGAGTTGCCGGCCGCGATCTCGGCGCTGGCGCCGGCCACCGACGTGCTGGCCTGCCGCATGCCGATCACCAGGCCGGTCAGGCGCGCCTGCATGCCGTCCAGGCGTGCCAGCATGGCCCGCACCTCGTCACGGTTGCCGGCGCCGATGGCCGGCACGGTGGAGGTCAGGTCGCCTTCGGCGATGCGGTCCGCCACCGTGGACGCATGCGACAGCGGCCGCAGGATGGAACGCGACAGCACCACGGCGCACACCAGCGCCAGCAGCAGCCCCAGCACCGAGCCGCCCACCAGCAGCGCGATGCCCTGGCGTTCGCTGGCGGCGGCGGCGGCCCGGTCTTCCTCCACCTGCTTGCGCTGGTAATCGGCCATGTCGTTCACCGCCGCGGCATAGCGGTCGGCCGCGGGGCGCAGCAGTTTGCCCACCGCATCCGGCGGCAGGGTTTCGCCGGCCTTGCGCCGCTTGACCAGATCGTCGCGCGCCCCCCGGAAAGCGTTGCCCGCGGTGTCGATGGCCTCGAAGATGCGCTTGGATTCGCTGTCCGTCGCCAGCTCTTCGAGCCGCTTGCGCACCTCGGTCGATCGGGCGGAAGTGGCCTTGCGGTCGGCATCGATGCGCGCGGCATAGGCGGGGTTGTCGATTTCCAGCAGGGTTTCGGCGCGCGAGGAACTCAGCACCACGATCGCGTGCAGTTCGCGTGCCAGCAAGGCCCGCTCCGCCGCCGGTCCGCCCAGGCCATCGGCGATGTCCTGCAGTTCCATGAGCCGCCAGATGCCCACGGCAGCGGCAAGGGACATGACCAGGCAGATGACCCCGAAAGCCAGGGCAAGGCGCAGGGAAAGGCGGGCGTTGTTCAGGGTCATGTCAGATACCGGTGAGAAAGGCCGCAGGCGGGAAAGAGCGGCCGGCGGTGCGCCAGGCGCATGGGGTGGGGTCCATGGTAAGTATCGGCACCGGTTCTGACAACTTGATACAAGCGCAAAAAAAGAGCGGCTGGATCGCTCCGGCCGCTCTTTCGCGGGGCAGGCGGCATGGAAGGCCGCCCGCTCAATTCATAAGCCCCTTCAGGCGTTCGTCTGCAGCGCGGCAATGCGCTCTTCGATCGGCGGGTGGGTGCTGAACAGCTTGCCGATGCCACCGGCGATGCCCAGGGCGGCCATGTTCTTGGGCAGTTCGGCCGGGTGGGCGCCGCCCAGGCGGGCCAGCGCGTTGATCATGGGCTGCTTGCGGCCCATCAGTTGCGCCGCGCCAGCGTCGGCACGGAATTCGCGCTGGCGGCTGAACCAGGCCACGATCATCGACGCCAGGAAGCCCAGCAGGATGTCGAGCACGATGGTTGTGGCGTAGTAGCCGATGCCGGGGCCGGAGCTGTTCTCGTCGTTCTTGCGCAGGAAGCTGTCCACCGCATAGCCGATCACGCGGGACAGGAACACCACGAAGGTGTTCATCACGCCCTGGATCAGCGTCATGGTCACCATGTCGCCATTGGCGATGTGGGCCACCTCGTGGCCGATCACCGCCTCGACCTCCTCGCGCGTCATGCCCTGCAGCAGCCCGGTGGACACCGCCACGAGGGCATTGTTCTTGAACGCGCCGGTGGCGAACGCGTTGGGGTCGCCGGGGAAGATGCCGACCTCGGGCATGCCGATGCCGGCCTTGTCGGCGAACTTGCGCACGGTCTCGACGATCCAGGCCTCATCGGCCGACCCGGTGCCGTCGATGATCTGCACGCCCGCGCTCCACTTGGCGACGGGCTTGCTGATCAGCAGCGAGATGATGGCGCCGCCGAAGCCCATGATGAAGGCAAAGCCCAGCAGTGCCCCCAGGTTCAGGCCATTGGCGGTCAGGAAGCGGTTGACGCCCAGCAGGCTGGCGACGATGCCCAGCACCACCACGACGGCGACGTTGGTCAACAAGAAAAGCGCGATTCGTTTCATCGAAGGGTTCTCCACGGAGGGATACGGGGGTGTGACCAGCGGCAGGAACGCGCTGTCACAAACCGGAAAATGGGGATGGTGCGCAGGCGTTCAAGCCGTGTTCGCAGCGTTGCGATGGCCCTGGTGTGGTTTGTTATGCGGGGCGCGCGCTGCGGAATACGAGGGAGTCATCATAGAAGCAAAAGTTCTCGTTCTCGGGCCACCAGCCGGGCACTCCGAGCACCGGCAGCGGCAGAAAAGGCTTGGTGGCCAGGTGCGCCGCATCGAGCGCGCCGGCCAGCCAGGCATCCACATCCGCTACCGAATCCATAGCACCCTGCGCTTGATATACATGCGCCGTGATCGGTTTTCTTGGCGCCTCGAGTTTTTCCAGCAAGGCATGGCCGACCAGCACCAGCACCAGCTGCGCCTGCCGCCACAGCGGCCGCAGATCGACGAACAACCGCCGCCAGTCGCGCGCCGCCAGCGCCTGCCACAGCGGCGCGGGGGCGAACAGCACGGCGCCGTTTTCATCGAACAGCGTGATCGCATCGCGCAGCGGCCCGCGCACCGCGCCCACCCCGGTCTGGGCGATGGCCTGGGCCTGCAGGGCATTCAGCCGGCGCTTGGCCTGCGGGTACCGCAGCCAGACCAGGCCATTGAAGAAATCGTGCAGGTTGTCGCGGGTGGGGACGGTGCCGGTGTCGAAGATGAACGCCTCATAGGCCTGGCCCGCCGGCAGCGCCGAGTGCGCCACGAAGCGCACGGCGGCGCCCGGCATCCGGTTCAGGGCGTCCGGCAGGGGCGTGCCGGACTGCCACGCCGCCCGGACCGCGGGGCCCAGATGTTGGAACGGCTGCAGCCAGGGCGGTACCGCGCCGAGCGCGCCAGGGCCCACGGATTCAGCGCGCCTCAGGGAGGTAGCGGACCGCGTTGGGCTGCGTCTGGGGCTTCAGCTCGAACTGGTCGGGGAATTTCTTGAACAGCTTGGTCGATGCCGTGTTCTTGCCCAGCAGCTTGGCGTCGTGCAGCAGTTTCACGATGTCGCCCAGCGGCTGCCACTGCCCGGCCTTCAGGGCAGGGGCATGGTCCAGGATGTGGCGGACGCTCACGGCCTCGCCCGCACCCGAGGCCGACCGCGCCCGCCGGCCACCCGCCCCAGCGTCATCCGCCGCCTTGGCCGCCGTGGTGGAAGCCACCTTCCTGGCGGCGGCTTTCTTCGCCGGCGCCTTCCTGGACGGTGCGGCCTGCACCGCCGGCTTGGGCGCAGCGGCCTTGCGGGGGGTGGTTTTGCGCGCGGGCGTTTTCTTGGCCGCGGGGCTTCGCGGGGCCGGTGGTGCGGCATCCTGCACCGCGGCGGGGGCCTCGGTCACCGCATCGGCCTCCTGCCCGACCAGGAAGACCTGATCGTAGGCATTGACAGCCTCGGGCGCCATCTTGCCGCGGTCGGAAAGGCACACCATCCGGAACCCGCGCTCGCGCAGCCGCAGCACCAGCGGCACGAAGTCGGCATCGCCCGAACCGATCGCGATGGTGGACGGATGCGACGGCGCATAGGACAGCTCCATCACATCGACCGCCAGGGCCACGTCCGTCGTGTTCTTGGTCAGCGACAGGTTCATGTAGGGCCGGATCATGCGGGTGCGCAGCACCTCCCCGAGCCCCTTGAGCTTGTCGGCACTGCCGTAAGCGCGGCGCAGGGACACGCTGCCCTCGTGCTGCTCCAGGGTGCGAAAGGCCTCCTCCACCCAGGCGGGCGCACACAGGTTGTCGGCGTCGATGAAAAAAGCGGTCATGGGTGGCCTCGCAGGGACTGTCGGAGCACGGCCGCCAAGGCGGGCAGGCACGCTGGGTGCGTGGTGGCGTTCACCCCACGACCCGCCACGGCAGCGCCTCGCCCGAGCGCAGCGGCTTGAGCTCGGCCTCGCCGAAGGCGAAGCTGCCCGGCGGCGTCCAAGATTCGCGGCGCAGGGTGATCGTGCCCTGGTTGCGCGGCAGGCCGTAGAACGCGGGGCCGTGGAAGCTGGCGAAGCCTTCGAGCTGGTGCAGCGCACCGGCATGGTCGAATGCCTCGGCATACATCTCGATCGCTGCATGGGCGGTGTAGCAGCCGGCGCAGCCGCTCGCATGCTCCTTGAGGTGGGCCGGGTGCGGCGCGCTGTCGGTGCCCAGGAAGAATTTGTCGCTGCCACTGGTGGCCGCCTCCACCAGCGCCACCCGGTGCGTTTCACGCTTGAGCACGGGCAGGCAGTAGTAATGGGGGCGGATGCCGCCGGTGAAGATCGCGTTGCGGTTGTAGAGCAGGTGGTGCGCCGTGATGGTGGCCGCGGTGAAACGGTCGGACTGCTGCACGTACTGCGCCGCATCCCGGGTGGTGATGTGCTCGAAGACGATCTTCAGTTCCGGGAAGTCGCGGCGCAGCGGAATGAGCTGCTGCTCGATGAACACGGCCTCGCGGTCGAACAGGTCGATGTCGCTGCTGGTCACCTCGCCGTGCACGAGCAGCAGCAGGCCGGCCTTCTGCATGGCCTCCAGGGTGCGGTAGGTCTTGCGCAGATCGGTCACGCCGGCATCGCTGTTGGTGGTGGCGCCGGCGGGATAGAGCTTGAGGGCGACCACACCCGCCGCCTTGGCGCGCACGATCTCCTCGGGTGCCAGGTTGTCGGTGAGGTACAGCGTCATCAGCGGCTCGAAGGCGACGCCAGGCGGCACGGCCGCCTGGATGCGCTCCTTGTACGCCGTGGCCAGGGCCGCCGTGGTCACGGGCGGACGCAGGTTGGGCATGATGACGGCGCGCCCGAACTGGGCGGCCGTGTGCGGCACGACGGTGAGCAGCGCTTCGCCGTCGCGCACGTGCAGGTGCCAGTCGTCCGGGCGGGTGATCGTGAGGGTGTCGGGGGAGTGGGCAGCGGTCATGGGCGCCATTGTCCCATCGCGCCAGCCCATGAAAAAACCCTGCCCACCCGGAGGGATGGACAGGGTAAACCCCAAATCAATGGGGCGAGGGGGTTGCAGGTTGGTGTTCTGATCAGCAGCCGGAGGGGCGGTTGCCGCGCATGGGAACGATGCCCGAGACGGTGATGCGGTCACCCGAGCCGTCGGTGGCCGTGAGCGTCTTGCTCAGGAGGCGCACCTGGTTGGAATCGCGGGACACGGTGGTGTCGCTCCAGTCGGTGGCGCTGAACTCGCGCTGCGAGAACGTGAGGAAGGCGATGTACAGGTTGCCGGCATTGGGCTGGTAGCGCACGTCGCCGGAGGCCTGGTCGCTGGAGCCGACCTTTTTGGCGCCGTCGAAACGGAAGGTGCAGACTTCGGGCGACGAACCTACCGGGTTCTTCTTTTCCACGTCGGTCAGGTTGATGGTGCCGTCGCCGTACACGCCGTTCAGGCCGGAGACCGTGGCATTGCTCACCGTGAGCACGCCGGGCTGATCGCTCGGGGTGGGATCGTCATCGTTGCCGCCGCCACAGGCAGTGAGCAGCAAGGCGGTGCAGGCGGCAGCGGAAAAGGTCTTGAGAAAAGCGTTCATGGGTCAGTCAGGATCGGTCGGTGGGAAGCCGCAGGATCGGGTGGCATGCCCCCGTTCTCGCAACAAGCCCGATCCTAGAAATGGCCCCTCAGCCCCCCTGTGGGCCTTTGGCAGCGGAGCCCGTAGGACAGATTCCCGCACCGCCCGTGCCCGCCGGGCGCAGCGCAGGCGGGGAGGCAACCCTTCAGGCCAACGCCTGGGGCGCCACCGCCGGAAACCGCACGGTGAAACAAGAGCCCCCTTCCGGGCGGTTTTCCACCTCGACCGTGCCGCCCTGGCGGACCACCAGGGCATGGACGATCGACAGCCCCAGGCCCGAGCCCTCGCCCCCGTGCCCGGGCGCGTGCGGAAAGCGGCGAAACGGCCGCGACAGCATCTCGGGCGGCAGCCCGGCCCCGGCATCGCTCACGCGCAGCGCCACGCCGGCAGCCGTCACCTCGACCGCCACGCCCAGCCAGCCGCCGTCGCCCGCGTGGCGCAGCGCGTTTTCGACCAGGTTGAAGAGCACCTGCCGCAGGCGGTCGGGGTCGGCATTCACCAGCGCCGCGCGTGGCGCCTGCGGCACCTGCAAATCGAGCGCCACGCCATGTTCGGCGATGCGGCTGGCATGGCTGGCCAGCGCCTCGCGCACCAGTTCCGCCAGGTCCTGCGGCGCCATCTTGAGCGACAGCTGGCCGGCTTCGGCCATCGACAGGGTGTGCAGATCACCGACCAGGCGCCCGAGGTACTCGACCTGCTCCAGCAGGGCGCGCGACTCGGCAGCGTCGGCCTCGATGACGCCGTCGCAGATCGCGTGCAGGCGGGCGCGCAGCACGGTCAGCGGCGTGCGCAACTCGTGCGAGATGGAGGCGGCGGTGGCGCGGCGCTCGCGCGCCATGTCCTCCAGCGCATCGGTCATCTGGTTGAAGTGGCCCACCATCTCGGCCATCTCGCCCTTGTAGCGGCCCGGCTGCGCCCGCACGGTGAAGTCGCCCATGGCCACGCGCGTGGCGGCCTCGGCCATCGAGGCCACGGGCTGCGTGACCAGGCGCGACACCCAGAACCCCACTGCCAGCCCGAAAGGCAGGCACACCACCAGCCCGACGACCAGCGACCACTTCTCGCCGAACAGCAGGTCGCCGCGCCAGTACTGCCCATAGATCGCCATCGCCTGGGGGCTGTCCTCCTGGTCGTGGTCGTTGAGCTCGTCCAGTTCGTGCTGCACGGTGGCGGGCAGGCTGCGGTAGAAATCGCGGTACTGCATTTCGGAGAACACGACCACGCTGGCCGCCAGCAGGCCCATGGTGGCGAGCAGCGTTCCGGCGATGTACAGCCCGAAGCGGACCCAGATGCGATCGAGGATGGAGCCTTGCATGGCGCGGCGGCTCGGGTCAGCCCTCGGCGGACTCGCCGGGCCACAGGCGATAGCCGATGCCGCGCACCGTCTCGATCAGCTCGCCCTGCCCGGCCTGCTGCAGCTTGCGCCGCAGCTTGGACAGGTGGGAGTCGATCACCCGGTCGAGCGCGTCGCTCTCGGGCAGGCAATGCTCGATCAGGTGGCCGCGCGAGAAGCAGCGCTTGGGCTGCGCCGCCAGGCAGGCCAGCAGCCGGAATTCGGTCAACGTGAGCGGCAGCGGCACGGCACGCCCGTCCTCGCCATAGGCCAGGGCGGCATGGGCCTGCTGGTCGATCTCGATCCGGCCCACGCGGATCGGCGTGGTGGCGAGCGCTTCCTGCGACCGCGTGCGGCGCAGCACGGCGCGCACGCGGGCCACCACCTCGGGCGGGCTGAAGGGCTTGACCACGTAGTCGTCGGCCCCCAGTCGCAGGCCGAGCAGCTTGTCGATGTCGTCCGCCAGCGCGGTGACCATGATGACCGGGGTCTGCCCCTCTTCGCGGATGGCGCGCAGCACGTCCAGGCCGTCCATGCCGGGCAGGTGGATGTCCAGCAGCACCATGTCGGGCCGCAGCTGGCGAAACAGCCGCAGGGCGTCCAGGCCGTTGCCGGCCTGCTGCGCCCGCAGTCCGTCGCGCTGCAGGTAGGCCGTGAGGATGCTGGCGATCCCGGGTTCGTCCTCGACCACGAGGACAAGCGGACCAGGCAGGGGGGCAGGACTGTTCATGGCACCAGGGGCTAGGGCAGCGGCCACGGGGCCCGGGGAGGGTCCGAGGGCGGCACACCGCCGGCCGATTATCCATGGGCCGCCCTCCGCACCGGCCCCGGCGCGTCTCCACGTTTTCTCCACACGGTATTCACGGCTGCGCGAATTTTGGCGGGCCCAATGCCCGCTGAAAACCCTCCCCGAATGCCCTTTCCCCCTCCAGGTCCTGTCCGCGTGAACCGATCCCTTCACCTCCTGCCGTGCGCCGCGCTGTCCGTCCTGGTGGCCGGGTGCGCCGCGCTCGGGGGGGCCGATGCCCCCTCGGTGCAGGGCGTGGCCCCGGTGCCAGCGGCCTGGAGCCAGCCGGCGCCCGCCGGTGCGACGGCAGCCGACCTGCGGTCCTGGTGGAAGGCCTTCAACGACCCTGCGCTGGATGCCCTCGTGCAGGAAGCGCTGGCCAGCAACCTCGACCTGGCGCAGGCCGCCAGCCGGCTCCGCGAGGCGCGGCTGCAATCGGGCCGCGCGGCCCTGCAGTTCCGGCCGTCGCTGGGCGCCAGCGCCCGTTCGCTGCAGGACATCTCGGCCACCGACACCTACTTTCACGCCAGCCTGGACATGGTGTGGGAGCTGGGCCTCTTCGGCGCCGGCGAAAGCACGCGCCAGGCCGGCGAAGCCGAACTGGATGCGGCCGGGGCCGATGCCCAGGGCGTTCGGGTGGCGGTCGTGGCCGATGTGGTGCGCAACTACCTCGACCTGCGCGCCGCGCGCCGCCAGGCCCAGCGGCTGGCGCAGATGGCCGCCCTGGACGAACGCAGCGCCGCCTTGGCCGAGGTGCGGCTGCGCACCCGCCTGGGGCCGGCGGACGAGATCGTGCAGGCCCGCGTGCGGGCGTCGCAGGCCCGCGCTGCGCAGGCGCCCCTGGCCGAAGCCAGTGCCCGTGCCGCGCAGGCCCTGGCCGTGTTGGTGGGCCGCACCACCCCCGATCCGGCCTGGAGCGCCGAGGTGCCCGGCAGCGCGCCTCCCACGCTGGCGCCGTTCGCCCTGGTCGAACTGCCCGCCGATCTGCTGCGCACCCGCCCCGATGTGCACGCCGCCGAGGCCGAGGTGAACAAGGCGGCCGCAGCGCTGGGGCTGGCGCGCTCCGAGCTGTACCCGCGCATTTCGCTCATGGGTTCGCTGCTCTATTCGTACAACATCACCCAGCATTTCCGCACACGCAGCGAAAACGCCCCCGCGCTCGGGCCCGTCATCGACGTTCCGCTGTTCGACTGGGGCCGTCGGCAGATGCAGGTGCAGGCCCGGCAGGAAGCGGTGAACGCCGCGCTCCTCGGCTACCGAAAGGCCGTGAACAACGGCGTGGCCGAGGTGGAGGGCGCCCTCGCGGCCCTGGGGGCACAGCAGGCCCGCGCGGACGCGCTCGCCCAGGCCCTGGGCCTGCTGCGCCAGCGGACGGCGGCCGGGCAGGCGCAGATCCGCCTCGGGCTGGCCAGCGAATACGACGGCCTGCCGCAGCGGCGCGCCGAACTGCAGGCCGCCGCGGAATGGGACACCGCGCAGGACGCCCGCGCCCTCGCCTTCGTGGCCCTTTACAAAGCCCTGGGCGGCGCGCCACTGCCGCCGGCCGAGCCCAAAGTGGGAGCGGCCGCGCCCGAGGCCACGCGCATCGCGGAGCACATCGCGGGGACCGCGCCATGATTCCACTGGCCCGCAAGACCCTGGTGCACGAATGGCGCCGGTTCGTGCCAGCGGTGTTCGCCGTGGGGTTCTCCGGCCTGCTGCTGATGGTGCAGGCCGCGCTGGTGCTGGGCATCTTCGGCAGCGCCGCCGTCTACGTGCGGGCCTCGACGGCCGATCTCTGGGCCGGCTACCCAGGCACGCAGAGCGTGAACTTCGGCCGCGCCATCGGCCGCGACGTGGAAAGCCGGATGCGCATGGACCCCGCCGTGACCGCCGTCGAGCCCTACCTCTGGGTCGATGGCGACTGGCGCAGCGCCCAGGCGGGCGCGGGCGGCATCTCGGTCTATGTCTCGGGCATCCGCAGCGCGCCCGACGGCATGCTGTTCGCACGCCTCATCGCCCCGTGGCAGCGCGATGCGCTGCGCGAGCCGGGCGCGGTGATCGTGGACCGGGCCGATCTGGACACGCTGGGCGTGCGGGTCGGCCAGACCGCGTGGATCAACAGCCACCCGGTGCGCGTGGCCGCGGCCGTGGACGGCCTGCGCGGCCTGGGTGGGGTGAACGTGCTGGCCTCGCTGGACACCGCGCGCGAGATCGCCGGTGCCGAAGCCGGCTCCGGCAGCACCTATGTGGTGGCACGCACCCGCAGCCCGGCAGACGCCGCGGCCGCCCAGGCCCGGCTGTCGCAGGGCGGCCCGGGCTTCGGCCCGTTCGAGGTGTGGACGGCCCGGCAGTTCTCGCGCCGGTCGCAGCTGTACTGGATGTTCGACACCGGCGCGGGCGTGGCCGTGCTGTTCATGGTGATCGTCGTGTGCCTCGTCGGCACCGTGGTCACCAGCCAGTCGCTCATGGGCGTGGTGGCCGGCACGGCGCGCGAATACGCCGTGCTCAACGCCCTGGGTGCCAGCCGCGGCGCTTTGGGCCGGCTCGTGATCGAGCAGGCCTGCTGGATCGGCGGGCTGGGCCTGCTGGTCGCCGGCGCCACCAGCGCCGCGCTGCTGGGGGTGGCCGCCGCCTATGGCGTGCCGGTCGCCATGACGCCACGGGTGGCGGCCGCCTGCGCCGTGCTGGTCGGGATCGTGGCCCTGTTCTCGGGTTTCTTCGCCATCCGTGGCCTGCTGCGGGCCGACCCGGCCCTGCTCCTGCGATGAACCACGGCACCGCTCCCGAAGCCCCCCGCCTCACGCCCAGCCTGCAGGCGGTGCAGGTGCACAAGTCCTTCGTGTCGGGCGTCGTGCGCGTGCAGGTCATCGAAGGCCTCACGCTGTCCATCTACCCGGCTGAGCTCACGCTCATCTCCGGCCCCTCCGGTTGCGGCAAGAGCACGCTGCTGTCGCTGCTGTCCGGCCTGCAGCGGGCGGACGCGGGCCATTCCATCGCCCTGGGCGAGAACCTGGGCGCGCTCAGCGTGCGCGCGCTCGAGCGCTTTCGGCTGCACCACACGGGGTTCGTGTTCCAGGGCTTCAACCTGTTTCCCGCCCTGACGGCGCTGGAACAGGTGCAGCTGCCGCTGGGCTACCTGGGCCTGAGCGACCGCGAGAGCGAAAAGCGCGCCCGCCGCGCCCTGGACGAGGTGGACCTGTCGCACCGCGCCAGCATGCGGCCCGCGCAGCTGTCCGGCGGAGAAAAGCAGCGCGTGGCCATCGCGCGGGCCATCGCCAAGGAACCGCAACTGCTGTTCGCCGACGAGCCCACCAGCGCGCTGGATGCCGACAGCGGCCAGCGTGTCATCGACATCCTTCACCGCATCGCCCACGCGCACGGCACCACAGTGCTGTGCGTGAGCCACGACCCCCGGCTGGTGCGCCATGCCGACCGGGTGCTGGGCATGGAGGACGGCGCCATCCGCAGCGACTGGCGCCAACCCGACGCGCCCCTGACCACGAACACCCCATGACCCGCCTGCCCCTTACGCCCCCGTCGCTGCTCGGCCTGATCCCGGCGCTCCTCGCCACGGCCGTGCTGCTGGTCGCCTGCAACGAAAAGCCCCTGCCCTCGGCCGTCGCGGCCGAGCCCCCGCCCCCGGCCCAGGTGGCCGTGGCGCGCGGCAAGATCGAAGTGCCGGGCGGCCTGCTCGAACTGTCGCCCGCGCAGGAAGGGCTGGTGCAGGCCGTCGCCGTGCAGGAAGGGCAGACCGTGCAGCGCGGCCAGTTGCTGCTGCGCCTGGCGGGCGATGCCGCGGGCAGCGAAGCCGCGGTCGCCCAGTCCGAGCTGCACCTGGCCCAGGCCCGCCACCAGGCACGCGCCCAGCGCCTGCCGGCCCTGCGCCGCACGGCGGCTCGGCTGTCCGAGGCAGTGACTGCGGGCGCCGCCGAACCCCAGCGTGCCGACGAAGCCCTGCAGGCCGTGCGCGATGCCGAAGCCGATCTCGCCGTCTCGCAGGCCGAGGCCGAAGTGGCGCGCAGCCGCCTGGCCCAGGTGCAGGCGCAGCGCGCACGGCTGGAGCTGCACGCGCCAGAAGACGGCACCGTGGTCCGCGTGGGCACGCAGGCCGGCCAGCGTGCGCCGGCGTCGGGCAGCGCAGCGGCCATCACGCTGCTGCCGCGCCGCCCGCTCGTGGTGCGGGCCGAGCTGAACGAAAGCTACGCGGCCCAGGTGCACGTGGGCCAGCGCGCCACCGTCACCACCGATGGCGACACCGCCGCTGCGGCGATGCCGCCGGCGCATGTGGTGCGCATCAGCCCCGTGCTCGGCACCGGGCGGCTGCAGGACGACGTCCAGCGCGGCCCCGTGCGCATCGTCGAATGTGTGTTGGAGTTCGATCAGGCGCCCACCGCGCGGGTCGGACAGAACGTGAGAGTGAGCTTCCATGATTGACGCCAGAACCCACCGCATCGCCCTGGTCGATGCACGCCATGTCTCCCAGCCCGCGACCGGCTCGGGCTGGATGGTGCAATGCGACTTCGACGGCACCATCAGCACCGAAGACGTGACCGACTCGCTGCTGCAGCGCTTCGGCCGCGACGGCTGGGAGGCGCTGGAGGCCGCCTGGGAGCGCGGCGAGATCGGCTCGCGCGAATGCATGAAGGGCCAGGTGGCCCTGCTCGACATGGACCGCGCCGAGCTGGACGCGCACCTGGCCACCATCGCGGTGGACCCGCACTTCGGCGCCTTCGTGCGCACAGCCCGCGAGCGGGGCATGCCGGTGCAGGTGGTGAGCGACGGCATCGACTACGCCATCCATGCCGTGCTGGAACGCCATGGCCTGGGCGACCTGCCGGTGATCGCCAACCGGCTGGTGCAGACCGGGCCGCGCAGCTGGCAGCTGCAATCGCCCTGGGCCAGCGCCGCCTGCGCCCGCGCCAGCGGCAACTGCAAATGCGAGCGCCTGGCCGAGCAGCGCGAGCGGCATGGCCGCGTGCTGTACGTGGGCGACAGCACCTCGGACTTCTGCGTGTCCGGCCGAGCCGACTTCGTGCTGGCCAAGTACAAGCTCATCCAGCACTGCGTGGACCACGGCATCGCCCATGCCGCATTCACCGATTTCTCGCAGGCGCTCGCCCTGCTGCCGCAACCCGTGGCAATGGAACTGGCGGCATGAACGCCGCCGTGATGTCCCGCGAAACCGCCCTCCCCCTGGGCGACGCGGCGGCCCGCCCCGGCGATGCCGACACGCAGCACGAATACCTGCTGCGTGGGCACGGCCCGAACGCCGGCACCGGCGTGCTGCTGATCCACGGGCTGACGGGCACGCCTAACGAAATGCGCCTGCTGGCCAAGGGCCTGCACCGCGCCGGCTTCACCGTGCTGGCCGTGCAGCTGGCCGGCCACTGCGGCACGCAGGACGATCTGGTGGCCACGCGCTGGCAGGACTGGCACGCCAGCGTGCAGCGCGGCGCCGACCGGCTGGCGATGGTGACCGGCGGCCGGCTCGTGGCGTGCGGCCTCTCGATGGGCGCCGTGCTGGCGCTGGCGCTGGCCGCCGATCGCCCGGCCCAGGTGGCCGGCGTGGTGGCGCTGTCGCCCACCTTCCGCTACGACGGCTGGAGCATGCCAGCGTACACGCGGCTGTCGTTCCTGCTGCCGCTGTTTCGCATGCTTGGCATCGGGCGCCGCCGCGTCTTCATGGAGCAGCCGCCCTACGGCATCAAGGACGCGGCGCTGCGCGAGCGCGTGGTGGCGCAGATGCAATCGGGCGACAGCGCGGCGGCCGGCCTGCCGGGCAACCCGTGGTGGTCGGTGATCGAGATGCGCGCACTGGCGGCCCACGTGCGCCGGCGCCTGGATGCCGTGCGCTCGCCCTGCCTCGTGCTGCATGCGCGCCACGACGACATCGCCTCGGCCGCCAACGCCCAGGCCATCGTGCAGGGCGTGCGGTACGCGCCGGTGGAACTGGTGCTGCTGGACGACAGCTACCACATGATCACCATCGACCGGGAGCGCCGCGCCGTCGTGGCGCGCACCGTCGCGTTCGCGGAGCACGTCGCCCGCGGGGGCACGCCGTGAACCCGGCCGGTGCCGAGGGCGGCATCACGCCGCTGGTGGCAGCGCTCTGGGCGCTGAACCTGCTGGTGGACACGGGCGGTCAGCTGGCGTTCAAGGCGGCGGCCACGGCCGACCCGCGCGCCGGCAGTGGCCTGGCCCGCTGGGCCTTCATGGCGCGCCGGCCGTGGCTGTGGATCGGCGTGGGCTGCTACGTCGCCGAGTTCCTGGTGTGGCTGGCGTTCCTCTCGCTCGTGCCGCTGTCGGACGGCGTGCTGCTGGGCTCCATCAACATCGTGGCCGTCATGGTGGCCGGCCGGTTCCTGTTCCGCGAGAAGCTGTCGCGCATGCGTGTGGCCGGCATCCTCCTGGTGTCGGCCGGCGTGGCCGTCGTGGGGCTGCACGGATGAAGCGCTTCTACGCCCTCGGGTTCCTCGCGCTGGTGGCGTTCGACACACTGGCGCAGATCAGCTTCAAGCTCGCGGGCGAGCACGCGCTGCCGCTGGAGCTGTCCGCCGACTGGCTGGTGCGGGTCTTCGGGCACCCGTGGATCTACGGGGCCTTCATCGGCTACCTGGGCGCGTTCTTCACCTGGATGACGCTGCTGGAGCATGCCCCGATCGGCCCGGCGTTCGCCGCTTCGCACCTGGAAGTCGTCTCGGTGCTGGCCATCTCGGCCGTGTGGTTCAACGAGCCCATCGGCTGGCCGCAGGTGGCGGGCGCGGTGCTCATCCTGGGCGGCATCGCCTGCCTGGCGCGCAGCGAGGCCGATGCCGATGCCGAGCCCGGGTCCGGGCACGCCCCGTCGCACCATGGCGCGTGAAGCCCCGCCCACCGCGGGCCTTCCGCTGCGAATGGCCGACCTGCTGCCCGGCGGCGATGCCGACCTGGGCGGTGCGCTCGCGCGCTTCCTGGGCGTGCCTGCCGTGCAGGTGGAGTGCTCCGGCACCGCCGCGCTGGTGGTCGCCCTCACGGCACTGCGCACGCTGGCGCCCGACCGCGACGAAGTCGTGGTGCCGGCCTATACCTGCCCGCTGGTGGCCATGGCGGTGGCGCACTGCGGCCTGAAGCTGCGGCTGTGCGACCTCGGCCCCGGCACGCTCGACCTGGACCTGGCGGAGCTCGATCCGCTGTGCGGCCACCGCACGCTGGCGGTGCTGCCCACGCACCTGGCCGGCCGCGTGGTGGACACGGCCAACGTGCGCAGCCTGGCGCGGGCCGCGGGCGCCTGGGTCATCGAGGACGCGGCGCAGGCCCTGGGTGCGCGCGTGGCCGGCGCGAGCGTGGGGGCCGGCAGCGACCTCGCTTTCTTCAGCCTGGCGGTGGGCAAGGGACTGACCCTTTTCGAGGGCGGCGCGCTCATCGCGGCCGACCCGCAGCTGCGCACCGCATGCCTGCACGCCAGCCGCAGCACCGTGCCGCGCCGCATCCTCTGGGAACTGCGCCGCAGCGCCGAATTGCTGGCCTACGCCGCGCTCTACCGCCCAGCCACCCTGCCGATGGCCTACGGCGCGCCGCTGCGCCGGGCGCTCGCCCGGGGCGACCGCGTGGGCGCCGCGGGGGACGATTTCTCGCCGCGCATTCCGCTGCACCGCGTGGGCCGCTGGCGGCAGGCGGTGGGCGTGCGGGCGCTCGCGCGGCTGCCCGACTGGCTGGCCGCGGCGCAGGCGCGCGCCGCACCGCGGGTCGCACGGCTGCGCGGCATCGCCGGGCTGCAGGTGCTGGAGGACAGCGTGGCCGCCGGCGGTGCGCAGGGCACCTGGCCCACCCTGCTGGTGCTGCTGCCCCACGCGGCGGCCCGCGAGGCCGCGCTGGAGTCCCTGTGGGGTGCCGGCCTGGGCGTGGGCGTGCCTTTCGTGCACGTGCTGCCCGACTACGGGCGCTACGCCCACCTCGTTTCGGCGGAGGACCGCGCGGCAGGGCTGCCCCAGGCCCGGCGATTCGCCACGCAGGTGCTGTCCATCAGCAACAGCCCCTGGCTGGACGACGCGGGCTTCGAGCGGGTCTGCGCCACGCTGGCGCAGGCGGTGCGGACTTAGCCTCGCGCGCCGTTCAATCCGCCGCCATCGCCAGCTGCCCCAGCAGCACCCGATTGAACGCCGCCTGCTGCGCCTGCCACTGCGGCAGCGCCGCGTCGGCCTGGGCCGTGTCCTGCCCGTCGCCCGCACTGAGCCACCGCTTCCACGCCGTGCGGTAGCGGTGCACGGACACCTCGCCCGTCACGTCGCTGCCCACGAGCTGCCCGCGCAGCGCGGAGATCAGGGCGGCGCCGTGGTGGGCGCCCAGGACGCCCTGGTCCCAGTTGGTGCGCACGACCGAGGGCGAGAACGCGTCCTTGTCGATGCTGAGGTAGGTGGGCTGGCGGTGGGCCGAGAGCACGCGGTACAGCGTGGCGGCGAGCGTGTCGGCATCGGGCAGGCTGCGAAACCGCGCCTGCAGGCCCAGCCAGCGCGCCCAGCGCGTATCCACCCCCACGCTCCAGTAGGTGAGCCGGCCGGCACGCAACGGCGCGAGGTAGTTCTCCCACGCGTGGCGCAGGCCGATGTCGCCCGAGGTGATGCCGACCACGTGCACGTGCGACACCTGTGGCAGCATCGCCACGCGGCGCACCCACGAGCCGCAGTGCACGCCGAACGGAAAGCGCATGTTGTCCGGGTGGTTGTCCAGCACCACCACGCGCAGAGGCCGCGCGGCGGTGTGCCCGCGCGCGGCGATGCAGCGGGCGATCAGCGGCCAGCTCAGGTGGTGGAAATCGCCACTGCCCATGAAGACCGGGCCGTGGCGGTCGAAGGCCGGCAGCCGGGCGTCGAGCAGGCCGCCGAAGGCCCGGATGCGGGCCAGGCCGCAGCCGAACCGCAGCGCCTCGTGCCAGTCCTGCGCCAGATCGATGCGCCGCTCGTCCGGCAGCGCCCCGACGGCGCCGTCGAGGTCGAGCACGACCGGTGGCCAGTCGGCCGGTCTCATGCGGCCTCCGCGCGGTCGCGCCACTGCCGGTCGCTCTCGAAGCGCCCGGCGAACCGCCGCGCCAGGGCGCGCAGCACGGGCTGGCGCACGTACACCGCGTGGCGCGTGAAGGTGAAGCGCGCGCCCAGGCTGCGCTTGACCTCCGGGTCCGTCCAGCCGGCGACATAGTGCGTGAGGCCGTGCGCCAGCGCGTATTCGAGGTTTTCCATCCAGCTCACGAAGTACAGGTTGGCCTCTCGCGCGGCCGGGTAGGCCAGCCCGATGTACTTGTCCACCAGGCGGCCGCCATGCACGTAGCACAGGTTCCAGCCCAGCAGCTCGCCCGTGGCGGCGTGGCGGTATTCGAAAGCGATGCCGCCGCTGGACGCATCGCGCAGCACGGCGGCGAAGAAACCGCGCGTGAGCCGGTCGAAGTGCACCTCGCTCTGCGCGTACACGGCCTCGTACAGCGCGTAGTAGGCATCCACCACGGCGTCATCGGCAAAGGCCTCGCCCGTGGCGATGTGGCGCACCGCCAGCCCCGCGCGGCTGCGCAGCTTGCGGCGCAGGTTCTGGCGCCGGCTGGCGGACAGGCGGCCCAGGTAGTCGGCGATGCTCGCGAAGTCGATGGGCACATAGGCCAGCGCCTGCCCTTCGACCAGCACGAAGCCCTGGCGCTCGCAGGCGTGCGCCAGGGTGGCCGCGTAGGCGTTGTCGGCGTCGGACAGCAGGGGCGACTGCTGCGGCAGGTCCTTGATGATGGCCAGCGCGAAGCGCCGCCCCGGCCCCGCGCGCACGGCCTGCGCCAGGGCTTCGGGCGCGGTGCCATCCGCGGGCAGCGGCGCGTATTCGGTCACCGTGGTGCCCACGAACCCCGTGGCCACCCGCAGCCAGCGGGACCAGCGCGCGAACAGCGGCAGTGCCCGCACCCGGGCCTTGAGCGCATCGTCCGCCGTGGTGAGCAGGTCCAGCGGCGCCGCGAAGGCCGGCGCCGGCAGGCCCTGCAGCACCGTGAAGCCTTGCGGCGGGTGCGCCGCGAAGTGCCCGGCCAGCGCCTGCGGCTCGAGCGCGTTGCGCCAGGGCATCAGCTGCGCTTGGCGCGCGTCAGGAGCTGCTCCAGCAGCACCAGGGCCTCGTCGATCTCGGGGCGCGTGATCATGAGCGACGGCGCCAGCGTGATGACGTTCTTGTAGTAGCCGCCCACGTCCAGCACCAGGCCGCGCTTCTGGCCTTGGTATTCGAGATTGCCTTCCAGGCCGATGTCCACCATCTTGTCCAGCAGCGCGCGGTTGGGCGTGAAGCCGTCCTCGGTGCAGATCTCGGCCCGCAGCGCCAGCCCCAGGCCGTCGACGTCGCCGATCTCCTTGTGGCGCTTTTGCAGGTCCTTGAGGCCTTCCAGGAAGTAGGCGCCGCTGTCGCGCACCTGGGCGCCGAAGTCCATCTCGTGCGTCATCTTCATCACCTCCAGGCCCAGCGCCGTGCCCAGCGGGTTGGAGGCGAAGGTGGAGTGCGTCGAGCCCGGCGGGAAGATCGTGGGGTTGATCAGTTCCTCGCGCGCCCAGAGGCCAGACAGCGCGTTCAGGCCGTTGGTCAGCGCCTTGGCGAACACCAGCACGTCGGGCTTCACGCCGAAGTTCTCGACCGACCACAGCGTGCCGGTGCGCCAGAAACCCATCTGGATCTCGTCCACCACCAGCAGCACGCCATGCTCGTCCAGCACCTTCTTGAGGCCCTTGAAGAAATTGGCCGGGGGCACCACGTAGCCGCCCGTGCCCTGGATGGGCTCGACGTAGAAGGCCGCGTATTCGCACTGGCGCGTCTTGGGGTCCCACACGGCGTGGTATTCGTTCTCGAACTTGCGCGCGAACTCCTGCACCAGCGATTCGGAGTATTCCTCGGCCGTCATGCCCTTGGGGCGGCGGAAGGGATAGGGAAACGGCAGGAACTGCGCGCGGTCGCCGAAGTGGCCGAAGCGGCGGCGGTAGCGGTAGCTGGAGGTGATGCTGGAGGCGCCCAGCGTGCGGCCGTGGTAGCCACCCTCGAAGGCGAACATCAGGCTCTTGCCGCCGCTGGCGTTGCGCACCACCTTGAGCGAATCCTCGATGGCCTGCGCGCCGCCCACGTTGAAGTGCACGCGGCCCGCGTTGCCCCACTTGGCTTCGGCGTCCTGGGCGATGAACTTCGCCAGCTCGATCTTCGTGGGGTGCAGGTACTGGCTGGCCACCTGCGGCAGGGTCTGCAGCTGGCGGATCATGACCTCTTCCAGCCGCTTGTTCTTGTAGCCGAAGTTCACGGCCGAGTACCACATCTGCAGGTCGAGGTAGGGCGTTCCCTCGGCGTCGTACATGTAGCTGCCGTCGCAGCCGTCGAAGATCTTGGGCGGGTTGACGTAGTGAACGGTGTCGCCGAAGGAGCAGTACTTGGCTTCGTCCGCGAGGAGCTGGGCAGCGTCGATGGTCATGAAAGAAAGACTCCGGAAAAAAGATTTCGGCGAAGTCTGCGCAGCCAACCTTGATCGACTATCGAGCTTTTGTGCGCACTTTGTGCAGACGGCAGGAAAACGCCGCCACGCTCAGGCCGTGCCGCCCGGCGGCAGCGCCGCCTCGGCGTGCCGCAGGTCCACGTTCGCCTGCAGGAAATCCAGCACGGCGCGCGTGCGCGGGGGCAGCCGGTCGGGACGGCCGATGTAGACGGCGTGGATGGGCTCCAGGTCGCCGGCATTGAACGCCTCCAGCACGGGCACCAGGCGCCCGCTCGCCACATCGTCCCAGGCGTGGTAGAGCGACAGCCGGGCCAGCCCCGCGCCCTCCAGTGCCAGTCGGCGCATCACGTCGCCGTCGTTGACGCGGATCGCATGGCCGATGTCCACGGCCACGCGCTGGCCGTCCACCATGAAGGGCCAGTGCGGAATGGCGCGCGGGTAGTTCCAGCCCAGGCGCACGTGCCGATGCAGGTCGTCAGGATGGCGGGGCTCGCCGTGGCGCGCGAGGTATTGCGGCGCGGCCACGACGATCTGGCGCGTGTGGCCCAGCAGGCGCGCCACCATGTCCGAGGCGGGCAGCGCGCCCCAGCGGATCGCGATGTCGATGCCCGCGTCCGCCAGATCCACCACGTGGTCGGTGAAGTACAGGTCCAGGCTGAGACCGGGGTGCAGCGCCCGCAGGCGCGGCACCAGCGGCAGCAGCAGCACGGCGCCCGTGGACGTGCTGGCGCCGATGCGCACCGTGCCCCGCGGCGCGCTGCGGGCCGCCACGTCGGCCTCCAGATCGTTCAGGTCGGCCAGCAGGCGCTTGGCCCCCTGGTACAGCTGCGTGCCCTCCGGCGTGAGCAGCACGCGCCGCGTGCTGCGCTGGAGCAATTGCACGCCCAGCCGCGCTTCCAGCCGCGACATCGCCTTGCTGATGGCCGAGGGCGACACGCCCAGTTGCCGCGCCGCAGCGGACAGGCTGCCGCGCTCGGCCACCAGCACCAGCACCTCCAGTTCACCGGACCGGTGGGTTTCGACCGTGGTGCTGTCGGGCTGGGGCTGGGATCGAGGCATCGGAGGCACCGGACGATGGGGTTCGGGAGGTGGGAAAAAGAAAGCCAAAAGGCCGCCGATTTGTGCCCATGAGGCACAAAGGCCTTTCCATTATTCCCGCTACACAAAAGCCCTTGGGGCCGTCACATTCCAGGCATCGACCCATCTTCGTCCCTGCGGACGCTTTTTTCCATGCCTCTCTCCCTCCTCGCCCTGGCGGCCGGTGCCTTCGGCATCGGCACCACGGAATTCATCATCATGGGCTTGCTCACGCAAGTGAGCCAAGACCTGCACATCTCCATTCCCACCGCCGGCACGCTGATCTCGGGCTACGCCATCGGCGTGGCCGTGGGCGCGCCGGTGCTGACGCTGCTCACGCGGCAGTGGCCGCGCAAGCGCCTGCTGCTGGCCCTGATGCTGATCTTCATCGCCGGCAACGCGGCGGCCGTGGTGGCCCCCGGCTATGGCTGGCTGCTGGCGGCACGCGTGCTGACGGCGCTCACGCACGGCACCTTCTTCGGCGTCGGAGCGGTGGTCGCCACCGGGCTGGTGCCGCAGGAGAAGAAAGCCTCGGCCATTGCGCTCATGTTCTCGGGCCTCACCCTGGCCACCCTGCTGGGCGTGCCGGCGGGCGCCTGGATCGGCCAGCACTTCGGCTGGCGCATGGCCTTCGCCGCCGTGGCGGTCGTGGGGGTGGCGGCCCTCGCGATCCTGGCGGCCTTCGTGCCGCGCGATACGGGCCGGCCGGCCGCCACGCCCCTGCGGCAGGAGCTGGCCGTGCTCGCCCGCGCCCAGGTGTGGCTGGGCCTGGGCATCACGGTGTTCGGCTTCGCCGGCGTGTTCGCGCTCTACACCTATGTGGAGCCGCTGCTCACCCAGGTGACGCACATGGACGGCGCGTGGGTGGCCCTCACGCTGCTGCTGTTCGGCGCGGGCCTGGCGGCCGGCAACCTGCTGGGCGGCAAACTGGCCGACCGGGGCGTGATGCGGGCGCTGGCGATGTCCATCGGCGCCCTGATGCTGGTGCTGGTGGCCGGCCGCTGGGCGTTCGGCCATGCCGGCGTCGCCATGGCCTACGTGGTGGTGCTGGGCACCGCCGCCTTCGCCACCGTGGCGCCCATGCAGATGCGCGTGCTGCAGCAGGCGGGGCCCGAAGGCGCCACGCTGGCCTCCAGCCTCAACATCTCGGCCTTCAACCTGGGCAACGCCATCGGCGCGTGGCTGGGCGGGCTGGCGATCGCCCAGGGCCTGGGCCTGCTCTCGGTGACCTGGGTGGCCGCCGCCCTCGCGGCGCTGGGGCTGGCGCTGGTGGGCGCGAGCACCCGCCGCGACGGACGCGCCCCACCGAAGGACGCCCCGGCCCGCGCCTGAGAGCGCTCGCAGCGGTCCCGGCGCTACCGCGCCAGCACCGGCCCCAGGGCCTTGCCCGTGTGCGTGCCCAGCCGCACCACCTCTTCCGGCGCGGCCGCCGCGACGATGCGCCCCCCTTCCCGGCCGCCTTCCGGCCCCAGGTCGAGGATCCAGTCGGCCTCGGCGATCACGTCCAGGTCGTGCTCGATGACCACCACGCTGTGCCCGCCGTCCACCAGCCGGTGCAGCACCTGGATGAGCTTGTGCACGTCGGCCATGTGCAGGCCCACCGTGGGCTCGTCCAGCACGTAGAGCGTGTGCGGCGCCTTCTGGCCGCGGCGGCCGACCTCGTCGCGCACCTTGGTCAGCTCGGTCACCAGCTTGATGCGCTGCGCCTCGCCGCCCGACAGCGTGGGGCTGGGCTGGCCCAGCGTGAGGTAGCCCAGGCCCACGTCCTTGAGCAGTTGCAGGGGGTGCGCGATGCTGGGCATGCTGGCGAAGAACTCCACCGCCTCGTCCACCTCCATCTGCAGCACGTCGCCGATGCTCTTGCCGCGCCAGGTGACGGCCAGCGTCTCGGGGTTGAAGCGCGCGCCGTGGCAGGTCTCGCAGGGCACCTTCACGTCGGGCAGGAAGCTCATGGCGATGGTGCGGATGCCCTGGCCTTCGCAGCTGGGGCAGCGCCCTTCGCCGGTGTTGAAGCTGAACCGGCCGGCCGCATAGCCGCGCGCCTTGGCCTCCAGCGTTTCGGCGAACAGCTTGCGGATGGTGTCCCAGAAGCCGATGTACGTGGCGGGGCAGCTGCGCGGCGTCTTGCCGATGGGGGTCTGGTCCACCTCCAGCACGCGGTCCACCGTCTCGAAGCCCGACAGGCCACTGCAGCCCACGAGGGGCGGCGCCTTGCCGGCGTCCATCGCATCGCGCCCGGCCTTGGTGGAGCGCTGCTGCACCCAGGCCTGCACATTGGCCAGCAGCACGTCGCGCGCCAGGGTCGATTTGCCCGAGCCGCTCACGCCGGTCACGGCCACCAGGCGGTTCAGCGGCACGCTGGCGGTCACGCGCTGCAGGTTGTGCAGGTGCGCGCCGCGCACGGTCAGCCAGTGCTCCGGCTGGGCAGTTTCAGCCTCTTTTTGGCCGGATGCCTTAGTACTTTCTGCCTTGCTAGCTATCAAAATAGTAGCATCCGAGCGGGCGATGTGCACGGGCGGCACCACCGGGCGACGGGCTTTGAGCGGGTGCCGCATGGCATGCAGCAGGTAGCGGCCGGTCTGCGAATCCTCGGCGGCCTGCACGTCGGCCACGCTGCCCTGCGCCACCAGGCGCCCGCCGCGCTTGCCGGCGCTCGGGCCGATGTCGATGATGTGGTCGGCGCGGCGGATGGTGTCCTCGTCGTGCTCCACCACCACCAGCGTGTTGCCCTTGTCGCCCAGCTTGTGCAGCGCGTTCAGCAGGATCTGGTTGTCTCGCGCGTGCAGCCCGATGGTGGGCTCGTCCAGCACGTAGCACACGCCCTGCAGGTTGCTGCCCAGCTGCGCCGCCAGGCGGATGCGCTGCGCCTCTCCGCCCGAGAGCGTGGGCGCGCCCCGGTCCAGCGTGAGGTAGCCCAGGCCCACCTCTTCCAGGAATTCGAGCCGGCTCTGGATCTCGGGGATCAGGTCGCGCGCGATGTCGGCCTCGCGCTGGCTCAAGGCCGCGCCCTGCTGCAGCGCCTCGATCCACTGCCGGATGTCGGTGACCGACAGCGCGGCGATGTCGGCGATGCCCACGCCCGCACGGCCAGCGGCGGCGTTCTCGCCGAAGCGCACGGCGCGGGCCGTGGCGTTCAGCCGCGTGCCCTGGCAGGTGGGGCAGGCCACGTCGGCCACGTCCTCGGCTTCGGGCTCGGCGAAGGTCTGCTCACGGCCCTTTTCCTTGTCGTCCTGCACCGAGTCGTCGAACACCTTGCGCTGCTCGCGGGTGAGCTTGACGCCCGTGCCCACGCAGTCCGGGCACCAGCCGTGCTTGCTGTTGTAGGAGAACAGGCGCGGGTCCAGCTCGGCATAGCTGGTGGCGCACACGGGGCAGGCGCGCTTGGTGGAGAACGCCTGCAGCGCCCCGATGTGCGCGGTGGCGGTGCCGGCCACCATGGCGTCCTTCAGGCCATCGAGCTGGCTCAGAACGTGGACCACGCCCTTGCCCAGTTCCAGCGCGCGCGCCAGCGACGAGCGCAGCAGCCCCTCGTTCTCGGGTGACACGTCCAGGCTGGCCACGGGCAGCTCGATGGTGTGCTCCTTGAAGCGGTCGATGCGCGGAAAGCCCGTGGTGGGCAGGAAATGCCCGTCCACCCGCAGGTGGGTGTAGCCGCGCGGGCGCGCCCAGTCGGCCAGCTCGGTGTAGACGCCCTTGCGGTTCATCACCAGCGGCGCCAGCAGGCCGATGTGCTGGCCCTTGAAGTGGCGCAGCAGCTGCGCGGCGATGCTGTCGGGCGTCTGCGGCTGCACGGCGGCGCCGTCGTGGATGCAGTGCTGCACGCCCAGCTTGACGTACAGCAGGCGCAGGAAATGCCACACCTCGGTGGTGGTGCCCACCGTGCTCTTGCGCCCGCCGCGCGACAGGCGCTGCTCGATCGCCACCGTGGGCGGAATGCCGTACACCGCATCCA
Organism: Acidovorax sp. BLS4; assembly: GCF_032929295.1. NCBI lineage: Bacteria > Pseudomonadati > Pseudomonadota > Betaproteobacteria > Burkholderiales > Comamonadaceae > Acidovorax > Acidovorax sp. BLS4. Next base: position 3,846,918 of record NZ_CP136797.1, read on the forward strand.
CCTCGGGCCGGCCCGCCGGCTGCACGATGGAGCGCGCATAGGCGTTCAGCGATTCGAGGTAGCGGCGCTGCCCTTCGTTGAACAAAATGTCGAACGCCAGCGTCGACTTGCCCGAGCCCGACACACCGGTGATCACGTTGAACTGGCCGCGCGGAATGTCCACGCTCAGGTTCTTGAGGTTGTGCTCCTTGGCGTTGACGATTTCGATGGCGTTTTTGGCCGCCGGCGCATGTTCCGCTAGGGCACGCCGCTTCTCTTTTCGTAGCACCGCAGCCTTCTCGTGCACCGAGTGGCCGCCCGCGCCCAGGGCCTGCTCGTACTCGCGCAGCGCGGCGCCCGTGTGCGAGGTGGGGTGCTGGCGCACGTCCTCGGGCGTGCCCTCGGCCACCAGCAGGCCGCCGCCGTCGCCGCCCTCGGGGCCGAGGTCGATGAGCCAGTCGCTGGCACGGATCACGTCCAGGTTGTGCTCGATCACCACCAGCGAATGCCCGGCGTCCAGCAGCTTGCGCAGCGCCCGCATGAGCTTGGCGATGTCGTCGAAATGCAGGCCCGTGGTGGGCTCGTCGAACAGGAACAGCGTGCCCTTGCGCGCCAGCGGCTGGCGCGATTTGCTTTCCACGCGTGCCGCTTCCGCGAGGAAACCCGCCAGCTTCAGGCGCTGGGCCTCGCCGCCCGACAGCGTGGGCACGGGCTGGCCCAGCTTCACGTATTCCAGCCCCACGTCCACGATGGGCTGCAGCGCGCGGATCACGTCGCGGTCGGCAGCGAACAGGGCGGCCGCCTCGCTCACCGTGAGGTCGAGCACGTCGGCCACGTTGAAGGAGCGGCCACCGCGCTCGATGGTCACCTCCAGGATCTCCGGCCGGTAGCGCTTGCCGTCGCAGTCGGGGCAGCGCAGGTACACGTCCGACAGGAACTGCATCTCCACGTGCTCGAACCCCGAGCCGCCGCAGGTCGGGCAGCGCCCGTCGCCCGAATTGAAGCTGAACTTGGCCGCGGTATAGCTGCGCTGGCGCGACAGCGGCGCCACGGAGAACAGCTCGCGGATCGCGTCCCACGCGCCCACGTAGCTCACCGGGTTGGAGCGCGCGGTCTTGCCGATGGGCGACTGGTCCACGAACACGACCTCGCCCAGGTGGTCCGCGCCCAGCAGGCGGTCGTGCGCGCCGGGCGTCTCCGTCGCCTTGCCGAAGTGGCGCAGCAGCGCGGGGGCCAGCACGTCCTGGATCAGGCTCGACTTGCCCGAGCCGCTCACGCCGGTCACGGTGACCAGGCGCTGCAGCGGGAACTCCACCGACACGTTCTGCAGGTTGTGCTCGCGCGCACCTTCCAGGATCAGGCGCGGCGTGGCCTCCGTCACGCGGCGCTGGTAGCCCATGCCGATCTGCTTGGTGCCGGCCAGGTACTGGCCGGTGAGCGTGTCGGCGCGGCGCAGCTCGCCCGTGGTGCCGTCGAACACGATGGAGCCGCCGCGCTCGCCCGGGCCGGGGCCCATGTCGATCACGCGGTCGGCCGCCAGCATGACGGCCGGGTCGTGCTCCACCACCACCAGCGTATTGCCCGCATCGCGCAGGCGCAGCATGGCCTCGGTGATGCGGTGCATGTCGCGCGGGTGCAGGCCGATGCTGGGTTCGTCCAGCACGAACAGCGTGTTCACCAGCGAGGTGCCCAGCGCCGTGGTCAGGTTGATGCGCTGCACCTCGCCGCCGCTGAGCGTGCGGCTTTGCCGGTCCAGCGTGAGGTAGCCGATGCCCACGTCGCACAGGTATTTGAGGCGCGTGGTGATCTCTTCATGCAGCAGTTTGAGCGCCTGCGCGTCGCCCCCGGCCGCAGCATCGCCCTCGGGCAGCTCCATGCGGTCGAAGAAGCGCCGCAGCCGGTCGATGGGCAGCAGCATCAGGTCGTGCAGGCACAGGCCGGGCAGCGCTTCGAGCTGCGCGCGGCTCCACTGCACGCCCTGGGGCATGAAGCGGCGGGCCGGGTCGATCGCGATGTCGGCGTCCTCCTTGCTGCCCACGCGCCACAGCAGGCTCTCGGTCTTCAAGCGCGCGCCGCCGCAGGTGGGGCACGGCGTATAGCTGCGGTACTTGGACAGCAGCACGCGGATGTGCATCTTGTAGGCCTTGCTCTCCAGGTACTCGAAGAAGCGCTTGATGCCGTACCACTGCTTGTTCCACTGCCCGTCCTTGTAGCCGGGCGCGCCGCCGATGACCCATTGCTTCTGGTCCTCGGTGAGCTTGTACCAGGGCGTGTCGCGCGGGATGCCGGCGGTCTCGGCATGCCGCATGAGGTCGTCCTGCGCCTCCTTCCACGCCGGCGTCTGGATGGTCTTGATCGCGCCCGCGCGCAGCGTGAGCTTCTCGTTGGGGATCACGAGCCCGTAGTCCACGCCGATCACGCGGCCGAAGCCGCGGCAGGTGTCGCACGCGCCCACGGCGGAGTTGAACGAGAACATCGACGGAATCGGCTCGCTGTAGCGCAGGTCGCTGTCGGGGCAGTGCAGCCCGGTGGAGAACCGCCACAGTTCCGGCTCGCCGTCGTCCACCAGCCGGTACACGTTCAGCCGCCCGGTGCCGCGCTTGATCGCCACCTCGATGGCCTCTACCACCCGCGCCTTCTCGGCATTGCCCAGGCGGAACCGGTCGGCCACCACATCGAGCAGCTTGCGGGGCCCGGTGGGCGTCGCGACCTCGCGCTCGGCCTGCACCTTGGTGAAGCCGCTGGCGGACAGCCACTGCTCGACCTGCTCGGGCGAGGTGTTGGCGGGCAGCTCGACGGGGAAGGTCAGCACCACGCGCGGGTCGCCGGCCTCGGCGCAGCGGCGCTGCAGCTCGGCGTAGATGGTCTCGGGCGAATCGTGGCGCACCGGCTGCGCGGTCTGCCGGTCGAACAGCTGGCCGGCGCGGGCGAAGAGCAGCTTCAGGTGGTCGTTCAGCTCGGTCATCGTGCCGACCGTGGAGCGGCTGGAACGCACCGGATTGGTCTGGTCGATGGCGATGGCGGGCGGCACGCCCTCCACCTTGTCCACGGCGGGCTTGTCCATGCGGTCGAGGAACTGGCGCGCGTAGGCGCTGAAGGTTTCCACGTAGCGGCGCTGGCCCTCGGCGTAGAGGGTGTCGAACACCAGGCTGGATTTGCCCGAACCGCTGGGGCCCGTCACCACCGTCAACTCACCCGTGCGGATGTCCAGATCGAGGTTTTTGAGGTTGTGCTGGCGTGCACCGTGGATGCGGATCAATCCCTGGGTCATCGGGGGTCTTTCGGGTAGGGGAGGCGGAGCATTCTAGGGACGGCTTCCGCACGCGGAAGGTAGGGCGTTTTCCCATATCGGGGCGAGGCCGCCGTTGGCAACCGCCCGCGGCATGGAAAAGGCCTTCGACCCAGGGTGTTACCTATTGTCACGAATCGCCAACTTCGGCAAGGTGGCACCCAGGCAGAGGGCTTTCCTCGGCAACCCCTCACGGATTGGAGACACACCATGGCATTCATGCGCAACACCGGCGCCGCACTGGTCCTGGCCGCCTTGCTGTCGGCGGCCCAGGCACAGATTCTCATCGGCCAGACCGCCGGATTCTCGGGCGCGGTGGCCTCGGGCGTGCAGGAGACGACCGAGGGCGCCAAGCTGTATTTGGACGCCGTCAACGGCCGGGGCGGGGTCCACGGGCAGAAGGTGGAGCTGGTCTCGCTGGACGACAAGTTCGATCCGCAACTGTCCGTCGCCAATGCCCGCAAGCTGATCGAGGAGCAGAACGTCTCCGCCCTCTTCCTCACGCGCGGCACGCCCCACACCGAGGCCATCATTCCGCTGCTGGACAAGCACGGCGTGGCCCTGGTCGGCCCCTCCACCGGCGCCATGGTGCTGCACAAGCCGGTGCGCAAGAACGTCTTCAACGTGCGCGCCACCTACCAGCGCGAAGCCGAAAAGGCGATCTCCCACCTGGTGTCCATGGGCATCACCCGGATCGCCGTGGTGCAGGCGGACGACAGCTTCGGGGCCGACGGCATGGTCGGCGCGCAAAAGGGGCTGGAAGCCGCCAAGCTCAAAGCCGTGCTGCAGGAAAAGTTCGACCGCTCCAAGCCGGACTTTGCGCCCATTGCGCCCAAGATCGTGCAGTCGCAGGCCCAGGCCGTGCTGATGATCGCCTCGGGCACCGCCGTGGCCGAAGGCTATGCGGCATTTCGCGCCGCCGGATCGGGCGCGCAGATGGTCACGCTGTCCAACAACGCCTCCGCCGGCTTTGCCAAAAGCCTGGGCGCCAACGCCCGCGGTGTGATCGTCACCCAGGTGTTCCCCAACGAACGGGCCATGAACTTCCCCCTGGTGCGCGAGGCACAGGACCTCGCCAAGGCCCAGGGCAAGGAAATCAGCCCCGCCATGCTGGAAGGCTATGCCGCCGCGAAGGTCCTGGTGGAAGGCCTGCGCCGCGCCGGCCCCAAGCCCTCCCGCGACCGCATCCAGGCGGCCCTGGAAGGGCTGCAGAAGTTCGACCTGGGCGGGCTGGAGGTCAGCTACAGCCCCGAGGACCACACCGGCCTGGACTTCGCCGACCTGTCTATCATCGGAACCGACGGAAAATTCCGCCGCTGAAGGCCCGGGCAGCATGCCCGGGCGGCCGCAGTGGCCCGGCCCATCCGGGGGATATGAGGGAAGCCGCGGCCATCGCCTCGGTACGATCCTCGTACCTTTGGGTTACGTTCTTTCCTGAGAAGCGCTATCGCTGGACATGCCGGGGCCGGAGCGAGTCCGGCACGCCCCTCCATCCTTTGACCAGAGAGCTATGAGAACCCTCCAGAAAATCAGTGCGGGCGTGGCCTTGACGGCGCTGCTGTCGGCCGCGCAGGCGCAGATCCTCATCGGACAGACTGCCGGTTTTTCCGGCACGGTGGCCGCAGGGGTGCAGGAAACCACCGACGGCGCCAAGCTGTACCTGGACGCCATCAATGCGCGGGGTGGCATCCACGGGCAGAAAATCCAGCTCATCTCGCTGGACGACCAACTCGACCCCCAACTGGCCGCGGCCAATGCCCGCAAGCTGATCGAAGAGCAGAACGTCTCCGCTCTCTTTCTCACGCGCGGCACGCCGCCCACCGAGGCCGTCATCCCGCTGCTGGACAAATACGGCGTGGCGCTGGTCGGCCCCTCCACCGGTGCCATGGTGCTGCACCGGCCCGTGCGCCGGAACGTCTTCAACGTGCGGGCGCCCTACCAGCGCGAAGCCGAGAAGGCCATCGCGCACCTGGCATCCACCGGCATCACCAAGATCGCCGTGGTCCATGCGGACGACAGCTTCGGCGCGGACGGCCTGGTCGGCGCGCAAAAGGGGCTGGACACCGCCAAGCTCAAAGCCGTGCTGCTGGAGAAAGTCGACCGCACCAAGCCCGATTTCGGAGCCCTCGTGCCCAAGATCGCGCAGTCGCAGGCCCAGGCCGTGCTGATGATCGCCTCCAGCACCGCCGTGGCCGAAGGCTACGCGGCCCTGCGCGCCGCAGGATCCACGGCGCAGGTGGCCACGCTGTCCAACAATGCCTCCGCGGGTTTCGCCAAAAGCCTGGGAGCCAACGCCCGCGGTGTGATCGTCACCCAGGTGTTCCCCAATGAGCGCGCCGTGAACGTGCCGCTCGTGAGCGAAGCGCAGGGCCTCGCCAAGAGCCGGGGCAAGGAAGTCAGCCCCGCCATGCTGGAAGGTTTCGCGGCCGCCAAGGTGCTGGTCGAAGGCCTGCGCCGCGCCGGCCCCAAGCCCACCCGGGAGCGGATCCATGCCGCGCTGGAAGGCTTGCAGAAAGTCGATCTGGGCGGCCTGGAGGTGAGCTACGGCCCCGACGACCACACCGGGCTGGACTTTGCCGAACTGTCCATCCTCGGCGCGGACGGAAAATTCCGCCGCTGAGGGGCTGAAAACCTCGCTTTCGCCCACCCGACGGTCTGCGCTCGGCAAAAAAGCCCGCATCAGCGGGCTTCTTCACGTCTGCATCGGGCAGCCGCCTGTTTTCAGGAAGCGCTGCTGGCTCCCGAGGCGGGCACCGCGGGCGCCGATGCGGGGCTGCTGGCTGCGGGGGCCGCCGTTTCAGGCACATGCACGGCATCGGCCCCGTGCTTTTCACCGCTCATGTCCACTTTGTCTCCGGCTTTCATGATGACGAAGAGCGACAGCGCTGCGAACAGAACGAAGCCCACGACAATTTTCCACATACCTATCTCCTTTTTAGTGAAACGAACGGCTGAAAAAAAGCCCCACACCCCTTTCGGGATGTGAGGCTCGGATCGTCTGGAACACGGGTTGGCAGCCGGGGCCGCCGACCCGCGTCAACCATCAGAATGCGTGGCGAACGCCCACGGCCACGGAGCTGAAGTCAGCGCCAGCGATGCCCGTCATGTAAGCGGCGTTGCGGCTGTTGTTCACCTTCGTGTAGTAGCCGTACACCTTGGTGCGCTTGCTCAGGTTGTAGTTGTAGCCCAGCGTGTATTGCGTAGCGGCGCTGTCAGCCACGTTCTTGTACTTGCCGGCACGGCCCACGTTCACGTGGAATTCCGAAGCGCCCATCAGGTAGGCACCCGACAGACGGAACGTGTTGCGCTTGCCGCCATTCAGGACGTATGCGTCTTCGTCACGTTGGTAGTAACCGCCGAACATGAACGAACCCATCGTGTACAGGCCGCGCAGTGCGAACTGGTTCACGTCGCCTTGCTTGCTGTAGCCAGCGCCCAGGGCCAGAGCGCCCAGGTTGTAGTTGGCAGCCAGGTCATAGGCGTTCTTCACGCCGACAGCTTGCTCGTGCAGCGCCACGGCGCCTTCGACGGTCAGGCCGCCGAAATCGGGCGTGCGGTAGGAAATCTTGTTGGCATCGGGCATCACGTAGGCGTAGAACGCATCGGACGACGAACCGGTGTCGTGGTTGTGCAGGCTGACGTAGTCGGCCGTGGCGTAGTAGGACTCAGCCGTGAAGCGGCCCAGGCGCAGGGCGCCGAAACCACCCGACAGGTTCACTTCGCTTTGACGGGCGAAGAAGCCACGTGCATCGGAAGAACCGGTGTCGGAAGCGAAGCCGCTTTCCAGTTGGAAGCCAGCCTTCAGGCCACCGCCGAGGTCTTCCACGCCCTTGAAGCCGAAACGCGAAGCGTTGTTGAACAGACCGGTGGTCTTGGTGTCGCCCACTTCTTGGCGTTCCACCGTGGTGTTCACACGGCCATACAGCGTGACGCTGCTTTGGGCGAAGGCAGCGGTGCTACCCAGGAGAGCCAGCACAGCCAGTGCCAAACGATTCGTCTTTTGCATGTGATTTCCTTGAATGCTTTTATCCGTCAGATGGTGTGGTAGGCACTGCAGAGCGGGTGGCCGCCGGGCGTTGGTGCAACTACTTACGAAATTCTAGGGGGTGGCGCCTCAATACCACCCCCAAAAGTCATTTTCATAACAGCCTTGATGCATCGCCACCACACTTTGGCGTTTTTTGCCAACACATGCAGCCCTTTTCCATGCTGCGGGCCCCGGATTCCCGGGCGCCCGCGCGGTTCCATCAGTCGTTGGCGTAGATGTCCACGTCCTTGGTTTCGCGGATGAACAGCGTGCCGATCACCGCCGTGGCGCCCGCGATGATGATGGGATACCACAGGCCGTTGTACATGTTGCCGGTCTGCGCCACGATGGCGAACGAGGTGGTGGGCAGCAGGCCACCGAACCAGCCATTGCCGATGTGGTAGGGCAGGCTCATCGACGTGTAGCGGATGCGGGTGGGGAACATTTCCACCAGCATGGCGGCGATGGGGCCGTACACCATGGTCACCAGCAGCACGAGGTAGGTCAGCAGGGCGACCATCATCCCCTTGTTCATCTTGGCGGGGTCGGCCTTCGTGGGGTAGCCATCGGCCTTGAGCGTATCGGCCACCGTTTTCTTGAACTCCGCATCCTTGGCCTTGACCTGGTCGGCGGGCAGGCCCTTGGCGCTGTAGCTCGCGATGGTGGTGGCACCGATCTTGATCACGGCAGGCGTGCCTGCTGGCGCGACTTCATTGTCATAACTCACCGAACCGGCGGCCAGCACCTGTTTGGCGATGTCGCACGAACTCGTGAACTTGGACGTGCCCGTGGGGTTGAACTGGAACGAGCACTCGGCAGGATCGGCAACGATCACCACCTTGTTCTTGGCCTGCGCGGCGGCGAGGTCGGGATTGGCCGCTTCGGTCAGGGCCTTGAACACCGGGAAGTACGTCAGCACGGCGAGCACGCAGCCCAGCATGATGATGGGCTTGCGGCCGATCTTGTCCGACAGCGAACCGAACACGATGAAAAACGGTGTGCCGATCAGCAGCGCGGCAGCGATCATCAGGTTGGCCGTGACGGCGTCCACCTTCAGCTGCTGCGTGAGGAAGAACAGCGCATAGAACTGCCCCGTGTACCAGACCACGGCCTGGCCGGCGGTCAGGCCGATCAGCGCGAGGATCACGATCTTGAGGTTCTTCCACTCGCCAAACGACTCCGACAAAGGCGCCTTGGAGGTCTTGCCTTCGGCCTTCATCTTCTGGAAGGCGGGCGATTCCGACAGCGACAACCGGATCCACACCGAAATGCCCAGCAGCAGGATGGACACCAGGAACGGAATGCGCCAGCCCCAATCACCGAACTGCTGCTCGCCCATCACGGTGCGGGTGCCCAGAATGACCAGCAACGACAGGAACAGGCCCAGCGTGGCGGTGGTCTGGATCCACGAGGTGTAGGCGCCGCGCTTGCCCTGGGGCGCGTGCTCGGCCACATAGGTGGCGGCCCCGCCGTACTCGCCACCGAGGGCCAGGCCCTGCAGCATGCGCAGCGCGATCAGGATCACCGGCGCGGCCACGCCGATGCTGGCGTAGGTCGGCAGGATGCCCACGATGAACGTGGACAGGCCCATGATCAGAATGGTGACGAGAAAGGTGTACTTGCGCCCGATCATGTCGCCCAGGCGGCCGAACACCAGTGCGCCGAAAGGCCGCACGATGAACCCGGCCGCGAAGGCCAGCAGCGCGAAGATGAAGGCCGAGCCCGCATCCAGACCGCTGAAGAACTGCTTGGCGATGATGGCCGCAAGCGAGCCGTACAGGTAGAAGTCATACCACTCGAACACGGTGCCCAGCGACGAGGCGAAGATGACTTTTCTCTCTTCCGGCGACATGGGCCGGGATGCAACATTGGTAGCCATGGTGCTTGTCTCCATTGGTGGTCGGATGGATGCGGAAATGCACGGTGCGATGGGGTTTCCGGGCACTCGTCGCAGCCTGGGTCGCAATATCGGACGTGCATCTGACCAAACACTGACAAGCGCCGTTGGCTTGCCGGCGTCCTGGACTGACTGCCAACTGACAAACTCCGGGCCAACCCTGTATCCGCATTTCTCGATGCGGTAAATCGGGGGTAAAACAGCGGTGCAGCCCATCGAACGGGCCACGGAGGCCACCACGACGCACCGCCGCGCCGCGGGAAAACCCTGCCGAGGACTAACCCTGAAAGGACGGGAACGCCAGCGAAATCAGCCGCGTCAGCGCAATAGCGTGAGTCAGCTTGGCGCCTGCCGCCGGGTTCGGTGGGATCAGGCGGCGGCTGGCGGCAAGCTGGAGGGCAGCGCCTCGGCACGGCCCCACGCGGGGCCGTCGAACCAGGGATCGCCGCTCAGGCAGGCCCGCAGCATGGGCAGGCTGTCCAGCCCCCAGAACAGGCGGCCTTCCACCTCGAACGCCGGCACGCCGAACACGCCACGCTGCGCCGCCGCGTCGGTGTTGGCGCGCAGCAGGGCCTTGGCGGTGGCGCCTGCGGGATCCGGGCGCACCTGCTGCGTGAGTGTCTCGGCCAGCGCCTGCAGCCGCGCGGGGTCGTTGGCATCGTGCCCGCCCAGCCACACGTGGCGCAGCACCGTGCCGGCCACGAAACGGTTGATGGCGCCGTCCTCGCTGCAGGCCAGCGACTGGCGCAGCAGCGGCAATGGGTTGAACGGGTGCTGGGCCGGCATGGCCAGGCCCGTGCCGAGCGAATGGCCCAGCCATTCGGCATGGCGGTAGGTCCACAGCCGCTTGGCCGGAATGCCCGCCGGGCCGGGGTTGCCGTGGCGCTGCAGCAGCGCGCCCAGCAGCACGGGCCGGTACTCGACGCTGTAGCTCAGTCCTTCCAGGGCCTTCGGCAACTGCTCGAACGCCAGCCAGGCATAGGGCGAGACGAAGTCCAGGTAGAAGGTGATGTGCTTCACGGCAGGTCCGGGAAAGGGGATGGCGGGGGAAACTCGAAACCCGCGCGCTGCGCGAGGCGGGCCCAGATCGCGCGGCGTTCAGCATCATCCGCGCCCGACCATGCGCGGATCTCGTCCAGCGTGCGAAAGCAGCCGTCGCAGTAGGTGCCATCGGCGGACAGGCGGCACACCGAGATGCACGGCGAGGGCACGCCGTCCGTGCTGGCCTCGTCGAAATAGCCTCCCGCGCTCAACAGCATTGCGCGGTTAGCTATTGATTCAATATCACTCATGATTCGGTCGGCGCTTGCACCACATCGACCACCGGCGCGCTGGTGAGCTTTTCCAGATCCTGCGGGCGCAGCGCGAACACGCTGTGCGGGTGGCCGGCCGCGGCCCAGATCTCCTCGAAGCGGAACAGCTCGCGGTCGATCAGCGTGACCGGCGGCGTGGCGTGGCCCACGGGGGACACCCCGCCGATCGAGAAGCCCGTGCGCGCCTTGACGAACTCGGCATCGGCCCGGCCGATCTTGCCGACGTGGGCCTCGACCTTCTTCTCATCCACGCGCCGGTCGCCCGAGGTGACGACCAGCACGGCCGCATCGTCGCTCTTGCGCCGGAAGATGATGCTCTTGGCCACCTGGCCGACCAGGATGCCCAGGCCGTCGGCCGCCTGCTGGGCGGTGCGCGCCGCGTCGTCGAGCATGCGCGGCATGTGCGGATGGCCCAGCGACTGCAGCGTGGTGGCGACGCGCTGGACGCCTTCGGGAAGGGGAATGAGTTCGGCTGCGCACATGGGTGTCTCAAGGCCGGAAGGCCGGTGGTCCAAAGCCGTGAATCTTAGCGATGGCCGCCGGCGCGCGCAGCCCTTCGGCGTTCAAGCCGCCGCGCGCTCCTGGTGCACCCCGGGCCCCTGCTCCGCCAGATCCCAGAACAGGCCGGCCATGATCTGCAGCGATTCGCGCGTGACGTCCGCCAGGATGTGCTCGTTGGGCGCGTGCTGCGAGCACGCCGGATACGAGTGCGGCACCCACAGCGTGGGCAGGCCCAGCGTTTCGGAGAACACGTCGTTGGGCAGCGAGCCGCCCAGGTTGGGCAGCAGCGCCGGCCGCTGGCCGGTGGAGCGCTCGATGGAGGCCAGGCCCCAGCGCACCCAGGCGTCGTCCGGGTCCAGCCGGGTGGCGGCCATGTGCACGTCGGTGCCGCGCACTTCCACGTCGGTGAAGCCTCGGGCCCGCAGGTGCTCGCGGATGTGGTCCAGGAACGCCGTGGGGTCGGAGCCCACCACGTAGCGCATGTGGCAGTGCGCGCGCGCCTCGGCGGGAATGGCATGCACCGGCATGGCCGGGTTGCCGGTGGTGAAGGCCAGCACCTCCAGGCTGTTCCAGCCGATCACGCGCTCGGACGGAGTCAGGCCGGGCTCGCCCCAGTCCGGGTCGATCTCGGGGTCGTCCGGGCCACCGCCCACGTCGATGTCGCGCAGCGCCTCGCGCACGCTGGCGGGCAGCTCGGTGGGGCGCAGGCCCGGCACCTGGATGCGGCCGCGCTCGTCCACCAGGCTGGCGATGGCATGCGCCAGCCGGATGCCCGGGTTGCGCAGCAGGCCGCCCCAGTTGCCCGAGTGGTGGCCACCGTCGCGCAGCTTCACGTGCAGGTCGAAATTGAAGACGCCGCGCGACCCCAGGAACAGGGTGGCGCGCGAGGCGGACACCCGGGGCCCGTCGGAGGCGATGAACAGGTCGGCCGCGAGCGCATCGCGCTCGTTCGCGCACACCGCGTTCAGGCCTGGCGAGCCGTCCTCCTCGCCCATCTCCAGGATGATCTTGACGTTGTAGCCCAGGCGGCCGCCCCGCACCGCCAGCACCTGCTCCAGCGCGGTGAGGTTGATGGTGTGCTGGCCCTTGTTGTCGGCCGTGCCGCGGCCATACCAGCGGTTGCCCTCCACCACGATGTCCCACGGCTGGAGGCCCGCGCGCCATTGCGCGTCGTAGCCGCGCACCACATCGCCGTGGCCGTAGGTCAGCAGCGTGAAGGCCGCGCCCTCCTCGGCGCGCTCGGCCAACAGGAAGGGGCTCTTGCCCGGCACCGGGTTGTCCACCACACGGCAGGCAAAGCCCAGCGCCTGCAGCTGCGGCACCATTTCCTCGGTCAGGTAGGCGTGCAGGATGGGGCCGCTGGCGGCGTCCTGGCTTTCGGTGCGGAAGGCGACCCGGCGCGCCAGCGTCTGCTGAAAGCGCCCGTCATCGAAGCAGGCCAGCGTCTGGGCAATGGCTTGGTCACGGCTCATGGGAAAGGTCCTCGGGTGGGGTGGGTGGAGTGAATGGAAGGTGCGTATGGCCGCTCAGGCCACGGCCGCACGTTCGATGTCGGGAATGCCCAGGCCCGGCTCGGGCGTGAGCGCGGAGGCCAGCAGCCGGCGGGTGTAGGCGTGTTCGGGCCGGGCGAAGATCTGCTCGCGCGTGCCCAGTTCCACGATGGCGCCGCGGTACATCACGGCCACGCGGTCCACCAGGTGCTCGACCACGCCCAGGTCGTGGCTGATGAACAGGTAGGTCAGGCCGAACTCGGCCTTGAGGTCGAGCAGCAGGTTCAGGATCTGCGCCTGCACCGACACGTCGAGCGCCGAGGTCGGTTCGTCGCAGATCAGGATGTCGGGCCGCAGCACCAGCGCCCGCGCGATGGCCACGCGCTGGCGCTGCCCGCCCGACAGCTGGTTGGGGTACTGCGCATGGGTGCGCTCGGGCATGCCGACCAGATCGAGCATCTCGCGCACGCGCCGGCGCTGCTCCACGGCCGTGCCCACCTGGTGCAGGCGCAGCGGCACGCCGACGATGTCGGCCACGGTGCGGCGCGGGTTGAGCGATGAGTACGGGTCCTGGAAGATGGGCTGGATGCGCCGCGCCAGCGCGCGGCGCTGACGCGGATCGATCTCCTTGCCATCGACCAGCACGCTGCCCGAGCTGGGCGGCAGCAGGCCCAGCAGCATCTTGGCGAGCGTGCTCTTGCCGCAGCCGGATTCGCCGACCAGGCCCAACGTTTCGCCCTTGCGAACGCGCAGCGAGACGTCATTCACCGCGTGGATCTCGCCGGGCGCGCGGAACAGTCCGCGCTTCAGGCGGAAGCTGCGGTGCAGCGCGCACAGCTCCAGCGCGATGTCGCTGCCGGGTGCCGGGGGTAGGGGCTTGGGGGTCATGCGGCCTCCGCCAGGGGATGGGCCTGCACGCAGCGGACCGCGTGGTGGGCATCCACCGCCACATAGGGCGGCGTATGCGCGCAGGCCGGTTGCGCGTGCGCGCAGCGGTTGGAAAAAGCGCAGCCCTGGACGGTGCCGACCAGGCTGGGCACCACGCCGGGAATGGCCTGCAGCCGGCTGCCCGGCAGCGTCTTGCCGCGCACGGGAATGCAGTTGAGCAGGCCCTGCGTGTAGGGGTGCGTGGGCCGCGCGAACAACTCGCCCACCGGCGCGGTCTCGATCACCTCGCCCGCATACATCACCGCCACGCGGTCGGCGATGCGCGCCACCACGCCCAGATCGTGGGTGATGAACACCACGGCCGTGCCGAACTCCTGCTGCAGCTCGCGCAGCAGCCGCAGGATCTGCGCCTGGATGGTCACGTCCAGCGCGGTCGTGGGCTCGTCGGCAATGATGAGGTCGGGCTCGCACATCAGCGCCATGGCGATCATCACGCGCTGGCGCAGGCCGCCCGAGAGCTGGTGCGGGTACTGGCGCAGGCGCTCGGGCGCCTGCGGCACGCCCGCCCGCTCCAGCAGGTACACGGCCCGCTCGCGCGCCTGGGCCATGCTCACCTTGCGGTGCGCGCGCAGCGCCTCGCACAGCTGGTCGCCCAGCGTGTACGACGGGTTGAGCGAGGTCATCGGCTCCTGGAAGATCATCGCCATGCGGGCGCCGCGCAGCGCCGCCATGCCGCGCTCGGGCAGGCTCTGCAGCTCGGCACCGTCGAAACGGATGTGGTCGGCCGTGCGCACCGCCTTGCGCGGCAGCAGGCCCATGAGCGCGAGCGAGGTCATCGACTTGCCGCAGCCCGATTCGCCCACCAGGCAGAGCAGTTCGCCGCGGTTCACATGGAAGTCGATGCCGCGCACCGCGTGCAGCATGCCGCGCTCGGTGGGCAGGTCCACGCGCAGGTTCTTCACGTCCAGCAAAGGGGTGGTCATGGGTCTTTGCCTTTCAGTTCCGGCCATCGGGGGCCGTGAGATCGCGGATGCCGTCGCCCACCAGGTTGATGGCCAGCACCAGCACGGCCAGCACCACGCCGGGGATCAGGATCACCCAGGGCTGGAAGAACATGTAGGCCTTGCCCTCGGCCACCATCAGGCCCCACGACGGCGTGGGCGGCTGCACGCCCAGGCCCAGGAACGACAGGGTCGATTCGAGCAGGATGGCGTGTGCCATCTCCAGCGTGGCGACCACGGTGAGAGCGCTCATCAGGTTGGGCAGCAGCTCGCGCACCAGGATGTACGGCGTGGATGCGCCCAGCGCCTTGGCCGCCGCGATGAACTCGGCATCGCGCAGCTGCTGCGTGGCAGAGCGGGTCACGATGGCGAAGCGGTCCCACAGCAAAAGGCCCAGCAGCACGATCACCACCTGCAGCGAGCCGCCCACGAGCGAGGCCATGGCCAGCGCCACCAGCACCACCGGCATGGCCAGGCGCGTGGTGATGATGTAGCTGATGACCGCATCCACCCGGCCGCCGAAGTAGCCGGCCAGCACGCCCAGCGTGGTACCGATGGCCCCGGCGATGAGCGCCGTGACCACACCGATCAGCAGCGACACGCGGGCGCCGTAGATGAGGCGGCTCAGGTAGTCGCGGCCGAGCTTGTCGGTGCCCAGCACGTGCTCCCAGCTGCCCTTGGCATGCCAGACGGGCGGAATGAGGCGCTGGGTCACATCCTGCGCATAGGGGTCGTGCGGGCTGATCCAGGGGGCGAGCAGCGCGGCCACCAGGGCCAGCACGAGCACGATGGCGCCGAGCACCAGGCCGCGCTGGCCCAGCACGCGGCGCAGCCAGCGGCGCCAGGCCGGTGGCGACGGCAGGGCCAGGGTGGCCGCCGCGCCGGGGGAGGAAAGGGTGGTGGAAGCGTTCATGGCAGTCTCCGGTGCGGTGGCGTCAGCGGGTGCGCATGCGCGGGTCGAGCGCGGCGTTGAGCACGTCGGCCAGGAAGGTGAGCGCGATGTAGAACACCGCGATGATCAGCACCACGGCCTGCACCACGGGGTAGTCGTTGCGCGCGATGGAGTCCCACGCGAGCTGCCCCAGCCCCTGCATGGAATACACCGACTCGATCACCACCGAGCCGCCGAGCATGAAGCCCAGCTCCACCGCGGCCAGCGCCACCACCGGAATGATGGCGTTGCGCAGCGCGTGCTTGAACACCACGCGCGAGCGGCTCAGGCCCTTGGCGCGCGCGGTGCGGATGTAGTCCGCGCCCAGCACGTCCAGCATGCCGGCCCGCGTGAGCCGCATCATGGCCGGCATGGCGTAGTAGCCGAGCGCCACCGCCGGCAGCACGAAATGCTGCCAGCTCGTGTTGCCCGCCACGGGCAGCCACTTCAGGCCCACAGCGAACAGCAGCACCAGCGTGAGCGCGAACCAGAAGGTCGGCATGGCCTGGCCCACCACCGCCACCATCAAGGCCAGGCGGTCGATCCACGTGTCGCGGTAGAGCGCGGCCAGCACGCCCAATGGAATGGCCACGGCCACGGCCAGCAGCAGCGCCACGCCACCGAGCTTGAGCGTGATGGGCAGGCGCTCGCCGACCAGCTCCATGACGGTGTTCTGGAAATAGAACGACCGCCCGAAATCCAGCCGCGCCGCCGCACCCAGCCAGTCGAAGAACTGCTCCACGATGGGGCGGTCCAGCCCGTACTGCACGCGGATCTTCTCCACGTCGGCAGCGCTCGATTCCGGGCCCGCGATCGCGGTGGCCAGGTCGCCCGACAGGTGCAGCAGCATGAAGCTGACGACCGCCACGGTCAGCATGACGCTCAGCGCCACCAGCAGGCGGCGAAAGATGTAGATCAGCATGGCAGGGGCCCGCGAGGGTGTGGGAGGGACACGAACGCCGGGGCCGTCACTTCCAGCTGGCCTGGAAGAAGCGCGGCAGCTCGTCGGGCTGGGCCTCGAACTTCAGGTCCGAGGTGAACGCGTAGTTGGTCGAGTACGAAAACAGCGGCGCCCACATGGCCTGGGTGGAGATGCGCTGCAGCGCCTGGGCGTACTTGGCCTTGCGCTCGGCCTTGTCCACCGTGGCGTCGGCCGTCTGCATCAGCGCGATGACCTGCGGGTCCTTGGCGGTGTCGTCGGGGCCGCCCTTGAAGAAGTTGCCCACGAAGGCCGAAGCGTCGTTGATCGAGAACGATCCCCAGGCCTGGAACGTGAGCGGCGCACGGCCGGCGCGCAGCTCGGTGCGCAGCGCCGGGTACTGCACGAAGTGCAGCCGCGCGCGGATGCCGACCTTGCGCAGGTCGCCGATCATCGCCTCGGCGTACTCGCGCTCGCGGTAGGCCCACAGCGCGGTGTCGAAACCGTTCGGGTAGCCTGCCTCGGCCAGCAGCGCCTTGGCCTTGGCCGGGTTGTATTCGTACTGCTGCACCTTGCTGGTGTCGCAGCCGAACTGCGTGCGAAAGCACGGCGCATACACCGGCTGGCTGCCGCCGCGCACCAGGCTGTCGGCCAGCCCCTTGCGGTTGATGGCGTAGTTGAGCGCCTGGCGCACGCGGGGGTCCTTGAAGGGCGCGGCCTCGGGGGTCGTGCCGTTGTTGTTGATGGAGATGAAGCCCACACGCATGGTCTCGCCGCTCAGCACCGAGAGGTTGGGCGCCGCCTTCAGCGAATCGGCCTGGTCGGCCGGCACGCGCCAGATCCAGTCCACCGCGCCGGTCATCAACTGGGCCATGCGGGCTTCAGGGTCGCGGATCACGGTGAACTTCACGGTGCCGATCTTGGGCTGGCCCGCAGGGCTGTCCTTGAAGTAGGCGGTGTTCTTCACCATCGTCACGCCCTGCCCCGGCACCACGCTGGTGATCTTGTAGGGGCCGCTGCCCACCGGCGCCTTGCTGAACCCTTCCAGCCCCACCTTGGTGAAATAGGCTGCGGGGTAGATGGGCGTGGGGCCGGCCAGGTATTCCAGCGCCGCGGGGAACGGCGTCTTGAGGTGGATGCGCACCTCGTAGTCGCTCACCTTGTCCACGCCCTTGATCCAGTCGGTGTTCTGGCGCGTGGCGATCTTGGCGTCGGGGCCGGTCACCACGTTGAAGGTGTAGGCCACATCGTCGGCGGTGAACTTGTCGCCGTTGTGGAAGGTGACGCCCTGGCGCAGCGTGACCAGCAGCGCGGTGGGCGACTCCCACTTCCAGGCGGTGGCGAGCTGCGGCTTGAGCTCGCCCGTCTTCGTGTCGCGGTAGAGCAGCGTGTCCCACGCCATGGCCGCGAGCACGACGCCCTCGCGCATGTTGTTGTGGTACGGGCTCACGTTCTCGACCTCGTTGTCCGACGCATAGGTCAGCGTGTCGTTGGCCTTGCCGGCGTGCGCGCCGGCCCCGAAAACCATCATGCCCAGTGCCAGACAGCCCCGGCGCACCCAGTGGGTGAATAAATGCCCCATTGCGAACTCCTTCATCGTGATGAAACAGGAAACACAGTGAACGGGAGCAAGAATGGGACCTCGGAGACGTTTCCGCCATTACCGAATATCGCGGCGAGCGATCTCAAAAAGGCAATGCTCCCGCCGCATTGCGCCTATGCTTGTGGGATTGCCGCAGTGCACCACGCCCCCCGCCCACCGCCATGAAACGCTCGCAGATCGTCGCCCGCCAATTGCAGGACACGGCCCTGCGCTACTTCCTGGAGGTGGTGCGCTGCGGCTCGATCAGCGAGGCCTCGCAGCGGCTGAACGTGGCGGCCTCGGCCATCAGCCGACACATCGCGCATCTGGAAGACATCCTGGGAGCGACGCTGTTCGACCGCCACGCGCGCGGCATGGTGCCGAGCGCGGCGGGCGAGCTGCTGGCGGTGCATGCGCAGAAGTCCGCGCACGACGCGGAGCGCGTGGTGCACGAAATGCAGGCGCTGCAGGGCATGGAGCGCGGGCGGGTGCGCCTTGCCTCGTCGGAGGGCTTCGCGCTGGAATTCCTGCCCCGGCTCATCAGCGATTTCCGGCGGCGGCACCCGGGCATCCAGTTCCACCTGGGGGTGTTTCCGCCGGCCGAAAGCACGCGGCGCGTGCTGCTGGGCGATGCGGACATCGGCATCACCATGAGCCGCAGCGCCGAAAAGGACATCCGCATCGAGCTGTTGCAGCCCTCGCCCGTGCTGGCCGTGGTGCAGCGCGGCCATCCGCTGACGCGCTTTCAGCAGGTCAGCCTGTCGCAGCTGCAGAACTACCCCGTGGCGCTGCCCGAAATGGACACCACCGTGCGGCAGCTGTTCGACATCGCGTGCAGCCGCCAGAAGGTGCAGATCGACCCCGTGCTCACCAGCAACTACATCGCCAGCCTGTTCGGGTTCGTCAAGCACGAGCCCGAGGGCGTGTCCATCTCGGGCGAGATCACCATGCGCTACCAGATCGAGCGCGAGGAGATGGCCTGCGTGCGCCTGCGCGACCGGGGGCTGGACCTGCGCAACATCGAGGTGCAGACGCTGATGGGCCGCACGCTGTCACGCGCGGCGCAATCGTTTCTCGCGCACCTCAAGGAGCAACTGCAGAGCGTGGCCGCGCCGCCCGGCGGCTGACCGCACCCAGCGCCCAGGCCCTGCGCGGCCTCAGCCCAGGCGCTTGGTCAGCAACGCCTTGGCGGCGCGCGAGTTGGACGGCCGGCCCAGGAAATCGCTGATGTACGCGCCCGCATCGATGAGCGCGTCCAGATCGATGCCCGTGTCGATGCCCATGCCGTGCAGCATGTAGACCACGTCTTCGGTCGCCACGTTGCCCGTGGCGCCCTTGGCATAGGGGCACCCGCCCAGGCCCGCCACCGACGTGTCGTACTGCCACACGCCCATCTCCAGCGAAGCCAGCGTGTTGGCCAGCGCCTGCCCGTAGGTGTCGTGGAAGTGGCCCGACACCGCGTCGACGCCGTAGTGCTGCAAGGTGGCCTCCATGGCGCGCTGCACCTTGCGCGGCGTGCCCACGCCGATGGTGTCGGCCACGCCGACGTGCTGCACGCCGATCTGCTTCATCAGGCCCGCCAGGTACGCCACGCGCTCGGGCGCCACCTCGCCCTCGTAGGGGCAGCCCACGGTGCAGCTCATGGCGCCCCGCACGGCAATGCCCGCCGCGCGCGCCGCCTCGACCACGGGCGCGAAGCGCTCGATGCTCTCGGCGATGCTGCAGTTGATATTCTTCTGGCTGAAGGCCTCGCTGGCCGAACCGAAGACGACGATCTCGTCGGGCCGCGTGGGCACGGCGGCCTCGTAGCCCTTGAGGTTGGGCGTGAGCACCGAATAGCGCACGCCGGGCTGGCGCTCGATGCCCGCCATCACCTCCACGTTGTCCGCCATCTGGGGCACCCACTTGGGCGAGACGAAGCTGGTGACCTCGATCTCCGTCAGCCCGGCCGCCTGCAGGCGGTGCACGAGACCGATCTTGACCTCGGCGGGCACGGGCGATTTTTCGTTCTGAAGGCCGTCGCGCGGGCCGACATCGACGAGTTTGACGCGGGAAGGAATGCTGCTGCTCATGGGGAAATCCTGCGGTAAAGAATGCGGGGCGGTGCCCGAGGCCTAGTAGCCGCGCCGGGGGTCCACGATGCCGGCCACCGGCTCGCCGCGCTGCATGGCGGCGATCTTGCGCGCGATCTGGGCGATGCTTTCTTCGCGCAGCGTGCGGGCGGAGGTGTGGGGCGTGGTCGTGATGCGGGGGTGCGTGCGCAGCGGGTGGTCGGCGGGCAACGGCTCGGTGCGGAACACGTCGAGCGTGGCCCCGGCCAGGTGGCCGGCGTCGATGAGGGCGATCAGGTCGTCTTCGACCAGGTGCGCGCCGCGCGCCACATTGACGACATAGCCGCCGGGCTGCAGGCGCGAGAGCGTGTCGCGGTTCATGATGTCCTGCGTGTCGGGCGTGAGCGGCAGCAGGTTCACCAGCACGCGGCTGGCAGCCAGGAAGCCGTCGAAACCCTCCGCGCCATGAAAGGCCCGCACGCCTTCCACGGCCTTGGGCGAGCGGCTCCAGCCGTTCACCGGGAACTCGAAGTGCGCCAGCGCCTTCGCCACCCGCTCGCCCAGCACTCCCAGGCCCATGACGCCGACGGAGAAGTCGCTGCGCAGGCGCGGCCGGCGGTAGGCCCAGCCCCCGGCGCGCATGTCGGCCTCATAGGCCTCGAACTCGCGGAAGTGGCGCACCACCGCGTGGCACACGTACTCGGCCATCTGCACGGCCATGCCGGCATCGTCCAGCCGCACCACCTTCGCGCCGGGCGGCAGGCGCAGGGCCAGCAGCGCATCCACGCCCGCGCCGATGTTGAAGAGCGCCTGGATGCCGGCCTGCTCGTCCATGAACTGCTGGGGCGGCGCCCAGACCACGGCGAAATCGGCCGGGGGGGCGCCCGGTTGCCAGACGGTGATGTGCGCCCCGGGCAGCGCGGCCTGCAGGCCCTGCAGCCAGGGCTCGGCCTTGGTGTGCGTACAGCAGAAGGTGATGTTCATGGCGCAAGAGCGTATCGCGGCTGCGGATTGCGCGCTGTCACGCGGGCGAGAGCTTGAGCAGCTCGGCGCCTTCGGTCACCTGGTCGCCGGGCGCATAGAGCAGCTCCTGCACCGTGCCGTCCACGGGCGCGGCGATGGTGTGCTCCATCTTCATGGCCTCCATCACGGCCAGGGCCTGGCCCTTGGTCACGGCATCGCCCGCTTTCACGGCGAACGACACCACCTTGCCGGGCATGGGCGCGGTCAGGCGTCCGCCTTCGGACTGCGCCTCGCCCGCATGGGCCAGCAGGTCGATGGCGACGATCTGCGTGGCGCCGCGCGGCGTGAAGACGTGGTCGGTCTCGCCCTGGGAATGCACCACGGCGCGCGTGCGCTGGCCGGCGAAGTGCAGGTCCAGGCCCTCGCCATCGGCGGTGAAGGCCAGCGGCCCGGCCACGGCCGCATCGCCCTCGCCCACCGCCAGTTCCATCGCGCCGCCCGCGGCGTAGGTGAGCCAGGCGTTGGCAGGCTGGCCGCCGAACTCGAACGCGAACCGGCGGCGCGTCACGCCGTGCGATTGCCAGCCGTCGCGGCGGCTGAACGGGTCGGCCCCCTCGGTGGCGCGCTCGCGCTGCAGCGTCCGCGCCACCGCTGCCGCCGCGGCCAGCGGCAGGCCCACCGGCTCCTGGTGGAACAGCACGGCCTGCTCGCGCGGGATCAGCGCCGTGTCCAGATCAGCCTGCACGAACGAGTCGGTGCGGGCCACGCGGCGCAGGAACTGCACGTTGGTGGACAGGCCCACGATGCGGGTCTGCGCCAGCGCCTCGTCGAGCCGGGCCAGGGCTTGCTCACGCGTGTCGCCGTGCACGATGAGCTTGGCGATCATCGAGTCGTAGAAGGGGCTGATGGCATCGCCCTCGCGCACGCCGTCATCGATGCGCACACCGCCGCTGCCCAGGGGCGCGCGCTCGAAGCTGGTGGCCGCGGGCTTGCGGTACACCTGCAGCGTGCCGGTGGCGGGCAGGAACTGGTTGTCGGGGTTCTCGGCGCAGATGCGCGCCTCGATGGCATGGCCGCCGATGCGCAACTGGTCCTGCGCCAGCGGCAACGGCTCGCCGCAGGCCACGCGCAATTGCCACTCCACCAGGTCCTGGCCGGTGATGGCCTCGGTCACCGGGTGCTCCACCTGCAGGCGGGTGTTCATCTCCATGAAGAAGAAGTCCATGGACCCATCGGCCCGCTGCTCCACGATGAATTCCACCGTGCCCGCGCCCACGTAGTTCACCGCGCGCGCAGCGGCCACCGCGGCGTTGCCCATCTCGGCGCGCATGGCCGGGGTCATGCCGGGGGCCGGGGCCTCTTCCAGCACCTTCTGGTGGCGCCGCTGCACCGAACAATCGCGCTCGAACAGGTACACGCAGTTGCCCAGGGTGTCGCCGAACACCTGGATTTCGATGTGGCGCGGGCGCTGCACGTATTTCTCGATGAGTACCGCGTCGTCGCCGAAGCTGTTGATGGCCTCGCGCTGGCACGACGCCAGGGCGGCGGCGAAGTCTTCCGACCGGTCCACCGCGCGCATGCCCTTGCCGCCGCCCCCCGCGCTGGCCTTGATGAGCACGGGGTAGCCGATGCGGTCGGCCTCGCGCTGCAGCAGCGCGGGGTCCTGGTCGGCGCCGTGGTAGCCCGGCACCAGGGGCACGCCGGCCTTTTCCATGAGCTGCTTGGACTCGGCCTTCAGGCCCATGGCCTGGATGGCGGACGGGGGCGGGCCGATGAACACCAGCCCGGCATCCGCACAGGCCTGGGCGAATTCCTCGTTCTCCGACAGGAAGCCGTAGCCGGGGTGCACCGCCTGCGCGCCCGTGGCCCGGGCCGCGTCGATGATGCGCTGCCACTGCAGGTAGCTTTCCTTGGGCGAGCTGCCGCCGATGTGCACCGCCTCGTCGCATGCGGCGACGTGCTTGGCACCGGCGTCGGCATCGGAGTACACGGCCACGGTCTTCACGCCGAGCCGGCGGGCGGTCGCGGCCACACGGCAGGCGATTTCACCGCGGTTGGCAATCAGGATTTTGGAGAACATTCAAACCACCTTCGCAGGACCGGAAAAAAGGGACGACACGCGCCGCAGCACGGCACGCAGGAATTTGAAAAGCACGATCAGCAGCAGCGCCGACAGCACCAGCATCACCACCAACGCGATGCCGAACAGCACCGGGTGCTGCGTGGCCATCCACACGACGGCCACCACCAGGCCGTCCTCGAAGAACGACAGCAGCCAGTTGGAGAACGGCTCGGGCGAGGTGTTGGCCGCGGCGCGCGTGGTCATCTTGGTGGCCAGGGCCGTGGCCGAGAGCGAGCCGCCCAGCAGCCCCGCGACGAGGCCCATGGTGGCGTTGTCGGCGCCGAACACGCCCGCGGCCAGCAGCGCGCCGCCGGGAATGCGGATGACGGTGTGCACCGCATCCCAGGCGCTGTCCAGCCAGGGCACCTTGTCGGCGAAGAACTCCACGCACAGCAGCAGCCCGCTCACGGTGAGGACGGCCGGGTGCTGCAACGCGTGCAGCCCGGCAGGCAGTGGCAGCCAACCGCCCGCGCCCATGAGCCCCACGATGAAGACCACCGCATAGAGCCGGAACCCGCTGGCCCAGCCGAGCGCAGCGGCCAGCGCCAGCAGGCCCGGCAGGTCCATCGCCGAAGTGGCCTGGGCCGCGCCGGCCGCCACGTCGCGGGCGGTGCCGGGGTCCACGTGCAGCCCTGCGGCGTGGAGCCACTGAACGATGTGCAGCCAGAGCGCTTCCATCTCAGCGCACCCGCAGATGATGGACCACCCGCAGCGCGGGGACCTGGCACGGCGTCACCTGCCCGATGGCCGCAGAGCAGGCCGCGCCAGCAGACGCCGTGGAACTGGCTTTGCCAGGCCACTGGCGGCGTCCCCCGGGGGGGAAGGCGCCGAAGGCGACACAGGGGGGATATCTCATGATTCCAGCCACGAGGGCTTGCGCTTTTGCAGGAAGGCCTGCACGCCCTCGCGGCCCTCGTCGCTGGCGCGGATGTCGGCAATGCCCTGCACCGTGGCGGCGATGAGCGCGGCATCGATGTCGCGGCCCGCCACGTCCTGCACCAGCCGCTTGCAGGCGCGCACCGCTGCCGGGCTGGCGCTGGTGAGCGCCTTGAGCCAGGCATCCACCGTGTCGTCGAGCTGCTCGAACTCCACCACCGCGTGCACGAAGCCCAGGTGCAGCGCCTCGGCCGCGCCGAAGCGCTCGGCGGTCAGGAAATAGCGGTGGGCGGCGCGCGCGCCCATGGCACGGATCACATAGGGGCTGATGGTCGCCGGGATGAGCCCCAGCTTCACCTCCGACAGGCAAAAGCCCGCCGTGTCGACGGCCACCGCCATGTCGCAGGCCGCCACCAGGCCCATGCCGCCGGCATACACGTCGCCCTGCACGCGGGCGATGGTGGGCTTGGGGCATTCGTAGATCGTGCGCAGCATCTCGGCCAGCGCGCCGGCGTCGGCCACGTTTTCCTCGCGCGTGTAGTCGGCCATGCGGCGCATCCAGTTCAGGTCGGCGCCGGCACAAAAGGCCGTGCCCTGCGCGGCCAGGACCACGGCACGCACGCCGTCGCGGCTGCCTGCCTGCGCGAAGGCGTCGGTGAGCGCGGCAATGGTTTCGTCATTGAAGGCGTTGCGCAGATCGGGCTGCGCCAGCGTGATGCGCGCCACGGCGCCGTCATAGGCCGTCTGGACGGAATTCATGGGTTGGGTCCTCGGTGCTCTGGAGAAAAAGCCGGGCGCGGATGCGGCCGGATGCGTGCGGCGGACCAATGCCGGGGCCTCATGGCGCTTCCCACACGACGTGGTCGTCCACGGCATACAGGTGGCAGGTCGCCGCCTTGGCGTTTTCGTTGCAGCGGGCCACCGCCGCGGCCATGGCATCGGCCCGGCCGTAGTAGTAGGCCCAGGCGCCGCTGGGGGCGATGGCGTAGGCCCGGGGCCACGGCGCCGCGAGAAACTTGCGGTAGCCCTCGCGCGCCGCATCGCGCACGTAGGGGATGGCCGACGCATCGGCGACGGGGTAGGCGTCGGTGGCCCGGGGCACGGCGCTGTCGTGCGGCATCATCGGAATGTGCGTCACCGGCCGGGACGGCAGGCCCAGGCCGGCCAGGAAGCGCTCCACCTCCGGCAGCCAGATCGGCACGCCGCTTTGCGAGGCGAACAGCC
This sequence comes from Acidovorax sp. BLS4, assembly GCF_032929295.1. Classification (NCBI taxonomy): domain Bacteria; kingdom Pseudomonadati; phylum Pseudomonadota; class Betaproteobacteria; order Burkholderiales; family Comamonadaceae; genus Acidovorax; species Acidovorax sp. BLS4. Next base: position 3,871,971 of record NZ_CP136797.1, read on the forward strand.
GGTGCGAATCGGTTCCGAACCGGCCATACGCCACCAGCTGCGCCCGCCCACCGGCGGCCACGTAGCGCGCGTACATGTCGCGGTACAGCGAGGTGGGCCAGTACGAATCGTTGTCGCCGTAGAACCACAGCGACGGCAGGCGCGTGCCCTGGCCGTAGGCACCGAAGGCGCTGGCCAGGTTGTTTTCCCAGCCGGGGCATTGCTCCTGCCGCAGCCCGCCGGCGAAATTGATGAGGCCGCGCACGCCGGGCGGGTTCAGCGTGCCCAGCGCCAGGGTGGTCAGGCCGCCGTGCGACTGGCCGACGACCACGATGCGCTGGCTGTCCGCATCGGGCAGGCGGCGCACGTAGGCCAGCGCGGCCTGCACGTCCTCGGCCTGGTTGCGGCCATTGCCTTCCACGTTGCAGCCGCTGCCCAGGTAGGCGCCCGTGGACCGCGAGAAGCCCTGGCGCATCGGGATCACCACGAGGTAGCCGCGCTCCACGAACACGCGGGCGGCCGCCAGGTAGCGCGCACGCTCCTGCAGGCGCGGATTGCCGTTGGCCTTGCCGTGGTTGATCACGACGACGGGAAACGGCCCCGTGCCCGCCGGGCGGTACACGGTGGTTTCCAGCTCGGTGGCCAGCAGCCCTTCGCCCTTGGGCACCATCACGATCTGCTCGCGCAGCGTGGCATCCAGCGTGGGCGGTGTGGACGGCGCCAGCTGCGCCAGGGCGGGCAAGGCGCCCAGCAGCAGCGCGCAGCGCAGCAGCCAGGCCAGGGCGTGTCGGCGAAGGGTCATGGCGGGATCTGCGTCGGAGTCTTCGGCAGGCTGGCGGTCACATGCGGAACAGGCCGAACTTCGTGTCTTCGATGGGCGCATTGCGCGTGGCCGACAGGCCCAGCGCCAGCACGCGGCGCGTGTCGGCGGGGTCGATCACGCCGTCGTCCCACAGCCGCGCGGTGGCGTAGTAGGGGTGGCCCTGGCTCTCGTACTGCTGGCGGATGGGGGCCTTGAAGGCCTCTTCTTCCTCGGCACTCCACTGGCCGCCCTTGCCCTCGATGCCGTCGCGCTTGACGGTGGCGAGCACGCTCGCGGCCTGGTCGCCGCCCATGACGGAGATGCGCGCGTTGGGCCACATCCACAGGAAGCGCGGCGAATACGCCCGCCCGCACATGCCGTAGTTGCCCGCGCCGAACGAGCCGCCGATGACGATGGTGAACTTGGGCACGGCGGCGGTGGCCACGGCGGTGACCATCTTGGCGCCGTTGCGCGCGATGCCCTCGTTCTCGTACTTGCGGCCCACCATGAAGCCGGTGATGTTCTGCAGGAACACCAGCGGGATCTTGCGCTGGCAGCACAGCTCGATGAAGTGCGCGCCCTTGAGGGCGGACTCGCTGAACAGGATGCCGTTGTTGGCGATGATGCCCACGGGCATGCCCTCGATGCGCGCGAAGCCCGTGACCAGCGTGGTGCCGTAGCGCGCCTTGAACTCGTCGAACTCGCTGCCGTCGACGATGCGGGCGATGATCTCGCGCACGTCGAAGGGCTTGCGCGTGTCCACCGGAATCACGCCGTACAGCTCATCCGCTATGAATTTAGGAGCAACAGAGGCATGCAATTCCCCGGCATGGGCCTTGTTTCTATTCAAATTGCGCACCGCGTTGCGGGCCAGCTGCAGCGCGTGCAGGTCGTTTTGCGCCAGGTGGTCAGCCACGCCGGACAGGCGCGTGTGCACGTCGCCGCCCCCTAAGTCCTCGGCCGTCACGACCTCGCCCGTGGCCGCCTTCACCAGCGGCGGGCCGCCCAGGAAGATGGTGCCCTGGTTCTTGACGATGATGGATTCGTCGCTCATGGCCGGCACGTAGGCGCCCCCGGCGGTGCACGAGCCCATCACGACGGCGATCTGCGCGATGCCCTGCGCGCTCATGTGCGCCTGGTTGTAGAAGATGCGGCCGAAGTGGTCGCGGTCGGGAAACACCTCATCCTGGTTGGGCAGGTTGGCGCCGCCCGAGTCCACCAGGTAGATGCACGGCAGGTGGTTCTGCGCGGCCACCTCCTGCGCGCGCAGGTGCTTCTTCACCGTCATGGGGTAGTAGGTGCCGCCCTTCACCGTGGCGTCGTTGCACACCACCATGCAGTCCACGCCGCTCACGCGGCCGATGCCGGCGATCAGGCCGGCACCGGGCGCGTCGTTGTTGTACATGTTGAGCGCGGCCAGGGGCGCCAGTTCGAGGAACGGCGTGCCGGGGTCCAGCAGCATCTGCACGCGTTCGCGCGGCAGCAGCTTGCCGCGGGCCGTGTGCTTGGCGCGGGCGGCTTCGCCGCCGCCCTGGGCCACCTGGGCGGTGCGGGCGCGCAGGTCATCGACCAGGGCGCGCATGGCGGCGGCATTGGCCAGGAAGTCGGCCGAGCGGGCATTGAGTTGGGATTCGAGGATCATGCGGTGGTGCTTTCCTGCAGGCCGAGCTGTTCTTTCATGGCGTCGCGGATCTTGAATTTCTGGATCTTGCCGGTCACCGTCATCGGGAACTCGGCGACGAATCGGATGTAGCGCGGCACTTTGTAGTGCGCGATCTGCCCCTTGCAGAACGCGCGGATGTCGTCCTCGGTGGGCGCGGCCGTGCCGGGCTTGGGAATGATCCAGGCGCACAGCTCTTCGCCGTAGCGGGCATCGGGCACGCCCACCACCTGCACGTCCTGCACCTGCGGGTGGCGGTAGAGAAACTCCTCGATCTCGCGCGGGTACACGTTCTCGCCGCCGCGGATCACCATGTCCTTGATGCGGCCGACGATGTTCACGTAGCCCTCGGCGTCCATGGTGGCCAGGTCGCCGGTGTGCATCCAGCCCGCATCGTCGATGGCCTCGCGGGTCCTGGCCGGGTCGTCCCAGTAGCCGTGCATGACCGAGTAGCCGCGCGTGCACAGCTCGCCGCGCTCGCCCACGGGCACCACGGCGCCGGATTCGGGGTCGATGATCTGGATCTCCAGGTGCGGCTGCACCTGGCCCACGGTGGACACGCGCTTGTCCAGCGGCGTCTCGGTGCTGCTCTGGCAGCTGACCGGGCTGGTTTCGGTCATGCCGTAGGCGATGGTGATCTCCGACAGGTGCATGTCGCTCACCACGCGCTTCATCACCTCGATGGGGCACGGCGAGCCGGCCATGATGCCGGTGCGCAGCGTGGACAGGTCGAACTCGGCGAAGCGCGGGTGGTCCAGCTCGGCGATGAACATCGTGGGCACGCCGTGCAGGCCGGTGCAGCGCTCGGCCTGCACCGTCTCCAGCACCTTGAGCGGATCGAAGCCGTCGCTCGGGTACACGATGGCCGCGCCGTGCGTGAGACAGGCCAGGTTGCCCAGCACCATGCCGAAGCAGTGGTATAGCGGCACGGGAATGCACAGCCGGTCCTCGGGGGTGAGCCGCATGCACTCGCCGATGAAGAACCCGTTGTTCAGGATGTTGCGGTGCGTGAGCGTGGCGCCCTTCGGAAAGCCCGTGGTGCCGCTCGTGAACTGGATGTTGATGGGGTCGTTGGCGTCCAGCGTGGCGGCCACGGCATCGATGCGCGCATCCTGCGCGTCGCCGCGCGCCATCAGTTCGGAAAACCGCAGCAGGCCGGGCGAGTCGTCGCCGCCCGCCGCGTCTCCCGGCGCGCCGTCGATCCACACCACCGTGCGCAGCTGCGGCAGCCGGTCGGACTGCAGTGCGCCAGGCGTGCCGGCGGCCCACTGCGGCGCCAGTTCGCGCAGCATGCCCAGGTAGTCGCTGGTCTTGAAGCGCGCCATGGTCACCAGCGCCTTGCAGCCGACCTTGTTGAGCGCGTATTCCACCTCTGAGGTGCGGTAGGCGGGGTTGATGTTGACCAGCACCAGGCCCACCTGCGCGGTGGCCAGCTGCATGAGCACCCATTCGGCGTTGTTGTGCGACCAGATGCCCACCCGGTCGCCCGGGTTCAGGTCCAGCCCCAGCAGCGCGCTGGCCAGGCGGCGCACCTCGGTGTGCAGCTGGCCGTAGGTGTAGCGCAGGCCCTGGTGCACGCTCACCAGCGCCTCGCGGTCCGGCTGGCGCTGCGCCATGTCGCTGAAGAAGGCGCCGATCGTCTGCTCGATCAGGGGCACCGCCGTGCTGCCGCGTGCAAAGGCGGAAGTCAACGGGGCGGTCGGGCTCACTGGGTCCATGGCAATGTCTCCTCGTGTGGCACGCCCCCGGCCCGGCCGGGAACGGCGATGGGCCGCAGCATACGCCCGCCCGGGCCCGGACCGCATGACAGATGGGGTCACAAAGGTTGCAATATGCGCCACACAAGGCAAACTCCCCCCATGCCCGAACCCGCCACCGCCCTGCCCCGCACCGCCCCCCACGCGCCCACCGCTGCCACGCCCATGGCCTTCGTGCGGGCCATCGTGCAGGCCTACACCCAGCGCGGCATGGACGCCTCGGCCGTGCTGCGGCAGGCACAAATCACGCCATCGGACATCGCGCATCCGCACGGGCGCATCACGGCGCTGCAGATGGAGCAGCTCTCCGACGGCGCCATGCGCGAACTGGACGACGAGGCCCTGGGCTGGTTTGGCCGGCGCCTGCCCTGGGGCAGCTACGGCATGCTGGCGCGGGCCTCGATCAGCGCGCCGCACCTGGGCCTGGCCCTGCAGCGCTGGTGCCGCCACCACGGCCTGCTGACCGACGACATCGCCCTGCACCTGACCAGCGACGGCGCCACCGCCACGCTGGCGATCACCGAACACCGCGACCTGGGCACGCTGCGCGAGTTCTGCCTGGTCTCGATGCTGCGCAACGCGCTGGGGCTGGCCTGCTGGCTCATCGATTCGCGCCTGCCGCTGCAGGGCGCGGATTTTCCTTTCGCGCCACCGCCGCACCAGGCGGCCTATCCGCTGCTGTTCGCCGGCCCCATCGCCTTCCGCGCGCCGCATGCCGCGCTGCGCTTCGATGCGCGCTATCTGGCGATGCCGCTGCAGCGCGACGAGAACGCGCTGCGCACCATGCTGCAGCGCGCGCTGCCCCTGACCGTGCGCCAGTACCGGCGCGACCGCCTGCTGGTGCAGCGCGTGCGGCAGGCGCTGGCAGCCGACACTGGCACGCTGCAGGGCGCGGACGCGCTGGCCGAGCGGCTGCACCTGTCGCCGCGCACGCTGCACCGCCAGCTCAAGGAAGAAGGCGCGTCGCTGCAGGCGCTGAAAGACGAGGTGCGCCAGCACCGCGCCATCGAATGGCTGCACCGCACCGACCGGCCAATCAAGCAGGTAGCGCAGGCCGCGGGCTTTCTCAACGAAAAGAGCTTCATCCGCGCGTTTCGGGGCTGGACGGGGCAGTCCCCCGCCGCGTTCCGCCGCGCCGCCCGGCTGGCGGGCGGGGGTGGATTCGGCCAGGGCGTGTGACCTAAGCCTTGCCGGCGGCGGCCTCGTCAGGAATGGGGCGCACGAACAGCTTGGCATAGCTGCGCAAGGTGCCCGATTGCGACAGGTCGTCGGTGATGAACGCCTGGTACTTGGCGCTCAATGCATCGCCCGACGCGCCGCTGCCATGGTTGACCTGATCGAGAAAATCCTGCCGCATCTGCTGCAGTTGCGCGTGCGACATCCCACGGTCCTTCAGCGCCTGGAACGCCGCCTCCCGCTTCATCCCGGCGAGGGCGATGGGCTTGGCTCCTGCGGCCGCGGGCACCGCCGCCGGCGCTTGCTGCACCTTGGCGGAGAACTTCGGCGCCTCCTGCCGCCCGGCGCCCGCATTCGGCCGGGGACCTGCATTCGGCTTGGGCTCCGCGTTCGGCCGGGGCCCGGCATCGGCCTGGGGACCGGTGTCTGGCTTGGGGCCGGCATCCGCCTTGGCACCTCCGGCGCCCGCTTTCGGCGGAGGCGGCAAAGCCGTCAGAAAATCCACCACACCGGCGGTGTCGTTCAACAGCAACTGCTTCAGCTCCGGCTCGGTGAAGTTCTCGCGCAGCCGCTGCCAGTTCTCGGCACGGACCTCGGGGCCCTTGCCCGGGGCATGGCCGCCCAGGATCGCCACGAGATCCTTCAGCCTCGGTGGGTCCATGCGATCGATTTCATGCAGCTGGAAAACGGCCAGCACCTGGGCCGCAGGCGATTTCGGCAGTGCCGGCGTTGTCAGGAACTTCATCACGGCGGCAGTCTTCTTCAGCAGCAACTGCTGCAGTTCAGGCCCTTTGAACTGGCTGCGCAGCAGCTTCCAGTTCCGGACCAGCAGCGCCGGGTCCACGCCCAGGGTGCGCCCGCCCAGGAGCTTCGTGAACTGCTTGACCTGCATCGGGGTCATGCGGTCGACTTCATGCAGCGGGATGCTGGACAGCACCTGCGCGACCGTCGGCTTCACCGGAACGATCGGTGGCGCGCCCGGCCGCCGGGCATGGGCGCTGGCGTGTCCCGCGAACTTCTGCGGCGCAGGCCCCCGGCGGTCGGTGGCGGTGGCGCTGTCGGCCGGGTGGCCCGCCGCCCTGCGCTGCGGCATCGGCCCCGTGCCCGCACCGGGCTTGGAGCGGCCCTGCCGCGCGGGCTCCCGGTACTCCGGAACGGCATTGGCACCGCGTTCGGAGGCGCTGTTGAAACGGGAAGAAGGGCTCTTGGGAATGTGAATCGACATGGGCGGCTCCTGAGAGAGGGCAGGAAGCGGTGCCACGCACCACGCCCCATCCCACCGCACCGGATCGTGGGCGCGAAAGCCCCGGACCGGCCGCGGCGGAGCGAACCCATGCCCCGCGCTGCGAAGGCGCGTCGGCATGGCCGCCCCGGTCACCCGCCCCGACGGCACCGGCAGACCGTGGCCGCCGTGCCGCCGCCTCTCCGTCAACCCAGCAGTTCGGGCAACTCGGCCATGTGGACCATCACGTGCACCGCCCCGGCGGCGCGCAGCGCCTGGGCCGACCCGTGTCCCACGGGCGCCGGGCTGTAGCCGACCACCGTGGCGCCCGCCGCCACGCCGGCCTGCACGCCCGTGACCGAATCCTCCACCACCAGGCAGCGCGCCGGGGCCACGCCCAGCGCGGCGGCCGCGGCCAGGTACACATCGGGCGCGGGCTTGGTGCGGGGCATTTCGTGGCCGCTGAAGACGCGGCCCTGGAAGAACGGCGTCAGCCCCACCTTGGCCAGTTGCAGCTCCACCTTGAAGCGGTCGGCACCCGACGCGCAGGCGATGCGCCCCCCGAGCCGCGCATGCACGTCACGCACGGCATCGGGGGCGCCGGGAATGGGGCCCAGCTCGGCCTGCAGGGCGGCATTGCGGCAGGCGTAGAAATCGGCCATCCAGGCGTCGGTCAGCGGCTGGCCGGTTTCGGCCTCGATGCGCGCCGCCTCGCTGCGCACGGCCTTGCCCAGAAAGATGGCCAGGCATTCCTCGGGCGTGAGCGACCAGCCCGAGGCTTCGAGCCGGTCGCGCAGCACGCGGTGGGTGATGGGTTCGCTGTCCACGAGCACGCCGTCGCAGTCAAACAGCACGGCGTCGTAGGAAGAAGGCAGGACGGATGGGGGCATGGCAGGGTCGGGGCGGGAGCGCGCAGGATCGGCGCGAGGGGCAGGCAGCACAGGCACTGCGTGCGATGCATCCGGCGGCGCCGAAGCCGGCGCCGCTGGAAACCAGCCCGGAATCTACCGCATGCCTGCGGCGGCCCGGACGCTGCCGGCCTTCACGGGTAGGTGATGCCCGCCAAGGGGTTGCGCATCGCGAGCGCGCCGCCGACCGAGACCGAGAACCGCGCACTCTGGCTGGTGCCGAGATCGGTGACACCCACGTCGCTGTAATAGAACAGGCCCTGGGCCGCCCGCGCATTGAACTGGGACTGCAGCTGCGCCAGGCTCTGCGCACCGCTCGACGGCTCCACGCTGTAGCGGATGGCACCGCTCTGGGCCGCGCTCTTTTCGAAGATGCTCGCGCTCGCGCCCGCCTGCAGCACGAAGTCCCCGATCCACAGGCGGCCTTGCCCGCCCTGCTCGTCCAGCCGCTGGCGCAATGCGTCGCCGTAGGTGGCCGGGGACGACGGCAAGCCGTCCAGGCCCACGTAGGCATAGGTATTGGCCGACGAATCCTTCATGTAAAGGTTGAAGGATTCACTGCCTGCCACCATCGGCCCCACCAGGCGAAAACCGCGCGCGCCCTGCGCGTTGAGCTGGGCCACGAAGCCGTCGCGCGACAGTGCGGACGACATCGGCTGCCGCTCATAGGTGTAGGTGAGGGACTTGGATGTGTCCTTCACGAAGAGACCCTGGATGCCTGATGCCGAGCCGAACGACAAAGGCGCCTTGTACGCGAAACCGCCCGCGCCCTGCTGGTTGAGCAGCGCCAGCAGCGCGTCCGCCGTGGCGGGCTGCGCGATGGCCGCGTATTGCAGGCGCGATCCGGCATGGGCCGTGTCCTGCAGGTAGAAGTCGCCCGATGCCTGCGCGCTGCCACCGGCATCGGCCACGAAGGTGGACACGAACGCGTAGCCCTGGGCGCCCTGGGCGTTCATGGCCGCCAGGGCGGCCTCCATCGACGTGGCCGCGCTTTCCTGGCGGTATTGGCCGGTCACGCTGGCGGGGGCCGGAGCGGGCGAAGGCGCCGGAGCGGGCGTGGTCGGCTCGGGCGAGGGGGCGGGTGCGGGCGTTCCCGGGGCGGTCGGCGCCGTGGGGTCGCCACTGCCGTCGCTTCCGCCGCAGGCGGCCAGCAGGGAGACGATCAAGGCCGCAGCCGTTCGGCGGGTCAGGTCCGCAGTGTTCATGGTGTGTTTCCTGAAAAGGGGTTGAACAGGTGCCCTCCCGGAAGGGAGAACACCCACGATCGCAGCGGACGCCCGTGGTCCGGCCACAAAGGCGCCGGCACGTCCCTGCGTCGGGGTGACTGGCATCAAAGCAACGGACGCGGACGATATCCACCCGGTTCGGTGCAAGGAGCGGGTGATTTTCAGTACATTGCATCCCATGCCCTCCCCCCTTTCGGGGGGTATTTGTTACGCGGTGCACCGGTTCCGAGGGCGGGCAGCCTGCACCGGCACGGAAGTTTCCTTGAGCTTTTCTGAACCCCTGCGCCTTGGCGGCGACTCTTACGGGCTGGTCGTGGACGACCACCCTCTCGTCGCACACGGCATGGCCGCGTTCCTGCGGTTACACAAGAAACTGGACGATGCGGTGAGCGCGGGCAGCCCGGCCGAAGCCCTGCGCACCATCGCCCAGCGCGGTGCCCCAGCCATCGCACTGGTGGATTTCTGGCTGGCCGACGGGGCCACCGACCTGTTCGTGCGCGACGTGCTGGCGCTCGCGCCGGCCACCCGCGTGCTCATGGTCAGCGGCGACAGCCATCCGGCCATCTTGCTCAAGGCGCGGGCCAGTGGCGCCCATGGCTTCGTTCACAAGCAGGAGGCGCCCGAGGCGTTCGCCGCCGCGGTGAGCGCGGTGCTGGACGGTGGCACCTGGTTCGACGCGGCGCCGGACGGCTCCCCGCCCGTGGCCGACACGCCGCTGGCGCGTGAGGTGCCGCTGGCCCCCGCCGACCTGGGGCTGACGCCGCGCCAGGGCGAGATCCTCGCCTTGCTGCTGCAGGGCCTGCCCAACAAGCCCATCGCCGCCGCGCTGAACGTGTCCGAGCACACCGTCAAGGAGCATGTGACGGCCATCCTGCACAAGCTGCAGGCGCGCAACCGGGTGGAGGCCATCGCCAAGCTGCGCGGCGTGCGGCTGGAAGTGCCGCCAGCGCACTACCCGCGCTGAGCCCGCGGCCGAGCCGCCTGCCCGGTCACGCCGGGTCCGTGCGCGCCAGCCAGCGCGACAGCACCGCGTGCAGCGCCTGCGGCGCCAGCGGCTTGCGGAACACGAGGTAGCCGTCGTCCTCGGCCTGCACCAGCGCCGGGGCGTCGTGCTCGCCGCTCACCATGGCGCCGTGCGCATGGCCGCAGCGCGCCAGCAGCGCCTGCAGCACGGCCAGGCCGCTCTCGCCCGCGCCCAGCCGGTGGTCGCACAGCACGGCATCGGGCACGAAGCCGCCGTCCACCCGGGCCATGGCCCGCGCCCCGGTGGCCGCCCATTGCACCTGCAGCCCCCACGACTGCAGCAGTTGGGACAGCGAAGCGGCGATCTGCGGATCGTCCTCCACCAGCAGGCAACGCCCCTGCAGCGAGGCCATGCGTTCGGCCCAGAGCGCCGCCGGCTGCAGCAAAGGCTCGGCCGGCAACGGGCCGCCGGGCTGCGCCGCCGGCAACTCCAGCCAGAAGCACGAGCCCCGGCCCGGCGTGGATTCGAACCCGTGCCCGGCGCCGATCAGCCCCGCCGAGCGGGCCACCACCGACAGCCCCAGGCCGTGCCCTTCGGCCTGCTGCACCTGGGCCTGATCGCTGCGGTAGAACGGTGCATAGATGCGGTGGCGGTCCTTGGGGGCCACGCCCGCACCGGTGTCCCAGACCTCGATGCGCCAGCGGCCACCCCGCGCCCGCGCCCCCAGCAACACCCCGCCCGAGGCGGTGTAGCGCAGCGCGTTCTGCGCCAGGTTGAACACCATCTGGCGCAGCAGCGCCGGGTCGCCGCGCACCGCCGCCTCGCGCCGGCGCGGCAGGCGCAGGCGCAGGTGCAGGCCGCGCAGTTCGGCGTCGGGCGCGAACACGGCGGCCACGTCGTCGAACAGGGCGCGCAGGGACACGGTCTCCTCGCGCACCGTGAAGGTGCCCGCCTCGATGCGCGACAGGTCCAGCAGCGCGTTGAACATGAAGTTCAGCGATCGCACGCAGCTCTGGACGTCCTGCAGCACGGCGTTCAGGCGAACGTCGCCGTTGCGCTGCAGGGCCGTTTCCAGCAGCAGGCCCATGGCGTGCAGCGGCTGGCGCAGGTCGTGGCTGGCGGTGGCGATGAACCGGTTCTTTTCCTCCAGCGCGCGCTCGGCGGCCTCCTTGGCGGCGCGGTACTGCTCTGCCAGCCGCGCGCGCTGGCGCTCCATCTCCACCTGCTGCACCACGAAGCGGCGCGATCCCCAGGCATGGCGGCACAGCACGGCGCCGTACAGCAGCATCAGCGGCAGCAGGTAGTGCCAGCGCTGCGGGAAGTACCAGTAGATCGCCAGCGTGGGCGGCAGGTAGCTGGCCGCGAAATAGCGCCAGAAGATGACCGGCACCGGGGCGAGGAACGTCGTGGCCGACGCGATGACCGCGCACAGCACCATGTACAGGAAGAGCCGGAATTCGAGCGGGGCCGCGGACATCGTGAGAAAGACAGGCAGCGTCCACATCAGCCCCGTCCCCAGGGACAGCCACTGGAAGATGCGCTCCCATTTGGGCACGGCCACCGCATCGGGCAGCGCGGCGTCGCGCTGCAGGCCGCGGCGCAGCCGCAGCAGCCCCAGGGCCACGACCCCGAAGAGCACCCACCAGACGATCAGCGGACCGGGCGGCGCGAAGCGGCCGTAGAACCCCACCAGCACGCCGGGGATGACCACCGCGGCGATCTCCGAGGAGCCTCGCGAGGCCAGCGACTGCAGCAGCCGGCGGCGCACGGCCAGGTCCAGCGCCTGCCCGCCGGCCTCCTCGATCCCGCCGGCCCGGGATGCCGGCGGGCCCAGCACATCGGGGACTGCGGATACGGATGCGGAAACGGGCGTCACCGCGCCGCCGGAGGGATCGGGCATGCGGCAGCGCCTAGCGGAGGTCGCCGTCCACGTAGAACCAGCGTCCGTCCTGCCGCACGAAGCGGCTCAGTTCATGCAGGCGGTGGGCACGGCCGCCGGGCATGCGCTGGCGGGCGACGAACTCGACCTCGGCGCGCTCGCCATCCAGGCGGCGGTGCGCACGCACTTCCAGGCCCAGCCAGCGCACGCCCGGATCGAACGCCACCTGCGCGGGCCGATGCGCCACCTCCCAGGTGGCGAGCAGGTAGGGCGCCTGCTCGCGCACGAAGGCGGTGTAGCGCGAGCGCATGAGGCTTTCCGCATCGGGCGCGGGGGTGGTGTCGAAGTGGTCGATGTAGCGGCCGCAGCACCCGGCGTAAGGCAAGGGCCGGCGCTGCGGCGAGGGGCCGCAGGAACGGCCGCAGGGGCACGCGGCAAGGCCATCGGGCGGGGCGGGCGATCGTGGGGTGGCCGGGCTCACCGTCTCGCCCCCTGTCATTTCAGCGCCCCGAACACCTTGCGCAGGATGGCGCTGCCCGAGCCGACCGGGTCCTGGCGGATCTTCTTTTCCTCCTCGCCGATCATGAGGTACAGGCCGTCCAGGGTCTTGCCCGTGACGTACTGCGACAGGTTGGCATCTTCCTGCCGGATCAGGCCGAACCCCGCGGCCTTGCTGGCGAAGGCGTTGTACTGCTGCGTGAGCCCCACCTGCTCGATGGCGCGGTTCACCACGGGCAGGAAGCGCTCGCCCAGTGGCACCCGGGTCCTGCGCGCGAAGAACTCGGTCACCGAGGTTTCGCCACCGGCCAGGATGCCCTTGGCATCGGCCACGGTCATCGTCTGCACCGCGCCCACCAGCAGGTCGCGTCCCATCGGCACGGCCTGCTCGGCTGCGCGGTTCATGGAAGTCACCAGTTCGTCGATGCGGCGGCCCTGCCCGAAGCGGCGCATCAGCTCCGCGGCTTTTTCCAGGCGCGCCGGCAGCGCGATGCGCACCTGCGGGTTGCCCAGAAAGCCGTCGGGCCGCCCGAGCAGGGACACGGCGGCCTGCGCGCCCTGCGCCAGCGCGGCTTTCACGCCGCTGGCGGCATCGGCGCCGGACAGGTCGCCCAGCGACAACGCCAGCGCTTGGCCGCGGGCGGCCAGCAGCCCCAGGGCCAGGGCCCCGGCGCACGCGCGGTGGTGGAAGGTGCGACGCTGCATGGCGGTCCTTTGCTGCAAAAACGGAAAGCAAGAAAGCGGCCCGGCTCGGGCCCGAGGGGCGCATTCTTGCAGATGGCACACTGCACCCCGCCCATGTCGGGCGCAACTGGAGAATGGCCATGTTGGCAATGAGCGTGCCGTGGTGGGAATTCATCGTTCGCGGGGTGATCGTGTACCTCTTCCTGCTGGTCTTCCTGCGCCTGACCGGCAAGCGCCAGACCGGGCAGACCGCGCCGTTCGACCTGGTGCTGCTGCTGATCCTGTCGAACGCAGTGCAGAACTCGATGAACGCGGGCGACAACTCCCTGGTGGGCGGGCTCATCTCGGCCCTGACCCTCATCGCCTGCCATGTGCTGCTGGCCCAGCTGACCTTCCACTTCCCGCGCCTGGCGCACCTGGTGGACGGCAAGCCGGAGGTGCTGGTGCAGGGCGGCCAGGTGAACGCCGCACTCATGCGCAAGGAACTGATCTCCACCGAGGACCTCGCCGCCGCGCTGCGCGCCGGGGGCAGCCTGCACCTGCACGAGGTGGAGCGGGCCACCATCGAGACCAACGGCCAGATCACCGTGGTGCTGCGCGAGCGGGGCACGGGATCATGACAGAATAGGCCTCCAGCGCAATACCTTCTAGGGCATATAGCTACAAATTTAATAGCAAAATATGACCCAGGTCATTGCCCCCTTCTTCGTTTCCCACCACTCCACACTTCTCTGGATCCCATCGGAACACCCCCATGAATCTTCTGCTCCTGAGCAACTCCAGCAGCGACGCAGGCTATCTCACCCATGCGCTGGACTGGGTCCGCGACTGGGCCGCGCTGCCCTCCGGTCCGGGCGGCGCGGACGCCGGCGAGGCGCTCTTCATTCCGTTCGCCGGCGTCACGCGCGGCTGGGACGACTACGAGGCCCTGGTGGCGCAGGCCCTACGGCCGCTGGGCCTGAACATGCGGTCGGTGCACCACGCGGTCGATCCGCTGGCCGCCGTGCAGGGCGCGCGCCGCATCGTGGTGGGCGGAGGCAACACCTTCGCGTTGCTGGGCCACCTGCGCCGCCAGGGCCTGCTGCCCGCGATCGCCGCCCGGGTGCGCGCCGGCGATGCGTCGTACCTGGGGTGGAGCGCGGGCTCCAACATCGCCTGCCCCACCATCCGCACCACCAACGACATGCCCATCACCGATCCCGGCGGGCTGGAGGCGATGGGCCTGGTGCCGTGGCAGATCAACGCGCACTACACCGAGGCCCACCCGCCCGGCCACCGCGGCGAGACGCGGCAGGAGCGCCTGCAGGAGTTCTGCGCGCTCAACCCCGGCACCCCGGTGCTGGGCCTGCCCGAAGGCACGGGCGTGCGGGTGCGGGGCGATGCGCGCACCCTGGTGGGCGACGTGCCCGCCCGGCTGTTCCATGGCGCGGCCACGCCCCGGCTGCTGAATGCGGGACCGTTGCCGGCCAACCTCTGAACCAGCGGCGGCGTTTGCGCCGGGCGCCAAACCGGTGCGCCAGGTGGAGGACTAGAAGACCTGGTGCGTGGTGCGCTCGCGGCCGATATAGCTGTTTTGCGCGGTGAAGCGCGCCTGTATCGCCGTATCAGCCCATTGGCCGGGCTCGATGACCAGGCCCTGACCTCTCAGCTGATCGACGTGAAGCCTGAGGCCCTGCAGGCGAGAGCCCGTGGCTTCGACCTCGTCGTCGCTCAGTTGGTTGTCCAGCATCGCGTGCAGTTCATCGTCCACCAGATCATCGATCATGGCCGCCATCGTGGTATCGATCACGGGGGGCAGCGCCGTTCCATAGAACGGCAGGCCACTGCGCGGCCGGATATCGGATGGCCTGCGCAGGTCCTTGCCGAAGCACTGATCGTTGTCGATGCCCGTGACCTTGACATCCCCGTTCGGTCCGACGTCGATGAAGTAGTTGTTGTCATGGCGATCGACCTGGCCCGTCAGGTGGTCCAGCAACTGCAGCTTGGTGACCTCCGCGAAGACCGCCGGATTTTTGAACCAGTCGGCATCGGCGTTGCTCGCCTGCTTGCCGGGTGCGCGCTCCATGAGCAGGCCGAGATCGGGGTCCAACGGGCCCCGTCCGGTGTCGATCAGTGCCAACCGGGTGTCCGCGATCACATCCAGGCCGAGCTTCTTCGCGCAGGACAGGGTCGCGATGTTGCGGATGGCCACTTGCGGATCGTCCATGGGAATGCCGGAAGCACTGCCCACCCAGCCTTTTTCCGTTGCCTTCAGCGGCTTGAACACACTGTCTTGCGCAACGCCATCGGCGTTCTGGACCTTGAGCGCGAAGACGGAAGCGAAGCTGCCCGACGTGAGGTGCTTGGGCTTTTCCAGCACCTGCGCGTCCGTGTAGGCCAACCGAGTGTCGGGCGTGATCTTCAGGTTCAGCTGCCGGTAGAGATGATCGGCCGGGTCTGCCAGCTGGCACAGGACCTCCAGCAGCAATTCACGGTCTTCCTTCAAGACGTTCTGGCCCAAGGTGCCATCCTCGACCGCCATGCGGATCCTGTCCACCGCAACGCGGGCATCGAGCTGACCGGCTTTGGCCACCGCCATCGCATCGGCACGCACCCGCGCCACGAACGCCTCTCTGCGCCGGCCCTCCATGGGCTTTGGTGGCCCATTCAGGCGCGCGCGCCATTTGTCGGCCATCGTGACGGGGGTTTCTCGGCCCGCTCGTTCCTTCAGCCGCTTCATCGCCCGGCCGCCATGGGGCAAGGCCAAATGCAAGAGCTGGTTGCGTTCGGTTCTTTCTTGCTGCCGCGCCTGCTCGAACAGCGCACCCAATGTGGAACGGGGCACGGGGCGGGTGGCTGGCTCTGGCTGGATCTCGCTGCTGGAATGCCTCGAATGGATGGCGGGCGAGGACGGCGCCGTGACAAAAGGCGTCAGGGAAGGCGACACGGAAGGCGATGCCGCGCCGGCCGGGTCAGCGGCTGCGGGCGGTTTTTCAGCCATGGCCTTGGGCAACGCACTGCGCAAGGGCGAAAGTTGCCCGGCCAGCCCCGAGGGCCGCGTGGGCGCGCTGCTCACCAATCCAGCAGGTCCCTGCAGCGCACCGCGGGAAGGCGAAGCGGGCGTGGAGGGCACGGCGTCGAGGTCGACGCGCGGCGCGCCGGGGCTGGAACCCCGGGTGATACGGAACGGGCTTTCTGGCAAGGCGACTCTCTCTGCCACCCCAAATCACAGGATGGCACCCGGAAGTGTGCGGATGAGCCGGCGCTGAAGGCCGCCGGGTTGCGAAGCCCCAGCACAGGGGGCGAAGCGGGCCGCTACGCCGGCGCCAGCCCACGTCCTGCACGACAACTCTCACCAGCTGCTTTGCAGGCCCGCGGCATAGAACGGCACCCACTGGCGCTCGCGCCCGATGTAGCTGTTGTGCTCGGTCAGCAGCTCCTTCACGCCGGGCTCTCCCCAATGTCCGGGGTCGATCACCCGGCCGATCTCGCGCAGTTGGGCAATGTGCGCCTTGACGCCCTGGTGGCGCTGTATCGCCGCGCTGATTTCAGCCTCGTTCAACTTGTCTTCGAGCATCGAACGGATATCGCCCTCCGTGAGCGCCTGGATCGAACGCTCCATGTCGGTATCCACGACTGGAGGCAGCCCCACACCCCGGAACCGGGCTTGGGCGGTGCCATCCGCCCCGGGCCGGATATCAGCGGGATCGGTGAGCTTTTGGCCAAAGCACTGGTCGTTGTCGATCCCTGTGACCTTGACCCGCCCGTCCGGCCCGATATCGATGAAATAGTTTTCATGGTAGCGGTCGGTTTGCCCCGTGAGGTGGTCGAGCAGTTGGAGCTTGGTCACCTCCGCACACACGTCCGCGCGGTCCAGCGTCTGCACGTCGGTGTACAAGGCTGGCTTGCCGGGGGCACGCTCCATGACCAACCCCAACTGGAGGTTGGAAACCGAAGGGGCTTGCCGGGTGTCGATCAACGCCACTTGCGTGTCCACGATCACGTCCATACCGAGTTTTCTGGCATAGGCAAGCGTCGCGATGTTGCGCATCGCGGTCTGCGGATCGCTCTCTGGAATGCCGGTGCCTGCGGTCGTCGGATTGTTCTTCTCCGTGGCCTTGAGGGGCTTGAAGATGCCATCGAACACCGAACCGTCCAGCTTCGCGAGACGGACCCCGAACACGGTGTGAAAGCTCCCTGATTTGAAAGCCCTGGGTGGTTCCAGGACCTGGATGTTGGTGAAGGCGGGCGACGTCTCGGGCGTGACCTTCAGGTTGATTTTTTGGTAGAGGCGGTGGATGGACAACTGGTCCAGCGCGGCCAGCAGCGCCTGCCGGTCCGTAGGCAGGATGCCTTGGCCCAGCATGCCCTCCTCTATCGCGGCGCCCAGCGCGTCGGCGGCCAACGAGGGCTCCATCGCGCCGGCCTTGGCAATCGCCATCACGTCCGCGCGCACCAATGCAGCGAATGCCGCATCGCTGTGCACATCCAAGGCTTCGGGTGCGCCTTTGAGTTGTGCATTCAATCGCTCGGCCAGCGTGGCCGGGTGCTGCCTGGCCGCGCGTTCCTTCAAAAGCTTCAGGGTTCCACCACCGCTTGGCAGGGCCGATTCGAGCAAGCGCATTCGGCCGGCTCTGTCTGGCGTGTGCAGGCCGGGTGGCGATCGTCTGGTGCTTGCTGGCGAAGGGCCCGTCAGTGGGCGGGGTGCCGAATTGCGCACAGGCGAAAGCGGCCCTGCCACGGCCTGATGCCGCCGAGGTGCCAGGCCCGGTCCCAAGGGTCCCTCCAGTGCGCGGGACGAAGAGGCAACCGGCCTGGCTGGCAAGGTGCCGGGCTCGATGCGCGACGGGCCGGGGTTTTGGCTCCGGGTGACCCGAAA
The DNA here is from genome assembly GCF_032929295.1 of Acidovorax sp. BLS4. Lineage (NCBI taxonomy): Bacteria > Pseudomonadati > Pseudomonadota > Betaproteobacteria > Burkholderiales > Comamonadaceae > Acidovorax > Acidovorax sp. BLS4. The sequence continues at coordinate 3,889,584 of NZ_CP136797.1, forward strand.
CGGACTGTCTGGCAAGGCAACTCCCTCCGCCGTTCAAAACGCACGGCACCGGGCAGTGTGTCGGCCAACGGCACTCGCGATCCAGCCTGTGGCGAAACGGCAGCCCAGCAGCCGAAGGAAGGCAGCGCCCAGCGACTAAGTCATCGGCCCCTGCGGAGTCGACCCACCCGCCAATGCCCGGCCAGTGATCACCGCCTCAAGCTCCTGAAGCACGGCCGCTCTCATGCCGCCGGCCGGGTTCCACGGCGTCTCGGCCGCGTTCTGCCCTGCGGCCACCCAGCGCCAACCCGCGTAATCAAAACGGCTCGCCGCCACGTGCAGCCGCATGCCCGGCGGTATCTTGCCGGCCGATTCGGCACGTTGCAGGTGCGACAGCAAGGCAGCGGCCCAGTCGAACACTTCAGTGATGTGCGCGCGGGCGGGCTCGGGCTCCAGGTAGGCCCCACCCCAGGGAAGCTTGATGAAAAGCGCCAACCCCTGGCCGACCAGGTAGAAATGCACCGCCCAGCTGTTGGTGCCATGGCCGTCGAAACCCACCACGGCGTAGTCCGCCACATCGGGTTGCGTTTCGACTTCATCCAGGAAGTGATGGAAATCGTAAGGGGACGAGGCCACGGGACGCGTGGCGAACCATGCCCGCCCCTGGACCTGCAATGCGCTCGCCAGCGCTGTCGGTACGGGAGGAAACGGCAGTCCTTCATCAGCGAAGAGGGTCAGGGCTGAGGACGCGCCGGTATCGCGTTCGGCTTCGTTGGCAGAGAGGTTCATGTGGGTCGTTCAATGTCTATGGTTGGCTGGCAACCCAGGCAAGTTCGCGATCGCGGCCCAGGTAGCTGTTTTCCGGGGTGAAGAGTTCCTGGATGTCGGATCGGCCCCATTCGTGCGGCGCGATGACGCGCCCCGCCTCGCGCAATTCGACCACGTGCTGCCTGACGCCTCGGTACCGCTGGATGGCGGCATCGACCTCGGCATCGTTCAGCTTGTCTTCCAGGATCGAAACAATGCCTTCCTCCGTGAGTGCAAGGACTGCGCTTTCCATGTCCGTGTCCACCACAGGGGGGAGCGCCGTGCCGCGGAGCCCCAGGCGCGACGGATCGATCGCGACGCCTTTCGGGTTGGTCCGCGGCGCTTTGGCGCCGGCTGGATCAGTCAGTGCTGCGCCGAAGCTGGTGTCGTTATCGATGCCCATGACCTTGGCCCGGCCATCGGAGCCGAGCTCGACAAAATAGTTTTTGTCGTAGCGATCCGCCTCCCCCGTCAGATGGTCAAGCAACTGGAGCTTCGTCACTTCCGCGCACACGGAGCCCTCCTTGAACACTTCCGCATCGACCTCTTCAGCCGGTTCACCACGGGCGCGTTCCATGATCAGCCCCAAGGCAGGGTTGAACGGGTCATCTCCGATGTCGATCAACGCCACGCGCGTGTCGGTAACCACATGAAAACCAATCATCTTCGCGTAGGCGACGGTTGCGAGGTTGCGCATCGCCGTCTGCGGATCTTCTCTCGATATGCCCGCCAGTCTGGCAGCCGCACTCCACTCCTCCACGTCGGGCACCTCGGAGTTCAGCGGCTTGAAAACGGCATCCAGTTCAGAGCCATCGGTGTCCTCAAGCTTGACTGCGTAAACCTTGCTGATTCGCCCCTCCCCCAGTTCCACAGGCGCCTCCAGCACCTGCGCGTTGGTGAACGCGGGCATGGTGTCGTCCGTCATTTTCAGGTTCAGCCGCGTGTACAAACGGTCGATGGCCAAGTCGTCCAGCACTTGCGTCAGCAATTCAAGATCGCTCTTCAAAATACCTTGGCCGAGTATCCCCTCATCCAAAGCCTCGGCCATCTTGTCGACCGCCACCAAAGGATCGACCCCACCAGCCATGGCCATGGCCCACAGGTCGTCACGCACCAGCGCCTCGAACGCCGTTTTCCGGGGGCCTTCCATCGGCTTGGGGGTTCCATGGCGGATCAGAAGCAACCTGTCGGCCAAAGTGGCCGGGTGCTCTCTGGCCGCGCGCGCCTTCAATCGTTTCATGGCCTGACCGCCATCCGGCAATGCCGAGTGCACCCATTGCGCCAGCGCAGCACGGCGGGCCTGTTTGGCTTGCCGGGCCTGCTCCGCCTTTTCGGCTTTTTCTTCTCGCAGGGCCTCGTCCAGCAGTTGGCGCAGCGTCTGGCGTCGTACCGGCTGAGAAGGCGAAGTCTCGTGCGTCGGCGAGGTATGGCCGTCGGAGACATGGGGCTGGATCTCTGTCTGCGAGCGGCCGATGACCGGTTGGCGGTTCAGTGCGGACGGTGGCAACGGACTGCGCACGGGGGAAGACTGCTCACCAGCGCCCTGCAATCGCTTTGGCGCGCCCATGAGACCTTCAGGCCCCTTCAGCGCCACCGGAGTATGCGGCGTACGCGCGGGAGGCACGCCGCCAGACTCGACGCGCGGCGCATTGGGCACGGAACTGCGAGCGGTCCGAAACAGGTGATCCAGCAAAACGACTCTCTCTCTGCCGTCAAAGGGAACGGTGCAAATGAGTGTGCCGGCCAAGGGCCCCGGACGAACTCGCTGCAGCGAAGCGCGAGGTCGGCACGCGAAATGTCATGACCTTCCGCCGCAGAGCCCCGTGGCTCAAACGCCTGCCACTCGTTGAAGATCGCGTGCCAGATAGCTGTTCTGCGGAGTCATGAGCGCCTGCACCTGCGGCGTCTCCCAATCTTTCGGATCGATGACCCAGTTCTGCTCCCGCAACTGAACGATGTGCGCTTTCAAGCCTCGGTACCGCTGAAGCGCGGCGGCAATTTCCGCGGTGTTCAATTTGTTGCCGAGCATGGCATGGATGTCGTCCTCCGTCATCGCCTCAATAGCGCGCTCCATGTCGGTATCCACCACGGGAGGCAGCCCGACTCCCCGCAAGAACCTGTGCTGCGAGTCATCGGCGCATCGGGCACCGGCGGGATCGGTCAACTTCTCGCCAAAGCACTGGTCGTTGTCGATGCCCATGACCGTGGGCCGATCGTCCGCGTCGATATGGATGAAGTAATTGAAACCATGGCGGTCCCCCTCCCCCGTCAGGTGGTCGAGCAGCTGGAGCTTGGTCACTTCCGCGCGAACATCTGCCCGGGCCAAAACGCTCGCAGGCGTGCGCTCGGCCGGCTCGCCCGGGGCCAGCTCCATGAGCAGGCCCACGGAGGGATCAAACGGTTTTTTATCGACGTCGATCAGTGCCACGCGGGTATCCGGAATCACATGAAACCCGAGCTTCCTGGCGTAATCGACGGTGGCGAGATTGCGCATCACGGTCTGCGGGTCATATCTCGGAATGCCGGTCGCCCAACCGGCATAAGACCAATCCTCTCTCGGAATCGGCTTGAAGAGGGCATTCAGCACCGCGCCGTCGGTTTCCTTGAGCTTGACTTCATAGACGTGGGTGAATTCTCCAGCGCCGAACGGTTTAGGCACTTGCAGAAGGTCTGCGTCGGTAAAGGCAGGCTTGGTGTCGTCTGTCATTGCCAGATTCCACCGCCGGTAGAGACCTTCCAAGGACAGGTCACCCAATATTTCCAGCAAAAGCGCTCGATCCCTTTTGAGGATGCCTTGGCCGAAGATGCCTTCGCCGAGCGCCTCGGTCAATTGGTCGACCGCAGCCCTGGGTGCAATCTGGCCAGTGGATGCCAGCGCCCGCAGATCAGCGCGCACCAACGTTTCGAAAGCCGACCTGCGCTGGTCCTTCATGGTTTTGGGCATTCCGGTCTGGATCGAATGCCATATCTGGGCCGCCGTCTTCGGGTGCTTTCTGACTGTGCGCTCCTTGAGCCGTTTCATGGCCTGCCCCCCGTCGGGCAGCGCCGAATGCACCAATTGCTCCAGTGCGGCACGCCGTTGCTGACGGTCTTGCTCGGCCTTTTCGGCTTGATCAATTTTTTCCTGCCGAAGCTCCTGCTTCAAAAGTTCGCCCAGTCTCGGACGGCCAACCTTCTGCGATGGCGGAGCCGCATCCGGCCCTTGCGATGGATTGGCGCCAGAAGACAACTCTTGAATCTCACTTTGCAGTCGAATGCTGGGCTGCCTGTTCAGGGAGGGCAACGGGCTGCGAAGGGGTGAGAGCTGCTCCAACGATCCTTGGGGCCGTTTGGGCGCATGCCGGAGTCCCGCAGGACTTTCCGAAGCGAGGGGCGAAGGCGTCTCAGGAGGCTTCGGTACATCGGCGGAGGTGCGGGGCTTATTGTGTATAAGGCCTCGGGCAAGCCGGGAAGCGATATTCGACAACATGGCTTTCTTTCTGCCGCCAGGATGGTTCGGCCCGAGCGACTATGCCGAACAACAACACGGGCCTGCACGCTGCTGCGAAGCCCACGGCCGAAAGGCGAAAAAACGAAGAGCGATTGGCAATGAGCCACTCGCAATTCGATGGCCATGCGTTGGCGATCAATGCCTCACCAGGTGGTGATCGACAGCGCATGGTCACGCTCGCGCCCCACGTAGCTGTTTTGGCTGTTCAGGAGTTGCTGCACGCCCGCATCGCCCCACTCGGCCGGATCGATCACGCGGTTGGTGGAACGCAGTTGCGCAATATGCAGCTTGACGCCTTCGTGCCGCTGGACCGCCGCGTCGATCTCGGCCTCACTCAACTTGTCTCCCAGCATCGAACGGATGTCGGTTTCAGTGAGCGCGCCAATCGATCGCTCCATTTCGGTATCCACCACCGGAGGCAGCCCCGTCCCGTGGAACCCTTCACGCGAGGGATCATTCCGGATTCTTGCGATTCCGGCCGGGTCCGTCATCTTGTGTCCGAAGCATTGATCGTTATCGATCCCCGTCACCTTGGCACGACCGTCCGGTTCGATGTTGATGAAATAGTTGCCGGCATGGCGATCGCCTTGCCCCGTGAGGTGATCCAGCAGCTGCAGCTTGGTCACTTCCGCGCATACGTTCGCTTGCCTGAAAAGTTTTGGATCAGTGTCGGCGGCCGACTTGCCGCGGGCCCGCTCCATCACCATACCCAGTTGACGGCCTTGTCCGGTATCGATCAACGCGACGCGTGTATCGGCCACCACGCGCATGCCGAGCTTTCTCACATAGGCAACCGTGGCCACGTTGCGCATTGCGATCTGTGGATCGTCAGGCGGAATACCGGTTTCCATGGCCACCCATCCACGCTCCTCCGTGCGGAGCGGCTTGAAAATGGCGTCGATCGGAACGCCATCCGGGCCCGTCAGCTTGACCGAAAACACCGTATTGAACGTTCCCGATCCCAGCTTCTCGGGCTTTTCAAGAACCTGGTCGTCGGTAAAGGTCAGCCGCGTATAGGGAGTGATTTTCAGGTTCAGCTCATCGTATCGGCAGTTGACGGCCCATCCTTCAAGCACTTCCAACAGCATCTGCCGGTCTTGCTCCAGGATGGAAGGGCCTGCGGTGCCATTTTTCAACGCGTTGATCATCTCGTCGATCGCGCGTGAGTTTTCGAGATTGCCAGCCTCGCCAAGCGCCACGACGTCCGCCCAAATCAGATCCTCGAACGCCTCTTTGCGTTTCCCCTCCATGGGTTTGGGCTTTCCATTCAAGATGGCGTGCCATCGCTGGTCCATCGTGGACGGATGCATCCTGGCCGCGCGGTCCTTCAACCGCTTCAGTGCGCCACCGGCATTGAACAGTGCCAATCGCGCCTGCTCGGCCTCCTCCCGGCGCTCCTGAGCCAGCAATTGCCCCAGTGTCGTTCGGGGCACACGCGCGGATCGCTGGGTGCCTGCAGCGCGCTGCAGGGGATCAGACTCGCCACGGACGCCGGCGTGTGGCTGGACGAAGGCCGTATGGCGTACCACCGCAGGCAGAGGCAACGCCGATGCTGCGGCAGACGCCTTGGTGCTTGCCTGCGCCTTGCCTAACAGCGACTGTGGCAACGGGCTGCGCACGGGAGAGCCATGCTCTTGGGCGCCCGGTGGGCGCCTGGCAGCGCTGCGCAGTCCGGCTGGCGCATCCAGCACTGACGGAGAGGGCGATGCCGACCGGGATGGCTCCACGTCGGTGTGCATGCGCTGCGATCCCAGGCCGGGGTTTCGATCTATCCGAAATGAGTTCTCCGGCAACATGGCTCTCTTTCTGCCGCCAAGACCTGCCGGCATCTCAGAGCATCCGATATCTGCGCGCGCGCCAACCCATCATGGCGAAGCACTGGGCAAACCAGCGAAAAATGCAGGCCGTCCTTCTAGACCTTGAAGGAATAGCACGCCCGGACCACTCGCCCCTCACAGCGCCGGAAACCCATCCCCCGCCGCGCCTGACGGCGCGGTCAGCCCATGCGAGGATGTCCGCACCCGCACCACCACCGCGCCATCAAACTCAGGCCAGCGCGCGCTGGATGATGATCTTCTGCACGTCGCTCGTGCCTTCGTAGATCTGGCACACGCGCACATCGCGGTAGATGCGCTCCACGGGAAAGTCGTTCACCACGCCGTAGCCGCCCAGCGTCTGGATCGCCGCGCTGCACACGCGCTCGGCCATCTCGCTGGCGAAGAGCTTGGCCATGGCGGCCTCTTTCAAACACGGCCGGCCGGCATCGCGCAGCGCCGCCGCGTGCCAGATGAGCTGGCGCGCCGCCTCGATCTGCGTGGCGCAGTCGGCCAGCCGAAATCCCACCGCCTGGTGGTTGAAGATGGGCGTGCCGAAGCTCTCGCGCTCCTTCGAATACGCCAGCGCGGCCTCGAACGCGCTGCGTGCCATGCCCACGCTCTGCGCGGCGATGCCGATGCGCCCGCCCTCCAGCGCGCCGAGCGCGATCTTGTAGCCCTCGCCCTCCGCACCGATCAAGTTCTCGGCCGGCACGCGGCATTGGTCGAACTGGATCTGTGCCGTGTCGCTGCTGTGCTGACCAAGCTTGTCCTCCAGCCGCGCGACGGTGTAGCCCGGCGAGTCGGTGGGCACCAGGAAGGCGCTCATGCCCTTCTTGCCCGCGCCCTTGTCGGTGACCGCGATGACGATGGCCACGTGGCCGTTCTTGCCGCTGGTGATGAACTGCTTGACGCCGTTGATCACGTAGCCGTCGCCGTCCTTCACCGCCGTCGTGCGCAGGGCCGAAGCGTCCGAGCCCACATGCGGCTCGGTCAGGCAGAACGCGCCCAGCATCCGGCCCTGCGCCAGCGGCGCGAGCCAGGCCTTCTTCTGCGCGGCATTGCCGTAGCGCATGAGGATGGCGTTCACCGGGCAGTTGGTCACGCTGATGGCCGTGCTGGTGCCGCCGTCGCCGGCCGCGATCTCCTCCAGCACCAGCGCGAGCGTCAGGTAGTCGAGCCCCGCGCCGCCGTCCTCTTCAGGCACGCAGATGCCGTAGGCGCCCAACGCGGCCAGGCCCTGGTGGGCCTCGCGGGGAAAGTGGTGCTCGCGGTCCCAGCGGGCGGCGTGCGGCCACAGCTCGCGCTGGGCGAAGTCGCGCACCGCGTCGCGGATCATTTCCTGGTCTTGATTCAACAGCATGCTTTTTGTCTCCGTCGTCGAAAGAAATGGCTCTGAAGGGGCCTTGAAAATTCGTTTGCCGAACCCGGCGCATCCGCCTCACGGTGCCGGCCAGCGCCGGCTACACCGGCGTGCCGTGCATGCGCAGGCCGCGGCGGCGCGACCAATGCTCCACCACGCGCCGCCCATAGCGCACTCCAGGCTTTTCGATGCAGAACCACGAGAACGCCGCCATGGCCAGCGTCAGCGCGAGCGACACCGCGATGCACACCGCTAGGCTCCAGCCGCGCCTGAGGCTGATTTCCGTCACGGCCTGCTGGATCGGAAAGGCGTAGATGTAGACGCCATAGGACAGGTCCTCGCGCAGCCAGCCGCCCGAGCGGCCACCGCCCACGTGCGCGGCCCAGAAAATGCCGGCCGCCACCAGGGCCCACACGCCGATCTGCACGCTCCACGCCTGCGGCGTGAACCACGCCAAGGCGCCGCCCAGCACGGCCACCGCCAGCAGCCACGGGCCGCTGCGCACGCGGTAGGCTGCGAAGGTGCAGCCGAGCAGGAACGCCACGCCGAACCCGGACACCTCCGCCCAGTGGAACAGGTGGAAGAGCGCCGTGAGCCACCGCGGCCCGGCATCGACCCAGGCATCCCAGCCGGCCTCCCGCGCCCACTGCCAGGACACCGCCATGAGCAGCGCAGCGACGGGATACACCCAGCGCCGCCGCGTCCATCCCGCCACGCCCGCCATCGACAGCAGCAGGTACATCAACAGCTCGTAGCGGATCGTCCACAGCGAGCCGTTCACCGACCGGGCGAAAGGGTTGTTCTCAAACACGCCCGGAAGCACCTGCACGACGGCCAGCCCCACGGCGTTGTTGAGGAAATGGATCCACGTGCGGGCATCGGACCAGTACTGCGCCGTCGGCAGCTGCGTCATGGCCCAGCCCAGCACGAACACCGAGAACGCGGTCGCCACCACCAGCCCGGGAAAGATGCGCGCCACGCGCTTGGCCCAGAACACGCCGATGTCCGGCTCGCGCTCCCAGCTCTGGCACACGAGGTAACCGCTGATGAAGAAAAAGCAGTACACCGCCAGCGAGCCGAGGCTGTGTCCGGAGAAGGGCACGGGCATGCTCAAGCGGTAGAGGAATTCGCCATGGGACAGCAGCACGGCGATCGCCGCCGCCAGACGCAGCAGGTTGAAATGGTTCGCGCCATGTGCGGTCGGCGCGATCACCGCCGCCCCGCGCGGGGCTTCCAGCGCTGCGGCGCTCACCAGTGCGCGGCCCGGCGGCCGTCGTGGTGCAGCAGCCGGCCCCGGTCGGCCGAGGTGACGCCCGCCAGCACCGCGCGCATGCCGCGCACGCTCGCCTCGGGCGTGAGCGCCGCGCTCTCGCCCCCCATGTCGGTTTGCACCCAGCCCGGGTCGAGCGTGATGAGCGTGGCCTCCGGATAGTCGTGCTGCGCAGCGGCCACCGCCATGTTGAGCGCGGCCTTGCTCGTGCGGTACAGCCACGAATCGCTGCCCGGCACGCTGCCGATCAGCGACATGGCGGACGACAGGAACGCCAGGGTGCCGCCCGCCATCGCCACATGGGGCGCGACCTGTGGCAGCGCCTGCATGGCGCCGAGCACGTTGGTGCGCATGACGGCGTCGAAATCCTCGCGCGTGGGCGGGGTGAGCGCCGAGGGCCGGCGGATCACGCCCGCCACGTAGAGCGCCACGTCGAGCTTTTCGCCGTCCAAAAGCCAGGCCAGGCCGCTGACGCTGGCCGGGTCGGCCACATCCACGCGCATCGGCTCGGCCCCCAGGGACTGTACGCGCTCGCGGCCGGCGTCGTCGCGCACGGTGGCGATCACGCGCCAGCCGGCCTTGCGGTATTGCCGCACGAATTCGAGCCCGATGCCGCGCGATGCGCCGATAACGAGAACGGTCTGGGTCACTGCCTGAATCCTTGTATCCAATCGGCTTCCACCGCAATCAATTCTAGGGCGTATTGCTATATATTTAATAGCAATACGCCACGGACCTCGATCAGATCAGCTCCAGCGCGACGGCCGTGCCTTCGCCCCCGCCGATGCACAGCGTGGCCAGGCCGCGCTTCTTGCCGCGCGCCTTCAGCGCATGGATCAGCGTGACCATGATGCGGGCACCGCTGGCACCGATGGGGTGGCCCAGGGCGCAGGCGCCACCGTTCACGTTCACGATGTCGTGCGACACGTTCAGCTCCTTCATGAGCGCCATGGGCACGACGGCAAAGGCCTCATTCACTTCCCACAGGTCCACGTCCAGCACGCTCCAGCCGGCCTTGTTCAAGGCTTTCTGGGTGGCGCCGACCGGCGCGGTGGTGAACCATTCCGGAGCCTGGGCGTGCATGGCATGGGCCACGATGCGGGCGATGGGCTGGCGGCCGAGCTTGAGGGCGGTGGACTCGCGCATCATCACGAGCGCGGCCGCGCCGTCGTTGATGCTGGAGCTGGAGGCGGCGGTGATGGTGCCGTCCTTCTTGAACGCGGGCTTGAGCTGGGGAATCTTGTCCAGCTTGACCTTGCCCGGGCCTTCGTCCACCGACACCACGGTCTCGCCCGCGCGGGTCTTGACCGTGACCGATGCGATCTCGTCGGCGAACGCGCCGGAGTCGCTGGCCGCCTTGGCGCGCTGCACGCTGGCCACGGCGAAGGCATCCTGCTGCTCGCGCGTGAACTGGTACTTGGCGGCGCAATCCTCGCCGAAGGTACCCATCGAGCGGCCGGGCTCGTAGGCGTCCTCCAGGCCGTCGAGCATCATGTGGTCGAAGATGCGGTCATGGCCCAGGCGGTAGCCGCCGCGGCCCTTTTGCAGCAGGTACGGCGCGTTGGTCATGCTCTCCATGCCGCCGGCGACGATCACATCGTGCGTGCCGGCCAGCAGCAGGTCGTGCGCGAACATCGCGGCCTTCATGCCCGAGCCGCACATCTTGCTCAGCGTCACGGCGCCGGCGCTCTGCGGCAGCCCGCCCTTGAAGCCTGCCTGGCGCGCGGGCGCCTGGCCCTGGCCGGCCATCAGGCAATTGCCGAACAGCACCTCTTCGACCGACTCCGGCGCGATGCCAGCGCGCTCGACGGCGGCGCGAATGGCCACGCCGCCCAGGTCGTGCGCCGCCAGGCTGGAGAAATCGCCCTGGAAGGCGCCCATGGGGGTGCGCGCGGCACCGACGATGACGATGGAATCACTGCTCATGCTGTTGCTCCTGCAAAAAGAGGGGGGAAGGGGTTAAAAAGCCGAAGGGATGGGCCAGGGTGCGGCCACGGCGGCGCTCAGGAAGGCGGTGCAGTCCCGGACGAGAATCGCCGTTCGTTGTCATAGGGAAAGACGTCGTACACATGGCCCGCCTGGATGCGCTCCTTGTGCGACTGCCAGAAGTCCGCATCCAGCAGATCGGCGTGGTAGCGCATGAACACATCGCGCACCGCGTCGTTGCCGAGCAAAAAGGGGGCGAAGGTTTCCGGGAATACGTCGCGCGGACCCACGGCATACCAGACCTCGCAGCTCATCTCGTCCTCTTCGTTGCGCGCCGCGGGCACGCGGCGGAACTGGCAATCGGTGAGGTATTCGATCTCATCGTAGTCGTAGAACACCACCTTGCCGTTGCGCGTGACGCCGAAGTTCTTCCACAGCATGTCGCCGGGAAAGATGTTGGCGGCCACCAGATCCTTGATCGCATTGCCGTATTCGACCACGCTGCGCTCCATCTGCTGGCGCGCGCGCGGATCGTGCAGGCCGGCCTCGAAGGCCTCCTGCAGGTAGATGTTGAGCGGAATCATCCGCCGCTCGATGTACAGGTGCTTGATGATGACTTCGATCTGGCCGTCGCCGTCGCGGTCGCTGATCTCCAGCTGGCTCGGGGCGAATTTCTCGATCTCGGCGATCAGCCCGTCTTCGAATCGCTCGCGCGGAAAGGCCACCTCGCTGTATTCGAGCGTATCGGCCATGCGGCCCACGCGGTCGTGCTGCTTGACCAGCAGGTACTTGGATTGGATCTGCTCGCGCGTCGTGTCCTTCGGCGGCGGGTAGTAGTCCTTGATGAGCTTGAACACGAATGGGAAGCTGGGCAGATCGAACACCAGCATCACCATCCCCTTGATGCCCGGCGCGATGCGAAAGCGGTCGCTGGAATAACGCAGGTGGTGCAGGAAGTCGCGGTAGAAAAGCGTCTTGCCTTGCTTGGCCAGGCCCAGCGCGTTGTACAGCTCGGCCCGGGGCTTGCGCGGCATCAGGCTGCGCAGGAACTGCACGTAGGCGCTCGGGATTTCCATGTCCACCATGAAATACGCCCGCGCGAAGCTGAACAGCATCTGCAGGTCGTCCTCGCCGAACAGGGCCGCATCGATCACCAGGCGGCCCGCGCTGCCGTGCAGGATCGGCAAGGCAAACGCCAGTTCGTTGAAGCCGTTGATCACCTTCCCCACCAGGTAGGCGCCCTTGTTCCGATAGAACAGGCCCGACAGCACCTGCACCTGGAAATTGGCGCGCAGCTTGGTATGTGGCCCCAGGCGCTGCTGGAGGGCTGCCAGCACATGGCGGGTATCGCGGTCGAGGTCTTCGAACTCGCGCTGCAGCTGGAAGTTGTCCACGATGCGGACCAACGTCTCGTGCAGTGTGTCCGGCGACGGGTAATAGGCGCGGTACGTCGGCCGGGCGGCCGGCTCCTCGTTTTCGATGTACTCCGTGCTCACGGCCGGCCGCACGAAGATGAAGTTGTTGTGGAAATGCGTGCGGTGCAGGATCTTCGTCGTGACCGAGTTGAAGAACGTCTCGGCCAGCTCGGGCTGGTGGTGGTCCACGAGCAGGCCGATGTAATGCAGCTTGACCTGGTGCCACACGTCCATGGGCTGCTCGCCCGCGTTGAACTCCTTGTCCAGCCGTCGCACGCATTCCTTCACGCGCAGATCGTAGAACTCGATCCGCTCGCGCTGGGCCCGTTGCTGCCCGAGCCAGTCGGCCGTCTCGAAACGGTGCTTGGCGCGCGCGGACTCCGTGCGGAACAGCTGATAGTGGCGGTTGAAGCCATCCATCATTGCCTTGGCGATCGCGTAGGCGTGGGGGGAATCCAGTCGCTGGGGAAACATGGGCCGCGTCCTGCGAAGGAGAGCGAGCTTACTCGCGGCGGGTGGCCGCAATGCCGGCAACGGCCGCCTGATAAAGCGCGTCGAGGCCTTCGGTGCCGGAGACCTCCAGGTTCAGGTTCTTGATCAACCCATCCTTGAGGCCGTAGCACCAGGCATGCAGGGTGACGTTCTGGCCGCTCGCCCAGGCATCGAGCATCACGGTGGTCTGCGCAACGTTCATCACCTGCTCGATGGCGTTGAGTTCGCACAGCACGTCGTGGCGCCACGCCTGCGGCGTCGCGGCGATGAGCTCGCGGTGGCGGTCGCGCACATCCTTCACGTGGCGGATCCAGTTGTCCGCCAGGCCCACACGCACATCCTGCAGCGCGGCCAGCACGCCGCCGCACCCGTAATGGCCGACCACCATCAGGTGTTCGACCCGCAGTTGGTCAACCGCATACTGGATGGTGGAGAGACAGTTCAGATCGGTGGGCACCACCACATTGGCCACGTTGCGGTGCACGAACACCTCTCCGGGCTCCAATCCGGTGATCTGGTTGGCTGGCACGCGGCTGTCGGAACAGCCGACCCACATGTATTTGGGCTTTTGCTGTGCCATGAGGCCCGTGAAAAACCCGGGACGTTCCCGCTCCATCTGCGCTGCCCACGCACGGTTGTGGACGAAAAGTTGTTCGATGTCGGGAACGGCCATGTCAGTTCTTTCGAAGATTGTTCAACAAATCAGCATGTTTCCGCGAACAATTCGCGGCCGATTAGCATACGGCGAATTTCGCTGGTGCCGGCGCCGATCTCGTAGAGTTTTGCATCTCTCCACAACCGGCCCAACGGGTATTCGTTGATGTAACCGTTTCCGCCAAAAATCTGAACACCCTCGCCGGCCATCCAGGTGGCTTTTTCGGCGCACCACAGGATGACGGACGCGCAGTCCTTGCGCACCTGGCGCACATGGTCGGTCCCCAGCATGTCGAGGTTCTTCGCCACCGTGTAGGCAAACGAGCGGCCCGCCTGCAGCACCGTGTACATGTCGGCCACCTTGCCCTGGATCAGCTGGAACTCGCCGATGCTCTGGCCGAACTGCTTGCGGTCGTGGATGTAGGGCACCACGTTGTCCATGACCGCCTGCATGATCCCCAACGGCCCGCCGGTCAACACCGCCCGTTCGTAGTCGAGCCCGCTCATGAGAACCTTGGCACCACCGTTGACGGTGCCCAGGATCTGGCTCGCTGGAACTTCGACATTCTCGAACACCAACTCACCCGTGTGGCTTCCCCGCATGCCAAGCTTGTCGAGCTTTTGCGCAATGCTGAAGCCCTTCATTCCCTTTTCGATCAGGAAAGCCGTGACACCGCGTGCCCCCAGTTCGGGCTCCGTCTTGGCGTAAACCACCAGCGTGTCGGCGTCCGGGCCGTTGGTGATCCACATCTTGGTGCCGTTGAGCAGGTAATAGCCGCCTTTGTCTTCGGCCTTGAGCTTCATGCTGATCACATCGGAGCCGGCGCCCGGCTCGCTCATGGCCAGCGCGCCCACATGCTCGCCACTGATCAGGCCGGGCAGGTACTTGCGCTTTTGCTCTTCGGAACCGTTCCGGTTGATCTGGTTCACGCACAGATTGCTGTGGGCGCCGTAGGACAGGCCCACCGATGCGCTGGCCCGCGAAATTTCCTCCATCGCCACCATGTGCGCGAGATACCCCATATGCGCACCTCCGTACGCCTCCGGCACGGTGATGCCGAGCACGCCCAACTCGCCCATCTTGCGCCACAAGTCCATGGGGAACTGGTCGGTGCGATCGATCTCCGCCGCACGCGGTGCGATCTCGGCTTGCGCGAAATCGCGCACAGCATCGCGCAAGGCATCAATGTCTTCGCCCAGTTGGAAATTCAGGCCGGGAAGGCTGGCGAGGGTCATGGAGTCTCCTATTTTGGGAATTAATGAAGAAGAAGTTCAGCCGGCAATGCCATCGCGCCCGATGACGGACATGAGCGTGCAGCCCATGGTGGCGATCAGTTTTTCCTGGCTGCCGTCAACACCGTAGGCCCGGCCTTCGCACACCGTGATGGTCCGGCCCGGCTTGACGACACGGCCTTCCATGCGAAAGCGGGGCCCGCGCGCCGGCGCCAACAGGTTGATCTTGAATTCGATTGTCAACACCGCGGCCTCGTCAGGCATCAGGGTAAAGGCCGCGTATCCGCAGGCGGAATCCAGCGCGGCGGACACCATTCCCGCATGTAAAAAACCATGCTGTTGTGTCAGCGACGCGGCCCAGTCCAATTCGATGTCCACCTCGCCCGGGGCAATGTGCCCCAGCTGCGCGCCCAAAGTGCGCATGGCGCCCTGAAGGGCAAAACTCTGAGAAACGCGGTGCACATGGTCGGGATGGGCAGGTCAGACAGCGTGATCGGCATGGCTTGGCTGAGTTACGTTTACGTAAACGTCAATTATGGCCTATTTTGATGTTGCCCCCGTATTCCCGGCCCCGTCCTATTCGCAATAAAGCGCCTGATCCACCGATGGCTCCAGTCGCACGCAAGAAGGCCTGCGCTTCGCCATCCGTGAAGGCGGCCGTACCGTCGGCGCCGGCGTCGTGGCCAAGATCATTGCTTAAGCCTCAGGCACAAAGGAACTTGCCATGTCCAAGCAAAAAATCCGCATCCGCCTGAAGGCGTTTGATTACAAGCTGATCGACCAGTCCGCTGCCGAGATCGTTGATACCGCCAAGCGCACCGGCGCCATCGTCAAGGGCCCCGTGCCCCTGCCGACGCGCATGAAGCGTTTCGACATCCTGCGTTCGCCGCACGTCAACAAGACCAGCCGCGACCAGCTCGAAATCCGCACGCACCAGCGCCTGATGGACATCGTCGATCCGACGGACAAGACGGTGGACGCGCTGATGAAGCTCGACCTGCCGGCTGGCGTGGACGTCGAAATCAAGCTGCAGTAATTTAGCGGCTCTGGGGCGCGGCGGTTGCTGCGCGCCAACACATAACGCGGACTTGCTTGCAAAAGCAGCCCGCGTTATACTTTGCGGCTTCGCCTTTTTTGCGCTTTGCGTGACGGCGGCGGAGTTTTATCAACCTTCTTTCGCGCACGGCGGTGCAAACGTTGTGCAAACGCTTTGGCCAATTGAAGTCGAGGCGGTGAAAGTTTTGGAGAAAATCAATGAGTCAAAGCAACTCCCAAGGGTTGCTGGGCCGCAAGGTGGGCATGATGCGTCTGTTCACCGATGACGGGGACGCAGTGCCCGTCACGGTGGTGGATGTGTCCAACAACCGCGTGACCCAGGTTAAAACCCAAGAGAACGATGGCTACGTGGCCTTGCAGGTCACGTTTGGTTCGCGCAAGGCATCGCGTGTGACCAAGCCCGCAGCGGGCCATCTGGCAAAGGCCGGCGTCGAAGCCGGTGAAGTGATCCGCGAATTCCGCGTGACCGCTGACGTCG
The DNA here is from genome assembly GCF_032929295.1 of Acidovorax sp. BLS4. Classification (NCBI taxonomy): domain Bacteria; kingdom Pseudomonadati; phylum Pseudomonadota; class Betaproteobacteria; order Burkholderiales; family Comamonadaceae; genus Acidovorax; species Acidovorax sp. BLS4. The sequence continues at coordinate 3,905,561 of NZ_CP136797.1, forward strand.
CCGCCCAGTACGCCGTCGGTTCCACCGTCCCCGTGACGCTGTTCACCGTGGGCCAGAAGGTGGACGTGCAAGGCACGTCGATCGGCAAGGGTTACGCTGGCACGATCAAGCGCCACAACATGGCCTCGCAGCGCGCATCGCACGGTAACAGCCGTTCGCACAATGTGCCTGGCTCCATCGGTATGGCACAAGACCCCGGTCGCGTGTTCCCCGGTAAGCGCATGACCGGCCACCTGGGCGATGTCACCAAGACCACGCAAAACCTCGATGTCATCCGCATCGACGAAGCGCGTCAACTGCTCTTGATCAAGGGCGCCATTCCGGGCTCCAAGGGCGGGTTCGTGACGGTGCGTCCGGCAGTCAAGGCCAAAGCTTCCAAGGGAGCGAACTAATGCAGCTCGAACTCCTGAATGACCAAGGCCAGGCCGCATCGAAGTTCGATGCGCCCGAAACCGTGTTCGGTCGCGAATACAACGAAGATCTGGTTCACCAGATCGTGGTGGCTTACCAGGCCAATGCCCGCCAGGGCACGCGTGCTCAAAAAGACCGCGAGCAGGTCAAGCACTCCACCAAGAAGCCCTTCAAGCAAAAAGGCACCGGCCGCGCTCGCGCTGGTATGACCTCCTCGCCTCTGTGGCGTGGGGGCGGTCGCATCTTCCCGAATCTGCCTGAAGAAAACTTCACGCAGAAGATCAACAAGAAGATGTACCGCGCTGGTATGGCTGCGATCTTTTCGCAGCTGGCCCGTGAAGGCCGTCTGGCCGTGGTGGACTCGCTGACGCTGGAAAGCCCCAAGACCAAGGTGCTCGCCGACAAGTTCAAGGCGATGAACCTGCAGTCGGTGATGGTGATCGCCGACGAAGTGGACGAAAACCTGTACCTTGCTTCGCGCAATCTGAAGAACGTGTTCATCGTTGAACCCCGTTACGCAGACCCCGTGTCGCTGGTGCACTACAAGAAAGTGCTCGTCACCAAGGGCGCGATCGACAAACTCAAGGAGATGTTCGCATGAGCACGCCCAAGTTTGACGAAGGTCGTCTGATGCAAGTGCTGGTCGCTCCCATCGTGTCCGAAAAGGCCACCATGGTTGCCGAGAAGTCCAATGCTGTGACGTTCAAGGTGCTGCAGAACGCAACCAAGCCAGAAATCAAGGCCGCTGTGGAATTGATGTTCAAGGTCGAGGTCAAGGGCGTCTCTGTGGTGAACACCAAAGGCAAGGCCAAGCGTTTTGGCAAGACCATGGGCCGCCGCGACAACGTGCGCAAGGCTTATGTCACGCTGCAACCAGGTCAAGAGCTGAACCTGTCCGGGGAGGCCGCGTAATCATGGCCGTCATCAAAATGAAACCCACTTCGCCCGGCCAACGCGCTGTGGTGAAGGTTACCCGTGACCACCTGTACAAGGGTGAAGCGTATGCACCGCTGCTGGAGCCTCAGTTCCAGAAGGCCGGTCGCAACAACAACGGTCACATCACGACCCGCCACAAGGGCGGCGGTCACAAGCACCACTACCGCGTGGTGGATTTCGTCCGCAACAAGGATGGCATCCCCGCTAAGGTCGAGCGCATTGAATACGATCCGAACCGTACGGCCCACATCGCTCTGGTGTGCTATGCCGACGGCGAGCGCCGTTACATCATTGCCCCCCGTGGTCTGGAAGTCGGCAGCACGCTCCTGAGCGGCTCCGAAGCCCCGATCCGTGCAGGCAACACGCTGCCGATCCGCAACATCCCCGTGGGTTCGACCATCCACTGCATCGAGCTCAAGCCCGGTGCCGGTGCGCAGATCGCACGCTCGGCAGGTGCTTCCGCAACGCTGCTGGCCCGTGAAGGCACGTACGCCCAGGTGCGCATGCGCTCTGGCGAAGTGCGCAAGATCCACATCGAGTGCCGTGCAACCATCGGCGAAGTCGCCAACGAAGAGCACAGCCTGCGCCAACTCGGCAAGGCCGGTGTGAAGCGCTGGATGGGTATTCGCCCAACGGTTCGTGGCGTGGCCATGAACCCGGTGGATCACCCGCACGGTGGTGGCGAAGGCCGCACCGGCGAAGGCCGCCATGCAGTCGATCCTTGGGGCAATCTGACCAAGGGTTATCGCACCCGCAACAACAAGCGCACACAAGTGATGATTGTGTCGCGTCGCAAGAAGTAAGGGATAACAAATGACTCGCTCTCTCAAAAAGGGTCCGTTTGTTGACCACCACTTGATGGCAAAGGTCGAAAAGGCCATTGCGACCAAGGACAAGAAACCAGTCAAGACTTGGTCGCGTCGCTCCATGGTTCTGCCCGATTTCATCGGTCTGACCATTGCCGTGCACAACGGCAAGCAGCACGTACCGGTGTATGTCACCGACCAGATGGTGGGCCACAAGCTGGGCGAATTCGCCCTGACGCGCACCTTCAAGGGTCACCCCGCGGACAAGAAAGTCCAGAAGAAGTAAGGAACGACCATGTCTGAAACACGTGCAGTCCTCCGGGGCGTCCGTCTGTCGGTCGACAAGGGCCGTCTGGTCGCTGATCTGATCCGCGGCAAGAAGGTCGACCAGGCTCTGAACATCCTGACGTTCACGCAGAAAAAAGCTGCAGGAATCGTCAAGAAGGTGCTGGAGTCCGCCATCGCCAACGCTGAGCACAACGACGGCGCCGACATCGACGAACTGAAGGTCAAGACCATCTACGTCGAACAAGGCACCACGCTCAAGCGTTTCACCGCGCGCGCCAAAGGCCGCGGCAATCGCATCAGCAAGCCCACGTGCCATGTGTACGTGACGGTTGGCAACTGAAGGCCCGAGGAAGACTATGGGACAGAAAATCCATCCTACCGGCTTCCGCCTGGCGGTCAGCCGCAACTGGGCCAGCCGTTGGTACGCGAGCAACCGTGACTTCGCCGGCATGCTGGCCGAAGACATCAAGGTGCGCGAATACCTGAAGGCCAAGCTGAAGAACGCTGCCGTCTCGCGCATCCTGATCGAGCGCCCCGCCAAGAATGCCCGCATCACCATCTACTCGGCACGTCCGGGCGTGGTGATCGGCAAGAAGGGCGAAGACATCGAGAACCTGAAGAAGGAACTCGCTACGCGTCTGGGCGTGCCGGTTGCAGTGAACATCGAAGAAGTGCGCAAGCCCGAAATCGATGCCAAGCTGATCGCCGACAGCATCACGCAACAGCTGGAAAAGCGGATCATGTTCCGCCGCGCCATGAAGCGCGCCATGCAAAACGCCATGCGTCTGGGTGCCCAGGGCATCAAGATCATGTCGTCCGGCCGTCTGAACGGGATTGAAATCGCCCGTTGCGAGTGGTACCGCGAAGGTCGCGTGCCGCTTCACACCCTGCGCGCTGACATCGACTACGGCACGTCCGAAGCCAAGACCACCTACGGCGTCATCGGCGTCAAGGTCTGGGTCTATAAGGGCGATACGCTGGGCCGCAACGATCTGCCCGCAGTGGAAACACCGCGTCCAGAAGAAGAGCGTCGTCCCCGTGGCCCGCGTCGCGATGGCCGCCCAGGTGGCGATCGTCCGGGTGCAGGCCGTGGTGGTCCACGCCGTCCAGCCGGTGCCAATGCGGCACCTGCAGACGGTAGCGACAAGCCCGCCGGTGCCGGTGGCGCCGATAACACCGCCGTTAAGCGCGTTCGCAAGGTTGACGCGCCCGCTACAGCAGCGGACGGCAAAGGAGAATAAAGATGCTGCAACCCGCTCGCCGCAAGTACCGCAAAGAGCAGAAGGGCCGTAACACCGGCGTTGCCACCCGTGGCAATTCGGTGGCCTTCGGTGACTTCGGCCTGAAGTGCACGGACCGTGGTCGCCTGACGGCCCGCCAGATCGAGGCCGCACGCCGTGCGATCTCCCGTCACGTGAAGCGTGGCGGCCGTATCTGGATCCGCGTGTTCCCCGACAAGCCGATCTCTACCAAGCCCGCCGAAGTTCGGATGGGTAACGGTAAGGGCAACCCCGAGTATTACGTGGCTGAAATTCAGCCCGGCAAGGTGGTGTTCGAGATCGTCGGTGTGCCTGAAGAACTGGCCCGTGAAGCGTTCCGCCTGGCTGCTGCCAAGCTGCCGCTGCGCACCACGTTCGTGGCTCGTCAAATTGGCGCTTAAATTCAGGAGAATCGAAATGACGAAAGCTGCTGAACTGCGCCAAAAAGACGTCGCTGGCATCGAAACCGAAATCAAGTCCTTGCAAAAGGCCCACTTCGGTCTGCGCATGCAGAAGGCCACGCAACAACTGGCAAACACCAATACGCTGCGTATCACCCGTCGGGATATCGCTCGTGCCAAGACCATTCTTGCTGAAAAGCAAGCCGCCAAGTAAGGAGCCCACATGACGGAAGCTAAAAAATCCCTCAAGCGCACCTTGATTGGCAAGGTGGTCAGCGACAAGCGTACGAAAACCGTGACCGTGCTGGTCGAGCGCCGTGTGAAGCACGAGCTCTACGGCAAGATCGTGGCGAAATCCAGCAAGTACCACGCCCATGACGAAAAGGGCGAATACAAGTTGGGTGACACCATCGAGATCACGGAAAGCCGTCCGATCTCCAAGACCAAGAACTGGGTTGCCACCCGTCTGGTCCAGAAGGCCGCACTGGTCTGATTGGCAGATCCTTACAAGCCCTACGGGCTTGTTGGCTGCAAAGCCGCTCAAAACGACCCACAATGCTGGGTCGTTTTGTTTTTTGGGGCCCGCGTTCTGCAGGTCCCTCATTCCACCCCCTAGGAGCCCAGCATGATCAAAGTCGGTGAAACCCTGCCCGCCATCACCTTGATGGAGTATTCCGAAGTCGAAGGCGACGGTTGCAGCCTCGGCCCCAACCCTGTCGCGGTGGACCAGGCCACCACCGGCAAGACCATCGCGCTGTTTGCCGTGCCAGGTGCCTTCACGCCAACCTGTTCCGCCAAGCATGTTCCCGGATATGTGGAGCAGGCCGAGGCTTTCAAGGCCGCGGGTGTGGACGAGATCTGGTGCCTAAGCGTGAATGACGCGTTCGTGATGGGTGCCTGGGCGCGCGATCAGAAGACGCAGGGCAAGGTACGCATGCTGGCGGACGGCGATGCCGCTTTTGCCAAGGCCACGGGCCTGACGCTGGATTTGAACGGCAAGGGCCTGGGCCTGCGCAGCAATCGCTATTCGATGCTGGTGAAAGATGGCAAGGTGGCATCACTGAACATCGAAGCGCCCGGCAAGTTCGAAGTGAGCGACGCGGCAACGCTACTGGCACAGGCCAAGGGCTGAACGCACAAGGTGCCGCTGGCTGGGGATGGGAGAGGAGATTTCCCATCCCGCGTCCAGCGCCATGCGGTTTGCTGGGTGACCTCACAGCAGGCGTTGTGTGGTGATGGCAGCACGGTCCCCAGAGGCGGAGCACTGCCCTTTGTGCCCAGCCAACACGCTGGTCATGGCGGCCCGGCATCGGGTGCTCCGTCCCGGCGCCTGCTCGCCGTGCATTAATCGATATCCGCCTTGAGGTAGTGCGAGCCTGCGATGGGGTTGTGATAGTAGGGCGGGATTTCTTCGAAGCCCAAGTCGGCATACAGCGCACGGGCCGATTCCATGCCATCGAGCGTATCGAGCAGCACGCAGGCATATCCCGCTTGCCGCGCGGCATCGAGAATGGCCTCTGCCAGTTGCCGGCCGAGGCCGAAACCGCGGAATGCCTTGCGCACATACAGGCGCTTCATTTCGCTGGCGTTGGGGTAATCGGCGTTGTCCATGGGGCGCAGGGCACAGCAGCCCGCGATGGCACCGTCCACTTCCGCCAGCAGGATCTGGCCACGCGGCGGTGCATAGTCCGCCGGCAGGGTGGCCAGTTCGGCCTCGAAGTTCTGGAAATACAGGTCGATGCCCAAGCTGTCGGCATATTCCCGGAAGATGTCGCGCACAGCGTCCATCTCGGCAGGAAGGGTCGGCGTCAGCAGGGCCACGGAGGGCTGGTCCACAGGCGGTTGCTAGGAACGAAGGAGTTGCCAGTGTAGCGGGCTCTGCCCGGCCCCTTCAAGCGGCGGTTGGCCGCCCAAGCCGTGTAGCGAGGGTCAGGTCTCTGCCAGCAGGCGCTCGATGAGCCGATGGAGCTCGGGGAAGTCGGGAGCCCCGACATAGGTCTTGACGATCTCGCCGCGCTTGTTGACGATGAAGGTGGACGGGGTGAGCTTGACGTCACCCCAGGCCTGGGCCACCGCGCCGGTGTTGTCGATGGCAACCTTGAACGGCAGTTGGCGGGTTTCGGCGAAATTCACCACATAGCTCGGTGGGTCGTAGCTCATGGCGACGGCCAAGGTGTCGAAGCCCTGTGCCCGGTACTTCTGGTAGGTCGCCACGACCTCGGGCATCTCGGCCACGCAGGTGACGCAACTGGTGGCCCAGAAGTTGACCAGGGTGACCTGGCCGTGCAGATCGGCGGTGGTCTTCTTGGAGCCGTCCAGCAGCACAAAGGTCGACTGCGGTGCCTGGGACGTGCCGGCGCCCAGGAACACGAAGGCGCCGATGCCTGCGAATGCCGCCACTGCCGCGGCGCCCAACCAATGCTTGATGCCCATTGCGCTCTTTCCACCTGTGTCTGCACGGTGCGTGCAGCTGTCTGTCGACATTTTGCCGGACGGTCCGGATCTTGGGGGTGATGGAGCGCAAGGCCCTGCGAAAGTTCGCTGATCCTGCGAAGCCGAAGCCCCGGACCGGCTTGCCACGGCAGGCCTATTGCGGCACTCCGGATAATGCGCGGATGCATTGCCCAATTGGTATCGCCTCTGCGCTGGCCCTGCTGCTCGCCGGCTGCAGCCCCGCGCTGAACTGGCGCAGCGTGCCACTCGAAAGCGCCGGCCTCACGGTGCTGCTGCCTTGCAAGCCGGATCATGCGACACGTTCGGTGGATCTGGGTGGGCGGCCCGCGGATCTGGCCATGGTGGGCTGCGAGGCCGATGGCGCGACGTTTGCCGTTTCGCACATGGTGGTCGAAGACCCCTCGCAGGCGGGCGCTGTCCTCGCGCAGTGGCGGGCGGCGGTGCTGGCACGCATGCAGGCGCCGGCGGCAGGGGATGCCGAGGCCGGTGCTGTTGCCTTCGTGCCGGCCGGTGCCCTGGCCCTGCCGCAGTCGGTGCGGCTGCAAGCCCAGGGGCGGCGCAGCGACGGCGGTGCGGTGATCGCGCAAGCCGTCTGGTTTGCCCGCATGGAAGGGCGGCAGGCGCGCCTGTACCATGCGGTGGTCTATACGGACGCCCCGCGCATGGCGGTCGCGGACACGTTCTTTGCCGGACTGGCGCTGCCATGATCGGGGTCGCCTCTGCTTCCTCAGGCCTTGCGCGCGGGCTGCGAATGCCCAGCGAAGGTTGCACGCGGCGCCATAATGCGGTTCACTCCATCGCCCCATGAGCACGCGCATCCTCATCATTGCCCACTCCCCGCTGGCCCATGCGCTGCGCGAGTGCGCTCTCCATGTTTTCCCCGACTGCGGCGACGAGGTACTCGCGTTCGACGTGCATCCCCACACGCCGCCCGAAGAGACCCTGGCCACCGCCCGCATCCTGCTGGCTTCGCACGACGGCGATTCGCCCACTCTGGTGCTGACCGACGTGTTCGGCGCCACCCCATGCAATGTCGCGCAGCGCCTGGTGGATGGCGAGCACTCACGGCTGGTCACCGGCGTGAATCTGCCCATGCTGCTGCGCACCGTGAGCTACCGGCATGAACCGCTGGAGGCGCTCGTTTCGCGCGCGGTGGTTGGCGGCACCCAGGGCGTGATGCAGGTGGCGATCTCGGCCCCGCAGAACCAGATACGACGTTCCCACCATGATCAAGACGACCATCACCATCAGCAATAAGCTGGGCCTGCACGCCCGGGCGTCCGCCAAGCTCACGAAGCTGGCAGGCAGTTTTCCGTGCGATGTCTGGCTGGCCAAGGGCGAGCGGCGCATCAATGCCAAGAGCATCATGGGCGTCATGATGCTGGCCGCCGGGCTGGGCTCGACGGTCGAGTTGGAGACCAACGGCGCGCAGGAGCAGGAAGCCATGGATGCGCTTCGGGCCTTGATCGACGGCAAGTTCGGCGAAGGGGAGTGATGTGCGGGCCGCGCTGATCGCCTGCCGCGCCGCCTGCCAGCCTGCGCATGCCGCGGACAGGTCCGGAGCGCCAGCGCCATGACGTTCGCCGTCCACGGTCTGGCGGTCGCCCGCGGCATTGCCATCGGGCGCGCCGTGCTGGTCGCATCGAGCCGCGTGGACGTGGCGCACTATTTCATCGAGGCGGACCAGGTCGGCGCGGAGATCGTGCGCGTGCGCAACGGCCGCAACGCGGTGGTGGAGGAACTGCAGCGCCTGCAGGCCGAGATGCCGCACGATGCGCCCCCCGAGTTGGCGGCGCTGCTCGACGTGCACATGATGCTGCTGCAGGACGAGGCGCTGGTGAGCGGCGTCAAGCATTGGATCACCGACCGCCTCTACAACGCCGAATGGGCGCTGACCACCCAGCTGGAGGTCATCGCGCGGCAGTTCGACGAGATGGAGGACGAGTACCTGCGTGAGCGCAAGGCCGATCTGGAGCAGGTGGTGGAGCGCGTCCTGCGCCACATGAAAGGCGTGGCCAGCCCGGTGGCGCCGCCGCCCAGCAGCCCCCGCCGCAGCAACCAGCAGGACCTGCTGCTGGACGACACGGTGGACGTGCCTCTCGTGCTGGTGGCCCACGACCTGTCGCCAGCCGACATGCTGCAGTTCAAGAAGAGCGTGTTTGCCGGTTTCGTGACGGACGTGGGCGGCAAGACCTCGCACACGGCCATCGTGGCGCGCAGCATGGACATCCCCGCGGTGGTGGGCGCGCGGGCCGCCAGCCAGCTGGTGCGGCAGGACGACTGGGTCATCATCGACGGCGATGCCGGCGTGATGATCGTGGACCCGTCGCCCATCATCCTGGCCGAATACGGTTTTCGCCAGCGCCAGACCACGCTGGAGCGCGAGCGCCTGTCGCGCCTGCGCCATACGCCAGCGGTCACGCTGGATGGGCAGAAGATCGAGCTGCTGGCCAACATCGAGCAGCCTGCCGACGCGGCCGCTGCGCTGCGCGGCGGCGCTGCGGGCGTGGGCCTGTTCCGCAGCGAATTCATGTTCATGGGACGCAACGGTAACCTGCCTGGCGAGGAGGAGCAGTACCAGGCCTACCGCGAGGCGGTACAGGGCATGAACGGCATGCCCGTCACGCTGCGCACCATCGACGTGGGGGCCGACAAGCCGCTCGACAAAGGCTACAAGGACAGCTACCTGAACCCCGCGCTCGGCCTGCGTGCCATCCGCTGGAGCCTGGCCGATCCGGCCATGTTCCGCACGCAGCTGCGCGCCGTGCTGCGTGCGGCCGTGCATGGCCCGGTGAACCTGCTGTTCCCGATGCTCGCGCACGTGAGTGAGATCCAGCAGACCCTCGCCCAGGTGGAAATGGCCCGCGCCGAGCTGGAGGCGCGCGGCGTGCCGCATGGGCCGGTGCAACTGGGGGCGATGATCGAGGTGCCGGCCGCCGCGCTCATGGTGCGCAGCTTCCTGAAGTATTTCGACTTCCTGTCGATCGGCACCAACGACCTGATCCAGTACACCCTGGCCATCGACCGCGCCGACGAGGCCGTGGCCCACCTCTACGATCCCCTGCACCCCGCCGTGCTGCAGCTGGTGGCCCAGGTGATTGCCGAGGGCGAGCGCCAGGGCAAGAGCGTGTGCGTGTGCGGCGAGACGGCGGGTGACGTCTCCATGACGCGGCTGCTACTGGGCCTGGGCCTGCGCAGCTTTTCCATGCACCCGGCGCAGATCCTCGCGGTCAAGCAGGAGGTGCTGCGCGCCGACACCCGCAAGCTCGGGCCGTGGGCGCAGGGCGTGCTTGCCTCGGACGACCCGGCCGCGCTGCTGGCCGAATAATTTGCTATAAATTTAATAGCTAAAGAGGCAATGAATCTCCTGGCGTCGGCCTGTTTGACCAGATGCCGCTGCGCCAGCCTTGCCGGCGGCGCTTCCGTCAGAAAACCTGGGCCAGCGTGACGATGAGGCGCCCTTTGTTGGGCGAGTAGCGCGCGGCATCCGCTGCCGGGCCGGTAGCGGCCGCATAGGCGGCCTGCCGGTTGGCCCCCTGCAATGCCCCGGTGAGCGAGAGCCCGCCGCCGAAGTCGTAGGCCGCACCGACCTGGTAATCGACGTAGCTGGGCCATCCCAGGCGGCGGATGTCTCCGGCCATTCGCGTATAGCCGATGGCGGCCTTCAAGCTGAGCTGCGCGCCCAGCGCGTGGCTGTACGCCAGGTTCACATAGCCCGTGTTGCGCCCCGACAGGCCCGAGCCCGTCCGGGCGCCCGCATAGCCGAAATAGTCGTCCGACACGGTGTGCGAGTACTTGAGCGTGAACGTGCCCAGGGCTTCGTCGGCATGGGTGGCGCTGGCATACAGCTCGGTGGTGTTGCCGCTGCGGTTGCCGGGGTAGAGGTAGGCGAGGGCGCCCACGTCGAGATCGGTGGCACCGGCCTTCCATTTGTAGCCGCCGTAGAGGTCGCTCTCCAGGCGGTTGCCGCGCAGCCAGTTCACGCTGGCGTTCCAGCTGCCGATGTACCAGCCACTGTCGCCGAAGGCGTAGTCGACGCCGCCCTGCACCGCCGGCTTGAAGGCGCCGGTCTTGGCGAACTGGTTCGAACGGAGCATGTCCTGGTCCTGCCCGCGGAACTTGTAGTTCGAGGTGAGGGCGAGGTTGCCCGTGAACTGGGCGTGGGCCAGCAGCGGCAGGGCCGCGCACAGGGCGGCGGCCAGGGGAAGGGCTCTGAAAACGGGGAAAGGGGTCATGGCTTCACGCGGTCGTTGGAAAAGCGCAAAGCGTAGGCAGGCACCCGTAAAAACGGTGTCAAAAGCATGGCACCGCCCATCAAGAATCGGTAACGGCACCCCGCCGCCACGCATTTTTACGGCGCGTTTACGCCCCGTGCCCCAGTCTGTGCACCCTTTTTACGGGCACCTTCCGAGAATCGATTCCATCGTTTTGATGCAGGAGTGAGAGATGGACATCGTGTGGATTGCAGCGCTGGTGGCGCTGTGGGTGGCCATGGCGGAGGCCGTGGTGCTGCTGGGCCGGTTCGACGGCCCCAAGGGGGCATCGCGGTGATCGCGCTCGACGTGCTCTACGGCTTCGGCGCCATCGTGGCCGTCGTCCTGTTCGCGTACCTGGTGTTCGCGCTCATCTGCGCCGAGGAGTTCTGATATGGACGCGTCCGCCTGGGGCCTGCTGGCCCTGTTCCTCCTCGTGCTCCTCGTGCTGGCCTGGCCCCTGGGCCGATGGTTGGCCGCGATCTGCGATGGCCGGCTGCCGCAATGGATGCACCGCGCCGAGTCATCGCTGTACCGCGTGGCCGGCGTGCGGCCCGAAGAGAGCATGCACTGGCGGCACTACGCGCTGGCCTTGCTGGCGTTCAATGCCATCGGTGCCGTGTTCGTGTACGGCCTGCAGCGCCTGCAGGCCTGGCTGCCGCTCAACCCGCAGGGCATGCCTGCCGTATCGCCCGACTCGGCTTTCAACACGGCGGTGAGCTTCGTCTCCAACACTAACTGGCAGGGCTATGCGGGCGAGGGCACCATGGGCTACCTGACGCAGATGCTGGGACTGTCGGTGCAGAACTTCCTGTCGGCGGCCACGGGCATCGCCGTCGCGTTCGCGCTGGCCCGGGGCTTTGCCGCGCGCCGCACGGACGGCCAGGGGCTGGTGGGCAACTTCTGGGCCGACATGGTGCGCATCAACGCCTGGGTTCTGGTGCCGGTGTCTCTGGTAATCGCCGTGTTTCTGGTGGGGCAGGGCGTGATCCAGAACTTCTCTCCCTCCAAGGAAGTTGCCACGCTGGAGGCCACGGCCTACCAGAACCCGAAGCTGACGGCCGACGGGCAGCCCGAGAAAGACGCGGCCGGCAACCCGGTGACGGAGAGCGCGAGCACCGCCACGCAAACGCTGGCCATGGGGCCGGTGGCATCGCAGGAGGCCATCAAGATGCTGGGCACCAATGGCGGGGGCTTCTTCAATGCCAACTCGGCCCATCCGTACGAGAACCCCACGCCGCTGACCAACTTCGTGCAGATGCTGGCGATCTTCCTGATCCCCGCCGCCCTGTGCTTCACGTTCGGCCGGGTGGTGGGCGACCAGCGCCAGGGGCTGGCGATCCTGGCGGCCATGACCTTGATGTTCGCCGTGGCGGTGGCCGTGGTCATTCCCGCCGAGCAGGCCGGCAACCCGCGCATCGCCGCCCTGGGGGTGGACCAGGCCATGACGGCGCTGCAGTCCGGCGGCAACATGGAGGGCAAGGAAGTGCGCTTCGGCATCACCGCATCGGCACTCTTCGCCGCCGTGACGACGGCCGCCTCGTGCGGCGCGGTGAACGCGATGCACGACTCGTTCACCCCGCTGGGCGGGCTGGTGCCGATGGTGCTGATGCAATTGGGCGAGGTGGTCTTCGGCGGCGTGGGCACGGGCCTGTACGGCATGCTGGTGTTCGCCATCCTCGCAGTGTTCATGGCGGGGCTGATGATCGGCCGCACGCCGGAGTACCTGGGCAAGAAGATCGAAGTGCGCGAGATGAAGCTCACTTCGGTGGCCATCCTGGTCACGCCCATCCTCGTGCTGGTGGGCGCAGCGGTCGCCGTGATCGCGCAGGCGGGCCAGGCCGGCATCGCCAACCCGGGCGCCCATGGCTTTTCAGAGATCCTCTACGCCCTCACGTCGGCGGGCAACAACAACGGCAGCGCCTTCGCGGGACTGTCGGCCAACACGCCGTTCTACAACGTGCTGCTGGGGCTGGCCATGTGGTTCGGTCGCTTCGGCGTGATCGTGCCGGTGCTGGCCATCGCGGGCTCGCTCGCCGCCAAGAAGCGGCTGCCCGCCACCGCCGGCACGCTGCCCACGCACGGGCCGCTGTTCGTGGCCCTGCTGGTCGCCACCGTGCTGCTGGTGGGCCTGCTCAATTACGTTCCTTCCCTGGCGCTGGGCCCCGTCGTGGAACACCTGATGCTGTGGACCCCAGTGAGGCCCTGACATGACAACCCCCAAGACATCCCTTTCCCTTTCGCTGTTCGATGCGGCGCTGGTCAAGCCCGCGCTGTGGCAATCGTTCGCCAAGCTCGATCCCCGCGTGCAGTGGCGCAATCCGGTGATGTTCATCGTGTTCATCGGCAGCCTGTTCACCACGCTGCTCTGGCTGCATGCGCTCACGGTGCCGCAGGACACGGGCATGCGCCCGGCCTTCGTGCTGGCGATCGCCGTCTGGCTGTGGTTCACCGTGCTGTTCGCCAATTTCGCCGAGGCGCTGGCAGAGGGGCGCAGCAAGGCGCAGGCCGCATCGCTGCGCGGCCTGCGCAAGGACACCTGGGCCAAGAAGCTCGCCGAGCCGCGCCATGGCGCGACCTTCCTGCCCGAGCAGGCCACCAACCTGCGCCGCGGCGACGTGGTGCAGGTGGATGCGGGCGACGTGATTCCGCTGGACGGCGAGGTCATCGAGGGCGTGGCCTCGGTGGACGAGAGCGCCATCACCGGCGAATCCGCACCGGTGGTGCGCGAGTCGGGCGGGGACTTCTCGGCCGTCACGGGCGGCACCCGGGTGCTGTCGGACTGGCTGGTGGTGCGCGTGACGGTGAACCCCGGCGAGTCGTTCCTGGACCGCATGATCGGCATGGTCGAGGCCGCCAAGCGCCAGAAGACACCCAACGAGGTGGCGCTCACCATCCTGCTGGTGGCGCTCACCATCGTGTTCCTCGTGGTCACCGTGACACTGCTGCCGTTCTCGATCTTCAGCGTGGGTGCGTCAGGGGCGGGCACGGTCGTGTCGCTCACCGCGCTGGTGGCGCTCCTCGTGTGCCTGATTCCCACCACCATCGGCGGCCTGCTGTCGGCCGTGGGCGTGGCGGGCATGAGCCGCATGATGCAGGCCAACGTGATCGCCACCTCCGGACGCGCGGTGGAGGCCGCGGGCGACGTGGATGTGCTGCTGCTGGACAAGACCGGCACCATCACGCACGGCAACCGCCAGGCGAGCGCGTTCCTGCCCGCCCCGGGCATCCCCAAGGAGCGCCTGGCCCGCGCTGCCATGCTGGCGTCGCTGGCCGATGAAACGCCCGAGGGACGCAGCATCGTCGAGCTGGCGCGCCGCAGCGGCGTGCCCGACGAGGCCGCGGCGCCCGGCGTGCGCCTGGTGCCCTTCACGGCGCAGACGCGCATGAGCGGCGTGGACCTGCCAGCCACGGCCGGTGCGCCCGAGGTGGCGTTGCGCAAGGGCGCGGTGCAGGCCATGGTGCGTCACATCCAGGCGCTGGGCGGCAGCGTGCCGGCCGAGGTGGTGCGCGCGGCCGACGACGTGGCGCGGCGCGGCAGCACGCCCCTGGCGGTGGCCGAGGGCGCCCAGGTGCTGGGCATCGTCGAGCTCAAGGACATCGTCAAGACCGGCATCAAGGAGCGCTTCGCCGAACTGCGGCGCATGGGCATCAAGACGGTGATGATCACGGGCGACAACAAGTTGACCGCCGCCGCCATCGCTGCCGAGGCGGGGGTGGACGACTTCCTGGCCGAGGCCACGCCCGAGGACAAGCTGGCGCTGATCCGCCAGTACCAGGCCGAGGGCCGCCTGGTGGCCATGACCGGCGACGGCACCAACGATGCACCGGCACTGGCCCAGGCCGACGTGGCCGTGGCCATGGGCAGCGGCACGCAGGCTGCCAAGGAGGCCGGCAACATGGTGGACCTGGACTCCAACCCCACCAAGCTGCTGGAGGTGGTGGAGACCGGCAAGGCCCTGCTGATGACGCGCGGCTCGCTCACCACGTTCTCCATCGCCAACGACGTGGCCAAGTATTTCGCCATCATTCCGGCGATCTTCGTGTCCACCTACCCGCAGCTGGCCGCGCTCAACGTGATGCGGCTGGCGAGTCCCTCCTCGGCCATTTTGTCGGCGGTGGTGTTCAACGCGCTGGTGATCGTGTTCCTGATCCCGCTGGCGCTCAAGGGCGTGCGCTATCGCCCGGTCGGCGCCGCCGCGCTGCTGCGCCGCAACCTGGCGATCTATGGCCTGGGCGGGCTGGTGGTGCCGTTCATCGGCATCAAGCTCATCGACTGGGTGCTGGTGGCCGTGGGCCTCGTTTGAACTGTGCAAGGAAGCATCGACATGACCAAAATCCTCCGTCCCGCGCTGACCCTTTTCGTGCTGCTGAGCGTGATCACGGGCGTTGTCTATCCGCTCATCGTCACGGGCGTGGCGCAGGCCGCGTTTCCGCAGCAGGCCGCGGGCAGCTTGGTGCTGCGCGGCGGGCAGGCCGTGGGCTCGTCCCTGATCGGGCAGAACTTCACCGACCCGAAGCACTTCTGGGGCCGCCCCTCGGCCACCGCGCCCATGCCCTACAACGCCAGCGCGTCGGGCGGCTCCAACCTGGGACCGCTGAATCCCGCCCTCACGGAAGCCGTCACCGCGCGCGTCCAGGCGCTGCGCGAGGCCGATCCCGGCAATGCCGCGCCCGTGCCCGTGGACTTGGTCACGGCCTCCGCCAGCGGGCTCGACCCGCACATCAGCCCCGCCGCCGCGCGCTACCAGGCCAGTCGCGTGGCCAAGGCGCGGGGCTGGCCGGTGGAGCGCGTGCAGGCCCTGATCGACGCGCACACCGATGCCCCGTTCCTGGGGCTCCTCGGTGACCCGGGCGTGAACGTGCTCGCCCTGAATCTCGCGCTCGATGCCGAGCGGTGAGCCCCATGGCGCGTGCGCCGATCCCGGCGCAACGCCCGCCACAATAGGGTCCGCACGTTCCTTCGCCCATGCCTGACATCGCCCGCCCGGACCCCGACGCGCTCATCGCCCAGATGCGCGCGGAGGAAGAGCGCACCCAGCGCGGCAAGCTGCGCATCTATTTCGGTGCCAACGCGGGCGTGGGCAAGACCTGGTCGATGCTGAGCGCGGCGCAGCGTGAGCGCAGGGCGGGGCGCGACGTGCTCATCGGGGTGGTCGAGACCCATGGCCGCAGCGAGACCGCCGCGCTGGTCGAGGGCCTGCCCGTGCTGCCGCTGCGCAGCCTGGACTACCGGGGCCGCCAGCGCACCGAGTTCGACCTCGACGGTGCGCTGGCGCGCCAGCCGGCCGTGCTGCTCGTGGACGAACTGGCGCACTCCAATGCGCCCGGGTCCCGGCATGCCAAGCGGTGGCAGGACGTGCAGGAGCTGCTCGCCGCCGGGATCGAGGTGTGGACCGCGCTCAACGTCCAGCACCTGGAAAGCCTGAACGGCACCGTGGGCGCCATCACCGGCGTGCGCGTGCACGAGACCGTGCCCGACACGGTGCTGGACGAGGCCGACGAGGTGGTGCTGGTCGATGCCACACCGGACGAACTGGCCGCGCGCCTGGCCGCCGGCAAGGTCTACCTGCCGCAGCAGGCCGAGCGGGCGGCGCAGAACTTCTTTCGCAAGGGCAACCTGATCGCGCTGCGCGAGATCGCGCTGCGGCGCACGGCCGAGCATGTCGAGGACGACGTGCGCGGCTGGCGCGTGGAGCAGTCCGGCGCGGGCGGCGACCGCGTGCCACCGGCCTGGAACACCTCCGGCGCCTTGCTGGCCTGCGTGGGGCCCGGCGAGGATGCCGCCCAGACGGTGCGCACCGCGGCGCGGCTGGCCGGCCAACTCAATGTGCGCTGGCACGCGGCCTATGTGGAAACGCCGCGTCTGCAGCGGCTCGATGCCCGGCGCCGCGACCGCGTGCTGGCCGTGCTCCAACTGGCGGAGGGCCTGGGCGCGGAAACCGCGGTGCTGACCGGTGGCGAGGTCGCTCCGGTGCTGGCGGAGCATGCGCACCGGCTCAACTGCGCCACGCTCGTGGTGGGTCGCCCGGCACAGGCTGCCGGCTGGCGGCGCTGGTGGGCCGCACGGCCCGTGGCGCAGGCCCTCGCCGCTGCGGCCCCGGCCCTCGACATCGTGGAGGCCGGGCGCGCCGGCAGTTCGCGGCGCCTGGCGCAGGCGGACTGGGGGCGGGCCGGCACCGATGCGCTCGACAGCGAGGAGCGCCAGCCGGCCCGCTGGCCGGGCTTCGTGTGGTCGCTGGCCGTGAGCGTGGCCGTCACCCTGCTCACCCACCTGCTGTCCGGGGTGTTCGAACTGGCCAACATTGTCATGCTGTACCTGCTCGGGGTGGTGGGCGTGGCCATGCGGTTCGGCCGGGCGCCTGCGGCTCTCGCGGCGCTGGTCAACGTACTGGCGTTCGATTTCTTCTTCGTTTCGCCGCGCATGTCGTTCGCCGTGAGCGACGTGCAGTACCTCGTCACCTTCGGGGTCATGCTCATGGTGGGGCTGCTGGTGGGGCAGCTCACCGCGGGGCTGCGCTTCGCGGCGGGCGTGTCGGCGAGCCGCGAGCGGCGCGCGCAGTCGTTGTTCGACCTCACGCGCGAACTGTCCGCAGCGCTGCAGGTGGAGCAGATCACCGCCATCGGTGCTGCCGCGGTGCAAAAGCATTTCGGAGGGCGTGCGGCGGTGATCGCGCTGGATGAGAGCGACCGCCTGGCCATGCCCGAGGGGCTGCCGCCCGGATTCGACGCGAACGTGGCCGACTGGACACTGCGCCAGGGCCAGAGCGCCGGCCTGGCCACGGCCACGCTGGCCGCGCAGACCTGGCGCTACGTGCCGCTCACCGCGCCCATGCGCGTGCGGGGCGTGCTGGCGCTGGAGCCTGCACAGCCGCGCTGGCTGCTGATTCCCGAGCAGGCACAGCAGCTCGATACGCTGGCCCGGCAGATCGCCATCGCCCTGGAGCGGGTGCACTACGTGGACGTGGCGCAGCGCGCGGTGGTGGACATGGAGTCGGAGCGCCTGCGCAATGCCCTGCTGGGCGCCATTTCGCACGACGTGCGCACCCCGCTCACCGCGCTGATCGCGCTGGCGGAGTCGCTGCCCGCGCAGTCGGCCGAAAACCAGGCCGAGGCCGGCCGCGCCATCGTGGCGCAGGCCCATCAGCTGCACGCGCTGGTGAGCAACCTGCTTGACATGGCACGGCTGGAGAGCGGCATTGCCGGCGGCAGCGTGAACCTGCGGCGCGACTGGCAGTCGGTCGAGGAGGTGGTGGGCACAGCGATTCGGGCGGCACGCCCTGCGCTGGGGCGCTTGCCGGTGGTCACGCACCTGCCGGCGGACCTCCCTTTGGTGGAATTCGATGCCGTGCTCATCGAGCGGGTGCTGGTCAACCTGCTGGAAAACGCCGCCAAATACGGTGCGCCGCCCATCGAGGTGTCCGCCGGCACCACGCCCACCACGCTGCGGCTGGCCGTGCGCGACCATGGGCCGGGCCTGCCGGTGGCGCTGCGGGGGCAGGAGCACACATTGTTCGAGAAATTCACCCGTGGCCAGTCGGAGTCGGCCACGCCCGGCGTGGGCCTGGGATTGGCCATCTGCAAGGCAGTGGTGCAGGCGCATGGCGGCGACATCTCCGCCGCCAGCGCCGAGCGCGGTGGGGCGGAGTTCACCGTGACCCTGCCGCGACGCGACGAGCCCCCCCTTCCCCTGGATGAACCCTTGGAGCCCGGCGCGCCGGAAACGCCATGACCTTGGCCTTGCGAACGGTGATCGTGATCGAGGACGAGCCGCAGATCCGCCGCTTCGTGCGCAGTGCGCTCGAAGCCGAGGGTTGGCAGGTGCATGAGGCGGCCACGCTGCGCGAGGGGCTGTCGGCCGCCGGCACGCGGCAGCCGGACCTGCTGGTGCTCGATCTGGGGCTGCCCGATGGCGATGGCGTGGGCCTGATCCGCGATGTGCGCAGCTGGTCGGCGGTGCCCATCATCGTGCTGTCGGCCCGCACCGACGAGGCCGACAAGATCGCGGCCCTGGATGCGGGCGCCGACGACTACCTCACCAAGCCGTTCGGCACCGGCGAACTGCTGGCGCGTGTGCGCGCCAACCTGCGCCGCCCGCGCGCCGCCAGCGGCAACGGGCTCACCCCGGTGGCCGAGGAGCCCGTGTTCCGCTTCGGCGACATCGAGGTGGACCGGAACGCTCGGGTGGTTCGGCGCGGCCATGCCGAGGTGCACCTCACGCCCACCGAGTACCGCATGCTGTCTGTGCTGGTGGCCAATGCGGGCCGCGTGATCACGCAGCGGCAGCTGCTGCGCGAGGTGTGGGGCCCCATGCGTTCGGACCAGAACCACTACCTGCGCATCTACATGGGCCACCTGCGCCAGAAGCTGGAGGCCGACCCGGCCCAGCCGCGCCATCTGTTGACCGAGACCGGCGTGGGGTATCGGCTCGCGGTGTGATTGACCGGCGACAGTAGCATTGGCAACGGCAGTGTTGCATTTTGTCTCGGTATTTACAACCATGTGTTGCGGGCTTCAGGGTGGGCAATCACTGCTATATTCATCGCAGATTTATAAAAATAGAAACGGATCAAAGGCGGATGCAAAGGCAGATCCAGTGGGGTCTTCTTTAACGACATACCGCCTGTCCGATAGGGAGGGATTTTGATGAATGCAGGTCAAAAGCTGCCGTGGCCTTTCATGGAATCGTGCGCCGCGCGACTCCATGGTCCCCCCATGGCACCCATGTAGCCGTCTGCCAAGCCGGGGCATGGAGGCCAATACCGTTCTTCTGCAACTCCGTTGATTTTTCGCTTTCCGTGCATGGGCATGGAGGCCTGTCTCGGTAATTTTTCCGTGGATTGATAATCGTGCGGCATGTATGTTCAATATGCATGCCAGGCATGGTGCGTGGGTGCGTCTGCATATTGAATGCGCATCCATTTCTTTCATCGCTGAAAAATATCGAATCGGAAATCCAGCGGCTGCATCTGACGGCGCCACCCCTGCGTTACCCCGGTAAACGCACCCGACGCAAGTTCCATGTCAGCGATTTGCCAATGGGTAACAACAATTCAACCAAGGGAGTGAACCATGTCTGAAACCATCCAGTTGCCACCGGATCTCGCATCCAGCCTGACCGTCGCCATCAATACCGCGATCCAGTCGCCTGCGGCGCAGAACTACACATTTGAGATCGCCCAGGGGTGCACGCCATCCGTGCTGAACAACATGTACTTCTGCAACGCGGCAAGCGTGACAGAAACCTATGGCTCCAGCTCCACCATTCCCCATGCGGATTCGACAGGGGCGCATGTCGACACCAACGATCACGTGGACACGAACAACCATGTCGATTCCAAGCTCGTGCACGACGATATCCCTGGCTACAAGCCCTTGGGCATACCGCACACCGACACCACGCCGCACGACGATACGTCCACGCCACACGACGATACCTCGCTGCCGCACGACGATACGTCCGCACATTACGACACCCCGGCGACCACGGTGGGCGGCATCATCTGTACAGCCAAGCTCAGTCAACTGACCGGCTGCGGTTCTCTGGTAATCAGCAACCTGGTGATTCCTTCATCGGTGGACATTCCCATGCCCCCCGCGACAGGGTATTCATTTCCCTTCTCGGCCGACGTTTCTTTCGGCTCTGCCTTGACGCCATCGTTCGATATCAGCGTGCAGGCTCCGCCGCTTCCAGCCGCCACGGACCATTCCAGCGTGGCGGTGAAAGGGACGACGGGGACCATGGCCGGCTCCATCTCGCTCTACTGCACCGGCAATACTGAGAACAAGGCCCCCGGTTACTACGCATCGATCAACAGCATCACGGTCACGCTGCCGACGAATGTCAGCAGCTATAGCAACTGGAGTGGTATTGCGGGTGCGCTGATCTCGGTGGGTCTCAGTGATGCCGATGCACTCAATCTGGGGAATGCGTTGCTCAAGACGGTGACTGCTTTGGTCAATGGCTTCATCGCCTCGGAGACCGAGGATGCCATCAACGGAGCCATTCCGGCGCCGTTCCTTGCCTGCCAGTGCTGACCGCTGCGCGGGGCGCTGTGCGCCAGCCTGCTCAGCCTGACGGTGTCCATGCATCCATGGATGCCGCGTTCCGTCCACCAGAAGATGACCACTGGAGATCCAGGCAATGACCATCGAACTTCGCCCGCTGGGCGTGGCATGCAATCTGGCGTGCAGCTACTGCTATCAGCAGCCGCAGCGGGACGCCGGCAATCACCGCACGCCCTACGACCTGGAAAAGATCAAAGCGGAGGCCGAGCGCATCGGCGGACCCTTCACGTTGTTCGGCGGAGAGCCCCTGCTGATGAAGTTCGACGACTTGGAGCACCTGTTTGCATGGGGGCTTGAGCGGTTTGGGGCCAATACCATCCAGACCAACGGCGTGCTGATTGAAGGCCGGCATATCGACCTGTTCCGTCGATACAAGGTGAGCGTGGGCATCTCGATTGACGGACCGGGGCCGATGAATGATGCCCGCTGGAACGGCAGCCTGGAAAAGACACGCCAGGCCACTGCTCGGGTAGAGGGCGTGATCGCTCAACTGTGCGAAGCGCGCCAGATACCCAGCCTGATCGTCACGCTGCATGGTGGCAACGCGAGCGGTGAGAAGATTCCGGAGATGATCGAATGGATGCACCGCCTGGACACGATGGGCATTCGGAATGTCCGGTTGCACCTGCTCGAAGTCGACGATGAATCGTTGCGCGGGCGCCTGGTGCTCTCTGCCCGGCAAAACATTTCAGCGCTGTTGGCTTTTGCGCAGGCGGAGCCTCGCTTCACCAACATTCGTTTCGATCTGTTCCGCGATATCGAAAATCTGCTGGAGGGAAAGGATGGCAAGGCCAGTTGTATCTGGCGCGCCTGTGATCCCTACACCACCGAGGCAGTGCAAGGCGTGGAAGGAAATGGACAGTCGAGCAACTGCGGAAGGACCAACAAGGACGGCATCGATTTCATCAAGGCGCAGGTACCGGGATTCGAGCGCTATGTGGCTCTTTTCAATGCGCCTCAATCGGATCACGGGTGTGCTGGATGCCGCTTCTTTCTCATGTGCAAGGGACAGTGTCCCGGCACAGCGGTCGGGGGCGACTGGCGCAACCGGACGGAAAACTGCGAGGAATGGAAGCATCTCTTCCAGTTGATCGAATCCCGATTGGTTCTTGCGGGAAGAATCCCCTTGACCTTGCAGCCTTTGCGCCTCGAATTGGAGCGCTTCCAGATCACCGCCTGGAAACAGGGTCGCAATCCGTCCATCAGCAAGACGCTGGGCTATTTCCACCAGGGCCTGCTGCCTGCCGGGCCCGCAGCTGAACCGGAACCCCAACCCTCTGAGATCAAGAACGGTTCGGGCAGCATTCCCCGGATCAGCTGGGTCAGCAACGCGGCGCGCAGTTTCTGGCAGCCGCGGATGGAACAAGTGCGCACGATGCTGGAAGACGTCACCGTCCACGCCGGGCGGCTGCATTCTGGGCGTTGCTCGGTCCGGCGGGTTCCGGAGTCCAGTCTGGAACGCCTGGCCGGCTTGGCGGGCCGAATGGGCGTGGGGCATGCGTTTCTTCCGGCGTCCGCGCTGACCCATGCCGTCCCTTCCGATCCCTGGGCCGAGCGCTCGGGGCTGCTGGTCTGCGGCGAGCCCTCCAGCGTGGCCTCTGTCCAGGCCGCTTGGGCCGATGGCGATCGGGGTGCGTTCCTGGCGCGGCTGGAGGTTCCACCGTGCTGCCTGGCAGGCCATTCCGCATCGGCAGAAGCGCTGTCCACGGTGCATCTGGACGATGGCTTTTCGCCGCACTCGCTGCTGGCTCCCCTGGGTCTGTCTCTGCTGCCGGTGGCGCCGTGCCAGCCCGGTTGCCGGCACGCGCTGGATGCGGCTCGGACGCTGCGGCAGGCCGCACTCGATGGCGGTTATGGAACCGAGGTGGATTGGCTGCAGGAAATGATGGCGTGGTCGATCTCATGGACTGACCGGCATGGCATCACCGAGGTGAAGGCGCCCGTATTCAAGCTGTGCTTTCTCGCGCCACCGGGGGCGGCAGACACGGCGATCCTGAAGCAGGGCGTCAGCCATGTCGCTTTCGCGACGCAGGGCCTGGGTTTTCCGTTTTCGGTCCCGGCGCGCAAGACGATCACGCTGCACGCCGATGGCCGCCGTGCCGCAGCCTGCGTGAATTCGGGTTGACGGCACTGTGCTGAACCGCAGCAACCATCTGCCGCATGACCCCATGTGGTCATGGGCTTGGAGGGATCGTGAAGCCATTCGATGAAATTCTGGCGGCCATTGACTGGTCGCGCATGGCGGTGCCGCAGCCAGACGGCTACGACACCGATGCCATTCTGGCTCTGGCTGGCAGCGGGGCCTCTCCGCTGCGGCCTGCGCCATATCAGCGCCGTCCGCCAGAAGGCTCGCACGCCTTTTGCGGTGGCATGGTGGCGGTGCGCGCCGGTCCGGAGCGGGGCCTGGGGTCGGCCAGCATGGTGCCTGCTGCGTTGGACCACCCGCATCTCGACAAGGCTGCAGCACTTCTTGCGCGATGGCCTGCGGCCCACGCACAGTTTCAGCGCTTGGTGGAGGCCGTGCATCCTTATTGCGATCTGGCGCAGGTGCGGCTGGGCCAGTGGGCTTTCGGGTCATCGAGCCATTCGCACGAGGCGGACTTCGGCTGCATCCTGGTGACCGTTGATGACCCGCTGGGCCTGGCGCAGGCTCTGCTTCACGAGATGGCGCACCACAAGCTGCGTGCAATGGGCGTGTCGGTGGAGGTGGCAGACCGGCTGATCGCCAATCCGCCCGATCAACGGTTTGATAGCCCTATACGCAAGGACCGGACGAGACCGATGACGGCGGTGTTCCATGCGCAGTATTCCTTCATGCACGTCACTGCGCTGGATCTGTACATGCTGAAAAAGGCCGACGATCCGCTGGAAGCGACCAAGATACTGATGCTGCTGGCGCGCAACGTGATCCGGATGGAGGCCGGGTACCGGGAGATCGACGTGCACCTCAGAACGGATTCGATCGGGCAGACTTTTGTCGAACCCTTCATGCGGTGGTCCCGTCAGGTGCTGGATGATGGCCGCGCTGCGTTGGATGCCCACGGATACACCCTTGCCTGATCCTGCTGCCTGGCGGGCGCCGGCCCTCGGCTTTTCCGCTCACCGTGGTGATTCGGAGGGCCAGCGCCGGACAGGAGTATGGCGGTTCAGGCAGGCCTGGTCGCTGTCACTGGCGCACCGTCCGATCCTTCCTCTTCGCTGCGCCGGTGCACGATCCGGTACAGCAGCGGCAGCACCAGCAGCGTGAGCGCGGTCGAGGACAGGATGCCGCCGATGACCACCGTCGCCAGCGGCCGCTGCACCTCCGCTCCGGTGCCGGTGGCAATGGCCATGGGCACGAAGCCCAGCGAGGCCACCAGCGCCGTCATGAGCACGGGCCGCAACCGGGTGAGCGCCCCCTCCCGGATGGCGGCGTCCAGCGGCATGCCGCCCTCGCGCAGGCTGCGGATGAAGGAGATCATCACCAGCCCGTTCAGCACGGCGACGCCCGACAGCGCGATGAATCCGACCGCGGCCGAGATCGAGATCGGGATGTCGCGCAGCCACAGCGCCACGATGCCGCCGGTGAGGGCGAACGGGATGCCGGTGAACACGACCAGCCCGTCCTTCACATTGCCGAACATGGCGAACAGCAGCGTGAAGACCAGCAGCAGCGCGACCGGCACGACCACCTGCAAGCGCTGGGTGGCCGACTGCAGGTTTTCGTACTGGCCGCCCCAGGCGGTCCAGTAGCCCGCCGGGATCTGGACGGCCTGCATGGCCTGTTCCGCCTCGGCCACGAAGGAGCCCAGGTCCCGGCCCCGCACGTTGGCGCTCACGACGATGCGGCGTTTTCCGTCCTCCCGGCTGACCTGGTTGGGACCCGGTGCCAACTGCAGCGTGGCCACTTCGCTCAGCGGGATGAAGCGGGCGCGGGCGTCTGCGGCGTCGCCGCCGCGAGGCAGTGCGACCGGCAGGCGCTGGATGGCCTCCAGGTCGGTCCGGATGTGCTCCGGCAGCCGCACGAGGATGCCGAAGCGCCGGTCGCCTTCGAAAAGGGTGCCGGCCTCGCGCCCGCCCACGGCAATCGACACGGCCTCCTGGACATCGCCCACATTCAGTCCGTAGCGGGCGGTCTTGGCGCGGTCGATGTTCACCGTCAGCACCGGCAGGCCGCTCGTCTGCTCCACCTTGACCTCGGTGGCCCCATCGATTCGGTTGAGCACTTCGGCGACCTTCTGGGCGGTCTGGTCGAGCACGGCCATGTCGTCGCCGAAGATCTTCACCGCCACATCGCTGCGCACGCCGGAGATGAGTTCATTGAACCGCAACTGGATGGGCTGTGAGAACTCGTAGTTGTTGCCCGGCAGTTGCTCCACCTCGGCCTGGATGGCCGCAAGGAGCTGTTCGCGCGACCGGGCCGGTGCAGGCCAGGCGTCCTGAGGCTTGAGCATGATGTAGGCGTCCGAGATGTTGGGCGGCATCGGGTCCGACGCGATCTCGGCCGTTCCGGTGCGGGCAAAAACCCGCTCGATCTCGGGAAACTTCGCCTTCAGCGTGCTCTCCAACTGCTGCTGCATCGCCACCGACTGCGACAGGCTGGTGCCGGGAATGCGCAACGCCTGCATGGCGAAATCGCCCTCGCCCAGGCTGGGCGCGAACTCGGTGCCCAGGCGCGTCGCCAGCAGGCCGGACAGCAGCACGGCCGCGAGCGCCAGTGCGATGACCACGGGCTTGGCGCCCATGGCGCGGTCCAGCAGCGGCGCGTAGGCGCGGCGGGCCCAGCCCATGAGCCGGTTTTCCTTCTCGCCCACCGTCTTGCCGATGAACAGCGCGACGGCGGCAGGAATGAAGGTGACCGACAGCACCATCGCACCGACCAGCGCGATGACCACCGTGAACGCCATCGGATGGAACAGCTTGCCCTCCACCCCCGTGAGCGCAAAGATCGGCAGATACACGATCATGATGATCAACTGGCCGAACAGCAGCGGCCGCCGTGCTTCCTGCGACGCCGCGAACACCTCGTGAAAACGCTCCGCCCGCGTCAGCGGCCGGCCCTTGTGCTGCTGTGCGTGGGCCAGGCGCCGCACGCAGTTCTCCACGATCACCACCGCGCCGTCGATGATGATGCCGAAATCCAGTGCGCCCAGGCTCATCAGGTTGGCACTGACCTTCTGGTTCACCATGCCGGTAAAGGTGAACAGCATCGACAGCGGGATGACCATGGCCGTGATCAACGCCGCGCGGATGTTCCCCAGGAAGAGGAACAGGATCACGATCACCAGCACCGCGCCCTCGAAGAGGTTCTTCTTCACGGTGGCGATGGCCTTGTCCACGAGCACCGTGCGGTCGTACACCGTCACCGCATGCACGCCGGCGGGCAGGGTCCGGTTGATCTCCTTCATCTTGCGGTCCACGGCCTGGGAGACCGTGCGGCTGTTCTCGCCGATGAGCATGAACACCGTGCCCAGCACGACCTCTCGGCCGTTGTCGGTGGCGGCGCCGGTGCGCAGTTCCTTGCCCAGCCCGACCTCGGCCACATCCCTGACGCGCAGCGGCACGCCGCCCGCATTGCCGAGGATGACGTTGCGCAGGTCGTCCATCGACTGCACTTGCCCGGGAGCGCGAATCAGGTATTGCTCTCCGCGGCGCTCGATGTACCCGGCTCCCACGTTCGCGTTGTTGCGTTCGAGCGCGGTGACCAGGTCCCCCATCGTGAGGCCATGCGCCAGCAGCTTGTCGGGGCTGGGTGCGATCTGGTACTCCTTGGCATACCCACCGATCGAATTGATCTCGGTCACGCCAGGTACGTTGCGCAGTTGCGGCTTGATGATCCAGTCCTGGATCTCGCGCAGGTCCGTGGAGGTGTAGGGTTGTCCGTCCGGCTTGCGGGCCCCGTCCTGGGCTTCCACCGTCCAAAGGTAGATTTCCCCCAGGCCTGTCGATATGGGGCCGATGACCGGGTGAACGCCCTCCGGCATCTGGCCGCGGGCCGACTGGATGCGCTCGTTCACGAGTTGCCGCGCGAAGTAGATGTCGGTGCCGTCCTGGAAAATCACGGTCACCTGCGACAGCCCGTAGCGCGACAGCGAGCGGGTCTGCTGCAGCCCGGGCAGCCCCGCCATGACGGTCTCCACGGGAAAGCTCACGCGCTGCTCCACTTCCAGGGGGGAGTAGCCGGGCGCCGCGGTGTTGATCTGCACCTGGACGTTGGTGATGTCCGGCACGGCATCGATGGGCAGCTTCTGGTAGCTGTAGAGGCCCAGGGCTGCCATGCCGAGCACGGCCAGCATCACGAGCCAGCGCTGCGCGATGGAAAACTGAATGACACGTTCAAACATGGTCCACCTTCAGTGTGAGTGCGACGCTGAGCTCTTGCCCTGCTGGGATTTCACGACGAAGCTGCCTGCCGCGGCATAGGCCGTACCGGCTGCCAACCCTTTGACGATCTCGACCCGCTGGCCATCCGTGCGGCCCAGTTGCACCGCCTGGGCAATGAAGCCGCCTTCGGCCCGGATGAAGACCACGGTCTTGTCATCGACGGTCTGCACCGCATCGGTTCGCACGGTGACCGGCGGTGTCGCTTCGGACGACACCAATTCGACCTCCACGAACAATCCGGGCCGCCAGACCTTCTGGGGATTCGCCACCGCCACGCGGGCCGTGGCCATGCGCGTCTGCGCGCCGATCAGGGCGCCGACATAGGAGACCTCGCCCTCCGCCTTCGCATCGAACGCGGTGGAGCGCACGGTCACCCGTTCGCCCACGCGCACCAACGGCAAGTGTTGCGCGGCCACGCTGATTTCGGCCCACACGGTGGACAGGTCGGATAGGGTGAAGACATTGGCGTCCTCCTTCACGGACTCGCCCAGCGACAGGTGCTTTTCGACCACCATGCCGTCGAAAGGCGCGCGCAGTTCATAGCGGCCCAGGGCCGATGCGGCAGGCGTGGCACCGATGGCAGAGAGCTTCTGCTGTGCATTGGCGACCGCGATCTGCGCTTCGCGCAGAGACTGCTGCGCCTGCAGGTAGTCCTGCTCCGGCGCGATTTTTTCCTCCCACAGCTTCTTCTCGCGCTCGTACGTGGTCCGGGCCAGTTCGGCCCGGCGCTGTGCGGTCTGCAGTTCGCTGCGCTGCTCCGACAGCGCCGGGCTCGACAGCACGGCCAGCACCTGCCCCTTGCGGACCTGTTGTCCGAGCTGGGCCGAGACGCTTTCCACCACACCCGCCAGCCGCGGCACCACGTGGGCCGTGCGGTCCTCGTTGAATTTGATTTCGCCCGGCAACTGCAGCGTGGCACGGATGCGCGCCGGGCCCGCGGTGTCGATCGCTATGCCGGCGGCCTTGGCCTGCGCCTCCGTCAGAGGAATTTTTCCTTCCGCCTGCTGCAGCGTGAAGGTGTGTGCACGGCCATCCTTCTGGATGGAGAGGACGATCTCGAACACATGCGGCTCCTCGATGGCCTGTACGCTCTTCAATCCCTCGCCATCGGCGGTGAACGACAGCGTTTCCCGTTCCCCTCCCGGTCGCGTCAGCGTGGCGGACAACTGGGCGGCATCCGCTTTCACCGGCTTGCCTTGCTCGGAAAGCCAGACTGCGAGATGCGGGGTGCCGCCGTCTTCCGACACTTTTGCCTCAAGGCTGAAGCCGTCTTCCGTGAAGCGCTGGCCCCCATGCGGTCCTTTGGCCGCTTCCTCCTCTGCGTGGGCATCCTGGCTGGCGCTTTTCTCACCGGGGGAGCCATGGGACGTTTCCTCCGCATGGGACGCATGGCCATCTGCCTCGGCATGGCCGCCCGGGGAGGCGGCGGGGCTGCCCCGCAGGATCAGGGCGCCGGCGATCAGCGTAACCAACAGGATGGCGGCCACCACCCACCATTGGCGCTTGCCGGCTTTGCCGGTCGATGGGTTCAGTCGTTGGTTCATGGTGGTCTTTCAGCGGGCAAATGAAATGGGGGAGGGCAGGTCGTCGCCGGCATGCCCCAGCAAGCGGTCCAGGTCGCTGGCGGCGCGGTGCGCGGCGGCCAGGGCGCGCAGCGTCTGCGTGCGCACCTGCAGCAGCGTGCGCTGCGCATCGAGGGCTTCCAGAAAACTGAACTTGCCCAGTTCGAACCCTTTGGTCGCGGCTTGGTAGGCGCTCTCCGCGCCGGGAAGGGCGTCGCGCTGCAGTGTTTCGGCTTCGATGCGCGACGCATGGAGGGTCTCCAATGCCGCCGCCGCTTCGGAGGCCGTGCGCAGTTCGGTGGACAGCAGTTCGTCGCGTGCCTGCTCCTCGCGGCTCAACGCTTCGGCCAGGTTGCCCTGGTTGGTGTCGAAAATGGGCAGGGGTATGGACACGCCCACCACCCACTGGTTTCCGCCCACGTCGGGGCTTCGCTTGCTGCCCAGCGTCACTGCGATGTCAGGCACCCGCTTGGCCTGCTCCAGGGCCGTCAGCGCACTGCGCCGATCAACTTCCAGCCGTGCCTGAACCAAAGAGGGTGCGCCATGCATCCGCTGCTCGATCTCCAGGCTGGACGGTGGGGTGGGCAAGGCATCGAGCTGTCCCACGGCATGGGCGAAGGCGGGCTTCGGATTGCCCCACAGCGCGGCCAATTGCTGCCTCGCGGTTCGCAGGGCGCCCTCGGCCTGCAAACGCTCCACCTGCACGCCGGACTCGGCCACCTTGGCCTTCGTTTCCTCCAGTGGCGAGACCTTGCCGGCAGCCACCCGGTTGGCCGCGGCATGCACCGCCCGCTGTGCCAGCGTGACCGAGTCCTGGGCCAGGCGGACGCGCTCCTGCGCGGCCAGGACTTCGAAGAAGGCGGTGATCACGCCCGCGCGAAGCTCTGATCGGCGTGCCAGGGCGGCGGCGGCGGCCTGGTCCCGCGCCCGCTCGGCGGCTGTGATGCGGGCGGCTCGCTTGCCGCCCAGCTCGATCGGCTGGCTGATCTGCACGGTCGTCGTGCGGCGCTCCTGCCGCAGGTCCTCCACCGTGGTCTCCAGCACAGGATTGGGCCGTGCGCCCGCCTGCCGGATGGCAGCATCCGCCGCATCGCGCGCACGCGCCACGGCAGACAGGTCGGGATTGTTCTGCCATGCCAGTGCCACCGCGGTGGCAAGGCTCAAGGGCTCGGACGATTCCACGGTGCGTGGCTGCACCGTGGACGGGGGGGGAAGCGGGGTGGTCTGGCTGTGCGAAAAGACCGGAAATGCCGCGAAAGCCATGGCGGCCAGCGACACAAAATGCCTGTGCATCGAATTCTCCTGGGTTGCAACAACAACGGGCGGATGAATTCGGCGAGAGTTCTCAGCGAAGGGCTGTGATCAAAGAGGGAAGGCCGTGCCGTGTCTCTCGCCGAATCAGGCGAGCGCTGGCCAGGCAGGGCGCGTGGGAATGCCTCCCACGTGGGAGCGATAGGACTCGGTAAAGGACGGGGGCCGGGCGGCGGGCCCGGCCGTGGCCGCTACGTTGGCGGTATGGGCCAGGGGCTGCACCGTGCAGGTGTGGCAGGTCAGGCAATCATTGTCCGGACCTCCCGGCAAAGGGTCCGAGGGCGTATCGGTGTCTTGTGCCGACGCACTGGTGGCGGCGACGTGGTGGTGTTCGTGGTGCCCGAAATGCGAGGCGCTGGCATGGCTTTCGTGCTGGCAATAGCCTGCGGCGGCCGCCCAGCTCAGCTGGAACGGCATCGCGAAAAGCAAAAGGATCATCAGCCAGCGGCGCATCGGGCGGCAGTATATCGGTGGGCCGCAAGGGCCTGGCACGGGGCTGGGCATTGCCCAAAGTCTCCGGGTGGACAGGCGCCTTGCATTGGCATGGGTGCGGAGGCAAGCTCAATGGTCGCCATAGCGCAGCAGGTTGCCCTTGGCGGCGCGCTCGGCCTCCAGGCGCACTTGCTCGCGTGTCAGCGCGCTCGGGGCATTGGCCTCCTTGCGGGGCACCTCCAGGCCCCACTGCATGGCCACCAGGGTGCCGTCGGTGCGGGCGTTGGCCAGCTCCGACAGGACCTGCGCCCGCGACTTTGCCTGGGTGGCATGCTGCGGATGCACGGTGTAGCCGGCTTCGGTGGGCGCGCTGTGCAAGGTGCTGGCCGCCGAAGCGCTCAAGGGCACCCATGCAGCCGACATGGCGGCGAACAGAAAAACGGCGGGGGAACGGGTCATGGTCAATCTCCTGGGTTGGGCATCCGGCCCGAACCGCCGGGCCGGGATGCAGCCGAACGTTGTGCCGGCGTGAAGTCACTGTAAAAACCCAGTCGGCCGATTCACCGACGGCAAGATGACGAATTCGTCATCTTTCAATCGGTCCCCGGGCGATACGATGGCCCGATGCGCATACTGGTCATCGAAGACGAGCCCAAGCTGGGCGATTACGTCAAAAAAGGCTTGGAAGAAAACGGCTACGTAGTCGACATTGCCAGGGACGGCATCCGGGGCCGGTACCTCGCCACGCAGGGCGATTACTCGGTCATCCTGCTCGACGTGATGCTGCCCGGGGTGGATGGTTTCGGCGTGCTGGCCGCCATTCGGCAGGGCAAGGACGTGCCCGTATTGATGGTCACGGCCCGCGATCAGGTCGAGGATCGCGTCAGGGGCCTGCAGCAGGGCGCCGACGACTATCTGGTCAAGCCCTTCGCGTTCTCGGAACTGCTGGCGCGGGTGCAGGCCCTGCAGCGCAGGGGGCCGCTGCAGGAGCATACCGTGCTGAAGCTGGCCGACCTGGAGCTCGATCTGGTTGCACGCAAATGCCATCGTGAAGGCGTGCGGATCGACCTGACCGCCAAGGAGTTCGCCTTGCTCGCCTTGCTGATGCGCCGCCAGGGGCGCGTGCTCTCTCGAACAACGCTCGCTGAACAAGTGTGGGACATGCACTTCGACAGCGAAACCAATGTGGTGGAGGTGGCCGTGCGACGCCTGCGCAGCAAGCTGGACGATCCGTTTGCGCGGCGGCTCTTGCACACGGTGCGCGGAATGGGTTACGTCTTGGAGGATCGGGAACCGCCATGAGTCCTTTCCCGTCATCGATACAGCGTCGGCTGTCCGTTTGGCTGGCCCTGCAGACGCTGATTGGCCTCAGCGTGCTCTGCGTCTCCGTCTATGCCGTCACGGCGTGGAATTTTCGACAGAAGGCACAGGAAGAACTGGACCAGCAGGCGCGACTGGTATCCCATCTGCTGAACGAGCGCAGCCAAGGGGGCGGGGCGCTGTCCTTGCAGCACAAGCTGGAAGATTACTTTTCCTCCCATGGCAACGTGAGCGTGTCCATCGGTCGCGATGGCGCGCAGTTGTTCAGTTCTACCCCGGCCACTTCGGGCGAATGGGTCTGGGCCGATCACCGGGTGGCGCCGCACGACAGCGGCTCCCCCTTCAACGTGCGCGTTGGCATCGACACCATGCAGGACGCGCGCCTTCTGCGCCGGCTGGGCGGGACGCTGGCCTTGGCCGTGGTGCTGGGCACGCTGCTGGTCTCGCTGACGGGGACGCTGCTCGTGCGCCATGGCCTTAGGCCGCTGCACAAGTTGGCGGAGCGAACCGCCCGCATCACGCCGGACGCTGCCAGTGCACCCATCGATCCCCTCGAATTTGCACAGGAGCTTCGCCCCTGGATCGCGCAATTCAATGCGCTCATGGCCCGGGTCGAACAGGCCTATTCGCAGTCCAAGGCCTTCAATGCCGATGTGGCCCACGAGTTGCGCACGCCCCTGGCGAACCTCATTGCCTCGGCGGAGGTCGAGCTGGCCCGCCCCCGCTCCGCCCAGGACATGCAGTCGCTGTTGGTGTCGAACCTGGAAGAGATCCGGCGGCTCTCGGGCATCGTGGCCGACATGTTGTTTCTGTCGCGGGCCGATCGTGGAGAGTCCTTGCGCTCACGGCAGCCGGCCCGCCTTGCAGAGCAAGCCTGCGCCGTGCTGGAGTTCCATGAAGCCTCGCTGGAGGAGGCTGGATTGCGGGCCACTGTCGTGGGCGACGCCACCGCAGCGGTGGACGTGCCGCTGGTGCGCCGTGCCCTGTCCAACCTGTTGGGCAATGCCATCCGCTATGCGGCGAAGGACTCCACCATTGTTGTGGCCATCCGACCATGGCGCGACGGCGCGGAGATCGCCGTTGAAAATCAGGGACTTGGTATTGCGCCAGAGGCGCTCAGCAGGCTGTTCGAACGCTTTTTCCGGGCAGCATCGGCACGCGATGGTTCGGACCAGCATCACGGCCTGGGATTGGCCATCGTGGACGCCATTGCGCGAATGCATGGCGGAAAAACCTTTGCCAGCAGCACGGCGCAGTTCACGCGCATCGGCTTCACCGTCAGTGCATCGACCACAGAACCGCCCGCAACGTCCTGATTTGCAGGGTTCGACCGGGAGGGGCCTCCCGTTCCCTGCGGCAACCCGGCCCGGGCGCTACACGCCGGCCGCGTGCGCCTGCTGGTCTGCGTGGTAGCTGGAGCGAACCATAGCACCCACCGCCGCGTGGCTGAAACCCATTTCGTAGGCCTTTTCCTCAAACATCTTGAACGTGTCCGGGTGCACATAGCGGCGCACCGGCAGATGGCTGTTGGAGGGCGAGAGGTACTGGCCGATGGTCAGCATGTCGATGTCATGCGCGCGCATGTCGGCCATGACCTGGAGGATCTCCTCGTCCGTCTCGCCCAGGCCCACCATGATGCCGCTCTTGGTCGGAACACCAGGGTGCAGTGCCTTGAATTTCTTGAGCAGGTTCAGGCTGAACTGGTAGTCGCTGCCGGGCCGGGCTTCCTTGTACAGGCGTGGCGCCGTCTCCAGGTTGTGGTTCATCACGTCGGGTGGCGCGGCCTTGAGGATCTCCAGCGCGCGGTCATCCCGTCCGCGGAAGTCTGGCACGAGGATCTCGATCTGGGTGGTGGGGGAGAGCGTGCGGATGTGCTGGATGCACTCCACGAAGTGCCCGCTGCCGCCATCGCGCAGATCGTCGCGGTCCACACTGGTGATCACCACGTACTTCAGCCGCAGCTGTGCGATGGTCTTGGCCAGGTTCAGCGGCTCGTCCTTGTCCAGCGGGTCGGGCCGGCCATGCCCCACGTCGCAGAACGGGCAGCGGCGCGTGCACTTGTCGCCCATGATCATGAACGTGGCCGTTCCCTTGCCGAAGCATTCGCCAATGTTGGGGCAACTGGCTTCCTCGCACACCGTGTGCAGCTTGTTCTCGCGCAGGATGTCCTTGATCTCGTAGAAGCGCGTGGTAGGGCTGCCTGCCTTCACCCGTATCCACTCGGGCTTCTTGAGCACTTCGCCTTGCTCGACCTTGATCGGAATGCGCGACAGCTTGGCGGCTGCCTTCTGCTTGGCCAGCGGGTTGTAGGCAGCGGTGGTTTGCGCTTCGCGCACGACTTCAGGAGTGCTCATGGCAGGGTAGTGGTCAGGGGGCCAGGCGAATGGCGAGCTGCTGGCTCAGCACTTCGGCGGCTTCTTCCCAGGTGGTGTGGACCCCGATTGTAGAAAGGTCCACCGTTTGCAACCCTGCGTAGCCACAAGGGTTGATGCGCGAGAAGGGTTCCAGGTCCATGTCCACGTTGAGTGCCACGCCGTGGTAGGTGCAATGGCGCGACACCTTGATGCCCAATGCGGCAATCTTGCCCAGCCCGGTGAAGTCAGGGGCGTCATGGGCTTGCGTGGCTGGCAGACCCTCGGCCTTGCGTGGCCGCTGTGGCAGTTGGGCATGGCCTCCCGGGTCATCCAGGCGCACGTAGATGCCCGGGGCCCCGCCCACGCGGTGCCCGGTGATGCCGAAATGGGCCAGCGTCCGGATCACCGCTTCCTCGATGCGGTAGACGTATTCCTTGACGAAATAACCGGCGCGCTGCAGATCCAGCAACGGATAGGCCACGACCTGCCCCGGGCCATGGAAAGTCACCTGCCCGCCCCGATTGGTGGCGACGATGGGAATGTCGCCAGGGGCCAGCACATGGTCGGCCTTGCCGGCCAGCCCCTGCGTGTAGAGCGGCGGGTGCTGGCAGATCCACAGCGCATCGGGAGTCTGGGACGTACGCTCCTGCGTGAAAGCCTGCATGCCCTGCAGCGTCTCCCGATAGTCCACGAGGCCCAGGTGGCGAATCTCCATGGGATTTAGAGCACCACCTTGACCATCGGATGCGAGGACAGCGCCCGGTACAGGTCATCGAGTTGTTCGCGGCTGGTGGCTGTGATCGTGATGGTGACGCCCAGGTAGTTGCCGGCGCGGCTGTCGCGCAGTTCGATGGTCGACGCGTCGAAGGTCGGGTCGAAGCGGTGCGCCAGTTCCGTCACCGCGTGGACGAATCCATCCACTTTCTGGCCCATGACCTTGATGGGGAACGACGAGGGGTACTCGATGAGCGAATCCTTGCGGGGATCGGTCGCGGACGGGACGTCTGATGGGAGCACGGAAGGGGGCTGTGTCATGGCGATGGTCTATAAACGGCGGGCTTTGTGCCATTTTGAACGGGTTCGGGGCCGGCAATCTTTCGGCCGAAGTCTGCACCGCGATAGGGCGGTTCACGTTGGCCGGTCACCACAACGGAGCGCGCGTGCGCACACTTTCATACCGGCCTGAGAGGTCATTGCCGGATGAAAGTGGTTTTTACTTATAATCAGGGGCTTTGTGAAAGTTTCGGTCTGTAAAGTGGGCGTCATTCCTCAATGAAAACAAACGCTCCCGACCACGAAACTGAGGCTGAAGATTCCGACTTCAAGCCCCTGTCAGCCGAAGAGGCTGCGCAGTGGCGCCTCCGGCATCCGCGGATCTCCGTGTGGCGAATCGTCTGGGGTCAGGCGTTCGTCGGAGCACTGGCTGCCCTGGTGGCATGGCTGGTTTCCGGCAAGCCCACTGTGGCTTGGTCCACGGGGTATGGCGCACTGGCGGTGGTGATTCCCGCGGCCTTGTTCGCGCGGGGCATGGCCCGGCATCAAACTTCCGCGGGAGGTGCGATGGCTGGCCTGTTCGGGTGGGAGTTGGTCAAGATTGCAATGACCGTTGCCATGCTGGCGGCGGCGCCCCGGCTGGTTCCGGGGCTGAGTTGGCTGGCATTGCTGGCCGGCATGGTAGTGACGATGAAAACGTACTGGATCGCGCTCATGGTGCGGCCCGGTGTCCGAAAAACCGATTGATATTGATAGAAGAGTTGTCCGATGGCCGCAGAAGCGCATGCACCGACTGCCAGTGAATACATCGTTCACCACTTGCAGCATCTCCAGAACATCAAGCAGAAGTCCATTGTCGATTTCTCCGTGGTGAACTTCGATTCCGTGATCGTGGGTTTGGTTCTCGGTTTCATCGCACTTTTTGTCTTCTGGCGTGCCGCCCGCACGGCCACCTCCGGCGTGCCGGGCCGTTTTCAGGCCGCGGTGGAGATCTTGGTCGAGATGGTGGACAACCAGGCCAAGGCCAACATCCACAACGCCGAAAGCCGCAAGTTCATCGCTCCCCTGGCGCTGACCGTGTTCGTCTGGATCTTCCTGATGAATGCCATGGACATGCTGCCGGTCGATCTGCTGCCCGCGATCTGGGCCCAGATCTACGGTGCCGCCGGCCATGATCCGCACCATGCCTACCTGCGCGTGGTGCCCACCGCCGATCTCTCCACCACCCTCGGTCTGTCGTTCGCCGTGCTGGTGCTTTGCCTGTACTACAGCGTGAAGATCAAGGGCCTTGGCGGCTGGGCGCATGAGCTGGTCACCGCGCCGTTCGGCACCAGCAAGAATCCCGTCTTCGCCCTGATCCTGGGCGTGGTCAATCTGCTCATGCAGATCATTGAATACATTGCCAAGACCGTGTCGCATGGCATGCGGCTGTTCGGCAACATGTACGCTGGTGAGTTGGTGTTCATGCTGATTGCCCTGATGGGCGGTGCTGCTGCCATGTCGCTTTCCGGTGTGTTGCTCCCTCTGGGGCACATCATTGCAGGCTCGATCTGGGCGATCTTCCACATCCTGGTGATCACCCTGCAGGCCTTCATTTTCATGATGCTTGCGCTGATCTATCTCGGCCAGGCGCATGAAGCTCACTGATCCTTTCCCTTTCTTTTTCAACCTTCCTTTCTTTTCATCCTAGGAGTCATCATGGAAAACGTTCTCGGTCTCGTCGCTCTGGCTTGTGGTCTGATCGTGGGTCTCGGCGCTATCGGCGCTTCGATCGGCATCGCACTGATGGGTGGCAAGTACCTCGAAGCGTCCGCTCGCCAGCCTGAGCTGATCAATGAACTGCAAACCAAGATGTTCATCTTGGCCGGTCTGATCGACGCCGCCTTCCTGATCGGCGTGGCCATCGCTCTGCTGTTCGCTTTCGCCAACCCCTTCGTCCTGGCCTAAGCTCCGTTCAACGCCCAACTAGAAAGGTGTTGCCGTGAGTATCAACGCGACCCTGTTCGTTCAGGCCATCGTCTTTCTGATCCTGGTGCTGTTCACGATGAAGTTCGTGTGGCCCCCGATCGCGAAGGCACTGGACGAGCGAGCCCAGAAAATCGCCGATGGCCTCGCTGCCGCCGACCGTGCCAAATCCGAATTGACCGCTGTGAACCAGCGCGTCGAGAAGGAACTGGCCCAGACGCGCAACGAAACGGCATCGCGTATTGCGGACGCCGAGCGCCGCGCTCAGGCCATCATCGACGAGGCCAAGGCCCGTGCGACCGAGGAAGGCAACAAGATCGTCGCCGCTGCCCGTGCAGATGCCGAGCAGCAGTCGATCCAGGCCCGTGAAGCCCTGCGCGAGCAGGTCGCTGCGCTGGCCGTCAAGGGCGCCGAGCAGATTCTCCGCAAGGAAGTCAATGCTGGCGTCCACGCCGACCTGCTGAACCGCCTGAAGACCGAGCTGTAAGGAGCGCGCACATGGCAGAACTCGCCACCATTGCCCGCCCTTACGCGGAAGCCCTGTTCAAGGCCAGCACGTCCCAGCCGGGTGCCGACCTGAACGGCACCGTGGCCTGGGTGGAAGAAGTGGCGGCGATTGCCGCCAATCCTCAGCTGCGCCAACTGGCGGACAACCCCAAGGTGACCTCCGAACAGGTGTTCGACGTCATCACGGGCGTGGTTCGTGGCGCGCTGCCCGAGGCAGCCCGCAACTTCCTGCGTGTCATCATCGAGAACGGCCGTGTGGACGCGCTTCCCGAGGTGGCGGCCCAGTTCCGCGCGCTGGTTAATCGGCGCAACGGCTCTTCCGATGCCGTGGTATTCAGTGCTTTTGCGCTGGACGCCGCCGCGTTGGCCGGCCTGGACGCGGTGCTTGAAAAGCGCTTCGGCCGCAAGTTGAATGTCTCGGTACAGGTGGACGAATCCCTGATCGGCGGCGTTCGCGTAGTCGTGGGAGACGAGGTGCTCGACACCTCCGTCAAAGCCCGTCTGGAACAAATGAAAGCGGCCCTCACTGCGTAAGCGGCTTGAGGTCTCGGCTAACCAAAGAAAGAAGGAAAGAGTCATGCAACTCAATCCCGCAGAAATTTCTGAACTGATCAAGAGCCGCATCGAAGGTCTGGCAGCCAGCAGCGACATCCGCAACCAGGGCACCGTGGTGTCCGTGTCCGACGGTATCGTGCGCGTGCACGGCCTGTCCGACGTGATGCAGGGCGAAATGCTGGAGTTCCCCGCCAACAAGGACGGTGCGCCTTCCTACGGCCTGGCGCTGAACCTCGAGCGCGACTCCGTCGGCGCCGTGATTCTGGGCGAGTACGAGCACATCTCCGAAGGCGACACCGTCAAGTGCACGGGCCGCATTCTGGAAGTGCCCGTGGGCCCCGAACTCGTGGGCCGCGTGGTGAACGCGCTGGGCCAGCCGATCGACGGCAAGGGTCCCATCAACGCCAAGCTCACCGACGTGATCGAAAAGGTCGCTCCGGGCGTGATCGCCCGTAAATCGGTGGACCAGCCCCTGCAGACCGGCCTGAAGTCCATCGACTCCATGGTGCCCGTGGGCCGTGGACAGCGCGAGCTGATCATCGGTGACCGCCAGACCGGCAAGACGGCCGTCGCCATCGACGCCATCATTGCCCAGAAGGGCCAGGGCGTGACGTGTATCTACGTCGCCATCGGCCAGAAGGCATCGTCCATCAAGAACGTCGTGCGCTCGCTGGAGCAAGCCGGCGCGATGGAATACACGATCGTGGTGGCCGCTTCGGCTTCCGAGTCCGCCGCCATGCAATACGTGTCGGCCTACTCCGGCTGCACGATGGGCGAGTACTTCCGCGACCGCGGCGAAGACGCGCTGATCGTCTATGACGACCTGTCCAAGCAAGCCGTGGCCTACCGCCAGGTTTCGCTGCTGCTGCGCCGCCCGCCAGGCCGCGAAGCCTACCCCGGCGACGTGTTCTATCTCCACAGCCGCCTGCTGGAGCGTGCCGCCCGCGTGAACGCCGACTACGTCGAAGCCTTCACCAAGGGTGAAGTCAAGGGCAAGACCGGTTCGCTGACCGCACTGCCGATCATCGAAACGCAGGCCGGCGACGTGTCCGCCTTCGTTCCGACCAACGTGATCTCGATCACGGACGGCCAGATCTTCCTGGAAACCAGCCTGTTCAACGCCGGTATCCGCCCCGCCATCAACGCCGGTATTTCCGTGTCGCGCGTCGGTGGTGCGGCCCAGACCAAGATCATCAAGAGCCTGTCCGGCGGTATCCGTACCGACCTGGCCCAGTACCGGGAACTGGCTGCGTTCGCGCAGTTCGCTTCCGACCTGGACGAAGCCACCCGCAAGCAGCTGGACCGCGGTGCCCGCGTGACCGAACTGCTCAAGCAAGCCCAGTACAGCCCGCTGCCCATCTCCCTGATGGGTGCGACGCTGTTCGCAGTGAACAAGGGCTTCATGGACGACATCGAAGTCAAGAAGGTGCTCGAGTTCGAACACGGCCTGCACCAGTTCCTGAAGTCCAGCCACGGCCCTCTGCTGGCCAAGCTGGAACAGGCGAAGGCCATGGACAAGGACGCTGAAGCCGAATTGACCGCCGCCATCGGCGCGTTCAAGAAGTCGTTCGCCTAAACCGAACGAGGAATCATCATGGCAGCAGGCAAGGAAATACGCGGCAAGATCAAATCGGTGGAAAACACCAAGAAGATCACCAAGGCCATGGAAATGGTGGCCGCGTCCAAGATGCGCAAGGCGCAAGAGCGGATGCGCTCGGCCCGTCCTTACAGCGAGAAGATCCGCAACATCGCCGCCAACCTCGGCAAGGCCAATCCGGAGTACGTTCATCCTTTCATGAAGGAAAACGATGCCAAGGTGGCCGGTGTCATCGTGGTGACGACCGACAAGGGCCTGTGTGGCGGCATGAACACCAACGTGTTGCGTGCCGTGACCACCAAGCTGCGCGAGTTGCAGTCTGCTGGCGTGTCCACCGAGGCCGTGGCCATTGGCAACAAGGGCCTGGGTTTCCTGAACCGCGTCGGTGCCAAGGTGGTTTCGCATGTCACCGGTCTGGGCGACACCCCGCATCTGGACAAGCTGATCGGCCCCGTGAAGGTGCTGCTCGACGCTTATGCCGAAGGCAAGATCAACGCGGTGTACCTGGGGTACACCAAGTTCATCAACACCATGCGGCAGGAGTCGGTGGTGGAGCGTCTGCTCCCCCTGTCTTCCTCGCAGATGGAAGCGGAGAAGACGGAGCACGGCTGGGACTACATCTATGAGCCCGATGCGCAGAGCGTCATCGACGAGCTGCTGCTGCGCTATGTCGAATCCCTGATCTACCAGGCCGTGGCAGAAAACATGGCCTCCGAGCAGTCCGCGCGCATGGTGGCCATGAAGGCTGCCACCGACAACGCAGGCAGCGTCATCGGCGAGTTGAAGCTGGTCTACAACAAAACGCGCCAGGCAGCGATCACGAAAGAGCTTTCGGAAATCGTGTCCGGCGCTGCTGCTGTGTAAACAGACAGCTCAACCCACATTTATTTGGAGCAAAAAATGGCTCAAGTGCAAGGCAAGATTGTTCAATGTATCGGCGCCGTGGTGGACGTGGAGTTCCCGCGCGACCAGATGCCCAAGATTTACGACGCCCTGAAGCTCGACGGTTCCACCCTGACGCTGGAAGTGCAGCAGCAGCTGGGTGACGGCATTGTGCGCACCATCGCCCTGGGCTCGTCCGATGGCCTGCGCCGCGGCATCGTGGTGACCAACACCGGCAACCCCATCACCGTGCCCGTGGGCAAGGCGACCCTGGGCCGCATCATGGACGTGCTGGGCGCGCCCATCGACGAGCGCGGTCCGGTCAGCCAGGACCTCACGGCCTCCATCCACCGCAAGGCCCCCGCGTACGACGAACTGTCGCCTTCGCAGGAGCTGCTGGAAACCGGCATCAAGGTGATCGACCTGGTGTGCCCGTTCGCCAAGGGCGGCAAGGTGGGCCTGTTCGGCGGCGCCGGCGTGGGCAAGACCGTGAACATGATGGAACTCATCAACAACATCGCCAAGGCCCACAGCGGTCTGTCGGTGTTTGCAGGGGTGGGCGAGCGGACCCGTGAAGGGAACGACTTCTATCACGAGATGGCCGATTCCGGCGTGGTGAATCTCGAGAAGCTCGAAGAGTCCAAGGTGGCCATGGTCTACGGCCAGATGAACGAGCCCCCAGGCAACCGCCTGCGTGTCGCGCTGACCGGCCTGACGATCGCCGAGTCGTTCCGCGACGAAGGCCGCGACGTGCTGTTCTTCGTGGACAACATCTACCGCTACACGCTGGCCGGTACCGAAGTGTCCGCCCTGCTGGGCCGCATGCCCTCCGCCGTGGGCTACCAGCCCACGCTGGCCGAAGAAATGGGCCGCCTGCAAGAGCGCATCACCTCCACCAAGGTGGGCTCGATCACCTCCATCCAGGCCGTGTACGTGCCAGCGGATGACTTGACCGACCCATCGCCCGCCACGACGTTCGCCCACTTGGACTCCACCGTGGTGCTGTCGCGTGACATCGCTTCGCTGGGTATCTACCCTGCCGTGGACCCGCTGGACTCCACCAGCCGCCAGCTCGACCCGCAAGTCGTGGGCGAAGAGCACTATGCGGTGGCCCGCGGTGTGCAAGGCACGCTGCAGCGCTACAAGGAACTGCGCGACATCATCGCCATTCTGGGCATGGACGAACTGGCTCCCGAGGACAAGCTGGCCGTGGCCCGCGCCCGGAAGATCCAGCGTTTCCTGTCGCAGCCGTTCCACGTGGCCGAAGTGTTCACGGGCTCGCCCGGCAAGTACGTGCCCCTGTCCGAAACCATCCGTGGTTTCAAGATGATCGTGGCCGGCGAGTGCGATCACCTGCCCGAGCAGGCGTTCTACATGGTCGGCACGATCGACGAAGCCTTCGAAAAGGCCAAGAAGGTCGCGTAAGGCGGCGCGATCGGCGGCCTGCCATGGGTGAGCGTGCCGTGCGGGTGCTTCCAGGCACCTGCGGCGCGCTGACCGGACAGACTGCCGATCTCCAGCTTTCCCGACTTTTGGAAGGAACCCCATGAACACCATTCACGTCGATGTCGTCAGCGCCGAAGAGTCCATCTTCTCCGGCGAAGCGCGGTTCGTCGCTCTGCCCGGCGAAGCCGGTGAACTGGGCATCTACCCCCGCCACACCCCGCTGATCACCCGCATCAAGCCCGGCTCGGTGCGCATCGAGATGGCCGATGGCGGCGAAGAGTTCGTCTTCGTGGCCGGTGGCATTCTGGAAGTGCAGCCCCACCGCGTGACGGTGCTGTCCGATACCGCGGTGCGCGGCAAGGACCTGGATGACGAGAAGGCCAACCAGGCCAAGGCCGCGGCCGAAGAAGCCGTCAAGAACGCCAAGAGCGAACTCGACCTGGCCAAGGCGCAATCGGAACTGGCCGTGATGGCCGCGCAGATCGCTGCGCTGCGCAAGTTCCGCCAAAAGCGCTGACCGAACGACGGCCTGCCTGCCGTCTGCGACAAAGCCGCCCTCGGGCGGCTTTTTTCATGGCCGCGATGAATGAGGCAAAAAGGGCCGTGCAGGCGGGCTCGGGGCGGGCGGCCGGGGCGCGCCGTCAGCACGGTAGGCGCCGGCTGACACGGGCATGCGGCGTTCCGCACCCGGGCGAAAGAGGGGTGGGCGATAGCATTCGGCATGCAAGCGCACACAGCACTTCCTTCTACGCACGGCGCATTGGGCGACGGGGTCAGACAGGTCGCCCGTAGGCGCTTCTCCCCTTTCGCGAAAGACACCGGACATGGCGCGCGGTGACGTCGATCTGATCGTCGCGCGCCCCGAAGGCCTGTACTGCACCGCGGGCGATTTCTACATCGACCCCTGGCGGCCGGTGGAGCGGGCGGTCATCACGCACGGCCATTCGGACCATGCGCGCGTGGGCCACGCCCATTACCTCGCCCATACCGACAGCGAGGGCGTCCTGCGGGCCCGGCTGGGCGCCGACATCGCCTTGCAGACGCTGGCCTATGGCGAGGCCATCGAACACCACGGCGTGCGCCTGTCGCTGCACCCCGCCGGCCATGTGCTCGGCTCCGCCCAGGTGCGGCTGGAGCACGGCGGGCGGGTGTGGGTCGCCTCGGGCGACTACAAGACCGAGGCCGACGGCACCTGCACCCCGTTCGAGCCGGTGCGCTGCGACACCTTCATCACCGAATCCACTTTCGGCCTGCCCATCTACCGCTGGCCCACGCAGCCGGTGCTGTTCGCCGACATCGATGCCTGGTGGCGCGCCAATGCCGCGCAGGGCCGGCCTTCGGTGCTGCTGTGCTATGCCTTCGGCAAGGCGCAGCGCATCCTGCACGGCGTGGATCGCAGCATCGGGCCGATCGTGGTGCATGGCGCAGTGGAGCCGCTCAACGCCGTGTACCGCGCGGCCGGCGTGGACCTGCCGCCCACCTTTCGCGTGACCGACCCGGGGGTGGATGCCCAAATGCTCAAGACCGCGCTGGTCCTGGCCCCACCGTCCGCCCAGGGCACGCCGTGGATGCGCCGCTTCGCCCGCCATGCCGATGCATTCGCCAGCGGCTGGATGCAGCTGCGCGGCACGCGCCGCCGCCGGGGCGTGGACCGCGGGTTCGTGATGTCGGACCATGCGGACTGGCCCGGCCTGCAGCGGGCGATCGGGGCCACCGGGGCCGAACGCGTTTTCGTGACCCATGGCAGCGTGGCGGTGCTGGTGCGCTGGCTGTGCGAACAGGGGCTGGATGCGCAATCGTTCCACACGGAATACGGCGATGAGGACGACCAGGAGGCCGCCCCCGCACCAGCCGTGCCGGTGCCAGCGCAGGCCGATGAGGCCGTGAACGCGGCCCGTGCCGCGCAGGCGGCCACGCCCGCGATCGCCCAGCCCGGTGGAGACGCATCCCCGGTGATCGACGGTGCGCCGTCTGCCCCGCCACCGTCCGATGCCAGCGCCCCCGCTGCGCAGGCCGGCGAAGGCCCGGGCGATGGGGCCGCAGCCGCCCAGGCCGCGGCGCCGGACGGCGTGCCCGGTGCTCCGAGGCCCCGCCCCAGGGGCCGATCGAAACGCACCGCCGCTGCCGCCGATCCCGATCAAGGCCGCCTCACGGAGCCCGCCACCGAAGGCGTTGCCCCTTCCGAGGCCGAGTCCCCCTCCCTGTCCTCCGTTACGCCCCGCCGACCCCCTTCGTCCGAACCATGAAGGACTTCGCCGCGCTCTACCGCGCGCTCGACGCCAGCACCTCCAGCCTGGCCAAGCAGGCCGCGCTGCAGGCCTACCTGCGCGCCGCGGCGCCGGCGGATGCGGCGTGGGCGGTGTATTTCCTGGCCGGCGGCAAGCCACGCCAGCTGGTGCCGACCAAGCTGCTGCGCACCCTGGCGCGCGATGCGGCCCGGTTGCCCGAATGGCTGTTCGACGAGAGCTACGAGGCCGTGGGCGACCTGGCCGAGACCATCTCGCTGCTGCTGCCCGCGCCCACCGCCGCGCAGGCGCTGGGGCTGGCCGAGTGGATGGAGCACCACCTGCTGCCCCTGCGCGGCATGCCGCCCGAGGCGCTGGAGACCACGCTGCGGGCCCAGTGGGCGGGTCTCGCGCCCGAAGAGCGGCTGGTGTATTTCAAGCTCATCACGGGGGCGTTCCGCGTGGGCGTGTCGCGCCTGCAGGTCACGCAGGCGCTGGCGGCGGTGAGCGGCGTGGATGCCAAGCGTGTCGCGCAGCGGCTCATGGGCTACACGCACATCGGGGCGCGTCCGGGCGAGGCCGACTACCTGCGCCTGGTCGCGGCCGAGG
The DNA here is from genome assembly GCF_032929295.1 of Acidovorax sp. BLS4. Taxonomy (NCBI): domain Bacteria; kingdom Pseudomonadati; phylum Pseudomonadota; class Betaproteobacteria; order Burkholderiales; family Comamonadaceae; genus Acidovorax; species Acidovorax sp. BLS4. The sequence continues at coordinate 3,950,558 of NZ_CP136797.1, forward strand.
GCGAAGGCGGCGATGCCGCGGCGCAGGGCGAAGCCCGGGGCCATCCCTATCCCTTCTTCCTGGCGCACCCGCTGCAACTGCCGGTGTCCCAGTTCGACAAGGTGCTCGGCCCGCCCGCGCAGTGGATCGTGGAGTGGAAGTGGGACGGCATCCGCGCCCAGATCGTGCGGCGCAGCACCCGCGCCGAGGGCGCCAGCGACGGTGCCGGCACCTGGGTCTGGTCGCGCGGCGAGGAGCTGGTGAGCGACCGCTTCCCCGAGCTGCAGGCGCTCGGGGAAGCGCTGCCCGACGGCACGGTGCTCGATGGCGAGATCGTCGTCTGGCGCGCTGCCGAGGGCGATGCCGCGGCCCACGTGCGCCCGTTCGCCGATTTGCAAAAGCGCATCGGCCGCAAGACCCTCACACCGAAGCTGCTGCGCGAGCTGCCCGTGGTGCTGCTCGCCTATGACCTGCTGGAGGAGGGCTGCCAGGACCTGCGCCAGCGGCCCCAGCACGAACGGCGGGCGCGGCTCGATGCGCTGCTGGCGCGCGTGGCGCACCCGGCGCTGGTGGCCAGCCCGGTGCTGCAGGGCGACCGCTGGCAGGATCTGGCGGTCCAGCGCGAGCAGGCCCGCTCGCTGGGCGTGGAAGGCATGATGCTCAAGGCCCGCGATGCCGAATACGGCGTGGGCCGCACCAAGGACGTGGGGACGTGGTGGAAGTGGAAGATCGACCCCTTGAGCATCGATGCGGTGCTGATCTATGCCCAGCGCGGCCATGGCCGGCGCGCCAGCCTCTACAGCGACTACACCTTCGCGGTGTGGGACGGCCCGCCAGGCACCGAGGGACGCGCGCTGGTGCCGTTCGCCAAGGCTTATTCCGGCCTGACCGATGCGGAGATGGCGCGGGTGGATGCGGTCATCCGCAAGACCACCGTCGAGACCTTCGGCCCGGTGCGCAGCGTGCGGCCCACGCTGGTGTTCGAACTGGGGTTCGAGGGCATCGCCCGCAGCAGCCGCCACAAGAGCGGGATCGCCGTGCGCTTTCCGCGCATGCTGCGCTGGCGCGAGGACAAGCCGGTGGACGAAGCGGATTCGGTGGACACCCTGGCGGCGCTGTTGCCGAGGTCGGATGCGTGATCGCCGGAGGGCCGTCCATGCCGCGCATTGACGACGGCCGCGAGCGCGCGGCGTTCCTGGGCCGGGCGGTGGGCCGGCGGCCCGCGCACCCTGCGGTGACGCATCCCAAGAAAACGCTCCGGGCCAAGGCGGCGCACCCGGCTTGCCTGCGCTTTGCGGCGGGCTGCCTGCGGTGCGCGCGGCGAGCGGGCACCGTGCCTGCGCGCTCCGCGGCGTCGCGCCCGGGAGGGGGGCGGTCGTTCCGTCCGGTGCGGCCGTTCGTGCGCCAGCCGCTGCGCAGCGCAGCGCAAGCGGAGCGGGGGGCGCAAGCCATGGCGCTTCCCTTGTCACGCCGCTGGGTACGGGCCGGCGAGGCGCGCACGTCGTTGCGGCGCCGTTCGCCACGGCAGGGGGGCTGGCAGTGACCCGGTCCACAGTCCAGCGCGCGGTGGCCGGCTGGTTCGCGCAGCGGGGCTGGAAGCCGTTCCCGTTTCAGAAGCAGGTGTGGAAGGCCATGGCGGAGGGCCGCTCGGGGCTGCTGCACGCGACGACCGGGGCGGGCAAGACCTATGCGGTGTGGCTCGGCGCCCTGCAGGCGCTGGCCGGTGATCCAGACGGATCTGAGCCGAATCGGGCTCCAGCGCAGAGAGTACTAGGGCGTGATGCTATAAAAAAAGTAGCAATTCCTTTGCGGGGGCGCCAGAGCACCGCCGCACCGCTCACCGTCCTGTGGCTCACGCCCATGCGGGCGCTGGCGGCCGACACGCTCAAGGCGCTGCAGGCGCCGCTCGATGCGCTGGCGCCGGTGCACGGCGGCGTGGCGCGCTGGACGGCCGGCGCGCGCACGGGCGATACCGCCAGCGGCGAGCGCAGCGCGCAGTCGCGGCGCCTGCCCACGGTGCTGGTGACCACGCCCGAGAGCCTGTCGCTGCTGCTGGCGCGGGGCGATGCGCGCGAGGTGCTGTCGTCCGTGCAACTGGTGGTGGCCGACGAATGGCACGAGTTGCTGGGCAACAAGCGCGGGGTGCAGGTGCAGCTGGCCATCGCCCGGCTGCAGGGCTGGAACCCGGCGCTGCGCGTGTGGGGCATGTCGGCCACGCTCGGCAACCTGGAGGAAGCCATGCACACGCTGCTGGGCCAGCCGCCCGGTCGGCAGGGCGGCGGCTCCACAGAGGGCGTGCTGGTGCAGGGCCGGGTGGACAAGCGCCTGGTGGTGGACACGCTGCTGCCCGACCACCCCGAGCGCTTTTCGTGGGCCGGCCACCTGGGCCTGTCGATGCTGCCCGCCGTGGTGCGCGAGCTGGCCGGCACGCGCACCACGCTGGTCTTCGTCAACGTGCGCTCGCAGGCCGAGGTCTGGTACAAGGCCATTCTCGATGCGCGGCCCGACTGGGCGGGCGAGCTGGCCATCCACCACGGCTCGCTGGACCGCGGCGTGCGCGAATGGGTCGAGGCCGGGCTCAAGGCCGGGCGGCTGCGGGCGGTGGTGTGCACCTCCAGCCTGGACCTGGGCGTGGACTTTTTGCCCGTGGAGCGCGTGCTGCAGATCGGCTCGGCCAAGGGCATCGCGCGGCTGCTGCAGCGCGCGGGGCGATCGGGCCACGCGCCCGGGCGGCCGTCGCGCATCACGCTGGTGCCCACCCACAGCCTGGAGCTGGTCGAGGCCGCCGCCGCCCGCGCCGCGGTGCAGGCGGGCCAGGTGGAGATGCGCGCCAGCCCGCGCCGCCCCGTGGACGTGCTGGTGCAGCACCTGGTCACCGTCGCCCTGGGCGGCGGCTTCGAGCCCGAGGCGCTCTATGCCGAGGTGCGCCGCACGGCCGCCTATGCCGACCTGCCGCGCGCCGTGTGGCAGTGGTGCCTGGATTTCGTGCACCGGGGCGGGCCGTCGCTGGCCGTCTACCCGGACTACCAGCGCGTGGTGCCCGATGAGGGCGGCGTGTGGCGCATGCCCGATGCGCGCCTGGCGCGGCGCCACCGCGCCAACATCGGCACCATCGTGAGCGATGCCAGCATGGTGGTGCAGGTGCTGCACGGCGCGCGCCTGGGCACCATGGAAGAGAGCTTTCTGTCGCGCCTGTCGGCCGGCGACTGCTTCGTGTTCGCGGGCCAGGTGCTGGAGATGGTCAAGATCGAGGACATGACCGCCTACGTGCGCCGCGCCGCGCGCGGCCGCCCCACCGTGCCGCGCTGGGCAGGATCGCGCATGCCCTTGTCCACCGTGCTGGCCGACTTCGTGGTGCGCCAGCTCGCATTGGCGGCGGATGGCGACTACCGCTCGCCCGAGCTGAAAAGCGTGCGCCCGCTGCTGGAGGTGCAGCAGCGCTGGTCGGCCCTGCCCACGCCCGGCACGCTGCTGGCCGAAACCCTGCGCACGCGCGAAGGCTGGCACCTGTTTCTCTACCCTTTCGCCGGGCGGCATGCACACACCGGCCTGGCCAGCCTGTTCGCCTGGCGCGCGGCGCAGGGCGAGGCGGGCACCTTCTCGATCGCGGTCAACGACTACGGCCTGGAGCTGCTCAGCGCCACCGAGCGCGACTGGGCGGCCCTGTTGCCCGAGCTGCTCAGCACGCAGGCCCGCCCCGCGCCCGGTGCCCTCGCCGCGCCCACGACGGACCCGGCCCCCGGCGCGGACGCTTGCGACCTGCGCGTGCCCGCCAGCGAAGCCCTGGCCATCCGCAACACGGCCAATGCCGCCCGGGCCGAAGCCGACGATGCCGCGGGCCACCCCCTGCCCGAGGCGCCGCACGGCGACCCCGAGCGCCAGGCCCTGCTGCACGAAGTGCTGGCCAGCCTGAACGCCACCGAGATGGCGCGGCGGCGCTTTCGCGAGATCGCGCGCGTGTCGGGCCTGATCTTCCAGAGCCACCCCGGCGAGCGCCGCAGCGCCCGCCAGCTGCAGGCGTCGTCGCAACTGTTCTTCGAGGTCTTTCGCAAATACGACACCACCAACATGCTGCTGCGCCAGGCCGACGAAGAGGTGCTGAGCCAGGAGCTGGACGTGGCCCAGCTGCTGGCCGCGCTGCGCCGCATGCAGGGCCAGCAGCGGGTGGTGCGGGCGCTGCTGCGGCCGAGCCCGTTCGCCTTTCCGCTCATGGTGGAGCGCTTTCGCGAAAAGCTCACCAACGAGCACCTGGCCGACCGCATCGCGCGCATGCTCGCGCAACTGGACAGTGCCGCCGACGCCCGCGGCCCGGCGGCCGAGGCCGCGCCGCGCATGCAGGACGTGGTGCCGCCCGACCCGCCGCTGCGCGCGCGGCGGCTTCCGAAGGCCGCGGCCAGCGAACCGCCGGCCGTCGACGAGGCCCCGGCGGCGCCGCACGATCCCCTGCAGTCCGCGGCGGCCGAGGTGCGCCGCACGCTCGACTTCTCGCTGACCGCCGCCGACGAATCCGCACCGGGCGGCGGCGCGAAGCGGCGCCGCGAGCGCAAGCCCTCGCGGCCCTTGCCCCGGCTGTGAAGAACCATCAAGGCATGAGCGCAACGGACACCCACCCCGCGGCCGAGGGCGCCGCCATCTGCCACCTGGCCGGGACCGAAGTCCACCTGCTGCCCGACCGCTCCCTGTGGTGGCCGGCCGGCCGCACGCTGTTCGTGGCCGACGTGCACCTGGGCAAGTCCGATACCTTCCGCGCGCGCGGGCTGCCCGTGCCCTCCGGCACCACGCGCGACAACCTCGATCGGCTGTCGGCCCCGATCGCCCGGCAAGGCGCGCAGCGGCTGGTGGTGCTGGGCGACTTCCTGCATGCGGCCGAAGCGCAGTCGCCTGCCGTGCTGGCCGCCCTGTCGGCATGGCGCGCCGCGCATGCGGCGCTGCAGGTGGTGCTGGTGCGCGGCAACCACGACAGCCACGCCGGCGATCCGCCGGCCGGCCTGGGGTTCGCCATCGTGGACGAGCCCTGGCCGATCGGGCCGTTCGCATGCTGCCACTACCCGCAGGCGCACGGGACGCTGCACGTGCTCGCCGGCCACGTCCATCCCGCCGTGGTGCTGCGGGGGCGGGGGCGCGACGCCCTGCGCCTGCCGTGCTTCGCGGTGGAGCCGCAACTCACCGTGCTGCCGGCGTTTGGCGAGTTCACCGGCGGCCAGACGATGACCTCCGGCCCGGAGCGCCGCTTTTTCGCCGCCGGCGGCGGGCGGGTGTGGGCGGTGCCGGGCATGGGGGCCACGCCGGAGTGACCTGGCCCGTGGTGAAAGTCCTGGCGGTTATCCGGGGCCGGTTCTGCGCGACGGCCCGGCCTCGGGCGGTCTGGGATGGTTCGGCGGCATCGCTCCGCCCGCCTGAGCCGCCAAGGCCTGAAGGTGCGTATTCACCGAGGCCTCCCACTCGCTGTAGATCTCACGGGCCTGTCGCGAGTATTCGAAAGCGGCGGGGCTTTCATGATCGTCCGGCCAGGGCAATTGAAGGAAAGGATGGTTGTCCCGGGCGTCCGTCAATGGCTCGAACGTCGCTTTGTGCAGTTCCTGCATGCCGACACGCCATGTCTCGTGGTGCATCAGAAACGCTGGGTAGGCCTGCGGGTCGGACGCTTGCGCCAGAACCTCGGAATGCAGGGCTGCGATGTCGTCCGGGTTCAGTGCGCTGAAGTCGAGGTTGGTGAGGTCTTGCGCTGTGTCCTGCGGCAGTTGAAGGGGCCTTTTCAGCGCCGCCTTGGCGTGCGCCAGGGTTTCCAGCGGATCTGCCTGCAGCCATTTCGCTTTCCATGGCGGTAAATCGGTGCGCTGCTTCATCTGGTGTATCAACCGGTTCGTGGCGGTCTCCAGCAGCGACAGCCGGAACTGCTGGCCCATCAGGCCGTTCAACTGCGCTTCGTTGATCTTGCCCGCTCGCACGGCCAGTACCATCTGCCGGTTGCGCACGGCCAGCATCACCTTGGAAAAGCCATCGAGCAGGTTGTCCCTGCAATCGCCGAGGGCGGTCTGCGAGATCAGGTAAACCTCGCTGCGCAGATCGGGATCGCGCGCGATCGCCAGGATGGTCGTGCGCACCTGGCTGGCCAGTTGCTGTTGTGCCGCAGGCGAAAAACCCGGGTAAGCCTCGTCGTGCAGGCGCTCCAGCACCCGGGCGAAGGCAGGTGCCTGGGGCTCGTCGTCGAAGGCATGGGGGTCTGCGGTGGCGGCCTGTGCCATGCCGCTGCCCATCCATGTCCGGATCTGGTGACCCAGTGGCGCTTTCAGGCGTTCGAGGTCGCCTTCGACATCGCCCTCGTCGAGTTCTTCGTCGCGCTGGGTCTCGAGGTAGGCATCGAGGTCGGCTTCGAGGTCCGATGCGTCATCGCCCTCTTCCAGTGAGGGGGCGGTGGTCACGAACGTGCCCACCGGGTTCATGACGAGTTCGATCACGCGCGCCGCGGCGGGGTGGCTGTGGCGGTGCTGTTGCCATAACGCTTCCAGCCCCGTTTTGATTTCGGCCCGAACGCCCTGGCGTGTCGAAAGGGCCGCCGCCATTTGCTGGATATGGTTTTCCAGATCAGGGCGCTGCACGGCCAGCGCCACCAGATCGAAGAGCTGCGAAGAGGCCAGCGGGCCATGGATGCCCAGTTCGCCCAAAGCGTGCTGCAAGTGCTCGGGCGTTTCGAGGTCCAGCGCGCCATCATCGGACTGTGGCGATCCAGGGGCTGACGACACCTCCCCGCGTGGGCTGACCACGGCGGTGGCGGGCAGCGGCGGGCGCAGCGGCATGGCCGAGCGTGGCGGCAAGGAGGGTTCTGCCGTCGGCGCGCTGGCGGAAGTGCGGCGTGGCGACAGGGGCAGGGCTGCATCTGCACCTGGGCCGGTCGTTCGGGCGCGAACGGGCCGGGTGGGCGCTGCGCCGCTGGCCTCGGGGCTGTGTTCTCGTGGCCGGATGCGGCCGGAATGTCGTAGGGGGTCCATGGTCGCCTTTCCCGCCGCATTCGAGCGGGGCGGTACCGGCGATGTTCGTGCGGGAACGCGGTGGCGTCCTGCCCCGTGCGCACGGGTGCATCGTTTTGCGAAGCCGGCGCAACACCGGCCCAATGCGGCTTACGCCATGTCCGGTTCGGGTTTCATGGACGGGTCAGGCGCCCCGATTTTCCCCAAATGCCTCAGCAGCAGATTTTCCTCGTGCAGCCATTTCGCCTCGACCGCCCGGCTGCGGATGGCGTACTCGACCTCCGCTTCCAGGCCCTGCGGCAGGTCTTCATCGAAGAACGGATCGTCGTCGCGTGCCGTGGTGAGCTGGCCGAATTCGCGCGGGTGCAGCGCTTTCATTCCTTCACGCCATGTCGGGTGGTTAAAGCGAAATTCGCCATAAGCGGTAGGATCGCTCGCCTGTCGCTCCACGGCGCGGGCCAGATCGGCCACGTTGTTTTGGCGGAGCACGCTCAATTGCAAGGCCTGTACGCCGGTGACGGTGCCCTCCGGCAGATCCAGTCGGTCCCGCAGCGCCTGCTTGGCGTGCATCAGTGTTTCCAGCGGCTCCCGCGTGAGTTGTCGCTTGGGCCAGGGGCCAAGGTCCGGGCGCTGCAGTTCCTGATGAATGAACCGGGTGACCTCGCTTTCCAGCAAAGCCAGCCGGAACTGCTGCCTTGCCCAGCGCTGGAACTGCGTGGCGTCCACCCGGCCGCTGCGGATGTCCGCCACCATCTGGTGGTTGCGCACCGCCAACAGCGCTTTGGAAAAACCTTCGAGCACGTTGTCCTGGCAACTGCCCAAAGCCGTTTGCGCTATCAGATAGACCTGCGCGCGCAGATCGGGATCGCCTGCTACCGCATGGATGACGGCCGCGACCTGCTCGCCCCGTTGCGCTGCTACCGTCGAGGAGCCGCCCTCCGGGCCCTCGCGGCCGGCATCGCGCAGTCGGGCGAGCAGGCGGGCAAAAGCGGGCGCCTGTGGCTCGTCATCGAAAGCGCTCAATGCAGCGGCTTCGGGATGGTCCGGGCCCAGCCATTGGGCGGCTTCCCAGCCGAGAGGCCTCGTTTGGCGCTTCAGGTCCCGGGCGAGTTCGTCTTGCTCGTTCTCCTCCCCTTCGTCCTCCGACTCGACATCATCGTTTTCAAAGTCGATCAGGATGCCCATCAACTGCCGGATGGCCTCGGTCGTGACGGGGTGCAAGGTGCTGTCCCGGGCCCGCGCTTCCAACCCGTCGCGCAGTTCCGGCAGGGCGCCGAGTTCCACGAGCAGGTCGGCTGATACGCGCAGCACCTGGGGCGCCAACTCCGGCTGGGCATTCAACTGGTCCAGCAACGCAAAGACCTGGGACGAATGGGGCGTTCCGTGAACCCCCAATGCGGCATGGTTCGCAAACGGAAGCGTGAGCGGGTCCGGCGCCGCTTCGTTCTCGCTTTGCCAGCTTTCTTCTTCCGAGTCCGAGGTCTCTGACCACGCGTCTGGTGATGGCGGTGGCGTGTTGTTCAAATCGAGTGGATGAGGCTGTGCAGCGTACTCCTCTGACGATGCGGGCAGCGCGGCGTTCAGATCCGGCAGGTTCGGCGGTTGGGGCAGTGCGGCGTTCAGGTCCGGCAGGTCCGGCGGTTGGGGCAGCGCGGCGTTCAGATCCGGCAGGTCCGGCGGTTGGGGCAGCGCGGCGTTCAGATCCGGCAGGTTCGGCGGTTGGGGCAGTGCGGTGTTCAGATCCGGCAGGTTCGGCGGTTGGGGCCGTGCGGTGTTCAGGTCTGGCAGGTTCGGCGGTTGGGGCAGTGCGGTGTTCAGGTCTGGCAGAGGCAAGTGGGCACGCGGCGCTCGAAGGTAGGCAGCGGCTTCGGCGGCGTTTCCCGACAATGGATTGCGCGCAGCCAAAGGGCCGGCAGGGTGCGCTGGACTGGTTCTGCGTGCGCGGACCTGGCGGTCTGCGACGGACGGTGACCCAACACTTTGCTCACGCGGCCTCACGGTACCAATGCGTTCAATGCCTGACATGGGTGATTTTCCAGTTGGGGGCTGTGAATGGGTGGCTGCCGCGCTGCGGGTTGAGCGGGCAGACGATGGACCGGTGCCCGAGGCCGAACGGCAGACGGTAAAGCGCGCCATGAATGTCCGGTGCCGCCAGCCCGGAAGCAGGCCATTGCGGCTTTGACGAAGCTTGGCTCCGCCGAGGCGTACCGATGTGGCTGGCCATCTCTGGGCGGTGCTCGCGCAGTCGGGTGCGGCTCGGAGGCCGAAGGGGGTCCATTTGGGGCGCCTTTCCTGCCGCGCTCATGCGCTGGCGGTACCGGCGATCGTCTGTGCGTCAGCGAAAACGTTCCATGTTCCGCGCGCAGGGATGCCCGGTTTTGCGAAGCCTTGAGCCAAGCCTCGCAGGGCACGCTTGCGCGCCAAGGGCCGGGGCTATTCTTTCAGCAGCGCATCGCCCGCCAGCACCGGCGCATCGGGCAGTTCGTTGCGCCCGCTCGCCACCGCCCCCTCTTCGCCCATTCCTGTGGGGAAGTGCTCGGCCAGCAGGGCGGACACCTCCGCCAGCGCCTGCGTCAGCCCGTCCTCGTAACGCTCGGCGCGAAAGGCCTCGCCCATGTGAGCGACCAGGGTGCGCCAGCTCTCGGGCGGCACGGCGCGGGCCAGGCCCCGGTCGGCCACGATCTCGATGGCCTGCTCGGCCAGCAGCAGGTAGATGAGCACGCCGTTGTTGTGCTCGGTGTCCCACACGCGCAGCTTGCCGAACAGCGTGACGGCCCGCTCGCGGGCGCTGGCGCCGCGCCACAGGTAGCTGGTGGGCAGGCCGCCTTCGGCGCAGATGCGGATCTGCCCGGTGTGGCGGCGCTCGCTGGCGGCCACGCGGCGCGTGATGCGCTCCAGCACGTCGGGCGGCAGCGCCTGGTGCAGGCGGCCTTCCACCCAGCGGTGCCGCACGAGCCGCGCGATGCGCGAAAGGGCCGAAGGGGGGGCCGCGGGGGCCAGCGAGGTCTTTGCCATGGTCACCAGTCTCCCGAGGCGCCGCCGCCGCCAAAATCGCCGCCGCCGCCCGAACTGAAGCCGCCGCCATCGCTGCTGCTGCCGCCGCCACTGCCACCGCTCCAGCCGCCGAAGCCCCCGGTGGACGTGCCGATCCCGCCGCCCCCGGCCGGCCCGAAGCCGCCGCCGCGCCGCCCGCCCAGGGACAGGCCGGTGCCGCTGAAAAGCCAGGTGTAGAGCAGCGCGATCAGCCCGGCGCCGCCGGCCAGCAGCACGCTGGTGGTGAACAGAAACGCCAGCCCGCCCACGCCGCCGCCCAGCAGCAGGCCGCCCAGGCGGTTGCCGAAAATGCCGCGCGCCACCGGGCCGCCCACCATCACGCCGAAGAACAGGAAGATGGCGAGGTCGGTCCAGTCCACGCCCGGCGCGGACCGGGCCGCGCGTTCGCTGGTGTCACTGGGCAGGGGCAGCGATTCGCCGGCGATGCGCGCGCCGATCTGGTTCACCGCGGCGGACAGGCCGCCCGCGTAGTCGCCCTCGCGAAAGCGCGGCTTCATGGCGCCGTCGATGATGCGCGCGGCGGCGATGTCGGGGATGGCCCCTTCCAGCGCCTTGGCCACCTCGATGCGCATCTTGCGGTCGTCCTTGGCCACCAGCACCAGCACGCCGTCGCCCACGTCCTTGCGGCCGACTTTCCAGGCGTTGCCGACCCGGTTGGCGAACGCGGCCAGTTCCTCGGGCGCGGTGGTGGCCACCATCAGCACCACGACCTGCGAGCCATGGGACTTTTCGATGGCGGCCAGGCGCGTGTCCAGCGCCTGCCGGTCGGCCGCGCTGAGCGTGCCCGTCTGGTCGATCACGCGCGCGGTCAATGCCGGCACGGCGCGCTGCGCCTGCGCTGGCGTGCCAAAGCCGCCGATGGCGATCAGAAAGAGAGCTGTCAGCGCGAGGCGGACGTGCGCCAGGGCCATGTCGGGCACTCCGGTGGTGGCGTCAGGGCTTGGACGCCGGCTTGGAGAAGTCCACCGCCGGCGGGGTGGAGATCTGCGCCTCGTTCTGCACGGTGAAGCTGGGCTTCGGGTCGTAGCTGAACACCTTGGCCGTGACGTTGGTGGGGAAGCTGCGCGCCAGCACGTTGTATTCCTGCACCGTCTGGATGTAGCGGTTGCGCGCCACGGTGATGCGGTTTTCGGTGCCCTCCAGCGTCACGCGCAGGTCGCGGAACGCCTGATTGGCCTGCAGTTGGGGGTAGCGCTCGGCCACCACCATCAGGCGCGAGAGGGCGCCGGACAGCTCGCCCTGCGCGGCCTGGAATTTGTTGAACGCCTCGGGGTTGTTCAGCGTCTCGGGCGTCACCTGGATGGAGGTGGCCTTGGCGCGGGCCTCGACCACCTTGGTCAGCGTGTCCTGCTCGAAGGCGGCCTCGCCCTTGACGGTGGCGACGATGTTGGGCACCAGGTCGGCGCGGCGCTGGTACTGGTTGAGCACCTCGCTCCACGCGGCCTTGGACTGCTCGTCCAGGCGCTGGAAGTCGTTGTAGCCGCAGCCCGAAAGGGCCAGGACGGCGGCCAGGGTGGCAAGAAGACGTTTCATGGCGCGTGCGCTGGGCCGGGTGCAGGCGACAGTGCCGAAAGGCTGGCAGCGCCCGCGCATTCTGCCCCAGCCCGATCGGGCACCGCGTAGTCCGCCGGGCCGACCGCCCGGCCGGTCCGGCGGCCGCGGGCCGGGCGTTGCGGCCCGCCAGCCCCGACAATAGCGCCACCGCATGACAGCCCACCGAAGCGCCATGACCCGATCCCCCTACCGTGCCGCCACCCTGGGCGGCTCCGCCGACGAGACCGAAGCCGCCTTCTACGAAGCCCTGCAGACGGGCAACCTGGAACGCCTGATGGCGTGCTGGGCCGAGGAGGACGACATCGTCTGCGTCAACCCCGGCGGCCCGCGCCTGCTGGGCGCCGCGGCCATCCGCGCCGCCTTCAGCGCCATGTTCGAGCACGGCACCCTGCGCGCCCGGCCGGCCCAGGTGCACCGGGTGCAGGCCATGGCCAGCGCGGTGCACAGCGTGGTCGAGCACGTCGAAGTGGTGCTGGACGGCGGGGTGCGCGAGGCCATCGTGCAGTCCACCAACGTCTACCACAAGACCCCGCAGGGCTGGCGCCTGGTGGCCCACCACGCCAGCCCGGGCACCGTGCACGAAGCCCAGGCGCCGGGCCACCCGCCGCCGGTGCTGCATTGAGGCGCTGCCCGCCATGTTGTCGGCCCACGGGCTTCAAGCCTTTTAGCCCTCCAGCGCAATAAGTACTAGGGCATATTGCTATGAAATATGTAGCGCCTCGCTGGTTGCCCGGTGGCCACCTGCAGACCATCTGGCCGGCGCTGGCCTCGCGCCGGGTGCTGGCCGCGCCACCGGCCTACCGGCGCGAGCGCTGGACGGCACCGGACGGCGATTTCGTGGACGTGGACTTCCTGGCGCCGGCCCCGGGGGCCGGGACGCAGGGCGATCCCGGCCGGCCGCTGCTGGTGCTGTTCCACGGGCTGGAGGGGTCGTCGCGCAGCCACTATGCCGAGGCTTTCGCCGATGTGGCGCGCGAGCGCGGCTGGGCCTACGCCGTGCCGCATTTCCGGGGCTGCAGCGGCGAACTCAACCTGGCCCCGCGCGCCTACCACTCGGGCGACCACGAGGAGATCGCCTGGATCCTGGCGCGCCTGGCACAGCGGCAGGCCGACGGCGCCCTCGGGGCCGACGGCACGCCCGGCCCGCGCGCGCCGCTGCTGGCCGTGGGCGTGTCGCTGGGCGGCAACGCGCTGCTGCGCTGGGCCGCCGAGGCCGGCGCCAGCGCCTCGCGCAGCGCCGATGCGGTGGCGGCCGTGTGCTCGCCGCTCGACCTGGCCGCGGGCGGGGCGGCCATCGGCCGGGGCTTCAACCGGCAGGTGTACACGCGCATGTTCCTGCGCACCATGGTGCCCAAGGCGCTGGCCAAGCTGCGCCAGCACCCGGGCCTGTTCGACCGGCAGGCCCTGCTGGCCGCGCGCGACCTGTACGACTTCGACAACGTGTTCACCGCGCCGCTGCACGGCTTTCGCGACACCGACGACTACTGGCGCCGCGCCTCGGCCCAGCCGCTGCTGGGGCGCATCCGCATCCCGGCGCTGGCCGTCAATGCGCGCAACGATCCGTTCGTGCCGGCGTCCAGCCTGCCGCGCGCGGGGCAGGCCGGGCCCCACGTCACGCTGTGGCAGCCCGCGCACGGCGGGCACGTCGGCTTCGCCCAGGGGCGCCTGCCGGGCCACGTGCGCGCCATGCCGGCCGAGGTGGCCGGCTGGCTGGCGGCCCACGGGGCACCGGACTACGCAGCCGGCGAAACCCCCTCGATACCATCGCGCCATGGATGACATCGTCAAACAGGCCATCGCCAAGTGGCCCAACGTTCCCGATTGCTACGGCTGGCTGGGGCTCGACGCGCGGGGCCGCTGGTACATGCGCGACGACGCCACCCAGGCCCAGGGGCCGTTCCCGCAGGCCAAAGGCTCGCTGCTGGCGCACGGCAAGCTCATCGACTTCATCCAGCGCAACTACGAGGCCGACGCCCAGGGGCGCTGGTTCTTCCAGAATGGCCCGCAGCGCGTGTACGTGGAGCTGGAGATCACCCCGGTGGTCTGGCGCATCGAGCCGGATTTCACCCTGGTCGCCCACACCGGCCGCGCCTCCACCGCCCGCGAATGCCTGCTGGACGAGGCCGGTCGCCTGTACCTGTTCGACGGCACCGTGCTGGGGCTGGCGCACACGCTGGACATGGAAACCGCCGCGCAGGCGGTCGAGGCCGGGCAGTGGGACCCGCAGCCGGTGCAGGCGGCCGATCTGCCGGTGCGCTATGGCTACGTGCTGCAGCCCTCGGTGTTCCGGGTCTGAGCCGTTGCCGGGCCCCGGGCGGTTCTGCGCGGCGCGGCAGTGCCGGCGCACACACTTTCTCAAGGCTTTACCTGCTGGCGTTGTCCCGAGCGGCCGGGCGCTTCACTTCGGATATGACCTCGTCTTCACCGAAGATGCCTATGAAAGCCAGTCACGAGCCGGGAAGCACCCATTCGGCGATCAGCTTGATCTCCACGCTCCGTGGTTCCCAGTGGACCTGATCTACCAGTTGCACGGCTTCGATGTTCGTCTCTTGCAAGACGGTGCCGTCCTGGGTTTGGAGCTGCACAAAGCCAGGGGCGTCTGCGGAAGCGCCGGGCGACATTCGCCACGGCGAGCCGATCCGGAACACGGCCACTTGAAAGCGTTGGTCCGGACTGGTGAAGGTTTTGTAAACGCTGGAGCAACACAGCTTGCGCCCGCTGGGCGTGAACGACAGCCAGCCACAGACCCCCAGCGCCACGGCGACGAGCAAGGCCAAGAATTTGGAGCGCGATGCGCTTGGATGGGCCATGGTTCTAAGGCTTGAACAAGAACGTATTGTTCGTGGTCTGCTTGAGCACCCGCATATCGGAATAGATCAGAAAATCACCGCCTTTCCCATTGGCCGAGCGCCATTTCCTGAAATCAGAATTGCGGACGTTGAAGCCGCCATTCAAACCGGTTCGCCCGACGCTATTGGATTCGAAGTTCCAGTTTCCAAGATCCTGGTCCTCGCCCGCTGCATCATTGAAGTCATAGGAGTCCTTGACATAGATGCCTACCTCCTCGATGGTCACCAGATAATTGCCGGTCGGAACCTTCGGTGCTGGGCCTGAAGCAACTTTTTTTTCGGTCATTTCAGCCTCTACGGTTCCGGCCACCACCAGGCGGAACGTGAAGTTGCCCAATGCGGCCCTCAAGTCGTCCATGGGGCCCACTAACATGTCCAGGTTTCCGCCAATCACGCGGAATTGAATGGCTTCATTCTCCATGGACTGGAGCATCCTGGGGAGCAAGAAGCGTTGTTTGCCGCTGCCCAGTGCGTTCTTTCGTTTGAGGAGCTTCACAATCTCCCTGCGGGCAGCTTCATTCAGCCAAATGCGTTCCGAGATCAGCGTGTCGTAGACTTGGCGCGCTCGGGAAAAGCCAAGAACCCAATCCATGGTAATGATGTCTGTAGACGCTATACCATTCGAGGGGGATGAGTTTGATGGGTCTGAAAACCACTTTTCCATCAATTGGGCCCCACGCTCCCAATTGTTTGATCGCATCACTGTGGGCAGCTTTGTGATATCAAGCTTGGACATATTATTATCAAGTCATTGAAGATTAAATTGATAATAACATGGCTCTCACTGAATTTAAAAGTCAAGCAGTGATTTTTGCCTTTTGATTGAATTGATGTTTCAATGATTCCAGTTTGAAAGGGAATTTTCGATCGTTTTAACCGAAGTGAGATGTCCGCCCCGTAGAGAATTCCTGCCGGATGCAGGTTCATTTGGTTAATGCATAAAAAAGGGACAAGCAATCGCTGTCCCTTTTCTTTTGTGAAGTGCCCTGAGTAATTCTCAGGGCTTACCAAACGGGCATGGAGTTGAATGCCCCGCCTTTTGTGGTAGGTCGGGTGCCTCGTCTTACTTGGCCGCGTTGGCCATGCACTCGACCGCCGCATGGATGTCCGCGTCCGACGCCTGCGTGCCGCCGCGGGGCGGCATGGCGCCCTTGCCGGCGATGGCGATGCGGGTCATGCCGTCGATGCCGTCCTTCAGGCGCTCGGCCCAGGCGGCCTTGTCGCCAAACTTGGGCGCACCTGCGATGCCGGCGGCATGGCAGACCTGGCACGCCTGCTTGTACAGGGCTTCGCCAGCGCCGGCGGCGGCCGTCGTCGTGGGGGCGGCGGGTGCCGCGGCCGGAGCGGGTGCTGCTGCCGCGGTGGCCTGTGCAGCGGAAGCGGGCGCTGCAGCTGCCGTGGGGGCGGCAGCGGCGTCGGAAGCCCCGGCGGCGGCACCGGAGGCCCCTGCGGCTGCAGGGGCGGCGGGCTCTTCGAACTTGGCGCCGGCCGCGTTGGCCATGTAGGCCACGCCGCGCGCGATCTCGGTGTCGTTGAAATCGCCGCCGCCTTGCGGGGCCATCGCGCCCTTGCCGGCGAGGGCGGAATGCACCAGCGCCTCGAACCCGGTCTTGATGCGCGGGCCCCAGGCCGCGGCGTCACCCAGCTTGGGGGCGCCTGCCGCGCCCGTGGCATGGCAGGCGGCGCATTGGCCCTTGAAGACTTCCTCGCCGGGGCGCAGGGGGCGGTTGGCATCGCGCACTTCCACCATGCCCACCTTCTGGATGCGTTCCGCCAGCGCCCGTTCGGGGTTCGCGGCGCCATCGGCCGGCTTGGTGCCCGAGGTCACGTACATCACGAGCCCGATGATGGCAAAGATCGGGACCACAAACGAAAAGAAGACCGTCAACAGCAGTTGCTTGGGATTCTTGATGGGGCCGGTGTGCGCTTCTTCGTGGGGGGTGTCGCTCATGACGTCCTCTATGTATCGGGGGCTTGATGAAACCAGCCGCTGATTATAGGAAGGCTCCCCGGGGCCGGCCGTTAGGGAAAACGGCCGGCTTTTCCTGGCGTTTGCGCTGCATCAAGAACCGGCGGCAGGCATTGGGGTGGCGGCTGTGCGGATCGCCCTTGCGGGCGGGGGCACCACGCCGACGCATCGCAGCGGCCCTGAAAACAAAACGCCCTGCAAGGACGGTTTTCCTTGCAGGGCGCGGTGCCCGGTCTGGAGGCTAAAGCCGCACCCCAGTGCGTGCCCGAAGCCGTTTTGCGGGGGGCGCGGGATCAGGAGCCCGAGGCGCGCTCGTCCTGCGGCGTCCAGCCGCCGCCCAGCACCTTGTACAGGGTGATCTGGTTTTGCAGCTGGATGAGCCGCGTCTGCACCACGAGTTGCTCGGAGGTGAACAGCGAGCGCTGGGCATCCAGCAGATCGAGGTAGCTGGACACGCCGTTGCGGTAGCGCAGATCCGACAGCTGCAGGCGCTTGGCGTCCGCATCCGCCTGGGCGCGCTGCGCCGCCAGCTGCTCCCCGAGGGTGGCCTGGCCTGCGAGGGCGTCGGACACTTCGCGGAAGGCGGTCTGAATCGACTTCTCGTACTGCGCCACCGAGATGGAGCGTGCGGCCCGCGCCGATTCGAGCGTGGCCTGGTTGCGCCCGGCATCGAAGATCGGCAGCGCCGCCTGCGGCGCCAGCGAGAACGCCCAGGAGCCGCTCTTGAACAGGCCCGACAGCTCGTTGCTCACCGTGCCCACGCTGGCGGTCAGCGAGATGCGCGGAAAGAACGCCGCGCGCGCGGCGCCGATGTTCGCGTTGGCGGCGATCAGCTGCTGCTCGGCCTGGCGGATGTCGGGGCGCCGCGTGAGCAGGTCGGACGGCAGGCCCGCCGGAAGCGCCGGCATGGCGGGGGCGTCGGCCAGGCGCGACACCGTGGTGCCCAGGCTGTCGCGGATGTCCTGCGGCAGGGGCTGGCCCAGCAGCAGGGCCAGGGCGTTCTCGTCCTGCATGCGCTGGCGCCGCTGCTGCGCATAGGTGGCGCGGGCGGCCTGCGCCAGGCCTTCCGCCTGGCTGTTGTCCAGCTCGGAACTCACGCCGTTTTCCAGGCGCAGGCGCGTCAGCTTGACCGACTCTTCGCGCGTGCCCAGCGTGCGGCGGGAAATGTCGAGCAGTTCCTCGTCGGCCAGCAGGTTGAACCAGGCGGTGGCGACGGACGACACCAGGCTCAGCTGGGTGGACCGGCGGGCCTCCTCGGTGGCGAAATACTGCGCCAGGGCCTGCTCCTTCAAGGCGGCGATGCGCCCGAAGAAGTCGATTTCCCAGGCCGAAACCGCCAGGCCGACCTGGTAGCTGTTGGCATACGAACGCGTGGTCGTGTCGGGCTGGCGTGTCGCGTTGACGGCGGCGTTCACCGTGGGGAACTGGCCGGCGCGCTGGATCTGGAACTGCGCGCGGGCCTGCTCGATGTTGAGCGCGGCCACACGCAGGTCGCGGTTGTTTTCCAGCGCGATGGCGATCAGCGTCTGCAGGCGTGCATCGGCGAAGTATTCCTTCCAGTCGATGTCCGCGGCGGCCTTGGCCGTTTCGGCGCCGCCGGCGGCCGCGGCGTTGGGGAACGCCTGCGGCACCGGAGCGGCGGGCCGCTCGTAGGTCGGGATGAAGCTGCAGCCTGCCAGCACGGCGGCGGCAGCCACCACGCTCAGCAGGGGGCGTGCGATGCGCGCACTAGCGCGCAGGGACGATGGATGGGGCATGGGGGTCTCCAGCGGATCGGTCGTCATTCAAGGTTTTCCGTGGCATGGCGGTGCTGGACCTGCTTGGCGTCGTGCTCCTGCTGGCGCTTGCTGCCCTTGAAGAAGGTGCGCACCAGCACGAAGAACACGGGCACGAAGACCACGGCCAGCACGGTGCCGGTGATCATCCCGCCGATCACGCCGGTACCGATGGCACGCTGGCTGGCCGAGCTGGCGCCCGAGGCGATGAACAGCGGCACCACGCCCAGCGTGAATGCCAGCGAGGTCATGATGATCGGCCGGAAACGCAGGTGGGCGGCTTCGAGGGCGGCCTCCAGTGCGCTCTTGCCCTCGGCCTGCAGGTCCTTGGCGAACTCCACGATCAGGATCGCGTTCTTCGCCGACAGGCCGATGATGGTCACCAGGCCGATCTGGAAGTACACGTCGTTCGACAGCCCGCGCATCAGCGTGGCCAGCAGCACGCCGAGCACGCCCAGCGGCACCACCAGCAGCACCGACACGGGAATCGTCCAGCTTTCGTACAGCGCGGCCAGGCACAGGAACACCGCCAGCAGCGAGAAGGCGTAGAGGATCATGGCCTGGGAGCCGGCGAGCTTTTCCTCGCGGGACTGGCCCGTCCACTCGAAGCCGAAGCCGGGCGGCAGTTGGCCGGCCAGGCGCTCCATCTCGTTCATCGCATCGCCGGTGGTGAAGCCGGGACCGGCATCGCCCGCGATCTTGATGGACGGGTAGCCGTTGTAGCGCACCGTCTGCATCGCGCCCGTGATCCAGCGCGTCGTGGCGAAGGTCGACAGCGGCACCGTCTGGCCCTGGCTGTTCACGACCGGCAGGTCCAGCACCGATTCCGGGCGCATCCGCGCGGCGGCGTCGGCTTGCACCACCACGCGCTGCAGGCGGCCCTTGTTCGGGAAGTCGTTGATGTAGCTCGAACCCAGCGCGGTCGAGAGCGCCGAGCTGATGCTGTCGAAGCCGATGCCCAGGGCGTTGGCCTTGTCGCGGTCGATGTCGATCTGCATCTGCGGCGCATCTTCCATGCCGTCGGGGCGCACGCCCGCAAGGACCTTGCTCTGCCCGGCCATGCCGAGCAGCTGGTTGCGTGCCCCCAGCAGCGCTTCGTGCCCCTGGCCCGCGCGGTCCTGCAGCCGGAAGTTGAAGCCGGTGCCCGTTCCCAGTTCGGGAATGGGCGGCGGGCTCAGCGCGAAGATGAAGGCATCGCGGATGCTGGAGAGGGCGCCGAAGGCGCGGCCAGCCACGGCAGAGGCCGCGTGTTCGGCGCCGGAGCGCTCGCTCCAGTCCTTCAGGATCACGAAGGCCAGGCCCGCGTTCTGGCCCTGGCCGGAGAACGAGAAGCCCGCCACGGTCACGATGTTCTCGACCTCGGGCTGCTTGAGCATGTAGCCCTCGACCTGCTTGAGCACCTCGCTGGTCCGCGACTGCGCGGCGCCGGGCGGCAGCTGCACGTTGGTGATGATGTAGCCCTGGTCTTCGTTGGGCAGGAACGAAGTCGGCAGGCGCATGAACACCACCGCCACCGCGCCGATCAGCGCGAGGTACACGATCATCATGCGGCCGCCGCGGCGCAGCATCTTGCTCAGGCCGCTTTCATAGCCGTGCGTGGCGTTCTTGAACGAACGGTTGAACCAGCCGAAGAAGCCTTTCTTCTCGGCATGGTGCTCGGGATCGATCGGCTTGAGCAGCGTGGCGCACAGGGCCGGCGTGAGCGACAGAGCGAGGAACGCCGAGAAGGCGATCGACGTGGCCATCGTGGCCGCGAACTGGCGGTAGATGTTGCCGGTGGAGCCGGCGAAGAACGCCAGCGGCACGAACACCGAGATCAGCACCACGGTCACGCCGATCACGGCGCCCGAGATCTGGCCCATGGCCTTGCGGGTGGCCTGCAGCGGCGGCAGGCCTTCCTCGGCCATGATCCGTTCGACGTTCTCCACCACCACGATGGCATCGTCCACCACGATCCCGATCACCAGCACCATGCCGAACATGGTCAGCACGTTGATCGAAAAGCCCATGGCCATCAGCACGCCGAAGGTGCCCAGCAGCGCCACCGGCACCACGATGGTCGGGATGATGGTGTAGCGGAAGTTCTGCAGGAACAGGAACATCACGATGAACACCAGCACCACGGCTTCGATCAGCGTGTGCACCACCTTCTCGATCGAGACGGACACGAACTTGGAGGTGTCATACGGCACCACGTAGTTCACGCCCTGCGGGAAGAACTTCTTGAGCTCTTCCAGCTTGGCCTTCACCGCCTTGGCCGTGGCCAGGGCATTCGCGGACGGCGTGGGCTGCACGCCCAGGCCCACGGCGTCCTTGCCGTTCAGGCGCGCGCTGGTGTTGTAGCTCTGCGAGCCCAGCTCGATGCGGGCCACGTCCCTGAGGCGGACGGCCGAGCCGTCCGTGTTGGCGCGCAGCACGATGCGGCCGAACTCTTCGGCCGACGACAACTGGCCCTGCACCACGATGGTGGCCGCCACGGGCTGGCCCGTCTCGGCCGGCAGATCGCCCAGGTTACCGGCGGACACCTGCGCGTTCTGCGCGCGGATGGCGGCGTTGACCTGATCGAGCGACAGGTTGAAGCCCTTGAGCTTGGCCGGGTCCACCCAGATCCGCATGGCGCGTTCCGAGCCGAACTGCGTGAGCGTGCCCACGCCGGCCACGCGCTGCAGTTCGGGAACCACGTTGCGCGCCGCATAGTCGTTCAGCGCCTCGATGCTCACGTCGGGGCTTTCCGTCGTGAGCATGGCGAACATCAGGAAGTTGGAGCGCGACTGCTCCACGCGCACGCCCTGCTGGGTCACGGCGCTCGGCAGCCGCGGCGTGGCGCGCGAAAGCCGGTTCTGTACGTCCACCTGCGCGAGGTCGGCATTGGTGCCGGGCTCGAAGCTCAGCACGATGCTGCCGGTGCCGTTGGCCTGGCTGGTCGTCTCGACGTAGGCCAGGCCGCTCGCACCGTTCATCTCGCGCTCGATGACGGCCAGCACGCTGTCCTCCAGCGTCTGGGCGTTGGCGCCAGGGTAGGCCACCGACACCTGGATGGTCGGCGGCGCGACGGCGGGGTACTGCGCGATCGGCAGCCGCGTGATGGAGATGGCCCCCATCACGATGATGAAAATGGTGATCACCCACGCGAAGATGGGGCGCTCGATGAAGAACTTGGCCATGTGCCGCGCTCCTTCTTATGGCTTGGCCGGGGCGGCAGCGGAAGCGGCGGACGCGGCGGGAGCCGCCGCAGAGGCGGGCGCACCGGGCGCCGCGGCGCCAGCGCCGCCGGCCTGCCAGGCCACGGGCTGCACCACGATCGGATCGCCGGGCTTGCCGCGCGGCAGCTTCTGGAAGCCGTCCACCATGACCTTTTCGCCCGTCTGCAGTCCTTCCAGCACCACCCAGTTCGTGCCCTGGGCCGGCCCGAGCTTGATGGGGCGCGGCGTGAGGTGGTTGTCCGCGCCCACCACCATCACGGTGTCGCCCTTGGCCGAGCGGGTCACGGCCTGCTGCGGCAGCAGCACGCCGCCGGCCACCTGGGCCTGCTCCAGGCGCACGCGCACGTAGAGCCCCGGCAGCAGCTGGCGGTCGGTGTTGGGGATCTCGGCGCGCAGCGTGACTTGGCCGCTGGTCGGGTCCACCGTCAGGTCGGTGAAGAGCAGCTTGCCGGTCTGGGGATAGAGGCTGCCGTCTTCCAGCACGACGCTCACGCTGGCCGAGCCCTTGCCGGCCTGCTTGTACTTGCCGCTGGCCAGGCCCGCCTTGAGCTTGAGCGCTTCGGAGGCGGACTGCGTGAAGTTCACGTACAGCGGGTCGATCTGCTGGATGACCGCCAGCTCGGTGGCCGAGCCCTGGCCCACCAGCGCGCCTTCGGTCACCAGCGCGCGGCCGATGCGGCCGGAAATGGGGGCGGTCACGGCCGCGTAGCCCACGTTGATCTGTGCCGTGGTCACGGAGGCGCGGGCGGCGGCGAGGTTGGCCTCGGCAGTCTTTTGCGAGGCGACGGCGTTGTCGTATTCCTGCTTGCTGATCGCGTTGACGGCCACGAGCGGTTTGTAGCGCTCGGCCAGCGCGCGGGTCTGTGCCACGTTGGCATCGGCCTGCGCCACGCTCGCCCGGGCGCTTTCCAGCGAAGCCCGGTAGGGCGCGTCGTCGATGGCGAAGAGCTTTTGCCCGGCCTTCACGTCGCTGCCTTCGGTGAACAGGCGTTTTTGCAGAATGCCCGCGGCCCGTGCACGCACTTCGGCGACGCGGGAGGCCTCCAGCCGGCCGGGCAGCTCGGTCACGAGTCCCACGTCGCCGGGCGCCACGGTGACCACGCCCACCTGGGGCGGGGGAGGGGCGCCGCCACCGGCCTGGGCCGGGGCTTCGCTCTTGCCGCAGGCCACCAGGACGGTGGCGGCGACCAGGCTGAGGCAAAGGGTCACGACCCGGCGTGCGGGGGGGAGGGCGGCAGCGGAAACGCCAAGATCGTCACTGAGGCGAAGCATGAAAGTCCTTCCGGAAATGCGCTGATTGAAAAGGCCATGCAGGCACGGAGATGTCTTTGATCGGCATCAACCACGCAGATGGCCCTTGAATTCGGTGCGCGATTATACATACAAACATGAATGTATAATTGCTGCGAAGCGCTGGCGCCGCCCTTTCCACGGGGTGGGCAATGCCAGAAAAACGCGGACATCGAACACAAAAGGAGACATGCCCCATGGCCCGACGCACCAAAGAAGACGCCGTTGCGACACGCAATAGTTTGCTGGATGCGGCCGAGCAGGTCTTTTACCAGAAGGGTGTGTCGCACGCGTCGCTCAACGAGATCGCGCAGGCCGCCGGCGCCACGCGGGGCGCCATCTACTGGCATTTCAAGGACAAGGTCGATCTGTTCAACGCGATGATGGAGCGCGTCACCCTGCCGCTGGAGCGCGCCAACGGCGAATGCGAGAGCAACGAAGACATGGCGCCGCTGCAGCGTATGCGCGGCGTGATCGACCTGGTGCTGCGCAACCTGGCGCAGGACCAGCGCATGCAGCGTGTCTTCGAGATCGCTTTCTTCCGGGTGGAATACGTCGAGGAACTGGCGGGCGTGCGCGACCGGCACATCGCCGCCTGCGGCGCCTTCCGCGAGCAGCTCGCCAACGACCTGCGCCTGGCCGCCGAGAGCCAGAAGGTGCAGCTGCCCATGCCCCCGCAGATCGCGGCCATCGCCTTGCAGGCGATCTTCGAAGGGTTGCTGCAGGGCTGGATCCTGAACCGCGCCAATTTCGACCTCCCGGCGACCGGCCGTGCCTCGGTGGACGCCTACCTGCGCGGGCTGGGTCTGGAGTTGCCCCCGTTGCCGGACTGGCTGCAGGATTGCTCTTTGCGGGATGTGTGCCCGCACGCCGCGAGGGCCGTGCCATAATCGCCGACTGATCGGGCCGCAATGGCCCGCTGTGCGGCTGTAGCTCAGTGGATAGAGTATTGGCCTCCGAAGCCAAGGGTCGTGGGTTCGATCCCCGCCAGCCGCACCATCGATGATCGCCGCAGTGCCGGACAACGCACGGGGTTCTCCCTCTTTTTCCATTCCTTCCGATTCGCGTCCGGCGTTACTGCCGCATCAGCGGCGCCTGCGCAACGCATCGCGCTTTTCACGCCGTTCCAGCCACAACGACAGCGCCACGCGCGCGGCCAGCAGGGCCACGGTGGTGGCCAGGGCGCCGGTGGACAAGGGCGCTGCCGGAGCCGCTTGCATGGCGGGCGCGGGCAAAGGCGTGACGGGCGTGAGCGCCGAGTTGGCGTCGGCCCCGCCCTTGCGGGGCTCGACCGGGTCGAGCAAGGCCTCAGGGGCGGCGGCATGCGAGCCGTGCTCGGCCGCGTACACCTTGGTGAATTCCGCGCCCAGCAGGAAGATCTGCGCGGCGTAATACACCCAGATCAGCACCACCGCGATGGCGCCGGCGGCGGCATAGGTCGAGCTCAGGCCCGCCTTGCCCACATACAGGCCGATCAGCACCTTGCCCACCTCGAACAGCACGGCGGTCACCGCGGCGCCCACCCACACGTCGCGCCAGGCGATCGGCACCGAGGGCATGAACTTGAAGATCATCGCGAACAGCACGCAGCTGATGCTCATCGACAGCAGGGTGTTGATGCCCATCAGCATCAGCTCCCAGCCCGGCATCAGCGCGCCGAGCCAGGTGCCCGCCGCCGCCACCGCGGCGCTGACGGTGAGCGAGGCCATGAGCAGGAAGGCCAGGCCCAGGATCAGCCCGAACGACAGGAAGCGCGCGCGCAGCAGGCCCCAGATGCCGCTCGGCTTGGCGGGCTCCGGCACGTGCCAGATGCGGTCGAGCGCGCTCTGGATCTCGCCGAACACCGTGGTCGCGCCGATGCCCAGCAGCACCAGGCTGATGGTGCTGGCGATGATGCCTTCTGTGGGCTCGCGGGCGCTCTTGATGAGGCCCTGGATGGCGAGCGCGCCGTCGCGCCCCACCAGGCCGGAGATCTGTCCTTCGATGGTGCCGCGCACCGCGTCCTGGCCGAACACGGCACCGGCGATGGAGATCACGATGACGAGCAGCGGCGCAATGGAGAACGCGGTGTAGTAGGAGATGGCGGCCCCCATGCTGGGGCGTAGTCGTCGAGCCAGGCCTGGCAGGATTTCTTGGCGAGTCGAAAAAGGGTCGAGGCGTTCATTGCGGTTCCGGGGTCAGGCCTCTGGTGTAACCAATCGCATTGCCGCAGGCTGTAGGAGGGGGCCGGAAGCGCCCTTCGCCGGCCCCGTTCACTCTCCACGGGGAGCCCGTCCGATGCAGCGCGAGGGCGCCGTCCCACACGGGGGCGGCCGCGGGCGGTGCGGTAATCCGGTCATTCCCAGAACTTTGCGAGGTCCGTCCATGTCCCGTTCGCACCGCCAGTGTTCCGATAAAGCCAAGCCCCGGGAGATCAAGCGCCAGCGCCAGCGGGAGGCGATGTTCAAGCCGGCGGGGCGGGGCGGCGTGCCGTTCTATCCCGACCCCGAACCGCCCGTGTGGAAACCGCTGGGCTGATGCCGCGCCCGCCGTGCCAGCGCGCTACGGCGTGGCGCAGGCCCCGTCCACGAACACCCGCAACTCGCCGCTCTGGAAAGCGGTCCACCGCTCATCGCTGGTGAGCGGCGCGGTCACGACGACGGCCACGCGGTCCTGCGGCGTGGTGTGGGCGGAAAAATCGATGCGCAGGTCTTCGTCGCACAGGCGTGCCTGCGAGAAAGGGTGGCGCCGCTCGATGTAGTAGAGCTGCGTGGAGGCATGCGCCCACAGCGCCTGGCCGTTCGACAGCAGGAAGTTGAACGTGCCGTGCGGGGCGATGCGCGCGGCCAGTTCGCGCAGGGTGATGGTCAGCTCCGGAATGCTGGGCACGCCCGCGTGGGACTTGGCCAACTCCTGCATGATCCAGCAGAAGGCATGCTCGCTGTCCGTCGTGCCCACGGGGTGGAAGTGCGAATGCAGCCGTGGGCGGAAGTCCTTGAGGTCGCCGTTGTGCGCGAACACCCAGTACCGGCCCCACAACTCGCGCACGAACGGGTGGCAGTTCTGCAGCGAGACGCTGCCCTGCGTGGCCTTGCGGATGTGGGCGATGACATTGCGGCTCTGGATGGGGTAGCGGCGGATCAGCTCGGCCACGGGCGAGTCCACCGCGCGCTGGTGGTCCACGAAATGGCGCAGGCCCTTGTCTTCGAAGAACGCGATGCCCCAGCCGTCGGAATGATCCGCCGTGTTGCCGGCACGCTGCGCGAACCCCGTGAAGCTGAACGTCACGTCGGTCGGCGTGTTGGCATTCATTCCGAGCAACTGGCACATGGGCTTTGGGAGAAAAGAAGGAAAAGGACGAAGGGCGGAAGGCCAGGGACGGGATCGGGCTTAGCGGCCCGGCGCTGCGGCTTTGGGCGCGCGCAGCTGCCACGCGGCCACCAGCGCCAGCAGGCACAGGCCGGTGAGCAGCAGGAAGGTTTCGCCGAAGGCGGCGATGCGCGCCGGGCTGCTGACCGCGTTCTGCAGCGAGTCGCCATGCGCGGCGATGCGCCATTCGAGCACGATCCCGCACAGGCTCACGCCGGCTGCGCCGCCCAGCATGCGCACGAAGCTGATGGCGCTGGAGCCCTGCGCGATGAGCGGCTTGGCCAGCGGCCGCATGGCCCCCAGGTTGAGCGAGGGCAGGATGAACCCGAGCCCGATGCGCCCCAGCACCGCGAACACCACCAGCATCCACAGCCCGCTGGTCAGATCGACCAGCACCATGAGCGCAAACGAGATCGCCAGCAGCGCCAGGCCCGTGCCCACCAGCCAGTGCGTGGGGTGGCGGTCGGCCAGCCGGCCCACGATGGGAATGGTGATGGCCAGCACGATGCCCGCCGGCAGCATGATGGTGCCCACGTGCGAGGCCGACAGCTGCAGGCCCAGCTGCATGAACACCGGCAGCAGGTAGGTGGAGCCGAAGAGCGCCGTGCCGTAGATGAAGGCCACGATGCTGCCCATGGCGAACTGCCGGTATTCGAACAGGCGCAGGTCCATGAGCGGCGTGGCGCCGCGCGCCAGTTGCCGGCGCTGCCACGCGATGAAGACGGCCAGGGCCGCGAAGGCCGCCAGCAGCAGCGCGCCGGCCTGCAGGCCTGGCCCGCCGTGCAGCGCCACCAGGCCGTTGAGCAGGCACAGCGTGCCGACCGCGCCCAGCACCAGCCCGCGCCAGTCCAGCGCGTTGCCGGACTGGCCGGCCACGGCGCCGCCGGGGCTGCTGACCGGCACGAACCGATAGGCCAATGCGATGGAGGCGATGCAGAACGGCACCACCATGAAGAAGATCGAGCGCCAGCCGAACCAGTCCACCAGCAGCCCGCCGATGCTCGGGCCGATGGCCGGTGCCAGGACCACGCCCATGCCGAAGATGCCGCTTGCGCGGCCCTGCTCGTGCGGCTGGAAGGCGTAGAGGATGATGACCGCCGGAATCGGCTGCACCACGCCCGCGGCCAGCCCTTCGAGCACCCGGGCGGCCAGCACCAGCCCGTAGTGGCTGGCCACGCCGCCGCCGATGCCGCCCACCAGCAGCAGCACCATGGCGCCCACGTAGGTCGCGCGGTAGCCGAAGCGGGCCAGCAGCCAGGGGGTGGTGAGCATGGCGACCGTGGTGGCCACCATGAAACCCGACGACACCCACTGCGCGCGTTCCTGGCCGAGCGTGAAGTAGTGGCTCATGTCGGGAATGGCCACGTTCACGATGGTCGACGACATGATGGAGGCCATCGTGCCGACCATCACGGACAACAGGAGCAGCCAGCGGTAGCGCTCGCCGTACCGTTCGCGCAGCAGGGCGGTGGAGCCGGGACCGGTCATCGGGCGGAAATCGGGCAGGGGCCGGCCGGATCAGGTCCGCTCGGACCAGAGCTTTCCGCCGGTGGCCCAGTTCTCGCGCTTGACGTCGGTGATGAGGATGTCCACCGAGTCGGGCGAGCCGCCGAGGATTTCCACCGACACGCGGGTGATCTCTTCCACCAGCTTCTTCTTCTGTTCGATGGTGCGGCCTTCCATCATTTCGATGTGGTACGTCGGCATGTCGGTCCTTCAGGGAGTTCAAAAAAGGGAGCGGCCATCATATCGGCGCGCCGGTTGCCGCGCCCTGTGGCGCGGAGCCCGTTCCGGCCGCGCACCGGGGGCACAGGCAGGCGGTGCCGCGCTGGCCGGGGGCCAGTTGCGCCAGGGCCTGCACGGACACGTCGGCCGCCATGCACCAGCAATCCGCGGCGGGGGCGCCGGCTTCGATGGCGCACTGGTTGCGGCCACCGCACAGGGGGCAGCGGGAGGGGTCCAGCGGGGCGGGGGAGGGCGGTGCGGCGGTCATGGCGTCGGGGCAAGGCGCCAGTGTAGACCGCGCCAGTGCGGCGGGGTGCCGCACAGGGGAATGGGCAAAAATGCCTTCCGGCGCATATTCTTCTAGGGCATTGTGCTATTAATTAAATAGCAATCGATTGCCCGGCGGCGCCCGCGCCGGGCATGGGCCACCGGCCGTTCGCGTCAGCCCGCGAGGGCCGGCGCGTGCCGCGCTGCCGCGAGCGCCGGGCCGGCGCCATCGGCGTTGCCGACGCGGAACACCGCCACCGCGCGCACCAGTTGCGCCGTCTGCGATTCCAGCGAGCCGGTGGCCGCGGCCGCCTCTTCGACCAGCGCCGCGTTCTGCTGCGTCACCGTGTCCATCTGCGAGATGGCCTGGTTGACCTGCTCCAGCCCGGTGGTCTGCTCCTGGCTGGCCACGCTGATCTCGCCCACGAGGTCGGTCACGCGGCGCACGCCGTCCACCACCTCGCGCATGGCTTCGCCGGCCTGCTCCACCAGCCGGTTGCCCGAGTCCACGCGCTGCACCGAGTCGTCGATCAGGCCCTTGATCTCCTTGGCCGCCGCCGCGCTGCGCTGCGCCAGCGTGCGCACCTCGCCCGCCACCACGGCGAAGCCGCGGCCCTGCTCGCCGGCCCGGGCGGCCTCGACCGCCGCGTTCAGCGCCAGGATATTGGTCTGGAAGGCGATGCCGTCGATCACGCCGATGATGTCCACGATCTTGCGCGAGGCCGCGTGGATCTCGCCCATCGTGGAGACCACGTTGCCCACCACCTCGCCGCCGCGCACGGCCTTGTCCGAGGTGGCCTGCGCGAGCTGGTTGGCGGTGCGCGCGTTGTCGGCGTTCTGGCGCACGGTGGCGGTCATCTGCTCCATCGACGCGGCCGTCTGCTGCAGCGCGCTGGCCTGCTCTTCGGTGCGGCTGGACAGGTCCAGGTTGCCCCGCGCGATCTCGCTGGAGGCCACGGCGATGCCCTCGGCCCCGTGGCGCACCTGGCCCACGGCGGTGCGCAGTTGCTCGCCCATGGCGTTCAGCGTGCGCAGCAGCTGGCCGGTCTCGTCCTGCGCGGTGCTGTCGGACGACACGGTGAGGTCGCCCGTGGCCACGGTCTTGGCCATGGTCACGGCATCGTGCAGCGGGTGGGTGATGCTGCGCGTGATCGCCACGGCCAGCGCCAGCGCGATCAGCGTGGCCAGCGCGCCCAGCGCGATCAGCTGCAGCCGGCCGCTCTGGTAATTGGCCTGCACGGCTTCGGAGGATTCGTTGATCTGCGCGCGCTGGAAGTCCAGCATCGCCTGCAGGGCCTGCAGGTATTGCTCGCCCGCGGGGGTGAAGTCGGCGTTCAGGATGCGCTCGGCGTCTTCGGAGCGGCCTTCGGCCTTGGCCTTGTAGATGGCATCGCGGGCGACGACGAAGCGCTTGCGCTCTTCGCCGGCCTTGTCGAACAGGGCCTGCTCCTGCGGGCTGCTGATGAGCTTGGACAGCTGGCTCTGCTGCTCGGACGACATCTTGGAGGCCGCTGCGTTGTCCGCCGCGAACTGCTGCGCCAGGGTGGAGTCGGTGCTGCGGGCCACCACGCTGTGGCGGCGCACGTTGCTGAAGATGGTGCGGTACCAGTCGGAGATGAGCCGCTCCTTGGTCAGGGGCAGGGCCATCATCGAAGCCGTCTCTTGCGCCACCGACTGCAATTTCCAGGTGCCCACGCCCAGCATGGTGACGATGAAGAGGATGAGCACGCCGAAGGCCAGGCCCAGGCGTTTTCCGATGGAAATGTTTTGGAGGTTCATGGTGAGGCTAGGGAAAACCCTTGGTTGGGTGGCGATTCTCTCCGCATTGATCCAGCGCAACTACAAACCCTTACGCATTGCCGGAACATATGGATTTACCCGGATACCCCTGTTAAGCCGTGCTTTTCGGGCGCCCAACGACAACGGGGCACCCGGATGGGTGCCCCGTCGACGGGGGGCTGGCCGGCACTCCAGGCGCCGGCCGGGCGGAAGGTGCCGAGCCGGTTCAGCGCACGGCGGCGCCGGCCTTCACCTTCAGCCGCCAGGCGTGCAGCAGGGGCTCGGTGTAGCCGCTGGGCTGCTCCACGCCCTTGAAGACGAGGTCGCACGCGGCCTGGTAGGCGGCCGATTCGGCGAAGCGCCCGGCCATCTTCTGGTACAGCGGATCGCCGGCGTTCTGCTGGTCCACCACGGCGGCCATGCGCTCGAAGGTTTCGCGCACCTGCGCTTCGGTCACCACGCCGTGCAGCAGCCAGTTGGCCATGTGCTGGCTGCTGATGCGCAGCGTGGCGCGGTCCTCCATCAGGCCCACGTTGTGGATGTCGGGCACCTTGGAGCAGCCCACGCCCTGGTCGATCCAGCGCACCACGTAGCCCAGGATGCCCTGGGCGTTGTTGCGCAACTCCAGCTCCTGCTGCTTCTCGGCATCGCGCCACTTTGGGTTGGCGGTGATGGGGAGCATCAACAACCGGGTCAAAATGTCGCCATTCCTTGCGATCAAACCTCTTCATCGCGGTTTGTGCAACCTAGCCGAGTTGCTCACCATAATGCACCATTCGTTTAAGTGAAAGTTGTCATGCCTGCGATTGATACATCTGTAGCCGTTAGGCAAATGCAAGAACCCGAGCTTTTGGCATATCGGCCGGAAGCGCGTGCTTTCAAAATCGAAGATTTAATGCTGGAGATAACGCTAGGGAGACTTCGGATTCCCACATTTCAGCGCCGTTTAGCTTGGGATCGTTCCGACGCACGCAAGTTGGTTGATAGCTTATATCGTGGATATCCGGTGGGTACCTTACTGTTCTGGCAAACCAGTGCTCCTGCAGACCAGTGGCGTTGGGGGGCGCTCGAAATTCGAGCAGATGAGCGGCAGGATGCTTGGTTGGTCGTGGATGGTCAGCAAAGGCTTGTTTCGTTGGCCCGTGTTCTGTTGACTTCGGACACGCAGTCGGAAGACTTTGCGTTGTACTTTGATTTGGACTCATCCGAGTTCGTCTTTCCACCTTCGCAAGGAGCCGTGGAGGAGGATGCATCCCGATGGTTGCCATTGAATCGTGTGTTGGACTCCGAGAAACTGTTTGAGTGGTTGTACGAGAAGGAACCAAGCAAGGAACGCCGAGAGCGTGCGTTGCAGTTGGGAAAGCGGTTAAGGGAATACGACATTCCTGCGTACATTGTTCGCAGTGAAAGCGAAGGTACCTTACGTGAGATTTTTGGTCGTCTCAACTCTATGGGAAAGCGCCTAGAGGCGTCGGAAGTGTTCGATGCGCTCAACGGCGCGCGTAATGGGCAACGACCTTCGACGTTGTCCCAGATGGCCTTGGAGTTAATGCAATCGACCAATTTTGGGCGCCTAGACGATGACATTCTGTATCGTTTACTCCGCGTTCTGCATGGCGTAGATGTGATTCAAAGTGGTCGAGATGATCCGCTTCGCTTGGACGGGGCACTGGCGGAAAGCTTGTATACCCAGACCGAGCACGCTGTGCGACTCGCAATGGACTTCATCTCTAGAGATGCGGGAATCCCACACTATCTGCTCCTGCCTTATAAGCAGCCGCTTGTGACGTTGGGTAAGTTCTTTCATTTCCATCCAGAGCCCAAGCCTCGCTCTCGAGAGTTGTTGGTTCGCTGGATTTGGCGCGGAGCCCTCACAGGCGCACATCGGGGTGATTCTGTTTCTACCCGTACGGCGTTGGATCACGTGGTTGCAGGTGATGAAGAGGGGTCTGTTCAGCGCATGTTGGCAATGGTTGGGCGCACAGAGCCCAGCTTGCCGCAGGTTCAAGACCGGTTTCACTTTCGCTATGCGGCCAGCAAATTGCAGGCTTTGGCCTTGTTGGATTTGGCTCCCAGAGATCTGGAGTCAGGCGAGGTGTTAGATATCGCAAGCCTATTGAACTACCGTGAAGAAAAAAAGGATCCCCCATATCCTACGATCATCAAGTCCACGGCAGATATGCTTCCGCTTCTTTTGACGGGTGCCAATCGCATAGCACATCCAAATCGGCCAGGGTTGCGCAAAGCCGTAGAAGAGGCGGACATGGCGATATTAGCTTCCCATGGCATTCAAGAGCCAGCATTACGAGCGCTTCAGCGCGACGATCTCGCCGAATTCTTGAGGCAGCGTGCCCGCCACTTGCAAACGCGCTTCGCGGAGGTGTTTGCTCGTCAAGCACGTTGGCAGGATTCGGATCGCCCGTCCATCGGTGCGCTGGTCATTGCAGACGAAAGCTAGGGCGATGAGCAAGGTCATCAGGCAGCTTCGAGTGTTGCTCAATGAAGTCCCGGTAGGTCGCTTGACGCTTGACGACGCAGAAATTTGCGA
The DNA here is from genome assembly GCF_032929295.1 of Acidovorax sp. BLS4. Classification (NCBI taxonomy): domain Bacteria; kingdom Pseudomonadati; phylum Pseudomonadota; class Betaproteobacteria; order Burkholderiales; family Comamonadaceae; genus Acidovorax; species Acidovorax sp. BLS4. The sequence continues at coordinate 3,982,866 of NZ_CP136797.1, forward strand.
GTTCCATCTTTATGAGTCTTATCGCAAATCATCGCCTCGCTTGGTGCTAGGGCAACAGTTTGAGGATGATTTGTTCAAGCATTACCGTGCGCGGTCGCGTTTGCCGCGCTGGTTCTCCAATTTATTGCCCGAGGGGGCGTTGCGGAAGTTGGTGGAGGAGCAAGCAGGTCATCGAGAGTTTGATCTGTTGGTGCGTTTGGGAAAAGATCTTCCAGGGGCTGTACGCATCGAAGTGGAGCCCAACGTGGGGGGCACTGAGGAGAGCGCCGATTGGATGGCGGACAGCGACCCTGCATCACCGTTAGATGACGGGACATGGCATTTTTCGCTTGCAGGTGTCCAGCTGAAGTTCTCTGCGAACCGCATAGACCGGGGAATGACGATTCCAGTTTCTGGGCAAGGAGGCGATTGGATATTGAAGTTGCCAGACCCCCGATTCCCTAATGTGCCTGCTAACGAGTACGCCACTATGCGTTGGGCGGCAGCCAGCGGCATCAACATTCCAGAGATTGATTTACTGGACTTGAGTTCAGTCATTGGATTACCACAAGAAGGCGTTCCTAGGCATGAGACGCAAGCATTTGCTATTCGGAGATTTGATCGCCCGAGCGCGGATGGGCGCGTGCATATGGAAGACCTTGCTCAGGTTTTGAATCTCTACCCCGAGCAGAAGTACAGTCAATTCAACTATGAAACGATCGCCCGCTTGACCTTGGAGTTGGCAGGTCACGCGGCACTCAAGCAACTGGTGACGAGGTTGGTCTTCATGCTGGCTAGTGGCAATGGTGATGCTCACCACAAGAACTGGAGTTTCTTGTACCCCGATGGTGTCCGTGCCGAACTATCCCCTGCCTATGATCAAGTTTCAACAATCCAGTACATGACCAGTGATTCGTTGGCGCTCAATTTGGGAGGAACCAAGTTATGGGCGGACAAGCGCGTAGAAACCTTTGTGCGATTGGCGCGGAAGATTGGATTTGATGAGCGCGAAATGGGCGACTGGGTGGGTGAGGCTGTGACTGCCGTGTGTGGAGCTTGGAGCGCAGCTGCGACCGACTTCGGGTATGACCAAATGACCAGAAAAAGGATCGAAAGCCATATGAATGAAATTCCTGTCTTGAAGGGCGCATAAAAAATAGCTGCTAGCGCTTATCAATAAGTCGCTGGCAGCTTTTTTTGCAAGCAAATACTCAGGCCGCCGCCTTCACCTTCAGCCGCCAGGCGTGCAGCAGGGGCTCGGTGTAGCCGCTGGGCTGCTCCACGCCCTTGAAGACGAGGTCGCACGCGGCCTGGTAGGCGGCCGATTCGGCGAAGCGCCCGGCCATCTTCTGGTACAGCGGATCGCCGGCGTTCTGCTGGTCCACCACGGCGGCCATGCGCTCGAAGGTTTCGCGCACCTGCGCTTCGGTCACCACGCCGTGCAGCAGCCAGTTGGCCATGTGCTGGCTGCTGATGCGCAGCGTGGCGCGGTCCTCCATCAGGCCCACGTTGTGGATGTCGGGCACCTTGGAGCAGCCCACGCCCTGGTCGATCCAGCGCACCACGTAGCCCAGGATGCCCTGGGCGTTGTTGTCCAGTTCCTGTTGCTTTTCGGCATCGCTCCACTGCGGCGTGGCGGTGACGGGCACCGTGAGCAGGCCGGTCAGCAGGTTGTCGCGCTCGGCGTTGGCGTCGGTCTTTTCCAGCTCCTTCTGCACCTCGGCCACGTTGACCTGGTGGTAGTGCAGCGCGTGCAGCGTGGCGCCCGTGGGGCTCGGAACCCAGGCGGTGTTGGCGCCGGCCTTGGGGTGGGCGATCTTCTGTTTGAGCATCTCGGCCATCAGGTCGGGCATGGCCCACATGCCCTTGCCGATCTGCGCCTTTCCGCGCAGGCCGCACGACAGGCCCACGAGCACGTTGTTCTTCTCGTACGACTGGATCCAGGCGCTGGCCTTCATGTCGCCCTTGCGCACCATGGGGCCGGCCTGCATGGCGGTGTGCATCTCGTCGCCCGTGCGGTCCAGGAAGCCGGTGTTGATGAACGCCACGCGTGCCGAGGCCGCGGCGATGCAGGCCTTGAGGTTGACGCTGGTGCGGCGCTCCTCGTCCATGATGCCCAGCTTGACGGTGTTTTCGGCCAAGCCCAGCAGTTGCTCCACGCGGCCGAACAGGTCGCTGGCGAAGGCCACCTCGGCCGGGCCGTGCATCTTGGGCTTGACGATGTAGACGCTGCCCTTGCGCGAGTTGCGGATGCCGCCCTGCCCCTTGCCCTGCAGGTCGTGCAGCGCGATGGTGGTGGTGACCACGGCGTCCAGGATGCCTTCGGGAATCTCGCGCTGCGTGCCCTGCGCATCGGTCCACAGCACGGCCGGGTTGGTCATGAGGTGGCCCACGTTGCGCAGGAACATGAGCGAGCGGCCGTGCAGGCGCACCTCGCCGCTGCCGTCCGGGGCGGTGTACAGGCGGTCGGGGTTCAGGCCGCGCGTGAAGGTCTTGCCGCCCTTGCTCACCTGCTCGGTGAGGTCGGCCTTCAGGATGCCCAGCCAGTTGGCGTAGCCGTTGACCTTGTCCTCGGCATCGACGGCGGCCACGGAGTCTTCCAGGTCCAGGATGGTCGAGAGCGCGGCTTCCACCACCAGGTCGCTCACGCCGGCGGGATCGGTCTTGCCGATGGGCGTGCTGCGGTCGATCTGCAGGTCCAGGTGCAGGCCGTGGTGGCGCAGCAGCACGGACGAAGGCGCCGACGCCTCGCCCTGGTAGCCCACGAACTGGGCCGGCTCCTGCAGGCCGGTGGTGCCGCCGCCTTCCAGCGCGACGACCAGCTGGCCGCCTTCCACGCGGTAGCCGGCGGCGTTCTTGTGCGTGCCCTGGGCCAGCGGCGCGGCCTGGTCGAGCACCTCGCGGGCGAACGCGATCACGCGGGCGCCCCGCACGGGGTTGTAGCCCTGGCCCTTTTCGGCGCCGTCGGTCTCGGGGATGGCGTCGGTGCCGTAGAGCGCGTCGTACAGCGAGCCCCAGCGCGCGTTGGCCGCGTTGAGCGCATAGCGCGCGTTCAGGATCGGCACCACCAGCTGCGGGCCGGCCTGCGTGGCGAGTTCGTCGTCCACGTTGGCGGTGGTGGCCTGCACATCGGCCGGCTGGGGCACCAGGTAGCCGATCTGTTCGAGGAAGGCGCGGTACGCCGCCATGTTCTGCACCGGGCCCGGGTTGGCGCGGTGCCAGGTGTCGAGTTCGGACTGCAGGCGGTCGCGCTCGGCCAGCAGGGCGATGTTGCGCGGGGCCAGGTCGGACACCAGCGCGCTGAAGCCCTTCCAGAACGCCTCGCTGTCCACGCCCGTGCCGGGCAGGACCCGGTCTTCGACGAAGCGGTGCAGGGAGGTGGCCACTTGCAGGCCGTGAACGGTGGTGCGGTCGGTCATGGAGGTCTCTTGGGTCTGGGAAAGGGTGGATGCGAACCGGCAACGGCCGCTAGGGACCGTCACCACGATGTCGACCCACTGTATTGCAAATCTTTCCAGACATAAACCGCCTGAAAATCTCAGAACCAGTGACTTTTACGCACAAATGAAGAAAGCGGCGGCGGGGTCCGGGCGGGGTTGCGCGGCCGCCCGGAGCGCTTGGGGTAGCCGTCAGCCGCGCCCGGCCATGGCCCGCGCGTCCACCCTTCGGTCGTATTCGTCGCCCGTGAGAAACCCCAGCGCCACGGCGGCGGCCTTCGGCGTGATGCCGCGTTCCATGGCCTCGCGCGTGATGCGGGCCACGCGGTCGTAGCCCAGCACCGGGTTCAGGGCGGTGGCCAGCAGCAGGGCGTTGTCCACGTTGGCGGCCAGGCGGTCGGTGTCGGCCTCGATGCCCTGCACCAGGCGCTCGGCGAACACGCGGGCGCTGTCGGCCAGCACGCGGATGGACTGCAGCAGGTTGTGGATGAGCACCGGCTTGGCCACGTTCAGCTCGAAGTGGCCCGATGCGCCGGCCAGCGTGATGGTGGTGTGGTTGCCCATCACCTGCCAGGCGGCCTGCGCCACCACCTCGGCGATGGTCGGGTTGCGCTTGCCCGGCATGATCGACGAGGTGAGCCCGTCGTCCGGGATGCGCAGCTCGCCGAGGCCGCAGCGCGGGCCCGAGCCCAGGAGCCGCAGGTCGTTGGCGATCTTGGCCAGCGACGCGGCGACCACGTTCAGCGCGCCGGACACCTCCACCAGCGCATCGTGCGCGCCCATGCCCTCGAATTTGCTCGGGTTGGGCGTGAAGGCCATGCCGGCCAGCGCGCTGGCCTCCTCGCAGAACGCCACGTCGAAGCCGGGCGGCGCATTCAGCCCCGTGCCGGCCGCGGTGCCGCCCTGCGCCAGCAGGCACAGGCGGGGCAGGGTGGCGTGCAGCCGGTCGATGCCATGGCCCACCTGGTGGGCGAAGGCGTCGAAGCCCTGGCCCAGCGTCATGGGCACGGCGTCCATCAGGTGGGTGCGCGCGATCTTCAGCACGCCGGCGAAGGCGGTGGCCCGCTCCTGCAGGCGCGACTGCAGCAGCGCGAGCGCGGGCACCAGTCGGTCGCGCAGCTCCAGCGCCGTCGCCAGGTGCATCACGGTCGGAAAGGTGTCGTTGGACGACTGCGAGGCGTTCACGTGGTCGTTCGGGTGCACCGGGCTGCGCGTGCCCGGCGGCTGGCCCAGGCACTGGTTGGCGCGGTTGGCCAGCACCTCGTTGGCGTTCATGTTGGTCTGCGTGCCCGAGCCCGTCTGCCAGATGGTGAGCGGAAAGTGCGCATCCAGCAGGCCGGTGCGCAACTCCTCGGCGGCGGCCTCGATGGCGTCGGCGCGCGGGGCGTCCAGCGTGCCCAGGCGGCGGTTGGCGCGGGCCGCCGCCTGCTTTTGCAGGCCGAAGGTGTGCAGCAGGCAGGCCGGAAAACGCTCCTCGCCGATGTCGAAGACCGCCAGCGCGCGCTGGGTCTGCGCGCCCCACAGGCGGTCGGCGGGGATCTCGACCGGCCCGAAGGCGTCGTGCTCGGTGCGGGTGGCGGCGCCCATGCGGTCAGTCCAGTGAGATCCTGGCCTCGGCCGCCACCTTGCGCCAGCGCTCCACCTCGGTGGCGGTGTGTCTGGCCAAGGCGTCCGGCGTGTACTGGTCGTCCGGCAGCATGCGGATGCCCTGCGCGGCCATCCTGTCGGTCCAGGCCTTGTCGGCCAGGGCCTTGGTGTAGGCCTGGTAGACCTTCTGGATGGCCTCGCGCGGCGTGCCCTTGGGGGCGTAGATGCCGTACCAGGTGGCAGTCTCGAAGCCGGGAATCACCTTCTGGCCCAGCGGGGGCACGCCCGGGAACTGCGGCATGGCCTTGTCGGAGGTGAGCGCCACGGCGCGCACGCGATCTCCGGCCAGCTGGGGCAGGGCGGTGTTGGTCTGGTCGAACATCGCATCGACCTGGCCGGCCACCAGATCGGTCATGGCCGGGGCCGCGCCCTTGTACGACACGGAGGTGATCTCGACCTTCGCGCGGCTGGCGAACAGCGCCGCCACCAGGTGCGAGGTGGAGCCCACGCCGGCGTTGCCGAAGTTGAGCTTGCCCGGGTTCTGCTGGCCGTGGGCGATCAGGTCCTCGGCCGTCTTGTACGGCGAGTTCTTGCCCACCAGCAGCACCAGGGGCGTGTCGGGGAAGCGGAAGACGGCGTCGAAGTCCTTCACCGGGTCGTAGGCCAGCTTCTTGTACAGCGAGGGCGCGGCGCCCATGTACCCCATGTGGCCGACGAGGAAGGTGTAGCCGTCTGCCGGCGCGCGCGCCGCCTTGGCGCTGCCGATGGTGCCGCCGGCGCCCGGCGTGTTCTCGATGATGATCTGCTGGCCCAACTGCGTGCTGGTGCGCTGCGCGATGTCGCGCGCCATGGCGTCGGTGGGGCCGCCGGCGGCGAAGGGCACGATCCAGGTGAGCGGCTTGGCGGGGTAGCCCTGCGCCTGGGCGGCGAAGGCGAAGGCGAGGGTGGCGGCGGCCAGCGCCACGGCGGCGCGGCGGAAGGTCGAAGGTTGCATGCGTGTCTCCGGTTGACGTTCTTGGGAATCAGCTTTTTTTCTGCGCGCGCGACAGGGCCAGTGCGCGGTCCACCATCCCGGGCGCGGCGCCCAGGTAGTTGCGGGGATCGGTGAGGCGGTCGATCGCCGCGCGGTCGAAGTGCGCCGACACCTCGGGCAGCCGCGCCAGCGCATCGGCCAGCGTGCCGCCCTGCGTGTTCACGGTGCGGCAGGCGCCGTAGACGATGTCGTGCGCCTGCTGGCGGCCGGTGAACGGGGCCAGGCCCATCATCACGGCCTCGGCCACGATCAGGCCGTCCGTCATGTCCAGGTTCCTGGCCATGCGGTCTTCGTTGACGATCAGGCCGCCGAGCATGAAGCGCGCCTGGTTCAGGGCCCCGGCGGTGAGCACGAAGCTCTCGGGAATGGCGATCCACTCGGCGTGCCACGGGCCGGTGGCGCGCTCCAGGTCCTGCACCATGGCGTCCAGCATCAGGCCGGCATGCTGGCGCACGGACTTGGACGCCGCCAGCATCAGTTCGCTGGAGATCGCATTGCGCTTTTGCGGCATGGTGCTGCTGGCGCCGCGGCCGGGCACGAAGGGCTCGAACACCTCGCCGAACTCGGTGGCCGACAGCAGCATCACGTCGTAGGCGATCTTGCCCAGCGAGCCGGTCACCAGGGCCAGGAAGTTCACCGCCTCCGCCAGCCCGTCGCGCGCCACGTGCCAGGTGGTGGCGGGCACGCCCAGCTGCAGCTCCTCCATCAGCAGACCCTGCACCTCCAGCCCGCGATCGCCCAGCGAGGCCAGCGTGCCTGCGGCGCCGGCGAACTGGCCGACGAGCACGCGCTTTTTCAATTCCTGCAGCCGCTCGGCATGGCGGTCGAACATCGCCAGCCAGATGGCGGCCTTGTAGCCGAAGGTGATGGGCAGCGCGTGCTGCAGATGGGTGCGCCCGGCCATGGGCGTGTCGCGGTAGCGCTCGGCCAGGCCGGCCAGGATGCCGCGCAGGGCCGCGATGTCGGCCTCCACCAGCGCCAGCGCGTCGCGCACCTGCAGCACCGTGGCCGTGTCCATGATGTCCTGGGTGGTGGCGCCCCAGTGCACGTAGCGGCCGGCGTCGCCGCACTGCTTCACCAGCTGGTGCACCAACGGCAGGATGGGGTAGCCGACAATGTCGGTCTCCTGGCGCAGCAGCTCGAAGTCGAGCGCGTTCAGGTCGCAGCGCGCGGCGATCTCGCGGGCCGCTTCGGCCGGAATCACGCCGCAGCGGCCCTGCGCGGTGGCCAGCGCCACCTCCACTTCGATGTAGCGGGCGACGAGCGTGCGGTCGGCGAAGATCGCGCGCATGGCGGGCGTGCCGAAAGCGTCGCGAAAGAGCAGCGAGTCGATGGCGGTGCTGGAGGCAAAGGCGGGGGTGGTCATGGTGTCGGTGGTTGCGTCGGCGTCCGCGGGTGATTAAGTTCGGACATATGAATTATTGTGTTTATGTACGTACATAAAGAAAATCCGGGTTTACCCCGGGTGAAAGGCTGCGCCCATGGCTGAGCCGCGCTATGCGCTGGTGGCGCGCCATCTGTCGGAGCGCATCGCCGCGGGCGAATACGTGGTGGGCGCGCTGCTGCCGACCGAGCTGGAGCTGTGCGACCGCTACGGCGTGAGCCGCCACACGGTGCGTGCCGCGATCTCGGAACTGCAGCAGTCCGGCCTGGTGTCGCGCCGCAAGAAAGTGGGCACGCGCGTGGAGGCGGCCACGCCCAATGCGCACTACAAGCAGACGCTGGCCTCGCTGGACGACCTGGTGCAGTTCGGCGCCACGCACGTGCGCGAGGTGCGCCGCATCGAAGAGGTGGTGCTCGACCGCGACCTGGCCGCCGAGCTGGGCTGCGCCGCCGGCAGCCGCTGCCTTGCCATCGCCAGCCTGCGCCGGGACGGTGCCGCGCCGCACCTGCCTATCGCCTGGACGGTGGTCTACGTGGATGCGGCCCGCTTCGACGCGCAGGAGCTGGCCGAACATGTGCGCGCCGCGCCCGACGTGCTGGTCAGCAGCCTGCTGGAGGCGCAATACGGCCTGCGCATCGCCAAGGTGCGGCAGGACATCGTGGGGGCGCTGGTGCCGGAGTCGCTGGCCGAAGAGCTGCAGGCGCCCGCCGGTTCCGCGGCGCTGAAGATCGTTCGCCGCTACGTGGACACCGGCGGCGAACTGATGGATGTGAGCGTGACGCTGCACCCAGCCAGCCGCTACACGCTGTCGATGCAGCTCACCCGCGCGGCCGTCTAGGCGCGGCTGCGGGAGCGATCGGCGCGGGGCGGGGCGACCCCGTGCAATTCATGGGGCAGAGTTTGCTATTTTTTTGATAGCTATACGCCCTAGAATTAATTGCACTGGTGCCCGATTTCGCTTGAAGTCCTACGTCAGCAATCAGCGTGGAACCCGCATGCATCCGTGACATCCATCCGCATAATCGGCGCCCATGGACAAGCTCAAGGCCTTCGAGTCATTCGTGTCGGTGGCAACGCGCGGCAGCCTCACCGCGGCCGCCAAGGCCGAAGGCGTGGCCCCGGCCATCATGGGGCGCCGGCTCGATGCGCTGGAAGAGCACCTGGGGGTCAAGCTCATGGTGCGCACCACGCGGCGCATCCACCTCACGCACGAGGGCAGCGCCTTCCTGGAAGATTGCCAGCGCCTGCTGTCCGACGTGGCGAATGCCGAGGCCAGCGTGTCCGCCGGCGGCGTCAAGGCCACCGGGCACCTGCGCATCACCGCGCCGGCCGGTTTTGGGCGGCGCCACGTGGCGCCGCTGGTGCCGCGCTTTCGCGACCTGCATGCCGAGGTGACCATCTCGCTCAACCTGAGCGACCGCGTGGTCGATCTGGCGGGCGAGGGGTTCGACTGCGCGGTGCGCGTGGGCGACCTGCCCGATTCTTCCCTGGTGAGCGTGCGCATCGCCGACAACCGGCGCCTGTGCGTGGCCACGCCGGCGTACCTGGCGCGCCACGGCACGCCGCGCCACCTGGGCGATCTGGCGCAGCACGCCTGCCTCACGCTCTCCAGCGACGCCTCGCAAACGCGCGGCTGGGCCTTTCGCATGCCCGCGGCCGAGGGCGGCGGCACCGAGGTTGTGCACTTCAAACCCGGCGGTCCGCTGGACTGCTCGGACGGGCAGGTGCTGCACGACTGGTGCCTGGGCGGCTGGGGCATCGCCTGGCGCAGCACCTGGGAGGTCGAGGCCGAGATCGCCGCGGGCCGCCTGGCCGCCGTGCTGGAAGACTTCGCCGCGCCGCCCAACGGCATCTACGTGGTCTTTCCCCAGCGCAAGCACATGCCGCTGCGCGTGCGGCTGTGGATCGACTACCTCAAGCACCATTACGGCCAGCCCGAGTTCTGGCGCCGCACGGCGGGCCCTGCCGCCGCCCCATCCACCCAAGAAGGAGCCTTGCCATGACCCACCATTCCCCACCGAGGCGGCGCGGCGCGGCGGCGCGCGCCGCGGGCATGGCCTGGCCGGGACGCGGCCGCGCGGGCGCGGCGCTGGCCCTGCTGGCGGCCGCCGCAATGCTGGCCGGCTGCGCGGGTGGGCCGCCAACGGCCCCGGAAGCGCCCCAGGCGCCCGTGGCGGGCCGAAGCCCGGCCCCGGAATCCGCACGGCCGGCCGCTCCCGGCCCCGGCGCGGCACGCGGGGCGCATCCGGTTGCGCCCGGCATCGTCAGCGTGGAGTACGACGATCCCTCCCGCTTCAGCGATGCCCGAATGGGCCCGCACGAGTCCGACCGCGCGCGCCGGGCGTGGGTCGATGCCCTGTGCCAGCACCTGTCCGAACGCGCGGCCGCCGCGCTGCCCGATGGCGAGCGGCTGGCGGTGCGCATCACCGACGTGCAGCGCGCGGGCGGGTTCGAGCCCGGGCGCGGCGCGCAGCTGGCGCAGGTGCGCATCGTGCGCGACGTGTATCCGCCGCGCATCGACCTGGAGTTCCAGCGGACGGCGGCCGATGGCCGCGTGCTGCAGTCCGGTCGCCGCGAGCTGCGCGATCCTTCGTTCCTGTCCCGCGCGGGGCGGGGCGGCAGCGATCCGATGCGGTATGAAAAGGCGCTGCTCGACGACTGGGTGCGCCAGGACATCGGAGCGCCTTCGCCGCAGTGATGCGGCGAAGGCGGCACCCCGTGGCGCTGCCTTCGCCGCCTGCGCGGGTCAGCGGCCGGGCCCGACGACCGCCGGGTCCTTCAGTGCCGTGTTGATCCGGTCGATGTAGGCGCTGGCGTTGGCATTGCCCGGGTCGGGGTTGCCCGACACGTAGTACGCCAGCCCCTGCTGCAGGCCGCCGTGGTCGGCCACGCGCTGGGCCAGGTTGGATGCCGCCATGCGCAACTGCGTCGTCACGCTGCCCTGGTATTGCTCGGTGGAGACCTTCTGGCCGCCGACCCGTTCGTTGCCGGGGCCGCCGTCCGCCCATTCGCGGCCGTCCAGGAACTTGCGGGAAATCTGCCCCAGGCCGATGGAGGTGTTGTTCTCGCCGGCACGGCCCAGGTCGCCTTCCAGCTTCATGGCGCCCTGAAAGCCCTTGGAGAAGGCGTTGGATTCCACCTCCAGCTGGGCGCGGAACACGTTGGGGTCGAGGCCGTATTCCCTGGCCGTGGCATCGGCCGCCTTGCCGAAGTCCGCCTGGGTCTGGATCTGCGCGTCCTTTTGCGACTCGTCGCCGCGCAGCACCGGCTCGAATTTCGGGTAGACCTTGCCCGCACCTTCCGCCACGCTCTGCGTGCCGAAGTCGTTGCCTGCCGTGCCGCTGCCGGGAATGGCCGGGCTGGTAGAGGGCGCTGGTGCCAGGACCGTGTCGGCGGTGCCGTCGTGCGTTGGCGTGGGAGCCGGAGCGCCCGAGGGGGGGCTGGCCGGACCGGCGGACGGGCTGGGTGCCGGGCCAGGTGATGGACTGGGTGACGCGCTGGGGGGCGCGCTCGCGGGGCTGGAAGCCGGGGTGCCGCCGGGCTGGCTGGACGGCGCGTCGTTTTTCTTGCCCAGCTTCTCCAGCAGGCTGACGAGCAGCATTTCCAGGACCTTTTTGATGAGATCCTGCTGCAGGGTGGTGCTCTGGTCGCCCTGGAGCCAGGCGTTGGGCTGCGTGTGGGAGATGGACTGGATCGGCATGGACATGCCTCGCAACAATGGAGAGGCTTTCACTGTTGCGCCAGTCCCGGAGATTGCGCACGCGCACCCGAAGCGCTGCACCGGCGAACGAAACGCGGCGCAGGCTGCCGTAGGCGCGCTACCATCGCGCCGCCCCCACTCCAAGGAACGCCACATGACCACCGAAGCCCTGCTGGCCTATGCCCATTTCCTGGCCATTCTCACCATGGTCACCTTCCTGGCCAGCGAAGCCGCGCTGTGCCGCCCGGCCTGGCTGAACGCGGCCGCGGTGGAGCGGCTGGCGCAACTGGACCGGTTCTATGGCATCGCGGCCCTGGCCGTGCTGGCCACGGGGCTGGCCCGCGTCGGCTGGGGCATCAAGGGTGCGCAGTGGTATGGAATGCAGCCGCTGCTGCATGTGAAGGTGGGGCTCTTCGTGGTGGTCGGGCTGATCTCCATCGCGCCCACCCTGCGGTTCCTGCGCTGGCGCAAGGCCCTGCGCGCCACGGGCGCGCTGCCGGACGAGGCGGCGATCCGCAGCACCCGGCGCCTGGTCATGATCGAGGCGCACCTGCTGGTGCTGATCCCGCTGGCGGCCACGTTCCTCGCGCGGGGCGTCGGCACCCGCTGAACGCCCCGCGCCCAGCAAAAAAGCCCCGCAATGCGGGGCTTTTTGACGAAAGGCGGGCCGGTGGCCGGATCAGGCGGCGGGCTTGTTGCTCAGGCACTGCTTCATGAAGGCCTTGCGCTCGTCGCCCTTGAGCGCCTTGGTCTTGGCGTCGGCGTTGCAGGTGGTCATCTTGCCCTGCTGGGCGGCCTGCTTGTCGGCGCTCAGGCAGTCCTTCATGAAGGCCTTGCGTTCGTCGCCCTTGAGTGCCTTGGTCTTGGCATCGGCGTTGCAGGTGGCCATCTTGCTCTGTTGAGCGGTGGGGGCCTTGGCCGGCGCGGAGGCGGCGGCTGCGGGGGCATCGGCGGCATGCGCCGTGGCGAAGGAGAGGGCGAGGCCGGCGGCGGCCACCACGGAGAGCAGATTCTTCATGTCGTATTCCTGCAAAAAGTGGATAGGAAGCCCCCCGTCGACGCGCACCCCGCGAGGCTGTTCAGCATAACGTCATGGCCGAAAGTTTGGATGACGGGCGGCCCGTAGAATCGCCGCATGCTCTCCGTCAAACAGGAATTGCTCTCGGCGCTCGCCGGCGAGCTGGAAAAATTGTCGCCCGGCGCTGCCGGGCGTGCTGCTTTTGAATCCCCCAAGGTGGCGGCGCACGGCGATTTCGCCTGCACCGCCGCCATGCAGCTGGCCAAGGCCGCCAGGCAGAACCCCCGGCAACTGGCCGAAACGCTGCGCGAGGCCCTGCTGGCCACGCCGGCCTTCGGCCGCTGGGTCGAGGCGCTGGAGATCGCCGGCCCCGGCTTCATCAACATCCGCCTGAAGCCCGCCGCCAAGCAGGAAGTGGTGCGCGAGGTGCTGGCCGCCGGCGAGCGCTTCGGGCAACAGCCGGACAACGGGCGGAAGGTGCTGGTCGAGTTCGTCTCGGCCAACCCCACGGGCCCGCTGCACGTGGGCCACGGCCGCCAGGCGGCCCTGGGCGATGCGATCTGCAACCTCTTCGCCACGCAGGGCTGGAAGGTGCACCGCGAGTACTACTACAACGATGCGGGCGTGCAGATCCACACGCTCACGCACAGCACGCAGCTGCGCGCCAAGGGCTTCAAGCCCGGCGACGACTGCTGGCCCACCGATCCCGAGAATCCCGCCAGCAAGGGGTTCTACAACGGCGACTACATCCAGGACATCGCCAACGACTTCCTCGCGAAGAAGACGGTGCAGGCCACCGACCGCGCCTTCACGGCCAGCGGCGACGTGGAGGATGTGGAGTCCATCCGCAACTTCGCGGTGGCCTACCTGCGCCACGAGCAGGACAAGGACCTGCAGGCCTTCAACCTGAAGTTCGACGAGTACTACCTGGAGTCGAGCCTGTACACCAGCGGCCGCGTCGAGGCCACGGTGAACCGGCTGGTCGCCAACGGCAAGACCTACGAGCAGGACGGCGCGCTGTGGCTCCAATCCACCGACTACGGTGACGACAAGGACCGCGTGATGCGCAAGCAGGACGGCTCGTACACGTACTTCGTGCCCGACGTGGCCTACCACATCTCCAAATGGGAGCGCGGCTACACCAAGGTCGTCAACATCCAGGGCACGGACCACCACGGCACCATCGCCCGCGTGCGCGCCGGCCTGCAGGCCGCCGACGTGGGCATTCCGCAGGGCTACCCCGACTACGTGCTGCACACCATGGTGCGCGTGGTCAAGGGCGGCGAAGAGGTCAAGATCAGCAAGCGCGCCGGCAGCTACGTGACGCTGCGCGACCTGATCGAGTGGACCAGCAAGGATGCCGTGCGCTTTTTCCTGCTGAGCCGCAAGCCCGACACCGAATACACCTTCGACGTCGATCTGGCCGTGGCGCAGAACAACGACAACCCGGTGTACTACGTGCAGTACGCATATGCACGTATTCGCTCCGTGCTCGCCGCTTGGCACGCGCAACGCCGGGGTGATGACCCAAATATCTCGGATGAAAAACTCGAAAGCTTGGCGCCAGCAGAACTAGAAAGCTTGGGTGAACTTGCTCGATCAGATCAAAACTTTGCGTTCATATTGAATGAACTTAAAGACGTGGACCTGTCCGCGCTCGAAGGCCCGCAGGCCCAGGCGCTGATGCTGCAATTGGGCAAATACCCCGAAATGCTCACCGCCGCGACCGAGGGCGAGGCGCCGCACGACGTCACTTTTTACCTGCGCGACCTGGCCGCGAGCTACCACAGCTACTACGACGCCGAGCGCATCCTGGTGGACGACGAAGCCGTCAAGCGCGCGCGCCTGGCGCTCGTCGCCGCCACCGCACAGGTATTGCACAATGGCCTGGCCGTGCTGGGCGTATCGGCGCCAGCCAGAATGTGAGTGTTTACGGATATGACAAAACAGCAACGTGGGGGCACCGCCATCGGCTTCATCCTCGGGGTGGTCGTGGGCCTGGGGGCGGCGCTGGGCGTGGCCGTGTATGTGACCAAGGTGCCGGTGCCCTTCCTCAACAAGGGCGGTGCGCGCAATGCCGATCAGGACGCCGCCGAATCCCAGAAGAACAAGAACTGGGATCCGAATTCGCCGCTGTACGGCAAGAACCCGGCGCGCCCGCCCGTGCCCGCCAGCTCGACGCCCGCGGTGGCCGGTGTCGCACCGGCCCCTGCGAGCAACGCTTCGGTGCCCGCCGCCGTGGCTGCCGCTTCGGCGCCTCGGGGTGCCGCCAGCAAGCCGGCCGCCTCGTCCGATCCGCTGGGCGATCTGGCCAAGGCCCGGGCCGCCAGCGCGCCCGGCGGCGCCGAGCCGTTTGATTACTTCGTGCAGGCCGGTGCCTTCCGCACCCAGGGCGACGCGGATGCGCAGCGCGCCAAGCTGGCCATGCTGGGCTGGGAGGCCCGGGTGAGCGAGCGCGAGCAGAGCGGCCGCACCGTCTTTCGCGTGCGCGTCGGCCCCTTCACCAAGCGCGACGATGCCGAAATGCTCAAGGACAAGCTCGATGGCGCGGGCGTCGAATCCGCGCTGGTGCGCGTGCAGCGCTGAACTTTTCCCGCAGGCTGCCGCTCACAACCCTCTGACCGAACAAGGAGTGTCTTTTTCATGAAACGCCGCGAGTTTTCCCTGTCCACCGCCACGGCCGTGGCCGCTTCCGCCCTGACGCTGCCCCTGGCGACGCCCGCCATGGCCCAGGCCCGCCAATTCAAGGAAGGCAAGGACTACGTCAAGCTCGCCAAGCCCGTGGCCAGCGATGTGCCCGCCGGCAAGGTCGAGGTCATCGAGTTCTTCTGGTACAGCTGCCCCCACTGCAACGCCTTCGAGCCCACGCTGGAAGCCTGGATCAAGGCGGCGCCCAAGGACCTCGTCATCCGCCGCATGCCCGTGGCGTTCAACTCCAGCTTCGCACCGCAGCAAAAGCTGTACTTCGCCCTGGAAAGCATGGGCAAGGTCGGCGATCTGCACGCCAAGGTGTTTCGCGCCGTGCACGTGGAAAAGCAGGCCCTCAACAAGGACGACCTGATCTTCGAATGGATCGGCAAGCAGGGCGTGGACGTGGCCAAGTTCAAGGAGGCTTACAACTCCTTCTCCGTGTCCAACCAGTTGCGCAAGGCCGCCCAGCTGCAGGAAGCCTACGGCGTGGAAGGCGTGCCCTCGATGGGCGTGGCCGGCCGCTACTACACCGATGGCACCATGGCCGGCAACATGCAGGGCGTGCTGCAAGTGGTGGAGTACCTCGCTTCCACCGCCGCCAAGGGCGGTTGATCCCCCCGCCCCTGTGCGATGCAAGCCCGCGTTTGCGGGCTTTTTCTTTGCTGCTCCCGGATCGCGCCAAGGGGTGGCTACAATCTTTGCAAGATTCGTGCCCTATGAGAAAACGCCTCCTACCGATCCTCCTGCTTGCCGCCCTGGCTTTCGCCATGGGGGGCACCCGCGCCGAAAAGGCCGACCGCAACAAGCCCATGAACATCGAGGCCGATGCACTGCGCCACGATGAGCTCAAGCAAACCAGCGTCTTCACCGGCCGCGTGGTGGTCACCAAGGGCACCATCCTGCTGCGCGGCGCGCGGCTGGACGTCCGGCAGGACCCCGATGGCTTCCAGTACGGCACCATGACGGCCGAGGCCGGCAAGCGGGCCTTCTTCCGGCAAAAGCGCGACACGGCGCCCGGCATGCCCGACGAGTTCGTCGAGGGCGAGGGCGAGGTCATCGAGTACGACGGCCGGGCCGATCTGGTGCGGCTCATCCGCCGCTCGGAACTGCGCCGCTACCGCGAATCCACCCTCACCGACGAGATGGCCGGTGCCCTCATCGTCTACAACAACCTGACCGACGTGTTCACCGTCGATGGCCAGAAGGCCGCCCCCGCCGGCAGCAACACCGCGGCCACGCCCGGAGGCCGCGTGCGCGCGGTGCTCTCGCCCAAGGAGACTCCGGCCAAGGCCGGGGCGCCCGCTGCGGCCCCCACCTCGCCGGCCCCCGCGCTGCGGCCCAGCGGCGAACTGGGCGGCGGCGCGAAGTGATGGCGGCGGCACACCCTTCCGACGCCTCGGCGGCCGGCACCACGAGCCGGCTGGAGGTCGAGCACCTGCAGAAGTCCTACGGCAGCCGCAAGGTGGTCAAGGACGTGTCGATGGTCGTGCAAAAGGGCGAGGTCGTCGGCCTGCTCGGCCCCAACGGCGCGGGCAAGACCACCTCGTTCTACATGATCGTGGGGCTGGTGCGCAGCGACGGCGGCGACATCCGCATCGACGGCCATTCGGTGGCCGACATGCCCATCCACCGCCGCTCGCGGCTGGGCCTGTCCTACCTGCCGCAGGAAGCGTCGATCTTCCGCAAGCTGACGGTCGAGGAAAACGTGCGCGCCGTGCTGGAGCTGCAGCGCGACGAGAACGACAAGGCCCTGAGCCGCGACGAGATCGAGTCGCGCCTCACCGCCCTGCTGCAGGAGCTGCGCGTGGAGCACCTGCGGGCCTCCCCGGCCCTGGCGCTGTCGGGCGGCGAGCGCCGCCGCGTGGAGATCGCGCGGGCCCTGGCCACGCAGCCGCGCTTCATCCTGCTCGACGAGCCGTTCGCGGGCATCGACCCCATCGCCGTGATCGAGATCCAGCGCATCATCGGGTTCCTCAAGGCGCGGGGCATCGGCGTGCTCATCACCGACCACAACGTGCGCGAGACCCTAGGCATCTGCGACCACGCGTTCATCATCAGCGATGGGCGCGTGCTGGCGCGGGGCACGCCCTCCGAGATCGTGGACAACGCCGAGGTGCGGCGCGTGTACCTCGGCGAGCATTTCAGGATGTGAGCATGGCGTCCACGCTGGTCATCGTGTTGACTGCGCTGCTCCCCGCGGGGGCTCTCGCGCCTCGGGGCGGCCCGGCGGCACCGGTGTGATGAAGCCGGGGCTGTCGCTGCGCGTCTCGCAGCATCTGGCACTCACGCCGCAGTTGCAGCAGTCCATCCGGCTGCTGCAGTTGTCCACCCTGGAACTGTCGCAAGAGGTCGAGCAGATGCTCGACGAAAACCCCTTCCTCGAACGCACCGCCGAAGAGGCCGCGCGCGAAGAATTCGGCCTGCCGCAGGCCGATGCGCCCGTGAGCGAGGACGATCGCCACACCGAAGAGGCCATCTATTCCGGCGCGCCCGGCGAGTCCAGCGCGGCGGTGGAGTCCTCTTCGGAGGGCGATGCCGCGAGCGCCGCCGAGGCGCCGGGCAGCGCCGACGCCCCCGACTGGGAGGGCGACGGCACCGTCGAGATGGCGCCGGACGACGGCGAATGGGGCGGCGACGCCCCGGCGCGCACGCGCACGGCCGGCGAGGGCGACGAAGCCGATGCCACCGAACTGGCCCGCAGCCACGAGTCGCTCACCGCCTACCTGCACCGGCAGGCGCTGGGCCTGCGCCTGTCCGAGGTCGACACCGCCGCTTTGCGCTTTCTCATCGAGTCGCTCAACGACGATGGCTACCTGGAAGAATCGCTGCCGTCGCTCGCCGTGAGCCTGGCGGGCGAGGACGACACCGAGCAGGTCGAGGAGCTGGTGCACCGCTTCACCGTGGCGCTGGGCCTGCTGCAGAGCCTGGACCCGGTGGGCGTGGGCGCGCGCGGACTGGCCGAGTGCCTGACCCTGCAGCTCAAGGCGCTGCGCGAGGACGGCGAGGGCGACCCCGACGTGGTGCAGACCGCGCTGCGCATCTGCCAACAGCCGCTGGAGATGCTCGCGCGGCGCGACGTGCGCCGCCTGGCGCAGGCCTGCGGCGGCGGCGAGGAGCGCACGCGCGCGGCCATGGCGCTGATCGCCCGCCTGGAGCCCCGGCCCGGCCGCGCCTTCGCCGAGGTGGAGCGCAACATCATCGTGCCCGACGTCATCGTGAAGAAGACCGGGCGCGGCACGCAGCAGAACTTCAGCGTGCAGCTCAACCCCGATGTGATGCCGCGCCTGCGCGTGCACGACATCTACGCCGGCGCGCTGCGCGGCAACCGTGGCGGCGAGGGCCACCAGGGCCTGCAGCAGCGGCTGCAGGAGGCGCGCTGGTTCATCAAGAACATCCAGCAGCGCTTCGACACCATCCTGCGCGTGTCGCGCGCCATCGTGGACCGGCAGAAGAACTTCTTCGTGCACGGCGAGCTGGCCATGCGGCCGCTGGTGCTGCGCGACATCGCCGATGAACTGGGCCTGCACGAGTCCACCATCAGCCGCGTGACCACGGCCAAGTACATGGCCACGCCGCAGGGCACGTACGAACTCAAGTATTTCTTCGGCTCGGGCCTGGGCACCGAGACCGGGGGCAACGCCTCCAGCACGGCGGTGCGGGCACTCATCAAGCAGTTCGTCTCGGCCGAGAGCCCGGCCAAGCCGCTGTCGGACAGCCAGATCGCCGAGATGCTGAAGGAGCAGGGCATCGAGTGCGCACGCCGCACCGTGGCCAAGTACCGCGAGGCGCTCAAGATCGCGCCGGCCAACCTGCGCAAGGCGCTGTAGCCCGCGCCGCGAAAGACGCCGGCCCCTCAGCCCAGCAGTTGCGGATTCAGCCGCCAGACCGTGAAGTTCAGCGCGGCGGCGAAGGTGATCCAGGCCAGGTAAGGCACCAGCAGCGCCCCGGCCAGCGGCCTCAGCCGCCAGAACGCCACCAGGGTGGCGGCCACGCAGCACCACAGCAGGCCGATGTCGGCCAGCGCCCAGGCGCCCTGGTGCCACTGGAAGAACAGCCAGCTCCACAGCGCATTGAGTGCCAGCTGCACGGCGAACAGCCACAGTGCGCGCCGGCGCAGGGCCCCTGCGGGCTCGCGCCATACCAGCCAGGCGGCAACGCCCATCATGGCGTACAGCGCGCTCCACACCGGCCCGAACAGCCAGGCGGGCGGTGCCCAGGCCGGCTGGGTGAGCTGGGCGTAGAACTGCGGGGCCTGGACCGATGCGATGCTGCCGACCGCAGCAGCCACGAAGGCGATCGCGAGCCAGCCGGCCAGGGCGAGCCAGATGCGTGGCGTGAGGGGGGCTCGGCCGGGGCGGGCCGGCGCCGAAGGGGTGCGCGAGGGCAGGGTGGGGGTCATCGCGCCATCATGGCCGCCGGGGGGCCTTGGCGCCGTCAGCGAAGGCCGAAAGAAGGGCGCTCGCGGGCTTGAATGCCACCCGGCGCCCCTGTCCTTTATCGCTGATTGGGGCTGCCACGCCCCAGGCCTGAGCCCGATCGCCATGCGGCCGGGTAATTTGCTATCAAATATATAGCTATATGCCCTAGTGTTTATTGTGCTGGAGGCCGTTTTTTATCGCATGGTCAGGGCGCGGTTCGTTCCGGCCGCCGGACCGCCCCGCGACGGCGCTGCGGCCCCGTGGGCGTCGAGCTTGAAGCCGGCGACCGCATCGGCCAGTTGCGCCGCCTGCTGCTGCAGCGACTGCGCGGCGGCGGTGGCTTCTTCCACCAGCGCGGCGTTCTGCTGGGTGGACTGGTCCATCTGGCTCACGGCGCTGCCGATCTCGGCGATGCCGGTGCTCTGCTCCTGGCTGGCGTTGCTGATCTCGGCCACGATGGCCGTCACGCGGCGCACGCTGTCCACCACCTTGTCCATGGTGGCCCCGGCGTCCTGCACCAGCTTGCTGCCGGCGTCCACCTGCGTGACCGAATCGTCGATCAGCGCCTTGATCTCCTTGGCGGCGGTCGCGCTGCGCTGGGCCAGCGTGCGCACCTCGCTGGCCACCACGGCGAAGCCCCGGCCCTGCTCGCCGGCGCGGGCGGCTTCCACGGCCGCGTTCAGCGCCAGGATGTTGGTCTGGAAGGCGATGCCGTCGATCACGCCGATGATGTCCACGATCTTGCGGGCCGAGGCATCGATGCCGCCCATGGTCTTCACGACCTGGCCCACCACGGTGCCGCCGTGCGTGGCGATCTCCGAGGCGCCCGTGGCCAGCGTGTTGGCCTGGCGCGCGTTCTCGGCGTTCTGCTGCACCGTGGCGGTGAGCTGCTCCATGGCGGCCGCCGTCTCCTCCAGCGAGCTGGCCTGCTGCTCGGTGCGCGAGGACAGGTCCTGGTTGCCGCTGGCGATCTCGCTGGTGGCCAGGCGCACGGATTCGGACGAGGCGCGGATCTGCACCAGCACCGCCGCGATCTTGTCCACGAAGTGGTTGAAGGCGCTGGCGATCTGGGTGAGTTCGTCGCTGCCGTGGGTGGACAGGCGGCGCGTCAGGTCGCCGTCGCCCGAGGCGATGTCTTCCAGCGCATCGCGCACCACGCCCAGGCGGCGCAACTGGTGGCTCACGGCCACGGTGACCAGCGCGACGGCGGCCAGCACGCTCAGCAGGGTGATGACGATGGCCACCTGCAGCAGCGCGCGCACCGATTGCGTGGCCTCGGAGCGGTCGATGGCGATGGCGAGCGTCCAGGGCGTGCCCTCCACCTTGGCGGCGTAGAGCATCTGGTCGGCGCCGTCCACCTGGACGTCCGCGCGGCTGCCGTCTTCGGCCAGGCGCTTGAGGAGGCTGGCGTCCAGCGTGCCCGCGATGGCCGAGACGGGCTTGAGCGCCAGTTCCGGCTTGGCGTAGGCGAGGATCTTGCCTTCGCCATCCAGCAGCACCGCGAAGCTCTTGGGGATGGGGTGGATCGCGCTGACCTTGCGGGTCACCGAGTCCAGGAACATGTCGCTGCCCACCACCGCGGTGATCTGGCCGGCCGGGCCGACCGGCTCCGCGAAGCTGATCGTGAGCTTGCCGGTGGTGGCATCCACGTAGGCGGGGGTGACCACCGGGCCACCGGCCTGCGCGGCCTGCCGGTACCAGGGGCGCGAGGTGCCGTCATACCCGGGGGCCATTTTCGACAGCGAAACGTGCCGCTTGTCCGCATAGGTGAAGTACACCGCGTCGAAAGCTCCCGCCTGCTGGGTCGCCTGCAGGAAGGGAATCGGCTCCGCCTGGCCCACCGCGACTTTCAGGGAGCCGGTGACGCGCTGCTTGTCCTTGACCCATTCGGCCACCTCGCTGGCGTGGTTGCGGGTCAGTTGGCCGATCCGGGCATCCAGGTCCGCCAGCGTGTCCTTGCGCACCACGAAGAAAGTGACCAGCGCCAGGGCCAGCAGCGACAGCACGGTGATGGCGACGCAGATGCCGATGAGGCGTGCACGCAGGCTTTTGAACATGAAGTACCTTTGCAAATGGATACACACAAGGGTTCATTCTGACCATCGGTTGACCCAGAACAAACGCCAAGTCAGGAGTTCTGTTAGGTGGAAACCCGGATTCCCCGGATGGCCTGGTCTTCGGCACACCGGCCGCATCCCAGGCCGGTGTCGGCGGCCCTTCGGCGCCGCAACGGGGCTGCCAGCGCGTATCCTCGGGGCCGTCTATGAACCAACTGCAACTTTTCCTGCCCTGCGCCGCTGGCGTCGAGGGCTTTCTGGCCGACGAGGTGCACGGCATCACCGGCCTGACCGGCCAGGACCTGCTCACCGGCCGGGGCGGCGTGCTGCTGCGGGCCTCCTGGCGCGACGCGCTGATGCTCAACCTGCACAGCCGCCTCGCGCAGCGCGTGCTGGTGCAGCTCGGCCACCGGCCGTACCGCTCCGAGAACGACCTGTACGCCGCCGCGAGCGAGGTCGCCTGGGAGATCTGGTTCACCCCGCGCCAGAGCTTCAAGATCGACGTCACCGCCCAGCACAGCCCGCTCACCAGCCTGAACTTCGCCGCGCTGCGCGTGAAGGACGCGGTGGCCGACCGCTTCCGTGCCAAGACCGGCGTGCGCCCGGACGTGGACACCCAGTGGCCCGACGTGCGCATCCACCTGCACCTGACCACCGACGAGGCCACGGTGTACATCGACACCTCGGGCGAGCCGCTGTTCAAGCGCGGCTGGCGCGAGGACAAGGGCGACGCCCCGCTCAAGGAAACCCTGGCCGCCGCCATGATCGCGGCCACCGGCTGGGACCCGCAGGGCGACGTGCCGCTGTACGACCCCTGCTGCGGCAGCGGCACCGTGCTGATCGAGGCGGCGCAGATGGCCTGCCACATCCCCGCCGGCATGCAGCGGCGGTTCGCCTTCGAGAAGCTGCTGCCGTTCCAGGCCCATGTCTGGTCTGCTATCAAAAATGAAGCGAAAAAGGCCATCAAACCGCCGGCAGTGGGCATCTTCGGCTCGGACGTGTCGCACCGCATGGTGGACTTCGCCCAGCGCAACGCCGAGCGCGCGGGCGTGGCCCAGGCCATCGAGCTGCGCGGCGGCGACGCGCTGCAGCGCATGCCGCCCACCGCCCAGCCCGGCGTGATGCTGCTGAACCCGCCCTACGGCGAGCGCATTGCCGCCGCGGGCACGGCCGGGCGCAGCGCGTCCGAGCGTGCCGGCCACGTGGAGCGCGCGGGCCGCGAGACGGCGCAGACCGAGGACGGCGGCGAGTTCTTCAGCCAGCTCGCCACGCACTGGAAGAAGAACTTCTCCGGCTGGCAGGGCTGGATGCTCACGCCCGACCTCAAGCTGCCCGGCAAGATGCGCCTGAAGGAGTCGCGCCGCGTGCCCATGTGGAACGGCCCCATCGAGTGCCGCCTGTTCCGCTTCGACATGGTGCGCGGCTCGGCGCGCGAGCGTCCCCCCCGGCCCGTGGAAAGCCCGCCCGATGCGGGTTGAGCTGCGCCTGCCGGCGCAGGCCGCGGCCGGCGAGGTCCCCCGCGCGGTGGTGGTGGACACCAACATCGTGCTGGACCTGCTGGTGTTCGCCGACCCCGCCGTGGCGTCGCTGCGCGAGCTGCTCGCCCAGGGGCGGCTGCAGTGGGTGGCCACGCAGGCCATGCGCGACGAACTGGAGCGTGTGCTGGCCTATCCGCAGATCGTGCCGCGCCTGGCGTTCTACGGCCTGGATGCCGCGGCCGTGCTGGGCGCCTTCGACACCCGGGTGCGCGTGGTGCCCGAGGCGGCGCGCGTGCCCTCGGTGTGCAAGGATGCGGACGACCAGAAGTTCATCGACCTGGCCGTGGCGCACCGCGCCATCCTGCTGTCCAAGGACAAGGCGGTGGTCTGCATGCGCAAGCGCCTGCTGGCACAGGACGCGCATGTGGCGACCGTGCTGGTGCTGGAGCCTGCGGCGTGCGCCGCATGAGGCCGCGCAGGCCACGGGCCGTGCGCGCGGCGCTCGGCGGCACCCCTCACGCCTCGAACTGAAAGCCCTCGGCCGGGTGCAGGGCCCAGCGGCCCTCGCCCAGCAGCTGCAGCACGTGCGTGTGGTGTGCCAGCACCGCCGGCCGGTGGGCGATGCTGATGATGGAGGCGCCGCTGGCGCGCAGCCGCTCGTACAGCGCCGCTTCGTTGGCACCGTCCAGCGCGCTGGTGGCTTCATCCAGGATCACGGTGCGCGGCTGGCGCACCAGCACGCGGGCGAAGGCCAGGCGCTGCTGTTCGCCGACCGACAGCTGCTTTTCCCAGTCGCGCGTGGCGTCGAGCCCGCCCACGCGGTCGGCCAGCTCGGGCAGGTGCACGTCGTTCAGGATTTGAAGCAACTGCGCATCGTCCAGCGCGGTCGTGCGCGCCGGGTAGATCATCTGGCTGCGCAGCGTGCCGGGCTGCATGTAGGGGCGCTGGGGCAGGAAGAACACCTCGTCCAGCGGCGGGTGCTGCACCACGCCGTCGCCCGTGCGCCACAGCCCGGCGATGGCGCGCAGCAGCGAGCTCTTGCCGCAGCCGCTGGCCCCGGTGATGAGCAGCGCATCGCCCGGCTGCAGCTCCAGCGTGAGGTCCTTCACCAGCAGGCGGCCGAATTTCGGGGTGTAGAGCGTGAGCCCGTCGATGGCCAGGCGTTCGCCTTCCCGCGCCTGGATCTCGCGTGAGGTGTCCGGGGCCGGTGCTTTGGCAGCGGGCGCGGGGGGCGTGGCCTGGGCTGCCGGGGCGGCCGACGGGGTGCCGCGCTGGCGGCGCGACTCGCGCTTTTGCTGGCGGCGCAGCTTGCGTGCGGCGGACACGGCCTCGGGCGCCGCCGGCTCCTCTCGCCGGGCCGGCGCACCCAGCAGGGCCTGGGCCAGCGTGTCCAGCCGGCCGATGCCGGCCACGAAGCGGCTCAGGCTCTCGAAGTTGTCCACGATCAGCGAGACGGCGGCCAGCACCGCCGCGAACGCGCCGGCCGCCTGGATGGCGCGGCCCACCTCCATGTCGCCGGAGAGCACCGCATCGGCCAGGATGATGGCGGGAATCACCACCGTGAGCTGGCTGAACGCGCGCTGGAACAGGTTGAGCGAGCGCTGGCGCTTGATGAGCCGCGCGTAGTTGGTGAACACCGCCTGGAAGCTGTGGTCCAGCTGCGCGCGTTCCTGCGACTCGCCGCGGTAGAACGCGATCGACTCGGCGTTCTCGCGCAGCCGCATCAGCCCGAAGCGGAAATCCGCCTCGCGCCGCAGCTGCCAGAAATTCAGGCGGATGAGCGGCGCGCCGAACACGTACAGCGCCACCACCGTGCCCAGCAGGGCGTACACCGCCAGAAAGGCCACGAGCACCTTGGAGATCGACCACAGCACGGTGCTGAAGGCCACCAGCTGCATGCCCGCGCCGACGAAGATCAGCAGGAAGTGCGTGGAGCGGCCGGTGAAGGTGTTGATGTCCTCGCTGATGCGCTGGTCGGGGTTGTCGATGCCGCCCTGCGTGTTCAGCTCGTAGTAGCGCCGGCCGCCCAGGTAGCCGTCCAGGAAGCGGTGCGTGAGCCAGCGCCGCCAGTGGTTGGAGAACGCATCGCGCATGTAGTAGTAGAAGGCGTACACCGGCACGGCGAAGCCCAGCACCAGCAGGCAGGTGCGCACCGCGTCCCAGAAGCGGTCGCGGTCCTTGGCGGCCAGGGCCGAGGTCATCTCGCCGGTGCGGTCGATCAGCATCACGGCCAGCTGCGTCTCGCACAGCATCAGCAGCACCAGCAGGCCGAGCAGGGACCAGGCCGCGACCTTCTTGTCGCCGCGCCAGTACGGCTTGGCCACGCTCATGAACTGGCGCCAGGCGGCGGCGGAAAAAGTGGGAGCGCGCCGGGAAGCGGCGAGGGGGGCGGGGGCGGGTGCCGCGGTGGCTGCCGCGGGGTGCGCAGCGGCAGAAGCAGAGGAAGACATGCAGGCGGTAGGAAAGGAAAGGCGGGAGCGCTGCGGCGAAGATAGGCTGCGCGCAGGCGGGGGGCTGTCGGACGCGGCCCACGGCCGGCTACGGAAACGCACGCGACCCGGGGGAGCGCGGCCGCTCGGGCGCCACAGGGGGCAGGGGGTTACAGTGCCGGCTGTTTTCTTTTCGGGTTTCCCCCGCATCCCGCCCATGTCCAATCTCATCGTGCACGGAGGCACGCCGCTGCGTGGCCGCATCACGCCCTCCGCCAACAAGAACGCCGTGCTGCCCGTGCTGTGCGCCACGCTGCTGACCCAGGCGCCGCTCACCTTGCACGGCGTGCCCGACATCACCGACGTGCGCAAGATCCTGGACATCTTCCGCACCCTGGGCAGCGACGTGCGCATGGACCACGCCAGCGGCACGCTGGAACTGCACCACAAGGACACCGCGTTCGACGCCGCCGCCCACCGCCTGCCCGAGGAGATGCGATCGTCCATCATGCTGGTGCCGCCGCTGCTGGCGCGCTTCGGCGTGGCGCGGCTCGAAGACAACGTGAAGGGCTGCACGCTCGGCGTGCGCGAGATCGATCCGCACGTGGAGGTGTTCCGCAGCTTCGGCGGCGCGGTGGAGCGCGCGCAGGGCTCGCTGCTCGTGCGCTGCGCCGGGCCGCTGCACGCCACCCACCACTGGCTCGACTACGCCTCGGTCACCACGACCGAGAACTTCGTGCTGTGCGCGGCCTCGGCCAGCGGCGTGTCGACGCTCAACAACGCCGCGTCGGAGCCGCACGTGCAGGAGTTCTGCCGCTTCATGTCCATGCTGGGCGTGCGCATCGACGGCATCGGCACCTCGCGCCTCACGGTGCACGGCGGCGCGGCGCTGGGCGGTGGCGAGTTCCGCTTCGACGAGGACTTCCACGAGATCACCACCTTCCTGGCCCTCGGGGCCATCACGGGCGGCGACGTGGTGGTGCGCAACAGCGCGCCGGAGAACTTCCCGCTGATCGACCGCACCTTCGCCAAGTTCGGCGTGCGCATCGAGCATGCGGACGGCTGGTCGCGCGCGCACCGCGAGGGGCCGCTCACCGTGCAGACGCCCTTCACCAGCAACGTGCTGACCAAGGTGGAGGCCGCGCCCTGGCCCTACTTTCCCGTGGACCTGCTGCCCATCTTCATCGCGCTGGGCGTGCGGGCGCAGGGCAACGCGATGTTCTGGAACAAGGTGTACGACGGGGCGCTGGGCTGGACGGGCGAGCTGTCGAAGTTCGGCGCGCACGTGTTCTCTTCCGACCCGCACCGCATCGTGACCTTCGGCGGCAATGCGCTCACGCCCGCCGTGGTGGAGAGCCCCTACATCATCCGCGTGGCCATCGCCCTGTTCATGGTGGCCGCCAGCATCGACGGGCGCTCGGAGATCCGCAACGCCACGCCCATCCGGCGCGCGCACCCGCGCTTCGTGGAGAACCTGCGCAGCCTGGGCGTGCAGGTGGAGTGGACGAGCGAGGAGTGACCGCGCCCAGGCGCCCTCTGCGCCTGGGTGGGGGCGGTCAGGGCGCCAGCAGGTCGTAGGCGGCGCGCACGCGCTGCAGGTCGCGGCCCAGGCGCCGGCTGGGCGGCAGGTGGCGCAGCCAGCGCAGGCGGCGCACCGTGGTGGCCAGCACCGCGCGCATGTCCGGGCCCTGGGCGCCCAGCCAAGCCGCCCACAGCGCGCGGGCCGCGTCCAGCGCGCCCGCCTGGCGCAGGTAGAGCGCGGTGGACTGGGCGTAGCACAGCGCATCGCGCGCGTGGCACACGGCCAGCGGCAGCGCGGTGGCGGGATCGTCCTCGAAATCCACGTAGCCCACCACGCCGTCGGGGCAGCGCACGAGGTTGCGGGCGAACGCCTGGCTCAGGCAGGTGCCGCTGGCGTGCACCCGGGCGATGGCGTCCAGGCCCTGGCGCCACAGGGCCAGCACGGCCTCGGGGCCCTCGGCCACGGCGTGGTCGATCTCGTTGCCCAGGGAATGGGTTTCCTCGTCGGGGGCGCCCAAGTGCCGCATCAGGAAGGCATCGTGCTGCACCGCCAGCACCTCGGGCGCGCGCAGGCCGCGCGCGGCGAAGTCCTGCAGGCGCCGCACCTCGATGGCGATGGCCGCGGGCCCGCCCGGCGTGGGCACCGGTCGCAGCACCGCCAGGCCCAGCAGGCGTGCCAGCACGGCCATGGCGCGGTAGCGCCCGGCGCCGTGGCTGGCGCCCGCGCGCTTGAGCCACCACTGCTCGCCGGGCAGGCGGTAGCTCTGCACGTTGGGCGCCTGGGTGGCCGCATGCTCGCGCAGGAAGGCCGCGGGGTCGGTGGGGACGGCGGCGGCGGGCGCTGCAGGATCGGCGTGGGTCGGCATGGGGTCGGTGCGAAAGAGGGGAACGGGCCGGGCCCGGGGCTGCGAACGGGGTGCGAACCGAGGCCGGCAGGGGCCGGCCGGGGCCGGGCGGATAAAATCGCCGCCTGCGGCCCGGCCGTGGCCTTGGGCGGGGCTGTCTGCACCTGCCTCCAGCGCCATGCCTGCGCCCGCCCCGGTTCGCCGCTTTGCGCGGGCTGCGGCATCATAACGAAGCCTTTTTCTCCCCCCGCCGCGCCCTGGAGCCGCCCCATGACCGAATCCTCCCACGACACCGCCGCCGCCGCTGCCGCCGGCACCGAACCCGCCCTCGACAACGATGCGCTCGACGAGCTGGACACGCTGCTGGACGACCTGCGCAGCCGTGCCGAAGAAATCCCGCAGTGGGAGTTCTGCGACGGTTTCCTGACCGCGCTGGCCTGCACGCGCCGCGCCATTCCCGCCGCCGAATACCTGCCCATGCTGCTGGACGACGGTGGCCCCATCGATGTGACCGAGGGTGCGGGCGCCCCGCTGCCGCTGCTGCCGGCCTTCAAGGACGAAGCCCAGCAGGCGCGGTTCATGGAGCTGTGGACGCTGCGGTTCGACGAGGTCAGCCGCCAGCTGGCGACCGAGGTGGAATCGCTGGAGGACGACCGGGCCTTTCAGCCCGAGGTGATGGACATGCGCGGCGCCGTCGCCTGCCTGCCCGAGGAAGAACGCGCCGAGATGGCCGGCCAGGACATTCCCTCATTCGGCCAGGTGTGGGCGCTCGGCTTCATGTTCGCCGTCGAGAACTGGCCCGAGGAATGGGCCGCCCCCCGCGACAAGGACGCCGCGCAGTGGCTCGACGGCGCGCTGGAGAACATCGTGGTGCTGACCGAGGACGACACCGGCAAGCCCGAGCACAACCTGTATGCCGAGGACGGCCCGGCCAGCGTGAGCGAGGCCCGCCTGGAGTCGTTCAGCGAAGCCGTCTGGGCCGTGTACGACCTGCGCCAGCTCTGGAAGAGCATCGGCCCGCGCGTGGAGGCCGTGCGCCGCGCCGACACCCCTGGCCGCAATGACCCGTGCAGCTGCGGCAGCGGCAAGAAATACAAGAAGTGCTGCGGCGCCTGACGGGCGCCGGCGCGGCCTGACCGGGCGCTTCTTCTTCCCCTTTCCTTTTGCTTTTACGCGCGCTCCGGCGCGCGTTGCCGTTCCATGACCCCTGCTTTCCTGGCCCGCCTGCGCGCCGAATGGGCGCCCAGCATTCCGCGCGAACTGTTCGCGGGTGCCGTCGCCACGTTCGCGCTGATTCCCGAGGTGATCGCGTTTTCGTTCGTGGCGGGCGTCGATCCCTCCGTGGGGCTGTTCGCCTCGTTCGTCATCAGCATCGTGATCGCCTTCGCGGGCGGGCGCCCGGCCATGGTGTCGGCAGCCGCCGGTTCGGTGGCGCTCGTGGCGGCGCCGCTGGTGCAGTCGCACGGGCTCGGCTATCTGCTGGCGGCGGGGCTGCTGGCGGGCGTGGTGCAGGTGGCGTTCGGGCTGCTGCGCATGGGCGTGCTGGTGCGCTTCGTCTCCAGCTCGGTGCGCACGGGCTTCGTCAATGCGCTGGCGGTGCTGATCTTCTCGGCGCAGCTGCCGCACCTGCGTGGCGCGGGCGCCGCCACCTGGGGCATGCTGGCGCTGGGGCTGGCCCTCATCTACGGCCTGCCGTGGCTGGGCCAGCGGCTGCAGGTGCGGGCGCTCACCGCCATTCCGTCGCCGCTGATCTGCGTGGTGGCGCTCACGCTCATCGCCTCCGCCACGGGGCTGCACCTGCCCACCGTGGCGGACCTGGGCCGGTTGCCCGATGCGCTGCCGCTGTTCGGCCTGCCCGCGGTGCCGGTGTCGCTGGAGACGCTGCGCGCCATCGCGCTGCCGGCGCTGGCGATCGCCATGGTGGGGCTGCTCGAATCGGTGCTCACCGCCGCCGTGGTGGACGAGATGACCGACACACCCAGCGACAAGAACCGCGAGTGCGCGGGCCTGGGCCTGGCCAACATCGCGGCCAGCTGCTTCGGCGGCATCGCCGGCTGCGGAATGATCGGCCAGGCCGTGGGCAACGTGAAATACGGCGGGCGCGGGCGCCTGTCCACGCTGTTCGCCGGCGTGTTCCTGCTCATCCTGATGGTGGCGCTGAAGGACTGGGTGTCGCGCGTGCCAGTGATCGCGCTGGTGGCCATCATGGTGATGGTGTCGGCCTCGACGTTCGACTGGAAGTCGCTGGGCGCCGTGGTGCGCCACCCGCGCCTGTCCAGCGCCGTGATGCTCGCCACCGTGGCCGTCACGCTCGCCACGCACAACCTCGCGGCCGGGGTGGGCGTGGGGGTGGTGCTGAGCGGCGTGTTCTTCGCGTTCAAGGTCGCGCGCCTGCTCGGCGTGCGGGCCGAGGACGATGCCGCCACCGGCCTGCGCACCTGGCACGTGTCGGGCCAGGTGTTCTTCGCCTCGGCCGATGCCTTCATCGAGGCGTTCGACATCCTCGCGGCCGAAGGGCGCCCCGTGCGCATCGACGTGTCCCGCGCGCATTTCTGGGACGTGACGGCCGTGGCCGCGCTGGAGAAGGTGGTGCTGCGGCTGCGGCACCACGGGGCGGTGGTGGAGGTGGTGGGATTGAACGAGGCCAGTGCGGGGCTGGTGGGGCGGCTGGGGCCGGGCGCGTGAGACAGCAGGATTCGTTGATGGCGGGTCAGGCACTGGAGGAAATCGAGGCGTTCGCCAGAAGAGCGTCCGGGGTTCTGCCGCGGCGCGATCTTCATTCAGCGACCAGGATCGAGGACGATCTCAGCATCACGGGCGACGATGCGGTGGAGTTCATGGAGACCTTCTTCGCGGAGTTCGGCGTCGATTCCAGCGGGTTCGATTTCGGACGGTATTTCCACAACGAAGGGTTCAATCCATTGCAGTTGTTTTGGATGCCTTTGCGCCGCTATCGGGATCGACAGAGGAAGGTGCCCATCACCTTGGGCATGCTCGCGAAGTCCGTTGAACTGAAGCGCTGGGATGCCGCCCGCATCGAATCCGCTGGACCGAGGGAGGCCGCCACTTGAGGCGCACAGGCCCAAGGTCTTGAGGCTTGGGCGTTTGCTGTCAAACCAGAAGATCGGCCAGCCGCGCCAGCGCATGCCGCACGGTGGCCGCACGCACGGCCGCCCGGTCGCCCGCGAAGCGCACCATTTCGCTGTGGGTCTGCCCCGCCACCGACCAGCCGAACCACACCGTCCCCACCGGCTTGTCCGCGCTCCCGCCCCCGGGTCCGGCCACGCCCGTCACGGCCACGCTCACCTGCGCCAGCGAGCGCGCCACGGCGCCCTCGGCCATGGCGCGCGCCACGGGCTCGCTCACGGCGCCGTGCGCTTCGATGAGGGCGGCGGGCACGCCCAGCAGGTCGGTCTTGGCGGCGTTGGAGTAAGTGACGAAGCCGCGCTCGAACCAGCGGCTCGACCCGGCCAGGTCGGTGCAGGCGCCGGCGATCAGGCCGCCGGTGCAGCTTTCGGCGGTGGCCAGCATCCACCCGCGCGCGACGAGTGTTTGCGCGATATGAGCCAAATCGGCCTCCAGCGCAATATTCTCTAGGGAATCATGCTCTGATTTCGATAGCGAATCGTCCGGTGTCACCACAGATGCCTCCAGAGCGCGATCACCACCAGCGTGCAGAAGGCCGCCACCAGGTCGTCGAACACGATGCCCCAGCCGCCGCGCCAGCCGAAGCCCTTGAACAAACTGTCGGCCCAGGCCACGGGGCCGGGCTTGGCGGCGTCGAAGAAGCGGAACAGCGCGAACGCCGCGCACTGCCCCCAGAAGCCCATGGGCATGGCCAGCCACAGCACGAGCCAGAAGGCGATCACCTCGTCCCACACGATGCTGCCGGGGTCGGCCACGCCCATGTGGCGCGCGGTGGTGGTGCAGGCCCACCAGCCGACGAGCGTGCCGGCCAGGATCAGCACGCCGAAATGCAGGGGTGCGAGCCACTGCTGCAGCACCAGATAGGCCAGCCACGCCCACAGCGTGCCCACGGTGCCGGGTGCCTTGGGCGACAGGCCGGCGCCGAAGCCCAGGGCGATCCAGTGCGCCGGGTGCGACCGCATGAAGGCGGCGGTCGCGCGGCGCGGTGCGGCAGCGGGCGTGGCAGGGCCGAAGGGGGTGGCGTTCATTCCCGCTCCCTCAGCGCGATCTCCTTCGGGTAGCGCACGGTGTGCGTGGCCGTGAAGCGCGCGGTGGCGCCGGCGGCCAGCGGCTGCTGCCAGGCGATGGTGCCGGGCGTGCGGTTCCAGGCCGTGTCCTGCGGCGCGGGCGTGTAGCGGGATTCGACCTCGATCTTCTCGTTGCGCGAGACCGGCGCTGCGTCCAGCACCTGCAGCGCGATGGGCCGGGCGTGGCGGTTTTCCACGCGGTAGGCGCGATCGGTGCGGCGTTCGGTGCGCCCGCCGGTGAAGCCGGCGCTGCCGGTGGTCTCCTGCGGCGGCTCGGCCTGCACGATCACCTGGTCGTCGGCCCCGAACCACAGGGTGGCCCTGCCGCCGGCCGTGGCGTCCTGCGCAAAATCCAGCGTGTCGTTGCCGATGAAGGCGCCGTCGCGGTACAGCCCCACGGGCCCCGCGGGCCAGGCGCCCGGCGGCGGCGCGATTTCGGCCACGAGATAGGCCGTCTCCTGCCGGGCGGGCACGGCGCGCGTGAGCAGCGTGGCGGCCGCGTTGTGCGTGCCCAGGGCCAGCGTGGTGCGCTGGCCGTTGGAGGGCACGGTGATGCGCTGGGGCACGGCGAACTGCGTGGCGTAGGTGCCGGCGAACGCGGTGACGTCGAAGCTGGGCGGCTCGGCTTCTTCGGCCACGCTGGCCGGCGCGGCCATCGTAGCGGGTGCCGCCGGTGCGGGCAGGCGGGCCATGGCCGTCTGCGGCTGCGGGGGCGGCGCCACATCGAGGGTCCAGGCACCGGGCGCGGGGCCGCGCGTGGCGCGGGTGGCGGCTTGCGTGGAGAGGGTGAGCCGCACGTCGGTCCAGTCCTCGCCGCTGTTTTGCGCGACGAGCGCCAGGCGCTCCAGCACCACGGCGCCGGTGTCGCTGTTCAGCACGGCGCGGTAGGTGGGCTGCCAGCCGGGGCCGCGCACCTGGTAGGACAGGCGCAGTTCGCCCTCGCGCTCGGCGGCGAGGTGGACGGCGACCGACACGGCGCGCGCCCGCGGGCCGCCCGCGTTGCGGTTGCGCTCGGCCACCAGGGGCTTGAGCGCGAGCTCCAGCGCCTCCTGCCGGCGCTTGAGCGCGTGCGAGCGGGTGAGGGCGTCGAGCGAGGTCTTGCGCAGCGCATCGGCCGTGGCGCCGATCTGGCCCGGGCTTACCGCGGCGGCGGGGCCCGCGGCCGGGCGGCGGTCGGGCGGCGGCGTGTCGGCCGCGCTGCCGGCGTTGCCGGCCACGCCCTGCAGGTAGCGGTTCACGAGCTGCAGCGAGGCGGTCTCGGCACGCACGGCGGCCAGCTGGTCTTCCAGGTCCTGGATGCGGCCGTCCAGCGGGCTGGCGCAGCCGGCGGCCACGTCGCGGTCTTCGGTGGTGATCTTGAATTCGCCCACGCGCACCCCGGTGCCTGCGGCGATCTGCAGGCTGGCGGTGTCGATGGAGGCGGGAAGGCAGCGGAACACGGCGCTGCGGGCGCCGGCGGCCACGCGCGCGGTGCGCTCCACGGTGGCGCTGCCGGGGGAGACGGTGACCTGGGTGATGCGCGAGGCCACGCTGTCCTGCGCCAGGGCGGCGCCGGTGCCCAGCAGTGCCGTGGCGCTGGACAGACAGGTCAGCAGCGCGGCCATGGAGGGGCCGGCCGGCCGGACGGCAGGCACGGGCCGCAGGGAGGGCATGGAGGGAATCAAGGGCGGCTCCTGGGTGGGCTGGCGGATGGATCTGGAGGCGGCGGAAAGGTACCGCGCCCGGCGATTATTCACCCGTGCCCGCCGCGGCCCGCAGGAGCCCCGCGCCGAGGGCGCTCCGGCGATCAGTCCATGAACGCGGCAGCGGCCGCGGCGGCCGGGCTGACGCCGGTCGGCCGCATGCGGCCCAGCGTCTCGCTGCCCACCAGGCCCTCGATGTCCACGAGGATGAGCATGCGGTCGTTCACGCTGCCCAGGCCCAGGATGAATTGGGCGTCCACGCTGGAGGACAGCTGGGGCGCGGGGCGGATCATCTCCGCCGTCAACTCCACCACATCGGAGACGGAGTCCACCACCGCGCCCACGGTGTGCTGTCCGACGTTGAGCACGATCACCACCGTGGAGTGGTTGTACTCGGCGCTGGCGCAATGCAGCCGCAGGCGCAGGTCCACGATGGGAATGATGATGCCGCGCAGATCGACCACGCCCTTGATGAAGTCGGGAGCACCGGCCAGCCGCGTCGGCGGCTCGTAGGAGCGGATTTCCTGTACCTGGAGGATGCCGATGCCGTACTCCTCATCGCCCAGGCGGAACGAGAGGAATTCGCCGCCCTGGCTGACGGCATTGGCGGCGGCGGTGTCGGTGGTGTCGGTGGGAGAGGAAGAAAGGGCCATGGCGGATCTCTTGCAGGCAATGAAGGAAGAAAAGGGTCCCGTTGGGGTCCGGTGGCCCATCGTACCGGGGTGGGACGATGGGCCATGGACGGTGCGCGGGGGCGGGTCAGAAGTTCTGCCAGTCGTCTTCGCTGCCGCCGCCCGCCATGGCTAGCGACGGCTGGCTCGGGCTGGGCGCGGCGGCCTTCTTGGGCGCAGCCGCCATGCGGGCCGGCGCGTGCGGTGCCATGGCAGCGCGCAGCGGGGCGGGCTTGGGCGCTGCGGCGCGGGCCGGGGCGGAGGCCGCCACCGCGTGCAGGCTGGGGGCTTCGTGGTCCAGCCGGAACACGCTCACCGCCTGCACCAGCCTGCCCGCCTGCGCACGCAGGCTGTCCGCCGCCGCGGCGCTTTCCTCGACCAGCGCGGCGTTCTGCTGCGTCACCTGGTCGAGCTGGCTCACGGCGTCGCTCACCTGGCCGATGCCCAGCGTCTGCTCCTGCGTGGCGGCGCTGATCTCGCTGATGAGGTCGTTCACGCGCTTGACCTGCGCCACGATGTCGGCCATGGTGCGGCCGGCCTCCTCCACCTGCTGGCTGCCTGCGTCCACCTTCTGCACGCTGTCGGTGATGAGGCCCTTGATCTCCTTGGCGGCGTCGGCGCTGCGCTGCGCGAGGCTGCGCACTTCGCTGGCCACCACGGCGAAGCCCCGGCCCTGCTCGCCGGCGCGGGCCGCTTCCACGGCCGCGTTCAGCGCCAGGATGTTGGTCTGGAAGGCGATGCCGTCGATCACGCCGATGATGTCCACGATCTTCTTGCTGGAGGCGGTGATGGCCTCCATGGTGTCCACGACCTGCCCCACCACCACGCCGCCGCGCTGCGCCACGGCGCTGGCGGAGTCGGCCAGCTGCGTGGCCTGGCGGGCGGTATCGCCGTTGTTCTTGACGGTGGCCGTGATCTCTTCCATCGAGGCGGCGGTCTGCTGCAGGTTGGAGGCCTGCTCTTCCGTGCGCTGGCTCAGGTCGGCGTTGCCGGTGGCGATCTGCGTGCTGCCGGTGGCGATCGAGTCGCTGCTCTGGCGGACCTGGCCCACCACCTGCGCCAGGCTGTCGCGCATGGCCTTCATGCCCACCAGCAGGCTGGCCTGGTCGCCTGCGCGGGTGCTCACGTCCACGGCGAGGTTGCCCGCGGCGATCTGGCGCACCACCTCGGAGGCGTAGTCCGGTTCGCCGCCGAGCTGCCGCGTGATGGACCGCGTCACCCACACGCCCAGCGCACAGGCCAGCCCGATGGCGAGCAGGGAGCCGGCCACGACGGCGTTGACATTGAAGGCGCGCAGCTGCTCGGCCTCCGCGGAGCGGCGGGCCAGCAGGTCGCTCTCGGCCTTGTCGAGTTCGCCCTGCAGCGCGCGAAAGCCGTCCATGGCCGCCTTGTCCTTGCCCTGGCCGAACTGCGCGAGGAAGTCCTGCATGGTCCTGGTGCCTGCCGCCACGTCGCGCCGTGCCTGCATCAAGGCGATCACCACGGTGGTGAATTCGGTGTTGCGGGCCTTCATCCCGTCCAGGCGCTGCTGCTGCGCCGGGTTGTCTGCGGTCAGCTTCTTGACCTCCGTCCAGGCCTGGTCGAACGCCTGGCTGCCAGCTTTCCAGGGCTCCAGGAACCGGTCTTCGCCGCTGAGCAGAAAGCCGCGCGTGCCGGTTTCCATGTTGACCATGCTGTTGAGCAGCGTGTTGGAGCGGTCCAGCACCTGGTAGGTGTGGATGTTCCATTTTTCCGCCTCGGCCAGATGGGCGCTGCTGTACAGGGACGTGGCGGCGACCACCAGGAAGATACCGATGACGGTACCGAAAGCGACCAGAAGTCGCCGTGAAACGGTCAGGGTGCGGCTCGGGTTCATATCCATCCTTCCGGGTCTGGTGGGGGGTGATTTGAAATGTAATAATTCGTATAAATGATAAATTTGAAACCCCGCAATGGGTATCAAAAAACAGTCTGAATTCTCGGAATTTCAGCCCGTGGAAAGAAAAATGGGTGGCATTGAGGATCTGGCACCCCGGTATTTATTTGATAAATATGATACTTTGTGCGCCCATCCATGGGGTGCGATCCAAAGAAAGGCAGCCTGCAGGCCCGGGATCGGATCCCGGACCGGCAGGCTGCGGTGGGTGGGCTCGGGGCTGGGCCGGAAAACGTCAGCCGTCGATCACGCCTGCGGTGCCACGTAGGCGATGAGCCGCCCCATGCGGCGGATCCACTCCGAGGTGACGATGAACTGCGGCTTGTCCCGCTTCACGTAGGGCGGGACCTCCGGCGGGTTGTCGGCCGGGTAGGGCGACGTGTCCCAGGCATCGCCCACGTGCTTGCTGCGGTAGGCGGTGCCGGTGTAGGCCGCCGAGGGCCCGTCGCCCTGGTAGGGGTTGACGACTTCGGGCACGGGCGAGGTCCAGTAGCCCTTGGCGCCCAGTTCGTCCACCAGCGTCTGCGCTTCGCTGTCGGGCACCTTGGGCGTGGCCATGGTGGCGCCCGCGAACAGGTCGGGGAAGTCCACCTCGCGGATCGAGAAATACCGGGGCAGCGCGCGCGTGGCGGTGCCGGCCTGGAGGGGCGAGCGCGCCGCCATGGCCGCCACCGCCGCATCGCTCATGCCATCGAGCTGCCGGTAGGTGGACTCCAGTCCCGCGATGTCGATGGCGCGGCCCGCCGAGTAGTGGCTGACGGTGTTGGCCCAGTCCTTGTCGGCGTAGTAGCCGCCGTTGTGGATGTTGGAGCCGTAGCGGTGCACGTACAGCGGTGCGTTGGTGCCCAGCTCCACGAACGTGGGGTGGGTGCGGCCGCCGCCCAGCAGCGGACTGCCCGCGATGGCCGCCGTCGGCAGCGGGCAGGTCTTGAGCCAGGCGATGGCCTCGGGAATGCGCGCGAGGTAGCGGCGCTCGCCTGTGAGCTGGAAGTAGTTGAACAGCTGGCGGATGTTGGTCTGCGTGGTGTGCGTGGCCAGCGAGCGGGGCTCGTAGCTGCGCGCGCCGGCCGGTGCGCCGGCCGGGCGGCCGCCCATGGGGCGCGACAGGTGCTGCAGGCTCCAGCCGGCCTGCGGGCTGCTTTGCTGCATGAGGCGCATGCACTCCA
This sequence comes from Acidovorax sp. BLS4, assembly GCF_032929295.1. Classification (NCBI taxonomy): domain Bacteria; kingdom Pseudomonadati; phylum Pseudomonadota; class Betaproteobacteria; order Burkholderiales; family Comamonadaceae; genus Acidovorax; species Acidovorax sp. BLS4. Next base: position 4,020,091 of record NZ_CP136797.1, read on the forward strand.
TGGCGCGTGCGATGGGGGCCAGCAGGCGCGTCTCGCCCAGCGCCATCACGCACATGGTGAGGAACTTGATGTTCTCGCCCATCACGTCGTCGTTGAAGGTCACGTGCAGCGTGTAGTCGCCGTCTTCCATGCCCGAATGGGCGCCCGCGGGCACCTGCTCGGGGTGCGGCGAGGGCATGGCGCCGACCGCGCCGGGAAAGTGCGGAAACCGCTGCGGCCAGCCGCCGTTCGCCACGCCGTATTCGGGGCCGAACTGCGCGTTCAGCACGAAGTCGATGGCCTTTTGCAGCGGCGCGAGAAAGCGCACGTCGCGCTTTTCCACATACATGCGCAGCAGCAGCTGCGAGGCCACGGCCGTGCCCGCGTCGTCGAACGTGGCGTTGCCGTAGTAGTGCTGGAACTCCTCCAGCCGCCAGCCGTTCTTGCCGATGGTGTCGTACCACTGGCGCAGCGACGCCTCGCCCGCGAAGTCGTGGATGTAGTTCCAGCCGCCCGAGGCGTGCTGCGCCGCGACGATGGCCAGCGTGGTGCGCTCGGCGGCCTGCAGGAAGCGTTCGTCGCCAGTGGCGTGGTAGGCGTCCAGGTACACGTGACCGACCGAGGGCGTGCCCGGCGGCTGGATCCAGCACATGGTGCGGTAGGCCTCCATCTCGCCGAAGGTCTGCTTCAGGTCGGGCGAGTACGACCACACGTAGCCGCCGCGGTACGAAACCACCTCGTCCATGTAGTCGGCGGAGCGCCGCAGCGCGGTGGCCGCCTCGCCCTGCGGGCCGGATGCGCCACCCGAACCGCCACCACAGGCGGTGAGCCACAGCGGCGCGAGCGCCGTCAGCGCGAAATCTCTGCGTTTCATGGAATGTCTCCTCTCGTCTTCGATGCAAGGAATGCACGCGCCGTCGGCGCGGCGATCGCAGCCTGGGGATCCCGGCTGTCTTGGTGTGCAGATCATCTTGAAGGATGTCGTACAACTTGGCGGCGATTGTGGGAGGCAGGGGAGAGGAGGCGATGCGTGTTTACCCGGTCTGCCACGCTCCAGAGGGCTCGTAAGCCTTTGGTAAGGCGCTCCGAGTTAGTACCTACTTAGGCGCAAACGATTGCGCAGTCGGTATCAGTCGCCAACGTCGGGATGGCCGCAAGCGTGATTTCGGTGGCATTTCGTCACAAAGTGGTACGACAACTGCCGCTTTGCAGGGACGGCGATGTCCCGCAAGTGATTGCGCTGCCGATCAGCGAAAGTGGTCGTATGACGAGTATTGCTGGGGGAGGGACTGGCCCTGGGCATCCACCAGCCGCAGGCCGGGCACGGCCTCGATGGTGCCGATGCGGGCCACGGGCGTGGCCGTGGCCTGCCCGGCGGCCTGGACCTCGGCGCGGTGCTCGGGCGCGGCGGTGAACAGCAGTTCGTAGTCGTCGCCGCCGGCCAGGGCGCAGCGCAGCAGGGTTTCGTGGTCAAAAGCCGCTGATGCCCTAGTACTCATTGCCCCTGTTGCTATTAATTCAATAGCGTTCTGGGTGTCGATGCGGGCCCCCACGCCCGAGGCCTGCAGGATGTGGCCCAGGTCACCCACCAGCCCGTCGCTCACGTCGATGGCGCTGCGGGCCAGCCCGCGCAGGGCCTGCCCCAATGCCACGCGCGGCGTGGGGCGCTCCAGCCGCTCGCGGGCCGGGGCCAGCCAGGGCGCGGGCAGGGTGCGCTCGCCGCGCAGCGCCTCCAGCGCCAGCCGCGCGTCCCCGAGCGTGCCGCTCACCCACACGTCGTCGCCCGCGCGCGCGCCGCTGCGCAGCAGGGCCTGGCCGGCGGGCACTTCGCCGAACACGGTGATGCAGATGTTGAGCGGCCCGCCCGTGGTGTCGCCGCCCACCAGCTCGCAGCCGTGCGCATCGGCCAGCGCCAGCAGCCCGCGCGAAAAGCGCTCCAGCCAGTCGCTGTCGGCCCGCGGCAGCGACAGGGCGAGCGTGAAGGCCAGCGGCCGGGCGCCGCACGCAGCCAGATCGCTCAGGTTGACCGCCAGCGCCTTGTGGCCGAGCGCCTCGGGATCGACGTCGGCAAAGAAATGGCGGCCCTCCACCAGCATGTCGCTGGAGACGGCCAGGTGCATGCCCGGCGCGGGCGCGAGCAGCGCGCAGTCGTCGCCCACGCCCAGCGCGGCGCGGCGCACGGGGCGCTGGAAGAAACGGCGGATCAGATCGAATTCACCCATGGCAGGAGCATACGGTGCGGCAGGCCACGGCCCGCGCTACGTCTGGTAGTCGCCGCTGGCCTCGGGCTGAAAGAGGATGGCGACGACCTGCGCCGCGCAGGCGTCGCCGTTCGGCGTGAGCCACTTCGCGACGTCCCCGACCTTCAGGCCCAGCAGGCTGCTGCCCACCGGCGAGAGCACGGAGATGAAGCCGGCCGTGGGCTCGGCATCCCGCGGATAGCAGACCGTGAGCGTCTGGCGCCGGGCGGTCTGCACATCGACCAGCTCCACGCGCGAGTACATCGTCACGACATCGCCGGGCACGGCGCGCGAGCCGGTCACCTCGGCGCTGGCCAGCAGCGCGGCCAGGGCGGGGGGGAGTTCGCGCCCGGGCAGTTTGCTCAGGCGGGCGAAATCAAGTTCGGTGAGCGTGCGCTCGCCGTGAATCGTTGCATGCATCGACACACTCCATCGAATGAATGCGGGCAACGCCCAAAAGAGGGTGCGCCCGCGGCCGCGCGAGGAGGGGGCCCGGCGGCGGAGGGTTGCGCTGAAAGAAGAGGAGAGGGGAGCGGACCGCCGGGCTCAGGAAGGTGCGGGGGGCACCGGCCGATGCGCTCTCTTGGCGGCCGCGTGCGCGCCGGCCGCTGCGCGGGGCAGTGTGGCCAGGGCGGCGTGGGGGCCGGAGAGGGGGAAGGGCATGCGGGCAGTGTAGGCCGTCATGCGGGCGGCACCCGCAATGGCCTCACGCCCTTTGCCAGATTGGGTGCCCCCTCGCGCTGCGGCGCGCGCCCAGGAGCGGCATGCAGGGCGGCCAGGCAAAAAAAAACCGGCCCAGGAGGGCCGGCTTTTCGCGGAGTGCGGCAGGGCTCAGTAACGGCCACCGCCGAAACCACCCGTGCCGTAGCCCACGTCGGAGCGCTTGTTCGCGCCGTAGCCCGCTGCGCTGTAGCCGCCCGAACCGCCGCCTTCTTCGCGGGGGCGGGCCAGGTTCACAACGATCGAGCGGCCGTCGACGGACATGCCGTGCAGTCCGGTGATGGCGGCCTGCGCGACTTCGGCGGACGCCATTTCCACGAAGCCGAAGCCCTTGGAGCGGCCGGTTTCACGGTCCATCATGACCTTGGCGGAGGAGACGTTGCCGAACTCGGCAAAGTTGCTTTGCAAGATCGCATCGGTCACGGAGTAGGGCAGGTTGCCCACGTAGATTTTGCTGCTCATGGAAAGAGCCTTTCTGAAAGAGGTGCGCAACGAATGGCGCGCCGTTGGAGGACGGTGGTGCGAAGGGGGAAAAGGGAGCTGCCTTGGCAGACCCTGGGCCTCAGCACGCCGGAGGATGCGGCATGCTCGTTTGCAGCCAGCCCTGGGTGATGGCAAAGAGCCGGGCGGCTTCGCGGGATGCAAAGGCTTTGTCGAAACGGAATACGCGGCAGTAGCTGCCGTTACCCTGGGATCGATGGACCGAGAAGGAGGCGCGGAAGCGGCCACAGTCGGTCGGGTGTGTCGAGGGCGAGACGACGTATGGGCCCATGGGAATGGCGGTCTTGGAAATCTAATTCATTCAGGATCGCAGGCGGGAGAGGGCCTGCGTGAGCATCGAGGAACTCGGTCGGCTGCAGCTCGGCAGATCGACAGGGCGACGAAGGTCGCAAAAGGCGGCCTGCCGGGGGCCGATGGCCGGTTCCCAGCAAGCGTTGCGGTGACGGCACGGGTCAGGCACCAGGATTGCAACGAAGGGCATTATATCACCATTGAGAATTTAAAAGTCAATTAATATTCTCGATGGTTTTAAAGAGGGTGTCTCCCAGCCACCCCTCGGGCTATTCGGCCGCCTGCCCAAGCACCGCCCGGTATACGGACAGGTCCTGCTCCGAGAAGCAGCAGAAGGTCACCTCCCGAATACCGGGCGTCTGCGCGAGGGTGGCATGCACCGCATCGACGGCCACCACCGCCGCCTGCTCGATCGGGTAGCCGTAGATGCCCGTGCTGACGCAGGGAAACGCCACCGTCCTCGCCCCACGTTCGCTCGCCAGCAGAAGCGACTTGCGATAGCAGGAGGCCAGCAGGCCCGCCTCGCCGTTCGCGCCGCCGCGCCACACCGGACCGACCGTGTGCACGATGACGGAGGCCGCCAGCCGGTAGCCCCGGGTGGCTTTCGCATCCCCGGGCTTGCAGCCGCCCAGCAGCCGGCATTCGTGCAGCAGTTCCGGACCGGCCGCGCGGTGGATGGCGCCATCCACCCCGCCCCCGCCGAGCAGCGACGAATTCGCCGCGTTGACGATGGCATCCACCGCCAGCTGGGTGATGTCGGCGCGCAGCGCGCGAAGCGTGGCGTTCGCCATGGGCACAGCCTGGCGTCGGCCCGTCAGGACACCGCGCCCCGAAAGCGCTGCGCCGCCTGCCGGCTCACCTCGCCCAGCAACTGCTCGTTGCGCTGGCGCTCGCGCAGCCAGCGCGCGTCGTTCTGGCCGGCGTCGGCCTCGCTGCGCAGCATGTGCAGGGCGCTCGACGCCCCGGTGACACCCGCGTGCCGCGCGATGTGGTCGATCGTCTGCAGGATGTGGTCGCGCAGCGGCATGTGGCTGCCCGTGGCCGGGTCCACATAGACCGCGTCCATGCCGAAGCGGCAGGCCTGGAAGCGGTTGTAGGTGTAGACGAGGTAGTCGTCCTCGGTCGGCATGAAGGGCTGCTCGGCCAGGAACCACGCACCCAGCGACTGCACGAAGCCGGCGAGCGCGGCGGCGCGCTCCACGGTGAGCGGCGTGTCGAACACCCGGATCTCGATGGTGCCGAACTCGGGCTTGGGGCGGATGTCCCAGTAGAAGTCCTTCATGCTCTTGACCACGCCCGTGCGCGTCATCTTGTCGAAGTAGTGCTCGAAGTCCGTCCAGGTGAGCGCCATGGGCGCGCGGCCGGACAGCGGGAACGCGAACACCGAGTTGAGCCGGGCGGAATCGAACGCCGTGTCCTGCCCCTGCACGTAGGGGCTGGAGGCCGACAGCGCGATGAAGTGCGGGATGTAGCGCGACATGCGGTGCAGCATCAGCAGCGCCGCGTCGGCGTCCGGGCAGCCGATGTGCACGTGCTGCCCGAAGATCGTGAACTGCTTGGACAGGTAGCCATACAGCTCCGACAGCTCGCGAAAGCGCGGCTTGTCGTAGATGCGCCGCTCGTGCCATTGCTGGAACGGGTGTGTGCCGCCGCCGGCCACGGCGATGTTGAGCTTGTCCGCGCTCTTGACCAGCGCATCGCGGATCTGCGTGAGCTGGCCCAGCACCTCGCTGCTGCTGTGGCACACGCCGGTGGAGATCTCGATCATGCTGTTGGTCATCTCGGGCACGACGCTGCCGGGCAGCGGCGTCTTGTGCATGAGGCGCAGCATGTCCTCGGCATAGGGCGCGAGGTCGTAGTCGTGCGTGTTGACGAGCTGCAGCTCCAGCTCGACGCCCAGCGTCAGGGGCTCGGAATGGTGGAAGGCTTCAAGACTCACGGCTGTTGTCTCCGTTGGCGGCGCGCGAGAGCGGCGCCCAGGGTTTCGAACTCTCGCCCGCGCGGTAGATGGCGACGGTGGCGATCACGGCCCCGAGCACTTCCATGACCAGGATGGCCGGCAGCGCCACGCGGGCGATCAGCTGGCCGGTGGAGGCCGAGGCCACCACGAACTGCGATGCGATCAGCAGCGCGATGGACGACATCGGCGTCATCGCGCAGCCCACCCACAGGGCCTGGCGCCAGCTGGCGCCGCTGCCCACGTTGCCCACCGCCACGCCCAGGGCCTTGGCCGCCAGGCGCACCACGATCAGGGCCAGCACCACGCCGGCCACCGGGCCGCTCCAGTCGGCCTGCGCCGCCACGGTGGAGACCAGCACGAACATCAGCATGGTCAGCAAAGACGAGGCCGTGCCCATCTGGCGCGGCCAGGCCCAGGGGCGCGGATTGAGCTGCTTGAGCAGCATGCCGGCCAGGAGCGCGGCCAGCGGCGCGGAGCCGCCCATGTGCGCCGCGACGGCCGTGCCGGCGGCGATGAGGGTGAGCAGCAGGAACGAGGTGTTCTCGCTCGTGGGGCTCATGAAGCGCAGCGCCATGCGCAGCACCAGGGCCAGCACGGCGCCGACAATGATCGAGACGCCCAGCACCACCATGACCGGGTAGATGGTGTCCATGATGCGCGCGGCGGGGCGGTTGATCAGCTCCGCCGTGGCGCTGCCCAGCGTCAGGGCGTACAGCGTGGAGAGCGTGGCCAGCACCATGGCGCGGTCGGTCACCGGGCCGGCGGCGCGCGTGTCGGCCACCACGCGGCTGAGCACCGCGGGCGAGGCGGCCAGGGCCACCAGGGCGAGCGGCCCGGCAGCGCGCTGGGGCACGTCCAGCCACATCAGCACGTAGTACACGGCGAAGTAGGTCAGGGCCGATTCGGCGATGCTCTGCACCAGCACCATCGGGTTGTGGCGGAACCAGCGCAGCGGAATGCGCCCGCCCGCCTCGAACAGCACCAGTGCGATGCCCAGCTCCAGCAGGAACAGGCTGATGCCCTGCAGCGGCCACACGGCGCCGGTGAAGCCCAGCAGGCCGGCGATGGTGCCGACCAGGGTGTAGCCGACCACCTTGGGCAGGCCGATATGGCGTTGGAAAAGGTAGCCCGATACCGCGGCCACTGCGAGCAGCAGCGACCATTGCACGGTGGGCAACCCGGCCGAAGGGCGCAACCATTGCGCCCAGAAGCTCAGGATTTCATCCATTCTTTGTATGTCCTCTTCGCGCAGGCGCCAGGCCTGCAGGGTTGGGTCGGCCTTCGCGAAGCCCCCTCGGCGCGCAGCGGCCCGACCCCGGGGTCGCCCGAATTTACCCGCTGGGGTGGCCCCACCCTGTAGGACGGAGGCCTCCATTCCGGGGCGTATCGGGGCGGCGGAAAAGACCTTTTAACAGGGCTCAGGCCGCGCGCCGGGCGGGCATGAAAAACTCCAGCGGCGCGCGCCGCAGCCGCGAGCGCAGGGCCGCATAGACGCGGGCCCGCTCCACCCCCGTCACGCTGTGCGCGCGCAGAGCGAGCCGGAAGGCCAGGTAGAAGCTCACCGACACGTTCAGCGCGCCCAGCAGCGGAATCGTGGCCACGGCCCACCAGAACTGCGGCATGTGCAGCACCTGCAGGCCCAGCGCCGTGCTGGCGGCGCCCAGCTGGCCCGACGACAGCGTGACGTGGCGCACGTCCAGCCCGAGCCCGAAGAACGAGGCGATGGGCGGCACCAGCCCCAGCATGAAGCCGAGCGAGATGTTGGCAGCGAAGCCGGACAGGTTCTCGCGCAGGAAGTGCGCCCAGCGCGCGGCGCGCGCCGTGCCCAGCAGCCGGGTGATGCGCGGGTTGTACTGCACGGCCGAATCCAGGCGGTGCAGCACGAACCAGTTCTCCGCCCAGCCCGCGATGATGCTGGAGGCGAACAGCAGCACGCCGGTGAAGGCCGCGAACAGCAGCGAGGGCCCCAGCAGGTGCAGCGACTCCAGCACGTGGTGGGCCTGGGCCGTGCTGATGGCCGTCTGCCCGGTTCCCTTGGCGATCAGCAGCGTGATGCCGATCACGGTCGGGAACACCACGAGCACGTTGCCCAGCACCGCGGCCACCTGCGACCGCACCAGGTGCGTGACCTCGTCCACGAAGGACACCACGGCCTCGTCGGAGTGCAGGTCCTTGAGCTTGGCCGCCATGGCCGGCGCGGTCATCGCGGGCTGCTTGGTGGCCACCGTGAAGTGCAGCAGCAGGATCAGCACGAAGCTCACCGAATAGTTCACGCCCGCCCAGAAGCCGCCCCAGAAGGCCGACAGCGCCAGCGCCGCCAGGCCGAACTTCATGAGGGTGGTGAAGGCCATCACCAGGCCGCCGCCCGCGGCCTTGCCGACCATGGCGCGGTATTCGGCGCCGGTGCGCGTGATGTAGTGCTCGCCCGTCTCGGCGCTGCGCTCTGCCACCTTGGCCGCCAGCAGCGACGAGTTGGACGCCAGCAGCGCGCGCAGGCTGCGCCGTTCGCGGCCCACGGTGACCAGCCGCGCCATCAGGCGGGCGGCGGTGGGGGCGGGCGTGGGCGAGAGCAGGCAGTCCAGCAGCTCGCGCACGCGCAGAATGCGCTCGCGCAGCTGCCGCAGCCGGAACACCAGTCCCACCGAAATGCCGTTGTCCTCGAAGTGCGAATACACCGTGGCCGCGGCGGCGCGGCAGGCATCGAGCCGCTCGCGCAGGCGCTGCACGGATTCGTCGAGCCGGTCGGTGGTGCGCAACTGGTGCATCACCTCCACGCGCACGCTCTCCACGTCGCGGATCAGGGCGTGGAACGGCTGCGCGTCGCGCGCGGCTTCGCTCATGCGCAGGCGCAGTTCGGGCGCGAAACCGGTGGACAGGATCTGCCCCGCGCAATAGGTGATGGCGTCCAGCAGGGCGCGCTGCCAGCGGGTGGCGCCCGGCGCCTCGGCCGGGGCCATGGCCGACAGCAGCCGCACGAGCAGGGCCTCGTCCAGGGCCGCGAGCCACAGCGCATCGAAATCGTAGGGCAGCGCCAGCATGAACAGCTCGGACGCGTCGATGGTCTCCGGGCTGCCCGGCAGCAGCTTGTAGCGCAGGCGCTCCGCCACCTCGCTGGCGAGGGCCGTGCGCGGCGCGAAGCCGAAGTCGGCCAGCAAGGTGGTGATGTCCACCGTGCCGACGAGCGCGCTCCACCAGTCCTGCAGGCGCTGGCGCGCGGCATCGTCCTTTTCGATGGCCTCCACGAACAGCTGCATGCGGCCGACCGCGGCCTCGACCGAGCGGCGGTTGCCCCGCACCCAGTCCAGCAGCGCAATCAGCCAGAGGTGGCGCTGCGCCAGCGGCGCGCCCGCATCCAGCTGGGCCAGCAGGTGGCCCAGGTCATTGGCGTGGCGCTTCAATGCAGCACTCTGCCGTTCAGGGGAGCGCCCGAGGCGTCGCCGGACACGGCTTCCAGCACGAACAGCGCAATGGGGCATTCGAACGGCTCGCCGTCCTCGGCCACGCAGAAATAGCGGCCGTGCATGCTGCCGCTGGCCGTGCGCAGGCGGCAGCCGCTCGTGTACTGGAAGGATTCGCCGGGCTTGAGCAGCGGCTGCTGCCCGACGACGCCCAGGCCCTTGACCTCTTCGGTGTGGCCGCGCGCGTCGCTGATGACCCAGTGGCGGGAGATCAACTGGGCGGGGATGTCGCCCGTGTTCGTGATGGTGATGGTGTAGGCGAAGCCATAAAAGCCCTCGTCGGGCGTGGATTGCTCGGGCAGGTACTGGGATTGCACCTCGGCCTGGAACTGGTACTTCGGCATGGGCGCAATGGTACCCGGGCCGGCGGGCAAGCCTTCCGGAGCGCCGCGGGCTGCTGCGACAATCGGGGGATGAGCCGCACCTACCGCATTGCCCCCTCGATCCTGTCCGCCGATTTCGCCCGCCTGGGCGACGAAGTGAAGAACGTCATCGCCGCCGGCGCCGACTGGATCCACTTCGATGTGATGGACAACCACTACGTGCCCAACCTGACGTTCGGGCCCATGATCTGCCAGGCGCTGAAGCCCCACGCCAAGACCCCGGACGGCCAGCCCGTGCCGATCGACGTGCACCTGATGGTCCAGCCCGTGGATGCGCTGGCCGCCGCTTTCGCCGATGCCGGCGCCGACTACATCAGCTTTCACCCCGACGCCTCGGCCCACGTGCACCGCAGCGTGCAGGCCATCCGCGCCAAGGGCGCCAAGCCCGGCCTGGTGTTCAACCCCGCCGAACCGCTCGACGTGCTCGACTGGGTGATCGACGACATCGACCTCATCCTCATCATGAGCGTGAACCCGGGTTTCGGCGGCCAGAGCTTCATCGACTCCGCCCTCCGCAAGATCGAGGCCGTGCGCCGGCGCATCGACGCCTGCGGCAAGGACATCCGCCTCGAAGTGGACGGCGGCATCAAGACCGACAACATCCGCCGCGTGGCGGATGCGGGCGCGGACACCTTCGTGGCGGGCAGCGCGATCTTCGGCAAGCCCGACTACGCCGGCGTGATCGGCGCCATGCGCACGCAACTGGCCTGACGCGGCCCGGCCGCAGTCTGGGCCTGCATTCACATCGATCAGCGCGCTGGTGGCGCTGGGGGCGGCGGCACGATGGTGGTCGTGGTGCTCTCGCGCAGCACGCCGCCCGCGGCGGGCGAGCCGGACACGGCACTCGGGCCCTTCACGCGGTCCAGGCAGGCGGAACGCTCTTCGGGCGTCTTGAACACGGCGCAACGGTCCACCGCATTGCTCTGCTCGGCCTGGGCGCCCGGATTGGTCAACTGGCCGGTGCGCGACGATTCCAGGGCCGCACCCGCTTCCTGCAGGCACACGGCCTGGGACTGCTGCGTGTTGCCGCTCAGGCAGGCCTGGCGGTCGCGCTCGTAGCGGGTCCGGGCGGATTCGTCCGGTGCGGCGTGCGCGGTGGCGGCGGCGGCGGCCAGCAGGGCGGTCGTGGCGAGCGCGGAAAAGCGGCGAAGAGAAGACATCGGCATGGTGATCCTTTGGTATGCGAACCGCCCCTGGCAGCCGGGCGAAGGCCCGGCCGGGGCAAGGTTTGCAGACTAGGCGTACACCGAGGGAGCGTCTGTCGGACGGTGCGCAGCCGCCGTGCGGGCCGTTCGCCCGCCGCAGAGCGGCCGAGGCACCCATCCTGATGAAAAGCGGGGGCGCAGCGGCGGAAAAGGCCGGCCGCTTACCGCAAACCCTGCGCCAGCGCGCGCGTCAGGTCGGCGGCGGACGCCTCCCGGCAACCGCTCGCGTTCTGTCCGGACCACAGTGGTGAAAAGTCGCTGCGCCCCAAGGCTTCCGCCTTGGCGCGCAGCGGGGCCAGCGCGGCCGTCGCGAGGGGGAACTCCGGGGCCGCGGGGTTCAGTGGCCCCAGTTCGTGCATGACGCGGTTCATGATGCCGCGGGCAGGGCGGCCGGTGAACAGGTGGGTGAGGGCGGTATGGCGCGCCTCGTCGCTTTGCAATGCGGCGCGGTGCACTGCGCTGGTGGTGGCCTCGGTGGCCAGCATGTAGGCGGTGCCGACCTGCACGCCCGAGGCCCCCAGCGCCATGGCCGCGGCCACGCCCTGGGCGTCCGCGATGCCCCCGGCCGCGATGACCGGGCACTGCACGGCGCCGACGATCTGGGGCAGCAGCGCGAAGGTGCCGGATTGCTTGGTCAGGTCGTGCGACAGGAAGTGCCCGCGGTGCCCGCCGGCCTCCAGGCCCTGCGCGATGACCGCGTCCACGCCCCGCGCCTGCAGCCAGAGCGCTTCTTCCACCGTGGTGGCCGACGCGAGGACTTTGGAGCCCCAGCTTTTCACCTGCGCCAGGAGGTCGTCCGGCGGCAGCCCGAAATGGAAGCTGACCACCGGTGGCCGGAACTCCGCCAGCAGGCCGGCCACCTCGGCGTTGAACGGATGGCGTCCCGCACCGGCGGGGATGTCCTCCGAACGAAGGCCGAATTCGGCGTAATAGGGCGCCAGCGCCGCACGCCATGCCGCCTCCCGCTGCGGATCGGGCTGGGGCGGCGTGTGGCAGAAGAAGTTGACGTTGTAGGGCCGGCGGGTGGCCGCGCGGATGGCCGTGACTTCCTGGCGGATCAGGTCGGGCGTGAGCCCGGCGCAGGGCAAGGAGCCCAGGCCCCCGGCTTCGCACACGGCGATCACCATGGCGCTTCCCGACACCGCCACCATGGGCGCCTGGATGAGGGGGAATTCGGTGCCGAGGAGGTGTTGGAGCGTGGTCATCGGTGGGGCCTGTAGGGACGTGGTGGGCATTCTGCACCACCTCCTCCAGCCGCCACGCGCGGCGGTTCAGCGGGCGGGGCCGAATCCGAAAAGGGAGGGTTTGGAGGGGGCCGGGGGATCGGCTGGCGGGCGCTCCGTCTGGGGCGCATCGTGCGATGGCGACACCCCTTTCGCGGCCCGCTTCACGGCAAGGCGAGGGCCGATGTCCAGGTCTTCGATCATGGCTTGCAACACCCGAAGCCCATCGGCCAGGGCCTGGTGGTAGGTGCCCGCGGCCGACGCGGACCGTTCCATCTCCGCCCAGGCACCGCCGCCTTCGCGCTCCATCAGCACCCAGCGGAAGTCCCCGGGAGACGGCTCTTGCACATGGATGGCGATGGGGCGGAGGGCGGTCGGCATCGCTCCAGCATAGGGGATCGCGGGGGATGGACCAAGGCCGTGCCGCCACCCGATTGGCAGGCAATGCCTACCGATGCGGCAAGCGGCCGCCTACAAGGGTGGCAGACCGATCGACGCAGACTGGGACGCACGGGGTTTCCCCTTCGGAGAAAAGTCACATGGCAACTGGCAGTCGCACGCTCTGGAAGGGCGCCATCACTTTCGGCCTGGTCCACATCCCTGTCGGGCTGCACACGGCGGCGACGGAGCAGGGCGTGGACTTCGACTGGCTGGACAAGCGGTCCATGGACCCGGTGGGCTACAAGCGCATCAACAAGAAGACCGGCAAGGAAATCGACAAGGACCACATCGTCAAAGGGGTGCAGTACGAAGACGGCAAGTACGTCATCATCAGCCCGGAAGAGATCGAGGCGGTGTTCCCCAAGACCACGCAGACCATCGAGATCGAGCGCTTCATCGATGCGAACGACATGCCGTTCATCTTCCTGGAGCGGCCTTACTACGTGGCGCCGGTCAACAAGAGCGACAAGGTCTATGCGCTGCTGCGCGAAACCCTCATCGCGACGGGCAAGGTTGGCCTCGCGAAGGTCGTCATTTCGACGAAGCAGCACCTGGCCGCGCTGGTGCCTTCGGGACCGGCGCTGGTGCTGAACCTGCTGCGCTGGGGCGACGAGGTCAAAACGCTCGACTCGCTCGAACTGCCGGCCGCCGGCAAAAAGAGTGTGAGCGCCGCGGAACTCAAGATGGCCAGGCAGCTGGTCGAGGAGATGTCCGGAAAATGGGACCCCGCCGACTTCAAGGACGAGTTCCGCATCCAGGTGATGAAGCTCGTGGACAAGAAGGCGAAGGCGGGCGAAGGCCACACGGTGATGGACCCGGAGGAAGAAGCGCCGCAGACCGGCGAAGTGATCGACCTCACGGCCCTGCTCAAGCGCAGCCTCAAGGGTGGCTCCGCGCCTGCGCGCAAGGCGGCGAGCAAAACGGCCGGCAAGGCGGCCAAGGCGCCTGCCAGGAAGGCCGGTGCCAAAAGCGCCGCCGCCAGGAAGAGCGCACCGGAAAGAAAAGCGGCGTGAGCGATTGCTCGCCCGCGTGTTCAGACCGGTGATGCCATGCGCGTCGCCACGTGGAACATCAACAACGTCAACAAGCGGATCGACCGGCTGGTCGATTGGCTGCAGCGCACGCGGCCCGATGTGGTCGCGCTGCAGGAACTCAAATGTCCCACGGCGCAGTTCCCGCATGAGGCGCTGCGCGCGGCGGGCTACCGCGGCATGGCCGTCGGCCAGCGCACCTGGAATGGCGTGGCGCTGCTCGGCCGCGGGCACGATCCGCTGCCCGTGTTGACCGCGCTGCCGGGCGATCCCGCCGACAAGGAAGCCCGCTACCTCGAAGCGGCCATCCACGGCGTGCTCTATGCCTGCCTGTACCTGCCCAACGGCAACCCGCAACCCGGCCCCCGATTCGATGCCAAGCTGCGTTGGTTCGAGCGGCTGAACCGCCGCGCCCAGGCGCTCTGGGCGTCTGGCCATCCCGTGGTGCTGATGGGCGACTGGAACGTCGTGCCGACGGATGCGGACATCTACCGGCCCGACACGTGGGCGGACAACGCCCTGTTGCAGCCGGCGCCCCGGCAAGCCTATGCCGACCTGTTGGCCCAGGGGTGGACGGATGCCATCGCCACGGTGCACCCGAAGGACGTGCCGTTCACTTTCTGGGACTACCGGCGCCGGCGCTGGGAGCGCGATGCGGGACTGCGCATCGATCACATCCTGGTGAGCCGCATGCTCCGCGTGGCGGATGCCGGCGTGGACCGGGACGAGCGCGGCAAGGCCAACGCCAGCGACCACGCCCCCGTCTGGGCGGAACTGACGGTGGCGAAGGCGCCCGCGCGGCGCCGGGCGGCCAGGCCGGCCGGCGTTTGAAGCGCCCCACAGGCCGGTGATCGCTGCCAGAATGCAGGGTGCCTCGACCCTTGGGGTTGCAAGCGTGCTTCACAAGGACAATGCTTTCATGAACGATCCCGGCGGCTTTCCCGATCTCGAATATGTCGGCTTCTGGGCGCGCGTGGGCGCGACGCTGATCGACACCCTGCTGCTGATCGTCGTGACGGTGCCGCTGCTGGTGGCGTTCTATGGCTGGGCGTATTTCGAATCCGAGCGCCTGGTCTTGGGGCCTGCGGATTTCGTCATCTCCTGGGTGCTCCCGGCCGTGGCCGTGGTGCTGTTCTGGCTGAGCCGGCAGGCCACGCCGGGCAAGATGGCCATCGGCGCCCGCGTGGTGGATGCCGCCACCGGCAAGCCGATGACCCCCGGGCAGTCCGTGGGCCGCTACGTGGCGTATTTCGCCTCCGCGATTCCGTTGGGCCTGGGCCTGCTGTGGGTGGCGTTCGACAGCCGCAAGCAAGGCTGGCACGATAAGCTGGCGGGCACGGTGGTCGTGCGGCCGAAGCGGCGTGGGACGCAGGCGGTGAATTTTCCACAGGGTTGAACACGTCCTCCCCGCACCAGGACCGCCACGGCGCCACCCCGCCTTCATTCACTGCACGCCTGTTTTCATGGCCATGACGATGCAATCTGCCCCCTTTTCAGACTGGATTCCGCTGTCCCCCGCACAAGCCGATGCCGCGATCGTGGACCTGGACGGCACCATGGTGGACACGCTCGGCGATTTTTCCGAGGCGATCAACCGCATGCTGCATGAGCTGGGGCTGCCCGGCATCGCGGCACCCGACATCGAACGCATGGTGGGAAAGGGCTCGCAGCACCTGATTAATTCGGTGCTCAATCACGTTCTGGCGCATGATTCACTAGGGCGTAATGCTATCAAAAAAGAAGCAATCTATCCACAGGCCTGGGAAAGCTACCAGCGCCATTACGCCGCCGTCAACGGCCAGTTCGCCGCGCTGTACCCTGGCGTGGTCACCGGACTGCAGGCGCTGCGGCGGCAAGGCGTGCGCCTGGCCTGCCTGACCAACAAGCCCACGGCGTTCGCCGTTGCGCTGCTGGAGGCCAAGGGGCTGGACGGCTTCTTCGAGAAGGTGTTCGGCGGCGATGCCTTCGAGCGCATGAAGCCCGACCCGATGCCGTTGCTCAGGACCTGCGAGGCGCTGGGCACCGTGCCCGCGCGCACGCTGATGATCGGCGACTCCAGCAACGATGCCCGGGCGGCCCGCGCCGCCGGCTGCCCCGTGGTGCTGGTGACCTACGGCTACAACCACGGGCAACCCGTGCGCGAGGTGGATGCCGACGGCTATGTCGATTCGCTGGAGGCGCTGCGGCCCGGTTCCTGACGCGCCGCAGCGGCGGGGCGATGGCCCGCTACCAGCGCAGCAGCCGAGGCCCCAGCACGGCACCAGCGGCCACCGGCAGCGACATGCCCAGAACGTACCAGATGGCAATGAACGGTGCGGCCAGCTCCGGGCAGTGCAGCGCATAGACCGTGGCGCCGGCCGCGCCGCCCAGGGCGCCGGCCCCTGCGCCGGCCCAGGCCGGGCGGACGGGCGCCATGCCCCGCAGCACCCAGATCGCGGCCAGGAACACCGGCAGCGACAGCATCGCGATATTTTCCGCGCACACGCGCCAGGTTCGGCTGAGCACCAATTCCGGCAGTTGTGCCGCGGGGGCCTGCCACACCGCCATCAGCCCCAGGGCCCATACCAGGCCGATCGGGGTGGCCCAGCCCAGCCATGCGAGGCGGGTGGCAGAGCCCGGCTTCCCGAGCCGGGCGACCAGCGGCAACGCGGCCAGTGCCATCAGCAGCGGAGCGCCGAATTTCACCCAGAACATGGGCAGGGTGGCGTACTGGCCGAGCGCTGGATTGAGCCCGAGCCCATACCGCATCAGCCAGCCCGAAACCGGCACCGACAGGAGAAGGCCGAGCGCCAGGCGCTTCGCTGCGGCATGGCGAGGGACCGGCACCGTGTCGGCGGCCAATAGATGGATCAGATCGTCGGTTTTCATGGGCAGGCCTTTGGCTTCGCCGTGGGTGGGGACGAAGACGCGATGCGGCTCGCCAGCGCCTTCAGGCCCCGGTGGATGCCGATTTTCACGGCGGACTCCGTCATGCCGGTTTCCTGGGCCACGTCGGAGACCGACCGGCCATGCAGCTTGACCTGCTCGATGGGCAGGCGCTGGCGGTCGGGCAGGGTGGCGAGCAGTCGCCCGAGATCGCGCCGGGCCTCGGCGGCCGTGTCCTCGGTGTGATCGAAGAGGCCGGTGGCATCGTCGTCCAGAGGGTCGTGCAGCGCTTCGCGCGCCTGGCGCGCGCGCAGCAGATCGATGGTCTTGTAGCGCGCGATGGCGTGCACCCAGGCCGTGAGCGGCTCGGTGTGCTGGTAGGTATGGCGCTGGTTGTGCAGGGCCAGCAGGGTGTCTTGCACAAGGTCCTCCACGTCGTCGGGCCAACCGGACAGCCGCCGGCGGTAGAAGGACCGCAGGCGGGTTGCCATTTGCTGCAGGAATTGCCGGTACGCCGCCGCATCGCCCTCCAGCCCGGCGAGCATCAGGCTTCGCAGGCGCTGTTCGGTCTGGAGGTGCGCAATATCTCGAGGCGGTGGGGGTGCCATGGCCACCTCAGGGTACACGGCATCGGCGCCACTCGCGCGCATCGCGCGATGGCGTGGGACACGGCCTGCGCTGACGGCCTGCATGGACCCGTTGCGTGCAGGCATGCCGTGGCTTATTTCTTCATCTCGTCCTTCTTCATCTCATCCTTCTTCATCGCGTCCTTTCCCATGGAATCCTTGGCCATGGTGTCGTGCTTCATGCCGTCTTTCTTCATTGCATCCTTCTTCATGCCGTCGTGTTTCATGGCGTCTTTCGGCATGCCGTCCTTGGCCATCGCGTCCTTGGCCATGGGGTCCTTTTTCATCATGTCGTCCGCCGCCATGGCGGAGACGGAGGCCGCGGTCAGGCAGGCGGCGAGCAGTGCGGTCGTGAGCTGGTTCATGTCGAAAGTCCTTTTGCAGAGGGAAGAGAAAAATTGCGCCGCACCCGGGAATCGGGCACGGCCGCGCCGTCTGCGGCGCCGAGCCCGATCGCTCAGCTGCCGCCGAACCAGTTGTAGCCCTGGTCTTCCCAGTAGCCGCCTGGATAGGTGTTGGTCACGGACATCGCCATGACGTGTTTCGGGTTCTTGTAGCCCAGCTTGGTCGGTATGCGCAGCTTCAGCGGAAAGCCGTATTTCGGTGGCAATGGCTCGCCGTCGCAGGTCAGCGCGAGCAGCGTCTGCGGATGCAGCGCGGTCGCCATGTCGATGCTGGTGTGATAGTCGTCGGCACATGCGAAGCCGATGTACTTCGCGCTCAGGTCGGCGCCGATGCGCCGCAGAAAATCGCCGAAAGGCACGCCGCCCCACTTTCCGATGGCGCTCCAGCCCTCCACGCAGATGTGGCGGGTGACCTGCTCCTGCTGCGCGAGGGCGCGCAGCGCCGCAAGGGTCCAGGGGCGTTTTTCGGCCACCAGGCCGGCCACTTCGAGCCGGTAGCCTTCCTCTTTCACGATCCGGACTTCGTCTTCGCCGTAGTACGCATTGAAGGGAAACGGCCGGACGATCATGGATTCGGGATAGGTGGGTGCCAACCGGCCAGGGTCGAACAGCCATCCCTGGGCCCGGTCGTTCCAGCGCGAGATGCGCTGGAGCATGGCTTCCACATCCTCGTTGTCGCTGATGCTGCAGCCGACCAGCAGGGACAGTCCGCCCAGCGTCAGGCTGCCGCGCAGGAAATGGCGGCGCGCGGCGGGCGCCATGCGGCGCTCCAGGAGCTTGCGCGCGTCGGCCACGGCCAGGTCCGCATCGGCATTGGACAAGCTCCGGCGTCTGAAGAGGTTCATGCCGCACTCCCTTGGCGGCCGGCGCTCAGCATGGTGAGCAGCGTGCGCGGCACCAGGGCCACCATCACACCGTGCAGGGCAATGAACCCGACCAGCAGCCCCATGGCTACGAAATGGATGCGGCGCGAGAACTCGTAGCCCCCCAGCCATTCCCGCAAGACGGGGAACTGCACGGACTTGAACAGCACGAGCCCGGACAGCACCAGGACGAGAAGGTCCAGCATCACGAACAGATAGGCCAGCCGCTGCACGCTGTTGTACTGGCGCGCATCCGTGTGGGCGAGCTTTCCGCGCAGGGCGTCCATGGCATCGCGCAGCACGGCGCGCGGCCAGACCGGAAAGAACCTGCGGGCCAGCCGGCCGCTGGCGAGGTTCATCGCCAGATAGAACAGGCCGTTGGCCGCCAGCAGCCACATGGCGGCGAAATGCCACTGCAGTGCACCTCCGAGCCAGCCGCCGAGGGTCAGCGCGTTGGGCAGCGTGAAAGGGAAAAACGGCGCCGCGTTGTAGATGCGCCAACCGCTGGCGATGAGGATCAGCACCGCCAGGGCGTTCAGCCAGTGGCTGATGCGTATCCACAAGGGGTGGATGGGCTGTGGTTTCGCGGATGCCGCCATGAATGCTCCTGAAAGAGGGCCCGGCGATCGGGCCTCGTCCAGTAGTTCGGGCGGAATGCGCCGCGGGTTACAGGCGGGTGAAAAAAATCCTGGAATTCAGGTGCCGTGCCGGCATCGCGGTTTTCTTCAAAGCGGTCAAATCATGCTCTGGCGCAATATGTACTAGGGTATGTAGCTATAAAATCAATAGCATCCGGGTTGCGAGGCGGGTAAAGCAGGGGCCGGACGCCGTGCGCCGCCAGCCGGAGGGCCGCGAACACCTGGGTCAGCCGCCCGCCTTGCCCAGCAGGGCGTCCTTGAGTTTCCAGTCCGCCGGCCGCTCGCCCAGCCAGATGCCCATCAGGGCATCGAAGAATTCGGGCTCGCGGAACGGCTCGCCCTGCGCCACGCCCTTGACGCTGATCACGGTGCCCGTGCCGGGCAGCCAGTCCACGGTGAAGGTGTCGCCGGCCGAGAGCTTCTTGTGCTGGGAAAAGATCTCGCTCATGCGCAGCACGCCGGGCACCAGGCGGGAGAACGAGGCCTTGTCCATGTTGTCTTCCATGCCGCGCGAAAACAGCTTGCCCAGCTCGGCCGATTCGATGTCGCGCAGCATGGTGATCGACAGCCGCTTGGGACCGCGCAGGGCGGCCACTTCCTGCGGCGTGCCCGCCTTGCGCTCCAGGTACAGGCCCGCCGTGTACACCTTGAACACGGCCTTGTAGCGGATGCCCGCACCATTGAGCAGCAAGGGGCTGCCTTGCAGTGGCAGGGCGGTGGCGTACTTCACATCGGCGACGGTCACGACCTGGGCCCAGGCGGCCCCCATGGTCACAAGAAGGCCGGCGAGGGTGGCTGCCAGCCACCGCTGCAGAAACATCATGGCAACTCCCAAAAAAAGAACGATCGTTCGTTTCTGATTGTTGCCGCGTGTCCGGGCGTGCACAACAGGGTTTTCAGCAAGGATTGCGGCAGGGCCCCTGGTTCGCTGGCCGCGGCGGGCGGGCGCAGGCGCTTTGCTACACTTTCTCCCCATGTTCATTCACCACGTGTTCATCACAGGTTGCAGCGACCGGGGAGCCTGGCCCTGGCGCAAGCCAGCCGCATCGAACGCCTGATGGCACCTGGGGCAATCCCAGCTGCACCCGTGGCCCTGACGGGCCGAACGCAATGAACTGCGGCGCCCCACGTCCTTGTGCTGGCGCTGCCCGACTGGGAAATTCCCGTGATTACAGAACTTGAATTCAAAAGCCTGGCCAGCGAAGGCTACAACCGCATTCCGCTCATCGCGGAGGCCTTCGCCGACCTGGAGACGCCGCTTTCGCTGTACCTGAAGCTGGCCTACAGCAAGGACGGCGGCAAATACAGTTTCCTGCTCGAATCGGTCGTGGGGGGCGAGCGGTTCGGCCGCTACAGCTTCATTGGCCTGCCGGCGCGCACCTTGCTGAGGGCCAGCGGCTTCGGGGCCGACGCCAAGACCGAGGTGGTCACCGATGGGCAGGTGGTCGAGACCGCCGCCGGCAATCCGCTGGATTTCATCGAGGCGTACCAGAAGCGTTTCAAGGTGGCGCTGCGCCCCGGCCTGCCGCGGTTCTGCGGCGGCCTGGCGGGGTACTTCGGCTATGACGCGGTGCGTTACGTCGAAAAGAAGCTCGAAGCGAGTTGCCCGCCCGACACGATGGGCCTGCCCGACATCCTGCTGCTGCAGTGCGAGGAACTGGCGGTCATCGACAACCTCTCGGGCAAGCTGTACCTCATCGTCTACGCGGACCCGGGCCAGCCCGAGGCGTATTCCAGGGGCAAGCAACGCCTGCGGGGTTTGAAGGACCAGCTCAAGTATTCGGTGGCCGCGCCGGTCGTCAAACCGACGGAGAGCCATCCTCCCCAGCGCGACTTTGCCAAGGCCGATTACCTGGCGGCGGTGGACCGAGCCAAGGAGCTGATCGCCGCGGGCGACTTCATGCAGGTGCAGGTGGGCCAGCGCATCCACAAGCGCTACACCGAATCGCCGCTCTCCCTGTACCGCGCGCTGCGGTCGCTGAACCCCTCGCCCTACATGTTTTACTACCACATGGGCGACTTCCACATCGTCTCGGCGTCGCCGGAGATCCTGGTGCGGCAAGAGAGCACCCCGCAAGGCCAGAAGGTCACGATCCGGCCTTTGGCCGGAACGCGCCCGCGCGGCAACACGCCCGAGCATGACAAGGCCACGGAAATCGAACTGGTCAACGACCCCAAGGAGCGCGCGGAGCACGTGATGCTGATCGACCTTGCGCGCAACGACATCGGGCGCATCGCCAAGACGGGCTCGGTGAAGGTGACGGAGGCGTTCGCCGTGGAGCGCTACAGCCACGTGATGCACATCGTGAGCAACGTCGAGGGCCTGCTCAATGACGGCATGACCAACATGGACGTGTTGAAGGCCACGTTTCCGGCAGGCACGCTCACCGGCGCGCCCAAGGTGCATGCGATGGAGCTGATCGACCAGCTGGAGCCCGTCAAGCGTGGCCTGTATGGCGGGGCGTGCGGCTATCTCAGCTACGCCGGGGACATGGATGTGGCCATTGCCATCCGCACCGGCATCGTGAAAGACGGAACGCTCTATGTTCAGGCCGCGGCCGGCGTCGTGGCCGACTCGGTGCCCGAGCTGGAGTGGAAGGAAACGGAACACAAGGCCCGCGCTCTGCTGCGCGCTGCCGAACTGGTTGAGGAAGGACTCGAATGATGACCCGGGCGATCGACAAGGTGGAGCGCTGCAGCAGCATGGCGCAGGTGCGTGCGCGCATCGACGCGCTGGACGACATCCTGGTGCCGTTGCTGGTGGAGCGCGGCGGCTACATGACCCAGGCCGCATTGAACAAGCAGCGCGAGTCCCAGGTGCGGGACGAAGGCCGCATCGAATTCATCGTGCGCCGGGTGCGCGAGCGTGCGCTGGCCGAAGGCGGCCAGCCCGAGGTGATCGAGGCCATCTACCGCAGCATGATGGAGACCTACATCGCCTACGAACATGAAGAGTTCGCGCGGCTGGTCGAGCAAGGCGCCAAGACCTCCGTGAAGTGACGGCAGGGCGGCGGGCGGCTGTCGCGTCCCGCCAGCCGTGATATCAGTGCGCATCGGCGGGACGCCCGGCGGACAGCTTGAAGGCGTTGGCCAGCGTGGACCGGTTGCAGATGCCCCAGCGTGACGCGACGTCCAGCATGTGGGCCCGTCCGCCGGTTTCGCTCATCTCGCGCAGTTCGTCCTCGATGCGCTTCACGCGCTCGGTCCGGATCAGTTCGGCAGGCGTCATGCCCAGGTGGTTGCGGAACGCCAGTTGCAGGGCGCGTTCGGTGACCCCCAGGCGGCCTGCGATTTCACGCACCGAAAGGTTGGCGTCGTGCAGGTGCTCGACGATGTAGCGGTAGGCCGCGCGGTAGCGGGGCGGCAGGCGCAAGCCGGTCGTGTCCTGGGCCTGGGAGGGCAGGGTGGACGCGGCGCTGTTCATGCGCGCCAGCACCGTGTTGTGCACCACGCGCATGGCCTGGGCCACGTGGCGCTTGTACTGGCGCAGTGACTCGCCCAGCCGGCCTTCTTCCATGTGGATCTTGGACAGGCAGTATTGGATGTCCGACGCGTAAGGGTGCCGATCGACCTCGCGTTCGACGCTGGCCAGCGGCTGGATCACATCGCGGGCACCCGTGGCCGCCTTGTCGGTCAGCAGCGCGAGGCAGGCTTCCACCCGCACTTGCGATTCCAGGCCCGCCAGTTCGTGTTCGCGCAGCCAGCGCACGAAGCTCGCCACCGCCTCTTGCCGGCTGGCAGGGTGGTGTCCCAGCAAGCCGCAGCGCAGGTAAGCCAGTCGGGCCCGCAGCAGTTCGGGCGCGTGGGGGCTTGACTCGAGCGCCGCCAGTTCGGCCACCATCTCTGCCTCGGTCGGCAGATCGCGTGCCAGTGCCATGGCGGACTCCGACAGCGCATGGTCTGTCAGTTCTTCATGGCGCAGCAGGTGCACCCGGGCCAGCACCTCCAGGCGGATCGCCCTGGCGTGCGGCTCCAGCATGGCTGCGGCGGCTGACTGGCAGAGCGCTTCCGCCTGGCGTGCGGTGGCCAGGGCTTCGGCATGCTGGCCCAGGGCCTGCATCGACAGCGCCTTGCCGCAATGGCCTTCCACACGCAATTCGAGCGGGGCTTCGTGGTCGCTGGCCACGATCGACCAGCAGGCCACGGCACGGGCGGGCTTGTTCAGATGATGAAAGAGCCAGGCCTGGTCCAGTGCCGACTGCCAGCGCACGTTGCTGCGCGATACCTGGTCATAGGCCTTGAGCTGCTGGTGGAACACTTCGCTGGCGGCCTCTTCCATGCCAACCAGCAGCAGGCTGCGCCCGAGCAGCGCGCCTTCCTGCGGCGTGCCCGTATCGCGGCCATTGCGCTCCAGGCGCCGGCGGCCGATGCCCGCCGCGTCCTTGACGCGCATGGCGTGAATGAGATTGGAAAGCTCTGGCGCCTGGGCTTGGGCGCGCTGGCAGGTCAACGACAGAAGTGTGAGCAGCATGGGTCTTCGCGGTGTTGCCGCGCCTTTGATTGATGACCAGTCAATGCTAGGAACGGGCGTCCGGGCAATGCTCAACTTCCTTACGTTCAATCCTCAATTTTTGCTAATTGCCACGTTTTATGGTGAGTGCCTTCGGATACCTTTGCACGCGTTGCCTGAAGCTATTGGCAGCACATCCGCTCCCCTGTTCATCCAATGTTCATCGGCAAGTCATCGGTTTTTCATGAAGGGCTGCTTCGTCGTTCATGCGAGGTGCTTAGAGTGAAATCAGTCCGTCGAGGACGGGATTTGCAGCGAGAGAGGGGAGCGCGGCGAATCCAGAACGGCCAGTAAAAAAACAGGGACTGCTGCGCCAGCCAATTGAGCGCACAAAGCCTGGACCGGAGACTGATAAGGGACTGCTATGGCGTCGAATAGTTATTGCCTATAAGCAATTGACCTATCGAAAGGGCATACTGCAGAGAATATTTCGCTGATTCTGTTCCGCGGAAGGTTGGGAAAAAATTGCAAAATCTGTGACTATGTGTAGCAACCGGATGGCGCTTTTTTGGCACCCACGGTCCAGCTGAACAGGCCAAGGGGGCAGCGTGATGCGCCGCCATTTGTCGATATAAATTTGCGTCGAGGGATTCCATGAACATTGCTCTTCTTTCGCGTCGATCGACGGTGAACCAGTTCCTGGTGGACCTGCTTTCCCGTGGCGGAATTCAAGCCATGCTGCACGTCAGCATTGCGGCTTTTCGCATGCAAGTGAGACAGCAGGCCTTTGATGCCGTGATCCTTGAAGACTGCGGAGGCACTTTGGCGGAAGATCTGGGATTGATCAAAACCTGCGTCTCCGATCAGGTTCCCGTCGTGGTGGTGGGGGCCGAGTTGCACGCCGGCTTCGGCGTGGCCCTGGCCTGCGGTGCGGTGGACTACATCAGCCTTTCCCGCGTCGGGCATGACGAACTCAAGACCCGGCTGCGCGGCCACATGGAAGCCCAGGCGTTCCAGGCCGCCCACCCGATCGATGTCGACGGCTGCCGGCTCGACCCCGCCAGGCTTTGCCTCGTTCATGGAGACAAGACAGTGGGCCTCACGCACCGTGAATGTGAACTGGCCTGCCTGCTGTTTTCCAAGCCCAACCAGGTGGTGTCCTTGCCTACGATCATCGCCAAGGTGTGGGGGCGCTCGGTCGAGTCCAACAAACGCACCCTGGAGCAGCACATCTACAAGCTGCGCACCAAACTGCGAGAGGCCGGTTGCCAGCTGCGCGTCCAGGCGGCTTATGGACGGGGCTACCGGCTGCTGTCCCATGAGGGGACGGAGGCGGTCGGCAACGAATACACCGCGCTTTACTGGTAACGGCAGCAGGACCGTGCTCAATGTCTTTTTCGGGCCGTGCAGGTGACGTTTCGCAATCGGGTGCAAAGCGTGGTGCGCCACCCATTGCCTGGGACTTCGGCCAGCGCCACCACGCAGGCCGCTTGAGAAGGCATGGGTCCCGCGGGTTGGAGCGCAACCGGATGACGCAGCGTTCCGGCGGCTTGCGTGGGCACCCGCCCATGCGGTGCCACGGACCCCCGCCCCGTCCGATTGCGTGCCAGCACGTGCTCCAAAAAAGACCTTGAACACGTTCTAGCCCGATCGGGGCATGGGCGGCGGGGGCCTGGGTTTCACACCTTGAGCCAGATGTAGTCCCCCGCACAGATGCCGTTGAAGGCTTCGTCGGTGGAACTCAGCACGTTGTCCTTCCAGTACCGTCCGTGCTCTGTGTAGTGGGTCAGTGTTTCGGCCAGCCAGGTCCCGGTGATTTCCGGCGTCATCGGCACCCGCACGATCAGGATGATGCCTCCTGTATCGGGGTTGATGCCTGCCTGGGCCTGATCCTGCGCATACACGGTGAGATTGGCCTCCAGCAGGAGCCGAAAGATGGTCAGCGTGCGCCCTGCGGTGACGATGCCGAAATGGAAGTTGAGATACAGCGCAGCAGGGTCGTTCTCGTAGTGCGACAGCAGAACCTCGAACCCTTCGACCTCGATCCAGCCCTGCGCGAGCACCGCCTGCGGATCGGGCAAGTCGATGGCCTCGCACAGCTCGGTGACCAACTGGTTGTATTGATCGAGACTCATGGGCGAACGGGCCGTTTCAAGGATTGGCTGGCCTGCAATTGCCGCTCTGCAGCGATGCTTGCCTGGGACGGCGTGCGTGGGAGATCGGTGCTCAGCAAAGCCAGCGGCAGCAAGGCCTTGAGGTCTTTCATGCGAACGGTGTCACTGGCTGCATCGGGTGCGGGCCCCCCGCACAGCAACAACGCCATCTTGACCCGTTGCAGGGTGCCCAATGCACCCCGTTCTTCGTGGTTTTGAAGGTACGCCGCCATCTCCGCCATGCCCCGCGTGGGGGTGGCAGCGAAGTGGGGCTTTCGGCTGTGATCCCAAAGCCGCCGTGTAAGGACATGGGCCCGGTCTTGCGCCGTGCCGGCGTAGTGCTGCTGCAAAACATGCTGGGCCGCCATGGCACCCCCAGCCAGGCCTGGCTTGGCCATCCGGCTGGTTTGCGGGTTGTCACGCGAACTTCCTTGATCGCCTTTGCCGGAGCCCGACCCGGAGCCCGACCCGGAGCCAGAACCCGATCCCGAGCCGGATCCCGATCCGGACCCTGATCCGGAATTGCCGCCTTCGGAATTCTCCTGGGAATCCCCCTTGTCACGGCTGCTGCCTCCTTGTCGCAGGAAACTGTCCAGCGCCGCGGGCTCGTTCCCGGTGTCCCGGAGCGATTCCCGGTACCGCGCGTAGCGTTCTCCACGGTCGTCGTCGAGGGCCGCCTTCCACCGCTCCGCAGATCCTTGCCGTGCTTCGGATTCTTCGGGACCGGCCTGCAGGATTTCGAGCGGAATGTCTTGTCCCGGTGCCAAGAGCGGGGCATCGGGCTGGCCGGGGAGCCGGGCCTGCTTGGGTGGCAAGGGCAGCGGTGGGCGGGGAACCGTGCGGAAAATGTAGTCGCCGAACCGGCCCTGCTGCATGAGCGAGGCGTTGCGCGCGGCCTGCTCATGCTGCACTGCGATCAAATGATTGTGCTCGCGCAGGCGCAACTGCTTGAGCCGCTGCAGCTGTTGCAGCCCGCGAAAGAGCGGCGCATTGGGGTTCATGGCGTGAACGTGGCCGCGAGCAGCCTTTGGGAGAACTGCAGCACGGTGTTCCCGACCCACGGGGCGGAGACCGCAACAGTGACGGTCACGCAGATCAGCTTGATGCCCTGTGAAATGGCAGCATCCTGGAGCGATGTCACGGCTTGCACCAGCGCCACCAGCAAACCGACGATGGCCGCCACGGCCACCGCGGGCAGCGACAGAATGAGGCACAGCATGAGTGCCTCGGACGTCAGTTGAACGATGTTGTCGTGCGTCATGGGGTTGCGTCCTCCGTCATCGGTAGGTCAGCACGAGTCCGTGCATGACCTGGGACCACCCGTCGAGCACGACGAACAGCAACAGCTTGAACGGGATGGCGATGTTGGTGGGCGACACCTGAGACAGGCCCATGGCCAGCAGCACGTTGGCGATGACGAGCTCCACGATCACGAAGGCCAGATACAGCAGGAAACCGATGCGAAAGGCGGCCGTCAGCTCCGTCAGCAAGAAAGCCGGGGCCACCACGATCAGGTCGTCGACCAGAAGCGCTTTTGCGCGTTCCTGGGGCCATATCGCCTGTGCCGACTTCAGGAAAAATGCCTTTTCGGCCGGGTGC
Organism: Acidovorax sp. BLS4; assembly: GCF_032929295.1. Taxonomy (NCBI): domain Bacteria; kingdom Pseudomonadati; phylum Pseudomonadota; class Betaproteobacteria; order Burkholderiales; family Comamonadaceae; genus Acidovorax; species Acidovorax sp. BLS4. The sequence goes on from NZ_CP136797.1 coordinate 4,047,121, forward strand.
GCGTGCTTGACGAGGAATTGCCGGAACGGCTCCTTCGCGGCGGAGGCGGCTGCCAGCAGCTGCTGGGTGTTCGACGTCTGCGATGACGGCGGCCCGTTCTGGATCTTGTCGGCCGCCTCCATGGCGACCGGCGCCATGACGTAAATCGAAATGATGATGGCGATGCCGTTGAGCACCATGTTGGGCGGCACCTGCTGAATGCCCAGCGCGTTGCGCAGCAAGCCCAGCACCACCACCACCTTGGTGTACGAGGTGACCACCATGGCCGCGAACGGCAGCACCGCCAGCGCCATCAGGGCGATGAACAGCGAGATGGGGTCCAGCCCCTGGACGGATGACAGCGGGGTCATGGCAAATCTTGTGGTGGTGCTTCGGCCGCCAGGCTGAGCCCCATTCGCTCGATGCGCACGCCGAGTTGCTCGCCGATGACAATCAGGCGGCCGGTACCGATCACCTGGTCGTGGCACACGAGGCGCACCAGTGCTTCGCGCACGGGCATGTCCAGCGTGATGACCGAGCCCGGACCGAAGGCCGCGAGATCGTCGAGCCGGACGCGGGCGCTGTCTATCTCGAAGGCCACGGGGATGGACAGCTTTCCGATGGCACCGATTTCCGCACCCGCTGGCAGGTCGTGCTCCGGAATGGGTTCGCTGCCGGGCTCAGGTGTGCCGTCGAGCGTGGCTTGGTGCGAGTCGATATCGAGTTGTGCAGTGGTTTCCATGGAGACGCCCATTCCAAAAGACAAGTGGCAATGCAAAGAGGCCGAGGCGCCGGCGGGCAAGCCTGTGAGCAGCACATCGCCCGCACTGACCGAGCCCAGTTCGGAGGCGCAATACGTTTTGCGCGCGAGCCGGATGCGGCAGGCCACGCGCAGGCCGAGCAGGTGGCTTGCGTCGCTTCGGACCGAGGCAGCCAGCAACGCCTGGATCTGTCCTGCCATCGCTTCGTCGATGGCCTGCAGCCCGATGCGGCGATTTCTTGCGGTGATCTCGAAAGGGGCAGCGCCGGAGTCCAGCTGCATCCCATGCAGCACCAGGCCGGCAAAGCGGGACTGGAACGGGGCGAGCAGCTGGGCCAGCAGCGAGTGCACAACGTCCCGGGCCAGCGCGGGGTCTGGCAGGCGCGCCGCCATCTCCAGCGCAGGCCAGTCGGTCCTGGGTACCGACAGCCGCATCGTGCCCTGCGCCGACCGAAATTCCATGCTGATGCGTTTGCCGGATCGGCCGGGCGCCCGGCTGACCGACGCACCCGTTTGTCCCGAAAGGGCCCGAACCCACCGCACGAATCGCCGATCGAACATCACCCGCGCCAGACGGGCTTCGCCGTGGTCCATGGGCGGCAGATACCTTGCGAGGTCGCTTAAGGGGAAAGCCAGTGGCTTGACTGCGTTCAAGGTCATTCCAGGTCAATGTCGATGCTTCGGTGGGCCGTGCCCAGGCGGGCAAGCAACCCGTGCAGTTGATCGCGATGCTTTGAGATTAGGTGGCGGGACTCGGACGACATCGTTCGGAAGCGAAGCGTCATGGCATAGGACGAAAGCCCCAGGGCCAGCTCGCATTCCGGCAGCACCTTGGGGTCCATGGGCACCGTGACGGCCCAGGATTGGAAAGCCGGGTCTGCCCGCAGGCACAGATCGGTAATGGTTTGCGCGGTATCTCGCAGCCACTGCGGCGGCTCCGCATCCGTGGCGGTGCCGGTGGCACCGACGGCGTGCACGGGTGGCCGGTCGTCGGGCAGATCCTGCCCTGCTTCCCCGGGGGCGGGTGTGCGTGCCAGCGGTGGCGGAACGGTATCGCCCTGGATGAAGAAGTATTGCGGCGGCAAGGGGTCGGATGTCGCAGCCTGCGGCGCAGGAGCGGGTGGTGCGTTGTTGTCCCGCTCTTCCTCGTTCGGCGAATCGCCTTGCGCATCGGCCTGCTCCCGAGGCTCTCCGTCGCTCGAGTCCATGGGGTCGGGCGGGGTGCCCTCCGCAGCCGTGGCGAAGGGATCGGTGGACTCGATCACTTCGTCTTCGGCGGGGTCGTCCTGCGGGAGTGCGGGTGGAAACAGCTCGCGGCGAAACCGCTCTTGCGAGTTCGGCCGCAGCAGCGCGGGGGTGGCTGCCACTGCAGGGTGCGCGACGTGGCGCAGGGTGTGATCGGGGCGCTGGAGAGAGGTCATGGCCGCGGTCCTCAGGAAACGCGGCCGATAGGCCGCAGTTCCACCTGGGTTCCCAACTCCTGGAACGAGTACACGCGCAGCCAGTCGAGGCGGCTTTCGATCATCTTCTTGACATAGCGGCGAATGTCCATCGACGTCACCAAGGCCACGCCGGGCTGCCTGGCGGTATCGGCGACCGCGGCGATGCGCTCGGTCAGGTCGCGCGCGTCGTCGGGCGACATGGCCAGGTAGTTCCCCGCCGGCGTGGGCTTGATGCAGCCGCGGATCGCCTGTTCGATGTCCGGATCGAGCAAGATGGCCGACAGATGCCGCTGGCCACTGGTCGCTTCATGCGCGAGATAGCGGCCGAGGTCGGAGCGCACGTACTCCGTGAGCAGCAACAGGTCTTTTTCCTTGGGCCCCCAGACGATCAGGCTCTCGAAAATGCTGCGGATGTTGCGGATCGGCACCTGTTCTTCCAGCAGCCTGCGCAGCACCTCGGCCATGCGCTGCAGGGGCATGATCTTCTGCACCTCGGCCACGAGACCGGGGTATTCCGGCGTGCTGCGCTCGATCACCCACTGCACCTCCTGAACCCCCATGAACAGGTGGGCGTGCCGCTGCAGCATGCCCACGACTTCGCGCGCGATGACCTGCTCCACATCGATGCATGCGCCTTCTCGCTGGGCCATGGGCACGGCCTCCGGCGCCAGCCACAGCGAGACCTCGCTGCCCAGTGCGGGCCCGTGTGGCTGGGCCGATGCGGCCAGGGGCGATTGGGGGTCGAGCAGCAGCAGCATGCGGCCCGGCAGTTCGGGCTGCGCCACCGGAACGTCGTTGATCAGCACTTCGTAGCGCAGGCCGGTCAGTTCGATGTCCACCCACATCGCAGCGCCGGGAAACGGCAGGCCCAGCCTGGACTGCAGTCCTTCCCGTTCCTTGTTGAGTGCGCCGTTGAGCCGCTCTGCATCGATCAGCTTGCCCAACGCATCCGACATGCGGATCGACAGCGGCTTGGCGAACTCGGGGGCTTTTTGCTGGATGGAGGGCGCGTCTCCCTTGGCCCCTTCGCGCATCAGGGCCGCGATCGGCTTGGACAGCGAGTTGCCCGCGAGCTGGGTTCGTTTCTTGGTGAGGAAGTGCCCGCCAGCCACCAGACCGCCCGCCAGCAGGGCGAAAGGCACCATCGGAAAGCCCGGAATGAAGCCGAAGCCCGCCGTGAGCGCCGCGGCAAGGTACATCGAACGGGGGTTGCGGGTGAGTTGCTCGGTCATGTCCTGGCCGAGCGAGGTGGGCTTTTTCTTGTGCTCGTCGGTCACCCGGGTGGTGAGAACGCCGGCCGCCATACAGATGAAGAGGGCCGGAATCTGCGACACCATGGCATCGCCGATGGACAGCACCGCGAAGCGGTTGGCCGCTTCGCCGGCGGTCATGTTGTGGTACATGATGCCGACCACAACCCCTGCGAGGATGTTCACCATCGTGATGATCAGCCCGGCGATGGCGTCGCCTTTCACGAACTTCATCGCGCCGTCCATGCCGCCGTGCAGCATGCTTTCCATTCCGAGGTGAGCGCGTTTTCGCTTGGCTTCATCGGGCGTCAACAGGCCCGCGCGCAAGTCGGCATCGATGCTCATCTGCTTGCCTGGCAGGGCATCCAGCGTGAAGCGCGCGCCGACTTCCGCCACCCGCTCCGAGCCTTTGGCGATCACGATGAACTGGACGATGGTGATGACCAGGAACACCACGATCCCCACCACCAGATTGCCGCCCACCACCAACTGCCCGAAGCTCTCGATCAGGTGGCCTGCATCGGCATGCAGCAAGATCGCCTTGGTGGAGGCGATGTTCAGCGCCAGCCGGAACAGCGTGGTGAACAGCAGCAGCGAAGGAAAGGTCGAAAGCGACAGCGCGTCCGGTATGAACAGCGTGGTCATCAGCAGCAGGATGCTCACCGTGAGGTTGATGGCCAGCAGCGCATCGATGAGCATGGTCGGCAGCGGAAGGATCATCAGTGCGATCACGCCGACGAGAAAGCCCGCCATCGTCATGTCGTTGACCAGGGTGGAGTCGAAGCGTTTGGCCATGGGGTGTTCCTGGTGGTGAAGGCTTGTCAGGGAGGAGAGGTGTTTGCGGCCGTGCCGCCGCCGAATTGGTCGAGTTCTGCGACCCAGCGCAGCACGACGGCAACGGACTCGAGCAGTTCTTCGGAAATGGGTTGGTTCAGCGGCAGGCGGTGCAGCGCGCGGGCCAGGGGCGGGTTGGCGATGATCGGAACACCATGCGTTGCGGCCAGGCCGCGGATCACCGCGGCCTGTGCATCCATCCCCTTGGCCACCACGATGGGCAGGGGCGTGACGCCTTCCTCGTAGAGCAGGGCCACGGCGTAGTGGGTCGGGTTGGTGACCACCACGGTGGCGCCGGGCACGCGTTCCTGCGGTGGACTGTTGGCCAGCTCGTCGCGCAGCGAGCGCTGCTGGCCCTTGACATGGGGGTCTCCGTCGCTGTCCTTGCGCTCCCGCTTGATATCGTCCTTGCTCATGCGCTGGTCGCGCATGAACAGCCAGCGCTGCAAGCCGAAGTCCACGGGACCGATGATCACGAACACCAGGCACGAAAAACCGATCAACCGCAGGATGGCGCTCCACGCCACCTGACCCGCGCCTTGGGCAGAAAGGTAGGCCGACCCCACCAGCAATGGCACGAGGCTGAGCACGATTTGCCAGATCACGGCCCCCAGTGCCACGGCCTTCACCACCGACTTGCAGAACTCGATGATCGAGCGTGCGTTGATCAGTTTCTTGAGGCCTTCGGCGGGGTTCAGTTTTTCGAATTTCGGCTGGATGGCTTCGAACGAAATGATCACCCCCACCTGGCCCATCATGGCAATGATCGCCACCAGCACGGAGACGATGACCAGGGAGAACGCGGCGATCGCGCCGTCCAGCACCATGGAGGAAATCAGCGCCAGAACCTCCTGCGTGTCCTGCGCCTGCATGCCTTGGTGCATGGCGGTTTTCACCACCTTCGCGATGTGGTCGTAGAGCATGGGGCCGGAGCCGATCAGCACCAGCAGCGAGGCCACCAGGATGGCCGCGGCCACGACGTCCTGGCTCTTGGGAACCTCTCCCTTCTTGCGGGCGTCCAGGAGCTTCTTGTCTGTGGGTTCTTCCGTTTTTTCTGACATGGCGTGGGCTCGTTGGTCGCGGTGCGCGATGGGTTCTTGCAATCTAGCTTTGCACGCCGCCTGGCATGCGATCCATGCGAAGTCCTTGCCCTCGCAGACGAACGTGACGGATCGCAGTCCTGCGCTGCGTACCCACATTCGCATTGCCGTGACTGCCTTCGTTCGGGCTCCATGGCGCGAGGCCGCGCGCTTCTAGTCTTGCCGCCAGAAGGTCAATCGATGTCGGTTGGCCGTTGGAGAGGGATTCATGAGCACGATCAAGGGGTTGCGCATCCTGGTGCGCCTGAAGAAGCGGCGCGTCGAGCAGAGCGAAGCGGCATTGCAGGAGAGCGCCCGGCAGCGCGATCGCGAGCAGGCCGCGCACGAAGCGGCCGTGGCCGAGGAGGCGCAGGTGCGCCAGGCCGAGAGCGACCTGCGCGGCCGCATCGCCTCGACCACGGAGCGTCCGCAAGGCTTTCATGCGCAGGACGTGGTGACGCTGCAAATCCTGGTCAAGGAGGCGGAAGTGCGCAGCGCCGATGCCGGCAAGCTGACGCAGCGCGCGGCAGCGCAGGTGGAAGCCGCCGTGCAGCGGGTGGCCGAGCGAGAGTTCGCGCTGCGGCGCGCAACGCAGCAACTGGAGGCGACCGAGGCCCGGCTGGAGCGGGCCGTGCAGGAGGCTGAACGGGCCCAGGAGGACGCGCAGGACGAGGAGGCAGAGGAAACGGCCGTTGCTCGCATGCTGGCCTGCTCCCGTGCCGCTGCGCGCACGCGATTGCAGTTGGCGCGCGGCGCCAGGGCATGAGGTGGCGATGGACCCCTCCATGCAGCAGGGGCTGGGCCTTTTCCAGCTGACCCTCGATCTCAAGGGCTTCTTTGCCGTGCTGGCACTGTCCACTGCGCGCATCTATGCCGCCATGCTCGTCATGCCGGCGACGAACGACATGCTGCTGTATGGGCGCACTCGCGGTGGGCTCGTGCTTGTGCTGGGCGCCTTCGTGGCCTGGGGCCAGCCGACCGAACTGCTGCATTCGCTGACCGCCGTGGACATGGCGGTGCTGGTGCTCAAGGAGGGCGTCATCGGAATGCTGATCGGGTTCGCGGTCGGCACCGTCTTCTGGGTGGCCGAGAGCGTGGGCATGCTCATTGACAACCAGACCGGCTACAACAACATCCAGCAGACCAATCCGCTCAGCGGCCAGCAGAGCACGCCGGTGGGCAACCTGCTGTCGCAACTGGCCATCGTAGGCTTTTACATGCTGGGGGGCATGCTGGTCTTCATCGGCCTGCTGTTCGATTCGTACGAGTGGTGGCCGCTCACGGGCGTCATGCCCAGTTGGTCGGTGCTGATGGAGCGGTTCCTGCCGACCGAAGTCACCAACTACGCCGAAACCGTGCTCAAGATCGCCGGACCGGTGATCGTGATCCTGATGCTCATCGATCTGGGCATCGGCTTGCTCGGCAAGGCCGCAGAAAAACTGGAGCCCAACAGCCTCGCGCAGCCCATCAAGGGGGCGACGACCATGCTGCTGCTGGTACTCCTGGTGGGCGTTTTCTTCCAGCAGGTGCGGCCGCAACTCACGATGCGGCCCGTGGCCGAGCGCATCAAGCGTTTGCTGTCGCCTGCGGCCTCGCCCCCTGCCTCACCCCAATCGCCGGCGGTGCCCCATGGATAACGCTGAGGGCAACCGGCAGGCCGCGCAGTCCCGCCTTCGCAGCTGGACTGCCAGCCTGTCCTGTGCACTGGCGGCGCGCCGATGCGCTGTGTCGGTGAGGTGTGGACGGCCCCTCGTGCCGTCGCGCCTGCAGTGTCCCAGCGATGTGCACCGCGGGGCCGGGGTTTCCCACCACGTGTCGATCCGGTCGCCACCGCAGTCAGTCGCTTTCTCTGAACCCACGCCGTCGCGCAACACGGTGGATCCCTCCGCCGCATTTCTCTGTCTGAGCCGCCATGGAGTGGGCAGCTTTTTTTTCACTTTGCCTTAAGGAGTCAGTATGTCAGTCAATTTCCAAACCCAGACCACATCCCGGTTCAACAACAACCTGGACTCTCTGTCGGACAACCAACAGAACTCTTCCCAGAAACTGCAGGACGAACTGCTCCAGCTGGTCGTGCTGGTGCTGCAGCAAGTCATGAAAGCGATGGACAAAGACGGTTCCGACAGCAAAGCGGGCGGCACGGATGGTGTGTCGGGCAAGGGCGGCGCGGGCGGCGCCAACGGAGGCGGCGGCGCGAACAAGGGCCAGGGCGTGGCCGGCCTGATCCAGCAGTTCGGCGAGTTGCTGCAGCAGATCGCCAAGTCCATGGAGCAGAACTCGCAGAAGAATCCTGCCAGCGATCTGGCCAAAAGCATTGCCGACAAGCTCGGCGGCGGTGGCGGCAACACGCTCGATGAAATGGGCAAGGACAGCGGCAGCGGTGGCAACCTGCTGGAGCAACTGGGCGAAAGCTATCTGCGCCAGATCCTGGACAAGATGACCACAGGCGGCACGGGCAGTGCCGGCGGCACGGGGCAAACCAACGGCGGCGGCAGCGGTGGCGACGGCAATACAGGCGCCAGCGACATTGGCGATCTGGCCAAGCAATTCATCGAAGCATTGCTGTCGGGTGGCTCGGGTGCGGTGGAAGACCTGGGCAGGAAAAACGGTACGGGTGGCACCGGAGGCACAAACGGTGCCGGCGGCACTGGCGGCCCTGAGGGCGCGGACGGCACGCAAAGCGGCGACGGCCAGTCGTCGATCCAGCAGCTGCTGCAGGTGCTCGAGCAGATTCTGCAAATCCTGCAAACCCTGCAGGGCGGAAAGGCGGAAGGCTCTGGTGGTGGCGGTGGAGCCGGCGGCACCAAGGACTCTGGCGGCACCAGCAATGCCGGTGGAACTGGCGGAACTGGTGATTCCGGTGGAGTCGATGGAACTGATGGTGCAAAAGGGCAGGGCTCGCCGGGCGACATGCTCAAGCAATTGGTCGAGGCCCTCATCAAGGGCGACAGCAGCGCATTGGACAAGCTGGCCAATGGCGACAAGCAAAATGGTGGCGCACAGGATGCAACCCAACAACTGATGGAGTTGCTGCAAAAGCTGATCGAACTCCTGACGGGCAAGAAGCCGGACGAGTCCGATAGCGAGTCGGGTGGAGGCGGTGGTGGCGGCGGCACGCAGCCTTCTGCTGGCGGTGGCGGCGGCACGCAGCCTTCTGCCGGTGGTGGCGGCGGCACGCAGCCTTCTGCTGGCGGTGGCGGCGGCACGCAGCCTTCTGCCGGTGGTGGCGGCGGCACGCAGCCTTCTGCTGGTGGTGGCGGCGGTACGCAGCCTTCTGCTGGTGGTGGCGGCACGCAGCCTTCTGCTGGTGGTGGCGGCACGCAGCCTTCTGGTGATGGTGGCGGCACGAAGCCTCCAGTGGGTGATGGCGGCGGTACGGAAAAGCCTTCCACCGACAAGCCTTCCACGACGGGCCCTTCTACCGGCACCAAGCCTTCCGAGACCCCTTCCACTACGGGTTCTGGCTCTGGCGGCAAGGTAACTAGCATTCCACCCGCCAGCGGCGAAAAGATCGTCAATGAGCCCATTGTGGTCAAGGCCGGCACCACCTTCGACGGCGGCAACGTGCATTACAAGGCGGGGCCTGCTCTTGGGGACGGCGGCCAGAGCGAGAATCAGAAGCCGGTATTCATCCTGGAACCCGGTGCTACCCTTAAGAACGTCCAGATTTCCGGCGGCGATGGCATTCACACCCAAGGCAACGCCACCCTCGACGGCGTGTTTGGCCGCGATGTGGGTGAGGACTTCATGACGAAGAAGGGCGAAGGCGACGTGGTGTTCAAGAACGGCGGCGCGGCGAATGCCACCGACAAGACGTTCCAGCTCAACCACGGCGGCGCCTTCTCCATCGACAACTCCTTCTTCGATGGCACCAGCAAGCTGGTCCGCACCAACGGTGGCAAGGACTTCGCGACCGACATCTCGATCACCAACTCGACGATCAGGAACGTCAAGGAAGCCGTGGTGCGTACCGACGCGACGCAGGCCAACATCAAGCTGGCCAACAACGACATCGTTGGCGCGCCCCACGATGTGCTCGCACCCGCAGCCACCAAGGTGGAAGGTGCGGAAAACCGCGGTACGAAGGCCTTCACGGGCTGATGCAAAAGAGGCTGGAAGTCTGCTGCGCCATGCCAGCGGATCTTCCGGCCTTGCTTGGCCACAGCGGCTGGTGCATGCAGGCGTTCGCCTGCCCTGCCAGCCGCTGCGCCTGCGTGCGGCGCATCCCGCCGCCACACGGCCTGCTGCCTCGTTTTCAGCAGCAGCGGCAGTGCAATGTCTTTCCGTCGGTGCCACCTCCGTGCCCTGATTTCTCTCCCACACCCCCCACTCAATTCGTCATAGGACACTCCCATGAGCGCCCCATCCACCGTTGCCCGCGTGCCCGAGGCCGCGACGCGCGCCCAGATCGATTTCCTGACCCAGTTGGCCGTGCACATCGGCCTGCGGGCGGAAGACGGCCTTCTCCTGGTGGCCCCGCGGGTTATCAGCGGGCCGGCCGGCTTGGCCGGCCGTTTCCACTTGCACCCCGAGCATGCCGCGGTGCTGCCCGAAGTGCTGCTGCCGGTCGCGGCGCAAGAGCTTGCCGGTCCGGAGGTCTTGAAGCTTTTGACGCTGCAGGCCGTGGTCCTGAAGGAGTTTGGCTGGTATCTGGGAGCATCCGCTGAGGGCATGCTGCAGCTCAGTTCGCTGTCCTGGATCGAGGCGCCTCAAGACGCGGCCACCGCCATGGACATGCTCAATGGCATCGGGGCCAGTGTGCTTCAGGCACTGCTGGACGAACCCGCGCCAGCGCCTTCCTCGGCTTGAGACCGGCGGACTCTCCGTTTCACGAACTTCTGGACCCAAGGACACTCCCATGGACCACCCGAACATCACTGGCCGCAGCATCCGGACCATCCCCCATCGGACCGATGCCAACACCACGGCCGCCAGCCACACGACCGAGCGGCCCCCGACGCAAACGCTCGAGCACCAGGGCTTGAGCCCGCGCGCCACGCCAGGCACCACCGAGTCGGCCACTCCGGTGCGCCGGACAGTGTTGCCCGGACGGAGCACCAACTCCCCGTCGGCGTCCGGAAGCTACGTCGCCATCGACATGCCATCTCCGAATGAAAGCCTGGCCAACGCCGGGACCTCCCGCAGCTGGATGGAAACCATTGGCCAGACCTTGCAGTCGGGTGGGTGGCGCATGGCGCAAGGCGTGGGGGCTGCATGGACCGGCGCCCATGCCCTGGCGGGACAGGTGGGATGGCGAGGCCAGACGCCAGAGCCCGCGACGGCTCAGGTGACCGATGTGCAGGCGCCGGTGCAAGACATCGCCGTCGACAGGGTGGATCTGGAGGCCAGCATGCCGCATGTGGTGGTCGACCCCCCGACCTCAGACCGTACCGCTCTGTCCGCGGGCGACCGCTTGGTGGCCTTCCTGCGTAACATACCGTTTCGCACAGAAAACGAGCAGCAGCGCGAAATGGCGGCAGTGTACGAGGAATGGGCCCGGCAGCATGCCAATGCGCAGGAGGCCGCCGGGGCCGAGGGCTACTCGCTGCGGGCTGGCGATGCGGCCTTGCCTGCGGGGTACGACTTTGCGCGGCAGTTGTTGAGTTCGATGGCGCGTTCGCCTGCCACCAATGCGATGGCCACCGCGATCGGTCCACGCTCGGGCCTGAATGCCGAAGGCCAATCGGTGAACATCGGAGAGTTGAGCAACCAGTACGACCCGGCGCTCGCAGGCGGCACCCTCGGGGGGCTCACCGCGCACATGGTCGATACCACGTTGCTGTCGGCCATGGACCGGCGAGCAGCCTTGGCCAACTTTCCCCAGTTCAAGGCCATCGATCCTCACGTGCTGGTCCCCGACCCTTGCCCGGTACAGATCCGGATGGTGAAAAAATGCAAGGAGTTCTGGAGGCCGGTGACGGCAGACTCGCTCGGTGGTCCGCGGCATTTGCCCACGATGAACGAGCTGAAGGCCCAGGCGGACCTGCGGCGCAAGTCGGTGACCGCGCTGCAGGCGGCACTGGATGGCAAACAGTGGGGGGTATTGGCCCAGCCGCTGATGACGGCGGGCTTCAATGTGCTGCGCCGGCAGGTGATGCCGATCTACGCGTTCACCAATCCCGCCTTGGTGTTCGCGCACTCGCTATGGGCTTCGGGGCTCGGGGGGGGCATGACCAAACTGGCATTGGGCATGGGCAAGTCGGTGGCCTATGCGAATCTGGATGATTTCGCCGGAGGAACGCGAAAGGCCAACGTGTTTGCCAGAAGCTTGCCCCAGCCCGGGTTGCCAGCGGCGGGGCTGGCCGACATCAAAGGGTTGCCTGGCTATGGAGCGGAGGTGGCCAAGGAAACGCTGGCATTGACGCAGCACTTTTGGGTCGGCCCCTGGCGCACCAGCGGATCATGGTTGCCCAATGGCGACGACGTTCGTGCCCGGATCAGCGACATGGGCCGGTCGCTGGCGTCCAATGTGATGGCGGGCGTTGCCTCGACCGGCATCGGCGCCTTGGTCGGGCAATTGGGGCGGGGCGGCTCCAATTCCGCCTTGCCAGGCGAATCCCTGCGATCGCAGGGCTACATGCTGCAGCAGGCTGGCCAGAGCTCCTCCAACGATTTTGTCTGGCAGGCGAGCAAGGAGTACCTGGGCGGTGCATCGCACAGCCTGACGGACTCCCTGGACAAGTGGCGAGACAACAAGCTGGTACGGCTGTCAAATGCGGCGTATCACGCGCAGAATGGTTTGGTGGCCCTGGCTGAAGAGCTGCAGGGCGTGATTTCCGAGCAGGGGGGCGATGACGCGATGTACCTCAGTGCGGCGATTGACACGCTGGCTGGACTACGGGACGCCAGCAAGCCGGAATTGGCCGACCTGCAGATCGCTCAGCAGCTGTTGCGAGGCGGTGCGGCTGGCGCTGGTATCCACCGAGGCGAGATCGCGCAAATCCAGGGAATGGTCGATCAGACCCTTCGCACCCTGCAGCACCGGGATGAACTGACCCATTGGGTCAAGCCCAAATCCGATTGAGTGAGGGAGTGGGGGCCCTGCGGGCTGGCAACTGTTGCCTGCCCGACCATCGGACTGCACGCCAAGCCGAAGCAGGCATGCCTCAACGGCCGGGCCCTGCCCTGGCTTTGCGGCAGGAGCCTTCGGTTGATCCGGCGCTGCCGGAGTTCCTCAACCGAGGGCCGTCATCAATGCGCGATGCGTTTGCGCATACGCGCGGTTTCCCCGCTCGGAAAACGGGTTGCTCCAGAGGTCCAGCGATGCCAGCGTGCGGTTGCCAGCCAACGCATGCGCGCCCGACTCGCCGATCCGGTTGCGGGCCAGATTCAGCTTCTGCAGCCGGGGATTGGCCGCCAGGGCCCGGGCACCGCCGGAGCCGATCTGGTGGCCCTCCAGATCGAGTTCGGTCAGGCAGGTGCTGGCCGCCAGGGCGCAAGCGCCGGCTTCCGTGATCTGCACGGTGCCGGCCATGTCGTTGCGCAGGACCAGGCGCGTCAGCGTGCGGGAGCGGCCCAATGCGCACGCGCCGGCATTGCCCACCTGGCAACTGCCCACATCCAGGCAGACGAGGGACGGGGCGTCGGCCAGCGCCTGGGCACCTGCATCGCCAATCGGGTTGTGGCGCAGGTCCAAGGTGGTCAGGGCGGTGTGCTGTGCCAGGGCTTGCGCACCGGCCGTGCCGATGCCGTTGCCCGATGCCACCAGTGTGTGCAAACGTGGCATGCGCGCCAGAGCGCCAGCGCCCTGGTCCCCGATCCGGTTGCGTTGCATGTTCAGCGATTCCAGGAACGGGTGTGCCGCCAGGCTGCGGGCACCGTCTTCGCCGATCAGGTTGCCGCCCAGTACCAGGTGGGTCAGGCTGCGGTTGCTGCCCAGCGGGGCAATGGCCGGGTCGCGCAGCCGGTTGTCGCTCAGGTCGAGCGAACGCATGCCGTGGCTGCGGGCCAGGGCGCGGATGCCTTCGGCGCCCAACGTTGGGTTGCTGCGCAGCTCCAACACCTGAAGGTGGGGGTTGGCGGCCAGGGCGGTGGCGCCCGCATTGCCAATGCCGCAGTCGTTCAGCCGCAACGTTTGCACGCCGGGGTTTCGAGCCAGCGCGCGAGCGCCTTCATCGCCAATCGGGTTGTGGCTGAGGTCCAGGCAGCGCAGCGTGGGATGGCCTGCGAGGATCGCGGCGCCTTGCGCATCGATGTGAAGATGGCGGGCCGTGAGCGAGCGCAGATCCAACTGGCAAAGTTGTGCCAGGCCTGCGGAACTGATGCCTTTGCAATGCAGCAGTTCCAGCTCCTCAAGCGACCCGGGCAGGTGCTGCAGATCCGCGTCGCTGAACTCACCCCGCAGCACCATCTTGCGCAACCCGGGGAAAAGTCCGTCCTCGCAGATGTCGAGCAGGCCCTGTGTGCCACGCACCACCGGCACGCCAGCCTGCCCCTCGGACAGGTCCCGCACGGGGTGCTCGGCCGGCCGGGCGGCTGCTTGCTTTGCGGCAGGCGCCAAGGACGCGCCACCCATGCGATGGGACGATGCGCGGCGCAGGCGATGGGCGCTGGAGGCCTTGGCGCTCAGCCAGGCGAAGAGGCCGCCCGCTACCGGGCGCAGTTCTGTAGGGGGGCTTTTCAGGATAAGGCTGTTCATGGCGTTCTCGCGTTGATCGGGATGCCTCCAGGGTAGGCAGCCATACCCAGCGCAGGCAGCCGGCATGCGAAGCGATCGACCGACAAGCGAGCGGGCCAGGCCAGCGGTGGCCGATTGCACGGGGTGTCATCAGCCTTTCATACGGGCTGGCGATCATCCGACCCCATGTCTTTCGATATGCAGATTCGGCGCGCTGCGCCGGCGGGCTCCTGGATGCCGTCGCGCAGCGTGCGTTCGCCAGCCATGGCGCCCCAGGGCATTGCTCAGGTGGCGAGCAGGCCCCGTGCGCGGTTTTTGGGGCTGGACGACATTCCGCAATTGCTGCGCCTGGAAGCCCGGCAATGGACGCCGGAGCAAGCCGCCGACAAAGCGGCTCTGCGCAGTCGCATCCTGGCCCATCCCGATCTGTGCGTGGGTGCGTTCTGCCCGAAAACAGGAGAGGCGCTGGCGTCGCTCTTCATGAAGCCGGCCTGCCGCGAGGCGTTGGTGGCCGCCCGGTCCTGGCACGATTGCGCAGGACAACCGGTCGGCGCGAAGCCTGGCCGCAGCCTCTTCGGGATCAGCCTGACCAGCGTGGACCCGGAAGCGGCCTGCCAGTTGATCCGGTTCTTCTGGCCCCATGCGCTTCGGCATGGCTGGCGCGACATCTATCTGGGATCGCCAGTGCCCGGATTGCGCCGGGCCTTGCAGGAAGGGCTTGCGCCCGATGCGGAAACCTATGTGCATTCGCGCCGCGGCGGCCTGCCGGCCGATGCCCAGCTGCGGTACTACCATCGCAAGGGCTTTCGCGAGATCGTCGGCGTGCGGCCGGACTACTTCCCGCATGCGGAATCGCTGGACCACGGCGTTCTGCTGCGTGGCACCGTGCCGCTCGCGGCGGCGTGGCCGCTGTGGCGCATCCTGCCGTTTGCGGTGCTGCGACGTGCCACGCACTGGGCCGGAGCGCTGCTTTGAGCGCTACGCAAGCCCGTGTGGTGCCCTGGAATGGAGACATGTTCCGCACGCGGTTCTTCGACGCCCTGTCGCTGTTGCTGCCGTCCGGCGAAGCCTTCGTGATCGATGCCATCTCCGATGCGCTCCAGGCCGACGGCGGGCAAGGCGTCTCGGCTCCCGCACTGCGTGACGAGGCCCTGCGCTTCGTGCGGGAAGAAGCCACCCACCAGCGAGCGCACCGCCGTTACAACGAGCGCCTGGCGCAGACCGGCGTGCCGGTATCCAAATTGGAGGGGCGGGTCGCGGCGGCGGTCCAGGACCTGGCCGGTCTGCCGCTGCCGACACGCCTGGCGCTGGCCGAGGCATTCGAGCACCTGACTGCGCTGCTCTCAGCGCAGGTGCTGCAGGGAACGGCCTGGCTGCAGGGCGATGGCCGTGAGGCGCGGATGTGGCGCTGGCATTGCGAGGAAGAGGTGGGGCATCGCCATGTGGCCTCCGATGTGGCCCGCGCGTTCGGTATTGGCCATGTCCGGCGTGTGGCATGCCTGGCGCTGGCGGCGCTGTACCTCGGCATCGATCTGTCGCGCCTGCTGACGGGGCTGTTGTGGCGGGACATGGTTGACGGCCACGTGCGCCCGCTGGGCCTGCTGGGGCAGGCAGCGCGGTTCGCATGGCGCACGGCGCCCGGCGTGGGCCGCATGGCCATCGCTTCGCTCGCCGGTCTCTTGCCCCGCCGCCTGGCCTGACCGTTGGCCGGATCCCGGCTGGCGGGCTGTGGGGTCAGCCGTTGGCCACGTGTGCCAAGGTGCCCACCGATCGGTCGAAATCCCAGAGATCCGATGTGGCCTGGTTCAGGAAATCCAGGATCTGGGGCATTTTCTGCATGGCCTCGTCCGCGAGCGCATCGTTGCCGGGCTTGTATTCCCCCATCTGCACCAGCGGTTCGATCTCGTCGTATTTCGCCATGAGGCGGCGAAAGTGTCCGCCCGCCTGCTGATGGTCCTTGGGCACGATCTGCGACATCACGCGGCTCAGGCTGCCCAGCACGTCGATGGCCGGGTACTGGTTGCGGGCCGCGATCTTGCGTGACAGGATCATGTGGCCGTCCAGAATGCCTCGCACTTCTTCGGAGATCGGGTCGCCACCGCTCTCGTCCTCGTAAAGAATGGTGTACAGCGCCGTGATCGAGCCCACCGCACCCATGCCGGCCCGCTCCAGCAGACGGGGGATCTCGGCGAACACTGAGGGCGGGAAGCCGCGCCGCGCAGGGGGCTCGCCCGCAGCCAGGCCGATTTCCCGCTGAGCGCGGGCGAAGCGCGTGAGCGAGTCCATCATGAGCAGTACCTTCAAGCCCTGGTCCCGGTAGTACTCGGCCACGGCGGTGGCCACATGGGCTGCCTTGGCGCGTTCGCTGGACGACCGATCGGAGGTGGCGCACACCACCACGGACCGCGCCATGCCTTCTTCACCCAGAATGAACTCGACGAATTCGCGCACTTCGCGGCCTCGCTCGCCGATGAGCGCGATCACGCTGATGTCGCACTCCGTGCCACGCGCCAGCATGCCCATCAACGTGCTCTTGCCAACCCCCGCCGGCGCGAAGATGCCCATGCGCTGGCCTTCGCCCAGGGTGAGCAGGGCATCGATGGCCTTCACGCCGGTGGGCAAGGGGTGCTCGATCATTTCCCGCTCCATCGGCGTGGGCGGAAGGGCGAACACCGGGCGCCGCTCGAGGCAATCGAGCGGACCCTTGCCATCGATGGGCTGGCCCAGGCTGTCGATCACCCGGCCCAGCAGCTTGGGTCCCACAGGAACGGACAGCACCTCGCCCAGGCCGACCACCGCCGAGCCGCCCCGCACGCCGAGGATCGATCCGAACGGTGACAGGATGCTCTGGCCGTTGGCAAAGCCGATCACTTCGGCGGCCTGCAGCAGGCCACCGCTTTCATCGAGCACATGGCACAGCTCGCCGAGCTTGGCGTCCAGGCCGGTCACGCGCATCAAGGTGCCGATCACCTCGACGACCTTGCCACTGCGGCGAACGATGGTCGCGGAGGCAATTTCCTGCTCCATCCATTGGGGCAGTCCGGAGACTTCAAGCATGGTGCTTTTCCTCGTCGTCATCGTCATCGTCATCGCCGTCGCCGGCAGTCCCGCTCATCGGGTCCAGGGTTTCGAGCCAGTCCACCGCATCGTCGTCGTTGTGCAACGGCTTGGCGGATGAGAACCAGTTGGGCGAGTCGTTTGCCCTCTGGGCCAGAGGCGGTGCAACGGATGCCAGGGTTTGCTCGGGCACCGACTCTTCGGTGTCCAGCGGGTCCTCGGCTACGAGAGGCTCCTCCGACTCCGACTCCGACTCCGACTCCGACTCCGCCTCCGCCTCCGCCTCCGCCTCCGCCTCCGCCTCCGCCTCCGCCTCCGCCTCCGCCTCCGCCTCCGCTTCCGCTTCCGCTTCCGCCTCCGCTTCCGCTTCCGCTTCCGCTTCCGCTTCCGCTTCCGCCTCCGCTTCCGCTTCCTCGGCTTCGGCTTCGGCTTCGGCTTCGGCTTCGTCCGCCTCCAGCCACTCCGTGGCTTCGTGGGCGGACGTCAGCTGGACCTCATGCAAAGGTTCCATCTCGATCTCTTCGGGGTCTGGCGGCGTGCTGGCTTCCTGCGAAGCATTGGCCATCGCCAACCGGGTGGCCCGCTCCAGTGCAGAGCGCACGCCAGCGAGCTGCACACCGAGGCTGGTGTCGAGCCGGCCGATGTCGGACTCGAAGATGCAGGAGCCCAGCGCGAGCGATGCATCGGTCTCGACGCGCACCTCGGGCTCGTTCGGCCCACGCACGGCCGAGGCGATGGCGGTGCGTGCCGCCTCGGCCTCGTCCGGATGAACGCGCAGGCTGGCCGTTCCTGCCTGGCGCAGCGCATCCTTCACGGTCCACAGGGCGCGCTGGAACAGGGCTTCGCGCGATTCGGATTGCACGATGCGCTCGACGGCCAGCGCGACCACGCCGGCCAGTTGGGTGTCCATGGCGTGCCAGGCGGCTTCATGCGTGGCCTTGAGCTGCGCGAAGCGGCCGTGCCACCGCGCGGCGGCTTCGCGCTCGCCGTGGGCATAGCCCAGCTCTCGCTCGGCAGCCGCCTCGCGCCGTGCCTCGTCCACCAGGGCTTCGGCCTCTTGCCGCGCCTGCTGCAACAGGGTCTGGGCCGACTGTTCGGCTTCGTCGGCGGTGCGTTGAGCCTGGGCCCAGGCTTCCTCGCGGATGGCGGCGCATTCATCCCGGACGCTCTCCAGCAGCCCCAGTACGCCGGTCACCGTGGGGATTTCATGGGCCCGGAGGATGCCGGTGTCGGTGCGCAGCTGGGCGCGGTTCGGGTTGGACCAGATCAGCATGGTGTGCCTTCGAACAGCGATTCCAGCCGCTCCAGGCGGGCATGGGCCGGGCTGAGTGCCGCCGGCACATGCCGGGCGCGGGGCTCGTCCTGCCGCGACAGGGGCAGAGACAATCGGGCCAGCCGGCGCAATCCCCGGTCGGGCCACACGCCTTCCCGCACCAGTTCGCGGTAACCGACCCAGGCCCATGCGAGGGGTGTCCACGATGCGACTTCACTGGGCACGGGTGTGCCTTCCTGAAGGCCTCGCAGGGCCCCGTAGGCCGGCCCCAGGCATTGCTGCAGCGCGGCCCGCGACGTGCGCTCGACGCAGCAGCGCAACACACCGGGCCGGCCCATCAGGGCGAGAGCGCACAACCGCGACAGCATCTTTGTCCGGTCCATCAGCGCAAGCCGGCTGGCAGGGTGCTCCAGGGAGGGCAGGGGAGGCAGGGGGCCACAGCTGCGTTCATACAGCGCAATGGACATGCGCTGTCCCACGGCACCCTGGTCCCAGTCCTGAGCGGACTGCGCCAGGCCGAGCGGGGCGCGCCAGCTCGGGTCCATGCCTTCGTGCAGGGCTTCGAGCCGCAACTGGAGCGCCTGCGCCAGCGAGGCAAGTTGGCTGGCCCGGCTCATGGCCGCCGCCCCAGGCCGTCGGCCGTGTCGGGGAGGGGGGTCATGCCGAGGCTCCCGCGGGCGCCGTGGCTGGCGCGGGGTTGGGTTTGGCGGCCTCCACGGCAGGCTGCGATGCGCTGGCTTCCTTGCGCCGCAGCGGCGCTGGCAGCCAGGCGGGGCGCTTCCAGGCCAGCCATCCACCCGCCGCGGCAAGGACGAACAGCAAGGCGGCCAGGCCGATCCACAGGCTGTTGTTGGACTCTTCCTTCAGCACGGCAGGGCTCAGAGGCATGCCTGGCACGAGTGTGACGGTCACGTTCTCATAGGCCAGCCCTTCGACGCTGCGTGCCACCATGTTCTTGATGCCGGCGACCAGCCCTGCCAGGTTGGCGCTCTCGCGGTACTTGATGAAGACCGAGGCGCTGGCCGGCTTGACCGAGGATGCCAAGGGGTCGTTGTTGGGCAGCACGATGTGCACCCGTGCGGTGACGACGCCGTCGATCTGCGACAGCGTGGCCTCCAGCTGCTGGGCCACACCATAGATGAAGCGCACCCGCTCCTCGGTCGGCGTGGAGATGAGGCCTTCCTTCTTGAACATCTCGCCGAGCGTGACGTGGCGCTCGCGGGGCAGGCCATAGGACCTCAACACGGTCAGCGAGCGCACCACATCGTCCTGGTCGACCTGCACATTCCAGGTCTTGCCGGCATCCGTGGTGGCCTTGCTCACCTGCACGCCGCTTTCCAGCAGGGCGGCCACCATGTCGTTGGCATCGGTCTCCGTCTGCTTGGTGTAGAGGTCCGTCTTGCAGCCGGTGAGGGCCAGCAACAGTAGCAGCGGGATCAGCGCGCGGCGCGCGAACTGGCGATAGGTCGCCGCGCGGGAGCAGAGGGATGGCGCCATGATGGGTGCTTCGCTGAAAGGGGTTTATTGGTTGCGCATGAGCGTTTGCAGGCCGGTCTTGGCGGTTTGCGCAAGGCTGCTCATCGCCTGGACCTGGAAATGGGTGCCGGCGAACTGGTACATCAGAGTGACCTGGTACGCCGTCAGGTCCACCCCGGGCGGCTGCTGGATCGCGGCCTGCATGAGCGCCGCCGTGTCCTGAATCTCCTTGCGGATGGACTCGTCCTGATTGATCAGCATCTTGCCCAGCGTGGACGGGCTCTCGCTCTCCACGGAGGACAGTGGGGGCGTGTCCTTCATCATGCGAGCGAATTTCTCCGCGACAGCGCTCATGTTCATCGAGGGGCTGGACGCCTGATCGACGATGAGGGAACTGGATGCCGCGCCAATGCTGCCGATGGGGTCCATGGTGGATTCTCCGGAAATGAAGGGGTGTCAGGCGCGCATGAACATGAAAGGCATCTGGAACGCGGAAACGCTGGCGGCCTCGGCGGGCTTGGGGGCCTCGGTGGTTTCCTGGAACGTGCCCGCGGCCCGGGCCCGGTTGATGACCAGGCCGCTGACCAGTTCAAGTGCATCCGGGCCGGCGTTGCCTTGCTCCAGCTCGTTCAGCGTCATCTCCCATGTGCGATCGCCCAGCATGTATTGGCAGTTGGCGATCATGGCTTTCGCGGAACCCCACTGCTCCGGGTGGTTCTCCAGGGTGCGCACGCGCTGGATGCATTCGCGGTAGGCGCCGCGCCGGAAGGAAATCCAGCCATCGATCATGTCCAGCTCCGCCACTTTGGGGCGCAGCGTGCGGATTCCGGCAAGGATGTCCGACGCCTCGTCGTTCATGCCCTGGGCGATGGTCCGGTAGACCAGTTTGATCAGCGCGGTAACGAATTCCTTGCGCTCAAATTTCGGATTCATAAAAACACTCCTGTTTCTTCTGCATAGACGGCCTGGGCTCGCGTACAGCCCTGCGCCGGCGTCGGTCGATGGTCCGCCTCGGCGCTCACCAGTACGACGTACGAAGCGCAAGCCAGAAGGGTCACGATCGTGGTGATGAAAGGTGGCATGGCCTGCGGCGGCTGGGGGCAGGCTTGCAATCCATGCGCGGGGGAAACGCCTTGGATCCAAAGAGGATCCGATCGCTTCATCCCGCAGCCTGCGCAAGCTTGTCCGTCATGCTCTTGGAGCTTTTCTGGAACGCGTCGGCCATGTTGGAGATGACGGAGTTGCGGCCTTGCCTCTCGCTCAGCTTGGCTTGCAGTTCCGTCATGGCGTTCTGGTTGTCCTGCTGCTGCTGCATGCGGGCCATCAGGGCCTTGGTGTCGCCATCTGCTTTGTTGACCATGGGGGCTCTCCTGTGAGGGAAAAAGTAAAAGGCTTTGCTGCGCCATGAGCGGTGCGGCCCATGGCGCGATGCAGCATCAGCCCGCGCCTTGCGCTTGCTTGTCCGACAGGGCCTTGGAGTTCTTTTGGAACGCGTCGGCCATGTTGGAGACGACGGCGTTCTTGCCTTGCTGCTCGCTCAGATCGGCTTGCAGTGCCGTCATGGCGTTCTGGTTGTTTTGCTGCTGCTGCATGCGGGCCATCAGGGCACGGGTATCGCCATCGGGTCTGCTGGTAGACATAATGAATTCCTTTGTGAAGTGAACGTTGAGGAAACGAAGTGCAGCGCCATGAGCGTTTTTCGGCCCATGGCGCGATGCTGCTTTAGCCCGCGCCTTGCGCTTGCTTGTCCGACAGGGCCTTGGAGTTCTTTTGGAACGCGTCGGCCATGTTGGAGACGACGGCGTTCTTGCCTTGCTGCTCGCTCAGATCGGCTTGCAGTGCCGTCATGGCGTTCTGGTTGTTTTGCTGCTGCTGCATGCGGGCCATCAGGGCACGGGTATCGCCATCGGGTCTGCTGGTAGACATAATGAATTCCTTTGTGAAGTGCGGAACATTCCGCGTTATTGAAGGCCACACCGCGCGGCCTCCATTCGGTGAGGCATGACGGCCGGATGCCGCCGTGCCAATTTCGGTTCAGTGCAGGGAGGCCCTCCGGCCTTGCTGGCCCACGTACTTCAGCACCCCGAAGGCGGCTTCGCGCACCTCCTGGTCTGCGTGGGTGGCCAGCACGTTGTCGATCCAGTAGCGCCACCCCCTGTCGCCGCCAAAGAGCATCGCGACGGCCATGGCGATCTTGTTCTCGCCGTTCTGAGGCTCTTCCTCGATGCGCGCTGCGAGGGCCTCCCGCGCTTCGCCCAGCTGGCCGGCCATCGCCATGGCGACGGTGCGGTACAGCGAATAGCCGTGGGTGTCTTCGAGCGTCATCTCGACGGTGGAGTGGATGGTTTGCGCGTCTTCGCCCACCCGGTAGATCGTGCCCAGCAAGCCCACGGTCATGAGATTGCGGTAGATCACCGGATATGCGCTCTTGGCCGCGGCGGGTGCTTCGAGGACCAGCATGGAGGGGCTCCTTGTGTCTCAGACGGCCAGGGTGGTGCCGTGCAGGGTTTCCCAGATCCGCTGGATCACGCGCTGCGATGCGTAGAACGCCTGGATCAGCTGCGTGACGAGCTGGCGCTCGGCGTCCACCTGGGTGGACTTCAGCATGGCGCTGCTCTCATCCGCGATCTCCGCGAAGTAGCGGATCATGGCCCGCGCACGGTCGCCACTCTTGTCCTCGGTGAGCGCCTGGTCCAGATTGGCGAGGTCGCTGAAGATGATGGATTCGTTGGAAGCAGTCATGGTGTTGGCGTTCGTTGGGTGAAGGGTTAACGGGAAACCGACCAGTCGTTGGCGGCCAGGCTCTCTGCATTCGGTGGCGAGAGGTGTTTCACGCCGTCGCGTGTCTGTACGTACTGCAGGTCCCCTGCGTTCATCAGCGCGCTCATGCGCTTGACGCCTGCAGGGGGAAGTTCTGCCGCGCTCACGTCGATCCGCTTGACCAGCGGTGCCAGGTCGGACGCGATGCGCGTGGCGCTGTCCTTGAGCGCCGACAGGTTCTGTGTGTCTCCGGTGACGTTGAAGCGCCCTTCGCCCAGGTGATGGACGCGAATGCCCGGGCGTGCAATCGCGTCGGCGATGCTTTGCTCCACTTCGTTGCTCGTCGCATAGGCGTGCACGATGCGTTCCGATTTGAAAGGCGCCAGCAGTTGGCGAACGGTGTCCGCATCCGAGGCTTCGGCCAGCAGGCCGCGCACGACGACGCCATCCGCCTGGGCCACCACCTCCAGCCCGGAGACCGGAGCTGTCGCCAGGGCGCGCTGAACCCGCACCAGGAGCGGTTCCTTGGGCACCGCCTCGCGGGCAACGGAGTCGGTGGCGGGGCGATCCTTCTTGGAGGGGGTCAACGGCGCGACGGCCGCGCTCAGCGCCGCAGTCATGAGCGCGGTTCCCACCACCGCCGAAAGGATCATGGGCGACATCTTGCGGCTGTGGGGCGCCACGACGGGTACCTGGTTGAGACGGGCGATCAGATCGACGCTGGCGGGCCAGGTGGCGTTGCCGGGGCCGGTGCACAGCACGATGTCACCCATGCGATGGGGCGTGAAGTCCTCCATGGGCAGCCATGCCGGGGCAGGGCCTTGTGGCGACAGCGCGAACTGAATCATTCCGTCCTCTCCCGCTTCGATCAACATCGCATCCGAAGTCCAGTCGGTGAGCTGGATATCTGCTGCGTCTTCCGCGCTGATCAGGTAGCGCGTTGAGGTCAAATTTATCTGTGCGCCGGCATGCTGGCCGGTCAGTATGCGAAGCTGCTTCATGGCTTGCGAACCTCATTCAAGAAGGCGACAGGAGCAGGCGAGGCGGCGTTGAGAAGGCGCGGCGTGATGAGGAAAAGCCGCTCGGTGCGCTGCGTCTGGCGCTCGTTGTTGCGAAATGCCCCGCCCACGAGCGGCAGCTTGGAAAGTCCGGGAACGGCGTTGTTCTGGGACTGCTCCGACTCCACGGTGATGCCCCCGATGAGCAGGCTCTCGCCCTCGCGCACATGGGCTTCGGTGCGGATCTCGGTTTTCTTCACGATGGGGACCTGGTCCACCACGTTCGTCTCGAACGCTCCGTCTTCGATGTAGAGCGTGAGTTTGATGTTGTTGCTGCCATCCATGCGGGTGACCTGCGGCGTCATCTCCAGCAGCGTGCCGGCCTCGATCTGGAACAGGTTGGCTTCCAGATTGCCGGCCACCCGCACGGTGGCCACGCGTTTTTCGCGCATGACCGCGGTCCGGTTGGCGACGCCCATGACGGACGGCTTGGACAGGACGCGGGCCTTGCCTTCGCCCTGCAGGGCATTGACGCGGGCCAGCAGATGGCGTCCCGCGTCGGCCACGATCGTGCCCAGCGCTGCGGCAGGCATGAGGCTGTTGGACAGGTTCATGCTGATATTGGTGTCACTGCCTCGCAAGGTCCAGTTCACGCCCAGCGCGTCCACACTGTCGGAATTGACCTCGATGATCGTGGCCTCCAGTTCGACGAGCTGGGGTTTCTGGTCGAGGCGGCGGATCAGGGTCTCGAACTCCGCCATGCGGTCGGCGCGCCCGAAAACCACGACCGAGTTCGTGCCTTCGTCGGCTTCGAAACGCGGTTGGTTGTCTTCTTCCGGGTTTTTCGCAGGGGGCGTCAGCGGCCGCAGGTCGGAGGCCGGCGTGCTGGCGTCCTGGTTGGTGGCGCGCGGTAGCGGCGGCAGGAACTGGTTGGCCGAAGGCAGGGGGATATACGCGCCGAGTTTCTTGCGCGTGTTGTCGTTGTCCTTGTCCATCATCCGCACCAGGGGGGCGATGCTGGCGCCTTCCTTTTCGCGCTCACCGTAGAGCTTGCGCAGCATGGTGGCCACGCCTGGCACGGTGGTGTTGCCCACGGCCCGGTCGCCTGCAGAGGCGAATTGGAGCGAGAAGACGCGCGCCGTGCGAGCGTTGTTGTCGGTCACGCCCGCGTCGAGCGCTTCGAGGGCCGAACTCACCAGTTCCAGATGCCGGGGTGGGCCGGACGCATACAGCGTGCTGCTGGCCTCGTTGAACCGGATGGGGTAGCGCTTGTCGCCCAGGTCGAACGACTGCAGCAGCTCCGCCACCTGTTCCCGGTTGAAACCCTTGAGCCGGAACATGCGGCTTTGCATGGAGCGGCCCGGATAGAAGTACAGCGCCGACCCGTCGTGATACCACAGCAGGTTGTAGGCCCGGGAGACGCTGTCAAGGAATTCGCGCGGCTTGAGATCGAAGTTGGCGTTGACCACGCCGTCCACGCCATCGGCCACGATGGCGGGGGTGCCGCGGCTGGCGGCGAAATCCTGCAGCACGTCCGCGATCCGCTTGTTCTCCGCCCGGTAGACGAATCGGCCCTTCTCCCAGGCCGCTGCTTCTATGGCGCTGGGGGGCAGGGGCAGGGGCTGCGCGGCCGACAGCGATGTGGCCCGGGCCGATGGCATCGCGACGGGCCGGGTGGCCACGGCGGCATCGCCCTGCGCCCGGTCCGTCGCCGGAGCGGCGAAGGGGCTGGCGGAGGCGGAAATGCTGGAGAGGCTGCCCAGCTGATGGGACATTTTCATGTAGCCCATGGAGGGCTGTGCGAAAGCGGACCCGGTGAGAGACAGGGCAAGCAGCACGGCGGCGAGGGTGTCGCGCTGAACGGCTCCCATGCCGCAGGCCGGGGTGGCGGATGGCTTGCGAGAGATGGGGGCGGTGGACTTCAACGCAGTACTCCGGTTCGTTGGCTGGCAAACGAAGAGTAGGTTGGGGCCACCGCCGTCGCGGCACCGCAGGCGAAGACACGGCCCGCGGCGCGAAGGCCTTGATTCCGGTGGTTTCAGGGCCCGTACCCAGTCCCGCCGGGAAGGGTGCCGCAGGGGCGTCGGCATGCGCGGCATGGGGTGGGGCAGGGGACGACATGGCGCCTCTGCTTCGCCTTTCCGGCCATCGTTTCGACTGTTGGACCGGCCTGGCTGCGCGTTGCGGCTGCAATGGGCGCAGCTTTTGGTGCCTTTCGCGAAAGCGAAGGTGCACACGCCCTGTCACCGTCCCAACGCTCAGAGGAAGACCGATGAAATCACCCCAGCCCGCCGTGCTCGACGTGCGCAGCGAACCCTATACCCGCGGCTACTACCGCGCCCTCTCGCCCGCGCAGATGAGCGTGGCCCTGGAGTCCCGCGGCGTGTGCGGCCCCGATCTGTCAGCCCCCCTGAACTGCTTCGAGCTGGGCATGGGGTTCGGCCTGCCGCTGGTGGCGCATGCGGCTTGCTTTCCGCACATGCGCTTTTACGGCAACGACTTCAACCCCCATCACGTCGCCTATGCCAACGAACTGGCCCGGGACGCGGGGCTGTCGAACGTGGAGGTGTTCGAAGACGCCTTCGAGACCTTGCTCGATCGTGACCTGCCGCCCATGGACATCATCTCCATGCACGGCGTGTATTCCTGGATCTCGCCGCCGCTGCGCAAGGTGGTGATGCGTTTCATCGCCGAGCGGCTGCGCCCGGGAGGCGTCGTCTTCGTGAGCCACAACGCACTGCCCGGCTGGGCCGCGCAGATGCCGCTGCGCGAACTGGTGAACCTGCATGGATTGCGCCAGGTTCCGGTCAGCGCAACGCCGATCGAGCGGTTGTCGCAAACGCTGGATTTCCTCGACGATTTCGCCAAGGTGAACCCCGCCTATTTCTCGGACGACCTCTCGGTGCAGGCCCGTCTGTACGGGCTGCGGCGGCTCGATCCGCACTACGCTGCGCACGAGTATTTCAATCCCGACTGGCACCCCATGCACTTTCACCAGGTCGCCGCCGAGATGGCCGAGGCGGGGCTGGAGTTCGCAGCGCCCGCGGTGCTGTCCCAGCAGGTGGATGCGGCCATCCTGCCCCCGGCCACGCGGGAGTTGCTGCGGGGGGTCAATGACCCGGTGCTGCGGGAGACCCTGCGCGACTTCGCGGTGAACCGGTCCTTCCGCTGGGATCTGTACACCCGTGGCGCCCCCCAGGCCAGCGCGCAGCAGCATGCGCAGTTCCGCCTGGACAGGACCTGGATCCTGGCCACCGCGCGCAGCGAAACCCGGGAGAGCCCGTTGTCCGATGCCGCCGCCGACCATGTGGACGGCGCCACTGCCCTGCGCCTGCTGGACGCGCTGGCAGAAGGCCCCGCCACCGCCCGCGAACTGGCCCGCCGGCCCGAGCTGGCATCGCTGGGCGCGGATTTCATCGTCGACGCCTTGATGCTGCTGGAAAACGAAGCCCAAGTGCATCCCGCGCTGCCCGTGGCACTGCGCGAGAGCGCCCGGGAATCGGTGCAGCGCTTCAACAAGGCGGTCATGCAGCGGCCGGACGACGATGGACTGCATTACCTGTCCTGCGCCGCCAGCGGCCAGGCCATGGGCTGGTCTCCGCTTGCCATGGCGCAGATCCGTGCCGCCTGCCAGGGCGCGCAGACCGCGGACGAAATGGTCCAGGCCATGCAGGCCCGGTTCGAAGGCGAGGGCGAGGGCCAGATGCCGGCCGAACGCCTGGCGCACAGCGCCCGCTGCTTCTTTGCCAGCCGTGCCCCGGTGCTGCGCCACCTGGGGCTGTTGTGATGGTGCGCTGGCAGCGTCACGCGCTGGTGGCAGCGGCGGCGCTGCAGGCGTGTGGCGCCAACGCACTCATCGCCTACGACTGCTGGGTGAAGGGGCCGGAGTCCGATCCAGTGCGCGTGGCGTTCGACATCGCCAAGCGCTACCCGGCCATCGTGGGGCAATGCCGGGCGGTCGAGCTGCCCGACCCGCCGGCTGACCCGGCAGACGCGGACGATCCCGTGGCCAGCGCGGCCGCCGTGGCGAGCGTGCGCGTGATCCGTGCCCCACGCACTGCTGGTGCCGTGCCGTCCGGCGCGGTCTGGCCCACGGCGATGGTGACGCCCCGTTGGCGCCACGAAGCGCTGTGGCCAGTGATCGAGTCGGCCGCCACCCGCCATGCCATCGACCCGCACCTGGTCCAGGCCGTGATCGAGGTGGAGTCGGCCTACGCGCCCAACGCACGGTCTCCCAAGGGCGCGCTGGGCTTGATGCAGCTGATGCCGGCCACCGCCGCGCGCTTTGGCGCCCCGTCCTCCGCCGACCTGTTCACGCCCGCCGTCAATGTCGAGACCGGGGTGCGCTATCTGCGCTTTCTGGCCGACAAGTTCAGTGGCCAGACCGAACTGGTCCTGGCCGCTTACAACGCGGGCGAGGGGGCGGTCGTGCGGCACGGCTACAAGATTCCCCCTTTTCGCGAGACGCAGGATTACGTGCGCAAGGTGCTGGACAGGTATCCCGCCACCCGCTGATTTCCCTGATTTCCCTGATTTCCACGAGGGCCGCGACATGATCGCCGGCCCTTTTTTCGTTCGCGCGGCAGCGGCGGGCAAGAAAAAAGGACGATGGCCTGGGGCATTGCCCAGGCCATCGTCCCCATTGCGTCTTCGAGGGGTCGATCAGGCCTTGACGGAGACCTGGACGCTCACGCTCACCCGCAGCTCGATCTGCACGATGCGCTGCTGCTCACGGGACTGAAGGCCCTGAAGCACCTGGGCCAGCAACTGGAGAATGCCGGCGCTCGAAGCCGGCGTGCCACCCACGCCAGGCACTTCGCCGCGCGCGGCGGCCAGCAGATTGCCGACACCCGATCTGCCATCCGCGCCAGGCACATCGTGGGTTTCGATGGCCTTGTAGGTGTCGGGGTTCTGGAGCATGAACTTCGCGGCTGCCGCCACTTGGGGCGGTGCCTTGCCGCTCTCGGCGAGCTGGTAGAGGCGGTCCGGTGTCATGTCCTTGCCGCCGAAGGCCTTCGCCAGCAGTCCGGAGTGGCATTCCAGCATGTGATCGGCCAGGATGCGCGCGGCGCCTTGCCCGTCCAGCGGCGATGGCTGCACGGGCCGGGTGGGCCGTGAAGCGCCGTTGGACTGCGCGGTCCCCTGGCCCGTGAGCAACTGCAGGAGTTGCAGCAGCGCATCAAGCACGGAGCGGCTCGCGCCTGCGGTGCGTTGCGCCGAGCCGCCTTCGACGCCAGGGATCTCGCCGCGCGCGGCCGCCAACAGGTTGCCCAGGCCGGACTTGCCGTCGGCGCCTGGCACGTCGTGCGTCTCGATGGCACGGTAGACGTCGGGGTTCTTGAGCATGAACTTCGCGGCGTCGGCGACCTCGCCTTGGCCCTGGCTCAGCTGGTAAAGGCGGTCGGGCGTCATCGCGCCGCCTTGCTGCAGCAGCAGATCGGCCAGGGTGTGCGCAGCGCTCTGGCCATCCAGTGGCGGCCGGGTGTTCGAGGTGGCCTTGAGCAATTGCACCAGCAGTTGGAGCAGTGGCAGGAGGGCCTGTGCGGAACCGCCGGCCCGGCCCGGAACACCGGGGATCTCGCCGCGGGCGGCGGCCAGCAGGTTGCCCAGGCCGGACTTGCCGTCGGCACCGGGCACGTCGCGCGTTTCGATCGCGCGGTAGGTGTCGGGGTGCTGGAGCATGTATTTCGCGGCTTCGGCCACCTTGCCCTGTCCCTGGCTCAACTGGTACAGGCGGTCCGGCGTCATGGGCTGGGTCTTGGGCAGAAAGCGCTTGCCGAAGAGGTGGAGCGCGCCACCGGCTTCCTGCACCATGTGGTTAGCCAGGACGCGTGCCGCGCTCTGGCCGTCCAGGGGCGGGCTCGGCTCTGCATGGGCCTTCAGCAGCTTCAACAGTTGCTGCAGCAGCTTTTGCAGGCTGTCCAGGGAGTCCGTTGCGCCCTTCACGGCAGGGATCTCGCCGCGGGCGGCGGCCAGCAGGTTGCCCAGGCCGGACTTGCCGTCGGCACCGGGCACGTCGCGCGTTTCGATCGCGCGGTAGGTGTCGGGGTGCTGGAGCATGTATTTCGCGGCTTCGGCCACCTTGCCCTGTCCCTGGCTCAACTGGTACAGGCGGTCCGGCGTCATGGGCTGGGTCTTGGGCAGAAAGCGCTTGCCGAAGAGGTGGAGCGCGCCACCGGCTTCCTGCACCATGTGGTCGGCCAGCACGCGTGCCGCGCTCTGGCCGTTCATCGGCTGGGCCTGCGCCGGCTGCGGCTGACCGCCCTGGCCCTGGAGCTGCGCCAGCAATTGCCGCAGCAGTTGCAGGACGCCGCCCCGGGCGCTGGAGGCCTGGCCGCCCACGCCGGGGACCTCGCCCCGCGCGGCCGCCAGCAGGTTGCCGATGCCGGATTTGCCGTCCGCGCCAGGGACGTCATGGGTCTCAATCGCGCGGTAGACATCGGGGTTCTGGAGCATGAATTCCGCAGCCGCCGCCACCTCGGGCGAGGCTTTTCCGCCCTCGGCCAGCTGATACAGCCGCTCGGGCGTCATCGCCTGGGGCTTGAACAGGCGTGCCAGCGGCGACGCGTTCCTCTGGAGCATGTGATCCGCCAGGATGCGGGAGGCATCCCGCGCGTCCATGGGCGGCTCGGCAGGGGCGGACCGTTGCTGGGCGCGGGGTGCCACCGGCGCCACACGCTCCGGGTCGGCCAGGGGCTGCAGCGTGGAGCCGCCGGTGGGCTGGGGCGACGAAAGCCCTGAAAGGGCGCCCTGTGCGGCCGCCTCGAAGTCGTCCGATTCCGACAGGCCGTCGGCTGCGCCCCCGTCGTTCGTCTCGATCTGGCGATAGGACTCGGGGTTCTGGAGCATGAACTTCGCCGCCGCCGAGACGGTGGGCGAGGTGTCGCTGTTGGGCCGTTTGGCCAGTTGGAAAAGCGTGTTGGGGTCGATGGAGGGCACATGGTTTTGCCGCATGAAGGCCGCGATGGCGCCGGAGGCGGCCTGCTCGTTCATGGGGACCGCGCTCTCTGGCATGCTGTCCTGCAGTTGCGCGTCGTAGCCGCCGCGCGCCGCGAAGTCGAAACTGGAGACGTCCGCGGTACCGTCACCGCCGGAAGGGTCCAGCAGCGCGTAGACATCCGGGTGGGTCAGCATGAAATTCGCCGCTTCCGAAACGTCCTCGGGCGTTTGGCCCGAGGTGTTGCGGGCCAGCCCGTAGAGCCCATTCGGCGTCTGCGTTTCGATGCCGTTCTGGTGCATGTATTTCGCCAGGGCTGCCGCGGCCTCCTTGGTCTGCGCGGCCGTGTTGCCCGCCGTCTTGCCGGGCTGGGAGCGCCCGATGGTGATGCTGAGAGAGGCTGTGTAGCCGTTGACCGTGGTGTTCATGGACGCCGCCTTCGTTGGACAACAGAGGCGACCGCTTGCGGCCACGCTCCCTGCCAGGGTTGAGAAAGGTGTCTCGGATTTCGAGACGGAATGAATGGGAAAACGTTGTGCTTCGCGACCCCGAAAATCACTGCGTCGACAGCGGTGCCGCGTGGATCGGATGCGGCCTGCAGCAGGCCTGCCACGGGGCCCGGAACCCCTGCGGTGGGTGCCGGGCCACCAGGGTCAGGTGGTGGGCAGGGCCTGGTCGCGAAACGGCAGCGCCGCATCGGTGAGCAGCCACTGGATCAGGTGGGCCGGGCTCAGATGCTCGGCCAATGCGATGGCCTGCGCCGACAGCTGGACCTTCGTGTCGCCCAGCCCTTGCTGCACCAGGGCGCGCGCGGCTTCGAGCACCAGGGGCCTGGCCGCCTCGATCGTGCCCGCGGGGTCGCCAGCGTCCACCAGCCGGCGGCGTGCATGCACCGGCACCTCTGCCAGCCGCACGATCGAGGCGATCAGCGCGGCTGAAGGGGCCATGCCTCCGGGGTGAAAGCCTTTCTGGGCGTCGACCAGCAGCCATTCGCGCTCTTCGTCGATGCACGCGATCGCGTCGCCGCAGACGGGGGGCACGGCTGGGCCCGAGAGGCCGCTGGGAGCGCTCAGGCGCTCGAAGTCCGCGCTGTTGGCGTGCACCTGCGAAAGCCGGTTGTCCGAGAACAGGCGAAGGGTGCGGTTCAATTCCCGCCCCTCCTGGCCTGCCAGCGCCTCCAGCCGCACCAGCAGGCCCTGCACGGCCATGTGCCGCTGCGTCAAAGCGCTTTCGCAACCGGGCAGCAACAGGTTGCTGGACACCCAGAGCCCGGAAGAGCGGGGGAATCCGTCATCCAGAAGAATGGGGGGCTGGACCATGGACACGAGCCGCAGGCGAACGCCCGCGCCGTCATGGGGAACGATCCGGTGCGCGCCAGCGCCCCAGGCCTGGGGCGTCTGCCTGTCGGCGGCGCTCATTGAGGGTGAAGGCATGGCGATGCTCCGAAGAAGGCGGGACCCGCCGCGCGCACGGCTGGCGCGCCATTGCGGTGGGGGCGCGGGTACTCGGTCTTGCGCAGGCCGCCCTGCGGCGTGATGCGGTAGATGATGTCGTCGCCGCGGGCTTCGATCCGCTGCCAGCCATGGCGCTCCATGAAGCGCAGGCAGCGGTGGTTGTCGTTCTCCACCGCCACCAGAATCTCGGCTTTCAGCGAAAACAGCCACTGCAGCGCCGGCTTGAGCAGCAGGGCCCAGAGGCCGTGGTAACGCGGCAGCACCGCGATGTGGGCCTGCTCTCCATCGAACAGGATGCCGCCGATCGGCGCGCCATCGGACTCGAAGCCGATGGATGGGCATTCGGCGTAGAACGCGGCGAAGGCATCGCGGGTGACCGTCTGCGTGTAGTCCTGGGCGCAGCCCGCTGCGTAGCGGGCTGAATCCGCGTCGTAGAACACGCCCAGGTCGGCCTGGGGAGTGAGCTTCAGCATGGCGGCGGCCCTATGCGAGATCGCCAGCGATCTCGGGCTCCAGCTGGAGCAGTTCGCGCATGGATTTGCGCACGTGCTCGTCGCCGCTTTCCAGGCAGCTTTGTG
This sequence comes from Acidovorax sp. BLS4, assembly GCF_032929295.1. Lineage (NCBI taxonomy): Bacteria > Pseudomonadati > Pseudomonadota > Betaproteobacteria > Burkholderiales > Comamonadaceae > Acidovorax > Acidovorax sp. BLS4. Next base: position 4,079,615 of record NZ_CP136797.1, read on the forward strand.
CGTGGTAGTGCCAGGTCGGGTCGCCCAGGATGTTCAGGCACAGGGCCTTGAGTTCCGGGGCGGTGTCCTCGCCCAGCGTGTTCAGGTACTGAAGGGCCTCTTGCGTGTAGCCCCGCTGGATCGCGATGAGCACCGGAAAGATCAGGTACTCCTCGGTGTCCGGGCTGAGCGCATTCAGCTCCTCCAGCATGGTTTCCGCTTCGTCCAGCTGGTTCTCGCGGATGGCGTTGACCAGGGAGACGGCCAAGGCGGCGATGGGATCTTCGTGAACATTGGAGTCGTCCATGGTCATTGCCTTTCAAAAGAATGGAGGAAGAAGCGTCCGCGTCAGGCGCGGATGTGCATGTGCATGTCGATCGACACGCGGGTTTCGGTGGTGCTGGCGGGCAGCTGGGGCAGCTGTGGCAGTTGCGGCAGGCCCTTGCCGAGGGACAGGCCCGCGGCCACCCCTTGGTTGGCGGTGTCGATCACCGACTGCATCACGCCGCTGATCACGTCCTTCACCACGGACTGGATGCGGTCCTGGATGCCGGCACGCAGGTCCGAGCCCAGCTGGCTGCCCACGCCGCCAGCGCTCGGCGACGATGCGCCGCCCGTCGGTTGCAGGCCCTGCAGGCCCTTGGCCATGACCTGATCGACGATGCCCTGGATGGCTTGGTCCGCCACGCCGAGCAGCTTTTCCTGGATGGAGTTCTGCAGGCCTTGCTTGAGGTCCGAGGCCACCTGGCGGCTGCCCGACTTCAGGCCCGTCGCGTTGCGCGGGCTGCTCACGTTGGACAGCGTGTCCTCGAGCACGCCCTGGCCGAGCGCTGCCAGCGCGCTGTTCTGGTCGAGCCCCAGCTTGGGCAGCAGCGTGTACAGGGCGGCTTGCACAGCGGCCTGGATGGCCATGTCGACGGCGTTGTGCACCGAGTTCTGCACCGATTCCTTGACGGCCTCGCGGCGGGTCTGCGGCGGCACTTCGTCCGGGCCCTGGGCCTGGCGCGAGCCATCCGCGCCGCGGCGGCCGCGGGTCTGCACGGCCGTGCTGGCGGCGTCCTGCAACGCACCGCCGACCAGGTTCGTGCCGGTGCCGACCGCGTTCGAGTCGTTGTTGGGGTCCAGCGTCTGCTGCAGGCTGAGCATCAGCTTGTCGATGGTGCTCTGGACGACCGTGTCGACCGCATCGCGGGCCGCGGTTTCGGCAGCGTCTCGCGCGCCCTGGCGGAAGCCCGTCGGAGGCGTGTCGCACAGCTCGTCCACGCCCTGGCGGTTGGTCGTCAGGCGCGTGCCGGACAGGTCGTCTCCGTCCTGGCGCAGGCCGGGCGAGCGGGTGTCGGGCAGGTCATTGGCGCCCTTGCGGAAGCTCTCGCCATCGGCGAAACGGCCCGCGCGCGAGGAACTCAGGCCGCCGCTGGTGGCTGCGCCGATCGTGTCCACCGCCAGGCCACCCAGCAGCGATGTGCCGTTGGGGTCCAGCACCTTGGACGCGGCCTTGGTGACCTCCTGCGTGGCCAGGTCGATGGTGGAGTCCACCGCCAGGCGCGCCACGTTCTTGGCGATGCCGCCGGGCCCGAAATTGGAGGCGGTTTCCATGGCGCCCAGCGCCAGGTCCTTGATGCCGTTCAGGGCCTGAGACAGGTTGCCTTTGGCAATGCCCTTGGCCAGGCCCACGGCGCCCTTCTTGATGCTCGTGAGGCCGCCCTCGACGCTGTCCACGGCGGTGTCCACCACCTTCTGGGCGACGCTCTGCACTTTCTTGAGCACCTTGTCGAGCGCCCCGTCCAGTAAGGTATTGGCCGCCAATGCGGCCGGCGTGAGGTTGATGGCGCCGCGGGCGATGTCTCCGCCCGCCTCTCCCAGCTTCTTGAGACCGGCCGCCGCCCCTTTCAGATCGAGCGTGGCCAGGCCTTTGGCAATCTGCCCTACGCCCTGAACAGCCTTTTCAATGCCCTTCGCGATTGATTTGAACGCGTTTTTTATCGCACCCATGGATTGACCCCTTGCAGTTGATGAAGAAATGCACTGGACGGCAATCGGCCTTTTCGGAACGGAAAGGGGGCGGTTGCAGGACCCAACGCGGAGGTTCCGACTTTCCGCGTGGCAAGCGTATGTAAACGCTCTGTATGCGATGCGGATTGCGGCCATGCGAAGTGCGGCGGGCTCCGGCGTGGCGCGGGAGAGCGGCGCGCCGCAGGGCTCGTTGGGGCGCCTGCGAGGCGTCGCAGGGGCCGGTGCCCCGCGAATCCGTCCTTTGCACTGCGGGGTGGGCAGGCAGGTGATAATCGCCGCCATGCCTCATCCGCGTCCTTGCCTGGCGGCACCCTTCCCCCTTCGTTGGCGCAAGCCTGCGAACTGACACCCCTGGTGCGCCCGCGCGGGCGCGCATCCCAAAAAGTCTCCCTCCGCTGCCTCGGCAGCCGCGGACGCGCTCGGACCGGGCCGCGCCGTGTGACGGGAGTGCGTTTCCCAACGGGGGCCGGGCCCGGCACCCCAAGCATTCAAGAGGTCAAAGCCATGCTGCTGATGGTCGACAACTACGACAGCTTCACCTACAACATCGTCCAGTACTTCGGAGAGCTGGGTGCCGAGGTCGAGGTGTACCGCAACGACGAGATCACGCTGGAGGGCATCGCCGCACGGGCGCCCGACCGGCTCGTCATCTCTCCCGGGCCGTGCTCGCCGGCCGAAGCCGGCATCTCGGTGGCCGCCATCCACCACTTCGCCGGCAAGCTGCCCATCCTGGGGGTGTGCCTGGGCCACCAGGCCATCGGGGCGGCATTCGGCGGCACCATCGTGCGGGCCCAGGAACTGATGCACGGCAAGACCAGCGTGATCACCACCACCCAGCAAGGCGTGTTCGCCGGCCTGCCCGAGCAGTTCACGGTGAACCGCTACCACTCGCTGTCCATCGAGCGGGCCACCTGCCCGGACGTGCTGGAGGTGACGGCCTGGACCGACGACGGCGAGATCATGGGCGTGCGCCACAAGACGCTGGACATCGAGGGCGTGCAGTTCCACCCGGAAAGCATCCTCACCGAGCACGGCCACGCCATGCTGCGCAACTTCCTGCAGGCGCGGCCATGATCGAGACGCACGAGCTGCTCCTGTTCATCGCGGCCGGATGGCTGCTCAACCTCACGCCCGGGCCGGACGTGCTCTACATCGTCACGAACGCGCTGAAATCCGGCGTGCGCGCCGGGCTCGTCGCGGGCTTCGGGATCACGGCCGGGTGCTTCGTGCACATCGTCGCGGCGGCCGTGGGCGTGGGGGCTCTGCTGGCCGCGTCGGCCACGGCCTTCACGGCACTCAAATGGGTGGGGGCCGCCTACCTGCTGTGGATGGGCGTTCGCATGCTGTGGGCCAGGGCCCCTGCCGGCGCGGCCGATGGCGCCGATCTGGCCGCCGCGCGCGCCGCGCCCTCGGCGCCAGCTTCGCTGAAGAAGGTGTTCCTGGGCGGGTTCTGGACCAACGTGCTCAACCCCAAGGTGGCCATCTTCTTTCTGGCCTTCGTGCCCCAGTTCATCGCACCGGGCACCGAGAACAAGGCCTGGGCCTTCGTGCTGCTGGGCGTGCTGTTCAACATCAACGCCATTCCGGTCAACGCCGGCTGGGCGCTGGCGGCGGCGTGGATGGCCCGCCGCCAGGGTGCGATCCAGCGAGGCATGCATTGGCTGGACCGCGTGGCCGGCGCGATGTTCATCGGTTTCGGCATCCGGCTTGCGCTCTCCGAGCGTCCCGGCGCCTGAGTTTCATTCGAGGAAACGGAATGTCCATTACCCCCCAGGAAGCGCTGCAGCGCACCATCGAGCACCGCGAAATCTTCCACGACGAGATGCTGCACCTGATGCGCCTCATCATGCGCGGCGAACTGTCGCCCGTGATGACGGCGGCCATCGTGACCGGCCTGCGCGTCAAGAAGGAAACCATCGGCGAGATCGCTGCCGCCGCGCAGGTCATGCGCGAGTTCTCCAACAAGGTCCACGTGCCGGACACCACGCACATGGTGGACATTGTGGGCACGGGCGGCGATGGCGCCAACACCTTCAACATCTCCACCTGCGCGATGTTCGTGGCCGCCGCTGCCGACGCCAAGACCGCCAAGCACGGCGGGCGCGGCGTCTCCAGCAAGAGCGGCAGCGCCGACGTGATGGAGTCGCTGGGCGTGCACATCAACCTGCCGCCCGAGGCCATCGCGCGCTGCATCGCCGAGGTCGGCATCGGCTTCATGTTCGCGCCCAACCACCACCCCGCCATGAAGAACGTGGCGCCGGTGCGCAAGGAAATGGGCGTGCGCACGCTGTTCAACATCCTCGGGCCGCTCACCAACCCGGCGGGCGCGCCCAACATCCTCATGGGGGTGTTCCACCCCGACCTGGTGGGCATCCAGGTGCGCGCGCTGCAGCGGCTGGGCGCCGAGCACGCCGTGGTGGTCTATGGCCGCGACGGCATGGACGAGGTCAGCCTGGGCGCGGCCACGCTGGTGGGCGAGCTGAAAAAGGGCGAGATCACCGAGTACGAAATCCACCCCGAGGACTTCGGCCTGGCCATGGCCAGCAACCGGACCCTGAAGGTGGACACCCCCGAGCAGTCGCGCGAGGTGCTGCTGGGCGTGCTGCGCGGCCAGCCCGGCCCGGCCCAGGACATCGTCTGCCTGAATGCCGGCGCGGCGCTGTATGCCGCCAATGTGGCCGACTCGATCGCGGACGGCATCGTCCGCGCCCGCGCCGCCATTGCCAGCGGAGCCGCCCTCGCCAAGCTGGAGCAACTCGTCGCGCGCACCCATGCGCTGGCGGCGGACTGAGGGGGGGCCCTATTGCGGAGGGTCGGGTGCCCGCCGCGGTCGTCCATCGATACAAAAGAGGCTCTAGGAGCCGGAGAAGGTTTTCGACATGAGTGACATCCTGAACAAGATCATTGCCGTCAAGCGCGAGGAAATCGCGGCAGCGCAAAAGAAAGCGCCCCTGGCCGCCATTCGCGCGGATGCGGAAAGCCGCGTGCTCACGCGCGATTTCGAAGGGGCGCTGCGCGCAAAAATAGCCAAGGGCCAGGCGGCGGTGATCGCCGAGGTCAAGAAGGCCAGCCCGTCCAAGGGCGTGCTGCGCGCGGATTTCATTCCCGCCGACATCGCCCAGAGCTATGCCGAGGGAGACGGCAAGGTGAGCGCGGCGTGCCTGTCGGTGCTGACCGACCGGCAATTCTTCCAGGGCCAGCCCGACTACCTGAAGCAGGCGCGCGCCAGCTGCCAGCTGCCGGTGCTGCGCAAGGATTTCATGGTGGACGCCTACCAGATCTATGAATCGCGGGCCATGGGCGCCGATGCCATCCTGCTGATCGCGGCCTGCCTGGACGATGCGCAGATGGCCGATTTCGAGGCCATCGCCCGCAGCCTGGACATGGCGGTGCTGGTGGAGGTGCACGACGGCGCCGAGCTGGACCGGGCGCTGCGCCTGCGCACGCCGCTGGTGGGCATCAACAACCGCAATCTACGGACCTTCGAGGTGTCGCTCTCGACCACCCTGGCGCTGCAAAAGAACGTGCCGGCCGACCGCCTGCTGGTGACCGAGTCGGGCATTCTCTCGCCCGCCGACGTGCGGCAGATGCGCGATGCGGGCGTGAACGCCTTCCTGGTCGGCGAGGCCTTCATGCGGGCGCCGGAACCCGGCGAGGCCCTGGCCAAGCTGTTCGCCTGACACCGGTTTGCTGGATGCTATAAAATTAATAGCTATATGCCCTAGATCTTATTGTGCTGGAGGCTGTTTTGAGCATGAATGATTCCGTGGCGCCCTCCACCCAGCTGCACAGCGCCGATCCTGCCGACTGGCCCGTGGCGGCCGGATGGCAGCCCCTGGTGGATGCCTTTTTCGCCGGTGCGCGGGGGCAGGCGCTGCTGGCGTTTCTGAAGGCACGGCTGGTGGATGGCGCCGCCATCTTCCCGCCCCGGCCGCTGCGCGCGCTGGAGCTGACCCCGCCCGATCAGGTGCGCGTGGTCATCCTGGGGCAGGACCCGTACCACGGCCGCGGGCAGGCCGAGGGCCTCGCGTTTTCGGTGGCGCCCGGCGTGCAGCTGCCGCCTTCGCTGCGCAACATCTTCAAGGAGATGCAGCGCGACCTGGGCACCCCCTTTCCCGCCTGGCCCGAGCCGGGCGGCAGCCTCGCCAAATGGGCCAAAAATGGCGTGCTGCTGCTCAACACCTGCCTCACGGTGGAAGAGGGCCAGGCCGCCAGCCATTCCGGCAAGGGCTGGGAGGAGCTCACCGACGCAGTGATCCGCCATGTGGCCGAGGGCGATCGGCCGGTGGTGTTCATGCTGTGGGGCTCGCACGCCCAATCCAAGCGCGTTTGGATTCCGGGCGACCGGGGCCATCTGGTGCTCGCCGCCAACCACCCTTCGCCGCTGTCCGCGCTGCGCCCGCCGGTGCCGTTCATCGGGTGCGGGCACTTCGGCAAGGCGCGGGAGTTTCGCCAGCAGCACGCCGAGAAGTAGCCACGGCGTGAGGGCTGGGCGGGCCCCCACGCTTTGCAAAGGGGGCTTCGCCAGCCCCTGAGCTGCTTCGGGTTTTGAGAGTCTTTCCGCAGTACCACAGCCATCCTTCAGGCTGTAGATTGACTTCGTCAAGGTTTTCCATGCCCTCAGGAAATGTGAACCGTCGCGGCCATGCCGCAAGGGCACCGTCGGGTCCTGCCACCACGCCACCTTCGCAAGGCGCGTCTCCCTCGGCCAGTACATCGGCAGGGCGGCAGCGCGGCTCCTCGGTCCACCAAGGCGGGCCTTCGGATACTTTGCGCTCGCGCAGCGGTGCGGAGGCCAGTGGCTCTGCCAACGCCGCGGCACAGCGTCCCCGAACCAGCGCCCTCCCGCAGCGCGGTGTCCTGGAAACAGCGTTGGCGCGCCCTTCGCCTGCAGCCCTGGCGGCGGGCAGAACCATCGACGAGGCGGTTCCCTTCCTCCAGCAATATCACACGGCCTCGGACAGGATGTCGATGGCGACCCATGCTCCGGCCATGCGCTTCACATCGTCCCGTGCTTTCCCGAGAGCCCAGGCTGCCATGGAGGCGCTGGGCAAGCTGACGATGGGCCAGGCGCAAAAGCTCGGCCCACTCTTTCCGGTCTTTATTGAGCAGCAGCGGACGATGGCTGCTTATCGCCTGGTCATGACGACGCCCAAAGTTGACGTCAAGCCGCTGCGGGATAAGCTTCTTTCTTATCCTGACATGGCGACCGCCCGGGCATTGTGGACCCGCTATATCGAGCAAACGGATACGCAACTCAAAGAGCTGGAGCCTTGTGCCGTCGCGTTGGCAGAAACCCTGAAGTCGCTAGGGAAGCGGGAAACGTTCGAATCGACGGCCGGTGCCGAAACAACGCTCAAGGCTGCAGTCATGGGCACGGCCGAGAGCCGGCTCATCGCCATCAATTCGCACGTGGATCGAGTGATGCTGAGCATCATGATGCTGACGCTGGCCGACGAGACTGAAAGCGTGACCGGCCAGACCCGGGAAATGCAGAAAGGACTCGTCGGCGATGTCGTGCGCATGCGTGGCGTCGTGGATCTGCTGCAGGACGCGCGCGTCGGGCCCCTGCCTGGCAAGGAGGCATGGCTTCAAAACTACGTGAAGGTGCTGGAACACCACGCGCACGATCACCTCACGGCCGCGACCCGGGATCTGCCGCCGGACCAGGACCTGGCCGCATCACCGGTCGGCAGGGCGGCGCTGGAAATGGCGGCGAGCATCCGGCTCCTGACCACCGAGATCGGCGAGGTGCTCAACGCGTACAAGCTTTCGCCACAGATCGCAGAGCGCGTCCATGAGTTCACTACGGAGGGGCAGGCAACGACCGCGCGTGAGGCTCCGCTCGAGTCGGAAGAGCCCGCCGCCGCAGCGCAGGAAGCCGCGGCCTCCGATCAGGCGGCTCAGGCGCAGTCGTCCAGGCCCGGCCGCAAATCCCGCCGCCATGCGAAGGCCACGCACTCCGCATCGGGGGCATCGGCTGCCGCGGCTTCGAAGCCCGGCTTGTCGGTGGAGCAGCAGGTCTGCATCGAACTGGCGCAAGCACGCGTCAACCAATTCCGCAAGCCGCCAGCGGCGCCGTCCGGAGCGCGCTTCGACTTCTTCGCCCTGGCGGCGTCGATGAAGCAGGACACGAAGGACATCCGGGCTGCGCTCGACGCCGGCACCGATCCCGTCAATGCGGGCCAGATGATGCGCCGCGCGCTGGTGGAATGGTTCGGCCAGCCCGGCATCTGGGCCCAGCGCAGCCAACAGCTTGACGGTTTGACCGGCGTCGAACTGGAGCCGAAAACGGTCGAGTTGCAAAAAGAGGTGGCCCAGCGCGCTGTACAGGTGCAGACCTTGCACGAGCAGGTCAGTGCGTTCGAGATCGATCTCGTGAAGCAATACGCGCTGCCGAGGGCAAACCATGTGTCCATGCTGCTGAACTCCGGCGCGGCCGTGCCGGACGGGGCGGTCCGCAAGCTGCCGTCCGACGGCGATCCGGATGGCGACCACGGCACGCTGTTCGAAGTGCGCCTTGCTGTGAAGCCACTGTCGAACGGGCAGCCAGCGGCACCTCTCTATGTGCACTTCCATACCAAGAACGTGGTGGGAACCGATGCCATCGCCAATATCTCCCCCGGCGAGCTTGCGGCAGTGCATGTCAAAACGGCCGAACAGCGCGCGCTGGGCCCCAAGTGGGAAGCCCTCAATGCCGCGTTGCTAGGACCAGTGCACCGTGGCGCTTTGACGGATCAGGTGCTGGTGGATCTGCAAAAGTCCATGAAGGCATGAGTTTGCAGCCCTTGCCCATCGCGTTCGAAGGGTTAGGCCCGTGTCCGGCGAACGCGTGCAATCGGCAGGCACCTCTCGGAACGACCGCGGCCATCGCGCTGTGCAGGATCAGGCGGCAGTGCCCGCTGACGACCAGCATGCCAGCGTGTCGGCCAGCCCATCCAGCCACTTGACGGAGCGCCTTGTTCCCCGGTCCAGCGGCGCCGCGGCGAGCCATGGGGCGCCTGCGCCCCGTGCGCAGTTGCCCGCGCAGCGGGTACCGACGCCGGCGCAGCAACAGCAGATTGAGAAACACGAAAAAAAGCAGGTAGCCATGGCCGCTGCCCAGACGGTTGACGGTGCAATGGCTTATCTCCGTACTTTCGACCAGCTTTGGATGCGCGGGCTCGTCACGGTCGAGAAACAGCAGCGCACGTTGTGGATGGCCTTTCAGTCGGCAGATCGCGGCATTGCGGCCTTCAAGGAGATGACCGAACTTCACCGGGCCGGTGAGGACGGACGAACATCGTTCGTGGCCCTCTACAACAAGCGCGCAGCGCTGGCCGCCACCTTGGTGGGCTACCTTCCCCCATTGCCTGCCGAAGCAGGCTACTCGCTTTCGCAACGCATGCTCCAGGCGCGCTCGGAGCCAGTGGACCTGCCAGCGCTGGACCGCGACCTGCATGCCTACCTCGGTCAGGTTGATCTCGCCGTCGAGGCGATCGAACCTTATCTCCGTGCGACTTCCGAGGCGATCGAAAACCTGAGTGCGCCCGCCCATCTCAAGGCCTATCCGACGATGACCGAGAACTTGAAGGAGGCCATCCTCACGCTCACGGATCTGCGGCTGAGAGCGTTCGATCTGCACAAGGAGCAGATCTGGACATTGTGCAATCGCATGGTGGTTGCAGAAGGCTTGAATGGCACGGAGATTCTGCGAGAGACCGTCGCGCTGCTGACCTGTGCGGCAAACCTGTCGGACGCCCCTGCGATCGACCTGCTGCAGGATGCCCGCATCCCCCGGCAGCAACCGATGGTGAGCCGCATGGAAAACGGCGCTTTGCTTTTGCGTGAGCACGCCGAGACATTCATCGTGCTCGCGAGCCGCCACTTCGACACCGAAACCGGTGCTTCGCAGTCCGGCGCTCTCGACTTCGCCAAGCGGCTGGTAGCCGCCGTCGGCGCGCTGGCCCAGCAGTGCGATGCGGTGCTGAACGCCCACAAAGTCTCCTACACCGTTGGCAAGCTGTTGGAAGGCAACACATTCCTGGGACATCCGACGCGACGCGAAACCGCAGCGTTGCCGGACGACGATGCGCAGAGCGATTCGGTGTTGGAAGAAACCGCCGCGTCCGGTTCCGCTCGCGCAACACGGCCCACGCGATCCGGTATGGGCAAGGCACGCAAAGCCTTCGCGCGCAACAAGGCGGATCAGGAGACCGCCCCTGCGCTGTCCCTGCGACAGACGGTCGTGCTGGAGCTGGCCCAGGAGCGTCTGAAAACGTTCCCTGCGCCAAAGCTCGGCGGCCTGCGCGGGCCTGGCGATTTGTTGGCGCTGGCCGAATCGATGCACAAGGACGCTTCTGCAATCAGCGCAGCGATGGACCCGCGCACCGAGCCGCTGAGCGCCGTGCGGCAGATGCGGCAAACGCTCGATGGATGGTTCGGCGTACGGGGGCAGTGGCAGGCCCGGCGCGAGCAGCTGGCGGCGGCGGGCGTGGCGGGGATGCCATCGGTCTCGGACGCGCTCCAGGCGCTGAATGAGCGCATCGCGGCGATCGAGGGACTGCACCGTTCCGTCGATGCCATCGGGGCCGATCTGATCAAGACCTTTCCGTACCCGGACCTGAAGCATGTGTCGCACCTGCTGAACATGGCGACTGACGCCGAGTCGCAAGGGTCGGCCCCGCGGATCGGCGCTCCCCGCAAGCTGCCATCGCACGGCGACCCCGACCACCGCCACGGCACCCTGTTCGAGGTGAAGATCGATACGGGAAAGCTGGCGGATGGCCGGCCCGCGCCCGCGCTCTACGTGCATTTGCATGCCAAGGCGCCGATCACGGCCGAGGCGTGCCGCACCGTGCCTTTCGAAGCCCTTGACGCGTTTCATGTGAAAACTGCCGATCAGCGGGGCAAGGGTCCGACCTGGGAGTTGCTCAACGACGCCCTGCACAGCGTGCACCGGGGCGTGCTCGACGCCGAGGTGCTGAAAGCGCTGCAGCACCGCATGGCAGGCCCCTGATCCTGCAGGCCTGCCCTGCCGCCTGTCACAGCCCCGGCAACTCTTGCTTCAGCCGCTCCAGAAAGGCCTGTGCAGCCACGGGCAACGCGCGGCCGGCGAGGGTCTGCACTTCGATGTCGCGCAGGTCCATGCCCGGGTCGCCGAGGGGCCGGGCCACGATGGCGCCTGCGGCCACGGCATGGCGCGTGGCGATTTCGCTCGATACCGATACGCCGCCGCCATGCGCCACGAACTCCAGCACCGTGCGGGCGTGGTTGCTGACCAGCACGGGCTCCAGCTGCAGGCCCTGGCGGCTGCAGGCCATGTCGATCATCTGGCGCACGATGGTTTCCTGCGGCGGCAGCACGAGCGGGAACCGGGCCATCTGCGCCAGGCTGACGCGGCTGGCGCCAGCCAGCGGATGCCCGGGCGGCAGCATGGCGAGCACGGGCGCGCTCTGGCGGTGGGCCACCTGGATGCCGGGCTGCGGCGCGCGGCTGAAGCACAGGCCGATGTCGGCCACACCCGTGCGCACGGCCTCCGGCACCTGCGCGGTGGGCAGCGCCGTCACCGTGAAGCGGATGCCCGCATGCTCGCGCTGGAACGCCACGCACAGCCGGGGCACCAGTTCGTTGGCGAACACATCCGAGGTGGCCAGGCGCACCTGGCCCGCACGCAGCCCGAGCAGCGCGCCGATCTCGCCCAGCGCGCGCTCCGCGTCCAGCCCGGTGCGCCGCGCATGCGTGGCGAGGATCTCGCCGGCCGCCGTCAGCACCATGCCGCGCGGGTGCCGCTCGAACAGCGGCGTGCCCAGCTGCGCCTCCAGCCCCGCGATCTGGCGGCTCAGGGCCGATGCGGCCACGTGCAGCCGGGCGGAGGCTTCGGTCAGCGATCCGCATTGCGCCACTTCGAGGAAGTAGCGCAGGGCGGTGTCTTGCAGCAGGTGGGCTCGCATGGCGGAGAAGGGCGCGAAGGGCCTGGAAGGGGTTTGCTCGGGAAGGTGCAAAGTATCGAGTGCTTTGCCGTTGCGGCAAAGGTCTTTGCCGAATTGCTGTTGGTCAGCGGGCGCACCGATTCCTAAGATGGCCCCTTTTGCCGCGTGCCCGATCGGAGTGCTCCATGCGATTCGTGAATTTCACCCGCTGCCTGCTCGTTGCGTTGTCGCTCGCCGCGATGGCCGGCGGGGTCTCTGCGCAGACCTGGCCCAGCCACCCCGTGCGCGTGATCGTGCCGTTTCCGGCCAGCGGGGCCACCGATCTGGTGGCGCGCGTAGTCACGCAGCGCGTCTCGCAGGACCTGGGCCAGCAGATGGTGGTGGACAACCGGCCCGGCGCGGGCGGCACCATCGGCGCGGCCGAGGCCGCCAAGGCCCCGGCCGACGGCTACACGCTGCTGCTCACCACCAGCAGCACGCACGCGATCTCGCCCCACCTCATGCCGCGCCTGGCCTACGACCCGCGCAAGGACTTCACGCCCGTGGCCCACGTGGCGGATGCCGCCAGCGTGCTGCTGGTCACGCCCTCGCTGCCCGTCAAATCGGTGGCGGACCTGATCGCCTACGCCAAGGCGCACCCCGGCCAGCTCAACTACGCCAGCAGCGGCAACGGCACCATCGTGCACCTCAATGCCGCGGCCTTCAGCGCGCAGGCCGGCATCGAGATGACGCACGTGCCCTACAAGGGCACGGCCCAGTCGATCGCCGACCTGGCGACGGGCCAGGTGCATGTGCTGTTCGACTCGATTCCCACCGGCATGCCCCACGTGAAGAGCGGCCGCCTGCGGGCCCTGGCCGTGACCAGCCAGCAGCGCAGCGCGCTCGCGCCCGAGCTGCCCACGCTGGCGGAGTCCGGCCTGCCCGGCTATTCGTCGGTGACCTGGTTCGGCGTGTACGCACCGGCCGGCGCGCCGCCCGCGCTGGTGGAGCGCATCCACCAGGCCTTCGCCAAGGCCATGCAGGCCCCGGACGTCATCGCCAGCCTGGCCAAGCTGGGCGTGGAGCCGGCCCGGCCCAGCACGGCCGCGCAGTTCGCCGCCATGGTGCAGGCCGACAGCGCACGCTGGGCCGCCGTGATCCGCGAGCGCAAGATCACCCTGGAACAATGAGCCCGCCCCGAGCGCCTTTCCCAACCCAAGGAGACAAGACATGACCCAAGCGCCCCCACCGAACGCCACCGCCCTCGACTGGGGCCAGCCCTACGCCTCGCACCGCAGCCCCGTCATGGGCCGCAACATCGTTTCCGCCTCGCAGCCCCTGGCCGCCCAGGCCGGGCTGCGCATGCTGATGGCCGGCGGTAACGCGGTGGACGCGGCCATTGCCACGGCCATGGCGCTGACGGTGGTGGAGCCCACGGGCTGCGGCATCGGCAGCGATGGCTTCGCCATCGTGTGGGATGGCAAGGAACTGCACGGCCTCAATGCCTCGGGCCGCTCGCCGGCGGCCTGGACGCCCGAATACTTCGCCCAGCGCGGCGGCATTCCCGAGTCCGGCTGGAACGCCGTGACCGTGCCCGGCGCGGTCTCTGCCTGGGTCGCGCTGTCGAAGCGGCTGGGCAAGCTGCCGTTCGCGCAACTGGCGCAGCCCGCCATCGAATACGCACGCGGCGGTTTTCCGGTCTCGCCCATCATCGCCACGCAGTGGGCGCTGGGGGCGGACCGGCTGGGTGCCCAGCCGGGTTTCGCGGAGTGCTTCATGCCCGGCGGGCGGGCGCCGCGCGCGGGCGAGATCTTCCGCAGCGAAGCGCATGCCCGCACGCTGGAGCTGATCGCCGACACCGGTGGCGAGGCCTTCTACCGCGGCACGCTGGCCCGCCAGATGGCCGCCCACGCGCAGGCGAATGGCGGCGCGATGACCGAGGACGACCTCGCCGCGCACCAGGCCGACTGGGTGGGCACGGTGAGCCAGCCGTTCGGCGATGCGGTCGTCCATGAAATCCCGCCCAACGGCCAGGGCATCGCCGCGCTGATCGCGCTGGGGCTGCTCGACGCCGTGGGCATCGGCACGCGCCCCGTGGACGACGTGGAGACGGTGCATGCCAGCATCGAGGCCATGAAGCTCGCGCTGGCCGACCTGTACGAGCACAACGCCGACATCGACGCGATGCGCGTGGCGCCGCGCGACCTGCTGGACCCGGCCTACCTGCGCGAGCGTGCCCTGCACATCGATCCGGCGCGCGCGGGCGATCCCGGCCATGGCGCGCCGCGCCGCGGCGGCACGGTGTACCTGGCGGCCGCCGATGCCTCGGGGATGATGGTGTCGTTCATCCAGTCCAATTACATGGGCTTCGGATCGGGTGTGGTGGTGCCGGGCACCGGCATCAGCCTGCAGAACCGGGGCCACGGCTTCAGCCTGGTGCCGGGCCATGCCAACGAGGTGGGCCCGCGCAAGCGCCCCTCGCACACCATCATTCCGGCGTTCGCCATGCATGCCGACGGCACGCCGCGCATGGCCTTCGGCGTCATGGGCGGCCCCATGCAGTCGCAGGGCCACGTGCAGATGGCGCTGCGCGTGCTGCGCTACGGCCAGAACCCGCAGGCCGCCGCCGATGCGCCGCGCTGGCGGGTCACCGGCGGCCGGGGCGTGGCCGTGGAGCCGGGCTTCGATCCTGCCGTGCTGGCCGAACTGCGCGCGCGCGGCCATGAGGTCACCGTGGAGTCGGGCCACGGCGTGTTCGCCTTCGGCGGCGCCCAGCTCGTGCTGCGCGAAGGGGGCATCTACATCGCGGGCTCGGACCCGCGCAAGGACGGGCACGCCGCCGCGTTCTGATCGGCGCGTCCGGCACCCGCCATCGCCCGATGCCGCCTGCCGCTCAGGCCTTGGGGGGCCGGCGGCGGCCGGGCGGTGAGGGCTTGGCGGGCCTGGCCGGCGGGTTCAGGGAGGCCTGGTTGGCTTTCAACGAAAAGTCGCACACCTGGGCCGCCAGATCGACCATGCGCCGGATCGGCAGGCTGAAGCTGTCAGCCCGGTAGACCGCGCTGTAGACCATGGGCGGCGGCATGGGATCGCTTTTGACGATGCGCAGCAGCCCCTGCCGGATGTCCTCGCGCACATAGTCCAGGGCCAGCTGGCTGATGCCGAAGCCGCTGATGGTCAGCTCGCGCAGCACCGTCGTGCTGTTGGTGGCGAAAACCTGGTTGAAGCGAAAGCCGTGCTCTGCGCGCCAGGCGGCGTAGAAGCGGTTCTTGGAGGCGCCGGTGGACTGCTCCAGCATCGGGTAGGCCTCGAACTCGTGCGGCAGCAGCGGCCGCTTCGGGATCTTCAGGCGCGGGCTGGCCACCCACAAATCCTCGACCTGACCGACCTTCACGGTTTCGTACTCCGCGCCCCAGAACGTGCCCGGCATGATGGCCAGGTCGATGCGGTTGGCCTCCAGTCCCTCGAACAGTTTCAGCCCCGCATCCACCACCGGCTCCAGCATCAGCGCCGGGTGCTGCTCCTGCACGCGCTGGATGAACCGCGTGAGCCAGGTGAGCGCCGTCAGCTCGGTCACGCCCACCCGGAAGGTGCCGCGCAGCGGATGGTCGGCGCTCACCTCCTGCTCGATGCGAACCCGCAGGCGCTGCGATTCCTCCGCCAGCGGCACGAGCTGCCGTCCGGCATGCGTGAGTTCCAGGCCGCGCGGCGTGCGGTGCAGCAGCGGCGTGCCGCAGCTGGCCTCCAGCTCGGCCACGCGCTTGGAAATGGCGGACTGGGTGGTGTGCAGGCGCGCTGCCGCGGCACTGAAGCTGCGAAGCCGGGCGCTGAAGAAGAACGCTTCGAGTTGCCGGAAGGTGATGTTCATGCCGCGCCACTGTACGGCAGCCCCCCCCGGGCAGGAAGAAATGGAATGGCCGCGCCTGCCAATTACTCGTTTGTGCCGCTGCGGTGCGCGCCGGATACTGGCCCTCACCCCGGTCCGCCGGCCTTTGCGAACACCGCCCCTTCCATGCTCCACATCGCGCCCCGCCTTCACCGCATCCAGCCATCCCCCAGCTCCATGGCGGGCCAGCGCGCCCGCGCCCTGCGGGCGCAGGGGCGGGACATTCTTGGCCTGACGGCCGGCGAGCCCGACTTCGATACGCCCGATCACATCCGGGAGGCGGCCGTCCGTGCCATGGCCGCGGGCCAGACGCGCTACACCGACGTGGGCGGCACGCCGGCGCTGCGCGAGGCGATCGCGCACAAGTTCCGGGCCGAGAACGGGCTGGACTACGGCGTGAACGAGATCATCGTGGGCACGGGCGCCAAGCAGGTGATCTTCAACGCCCTGATGTGCACGGTGGCCGAGGGCGACGAGGTCATCGTGCCCGCACCCTATTGGGTGTCCTACCCCGACGTGGTGCGGCTGGCGGGCGGCGTGCCCGTGTTCGTGGAGGGACCCGAGGCGTTCGGCTTCAAGCTGCAGCCGGCCGACCTGGAGCGGGCCATCACGCCCAGGACGCGCTGGCTGGTCCTCAACTCGCCCAACAACCCGAGCGGCGCCACGTACTGCGCCGCCGAACTGGCCGCGCTGGCCGAAGTGCTGGAACGGCACCCGCATGTCTGGGTGCTGACGGACGACATCTACGAGCACCTCATCTACGACGGCGCCGCCTTCGCCACCATCGCCCAGGTGGCCCCCGCGCTGAAAGCCCGCACCCTCACCGTCAACGGTGTGTCCAAGGCCTATGCCATGACCGGCTGGCGCATCGGGTACGGGGCCGGGCCGGCGCAACTCATCCAGGCCATGGTCAAGCTGCAGTCGCAAAGCACCTCGGGCGCCAACGCCATCGCGCAGGCCGCAGCGGTGGCGGCGCTGACGGGCCCGCAGGATTTCGTGGCGCAGAGCCGGCGCATCTTCCAGGAGCGCCGCGATACCTTGCTGCAGGCGCTGAACGCCATCGATGGCCTGCACTGCCACCGGCCGCAGGGCGCCTTCTACCTGTTCGCCTCCTGCAGCGCGTTGTGGGGCCTGCGCACGCCCCAGGGCACGCCCATCCGCAGCAGCGACGACTGGATCCTGCACCTGCTGGAGTCCGAAAACCTCGCCGCGCTGCAGGGCAGCGCGTACGGGGTCGGCACGCATTTCCGCATCTCGTTCGCCGCCGGCACCGACGAGCTGCTGGAAGGATGCCGGCGCATCGCCCGCGCCCGTGCATCGCTGGTCGCCTGATGCCTCGGCCACTGCGTCTCCCGCTCCGCCCCGTCCCGTCCCACCACGCCCCGTTCCAAGGATCGCCATGAACCGCCTGTCGCTTCGCCCCTTCCTCGCCCTCGCCTCGGTACTCGGAGTGGCCGCCGCGCTGCAGGCCACGGCCGTGCGGGCCGCGGACCCGTTTCCCTCCAAGCCGGTGCGCATCGTCGTCGGCTTCTCGCCGGGTGGCTCCAACGACATCGTCGCGCGGCTGATCGCCCCCAAGCTGGCCGACGCCCTGGGCCAGCCGGTCGTGATCGACAACCGGCCGGGCGCGGGCGGCAACATCGCCGCCTCGGCGGTGCTGTCGGCCCCGCCCGACGGGACCACGCTGCTGATGTGCACCACGGGCACGCTGTCGATCCAGCCGCACCTGATCAAGTCGCTGCCCTTCAATCCCGAGACGGATCTGCTGCCCGTCACGCAGATCGCCAACGCGCCTTACCTGCTGCTGGTGAATGCCGCGCTGCCGGTCAAGACCGTGGGCGAACTGGTCCAGTACGCCCGGCAAAGGCCCGGCGAGCTCAATTTCGCGTCGTCCGGCAACGGCACGGGTGGCCACCTGGCCGGCGAAATGCTCAAGTCGCGCGCGGGCATCGACATCGTGCACATCGCCTACAAGGGCACCGGCAGCGCCATGGCCGACGTGCTGTCGGGCCAGGTGTCGATGATCTTCGACCAACCGGTCAGCTCGATGCCGAACGTGCGCTCGGGCAAGCTGCGGCTGCTGGCCGTGGCCAGCGCCCGGCGGC
Source organism: Acidovorax sp. BLS4 (assembly GCF_032929295.1). Classification (NCBI taxonomy): domain Bacteria; kingdom Pseudomonadati; phylum Pseudomonadota; class Betaproteobacteria; order Burkholderiales; family Comamonadaceae; genus Acidovorax; species Acidovorax sp. BLS4. The sequence goes on from NZ_CP136797.1 coordinate 4,097,485, forward strand.
TGCCCGGCTTTCCCGACGTGCCGACCGCGTCGGAGACGGGTGTGCCGAATTTCGACCCGGTGACCTGGACAGGCCTGTGCGCCGCCAAGGGCACGCCACCCGCGGCCATCGCGCGCGTGCAGCAGGAAGTGGCCAAGGTGCTGGCCATGCCCGAGATCGCCCAGCGCCTGGTGCAGGACGGCCTGGAGCCCGTCGGCAGCACGCCACGGCAGTTCCGGGAATTCCTGGTGGCGGACAAGCAGAAATGGGGCCGCGTGATCCAGGACGCCGGCGTCAAGCTCGACTGAGCACCCGCGGCGTCACGCCTCGGCCCGACCTCCGTTCCAAAGTCACGGGGAAGGCAGGGGCTACCGCGTCTCGCGCACGGTGAGCCAGGCGCTCGCGGCCCCGCTGAGCACGATGGCCGCGATGCCCGCCAGCGACCAGGCGTCCGGCACATGGCGGAACAGCAGCCAGCCGGCGAGCATCGCGAAGCCGATCTGGCTGTAGAGGAACGGCGCGATCGTCACCGGCGTCGTGCGCGCATAGGCCTGGAGCAGCAGCATGTGCCCCACGGCGCTCGACAGGCCCATGGCGAACATGCCGGCCCACAGCCATGGGTCCGCGATGGCGGTCCAGGCGAACGGCACGCCCACCGACACCAGCGCCGCGGCCAGCCAGCCGGTGTAGAGCTGCGTGGTGGCGGGGCTCTCGTGCCCTGCCATCTTGCTGCTGATGACCTGGTAGCCCGTGCCGGTGGCCAGCAGGCACAGCGGCCAGAGCATGGCCCAGGTGAAGGCCTCGTCCCCCGGGCGGATGATGGCCAGCGTGCCCGCCAGCCCCAGGACCACCAGCGCCCAGCGCGGCGCGCTCACCCGCTGGTGCAGCCACAGCGCCGCCACCACCGTCACGCACAGCGGCGTGGCCGCCACGATGGCGGTGAACTCGGCCAGCGGCAGGTGCTGGATGCTGATGAAGCCGAAGAGGCTCGTGGCGGCGAACAGCACCGCGCGCAGCGCCTGGAACCGCGGCTGCGTGGTGCGCAGCACGGCAACGCCTTCGCGCTGCAGCACGAACACCGTGGTCAGCAGCGCCTGGAACAGGTAGCGCAGCCACAGCGCCATGAAGAGCGGCACGGCGGCGCTGACCCATTTGGTGGTGGCGTCCAGCACCGCGAAGCATGCGCAGGCGCCCACGGTGAGGCCGATGCCCGCGACGGCCGCGCCGCGGCTGCGCAGGGCGTGCAGCGGCGGCGGGGGCGGCGGCGGGGGCGGCGTCTCGGAGCGGTTCGTCACGGCGCGGGCGGCCCGCGTTCAGTGCGCCGGCTGCGGGCGCTGCAGCAGCATGGCGTCGCCGTAGCTGAAGAAGCGGTACCCCTGCGCGATGGCGTGGCGGTACAGGCCCATCACATGCTCATAGCCCGCGAAGGCGCTCACCAGCATCATCAGCGTGCTCTTGGGCAGGTGGAAGTTGGTGACCAGCACGTCCACCACCCGGAAGCCGAAGCCGGGCGTGATGAAGATGCGCGTGTCGCCCGTGGCCTGGCCGCTCAGGGCCCACGATTCGAGCGTGCGCACGGTCGTCGTGCCCACCGCCACCACGCGGCCCCCGCGCTGGCGGCAGCGCTCCAGCGCGGCCAGCGTGGCCAGGGGCACCTCGTACCACTCGCTGTGCATCTGGTGCTCGGCCAGGTTCTCGGTCTTGACGGGCTGGAAGGTGCCGGCGCCCACGTGCAGCGTGACGCTGGCGCGCTCCACGCCGCGGGCCTCCAGGTCGGCCAGCACACCCGCATCGAAGTGCAGCGCCGCCGTGGGTGCTGCCACCGCGCCGGGGGCCCGGGCGAAGACGGTTTGGTAGCGCTGTGCGTCCTCGGCGGCATCGGGGTCCTCGCCGCCCTCCTGGTGCCGCTCGATGTAGGGCGGCAGCGGCAGGTGGCCGTGCCGCTCCATCAGGTCGTAGGGCGTCTCGCCCGCGGGGCCCTGCAGCGCGAAGCGAAACAGCGGGCCGTCGTCCTCGGGCCAGCGCGACAGCAGCGTGGCGTCGAAGCCGCCACCGGCCAATCCGCCCGCCAGATGCACCACGGCGCCGGGCAGGGGCTTCTTGCTCACCTTCATGTGCGCCACCACCTCGTTGCCGGTCAGCACGCGCTCGATCAGCAGCTCCAGCTTGCCGCCGCTGGCCTTCTCGCCGAACACGCGGGCCTTGACCACGCGCGTGTCGTTGAACACCAGCAGGTCGCCCGCGCGCAGCAGCCCGGGCAGGTCGCGAAAGACCCGGTCGGCCGGCTCGGTGCTGCGGCCGTCCAGCAGGCGCGAGGCGCTGCGTTCGGGGGCGGGGTGTTGGGCAATGAGCTGCGGGGGCAGCGTGAAATCGAAATCGCTGAGCGTGAAGGTGCGGGGGCTGGCAGGCATGGGGACTTGAGGGCCGGACGGGCCCGTTCCAAGGAAAGAACGACCAAAAACAGCGGGCGATTGTCCCATGGGCCCCTGGGGCGGTGCTGGGCGCGGCTGCGCCTGCCCCTAGCGTGCCGAAGGGCCGCTGGCTCCGGCCGGCGCCAACTGCTGGCGCAGGAACGCGATCACCTCGCGGTGGAACGCCGCATGGAAGGCGATGCGGTCGAAGCCGGGCGCATCGCGGCAAAGGGCGGGCAGCCGCTCTGCCAGGGCGGCGGAACAGGGCGCGAGGAACGCGAAATGCCCCGCCTGGGGCACCCCATGCCATTCGGGGGCGGCCGGCAGCGCGTGGCGCAGGGCCTCGACGCTGCCGGGCGTGACGCCATCGCCGCCCAGCGCGGAGGCCCACAGCTGCACGGGGGCCTTCACGGCCTGCAGTGTCTCGGGGGTGAAGAAGTTCAGTGGGTCGGCGATCACCGCGGCGCGGATGCGCGGGTCCAGCGCGGGCACCGCGGGCCAGGAGCGGTTGCGGATCTCGGTGCACAGCGGGATGGGCGAGCCGGCCGGGCACAACTCGGGGCGCTGGGTGAAGTCCGGCACCGCGCCCAGGGCCACGAGCCCCGTGGTGCCGCCGCGCGAGAACCCGAAGAAGCCGATGCGCCCGGGGGCCAGCTCCGCGTGGCCGGGCCAGGTGCCCAGCAGGTAGTCGGTGAGCCGCCGCATGTCGGCCGGCCGCGTGGCGAAGGCGGAAAGCTGGCCCTGGCGGCTCAGGTCCTGCGCGTTGTCGCCCGGGTGGCTGATGGCCGCGACGGCAAAGCCCGCATCGGCCAGCGCCGCGGCCGTGTCGTGGTGGCTGAAGGCGGTGCCGCCCGAGCCATGCGAGACGATGACCAGCGGCAGCGGTGCGCCCTGCACGGGGCAGTCGCGCACCGCCTCCAGGGTGAGCGGGCCGATGCCGACGGGCCCCGGCGGCGTGGCGCAGGGCGTCCAGATCGCGCCGCGCAATGCCGGGCCCTGGGCATCGGCGGGCACCTCGATCATGCGCAGGCCCGCCGCCTGGGCCAGCCCGGCGGCCAGGGCCAGCAGCGGCAGGACCAGCCAGCGGGACCGGAAGGCGGCATGCGCCATGAGGGCAACGACGGCGCGTGCCGCGCACCCGCGGCGGTGCTCAGGAGCGGAAGGAGAGGTCATGGCGGGGCAGTGTGCCACCGCCACGCCGGCCGGCCTGCCAACGCCTTCTCGGCGCCGCTGCGGCCCGGTTCAGACCACGCGCAGCGAGAGGTCCGGCAGGCCGTCGATGTGCGCCACCATGAGGTCCCCGCGCACCACGGCGCCCACGTTCTCGGGCGTGCCGCTGTAGATCAGGTCGCCGGCCTTGAGCTCGAACGCCTGCGACAGGTTGCTGATCTGCTCGGCCACGCTCCAGATCATCTGCGCCAGGTCGGCGCTCTGCTTGACCGTGCCGTTCACCGACAGCGTGATGGCGCCCTTGGGAAAGTGGCCGGTCTGGGCCGTGCGGTGGATCGGGCCGATGGGGGCCGACAGGTCGAAGCTCTTGCCGATCTCCCAGGGCTTCTTCTGGTCCTTCATGTCGCTTTGCAGGTCGCGGCGCGTCATGTCCAGGCCCACGGCATAGCCGTACACGTGCTGCAGCGCCTGCTCCGGCGCGATGTTGCGCCCGCCGCTTTGCAGGGCGGCCACCAGCTCCACCTCGTAGTGGTAGTTGCGGGTGAGGGCGGGGTAGGGGTGGTCCACCGTGGTGCCCGGCGGCACGAACTGCACCGCGTCGTTGGGCTTTTGGAAGAAGAACGGCGGCTCGCGCGTGGGGTCGGACCCCATCTCGCGCGCATGGGCCGCGTAGTTGCGGCCGATGCAGTAAATGCGGTGCACCGGAAAGACTTCGCGGCTGCCGGCGATGGGCACGGCCGGTACGCTCAGCGAAAAAGGCGCGGGCTGGGACGGGGTGGCGGTCACGCTGGCGCAGCCTGCGGCCAGGGCGCCGCCCAGGGTGGCGGAAGAGGTCATCAAAAGGTCTCGGCGGTTCAGGTCCATGAAAGCGTCTCCGTTGTTTTGGTCAACGGAAAGCTTAGGGGTCGCCGGCGTGGCGCACCCGGACGATTCAGCGCACAACTTGGACGGAACCGGGCACCGCCACGGCCGTGCCCTGCAGTTCGCGCAGCCGCTGCGCGCGCCAGGCGCTGGGGCTCAGGCCGTGCCACTGCCGAAAGCGCCGGGCGAAATACGCCTCGTCGGCAAAGCCGCAGCGCCGTGCGATCTCGCCGATGCGCTCGCCCGTGGCCAGCAGCAGTTCCTGCGCCAGGGCCAGCCGGCGTTCGGTCAGCAGCTCGGTGAAGGTCTTGCCGGTTTCCTTCTTGATGAGGTGGGCCAGGTAGTTGGGGGACAGGCAGGCGGCCTCGGCCGCGTCGGCCAGCGTGGGGTCGCCGGCCAGTTCGCCGCGCAGGTAGCGCAGCAGCCGGGCCATGGCCGCGCGGCGGCTGCCGCGCTGCGCCTGGGCCGCGGCCAGCGCGCGCAACTCGCCTTCCCAGCGCTGGCAGGTCAGCGCCAGCAGCTGCAGCAGGCCACCGCGGATGCACGCCAGCGAGGCCAGGCGCCGCGCCGCGTTCTCGCGCTGCAGGGTGTCCAGCAGCGCCTGCACGGCCTCGAAGCCGCTTTCGTCGAAGGTGAAGTCCAGGTGCTCCTGGAACTGGAACGGCGCCAGCTCCGGTGCCAGGGCCAGCGGCACGTCTTCCAGGTCGAGCGGGTCCACGGCCAGGCCGGGCCACAGAAAGCGCTGGCTGAAGTTCACCACCAGCCAGCGCGTGCCCGGCGGGTGCGGCACGAGGTGCATGCGGTGCGGCAGCACGAAGCTCAGGGTGCGCGCGGTGAACGGCCGGGCCACGCCGCCGATGTGGTGCTGCGTGTGGCCTTCCAGGTTCACCTGGATCTGGAAATACTCGTGCTTGTGGGGCTGCGTGAGCGGCGTGCGGCCGCTCTGGTCGCGGATGTCGAAATCGAGGTGGCTGGAGCGCTCCACCATCGCGTAGGTGCGCACGGCACCCGCGGGATCGTTGCTGGCGCGCGGCGGGGGCATGCGGGCGGCCGGTGTCGCGTCAGGGCCGGGGCGTCAGCGCGGCACTGACGGCATGCCGGTCCACAGCTCGTTCAGGTCCGGAAAGCGCCATTTGTCCGGGTCTTCGCGGGCCACGATCTTCTCCGGGCAGCCGGGCTGGGCCAGGTCGATGATCTCGGGCGCAATGCGCAGGTCGGACTTGGTGGAGAAGAACACCTTCACGCGCGGCGACACCAGCGAGGCGGCCTGCTCCATCACCACGCCGATGCGCCCCGAGGTCAGCCGCACGAGCGAGCCCACGGGGTAGATGCCGATGCTCTTCACGAAGGCCTGGAACAGGCGGGGGTCGAAGTGCCCGTTGGTCCACTCGGCCATGCGCCGCAGCGATTCGGCCGGGTCCCAGCCGCGCTTGTAGGGCCTGTCGGAGGTGACGGCGTCGTACACGTCGCAGATCGAGGCCATGCGCGCGGTCAGGCTGATCTGCTCGGCCGGCAGGCGGTGCGGGTAGCCCGAGCCGTCCATCTTCTCGTGGTGGTGCAGGCAGGCGTCCAGCACCTCGTCCTCCACGCCGCCCCCGCATTCCAGCAGCATGCGGTAGCCGTGCTCGGAATGGCTGCGCACGATGTCGAATTCCTCGTCGGTGAGCTTGCCGGGCTTGTTCAGCACCGCCAGCGGGATGGCCGCCTTGCCGATGTCGTGCATCAGTCCGGCCAGGCCGGAGGTGCGGATGCGCGCGGCGTCCAGGCCGATCTGGCGCCCCAGGGCCACCATCAGCGCGCACACCGCCACCGAATGCATGTAGGTGTAGTCGTCCGCCGTCTTCAGCCGCGCCAGGCTGATGAGCGCCGAGGGGTGGCGGGTGATCGAATCGGAGATTTCCTGCACCAGGCTGCGCGCGTCGCTGGAATCCACCGCGCGGCCCATGCGGGCCTCGTGGAACATCGAGGACACGGCCTGGCGGGCATGGTGGCAGATCGATGCCGCGTGGCCCAGCTCCTCGGCCATGCTGGTCGGTGCCAGCGAGCGCACGCGCTGGGACGGGGCGGGCGGCGGGGCGGGCGCAATCTTCAGATCCGGCATCTCCTGCAGCTGGCTGAAGTCGGTATCGAGGCGGGCCTCGGCCTCTTCGGGCGAGGTGGTGGCCACATCGGAGGCCACGTCCAGCCCCTTGGAAACGTCGATCCAGACCTCGGCGATGGTGGTGCCGTGGATGCGTGCCAGGTCCGCCGGGTCCTGGAGCACGAAGCCGGTGCGCCAGAACGGGTGGTCCATCCAGGAGCCACAGAACTGGTGCAGGTACATGCCCAGGGCAAGATGTTGGACGCTGATTCGCTTGAGCATGGGACCAGTGGGTAACGCGGGTGCGTCCGCAAAAAACGCCGAACGACGGCGCTGGCATGTTAGCCTTTTCTGCCCATGCCGGTTTCCTCTTGTTGCGCATTGTTTGCGCCCGCTTCCCCTTCCCATGACCGACCGTAGCGCCGCCGCCACTGCCGCCGCCGGTTCCGCGGGCGCGCCTGGGCGTGCGGGGCCCCCCAGCCCCTCCGGGGCCCGGCCCGCCCCCAGCCCTGCCCAGAAGGCCCTGCAGAAGCTGGGGCTGGTGCGCGACATCGACCTGGCCCTGCACCTGCCCCTGCGCTACGAGGACGAAACCCGCATCACCCCCCTGCGCAACGCCCGGGACGGCGACACCGTGCAGATCGAGGCCACCGTCGTCTCCAGCGAGGTGCAGCTGCGCCCCCGCCGCCAGCTGCTGGTGCAGGTGGACGACGGCACCGGCACGTGCGAACTGCGGTTCTTCAGCTTCTACCCCTCCCACCAGAAGACCCTCGCCGTGGGCGCGCGCCTGCGCATCCGGGGCGAGGTCAAGGGCGGCTTCTGGGGCCGGCAGATGCTGCACCCGGCCTTTCGCACGGCCAGCGGCGACCTGCCGGCCGCGCTCACCCCGGTCTACCCGACCGTCGCGCAACTGCCCCAGGCCTACCTGCGCCGCGCCATCGTGAGCGCCCTGCAGCGCGTGGAGCTGTCCGAGACGCTGCCGCCCGGCGTGGAGCCGCCGGTGGGCCGCGTGCATGGCCAAAACGGCCTGGCGCCGGGGTGGAATCTGCGGCAGGCGCTCACTTTTTTGCACCACCCGGCGCCGGACGTGGCCATCGCCACTCTGGAGGACCACAGCCACCCCGCCTGGCAGCGGCTCAAGGCCGAGGAACTGCTGGCCCAGCAGCTGTCGCAGCAGCAGTCCAAGCGCGAACGGGCCCGGCTGCGCGCGCCGGTGCTGCAGGCACCGCCGCCCGGCGACGGCGGCCTGACGCTGGCCGAACAGCTGCTGGCCGTGCTGCCCTTCGGCCTCACGGGCGCCCAGCGCCGCGTGGGCGAGGAAATCGCCCGCGACCTGGGCCGCTCCGTGCCCATGCACCGCCTGCTGCAGGGCGACGTGGGCTCGGGCAAGACCGTGGTGGCGGCCCTGGCCGCCGCCGTGTGCATCGACGCGGGCTGGCAGTGCGCGCTGATGGCCCCCACCGAAATCCTGGCCGAGCAGCACTTCGCCAAGCTCGTCGGCTGGCTGGAGCCCCTGCTGGCCGCGCGTGGCCAGCGCGTGGCCTGGCTGGTCGGCGGGCAAAAGAAAAAAGAGCGCGCCGCCATGCTGGCCCTGGTGGAAAGCGGCGAGGCCGCGCTGGTGGTCGGCACCCATGCCGTGATCCAGGAGCAGGTGCGCTTTCGGTGCCTGGCCCTGGCCGTGATCGACGAGCAGCACCGGTTTGGCGTGGCGCAGCGCCTGGCGCTGCGGCAAAAGCTCGAAGGGCAGGGCATGGAGCCCCACATGCTCATGATGAGCGCCACGCCCATCCCGCGCACCCTGGCCATGAGCTACTACGCCGACCTGGACGTCTCCACCATCGACGAGCTGCCTCCCGGGCGCACCCCCATCGTCACCAAGCTCATCGCGGACAGCCGCAAGGACGAGGTCATCGAGCGCATCGCCGCCCAGGTCGCCTCGGGCCGGCAGGTGTACTGGGTGTGCCCGCTGATCGAGGAAAGCGAGGCGCTGGACCTGTCCAACGCCACCGCCACCCATGCCGAGCTGAGCGAGGCCCTGCAGGGCGGCATCGCGGCAGGCCAGGCGCCCGTGCAGGTGGGCCTGCTGCACTCGCGCATGCCCAGCGCCGAGAAGAAGGCCGTCATGGCGCTCTTCACCAGCGGCGCCATGGGCGTGCTGGTCAGCACCACCGTGATCGAGGTGGGCGTCGATGTGCCCAATGCCTCGCTCATGGTCATCGAGCATTCCGAACGGTTCGGCCTGTCGCAGCTGCACCAGCTGCGCGGGCGCGTGGGGCGGGGCGCGGCAGCCTCGGCCTGCGTGCTGCTGTATTCCACCAACGACAGCGGCCGGCTGGGCGAGACCGCCCGCGAACGCCTCAAGGCCATGGCCGAGACCAACGACGGCTTCGAGATCGCCCGGCGCGACCTGGACATCCGCGGCCCGGGCGAATTCCTGGGCGCCCGCCAGTCCGGCGCGCCGCTGCTGCGCTTTGCCGACCTGGCCACCGACACCGTGCTGCTGGAGTGGGCGAGGGAGCTGGCACCGCACATGCTCGACCGGTTTCCCGCCCTGGCCGAGCGGCATGTGATGCGGTGGCTGGGCGGGAAGTCGGATTATCTGAAGGCGTGAAGACCCAAGGCCTGGCGCATTTTCAGGGCGGGTTGCGGGTAATGTAACTCCCTGTATCTCGATGTTTGGGTTCCTGCGCAGTCGATAAAATGCGTAACTCAAAATCAAAAGGGAGAGGGATTCATGAGGGTTGTATGGGCCGCCTGCATCGCATTGCAGGCCATGGGTTATTGGGGCGTGGCAGAGGCAGGGGGGATCGACAGAAGCAAGCCGTTTGGGTATGGCATCGACGTAGAGGCCCCGCTGGCGCCCGTGATGCGATACACGGTGCTGTCCAGCACGGTGGCGGGCGTGTGCGGCGCGTTGCCAGCCGGATATGGGCCGACCCAGTTTTGCGCGCGGTCGAGCTATGGACGCAATTTCTGTACAGGGATTCCTTCCCTGGGTCCCGATCCTTGCGAGAACGTGGAAGGGTTCGGCCCCAGCATCATGCCCATCTGCAACCGGCCCACGAACGAGCACCCCGAATACCTCTACAACCCGGCGGGCTGGACCGAAAGCCGGCCCAAATACGACATCGCCACCGACAAATTCTCCTGTGTCTGCCGGAATGCGGAACGCGGGGATGTCCGCGACTCGGAAATCAGCGGCTGGTGCGGCCCCAAGCAATTGATCGACCCCGATCCGCCACCACCGCCCCCGCCGCCACCCCCACCGCCGCCACCTCCTCCCCCACCCCCGCCGCCCCTGCCGCCGCCGCCACCCCCAGTGCCGCCGCCCGGCGACGGCTACCGGGGTGTCTCCGTGTTCCCTGGCGGGCAGGACGGCATGTGCGTGGGCGACCCCGTTATTCCCGCCACCGGGGAGAATTTCCAGGAGATCGTGGACCACCAGGACCCGTGGGGCGGCAGTCTGGACTTCGTGCGCATCTACCGCAGCCACTGGGCGCTGGACTCCGCCCGCGCCAGCCGGGGCTTCGGCCGCCAGTGGGGGCACAACCACGCCATCAGCCTGCGGGTGTCCGAGGGCGTGGCGACCGTCCTCTTCGGCAACGGCGAGGAGCGGGGCTTTCAGCGCGCGGGCGCCCAGCAGGACTGGGTGGGCGACCAGCGCAGCGACACGCTGGCCCAGGCCGATGGCCTGTGGCGCTTTCGGAACGCCAGCGACGACTCCGTGCTCACCTTCGACAGCGCGGGCAAGCTCCTGAGCCGCAGGGCGCGCAACGGCTGGGTCACCACCTACGGGTACACCTACGGGCGCCTGACCACCATCACCAACGCCTTCGGCAAGACCCTCACCCTCGTCTGGGGCGAGCGGCTGATCGAACAGATCATCACGCCGGACTACCAAACCACCACCTACCGGTACAGCTACCAGGACGGCGTGGGCGACCGGCTGGTGTCGTCCCGCCTGCAGGACCAGTACCAGAAGACCTACCTGTACGAAGACACCGGCAACCCGTTCCTGCTGACCGCCATCGTCGATGAGAACGGCAGCCGTTTCGCCCAGTTCAGCTACGACGCGCTGGGCCGCACGCTCAAGGCCGCGCATGCGGGCGACGCCCTGGCGCACCAGTTCGACTACACCGACATCGCCTCGGGCCAGGTCGGCGTGAAAGACCCGCTCGGCCAGATCCGCCGGTACGGCTATACCGTGCAGAACAAGGCGCTGGCCGTCACCAGTGCCTCGTCGGCGCCGGGGCTGGCCTACCGCCCGGTCAACCGCCGGGTGCAGAACGCCGCCGGCCTCGTCACGGCGGAGGTGGACTTCGCTGGCCGCCAGACCACCTACGAATGGGACAACGACCGCCAGCTGCCCCTGCTGGCCACCCACGCCCAGGGCACCGCGCAGGAGCGCCGGGTCGCCACGCAGTGGCACCCCACCTACCGCCTGCCGGTCAAGGTCACCGATGGCCACCGCGTCACCGAATACACCTACGACGCGGACGGCAACGTCCTCACCGAGCGGGTGTACGACGCCAGCCTGCCCGACGGCGCAGCCCGTGCCGCCGTCCGCCGATGGGAATACCAGGGCGGCCTGGTCACCGCCGAAATCGATGCCCTGGGCGTGCGGCGCACATACACCTACCACAGCGACACGCCGCTGTTGTTCGAATCCACCGACCCGTTCGGGCGGCGCACCAGCCACAGCTACAGCGATGGCCGCCTGGTGGGCAAGCTCCTGCCCAACGGCCTGGAAATCCAGTACGCCTATGGCAACAACCCCTGGAACCTGCTCGGCAACGTCTCGGTCCTCGGGATGCAATGGACCCACCAGTACAACGCCATCGGCAAGCGGTCCCGCACGACGCAGCCGGACGGCTACCAGATCGACTACGCCTACGACAGCGCGCACCGGCTGGCCTCGTGGAAGGACAACCGGGGCGCCTCGGGCAGTTATGGGTACGACCTGTTCAACAACGTCATCCTGCAGGAAGTCAAAGACGCCGCGGGCCAGACCGTGTGGCGCCAGGAGCGGGGCATCAACGCCGCCAACCAGCTGGAAACCGTCAAGGCAGGCAGCCAGGTGGACCGCTACGCCTACGGCCCCAACGGCGAGCGCCTCACCGCCGAGAACGCCCTGGGCCAGCGCTACCGGTACGCCACCGACCCCCTGGGCCGCGTCGCGGAAATCACCGACCCCCTGGGCAAGGTCGCCTCGCTGTCCTACGACGGCCTGGGCGCGGTGCAGGGCGCCAAGGACTTCGCGGGCGTGGCCACCACGTATGCCAACGACATCCGGGGCAACGCCACGCGGGAGACCTCGGCCGACAGCGGCGCGGCCAACGTGCAATACGACGCACTGGGGCGCCCCACGCAGTTGAGCGATGCGCTGGGCCGCACCACCGGGCTCACGCGGGACGCGGCGGGGCGCCTGACGCGCATCCTCTTCAAGGACGGCAAGCAGAGCGTGTGGCGGTACGACCTCACCGGCGCCAGCTACAACGCCCCCGGCACGCCGCAGGCCAGCATCGGGTCCTTGAGCGAAATCCAGGACGCGGGCGTCACCACGCGCTGGCAGCGCGACCCGCTGGGCCGGGTCACCGCCCGCACCCAGGTGCTGGCCAACGGCGACAGCCGCACCCTGGCCCAGGCCTATGTGCCGGCAGGGCCGGACGGCGCCCGCAATGGCGGAGCCGGGCAGATCGCCACCCTCACCTACGCGAGCGGCAAGAAGCTGCAGTACCAGTACGACGCCACGGGCCAGCTCACTGGGATGCAATGGAACGGACAGCCGCTGCTCACCGCCATCACCTGGAACCCGCTGGGCCAGCCCACCGGCTGGAAGTGGCCGGCCTTCGGCCTGACCGAGCAGCGCAGCTACACCCTGGCGGGCCAGTTGTCCGCCAGCCGGCTGCTGCCGCAACTGACCTGGGAACGCCATGGTCAAAACCAACAAGCCTTGGGATCAATCGCTTCACGGCGCTTGACTTGAAAGACGGTTACTCAGTCGTCCGTGCCACCGTTCTCCTGGCCCTGGCGGGCCGCGGCCGCCCGCAGCTTGTCTTTCTTGCTCGGGCGCTTGCCCTTGATGCCGCCGTTGCCCGGTGGCGCGGCCGGCGCGGCTTCGGTGGGCTCGAAGCCGGGGATCTGCTCCAGCGGCAGGGCCATGCGCTGGCGCTTTTCGATCAGGCGCCAGTGCGCCTCGGTGCTGGCGCTGACGAAGCTCACGGCCACGCCGGTCTCGCCCGCGCGGCCGGTGCGGCCGATGCGGTGCACGTAATCGGTCACCGAGCGGGGCAGGTCGAAATTGACCACCACGGGCAGTTGCGCGATGTCGATCCCGCGCGAGGCGAGGTCGGTCGTCACCACCACCTGCCAGCGGTCGTCCTTGAACTCCTGCAGCACCTGCTTGCGCGCGCCCTGGCTCAGCCCCCCATGGAAGGGCGAGGCGAAGATGCCGGCCTGGTAGAGCTTCTCGGCCACGTGCTCGGCCGCGTACTGCGTGGCCACGAACACCAGCACGCGCGACCATTCGTGCGTCTGCACGAGATGGCGCAGCAGCTGGGTGCGCCGGCCCGGGTCCACGGCGATGGCGCGCTGGGCGATGTCGGGCGTGGTCTCGGGCGAGTGGGCGATCTCGATGCGCACCGGCTCGCGCAGCAGGCCGTCGGCCAGCGCGGCCACCGCCGGCGCGAAGGTGGCCGAAAACAGCAGGTTCTGCCGCTCCACGGGCAACAGGGCCAGCACGCGGTTCAGTTCCTCCGCGAAGCCTAAGTCGAGCAGGCGGTCGGCCTCGTCCAGCACCAGGGTCTGCACGGCGGAGAGCGCCACCGCGTTGTGGTCCACCAGGTCCAGCAGGCGGCCCGGCGTGGCGACGACGATGTCGGCCCCGCTGCGCAGGCCCATCATCTGCGGGTTGATGGAGACGCCGCCGAACACCACGGCAACCGCCAGGCGCTGCGGCAGCAGGTGCCGGGCCAGATCGCGCAGGACCTCGCCGACCTGCTCCGCCAGCTCGCGCGTGGGCACCAGCACCAGGGCCCGCACGCGGCGCGCGCCCCGGCCGGCCTGGGCCAGCGTGTGCGGCAGGCACTGCTGCAGCAGCGGCAAGGCGAAGGCGGCGGTCTTGCCCGAACCGGTCTGCGCGCAGGCCCGCACGTCGGCGCCGCGCAGAACGGCCGGAATGGCCTCGGTCTGGACCGCCGTGGGCGTGGTGAAGCCCATCGCATCGGCGGCGTGGACAAGGGCGGGCGAGAGGCCGAGGGAAGCAAAAGGCATGGCAGGCGCGCACCGGGGCGCGAAGGAGGGAACCCGCGATTGTGCCGCCCTGGGGCGGGATGCGGATAATTCGCGGTCTTCGAGGCCTTTCCTGCCTCATTTCCTGCCTTCACTTTTTGCCCGCCGTCCTTCGCCCGCGCCCCGGGTCCCTCGCCATGCGCCTGATTGCCACTGCCGCCGTTTTCTTCAAAGCCCAGGGGGTGCCGCCATGCGCCTGAGCGACCTGGGCGGCCTCGTCTATTCGACCGAATCGGGCCGCATGTGCCCCGGCTGCCGCCAGCCCGTGGCGCAGTGCGCCTGCCAGGCGGCCCGCGCGGTGCCGGTGGGCGATGGCACCGTGCGGGTCTCTCGCGAGACCAAGGGGCGGGGCGGCAAGGCGGTCACGGTGGTGAAGGGCGTGGCGCTCGACGAGGCTGCGCTGGCGCTGTTGGGCAAGCAGCTCAAGGCCGCGTGCGGCAGCGGCGGTACCGTGAAGGACGGCGTGATCGAGGTGCAGGGCGACCATGTCGAGCGCGTGATGGACGTGCTGCGGCAACGGGGCCACGCCGTCAAGCGGGCCGGGGGCTGAGAGGCGCCGCCATGGACCCGGAACAACTGCAGCGCCTGCTGACCGTCCAGATGCCCTACGGCAAGTACAAGGGCCACGCCATTGCGGACCTGCCGGGCAACTACCTGAACTGGTTCGCCCGCGAGGGCTTTCCGCGCGGCGATCTGGGCCGGCTGCTGGCCCTCATGCACGAGATCGACCACAACGGCCTGTCGGCCCTGCTGGAGCCGCTGCGCGCCCAGGCCGGGCAGGGACCGGCGACCCGGCGCTGAACCGCCGCCGCGCGCGCCCTCAGTGGCCGCCGGCCGGCCTGTCGAAGGCCGGCAGGTGCCCAAAGCATTTGCGGAACAGCGCGCGGGCCACGCCGTGCGCGGCCTGCTGCAGCGAATGCGCCACCTCCGGCGCGAAGCAGCGCTCGGTGTGCTGACGCCACAGCCCCACCCAGGCCGCGAAATGCGCCGGCGTCACGCCCTCCAGCGCGCCGTGCCGCGCGAGCACGTTGCGGCGGTAGCGCCGGCTGCCCAGCGCCACCGTGCTCCAGAAGTCCACCATGCGCGCCAGGTGCGGCTCCCAGCGGTCCTGCAGCGCCGCGTCGAACACGGGGCCCAGCAGGGCATCGGCGCGCACGTCGGCGTAGAAGCCGTGCACGAGGTCGGTGATGCCCGCCAGGTCCAGGGTGTGCCGGACGGGGGGCTGAAGGGGAGCGGTTGAATCCATCGGATCGGTGCGCGGGGCTGCGCGGTGGTTGAAGTCGGGTGTTCGGGTGGGTTGGACCGGGCCGGGGCAGAGCATGCCCGTTCCGGCGTCAAGGGGTTTGACGCGCAGCAAGCGATGGTCGCGCCGTGCCGTCGCCCAGCCAGGCCCCCGCCGCCGCCATCACGCAGCGCGTGAGCCGCTCCAGCCCCGCCTGGGCCGAGCGCGGCAGCGCCCAGTACAGCGGCACGTCCATCCCCGCCTGCGGCCGCAGCTCCACCAGCGTGCCATCGGCCAGTTGCCGTTCGATCAGCACGGTGGGGTGCATGCCCCAGCCCATGCCGACCTCGCAGCTGCGCAGGAAGCCCTGGTTGGACGGCATGAAGTGGCGGGGCGGGTGGCGGCGCGAGGCCAGGCCCTGGCGCTGCAGCCACTGGTCCTGCAGGCGGTCGTTGCGGCCATAGACCATCATGGGCGCGAGCGCCGCGGTCTCGGGCGTCACGCCGCCGCTGAAGTGGCGCTCCACGAATGGCGGGCTGCCGACCGCCACATAGTGCATGGCGCCCAGCGGCCAGGTGTTGCAGCCCGCGATGCTGCCGGCGCTGGCGGTGACGGCGGCGATCACTTCGCCTTCGCGCAGTCGCTGGGCGGTGTGTTCCTGGTCGTCGATGCGGATGTCCAGCAGCTCGTTGCCGCCGGCGGTGAAGGCCGCCATCGCGTCCATGAACCAGGTCGACAGGGAGTCGGCATTCACCGCCAGCTTCAATGTGGGGGCTGGCGCCTGGGTGTCGGGCATCAACGCAGGGTTGGCACGGCGCAGTTCGTTTTCCAGCAAGGCCACCTGTTCCACGTGCAGGCAGAGCCGGCGGCCCGCGTCGGTGCCCGTGCACGGCGTTCCGCGCAGCACCAGCACCTGGCCTGCGCGCTCCTCCAACTGCTTCACGCGTTGCGAGATGGCCGAGGGCGTGACGTGCAGCTTGCGCGCAGCGCGCTCGAAGCTGCCTTCGCGCACCACGGCCGCCAAGGCTTCCAGGCCGGCGTAGTCCAGCATTAGTTTTGCTTCATATTGCTTAGAGAATTTAAGTTTACTTAAATCAATGCGGTTCGGACAATTCACCCATGTGGATCGCCTCGCCCCCCTCCTTTTCTGCCGCTTCCGTCTCCGCCTCGTGGCTGGCCGGATTCACGGTGTGCCTGACGTTGATCGTCTCCATCGGCGCACAGAACCTGTTTGTGCTGCGCCAGGCCGTGCAGGGTCGCCATGTACGCGCCTGCATTGCCTGGTGCGTCATCAGCGACGCGTTGCTGGTGGCGGTGGGCGTGGCCGGCATGGCGCAGCTGCTGGGCCGATCGCCCACGCTGGCGTGGTGCCTGACGTTGGGCGGGGCGGTGTTCCTGTTCGCGTACGGATGCTTTGCGTGGCACCGGGCGTTCTGCGCGCCGCAGGCGGCGCTGGCCGCCACGGGGCGGGCTGAACGCAGTGCACTGGGCGTCGTCGGCGCGCTGGCCGTCATCACGCTGCTCAATCCGCACGTGTACCTGGACACCGTGGTGCTGATCGGGTCGATTGGCGCGCGGCAGGATGGCGGCCTGAAGTGGGTCTTCGTGGTGGGTGCCGCCTGCGCCAGCCTGCTGTGGTTTCTCGTGCTGGCCTTCGCGGGTCGGCGGCTGCAGCACGTGTTCGCCAATCCGCGCGCGTGGCGAGTGCTCGACACGTTGACGGGTGCCACCATGTTTGCGCTGGCGTGGTGGGTGGCGCGCAGCCTGCAGGGCGATTGATCCGGCGAGCGAGCGAGTGAGCGCGCCGGCGGCGGTGCCGCCACGTGCGGATCACCGAGCCGCAGCGCCTTCGCTCGAACGCTGTGCTGCCCGCTTGGTGCAGCGTGGCGCGGCCTTCAGGGCTTCGCGCGGGCCTGCAGGAAGTCAATGAACACGCGCAGCTTGCGCGGCACGTGGGTGCGGCTCGGGTGGTAGAGGTAGAAGCCCGGAAAGGTCGGCCACCAGGGCTTGAGCACCGGCATCAGCCGGCCTGCGGCGATGTCGTCGGCCACCTGCACTTCGAACACGCAGGCGATACCGGCGCCGGCGCGCACTGCCGCGACCAGGATGTCTCCGTCGTTCGAGATCAGCGGCCCCTGCACTTCCACCTCGACCGCGCGCCCCCTGTTCGTGTATTCCCAGCGGTAGATCCCTCCGCCCAGCCGCACGTTGAGGCAGCGATGGCCGGCCAGGTCCTGGGGCACCTGCGGCAAGGCGCGTCCTTGCAGGTAACGGGGGGACGCCACCGTTGCGATGCGCTGCCGCCCGCCGATGGGCACGGCCACCACGTCCTGCGCCAGATACTCCCCCAGTCGGATGCCGGCATCGAAGCCGCCAGCCACGATGTCGAGCAGCGCGTTGTCGCAATGCAGGTCGAGCGTGATGTCCGGGAACTCCGCGAGGAACGCCTGCAGGTGCGGTAGCACCACGATGTCGGCGGCGGTGCGCGAAACATTGAGCCGCAGCAGCCCTGACGGCCTGTCCCGCGACTCGTTCATGCCTTCGATGGCAAGCGCCAACGACGCCAGGCTCGGCTGCGCCTGTGCCAGGAACCGCTGGCCCAGTTCAGTGACGCCGACGCGCCGCGTCGAACGGTCGAGCAGCCGCACACCCAGACTGGCTTCCAGCTTGCGGATCGTCTGCGACAGCGCCGACGGCGACACACCCAGTTCCGTGGCGGCCCGGGTGAAGCTCGCATGGTGCGCAACGCGCGCGAACGCGGCAATGGGGGCAAGGAGATCGGGGGACATGGCGCCGATTGTGAAGCACTGCTTCATGCCGCATGCCGCGAGCGCCCATTTATCTGAAGCGACGTTGTGCCTATCGTTGGCGCTTCTCCGGCCCGGCGCCGATGGGAATCCCAACACTTCATTCCTCCACCCTCATCACCCCAAAGGAACATCCATGAGCTCACTCTCAGGCAAGGTCGCGATCGTCACCGGTTCGTCCAAAGGCATCGGTGCCGGCATCGCCGAGCGACTGGCCGCCGATGGCGCGTCCATCGTCGTGAACTACGCCACCGCCGCATCGGACGCGGACGCCGTTGTGCGCCGCATCACCGCCGCCGGTGGCCGGGCAGTCGCCGCGCAGGCAGACCTCTCGCAGCCATCGCAGATCCAGCCGTTGATCGATGCTGCCCTTGCACAGTTCGGTCGGCTAGACATCCTCGTGAACAATGCGGGCATCTACCGCATGGACTCGCTGGATTCGCTGACGGCGGACAGCATCGATGACCACTTCGCGCTCAACGTGCGGGGTTTGCTTTTGACCACGCAGGCTGCTGCGCGCGTGCTGCCGGCGGGTGGCGTCGTGGTCAACATCAGTTCGGGGCTGGCCAAGAGTCCCTACCCGGTGGTGCATGCCTACTCGGCCACCAAGGGCGCCGTCGACACGCTGACGCGTTCGCTGGCCATAGAGCTTGGACCCCGCCAGATCCGGGTGGTGGGCATCGCCCCGGGCTTCGTGAAAACGGAAGGCAGTGCCGATGCCCCCAAGGAAATGGTCGACATGCTGGTCGGCAAGACGCCGCTCGGCCGGGTGGGGACGCCGGCGGACATCGCCGACGCCGTGGCGTTCGCGGTGTCGCAGCGCGGTGGATGGGTCACCGGAACGACCATCGACGTTGCTGGGGGCATGGTGTTCTGAGCCCCATCGGAGTCCGGCGGCTCAAAGCGCCGGTGCGCTGATGGCGCTGGCCAACGGAGGCGACGGCCGTCTGCAGGCGACGCGGCCCGCACGCATCGCCGCGTGTGCCGGTGCGTGCGGGCCGCAGGCGCGACGTTGGTCCGCCCTCAGAACGCGGGCACCACGGCGCCCTGGTACTTGTCCTGGATGAACTTCTTCACTTCCGGCGTGTGCAGCGCCTTCACCAGCTTCTGGATGCGGGGGTCGTTGGCGCGGTCTGCGCGCGCGGCCACCAGGTTGGCGTAGGGTGAGTCAGCGCCTTCAATGAACAGCGCGTCCTTGGTGGGGTTGAGCTTGGCCTCGATGGCGTAGTTGGTGTTGATGAGCGCCAGGTCCACGTCCTGCAGCGCGCGCGGCAGCAGGGCGGCTTCGAGTTCGCGGAATTTGAGCTTCTTGGGGTTCTTCACGATGTCGATCGGGGTGGCCGTGATGTTCTTGGGGTCCTTCAGCTCGATCAGGCCCTGCTTTTGCAGCAGGATCAGCGCGCGGCCAGCGTTGGACGGGTCGTTGGGGATGGCGACCAGAGCGCCTTCCTTGAGTTCGCCCACGGCCTTGATCTTCCGGGAGTAGGCGCCGAAGGGCTCCACGTGCACCTTGCCGTCGGGCACGGCGACGATGCTGCTCTTGCGGTCCTTGTTGTAGCTGTCCAGGTAGGGCTGGTGCTGGAAGAAGTTGGCGTCCAGCTGCTTGTCTTCCACCGCGGCATTGGGCTGGATGTAGTCGCTGAATTCCTTGACCTGCAGGTCCACGCCCTGGGCCTTGAGCTGCGGCTTCACGAAGTTCAGGATTTCCGCATGCGGCACCGCCGAGGCCGCGACCTTGAGCACATCGGCGGCATGCGCCGAGAAGGCCAGGGTGGCAACGGCAATGGCGGACAGCGTTTTCTTCAGCATGGAGAGGGCTTTCATTTCAGTCGGTTGGATCGGTCGGCGGACGCCCCAGCGCGCGCCGTTGGAAGACGTGAATGTAGTGAAGGGCGCGGGCATGCGCCATTCTTTTATTTTCATATCGATATAACGAGCGATTCTCTTATGCGATCCAGCGGATCGCAATTCGAATGAAAAGAGGCTGATGTCCTAGTATCGTTTGGCTTGGTTGCTATTGAAAAAATAGCAATCGGGGTGGCGCGCCGATGGGCACGCCAGGGCGTCAGCGCAGCACTTCCAGCAGGCGATCCAGCCCGCCTTCGTTGATCGCCACCTTGGCCTGGGCCCGCACCGCCGGCTTGGCGTGGTAGGCCACCGATAGGCCCGCGGCTCCCATCATGGGCAGGTCGTTGGCGCCGTCACCCACGGCAATGGCCTGGCTGGGCGAAATGCCCAGGAGCGAGGCCACTTCCAGCAGCGTCCGGCGTTTCTCGGCGCCGTCGCAGATGTCGCCCCAGGCCTGGTCCACCATGCGGCCGGTGAGCACGCCGTCCTCGACCTCCAGCTGGTTCGACCGCGCGAGATCGATGCCCAGCCCGGCGCGGACCCGGTCGGCGAAGAACGTGAAGCCGCCCGAGACCAGCAGCGTGGTCAAGCCCGCGGAGCGGGCCGCGGCCACCAGTTCCTTGGCGCCGGGGTTGAAGCGCAGCCGCTCGGCGAACACGTGTTCCAGGTGCCCGACGGTCACGCCGCGCAGCAGGGCCACGCGCTGGCGCAGGCTTTCCTTGTAGTCGGTGATCAGGCCCTGCATGGCGGCTTCGGTGATGGCGGCCACTTCGGCCTTGCGGCCCGCCGCGTCGGCGATCTCGTCCACGCACTCGATGTTGATCAGGGTGGAGTCCATGTCGAATGCGATGAGCTTGAAGTCCGACAGGGACAGCGGGGTGGAGAGGCCTTGGACGACAAGGCCGGGAGCGAATTCGGTGGCGGCACTCATGGATGGGGGGAGGAAAGATCCTGCGGCGAAGACAAAGGGAAGGGGAGGGGACTGCCCGGCGCGCAGCGGCGGCGTTCCGGGACACAGCGGGGATTATCCCCAGGTCGCCTGCCGCTGCCTGCCTTTGCCGGGATCGCTGCCGCTCCCGCCTCGTTGCTTCACTGGGGCGCCAGCCCGGCCGCCTTGACCAGTTCGGCGTGCAGTTTGATTTCCGCGGCGATGGTGTCCTGCAGTTGCTGGGTGGTGCCTGGCGCCACTTCCATGCCGCTGGCCGCCAGCCGGGTCTGGGTGTCGCCCGCCAAGGCGGCGTGGGCGGCGCTGCGCAGCCGGTCGATGACGGGCTGCGGCGTCCTGGCCGGTGCCAGCAGGCCGACCCAGGCCGACAGCTCCACCTGCGGCACGCCGCTTTCCGCCATGGTGGGCACCTGCGGCAGCACCGCCGAACGCTGCGCGCTCATCACCGCCAGCGCCTGCAGCTTGCCCGACTGGATGTGCGGCAACGCTTCGGGCAGCACGGCGAACATGAGGTCCACGTTGCCCGCCAGCGTGTCGTTGATGGCCGGGGCACCGCCCTTGTACGGCACATGCAGCATGCTCGATTGCGTGCGGGTGCCGAACATCAGCGCCGCCAGGTGCTGCGGGCTGCCGTCGCCCGACGATGCATAGGTCACCCGGCCCGGCGCGGCCCGGGCCGCCTGCAGCACGGCGGCCACGCTCGGAAACTTCTGCGCGTCCTTGGCCACCAGCACCATCGGCTGGTTCACCAGCTTGGTGATGGGCACGAAGTCGGCCTGCGGGTCATAGGGCAGGGTCTTGAAGATGCTCTTGTTGGTGGTCAGGAACGACGCGGGCGACACCATGATCGTGTAGCCGTCCGGCGCCGCACGGGCCACCATGGGCGTGCCGATCTGGCCCGAAGCGCCCGCCTTGTTGTCCACCACGAACGGCTGGCCCAGTTCGGCCGCCATCTTCTGGCCCACCATGCGCGCGATCATGTCGGTGCTGCCGCCAGCGGGGAGCGCGACGATCACTTTCACCGGGCGGTCCGGGTAGGTGCCCTGGGCCAGCGCGGGCGCTGCCGTGGCCACGAGGCCGAGGGCGCAGAAAAATGCCGGGATCGGGCGTGCAACACGCATGGGCGGACTCCTTGGATCGGTTGGAACGAATGGCCGCCGGTGCCATCCCGGCGCGTGCCATCGTCCAAGCAATTCCTGCACCCGTTCGCGGTGTGCTGGCGCGTGCGCCAGCGATTGGCATGTCGGATGCTATTATTTTTATAGCTATATGCCCTAGTACTTATTGCGCTCAGGGCACGTTTCGCTCTGAATGCAAAGGGTCCGGCCAGATGGCGGGGCGCCCCGGCCGGAAGGCACCGAACACCGCGCATGGCATGCCGCTCACCACGGCACCGTCCCAAGCCATCCGTCAGGCGGCCGCGCCCTGCGCCAGCGGCTGCCCCAGGCTGCGCAGCACGTCGCGCACCATCTGCACCCGGTCCTTGGCCTCGGGCAGTTCGCGTTCGATGCGCAGCTTCTCGTTGCCGGCCAGCTTGATGTGCTTGTTCTTCTGGATCAGGTGGATGATGTTCATCGGATCGATCGGCGGCTGCGGCTTGAAGGTGATGTGGATCACGCCGGGCGCCGCATCCACCTTGACCACGCCGTAGGGTTGGCTCATGCAGCGCAGGCGGTGCACGTCGATCAGGGTCTGCGCCTGCGGCGGCAGCTTGCCGAAGCGGTCCACGATCTCCTCCAGCAGGCTGTCGATCTGGTCGGTGGTCTTGGCGGTGGCCAGCTTCTTGTAGAACGACAGGCGCAGGTGCACGTCGCCGCAGTAGTCATTGGGCAGCAGCGCGGGCGCGTGCAGGTTGATGTCGGTGGTGACGGACAGCGGCGCCAGCAGGTCGGGCTCCTTGCCCGCCTTGAGCGAGCGCACGGCCTCCGACAGCATCTCGTTGTAGAGCTGGAACCCCACCTCCAGCATGTTGCCGCTCTGGTTCTCGCCGAGCACTTCGCCCGCGCCGCGGATCTCCAGGTCGTGCATGGCCAGGTAGAAGCCGCTGCCCAGCTCCTCCATCTGCTGGATGGCGTCGAGCCGCTGCGCGGCCTGCTTGGTCAGGCCCTCGATGTCCGGCACCATCAGGTAGGCATAGGCCTGGTGGTGGCTGCGGCCCACGCGGCCGCGCAGCTGGTGCAGCTGCGCCAGACCGAACTTGTCGGCGCGGCTCATGATGATGGTGTTGGCCGTGGGCACGTCGATGCCGGTCTCGATGATGGTCGAGCACAGCAGGATGTTGTAGCGCTGTGCCACGAAATCGCGCATGACCTTTTCCAGCTCGCGCTCGGGCATCTGGCCGTGGGCCACGGCGATGCGGGCCTCGGGCAATATCTCTTCCAGCTTCTGGCGCCGGTTCTCGATGGTCTCGACCTCGTTGTGCAGGAAGTAGCACTGCCCGCCGCGCTTGAGCTCGCGCAGCACGGCCTCGCGGATCACGCCCGTGCCCTCGTTGCGCACGAAGGTCTTGATGGCCAGGCGCCGCTGGGGCGCCGTGGCGATCACGGACAGGTCGCGCAGGCCCTCCAGCGCCATGCCCAGCGTGCGCGGGATGGGCGTGGCGGTGAGGGTCAGCACGTCCACCTCGGCGCGCAGCGCCTTCATCTGCTCCTTGTGGCGTACGCCGAAGCGGTGCTCCTCGTCGATGATGAGCAGGCCCAGGTTGTGGAATTGGGTGGATTCGGAGAGCAGCTTGTGCGTGCCCACCACGATGTCCACCGTGCCGTCGCCGATGCCCTTGATGGCAGAGGTGATCTCCTTGCCCGAACGGAAGCGCGACACCTCGGCCACCTTCACCGGCCACTTGCCGAAGCGGTCCATCAGCGTCTGGTAGTGCTGCTCGGCCAGCAGCGTGGTGGGTGCGAGGAACGCCACCTGCTTGCCGCCCGTGACGGCCACGAAGGCCGCGCGCAGGGCCACCTCGGTCTTGCCGAAGCCCACGTCGCCGCAGACCAGGCGGTCCATGGGGCGGGGCGAGATCATGTCCTGGATGACCGCGTGGATGGCCGCGTTCTGGTCGGCCGTTTCCTCGAAGCCGAAGTCGTTGGCGAACTGCTCGTAGTCCTGTGGCGAGTAGCGGAAGGCGTGGCCTTCGCGCGCCGCGCGGCGGGCGTAGATGTTGAGCAGCTCGGCCGCGGAGTCGCGCACCTGCTCGGCCGCCTTGCGCTTGGCCTTCTCCCACTGGCCGCTGCCCAGCTTGTGCAGCGGCGCCTCGTCGGCGCTCACACCCGTGTAGCGGCTGATGAGCTGCAGCTGGCTGACGGGCACGTACAGCACCGCCTTGTCGGCGTATTCGAGGTGCAGAAATTCCTGCAGCGCGGGCGTGCCGTCGGGGTTCTTCTGGCCCACGTCCATGTTGATGAGCCCGTGGTAGCGGCCGATGCCGTGCGCGCTGTGCACCACCGGGTCGCCCACGTTGAGCTCGGACAGGTCCTTGATCAGCGCCTCGACATCGCTCACCTGCTCCTGCTTCTTGCGCCGGCGCGTGGTGGCGCCAGCGGCGAACAGCTCCGTCTCGGTCACGAAGTCGATGCCGTCGCCGAGCCAGCTGAAGCCCGTCGTGACGGCGGCCGTGGCGATGCCCACCTTCTCCTCGGCATGGGCCTGGAACTCGGCCAGCGAGTCGAAGGCCGGCGGGCTCAACTGAGAGGCGCGCAGGAAATCGAGCAGGCTCTCGCGCCGCCCGGCGCTTTCCGCCAGCAGCAGCACGCGGTGCGGGGTGTTGCGGATGTGGGCGTGCAGGCGCGCCAGGGGGTCTTCGGCACCGCGCGCCACCGACAGGTCGCCCAGCTTCTGGAAATGGGCGTTGTCGGCGATGTCCTCCACGCCCGGTCGCAAGGCGAGCTGCGGGTGCGCGTTGGCACGGGTGTAGAACTGCTCGGTGGTGAGGAACAGCGCTTCCGGCGGCAGGGCCGGGCGGTCTGGGTCGCCCTGGATCAGGCGGTAGCGGTCCTTGGTGTCCTGCCAGAACCGCTGGAAGGCCGGCTCCAGATCGCCGTGCAGCACCACGGTGGCCTCGGCGCCGAGGTAGTCGAACACGGTCGCCGTCTCGTCGAAGAAGAGCGGCAGGTAGTACTCGATGCCCGCGGTGGCCACGCCGTTGCCCATGTCCTTGTAGATGCGGCTCTTGGTCGGGTCGCCCTCCAGCATCTCGCGCCAGCGGCTGCGGAATTTGGCCCGCGCGTCGTCGTCCATCGGGAATTCGCGGCCCGGCAGCAGGCGCACCTCCGGCACGGGGTACAGGCTGCGCTGGCTGTCCGGGTCGAACGTGCGGATGCTGTCGATCTCATCGTCGAACAGGTCCACGCGGTAAGGCACCAGCGAGCCCATGGGAAAGAGGTCGATCAGCCCGCCGCGCACCGCGTACTCGCCCGGGCTCACCACCTGCGACACGTGGGAGTAGCCCGCCAGCGTGAGCTGCGCCTTGAACTTCGCCTCGTCCAGCTTCTGCTTGACCTTGAAGTGGAAGGTGTAGCCCGCGAGAAAGGAGGGCGGCGCCACCCGGTACAGCGCCGTGGTGGCCGGCACCAGCACCACGTCCGCGTCGCCCTGGCTGATGCGCCACAGCGTGGCCAGGCGCTCGCTGATCAGGTCCTGGTGCGGGGAGAACGTGTCGTAGGGCAGCGTCTCCCAGTCGGGGAACAGCGCGCAGCGCAGCTCGGGGGCGAAGAACGCCATCTCGTCGATGAGGCGCCGCGCATCGGTGGCGTCGGCCGTCACGATGGCGGTGGTGCGCCGCGCGGCTTTCTCTCGCTCGCCCAGGCGCGCCAGCAGCAGGGCATCGGCGCTGCCCACCGGGCGTGGCAGGGTGAAACGTTTTCCGGGGATGAGTTTGGGGAGGTCCATGCGGGTGGCGGTGCGTCGGGGCCGGGACACCGGCCCCGGGGGCGCGGTGTGCGCGGCGGTCGGGCGGTGCGGGCGAGTGGCAATTCTAGGCGGGCGTGCTCTCGGCGCACGTTGTCAGATGGGGACGCCCGCCCCTCCTACAATGGCCGCCCCATGACCGATCTGCTCCCGCACCTTTCGCCGCCACCGCTCTCCGGCCAGGGGCGTTTCTGGGCCCTGGTGCCCTGTGCCGGCGTGGGCGCCCGTGCGGTGGCGCAGCCTTCGGGGATCGACCGGGTGGCGCCAGGCCAGGTGCCGGTGCTGCCCAAGCAGTACCAGCCGGTGGCCGGGCATCCCATGGTCCTGCACACCCTGGCCGCGTTCGCCGGTGTGGGCCGGCTGCTGGGCACGCTGGTGGCCGTGGCCCCGGGCGATGCGTTTTTCGACGGCCAGCCGCAGCCCACCTTCTTCGTGGCACCTTGCGGGGGCTCTACCCGCGCGGCGACGGTGCTGGGCGGCCTGCGCGTGCTGCAAGAGCGCGGCGCGCTGCCCGAAGATTGGGTGCTGGTGCACGATGCGGCCCGCTGCCTGGTCACCACGGCGCAGATCGACGCGTTGATCGACGCCTGCGCCGACGACGCCGTGGGCGGGCTGCTGGCCCACAAGCTGGCCGACACGCTCAAGACCGCGATCGACGGCCCGGGCGGCGTGCGCGTGTCCTCCACGGTGGACCGCACCGACAAGTGGCTCGCCCAGACGCCCCAGATGTTCCGCCTCGGGCCGCTGCGGCAGGCGCTGGAGCACCTGGGCCCGGCGGCCACCGACGAAGCGAGCGCCATGGAGGCCATGGGCCTGCACCCCCGGCTGGTGCCGGGCGGCGCGCAGAACTTCAAGGTGACCTACCCGGCCGACTTCGCGCTGGCCGAAGCGGTGCTGGCGCAGCGCATGCATGCCGCCACCCTGGACCGCTTCGGCGGCGCCCGGGGCGAAGCCTCGGCCGTGCCGGGCAAGACGATTTTTTAGGCGCGCGCAGCGCCTGCAGGAACGCGAACGATGAACATCCGAATCGGCGAAGGCTGGGACGTGCATGCGCTGGTGCCGGGGCGCCGCCTCGTCATCGGCGGTGTGGACGTGCCGCACACCATGGGCCTGCTCGGCCATTCCGATGCCGACGTGCTGCTGCACGCCATCACCGACGCGCTGCTGGGCGCCGCGGCGCTGGGGGACATCGGCAGCCACTTCCCGGACACCGACCCCACGTTCAAAGGCGCGGATTCGGTGGCGCTGCTGGTGGAGGCCGCGCGGCGCGTGCGTGCGCAGGGCTACGAGATCGGCAACATCGACAGCACGGTGATCGCGCAGGCGCCGCGTCTGGCCGCCCACATCCCCGCGATGCGGGCCCGCATCGCGCAGGCGCTGTCGCTGCAGGAGGGGCAGGTCAACGTCAAGGCCAAGACCGCCGAGCGGCTCGGCCCGGTGGGCCAGGGCCTCGCCATGGAGGCCCGGGCCGCGACGCTGCTGTTCGTCAAGCCTTCGCCGGCTTAGGGCGGCGCGGGGGCAGGTTGCGCTTGATCTGCGGGCGCTGCAGGCGCTGCTTGGGGTCCTTGCCGCCGGGCAGGTCGGTCGCCCGCTGCAATTGGATGTGGGCCACCAGCCCACCCGATCCCGAATTGGCCAGGGCGAAGATGCCGCCCATGCGCTGCACGGTCTTGTCCACGATGGACAGGCCCAGGCCCGCGCCGGCGGCCGCCGTGCGGGCCGAATTGCCGCGGAAGAACGGCTTGGTCAGGTTGGCCAACTGCTCCGGCGGCACGCCCGGGCCATGGTCGCGCACCTTGATCAGCACCCACTTCTCGCGCCCCTTGGCCGCGATGTCCACGGTGGCCGTGCCGCTGTCGTGCGTCTTGCCGTAGCGGCGGGCATTCTCGAGCAGGTTGGAGATCACGCGCGCCAGTTCGACCTCGTCGGCCAGCACGTTCAGGTCCTCGGGCACGTTCATCGAGATCTGCAGTTCGCGGTGGTCCTGCACGGCGTACACGCACGACGACACCACGCCATGCAGGTTGACCGGGTTCAGGGTCACGTTGTCGGGGCGGGCGTAATCGAGGAACTTGTCGATGGTGGCGTCGAGCTGCACGATGTCGGCCACCATGTGTTCGCGGGCCACGTTGTCCGACACGCTCATTTCGGTTTCCAGCCGCAGGCGGGCCAGGGGCGTGCGCAGGTCATGCGAAATGCCCGCCAGCATCACGGCGCGGTCCTGCTCCAGCTTGGCGAGCTTTTGCGCCATGCGGTTGAAGCCGATGTTCACCTCGCGGATTTCGCTGGTCACGGCTTCTTCGTCGAGCTGGCTGGCGGCGAAGTCGCCGTCGCGCACGCGGTTGGCGGCATACGACAGCTGTTTGAGCGGCCGGTTGATCAGGCGCGCGATGGCTGCGGCACCCGCCAGCGACAGGGCCGCGGCGGTGATGAGCCAGATCATCCACGTCTTGCCGCCGGCCGCGCTCAAGCGGGACCGGTCCATCAGCAGCCAGTTGGGGTCGCCGTTGATCGTGAAGCCTACCCACAAGCCGCTTTCGCCATTGACGTTGCTCGCCACGATGGTGCCCGGCCCCAGGCGGGTGGTCAGCTCTTCGGTCAGCCGCATGCCGAGCGCCGAGGCGTCCAGCAGGTCGAAGCGGTCGGACGGCTCGCGCGGCAGGATGCGAACGCCTTCCTGGTCGGCCATGGTCTTGATCAGCGAGACGCGCGCGATCGCATCGGCATGCACCAGCGCCGCGCGGCTCAGGTTCACCAGCGAGGCGATCTGCTGCGCCGTCTGCAGCGTGCGCGGCTCGAACTCCAGCGCCCGCAGCGTCTGCAGCCAGGCCAGGATGCTGCCTACCAGCAGCAGCGCGAGCAGGAAGAACGTGCGCCAAAAAAGGTTCAGCCCCACCCGTGCACGCTGCGCCCGCAGGTACACGGGGGCCTCCAGGGGGGCGGGGCTGGTGGCGTCGGACGACGCTGCTTCGTAGTTGGCGCTCATGTCGTGAGAATCATCGGGAAATTGCCGAAGGGCAGAGGGCGCCACGGAGAAAACGCGGCCCTCGGCAAAAGGGAGATCAGCTCGTGCCGTCCGGCACGAACACGTAGCCCACGCCCCAGACCGTCTGGATGTAGCGCGGCGCCGCGGCGTCCACCTCGACCAGCTTGCGAAGGCGGGACACCTGCACGTCCAGGCTGCGGTCGAACGGCTCGAACTCGCGGCCGCGCGCCAGCAGGGCCAGCTTTTCCCGCGACAGCGGTTGCCGTGGATGGCGGACCAGCGCCTTCAGCATGGCGAACTCGCCGGTGGTGAGTGGCAGCTCTTCGCCGCTGCGCTGCAGTGCGCGCGTGCCCAGATCAAAGGTGAAAGGACCGAAGGTGACGACCTCGTTGTCGCCCGACGGAGCGCCCGGCGCCTCTTGCGGCGGCCGGCGGCGCAGCACCGCGTGGATGCGGGCCAGCAGTTCGCGGGGGTTGAACGGCTTGCCCAGGTAATCATCGGCGCCCACTTCCAGGCCCACGATGCGGTCCACGTCCTCGCCCTTGGCGGTCAGCATGATGATGGGAGTGCGATCGTTGGCGGCGCGAAGGCGGCGGCAGATCGAGAGGCCGTCCTCGCCGGGCATCATCAGGTCCAGCACGATGAGGTCCACGGTTTCGCGCAGCAGAATGCGGTTGAGGGCCTTGCCATCTTCCGCAACCATGACTTCGAAGCCCTCTTGCGTGAGATAGCGCCGCAGCAAATCGCGAATGCGGGCGTCGTCATCCACCACGAGAATCTTGTCGGTACGGTTGGTTGTTGAGGCCATTTGTTTCCCAAGTCCTATTTGTAACAGAGCCGATTCTGACCACCTTGAACCCCGAAGTTCGGCTTTTTGCCAGATACCTGACCAACTGTTACAAGTTTTGCCCCACCACGCACAGACGCTATCGGGCCTTTACCGCCGATTGATCCGGACCGGTTAACGTAGCGTTTCAAGGGTGTCCGATGCACCCGCCCACTTTCTCTTCACAAGGATTCCGATCATGAAAATTGCTATCAAAATAATAGCTGCAGGTGCTTTTCTGGTGTGCGCTGGCGCCGCTTTCTCCCAAAACGCCGTGATGCCGCCACCGCAGAATGTGCTGCAGCTGTCCGCGACCGGCACCGTGGATGTCCAGCAGGACCTGCTGGTGCTCACGCTGGCCACCAGCAAGGAAGGTGCCGATGCAGCCACGGTGCAGACGCAGCTCAAGCAAGCGCTGGACTCCGCGTTGGCGGAGGCCAAGCGCTCTGCCCAGCCGGACCAGATGGATGTGCGCACCGGCGCGTTCGGCATGTACCCGCGCTATGGCAAGGAGGGCAAGATCAACGGCTGGCAGGGCCGGGCCGAGCTGATCCTGCAGGGCCGTGATTTCTCGCGCATCACCACCACCGCCGGCAAGATCCAGTCCATGCCGATCAGCCAGATCGCCTTCGACCTGTCGCGCGAGGCCCGCGAGAAGGTGGAGGGCGAGGCGCAGACCAAGGCCATCGAGCAATTCAAGGCCCGTGCGAATGAACTGGCGCGCGGCTTCGGCTTCAGCGGCTACACGCTGCGGGAGGTGGCGGTGAACAGCAACGAGATGATCCCCGGCCCCCGGCCGCGCATGATGGCCATGGAGGCCAAGATGTCGTCGATGTCCGCCGATGCGCCCGTACCGGTGGAAGCCGGCAAGGCGCAGGTGGTGGTGAACGTCTCCGGCGCCGTGCAACTGCGCTGAGGGGTTGGCTGGCTGACGCCCGTGCCGGACAGCCTCCTTCCCTGGATGCCAGGGCAGGGCGCCGGTGATCGGGCGGTTAAGGCTTTTCGTTCTTACTGGGCGGCCCAGCCACCGTCCATGTTCCAGGCGACGCCGCGGACATTGTTGGCCGCCGGCGAGCAGAAGAACACCGCCAGTTCACCCAGTTCTTCGGGCGTGGTGAACTGCAGCGAGGGTTCCTTTTCGCTCAGCAACTGCTTCTTGGCGTCTTCGTTCGACAGGCCCTGGTCGGCCGCCTTGGCATCGACCTGTTTCTGAACCAGCGGCGTGAGCACCCAGCCGGGACAGATCGCATTGCAGGTCACGCCGGTGGTGGCGGTTTCCAATGCGGTGACCTTCGTCAGGCCCACGATGCCGTGCTTGGCTGCCACATAGGCCGCCTTCTGGGCCGAAGCCACCAGCCCGTGCACCGAGGCGATGTTGATGATGCGGCCCCAGTTGGCCGCTTTCATTGGAGGCAGGGCCAGGCGCGAGGTGTGGAAGGCGCTGGTCAGGTTGATCGCCAGGATGGCATCCCACTTCTCGACGGGAAAATCCTCCACGTTCGCCACGTGCTGGATGCCTGCGTTGTTGACCAGGATGTCCACGCGCCCGAACTGGCTGGCGCTGTACTTCATCATGTCCTCGATGTCCGCTGCGCGGCCCATGTCGGCCCCGTGGTAGGCCACCTGCGCGCCATGGCTTTCGCCGGCCGCCAGCACCTCGGCACGGGGGCCGTCCACATCGCCGAAACCATTGAGGACGACGTTGGCGCCTTGGCGCGCGAGCGCCTTGGCGATGCCCAGTCCGATGCCGCTCGTGGAGCCGGTGACGAGGGCCGTTTTGCCTTGAAGCATGTGAGTCTCTCCGAATGAATTAGGATGAACGCAACCATTATCGAGCGCCCCCGCGACGAATTCGTTCCCATGACCGAGCCTACGCTGAATTACGTGAATTGCCCTGGAATCGCTGCAAAGGAGGGCTCGGCGGACGATGCAGCCGCCAGCCATCGCATGGCGTATTGGGAATGGAACGCGACGGGCCAGCCGGGCCATCCCCATGTGGTGGTTTGCGTGCATGGCCTGTCGCGCCAGGGGCGTGATTTCGATGTGCTCGCCCGCCGTCTGTCCCGTCATGCCCGGGTGATCTGTCCCGACGTGGCCGGTCGCGGCCGCAGCGACTGGCTCGCCGACCCCATGGCCTATCAGGTGCCGGTGTATGCCGCCGACATGCTGGCACTGCTGGCCGACGTGCATGGCCGCGCTCCCATCCAGCATCTGGACTGGGTGGGCACCAGCATGGGCGGGCTGATCGGCATGGCGCTGTGCGGCCAGCCGGGCCTGCCGCTTCCCGTGCCGGTGCGCAGGCTGGTCCTGAATGATGTAGGGCCGGTGATCGAATGGAGTGCGCTCCAGCGCATCGGCCAGTACCTCGGGCGGCCCGCCCACTTCGAAACGGAGCAGCAGGCAGCCGATGCCCTGTGGACGATCTCCTCCAGCTTCGGCCCCCATACGCCGGCGCAGTGGCTGGCGTTGTCGCGCGCCATGCTCCGGCCTGCGCCCGAGGGTGGGTTCGTGCTGCACTACGACCCGGCCATCGCCCAGCCGTTTCGCGCGATGACGCAGGAGGCCGCTGTTGCCGGTGAGGCGCAGTTGTGGCAGCTGTATGAACAGATCAGTGCGCGCACGCTGCTGCTTCGCGGCGCGCAATCGGATCTGCTCTCGCCCTCTACGGCGCAAGCCATGTCGCAACGCGGGCCCCGCGCGCAGGTGGTGGAGTGGAGCGGGGTGGGGCACGCCCCGACGCTGGTGGCGGACGAACAGGTGGATGCGGTCGAGGCATTTCTCTTCGACCCCGGCGAAAGAGGTGGGCTGTGAAGAGCCTGTCCACCGCCACTCCCGGCATGCAGGGCCAGGGGGGCGCGGGGAGCGCGTCGCCCCGGTCCGATGCCGTGCCGCAGCTCATCGCTGCCACGGCGCTGTCGCTGCCCGAGCAAGCGGGCGCGCTGGCGCGGGCCCGGGCCTTTGCGGAACCGCTGCTGTCCAGCGAGACGCTGGAGACCGGCGAGAACACCTTCGCGCATGCCGAAGCCGTCGCCTCCATACTCAAGAACATCGGTGGGTCGGAAGCCATGCAGGCGGCCAGCTATCTGGTGCATGCCTGCTCGCACCTGAACAAGCCCGAGGAGGTCATCGCCAAAGCCTTCGGGCAGAACTTTGCCGCCCTGGCCGTGGAGACCACCAAGCTCATGCGCGTGCAGCAGCAGGCACGCGAAGCCCAGCTTGCCGGGCAGCCGGTGGACGACCCCGCCACGCAGACCGAGAACGTGCGCAAGATGCTGCTCGCATTCTCCCGGGACCTGCGCGTCGTGATGCTGCGTCTGGCCTCGCGCCTGCAAACCCTGCGCTTCTATGCCGCCACCAAACGCGCCGTGTCGCCCGGCATCGCGCGCGAGGCCCTGCAGGTGTTCGCCCCGCTGGCCAATCGGCTCGGCATCTGGCAGATGAAGTGGGAGCTGGAAGACCTGTCCTTCCGGTTCCTGGAGCCGGAGACCTACAAGCAGGTGGCCCGGCTGCTGGACGAAAAGCGGGCCGAGCGCGAGGTGTACATGGAGCAGCTTCGCGGCCGGCTGGAGTCCGAACTGCGGGCCCGCAGCATCAGCGCCAGCGTGCAGGGCCGGCCCAAGCACATCTACAGCATCGTCAAGAAGATGCGTGGCAAGTCGCTCGACTTCGAGCATGTGTTCGACATCCGGGCGCTGCGGGTGGTGGTGCCTTCAGTGAAGGATTGCTACGCCGCACTGTCCTGGGTGCACGAGCATTTCAAGCCGATTGATGCCGAGTTCGACGACTACATCGCCAAGCCCAAGCCCAACGGCTACCAGTCGCTGCACACCGTCGTGCGCGACGAGACGGGCAAGGCCATCGAAATCCAGATCCGCACCCAGGCCATGAACGAACACGCCGAGCATGGCGTGGCCGCGCACTGGGCCTACAAGGAGGCCGGCACCAAAGGCTATGCGGGCGTTTCGGCCTCCGGCGAATACGACGCCAAGATCGCGGTGCTGCGCCAGTTGCTGGCCTGGGAGCGGGACATGGCGGGCACCGTGCAGCACGGGGGGCTGTTTGAAGACCGCATCTACGTGCTCACGCCGGACGCGGCCGTGGTGGAGCTGCCGCAGGGCGCCACCCCGGTCGATTTCGCCTATGCGGTGCACACCAGTGTCGGCCACCGTTGCCGCGGCGCGCGTGTCGACGGGGCCATGGTGCCGCTCAACACGCCGCTGCAGAACGGGCAGACGGTCGAAATCACCACCGTCAAGGAAGGCCGCCCGTCGCGCGATTGGCTCAATGCCGAGCTGGGCTACCTCACCAGCCACCGCGCCCGCGCCAAGGTGCGTGCCTGGTTCAACGCCCAGGCCACGCATGAAACCACGGCGCGGGGCCGAGAGGCGGTGGAAAAGCTGCTGCAGCGCGAGGGCAAGACCGCCATCAAGCTCGACGATCTTGCCGTGCAGCTGGGCTTCAAGACGGCGGACGCCTTGTTCGAAGTGGTGGGCAAGGACGAGTTCTCGCTGCGCACCATCGAGACGCTGCTGCGCCCGCCCGAACCCGTGCTGCAGCCGGACGATTACCTGCTGCTCAAGAAGACGCGCACCTCCGAGACCGCGCCCAAGGGCGGGGTGCTGGTGGTGGGCATCGATTCGCTGATGACCCAACTGGCCAAGTGCTGCAAGCCTGCGCCGCCCGACAGCATCCGGGGCTTCGTCACGCGCGGCAAAGGGGTGAGCGTGCACCGCGCCGACTGCAGCAATTTTCGTGAGATGGCGGCGCGCAGTGCCGAACGCATCATCGAAGTGGAGTGGGGGCAATCCAAGTCGTCCGCCGGTGCCGGCCCGTCGGTCTATCCGGTGGACGTGTCGGTCGAGGCTGCAGACCGGCAAGGCCTGCTGCGCGACATTTCCGAGGTCTTCGCCAGGGAGAAGACCAACGTGATCGGCGTTCAGACGCAGTCCGTGAAAGGCACGGCCTGGATGACGTTCACGGTGGAGGTGGCCGACTCAGGCCGGCTCAACAAAGTGCTTGGCATCGTGGCCACGGTGCAAGGCGTGCGCTCTGCGCGGCGCCGTTGAAAGAAAGCGCGCGAAGTTGCCTGGAACGTGTATTTTTTACTGCTACAATCTCGCTTCTCGAATACACACAGGCGCGTAGCTCAGCTGGTTAGAGCACCACCTTGACATGGTGGGGGTCGTTGGTTCGAGTCCAATCGCGCCTACCAACTAACCATTGGTAAAAGCCTTCCAAATCATCGATTTGGAAGGCTTTTTTTATTTCCGAAAGGGCTTTCGGGCGTCCTGCCGCAAAGTGTCAGCGGGGCAGGGGGGATGCGGCTCTTGCAATTGGTCCCGGGTCTTCGAGGTCGCGCCTCGAATGGTTTGCTCCCGTGGTCTCGGATCGCTTGGATAAACCTCCGCAAAGCCGCCAGAAAAAGCCTTGGCGTGGATGCCAACAAAAAATGCCAGCCAGCGTTGGCTGACTGGCATTCGATGTTGCAGGCTTTGCCTTCCGGAGAAGAGGCCCATTCCAGGGCCCTCTCCAGAAATACCGCTCAGCGCTTGTCCAGCGGCTGCACGTCGCGGCGCTCCGCGCCCACGAACAGTTGGCGGGGGCGGCCGATCTTGTACTCGGGGTCGCCGATCATTTCGTTCAGCTGGGCGATCCAGCCCACGGTGCGGGCCAGCGCGAAGATGCCGGTGAACAGGTTCACCGGGATGCCGATCGCGCGTTGCACGATGCCGGAGTAGAAGTCCACGTTCGGGTAGAGCTTGCGCTGCACGAAGTAGTCGTCTTCCAGGGCGATCTTTTCCAGTTCCTTGGCCAGGGCGAACAGCGGATCCTTTTCGAGGCCCAGTTCGGCCAGCACTTCGTTGCAGGTTTCCTGCATGAGCTTGGCGCGCGGGTCGTAGTTCTTGTACACGCGGTGACCGAAGCCCATCAGCTTCACACCGGAGTTCTTGTCCTTGACCTGCTTGATGAACTCGCCGATCTTCTCCACGCCGCCCTGCGCCTGGATGTCGTGCAGCATGTTCAATGCGGCTTCGTTGGCGCCACCGTGGGCGGGGCCCCAGAGGCAGGCCACGCCAGCGGCGATGGCGGCGAACGGGTTGGTGCCGGAGGAGCCGCACAGGCGCACCGTGGAAGTGGAGGCGTTCTGCTCGTGGTCGGCGTGCAGGATGAAGATGCGGTCCAGCGCGCGTTCGAGCACCGGATTGACCTTGTACTCTTCGCACGGCGTGCCGAACATCATGCGCAGGAAGTTGCCGGCATAGCTCAGGTCGTTCTGCGGGTACATGTAGGGCTGGCCCACGCCGTACTTGTATGCCATCGACACCAGCGTCGGCATCTTTGCGATCAGGCGGATGGCCGAGATCTCGCGATGCTGCGGGTTGTTGATGTCCGTGCTGTCATGGTAGAAGGCCGAGAGCGCGCCCACCAGGCCCGTCAGCACGGCCATCGGGTG
Source organism: Acidovorax sp. BLS4 (assembly GCF_032929295.1). Taxonomy (NCBI): domain Bacteria; kingdom Pseudomonadati; phylum Pseudomonadota; class Betaproteobacteria; order Burkholderiales; family Comamonadaceae; genus Acidovorax; species Acidovorax sp. BLS4. The sequence goes on from NZ_CP136797.1 coordinate 4,133,267, forward strand.
GGCGTCACGGCGGAAGCCACGCAGGAAGAACTGCATCTGCTCGTTGACCATCGTGTGCTTGGTCACGCTGTCGCTGAACTCGGTCTTCTGCGCGGGGTTGGGCAGTTCGCCCTTGAGCAGCAGGTAGCAGGTTTCCAGGAAGTCGCACTGCGTGGCCAACTGCTCGATGGGGTAGCCGCGGTACAGCAGCTCGCCCTTGTCGCCGTCGATGTACGTGATCGAGGACTGGCATGCCGCAGTGGAAAGGAAACCGGGGTCGTAGGTGAACATGCCCGTCTGCGCGTACAGCTTGCGGATGTCGACCACGTCGGGGCCGATACTGCCTTGGTACACGGGAAGTTCCACGCTGGGGCTGCCGTTGCTGAACGATAGCGTTGCCTTGTTGTCTGCCAGTTTCATTTCCAGTTTCCTTCTGTTGTTAGCCCGCAAGCGGTGGAGGGGGTGCTGACGCTCTGCGGCGCAGCTGTTCAAGCACTTCCTTGACGCCCCTGGTATCGATCTCGCCCGTGGGTTCCTTGCGCCGCAGCAGCAGGTCCAGCAGGTCGTTGTCGGAAAGGTCCATCAAGGTCGTGAGACCTTGTGCCTGGCGCTGGGTCAGGCGCGAGCCGTAGGTGGCGAAGAACTGCTCGATGAACAGATCGTTCTCCACCAGGCCGCGGCGGCTGCGCCACTTCAGCTTGGCGGCCTCGCGTTCGTCGAGCAATTCGTCGTCGGCCATGGCGGTCAGATGGCGCGACGCACCATCAGTTCCTTGATCTTGCCGATGGCCTTGGTGGGGTTGAGACCCTTGGGGCACACGTCCACGCAGTTCATGATGGTGTGGCAGCGGAACAGGCGATAGGGGTCTTCGAGGTTGTCCAGACGGGCGCCCGTGGCCTCGTCGCGGCTGTCCGCAATGAAACGGTATGCCTGCAGCAGGCCGGCGGGGCCCACGAACTTGTCGGGGTTCCACCAGAAGCTGGGGCAGCTCGTCGAGCAGCTGGCGCACAGGATGCACTCGTACAGGCCGTTGAGCTCATCGCGCTCTTCCGGGCTCTGCAGGCGTTCCTTCTCGGGCGTGATGCCTTCGGTGATGAGGTACGGCTTGATCGAGTTGTACTGCTTGAAGAACTGCGTCATGTCCACGATCAGGTCGCGGATCACGGGCAGCCCGGGCAGTGGCTTGAGCACGATGGTGCCCTTGAGCGTGTTCATGTTGGTGAGGCACGCCAGGCCGTTCTTGCCGTTGATGTTCATCGCATCGGAACCGCAGACGCCTTCGCGGCACGAACGGCGGAACGAGATGGATGGGTCCTGCGCCTTGAGCTTCACCAGGGCGTCCAGCAGCATGCGCTCGTGGCCGTCGAGTTCGATCTCCACGGTCTGCATGTAAGGCTTGGCGTCCTTGTCCGGATCGTAGCGGTAGATTTGAAAGGTGCGCTTCATGGTGTTCTTTCTCGTGGGCTTGTAGGGTCAGAACGTACGGACCTTGGGAGGCACGCTGTCGACCGTCAAAGGCTTCAGGTTCACGGGCTTGTAGGTCAGGTTGTTGCCTGCGCTGTGCCACAAGGTGTGCTTCATCCACTCTTTGTCGTTGCGGCCCAGCGGGAATTCCGCGTGGTCGGCCGGATGCTCGTAGTCATACACGGTGTGGGCGCCGCGGCATTCCTTGCGGGCGGCGGCGGAGGTCATCGTGGCCTGTGCCACTTCGATGAGGTTGTCCACTTCCAGTGCTTCCATGCGCGCGGTGTTCCAGACCTTGGACTTGTCCTTGAGCGTGACGGAACCCACGCGCTCGCGGATGGCGTTGATCTTGACCACGCCTTCATCCATGCCTTCTTGCGTGCGGAACACGCCGGCGTGCTGCTGCATCGACGCGCGGATGTCATTGGCGACGTCCTGGGCGTAGGTGCCTTCGTTCGAATCCTGCAGCTGGTTCAGGCGCGCCAGGGTGCGGTCGGCGGCGTCAGCCGGCAGGGGCTTGTGCTCGCCGCTGCCCTTGATCATGTCCACGATGTGGCGGCCTGCGGACTTGCCGAAGACCAGCAGGTCGAGCAGCGAGTTCGTGCCCAGGCGGTTGGCGCCGTGCACCGACACGCACGAGCATTCGCCCACGGCGTACAGGCCGTTGACGACCTGGTTGTGCACGTCGCCGTTCTGGATCACGACCTGGCCGTTGATGTTGGTCGGAATGCCGCCCATCTGGTAGTGGATGGTGGGCACCACGGGGATCGGTTCCTTCGTGATGTCGACGTTGGCGAAGTTGACGCCGATCTCATACACCGAAGGCAGACGCTTGTGGATCGTCTCGGCACCGAGGTGGTCGAGCTTGAGCAGCACGTAGTCCTTGTTGGGACCGCAGCCGCGGCCTTCCTTGATTTCCTGGTCCATGGAACGCGAGACGAAGTCGCGCGGCGCCAGGTCCTTCAGCGTGGGTGCGTAGCGCTCCATGAAGCGTTCGCCGTTGCTGTTGAGCAAGATGGCGCCTTCGCCGCGGCAGCCTTCGGTCAGCAGCACGCCGGCACCGGCCACGCCGGTGGGGTGGAACTGCCAGAACTCCATGTCCTGCAGCGGGATGCCTGCGCGTGCCGCCATGCCCAGGCCGTCGCCGGTGTTGATGAACGCGTTGGTCGATGCCGCGAAGATGCGGCCCGCGCCGCCGGTGGCCAGCAGCACGGCCTTGGCCTGCAGGGCATACAGCTCGCCGGTTTCGAGTTCCAGGGCGGTCACGCCGACCACGTCGCCAGCGGCGTCGCGGATCAGGTCGAGCGCCATCCACTCCACGAAGAAGTTGGTCTTGGCCTTGACGTTCTGCTGGTACAGCGTGTGCAGCATGGCGTGGCCGGTGCGGTCGGCCGCGGCGCAGGCGCGCTGCACCGGCTTTTCACCGTAATTGGCCGTGTGGCCACCGAAGGGGCGCTGGTAGATGGTGCCGTCGGGGTTACGGTCGAACGGCATGCCGAAGTGTTCGAGCTCGTACACGACCTTGGGGGCTTCGCGGCACATGAACTCGATGGCATCCTGATCGCCCAGCCAGTCCGAGCCCTTGATGGTGTCGTAGAAGTGGTAGTGCCAGTTGTCCTCGCTCATGTTGCCGAGCGACGCGCTCACGCCGCCCTGCGCCGCCACGGTGTGCGAGCGGGTGGGGAATACTTTGGACAGCGAGGCCACGTTCAGGCCGGCGCGGGAGAGTTCGAGGGCGGCGCGCATGCCGGAGCCGCCGGCGCCGACGATGACGACATCGAACTTGCGCGTGGTGATGTTCGCTTTGGTGTAGCTCATTGTTATTTGCCTTCAGTCGCGGGGGATTGGATCAGAGACGCCAGAGGATCTGGATACCCCAGCCGGCGCAGCCGACGAGCCAGAAGATCGCGATGGCTTGCAGGGCGAGGCGCAAGCCCACGGGCTTCACGTAGTCCATCAGCACATCGCGCGTGCCCACCCAGACGTGCCAGGCGAGGGCCACGATGACGGAGAAGGTCAGCACCTTCATCCATTGCGCCGAGAAGATCGAAGCCCAGCGGTCGTAGCCGATGGGACCCTTGGTCAGCAGCACCTGGGCGAGCAGCACCACGGTGAAGAGCGCCATCAGGGCGGCGGTCACGCGCTGGCTCAGCCAGTCGCGCACTCCGTAGTGGGCACCGACGACGATGCGCTTGGAGCCGTAGTTCACGGACATAGAAGATCCTTTTTTTGTGGGGTTCGTGGGATAAGCCGGCGCGGCTCAGTACAGGCCGAACAGCTTGGCGCCGAGCACGACGGTGAGGGCGATGCTGATGACGAGCGTGGCGGTGGCGGATTTGCTGCCGAAATCCTTGTTCACCGCGTCATGGCTCACGTCCATCCACAGATGGCGCAGGCCGGCGGTGAAGTGGTGCAGGTACGACCAGATGAGGGCCAGCACGACGAGCTTGAGGAACCAGCCCGGCACGAAGCCCAGGCCCACCGTGAAGGCGGCCTTGAATTTGCCGAAGGAGATTTCGGAGGACACCGAGGTGTCGAACATCCACAGGATGAAGGGGAGCAGCACCAGCATGATCACACCGCTGACGCGGTGCAGGATCGACACCCATCCTGCGGCAGGAAGGCGGTAGGTGGGCAGGTCCGTGAGGGCATTGATGTTGCGGAATTCAGGCCGCTTTTTGGCGATCTCGGTCATGGCGGTGCTTTCGTGGATGTAACTGCTTTGTAATTTCGCGCGAACGAAACAACCCAAAATTCTATTGCAATGCAACAACCGCAGTGTTTCGGTACGGCGTAATTTCACCGCGCGGTATCGGCATGGTCGGGCAGTCTCAGCTCAGTTCGTTGTGGTAGTGGTGCGTATCGGTGCGATACAGGCCCTTGCGTAACTCCATCGGAACTTCGTTGTAGGTATAGGCAATGCGCTCCACGCTGAGCAGCGGCGTACCGGGTGCGACCTGCAGCAGCCGCGCCTGTTCGTCATCGGGCTGCACCGCCCGCAGCTTCTCGTCGGCGCGCACCATTCTGACGCCGAAATCGATTTCGAACATGGCGTAGGTGGGGCCCTGGTAGCTGGACATCTGCTCGGCGGTCAGCCCCTTGAAGGCCTGCCCGGGCAGCCAGATGTCTTCCAGGATGGTGGGAACGTCGCCGAACGACAGGATGCGCCGGGCATGCACCACGGCGTCGCCGCTGCGCAGCGCCAGAGCGCGAGCGATCTCGGCGCTGGCACGGATGCGGCGGCATTCGATGATGTGGCGCTGGGCCGGCCCCTCGACCCGGGCGTCGCCCGAGTCGGGCATGAGCTTGAGGAACCGGTATTGCACGTGCCGCTCGGCATGCGTGGCGACGAAGGTGCCCTTGCCCTGGCGGCGAACGACGAGGTTCTCCGCCGCCAGCTCATCGATGGCCTTGCGCACCGTGCCCTGGCTCACGCGGAAGCGGGCGGCCAGTTCCATCTCGCTCGGGATCGATTCGCCCGGCTTCCATTCGCCATGCTGCAGGCTGTGCAGGATGAGTCCCTTGATCTGCTGGTACAGCGGGCTGAAGGCTGGCGTGGGTGCGCCCGCGCTTCCTGCGGGGAGCGCAGGGCTGTCGGAGGCGGCAACCGGAAGGGTGGACATGGCGGCGGATCGAGGGGCGGCTGGCGCGCGGGGCAAAGGTGGGGTGTTTTCGCGCGTCGGCGAGGCCGGATCATATCTTATATAAGACATAAGACAAATTGACCGGATCCGGATTTCAGCGGTACACTCGGGAGCTGTTCTGCAGGGCACGGGCTGCTTGGTTTGACTGGCGCTGGTGCATCGACTGCACCGACACCCGTTTTTCCACTTTCTGGAGTTTTTCATGAGCAAGAAGCCCGTCCGCGTTGCTGTTACCGGCGCCGCCGGTCAAATCGGTTACGCCCTGCTGTTCCGCATTGCCTCCGGCGAAATGCTGGGCAAGGACCAGCCCGTCATCCTGCAATTGCTCGAAGTGCCCGTCGAAGGCCCGCAAAAGGCGCTCAAGGGCGTGATGATGGAACTCGACGACTGCGCCTTCCCGCTGCTGGTCGGCATGGAAGCCCACAGCGACCCCATGACGGCATTCAAGGACGCGGATTACGCCCTGCTGGTGGGCTCGCGCCCCCGCGGCCCGGGCATGGAACGTGCCGAGCTGCTGGCCGTCAACGGCGCCATCTTCACGGCCCAGGGCAAGGCGCTGAACGCCGTGGCCAGCCGCAACGTGAAGGTGCTGGTCGTGGGCAACCCTGCCAACACCAACGCCTACATCGCCATGAAGAGCGCGCCGGACCTGCCGCGCAAGAACTTCACCGCCATGCTGCGCCTGGACCACAACCGTGCTGCCAGCCAGATCGCCGCCAAGACCGGCAAGCCCGTGGCCGCCATCGAAAAGCTGGCCGTGTGGGGCAACCACTCGCCCACGATGTATGCCGACTACCGCTTCGCCACCATCGATGGCGAAAGCGTCGCCAAGACGATCAACGACCAGGAATGGAACGCCAACACGTTCCTGCCCACGGTGGGCAAGCGCGGTGCCGCCATCATCGAGGCGCGCGGTTCCTCCTCGGCCGCTTCGGCAGCCAACGCCGCCATTGACCACATGCGCGACTGGGCCCTGGGCACCAATGGCAAGTGGGTCACCATGGGTGTTCCTTCGGATGGCCAATACGGCATTCCGAAGGATGTGATGTTCGGTTTCCCTGTCACCTGCGAAAACGGCGAGTACAAGGTCGTCGAAGGCCTGGAAATCGACGCTTTCAGCCAGGAACGCATCGACAAGACGCTGGCCGAGCTGCAAGGCGAGCAAGACGGCGTGAAGCACCTGTTGTAATTTTTTCGGGTTCCGTTTTTTCATGCTCGACTGGAATCCCGCGCTCTACCGCCGCTACGAGGACGAGCGCACGCGCCCGGCCCAGGAGCTGCTCGCGCGGGTGCCCCATTCCGCGCCGGTCCACGTGGTGGACCTGGGCTGCGGGCCGGGCAATTCCACCGAGCTGCTGGTGCGGCGCTTCCCGCAGGCGCAGGTGACCGGCATCGACAATTCCGAAGCCATGCTGGCCAGCGCGCGCGAGCGCCTGCCCGGCGTGTCCTTCGTGCTGGGCGACATCGCCCGCTGGGTGCCCGACACGGCGCCCGACCTCATTTGCGCCAATGCCTCCCTGCAATGGGTGGGAGGGCATGGCGACCTCTTTCCGCGCCTGTTCGATAGCCTCGCCCCCGGCGGCGTGCTGGCAATCCAGATGCCCGACAACCGCCAGGAGCCCACGCACCGCCTGATGCGCGAAGTGGCGGCCGAGGCTCCGTGGCGCGAGCCCATCGGCGATGCCGACGCGCTGCGCACCGAGCTTCTGGACATCGGCGGCTACTACGACCTGCTGGCCACGCGCGCCGAGCGCATCGACGTGTGGCACACCGTCTACCAGCATGTGATGGCGTCGCCTGCGGCCATCGTCGAATGGGTGCGCGCCACGGGCCTCAAGCCCTTCATCGACCCGCTGGGCGATGCGTTGCGCGAGAGCTTCCTGGCCGAGTACGAGCGCCGCATCGCCGCGGCCTATGCCGTGCGCAGCGATGGCCGCCGTTTGCTGGCGTTCCCGCGCATGTTCATCGTGGCGCAGCGCCCGTCATGAGCGCGACTGGTGCCCACCCCGCGGCGGTGCTCATGGGCGCCCAGGCCAGTGCCATGCGCTTGCCGGTCTGCGACCATTACAGCGGCGTGGAAGCGCGCATGCGCAAGAGCCTGGAACTGCAAGCCGCCATGGCGGCCGAGCTGGGCCGCTGCGTGTTCGATGTGACCCTCGATTGCGAAGACGGTGCCCCCGTGGGCCGCGAGCGCGAGCATGCCGCCCTCGTGGCGCATTTGGCTCGCACCGCATCCCCCGGTGCCCGGGTGGCCGCGCGCGTGCATGCCGTGGACCACCCCGCCTTCGCCGAAGACATGGCCACCATCGCCGGCGAAGCCGCCACGCGGCTGTGCCACATCATGGTGCCCAAGGTCGAGTCGGTGGACGACGTGCTGCACGCCGAAAAGGCCCTGCTCGCCGCATCGGCAGGGCAGGTGCCGTTGCACGTGCTGCTGGAGTCGCCCGCGGCCATTCAGCGGGCTTTCGAGATCGCCGCCCATCCGCGCGTGCAGTCGATCAGTTTCGGCTTGATGGATTTCGTCTCGGCGCATGCCGGTGCGATTCCCGCGAGTGCCATGGGATCGCAGGGCCAGTTCGAGCACCCGCTGGTGGTACGCGCCAAGCTCGAGATCGCCGCGGCATGCCACGCCCACGGCAAGGTGCCGTCCCACTGCGTGGTGACCGAGTTCAACGATGCCGATGCCCTGCGCACGGCGGCCGGGCGCGCCGCGCGCCAACTGGGCTACACGCGCATGTGGAGCATCCACCCGGCGCAGATCCGCCCCATCCTGGAAGCCTTCGCTCCCGCGCAGGACGAGATCGCGCAGGCCGCCCAGCTTCTTTCCACCGCCGCGCACGCCGACTGGGCCCCCGTCAGCGTCGATGGCGTATTGCACGACCGCGCCAGCTACCGCTATTTCTGGCAGGTGCTGGAGCGTGCGCACCAGACCGGCCGCGCGCTGCCCGCCGCGGCGCAGGCCTGGTTTGCCCAGCCGGCCGCGGGTCCACAGGCCTGAGCCGTCCCACCATCAAGTTCCCCACACCTCCTTTTTCGTCGGAGTTCCCATGAAAACCTTCATCGCTTCTGCCCTGATGCTGCTGGCCCCTGCGCTGGTGATGGCGCAAGACGCCGCTCCCGCCAAGCCCGCACCGGCCAAGAGCACGGCCAAGGCCGCACCTGCCAAGGCCGCCGCCAAGGAGAAGTCCGCCGAGGCCAAGCCCGCGGCCAAGCCAGCTGCCAAGAGCGCGGCAGCCAAGCCGGCCGCGGCCAAGAAGGCCACGAGCAGCCGCACGCAGCTCAAGAGCGCCACCAACCAGGTGGCCACCGGCATCATCGCGGCCGAGGCTGCCCTGACGCCGCAGGAACTGGCCATCGCCGAACGCGTGCACACCGGCCACATTCCCTGCGAACTGGGCGCTTCCGTGCATGTCGAAGCCGATGCCAAGTCGCCGGGCCACTTCCGCATCGACGGCAAGGGCTTCAACTATTACATGTCGCCCATCGCGACCAGCACGGGCGCGGTGCGCCTGGAGGACCAGAAGGCCGGCGCCGTGTGGATCCAGATCGCCAACAAGTCCATGCTCATGAACCAGAAGCTCGGCCAGCGCCTGGCTGACGAGTGCATGAGCCCGCAGCAGGTCGCCGTGACCGAATCCATCAAGAAGAACCCGCAGCCCAGCCTGCTGGAAGCCCTGCCTGCCTCCGCCAACGCACCTGCCACCGTGGCGGCGCCAGCGGCTGCATCCGCACCGGCCCAGTGATTCTTCTTGCCCGGGTGCACCCGCTGCGCCCGGACCGCAGGGCCTGCCATGGCCAGCCCCACACACCAAAAACCCACCGGAGAAAAATATGTTGAAAGCCTACCGTGACCATGTGGCCGAGCGCGCCGCATTGGGCATTCCGCCCCTGCCTCTCACGGCCAAGCAGACCGCCTCGCTGATCGAGCTGCTGAAGGCTCCGCCCGCCGGCGAAGAAGCCACGCTGGTGGACCTGATCACCTACCGCGTGCCGGCCGGTGTGGATGATGCCGCCAAGGTCAAGGCCAGCTACCTGGCGGCCGTGGCCCACGGCACGGAAAAGTGCGCATTGATCGGCCGCGAGAAGGCCACCGAGCTGCTGGGCACCATGCTGGGCGGCTACAACCTCACGCCGCTGATCGACCTGCTGGACGATGCGGCCGTGGCGTCCGTCGCGGCCGAAGGCCTCAAGAAGACGTTGCTGATGTTCGATCAGTTCCATGACGTCAAGGAAAAGGCCGACAAGGGCAACGAATTCGCCAAGGCCGTCCTGCAAAGCTGGGCCGACGCCGAGTGGTTCACCAGCCGCCCCGAAGTGCCACAGAGCATCAAGCTCACGGTGCTCAAGGTCACCGGCGAAACCAACACCGACGATCTGTCGCCCGCCCCCGATGCCTGGAGCCGTCCCGACATTCCGCTGCATGCGCTGGCCATGCTCAAGAACAAGCGCGACGGCATCACGCCGGAAGAAGACGGCAAGCGCGGCCCGGTGAAGTTCATCGAAGACCTGCGCGCCAAGGGCAACCTCGTGGCCTACGTGGGCGACGTCGTGGGCACGGGTTCCAGCCGCAAGTCGGCCACCAACAGCGTGCTGTGGTTCACCGGCGAAGACATCCCCTACGTGCCGAACAAGCGCTTCGGCGGCGTGTGCCTGGGCTCCAAGATCGCCCCGATCTTCTACAACACCATGGAAGACGCGGGTGCGCTGCCCATCGAGCTGGACGTGAGCCAGATGAACATGGGCGACGAGATCGAACTGCTGCCCTACGCCGGCAAGGCGCTCAAGAACGGCCAGGTCATCGCCGAGTTCGAGGTCAAGAGCGAAGTGCTGTTCGATGAAGTGCGCGCCGGTGGCCGCATTCCGCTGATCGTGGGCCGCGGCCTCACCGCCAAGGCGCGCGAGGCCCTGGGCCTGACGCCTTCGACGCTGTTCCGCCTGCCGCAGAACCCCGCCGCGACGGGCAAGGGCTTCACGCTGGCGCAAAAGATGGTCGGCCGCGCCTGCGGCCTTCCCGAAGGCGAAGGCGTGGTGCCCGGCACCTACTGCGAACCGCGCATGACCTCGGTCGGCTCGCAGGACACCACCGGCCCGATGACACGCGACGAACTGAAGGACCTGGCCTGCCTGGGCTTCAGCGCCGATCTGGTGATGCAGTCCTTTTGCCATACCGCGGCGTACCCCAAGCCCGTGGACGTGAAGATGCACCACGAACTGCCCGACTTCATCAGCACGCGCGGCGGCATCTCGCTCAAGCCCGGTGACGGCATCATCCACAGCTGGCTCAACCGCATGCTGCTGCCCGACACGGTGGGCACGGGCGGCGATTCGCACACGCGCTTTCCGATCGGCATCAGCTTCCCCGCCGGCTCGGGCCTGGTGGCGTTCGCCGCCGCCACGGGCGTGATGCCGCTCGACATGCCGGAATCGGTGCTGGTGCGCTTCAAGGGCGCGATGCAGCCCGGCGTGACCCTGCGCGACCTGGTGCATGCCATTCCGCTGTACGCCATCAAGGCCGGCCTGCTGACCGTCGAGAAGAAGGGCAAGAAGAACATCTTCTCGGGCCGCATCCTCGAAATCGAAGGCCTGCCGGACATGAAGGTGGAGCAGGCGTTCGAGCTGTCCGACGCCTCGGCCGAGCGCTCGGCCGCCGGCTGCACGGTGCGCCTGAACAAGGAGCCGATCATCGAGTACATCAACTCGAACATCGTGCTGCTCAAGAACATGATCGCCCAGGGCTACGCCGATGCGCGCACCATCACGCGCCGCATCAAGGCCATGGAAGCGTGGCTGGCCAATCCGCAGCTGCTGCAGCCCGACGAAGATGCCGAGTACGCTGCCGTGATCGAGATCGATCTGGCCGAGATCACCGAGCCCATCGTCTGCTGCCCCAACGACCCGGACGACGCCAAGACGCTGTCCGACGTGGCCGGCGCGACGATCGACGAGGTGTTCATCGGCTCGTGCATGACCAACATCGGCCACTTCCGCGCGGCTTCCAAGCTGCTGGAAGGCAAGAAGGACATCCCGGTCAAGCTGTGGATGGCGCCGCCCACCAAGATGGACGCGCACCAGCTGACCGAGGAAGGCCACTACGGCGTGTTCGGCGCGGCCGGTGCGCGCATGGAAATGCCGGGCTGCTCGCTGTGCATGGGCAACCAGGCACAGGTCAAGGAAGGCGCCACGGTGATGTCCACCAGCACCCGCAACTTCCCCAACCGCCTGGGCAAGAACACGAACGTGTACCTGGGTTCCGCCGAGCTGTCGGCCATCTGCTCCAAGCTGGGCCGCATTCCGTCCAAGGAAGAGTACCTGGCGGATGTGGGCGTGCTCAACCAGAACGGCGACAAGATCTACAAGTACATGAACTTCGACCAGATCGAGGAGTACAAGGAAGTTGCGGACGGCGTCGCCGCCTGACCGGCGCCTGCCACCCTGAAGAAAAAGCCCGCTTCGGCGGGCTTTTTCTTTTGCTATTGAAATGATAGCTATATGCCGGCGTTTTTATTGCGCTGGAGGCCTTTTTGATGCTGAACGGTCTGGTGGCGTCTGGATGGCACTTTCGCCCGGCGCTAGGATCGGGCGTAACCGATCGATGGCGCCGCGGAGCGCCGCAGTCAAACCGCGCAGCTGAAAGCCCTCCCGCCATGCCATCCCATCGCCTGACCCTTTTCGCGGATTACCACCAGTTCTACCTTCAGGACGAGGCGGCGCCAGGCGACCTGGCAAGCGCCTGGGACGAGGCCGCGACGCTTCGCATGCTGGCCGTGTCGCAGGGCGTCGTCGGGTTTGGCACTGCTCGGAACATGCCGGTGCCGGTGACCCTGGAGTTGCTTGAGGCCGAGCCGCAGACCGACCTGGCCCGGTTCGATCATGTGGTCGATGGATCGGTGGCCATTGCCACAGGCCCGCTCGTCGTGGGGGGGGGCACGGACTACTTGCCCGATGCGGCCCGGTTCGATGTGCCGCCTGGAACGTACCGGGTCAGGCTGTCCAGCGCGGGTCTGGATTCGCTGTCTCCCGATGGGCTGGAAGGCGAAGACCGCTATCTCGTGCAGATGTGGCCGGGTGCGCTGTTGGAACCGACGGTGCTCAAGCAGCATGCCGGCTGACCTGAGCGTCAGGGGAGGCTGCCTTTTGGATGGCCCGTGTATTGGCCGCTGCGTGAACGCGCCTGGGGCAAGGGCAGGCGCGCCCTGTAGCGGCTTGGCCTGAGCCATTGGGCAAAAGATGGCCGGCCGCATCGACCAGGCGCCCATGGCGTTCCGATTCAGGCCCACTGCCACTCATGGCAGTGCTTCGAGGCGCTCGCATGGGGCTTCGGCAAGGGTGGGCCGGTCCGGGCTCAGAGCGGCGGCCGAAAGCCCGCGTTCGACGAAATGGTCCGGCAGGCCCCCCGTGAGGACCAGGGAGGCCAAGGCTTGTCCCACCGCCGGTGCGATCTGGATGCCGTACCCGCCCAACGCGGCGGCCCAGAAGAAGCCGGGCGCATTCCCGGCGGCCCCGAGCACGGGCGAGCCATCGGCAACAAAGCTGCGAAGGCCTGCCCAGCGGTGGGCCACGCGATGCACCGCCAGGGTGGTGGCCTGTTGCAGCCGATCGACCGCAACGGCCACATCCCACTCCTCGGGCTGCACGTCGCAGGGCGGCATGGGGGTTTCGTCGCTGGGGCTGACCAGCAGGCGCCCGGCCTCGGGCTTGAAATAGAAGGTGTCGGCAAGGTCCGTCACCATCGGCCAGGACGCCAGCGCGGGCTGGCCGGGCATGCCGTCGGGCAGGTCCACGATCACGGCGGTGCGCCGCTTGGGCACCAGGTCGATGGTCGCCACGCCGGCCTGGCGCGCGACCTCGTCGGCCCAGGCGCCTGCGGCGTTCACCAGGCAGGGCGTGTGAAACCGGCCCGCCACCGTGTGGACGGTCCAGTGGCCCGACGCATCGCCCTCGGCGCATTCGACCCCCGCGGCGGTCTGCACGCGGCCGCCGGCGGCCCGGATGCCGCGCAGGTAGCTCTGGTGCAGTGCATCGACGTCGATGTCCATGACCGAGGGGCGCCACACGGCGCAGCGGTAAGGCCTCGGGTCGATGACCGGGCAGCGCGACAGCGCCGCGTCCAGCCCGATCACGCGGGCGGGTTGGTGGGCATGGTGGCCGGCAGCCAGGGCGGTGTCGATGCGGCCGCAGTCCACGTCGTCGTGCGTTGCCAGCGCCACCACGCCGCGCGGCGCCACGAGCGGCACTGAAGCAAAGCCGACAGGGGGTGCTTCGAAAAACGGGCGGCTGGCCGCGGTGAGCGCGCGGACCGTCCGGTTACCGAAATATTCTGAAAACAGGGCGGCCGAACGGCCGGTTGCGTGGTAGCCGCAATGCGCCTCGCGCTCCAGCAGCAGCACTCGCCGGTGCTGCGCCAGTGCCCAGGCGCAACTGGCCCCGGCCATGCCCCCGCCCAGGACGATGGCGTCCCAGTGCGACTCGGCGCCCGTGCCGGCGGAGCCGGTGCGGCTCATGCGGTGGCGGCGGTGCGCGCCGCCGAGGGCGGCACCACCAGCCCCGCGGCGATGAGCCGGGAGACGATGCAGTCGGCGGCCTGTTCGGGCGACATGTACGCCGTCTGGATGTGGATGTCCGGCTGCTCCGGCGGCTCGTAGGGCGAGTCGATGCCGGTGAAGTTCTTCAGGGCGCCGCTGCGGGCCTTTCGGTACAGCCCCTTCGGGTCGCGCTGCTCGGCGAGCTCCAGCGGCGCGTCGATGAACACCTCCAGGAACTCGCCAGCCTCCAGCAGCGCGCGCGCTGCACGCCGTTCGGCACGGAACGGCGAGATGAAAGCCACCAGCACGATCAGCCCGGCATCCACCATCAGCCTGGCGACTTCGCCCACCCGGCGGATGTTCTCGACCCGATCGGCATCGGTGAACCCCAGGTCTTTGTTGAGGCCGTGCCGGACGTTGTCCCCGTCCAGCAGAAAGCTGTGGCAGCCGCGCCGGTGCAACTGCTGCTCCACCCGATTGGCGATGGTCGATTTGCCGGCGCCGGAAAGCCCGGTGAGCCACAGCACGCAGCCTTTCTGGTGCTTGATGGCGGCCCGCTGCGCCTTGCTGACCTGGGTGTGGTGCCAAACGAGGTTGTCGGCATCGCGCAGGGCACGCACGAGCATGCCCGCCCCGGAGGTCTCGTTGTCGATCCGGTCGATCAGCAGGAACCCGCCGGCGTCGCGGTTGAGGTCGTAGGCGTCAAAGGCGATGGGCTGGTCCAGGGTCAGCTCGACCAGGCCCACCGCGTTCATGTCGAGCTGGTCCGCAGGCAGCCGGTCGAAGGTTTCGATGTCCACCCGGTGGACGATGCGCGTGACGGTCGCACCCACGGTGCGGGGGCCGCATTTGAGCCAATACCCGCGGCCAGGAAAGAGAGGGGTTTCGCTGAACCAGACCATGTCGGCTTCGATGCGGTCGGCCACTTCCGCGGGAGAGGCCGGGTCGGCGATGAGATCGCCGCGCGAGACGTCGAGCTCGGCATCCAGCACCAGGGTGACCGACTGGCCCGCCGTGGCGGCCGGCAGATCCCCATCGTACGTGACGATGCGCTTCACGCGTGCCAGCTGGGCGCGGGGCTGCACCACCACCGCGTCACCCACGCGCACGCTGCCCGCTGCCACCGTGCCTGCCAGGCCCCGAAAGTCTTCGCTCGGCCGGTTTACCCATTGCACCGGAAACCGAAGCGGCTGTCGCGCGGCGCCTGCCTCGTCGACCTCCGTGGCCTCCAGCCACTGTCCGAGCGTGGGCCCCTGGTACCACGGCGTTTGAAGGCTGCGCTCGACCAGGTTGTCCCCTCGCAGGGCCGACATGGGAATGCACACCGGGGCAGGCAGGCCCATCTGCTGCGCCAGCGCGCAGAACTCCGCTTCGATCTCGGCGAAGCGGTCTTCGCGGTAGTCCACCAGGTCCATCTTGTTGACCACCAGGGCCAGGGCCCGGATGCCCAGCAGCGCGGCGATGTAGGCATGCCGCCGGGTCTGGCTGAGCACCCCTTTGCGCGCATCCACCAGCACCATCGCCGCGCCGGCGTTGGAGGCCGCGGTGGCCATGTTGCGCGTGTACTGCAGATGGCCCGGTGTGTCGGCCAGGATGAATTTGCGCGTGGGCGATGAGAAGTAGCGGTAGGCCACGTCGATGGTGATGCCCTGTTCCCGCTCGGCCACCAGGCCATCGACCAGCAGCGCGAAGTCGAGCGCACCGCCCTGCGTGCCTGACTTGCGGGAGTCGGCGGCCAACGCCTGCAACTGGTCCTCGTAGAGGCTCTTGGATTCGTACAGCAGCCGGCCGATCAGCGTGCTCTTGCCGTCGTCCACGCTGCCGCAGGTGATGACGCGCAGCAGGCTGCGCTGCGGCGCGGGATAGGGTTGGGTGCCGCTCATCAGAAATACCCCGCCTGTTTCTTCAGTTCCATGGAGCCTTTGCCATCGTGGTCGATGGCCCGGCCTTGCCGCTCGGAGGTGTGCGCCGCCAGGGTCTCGGCAATGATCGCCTCCAGCGAATCGGCATCGCTTTCGATGGCGCCGGTGAGCGGGTAGCAGCCCAGCGTGCGAAAGCGCACCCGCCGCATCCGGGGGTGTTCGCCCGGGGCGAGGGGCAGGCGCTCGTCGTCCACCATGAGCAGCATCCCGTTGCGCTCCACCACGGGCCGTTCCTTGGCGAAGTACAGCGGCACGATGGGAATCTGCTCGCGTGCGATGTATTGCCAGATGTCCGCCTCGGTCCAGTTGGAGAGGGGGAACACGCGGATGCTCTCGCCCTGGTGCTTGCGGGTGTTGTAGACCCGCCAGAGCTCGGGCCGCTGTCGCCGCGCATCCCAGCGGTGGTGCACCGACCGCAGCGAGAACACGCGTTCCTTGGCGCGCGATTTTTCTTCGTCGCGGCGCGCTCCGCCGAAGGCGGCGTCGAACCGGTGGTGGTCCAGCGCCTGCTTGAGCGCCTGGGTTTTCATCAGGTCGGTGTGCACCGCCGATCCATGCACGAACGGGTCGATGCCCATCGCGATGCCGTCGGGGTTGCTGTGCACGAGCAACTCCATGCCGGTGTCCCGCGCCCGCTGGTCCCGGAAGGCGATCATCTCGCGGAACTTCCAAAGCGTGTCCACGTGCAGCAGCGGGAATGGCGGCCGTGCGGGGTAGAACGCCTTCATCGCGAGGTGGAGCATCACCGAGCTGTCCTTGCCGATGGAATACAGCATGACGGGGTTGTCCGCCTCCGCCACCGTCTCGCGCAGGATGTGGATGCTCTCGGCTTCCAGTCGCTGCAGATGATCGAGAAACATGTCGTCGGCTCCTTGGAAAAAAGAGGTGTCTGAATATGAGGGTGTGGCCGGAGGGCGTGCCTCATGACGGCAGCGATGGCCGCCCGCGAGCGCGCAGCGGCATCCACAGCAGCATCACGCCGACCGTGCTGGCCAGCGTGGCCGCCAGCATCACGCCGTAGATCTCGGCATAGCCGAAGCGGGCCGCAACGAACCCGGCCACCACGCCCCCGGCAGCGATGCCCAGATCCCAGAACGAGGTGAACATGCCGAGCGCGGCGCCGTGGTGGGCCGGCTCGGTCTTCTGGATGACGATCAGTGCCAGCGAGGGGTAGAACAGCGAGAGTCCGAGCCCCATCGCCAGCCCACCCAGCACCGCCACCATGAGGTTGGGCGCGATGGCGAGCAGCAGCAGGCCCACGGCCTCGCCCAATGCCGCCCACAGGGCAACGCGATATGGCCCGAACTGGTCGGGCCAATGGCCAAGAAAAAGCCGTGATCCCACATATGCGAAGCCGAACACGTTGAATGCCAGGATGCCGTTGTCGATGCCCTTGGCCGCCATGTACAGCGAGACGAACGAGGCCAGCGCGGCATACCCCATGGACCCCAGCGCCAGGGTGACGCCAGGAAGGCACGCCGACCGAGGAAAGAGGGCGCTTTTGGCCGCCGCGGGCACCTTTGGGGGCGCGGGCTTGGCCATGACGAAAGCGAAGCCGGCCAGGGGCGCGGCAACGCAGAGCATCCAGACGGCGGAGAACCCGGCTGCCTGCATCAGCGCCGCGCCGGTCAGTGCCCCCAGCGTCACGCCCGACCACATGCTCACCCCGTAGAGCCCGATGATCTTTCCGCGCCGGGCTGTGGGCGCAAGCCCCACCAGCCAGGTGGCCCCGGCGGTGAAGGCGCAACCTTCGCCCATGCCGTGCAGCACCCGTACGGCAGTCAGCACATCCACCCGCTGCGCCATGGCGTAGCCGGCGCCGGCCAGCACGCAAAGGAGGGCGCCCAGCAGCATCAGCGTCCGGTGCCCGATGCGGTCCGACAGCCGGCCGGCGACGGGCCGGGTGAGCACCACCGCCACCGCGATGGCGGCGATGACAGTGCCCACGTCCACATCGCTGCCGCCGAGCGTGTCCTTGACGTAGAAGGGCAGCACCGACAGCGTGGCGCCGATGCCCAGATGGCAAAAGAAAAGGCCGAGGAAGATCGGCATGAAAGGCCGGTAGAAAGCCAGGCCGGTCTGTGGGGCGTTCATGGGGGCAGTCCTTGTCGGGTGGGCACGCGGGCCATCCCGCGCGCGGTGCTGCGGGGCTCAGTCGGCCTTCACGACATGGAAGAAGTGCGTGGGCAGGTGCACTGCCAGCCCTTCGTAGATCTCCGCGCAGACCGCCGTGCCTTCCGTGGCGAAGGTGCCGGCGGGTGGCGTGCCCACGCGGATGACCGACTTGCCCGTGTGCAGGATGCGCGCCGCAACCGCGAAATCGCCGACCAGCGCACAGCCCGGGGCCACCATGCGGGTGCGCACGATCTTCGTGCCGTTTTGCTGCAGGTCGCCCAGGATGCCTTTGCCCAGAAGGCCGTGGTAGTAGTCCACCGGGTTCACGATCATGGCGTGCGCGGTGGCACCGTTTTGCTCGATCGCGTTGCAGGCGGCCATGATGCCGTCGAAGTAGCTGGTGGCGTAGGGCAGCCGCGTTACGCCGGGATGGTTGAGCAGGCCGTGCGGGCCGAAGGTGAGCGCCTGGTTTTCCGCCGTGGCCAGGCGCACGAGAAGCCGGTAGTCGATGAATTCGGCGATGCCGCGCTCGTCGCCCGCCAGTTCCGGCGGCAGCTGGACCCAGGCCGAGATCGGGCGCACGATGCCTTCGCCCATGCCGAAGCGGAAGGTGGCCTCCTGGCGCAAGTCTCCTTCGTGGATGCCGCCGGTCTCCACTTTGGGGGGGCGGCTCTCGGACCAAAAGCGGTTGTGCGTCTCGCTCACCAGGCGCTTCCTGAAGAGCTGGCTCACCATCAGGCGGGGCCGGTCCTGCGTGGGCTTGAAGGCCTCGGTGATGGTGAAGTCGAAGTGCACTTCGGTCGTGTCCCCTTTTTTCAGGTACGCCTGGGCGAACTGTTCGCCGGAGGACAGGGCCTCGACGGGGCGGAGGGGGGCGATGGCATTGGCTTGGATCGACGACATGGTGTTGGCTGCTTTCTCTCGGTTGGGAAGGGGTGAGAACGACGTGAAAGGCGGAACGTGTCTGGAAGGGAACTGGGTGGCAATCGCGCGGACGCGCGAACCTCAAATGGCGTGCTGTACGAGCTGCTGGTAGAACGGGTAGTGGTGATCGAAGTACCCCTTCAGCAGCGGGTTGTTGGCCACGGTGTCCGGGTACGCCTTGGCGGTGGCCGCAAAGCCCGAACTGCGCATCGCGTCCAGATGCCATTGGCGGGTGCGGCTCCATTCCGGCCGATCGCCGGGCTGCCATTGAAGGGCCGAGGCGATGAAGGGCAGGCCGACTTCTTCGCAATAGCGCTGCACCACGGCCTGCGGTGTCTTGACCAGGCGGTCGGCATCGACGAGCACCGGGGCCGACCCCTTGAGCCGGGTGGCCAGCTCGAAGATCTCGAAAAGGTGTTCGTAGCCCACTTCATGCAAGGCGATGGTCGGCTTCATGTGGTACATCGAACTGATCGTCGGCGCAGGGTCGCGCACGATGAAGGTGTGTTCGATGTCCGCCACCTCCTCGGGGTGGTCGAACAGGTACCGGTAGCGGTGCTCCACCGTGTCCTTGAAGAACACGGGGCGATGCGCTGCCAGCGTGCGCAGGTGGTCGAAGAAGGCGCGCTCGGACCGCACCACCACCTGGCCGCCCGAACCATCGGGCAGGGGCACTTCGCCCGTGTCGAGCAGTGTCACCAGGGGCTCATGGATCACGGTGACGTCGTTGCGCTCGATCATCATGCGCAGGAAGGCGGTGGACAGCGCGCGTTGATGCGCCCACAGGGCAATGATCTGTTTCATGCAAGGCTCCGGAAAAAGGGGGCGAGAGGGGGCTCGGCCGGATGGCCCTTCACTGGGACCACGCGGTGGGCGAGCGGTCCCAGCGGTGCGCGCGCAGCGTCTGCAGCAGCGGAGCCTCCATCCGGCGCCCGTCGCTCACGCTCAGATTGGCCTCGACGTTGCGCAGCTGGCGCATGCCGGGAATCACCGTCGAGACTGCCGGGTGGTGCAGGATGAAACGCAGCGCCATCTCGGGCAATGCCATGCCCTCGGGCAACACCGTGCGCAGCCGCTCGGCGCGGTCCACGGTGGGGCCAAGGTTTTCCGGCCCGAAGTAGGTCGATCGCCAGTCCTCGGCCGGGAACACCGTGTCGTGGGACAGCGTTCCCGTCAGCCCGCCCTCATCGAAAGGCACCCGCGCGATGAGGCCGATGTCCTTCTGAGCAGCCACCTGGAACAGCCGGTCTTCCGGGGCCTGATCGAAGATGTTGTAGATCACCTGAATCACATCGATCAGCCCGGTGTCGATGGCCCGCAGGCAGTTGTCCGGCTCCCAGCGGTTGACGCTGATGCCGATGCCCTCGATCAGCCCTTCGGCACGCAGGTCCCCCAATGCGCGCTGCCATTCTTCTTCGTGCGCCCAGCGATCTTCCCAGACGTGCAGCTGCATCAGGTCGATGCGATCCGTGCCCAGGTTTTCCAGGCTCTTCATCGTGAACTCGCGGATGTGATCGGCCGGAAAGACGTCCTGCAGGCGGTCACTCGGTCGGGGCGGCCATTCACGGTTCTTCGGCGGGATCTTGGTTGCCACGTACAGCCGGTCGCCCGTGTGCGCACGCAGCAGGCTGCCCAGCATCTGCTCGCTGATGCCGCGCCCGTACACCCAGGCGGTGTCGAAGAAGTTGCAGCCCAGTTCCACCGCGCGCTCCAGGCAGCGCGGCGCCGTTTCGTAGTTGGCGCCAGTGAAGTTGCCCGGACCTCCCGCGATCCCCCACATGCCATAGCCCACTTCGCTCACCTGCCAGCCAAGCCGGCCCATTCGTCGATAGTGCATCGCGCCCACTCCTGTCGATCAAAGAAAAGAAATACGGGAAACCAAAGCAGTTGAGGGGATCAGCCCACGGCCGATGGCGCTGCGGCACCGGACCGGAGCAACTGCCGCGCGTAGCGGCCGATGGAGGCTGAGAAGTCCCTGCCGTCTTCCGCGGCCATGGCCTGCTCCAGCCCCGCACATTCGTCGCGCCGGAAAAGACGGGGGTTGTCCGTCAGCAGTGCGGACAGGGCGTCGGCGAAGGCCCGTTCATCGCCTGCGGCTGGCAGCAGGCGGCGGACCACGGTGAGTGCCCGCGGGCCGCCCGCTGCCACGGCCGCATCGAGCCGCTCCATCCAGGCCGTGCAGGACACCTGCGGCATCGGGGTGCCGGCGGCTTCGAAGATCGTCGGAAAGGCCATTCGCTGTGGATGCAGCAAATGGAAGGTGCGGCCCCATGCCTGGGGCGAACGCATGGCGAGCACCACGCGGCGCGCCACGTAGTCCGCAGGCGACCAGTCGGAGACGATCTCCGCGGCCGGCCGGACCCCCAGGTGCGCGATGGCCGTCAGCAGAAAGTGGGTCAGCGCGCGCTCATTGGGCAGCTGAAGCAGACCCTCTGCGGCGGCCGGCATGACCTCGCCCAGCCGGTAGATCGATACGTTGGCGCCTTGCCTTCGCGCTGCGTCGAGCAGGCGCTCCGCTGCCCATTTGGAGCGGCTGTAGCCACTGGCGGGCCGGACGCCCTGAGCGAGGTCGAAGTCCTCGGCGAGCGGCGAAGCCTGCAGCGCGGCGTGCTGGTCCAGCGTCCCGAGGGTGGAGATGTGGTGCAGCGGCTTGGCCCGGCCCTCCAGGGCCAGGCGCAGCGCCTCCCGGGTGCCCAGAACATTGGTCGCGCGGTGGGCGCCGTAGTCGTACAGAAAGTTGACCATCGCCCCGCAATGCAACACGGCGTCGCACGATTGCGAGAGCTGGCGCCAGGCGGCCGCTTCCAGGCCGAAGGCCGGCTGGCCCAGATCGCCCGGAACGGCCACCAGCCGGCCTGCAAAGTCCGGCCGCCACAGGCCTCGTTCCTGCAAGTCTTTTTCCATTGCCGACTGTGCGTTGCCGGCATGCCGGCACAGGGCATGCACCGTCGCGGTGGCGTCGCTCGACAGGATTTCGCGAACCAGGTGGCTGCCCACGAAACCGGTGGCACCCGTCATGAAGATGCTGGAAGGCCGCCTTGGTGCGTTGTGATCCGACCGGCGCGCTGCGACCCAGCCGGCGGGCAGCGTGGCGTCGCGTTCCATCGCCTGTTCGTCCTGGGGTTCCTGGCTTTCTTCGCGGCCTTCGCAATGGCCCGGGGTGGCGCTGCGCTGTTTCGCTTCGATGCAGCCAGCGATCTGCCGCGCGGTCGGCTGCGCCATCAGTTCCGCGATGCGCACGGGCACGCCAAAGCGTTTTTCCAGCGACACGATCAGCGACACGGCCTGCAGCGAATCGCCGCCATGGTCGAAAAATGGATCGTCCGCGCCCAGGGCCGGCTGGTGTAACTGACGGCGAAAGACCGCCAGCACGGCATCGGCCAGCGAAATGCCCGCGTCTTGCTGCACGGACGTGTCCGCCGCGGTGTCCAGGGCAGGGCGCTCGAGCTGGCTCAGCAGCGCCCTGCGGTCGAGCTTGCCGTTGTCGGTGGTCGGCATCTCTGCCAGCAGCACGATGTGCCGCGGCACGGTGTGGCGCGGCAATGCCCCGCGCAGGTGGGATTCCAGCGCGTCGCGTGTCAGGCCGGCATCGCCGGCGGCAAACAAGGCCAGTGCCCGGTCGTCACCTTGGCCCACGGTCATCGCTTTGGCGTGGTTCACGCCAGGGCATTGCTCCGCGGCGCTTTCGATTTCGCCCAGTTCGATGCGCACCCCACCGACCTTCACCTGAAAATCCCTGCGGCCCGAAAAGCGCAGCCGGCCCAGGCTGTCGAAATAGCCGAGGTCGCCGGTGCGGTAGAGCTTGGTCCCCGCAATCGAGGCAAAAGGGTTGTCCACAAAGGCGGCCGCCGTGCGCTGTGCATCGTGCAGATAGCCGTTACCGACGCACACGCCGCCCACCAGCAGTTCGCCCCGGGCGCCGGGCGGCAAGGGCCGAAGCGCCGAGTCCACGACGACGACATTGCAGTTGTCGATCGGCCGTCCCAGCGGGATCGACAGTCCGTCGGCATCCTCGACTGGGTGGAACACCATTCCGATCGAGGTTTCCGTCGGACCATACGCATTGGTGATGCGCAGCTCTGGCAGGATGGCACGCAGCCGGTGCACCATTTGCGGCGTGATCTCTTCGCCACCTACCACCAGTTCACGCAGCGTGGCGAGCCGACGGCGGATGTCATGGCTGTGCTCTGCCAGCACCACCAGTTGGTTGAACACGCTGGGCACGAAATCCGTCATGTCGACGCCGTGCCGTGCAATCGTCTCTACCGTGCCTTCGAGGTCGAGGTGGGCCCCCTCCTGCGGAATCACGGTGCTGCCCCCGGCCGTCAGCGGCCAAAACAACTGCCATACCGACGAATCGAAGGTGTGCCGCGTGTTCTGCAGCACGCACCGTATGCCGCCGTCGCGGTGGAAATAGCGCGTCATGAACTGGAACCGGTTGGACAGTCCCGCATGGTTGTTCATGGCGCATTTGGGCCGTCCGGTCGTTCCAGAAGTGAAGATGCCGTAGATGGCCTGTTCAGGGGCAATAGGAGCCTGGATGCGGGCGGCCGAGGTGCCGTCGAGAAGAGCGACGTCGACCGCCACCGCACGGTTCCGGTGGCTGGCCGGTACGTTGGAAGCGTCGGTGCACAGCACCGTGTGGCTGTTCAGCGCCTCCAAGGCTTGCTCGCGACGCTCCATCGGCCAGCCCGGGTCCAAAGGAACGAACGCAGCGCCCAGCTTCATCAGCGCGAAGTAGCAGACGGGCAGCTCCAGGCTGTTGCCCAGCAGCACCGGAACGGGCGTGGCCGACCCGGTTCCCCGGGCTGCCAGCAGGCCGGCCAAAGCGTTGGCTTTGCCGTTGAAGTCCCGGTAACTGAGCGCTGAATTGCCGAAAAAATACGCTACCTTGTCCCTGTGGCGATCCGCCGATTGTTCCAGCCAATCGGGAATCGAAAGAAACGGTCCATATTCGTGTGAATGGCCGGAGAGCATATTGATTGCATATTGAAGCGATGCAACTCCAATGCCCGCTGCCTGCGACGCGGATATATTCTTGTCCCCCATCATGGTGCACAGGATTTCCAGATACATCTCGGCAATGGCATTGCAGGCTGGTGCTGCAAAATCGCGGGCATTGGCAATCACCACGGCGGACGCTATTTCATTTTCCAGTTGGCAGTGGATCAGAATTTTAGCGGATCCGATTTCAATGGGAGTGGTGTGGTCCGCCAGTTGCACCATGAGCGCACCATTTTCGGGAATTTTTCTGGATAAATCGATGAATGCACCAACTTGGCTGGCAGGGCATTTTCTCCATTGGGCATCGGTATTGGCAGGCCACAAGGCACGGAACATCGGTTGATGCACTGCCGGCCGCACCTCGAAGCCCGACGTGCGTGGCACGCGGCTGCGCCAGAAGTCCAGCACCGCGACGGGGATTTGCAGGTCGAGCCGGTCGCAGAGCTCGAATGCGGCCACGGCAGCCAATGCCCTGAAGTCCATCCGCGCTTCGCCGTCCGGCACAACCTCTGCCCGACGCGAGTACTGCCCCAGAACGTGGCTGCCGAGGGCGTAGGTGCCACCGGACATTTCTTTTTCTGTGGGATTTTCTGAAGGCTGCCTTGGTGCTTGGGGCTTCGCGCTGTTCACCGTTTCAGGAGCGATCGAAAAATGGCTTGAATCCACCCGCATTGGAATTCCCCTGTTTGTTTTCCATGTTCGCAACCCCATGCCTGCAGTGCTTTCGCAATGGGTGAATACCCATTGCGAAAGCAAAAGACAAAGCTTCGCCCAACTGGATAAATCCAGCGGATTAAAGCGATTCCTTTTTCTGAAGATCCCCGATCCCGTGCTTTTGGTCGATCTGAATTTTTTCGGGGGTTTTTGTTGCGGATTCAGTTTCTAAAAAAACAGGTTTGTTTGTCGATGCCTTTTTTGATCTTTATTTGTATGGTGTGTAAATTATTGTTTCTGTAACTGCTTTTTAATTCGCATTTTTATATTTCGGATAAAAGCCCGGCTGCCTTGCCGCATTAACCGTGGGTTTTTGGGGTTTTTTTAGAGGATTCGAAGCCGTGCGTTCGCTTTGCTTGCGTTATCTGCTCAGCCACGCCGCTTGCTGGCGAAGCTAAAAAACTCGCATCGATATTGGTTCATGGCGGCCTGCAGGATCGCCTTCCCCTCGGCTGAGCAGACGGATTTGGGCATGGGTGGGCCTGGGAAACCGCTTTTGGGAGCCTTTGAACTCAGGAATGGACGGCCGCGACGGGCATGGAAGCGGCGCAAGCGCTCCGCTTTCGACGGAGAGGCTTGGGATGAACCTGCTGAAGCGGCGTCGGGCAACGCGCAGATGGCTGCCGCTCCGGCTGCTGGTGCCGCGCGTGCGAACGTGTGAGTGGGGCGCCTCTTCGATTCCAGGGCGCTGGGCGGGCGACTCAGGGCGATGGCATTCCGGTGCCAGATCAGCACCCACGGCCCTTGGACAGATCTGCCCCGGGGGCAGATGGATCGGTGGTGGCTAAGGCTTTGCCTCGGCGGCAGGGGATTGCGCCGCCGGTGCCAGCGGGTAGCGAATCGCATCAGGGGGACCGAGCACCGCCATCTGGTCGATCACCGTGACCACATCGGCCGTCTCTGCCAGTTGTTTCACGAATGCCTCCCGGTCGAAGTCGGCGGCCACGCAGCCCTGTACGTAGATGATGCGTCGCTGGAGCATGAGCCACAGGGTCGACTTGCGGTCCCATTGCGTCTGCTCCGCGATGTGGGTAAGTCGCCGTTTCACGGCCTCGCTGATTTCGCCGTCGTACCGATAGCCGCTGGACAGGCGGCAAGTGCCCTGGATGTAGCAGCTGTTGCCGCGTTCGGCGCGGTAGTGTTCCTCGCGCTGCCATTCCTGCCGGGTCAGCAGCGGCCCCAGGGGTTGCGGGCAGTCCGCCACGGCATGGGAGATCTGAAAGAAAGGGTCGTTGCCCCAATTGCGCAGGTCTTGGTCTGCGCGTGCGGGCGCAATGAAAGCCAGAGCCAGCATGGCGCTGGCAGCCCAACGCGCCTTTTCGGATTGCCGCATGGTGTTTGTTCTCCCTTGGTGTCGATGAGCCTCGCCGGCCTTCAGCGGCGGCCTGCGCTCTCCTGCCTGCGCCAGATTTGGCGAAGGCCCCGCTGTCAGGTCAGTGTGAGCGTACCAATGCTTCCGATCGGTGTCGATGCTTGTACAGGCAGGCATGGCCGGCATCCCTCTGAGCAGGGTGCCCGGTGGAGCGGGACTCAGTTCACGCGCCGCTTGTCCAGCTTGCGTGCCAGGGTGCGCCGGTGCATGCCGAGGCGCCGCGCGGTTTCCGAAATGTTGAAGCCGGTTTCGGCCAGCACCTCGTGGATGCGCTCCCATTCCAGCGTCTTGATCGAGCTGGAGCGGTTGGTCAGCTCCACTTCGATATTGCCCTCGGTTAGGCCGAAGGCGGCCTCGATGTCGTCGGTGTTGGAAGGCTTGGCGAGGTAGTGGCATGCGCCGAGCTTCACGGCCTCCACGGCCGTGGCGATGCTGGCGAAGCCCGTCAGCACGACGATCAGCATGTCTTCGTTGGCGGAGTGGAGCTTCTGCACGCAGGCCAGGCCCGAGGCCTCGCCCTTGAGCTTCAGGTCCACCACGGCGTAGCCCGGCGTGTGCCCGTCCAGCAGCGCCTCCACCTCGGGCAGGTTGGCCGCATGCAGCACGTGGTAGCCGCGCCGTTCGAACGAGCGCGCCAGCGTGCGTGCGAAGGCCTCGTCGTCCTCCACGATCAGCAACAGGCGGTCAGCGTCCATGGTCCGGGGTCTCCTGCAGCGCGACGGCTGCCAGCGGAAGGGTAATGGTGACGGCGGCGCCGCCGGCCGCGCGGTTGCGCGCGGTGATGGTGCCCCCGAGGGTGCGCGCCACGTTGGTGGCCAGGTAAAGCCCCAACCCACCGCCCGGCCGGCCCTTGCTGGACTGGTAGGGCTTGCCGAGTTGCTCCAGCATGGCCGGGGCGAAACCGGGGCCGGCATCGGTGACGGTGATGAGCAGGGCATCGGCCTCCTGCTCAGCCGCCAGGCCCACCCAATGCGGCGACGCATCCCGTGCATTGTCCAACACGTTGAAGACCATCTGCTGCAGGGTGACATCCGAGACCATGGGGCGGTCTTCGCCGAACTGGTTGTCGTAGGCGAACGTGCCCACGGGCCGCGTGCTGCGCCACTCCTCGGCCAGTTGGTCGAGGAAGGTGCACACGGTGGTCTGCATCGATTCCTCGCCCCGGGTTTCTCCGGCCGACAGCAGGATGCCGCTCACGATGGTCTTGCAGCGCCGCACCTGGGCCTGCATCTCGGCGATCTCGGCCTGCAGCTCGGCATCCTGCGCCAGGGCCGGCATGCGGCGCCAGTCGCCTAGGATCACGGCCAGGGTGGACAACGGCGTGCCCAGCTCGTGGGCCGCGCCAGAGGCCAGCAGCCCGGTGCGGACGATGTGGTCTTCTTCGGCGGCGCGCTGGCGCATGGTGGCCAGCCGGGCGTCGCGCTGGCGCAGGTTGCGGCCGATGCGCGTGATGAAGATCACCAGCAGCACGGCGTTCAGCATGAAGCACACCAGCATGCCCAGCACGTAGGGGCTGTACAGCCCCCGGTCGTGGTCCAGCGGCAGGGCGAGCGGGCGGCTGAACAGGGCCAGCCCGCACAGGCAGGCCACCGTCATGGCGACGATGGTCCAGGTGTAGCCCGCGCGCAGCAGCACGGCGGCCAGCGTGACCTGCAGCAGGTACAGGAAGACAAACGGGTTGGTGGTGCCGCCGCTCAGGTAGAGCTGGGCGGTGAGCATGGCCACGTCCACCACCATGGCGAAGAACAGCTCCACGTTGCGCACGCGGCGGCCGATGCGCCAGCGCAGCAGGCTGGCCGTGTTGAACACGACCAGGGCGCCCAGCACCATCAGCATGGCCTGCAGCGGCAGGATGATGCCCAGGCTGTAGTGCACCACCTCGATGGTGAAAAGCTGCCCGATCACGGCGATCCAGCGCAGCTGGATCAGCTGCTGCAGGTTCTTGAGCCCGGTGGAGTCCGCTACTGCCGCCCGCGTGCGCGGCGCGGGCCGTTCGGCCGGGGCGTCAGGGGACAGCGGCATCGGTGGCGGGCGAAGCGTGGTGCTGGCGGCGCCTGCGGTCGTCGCGCCATACGTACCAGGCACCCGCGGCCACCATCAGGGCCAGCGTGTACCAGGTGATGGCATAGACCAGGTGGCTGTTGGGGAAACGCACCACCGTCAGGCCGCCGACGGGCCACTGGAGGGCGTCCGCTGACGTGCCCGTGGTGGCGGTGGCGGTGGCGGTGGGTGCGGCGGAGCGGGGGGCGGCGTCCTCGTCCACGAAATAGGGCGCGATGCCGGCCACGCCGCGCGCGGCGGCAATGGCGGCCACATCTCGGGAGAACCAGCGGTCGGCGGTGGGGTCGTTGTGCCGCAAAAACCCACCTCCGGGCTCGCTCAGTCGCAGCAGGCCGGTCACCTCGGTCTCGCCCTGGGGCGCGGGGGCGGTGCGTGCGGCGGGATCGCGGGCCTGCGGCGGCACGAAGCCCCGGTTGACCAGCACGGCCGTGCCATCGGCCTGCCGCAGCGGCGTCACCACCCAGAAGCCGGCGCCCAGCGTGGTGTTGGCCTGTACCAGCGCCTCCTTGGCGTGGTCGAAGGTGCCGCGAAGGCGCACATGGCGGTACTCGGCGTCGCGCGCCGCATCGGGGCTGCGCTGCCATTCGGCGGGGGAGGGGGGGGCGGTGGGAGCGGCATGGATGCGTTGCTCCACGCGCTCGATGAGATCCAGTTTCCAGGCGCGGCGTGCCACTTGCCAACTGCCCAGCGCCACGAGCGTGGCAAACACCAGCAGCGCGCACACCCCCATCGCGGCCAGTCCCGCCCGGGAGCGGGGCGGGGCGGGCCTGTCCGCGCCCGTGGCGGGCGCGGGAGAGGATGCAGTCGCGCTGCCGGAGATCGGGGTCAAGGCATGTTCTTCATGTCGTGGATCGACATGGGCATCATGTTGTGGTTGAGGTGGAACATCACCCACAGCGAGCCCGCCAGCGTGATGACCACGAGCACGACGGTAAAGACCAGTGCCAGCATGTTCCAGCCGCCTTCGGACTTGGTGTTCATGTGCAGGAAGTACACCATGTGCACCACGATCTGCACCGCGGCGAAGCCCAGGATGACCAGGGCCGTGGTGCTCGACTGCTCGAACACCTTGCCCATCACGAGCCAGAACGGAATCGCGGTCAGGATGACCGATGCGACGAAGCCGATCACGTAGTCGCGCATGGAGCCGTGGCTGGCGCCATCGTCTTCATGGTGGTGATCGTGGTGGTCGTCGTGGCCGTGGTGGCCATCGTGGGTGTCGGTGAGGTTCTGGTGGTTGTGGGGGGTGCTCATGGCAGGACTCCCATCAGGTAGACGAAGGTGAAGACGCCGATCCAGACCACGTCCAGAAAGTGCCAGAACATGGACAGGCACAGCAGGCGGCGGCGGTTGGCGGGGGTCAGGCCGTGCTTCTTGAGCTGGAACAGCAGCACGACGAGCCAGATGATGCCGAAGGTGACGTGCAGGCCGTGCGTGCCCACCAGGCCGAAGAAGGCCGACAGGAACGCGCTGCGCTGCGGACCGGCGCCTTCGTGGATCAGGTGGTTGAACTCGTACAGCTCCAGGCCGATGAAGGCCGCGCCCAGCAGGCCGGTGATGGCCAGCCACACGATGGTGCGGTTGACCTTCTTCTTTTGCATCTCCAGCATGGCAAAGCCATACGTGATGGACGACAGCAGCAGCATGGACGTGTTCAGCGCCACCAGCGGCAGGTCGAACAGGTCGGCGCCGGACGGGCCGGCGGCGTAGCTGCGGCCCAGCACGCCGTAGACGGCGAACAGGCAGGCGAAGATGAGGCAGTCGCTCATCAGGTAGATCCAGAAGCCCAGCAGGGTGCCGTTCTGCGGATGGTGTTCTTCCGTGAGGTGGAAGACCGGTTTCGCCGGGGCGCCCGAGGCGCCGGGGTGGTGGAGTGCGGTGGTATCAGACATGGCTGGCCAGGAGACGGGTGCGATCGGCTTCGGTGCGGGCAACGGTGTCCGCATCGATGTAGTAGTCGCGTTGGTAGTTGAAGGTGTGGGCGATGCTCACGACCAGCAGGGCGGCGAACGACACGCCGGCCAGCAGCCACATGTGCCAGATCAGCGCGAAGCCCAGCACCGTGCAGATGCCGGCGATGACCACGCCAGCGGCCGTGTTCTTGGGCATGTGCACCGGGATGAAGCCGCTCAGCGGACGCTCGTAGCCGCGCTGCTTCATGTCGTGCCAGGCATCGTTGTCATGCACTTGCGGCGTGAACGCGAAGTTGTAGGCAGGTGGCGGCGACGACGTGGACCATTCCAGCGTGCGGCCACCCCATGGATCGCCCGTCGTGTCGCGCAGGGCTTCGCGGTTGCGCCAGCTGACCACCAGCTGGATCAGGAAGCTGCCGATGCCCAGGGCGATCAGCACGGCGCCGAAGGCGGCGATCTGGAACCAGATCTGCAGCGACATGTCCTCGAAGTGGCTCATGCGGCGCGTGACGCCCATCAGGCCCAGCACGTACAGCGGCATGAAGGCCATCCAGAAGCCGATCAGCCAGAACCAGAACGAGCACTTGCCCCAGAACGGGTCGAGCTTGTAGCCGAAGGCCTTGGGATACCAGTAGTTGATGCCGGCGAACAGGCCGAACACCACGCCGCCGATGATCACGTTGTGAAAGTGGGCGATCAGGAACAGGCTGTTGTGCAGCACGAAGTCGGCCGGTGGCACCGCCAGCAGCACGCCGGTCATCCCGCCGATCACGAAGGTCACCATGAAGCCGATGGTCCAGAGCATGGGCACCTCGAATTGGATGCGGCCCTTGTACATGGTGAACAGCCAGTTGAAGATCTTCGCCCCGGTCGGGATCGAGATGATCATGGTCGTGATGCCGAAGAACGAGTTCACGCTGGCGCCCGAGCCCATCGTGAAGAAGTGGTGCAGCCACACCAGGTACGACAGGATGGTGATCACCACCGTGGCATAGACCATGGAGGCGTAGCCGAACAGCTTCTTGCGGCTGAACGTGGAGACGACTTCGGAGAACACGCCGAACAGCGGCAGGATCAGGATGTAGACCTCAGGGTGGCCCCAGATCCAGATCAGGTTCACGTACATCATCGAGTTGCCGCCGAAGTCGTTCGTGAAGAAGTTAAAACCGGCGTAGCGGTCCAGCGACAGCAGCGCCAGCACGGCCGTCAGCACCGGGAAGGCGGCGACGATCAGCACGTTGGTGCACAGCGAGGTCCACGTGAACACCGGCATCTTCATGAGGCTCATGCCGGGCGCGCGCATCTTCACGATGGTCACCAGCAGGTTGACCCCTGACAGCAGCGTGCCCACCCCCGCGATCTGCAGCGACCAGATGTAGTAGTCCACCCCCACGTCCGGACTGTGCAGGATGCCCGAGAGCGGCGGATACGCCAGCCAGCCGGTCTTGGCGAACTCGCCCACGAACAGCGAGGCCATCACCAGCACGGCGCCGCTGGTGGTCATCCAGAAGCTGAAGTTGTTGAGGAACGGGAAGGCCACGTCGCGCGCGCCGATCTGCAGCGGCACCACGTAGTTCATCAGGCCCGTGACCAGCGGCATCGCCACGAAGAAGATCATGATCACGCCGTGGGCGGTGAAGATCTGGTCGTAGTGGTGCGGCGGCAGGAAGCCGGGGTTGTCACCGAAGGCGATGGCCTGCTGCATCCGCATCATGATCGCGTCGGCGAAGCCGCGCAGCAGCATCACCAGCCCGAGGATGATGTACATGATGCCGATCTTCTTGTGGTCGATGCTGGTGAACCACTCGCGCCACAGGTAGCCCCATAGCTTGAAGTACGTCAGCGCACCGAGCACGGCGATGCCGCCGAGCACGACGGCGGCGAACGTCGCGATCAGGATCGGTTCGTGCAGTGGGATGGCCTCCCAGGAGAGGCGGCCAAAGATAAGTCGGGTGAGGTCTGTAGGATCGGACATCGGAGGTCGCGTGCCGTTGGCGCGTGAAAAGTGAGGGGTCTGAACGCGTGCCGCTTAGATCGGCTGCGTGGCAGGGGCCGGGGAGGCCGTCGCGGCGCCCTCGGGGTTCGTGACGGTGCACATGGCGCCCACGTAGCTGCGGGCGGGCGTGTCGGCCAGGCCCAGGCGCGAGCGGGTGGCGTCGTCCAGCGAGGCCACGTTGAACGAACCGGGCTTGCCCAGGCCGCCATTGGCATCGATCGCCATCATGTCCTTCATGCACATGCGGTTGGCTTCCACGCAGCGGTTCAGAATGGCGTCATACAGGCCGGGGGCCACGGTGGCCCAGCGGCGCACTGGGTCGCGTTCGCTGGGCTTTTCCAGCTGCAGGTAGCCGTCGCGGCCCAGTTCGCCGCCCGCGTCCTTGGCCTGCTTGACCCACTGGTCGAAGCCCGCCTGGTCCACGCCATGGAAACGGAAGCGCATGCCCGAGAAGCCCGCACCGCTGTAGTTGGCGGAGAAGCCCTCGAAATTGCCCTGCGCGTTGATCACGGCGTGCAGCTTGGTTTCCATGCCCGGCATGGCGTAGATCTGGCCGGCCAGGGCCGGGATGTAGAACGAGTTCATGACCGTCGAGGCGGTGATCTTGAACTGGATCGGGCGGTCCACCGGCGCTGCGATCTCGTTCACCGTGGCGATGCCCTGCTCGGGATACAGGAACAGCCACTTCCAGTCCAGCGCGACGACCTCGATCACCAGGGGCTTGGCGCCTTCCGGCACGGCACGGCCTTCGCTGATGCGGTCCAGGGGGCGGTAGGGGTCCAGTTTGTGAGTGCTGACCCAGGTGATGGCCCCCAGGGCGATGATGATCGCCAGCGGCGCCGACCAGATGATGAGCTCCAGGCCCGTGGAGTGGTCCCAGTCCGGCTGGTACTCGGCCTCGGTGTTGGCCTGGCGATAGCGCCAGGCGAACAGGAAGGTGAGGAAGATCACCGGCACGATGATCAGCAGCATCAGGACGGTCGAGACGATGATCAGGTCGCGCTGCTGTGCGGCGATGTCGCCGGAGGGGCTGAGCACGACGGCATTGCAGCCGGCGAGCAGCGCGGCCGCGGGCACTGCGAGCAGTCCGCGAAGTCGGTGGGTGGAGGGCATACCGGGCAAGAAAGGTGGAAGGCGGCACGGATGGCCGCGGGAAGGCGTCGAATCTACGTGAAAACCATTGTGGTGTGAATGGGACGTTTTGTCCTACAGTGGGTTGCGGCTGCCAGAGACAGTTCACTGGCCCGCCAAAGCAAAAACTGCTGGTGCATTCAAAAAGGAGCACGCCGATGACCACATTGACACAGCATTTTCCCGGATCTTCATCGCGCGCCACCACGGAAGAAGACTCCCGGCCCGTACAGAACGGACACTCCCCCGTCGCTCCCGAGGAGATAGCGATCGGCGTGGTGATCGGCCGCGCTTCCGAGTATTTCGACTTCTTCGTCTACGGCATCGCCTCGGTGCTGGTCTTTCCCACCGTGTTCTTTCCCTTCGTGGACCGGCTGCAGGGCACGCTCTACGCCTTCGCCGTCTTCTCGCTGGCCTTCGTCGCACGCCCCTTCGGCACCGCGCTGTTCATGGCCATGCAGCGCCGCTGGGGCCGCGGTACCAAGCTGACGGCCGCGCTGTTCCTGCTGGGTTTTTCCACAGCCGGCATGGCCTTCCTGCCCGGGTATGAAAGCCTGGGGGCCTATTCCATCGTGCTGCTGGCCCTGTTCCGCATCCTGCAGGGGGTGGCGATGGGCGGTTCATGGGACGGACTGCCCTCGCTGCTGGCGCTGAACGCGCCGGCCAGCCGCCGCGGCTGGTACGCCATGCTGGGCCAGTTGGGCGCGCCCACCGGCTTCATCATCGCCAGTGCCCTGTTCCTGTTCCTGCATGCCAGCCTGTCGGCGGAAGACTTCATCTCCTGGGGTTGGCGCTATCCGTTCTACGTGGCCTTCGCCATCAACGTGGTCGCGCTGTTCGCCCGCCTGCGCCTGGTTGTGACGGATGAGTACACCAAGCTGCTGGAAGAGCGCGAACTGGAACCCACACCCATCGGCGAGATGGTGCGCACCCAGGGCTACAACGTCTTCATCGGCGGCTTCGCGGCGCTGGCCAGCTACGCGCTGTTCCACCTGGTGACCGTGTTTCCCCTGTCCTGGGCGGCCCTGTACCCCGAGCAGCCGATCAATGACGTGTTGTTCGTCCAGCTGATCGGCGGCGTGCTGGCCATCGGCAGCATGATCGCGTCAGGCGTGATCGCCGACCGCCTGGGCCGGCGCACCACGCTGGGCGTGCTGGCGGTGATGATCGCCGTCTACAGCGGTTTCGCGCCCACGCTGATCGGTGGCGGCGCCGTGGCGCTGGATGCGTTCATCCTGATCGGTTTCGTGCTGCTGGGCCTGTCGTACGGCCAGGCGGCCGGCGCGGTGACCGCCAATTTCGCGTCCAAGTACCGCTATACCGGCGCGGCCTTCACCGCCGACCTGGCCTGGCTGGTGGGCGCGGCATTCGCACCGCTGGTGGCGCTCGGCCTGTCCGCGCACTTCGGCCTGTTTGCGGTGAGCCTGTACCTGCTGTCCGCGGCGGCCTGCACGCTGGGGGCCTTGAGCGTCAACCGCATGATCGAACGGCGCGACTGAGATCGGGACCGGGCGGAAGGCGGGCCGGCGCACGGCGCCGGCCGCCACCTTGGGTTGGCGGTATTTGCTATTGAAAAAATAGCAAAATGCCCTAGAAGAATATGGGTTTCAAGCCATTTCGGCTTGAAACCCTTTTTTGTTGCGGCTTCCCTGGTCGCTTTGGCTGAGGCTGGATGGCCAGTGGCCGTCGGGGCGCGCGCCTGAAGAGCATCCCGGGCAACCGGCAACCGGCGGCCAGCCTCAATCCCGCGGTCGGAATCCGATGACGAGGGACGAGGGCACCCGCCCGTCCACATCGCGTGGCAGGGTTTCGGTCTTGTCCAGCGCGCGCATCACGGCGTCGTCCCAGGCCTTGTTGCCGCTCGATTTGGTGATGCGGGTGCCCACGATGGTGCCGTCGGGCGAGGCCCGCACTTCCACCTCGGTGCGCAGGTTGTCCGAAATGGCGTCGGGATAGACGATGTTCGGCTTGACCTTGGCGGCCACCTTGCCGCCATAGCTGCCGGACGGGCCGGCACTGCGCTGGGCACTGCCCGTGGCGGTTTCGCCGCCCGTGGCGCCGGCCAGGCCCTGCATGCGGCGCAGGTTTTCCTGGCGCAGGGCTTCGGCCTGCTTGTTCTGCGCGGCTTCGGCCTTGCGCTTTTCTTCCGCCTTGCGCTTGTCCTCGGCCTGTTTCTTCTGCTGCTCCTGGCGGTCCTGCTCGGCCTGCTTTTCGCGGCGCTCCTTCTCCGCCTTTTCGCGTTCTGCCTTGTCGGCCTTCTCGCGCTGTTCCTTCTCTTTTTCCTTTTGCAGGCGTTCCTTCTTGTCCTGCTCGGCCTGTTCCTTGCGCTCACGCTCGCGCTTTTCGCGCTCGGCCTGCTGCTGGCGTTCCTTCTTTTCCTGCTCCAGGCGCTTTTTCTCGCGTTCGAGGGCGATGTCGGCTTCGCGCGTGTCGGGCTCCGCCTTCGGTGGCGGGGGCGGTGGGGGCGGCGGCGCCGGCACCGGGGGCGTTGGGGGTGGCGCGGGGGTGGGCTCGGGCTGCGGCGTCGGCGGGGGCGGCACGTCGCGGGGCGCGGCCTGCTGCGGAATCCGATCCCAGATTTCCGCTTCCACGGCAGGCATGTCCGCGCTGGTCTTCCAGTTCACGCCCCAGGTCAGGGCGCCCAGCAGCGCCGCGTGCACGAGCACGGCCAGCGCCACGGCGCGCAGGCGCCCGGGCGGACGGGTGGGGGCGAACTGGTCGCGGTCGTTGGAGGCGTGCATGCGATCGAAAAAAGGCGAAAACGGTGCGGAGGATCGAGGGCGGCGAGGGCCCCGTCAGCCGCCGGACTTGACCGACAGGCCCACGCGCTGCACGCCCGCCCTCTGCAACGCATCCATGGCCTTCACCACGGTTTCATACGTCACGGTCTTGTCGGCGCTGATGAGGATGGGCGTATCGGGCGGCTGCGTGGCCTGCCAGGCCTTCGCGGCGGCGCCCAGGCCCTGCAGGGTGATCGGGCGCTCGGCGTCGCCGGTCTTGAGCTGCAGGCTGCCGTCCTTCTGGATGATGACCTGGCCGAACGACTTGGGCGGCTTGGCGCCCTTGCCGACGGAGGGCACGTTGATGGCGCTGGGCGTGAGCATGGGCGCGGTCACCATGAAGATGATCAGCAGCACCAGCATCACGTCGATGAAGGGCACCATGTTGATTTCGTTGATGGTGCGGCGCCGGCCGCCGCCGCGTGAAGCCATTGCGGGCATGCTGCTGTCTCCTGTGCTGCTCAGTGGCCCGAGGCCGACGACGTGGGCTGCGCGCCCAGGTTGCGCTGCAGGATGTTGGAGAACTCCTCGATGAAGGTCTCCTGCTGAATGGCCACGCGGTCGATGTCGCGCGCGAAGCGGTTGTAGGCGATCACGGCCGGAATGGCGGCGAACAGGCCGATGGCCGTGGCCACCAGCGCTTCGGCGATGCCCGGGGCGACCGTGGCCAGGGTGACCTGCTCCATGCCGGCGAAACCGGTGAAGGCATGCATGATCCCCCACACGGTGCCGAACAGGCCCACGTAGGGCGAGACGGATCCCACGGAGGCCAGGAAGGACAGGCTGGACTCGACCACGTCCATCTCGCGCTGGAAGCTCGCGCGCATCGCGCGGCGGGCGCCGTCGAGCAGCGTGCCGGCGTCCGAGATGCGGCGCTCGCGCAGTTTCTGGTACTCGCGCATGCCGCTGGCGAAGATGCGTTCCATGGGGCCGGCGTTCTTGGCGTTCTGCGCGGCGCTGGAGTACAGGTCGTTCAGGCTGGTGCCCGACCAGAACTCGCGCTCGAAGTCTTCGTTGAGCGACTTCACGCGCTTCAGGGCAAACAGCTTGCGGAAGATCGCGGCCCAGCTGGCCACGGACACGCCGATCAGCAGCAGCATGACGAGCTGCACCACCCAGCTGGCGTTGAGCACCAAATTCAGGATGGACATGTCTTGGGAGTTCATGATGAGAGTTGTTCCAGAAGGGGGCCCGGGATGCGTGCGGGACGCAGGGTGGCGGCATCGACCCATCCGATGCGGATGGTGCCTTCACACAGTAGCACGGGCTGGGATTCGATCATTTGCTCTGGTTTCAGGAGCGCTTGCTGGCGTATTGTCAGGGATGCGCGGCCACCCTCTTGCAAAGAGGCCGTAACAATCAGTTCATCGTCGAGGCGCGCCGGCCGCAGGTAGCGCAGGCGCGCGTCCGTTACGACAAACATGCCGCCCGTGAGTTCCCGCAGGTTCTGCTGCCCCAGGCCCAGCGAACGCAGCCATTCGGTGCGGGCACGCTCGAAGAACTTGAGGTAGTTGGCATAGAACACGATGCCACCGGCGTCGGTGTCCTCCCAGTAGATGCGCAGGGGCCACTCGAACAGGGCCGAGGCCCGAAGGGGGGCGTTCTCCGTTGCCATGCCGGCCTTCAACCGAGCAGCGCGCTCAGGCGCGCCACGGACTCTTCCAGCTGCGCCATCGAATTGGCCGTGGAAAAACGCACGAAGCGCTGTGGCTCGAACGCGCCGAAGTCGCGGCCCGGCGTCACGGCCACATGGGCGCGGCGCATTACCTCGTAGGCGAAGTCCCAGCTGCCCGAGACGCCCAGGCGCTTGGCGGCCTGCGTGCAGTCGGCCCAGGCATAGAAGGCGCCGTCCGGCACCACGGGCACCGGCAGGCCCAGCGCCTGCAGCGCGGGAATGAAGTAGTCGCGCCGGGCCTTGAACTCGGCGCGGCGGCGCTCGTATTCGGCGATGCTCTCGGGCTCGAAGCAGGCGAGGGCTGCATGCTGCGACACGGTGCTGGCGCAGATGAACAGGTTCTGCGCCAGCCGCTCGACCACCGGCACCATGGCCTCGGGCACGACCATCCAGCCCAGGCGCCAGCCGGTCATGTTGAAGTACTTGCTGAAGCTGTTGATGCTGATGACGTTCTCGTCGATGGCCAGCGCCGTGTGGCCGAAGCGCTCCTCGTACGACAGGCCCAGGTAGATCTCGTCGATCAGCGTCACCCCGCCCCGCGATTGCACGGCCGCATGGATGCGGCGCAGTTCCTCGGGCGCAATCGAGGTGCCGGTGGGGTTGGAGGGCGAGGCCAGCAGCACGCCGCGCGTCTTCGGCCCCCAGGCCGCCTCGACCTTGGCGGCGCTCAGCTGGTAGCGCTCTTCTGCCGTGGTGGGAATGAGCACCGCCTTGCCTTCCGCCGCGCTCACGAAGTGGCGGTTGCACGGGTAGCTCGGGTCGGGCATGAGGATCTCGTCGCCCGCATCGATGAGGGCCAGGCACGCGAGCTGCAGCGCGGCCGAGGCCCCCGCCGTGACCACGATCCGCCGGGCCGGCACCTGCACGCCGAAGCGGTCGGCATACCAGCCGCTGATGCGCTCGCGCAGCGGCTCCAGGCCCAGGGCGTTGGTGTATTGCGTGGTGCCGCGCTGCACGGCGCGGGCGGCCGCCTCCTGCACCAACGGCGGCGCGGTGAAGTCGGGCTCGCCGATGTTCAGGAAGATCATCGGCTCTCGCGTACCGGCGACCTCGCGCGCCAGGGCCTGGGCGGCCTTGGCCACTTCCATCACATAGAACGGTTCGATGCGCTCGGCGCGGGAGGAAAACTGCATGGAAAAGGTTCCTGCCCGCGCGGCGCGGGCGTGGGGATGGGATGCCCGCCGGGGCACGGCGCGGGGGCGGGGCCGGACCGGCCCCGGGCGCTCAGGCGCCGTCCGCCGGGGCCTGCGGTGGCTGCGCCGGGTTCGCGCCCTTGTCGGCCGCGACTTCGGTGGCGCGCAGCGTGGGGGCCAGGCCGTTGAGCACGCCGTTGACGTACTTGTGGCCGTCGGTGCCGCCGAACTCCTTGGCCAGCTCGATGCATTCGTTGATGACCACGCGCCACGGCACGTCCAGGCAGTGCTGGAACTCGTACACGCCGATCCACATGGCCGCATGCTCGATGGGCGAGATCTCGGCCATCTTGCGATCGAGCTGCGGGGTGATCAGGGCGTCGAGCGCCTCGGCCGATTCGATGCAGCCGTGCAGCAGCGCGTCGTAGTGGGCGGCATCGGCCTTGTGAAAGCCCGCCAGGTCGCGGGTGAAGGTGTCGATGGCGGTGGCGTCGTTGCGGCCCACCAGGTGCTGGTAGAGCGCCTGCAGCGCGAACTCGCGCGCGCGGCTGCGGTTGGATTTGGAGGCGGCCTTGCGGGCGCCGGTGCTGGTCACGCCGGTGCGCGCCTGCCGTGGCGGGCGCTTGGCGCCGCCGGGGTGCGAGGAGGTGGAATCGCTCACGACAGCTCCTCCAGCAGGTTGGCCATTTCCACGGCCACGCGGGCGGCGTCCTGGCCTTTTTCGGTCTGGCGGGCGATGGCCTGCTCCATGTTCTCGGTGGTGATGATGGCATTGGCCACCGGCACGTGGTAGTCGAGCGAGATGCGGCTCACGCCCGCGCCCGATTCGTTGGCCACCAGTTCGAAGTGGTAGGTTTCGCCGCGGATGATGCAGCCCAGAGCGATCAGTGCGTCGTATTCGTCGCGTTCGGCCATGGCCTGCAGGGCCACCGGCACTTCCAGCGCGCCGGGCACCAGCACGTGGTGGATGTGCTTTTCCTGCACGCCCAGCGCCAGCAGTTCGGCACGGCAGGCCGCGGCCAGGGTGTTGGTGATGCTCTCGTTGAAACGGGCCTGCACGATGCCGATGTGCAGCTTCTTGCCGTCGAGCTTGTCCGCTGTTCCTTTGTCTGCGCCAAACATGTCTTATTCCTTGGGAAGGTATCCGGTGATCTCGAGGCCGTAGCCCGCCATGCTGGGCATGCGGCGCGGCGGGCCCATCAGTTGCATCTTGTGAACGCCGCATTCGCGCAGGATCTGCGCGCCCACGCCGTAGGTGCGCAGGTCCATGCGGCCGCGTTCGGGCGCATGGGCCGAGCGGGCGCGCCCTTCAAACTGCTCCAGCAACTGCTCGGCGCTTTCGCCGCAGTTGAGCAGCACGGCCACGCCCTGGCCTTGGGCGGCGATGTACTGCAGGCTGCTGTCCAGGCCCCAGGAGTGCATGGAGCGGTTGACCTCCAGCGCGTCCAGCACCGACAGGGGCTCGTGCACGCGCACGGGCACGCTGTCATCCGGGCCCCACTGGCCCTTCACGAGCGCCAGGTGCACGGCCTGGCTGGGTTCGTCGCGGAAGGCGTGGGCGGTGAACTCGCCGAAGGCGGTCTGCAGCGGGCGCGTGCCCACTTTCTGCACCAGCGATTCGTTGCGGCTGCGGTATTCGATGAGGTCGGCGATGGTGCCGATCTTGAGGCCGTGCTCGGCCGCGAAGATCTGCAGGTCGGGCAGGCGGGCCATGGTGCCGTCGTCCTTCATCACCTCGCAGATCACGGCGCTGGCGCTGCAGCCGGCCATGGCGGCCAGGTCGCAGCCGGCTTCGGTGTGGCCGGCGCGCATGAGCACGCCGCCATCCACGGCCTGCAGCGGGAAGATGTGGCCGGGCTGCACCAGGTCGGCGGCCACGGCGTGGGGCGCCACGGCGGCCTGCACGGTGCGGGCGCGGTCGGCGGCGGAGATGCCGGTGGTCACGCCCTCCGCCGCCTCGATGGAGGCAGTGAACGCCGTGCCCATCTTGGTGCCATTTCGGGCCACCATGGGGGCCAGCTTCAGCAGTTCGCAGCGTTCGCGGGTGAGGGTCAGGCAGATCAGGCCGCGGCCGAAGCGCGCCATGAAGTTGATGGCCTCGGGGGTGACGTGGTCGGCGGCCAGGACCAGGTCGCCTTCGTTCTCGCGGTCTTCCTCGTCCACTAGGATGACGATGCGCCCGGCGCGCATCTCGGCCACGATGTCTTGCACCGGCGAGATGGGCGCAGGGGTCAGGGGGGTGTTCATGGAGGGCAGGGCTTTCGGTGGGCCGCGCGGGTGGCGTGCACCGCACGCTGGTCCGGCCACGGCCCGGACGGAGCCGCCTCCAAAGAGCGGGCGGTGCGGCGCTGGCCGCACGGTGCGGGAGCGCTACGCGCCCCAAAGGCGGCGATTTTAGTCCACTTAGTGGACTTGGGGCGCGGGCGAGGCGGGCCGCGTCCGGCCGCCCTCGCGCCCGGCCAGGGCACCGGCCACCATCACCCACGCCAGCAGCAGCAGGGACAGCAGTTTGAGGCCGCTGGCCACCGTCAGCACCGTGGGCCAGTGCGGGTGGTGCATGTGCAGCGTGGCGTAGTTTTCCACCAGGTCCGACAGCACGAGGGCCAGCATCGTCCAGTGGGCATGGCGGTAGAGCCCGCCCAGGGCCCAGCCCGGCGGCACGGCCCGCGCGACCAGCCGCCGCAGGGCCCAGGCCACCGGATAGGCCAGCCACAACGCATAGCTGGCGAGCAGGGCCCAGTCCCAGGCGATGGCGCGGCGCACGCTGTCGGTGCCGCCGCAGACCACGCCCCAGCCGGCGTGCCAGTGCGCCGTCACCTGAAAGCCCGAGGGCAGGCCTTGGACCCAACCCGGCGCCGACTGCAGGTCGCAGGCGGCCTGCCCGAACTGGAACGTGATGGCGAACAGCACGGCGGTGACGACCGCCAGCGCCACGCCCAGCCAGCGCCAGGGCTGCGTGCGCGGCACGGTGTTGGCGGGCACGGCGCCGTCCACCGGGCGGGCCGTGGGGTCGATGAAGTCGCTGGGAAAGCGCTCGCGGGCATTGAGGCCGGTCCAGACCCAGTAGGGGCAGTCGTAGGCTTGGTCGTGCATGGCCGTGAGCGGGTCGCCGGGCTGCAACTGGCCCCGGTCCACGCGCAGGCCCTTGGCGAAGGCCTCGTCCACCATCCATTTGAGCGTGAGATTGGACAGCCCGTCGCGCGCGTACGAGCCGCCCACGTCGCTGTGCACGCCGCGGAACCAGCGCTGGTCGTAGCTGCGCCAGGGGCGCTCCCGCTCGGTGAAGTGCGGGTCGGCATAGCGCCGGGGCGAGTACTTGCTGCGCGATTCGTACAGCGACATGGCATGGCGCACGTTGGCGAACCGCTTGCGGGCGAACTCGGTGGAGTTGGTGATCTTGATGCCGCCCAGCAGCCCGCTGCCGATGGCCTCCACCGTGTCCCACACGCCCACGAAGTGCACGAGCGGCGTGCGTCCCAGCGAGAAATTGTCGATCACGTCGCGCGCGAAGGCCTCGCGGCTCCTGGTGCCGGCCTGGTTCTTCTGGCCGCTCGGTGCGAAATAGGTGCGCACCAGGGTTTCGATGAGCGGCAGGCCCTCGGTGTGGATGAGGCCGTACATGTTGATCATGCCGGCCACCGCCCGCGCGGTGAACGCGCCGCGCGAGAAGCCGAACAGGTAGATGCGGTCGCCCGGCCGGTAGGTGTGCACGAGGAACTTGTAGGCCTCGGCGATGTTGGGAAACACGCCGCTGCCCAGCGCCAGCCCAGCCAGTTGCCGCAGCTGGTTCCTGGCCTTGGACAGGATGCCGTCCGCCGGGAATTCATTGGTGGTGCCCACGCCAGGGTCGTAATAGACCAGTTGCGTGGGCTCGCTGCCCGATGCGTCCCGGCCCTTGCCAAGCATGCGCAGCAGCTTCACCACGTTGGTGTCCTGCTGGTTGCCCAGGATGTTGCCGGTGCCGTCGAACAGCAGCACGAGGTTGCGGCCCGGCTGCGCGGCCCATTGCTCGTCCGCGGCGATGCATTCGGCCAGGATGGCCTCGCGTGTGGGCGCGCGGTCGGCGGCGTCCGGTGCCGTGGCGTTGGCATGGGCGGCCGGTGCGGCCGGCGTGTTTTTGGCGTTCATGGTGTCCTCCCTCCCGTGGCGATGCGTGTCCGGGAGATTCTGGGCGAGGAACGCGCGCCGCAGCAAGGGTGCCCGCCCCATGGGAGCGCGGGGTGGGCACGGGTTCAGATCATTTCAGCCGGCTTCAGATGCCGGGCGCTTCCAGCCGCACGTCGCCCACCGGGTAGGCCACGCAGGGCAGCACGCAGCCCTCGGCGCGCTCCTCGGCCGACAGGCCGGGCCATTCGATGGCGTAGCGCACCTCGCCTTCGGCCAGCAGGCCGATGCAGGTGCGGCAGGTGCCGTTGCGGCACGAACTGGGCCAGTCGATGCCGCCTTGCTCCAGCGACAGCAGCAAGGGCTGCTCGGGCCAGGCATCGCACTGGGTGCCGTCGTCGCCGACGCGGGCGGTGAAAAAGGGAACGGAAGAAGGGTCACTCATGGCGAACGGCCACAGGAGGGCAGTGAACGAGAGGGTTAAGGATGAAAAAGGCTTCCAGTGCAATCAACACTAGGGCATATAGCTATGTTTTTGATAGCATCCATGGGCCGTGGCGCTGAGAACCCCGGATTGCCTAAAAAGAAGGCAGTCGAGCGGTAAGCTTTCAAAATCAACGACTTGGCGCCGTCATACAGGGCTTGTCCCGAGTTATCCACATGATTGTCCAGCGGCATCAGGGATAACCACAGCCCTGTGGGCAACCGGGTGCCTAAAAATGAGGCGGCGCACCGGTTTCCTTGCAAAATCAAGGGCTTGGCGTCGCCATACAGGCGTTGTCCCGGGTTATCCACATGATTGTCCAGTGCGGGCAGGGATAACCCGAGGGGCCCGGTCACGCGCCGACCTTGACGCCTTTCCAGAACGCGAAGCGGCCGCGGATCGACTCGGCTTCGGGCTTGGGGTCGGCATAGGTCCAGACGGCGTCGGGGTTCAGTTCGCCGTTGACCAGCAGCGACCGGTAGGTGGCCTGGCCCTTCCAGGGGCACATGGTCTTGTGGTTGCTGAAGGTGAAGTATTCCGGCTTCAGCGCGCTCTCGGGGAAGTAATGGTTTCCCTCGACCAGCACGGTGTCGTCGCTCTCGGCGACGGTCACGCCGTTCCAGATGGCTTTCATGGGGGTGGTCCTTTGCAATGAAAAAAATGCGGGCTGCACTGATGGGATGGAGATCGCGCGAGCAGCCATCCCATGAATCGCAGGCCATGGGCCGGGGCGCGGCAGCGCGTTGAAGGCCGGACGATGGGCCGTGGCAACGCGTCGCGGCCTTGCCGGAAGAGCACCTTACCCGAATTTGCCCGCGTCCTTGTCGTCGCCGCCGCCACGCGGCGGCAGTGCACCGCCCCTGTTCCGCCCGGCTCAGGGCCGCAGGTCGGGCGATGGCGTGAGCGGCACCCCCTGCGCGCGTGCCGCCGCTTCCTGCGCCGCCATGGCTCGGCCGAAAGCGGGCCGCTCGCGCAGGCGGGCCCAGTAGGCCGCCACGGCAGGTGTGAACGCGGCGGCCAGCGCCAGGTGTTCGGCCAGCAGCAGCGCATAGCCCACCGACACATCCGCCGCCGTGAAGCGCCCGGCACACAAATAGGGCTGCTGTGCCAGCCGGGGTTCCAGCGTGCGCAGCCGCGCCAGGAACCAGCGGTCGTAGTCGTCGGCCACCTGGGGGCTGCGGCGCTCGGCCGGCTCGAAATACCGGTAGCGCAGCACCAGGGTCTGCGGGAAGGTGAGCGTGGCTTCGCCGAAATGCAGGTCGTTGAGATAGCGGCCGAAATCGCGCTCGCCCACCTCGACCTGCAGGGGAGTGGGTGCGTGGCGCGCGCACAGGTATTGGCACATGGCGGCGGATTCGGTCATGCGGGTCTCGCCATCGACCAGCAGCGGCACAGTGCCCAGCGGGTTTTCGCCGAGGAATTCGCGCGCGTGGACACGCGGCGGGAAAGGCAGCATCTGCAGTGCATACGGCGCATTCAGCTCCTCCAGCATCCACAAAGGGCGGAAAGAGCGTGCGCTGAGGCAGTGATGGAGCGTGATCATGGACGTGTTCCCGGCGGTCACGCCGCCATCGATGCAGAGGGGCCCTCCAGCTTAGGGGCGGTGCCGGGCGCTGCAGCGACAAAGCGTTCGCAAAAGCTGCCAATTTGTTGTCGGGGCGCTGCGTGCCGGGGCATCGATCCGCAGCGTCCAGGGGATCAGGACAGACCGTGGCTGCCGACCCATGCGGCC
The DNA here is from genome assembly GCF_032929295.1 of Acidovorax sp. BLS4. Classification (NCBI taxonomy): domain Bacteria; kingdom Pseudomonadati; phylum Pseudomonadota; class Betaproteobacteria; order Burkholderiales; family Comamonadaceae; genus Acidovorax; species Acidovorax sp. BLS4. Next base: position 4,177,936 of record NZ_CP136797.1, read on the forward strand.
AGCGCCTGCGCGCTGCGGAACTCGTCGCAGGCGCGGGCCGGCACGCCGGGGTAGCGTGCGTTCCACATCCTGGCGAGCGCCTGGCCCGGGCCCACCTCGACCACGCAGCGCACCCCCCGCGCGTGCAGGTTGTCCATGCATTCGTCCCAGCGCACGGTGCGGGCGATCTGCGCCGCCAGCGCGTCGCGGGCCTGCGGCACGCTGGCGATGCGGTCGGCCGCGTTGCTGAACAGCGCGGTGCGCGGGCGTGCGAGAGCCGTGCCCTCCAGCACCTGGCGAAACGCATCGGCCGCCGGCTGCAGGGCCGGCGTGTGCGATGCCACGCCCACGCGCAGCCGCGTGCAGTGGCCGCCTTGGGCTGTGGCCAGCGCTTCGGCACGGTCCAGCGCGGCCAGCGCGCCGCCCAGCACCACGCTGTCCGGGCCGTTGCGAATCGCCATGGCCAGGCCGGTGTCGCGTACCAGGGCGTCGATGGCGGCCGGCGCCATGCGGCTCACGCCGATCAGGCCGCCGGGATGGCCGGCGGCGCAGCGGTCCATGGCCTCGGCGCGCGCCTGGGCGAGCGACAGCGCGGTGGCGGCATCGAACACGCCGGCTGCACTGAAGGCGGCCAGCTCGCCCACGCTGTAGCCCGCGATGGCGGCCGGCGGTGGCAGCAGCGGGGACAGGGCGTCCCAGGCAGCCAGGGCCAGGCCGGTGAGCAGCACCTGGGCGTGGGCATTGCGCGCGGCCCAATCGGCGTCCTGCAGCGCGGCGCGCCAGTCGGGCACGCCGAGGCGGTCGTTCACCGCGCGCACTGGGGCGCCATCGGCCAGCCAGGGCAGCATGCCGGGATGCTGCATGCCCTGGCCCGAAAACACCATGGCATAGCTCATGGTGCGCAGCCCGCCGGTGGCGCCATGCGGACCACCCAGCAGGCGGCGGCCAGCAGGTCGGCCGAACCGCCGGGCGACAGGCGCCGCGCGACGAAATCGCGGCCGATGGCGTGCGCGGCCTCCAGGCCGCCGGGCCGCCCGGCGCCGCCCGCGGCCAGAAAACCCCGCGCACAGGCCTGGGCGTGGCGCAGGCCTTCCAGGCCACCCCGGTGGGCGAGGTTGCTGTCGTCCAGCACGGCCATCACGGAAAACAGCGTGTCCACGCGTGCCTGCTGCACGCCGAGCCCGCGGGCGAGCCCATGGCGCAGCGCGGGCACTGCGGTGTCGAACAGCACGGGGAAACCGAGCGCCGCCTCCTGCGCCGCGCCGCGCAGGCCATGGCGCGCCGCGGCAATGCCGCCGGGCAGCCGCGGCGCGCGCAGCGTGCGTTCGGCGCGCTCGGCCAGCGCCGCGCCCCAGTGGCGGCGCAGTGCCTCGCGCAGCGCGGCGGGCTGCAGGGGTGTGCCTTCGCGCGCCAGGGCCCCCGCCGCGGCGCACAGCAGGCCCAGCGTGAAGATCGCACCCCGGTGGGTGTTGACGCCACCGGTGGCCGCCACCATGCGCGCTTCGGCCTCGATGCCGCAGCGCTCCAGCGCCGGGAACCCTTCGCTGGCCTGGCCCAGCGCGGCGATGCGCACGAAATAGACGCGCAGCGCGAACAGGCTGCGCATGAAGGTGCGGGCATCCATGTCGGTGTGGCTGCCGTTGTCGGTAAGGGTCACCAGCCCGGGCTTGGGCGACAAGGCCAGCTCGTCGTAGAGCGACAGCGTGGCGGCGCGGCCGATGGCCTGCGGGGCCGGGTCCGGGCGCGGGTCGCTCGCAGACCGGCGCCGTGCGTTGGCGGTCATGGCAGCGGCTCCTCTGCGGCCGGTTCCTCCGCCGGTTCCGTGGCCGGCCAGAAGGGGGCTTGCGCCAGCGCGGCGCCAGCCAGGCGCTTGACCATCACGGCTTTGCCGCGGCCTGCACGCCAGGCGCTCCACTCGCGCCAGGCCACGGCGGCGCCATTGGCGAACAGCAGTTCCCCGTCGAGCCGGGGCTGCGCCTTCGGGAAGGCGTGCAGGCAGGCGGCGGCGGCATCGGCCTGCGCGGGGCTGGCCACGCCGATGCACAGGTCGGCATCGGAGCCGCTGCGCAGGTGGTCCAGCCCGGTGATGAGCTGCCAGCCGTGGCTGCCGTAGATGCGGGCGGCCACGCCGCAGGCCTGCAGCGCCTCGCACAGGCGGCCCCAGGCGGCCTTCGATCCGGTCGGCATCAGCGGCTGGGCCAGCAAGGCCGGGGGAAAGGCATCGAAGTAGAGGATGTCTTCGCGCGCCACGCGCAGCGCCAGGCGGCGCCGTGCCCAGCGGCCGGGGGCCGGCAGGCCCAGCGCGATGCTGCCGTCCGGGCCGGGCGGCTGGGTGGTCACCACGAGCGGGAGGCGCCGCGCGGCCCAGTGATCGAGGCATTCGCGGGCCTCGCCGTCCCAGGGCAGGGCGAGCTGGCGCTGCCAGCCGGCGTCGGACAGGCAGGCGAGCTGGTGGCGCTGCAGGGGCAGGGCGGTGGCCATGGGTGCGGGTGCGTGAATGGGCGAGTCTGGTGCTATCAGGCCGCGTCCAGCACGCGCTGCGCCACGGCGGCGGCGAGCTGGCGGCCGCCGCGCGCGGCGCCGTCTTGGGCCCGCACGTCGTCGGTGGGCGTGTGGGCCAGGGCCTCGCGCAGCGCGGCGGCCAGGTCGCCTTCCCACAGCGCGCGCACGCCGCCCATGGCCACGTAGTTGTCCACGCCGGGGGCGAACACGGGGTTGGACTGCGACAGCTCGGTGAGCCGGGCCTCGGGCAGCTTGGTCACGCGCGCCATGGCGGGAATGCGCATCACGCGGATCTCAGCCTCGGGCAGTGCGTAGCAGGCGTCGGCGATCAGGCCCGAGGTGATGAAGCCGCCCGAGAGCGCCTGGTCGTAGACCAGCCCGACCACGCGGTGGCCGTGCCGGCGCGCGAGGTCGATGGCCATTCCCAGGTGTGCCATGGCGCGGTTGATGCCCAGCAGTTCGTCGCGCCGGCGCAATTGCTGGCCCTGCGTGTCGATGAGCAGCAGGATGGCGCGGCCGGGGTGCTGCGCCACGGTGTCCAGCACCGCGCGGGCCTGGGCCAGCGCCAGCCGCACGCCGATGGGCGCATGGTTTGTGGTGCCGATCACGGCCAGGGGCTGGCCGTCGAAGGTGGGTGTGCCCAAGAGCAGGTCGCCATCGGCCACGATGCCGTGCTGCGCGCCGAAGAGCCTTTCGGCCAGGGTGTTCCATTGCATGTCGGTTCCTTCTCGTTCGTTGCTGCGGGTTCAGGCCGGGCGCAGGCCCTGCACCGCCGCCACGTCCAGCTCGGGCACCCGGGCGGCATCGGCCACGCCCAGGGCCTGCCACAGGGCGGTGGCGTCGTCGGCGGGGGCATCGTCCGGCAGGTGCTCCAGCGCGGCCATGCGGGCGGCCAGCAGTGCGTGCTCGGCCTCCAGCGCCGCCGGCGTGACGGGCCGCGCGGCCCCGAGCGCGGCAATGGCAGCGGCCCGGAAGGCGGCCACGTCGTCCTCCACCAGCGCGTCGCAGTCGCCCGTGAGCCAGCGGTGCTTGCCGCCGCTGGTGCGCCACACCAGGGCGCGGTCGCGCGCGTCGTACTCCTCCACGCCGTGCGAGGCCTCGATCACCTCGGGCCCCGACATGGCGAGGCGGCCCATGTCGCTCATCACCACGTGGTCGGCGCAGCGCGCCACGATGCCCATGCCGCCGAAGCAGCCGTTGGCGCCGCCGATCAGCACCACCACGGGGATGCCGGCAGCGCGCACGTCCAGCACGGCGCGCATGACCTCCGAGACGGCGATCAGCCCGGCGTTGGCCTCGTGCAGCCGCACGCCGCCGGACTCGGCCAGCAGCAGCACGGCCGTGGGCCGGTCGCGCAGCGCGCGCCGCAGCAGGCCCACGAGCTTGGCGCCATGCACTTCGCCCACGCCGCCGCCCATGAACTCGCCCTCCTGCGCGGCCACGAAGATGGGCCGCCCGCCCAGCGTGGCGCGGCCGACGGCCACGCCGTCGTCGAAGGCCGAGGGCACGCCCAGTTGCGCCAGGTGCGGGCTGGTCACGCGCTCGGCCGGCGGCAGCCACTCATGGAAGCTGCCGGGATCCAGCAGGTGGGCCAGGCGCTCGCGCGCGCTGCATTCCGCGTAGCTCAAACTCATGATCGCGCTCCCGGCAGTTCGGCCACGGCCTGGTCGAGCCGCAGTCCCACCACGGCGGGCGTGGCGCCCATGTCGTTGATGGCGATGCGCACGCCGGCCAAGGCGTGGCGCGCATGGAAGTCGTCCAGTACCGCCTGCCAGATCGGGCCGAAGCCGCGCGCGGAGGTTTCCACGCGCACCGAGCAGCCTGTGCCGCTGTCGGGCTCCAGCAGCACCTCGAGGTTGCCGGAGCCGACCACGCCGACCAGCACGGGGGCGAAGGGGCCTGTGGGTCGGCCGCCGGGAAAGGAAAAGTCCAGGGTTTCGAGCCCTGCGGGAATGTCGCTCATGGGGTGCCTCCTACCAGTTCCGGAATCTCTTGGGCGGCTGGTACAGTCCGCCCGACGCGCGAACCAGGTCGCGCATGCTGCGCGCGGCCAGCAGGTTGCGCGTGGCATCGCGCGGGTCGATGCCCAGATCCTGCGGGCGGTGGATCACGCCGCGGTCGCGCAGGTTCTCCACCGCGCGCCGGTCGCGGGCCAGGCCCACCGCGGTGTAGCCTGCCACGCCGCGGATGGCCTGCTCGCGCTCTTCATCGCTGCGGCACAGCAGCAGGTTGGCGATGCCTTCCTCGGTGAGGATGTGGGTCACGTCGTCGCCGTAGATCATGATGGGCGGCAGCGCCATGCCGGCCTGCTCCTGCAGCGTCCAGGCGTCCAGCCGTTCCACGAACGCGGGCTGCATGTGCTCGCGGAAGGTCTCCACCATCTGCACCACGAGCTTTTGCCCGCGCGGCGTGCCGGCCGCGCCGGTGCGGCCCGCCCGCGCCTGCGCGCCCGCCTTGAGCCAGGCGGGGCTGGCATGGCGCCGGCCGCGCGCATCGGCCCCCATGTTGGGCGCGCCGCCGAAGCCCGCGATGCGCCCCAGGGTGGCGGTGGAGCTGTTGCCGTCCAGGTCGATCTGCAGGGTGGAGCCGATGAACAGGTCGCAGGCATAGTGCCCAGCGGCCTGGCAGAAGGCGCGGTTACTGCGCAGGCTGCCGTCCGGCCCGGTGAAGAACACGTCCGAGCGCGCGCGGATGTAGTCCTCCATGCCCAGCTCGGAGCCGAAGGAGTGCACCGATTCCACCCAGCCCGCCTCGATGGCCGGGATCAGCGCCGGGTGCGGGTTGAGCGCCCAGTGCCGGGCGATCTTGCCCTTGAGGCCCAGCGACTCGCCGTAGGTGGGCAGCAGCAGTTCGATCGCGGCGGTGTCGAAGCCGATGCCGTGGTTCAGGCGCTGCACGCCGTACTCGCCGTAGATACCCTTGATCGCCATCATGGCCATGAGCACCTGGATCTCGCTGATCTGCGCCGGATCGCGCGTGAACAGCGGCTCGATGAAGTGCGGGCGCGGGGCCTGCACGACGAAGCTCACCCAGCCGGCCGGGATGTCCACGCGTGGCAGCGTGGTGGTGCGGCCGTCCACCATCTCGTTGACCTGTGCGATCACGATGCCGCCCGAGAAGGCTGTGGCCTCCACGATGGCGGGCGTGTCCTCGGTGTTGGGCCCGGTGTAGAGGTTGCCCTCGGCATCGGCCGCCTGCGCGGCGATCAGCGCGACCTGCGGCGTGAGGTCGATGAAGTAGCGCGCGAACAGCTCCAGGTAGGTGTGGATGGCGCCGATCTCGATGCGGCCGGCCGACACCAGCCGCGCGATGCGCGCGCTCTGCGGGCCCGAGAAGCTGAAATCGAGCCGCGAGGCGATGCCGTTCTCGAACACATCCAGGTGCTGCGGCAGCGCCAGCACCGACTGCACCATGTGCAGGTGGTGCACGCGCGCCGGATCGACCTGCACCAGCGCATCGGCCAGGAAGTCGGCCTGCTTCTGGTTGTTGCCTTCGAGGCAGACGCGGTCGCCGGGCTCCAGCACGGCTTCGAGGAGCGTGCCGATGGCGGCGGCATCGACCCTTTTGCCGGCCAGCGGCATGCCGTGCGCAGCCAGCGCGCGGTCGGCCCGCGCGAGCCGGGCGGCGCGGCGGTCCGCGCGGGTGTTCCAGTCTCTGGGGTTCATGGGAGTTTGTGGTGGGTTGGAAGATTGGACGGGCAGGGGCTGGCGGCTGGTCAGAGCACGACGAACAGCAGCCACACCACCACGGGTGCGATCAGTGTGACAGCGGCGCCATACACCATGAGCTGGCGGAAAAACACCTCGCGGTTGACGCCGCGCGCATTGGCCAGCACCAGCGCGCCGTTGGTGGAGAAGGGGCTCACATCGACGATGGTGGACGACACGGCCATGGCCGCGATGAACCCCACCGCGCCCACGCCGGCATCGCCCGAGCCGCCGCCTTGCAGGAACGGCACGGCCAGCGGGATCAGCGAGCCCAGCACCGCCGTGGACGAGGCGAAGGCCGAGACCACCGCGCCGACGAAGCACAGCAGCAGCGCCGCCATCAGCGGCGAGGTGAGCGCGGCCACGCTGTGGCCCACGAAGTCGATGGTGCCCATCTTGTCCATCACACCCACGAAGGTGCTGACGCCCACGATCAGCATGATCTCGGGCCACGACACCTGGCCCAGCGCGCGCTTTTGCAGGTTGGGCGCCATCAGCGTGAGCAGCAGGCCGATGGTGATGGAGACGAAGCCGATGTCCTGCTTGAAGAACAGCGTTAGCACGGCCAGGGTGAGCAGGCCGATGACGGTGACCGCCTGGTACCAGCGCGCACCCTCCGCTTGCGGCGCGGACGGGGCGGCGTTCATGAGCGAGTCGTCGGTCTGGGCGGCGGTGCGGCGCTCCTCGGCCAGCGAGTCGCCCTCGGCGTTGCCATAGACCTGGGCGCCGCCCTGGCCGTGGGCCACCTGCGGCAGGTCGAACGGGGTGTTGCGGGCGCCGGTGCGCTGGCGCGCCAGCTTCAGCCCGCCCATGGCCACGAACAGCGCCATGGCCACGGCCAGGTTCACCGCGAGGCTGGCCGCCATGGTGGCGATGGGGTTCAGCGGCAGGCCGGCCGTGGCCACGATCTTGTTGGTGATGCCGCCGTAGATGCTGATCGGCGAGAAGCCGCCGCCCTGCGCGCCGTGGATGACGAGCAGGCCCATCATCAGCGGGTTGATGCCGTACTTGGCCGCGAAGCCCAGTGCGATGGGCGCGATGATGGCGACCGCCGCCGGGCTGACGGCCCCCACGCCCGTGAGCGCCGCGGCGATGAAGAACATGATCCACGGGATCGCCGCGATGCGCCCACGCACCGCGCGCACCGCCAGCTTGACCAGCCAGTCGATCGTGCCGTTGTTCTGCGCCAGCGCGAACAGGTAGGTGATGCCCACCAGCGTCAGGAACAGGTCGGCAGGAAATCCCGCCATGATGGCCTTGGCATTCATGCCGGCCACGAGCGTGCCGACCAGGAAGGCCCCGACGAAGGCGATGACGCCCATGTTGATGGGCAGTACGGTGGCGATGACGAACATGCTGGCGAGCGCGCAGATGGATATCCAGTGGGAAGTCATTGAATTTGTCTCCTGTCCGTGGTGCCCCGCGGTGGCACATGCCGGTGGCTGTGCTCATCGATTCGGGGCTTTGTTCTTGCAGGGGACGATACGCAGCCGGGCGGTGCGGATCAATGCCAGCGGTGTGCCGACACTTACGCTAATCGAAACGATCCAGGGTGACCCCCGTAGGGGCTGCCCCAGAAGGTTGGCAGGACGGCTCAGGACAGCGCCGCCTTGGCGGTGCGGCAGACCGCCAGCAGGGCGAGCAGGTTGGGGTCGCGCTCGCGGGTGCGCAGGAAGTGCAGCGCGATGGTCTGGCGCATGCGGTAGCGCGGCTGCAGCGCGATGAGCCGCACGTTGGGCGGCAGCACGCCACGCACCCGACCGGGCAGCAGGGTGCAGCCCACGCCGCCGCTCACCAGGTTCATCAGCGAGAAGATGTCCTCGGTCTGCATCACCACGTCGGGGGTGAAGCCGGCCACCCGGAACGTCTCCATGAATCCCTGGTAGGTCACGAAGCCTTCCGTGAGGCTGACGAAGCGCTCGCTGGCGCAGGCTGCCAGGTCGATGGGCTGGTCGGGCGGGTAGGGCGAGTCGGCTGGCGCGGCGAAGTGGATGTCGTCCTCGAACAGGGGCTCGCACTCGAGGTCGGGCATATCGCCGGACGAGCCCATCAGCGCGGCATCGATGGCGCCGTTGCGCAGCTTTTGCCGCAGGTCGGCGTCCGAGCCCAGCACCAGTTCGGTCTGCAGTTCGGGCAGGCGCCGCTTCATGCCCATCACGAGGGTGGGCACCGTGCGGCTGGTCAGCGAATAGAGCGATCCGATGCGGATGCGGTCGGACGAATACCCGGCCACCGCCCGCGTGGAGCGGATGCCCTCGGCCAGTGTGCCCAGCAGCTCGCGCGCGACCTCCGCCAGGTGGTGAGCGGCCTCGGTGGGGTGCAGGTGGCGACCTTCGTGGCGGAACAGGGGGCAGCGCAGCGCGTCCTCCAGCGAGTGCAGGGCGCGGTGCACGCTGACCGCGCTGATGTCCAGGCTCTCCGCCGCGCGCGCGAGATTGCCGGCCTCCAGGAAGACCCGCAGGATGTGCAGCTTGCGAAGGGTGATGTCGTCATCGGGACGGTGGGGCATGGCCATGCGGTAGGGGCTCGATCAGAATTCGTGCTGGGCCGATTGCAGCACATTGCACGGCCGCTTTTGCAAAACCATTCACTGGCCCGCGGGGCCCACAGGAGAGAGAAACCCATGGCAATCGATTTCAAGGGCCGCGTGGCCATCGTGACGGGCGCGGGCGGCGGCCTGGGCCGCCAGCACGCACTGGCGCTGGCGGCGCGCGGCGCGAAGGTGCTGGTCAACGACCTGGGCGGTGCGGTGGACGGCAGCGGCGCGACCGTGGGGGCGGCGCAGGCCGTGGTGGACGAGATCCGCGCGGCCGGCGGCGAGGCGCTGGCCAACGGCGCCTCGGTGACCGACTTCGCGGCCGTGCAGGGCATGGTGCAGCAGGCCGTCGATGCCTGGGGCCGCGTGGACATCCTGGTCAACAACGCCGGCATCCTGCGCGACAAGTCGTTCGGCAAGATGGACATGGACGATTTCCGCCTCGTGGTGGATGTGCACCTGATGGGCGCGGCCCACTGCTGCAAGGCCGTGTGGGCGCACATGGTGGCGCAGCAATACGGCCGCATCGTGATGACGACCTCGTCCACCGGCCTGTACGGCAACTTCGGCCAGGCCAACTACGGCGCCGCCAAGCTGGCCCAGGTCGGGCTGATGCAGACGCTCGCCATCGAAGGGGCCAAGCACGGCATCCACGTGAACGCGCTCGCGCCCACCGCCGCCACCCGCATGACCGAGGGCCTGATGCCCGAGGAGGTGCTGGCCGCGCTCAAGCCCGAGGCCGTGGTGCCGGCCATGCTGGTGCTGGCGCACGAAAGCGCGCCCACGCGCACCATCCTGTGCGCGGGCGCCGGCACCTTCGAGGCGGCGCACGTCACGCTCACGCAGGGGGTGCATCTGGGCATTGGGCCCGATGTGCCCGAGCAGCTCGCCGCGCGCCTGGCCGAGGTGACCGACCGCACCGGCGAACAGGTGCCGCAAAGCGGCGCGGCCCAGGGCACGAACGAGGTGCGCCTGGCCCGGCGGTGATGGAGTGATTGCCCGGTACCGAGGCGCTCGCCTGGCAGATTGCAAATATTGCTGCCAGACGCGCGCTCGGCGACGTGGTCGGTTGGATTCGCCGGCTGAACAAAGGCTTCGCATGCGGCCTGCCTCGCCTGGGTGGTTGGCTTTAGTGTTGGGCCTGCAACTCAAATACAAGGGAATCCATGCTTCTTCTTTCACCCGTCTTCAAATCTGGCGCGTTCGTCACGGCTGGGCTCGCTCTGCTTGCCGCGTTGAGTACCACCCCTGTTCTTGCCCAAAGCGGACAAACGATCACGGCCTCCGGCCTCGGGCCCAACACGACCAGTCCGACCCGCCGCCAGGTGCGGGATGCGACTTTCTTCGATGCCCAGCAGAAATGCAGGACGGGGCCTTTCCCCGCTCAGCCCGTTCAGATGCTCGGCATCGGTGTCGCCCCCACGGTTCAGAACGGCCAAAGATTGTTTTTCGCTGAATGGCGCTGCGGCTGAAGTCTGCGGTTGGCTGATTCTTTTCCATCGGGCATGGGCGCCAGCGGTGGGGCGCGGGATGCAGCGCTCGCCTTTCTGCGCACCGGCTCGGCCGCGAGCGCCTCGCGCAGGATGCGGCGGATCTCCAGGATCGCCCGGGGGTTCTCCTGCACGCTGTGGTGCGAGGTCAGCACCAGCTCCGACTCGGCACCTGCCAGGTGGGCGCTGCCGTAGGGCACGATGCCATCGCTCGACTGCGCGAGCGGGGTTCCTGGGTCTTCGCGGCCCATGATGGAGTGGTAGCGCACGCCCGGGCCGATCGGCAGGTCGGCGGCCGCGCGCACGAACGGATCGGTGTCGCCCAGGTTGTCGATGCTGTTGGGCAGGCGCGGCGGCACCCCGCCCTCGACGGGCTGCGCGGCATGGGCTCTGGCCAGCACGCGGGTGGCATCGCCGAAGCGCTCCAGCACGGCCAGCGGCAGCGTCACCATGTTGGCCAGCCAGCGCGAGAGGGTCTTGTTGGCGAACGGCGTTCCCCGGTGGGGCGCGGCGATGAAGACCGCCCGGGTCACCTGCGGCAGGGGATGGAACACCAGGAAGGGGCCCAGGTCCTCACGCAGCCGGGCCAGGTCTTGCGGGGGCAGCACGGGGCGGCCGATGACCTGGTCCCACAGCGTGCCGCCCGATTCCGACACCAGCAGCCGCGCCAGCACGCCGCCCATGCTGTGGCCCACCAGCACGATGTCGCGCGATGCGCGCGCCGTGCCGTCGGGATCGAAGTGCGCCAGCGTCTGCAACAGGGCCTCCCGGATGTCGTGCTGGTTGAGGGCCAGCGGCGCATTGGTGGGGTAGTACACCTGCCACACCTGGTAGGCGTCCCGCAACTGCGCATCGCCCAGAACCTCGTTGGCCACGTTGATCCATGCCTCGGGGCTGCTGGCCAGCCCGTGCAGCATGACGATGGTGCGGCGGTTCGGGTCATAGGGCTGCATGAGGTGGATGCGCGGCGCGTCCAGCCGGTCGCTCCAGCCCAGCAGCGTGCGCATGGCCTGCGTGGCAAAGCCCGAGCGCGCCAGCCACAGGCCGTACCCCGCGGTGAAGTTGCCCGCCAGCGGCACCTGCTGCCCGCCCAGTTCCACCCGGGCGGTATGGTAGGGGTCGTAGATCGCCACCTGCACCTCCTGCGTGCGCAGTACCTCGCCCAGCGTCTTGCCGGGAAACCGCAGCAGCGCGGTGGCCGCGGGGTAGGGCATTTCCTTGAACGGTGCGGGCGCTCGCTCGCCCGGCTCGGGGACGGACGCCGCCACCAGCTCCGTGCCGAAGCCATCGCGCCGGTAGGTGTTGCGAACGCCGGAAAACCGCAGCGTGGTGGCCGGGATCAGTTCCTCGGGCAGCGGGGCGTCGCTGGGCAGGCGGATGTCCGAGGCGTCGCTGGAAATCCGCCAGGCGCCGAGGGTGCGCGCCTCGTCCGACCGGCGCCCTTCGGCGCGGTAGCGCTGGAACAGCAGGGTCACCACGCGCTGCGTGGCGAAGTTGTAGTAGTCGCGCACCTGCGTCTGCCGGTCCTCGAACGCGCGCTCGCCGGGGGAGCGCTGCGTGAAGAACAGATAGGCCCAGGCGTGGCGGGCCGATTCCATCCAGGCATCGAGCGCCTCGTCCGGCGGCAGCGGCGCGCTGCGGTCGCGTTCGCCTTCGAGGCCCACCTGCAGCCAGACCTCGGCCAGCGCCGACAGGCGCTGCTCCTCGCTGATGCCGTTCGAGGCGGCCAGCTGGTTGCGGCAGTCGGCCAGGTCGTCCGCGCAGGTGTCGGCATCGCTGCCGATCACGCGCAGCACCTCTTCGGTGGCCTCGCTGACCCGGCCGCTGGTGAGCACGTCGCCGCGCCGCTGCGACAGGTATTCGCGCGGGGACATCGACGACACCGTCACCCCCGCGCAGCCGCACAGCACGGCCGCTGCGCACAGCGCGGCGAGCCCCCGAAACCCTGACCAGGGTGTGCGGCGCGGGGCAGGGGACCAGGTGCGGTGGAGCGGCGGCGGGGTGGGTGGCGACATGGGGCGGGCCGGGCGGCGACGGGGTGGCCGATGTTACCCGGCGGCCCCGCGAATGGGGCGCTGCCTGACGCCGCGGCGCGCGGCGCTGCGGTACGCTTGCCGGCCTATGAGGATCTCTCCGGAACACCGCCTGCGGGCTGCCTTGCGCGTGGCGCTGAGCCACTATGTCTTCAACGGCCTGTCGGTGGCCTTCGGCCTGCTGCTCATCTCGGCCGGGGTGCACGGGTGGCTGGGCGCGGCGGCCGCCGCCTCGGCGTCGGTCGGGGTCATCGTCACGGCGCCGCCCGACCTGCCCGGCCCGGCGCGGGGCAAGTTCTGGCAGATGCTGCCGGCGCCCCTGCTGGGCGTGCCGCTCTTTTTCGGGGTGCAGATGCTGCACCCGTCGGAGCTGGCCCTGGGAATGCTGATCGTGCCAGCCAGCTTCGTCGCGTTCCTGGCCATGGCCTGGGGCAAGCGCGGCGTGCCGATCGCGGTGGCCTTGATGTTCTCCATGGTGTTCTCCATGGCCGTGCCGCCCACGCCGGGCGTGGACCCGTTGACGGCGGCGCTGGCCACCACCGGGCATTTCGCGCTCGGGGCGGCTTTGTATGTGGTGTATTCGGTGGTGGCCAACCATGCGCTCAACGCGCGCTACCGCGTGCAGTCGGTGGCGGATGCGCTGCTGGCGCTCGCCGCGCTGATGCGCGTGCAGGCACGGCAATTCACGCCGGTCGATCTGCAGGGCCCGCCCGCGCCCGCCTTGGCGGGGGCCTTGCTGCACCGGCAGGCGGCCCTGGCCGAGCAGTTGCAGGCCGCGCGCAACATCGTGCTGGAGTCGCCCCGCACGCCGCGGCGCCAGCGGCTGGCCGGCATGCTGCTGCTGGTGCTGGAAATGCGCGACCACCTGCTGGCCTGCGAGCTGGACCTGGACACGCTCAAGGCCCACCCCGGCCATGCGCCCGTGGTGGTCGGGCTGCGCGACGTGCTGCACCACGTGGCCGACGAGATGGAGCGCCTGGCCGATGCCATGCTCATCGGCCGCAGGCCCACCGCCTTCGCCGACCACCGGCCCCACCTGGCGGCCCTGCGCTGGGACGAAGTGCCTCAGCCCCAACCCGGACCGGAGAGCGCCAACCCGTCGCCCCGCCTCCTGGCGCGCGGGCTGGCGGACCGCATCGGCCACATCAACGACGAGGCGCTGCGCATGATCGCCCTGGCCCGCGGCGAGGCCGAGCCCAACCTGGCCGTGGTGCGCGCGAACTGGCAGATGTTCGTGAGCCCCACCGCGTGGTCGTGGCATCCGTTCAACGGCCTGTGGCGCTGGGATGCGCCGCCGCTGCGCCATGCCATCCGCGCGGCGCTGGCCATGGGCGTGGGCTACGCGGTGGCGCAGGCACTGCCCTGGGGCACGCACGCCTACTGGATTTTGCTGACCATCGTGGTAGTGCTGCGCGGCAGCCTGGCGCAGACCCTGGAGCGGCGCAACAGCCGCGTGGCCGGCACGCTGCTGGGCTGCGTGCTGGCGCTGGGGCTGCTGTCCATGCACCCCACCGCGCTGGGCCTGATCGTGTGCCTCACGCTGGCGCAGGCCGTGGCCCATGGCTTTGCCGTGCGGCGCTACCTCATCACCGCGGTGGCGGCCACCGTGCTCGGGCTGGTGCAGTCGCACATGCTGCATGCGGGCAGCAGCACGGCCTTCGCGCTGTTCGAGCGGCTGGCCGATACCCTGATCGGCACCGGCGTGGCCTGGGCGTTTTCCTATGTGCTGCCCTCGTGGGAGCGCACGCAGATCCCCGCCCTCGTGTCGCGCACCCTGGCCGCTCAGGCGTTGCATGCGCGCGAGGCGCTGGCCCTGGGGCAATTGCAGGCCGTGGACAACGCGCCCGAGCTGGCCTGGCGGCTGGCGCGGCGCGAGGCCTACGACAGTCTCTCGGCCCTGGTGCAGGCCACGCAGCGGTCGCTGTCGGAGCCGCGCGCCGTGCGCCCGCCGCTCGAACCCCTGGAGCGGCTGCAGGTGCACTGCTACCAGTTGCTGGCCCAGCTCACGGCCGTGAAGACCATGCTGCTGCTGCGCCGCGGCCACCTGGAGCCCGAGCGGCTGCAGGCGCCGCTGGCCACCACGGCCGAGGCCATCGGCAACGCCCTGTCCGCGCCCCGTGCTGCGGCGGATGCCGCCATGCCCCCCCGCGTCTCGCCCGGCCCCGAGCCGCTGCCCGACCCGTTCGATGCCCAGCTCGGCCCGTGGCTGCTGCGCCGCCTGGGCCTGGCGGTGGGGCTGGCCGAGGAGCTGCGGAGCGATGCGGACCAGGTGCTGCAAAGCATGAACACGAAGGCGACTGACGCGCAGCCCGTGGCCGAACGCAGCGCCTGAGGGCGGCCGAGGGCGCGGCCCCGGGAACGCGCTCAGTCCCGGTGGGCCTGGATCTCGCCTTCCTCGTCGCCTTCGGGCACGGTGGGCAGGCGCGCTTGCGCAGGCGTAGCGGCCGTGGCCTTCCATTGCCCGGCCGGCTCCACCTCATGGCCGGGGTCCGCGCGGAGCACGGGCTCGTACAAGATCCACTGCGCCACGGTGCGCATGGCCTCGGCGCCCCGGTTGTTCTGTCGCTTCAGGAAGAAGTCCAGGCCGCGCTCGCGCAGGATCTTGGCTTTTTCGCGCAGCAGCAGCAGGGTGGGCTCCCACAGTTCGTCCCTCACCACGAGGTCGTCGAAGCCCTGCGCATGCACCTGGGCCTCCCGCAGGCGCGTGGCTCCCTGCTCCCGGCACAGCGCAGCGCGCTTCATATGCTCCACTCCTTCGTCCCGTCGGCGCGCCATCACCGGCGACCGGCCGGTCTTGCCCATCGCCTTGCGCTGCATGCGTGCTGCGGCCTGCTCCAGGTGCTCCGCGGCGGCGGCCGTCTGGTCCGCCTCCAGCGCCTTGCGTGCCTGCTTCAGATGCGCGCGGGTGGAGCGCAGGTCCATGCCGGCCGCCTCGAATTCCGTGGCTGCGCTTTCGTATCCCGCGCAGGCCGCCTCGAACTGCGCCTTGGCAGCTTCGCCATCCATGCGGGCGAGCGCGCGGAACATGTCCAGCGCGGGGGCGGCGGGCGCCTTCATCGCCTTGTCGGCGAACATGGCCGCCAGGCCGTTGCCCTGTGCGAACGCCCGGGTCTGCTCCATGAAATGTTCGAGCTGCAGCTCGGACGCGGCATGCTTCAAGTCGTCCTCCACCGCAGCGCCCAGCTTGCCCACCCCGTAGGCGGACCAGCTGTCCCACTCGTCGCGCACGAGCTGCTGGAACACGTCGAACTCCGAGACATCGGTGGCGCGGTCGCTGCGCATCGGGTCGATCTCGTCGTCGAACACGAACAGCGTGCAAAAGTGGGTCACGGCCTTGGAGACCAGCTCCCGGCCGTAGCTGGCATCCAGCAGCCCCAGGCTGCCGCTGGCCTTCTGGCGCGGGCCGTTCTTCGGATCGTCCTGCACGGATTCCGCGAACTGCACCCCCAGCGTGGCGCGGCCCGACACCTCCACCTTCATCTGGGCCGTGGCATCGCGGTAGATGGTGGTCATGTAGCCGGCCACCGTGGTGCGGGTCTGGCCGTTGTCCTGCCGGGATTTGACGCCCACGCCCGCTGACACGCCGGCCCGCCGCCCCTTGCCCGCCACCTCGCCCACCCGCACGCCCGCGCTGAGCGACACGTTGGTCTCGGTGCCCATACTGCTGCGCTGCGCGTCGTCGATGATCCCCATGCTCAGCTCGGGATGGTGGGCCAGCAGCTCACGCATCCAGTCCCGGCGGGCCGGCTGCCCATCCCCGGTGGGGGCCGCCATGTCGAACAGATGCTCCAGCGCGTCGATGAACTGCGCGTCCAGCTGGGGCTCGCGGTTCTTGGTCAGCCGGGGCATGCGCATCTGCACGCCGTTTTCCACGCTCCGCTCGCCGCGCCAGCGCCAGTCGGCCCCGCCGGTCACGCCGAAGCTGGCCTGGTCGGTGTCCATCGCGACCGAGTAGCCGGTGTTCACCCCGGCACCGGCCTGTACCTGGTTGGTGGACTGGGACGTGATCTGCAGGTACATGCCGGTGCGGCCCCGGTACAGCTCCAGGATGCGGTCCTCGTTGTGCTGCACGCCGCCGATGAGCTTGACGCCCAGGCCCACGGCGCTCGTGATCGCCGCGGCCGCCGACAGCGGGCCGAGGTTGACACCGTAGGTCTTCTGGCCCAGCAGCTTCATCCGGTCGCGCCATTCGAGGTGCTGGGCCACATCGCGCAGCAGGTTGAACAGCGCCCGGCTGTTGGTGGCGTTGGCCGGGTCCCCGTCGTGCAGCAGGTTGAGGGCCTTGTACAGGGCCACGTGGAAGGCATTGCCCTGGGCGTGCACGTGTTCTCCATCGGTGCTGACCGATGGCGTGGCGGGGCCATTGTTCGCCTCTTGCAGCGGCTCGCTCAGCAAGGCGTGCTGCAGCAGGGCGAGGGCTTGCACGCCGGTGTGCGGCTGGGCGCGCAGCTGCTCCCATGCGAAGCGCATCGCGGGCGATTCCGTGGCGGTGGTGATCTCGCCGCCACGGCGGGCGGCTTTTCGCGCTGCATCGCGCCGCGCGGCATCGCATTGCGCCCGGATGCTTTCGAGCAGGGCGTTGTCCAGCACCATGGAAGCGCGCTCGGTGCCTTCGGGCGCCCAGCGCATCTTCTCGGCGATGGCCTGCCAGGCCAGCTCGGATTCGGAGGGCACCTCGGTCGCAGGCCGTTGCGCACGCGCGCCCCGGAGGTATTGGGTGAGGTGGTCCGCCGCCTTCTCCAGCTCTTCTTCCGCCCGGCGGTTCGGGGTGGGCAAGGCGGTGGCCGATCCCACCTGCAGGGCCTGCGGCAGCGAGCGCAGCGGGTTGATCTTCTGGCTCCGCCGGCTCTTGGGGTCGGCGGTGCTGGGCGCGTCGCCCTCGGTGTGGTCGATGTCGTGCAGCCAGTCCGCGATTTTCTGCAGGTGCTGGTTGGCGCGGTCGTAGGGGGAGCCTTTGGCGTTGCTGCGGTAGCCGTTGCGGATGGCGTGGTAGGCCGCGCGCTCATCGTCCGTGCAGGCGGCCAGGGCCTGGGCCGGGTCCGCGGCATGCAGGGCCGTGCGGGCGGCATGGGAGGCGCCGGCCAGCCATTCGCGCAACTGCGGCGTGGGCGCGGCCCGCATCGCAGCTTCGGTCTGCAGCGCCAGGCGTGCGGTGTGGCGGCGGGTGTGGTCGGGCGTGCCTTCGGCGGCCGGTGCCAGCAGGTGGCCCAGCACCTGGGTGCCGCGCGGCATGCGGGCCAGCAGCTCCACCGTGCGCTGCGTGGCGGCGTCCAGCGCCGGGGCCGTGTCCGGGCCCGCAGCCGGGTCGGGCAGCAGCGTGCCCCAGGTGTGGGTGCGCAGGGCCTGCAGCGTCTGCAGCGCCACCTCGGCATGGCCCCCGCTGGTGTCGGCCAGGGCCTTGATTGCCATCGTCAGCGCGCCTGCGGGCGCGATGGCCTCGGCGCCGTGGCGGGTCGGGTCGATGGCCTTCACCCAGTCGCGGAGCGCCTCGCGCAGGGCGGCAATCGCGGGCGAGCTTCGGTACACCTCGAAGCCGGGCAGGCGCCGCAATTGCAAGTCGATGATCTCGCCGTAGGTCTTTTGCAGGGCTTCGGTCGCCGTCCGGTGGCGGCGCTGGGCGTGCTCCAGTTGCAGTTCGGCCTCCTTGCGGCGTCGGGCCAGTGCCGGCTGCAGCGACTTCAGATCGTCGGCGCCGGCTTCGAATTCGAACAGTTCGCGTGCCTGATCCGTGGCCAGCTTCTGGATGTCTTTCAGCTCGGCGTCCTTGCCCTGGCTGCTTCGCTCCAGTTCGGCGTGCTTGGCGGCTTGCCGGCTTCTCAGCGCCTGCAACGCCTCGATGTGCCGGGTCAGCGCTTCCTGATCGCTGCCGCCCCGGTCACCTGCCGCATCGTTTTCTGCGAGCGATCGGTCGAGCCTTTGGTCCAGCCGATGAAGCGCAGCCCGCAAGCTGGCCATGGATTTTTGTTCGCTGGCGAGCCGGTGTGCCTGGTCGGCCAGGCTGGCCGCCCTTTGGCCGCGCTCGCTGGCCTCTTCACTCAGGCGCGTTTCATGGTGCTGCACCAGCCGCTCCATGGCGATGGCCTTGTCCACGGCGATCTGGGCCAGCCGCACGGTTTCGGCGGCCTTCATCTGCCCGGTCAGCACCGGCTCCAGGCTCTCCCATTGACCGCGGCTGCGCGAAGGGAGGCGCGAGGGGTCCTTCGGGGTGTTCTGGTAGCGGAGCATTTCCTCGACGGGCTTCGGGTGGCCCCGCGCCATGCCGAAACAACTGCCTACCTTGGTCGCCAACTGGCCCAGCACCGATTTGGGCTTGCGCGGGGGCATGGCCGCGGCATCGGCGGCGGGCAGTGGCTGCGCGAGGTATTTGCGCGCTGCCCGGCCTGCGTCGTACAGGGGCGACAGCAGTTCGTTCTGCGCTGCACGCGGATCGAGCTGGTGCAGCTTGTGGTGGGCCTGCTTGTGGCTGGCCGGCGCGCCGGCGTGGGCACTCGATGTCGAGTTGCCGGGCAGGCCTGCGGACGAGATGGTGGGACGCACTGAGAGTTTGGGCATGGTGTCCAGTCATTCATGGGCGTCGTGTGCGTTCCGCGGGCGAGGGGTGCCCGGGAACAGTGGCTGGACCGGGCGCATTGCACGCCCTGCGTTGGCTGGCCACGACACGCGCGATGTTGCAGTGCGGCACCCGGGCCGGCGGACCTGCCTGCGAAGAGGGGTGCGGCCGCGCGAAGCCAAGGTCTTGATCTGGTGCGCCAGCGAGAGTGTGCCGGCCGTGCTAAGTTCCGGGCCGAACCGACGATCAGGTGATAAAGAAACGACCAAATGATGATGAGCCATCTGCAGCGGAAAATCCACGCGCAGCCCGCCAGCCGACTGGCTGGCATGCGCCGTGGCATCGAAAAAGAGGGACTGCGGGTGCTGCCCACGGGAGGGCTGGCACTCACGCCGCACCCGGCGGCGCTCGGCTCGGCGCTGACCCATCCCCACATCACCACCGACTACAGCGAGTCGCAGATCGAGCTGATCACGGGCGCGCGCCTGGGCGTGCAGGAATGCCTGGACGAACTCACCGAGATCCACCAGTTCGTCTACCGCAGCCTGCAGGCTTCGGGCGGCGAGATGCTGTGGCTGTCCAGCATGCCCTGCGGCCTGCCCACCGACGAGACCATTCCCCTGGCGCGCTACGGCTCGTCCAACGTGGGGCGCGCCAAGAGCGTGTACCGCATGGGGCTGGGCCACCGCTACGGCCGGCGCATGCAGACCATCTCGGGCATCCACTACAACTGGTCGCTACCCGATGTGACCAGCGACGAATACTTCGCGCTGATCCGCAACTTCCGCCGCCATGCCTTCGTGCTGCTGTACCTGTTCGGCGCCTCGCCCGCGCTGTGCCCATGCTTCGTGCAGGGGCGCGAGCACGGCCTGCAGCGCCTGGGCGGCGAGGCGCTCTACCTGCCGCACGCCACCTCGCTGCGCATGGGCCGCCTGGGCTACCAGAGCGATGCGCAGGCCACGCTGGCGGTGAGCTACAACGGCCTGGACGGCTACGCCGCCTCGCTGCGCGAAGCCCTGAGCCGGCCGTACCCCGCCTACGAGGCGCTGGGCGTGCGCAACCCCGGGGGCGAATACAACCAGCTGGGCACCAGCCTGCTGCAGATCGAGAACGAGTTCTACGGCACCATCCGCCCCAAGCGCACCGTGCGCTCGGGCGAGCGGCCCCTGAACGCGCTGCGCGACCGGGGGGTCGAATACGTCGAGGTGCGGCTGATGGACCTGGACCCGTTCGCGCCGCTGGGCATCGAGACGCAGACCATGCGCCTGCTGGACGTGTTCCTGCTGCATTGCCTGCTGTCCGACAGCCCGCCCGACACGCCGCAGGAGATCGCCGAGCTGCAGCGCAACCAGCACCTGACCGCCGAGCGCGGCCGCGAGCCGGGCCTGCTGCTGCAGCGCGCCGGGCGCGAGATCCCGCTGGCCGAATGGGGCGCGCAGGTGCTGGCCGAATGTGAGCCACTGGCCGCGGCGCTGGACGCCGCGCACGGCACCGGCGACTACGGCAGCGCGCTGGCCGATGCGCGGCGCCTCATGCAGCAGCCGCAGGCCACGCCGTCGGCCCGCGTGCTCGACCGCATGGCCGAGGCGCACGGCAAGAGCTTCAGCGCCTTCGCGCTGGAGCGATCGCAATGGGCGCGCGACACGCTGCTGGCCATGCCCTGGACCGAGGCGCAGCAGGCCCGGTTCGAGGCCGCCGCCGCGCAATCGGTGGCCGAGCAAAAGGCCATCGAAGCGGCGGACACCCTGCCGTTCGAAGCCTGGCGCGAGCAGTACATGGCGGTGCCCGTCCACGGGTGATACCGGCGCGGCCCGGGCATCGCCGGGACGGCCGCCCGCGCTGAGCGCCTAGCCCGGCTTGCGGGCCTGCGCCGCACTGCGGATGCCCTGCAGCGTGCCCGTGGGCGTGATGGCCTCCGGGTCCAGAAGGCAGTGCAGCACGCAGGGCAGGCCGCTGGCCCGGGCGCGTGCCAGCGCCGGGGCGAACTCCGCCGTCGTCTCCACCCGCTCGCCATGCCCGCCGAAGGCCGCGGCATAGGCCTTGAAATCCGGGTTCTTCAACTGGGTGGCGCTCACGCGGCCGGGGTATTCGCGCTCCTGGTGCATGCGGATGGTGCCGTACATGGCGTTGTCTAGCAGCACCACGATGATGGGCAGGCCGTACTGCACGGCGGTGGCGAACTCCTGCCCGTGCATCAGAAAGTCGCCGTCGCCCGCGAACACCACCACCTCGCGCTGCGGCCACAGCCGCTTGGCCCCCACGCCGGCCGGCAGGCCGTAGCCCATCGATCCACTGGTGGGCGCCAGCTGGCTGGCATAGGCGGTGAACGGCCAGAAGCGGTGCACCCAGGTGGCGAAGTTGCCCGCGCCGTTGCAAAAGATCGCATCGGTCGGCAGCACCTCGCGCAGGTGGCGCATGACCTCGCCCATCTGCAGCGGGCCCGGGATCCGGATCGGGTCCGGATCGCTCCAGGCCAGGTACTCGGCGCGGGCGGCCTGCGTGTGCGCCGTCCAGCGCACCGCGGCGGGCGGCTGCAGCGCGGCAAGTGCGTTGGCAAAGGCCTGTGGCGTGGCGTGGATGGACTGCGTTGCCCGGTACAGGCGTCCCAGTTCGTTGGCATCGGCATGCACATGCACCAGGGGCTGCGCCGGCACGGGAATGTCGAACAGCTCGTAGCCTTGCGACGGAATCTCCGACAGGCGCCCGCCCACCACCAGCACCAGATCGCTCCCGCGAATGCGCGCCAGCAGCTTGGGGTTCACCCCCAGGCCCAGGTCGCCACCGTAGCTGGCGTGGTCGGCCGGGAACAGCATCTGCCGGCGGAACGAGCAGTACACCGGCAGCGACCAAGCCGTGGCGAACGCCACGAAGTCGCGCACCGCCTGCTCTGACCACCGGCTCCCGCCCAGGATGGCGACGGGACGCTCGGCGGCGGCCAGGCGCTCGGCCAGTTCCTGCAGCGCGGCCGCGCCGGGGTGGGTTTCCGGCACCGTGTAGGGCAGGGCGTCGGCCACCTGCACGGCATCGGTCAGCATGTCCTCGGGCAGCGCCACCACCACCGGGCCCGGGCGGCCCGACGTGGCGACGTGGAAGGCGCGAGACACCAGTTCGGGCACGCGGCGCGCGTCGTCGATCTGCACCACCCACTTGGCCATGGTGCCGAACACCGCGCCGTAGTCCAGCTCCTGGAACGCCTCGCGGCCCAGCGCGCCGCGCGCCACCTGGCCCACGAACACGATGAGCGGCGTCGAATCCTGGTGCGCGATGTGGATGCCGGCCGAGGCATTGGTCACCCCCGGGCCACGCGTCACGAAGCAGATGCCGGGCTGCCCGGTGAGCTTGCCCTGCGCCTCGGCCATCATGGCCGCGCCGCCCTCCTGGCGGCACACGGTGACGGCGATCTGCGCGTCGTGCAGGGCATCCAGCACGGCCAGGTAGCTTTCGCCGGGCACGCAGAAAAGCTGTTGCACGCCGTGCAGGATGAGCTGGTCCACGAGGACCTGGCCGCCGGTGCGGGGAGAAACGGTGGAAGTCATGAAGGCGTCGATCAAGGGCGTTGAAGGAATGGAAACATGGCGGGCCGGCTCACCGCAGCGCCGCGCAGGCGTCCTGGATGCGCTGGCAGGCCGTCTGCAGCTGGGCCATCGAGGTAGCGTACGAGATGCGGAAGTACGGCGCCAGCCCGAAATACGTGCCCGGCACCACCGCCACCTCGTACTCGGCCAGCAGGTACTGGCAAAAGTCCACGTCGGTCTTGAGCAGCGCGCCGCCCGGCGTGGTGCGGCCCAGCGTGCCGGCGCAACTGGCATAGGTGTAGAACGCGCCCTCGGGCGTGCGGCAGCGCAGGCCGGGCGCCTGGTTCAGCGCCTGCACCACGAAGTCGCGCCGGGCCTGGAAATCCGCGCAGCGCTCGGCCACGATGGCCTGCGGCCCGGTCAGCGCCTCGATGGCCGCCGCCTGGCTGATGGAGGAGGGGCACGAGGTGCATTGGCTCTGCACCACCGCCATGGCGGCGATCAGCTCGCGCGGGCCGCCGGCGAAGCCGATGCGCCAACCCGTCATGGCATAGGCCTTGGACACGCCGTTCACCGTGAGGCAGCGGTTTTTCAGGCGCGGCTCCAGCGCGGCTGGCGTGGCGAAGGCCGCGCCGTCGTACAGGATGTGCTCGTAGATGTCGTCCGACAGCAGCCACACCTGCGGGTGGCGCAGCAGCACGTCCAGCAGCGGGCGCAACTGCGCGGCGCTGTAGGCGGCCCCGGTGGGGTTGGAGGGCGAGTTGAGCAGCAACCAGCGCGTGCGCGGCGTGATGGCCGCCTCCAGCGCGGCCGGCGTCAGCCGAAAACCGTCCGCCTCGGTGCACGGCACGGTGACCGGCACGCCGCCCGCGATCGTCACCACGTCGGCATACGACGACCAGTAGGGCGCGGGCAGGATCACCTCGTCGCCCGGGTCCAGCGTGGCCATGAACGCGTTGTAGAGCACCTGCTTGGCGCCCGTGCCCACGGTGATCTCGTCCAGGGCGAAGTCCAGGCCGTTGTCCCGCCGGAACTTCTCGCGCACCGCCTCCTTCATCGCCGGGCTGCCGTCCAGCACCGTGTAGCGGGTCTCTCCGCGCGCCAGCGCCCGGCGCGCCGCCTCCAGGATGTGGTCGGGCGTGTCGAAGTCGGGCTCGCCCGCACCCAGCACGATCACCGGCCGGCCCGAGCGCTTGAGCGCGTTGGCATGGTCCGTGATGCGCAGGATGGGCGACACGCCCAGCGCCGCGATGCGCCGCGCGGGCGTGAAGGTGCCGGCCGGGGCCGCGCCGTTGGTCAGAGCCGTGGGCAAGGCGGTGGCGGTCATTTGAGGTAGGCCTCCAGCGGCTTGTCGTTGGGCGCCGCGATCAGTTGCCGCAGCGTGCCGCTCATGGGCAGGTTCAGGCTCAGGTTGCGCGGCGGGATGGGGCTGGTGAACCACTTGGCGTAGATCTTTTCCAGCTCGCCCGTCTGCATCAGCCGCACCAGCACGCCGTCCACCCCGGCCTTGAACGCGGGGTCGTCCTTGCGGAACAGCAGCGCGATCGGCTCCGATCCCATCGGCTCACCCGCGATGCGGTAGGCCGCCGGGTCCTTGGAGGTGGCAATGGCGCCCGCCAGCAGGTTGTCGTCCAGCACGAAGGCATCGGCGCGGCCCGACTCCATCAGCAAAAAGCTCTCCTGGTGGTCCTTGCCCAGCAGCGTCTTGATGGGGGCGCCCAGCGCGCGCTCCTGCTTGCGCAGCATCTGCACGGCGGTGGTGCCGGCCGACGCGGCCACGGTGCGCCCGCCCAGTTGGCTGACCGAGTTCAAATCCGAATCCGCGCGCACCGCCATGCGCACCTCGCTCACGTAGGTGGTCACGGCAAAGGCCACCTGCTGCTGGCGCGCCGTGTTGTTGGTGGTGGGCCCGCAGCCGATGTCGATGGTGCCGTTCTGCACCAGCGCCAGCGTGTTCTGCGCGGTCACCGCCATGTATTCGAGCCGGGCCTGCGGCGCGATCTCCTTCATCACGCGCTCGCACAGCTCCACGTGGTAGCCCACGAACTTCTCGTTCGCGCCCAGGGCGTAGGCCATGGGCGGCGAGGCCTCGCGCACCCCCAGCACCACCTTGCCGGCGGCCTTGATCTTCTCCAGCGTGGGCTGCTGCGCCGATGGGTTGGCGGGCGGTGCGGACGCCTGCGCGGCGGCTGCGCCGCACCAGAAAAAGGCCGCAGCGGCCGTGGCCGCGCCAGCCAGGGCCTTGAGGGGGAATGCCATGGGTGCTTGTCTCCTGTGGGGATGGGCTGGGCCCGTGGGGGCCCAGGCCGGGGGACCGTGGCGGCGGGGGATCCGGCGCGCCGCGGCCGATCGCTCAGTCGGCGATGTCGAAGGTCACGCCCTGCGCCAGGGGCAGGGCGGTGGAATAGTTGATGGTGTTGGTCGCGCGGCGCATGTAGGCCTTCCAGCTGTCCGACCCCGCCTCGCGGCCGCCGCCGGTCTCCTTCTCGCCGCCGAAGGCCCCGCCGATCTCGGCGCCGCTCGGGCCGATGTTCACGTTGGCAATGCCGCAGTCCGACCCCGCGGCCGACATGAACTGCTCGGCCTCGCGCACGTTCAGCGTGAAGATCGACGACGACAGGCCCGCGCCCACCGCGTTGTTCATGGCGATGGCCTCCTCCAGCGTGCCGTAGCGCACCACGTACAGGATGGGCGCGAAGGTTTCATGCAGCGCCGGGCCTTCGTGCTTTGGCAGCTCCACCAGCGCCGGGCGCACATAGTACGCCTCGCTGCCCGCGATGCCCTCCACCCGGTCGCCGCCGTGCACCGTGGCGCCCAGCGCGCGGCTTTGCGCCAGCGCCTTTTGCATGCCCTCGAAGGCCGGCCGGTCGATCAGCGGGCCCACCAGCGTGCCGGGCGTGCGCGGGTCGCCCACCTGCACGCTGGCATACACCTTGGCGAGCTGGGGCACCAGCTGGTCGTAGATGCTCTCGTGCACGAACAGCCGGCGTAGCGTGGTGCAGCGCTGGCCCGCCGTGCCCATGGCCGAGAAGGCGATGCCGCGCAGCGCCAGGCCCAGGTCGGCCGTGGGCGCCACGATGGCCGCGTTGTTGCCGCCCAGCTCCAGGATGCCGCGCGCAAAGCGGGCCGCCAGGCGCGGGCCCACGGCCCGGCCCATGGCGGTGGAGCCCGTGGCCGACAGCACCGGCACGCGCGCGTCATCCACCAGCACCTCGCCCAGGTCGCGCTGGCCGATGATCAGCTCCAGCAGGCCCGCGGGCGCATCGGCGCCGAAGCGGGCGATGGCGCGCTTCGCGATCGCGTGCGTGGCCAGCGCCGTGAGCGGGGTTTTTTCCGACGGCTTCCACACCACCGGATCGCCGCACACCAGCGCCAGCGCGGCATTCCAGGACCACACCGCCACGGGAAAATTGAACGCCGAGATCACACCGCACACGCCCAGCGGGTGCCATGTTTCCATCATGCGGTGGCCGGTGCGCTCGGTGGCGATCGTCAGGCCGTACAACTGGCGCGACAGGCCCACGGCGAAGTCGCAGATGTCGATCATCTCCTGCACCTCGCCCAGCCCCTCGGACGGCACCTTGCCCGCCTCGATGGTCACCAGCAAGCCCAGGTCGGCCTTGGCCGCGCGCAGCTCTTCGCCCAGCAGGCGCACCAGCTCGCCCCGGCGCGGCGCCGGCACATTGCGCCAGGCCTGGAAGGCCGCATGCGCCCGCCCGATGGCCGCGGTGGCCTCGGCCGCGCTGTGCTGCGGCACCGCGCCGATCGCCTCGCCCGTGATGGGCGAGCGCACCGGCAGGCTGCCGCCCGTGTAGGCCGAGCGCGGCACGCCCAGGCGTTGCAGCAATTGATCCACCTCCGCCGAGACGGCAGAGGCGGGCGTGGCGGGTGAGGAAGGGTTGGCGGCGTTGGCAGACATGGCGGTGGTGCTCGCAGTCAAAAAAACAAGAACGGTAAAACGCGACGAGGAAAAGAAGCAAGAAAGCGTGCGCCAATATCCCCCAATCGCGCCTGCCTGCATAGCAAAATAACGGAACGACTTGATGTAAAAATGGAATCAAGTTCCGGGTTGGTAAAAACCCTTGCCCTAGTCGAATCTGCGCTGGCCAGCAATGCCTTTCGCAGAGTCATTCCCTTGGAGCATGACCTTGCTGCGCCGCGCCTTTCTCCCGTCCATGGCCGACCTGCTGGCCTTCGAAGCCGCCGCCCGCCACCACAGCGTGTCGCGCGCGGCCGAAGAACTGCACCTGACCCAGAGCGCCGTCTCGCGCCAGATCCGCCAGCTGGAGGCGCAACTGGGCACCGCCCTGTTCCACCGCGTGCGCCAGCGCGTGGTGCTCACCGACGCCGGCCGCGTCTACGCCGCCGATCTGCAGGGCGTGCTGCAGCAGCTGTCGGCCATCACGCAAAAAGCCATGGCCTTCAGCAGCACCGACGGCCTGCTCAACCTGGCCGTGCTGCCCACCCTGGGCACCCGCTGGCTCATCCCGCGCCTGGGCGGCTTCATGGCGCTGCACCCGGAGGTGACGGTCAATTTTGCGGCGCGTTCCGAGCCGTTCGACTTTGCCGGCACCCCGTTCGATGCCGCCATCCACTTCGGCACGCCCCACTGGGCCGGGGCGGTGTGCGAATACCTCATGCACGAAGAAGTGGTGCCGGTGTGCAGCCCGGGCTACCAAAGCCAGCACGGCATCCACACCCCGCAAGACCTGGCGCGCGTGGTGCTGCTGCAGCAGAGCACGCGGCCCACGCAGTGGTCGGAATGGTTCGAATTGGTGGGCGAGCCAACCAGCCTGGCGCTGCGCGGGCCACGGCACGAGCAGTTCGCCATGATTGCGCAGGCGGCGGTGTCGGGGCTGGGGGCGGCGCTGCTGCCGCGGTTCTTGATCGAGCCGGAGCTGGCGGCGGGGAGCCTGGTGGAGCTGTCGGATACCGTGCTGACCAGCGGCGATGCGTATTACCTGGTGTATCCGGAGGCGCGGGCGGAGGCGCCGTTGGTGAAGGCGTTCAGGGATTGGGTGGTGGGGGAGAGCGGGGGTGGGATGTGAGGATCGAGTGAAAGACTGCGCAGGCTGATGGCAGACAGCCGTTGACGCTCGCAGCCAGGAGGCGGTGGCTGGTGCCGCCACGCCGGTCCTGGTGCCGAGAGCGCTGCGTCCCTGCCGGCCGTCGCGGTGGACCGGCAGGGGGCGCGGCGCTCGAAGGCATGTCTCACCTGCGCTGCGACGGCCTGGAGGATCAGGCGACCGGCAAGGCGCGCCGGGGGGCTTGGCCGCGCGGCAGCGTGGCGGGGCGGGGGCTGGCCGCGAGGCGGCTGGGGACCGTGGCGGGTGACAGGCTGTGGTCCGCCGGGCGTTCGAGCTGAAAGACCGCCACGAGCTCGCTGAGCTGCTCGGATTGCGAGCGCAGGCTGGCCGCTGCGGCCGCGCTCTGCTCTACCAGTGCAGCGTTTTGCTGCGTCACCTGGTCCAGGTGGTTGACGGCCTCGCCCACCTGGCCGATGCCGCTGCTCTGTTCGGCCGAGGCGTTGGCGATCTCGCTGATGAGGGCGCTGACCTGCCGCACCTGCGCCACGATGCCGTCCATCCTCTGGCCGGCATCGTCCGCGAGCTGGCTGCCATTGCTCACCTTGCCCACGCTGTCGGTGATGAGGGTCTTGATCTCCTTGGCCGCCTGTGCGGAGCGCTGCGCCAGCGTGCGCACCTCGCTGGCCACGACGGCGAATCCCCGGCCCTGCTCGCCGGCCCGGGCCGCTTCCACTGCGGCGTTTAGCGCGAGGATGTTGGTCTGGAAGGCGATGGAGTCAATGACGCCGATGATGTCGGAGATCTTGCCGGACGACGCTGCGATCTCCTGCATCGTGCCCACCACGCGGCCGACGATGGCACCGCCCTGTTCGGCGGCCTGGGTTGCGCGTGCCGCCAGCTGGGTGGCCTCGCGGGCCGAGTCCGAATTGGTCTTGACGGTGCTGCTCAGCTCCTCCATCGACGCGGCCGTCTCCTCCAGGCTGCTGGCCTGCTGCTCGGTGCGTTGGCTCAAGTCCGCGTTGCCCATGGCGATTTCGGCGGCGCCGGTGGCGATGTTCTCGCTGCCGTGGCGCACCTGGCCCACCATGTCAACGAGCTGGTTGTTCATGTGCTGCAGGGCCTGCAGCAACTCCGCCGGTTCGTCCTTGCCGTGGATCTCGAACGTCGAGGTAAGGTCGCCCCGGGCCACCGCGGTGGCCACAGCCACGCCGGTCGCCAGTGGCTGGGTGATGGAGCGCGTCACGACGACGGCAAGCGTCAGTCCGCTCAGCAGGGAGACCGCGATCACGGTCACGAACACGACCAGCGCGCGTTGGTAGCCAGCACTTGCAGAAGCGGTGGCGCTGGTGCCTCCATCTTCGTTGAGCTTGATTAACTGGCCGAGCACTTCGGTCATGTCGGCGAAGGCCTTGGCGGAGGCTCCCGTGGCGAGTGTGCGGGTTTCGGCCGCTGATCCTTCCCCTGCGTCTGAGAGGGCAAACAGTCGCTTCTCCACGGCGATGTAGTCTTCCTGGCGGCGGCGGTAGGTGTCGTAGAGCTGTTTTTCCTCGGATGAGGAGATCATCTGCTCGTAAGCGGAGAGGGCGGCGGGGAGCTTGGTCTCCAGTGCCCGTTTGAATTGTTCGAGCTGCAGCTGCCTGCCTTCCGGGCTGGATTCGAGGATGCGGCGCAGGCTGGCGCGGCGGCCATCATTCACGATGGCCCGGATGTCTCCTACCGCCCGCACGCTGGGCAGCCAGTTCGTGCCCAGTTCATTGGCATGGTGGTTGATGTTCTTTAGCTGCGCGAGGCCAAACACGCCCAGCACGAGCAGCAGCAAAAGCACGGTGCCAAAGCCCATCGCCAGACGGGCGCCGATCTTGAATTGGCGAAGTATTTGCATGGAGGCCCTCTTTGTGTGTAGATGTTTTTATCATATTTATCAAATATTGAATCGATGCTCGCGTTTACCCTGATGATTTGGTAGTTTTCTGTCTGTGGAACGTCTGTCATTTGATTAATATGATGATTTTGATTTTCATTTCGTTCATTCGCCAAGCCAAGGCGGCATGAATGCAGAGCCAGGCAACTCCGTCGTGAAAACGTTGCAGCAGGTCTCCAGCAGAACCCGCACAGATACCCGGGCGTCGGATGGGCTGAGGTCCATGCCCCGCTGACAAGGCAACCTCAAACAGGTCAGGGGGCTCCAGGCCATGCAGGCAAAGGGAGGCGACCCCGATGTCATCGGACCCTCGGGCGCTGAGGCCACCTGCGTTTTTCTGCGACTGCGCCGCAGCAAGCCCCCAAGGTCCAGGGAGCCTTTGCCACGGCGCAGCGGCATGGAATGCCCAAAAGCAAAACAAGCCGGAGAACCACGTGGTGGACGCGGCAGCCCCCATGACACAGTGGCTGCAAGAGGTCCTCAAGCACCACCGCATTCCCTATTCCGTGGAAGCGGGAGTCATTCGGGTGTGGGGCTATACCCGGCCTGGGCCGCAGCCAGATTGGCGTGAGAGGGGCGGCGGTCCATCACCGGAGTCGAGCGCTGTCTGACGGGCGGACGGGAAAGCCCCTGGCCGCGCCGTTGCACACATTGGCGGCGAAGATCGCTCGCCCAGCTCAGTGGTCCCGCATCATCAAATCCACCGACTTGCCCAGCTGCGCGAACATGAAATTCGGTGCGATGCGCGATGCGATCTTCAAGACGTTGCTCAACCCCGGCCGAATTTCCAGCGTGTCTTTTCGCAGCCCGGCCAAGGCATGTTTCACCAGGGTTTCGACCGGCATCGGGGTGACGCCGCCCACATCTTCCTTCGTGAAATCGCCAGAGAACAGCGAGGTATCCGTGCCCGGTGGCGCCAGCTCGAAGACCTGCACGCGGGTGCGTTTGAGCTGCAGTCGCAGCGACCGTGTATAGGCATGCAGGCCCGCCTTGGTCGCGCAGTAGATGGGCGCGATGGCCATGGGCACGAAAGCCAATCCCGAAGACACGTTGACGATCGCCGCGCGTGGCTGCTTTTTCAGGTGGGGCAGGAACATCTGGTTGACCCAGAGGGTGCCTTTCAGATTCGTTTCGACTTCCTGGGTCAGGCCTTGCAGATCGTCCGTGGGGCTCTGGAGATTGATCTTTCGCATGATGCCGGCGCAGTGGATGACGACGTTCAGTGCCGGAAACTCCTGGGGCAGCGGCTGGTGCATCGCGCGGATGGACGCGGGGTCGGCCACGTCGCAAACCCGGGTGTGGATGCCGGGGAGCGAGCGGCTCACGGCCGCCAGCTTGGCGGGGTTGCGGCCGGTGACGATCACGGTGTTGCCGAGGTGCAGAAGCTGCTTCGCCAGTTCCAGCCCGATGCCGGACGAACCGCCGGTGATCAGGACGGTGTTGTTGCTGATGTCCATGGTGTGGCCTTGTTGCCTGACGGTTGAAGGTGGAGATTGACGGTCGTTGGATTCCGCACGCAGCCTTCCAGGCGCCGCTGGGGAAATCGATGGGGTTGAAAGAGGCCAGGCCGTGAGGGCCCGGCCTGCGATCCGTCAGTGCATGGTGATGACGAGCCGTCCGGTCACGTGGCCTTGGGCGCTGAGTTCATGCGCGTCGGCGATGCGGTCCAGCGGAAAGGTCTGTTCGACGGGCAATTGGAATGCGCCGGCGTTGAACAGCGATGCCGCACCCGCCAGCGCCTTGCTGGCCAGGGCCGCGTCCATGGGTTCGAACGAGGTTTTGGCGCCGTGCTGCGGGGCCGACAGGTCGGAGATCGACAGCACTTTCGATGCGTCGCCGGTGATCGCCACCAGTTCCGGAATGACGCCGGAGCCGGCAATGTCGAGTGCGGCTTGAACGCCTTGCGGCGCCAGGGCGGCCACGCGATCGGCCAGCCCGGGCCCGTAGGTCGTCGGGGTGGCGCCCAGCGAGCGCAGGTAGTCGTGCTTGGCGGCGCTGGCGGTGCCGATCGTGCGGATGCCGGCGGCTTTGGCCAGCTGGATCACGGCCGATCCCACGCCCCCGGCGGCGCCGCTGACCAGGAGCGTCTCGCCCGGCTTCACACCCACTTCGGCAATGATGCGCGTGGCCGTTTCGACCGCGACCGGGTAGCCTGCGGCTTCTTCGAAAGACAGCCCCTGGGGCTTCGCGGCCCATTCCTGCAGGACGGCGTATTCGGCCATCGTGTCGATGCCCTTGCCGAAGACCGCATCGCCCACGGCCACGCCGGACACGCCTTCGCCCACGGCATCGACGATGCCTGCCGCGTCGAACCCGCTGCCGGCGGGCATGGCGATGGGCATCATCGCGTGCATGTAGCCGGCCCGCAGTTTCCAGTCGATCGGATTGACGCCTGCGGCTTTGACCGCGATGCGCACCTGGCCGGGGCCGGGCGCGGGCTTCGCGATGTCTTCGATGGCCAGAACCTCTGGACCACCGTATTGGTGAAACCGTACTGCTTTCATGGGGGCATTCCTTGCTGATGGGGTGGAGGGAGCGGGCAGTGAAGCGGGCCGGTTGGCGGCCACTGCTTGCCCACGCCGTGATTGTTCAGTGGCTCATGAATGGTGCATAGTCCGAGAAATCTGGACATGGCGTCTCATCAATGGAACAAAGCATGGACATCACGGCACTGGCCGATTTCAACCGGGTGGCGACCCACGGCGGGTTTGGCAGCGCCAGCCGCGCCAGCGGCGTGCCGAAGGCCACACTGTCCCGCCGGGTGCGGGCGCTGGAGGACGCCCTGGGCGTGCGCCTCGTCGAGCGCGGCACCCGCAAATTGCAGTTGACGCCGGAGGGCGCCCTCTTGCATTCGCGCACGGCCGATCCTTTCGGCGAGATCACGCAGGTGGTCGATGAGCTGAAGTCCGGCATCGGCCGGCCGCGCGGCGTGCTGCGCGTCAGCACACCGCTGCTGTTCGCGCACGTGGCGATGGGACAACTGGGCGCGGCGTTTCTGCGCGCGCACCCCGAGGTGCGGCTGGAGGTCACGGCGGAAGACCGCCTCGTCGATCTGGTGGGCGACGGTTACGACATCGTCGTGCGCTTCAATCCGCGGCCGGACGACACGCTGGTCGGCCGCTGCTTTTTGCGCGACCAGTTGCTGCTGGTCGCGCCGCCGGACTGGCCCCTGCCGCCAGCGAATGCCGCAGCACCCGGCGGCGGCATCGAACTCCCGGCGGTCATGCGCACGGGCCGCACCGTGGCGGGGGCCTGGACGGTGGTCGACCCGGCCGGCAGCGTGCGCACCTACCTGCCCAAGCCCCTGTTGCGCTACTCGACCCCGCTGCTCATCCGGAACGCGGTGCTCGCGGGCGCAGGCCCGGCCCTGGTGCCCCGGACCGCCGTGGCGCCGGACCTGGCCGCCGGGCGCATCGTCGAATGGGGCGTGGTGCAGGGGGCGGAACCCGAAGGCTGGGTGCTGCACGCATCACGCCGGCTCGTGAGCCCCAAGGTCACCGCCTTCGTGGATTTCCTCTGCGATCATTTCGCCTGAGGTGGGCATGCGCGAAAGCGCGCAAGGCCATCGGGCGCGGAAGCTAAAAATCGTTGGCGCTGCGGCTGGATGGCCGCGCCGTCGGCCCGGAGGGCGCGACGGCAGAGGCTGCGGCCTGCAACGCCTCCAGCGCATCCTGCCGCCACCACTCGGCGGCGGCGTAAAAGCCCTCCCACACGCAGCCGTTGCAGCCGCGGCCGCAGCAGGTGGTGGGTTCGGCCGGGGGCGGGCGCAGCGCGACGGCCCGCGCTGCAGCGCGCTCGATCAAGGTGGCGAACATCGCTCGCGCCCCGGGCAGGTCGGCCGAGGGGGCGGGCACCGCAGCGATCGGGAACGGGGCGGCCGGCCCGCGGGCGGCGGCTTCCTGCGTCAAGTCGCTGCTCCCCTCAGTAGCGCCGGCGGCCCCCATAGCGGCGCATGGCGTAGCGCACGAGGAACGCGCCGCCCAGCACCAGGGCGAACCAGCCCACCAGGGAGGCTTGCCGCATCATGTCCGCCACGCTGGACGACCGCGCCACGTAGGGTGCCAGCAGCACGATGAGGCCGATGAGCGCGCAGGTCACGCCCTTGAACAGCAACTCCTTGTCGTGCTTCTGATCGGGGCGGTGAACGGGGGGTGGGGGAA
The DNA here is from genome assembly GCF_032929295.1 of Acidovorax sp. BLS4. NCBI lineage: Bacteria > Pseudomonadati > Pseudomonadota > Betaproteobacteria > Burkholderiales > Comamonadaceae > Acidovorax > Acidovorax sp. BLS4. The sequence goes on from NZ_CP136797.1 coordinate 4,211,356, forward strand.
GGGGCATGTAGGCCAGTGCGGAAGGTGAAGACAGGGCCGATTATCCTTGTCGCCCTCGAACCCCCTCAAAAAAGCGAAAGACTCTCCATGGCCATCCAGTGGTTTCCCGGTCACATGCACCTCACGCGCAAGGCGATCGGCGAGCGCATCAAGGACATCGACGTGGTGATCGAACTGCTGGATGCGCGCCTGCCCGGCTCCAGCAGCAACCCGTTGCTGGCCGAGCTGACCGGGCACAAGCCGGCGGTCAAGGTGCTCAACAAGCAGGACGTGGCCGACCCCGCGCGCACGCCGCTGTGGCTCGACTGGTACAACGCCCGGTCGGAGACGCGCGCCATCGCGCTCGATGCCTCCGAGCCCGCGCCGGCCCGGCGCCTCGTCGATGCCTGCCACCAGCTGGCGCCGCAGCGCGGCGGTATGGCCAAGCCGATGCGGGTGCTGATCTGCGGCATTCCCAACGTGGGCAAGTCCACGCTCATCAACACGCTCAGCCAGAAAAGCCAGGCCAAGACGGGCGACGAGGCCGGCATCACCAAGCTGGAGCAGCGCATCACGCTGGCCGACGACTTCTATCTGTGGGACACGCCCGGCATGCTGTGGCCGCGCATCACCGTGCCCGAAAGCGGCTTCAAGCTGGCCGCCAGCGGCGCCATCGGCCGCAATGCATACGACGAGGAGGAGGTGGCGCTGGAACTGATCGGCTACCTCAAGCAGCACTACGTCCCGCTGATGGAGGCGCGCTACAAGCTGGGCCTGCCGGCGGGCGCCGTGGGCAACCTGCAGGACGAAGAGATCCTGGAGGCCGTGGCCCGCAAGCGCGGCGCCATCATGGCGGGCGGGCGCGTCAACCTGCAGAAGGCGGCCGAGCTGGTGATGACGGACTTCCGCACCGCCATCCTGGGCCGCATCACGCTGGAGACGCCCGAGGAGTTCGAGGTCTGGCAGGCCGAGGGCGCCCGGCAGGAAGCCTTGCGCGCCGCCAAGAAGGAAGCCCGGGGCCGCAAGCGCGGCAGCCGGGGCGGCGACGATGGCAATGGCCAGGGCGATTCGCAGGCGCCGGAGAGCGATGGCAACGGCGATGGCGACAGCGATGGGGGCGGGGACGGCGGCGGGGATTGACGCCCAGGCCTGCCGGTTTGAGTCAAAACCGGCCCATGCCCTAGTATCAATTGCCTGATTTGCTATTAAATATATAGCAAATCACGGGGCGTTACCGCTTTGCGCCGTACCCCCGTGCGCCGCATGCAGGCGCTGCTCCAGCACCGTGAACCAGCGCAGCAGGCGCGCCGCATGGTCCACGGCGTGGCGCGGCAGCGGGTGGCGCGGATCGGACTGCCGCTGGGCGCAGGTGATGCGCACCACCGGCGGCGCGCCGGGGGCGGCGGCCTCGATCTCCAGCTGGTAGGCGGCGTGTGCGTCGTCGGGCGCGTCGCCCGGCGCCTCGGTGCCGTTGCGCCAGCTCAGCTTGAGGGCCAGGCCCCAGGGCTCGCCCTGGTGCATGCAGGGCTGGCGCACGCCGACCCACACGTCGCCCTCCCACCAGCCGTTGCGCTCGCTGCCCCACCAGTCGTTGTATTGCTCGGTGAACACGGGCAACTGCGCCAGTGCCTCGATGCGCGCGGGGGACAACGCCGCCTCCAGCCGCCGCCACACGGGGTGGCCGGCGCGTGACTGGGCCGCGGCCCGGCGGGCATGGTCGAGCACGCCGTGCCATGCGTGCAGGCAGGCCTGCAGCGCGGCGGGGTCCCCATCCTCGGCCAGCGGTTCCCAGGGGCCGGGCACGCCTGCGGCATAGCGCCGGTGCATGACGGCCAGGCCGTCGCTGCGGGGCGGTGGCGGCGGCGCGCGCAGGCGGGCGGTCAGCCGCTGCCACCAGCCCTGGCGTGCGGTGCGGTCGTCGATGGACAGGTGAAAGTCCCAGGTCTTCCACACGGTCATGAACAGGCCGTCGCCGTAGGTGTCGCCCTCGTCGTCCACGTGCTGGCGGCACAGCAGGAAGTCGGTCTGGCCGAACCAGCCGGTGGCTTTCTTGTGGGCGGCATCGAGCAGGCGGGAGCGCAGCAACTGGCGCAGGTGGTTGGCGTGCATGGCGCCGCCCGGGCACAGCGCGGTGTCGCTCGCCAGGTCGGCGGCGATGGCGTCGGGGCTGCGCAGCACGGGCCGGCCGGCGTACAGCGCGGCCCGCACGGCGGCGCGGTCGGGCAGGGCGCCCAGGCGGCCGTCCTCGCCCACGGCCAGGCCGTGCAGGCAGGCCGGATCGAACACGGCGGCCAGCGGCTCCGCAGAGAATGCCGCCAGGTCCTGGCCGCCGAACGGGGCGCCGAAGGGGTAGGCCACCCGGTCCTCGCCGCCCGTGCGCAGGCCATAGCCGCCGGTGAACAGCGCCACCTGTGCGCCGAGCGAGCCGCCGACGTCCAGGCCGGGTCCGGCTGCCCCCGCCTCGGCCGGATCAGCACCGCCGCCCCACAGCAGCCCGTCCACCTGCAGGTCGCCGGTGATGACCACCGGCATGTTTTCCAACACCGCATGCCCCCAGTGCGCATCACCGCACACCACCAGGGCCGGGGCGGCCATGCCCGGTGCGGGGGCGGTGACGGCGCCCGCCACGTGCAGGTCGCCGTGCACCAGCAGCAGTGCGGGCGCGGGCGCGCCGGCAGGCAGGGCGAAGGCATCCGCCCACGTGCCGGGCGGCCAGGGCGTTGTCCCATCCCAGGCCAGTTCGGGCAGCGACAGAGGGCCCTCCACGCAGCACACCCGGCTGGTGTCCGCGAGCGGCGGGGCCGTGCCGTGCGCCCTGGCCAATGCCTCGCGCCAGCCACCGGGCCAGCGCGCATGCGCTTGCGTGAGCGGGAGCCACGTGATGGAGGGCGGGGTCATGGACAGGGGGGTGGGTTGCGCGGACCGCTCCCCAGGGCGGGGCCGGTGCCGGCGATCGTACAAGAGCCCCATTCCGGTGTCCGGCATGGCGTGACGGGGACCGCGCCGGGCCCTGCAAAGGCCGCGCGGTGCGGCTACGATGGCCGGCTTCCCCTCCACCTTCACCCCGGACGGGCCGCCGCAGCCAATGGCGCCCTCCGCCGCACCGCGATGACCCTCACCCCGCCCCTGTTCGAAGTCCTGCCCCGCGATCTGTCCGCCTACCGCGAGGGCAACACCGGCATCCCCTACGTGCACCGTTTCGCCTCGGGCCAGCCCGGGCCGCACGTGCTCATCAATGCGCTCACGCATGGCAACGAGATCTGCGGCATGGTGGCCGCCACGCACCTGCTGGACAGCGGCGTGCGCCCGTTGAAGGGCACGCTCACCATCAGTTTCGCCAACGTGCAGGCCTACGAATCGTTCGACGAGAGCCGACCGTTCGACAGCCGCCAGATCGACCACAACCTCAACCGCGTGTGGTCGGCCGCCGAGCTGGACGGCAGCCTGGACAGCATCGAGATGCGCCGCGCGCGCGAGCTGCGCCCCGTGGTGGCCGCGGCCGACCACGTGCTGGACATCCACTCCACCAGCCAGGACGTGGAGCCGTTCTGGGTGTACCCCGCCTATTCGCGCAATACCGAAGTGGCCTGCGCCATCGGCCGGCCGGGCGTGCACCTGCTCATGCCCAGCGGGCTGGGGTCGGGCACGCCGCTGATCCAGCACGGCCGCCTGGGGGAGGCGGGCGGCGCGGGCACGGGGCTGGTGGTGGAGTGCGGGCAGCACTTTTTGCGCTCGGCGGGCGAGGTGGCCACCACGGCGGCACTGGATTTTCTGGGGTACTTCGGGCTGATCGAACGCGAGCGGCCTGCGCCCGGTCCGCAGCGCCGCTACGAGCTGCTCCAAACCTGCATGGTGACGACGCCGGAGTTCCGCTTCACGCGGCCACTGGTGGGGTTCGAGGTGTTTGCCGAGGGCGAGCTGATCGCCACCGACGGCGCGCAGGAGATCCGCGCGCTGTGCGACGGCTGCACGGTGATGATGCCCACGCGCGCGCCCATCGTGGGCCGCGAGGCGGTGTACCTCACCCGCCCCGTGCCCTGAGTCTGAGGTTGAGAATGGCGTGCAGCGGCGGCGGGGGCGGCCGCCGCTGCAGCGGTTGGGTCATGAAATGGCGGGGGAGGTCAGGCGCTGGCCGGGGCCACGTGGTCTTCCTGCTCCGCCTGGCCGCCCTTGGGCAGGATCTTGCCGTCCTGCACGTAGAGCTCGTACTGGTCGCGCGGCATGGCGGCCAGGCCGGCGGCGTCGTTGTCCGCCGTCCAGCTCAGTGTCACGCTGTCGGGGGCGTGGGCGAGTTCGACCGGGCCCTCGGGAATGGCGATCGGCATGCCGTCGCCTTCGCGGTACGTGACTTCTCCGCGGATGGTGGCGTGTTGCTTCATGGGATGGTCCTCCTCGGGGTTGCGGGGGCTGCACGGAACCCGCGCAGCTGAAACCCATTACATGGCAGGCGCCAGGGCCGGCGTGTCGGACCCGTTCCCGAATTGCTGCGGTGCAAGAATCGCCGCCCGAAGGCGTCAGGCCGGCGGCGCGGCCGGAGCCGGCGCACCCCGCGCCAGCCGGGCGTCGTGCACCATCGCCAGGGCGTTGAGCCCCGCCACCCCCACGCCGGCCAGGCACGCAGCGCTCCACCCGCCGCGCTGCCAGGCGGCGGAGCCGAGCGCCGAGCCCAGCGCCGCCCCGGTGAAGTAGGTAGTCATGTAGACCGCGTTCAGGCGCGAACGGGCCTCGGGGGCCAACTGGTAGATCACGTTCTGGTTGCTGATGTGCACGCCCTGCAGCGCCAGGTCGATCGCCAGCATGCCCACCAGGAACCACGCGATGGACGTGCCCCCCAGCCACAGCGCCGCCCAGCTGGCCAGCACCAGCAGCACCGACACGCGGGTGGTGAGCTGCTCGCGCCCCTGGTCCGCCAGTCGGCCGGCCACGTTGGCCATCAGCGCCCCGGCCACGCCCGCCAGCCCGACCAGCCCGATCTGCGCATCGCCCAGGCGGTGGGCGGGGCCGGCCAGCATCAGGGCCATGGTGGAGAACAGCACGCTCACCGAGGCGAACGACAGCCCGCCCAGCAGCGCCCGGCTGCGCAGCCGCGGGTGCCGCCGCGCGAGCGTGCCCAGCGAGCGCAGCACCTGCCCGTAGCTCGGCGGGTGGGGGTTGCGCAGCGTGGGCAGGGCGAACCACAGCGCCGCGGCCACCACCAGCAGGGCCACGCCGCCCACGCGGTAGACCAGGTTCCAGCCGCCCAGGCCCGACAGCAGGCCGGCCACGCTGCGCGCGGCCAGGATACCGGTGAGCAGCCCGCTCATCACCAGGCCCACGGCCTGCCCGCTGCGCCCGGGCGCGGCCAGCGCGGCCGCCATGGGCACCAGCACCTGGGCGGCCACCGAGAACAGCCCCGTCATGAGCGTGCCCAGCGCCAGCAGCGCGAAGCGGTCGGCAAACCCGCTCAGGAACAGCCCCGCCGCCGCCAGCACCATGAGCGTGGCGATCAGCCGCCGCCGTTCCAGCTTGTCGCCCAGCGGCACCAGCAGCAGCAAGCCGACCGCGTAAGCCACCTGCGCGAAGGTGACGGTCAGCGCGGCCGTGCCCTCGGACACCTGCAGGTGCACGGCGATGGAGTGCAGCAGCGGCTGGTTGAAATAGTTGGCGCCCGCGCACAGGCCGCAGGCCACCGCCATCAGCAGCAGCACGGGGGTGGACAGGCCCGCAGACGTGTCGGGGCGGGAGGAGGATGGGGCGGCGGGCAGGGTACGGGATGGCATGCGGTGCGGGATTCTCGGAGGCGGGCGCGAAGGTGATGGGATGGAGTGGATGGAAGCGGCGGCCGGTCAGCCGGCAGGCACGTAGGCGAGGGCGTCGATCTCGAACAGCATGCCGTCGAGCGCCAGGCGCGGCACGGGAATCAGCGTGCAGGCGGGCGCCGGGGCGCCGGCCCACATCGCCATCAGGGCCTGGCCGAACGTCTGCAGCCGCTGCTCGCTGTGGTCCACGATGAGCACCGTGAGCTTGGCCACGTCCCGGGGCTGCGCGCCGGCCGCGGCGAGCGCGGTGCCGAGGTTGGCCAGGGCCTGGGCGACCTGCTGCGCGAAACCGTCGGCCAGCCGGCCCTGCACATCTTCACCGCCCTGTCCGGCCACGTGCACCGTGCGCGCCGCGCCTTGCGCCACGGCCAGGTGCGAATAGCCATTGGGGCGCGGGTCGTACAGGCCGTCCGGGTTGAGGAAGGACAGGGCGAGCGGGGCGGCGCGCTGGCCGCCGGGTGGCGGAACGTACGCGGCCGCGGCCGGGCCGTGGGGCTGCAGCGCGGGGGCGGATGTGTTGGCGGCGGACGGAGCGGATGGGGCAGGCGCGGAGGCGAGGGACATGGACCGGTGGGGATGAAGTGGAAAGTGGGCAGTATCAAACCTCAACTAAACTTGAGGTCAACCCTGGGCGACTTTTCGACTTTTGCCGTCGCCGCTTCGCTCCCGACGCTTGCCATGCCACCAGCCCACTCTGCCCGTCCGCCCCGTGCCACGCTCCCACCGGCATCCCCCGCCGCGCCCGGTCCCACCCCCGAACTGACGGTCGGCGAAGTCGCCGCGCGCAGCGGGCTGGCGGTGTCGGCGCTGCATTTCTACGAATCCAAGGGGCTCATCGCCAGCGTGCGCAGCACGGGCAACCAGCGGCGCTATCCGCGATCGGTGCTGCGGCGCGTGGCGGTCATCAAGGTGGCCCAGCGCATGGGCGTGCCGCTGTCGGGCATTGCCGAAGCCTTGCAGGCGCTGCCGCAGGGGCGCACGCCGACGGCGGCGGACTGGCGGCGCATGTCCGCGGCGTGGAAGAGCGATCTGGAAGACCGCATCCGCATGCTGACGCAGCTGCGGGACCAGCTCGACGGCTGCATCGGCTGCGGGTGCCTGTCGCTCAAGGACTGCCCGCTGCGCAACGCGCAGGACCTGCTGGCCCAGGCCGGCCCGGGGCCGCATTTCGAGGCCGCCGCCGCCCCTGCGGCTGCCGTTGCGGCGGCCGCCGCACCCGGGGCACCCGCCATGCCGCAGTGGATCTGGCCCGCGCCCAAGAAGAAAAAACAGCGGCCTGCGCTGTGAAACCAGGGCAGGCCGCTGTGGTTGGGCCGGGCGGCAGGGCCCGGCTCCGGTGGGGCCGTGGCCCGTTGCCGTTACTTGTTCTTCAGTTTGCCGCGCGGCATCACTGCGGTGATGGGGGCCATGGGGCGGTCGGAACCGCTTCCTTCCTTGGGGGGCGAAGTGTCCTTCTTGGGTTTCTTCGCCATCTTGTTGCTGCGCTGTTCGCCTTTGGCCATGGAGTGCTCCGTTGCGGGTCGCCGGATGGGACCGTGGCGCGATGGTACACGCCGAAGGCCGCTACTTGGTGTCCGGGTGGCTGTCGCGTTCCGTCAGGCGCTGCAGCAGCGGCACGGCGCTGAAGATCGCCAGCGCCAGCAGCGTGCTGAGCACCGCCGTGGCCTCCAGACCCAGGCCGGCCGCCACGCCGATGGCGGCGGTGAGCCAGATGCCGGCAGCCGTCGTCAGGCCCTTGACCTGGCTCTCGCCGTCGCCCTTGAGGATGGTGCCCGCGCCCAGGAAGCCCACGCCAGCCACGATGCCCTGCAGCACGCGGCTGTTGTCCCCCGCGCTGATGCCGGCCTGCTGCGCCACCAGCACGAACATCGCCGCGCCCATCGACACCAGCATGTGGGTTCGCACGCCGGCCGCCTTGCCCTTGTTCTCACGCTCCCAGCCCAGCAGGCCGCCCAGCAGGCCCGCGATGCCCAGGCGCACCACGATGCGCGTGGCCTGGCCCAGGTCGGTGAGGTCGGAGAATTCGGCGGCCACGGTGGTGGCGATCTGGTCCCACCAGCCCATCATCGACGGGCCCCGTGCAGGAGGAGGGAAAGGGGGCAGGTCTGGGTCATCCGGAAATACCTCATGAGAAAAATGAAAGGACGGGGTGCGGGGGAGCGCGTCACCGCCGACCAATGTCGGCGCCGAACCGCACCCCTTCCAGCGGCCATGGGCGACACATCAGGTAGGACGCGGCCGGTGGCACCGGGCGATCATCCGGCAGATCGCCAGGGCAGGGCGAACACGCGCTGCTGCCAGTCGATCGCATCGCCGGCGGTGTCCGGACCCGTGGCGGCGGCCGAGGGGGCTGCCGCCCAAGGGTCGGGCAACCCACTGTCCAGGGCCAGCCATTCGCCTGTGGCCGGGTGCGCCAGGCCCAGGTGCCAGGCGTGCAGCCACAGCCGCTGGCGGCCCAGGCGCTCGGCCCACCAGCGGTTGAGCGGGCCCTTGCCATGCGTGGCATCGCCCAGGATGGGGTGCGCCAGGTGCTTGAGGTGGCGGCGGATCTGGTGGCGCCGCCCGGTGGTGGGCAGGGCCTCCACCAGCGACGCGCGCGTGCCGGGAAAGCGCGGGTCGGCGGCCTCGGGCAGTTCCAGCCGGGCCAGGCAGCGCAGCGTGGTGTGGGCGTCCTGCACGGGGGCGTCGGGCGGGGCGTCGTCGGGGCGCAGGGCGTGGTCCACCTCGGCCGCATCGGGCATCCAGCCGCGCACCAGGGCGAGATAGCGCTTGCGCACCGCGTGGTGCTCGAAGGCCTGCGACAGCGCGCGCGCCGCGGCCGGGTGCAGCGCCATCACCAGCACGCCGCAGGTGCCCTTGTCCAGCCGGTGCACCGGGTACACGTGCTGCCCGATCTGGTCGCGCAGCGTTTGCATGACGAAGCGGGTTTCGCCCGCGTCCAGCCCCGTGCGGTGCACCAGCCAGCCGGCGGGCTTGTACACGGCGACGAGGTGCTCGTCGCGCCAGAGAATGTGCAGGGGGGGCATGCAGTGCGGAAAAGGGGAATGGGGCCGGGGCGGGGTCGGCGGGCAGGATAACCGCACCCTCCGCTTGTCGGGCCGGCCCTCAATGCGGTGGCACCGGGGCGGGCGCCCCCGCGCCCCAGGCGGCCACGATGCGCCCCAGGATCCGGATGCCCTGCTCGATCTGCTCCACCGTGAGGCTCGCATACCCCAGCACCCACCCGCCTGGCCGCGCCGGCCCGCCGCGCTGCGCGTCGGCGAACAGCGGCGACACGGGGTAGATGCCCACGCCCTGCGTGCGCGCGGCCTCGGCCAGGGCGGGCTCGTCCTGCGGCCGGACGAACGGCAGCCACAGCACGCCGTGCAGTCCCGCGGCCGTGCCCGCCAGCTCCGCGGTGGGCGGCAGGTGGCGGGCGATGGCATCGGCCAGCGCGGCGCGGCGGCGTTCGTGCTCGCGCCGGGTGCGCCGCACGTGGCGCTCGTACGCGCCGGTTTCGATCAGCGCGGCCAGCGTGCGCTGCTCCAGCACCGGCGCATGCCGGTCGGCCATGCGCTTGGCCTGGCGGAACACCGCCGCCAGGGCCGTGGGCAGCACGAGGTAGCTCAGGCGCAGTTGGGGCGACAGCGCCTTGGAGAAGGTACCCATGTAGATCACGCGGCCATCGGGGTCGATGGACTGCAGCGCGTCGATGGGGCGCTGGCCGTAGCGGAATTCGCCGTCGTAGTCGTCCTCGACGATCCACGCGCGGTGGCGCTGCGCCCATTGCAGCAGCGCCATGCGCCGGCCGATGGGCAGCACGCCGCCCAGGGGAAACTGGTGCGAGGGGGTCACATAGGCCAGGCGCACGCGGCCGTCCTCGGGCAGCTGCGCGGTGTCCAGGCCGTGCGCATCCACGGGCACGGCCCACAGGCCCGCGCCCGTGGCCTCGAAGCACCGGCGCGCCATGAGGTAGCCGGGCTCTTCGAAGGCGAAGGCGTCGCCCGCGTCCAGCAGCAGGCGCGCGCACAGGTCGATGCCTTGCTGGGAGCCGTGCACCACCAGGATCTGCTCGGTATCGCAGGCCAGCCCGCGCGCGCGCCGCAGATAGCCCTGGATGGCGCGGCGCAGGGCGGCATCGCCTTCGGGCGGGATGTAGCGCAGGCTGTGCTGGTGGCGCAGCAGTTCGGCCTGGTAGGCGCGGCGCCAGGCCAGCGCCGGGAAGTCGCGCGAGGCCACCGCGCCATACAGGAAATCGATGCGCGCGGGCTCCGCAGCGGGCAGCGCGGGCAGGTCCATGCCGGCCAGGCGCTGCCCGAAGGCAGACAACGCCGGGGCGGGCGGGCCCCCGCCGCCCGGGTCGGCCCGGGGCCGGGCGATGGCGGCGGGCGCCAGGGCGACGCGGGCCGCCCGCCCCGGGGCGGTGACCAGAAAGCCCTCCGCCGCCAATTGCTCGTAGGCCGCGGTGACCGTGGTGCGCGACACCGCCAGGTCCGTGGCCAGGGCCCGGGTGGACGGGGCCCGCGCGCCGGCGGCCAGCGTGCCGTCGGCGATCTGCGCGCGCAGCAGGTCGTAGATGCGGCGGCCGATGCCGGGCGGGGCAGGGGGGTGGAACTGGTCCATTGAAATGGTGAAAAACTGGCTCTTCGGATTGTGCCGGTTCTGCATGACAGTCTCGGGCACCGCATTCCGACCGAGCCCCTCCCATGTACATCCCACCGCATTTCGCCGAAAACCGGCCCGAAGCCCTGCAGCGCCTCCTGCGCGAGCACCCTCTGGGCACGCTGGTCACCCACGGCGAAGGGGGCCTGGACGCCGACCACCTGCCGTTCGAGTTCGACCCGGAGGTGGGCCCGTTCGGCCGGCTGTCGGCCCATGTGGCCCGCGCCAATCCGCTGTGGCAGCGCTGCCCCACGGGCACGCCGGTCATGGTGGTGTTCCACGGCCCGCAGTCCTATATCTCGCCCAACTGGTATCCGAGCAAGCACGAGTCGCACCGCCTGGTGCCGACCTGGAACTACGAGGTGGTGCACGCGCACGGGGTGCTGACCGTGCACGACGACGAGCGCTTCGTGCGCCGCATCGTGGCGCGGCTGACGCGCCAGCACGAGGCCGCCGAGCCCCGGCCCTGGAAGATGGGCGATTCGTCGCCCGAATTCATCAACGGCCTGCTGCAGCACATCGTGGGCATCGAGATCGCGCTCACCGCGCTGGTGGGCAAGTCCAAGCTGAGCCAGAACCGCGAGGCGCGCGACATCGCCGGCGCCGCCGACGCGCTGCAGTCGCGCGGCCAGGGGGACCTGGCCGGGAGGATGCGCCCGCCGTCCGCCCCCTGACGGGTGGGTGGCCGCGAGCGCCCCCGGCCGCTTGACCTGGGCGCTCATGGCACCATGTGGTCCATACCACCCCGGGCATTTCGCCCCGGGGGTGCCCGCATGGCCCCTGCCCAGGAATCGGATTGCAATGAAGACCATCGACGAGATGCTGAACCTTGACCTGCTGACCCACGAGCAGCATTTCCAGATCAGTGCATGGATCGCGCGCTCCAGCTCACCGGAGGACATCCTGCAGATGCCCGCGCCGTTGTGGCAGGCGGTGGAGCGCGCCAGCCAGACCATGGGCGTCAACGAAGACCTGCTGCGCCCTCCGGCGCTGGATGCCGGAAACGCCGCGCTTCCCTGACGTGCCGCGGGCCCTGCGCTGCCGGCCGCGCCTCAGCGCAGCACGCGGCACTGGCCGAATTCGCAGCGGATCGCCAGGGCGTCGCCGTTGCTGCAGGGCACGGTGTAGGTCTCGAAACCCGGTCCCTTGGCGGCCAGCCAGGCCATGGGCGTGGCGGTGCAGGACTGGTCGCGCGCAAGGCGCTCGGCATTGAACGTGTCGGTGCCGATGGCGCGCGCGGGCAGGGGCGTGTAGTCGGCGTGTGCCGAGCGGGCGGGCTGGTTGGGCTCCGGCACGGCGGCCACGGCCGGGTAGGTGCTGCCGGCGTATCCGCGCCCGGCCATGCAGTTGGCGACGATGCCCTGGCGCCGCTCCAGCGCCTGCACGCCCTGCGTGGCGCCGAGCGCCCCGCCGATCAGCGCCGAATCCTGCACCGCGTTGCGGCTGCCGCCCAGCGCCCAGACCACGGTGGCGGCCAGCACGGCGCCGGCGACCAGGCCGTCCACGGTCTCGCTGGCCACCCCGATCTGGCTGGCGTAGCGCTGGCAGTCGGCCAGATCGGCCGCCTGGCGCGCGGGATCGGTGGGATGACCCGCGCTGCCGGGCGCGCCGAGCGAGAGGCTGTCCGCGCCGCGCGTGGCGCAGCCGGCCAGGAACAGGGCCAGGACGCAGAGGGACAGCTTGCGCATCGAAAACTCCTTGCGGATTCGGTCGTACACCCGGCAGCAGGCCTGCAAGGCACCGGGCGCCGGCCCAGGGGCATTGGACAGCCAAACCGCTCCCGCTGCCAAGCCCCGGCTCCGGGTGCTCCGCACCATTGCCCAGGCCCAGTGCCCGACAATGCGCCCCATGACGATCCCCACGAAGAAAACCCTCCTGCCCCTGCAACTGCTGGTGCACCCGGACAAGAACGATCCCAACCCCCTGGTCCTGTACCACGGCCGCTGCGCCGACGGCTTCGGTGCCGCGCTGGCCGCCTGGCGCTACTACGGCGGCCAGGCCGAGTGCGTGGGCCTGTCGCACGGGCAGGTGCAGTCGGTGGACGACCTGCCCGCGCTCGAGGGCCGGGCGGTGTACATCCTCGACTTCTCTTTCGCGCCGGACATCCTGGGCGCCATCGACGAACGCGCCGCCAAGCTGGTCATGCTGGACCACCACAAGAGCGCTGCCGAAAAGCTCACCGGCTTTGCCTGCCGCTGCGGCGTGGTGCACTTCGACATGGACAAGTCGGGCGCGCGGCTGGCGTGGGAGTTCTTCTACCCCGACACCCCGCTGCCCGACCTGGTGCGCTACGTGGAAGACCGCGACATCTGGGCCTGGGCCTACCCCGAGAGCGCCGGCTACCTGGCCGCGCTGGACATGGAGCCCTTCGACTTCGCGCGCTGGGAGGCCATCGCCGCGTTCACGCCCGAGCAGTCCGCCGCCTTCGTCGCCCGCGGCAACGCCATGGACGAGAAGTTTCGCCATCTGGCCGCTGACGTGGCGGGCGGCGCGCAGCCGATCACGTTCAACGGCAAACAGGGCCTCATGGTCAATGCCCCGGGCGCCTTCCACAGCCTGATCGGCGAGATGCTGTCCAAGCAGTGCGGCACGTTCGCCCTGATGTGGATCGTCAGCAAGGAGGGCAAGGTGAAAGTGGGCCTGCGCTCGCAGCGCAACTTCGACTGCTCGGTGCTGGCCGAGAGCATGGGCGGCGGCGGCCATGCGCAGGCCTGCGGGTTCCGAATGGGGGCGGAGCGCCTGCCCGAGCTGCTGAGCGGCGTGTTCGATGCAGCGGCGTCCCCCGCTCCGGCGGCCGGGGCCGGAACGGCCGCCTGAGCCGGCCCCCAGGTGCGCCGGCCCGGCCTCAGGCCAGCTTGAGGTCGCGCGGCCGGGTCTGCGGGAACACGCGGGCCAGGGCCGCGGGCGACAGCCCGTAGGTGCGGGCGAACAGGCCGCCCAGCACGGCGCGGTAGTCGTTCAGAACGGGATAGTCGCGGTTCTGGAACAGGGTGGTGGCCGTCAGCGCCTGCTGCTCGCCCGCGATGCGCCCGCCCGCGATGCCCCCGCCCAGCACCCACATCACGCTGCCGTGGCCGTGGTCGGTGCCGCGGTTGCCGTTCTCGCGGAAGGTGCGGCCGAACTCGCTGATGGCGACGACCGTGGTGCGGTTCCACGCCGGCCCCATCTCGTTGGCGAAGGCCGCGAGGCCCCGGCCCAGCTCCTCGAAGCGGTTGGCCAGCGCGCCCGTGGCGTTGCCCTGGCCCACGTGCGTGTCCCACCCGCCCACGTCCACGAACCCCAGGTTGTAGCGCGACTGCATCAGCCGGGCCATGCGGCGTGCCGTGCCTTCGAAGCCCTTGGTGCTCAGCGCGTTGCGGCTGGCGGCATCCATCTCGCCCTGCATGGTGCGCGCCACCTCGTCGCGCGTCTGAAAGCCCTCGGCCACGGCGGCGGCCAGCGGCGTGCCCCCGTACATCGAGGCGATCAGCCCGGCCTGCCGGTCGTCGATGCCGGGCTTGGCCGCGCCCGCGGCGCCCAGGGCGGTGTTGGGCACGTCGTAGCCGCCACGCAGCACCAGCGGCAGCGTGTCGGTGAAGGCCATGGGCGACAGGTGGTCGTGCCAGCGCGGCTGCACGCCCAGTTCGGTGGCCAGGCGGTTGAGAAAGCCCGAGCGGTAGTCGCGCCGCCCGCCCACGGGCTGGCCCAGCTCGATGCTGTCCTGCGTGTCGAAGTGGCTGCGCGTGAGGTCTTCGGTGCCCGAGAACGGCACGAACGCCACCTGCTTCTTCTCGTACAGCGGCATCAGCGAGCCCGCCAGCGCCGGGTGCAGGCCCCAGTCGGCGGTGAGCGGCAGCGCGCCCCCGGCGTCGCCTGGCTTGGCGATGGCGATGTTGGGCCGCGTCTCGTAGTAGTAGCTGCTGGAGGTGGGCACGAGCAGGCTGGCGCAGTCGTAGCCGCCGCGCAGGAAGACCAGCAAAAAGCGTGCGTCCACCGCCTGCGGCGTGGCCGCGAGGCTGGCCTGCAGCACGCCCGGCGCGGCGAGCGCGGCCAGGGCCTGAAGGCACTGGCGGCGGGTGGGGGCGGGGCCGGCCCCGGAAGGGCCGGGGCGGCGGGGGGTGAAGAAGTGCGTCATGGCGAAGCCTTTCAGCGGAACAGCGGAACAGCGAAACGGGGGGGCGAGGCGGGGATGGGCTGCGGGTGGCGGAGAGCGCCGTGCGGCCGGGCCGCGTCAGGCGTACATGAACTCCGGCGCGCTGAGCAGGAAGGTGTTCCATTCCAGCGGCGAGGCCGCGCGCGCCAGCGCCACGCGGGTGGCCGGGGCCAGCTGCGGCTCCAGCGCGCGGTAGTAGGCGCTCTGGGCCAGCGCCGGGGGCGCCACGCGCGGCGGCGGTGCGCCGTCGGGGCGGTAGAGCGCGGCCGCGCCCGCGCCGGCCAGGGCCCGCGCCACCTCGAAGCGCACGGCCATCTGGCCCGAGCTGGTCCACGCGGCCGAATCGAGCGGGTAGCCGTCGGGCGTGGCGCGGCCATACAAGGGCTCTGCCAGGCGCTGCAGCCACGACAGGGCCGGATCGGGGTTGGCCAGCACGCGGTCGGCATAGCCCATGCGCAGGCCGGCCATCACGTACTGCACCGGGTCGCGCAGCCGCTTGCCCAGCGAGGCCTGGAACGGCGCGCTGGCGAACAGCGTCTGCAGCACGGCGGCGATGTGGCCGTCGCTGCGGGTGAACGACTCGGCCATGGCCTCCAGCAGCGCCGGGGGCGGCGCATCGCCCACCAGGTAGGTGGCGAGCTTGCGCGACACGAAGCGCGCCGTGGCCGGGGCGCGGGCCAGGCGGTCGAGCGCCTCGTCCAGCTCGGCCATGCCCTGGCCCTGCAGCGGCTGGCCCAGCAGCTCCTTGGGGCCCCAGTCGTGGCGCTGGGGGTGGAATTCGTACAGGCCGTGGCGCACGTACTGGCGCGTCCACTCGGCTTTGAGCTTCGGGGGCGGCTCGCCCAGCGGGCGCAGCGACACGCCGTGGCCGGTGAGCACGCGCGCCATCTCCTGCACGTCGCGCTGGCTGTAGCCGCCGTCCACGCCCAGGGTGTGCAGCTCCATCAGCTCGCGCGCGTAGTTTTCGTTGATGCGGTTGGCGGCGTTCTGCGCGTTGTCCAGATAGCGCAGCATGGCGGGGTGGCGCACGGTGGCGCCGAGCAGGTCCCGAAAGCGCCCCAGCGCGTGCGGGCGGATGGCGCGGTCCTCGTAGTCGCCCACCATGGCGCGGATGTCGGCCTTGCCGGCGAAGACGCTGAAGTGGTTCATCCAGAACCAGGTCATCTTCTCCTGCAGCTGCGCGGGCGAGTACACGGCCCGCAGCACGAAGCGGCGCTCGGCCTCGCGCTGCAGGGCCCGCATGTCGCGCTGGTAGGTCTCCTGCGCGGCCTTGCGCGCCTCCTCGTCGGGCAGGTCCTTGATGGCCTGCTGGCGGCCCTGCATGTCGATGGCCAGCACCTCCATGGGGGTGCGGGTGATGGCCATGGCGTCGATCTGGGCCTGGGCCTCGGGCGGCAGGGCTGCGGGGGCGGAGCGCAGCTGGGCGGCCAGGTAGCCCGCCGTGCCGGCCTCGGCCAGCGCCTGCTGCGAGGCCGCCGTGGCGCCCCACGAAATGCGGTCCAGCAGGCGCACGCTGCCGGCATCGTCCAGCCCGGGAGGCGCGCCCCCCGGACTGCTGGCGGCCCAGGCGCCGCCGCCGGCGGCGGCGAGCGACACGGCAGTCCATCCCAGCCAGTGCCTGCGGGTGAGGGGCAGGGCGGTCGAAGCGGAGGGCGAGGGGGTCATGGCAGGGCTCCATGGGGAAAACGGTGCCCATGGTGCAGCGCGGCGCGGGGCGCGGCAAGGGGGGCCGCAGGGGTTTTACGCCCGGGATACAGATGTATCCGCGGCAGCCAAAAAAGCTTCAAGCCAAAACCGCCCGCAGCGCAATGTCCACTAGAGCATATTGCTATCGAAATATGAGCGAATGAGCGGGCTGCTGACTTTTTGGTAACCGCTGTCAACCGCTGGGCGTTCAGCGTCAGCGGCGCTGGCGTTCCTCGCTCGCTTCCTCGAAGCGGTCCACGTCGCGCAGGGGCTTGAACAGGAGCGTCCAGGCGCCCACCACCGCCAGGGTGCACAGCCCGCCCGCCACCGCGGCCGGCACGGCGCCCAGCCACGCCGCGCTGGTGCCGGCGCGGAACTCGCCCAGCTCGTTGGACGAGCCGATGAACAGCATGTTGACCGCGTTCACCCGCCCGCGCATGGCATCGGGCGTGGAAAACTGCACCAGCGCCCCGCGGATGTACACGCTCACCATGTCGGCCGCGCCGGCCACCATCAGGGCCAGGAACGACAGCAGGAACCAGTGCGACAGAGAGAACACCAGGTTGGCCGCGCCGAAGATCGCCACCGCGATGAACATGCGCCGTCCCACGTGGCGGTTGAAGGGCCGCAGGGTCAGGAACAGCCCCGCGCCCACCTCGCCGATGGCGATGGCGCTGCGCAGCGCGCCCAGGCCCTGCGGACCCACGTGCAGCACCTCGTGCGCGTAGATGGGCAGCAGCGCCACCACGCCGCCCAGCAGCACGGCGAACAGGTCCAGCGAGATCGTGCCCAGGATGATCGGGCGCGTGCGGATGAAGTGGATGCCCGCGCCGAAGCGGTCCCACATGCGGCCCTGCGTCGGCGAGGGCGGCGCGGCATACGCCACCGTCACGCGCGACAGCAGCAGCGCGCCCAGCGCGAAGCCCGCGCAGCACACGGGGTAGGTGAACGAGGCGCCGCCGGTGGCATACAGCACCCCGCCGATCAGCGGGCCGGTGATGCTGGCCAGGCGCATCAGCATGCTGTTGGTGGCCATGGCCTGCGCCAGCTGGGCGCGCGGCACGATCTGCGGCAGCAGGCTTTGCAGCGCCGGTCCCGAGAACGCCCGCGAGCAGCCGAACAGCACCAGCGCCGCATAGATGCCCGCCACGCCCGCCGTGCCGTGCCCCGACAGCCACCACAGCAGCGCGCTGCACACCGCGCCCACCGACCAGCTCACGGCCAGGATGTGCCGGCGGCTGGCGCGGTCGATCAGGTCGCCGGCCGGCAGCAGCAGGCACAGCATGGGCAGGAACTGCGCGAGGCCCACGTAGGCCAGGGCGATGGGCTCGCGCGTGAGGTCGTACACCTGCCAGGCCACGACCACGGCCTGCACCTGGGTGGCGAACACGGCCACCAGGCGGGCGATCAGGAAGGCGAGGAAGCCGCGGTGCCGGTAGACGCTTTCGGTGCCAGGAACGGGGGGAGCGGGGGAGGCGGTGGGAAGGTCGGGCACGGCGCTGGGGAGGCTGGAGGGTGGCTGGCCGGAGCCTGTGCGGCCAGCGGACGGGCGGACGCGGCGGGCGGCTCCAACGGTGGGAAGTCAGCGCCGCATGCTACCGGTTTATCCGTGCGGGTGCTGTCGCCGGTAGTCCCAGGGGGCGCGCGGGCGCTTTTGCGACCACAGCCCGGTGTGGCTGGCCTGGGCCTGGCGCTGCAGCGCCGCCAGCTGCGGGTAGGCGGCCGCGCGCGGCGTGTACACCCAGGCGAGCCCGGCGCGCACCTGGGCCGTGGCCGCATCGCCCTGGCCGCAGCGCACGTGCGCCACGGTGCGGCCGTAGGCGTCGCGGGCCACGGTCTGCAGCGTGGCTTTCTGCCGCAGGCACAGGCGCGCAAGGTTCTGGCGGGACGGCGGGCCGAACGCCTGGCGGCGCTCGGGCGCGTCGATGGCGGCCAGGCGCACCTGGATCGGGCGGCGGTCGCCGCAGCGGGCGGTGAGGGTGTCGCCGTCGCTGACGGCGACGACCAGGCAGAGCAGGGTGGCGATGGGCACGGGGGATCGGAGCGGGGGAGGGGATGCAATGAAGGCGGGCGCAGGGGCCGTGCCGGCCGCGCACTATAGCCGCACCCCGGAAAGGCGCCGGCCGCGCCCGGCCGCCACTGCCCAAAATGCAGGCACCGGGCTGCAAGCCACTGCCTGCGCCGATCCGGCGGGTTGTCCCTGGGGTTGTCCACAGAACGGCCCACAGAGGGCGGGCATAACTTCGGCATGCGGTGGAGGGGCGCTCGCAACGCAGGCGCTCCAGGCGAAAAATGCTCCCAGGACAATCAGTACTAGGGCATTGCGCTATCAAAAAAGTAGCGTGTTACTGGCCAGCCTGAAACCACTGGATACACTGCCGTCCGCATGCGCCCCCTGACGTGGCTGCGCAGGCAGACAGCACACGACACCAAGGACACGAGGGCATGGCAACGGGGCACGACACATCCACATCCACATCCCCATTCGATTTCGCGCGGGCGGCGTGCCGCCGTGGCAGGGCCCGAGCGGCCGGCATCGCGCTCGCGGGCCTGGGCGCGCTCGGTACGGCGTCGCTGCCCGCCCAGGCCAGCGGCGCACCCCAGCCCTGGGGCCAGCGCCTGGTGCAAACCCAGGAACTGCCGGCCGAAGCGCTGGCGAAGTTCGCGCTGTTCCAGGACCGAAAAGACACCGCCGATGCGGACCGCTCCGCAGGCGCACCGCCCCAGACCCAGGCCTGGACGGGCGAGGAGATGGCGCTGCCCCGCAGCGGCAACCCCTACACGCTGGTGGTGTGGGTCTCGGGCGTGGCGCTGGCCGACGGGGATGCCAGCGCGCGCTGGATGGCGGGCTGGTCCATCCATGGCGCATCGCGCGTGGGTGCCGTGCCCCAGGTCGCCGCACGGGGCGTGCGCGCCGGCCAGGTCGTGGAGATGGCCGGCGCCGCGGCGCCCTTGAGCTTCAAGGAAGACCGCACGGTCCCGCCGGTGCTGGAGTTCGCAGGGGTGAGCAATCTGCGCATGGACCGGGTGCGGCTGGAGGTGTGGTCGGGCATGCGCTCGTCCAACCCGGTGGAACGGCTCATGCCGTGGATGCCCCTTTTCACCGGGGCCGTGTTTCTGGGCCTGATGCTGTGGTGGCGCCGCCGTTGAGCGGGCGGCGGGGCAGCGACGGTGGGGCGGCGGCGCCGGGCCTTGGGGCCCGCGCGCGTCCAGTCACAGGTCCAGCGGCTTCCCGGGCTTCCACGCATCGGCGCGCCGCCGCGCTTCGGCGATATCGACCGGGCCCATCCTGCGGGCCAGCAGCTGAAGGTGCACAGCCCCGTAGCGGGGCAGGGTGAGCGGGTCTTCCGGGTTGCCGCGGCCCAGGCGGTCGGCCAGTTCCAGCAACATGTAGGCGGCAACGGGCCGCTGGGCCACGGTGGCTGCGCCGTTGGCATAGAGGTCGCCCAGCCGGTACAGCCCGGCCGCATCGCCCTGGCGCGCCGCGCGCAGGTACCAGTTCTCGGTCAGCGACATCTGGCGGGGTTCTCCGCCGCGGCCCTCCTGGTAGATGGCGCCCAGCCGCACCGCCGCCAGGCTGGAGCCCTGGTGGGCGGCCCGGGTCAGCCACTGTATGGACTCGGCATGGTCCCTGGGGATGCCGTTGCCCTCGTCCAGCATGGCCGACAGCAGCACCATGGCCCGCAGGTGCCCTTGCTGGGCCATGGCCCGCACGGTGGGCAGAACGTCCAGGCCCTGGCCGCGGCGCCACTGGGTCTCGGCCGCACCGAGCCGGGCCAGTTGTTCCATGCCTTCCCGCTGCGCCGCGATCTGCAGGGCGCGCGCATCGCTTTCGGCGCGGGCGATGCGTTCGGCGGCCTGGGCCTTGTTGTGGTTCCACTTCCAGCCCATCAGCGCCATCAGCACCACCACGCCGCCGGCCAGGACGATCAGGGTCCAGGGCTTGTCGCCGGGGGCGGCGGCCGGCCGGGCGCGGGCGCCCTCGGGCTTTTGCCGCGCCGCCACGCTGGTGGGAAGCACCTTGTCGTAGGCCACCTCGCACCGGGGGCACTGCCAGGCCGGTGCGGTATCGGTGGCCTGCCGGGTGTGACTGCAGCGCGGGCACACGCGCGCGGCAGCGGCGCGGACGGCCTCGGGCGTCTCGACGGGTTCGAGCGAAAGATCAGCGGGGTTCACGGTTCCATTCCTTTTGGGGGAGCGATTGTGCTGCGCCTGCCCGGCCCGAAGCGCCAGCGGCTCGAATATTCGGCAAAAAAGCCGCCAGCACAATGAAATCCAGGGCATATTGCTATCAATTAAGTAGCGATTCATGCGCTATCCCCCAGGCTCTGCGGGCACCGTCGCCGCCTGCCAGGTCCCCGGCGCCAGCCCGTCCAGCGAATAAGGCCCGATGGCGGCGCGGATCAGCCGCAAGGTGGGCAGGCCGACCGCCGCGGTCATGCGCCGCACCTGGCGGTTGCGGCCTTCCCGGATGACCAGTTCGATCCAGGCGGTAGGAATGCGCTGGCGCACGCGAATGGGCGGGTCGCGCTCCCACACGGCGGGCGGCGGCTCCAGGCGGCGTGCCCGGGCCGGGCGGGTGGGGCCGTCGTTCAGCTGCACGCCGTCGCGCAGCGCGGCCAGGGCGGCTTCGTCGGGTGTGCCCTCCACCTGCACCCAGTACGTCTTTTCCATCTTGAAGCGCGGATCGGCGATGCGCGCCTGCAGCGCGCCGTCGCTGGTGAGCAGCAGCAGCCCTTCGCTGTCGGCGTCCAGCCGGCCCGCCACGTACACGCCGGGCAGGTCGATGAAATCCTGCAGCCCGCGCCAGCGCCCCTCGGGCGTGAACTGGCTCAGCACGCCGTAGGGCTTGTGAAAGCGGATGAGGCGGGGCGTGCCGGGGGCGGCGGTGGCTGCCGCAGGGGATCGGGCGAGGGGGCGTACGGCCGGCGGCCGGAGTGGGCGGGATGGGCGCGATGGGCCAGGAGCGCGCGGTGAGTGGGGCGGGGTCGGCATGGGGCGGCAAGCATAGCGCGGTGGGCGTCCCACGCCGTGGTGACCGACGCCCTACAGCAGGGCGTGCCGCTCGCGCAGGCTTTCAGTCGCTGCCGCCCGCCACGGCGCGCACGCCGGCCGCGCCCACGTCCACCGCCGTGCCCACCACGGTGGCGCCGACCTTCACCGTGGTCGCCACCACCGTCACCGCGGCATCGCCCACGGCCACCACGGCGCAGCCGCTGCACAGCACCGCCATCGCCGCGAGCGCGGCACCCAGAAAAGATCGCATGGAAACCACCCAAAAAGGCCAGGGGATCGAAGGCGGAAATTGTCGCTGCCCGCTCCGCGAAGCGGCCCGTTCTTTACCTGCCCGTGTCGGCCCGGCGCAACGCCCGTCTGGCTCAGACGGGCAGGAAGAGCGCCGGGTCCACCATCGTGCGGTTGAGCATCACGCCCCAGTGCAGGTGCGGCCCGGTCACGCGGCCGGTGGCGCCCACCGCGCCCAGGCGGTCGCCGGTCTGCAACTGGTCGCCGACCTTGGCGTCGATGGCGCTCAGGTGGGCATAGACGGTGAGCAGCCCGCCGCCATGGTCCAGCCACACGGTGCCGCCGCTGAAGAAATATTCGCCGGTGTCGATCACCCGGCCCGGCAGCGGCGCGACGATGGCCGTGCCCTTGGCTGCGGCGATGTCCATGCCGCTGTGCGGATTGCGCGATTGCCCGTTGAACACCCGCCGCAGCCCGAACGAGCTGGACCGGGGGCCCGGCACCGGGACGTGCATGCGCAGGTCGGCCGGCTTGGGCAGCGGTGTGGAAAACGCCGCCGTCACCTGCCGCTGGTGTTCGCGCTCGCGCTCGAAGCGGGCGTTGTCCTCGGCGGAGAGGTCCACGGTGCGCGGCGCGACGCTCAGGCGCTGCTCGCGGTACTTCTTGGGCGCGATGGTGTAGGGCACCTTGCGCGCTGCATCGCCCTCGGTGGCCGAACCCCGCACCACGATCCCGGCGGCCCCCGCCTGGGCCGCCAGCGGGATGCCGACGATGGCCGTCCACTCGATCGCATCGCCCAGCACGAGCACCGGCACGTCGCCCGCGCCTTCGTCCACGTGCGCCACCGGCCGCGTGGCCGCCGGCCCCAGCGACAGGCGCGCCACGCCGCCGGGCACTTGCGATGCACGGGGCCAGACGGACGGCGCTGGCGAATGCGCGCTGGCCCGGGGCTTGGCCGCTTGGACGGGGCCCTGCCAGGCCAGCAGGCCCAGCGTGGCCACGAGGGCGGTGCGCCGGCTGGCCTGCAGAGAAAGGGAGGGGGGAGTGCGGTGGTCTGCCATGGCGCGGGCGAAGGGAAGAGGGGAAGCCGGCAGTTTAGCGACGGCGCCTGCGCCCGCGCGCGCCAAGCCCTGGCATGCGCGGACGGCTCGGGAGATACCCTGCCTTGGCCACGCCAGGGCCGCCGGGCGGCGCCGGCCCCGGTACGATGCCCTGCATGCGCCGCGCATGCCCGTTTTCGCCCTTCCATCCGGTTGCCGCGGGCCCTTGGCCGGGTCCGCTGGCACCGCCGTCACCGGCGCAGGCGCTGCCCTCCGGCCTTCGCCCCTTCGGCTCCTGAATTGCGCCATGCCGCCTGCCGCCCGCCCCCATTCCCCACCGCCCGGCGGATCGCCGGCGCGCCGCGCGGCCGATGGCGTCCTGCCACCGCCCCCGGGCCTGCGGGGCCGGATCGACCGGGCGCTGTTCGGCCAAAGCAAGCAGGTGCGCATCCGCATGTCGCAGTGCCTGCTGGCGTTCGGCCTGCTGTGCCTGATCGCCCTGGTGCAGCAGGCCGAGGTGATGCTGGGGCTGGTGGACGCCAGGCAGGCCTATCCGCTGACCGCCTTCGCGCTGGGCACCAGCTTCGTCTGCTGCCTGCTCGTGCGCAGCGGCCAGGGCCGGCGGCTGGCGCCGCACGATCCGTCGCTCTCCATGCTGCAGTCGGTGCTGGCGGCCACGGCGCTCGGCTGGGCCTATGCCATCACCGGGCCCGCGCGCGGTGCGCTGCTGGGCCTGCTGGCACCGCTGTTCCTGCTGGGCGGCATGTTCCAGCTGCGGGCGGGGCAGACGCGCGTGCTCATGGCGTACTGGCTGGTGCTCGTGACCGGGGTCATGCTGTGGCGCACGTCGGGCGAGTCGCCGCGCTACGACCCGCGCGTGGAGGTCATCCACTGGGCCTTCTCGCTCATCGTGGTGACGGCGGTGGCCGCGCTGGCCATCCGCATCGGCCGCCTGCGCAGCCGCCTGGCCCGGCAGAAGGCCACCCTCACCGAGGCGCTGGAGCTGAGCCGCAAACTCGCCGAGCACGATGCGCTGACCGGCCTGCTCAACCGGCGCGCCATGGGCGACCTGCTCACCCTGCACTGGACGGTGGGCGCCGCGGTGCACCCGCAGGACGGCCGGCCGGGCGAGCCCGCCACGGCGCCGATGGCCATGGCCATGATGGACATCGACCACTTCAAGCAGGTGAACGACACGCACGGGCATGCGGTGGGCGACGCTGTGCTGCAGCGCTTCGCCGAGATCGCCCAGGCCGGCGTGCGCGGGCGCGACGTGCTCTCGCGCTGGGGCGGGGAAGAGTTCCTGCTGCTCATGCCCGGCACCGGCCAAAGCGGTGCGATGCGCGTGCTGGAGCGGCTGCGCGGCCAGATGGAGCGCGGCGGCTTCGAGGCGCTGGCCCCGGGCCTGGCGGTGACGTTCTCCGCTGGCGTGGCCGAGCGCGTGCCCGGCGAGCCCCACGCCGCCACCGTGGAGCGGGCCGACAAGGCGCTCTACCGCGCCAAGCACAACGGCCGCAACCGCTTCGAAGCCGGCTGACCGCCGCAGGCCGGCGGCACGCACGCCCCCGCGCAGCGCGCTGCCACGGCCCCGTGCCCTGGCCGAGTTGGAGGCGTGGGCTTACAAGGGCGCAGCCGGCGCCCACCCACAATCGCGCACATGAAAAAAACAGGCCGCACCCTGCTCACCGTAGCACTCACCTTCGTGGCCACCACCGCCATCGTGCTGTTCGCGCTGAACTTCACCGCCGGCGAGAAGAAAGTGCAGCACCAGATCCCGCGCCTGTACACCACCGCCCACCCGCAGTACGAACGCGCCATGGGCAGCCTGCTGGGCCCGGGCATCACCAGCGGCAACGAGGTGGTGGAACTGCTCAACGGCGACCAGATCTTTCCGCCCATGCTGGCCGCCATCCGGGCCGCGCAGAAAAGCGTCACCTTCGAAACCTACATCTACTGGTCCGGCGACATCGGCAAGCAGTTCGCCGATGCCCTGAGCGAGCGCGCCCGTGCCGGCGTGAAGGTGCATGTGCTGCTGGACTGGGTGGGCAGCTCCAAGATGGACGAG
The DNA here is from genome assembly GCF_032929295.1 of Acidovorax sp. BLS4. Taxonomy (NCBI): domain Bacteria; kingdom Pseudomonadati; phylum Pseudomonadota; class Betaproteobacteria; order Burkholderiales; family Comamonadaceae; genus Acidovorax; species Acidovorax sp. BLS4. Next base: position 4,235,941 of record NZ_CP136797.1, read on the forward strand.
AGCTACTTCACCGAGATGAAGGCGGCCGGCGTGGAGGTCGAGAAATTCCACAAACCCCACTGGTACAACCTGGCCCGCCTGAACAACCGCACCCACCGCAAGCTGCTCGTCACCGACGGACTGGTGGGCTTCACCGGCGGGGTGGGCATCGCACCCGCATGGACCGGCAACGCGCAGGACCCCGACCACTGGCGCGATTCGCACTACCAGGTCAAGGGCCCGGCGGTCGCGCAGATGCAGGCCACCTTCCTGGACAACTGGCTCAAGGTCACGGGCAAGGTGATGCATGGCGAGGCGTACTTTCCCGCCATCGCCCAGAGCGGCACGCAGAAGGCGCAGATGTTCTCCAGCTCCCCCTCCAGCGGCAGCGAGAGCATGCAGCTCATGTACCACCTGGCCATCACCTCGTCCGAGCGCAGCCTGGACCTGTCGGTGGCGTATTTCGTGCCCGACGACCTGACCCGGCAGCTGATGCTGGACGCCCTGGCGCGCGGCGTGCGCATCCGGCTCATCACGCCCGGCGAGCACACCGACACCGAAACCGTCAAGGCCGCCTCCCGCGCCACCTGGGGCGAACTGCTGCAGGCCGGCGCCGAGATCTACGAGTACGAGCCCACCATGTACCACTGCAAGGTCATGATCGTGGACCAGCTCATGGTGTCGGTGGGCTCCACCAACTTCGACAACCGCTCGTTCCGGTTGAACGACGAGGCCAACCTGAACGTGTACGACGCACCATTCGCGCAACGCCAGACGGCCGTGTTCGAAGACGACCTGAAAAGGTCGCGGCGGGTGACCCATCAGGACTGGCTGGATCGGCCGATGAAGGAGAAGCTGGCCGAGCGGATGGCGTCGCTGCTCGGCTCGCAGCTCTGATCCGCGGTGGCCGGCGGGGCACCTGCCCCAGCCTCTCACGGCGCGTTGGCCGAAGGCGGGTGCCGTCTCGGGTGGCGAATTCCAGGGCGGCGCCAGCCTTGCATGGCGCGTCCACCGGCTCCCGGCCGGCCCACGCTTTTCCGCTTACATTCCATGCTCCGAGAGGGCGGGACGCGTGCGTCAGCGCCCTGACTTCTTTGCATCAGGGCGGGAAAATTGAGCTCCACAACCGTATCGGCAGGCACTACGTCGCAGTGCGCGCAGCTTGCGCAGGCCATCGTTCAAAACGTAGAGAAGGTGCTGGAGGGCAAGCGCCCCCAGATCGAGCTGGCCTTGGCCGCGATCATGGCCGGCGGGCATCTTCTGATCGAAGACGTGCCAGGGCTGGGCAAGACGATGCTGGCGCGCGCACTGGCGGTGTCGGTGGGGCTGTCGTTCAAGCGCATCCAGTTCACGGCGGACCTGATGCCGTCCGACATCGTGGGCGGACCGGTCTACAACCCCAAGGATGGCAGCTTCATGCTGCGCCCCGGCCCGGTGTTTGCCAACATCGTGCTGGCCGATGAAATCAACCGTGCGAATCCCCGCGCCCAATCGGCGCTGCTGGAATGCATGGAGGAAGGGCAGATCACCCTGGACGGGCAGACCCTGCCGCTGCCTGCGCCCTTCGCCGTGCTGGCCACGCAGAACCCCATCGACATGGCGGGCACCTACCCCCTGCCGGAGGCCCAGCTCGACCGGTTTCTGATCCGCCTGTCGCTGGGCTATCCCGACAGCGACACCGAGGCCGGGCTCATCACGAGCCAGCAGTTTTCCCACCCCATCCAACGCCTGCAGCCGGTTTGCGGCGCCGGGCAGTTCGAGCAACTGGTGGCCGGTGCGCGCAACGTGTCGATCACGCCGGAGGTGGCCCAGTTCATCACCGCGATCGTGTCGGGCACCCGCAGGCATCCGGCGATCCGGTTCGGCGCCAGCCCGCGGGGCACGCTGGGCCTGGCGCGCATGGCGCGGGCGCTCAGTTGCATCCGGGGGCGTTCCTATGTGGACCCGGCCGTCGTGCGCGAAGCGGCAGTGCCTGTGCTGGCCCACCGCATCATCGTGCAGACACAGGGCGCGCAGCCCAAGCCGGCGGCCGACCTGATCCAGGACATCCTGCTGTCGCAGCGCACGCCGGTGTAGGGCGCAGGGCATGGAGCGCTGGCTTTCCAGGTCGCGGGTGTTGCTCGCGCTGTGCGGGGTGCTGCTCGCCGCAGCGCTCAATCGCCGCGACCCCATGGTCTACGGCATGTTCCTTTTTCTCGCGACCGTGACCGTGCTGGGGTTCGTGGTGCCTTGGCTTTCATTGCGCACCACCACCGTGCGGCTGCAGACCGCTGCCGGCACCGAGGTGAACGAAGGCACCGCATGCGATCTGAACATCGTGGTGGAGCGGCGTGCCCGTTGGCCCGCCTTTTTGGTCGAGATCGAAACCGAGTGGGAGTGGGCTTCGCAACGCGTGGTGCTGCGCCAGACCTTGCCGATCGTCCGAGCGCGGAAAAGCGCGCCTGCATCAGGAACGGCGCTGGCTGGCGTGGTGCGCTTTCCGTGCCGCGGACATTACCGGCTGGTGGCGGTGCGCCTGTCCAGCGGCTTTCCTCTGGGATTGGTCCACGCACGCCACAGCATGCAGTGCCCGGACATCGCCCTGCATGTGCTGCCGCGTGCGCAACCGGTGCACTGGCCGCTGCCATGGAGCGTGGCGGCCGACCCGCGTGGCGAGTTGACCTTGCGGCAAAGGGGGGCGTCGTTCGAATTGGGCGCAATGCGCGCATACCAGCACGGAGATGCCGTGGGCCGCGTGAACTGGCGCGCGTCGGCCCGCGCTGGTGAACTGGTGATCCAGCACTTTCAGCAAACCGGTGCCATCCGCTTGCGCGTGGTGGTGCATGCCCCTTCGCTGCCGGCCTTGGGGAATGCGGACAGCGCGGGTGAGCAGACCATTCGCCTGGCGGTTGGCGTGTGCGACGCGGCTGCGGCCCACGGTGCGCAGTTGTTCCTCTATGGGAGTGCCGACCTGTCGCCGGTGCAGGATGCTGCCTTGGCACGCCGTGCGCTGGCCGCAGCCTTGCCTGCCGGCGAAGACGGTTTGCGCTGGGCCAGCGCCCGCGCGGCGAACGACGCCGCTGCCGGGGAGCAGGTGGCGTTGGTGATCCCCTGCGATCTGCCGGTCATGGCGTTGCAGTCGGCGCTGGCCGAATGGAGCGGCCTGGATTGCGCCGTGGTGGTCTGCATCGCCCTCGGACGCGCCGGCACGACCGCGCAAACCACCGCGGCCGCGCAACTGTGTCGGACCGCCGCCAGCGCAGGGTGTGCCACTTTCATGGAGGTCGCAACGTGACGCCCGGTGACACCCCATGGGCCCTGCCCATCGCCGCCCGCAGGCCTTCCGCACCGGCACCTTCGCCCGCGCTTCAGAGCCGTGGCGTGATCGTGTTCGCGGGATTGAGCTATCTTTTCATCGCGTTTGCGTTTTCGTACCTGGACCGCAGATTCAGGGGATTCGGCTTCGAAAGCCTGCTGTGGCTGGTGTGGGCCTTGCTTGGCTTCGGTGCGGGCGCGATCCATCTGAAGCGGCCCGAAGGCGCAGGCAGAACCCAGTGGCGTGTGCTGGGCTTGCTCGGGTTCGTCCTTGCGCTGTTTCCTGGCGTGGCGCTGTACGCCTTTCCCCGATGGGTGTGCGTGGCCCTGCTCATCGTCATGGGAGCCCGCGCTGCCACGATGCGAACCCGGCGCGATTTCTACCTCACCCTCACGGTCGTCTTCGCCGTGAGCTTCATGGTGGCGACGCACTACAACGCCGACTGGAGCCTCTGGTTCTATCTGGGGCCGGCCTGGCTGTTCGGGGCCCTCGCGCTCGCATGGCTGCACGCGGAGGGCGTGGCCATTTCGCGCGCCACCAAACTGTCGATGGCGATCGGCTTCGTGGGGCTGTCGTTCCTGCTGGCGTCGATGCTCTTTCTTTTTGCGCCCCGGCCACCCGTACTGGGCTTCGGCTTTTTGCCGCCCGGCGCCGACGTGCCCGGCCTGTTCGATAAACCGGCGGGCGACGCGGGAGGGGCGGCTGGCCAAAGCAGCCGGCCGGATGGCGGCGGTGCGGGGCCGGCACAGGGCGGTTCCCAGGGGGGCGTCACGCCACAGCCAGGAGGTTTGGCACAGCAGTGGGGCCGTATGTTGGACCACATGCGCGAGGCGGCGCGCGACCGTTCCGTGCCGCAGTGGCAGCGCAGTGTCATCCAGGGGGCGGTCGGTGTCGCCCAGGGGTGGTTGGATCGACTGGCCAGCACCCATGGCACGACACGACCGGCGGGCGGTGCGGGGACCGGGGCGGGCGAGGGCGCAGGCACGCTGGAATCCCCAGCGACCACTGGCGCGGCCCGACGGCTCAGTCTCCTCGACCTGTTGCTCTGCGTGGCGCTTTTTCTGGCCGCCGTGCTGCTGTTCCGCTACCGTTATCGGATTGGGCTTGCGGCCGCACTGAGCGTGTCCTGGCTCCTGGCCCGGCCGTTTCCCGCGCAATCGATGTGGCTGTCTGCCCGGGCCATGACCTGGTGCCTGCGGGTTCGTCGCCATCCACCCCTGCCGGGCCAATCGGTGCGCGAGCATTGGTCGTCCCTCGAGGGTGCGGCGCCTATGGCCCGTCAATGGCTGGGCTATGCCTTGGAGAGCTATTGCGCCACGCGCTTCGGTGGCGTTCCGGCCACCCGCCAGCGCGCGCTGCACATGCGGCAGGCGGTGCAGGGCACCTGCGACCTTCTGATGGGTGCGATGCCCGAGCTGGGACGTTGATGCCGGTCGCTCAACCGGGGTGGGCGTTGATCGGGTCGGAACCGGCCGGGGGGCGTGCCATCCCCGTCAAAAATACGAGGAAGCAACCGAATGACTGAAAAGACCGTGCCCCAGTGGCTCAAGGGAGTGGTGCTGATTTTTCTGGTGCTGCTGGCGCTGATGGTGTTCACCAACCGCGACCGAATGGACGTGTACGGCCGCTATTTCCGCGAGACCTCGCCGTCCGTGACGCTGCGCCTGGCCGAGCTGTCGTCCACCATGGACGAAGCCGCGCTCAAGCAGCACTTCGCCGGCGTGCCTTTGCGCTGTGTGGGCCAAGCCCCGGGCGCGGACAGCCTGGGCGATCGCGTTTGCTACGCGACCGTCAGCCAGGCGGACGGCCACGGCGCCCTGACCCTGGCCAATTTCTTCCGGGAGGGTCACTTGGTGCGAACCATGGTGCACGTGCCCTGGTGGGTGCACGGCGCCTGGATCGACCGTTTCAATGCGGCCTATGGCACGCCCCGCCAGGCAGGCAAGGTCTCCGCCTGGGGCGGCCCGGTGCTGCGCTGGAACATGCCCAACGGCTATGTGGACTTCAACCGGGACCGCAGCTTCAATCCGCTGGAATGGAACGTCATCCTGTGGACGGGGCGCTGAGGCGCGTGCGAACGGGTGCATGCCCCGTGAGGGCCGCCCTGTTTTATCTCGCTGGCGGCGTCGACTGGATGAACGCCTCCACATCGTCCACCACCGGCGCGACCCAGCGCAGCGGCCACGCGAATGCGCCGATGAGCGTGGTATGGCTGGCGCGGGGATACGACTTCAGCGTGACCGGCACGCCAGCGGCCTGCAGCTTCTGCGCCATCTGCTGGGTGCTGCGCTCCGGGCTCACGAGCCGGTCGTTGACCGGGGCCGCCAGAAAGGTGCGCGGCGCACCAGGGTGTGCGAACTCGATGGGCTGGGCCTTGGGCGGGTAGTTCGGGTGGAAAAACACCGGCTGCGCTTGCGGGTTGTCGGTGGGAAAGAAGTCGTACGGCCCCGCCAGGCCGATCCAGCCGGCAAGCTCGTTCGGCGTGTGGCCCGTGGGCTGCAGCCAGCGCGGGTCCAGCGCCAGCATCGCCGCGTTGTAGCCGCCGGCACTGTGGCCCATGGCGAACACCCGTTTCGGGTCGCCACCCCACTGCGCCGCATGGTCCAGGCCATAGGCCACGGCCAGTGCGCTGTCCTGCAGGAATTCGGGGTAGCGCACCTCGGGGTAGAGGCGGTAGTCGGCCACCATCGTCAGAACGCCCCGTGCCGCGAGCGCTTCGCCCAGGAACAGGTAGTCGCCGCGCTCGCCGCTGTTCCAGGAGCCGCCATAGAAGAACACCGCGACCGGCCAGCCGGCCGCTGGCGCCGTCGTTTTCGGCCGGTAGATGTCCAGTTGCTGGCGCGGCAGCGTGCCGTAGGCCACGCCGGCCTGGACGGTATGGCTGTCCTTGGCCGTGAGCGCATTGAGCGTGCCGACCGCGGAGCAACCGGTCAGCCACGCGGCCAAGGCCAGGATGCCGGTGACTTGCCATGCCGCGCGGGCCCATGAACGGTGAGGGTGTTTCAATCGCGCCTCCAAGTGGGTGGTCCGGCGATCGGGCCGGGACACAGGCGACAGGCCGGTGCCGGGCGGATTATGGTTGGCGCGCCAGCGCCGTGGCCGTCAGAGATGACGCCGCCATGGAGCGGGTGTCACTGCCGAAATCGCGATGCTTCCGAACCGGCCTTGCCCGCGGATGTCAGGCGGCGGCCGGGAGCGCTGGTACCCGCTGTGCACGGTAGCTGGCCGTGCCGGACGCCCAGGCCACCAGACGGTCGATGTTGGGGTGCTTGCCGGGGTGGGCGTGTGCATCGGCCGTGTGCTCTGCGTACCACTCCAGGCCCAGGCTGGCCGCTGCGGGCGTGATGGTGCCGCCGTACAAGGTGGACAACGCGTTGTAGACCGCCAGGGAGCCTGCTTGTCCGGGCTTGTTTTCCAGCGTGGCGATGACCTGTCCGTCCGGGTCCAGCAGGTGCAGGGCAGAGAGGTCGGCAACGGATGGGAGTTGTTGAAGGCGCGAGGAAAAGTTCATTCTCGAAATCGGGAGTGGTATGCGTCCCTGGCGCTGGATGGCCAGGGACTTCCATCGTTGGATAACGGGACCGGCCCGCGACGGCGACGGCCGCCGTTGTCCGGGCCGGCTGTTGCGTTGGCTTACTTGCCCCAGGAGTCCTTCAGGCCCACGGCCAGATTGAACACCGGCTTGCCTGCCGCGTGGTCCTTGCTGTCCGCCACGAAGTACCCGTGCCGCTCGAACTGGAACTGGTCGCCCGGTCGGGCGTTGGCCAGTGAGGGCTCCACAATGGCCGTCACGACCTTCAGGCTGTCCGGGTTCAGCAGCGTGAGGAAGTCTTTCCCGCCGGCATCGGGCTGCGCATCGGTGAAGAGCCGGTCGTACATGCGCACCTCCGCCTTCACGCCATCGGCCACGCCCACCCAGGTGATGGCGGCCTTCACCTTCACGGTGTCGGCGCCGGGGGTGCCGCTCTTGGTGTCGGGCACCACGGTGGCCAGCACTTCGGTGATCCGGCCATCGGCGTCCTTGTTGCAGCCCGTGCATTCGATCACGTAGCCGCCCTTGAGGCGCACCTTGTTGCCGGGGAACAGGCGCTTGTATCCCTTGGGGGGCACTTCCTCGAAGTCTTCGCGCTCGATCCACACCGCCTTGCCGATCGTGAAATGGCGCAGGGGCGATTCGGTGCCCTCGGGCGGGTGGGGCAGGGCGGGCAGGCTGCAGGGCTCCAGGTGGCCGGCACCCATCACCTCGTCCCAGTTGGTCAGCACCAGCTTGACGGGGTTGAGCACCGCCATGCCACGGTGGGCCTTGGCTTCCAGGTCTTCGCGCAGGCAGCCTTCCAGCGTGCTGTAGTCGATCCAGCTGTAGTCCTTGGTCACGCCGATGCGTTCGCAGAACAGGCGGATCGATTCGGGCGTGTAGCCACGGCGGCGCAGGCCGACGATGGTGGGCATGCGGGGATCGTCCCAGCCGGTCACGATGCCGTTGTCCACCAGGTGCTTGAGCTTGCGCTTGCTGGTGACCACGTAGGTGAGGTTCAGGCGCGCGAACTCGTACTGGCGCGGCTGCGGCGCGGCGATGAGGCCGCCTTCCACCAGACGGTCCATGAGCCAGTCGTAGAAGGGGCGCTGGTCTTCGAATTCCAGCGTGCAGATGCTGTGGGTGATGTGCTCCAGCGCGTCCTCGATGGGGTGGGCGAAGGTGTACATCGGGTAGATGCACCACTGGTTGCCGGTGTTGTGGTGCTCGGCGTGCTTGATGCGGTAGATGGCCGGGTCGCGCAGGTTGATGTTGGGCGAGGCCATGTCAATCTTCGCGCGCAGCACGGCGGCGCCGTCGGGCAGCTTGCCCTCGCGCATTTCGCGAAAGCGCGCGAGGTTTTCGGCCACGGTGCGGCTGCGAAAGGGGCTGTCCACGCCGGGTTTGCCGAAGTCGCCACGGTTGGCGCGCATCTCGTCGGGGGTCTGCTCGTCCACGTAGGCCTTGCCGTTTTCGATCAGGTACTCGGCCGCGCGGTACATGAAGTCGAAATAGTTGCTGGCGTAGTACAGGTGGTCGGCGCCGTCGCCGCTGGCCTTCCAGTCGAAGCCGAGCCAATGCACGGCGTCGATGATGGCGTCCACGTACTCCTGGTCTTCCTTCTCCGGGTTGGTGTCGTCGAAGCGCAGGTGGCACACGCCGCCGTAGTCGGCGGCCAGTCCGAAATTCAGGCAGATGCTCTTGGCATGGCCGACGTGCAGGTAGCCGTTGGGTTCGGGGGGGAAACGCGTGCGGATCTTCGCCGGGTCGGGCTGCCCGCCGGCATGGTGGGCCGCATCGCCGGGCGTGCCGCCCCAGCGCGCCTGGGCATGCGTGCCCTTGGCGAGATCGCTCTCTATGATCTGGCGAAGAAAATTGCTGGGCTTGGCCGCGGCGTTGGAGGAGGGGTCGAGGGGGGCTGGGGAACTCATGGCGGCATTCTAGGCGGCGGTGCCGGGGGCGTTACCGGGTGAAACACAGCGCGCTACGTCCAGAAACAACATTGCAGGCGGTTTGTGCCATCCTTTCGGACATGTGATGCGTTGAGCATCCACGGGCGTCCCGCGATGGCGGGGCTCCCATCCAAAGGAGATTTCCATGACGAACAGCCGCTCTCTCTCAGCCATGGCCGCCACCGCCGGCGTGGCGCTCGCCCTCCTGGCGGGCACCGGTGCCGCCCAGGCACGCGATATTTCCTGGTCTGTGGGCATCGGGGCGCCCGGCGTGGCGGTCGGTGTCGGAGGCGGTGGCTACCCCGTCGTGGTGGCACCGCCGGCCTACTACCCGCCGCCCCGTCCCGTCTACTACGGCCCGCCCCCGGTGGTCTACGCACCCCCGCCCGTCTACTACCCGCCGCCACGGCCGGTGTACTACGCGCCCCCGCCTCCGGTGGTGGTCGCCCCCTACGGGTACTACGGCGGCGGCCGCCACTGGCACGGACGGGACCGGGGCTACTACGGTCGCTGAAACCCATCGCTGTCCCCTGGCTGCTCATGCAGTCCCAACGGCCCCTCGGGGCCGTTTTCTTTGGGAGCGCCACGCATAATTCGCCCTGTTCGCGTTCGCCGACTGGCGGCGACGCCTTGCCTGGAGTGCTGGCCCTGTGAAAACCGTCTTTGTCCTCAACGGACCCAATCTGAACCTGCTCGGCACGCGCGAGCCCTCGGTGTACGGCGTGCACACGCTGGCCGACGTAGAGCGGCTGTGCGCCCAGGCGTGCGAGCGCCACGGGTTTGCGCTGCAGTTCCGCCAGAGCAACCATGAGGGCGACTTGGTGGACTGGATCCATGAGGCCGGCCGCCTCCACGGTGCTGGCGAACTGGCCGGCGTGGTGCTGAATGCCGCGGCCTACACCCACACCAGCGTGGCACTGCTGGATGCCGTCAAGGGCACGGGCGTGCCGCTGGTGGAGTTGCACATCAGCAACGTGCATGCCCGCGAAGCCTTCCGCCACCATTCCTATCTGTCCGGCGTGGCGCGCGCGGTGATGTGCGGGTTCGGCGTGCAGGGCTATCCGCTGGCCATCGACGGCCTGGCGGGATGGTGACGGTGCCCACCGCCCCAGTGGCCCACCCCGGATCTGCCGGGGCCGCGGCGCCCGATGGCACCCCGCCCGAAGTGCGGCGCCTGCAGGCGCTGGCCACGCGGCACGCCACGCCTTGCGGCGACGGCGATCTGGTGTGGCACGCCTGGGGCCCGGCCGTGCCCGGGCAGCCGCCGCTGGTGCTGCTGCACGGCGGCAGCGGCAGCTGGACCCACTGGGTGCGCAACATCGAAGACCTGGTCGCGGCGGGCCACCAGGTCTGGGTTCCGGATCTGCCCGGTTTCGGGGAGTCCGCTCTGCCCCCCGCTGGCGCCGATGCCGACGCGCTGGTCGAGCCGCTGTGCGAGGGCATGCGCGCGCTGTGGGGGCCGCAGCCCTGCGATCTGGTGGGGTTCTCTTTCGGCGGCATGGTGGCGGGCCTGCTGCTGGCCGACCACCCCGAGCTGGCCCGGCAACTGGTCATCGTGGGCGCGCCGGCCATGGGCGTGGTGCCGCACCGCCAGTTCGAACTGAAAGCCTGGCGGCACCTGCCCGCGGACCAGCAGGCGCAGGTGCACCGCCACAACCTGGCCGTGCTGATGCTGCAGGACCCGGCGCTCATCGAAGGCCTGGCGCTGGGTCTGCACGTGGCCAACGTGGTGCGCGACCGCATGCCGCGCCGCCGGCTGGCGCACACCGACATCCTGGCGCGCTCGCTGCCCCGGGTGACCTGCCCGGTGCACGCCATCTATGGCCGCAACGATGCCCTCTACAAGCGCTGGATCGTGGAGCTCGAGGCGGCGTTCCGGGCGGTGGTGCCGGACTTCCGCGGCCTGGTCTTCATCCCCGAGGCCGGCCACTGGGTGCAGTTCGAACAGCCCCGGCCCTTCATGGCCGCGTTGCTGGCCGCGCTGGCGGACGGGGCGCAGCCGGCTGCCGTATCCCTGGCGGCCGGCCGATGACCGCGCCGCCGGCGGCCTTCGTGCCCCAGGTGGACGAGCGTGAGGTGGAGATCACCGCCATGCGGGCACAGGGCGCTGGCGGGCAGAACGTCAACAAGGTGTCCAGCGCAGTGCACCTGCGCTTCGATATCGCAGCGTCTTCGTTGCCCGACGGCGTGAAGGAGCGCCTGCTCGCGCTGCGCGACAGCCGGATCACGCAGGAGGGCGTGCTGGTCATCAAGGCCCAACAGTACCGCAGCCAGGAAGCCAACCGCCTCGATGGACTCCAGCGCCTGCAGGCCCTGGTGGCCAGCGTGGCGCAGCCGCCGCGCACCCGCCGGGCCACCAAGCCGACCTATGGCTCCAAGCAGCGCCGCCTGGAATCCAAAAGCGTGCGCTCGGGCATCAAGGCGCTGCGCGGCCCGGTGCGAGACTGAAAAGGCGTGGGGCGTCCCGGAGAGCGTTCGCTGGCCCGTGGCGGCACAGGCTGCGCCGATCGCCGCGGGGGTTGGAACCGCCGCCACCGACCCCATCTGTCGGCAACCGAGGAATCTTCATGTCCGATCTGGAACGGGCCCGCGCACCCACCGACAGCGGCAGGAATGCCGAACTCCCCGCGCTGTATCTCTCCCATGGCGCCCCGCTGTTCGCGGTGGACGCCGGCGAAACCGGCCCGGCCCTCACCCGCTGGGGCCAGGAGGTCCAGGCGCGCTTTCCGCACCTTCGCGGGGTGGTGGTCATGTCGCCGCACTGGATGCCGCGATCGCCAAAAGTGATGACCGGGCCGCAGCCCGCCACGTGGCACGATTTCGGTGGATTTCCGCCGGCCCTGTATGCCTTGCGCTACCCGGCCGCAGGCGCCCCGGCCCTGGCCGAAACGGTGCTGGCGCGCCTGCGTGCGGCCGGCATCGCGGCCGAAGGCGATGCGGAGCGGCCCTTCGACCATGGCGCCTGGGTGCCGCTGATGCACCTGTTTCCCGACGCCCGGCTGCCCGTGGTGCAGGTGGCCCTGCCGTCCAGCGCCGGGCCTGCCGAGGTCTACGCCATGGGCGCCGCGTTGCAGGGCCTGCGCAGCGAAGGCGTGCTGGTGGTGGGCTCCGGCAGCATGACGCACAACCTGGCCGAGTTCTTTGGCGGCGCCAACGAGCCCTTGCCCTATGTGACCGAATTCAGCCGCTGGATCGAAGACGCCGTGCAGCGGCGCGACTGGCCCGCGCTGCTGGACTACCGGCGGCAGGCCCCGCATGCCGAGCGCGCCCACCCCAGCGAAGACCATTTCCTGCCCTTGTTTTTCGCCCTGGGCGCCGCTGGCCCCGAGGCGCAGGCGCACTACCTGAGCCGGGAGGTCCGCTATGGCGCCCTGGCCATGGACGCCTTCGCCCTGCGGTCCGCGGCATGAACTCCCCGGGCCCCGTTCCACTCCAACCCCGATTCGCAACCCTTCATCCCTGCCTTGAACGCCTTTTCAGGGCACCCATCGATGCTTGATCTGCCGCTTCCCTTCCTGAACCGCCCCGCCGCGGCCCACACCACCTCTCCCTGGCTGCTCGTTCTCATGCACGGCGTGGGCAGCAACGAGGGCGACCTGTTCGGCCTGGCCCCCTACGTTCCCCCGCATTTCCATGTCGTGAGCCTGCGCGCGCCGCATGCCATGGGGCCCGGCTCCCATGCGTGGTTCGAATTTTCCGTGCTGCCCGATGGCAGCCGTTCCATCCATGAGCCGCAGGAGGCGGCCAGCCGCTCGCTGGTGGCGCTCACGGTGGAGGCCGCCGCGCTGCAACTGGGCGTGCCCCCCGAGCGGGTGGTGGTGGGCGGTTTCAGCCAGGGCGGCATCATGGCCTTGTCCCTGCTGTTCACCCGGCCGGAGCTGCTGCACGCCGCCATGGTGTGGCACAGCCGGCTGCTGCCCCAGGCGATGCCGTTCGCCGCCGCGGCCGAGAGCCTGCGCGGCAAGCCGCTCTGGGTGAGCCATGGCGTGCAGGACAACGTGATTCCCCTGGCCCAGGCCCACGCCATCCGCGACCATGCCCGGGGGCTGTCGCTGGACCTGACCTACCGCGAATACCCCGGAGCGCACGAGATCCGGCAGGCCGAACTGACCGATGCCATGGGATGGCTGGGCGGACTGCAGCACCCGCAGCCGCAGGCCGCGCGCTGAGCGGCTGACCGATGGGCCCCGCGGGTCCACCGTTCCTTGCGTGGACCCCGGCCGGCTTGCATCGGCCACCGAGCGGTGCACGACACCCCCCATGCCAGCGGTGACCGGACCCGTCACACGGCGTTACGGCCCGGTGGAGTCCATCGCTTCCAATCGATGGGCGGCCGCGGGGCATCTTGTCTTTCTACCGCGGCTTTCCCGAAACCCAAGAAAAGGAGGCATTCATGCCTGAACGTGACACGGTGGAGTTGCGGCCCGCGCAGCAGGCTTCGCGCGCCTGGATTCCGTGGGTGGTCGCTGGCGCGCTGGGCGCCGGCGCGGCCTGGTGGTTCTGGGGGCGCCCGGCGTCCGAGCCGGTGGCATTGCCGCCCGTGGCCAGCCAGTCCGCGTCCCAGGCCGCCGCGCCGCCCGCATCCGCGGCCTCCGGACCCCAGAACCCCATGGACACGGTGCAGCCGCCCGACACCAAACTCCCCACCCTGGCCGAATCGGACCGCCCCCTGACCGATGCGGTCACGGGATGGGTCGGGGCGGACTCGGTAGCGTCGCTGCTGCGCATGGACGGCTTCGTGCAGCGCGCGGTCGCCACGGTGGACAACCTGTCGCGCCAGAGCGCGCCGTCCCGCCTGTGGCCCGTGCAGCCCATGCCGCAGCGGTTCCTGGTGGATGGCGAGGGCAGCGAGACGGAGACGATCGCCGCCACCAATGCGGGCCGCTACCGCGCCTTCGTCATGCTGGCCGAAGCCATTCCGCAGGACCAGGCCGTTGCGCTGTACGCCCGGCTGTACCCGCTGTTCCAGCAGGCGTACGAAGAGCTGGGCTTTCCGCGCCGCTACTTCAACGACCGGCTGGTGGCCACGCTGGACAACCTGCTGCAGGCGCCCGAGCCCACCGGCCCGGTGCAGGTGCAGCTCACCAAGGTGACCGGCGAGGTGCCCTCCACGCGCCCCTGGGTGCGCTACGAATTCGCCGACCCGAAGCTGCAGGCCCTGTCCAGCGGCCAGAAGATCCTCGTGCGCATGGGCGTGGAGAACGAGCGGCGGATGAAAACCGTGCTGGCCGAGCTGCGCCGCCGGGTCGCGACGGGCGAGATGGCGCGCAAGCCCTGAGCGCCACGGGCGCGCCGGCCCTGCTGCGGCCGGCGCGCGCCGCGCCTCGCCGTCCGGTGAACGCGGCCCCTTCCCGCGGTTTCACTTCTGCGGTTTCATTTCTGATCTTTCACTTCAAGGAGCTTCCCACCATGTTCGTTGCCATGAACCGTTTCCGCATCGCCCCCGGCCGTGAGGAGGAGTTCGTCGAGATCTGGCGCCAGCGCGACAGCCATCTGGCGCAGGTGCCGGGCTTCCAGGCCTTCCACCTGCTGCGGGGCGACACGACGCCCGAGCACACGCTGTTCGCCTCGCACACCGTCTGGGCGTCGCGCGCGGATTTCGAGGCGTGGACCCGCTCCGACGCCTTCCGGGCCGCGCACGCGGGCGCGGGGCAAAAGCGCGATCTGTACTTGGGGCCGCCGCAGCTGGAACTGTTCGAATCCGCGCTGTGAGCGCCTGCGCCGGCCAGGCGGGCGATTGCTATACAAATAATAGCAATGAGGGCAATGAAATCTAGGGCGTGAAGGGGTTTTTACTCACAATCCCCGGCGGTAGAAGGCGTCCAGCGTGGGCATCAGGTCCGGGAACTCGGCGGCGAACGTCGCCCGGTCCACGAAGTACGCCTCGCACGCCACGGCGAAGAATTCGGCCGGGGCCGTCGCGCCGTAGGCATCCAGCCAGGGCCATTCGCCGCCAAAGCGCTCGGCGATGATCACGCGCTCCCGGAAGGCGTCGTAGGCCGGCTGCCACGCCGCGCGCCAGGCCTGCCGCGCCGCCTGCGCGCCGGTGGTGCCCAGAAAGCCCGGTGGCAGGGACGGGTAGCCGTCCGCGTTGCCGTTGCGCATGTCCAGCTTGTGCACGAACTCGTGGATGACCACGCTCATGCCCCGGTCCTGGCCGCTGCCCGCGCTGTCCACGGCCGGCCAGCTCAGCATGACCGGGCCCCGGTGCATGGCCTCGCCCAGCAGCACCTCGGTGTAGTCGTGCACCACGCCGGCCTCGTCGGTGGACTGCCGGCGCGCCACGGCCTCGCCGGGGTGGACCACGATGCCCACGAAATCGTCGTACCAGTCGAGTGCCTGGGCGGGCGTGCCCCAGTGCAGCACGGGCAGGCACGCCTGGGCCGCGATGGCGACCGCCATGGCATCGGTGACCTGCAGGCCGTGCGCGCCGGTGAATTCCTTGCGCTGCAGAAAGAGGGCGCTGAGTGCCCTCAGCTTGGCCTGGTCCTGCAGCGGCAGGGCGGACAGGAACGGATAGCGCTGCAGGGTCTGCAGCCAGAGCGGGGCGGAGATCTCCGGCACGGGGGCGACGGTCGCGCGCACGCGGTGCCAGAGTTTGTTCCAGAGAGCAGGCATGAAAGAGGGGAGGGCCTGCTCGCGCACTCCCTGGCGGAAAAAGAGATGCCGCCTACATGGGGACGGCGGCGAGCCGTTCCAAGCCCCGGCCGGGCGACAGGCGCAGCACCTCGGCGCGCGGCGGGCGGGCGGCCGCGTCCCAGTCGCTCAGCACCACGCGCTGCAGGCCCGGCTCCAGAGCGTGGACGGCGGGGCGGTGCGTGTGGCCGTGGATCAGCGTGCGGGCGCCTGCGGCCTGCAGCCACTGCCGCGTGGCCGGGCCGTCCAGATCGGCGTAGGCGGCCTCGCCGGACTGCTTGCGCGCCTCGCTCTGCTCGCGGATGCCGCGGGCCTGCGCGCGCCGCACGGCCAGCGGCTGGGACAGGAACCGCTGCTGCCACTCCGTGCTGCGGGCCTGGGCGCGAAAGCGCTGGTAGTCCACATCGTCCAGGCAGAGCAGGTCGCCGTGGCTGAGCACGGTGCGTTCGCCGCCGAACTGCAGCACCGTCGGGTCGTGCAGCCCGGTCAGGCCGCAGTGGGCGAGAAAGCGCGGCCCGACCAGGAAGTCGCGATTGCCGTGCATGAAGAACACCGGCCGCTGGCGGGCCGCCTCGCGCAGCAGGGCGCCGCATTCGGCCTCGAAGGCGCCCTCGGCATCGTCGATGCAGTCGTCACCCACCCACACTTCGAACAGGTCGCCCAGGATGAACACCGCGCTCGCGTCGGTGGTCCGCAGATAGCGTCGCCAGGCCTCGAACGTGGCGGGCTCGCTGGCCTGCAGGTGCAGGTCGGAAATGAATTCGACCGTGCGCCAGTCCGAAGGAGCGGCAAGCTCCTCGAACCGGGGCACGGTCGTGGTCACGGGGCGGGCGGGGATGGGTGCGCCGCGGTCGCCGCGATTACAGGGCGACGGCCTTCTCGATGATCACGTCGTCCTTGGGCACGTCGTCATGGAAGCCCTTGCGGCCGGTCTTCACGCCCTTGATGGCATCCACCACTTCGGTGCCCTTGACCACCTTGCCGAACACGGCATAGCCCCAGCCCTGGGCGGACGGCGCGGTGTGGTTCAGGAAGCCGTTGTCGGCCACGTTGATGAAGAACTGGGCGGTGGCCGAGTGCGGATCGCTCGTGCGGGCCATGGCCACGGTGTAGTTGGCGTTCTTCAGGCCGTTGTTGGCCTCGTTCTCGATCGGGGCTTCGGTGCCCTTTTGGTTCATGCCGGGCTCGAACCCGCCGCCCTGCACCATGAAGCCGGGGATCACGCGGTGGAAGATCGTGTTGTCGTAGTGGCCCTTCTTCACGTAGGCCAGGAAGTTCTCGGTGGACTTCGGCGCCTTTTCGGCATCGAGTTCGAGGGTGATGACGCCGTGGCCGGCGATGTGCAGTTCGACTTGGGGGTTGCTCATGGGATTCCTTGGAAAGCGTTGGGGGCCGGAAGGGCCGTGGTGTGTACAGGGGCCGGTGGGCTTTACTTGACCACGGTGGCGGAGGTGATGACGACGGGCGTCGTGGGCACGTTCTGGTGCATGCCCTTGTTGCCCGTGGACACGGCCTTGATCTTGTCCACCACGTCGGTGCCCGAAACCACCTTGCCGAACACGGCGTAGCCGTTGCCTTCACCGGTGGCGTTGAGCATGGCGTTGTCCTTCACGTTGATGAAGAACTGCGAGGTGGCCGAGTCCGGATTGCCGGTGCGAGCCATGGCGATGGTGTAGTTGTCGTTCTTGAGGCCGTTGTTGGCCTCCAGCGGGATCGGTGCCTTGGTGGGCTTTTGCTGCATGTCGGGCGTGAAGCCGCCGCCCTGGATCATGAAGCCGTTGATCACGCGGTGAAAGACGGTGCCGTCGTAGTGCTTGTCCTTCACATAGGACAGGAAGTTGTCCACCGTCTTCGGGGCCTTGGCGGGATCGAGCTGGACCACGATGTCGCCCAGCGACGTGGCGAGCTTCACCTTGGGGGCCGCCGCGTCCTGCGCCTGGGCGGGTGCTACGGAAACGATAGCTGCCAGCGCCATGCCGGCCAGCGCCAGGGTCGAATTTCTTCTGGAAATCATCCAATCACTCCTTCGAAAAATATCTGCCATTGGTTGCCCTTGCGGGTCCAGTACTGGCGCTTGACGGGGCCGGTGCGGGCCCCTTCGATGACCTCGCCGAACGTTACCACCATGGTGTCGGAGGCATCCGTCCAGCGCAGCAGGGTCTTGTCCTTGAGCTGGATCGGCCGCCCGCGCAGCGCGCGCGTTTCCGCGCCCAGCTGCTTGGAAAACTCCTGCAGCGGCATCTTGCCGTAGCTCTGGAACGTGGGGGCGTAAAACCCCATCAGGCGCTGCAGGTCGCCCTGCGACTTGGCGGTGCGCCAGGCATCCAGCACCGCATCGAACGCCTTGCGGTCGGCCTGCACGCTGTGCGGCGGCACCCATTGCAGCTGCCGTGCGATCACCACCGGCGTGGAGCGTGGCTCCACCGTGCGCAGGATGCGCTCCAGGTCCGGGTTGGCCAGGGCCAGGCACCCGTCGGTGGCCAGCGGCGCGCGCGAGAACTGGTCCGGCGGCGTGCCGTGCAGCCAGATGCCGCTGCCCGTCTTGCCGCGGCTCTGGTCCAGCGGATTGGGGTAGTTGATGGGCAGGGCGCCGGCGCCGTAGAAGTCCTTGAGCGTGGCCGGGTCCAGGCGGCTCGTGATGAAGTACACGCCCAGCGGCGTGCGCTGGTCGCCCTCGATGAGCTTTTCGATGCCGAGCTTGCCCACCGAGGCGTAGTAGTCGGCTACGAGTTCCAGCCCGTTGGGCGTGTTCTCGAACAGGTAGAGCCGCGAGCGCGACGCATCGACCGCGATCGCGTGCCGCGAACGCAGCGACAGCTCGATGAACTGGGCGGGAATGGTGCGCGCCTGGGGGCGCACCCGCAGGGCGTCCGTGCGCTGTCGCGACTCCGCGCGCAGCTCGGCCAGCACGTCGGCGGCTTCCTGCGGCGGCGGGGCATCGCCCTGGCCGGCCGGCACGTCGCCCATCTGCCGCAGCGGCCGCGTGCGGGCCGACAGCAGGTCGCCCAGCGCCAGTTGCGCGAGCTGGAAGTTGGGGTGGTCGCGCACCAAGCTCTCGGCCTTGGCCAGGGCCTCGCGGCCCTTGCCTTCGCCGGTGAGGCGATAGACCTCCATGAGGCGCTTTTCCGCCTGCCCATCGGCGAGCGGGGCGATGCGCACGGGCGCCGTGCGCGCGTTCTTGCCCACGCCGCGCAGCTTGTCGCCCTGGGCGTGCGCGGGCCAGGCTGCCGCGAGCAGCGACAGCACCATGCCCGCCGCCATGCCGCGGCTCCAGGGGGAACGTCCCGCAGGCATGCGAGGCTTCAAGCGGGAACGAATGCGGCGCGGTGCGCCAGCAGAGGGCAAGGGAGCATCCCGAAGGCGATGGTGGAGCGCGTCACCGAAACGATCGCCATCAACCGCCGGTGGCCTCGCGCACGATGGTCCACTGGCCGCCGGTGTTCACCAGGTCCAGGGTCTTGCGGCTGTTCACGCTGTAGCTGCCGGAGCTGTAGCCCTGGCGAAAGCGCGCCTGCGCCTTGTTGCCGTTCACGGAAATGCGCAGGTCGTTCACGCTGACGTTGATCTTGGCGCGGCCGACGATGCGGTCGCGGCGCTCTTTTTCCCAGGCTGCGTGGCTTTGCTTGCCGTTGGGCGTGTAGTTCTTGTCGTAGGCGCCCAGGTAGGCGTTCATGTCCTGGCTCTCCCAGGCCTTGGCCCAGGCGTGCACTGCGGCGGACACTTCCCGTTCCGCCGCGGCGGCGGCGCTGGAGGCGGTGTTGCCCGTCACTGCGGGAGCGGGGGCCGGAGCCGGGGTGGGCGCCGGTGCAGCGGCCACGGCCGGTGCCGCCGGGGTGGGCGCGGGGGCCGGCACAGGGGTGGCTGGCGCCGGGGACGCCGCCACGGGCGCGGGTGCCGGGGCGGGGCGGGGAGCCGCCGCGGCCACGGGCGCAGCCGCGGGTGCCTTGGCGGTGGAGGCCTTGGCCTCGGTCGAGAACAGGTCGCGGATCAGTGCCAGCTTGGGCTTGACCGAGCTTGCGTGCGTGGCATCGAGCTGCAGCGCCTTGTTGTAGGCCTGGCTGGCCAGCTTGGCGTAGATGTCGCCCAGGTTTTCATGCGCGGTGGCATAGCTGGGGTTGGTGCGGATGGCCATCTCGAGCGCGGTGCGCGCCTTGTCGAGCTGGTTCTGGTTGGCGTACAGCACGGCCAGGTTGTTGTAGGGCTCGGGCAGCTCGGGATAGTCTTCCGTGAGCTTCGTGAAGGTGGCCACCGCTTCGGTCTGCTTGCCCGAATCCGCCTGGGCCACGCCGCGCAGGAAGCGCAATTGCGGGTCGCGGGGGTTGGCGGTGAGCCGCTGGTCGGCCTTGGCCAGGGCATCCGCCGGCTTGCCTGCCTTGAGCAACTGGGTGATCTCGGCATAGTCGTCCGCGTGGGCCAGCGGGGCACCCAACAAGGCCGACAGGGCAATCAGGCGCAGGAGATGGGCAAGGGTGCGTTGTGGATGCTTCATGGGCGGACGGGAATGGTTGGAGGTGTCAAGCCGTAACGGGGGCTTATACTGCGGCGGATTGTAGCTGAGGGGTTTGTCATGCCGGTACGCTGTTGCCGCTCCTGATTTTGCATGTGCGCACCGCCGCGCACGGCCCTTCCGGGAGGCTCCCGCCTCTTTGCGCAGCCCCTGCCAGGGCGCCGGCTGCACCATCCACCCCTTGACTGAATTTCCATGAGTTTGCGTATCTACAACACGCTGTCGCGTGCGCTGGAGCCTTTTTCTCCGCTGGAGCCCGGACATGTGCGCATGTATGTCTGCGGCATGACCATTTATGACCTGTGTCACATCGGCCACGCCCGCATGATGATGGCGTTTGACGTGGTGCAGCGCTGGCTCAAGAGCAGCGGCCTGCGCGTGACCTATGTGCGCAACATCACCGACATCGATGACAAGATCATCCGGCGCGCGGTGGAGCGCGGCATCACCATCCGCGAGCTGACCGACGAGATGATCGCCGCCATGCACCAGGACATCGGCGCTTTGGGCATCGAGCCGCCCTCCATCGAGCCGCGCGCCACCGAATACGTGCCGCAGATGCTCGCGCTGATCGGCGCTCTGGAAGACAAGGGTCTGGCCTACCGTGCCAGCGGCGGCGACGTGAACTATGCGGTGCGCAAGTTCGCGGGCTACGGCAAGCTGTCCGGCAAGTCGCTCGACGAATTGCGCGCGGGCGAGCGCGTGGCCGTGGCCGACGGCAAGGACGATCCGCTGGACTTCGTGCTGTGGAAGTCCGCCAAGCCCGAGGAGCCGCCCGAAGCCAAGTGGGACAGCCCCTTCGGCGCCGGCCGGCCCGGCTGGCACATCGAGTGCTCGGCCATGAGCTGCGCCACGCTGGGCGAGAGCTTCGACATCCATGGCGGCGGCGCCGACCTGCAGTTTCCGCACCACGAAAACGAGATCGCGCAGAGCGAAGGCGCCACCGGCAAGCCGCTGGCGCGCTTCTGGGTGCACAACGGCTTCGTGCGCGTGGACAACGAGAAGATGAGCAAGTCGCTCGGCAACTTCTTCACCATCCGCGACGTGCTGGCCAGGTACGACGCCGAGACCGTGCGCTTTTTCATCGTGCGCGCCCATTAC
This sequence comes from Acidovorax sp. BLS4, assembly GCF_032929295.1. Taxonomy (NCBI): domain Bacteria; kingdom Pseudomonadati; phylum Pseudomonadota; class Betaproteobacteria; order Burkholderiales; family Comamonadaceae; genus Acidovorax; species Acidovorax sp. BLS4. The sequence goes on from NZ_CP136797.1 coordinate 4,256,925, forward strand.
CGCAGCGCCCTCAACTACAGCGACGCCCACCTGGACGACGCGCGCGCCGCACTCAAGCGCCTCTATACGGCATTGAGCCTGGTCGCGCCAGCGCCCACGCCCTCGATCGACTGGACCGATCCCTACGCGGCCCGGTTCAAGGCCGCCATGGACGAAGACTTCGGCACCCCCGAGGCCGTCGCCGTGCTGTTCGATCTGGCCGGCGAGGTCAACCGCACGCAGTCGCCGCAGACCGCCGGACTGCTGAAGGCGCTGGCCAGTTGCCTGGGCCTGCTGCAGGGCGATCCGCAAGCCTTCCTGAAGGCCGGCGCCACGCTGGACGAAGCCGCCATCCAGGCACAGATCGCCGCGCGCGCCGCCGCCAAGGCCGCGAAGGACTTCGCCGAGGCCGACCGCATCCGCAAGGCGCTGCTGGAGCAGGGCATCGTCCTCAAGGACTCCGCTGCCGGCACGACCTGGGAGGCAGCGCAGTGAGCGGTTCCTGGATGAAGCGGCCTTTGGCGCCGGTGAAATTTCTGGTGCGGGCGGGATAAGCGGTGGCTGCGACGAAAAAGACAGCCCATGACGGGCCGCAACTGATCGCGCCCGCGTATTGGGCCGAGGCCTGCAAGCACCTCGTCAAGAAAGACCGCGTGATGAAGCGGCTCATCCCGCAACTGGGCGACGTGGCCCTGCGCCAGCGCGGCGATGCGTTCACCACGCTGGCGCGCAGCATCGTCGGCCAGCAGGTGTCGGTGGCGTCCGCGCAGAAGGTATGGGACCGTTTCGCGGCCCTGCCGCGCACCATGACGCCGGCCAGTGTGCTCAAACTCAAGGTGGACGACATGCGCGGCGCAGGCCTGTCCGCGCGCAAGGTGGACTATCTGGTCGATCTGGCGCTGCACTTCGATACCGGCAAGCTGCACGTCAAGGACTGGGATGCGATGGACGACGAGGCCATCACGGAGGAGCTGATCGCCATCCGCGGCATCGGCCGCTGGACGGCGGACATGTTCCTCATCTTCCACCTGGCCCGCCCGAACGTCATGCCGCTGGACGATGCCACCCTGATCCAGGGCATCAGCCAGCACTATTTTTCGGGTGATCCCGTGAGCCGCAGCGATGCCCGCGAAGTGGCAGAGGCCTGGAAGCCCTGGTGCAGCGTGGCGAGTTGGTATATTTGGCGGTCGCTCGCCCCGTTGCCGGTGGACTATTGACGCCCTCGCGGGAGGGCGCGGCAACCGATGCTGCGTCCGTGCCCGTGGTGCTGGCCTGAACAGGGCGAGGAGCCCAAGGAGAATTACGTTGGCGAAAAAAACCTTTCTGGATTTCGAGCAGCCGATTGCCGAGCTCGAAGGAAAAATCGAAGAACTGCGCTACGTGCAGACCGAAAGCGCCGTCGATATTTCGGAAGAGATCGACCAGCTCAGCAAGAAGAGCCACCAGCTCACCAAAGACATCTACAGCGATCTGTCGCCCTGGCAGATCACCAAGATCGCCCGCCATCCCGAGCGCCCCTACACGCTCGACTACGTGCGCGACATCTTCACCGACTTCGTCGAGCTGCACGGCGACCGCCACTTCGCCGATGACCTGTCCATCGTCGGGGGCCTGGCCCGCTTCAACGGGCATGCCTGCATGGTGCTGGGCCACCAGAAGGGCCGCGACACCAAGGAGCGCGCCGCGCGCAACTTCGGCATGAGCCGCCCCGAGGGCTACCGCAAGGCCCTGCGCCTCATGAAGACGGCCGAGAAGTTCAAGCTGCCGGTGTTCACCTTCGTGGACACGCCTGGCGCCTATCCCGGCATCGATGCCGAAGAACGCGGCCAGTCCGAGGCCATCGGCCGCAACATCTTCGAGATGGCGCAACTGGAAGTGCCCATCATCACCACCGTGATCGGCGAGGGCGGCTCCGGCGGCGCGCTGGCCATCAGCGTGGCCGACCAGGTGGTGATGCTGCAATACTCCATCTACTCGGTGATCAGCCCCGAAGGCTGTGCCTCCATCCTCTGGAAGACCAGCGACAAGGCGCAGGACGCGGCCGATGCCATGGGCATCACGGCGCACCGCCTCAAGGCCCTGGGCCTCGTGGACAAGATCGTGAGCGAGCCCGTGGGCGGCGCCCACCGCGACCACAAGCAGATGGCCGCCTTCCTCAAGCGAGCGCTGGGCGATGCCTTCCGCCAACTGGCCGATCTCAAGCCCAAGGAACTGCTGGACCGCCGCTACGAGCGCCTGCAAAGCTACGGCCGATTCACCGACACCAAGGCCGAGACGCGCTGAAGCACAGGGCTCCGGCACCACGCCCCATGCCATGAACCCAGCGGCCCTTCGGGGCCGTTTTGCATGGAAGTCGCTGCCATCACAGCCCTTTGAAACGTCCCTTTGGCATGACGCAATCCTTCGACGCCGCCATGGCGGCCTTCGCACCGGCCCTGCCGCTGGCCGTGGGGCTGAGCGGCGGGGCCGACTCCACCGCGCTGCTGCTGGCCTGCGCAGGGCGGTGGCCCGGCCAGGTGCATGCGTTCCATGTGCACCATGGGCTGCAGGCGGCGGCCGATGGCTTCGAGCGCCACTGCGCGGACCTGTGCCAGCGCCAGGGCGTGCCGCTCCAGGTGGCGCGCGTGGACGCACGCCCCGCGCCGGGCCAAAGCCCGGAAGACACCGCCCGCCGGATGCGGTACGAGGCTTTTGCGGGTCTGGCGCAAGTAACACTAGGGCATACCGCTATAAAAACAATAGCATTGGCCCAGCACGCCGACGACCAGGTCGAAACCCTGCTGCTGGCGCTGTCGCGGGGCGCTGGCGTGCCGGGTCTGGCGTCCATGCCTGCGCACTGGCAGCGCGATGGCCTCGACTGGCATCGGCCCCTGCTGCGGGTGGCCGGCGCCGATGTTCGCGCCTGGCTGGTGGCGCGGGGCGAGGCGTGGGTGGAAGACCCCACCAATGGCGACGAGCACTACACGCGCAACCGGATCCGCCACCGGCTGCTGCCAGCGCTCGATGCCGCTTTTCCCCAGTTCCGCGACACCTTCGCCCGCAGCGCCGAGCATGCCGCGCAGGCCAGCGAACTGCTGCAGGAACTGGCCGAGGCCGATCTGGCCGCCGTGGGCGTGCCGCCGCGGCTGGCGGCCTTGCAGTCGCTGAGCCGGGCCCGGCAGGCCAACGTGCTGCGCCACTGGTTGCGCAGCGTGCACGGCACCACGCCGGCCGCAGTCCAACTGGCCGAACTGCTGGACCAGATCGCCGCATGCACCACTCGGGGGCATCGCATCCGCATCAAGGTCGGCCGCGGCTTCGCCGTGCGCGAAGCCCAGGTGCTCGGTTGGTACAATTCCTAGGTTTTGGTCCCCATCCCTGCACGAAAAACGGCGGCGCGCCAGAACAATTTTTCTCCTTTCCCTGCGCCGTCTTGCGTTTCGTCATTCCAGATATCCAATGGCACTGATCGTTCATAAATACGGCGGCACGTCGATGGGCTCCACGGAGCGCATCCGCAACGTCGCCAAGCGCGTGGCCAAATGGGCGCGGGCCGGCCACCAGATGGTGGTGGTGCCCAGCGCCATGAGTGGCGAAACCAACCGCCTGCTCGGGCTGGCCAAGGACCTTGCCCCTTCGCGCGCCACGTCCGCCTACCACCGTGAACTCGACATGCTGGCCTCCACCGGAGAGCAGGCGTCTTCCGCGCTGCTGGCGATCGCGCTGCAGTCCGAAGGCATGGAGTCGGTGAGCTACGCCGGCTGGCAGGTGCCGATCCGCACCAACAGCGCCTACACCAAGGCCCGCATCGAATCCATCGACGACCAGCGCGTGCGTGCCGACCTGTCCGCCGGCAAGGTCGTGATCGTGACGGGCTTCCAGGGCATCGACGAGCACGGCCACATCACCACGCTCGGCCGGGGCGGCTCCGATACCTCTGCCGTGGCGGTGGCCGCCGCCATGAAGGCGGCCGAATGCCTGATCTACACCGATGTGGACGGCGTGTACACGACCGATCCGCGCGTGGTGCAGGAGGCGCGCCGCCTGGCCACCGTGAGCTTCGAGGAAATGCTGGAGATGGCCAGCCTGGGCAGCAAGGTGCTCCAGATCCGCTCGGTCGAATTCGCCGGCAAATACAAGGTGCCCCTGCGCGTGCTGTCCAGCTTCACGCCCTGGGACATCGACATCAACGAAGAAGCCCGCTCCGGCACGCTGATCACTTTTGAGGAAGACGAAAAAATGGAACAAGCCGTTGTATCCGGCATCGCATTCAACCGCGACGAGGCCAAGATCTCCGTGCTCGGCGTGCCTGACAAGCCCGGCATTGCCTACCAGATCCTGGGCGCCGTGGCCGATGCGAACATCGATGTCGACGTGATCATCCAGAACCTGAGCAAGGACGGCAAAACGGACTTCAGCTTCACCGTCAACCGCTCCGACTACGCGCGCACGATTGACTTGCTCAAGGAAAAGGTCGTTCCCGCATTGGGCGCGCAGGAAGTGGTGGGCGACGCCAAGATCTGCAAGGTCAGCATCGTCGGCATCGGCATGCGCAGCCACGTGGGCGTGGCCGCCAAGATGTTCCGCGTGCTGAGCGAAGAGGGCATCAACATCCAGATGATCTCGACCTCCGAAATCAAGACCTCCGTCGTGATCGACGAGAAGTACGTGGAGTTGGCAGTGCGCACGCTGCACAAGGCGTTCGAACTGGACCAGTCGCCTGCTTGACGAGGCAAAAACGCCTTCAATCTGAGGCATAATAGCCGGATTGGAAACGTGACCGAGTGGCCGAAGGTGCTCCCCTGCTAAGGGAGTATGGGGTGTAGAGCCTCATCGAGGGTTCGAATCCCTCCGTTTCCGCCAGATGCAAAAGCCCCAAGTGATTGATTCACTTGGGGCTTTTCTCTTTGGTGCGTTGGGCCGCACATCGGCGACCTGAATTGAACCTGGATCGAGTGTGTGGTGTGAGTTGGCGACACCCCAAGCGATAGGTTCCCGGCGGCAAGGTTGGACGCTTTGGCAGCATTCGGAATCCATTTCGCATAGTCGCGCAACATGACCTGGACACTGTGCCCGTGCTGATTCCTCCCTGTATCCATGACCCCTCTATATGATCGTCAGTGACGCATCCGGTTAAGAAAATCGGGGGGTCACCACTCGCGAAAGCGCTCTATCTAAAAGGGAGAAACCAATGGCTACTGACGGTTGCTGGGTGCAGTTCTACGACGGAGAAAAAATGAGCGGCGGAACGAAGCGTTTCGACGGTCCGCTAGAGGTGTCAGATCTGAACGATTACATATTCTCGACGGGCGAAAAGGGGGGCGACGAAACCGATTCCCTTGTACTAGGCTCGAGAGCGTGGATTCAGGTATTCAAAGATGATGATTACGGCGGCAAGACGGCCTATTTCTATCCCAACCAGACGATTAAAGACTTGGACGCGTACGGAATGGGCGGCACTATCGACAGCTTCAAGCTCTACGATTACCAACCGGAGTCCTTTCCTGCACCGACAACGGTGACTTGGGCCGTTGAGGACAACGACGGTGTGGTCTCAGCCTCTACCATCAACAACTTCTTCCGCACGGCTCTCGGCTCGGCGTTGATGCTGGTCCCCGTCGTGGGCGCTGCGCTCAAGACCATGGTGTACGGTCTTTGGCCCGATCCCCGAACCAACAAAGAGCAGGCTTGGGCCAGCTTTCAAAACTACATCAGTCAGGTGGTCGGCACGGTGTATGACCAGCTTATCGATAAAGAGCTCACCATTAAGCTGCAAGGCCTCTACAACGTGATGCGCAACTATGTGGAGTCGACAGAATCGGAGCGTGCAGGAAATTTCACAGCGCTGGTTAACACGCTGGATTTCCTGGAGCCGAGTTTTCTTGACGTGGAGGATCCTCAGAAAACCCTCAAGTTCTCTTTGCCCTTCGGCTCGATCATGTTGCTCACCATGCGGGAGGAAATCCTGTTCCATGAGGAAATATTTGGTGACCCGCTTAGCCCTGATGAACGCGCTAAACGAGTACGCCGGTTGCAGGAGAAGATTGATGCATACCAAGCGGCCATCGCCGCAGCACGTGCTGAGCTGCTGGCGCTGCGGGCAACCATGATCAAGCTGCAGGACAATAGCTCGATCACCGTCGATAAGTGGACGCCGTACGACACTTACAGTGGATGGCGAGGTGTGGAGGAATACAGCGGTGGAGCCAAGAGGCGTGCCGAGTACGCGGCAGCTAAGCACACTGAGGTGGTGACAAACGAATTGGCTTGGCAGATCGATCAGAACACCGCTCAGACTCAGCTCTGGAGTTGGGCTAATCCCGACAATGTCACACCCATTCGAGCGCCTGAAGTGGTTTATCTGGATGGGCCATACGGCGATTTTCAGGAAAGTGCGAGGTTCAGCGCGGTAGCGGATGATGGCAAGCGGATCACTCAGGTGCGAGTGCGCGCGGGTGACCTGATCGATTCGTTGGAGGTGTTTATAGACGGCACCTCCACCGGTGTGCAGGGCCGCACTGGTGATACGAATGCCGCCCCGTTCGAGGTCACACTGGCCGCTGGCCAGAGCATCATTAACTCAAAAGGTCGCTCTTCCACTTTGATCAACGCGTTGGGCTTCACGGCTGATAACGGACAGAGCTTTCTCGCCGGAAGCCCTGGAAATAGTGGGTTCGACTCCCATCCGCCTGAAGGAACGGCCGACGGCCGGATGGTTGGACTGTCGGGGTACAGCTTGAACGGCACCACTGCGGGGTGCAATTTGAAGGTGCTAACTTTCCACTGGTACTGCACTTTGCCATTGCCGGAAAAGCCCGTTCTGCTGAACTGACGCGGTTTTTTCGTTCCGGCGGGAGGGCGACGTCGTCGCCCATTGCGCAACGCTCAGCCCATAAGGCCGTTCGGTTCGCGCGCTCACGGAATGGATTCGAAAGAGTGGTACTACAGCGGCTTTGGGTACAGTTCAGGAGCTGGGTAAATACTGCGCGTTGAGCGCATGCGCAGCCAGAACTGACCTGAGTCAAGTGATTTGCCGCGATTGCGTGTCGTCCGACATCCACTCGGTGTTCGGGACGGCGAGGCGTGGGGGACGGGCTCTTTACAACGGAATGGCAGCGGGCATTTCGCCTGCGAAGCGACCACCTCAAAGGAGCCCACCATGAACGCATCCCATACGCCCCTGGCTGAAACAAGACCTGCCGGCTCTGACCTGGCCGAGCAGGCCCGTCCCGGTCACGGCATTCCTTCGCAGGACCCGGCCGTGGCCGCCCAATATGCGCTGTCGCCTGAAGAGGCCGAGCGCGAATCGAAATCTTCGCTGATGGGCGGCGGTGTCATGGCTGGTACGGCCGCAGGCGCGGCCGTTGGTGCAGCGGTGGCAGGGCCTGTCGGCGTGTTCGTGGGCGGCACTGCCGGTGCTGTGGCGGGCGCGTTGGGCGGGGCTGCTGCGGGAAGTCTGGTCGAGCCAGATGCCCCATCAGCCGATGAGCAACCGACGCATGACGCGGGCAAGACCCCCAATACCGTTTTGCCGCGCTGACTCGGCGCGCATCTGAACCCCATGGGCAACCACCATCAATCGGTGGCCTGTCCACTGGTAATGGGCGGCTCTGTAGGCGCGCAGAGCGTGTTGGCGTCGTTGTGCTTGTATGTTTCAGACCAGACCAGCGCGGTAGAGTTTGACTGCCGATGAGGCGGCCAGACCGGTCCGTGCAGCGTGGACAAGTGGGTCGGCCGCGACCGGCGCAAGACCATCGACCGGGACGAGACCAACGTCATCCACCGCGACCGCACCGAAACCGTGGACCGCAACGAAAAGATCACCGTGCACGGCTGGCGCACCGAGGAAGTCGATGGCGACGAGACCATTACTGTCCATTCCAACCGCACCGAGCGGGTGGACCACGACGAAAAGATCAGCATCGGCGACAACCGAAGCGAAGACGTCGGCATCGACGAGACGGTGAGCATCGGCAAGAACCGCAGCAAGACCATCGGCAAGAACGAGAAAGACCAGATCGGCAGCAACTGGACCATCCAGGTCGGGAAGATGAAAACCGAGACCGTGGGCATGGTGGCCCTGCAGAACGTCGGCATGGCCAAGATGATGAACATCGGCATGGCCTACAGCGTGAACGTTGGCATGGTGCGCAACGACCTGGTGGGCATGCACTGGAGCCGCAGCGTGGGCAAGGACGACAGCGTGAGCGTGGGCGGGGACCGCAGCGCGCAGGTGACGGGTGGCGACAGCCTGCAGGTGGGCAAGGCGCTGGCCGTGAAGGCGCAGCAGATCACGCTGGAGGCGGACCAGGAGATCACCCTGCGCTGCGGGGCCAGCACCGTGCGGCTCACGCCGGCGCTGATCGAAGTGCTGTCCAGCCTGGACAAGCTCAACTGCTGAGGCGGGCCGGCGGGGGCTGCCCTGTAGGGCCTTCGCGCGCTGGCGCGGCCCCAAACCCGATGCGATGGCCGGAAGCCCCGAGGCGATTGGCGCAAAGACTTACCTCTCCCCCCTTGCCTGAACCCGGCAAACGATCCCAAGAAAGAGCGACAGCATGAGTGGCAAACCAGCGGCACGGCAAAGCGACATGACCCAAAAGGGCGGGCCGATCGTTCAGGGCTCGGCCACCGTGCTGATCGGCTCGGCGGGGGGCGTGGCGTGCTCCGTGTGCCCGGGCGGCATGGCGGTGGGCAGCCCCGTCAACCCGGCGCTGGGGGCCAAGGTGCTGATGGGCGGGGATGAGCTGGACTTCAGCCTGCCCGGGCCGATGCCGCTCGTGTGGCAGCGCCAGTACAGCAGCTACGTGAACGAAGAGCACGGGGCGACCTGCGGGCTGCTGGGCTACGGCTGGAAGCTGCCCATGGAGATCGCCGTGCGGCTGGAGGCAGGGCGCACCGTGCTGCTGGACACCGGGGGGCGGGCCATCACCTTCGGCGAGCCGCTGGCGCCCGGCGAAGCGCTGTACAGCGCCAGCGAAGACCTGTGGCTGATGCGAGGTGGCGGTGCAGGCAGCGCGTTGCCTGCCGGCGCGCCTGCCTCGCGCATCCCGTGCGAGCTGCAGCCCTGGGCCTGGCAGCCGCGCTGGGCCCACGTGCCCCAAGAGGCCCGGGCCGACGCGCGGTGCGTGATCGCCGCCTCGGGCAACGGAACCACCGCGTGGCTGCTGTGGCCGGGGGAGGACGGGCACCACCGCGTGGGCCGGGTGCTGGACCGCTTCGGGCGCAGCCAGCACTACGGATACGACGATCACGGGCGGCTGGCTGGCATCACCGACGGCAGCGGGCGGCGCTATGCGCTGCACTACAACCGGGAGCGGGACCGGGAGGGGGCTGCCGCCGCGGCCCCAACCACCGCTACGGCCACTGCCACCGCCCACCCGCTGCTCGGCCCGGACAGCGGCGAGCGCCTGACCGGGGTGGACTGCGTGCACAACCCGCTGGATGCGGCCTGCACCGGCCCGGGCTACCGGGTGGCGCTGGTGCGCTACCGCTACGACAGCGCGGGCGACCTGGTGGAGGTACTGGGGCGGGACGGCCAGCGCACGCGCGAGTTCGGCTACGACCGGGTGCACCGCATGGTGCGCCACCGGGTGCGCAGCGGCCCGCTGCACACCTACGTCTATGAAGACCAGGGCGTGGCCATGCCCCGGCCCGGCGCCCGCGTGGTGGAGCAGCACAACGAGCAGGGACTGTCGTACCTCTTCGAATACCGCGATCCCCCCGCCATCCCTCCCGCCACCCCGGCTGCGATCGGCGAGTCCGAGACGGACCCCGACACCCCAGTCTCCGACACCCCGCAGCCCATGCCGCCGTCCATGCCGCAGCCCGTGCCGGTGAGCGAAGTGCGCGTGCGCGACAGCCTGAACCGGCTCACCCGCTACCACTTCGAAGGCGCAGGCGGAGACAAGCGCCTGGTGCGGCTCGTGCTGCCCGATGGCGCCGAGCAGCGCGACCGCTACGACAGCGCGGGCCGGCGCGTGGCGCACACCGATCCGCTGGGGCGCACCACCTGGTGGCGCTACGACGGCGCCGGGCGGCTGCTGGGCACGCAGCACCCCGACGGGCGCAGCACCCGCTATCGCTGGGGCGAGGCAGGCTCGGCGCAGGACGGCCTGCTGCTGCAGAGCGTGGGCCTGGGGGCGCTGCCAACCCACATGGACTACGACGCCTGGGGCCGGCTGCGGCAGGTGACCGTGGGCGATCCCCAGGGCCTGGATGCCCCGGCCCTGGCCACCCGCTTCGAATACGCCCCCCTGACCGCCGAGGGCGCCATCGACCCCGCCACGCAGCCCTGGTGCGACCAGCCCGTGGCCGTCATCGACGCGCAGGGCGGGCGCAAGGAACTGGCCTACAACGGCTGCGGGCAACTCACGCGCCACACCGACTGCTCGGGCCGGGTGCATGCCTGGCACTACGGCGTCTTTGGCGAAGTGCGCGAGAGCATCGATGCCCTGAACCAGCGCACGCGCTACCAGTACGACGGCGCGGGCCGGCCCACCCGCGTCATGGCGCCCGACGGCTCGCAGGTGCAATACCGCTGGGGCCCGAACGGCCAATTGCAGGCGGCCACGCACAGTGCGCAGCCCGTGGGGGAGGGGGATGCCGCGGGCCACAGTGCCTTGCCCAGCACCTGCGTCACCTACGGGCACGACCTGTGGGGCCGCGTCGTCGCGCAAACCCAGGCCGGCCAGGGATTCGCGCTGCGCTACGACGTGGCGGGCCGTCTGGTGGAGCTCATCAACGAGAACCAGGCCGTCACCCGCTTCGTGCACGACGTGCAGGACCGGCTGGTGCAAGAGGTGGGATTCGACGGGCGCGTGCAGGTCTATGGCTACGACGCGGCCGGCCAGCTTGTGCACAAGAGCGATGGGCACGGGCAGGGCCACCACCCGGGCGTGCAGGGAATGGTTGGGCAAGGAATGGCCGGGCAGGGGACGGCCGCCCAAGGGCTGGGCGCCACCGTGAGGAGCCGCAACCACCACGATGCGGGCGGGCGCATCGTGGCCCGCGTCCTGGTCCGCTCCCCGGGCCTGCCAAGCGCGCAGGGCAACGGCGCCAGCGCCCATGACCGCGGCGAGAGCCTGCAGATCCAGGCCTACGAGTACGACGACCGCGGCGCCCTCGCCGTGGCCCGCACGTGGAGCGCGCACCTGCCCTGGGCGGCAGAACAAGGCCGCGCCCACCCCCAGACCCACGTCCAGACCCTGGGCGAGCAATGGCTGGACGCGCCCGCCCCGCTGCTGCAAGCCCTGCTGGCCCTGGGCGCAACCTCTGCCGCAGAGCCCGATCCGGCCCTGGCCGAAGCCGCGCAGCGCCTGCAGGCCGAGCGCCTCATCGCCGACACCCGCGTGGCCCTGGAGCGCGATGCCTTCGGGCGGTCCACGGGCGAGGCGCAGACCCTGTACCGGCAGGCGCATGCCGCGCCCCTGCTGGGCGGCGAGCCAGAGCCCGAGTTCGAACACCGCATCGCGCACCGCCTGGGGGCGCTGGGGCAGCGGCTGGGCAGCCAGCTGCAGGGCCTGGGCGAGCTGGACTGGCTGGCCTACGGCTCGGGCCACGTGCACGGGCTGCTGCTGGACAAGACCCCGGTGCTGGCCATCGAACGCGATGCGCTGCACCGGGAGGTCGCGCGCACCTTACAACTGGACAGCGCCACGGATCTGACCCATGCCGCAGTCACCCAGACCCGGCGCCTGGACCCCATGGGCCGGCTGCTGCAGCAGGACTGGCAAGGCCTGCCATCGGCAGGATTGGCGCAGGCACCGGGCCCGCTCGCCGCCCTGTCCGTGCGCCGCTACACCTACGACGCGCTGGGCCAACTGGTGGGCGTGCAGACCCCGTTGGATGCCACGCGCTACCACTACGACGTGCATCAGCGCCTGATCGGCGTGGCGCATGCGGCCGCCGACGCCGTGCAGCAGCGGCGCTGGCGGCTCGATCCGGCGGGCAACCGGCTGCCGGACCCCTCGGGCCAGGACGCGGCCCCGGGTGCGGACCGCCAGGACTGGGCGAGCCAGGTGCAGCAGAACCTGCACGACCCGGGCTTCGATCTGCTGCAGCCGCAGGGTGGTGCGTCAGGCCGCGCGGGCGGGCCGGTGCAGCAGTGGCCGGGCAACCGCATCGGCTGGAGCCACGGCGGGGCGGGAGCCGGTGCGGTTGCCGGTGCGCAGGGGGGCACCCTGCAGTACTGCTACGACGCCTTCGGCAACCGGGTGCAGGCGCAGCACGCCGATGGGCGCACGCTGCGGCTGGAGTACGACGCGCTGCACCAGTTGGCGGCGGTGTTCGAGCAGGCGCCGGGCGAGCCGGGCTGGACTCCGGTGGCGCGCTACCGCTACGACGCGTTCGGGCGACGTCTGGGCAAGACCGTGGTCCGCGAAGGACATCAGGAGAGCACCCACTACGGCTGGGACGGCGACCGGCTGGTGCACACGCAGGATGGGCAAGGCATCCGGCACACGGTGTACGAGCCGGCCAGCTTCGTGCCGCTGCTGCAGCTGCAGCGCAGGCAGGGGGCCAAGGATGCGGTGCAGATGCTGATGGGCCTGGGTGCAGAGCCGGGCGAAGACACCACGGATGCGACGGACAGCTTCGCGGCCATGCCACGGGCGCAGCGGGAGATGGTGCAGGCGGCGCTGAACACCGTGCTGGACCCCGCCAGCGGCGCGCAGGCACTGGCCCTGGTGCAAAAACACATGCCGCAGGATCTGGCGCAGGCCATGGCGGGCAGCGTGGGCCAGTTGCAGGCCGAGCGCCAGGCCCAGGCAGCGGGCAACCCGCTCACCATCCGGCACTACCTGTGCGACCACCTGGGCACGCCGATCGGGCTGGTGGATGGCAATGGCGAGAAGGCCGGCGAGATCACCTGGGCGGCCAGCTACGGTGCCTGGGGAGATGTGCAGGAGGAATACAACCCGCACCGGATCGAGCAGAGCATCCGGCTGCAGGGCCAGCAGATCGATGCCGAGACCGGGCTGCATTACAACCGCTTCAGGTACTACGACCCTCACCTGGGGCAGTACATCACGCAGGATCCGATTGGCCTAAATGGGGGTAGAAATTTATATCTCTATACAAATCAACCCATTACCATGATTGACCCGCTAGGATTAGAGGCCAATATTGTGGGCCATCCAGCTGCCGGTCCAGTGGGGAAGTTGACCAATCCGAATTCGCATCATCTTGCCATTGAACTTAAACCAGATGACGCGAATTGTGATCTTGCTGGTGTAAAGACTCTTGGAGGCCAACCTTCTGGAAACTTTGCGAATGGCTATCTTGTATCGCGTTCCAACTATCCTGGAGATTCAAAGGGCATAGATGTAAGGCAGGCCATTCAGAAGCCGGAAGGAATGACGGATTGTGAGTTTCTCAAGAAGCTGAAGAAGGCATCGGAAGAATACTGTAATTGCCTTCCGTATTCCAAGCCTAACGTCTCTCTAATTCCTGGGACGCAGGATGGGCAAATGGATCCCGGTACATACAATAGCAACTCGTATGTGTCTGGTGTCATACAGAGAGCTGGAGCAGTTCCTCCAACGCTGAACACTGGGGGCAACTGGCAGGCACCTGGATATGGTAATCCTTTGCCTATCAGCAATATTGTTGCTCCTGTTGGAACAGTCGAGGTCAAATGATGAGAGAACGATTTTTGGATACGGCGATAGGATCGTTGAAGTTGCTGTTTTATCTTTGCGCCATTATTTTCTTGTCGGTGTTTTCAATGTATTTCATTGATTACAATACGAGTTGGCTTGAGGCTTTGCCAAAGAGGGAGTATTTGGTTTTGGCAGTCGCGACGCCTTTTGGCTTGTTTGCAATAACGAGGTTTAAGCTTTCGTCAATCTTTGTGGCTGCTGTGTTCTTGGTTCCAAGTTTTTATGTGATATATTTTATTGTGGCCTGTTCGATTTTTAAAGATTGTATTTAAAATCGGCGCTTAAACGCCCCTGGCTTATCATCCTGTTTTCCACTCTTTTGCGAAAGACGTTTAGGCAAAACCGCACCTCGCGGGCTGTTCTGGGCCGCAGATTATCTGGCCCTCGGTTTGAGGCTGGTAGGTGTCGGTTGTAGCCGGGGCGAATTTCCCGGGGCATTCGGCGGCGGCCAAAGCCGCGTTGCCACGGTGCTATACCGCCACAGGCCGCGTGCGGTAGAACTGCATCGGCACCGCCTGCATGTCGCGCGCGTGCTGGTTGAGCACCGACTTCTTCATCTTGCCCACCACGTGCATCTCGCAAGGCTTGCAGTCAAAGCGCAGGGTGAGCTTTTCCTTGCCGTTGATGAGCTGCAGCGGCTCGGCCTTGATGGTGCCCTTCACGCCGATCACGCCCTTGGCCTGCTTGGGGCACAGGCTCATGGAAAAGCGCACGCAGTGCTTGGTGATCATCAGGCTGACTTCGCCTTCCTCTTCCTTCGACTCGTAGGCCGCGTCGATCACCTTCACGCCGTGCTTCACGTAGAAATCGTGCGCCTTCTGGTTGAACACGTTGGCCAGATAGGTGAGCGTGTCCTCGGGGAAGGGCGCGGGGGGCTGGACGGGCTCGGCGCGGGGCAGGCTCACCAGGCCGGCGGCGCGCGCGGATTCGAGCGCGGCCACCGCGTCGCGGCGCAGCGGGTTCAATGCCGAGGCCGGCACGAACCAGGGCTGCGACAGGCTCAGGGCGATGTCGTGCACGGAGAACACCGTGGCGCCGAAGCGGCCGAGTTGCTCGCGCAGCGTGGCCTCGGCTTGGCGGCCGTCGGTGGCGCGCTGGTGCGGGTGCACGATCGCCGCGCTGCCGACGAAGCCATCCTCGTCGGTCAGCGTGAGGTCGAAGCCGTCGGGCGTTTCGGACAGCTGTGCCCACAGGCCGATGCGCCGGTCGCTCGACTTCTTGTCGAGGGTGCGCACCCAGTCCATATCGCGGTTGCGGTTGATCTCCAGCCCACGGCGCAGGTCCTTGAAGCCGGCGATGGGGTCCTTGGGGAACACGCGCCACAGGCCCTTTCTGGCGTTAACGGCTTCGGCGCGGTTGATCTGCAGGCCCACCAGTTCCTTTTGCAGGTCGTAGTAGCACAGGCCGTCGCCGTTGTGCAGCACAGTGTCGGGGCTGGACAGTTCGAGTTCGGCGAAGTTATCGCCCACCTTGGTGACCCACCCGATGGCGCGGCCCGGCGTCTTGGGCGTGTCGAACGCGCCGATGTCGTCCTGGCGACCGTTGACGAAGTAGTCGGTGAACTCGCGGTTGAAGTTCTGGTCGGGGTCGGGCGTGAAGGTGAACGTGGTGCGCCCGGACGACGAGCGCGCCAGCGGCTCGGACGAGAACTCGCGCTCTTCGATGATCTCGTCGAGCAGCTTGCGGTAGTGCGCCGTGATGTTCTTCACGTAGCCCATGTCCTTGTAGCGGCCCTCGATCTTGAAGCTGCGCACGCCCGCATCGATGAGCGCCCGCAGGTTGTCGCTCTGGTTGTTGTCCTTCATCGACAGCACGTGCTTTTCGTGGGCGATGATGCGTCCGCTGCCGTCCAGCACCTCGTACGGCAGGCGGCAGGCCTGGTTGCAGTCGCCCCGGTTGGCGCTGCGGCCGGTGTGCGCGTGGGTGATGTAGCACTGGCCGGAATAGGCCACGCACAGCGCGCCGTGCACGAAGAATTCGATGGTGGTGCGCGCCGGGTCGGTGGCGGCGCGCACGGCGGCGATCTCCTGCAGGTCCAGCTCGCGCGCGATCACGATCTGCGACAGGCCCGCGTCCTGCAGGAAGCGCGCCTTCTCGGGCGTGCGGATGTCGGTCTGGGTGCTGGCGTGCAGCTGGATGGGCGGCAGGTCCAGTTCGAGCAGGCCCATGTCCTGGATGATGAGCGCGTCGGCCCCGGCGTTGTATACCTGCCAGGCCATCTGCCGTGCGCCTTCCAGCTCGTCGTCCCGCAAGATGGTGTTCAGCGTGACGAAGATGCGGCTGTGGAAGCGGTGCGCATGGCGCACCAGGCGCTCCAGGTCGCGCAGATCGTTGCCCGCGCCGGCCCGGGCGCCGAAGGCCGGGCCGCCGATGTAGACGGCGTCGGCGCCATGGTTGACGGCCTCGATGCCGATGTCGGCGTCGCGCGCCGGGGAAAGCAGTTCGATCTGGTGGGGCAGCAGGGACATGGGGCGCGATTATCCCAGCGGGCGCTGCCGGTGCCTACCCGGGCCGGCATTAGCGGCGCGAATGCCCCGCAATCTGCACTGAATTGGTGCGATTTATCCCGGAACCGGTGCGTGGCGCGGCTAGCATACGCACGCTTGGCCGCCGGCCCCGGCGGCTTTCCAACGACAAGGATGGAGACTTTGAGAGTGCTGAATGCTTCCCGACTGAGTTTTTCCCTGCGGTCCACCGCGCTGGCCTGCGCGGCTTTGGTGGCCTGCGGCGCCGCCATGGCCCAGGACGTGCAGACCGTCAAGATCGGCCACGCCGGCCCCCTGTCGGGCGGGATCGCCCACATCGGCAAGGACACCGAGAACGGCGTGCGCCTCGCGCTGGACGATCTGAACACGCAGAACCTGGTGATCGGCGGCAAGAAGGTCCGCTTCGAGCTGGCCGCCGAAGACGATGCCGGCGACCCGCGCCAGGCCACGGGCGTGGCGCAGAAGCTGTGCGACCTGAAGGTGGCGGGCGTGGTCGGCCACCTGCAGTCGGGCACGTCCATTCCCGCCTCGTCCATCTACGACAAGTGCGGCCTGCCCCACATCACGGCCGCGGCCACCAACCCCGACCTGACCAAGCCCGGCTACAAGACGACCTTCCGCCTGATCGCCAACGACAGCGCGCTGGGCGCGGCGCTGGCCCTCTACGCGGCGGACCACCTCAAGCTCAAGACCGTGGCGATCATCGACGACCGCACGGCCTACGGCCAGGGCGTGGCGGCGGTGTTCAAGGCCACGGCGCTGCAAAAGGGCCTGACGGTGGTGTCCGAAGAGTTCACCAACGACAAGGCCACGGACTTCATGGCCATCCTCACCGCCATCAAGTCCAAGAAGCCCGACGGCATCTTCTACGGCGGCCTCGATGCCCAGGCCGGCCCCATGCTGCGCCAGATGGAGCAGCTGGGCCTGGGCTCGGTGAAGTATTTCGGCGGCGACGCGCTGTGCACCGAGAAGCTGCCCGACCTGTCGTCCAAGGCGGCCGTGCTCAAGAACGTGACCTGCGCCACGGGCGGGGCCTCGGTCACCAAGATGCAGGGCGGCGCCGAATGGAAGAAGCGCTACGACGCCAAGTTCCCCGGCCAGTTCCAGATCTACAGCCCGTACGCCTACGACGCGGCCATGGTGCTGGTGGACGCGATGAAGCGTGCCGACTCGGTGGACCCCAAGGTCTACGTGCCATTCCTGTCCAAGACCCAGTACAAGGGCGTGACGGCGAACATCGCGTTCACGCCCAAGGGCGAGTTGACGGCGCCGGCCGTGACGCTGTACCACTACCCGGCGAATGCCCGGGTCGCGCTGAACTGATCCTGCACCCCGAGCGCGCCCGCCAGCGCGCTGTTCTTCGTTACAGTGGCGGCTCTGTCCGGCGCCGCCGCCGATGCCACTCCCCGTGCGATTTCGATCCCGTGACCCCGTGAATGGGCCGCAGGGTGAGTCGGCGCGTGGCACGGTATCGGGCCGCCGCCGGTCGCGCAACACACGGAGAACTGACCATGCGCATGGGATTCGGACTCGTGGGCCTGCTCGTGGCCCTGGCGATCGTCGCCGTCCTCGTGAAAAAGCAGATGGGCGCCACGCGCGCTTCCGTGCCCGTCATCGCGGTGCCGGGCGCCCAGCCGCCGGCCAGCGGGGCCTCGGCTGCCACCGTGCGCGAGCAGAGCCAGCAGGTGCAGCAACAGGTCAAGCAGCAGATGGAAGCGCTCATGCAGCAGGCCCGCCCCATGCCGGAAGACGAATCCAAGTGAAATCGGGCCCATGCCGGCGTTTTCCATGCCCTGATGGCTATAAAAATAATAGCAAATGATGGATTCGGCCGATGATGAAGATGCGCGCTGGATGCGCCATGCCCTGGCCGAGGCGCGTGCTGCGGCCGAGGCGGGCGAGGTGCCGGTGGGCGCGGTGGTGGTGCGCAACGGCGAAGTCATTGCCACGGGCCGCAACGCCCCCATCGCCGGCCACGATCCCACCGCGCACGCCGAGATCGCCGCGTTGCGGGCGGCGGCGGCGCGCCTGGGCAACTACCGGCTGGATGGCTGCACCCTCTACGTCACGCTGGAGCCCTGCGCCATGTGCAGCGGCGCCATGCTGCACGCCCGCCTGCCGCGCGTGGTGTACGGGGCGCAGGACGCCAAGACCGGCGCGGCCGGCTCGGTCGTCGATCTGTTCGCCGAGCCGCGGCTGAACCACCACACCCAGGTGCGGCGCGGCGTGCTGGCCCCAGAGTGCGGCGAGTTGCTCAGCGGTTTTTTCCGTGAGCGGCGCAGCCAGCAGCGTGTCCGGGCGCTGTCGGCCCACCCGCTGCGCGATGACGCGTTGCGCACGCCGGACGCCGCCTTCGCGGGCCTGCCCGATTACCCCTGGGCACCGCACTACCTGAGCGACCTGCCTGCGCTCGCCGGCCTGCGCCTGCACTACCTGGACGAGGGCCCGCGCGATGCCGCCCGCACCTGGCTGTGCCTGCACGGCCTGCCCACCTGGAGCTACCTGTACCGCCACATGCTGCCGGTGTTCACCGCTGCGGGCGACCGGGTGGTGGTGCCCGATCTCATCGGCTTCGGCCGCAGCGACAAGCCCAAAAAAGAGGCCGCCCACGGCTTCGAATGGCACCGGCAGGTGCTGATCGAATGGATCGAACGGCTGGACCTGCGCCACGCCGTGCTGGTGGTGCAGGGCTGGGGCGGGGCGCTGGGCCTGACGCTGCCCATGGCCCTGCCCGGGCGGTTCGACGGCGTGCTGGCCATGAACACCTGGCTCGCCGGCGCCGATGCGCCGGTTCCCCATCGCCTGCAGGCGTGGCAGGCGGAATGCGCCCGGGCCGGCCGCAGCGCGGGCGCGGGCCGCCTGGTGGCGCAGGCCGGCAGCCCGCTGACTCCCGAGGCGCAGGCGGCCTACGATGCGCCGTTTCCCGATGTGGGTTTTC
Organism: Acidovorax sp. BLS4; assembly: GCF_032929295.1. NCBI lineage: Bacteria > Pseudomonadati > Pseudomonadota > Betaproteobacteria > Burkholderiales > Comamonadaceae > Acidovorax > Acidovorax sp. BLS4. The sequence goes on from NZ_CP136797.1 coordinate 4,275,965, forward strand.
GCGCTGCGCTGCGGGCGCTGCCGCAGGCCGTGCCGGAGGAACCCGAGGGCGCCTTCATGGCCCTGGCGGCCCGCCGCTTCTGGCAGGGCGAATGGACAGGCCGCAGCCTGCTGGTGGCCGGTGCGCCGGACGCCGCGCTGGGCCCTGCGGCCATGCAATCCCTGCAGGCCCTGGTGCGCGGCAGCCCGCCGCCGCTGGCAGTGCCCGGTGCGGGGCATTTCGTGCCGGAGCAGGGCGCCGAAATCGCCGCGCGGGCTGTGGAATACTTCCGACCCTAGCGCGCCGGCCGCACCGGCGCACACACCGCATCCACCGGAGCAGGCCCGCGCGGCCTGAATGCCTTGTCCCTTGCATCCCATGACGACCACGCCCATTGCGGCCACGACCACGGCCCCCGGCACATCTACATCTACTCGCCCTCCGGCGCGGTGCGCGACAAGGCGGCGTTCAAGCGCGGCATCGCCCGCCTGAAGGCCCTGGGGCACGAGGTCGAGGTGGATGCCGATGCCCTGGCCACGCACACGCGCTTCGCGGGCGACGACGCCACCCGGCTGGCGGCCATCCACCGCGCGGCGGCCAGCGGCGCCGACCTGGCCCTGATCTCGCGCGGCGGCTATGGCATCACCCGCATCCTGCCGGGCATCCGCTACAAGGCGGTGGCCAAGGCGGTTGCGGGGGGCACGCGCTTCGTCGGCGTGAGCGATTTCACGGCGTTCCAGAACGCACTGCTGGCCAAGACCGGCGCCATCACCTGGGCTGGCCCCTCGCTGTGCGGAGACCTGGGCCCGGAAGGCGAGCCCGACGACATCATGCTGGCCTGCCTGGACGACCTGCTCACCGGCCACGGCGAGGGCAGCGGCTGGCGCATGAACGCCGAAAAGCCCAGCGCCGCCGGCCAGCCCGCGGTGCGCGACGTCTACCTGAAAAGCGCGCAGCTGTGGGGCGGCAACCTCGCCGTGCTGGCCGGGCTGGTGGGCACGCCCTACCTGCCGGCGGTGCGCGGCGGCATCCTCTTCATCGAGGACGTGAACGAGCATCCCTACCGCGTGGAGCGCCTGCTCACGCAATTGCTGCATGCGGGCGTGCTGGCGCAGCAAAAGGCCGTGATCCTGGGCCAGTTCACCGGCTACAAGCTCGCACCGCACGACAAGGGATTCAAGCTGCAGAGCGTGGTGGACTGGCTGCGCACGCAGATCAAGGCGCCGGTGCTGACCAACCTGCCTTACGGCCATGTCGCTACCAAGGTGCTGCTGCCCGTGGGCGCCACGGTGTCGCTGTCGGTCGAGGGGCGCGACGCGCTGCTGTACTGGGGCCACACCCACTGAGGAACGTGGGCGGGGCCACCTTCCATGCCCCGCTGCAGGCCGCCCGAGCCGGCCCCATAATTTGCATTCCGTTTCCATTCTTTCCCCTCCGTGCCTCGTCTGTTCGCGTGTTGCGTGCACGCATCCCTGATCTTTGAAGGCCCTGGCGCCACCACGCGGCCAGGCGCTCGCCGGAAGGCCGCGCCATGACGGGCGGCGCGGTGCACACCGTCGTGTTCGCCGACATCGCGGGCAGCACCGCCCTGTTCGAGGCTGTGGGCAACGCACGTGCGACCGCCGCCGTGACCCAGCTGACCGACTGGATCGGCGAGACCGTCACCACCCATGGCGGCCGCGTGGTCAAGACGCTGGGCGACGGCGTGCTCGGCGTGTTCGAGGACGGCGCGGCCGGCGTGGCCGCCATGGCCGCGATGATGCGCAGCCACCACCACCGCATGCACGCCTGGCCGCGAGAACTGCGCCTCGACCTGCGGGCGGGCCTGGCCAGTGGCGAGATCGTGCAGGTGGACGGCGATTGCTACGGCGACGCGGTCAACGTGGCCGCCCGGTTGTCCGAGCGTGCAGGCCCGCGCGAGATTTGGGCCACCGAAAGCACCGTGGAGCAGGCGGGAGCGGTGGACGGCACCTGGTTCGTGCGCCTGGGCGCCATGGACCTGCGCGGGCGGTCCGAGCCCATCGTCATGTACCAGGTCGAATGGCGCGATGGCGAGGAGGGCGATTCGGTCACCATGCAGGCGGCGCTGCCCAGCGCGGTGATGCCGCTCGATTCCGGCAGCGCCTGCCTGGAACTGTCCTGGGGCGGCGCGCACCGCGCCTTCCTGTCCACGCAAACGCCCGTGCACCTGGGCCGCGCCACGCAGGCCCAGGTGCATGTGGGCGACCCCCGGGTCTCGCGCCTGCATGCCCGCATCGACTGGCGCAACGGCACCTTCGTGCTCACCGACCTCAGCAGCTTCGGCACCTGGGTGCACTTCGGGGGGGGCAGCACCGTCGTCAACCTGCGCCGCGACGCCTGCCTGCTGCATGGCACGGGGGTGATCGCCCTCGGGGTGCCGCTGGGCAAGGTGGCCGGCGGGCCGACGGTGGGCTTTCGCGTGTCGGGCGGCACCGTGCTGCCGCACTGACGCGGCAGCGCCGGGATCTTTCCATCTGCCTGCCCGTGGGGCAGGCCCAGCACCCAAACCAAAGCGAGTTGCCCCATGCACCATGCCCCATTGATCGAACTCACCCGTGGCGGCATTCCTGAAAGCCTGCATGCCGGCTCGGTGGCCGTGGTGGACCGGCAGGGCCGGCTGCTCGCGCAGGTGGGCGACCCATGCGCGCGGGTGTTCACCCGCTCCACCATCAAGGCCTTCCAGGCCCTGCCGCTGCTGCGGTCCGGGGGCGTGCACGCCCTCGCCTGGGGCGAGCGCGAACTGGCCTTGCTGTGCGCCAGCCACAACGGCGAAGCGCAGCACGTGCAGGTGGTGCAGGGCATGCTCGACAGCGTGGGCCAGGCCCACACCGTGCTGCGCTGCGGCTGCCACGTGCCGCTGTTCGCGGCGCTCGGGCTGGGCACGCTGGCGCCCGGCGCCGTGCACGACGAGCGCCACCACAACTGCAGCGGCAAGCATGCGGGGTTCGTTGCGTACTGCGTGCAGCAGGGCCTCTCCTTGCCCGACTACACCGACCCTACGCACCCGCTGCAGACCCAGGTGCGCGAGCAGGTCGCCAGCGCCGTAGGGCTCGCACCCGAAGAGCTGGCCATGGGCATCGACGGCTGCTCGGCGCCCAACTACGCCATGCCGCTGACGCACCTGGCGCGGGGCTACGCCCGGCTGGCCGGCGAAGCACCGCAGGACAGCGACCTGGGCCCGCACCTGGCGGCGCTGGCCGATGCCATGGTGGCGTTTCCTGCACTGGGCTCGGGCACGGGGCGACACGATGCCGACTTCATGCGGGCCGGCGGGGGCGACTGGGTGTCCAAGACGGGCGCCGATGGCGTGCAGGTGCTGGGCAGCCGCAGCCGGGGCGAGGCCTTCGCGCTCAAGGTCATGGACGGCAACATGAACGCGCAGATCGCCGCCGCCGTCGAGGTGCTGGACCAGCTGGGCTGGATGAATGACGCCCAGCGCGCCGCGTTGGCGCCCTGGCGTGCCGCGCCGCTGCTGAGCGCGCGGGGCGTGCCCGTGGGCGAGCGCCGTCCGGTGTTCCGGCTGGAGCGCGCCGCCGTTTGAGCCCAACAGGCCGCCGCCGCTTTACGGATAAGCGCTGGCCGCTGCAAAAACAGTCGCAAAAGACCAAGTGTCCGGCAGGATGTACGCCACGCCCGCCGACTGGCCGAACACGGGCGCGATGAGCCGGTCGTAGAACGCCGCGTCCACGTTCACGCAGCCGTAGGAAATCCGCTTGTCCTCGGCGCTGCCATGCACGAGCCGCTCGCGCCGGCGCTCTGCGGGGCTCACGCTGCGCAGCCGGTGCAGCGACACGGCGGCGTCGTAGTCGATCCAGACGATGTGGTCGCCGCGCAGGTTCAGCCCCGGCTCGGTGATGAAACGGCCGGCCGGGGTGGTGCGCTCCTCGGGCCGAATCTTCGACAGGGGCTTGTCGCCGATGCCGGGCACCGAGGCGTCGCCGCGGGCGGAGCCCAGCAGCACGGCCGCGCTGCCGCGCCAGCGCCCGTCGGCGGCAAAGACATGCAGGCGCGCGCCCAGCTTGTCGATCACGGCGAACGGCAGGCCGCCGTGGTCGGCCGTGCCCTGCACCCACCGCACCAATTGCACCGCGGTGTCGGAGGTGCCCTCTGGCGGCCACGTCGCGCCGGTGCCAGCCCGTGCCCCGGCAACGGGCAGCAGCCCCAGGGCCGCTGCGGCGATGGCGGCCCTGCGCGAGAGGGCGGCGGCGTGGGTCGGGGCGGCGGGCGGTGCGGTCATGCGGTGATATCGGATGGCCAGGCAGAAACGGCCTGGCGAGTAGCGAAGAAGTACCCAAAAAGTCCCAAGGGGTGGAAAGTGCCGTGCATGCTGGCGCGTGCGAGCAGAGGGGGCCGGTTTGGGCGAATAATGGCTGCTTCTGCCGAGCCTTTGCCCTGATTTTTTCACACCATGTTCGAGCGCTTTCGCAAAGCCTTCGCCTTGGGCCCACGCCCCGACGATCCTCCGCGCCCCGTATCGCTGGAGGACACCGAGCAATGGGCGGCCGCGCAGGGCCTGGCTTTCTCGCGTACCGCGGAGCCTGGCGGGTTCCTGATGCTGGGCCAGTACGAAGGGCGCACCTGGCGCCTGGAGTGCGGGGCGCCGCAGCGCCACTACCTGAGGGGCACGGAACTGCGCGCACGCATCGATGTGGGCGTGGAGCCCGACGTGGCGCTGATGCTGGTATCCCGCCCCCTCAAGGAGGCACTGGAACGCGAAGCCTACGGTGCCTTCACCGACACGCTGCAGACCTCGTTGCCAGGGGACCTGCCCGAGGAAGTGCGCTGGCTCGCCATGTTCGAGGAGATGGCGTGGCCCGGCGTGCCGCTGCCTTTCTGGCAGCATTTCGCGGTGGTGGGCGAGGGCGGCCTGCACGCCAAGCGGTGGGTGCAGCCGTCCATGGTGTCCCATCTGCTGGAGATGCTGCTGCCGGCCCAGGGCGAGCCCGATGAAGCGGGCACGCGCGCGCCGAAAGCGCCGCCGCTGATGCTGATGGTGGCGCGCGGCAAGGTGTCGCTGCGCATCGAATACCCGGGCGACCACCTGCAGACACTGGCCGATGCGGTGATGCTGCTGCACGAGGCTGCCCGCAGCGCCCTGCAGCACCTGCCGCAGGGCACAGCGAAGAACTAGGACCGGCTGGCACGAATTGCGCCGAGGCGGATTCGCTGCGACCGTGAATGCAGGGAGATCGCAGCGGCTCGCTGCGGGCCGATCGAACGCGGTCTTCCAACGCGGCGAGCCAAGGCTGGCCTGACGAATCGGCAAGTGCTCAGCGCAACGGGACCTGCCCGTCGGCGCTGGGATTTCAGCCCCATTTCCCCATCGGGCCACCCCTGCGTGATCGCATGCGCAGGGTGCGCCTCGCGATGCAGTAGTGGCCGCCATCGCGCCGGACGAGGGCAAAACAACACTATCCAAAAATGCCAGGCCCCGTGCAGATTGACAAAGAAACTGCTCGGGACTCGCATCGTTATGGCATCTCCTGTAAAGGGTGCAGTCCTAGACTCGTTTCACCTCAACACAGCAGATCTGCCCATGATCTTCAAACCTCGATTCATCAGCTTCGACTGCTACGGCACGCTCATCAACTTCGAGATGGGGCCGACGGCAAAGATCCTGTTCAAAGACCGGGTGGCGGCCGATCGGATGCCTGCGTTCCTGGACAGTTTTCGGGCCTATCGCCTCGACGAGGTGCTGGGCGACTGGAAGCCTTTCTACGACGTGGTGGCGAACGCCATCCAACGTGCCTGCAAGGCGCACGGCATCGAATGCCTGGCATCGGATGCTGCCGCTTTGTACGACGCCGTGCCGACCTGGCAGCCACACCCGAACGTGGTGGAAGTGCTGGAGGCGATTGCGCCAGAAGTACCGCTGGTCGTCCTGTCGAACTCGATGGTCGACCTGATTCCCCACAGCGTCGCGCACCTCAAGGCCACCTTCCACGCGGTCTATACCGCCGAGGAAGCGCGCGCGTACAAGCCGCGCATGCAAGCCTTCGAATACATGTTCGACCGGCTGGGATGCGGGCCCGATCAGATGATGCATGTCTCGTCGAGTTTTCGTTATGACCTGATGACGGCGTCCGACCTGGGGTTCATGGCCAAGGCCTTCATCGACCGGGGCCATGAGCCTGCGTCGAGCGACTATGGCGTGTGCCGCCTGACAGACGTTCGCCAGCTTCCTGCATTGCTCGGACTCTGATGCTCCGCCTCGACCCCCACCTGGGAACCCAGGGCGCGATGCGTGACCAAGCCGCGGCACTGAGCACAGCAGCGCCCCAACTGGCGCCAGCCGAGGTGCAGCGGCTGGTGAAGCGCCTCTACGGCCTCGACGTCGGCGTGAGGGCACTCGCTGGCGAGCGCGACCAAAACTGCGCGTTGGAATCGGCCGACGGCGCGCGCTACGTGTTCAAGATCAGCAACCCCTCGGAGCGGGTGGAACTGGTCGATTTCCAGATCGCCGCCATCGAGCACATCGCCCGCACATCGCCCGGCCAGCCGGTTCCGCGCGTGGTGCGGATGCTGGACGGACGCGCGCGCGATACCGTGGAACTCGCCGGGGGCATCCGGACCACCGTGCGCATGCTCACCTACCTGGATGGCATCCAGATCCGGGAGACACCGCGAACCGCTGCCCAGCGGGTGGCGATGGGGCAGGGCCTGGCCGCGCTGAACCTTGCCCTGCAAGGCTTCACGCACCCGGCGGCGGCCCATGATCTGCTGTGGAACGTGTCGGCAGCGCATCGTCTGACCGTCCAGCTCGACAGCCTGGTGGAAGGCCCGAGGCGCGTGCTGGCCCAGTCGTTCATGGCCCGCTTCATCGACCACGTGCTGCCTCGCCTTGCTTCGTTGAGGGCGCAGGTGATCCATAACGACTATCACCTCTACAACGTGCTGGTCGCGCCGCACGACCCGTCGCGCATCACCGGCATCATCGACTTCGGCGACATGCTGCACGCGCCATTGGTCGGCGAGGTGGCCACGGCAGCGGCCTTCCACATGGCCGGCTGCGCCGATCCGTTCGAAGGGCCGGCGCAGTTCGTCAGGGCCTACCAATCCGTTGTGCCGCTGACCGAGCCGGAGCAGGAGATCGTCGCTGATCTCATGGCGACGCGCCACCTGATCACGGCCTTGATCTCGGAGTGGCGTGCCTTGCGCTATCCCGAAAACCGCGACTACATCATGCGGCATAACCCGGCGGCCTGGCAGGCGCTGTCGCAGATGGCAGACCTTTCCCGCCACGAGGCGCGCGACCGCCTGTTGACCCCCACACCCACTGAAACCCCGCCATGAAAACCACTGCTGATTTCAATATGGTCAATGCCTACATCCCTGGCCGAGCCCAGGTCGGCCCCGCCACCGAGGCCATGATCGATCGGCGCAATGCGCTGCTCGGCCCGGCCTACCGGCTGATGTATGAGCATCCGCTGCACATCGTGCGCGGTGACGGCGTTTGGCTGATGGACCCCCAGGGCCGCCGCTACCTCGACGCCTACAACAACGTTACCTCGCTCGGTCATTGCCACCCCGCGGTGACCGAGGCGATCTGCCGCCAGGTGACGACCCTCGCGACCAACACGCGCTACCTCCACGACACCATCCTCGAGCTGGCCGAGCGCCTGCTGGCCAGCGTGCCGGGCACGGATCTGGCCCACCTGATGCTGACTTGCACCGGCAGCGAGGCCAACGACCTGGCTTATCGCATCGCCAAGGTGCGCACCGGCGGCACGGGGGTGGTCGTCACCGACACGGCATACCACGGCATCACGGACGCCGTGTCGCAGTTCTCGCCCTCGCTGGGCCCGACCGTCGACCTGGGGGCGCACGTTCGCCTGGTGCCGGCGCCGCGCCGTTACCACGCCGAGGGTGCCGACCTCGGCGAGCGCTTCACGCGCGACGTCGAGGCGGCCATCGCCGACCTGCAGCGCCATGGCATCCGGCCGGCCGCCTTGATCGTCGATTCGCTTTTCACCAGCGACGGCATACTCCCCGAGCCCGCGGGCTTCCTGAAGGGGGCAGTCGAGGCGATCCAGCGCGCTGGCGGGCTGTTCATCGCCGACGAGGTGCAGCCTGGCTTCGGCCGCACGGGCGAGCATCTGTGGGGATTCCAGCGCCATGGCCTCGTTCCCGACATCGTCACCATGGGCAAGCCCATGGGCAACGGCCAGCCGATCGCCGGCATCCTTGCGACAGCCGACGCCCTGGCGGAATTCGGCAAGAACTCCCGCTACTTCAACACCTTCGCCGGCAACACGGTCTCATGCGCAGCGGCCCTGGCGGTGTTGGAGACCATCGAGCGGGACCGACTGGTGCCGCACGCGGCCAGGATCGGCCGATTGCTGCTCGACGGCATCGCGGGGCTTGCCGCGAAGCACGAGGCCATCGGCGACGTTCGGGGGGCGGGGCTCTTCGTGGGCGTCGAACTGGTATCAAACCGGGCGACGCGGGCGCCGGCGCGCGAACTCACCAGCCGGGTCGTCAACCGGATGCGCGACAAAGGCGTGTTGCTCAGCGCGTGTGCCCAGGGACACAACGTGCTCAAGATCCGCCCGCCGCTGGTGTTGTCGGCGGAGCAGGCCGGCATGGTTGTCCAAGCGCTCGACGAATCGCTGGCCGAGACATGCACCACAAGGCAAGGCGGCTTGGCCATACGATAGCGCCATGAAATCGGCCATCCTGTTCGATCGGTTTGACCTCAAGATCCTCGCGCATCTTCAGCGCGAAGGGCGCTGCTCGAACGTCGATCTGGCCAAGTCGGTGGGGCTGAGCCCCAGCCCGTGTCTCCTGCGCACGAAGCGGCTGCAGGAGATCGGACTGATCCGTGGCTACAGCGCCGACATCGCGCTTGAAAAACTGGGGGATCACGTCATCGTGTTCTCCGAGGTCACCATCGGCAGCCACCGGCCGCATGATTTTCGAAAGTTCGAGGAAGGCGCCGGGAAGTACCAAGAGATCGTCGAGTGCTACAACGTCAGCGGCGGATACGACTACCTGCTCAAGATCGTGGTGTCGGGCATCGGCGCTTTTCAGGCGCTGATGGAAAAGATGCTGGAAGACGATATCGGCATCGAGCGTTTCGCTTGCCGGATTGTCCTGCGCCAACCGCATGGACGGCGCGAGTACCCCTTGGGGGCCATTGCGGCTCGGCAACGTTGGGAGTGACGGTGGGCTTCGGGTCTGGGGCGACCCGTGCCGATTCTCGATGCCATGGAAAAACGCCCCGGGATCCGGGGCGATCGCAACCTCTTTGAGTGGAATCTGAAGGGCAGGGGCCAGGGAGCCGTGGGCCCCTGCACCTTGGGGCTGCAGGCAGTCAGCAGCCGCGCGTGATGGGCGGCTCCACGCGACTGCCGTAGGTTCCGTACTTGCCCAGTTCCCACTTGGCGATAGCGTTGCGGTGCACCTCGTCCGGGCCATCGGCAAAGCGCAGGGTGCGCGCGTTGGCGTAGGCATAGGCCAGCGGAAAGTCGTCGCACATGCCGCCGCCGCCATGCACCTGCATGGCCCAGTCGATCACCTGGCAGGCCATGCTGGGCGCGACCACCTTGATCATGGCGATCTCGGTGCGTGCGACCTTGTTGCCGGCCACGTCCATCAGCCACGCCGCTTTCAAGGTGAGCAGGCGGGCCATGTCGATCTTGCAGCGGGCCTCGGCGATGCGCTCCTGCGTCACCGTCTGCTGCGAGACCGGCTTGCCGAAGGCGACGCGGCTGCTGGCGCGGCGGCACATCAGCTCGAGCGCGCGTTCGGCCAGGCCGATGAGCCGCATGCAGTGGTGGATGCGGCCCGGGCCCAGTCGGCCTTGGGCGATCTCGAAGCCGCGGCCCTCGCCCAGGAGGATGTTGGAGGCGGGCACGCGCACGTTCTCGAACACCATCTCCACGTGCCCGTGGGGCGCGTCGTCGTAGCCGAACACGTTCAGCGGTCGCAGGACGCGGATGCCGGGCGTGTCGGCGGGCACCAGCACCATGCTCTGCTGGGAGTGGCGGGCCGCTTCCGGATCGCTCTTGCCCATGGTGATGAACACCGCGCAGCGCGGGTCCGCCGCGCCCGAGATCCACCACTTGCGGCCGTTGATGACGTACTCGTCGCCCTGGCGTTCGATGCGCGTCTCGATGTTGGTCGCGTCACTGGAGGCCACGTCGGGCTCGGTCATGGCGAAGGCCGAACGGATCTGCCCCTCCAGCAGCGGCTTGAGCCAGCGCGCCTTGTTCTCCTCGCTGCCATAGCGGGCGATGGTCTCCATGTTGCCGGTGTCCGGCGCGGAGCAGTTGAACACCTCGCTGGCCCACGGCACGCGGCCCATGATCTCGGCCAGCGGCGCGTATTCCTGGTTGGTCAGCCCGGCGCCGTCATAGCCCGAGGCGGCGGCGCTGTCCACTGGCAGGAACAAATTCCACAGCCCGGCGGCGCGGGCCTTGGGCTTGAGCTGCTCGATGGTGTTCAGGGCCGTCCAGCGCTTGCCGGCGGCGGTGTTGGCCGCCAACTCGGCGGCATAGGCGGGCTCCGAAGGGTAGATGTGGTCGTCCATGAACTGCCGCAGGCGTGCCTGCAGGTCCTGGGTCTTCGGTGAGTAATCAAAATCCATCGCGGTCCTCCGGTTGAAAGGCTTGGGGGCAGGCCGGCGGTGCTGCATCGCCGGCCGTGGTTTCACATGCGCTGGGCAAACCCCCAGGCCATCTGGGCCAGGGGCCGGGCGCCTTCGCCCGAGGTGCGTGCCTGGGCGCTGGAGGCGGTGCCGGCTTCCACCCGCTTGGCGATGCCTTGCAGGATCGAGGCCAGGCGGAACAGGTTGTAGGCCAAGTAGAAATTCCAGTCGGCGCGCAGCGCCTCGGGCGTGGTGAAGCCGGTGCGCTCGCAATAGCGGCGGATGTAGTCGGCCTCGTCCGGAATGCCCAGTGCCGCGATGTCCAGCCCCGCGATGCCGCGGAACATGCCCGGCGGGATGTGCCAGGCCATGCAGTGGTAGCTGAAATCAGCCAGTGGATGGCCCAGGGTGGACAGCTCCCAGTCCAGCACCGCGATCACGCGGTTCTGGGTGGGGTGGAACATCAGGTTGTCGAGCCGGAAGTCGCCATGCACGATGGACACGCGGTTCTCGTCGCGCGCGCTCTCCGGAATGTGCGCAGGCAGCCACTCCATGAGCCGGTCCATCTCCTCGATGGGCTGGGTGATGGAGGCCGCGTACTGCTTGCTCCAGCGGCCGATCTGCCGGTCGAAGTAATTGCCGGGCTTGCCATAGCCGGCCAGGCCCCGGTCGGCGAAACGCACCGTGTGCAGTGCCGAGATCACGCGGTTCATCTCGTCGTAGATGGCGCCGCGCTCGGCCGGTTGCAGGCCGGGCAGCGACTGGTCCCACAGCACACGGCCTTCCATGAACTCCATCACGTAGAACGCCCGGCCGATCACCGACTCGTCCTCGCACAGCACATGCATGTGGGGCACGGGCACGTCGGTACCGGCCAGCCCGCTCATCACCGCGAACTCGCGCTCGATCGCATGGGCCGATGGCAGCAGCTTGGCTACCGGCCCGGGTTTGGCGCGCATGACGTAGCTGCGGCCCGGCGTGACGAGCTTGTAGGTGGGGTTGGACTGGCCGCCCTTGAACATCTCCACCGTCAGCGGTCCGGCGAATCCATCCAGGTTCCGGCCCAGCCAGTCGCTCAGGGCCCGGGTGTCGAACGCATGCTGATCGGAGACGGGTCGGGTGCCGATGAAGTGGTCGTAGTTGCTCATGGAGTGCGGTGGAGGTGGGAGGCCGGCGGGTCGGTCAGTTGTCGGTTTCTGCGATGCGCATCAGGGCTTCGCGGTCACGCACCACGAGGCCGCCCGGCTCGATGCGGATGGCGTCCTCGCGCTCCATCGATTTGAGTTCCTGGTTCACGCGCTGGCGCGAAGCGCCCAGCAATTGCGCCAGCTCTTCTTGCGCCAGTTGCAGGCCAATGCGCATCTCGCGTCCGTCCGAGAGGCTGGGAATGCCGTAGCTGCGCACCAGGTGCAGCAACTGCTTGGCCAGCCGCGCGCGCAGGGGCAGGGTGTTGAGGTCTTCCACCAGGCCGTAGAGCTGGCGGATGCGCCGCGCATGCAGGCGCAGCATGGCTTCGTAGAACTCCACGTGCGCGCTGAGGATCTTGCGGAAGTCGGCCTTGGCCACGCACAGGATGGTGGTGTCGCCGTGGGCATAGGCATCGTGCGTGCGGCGGTCCCCGTCGAAGATCGCCACGTCGCCGAACCAGATGCCGGGCTCCACGTAGGTCAGCGTGATCTGCTTGCCCGAGATGGAGGTGGAACTCACCCGCACCGCGCCGCGAGCGCACGCGATCCATTCCTCGGGCGGATCGCCGCGGGCGGCGATCAGGCCGCCGTCCTTGAAGCGTTTGACGTACGCGCATCGGAGAATGTCGTGCCGCAGAGAAGGGGAGAGGGAAGAGAACCAGCGACCGGTATTGATCGCTTCACGTTCTTCGATGGTAAGAATGGGGTCGTCCATTGGTCTGTCTTTTGGGTGACTGGTATCGCTTTCATTGTCGCGCCCGGGACCGGTGCGCCTGCTGCTCGTTGTCCCGGGGCTGTCGCCTGCGTGTCTGGCACGCGCGCACGGCCACGCCGCGACGCTGCCGCAAGGGGCAGGCACAGGACCCAGGCAAGGGATCAGGCGCGGCAGTTCAAGGAAAAAAGCCCTGGCGCCGGCGTTTTATATGTCTTGATTGCTATGTTATTGATAGCGTGCTGCGCGTTTTTCGAGAAAGGCGGAGATGCCTTCACCCGCGTTGGGGTGCTGCAGGTTGCGCACGAAGTGCTGGCGCTCCTGGGCCAGCTGTGTGGTCAGCGTGTTCTGCGGCGCCTCGCTGATCAGCTCCTTGATGCTGGCCAGCGCATTGGGGGCGCGTGCGTTCAGGGTGTCCGCCAGTTCCAGCGCGCAGGCCAGGGCCGAGCCGGCCTGCGACAGCCGATTGACCACGCCCAGGGCGTGCAGGCGTTCGGCATCCACCTTGCCACCACCCATGAGCATTTCGCTGGCCAGTTGGCGTGGCACGGCCTGGGCCAGGCTCCAGCTTGCGCCGCCGTCGGGCGACAGCGCGATGCTGCTGTAGGCCATGGTGAAAGTCGCGTTGCGCGCCGCCACGACGAGGTCGCAGGCCAGCGCCAGCGAGAAGCCCGCGCCGGCTGCAGCGCCCTCGACCGCGGCGATCACCGGCTTGGGGTAGGCGCGGATGGTTTCGATCCAGTGGTGCAGCGCTTCCACGCCCTGCGCCTGCGATTCGGCATCTTCCTGGCGCCGCGCCAGCAGCCGCTGCAGGTTGCCGCCCGCGCAGAACGTGCCGTCGGCGCCGGTGATGACCACGCTGCGCACCTCCGCGCTGCGCTCGGTGCCGTTCAGGGCTTCGATGCCCGCCGCGTAGATGGCCGGATCGAGCGCGTTGCTCATTTCCGGATGGCGGATGGTCAGCACGAGGGTCTGTCCGTGGCTGGTGCTCTGGAGTTGTGCGGGCATGGGCGCTTTAAGTAAAGAAGAGGCGGGCAGGGCCGGCGGTGCGCCGGCCCGCAGGGAAGATCGGTGGGTTCACTCTTCTTCGTGCAGCAGGCTGAGCCCGATCGCGCCGCGCCGGCGCAGCCAGGGGCTGGGCCGGTAGCGCGTGTCGCCATACACGGTCTGCATGTTGAACAGCACTTCGAGGATGTTGGTCGGTCCCCAGCGATTGCCCATGGCGAGGGGGCCCATCGGATACCCCAGGCCCAGCGTGACCGCCGTTTCCAGGTCGGCCGGGCTGCAGATGCCCTGCTGGCAGATGTCGCTGGCGATGTTCACGATGGTGGCCACCACGCGCTGCGTGACGAAGCCGCCGCTGTCGCGGATCACGCTCACCGGCTTGCCGTCGCGGGCGAACAGCGCGTGGGCCGCGTTGCGGATGTCCAGGCGCGTGGCGGGGTTGGTGGCCAGCACGCGGCGCCTGGTGGCGGGGTCTTCCACCAGCATGTCGATGCCCAGGGTACGTGCCGGGTCGAGCCGCTCCACCACGGCCACCGTGGTGATGTCGAATCCCAGGGGCGCCACCAGCGTGATCGCGTTGGGAGAGGGCGAGGTGCCGGTTTCGATCTGCGCGCCCAGGTCCTTGAGCAACTGGTACAGCTCGGCCCGCCGCGCGGCGCGGGGAGACACCCAGACCGGCGGTATGTGGTCCACGACCGGCGCGGCTGGCTCCGCGAGCACCTGCGCCACGCCGTCGGCATAGCGGAAGAAGCCTTCGCCGGTCTTCCTGCCAAGCATGCCACCGGCCAAGCGCTGGGCGGTGATCACGCTGGGGCGGTAGCGGGGCTCCTCGAAATACTGGTGGTAGACCGACTCCATGACCGGATGCGAGACATCGAGCGCGGTCAGGTCCATGAGTTCGAAGGGGCCGAGCTTGAAGCCGACCTGGTCGCGCAGGATGCGGTCCACCGTGGCGAAGTCGGCAATGCCCTCGCTCACGATCCGCAGCGCCTCGGTGCCGTAGCCGCGACCCGCATGGTTGACGATGAAGCCCGGCGTGTCCTGCGCCTGCACCGGGGTGTGGCCCATGCAGCGGGCGTGCGCGGCAAGCCGCTCGCACACGGCCGGGTCCGTGCGCAGGCCGGCGATGACTTCCACCACCTTCATCAGCGGCACGGGATTGAAGAAATGGAAACCCGCCAGACGCTGGGGGTGTTGCAGCGCCGCACCAATGGCCGTCACCGAAAGCGACGACGTGTTGCTTGCCAGCACGGCATCTGTGGCGACAATGCGCTCCATCTGTGCAAAAAGCGACTGCTTGGCGTCGAGCCGTTCCACAATGGCTTCGACGATCAGGTCGCATGGCGCCAGACCTTCCAGCGAGGACACCGCCGTCAACCGCGCCTGCCAGTCGCCGGCCTGGGCTTCGGTAATGCGGCCCTTGCCTACGAGGCGCAGCCATTGCTGCTTGATATGGTCAATCGCTTCGCCTGCTGAGTTAGGCTTGGCATCAAATAGAAGAACATTGCTGCCGGCCTGTGCCGCCATCTGGGCAATGCCCTGGCCCATGGCACCGGTGCCTATGATGCCCACGAAGGAAAATGGGTTGCTGGTCATGGGGCGCATTATGGCGGCGGCGTATTGGGGAGGACTTATGTGCCAGAATGGGCCGAACAAAAAAGAAACTGTTGTGAAAATAAGTAACGCGATTCTTGGTGCAAGTTTGTCGATGGTTGCCTGCAGCGCCACGGCACTTTCGCTGGGCGCGAGCCGCGGCGCCGTGGTGCTGGGCGCTCCGGTGGATCTGGTGTTCGAGGTGCAGCCCGACCCGGGCACGGACATCGAATCGTCCTGCGTGGCGGCCCGGCTGGTGTCCGGCGAGACTCCAGTTCCGGATTCCAAAGTCCGGGTGACGCCGATACCCGCCTCGGCCGGCCGATCCGCTGCCGTGCGCGTGCAGGCCAATGTGTCGGCCGACGAACCCATTCTCACCGCCAGGCTCACTGCGGGATGCCGCGGTGGTGTTACACGAAACTACACTTTTTTTGCGCAGCTGCCTGAATCGGCGGCTGGCACCTCCCGCCCCGTGGATCTGGGCCAATTGGCGCGGCCTCGCACGGCACCGGCCACAGGTCCTGGGCTGGCAGGCGACGGCGCGGCTGCAACGGGTGCGGGACGGACTTCCGCCGCAGCCACCACGGATGTACCCCCTCGCAGGCCCGCGGCGGCGCCCCGTCCCCCACGGGCCCCTGCCGCGAATGCTGCCGCACCCCGTGCTGCGGCGGCCCCCGCCACGCCCGCTTCGGGCCGCGCGGTGTTCACCAGCCCGCAGCAGCCGGCGCCCGCCGAGCGCCCCCGCCTCGTGATGGAGCCTCTGGATGTGTGGCTCGATGCCCCGCTGCCATTGCGCGCGGCCCCCGAGATGGCGGCGCCTACCGCCACTGATGCCAGCCCCCAGCGCGCCGAAGCCGCTGCGCTGTGGAAGGCGCTGAACACGCCCGTGGAAGAGCTGCAGCAGTCCGCGGCACGCACTGGCAAGCTCGAAGCCGAGGTGGCAACGCAGCGTGCCCAGGCCACCTCCGAGCGCGCGGCCGCCGCCCAGCTCAGGCAGCAACTCGAAGCCGCCGAGACCGAGCGGTTTTCCGCCACGGTGGTCTACGGGCTGCTGGCCTTGCTGGTCCTGGCCCTGGGATTGGCGGCCTGGATCTGGGCGCGCGCACGCCGCCAGTCGGCGCTGGACTGGAGCCATGCCGTCGCTGCCAGTGGCGGCAACGGGCCCCTGGGCGGCGCGGTGGTGGATGGGCCGACGGGTCGCGAGTCGCTTCAGACCGCGCCGCAGGCGGCGGACGAGTGGCCGGGCATGCCCGAGCCGGTCGCATATGCCACGCCCGCAGCGGTGCCTGCTGCCGTAGCCGTGCCCGTGCCAACGCCCGCCCCGGTGCCCGCCAAGCCCGCACCACGCGCCGCTACCTTGCCCGAGCGCGCTCCGCCGCCGGTGATGCGCCGCACCGAGCCCTCGTTGCGCAGCGCGCCAGCGCCCCTGGCGCCGCCGCCCCCCGTGCCGCCCGTGTCCTTGGTACCGCCGCCATCTGCTGTCCGGGCCGCGCCCATCGTGCATCCGGAGGACCTGTTCGACATTCAGCAGCAGGCCGACTTCTTCGTGTCGGTGGGCGAGCATGACCAGGCCATCGGTGTGCTCAAGCGCCACATTGCCGAGCATGGAGAGACCTCGCCCTTTGCCTACCTGGAGTTGCTGCGCCTGTACCACACGCTCAGCCGCGTGGACAGCTTCAATCAGCTGCGTGCCCAGTTCCAGGCGCAGTTCAATGCGCAGGTGCCGGAGTTCTCCTCGTTCCACCGGACGGGCCTGACGCTGGAAAGCTACACGGAAGCGCTGGCGGCCATCGAGGCCGAATGGTCCTCCCCCGAGGTGCTGGACACCCTCGAAGGCTGCCTGTTCCGCCGCGGCGAAGACGCCATCGCCTCGCCGTTCGATCTGGCGGCCTACGACGATCTGTTGCTGTTGCTGGCCATCGCGCAGACTACGCCGGCCAGTGCCCGCGGGGCACCGCCGCCACGCACCCGCACCACACCCCTCACGCCCCCGCCGCTGGAAATCGAGCCCGAGCCGGAATTGCCTTCCGCCAGCGCCTTCGGTGTGGACAGCCTCTCCGCGCGTCGGGAGCAGGAGCTGCAATCGCTGGACTCACTGTCTGCCGGGTTCTCCTGGGAATCGATCCCGGCGCCTCTAGCCCCCAAGCCGATCTCCGAGGCCATGCTGGACATCGACCTGACCGATCCACCACCGCTCACGCTGAGCGAGCTGCCCCCGGTGCCCGTCACCGCGCCGCCTTCGGCGGGGGATCCGGTCGGCTTCGGCATGGACAACGACAAGATGGAGTTGCGTCTGGAGCTCGAAGAGCTGGAGCGAAAGCAGCGCACGGACAAGTAACGGAAAAAGGCCCTTCGGGGCCTTTTTCGATGCAGGGCATGCCGCGCGTTGCGGCTTTCTGTCGTCGGCGCGCGCCTGCCAGGGGTTGCCGGTGTCAGCCCGCCATGCGGGCCATCAGATCCTGTGCCGCGGCTTCCGGATCGTCGGCATTGACGAGCGCCCGCACCACGGCGATCGAGCCCACGCCCGTGGCCAGCACCTCGCCGAACTGCGGCGCCCCGATGCCGCCGATGGCGACCATCGGGTAGTGCCGCATCAGCCGGGCGTAGCCGGCCAGGCGTGCGACCCCCTGGGGCACGGTGGCCATCTTCTTGAGCGTGGTGGGAAACACCGCCCCCATGGCCACGTAGCTGGGCGCCGCGGCATCGGCGCGCACCATTTCCGCATAGCCGTGGGTGCTGACCCCCAGGCGCAGGCCGGCGTCGCGGATGGCCTGCAGCTGCGCAGGCGCCAGCGCATCGAGGTCTTCCTGGCCCAGGTGGACGCCGTAGGCGCCCGCGTCGATGGCGGCCTGCCAGTGGTCGTTGATGAACAGCAGGGCATGCGTGCCGCGCACGGCGTCCACGGCGGCCCGCACTTCGTGCGCGATGGTTTGTGCGTCGTCTGTCTTGTAGCGCAGCTGCACGGTGGGTACGCCGGCACGGGCCATGCGGCCCACCCATTGCGCATCGGGCAGCACTGCATAGAGACCCAGCCGCTCGGGGCAGGCGGGGAAAGGCTGGCGGTGCGGCAGCGGCTGCAGGCCGAAGTCTTGCGGCGCATCGGGCCACTGCGAGGCATCGAAGCCGCCGGTGCGGTCCGTCTGTGCCTGCCAGGCCCGGGCGAGGCACTCGGCATCGCTGGCGATGAAACCCAATGCGCTGCAGGCCTCCAGCGCCGCGCGGTACACCGGGCCGCCGGACAGCGGCACGGGGGCCGGCTGGGATGGGAAGTCGGCGAAGGCGGCGCCATGCGCGGCCAGGATGGCGCGCACCGATGCGGCGTGCCCCGAAGCGGTTCCATGCAGCATTTCAGCCATGGTCGTGGTGCCAGAAAGGGGTGCCCAGCACCGGGGTGCTCGGCTGGGCGGCTTCCTGCGCGGCCATGGCGCCCGCACGGCGGGCGGTGCGGCCGGCCTGCACGGCGTCGGCGAAGGCGCCGGCCATGGCCACCGGGTCTTGCGCCAGGGCCACGGCGGTGTTCAGCAGCACGCCGTCATAGCCCCATTCCATCACCTGGCAGGCATGCGAGGGCAGGCCCAGGCCGGCGTCCACCAGCATGGGCACGTCCAGGCGCTCGCGCAGCAGCTGCAGCGCGTAGGGGTTGACGGGGCCGCGGCCGGTGCCGATGGGCGCGGCCCAGGGCATCACCGCCTGGCAGCCCACGTCGACGAGGCGCTGGCAGAGCACCAGGTCCTCGGTGCAGTAGGGCAGTACCTGGAAGCCGTCGCGGATCAGCTGCGAGGCGGCATCGACCAAGTTCAGCGTGTCGGGCTGCAGCGTGTAGTCGTCGCCGATCAGCTCCAGTTTGATCCAGGGCGTGCCGAACACTTCGCGCGCCATCTGCGCGGTGGTGATGGCCTCCTGCACGCTGTGGCAGCCGGCGGTGTTGGGCAGCACGGGCACCTCCAGGCGCCGCAGCAGCTCCCAGAAGCCGCTGCCGGTCTCGGCGGCGTTGCTGCCCTGGCGCCGCAGCGAGGCGGTCACCATCGCGGGCCGGGCGCGCTGCACGGCGGCTTCGAGCACGCTGGGGGATGGGTAACGGGCGGTGCCCAGCAGCAGGCGGCTGGAAAAGCGCTGGCCGTACAGCACCAGCGCATCGGCGTCGTCGTTGTCTCGGGAAGGGTTGGAAGGGGAATGCATGGTGCTCAGCCGCCCGTCACGGGCGAGATCACTTCCACCCGGTCGCCCGCGGCAAGCTGGCGCAGGTGGTACTGGGTGTTGGGAACGAAAACGGTGTTCACGGCCACGGCAAAGGGCGGGCGCGCGGCGATGGCGGCCAGCGCGTCGGCTACGGTGGCAGGCTCCGGCAGGGTCGTGGCGGTCTGGTTGATGGTGATGTTCATGGGGAAAGGGCTGCCTCTTCGTCGAGGTGCAGGGCCAGATCGAAACGGGAGGCCAGCGCCGATTGTCCCTGGTTCAACCATTCCATGACGGCGTCGAGGATGGCCGGGGCGATCATGAAGCCATGGCGGTACAGGCCGTTGACCTCCAGCACGCGCGGGCGCACCTGGCGGAGGGCGGGCAGGTTGTCGGGCAGGGTCGGGCGGCATTGCGTGGCCACTTCGAGGATGCGGGCCTCGGCAAAGCCCGAATGCACCGCGTAGGCCGCGCTCAGCAACTCCAGGGTCGAGCGCACGCTGGCGGGCGACAGGTCGTCCGATTCGATCTCGGTTGCGCCGATCACGAACAGGTGGTCTTCCTTGGGGGCGATGTAGATCGGGTAGCGCGGATGCACCAGGCGGGTCGGCCGCCGCAGGGTCACCTCGGGCGCATGCACGCGCACGACCTCGCCGCGCACGCCGCGCAGCGCGCTCCACTGCGCGCGGGCGCCCAGGCCCCGGCAGTCGATCACCCAGTCCGGCTGGCCGGGCGTGCCGGGGGAAAAGTCCGATGGCGCGCGCGGGCAGTGCCAGTGGGCCTCGATGCCCAGGCCGGCGAAGCTGGTCTCCAACGCGGCCAGCAGCTGCCGGTTGTCCAGCTGGCCCTCGCCGGGCAGATACAGCCCCTGGGCGAAGCGCTGCCCCACGGCCGGCTCGTGCGCCTGCACGCCGGCGCTGTCGAGCACCTGCAGGGCCGGCAATTCGGGCAGGGTGGCCGTGGTGCGTTCGAGTTGTCCGCGCAGCCGCGCGGCCTCGGGCGCGTCCTGGCGGTGCCACAGGATCAGCGTGCCCTCCTGCTGAAAGAACACGGGCCCGTTCAGGCGGGCCAGCAACTGCGGCCAGCGCGTGAGCGCGTAGTGGCCCATGCGCACCACGCCGGGCTCGGTCACCGCGGACTCCGCCAACGGTGCCAGCATGGCTGCGGCGATGCGCGCCGCGGCGCCTTGCGCATCGGGCCCGGCGGCGTCGTAGACCGTGACCGCATGGCCCTGGTGGGCCAGCTCCACGGCCAGCAACCGGCCCATGAGGCCGGCGCCCAGAATGGCAAGGGAAGAGGGCGAGGAAGGGGAAAGAAGAAGGGGGCGCATCGGGTCCGTCTGTCTGCAAGCCAACAGGGGGACAAAACGGGAAGGCTCCGCCGATGAAACTCCCCACGCCAGCATGACCTGGATCGGGTCGCGGGGCACGCGGGGCGGTGGTGTGGCCGCCAGGCCCCAGGGTATGTTCTCAGTCGCGCGCCATGGGCGGGACACCCCTGTTTCGTCCGTGCAGGGATTACAGCACAGTGACCGCGCCCGCCGGTTTGACCTGGCGCATGGGCCATAATTTTTGCCCATGAACACTGAGACCCTCTCGCCGCCGGCCGCCCGCCGCTACGCACGCGTGCTGTCGATCGCCGGATCGGACAGCGGCGGCGGAGCGGGCATCCAGGCCGACCTGAAAACCTTCAGCGCCCTGGGCTGCTACGGCATGACCGCCATCACCGCCCTGACCGCGCAGAACACGCAGGGCGTGCGCGCCATCCACGGCGTGCCGCCGGACATGCTGCGCCAGCAGATCGATGCGGTGGTGGAGGACATCGGCGTGGACGCCGTGAAGATCGGCATGCTGCATTCGCCCGAGGTGGTGCGCGTGGTGGCCGATGCCATCCGCCGCCACCGCCTGCCGCACGTGGTGCTGGACCCGGTGATGGTCGCCACCAGCGGCGACCGGCTCATCGCGCAAGAAACCGTGGGCGTGCTGGTCGAGGCCTTGTTCCCTCTCGCCACGCTGGTCACGCCCAACCTCGACGAAGCGGGCTTGCTGCTGGGCCGGGCGGTGGACGGCGCCGATGCGCTGGACGCTGCGGCGCAGGACCTGCTGGCGCTCGGCGCGCCGGCCGTGTTGCTCAAGGGCGGCCACCTGCCGGGCGACTGGGTGATCGACGTGCTGGCCGGGCCGCAGGGCCTGTACCACCGGCTGCAGTCGGCCCGCATCGCCACGCACAACGGGCACGGAACGGGCTGCACGCTGTCGTCCGCGATCGCCGCGCACCTGGCGCTCGGCGAGCCGCTGGTGCAGGCCGTGGAGCATGCGCGCGCCTACATCCTGGCGGCCATCGCCGCGGGCGCCGACGTGCACACCGGCCGGGGCCACGGGCCGCTGAACCACGGGCACAGCCCGGTGGCGCAGCGCATCTTGCAGGGCTGACCGCGCAGGGGCGCTGCCTGCCCGTCCCTCACCGACCAAGGCTGCTGGGTGTGCTATAAAAATAATAGCTGAATGCCGGCGACTTGATTGTGCTGGAGCCCGATTTTTGCATCAAACCATCACGCTGCCACGCAAGCCGGCCGGGTGCGCCGCAGGCGTGGGTCAGCGCCGGCCCGGCCGGGTGAGGAACGCCAGCGCGAAGCACAGGCACAGTGTCGGCAGCGCCGCGCCCAGCGCCGGCAGCACCCGCGGCAGTCCGTGGTAGCAGGCGATGCCCGCGATCCAGAGGCCGACGGGCAGCCACTCCACCCGCCGCGCCTTTGCCAGGGCCTGCTGCACCGGCGCGCCGAACGCCAGCCGGCCCAGGATGACGCCGAACAGCGGCACGAACACCGAGCTGAGCAGCAGCAGGAACGGCTCCAGGCTGTGCATGGGCAGCACCAGGGCCAGCGCCGTGCACAGCGCCGCCATGGCCATACCCCAGCGGCGCACGCCCCAGCGCGGCAGCAGGCTGTGGGCCGAGACCGCGCCCGAGTACGCATCGCCATAGGCGTTGTCCACCTCGTCGATCAGGATGAGCGACAGCGCGATCAGCCCGCCCTGGGCCAGCAGCAGCGCGGTCACCAGGTCCTGGCTGGGCAGCGTGAGCGCCACCAGCACGCCGAGCGCATAGCACCACAGGTTGGCCAGCGCGTAGCCCAGCCAGGTGCCGCGCAGCGCGGACCGGCCGGACGTGCCGTGGCGCGCGTAGTCGGCCACCAGCGGCAGCCAGGAGATGGGCATGGCGATCACCAGGTCCAGCGCGGGCAGCACGCCCATGCCGCCCGCGCCGGGGCGCGTCCACAGCGTGGCGAAGCCCTGGGCCTGCGCCAGCGACACGAACTGCCAGCTCAGCCACAGCAGCGACAGCACCACCAGGGGCAGCGCCACGCGCGCGATGAGCCGGCGCACCAGCTGCACCATCGAGCCGCTGAGCAGCAGCATCACCATGCCGCCCCACAGCAGCGTGGCCAGCACCGGCCAGTGGGCCCCGCCCATGGCGCCGGCCTGCCGGCCGATGGCCACCGTGGCATCGCGCATCACCACCAGCTCGAACGCGCCCCAGCCCGTGAGCTGCACGATGTTGAGCCCGATGGGCAGGCCCGCGAACGCGCGCCCGTAGACGGCATGCATCAGTCCGGCGCTCGCCAGGCCGCTGTCGCAGCCGATCTTGGCCACCCAGCCCAGCAGGCCGGCGCCGATCAGCGAGCCGGCCACGATGGCCGCCAGCGCCTCGCGCGGGCTCAACGCGGGCATCAGATAGGCGCCGACCTGCATCACCAGCAGGCCCACGCCCAGGCTGAACCACAGCGAGGCATGGTCGCCGAAACGGAAGACGCGGCGGTCGGGCGCGATGGGGATCAGCGCGTCGTTGGCGGGCGCAGGGGGCGAGGAGGGCGGCATGGAAGCTCCGTGGATGGCAGGCACAGCAGGGTCGCGGCACGGGCTGGCCCCAAGGCACGCTGGGACGGCATGCGGTGGGCGTGGCGGCGGGAGGCGAATGGCCTGCGCGAGGATGACCCCGGCCGATTCAAGGGGAAAGTCTCAGACGGGGACCGGTCGGCCGGTTCCACCCCTGGCGAAGCCGCGATTCTAGGGCGGTGCGGAGGCCGCCGGCACCGCCACCCCCAGCCGCTCGTGCAGCCGGGCGCTGGTGGTGGTGTATTGCAGCGCCACGGGCGCGCCGGACAGGTATTCGGCCGCGCCGAAGGCCGCCAGCGTGGCTTCGTGGAAGCCGCACAGGATCAGCTTGCGCTTGCCGGGGTAGGTGTTGATGTCGCCCACCGCATGGATGCCGGGGATGGCCGTGCGGAAGGCCGCGGTATCGACCACGAGCTGCTTGCGCTCCATCGCCAGTCCCCAGTCGGCGACGGCGCCCAGGCGCGGCGAGATGCCGAGGCAGGCGATGAGCACGTCGAGTGGCAACGGTCGCGGCTGGCCGTCCGGGTCGATCAGTTGCAGCGCGCTCAGGCGGTCGTGCTGCACCTCGATGCCGACGATCTGCCCGGCCACCACCGTGATGCGGCCAGCCTCGCGCAGGGCCTGCAGCTGGGCCAGGGCCTCGGGTGGCGCCTGGAAGGCATCGCGCCGGTGCAGCAGGGTCACGCTGGCGGCGGCGTGCGGCCCCGGTTGGGCGCAGGCGATGGCGCGGGCCACGGCGGTGTCTTCGCCGCCATGCACGACCACATGGCGGCCGGCGGTGTCGGCCGCATCCTCGTGGTAATGCAATTGCGTGCCTTCGAAGCGATCGATGCCTTCGGCCTTGACGGCGCGCGGCACGAACGCGCCCACGCCCGCGGCGATGAAGACCGTACGCGCCAGCAGCGCGGTGCCGGCCGTGGTCTGCAGCAAAAGCCGCCCGTCGGGCTGCGGCGCGAGCGTGGCGACACGCTGGCCCAGGTGCAGGGTGGGTGGGAACGGGGCGATCTGCCGCTGCAGCAACGCGACGAGTTCGCGCCCGGTGCAGACGGGAATGCCGGGAATGTCGTAGATGGGTTTGTCGCCGTACAGCTCGGCGCACTGGCCGCCCACGTGGGGCAGCGCATCGATCACATGGGCTGCAATGCCCTGCAACCCGAGCTGGAACACCTGGAACAGCCCGACCGGCCCCGCGCCGATGACGGCGGCATCCGTCTCGATGGTTCTCGAGGGGGCTGTGGTCGCTTCGATCTTCACGGGGCGTCGGGGGCCTGTCTGCTTCAGCGGATCAGGTCGGCCACCTTGCCGGGCTTGCCGTTCCATTCGTCGGCGTCGGGCAGGGGCGCCTTGCGCTTGGTGATGCTCTTGAACTGGGGCGACAGGTCGGCGTTGATCTTGATGAAGGCGATCTGGTCCGGGGGCAGGTCTTCCTCGGCAAAGATGGCGTTGGCCGGGCACTCGGGAATGCACACGGCGCAGTCGATGCATTCATCGGGGTCGATCACGAGGAAGTTGGGGCCTTCGCGGAAGCAGTCCACGGGGCACACGTCCACACAGTCGGTGTACTTGCACTTGATGCAGTTTTCGGAGACGACGTGAGTCATGGCAGGAGTTGTCGTTGGATCGGGGGTAACCCGCGATTTTAGGGCGTTTCAGGGAGGGGCCCGGGGGCCGCCCCTGCAACGGCAAGGATTCGGCGCCGCCGGTCAGGCCGCCGGGGCGTTCACGAGCACCGCGCCAGCGGTCTTGTGGCTGGCGGTATCCACCAGGATCAGCGAGCCCAGCACGCGCGCCTGGGTGAACGGCGCGGCGGGCAGGGGCTCCTGCAGCAGCAGGTCCACGTGGCCGATGGCATTGGGGTCGAGCTGGGCGGCGTCTTCTTCGGCCAGCGTGTGGATGTTGAGCTTGTGCACCACGCGCTGCACCTTGGCCTTGACCCAGCGGTGGCCGTGCAGCGCCCAGTACACGCGGCCGGCGACCAGGGGCTCGTCGTCCATCCAGGCCACGGTGGCGCGCAACTCGCGCCGGCCGGGCCACGACGGCGTCGATGCCGGGGTGTCGAAATCGTCGGCGGCTACGGCGGCGGCCTGCGGTGCGGCCAGGATCCAGTCGCCGCGCGACACATCCACCTCGCGGTCGAGCACGATGCCCGCGCTCTGGCCGGCCGGCACGCCTACGGGGCGGCGCGCATGGTCCAGGACCTGGGCCACGGTGGCCTGCTGGCCGCTCGGGAACACCTGCACGGCCGTGCCCGGCGCCACGGCGCCTGCCGCCACGCGGCCCCAGAACACGCGGCGCCCCTGGGAGGTGTCGGCGGAGGACGAGAATTTCTCGACCCACTGCACCGGGAAGGCCAGCGGCAGCGCGACGTCGGTGGGCGTGTTGGGCAGGCGCTCCAGGATCTGCAGCAGGCTCGGGCCTTCGTAGCCGCACCAGCCGGGGTGCGCATCCACCACGTTCCAGCCCTTGAGGGCGGACACGGGCACCGTCGCCCGCGCGGCGATGCCGGCGGCCTGAGCGAACGCGCCCAGCGCATCGCGGATGTGGCGGAAGGCGAGCGCCGGGTCTTCCACCGCATCGAGCTTGTTCACGGCGAACACCAGCGAATGCACGCGCAGCAGGTGCACCAGCAGGGAGTGGCGGCGCGTCTGCACCAGCAGTTCGAGGCCGGGGTTCTTCCAGTCGAGCTTGGTGGCATCGACCAGCACCACAGCGGCGTCGGCGCTGCTGGCGGCGGTGACCATGTTGCGCGTGTACTGCTCGTGGCCCGGCGCATCGCCGATGATGAACTTGCGCTCTTCGGTGGCGAAGTAGCGGTAGGCCACGTCGATGGTGATGCCCTGCTCGCGTTCGGCCGACAGGCCGTCGGTCAGCAGGGCCAGGTCGGTCTCGCCCTGGCGCTGCACGCCGGCCAGGTGGTCCTGCAGCACGGCCTTGCTGTCCACCAGCAGGCGGCCGATGAGGGTGCTCTTGCCGTCGTCGACCGAGCCGCAGGTGATGAACTTCAGTGCAGAGATGGCATCGTTTTGGCCCGATGCCGGCGGATTGATTGCCTGTTCTGCTATCGAATTGGTAGTGGTGGTCATCAGAAGTACCCGTCTTTCTTGCGCTTTTCCATCGAGGCGTCGGAGGTCTTGTCGTCCATGCGCGTGGCGCCGCGCTCGCTCACATCGGCCGCCAGGGTCTCGATCACGATGTCGGCGGCCGTGGCGGCCGGGCTCTCCACCGGGCAGGTGCAGGTGATGTCGCCCACGGTGCGAAAGCGCACGTCGCGCGTCTCCACCGTTTCGCCGTCGCGCGGCGGCGTGAGGTCGGTCACGGGCACGAGCAGGCCCTTGCGCTCGACCACCTGGCGCTTGTGGGTGTAGTAGAGCGAGGGCAGGGCGATCTGCTCGCGGTCGATGTACTGCCACACGTCGAGTTCGGTCCAGTTGCTGATGGGGAACACGCGAAAGTGCTCGCCCGGCGCCAGCCGTGTGTTGAACAGCGTCCACAGCTCGGGCCGCTGGGCCTTGGGCTGCCATTGGCCGAAGCTGTCGCGGTGCGAGAAGATGCGCTCCTTGGCGCGGGCCTTTTCCTCATCGCGGCGGGCGCCGCCGATCAGCGCGTCGAAGCGGAATTCCTCGATGGCCTCCAGCAGCGTGACCGACTGGTGCACGTTGCGGCTCTCGCCCGGATGCGCGAGGCGCACGGTGCCGCGCGCCATGGAGTCTTCCACGCTGCGCACGATGAGCTCGGCCCCCAGTTCCTTCGCCCGGAAGTCGCGGAAATCCGTCACCTCGGGGAAGTTGTGGCCGGTGTCGATCATCAGCAGCGGGTAGGGAATGCGCCCCACGCCAAAAGCCTTCTCGGCGCACCGCAGCATCACCAGCGAATCCTTGCCGCCCGAAAACAGCAGGGCGGGGCGCTCGAAGGCGGCGGCCACCTCGCGCAGGATGAAGATGGTTTCTTCTTCCAGCGCGTCCAGGTGGCGGTTGCTGAGGTGGCTCAGCACATGGGATTCGGTGCGGGCATTCATGCGGGGGATCTCGTTGGGGGCGTCGTTGTGCGGGGCGGGGGCGTCGCGTCAGGCGGCGTCGCGGAAATGCGGCAGCGGGTGCGTCACGTCGCCCTGGTAGAAGGCGTGGAAGCGGTCCAGCTGGCGCTGCGCATCGGCCATGTCCACGCCCTCGCGCAGCACGGCCACGTCGAAGCCGCAGCGGGCCATCTGCACCAGCTGGTCGATGAGCACGTCGCCCGTGGCGCGGATCTCGCCCGCGAACTTCAGGCGCTGGCGCAGCAGGCGGGCCTGGCTGAATGCCCGGCCGTCGGTGAATTTCGGAAAGTGCAGGTCGATGCGCTCGATGCCTGCAAGGTCTTGCGCGAGCGGGTCGGCGTCGTTGGCCAGTTCAAGGACTTTTTGGCCTTCCGCGCTTGTGCTGTGTGCGCTGGCAGCTATTATTTTCATAGTGATTCGGTGGGGCTGGAGGACGTCGGCGGATGTCAGTCGGAAAGGACTTCGGCAGGGTGGCGCGCGGCGTTGGCGGCGGCCTTGAACGGCTCGATGCCCACGCGGCGCACGGTGTCGATGAAGTTCTCGTGCCGGGGGCCGTGGGCGGCGTCCACCACGGGCAGGCGCTCGGTGCGGTAGGTGGCCAGCAGCGCCTCGATCACGCCGGGCACTTCGCTGGCGCTGAACGACGGGCCGATGATCTTGCCGGGAATGGCCGGACCCGACAGGTTCGTGCCGTCGGCGCCGCCCAGCGTGATCTGGTACCACTCCTTGCCGTCCTTGTCGACGCCCAGGATGCCGATGTGGCCGCTGTGGTGGTGGCCGCAGCTGTTGATGCAGCCGCTGATGTGCAGGTCGATCTCGCCCAGGTCCCACAGCTCGTCCAGGTCCTGGTAGCGCTCGGTGATGGCTTCGGCGATGGGCAGCGAGCGGGCATTGGCCAGCGAGCAGAAGTCGCCGCCGGGGCAGGCGATCATGTCGGTCAGCAGGCCGATGTTGGGCTTGGCCAGGCCGAGCGCCTTGGCGGCCTTGTACAGCTCGGGCAACTGGTCGCGGCGCACCCAGGGCAGCAGCAGGTTCTGTTCGTGCGTCACGCGGGCCTCGCCGCCCGAGAAGCGGTCGGCCAGGTCGGCGGCGGCTTCCATCTGCTCGGCGGTGGCGTCGCCGGGCGCGTAGCCCAGGCGCTTGAACGACAGCACCACGGCGCGCAGCTGCGGATGGCGGTGCGGCATCACGTTGCGCGTGAGCCAGCGGCCGAAGTCCTGGTCGTTCTCGGCGGCGGTGCGCAGCAGGGCCACGGTCTCGGCTTCGGCGTCCGCCGGGCGCAGGTCCAGCGCGGGTTCGCGGAACGAGGCGGTCACGCGGTCCAGTTCGGCCTGGGTGATGGTGTGCGGTCCGCCTTCGATCTCGACGATCTGCCGGAATTCCTCCTCGACCTGGTCGATGTAGGTCTGGCCTTCGGACTTGACGAGGATCTTGATGCGCGCCTTCCAGGCGTTGTCTCGGCGGCCGTAGCGGTTGTAGACGCGGATCACGGCTTCCAGGTAGTTCATGAGCTGGTTCCAGGGCAGGAACTCGCGCAGCACCGGGCTGATGACGGGGGTGCGGCCCATGCCGCCACCGGCGCGCACGCGAAAGCCCAGCTCGCCGGCATCGTTCTTGTGCAACTGCAGGCCCACGTCGTACCAGCCGAGGGCGGCGCGGTCTTCCAGTGCGCCGTTGAGCGAGATCTTGAACTTGCGCGGCAGGAAGGCAAACTCGGGGTGCAGCGTGCTCCACTGGCGCAGGATTTCGCAGAACGGGCGCGGGTCGGCGATCTCGTCGGCGGCGATGCCGGCCAGCGCGTCGCTGGTGATGTTGCGGATGCAGTTGCCGCTGGTCTGGATGCCGTGCAGTTGCACGGAGGCCAGCAGGTCCATCACATCGGCACTCTTGTCCAGCGGAATCCAGTTGTACTGCACGTTGGTGCGCGTGGTGAAGTGGCCATAGCCGTACTTCAGCTGCGTGCCGATGCGCCGGCCGTCGTGCAGGGGGATGTCGCCCAGCTTTTCCTGCGTGGCCTGGGCCTCGGCCAGCAGGGCGGCATTGGGCTGGTCGTACTCGCGGGCCACCTTGGCCAGCACGCGCAGCTGGGTGCTGGACAGCTCGCCGTAGGGCACGGCCACGCGCAGCATGGGCGCGTAGCGCTGCACGTACCAGCCGTTTTGCAGGCGCAGGGGCTTGAATTCGTCGCCCGAAAGCTTGCCGGCCTGGAAGCGTTCGAGTTGGTCGCGGTACTGCTCAGCGCGCAGGCGGATGAATTCGCGGTCGAAGTCTGTGTATTGGTACATCGTGGGTCACTCAGATCAAAACCAATTTGGCGCCCGCCCAGGCGAGCAGCACGGAAAGGGCCGAGCGGATCAACCGCTCCGGCGCGCGGGATACGAGGCGCGAGCCCAGCCAGATGCCTGGCAGCGATCCCGCCAGCAATTGGACCAGAAGCGGCCAGTCCACGGAGCCGAGCGACGCATGCCCCAGGCCGGCCACCAGGGTCAGCGGCACGGCATAGGCAATGTCGGCCGCGATGATGCGCGGCAACGGCAGCAGGGGAAACACCATCAGCAGCACCGTCACGCCGATGGCGCCCGCGCCCACGGAGGTGAAGGTGACCAGCGTGCCGATCACGGCGCCCAGCAGCACCGGCAGGCTCCAGTGGCGCGGCCGTGCGGCGTCTGTGCCCGCGTCGGCACGCGCCGCCCGGTCGGCCGCCTGTCGGGCGGGAGAAAACACGAAGGCCTTGTATAGCATGGCCGCGGCGGTCAGCAGCAGGGCCACGCCCAGCGTGGTCGTCATGATGCGCTGGGCGGTGCTGCTGCTGGGCCCCATCACCTGGAGGGCCCACAGCGACAGCAGCGCCGCCGGCACGCTGCCGGCGCACAGCAGGCCCACCACCTTCCAGGGCACGAGCCGCTGGCGTGCCAGGCTGACGGTGCCCCCCATCTTGGTGAAGGCGGCGAACAGCAGGTCGGTGCCGATGGCCAGGTGCGGCTTCACGCCGAAGAAGAAGATCAGGATCGGCGTCATCAGCGAGCCGCCGCCCACCCCGGTGAGGCCGACGATCAAGCCCACCGCGAAGCCCGCGAAAACGAATGCCAAATCATGCATGCGGGCGAATGTAGTGGGAGTCTTTATGGAAACAAACGATTGTTTTGTGAGGCCGTTATGCGGATAAGCATATTCCTCAAGGCTGGCGCGGGTTGGCAGGGGGCGGACGGCGGAAAACGGCGATAAGGGGTTGGGCGCCGTTTCTGCCCGGCCCGCGGGTCAGTCCAGGTTCACAGGCGTTCCGTGCCCAGCGCTTGGGCCAGGCGGGCGTCCAGCGGCAAGGGTTCGCCATGCAGCCGGGCGGCGACCAGTTCGCCGCACAGCGGCGCCAGCGTGATTCCGCGCGCGCCCATCGCCGTGCACACCCACAGCCCGGGCAGGGCGTGCGGGTCCACCGGGCCGGCGATCGGCAGGCGGTCGGGCGAGGCGCAGCGCAGGCCGGCCCAGACCGAAACGGGGGGGATTTCCCTGCCGGGCACTCGGTCCGTTGGGGCCGCATGGGTCTGGCCGAAGGCGGGCGCCAACTGGTCCGCCACGGCCGGCAGCAAGGTGCGCAGCTTTTTCCAGTTGGTGGCGTGGGCGGCCGTCTCGTCGGCGCTGCTGGGCGGAAGCTCGGTGGCGTGGCGTTCGAAGGTGGAGCCGGCGTACCAGCGCCGGGCGCCGTTCGCGCCCTCCGGCCCGGGAATGTGGGGCACGAGGCTGCCGTTGCCATTGACCGGAAAGGGCGGCCAGCCCGCGGTGTCTTCGCCTTCTTCGGCCCACGACACCTGGCCGCGCAGCGGCTGCAGGGTCCAGCGGTGGTCCAGCAGCGGCATGCTGTCGGGCCCGGCCGCCACGAAGGCGTAGGGGGCCTCGGCCAGCACCTGGCCCTGCGCACCGATGGCTTGCCAGCCCGCCGGCCCAGTGTCGTCGCTCTTGCCGTCGCTCTTTCCGTCCTCGCCGGCCGGCACGCGGCGCAACCGCGCAACCTGTGCGCCGCCGTGCCATGCGATGGCCGGGTGGTCCAGCAGGGACTGCACCAGCCGCGCCGGGCGCACCCAGCCGGCGCGGGCGTGCCAGCAGGCCGTGGTGCCGGGCGGCAGCCCGGCCTGCCGCAGCGCGTCGGCGTCGGCGGGGCGGCTCCATTCGCCGCCGTTCCCGCCGGCCCAGGTCGGCGGCACCCCCGGGCTGCCGTCCACGCGGTGCTCCAGCACGCCGCAGGGGCTCCAGGCTTCGCCCACCGGCAGGGCCGACAGCGCCTGCAGCGTGGTGCGCACCCCGCTGCGTGACAGGCGCGACAGCACGCTGTCGTCGGGCGACACATGGGGGGCGAGCAGGCCGGCGGGCAGGCCGGAGGCGCCGCGCGCGGGCGCCTCGGCGCGGTCCAGCACCCGCACCTTCCACCCGCGACGCGCCAGGCTCGCGGCCACCGAGGCGCCGGCCAGTCCCGCGCCGATCACCAGGCATTCGGACGCCGCCGCCACTTCCAGCGGCGGCGGGGCGTTGCGCGCCGCCCGGGGTTCCCAGGCCGGATCGAACGTGGCCTGCAGGTTGTCGCGCTTCGGGGGCACGCCGGGCACCTTGGCCACGGTGAAGCCGCACTGCGCGAGCGTGTCGCGCACCGCCCGCGCGATGGTCCAGGTCGCCAGCCGCGTGCCCCGCCGGCAGCAGCGCGCCACGGCCTTCAGGGTGTGTTCGTTCCAGAGATCGGGGTTGCGCTGCGGGCTGAAGCCGTCCAGGTAGACCGAATCGGCCGTCGGCATCTGCTGGCGCAGCATGGCCTGGGCATCGCCCACATAGAGCGTGAGCAGCACGCGGCCCTGCTCGAACGACAGGCGGTGCACGCCCGGCAGCAGCCCCCAGAACTGGTCGTGCAGCTGCTGCGCCAGGGGCGCGAGGTCGGGGTGGGCGCTGGTGGCGCGTAGCAGGTCGCCGGCGGCCACGGGGTAGGCCTCGCACGAGGCGAAGTGCAGCAGGGCAGGGCGATCGGGGTCGCTGCGCCAGGCCGCCCAGGTCACGAGGAAGTTCAACCCCAGGCCGAAGCCGGTCTCCAGGATGCGCCAGCGCGGCTGGCCGGCCCAGGCCTGGGGCAGGCCGCAGCCGTGCAGGAACACGCGGCGCGCCTGGCCCAGGCCGCCGTTTTCACTGTGGTAACGGTCGCCGAACCGCGGGCTGTAAGGGGTGCCGTCCGCCAGCCAGTCGATGGGCTCCGGCAGGAACCGAGCCGGGTTCATTCCCGGCGGTTCAGGCGCTGGGCGGCACGTAGCCCTGGGCGGCGTCGGCGCCTTCGCCGAAGAAGTGCTGCTCCATCTGCCGGGCCAGGTACTGGCGGGCGCGGGCGTCGGCCAGGTTCAGGCGGTTTTCATTCACCAGCATCGTCTGGTGCTTGAGCCAGGCGGCCCAGGCTTCCTTGCTGACGCCCTCCCAGATGCGCTTGCCCAGGTCACCGGGATAGGGGGGAAAGTCGAGGCCTTCGGCTTCCTTGCCGAGTTTGATGCATTGAACGGTACGTGCCATGGGGAAGGGTCCTGGAAAGGTGGTTTAGATGTTTTGGGTATTTAAAACTGAAATTTCAGTAGTTCCAGTTTTGAAGAGCGACTTTCAGAATGCGTTGCATCGGTGATTTGCACCGGACCGCATTCCACAAAAGAAAGCCTCTCATGAACGTTCGCCGCGACTTTATCAAGTTTCCCCTCGCCGCCGCCCTGCTGGCCGGTATGGCCCTGACGGCTTTGCCGTCGCTGGCCCAGCC
Source organism: Acidovorax sp. BLS4 (assembly GCF_032929295.1). Lineage (NCBI taxonomy): Bacteria > Pseudomonadati > Pseudomonadota > Betaproteobacteria > Burkholderiales > Comamonadaceae > Acidovorax > Acidovorax sp. BLS4. The sequence goes on from NZ_CP136797.1 coordinate 4,308,922, forward strand.
GGTGCAGTTCCTGAACGTGTCCTACGACCCCACCCGGGAGCTGTACGTCGAATACAACCAGGCGTTCGCCAAGCACTGGAAGGCCAAGAGCGGCCAGGACCTGGCGATCAAGCAATCGCACGGCGGCTCCGGCAAGCAGGCGCGCTCGATCATCGACGGCATCGATGCCGACGTGGCCACGCTGGCACTGGGCGGCGACATCGATGCGCTTGTCACGCACGGCGGCCTCGTCAAGGCCGACTGGCAAAAACGCCTGCCACACAATTCGGCCCCCTACACCTCGACCATCGTGTTCCTGGTGAAGAAGGGCAACCCCAAGGGTCTGAAGGACTGGGACGACCTGGCCAAGCCCGGCGTGCAGGTGATCACCCCCAACCCCAAGACCTCCGGCGGCGCCCGCTGGAACTACCTGGCCGCCTGGGAATTCGCCAAGCGCAAGTACGGTGGCGACGCACAGGCCAAGGACTTTGTCGCCAAGCTGTACAGCAATGTGCCCGTGCTGGACACCGGCGCCCGCGGCTCCACCATCACCTTCGTGCAGCGCGGCGTGGGCGACGTGCTGCTGGCCTGGGAGAACGAAGCCTTTCTGGCGCTGAAGGAGTTCGGCCCCGAGAAGTTCGAGATCGTCGTGCCGTCGCTGTCCATCCTGGCCGAGCCCAGCGTGGCGGTGGTGGACAAGAACGTGGACAAGAAGGGCACCCGCGCCGTCGCCGAGGAATACCTCAAGTACCTGTACTCCGACGAAGGCCAGGACATCGCCGGCAAGAACTTCTACCGCCCCACGGGCGACAAGGCCAAGGCCAAGTACGACAAGCAGTTCCCCAAGCTCACGCTGGTGACCATCGACCAGGCCTTCGGCGGCTGGGCGAAGGCCGACAAGGCGCACTTCGCCGATGGCGGCAGCTTCGACCAGATCTACACCAAGAAGTGAAGACGACGGCGCTCTTGCCAATCCGCCCGCGCTAGAAAGCCCCATTCCATGTCCGTCCTCCTGATCGCCGGCAGCCCCTCGGAGCGTTCCCGCTCCGCCGCCCTGCTGGATACCGTGTCGCAGCGCCTGTCGGTGCGCGGTGCGCTGGTGCAGCGCCTGCACATCCGCGACCTGTCGCCCCAGGCGCTGCTGCTGGCGGACACGGGCCACCGCTCCATCGCCCACGCGGTGGACAGCGTGGCCGAGGCCAGCGTGCTGGTGGTGGCGACACCCGTCTACAAAGCGGCCTACAGCGGCGTGCTCAAGGTCTTTCTCGACCTGCTGCCGCAGGCGGCGCTCAAGGGCAAGACCGTGCTGCCGCTGGCCACCGGCGGCAGCGCCCACCACATGCTGGCGCTGGACTACGCGCTGCGGCCGGTGCTGCAGTCGCTGGGTGCCAAGCACATCCTGCCGGGCATCTACGCCACCGATGCCCAGGTCACGCTCACGCCCGAGGGCGCCTACGAGGTGGGGCACGACGTGTCCTCCCGGCTGGACGACGCCGTGAACGTGCTCATCACCGAAACCCTGCGCCCCGCGCCGGCCCAGGCCACGCGGTTCGCGCCGGTGCATTTCTCCCAGGTGCGATGTAGCGTCTGACGCGCCCCGGGCGGCGCCGGCCTGTGGGCCGACCCCCGCCGTCCGCTCCTCCCCAAGCCCTCCCCATCTTTGAGAACCCGCCCGCCGCGGGCAGGCCGCTGCATCGCCGCCCGCACCCGGTGGACCTCGCCAGAAAGACCGATCGCATGACTTCGAATTTCTCTTCCCTGCGCCGCCGGATGGTGGCTTCCGGCCTCGGCACCGTGCTGGCCGCCGGCCTGCCGCCCGCTTTGGCCCAGAAGGGCGACCGCGTCCTGCGCGTGGGCCACCAAAAGGGCTGGCTGTCGCTGCTCAAGGCCCGTGGCACGCTGGAAAAGCGCCTGGCGCCGCTGGGCGTGAAGGTGACCTGGACCGAGTTCAATGCCGGCCCGGTGCAACTGGAGGCGCTGAACGTCGGCTCGATCGACTTCGGCGACGTGGGCGAAGCGCCCCCCATCTTCGCCCAGGCGGCCGGAGCGCCGCTGGTGTACGTGGGGGCCACGGTGCCGCGCCCGCAGCTGGAGGCCGTCGTCTTGCCCAAGGGCTCGGCGATCCAGAGCGTGGCCGAGCTGAAGGGCCTGCGCGTCGCGCTCAACAAGGGCTCGAACGTGCACTACCTGCTGGTCAAGGTGCTGGAAAAGCACGGCCTGCACTACCGCGACGTGCAGCCGGTCTTCCTCGCGCCGCCCGATGCGCGGGCGGCCTTCGAGAAAGGCGCCGTGGACGCCTGGGTGATCTGGGACCCGTTCCTCGCGTCGGCGCAAAAGACGCTGCAGGCCCGCGTGCTGGCCGATGCCACGGGCGTGGCGAACAACCGCGCCTACTACTTTTCCTCGCGCGACTATTCCGCCAGGAACGCCGACGTGCTGCGCGTCGCCATCCAGGAGGTGGACGCCATCGACAAGTGGATTGCCGCGCACAAGGCCGAGGCCGCGGCGGAGCTGTCCACCGTGCTGGGACTGGACCGCGCCGTCACCGAGTTGTTCGTGGGCCGGGCGGGCTACGGTACCTCGCTGGTGTCGCGCGACATCCTGGCCGAGCAGCAGGTGATCGCCGACACCTTCTTCGACCTGAAGCTCATCCCCCGCAAGCTCAACCTGCAGGACGCCGCTCCGGTGGACCTGCTCTGAAAGGGTGCACCCATGTCCGCACCTTTCCCAACCCCTTTGCAGGTGCGCGTGCGCCGGGTGCTGGGCGTGACTGCCCAGGCCTGGGGCCTGTCGGCGCCGCGCGAAAGCGCCCGCGTGCTGGCGCTCGCCCCGGCACCCCGGGCTGCGCGCCGGCGCCGGGCCGTGGCGCGGGCGCCATTTTTCGCCATTTCCTACTGAACGACGACGAGGTCATCGCATGCAAGTGTTCTGGTTCATTCCCACCCATGGCGACAGCCGCTATCTGGGCACCACCGAAGGCGCGCGCCAGCTCAGCCACGACTACGTGAAGCAGGTGGCCGTCGCGGCCGACAGCCTGGGCTACGAAGGCGTGCTCATTCCCACCGGGCGCTCGTGCGAAGACCCGTGGGTGGTGGCGTCCAGCCTGGTGGCGGTGACGCGCCGCCTCAAGTTCCTGGTGGCCGTGCGGCCGGGCCTGCACCAGCCCAGCCTGGCCGCGCGCATGGCGGCCACGTTCGACCGGCTCTCGGGCGGGCGGCTGCTGATCAACCTGGTGACGGGCGGCGACCAGGTCGAGCTGGAAGGCGACGGCGTGTTCCTCGACCATGCGGCGCGCTACGAGCAGTCGGCCGAGTTCATCCGCATCTGGCGCGAGATCCTCACGCGCAGCCACGACGGCGGCACCTTCGATTACGAGGGCAAGCACCTCTCGGTCAAGGGCGCCAAGCTGCTGTTCCCGCCGCTGCAAAAGCCGTATCCGCCGGTGTACTTCGGCGGCTCCTCGGCCGCCGCGCACGACTTGGCGGCCGAACAGGTGGAGGCCTACCTGACCTGGGGCGAGCCACCCGCCGAAGTGGCCAAGAAAGTGGCTGATGTGCGCGAGAAGGCCGCGCGGCTGGGCCGCACGGTGAAGTTCGGCATCCGCCTGCACGTGATCGTGCGCGAGACCGATGCCGAGGCCTGGGCCGCGGCCGAGAGCCTCATCAGCCGCGTGAAGGACGAAACCGTGGTGCAGGCCCAGGCCGTGTTCGCGCGCATGGACTCCGAGGGGCAGCGCCGGATGGCCGCGCTGCATGCGGGCGGGGCCAAGCGCTCCCGGGCCGACCTGGAGATCAGCCCCAACCTGTGGGCCGGCGTGGGCCTGGTGCGCGGCGGCGCGGGCACAGCCCTGGTGGGCGATCCGCAGACCGTGGCTGACCGCATCAAGGAGTACGCCGCCTTGGGGATCGACACCTTCGTCATGTCGGGCTACCCGCACCTCGAAGAGGCGTACCGCTTTGCCGAGCTGGTGTTTCCGCTGCTGCCGCTGGCGTTGCAGGAAAAGCTCGCGGGCGGCGCGCCCGGCGGGCCATTCGGCGAGGTCGTGGGCAACCAGTACGCGCCGCGCGCGTCGCAAAGCTGAGCGGCGGGGCAGACCATGGCGATCCATTCCATCAACCATGTGCAACTGGCCTTTCCGGCGGGCGCCGAGGGCCAGATCCGCAACTTCTACAGCACGCTGCTGGGGCTGCCGGAATTGATCCACCCCATCGGCAGCACCCTGCGCTTTGCCGCGGGGGCGCAGCGCATCGAGCTGGTGCCCACCGAACGCTGGCAGCCGGCGCCTGCCGTGTCCCACCTGGCGTTCGAGGTGGAGAACCTGCCCGAGCTGCGCGGGCGGCTGCTGCAGGCCGAGCTACCGCTGGTGGAGAACCGGGCGCTGCCCGGCTACCTGCGCTTTTATGTGAAGGACCCGGCGGGCAACCAGCTGGAGTTCCTCGAACCCGACAACGAACCGAGGTACGACGCATGACCGATACGGTACGAGAGCTGCAGGTCTCGCCCCTGCCCGAGTCGCCCGAAGGCCCGGCGGGCGCCTTGCCTGCGCCGCTGGTGCAGCTGGTGGCCGCCGTGTGGCGCCGCCTGCTGCCCTGGCTGGTGCCGGTCGCGCTGATCGCGCTGTGGCAGGTGGCGTCTGCCCTGGGGTGGCTGTCCACCCGCGTGCTGCCGGCGCCGCTGGACGTGGTCAAGGCCGCGTGGACGCTCACCGAATCGGGCGAGCTGTGGACCCATGTGAAGGTGAGCGCCAGCCGTGCCCTGGCGGGCCTGGCGATCGGAGGCGGCCTGGGGCTGGTGCTGGGGCTGCTCACCGGCTCGCTGCGGCTGGCCGAGACGCTGCTCGACTCCACCATCCAGATGGTGCGCAACATCCCGGCGCTGGCGCTCATTCCGCTGGTGATCCTGTGGTTTGGCATCGACGAGTCGGCCAAGCTGTTCCTCATCAGCGTGTCGGTGTTCTTTCCGATCTACCTGAACACCTTCCACGGCATCCGCAACGTGGACCCGGGCCTGATCGAGATGGGCCGAACCTACGGCCTGTCGCGCTGGCAGCTGTACCGCGAAATCATCCTGCCCGGAGCACTGTCGTCCATCCTGGTGGGCCTGCGCTTTTCGCTGGGGCTGATGTGGGTGATCCTGATCGTGGCCGAGACGATTTCGGCCCAGGCCGGCATCGGCTACCTGACCATGAACGCCCGCGAGTTCCTGCAGACCGACATCGTGCTGGTGGGCATCCTGCTGTATGCGCTGCTCGGCAAGCTGGCCGATGTGTTCGCCCGCGGGCTGGAGCACTGGTGGCTGCGCTGGCATCCCGGCTACCAGGCCAAGTCCTGAACCCGCCCGCCGTGCGCTCGACCGAAAGAAAGAAACCGCCCATGACCTTTTCCCATTCCCCCAATCGCCGCACGGTGCTGGCGGCGCTGGCCGCCACGGCCACGCTGGGCGGCACCGGGCTGGCCGCCGCACAAGGCGCTGCGCCGTCCGTGGTGCGCATTGGCTACCAGAAGTCGTCCACGCTGACCGCGCTGCTGAAAGTGCAGGGCACGCTGGAAAAGCAGCTCGCGCCGCTGGGTGTGCAGCCCGTGTGGCACGAGTTCACGAGCGGCCTGCCGCTGCTGGAGGCGCTCAACCTCGACAACCTGGACTTCAGCGCCGACGTGGCCGACACCGTGCCGGTGTTCGCCCAGGCCGCCGGGGCCCGCGTGACCTTCGTGGCACAGGAGGCACCGTCGCCCACGGCCCAGGCCATCCTGGTGCGGGCGGACTCGCCGCTCAAGACCGTGGCCGAGCTCAAGGGCAAGAAGGTCGGCTTCGCCAAGGCGGCGGGCGCGCACTACCTGCTGATCGCCGCGCTGGAAAAAGCCGGCCTGTCGTTCAAGGACATCGAGCCGGCCTACCTCACGCCCGCCGACGGCCGCGCCGCCTTCGAGCGCGGCGCCATCGATGCCTGGGTGGTGTGGGACCCGTTCCTCGCGGCCGCGCGGCAGCAGTCTGGCGCCCGGGTGCTGGCCGACGGCACGGGCCTGGCGTCGTACCAGCGCTACTACCTGGCCAGCACCCGGTTCGCCCAGGCGCGGCCCGACGTGCTGCGCACCCTGTATGCCGAACTGGAAAAGGCCGGCCGCTGGACCAAGGCCTACCCCAGGGAGGCCGCCGCGCTGCTGGCCCCCGTGTGGGGCCTGGATGCGTCCGTCATCGAGCAGGCCAACGGCCGCCGCAGCTATTCCGTGCGGCCCGTGGTGCCCGAAGGACTGGCCGAGCAGCAGCGCATCGCCGATGCCTTCTTTGCCGAGAAGCTGATCCCGCGCCGGGTGGATGCCCTGGCCGTTCCCCTGTTCAAGCCCGGAGCCTGACCCCATGCCTGACGCCCGACCTTCCTCTTCTGCATCCCCCGCCGGCGGCGTGCGCCTGCAGGCGCGCGGCCTGTCCAAGCGCTACGGCCAGCGCGAGGTGCTGCGCAACGCGCAACTGGAAATCGAACCCGGCGAATTCATCGCCATCGTGGGCCGCAGCGGCTGCGGCAAGAGCACCTTGCTGCGGCTGGTGGCCGGGCTGGAGGCCGCCAGCAGCGGCACGCTCACCACCGACGGCCAAGCCGTGGCCGGCCTGCACGGCGACACGCGCATCATGTTCCAGGAAGCCCGGCTGCTGCCCTGGCGCCGGGTGCTCGACAACGTGACGATCGGCCTGCCCAAGGCCGCGCAGGCGCGGGGCCGCGAGGTGCTGGCGCAGGTGGGCCTGGCCGACCGCGAGGGCGAATGGCCGGCCCGGCTGTCGGGCGGGCAGCGCCAGCGCGTGGCCCTGGCGCGCGCCCTGGTGCACCAGCCGCGCCTGCTGCTGCTCGATGAGCCGCTGGGTGCGCTGGATGCGCTCACCCGCATCGAGATGCACCGCCTCATCGAGGGGCTGTGGCAGCGCCATCGCTTCACGGCGCTGCTCGTCACCCACGACGTGCAGGAGGCCGTGGCCCTGGCCGACCGCGTGGTGCTGATCGAGGACGGCCGCATCGCGCTGGACGAGCGCATCGACCTGGCCCGCCCGCGCTCGCAGGGCGACGCCGCGTTCGCCGCCATCGAAAAACGCATCCTCGACCGCGTGCTGCAAAAGCCCGACGCCGACCCGCCGGCCGATCCGGCCTGGCCCGGCATTCCCGCGCACGGGCTGCGCTGGGCGGTCTGAAACGACGCCTTCCATCGTTCCGTTCCCCTGATTTTCGATCCCACCGTTTTCCGTTCCCGGACTTTTCAAGGAGAAAACCATGTCCATCCAAGCCATCAACGTGCGCAATCAATTCAAGGGCAAAGTGCGCGAGATCGTCCGCGGCGACGTCGTGTCCGAGGTCGATGTCGAGACGCCCTGGGGCATCGTCACCTCCGTCATCACGACGCGCTCGGTCGATGAACTGAGCCTGGTCGTGGGCTCCGACGTCGTGGCGTTGGTCAAATCCACCGAGGTGTCGATCGCCAAGCTGTGAAGGGCATCGGGGCCAAAAACGCCCCTGGCGCATGATTCACTAGGGCGTTGTGCTATAAAAAAAGTAGCACTTGCTTTAAAAGGCGGCCTGCGGGCCGCCTTTTCCATGGTGGAGCGATCCTGCTGGGGGGGCGCTGCGGCACGGCGCCCGGCGTGTCCGCCTTCATCCGTGCGGGCGCTTTCCGACACCGTTGCGTGCGGCACCTCGGTAGCGTCGAGGCCTGTTCCAACGAGGCACTCCCATGAATCCTTCTCCCATCGAATCATTCAAGCGGCTCCAGCGGTACGACGACCGGCGCCCCGGCTTCCAGGGCGAGCACTGGCTGGTGCTGGGCGCGGGCGCCGCGCTGCTGCTGGCCTCGCGCCGCAGCCCCTCGCCCTTGCGGCGCACCGTCGGCTCTGCGCTGGGCAGTGCGCTGCTGGTGCGGGCCGCCAGCGGGCGCCAGGGCTTGGCCAGCGTCCTGCGGTACCTGCCGCTGGGCCGGCGCTGGTAGGGCGCACGCCCGGCGCGGCGAAGCGAAGCGGCTGCCTCAGGCGTTTTCGTCCCGCTGCGAAGGCGCGGTGCGGCACAGGTAGTTCTCCAGCAAGGTGACCAGCTCCGGGGCGAAGCGGGGGTCGCCGAGCAACTTGGGCCGCTCCGCGGTCACGGTGTGCACGACCGCATGCGCGGCCACGCCCACCAGGTAGGTCGCCAGGTCCGGGTCCGGCACGTTCTGCATGAGCGGCCGGATCACCTCCAGGAATTCCCCGCGCAGCTGGTGCTTGTCTTCTTCCAGGCCGCGCACCGTGCGGGGCAGTTCGTCGTAGATGGCTTTGTGCACGGCGGGCGCGGCGCGGTGCTCCTCCACGATCATCTCGACGACCACCGTTAGCGCCTTTCGCAGGGAGGGCTGCTCCGGCAGGACCTGCAGCGCCTTGCGCAGGTCAGAGCGCGTCTCGACGGCATGCCGCCGCTGCAGTTCTGCGATCACCGCCTCCTTGTTCGGAAAGAACTGGTAGAGCGAGCCGATGTTCACGCCCGCGCGCTCGGCGATGGCATTCGTGGTGAATCCTGCCCAGCCCACCTTGGTCAAAATGTAAGTCGCGGCTTGCATGATGGCATCCACGGTGGCGCGCGAGCGCGCCTGGACCGGGATTTTGCGGGGCGTGGCAGCGGTTTTGCTTTTGCGCGGGGACGGCATGGGAACGCGAGTTTCGGAAATAAAAGCTTTAACTTACGATTTAAAGCATGAAAACACAAGACCTGCTGCATCCCTGGGATGCCTTCCAAGCCGCCAACCGCTTTCGCCGGGCGATCCGCCGATTCCGGCCCACACCGATTCCGGAAGCGGATGTCCGGGCCCTGCTGCGCGAGGCCACCTTCGCCCCGTCCAGCGGAAACATGCAGCCCTACGAGCTGCACTGGGTTCGCACCCCGGCCGTGAAAGCCCGCCTCGCACAGGCCTGCAACGGGCAGAAGGCGGCGGCATCGGCCGCGGATTTCGTCGTCTTTGCCGCCAGTCCCGCCATCGGGCGGCGCACCGCCCAGGCGCAGCTCGACCATGTCGAACGATCGACCGTGCTGGGGCCGGAATCGAAGGCCTACCACCGCAAGCAGATCGGCATGTTCCAGCGGATCCTGGGTACGGGCTCGTCGGTGCTGTGGTCGCCGTGGCTGCTGCTGGCCGCCTGGGCGCGCCCCACGCTGTCGCTGCTGCCTGTGGGGCACATCGGCGGCCGCCAGTGGGCCGCGCGCAATGCGATCTTCGCGGCCCAGACCCTGCTGCTGGCCGCGGCGGCGAAGGGCATCGATTCGTGCCCCATGGAGGGCTTCTCCGCGTCCGCCGTCGCCAAGCTGCTGGGACTGCCGCGCGGCACCGTCATCCCCCTCGTTGTGGCGCTGGGCTACCGCGCCGATGACGCCCGCGTCGAGGATCGCTGGCGCCTGCCTTTGGAAGAGTCGGTCGTCGCCCATTGACCGGCAGGGTGACGCCACGCGGCCGGCGTGCTCCGTGCCGTGCCGTGCCGTGCCAGGAGCCGGGCCGCCCGCGTTCGGGATGCTCGTCAGTATGGTCTGTCGGAATTTGCAATAACGCATCCGTGTTGCGTTATTGGGTCTAGAATCTGCTGTTGCAACTCAGTTGCAGTAGTAAATAAATTCACCTTCGGCCATCCTCATCCCCTTTTAAACTGCGGCACCTTTCCCTGTGATCCCGCCGTGGCGCTCTGCCCCGGCCGCCGGCGGCCTTGGCATCCGCACGGCTCGCGCGCATCGGGTCCTGCCTTTTCCACCGTCCACGCCGGCCTGGCTCTCAAAGGCCGCTCCCTGTCTTTTTCCATCCCATCATGCGACCGCTTTGCCCGACAGCTTCCCTCTGGTTGACCCCTTTGCTGGCGCTGTCCGCGCCCGGCGCCATGGCCCAGGAGGGCGGCAGCACCGCCGCGCTGCCCACGGTGGTCGTGAAGGAGCAAGCCACGCCGGGCGCGCTGGACCAGCCGGCCGAGGGCGCGTCCCGCCTGGGCCTGTCGGTGCGCGAAACGCCGGCATCCATCGACGTGGTCTCGCGCCAGGTGCTGGGCGAACGCGGGCTGCGCACCGTCACCGAAGCGGCCCAGGCCGCCGTGGGCGTGACGGCCGGGGACTTTCCGGCCGAGCCCAGTGCGTTTTCGATGCGCGGCTTTGCCAACAGCCAGATCAACACGCTCTACAACGGCATCAAGATCGGTCCGCCCAACATGACCTCGCGCGTCATGGACACCGCCAACCTGGAGCGCATCGAATTCCTGAAAGGCGCGGCCTCGCTGATGTCGGGCGAGGGCGCCTCGGGCGGGGCGGTGAACTTCGTCACCCGCGCGCCGCACCGCGGCCCGGTCCAGACCGAGGTCGAGACGGCGGCCGGCTCGTTCGGCGAGCGCCGCGTCCGCATGGGCTCAGGCGGCACCACCGCCTGGAAGGACCTGGATTACCGCATCGACCTGAGCGGCTCGGACAGCGACGGCCCCGTGCAAGGCACCCATCAGCACAACCGCCACCTGTCGGGCGGGCTGGACTGGCATGTGCGCCCCGGCCTCAAGTTCTTCGTGGCGGCCGAGGTCAAGCGCGACCGGGGCAGCAGCTATTGGGGAACGCCGCTGGTTTCCGCCGCCGCGCCCGGCATCGAGCCCGAGGGCGGCGTGGTGTCCGGCACCTACACGTCGGGCTTCAACGGCAGCGCGCTCGGCCCGGTCGCGATCGACCGGCGCACGCTGCGCACCAATTACAACGTGCTGGACAACCGCAACGACGCGCGCGAAACCTGGCTGCGCACCAGCATGGACTGGCGCATCGACAGCGCCTTCACGCTGCGCACACAGATCTACCGCTACACAGCCACGCGCACCTGGTTCAACAACGAGATCGCCGCGTTCAACGCCGGCACCGGCCTGGTGGACCGTGAGCGCTTCTACGTGGCCCAGGACCAGACCTCGGTGGGCCAGAAGACCGAGCTGCAGTGGGACGGCCAGATCGCCGGCCGCGACAACCGCTGGGTGGCGGCGCTCGAATACAGCGACCTCGACCTGACCCGCCCCGGCGCGGCCAATTTTCCGGGTGACAGCGTGAGCCTGGTGAACCCCGATCGTGGCACCTACGGCCCGCTCACCCGGCAATGGCAGACGAGCGGCGTGCGCAACACGGTGCTCGCGCTGGAAGACCGGTTCTCGGTTGCGCCGGGCTGGACGCTGCTCGGCGGACTGCGGCACGAATCCATCGAGCTGTCGCGCACCTCCACCGATGCCGCCGGTGCGCCGCGCGCCGGCTTTCCGTTCGACAAGGCCTGGCACCCAACCACGGGGCGCGTCGGCCTGACCTGGACCCCAGCCGCCGGCACCACCGTGTATGGCCAGTACGCCACGGGCGCCGACGTGGCGGCCAACAACCTGTTCCTGCTGCGCGGCACGCAGCCGCTGGACCTGACCCGCACGCGCAATGTGGAGGCCGGGGTCAAGCAGTCGTTCTGGCAGGACCGCGGCGAATGGACGCTCGCGGTGTACGACACCGAGCGCCGCAACGTCTATGCCGCGCAGGGCGGGCAGTCGCTGGCCGTGGCAGGGGCCCTGCAGTCGCGGGGCGCCGAGGCCTCGGTGGCGCTGCGGCCCGATGCGCACTGGAGCCTGTGGTCCAACCTGGCGCTGAACCGCGCGCGCTACCAGGACTACGCGCTGGCCGGTGGCGGCTCGCTCTCTGGCAACACACCACCCAACGCCCCGCGCGTGGTGGCCAATGCCGGCGTGGGCTACCGCTTCGTGGCCGGTGTGCCGGTGCAGGTATCGGCCTCGCTGCGGCATGTGGGCGAGCGGTTCCACAGCGATGCGAACACCGTGCGGCTGGCGGCCTACACCGCGCTCGACGCTGCCGTGGCCGTGGACGTGGCCCGCGGCGTGCAGCTGACCCTGCGCGGGCGCAACCTGACCAACCGCGTGTACGCGGCCTGGGCCGATCCGTTCTACCCGGACCAGATCCTGCTGGGCGCCCCGCGCAGCTTCGAGCTGGCCCTGCGCTGGACGCTGTGACATGCAGGCGCTGCTGCGGGCCGAGGGCCTGGGCTTTCGCACCCCGCAGGGGCGCCCGCTGCTGCACGGCGTGAACGCCTGCGCGGCCCGCGGCGAATGCGTGGCCCTGGTCGGCCCCAACGGCGCGGGCAAGAGCACGCTTTTGAGGCTGCTGGGCGCGCGGGCCGTGCCCACCGAGGGCCGGGTGAGCGTGCTCGGGCACGACCTGGCCGCCTGGCCGGCGCCCGAGCGTGCGCGGCACATCGCCGTGCTGGGGCAGACCGAAACCGCCGACCTCGCGTTCCGCGTGCACGATTACGTCGCCCTCGGGCGGCTGCCCCACCAGCACCATGCCGGCCGCGCGGAGCACGCGCGGGCGGTGGAGGAGGCCCTGCACACCTGCGCGGTCGACTCCCTGGTGCACCGGGCGTTGTCCACCCTGTCGGGCGGCGAGCGCCAGCGCGTGCACCTGGCCCGCGCCCTGGCGCAGCAGCCCGCGCTGCTGCTGCTGGATGAGCCCACCAACCACCTCGACCTCGCGGCGCGTGCTGACCTGCTGGCCCTGGTGCGCGGGCTCGGCATCACCGTGGTGGCTGCGCTGCACGAGCTGGGCCTGGTGCCTTCGTTTGCCGACCGGGTGTGGATGCTGGACCGCGGCGCCCTGGTGGCCGACGGCCCGCCCGATGAGGCGCTGAGCGCTGACCGCGTGGCCGCCGTGTTCGGCATGGAACTGGTTCACACGCGGCACCCGCGCCATGGCGGCACGCTGTGGTCGTTCGAGCGCAAGGTGGCGGCATGAGGCGCGCGCTGCGGCGGTGGGCGGCCGGCCGATCCCTGGCGCTGGCGGTGGCCGGCGTGCTGTGCGGCGCGGGCCTCGCGCTGGCGCAGGGTGCGGGTTCGGTGCCGGGGTTCCCCGTCACCGTGCCCAACTGCGGCGACACGCTGCGCATCGCCGCGCCGCCCCAGCGCATGGTCGTGCACGACCTGAACATGGTCGAGATGGCGATGGCGCTCGGGCTGCAGTCGTCCATGGTGGGCGTGACGGGCATCACTGGCTGGTACAAGACCGATGCGGCGTTCCTGCGCAGCCTGGGGGCCATTCCGGAGCTGGCCCCCAAGTACCCCACGCTGGAAACGCTGCTGGCCGCCAAGCCCGACCTGTTCTTCGCCGGCTGGTACTACGGCATGCAGCCTGGGGGCGAGGTGACCCCTGCCACCCTGGCGCCGCACGGCATCCAGACGCTGATCCTGACCGAAAGCTGCGCGCACACGCTCGGCGACAAACCGCGCGCCACGATGGACCTGCTGTACGGCGACCTGCTGCGCCTGGGCACCGTTTTCGGCCGCCGTGCCGAGGCCGAGCGGCTCATCGCGCAGTGGCGCGAGCGGGTCCGGGCCGCGACCCGGTCGCCGCTGCCGCAGCCGCCACGCGTGTTCGTCTACGACTCGGGCGAGGACAAGCCCTTCACCGCGGGCCGCGCCGCCATGCCCACGGCCCTGATCGAGGCCGCGGGCGGGCGCAACGTGCTGGGCGATGCCCCCATGAGCTGGGGCACCAGCGCCTGGGAGACGGTCGCGGCGAGCAACCCGCAGGTCATCGTCCTGCTGGACTACCAGAATGGCCAGGGCCCGGAACACCTTCAGCGCCTCCTGCAGGCGCACCCGGCCATGCGGCTGACCGACGCCGTGCGCCAGCGCCGCTTCGTCACGCTGCGCTATGCCGAGTTGACGCCCGGGCCCGCCAACATCGACGCCATCGAGAAGCTGGCCCGCGCCCTGAGGCAGGCACCATGACGCCGCCGGGGGCGGATGCCCGCACCGCGCGGCGCAGCGCAGTGCCTCTGCGGATCGCGCTGCGCCGCGCGGCGCCATGGGGGATCGCGCTGGCCCTGGCGTTGTTGGTCATGGCGTCGCTCACCGCGGGCAGCGCGCCCGTGTCGTGGCGCGAGGCCGCCGCGGCACTGGCGGGGCCCTGGGCCGGCGTGTTCGGCGCGCCGGCGGGTGACATGGCGCAGGCCATCGTGCGCGACCTGCGCCTGCCGCGTGTGGTGCTGGCGCTGCTGGTGGGCGCCACGCTGGCCCTGGTGGGCGGCCTGCTGCAAAGCACCACGCGCAACGACCTGGCCGACCCGTTCCTGTTCGGCCTGTCCTCGGGGGCTTCCACGGGCGCCGTGGCCGTCATCACGTTGACCGGCGAATGGCTGGGCGCCTGGACCTTGCCGGCCGCGACCTTCGCCGGGGCCGTGGTGGCAGCGGGCGCCGTGCTGCTGCTGGTGCGCCGCGCGGGCGGGCAGGGGCCTGCGCAGACGGTGCTGGCCGGGTTGGCGGTGTCGTTTCTGTTCGGCGCGCTGACGCACGGGCTGGTCTTTGCGGGCGATCAGCGCGCGGCGCATGCCGTGGTCTTCTGGTCGCTCGGCGGCCTGGGGCTGGCGCGGTGGGACAACCTGTGGCTGGCATGCCTGGGGCTGGCCGTGCCCATGGTGTTCGTCTGGCGCCGCCACCGCGCACTGGATGCGCTGCTGGCCGGCGACGACACCGCCCACAGCCTGGGCATCGCGCCCGAGCGGCTGCGCACGCAGGCCTTCGTGGTGGCCGCGGTGGCGACGGCCTGCTGCGTGGCGCTTGCCGGGGTGATCGGCTTCGTCGGCCTGATGGTGCCGCATCTGGCGCGGCGGCTGTCGGGGCCCCTGCATGCCGCGTTCCTGCCGTTGGCCGGGGTGATGGGGGGCGCATTGCTGCTGGCGAGCGATCTGGTGGCACGCACGCTGCTGGGCTCGCAGGAATTGCCGGTGGGCATCGTCACGGCGGGCATCGGCGCCGTGTTCGTGATGGCGCTGCTGCGGCGTCGGGTGGCGGACTGACATGGATCATCAGATGTTTTTGATCCTAAGTCATGGAAATATATTCTTTCTGGTTTGAAGGGCCGACTCCTAAGATCGCGGCAGCTTCCCTGAAAGGTGTTTTCCGTGATCCGACCGCTCTCCGTGGCAACCGACATTTCCCCAGGCCTTCCACGATCGGCTGACGCCTGGCCCGAAAGGGGCGGCGCATGAACTTTCAGCAACTGCGCTCCGTGCGGGAGGCCGTGCGCTGCGGCTTCAACCTGACCGAGGTGGCCGCCATGCTCTACACCTCGCAACCCGGCGTGAGCCGCCAGATCCGCGAGCTGGAGGAAGAGCTGGGTCTTGAAATCTTCGCCCGCGCGGGCAAGCGCCTCACCGGGCTCACGCCCCCCGGCGCCACGCTGCTGCCCATCGTCGAGCGGCTGCTGCTGGAGGCCGAGAACCTCAAGCGCGCCGGCCTGGACTTCAGCGCCGCGCAGGAAGGGCGCCTGTCCGTGGCGGCCACGCACTCCCAGGCGCGCTACGCCTTGCCCCAGGTGGTGCGCGACTTCCGGGCGCTGTACCCCCACGTGTCGCTGCACCTGCACCAGGGCTCGCCCCGCCAGGTGGCCGAAATGCTGCTGTCCGGCGAGGCCGACATCGGCGTGGCCACCGAGGCGCTGGCCGGTTACGACAGTCTGGTCACGCTGCCGTGCTACCGGTGGTCACACAGCATCGTGGTGCCGCCGGGGCATGCGCTGCTGGACCAGGCCGAGCCCGTCACGCTGCAGCAGCTGGCGCGCTTTCCGATCATCACCTACGAGTTGGGCTACACCGGCCGCGCGCACATCGACGAGGCCTTCTCGCGCGAGGGCCTGACGCCTGACGTGGTGCTGACCGCCATGGATGCCGATGTGATCAAGACCTACGTGGAACTGGGCATGGGCGTGGGGATCGTCGCCTCCATCGCCGTGGACCCCGACCGCGACCGCCACCTGCGCATGCTGGACGCGCGCCACCTCTTCGAGGTCAACCTGACCCGCCTGGGCCTGCGGCGCGGCAGCTGGATGCGCGGCTATGCCTACCGCTTCATCGAGAGCTTCGTGCCGACCCTCACGCGCGAGGCGGTGGAAGCCGCCATGAAGGCGCCCGTGCCCTGAGCCGGGCGAAAGAGGGCCAGCCAGCGCTCAAGGCGGCGGGGCAGGCTGCGACAACACCCACAGCGCGAGGGCCCGCGCCTCGGGCTCGGTGATGCGGGCCTGGCGCGGCATGATCACGCGGCCCCAGGTGCCGACGCTGCCGTTGCGGATCTTGCCGGCCAGCCGGACCGGCGCCTCCGGGTCGTTGCGGTAGCGCTCGGCGATCTGGGCGAACCCCGGCCCCACCTGCTTGCGGACCATGCCGTGGCAGGCCATGCAGCTATGCTCCTGACCCAGGTGCCGATCCTCGGCGGCCTCGCCGGTGACGGCAGCGCTCGCCAGCCACAGGCCCGCCAGCACCGTCACGGCCCCGTGCCAGCCCAGCCGCGGCCCGGTGGCCGGGCCTGCGGAACGGGGCAGGGTGCGTGGGGCCATGGCGGTGCGGAAAAGGGCGTGGGTCATGCCGTCGAGCATAGCGGTGCGCATGCGGCACGATGGGATGGCGCCCACGCACCGCCTCCGTTGTCCGGCCTGCCGTTTTGCGCATATCCAAACGCGTTCTTGTCGCTTGGGCCAGCGCATCGGCCCCGATAGATTCGCTCCAAGCCCACCGCACGGCGCAGTGGGCACTCCAGCGAAAGGACGAGGGATGACGACTGCAGCATTGCGATTTCAACGCCACCTCCCGACATGGCGCGACGGCCTGTATGCCCTGGCATTGGGCGCGGCCATCGCGCTGTGCGGCACCGCCTTCGCGGCCACGCCGGTACCGCAGGGTCCGCTGGTCACCACCGACTGGCTGGCGCAGAACCTGGACAACGCCAAGGTCCGCGTGATCGAGGTCAGCGTGAACCCCGGCCTGTACGAGCGCAGCCACGTGCCCGGCGCAGTCAACTTCTCCTGGCATTCCGACCTGAACGACAAGGTGCGCCGCGACATCGTGGGCAAGGAGGCATTCGAGGCGCTGCTGTCCAAAGCCGGCGTGGCACCGGACACCACGGTGGTGCTCTACGGCGACACCAGCAACTGGTTCGCTGCCTGGGGCGCCTGGGTGTTCGACATCTACGGCGTCAAGGACGTGAAGCTGCTGGACGGCGGCCGCAAGAAATGGGAGGCCGAGAACCGGCCGCTGAACAACCGGGTGCCCGAACCCGTGGCCACCACCTACCGCGTCGCCAGCGTCAACACCCAGCTGCGGGCCCGGCTGTCCGACGCGCTGGCGGTGGCCGAAGGGCGCAGCGATGCCCGGCTGGTGGACATCCGCTCGGCGGACGAATACACCGGCAAGGTCTTCGCCCCGGCCGGCGTGCCCGAGCTGTCGGTCCGCGCGGGCCACATTCCCGGCGCGGCCAATGTGCCGTGGGGCCAGGCGGTGCGCGAAGACGGCACGTTCAAATCGGCCGAAGAATTGAAGAAGCTTTACGCCGCCGCGGGCATCGACGGCAGCAAGCCGATCATCACGTACTGCCGCATCGGCGAGCGCTCCAGCCACACCTGGTTCGCGCTGAGCAAGATCCTGGGCTACGAGGTGCGCAACTACGACGGTTCGTGGACCGAATACGGCAATGCCGTGGGCGTGCCCATCACCAACCCGTCCGGCACCCTCTGGGCCGCCAAGTAGCGCCGGGCCAAAACAGTTTGTCAGTAGGGGGTCTCTTTTCAAGCCCGCCGCGTGCGGGCTTTTTTTTGTCCGGAGGTTTTGGCCATGCGCGTTGCGGGACTGTTTTCATGGGGATTGCTGGCCGCGGTGGGGGTTGCCGCCTTGGCGCTGCAGGGCCAGCCGGGCGGGCGCACGCTGGCTTTCTCATTGGCGGTGGGCGCCGTGCTGGGCGTGGTGCTGCAGCGGTCGCGCTTTTGCTTTTATTGCCATGCCCGCGACTGGTTCGCCGACGGCAACCCGCGCGGCCTGCTGGCCCTGGTCCTGGCGCTGGCCGTGGGCACGGTGGGATACACCGTCGTGCTGGGCAGCTGGGTGCCGGTGCCCACGGCCGGGCAATTGCCGGCGGACATGCACATCGGCCCGGTGAGCCTGGCCCTGGTGGCCGCGGGCCTGGCGTTCGGCGCCGGCATGGTGGTGTCGGGCTCGTGCATCAGCGCGCACTGGTACCGGCTGGCGGAGGGCTCGCCCGTCGCGCCTTTCGCCCTGATCGGATCGGCCGGCGGGTTCATCCTGGGGTTTCGCACCTGGAACCCGCTGTACAGCGCCAGCGTGGCCGACGCACCGGTCGTGTGGCTGCCGGCGCACCTGGGCTACGGCGGCGCGCTGGCGCTGCAGCTGGGCGTGCTGGCGGCCATCGCGGCCTGGCTGTGGCGCGGATTCGCCCACGAGGCGCCCGGGGCCGCCGCCGCGCCCCCGGGCGTGCCAGGCCTGCGCGAGGCATGGCGGCGATTGTGGGCGGGCCGCTGGCCGTACTGGGCGGGCGGATTGGCGGTGGGGATCATCGGTGCCTTCGTGATCGTGCGCATGCGGCCGCTGGGTGTCACGGCGACGCTGGGCAGCGCGGCCCGCTCGCTGGCGCAGGGGCAGGGGTGGATCCCCGACCGGCTCGACGGCCTGGACAGCCTGGCAGGATGCGCCACGGCCCTGCAGGCGACCTGGCTCACGCCCAACGCGGTGCTGATCGGCGGGCTGGTCGCGGGCGCTTTCATCGCGGCGCTGGCCAGCGGCCAGTTCGCGCCCCGCTGGCCCAACGGGCGCGACGCCGTGCGGGGCCTGGGTGGCGGCGTGCTGCTGGGCTGGGGCGCGATGACCGGGCTGGGGTGCACCGTCGGTACCCTGCTGTCGGGGGGCATGGCCGGCGCGCTGTCGGGCTGGGTGTTCGGGGCCGCGGTGTTCGTGGCGGTCTGGGGCGGGGTGAGGGCGCGGGCCTGGCGGGCGGGCCGGGCCGCCCGCTGATGCTTGAAGTGTTTTGGCCTCGATGCCGGCGGATTTCATGCCTGTATTGCTACTAAATTCGTAGCAGATCACGTTTTTGCGACTTGTGGGGCCAGGTGTGCATCGCGGCACTGTCCGACGACAAAGGGCGTCTTGGCTGACGGAGGGCCCGTGCCCGGTCGAGCCACCATCGGCGGGTCGCCCGCGCCGCGGGCCCGCATCCGATTCAGGGAACGCATGGCATCCAAAGACAAAGAGAAAGAAAAAGACAAACCCGCCGGTCCGGCCGTGAGCGAGAAGGACATCAAGGCGCAGCGCGATCTGTGCGTGCTGGGACCGCACGGCGACCTGCGCCTGGCCTCGGTCACCATCGACGGGTACAGCCTGGAGCTGCGCGACGGCGACGGCTTTGTGGGCGACAACGCCAGCCGCACCGCCTTCCGCGAAATGCTCGATGCCTGGCGCAAGCTCTACACCGACATGGCCGGCAAGGACCCACTGGGCAGCAAGCCCACGCGCGAGATCAGCAAGCAGCGCCTGGACGAGCTGCTCGAAAAGGACGGCACCGCCGCCCGCGCCATCGAGGCTGCCTCGGAGGACTACGCGCTGCAGCTGTCCCACGTGGTGCAGTGCTTTCTCAAGCACAAGACGTGGCGCGGCGTGAAGCGCGTGATCATCGGTGGGGGCTTTCACCAGAGCGAAGTGGGTGAACGGGCCATCGCCCGGGCCGCCGAAATCCTCAAGAAGGAAAAGACCTCCGTCGAACTGCGCACCCTGCACCACCACGCGGACGAGGGTGGCCTGATCGGCTGGGTGCACCTGGCGCCGCCGGCGCTGCTGCAGAGCTACGACGCCATTCTGGCTGTGGACATCGGCGGCACCAACGTGCGCTGCGGCATCGTGCAGACCCACCTGCACAGCGCGCCCGACATGTCCAAGGCCGAGGTGCTGATCCGCGAGAAGTGGGGCCATGCCGACGACGCCCCCAAGCGCGACGAACTGGTCGAAGGCATCGCGGAGATGCTGGAAGACCTCGTGGCCCATGCCGAGAAGGAAAACATCCGCCTCGCGCCCTACGTCGGCGTGGCCTGCCCGGGGCTGGTCTGCGAAGACGGGTCGCTGGCGGGCGGCACGCAGAACCTGCCGGGCAACTGGGAGAGCATCCGTTTTCACCTGCCGCGCGACCTGTGCGAGCGCCTGCCCTACATCGGCCAGGGCCGCACGCAGGTCTGCCTGCACAACGATGCGGTGGTGCAGGGCCTGTCGGAGCTGCCATTCACCACCGACGTGAAACACTGGGCCGTGCTCACCGTGGGCACGGGCCTGGGCAACGCCAGCTACACGAACCGCGCGGACGGCTGAGCCGCAGGCCCGCGCCCGGCGGGGCAGGGCGCGGAAGACCCGCAGGACAGGGCAGGGCCGATCTCCGGCGCCTTGGAAGGGCGCCGCGCTGCCCAATAGGGCGGGCCGCCCTCCGGCATGCCCCGAAACCTATAATCGACGTCCCCAGCCCTCGCCGGGACTTCATGGGCCTCACATGCGTTGAGGCACCTCGGCACCCCACCAGATTCCAAGATGAGCCAGCCCACTTCCAGCGTCGCAGACATCCGCAAGACTTTCCTCGACTTCTTCGCGTCGAAGGGCCACACCATCGTTCCGTCGAGCCCGCTCGTGCCGGGCAACGACCCGACGCTGATGTTCACGAACTCGGGCATGGTGCAGTTCAAGGACGTGTTCCTGGGCACCGACAAGCGTCCTTACCAGCGTGCCACCTCCGTCCAGGCATGCCTGCGTGCGGGTGGCAAGCACAACGACCTGGAGAACGTGGGCTACACGGCCCGCCACCACACGTTCTTCGAAATGCTGGGCAACTGGAGCTTTGGCGACTACTTCAAGCGCGAATCGCTGAAGTGGGCCTGGGAACTGCTCACCGAGGTCTATCAGCTGCCGGCCGAACGCCTGCTGGCCACCGTCTACGAAGAGGACGACGAGGCCTACGACATCTGGACGAAGGAGATCGGCCTGCCGCCCGAGCGCGTGATCCGCATCGGCGACAACAAGGGCGGCCGCTACAAGTCCGACAATTTCTGGATGATGGCCGACACGGGGCCCTGCGGCCCCTGCAGCGAAATCTTCTACGACCACGGCCCCGAGATCCCCGGCGGCCCGCCCGGCAGCCCGGACGAGGACGGCGACCGCTTCATCGAGATCTGGAACAACGTGTTCATGCAGTTCGACATGGCCGAGGACGGCTCCGTCAAGCCACTGCCCGCACCATGCGTGGACACGGGCATGGGCCTGGAGCGCCTGGCCGCCATCCTGCAGCACGTGCACAGCAACTACCAGATCGATCTGTTCGATGCGCTCATCAAGGCCGCGGGCCGCGAGACCCACACGGCCGATCTGTCCAACCCGTCGCTGAAGGTGATCGCCGATCACATCCGCGCGACCTCGTTCCTCATCGTGGACGGTGTGCTGCCGAGCAACGAAGGCCGTGGCTACGTCGAGCGCCGCATCGTGCGCCGCGCCATCCGCCATGGCTACAAGCTGGGCCAGAAGACGCCTTTCTTCCACAAGCTCGTCAAGGACCTGGCCCAGCAGATGGGGGACGCCTACCCCAAGCTGCGCGAGCAGGAGCAGCGCATCACCGACGTGCTCAAGACCGAAGAGGAACGCTTCTTCGAGACGCTGGCCAACGGCATGGAAATTCTGGACGCCGCTCTGGCCGGCGGCGCGAAGGTGCTGCCCGGCGACGTGGCCTTCAAGCTGCACGACACGTACGGCTTTCCGCTCGACCTGTCGGCCGACGTGTGCCGCGAGCGCGGCGTGACCGTGGACGAGGCCGGTTTCGCCGAAGCCATGAACAAGCAAAAGGCCCAGGCCCGCGCGGCCGGCAAGTTCAAGATGGACAAGGCGCTGGAGTACACCGGCGACGTCAACCGCTTCACCGGCTACGAGCAACTGGCCGAGAAGACCGCCAAGATCACTGCCATCTATGTGGACGGCGTCGGCGTGGCTGCGCTGCGCTCGGGGCAGGAGGGCGTCGTGGTGCTCGACACCACGCCGTTCTACGCCGAAAGCGGTGGCCAGGTGGGCGATCAGGGCGTCATCGCCAGCGGCTCGGCCCGCTTCGCGGTGGCCGACACGCTCAAGATCAAGGCCGACGTGTTCGGTCACCACGGTAGCCTGGAAGCGGGCACCCTGAACGTGGGCGACACCGTGACGGCCGAGGTGGACACGGCGCTGCGCGCCGCCACCATGCGCAACCACTCCGTCACCCACCTGATGCACAAGGCCCTGCGCGAAGTGCTGGGCAGCCATGTGCAGCAAAAGGGCTCGCTGGTGAACGCCGAGCGCACGCGCTTCGACTTTGCCCACAATGCCCCGGTGACCGATGCGCAGATCCGCGAGATCGAGCGCCGCGTGAACGAGGAAATCCTGGCCAACACCCCCACCGGCGCCCGCGTGATGGACATCGAGTCGGCCCAGAAGACCGGCGCCATGATGCTGTTCGGCGAGAAGTACGGCGAAAGCGTGCGGGTGCTGGACATCGGCACCAGCCGCGAACTGTGTGGCGGCACGCACGTGGCGCGTACCGGCGACATCGGGCTGTTCAAGGTCGTGGCCGAAGGCGGCGTGGCAGCCGGCGTGCGGCGGATCGAGGCCGTCACCGGCAGCAACGCGCTGGCCTATCTGCAGCAACTCGAAGACACCGTGACCCGTGCGGCCAGCGTGCTGAAGGCACCGGTGGCCGAGCTGAACGGCCGCATCGGCCAGACGCTGGACCAGGTGAAGGGGCTGGAGCGTGAAGTGGCCGCACTCAAGGGCAAGCTCGCTTCGGCGCAGGGCGACGAGATGCTCGCCCAGGCGGTGGACATCAAGGGCGTGAAGCTGCTGGCGGCCCAACTGCCCGGCGCGGATGCCAAGACCCTGCGCGACACCATGGACAAGCTCAAGGACAAACTCAAGTCTGCCGTGATCGTGCTGGCGGCCGTCGATGGCGACAAGGTTCAGCTGGCGGCCGGCGTGACCGCCGACAGCGTGGGCAAGGTCAAGGCCGGCGAGCTTGTCAACTTCGTGGCCCAGCAGGTCGGCGGCAAGGGCGGCGGCAAGCCTGACATGGCCATGGCCGGTGGCACCGATGCGTCCGCGGTGCCCGCGGCGCTGGCATCCGTGCAAGGTTGGGTGGGCGAACGCCTCTGATTTTCAGGGCGCCGCAAAAACAAAGGCCCGCATCGCGGGCCTTTGTTGTTTGGCCAGCCGCAGGGCCGGCCGGTCAGAACAGTTCGACGTCGTCGTTGGACACCTTGGTGTGCAGGTGGCCCTGGTCGATCAGCTCGTCGTAGTAGCACACCCGGTTGCGGCCGTTTTCCTTGGCGAAGTAGAGGGCCTGGTCGGCCTGGCCCAGGATTTCGACCGGCGCACCGCGGTCGGTGCACACGAAGCCCAGGCTGACCGTGACCCGGCCCACCTGCGGAAAGTTGTACTCCTGCACCGCCAGGCGGAAGCGGTTGAACACCTTGTGCGCGGTCGACAGCGTGGTCGAGCGCAGCAGCACCACGAACTCCTCGCCCCCGAAACGGAAGATGCGGTCGTGGCTGCGGAAGGACGAGCGCAGGATGTTGGCGATCAGGATCAGCACTTCGTCGCCATACAGGTGGCCGAAGCGGTCGTTGACCTGCTTGAAGTGGTCGATGTCCACCACCGCCAGCCACTGCTGCAGCGGCTCGCTGGTGTCGGCACCGTCTCCGTCCGCGAGCATCTCGTCGGCCGCGATGCGCACGCTGCCGGACACGCCCGCGCGGCGCGCGAACTGCTCGTCGAAGGTCTTGCGGTTGAACAGCCCCGTGAGCGCATCGCGCTCGCTGTAGTCCAGCAGGCTCTGGTAGTTCTGGTAGACGTAGAAGACGCTCTGGATCACGTCCAGCTTGTGCACCGAGAACGGCCGCGACTGCGTCACCTCGATGCAGGCGTGCACCTCGTCGTGCATCCACACCGGCATCCACAGCGTGTGCTCGCCCTTGCGCAGCGAATGCAGCGCGCGCCGCTCCTTCTGCAAGATGCACTCGTGCAGCGCGGCGTATTGGGTGAGGGGCTCGCGGCGGGAATCGGCCGCCGCTTCGGAGTTGGTCGACACCATCTGGCCCTGGTCGCACCAAGTGCGCGGCCGCACGTATGGAATGCCATCGTCCTTGAAGATTTCGAGCGCACGCACCGCCTTGATCGCGGGCAGCTTCTGGAGCGTGGAGAGCACCGACACCTCCAGCCGAAGATGGTCGCGGTGGCCGGTCATTTCGACCAGGTTGTCGAGAATGGGCTTCATGGATGCG
Source organism: Acidovorax sp. BLS4 (assembly GCF_032929295.1). Classification (NCBI taxonomy): domain Bacteria; kingdom Pseudomonadati; phylum Pseudomonadota; class Betaproteobacteria; order Burkholderiales; family Comamonadaceae; genus Acidovorax; species Acidovorax sp. BLS4. The sequence continues at coordinate 4,333,046 of NZ_CP136797.1, forward strand.
TCGATTCTGCAGTCATGCGGTCAACTTCGGCGCACGAACACCACGTCCCATACACCGTGCCCCAGGCGCAGGCCCCGGTTTTCGAACTTGGTGAGAGGGCGGTAGTCGGGCTGCGGCGCGTAGCCGTCAGCGGTATTGGCCAATTGGGGCTCGGCCGACAGCACCTCCAGCATCTGTTCGGCGTACGGCTGCCAGTCCGTCGCGCAATGCAGGTAGCCGCCCGGCTTGAGCCGGGCCGCCAGCTTGGCCACCAGCGGCGGCTGGATCAGGCGGCGCTTGTTGTGCTTTTTCTTGTGCCACGGATCGGGAAAGAAGATGTGGATCCCATCCAGCGTGCCGGGCGGCACCATGTGGTCGATCACATCGACCGCGTCGTGCTGCAGGATGCGGATGTTGGCCAGGCCCTGCTCGCCAATGCGTTTGAGCAGCGCGCCCACGCCGGGCTCGTGCACCTCGCAGCACAGGAAGTTGTCCTGCGGGCGCACGCCGGCAATGTGCGCGGTGGCCTCGCCCATGCCGAACCCGATCTCCAGCACCAGCGGGGCGCTGCGGCCGAACACGGCGGGGGCGTCGATGGGTTGGGGTGCGTAGTCCAGCACGAAGCGGGGGCCCAGCTCTTCGAAGGCCTTGGCCTGGCCGGTGGTGGTGCGGCCTGCGCGGCGCACATAGCTCTTGATGGTCTTGGGATAGGGGACGTCGGCGGGGGCACCGCCGCCCGCGCGCGCAGGGCGCTGCTCGGGGGGATTCGTCGGGCCGGCATCGGCCAGGGGCAATTGCGTTTCTGTCACGGTGAGCGATTGTAGATTCCGGACCATGCCCGCGCCCAGAGCTCCAGCGCATGGCCGACCGGGGTGTCGTTTGGCCGCACCAGCGGCGGCAGGCCCAACTGGTGCGCGGCGGCGGCCAGCGCCTTGACGGGTTCGCTCGTGTCCACCGGCGGCGCGCCGTGCTGCTTGGAGAGCTTGGCACCGTCGGGCGCATACACCAGCGGCGTGTGCAGGTAGCGCGGCGTGGCCAGGCCGAGGGCGTGCTGCAGCAGGATCTGGCGCGGCGTGTTGTCGGCGAGGTCTTCCCCGCGCACGACGTGGGTGATGCCCTGGTCGGCATCGTCCACCACCACGGCGAGCTGGTAGGCCCACAGCCCATCGGCGCGGCGCAGCACGAAGTCGCCGACCGTGCCCGCCACGTCCTGCGATTGCACGCCCAGCCGGCGGTCTTCCCATACCACGCCGTCCCGCGCGACCGAAGGCCCCGCATCGCGCTCGCACGGCCCTGAACGGGGCGGTGATTTTTTCTGAATTTCCGATGCGCGGAACCGCCAGGACCGTGCCGGCCGACCCTGCAGCCCGCCGCGGCAGGTGCCGGGGTAGGGCAGTTCCACATGGGGTTGGCGCACATGCCCGAGCCGGGCCTGGGCCTGCTCGATGTCGCTGCGCGAGCAGGCGCAGGGGTAAGCCTGTCCCTGGGCAAGCAGGCGGTCCAGCGCTTGCTGGTATGGCAGGCCACGCTCCGACTGCCGCATCACCGGACCATCCGGCAGCAGGCCGCAATCGGCCAGCTGGGACAGGATGATGGCGTCGGCCCCGGGCGCGCAGCGCGGGGTGTCGACGTCTTCGATGCGCACCAGCCATTGCCCGCCGCGTCCCCCGTGCGCCGAGCGCGCGTCCAGCCAACTGGCCAGCGCCGCCACCAGCGAGCCCGCATGCAACGGGCCTGTGGGCGACGGCGCGAAACGGCCGATGTAGCGGGAGAGGGCGCCCAGCGTCATGCCACCGCGAGGGCGAGTTCCAGTCCCGAGACGAACGCATCTTCCAGGCGATGGCCCAGGCACCAGTCGCCGCACAGGCCGATGCCGGTCTTGGCATCCCACAGGTGCGAGCGGCCCAGCGGCGCGAGCGTTTGCGCATAGCGCCAGCGGCAGACCTCGGCGTGCGCGGGCTCGGCGCGGATGCCGGTCACCTCGGAGAACGCTTTGGTGAGCTTGGCCTGCACCCGGGCTTCGCCGTCCTCCAGGTGCTCCCGCGACCACGCGTGGCTGGCCTGCACGGTCCAGCGCTCCACCGGGCCGCGCCCGGGCTTGGAGGACTCGCGCGCCAGCCAGGCGATGCGGTGGTGGGTGCTGCGCGCCGCGTTCCACTGCGGTCCCAGCGTGGTCAGGCCCGGCCGCACCGCCTGGGGAAACGCCAGCATGAGGGTCCAGCAGGGGGCGATGGTGACCTGGGCCAGTGGTGCGTGCAGCGACGGCGCAACGGTCGTGCCCGACGCGGTGCCGGAGGCCTGCAGCAGCGCCAGCGCCGGCACGGAGGGTTGCGCGAGCAGCACCGCGTCGAACCCCGCATGCACCTGCGCCGCGCCATCGGGCGACTCGGTGCGCAGTTGCCAGCGCTTGCCGTCCATGGGGTCGCGTTCGATGCGGGTCACGCGGCAGCCGGTGAGCAGGCGTCCGGCCTGCGACAGCGGCCGCGACCACGCATCCACCAGCGATTGCATGCCAGGGCTGGCAACCCAGTGGGGCTCGCCCGGCGGAGGTGCCGCGGCGGCCACGCGGCCAGCCGCGTCGAGCACGCGCACGGTGTTGGCGCTCCAGGGCCGGCACAGGCCGGGCACGGTTTCCAGGGCCCGTTCGAAGCGCGAGTCGCGCACGGTGAAATACTGCGCGCCGGCATCGAAGCTGCCGAAGGCCGTATCCAGCGTGGTGGTGCGTCCACCGGCATGGGGGGCCTTCTCGAACACCGTGACCTCATGGCCTGCCTGGACCAGCGTGCGGGCGCACACGATGCCCGCCATGCCGGCACCGATGACGGCGAAGCGGCGGGCCTGCGCCGAGGGCGGCGTCTGGGGGGATGGGGTCTCCGTGGAGGGGCTGCGTCGCAGCCGTTGCTTGGATCGTTGGGCAGGTGCTGGGGGCATGGGGCCGAGCCTTTCGGAAGCGAAGTTCAGGAGCAGTGAAACAAGGCCCACTCTACACGCGCCGCCCTTGGCCGCGCGGCTTCGTGCGCTAGAAATGATGATGGTTTTCGAGCAGTGCCTTGCGCGTGGCGGGGCTTTGCAGTTGGGACAGCCACCACTGCAGCGCCCGGCCCGGCGCGCTGTGGCCCGGTCCGCCCCAGGCGTAGTGCAGCTGCACGTTGCGCCGTGCGCGGGCCACCCGGCGTGTCACGAGGCGCCCCGCCTCCAGATAGGGCCGTGCCATGGGCTCTGGGATGAACCCGCCGCCCAGCCCGCGCAGCTGCGCCTGCAGCTTGGCCTGCATGCTGTCCACGGTGAAGACATCCTGCCCCCCGAGCAGGCCCATGGTGACGCTGCCGCGCTGCGCGGAATCGGCCACGGCCACGGCGCGATGCATGCGCAGCACGGTGTCGGTGATGGGTTCCTGCGCAGCGGCCAGCGGGTGGTGGGGCGCGATGGCGTAGAGAAACTCCACCTCTCCCATCGTCTCCTGCTGCAGGCCGGAGACGGTGGAGGCGTTGACCGCCACGCCGATGGCCAGGTCGGCCCGGCCCGAGGTCAGCATCTCCAGCGTGCCCGACAGGATGCCGGTGCGCAGCTTGAGCCGCGTGGGTGGCTCCATGGCGTAGAACGCCTCGGTCAGCTCCAGCAGGGTGGTGGGCGAGATGATGCCGTCCACGCTGATGGTCAGCTGCGGCTCCCACCCCGTGGCGACGCGGCGAACGCGGTGCGCCACCGCGTCCACTTCTTCGAGCAGCCGCGCGCCTTCGCGCAGCAGTTCGGTACCGGCCTCCGTCGGGCGCGCCTGCCGCGCGCTGCGGTCGAACAGCAGCACGTCGAGGGCATCCTCGATCTGGCGCACGCGGTAGGTGAGGGCGCTGGGCACCAGTCCCAGCCGACGCGCCGCCGCGGCGAAGCTGCCGGTGTCGGCAATGACCTGCAGCATTGCCAGGCTGTCGGGGGTCAGGGCATCGCGGGCGTTTTGCATGTTGGGTGCGGCTGGGCTTCAAAGATTTTGAATGATGCCTTCAATCCGCTTGGGCTTGCAAGCCGCACCCTGCTCCTAAAGTCGCTGCACCGAATGAACACCCGCTGCCCATGCTGACCGTCCGAAAATCCCAAGACCGGGGCCATGCCGACCATGGCTGGCTGCAGTCGTACCACAGCTTTTCGTTCGCCGGCTACTACGACCCCCGCTACATGGGCTATGGCAGCCTGCGCGTCGTCAACGAAGACCGCATCGCGCCGGGCACCGGCTTCGGCACCCACGGCCACCGCGACATGGAAATCCTGAGCTACGTGCTGTGCGGCGAACTGGCGCACAAGGACAGCCTGGGCAACGTACGGGGCATTCCCCAGGGCGACGTGCAGCGCATGAGCGCCGGCACCGGCGTGACGCACAGCGAGTTCAACCATGCCCCCGGGCGCTCCACCCATTTCCTGCAGATCTGGCTGGAGCCCGATGCCCGCGGCATCGCCCCCGAATACGAGCAAAAGACCTTCGCCGATGCGGACAAGCGCGGCGTGCTCCGGCTGCTGGCCTCGCCCGATGGCGCGTGCGGCTCGCTCACCGTCCACGCGGATGCCCGCCTGTACGCCGGCCTGTTCGATGGGTCGGAGGCCGCCACGCTGGCGCTGCCACCTGGCCGCAAGGGCTACGTGCAACTGGTGCGCGGGGCGCTGCAGGTCAACGGGCTTGACCTGGCGGCCGGCGACGCGGCCTTCGCCGAGCAAGAGCCCCTGCTGGCGTTCGGGCAGGGCACGCAGGCGGAAGTGCTGGTGTTCGACCTGGCGGCCTGAGAATCGGCCGACTTTCGTTTTCTTTTTCTCCCTGTCCCCTCTCTTTTTTCTTTATCCAACCACCCGTTCGAGGAGTTCTTCATCATGGCAAAAATCGCAGTGGTCTTTCATTCCGGCTATGGCCACACCCAGCGCCTGGCCCAGGCCGTTGCCGAAGGCGCGAACGCGCAGCTCGTCGCCATCGATGCCGATGGCAACCTGCCCGAAGGCGGCTGGGACACCCTGCAGGCGGCCGACGGCATCCTGTTCGGCACCCCCACGTACATGGGCGGCCCGAGCTGGCAGTTCAAGAAATTCGCCGATGCCTCCTCCAAGGCCTGGTTCGGCCGCAGCTGGCAGGACAAGGTGTTCGGCGGCTTCACCAACAGCGCCAGCCTGAACGGCGACAAGCAGGGGACGCTGGCCTACCTGCACACCCTGGCGTCGCAGCACGGCGGCATCTGGGTGAGCCTGGGCCTGCTGCCCAGCAACTCCAAGGCCGCCACCCGCAACGACCTGAACAACCTGGGCGGCTCGGTCGGCGTGCTGGCCCAGTCGCCCTCCGACGCCAGCGTGCAGGAGATGCTCCAGGGCGACCTGGACACGGGCCGGTCGTACGGCGCACGCGTGGCGGAGATTGCGCGCCGCCTGCACGGCTGATAGATTGGCTGGCCCATCCCCTCTCGATCCCTCCCCTCACCGGAGCCTTCCCATGACCCTCGAATTGCGGCGCATTGCCGGCGCACCGCTGGCGCAGACCCTGACGGTTCGCGGGCATCGCCTTGTCGTGGACGGCACCGTGGCCGAGGATGGCGATGACACCGGCCCCAATCCGCACGACCTGTACGACGCCGCGCTCGGCGCATGCAAGGCGCTCACCGTGCTGTGGTACGCGCGCCGAAAGGGCATGGCGGTGGACGACGTGCGCACGGTGATCGACCGCGACGCGTCGGCCGAGCGCAGCGGCACCTACCGCCTGGCCGCCCGCCTGCAGGTGAGCGGTGATCTCACCGACGCCCAGATCGCGGAGCTGGAAGCCGTGGCCGCCAAGTGCCCGGTGCACAAGCTGATGACCAGCGTCACCACCGAGATCACCACCGCCGTGGAGCGCATGCCATGAGCGGGCCGGCCATCCTGAAGGGGCACGACAAGGACCTGGGCGGCGGATTCACCGTGCGCCGGCTGCTGCCATCGCTGCAGCGCCGCTCCGTCGGGCCCTTCGTCTTCTTCGACCATTTCGGGCCGGTGACCGTGGAGCCGGCGTCCGAATACGACGTGCGGCCCCACCCGCACATCGGCCTGGCCACCGTCACCTACCTGTTCGACGGTGCCATCGTGCACCGGGACAGCCTGGGCTCGCTGCAGCAGATCGAACCCGGTGCCATCAACTGGATGACCGCGGGGCGCGGCATCGTGCATTCCGAGCGGCGGCCCGATGCGCTGCGCGACCGCAGCTACGTGAACCATGGCATCCAGCTGTGGGCGGCGCTGCCGATGGCCAGCGAGGACGATGCACCCAGCTTCGTGCACACGCCGGCCGCCGACATTCCCGAGCTGTCGCACGAAGGCGCCACGGTGCGCGTGCTGATCGGCCAGGCGTTCGGCCATACCTCGCCCGTGGCGACGCTGTCGCCCACGCTGTACCTCGACGTGCAATTGGCCGCCGGCGGTGCGCTGATCCTGCCGCCCCTGGCGCAGGAAATGGCGATCTATGCGGTGGACGGCGACCTGCTGCTCGACGGCGAGCCGTTCGCGGCCCACACGCTGGCCGTGCTGGAGACGGGCGCCGGCGCCGCGCTGCGCGCGCCGGACCGGGCGGTGCGGCTGATGGTGATCGGCGGCGACGCGCTGGATGCCCCGCGCCACATCTGGTGGAATTTCGTGTCGAGCCGCAAGGACCGCATCGTGCAGGCCGCCGACGACTGGGACGCCCAGCGCATGGGCCACGTGCCCGGCGAGACCGAATGGATTCCGCTGCCGGAGCGGCGCTTCAAGCCCTGAAATGGAACATTGGGCCAAAACAGCCCGATGCCCTAATAAATCATGCCCCGGCAGCTCATATTTTGATAGCGTTCGGCTCTGTGGCTGATTCCGGCTGCGTCGACAGGTCGTTCGCCAGCACCCGGCGCTCGTCGAACACGAAGCAGCCGCCGTGGTAGTGCGCCCCGTCGGTTTCCTCGAAGTACTTGAGGATGCCGCCTTCGAGCTGATAGACGTTCTCGATGCCTTCCTCGCGCATCAGGATGGCGGCCTTTTCGCAGCGGATGCCGCCCGTGCAGAAGCTCACCACCGTCTTGCCCGCGAACTCGGCCTTGTGCTCGCGCAGCGCCGGCGGAAACTCGGTGAACTTGTCGATGCGCCAGTCGATGGCGTTGTCGAACGTGCCCTGGTCCACCTCGAAGGCATTGCGCGTGTCCAGCGTCACGACCGGCCGGCCCGCGTCGTCGTGCCCCTGCGCCAGCCAGCGGCGCAGGGTGGGTGCGTCCACCGCGGGCGCCCGGCCGTTCGACGGGCGGATGGTGGGGTGGTCCATGCGGATGATCTCGCGCTTGACCTTCACCAGCATCTTGCGAAACGGCTGCTTGGCCGACCAGCTTTCCTTGGGGGCCAGGGGTTCGAAGCGTTCGTCCGTCTTCAACGCATCGATGAAGCCGCGCACCGCCGTCGCCGGCCCGGCCAGGAACAGGTTGATGCCTTCTTCGGCCAGCAGGATGGTGCCCTTGAGGTGGGCCGCCTCGGCCCGCGCGTGCAGCACGTCGCGCAGCTCGGCCGCGTCCGGCAGGGGCACGAACAGGTAGCAGGAGATATTGAGAACGTCGTTCACGGTGGACTCGGGCATGGCAGGCGGGCCGGACGGCCAACGGGGTGGCCCCGGCGTTCGGCTAACTGGCGGGGGTGAGCAGCGCGGTGTCGATCTTGTTGGCCAGCTGGGCAATGGCCAGCGCCGCGGGGCAGCCGGGCATCTGCATCAGCAGCAGCTGGCGCCGCATGACGGCATCGCGCACCGACGTGTCGGCCGGGATGTCGCCCATGTGCAGCAAGCGCATGGAGCGGCCTGATTCGGTGCTCACGAAGCGGTCCAGCACCTGCTGCAACTGGCTCGTGATGGCGCGGCCGTCGCCGGGGCGCGCGGCCTGGTTGACCACCATGCGCACGTGCTGGCGCTTTTGCTGCGTGGCCAGCACCTTGATCGCGGCGTAGGCGTCGGTGAGGGAAGTGGGCTCGGGCGTGGCGACGATCAGCACCTCGGACGCGAGTGACACCGAGAACAGCACCACGTCGGAGATGCCGGCGCCGGTGTCCAGCAGGATCACGTCGAAGCGCGGCGCCAAGGTCTGGATCACGTTCAAAAATTCGCTGCGCACTTCGGGGGTGAGGCGCGAGTACTCGACCATGCCGGAGCCGGCCAGCACGACCGAAAAGCCGCCGGGCGCGTCGATCACGGCATCGTCCAGGTCGGCCTTGCCGGTGAACACGTCGTGCAGCGTCACCTTGGGGTGCAGGTTCAGCACCACGTCGAGGTTGGCCAGGCCCAGGTCGGCATCGAGCACGAGCACGCGGTGGCCACGGCGGGTGAGGGCGGCCGCCAGGTTGGCGGAAACGAAAGTCTTGCCCACGCCGCCCTTGCCGCTCGTGATGGCGATGATGCGGGCGCTAGGCGGCGGGCTAGCGGTGCGCGCAGGCATGTTGGGGCCGGCGGGTGTGGTGGGTTGCGGGGACAGCGCGTCGGTCATCTCTGGGCTTTCAATAGGCGCTGCCTGTGGAATCCATGGGCGGTGGCAGATCGCCCCATCCCGACGGAGTGTATAGCGGGCCGAAGAGCAGGCTCTTCTCCTCGGCACTGACGGTGCTGTCCGGCTGTTCTTCGATGCTGACGCGGTTGCGGCCGGCCATCTTGGCTTTATAGAGCTGGCTGTCGGCACGTTCGCTCCACAGGAGCGTCGTGCTGCGGATCCACTGCAGGGCGAAAGCCCCGCCGATGCTGACGGTGACGTTGAGGTCGACGGAGGGCGAGATGCGCACCGGCGTGCGCTCGATCGCGCGGCGGATGCGTTCCGCCACCACGCGGCCGAAGCCCGCCTGGCAGGCCGGCAGCACCACGGCGAACTCTTCGCCGCCGTACCGGGCCAGGGTGTCCATGGGGCGCACGCAGCCGTTCAGGGTGCGCGCCACCGACTGCAGGACGATGTCTCCGGCCAGATGGCCGTAGGTGTCGTTCACCCGCTTGAAATTGTCGATGTCGAGCATGAGCAGCAGCGCCGCCTCGCCCGCGCGGGTGACGCGGTCGATCTCGCGCTCCAGCACGGTGCGGAAGTGGCGCCGGTTGGCCAGCCCGGTGAGGGGATCCTTGAGCGACAGCTCGCACAGGCCATCGATCAAGCCCTGCAGGTAGTGCAGTGGCGTGTCGGAGGGCAAAGCAGCTTCCGAGCCCGCGGCCTGTGCAACCAACGCATGCGCTGTCGTCAGGCGCAGGTCGCGCAGGTTCACGAATTGAGGGGTCGCAGATTCAGTCACAAAATGCAACAAACAGTATGCACCGAGTGTAGCAGCGGGGGTGGCTTCTGGCCTCTGCGATCCTGGCTCATTCCGTTAATTGTTGCAACACCGCCAGTGCCTGCGCATCCGTGCGGTAGAGCGCGAGGCCCGGTCCCGCCTCCAGAAGTCCCGCCCGGCGCAGCACTTGCTCCACGGGCAGCTTGATGCCGCTCACGTGCAGTTGCCCCCCGCGGGAGGCGGCCAGTTTGCGCAGGCGGGCGAAGGTTTCCACGCCGGTCACGTCGATGCGGTTGACGGGTTGCGCAAAAAGGCACAGGTGCCGAATCTCCGGATGGGCAGCCCAGTGCTCGGCGATGCGGCGTTCCAGGGCCGCGGCGGACGCGAAGTCCAGTTCGGCATCCATCCGCAGGGCGAAGAGCCCCGGCGCGATGGGGGGCAAAAGCCACAGGTGGCGGTCGCGCAGGCTGCCGTCCGGGTGCGGGGACACCTCGATGATGCGCGGGTGCAGGCGCTGGTAGAGAAAGTGCCCCAGGTTCAGCACCAGGCCGACCAGCACGCCCCAGTACATGCGGGGGGCCGTCGCCAGGGTCAGCGCGAAGGTGACGCCGCCGATGACCGTCTCCACCCGCGACACCCGCCACAGCCGCAGCAGCGTGCCGGGCTTGATGAGGCTGGTCACCGCCGTCACCACCACCGCCGCCAGCACCGAATGGGGCACGTGGTACAGCGCCGGGGTGAGCCACAACAGCACCGCCAACACCAGCGCCAGGGCGAAAAGGGTGGCCCAGCCGCTCCTGGCGCCCGCGTAGAGGTTGATCGCCGAGCGCGAGAACGACGCGCTCGTGGCGAAGCTGCCGCACAGCCCCGAGCTCATCTTGGCCAGGCCGTGCGCGATCAGGTCCTGGTTTTCGTTCCAGCGCGTGCCGCCCTGCTGGTGTTCGACCTTGGCGCTGGAGGCGGTCTCCAGGAAGCTCACCAGCGTGACCACCAGCACCGGCAGCACCAGCGCGCCGAACTCGTCCCACGACAGCCAGCCGGGCCAGTAGGGCTTGGGCAGCCCGGCGGGCAGGTGGCCGACCACGGCGCCGTCATGGTCGGCATAGCCGATGGCCCAGCTGACCAGGGCCGCCAGCCCGACGATCACGATGGCCACCGGAAACGTGGCGCGCCAGCGCCGCGCGGCCACCAGCAGCCCCAGGCTGCCCAGGCCGAAAGCCGCGGCCGTCAGGTCGAAATGGTGCAGCGACGGCGACACGGCCAGCGCGTTCCAGGTGGTGCGCAGCCCCAGCAGGTCCGGCAACTGGGAGGCCAGGATGAGCAGAGCCGCCGCCTGGGTGAAGCCGTTGAGCACGGGCGAGGTGACCAGATTGAGCAGCCAGCCGAACCGAGCCACCCCCAGCAGCATCTGCAGCAGGCCCGACAGCAGCGCCATCCAGGCGGCCAGCGCCACCCAGTGCGCACTGCCGGGCTCCGCCAGCCCGGTGAGCGAGGCGCCGATCAGCAGGCTGGTGAGCGCGGTGGGCCCCACGCCCAGGCGGGTGGAGGAGCTCCACAGCACCGCGATCAGCGCGGGCACCAGCGACGCGTAGATGCCGGTGATGACCGGCATGCCCGCCAGCGCTGCGTAGGCCACCCCCTGGGGCACCAGCATCAGGCCGACCGTCATCCCGGCCCAGAACTCCCCTCGCATCAGGTGGCGGCCCGGACGGGGCCAGGCCAGGAAAGGAAACCATCGGGAAAGGGACTGCAGACGCATCCCGCGATTGTCGCGCGGCGGGAGCGGGGCGCCAGCGGCCTCTCGACTGCCTTGTCCTACGCGAGCTTCGGCGCCTTCCCACCGGGTGCAGGGCGCTGCCAACCTAAAGTGCCCACCAGATTCCCCCATTTCCTGCAAGGAGGCCTCCCATGAACGAAACCCGTACTCCCCAAAGCCCCTCCCACCGGATGGTGAGCATTCTTTCGGCCACGCTGCTGGCTTTCGGACTGGCCGCCTGCGACAAGGCCGATGACCGCACGGTGGGCCAGCAGATCGACTCCGCCGTCGCCAAGAGCGGCCAGGTGGCCTCCGACGCCCAGCGCAAGATGGAAGCCGCCGCCAACGAGGCTGGCGATGCGACCCGCCAGGCCGCCGAGCGCGCCGCCGCGGTGATGGACGATGCCGGCATCACGGCCAAGGTGTCCGCCGGCCTGGCCCAGGACGCGGAACTGAGTGCCGTCAAGATCGACGTGGACACCCGCAACGGCATCGTGACGCTGAACGGTCCGGTCAAATCCAAGCAGGCCAGCGAGCGCGCCACGAACATCGCCCAGAACGTGCAGGGCGTGAACTCGGTGGTGAACCAGCTGACTATCTCCAGCGCCGGCTGATCTCCGGCCCGGCTTCTGCCAACCCGGCACGGGTGCCAGGGCCATTGACCGTGCGCCGCCCGGCCCACCCTCGGCGGGTGCGCCGGGCGCTACCATGGCGCCCATGACTTCACCCGCCGACCTCGCCACCCGCATCGTCCACCACGACTACGTGCCCCCTGCGGGCTTCGCCGCGCCGCAGCCTGCGGTCTACAAGGCCTCCACGGTCATTTTTCCCAATGTGGCGGCCATGCGCGCCCGCGAGTGGAAGGACAAGACCAGCTACACCTACGGCCTGCACGGCACCCCCACCAGCTACCAGCTGGAAGAGCGACTGTGCGAACTGGAGGGCGGCAAGCAGTGCCTGCTGGTGCCCAGTGGCCTCGCCGCCATCGCCAATGTCTCACTGGCGCTGCTGCGCGCCGGCGACGAGGTGCTCATTCCCGACAACGCCTACGGCCCGAACAAGGCGCTGGCCGAGGTGGAACTGGCCCACTACGGCATCCGCCACGTGCTGTACGACCCGATGGACCCTGCCGACCTCGCTGCCCGGATCACGCCTGCGACGCGGCTGGTGTGGCTGGAGGCGCCGGGCTCGGTGACCCTGGAGTTCCCCGACCTGATCGAGCAGGTGCGCATCTGCCGCGAGCGCGGCGTGGTCTGTGCCCTGGACAACACCTGGGGCGCGGGTCTGGCGTTCGCGCCGTTCGACCTGCGGGGCGACGGCCAGTGGGGCGTGGATGTGTCGGTGCATGCGCTCACCAAATACCCCAGCGGCGGCGGTGACGTGCTCATGGGCAGCATCGTCACGCGGGACCAGGCCCTGCACCTGCGCATGAAGCTGTGCCACATGCGCCTGGGGCTGGGCGTGGGCGCAAACGACGTCGAATCCGTGCTGCGCTCGCTGCCCAGCATCGGACTGCGCTATCGCGCCCACGACGTGGCGGCGCGCGCGCTCGCCCGTTGGATGGCTGGGCAGCCCGCGGTGGCCCAGGTGCTGCACCCCGCGCTGGCGGGATCGCCCGGGCACGACCAATGGCGTGCGCTGTGCGCGGCCGATGGCGGGGAGGGCGCCGCGGCGGGCCTGTTCAGCGTGGTGATCGACCCCCGGTACTCCCAGGCGCAGGTGGACGCTTTCTGCGACCGGCTGCAATATTTCAAGCTGGGCTACAGCTGGGGCGGACCGATGAGCCTGGTCGTGCCGTACGAGCTGGCGACCATGCGCAGCCGCCCGACGCCGCAGCTCATGCCCGGCACCGTGGTCCGTTTTTCGATCGGGCTGGAGGCCGAAGCCGATCTCCGCCGCGATCTGGCGCAGGCCCTGGCGCATGCCTTTCCCGCACCCTGACGCCCTGAGGAGCCCGGTGGCTGCGCCCGGTGTGGCGCAGCGGCTGGAAGACCCGGGGCCTTGAGGGCATGCTGTTACATTGACCGCTTCAATTCAGGAAGGTACTACCTTGGCAACACCCAACTACGGATACGAAAAGCGCCAGCGCGAGCTCGCCAAGAAGAAGAAAAAGGAAGAGAAGGCGCAAGCCAAGTCCCACCGCAAGGACGACCCGCGGGAAGGCCCCGCGCAGGACGACGGCCAGCAGAGCGCACCGCCCGCCGACGGCAACGCGCCTGCGGCCTGATCTCTTAACGGCCCGCTGCAGCCGCACCGCCGGCCCAGGTCCAGGCGCTCCGCCCGGCGACCGGGCCCGCCAGGGCGCCGCCCGTCAGCGCAGCAGCTTGCGCAGCTCGGGCCACACGTTGGCCAGCATGGCCGGGTGGGCCTCGGCCTTGGGGTGGATGCGGTCGGGCTGGAACATGGCGGTCGGGTCGGCCGCATCGGCCACGCCCTTGAGCAGGAAGGGCACCAGCGCCGACTGGGTGTCCTTGGCCACGCTGGCGAAGGTGCCGGCAAAACGTTTCGCGTAATCGGTGCCGTAGTTGGGCGGCACCTGCATCCCCACGATGAGGACCTTGGCGCCCGACTGTTTGGCCGCCTGGGCCATGGCCTTCAGGTTGTCGGCGGTGTTCTGCAGCGGCAACCCGCGCAAGGCGTCGTTGCCGCCCAGCTCGATCACGACATGGCTGGGCCGGTGCTGGGTCAACAGGGCCGGCAGGCGGGAGCGGCCCCCAGAGGTGGTGTCGCCGCTCACGCTGGCGTTCACGACCGTGGCGTCGATCTTCTCTTCGGCCAGCTTCTTTTCCAGCAGCGCCACCCAGCCCGTGCCGCGGGCCAGTCCGTACTCGGCGCTCAGCGAATCGCCCACCACCAGGATGACCGGCCTGGCCGCCGCAGCGGCCAGCGCAGCAGGGGCACAAAGCCCTGCGGCCGCGCCGGCCGCCAGGGCCGCGATAAAGTGACGCCGGTACAACAGATTTCGATTCACAGCAAAGCACCTTTCATGTCGGAAACTCCTTCCTTGCCCACCCACCCCATCATCGCCGTGGAGCACGTGCACAAGTCGGTGACGGACTCGACCGGCACCCTCGACATTCTGCGGGATATCGATTTCCGGCTGGCTGCGAGGGAAACCGCGGCCATCGTGGGCGCCTCGGGCTCGGGCAAGAGCACGCTGCTGTCGATCATCGCGGGGCTCGATACGCCCACCCGCGGCACCGTGCGCCTGGATGGGCAGGACCTGTTCGCCATCGACGAAGATGCCCGCGCCGCGCTGCGCGCGCAGAAGGTGGGCTTCGTGTTCCAGAGCTTCCAGCTCATGGGCAACCTGACCGCGCTGGAGAACGTCATGCTGCCGCTGGAGCTGGCCGACCGCCGCGACGCACGCAAGCTCGCAGCCGACATGCTGGGGCGCGTGGGGCTGGGCCAGCGCCTGTCTCACTACCCCAAGGTGCTGTCGGGCGGCGAGCAGCAGCGCGTGGCGCTGGCGCGGGCCTTCGTGGTCGAGCCGGCCGTGCTGCTGGCCGACGAGCCCACCGGCAGCCTGGACTTCGCCACGGGCGAGACCATCATGCGGCTGATGTTCGAGTTGAACCGCGAGCAGGGCACCACGCTCGTGCTCGTCACGCACGACCGGGGCATCGCCGCGCAGTGCGAGCGGCGCATCACCATCGACGCGGGGCGCGTGTCCGAGGCCTGAGGCTTTCGTGGGGGCTTTGGGCCGTTTGTGCCCTGTGCCGGGATATTGCATGCCTTGGTTGCTATCAAATAAATAGCAATCGGTCGCTCGGTCCGTGGCGCGGATAATCCCCGCATGTCCAGCCCCAAAGTCCTCTTCGGCTTCCACGCCGTCGGCGTGCGCCTGAAGACCGCGCCGCAATCCATCATCGAGATCTACTACGAGGCCACGCGGCGCGATGCCCGCATGCGCCAGTTCCTCGACCGCGCCAACGCCGCCGGCGCGCGCCTCATCGAAGCCGACAGCGCGCGCATCGCCAAGCTGGCAGGCAGCCAGGGCCACCAGGGTGTGGCGGCGCGGGTGGAGCCGGTGGCCCTGGCCACCTCGCTCGACGAGCTGCTCGAAGACCTGGAAGCCTCCGGCGTCGCCCAGCCCCTGTTGCTGGTGCTGGACGGTGTGACCGATCCGCACAACCTGGGCGCCTGCCTGCGGGTGGCCGACGGCGCCGGCGCGCAGGCCGTGATCGCGCCCAAGGACCATGCGGTGGGCCTGAACGCCACGGTGGCCAAGGTGGCCAGCGGTGCCGCAGAGACGGTGCCGTACTTCATGGTGACCAACCTCGCGCGCACCCTTAACGAGCTCAAGGAACGCAACATCTGGTGCATCGGCACCAGCGACGATGCGCCCAAGACCATCTACCAGGTGGACCTGAAAGGCCCTGTGGCCCTGGTGCTGGGCGCGGAGGGCGACGGCATGCGCCAGCTCACGCGCAAGACCTGTGACGAGCTGGTCTCCATCCCCATGAAGGGCGCGGTGGAGAGCCTGAACGTGTCGGTGGCCAGCGGCGTGTGCCTGTACGAGGCGCTGCGCCAGCGTACGCCTTGAACCGGTCTTCTCGCCATGCCGCGCTTGCCGCAGCCTGACCCCGAAGACACCTGGAGCGGCTCGGGCGACCTGCATACCACCATCGCCTGGGTCGACGCCGCGCAGCACATCGTGGTGCTGACCGGCGCGGGCGTGAGCGCCGAGTCCGGCGTGCCCACATTCCGCGATGCGCAGACCGGACTGTGGGCGCGGGTGCGCCCCGAGGACATGGCCAGCGAGCCCGGCTTTCGCGCCGATCCCGCGGGTGTCTGGGCGTGGTACGAGCACCGCCGCGCGCTGCTGCAGGGCGTGCAGCCCAATGCGGGCCACCGGGCGCTGGCGGACTTTGCCCGGCGCCATCCCGGCCGCCTCACGCTCGTCACGCAGAACGTGGATGGCCTGCACCAGATGGCCGGCAGCGAGGGCGTGCTGTGCCTGCATGGCGAGCTGCGCGGCAACCGCTGGCTGGACGATCCGCGCGGCTGCTGCGATCTGGCCCACGCCGAGGCCGGCGCACCACCGCGCTGCGCCACCTGCGGCAATCTCGTGCGCCCGGCCGTGGTGTGGTTCGGCGAGTCGTTGCCGCTGGACATCCTCGGTCAGGCGCAGGAGGCGGTCAGCGCCTGCAACCTGATGCTGGTCGTGGGCACGGCCGGCGCCGTGTACCCCGCGGCCGGCCTCGCCCATATGGCCCGGCGCATCGGGGCGCGCGTGGTCATCGTCAACCCGGCGCCAAGCGAACTCGACGGCACGGCCCATGCGGTGCTCCGCGGTCCGTCGGCCGAAGTCTTGCCCCTGCTGCTGGGCCGGGATCGCCCGGCAGGCGACACGCCACCGGCGGCAGCGCCGCGATAATCGCACGGTCTTCAGGGCGGGGTGGAATTCCCCACCGGCGGTAGGCGGTGCGGGAGGTCTCCCCGCGCCGCGAGCCCGCGAGCGCTCCGCATGCGTCCTTCGGGATGGGCGGAGGTCAGCAGACCCAGTGCGACGCGGCTCCAAGGAACACGGTTCCTGGCCCGTTCAGTCTGGGGCCGACGGTCACAGTCCGGATGAAAGAAGATGGGGCGCGCAGCCATGCGCGCCCTGGTGCCTGCGCGCGCTTGCCATTCGGGCGTGCGCCGGTGCTTCTTGCATGCCTTGAGGCGTTTCCTCACCTTCCAGGAGCGTTTCATGAACACCGCCGTTTCCGTTTTTTCTTCCTTTTCCTCTTCCCCTTCCACGCCTGCGGCCGTGGCCGTCGATCACGGCGTGCAGCTGGCGCCCATGCCCGAGGTCATCGCCGCCATTGCCGCGGGCCGTCCCGTGCTCGTCATGGACGATGCCGACCGCGAGAACGAGGCCGACCTCGTCTGCGCGGCCGACAACCTCACCGAGGCCACCATGGCCCTGATGATCCGCGAGGGCAGCGGCATCGTCTGCCTGTGCCTCACGCCCGGGCATGCGGGCGCCTTGGGCCTGCGGCCGATGGTGGAGGTCAACCGGTCCTCGTTCGCCACCGCCTTCACCCAGTCCATCGAGGCGGCCCATGGCGTGAGCACGGGCGTGTCGGCGGCCGACCGGGTGCAGACGATCCGCTGCGCCCTGCAGGTACCGGCGCCCGGCGGTGCCCCGCAGATCGTCAGCCCCGGCCATGTCTTTCCGCTGGTGGCACGCCCGGGCGGGGTGCTGGAGCGCACCGGTCACACCGAGTCGGCCGTGGACCTGGCGCGCCTGGCCGGCCGCGCGCCCGCCGGGGTGCTGTGCGAGCTGATGAATCCGGATGGCAGCATGGCCCGCGGTGCGGACGTGGCGCGGTTCGCCCAGGCCCACGGTCTGCTGTGCACAACCGTGCAGGCGCTGGTGGCGCATCGGCAGGGATTGCAGGCCTTGGCGGAAGAAGGCGGGCAGGGCGGCGGCAGAGTGCCCGCCGCCCATGCGGCGGTCGGCGAACCCGCTTGATGGCCTTCAGGGTCTTCAGGCCGCTTCGGCGCTGGCCTGGCTCAGCGATTCGAGCGCATCCGCATCCAGCTTCAGACTGGCGGCCTGCACCAGTTCCTGCAGTTGGTCCAGCGACGATGCACTGGCGATGGGCGCGGTGATGCCGGGCTGCGCCATCTGCCACGCGATCGCCACCTGGCCGGGGGTGACCTCATAGCGTTCGGCCACCTGGTCGAGTTCGGCCAGGATGCGCAGGCCCCGGTCGTTCAGGTAGGTCTGCACCACCTTGGCGCCGCGCGGGCTCTTGTCCACGTCCGCCGCGCTGCGGTACTTGCCGGTCAGGAAGCCGGCGGCCAGCGCGTAGAAGTTGATCACGCCCACGCCCTTTTCCAGGCACAGGGGGCGCAGCTCTTTCTCGAACACGTCGCGGTCGTACAGGTTGTACAGCGGCTGCAGGCTTTCATAGCGCGGCACGCCCAGGCGCTCGCTGGTGTCCAGGGCCTCGGCCAGGCGCTTCGCGGAATGGTTGGAGGCGCCGATCGCGCGCACCTTGCCTTCGCGGATCAGGTCGGCGTAGGTGCCCAGGGTTTCCTCCAGCGGGGTACCGGCATCGTCATCGTGAGACTGATAGAGGTCGATCACGTCGGTGTGCAGGCGCCGCAGCGAGTCGTCCACCGCGCGGCGGATGTAGTCGCTGCCCAGACCCACCTTGCCACCGCCCATGTCCTTGCCCACCTTGGTGGCCAGCACGATGCGGTCGCGCTTGCCGCTGCGCTTGAGCCACTGGCCGATCATGGCTTCGGACTCGCCGCCCATGTGCCCCGGCGCCCAGCGCGAGTACACGTCGGCGGTGTCGATGAAATTGAAACCCGCGTCCACCCAGGCATCGAGCAGCGAGAACGTGGTGGGCTCGTCCACCGTCCAGCCGAACACGTTGCCGCCGAAGCACAGTGGCGAAACCTGCAGGCCCGAACGGCCGAGGGGGCGAAATTGCATGGGGGACTCCTTGGATTGCGGAAAAGACAGGCCCGATGCGAATCGGGCCACGAAGAAAACGGGGTGCGGCAGCAGGCCCGGGGAGGCCCGGCCAACGCCGATGGCGAAGGTGCCAAAGCCATTGTTGCGGCATACGCCACCCGGCGCGGTAAGACGACCGCTGAATCTTCACGCCCCTGGAGTCAACATGGGCTGTTAAATCCACGGGCGCGCCTGGTCACACCACGCCCAGCGCCCCCAGCACCGCACCGGCCGCCAGCAGCCACAGCAGGTGAAGCCGGGTGCGCCATACCACCAGCGCGCACGCGCCACTCAGCAGCCACAGGCGCAGGTCGGTGCCGGCGCCATGGTGCACGCTGCCCAGCAGCCAGGCGGTGGCCAGCAGCAGGCCGATCACCACGGGCGCCAGCCCCTGCTTGAAGGCGCGCACGCTGCGCCGGTGCCTGTTGCGGTGGCCCCAGCGCGTGGCCAGCCAGGTCAGAACCGTGCTGGGCAGCATGATGCCCACCAGGCTCAGCGCCATGCCCAGCGCGGCCGCGGCCCAGCCCGCCGCGCCCGGCCCGCCGGCGTTCAGGCCCACGTTCCAGCCCAGCAGGCCGACGAAGAGCACGTTGGGCCCCGGCGCGGCCTGGGCGATGGCGACCGAGGCGTTGAACTGCACGTCGGTGATCCAGCCCTGCCGTTCCACCAGGAACCGGTGCATGTCGGGCGCGGCGGCAATGGCCCCACCCACTGCCAGCAGCGAGATGGAGGCGTAGTAGAGGAACAGGTTCAGCCAGTCCACCGGCTGCAAGGCGAGCATGGGGGCCGGCGTCATGGGGCGATCTTCCGCCAGGTCACAGCGCATGCCGCGCCGCCCACCACGGGCAGCACCCAGGCCAGCGGCCAGCGCAGCAGCGCCATGGTGCCGAAGGTCGCGGCCACGAAGGCCCACCCGGCCACCGGGCCCAGCGGGTGCGTGCGCAAGGCCCCCGCCATCCGCAGAGCCACGCCGCCGACCAGGCCAGCCGCCACCGCTCCCATGCCGCGCAAGGCGCCACTCACGGCGGGGTGGCCGGAAAACTGCGCATAGACAACGGCCAGCGCCAGCACCAGCAGCAAGGGAAACAGCAGCATGCCCGCCAGTGCCACCAGGGCGCCACGCAGTCCGAAATAGCGATCGCCGACCACCACGGCGAGGTTGACCACGTTGGGCCCCGGCAGGATCTGCGCCACGGCCCAGTCTTCGAGAAATTCCTCATTGGTGAGCCACCCCTTGCGGTCCACCAGCTCGCGCTGCACCACGGCCAGCACGCCGCCGAAGCCCTGCAGCGCCAGGAGGGTGAACGACCAGAACAGGTCGGCCAGATGGGCCGGGCGGGGGCGGTCGGCCGCTGCAGGCGGCAGCGTGGCGGGGGCCGGGGGGGCGGGTGAACGGGGCATGGCGGATTCGGGGCGGAAAGGAGCCGGGAGCGGGCGGTGGTTCGGGCCGATATTACGGCGCATGGCGGATGCCCGCCCTGGCGATGAGCGAAGTTTGGTGTGGCACCCTGGCCCCGCGCTGTGGGGGCGGGCAGGGGTTCGCGGAGCCTGCCTGATCTTCGCGTGTGGGATGGCACCGCCGAGTGGCTGCCGCTAACTTGCCGGGCCTATGATTCATCGCCTTGCCGCTCGGGCGCGCGTGCCGCGCCATCCCCTCGCCAGACTGACATCGGGGCCCCCGCTGCCGGCGGGCTCCACGCTGAAATCGCAGAGCGGCTCCCCTGAATTGAAGGCAGCCCCTCGCAGCGCAGGCCACGGGGCCCTGTCCCCGGTCCGCTCGGCGGCCTCGGCACTTCGAAGCCTGTCTGCCAGGCGAACCACCCATTCCGCGGCCTCCAATGGCGCATACGCCAACGGCTCCGTGGAGATGTTCGCGGTCGGCACGCTGCCGCCCGTCGGGCCCGGGCGATGGGCCTACCTGGCCGATCCGGCCCACTGGCAGCCCGAGCGCCGCAAGCTGCACGATGCGCTGATCGATGACTCCTTTCGCAAGGCCTCTGTCTTCGCGGAATGCGTGGAGCGGTCGGGCTGCGATCCGACACTGTTCGCCTTGCGCGGCAATACGGCTGCCGGAAAGACCCGGCTGGCCCGATCGGCCGTGCCGGCCCTGGCCGACGCCCTGCAGGAAAGCGGCGGGGGCAGCATCAATCCGGACGCGTTCAAACCGCGGCTCAGGAAGGCGCACGGCCAGCCCCGACTGACCCCGGCCAACGTGCACGCGGAGTCGTGCGTGCTCGCCGACCGGCTGGAGCGCCAGATCGCCACAAGGAAGACCGCGAGCGGAAAGCCGGCCAGCATGCTGGTCGACAAACGGCTGGGCGGAGCGCACGAAGTCGCCAGCTACATCGCACTGTCCGAGCACACCGGCCGCCAGGTCGAGATGTACGACATCGACACCCCTCTGGAGCGTTCGCTGCTGGGTGTCCTGCAACGCAAGCCCGACGGGGACGATCCGCGTCCGCCCTATGCCGCCGTCGTCGCCGGCTACTCCGCCGTTCGCGGCAATCGCCTGGACGTCATCGACCAGTTCCTGGCGAAGCCGCAGATCGGCACCTACCACCTGATGGGCACGTTGGCGACGGGAGAGAAGGCGCCTGTCGCGACCGTTGCGAACGGGGAGCTGACGATCCACGACGCGGACCAATACGCCGAGATCGTGGTGCTCTCCGACTTGCCCGCCAGCGACATGGGCGAACAGGTGATCGACGACGGGACGATCAGGCAGCTGACGCACGCCATGCCCGCCGCCATCGCCGAGACCGCTCGCGAAGCCTTGCAGAAATATGCCGGCCTGTCTTGGTCCCAGGCGCTGGGAATCCACTGCACGCTGAATGGACAAGATTGAAGATGACCCAACTCAAAGGCGAAGCCGCCCTGGCTTTTCATCGGCAACTCAGGGAACGCGCGCAGCAGCAGCGGACGGCGCGGCTGCAGGCCGCCAAGGCGCATGCCGCATCGAGCGGCAAGGAGGCCTTCGACCTCGGGAAGCTCCAGACGCTTTACGATACGACGCAGCGCGGCCGCTGGATCGATCTCGCGCAGCAGGCGGTGGGCTACGAGTACCTGTACTACGTGGAGTATCCGCAGGTGCCTGACCTGCAGGCATTTGCCCGCAGCCTGGACGAGATCGACTACTGGTCGTGATGCTTCGGACGGGCGCCCGTCGCCCGCTTCCGCGTCTGGAATCTTCCACTGGTAGGAGACACTTTGAAGCTGATCCGATATGGCCAGCCGGGCGCGGAGCGCGCCGGGCTCGTCGATGCGCAAGGCGTTGTCAGGGACCTGTCCATGCTGCTGCCCGACATCGGCCCCGCCCAGCTGTCGCCCCGCACCCTGGCCGCCCTCGCGGCGCTGGACACGTCGCGCCTGCCCGTGGTGCCCGAATCGGAACGCCTGGGCTGCCCGGTGGCGGGCGTGGGCAAGATCGTGTGCGTGGGGCTCAACTATGCCGACCATGCGGCCGAAGCGGGCCTGGCCGCGCCGGCCGAGCCCGTGCTGTTCATGAAAGCCACCACCGCGCTGAGCGGGCCCACGGACCCGGTGCGCATCCCGCCCGGCGCGCTGAAGGCCGACTGGGAGGTGGAGCTGGGCATCGTGATCGGCACGCGCGCGCAGCATGTGGCCGAAGACTCGGCGCTGCAGCATGTGGCGGGCTACGTGCTGGCCAACGACGTATCCGAGCGCAGCTACCAGATGGAGCGCGGCGGTCAGTGGGACAAGGGCAAGGCCTACGACACGTTCGCGCCCATCGGACCCTGGCTGGTCACGGCCGACGAGGTGCCCGACCCGCACGCCATCGGCCTGTGGCTGGAGGTGAACGGCGAGCGCATGCAGGACGGGAACACGCGCAACTTCATCTTCGGGGTGCCCCGGGTGCTGTCGTACATCAGCCAGTTCATGACGCTGGAGCCGGGCGACATCGTGCTCACCGGCACGCCGGCGGGCGTGGGACTGGGCAAGAAGCCGGCGCCGCGCTTTCTGCGGCCGGGCGACGCGATGCGGCTGGGGGCCACGGGCCTGGGCGAGCAGCGCCTGGTGTGCGAGGGCGGCTGAGCCGATCCGGGCCCTGCGCCCCGGGCAGGGCGGCTACAGGAACTGCGCGCGCAGCCCTACCATGATGCGCCGTCCCGCCGCGGGCTCGAAGAAGCGCCCGTTGCCGTCGTTCACGATGAGCGAGCCCGCGTAGCGGCGGTCGAACAGGTTGTCCAGCCGCGCCCAGGCCTGCCAGCGCGTGTCCCCGGTGCGAAAGGCATAGCCCGCCCGCAGGCCCGCCACGGCGAATCCGGCGGCGGCCTCGGTGTTCACATCGTTGGCGTACACCTTGCCGGACACGTCCAGCGTCGCGCCCCATTGCCATGCCGGCGACAGGGCGTGGTCCAGCGCCAGTTGCACGGTCTGGCGCGCCGTGCCCGGCAGCCGGTTGCCCGAGGGCACGGTGGCGCCGCCCGCCACGGCGTAGGGACTGTCGAAGAACGCATCGAGGTACGTGTAGGCCACGCGCGGCTTGAAGGCGCCGGACTGGGCGCTCCACGCCAGCTCCAGCCCGCGCCGGCGCACCCGGTCGGCGTTCTGGTACACGGTGCGCCCGTTCACGGTGGCCGCCGGCACGATCTCGTCCCGGCTTTGCGCGTCGAACCAGGCCGCGTCGATGCGGTGCACCGTTCCCTGCCACTTGGCCCCGACCTCCATCTGCCGGCTGCGTGAGGCGTTCAGTCCGTAGTTGGGGCCGGTGTTGCCTGTGCTGTAGGCCATCTCGGCCAGGGTGGGCGTCTCGAAGCCGCGGCCGATGTTGGCGTACAGGTTGAGCTGGTCGGTGGCACTCCATACCAGGCCCAGCACGGGACTGGTCTGGCGCCAGGTGCGCTGGCCGCTGTCGTCGGGGTTCGCGGCGGTGATGAAGCGGTCGTTGACGCTCGCGCGCACGCGGCTGGCGCGCACCCCGGCCACGGCGCGCCAGGTGGGTGTGAGCCAGGCGTCCACCTGGGCGAACCAATCGGTGTTGCCCGCGTGGTCCTGCTCGTCGCGCCGCAGCGCGCCGGGCGTGCCGTTGCTGTTGACCCGGCCCTGGCGGTGCTCGGACAGGCGGTCGGCGTCCAGCCCCAGCGTCCAGGTCAGGGGCAGGCCGGAGGCGCGGCGCACGGTGTGCGTCCAGGCCATGCCCAGGCCGTAGTAGTCGCGGTCCAGGTCCACGACGCCGCCTGCGCTGCTGGCCGCGGCGCCGCTGAACGACAGGAATTGCGTGAGCGTGCGCGTGCCGCCATAGGCGCGCACCCGAACGCTGTCGGCCGCGCCGAGTTGCCGCTCCAGCACCACGCCGAACTGGTTTTGCGCCACGGATTTGCGCGTGCCGAAGTCCGTCGCCGCGGCCGGTGCCTGGCGCGGATCGGCCTCGAACTGCGCCCGGGTCAGGCCCAGCGGGTCCTGCGCCAGGGGCTGGTCGTAGAGATTGAGCAACGCGGTGATCCGGGTGTCGGCATCGGGCCGGGCCACCAGCTTGCCGTTGAGGTGCGTGCGCCGCGCCGCGCTGTGGTCGCGCGCGCCGTCGGTCTCGAAGTGCGACACATCCACCAGCCCGCCGAGCGTGCGGTCGCCGAAGTCGAGCGAGGCATCCACCAGCCGCTGCCCGAACGAGCCCGCCGCCACCGACGCGCCGGCACCGCCGCCTTCGCGCGGCTCCCGGGTGGTGACCTGCAGCACGCCGCCCGCCGCGTTGCCGTAGAGCTGGGCCAGCGGCCCGCGCAGCACCTCGACCTGCGAGGCCGACTGCAGTTGCGCCGTGGCCGCCTGGCCCTGGCCGTCCGGCATGGTGGCCGGAATGCCGTCCACCAGGATGCGCACCCCGCGCACGCCGAAGGTGGAGCGCGCACCGAAGCCTCGCACTGCGATCTGCAGGTCCTGCGCGTAGTTCTGCCGGTCCAGCGCCACCACGCCCGCCTGGGCCGCGAGCAACTCGGACAGGTTCACCAGCGGGCTGGGGGTGGAAAACGCATCGACCGCCACGCTGGTGTGGCTGGCCGCGGCATCGAAGCGGCGCTGCGCCTCGGCCTGTCCAGGCACCTGCACGGCCGGGAGCGTGGCCGTTGGCGGGTCCTGCGGAGGAACGTTTTGGGCCCGTGCGAACCCGGCAGATGCCAGCGCGCAGCACCACAAAGCGGCCTGGGGCACCGCGCGCCGCGCGCGGCGCATCAACGGACCAGCAGGGAGGGAACCGCGGCCTTGTCGCCCACCACGGTGCTGGCCGGTGCGGGCTGGATCAGGCCGCACAGCAGCCGGCCGCCGGAATTGCCGGCAGGGTTGGTGGTGTAGTCGTCTTCCTTTTCGTGCACGACCAGTGAGCGGCCCACCACCGAGGTCTTGCCCGGCGTGAGCGAGACGTTGGCGTTCACGAAACGCACGCTGCCCCGGCCGTCGTCGCCCACGGTGATGTTGGGCAGTTCGCCCGCGTGGGCCTCGTGCGAGGGCTGGCCGGGATGGCCGTGCTTCTTGGCCATGCCGGGGTCGAAGTGGCCGCCGGCACCGCCGAACGCGATGGTCTGGCCGGTGGTGGCGTCCGGTCCCGGCGAACAGGCGCCATTGGCATGGATGTGAAAGCCGTGCTTGCCCGGCGACAGGCCCTGCACCTGGATGGCCACCTCCACGCCCGCGGCGGTTTCGGTCAGGACGGCATTGCCGGCCGGCGCGCCTTCGGGCGTGACCAGGCGTGCGGTGGCGGTGGCGCGTTCCAGGCCCGGCACGGGGGACTTGGCGACGGCGGAGCGGGAGTTGTCCGAGGCGCTGCCGGCGCAGCCCGCCAGGAACAGGGCGGCCGCGACGGCGGCGGTGCTGGCAGCGAGGGTGCCGCGGCGTTGGAATGAAGCGCGGGATGGGCTGGAGGGAAGAGGGGCCATGGAATTCTCCTGGGAAGGGTGCGTCGGGATCGACGAAAAGAATGGTGAAGGAAGCGGCAGGGACGGGTGTCGTGTGATGCGTTGCGCGGTCCTGGCGCCAAGGGTGGATCAGTGGCCGCAACCGTGGTCGCGCGGTGCCCTGGCGGCGCCGCGGGCGAAGGCCCGAGGATGACCGCATGCATGCCCGCAAGGCGTAGGACAACGGCGGCGATGCGCCTGGCGCGGCGCGGCAACGTACGGTGCCTGGGCCATACTCGCCCAAGCACATTTCCGGAAGGACAACGAATGGCATCGGATGGCGAAGACCGCCAGCGCCTGGTCTCGCGGGGCGGTGGCGACGTGGAAGACGCACACGTGCCCGGCGAGCGCCGCACGCGCGCGCTGGCCCGTCGGGGCATGTGGGGCATCCTGGCCTTCTGGCTCGCATTGATGGGCGTGCTGTACGTGGCCATGGACCACTACCTCAAGCCGCGCGGCGCCAGCGTGACGGCAGAGGGTGCCCTGGTGATCCCCCGGCACCGCGACGGGCACTTTCGCGTGGCCGGCACGGTGAACGGCCAGCCCGTCATGTTCATGGTGGACACCGGCGCCAGTCTGGTGGGCGTGACTGATGCGCTCGCGCGCAAGGCCAGCCTCACGGGCGGGGAAGCGACGCAGTTCCGTACCGCCAACGGCACGCGCCAGGGCCGCGTGGTGGTGGCCGATTCGGTCACCGTGCGCTCGCTGGCCGTGTCCGGCCTGCGCGTGGGCACGGGGTACACGGGCGACGACGACGAGGACGCGCTGCTGGGCCAGAATTTCCTGCAGCACTTCGACGTGGAGATCGGGCGCGACCGCATGGTGCTGCGGCCACGCAACTGAGGGCAGCTGAGCGCAGGCCCCGGGGCTG
Organism: Acidovorax sp. BLS4; assembly: GCF_032929295.1. Classification (NCBI taxonomy): domain Bacteria; kingdom Pseudomonadati; phylum Pseudomonadota; class Betaproteobacteria; order Burkholderiales; family Comamonadaceae; genus Acidovorax; species Acidovorax sp. BLS4. The sequence continues at coordinate 4,359,259 of NZ_CP136797.1, forward strand.
GTCGCTGCCCCGCCGCCCGGGTCAGCCCTTCTTTTGCACCGCCTGGATGATGCTGGAGAAATCCAGCGCCCCCTGGCCGGCCAGGCTGTGCGCCGCATACAGGCTGCGCGCCAGCCCGCCCAGCGGCGTGGCGGCCTTCACGGCCATGGCGTTCTCCTGCGCCAGGCCCAGGTCCTTGAGCATCAGGTCGGTGCCGAAGCCGCCCGCGTAGCCCTTGCTGGCGGGGGCGGTTTCCATGACGCCGGGGTAAGGGTTGTACTTTTCCAGGGCCCAGTTGCCGCCCGAGCTGCGGCGCATGATCTCGGACAGCACCTTCGGATCCAGCCCGTTGGCCACGCCCAGGGCGATGGCCTCGCTGGTACCCGCCATCAGGATGCCCAGCAGCATGTTGTTGCAGATCTTGGCCGTCTGACCCGCGCCCACGGCGCCGGCGTGGAACAGGTTGGCGCCCATCTTTTCCAGGATGGGGCGGGCGCGCTCCAGGTCGGCGGCATCGCCCCCCACCATGAAGGTCAGCGTGCCGGCCACGGCGCCGCCGGTGCCGCCCGAGACGGGCGCGTCGATGAACGCCAGGCCGCGCGCCTGGGCGGCCTCGGCCACCTTGCGCGAGGTGGCGGCGGCGATGGTGGAGCAGTCGATCACCAGCGTGCCGGCGGCCAGCAGCGGCAGCAGTCCGGGCTGCTGCCCGTTGCCCAGGTACAGCGATTCCACGTGCTGGCTGGCGGGCAGCATGCTGATGAGCACCTCGGCGCCCTGCACAGCCGCCGCCGCATCGGCCGCAATGGCCACGCCGCCTTCGGCCAGCTTGTCGCGCGCCGGCTGGGACAGGTCGAAGGCGCGGACCTCATGCCCCGCCTTGTGCAGGTTCAGCGCCATGGGGCCGCCCATGTTGCCCAGGCCGATGAATGCGATCTTCATGGAAGTGTCTCCTTTGGTTTTGAATGAAACAGGCCTCTGGCGCAATAAGTACTAGGGCATGTTGCTATGAAATTGGTAGTGAATTCGGTCAGCGGATGGCGTCGGGCGCGTCGCCCTCCAGCATGCGGCGGGCGATGATGACCCGCATGATCTCGTTCGTGCCCTCCAGGATCTGGTGCACGCGCGCGTCGCGCATCAGGCGCTCCAGCGGGTACTCGCGGATGTAGCCGTAGCCGCCGTGCAGCTGCAGCGCCTCGTTGCACACGTTGAAGCCCGCATCGGTGGCGAAGCGCTTGGCCATGGCGCAATAGGTGCTGGCATCGCGCGCGCCCGCATCCAGCTTGGAGGCCGCCAGCCGCACCATCTGGCGCGCGGCCACCAGTTCGGTCGCCATGTCGGCCAGCTTGAACTGCAGCGCCTGGAAGCTCGCAATGGGCTTGCCGAACTGCTTGCGGTCTTGCATGTACTGCTGCGCCTGGGCCAGCGCGCCTTGCGCCGCGCCCACCGAGCAGGTGGCGATGTTGATGCGCCCGCCGTCCAGGCCTTTCATGGCGATCTTGAAGCCCTCGCCCTCGCGCCCCAGCAGGTGGTCGGCCGGAATGCGCACGTTGTCGAAGCTGATGGTGCGGGTGGGCTGGCTGTTCCAGCCCATCTTTTCTTCCTTCTTGCCGTACTGGATGCCCGGCGCATCGGCCGGCACCGCGAAGGCGCTGATGCCCGCCGCGCCCGATGCGGCGTCGCCGGTGCGGGCCATCAGCACCAGCACGTCGGTGCTGCCCGCGCCGCTGATGAACGCCTTGGCGCCGTTGATGACGTATTCGGCGCCTGCCAACTCCGCCCGGGTCTTGAGCGAGGCCGCGTCCGAGCCCGCGCCGGGCTCGGTCAGGCAGTACGAGGCGAGCTTCTCGCCGCTGGCCAGCAGGGGGCCCCAGCGGTCGCGCACGGCATCGGTCGCCCAGGTGCCGAGCATCCAGGTGGCCATGTTGTGGATGGTGATGAAGGCCGTGGTGGAGGGGTCCACCGCCGCCATTTCCTCGAACACCAGGGTGGCGTCGAGCCGGGGCAGGGCGAGGCCGCCCGCGTTCTCGGGGGCGTACAGGCCGCAAAAGCCCAGGGCGCCGGCCGCGGCGATCGCCTCGCGCGGGAAGATGCCCTCGGCGTCCCAGCGGGCTGCGTGCGGCGCCAGTTCGGCGCGCGCGAAGTCGCGGGCCGTCTCGGCGAAGGCGCGCTGTTCTTCGGTCAGTTCAAAGTCCATGGGTCGGTTCTCGCTGGCGGTCGTTCGTTGTTCTGCTTTGTCTCGTTGCGGGCGGGGCGGGGCGGGGTGGACGGTGGCGGATGCGTTACGGCTTGGCGGAGGGATGGTCCAGCGTCAGCCAGCGCATCAAGCCCTGGCGGCGCGCCTCGGTCTCGGCGGTCAGGCAGGCGTGGTACAGGCGCGGCCACTCGGGCAGGCCCTCGGTGGACTGGGTGCCCTGCTTGCACAGCATGGTGCGCTGGCGCTGCCAGGCGGTCTGCTCCTGCCGCAGCTGCGGCCGCTCGTGGGCCGACAGCGCGCGCATCACGTCGCTGTAGAGAATCGCAATGGCCGTGTCCGCCTGCTGGTAGGTTTGCACCGCGCAGGCATTGGTCTCGGCCACCGTGCCCTCGGGTCGGCAGGGTGCGCCCGCCTGGGCGTGGGCCCCCGCGCTGAACAGCAGGGCGCAGGCCGCGCCGCCGCCCCAGGCGAGCGCCGCCCACCGTTTCGTCGTGATTTTGAGAATGTGCATCCTTGGCGTTGTAGCACCGCGCGGCCCCGGCCGGCCGCTCCCGCGCCAGCGGGCTACTTCAGGCTGATGGTGGTGTTCACGCCGTGCGAGATGGTGCTGTCGTCGAACCAGCGCGCCGTGACCGTCTTGGTCTGCGTGTAGAACAGCACGACCTGCTTGCCATACGGCCCCAGGTCGCCCAGCTTGGAAGCGCGCGAGCCCGAGAACGAGAACAGCGGCACGGGCACGGGAATCGGCACGTTGATGCCCACCTGGCCCACGTCGATCTCTTCCTGGAACTTGCGCGCTGCCGCGCCCGACTGCGTGAAGATGGCCGTGCCGTTGCCGTTCGGGTTGTCGTTGATGAAGGCGATCGCTTCATCGATGTCGGCCGCCGCGCCCAGGCACAGCACTGGGCCGAAGACCTCCTGGTCGTAGATGGACATGCCGGGCTTCACGCCGCTGAACACCGTAGGGCCGACGAAGTTGCCTTTTTCGTAGCCCGCCACCTGCGGCTTGCGGCCGTCCAGTTCCAGCGTGGCGCCGTCGGCGATGCCGCGCTCGATCAGGTGTTCCACCCGGTCCTTCGCTGCGCACGAGACCAACGGGCCCACGTCGGTGCCCTTGTCAGTGCCGCCGCTCACCTTGAGCGTCTTGGCCTTGGCGACGAGGTCGGGAATCCACTGCTGGGCCTCGCCCACCAGCACCACCACCGACAGCGCCATGCAGCGCTGGCCCGCAGCGCCGAAGGCGGCGCCCGCCAGGGCGTTGAGCGTCTGCTCCTTGTTGGCGTCGGGCATGACGATGGCGTGGTTCTTCGCGCCCATCATGCATTGCACGCGCTTGCCGTTCAGGCTGGCGCGGTTGTACACGTGCGTGCCCACCTTGGTGCTGCCCACGAAGCTGATCGCCTTGATGTCCGGGTGGTCGCAGATGGCGTTCACCGCGTCCTCGCCGCCGTGCACCACGTTCAGCACGCCCGGGGGCACGCCGGCCTCCAGCGCCAGCTCGCACAGGCGCATGGTCACCATCGGGTCCTGCTCGGAGGGCTTGAGCACGAAGGTGTTGCCCGTGGCGATGGCCATGGGGAACATCCACAGCGGAATCATGGCGGGGAAATTGAACGGCGTGATGCCCGCGCACACGCCCAGCGGCTGCATCAGCGTGTAGGTGTCCACGCCGCCGGCCACGTTGTTGGCCAACTCGCCCAGCTGCAGGTTGCCGATGGCGCTGGCGTGCTCCACCACCTCCAGGCCGCGGAACACGTCGCCCTCGGCATCGGGCAGCGTCTTGCCTTGCTCGGCCGTCAGGATTGCGGCCAGTTCGGCCATGTTCTCGCGGATCAGCTGCTGGTACTTGAGGAAGATGCGCGCCCGGGCGCCGATGGCCGTTTTCTTCCAGGTCTTGAAGGCTTCCTTGCCCGAGGCGACGGCGGCGTTGATCTCCTCTGGCGTGGCAAAGGGCACGCGCGCCAGCACTTCCTGCGTGGCGGGGTTCACTACGTTGCGCCACTGGGTGGTTTGGGACTCGACGAACTGGCCGCCGATCAGCAGCTTGACGGTGGGGGCCAGGGCGGCCTGTGGGGCCTGTTGAGCGGTGATGGATGCGTCCATGGTGTCTTGTCTCCTGTATCTGTCTGTCATGTGGGGCCGGGACAATGGCATTTGCCCGGCCGGGGCTGGCGGCCCGGCAGAGCGCCCGGGCCGCAACCGCGGGCAAATCCCGGTGGCCTGCGCATCCTAGCTGTGCGAAATTGCCAGCACAAGGCGCATGCATGCACCTTGGGTTTGCAAATTTGCACAGGCGGCGGCTGGCCGGCCAGCACGCGCCCCACGAAGAACACATGGATGAGAGGGCCTCACACGAATGGAATGGGACAACCTGCGCTACTTTCTGGAGCTGGCGCGCTCCGGCACCCTGGCCGGTGCGGCACGCCGCACGGGCGTGGAGCACACCACAGTGGCCCGCCGCATCCAGTCGCTGGAAAAGCAGATGGGCGCACCGCTGTTCGCACGCGAGGCCGGCGGGCACCGCCTGACGGAGGCGGGCCGGCAACTGCTGCCCGCCGTCGAGGCCATGGAAACCGCCGTGCTCGGCCTGGAGCGCGCGGCCCCGGCCAATGCCGCGGCGGGCCTGTCCGGGGTGGTGCGCGTGGGCGCGACGGAAGGCTTCGGCACGCTCATCCTCGCGCCGCACCTGGCACGGCTCACGCAGAAGAACCCCGGCCTCACCATCGACCTGCTGGCCTTGCCGCGCATGCTGCACCTGTCCCGGCGCGAGGCAGACATCGTCATCTCGCTGGAGCGCCCCGCGCGGGGATCGGTCATCGTCGCCAAGCTGGCGGACTACACGTTGCACCTGTACGGCCAGCGCGAGTACCTGGCCCGTCGCCCGCTGGTCTCGACCCGGGACGATCTGCGCCACCATGCCTTCGTGAGCTATGTGGACGATTTGCTCTTCACCAAGGAACTGCAGTTTCTGGACGCACTGCACCGGCCAGCGCGGTTCGCGTTTCGCAGCACCAGCATCACGGCCCAATACGAAGCGGTGCGCGCTGGCGCGGGATTGGCCGTGCTCCCCGCCTTTCTGGCCGACCGCGATCCGGTGCTGGCCCGGGTGCTGCCCGAAGAAGCGCGGTTCACGCGGACCTTCTGGATGAGCATGCCCGCCGAGGCCAAGCATCAGGCGCGCATCCAGGCAGTCTGGACCTGGCTGAAGGAGGTGTCTTCCGACAAGACGCTGAAAATCGTTCACGCGCCGGATGCGTCGGAATAATACGAACGTAACTGAATGTATGATCTCGCCGCCTCGGAGCCACGGGAGTGGTTTGATTTTTCGCATGCCCGAGGACATGCCATGCGAATATCCCTGATGAGAAACCCATGAAGAAGATTGCTTTGATTGTTTTGATGTCCGCGCTGTTCACTGGATGCGCTTCCGTGAAGATGGAAAGCAAGGAGGCTTCGGCGAAGGCCAAGGAATTTGCGCAGCCCAGCGAAGGCCTTTCGGGGCTTTATGTCTATCGCGACAGTTTCGTGGGCAAGGCGATCAAACGAAATATCTGGGTTGACGGAAAATGCCTGGGGGAATCGGGTCCTGACGTGTTCTTTCACACGGAAGTCACGGGTGGACAGGAGCACGTGATTGCCACGGATTCCGAGTTCTCGCCCAACGAGCTGAAAGTGATGTTCGAGAAAGGCAAAAACTACTTCGTCCGGCAGTACATGAAGATCGGTGCATTCATCGGCGGCTCCGACGTCGAACTGATCCCTGAGGCAGAAGGCAAGGCCGCCGTGGCGAAGCTCGAAATGGCGACGGCAGGCACCTGCAGCAAATAACGCCAGCGGATCGCCGCTTCGGTAGCGGTCGGTCCGGTCTTTCATGGCCATGCTGATTTCGAATTCCAGGGCGTCTGCTGCACCCAGTGGTGCGCCCGCGGTCGGCGCAGCCGTTTTGATCCAACGGGATGACTGCGCAGATTCCGTCCGGTCTGTCTTGGATATGGACGGCGCGACGATTCCACTGCATTCGCTTGAAAATAGCCGGCCCTCGCGATAATCGGTCCAGCCTGTTTCAATAACCGCTGTTTCAAAAAATCGAGATTTGAATCGGAACAATCAATCCGAGCCGGCGAACGATCCGCTCTCTTGATACACCGCTCCATGGTGGGTCCCGTCGCAGAGCCGCCGCCCGGTTTATCGTGCGCCAGACAGGGTAGGTGGCCGACTCGACCCGCCAACCTTTGGATGCAGCGCTGCACCCATTTGGGGCGTGGCTGGTTTATCCTCCCGCCCTTCCATCGGTCAGGGAGGGAATACCCTGAGCCGGGCCAGTCCGGCGTACCGCGCCGTGCGTCTTGGGAGAGAAGCCCGGAAGCGCGATCCATCCAGACACGGCAGTGGCCGCCCTGAATGCCCTTCGCGCCGAGGAAACAACATCAATCAGGAGGTTTTTCCATGGCAACCCAGGTTTCGCCCGACATTCCGGGCCGGCACGACAGCGACCATCTGCAGCGCAGTTTGTCCAACCGGCACATCCAGCTCATTGCCATCGGCGGGGCCATCGGCACCGGCCTCTTCATGGGCTCTGGCAAGACGATCAGCCTCGCGGGGCCGTCGATCGTGTTCGTCTACATGATGATCGGCTTCATTCTGTTTTTCGTGATGCGGGCCATGGGCGAGCTGCTGCTGTCCAACCTGCAGTACAAGTCCTTCATCGATTTCGCGGCCGATCTGCTCGGCCCCTGGGCCGGGTTCTTCACCGGCTGGTCTTACTGGTTCTGCTGGATCATCACGGGCATCGCCGACGTGATCGCCATCTCGGCCTACTCGCAGTTCTGGTTCCCCCACCTGCCGCAGTGGGCGCCGGCGCTGGCCTGCGTGGGGCTGCTGCTGTCGCTCAATCTGCTCACGGTGAAGCTCTTCGGCGAGATCGAGTTCTGGTTCGCCATGATCAAGATCGTGGCCATCATGGCGCTGGTGGCGACCGGGTTCTACATGGTCTACGCCCATTTCGTCTCGCCCTCCGGTCGCACGGCGAGCCTGGCCAACCTGTGGAACGACGGCGGCATGTTCCCGCACGGTTGGATGGGATTCTTCGCCGGCTTCCAGATCGCGGTGTTTGCCTTCGCAGGCATCGAGCTGGTCGGTACGACCGCCGCGGAGGCCAAGGACCCGGAGCGCACGCTGCCGCGCGCGATCAACTCCATTCCGCTGCGCATCATCGTGTTCTATGTGTTCTCGCTGGTGGCCATCATGGCGGTCACCCCGTGGCGCGAGGTGGTGCCCGGCAAGAGCCCGTTCGTCGAGCTGTTCGTGCTGGCCGGGCTGCCCGCGGCGGCCAGCGTGATCAATTTCGTGGTGCTGACCTCGGCGGCCTCGTCGGCCAACAGCGGGGTGTTTTCCACCAGCCGCATGCTGTTCGGTCTGGCCGAGAAAGGTGTGGCGCCCGGCCGCTTCGCGAAGCTGTCGCGCCGGGGCGTGCCTTCGAGCGGACTGCTGTTCTCCTGCTCCTGCCTACTGGCCGGCGCTTTTCTCATGTGGGTGATTCCGGACCTGGTGGAGGCCTTCACGCTGGTGACCACCGTCTCGGCCATCCTCTACATGTTCGTCTGGTCGATGATCCTGCTGTCCTATATGGCCTACCGCCGCCAGCGGCCGAAGCTGCATGCCGCCTCGCTGTACAAGATGCCGGGCGGCGCCTGGATGTGCGGCGTGTGCCTGGCGTTCTTCGCCGGCATCGTGGTGCTGTTGTCGTTCGAGGCTGATACGCGCCAGGCCCTGCTGGCTACGCCCGCCTGGTTCGTGCTGCTGGCGCTGGCATATCAGGTCGTCCGGCGCCGGCTGCCGGTACCGGGCCATGCCCCGAAGGGGGCGCTGGGTGCCCGCGTGGTATCCGAGCGGGTCTGATTTCCCGATCGCTGGCCGCCATTGCGCATGGCGCCGGAGGGCCATCAATGGGGCGGCTCGGGTGAGCCATGACAGTTAATGGCCTGGAGATCGGGGCTTTTTCGCCCCATTGGAATTTTCGCCAGGGCCTACCCTGCATGGGCCGGGCGAAGGGCGTTTTCTTGTGTGGACTGCTTCGCCACCGACAGGAGTACTTTGGCGATGACACCCCTTATTTCCGGCCTTGCATCGGTCGCATCCTTGCTGTTCAACGCGTCGTCCTCCGGGGCGGCGAAACCTTCGGCTTCCACGCGGGACAGCGGCGCTTCGCCCGCCGAGCCCTCCACGCAGATCACCTTGAGCAAAGAAGCCGAGGCGCTGTCCGGCGTGGCGGGCCAGAGCGCGGCCGCATCCGCCCGGGGCGTGGCGGCGCGGTCTTCCCTCGCGTCGTCGCAGGGCGGGTCGGTCTCCGCGGAGAGTTTTGGAGAGCTGCTCACCCAGTTCGGTGCGACCCAGGCGCAGAAAGAGCAGCTGACTGCCGGGTTCGATGCCAACCACGACGGCAAGATCTCCCAGGAAGAATTCATGAAGGGCCTGGGAGACACCTCTGGCGCCAAGACCGCCAACAGCGAACTGTCGCAGGCCATCCTGCAGTTGATGGATCAGGGGGGCAATGCCAATGGGGTGGTGGACGGCAAGGAGTTCGCCCGATTCTCGATGGCATTCGTCGCGGCGGAGAAGCGGCCTGCGTGATCGGTGGTGAGAGCCACGGGGGCCGTCGGTAAAGGGCCGCATTTGCGAACATTTGCCGGCTCAGGACTGAATCGCAGCACCTGCAATACTCAGCATCCTTGCTGGCTTCCGCGTTAGGACTTCGCTCGTGGGTGATCTGATTGGTTTTTTGCTTTGGTCGGTCTTCGAACTCCTCTTCGTGTTCACAGGCCGGCTGGTGATCGGCTTCGCCAGTGGGGGCCGTTGGCGCGCAGAGCGAATGCAAGCCAAAGAAAGCCGCATTCATGGCCCGTCGGGCGCTCTGTCGTTCAAACGAGACGGGCAACGCGTCTTTACGACTGCCGGATTGGGAATCGTCGGTCTCTCTTTTTATGGGTTGTTGGCTTTGGCCCTGTTCTGGGGTGTTTCTTAAGCCGAACAGACGAAAAAAAGCGGCCTTGGTAGGCCGCCTTTTTGAAAAATCGACACCGCGATAGCACGGCGTCGATGGGGCTTATATCCGGCCCATTAGCAGCAGGACCAGCAGGATCACCACCACCAATCCGATACCGCCGCTGGGACCGTACCCCCACGAGCGGCTGTGGCCCCAGGTAGGCAGGGCACCGATCAAGATCAAGATCAGCACGATGAGCAGGATGAGAGAAATAGACATGGTTTCCTTTGGAGTAGGTGAGTAGCGGTGGACCAAGTGTCGAATGCTGAAACAATTGTTTCGGCAGGACTGGGGGCCCTGCACTCGTAGGAGGGGTTCGATGCAAAGTTGTGCTGCTGCCTTCGCTTCGAGGGTCATGCCTTCGCTACTTTTGGGGGAAGGGCAGCGGGCTTGCGCACACTTCGATCACCATCGATCCACGCCCAGGCTTGCCATGACTACTTCTGTGAATAACCTTTCCTCCAATAAGCTGGGAGGGCTTCCCGGTCTGAAGGATTCAGGCTCCATCAAGGAGCCCACCCTTCAGAGGTCGGAATCGCGAAAAAGCCTGAGTGGCCCCGACGGCCTGCAGGCCAATAGCCAATCGAAAGGGGAGCTTGGAGGCAGCTTGGCACCGCGCTCCAACATCAATTTGCTGCGAAAGAACTCGCTGATTCAGACCCAGAAGCGAGAACTGAATGCCGAAACGGTACGCGACAGCTTGATCAAATCGCGCGATGGTAAAAATTCCGATGACGGTAAAGCCTCCCTGCTGAATGACCTTCACAGCAGCAGGCTTTTCCAGCACATGCAGAGGACCAACAGCGGTAACGAGGATGCGGTAATCTCCATAGCGCCTCCTGGCAATGATGACGCGCCACGCCAAGAGCCCGCTGCCACTTCGCCTTCCGCTCCCCCAGTGCCTCCCCCTCCACCGCCTTTGCCGACCCCGCCACCTTCCCCCAAGGAGCCTCTTTCCCCTCCGGCTGGCTTGGAGGTCTATCCTCCTCTGGACCTGGACGAGAATCCTCCTGAGATGTATCCACCCATCAACCATGAGAATGAGGGTGGCGAAATCTATCCTTTGCCGACACACATGGATGCTGGACCTCCATCCGGGACGGACTACAACAGCGAGCCCGAGATGGACGTCGATGTCGATGTCCACGCTCATGTGGATCTCGGGTCTGGTCATCATGGAATCGAGGAAGAACTCAAACCTGATGAAAAGACGCAGCGGCTGATACGGATGCAAGAACAGCAGGAGGCCAACGCGAACGCGCTGACTGAGTTGAATGTCAGGATTCAGGAACAAGCGGCTATTCGCGACGTGATTGCCAAAATGGCTGAGGCTAATCGCAAGACCGTCGAAGCTGCGGCCAAAGCGATGGTCGACGCAGCACCCAAATAAGCCATCAAAAGTTCTCAGGCGCTGGCTGCCACCTCTGGCTCTGCCACGTTCAAGATCGCCCACTCGCGTCGCAGCGCGCGAGTGGCGTCCACCATGTTGCGCAGCGCGGCTTCGGTTTCGGGCCAGCCTCGGGTTTTCAGGCCGCAGTCGGGGTTGACCCAGAGGTTTTCCACCGGAACGACCTGCGCGGCCTTCTCCAAAAGCCGCCGCATTTCCTGCACGCCGGGCACGCGGGGCGAGTGGATGTCGTACACGCCAGGACCGATCTCGTTGGGGTACTGAAACGCCCCGAACCCCCGCAGCAGCTCCATGTCGGAGCGGCTGGTCTCGATGGTGATCACGTCGGCATCCATGGCCGCGATCTCGGGCAGGATGTCGTTGAACTCGCTGTAGCACATGTGGGTGTGGATCTGCGTGGTCGAACGCACGCCCGATGCGCTGATGCGAAACGCCCGGGTCGCCCATTGCAGGTAGGTCTTCCAGTCCGCGCGGCGCAGCGGCAGGCCTTCGCGGATGGCGGGCTCGTCGATCTGGATGATGCCGATGCCGGCGCCTTCCAGGTCGGTCACCTCGTCGCGGATCGCCCAGGCGATCTGCTCGGCCGTGCGGCTGCGCGGCTGGTCGTCGCGCACGAAAGACCACTGCAGGATGGTGATGGGCCCGGTCAGCATGCCCTTCATGGGGCGCGGGGTGAGGCTTTGCGCGAAGGCGGTCCAGTCCACCGTCATTGGCCGAGGCCGGGCGACGTCGCCGAAGAGGATGGGGGGCTTCACACAGCGCGATCCGTAGCTCTGCACCCAGCCGTTGGCGGTGAAGGCGAATCCGTCGAGCTGTTCGCCAAAATATTCGACCATGTCGTTGCGCTCGGCCTCGCCATGCACCAGCACGTCCAGGCCCAGGGCCTCCTGCGTGCGCACGGCCCGTTCGATCTCGGCCTGCATGGCGGCGCGGTAGGTGTCCGGGGCTTGCTGACCGCGCTTGAAGGCGGCGCGGGCGGCGCGGATCTCGGCGGTCTGCGGGAACGAGCCGATGGTCGTGGTGGGCAGCAGCGGCAGTTGCAGCCGCTGGCGCTGCGCTGCCTGCCGGACAGGGAAGGGGGCGGTGCGCTGGTCGGCACCGGCCGGGGCACTGTCCAGGCGCCGGCCCACATCGGGGCGGTGCACGCGCTGGCTGGCGCGGCGGCTGTCGATGGCGGCGCGCGCGCTGGCCAGGGCCGCCACATCGGGCTGTCCGTTGAGGGCGCTCTGCAGGGTCTGCAGCTCACCGAGCTTTTCCAGGGCGAAGGCCAGCCAGGACTTCACCTCGGCATCGAGCCGGTCTTCCGACGCCAGGCCGAAAGGCACGTGCAGCAGGGAGCACGAAGGCGCGATCCACAGCGGCCCCCGGTGCTTGGCGGCGATGGCGGCCAGGCGCTCCAGCGCGGCGTCCAGATCGGCCCGCCAGATGTTGCGGCCGTCCACGATGCCGACCGACAGCAGCTTGTGGCTGGGCAGCCAGTCGGTCACGGCGACCAGGTCCTCCGGCGCCCGCACGGCGTCCACGTGCAGGCCGGCCACGGGCAGCTGGCACGCGAGCCGGGTGTTTTCCTGCAGGGGCGAGAAGTAGGTGGCCAGCAGCACCTGGGCGCCGGCGCGGTTGAGCTGCCAGTACGCCGGCTCGAACGCGTGTCGCCAGGCATCGGGCAGGTCCAGGCCCAGGATGGGCTCGTCGATCTGCACCCAGGCCACGCCCTGGCGCTTGAGCCGCGCGAGGATCTGTTCGTACACGTCCAGCAGCGGCTGCAGCAGCGAAAAGCGGTCGAAGCCCTCGGCCTTTTCCTTGCCCAGGTAAAGAAAGCTCAGGGGCCCGAGCAGCACCGCCTTGACAGGGTGGCCCAGGTCCTGCGCCTCGGCCACCTCGTCGAACAGGCGCTCGCTGGCCAATCGGAAGTGGGTGGACGGCGTGAATTCCGGCACGAGGTAGTGGTAGTTGGTGTCGAACCACTTCGTCATCTCCAGCGCGAACTGGCTGGCGTGTGGCGTGGCGGGTGCGTGGCCGCAGGCGCCCTGGCCCGACTCGCCCTGGCAGGCGGCCGCGGTGGCGGTGGACTCGCCACGGGCCATCTTGAAGTAGCGGGCCAGTTCGGGCTGGCCGGGCACGAAGCCGTAGCGCGCGGGCTCGGCGCCCAGCAGCTGGATGTGGTTGGCCACATGGTCGTAGTAGGCGAAGTCGCCCACGGTGACGAAGGCCAGGCCCGCGTCGCGCTGGGCCTGCCAGTGGCGGGCGCGCAGTTCGGCGCCCACGGCTTCCAGCGCCTCGGACGTCAGGTCGCCGCGCCAGTGCTTTTCCAGCGCGACCTTGAGTTCCCGGTGCGCGCCCATGCGCGGAAAGCCGAGGGTGTGGGTGGAGATGGGTGATTGGGCCATGGTCGAAATTCCTTTGAATGGGTGGTGCGCTGAGGCAGGCCGCCATGGTCCGGTGATTGCATTTATTATTCAAACGAAAGTTTTGTGCCTTCATCTTGAGAATAACTAATGAACCAGTCGATCCTGGAAATCCGCCACCTGCGCACCCTGGCCGCCCTGCGCGACAGCGGCAGCCTGGTTCGCGCCGCGCAACTGCTCAATCTCACCCAGTCGGCCCTGTCGCACCAGATCAAGCTGCTGGAAGACCGCTACAACGCGCCCCTGTTCGAGCGCAAGTCCGTGCCGCCCCAGTTCAGCGCCACCGGCACGCGGCTGCTGGCGCTGGCCGATGCCTTGCTGCCCCAGGTGGAAGCGGCTGAGCGCGACGTGGCGCGGCTGTCGATGGCGTCCGCCGGGCAACTGCGCATCGCCGTGGAATGCCACACCTGCTTCGACTGGCTGATGCCCGCGATGGACGCTTTCCGCAGCCGCTGGCCCGAGGTGGAGATGGACATCGTGAGCGGCTTTCACGCCGACCCGGTGGGCTTGCTGCACCAGGACCGGGCCGACCTGGCCATCGTGTCGGAGGTGGACGGCGACGAGGCGGGCGTCGACCACCACCCGCTGTTCGGATTCGAGATCCGCGCGCTGCTGGCCAACGGGCACCCGCTGGCCGACAAGCCGTGGCTGGCCGCGCAGGACTTTGCCGACCAGACCCTCATCACCTACCCGGTGCCTGACGAGATGCTGGACATCGTGCGCCAGGTGCTGGAGCCCGCCGGCATCCGCCCGCCCCGGCGCACCACGGAACTCACCGTCGCCATGCTGCAGCTCGTGGCCAGCGGCCGCGGCGTGGCGGCCTTGCCGCTCTGGGCGGTGCAAAGCTATCTGGACCGCGGCTATGTCACCGCCCGGCCCGTGGGCGAGCAGGGCCTGATGGGCGAGCTGCACGCGGCCTGCCTGCCGCAGTTGTCGGGCCGGCACTACCTGCAGGACTTCGTTGGCGTGATTCGCGAGACGAGCTTCGTTGCGCTCAAGGCCGTCACGCTGCTGTAGTCGGCGGCGGTGCCGGTGCGTATTTGTCACCGACCTCTTCGCGCAGGGGATGCGTGTCGTAGACGATCTGCATGGCCCGGATGCGTGGGCTGCCTGGGTCAAAGGTGAAGACATCGACGCAGGTGAAGGCCACCTCGCGGCCGTCGCTCAAAGTCCAGTCGTAGCGGAAGTAGGCTGCGATGCGCACGGCGCCGCCGTCCTGCGGTGCCACCGAGGTGAAGAGGTCCAGCACGGTGATCACGCTGCCATTCGAGGCCTGCGCGAGCCGGTGGAAAAAGTCGCGGGCGCCCAGGGTGCCGAGAAAAGGCGAGTGCACGAGCCCGTCGTCTTCGAAGCAGGCGATCAGGCCCTCGGTATCGCTGGCGTGGAGGTGGCCCAGATAGGCCTTGACGGTGTCGAGCGGGTGCGTTGTCATGCGGTGTCCTTGGTGGGTCGCTGGGGAGATCGCCCTAGCTTGGCGGCGCCGGCGCTGTCCGGCAAGCCACAATCGGTGCCAATACATAAAGGGTGCTTATGTATCTGCGCCATCTGCAATACCTTCGGTCGGTCGTCGAGCACGGCTCTTTTGCCCGGGCCGCACAGGCCTGTGGCGTCTCCCAGCCTGCCATCAGCCAGGGAATGAAGGCGCTGCAGGCGCACTTTTCCGCCCCTTTGCTGGTCCGTGCGGGGCGCCGCTATGTGCCGACCGAGCTTGCGCGATCGGTCGCGGCGCAATCGTCGTCGCTGGGGCAGCGCATGGGGGCGCTGGGGTTCAAGCCAGTGCCTGCGCCCGACCGGAATGTGCTGCGCGTGGGGCTGACGCCATCCGCCGCCCTGGTCTGGGGCCCCGTGCTGTATGCGCGCTGGTGCCTTCCCCATCCCCGGCGCTGCCTCGACATGGCGACGGCGGACGAGGGTGCGCTGCTGGCCGGACTGCTGCAGGGGCGGTTCGATGCGGTCATCGCGCCCAAGCCGCGCCAATTTGCCCACCCGGACCTGGCCGAGCGCCTGCTTTACGAGCTGCAGCCGCAGGTCTATGCCCGCCGCGGCCATCCCCTGGCACGGGCCCGAACGTTGGCGCAGCTGCAGGGCGCTGCGTGGGCCTGCGTCGGGCCCAGCGTCAAAGGTCCCGTCGATGTGCTCACCGAGGCGCACCGCGTGCGCCGCATGCCTGTGCCCAAGATCGCGGTGCGCTGTCCCGATTTCGCCAGCATGCTCCATCTGGTGGGGCAATCCGAGCTGTTGGCCGTCGTGCCCCATCCGGCACTGCTCGGCGCCGCGACGCCGGTGGTCAGGGCGCTTCAACTCGCCGAGGCCTTGCCGCTGTATGGCATGTGGCTGTTCGAACTGCGTACCCGGCCATCGCGCATCGATCCGCAGTGGATCGCAACCGATCCCTCCCTATCGCAGTCCCGCGGTTGAATGGGATATTGCAAGAAATCAGAGGGCGTGAAGTTTCCGTTGCAGCGGCCCATAATGGCTTATCTCCCATTCATGCCCACTGTTGCCACCATGCATTCCTCGCAAACCCCGTCATCGTTCGTGCGTCCATTGATCGCATTCCTTTCCCTGGCTTTCGCCGGCACCCTGGCGCAGGCCGCACCGGTGGCCGACGTGCACGCCTTGGCGCAAAAGGAGCAGCAGCCGTTGCTGGACACGCTGCGCGACCTGGTGCACATCGAGTCGGGCAGCAAGGACATCGAAGGCCTGAACCAGATCGCCGCGCGCATTGCCCAGCAACTGAAGGCCCAGGGTGGCACCGTGGAGATCCTGCAGCCCACCGACATCTATCGCCTGGACGACACGCCCGAGAAGGTGGGCCCGGCGGTGCATGCCGAGTTCAAGGGCACCGGCACGAAGAAGATCCTCTTCATCGCGCACATGGACACGGTGTATCTCAAGGGCATGCTGAAGGACCAGCCCTTTCGCATCGATGGCGGCAAGGCCTACGGCCTGGGCATCGCGGACGACAAGCAGGGCGTGGCCACCATCCTGCACACCGTGGGCCTGCTGCAAAAACTCGGCTTCAAGGAGTACGGCACGCTCACCGTGCTGATCAACGGCGATGAGGAAATCAGCTCGCCCGGCGCGCGCAGCACCATCACCCGCGTCGCGGCCGACCAGGATGCAGTGTTTTCCTTCGAGGGCGGAGGTACGGACGGCAGCCTGCGCCTGGCCACCAGCGGTATCGGCGCGGCCTACCTGACGGTGCAGGGCCGGGCCTCGCACGCCGGCGCCGCGCCCGAAAAGGGCGTGAATGCGCTCTACGAGCTGTCGCACCAGCTGCTGCAGCTCAAGGACCTGTCCAGGCCCGAGCAGGGCCTCAAACTGAACTGGACCGTGGCCCAGGCCGGCACCAACCGCAACGTGATTCCCGCCGAGGCCACGGCCCAGGCGGACGCCCGCGCCCTGCGCGTGTCGGACTTCGACGGGCTGGAAAAAGAACTGCAGGCCAAGGTGCAGACCAAGTTGCTGCCAGAATCCAAGGTATCGGTGAAGTTCGAAGTGCGCCGCCCGCCGCTGGAGGCCAACGACGCCTCGCGCCGCGTGGCCGGCCACGGCAAGGCCATCTACCAGGAACTGGGCCTGCCCCTGAACGTGCTGGACAAGGCCACCGGCGGCGGCACCGACGCGGCGTTCGCCGCGCTGAAGACCCGCGGCGCCGTGGTGGAGGGCATGGGCCTGTCGGGCTACAGGGCGCATTCCAACAACGCCGAATACGTGCAGATCGACACCATCGTGCCCCGGCTGTACCTGGCCACGCGCATGGTGATGGACATTTCGCGAGGCGTGCTCAAGTAAGCCAGTGGTGTCGCGGGGCAAAGAAGGTTCCGCTCCGCAATTACCCATTTTTGGCAGAAAACTATCCATATTACATGGCTAAACAGTAGCAATATTGATATATTTCTGTGCATATGCAGCCGCAATGCACGCTCCAGATCCACGCCCAGGGCCGGTGGCACGACGCCGCCAGCGTCCTGCTGCTGGGTGATCCCGCCCAGGGCTGGCGCACACCCAGCTACACCGGTTATGCGGTGGAATGGGCTGTGGAGCACGGGGGCCGGCGCGATGCCTGGGCGCTGGCCAGCGGCTTCGCCACCGGGCTGGAGCCGCTGGAGCTGCGCCAGTGGCCCGGCTTTCTGGCGGACCTGCTGCCACAGGGCCATGGCCGCGAAGAGCTGCTGCGCCAGTTGGGCCTGCCCGAGGCGTCAGAAGCCGTGGCCGACTGGCCGCTGCTGCTGGCCGGGGCCGGCAACCCCATCGGCCACCTGCGGGTGAAAGAGGCGGCCGACTGGCTGCAGGCGCGCACCGGGCCGCGCCGCGGCTTCACCGATGCCGAGGTGGCCGAGCGGTCGTCCGACTTCATGGACTACCTGAGCCGCCACGGGCTTTTCGTGGCCGGGTCGTCGGGCGTGCAGGGCGAATGGCCCAAGGTGCTGCTCACGCGCTCGGCCAGCGATGGCCTGCTGCACCTGGACCACTCGCTGCCCGATGGCGAGGCGGCAGCGCATTTCATCGTCAAGTTCGGCCGCGGCACGAACGAGCGGCTCGCGGCCATCCTGCGGCACGAGGCGCCCTACATGGACATTGCCCGGCACCTGGGACTGCGAGTCCACGCGCCGCTGGTGCTGCGCGACCGGGCGCTTTTCATTCCGCGCTTCGACCGCATCGCCGGCGACGCGGCGCGTGGCTCGGGGCAGGGCGGCGGCGTGGTGCGGCTGGCGCAGGAAAGCATCGCCACGCTCACCGGCCGGGCGGGATTCGGCGCCGTGCCCTCGCACGAGGAAGTGTGCCGCCAGCTGGCCCGCGTGTGCACCGATCCCGCTGCGGAAGTGGCGGAGTACCTGCGCCGCGACGTGGCCAACCTGGCGCTGGGCAACAAGGACAACCACGCGCGCAACACGGCCGTGCAGCGCGGCTTTGACGGGCGCATCGCCCTCACGCCGGTGTTCGACTTTGCGCCCATGTACCTGCACCCCGATGGCATCGCGCGGCGCATCCGCTGGGCGGTGGGGGACGACGGCGCGCCGGACTGGCGCCGGGTGCTGGACGCCGTCGCCGCCGAATGCGCACTGCCGCGCGCCCCGATGGCCCAGGCCTTGCGGGACCTGGCCGGCCCCCTGGAAGCCGTGGCGCGCGACGGCGGTGGCTTCGGCCTGGAGCCGGAGGTGCACCGCTTTCTGCAGCCCGCCATCGCGGCCCAGGTGCAGGCGCTGCAGGCCCTGTGACATCAACACTTGAAAAGCGGGCCCCTTTCGCATGGACAAACGCTACACCCCCCTTCCACTGGCACAGCAACTGCTGCTGCGCCGCCAGGCCGTGCAGGACCTGCTGGACCACCCGCAATGGACCTTGCGCGAGTCCATCCGCCACCTGCGCAGCACCTTGCGGCTGACCTCGGCCGAGCTGGCGCGCCTGGCGGGCATCTCGCATCGCGCGCTGCAGGACATCGAGCAGGGCCGCAGCCCGGGCACGGTGCAGACGATGAACCGCATCCTGGGCGTGCTCGGTCTGCGGCTGGGGGTGGTGCGGGCACCGGTGGAGCCCGTGGCGCCGGACGACGGCGGTGGCCCCGTTGCCTGACGGGCCACAATGCGCGGCACACAACGCGCGGCATTCTGTTTGCTATCAATTTAATAGCTGTATGCCCTAGTGTTGATTGTGCTGGTGGCCATTTTGGCTTGAACCCCTCCACGGGGTCACCCGGGCGACCGCCTGCGCCCGCGGCGCCTTCACAATGGCCCGATGACCTCACAGAAAGAACACATGCTGGCCGGCCGGCTCTACCACGCCGGCGATCCCGAACTCCAGGCCGACATGGCGGCCAACAAACGCTGGCTCGTGCGCTACAACGCGGCGATGGCCGCAGACCCCGCCGAGCGGCGCGCGCTGCTGGCCGAGCACCTGGGCTCGGTGGGCGAGGGGGCCGTGGTGCGCCCGCCGTTCCACTGCGACTACGGCTTCAACATCCACCTGGGCACGGGGGTGTTCCTCAACTTCAACTGCGTGATCCTGGATGTGGTCGAAGTGCGCATCGGTGACGGCACGCAGATCGGGCCGGGCGTGCAACTGCTCGCGGCGGACCACCCGCGGTCGCCGCAGGAGCGGGCCCAGGGCCTGGAGTTCGGCCGCCCGGTGACCATCGGCCGCAACGTGTGGATCGGCGCCGGCGCCCTGGTGATGCCCGGCGTGACGGTGGGCGACGACGCCATCATCGGCGCGGGCAGCGTCGTCACGCGCGATGTACCTGCCGGCGCCACCGTGGTGGGCAACCCGGCCAGGGTGCTGCCGCCGCGCCAGGGCTGAAACATCGGCCCGGGGAGACGCCCGCCTAGCATGCCCCTTCGCTTGCCAGATCTTTTTCATGCAACTAATAATGTTGCATGAAACAAGACAGCAAGCTATCCGGCGTTCTCCATGTGCTGCTGCACATGGCCGAGAACGACACCCCGTCCACCTCCGAATCGCTGGCCCAGGCCATGCACACGCATCCCGTCGTCGTGCGGCGGGTGATGGCGGGCCTGCGCGAGGCGGGCTTCGTCGCCTCGGCCAAGGGCCATGGCGGCGGGTGGGTGCTGTCGTGCCCGCTGGAGGAGGTGAGCCTGGCCGACATCCACCGCGCCGTGGGCGAGCCGCCGTTTCTCGCAGTCGGCCACCGCACCGAGCGCCCGGAATGCCTGGTGGAGCAGGCGGTGAATGCCGCGCTCGACGGCACTTATCGAGAGGCCGAGGCGCTGCTGCTGGCGCGCCTGGAGCAGATCACCCTGGCCGATCTGTCGCGCGACTTCCATCGCCGCTTTGCCCAGAGTGGCCTGTCGATGAAGGAGGTGTCCCATGCGGTTTGATGCCTTGGTCATCGGCGGCAGCTTTGCCGGCCTGTCCGCCGCCATGCAGATCGCCCGCGCCCGTCGCAGCGTGTGCGTGGTGGATGCGGGCGCGCCGCGCAACCGCTTCGCGGCGGCGTCGCACGGGTTCTTCGGCCAGGACGGCGAGCGGCCGCAGGACATGATCGCGCTGGCGCGCCGCCAGCTCCTGACCTATCCGTCCGTCACGTTCAAGGCGGGAACGGCCACGCAGGCCCGAGCCTTCGGCCCGGCAGGTGAGGGCGGTGACGGTGAATTCGCCGTGACGCTGGATTCGGGCGAGTCGCTGGCCGCCCGCAAGCTGCTGCTGGCCACCGGTGTGCGCGACGAGCTGCCTGCCGTCGATGGCCTGCGCGAGCGCTGGGGCGCCACCGTGCTGCATTGCCCGTATTGCCACGGCTACGAGGTCGGTGGCCGGCCGCTGGGCACTCTGTACGCCGCGCCCGCCTCGGTGCACCACGCGTTGCTCGTGGCCGACTGGGGCCCGATGACGCTGTTCCTGAATGGCCACGAGGCGCCCGATGCCGAATCGCTGGCGCAACTGGCCGCCCGCGGCATCGCCCTCGAGCCGGCGCGCATCGCGGGCCTGGAAGGGGACGCGCCCGCCTTGTCGGGCGTGCGCCTGGAAGATGGCCGCCGTGTGCCGATCAAGGCGCTGTTCGTGCCGCCGCGCACGCACATGGCCAGCCCGCTGGCCGAGCAACTGGGCTGCGCCTTCGACGAGGGGCCGGCCGGCCTGGTGATCCGCACCGATGCCACGCAGCAGACCACGGTGCCCGGTGTGTTTGCCGCGGGAGACGCGGCCATGCCGGGCCACAACGCGACGCTGGCATCCGCCAACGGGCTGATGGCGGGCGTGGGGCTGCACAAGGCGCTGGTGTTCGGGACGTGATGCCCGGGCGCCGGAGGGCGGCCCGAAAGCGTGGGAGGGTAGACGGGAAGAAGGGAAGGGTGGCGGAGCTGCGGCGGCCGCCTCGCCATGGCTGCAAGGCCCCGCTGCCGCAGCGCGGGGCCGCCCCGCCGCTCAGAGAATGATCTTGAGCAGCACGAAAACGACGACGCCGGCGCCCACGCACATGAGCACGCGTTTGCCCTGTGGCATGGGGTTCTTCTTGAGCGAAAAATAGGTGCCGACGCCTGCGCCGATCGAGATGCCGAGAATGGATGCAACGGACATGGGATTCCCTCTGAAGAGTGATGAATGGGTAGGAAGGGGAGGGAAGGTGCGGCCTGCGGCGTCAACCGCATTGCGCTGGGAAAGGCGCGAGTCTAAAGAGCACGGCGCCGCCGACCTGTAACCTCCGGTAATGCGCTCGGACATGGTTGCCAGATTGCTATATGAATGATAGCTATCTGCCGCCGTGGAATCTGCGCCGGGGCCCTGTCGAGGCAAGGCCCCGGCGCGCCGCGCTTGTATGTTTCAGACCAGACCAGCGCGGTAGAGTTTGACTGCCGATGAGGCGGCCAGACCGGTCCGTGCAGCGTTCCTTGCCCTGCAGGCGGCGAAACTGCAGCTGTTCTCCCAATGGCGTTTGGATCGTGACGCGGCGTGTCATCGTGGGCAGACCTTCACACAGGCTGTGGCATTGAAACGACGGTCATCATATCCCGGCATGCGAAAAGCCCTCCTCGCCGGCTGCCCATCCATGGCAGCAGCAGGAGCAGCGCAGCAGATGCTGAAAGCGGCCCCATTCGCTCATCCATTTTCCGCACCAGCAACGCACTGTTGCAGTGCCGTTTTGCACCGGCACGCCGCCCCTCGCCGTGGGCCGGTGCCGCTGCAGCACGCTTGAATCGGAGCCGCCTGCCTCTGCAGGCAAGCAGCCCGGCTCAGCCCAGCAGCTTGAGCAGCGCGTGCGCCGCCGGCTCGGACGATGCGGGGTTCTGCCCCGTCACCAGCAGGCCGTCGGTCAGCACGAAAGGCGCCCAGTCGGGGCCCTTGGCGTATTGGCCGCCGCGCTCCTTCAGCATGTCCTCCACCAGGAAGGGCACGATCTTGGTGAGTTGCACGCCTTCTTCCTCGGTGTTGGTGAAGCCGGTCACCTTGCGGCCCTGCACGAGCGGCTGGCCGCCCACCGTCTTGGTGTGGCGCAGCACGCCGGGCGCATGGCACACCAGGGCCAGGGGCTTGCGGTCGGCGAACGTGTTCTCGATCAGCGCGATGGAATGGGCGTCTTCCGCCAGGTCCCACAGCGGGCCGTGGCCGCCGGGGTAGAACACGGCGTCGAAGTGGTCGGGGTTCATGCCGGACAGGGGCAGCGTGCTGGCCAGGTGCTTCTGCGCCTCGGTATCGGCCTTGAAGCGGCGCGTGGCGTCGGTCTGCGCATCGGGCTCGTCGCTCTTGGGGTCCAGCGGAGGCTGCCCGCCCTGGGGCGAGGCCAGCGTGATCTCGGCGCCTGCGTCCTGGAACACGTAGTAGGGCGCGGCGAACTCTTCGAGCCAGAAGCCCGTCTTCTTGCCGGTGTCGCCCAGCTGGTCGTGGGAGGTGAGGACCATCAGGATTTTCTTTGCCATGGCGGTGCTTTCAAAGGGAGATCAGAAAAAGAGGAGAAGCGCCAGCGAAAGCGCCTGCCCCCAGATGGGGCCGGCACCGCCGAATGGAAGGGGGGCCCGCAAAGAACGGGCGCGGGCGCAGACGGTAGCCCGCCGCCTATGGCGCGCGCTCCGCGGGTTGGCAAGGCCTTGCCGGCCCCGTTCAGAGCGCCGCTTCGAGCACGCGGCGGCTCACCTCGGGCGTCACGTCGCGGTGCTCGCCCAGGCGCACCATGCCGTGCGCCTCCAGTTGCGCCACCAGCGTGGCCACGCTGTCCGCGCCCACGCCGTAGGCCGACAGCCGGGTGGGGATGCCCATGCGTTCGAAGAAATCGCGCGTGGCGGCGATGGCCGCGTCGATGCGCTCGTCCTCGGTGCCGGTGCGGATGCCCCACACGCGCTCGCCGTACTGCAGCAGCTTGGCGCGCTTGGCACCGCGCTGCGCCTGCAGCAGGGACGGCAGCACCACGGCCAGCGTGCGCGCATGGTCGATGCCGTGCAGCGCGGTGATCTCGTGGCCGATCATGTGCGTGGCCCAGTCCTGCGGCACGCCCGCGCCGATCAGGCCGTTGAGTGCCAGCGTGGCCGTCCACATCAGGTTGGCGCGGTCGTCGTACACCGGCTCGGGCGCGGCCAGGATGCGCGGCCCGATCTCGATCAGCGTCTGCAAAATGCCCTCGGCGAAGCGGTCCTGCACCGCGCCGTTGACGGGGTAGGTGAGGTACTGCTCCACCGTGTGCACGAAGGCATCGACCACGCCGTTGGCCAGTTGCTGCGGCGGCAGCGTGTAGGTCTTGGTGGGGTCGAGCACCGAGAACACCGGATAGGTGTGCGGGCTGCCGAAGGCCAGCTTGGCGCCCTTGGCGCGGTGCGTGATCACGCCGCCGTTGTTCATCTCCGAGCCCGTGGCGGGCAGGGTGAGCACCGCGCCGAACGGCAGCGCGCGGGCCACGTTGCTGCCGCGCTTTTCCAGGATGGCCCACGGGTCGCCGGCCTCGAACGGCACGGCCGCGGCGATGAACTTCACCGCATCGATCACCGAGCCGCCACCCAGCGCGAGCAGGAAGTCGAACCCGCCCTCGCGGATCTGCGCCACGGCGTTCATCGAGGTTTCATAGCTCGGATTGGGCTCGATGCCCGCGAACGTGGCGTGCTGCCGGCCCCCCAGCGCCGCCCGCACTTCGGCCAGCGTGCCGGTCTTCTCGGCGCTGGCGCCGCCCACCAGGATCAGCACCTTGGCCTGTGCCGGGACCAGTCGGTCCAGGTCGGCGATGCGGCCTTTTCCGAAGGCAATGTGCGTGGGGTTGTGGAAGTCGAAATTCAGCATGGGAGTTTTCTCCGGGTGGGGTTGTCATGCGCAGCGCAATGCGCCTTGCCTCGATGTGAGCAGGCGATGCAAACCCGTCGTGGAACCAGCCCGATGGGTTGCAATTTCCCAGAGATGGGGACGAACCCCGGCTTGTAAAGGCATCCATCGGAATGAGCAGGTTGCTACCGCACCGACTCCGCTCCCGCTCAGGGCCTCAGCCGGTATCGCGAGTGCATGAAAAAAGTGTTGCCGCCCGACGAAGTGAAGGGTTTGAACTCGACGGAGGGCGCTCCCCGTTTGTCGGTGCGCCAACCGTAGAGCCCGGTGGGGCTGGGATCGGGCGGCAGGCTTTCGGTGGCCGCAGCGAAGGCGGCCTCGTAGAACGCCGCATAGCTGGCATGCCATTGCGTATTGGTGGCATCGTTGACCAGCGCCATCACATCATCGATTTGCGATCGCTTTTCGGCATCCAGTTGCGGGTAGTGGTCGAACCCCCTGAATTGGACTTGCCCGCCATCGCTGCCGCGCACGATGTCTGCAAGGCTCCCTGCATTCGCTGCCCCGAACTCTTTCGTATTGCCTGAGTTCAGCCGGTTGACGATCACACGGCGCATCAGACGCATGCCCTGCTGGGCCTGCGCGACATCCTTCACGCCCAGTACCTTCCATCGTTGCGGGGCAGGCGCCTCGGCCAGGAACAGCCGCATCAACAGGCCCGCATCGGAAGCGGCATCCGGCAACACCACCGCCTTTTTGATGTTGACGGTCACCAGGGGCGGAGTAATGGTTAGCACTGGTGCCCCAACTCCCTGCTGCACCTGGATCGCAAGCTTTGCGTTGCCCTCGCGCAGTGCCGTGACCACGAAAGCCCACGAGTCGGCTCGGGCATTGTGGGTGGTGCTCGTGACCCGGAGCAGATTAGGGATGTCGCTCACGGCCACGAGCTTTTGGCGCTTGTCGATGGACTCGAGCTTGGCGCGCAGTTGGTTGCCTACCACCAAGGTCAACACGCTGGGCACGGGAGCGTCATACGCAAACTTCAAGAGGGCATTGGGCATCGGGTTTTTGAAAAAGAAGAAGCGGCCGGGATCGTCCAGCGCGCCAAAGCGTTCGCGAAATGCGCTACCGCACAACCCCTGCGAAAGGAGGCATCCGGACGGTGACCCCAACGCGCTGGCATTGGTTGACGATGCGGTCCGCCCAGGCACGGGTCACGAGGAAGGTGCTGGTTCCTACCTCGTCCTGAGTGGCCACCACGTCTGTCTTCAGATTGACGGGATTGGAGTTCACCAGCCCTGCCGCCTCGCTGGCGGGATCTTCGCGGGGGCCGCCGGGGTCATTGGTCAAGGTGTAGATCCTCGCCCCCGTGGTCCACACCATCCAGATCGTGTCGCGCTCCGCCGGCTGCGCGGCATCAAGCCGCTCCTGCACGAAGCAAAAACGGTTTTCACGCCGATTCTGGCGAAGCTTGCCCAAAAACGCCTTGAGGGTGTCCGCCGAAGCGATGTGGCCGGACGCCGGTTTCGAAAAAGCAGAATCGGCCGGGACTGGCAATGCACGTTGGGCGGCGGCCTGCGTGGCACCGGCAGCACCGCCTATCAACAAAGCGGCAAAGGTCAGGACGGTCCGGCCGGCGCTAAGCCATTCCCGCGAAGGCATGCAGCCAAAGGGCAGGCGAAATATCGAATGCATGGCAAGTCGGGAAAAACACGAGGGCGCCGTAGTTTAAATCCCGATCTTCAATTCGTTCCGCCTGGCGGGATATGTGCGTTTCGCAGGGGCTCCGCAACCCTTTGCCCTCAATCCAGCTTCACCCCCGCCGCCTTGATGATCTCCCCCCACCGCTTGGCCTCGGCGCGGGCCATCGCGCGGAACTGCTCGGGCGTGCCGCCCAGGGGCTCCATGCCGAAGTCCTGCATGCGCTTGACCACCGGCGGGCTGGCCAGGGCCTTGTTGACCTCGGTGTTGAGGCGGGTCACCAGTGCGGGCGGCAGGCCGGCGGGGCCGAGCACGCCCTGGAAGGCATAGACCTCGGTGTTGGGCACGCCGGCCTCGGCCAGCGTGGGCACGTCGGGCAGGCCGGGCACGCGCTTGGCCGAGCCGATGGCGAGCGCCCGCACCTTGCCGGCCTGGATCACCGGCAGGCCGGCGGCCAGGTCGAGGAACATGCAAGGCACCTGCCCGCCCATCACGTCCTGCAGCGCAGGCGCCGCGCCGCGGTAGGGGATGTGGGTCAGGAAGGTCTGCGTGCGGTTCTTGAACATCTCCATCGCCAGGTGGTGCGGCGAGCCGTTGCCCGGCGAGGCGTAGTTGAGCTTGCCCGGGTTGGCGCGCGCGTAGGCCAGCAGGTCCTTGACGGTCCTGGCCTCGAAGGCCGGGTGCACCACCAGGGCGAGCGGAAAGCGGCTCAGGCCGCCGATGTAGGTGAAGTCCTTTTCCGGGCTGAACGGCAGCTTGCTGAACAGGTGCTCGTTGTAGGCCAGCAGGGCGTTGTCGGCGGACATGAGCGTGTAGCCGTCGGGCTTGGCGGTGGCGACCATCTGCGCGCCGATGTTGGTGGAGGCGCCGGGGCGGTTGTCCACCACGATCTGCTGGCCCAGCGGGCCGCGCAGGGCTTCGGCCACGGTGCGCGCCAGCACGTCGGTGCCGCCGCCGGCCGGGTACGGCACGACCCAGCGGATCGGCTGGCTGGGGTAGTCGGACTGGGCCCGGGCCGCCCAGGGCATGGCGGCGCCGGCGGTGGCGCCAGCGGCGGCCAGGGCGTTTTTGAGCAGGGTTCTGCGGTGCATGGTTTTGTCTCCTTCAAGGGGATGGTCGGGGGAAAGGGATGCGCCGGTGGGCATCCGTGTTGTTCTATTTGCTACTGATTTGATAGCTATATGCCCTAGATTTCATTGCGCTGGGGCCTGATCTGGCTTGGAATCATTTCCAGCCCCGCGAGGCGGTGCGGCTTGCGGCACCGGCGCGGGGAACACCACGCGCTGCACGCGAAAGCCCTGCTGCGCCATCAGGGCCGGCAGCCCCTGGGGGCCCGCCATGTGCAGCGCGCCCACGGCGGCGAACACGCGGTGCCCGGCGTCATGGGCGGCGGCGATGCCGCGGGCCATGCCGGGGTTGCGGGCGTCCACCATCTGCCGGTATTCGGCCTGCTCGGCCTCGCTGGCGAGGCACTCGCACCATTGCGGATAGGTCTGCAGCACGTTCAGGCGCCCGTCGGCCCAGGCCCGGGTGAGCCGGGTGATGGAGCGCTGCGCCTGCCCGCCTTCGAGCTGGTCGAGCGCCGCCCCCACGGCGGCCGCGGTGCGGGCCGGGTCGTCGGAGGTGAGCAGGCGGATCTGCTGCTCGGGGGTTTCCAGCGCCACGATGGGCTTGGCCGTCGCGCGGGCCATGCCGGCGATGACGGCGTCGATGCCGTAGGCCAGGTCCACGCCCGAGCGGCGCGCCGACTGCCCCACGAGCGTCACGGCCTGCAGCTCGGGCCGCAGGCGGGCGATCGCCGGCGCCAGGCAGGCGGCGTCCACCTGGGCGGCGAGGCGGGCGGCCAGGGCCGGCGGCAGCGGGGGCGCACCGGGCGGGGCCACCATGGCCGCCTGCAGGGCCTGCATCACGGCCGGGTCCAGCAGGTCGAGTTCGAGCGCCACGCGGTCCGAGGCCATCACGGCCGCGCGCACCGTCGGGCCGGGGAACATCCAGCCGCGCTCGGCCGCGTGCACGGTGCCGTAGAGCCAGCTGGTGCGCCCGTCCTTGTCGATGCGCCACAGCAGGCCACGGTCGCGCGCATGGCGCAGGGCCTGCGGCATCTCGGCCGGATCGAAGGGGGCCGCTTCGGGCGGGCAGGAGCGCGGGGCACCGCGGCCATCGTCACTGGCGGCACTCGCGGGGGCAGCGGCTGGCGCGGCCATGGCCGGCGCCTGCTGCGCCAGCAAGGCGCCCGGCAGCAACAGCCACGCCGCCAGCGCGAGCCGGGCCAGCCCCGCGCGGGTCGTCATTGCGGGGCCGCGATGTTCTGGTCGATGGCGCCGAACAGGCTCTGGCCGGCCTTGTTCTTCATCTCGATGCGGATGGTGTCGCCGAACTTCATGAACTCGGTGGAGGGCTTGCCATCCTGGATGGTCTCGATACAGCGCTTTTCGGCGATGCAGCTGTAGCCCTTGGGCCACTCGGTGCGGCCGTTCTGCTCCACGCCGCGGTTGCTGACCGTGCCGCTGCCGATGATGGAGCCCGCGCGCACGTTGCGCGTCTTGGCCACGTGGGCGATGAGCTGGCCGAAGTGGAAGGTCATCTCGGGGCCGGCATCGCACATGCCGACCTTGCGGCCGTTCCAGGTCGATTGCAGCGTGAGGTTCACGCGGCCCTGGTCCCAGGCGTCGCCCAGCTCGTCGAGCGTGATGGCGACCGGGCTGAACGCGGTGGCGGGCTTGGACTGGAAGAAGCCGAAGCCCTTGGCCAGTTCGGCCGGGATGAGGTTGCGCAGCGAAACATCGTTGGCCAGCATGACCAGGCGGATGCCGTCCAGCGCCTGCTCGGGCGTGGTGCCCATCTTCACGTCGCCGGTAACGACGGCGATCTCGGCCTCGAAGTCGATGCCCATGGCCTCGCTCGGCACGACCACATCGTCGCGCGGGCCGATGAAGTCGTCGCTGCCGCCCTGGTACATCAGCGGGTCGGTGTAGAAGCTCTCGGGCACCTCGGAGTTGCGCGCTTTTCGCACCAGTTCGACGTGGTTGATGTAGGCGGAGCCGTCCGCCCACTGGTAGGCGCGCGGCAGCGGGGCCATGCACTGGGCAGGATCGAAGGGGAACGCGTGCGGGGCGCGGCCGGCGTTGAGCTGGTCGTACAGGTCCTGCAGCTGGGGCGACAGGAAGCCCCAGTCGTCCAGCACCTGCTGCAGGCGGCTCGCGATGCCGGTCGCATAATGGGCCGTGCCCAGGTCGCGGGAGACGACGACCAGCTGGCCGTCGCGGGAACCATCTTTGTAGGTGGCGAGTTTCATGGGGCTCAGACCTCTTGTCTTCCAACGCACCGGCGGCGGGTGCCCGGCACGAATTACGAATGGTTAAATTGATTTAACTAAACAAAACTCTGGAAATTCTAGTGCAGATGGACAAGGAACGGGCAGGCATACAGTCGGTGGAAGTCGGCTTCGCCCTGCTGGAGGGGCTGACCCGCTCGCGCGGACCGCTGATGCTCAAGGACCTCGCGGCCACGGCCGGCATGAGCGCCGCCAAGGCGCACCGCTACCTCGTGAGCTTCCAGCGTCTGGGGCTGGTGGCGCAGGACCCGGGCACCGCGCGCTACGACCTGGGGCCGGCCGCCCTCAAGCTGGGCCTGGCCTCGCTCGCGCGGCTCGATGCGATGCGCCTGGCGCGCGAGCGCATGCCCGCGCTCATGGACACCATCGGCCACACCCTGGCGCTGGCCGTGTGGGGCAACCGGGGCCCGACCATCGTGCACTGGGAGGAATCGCCCCAGGCCGTGACCGCCAACCTGCGCCTGGGCGACGTCATGCCGCTGCTGGCCTCCGCCACCGGCCGCTGCTTTTGCGCCCACCTGCCGCGCGAGGCCACGGCCGCGCTGCTCCAGGAAGAGCTGGCCCACGCCGCCAAGCTGGGCCGCACCGATCTGCCCACCGACGCCGCCGCCGTCGACGCCCTGCTGGCCGAGGTGCGCGAGCGCGGCGCGGCCCGCGTGGTGGACACCCTGCTGCCGGGCATCGTCGCGTTCTGCGCCCCGGTGTTCGACGCCGACGGGCACCTGGCCCTGGGCATCACCACGCTGGGCTCGGTCGCCACGTTCGATCCCGCCTGGGGCGGCGCCATCGACGCGCCGCTGCGCACCGCCGCCCAGGCGCTGTCGCGCGACCTGGGCCACGGTTGCGCATGAGCGGGCCGGGGCCACGGGCGGGCCGCGCCGGCGGTGCAGGCCGGCGTCCGGCCACCGCCGCGCCGCCCCTGTCGTCCGGGCAATGAACCCATGCCGCGCCGCGTCCTCGTCCTGCTGACCCTGCTGGTGCTGGCCGTGCACGCCTGGGTGCTGGTGGGCCTGCCCCTGGGCGGCGGACAGGATCGCGGCGCGCCGGTGCGCATGGCCTTCCACACCCGCACCGTGGCGCCACCGCCCCCACCCGAGCCGCCCGCCGCGCCGCCGCCGGCCGAAGCCGCTCCCACCCCTGCGCCCACCCCGCCCGCTGCAGCAGCCCAACCCAGGCCCCGGCCGGCCCCCGTGCGCAAGCCAGCGCCCCCTGCGCCCGCGCCATCGATGCCCGTTGCGCAGGAAGCGCCGCCGATGCCCCCGGGCGAGGCCTCGGCCACGGCAGAGACTCCCGCCGCAGACACCACGGCCATGGCATCGGCTGGAACCGCCGTGCCGGAGGGCGCGGCCTCCGAGACAGCCACAGCGCCCGAGCAGACCGCCTCCGCTGCGTCCAGCCCCGCATCGGCCGCAGCCGCCTCGCCCACCGCAGCGGCATCTTCCCCCACCGACAGCGCCCAGGACAGCAGCGCCGGCGTGGACATCCGACCGCCCGGCGCCGGCGCCAACACAGCCAGCACCACGCCGCCACCCGCGCGCCTGCCCGATCCGGTGCGCCTGGAGTTCGAGGTGAGCGGCCAGGCCAAGAAGTTCAACTACCGCGCCAGTGCCGAACTGCTGTGGCGCCACGACGGCGCCCGCTACGAGGCCCGGCAGGAGATCAAGGCCTTCCTGATCGGCGCGCGCTCGCAGACCAGCACCGGGCAGGTGACCGCCAGCGGCCTGCAGCCGGAACGCTTCGGCGACAAGGCCCGCAGCGAGCAGGCCGCGCATTTCAACTTCGGCCAGGGGCGCGTGACCTTCAGCGCCAACACGCCGCAGGCCGCCATCGGCGCCGGCGCGCAGGACCGCCTGAGCGTGTTCATCCAACTGGGCGCCCTGCTGGCCGCCGCCTCCGAGCGCTATCCCGACGGCACCCAGATCACCCTGACCACCGTGGGCGCGCGCTACGCCGACCGCTGGACCTTCACCGTGGAAGGCACCGAGATGCTGGACCTGCCCCGCGGCGCCACCCCCGCGCTCAAGCTGCAGCGCCTGCCGCGCAAGGAATACGACCAGAAGGCCGAGCTGTGGCTCGCGCCGTCGCTGGGCTTTCTGCCGGCGCGCATCCGCATCACGCAGTCCAACGGCGACTTCGCCGACCTGCGCCTGAGCGCCAACGCGCCGCCCTGATCGCGGCTTGCGGCGCGGCGAAACTCCCGAGAACCTGTGCGGTTTCGCCCACATGGGCGTGGGACAGTGCGGTTACTTCGCGGATCAGGCCGCCCGCGCACAGGATTCATGAAATACTGTTTTCACGCAGCCGGCGGGTTTTCACCGACCGCCGAAAGCGCCAGGGCTTGAACTTAGCGACCTGGGTGGCCATCTGACAGCAACACACCGACAGAGGAACACCATGCACATGCTCTATGACTCCGAAACCTTCGTGGTGGTCCACATGCAGCCGGATGCCGCCGCGGACGGCGCCCCCAAAGGCTGGCCCACCCCGCCCCAGCTGGCGCGCCACGGCTTCGAAATCGTGGACAAGCGCTCCGGCAAGGAGGTGTACCTGGACGGCTCGTGGGCCGAAATGTTCCAGCAGCAGATCCTGGCCTGGCAACGCGACACCCCCACGCAGGAAGAAGTCGAGGACACGCTGGACGGCTACGTGGGGCTGGCGCAGAACCCGGTGGTGGTGCACTGACGAACCTTGCATCGCCCACACCATCCCACGGCCACCGGGATGGGCTCCGTGGCTCCTTCCTGTTTAGGCAAGCCATTGACATGAATGGCGTCTGCCACTGGGGCACTCATTTTCAAGTCATGTCAGCCCAGGCACACCCCATGGGCCAGCGCGGCTAGCTGGCCGGCTTCGTCGCCGGGTAAATCCACCGATACAACGGCGCCACCAGCAGCAGCACGGCGATCAGCCGGCACACCTGGAAGGCCGTCACCACCGGCACGCCCAGCTGCAGCACCTTGGCGGTGATCGACATCTCGGCGATGCCGCCGGGGGCCGAGGCCAGCACCATCGTCACCCAGTGCAGCCCGGTGGCCCGGGACAGCGCCACGGCGAACAGCGCGCACACGGCGAGCAGCACCAGCGTGCCGATCGCCACCGAGCCCAGCCAGCGCGGCGCGGTGTGCAGAAAGCCGGGGCGAAAACGCACCCCCAGGCTGACGCCGATCACCAGCTGCGCGGCGTTGACCAGCGCCTGCGGCACGGCCGACAGCGTGATGCCCGCCATGGCCAGACCCATCGAGACCAGCAGCGCGCCCATGAACCAGGGGTTGGCGCGGCCCAGGCGGTCCATCGCCAGCGCGCCCAGGCCGGTGAGGCCGGCCAGCAGCGCCAGGCCCTGCACATCCACCACGCGCACGGCGGGCGGCAGCAGGTCCAGGCCGTGCAGGCCGCTGAACTGCAGCGCGAACGGAATGGTCACCGTCACGATCACCAGCCGCAGGCTGTGGCTGGCGGCCACGAGGTCGGTGCGGGCGTGTTCGCGCTCGGCCAGCAGGGTCATCTCCGAGGCCGCGCCGATGGCGCCCGAGAAATAGCTGGTCGCGCGCACCACCGGCGCCGGGACGCCCTGCAAATGCGGCGCATGCACGCGGTACAGCCACGCGCCGAACAGCCAGCCGCCGAACAGCGCCCATGCCACGCCCAGCGCGATCGCCCACCACAGCCCCGCCACCAGCGCGGTGACCTGCGGCGTGAAATACAGGCCCAGCACCGCGCCCAGGGTCCACTGCCCGGCATTGCGCAGGCGCCGCGAACTGGCCGTGGGCACGCCCGAGATGGACAGCAGCGCGGTGGCGACCAGCGGGCCGATCATCCAGGGCAGCGGCGTGTGCAGGGCCAGACACACCACCGCGGCCGCCAGGGCCAGGGCCAGGGTGAGAAGAATGCGGGCAGGTGGAAAAGAGAGCATCGGCGGGCGCGGAACGGCGAAATCCAGGGGAAGGGAAAGTATCGCCCGCGCGGCACCGGCCCCCTTCCCGCTGCCAGGATTGCGATGGGAAAAGGCCGAATGCCCTAGTACTCATTGCCCTTGATGCTATTTATTCAATAGCAAACCAATCCACCAGGGTCAGGAGGGCTGGGCCGCGGGGCGCAGCGGTTCGCCCGGGGCCGCGGTCCCGGGCCGGGCCAGGGCGCCCAGCGCGCCGGCCAGCGAGGGGTGCCTGAACACATAGCCCTCGGCGAGGGCGCGCCGGGGCACCGCGTGCTGCCCGCAGAGCAGGAGTTCGGACATTTCCCCCACCGCAGCGCGCAGGGGCCACGCCGGCATCCGCAGCAGGACCGGCCTGCCGAAAGAGGCCCCCATCGCCGCGGCGAACCGCGCCTGCGAGGGCACGTCCGGCGCCACGGCATTCACGGGGCCGGCCATGCCGGGGCGGGACAGGGCATGGCAGACCAGGCCCACCGCATCGTCGCGGTGAATCCACGGCACGCGCTGCCGCCCGCTGCCGAGCACGGCGCCGAGTCCGGCCCGTGCCGCCCAGGCCAGCGGCGAATAGGCCCCGCCCTGTGGGCCCAGCACCAGGCCCATCCGCAGGCAGACCACCCGCACGCCCAGGGCCTGTGCCGCGCCTGCCGCATGCTCCACCTGCGCACATAGGTCCGACTGAAAGCGCCCGGGCTGCGGCGCGCCGCGTTCGTCCAACGGGGTGTCCGCCGCGGGCACGCCGTAGAAACCCACGGCCGACGCCCCCACCAGCACGGCGGGCGGGCAGTGCAGGCGCTGCATCAGCCCCAGGAGCTGCCGCGCCGTTCCGACCCGGCTCTCGACCAGTTGCCGGCGTCGCGCGCGGGTCCACGGCCGGCCCAGGACCGGCGCGCCGGCCAGGTGGACCACGGCGTCGATGCGCGTCTCGCTCGGAATGTCCTCCAGGCGGTCCAGTGCCCAGACCTGCGGGCCGAAGGTCGCGCGGGCCTGCAGCGGATCGCGCGTCCAGACGATCACGCGCCGGCCTTCGCCTTGCAGCCGGCGCACCAGCGCCGTGCCCATGAAGCCGGTGGCGCCCGTCACCAGCACCGCAGGCCCGTGGGCGGCAACGGGCAGGGGTTCAGCGGATGGCGCGGCGGCCCGCAGCCGCACGACGGCGAACGCATTGCGCACGCTCCAGGCCAGCACCACCACGGCCGCCACCGTGAACAGCCAGGACCAGGCCCCGTGCCCGACCCGCACCACGCCGGTCGGCAGGGCCGCGTGCGCCGCGAACAGGGGCGCGATCACGCCGACCAGCACGCCATAGCTCACCGCCAGCAGCGTGTGGAGCACCCGCTCGGCGGGCGGCAGGCGGCGGCTGCGGTCCTCCTCCAGGAAGTCCGCCGCGGTGATCACGATCTCCACCGCCAGCAGGGCCGTCGGCAGCAGCACCCACCAGCCCTGCCACTGCACCCAGGCGAATCCCAGGAAGAGCACGCCGTAGATGGCCTCGCGCGCCGCATGCAGCAGCAGCTCGTGGCGGGCCGAGGTGCGCTGCGGCAGGCGGGCGGACCACTCGTGGTGCCAGAGGTTGTCGAACGCCCCCATCAGGGCCTGCACCGTCAGAACGATGAAAACGATGTCCATGGAATCACTCCTCGGGATCGGTGAACACACCGGTTTGAAAAAACGTGCAGCCCCACAGCGGGTGCGCCATGTCCAGGGTGAAGCGGAACCTGCCCGGCCCTTCGTCGCGGTGCTCGACCCGGCACCGCCCCGGCGTGAGCCCATCGGGAATGGGCACGCAGAACGCGCCCAGCGCCAGGAAATAGCGGCGGCTGTAGAACACCAGGGCCCCGTCCTCCACCACCACGTCGAGCGCCATGGACAGCCCGCCGCTCGTGCGCTCCTGCAGGCCGCCGTCCGGGCCGCGCAGCTTGGTCGAGCGCACGACGGCGGCGTCACGCCGCCCCGGCAGGCGAAGGTGGCGCTCCCACACGACACCGCCGCGCGCGTCGCAGTGCACCCGCACCTCGGCGGGCACGCCGTCCTCGTCGGCATCCAGCAGCGGCCCGCCCAGCAGGCGCGAGGCCCAGGCAAAGCACCGGCCCATGCGGGAGCGCCGGACGTCCAGCGCGCCGCTGTAGCGCACCGGCGCATGGCCTGCCGCGAAACGGCGGCGGATCGCGGGCGACAGCCGGTGCCATTGCGCCGCGCCCAGCAGTGCGGCCAGGTCCAGGGGCGCCGGCGCCTCGGCAGGGGCACGGGCATCGGCATCGCGGGGCAGAAGGAGGGGTGTGGCGGTCTTCATGCCTTCTGTATTGCAGGGCACGTGCCAGCACACAGACCGTTGATTTCAAACGGTTTTTTAATCCACCTGTCAACGCGGTAGACAGCTGCGGCGGGCGCGCTGTCGACTCGGTTTACAGTGCCGGATGGCCATTCACATCGCGCTCGCCCTGGCATTCGTTCAGACCCTGGCCCTGTCCGGCGTGCTGTGGCTGTGGGCCCAGCACGTGGCGGGCGCCCGGCTGCTGATCGTCTTCCTGCTCGGCGTGGGGCTGTGGATCGTGGGCAACGAGCTGCCCAACTGGGCCGGCATCGGCACCGCGCCCTTCGCCATGGCCCTGCTGGCGACGGTGCCCATCACGTCCGCGGCGTTCTTGCACTTCTGCGCCATCTTCACGGGCCAGCGGCTGCGGCCCTGGGCCTTGCGGCTGGCCTACGGCGCGGCGTGCGGCGCGACCGCGCTGTCCTGGTGGGTGCCGCCGGGCGCGTTCGAGCACTTTCCGCCGTTCACCGGCGTGCAGTGGGTGGTGGTGCCCAATGCGGCCGGATGGACCACCAGCCTGGTCTGGGCCACCTGCGCGAGCGCGGGCCTGCTGGTGCTGGCCAAGGCCTTCTGGCAGACGCGGGTGGCCACCGAACGCCGGCAGATCGCGGCCGTGGCCCTCTCGTGCGGCTGGGGGCTGATGTGCATCTCGGGCTACGCGTTCGCGGCCCTGCGCATTCCCCAGTACCCCTGGCAGGTGCTGGCTTTCCCCGCTTACCCGCTGATCCTGGTCTACGGCATCCTGCGCTACCGGGTCTTCATGGCCAACGCCTGGGCGCGGCGGGCCCTGGCCTGGGCGATCGTGCTGTTTCTGGGCCTGCTGGCCGTGCCGCTGACCTTGCTGCTGCCGGTGGAGTCGCGCTGGCTCACCTCCGCCGTGGTGGCCGCCACCTGCCTGGCCTGGAGCGGGCCGGTGCGCCGGCTGGCCGAGCGCCTGGTCTACCCCGGCGGCACCCCCACGGCGCACGACCTGGACACCTGGCGCGGCGCGCTGTCCACGTCCCAATCGCTCGGCGAACTCTCGTCCATCGCCGCCTCGCTGCTGTCCCAGCGCATGGGCGTGGCCGTGCGGGTCGTCACGGGCCCCTCGCTCGCCCCCGATCCGCACACCCCCACGGTGCATTGCCGCAAGGACGGCGCCCAGTGGCAAGCCCATCTGCACGGCTTCGAGCAGGCGCCGCCCGGGCAGCGGCACCTGGCGGAGCTGTTCGGCACCGTGCTCGTGCAGGCGGCGGGCCAGGTGGAAAACGCCGCGGCCGCAGAGCAGCGCGAGCGCGAGCGGCAGCTGCAGGCCCGCCTGGCCGAACTGGGCTCGCTCGCGGCCACGGTCGCGCACGACCTGCGCAACCCGCTGAACGTGATCGCCATGGCCACGGCCTTTACCCCGGCCGAGGTCCGCAAGGACGTGCAGGAGCAGATCGCCCGCATCTCGCGCCTGGCGGAGGACCTGCTGGACTACGCCAAGCCCTGGCAGATCGAGCCGCGGGCCATCGACCTGTCGCAGCAGGTGCGCCAGGCGATCCGCCACGCCCCATCCGTGGAACTGGGGCCCGGGCTGGACAAGCCCTGCCCCGTGCACGCCGACCCCGCGCGGCTGGACCAGGTGCTGGCCAACCTCCTCACCAACGCCCAGGCCGCCGCAGGCCAGCGGCGGGTGCACGTGGATGCCGAGCCGGGCGAGGACGGCCTGCGGCTGCATGTCTGTGACGACGGGCCCGGCATTCCCGCCGAGCTGCGCGAGCGGCTGTTCCAGCCCTTCGCCTCGCGCAGCCCGGGCGGCACCGGGCTGGGCCTGGCCATCGTCGCACGCATCATGGCCGCGCACGGCGGCACGGCCGCACTGACCGAGCGCCCGCCCTGGCGCACCTGCTTCACCCTGACCTTTCCTCCCCACCGACCATGACCCCTTCCCCCTCCCTGGGCCACATCCTGCTGGTGGACGACGAGCCCGCCTACCAACGGCTGGGCAGCTCCTTCCTGCGCGAACTGGGCCACCGGGTCACCGTGGCCGGCAGCGGCGAAGAGGCGGCCTGGGCCTTCGGACAGGACCGCGCCCACGTGGTGCTGCTCGACCTCGCCATGCCGCCCAGCATGGACCCCGAAGCGGGCCTGGAGCTGATCGGGCGGTTCGCGGGCTCGGTCGTGGTGGTCCTGAGCGGCCACGGAGACCGGGAACTCGCCCTGCGCGCCGCCGAGAAGGGCGCGTGGGACTTCCTCACCAAGCCCATCGACCCGGACATGCTGCGCTTCGTCGTCTCGCGCGCCATGCACAAATCCCGCCTGGACGAAGAGCTGCGGGAGCTGCGCGCACGCGAGGGCAGCGAAGACCTGGGCATCGTCGGCCAGTCGCCTGCCGCGCAGCAGCTGCGCGCCATGGTGCGCCGCGTGGCCGGCACCTCGGTGAGCGTGATGGTGCTCGGGCCCACCGGCACGGGCAAGGAGCTGGTGGCCCGCGCCCTGCACCAGTGCAGCGCTCGCCGGCAGGGCCCTTTCGCGATCATCCACTGCGGCGCCCTGTCCAGCGAACTGCTGGAGAGCGAGCTTTTCGGCCACCTGAAAGGCAGCTTCACCGGCGCCCACCGCGACCAGCCGGGCCTGGTGGAAACCGCGCACGGCGGCACGCTCTTCCTGGACGAAGTGGGCGAGATGCCGCCCGCCATGCAGGTCAAGCTGCTGCGCTTCCTGCAAGAGGGCACCTTCCTGCCCGTGGGCGGGCGCGAGATGAAGAAGGCCGACGTGCGCGTGGTGTCGGCGACGCACCGCGACCTGGAGGGCATGATCCAGGATGGCGGCTTTCGCGAGGACCTCTTTTACCGCCTCAAGGGCGTGGTGATGCGCATCCCGCCCCTGGCCGAGCGGGGCATGGACGTGCCGCTGCTGGCCGCGCACTTTCTGCGCCGCGTGGCGCCGCAGGCCCTGTTCGCGCCCGACGCCCAGGCCTGGCTCGCCACGCAGCCCTGGCCGGGCAACGTGCGCCAGCTCCGGGCCCTGGTGGAGTCGGCCGGTGCGCTCATCGCCCCGGGCCACCTGCGCATCGACCTCGACCTGTTGCGGTTCGCCAGCGGCGACCTGGCGCACCTGCCGGATGCGGGCCCGGCCGATGCGGCAGCGGCCGCCCCCGTCGGCGCGCTGGATGCGGCCATCTTCGAGCTGGAAACCCGCATGGTGCGGGAAGCGATGGAGGCCACCCAGGGCAACCAGTCGGAGGCCGCGCGCCGCCTGGGCATCTCGCGCGCCGGGCTGATCAAGAAGCTCACCCGGCTGGGCCTGCGCTAGCGGGCGCCGGCCACCGGCCCTGCCCGCCCCTTAGCCGCCCCTTACCCGCCCCTCAACCGCACGTGCCCAGGTGCCCGCACTGCGTGCAGTAGTCGCAGCCGTCCTTGCGGATCACCGCGTGCGCGCCGCACTCGGGGCACTTCTTGCCGGCCATCGCGGGCGGCATGCCCATGGGCGCCTCGGGCTCGTCCAGCGGCAGCACCTGCTGCACCGGGTCGGGCACGCGGCTGGCCAGGATGTTCTGGATGGCATAGGCCATGGCGGCCACCTCGGAGTCGTGCCACAGCGGCACGCGCGTGCCGTCCTCGCGCTGGCGCGTGCCCAGGCGCACGGGGCCGCGGTCCCACGCCACCTTGCGCATGTCGCTCAGGGCGCGTTCCAGGAAGCCGCCGCGCGCGGCCAGCGAGAGCATGCGCATGCTGGAGGTGATCCACTGCTGCGATTCGCCGCTTTGCCCCACGGGCATGAAGAACTCGATGGCGCGGTCCACCGTGCCCGTGCCGCCGGCATTGGGCACCGGCAGGAACGACACCACCAGGTACAGCGTCTTGTGGCCCTCCTGCGTCCAGTACTCCACCTTCTCGGCGACGGCCGGCAGGGCGCCCTTGGGCCGGCTTTCGATCACGGTGCGCATGGGGTCGATGGGGGCTGCGGCCGATGCGGGTGTCGCTACGGGCGCGGCCGGGGCCGGCGCGGCCTCGGGCGCGTGCGTTTCCAGCACGGCGCCCAGGATGGTGTTGGGCCGGTAGGTGGCCAGCCCCTTGAGCCGCGCGCGCCAGGCGGCGAGGTACAGGCCCTTGAAGTCCTCGTACGGGTAGTCGGCCGGCACGTTCACCGTCTTGGAGATCGCCGTGTCCACGAAGGGCTGCACCGCCTCCATCATGGCGATGTGGTCGGCGGCAGGCATGGACAGCGCGCTCACGAAGTAGTCGGGCAGGGCATTCACATCGCCGCCCAGCTCGCGGTACAGCCGCCAGGCGTGGTCTTCCACGGCGTATTCG
The DNA here is from genome assembly GCF_032929295.1 of Acidovorax sp. BLS4. Lineage (NCBI taxonomy): Bacteria > Pseudomonadati > Pseudomonadota > Betaproteobacteria > Burkholderiales > Comamonadaceae > Acidovorax > Acidovorax sp. BLS4. The sequence continues at coordinate 4,398,539 of NZ_CP136797.1, forward strand.
CTCATGCGGCCGTCGCCCTCGCGCTTCCTGCGCTTGTAGGTCCACGAAAACGGCGGCTCGATGCCGTTGGAGGCGTTGTCGGCGAAGGCCAGGCTCACCGTGCCCGTGGGCGCGATCGACAGCAGGTGGCTGTTGCGGATGCCGTGCTCGCGGATCTGCGCCTGCAGCGCCTGCGGCAGCCGGCTGGCGAAGGTGCCGGGCGCCAGGTAGCCGGCCGCATCGAACTTCGGGAACGCCCCTTTCTCACGCGCCAGCGCCACCGACGCGGCATAGGCCGCATCGCGCAGGCGCTCGGCGATCTGCGCGGCCATGGCGCGGCCCGCTTCGCGGTCGTAGCGCAGGCACAGCATGGCCAGCGCGTTGCCCATGCCGGTAAAACCCACACCGATGCGCCGCTTGGCGGCCGACTCCGCGCGCTGCGCCTCCAGCGGCCAGAAGGTCACGTCCAGCACGTTGTCGAGCGCGCGCACCTGGGTGGCGACGCTCTGCTCGAAGGCCTCGAAATCGAAGGCCGGCGCGCCCGCCAGCCCGAACGGGTTGCGCACGAAGCGCGTGAGGATGATGGGCCCCAGGTCGCAGCAGCCGTAGGGCGGCAGCGGCTGCTCGCCGCAGTTGTGCACATACAGGCCATTCGCGTCGAAGGCGTGGCAGTCGGCCACGGTGACGTCGTACACGTCCTCGCACCCATCGGCCGCGATGGAATCCACGGTGGCGGTGAATCGCTCGCGGTTCAGCCGGCGCTGGTCGCCCGCCAGGGCGGCTTCCAGGCGAGCGGCCTTGGCGGTGTCGGCAAAGCCGATGCGATCGGCATACGCCTGCAGGTTGTCGCCGGACACCACCAGTTCGTGCTGCGCCTGCGTGGGGTAGGCCCGGGTGCCGCCACGCCCGTCGGGCAGCACAGAGTGCTGCGCGGGGCGGCGGCCGGTGTACAGCGTGGAGGCGATCCCGAAGCGCAGCAGCATGCGCTGCACGGTGCGCAGCAGATCGGCATCGCTTTGCGACAGGCGCACGCTCACGCCCTTGTCCTGGGCTCCCTGCACCGAACCGTCGGCATCGAACAAACCACGCAGCAGGCCGGCGGCGAAGGCGGAGGAGCCGCATTCCATGGCCGGCGTGATCGTCTTGTGGTCAGGCCGCAGGCCCATGGCGTGCGCCAGTCGCCACAGCGCCGCGCTGGCCATGCGGGCCTCCCCGCGCGTGCCGACGGGGCGCTGGAAGCCGCTGAAATCAGACCGGTGGGGCAACGTGGCCGCGGCAGCTTCGGCGGCTTGCACGATGCCTGCCGCGCCGGTGGCGGCATAGGCCACGGTGCCGTTGCCCACCTGCCGCAATTCGGGTGCCCAGACCGAGATCACCGCCTTGTCGGCCTTCAAGGTGCCGTCGCCCACGAGCAGGCCGAGCAGGTAGCCCTCGGCCTCGGTGCCCGCACCGTCCCATCCGCCGAGCGCGCGGTGGTCGTGCAGCACGATCTGGTCGCCCGGCTGCAGGTCGCCGGCCGCCGTCCACTCCAGGGACTGGGCGTAGCGGGTCTGCCGCGCCACGCGGCGCACGCGGTGGTCGGGCGTGAGGCGCAGCGTGTGGCCTTCGCGCGTGCGCAGGGCGATCACGGGCTTGTGGCCGGTCTTGAAAAATCCTTCGCTTTCCGTGCAGAAGACCCGGCCGTCCACCACCGCGCCGAACCGCCGCCCGATGAGGTCGGCCACCTGCGCCGGGCCGTCCGCCGTCAGCACCCAGGTGTCGGCCGTGACGCAGGGATTCGTCGCCGCGATCGCCTCGCAGTAATGCAGGTTGTTGTCGCGGTTGATCGCATCGAGGAACAGGATGCCCGGCTCGGCGAAGTCGTAGGCCGACCGCATGATGGTGTCCCACAGATCGCGGGCCGGCACGGTGCGGTAGACCCACTGGCCGTCGGTGCGCTGCACCGCGCCCTGCGCCAGCAGCGCGGCGCCGGGGCGCGCGGGGTGCACCAGGTCCCACGGCTGGCCATCGGCCACGGCCTGCACGAAGGCGTCGGTCACGCCGACCGACACGTTGAAGTTGTTCCACCGCCCGGGGGTGCGCTTGGCGGTGATGAATTCGAGCACGTCCGGGTGGTCGATGCGCAGCACGCCCATCTGCGCGCCGCGCCGCGCGCCGGCGCTCTCCACCGTGGAGCACGACTGGTCGAACACGTTGATGTAGCTGCACGGCCCCGAGGCCAGCGAGGCCGTGCCCTTGACCTGCGCGCCCTTGGGACGGATGCGCGAGAAGTCGTAGCCCACGCCGCCGCCGCGCCGCATGGTCTCGGCGGCCTCGCGCAGGGCCTCGTAGATGCCGGGGTAGCCGCCGTCGTCCATGCCCTGGATGCAGTCGCCCACGGGCTGAACGAAGCAGTTGATGAGCGTGGCCTGGATGTCGGTGCCGGCGGCGCTCATGATGCGGCCCGCCCCGATGGCCCCCGCGCGCAGGTTGGCGAGAAAGCGCGCCTCGTGCGCCGCGCGCTCGGCGGCGGGCTCCACCGAGGCCAGGGCCCGCGCCACGCGGCGGTAGAGGTCCTGCACCTCCGTCTCACCGGGCTTGAGGTACTTTTCGCGCAGCACGTCCAGGCTGATGGGCTGCACGGGGGTGGCGTCGGACGCCACGGGGATGAAGGGGTCGCGTTGCATGTCGCTGGGGCTTCCACGGTGCACAAGGCCCCCGTTTTACTCCGGTGGCCCGCCGCCCGGCTTGCCCAATGTCAACGAGGACGGCGAGGGTTTTTCAGAGGGTGAAAGTGCCTGGGTGTATGCACGGCAGGGCTGCGCGATGGCGGCCCCTCCCGGGCAGCCGGCACGCGCGCTGCCGCGTTTTTTGTTTCCTGGATCGAAACGCTGTGATTCCCGCGCCGGGGCTTATGCGCCCTGGCCGTTGGCGCCATATTCCAGGCAAGGTGCTCCCGGTTCCCGGTGGCACGCCTGCCCATCCCTTCATCCCACCCTTCCTTTTCAGGAATCCACCATGTCCCCCACCGCCGAACTGGCCGCCGAACTCGAAACCGCCATCCATGGCCCCGATGCCACCCCGCTGATCGAGCGCCTGCAGTGGCGCTACGCCACCAAGAAGATGGACCCGGCCCGCCAGGTGCCCCAGGAGAAGGTCGAGCGCATCCTCGAAGCCGCGCGGCTCGCGCCCACCTCCAGCGGGCTGCAGCCGTTCGAGGTGCTGCTCGTCACCCAGCCCGAGGTGCGCCAGCGCATCCAGGCCATCGCGTGGAACCAGGCCCAAATCACCGAGGGCTCGCACCTGCTGGTGTTCGCCGCGTGGGACGACTACACGCCCGAACGCATCAACGCCATGTTCGACTACACCAACGCGGTGCGCGGCTTCAAGAACGAAGGCTGGGAGAACTACCGCAACATGCTGCTGGGGACCTACCCGCAGCGCGGCGCCGAGGTGAACTTCCAGCACGCGGCCCGGCAGGCCTACATCGCCCTGTCCGCCGCGCTGATGGCCGCGGCCTACGAAGCGGTGGACAGCACGCCCATGGAGGGATTCGATCCCGACGCGCTGGATGGCATCCTGAACCTGCGCGCCCGCGGGCTGCGCAGCGTGGCGATCCTGCCGCTGGGCTACCGCCAGGCCGAGCAGGACTGGCTGGCCCCGCTGGCCAAGGTGCGCCGTCCGCGCGAGCAGTTCGTCACCGAGGTGTAAGGCGCAGCCGCGCGCCTGGACCCGGCAGCGCGGCACCTGCATCGCAGGCCCCCGAGGCCCCGCGCATGCCAGCCGATCATCGACCCTGGAATCCGCCGAGGGCATGGCCCTGGCCCGCCAAAGGCCGGTGTGGACTTCAAAGGCGCAGCGCACAAGGTGCTCCGGGTGCATAACACTTGGAGCGTCTACAACACCAGGTTCTCCACGCCAGGAGCCCCCATCAGACCACATGTCGACCCCAAGGGCGACCTGTCAGGCGCCGAGGAAAGGGTCATTTCCGGAAGGCACTGAAGCTGCCGTGCGGCCACAGGGGCAGCATGGCATCGCAACGGCCTGCCGCCGCCCTGTCAGGGCGCCTTTGCACCGCCCTGCACGGGCGCATCGTAGACACAGCGGAACCCCACATACACCACGTCAAAGTCGGCCGGCTTCCATTGCATGGACGCGGCCTGCATCTGCGCCGCGCCATACCACCAGGAGCCGCCGGCGGTGAGTGCGGTATCGCCCTGCCGGTCGGCCAGCCATTCCCAGGCGTTGCCGCCCATGTCGTGCAGCGCGTTGACGCCACTGCGCGTGGCACCGGCCGGTGCCAGCCGCGGCCAGGCGTCGGCGCCGCTGGTGTTGGCGCCTTCAGGCGAATCGCCGGTCGGGTACGGGTAGGTGCGGCCCCGCACGAAGCCGGCACGAGTCCCTGCGCCCTGCTCGGTGTAAGCCGCCAGCGTCCATTGGGCGCGGGTGGGTAGGCGGCCTTGCGCCCAGGCGCAGAAGTCACGCGCCTCGTGCCAGTTGACGTGCACGGCGGGCCATTGCGGGCTGACCGGCGGCACGCCGAAGGGGCGGCGGAAGTTCCAGCCAGCGCGGCGCTCCCAGCCGCGGCCCCATTCGTGGCCGCCGCCCTCCCGTTCCGCCGTGGTGACACGGCCGGTGGCTTGCGCGAACTCGGCGAACCGGGCGATGGTGGTTTCGTGTCGATCAATGGCGAAGTCGCCAACGGACACCCGGTCCTGACCTTGTGCGGCCACCGCAAAGAGTGCGCAGGCCGTGCCGTGCAGGATTGCCTTCGGTGTTGTCATCCGTTCACTCCTGGGCCAGCGTGGTGTCAGGCGGGAACCGGCGCCTGGCGCGAGATCAGCCCCTCGCGCCGCAGCGACTCCCAGAACGATGCGGGAATGGTCACACGCATCGACGCCACGTTGGCCTGGACCTGGCCGGGCGCGCGGGCACCGGGAATGATCGCCGAAACCACCGCCGGTGCCACCGCGAACTGCAGCGCCGCCGTGCGGATATCAATGCCGTGCCGGTCGGCCACCACCGCCAGCCGCGCGCGCTTGTCGGCCGCGCCCGCGGGGATCTGGTCGCTGAAGTGATACCGGTTGCGCCCGCCCAGGAAGCCGTCGTTGAGCGGCGTGCCGACGACCACGGATATGCCCTTGCGCTGCAGTGCCGGGAATGTGCGCGAGAGCGCCACCTCGTGGTCGAGGATGGAGTACTGGCAGGCCAGCAGCACCACATCGGGCGTCGGCACGTCCGATTCAGCGGCCAGCACGGCGGCGTCGGGCGTGTTGATGCCGAAACCCCAGCCACCAATCATCCCCTGATCGCGCATGCGGGCCAGCTCACCCATGGCACCGCCGGTGCCCGCCGCAACGGCGAAGTGGTCGCGCCACGTGCCTGGCAGTTCGCTGTTGTCGGGCGACAGGTCGTGGATGTAGACGATGTCGATCTTGGGCAGGCCCAGCCGTTGCAGGCTGTCCTCCACCGAGCGGCGCGCACCGGCCGCCGTGAAGTCGTAGCGATACGCCATGGGCGCGGGCTGCACCCACAGCGCGGCATTGGGCAGCGGCCCGCGGCTGGCCTGAAGCATGCGCCCGACCTTGGTGGACACGACGTAGTCGTCGGGATGCTTGCCGCGCAGGAAGTGGCCCAGCCGGTATTCGCTCAGGCCGTAGCCGTAGAACGGAGAGGTATCGAAGTGGCGCACGCCCGCGTCCCATGCGGCCTGCAACACAGCCTGCGCTTGCGCGTCGCTGAGGGCGGCGAAGATGTTGCCGATCTGCGTGCCGCCCAGGCCGAAGCGGAATGCGGGCCGATAACGTTGCCCGGGAGCAGCCGCTGCATTGCGGGGCAGCGCCCGGTCGGTCATCGGCCCCCGCGTAGCCAGGACGCTGCCCCGCTCGGTGAGCGCGGCAGACAGGCCGGGCGCCTGAGCCCGCGCCAGGGGCGAGGCGGCCAGGCCGGCGAACGTGGCGGCGGTAGTGGTTGCGGCATGCAGGAAGTTGCGGCGGTCCATGATGTTTTGATCCTTGGTGAAATGACGAAGTCCGAACAGCGACGACTCGAGGTCGGACGCGAAAGCCGGGGGGAGTGATGACGCGGCGCGCTCACCGCCGCGCTCGCAATGCCGCCTGGGCCCGGCGGACCAGCCCCTGATACTGGTTCTGCTTGTCGGGATACCAGGGCAGCGACTGCACCTTGCCGAAGCCGGCCAGCGCTTCAACGTAGCGCGCCGTGTGCCCGCGCTGCGACGCGTCAGGCAGCAGTCCCGCGTCGCCGACGGTGACCTGCGCACTGCCGTAGAGCGGTGAGGTGTCCACGACCTTGGCACCAGCGCTGACGTACTGGCCGATGACGTCGTACAGATCGGAGCGGGGCGCGCCAGGCAATCGATCGAACGTCAGGAACGTGGCCGGGCCCAGGCTGCCGCGCGGGAACGTGCGGCGGGTGGACATGCGGTGAGTCACGATGGCCATGGATGCACTCCAAAAAAACGGTGGGCGGGGGCGCGGTCGCCCCACGCGCCGCGCAGGGCCCCATGGTCCGCACGCAGCTGACCGATGCCGCTCGAACGGATTACAGATTGGTAATCCAACGCGCAGGGGGTGCAGGCACAATCGGCCCGGAGGTGAAACAGGTGCACAAAGTGCTGGTGATCGAGGACGACCGCGGCGTGGCCGACTATCTGCACCAGGGGCTGTCCGAGTGCGGCTACCGCGTCGATGTGGCGCACGACGGCCCCAGCGGGCGGGCGCTGGCACTGGGCGGCAACTATGCGCTGGTGCTGCTGGACGTCATGCTACCGGGATGCGACGGCTTCGAGGTGCTGCGCGCCATTCGGGGCAAGGGCGGGCAGCCCGTGCTGATGCTGACGGCACGCGACCGGCTGGACGACAAGGTACTGGGCCTGAATGCGGGTGCGGACGACTACCTCGTCAAGCCGTTCGCCTTTTCCGAACTGCGGGCACGGGTCGAGGCGCTGATTCGCCGGGGCCATGCCAGCATTCAGGAGCAGACCGTGCTGCGCGTCGCCGATCTGGAACTGGACCTGGCAGCGCACAATGTGCGCCGCGAAGGCCGCCGTATTGAGCTGTCTACCAAGGAATTCCAGCTGCTGTCCTTGCTGCTGCGCCGCAAGGGACAGGTGCTGACCCGCACCACGTTGGCCGAACGCGTCTGGAACATCCATTTCGACTCCGACACCAACATGGTGGAAGTCGCGGTGCGGCGCCTGCGCGCCAAGGTGGACGACGCATTCCGCCACAAGTTGATCCACACGGTGCGCGGTGTGGGCTACATCCTGGAGTTCCGCGGGGGTGCAGATGGCGACGCATGAGCCCCGCCGGCGGGCGCCGCATTCCGTGGTGCGCCGCCTGGCGCTGCAGTTGGGCCTGGGCGTGGCGCTGTTGCTGGGTGCGATTTCCGTCGTCGTATACCTGGGGGTGCAGACGCTGCAGGAGCAGGCCCAGTCGCGCATCTTGGGCATCAAGGTCCAGAAGCTGGTGGAAACCTCCAGCGCGATGTGGCGACCCGAGAACCAGGACTTTCTGCACCTGCTGCAGACCAACGCCGTCAAGCGCCAGGGCTCGCGGCTGCAGCTGCTGCACCCCGACGGCTCGGCGTTCTACCTCGATCCCCACGACGAAGCACACACGCTGTCGCCGCAGGTGCGTTCACGCAGCTTCGAGCTGCGGTCGGCTGACGGACAGCGGTCGCTGCGGGGCCGCTTCGATGTCGATATCGCAGAGGACGAGCAGCGACAGCAGACCCTGGCGCGCCTGCTGGCCCTGGCCACCGCGGCCGGGGCGCTGGTGAGCGCAGGACTCGGATTCGCCGTAGTGCGGCATGGCCTGCGCCCGCTGAGCCAACTGGCCCGGCAGACCCAGGCGATGTCTGCAGGCCGGCGACTCGCGCATCTGCAACTGTCGGCGCGCAGTGCCGAGCTGGCGCCGCTGGTAGACCAGTTCAACGAACTCATCGACCGGCTCGAAGCGGGCCGCGCGCAACTGGAGGCTTTCAATGCCGACGTGGCGCATGAGCTGAGAACGCCGCTCACCGCGCTCATCGGCAAGACCGAGCTGGCGCTGTCGCGACCGCGTGCGGCGCCCGAGTTGGCGCGAACGCTGGCGTCCAACCTGGAAGATCTGGGGCGCATGGCCTCGGTGGTGAACGATATGTTGTTCCTGGCGCGCGCCGACGGAGGGCTGCGCGCGCGCGTGGATGCGCCACGCAATCTGGGTCTGCTCATCACCGAACTGTTCGAGTACCACGAGGCCGACGCCGCTGAGCGGGGCCTGCGGCTAGCCCTGGAAGGCGAGCTCATTCTGCCGGTGGACGAACGGTTGGTGCAGCGCGGCGTCTCCAACCTGCTCAGCAACGCGTGCCGCTATGCCGCGCCAGGCAGCACCGTCCGCGTGAAGCTGGCTGCGGGCGGTGCGGACGGCCCCGGCGTGTCAGTGGCCAACGAAGGGCCACCGATTCCCGAGGCCGCATTGCCTCGCCTGTTCGACCGCTTCTATCGCGGCGACTCGGCCCGGCACCGCGAGGGCATGCACGCAGGCCTGGGACTGTCCATCGTGGCGGCCATCGCCCGCATGCACGGCGGCGATGTCTGGGCGCGCTCGGCGGCCGACGGCACCGAGGTCGGCATGCGGTTCGGGACGGCGCCGGTCGGCTGACGACCTCTCCGCATCTGCGCACGTGCCCGCGCTGCGTGCCGTCGTCGCAACCGTCCCGGGCGCACGGTCTCAGCCATCCCCCCACCCCCGCCGCTGATCCGTTGCATCACCGGGTCGCGCCGCGGGAAGGCGCGGGTCGACAGGGCATGGCTTTAGCATGCGCCCATGCACGGCACCCTGTTTCCCTCCCGATCGCCTTCGCGGCATGCAGCCCATCGACTCGGCCCCGCGCCGTGGCCGAGAGGCCCCCGCCTCGCTGCCACCCTGCTGCTGGCCCTGCTCGCCGGCTGCGCGCATGCGCCCCCGGACCCTGCCGCCCCCACCCCCTGGCTCGCCCAGGTCCAGGCCCTGCTGCCCGCCGATGTGCTGCTGATCGGCGAGCAGCACGATGCCCCCGAACACCAGGCGCTGGAGCGCGAGGCCGTGCAGTGGCTCGCCGCGCGCGGACAGCTGGCGGCGCTGGTGATGGAGATGGCCGACAGCGGGCGGGCCACCGACGGACTGCCCCGCGACGCGACTGAAGGCCAGGTGCAGCAGGCGCTCGGCTGGAACGCGGCAGCCTGGCCGTGGGCGCAGTACGGCCCGGTGGCCATGGCCGCGGTGCGGGCCGGCGTGCCGGTGCGCGGCGGCAACCTGCCGCGGGCGGACCTGCGCGAGGCGATGCGGGACGAGCGCTGGGACCGGCACCTGGACGCCGCGGCGCTGGCGCGCCAGCACACCGCCCTGCGCGAGGGGCACTGCGGCCTGCTGCCCGAGTCGCAGATCCCCGGCATGGCCCGCATCCAGATCGCCCGCGACGCCCGCATGGCGGCGGTGGCCGCGGCGGCGCGGCGCCCCGGGCAGGTGGTGGTGCTGGTGGCCGGCGGTGGCCACGTGCTGCGCGGCGTGGGCGTGCCCACGCACTGGTTTCCGGGCCTCACGGCCAAGGTGGCGCTGGCCCAGGCCGGCGGGGCGCCCGACCCGCAAGCGGGGGACACCGACGCGGTGCAGGCCACCCCGGCCCTGCCGTCGCGCGACCCTTGCGCCGAGCTGCGCCGCTCGCAGGGCGCCAGGCCCTGAGGCGCCATGGCGAACCCGGTGGAGGATTCAAGCCAAAACGGCCTCCAGCACATGATCCACTAGGGCATATAGCTATTATTTTTATAGCAATAGATCCACACGCGCGTCCGCCGCCCGTGCCGGCTCAGTGGACGGCCCCGCCCGCCTGTCCGCGCAGCAGCGCCGTGAACGCCTCGGCCGGCAGCGGGCGCTGGCACAGGTAGCCCTGGTAGCGGTCGCACCCGCGCTCGCGCAGGAAGGCCAGTTGCTCGGGCGTTTCCACGCCTTCGGCCAGCACCGCCAGACCCAGGCTGTGGCCCATGGCGATGATGGCCGTGCAGATGGCCATGTCGTCGCTGTTTTGCGGCAGGTCGCGGATGAAGCCCTGGTCGATCTTGAGCACGTCGATGGGAAAGCGCTTGAGGTGGGCGAGCGACGAATAGCCCGTGCCGAAGTCGTCGATGGCCATGCGCAGGCCCAGGCCGCGCAGGCGCAGCAGCACCTGGCGGGCCTCCTCGGGGCGCTCGGCGAGCGCGCCTTCGGTGATCTCCAGCTCCAGCTGCGTGGGCGGGTAGCCCGAGGCGGACAGGGCCGACGCCGCGCAGCCGGCCAGGTCGGTCAGGTGGAACTGGCGCGGCGACACGTTCACGGCCATGGTCAGGGCGGGCAGCCCGGCCGCGCGCCATGCCTGGGCCTGGCGGCAGGCCTCGTGCATGACCCATTCGCCCAGCGGGCCGATCACGCCGGAGTGCTCGGCCACCGGGATGAAGCGCGCGGGGGAGATCATGCCCTCCTGCGGGTCCATCCAGCGCACCAGCGCCTCGGCGCCGATCACGCGGCCGGTGGCGATGTCCACCTGAGGCTGGTAGTGCAGCTGCAGGTGGCCGAGCGCCAGCGCCGCGCGCAGGCGCGATTCGAGGGCGAGGCGCTCGCGCGCGGCCCGCGTCATGTCTTCGCTGAAAAAACACCAGGCGCCGCGCCCGCGCTCCTTGGCGCCATAGACGGCGGCGTGCGCGCCCTGCAGCAGGACCTGGGCGCTGTCGCCGTGGCGCGGGAACAGGCTGATGCCCACGCTCGCGCCGGCCACCACCTCGAAGCCCTCGGGCGAGCGCCAGGGCTCGGCCACGGCGGCGATCAGCGTGCGGGCGATGGCGGCGGCCTCCTCCTCGCTCGCGGCGTTGCGCACGAGCACGCCGACCTCGTCGCCCGCCAGGCGCCCGGCCAGATCGCCCGGGCGCAGGGCCGATTCCAGCCGGCGGGCGATGTGCCGCAGCACCTCGTCGCCCACGGCGTGGCCGTAGCTGTCGTTCACGTCCTTGAAACGGTCCAGGTTGAGCAGCAGCACGGCCATGGACTCGCCGCTGCCGCGGGCCTGGGCCGTGGCCTCCTCCAGCCGCTGGGCGAACCAGGTGCGGTTGGGCAGGCCGGTGAGCGGGTCGTTGTGGGCGAGGAACGCCAGGCGCTGGCGCTGGGTGTGCTCCTGGGAGATGTCGGTGAACAGGCACACGTAGTGCGTCACCACGCCCGCGCCGTCGCGCACGGTGCTGAGCGACATGCGCTCGGGAAACACCTCGCCGTTCTTGCGCCGGTTCCAGATCTCGCCCTGCCAGCGGCCGGTGCGCGACAGCTCGGTCCACAGGGCCTCGTAGAAGGCCTGGTCGTGCCGGCCGGACTTGAACAGGCGCGGCGTCTGGCCGAGCAGCTCGGCCTCGGTGTAGCCCATCAGCCGCGTGAAGGCCGCGTTCACCGAGAGGATGCGGTTGTTCGCATCGGTCACCACCATGCCCTCGATGGCGTTGTCCACCACCGTGGTCGCCAGGCGCTGGCGCTGCTCGGCGCCGCGCGCCATCCGCGCCCAGGCGCGGCCCCGGCGCACCAGCGCGGCGGCATCGGCCGCCTGCAGCCGGCGCAGCCCGGCCACCGCCAGGGCGGCGGAGACCAGCACGAAGGCGATGTCCTTGGCGCTGCCCCACAGGCCGGCGCGGGTGCCGCCACCGGCGTCCGTGCCCAGCAGCCAGGCCAGCAGTGCGTCGCCGCCCGCCACCCACGCCACGCCCGCCGCCACGTAGGCGGCCCACGCCCAGCCGGGCACCCGCGTCAGGGCCGGGCCCTCCTCTTCATCCATGAACGTCCTTGTTGTGTTTTGCCTCGCCCGCCGGGCGCACCGCGCTTTCCAGGCGGCCTCCAATGGGACCGTATTCTCGCGCCAGCCGGGGCGCTCCAGAGCGATCGGCGCGGCACGGCCCCTGGCCTTGCTGCGACAATCGCCCCGCTATGAACCAAGCCTATATCCTTACCCTGTCCTGTCCCGACAAGCTCGGGCTGGTGCATGCGGTGTCCGGCTTCCTGCTGGAGCATGGCGGCAACATCGAAGAGGCCGCCCAATACAACGACCACGCCACCGGGCTGTTTTTCATGCGCGTGCAGTTCGCCTGCGCAGCGCACGACCACGCCGCGCTCAAGACGCAGCTGGCCGCCTTCGCCGGCCCGCACGGCATGCACTGGCAGCTGCACCCGGTGTCCGAGCCGATGAAGACGGTCATCCTGGTCAGCCGCGAAGGCCACTGCCTGAACGACCTGCTGTTTCGCTGGAAGTCCGGCCTGCTGCCGGTGCACATCGCGGCCATCATCAGCAACCACCGCGATTTCTACCAGCTCGCGGCCAGCTACAACGTGCCGTTCCACCACATCCCCGTCACGGCCGCCACCAAGGCGCAGGCCGAGGCGCGGCAGTTCGAGATCATCGAATCCGAGGGGGCCGAACTGGTGGTGCTGGCGCGCTACATGCAGGTGCTGTCGGACGACCTGTGCCGCAAGCTGGAAGGCCGGGCCATCAACATCCACCACAGCTTCCTGCCCAGCTTCAAGGGCGCCAAGCCCTACTACCAGGCGCACGACCGCGGCGTGAAGCTGATCGGCGCCACCGCCCACTACGTGACGGCCGACCTGGACGAGGGCCCGATCATCGAGCAGGACGTGGCCCGCGCGGACCACAGCAAGACGGTGGAAGACCTCACCGCCATGGGCCGCGACACCGAAAGCCAGGTGCTGGCCCGCGCCGTCAAGTGGCACACCGAGCACCGCGTGCTGCTTAACGGCCACAAGACGGTGATCTTCCGCTGAAGGCGCCCCGGGTGCGGCGCATCGAGGGAGCCCGGTGACCACGGCCCGCCCGTTCGACCGGCCACGCGGCGCGGTGCGCGCGGCCGACCCGGAAGCCGCCGGCGGGGACGGGCCGGGGGCGACCGGCCGGCGCATCCCGCCCATCCAGTGCCTGCTGACCTTCGAGGCCCTGGCCCGCCTGCGCAGCGTGACACAGACCGCCGACGAGCTGTGCGTGACGCCCAGCGCCGTCAGCCACCGCGTGCGCCAGCTCGAGCAGATCCTGGGCGTGCGGCTGTTCGGCCGCGCCGACTTCTCGCTCACCACCGAAGGCAGCGCCTACCTGGCCCATGTGCGCGAGGGCCTGGGCGCGCTGCAGCGCTTTCCGGGCGCGGCCACGGCGCCGGGCAAGCGGCGGCTCAAGCTGGCGGTGACCCCGACCTTCGCCCGCGCCATCCTGATCCCGCGCCTGCGCCAGTTCACCGAGGCCTATCCCGAGATCGATCTGGCGCTGCAGGTGTCCATTCCGCTGCTGGACGTGGTCGCCGAGGACGCCGACCTGATCGTGCGCTTCGGCCCGGGGCACTACGCCGACCTGGAGCACGTGGAGCTGGCGCGCGACCGGGTCACGCCGCTCGCCTCGCCCGCCTTCGTGCGCGAGCACGGCCCCTTCGAGCGGCCCGGGGACCTGGAAGGGGTGGCCTTGCTGCGCAGCCCGCTGGAGCCCTGGCGCACCTGGTTCGGCGCCAGCGGCCTGGACTGGGCCGAGCCCACCGAGGGCTCGCAGTTCAACGACATCGGCCTGATGTGCGATGCCGCCGCGGCCGGCATGGGCGTGGCGCTGGTGCGGCTCAAGCTGGGCGCGCCCTGGCTGGAAAACGGCACCCTGGTGCGGCTCTTTCCCGGCGAGGCACCCAGCCCGCACGCCCACTACCTGTGCTGGCGCACCGGCACCATGGACCGCTGGGAATGCGCGGCCTTCACCGACTGGCTGCGCCGCACCATGGCGTGAAACGGGGGGAGCGGCACCCCGGGCCCCCGCGCCGGGCGGCGATGGCGGGCAAAAAACCCCGGTTTCGGCCGGCATGGGCTTGCGCGACGCGCACAGGGCCGTCAAGATTCCCAAAGGCCCTGCGCGGTGCGGGTCTATTGTGACGCCGGCGGCGGGCGCGGCTTCAAACCATCACATTACGCCTCGCCGGTTTTCCAGCAGGCCCGGCATTCAAGCCTGGGCTGCAGTGGCCGATAACCCCTAGATGCCGCACACCAGGACCTTGCGACCATGAACGCCTTCACAGAACCCCTTGCCGCGTCCGAGCTGGAACGCGCACGCACCACGGGCCTGCTGGCCGCGCTGGAACGGGTGCAATGCACCATCGAATTCGACCTGGCCGGCAAGGTCCAGCACGCCAACCCCCTGTTCCTGGCCCGCATGGGCTACGCCCTCGAGGACATCGTCGGGCAGCACCACCGCATCTTCTGCCCGCCCGACGTGGCGGCCAGCGCGGCCTACGGCGCCATGTGGGAGCGCCTGGCCGCCGGCGAGATCGTCGAAGGCGTGTTCCAGCGCCTGACCAGGAACGCCGAGCCGGTGTGGCTGCAGGCCTCCTACAACCCCATCTTCGACAGTGCCGGGCGCCCGGTGGGCGTGGTCAAGCTGGCCACCGACGTGACCCAGGCGCGCCAGGCCCAGGCCGACTTCGAGGGCAAGATCGCCGCGATGGACCGGGTGCAGGCCATGATCGAGTTCGATCTGCGCGGCAAGGTGCTGCACGCCAACCCCAATTTCCTGAAGGTGTTCGGCTACACCGAGGACGAGGTCGTCGGCCAGCACCACCGGATGTTCTGCACCCCGGAAGTGGTGCGCTCAGCGGAATACGCGCGGCTGTGGGAGCGGCTGGCCCGCGGCGAATTCGATGCCGGGCGCTACCGCCGCGTGGCCAAGGACGGCTCGGACGTGTGGATCCAGGCGTCGTACAACCCCATCCTCGACTCCTCCGGCAAGCCCTACAAGGTGGTGAAGTTCGCCACCGACATCACCGAGGAAACGCGCCAGGCCGCGGAGACCAAGGGCAAGCTCGATGCCATCGGCCTGTCGCAGGCGGTGATCGAGTTCAGCGTGGATGGCCGCATTCTCACCGCCAACCCGAACTTCCTGCGCACCATGGGCTACACGCTCGATGAGATCCGGGGCAAGCACCACAGCATGTTCTGCGACCCCGATTTCGTGAAGACGCAGACCTACCGCGACTTCTGGGCGGACCTGGGCGAGGGCAAGTTCCAGAGCGCGCGCTACCGGCGCATCGGCAAGCACGACGCCGGTATCTGGATCCAGGCCACCTACAACCCCATCTTCGACGTGGAAGGCCGCGTGTACAAGGTGGTGAAGTTCGCGGTCAACGTGACCGAGCAGGTCGAACGCGAGACCGCCGTGTCGCAGAAGGTGCGGGACATCGGCGCCGTGCTGCGCACCATCTCGGACTCGATCCAGCAGGTGGCGCGCAACTCCGAGCGCTCGGCCGACCTGGCCACCCAGACCCAGCGCGAGGCCGGCCAGGGCCACCAGGTGCTGGCGCGCTCGCGCGAGGCCATCGCCGCCATCGAGCAGTCGTCCGCCGACATCCGCGACATCGTGGCCACCATCGGCGAAATCTCCAGCCAGACGCATCTGCTGGCCTTCAATGCCGCCATCGAGGCGGCGCGCGCCGGGCCGCACGGCATCGGCTTTTCCGTGGTGGCCGACGAGGTGCGCAAGCTGGCGGAAAAGTCGGCGCTCGCCGCGCAGGAAATCTCCAAGCTCGTGGGCAGCAGCGTGGCCCGCGTGGCCGAAGGCGGGCGCCTGTCCGAAGAAGTGGGCGCGGCCTTCAGCCGCATCCTGGCCGCGGTGGACAGCACCAGCCAGTCCATCGGCGAGATCCGCAACGCCATGCTGGCCCAGGAAACGTCCACCCAGGACGTCGTCGTGCTGCTGGACAAGCTGCAAGGCGCCAGTTCCGGACGCACGGGCGCATGACCGAGCCGGGCAGCCCCTCCACGCCAGCGGCGGCCGACGCCCAAGCCCCTGCCCCCGCCCAGGCGCATGTGCGGGTGCGCGTGGGCGACTGCCACATCGCCATCGCGGCGGTGCATGTGGAGCGCGCGCTTGCCATCCCGCCGCAGGGCCTCGCGGCCCTTCCCCGCCGCCAGGGCGCCCTGACCGGCATGATCGACCTGGACGGCCGGGCCGTGCCGGTGGTGTCGCTGGAGCGCTGGCTGCCCATCCAGGCCTCGCCTGCGGGCGGCGCTCTACAGCGGGTGCTGGTGCTGCACGCGGGGCCGGCGCGGATCGGGTTGCGGGTGGACGAGGTCCTGGGCGTGAAGCCCGTCGATCCGCAGGCCATCGTGCGCGTGCACCACGACGGCGGCCAGGAGGAATGGTTCCAGTCGGTCGTGCCCGCCTCGGCCGGCGCGCCGATCCTGTCGGTGCTCGAGGTCGACCGCCTGATGGCCCTGTGCCAGGTCTGGTGCGAGGACGTTGCAGCGCCAAAGGACCCGGCGCCTGCGGCACGCGCCCCGGACCAGGTCCCCACCGAACGGCATGCGGTCTTCGCCGTGGGCGACGACCTGTGGGCCGTGCCGGCCAGCGCCATCCACACGGTGGTGCCCGTGCCGCACGTCGAACTGAACATGCCCCCCGGCCACCTCACGGTGGCCATCAGCACGCTGCGGGGCCGCAAGCTGCCGCTGGTGGACGTGGCCGCCGATCCGGCCCGCGCCGGTGCCGCGCTGCGCCCTTGGGTGGCCGTGCTGGAGAGCCAGGGGCAGTGGGTCGGCCTCACGGCGGACACCTGCCGGCAACTGGTCGATCTGGCCGAACCCGACCGGGCGCCCACCCCCGGCGATCCGCTGCTCAAGGGCCTGGCCCTGGTGCCCGGGCTGGGCACGCTGCGGGTGCTGGACATCGGCAAGCTGTTCGAGGCCGTGCCCGAGGCGGCCGTGAGCGACGTGGCGCCGGCGCCGACGCAGGCCGGCGGCACCGAGGGCGCCGTCGGCGCGCCGACGGGTGCCCAGGCCGACGCGGGACAGGCCGGCGGCCACTTTCTGGTGTTCGAGGCCGATGCGCTCTATGCCTCGCCGGTGGACAGCGTGGTCGGCGTGGTCGAGCTGCCGCAGCCCACCATCGACGAACTGGTGCGCGGCCGGACCGCCGTGATGCCGTGGCGCGGCAAGACGCTCAAGGTGGTCAGCCTGCCCTCGCTCAACGGCCGGCCCGGCGCCGAGCCGCCGCGCATGGCCATCCTGCTGCAGCCCGACCCGGCCGAACACGCCACCGTGGGCATCGCCATTGCCCGGCTGTGCGACTGGCTGCCGGCCCACCGCGCCGATGTGCGCGAAATGCGGCTCGGCTCGGTGGGCGAGTTCCGCATGGTCACGCACCAGCACGATGGCGCCAGCGCCAGCATGGTCGTGGTCGACCTGGGCCAGTTGGCCTACCTGCTCGGCTGACGCCCCCAACCCTTCTCCCCAAGGACCTCCCATGACCCCAGCCAGGCCCCCCGAGAACGAAGCGCAGCGCCTGCGGGCGCTGCAGGCGCTGATGCTGCTCGACACGCCCCCGGAGGAGCGCTTCGACCGATTCGTGCGGTTCGCGGCCGAACAGCTGGACGCCCCGATCGCCCTGATCAGCCTCATCGACGGCCAGCGGCAATGGTTCAAGTCGCGCGTCGGGCTCGACGTGCCGCAGACCAGCCGCGACGTGTCGTTCTGCGCCCACGCCATCCTGCAGCCGGACCTGTTCGTGGTGGAGGATGCGAACCTCGACGCGCGCTTTGCCGACAATCCCATGGTGACCCAGGCCCCGAACATCCGCTTCTACGCCGGCGCCCCGCTGTGCGCGCCGACCGGCGAGCGCCTTGGTACGCTCTGCATCATCGACACCAAGCCCCGCAGCCTCACCGCCACCGAGCGGGCCGTGCTGCGGGCGCTGGGCACCCTGGCCAACGAAACCATTGCCGGCAAAGACCAAGACGCATGACCCGTCCTCCCCCCCTGCCCCTCCTCTTGCTGGTGGAGCCGCAATTCGTGCTGCGCCGCACGATCGTCTCGGTGGCGCGCGACCTCGGCCTGGTGGACTTTCACGAAGCCACCAGCGTGGCGCGGGCCCTGCCCATGCTGGCGGCCCAGCCCTTTTTCGGCCTGGTGCTCGATTGCGACGATGCCGCCGCCTCCACCGACCTGCTGGCGCGACTGCGCGGCGGAGCGTTCGCCTGCGCGGCCGACGTGCCGGTGCTGGCCATGTCCTCGCTGCCCGACCCGGAACGCGATGCCTGGCGCGCCGCCATCGGCGTCACGGGCACGCTGCGCAAGCCCTTCAAGATCGGGGCACTGCTCGAATCGGTGCAAACCATGGCGGGGCGCAGGCCATGACCGCGCGGCCCCCCTGCGTGGTGGTGCGCGCGTCCCGGGCAGGCGCCGGCGCCGCGCCCACCTTCATCGACCCGCTGGGAGACTGCCGCCCGTGCCACCGCTGAGTTCGATCCCCCGCCCCGAAGACACAGACCAGGCGCTCGAACGGGAACGCCAACGCATCTGCGCCCTGCAGACCACCGGCCTGCTGGAGACGCCGGACAGCGACGGCTTCGACCGCATCACGCGGCTGGCAAGCGCCCTGTTCGGTGCCCCCATCGCGCTGGTGACGCTGGTGGACATCGAGCGCCAATGGCACAAGTCGCGCGTGGGCCTTGACACGCGCGAGCTGCCGCGCTCGGTGGCCTTTTGCCACCACACCATCCAGTCCGCCGACGTCATGGTGGTCGAGGACACCCTGCTGGACGAACGCTTCGTCCACAACCCGCTGGTGACCGGCGAGCTGGGCGTGCGCTTTTATGCGGGCGCCCCGCTGGTGCTGCCCGGCGGCCAGGCGCTGGGCGCGCTCTGCATCCTGGACCAGCACCCGCGCACTTTCGATGCCGCGCAGTGCCGGCAGCTCCAGGACCTGGCTGCGCTCGCCATGAACGAGATCGCGCTGCAGCGCACGGCCGGGCGCATCAACGAGATCACCAGCCTGTACAACCGGGCCCAGCTCGTGCAGGACCTGATGAGCCAGTGCACCCAGACGCCGGGCGAGACGCGCACGCTCGTGCTGCTGGACGTGATCCGCGACCGCGACCTGCAGCAGGCCGTGCGCGCCATCGGCATCGCCCCGCTGGAGGCCGGCCTGCGCGACGTAGCGCTGCACCTGGCCCAGGCCCTGGGCCCGGGGGTGCAGCTGTACCACGCATCCGAAACCCGGTTTGCCTACCTGCTCCCCGAGGACGGCGCGCAGCCGCAGGAGCAGGAGCAAGCCGTGCTGCGGGTGCAGCGCCACCTGCAGGAAGCGTTCCGCATCAGCCGCGTCGTGCTGGAGCTGTACCTGGTGGCGGGCCTGGCGCGCTTCACGCTCGACGCCGAATCCGCGGGCGACGTGCTGCGCCGCGCGACCTCGGCCCTGCACCAGGCGGACGAGCTGAACCGCGCCTTGGTCTGGTATGCCCCCGAGTCCGACACCGCCCACCGCCGCGCGTTCGCGCTGCTGCGCGGCCTGACGCAAGGCCTGGCGGAGGGCGAGTTCCGCCTGGTGTACCAGCCCCAGTTCGAGGTGCGCCAGCAGCGCTTTTCCGGCGTGGAGGCGCTGATCCGCTGGCGCCACCCGCGCCACGGCAATGTCTCGCCCGCCGAGTTCATCGAGCAGGTGGAGCAGACGGCCCTGATCCATCTGCTCACCGAATGGGTGCTGCACACGTCACTGGCCCAGTTGGCGGAATGGAACCGCCAGGGCCTGCAGCTGACCATGGCGATCAACGTGTCCGCCCGCAACCTGGAGCATCCGGACTTCGCCCTGGTGCTGCGCAATGCCATCGCGCTGCATGGCGTGGCGGCGCAGCAGCTGCACATCGAATGCACCGAGAACGTCGCCCTGACCGGCCGGGCCACGCAGCGCGTGCTGGAGGAGATCCGCGCCATGGGCCTGAAGGTGTCGCTGGACGACTTCGGCATCGGCTACTGCAACCTGTCGTGCCTGCGCGGGCTGCCGGCGGAAATGCTCAAGCTCGACCAGTCGCTCGTGATGCCCATCGCCCACGATATGCAGGCCTGGACGCTGCTGCGCACCATCATCTCGCTGGGCCAGCGCCTGGGCTACCAGCTCGTGGCCGAAGGCGTGGAAACCCAGGAGATCCTGGACATGGTCTCCGAGGCGGGCTGCGACCTGGTGCAGGGCTACTTCCTGGCCTACCCCATGGAGGCCGGCGAGGTCGCTCCCTTCTTCGCCGCGCGGGCGGCGGCGGCACCGGGAAAGCTTTTCACGGCCGACGCGAAAGAACTTCACGCGAGCGCGGCCGCGCAGCCACCCGTTTGGCGGCTGGATTGACGTAGAGTGCCCCTTCAGCGGTGCCCGCCGGGGGCCCCGCGGCACCCCATGACGATCGCCAACGCCCCTTCCCCCTCACCGTCCCCCGCCGCCGCCATCCGCGCGCGGCTGATCCCCGCGCTGCAGGCCGTGCTGCCCGCGCATGCGCTGCTGTGGCAGGCCGAGGACACCACGCCCTACGAATGCGACGGGCTCACCGCCTACCGCCAGCGCCCGCTGGCCGTGGCCCTGCCCGAGACCGAGGAGCAGGTGCAGGGCGTGCTGCGCGCCTGCCATGCGCTGTCGGTGCCCGTGGTGGCGCGCGGAGCCGGCACCGGGCTGTCGGGCGGGGCCATGCCGCACGCGCTCGGGGTGACGCTGTCGCTCGCCAAGTTCAACCGCATCCTGCGCATGGACCCGGTGTCGCGCACCGCCGTCGTGCAGTGCGGCGTGCGCAACCTGGCCATCAGCGAGGCCGCCGCACCCCACGGGCTGTACTACGCGCCCGACCCGAGCAGCCAGATCGCCTGCACCATCGGCGGCAACATCGCCGAGAACTCCGGCGGCGTGCACTGCCTGAAATACGGCCTCACGGTGCACAACGTGCTGCGCGTGCGCGGCTTCACCATGGAGGGCGATCCCGTCACCTTCGGCAGCGAGGCGCTGGATGCGCCCGGCTACGACCTGCTGGCCGCGGTGATCGGCAGCGAGGGCATGCTGGCCGTGGCCACCGAGGTCACGGTGCGCCTCATCCCCAAGCCGCAGCTGGCGCGCTGCATCATGGCCAGCTTCGACGACGTGCGCCGGGCCGGCGATGCGGTGGCGGCCATCATCGCGGCCGGCATCATTCCGGCGGGCCTCGAAATGATGGACAAGCCCATGACCGCCGCCGTGGAGGACTTCGTCTGCGCCGGCTACGACCTCACCGCCGAGGCCATCCTGCTGTGCGAGAGCGACGGCACGCCCGAGGAGGTCGAGGAGGAGATCGGCCGCATGAGCGAGGTGCTGCGCGCGGCCGGCGCCACCGCCCTGACCGTGAGCCAGGACGAGGCCGAGCGCCTGCGCTTTTGGAGCGGCCGCAAGAACGCCTTTCCGGCCAGCGGCCGCATCAGCCCCGACTACATGTGCATGGACTCGACCATCCCGCGCAAGCGGCTGGCCGACATCCTGCTGGCCATTGCCGCGATGGAAAAGAAATACGGGCTGCGCTGCGCCAACGTGTTCCACGCGGGCGACGGCAACCTGCACCCGCTGATCCTGTTCGATGCCAACGACCCCGACCAGCTGCACCGCTGCGAGCTGTTCGGCGCCGACATCCTGGAGACCAGCGTGGCCATGGGCGGCACGGTGACGGGCGAGCACGGCGTGGGGGTGGAAAAGCTCAACTCCATGTGCACCCAGTTCACCACCGAGGAGAACGCGCAGATGTTCGCGCTCAAGGCCGCCTTCGACCCGGCGGGCCTGCTCAACCCGGGCAAGGTGATCCCCACGCTCAACCGCTGCGCGGAGTACGGAAAGATGCTGGTGCGCGGCGGCCGGATCGCCCACCCGGACCTGCCACGGTTCTGAGCGGCGCGCGGCCGGGGTGCCGGCGCGGGCCGGCCGCTGCCCACTCCCGCGCTCAGAGCATCAGCACCACGAGCAGGCACACCACCCAGGCCGCCAGGGGCGCAAGGCCCTGCCCCAGCCGCCGCGCGCGCCGGTAGAGGTAGGCAGGCGCCAGCCACACCCAGGCGCGAAAGCCCGCGGTGTCGTGCCCGGTGCGCCACAGCCAGCGCTCGTCCACGAAGGCCAGCAGCACGTTGAACGCCACCGTCAGGAAGAAGAACGCCCCCGACTGCACGGCCCGCTGCGACACGTACGGATCGCGGTACACGAGGTAGGCCACGAAACCCTCCAGCGACACGCCCATCACCGGCGCGCAGGCCAGCAGCCAGGCCAGCGTGTTGTTCACGCTGCCGGCCCAGGGATCGGCGGGCACGTGCAAGCCCAGGTGGGGGCATAGGTGCGGCCGGAACTCCGAATGCTCCACCGGTACCCAGCACGGCAGGCCCGGGCGCCAGATGCGCTGGCCCGGGGGCAGGCGCCGGGCATCGATCAGGCGCACGATCTCGTCGTCGGGCACCGGGCCGCGGCACTCGCCCTGCGCCTCGTAGAACCAGCGGGCGTCCTCGCCCAGGTGGATGTCGACTTCCATGGCATTCATCGCAGCCACTCCCCTTTGCGCAAGGTGGCGGAAGCCCGCTCGGACGGATGGAGGACGGTGGGATCGGCCGGCGGCACCCGCGTGACGGGCCGCGCCGCCGCGAGCCGGTGGTGCACGGCGCCGGCGGCGGGCAGGGGACGGTAGCCGCGCCATGCCCGTTCCAGCAGGTGCCGGTAGCCCGGCGACAGGTCCGGGCCGTCGTGCGCGGCCTCGGCGAACACGAAGTCGGCCGACACCGGCTCGCGCGCGGTGTGGCTGGCGTATTCGGTGTCCACGCGCGAGCCGATCCAGACCGGCGCGGGCGCGTCCATGCGCCATTCGGTGATCTCGCGCACCCGCCGGAAATCGACCGACCGCTGGCGCAGCAGGTACAGCGCCTCGGCCCCGCCCGGCTCGCGCGCCGGCTCGGGCGGCTGGGCCGCGAGCGCCTCGCGCGTGAGCCGCGCATAGTGCGCCGTGGCCGGCCGGTGCTCGCAAGCGTATTCGACGATGCGGCGCCCGCGCGCATCCTGGAACGAGCGCCACTGCACGGACGCGCAGGCCCCGCGGCCATCGAGCGCCGCGCCCAACACCCGGCCCGGCACGTCGCCGCGCTCCAGCCCCTTCACCTGCCGCACCGCGCCGTCGCCGCAGCCGGCGAGCGCCATCCCGGCGCACACCAGCGCCACCCATCCCTTGTGCATCGTTTTTTGCTCCCCTGCCGAGCCCCTCGGCAGGCCCCGAGGCACCTGCCGGAATTCGGAAAGTTGACTTTTAATCAATTTCTTGCCGTGACTTTATCCGAAAATCAATCTTCCGTCACCGGGTCTGCCTAGCGTGCCGCCATGCACGATCCCAAGCAGCGGTTTGCCGAGAAATTACGAGAAGCCATGACAGCCGCCGGCTATGAGCCCAAGCCCTCCGTCCTCGAGCGGGAGTTCAACACCCGGCACTGGGGCAAACCCATGACCCTGCACGGCGTGCGCCGCTGGCTCCTGGGCGAGACCATGCCCGATGCCCGCAAGCTCATCACCCTGGCCGAATGGCTGGGCATGCCGGTGCAGGAACTGGCGTTCGGCGTCGCCGACGGTACCGAAGTGCGCGAGCAGCCCGCCCAGTGGCACGTCGGCGTGGGCTACGAGGACCGCGAGCTGTTCGACACCTACCTCAAGCTGCCCGTGCCCAAGCGGCGCCTGGCGCGCGAGGTGATCCTGGCCATCGCCAAGGCCCACGCGGCCGATCAGCCCAAGCCGGCCGGCAAGCCCCATTGACGCGGGCACCAACCGTCACCCCAAATCACGGCGGCCGCGTAACTCGAAGACGGAGTCAATCCACGGCCAACGGGCGTGCCTAGCGTGCCGCCCATGCAAGATCCCAAGCAACTGTTTGCCGAGAAATTACGCCAAGCCATGGTGGCGGCCGGCTACGAACCCAAGCCCTCCGTCCTCGAGCGGGAGTTCAACACCCGCCACTGGGGCAAGCCCATGACCCTGCATGGCGTGCGCCGCTGGCTGCTGGGCGAGACCATGCCCGATGCCCGCAAGCTCATCACCCTGGCCGAGTGGCTGCGCATGCCGGTGCAGGAACTGGCCTTCGGCACGCCCACGCCGCAGGCGCGCGAAGAAGCCGCCCGCTGGCACGTGAACCTGGGGTACGAAGACCGCGAACTGTTCGAGACCTATCTGAAGCTGCCCGTGCCCAAGCGCCGCCTGGCGCGCGAGGTGATCCTGGCGATCGCCAAGGCCCAGGCCGCCGAACAGACCCCGCGCGGCGGCAACCGCTGAAAGCCCGGCGGCAACCGCTGAAAGCCCGCCGGCCACCGGCCGGCAGCCACACCGCAGGGCGCCGGCCCCTCAGCCGGCGAACAGGGCGCCCACGCCCTGCGCCAGGTCGTCCGCATGCGACAGCACGAACAGCAGCAGGCCGATGAAGCCCCCCACCACCGTGCCGTTGATGCGGATGTACTGCAGGTCGCTGCCGATGTGCAGCTCCACCAGGCGCGCCAGCTCCTGGGCGTCCCAGCGGTCCACGGTGTTGCGGATGTGCTCGGCCACGAACTGCGACAGCTCGGGCGCCCACTGCGCCGCCCACAGCTCCAGCCGCACATTCAGCCGCACCCGCAGCGCCGGATCGCCCGCGAGCGACAGGCCCAGCCACTGGCCCATCGCCGCCACCTTGCGCGAGACCGCCGAGTCCTCGTCGGCCAGGTCGCGCTGCAGGCGCTCGCGCAGGCTGGTCCACAGCGTCTGCACGTAGCGCCCCAGGGTGGCGTCGTTTTGCAGGTAGTGGCGGATCGCCATGCCGCGCTCGGCCCATTCCGGGTCGGACTGCAGGCGCTCCACCAGCCGCTGCACCGCGCCATCCAGCGTGCCGCGCAGCTGGTGGGCCGGGTTGCCGGCCACCTCGGCCAGCAGGTTCTCGATGGCCTGGGCGATGGCGCCCGCGCCCTTCTCGCTCATCCAGTCGGTGGGCAGTACCTTTTCCTTCAGCGGGTGCTCGCGCTTGATCCACTGCACGATGGTCTCGGCGATGAAGGTGCGGGTCTGCGGCTCGCGCACCAGGGTGGACAGGCGCGCCAGCAGGTCGTCGAGCAGCGCCTGGTGGCGGCCGTTGTGGGTGAGCGCCTCCAGCGCCATGGCCATGGTGCGCGACAGGTCGATCTGCCCGATCAGCGTGCGCGCGGCATCGTTCATGAAGCGCTGGATGCGCTCGTCCTCCACCGTCTCCAGCGCCGACAGGGCCAGGCGCGACATCTGCCGCGCCAGCAGCTCGGCGTTGCCCGGCGAGGTGAGCCACTGGCCCAGCATGTGGGCCGGGTCGTGGCGGCGGATCATGGTGACCAGCGAAGGCGCATCGAGGAACTCGTCGCGCACGAACGACGCCAGGTTGCCGCCGATGCGCGCCTTGTTGCGCGCGATGATGTCCGTGTGCCGCTGCACGAAGGGCAGCGGAATGCGCCGGAACAGCGCCGACACGGCGAACCAGTCGGCCAGGGCGCCCACCATGGCCGCCTCGGCCACGGCGCGCACGCATTCCACCGCCAGGCTGCGGGGCATCGCATAGGTCAGCGCGAACACGGCGGCCACCGCCAGCAACAGGCCCGTGGCCAGCCACTTGGCCCGGGTCAGTGCGCGGGCCTGGTCTTCGTGGGTGCTCTGCATCGCGCAAGGATAGCCCGAGACCCCTGTGGGACAGGGCCGCTTCAGTGCGCTGGCGGGGCGGCGATCCGGTCCAGCGCCGCGGCCAGGTGGCCCACGGTGCGGTCCACGTGGTGCCACTTCTCCAGCCCGAACAGGCCGATGCGGAAGGTCTGGAAGTCCGGGCCCTCGCCGCACTGCAGCGGCACGCCGGCGGCGGTCTGCAGGCCGGCCTCCATGAACTTCCTGCCGTTCTGGATGCCGGGGTCGGTGGTGTAGCTCACGACCACGCCCGGGGCCTCGTAGCCCTCGGCGGCCACGCTCGGAAAGCCCCGCTCGCGCAGCAGCGCGCGTACCCGGGCGCCCAGTTCGATCTGTTCGGCACGCACCTTGTCGAAGCCGTAGTCGCGCGTCTCGACCATCACGTCGCGCAGCTGCACCAGCGCGTCGGTGGGCAGGGTGGTGTGGTAGGCGTGCTGGCCCTTTTCGTAGCCCTCGGCGATCTGCATCCACTTCTTGAGGTCGCAGGCGAAGCTGCTGCTCGTGGTGCCGTCGATGGCCTGGCGGGCGCGCTCGCCGAGCATGACCATGGCGCAGCAGGGCGAGCCGCTCCAGCCTTTTTGCGGGGCCGAGATCAGCACGTCCACGCCGGTGGCCTGCATGTCCACCCACACGGCACCGGAGGCCACGCAGTCCAGCACGAAGAGCGCGCCCACGTCGTGCGCGGCCTCGCTCACGGTGCGCAGGTAGTCGTCGGGCAGCAGGATGCCGCTGGCGGTCTCGACGTGGGGCGCGAACACCACCTTGGGCGATTCGGCACGGATGGCGGCGGCCACCTCATCGGCCGGGCACGGCGCCCACGGGGCCTGCGGGCCCTCGCCCTGGCGGCGGGCCTGGCACACCACCGCGCCGCCGCCCAGAGCGCCCGCGTCGAAGATCTGGCTCCAGCGGTAGCTGAACCAGCCGTTGCGCACGATGAGCACCTTCTCGCGGTTGGCGAACTGGCGCGCCACCGCCTCCATGCCGAAGGTGCCGCTGCCGGGCACCAGCACCGCCGTGTGGGCGTGGTAGACGCCCTTGAGCGTGGCCAGGATGTCCTGCATCACGCCGGTGAAGCGCCGGGACATGTGGTTGAGCGCCCGGTCGGTGTACACCACCGAGAATTCGAGCAGACCGTCGGGATCGATATCGGGCAGAAGGCCGGGCATGGTTGTCTCCGTGAGGGCTGGGCCAGCACGCCGCACACGCCGCACACGCCGCACAGGCCGCGCTGGCCGGCAGACGGGGCGGACAAGGCCGGAAAAAATGGAGCGGGCCAGCTTAGCACGCGCACTTTCCGCGGGCCGGCCGCCCGCATCGCCTGTGCGATGGACGCAGCGGGCCCAACGCCGCTAGGATGCCGGACCGACCCTTTTCGACCCCAAGCCCCCACCAGGAGCCCCTCCCGATGCCCGACTTTCGCAGCGACACCGTCACCCAACCCACGCCGGCCATGCGCGACGCCATGTTCCAGGCCCCCCTTGGCGACGACGTGTTCGGCGACGATCCCACCGTGAACGCGCTGCAGGACCATGCGGCGCAACTGCTCGGCTTCGAGGCCGCGCTGTTCGCGTGCTCCGGCACGCAGACCAACCTGATCGCGCTCATGGGCCACTGCCAGCGCGGCGACGAAGCCGTCGTGGGCCAGAGCTGGCACACCTACCGCTGGGAGGCCGGCGGCATGGCGGTGCTGGGCTCGATCCAGCCGCAGCCGGTGGAGACCCAGCCCGACGGCACGCTGCGCGTGGCCGACATCGCCGCCGCCATCAAGCCCGACGACCCGCACTTCGCCCGCACCCGCCTCGTGGTGCTGGAAAACACCACCGGCGGCCAGCCGCTGCCCACCGGCTACATCGCCGAGGTGGCCGCCCTCGCCCGCTCGCGCGGCCTGGCCATGCACCTGGACGGCGCGCGCATGTTCAACGCGGCCACGGCCCACGCCGAGAAGAACGGCACCGACGTGTACGACGAGGCGCGCGCGATCTGCTCGCACTTCGACTCGGCCTCGGTGTGCCTGAGCAAGGGCCTGGGCGCCCCCGTGGGTTCGCTGCTGCTGGGCTCGCACGACTTCATCCGCCAGGCGCGGCGCACACGCAAGATCCTGGGTGGCGGCATGCGCCAGGCCGGCATCCTGGCCGCCGCGGGGCTGCACGCGCTGCAGCACCACGTGCGCCGCCTGGCCGACGACCATGCCCTGGCGCGCCAGCTGGCCGAGGGCCTTGCCGAAGCCGGCCGCAGCCACCCCGTGCTGCAGGGGCGCCTGACCGTGGCCTCGGCCCACACCAACATCCTGTTCACCGACGTGGAGGCCGACGTGGCCCCGGCCTTCACCGCGTGGCTGGCCCAACACGGCGTGCGGGTGACCAGCGGCCTCTACGGCCGTGGCGCGCGCCTGCGCTGGGTGGCGCACCTGGACGTGGGCCCCGAGGACGTGGCGCAGACGCTGGAGTGCGTGCGCCGGTTCGACGGGCGCGGGCAATGATCCGCTGAGGGGTCGGCAGGGGCTGCAGTCCCTGTGTCGCGCCGCAGGGGCGCGTGGGTTGAAACTGGGTTTAGAGGTGGCCCCTCATTGAGCGGTACCACTGTCGCGCCCTGTGCGGGCGCGTGGGTTGAAACGGTGCCGGGCGATTGGACCGCCCTGGGGCCACCGCCCCAGGTTCCCCGGTGCAGGCACGCCCCTTCAAGGAAACAATCAATCGCTATATTTTCTATAGCAACACAGACAATCAGTACTAGGGCATGAAGGGGTTTTGACTCAAAAACCGCTCCACACCCAGTCGAACCGCACGTCCAGCGGCAACTGGTGGATGCGGTAGGCCGCGGGCAGCGGCTCCAGCGGGCGCAGGCGCACCACGATCGACGGCATGCGCGGCGACAGCGGCGAAACGCGCTCGGCGGGAAGGCGTTCGGCCTCGGCCACCACGCCGACCACCTCGGCGCGGATGCGCCCGCCGTCCATGAATTGCAGGCTGGCCTGGCGCCCCACCTGGGCGTAGCGCGCCTCGTTGGGCAGCACGTAGGCGTGCACCATGGGCGCGCCGCGCCCCTGCAGCACGGCCACGTCGGTGCCGGGCACCACCCACTCGCCGCGGCGAACGAGCTGGCGCACCACGGTGGCGTCGAAGGGCGCGACCACGTCGGGCGACGGCAGCGCCGCGCCGGCGGCCAGCGGCCCCGTGCCCGCGTTCGTGCCCGCGTTCGTGCCCGGCGCCCCCGGGGCCGCGAGCGGCACGGGGCTCTGGGCGCGCAGCGCCGCCTGGGCAAGTGCGCGGTCGCGCGCCACCTGCGCGGCGGTCTCGGCCCGCTCGGCCCGCGCGCGGTCCACGCCGGCCTGGGCCTGCATCGCCTGCAGGCGCACGCCATCCAGCTCCTGGCGCGTGGCCGCGCCCTGCAGGCGCAGGCCTTCCATGGTGCGCACGCGCTCCTGGTGCAGGGCCGCCTGCCGCAGCGCCAGGCGCTCGGCCTCCTTCAGCCCGGCCAGGCGCGCGGACTGGCCCTGCGCCACGGCCTGGGCCACGGCCGGATCGGTGGCGGCGGCCAGCGGCGCGGCCAGGGCCGTGGAGGCCGGCGCCCCCGCGGCCGTGGGCGGCTCCAGCACCATCACCGGCTGGCCCGCGGGCACGGTCTCGCCCACGGCCACGATGCGCGCCACGCGCCCGGAGGTGTGCACGCCCACGGCCACCTGCTCGGTGACGACGAAGCCGGGCGCCGTCTCCCACCAGTAGGCGATGGCAAAGCGCATCAGCAGGTAGGCCGGCGCTGCAAGCACCATGGCCAGCAGCAGGTACCAGCGCCAGCGCGGCACCTGCCGCTTGGCGGCGGCGTAGCGCACCGGCAGGCCGTTGGCCTCTTGCGCCGAGCCCGGCGGAATGTCGAACTGGATCTTCACGGGGCAGCCCCTTCAAAATCTTCCCACGCCTGCACCACCACGCCGGCGAACGCCGGCAGGTCGGACAGGGACTGTGCGAGCGCGCGCCAGCGCTGCAACGCCGCGGCGCGGCCCACGCCATGGCTGCTTTCCTCGCGGGTGAGCGAGTCCTCCATGCTCTGGGCCACCGCCACCCGCAGGCCGGGCACGGCCTGCCGCACCAGCGGGCGCGCCAGTTCGGCCGCGCGCTCGGGCCGGCTCACGTAGACCATGGCGACGACCTCGGTGGCGCCTGCGGCCTGCAGGCGCTGCGCGAGGCCGGGCACCTGCAGCTCGCGGTAGTGCGTGGTCAGCGCCAGGGGCCAGGGCGTGGCGGCGCGCACCGCGCGCAGCGTGGCCACGGTGCCGTCCTCCCAGCCAGGCTGGTCGGCGGCGTCGAGCTGGCTGCGCTCCAGGTCGAGGTTGAGCCCGTCGAACGGCAGGTGGCGCAGCGGCGCCAGCAGCGCCAGCAGGGCCTCGCGCCCGGCGGGCAGGACCCAGCTGGGCTCGCCCAGCACCAGCTCCACCGCCATGCCCCGATCGTGCGCGTGCTCCAGCAGGCGCCGCAGGGCGGCGCTGCCCGGCGGGCGGGCCAAGGCGCGCAGCTGCGCGCTGGTGAAGGACAGCAGCACGCGCTGGCTGTCCTGCGGCATGGCATCGAGCCGGGCGGGCCGGTCCAGCAGCGCCTGCCCGCTCCAGGAGAACCACCCCAGGCCCGGCGCGCGGGCTGGCGGGGCCGGCTCGCCCCGCGCCGCCGGCGGCAGCGCGGACAGGGCGGTGAGCGCGGGCGCGAGCAGGTCGGGCAGGGGCTCGGCCGCGCCCGGCTGCGGCGGGCAGGGGCTGCCGAGCGCCAGCACGTCGAGCGCGGCCAGCGCCCGGCGCTCCGAGCCGTCGACGACCTGCAGCGAAGCCTGGTAGAGGGCGTAGCGCGCCGTCAGCAGGCGCGAATAGCCTTCGCCGTCGAAGGCATCGAGCCGCAGGCGCGCCACGCGCAGGCCCTCCTGGGCCGCCTGCAGCCGGTTCAAAAAGCCGGGCATCTCGCCGCCGCGCAATTGCCAGTCGGCCAGGGCCTGGTCCAGCACCGAGCGGTATTCGCCCAGGCGCAGTTCCATCAACTGATCGGCCCGGTCGCGCTCGCTCTGCAATTGGCCCCGGGCCGCGTCGCGCTGCGCGCGCCACTCCAGGGGCATGGAGAAATCCACGCCGACGACGGTGCTGCGGCCCGGCTGGCCGCCGATGTCGCGGCTCACCGACTGCGACAGCGACACGCCGGCCTCCAGGCCCGTGTGCTGCGCGTTCTCCAGCTGCGCGGCGGCGGTGTCGCGCTCGGTGCGGGCCTGGGCGATGGCGGGGTCGTCGCCCGCCTGCGCGAGCAGCGCCTCGCGGTCCATGCAGCGCACGGGCCAGCCCGGAATGGCCGTGTCCACCCGCGCCACGGGCTGCCCCGCCAGCCGCGCGAGCGTGCGCAGCGCGCTGGACTGCGCGGCGCGCTGGGCATCGTGCGCGGCCTGCACGCCGTCGAACAGCGCCGACAGGTCGAGCCGGTCGGCCTCCAGCATCACGCCGGCCTGGCGCCGGTGCAGCAGCTGCGCCTCCACGGGCATGCGCACGGACAGGAATTCCTGCGCCAGCAGGCGCCGCTGCAGGCTGTGCGCGAACCGCACATAGGCCTGGCGCACGGCCAGCCGCACGTTCCGCTGCGCCTGCGCCTGCCGCAGCCGGCCCAGCAATTCGGCGCCCTCGGCCTCGCGCACGCCACGCTGCTGGGCCTCGCGGCTGCCCAGCAGCGGCCAGCGCACGCCGACCTGGGCCTGGCCGCGCTGGTAGTCGCGGCTGGTGGTGTCGGTGACGGACTCCCGCACGCCCCCGAGGCTGGCGCCGCCGAACACGCGCGCGCCCTGCCCGGCGCGCGCCGCGCCGGTGCGCTGCGCGGCCACGTCGGCCTCGGCCTGCGCCAGCCGCACGGCCGGGGCCTGCACCTCGGCCCAGCCTTCCAGCTCCGCCAGGGTGGCAGGCGCCTGGGCCAGCACGTCGGCGGGCAGTGCGGGCGGCGCCTCCAGCGCCAACACGGGGGGCGCCAGCGGCGGGGCCGGCTCGGCCGCCGGCGCGCCCGCGCTCCACCCCAGCAGGCACAGCACCGCGGCCCATGGCAAAAGACGTTCCCCCAGGCGATGCGGCATATCAGAACTTGGTTTTGCGCAGCACCCACCAGGGGGCCATCGCGGAGTCCAGGTGGGTCTTCAGGAAGACCTCCTGCAGGATCGAGAACGTGCAGTGCACGCGGTTGACGAAGGCGAAGAGCGGAAACAGCGGCAGGAACCGCAGGTAGGCCGCGTCGTGCCAGGGCCGCTCGGACACGGCCACGAGGTACAGCAGGAAATAGAACAGCAGCGCCGCGAGGTACACCGCGTAGACGAACCCCAGCACCCCCAGCACCGCCCCCACCGGCAGCGTGAACAGCATCACGCCGGTGTACGCCACGATGAGAAAGGGCATGAGCACCTGCATCACCAGGCCGTTCACCACCACGAACAGGAAATTGCGCCAGCCCAGCAGGCGCGGGCGCAGGTTCAGGCGGAACTTGCGGATGAAGATGTAGAACATGTCGCCGTCCCAGCGCAGGCGCTGGCGGAAGAACACGCGCCAGGTGTCCGGCGCGTCGGTGTGGCCCACGGCATGCGGGTCGAACACGATGCGCAGGCCCGGATGGCGGCCGAAGTACTGCTTGATGCGCATCGTCATGTCCAGGTCCTCGGCCGTGCCCGCGTCCCAGCCGCCCAGGTTGCGGATGAAGCTGGCGCGGAACACGCCGAACGCCCCCGAGATGTTGTTGACGATGTTGAACTCCGACAGCCCCGTCTTGCCCGCGCCGATGGACAGCATGTATTCCAGCGCCTGCATGCGCGCGGCCAGCGAGCGGCGGGCGTTGCGCACCCGCAGGCTGCCGGCGACGCCCACCACGCCGGGGTCGTCGAAATGCCGCGTGGCATGGCGCACCATGTCGTTGTCGAACGAGGTGTCGCCATCGAGCGCCATCACGATCTCGCCGCTGGCGATCGACAGGCCGGCGTTCAGCGACGACACGCGGCCGCCGCGCTGCCACTTGGGCAGCACCACCAGCGCGCGCCGGCGCGCACCGGCCAGCAGTTCGCGCGCGCCTCGAGCCGCACGCAGCGTGGGCTCGTTCTGCACCGCGCCGTCCACCACGGCGATGATCTCGATGAAGCCCGGGTAGATCTGCTGGGCGAGCGACTGGATGGTCTTGCGCACGTCGTCGCCCTCGGAGTAGCAGGTGATGACGCAGGACACGCGCGGATAGCGCTCGCGCTGCAGGTAGGGCCGGTGCTCGCGCAGGCCGTACTTCACCATGCCCGCGCACACGAGCAGGAAGAACGGCGCCTCCAGCAGCACCACGAACGGGAAGAACTTGAGCGCCAGCTCCACCCACGACTGGTGCGTCGCGCTGGAAAACAGCGTGACGAACGCGAACACCACCTGCTCCCCCATGCGATCAGGTCCCGTCGCGCAGCCGCGCCATCAGGTCCGAGGCCTGCTCGCCGGAGCGCAGGCCGCCCGGCACCTCCAGGTGCCGGATGCGCGTGCGCAGCGGCATCGCGGCCGCGCCGCCGCCCGCGCCCTGGAGCGACGCCTGCAGGCGCGCGGCCAGCCCCTCGGGCGAGGAGAACGGCAGGAAGAGCCACAGGCATTCCTCCTGCGTGCGCGTGGTGATGTCCGAGGTGCGCAGCAGTTCGTGCAGGCGCCGCGCGAACTCGTCGAGCATCAGGAACACGCGCGATGCGCCTTCGCGTTCGATCACCTCGGCCGCGTTCTGGAACTCCACCAGCATCAGCGCGAACCGCATCTCGCCGTGGCGCGCATGCGTGGCCAGCGCCCAGTCGAGCATGCGGCGGAAATCGGCGGGCGGCACGTAGTGCGCGGAGTCGAGCGCGGCGAACGATTCCTGGATCTGCCCGGCGCGCAGCGCGGCACGGCCCTGCGGGCTCAGGCGCAGCGACGAGATCTCGCGCACGTCCAGCGTGCTGGGCTCGGCCGTGGTGCGGCAGTCCAGGCAGCGGGCCACCACCTGGGTCTCCACGAACACGTGGTGGCAGCTGCCGCAGGCGTACTGCGTGAGCGGCCGGTCGTAGTCCACGCCGATGTGCCGCAGCATGGCGTTGCACTTGGGGCACGAGAGCGCGCCATCGACATGGAAGTCGGCCTCGGGCGCCACGTGGCCGCAGGCGAAGCAATGCAGCGAGGGCGACTTGCGGATGTGGATGCTGGTGCAGTGCGGGCACACGTCCAGGTAGTGGATGTGCGCGCTGCCGCAGGTGCGGCAGTGCCGTGTGCGGTCCACCAGCTCTGCCGGCTCCAGCAGCCGGCGCCGCGTGAGCCCGGCCAGGCACGCATCGGCATCGTCGCCGGGCCGGGCCAGCGCCTCGACCATCGGGTAGCGGTACAGCGCCAGGCTGGCACGGTCGCATTGCGGCTGCAACTGGGCGCCGTCGCGCAGGCACAGGAAATACAGTACCCGCTCGTCGAAATGCAGGGCCGCGGGATCGAGCGGCAGGCTGCGCCGCACGGCCAGGCACAGCTCGCTGGCGGCCAGGGCGGCGGCATACGGCGCGGCGCCATCGGCCAGCCAGGGCGGGGCCGCATCGCCGGGCGCCACGAACAGTGGGCGGTCCCACCAGACGCTGGCGCGCAATTGGGCCGCCAACGCGGCGGGGACATCGCCCTCCCAGCCGTCCAGGTAGAACCCCAGGGGCTCCACGCCGGAGTCCGCGAAGGCCTCCCATGCACTCCAGGCCCTGGCCCTCGACTCGCCGGCCGCCAACTGCCCGGAAGGCCGCAGCACCACCATCGTTTCCAACGCCACGGCCGGCGTGATTTCAACATTCAAAACAACTATCCATTCGCGTTACGCCATAGAGCATGGCCGGCCGGATTCTAAAAGTGGGCCTTCCCGCACCCGGTAGGACAAGGCCGTCCGCAAGCCGGCGGCGTGCAACCCTTTGCAAGCACCGGCTGGCCGCGAATCCGCCACTCGCGCCTACCGAATCGGCGCGGCCCAATCCTCAACAATTCTCAAAAAGGACGGCGATCCAACACCCCGTTTTTGGCGATTGAAATTTGTCACGCAACTGTCAAAAATTACAAAAAGAAACAAACAAAACCAATCCACACCACTCCTGAAACCGAGGTGAAACCATGAAGCTTTCGAACATCAAGATCGCCCACCGACTGGCGCTGGGATTTTCCCTGCTCATCCTGCTGATGCTCGGCCTGACGGTCATCGGCGTGAACCGGGTGTCCAACATCAACGCCAGCCTGGCCACCATCGGAGACTTCAACAGCGCCAAGCAGCGCTATGCCATCAATTTCCGCGGCAGCGTGCACGACCGCGCCATCGCGCTGCGCGACGTGACCCTGGCCACGCGGCCCGACCAGCTCCAGGCCGAGATCGACCTGATCCAGAAGCTCGCGGGCCACTATGCGCAGTCGGCAGCGCCGCTGGACCAGATGTTCGCCTCCACCCCGATCGAGCCCCGCGAGCGGGAGGCCCTGGACCGCATCAAGGAGGTCGAATCACGCGCCCTGCCGCTGACCCGCCAAGTCATTGAGCTGAGCGGCGCCCACCAGCCTGAGAAGGCCATTCAGGTTCTGCAGGAGCAGGCCCGGCCCGCCTATGTGGAGTGGCTGGCCAGCATCAACCGGCTGATCGACATCGAGGAGGAAAAGAACAAGGCCGAATCGGCCAATGCGCGGTCCGTCGCCCAGGGCTTTTCCATCCTGATGCTGGTGCTCAGCGGCACGGCGATCGTGGTGGCGGCAGCGACGGCCTGGCTCATCTCCCGCAGCATCGTGCGCCCCATCCAGCGGGCGGTGCAGGCTGCCAGGACCATGGCCACCGGCGACCTGACGCAGGCCGTCGAGGCCCGGCAGACCGACGAGGCCGGCCAGCTGCTGCAGTCGCTGGAGGCGCTGCGCGACAGTTTCCAGAACGTGCTGTACGACGTGCGCCGCACCTCCGAGGCGGTGGCGGCATCCAGCACCGAGATCTCACAAGGCACCCATGACGTGTCCAGCCGCACCGAGCACCATGCCAGCGCCCTGCAGCAGACCGCGGCGTCCATGGAGCAACTGGGCTCCACGGTGCGCCAGAACGCCGACAACTCCCGCCAGGCCAGCCAGTTTGCCACCCAGTCCAGCGCCGTGGCCATCCAGGGCGGCGAGGTCGTGACCGAGGTGGTCGAGACCATGAAGGGCATCCACGAAAGCTCCCGCAAGATCGCCGACATCATCGGCGTCATCGACAGCATCGCGTTCCAGACCAACATCCTCGCCCTCAATGCCGCGGTGGAGGCGGCGCGCGCGGGCGAGCAGGGCCGGGGCTTCGCCGTGGTCGCCAGCGAGGTGCGCAGCCTGGCCGGCCGCTCGGCCGAGGCGGCGCGTGAGATCAAGCACCTGATCTCCACCAGCGTGCAGCGGGTCGAGCAGGGCAGCGTGCTGGTGAACAAGGCCGGGGCCACCATGACGGAGGTGGTGTCGTCCATCCGCCGCGTGACGGACCTCATGCAGGAAATCAGCGCGGCCAGCAACGAGCAGGCGATGGGCGTCGCCCAGGTCGGCCAGGCCGTGTCGCAGATGGACCAGGTCACCCAGCAAAACGGCAGCGTGGTCGTGCAGATGGCGGCGTCCGCCAGCGGCATGAAGGACCGCACCAGCGCCCTGCTGCAGGCCGTGGGGGTCTTCCGGCTGAATCAGGAAACCGCCGAGGCCGGCCCGTCGCCGCAACTGGGCTGGACGCGCCGGGCCTGAGCATGGCGCGGCCCCGGCCTCAGGCGGGGGCCGCCCTGGTGCCGAAGACGCCCGTGCCGACCCGCACCAGGGTGCTCCCCGCGTGGATCGCCGCCTCCAGGTCGGCGGTCATGCCCAGCGACAGCGTGTCGAACGCCGCAAAGCCCTCGCCCCCCTCCCCCCGGATCTGGTCGAACAGCGCTTTCGCCGCCGCATGGACCGCCAGCTGCGCGGCGAAATCGGGGGCCACATCGGGAATGCTCATCAGGCCCCGCAGCCGCAACCGTGGCAGCCGCGCAACAGACCGCGCCAGGGCCAGAGCCTCCGTTGGCGGCACGCCCGCCTTGGTCGCGCCGCCGTCCACATTCACCTGGATGCACACATCCAGCGGCGCCAGGCCGGCAGGCCGCTGCTCCGCCAGGCGCTGCGCGATCTTTTCGCGGTCCACGGTGTGGACCCAGTCGAAATGCTCGGCCACCTGCCGGGTCTTGTTGCTCTGCACGGGACCGATGCAATGCCACTGCAGCGGCGGCGCCCAGGGCGTGGCGCCGCCTCGCAGCGCGGCGATCTTCGCCACGCCTTCCTGGATGTAGTTCTCGCCGAACGCGCGCTGCCCGGCCTCGGCGGCACGGCGCACGGCGTCGTCGCCGAAGGTCTTGGAAACGGCCAGCAGGCGCACGCTGGCAGGGTCGCGCCCGGCCGCGGCGCAGGCCTGCGCGATGCGCCCAAGAACCTGTTGGAGGTTGTTACCAATCGTCGTCATAATGATTCCTCTGAGCGTACCAAACGACCGAGGGACCCCGTGGACATCACCCAACTGCTGGCATTCAGCGTGAAGAACAAGGCTTCTGACCTGCACTTGTCGGCGGGCCTTCCACCCATGATCCGGGTCCACGGCGACGTGCGGCGCATCAACGTCGATGCGCTCGACCACAAGACCGTCCACGCCATGGTGTACGACATCATGAGCGATGCGCAGCGCAAGGCGTACGAAGAATTCCTGGAAGTGGACTTTTCCTTCGAGATCGAGGGCCTGGCGCGCTTTCGCGTCAACGCGTTCAATCAGAACCGCGGCGCGGCCGCTG
Source organism: Acidovorax sp. BLS4 (assembly GCF_032929295.1). NCBI lineage: Bacteria > Pseudomonadati > Pseudomonadota > Betaproteobacteria > Burkholderiales > Comamonadaceae > Acidovorax > Acidovorax sp. BLS4. Next base: position 4,435,820 of record NZ_CP136797.1, read on the forward strand.
TGTTCCGGACCATTCCGAGCAAGATCCTGACGCTGGAGCAGCTCAACGCCCCCAAGATCTTCGGCGAACTGGCCTTGAAACCGCGCGGCCTGGTGCTGGTCACGGGCCCCACGGGCTCGGGCAAGTCCACCACGCTGGCGGCCATGGTCAACTTCCTGAACGAAAGCGAATACGGCCACATCCTCACGGTGGAAGACCCGATCGAGTTCGTGCACGAATCCAAGAAGTGCCTGATCAACCAGCGCGAGGTCGGGCCGATGACGCTGTCGTTCGCGGCCGCCCTCAAGTCGGCCCTGCGCGAAGATCCGGACGCCATCCTGGTGGGCGAAATGCGCGACCTGGAAACCATCCGCCTGGCCATGACGGCCGCGGAAACGGGCCACTTGGTGTTCGGCACGCTGCACACCTCCAGCGCCGCCAAGACCATCGACCGGATCATCGACGTGTTCCCCGCCGAGGAAAAGGAAATGGTGCGGGCCATGCTGTCCGAGTCGCTGCAGGCCGTCATTTCGCAGACGCTGTGCAAGACCAAGGACGGCCAGGGCCGTGTCGCGGCGCACGAGATCATGCTGGGCACCAGCGCCATCCGCAACCTGATCCGCGAGGCCAAGGTGGCACAGATGTACTCCACCATCCAGACCAGCAGCAGCGCCGGCATGCAGACCCTCGACCAGAACCTGACCGACCTCGTCCGGCGCAACGTCATCAGCCCGGCCGAGGCGCGGGGCAAGGCGAAGATCCCCGACAACTTCCCGGGTTGATGCACACCGCATCCCCTCCCGTCCACCCACCCCAGAGATTCGCGGCCTTTTTCAGGCGGCACACCGGAGCACCCCCTATGAAAGGCATCCTCGGCCTGTTGAAGGCCAAGACCCGCGGCGGCAAAGCGGCGGAAGAAGGCGGCGACTCCGTCTTCTTCACCACCGCTTTCGCCGGACAAGGTGTGGACGACGCCATGCTGGTGCCCTGGGAAGCCCGCGCCGTCGAGGTGGGTGCCAGGCGCATGGCCGCCAGCCGCGGCGGCAAGCTGCTGCAGGCGCTGTGGTCCAAGGACAAATACATGGCGCACCTGGACCGGGACGCCGTTGAGCGCATGGAGCGCTTCTTCGAGTTCGCGGCCGTCGCGCCCAACCGCGATGTGATCCGCCAGGACGAGTACGGCAATTTCATGGTGGTGCTGCTCACCGGCACGATCGCCGTCGATCGCGTGCAGCCCTGGGGGGAGCACCTGCGCTTGGCGGAAACCCGGCCCGGCGATATCCTGGGCGAAATGTCGCTGCTGGACAGCGGTATCCGCTTTTCGGCCTGCACCACGCTGACTGACTGCGAGATCGCGGTGCTCAGCGCGGAGGCCATGGACGACATGATGACCAAGGACCCCCAGCTGGCTGCCAGCCTGGTGGCCCTGCTGGCACGCAAGCTCTCGCTGCGCCTTCGCGTCGTGAGCGCCCGCCTGTCCGACAGCCAGAAATGACGCACCGCGCTGCAACCACCCCAGGGAGAGCTGATGGAACGCGATCAGGCCAGTAAATTCATCAACGATCTGCTCAAGCTCATGGTGAGCCGGGGGGGCAGCGACCTGTTCATCACGGCCGAGTTTCCGCCCGCGATCAAGGTGGACGGCAAGGTCACCAAGGTGTCCCCCCAGCCGCTCACTCCCGCCCACACGCTGACGCTGGCGCGCGCCATCATGAGCGACAAGCAGGTGGCCGACTTCGAGCGCACGAAGGAGTGCAACTTCGCCATCTCGCCCGCCGGCATCGGGCGCTTTCGCGTGAACGCGTTCATCCAGCAAAGCCGCGTCGGCATGGTGCTGCGGACCATTCCGCTCACGCTGCCGACCATCGACGGGCTCGGCGTGCCGCAGGTGCTCAAGGAAGTCACGATGACCAAGCGGGGCCTGTGCATTCTGGTGGGCGCCACGGGCTCGGGCAAATCGACCACGCTGGCGGCAATGGTGGACTGGCGCAACGAGAACTCGTTCGGCCACATCATCACCGTGGAAGACCCCATCGAGTTCGTGCATCCGCACAAGAACTGCGTCGTCACCCAGCGCGAAGTGGGACTCGATACCGACAGCTGGGAAGCCGCCCTCAAGAACACGCTTCGCCAGGCCCCGGACGTCATCCTGATGGGCGAGATCCGCGACCGCGAAACCATGGAGCATGCGGTCGCCTTCGCCGAAACAGGCCACCTGTGCCTGGCCACACTGCACGCCAACAGCGCCAACCAGGCGCTGGACCGCATCATCAATTTCTTTCCGGAAGAGCGGCGCGCGCAACTCCTCATGGACCTGTCGCTCAACCTGCGCGGCATGATCTCCCAGCGCCTCATCCCCAAGCAGGATGGCAAGGGCCGGGCCGCGGCGGTCGAGGTGATGCTGAACACGCCCCTGATCGCCGACCTGATCTTCAAGGGCGAAGTCGCCGAGATCAAGGAGATCATGAAAAAGAGCCGGAACCTCGGCATGCAGACCTTCGACCAATCGCTGTTCGACCTGTTCGAGGCCAACGTCATCACCTACGAAGACGCGCTGCGCAATGCCGACTCACTGAACGACCTGCGTTTGCAGATCAAGCTGGGCAGCCAGCGCGCCAAGACCACCGACCTGGCCTCGGGCACCGAGCACTTCGCCATCGTCTGACGCCAGCCGCCCCACCACCCGCCCTTGCCCGGCGGGTTTTCTTTTTTCTGAAATGGAGCCCTCTCCCATGCCCAGCACGAATCCCCGCAGCTACGACGCCACGCCTTTCCGCAAGGTCGCCTTTCTCGGCCTGGGCGTCATGGGCTACCCAATGGCGGGGCACCTCGCCCTCGCAGGCCATACCGTTACCGTGTACAACCGCACCGCGGCCAAATCGGCCGCCTGGTGCGAAGAGTTCGCGGGCAGCGCCGCACCCCGGCACGCCCCCACGCCACGCGAAGCCGCCCAGGGGGCGGACATCGTCTTTTGCTGTGTCGGCAACGACGACGATCTGCGTTCCGTCACGCTGGGTGCCGATGGCGCCTTCGCGGGCATGCAGCCCGGCGCGGTCTTCGTGGATCACACCACGGCATCGGCCGAGGTCGCTCGCGAACTGTACGGCGCGGCGCGCACGCTGGGACTGCAGTTCATCGATGCCCCCGTGTCCGGTGGCCAGGCTGGGGCCCAGAACGGCCAGCTGACCGTGATGTGCGGCGGCGACGCTGCCACCTTCGACAGCGTGAAGCCCACCGCGCTGGCCTTTTCCCGGGCTTTCACCCGCGTGGGCGACAGCGGATCGGGCCAACTGGCCAAGATGGTCAACCAGATCTGCATCGCCGGTATCGTGCAGGGCCTGTCGGAGGCGATCGCCTTCGGTCAGCACGCCGGGCTGGACATGCCGCTGGTGCTGGACGTCATCGGCAAAGGGGCCGCGCAAAGCTGGCAGATGGACAACCGCGGCAAGACCATGGTGGAAGGCCGCTTCGACTTCGGCTTTGCCGTGGACTGGATGCGCAAGGACCTCGGCCTGGTCCTCGACGAATCCCGCCGCAACGGCGCACGTGTGCCGGTCACGGCGCTGGTGGACCAGTTCTATGCCGATGTGCAGCAGCACGGCGGCGCCCGTTGGGACACCTCCAGCCTGATCACGCGGCTGGGCCGCCAGAAAACGAACGGGTAAAAGAACCGATCGTTCAGCCTGGCCGCGCGGGATCCCTCGCGGCCGTGGCCAGTGGCCTGGTGCCGGAACCGCTTTGGCCGATTCGCTGGCAGCCGCCGACGCTCAGCGGACCGGCACGTTGGGCGAAGCGTCCGTGGTGACTGGCGCGGGACGCTGCTGCGCGAAGCCACGCTCCAGTTCCTGCTGCGTGATGATCTCGAACACGCGCACGACCTTGCGCACGCCGTTCACGCCCCTGGCGATGTCGGAGGCACGGTCCGCCTCGCGCTGCGTCACGCGTCCCATGAGGTACACCGTCTCGCGCTCGGTGACCACCTTGTAGGCGCTCGCGAACAGGTCCTTGGCATCGACGAAGCTCGCGCGCACCTTGCCGGTGATCAGCGTGTCGTTGGAACGCTGCGTGAGGGAACTGGGGGGCATCACGGCCAGGTCGTTGACGACCGAGCGCACGTTCTCCACGGCCAACGCGGTCTGCTCGAGTTTTTCCTTGTCCTGCGCGGTCGGCACTTCGCCCGTCAGCAGCACTTGCCGGTTGTAGCTGGTCACATTGACATGGACGCGGTCGCCGAAGGTGTCGCGAATGCGGTTGGAGGCACGCAGTTCGATGCCTTCGTCCTCCACCTGCGTGCCCGTCGTGCGCCGGTCCGACGCCATCATGCTGCCCATGACGGCAGCGCCGCCTACCACCAGCGGAGCGCATGCCGAGAGGGCCGACCCCAAGGCGCCCACGGCCAACAGGGTGCAAGTCAATCGGGTCAAGCGGGTCATCGGGAAGCTCATAGCGGTATCTCCTGTTCACCAAGTAATTGGGCGTCCACGCCGTCGCACAGGCAGTGCAGGACCAGCGAATGCACCTCCCGCACGCGTGCGGCGCGGTCGTGGGGCACGGCGATCAAGACGTCGGTCTCGCGCAGCATGCCGGCCAGCCGGCCACCGCTGCGACCCGAAAGGGCGACGACGGTCATGTCTCTTTCATGCGCTGCATCGCATGCGGCCAGCAGCGGCAGGTCATTGCCGGACTCCGACAGCGCCAGCAGGACGTCGCCCGCCTGTCCCAGGGCTCGCACCTGGCGTCCCAGCGCGTCGATGTCCGGGCCCTCCAGGCCGGCAGGGGTCCAGATTGCGTCGGGCGCCAGTGCCATGGCCGCCAGCTCCGGCCGCTCCCGTTCGAACCCGGCCACGCACAGGGCAGCGAACTGCTGCGCCTGCGCCGCGGCCGGACCGCTGCCGCAGGCCAGCACCTTGCCGCCACTGGTGACGCAGGCGAGGATGGCCTGCACAGCGGAAGCGATGGGATGGCTCAGGGTCTGCGCGGACTGGTATTTGAGGTCGGCGCTATCGATGAAATGCTGTTGAATGCGTTGCTCTAGCATGAGGCAAAGATGATACCTGTGGGGTCGACGCCGTTTGGGTCAACCATGGGCGGCAGGCGTAAAACACTGCATCCGCCTTGACGCCAACCAAGGGCTTGAAGCGTTATTGCGCCTCGAAGGCGCCACGCAGCCACTGCACGGAACCGCCTTCTACCAGGACGGCATCGAAGCGGCATGGCGGTGGTGCAGGCAGGCGCATCAGGTAGCAGCGGGCGGCAAACACGATCCGCTGCTGCTTGGTCCGGCCGATGCTGGCACCAGCGCCGCCAAACGCACTGCTGGCGCGGCTTCGCACCTCAACGAACACCACCGTGCCGTCGCGATCCCGCACGATCAGGTCGATCTCGCCGCCGCCACGCCCGGGCGTTCGATAATTGCGCTCGACCAGCCGTAGTCCAGCGGCTTGCAGGTGGGCCAATGCGAGGTCTTCGGCAGCATTGCCGACCACGCGCGTGTTGGCTACCGGTTTTTTCCCAAGGAATCCCATTGAGCGCCTCTTTCGCTTCAGCCCTGAACGCCGCACGCGACGCGGCGGCTGCGCAGCATTATCCGCAAGGGGCTCTGTACGTCGTGGCCACCCCCATCGGTAACTTGGCCGACATCACACTGCGGGCGCTGCACGTGCTGCAACTGGCCGACACCATCGCCTGCGAAGATACGCGCCATACCCAGGCGCTGCTGCGCGCCTACGGCATAGAGAAAACCAGCAGTCAATTGCTGGCGGTGCACCAGCACAACGAGGCCGAGGCATCGCATTCGGTGGTCGAGCGTTTGCGCGACGGACAGCGGGTGGCCTACGCCAGTGATGCGGGCACCCCGGGCGTCAGCGATCCGGGGGCGCGGATCGTCGCTGCCGTGCACGCGGCAGGGTTGCGCGCTGTGCCACTGCCAGGAGCGAGCAGCGTGACATCGGCACTCAGCGCTGCGGGCGCAGTCGCCCAGGGGGCCGAAGGTTTTCTTTTTGCCGGTTTTCTTCCAGCCAAGAGCGGCGAGCGGGCAACGGCAGTGCAACATCTCGCCACGGAAACCCGCTGTGTGGTGCTGCTGGAGGCCCCGCACCGAATTGCAGAACTGGCCCAGGCCCTTGCGGTTTTGGGAGACCGGCAGGTCACGCTCGCCCGGGAGCTGACCAAACAGTTCGAAGAAATTGCCACCCAGCCTGCCCATGCCCTGTCCATCTGGCTGGCCGGCGGACCACAACGCTCGCGGGGCGAGTTCGTGGTGCTGTTGCACCCGATCCAGGCAGCGCAGGACGATGGCGATGGTCTGCGTGTGCTGAAGTTGTTGATGCAGGAACTCCCGCTCAAAACCGCTGTCCGCCTGTCGGCCGAGATCACAGGATCATCGCGCAATGCCCTGTATGAGTCAGCCCTGGCGCTCAAGCAGGAAGGCGGAACGCAGGCCTAGCAGGCTCGGCCCATGCCAGGCGCTGCAATGCAACTGCTGAGCGGCGTGAACGCATCGGTCCGCGTGGGGTACCGCCTTTTCTCAGCCGACGGTGTACGCCAGTCCGGAGGCCACGCCGCCGAACAGGTCACCTTCTATCTGAGTCACCTGTGGGAAGGCCTTCTTCAACGCGGTACGCAGCGGGCGCAGCGCAGAAGAGCCACCGGTGAGATAAATGGCATCGATGCCACTGGCGTTCAATTCGGCCTTGCTCAGGCACTCCTGGGCGCAATCCACAATCTGCTGCAAAGGCCCCTCCAGTTGCGCTTCCAGGACATCGGGTGAAATGAAGGATTGCAGATCGGATTCGAGCCAATCCAGCACGATGGGTTCTGCAGCGCTGTTTTGCGACACCGCGATCTTGGCGTGTTCCACCGCATTGGCCAGACGGTGCCCCCACCGTTCGTTGAGCACCTCCATTAATCGGTCGTGCAAGCGAAGGTCTGCATAGTCGGTCCGGAGGGACTGCGCGTCCCTCAAAGCTTTCGCGCTGTACAGCCACTGGATCAGGTGCCACGTCGATAAATCGAAGAACACGCGGCTGGGCACTTCCCGGCCACTGGGCCCGATGTGGCGCAGTCCGAGAAGCGGCATGACCTGGGCCCGGCTCAGTCGTTGGTCAAAATCGGTTCCACCCAGGTGAACCCCGGAGGTGGCCAGCACGTCGGAACTGCGATCGGCCAGCAAGGCACGCTCCGGGCCGAGGCGCACGACGGTGAAATCCGAGGTCCCCCCGCCGATATCCACCACCAGCACCAATGATTCATGCGTGATCCGCTGTTCATGGTCCAGCGCCGCTGCAATGGGCTCCAGTTGAAAGGAGACATTGGTAAACCCCGCATCCAAGGCCGCCTGTCGCAAGGCGTCTTCCGCCTGCGCATCACGCGCTTCGTCGCCATCCACGAAGTGGACAGGGCGCCCCATGACAACGCGGTCTGGCATCGCGCCCAGCGCCTGCCGGGCCTGCCCTGCCAACGTGCGCAGAAACAGTGCGATGATGTCTTGATAGCTCACCATGCTCTGGTGAACCGCTGTCTTGTCCTGTAGGAGCGCGCTGCCGAGCAGGCTTTTCAGCGACCGCATGAGCCGCCCTTCCGTGCCCGCGAGGTAATGCGCCACGGCATCGCGCCCGATGTGTGTCTGATGGTCTTCCGTATTGAAGAACAGGGCGGTCGGCAATGTGGTTGCAGTCCCTTCCAACGGTAGCAACGTGGCCACGCCCCTGCCCCGTCTCACCGCCATGGCGGAATTGGAGGTGCCGAAATCAATGCCAAGCGTGGTTTCTTCTGAGGATGTCATCGTGAACAAAGGAGAGATAGGCATCACCCCCGGATTGATCGGGCGGCATCAAACCATCAAGAAGCTGTCGGCACGCGCACCTTTCAGTGTTGCAGTGTGTCGTCATTAATCGCCCTGATGTGAAAAGATGCCGATCGTCACCCACTGACTGGAGGCCAGCCAAAGCTTCCCATCAGTGTTTATCCAGTGAGTTAAACGACAAAAACAAAAAAGCCCACTGATTAGTGGGCTTTTTTGAGAGCGTTTCCGCTTTATTGGTTGCGCGAGGAGGATTTGAACCTCCGACCTTTGGGTTATGAGCCCAACGAGCTACCAGACTGCTCCATCGCGCGACAAGAGATAAATTATAACCTACTTTTATGCTTCTGCGGAAGCATTTGCGGTTTCTGCAGATTCTTCTGCGCGATCAACCAGTTCGACATACGCCATAGGTGCATTGTCACCCACGCGGAAACCCATCTTTAGGATGCGCGTATAGCCGCCTGGACGTGCCTTGAAACGGGGGCCGAGCACATTGAACAGCTTGGTCACGCTGTCACGATCGCGCAGACGATCAAATGCCAAGCGGCGATTGGCCAGGGTGTCTTCCTTCGCCAAAGTGATCATGGGCTCCACCACACGGCGCAGCTCCTTGGCCTTGGGCAGCGTGGTCTTGATGGCCTCGTGCTCGATGAGCGAGTTCATCATGTTCTGCAGCATCGCGAGTCGGTGCGAGCTGGTGCGATTGAGTTTACGAAGGCCGTGTCCGTGGCGCATGGTGCTTTCCTTATGAGTAATTAAATCGGGCAGCCGTATCAGGTACTGCCCAAGGCACTGGCTCCCCCGAGGGAGCCCAAAATTATAACTTAACGCTTGTCGAGGCCTGCAGGTGGCCAGTTCTCCAGCTTCATCCCCAGAGTCAAACCACGGGAAGCCAAGACTTCCTTGATTTCATTGAGCGACTTACGTCCCAGATTAGGCGTCTTCAGCAACTCGTTCTCGGTGCGTTGGATCAGGTCACCGATGTAGTAAATGTTCTCGGCCTTCAGGCAATTGGCAGAGCGCACCGTCAATTCCAGCTCGTCCACAGGGCGCAGCAAGATCGGATCGAACGTTGCACTGCCGCGAGGACCTGCTGGCGCATCGAATGCCGCCAATTCGCCGCCTTCGAGCTGCGCAAACACAGCCAGCTGTTCTACCAAAATCTTGGCGGATGCGCGAACTGCATCTTCCGCCGTGATGGCACCATTCGTCTCGATTTCGACAACCAGCTTGTCCAGATCGGTGCGCTGCTCAACGCGGGCGCTTTCCACGGTGTAGCTCACGCGCTTGACCGGGGAAAAAGATGCGTCCAGCACAATGCGGCCAATCGACTTCGTCGACTCGTCGGCATAACGGCGCAGATTGCCTGGCACGTAGCCACGGCCTTTTTCTACCTTGATCTGCATGTCCAGCTTGCCGCCCTGCGACAGATGGGCGATGACGTGATCGGGGTTGACGATTTCTACGTCATGAGGCGTCTGGATATCCCGAGCCGTGACCACCCCTTCACCGTCCTTGCGAAGGCTCAGCGTGACTTCGTCGCGGTTGTGGAGCTTGAACACCACACCCTTGAGATTCAACAGGATGTTGACGACATCTTCCTGAACACCATCAATGGATGAATACTCGTGCAAGACGCCTGCGATCGTGACTTCCGTTGCTGCGTAACCCACCATGGACGAGAGCAGAACACGGCGAATGGCATTGCCCAGAGTGTGGCCGTAACCGCGCTCAAAGGGCTCCAACGCGACCTTGGCACGATTGTGGCCAAGTTGCTCGACATTGATCGCCTTGGGTTTCAGCAAATTGGTTTGCATTCAGACTTCCTCTCAATACCCCCAGCTCGTTACACCGGTAAGGCTGGTGAAGCGCCTATACCGCGATGCCTCGCGGTATAGGAACAATTTTCTCGAATGTGCGCTAAATGCTTAGCGCGAATAGAGTTCAACGATCAGGGATTCGTTGATGTCAGCGCCGAATTCGTCACGATCCGGAACCTTCTTGAAGATACCTTCGGCCTTGTCGGCATTCACTTCCACCCACGCTGGCATACCCACTTGCTGAGCCAGCTGCAAGGCTTCGACCACGCGACCTTGCTTCTTGGACTTTTCGCGCACAGCCACCACATCGCCCGTCTTGACGAGGTACGAGGCGATATTGACAGACTGGCCGTTCACGGTGATAGCCTTGTGCGAAACCAACTGGCGTGCTTCTGCGCGCGTGGAACCGAAGCCCATGCGGTACACCACGTTATCCAGACGGGATTCCAGCAGGAACAGCAGGTTGGCACCCGTGTTGCCCTTGCGGCGATCAGCGGCTTCGAAATAGCGGCGGAATTGCTTTTCCAGCACGCCATACATGCGCTTGACCTTCTGCTTTTCGCGCAGTTGCAGACCATAGTCGGACGTGCGAGCACCAGAGGTGCGGCCGTGCTGACCTGGCTTGGAGTCGAACTTGGCCTTGTCCGCGATAGAGCGGCGAGCGCTCTTCAGGAACAGGTCAGTGCCTTCACGGCGGGAGAGTTTGGCCTTGGGGCCGAGGTAACGTGCCACTTGAGCTTCCTTGGATTGTCATCTTCCGCAACATCATTGCGGGAGCCACCTGCTGCCAAAGCAATCAGGTGGCGGTGGGCTTATAAAAATTAGATGCGACGGCGCTTTTGCGGACGGCAGCCGTTATGGGGAACCGGCGTCACGTCGGAGATCGAAGTGATGCGGATACCCAGGGCGCCCAGCGCGCGCACCGACGATTCACGACCAGGACCTGGGCCCTTGATCTCGACATCAAGATTCTTGATGCCTTGTTCAATGGCAGCACGACCCGCGACTTCGGATGCAACCTGTGCAGCGAATGGCGTGGACTTGCGCGAACCCTTGAAACCTTGACCACCCGACGACGCCCAGGACAAGGCGTTGCCTTGGCGATCGGTGATCGTGATGATGGTGTTGTTGAACGAAGCATGCACGTGCGCGATACCGTCCGAAACGTTCTTGCGAACCTTCTTGCGAACGCGCTGTGCAGCGTTATTGGCGGGAGACTTTGCCATGTTGATCTTTCAATCTTTTTACTTCTTCAGCGCTGCAGCACCCTTGCGCGGGCCCTTGCGGGTACGAGCATTCGTGCGTGTACGCTGACCACGCATGGGCAGACCGCGACGATGGCGGAAGCCGCGGTAGCAGCCAATGTCCATCAAGCGCTTGATGTTCATCGTGGTTTCGCGACGCAGATCACCTTCGATGGTGAACTGCGCGATCTGATCGCGAATTTTTTCGAGATCGCCGTCCGTCAGATCCTTGATCTTCTTGGAATAAGCGATGTCACAGGCTTCGCAGATCTTGCGAGCGCGGGTGCGACCAATGCCAAAAATGGCGGTCAAGCCGATTTCAGCATGCTGATGCGGCGGAATATTAATGCCAGCGATACGTGCCATATGCGTCCTCTAATACTTTCAATCAACCTTGGCGCTGCTTATGGCGCATGTCCGTGCAGATCACGCGCACCACACCTTTGCGGCGGATGATCTTGCAGTTGCGGCAGATTTTCTTGACCGAAGCCGAAACTCTCATTTCATTCTCCTAAAACTCGTCTTTTCGTCCCGGCCCACTGCGCGGAACACAATTTGCGCCCGCGATGACTCGGAGGCATCAATAAACCGTATCCACCAAGGCTAACCCGCCACTATAGCGCATTTGCCAAGATTCCACTTGTGACTGACTCAGCTGCCAGGCGTTGCTTTGAAGTTGGCCTTCTTAAGCAAGGATTCGTATTGCTGCGACATCATGTAGTTCTGCACCTGGGCCATGAAGTCCATGGTGACCACCACAATGATCAGTAAAGAGGTGCCACCAAAATAGAACGGCACGTTGTACTTCAAGATCATGAACTCTGGGAGCAAGCACACAAAGGTGATGTACACCGCTCCAGCCAGCGTCAAGCGAACCAGGATCTTGTCGATGTAGCGAGCCGTCTGTTCTCCAGGACGAATCCCAGGAATGAAGGCACCGCTTTTCTTCAAGTTGTCTGCAGTCTCTCGGCTGTTGAACACCAAGGCGGTGTAGAAGAAACAGAAGAACACAATGGCCGCTGCGTAGAACATCACATAGATCGGCTGACCTGGGGTCAGTGCTCCAGAAATGTCACGCAACCAACGCATCGACTCACCTGCACTGAACCAGTTCACCACCGTAGCCGGCAACAAAATGATCGACGAAGCAAAGATCGGTGGAATCACCCCAGCCATGTTGAGCTTCAACGGCAGATGCGACGATTGCCCGCCATACACCTTGTTGCCCACCTGGCGCCTCGCGTAATTCACGAGAATCTTTCGCTGACCTCTTTCGACAAACACGACGAAATAGGTCACTGCCGCCACGATCAACACGATGAAAATCGCAGCCAGGATGCTCATCGCACCTGTGCGCACCAGCTCCAGCAATCCACCGATAGAACTCGGCAGCCCTGCAGCGATACCTGCGAAGATCAGGATCGAAATCCCGTTGCCCAAGCCACGCTCTGTGATTTGCTCACCCAACCACATGAGGAACATCGTGCCAGCCGTCAAGCTCACCACGGCCGTCATGCGAAACCCGAACCCGGGACTCAGCACCAGCCCTGCGGAACTCTCCAGTGCCACAGCGATGCCCAGTGACTGGAATATGGCCAAACCCAGCGTTCCATAACGCGTGTATTGCGTGATCTTGCGCCGCCCTGCCTCGCCTTCCTTCTTCAGCTGCTCGAACGTCGGAACGACATAGGTCATCAGCTGCATGATGATCGACGCCGAGATATACGGCATGATCCCCAGAGCGAAAACCGTGAAGCGCGAGAGCGCCCCACCCGAGAACATGTTGAACAGGTTCAGAATGCCACCCTGCTGGCCACTGAACAGCTGTTGCAGCTGCGCCGGATCAATGCCCGGCACGGGAATGTGCGCTCCGATGCGGTACACGACCAACGCCAGCAGCAGAAAAACCAGCCGGCGACGTAAATCGCCAAACTTACCGGTTTTCGCAATTTGAGCTGCGCTAGTAGCCACGGATGCGTTCCTTCAGAACGTATTCAAGCCAGGCTGCCGCCGGCAGCTTCGATGGCCGCCTTCGCGCCCGCCGTTGCACCGATGCCGGTCAACTTGACCGACTTGCTCAGTTCGCCACTCTTGATGACCTTCACCACCTTGATCAGCTGACCCACCAAACCGGCGCTCTTGAGCGCCAGCAGGTCAACTTCAGCAAGACCCAGTTGGTCCAGCGCCGTCAGAGTCACTTCTGCATTGAACTTCAGCAGATGGGACTTGAAGCCGCGCTTGGGCAGGCGACGCTGCAAAGGCATTTGACCGCCTTCGAAGCCCACCTTGTGGTAACCGCCAGAACGCGATTTTTGACCCTTGTGACCGCGACCCGCGGTCTTGCCCAGACCAGAACCGATACCGCGACCGACGCGGCGCTTGGCATGCTTGGCTCCGTCTGCAGGCTTGATGCTATTGAGTTCCATCATCAACCTCTCAGAGGACTTTGACCAGATAGCTGATCTTGTTAATCATGCCGCGCACTTCAGGGCTGTCCTGCAGTTCGCTGATGCTGTTCAGCTTGCGCAGGCCCAGGCCGCGTACGGTGGCACGGTGCGATTCCTTGGTGCCAATCGGGCTGCGCACCAGTTGAATCTTGACGGTTTGTTGCGTAGTCATTTGCTCAACTCCGTTCAGGCGAAGATGTCTTCGACCGACTTGCCGCGCTTGGCTGCCACTTCCGACGGGGTCGTGGAATGCACCAGCGCATCGAACGTTGCGCGGACCATGTTGTAGGGGTTCGACGAACCGTGGCTCTTGGCCACGATGTCGGTGATGCCCAACACTTCAAACACAGCACGCATCGGGCCGCCCGCAATGATGCCCGTACCCTTGGGGGCGGGAGCCATCATCACGTGTGCAGCACCATGGTGGCCCGTCACTTGATGATGAATGGTGCCGTTCTTGAGCGACACCTTCACCAGATTGCGGCGAGCTTCTTCCATTGCCTTTTGCACGGCTGCAGGCACTTCCTTCGACTTGCCCTTACCCATGCCGACGCGGCCATCACCGTCACCGACCACAGTCAGTGCGGCGAAACCGAGAATCCGGCCACCCTTCACGACTTTGGTCACGCGGTTCACCGCGATCATTTTTTCGCGCAGACCGTCGTCCTGACCTTCGCTCTGCACTTTGGGTTGAAATTTAGCCATTTTGTATTTCGCTCCGCTTAGAACTGCAGGCCAGCTTCACGTGCAGCGTCGGCCAAAGCCTTGACGCGGCCGTGATAGGCAAAACCTGCACGATCGAATGCAACCTTCTCGATGCCGGCCGCCTTCGCCTTTTCAGCGATGCGCTTGCCGATGATCTGGGCAGCGGTGGCATTGCCCCCCTTGCCAGAGCCACCGAGGGACTTGCGCACATCGGCTTCTGCCGTCGATGCGCTGGCCAGGACCTTGCTGCCGTCGCCGGAGATAACACTGGCGTAGATGTGAAGGTTCGTGCGGTTCACCGTCAAACGCGCCACGCCTTGCTGCGCAATGCGAATGCGGGTTTGGCGCGAACGACGAAGACGCTGCTCTTTCTTGGTCAACATGTTGCAGCTCCTTATTTCTTCTTGGTCTCTTTGATCGTGACTTTTTCGTCCGAATAACGGATGCCTTTGCCCTTGTAGGGCTCGGGCGGACGAACGGCACGGATCTCAGCGGCCAATTGGCCGACGCGCTGGCGGTCGGCACCCTTGATCACGATTTCGGTCGGGGTTGGAGTCGCAACCGTGATGCCAGCAGGCATTTCGAAGTTCACGGGGTGCGAGTAACCCACGCTCAGATTCAGCTTGGCACCTGCAGCCTGGGCCTTGTAGCCCACGCCGATCAGGCTCAGCTTCTTTTCGAAGCCCTTGCTGACACCCACCACCATGTTGTTCACCAACTGGCGGATCGTGCCACTCATGGCATTCGCTTCACGGGACTCGTCAACAGGCTCAAAACTAAGCTTGCCGTCCTTGATGGAGACCTTCACAAGCGCGCTCTGGGTCAGCGACAGCGTGCCGCCCGTACCCTTCACGTTGATCTGGTCGTCCTTGATGGACACATCCACACCTGCGGGGATGGTCACCGGCATTTTTCCTACGCGGGACATTTCAGTTACTCCTCAATGCCACGTTTAAGCGACGTAGCAAAGCACTTCGCCGCCGACACCGGTAGCGCGCGCTTTGCGATCGGTCATCACGCCCTTGGGCGTCGTGACAATTGCCACACCCAGACCGTTCATGACTTGCGGGATGGAATCACGGCCTTTGTACACACGCAGGCCAGGACGGCTCACGCGCTCGATACGCTCGATCACCGGACGACCGGCGTAGTACTTCAGTGCGATTTCAAGTTCGGACTTGCCGGCTTCGGTCTTGACCTGGAAGCCGTCGATATAACCCTCGTCCTTCAGCACTTGGGCGATGGCGATCTTCACTTTGGAAGACGGCACCAGCACGGTTGCCTTGGACACCATTTGCGCGTTGCGAATGCGGGTCAGCAAGTCAGCGATGGGATCACTCATGCTCATGTTGTATCTCTCCTGCCCGCTTACCAGCTGGCCTTGGTGACACCAGGGATGTCGCCGGCAAAAGCCAGTTCACGGATCTTTGCGCGAGCCAGACCGAATTGGCGGAACGTGCCACGTGGGCGACCGGTGATTTCGCAACGGTTGCGCTGACGCGTGGGGTTGGCGTTGCGTGGGAGCTTTTGCAGGCCCAGACGGGCTGCTTCACGCTCTTCATCGCTGCGCTTCATGTCGCTGGCAACTGCCTTCAATTCCGCATACTTTGCTGCGTACTTGGCGGCCAATTTTTCGCGCTTCAGTTCGCGCTGGATCAAAGCTACTTTAGCCATACGCTGCCTCAGTTCTTGAACGGGAAACGGAAACCAGCGAGAAGCGCCTTCGCTTCTTCATCGCTACGCGCCGTTGTGGTGATGCTGATGTTGAGACCGCGCAAGGCATCCACCTTGTCGTACTCGATTTCAGGGAAAATGATCTGTTCCTTGACACCGATGTTGTAGTTGCCACGGCCGTCGAAGGCCCGGCCAGAGATACCGCGGAAGTCACGGACGCGGGGCAGAGCCACGGTCACGAAACGATCCAGGAATTCGTACATCTGAACGCCACGCAGGGTGACCATGCAGCCGATGGCCTGGCCTTCTCGGATCTTGAAACCGGCGATGGCCTTCTTGGCCTTGGTCACCACAGGCTTCTGGCCAGCAATCTTGGTCAGATCTGCGACGGCGTTGTCCATCACCTTCTTGTCCGACACGGCTTCGCTCACACCCATGTTCAGGGTGATCTTCGTCAGCCGAGGGACTTGCATCGGAGAGGTGTAACCGAACTGCTTAGCGAGCTCGGGGGCGATTTTTTCGCGGTAGTGTTGTTGCAGTCGTGCCATGTTGACTCCTTAGGCCGCCTTGATTTCAGCGCCGCTGGACTTGAACACGCGAACGCGCGCACCATCAGCCTGCACCTTGATACCTACACGATCAGCCTTGCCGGTAGCCGCATTGAAGATGGCCACGTTGGACTGATGGATCGGCATGGCCTTTTCCACGATGCCGCCGGTCGTACCCTTCATGGGGTTCGGCTTGACATGCTTCTTGACCAGGTTGATGCCGTCGATGACCAGATAGGAGTCATCCTTGCGCAGCGACACCGTGCCGCGCTTGCCCTTGTCGCGCCCGGTGAGCACAACGATTTCGTCGCCCTTGCGAATCTTGTTCATGGCGCGTCCTCAGAGAACTTCAGGAGCCAGGGACACGATCTTCATGAACTTCTCGGTACGCAGTTCACGCGTCACGGGCCCGAAGATGCGGGTGCCGATGGGCTCCAGCTTTGCATTGAGCAACACTGCTGCGTTGCCATCGAATTTGACGAGCGAACCGTCGCCACGGCGAATACCCTTCGCCGTACGAACCACCACTGCGCTGTAGACCTCGCCCTTTTTGACGCGGCCACGCGGAGCGGCTTCCTTGATGCTCACCTTGATGATGTCGCCAACACTGGCGTAGCGACGCTTGGAACCACCCAGCACCTTGATGCACAGGACGGACTTCGCGCCGGTGTTGTCGGCAACGTCTAACCGAGATTCTGTCTGGATCATTTCAATATTCCCAACTTGCACCGGCAGGATTGACAGCCCCAGAGAACGTCTCAAGGGCTGAAGATCAGCCAATCAGTCTTGGGCCCGTCGTCCATGCCGCAAACCATTTGCAGCACTTCCCGCTGGGCAGAAACCTCGCGCTTGAAACGCGAAGCCCTCGATTTTGTCAAAAAGCGCAACTGACGTCAAGTACTTCACAACGGGACGTCCAAATACTGCCGAGCCAACGCCTGGAACACCTCCAGTTGGGGGTCGAGGCCGAGCTCCTCGCGCAGGATCTCGCCCACGCGCGGGGCCAAACGAGCGGCTTGGGCCGCATCCAGGAAAAGCATCCGGCTGCGGCGGGCCAGCACATCTTCCACCGTGCGGGCGTACTCGTAGCGGGCGGCAAATCGCACCATCGCCTCGGTCAGCCCCTCTGACAGCGCGGCGTCCGCGCCCGGCAAGCCGTCGATGAAGGATGCCTCACTGCCATAGGAGTGCAGGCCTTGGGGCGCGCTGATGCGGTGCTGCACCGCCTGCTGGGGCGAGCCCACGAGGGGAAGATGGCGCGTCACGCCGCTGGGGCGCTCCGTCAGCAACCCCGCAGTGAAGCATTTTTGCAACACGTCCTCCGCCATGGCCCGGTACGTGGTCCATTTTCCACCGGTGACGGTGACCAGTCCGCTCGCGCTGGCGATGACGGTGTGCTCGCGGCTGATGCTCTTCGTGTTGTCACCGTCGTCGTCCTGCGGTTTGACCAGAGGACGCAATCCGACCCAGATGCTGCGTACATCCGAAGGGCCCGGCGCCCGCGTCAGGTAGCGGGCGGATTCGCTCAGGATGAACGCCACTTCCTCCTTGAACGGTAAGGGCTCGCGGGCCAGGTCCTGGCGTGGGCTGTCGGTCGTCCCCAGGATGACTTTGCCCAGCCACGGCACGGCAAACAGCACCCGGCCATCGGCGGTCTTGGGCACCATGAGCGCATGGTCGGAAGGCAGGAATTCGCGGTCCACCACGATGTGCACGCCCTGGCTGGGTGCCACGATGGGCTTGGCGGGGCGCCGGAGCGCCGCGGCATCCTGCTGGCGAAACGCGTCCACCCACACTCCGGTGGCATTGACCACACACTTCGCGCGCACGGTATAGGCGGTGCCGGTTTCGCGGTCCTCGCACGTGAAGCCCGCCACCTTGCCCGCCTCGTGCACCAGTTCGCGGGCGGAGCAGTAGTTGACGAGCAAGGCTCCGCGCTGCGCCGCCGTGCGGGCCAAGGCGAGCGCCAGCCGGGCGTCGTCGAACTGGCCGTCCCAGTACTTGACCCCGCCTTTGAGCCCTTCCTTGCGGGCCGTGGGCAGCAGGCGCAAGGTGCTTTCCCGGCCGAGGAATTCGGTGGCGCCCAGGCCGGCCTTGCCCGCCAGGACGTCGTAGGCCTTGAGTCCCACGCCGTAGAACGGCGTTTCCCAATAGCGGTAGGACGGCATCACGAACGGCAGCGGCTGCGCCAGGTGGGGGGCATTGTTCAACAGCGTAGTGCGCTCGTGCAGCGCTTCGCGCACGAGGGAGATATTGCCCTGCGCCAGATAGCGCACGCCTCCGTGCACCAGCTTGGTCGCGCGGGAGGATGTTCCCTTGGCGAAGTCGTGCGACTCCACCAGGACCACGCTGAAGCCACGCGCGGCGGCGTCCAGCGCCACGCCCAGGCCTGTCGCGCCGCCCCCGATCACCGCCAGGTCGTAGAGGCGGGGCTCAGCCAGCCGAGCCAGCAGTTCGGAGCGTTTGGTGTACAGGGGGGTGGTCACGGTATTCATGGGATCGATTGTCCATGCGTCTCGGAAGAACCAAGGGTTAACCCTTGATTCACCGCAAAAAACAAATCCGCCCAGGCCCTTGCAGACAAGGACGAGGGCGGGAGGTGGGCAAATCAGGCCGGCGGTGCGTGGGCGCCGGCCCATCCTGCCGGGTCAGCGCACCTTGCCGTCCTTCCAGGCCTGCAGCAGGCGGTCGTAGGCAATGGTTTCGCCCTTGGGCTTTTCATTGGCCAGCTTGGCCCAGGGGGCGGCCTTGTCGCTCAGCCACTTGGCAGGATCGCCCTTGGGATTGAGCTTGGGTGCGCAGTGGGCCATGCCGGCGCGCTCCAGGCGGGCCATGACCTGGTCCATCTCGTCGGCCAGCGTGTCCATGGCGCCCTGTGGGGTCTTCTCGCCCGTGACGGCCTGGGCCACGTTCTTCCACCACAACTGCGCCAGCTTGGGGTAGTCGGGCACGTTGGTGCCGGTGGGCGACCAGGCCACGCGGGCCGGGCTGCGGTAGAACTCGACCAGGCCGCCGAGCTTGGGCGCCATGTCGGTCATGGCCTTGGACTGGATGTCGCTCTCGCGGATGGGCGTCAGGCCCACGATGGTCTTCTTGAGCGAGACGGTCTTGGCGGTCACGAACTGGGCGTAGAGCCAGGCAGCGGCCGTCTTGTTGGCGTCATGGCCGTTGAAGAACGACCACGATCCCACGTCCTGGTAGCCGTTCTGCATGCCGGGCTTCCAGTACGGGCCGTTGGGGCCGGGCGCCATGCGCCACTTGGGCGTGCCGTCGGCGTTCACCACGGGCAGGCCGGGCTTGACCATGTCGGCGGTGAAGGCGGTGTACCAGAAGATCTGCTGGGCGATCTGGCCTTGCGCGGGCACGGGGCCGGATTCGCCGAAGGTCATGCCCATGGCTTCCTTGGGCGCGTACTTCTTCATCCAGTCCACGTACTTGGTGAGCGCGTACACGGCCGCGGGCGAGTTGGTTGCACCGCCGCGGGACACCGAGGCGCCCACGGGCGTGCACTTGTCCGCCGCCACGCGGATGCCCCATTCGTCGATGGGCAGGCCATTGGGCGTGCCGATGTCGGCCGAGCCCGCCATGGACAGCCAGGCGTCGGTGAAGCGCCAGCCGAGCGAGGGGTCCTTCTTGCCGTAGTCCATGTGGCCGTAGATGGCCTTGCCGTCGATGGTCTTCACGTCATTGCTGAAGAATTCGGCGATGTCTTCGTAGGCGCTCCAGTTCAGCGGCACGCCCAGGTCGTAGCCGTACTTGGCCTTGAACTTGTCCTTCAAGTCCTTGCGCTCGAACAGGTCGGCGCGGAACCAGTACAGGTTGGCGAACTGCTGGTCGGGCAGCTGGTAGAGCTTGCCGTCCGGCGCGGTGGTGAATTTGGTGCCGATGAAGTCCTTCAAGTCCAGCCCGGGGTTGGTGAACTCCTTGCCGGCGCCCGACATGTAGTCGGTCAGGTTCATCATCTTGCCGTAGCGGTAGTGCGTGCCGATCAGGTCGGAGTCGCTGATCCAGCCGTCGTAGATCGACTTGCCCGACTGCATCGAGGTCTGCAGCTTCTCGACCACGTCGCCTTCCTGGATCAGGTCGTGCTTGACCTTGATGCCGGTGATCTCCTCGAAGGCCTTGGCCAGCGTCTTGGACTCGTACTCGTGCGTGGTCAGGGTTTCCGACACCACCGAGATTTCCTTCACGCCCTTGGCCTGCAGCTTCTTGGCCGCGTCGATGAACCACTTCATCTCGGCCAGTTGCTGGTCCTTGGCCAGCGTGGACGGCTGGAATTCGCTGTCCACCCACTTCTTGGCTTCCGCCTCGCCCGCCATGGCCGTGTTGCCGGCCAGGACCGCGACGGCCAACGCCAGCGCCGAATACTGCATCTTCATAGTGCTTGTCTCCTGATAGTCAGTTGAATCGACTCCCCTTTGCATTCCAGCGGCCGCCGGGTCCGGGGGATGGGTCGGACCGGCGGCAGAAAAAACTCCCGGCAGCCGGGCCGTCAGCCCTTGCGCAGGATCAGCACCAGCAAGGCCATCGACAGCACGAAGCTGATCCAGATCGACGGCTCGGCCGACAGCGAGAACCACTGCACCAGATGCCCGCTGATGCCCACGAAGGCCAGGTTCACATAGGCGGCGGCCAGCAGGCCGATGAAGAGGCGGTCGCCGCGCGTCGTCGCCAGCGGCAGCCAGCCACGCCGGAGCAGGGTGGGGGACTTGATTTCCCACACCGTCATGCCGGCCAGCATGAGCACGATGCACAGGAAGAAAACGGCCACCGGCGTGGTCCAGGCCATCCACTCAAACATGGGTACCCCCGTGAGCGCCTGCGGCACGTACCCTGAGGGGGACGCAGCGGGTGGCCGGGCAAGGCCCGCTCCACGGCTGCCGCTGGCGTTGGACGCATCGCGCGCTCTGCGGTGAAAGTGTGTGATTCATGGTTGTGCTCCCTTCACACGTCAAACCCGGCCCATCGCGAAACCCTTCGCGATGTAGTGCCGCACGAACCAGATGACGATGGCACCCGGCACGATGGTGAGCACGCCGGCCGCGGCCAGGGTGGCCCAGTCCATGCCGGAGGCGCTCACGGTGCGCGTCATCGTCGCCACGATGGGCTTGGCGTTCACGCTGGTGAGCGTGCGCGCCAACAGCAACTCGACCCAGCTGAACATGAAGCAGAAGAACGCCGCCACGCCCACGCCGGCCTTGATGAGCGGCAGGAAGATGGTCAGGAAAAAGCGCGGGAAGCTGTAGCCGTCGATGTAGGCCGTCTCGTCGATCTCCCGCGGGATGCCGGTCATGAAGCCTTCCAGGATCCACACCGCCAGGGGCACGTTGAACAGCAGGTGGGCCAGCGCCACGGCGATGTGCGTGTCCATCAGCCCCACGGTCGTGTAGAGCTGGAAGAACGGCAGCAGGAACACCGCGGGCGGCGTCATGCGATTGGTCAGCAGCCAGAAGAACACGTGCTTGTCGCCCAGGAACTGGTAGCGCGAGAACGCATAGGCCGCCGGCAGCGCCACGGTGAGCGAGATCACCGTGTTGATGGCCACGTAGATCAGGCTGTTGATGTAGCCCGAATACCAGGACTCGTCGGTGAAGATGGTCTTGTAGTTGTCCCAGGTGAAGTGCTGGGGAAAGAACGAGAACGTGGAGAGGATCTCCGCGTTCGTCTTGAAGCTCATGTTGACCATCCAGTAGATGGGCAGCAACGCGAAGACGATGTAGGCCGCAAGGAAGAGGCTCCGCTTGCGAAAGCGCTTTTCATTCATGGCCGGCTCCGGTCTGTGCGTCGGTGCCCACGCGCTGCATCCAGTTGTAGAGGATGAAGCACAGCAGCAGGATGATGAGGAAGTAGATCAGCGAGAACGCCGCCGCCGGGCCCAGGTCGAACTGGCCCACGGCCTTCTGCGTGAGGTACTGGCTGAGGAAGGTGGTGGCATTGCCCGGCCCGCCGCCGGTGAGCACGAAGGGCTCGGTGTAGATCATGAAGCTGTCCATGAAGCGCAGCAGCACCGCGATCATCAGCACGCCGCGCATCTTGGGCAGCTGGATGTAGCGGAACACGGCGAACTTGCTCGCGCCGTCGATGCGCGCGGCCTGGTAATAGGCGTCGGGGATCGAGCGCAGACCGGCGAAGCACAGCAGCGCCACCAGCGGCGTCCAGTGCCACACGTCCATCACCAGCACGGTGAGCCAGGCCTGCGTGGCGTTGCCGGTGTAGCTGTAGTCGATGCCGATGTACTGCAGCGCGGCGCCCAGCAGGCCGATGTCGGCGCGGCCATAGATCTGCCAGATGGTGCCCACCACGTTCCAAGGGATCAGCAGCGACAGCGCCACCGTCACCAGCACGGCGGAGGACTTCCAGCCCTGCGCGGGCATGGACAGCGCCAGGCAGATGCCCAGCGGGATCTCCACCGCCAGCACGGCGAGCGAGAACGTGATCTGGCGCCACAGGGCCGCGTGCAGCTCTTCGTCGCGCATCACGGCGGCGAACCATTCGGTGCCGACGAACACGCGCCGCTCGGGCGAGATGATGTCCTGCACCGAGTAGTTCACCACGGTCATCAGCGGCAGGATGGCCGAGAAGGCCACGCACAGGATGACGGGCAGGATCAGGAACCAGGCCTTCTGGTTCACCGGTTTGGTCGTGGTGCTCATGCCAGCAGTTCCTCGTTTTGGTAGAAGCAGGTGTGGCGCCCCAGCACCTGCAGCCAGACCGTGTCACCCGCCGAAGGCACCGCCTCGCCCGTGCCCAGGCGGGCCTTGAGCGTGTGCTCGCCCACGCGGGCCGTGAGCAGGAAGTAGGTGCCGATGTCCTGCACCTTCTCCACCGTGCAGGGCAGCGCGCCGGGCTGCCCTGCCGCGGCGATGGCCAGGTACTCGGGGCGCACGCCCACCTGCAGCGCGCCGGCCGGCAGGGCCTTGCCCGCGGGCCGCGCCAGGCGGTGGCCCGCGACCACGATCGCGTCCGACTCGCCCTGCGCGGGCAGGAAGTTCATGCCCGGCGAGCCGATGAAGTGGCCCACGAACACGTGCTGCGGCCGCTCGAACAGCGCATCGGCCGCGCCCACCTGCACGGCGCGCCCGCGCGTCATCACCACCACCTCTTCGGCGAAGGTCAGCGCCTCCACCTGGTCGTGGGTCACGTAGATCAGGGTCAGCTTGAGCTCGTGGTGGATCTGCTTGAGCTTGCGGCGAAGCTGCCACTTGAGGTGCGGATCGATCACCGTGAGCGGCTCGTCGAAGAGCACGGCCGCCACGTCGGAGCGCACCAGGCCGCGCCCGAGCGAGATCTTCTGCTTGGCATCGGCGGCCAGGCCCGAGGCGCGCTGGTCGAGCTGCCCGCTCATGTCCAGCATCTCGGCGATCTGGCCGACGCGCTGGCGGATCTGGGCCTCGGGCACCTTGCGGTTCTTGAGCGGAAAGGCGAGGTTCTCGGCCACCGTCATGGTGTCGTAGATCACCGGGAACTGGAACACCTGGGCGATGTTGCGCTCCTGCGGGCTCGCGTGGGTGACGTCCTTGCCGTCGAACAGCACGCGCCCCTGCGAGGGCACGAGCAGGCCCGACATGATGTTGAGCATGGTCGTCTTGCCGCAGCCCGAGGGGCCCAGCAAGGCATAGGCGCCGCCGTCGCGGAACTCCATCGACAGCGGCAGCAGCGCGTAGTCGCTGTCCTGCTGGGGGTTGGGCTTGTAGGCGTGCGCCAGGTCCAGATTGATGCGCGCCATCTCAGCGCCCTCCCCGGCGCGCGGGCGCCAGCAGCAAGGCGCCGTCGGCGCCGAAGACATAGGCTTCGCCCGGTGCCAGGTGCAGCGTGATGGCCGCACCCAGGTCGAAGTAGTGCACGCCCGTGACCTGCGCCACGAGTTCGCCCCAGGGCGTGTGCGCATGCACGAAGGTGTCCGAGCCCGAGATTTCGGCCAGCTCCACCGTGCCGGCCACCGCCACGTCGCCGGGGCGTGCCTGCAGACGCAGGGCACTCGCCCGCACGCCGACGGTCAGGCCCGTCGCGGCGCTGCCCGCCGGCAAACCCTGCGGCAGCGCCAGCAGGCCGCCACCGGCCATGCGCACGCCGCCCGCGGCCGCATCGGCGGCGATCAGATTCATCGGTGGGTCGCTGAAGGCGCGGGCCACGCGCAGCGAGCTCGGGGCATGGAAGACTTCGGCCGTGGGGCCGTACTGCAGCAGTTCGCCCTCGTGCAGCACGGCGGTATAGCCGCCCAGCAGCAGGGCCTCGCCCGGCTCGGTGGTGGCATAGACCACGGTGGAGTCGCCGGCCGCGAACAGCTGGGTCAGTTCGTCGCGCAGTTCCTCGCGCAGCTTGTAGTCGAGGTTGACCAGGGGCTCGTCCAGCAGCATCAGCGGCGCGCCCTTGGCCAGGGCCCGGGCCAGCGCCACGCGCTGCTGCTGCCCGCCCGACAGCTCGGCCGGGTAGCGGTTCAGGAACATGTCGATGTGCAGCCGCTCGGCCAAGGCGCGCACGCGCTCGGCGATGCCTTTGTCGCCCCGCAGCTTGAGCGGCGAGGCGATGTTGTCGGCCACCGTCATGGAGGGGTAGTTGATGAACTGCTGGTACACCATGGCCACGTTGCGCTCGCGCACGGGCACGCCGGTCACGTCCACACCATCCACGCGCACCGTGCCTTCGGTCGGCTTGTCCAGCCCCGCCATGATGCGCATCAGGCTGGTCTTTCCCGCCTGCGTGGCGCCCAGCAGAACGGTCACCGCGCCGCTTTGCAGCGCCATGTCCATGCCATGCAGCCAGGTCTGGGCCCCTACCCGCTTGTTGATGCTCTCAAGTGCCAGCTGCATGCAGCTACCCCATTTCTGCGACCCAAGCCGCAGCGCAGAGCGCGCACGGCCAAGTCTTCGTTGTTCGATTGCGATCATTTTTGTTGTTTTGTGATCGTTTTGAATCAAGGTTTACCCTTGATTGATTCGTTTTCGTTCGCTTGGCGCCAGTGGCGCGCCCCGCCCCACCGTCAGCGCGCCGTGCGGCCAAAGACGTCTGCAGCGAGGGCGATGGCCAAAAAACAGCGTCTCCAGCGCACTCCGTCCTCTGGAGGTTCCGGGTTTTCCCCTGTGTCGCAAACGCCCTGCTCGGTATTCACACCCTTTACCGCTTGAAACATTGCCCCTAGTCTCGGGCTTCATTCACGAGCGTCGGCGGTGTCGGCGGCGCTCCCGTCCAATTTCGTATCTGGGAGATGTCATGAACAAAATGCGTGTGCTGTCGGTGGCTGTTCTTACCTGTCTATCGTCGGTCGCCATGGCACAAAGCACGTCGGGCATGGCGGGCAGCAGCAGCCTCAACATGTACGGCATCGTGGACCTGGGCGTCAGCCATGTGACCGGCGGCCCCGGCGGCAACCAGACCCGGCTGATCAGCGGCAACATGGAAGGCTCGCGCCTGGGCTTCAAGGGCAACGAAGACCTGGGCGGTGGCTACCGCGCGATCTTCACCATGGAAGCGCGGATCGAGGCCGATACCGGCGACACCAGCAACCGCCCCGTGTCCCTGGGCCAGTTGCCCGACCGGCTGAGCACGGCCACCTCGCTGGGCCTGCCCGCTGCCCTGCAGCCCGCGGTGACCGCCGTGGCCAATCAGATCGGCTCCAACATCGGCGTCAACCTGAACAAAACCTTCTTCGACCGCCAGATATTCAGCGGTCTGGTGACCCCGTTCGGCGCCTTCACGTTCGGCCGCCAGTACACGCCCGGCTACCTGGCCACCGGCAACTTCGATGCGATGAAGACCGAGTCCAGCCTGTCCCTGGGACAACTGGTGGCGATCCCGAACTCGTTCGACATCCGGGTCAGCAACTCGATCCAGTACGCCCTGCAAAAGGACGGCCTCACCGCCACCGCCATGTACGCCGCCGGCGAGGTGGCGGGCAAGCCGAGCGCGCGGCGCCTGCTGGGCATCATGGCGATCTACAAGGGCGACGGCTATTCGTTCGGCGGCGGCTACAACACCCGCAACAACGAACTGGGCGAAAAGTCGCTCACCACCGGCATCATGGGTGCCACGCTGGACATCGGCCCGGGCACGCTGTCCGGCCAGTACGCCGTCATCAAGGACGATCACCCGAGCGACCTGTCCACCATCGCCGCGAGCCTGTCGGCCAACCCGGCCACGGCGCCGGTGGCGGGCCTGGTGCAGAACGCGTTCATCCAGGGCTTCAAGCAGGACGCCCGCCTGTTCCAGGTCGGCTACCGCATCACCAGCGGCGTGCACACGGTGACCGTGGCCTACAACAACATGAACGACAAGCGCCCGTTCAATGCCGACCGCTACTCCTACGGCGCGGCATACACCTACGCGCTGTCCAAGCGCACCGACGTGAGCGCCGTGCTGACGCACCTGGAAAACAAGAACACTTCGCAGGACTTTCTGGGTGGCAACGGTTTCATCGGAGGCGTGGCGGCCTCCCCAGGCAAGGACGTGAACAGCATCGCCGTGTCGATTCGCCACCGGTTCTGACGCGCTCCGCAGTCTTCCAAGAGAAGCCTTTGGCCGCCGAGACAAATCCCCCGCAAGGGGGATTTTTTTCGTCCGGAGCCACCGAAAACCTTGCGGGGCACCGACCGCGGCGCCCTCTGCCTCGGCGTTCGATCCGGATCGGGATTGTTGCTTCTTGATCGTTTCCCATCAAGGTTTACCCTGGAACGGTTCGTTTTGGTTCGCTTTAAAGTCAGGCAGTCCCGCTGCGGACCCTGCGCTGTCATTTCTTTTCGATTTCGCTTCGCCACCCGAATCCTTTCCGTGAACACCAACCCCCGCCAACTGCGCCTGCTCGAAGAGGTCCGCTCCCGCCAATCCGCCACCGTGGAGGAGCTGGCCGACACCTTGGGCGTGACGCTGCAGACGGTGCGGCGCGACGTGCAGCGGCTGGCCGAACTGGGGCTGGTGCGGCGGTTCCACGGCGGCGTGCGGGTGCCGACCTCCACCGTGGAGAATCTCGGCCATACGCAGCGCGAAACGCTGCATGCCGACGGCAAGGCCCGCATCGCGCGTGCCGTGGCGGCCCAGGTGCCCAACGACTGCTCGCTGATCCTCAACATCGGCACCACCACCGAAGCCATCGCCCGCGCGCTCATGCACCACCGCGGCCTGCGCGTCATCACCAACAACCTGAACGTGGCCGCCATCCTGAGCGGCAAGCCCGACTTCGAAGTCATCGTGGCCGGCGGCGTGGTGCGTTCGCGCGACCGCGGCATCGTGGGCGAAGCTGCGGTGGATTTCATCCGCCAGTTCCGGGTGGACATCGCGCTCATCGGCATCTCCGGCATCGAGTCGGACGGTACGCTGCGCGACTTCGACTACCGCGAGGTGAAGGTGGCGCAGACCATCATCGCCCAGGCCCGCGAGGTCTGGCTGGCCGCCGACCACAGCAAGTTCAGCCGCGCGGCGATGGTGCAGGCCGCCACGCTGGCGCAGATCGGCCGGCTGTTCACCGATGCGCCGCCACCCGAGCCCTTTCCCGCGCTGCTGCGCGATGCCGGCGTGGACTGCACCGTCGCTGGATGACGCCCCCACCGTCCCGCGGCACCCCGCCGGTCCTCTTCTTCCAGAATCCACCATGACCTATCTGCTCGCCCTCGACCAAGGCACCTCCAGTTCCCGCAGCATCGTGTTCGACGAGCGCGGCCACATCGTCGCGCAGGCACAGCTGGAGCTGCCGCAGATCTACCCGCAGCCCGGCTGGGTGGAGCACGACCCGCGCGAGATCTGGCGCACCCAGCTGGCCACCGCGCGGCAGGCCCTGGCCCAGGCGAATCTGAAGGCCGGCGACGTGCGGGCGCTGGGCATCACCAACCAGCGCGAGACCACGGTGCTGTGGAACCGGCGCACCGGCGAGCCCGTGCACCACGCCATCGTCTGGCAGGACCGCCGCGCCGAGCCGCTGTGCGCCGAGCTGCGCGAGCGCGGCCTGGCCGACACCATCCAGGCCAAGACCGGCCTGCTGATCGATGCGTATTTCTCGGGCACCAAGCTGCGCTGGCTGCTGGACCACGTGCCCGGCGCGCGCGCCCAGGCCGAGCGCGGCGAACTGGCCTTCGGCACCGTGGACAGCTGGCTCATCTGGCAGCTCACGCAAGGCCAGGTGCACGTGACCGACGTGAGCAACGCCGCGCGCACCATGCTCTTCAATGTGCGCACCAACCAGTGGGACGACGAACTGCTGGAGCTGCTGCAGATCCCGCGCGCCCTCATGCCCGAGGTGCGCCCCTCCAGCGCCCACTTCGGCGACACCCACCCCGAGCTGCTGGGCAGCGCCCTGCCCATCGGCGGCGTGGCCGGCGACCAGCAGAGCGCGCTGTTCGGCCAGGCCTGCTTCAAGGCCGGCATGGCCAAGAACACCTACGGCACCGGCTGCTTCATGCTGATGCACACGGGGCAGAAGTTCCAGACCTCCACCAACGGCCTGCTCACCACCAGCGCGGCCCAGATCGGCACGGCGCCGCCCGGCGCGGCCTCGCTCAGCCTGGCCGGCAGCACGCCCGAGTTCGCCATGGAAGGCAGCGTGTTCGTCGGCGGCGCCGTGGTGCAGTGGCTGCGCGACGGCCTGCGCGCCATCTCGGCCAGCAACGAGGTGCAGTCGCTCGCCGAAAGCGTGCCCGATTCGGGCGGCGTGATGATGGTGCCCGCCTTCACCGGCCTGGGCGCGCCCTACTGGAAGCCCGACGCGCGCGGCACCATCACCGGCCTCACGCGCGGCACCACGCTCGCCCACATCGCGCGGGCGGCGCTGGAGAGCATCGCCTACCAGAGCGCCGCGCTGCTGCAGGCCATGAGCCGCGACGCCGTGGCCGCCGGCGGCGCGCCGGTGAGCGAGCTGCGCGTGGACGGCGGCGCCTGCGTGAACGACCTGCTCATGCAATTCCAGGCCGACCTGCTGGGCATTCCCGTGGTGCGGCCCGCGGTGATCGAGACCACGGCGCTGGGCGCGGCCTACCTGGCCGGCCTGTCGAGCGGCGTGTACCGCAGCACCGACGAGCTGTCGGACCTGTGGCGCGCCGAGCGCCGCTTCATGCCCACGCTGGGCGCCCCCCGCGCCCGCGAACTCATGGCGCGCTGGGAGCACGCCGTGCGGCAGGCCTCGCTCGACTGAAAACCGCCGCCCCGGCCCCCGGCCACAGCGCAGGCGCTAACATCCTGCGCTTCGCCTCCACCTGCCCACCGCCGCCATGAACGCCACACCCGCCGCGACCGATTCGCACTCCTCCGCCATCGCCTTCATCGGCGGAGGCAACATGGCCAGCGCCATCATCGGCGGGCTGATCCGCCAGGGCGTGCCGGCCGCGCAGATCGAAGTGGTCGAGCCCTGGGCCGAAGCCCGCGCCGCCCTGCTCTCGCAGCACGGCATCACGGCGCACGAAGCGGCCGGCCCCGCGCTGGCCCGGGCCGGCACCGTGGTGTGGGCCGTCAAGCCCCAGACCTTCCAGGAAGCGGCCCGGCAGGCGCGCGCCCACACCGCCGGCGCCGTGCACCTGAGCGTGGCCGCCGGCATCCGCTCGGACAGCATCGCCCGGTGGCTGGACAGCGAACGCATCGTGCGCGCCATGCCCAACACCCCGGCGCTGATCGCCCGCGGCATGACGGCCCTCTACGCCCGCCCCCAGGTGACTGCCGACGAGCGCGCGGCCATCGAGCGGATCATCGCGACGACGGGGGAATTCCTGTGGGTGGACGACGAGCCGCAGCTCGATGCCGTCACCGCCCTCTCGGGCTCGGGCCCGGCCTATGTGTTCCGCTTCCTGGAGGCCATGACCGAGGCCGGCGCCGCCATGGGCCTGAGCCGCGCCCAGGCCCACCAGCTGGCCGTGGCCACCTTCGCCGGCGCCTCCGAACTGGCCCGCCGATCGGACGAGCCGCCCGAGGTGCTGCGCCAGCGCGTCACCTCCAAGGGCGGCACCACCTACGCCGCCCTGCAGTCGATGGAGCAGGACGAAGTGCCCCAGCGCTTCATGCGCGCCCTGGAGGCCGCGCGTTCGCGGGCGCGTGAACTGGGCGACGAGTTCGGCGCCTGATCGCCAGCGCGGGCGGGCGCCCCGCCGGCTTCAAGCCAAAACGCCCTCCAGCACAATAAGTACTAGGGCATATCGCTATAAAAACAATAGCAAACTACCGCAGCGCGTAACCCACGGCGATGCCGGCGAACAGTGTGAACCCGATCCAGTGGTTCTCGCGGAAGGCCCGAAAGCAACCCTCGCGCGTGCGGTGGCGGATCAGCGCGAAGTGCCATGCCACCTGGGCCAGCACCACGCCGATCGCGAGGTAGAACGCCGCGCCCAGCCCCAGCGGCGCCAGCGAAACGCCCCAGAACGCCACCAGCAGCAGGTAGAACGCCAGGATGGCCGCCACGTCGAAGCGGCCCAGGGTGATGGCCGACGTCTTCATGCCGATCTTCAGGTCGTCGTCGCGGTCCACCATGGCGTATTCGGTGTCGTAGGCCAGCACCCAGAACAGGTTGCCCAGCACCAGCCACAGCGCCAGCCACGGCACCTCGCCGCGCACGGCGGTGAACGCCATCGGAATGCCCATGCTGAAGGCCACGCCCAGCACCGCCTGCGGCATGGAAAAGAACCGCTTGGTGAACGGGTACAGCACCGTGACCGCCAGCGCCGGCACCGACCAGGCGATGGTGATGGCATTGGTGGTGAGCACCAGCGCGAAGGCCACGAGCGCCAGCACCGCGCCCACGGCCAGCGCCTCACGCGGGGAGACGGCGCCGCTGGTCACCGGCCGCTGCGCCGTGCGCTTGACGTGCCGGTCGAACCGGCGGTCGGCCACGTCGTTCACGCAGCAGCCCGCGCTGCGCATCAGGATGGTGCCCAGCGTGAACACGGCCAGCAGGTGCCAGCCGGGGAATCCGCCTGCCGCGACCCACAGCGCCGACAGCGTGGGCCACAGCAGCAGCAGCCAGCCGGCCGGGCGGCTCCAGCGGATCAGGTCGAGGTAGAGCGACAGGCGCGACGGCGTGGGGGCGGAAAGCTGCATGGCGCGGACAAAGGAGAGGAAAGAAAAAGAGAGAAAGAGAGGCGACCCGGGAAACGAAAACGCCCGCACGGGCGGGCGGGCGCTGGCTGGGCAGGGCCGTGCAAGGCCCGGCCGGCTTACTCCTCCAGGAGCGAGCGCAGCATCCAGGCGGTCTGCTCGTGCACCGCCAGGCGCTGGGTCAGCAGGTCGGCCGTGGGTTCGTCGCTGGCCTTGTCGGCCACCGGGAACAGCTCGCGCGCCGTGCGGGCGACGGCCTCGTGGCCCTCGACCAGGATGCGCACCATCTCCAGCGCGTGGGGCGGCTCGGTGGGCGCGTCGGGCAGCGAGGTGAGCTTGCCGAACTGGGCGTACGAGCCCGGCGCCGCATGGCCCAGCGAGCGGATGCGCTCGGCCACCGGGTCCACCGCGTTCCACAGCTCGGTGTACTGCCCCATGAACATGGTGTGCAGCGTGTTGAACATCGGGCCCGTCACGTTCCAGTGGAAATTGTGGGTGGTGAGGTACAGCGTGTAAGTGTCGGCCAGCAGGCGCGACAGGCCTTGCGCGATGGCCGCGCGGTCCTTGTCGCTGATGCCGATGTTGATGCGCGGTGCGCCGCTGGCGCCGGCGCGGGCAAGGGGGGTCTTGGGGGTCTTGGCCATGGAGAACTCCTTCGGGTGCTGAACTGAACGATGCGTTGCGTTGCGTTGCGTTGCCGCTGCCATCTTGCCGGCCCGGGCGGGCCCCCGCCGCTGCCGGGGAGGCGTGGCGCCCGGGCGCCTGAAACACTTTAGCGCATGCAGGGCAGCCAGCGGCCGCCCGGGGTCACTGCATCTGCGGCAGGTTGCCGATGCGCACCAGCATCTCGGTGAACATCTGCATGTCGGCGTCGAGGTCGGCCACTTCCTTGAATTCCTTCGCGTTGTGGGCCGTGTACTTCTTGCCCGGCATCGCGGGGCCGAAGTTGATCGCGTTGGGCATCAGCTTGGCCGTGGTGCTGCCGGCCGTGGGCACGGGCTTGGCCTCCAGGCCCGTGGTGTCGCCGAAGGTGTTGAGCAGCGTGGAAAGCCAGGCGCCCTTGGGGTCGCGCGCCATCCACTCGCCCTGGCTGTGGTCCACCTCGACCGCCACGCCGGCCTGCGCGCCCCACGCCTGGATGCGCGCGGCGGTGGCCTTCGTCAGCACGTCGGCGGTGCTGCCGCGCGGCATGCGCACGTTCACCAGCACATCGACCTTGCCGTCCTTCTCGCGCACCAGGTTGGGCGACATCGTGAGTGGGCCCATGAAGTCGTCGCTGTACGCCAGGCCCATCGTGCGGCCCAGGTAATCGGTGCCGTACAGGTCGGCGATGTAGCGCACCGCGCCCGCATAGCCGTTGGCCGCCAGCGGCACGCCGGACTCCTGCAGGAACAGCGCCAGGCGCGGCAGCGGGTTCACGCCCTCTTCGGGGCGCGAGCCGTGGGCCGACGTGCCCGTGACCTTGACCGTCAGCGCGGCGCCGTCCTGGACGATGTCGATGGCGAAGGGGCCGCCCTGGCCCGCGTACTTGGCGATGAAGGCCTCGCGGGCCGCGCCCAGGCGCTGCGCCGCGGCGGCCAGATCACCGCCCGTGAGGCGCGCGGTGGCCGTTTGCGGCACGGCGTTGGCCGAGGCGGCGCCCGCCATCGCGGCGATGGTGACCGCACCGGCCGGCACGGCGGCGGCAGGTGCCAGGGCGAACGAGGCGCGCAGCGCGCCCGAGCCCTTTTCGGCCACCACGGCGGGGTACTTGCTGTCCAGCACGATGTTGTACTCGGGCAGCTGGGTCTTGGCGCGGTAGTACTTCATCGCGTCGCCGCCCGTCTCTTCGGTCGTCTCGACCATGAGGCGGATCGTGCGGGCCATCGGCAGGCCGCTGTCCTTGACCGCCTTCATCGCGTACAGCACCGCGGCGATGGAGCCCTTGTCGTCGATGGAGCCGCGGCCGTACAGGTTGCCGCCCACCCGCGTGAGCTTGAACGGATCCAGCCGGGTGCCGTCGTCCAGCCCCCATTCGTCGGCCACCACGGGCACCACGTCGGCGTGCGTGAGGATGCCGAATTCTTCGGTGCCCGTGCCGGGCAGCTTCACTTCGAAGATGCGGTTGTCCACGTTGCGGTACTGCAGGCCGAAATCCTTGGCCATGCCTTCGACCAGCGTGCCGAAGGCGATGATGGCCCGGTCCTCGTGCGGCGGCACCTTGTCCGAGCGCACCGTGGGAATGGCCACCATCTTCGCGGTCGTGTCGATCACCGCCGTGTGGTGGTGCAGCCGGTTGTACAGGCCCAGCAGGCGGCTGATGTTCACCAGGTCGTCGCCCGCCAGCGTGGCCTTGGACCCATACGCCTTCACGCTGGGCGCCAGCGCAGGGTAGGTGCGCACCGCGCGTTCGAGGAACGCGCTGAAATCGCCGCTGGGCGCGCCCGTCTCGGCGACCACCAGGCGGTCCAGATCGGGTTTCTTGAGCGTGCCCGCCAGGGGCGCGGCGTCGGTCGGCGCGGTCACGCTGGAGCAGGCCGAAAGGCCCAGGGCCAGGCCGGCCGCCATCAAAAGCTTCTTCATGAATGTCCTCGGGATTGTGGAGAGCGCGGCGCCCCGCGCGGACCGCATGTGGCGCGGCCCGCGCCAGGCCGGGGTGGAGGATGCCCACCCACCGGCCGCGCGCGGGGCGAAGTTTAGCCCTGCCCCGAGGCGTTTCGGTGAAGCCGGCAGCCCGCGCGCGCGGCGGCCAGCGCCGACCACCGGGCCGCCAGGCCCGCAAAAAGAAGCGGAAGAGACCGCTGGCCTGCGGTCAGGACAGGCGCGTCATGCCCGGCAGCTCGCAGGCGTAGATCGCGTTGCGCAGCGCGGCGATGGCCTCGTAGCGGGTGAAGCTGCGGCGCCAGGCCAGCACCACGCGGCGCATGGGCGGCGGGCTGCCGTCGGCCTCCTGGATCGGCAGGTAGCGGATGTGCGTGTCGTCGCTCTTGCGCCGGCGCGACCCCGTGTGCAGGGCATCGCGCGGCACCGACAGGCGCGGCACCAGCGTCACGCCCATGCCGGCCGACACCATGTGCTTGATCGTCTCGAGCGATGAACCCTCGAACGTGCGGCGGATGCCCTCGGCATTGCTCGCGTAGCGCGCGAACTCGGGGCAGACCTCCAGCACATGGTCGCGAAAGCAGTGGCCCGCGCCCAGCAGCAGCATGGTCTCGCTCTTGAGCTGCGCGGCGGAAATGGATTTCTGTTCGGCCAGCGGGTGGCTGCTGGGCACGGCCGCCATGAACGGCTCGTCGTACAGCGGCGCCATCGCCAGGCCCGTGTCGGGAAACGGCTCGGCCATGATCGCGCAGTCGATCTCGCCGGTGCGCAGCATCTCCAGCAGCTTGACGGTGAAGTTCTCCTGCAGCATGAGCGGCATCTGCGGCGTGCGCGCGATGGCATGGCGCACCAGCTCGGGCAGCAGGTAGGGACCGATCGTGTAGATCACGCCCAGCGTCAGCGCCCCGGCCAGCGGGTCCTTGCCGCGCTTGGCGATTTCCTTGATGGCGGCGGCCTGTTCCAGCACGCTCTGCGCCTGGCGCACGATCTCGTCGCCCAGCGAGGTGACCGACACCTCGCCCGCGCTGCGCTCGAAAAGTTTGACCTCCAGCTCGTCTTCCAGCTTCTTGATGGCCACTGACAGCGTGGGCTGCGACACATAGCAAGCATCGGCCGCACGGCCAAAGTGCTTCTCCCGGGCCACAGCGACGATGTATTTGAGTTCCGTGAGGGTCATTGTTGGATGCGGATTGGCGAACGCGACATTGTGCGCCGAGATGAAACCCCTGTCGGTCAGCCGTTCGCGGGGAGTGCGGTGGGGGGGAAGGAACTTTACCCTGGCTTCACATTGGGGTGCGGGGCGGGCCAGGGGCTGCCGAAAGGTGTGTTGGATGCCCAGAAAACGCTGGCGACCGAGGCATGCGCGTTGCGCGCCAATGGGCCTTGCCAGCCATCTTCGCCGCGGTTTTCCTTATGACCGAATAGGCTTCATGCCTTAGAAAATCATGGTCATGATGCTATTAAAAATATAGCGCATCGAATGTGTTTGGTCCGAACTCTGGCGAGGGCGAGTCGTCGGCCCAGGAGGATGGATTCCATCCGCGTTGGACGGAGAGGAAATTAACGCCTTGCCGCCATGCATCGCTCTGAACACTGCTGCGGGAGCACCAATGCCATAAGGCAAATTGATTTGCCACATAAACGATCAGATGGGTTTCGTGCTGTTTAGGCTGCCTTCCGCCGCCTCGCTGTTACGACTTCCGTGTTGGTTGGGCTTTTTCGGATTGCTCTTCATCCGAACTCATCTCGGGCATTAGCTGATTCTTAAACATCGCGCTGTGCCAATAGCCTTGCGAGTCATTCAGCCAGTCAACTTCTTTTTTTCTGCGAGCGCGCGTAAAGGGGCAAGTGGTATCTCATAGCGCCAAAGCAGGGCTAGCAACTCACACATTGCCTCTTTGTCAAGGGCAGAAATACCGATATCAATCAACAAATATCGACCTACGCCCCTCACGCTGCGTATTGCAATTATCTCTTCCAGACCTTGAAACAGGCGCCGCTCATCACCTCGTGAGTAAAAATTGCCTAAAGCTATTTGTAAAATCAAATCGCATTCCAATCACCGGCGATTGCCAAGAAAAAGTTTTAACGACTGTCACCTAGGCAGTAGTAAGTAGCTAACGCCCTTTTCTTGAGCGCCAAACATGCCTGTAGCCGCTTTAGACCAGTGGTGTTAACAATCAATCCCTTCCTTTCTAATCAATATTTTTTCGCCGATTTTCCTCAACAGCGAGAGGTGGTATTTCGGGCTGCTGAGAAACAGGAGACTCAGTGAAAGCCCCCCAAATCCCTCCGATGATCCACACTCCAACCCACCCGATTACAAGAATCGTCATAGCCACAGCAATCAGGAAAAGCCCCATGCCGCCGCCGCCATAAGGTATTGCAGACCCAATAGCTGCCAACCATGCCAAAACGGTCAATGCACAGACAATCAAGAACAATAAAAAACCCATGGACCCCTCATTTAACTAGAAAATAATTAATCATCAATTCAACCACTATTACTCAACCTTCCCAATCATTAGACTGGATTTTATCGGCAATTGATCACTCGGCATTAGATTCATCCGTTCAATTTAACAACCCACGCCGCACGCAACGCATACGCCAATTCTCTCCACGCCATGGAAAAAATCCATCAATTGCCAGTCTAGGACGATGGCAATGCCGCAGTAGCCGTCGTGCGCAAATGACTTTCTTCTGTCACCCCTGGCCCGCTACGCCTCCATAGCCTATGGTCTGCGTGCGATGAAGGTGCCAGCGGTATGACTCAGTGATGGCACCGTTTAGAAAATGGCTTCGCTATTGATGAAATCACGTCTCAGCGCGAAGGGTCATTGACGTAAACGAGGCAAGAATTTGCGCTCCGAAAACTGCCGTTATTTCCACCATCTCAAGTTCACCGCGAAGCACTCTCTCAACAACTGCATGTGCGATCGTGGCTAACCGCGGCTCACAGTCGTTCTCTGCGACGCCAGTCATCAAAAAATATGCTGCATCACGAAGGGACGAGTCTTCGGTACCTTGCGTCCAATGTTTCATATTTTCAATGATATTCTGCTGCCTCAATTCGTTGATAAGAAACCTCTCAATGCCATGCAACTCTAGAAAGAATTTAGCCCCGTCAGACCCGACAATCGACAATGAAATCTCGCGACCTGCGTCGTCAATTTGCACCCCCAGTAATCTACTTTCTACAAAATTCATATAAAACCTTTTCTAAATCAATTGTCAGGATCAGCAATTTACCTGGGAAATGGTGAAAATGGACCGTCTGCTGGAACATTACCAGCTGGCCACGGAGAGTAGGGCCGACCAGCATGGTCATCCCTCTTTCCATCAGACCAGTCATGAATATGCGGATACTGCGCGCCTTGGTGAGGCCTGTCATAGTCTGTTTGAGGGCTACCGTCGGGACAGTAATCTCTTCCACGGTTTGGGCCTTGAACAAAGCCGCCAGGCGGACCAACATCTGGCGGATTTTTTGGGCGATTAAATATTCGATCCAAACCATAGCCCAACGCACCTAAACCCGTTCCGATAGCAATATCTGTCCCAGTGATGATCGCTGGAATGAACGGAATGGCGATTGCGAACTCGCCTGTCGGGTCGGTATAGGAGGCCGGATTTCCTCCCACATACAAGAACCGGTTCCACCCCCCCTCCAGCCCAATCGGATCCGCCTGGATGTACCGCCCTCCCTCCCGGTCGTAATACCGGTTCAGGTTGTACGCCAGTCCCGTCTCTTCATCCCACACCTGCCCCGGATACCGCAGGTCGAATTTGATGGCTTCCGCATAGTTGGCGCTCCCCTGCCCGCTCTGCGCATAGCCTGTCGCCCCCGTTGTCGGGTTGGCCTCTCCAAACCCCGTGATGAGCCATTGCCACACCACCTGGCCCTGCGTGTTGGTCAGGCGCCGTGGCGTGTTCAGATGGTCCGCATCGATGGCATACAGCCGCCCATTGATCTGCGCCGCCACCGGCATCGGCCCGCTGGCCGTGGGCAGGTAGATGACCTCCGTGCTGTCCATGCGGACCCCGCCAGCCGCGAGCACCGCAGGTTGCCCCGGAGCGAAGCGCAGGGGACACGGACAGTAGGGTCGCCTTTCTTTTGGGTACGTTTCTTTGGCGAAGCAAAGAAAAGTACCTCGGCCGCCGGGCCGAGACCCGGCCCCGAAACCCAAACCAGCAAGCTACTATAAAAATAATAGCAGCCAGACCAATGAACACTAGGGCATCAGGCCCAAAAGACATCAAAAACCCATGCTCACCGTCCAAAACCTCCACCAGTACTACGGCGGCTCCCACATCCTGCGCGACGTGAGCCTCACCGCCCCCCCCGGCAAAGTCACCGTCCTCCTCGGCCGCAACGGCGTCGGCAAGACCACGCTGCTCAAGAGCCTCATGGGCCTGGTCCCCATCCAAAGCGGCACCATCACCTGGGAAGGCCACCCCATCCAGTCCAGGACCCCCTACGACCGCGCCCGCGCCGGCATCGGCTTCGTCCCGCAGGGCCGCGAGATCTTCGGCCGCCTCACCGTCGAAGAAAACCTGCGCATGGGCCTGGCCTACAAGAGCGGCTCCACCCCCGTGCCGCCCCATCTGTACGAACTCTTTCCGGTGCTCAAGCAGATGCTCGGCCGCCGCGGCGGCGACCTGTCGGGCGGGCAGCAGCAGCAGCTCGCCATCGCGCGGGCGCTGGCGCCCAGCCCGCGCCTGCTGATCCTGGACGAGCCCACCGAAGGCATCCAGCCCAGCATCATCAAGGACATCGGCCGCGTCATCCGCCAGCTGGCCGACCACGGGCTGGACGGGCATCCGGTGTCCATCCTGCTGTGCGAGCAGTACTACGACTTCGCCGAGGAGCTGGCCGACGAGTACCTCGTGATGGAGCGCGGCGAAGTCATCGCCCGGGGCCCGGGCAGCGAGATGCAGGCCAAGGGCATCCGCCACCTCGTGGCGATCTGAACCCGCGCCCTAGGCCGGCTGCGCCGTGGCCGCCCCGGCATCCCCCGGCGGCGAAACCAGCCCCTCCACCAATAGCTGCGTGAACGTGTCGTGCAGGGGCGATGCCGCCGCCTGGGCCACCGTGGCGATGCCCAGCTGGTAGGCGATGCGGGGGCGGAACGGGCGCGAGGCGATCGCACCGTGCGGGCAGTGCTGCGCCAGCAGGGCGTTCACGATGGAAACGCCCAGCCCCTGGGCCACGTGGGCGCAGGCCTCGCTGATGGAGTGCACCTCCAGGGCCACGCGCGGCTGCACCCGCCGCTGGCGAAACGCCATGTCGATGTCGTGGCGGATCTGCCGCTGCCGGCCCAGCAGGATCAGGCTGGCGTCGATCAGGTCGGTGGCGCCGACCTCGTTCAGGTGTTCCAGCGGGTGGCCCTTGGGCATGATGCACACGGCCTCGGAGTCGAGGCGGGCGCGGGTGGCGAGCCCGGGCATTTCCATGGGCAACCGCACCAGCCCGATGTCCGCATCGCGGCTGAGCAGTGCGCGCTCCGCGTCGTTGTACGAGCCCGAAAGCACTTCCAGCACCACATCGGGATGGGCCTGCATGAAGCGCCGGGCCAGCACGGGCATGAGCGTGGTCGCCAGGGTGCTGGGCACGGCCACCTTGAGCAGCCGGCGCTTGAAGCCGCCCAGGCGCAACTGCTCGGCATGGCGGCGAAAGCACTGGGCCGAGTCCATCAGGCCCTGGGCGTCGTGCAGCAGCGCGTGGGCTTCGGCGGTGGGGCTCAGGCGGCCTTTCTCGCGCACGAACAGGCGCAGGGCCAGGTCCTCCTCCAGCTGGGCCAGCAGCCGGCTGATGGCGGGCTGCGACAGGCCCAGGCGCTCGGCCGCGCCGGTGGTGGAGCCGCTGAGCATGATGGCGTGGAAGGCTTCGAGTTGCTTGAAGTTCATGGGCATGGAACGGTGCGCCGGCCCCCGGGATGCGCGCGCCGGCGAACGGGCGCGTAGGGCCGTCCCGCATCTTTGCACCGCTCGCGCCCCGGCGCAAACATGCGGTCCGCTGCATAGGGTCATCCGCCTTTGTCATAGCGTTGTGGCGAAGGACCCCGCTCCACAGAATCGGCAGCGTCATCCGCCAACACCGGCACGACGCCACCCCAAGGAGCAAGACGTTATGAGGCCCCCATTTCCCTTCGCACTGGCTGCCAGCGGCCTGTTCTTATCGGCCGCGCCGCCCGCTTGGGCGCAGGACCTGCAGGCGTACGGCCAGGTGCGCCTGAGCATCAACCATGTCAAGACCGGCAATGCGGGCTCGGTGACGGAGGAGCGCGACAACGCGTCGCGCCTGGGCTTTCGGGGCAAGGAGGACCTGGGCGACGGCATGGCCGCCCTGTTCGGCGTGGAGATGGGGCTGGACGCGGACACCGGAGCCGCCACCACGCCCGCCTACCGCAACAGCTACGTGGCATTGCGCGGCAGCGCGGGGACGGTGGCGCTGGGCCGGCTGGATTCCGCCAATCCGACCGGGTCGCCCCTGTATTCGCAGGTCACGCGCATCACCTCGTTCGCCGCCAACGACGCCGGGGCCACGGCCACCGGCACGTCCATTCTCAATGCGCGCAACCGCACCTCGAACGCCGTGGGCTACCAGAGCCCCACGTGGGGCGGCGTCAACCTGCGGGCCCGCTACTACCTGCGCGGCGACACCCGGACGCCCGATCAGGAAAACGGC
The DNA here is from genome assembly GCF_032929295.1 of Acidovorax sp. BLS4. Lineage (NCBI taxonomy): Bacteria > Pseudomonadati > Pseudomonadota > Betaproteobacteria > Burkholderiales > Comamonadaceae > Acidovorax > Acidovorax sp. BLS4. The sequence continues at coordinate 4,476,309 of NZ_CP136797.1, forward strand.
GCCAAGTCGCTCGACCTGGGGCTGAACTACGCGGCCGGGCCCTGGTCGGCGGGCATCGGCTACGGCCGGGACACGCGCCCGGGCGGCCTGCTGGCCAACGAGTTTTCGAGCAAGTGGCAGGTGGCGGTGCGCTACGACTTCGGTGCCATCGAGCCCTATGTGCTGCTGGGCCGCGATGCGTATGCGAAGGCCTCGGCCACCGCGCGCACCGATGTCGATTACTGGCTGGTGGGCAGCCGGTTCTCCGCCGGCCCGCACGCGCTGGTGGTCAACGTGATGCAGCGGGACGTGCAGGCCTCCGTGCGGGGCCTTCGCAAGCGCCAGCAGGTGGCGTATACGTATGCGCTGTCCAAGCGCACGGAGTTGCAGGCGTTCATCGACCGCGACGGAATCGATTCGAGCCGCAGCAATGTGGCGGTGCGCGCCGTGGGCGCAGGAGTGCGACATGATTTCTAAGGCAAGCTGTGCGGCCCTGCGGGCCTTCCTTTCGCGCCCCGTTTCCGGGCACCGGGTCCGGCCGTTGCTGGCGGCCGGTCTGGCGGGCCTGGCCCTGTGGGGGGCGGGCGCCCATGCGGCGCCGGCCGCCGAGTTTCCCGACAAGCCGGTGCGCATCGTGATTCCGTTCCCGGCGGGTGCCGCGGCCGACACGGCCATGCGGGTGGTGGCACGCAAGATGTCGGAGCAGTGGCGCCAGCCGGTCATCATCGACAACCGGCCCGGGGCGGCCGGCTTCCAGGCGGTCGCATCGGCACCGCCCGACGGCCACACGCTGCTGATGGGGGCGGGCTCGGGCATGGTGACGGCACCGCTGCTGTCTAGCAAGCTCACGTACAACCCGTCGCGCGACTTCGTGCCCGTGGGGCGGGTGGTGGTCAACGTGCCCATCCTCACCACGCACCCGAGCCTCAAGGTCCGCACGGTGCAGGAACTCATCGCGCTGGCCCGCAAGGACCCCGGCGCGCTCAACTACAGCACGAGCGGCAACGGCAGCCCGGGGCACCTGTCGATGGAGTTGTTCCAGGCCGCCACGGGCACGCGCATGGTGCAGATCCCGTACAAGGGGGGTGGCCCGGCGGTGAACGAGCTGGCGGGCGGGTACGTGCAGCTGGGCATCAACGCCGTTCCCAGCGTGGCGGCGCAGATCAAGGCCGGCAAGCTCGTGCCGCTGGCGGTGGCCAGCGCCAAGCGGTCGCGCGCCTTCCCCGAAGTGCCGACCATGGCCGAGGCCGGTTTGAAGAACTTCGAATACGACATCTGGTATGCGCTGTTCGCTCCCGCGGGCACGCCGGCGGACCGGGTGCAGAACATCAGCAAGGTGCTCGGCGCAGCGCTGAACGACGCCGAGGTGACCGCCCTGCTCGTGACGCAGGGGGCCGAGCCGGCACCCACCACGCCGCAGGAGCTGGCGCGCTTCATGCAGGAAGACACGGCCCGCTGGGCCAGGCTGGTCAAGGACCGCAACCTCAAACTCGACTGAGGCGAGCCGTCCATGAACACGATGACGATTCCGTCGGCGGACGCCGCCGCCAGCGCCGCCGCCACCACTACCGCCGCAGCCAGCGGCGTGACCCGGCACACCTTCTGGGTCTCCATGCGCGACGGGGTGCGCCTGGCCACCGACGTGTACCTGCCGGCCCCCGGCGCCGGCCCGCTGCCGGTGTTGCTGGAGCGCACGCCCTACGGCAAGGATGCCGAAACCCGGCGCGAGCGCACGGCGGCCGACCCCCGGCCGATGCGCCGCGGTGAAGTGGCCGAGCGGTTCGCACAGGAGGGCTACGCGGTGGTGGTGCAGGACTGCCGCGGCCGCTTTGGCTCCGAAGGGCAGTTCACCAAATACCTGGGCGAGGCCCACGACGGCGCCGACACCATGGCGTGGATCACGGCGCAGCCCTGGTGCAACGGCGCGGTGGGTACCTACGGGCTGTCGTATGCCGCCCACACCCAGACCGCGCTGGCCAGCCAGCGGCCCGCGGGGCTCAAGGCGATGTTCCTCGAATGCGGCGGCTTCGCCAACGCCTACCGCGGCGGCATCCGCCATGGGGGCGCGTTCGAGATGAAGCAGGCGGTCTGGGCGCTGCGCAATGCCCTCAGCGGCAGCAACCGCATCAGCGAATCGGCACGCCAGGCGCTGGAGCAGGCCGACATCGGCGAATGGTTCCAGCGCCTTCCCTGGACGCGGGGCGACTCGCCCCTGCAGTGGGCGCCCGAGTACGAGGACTATCTTTTCGGGCAATGGGAGCGCGGCCGCTTCGACGACCACTGGCGCCAGCCCGAGCTGTATGCGGCAGGGCACTACGCCGCGTTCGAGGGCGTGGCCGTCCTGCTGATGTGCGGCTGGTGGGACCCGTACGCCCAGACCACCACCGACAACTATCTTGGCCTTTCGCAGCGCACGCACGGCGACGTGCGCATGGTGCTGGGTCCCTGGACCCACGGCGAGCGCAGCGTGCCGTACGCGGGCGACGTGGACTTCGGGCCCGACGCGGTGCTCGACGGCACGCTGGCACCCGACTATGTGCAGATGCGGCTCGCCTGGTTCAACCACTGGCTGCGCGGGCAACCCCTGCCCGAGGGGCAGGCCGATGCCGTGCGCTACTTCCGCATGGGCGGGGGATCGGGGCGGCGCACGCCCGAAGGCCGGCTCGACCACGGCGGGGCCTGGCGCCGTGCCGACGACTGGCCCCTGCCGGGCACCACCCTGGCGCCGTGGTACCTCGCGCCGGGCGGGCTGCTGACCCGGGCCGTGCCGGAGCGCGCGGGTGAGGCGACCTTCCGCTTCGACCCCGCGAACCCCGTGCCCACCATCGGCGGCTCGGTCACCTCCGGGGAGCCCCTGATGGTGGCTGGCGCCTACGACCAGTGCACGCACGGCGGCGTGTTCGGCGCGCGGGCGCCGTTCGGGCCGCTGGCCGGACGGGACGACGTGCTGGTGTTCCAGACGCCGCCGCTCGAGTGCGACGTGGAGGTCACCGGCCCCGTGGTGATCGAGCTGTGGGTTTCGTCCACCTCGCCCGACACCGACTTCACGGCCAAGCTGATCGACCAGTACCCGCCGAGCGAAGACCATCCCGAGGGGTATGCGATGAACCTGACCGACGGCATCCTGCGCTGCCGCTACCGCGACTCGTGGGAGCACCCCGGACTGATGGTGCCCGGCGAGGCCGTGCAGATCACGATCGAGCCCATGCCCACGTCCAATCTGTTTCGCCGGGGCCACCGGATCCGGCTCGACATTTCGAGCAGCAACTTTCCGCGGTTCGACGTCAATCCCAACACCGGTGCGCCCGAAGGGAGCGCGGGGCCCCGGGTGGTGGCGTTCAACACCGTGCACATGGGGCCGGGGCGCGCGTCCCGCGTGGTGTTGCCGATGCAGGCCGTGGGTGGGGCGCCTGCCGCGGGGGCCGGCACGGGCGGATGACGCTGGCCCGGCAGGGGGCGAAGGCGCCGTAGGGGAGAATGGCCGCCCGCCTTGACCATGGCAACGCGGGCCCTCTATGCTTGCCGTGCGAGCGCCTGCCGCGCGGCCGGGTGCCCTCCCGCCCTCCCTGCGAAGAAGGCCGGCGCGGCGCCCGCAGTTCCCAAAGGCCACCCCGAAGAGAAAGCACCGCGCTCCCATGTCCTCTTTCCCCCCTGGCGACGCCCCGGCACCCCCCCTCCCGCACCCGCAGACCTCCGTTCCCCCTTCCTTGCCCCCCGCCGCCGGCCCGCACCTGCAGCCGCGCGAGGTGACGCTGCTGAAGATCGGCCTGCGCGACTTCTCCCAACTGGCCGCCCAGTTGCCGCCCGACCAATCCCTGGCCTGGGTGGAGCGCATCCTGGCCTGCCTGCACGGCGTGCTGGCCCGCTACGGCGCCGAGGTGGACCACCTCACCGGCGATGCCGGGGCAGTGGTCTTCGGACTGGCAGCGCCCGCCGATGCGCCGGGCGCCGATCCGGCCAGGAGCGGTGGCCCTGACGACGACGTGCACCGCGCCGCCATGTGCGCCCTGGCCCTGCAGATGGCCACGCGCGATCTCAACGACGCCTTCCTGCAAGACCGCCTGCCGTCCATCTACCTGGGCATCGGCATCGCCTGCGGCCCGGCCCTGGTGGGGGGCTTCGGCGGTGCGCCGGGCGTGCGCCAGTCGCCCGTGCTGCTGGGCGACGTGGTGGTCGAGGCCCAGCAACTGCGCACCTTCGCCCTGCGCGGGCAGGTGCTGGTCAGCGAGGCCGTGTACCAGCGCTGCTGGAGCATGGCCTCGGTGGCCCCGCCCATGCAGGTCTTCGTGAAGGGGCGCGACGAGCCGCTGTCCATGCGCGAACTGGTGGCGGTGCCCAGCCGCAAGCTCAAGGTGCCGCGCCAGGAGTTCCGCCGCAGCCACCGCGTGGAGGCGCGCCTGCCGTGCAGCTGGCAACTGGTGCAGGACGGCATGGTCATGCCCCATGCCGTGCCCTGCATCCTGCGCGACATGGGCTACCACGGCGCGCTGCTGGAGCTGAACGGCACCGTGCCGCTGCATGGCGAGCTGCGCCTGGCCTTCGACCTGCCGCTGGTGCACTACCCGGCCCGGGACGTGTACGCCCGCGTGGTCACCCTCAAGCCGGTGGGCGATCAGGTGCTGGCGGGGGTGGAGTTCACCGCGACCAGCGCGGAGTTCGATGCGCGTGTGCGGCGGTTCGTGCAGGGGATGGTGGCGGGTTGAGCATTCGGTAATCCCGAAGAGGCTGCGGCTTGGCAATTCATCCGCCGTCTTTGTCTTGGTCCAAAAAGTGGCCGAAACTCTGCGAAAGAAGATAAGGAACCATGGACCCCGCCACCCACCACCAGCTCGACTGCCAGTAGGCGATGGCCCAGCAGGCCCAGGCAAACCAGATTGTTGCCGTTTGAAGATAGTCGGAGGGTTTCCGTTTGCTCATCGGGTGACCTTAACGCCGTTGAGTCCCCATCTCACATACACCAGGTAAGGAAGGATACGTGCCGTGCCCGCTGGCGTGGCCAGCATGATCGGAACCCGGGCCTGCGCTGCCACGATCAGATTGGTGGGCCGCCCGATGCGCGCCATATAGACACCTGGACCATAGATGCCATGACGGGGGAAAGCGCTGGCTCGGATCACTCCGGTGCGTGCTATCCCTGCAGCACCGGCTGTCGTAGTGAAGTGAATCAGGTTCTTGGGCAGAGCGGCGAATCCATAACCTGCCGTTCCGAGCGTGAGTGCGGTGGTTGGTGCTATTTCGGGTGTCCATAACACCGCGACGGCGCCGGGGAGGTGTGCCAATGGAGCCCAAGGGCTTCTGGAGTTCACCGCGATGTCGGCCCAATACTGCGCCGCGTTGTCACCGGCCAGCGTCGAGGCCTGGTACAACTGCTGGAGTTGGAGGATGAACCGGCGCATCGGGCCTGGATCGGATATTTCGACGGGCTTGCTGCAGCCGTCGCGTCGACACATCAACGTTGTTCGGTCATCCATCCCTCGGCGCTGTGGTTATACGGTGAGCTTACCTGCCGCCGTCCCACGTGCGATGCTGGCGCCTCGCGTGCCGGCTTACGCGCCCAGTCGCTCCGCCAGCCCCACCAGACTCTCCGCATGCCAGTCGTTTCCCGCCTGCGGTGACACGTCCTTTGGCCTGGCCCTCCCGAACTCCCATGGCCGCTCGATGTAGGCCGTCCGCAGCCCGCATTCCCGCGCCGCCGCCAGGTCCTCGTGGTGGGCCGCCACCATCATCACCTGCCCCGGCGCCAGGTCGAACGTGCGGGCCACGCCCTGGTACACCGAGGGATCTGGCTTGTACGCGCGGAACACCTCGGCGCTCAGGATGCAGTCCCAGGGCAGGCCGGCCCGCTTGGCCATGTTCGTCAGCAGGCCGATGTTGCCGTTGGAGAGCGTGGTGATCGTGTAGCGGCGCTTCAGGCGCTGCAGGCCCTCCACGCTGTCGGGCCAGGGGTCGAGCCGGTGCCACACGCGGTTCAGGTGCTGGCGCTCGGGCTCGGTCAGGTGCTGCAGGCCGAAGCGGGGCAGCAGGCCGTCCAGGATCAGGCGGTGCAGTTCATCGATGCGGGTCCAACCCAGTTCGCCGCTGCGCACGCGCTGCATGGCGGGCTGGTAGCCCTCGCGCCAGGCCAGCGCGAAGGCGTCGGCGTCCACCTGCGGATAGAGGGCCTGCACCTCGCGCACGATGCTTCCGTGCCAGTCCACCACGGTGCCGAAGATGTCGAAGGCCAGCACGCGCACGCCGTGCCAGGGTTGGTCGTTCATGGGGACTCCTTGGGGGGATGGATGCAAAGAGGATTCGCGGGGCCGCAAGGCCGCTGCCGCCAAAGCATAGCGGCGCGTTCTGCGATGTTCCCCGGCCTGCGGAGCGCGGCGGAGCGTGATATGGTCTTTGGCCTGCGGGTTAACCCTGATCTGCTTGCCCGCCAGCCGTTCCTCCATGACCACGCCTTCGATTCCTCCCCCTTGCGCCGACGCCCCGGCGGCCGCTATCTCTCCCACTGCCCCCGCGCGGGACGACCGCACGCTGCTGCGCGCCGTGCTGGCGCTGGGCCTGGGCGGGTTTTCCATCGGTACCGGCGAGTTCGTCATCATGGGCCTGCTGCCCGAGGTGGCGCGCGACATCGGGGTGAGCATTCCTCAGGCGGGCCACGTCATCAGCGCCTATGCGCTGGGCGTGGTGATCGGCGCGCCGGTGCTGGCCGTGCTGGCGGCGGGCTGGGGCCGGCGGGCATTGCTGATCGCGTTGATGGGGGTGTATGCGCTGGGCAATTTCGCCTCGGCGATGGCGCCCGGATACCTGTCGCTGAACGTGCTGCGCTTCGTGACGGGGCTGCCGCACGGCACGTATTTCGGCGTCGCGGCGCTGGTGGCGGCGTCGCTCGCGCCACCGGGGCGGCGCGCCCACGCGGTGGGGCTGGTGATGCTGGGGCTGACCGGGGCCACCCTGCTGGGGGTGCCGATCGCGGCGTGGCTGGGGCAGGTGTTCGGCTGGCGCGCGGCGTTCGTCTTCGTGGGGCTGATCGCGGTGGCGGCCATGGCCATGGTGCGCCGGGGCGTGCCCTACCAGCCGCCGGCCGAGGGCGCCAGCCCCTGGCGCGAACTGGGGGCGCTGCGGCGCAAGCAGGTGTGGCTCACGCTGGGCATCGGGGCGATCGGCTTCGGCGGCATGTTCTCGGTGTTCAGCTACATCAAGCCCACGCTGACCGAGGTGGCCGGGCTGCCGCTGGCCGGTGTGCCGCTGGTGCTGGCGCTGTTCGGCGCGGGCATGGTGGCGGGCAACCTGGTGGGTGCCCGCCTGGCGGACAAATCGCTGATGCGCACGATCGGCGGGCTGCTGCTGTGGTCCATCGTGGTGCTGGGCGGCTTCGTGTTCGCGGCGCACCATGTGGTCACGGCGGCCGCGGCGACATTCCTGCTGGGCACGATCGTCGCCATCGGCCCGGCGCTGCAGATCCGGCTGATGGACGTGGCCGGTGAGGCGCAGACCCTGGCCGCGGCCCTCAACCACTCGGCCTTCAATTGCGCCAATGCGCTGGGCGCCTGGCTGGGCGGCGTGGCGATCACGGCCGGCCTGGGCTGGACCTCCACCGGCTGGGTGGGCGTGCTGCTGGCCTTGGGCGGGCTGGCGGTGTTCGGGTGGTCCCTGGCGGCGGACCGCGCCGCGCGCAGGGCGGGCTGACGCCCCCCCTCAAGCCACGGGCGTGGCGCGGGAGCGCCGCCAGTGGCCGATGCCCGACATCACCATCACGCAGCACACGAGCCATGCCCCGCCGGTGAGCCAGCCGGCGAGCACGTCGCTGGCAAAGTGCACCTGCAGCACCACGCGGCTCCAGCCCACGGTGAACACGGTGGCCACCGCCACCAGCACGGCCGGCAGGTGCCAGCGCGCGGGCAGCAGGCGCAGCGCCAGATAGGCCAGCATGCCGTAGGCCACCAGCGAGCTGCTGCTGTGCCCGCTCGGAAAGCTGAAGCCGTCGGCCACGGCGATCTCGTGCGTGTGCACCGGCCGCACGCGTTCGAAGGTGTGCTTGAAGCCGCGCGTGAGCAGCCCGTTGCCGGCCAGCGCCGCCGTCCAGCCCAGGGCCAGCAGGCGGTCACGGCGCAGCCAGAGGGCGGCGGCCACCGCCACGGCCAGCACCGTCAGCACGGCGGTGTCGCCGGCATGGGTCAGGTTCGCGAACAGGGTGAGCGTGGCCACGCTGGCGGTGGCGCGCAGCGTGGCGGCCAGGGTGTCGTCGAACAGGGCCCACGCGGTGGGCGCGGCCCATTCCTCTGCGATGGCGGCCAGCGCCTGCGCGCACGCCAGCAGCAGCAGGGCAGCCACGCACAGGGTGGCCAGCAGCCGCGCGCCGGCGTTTTGCGGCGCGCCCCAGCGCTCGGTCCAGGGGGCGACCCACCGGGCCCCATGCGTGCGCAGCGGCCCGTTGGCCGCCCAGGCCGCAGCGGCGGCCACCAGCGCGATGGCCAGTCCCCCGGTCCAGACGGTCAGGGGGTGCGATCCGGCCCACAGGGCCATGGCCTGGACGTCCATCATGCGCGGGTCTCCAGTGGGGCGGGCGATGGGTTCGGGCGCGGCCGCGCGGGGCGGGCAGGGCAGGGATGGCGGTGGGGCAGTGGCATGGATCGCGCAGCGAGGGAGTGGACCAGGGCGGCAATGGTGGCAGGCGCGTGGCGGGCGGCCAATCCCATTTCCTGGCGATCCGTCGGGGTTTGCGGGCTGCTGCGAGCGGCGCGCACAGCGGCGGCGTGGCGTGTCGGCCATGGCTGACAAGGGGTGCGCCTGACTGCCGATGCACCCTTGCCCGGTCCGTGTGCAGAATCGGGCGTCCCGCGGTGCGGGCACCGATCCCCGAGCCTGATCGGGTCCAGCCCTGCGCAGGGTGACACTCCCTCGAAAGCCTTCCCGACATGCCATCCAACGACCTGCCAGCGTCCATGCCAAGGGGCCGTGGCCCGATCCATCTGGTGGTGCCCCACCGGCCCGGCGCCGACCATGGCCAGCTGCGAGCCCGCCTCGAGGGACTGGCTCCCCTGCAAAGCAATGCCGTGCAGTGGCACGTGCCCGCGCAGCGCGCCGGCATCGTCCAGGCGGCCGAAGAGGCCGCGCTCGCCGCCCAGGCCGACGGCGGCCTGGTGGTGGCCGCGGGCGGGGACGGCACCATCAACGCGGTGGCCACCGCCGCCTGGAAGCACCAGGTGCGCATGGGTGTCATTCCGGTCGGCACCTTCAACTATTTCGCGCGAGAGCAGAGCCTGTCGCTCGACCCGGAGCAGGCGGCCAACGACATCCTGGCCGCCATGGACTCGGGCGATGCGCGGCCGGTGAGCGTGGGCTTCGTCAACGAACGCATGTTCCTCGTCAACGCCAGCGTGGGGCTGTACCCGCGCCTGCTGGAGCAGCGCGAGCTGGCCTCGCGCCGCTTCGGCCGCTCGCGCTGGGTGGCCATCGTGTCCGCCGTGTGGAGCTTCTTTCGGCCGGCCTCGGCGCGCCGCTGGCGCGTGGCGCTGCGCCAGCACCGGGTGGCCGATCCGACGCGCGAGGAGTTTTTCGCCTCCACGCTGTTCGTCGGCAACAACCCCCTGCAACTGGAGCGCCTGGGCATTCCGCAGGCGGAGGACGTGGCCGAAGGCGACCGCCTGGCGGTGCTGCTGCTCAAGCCCCAGGACCGCGCCGCCACGGCACGCACCGTATGGAATGCCGCCGTGGGCCAGCTGGCGCGCGATGAAGCCGTCATCAGCCTGGCCTGCGCAGAGATGGTGGTGGAGCCCACCTGGCGGCCGCACCGCGTGAAGGTGGCCTTCGACGGCGAGCGCGAATGGATGGCGCCGCCGCTGCGCTTTCGGGTGGAAGAGCGCCCGCTGTGGCTGGTGGCGCCCACCGCCACGGCACGCGACGACGATCCCGCCGCCGAGGGCGCCGTGCCGGTGGCGGCCCCGCCCCCGGCCGCCCTTCCGGAGGGCGCCCCGGTGGCGGTACCCGGCCTGGCGGCCGGCTGAGTCACCCGCCCCGAAGACCGCCCATGAGCGTTCTCATGCACCTGTCGGACCTGCACTTCGGTGCGCACGACCCGCGTGTGTGCGCGGCGGTGGCCCGGCTGGTCAAGACGCTGGACGTGTCGCTGCTGGTGGTGTCGGGTGACCTTACGCAGCGCGCCACGGCCGAGCAGTTCGAGCAGGCGCATGCGTTCATCGCCGGCCTGGGCGTGCCGCATCGGCTGGTCATGCCAGGCAACCACGACGTGCCGCTGTTCGCCTGGTGGGAGCGGCTGGGCCGGGCCTACCGCCGCTACGAGCGCTGGTGGGGGCGCGACCTGGAGCCGGTGTGCGACGTGGACGGCTTCCTGGCCGTGGGGGTGAACACCACGCGACCCTGGCGGCACGAGCGCGGCAGCCTGTCGCATGCCCAGATCGACGCGGTGGCGCAGCGCCTGGCCTCGGCCCCGCGCGACCGCTGGCGCATCGTGGTCACGCACCACCCGCTGGTGGTGCACCCCACGAGCGACACCGAGCACCGGCCCCACCGCGCGGGCGAGGCCCTGGCGCGCTGGCGCGAGGCGGGTGCCCAGCTGCTGCTGTCCGGCCATGCGCACGAACCAGGGCTGGCCGAGGTGCTGCCCGGCCTGTGGGCCGCCCGCGCGGGCACGGCCGTGTCGGTGCGCCTGCGCGCCCATGCGCCCAACAGCCTGGTGACGCTGGAGTGCCCCGCGCCCGTGCGGTCCGGCGCCGAGGTGCTGCCCGCGCGCCACCGGCTGACGCGCTGGGACTACGACGCGCGTCTGCAGGCTTTTTTGCCGCTGCCGCCCAGGGACCTCGGGAGCGCCGGAACGTAGCGCCGGCATGGCAAGATCCAGGCCGTTGCCGTCGACCTGAATTGCCCCATGCTGATCAATTGCGTTGCCTACCAAAACGGTGCCAAGCTGGCCGATATCTCGGTCGACCACATCAGCGATTACGTCTCCCTGCCAGGCTGCTTCGTCTGGGTGGCCCTGGCCGATGCCACGCCGCGGGAGCTTGCAGAGATGCAGCAGGAGTTCGGCCTGCACGAACTCGCCGTGGAGGATGCCCAGCACGGCCACCAGCGCCCCAAGATCGAGGAATACGGCAACTCGCTGTTCGCCGTCCTGCACCTGGTCGAGCCCGACGCGGAGCAGGGCGGCATCAACGTGGGCGAGGTCGATGTCTTCGTCGGCAGCAACTACGTGCTGTCGGTGCGCAACCGCAGCAAGCTCGGGTTCCTGGGCGTGCGCGAGCGCTGCGAGCGCCAGCCGGAGCTGCTGCGCACCGGGTCGGGCTTCGTGCTGTACGCCCTGCTGGACGCGGTGGTGGACCGCTACTTTCCGGTGATCGACGCGCTGGAGGTGGAGCTCGAGCAGATCGAGCAGCAGATCTTCACCAAGGGCGCGCCGCACAACAACATCCAGCGCCTTTACGAACTCAAGCGCCGTGCCATGGTGCTCAAGCGGGCGGTGGCGCCGCTGATGGAAGGGGTGGGCAAGCTGCACGGCGGGCGTGTGCCCCAGGTGTGCATGGGCTCGCAGGATTACTTCCGGGACGTGCTCGACCACCTGAGCCGCATCAACGGCTCGATCGACGCCATGCGCGACACCATCGGCACCGCCATCCAGGTGAATCTCTCGATGGTGACGATCGAGGAGAACGAGATCACCAAGCGCCTGGCGGCCTGGGCCAGCATCTTCGCGGTCTGCACCGCGTTCGCCGGCATCTGGGGCATGAACTTCGAGGGCATGCCCGAGCTGAAGTGGACCTACGGCTACCCGGCGGCGCTGGTGCTCATCCTCAGCGTGTGCGGCTACCTGTACTACCGCTTCCGGCGGGCGGGCTGGCTCTGAACCGCAGGTCGGTGAACGCGTGTCGGCGGCGGCCGGCCGCCGGGCATCCGGTGGCGCACCGTGCCGTGCGCGCGGGTGTTGTCAAACGGATCGCTCCTGGGTCGCTGCCCATTGGTCAAATCGCGGCAAGATGGTACAAAAGCCGGGGAGGGAGAAATCTCTGGCGGCGACACGGCAACAAGAACCACGGCGTTCCTTCATGCAACACCTTTTCCTGACCCGCGCACTGTGCCGACTGGCACTGGCCTGGCTCTGCTGCGCTACTTTGACAGGGCACGCCCAGAGTCCCCCGGCCGCCAGCGCCGGCGGGCCGGGCGCATCGGCACCGGCCCCCACCCCTGCGCCGTTCATGCTGCGCGTGGTCGGCAGCCTGGGTGCCCTGTCGCAGTACACGCAGCGCGAGGCACCGTTCTGGACGCAGGAGCTGGCCCGGCTCAGCAATGGCCGTTTTTCTTCCACCATCGTGCCCTTCGACCGCGCGGGCGTGCCGGGCATGGAGATGCTGCGCCTGGTCGAGCTGGGCGTGGTGCCCTTCGGCACCGTGCTGATGAGTTCCCTCACCGCGCAGTACCCGCAGTACACGGCGCCCGATCTGCCGGGCCTGAGTCCCGACATCGCCAGCCTGCGCACCACGGTCGCCGCGTTTCGACCATATCTCCAGGCGTCGCTGCGCCAGGAGCGCAACATGGAAATGCTGGCCATCTACGTCTATCCGGCCCAGGTGATCTTCTGCAAGAACGCCATGACGGGCCTGGCCGACCTGTCCGGCCGGCGCATCCGCGTGGCCTCGGCCTCGCAGGCGGACTTCATCAGCGCGGTGGGCGGCATTCCGGTGCACACGGGCTTTGGCCAGATGGTGGCCAGCCTCAAGGCCGGCGATAGCGAATGCGCCGTGACCGGCACCATGTCGGGCAACACCCTGGGGTTGTACGAGGTGACCCAGTACGTCTATCCCATGCCGCTCACCTGGGGCCTGTCGATCTTCGGGGCCAACCGCGACGTGTGGAATTCGCTGCCCCCCGACCTGCGCACCCTGCTGCAGCGCGAGGTGCCCCGGCTGGAGGCAGCCATCTGGGCCGATGCCGAGCGCGAGACGACCGAGGGGCTCGCGTGCAACACGGGCCGGCCCACCTGCGTGAAGGGCGCCAAGGGTTCCATGGTGGTGGTGCCGGTGTCGGCGGCCGACGATGCGCGGCGCGTGGAGATCCTGCGCACCACCGTGCTGGCGAACTGGCAGCGGCGCTGCGGCCCCGCCTGCGTGGATCTCTGGAACCGTACGGTCGGCCCCGCGCGCGGCATCGCCGCCCCACGGGCCCCGTGATGCCCTCCATTTCCAGGCGCATCCGCATCGCCGTGGGCGGCGTCGTGGCCTTGTTCCTGCTGGCCCTGACGGGGGCGGCGGCATGGCTGGTATGGAGCACGCGGCACTCGGCGCTGGCCGAGAGCGAGGCGCAGGTCACGCGCTTTGCCACCGGCGCCGAGGCCGCGGTCAACCGGTCGCTGCTCGGCCTGGATGTGCTGCTGGCCAGCACCGCCGACCTCATGGCGATGCGCGAGCAGGTGCATGAATCCCGCGATCCCGGCGCGGTGAGCCAACTGCTGCGCGCGGCCGCCCGCCAGAACCTCATGGTGCGCTACGTGGCCCTGCTGGATGGGCAGCGCAAGGTGGTCGCCTCGTCGGATGCGGCCGGCGCCCGCGTGGGAATGGAGCTGCCCTCGGGCTTCTTCGAGGAGGTCATGGGCCAGCCCGTGCCCACGCTGGCGATCAGCGTGCCGACCATCAGCTTCGCCAGTTCCGAGCGCGTGGTGTACGTGGCCCGCCACGTGCGCTCACTGGGCGGAGAGCGCCTGATCGCCGTGGCCCAGGTGCCCACCAGCATGCTGGTGTCGGTGCTCACGCAGGCGGTGGACATTGCCGGTCTGGAGGTCACGCTGGAGCGCGGGCAGGGGCAGATGCTGCTGGGGTTCTCGGGCCGGGGCGATGCGCGCCACCGCGCGCGGGTGCATCCGCTGAGCGAGGTCGGCGTGCCCATCAGCGCCTGGGGCCAGGGCGCCCGCATCACCGGCGTGTCGTCGCTGGTGGTCGCTCGGCCCATCCTGTATCCGGATTTCTGGATCTCGGCCAGCCTGCCCGAGGCGGCGGCGCTGTCGTCCTGGCGCAGCGAGCGCACGGCCATCTTGCTCGTGGCGCTGTTCTTCGGCGTGACCGTGGCTGCTGCGGGGCTGTTCACCATCGCCTACCTCACGCGCATGAACCGCGCGCGCGTGGCGCTGGCCAGTTCCAAGGCCACGCTCGACCAGGCGCTGGGCTCCATGGTCACCGGCTTCGTGCTGCTGGGCCGCAACCTGGAGGTGCTGCAATGGAACCGCCGCTTCGAGGACATGTTTCCCTGGCTGCGCGGCGTGATGACCGAGGGCCTGCCGTTTCGCGCGCTGCTGGAGGCGACGGTGCTGCACCACCTGCCCGAGGCCACCGAGCGGCAAAGGCGCGAATGGGTGGACCAGCGCCTGGCGCTGCAGCGCCACCCGGAGGGCACGCACGAGCAGATGCTGCCCAACGGGCATTTCATCCAGATCACCGAGCGCGCCACGCCCGAGGGCGGCCTGATGATTTCCTACCACGACGTGACCGACCTGCGCCTGGCCAGCGCCGAGATCGAGAACCTCGCCTTCTACGACTTGCTGACCGGCCTGCCCAACCGGCGCCTGCTGCTGGACCGGCTCAACCAGGCCGCCGCCACGGCGGCGCGCTCGCGGGAGCTGGGGGCGCTGCTGTTCCTCGACCTGGACCATTTCAAGACCCTCAACGACACGCAGGGCCACGAAGTGGGCGACCTGCTGCTGCAGCAGGTGGCGGTGCGCCTGAAGGACTGCGTGCGCACCACCGACACCGTGGCGCGGCTGGGCGGCGACGAGTTCGTGGTCATGCTGTGCGACCTGGCGCGCGACCCGCAGGAGGCCGCCACGCTGGCGCGGCGCATCGGCGAGAAGATCCTGCTGGCGCTCAGCAAGCCCTACCAGCTGCGGGCGCAGACGCACCACAGCAATTGCAGCATCGGCGCCACCGTGTTCGGCGACTCGCGGCAGTCGGCGGCCGAGCTGCTCAAGCAGGCCGACATCGCCATGTACCAGGTCAAGGCCCGGCGCGGCCACGGCCTGTGCTTTTTCGATCCGCAGATGCAGGTGGTCATCACCCAGCGCGCGCAGCTCGAAGTGGACCTGCAGGTCGCCATCCAGCAGGGCCAGTTCGTGCTGCACTACCAGCCGCAGTTCACCTTGCCCGGCACCATGGTGGGCGTGGAGGCGCTGCTGCGCTGGCAGCACCCCGAGCGCGGCCTGGTGGCCCCCGGCCATTTCATCGCGGTGGCCGAGGAGAGCGAGCTGATCGTGCCCATCGGCATGTGGGTGCTGCGCACGGCCTGCGAGCAGCTGGCCGAATGGCAGCGCGATCCGCGCCTGCGCAACGTGCACGTGTCGGTGAACGTGAGCGCACGGCAGTTCCGCCACCCCGACTTCGTGGCGGGCGTGGTCGAGGTGATCCAGGAGACCGGCATCCGCCCGCACCTGCTGGAGCTGGAACTGACCGAGTCGCTGGTGCTGGACAACGTGGAAGACTCGGTCGCCAAGATGCACCTGCTGCGCACCAAGGGCGTGCGCTTTTCGGTGGACGATTTCGGCACCGGCTATTCGTCGCTGGCCTACCTCACGCGGCTGCCGCTGCACCAGCTCAAGATCGACCAGTCGTTCGTGCGCAACCTGGGCGTGCGTCCCACCGACGACGTGATCGTGCAGACCATCATCGGCATGGCGCGCAATCTGGAGCTGCAGGTGATCGCCGAAGGCGTGGAGACCGTCGAGCAAAAGGACTTCCTGGCGCTGCACGGCTGCGACCTGTACCAGGGCTATCTCTTCGCACGCCCCCTGCCGGTCGGGGAACTGGTGGAGCGCTTTGCCAGCACCGCCGCGCCGAGCGCACCCCTGCCCGGGCCGCTCTGAACCGGCCGCGCCCGTGCGTCGGGCCGGCCGCGCCCGTGCGTCGGGCCGGCCGCGTCAGCGACCCAGCCCGCGGGGGGATCGCCGGTTTGCTATATTTTTAATAGCGGTATGCCCTAGTATCGATTGCGCTGGAGGCCGTTTTGCCTCGGATGGCCGGTCAGGCCTTGTGGGGCCGGGACGAGGCGACGATGCCGCCCACGATCAGCAGGAACGCCGCCGCGTGGTAGGGGCGCGGCGTCTCGCCCAGGAACATCGCCGACATCACGGCGGCAAAGAGCGGCGTGAGGTTGATGAAGAACCCCGCCACCGCCGGGCCCGCGCGCTGCACGCCCACGCCCCAGCACCGGTAGGCGAGGATGGCCGGCCCGAGCGCGATGAAGGCCAGCGCCGCGGCCAGCGGCCAGCCCCATTCGATGTGCGTGTGGCCCAGCGCCCATTCGCCGCTGGCAAACGCGCCCGACCAGGCCAGGCCGAACACCATCTGCGCCATCAGGAACGCCGCCCAGTCCGAGCGCACCGTGGCCGGCTCGTGCGTGCGCGACAGCAGCCAGCTGTAGAACGCCCAGGAGATCGTCGCCAGCACCATGAACAGGTCACCGGGCACCAGGCGCAGCGCGAGCAGCTGGCCCCACTCGCCCCGGCTCAGCACCAGCAGCACCCCGGCCATGGACAGCACCGCGCCGATCAGCTGCGGGCGCCGCACGGGCGCGCCGAAGCACAGCGCGCCCACCGTCAGCATCCACAGCGGCAGGCTGGAGCCCACCAGCGTCACGTTCAGCGGCGTGGAGGTCTGCAGCGCCATGTACTGCAGCGCGTTGTAGCAGCCGATGCCCAGCAGACCGAGCGCCGCATAGCGCCGCCAGTGCGGCCACAGCGGGCTTTGCGGCCCCAGCACGCGGAACGCCAGCGGCAGCAGCACCAGGAATGCCAGCGCCCAGCGCATGAAGTTCAGCGTGACGGGCGGCACCAGCGTGTGGACCAGCCGGCCCACCACCGCGTTGCCGGCCCACAGCAGCGGCGCGGTGGCCAGCAGGGCGATCGTGCCCGGGGTGAGTCGTTGCGTCATGGGCGAGGACTGTAGCGCCTCGCTCCGGCAGGCCGCGGCAAAACATGGCAGGATTCACCCGCTTTCCGTCAGCCGGTCGCCCGCTTTTCGTTCTCTCGTTCCTTCCCCCTTCTCAGCTTGCAGGAGTGTTCCCCATGAGCCTTGCCGTCCAGATCCGCCAGCATGGCGGCCCCGAAGAACTCCATGTCGTCGATGTGGCCGTCGGCGACCCCGGCCCGGGCGAGATCCGCATCCGCCACCATGCGGTGGGCCTGAACTTCATCGACGTCTACCACCGCACGGGCCTCTATCCGCTGTCCATGCCGGCCACCCTCGGCATGGAGGGCGCGGGCATCGTCGAAGCCGTGGGCGAGGGCGTCACGCACCTGAAGGCCGGCGATCGCGCGGCCTATGCCAGCAACCCGCCCGGCAGCTACTCCGAAGTGCGCGTGATGCCCGCCAAGACCGTCTGCAAGCTCCCCGACGCCATCGGCTTCGAGACCGGCGCGGCCATGATGCTCAAGGGCCTCACGGCGCAGTACCTGCTCAAGAAGACCCTGCCCGCCGAGGGCCTGCAGCCCGGCGACCACGTGCTCTTTCACGCGGCCGCCGGCGGCGTGGGCCTGATCGCCTGCCAGTGGGCCAAGGCCCTGGGCCTGCAGCTCATCGGCACGGCCGGCAGCGACGAAAAATGCCGCCTCGCGCTCGCCAACGGCGCGGCCCACGCCATCAACTACCGCACCGAGGACTTCGCCGCGCGCGTGAAGGACATCACCGGCGGCAAGGGCGTGAAGGTGGTGTACGACTCCGTGGGCAAGGACACCTGGGAGAAGTCGCTCGACTGCCTGCGGCCCTTCGGCCTCATGGCCACCTTCGGCAATGCCTCGGGCCCGGTGCCGGCGTTCCCGCCCGGCCTGCTGGGCGCCAAGGGTTCGCTGTACGTCACGCGGCAGACGCTCTTCACCCACATGGCCACGCGCGAGGCCACGCAGGCCATGGCGGACGACCTGTTCGCGGTGGTGCAAAGCGGCGCGGTCAAGATCCACATCGAGCAGCGCTACCCCCTGCGCGACGTGCAGCAGGCGCACCGCGACCTGGAGGCCCGCAAGACCACGGGCTGCACCATCCTCACCCTCGAATGAGCGGGCAGCCCGTGCCGGGCTGGGTGCCCGCCGCGCGCCGCCAGGCGCAGCAGCCCCCCGCCGCGCCGCGCCTGCCGTTCGTGGTGGCCGGGCACGCGGTGGGCTCGGTCGCCGAGGGCGTTCTGGATGAAATCGCCCTCACGCCGGGGTATTCTTTGCCCTGGTTGCTATCAAAAAAGGAGCATCACGGTGCAGCTGCATGGCACCTCGATGCCCCGGCCGGCGACGTGACCGCCGCCCTGGCGGCCCTGGCGCAGGCGCTGCGCCAGGCCGGCCGCTGCGGGGCCTGGCGCGACGAGCAGCTCGCCGTGTGCAACGCCGCCGGCGAGCGCATCGGCACCGTGGAGCGCGGCGCCGTGCGCCCCTTGGGGCTCGCCACCCAGGCCGTGCACCTGGTGGGCAGTGCGCCCGACGGCCGCGTGTGGGTGCAGCAGCGCGCCTTCGACAAACCCACCCACCCTGGAAAGTGGGACACGCTCATGGGCGGCATGGTCAGCGCCGCCGACACGCTGGACACGGCCCTGGAGCGGGAAACCTGGGAAGAGGCGGGCCTGCGCACGAGCGCGCTGCACTCCGTGGCGCACGGCGGCCACGTGGACTTCGCCCGGCCCAGCAGCGACGGCGAAGGCGTGGGCTACATGGTCGAGCGCATCGACTGGTTCCACGCCACCGTGCCCGAGGGCCTGGTGCCCGAGAACCAGGACGGCGAGGTGGAACGGTTCGAACTGCTGCCCACCGCCGAAGTGCACGCACGGCTGGCGCGCGGCGAGTTCACGCCGGAGGCGGCGCTGGTGCTGGCGGGGTTCTACGGCTGGTAGCGCGCGAGGGCCCTGGCAGGTCTCGCTTCGGTGCGCCGCAGGCGTTTCGGGCTGGGGTGGGAATTGAGGCCATCCGCTGGTCAGATCGGAAACATGGGCCCAGCCCCGTTTTCCAAGGAAATCACCATGCTCGGTCTCGGTCACATCAAGCGCAAACTCACCGGCGGCTCTTCGTCTTTGGAGCGGCCGGCATCGCCCCCCGCTTCGCCGCCGCGCACGTCGCCCCATCGGCACGCATCTCCCCATGGAATGCCGCCATCGCGGCAGACGGGGGCGGGGCCTGTGGCCGGGCAGCTGGGGCAGCCGCGGATCGACCTTCAGGCACAGCGCAACAGGACTGCACGCCTGGATTGGAGCGTGGCTTCCCAACTCTACGATCACCGCGTCATTTCAGCCGAGAGGAACAAGATCGGGAGCCAAATGTTCGCGCAGGCGACTGGCAGCGAGACATTCGTTCCAGATCGCGCGGCCCTTGATAGAGCGGTCAAGGAGAACCTGACGGCGCGCGCCAATGCGAGCAACTGCTCGACCGAAGAGGTTTTCCGACGCACGGCGGCCGACCCGCATCTCAAAGCGGAATACGAGGCAGTGTGCGCAAAGATGAACACCATCAACAACCAGGGGGTCAGTTTCCATCGATTTGAAATGCTGCACATTGCCGCTGAGAATCTCGCGGCCCGCCAGCGGGCGGGGCAGCGGCAAAACCTGCAAGGAGGCGCTCACCAGCCGACCGCCAGCACTCCCGCATACCCATCGCAGCGCCTGCGCAGGCAGCGCGATGAAAGTCCGGCGCCCCGGCCCGGGACGTCGGGCGAAGGGGCTGGGCCCTCGCGCCCACAGGAAGCCATTCGCCGGCCGGACAAAGAGCCCGTGCAGCCCGAGGCCCCTTTGGAATCCTCCAGTCCGACTTCGCCTTCGGCGACCGGCTGGCGGGCCGCGACGTCCCGAAGGACACGGCCTGCATCACCGCCGCCGCCGGAATCCGTTGCCGCCTCGGTTTCTGCCTCGCCTGCCAGCGCCGGCGCGCCATCCGACGCGACCGGCCCGTCCTTGACGGCAGGGGAGGGGCCGAAGCTCAGCCGCAGCACCCAGTTCCAAGGCCGGCGCTTCAACGCGGCGTACGCAGCGGTCCGGCCGCAAGGTGGCGCCGAGCCGGCCGCTACGGTCGCCGGCGCTCGCCGGAAGGTCCAGTTTGCCGAGTACGCGGTGAGGGAAGGGATCGCTGAGAAAACGGATGGCACGAAGGGAAAGCCCGCACCGCTGCCCGGTGAGCTTCGGGACGGCAGTCTCTCGGAAATCAATCAGCAGATCCACAGAAATAAGATCATGGAAAGCCAGGGCATGCTCCCGCCCGATGACGAAGACGAGGCAGAGACATCCGCATCGTCCGAAGCGGGCAGTCGCCGCACATCCGAACCCCTGACGCTGGAAAGTTTCGGTTTTTCGCTGGAGCAGGACAGCGATTCGGACACCATCTCCGACCACGGTCTGGCAGACGAAGAAGCCATGGAGGTCAGCGAAGAAGACCGGGCGGCGATTGGATCGATGGGCGGCCGCATGTTCACCCGGCCGGGCGTAGGACGCTGATTGCCGATGCGATGCCCCGTGCATCGCTGAGTGAATCATGCCGCTAGTAACAAGCACGTCTCGGTGAACGGGAGCGTGCGGCGGGTTCGCCCCCCGGCCTCGTGGCGGGCGTGGTCGAGGCGATCCAGCAGACCGGCATCCGCCACCACCTGCTGGCACTGACCGAATCGTTGGCGCTGGACAACGTGGACGACTCGGTTGCCAAGAGGAACCTGCTGCGCATCAATTTTCTAATGCTATTGTTTTTATAGCGATATGCCCTAGTACTTATTGCGGCGGAGGCCTTTCAGGCTCTTCATGCCTCCGGTTGGTGCGCAGCCGGTTCACGGCGGAGGCGGCGCTGGTGCTGGTGCGGTTGACTGGCCGCAGAAGTGAAGGCCAAGGCCAGTCGATTGCGTTTTGCAACGCACTGCTTCGGATGGCTTCGGCGCCCATCTGGCGCATGCCTAAAGTAGAGCCATGTTCCACACTGCACGCAAGGATTCCCATGTTCAACGGCATCACCCATAAATTAGGCATAGGTCGCAGCAAGTCCAGCGACACGCAGGCCCATCCGAAAGAGGGTTCAGGCAAATCCTCGGGGAGTTCGTCAGGAAAGACATCGCGCCATTCGCATGCCGCTCCGCCCGGAATGCCTTCTTCTCGTGCCCAATCGGGAGCCGCTGCGTCTGAGCAGGGCGCTCGCCCCCGCACGCGGATCGGTGGGGACTCGTCTTCGGGCCGCCCACTCAGCGTCAAGGAGCAGCGGTATCAGCAATTGATGGCGGATGCGGCCATGGTGGGGGGGCTCTATGCGCAGACCAGCCACACGCCCCAACCGAAAACGGAAAAACCGCCAGCCTCTGTGCCTTCTCCGTCCTCTAGCTTCACGCGTCAGGAATCTTTCGACCCCGACATGCAAACCATGATGTTCGACACGCCCGCTGCGAAGGAGTTTTATCAGCACATGGTGAACCCTGGCGCGCAAGCCCAAAGCAGTGCGTCTGCCGACGCTGCCGCGCCACCGAGCGGTCGTGTTTTTGGACGCAGCGGGCCGATCCAGAACCGCGATTACAACGCTGGGCCGGCGCCTCAGCGTTAGGGCGCTGGCGCAAGCCGCTGAGAGCGGGTTTCGAAGGCTTGGCGATGCAAGTTATGACGTCGCTTCGGTCGAGTGCCTTGGCTCTGCACGGGGCGGACTTCTTGTCTGCCGCTCCCGGGCCACCGTCCGTACCAAGTCCCACGCGGCCTGGGCCACCGGCGCCAGCGCCCGGTTGCGGCGGTGGACGAGCACGATTTCGCGGTCCACGCGCGGGCGCAGCGGGCGCACGGCCACCCCAGGCAGGCCCTCTGGCGGCAAGGCCAGCGTGGGCACCACGGTGATGCCCAGGCCCGCGGCCAGCATGCGAAAGATCGTGGTCGGATGGCCGACCTCCTGCGCCACGGTGGCGGCCACGCCCTGGGCGGAAAACGCCTGATCGATGAGGCGGCGGCTGCCCGAGGCATGGTCGAGCAAAACCAGCGGTTCGCCCGCCAGATCGGTCCAGCGCACGCTGCGCCGGCGCGCCAGGGGATGGCCAGGCGGGCAGGCCACGCAAAAGGGCTCGGTGAGGATGGCCTCGCAGGTGAGCGCCTCGCGCTCGCCAGGGTCGATCACCACGCCGAAATCCACCTCGCCCGACAGCACGCTCGCCAGCACGTCGTTCTGAATGCGGTCCAGCAGCACGATCTGCAGCCCCGGAATCTCGCGCTGGCAGCGGGCGATGCAGTCAGGCATGAGGTGGGCCGAAAGCGTGGGGCTGCTGGCCACGCGCACCCGGCCCCGCCGTTCGGACGCCATGCCGCGCACATCCAGCAGCACCGCGTCCAGGTCTTCCAGCACGCGCTCCAGGCGGGCGGCGAGGCTGCGGCCCGCCTCGGTCAGCTCGACCTCGCGCGTGGTGCGGTTGAGCAGCTGCAGACCCAGTTGCGCCTCCAGTTCGGTGATGCAGCGGCTCACCGCGGGTTGCGTCAGGCCGATCTGTTCGCCCGCACGGCTGAAATGGCGCGTGGCGGCGACGGCGCGAAAGACATGGAGCTGGCGCAGCGTGACATTCATGATTTCCCATCATAAAACCATCAGATAAATCCATTTCTCTTTGGATCGCGCGCCGGGCCTAATGGCGGCCATCCGATTGCAAAGGTTCCGCGCTCCATGGCCCGCTCCCGTTTCCTTCCCGACAATTTCACCCTCGCGCTGCTCGCCACCGTGGCGCTGGCCAGCCTGCTGCCCGCCTCGGGGCGGGTGGCCCAGGGCTTCGAGCAGGCCACGCTGGCCGCGGTTGCGCTGCTGTTCTTCCTGCACGGCGCCAAGCTGTCGCGGGAGGCCATCGTGGCCGGCCTGTCGCACTGGCGCCTGCACCTGGTGGTGGTGGCCTCGACCTTTGTGCTCTTTCCGCTGATCGGCTGGGCGTTGCGGCCGGTGCTGCAGCCGCTGGTCACGCCCGAGCTGTACCTGGGCGTGCTCTTCCTGTGCGTGCTGCCGGCGACCGTGCAGTCGGCCATCGCCTTCACCGCCATGGCACGCGGCAACATGCCTGCCGCCGTGTGCGCTGCCTCGGGCTCGACGCTGCTGGGCATCGTGATCACGCCGCTGCTGGTGGGCTGGCTGCTGCCGGGCGTTCCCATGGCGCATGGCGCCGCCGGCGCAGCGGGTGGGGGCACGCACGATCTGCTGGCCAGCATCGGGCGCATCACGCTGCAATTGTTCGTTCCCTTCCTGTCGGGCCATCTGCTGCGACCGTGGATCAGCGGCTTCGTGCAGCGCCGTGCCGCGGTGCTCAAGTTCGTGGACCAGGGCTCGATCCTGCTGGTGGTCTACACGGCTTTCAGTGCGGCGGTGATCGAGGGGCTGTGGCGGCAGATTCCGCTGCCGGCGCTGGCCGGGCTGCTGGTCGTGTGCGCGGTGATTCTGGCCATCGCGCTGACGGCCACGACGTGGATCAGCCGGCGGTTCGGGTTTTCGAAAGAGGACGAGATCACCGTGGTGTTCTGCGGCTCCAAGAAAAGCCTAGCGAGCGGCGTGCCCATGGCCAAGGTGCTGTTTGCCTCGCACGCGGTGGGGGCCATCGTGCTGCCGCTGATGGTGTTCCACCAGCTGCAGCTCATGGTGTGCGCGGTGCTCGCACAGCGTTATGCCCGCCGGCCCGAGGGGCTCGCCCCCGCGGATCGCATCGCCGCCAATGCAGCGACGGCCCGCGCGGCCGAAACCTCGCAGGTCCGGTAGAAGGCCGGGGTCAAGCGCCCCAGAGGGCACCCTGGCCTCAGTCCTGTTCTTCGCCGGGCGGCACCTTCAGGCGGTCGTTGCGGACCTCTTTCATCATGGCCTCGCCCTCGGGGTCTGTGTCGTCCACCGGCACGCTGTCTTCCTGGGTGATTTCCGGCTCGTCGTTACCGGGGGGATGCTTGGGGGTGTTCATCGTGTCTCCTGGGGCGGGGATGCCGGCGGGGCAGTGCCTGACGGGTCTGCCCGGCCTTCGGCGGATGCCGATTTGGATTCATCAAGGCTGCAGCATCTCCGGCTGCGTGCGGATCGAGGTGCGGTCGCGCTGGTCCTTGAGCTTGCCGAGTGCGCTGTCCAGCGCGCGCTGCAACTTGGCTTCGGCGCCTCGGAAGGCTTCATCCACGGTGGGCGCGTTGTGGCTTGCGACAACGGGCGCATGCTGGGGCACCAAAGCCTCGATCACGCAGCGCTTGTCGTCCGCACCACCCCGGTCATGGTTGACGTCCGACAGGTGCACTTCGACGCGCCGCACGCCCTCGGTGAACCGTGACAGATTCTTTCGGATCTCGGCGTCGGCCCAGCGTTCCAGGCTCTCGCGGTTGTCCATGCCATTGCCCGTGTTGATGTGAATTTCCATGAGATCTCCTGATGCAGATAAGAGAGCCCAGAGTGCCTTGGGCGGTCCCGCCGCCCTGTAGGCCGAGGGAGCATGGGGCCGTGCGCAGGGTCCTTTGTCACGTTGCGTGACACCTGGGCTGAAGCCCCCCTCACATCGCTCAGCCGTGGCGCTGCGCCCCGTGGAAATCCAAAAAAAAGCCATGCGGGTGCCTTGGCATGGGGCGGATTCGCCTGTTAAATCTCGTAAGAGGGGTGAGAGGTGCTGCAGGCGTCGAGCCATGCACCCGAAGCGGAAGACGCAGGCCGTTTTCCGGACAACGGCCCCGAATCTTTGCCGGGACCCGAGCGTCGTTGCACGCCCTGTTTCCCAGTTCGGAAAGAGGCATCCGGCAAAGAAGTCGTTTCTCAAAAAAATCAGAACGGGTTGCGCCATGCACACGATTTCCTCTGGCCCGCGGCATGGCCGCCATGTCCTCGCGGCGTTGATCGCCTGTACGGCATCTCTACATGTCGCCGCAGCGCATGCCGCCGATGTCAGCATCACGCTGCCCCCTGGCGGCGGCTTCAGCGTGCGCAGCAGTGGCGGCGCCGATGAGCGCCTGCGGGTGCAGTCCGATGGCGCGGTCCTGTTGCCTGCACTGCCTGCCTCGCCGCAACAGGGCCAGCTGGCATGTTTCGATGGCGCTTCGGGCCGCCTGGGGAGTTGTTCCCCGGCCGCTGCTTCGGCCTTGGCGGGGCCCACCGGCGCGACCGGTCCGGCCGGGCCCGGTGGGGCGACAGGTGCTACGGGGGCCACGGGCGCGCAGGGGGCAACCGGCGCAACCGGGTCATCGGGTGCGACCGGAGCGACGGGGCCCATCGGATTGGCTGGCGCCACCGGTCCGGCAGGTCCGCAAGGAATTCAGGGCGTGATAGGGGCCACGGGCCCGACCGGCGCGGCGGGCGCCACCGGCACGGCGGGTGCGACCGGGGCCACCGGCCCTGCGGGCACTGGCGGGGCGGTGAGCGCGGTGTCGATGGCCGCGCACAACACGGCCGGCTCCACCATCGCCGTCCTGCTGGGGGGCACCAATGTGCCGATGCCGCAGGCGCAGAACCTCGGCGGTGGCTTTGTCGCCAATGGTTCCAGCGACGTCTTCACGGTGCCCACCACGGGCCGCTACCGCGTGAAATACGCCATGCGCACCACCGCCGCCACCCTGGCGAGCGCCCGGGTGCTCATCAATGGCGCTTCTTACCCGGCCTTGACCGAGGTGCCCAGCATGTCGACGAACCGGTATCTCGGCGAGACCATCGTGACGCTGATCGCGGGCTCCACCTTGCAGGCCCAGTTCTATGGGATGTTGGGCTCGGTGACCTTGGACGGCGGGGCGGGCGCGACCCTGATCGTCGAGCAGATGGACTGACCCCATCCGATGGGCGCACGGGCGGGCACCGGGCCCACCGCTTCGCTAGCGGGCGGGCAGAATATCCGCCACCCGTTCGGCGGGCCGGCACAGGCGCACCCCCCGCGGCGATACCACGATGGGTCGGTTGATGAGTGCGGGGTGGGCTGCCATGGCATCGAGCAGCCGGGTGTCGTCCAAGGCCGGATCGGCGAGGCCCAGTTCGGCGTGCAGCGGGTGCTTCTCGCGCAGCATGTCGCGCGCCGGCACGCCTGCCCGCGTGACCAGCCATGCCAGCATGGCACGCGAAGGCGGGGTCTTCAGGTACTCGACCACATGCGGCTCGATGCCGCTCGCACGGATCATCGCCAGCACGTTGCGCGAGGTGCCGCATTCCGGGTTGTGATAGATGACGACGTCGGGTTCGAGGGCACGGTCGGGCAGGGCAGGGGAGGTCACAGGCGGGGCTTTCGGCAAGGGGTCTGGCGGCAGCAGTGGCGCGGCACTCGGAAGGGGCACGTGCGTGGGTGGCGAGCCCGTCATTTTCCGATCGTGGCGTCCTGCGCCGCGCTGGTGGCCGAGCGCAGGCGGTTGGGCGCCAGGGCACCGGCCGAGTCCAGGATGGGATAGGCGATCGAGCAGATGTGCGAGTTGATGCGCTTGAGTTCGCTGATCAGGTCGATGTGCAGCGAGCTGGTTTCCATGCTCTGCACCGTCTTGTCCGCCAGGCGCACCAGATGGGTGGCGGCGTAGGCGCGCTCCAGGTCGCGAAAGCGCGCTTTTTCTTCGAGCAGCTTTTGCGCGTCGCGCACCGTGCCGTTGAGGAACACGCTCATTCCCAGGCGCAGGTTGTTGATCAGGCGCTCGTGCAGTTCCGTGATCTCGGCCATGCCGGCGTCGGAGAACTGGCGGCCCTTCTTGATCTTCTTGTCTTCGATGTCCAGCAACACGCGTTCGATGATGTCGCCGATCTGCTCCATGTTGATGGTGAAGCTGATGATGTCGGTCCAGCGCCGGCTCTCGTCCTCGCCCAGCGCCTCGCGGGAAATCTTGGTCAAGTAGTACTTGATGGACGAATACAGCTCGTCCACCTCGTCATCCATTTTGCGCAAGCGTTCGGCCAGTTGCACATCATTTTTCTTGATCACATCGAGCACGCCCAGCAGCATGGTCTCCACCACGTCGGCCTGGTGCAGCGCCTCGCGGGCGGCGCAGGAAATGGCGAGCGAGGGGGTGGACAGGGCTGACGGGTCCAGGTGGTGGGGCCGCAGGCTCTGCGCGCCCACGGGCTTGGGCAGCAGACGTGTCACCCAGGTGGCCACCCATTGCGTGAACGCGATGAACCCCAGGCTGATGACCACGTTGAAGCCCAGATGGAACAGCACCACGCCCTGCGCGGTACCTGGCATGTGGGGCTGCACATAGCGCAGCCACAGCCCGGCGAACGGGGCCACCAGCGCCACGCCCATCAGCTTGAAGACGAGGTTGCCCACGGTCACCTGCCGTACCTCCACGGCCGATTTGGCGGTGGTCAGCACGGCCAGCAGGCCGCTGCCCAGGTTGGCCCCCAGCACCAGGCCCAGGGCCACGTCCAGCGGCACCACGTGCGAGGCCGCCATGGCCGAGATGAGCAGCACGATGGCCAGGCTGGAGTACGCGATCACGGCCAGCACCGCGCCCATGACGATCTCCATCACGATGTCGCTGTTGAGCGAGGCGAGCATGGCCTTGATGATGGGAGAGGCCAGCATGGGGCCGCTGGCCTGCACGACCATTTCGAGCGCCAGCAGCATCAGCCCCAGCCCGATGAGCACGCGCCCCACGCGCCCGGCCGAGCTGGACTGGCGGGTGATGAACAACACCACGCCCACGAAGATGAAGAGGGGGGACAGCCACGACAGGTCGGTGGAGAACAGCACCGACATTAGGGCGGTTCCCACGTCGGCCCCGCGCATCACCGCCAGCGCGGCGGGCAGGGTGATGAGCCCCTGGCCCACGAACGACGAGGTCATGAGCGAGGTGGCCGTGCTGGACTGCACCAGGGCCGTCACGCCGATGCCCGACAGTGCTGCCGTGAAGCGGTTGCCCATGCTGCGGGCGAGCATGGTGCGCAGGTTGGCGCCGAACACACGCAGCACGCCCGTGCGCACCAGGTGGGTGCCCCAGACCAGCAGTGCCACGGCGGCCAGCAGATTCAACAGGTGCTTCATGAAAGGGATCGGATGCTTCACCCGGGGGCGGGGCACAGGGCTCCTGGCCTGCCTGCCGTTCCGGGAGTGACAGCATACTCCTGAATCCATAGCAGCCCGCCAGCAACCACGGGCCTGGGCGGGTCGGATCGGTGTGCCGGGTGGCCTGGATGGCACGGGATGGCCCGGGTTTCGCGCGCCGGGCAAGGGCTTCGGGCGCTGCGGCGCGGTGGGTCAGGCCCGTTCCTACCCTCGGCCCTTCCACTAAAGCATTCAAGGGAGAAGCCATGGTCCACCTCAAAGAAATCACGTCTCCGCCGCGCGTTGCCCGCTCCGTTGAGGAGCGCATCCAGGAGGTCGCACCGCAACGCAGGTCCAATTCCATGTCCGCAGCGACACTGGGCTTGCACGGCAGAGCGCTGGCCCTGCAAACCAAACCCGAGGATTCGGGGCCGCCGCCCACCCGCCGTCCCCCTCCGCCGAAACTTTCCCGACCAGCCGGGGTGCGTCACCGCGAACCGGCCGTATCCGGCACCGCTGCGTCAGCCTCGGCGACCCGTGCGGCGGCGCTTGCCGAGGCGCGTGCCGGCAAGGCCAAGGCTGTCGCCGTCGCCTCTACAGGCCGCTCGGGCCCTCCGCCCGTGGAAAATACCGACGCATGGCGCGACCTCGCAGCCGCAGGGATTCTGAGGATGCAGGGGTATGTCGGCCAACCAGAAAAGTCAGTGGCCGAAAACCCGGCGGCAATGCAGATCCGGATCAAGCGTCTGCAAAGCATGGCGAGCCTCAAAGCCGATTCGCTGCGCTTTCAATCGGAAATGCGCAAGCAGATGAACGGCTTGGACGGGAGCGCGACGCCGGAGAGCTACAAAAAATGGGTGCAGGCTGCATCGGTGAACCTGGAAGCGGTGTTCCAGACAGCGGAGGCTGCGGCGCGCGAGATGCATGCGCGGCTGGAGGTAGAACCTGAATCGGACGCTGACTCCGATACGGACGTCTTCATGGACGCGCGGTCGGATTGGGACGCGGATCTGGAAACGCACACGGAAGCAGAAACAGATGCTGCAACGGAAGCGAATGAAAGTGTGCAGATCGACGTGGAGGCGAACGTGGCGTCCACCCAGTCGGAATCTCCGAAATCGGCTGCCAGCCCCCGTGACGGTGCATTGATCGCATCGACCCTGCCGGTGTTCAGCGCTTCTTCGACCGAGGGCTCCGCACCGGCTTCCCCCACACATGTTGCCAGCACGGCGGCTGCCGAATCAGCCGCCGCGCTGGCACAGAGAGCGGCAGACGAAAAGCGCCACGAAATGGCGCAGGCCCTGTTGTCGCTCCGCACCATGAACATGAGATATCACGTCAGTGGCGTGCTGGAACTGCTCGGAAACGTCCAGGCGATGGGTAGAAAGATCCAAAACCTGGAGCAGGTGCTGGCGACTAAAGATGAACTGCTTCAAGGCCATGGCGATCTGGTGGAACAACTGGCCGACGAAACGCTGAGCGCCCGGCTGGATCCTCGGCAGCTCAAGCAGTGGCGCGATGCGGCGGCCATGAACCCTGGAGCGAAATTCAATGAACTGGCGGCATCGATCAGCGACATCAAAGCCCGCATGCGCAACGGCGTGGAGCATCTGACCAGGATCGAGGGCTACTTCATGGAAGAGATTTTTCCGAGGAGCCGATGAGCGAAGCCGTGCCGAGCGGCGCCATCGCGGCGAATGGGTTTCGGTGGACGAGATCCTCAATCGATGAGTTGCCCCGCCTCATGGAACGGATACGGCCCGGGATATGTCCCGCTGGCCGCGATGTGGCTGACCAGCCGCCCGTCCTGCGGCAGCGCATGCACCGCAAAGCCCGGCGGCTCCAGCGTCCAGGCCGAGGCGGCTTCGGGCGCCAGGTCCAGGCACACCTGGTGCGCGGGCGATGGCACGGTCGCTGCCAGCGTGCCGCCGAAGCGCACCTGGATGGCGCGGTGCAGGTGGCCGCAGACCACCCGCTCCACGTTGGCGTGCCGCGCCACGATGGCCTCCAGCGCTTCGGCGCCTTCCAGCAGGCCGATGGCGTCCATGTGGCCGATGAGCGTGCGAAACGGCGGGTGGTGCATGGCGATCACCACGGGCCTGCCGCGGTGCGCTTCCAGTTGGCGCTCCAGCCAGGCGAGCCGTGCCTCGCACAGGCCGCCTTCGCTGGCGCCGGGCACCACGGTATCGAGCGCGATGAGCTGCAGACCGCCCACCGGCACGCTGTATTGCACGAAGCCTTCTTCGCCCAGGTAGGCGTGCTCGGGAAAGCTGGCGCGCAGTTGCTCGCGGTCGTCGTGGTTGCCGGGCAGCAGGTAGAGCGGCATGGCCCCGAGCGGCGCCAGCAGGTCGCGCAGGTGGCCGTATTCCGCAGGCCGGCCGAAGTCGGTCAGGTCGCCGGTGACCACGACGGCATCCGGGCGCTGCGGCATGCGCAGCACCGTGTCCACAGCCTGGCGCAGGTAGGGAGCGGTGTCCAGCCGGCCATAGGCCAGCCGGCCAGGCTCGCGGATGTGCAGGTCGGAGAGCTGCAGGAGCAGGGTGGTGGTGTTCATGCGGGTCATGCGGGTCATGCGCTGAGGCTTTCGGTGACGGACAGCAGGCGGTGCGTGGCGATCCGAAAGCCTACCCGCTCGCCCTCGCGCGCGGGATGGTCGCGGTGCACATCGGCCAGGAGGGGCGCATGCCCCGAAACGGCCAGCGTGAGCTGCACGCGGTCGCCCAGGAAACTGCGGCGCGTCACGGCGGCGGTGCCCCAGTCGGGCAGGGTCGGGCCCACCTCGACGTCCTCGGGGCGCACGAGCAGCGCATCGGCCGGAGCCGAAGGGGCGTCGCAGGCCTGCAGCGCCGTGAGGTGCGGCAGTCCCCGCGCTGCGCTGGGGTCCACGGCCGGCACGATGCGGTTCACCCGGCCCAGGAACGTGGCGACGAACGGGTGGCTGGGCGTGCGGTACAGCGCCTCGCCGTCGCCCACCTGCACGATGCGGCCGGCATGCATCACGGCCAGGCGGTCGGCAATGGCCAGGGCTTCCTGCTGGTCGTGGGTGACGTGGATCGCCGTGATGTGCAGGCGGCGCAGCAGGTCGGCCAGTTCGTCGCGCAGCGATTCCTTGAGCTTGGCATCCAGCGCGGTGAGCGGCTCGTCCAGCAGCAGCACGCGCGGGCGCGCGGCCACGGCGCGGGCCAGGGCCACCCGTTGGCGCTGGCCGCCGGAGAGTTCGGCCGGGCGTTTTTTCTCCAGGCCGCCCAGGCGCACCAGATCGACGAGTTCGCCCACGGTGCGGCGGCGCTCGCTTTCGGCCACCCCGCGGATCTTGAGGCCATAGCCGATGTTGGCCTGCACCGTCATTTGCGGAAAGAGCGCGTAGTGCTGGAACACCATGCCCACGCCGCGCTGCTCGATCGGCATGCGGGTCACGTCGGTGCTCCCGAAAGCGATGCGGCTGCCCGCATCGGGGGCCTCCAGCCCGGCGATCAGGCGCAGCAGCGTGGTCTTGCCGCAGCCCGACGGTCCGAGCAGGGCCATCACCTCACCGGGCTCCACGGTCAGGTCGGTGGGCTGCAGGCCGCGGGTGCCGTCGGCATAGGTTTTGGCGCACTGGACCACGTCCACGCGCGTGCGTTCAAGTTCCATGGTGTTTCTCGATGAAGGTGCCGATGGCCTGCAGGCCCCACAGCACGGGAAGGATGACGATCAGAAAGACCAGCGTGTAGGCCGAGCCGATTTCGATGCGCATCGAGGCATAGCTGTCGGCCAGCCCCACGGGCAGCGTGCGGGTGAGCGGGGTGTGCAGCATCCAGGTGAGATTGAATTCGCCCACCGAGAGCGTGAACACCATCAGGCTGCCCGCCACGATGGCCGGCAGCACGGCCGGCACCAGCACGCCCAGAAAGCGCTGCGCGAAGCTGGCGCCCAGCGAGCGCGCGGCCTCTTCGAGCGAGCGCAGTTCGTTCTTCTGGAATGCCGATCCCACGGTGCGCACCATGAAGGGCAGCGTGAACACCATGTGCCCCACCAGGATGAAGGCGAAGCTCTGGCGAAAGCCCGAAAGCTGCCCGTAGGCGAGGATGAGTGCCAGCGCGCTGGCCAGGCCCGGCACGGCGACGGGCAGGGTGAGCAGTTCTTCGAACAGCCGGGCCCAGCGGGAGCGGCTGCGCGCCAGGGCATAGGCGCAGGGCACGCCCAGCAACAGATTGCCCAGCACGCACAGCAGCGCGAGCACCAGGGACCAGCCCACCGTGCCGCCGTAGTTCTCCCACACCTCGCCCAGCCAGCGCAGCGTGAGCCCGCTTTTCAGGCCCACGCTGTAGTTGTGGACCAGACCGGCCACCACCGAGAGGGCGATGGGCGCGATCATGAACAGCGCGACCAGGGCGGTCAGCGCCATCAGCAGTGCCGGGGCCTGTCTTGCGTTTCGCATGGTTTCGGCTCCTTCAGAAAGCGGTGGTGCCGGACACGCGGCGCGACACCCACAGCACCATCCAGGTGATCAGCCCGAGCGTAATCGACAGGCTGGCCGCCAGCGCGAAGTTGGCATAGTTGGTGAACTCGTTGTAGATGGTGATGGGCAGCACCTCGAACTTGGCCGACAGCGTGAATGCCGTGCCGAACGCGCCCATGGCCGTGGCGAAGACGATCGCGCCGCAGGCCAGCGTCGTGGCCGCCAGTTCGGGCACCCACACATCGCGCGCCACGCGCCAGCGCGAGGCACCCAGGGAGCGGGCCGCTTCTTCCAACTGCGCATCCATGCTGCCGGCCGCCGCCGTGTAGGTGGCGATGGCCCGTGGCAGCGAGAAATACAGATACGCCAGGAACAGGCCGGTGAGCCCATAGGCGAACGTGGTGCGGCCGGCGCCCAGCGCCTCCGACAGGTCGGCCACCAGCCCCTGCCGCCCGCCCAGCAGGATCATGAAAAAGCCCACGATCACGCCGGGGAACGACAAAGGCAGCGTCAGCAGCGACAGCAGC
The DNA here is from genome assembly GCF_032929295.1 of Acidovorax sp. BLS4. NCBI lineage: Bacteria > Pseudomonadati > Pseudomonadota > Betaproteobacteria > Burkholderiales > Comamonadaceae > Acidovorax > Acidovorax sp. BLS4. The sequence continues at coordinate 4,509,143 of NZ_CP136797.1, forward strand.
AGCGCACGGCCATGAAACCGCTGGCGCGCGAGCGTGATGCCCACCAGCGCACCCAGCACCAGCGTGGCCAGCGTGACGGCGAGCGACAGTCCCAGCGTCTGCAGCAGGCTCTGCAGGTAGCGCGCATGGGTCAGCACCGCGAAGTAGGTGTCCCAGCCCTTGCCCGCCGGCAAGGCCAGCAGCAGGGCGACGGGCAGCAGCCAGAACGCCGCGAAGAACGCCACGGCAGGCGCGGCGCACGCCAGCAGCACCGGGCGCGAGGGAGCGGAACCACCGTGGCGCATGGCGTTACTGCACTTCCTTCAGATAGCGGTCGGAGAACGCCTTTTGCGCAGCCGCCATGCGGCCGTAGTCCACGGTCTTGGCGCGCGCGTAGTCGCTGGCCGGCAGGAAGCGGGCCTGCACTTCCTTGGGCATGGCATTGGCGCGCACCGGGCGCAGGTAGGCGTTGGCCCACAGCGCCTGGCCTTCGTCGGACAGCACGAAGTCCAGCACCTTCCTGGCGTCTGCCGCATGCGGGGCATTGGCCACCAGGCTCATCACGTAAGGCACGACCACGGTGCCTTCCGCAGGGATGACGAACTGCACGTTGGCCTGGTCCTTGTACTTGGCGCGGTAGGCGTTGAAGTCGTAGTCCAGCAAGATGGCGATCTCACCCGACAGTACGCGGGCGTAGGCCGTCTGCTTGGGCACGATGGGCTCGTTCTTCTGCAGTGCCTTGAAGTAGTCGATGCCGGGGGCGAAGTTGTCCATGGAGCCGCCGCGCGCCTGGTTGACCGCCACCGCACCCACATAGCCCACGAAGGCCGAGGCCGGATCGAGGTAGCCGATCAGGCCCTTGTAGTCGGGCTTGAGCAGGTCGGCCCACGATTGCGGCACCGGCTTGCCCTTGAGCGCATCGACGTTCACCATGAAGCCGAGCGTGCCCGAGTGGATGGTGAACCAATGGCCCGCCGGGTCCTTGAGGCCTTCCGGAATGTCCTTCCAGCCGGCGGGCTGGTAGGTGCCTACGACGCCGTCTTTCTGCGCCTGGATGGCGAACGTCACGCCGAGGTAGGTCACGTCGGCCACGGGGCTTGCGCGCTCGGCCACCATCTGGGCAAGGGCCTGGCCGGAGTTCTTGTTGTCCGGCGGAACGGTCACGCCCGTGCGGGCCTTGATGGCCTTGAGCTGGCTGCCCCAGTCGGCCCATTCGGGCGGGCAGTTGTAGCAAATGGCGGTTTGCGCCATCGCGGCGGCGCCGGAGGCCAGGCCGAAGGCCAGCACGGTGGTGCGGATCAGGGTTTGCAAGGTGTGTTTCATCGAGGGCTCCAGAAAAGCAGAACGAAGGAAGGGATGGGTTGGGGGAGTGGGTTGCAGGATCTGTCGGTCAGGCGCCTGCGCAGGATTCGCCGGCACGGAAGCGATGGGGCAGCGTCAGGCTGGCCTGTGGCGCCAGTGGCGCATCGGCGGCCATGGCCTGGATCAGCAGCTCCACGCTGCAGCGGCCGATGTCCGCATTGGGCTGGGCCACGGTGCTCAGCACGGGGGTCAGGTCCTGCCCCAGCGCGATGCCGTCGAAGCCCACCACGCTGAGATCGCGCGGCACGGCGAGGCCCGCCTGGTGGGCGGCCCGCAGGCAGCGGATCGCAATCAGGTCGTTGGAGCAGACCAGGGCGGTCGGGCGCTCGGCCCCGCGCAGCCACTGCGCCACGTCCTCCACCGCGGTTTCCACGAACGGCACTTCGACCACCGGCGCCTGCGTCAGCCCGGCAGCGGCCATGCCGCGTCGAAAGCCGCGGCAGCGCTGCTGTGCGCGGTCCGATGCGGCCAACTGGCCGCTCACCATGGCGATGCGCCGGTGCCCCAGGGCCACCAGCCGTGCTACCAGGTCGGCCACGGCGCCTTCGCTGTCCACCGAGACGCAGGGGTGGCCGGGGTGCCGGTTGTAGGCCAGCACGTAGGGCAGGGCGGATGCCGCCAGGCGTGCGAGCGCCGTGGAGGACTCGGGCTGAGAGACCACGAGGATCATGCCGTCCACGTCGCCCGCCAGCAGCAGATTCACGGCGCGCTCTTCCTGGGCGATCACGTAGTCGGTGGTGAATGGCAGGATGGCATAGCCCGCCAGCGCCGCGGCGCGCGCGATGCCTTCGAGGCATTCCGTGAACACGGGATTGAGCAGCGTGGGCAACACCACCCCGATGACGCGGCTGCGCTGCGTGCGCAGGGTGCGGGCACTGGCGTTGGGCGCGTAGCCCAGGCGCTCGGCCACGCCGAGCACGAGGTCGCGCGTGGTGGGGGTGACCTTGTCCGGCAGATTGAACGCGCGGGACACGGTGGCGACCGAAACCCCGGCTTCGCGGGCGACGTCCTGGATGGTCATGGGAATGGGATGGGGCTGCAAAAGGCCATGTAATCGATTTCATGGCATTGGAATGGGGCGGCGTGACGGCGTGATGACAGCTTGGGCTTACCCATGGGATTGCGCTTCGTCTGCACACGAAATTGTTCGCACGGCGCATTCGCGAAGGGTTCCTGGCGGTGCATCCTCTGGTCGGCATAGACTTGTTTTCCTCGCGATCGCACTGGAGCTGCCATGGTTACGCCTCTTACCTCTCGCGAGGCCCGGCCTGCGCAGCGGGCCGTGGTGCCTGGCGCCGATGCGTTGACGGTGCCTCATCCCATCTCCGCGTCGGCTTGCCGAACGTCTTGTGCCGGACTACCGGCGCGTGCGCCATCGCCCGGGGGGCTTCCTCCGCGCCAGTACTTCCCTTTTTCAGGCGCGGCAATGCACCAGCAGAACGACGCTCGGCTACGTCCCTACGTCATGGCCCGCGCCATCGATGGCCGGGTGGTGGACAGCGCAGACCTTGCCCGGCTGAGGCTGGCCAATCGAACGGTCGATGCAGTTCGCGAAATGCTGCCTTTAGGTCGGGGCAATGTGGCCAGCGATATCGAGCGCACGCGGGGAGAAAGCTCACGCAGAAGCGTTGCTTGCAATGCCATGACGTACCAGTTGATCCAGATGGCAGGGTGGCCACCGGTGCCGACACGGGCTACAGCTGCACTGTTCGCGCAGACGGGAACTTGCGACGAGCATGCTGCGCTCGGCGTCATGTTGCATGCACCCTTTTTGCGGCAGGGCGAGGTGCTGTATCAAGTGATCTCTTCGCAGATCGGCCATGTGTGGGCCGAGTGGAGGCAAGAGGCGAATCCTCACAGTGCCTTTGCTTTGGTCTTGGACCCGTGGATGGATGGCCCTGCCGTGTTCGCGTCCGATGGCCAACTGTCGGACGTGCCCGAGAGCACCCAGTCTTATTTCAACTTTTCTCAGACCTCCAGCCTGGCCGCAAAAACCCGGACAGATTGGCTGATTGCGAGTAACGGGCTGGGGTTGGCTGCCATGTTCTTTCAGGCGCGCGCAACGGTTGCGCCGGATTACCGCTGGCCGCCCCACCACACCTATCGTGGCATGCCGGTGATCAGCCGGGCTTTCGAGTTACGCGTCCAGACCAAACTCAATCGTGCGGTCGACACCGCCAAGGCCACCCAGTTCGGTGTTTCCAGCGATGCGCTAGCGGCACCACCCAGTCTGCAAAAAGCCCGGCGCAGACTGCTCAATGAAACTCTCGCAGTTGGCGTGGCCCGCGAGATGAAGCCCGGCCTCAACATTCGGGATGCGCAAAAGGAAGTGCCTGGCCTTCTGTATGGCGCGAAGTACCAACTTCGCAAAAGCCGCTGAAATTCCCGGGTGCGAGCCCTCCGCAGTCGGGCCCACCCGAGACCACGGCTCAGGACGAGCGCTTCACCCGCAGCAACTCATCCAGGATCAGGCAGGCCGCTCCCACCGTGATGGCCGAGTCCGCCAGGTTGAAGGCCGGAAAGTGCCAGCCCCGCGCGTGGAAGTCCAGGAAGTCCACCACGTAGCCGTGCATCATGCGGTCCACCACGTTGCCCACGGCGCCGCCCAGGATGCTGGACAGCGCGAAGCAAAACAGCTTCTGCCCGGGATGGGCGCGAAGCTGCCACACGATGAACAGCGTGGCCGCCACGCCGATGCCCGTGAACACCCAGCGCTGCCAGCCGCCCGCATCCGCCAGGAAGGAGAACGCCGCGCCCGTGTTGTGCGCACGCACGATGTTGAAGAAGCCGGTGATGTAGGTGGCATCGCCCAGCCGGTAGTAGCCCAGGATCAACGTCTTGGTGAACTGGTCTGCGATCAGGATCAGCAGTGCCCAGACGAGCCAGGGCCACATCTTGCCGCCCGTGGAAGATGAAGACGAATAGCTGCTGCGGGCCATCACGCGTGCTCCCGCGCTTCGCCGGCGCCATACAGGTTGCTGGTGCAGCGGCCGCACAGCGTCGGGTGGGCCGGGTCCTGGCCCACATCGCTGCGGTAGTGCCAGCAGCGCTCGCACTTGGTGTCGGTACTGGCCTGCACGCTGATCCGCAGCGCATCGCCCGCCACCAGTTCGATCGCGGACGTGATGAAGACGAACTTCAGGTCGTCCCCCAGGCTGGAGAGCAGCGCGTGGTCTTCGGAGGCGGCGGTCAGGGTGACCGTCGCCTGCAGCGACGAGCCCACCTGGCCGGCCGCGCGCAGCGCCTCGATTTCCTTGTTCACCGCATCGCGGATGGCGCGCAGGCGGACCCACTTGGCCAGCAGCCCTTCGTCGGCGCCCGCGATGGCGCCATAGGTTTCCAGGAAGATCGATTCGGACGTGCCGAACACCTTCCACGCCTCTTCCGCCGTGAACGAAAGGAAGGGCGCCATCCAGCGCAGCATGGCGTGCGTGATCTGGTAGAGCGCGGTCTGGGCGCTGCGGCGTGCCAGGCTCTTGGGCGCCGTGGTGTACAGGCGGTCCTTGAGCACGTCGAGGTAGAAGCCGCCCAGGTCTTCCGAGCAGTACAGCTGCAGCTTGGCCACCACGGGATGGAACTCGTAAACCTGGTAGTGGGCCAGCACTTCGGCCTGGAATTCGGCGGCCCGCGTGAGCGCATAGCGGTCGATCTCCAGCATCTGGTCGAACGGCACGGCGTCGGCCTTCGGATCGAAGTCGCTCACGTTGGCCAGCAGGAAGCGCAGCGTGTTGCGGATGCGGCGGTAGGCGTCCACCACGCGCGCCAGGATCTTGTCGTCGCCCGCGATGTCGCCCGAGTAGTCGCTGGCGGCCACCCACAGGCGGATGATCTCGGCGCCGAGCTTCTTGTTGATCTCCTGCGGATCGATGCCGTTGCCCAGCGACTTGCTCATCTTGCGGCCCTGGCTGTCCACGGTGAAGCCGTGGGTCAGCAGGCCCTTGTAGGGCGCGCGGCCCTCCAGCGCGCTCGCCAGCAGCAGCGAGCTGTGGAACCAGCCGCGGTGCTGGTCGTGGCCTTCGAGGTACAGGTCGGCCTCGGGGCCGGTGTCGTGGTGCACGTTCGGGTGCGTGCCGCGCAGCACGTGGAAGAAGGTGGAACCGGAGTCGAACCACACCTCCAGGATGTCGGTGCTCTTGGTGTAGCAGGCGGCGTCCTCGGCGCCCAGGATGTCTTCGGGCGTCACGCGGCTCCAGGCCTCGATGCCGCCCTTCTCGACGATATCGGCCGCCTGGTCCATGATCTCCATGGTGCGCGGATGCAGCTCGCCCGAGTCCTTGTGCAGGAAGAACGGGATCGGCACGCCCCAGCTGCGCTGGCGCGAGATGCACCAGTCGGGCCGGTTGGCGATCATGTCGTGCAGGCGGGCCTTGCCGTTCTCGGGATAGAAACTGGTGTGCTCGATGGCTTCCAGCGCCGTCTGGCGCAGGGTCTTGGGCGCCTTGTCCTTCGTGAACACGCCTTCGCCTTCGTCCATGCGGATGAACCATTGCGCGGCGGCTCGGTAGATCACCGGGGTCTTGTGGCGCCAGCAGTGCGGGTAGCTGTGGGTGATGTCCTTGGTGGCCATCAGGCGGCCAGCGTTGCGCAGCGCCTCGATGACGACCGGCACGGCCTTCCAGATGTGCTGGCCGCCGAACAGGGGGAAGTCGGCCGCGTAGGTGCCGTTGCCCTGCACGGGGTTCAGGATGTCGTCCAGCGCCAGGCCGTGCGCGCGGCAGGAGTTGAAATCCTCCAGGCCGTAGGCGGGAGAGGAGTGCACGATGCCGGTGCCGTCGTCGGCCGTGGCGTAGTCGGCCAGGTACACGGGCGACAGGCGCCGGTAGCCGGCATCGACGTCGTAGAGCGGGTGTTCGAACTCCAGCCCGCCGAGCTTTTCGCCCAGCGCCGTGGCGAGCACCTGGCCGGTGAGGCCGTAGCGGGCCATGCAGTCTTCCACCAGCGATTCGGCCAGCACCAGCAGGCCACGCTCGGTGTCCACCAGCGCATACGTGATTTCGGGGTTCAGGTTCAGCGCCTGGTTGGCGGGGATGGTCCAGGCGGTGGTGGTCCAGATCACCACGAAGGCATCTTTCTGCAAAGCGCTCAATCCGAAGGCGGCGGCCAGCTTCGCGGGCTCGTGCGCCTTGAAGGCCACGTCCAGCGTGGTGCTCTTCTTGTCTTGGTACTCGATCTCGAACTCGGCCAGGGATGAGCCGCAGTCGAAGCACCAGTACACGGGCTTCAGGCCCCGGTACACGAAGCCGCGCTCCATCACGCGCTTGAACGCCCGGATTTCGCCTGCTTCGTTGGCGAAGTTCATCGTCTTGTAGGGGTTGTCCCATTCACCCAGTACGCCCAGGCGCTGGAAGTCGCCCATCTGCTGGGCGATCTGCTCGGTGGCATAGGCGCGGCTCTTGGCCTGCATGTCGTCGCGGCTCAGGTTGCGGCCGTGCTTTTTCTCGATGGCGTTCTCGATCGGAAGGCCGTGGCAATCCCAGCCAGGCACGTACAGCGCGTCGAAGCCTTCGAGCTGGCGCGCCTTGGTGATCATGTCCTTCAGGATCTTGTTCACCGCATGGCCCATGTGGATCTGGCCGTTGGCGTAGGGCGGGCCGTCGTGCAGGATGAACTTCGGTGCGCCGCAGCGGGCGTCGCGCAGCTTCTTGTAGATGCCTTTTTCGTCCCATTCCTTCACCCAGCCCGGCTCGCGCTTGGGCAGGTCGCCGCGCATCGGGAAGGCGGTGTCGGGCAGGTTGAGCGTGGCGCGGTAGTCCGTGCCGGTGGAAGGGGTGGGGGTGGCGTTCGTGTTCTCGGACATGGCAAGACCTAAGGAGCGGGCCGTTCCGGGCCATGGCCTGGAACGCAGGAAGAGAAAGAAGATGAGGGGGCGGACGGGGCCGCAGGGCTGCGCTGCGGCACGGGGACCGTCAAATTCGGTCGCGCGTGGTCTGGCGACGGGTCTCGGCGTGCGTGGAAGCGGAGAAATACGCCCGCGCGTCATCGCAGTCCCTGGCGATGCCGCGGGTGAGGGCGTCGAAGCTGTCGTATTTCAGCTCGTCGTGCAGTTTGTGCAGGAGTTCCACGCGGACGATTTTACCGTACGCCCCTTCGGCCCCCAGATCGCGGGGCCAGTCCAGGCAGTGCGTCTCCAGCAGCACGCGGCCGCCGTTCACGTCCCGGGGATCGAGCGACGGGCGCACGCCCAGGTTGGCCACGCCCGGCAGGGGCTCGGCGGCCAGGCCGTGCACCCGCACCACGAAGATGCCGCCCGCAGCGGGCTTCCAATGGGCAAAGCGCAAGTTGAGCGTGCGAAAGCCGTCGCCGGCGCCCTCGCGGCTGGCGCCCAGCTCACGGCCGAGCTTGCGCCCGTGCACCACGTGGCCCGAGATGGCATAGGGCCGGCCCAGTAGCCGCGCGGCGTCTTCCATGCGGCCGGCGGCCAGGGCCTCGCGCACGGCCGAGCTCGATACCCGCAGGCCATGCACCTCGTAGCTGTTCATGCGGGCCACCTCGAAGCCCTGGCTGCGTCCGGCGCCGTCCAGCATGGCGTAGTCGCCCGCGCGCTGCGCGCCGAAGCGGAAATCGTCGCCCACCAGCACGTAGCGCGCGCCCAGGCCGCGCACCAGCACGTCCTCGATGAACGCCTGCGGCGGCTGGCTGGCCAGCCGTTCGTTGAAGGGTAGCACCACGGTCTGCTGCACGCCGCAGCGGCGCAGTTCGTCCAGCTTGTCGCGCAGGGTGCCGATGCGGGCGGGGGCCAGTTCGGGGCGTTGGCGGGCGCCGGCGAAATAGTCGCGCGGGTGGGGCTCGAACGTCAGCACGCAGCTGGGCACGCCGCGGTGGGCCGCCTCGTTGTTCAGCAGCGCCAGCATGGCCTGGTGCCCACGGTGCACGCCGTCGAAATTGCCGATGGTGAGGGCGCAGGCCGATGCAATGTCGGGGTGATGGAAGCCTCGAAAGATCTTCATCGGAGTGCTTTACTTTTGATAGCGCCGTGCGCAGGTGTATCAAGCGCTGGACGCCAATTTGTCATGAACGGAGTATATTGTGAGCCACAGGCCGGCCTTGGCACGCCGCCCGTGAGACATCAGCGTTCCGAATCCTTGTGTGCATCGTTGTTCCAGGAGGCGAGTTGTGAAGGTCTTGAAGTTGTCGGCCCAGGGGCTGCCCCAATCGTGGATTTCGCTGGAACAGGCGGTCATTCACTATGCCGCGGGCGAGGTGCGCTGGGAATCCGGCGCGCAGATCGCCCGGTTCCGCGGCGGCCACAACGCCGTGACGGGCGAGCAGTCGGTCATCGGCGTCAACAGCATCATCGGCACCAAGGGCGTGCCGGCCATCAACCCGTTCAACCTCAAGCCCAGCCTGACCAACGGCAAGCTCTTCGCCCGCGACCGCAACGTCTGCGCGTATTGCGGCGGGCATTTCCACGAAGAAGACCTCACGCGCGAGCACATCGTGCCCTATGCGCGCCAGGGCGTGGACCACTGGATGAACGTGGTCACGGCCTGCCGCCCCTGCAACCACCGCAAGGGCCCGCGCACGCCCGAGCAGGCGCACATGCCGCTGCTCTACGCGCCCTACGTGCCCAGCCTTTGGGAGGACTTCATCCTGCGCAACCGCCGCATCCTGGCGGACCAGATGGAGTTTTTGATGGCGCATGTGCCCAAATCGTCCCGCCTGCTGGACTGATCGAAAAAAAGCGCCTGCGCAGGTACTTTCCCCGAGGGCTGGGGGCCGGGGCTGCGGGAATAATCCTGCCTCCTTTGTCACAACGCCCCCTGGGGGCCAGATCGGACCGTTTCCATGCGCATTGCTTCCCGCCGCCTGTTGCTGGCCGCCGCCGTTGCCGGCTTGCCCATCCTTCCCGTGTTCGCCCAGCAGGCCAAGGAAATCAAGGTCGGCTATGCGCTGGCGATCAACTCGCATTACGGCGCGGCCGCCCAGGCCTGGGCCGACACGGTCGAGAAAGGCACCAACGGCGCCTTCAAGTTCAAGCAGTTCCCCTCCAGCGCCCTGGGTGGCGAGCGCGAGCTGATCGAAGGCCTGCAGCTGGGCACCGTGGAGGCGGTGATCGTCTCCACCGGCGCCCTGAGCAACTTCGTGCCCGACGTGGGCGTGGTGGACATTCCCTTCCTGTTCCGCGATACGGCCCATGCCCGCGCGGTGCTGGACGGCCCGTTCGGCCAGGACCTGCTGGGCAAGTTCAAGGGCCGGGGCCTGATCGCCCTGGCCTGGGGCGAGCAGGGCTTTCGCCACCTGACCAACAACAAGCATCCGGTGAGCACGCCGGCAGACCTCAAGGGCCTCAAGATCCGCGTGACCGAGAACCCCGTGCACATCACGGCCTTCCGCACGCTGGGCGCCTCGCCCACGCCCATGTCCTGGCCCGAGGTGATCGGTGCGCTGCAGCAGGGCACGATCGATGGGCAGGAGAACCCGATGTCGGTGATCGTTTCCGCCAAGCTGCCGCAGGTGCAGAAATACCTCTCGCTGACCGGCCACGTCTATGCGCCCATGGCGCTGATCGTGTCGCCCAACCTCTGGTCGAGCCTCAGCGATGCGCAGAAGGCCAGCTTCACCCAGGGTGCCAAGGCGGGTGCGGCGGCCTCGCGCAAGTTCGTGGACGACGTGGAGCAAAAGGGCCTGGCAGACGTCAAGGCGGCCGGCATGCAGGTCGTGGAGTCGGTCGACAAGTCGGCCTTCCAGAAGGCCCTGGAGCCCGCCTACAAGCAATACGCCACCAAGTTCGGCCAGAAGACGCTGGACCAGATCACCGGCACGAAGTGATGGTGGCCGGCGCGGCCGGAGCCTGTCCGGCGTGCGCTTTTCCTCTGCCCGGCCTGGCCGGGCTTTTTCCGTTTTGATCGATCGACCGACAGATTGGCGCCGGCAGGTGCCCCCCTCCCATGCTGAACCGAATCGAGCGCGCGCTGGTGGCCTGTAACCGCTGGCTGCTCATCATCCTGCTGCTGGCCATGGCCTGCATCGTCTTCGCCAACGTGGTGCTGCGCTACACCACGGGCGATTCCATCGTCTGGGCGGAGGAGGTGGCCCGGCACCTGATGATCTGGGGCACGTTCCTCGGGGCCGGACTGGTGCTGCGTTTCGGCGGGCACGTGGCCATCGACAACCTGCACCACACGCTGGGGCAGACTGGCGCGCGCTGGCTGCGCGGGCTGATCGTGGCGGGGCTGGGCGTGTTCTTCCTGGTGATGGCGTGGTTCTCGGTGCAGTACGTGTGGGCCACGCGGTTCCAGACCACGCCGGCCACCGACATCGCGTTCGCCTGGATCTATTCGGCGATGCCGGTGGGCTTCCTGCTGCTGTTCGTGCACCTGCTGTTCATGGCGCGGGGCTATGTGATTCATGGCAGCTATGTCGAGTCCGACGAAATGGACGCCGAGTCCGCCGCGTCGCTGTGATGTTCCGAAGGACCTGACCCATGGCCATCACCCTCTTCGTTTCCGCCATCGTCCTGATGGCACTGGGCTTTCCCGTCGCATTCGCGCTGGCCATGTCGGCCGCGATCGCGGTGTTCGTGGGCGGGCGCTATCCGCAGCTGATCGTGTTCAAGGAGATGTTCACCGGCATCGACAGCTTCCCGCTGATGGCGGTGCCGTTCTTCATCCTCGCGGCCGAGATCATGTCCGGCGGCGCGCTCACCGTGGTGCTGCTGCGCTTCGCGGCGCAGTTCGTGGGCCACCTGCGCGGCGGGCTGGGGCATGCCAACATCCTGTCACTCACGCTGTTCTCGGGCATCTCAGGCTCGGCCCTGGCCGATGCGGCGGGGCCCGGCTCCATGATGGTGAAGATGATGGACAAGGCCGGGTATTCGCGTGCCTACGCGGCGGCACTCACCGCCAGCACGGCCATCGTGGGCCCCATCATTCCGCCCTCGATCATCATGATCATCTATGCGCTGCAGGACGAGCAGGTGTCGGTGGGGGCGCTCTTCATCGCCGGCTTCGCGCCCGGGCTGCTGATCGCCGCGGCCATGGCGCTCGTCAACTGGCGCGTGTGCGTGCGCCGAGATTACCGATCGCGCGAGCCGCGGCCGAGCCGCGCGGAAATGCTGTCCAACAGCATTCGCGCCATCCCGGCGTTGATGCTGGTCGTGCTGATCCTGGTGGGCATCCGCTTCGGGATCTTCACGCCCACCGAGGCGTCGGTGGTGGCGGTGTTCTATGCGCTCATCTGCGGCAAATGGATCTACCGCACGCTGGAGTGGAAGGCGCTGCCTCACATCGCCGCGCGCTCGGCCTTGCTGACCGCATCGGTGCTGCTGGTGGTGGCGGCGTCGGCCGCGTTCGCCTGGGTGCTGACGATCGAAGGCATTCCCCAGCAACTGGCGGAGACCATCGTGGGGTGGAACCTGTCGCCCGTCACCTTCCTGATCGCGGTGAACATCCTGCTGCTGCTGTTCGGCATCTTCATGGAGCCACTGCCGGGCGTGATGATCCTCGTGCCGATCCTGGCGCCCATCTCGGCGGCGCTGGGCATCGATCCGATCCACTTCGCGATGGTGGTGATCGTCAACCTCACCCTGGGCATGATCACACCGCCCGTGGGCGGGCTGCTGTTCGTGACGTCGGTGGCCACCAAGGTGCCGCTGGCGGCCCTCACGCGGGAGCTGCCGCCCTTCCTGCTGGCGCACCTGGCGGTGCTGATCCTGCTGACTTTCGTGCCGGCCATCTCGACCTGGCTGCCGCACGCGCTGGGGTTCTGACCCCGCGCACGAGGGCATGAAAAAAGCGCGGCAACGGCCGCGCTTTTTCTTTGGGGGCGCCGTGGGCGCTCCCGCCGTCAGACCGCCTTGCGCGCCGTGACGATGAAGCCCTGCACGGGCGCGTTGTTCTCGTAGCGCAGCACGGTGTCTTCCACTTCCACGGTTTCGAAGCCCGCCGCCTTGCACAGAGCCACCACGTGGCTGCGCTTGTGGGCGTAGCGGCCGCTGGGCTGCAGCACCATGTCCGGGCCCGCTTCGTCCGAGGTCTCGCAAGAGAAGATCAGCTCGCCCTGGGGCACCAGGATGCGCAGGGCGTTGGGAACGGTCTCGGTGAGGTCGCCGGTGTAGATGAACACGTCCAGCGCGGCCAGCACGTCGTAGATGGCGTCGGGCGTTTCCTGCAGGGCGTCGAGCAGGTTGACGTGGTGGAAGCGGTCGTACACGTTGTGGCGGCCGGCCTGCTCGATCATCTTCATCGAGATGTCCACGCCGATCAAAAAGCCGTCCAGCCGACCCAGGCACACGCCGAGCAGGCCCGTGCCGCAGCCCAGGTCCAGCAGGTTGAGCTTCTTGTCCGGAAAGCGTTCGAGGATCTTGTCCGCCACGCGCTTGGGCAGCTGGTAGCGCAGGCCGCGCACCATGTGCTGGTCGTACATCTCGGCCAGGCTGTCGAAGAGGCCGCGGTTCAGTTCCGGCGGCTGGTGCTTCGGCGTCACGCCATGGGCCAGCGCGGCGTAGTAGGCATAGACCGAGTCGCCAGGGGCCAGTTCCAGCAGCGTGGTGGTGTCGGCGACGGCACGGGCGGGCGTGCCCGCGGCGAGGTGTGCCTTCACGCGGCCGAGCAGCGATTCGGTGTCGGCCGGGTTCTCGGCGATCAGGCCGCTCCACAGCTCGACGGATTCGGCGTGCGCGCCCTGGCCGCTCAGGTCGCGTGCCAGCTGGCGGCGCAGTTGCGCATCGCCCGGCACGAGTTCCAGCCCGCGGCGCAGGTGGCGCACGGCCATGTCCAGGTGGCCCGCGCGGTGCGCGACGTCGATCACCCCGGCCAGTACCACGAGGTTGTTGGGTTCGATCCGGGCGACCTTCTCCGCAGTGCTCACTGCTTCGTCGAACTGGTTCTGGCGTGCCAGCAGCAGGGCCAGTTCCAGCAGGCCAGGGCCCCAGTCCGGCGAGATCGCCACGGCATGGCGCAGCGCCTCGAACGCCTTGGGCAGGTTGCCGGCCTTCTCCGCCATCAGGCCCGCCAGCATGAACACGCGCGGATCGTTGGGGGACTGCTGCTGGGCCTTGTTCAGCGTCAGCGCGGCTTTCTGGAGTTCGCCCTGGGCGATCTGCGTCCTGGCGGTTTCAAGGTGTTGGCGGTTGGGGTCTGCGAGGGGTGTTGCGCTCATGTCGGGAGGGGCAAATAGGGGGAGGCGCGCATGCTTGGCGCCTTCAGGATGGGTGGACGATTATCCCGGATTCGCTGCGGGCCCCGTTCGTGCATTGGCCGCGCTGCGACGAGGGCGTTGCACCATGCCTGCGCGGGGCGGGCACGGGCCTGAAAAAAGGCCGCTGCGACCCAAAGGGCGACAGCGGCCTTCCACCTTTGGCGAGCAGTGATCGTTCAGCGCGAGAGTTCGTCGCCCACGGCGCGCACCAGCTCGCCGCCATCGCCCGACAGCTCCCAGAACATCATGCCGCGCAGGCGGGCCAGCTTCACGAAGCGCGCTTTCTCGCGCAGGGTCTGCGCATCGTCGAAGGTCCAGAACGTGGTGCCGTCGAACAGCCAGGCCGCGCGTGCATGGGCATCCCAGTAGCGGGTGAAGCCCGGCTTGGCCTGGAGGGTCTGGTAGTCCTCGATGCCCGCCTCGTACGTGCCGGCGGGAATGCCCGTGGCCGCCTGGTACAGGCCGCGCTGGGCGTTGGTCACGCCCGTCCAGCCGCGCGAATACAGCGGCGCCCCGACGACGATCTTGTGCGCGGGCACGCCCGCCTGCAGGTATCGGCCCACGGTCTCGACCACCGAGAGTTTCTGCGCGCGGGCCGGGTCGTTCGGGTTCGGCGCGAGCGCGGCCTGGTGGTTGGTGGTGCTTTCCCATGCGCCGTGCAGGTCATACGCCATCACGTTGATGAAGTCGAGCGACCGGGCCACTTCGGCCAGTTCGATCTTGGCGGCGGTCTGCGGGCCGGCCGGCGCGGCGATGGTCAGGCGCAGCTGCGGGTCGATCGCATCGAGCTGGCGGCGAAACTCCTGCAGGAGCAGCGTGAAGTTGCGGGTGTCTTCGGGCCGCACGGTGTTGCCCTCGGCGCCTTCCGCGGCCGGGTATTCCCAGTCGATGTCGATGCCGTCGAACACGCCGGCGGCCGGCCCGTTGCCCGTGGTGCTGCCGTCGGTCCGGCCCTTGATGAACAGGTCGATGCAGGAGGTGACCAGCGCGCTGCGGGATTCGGCGGTGAGCGCGGCGTCGGAGAACCATTTCGATCCGTTCCAGCCGCCCAGTGCGATCAGGACCTTGGTGCCGGGGTAGGCCCGCTTGAGTGCGAGCAACTGCTGGAAGTTGCCGCGCAGCTGCTGGCTGGCATCGACCGCCTGGCCGTCCACGCTCTCTTCGGCGGCCCAGGCGCGCTCCACATCGGCGTAGGCATCGCCCAGCTGGCAGACCACCGGGCCGGCGCCGCCGGCCTGCGCGGGCTGCACGTTGCCGAACGCGTAGTTGATGGTGGTCACCGCGGGAACGCCTCCCTGGGCGACCAGATCCTTGACCTTGAAGTTGCGCGCATAGATGCCCCACGAAGTGAAGTAGCCGACGACTTCGCGCGGCGGGCTGCCGTTGCCTCCGCCAGGGCCGTGGCCCGGTCCGTGGCTCCAGGCGCTGGTGGCCATGAGGGCCATCAGGGGAATGGCCGCAATCTGTTGGATCAAGGTGCGCATGGCGGAAAAACCTCCGAGATGTTGTTGGGGCGGCCACTATAGCGAAATTCCATCTTTCGGAATGTGTGAAATTTCCCCGCCAAATGCCGGGCCGTGAGTGCCATCAGCCTGTCATGCGGGCCCGCTAAGGTCCGGCGCTGTCCACCCCCGCCATCCCCTTGACCGAAGAGCCGTCCATGTTCAGACCCCTTGCCTGCGCTGCCATCCTCTCCGTGTGCCTTGCCGCCTGTGGGGGCAGCGACGGCGGTGCCCGCGACATCAGCGTGCGCCTGATCGGCGAGCAGACCGTGCCGAACACGCTGCAGGTGGGCGGCACCCTGGTGGGAGGGCTCTCGGGCATCGACTACGACGCCGCGCGCGACACCTGGGTACTGGTCAGCGACGACCGCTCGGACAAGAACCCCGCGCGCTTCTATACCGCGCGCCTGCAGTTCGACCCATCCACATTCGCACCCGTGCAGTTCCTGGGCACCATGCCCTTGCGCCAGGCGGACGGCAGCGTGTACCCCGCGCGCACGGCCTCCACGGCGACGAGCCCCGTGCCCGATCCGGAGGCCATCCGCATCGATCCGCGCGACGGCAGCCTGTGGTGGACCAGCGAGGGCGACCGCAGCCTGGGCCTGGACCCGTTCGTGATGCATGCCGATGCCAGCGGCCGGGCCCTGGGCGCGCTGCCCTGGCCAGCGGCTTATCGCATGTCGCCCACGCAGGCGACCGGCGCGCGCAACAACCTCACGCTGGAGGGGCTCAGCTTCTCAGCCGATGGCGCATCGCTGTGGGTCGCCATGGAGGCGCCGCTCTATCAGGACGGCTCGGTGCCCACGCCCACGGCGGGCGCGTATTCACGCATGCTGCAATACAACCGCAGCGGTGCGCTGCTGCGCCAGGTGGCCTATCCGGTCGATCCCATCCAGGCGGTGCCCGGCACGGGCAAGAACGCGGACAACGGCGTTTCGGAAATGCTGGCGGTGGACGACCACCGCTTCCTGGTGCTGGAGCGCTCGGGCGTGCAGGGCAGCGACGATCTGTACCGCATGTACATCCGCCTGTACGAGATCGACACCGAAGGCGCGAGCGACGTGAGCGGCATGGCCTCGCTGGGTTCGGGCGGCTTCACGCCGGTGCGCAAGCGCCTGGTGCTCAACCTGAACACGCTGGGCCTGCGCACGCTGGACAACATCGAGGGCATGGCCTGGGGGCCGCGTCTGGCCAACGGCCACCGCAGCCTGGTGATGGTGTCCGACAACAACTTCAACGACACGCAGATCAGCCAGTTCCTCGCCTTCGAGGTGCTGTCCGAATAGCGCGCTGCGCCACGCCAGGCCCGCCCCGTCAGGCGAAGACGCCGGCCGTGTCCTGCATGCGCGCCGATACCTCGCCCAGGTGGTGCAGCGTGTCGCCGTAGGTCATCTCCAACTGGGTGAGCGTCTTGAAGTAGTGGCTGCCGATGTATTCGTCGGTCACACCGATGCCGCCGTGCAGCTGTACCGATTGCTGGCCCACGAAGCGCATCGACTGGCCCAGCTGCACCTTGGCGCGGGCGATGGCGCGGCGGCGCTCATCCGCCGGGGCGTTGAGCTTGAGGCTGGCGTAGTAGCTCATCGAGCGCGCCAGCTCCAGCTGCATCTTCATGTCGGCCACGCGGTGGCGCAGGGCCTGGAAGCTGGCGATCACCACGCCGAACTGCTTGCGCTGGTTCATGTAGTCCACGGTGAGCGATACCGCCTGGTCCATCACGCCCACGCCCTCGGCGCACACGCCGGCGATGCCGGTGTCCACCGCCAGGGCCAGTGCGGCCAGCCCGTCGGTGGTGACGAGCGTGGCGGGTGCGTCGGCCAACTGCACTTCGGCGGCGCGGCTGCCGTCCTGCGTGACGTAGCCGCGCGTGGTGACGCCCGGGGCGCTGCGTTCGACCAGGAAGAGGGCGATCGCGCCATCCAGTTGGGCAGGCACCAGGAAGGCATCGGCCTGGTCGCCGGCCGGAACGATGCTCTTGAGGCCTGTCAGCGCATGCCCTGATGGCGCCGCCGCCGCGGTGGCTTCGCACACGTCGAGGCGGTAGCGGGCTTTTCGCTCCTGCTGCGCCAGCACAACCAGGGCCTCGCCGCTGGCGATGCGCGGCAGCCAGTCGGCCTGAACGGATTCGGGTGCGTACTGGCCCAGCACGCTGCTGGCGATGAAGGCCTGGGCGAGCGGCTCCAGCACGATGCCCCGGCCCAGTTCCTCCAGGGCCACCATGGCGTCCACCGGGCCCTGGCCCAGGCCGCCGTGCGCCTCGGGCACGGTCAGGGCCGTGAGGCCCAGCTCGGCCAGTTCGTTGTAGGCCGCGCGGTCGAAGCCGCCGGTGGCCACGATGCCGCGGCGGCGCTCGAAGGTGTAGCCCTTGTCCACCCAGCGGCGCACCGCGTCGCGCAGCGATTGCTGGTCGTCCGAGAAATCAAAGTCCATTTTTTTCACTCCTGGCGAAGTTCTCGCCCTGGCGGGAGGGGGTGGGGTTCAGCCCAGAACGGTCTGGGCGACGATGTTGCGCTGCACCTCGTTGGAGCCGCCGTAGATGGTGGTCTTGCGCAGGTTGAAGTAGTTCGCGGCCAGCGGGGCGTTGGCCACCTCGCCGCCCGGGAAGCCGCCCAGCGCGCCGGCGCCCGCATCGCCCTGCCAGCCGGCCTCCATCGCCTCTTCGATGAAGGGCAGGCTGAAGGGGCCGGCGGCCAGCATCATCAGTTCGGCATAGCGCTGCTGGATCTCGCTGCCGCGGATCTTGAGCAGGCCCGCGATGTCCAGCGAGTTCTTGCCGGATTTTTCGGCCGACAGCACCCGCAGCACCAGCATTTCCAGCGCGACGATGTCCACCTCCAGCAGGGCGATCTGGTCGCGAAAGCGCAGGTCGTCGTACAGCCCCTCGGCGCGGGCGATGCGCTTGAGGCGTTCCAGCTCGCGCTTGCTGCGGTTCACGTCGGCGATGTTGGTGCGCTCGTGGCTCAGCAGGTGCTTGGCGTAGGTCCAGCCCTTGTTCTCTTCGCCGATCAGGTTCTCGGCGGGCACCTTCACGTTGTCGAAGAAGACCTCGTTGACCTCGCACTCGCCGTCCAGCAATCGGATGGGACGCACGGTGACGCCGGGCGACTTCATGTCGAGCAGCAGGAACGAGATGCCGGTCTGCGGCTTGCCTTCCGTGCTGGTGCGCACGAGGTTGAACATCCAGTCGCCGTACTGGCCCAGCGTGGTCCAGGTCTTCTGGCCGTTGACCACGTAGTGGTCGCCCACGCGCTCGGCGCGCGTCTTGACCGAGGCCAGGTCCGAGCCCGCGCCGGGCTCGCTGTAGCCCTGGCTCCACCACACCTCGCCGCTGGCGATGCCGGGCAGGAAGCGCTTTTGCTGTTCGGCATTGCCGAAGGCCATGATGACGGGCGCCACCATCACCGGACCGAAGGGGATGATGCGCGGCGCGCCGGCCAGGGCGCATTCCTCTTCGAACAGGTGCTTTTGCACGGCGGTCCAGCCCGGGCCGCCGAACTCCTTGGGCCAGCCGAAGCCCAGCCAGCCCTTCTTGCCCAGGATCTTGGCCCAGCCCTGCATGTCGCCCCGCGTCAGGCGCAGGGCGTTGTGCACCTTGTGGGAAATCTCCGGGGGGAGATGCTCTTTGACCCAGGCGCGAATCGTTTCGCGGAAGGCCTGTTCTTCGGGGGTGAATGCGAGATCCATGCGGTGTGTCTCCTGGGGCTGCCGGTTCGAGCCGATCCGCCGGTTGTAGCACGGTCGTGCTTTTTACTCCTGTCCGGGCGGCGACACGGGCGCAGCGCCTTGCGGCTGCGCTGCCTCCAGCCCCAGTTCCTGGCACAGGCGCTGCACCGTGGCGCGCAACTGGGCCACTTCGGCCTCCAGCGCGGCCACGCGCGGGGCCAGTCCCTGGGCGGCGGGGGCCTCGGCGGCCGAGGCACCGGCGGCGTACTGGCTCGCATCGACCGGGCCGCACAGCAGGTGGGCCCAGCGCTGCTCGCGGGCGCCGGGCGCGCGTGGCAGCTGCACCACCAGCGGGCCGCCTTTTTCTTCGCTGCGCGACTGCAGCTCGTCCAGGAAGGCCTCCACCGAGGAGATGTCGGCGAACCGGTGCCAGCGTTCCGAGTTGATGCGCAACTCGCCCGCGGTTTGCGGTCCGCGCAGCATCAGCAGGGCCAGCAGCACCGCCGACTGGTCGGGCACGCCGATGCCGCGCGGGAAGTTGTGCTCGAACTTCGTCGCCCGGTTGCCGCCGATCTCGACCGCCAGCGTGCGCAGGCGCAGCGAATCGAGTGCCTCCTGGGCTTGGGACTCGGTCAGCTGCATCACCGGGTCGCGGCTGCTCTTTTGGTTGCAGCCGGTCAGCACGCCGTTGAGCGTGAGGGGGTAGCTGTCGGGCACGGTGCGGGCTTTTTCCATCAGCGTGGCGAGCACGCGGGCCTCGGTGGGCGACAGGGGGCGGGTGCGGGGATCGAAGGGCATGGCGGGGGATAATTTCCGGCAATGAAGAACATCGTGATTTTGATCTCCGGCAGCGGCTCCAATATGGCAGCCATCGTGAATGCTTCGCGCCAGCAGGATTGGGCCGGCCGCCACGGCGCCCGGGTGGCGGCCGTGCTGAGCAACAAGGCCGACGCCGCGGGCCTGGCCTGGGCCCGGGCCGAGGGGATCGCCACGGATTCGCTGGACCACCGGGCGTTCGATTCTCGCGAGGCCTTCGATGCGGCGCTGGCCGAGCGCATCGACGCCCATGCGCCGGCGCTGGTGGTGCTGGCGGGATTCATGCGCATCCTGACGCCCGCGTTCGTGGCGCGCTACGCCGGGCGGCTGGTCAACATCCATCCCTCGCTGCTGCCCGCCTTTCCGGGGCTGCACACGCACCAGCGCGCCATCGATGCGGGCTGCGAGGTGGCCGGCGCCACCGTGCACGAGGTGACGGCCGAACTCGATTGCGGCCCCATCCTCGCCCAGGGCGTGGTGCCGGTGCTGCCCGGCGACACGGCGCCGGCGCTGGCCGCGCGCGTGCTGGCGCAGGAACATGCCATCTACCCCCGCGCCGTGCTCAAACTGCTGCACCGGCTGGGCTGATCCGGACCGCCGGGCGGCGGCCCCCGCTCAGGACCAGCCGTCGAACACGCAGACCCGGTTGCGTCCCGAATCCTTGGCCACGTAGAGCGCCCGGTCGGCCCGCGCCAACAGTGCGTGGGGATCGCTCACCTCCTCGAACCCCGCCGTGGCCACCCCGAAGCTGGCGGTGACCGGCCGGTGCGGCCAGGTGCTGGCATTCAATGCCGCATGCAGCTTCTCGGCCACGAGGCGGGCGCCGGTGGCGTGCGTCTGGGGCAGCACCACGCAGAATTCCTCGCCGCCGAAGCGGGCCACGAAATCGCCCGTCCGCACATGGCTGCGGACCACTGCGGCCGCATGGCGCAGGATGTCGTCCCCGGCCGGGTGGCCCAGTTCGTCGTTGACGCGCTTGAAATGGTCCAGGTCCACCATCACCAGGCTCAGCGGCTGCCCGGCCTGCTTGCCTTCGTCCCAGCTGGTGCGCAACTGCCGGTCCAGGCAGCGCCGGTTCCACAGCCCGGTGAGCCCGTCGGTCATGCTCTCCAGTTCAAGACCGGCCATGGCCTGGCGCAGCTCCAGCTGGGTCACCACCTGGCGGGCCAGCGATTCGAGCGCGCGGCGCTCGGCGTCCGTCAGGGTGCGGGGCTCGCGGTCGATCACGCAGACGGTGCCGATGGGCATGCCATCCGAGGTCACCAGCGGCGCACCGGCATAAAACCGGATGCCCGGCTCGCCGGTGACCAGCGGGTTGCCGGCAAAACGCGGGTCCAGGTGCGCATCGGGCACCTCGAACACGTAGTCGGGCTGCAGGATGGCATGGGCGCAAAAGGCCAGCTCGCGCGGGGTTTCGGGGGTGTCCATGCCGGTGCGCGACTTGAACCACTGCCGCTCCGCGTCGATGAGCGAAATCAGTGCGATCGGCGCCTGGCACACCGCTGACGCCAGCATGGTGAGGTCGTCGAAAGCCTGTTCGGGGCGGGTGTCGAGCACGCGCAATTTTTCCAGGGCTTCCAGGCGCTGCGGCTCGTTGAAGGGCAGGGGGGCACCCTGGGATGGGGGCGATTGCGTGGCCCCGGCGGGAGCGTCGGGTTTCTGGATGGGGGGCATCAATGGCTTCACTGAAGGAATGACAGTGAGTGTGTACGCAGCATCCGGTCATTCCGTTGTATCCATTTGATACGGCCAGGGTCTTTGCCCGGGGATACAGACGGCAGCGTGGCAGGCATGCCGATGAGTTTGCTATAAAAAATATAGCTATATGCCCTAGATGATATTGCGCTGGAGCTGTTTTTTTGCTCCAATGCCATCGGCGCGGGGTGCCGGTCCACGCAGCTCGTCCACTGACGGGCTGTGCAGCACTGCGTGGACCGGCAAAACCAAAGGGCCGGGCGCCCGGTGCCTGCGGGCGCGGCCGGCGGCCCTCTCAGGCCAGGGCGCTCAAGGTGCTGGCGTTGCTGCTGGTGGTCCACGCGCCGGCGGCCGCCGCGTATTGCCGGCGTGCCTGTTCGGCCAGCTGGGTCAGGTCCAGCCGCTGGCCGCTGCGGGAGGCGCTGGCGGTGCTGTCGTCCTGGCCGGTACCGCTGCTGCTGGCCGTGCTGGTGGCATTGGCCGTCGCCCACTGCGTCAGCTGGTCGATGAACGACGACGACTCGCTGGCGCTGAGCTGCTGGTCGCCGTCGGTGTCGATGGCATTGAACAGCGCGGTGACCGCATCCGTCGTGCCGCCGGATGTGCTGGTGGTGCTGGCCGCCGCCAGTTCCGAGGCCGACACGACACCGTCTTCGTTCGTGTCCAGCACGTCGTAGGTGGTGCTGCCGGACGATGCGCTCGCGCTGCTGGCGCCCCCCGCTCCGCTGGGCCCGCCCGGACCACCGGGTCCACCCGGGGGTGGGGGCGGCATGCCGCCCGCCTGCGGTCCGCCCGCGCCGCCCTGGCCCGAAGGCCGGCCGGCATCGAACTCCGCCTGCGACAGGCTGCCGTCACCATCCGCATCCAGCTGGCCGAACAGCTCGTCGCTGCTGGTGCCGGTGGCGCTGGCGGTGCCGCCGGAGATTTTTTCCAGGAGGGCTTGCAATTCCGCCTGGCTCACCTTGCCATCGCTGTCGCCGTCCACCTTGCCGAACAGGTCGTCGCCGGCCTGGCCGGTGGCGCCGCTGCCGGCGTCGCTGCGCGACTGGGCGAAGTCCAGGGTAGAGCGCTGCGGCAGCACGCTCTCCAGCGTCTTGGACAGCTCATCGCTGCTCAGGCTGCCGTTGCCGTCGCTGTCGTACTTCTGGATCAGGTCCGAAGCGCTGGTGCTGCTGTCCACACCGCTTTTCTTCGCCACCTTGTCCAGCAGCCCCTGCAGCTCGGTGCCGTCCACGCCGCCGCTGCCATCGGCATCCAATTTTCCGAACAGGCGCTCCGGCGAAGGTCCGGGGCGCGAAGCCCGCTGGACGCTCGCACTGGACCACGCGCTGCCGACACTACTGATGGTCGTCATCATCGTTCCTTTCGTTCCAAGGGTTGGCGGCTGCCGCGCCGTCGTGCGTCCCGGGAGCGGGGCGCGCGCACCGGCAGCAGCCTGCAGCCCATTCTTGGAAGCGCCGGTAACGGCGGTTTGTCCCGTTTGTATCGGGCCTGGTACGAAAGGGTTGGCCAAGGCGCGAACAGCGGGGAAAAAGCCCGCCAGTTCCCGCGCAACGCCGCGCGGGCGCTGCGTACACTGGGGCGGCAACCCCGCTTTTCCGCCCGCTCCCATGCAACACATCCTGGTGGTCGATGACGACGACGACATCACCGCGCTGCTGACGCAGTACCTTGCCCGCTTCGGCTATGCCACCCATGCGGCGCGCGATGCGCAGACCCTGCGCGAGCGCATGGCCGCGCAGGCCATGGACCTCGTCGTGCTGGACATCATGCTGCCCGGCACCGACGGCATCACCCTGGCGCGCGAGCTGCGCGAGCGCTCGGCCGTGCCCATCATCATGCTCACCGCGCGCGCCAATCCGTACGACTGCGTGCTCGGGCTGGAAATGGGCGCCGACGACTACATGAGCAAGCCCTTCGAGCCGCGCGAGCTGGTCGCCCGCATCCAGAACGTGCTGCGGCGCGCGGCGGGCCGTCCCGCGGCCGAGCCCGCGGTGCCGGACGACGTCGTGCGCTTCGACGGCTGGGCGCTGCACAGTGTGGAGCGCCATCTCGTCTCGCCGTCCGGCGTCACCGTGCCGCTCACCAACGCCGAATACCGCCTGCTGTGCACCTTCCTGCGCATGCCGCGGCGCGTGTGCAGCCGCGACCAGCTCATGGAGCATGCGCGCGGCCGCACCATGGATTCGTTCGAGCGCAGCATCGACCTGCTGGTCTCGCGCCTGCGCCACAAGCTGTCGGACGACCCGCGCGCACCCGCCTTCATCCGCACGGTGCGCGGCGTGGGCTACCTGTTTCACACCCAGACCGTGCAGGGGTTGGCGGGCAGGACGCAGTGATGCGGGCCGCGGCCACCGCGTCGATGGCGCCCGCGCGCGCAGGGTGGCGCCGCTGGCTGCCGGACACCCTGTTCGGCCGGCTGGCGCTGCTGCTGTTCGTGGCCGTCACGGCCAGCCACGTGCTGGCCCTCACGCTGATGTTTGAGCTGCGCCCGGCCGGCATGGGCCCGCCGCCGCCACCCGGGGCCGCCATGGACGGCGATGCCGCGCGGCGCCCGCCACCCGCCCGGCCACCCGAACCCGGTGGCCCCTCGCGCGAACGCCGCCCCGGATTTCTGCACGCGGGCCTTGCGCTGGACATCGGGGTGCGGCTGCTGGCCCTCATGCTCGCCGCCTGGTGGGGGGCGCGCTGGCTGTCGCAGCCCATCCACCGGCTGGCCCGCGCCGCGCGCGATCTGGGTGGCGATCTCCACGGCCCGCCGCTGCCCGAGGATGGCCCCGCCGAATGCCGCGAGGCCAGCCGCGTCTTCAACCAGATGCAGGCGCGCATCCGCCAGCAACTGGCCGAGCGCGACGGCTTCGTGGCCGCGGTGTCGCACGACCTGCGCACGCCGCTCACCCGGCTGCGGCTGCGCGCCGAAACCCTGCACGACGACGGCGAGCGCGAGCGCTTTTGCCGCGACATCGGCGAGATGGACGCCATGATCACCGCCACGCTCGACCACCTGCGCGGCGTGGCCCATGCCGAGCCGGTGGCGCCGCTGGACATCGGGGCGCTGCTGCAGAGCCTGGTGGACGACGCGCAGGACTGCGGCCACGCCGTCACGCTGCAGGGCAGCGCGCGGCCGCTGCCGGCGCGGGTGGGCGCGCTGCGCCGCTGCATCGGCAACCTGGTGGGCAACGCCGTGCGCTACGGCGGCGGCGCCGAGATCACGCTGAGCGAGGATGGCGCCGCGGTGCGCATCGCCGTGCGCGACCATGGGCCCGGCCTGCCCGAGCAGGAGCTGGACCGGGTGATGCAGCCCTTCTACCGCGTGGAGGGCTCGCGCAACCGGCACAGCGGCGGCGTGGGCCTGGGGCTGTCGATCGCGCACGACATCGCGCAGCGCCACGGCGGCAGCCTGCAGCTGGGCAATGCGCCAGGCGGCGGTCTGGTTGCCACCGTCACGCTGCCGCGCGGGGACGGGAACGGGGACGGCCAGGCAATGCGTTTGCTATAAAAACAATAGCTGCGGAGGCAATCAACCTTCTGGCGCTGGCACGTCGGCGCATCGAATTGCTCTGGCGGGGGCCGGCAGGGAATGGCCCGCGTCGCCCCCCGCTCCGGCTAAGACCGTTGGAAGAAATGGCGCAGCCGCTGCGCGATTCCCCCGGAGGGGGCATGCGCCGGCGCGGTGGTGGCCGCCGCCGCGGTCGGCAAGCGGGCTTGCGCCTTGGCCTGGGCCTTGGCCCGCGCCTTGTCCTCGGCATCGAACAGATCCTGCAGGGTGACCCTCGTCGCTTGTGCCTCCAGCTCGGGCTCTTCGGCGATGGTGAACAGGGTCCGGCCTTGCAGTCGGGCCATCGCGGCTTGCACCTCGGTGCTCTCGTCGGCCTGGATCTCCTCGGCGTGTGCCGAATCCGGTACGGGCTGCGCTGCGGGCGGCGGCTCCTGCCGGATCGCCGGGTGCGCCCCGGAAGGGGCTTGCGCCGCCGGCGGTTCCGCTGCGGGGCGGGGGAGCGGGGCGGTAAAGGCCGGTCCCGCGCTCGCGTTCATGTAGCGGATGGCGGAGGCCACGTCGGACGCCCGCTGGCTGGCAGTGCCGTCCAGGGGCTGGCGCGGCCGGGGCGCCGTTTGTGGCCTGGAATGGCGCCCCACCAGGCCGGACAGCAGGCCGCCACCGCCGTGGCTGCTGCTGGCTTTGGGCGCCGTACCCACTGTTTTCCCGGGCGAGGTCGACGGGGCCGCGTTCGGGGTGGGACGGGAGTGCGGCAGCAGTTTGGAAAATTTCACGGACCAGACCTTCGTTTCAACTGGCACAGACCAGAGGATGAAACAGGATGGTGTTCCTGGTGCAGTGGAATTCGTTTTGCCGCACGAACGCGCCGTGGCCCATCCGAAGCTGGCGTATTGCAACGGATTAGAATTAATTTGCTATAAAAATAATAGCTGCCAAGGCATTCGGATCTAGGGCATTCGGCACTTCTATGGCTTGGCCGCGGGCACGGCTTCCGGCGATGCCTGCACCCGCTGAAAGCGCGGCTGTGCCCGTCCGTCGATCACCACGGTTTCCTCGAACATCGCGGCGGGCCGCACCCACAGCCCTCGCTCGCCGTAGAGCGCGCGGTACAGCGTCATGGGCTCCAGCGTCTCGCTGTGGCGCGCGGTGTCGATCACCTCGTACAGCAGGCCCTTGTAGTGGCGATAGAGGCCGGGCGGGGTGGGGCGCAGGGCGGGAAGGTCGTCGGTCATGGATACGATAAGGGATTGGCAAACGGGGGATGGCGGGACATGGACCAGGCGGATTTCGTTCACATGGTGCGCATGAGCGAGCACGCGAGCGCTGAAGACTCCAGCGCGTACCGGCGCAGTGTCGCCGCTTTCGCGGCCCTGGGGTACGCCTGGGTGGTGGGTTGCCTGCTGCTGTCGGCGGGGCTGCTGGCCTGGGTGTTGCCCCAGTTGTGGCATGGCCGCTTTCGCGTGGCCTACGTGTGGGTGGTGCTCGGGGCGGGCGGCCTGCTGTGGACCTGCCTGCGCGCGCTCTGGGTGCGCATCGATGCGCCCGATGGCCTGCCCATCACGGCGGCCGATGCGCCCGGCCTGTTCGAGGCGCTGGAGCGCATCCGCACCAAGGTCAAGGGCCCGGCGCTGCACGGCGTGTACCTGGACGGTGACTTCAACGCCAGCATCCGGCAGACGCCGCGCTGGGGCCTGTTCGGCGGCGCGGTCAACCACCTCACCATCGGCCTGCCGCTCGTCATGGCGCTGGACAAGCCGCGCCTGATGGCCGTGCTGGCGCACGAATATGGCCACCTGCGCGGTGGCCACGGCCAATTCACCGCCTGGATCTACCGCACGCGGCTGGGCTGGCTGCGCCTGCACGAGGGCCTGCGCGATGGCAGCGGGCCGGTGGCGGCGGCCACGCAGGCCTTCCTGCGTTGGTACTTCCCGCGCTTCGCCGCGCGGACGTTCGCCCTGGCGCGCCAGGACGAATACGAGGCGGACCGCATCGCCGGCCGGTTGCTGGGCCCCGACGTGGCGGCCGCTGCGCTGGCCGAGATCGAGATCAAGGCCGCCTGGCTGGCGGACGAGTTCTGGCCCGGGCACTGGCGCACGGCCGTGGCCCACCCGCTGCCGGTGGGTCCCTACGGCGCCCTGCGACGCCTGCTGGCGATGCCGGTCGAGGCCGGCTTCGCCCAGGAGGCGCTGCGCCAGGCCGTGCGGCGCATCAGCGGCGTGGACGACACCCACCCGGTGCTGCGCGACCGGGTCGAGGCGCTCACCGGTGCGCGGCCCGCCCTGCCCGAGGGATCGCGCCGCGGCGCCCTGTCGCTGCTGGGCCGCGATCCGCAGCGCTGGATCGACCATTTCGACCGCCTGTGGTGCCAGGAAAACGCCACCGGCTGGAAGGAACACCACGCCTGGCTGACCCGGGTGCGCGAACGGGCCGAGGCGCTGAAAGCCAGCGCGGCCCGCCACAACGCCGACGAAACCGTGGAATGGGCCACGCTGCTGCGCCAGCTGGACCCCGCCGCCGATGTGCGCCCCCTGTACGAGGCCGCCCTGCAGCGCAGCAGCGAGCACGCCGGCGCGCTGCAGGGGCTGGCCCGCTGCCTGCCGGCCCCCGACCGGGAGGCCCGCCTGGCCGTTCTGGCGCGGCTGTGGGATGCGGCGCCAGCTCGGCGCTGGTGGGTGGCCAATGCCGCCGTCGCCGAACTGGAGACGACGCGGCCGGGCCTGGAATACGACGCCGAGGGCCTCAAGCACTGGCGCGAACGGCTGCGCCAGGCGGGCGAGGCCGAGGAGCGGGCGTGGGAGGAGCTGTCCACCCCGCCGTACTTCAGCCGGGTGGTGCGGCACGATCTCTCGCCGTTCGAACTGAGCGAGGTGCAGTCCGAACTGGCCCGCTGCCGCCCGGTGGCGAAATGCTGGATCGTGTGCAAGGCCCTGCGGGAGTTTCCCCAGCGGCGGGCCTACCTCGTCTTCGTGCTCCTGCCGGCCATGGACGATGAGGACCGCTACCGGCTGTGCCGCTGGCTGGAGCGAAACCTCAGCCTGCCCGGGCCCGCGCTCGTGCTGTGGGCGGGGGAGTCGCCCACGCTGCAGGAGATCGAGCGCTCGGCCTTCGCGCCGGTGCTGTCGAGATAGCACCGGCGAGGGCCCCGGCGGGCCGGGGTGGCGCCAGTGGGACAATCGGGCGATGCACCCCAAAGCCCTTCTGGACGCCTGCGCTGAACTCGTCAGGCTGACCTTGACCCTCGAACACCCCGCCGACGCGGTGGTGTCCCGTTTTTTCCGTGACAACCGCTCCCTCGGCCCGCGCGAGCGCGCCACCCTTGCCGAGACCGCCTACACGGTGCTGCGCAAGAAGCTGCTGTTCGAGCAGCTCGCCCGTTCGGGCAGCGGCCCCAAGGAGCGGCGCCTGGCCATCCTGGGCTTCGCGCACAGCCAGGACGAGCAGGCCCGCCGCGCAGGCGCAGGCAATGCCTCCGGTGCGCGCGACTTCCTGCGTGGCGCGCTGAACGATCAGGAAAAGAACTGGCTCGACCAGTGCGATGCCGTGCCGGCGGACGACCTCATGGACCGCCACCGCCACAACCTGCCCGAGTGGCTGGTGGCCCCGCTCAAGAGCCAGCTGGGCGATGGCTTCTGGCCCCTGGTGGACAGCCTCTCGCAGAGCGCGCCGCTCGATCTGCGTGTGAACGCGCTGCAGGAAAAGCGGGCCGATGTGCAAAAGGAACTGGCCAAGGCCGGCATTCCGGCCCAGCCCACCCCGTATTCCCCCTGGGGCCTGCGCGTGGACGGCAAGCCCGCGCTCACCAAGCTCGATGCCTTCACGCGCGGCGCCGTCGAGGTGCAGGACGAAGGCTCGCAGTTGCTCGCGCTGCTGCTCGATGCCAAGCGCGGCGAGATGGTGGTCGACTTTTGTGCGGGTGCCGGCGGCAAGACGCTGGCCATCGGCGCGGCCATGCGCAACACCGGGCGCCTCTATGCCTTCGACGTGTCGGCCCACCGGCTCGACGCGCTCAAGCCCCGGCTGGCCCGCAGCGGCCTGTCGAACGTGCACCCCGCCGCCATCGCGCACGAGCGCGACGATCGCATCAAGCGCCTGGCCGGCAAGATCGACCGCGTGCTGGTGGATGCGCCGTGCTCCGGCCTGGGCACGCTGCGCCGCAACCCCGACCTGAAGTGGCGCCAGAGCCCCCAGGCGGTGCAGGAACTGGTGGCCAAGCAGACGGCCATCCTCGCCAGCGCCGCGCGCCTGCTCAAGCCGGGTGGCCGGCTGGTGTACGCCACCTGCAGCGTGCTGCCCGAGGAGAACGAGGCCATCGCGGAGGCCTTCGGTGCTGCGCACCCCGACTTCGTGCCGGCCGATGCAGGCGAGCTGCTCACCCAGCTCAAGGTGGAGCAGGCCGGCGCGCTGTGCAGCGGCGGGGAATCGGGCACTGGTTATCTGCGCCTTTGGCCCCATTTGCACCAGACCGACGGTTTTTTTGCCGCCGTGTGGACGCGCAAGCCCTGAAAGCCCTGCCGCACGCCCCCGCAAGACAACGGCGGTGTTGCGGGTATGCGCGGCATTGTGCCTGCATCGCCCCTTAAAATCATTCAGTTGCCCTGAACGGGCCGCGATTTCATCTTGTTCGCTAGCGAAGGCTCCCTATGCTGTTACCCGACTGGGCTGTTCTGAACGCCGCCATCGACTGGCTGGGCCACGGCCTGTGGAACCTGTCGTGGTGGCAGGTGGTGCTGTACACGCTGTTCACCACGCACATCACCATCGCGGCGGTGACCATCTTTTTGCACCGCGCGCAGGCGCACCGCTCGGTGGAGCTGGGCCCGGTGCCCTCGCACTTCTTCCGCTTCTGGCTGTGGCTGGGCACCGGCATGGTGACCCGCGAGTGGGTGGCCATCCACCGCAAGCACCACGCCAAGTGCGAGACCGAGGAAGATCCCCACAGCCCGCAGACCCGGGGCCTGGACACCGTGATGTGGCGCGGCGCCGAGCTGTACCGTGCCGAGGCGAACAATGCCGAGACGGTGCGCAAGTTCGGCCACGGCACGCCCGACGACTGGGTGGAGCGCAACGTGTACAGCCGGTTCGCCTGGCAGGGCGTGGGCCTCATGCTCATCATCAACCTGGTGCTGTTCGGCGGCCTGGGCGCCACGGTGTGGGCCGTGCAGATGCTGTGGATTCCCTTCTGGGCGGCCGGCGTGGTCAATGGCATCGGCCACTTCTGGGGCTACCGCAACTTCGAGGCGCAGGACGCCAGCACCAACCTCGTGCCCTGGGGCGTGGTGATCGGCGGCGAAGAACTGCACAACAACCACCACACCTATCCGACCGCGGCCAAGTTCTCGGTCAAGCCCTATGAATTCGACATCGGCTGGATGTACATCTCCCTGATGCGCGCCGTCGGCTGGGCCACCGTCAAGAAGGTGCCGCCCAAGCTGCGCCTGGGCGCCGTGAAGCCGGTGGCCGACGAGCACACGCTGGAGGCGCTGATCGCCAACCGCTACGAAGTGATGGCCGGCTACGCCCGTGGCGTGCGCCAGGCCTGCCGCGAGGAGCTGGTGGCACTCAAGGCCCGCAAGGCCGACGTCTCCGTGCTGCGCGCCGCCCGCCGCTGGGCCCACCGCGATGCCGAGAAGGTGCCCGCCCGCGCCAAGCCGCACCTGGCCCAGGCCCGCGCTGCCCATCCGGTGCTCGACAAGATGATGACCATGCGCGAAGAGCTGCGCCAGCTGTGGCTGAACACGTCGCAGTCGCGCGAGCAGCTCACGGCCGACCTGCAGGCCTGGTGCCACCGCGCCGAGGAAAGCGGCGTGGCGGCCCTGCGCGAGTTTTCGCTGCGGCTGCGCGCGGCGCAGGTCTGACCCTCAGGGACTGCCGGGTCGGCAACGCTTCGGCGTCCCAGGGCCGACCCGTGTCGGCTGCGGCTCAGTGCGCTGCGCCGACCTCGCCGGACGCCCGCGCTCCGCTGGCTGCGGCAGCATGCCACCGGGCCTTCATCCATCCCCAGGCCTGCGCCAGGGCGCCGGGCTGCGGCACCGCTTCGATCAAGACAGCGCGCACCGGCCAGCGGCCCGGGTTGCCCAGGCGCACCCAGGTGGTGGGCGCACCGCTGTCCTGGGTGAGCGCCTGCCCGGCCACCAGCGTCTGCTGGCCCCCATGCAGCACCTGCCCGCAGACCAGCGGGCCGAATCCCAGGGCGATGTCGCCCTCCAGCGCCCGGAGCGTGCTGGCGGGGGGCAGGCAGGCCAGCACGTGCTGCCCCGGCGCGATGTCCAGAACAAGGCGCAGGGCAGGGGGGGCGGCGGTGGTGGCAGTGGCGGTCGGGCGGGTGGCTTGCGTCATGGCGGACTCCTTCGGATGAGGGCTCCAGCGTAAGAAAAGCCGGCCTTTTGGGGCAGGTACAAGCGCCGCTGGTGGCAGGTAGAACAGCCGCGATCGGCAGGGGGCTGTTATGGTTCGCCATGTTCCATCCTGTATCTGTTCCGGTGCGCGGTGCCGGGGCATGATGGGATTCCCGCTTGCCGCGCGCGGGGCCTGGCGCGCGGGTTCTTCCGATGCCTGCCATGTCCCGCCCTGCCGATCCCCGAGAGACCACCCCCCTGTACCGCCAGCTGGCGGCCCTGTACGAGCAGGCGATCGCCGCCGGCAGTTTGCAGCCGGGCATGCGCATGCCGTCGGTGCGCGAGCTGTGCCAGCGCCACCAGGTGAGCCTGACGACCGCGCTGCAGGTGCTGCGGCACCTCGAATCCCAGGGCAGCGTGGAGGCCCGCGAGCGCGTGGGCTACTTCGTGCGCGAGCCCGGCGGCATGGCGCTGCCCGGCGCGCGCGAGCCCGAGTTGCTGGAGCCGCTGCCGGACGACCCGAGCGTGTTCGCCGGCATCAACGAGCGCATCTCTATGTTCCTGGAAAAGGCGCGCCGCGCCGGCCGGGTGCCGCTGGACCTGGGCAGCGCCATGCCGGCGCCCAGCCTGTTCGATGCCCGGGCGCTGAACCGGCTGGCGCAAAGCCTGCTGCGCGAGCAGCCCGACATCCTCGTCTACGGGCCCTCGGCGCCCACCACCCACGTGGAGTTCCAGCAGGCGATGGCCCGCCATGCGCTCACGTTCGGAGTGTGCCTGGCACCCTCCGACATCGGTGCCACCCATGGCAATTCGGAGGCGGTCACGCTGGCGCTGGATGCCATCGCCGAGCCGGGCGACGTGATCGCGGTGGAGTCGCCGACGTTCTTCGGCATCCTGCAGGCCATCCAGGTGCGCGGCCTGAAGGCGCTGGAGATTCCCTGCAGCCCGCACACCGGCATTTCGCTGGAGGCGCTGGAACTGGCGGCGCGCAACGAGCCGCGCTTGAAGGGCGTGGTGGTGGTGCCCCACCTGCAGATGCCGCAGGGCAGCGTGATGCCCGATGCGCACAAGGAACGCCTGGTGGCGCTGTGCGTGGAATACGGGCTGGCACTCGTCGAGGACGACATCTACCGCGAGTTCGTCGAGTCGCCCCGCGCACTGCGGCCGGCCAAGGCCTGGGACAAGGTGGGCGATGCCGGGCAGGTGATCTATTGCGCCTCGCTCAGCAAGAGCTTCGCGCCCGGCCTGCGCCAGGGCTGGATGAGCGCCGGGCGCTGGCAGGCCCGGGTGCAGATGCTCAAGTTCGCCCGCACGCGCAACATGCAGACCTGGTCCCAGTTGCTGGCCGCGCGCAGCGTGGACTCACCAGCGTACGAGCGCCACATGCGCCGCATGCGCACCCAGTTGCGTGTGCAGCGGGAGCATTCGGCGCGCGCGGTGGCGCGGTATTTTCCGGTGGGCACGCGCCTGAGTTTGCCGCCGGGCGGGATCAGCCTGTGGCTGGAGTTGCCCCCCGACATTTCCACTACGCGCCTGTACGACCAGGCCCTGCAGTGCGGCATCCGCATCGCGCCGGGCCCGATGTTCTCCAACACCGGGCGCTACGAGAACTTCCTGCGCCTGAGCTGCGGCATGCCGTTCACGCCCGAGGTGGAGGAGGCCTACCGCACGCTGGGCACGCTCATGGCCCAGCAGCGCGCCGAGCCGGCCCTGCGCCGCGCGGCCTGACGCGCCCGCTGCCGGGGCAGGCGCCGATAAGCAACACACCGGCCAGCGAACATGCACGGCGCAGGCGGGCATAAAAAAACCGCCCGGGGTGCCGGGCGGTTTTTGAAGGGGCCTGAGGCTGAATTACTTCAGCTTCATTTCCTTGTATTCGACGTGCTTGCGAGCTTTTGGATCAAATTTCATGATCAGCATCTTCTCGGGCATCGTCTTCTTGTTCTTGGTGGTGGTGTAGAAGTGGCCGGTACCCGCAGTGGATTCCAGCTTGATCTTGTCGCGTCCGCCTTTGCTTGCCATGGTGCTTCTCCTTAAGCTTGGCCACGTGCACGCAGGTCTGCGAGCACGGAGTCAATACCGTTCTTGTCGATCAAACGCAGGCCGGCGTTGGAGATGCGCAGGCGCACCCAGCGGTTTTCGCTCTCGACCCAGAAACGGCGGTATTGCAGGTTCGGCAGGAACCGGCGCTTGGTTTTGTTGTTGGCGTGGGAAACATTGTTCCCGACCATCGGGCCCTTGCCCGTGACTTCACATACGCGTGCCATGAGGACACTCCAATGTTTTCAACGGCCTTCGAGCGGGTGCCCTGCGGATCGCCAGCGAAGAACGCTTTGGATCGCAAGGCCTGCCGTCGGCCTCACCTCGCCAGTTCAGGGTGGCGGTAACCCGATTGCCGTGTCCAGGATGGCGCAAAGCCCGCCCAATTTCAGCAAAGCCGCGGATTATAGCCCGCTTTGTTCAGATGACGCCATCCTGCTCGAGAAAGCGCTGCGCATCCAGCGCGGCCATGCAGCCCGTGCCCGCACTGGTGATGGCCTGGCGGTACACATGGTCCTGCACATCGCCTGCGGCGAAGATGCCCGGCACGCTGGTCTGCGTGGCGAAGCCCTTGAGGCCGCCCTGCGTGACGATGTAGCCGTTCTCCATGGTCAACTGGCCTTCGAAGATGGCGGTGTTGGGCGAGTGGCCGATGGCGATGAAGCAGCCCTGCAGCGCGATGTCCTCGGTGCGGCCGTCCACCGTGCTCTTGACGCGGATGCCCGTCACGCCGCCGTCGTTGCCCAGCACCTCGTCCAGCGTGTGGAACAACTTCAATTCGATCTTGCCGGCCGCCACCTTTTCGTTGAGCTTGTCCACCAGGATGGGCTCGGCCTTGAACCGGTCGCGGCGGTGCACCAGCGTGACCTTGCGGGCGATGTTGGACAGGTACAGCGCCTCTTCCACGGCGGTGTTGCCGCCGCCGACCACGCACACGTCCTGCTCGCGGTAGAAGAAGCCGTCGCAGGTGGCGCAGCCCGACACGCCGCGGCCCATGAAGGCCTCCTCGGACGGCAGGCCCAGGTACTTGGCCGAGGCGCCGGTCGCCAGGATGAGCGCGTCGCAGGTGTAGGTGCCGCTGTCGCCCTTGAGCGTGAACGGCCGCTGGCTGAAGTCCACCTGGTTGATGTGATCGAACACGATCTGCGTCTTGAAGCGCTCGGCATGCTCCAGGAAGCGCTGCATCAGGTCGGGGCCCTGCACGCCGTGCACGTCCGCCGGCCAGTTGTCCACTTCCGTCGTGGTCATCAGCTGGCCGCCCTGGGCGATGCCCGTGATGAGCACAGGGCTCAGGTTGGCGCGCGCTGCGTACACGGCGGCGGTGTAGCCGGCGGGGCCGGAGCCGAGGATCAGGACTTTGGCGTGTTGCGTGTTGGACATGGAAGGAAGGTAAATGTTTGTATGCGCCCGCGGCCGGGCTGGATGGGCAGATGGGACCGCAGCCGCGGAGTATCAACCCGCCGCCACCGGTGGATGGCGCCGCTTTTTCAATCGCGCCCATTGTAAGAAGCGATGAAAAGCCGGGCGCTCCACCGGGGCGCTCGGCGCCGCGACCGGCGCAAAAACCGCGCAATGCGCATGGGGTAAGCTTGGCCGCGCACGTTTATGACCTACTCCCTCAATACCCTCAATGCCTCCGCAGGCAAGTCGCCGCCCCGCAGCGGGGCCGCACGTTTCGGCCACGAGATCAGCCTGGTGCTCGGTCTCGTGGCCCTGGTTTTCTGGCTGCTGGCGTTGGCGACCTATTCGGGGCAGGACGCCGCCTGGTCCACCTCGGGCGTGGGCGACGGCCGGCTGATGGCCAACTGGGCCGGCCGCTTCGGTGCCTGGCTGGCCGACAGCAGCTATTTCGCGCTGGGCTTTTCGGTCTGGTGGTGCGTGGCCGCGGCGGTGCGGGCCTGGCTGTCTTCCCTGGCGCGCTGGATGCGGGGCGGCGAAGACGCCGGCGCCAATGCGCACAGCCCGATGGTGCGGCGCGCGATGTTCTGGGGCGGCCTCATCGTGTTGATGGCGGCCAGCACCGGGCTGGAGTGGTCGCGTCTGTACCGGCTGGAGTCCCTGCTGCCCGGCCATGCGGGCGGTGCGATCGGCTATCTCACCGGGCCTGCGGGCGTGAAGTGGCTGGGGTTCACCGGCTCGGGCCTGGTGGGCGTGATCCTGGTGGTGCTGGGCGCGGCGCTGGTGTTCCGCTTCTCCTGGGGCCACGTGGCCGAGCGGCTGGGCGGGCGCATCGATGCGCTGGTGCAGCTGGGCCGGGCCAAGCGCGAGAAGGCCAAGGACGTGGCCGTGGGCAAGCGCGCCGCGCGCGAACGCGAAGAAGTGGTGCTGGAGGAGCGCCACGAGGTCGAGCAGCACCATCCGCAGCCGGTGCAGATCATCGAGCCGGTGCTGTCCGACGTGCCCCAGAGCGCCCGCGTGGTGAAGGAACGCCAAAAGCCCCTGTTCACCGACATGCCCGACAGCCGCCTGCCGCAGGTCGATCTGCTGGACGGCCCGCCCGCGCAGCGCCAGGAGACGGTCTCTCCTGAAACCCTGGAGATGACCAGCCGCCTCATTGAGAAGAAGCTCAAGGATTTCGGCGTGGAAGTGCGCGTGGTTGCCGCCATGCCGGGCCCGGTCATCACCCGCTACGAGATCGAGCCCGCCACCGGCGTGAAAGGCTCGCAGATCGTGGGCCTGGCCAAGGACCTGGCGCGCTCGCTGTCGCTGGTCTCCATCCGCGTGATCGAGACGATCCCAGGCAAGAACTTCATGGCGCTGGAGCTGCCCAACGCCAAGCGGCAGTCGATCCGGCTGTCCGAGATCCTCGGCTCGCACGTCTACCACGAGGGCAAGAGCATGCTCACCATGGGTCTGGGCAAGGACATCGTGGGCAACCCCGTGGTGGCCGACCTGGCCAAGATGCCGCACGTGCTGGTGGCCGGCACCACCGGCTCGGGCAAGTCGGTGGGGATCAACGCCATGATCCTCTCGCTGCTCTACAAGGCCGAGGCGCGCGATGTGCGCCTGCTGATGATCGACCCCAAGATGCTGGAAATGTCGGTGTACGAAGGCATTCCGCACCTGCTGGCGCCCGTGGTCACCGACATGAAGCAGGCCGCCCACGGCCTGAACTGGTGCGTGGCCGAGATGGAGCGCCGCTACAAGCTCATGAGCAAGCTGGGCGTGCGCAACCTGGCCGGCTACAACGTGAAGATCGACGAGGCCAAGGCGCGCGAGGAGTTCATCTACAACCCGTTCAGCCTCACGCCCGAAGAGCCCGAGCCGCTGCAGCGCCTGCCGCACATCGTGGTGGTGATCGACGAGCTGGCCGACCTGATGATGGTGGTGGGCAAGAAGATCGAAGAGCTGATCGCCCGCCTGGCGCAAAAGGCGCGCGCGGCGGGCATCCACCTCATCCTGGCCACGCAGCGCCCCAGCGTGGACGTGATTACCGGGCTGATCAAGGCCAACATTCCGACGCGCATCGCCTTCCAGGTGAGCAGCAAGATCGACAGCCGCACCATCCTCGACCAGATGGGCGCCGAGGCCCTCCTGGGCATGGGCGACATGCTCTACATGGCCAGCGGCACCGGCCTGCCGGTGCGCGTGCACGGCGCCTTCGTGTCCGATGAGGAGGTGCACCGCGTGGTGAGCTACCTCAAGAGCCAGGGCGAGCCCGACTACATCGAGGGCGTGCTGGAGGGCGGCACGGTCGATGGCGACGACGGCCCGCTGGGCGACGGGGACGGAGGCAGCGGCGAGAAGGACCCCATGTACGACCAGGCCGTGGAAGTGGTGCTCAAGGACCGCAAGGCCAGCATTTCGTATGTGCAGCGCAAGCTGCGCATCGGCTACAACCGCTCCGCCCGCCTGCTCGAAGACATGGAGAAGGCGGGCCTCGTGAGCGGCCTCACCACCAGCGGCCAGCGCGAAGTGCTGGTGCCTGCCCGCGGCGGCGGCGAATGAGCCGGCGGCCCTGGAAAAGCCGGCACCCGGCCTCAGATACCGAGAATCCATGAAAAAAATCATCCTCACCGCCCTGATCGCGGCCGCTGCCCAGTGCGCCAGCGCCGACGGCCTCAAAAGCCTCGAGTCCTTCATGAAGGGTGCGGCCGCCGGCCGTGCCGATTTCACGCAGACCGTCACCGCCCCCCCGAAGGACGGCGAGGCGGCGCGGACCAAGACGTCCAGCGGCACCTTCGAATTCCAGCGCCCCGGGCGTTTTCGCTTCACCTACCAAAAGCCCTTCGAGCAGACCATCGTGGCCGACGGCAAGACGCTGTGGCTCTACGACGCCGACCTGAATCAGGTCACCCAGCGCGCGCAGGCCCAGGCCCTGGGCACCACGCCGGCAGCGCTGCTGGCCTCGGCGCCCGACCTGCAGGCGCTGCGCGCCGACTTCGCTCTGGAGTCGCAGCCCGAGCAGGACGGACTGCAGTGGGTGCTGGCTACGCCGAAGGCCAAGGACGGGCAGCTCAAGAGCGTGCGCGTGGGCTTCCAGGGCGAACGGCTCGCAGCGCTCGACATCCTGGACAGCTTCGGCCAGCGCTCGGCCATCCGCTTCACCAACGTGCAGTCGAGCGCCTCGCTGCCGGCCTCGACGTTCGACTTCAAGCCGCCAGCGGGCGCGGACGTGGTCAAGCAGTGACCGGTTAAAAGTCTTTTTGCTATCGTATTTGTAGCGTAATGCCCTAGTACTAATTGCGCTGGCGGCCATTTTGATACATGGCATGTGCCCTGGCGCCGCAGCGCGCCGGATCAGGCCAGCAGCACCAGGGCCAAGCCCACGGCGGCCGGAATGGCCTGGATGAACAGGATCTTGCGGGACGCCGTGGCAGCGCCGAACACGCCGGCCACCAGCACGCACAGCAGGAAGAACACCTTCACGCCCAGGCCAGCCCCGCCCAGCCACAGGCCCCAGAACAGGCCCGCCGCGAGGAAGCCGTTGTAGAGCCCCTGGTTGGCCGCCAGCACCTTGGTGGCGGCGGCCCGTTCCGCGCTCTGCCCGAAGGCGCGCAGGCCAGCGGGCTTGTCCCACAGGAACATCTCCAGCACCAGGATGTAGACGTGGAGCAGGGCGATCAGGGCGACGACGGCATTGGCGGCGATGGACATGGGGGATCTCCTCCTTGGGTTTTCGAATCGAAACGGGCGCCGCGGCATTGTGCGGGAAATTCCCGCAGGCCCAGGGGGGCGAAGCGCCCCGCAGAGGGACGGAGAATAATCGGGCGTCGCAGGGCCGTGCCGCCTGCCTACCTGCCTGCCGAGCGTCCTCCCGCGTCACCCGGTGCCTGGCCCGTTGGCGTTGGCCCTGGGTCTTTTGCTCCCTCCGCGTTCATTTATTCACTGAGCCTACCCATTGACCCCCACGCCCATGGCCGATCTCTTTTCCTCCGCCCCCACCGCGCCGCTCGCGGAGGCCCTGCGCCCGGCCAGCCTGGACGAGGTCATCGGCCAGTCGCACCTGATCGGTGCAGGCCGGCCGCTGCGGCTGGCGTTCGAGTCGGGCAAGCCGCATTCGATGATCCTCTGGGGCCCGCCCGGCGTGGGCAAGACCACGCTGGCGCGGCTCACGGCGAGCGCGTTCGGCTACGAGTTCATCGCCCTGTCGGCGGTGTTCTCGGGCGTGAAGGAAATCCGCGCCTCGATGGAGCAGGCCGAACACAACCTGGCGCTGGGCAAGAAGACCATCCTGTTCGTGGACGAGATCCACCGCTTCAACAAGAGCCAGCAGGACGGCCTGCTGCCGTTCGTGGAGTCGGGCCTGGTGACCTTCGTGGGCGCGACCACCGAGAACCCGTCGTTCGAGGTCAATTCGGCGCTGCTCTCGCGTGCCCAGGTGTATGTGCTGCAGGTGCTGACCGACGACGAGTTGAAGCAGCTCGTGCGCCGGGCGCAGGACAAGGTGCTCACCCACCTGCAGCTGGACGACGCGGCGGTGGACACGCTCGTGGGCTATGCCGACGGTGATGCGCGGCGCCTGCTCAACCTGGTCGAGCAGACCGACACCGCCGCGCGCGCCGCCGGGGTGCAGCAGGTGGACGCCGCTTTCCTGGAAAGCGCGCTCACCCTCAACGCGCGCCGCTTCGACAAGGGCGGCGACAACTTCTACGACCAGATCTCGGCGCTGCACAAATCCGTGCGCGGATCGCACCCCGACGCGGCGCTGTACTGGCTCAGCCGCATGCTGGATGGGGGAGCGGATGCGAAATACCTCGCGCGCCGCATCGTGCGCATGGCCTGGGAGGACATCGGCCTGGCCGATCCGCGCGCCATGCAGATCGCCAACGACGCGGCGCTCACCTACGAGCGCCTGGGCTCGCCCGAGGGCGAACTGGCGCTGGCCCAGGCCGTGATCTACCTGGCCGTGGCGCCCAAGAGCAACGCCGGCTACATGGCCTACAACCAGGCCAAGGCGTTCATCAAGAAGGACAAGTCGCGCGAGGTGCCCAACCACCTGCGCAACGCGCCCACCAAGCTGATGAAGGAGCTGGGCCACGGCAAGGCCTACCGCTACGCCCACGACGAGCCCGGCGGCTACGCGGCGGGCGAGACCTACCTGCCCGAGGACATGCCCGAGCCCCGCTGGTACCAGCCGGTGCCCCGCGGGCTGGAGGCCAAGATCGCCGACAAGCTGGCCCAGTTGCGCCAGCTGGACCAGGACGCGGCCAAGGATTGAGGGGGAAGGGGAGGGCGCTGCGAGGCTGCGCCCCCCCGGTCCCTCACCGGGCAGCATCTCCGCCCGGCCCACCGGCCGCCCCCTCGGGCGGGGTGGTTGGCGGCTACTGAACCGTATAAGCCACCCGGGTCAATCCCTCGGCTGCATCACCCCGGCTAATGGTGACGTCGCCCCGCTGATGGCGCGCGAGTCCAAGGGAAAACCCCGCCAAACGTGCTAAAGGCGCACGGTTTCGACTGGCTACAATCCCGTCCACCAAACCCGCACAGCTTTGCTCCTGGCGGGTTTTTTGCTAGGTGGCATTGGGGGCTCACAAGGCACTGCCGATCTTGGCTTGCGAAGTGCGCGCGTTACAAACACGAAGGACTTTTTTTATGGACATCTTGCTGCAGCAGATCATCAACGGTCTGGTTCTCGGCAGCATGTACGCCTTGATAGCCTTGGGCTACACGATGGTGTACGGCATTATTCAGCTGATTAATTTTGCCCATGGGGAAGTGCTGATGATCGGCGCTCTCACCAGTTGGAGTTGCATTGGCCTGATGCAAGAGGCCATGCCCGGGGCACCGGGCTGGATCATCCTTCTCCTGGCCACCCTGATCGCCTGCGTTGTCGCCGCGGCGCTGAACTTCGTCATCGAAAAGGTCGCCTACAAGCCGCTGCGCAGCAGTCCGCGCCTGGCGCCCCTGATCACCGCCATCGGGATGTCGATCCTGCTGCAGACGCTGGCCATGATCATCTGGAAGCCGAACTACAAGCCGTATCCCACCCTGCTGCCCACGACCCCGTTCCAGGTCGGCGGCGCGGTGATCACCTCCACCCAGGTGCTGATCCTGAGCGTGACGGTGGTCGCACTGGCTTCGCTGGTGTATCTGGTGAACTACACCAAGCTCGGCCGCGCCATGCGCGCCACCGCGGAAAACCCCCGCGTGGCCTCCCTGATGGGCGTGAAGCCCGACATGGTGATCTCGGCGACCTTCATCATCGGCGCCATCCTGGCGGCCATCGCCGGCATCATGTATGCCTCCAACTACGGCACCGCGCAGCACACCATGGGCTTCCTGCCGGGCCTCAAGGCCTTCACGGCCGCGGTGTTCGGCGGCATCGGCAACCTGGCCGGCGCGGTGGTGGGCGGCATCCTGCTCGGCCTGATCGAGGCCATCGGCTCGGGCTACATCGGCACCCTCACAGGCGGCCTGCTGGGCAGCCACTACACCGACATCTTTGCATTCATCGTGCTCATCATCATCCTCACGCTGCGCCCTTCGGGCCTGCTGGGCGAGCGTGTGGCCGATCGCGCCTGAGGAACCCATTGTCATGAAGCAAAACAAAACCGCACAGTGGATCGTCGGCGGCATCGCGCTGCTGCTGCTTCCTTTCATGCTGCAGTACTTCGGCAACGCCTGGGTGCGCATCGCCGACCTGGCGCTGCTCTACGTGCTGCTGGCCCTGGGCCTGAACATCGTGGTGGGCTACGCCGGCCTGCTGGACCTGGGTTACGTGGCGTTCTACGCCGTGGGCGCCTACCTGTTCGCGCTGATGGCATCGCCCCACCTGTCGGAGACCTTCGCGTCGTTCGCGGCCATGTTCCCCAACGGGCTGCACACGTCGCTGTGGCTGGTCATACCGCTCGCGGCGCTGGTGGCCGCGATCTTCGGGGCGGTGCTCGGGGCCCCTACGCTCAAGCTGCGCGGGGACTACCTGGCCATCGTGACGCTGGGTTTCGGCGAGATCATCCGCATCTTCCTGAACAACCTGGACCACCCCGTCAACCTGACCAACGGCCCCAAGGGCATCGGGCAGATCGATTCGGTGAAGGTGTTCGGGCTGGACCTGGGCAAGCGCCTGGAAGTGTTCGGGTTCGACATCTCGTCGGTCACGCTGTATTACTACCTGTTCCTGGTGCTGGTGGTGCTGAGCGTCATCATCTGCTATCGCCTGCAGGACTCGCGCATCGGCCGCGCCTGGATGGCCATCCGCGAAGACGAGATCGCCGCCAAGGCCATGGGCATCAACACCCGCAACATGAAGCTGCTGGCCTTCGGCATGGGCGCTTCGTTCGGTGGCGTGTCCGGCGCCATGTTCGGTGCCTTCCAGGGCTTCGTGTCGCCCGAATCGTTCAGCCTGATGGAGTCGGTCATGATCGTCGCCATGGTGGTGCTGGGCGGCATCGGCCACATCCCCGGCGTGATCCTGGGCGCCGTGCTCCTGTCCGCCCTGCCGGAAGTGCTGCGCTACGTGGCCGGTCCGCTGCAGGCCATGACGGACGGCCGCCTCGACTCCGCCATCCTGCGCCAGCTGCTGATCGCGCTGGCCATGATCATCATCATGCTGCTGCGTCCCCGCGGCCTGTGGCCCGCGCCCGACCATGGCAAGAGCCTGACGCAAAAGACCTGAACAGCACTGAAAGTTAGAAATGGCAGAGAAATCCAACGATGTGGTGCTGAAGGTCGCCGGCATTTCCAAGCGCTTCGGCGGCTTGCAAGCCCTGTCCGACGTCGGCATCACCATTGAACGGGGTCAGGTCTACGGCCTGATCGGTCCCAACGGCGCCGGCAAGACCACGTTCTTCAACGTGATCACCGGTCTTTACACGCCCGACAGCGGCAGCTTCGAGCTGGCAGGCAAGCCCTACCAGCCCACGGCCGTGCACGAAGTGGCCAAGGCGGGCATCGCCCGCACGTTCCAGAACATCCGCCTCTTCGCCGAAATGACGGCGCTGGAGAACGTGATGGTGGGGCGGCACATCCGCACCAAGTCGGGGCTGCTGGGCGCCGTGCTGCGCACCAAGGGCTTCAAGGAAGAAGAGGCCGCGATCGCCCGCCGGGCGCAGGAGCTGCTCGACTACGTGGGCATCGGCAAGTTCGCCGACTACAAGGCGCGCACCCTGAGCTACGGCGACCAGCGCCGCCTGGAGATCGCCCGCGCCCTGGCCACCGACCCGCAGCTGATCGCGCTCGACGAGCCGGCCGCCGGCATGAACGCGACCGAGAAGGTGCAGCTGCGCGAACTGATCGACCGCATCCGCAACGACAACCGCACCATCTTGCTCATCGAGCACGACGTGAAGCTGGTGATGGGCCTGTGCGACCGCGTCACGGTGCTCGACTACGGCAAGCAGATCGCCGAAGGCACGCCTGCCACCGTGCAGAAGAACGAAAAAGTGATTGAGGCCTACCTGGGCACCGGAGGACATTGAGAATGGCCGAAAAATCCAACAACGTGTTGCTCAAGGTCTC
Source organism: Acidovorax sp. BLS4 (assembly GCF_032929295.1). Taxonomy (NCBI): domain Bacteria; kingdom Pseudomonadati; phylum Pseudomonadota; class Betaproteobacteria; order Burkholderiales; family Comamonadaceae; genus Acidovorax; species Acidovorax sp. BLS4. Next base: position 4,552,072 of record NZ_CP136797.1, read on the forward strand.
GGGCCTGAAGGTGGCATACGGCGGTATCCAGGCCGTGAAGGGTGTGGACTTCGAGGTGCGCGAGGGAGAGCTGGTGTCGCTGATCGGCTCCAACGGCGCCGGCAAGACGACCACCATGAAGGCCATCACGGGCACGCTGCCGTTCGCCGATGGCGACATCGAGTACCTGGGCAAGAGCATCCGGGGGCAGGGCGCCTGGGACCTGGTGAAGAAGGGTCTCGTGATGGTGCCGGAAGGCCGGGGCGTGTTCGCGCGCATGACCATCACCGAGAACCTGCAGATGGGCGCCTACATCCGCAACGACAAGGCCGGCATCGCGGCCGACATCGAGAAGATGTTCACCATCTTCCCGCGCCTGCGCGAGCGCAAGGACCAACTGGCCGGCACCATGTCGGGCGGCGAACAGCAGATGCTGGCCATGGGCCGCGCGCTGATGAGCCAGCCCAAGGTGCTGCTGCTGGACGAGCCCTCCATGGGCCTGTCGCCCATCATGGTGGACAAGATCTTCGAGGTGGTGCGCGACGTGTACGCCCTGGGCGTGACCATCGTCTTGGTGGAGCAGAACGCCAGCCGCGCGCTGGCACTGGCCGACCGTGGCTACGTGATGGAGTCGGGCCTCATCACCATGACGGGCCCCGGCCAGCAACTGCTGAGCGACCCGCGCGTGCGCGCCGCCTACCTGGGCGAGTGAGCCCGTCTCCCGTTGCCTCCACGCGCCGCCAGCCGGCGCAAGAAGGCCGGCGTCTGGGATCGGGATGAAAGCGCGTGAAGCGCACGAAAAAAGGGCCCTGCGAAGGGCCCTTTTTGTTGGGGGTACGCGTGCGTACTTGCGCGCTCAGTAGCGGTACTGCACGCCCACCGTGGTCATGTCCACATCGGACTTGCCGTCGGCGAAGTTCAGGCGGTGGCGCTCCCATTCGACCACGGCCGCCCACTGCGGGTTGAACGCCCAGCGCACGCCGGCGCCATACGAGAGTCCGAAGCCGTTGTCGTCGCCGGTCGTCACGCCGAAACCGGGGTTGCCCGAGGTCTTGGTGCGGCCGTAGGTGGTACCGACCTTGCCGAACACGTCGAACTGCTCGCTGAGCGGCAGGCGGCCGACCAGGCTGAGGTTCAGGCCCTGCGCCTTGGTCTCGCCGCCCACGCGGGTGGCGTTGCCGAAGTTCAGATAGCCGAACTCGATGCCGAAGTTCTGGTTGAAATAGCCGCCGGTGTAGATTTTCCAGGCGGTGTCGTTGTCGTCGAACGCGAAGCCGCCCGTGCCGCTGCGCAGATCGTATTTGGACTGGCCGCCGCTCAGGCCGACGTAGCCTTGCTGCGTGCTGGGAATGAACGAGTCGCGGTTGGAGGCGCGGTTGGCCGTCTGCGCGTGGGCGCTGACGGCACCGAACGCAAGCGCGAGAACGCACGGAAGAACGCGAAGCGTGTGTTTCATGGGGAAATCCTTTGGCATGGCGATGAAAGAGGCGGTTGCGTCTGAGCGTCTGAAAGAGGGCGGATCAAAGACTGCCGATTCAATGTAAGCCGCGCCCCGCCAGGGTCATGTGGGCAGCGCGGCGCGATGTTTGTAGGAGTTGCCTGACACGCCCGCCGCCGCCCGTCGGCACACGATGGGCCGGAGTGCATGCAAACGGCGCGGTTAAACTCGCGCCTTTCGCAAAAGTGTCATCGTCCTGTCACATCCGTGGCGACCGTGGGCGATGGGTCCGTCTGTTCAGGAGTCCGCATGTTTTTTGGAAAGCTGTTGCCCCGCGAGGGCAATTTTTTCGAGATGTTCAATCAGCATGCTGACCGCATCGTCGAGGCCGCCCGCGCGTTTTCGCAGTTGGTGGCCAACTACAACGATCCCCACCTGCGCGACAAGTACAACCAGGACGTGGACAACGCCGAGCGCGCCGCCGACCGCGTGACCCACGAGGTCAACCGCTCGCTGCACAAGACCTTCATCACCCCCATCGACCGCGAGCAGATCCATTCGCTCATCAACACGATGGACGACGTGGCCGACCTGATCCAGGACTCGGCCGAAACCATGGCGCTGTACGACGTGCGCCACATGACCGAAGAGATCACCCGCCTGACCGACATCAGCCTCAAGTGCTGCGAACGCGTGCGCGACGCGGTCAAGCTGCTGGAGAAGATCGCCGATCCGGCCGTGGCCGAAGCCGCGCTCAAGACCTGCGAGGAAATCGACCGCCTGGAGGGCGACGCCGACCGCGTGATGCGCAGCGCCATGAGCAAACTGTTCCGCGAAGAGCCCGACGTGCGCGAGGTGCTCAAGCTCAAGGCGATCTACGAACTGCTCGAGACGATCACCGACAAGTGCGAAGACGTGGCGAACCACATCGAGGGCATCATCCTCGAGAACTCCTGATCCCGGCCTGCCAGAAGAAATACAAGCTCTCTACGCATGGAAACCGTCCAAACCGCCCTGTGGGTCGTGATGCTGCTGGTGGCGCTGGCCATCCTGTTCGACTTCATGAACGGGTTTCACGACGCCGCCAACTCGATTGCCACGGTGGTCTCCACCGGGGTGCTCAAGCCGACGCAGGCCGTCCTCTTCGCCGCGTTCTTCAACGTCATCGCCATCTTCATCTTCCACCTGAGCGTGGCCGCCACCATCGGCAAGGGCATCGTGCAGCCCGGCGTGGTGGACACGCACGTGATCTTCGGGGCCCTGGTGGGCGCCATCACCTGGAACGTCATCACCTGGTACTACGGCATTCCGAGCAGCTCGTCGCACGCGCTGATCGGCGGCATCGTGGGCGCGGTCATCGCCAAGGCGGGCGCGGGGGCGCTGATCTCGGCCGGCATCCTGAAGACGGTGGCGTTCATCTTCGTCTCGCCGCTGCTCGGCTTTCTGCTGGGCTCGCTGATGATGGTGGCGGTGGCGTGGATCTTCCGCCGCGCGCGCCCGAACAAGGTGGACAAGTGGTTCCGCCGGCTGCAGCTGCTGTCCGCGGGCGCGTACAGCCTGGGCCATGGCGGCAACGACGCGCAAAAGACCATCGGCATCATCTGGCTGCTGCTGATCGCCACGGGTCGTGCGTCCGCATCGGACGCCTCTCCGCCCACTTGGACCATCGTGTCGTGCTACCTGGCCATCGGGTTGGGCACCATGTTCGGCGGCTGGCGCATCGTCAAGACCATGGGCCAGCGAATCACCAAGCTCAAGCCCGTGGGCGGGTTCTGTGCCGAGACGGGCGGGGCGATGACGCTGTTCGTCGCCACGGCGCTGGGCATTCCGGTGTCCACCACCCACACCATCACGGGCGCCATCGTCGGCGTGGGCTCCACCCAGCGCGCCAGCGCCGTGCGCTGGGGCGTGGCGGGCAACATCGTCTGGGCGTGGATCCTGACGATTCCGGCCAGCGCATTCGTGGCGGCCATCGCCTACTGGGTCAGCCTGCAGCTCTACTGATCGCGATCCAGGGGACGTTCGCTATTATTTTTATAGCTGCCACCGCATGATTTCCTAGGGCGTTGGGCACATTCAATGCCCAATGCCTTCACTGGGAGATCTTGCGGGCCTCTTCGATCTGGTATTCGAAGTAGCGCTGGAAGCTGAAGGCCAGACTGGCCATCAGCACCGCCGTGCCCACCAGGAGCGACAGGGCGATGGCGAAGATCGTGAACCAGTGCGTGCGCCCCGGAGCGGCGTCCGGTGCCGCGGCCGGGTTGAAGCGGGCGTTCCATTTCTCGGGCGTCATCAGTCCGTAGAGGATGGCGCGCAGCGCGCAGCCCGCGATGGTGAAGCCCAGCAGCGGGATGAGCAGCCAGCTGGCGTGGTCGTCCTGCCCCATCGCCTGCACGCGCTGGATGCCGTAGATGCCCAGCGCCGTGGGAATGGGCAGGAGCCAGCCCAGCATGTCCGTCAGGCCGTGCAGATAGAAGCGGTGCAGCCCCAGGGGGCCGCCCACGAAGGCCAGCCAGGCGGCGACGGTCTTGTTCTTCATGAGGGGCTCATTCCGGCGACGTGGTGTCGCCCGCGCCCAGGGTCTTTTCCATCAGCACGATGTCGCGCCAGGCGCCGAACTTCCAGCCCACCGAGCGCATCACGCCGATCTCGGTGAAGCCGGCAGCGCGGTGCACCCCGATGGAGCCGGCATTGGCGGAATCGCCGATCACCGCGAGCAGCTTGCGCACCCCCGCCGCCTCCGCCTGCTGCGCCAGCGCATCGAGCAGCTTGCGGCCCAATCCCATGCCCCGGGCGGTGTCGGCGACATAGATGGAGTCTTCCGCCGAGAAGCGGTAGGCCGGGCGGGGCTTGAACCAGTTGGCGTAGGCGAAGCCGAGAACCTGGCCATCCTTTTCCGCCACGATGTAGGGCAGGCCCCGGGCCAGCACGTCGGCGCGGCGACCGGCCATGTCGGTTTCGGTCGGTGGGTCCACCTCGAAGGTGCCGGTGCCGTGCAGGACGTGGTGTTGGTAAATGGCGGTGATGGCAGCGATATCTTCGCTGCGGCTGTCGCGGATGGTGGGCATGTGGGGTGAAGTGGCTATAATCGCGGGCTTTGCAGCGTGTCGCTGGCCGGGTGGCCATGTCGCGTGTCTCAACGCAGCAAAAAACCATGCAGCTTTACGCTGCGACCACCCGAAGGATTCATTATGGTCGTTATTCGACTCTCCCGCGGCGGCTCCAAAGGTCGTCCGTTTTTCAACATCGTCGTGGCCGACAAGCGTGTGCGCCGCGATGGCCGATTCATCGAGCGCCTGGGTTTCTACAACCCCACGGCCAAGGAAAGCGAAGAAGGTCTGCGCATTGCGCAAGACCGTCTGACCTACTGGAAGAGCGTCGGCGCCCAGTCGTCGCCCACCGTGGACCGTCTGATCAAGCAGGCCGCCAAGAAGGCTGCCTGATCCGCGTCCTCCGGACAAAAGGCGGGTTCCGTTGGTTTTTCTGACGGGCCCCGCCTTTTTTCATTTCCGAAACCCCGTTGCACACCATGCCCAATCTGCCCGTTCTTGAGCCTGCCGAATTGCCTTCCGATGCGGTGGAGATCGGCCGCATTGCCGATGCCTGGGGTGTGAAGGGCTGGTTCAAGGTGCTGCCTTACAGCGCCGATCCGGAAGCGCTGTTTTCCTCCAAGCGCTGGTTTCTGCAGCCCAGCGAAAAGGGCGCCAAGAGCTTTTTCGAGGGCACGGTGGTGCTGGCGGTGAAGCAGGCGCGGGAGCATTCCGATACGGTGGTCGCCACTGCCCAGGGCGTGGACGATCGCGATGCGGCCGAGGCGCTGCGCGGCGCGCGCATCTTCGTGCCCCGCTCGAGCTTTCCCACCGCCGCCGAGGACGAGTATTACTGGGTCGACCTGATCGGCCTGGCGGTCGTCAACCGCGAGGGCGTGGACCTCGGCACGGTGCGCGAGCTGCTCTCCACCGGCCCGCAGACCACGCTGGTGCTGGCCTACGAACACGAGGGCAAGGCGCAGGAGCGCATGATTCCCTTCGTCTCGGCCTTCGTCGACAAGGTGGAGCTGGCCGAGCGCCGCATCACGGTCGATTGGCAACCCGACTACTGATGGATCGACCGACCGATTGAAGGACGGCCGCGCCGCCATACCTTCTGCGGCCCTGGCCCCCTCTGCCCATGCGTTTCGACGTCATCACCCTGTTTCCCGAGCTGTTCGCGCCGTTTCTGGCCAGCGGGGTGACGCGGCGCGCGTATGCGTCGGGTCAGGTCGAGGTGCGGCTGTGGAACCCGCGTGATCACGCCGAAGGCAACTACCGCCGGGTGGACGATCGGCCCTTCGGGGGCGGCCCCGGCATGGTGATGATGGCTGAGCCCCTGTCGCGGTGCCTGGCGGCCATCCGGGCCGACCGGGCCGAGGCGGCGGGGCAGGCGGCCCCGGTGGTGCTGTTTTCGCCGACCGGGCAGGTGCTCGATCACGCGGGCGTGACCCGCTGGTCCGGCAGCGCCGGCGCCATTTTGCTGTGCGGGCGGTATGAGGGCATCGACCAGCGCTTCATCGACGCGCACGTGCAGATGCAGCTCAGCCTGGGCGATTTCGTTCTGTCGGGCGGCGAGATCCCGGCCATGGCCCTGCTGGACGCCGTGGCACGCCTGCAGCCTGGCGTGCTGAACGATGAGGGGAGCCACCAGTTCGACAGCTTCAACGAGGCGCTCGACGGCTTGCTGGACTGCCCCCACTACACCCGGCCCGAAGAGTGGGAGGGCCTGCGGGTTCCTGCACCGCTGCTCTCCGGCCACCATGTGCAGATCGAGCGCTGGCGCCGGGATCAGCGCCTGTCAATCACCGCGAAGCACCGTCCCGAACTCATTGACGCGGCGCGCGCACAGGGGCTTTTGGGCAAGGCGGACGAGGCCGTTTTGGCAAAGAACGGCAACTTGCTATAATCGCGGGCTTTTCGATCCTCTGGCCGGCCGCTTTCGCCTTTGCTGCGAAAGCACCCCACGTCAATCCCGACGCTTGCCAATCTTGGCGCGGACATGATCGTTGGATGCAAACATGAATCTGATCCAGACTCTCGAGCAGGAAGAAATCGCCCGCTTGAACAAGACCATTCCCGAATTCGCCCCTGGCGACACGGTCATCGTGAGCGTGAACGTGGTGGAAGGTACCCGCAAGCGCGTGCAGGCCTACGAAGGCGTGGTGATTGCCAAGCGCAATCGCGGCCTGAACAGCGGCTTCACGGTGCGCAAGATCTCCAGCGGCGAAGGCGTGGAGCGCACGTTCCAGACGTACAGCCCCCTGATCGCCAACATCGAAGTCAAGCGCCGTGGCGACGTGCGCCGTGCCAAGCTGTACTACCTGCGTGAACGCAGCGGCAAGTCGGCACGTATCAAGGAAAAGCTGCCTTCGCGTGTCAAGGCCGCGCCGGTCGCAGCCGCATAAGGCGCCTTGCGCACTGCCCCGAAGCCGCTACAGCGCAAGCCGTAGCGGCTTTTTCTTTGGCCGCTTGGCCGACCAGGCCCACTCCAATGACGCCGCCAGATTCTTCGCCTCCTTCACCTTCCATGCCTTCGGTGATCGCTCCGCTGTCTTCGCTGCCGCAGTTCGATCCGCGCCGCGTGCCCGTGCTAGGGGTGGACGCCCATCTCCCCCGCGTTCCTGCTGCGGCGCAAACGGCGCAAGCACTGCGGCTGCGCTTCGCCTCGGCGCCGGCATGGGTGCCAGAGGTCGTGCATGAGCGTGCCTTCACCGACCGGCCGTTGCGCCATGCCGCCGTGCTGATCCCGATCGTGATGCGCGAGCGCGCGACGGTGCTGCTCACCGAGCGCACCGTGCACCTGTCCACGCACTCCGGCCAGGTGGCCTTTCCCGGCGGCAGCGCCGACCCGGAAGATGCCAACCCTGCCGCCACGGCACTGCGCGAGGCCTGGGAGGAGGTCGGCCTGGAGGGGCGGTATGTGGAGGTGCTGGGGGAACTGGCCACGTACAGGACGGGCACCGGGTTCAGCATCACCCCGGTGGTCGCTCTGGTGGAGCCCGATTGCACGCTGAATCCCAATGCCTACGAAGTGGCGGACGTGTTCGAGGTCCCGCTGGACTACCTGCTCGATCCGTCGCACCACCGGCGCCATGCGTTCGAATGGGAAGGGGTCACCCGCGAATGGTTTTCCATGCCCTATGAGGATGCCGCCGGCAAGACGCACTTCATCTGGGGCGCGACCGCGGGCATGCTGCGCAATTTCTACCGTTTCATGCTGGCCTGACATCGGGCGATCTTTCCGGTGGCGACGACGGCTGGGCACCGAACCGGGCCGCTATCATTGCCCCCCATGAGTTTCTTTGCCATCCTGTTCGCGTTGCTGATCGAGCAGGCACGCCCGCTGGCGCGCAGCAACCCCATCCATGCGGGCGTTCGCGCCTGGGCGCTGTCGATCAGCCGCAATTTCGATGCGGGAAAGGCCCACCACGGGTGGGTGGCATGGGCGCTCGCCGTGCTGTTGCCCTCGATCGCGGTGCTGGCAGTGCACTGGCTGCTGTTCTACGGCGTGGGCTGGCCGGCGGCGGTGGTCTGGAATGTCGCGGTGCTTTACGTCACCCTGGGGTTCCGGCAGTTCAGCCACCATTTCACCAACATCCGCGATGCGCTGGAAGAGCGCGACGAAGACAGCGCGCGGGCCCGGCTCGCGGCCTGGCAGCAGGTGGATGTGGGCCAACTGCCCCGCAGCGAGATCGTGCGGCACGTGGTTGAGTATTCCGTCATCGCTGCGCACCGCCACGTGTTCGGCGTGCTCGCCTGTTTTTCGGTGCTGGCCGCGTTGGGACTCGGTCCGACCGGTGCGGTGCTTTACCGGCTGGCTGAATTCGTCTCGCGCTACTGGAAGGCTGGCAGCCCGCATCCGGCCAGCGCCTCGTTGCAGCGAGCCTCGGCGCGGTCCTGGACCGTGATCGACTGGTTGCCCGCCCGCCTGACGGCCCTCAGCTTCGCCGTGGTGGGCAGTTTCGAAGAGGCCATCGATGGCTGGCGCTTCCATGCGCAGCGCTTTCCCAACGACAACGATGGCGTCGTGCTGGCGGCCACATCCGGCGCCATCAACGTGCGCCTGGGCGGAGAAGCTTTGCAGGCGCGGGTGGACCCGCTCTCGCCCGCCGGCTTCGATGGCGATATCGAGGCGGCAAGCAGCGACGTCACGCCCGGCCGGGAGCCCGAGGTGGGGCATTTGCGCAGCGTGGTCGGCCTGGTCTGGCGCTCGGTGGTGGTGTGGATGCTGCTGCTCGCCCTGCTGACCCTGGCCCGGTTGCTGGGCTGAGCCGGGTCTCTTTTTGAAGTTTCGTGGCGAAGTCGCTCCGCCTTTGACGCGGCCTTGTTCGTTACCGATGCCCTGTACCCGAGCAGGTGCCCCAGGACTGTCCATGAACCAATCTGAATCCCCCTCCGGCGAGCCTTCCACGCAGGAGATGTCCGCCGCCGCGGACCGCTTCTGGGCGGCGGTCCTGGGCGAACGGGCCGATTTGCAGGGCCTGGAGTCCGTCCCGTTCATGGAGCGCCTCAATGCCCTGCTGGAGCCTTGCGTTCCCGGGGTCACGGTGGAGGTGGCCGGCGCGGGCAAGGAGGGGCCCGTGGATGGCCAGGCCCGGCTGGTTTTCACGGCCCACGGGAGTGCCGAGCGGTTTGCCGATGTGCAAGCGTTGACCGCACAGGCACCGGCGCAGTTGCCATGGCGGGTGGAGGCCTTCCGCCAGCGGATGCCTGGTGGCTTCGGCATGCGCATGGATGGATTCGACCTGGCCACCCATGAGCTGCTGGTGCGCGTGGGCCAGATCGATGGACGCATCGCATTGGCGCTGTCGTTTTCCAAGCCCGTGCCCATGGACCTGCAGGACCATGCCCGTCACATGGCGTTCATCTTGCTCGACCACATGCTGGGCGAGTACGATTTTTCGGTGAAGGTCGGGGTGGTGGAATTCGACACGGATGGGCTCAGCGATGACGCGGGCTTCGAGGACTGGGAGCCCGCGTCGCTCGATGACAGCGTTTCGCGCATCGATACCTTCTGGCGCGAGACCCTGGGCCGCTCGGCGGTCTATCCGCCCGAGCCGGTGCGCTGGGCCGCGCTGGAGGGGCGGGATGCCCAGGGCGATCCCATCATGGTGCAGGTCAATCTGAGCGCCAACGCCTTGGTGTCCCGCGCAGACTTGGGCTGGCGCGTGCAGGCCAGCCTGCCGGCGCAGGACAAGTCCGCGCTGCAGCAGGCGCAGGATTTCGAGGACGCCTGGGTCAATGCGGCCACCATGTACCAGCAAGGCATCTGCAGCCACATCGTGCTGCGCGGTGGCACCCGCACGGTGCATTGCTACGTGACCAGCGCCGACCACGCCCTGGAGGCCGCGCGGCGCGCTGCCGAAGCGGTGCCGGGCATGGACCCCCCCGTGCTGGAGGCCCAGCACGAGCCGGCCTGGAGCGACTATCTGGGGTGGTACGTCGAGTGCCGGGACTGAGTAACCGTCTTTCAAGTCAAGCGCCGTGAAGCGATTGATCCCAAGGCTTGTTGGTTTTGACCATGGCGTTGCATCCAACCAGCGAAGCCTCGAATTATATACCGAATTTCAACCCGGCCACAACTCAAAACCAACCTTTCTTGTCAGAATCTCCGGACAACTCAGTCATCCGTCTCACCTGCCAAGCCCGCAAGTATAGACCACTTTCCTCACTCCCGTAGGAGAAAGATGACAAAAAATTGCAACGTGCCTTGTCGCAGCTGTCTTGCGCTTCCGTGAGCGCGAAGCCGGATAATTCCGCCGATATGGCACTTCTCACCTTAATTAACGCCCAACTGGCTTTCGGTCACGTTGCACTGCTAGATCACGCTGGATTTTCCCTGGAAGCCAGCGAACGCGTCGGACTGATAGGGCGTAACGGAGCAGGAAAGTCATCGCTATTGAAAATCTTGGGCAGCCTTGCCAAGCCCGATGATGGCTCCTTACAAATCCAACAGGGAATTCGAATCGCCTACGTAGCTCAGGAGCCGGCCTTAGAGATGGAGGCCAGTGTTTTCGCTGCGGCCTCAGAAGGGCTGCGCGAAGTAGCAGAGATAAGAGATCTTTACCTCTCTGGCGAGCCAGGATTGGACCTCAATGCGCTGCAGTCGCAGATCGAGGCGTACGACGCTTGGAACTGGGAGCAGCGGGTCGAAGAAACCTTGCAGCGACTTAGGCTAGACCCCCACTCGATCGTAGGCACTCTGTCTGGAGGTACGAAAAAACGAGTCGCTCTTGCACAGGCTTTGGTGTCAAGACCGGATGTTCTGCTACTGGACGAGCCGACCAATCACCTCGACCTGGACTCCATTGAATGGCTAGAAGATCTATTGATTGATTTTAAAGGCAGCGTCATCACGATCACCCACGATCGCTCATTCCTGGACAGAGTGGCCACACGGATTGTGGAGCTCGATCGAGGTCAACTCCGATCGTATCCGGGAAATTTCGCTCAATACGTGCTCCAAAAGGGTGAGCAGCTTACACAGGAGGCCGTTGTATCGGCCAAGGCCGACAAGTTGCTCGCTCAAGAGGAAATTTGGGTACGCAAGGGTGTTGAAGCCCGAAGAACTCGCAGTCAAAGCCGCATCGGACGCCTTGAGGCCCTCAGGGCTGACCGCAGTGCTAGGAGAGAGGTCCTAGGCAGCGTCAAGATGGATATTGCCTCAGGTGCCCAAAATGGCTATCAAGGCAAGATCGTTGCGGAGTTGTCTGACGTCAGAAAATCTTTCGGAGACAAAGTCATTGTCAACGGTTTTTCTGGAACGATCCTCCGCGGCGATAAAGTGGGCTTGATCGGCCCCAATGGCGCAGGAAAAACCACTTTGCTCAAGCTCATCCTAGGTGAGCTGGCTCAAGATGAGGGCACCGTTCGGCGCGGAAGCAATCTGCAGGTAGCGTACTTTGATCAGATGCGACATGCGATCAACCTCGACGCGACCCTTGAAGACTTCATCAGCCCTGGCAGCGAATGGATCGAGATTGGCAAGCAACGCAAGCATGTCAAAAGTTACCTCAGCGATTTTCTTTTTTCCCCTGCCAGAGCTCACTCACCCGTCCGCTCACTTTCAGGAGGAGAGCGCAACCGACTGCTTTTGGCCCGCCTCTTCGCCCGCCCTGCCAATGTGCTGGTGCTCGACGAGCCCACGAATGACTTAGATATTGACACGCTGGATCTTCTGGAGGAATTGCTTCAGACGTATGACGGCACCGTCTTCCTCGTAAGCCACGATCGGACCTTCCTTGACAATGTGGTGACCAGCACCATTGCATATGAAGGAAATGGGCTCTGGCGTGAGTACGAAGGCAGTGTTCAAGACTGGCTGATCCAGTCCCGACGCAGTGGGCAGCTCAATCCCACGTCTTTGCCACCCGCCAAGGCGGCAGCTGAGCGCAATGACAAGGTGGATTTAGAGGAAAAGCCAGCACATCTTCCCAAAAAGAAGTTGAGCTACAAAGAGCAACGGGAACTTGAACAGCTCCCAACTCAAATTGCGACACTAGAGACAGAGCAACAGTCAATTCAGTCAGCACTGGCTGACGGTTCCTTGTATGCCAAAGATGGTGCGCGAGCAGCAGCCCTCCATGCAAGGGAGGGAGAGATCGAAAATCAACTGATGATTGCGCTGGAGCGCTGGACCGCTTTGTCGTCCTGACTCCCTGTCTTCTTACGCACCGATACCTAGATGCGATGGTGCAATCGATCGGTTGCGCCACGCAGCTTGGCGATCAAAGCCGGTGCAATGTGCGTCAAAGGCAAAACCTCATCTGCAGCGCCATGTGCAATGGCTTCCCGTGGCATACCGAAAACGATGCAACTTGCCTCGTCCTGCACATAGTTGTAACTGCCAGCATCCTTCATCTCGCGCATCGCGGCGGCGCCATCATTTCCCATGCCGGTCAGCATGATGCCGAAAACATTGCGCCCCGCGACCCCGGCAGCCGACTTGAACAGAACCTCCACCGAAGGCTTGTGCCGATTGACGGGAGGACCATCGTCCACCACGGCCACATAGTTGGCTCCGCTGCGGGCGATATAAAACTGCTTTCCTCCCGGCGCTATGTAGGCATGACCGGGCAAGATACGTTCTCCATTGGTTGCTTCTTTCACTGTGATCTGGCACAAGCCGTTGAGTCTGGCTGCGAAGCTTGTGGTGAAACCTGGAGGCATGTGCTGTGTGATCACGATCGCGGGCGAGTCTGCAGGCATCTGCATCAGCACTTCGCGAATAGCCTCTGTTCCACCAGTGGATGCACCGATGCAAATCAGCTTTTCCGTCGACAAACGGCCCAGCAATGTGGTCGTATGCGTCGGAGCATGTGCCCCCTCTACAGAACCAGTTGCTGGAGAGTGCGAACGGGTTGGGCTCTGCACCGGCGCTCTTCGGACCTGTGCGACAGCGGCCACCTGAATCTTCTCAACGATCTGGGTCGCCAATTCATTCAGACCACTGGAAAGGCCGACCCGGGGTTTGGCAACGAAGTCAACCGCTCCCAGTTCGAGCGCCTTCATAGTGACTTCAGCCCCTCGCTCCGTGAGCGTGGAAATCATCACCACGGGCATGGGCCGAAGTCGCATCAGTCGCCCTAGAAAATCAATCCCGTCCATGCGCGGCATCTCGACGTCTAGGGTAATGACATCGGGGTTCATTTCGCGAATCATTTCGCGCGCAATCAGAGGATCGTTGGCGGTTCCAATGCACTCCATGTCCCGCTGGCGATTGATGATTTCGGCCAAAAGACTGCGCACCAACGCCGAATCATCCACAACGATCACCCGGATCTTCCTGCTCATTCCCTCATGTCCTTGTTCATTTCTCAAAAGAGGTCCACTGATCCACCTGCGGTCGCTTTGGCAACCGTCGCAGCGTTGCCGCGAACTTCCTGCTCCACCAGTGTCTCTGGATGCGCATGGGCGAGCCGCTTCACCATCGCTTTTCCTGTCACCGGAAAGAAAACGACCTTGCGAGGATAGATATCGAGCACATCTTCCGAAACAATCGGGATTCGCTCTGTCTGGAGATAGTTGAGCACAAAGTTGGTGTTGCGCTCCCCCACATTCATCGTGGTGAAGTTATGCATCACCTGCGCCCCACCAAATATCTTGGCCTGCATGCTTTCCCGGCGAGCTCCAAGTTTCAGCATTTCGTTGATCAGCAACTCCATGGCATACGAGCCATAGCGGCCGGATACATCGGACGAATCGCCATCGGGCAACATGAAGTGATTCATACCGCCGACGCGGCTGCGGCTATCCCACAGGCAAGCTGCAATGCATGAGCCGAGCACGGTCATGATCACCAGATTTTCATCCGAGACGAAATACTCCCCGGGGAGCACTTTGACCGCATTGTGCTGAAAATGATGATCAAAAAAGAAAAATGAGGCCTCTCCCGGACGACGGGCCTGCGCCTTCAGCTCTGGCAACGTTGATTGCCTCGCGACGGCGGCCGGAGCGCCAGTGTAAATATCGGCACTGAGCGGCGCAATTCGCGGCGCACGACGCCGCTCTACTGTTCCACCATAGGCGGACGGAGGTGCGCCAGACGGAGGGGGAAAGCCAGGGCGGGTATTGGTCATGTGGACTCTTGCGGAAGACTATCGGTCAACGGCGCTCATACACGGTCTTGCCGCGCAAAGTGAAAAGGTCACGGGACTCGCTGAAGTTTTCAGCATGCCCGACAAACAGCATGCCGCCCGGTTTCAATACGCGATGGATGCGCTCCAGAACCTTGCGCTGAGTGGGCGCATCGAAATAGATCATGACATTACGGCAAAAAACGACATCGAACGGCTCCCGAAAAGGCCAGTCGTCGCGGATGAGATTCACGCTCAGGAAATCGATGCTTCGGCGCAACTCAGGTTTTGCACGTGCAAACCCGGCATTTGAGGCCTTGCCCCGCAAGAAGAATCGTTGAAGGCGTTCAGGACTCAACCCTTTCACGCTGTCCAGGCGGTACACCCCCTCGGCTGCCGTAGCCAACACCCGGGAATCGATATCGCTGGCCGTTAATTTGAACGAGCCGTTACTGCTCAACGACTCCATGGCTGTCATCACGATGGAATATGGTTCTTCCCCGGTGGATGCAGCGTTGCACCACACACTCCACGGGCCAGCAGGCCGTGTGCGCAGGAGATTGGCCAGAATCTCAAAGTGGTGCTGCTCCCGGAAGAACGCAGTCAGATTGGTCGTGAGCGCATTCACGAACTCCTGCCACTCTGGGCCATCATGGGTTTCCAGCCAGCTCAGATATTCGTGAAAGCTTGTATGCCCGGTATCGCGCAACCGCCGCGACAAGCGGCTGTAGACCATTGCATGTTTGCCATCGTGCAAGCTGATGCCAGCTCGCTGATAAATGAGCGCTTGGACACGTGAAAAATCTGCGTTGGTCCAGACGAATTCTCTCCCTTGGGCCAAAGGCCCCGATGTAGGCGAAACCGCTGGTGATTCCGCCACGCCTCGCGCAGAAGGGGGATGACTGGAGGTCTGGCGCATGTTGCTTTTCACTTCGAGAGGTCGGTGGTCCACAGGCCAGTGGTTACAGATGCAGCCACGTCGATTCCTAAACCGTTGCGTGGCGGCGAGATGTCGGTCTCACTCGTTGGCGGAGACCAAACCCATGTCCATGCTAGCCATGAGTTTCTCGATGTCCAACAGGATGAGCATGCGCTCACCCACCGAGCCCAGGCCGACGATGCAGTTGGTGTCGATGGTGCTTTCCACCTCCGGAGCAACGCGTATCTGATCGGAATTCAGTTCCATGACGTCACTCACCGAGTCCACCACGATCCCGACAACCCGGTTACGCAGATTCAGGATGATGACCACCGTGAAACTGTTGTATTCCGCTTTGGAACAACTGAACTTCAGCCGCATGTCAACGATGGGAACGATGGTGCCGCGCAGATTCGTCACGCCCTTGATGAAGTCTGGCGCATTGGCGATGCGTGTCGGCGGCTCATAGCCGCGGATCTCCTGCACCTTCAGGATGTCGATCCCATACTCCTCTTGATCCAGCCGGAAAGTCAAATACTCCCGGGCGCCAGAGACAGCCGCTTCATTGGTTTTTTCCATCACTCCAGCCATAGGGCTCTCCTTATATCAACGGGTCGCGGGCTCAGTGGCGAGCGCGCCGCACCAAAGCACCTGTGTCCAGGATGAGTGCCACAGTTCCATCCCCGAGAATGGTGGCGCCGGAAACATTGGGCACTTTGCGATAGTTGGTTTCCAGGTTCTTCACAACGACTTGGTGTTGACCGAGCAACTCATCCACCAACAATGCAACCCGGCTGCCATCTGCCTCGACAACCACCATGATGTTGCTGGATTTGCTTTGGTCCAGGCGGGGGACTTGAAATGTTTTCTCCAGGGCAATGACGGGCATGTATTCATCCCGCACCTTGACCAACTGAGATCCTTGCGCAACTGTATTGACATCGTCGGGATTGACCTGGAACGACTCCACGACAGAAGACAGCGGAAGGATGTAGACCTCTTCACCCACCCCTACGGACATGCCATCCATGATCGCCAGCGTCAGCGGTAACCGCACGGACACGCGCATGCCATAACCTTCGGCAGAATCGATTTCCACCGACCCGTTGAGTGCAGCGATATTCCGCTTCACCACATCCATGCCGACCCCGCGCCCCGAAACGTCGGTCACTTCATCGGCGGTGGAGAAGCCTGGCGCGAAAATCAGTCCCCACACATCCGCATCGGTCATCTGGTCAGAGACATCCAGCCCCCGCTCTCTGGCTTTTCGCATGATTTTCTCGCGAGAAAGACCTCGACCATCATCGCGCACTTCAATCACGATGGAGCCGCCTTGATGCGAGGCGGACAACGTGATCGTTCCATGCTCGGACTTCCCTGCAGCAAGCCGGTCAGCAGGCATTTCAATGCCATGGTCACAGCTGTTGCGAACCAAATGCGTCAAGGGGTCGGTGATTTTCTCGACCAGGCTCTTGTCCAGTTCGGTGGCTTCACCCAAGGTGACCATCTCGACTTTCTTACCCAGCTTGTTGGCCAGGTCCCTGAGCATCCGCGGAAAGCGACTGAACACGATCGACATGGGAATCATGCGGATCGACATCACGGACTCTTGCAAATCCCGTGTGTTGCGATCCAGATCGGCCAGGCCCGCCAGCAATTGCTGATACGCGCCTGCATCGAGGCCGCGGCTGTTCTGCGCCAGCATGGCCTGGGTGATCACCAATTCGCCCACCAGATTGATCAACTGGTCGACCTTATTCACCGCCACACGAATGGTAGTGGACTCCATTTGCGCTTGGCTGACTGCCTTCGGCTCCGCGGCGCGGACTGCGGCTGCAGGCTGCTTGGCAGACGGGGCATCCGACACATTTGCAACGGCCACCTCCGTCCGATCGCTCGGCATACCAGGGGACCCATTGAAGAATCCATAGGGTGCTTCTGTGGACACCTCGCCCGCTTGCAGCAGGGCTGCTTCCGGATCAGCTTCCACACTGGCCGAACCGTCTTCTGCACCGATCCTGACCTGGTCTTTCGACACATGGAAGGCAAACAGATCCAGCAGGTCGTCGTTGGTGGAAGTCGTCTCGACCGCGAACAGCCGGACACCCTGCTCTTCAGAAGGAACGTCGCGAATGGAACCGAGGCCGGGAATATCGCGGAACAATTCCTTGATCGCGTCAGCCTGTTCCAAACGCTCCAGCGGACCGATACGGATCTCGAGAGAGCGCGCGCTGCCCGGTGAGGCTGCCGCAGCAGGAATGGATGGGGCATGCGTGACCGGAGCGGGCGCAGGCACAGGAGCCGGCGCTGGCGGCGGGGGGGGAGGCGCCACGGCCGCCACAGGTTCGGCAGGAACATTGCCGGCAGCCAATTCACTGATTCGGCGAACCAGCTCCGCAGTGGATACGGCTTCGCCTTGTCCTCCCGCCTGGTGCCTGGCCAGCAGACTGCGGGACGCATCGGCAGACTCCAGCAGCACATCCACCATTTGGGGAATGGGCTGCAATTCATGGCGCCGCAAGCGATCCAGCAGCGATTCCATTTGGTGGGTCAGCTCTGCAACATCGGAGAATCCGAAGGTTGCAGCCCCTCCCTTGATGGAATGCGCGCAACGGAAAATACCGTTCAATTCTTCGTCATTGGCCGCACTCAGATCCAGGTCCAGGAGCATGTGCTCCATCTGGTCCAGGTTCTCGCCCGCCTCTTCGAAGAAGATCTGATAGAACTGACTGAGATCGAAGTCCGCGCCACCGCCCGCGCCTTCTTGATAGGTATCCGCCATTAGGGGCTCCAGTACTTAGGTTATCTGCGCGCGATGGCGTTAGCGAATGACTTTTTGAATCACTTCGATCAAGCGGTTCGGATCGAAAGGTTTGACCAACCAGCCTGTGGCGCCAGCGGAACGTCCCGCCTGCTTCATCTGATCGCTTGACTCGGTAGTGAGGATCAGAATGGGTATGGTCTTGAACCGGGGGTGCTCACGCAGCTTGCGGGTCAAGCCGATTCCATCGAGCCTCGGCATATTCTGGTCGGCCAGCACCAGATGGATATCGTGGGTTTCGGCCTTTTCGAGCGCGTCTTGCCCGTCGACCGCTTCCACCACGTGGTACCCCGCCCCGGTCAGGGTGAAGGACACCATCTTTCGCATGGACGGTGAATCATCAACGGCAAGAATCGATTGCATGTAGGGCTCCACTCACTTGAATATATAAGGTAACCAATTACGGGCGCGTGCTCAGAACAGGTCGATTGATCCTGCATCCATTTCGCTCTGCGTGACAGGATTGGGACGGTCGGGGGCCATTTCAGCGAAGGGTGCGGCTTCTTCGCCCTCCTCGGTGCCCATGGCTTCGGAGGCCAGACGGAAAGCGCATCCTTGGAGCACCTTCGTGGTGTGCCAGATCAGCTGGGAGGCCATGTCCTGAAATTGCAGCTCAGTGACGGCACTGCGCAATGCCGTCCGCAGCGCGGCGAGTTCCGCCGAATCGCCAACCACATCGTCGGTCAATGCACCGTTGGCTTCGCCGAAGCGTGCCAGCAGGTTGTCGGTCGCATGGCTGAGCAAGCCCTCCAGGCGGTGCAGATCATGCATGACGACCAACAAGGAGTCTTGCAATTCTGCAGCAACCATGACTGGCACTTGAACCCCTGGGCCGCCAGGGCTAGTTAGCGTAGATTGCATCGTTTCTCCAGAACTGCAAGCGGCTGCAGGGCAAACAAATTCCAATTCGGCAAGACGCTGGTGGCGGAATCCACTGGCAAAGACGTCCCATGCAAACCATTCTCTCGACTTTCCTCGATCACCGCCGCACGGGACAAACACCCTTGTTTGTTCCAATATGTATCCTATGATAGCGTTCCCCATGCCATCAGGAGTAACGGATCAACCCTTGCGCATCCTGCATTTAGAAGATTCTGTAGCGGATCATGAGTTGGCTTGCATTACGTTGCGCCGCGCCAACGTGGTGTATGAAATCCACCACGTGGACACACTGCCATCGTTCATAGCGCAACTCGATGCAGAGCCTTTCAATCTGATCCTTGCGGACTACCGCCTGCCTGGCTTCACTGCGCTGGACGCTTGGAGTGTGGTGGCACAGCGGGAGCCCCACCCGCCCTTCGTTTTGCTGTCTGGCGCCATCGGCGAGGCAGCGGCCGTGGATGCAATGCGGCTGGGCATTGCGGACTACCTTCTCAAAGACGACATGGCGAGGTTGCCGCATGTCATTGACCGCGCCATCGAAGTGCACGAGGCTCGGCGCGCGAGGGAGAAAGCCACGGCGGATCTGGCTGCGTCCGAAAGGCGGCTGGCAGAACTCACCGAGCATCTGCAAAGCTCGATCGAAAAAGAACGGGCCGCGATTGCCCGCGAGATCCACGATGACATTGGTGGTGCACTGAGTGCCGTTCGCTTCGATGTGGGCTGGATCAGCCGGCATGCCAAGGACGACGGGACCCAGGCCCACGCGGCGGCCGCCACCGAGATGCTGCAGCACGCCATTGAGGCAAGTCAGCGCATCATGATGAACCTGCGCCCCCCCATCCTGGACCAGGGCTTGGTGGCTGCAGTGCAATGGCTGGCGGAAAGTTTCGAGCGGCGCACTGGTATTCCCACCCGGGTTCTTACCAACAAGGACACAATCCACGTGGACGCAGCCATTCAGCTGGTGGCTTACCGCGCGGCACAGGAAGCCCTGACCAATGTCTTCAAATATGCCGAAGCACGGCATGTCTCTGTCGACCTGTCGGACAGTGAGGGCGTGCTGACACTGGAAGTCACCGACGACGGCCGAGGCATGGAGCCCGCCATGCGGGAGAAGCCCAAATCATTCGGTCTCAAGGGCCTTCAAGAGCGAGCGCGCACCGTGGGAGGATGGCTCGACATCAGCAGCCATCCCGGCCGCGGAACCGCCGTCATCCTGTCGGTGCCGCTGACACCCCAAAATATTTCAGAGGAGGCACCATGATCCAGGTCGTACTGTGTGATGACCATGCGGTCCTGCGGCGGGGCATCCGTGACACGCTCTCGGAAGCACCGGACATTCAGGTGACCGGCGAGGCCGGCGGCTACTCCGAACTGAGGGAGGTATTGCGCACCGCGCCCTGCGACGTGCTGCTGCTTGATCTGAACATGCCCGGCCGCAGTGGCCTGGAGGTGCTCGCCAGCCTGCGCGAGACGGACTCCGCCGTCAAGGTACTGGTTGTATCGATGTATCCCGAGGACCAGTATGCGCTGCGGTGCTTGCGAGCGGGCGCACAGGGCTATGCCAACAAAGCGGGCGATCCCGTGGAGTTGATCGAAGCCGTGCGCACCGTGATGAAAGGCCGCAAGTACCTCACCCCGGAAGTGGCGCAGATGCTGGCGGACAGCTTGGCGCAGCCGAGTCCCGAGTTGCCCCACGAGGCGTTGTCGGAGAGGGAATTGCAGACCCTGGTCAAGATAGCGTCCGGAAGGCGCCTGTCGGACATCGCAGAAGAACTGATGCTGAGCCCGAAAACGGTCAGTGTCTACCGGTCTCGCGTGTTGGAAAAACTCAAGCTCACCAACAACGCGGAACTGACGGTGTACGCCATTCGAAACCAGCTGGTCTGAATGCCAGGCCGTCTACCGCTGTGAAGCGAAAAGATCGATGGATTGCTGCATCAACGCCATGACGGGCTGCTCGAGCATGGGCAGGGTCGCCGCGATGCCCAGAAGGCCCACGGTCAGCGTCACGGGAAAGCCCACCGCATAGATGTTCATCTGCGGCGCCACGCGCGAGATGATGCCCATGGCCATGTTCACGAACAGCAACAGGGCAATCATGGGCAAGGCGATCCACAGGGCGCTGGAAAAGAGCGAAGCACCCAGATCATGCAATCGCAACTGGCCCAGGGCCTGCATGAAATGGCCATTCACAGGAAAGCTGTCGAAGCTCTTGACCACCGCCATCAGCACCATCAGGTGGCCATTGATGACAACGAAGAGCAGCATGGCCATGTGCCCGAAAAACCGGGCCACGGCACTTACCTGCGTGTTGCTGGAGGGATCGAAGAACGATGCGAAGTTGAGACCCATCTGCAGTCCGATCACCTCGCCCGCCAGTTCCACCGCCGTAAATACGAGGCGCACCGCAAAGCCAATGGCGGCCCCCACGGCCAGTTGCTGGGCCACGGCACCCAGTGCCTCGCGCCCGTTGATGTTGATGATGGGCTGATCCGGTAGAGCGGCCTGCGCGCAAACCGAAATGAGGAAGGCCAGCCCGATCTTGGCCCGCATCGGAATCACGCGCATGGAGAATACTGGCGCCACCATGAACATGGCCAGGATGCGCAGGAAAGGCCACAGGATCGGCGACAGCCAAGCCACCAGTTGGGCCTCTGAAAACGTGATCACGACACGACCGACGGAATGGATTCGATGGTTCTGCGGATGAAGTCCACGAGCGAAGTGATCATCCAGGGGCCGGCGATGGCGAACACCACCATGGCAGCAATCAGCTTGGGCACGAAGGCGAGCGTGGCCTCATTGATCTGCGTCACCGCCTGAAAGATGCTGACGAGCAGCCCCACCACCATGACCACGCCCAGCACCGGCATCGAAATCATCAACAGCAAGGTCAGGGCGTCTCGCCCCATCGTCAAAACCATTTGCGAGGTCATGCGGGCTCCTCAGGTGGCGAAACTGGCGGCCAGGGAGCCGATCAGCAGATTCCAGCCGTCCGCCAGCACGAACAGCATGAGCTTGAACGGCAATGCGACCAGCACGGGCGACAGCATCATCATGCCCAGGGACATCAGGATGCTGGAAACCACCATGTCGATGACCAGGAACGGAATGAAGATCATGAACCCGATCTGGAACGCCGATTTGAGCTCGCTGGTCACGAATGCCGGCACCAGTACGCGAAGGGGCGCGGTTTCCGCCGTGGCCCCTGCATCGAGCTTGGCCAGGCGGGCGAACAGTGCGAAGTCGGACTGGCGCGTCTGCTTGAGCATGAAGCCGCGCATAGGGGCCTCCGCCTTCTCCAGCGCCTGCTCGAACGTGATGGTGTTCGATGTATAGGGCACGTAGGCGTCCTGGTACACGCGATCAAAGGTGGGTCCCATCACGAAGAACGTGAGAAACAGCGACAGGCCCACGATCACCTGGTTCGGCGGTGCCGATTGGGTGCCGATGGCCTGGCGCAGCAGTGACAGCACGATCACGATACGGGTGAAGCCCGTCATCATGAGCAGCACTGCCGGCAAAAATGACAGGGCCGTGAAGAACAGCAGCGTCTGAATGGGCACCGAAAAGCTCGCGCCCGCGTTGCCCGAACCGACCAGCACGGGCAACGAACCCGGTGCCGCTTGTGCAAGTGCCGCCGGAGCGAAAACCGTGGCGGCAACCGCCAACGCCCACCCGCTCCAGGCGCGCCGGCGATCAGCCATGGGGCGCCTCTTGCCCCCGCAACCTGGCTGCGGCCACCTCATCGGCAAAGGACGGCGCAGGAATCGCGCCCCGGGGCGCTCCGGCGGACACGGAAGGGTCGATCACATGCAGGCACCGGATCTGCTGCGCTGTGACCCCCAGGACCAGCCAGGTCCGCTGGTGCTCCGGCCCCACTTCCACCGTGATCACGCGCTGCTGCGGCCCGATACCCACAGTGGAGACCACCTTGGACGCGGCGCTCGCCGCCACTCCCGGCCCGCCACCCTGGCGTTGCTGCATGCGCCGGATCCACCAGGGCAGCGTGGCAATGGCCGCCACGAAGAGCACGACGATGACCAGCGTCTGCGTCATGTTGCCGCCCGCGCTATCCACGGCTGACCCTTCGCAGGCGTTCCGACGGCGTGACCACATCGGTCAGGCGTATACCGAACTTGTCGTTCACCACCACCACCTCGCCCTGGGCGATGAGATAGCCATTGACCAGCACGTCCATGGGCTCGCCGGCCAACGCGTCCAGTTCGACCACCGAGCCTTGCGCCAGCTGGAGGATGTACTTGATCGGCACCTTGGTTCGGCCCAGCTCCACCGACAGCTGCACCGGAATGTCCAGCACCATGTTGATGTCGTTGACCGGAGAGTCCGAGTTGGCCGAGAAAGGCCGCACCGGGTCGCCAGCCAGGGGGCCGCCCTGGTCCGCAGCAGGCTCGTCCGTGCGCTTTTGCTCTTCCAGCGCCTCGGCCCAGCCGGCAAACGGATCGTCCGCGCTGGCGTCCTTGTTGTCGTTGTCGCCTTCAGTTGACATTCTTTTCTCCCAGCCAGCTCAGATCGGAATTGCGCAGGCATTCCTCGATCCGGATGGCGTATTTCGCGTTGTGCGTGCCGTACTGGCACTCAAAAATGGGCACGCCTCCGATGGAGGCACGGATACGGGGTTCGCGGTCGAGTTCGATGAAATCGCCGGGCTTCATGGCCAGCAACTGCTCCACCGTGGCATCGGCCTTGGCCAGTTCAGCCACCAGCGTCACCTCTGCGGCCTGGATCTCCCGCGTGAGCACACGCACCCACCGGCGGTCCACTTCGATGGAGTCGCCCTGCGTGGACGAATACAGCACATCGCGGATAGGCTCCAGCGTCGCATAGGGCATGCAGATATGAATCGCGCCGGACAGGTCCCCGATCTCCAGCTGGAACGCCGTGGAGACCACGATTTCGCTGGGGGTCGCGATGTTGGCGAACTGTGGCTGCATTTCCGACCGCTGGTACTCCAGTTCGAGCGGATAGATGCCGTGCCATGCCTTTTTGTACTCGGCGCAGATCACATCGACCAGGCGGTTGATGACCCGCTGCTCGGTCGGAGAAAAGTCCCGCCCTTCGATGCGGGTCTGGAACTTGCCCACGCCGCCATACAGCGTGTCGATGATGCCGAACACCAGGGACGGCTCGCACACGATCAGCCCGCTGCCACGCAGCGGACGGATGGCAACGATGTTGAAGTTGGTCGGCACCGCCAGCTCGCGCAGGAAAGCGCTGTAACGCTGCACCGACACCGTGCCCACCGAGATTTCCGGGCTGCGCCGGATGAAATTGAACAGGCCGATGCGGAAGTTGCGCGCGAACCGCTCGTTGACGATTTCCATCGTCGGCATCCGGCCGCGCACGATGCGCTCCTGGCTGGAGATGTCGTAATTGCGGACCGCTCCGGTCTCGGCCACTTCCTCGACCGACTTCTGGCTCTCACCCGTGACACCCTCCAAAAGGGCATCGACCTCTTCCTGCGACAGAAATGAATCACTCATGGCAGTCTCCTGTCGCCGTCACTGGATGATGAAACTGGAGAAAAGGACTTGCCGCACAGGATTCGTATCAGCGGCAGGCTTGGCACGTGGTGCCTCTTCTTCGTCCTCCACCTCCTGGCTGGCGGGGCGCTTGCGGGGCTTGGGCACCGTGTATCCCAAGGGCTTGGAGACTTCGCGCCGGATGTCGGTCGCCAGTTTTTCCTTGCCTTCGCGGCCCAGCAACTCCTCGGAGGTGCGCTGCGACACCAGCATCAGGATGGCGCTGCGGATGCTCGGCAGGTAGAGCTTGACCTGCTCTGCCGTTTTCGCATCGGCCAGTTCCAGCGTGAGACCGATCTGGGCGAATCGCTCTCCACCAGTATCGGCCAGGTTCACGACCATGTTGTCGATGGGCAGGAAGGTGGGTGCCACCTTGGGCGCTGCCGGAGCGTGGGGGCGGGCCTCCGCGCCCTCTTCGTCTTCGGCGTGGCTGCGGCTGCTCATGATGAACCAGGCCGCGCCTGCACCAGCGATGACCAGCAGGGCAACGACCACACCGATGATGAGCATCTTCTTGCTCTTGGCCTTGGGTGGCGCTGCGGCGGCAGGATTGGCAGACACGTTGGGATTCCTTGCGCAACAAATTCAGGACAGGGCGGCACAGCGAAGGCCGCACAGGCGGCACACCTCATTCGATGTCCCATTATTGGGCGTCCCGGCTTTCGATAATAGCCAGAATAAAAGCCCAAAACCATGGCTTTCAGCCTCCTAGGGCGGCGCTTCGTCCAGAACCGATGCGGGATGTCGGCCCACCCGGGCATGCCGCCCGCGGCCATTCTTCGGCCCGGTGCGCCTGGGCCGGCTCGCGTTCAGGCAAAGACGTCCAGCGCGCGGGCGGAACCCGAAGGGCTCTTCACGGCCACGCCCGCTCCCGAGCCCACGCCGACGGCGGCCTGCACCTGGGCGTGCCGTGCCGGTCCGTCGCGGTCCGAAGCGGGGCGGCGGCCGTCGCTGCCCGAAGCCCCTGCACCGTCGCTACCCGACTGCCCCACGGTGACACCGGACAACTCCAGCCCCTCGCTGCGCAACAGATCCCGCAGTTGCGCCGCGCTGGAGTCCAGCCATTCGCGGGTGTTGGCTTGGTCACTGCGGAACGTGACATGCGCTTCATTGCCCGACAGCGACACCATGACCTCCACGGGCTGGCCTTCACGATCGATGGTGAGTTCGGCGTTCTGTGTTTTCTGGTGCACCCAGTAGGCGACCTGTTCGGCGATCTGGTCCTCTACCCCCACCTGCGACGGGTCGGCCAGCGCACCTGAGCCATCGTTGGCCACCGGCGCGTCGCTCAGGGAAAAGCCCATTCCGGACTCCGCTCCGGAAGCGCCACCCCGTGACGATTGCCCATCGGAGGCCCCGGACTCCATGCCACGCTCCGAAGAGCGCAACGCCACCGCTTCGGCCACCGCGCCAGCGACCGGCACAGCCGCACCCAGGGCATCCTGCGGTGCCCGCGCCAATGCCGGCCCCCCGGCGGCGCCCGCTCCATCGCGCCGGTCCGGCGCCAAGGCAGCAACCGCTGCGGTCAATGCGCCAGGCATCTCTGCCGAAGCCGGCTTCCTGTCTTCCTTGCCCAGCGCATTGCGCAGGCCGGCAGCACCTGTTCCTGCCGCGGATGGGTCGACGCCCAAACCGGCAGCGGAGGAACCCGCAGCCGCCGAAAGGCGCGCCTGCAGGCCCTTATGAGGCGTGCTGCCAGGGACCACCGGTGCAGCCGCATCGGACAGATCCGTTGCACGGTCCATCCAGGCCGTCTGTCCGACCAGGCTGCCCGAGTCCATCAGGCCGTTGAATCCATTGGCCCAGGCGCCCGTTCCAGCGTTGTCGCCCAACACCCGGCCCAGCGGTTGGCCCAGCATGCCCTGCTGCGCACCAGCCTGTGCCAGGATCTGCCCCTGGCCTTGGGGCAGCTGGGTAGGAAACTGCCCCCCCTGCAGCGCCGCCAGTGCGGCAGGGTCCAACGGCAGTGCACCGGCTTCGCCGGCCTGCAGCCAGGTGGCCTGGGCCGCGCTTGGATCGGCCGGCAGGGCCCCTGCGGTGCTATCCCCGAATGCAGTGGTATCCATGGCGGCCAGCAGCAGGGAGAAGCCACCCTGCCCCGCGGCCTGCTGCGTAGCATCCTGCGCTGAGCTGGCCTTGCCGGCGGCACGCGCGCCGCGCGTCTCGTGGGTCGTGTGCGAGCTGTTGATGCGTGTCGGTTCCATGTTCACCACTCCTTCGGCCCCTGCTGGCCCTGGGTTGCGTTTTCCTTGCCGAATTGCAGCGCAGCGCGCTCATCGGTTTGCTTCTGATCGCGACGCGCCTGGAGCTTGTCCATCTCGTGGCGCCGTTTCTCGACCACTTTCCTCAATGCCGACAGCCGCAACTCGGCCGCCAGCACGGCACGGGTGGCATGTTCCACGCGCCCGGCCTGATCGCCCACCACCGCGGTCTGCAGGCCGACCGCATGGGCGAGCCGGTCCATGAACTGGTAGTGGTGGTACATGACTTCGGGCTTGACGGTGGTGTCGGCCTGCGCGCCCCAGCGTCCCTGGGTTTCCAGCGCGTAGCCTTCCAGTTGCTGCAGTTGGGCCTGCGATGCCTGGCGGGCGCGCTGCGCGTCCTGCAGCACCTGCCGCGCCTCGTCGCGCTTGCGCTCGGCCATTTCGACGGCCACCAGAAAAGCATTCAGCGAAGACATGGTCGGTTCACCCCTGGCCCATCAATGGTTGAGCACCGCGCCCATGAAGCCCAGGCTTTCGCCCATGGGCGCCGCTTCGAACATGTTCTGCTGCAAAAAGTCCGCCATGGCAGGCTGCAGACGGATGGCTTCGTCCAGCGCCGGGTCGGAGCCGCTCATGTAGGCGCCCACCTGGATCAGGTCACGGCTCTTCTGGTAGCGCGAATACACCGCGCGGAACCGCCGGGCCAGTTCGAAATGCTCCCGCGACACCACGTTGTGCATCACGCGCGAGGCCGACTGCTCGATGTCGATGGCCGGAAAGTGCCCCGTTTCCGCCAGCGCGCGGGACAGCACGATGTGCCCGTCCAAGATGGCGCGCGCCGCATCGGCGATCGGGTCCTGCTGATCATCGCCTTCGGACAGCACTGTGTAGAAGGCCGTGATGGAGCCCACCCCGTGCAATCCGTTGCCGCTGCGCTCCACCAGCGCCGGCAGCTTGGCAAAGCAGCTGGGCGGGTAACCCTTGGTGGCGGGCGGCTCGCCGATGGCCAGCGCGATCTCGCGCTGCGCCATGGCATAGCGGGTGAGCGAATCCATCAGCAGCAGCACGTGCTTGCCCTTGTCGCGAAAGTGCTCCGCAATCGCCGTGGCGTACGCGGCGCCCTGCATGCGCAGCAGCGGCGGCGCATCGGCCGGCGCCGCCACCACGACGGCGCGACCCCGGTCTTCCTCGCCGAGGATGTCTTCCACGAATTCCTTGACCTCGCGGCCACGTTCGCCAATCAGGCCGACGACGATCACATCGGCCTGCGTGTAGCGCGCCATCATCCCCAGGAGCACGCTCTTGCCCACGCCGGAGCCGGCGAACAGCCCCAGGCGCTGGCCGCGCCCCACGGTGAGCAGGGCGTTGATGGCACGCACGCCTGTGTCCAGGGTCTCGCGCACGGGATCGCGGTCCATGGCGTTGATCTGGCGCCGGTCCATGGGCTCGGAATTCACGTTGACCACGGCACCGCCATGGTCCAGCGGAATGCCCTGGGAATCGATCACGCGCCCCAGCAGCCCGTCACCCATCGGCAGCCGCAGCACGCCGGCGGCCGGCGATGGCCGGGCGTCCTCGCCGAGCCTCGGCTGGGGCACATATGCCGCCGCAGGCACCACGCTGGCCCCGCTGGACAGCCCGTGGATGTCCCCCGCCGGCATCAGGAAAGCGCGGTCGGCCGAGAACCCGACGACCTCCGCCAGCACCGGCTCGTGGCCAGGCATCTGCACCATGCACTGCGACCCCACGGGCACGCGGATGCCAACGGCCTCCAGCACCAGCCCCGTCAATCGGGTGAGCGTGCCGCGGGTTTCCAGGGGCGCGCCCTGCGCGACGCGGGCCCGCGCATCCGCCATGAAACGGCCCCAGGCCGTGTCCGCCGGGCTCTGGACATCGGCCCCAGCGGGTGCATCCGGCAACAGCGAAGTTTCAGGGAGGGTGTCAGCCATGGGCCTTCTCCCCTTCGGCATCCCAGGCGGACGCCAGGCCCAGCGCGGCGATCGCACGCTCCCAGCGCCGGCCCAGCGAGCCATCGATCACCGTCCCGGCCGACTCCACGAAGCAATCGCCTGCGGCCACGGCCGCATCGGGCAGCCACTGCACCTTGGCCCCCGCATAGGCTTCGCCCAGCGGTTTTTCAAGCACCTCCCAGTCGGCGGGATTCATGCGCACCGTGGCCGGGCGGCCTTCGGCGATCAGCATGCCCAGGGCTTCGCGCACCACGGGCAGCAAGGCCTGCGGCTGGCTCGACAGTTCCTGGCGGATCACCTGGCGGGCGATGTCGCAGGCCAGCTGCAGCACTTCCTGCGCGACATGCTGCTGCATGTGGACGAGGCTGGCCTGGGCCGCCTGCACCACCTGGTCCATCCGCTGCGCGACCTCCTGGCCCTGGCCGGCGATGTAGTCGTCCATGCGCTGCTGCCATTCCAGCCCGGCCTTTTCCTCGCCATGGGCTTGGCCCTGCTCGAAGCCCTCCTGCCGCGCCGCTTCCAGGGCGCTCAGGTGCGTGGCCTCGTCGAAGACGACCGGCAGGGGTTCCGGTTCGGGCTCTGGCGCCGGGGGCAGCAGGTCCGATCCGTCCACGGCGCCGAACTGCCACTGGGTCACCTCCCCGACCTCTTCGCTGGGGATGAACCGCGTGTAGCTGCGCGGGTTATACGAATGCGTCATCACCGCCGCCTCCGATCACGATCTGGCCTTCATCCGACAGGCGGCGAACGGTCTTGAGGATTTCCTTTTGCTGGGCCTCGACTTCGGACAGCCGCATCGGGCCACGCGACTCCAGGTCTTCGCGCATGGCCTCGGCGGCGCGCGACGACATGTTGGCCAGGAATTTCTCGCGCAGCTCGGGCACGGCGCCCTTGAGCGCCACGATGAGCGTTTCGGACGCCACTTCCTTGAGCACGGTCTGAATCGCACGGTCGTCGAGCTTGGCCACGTCGTCGAAGACGAACATCTTGTCCATGATCTTCTGGGCCAGGTCGGGGTCGTAGCCCCGGATCGACTCCAGCACCACGCTGTCCATGTTGGAGCCCAGCAGGTTGATGATCTCGGCCGCCGCCTTGACGCCGCCCAGCGAACTCTTGCGGATCTTGTCGCCCCCCGCCAGCACCTTGAACAGCACCTCGTTGAGGTCCTTGAGCGCAGTGGGCTGGATGCCCTCCAGCGTGGCCACGCGCAGCAGCACCTCGCTGCGCTGGCGGTCGGTGAGCTGCATCAGCACGGCTGCGGCCTGCTCGGAATCCAGGTGCACCAGAATGGCGGCGACGATCTGCGGGTGCTCGTTGCGCAGCAACTCGGCCACCGACAGCGGGTCCATCCACTTCAGGCTTTCGATACCGGAAACGTCGCCGCCCTGGAGAATCCGGTCGATCAGCAACGCGGCCTTGTCGTCGCCCAGCGCGCGCTTGAGCACCGAGCGCACGTAGTTGCTGGTGTCGGACACCAGCAGGCTCTGCGCCGCGGCATCGCCGGAGAAGCGGTTGATGACCGAATCGACCTTCTCGCGCGAAACCGAGCGCATGCGGGCGATGGTCTCGCCCAGTTTCTGCACTTCCTTCGGCGACAGATGCTTGAAGACCTCGGCGGCTTCCTCTTCGCCGAGGGACATCAGCAAAATCGCAGCATCGTTCAGGCCTTGGTCATCCATGGAAAGCTCGTGGTTTCATGCGTCGGTGGGAAATCATCGCACGGCGCCGCGTCACGACTCGCCGTTGACCCACGTCTTGAGGATATTCGCCACGGCCATCGGGTTCTCCTTGGCCAGCACACGGGCCTCCTCCAGGCGCAGTTGCTCGGGCGTCTGGGCGACCTCCTCGGGCTTGGACGGCGCGGCCAGCGCCGGGCGCTGCGGCTCTTCCGCCTCGATGGCGTCGAGCTGGCCGCCCTGGGCCACCGGAATCGCCCGGGGCTTGCCCATGCCCTTGATGGCGGGGCGCACCAGGCCGAGCAGTACCATGGCCGCGAACAGGGACATGCCCACGGGCCAGCCCAGGCTCTTGGCCAGCTCGATCATCTCGGGCTGCTTCCACAGCGGCAGGTCCACCACGGGCGTGGAATCGACCAGGAACGGCGTGTTCATGAGGTTCACCGAGTCGCCACGCTCCTTGTTGAAGCCGATGGTTTCGCGCACCAGTGCCGTCATCTGCTCCAGTTGCTCGGGCGACAGGGCCTTGTTGGTGGGCGCCTTGCCCGCGGCTTCCGCCACGGCCTGGTAATTCACCACCACCGCCGCGCTCACACGCTTGAGGGCGCCGCTGCCGCCGCGCGTCACGCGGACGGTCTTGTCCACTTCGTAGTTGGTGATGGATTCGCGCTTGCTGCCCGTGCCCTGCGCGCCCTGCTGACCGGCGGCCGTCGGTGCGGGGTTGGCGCCGTTGATGGGCGCGGTCGAAGGCTGGGGCGGCTGGTTGCTGGTGGCGCCGGGCACGCCGCTGGGCGGCTGGGCGCCCTGGGTGCCGGCGCTTTCCACGACCTGCTGGCTGCGCACGGCGCTGGCGTCGGGCGTCTGGTTGGGGCGGTGCTGCTCGGAGGTGGATTCGGTCTGGCTGAAATCGACCTCAGCCGTGACCTGCGCCTTGACGTTGTTCTTGCCCACCACCGGCTCCAGGATGTCCAGGATGCGGCGCGTGTACTGCTGCTCGATCTGCTGCACGTAGCTCAGCTGCTGTGCGTCCACGCCCGAACCGGCGGCCGTGTCGGGGGACTGCGACAGCAGCTTGCCGGTGTCGTCCAGCACGCTCACGGCGGAGGGCGACAGCTCCGGCACGCTGGAGGCCACCAGATGCACGATCCCGGCCAGTTGCGTGCGGTCTAGGAAACGGCCGGGGAACAGGCTCAGCAGCACCGACGCGGAAGGCTTTTGCTGCTCGCGGAAGAACCCGTTCTGGTTGGGCAGTGCCAGATGCACGCGTGCACTTTGCACCGAAGACAGCGCCTGGATCGAGCGGGTCAGCTCGCCCTCCAGGCCGCGCTGGAAGTTCAGCCGCTCCTGGAACTGGGTGACGCCGAACCGGTTCGTCTCCATCAGCTCGAAGCCCGTCACCGAGCCCTTGGGCAAGCCCTGGGTGGCCAGGCGCAGGCGCACGTCGTGCACGCGCTCGGCCGGAATCAGGATGGCGCCGCCGCCCTCGGCATATTTGTAGGGCACGTTCATCGTGGACAGCTGGGCCACGATGGCACCGCCATCCTTGTCGCTCAGGTTGGCGAACAGCACCCGGTAGTCCGGCTGGCGGCTGAAGACCACCGCGGCGACCACGGCAGCGATCAGCAAGACCATGCCTGCGCCCAGGCGCATCCGCTGGCCCCGTTCGAGCGCGGAAAACCGCTGCATCCACGAGGGGTTGGCGGGACTGATGACAGGGACTTCAGCAACTGCGGACATGGTGCTTTCCAAAAGGTCCGACCCGGCAGAGGGTTGGCGTGGGGCGATTATTGGACGAGCCCCTTGCCGACGTAGCCGAGATAAGGCCGTCGTTTCACCATCTATTCCCCAGGATGGCGCGGCGCCGGCCCCCTAGGATTGCACCATCCCGCCATTCCTTCGGACACAGCCATGGACCTCCGCATATCAAGCCCCACCACGCCACTTGCAGGCGCCGGCCTTGCGCGCCGTGCCGCGGCACCGCAGGACTCGCAGGAAGTGGGGTTTTCCTCGGCGCTCAAGGGCGCGCTGCAGTCGGTCAGCGCCTCCCAGAACCGGGCGGCCGACCTGCAAAAGGAAGTGCAGATGGAAAATCCGGCCGTCAGCCTGGAAGAAACCATGGTGGCGATCCAGAAGGCCCAGATCGGCTTTCAGGCCACGCTGCACGTGCGCAACCGCATGGTTCAGGCCTACACCGACATCATGAACATGCAGGTTTGACGCCAGCCCGCAACATCCAACCCATCATTTGCTATTATTTTTATAGCTTAATGCCCTAGTGTTTATTGCACTGGAAGGCCATTTGACTGGTAATACCTTGCACCGCTGCGGCTGATACATCCGCGCCGCATGGGCTTTCGATTCCCTGCACCGCCCACATCAAACCCTCTCGGCGGCGGCGATCCTGAAAACAACACGGCCGAAGGCGCACTGCGCGTCAGGCATGCCGGCTTGCCGTTCGTTGCGCTGCGCTGCGCGGTGGCGCCGGGAGGCACTGGCCGGGCAGACAGCCCGGCGAAGGGCGGGCCCCACCCCTCCTCAATGCATCATCTGCGGCTGGCGCTCCAGCAAATGCTCGAACTGCGACAGCCAGGGTTCCGCCAGGCAGCGGATCTGGGCATCGTTGCTCAGGATGCGCTGCATGATGCGCGTCTTTTCCCGGCGGTGCTCCGGCAACAGATCGTGCTCCTGGGCCTTGAATCGCAGTTGCTCGATGAGCACCGCGCAGGCGCCTTCATAGCGAACCACGCCGTCCCAATCCTTGAGCTTGGCAGCCTCCAGCATCTTGGCACTGCTGTCTTCGATGGCTTTGTAGTAATCGATGAGCATTTCAGACATTCTTAGTTTCTCCCACCGGAGGCCGAAGGACGGCCGCCGGCACCGATCTCGCCCCAACCCTGCGCCACCGGCACGATCAGGTTGACCACTTCTTCCACCAGGGTGACGTCGTTGCGCAGGTTGGCCATGGTGAGCCGGCCCACGCAGTAGTCATACAGCGCACGGAGATTCGCAGCCAGCTCACCACCCTGCACAGGGTTGAGGCCGCCCTTGAGGCCTTCTTCGATGATGCGCACGGCCTTGCCCAGGTGGCGGCCCTTTTCTTCCACGTCGCCGCGCTGCATGGAGCCACGGGCGGCGTTGAGCGATTGCACCAGGCCATCGAACAACATCTGGATCAATTGATGGGGCGAGGCGCCATCCACACTGGATTGCACACCGACCTGCCGATAGACCGAGGCGGCGCGGGAACTGACTGGCGTGTACATCGAGAACTCCTTCATGCTACTTACATTCAATATCGGCAGATCAAGAAGGAACTCAAGGACATTTACGAGGTGTTTTGGCGTTCTGACAGAGTGGCGCAGCGGTGATTTATCCAGGGTTCAGGCCAGCCCGCGCGGGGGCGGGTGGCCCGGACGCCGGACTTACTTGTTCCACTGGGCGACCTGCTGCGTGATGTAGCTGTTGAGGGCCGAAAGATTGCCCATCTGGGTATCCAGCGCCGTGTACTGTGCCCGCATGCGCTTTTCCAATACGGCCGCGCGATTGTTCACCTTGTCCTGGTCGGAGGTGTTGCGCTTGACTTCCAGGTCCAGGGCATCGGCCTTGTTATTCATGAGGCCGTCGAGCGACAGCAGTCCGGAGGTGAACGACTTCATGCGAACCGCGGCGCCGGTGCCCGTACCGCCCGAGGCTGGGTCGGAAGCGAACAGCTGCTTGAGCGTGTCGGGCGTTTTCAGCGCGTTGTCCAGCTTGGTGTTGTCCACCGTCAGCTTGCCGCCACGCTGGACTTCCAGGCCGATGTCGGACAGCGTCTGCAGGGCAGCGGTGCCGCCCGCAGCGGCACCGATGGCCGCCCGCAGCGAGTTCTGCAGCCCGACCGCCGTGCTGTCGCCCTGCAGCACGCCTTTGGTCTTGCTCTCGCTGTCGTACTTGGTCGAGGAACCCAGCAGGTCATTGACGGCGTTGTACGCATCCACGAAATCCTGGATGTTCTTCTTCATCGTCGCGGTATCGGCCTTCACTCCCATTTCCACGTCGGTCGTGGTCACTTGCGACACCGTCAGGGTCAGCCCGGGAATGGCTTCGGTGAACGTGTTGTCCTTGGACGTCACGCTGATGCCGTTGATCTTGGCCTGCGTGTTCTGTGCGTACTGGATGGTATTGGCCGCCAGGCCCACGCCTGGGGAGTTCTGCGGATCAAAGGCGAGCTTGGAGAGGCCCGGCGCCGCCGGGTCCTCCGCCACCTGCACGCGAAACCCTGACGCTTCCCCGGTGGTCTTGGAGCGCAGCAGGAGCCGCTCGCCGGAGGCATCGCGCAACACGGTGGCCGTGACGCCGGCATCGCCTTCGTTGATCTTGGCGGCGATGTTCGTGATCGTGTCGGTCGCGCTGACCGAGACATTGATCGGCTTCGTGGATCCCACGCCGAAGGTCGGTGGATTCGCGGTGGAGTCCCAGGTCCCCAGCTGGATTGTCATGGTGCCTGCGCCAATCACGGAGTCCTTGGCCACGGCGGTGGACGCATTCGATTGCGCGCGGGCCAGTTGCTGCACACTCACGCCGAACGACGATGCGCTGGCAATCCCCGACACGGTGGCCGTGACAGCCGCACTGTTGGAAGAACTGACCGCCATGCCGTTCCACGCGCTGTCCCGGGTCAGCTTGGCCGCGGCATCCGACAAAGTCGAGAGCAACGACTTCACCTGGGAGAACGTGGAAATCTTGGTCTGGATGGTGTCCGCTTTGGCCTGCAGCTGAACGAGGGGCTGCTTTTCCAGCGCCACCGTCTTGGTGACGATGGTTTCGACGTCGAGCCCGCTGCCAATGCCTATCGAGGTAATACCCATTTTGGTCTCCCAGGCAGCCGGGGCCGCCATCAACAATCAATACACGATTGTGGCGAGAATCGCTTCGATCTAAAAGCAGGAAAAGCGGCGACAGGAGTGGCCCTGTCGCCGCTTAAAAGGGTTCGGACCGTTCCGATCCCCTTTATAAGCCACCGATTAACGCAGCAGGGACAGCACGCCCTGGGGCAGCTGGTTGGCCTGGGCCACCATCGCAGTGCCCGCTTGTTGCAGGATCTGCGTGCGCGACAGGTTCGCCGTTTCCTTGGCGAAGTCGGCGTCCACGATCCGGCCACGCGATGCCGACAGATTTTCGGCCTGGATGTCGATGTTGCCCACCGAGTTTTCGAAGCGGCTTTGCAGAGCGCCGAGGTCGGCACGTGCGGAGTTCACCTGGTCGATCGCGCTGTCGATCTTCTTCAGGGAAACCCATGCGTCCTTTTGCGTCGCGACGGTCACGGTGTCGATACCCTTCTTGTCGGTACCGGTGGCGGCCGCCAGCGTCGGGGCGGCGAAGCCCGTGTTCGCCACGGAGAAGCCGGTCGTGCCGCCGAAGGTGATGGTTTCCGGCACAGGAGGCGTTGCGCTGGTCAGCTTGGACGAAGCAAATTCCAGGTCGTACGTGCCGTCGTCCTTCTTGGTCAGGAAGGCGGTCACACCGGTGTCGGCGGACTTGTTGTTGATGGCGGACACCACTTGGCCCAGGCGTTCCACACCAGAGCCAGCGGCCTTGATTTCGCCCAGATCGATGGCGGATGCCGAGCCCACCTGGATGGTCAGGCCACCGGCGGCGATCTTGGTGCCGAAGCCCGTGACCGTCGTGTCGGAAGCATTCAGGGCGGTCACGCTGCCCGTGGAGTATTCGATGTTCGACAGGCCGGAAGCCGACGAATTGGTCAGAGCGCCGACGGTGATGTTTTCACCGGAGTTGGCACCGACCTGGAACAGGGCGCCCGCAAAGCTGCCGTCCAGGATCTTCTGGCCGTTGAAGCTGGTTTGCTTGGCCACACGATCGATTTCGTCGGTGAGCTGCTTGACTTCGGACTGCAGTGCAGCGCGGTCCTTGGTGCTGTTGGTGGCATTGCTGGCCTGCACCGACAGTTCACGCATCCGTTGCAGCATGTCGCCGACCTTGCCCAGGGCGCCTTCTGCCGTCTGGGCCAGCGAGATGCCGTCGTTGGCGTTGCGGGCTGCCACGGTCAGACCCTTGATCTGGGTGTTCATGCGCTCGGCGATCGACAGGCCGGCGGCATCGTCCTTGGCGCTGTTGACGCGCAGGCCGGAAGACAGGCGCTGCATCGAGGTGGTGAGAGAGTTCGCAGACATGCCCAGATTGCGCTGTGCGTTGAGCGAAGCAATATTGGTGTTGATGGTAGAGGCCATTGAAATGCTCCTTGGTAACTTAAATTCCGGCTAGACCGCCGATCACAACGCTGACCCCCATGGCCAGCTGCCAAGACCGGGGCGGCAGTCACGTGAACCCATCCATCGCTTGCCGGTCAACAAATTCGCTTGAACCTGTTGGTTAGGTTATCGGGCAGCCCCTGGAGAACTTGAGCGTCTCCATGCAAAAAAAATCGGCTTTCCCCGGCACCGCCCGGGTCAGCCAGCTCCCACAAGGGTGGATATGGATGGTTTTCCGCCCTTTTTTCCCCACGCCAGGAAAACCCCACCTGAGGAGAATTCTCCCAACGCTAGGGTTGCCCGCTGATGGTGGTGTCCTTGGCCACGGCAGCTGTGCCTTGTCCCTTTTGCGAAGGAGTTCCGTAATGGCCTCGACGATCAACACCAACATCGCCTCACTCAACGCCCAGCGCAATCTGGGAATGTCGGCAGCTTCGCTGACGACCACCATGCAGAGGCTGTCTTCCGGCCTGCGCGTCAACAGTGCCAAGGACGATGCGGCCGGCCTGGCCATCGCCGAGCGCATGAACACCCAGGTCAAGGGCCTGGCCGTGGCCTCCCGCAACGCCAACGACGGCATCTCGCTGGCCCAGACGGCAGAAGGCGCCCTGGGTAAGGTCGGCGACATGCTGCAGCGGATGCGCGAGTTGGCCGTTCAGGCCAGCAACGCCACGAACAGCAAGGCCGACCGGGCCGCGCTGCAATCCGAAGTCAAGCAACTCACCGACGAAATCGACCGCGTTTCCAAGCAGACCAGCTTCAACGGCCAGAAGATCCTGGACGGCAGCTTCGCGGGCGCCCTGTTCCAGGTGGGCGCCAACTCCGGCGACAACGTCACGCTCGGCGCCCTGGCAGACACCCGCGCCTCGGGCCTGTCCAGCATCATGTACTCGAGCACGAGCACCGCGATCGCCGTGGATGCGTCGGACACGTCGATCTCCGCCTTCGGCAGCGCGATTCCCGCGGGCGGACTGACGATCCAGGTCGGTTCGGGTTCCGCCATCGACCTGGGAAGCATCAAGGCCGCTGGCTCCGGCGTGGAACGTCTCGGCCAGGTGATCTCGGCGATCAACAACAAGACGGCCGATACGGGCGTGACCGCCTTCCTGACCAAGAACGATGACGGCAGCTACGGACTCGAGTTCGCCTCTTCGAAGCTGACGAATGCCGTTCCCCCCGTGCCGGAGACCATCACGTTCGGCGGCACCACCGGGTTCACCGTGGCCAACACGGGCTTTACCCCGCCCACGCTGACGAATGCCACCGGCACCGGTCAGAAAGGCATCGACAGCGTCGATGTCGGAACGCAGAGCCAGGCCTGGGTGGCCCTCAAGAAGATCGACAGCGCGATCGATCAGGTCAATTCGGCGCGCGCCGACCTCGGGGCCCTGCAAAGCCGCTTCGAAAACGCCATTGCCAATATCGACATCCAGGGCGAGAACATGGCGGCAGCCCGTGGCCGTATCGTGGATGCCGACTTTGCCAAGGAAACGGCGAACCTGTCGCGTACGCAGATCCTGCAGCAGGCAGGAACCGCGATGGTGGCCCAGGCGAACCAGTTGCCCCAGCAGGTGCTGAAACTCCTGCAGGGCTGAAGAAGAAGGCATCCGGGGCTAATACACTGCCGGTGGAGGCCGAAATCTTCGGTCTCAGCGATATTTTTATTCTGGAGTACGCATGCCTTCGCCTTCCATCGAGCAATTCATCGAAAGCTTTCTGACCGCTGTTGACTTCCAGGATCCGGTGGAAGTCACCCCGGATACCGAACTGCGTGCTCTGCCGGAGTGGGACTCCCTCGCCGCCCTGGGCGTCATCGTGATGTTCGACGTGGAATACGGTAAAACCATCGTGGGCGACGACCTGAAGAACTGCACCACGGTCACGGACCTCTACAAGCTGCTGGGGTAAAACACCATGGGCCTGTCCACCCTGCACAACGTGCGCTTTGCGGGCATGGCGAGCTGCGTGCCCAAGCGCGTGGTTTCCAACCTTGAGGATTGCCCTCCAAAAATCCGCTCGGAGCGGGAAAGGCTGGTTCGCAACATCGGCATCCAGCAGCGCCGCCTGTGCGCGTCGTGGCAGTGCTTTTCCGACCTGGCGCAGGACGCCACCGAAAAGCTGCTGGAGGAACTGCAGTGGGCCCGCGAAGAAGTGGACGCGCTGATCGTCGTGACGCAGTCGCCCGACTATCCCATTCCTTCCACCGCCATCATCTTGCAGGACAAGCTCGGGCTGTCGCAGTCCACGATCGCTTTCGACGTGAATCTCGGCTGCTCTGGCTACCCGTTCGGATTGCACCTGCTGGGCAGCATGATCGCGTCCGGTACGGTGAAAAAGGGCCTGCTGCTGGTGGGAGACCGCTCCGCAAGCGAAAAGGACCCGCTGTTCTCCGACGCCGGCACGGCGACCGCACTGGAATTCGATCCTTCGGCCGCGCCCATGTATTTCGACCTCAACAGCGACGGCAGTGGCTACAAGGCCATCATCAAGCCGGTGGGTGGGCATCGAGAGCCCTATGCCTTTCATCACAGCATCCCCACGCGCGACGAGGATGGGGAGCTGCAATGGCCAGACCGCCTCCTCCTCGATGGACCGGCCGTGCTCAGCTTCTCCACGCAGAAAATCCCTCCGGCCGTGGAGCGCACGCTGCAATATGCAGGCGTGTCCAAGGACGATGTGGACTACTTCGTCTTCCATCAGGCCAACCGGATGATCAACGAAACCATCCGCAAGAAGCTGGCACTCCCCCCTGAGAAAGTCCCATCGACGCTGGCCGACTATGGCAACACCAGTGGGGCGACACTGCCGGTCACCATGACCGCGCGCCTGAACGAAACGCTGGCCAGCGGCACGCACAAACTGCTGCTGAGCGGCTTCGGCATCGGCCTGTCCTGGGGCACATGCATCCTGGACATTTCAGGGGCTCGCTTCCCGGCCATGCTGGAGTCCTGACCCGATGGACGCAACGCCCACGCCTTTTCACCTGCAGGGACAGCGCATCCTCGTCACGGGGGCCACTTCGGGCCTGGGCCACGCCACCGCCCTCGCCTGCGCACGCATGGGAGCCCAGGTCATCGGTGTGGGCCGCGACGAGCAGCGGCTCGCTCGCACGCTGCAGGCACTGCAATCCGCCGCACCGGCAGCCGGCCACCTCGTGGTGCGAGCGGATCTGACCCAGTCTGCCGATCGCTCCGAGTTGGTGGAGCAGTTCGCTTCCGTGCCGTTGAACGGCATCGTTCACAGCGCAGGCATCTCGCGCCTGTCTCCCGTGCGGATGATCACCGAACAGCATCTGCGCGAAGTCCAGAGCATCAACGTGGACGCCCCGATGCTGCTGACGCAGGCACTTCTCAAGCGCAATCTGATCGCGCCGGGAGGATCGATGGTGTTCATCGCATCGATCGCCGCACACATCGGCGTGCCGGGAGTGGCCGCCTATTCGGGCACCAAGGCCGCACTGATTGCGATGATGCGTTGCCTCGCGATGGAAGTCGTCAAGCGGGGCATCCGGGCCAATTGCCTCTCGCCCGCCCTGGTTGAAACACCATTGCTCGATGCCACCGCCACGCTCGTGGGTTCGATGGAAAAAGAGCGGGGCAACTACCCGCTCGGTTTCGGCCAACCGGAAGACGTGGCCAATGCCGCCGTGTTCCTGCTGTCCCAGGCCAGCCGATGGATCACCGGCACGACGCTGGTGATGGACGGCGGCCTCACCATCAGTTGATCCACCACCATGGCTGCACCCTGCACGGATACGTCCTCCCCGCATCGGAACCTGCTCATCGTGGGCGCCGGCGGCTTCGGCCGCGAAGTATTGACGTACATCGAGGACGACAACCCGCTGTTCCGACCCAAGGGCTTTCTGGATTCGCGCACGTCGGCCCTGAACGGCATGCAGCGCTCGATCGGGATCGTGGGTGATCCCCTGACCTACGTTCCGGAAGATGGCGACGTCTTCATGGCGGCACTGGGCGATCCGATGGCGCGGCACAAATACACCGAAGTGCTGCGGTCGGTCCACGACGTCGACTTCGCCACGGTCGTGCATCCGCAGGCCCATGTGACACGGCATGCCCGGTTGGGCCGCGGCTGCATCATCGGTCCCCGTGTGGGCATTTCGGTGGATGTCCAGCTGGGCGATTTCGTCTGCGTGCAGGAATACACGGTCATCGGGCACGACGTTCGCATCGGGGATTGGTGCCAGATCAACAGCCATTGCTCCATCGGTGGTGGCGCGAAGATCGGCAACTTCGTGTCGATCCATCCCAATTGCGTCATCACCAGCGGCACCGTCATTGGCGACCACGTCAAGGTCGGTGCCGGCAGCGTGGTGTATGGCCGCATCCCGCCCAACATCACCATCATGGGCAATCCGGCCCGGCGCTTTTCCTGGAGCTGAACGTCTCCCCAGGCTCCGCATGCCCGACCGCGAGCAACCCACCATGGCCTCCATGCCCCCTTCCTTCCTGCCCGACGCCTTGGTCAGCCGCATCAACCTGGATCGCTTCCAGCTGGATGAAGCGCTGCTCGCCATGCTGGACCTCTACCGCCGCGATCCGCACTTCTGCATACCTGAGCAGGCGCGCGAGATCTTCGCCCGGCGCGGGGACCGGACACGCTTCATCCTGCTGGGAACGAAGACCTTCGCGGAAGTCTTCATCCGTGCGACCCGTGACCAAGGCTGGGCACTGGCCGTGGTCGACGATTTCAAATACGCCAGCGGCGAGGACTACTACGGCGTGGACATCATTTCCACCGACCGTTTCCTTGCGATGCTGCGCGAGGACCCGGACATCATCGCCATCAACTGCTGCCGAACGGACTATTCACGGCGGTTCTTCGACCGGCTTTGTACCCGCCACGGCATCGCCCATTTGAACCATGAGCAGGTCACCCGGCTCTTCGGCATGAATGACCGGGTGGACTACCGCACGGCCGACTGGGCCCCCGCCATCAGCAGCAGATTCGATGAATTCCTGGCGCTGGAGCGGCGGCTTGCGGATGCGCACTCCGTGAACACGTTGCGCAGCGTGCTTCTGTTCCACCTGAGCTGCAATCCCGAGTGGTATCTCACTGTGGCCAGGCCCTACTCGACCCTGTACTTCCGCTCGGGCCTGCTGACGTTCTCGGACCACGAGAGGTTCGTCGATTGCGGCGCCTCCATCGGCGAATCCACGACCGGGCTGCTGGGCCTCACGGGAGATCGCATCGAACACTCCTGGATGATCGAGCCCGACCGGCTGAACATCGAGGTGCTGCGCAAGCTGCAGCAGGGCTACGCAGGCACCCCGCTCGAATCCCGGATTTCGCTGCATCCCTTCGCCGTCGGGGAGAACGACGCGGAAGCCCCGTTCCACCATCTGGGGGGGCATGGGGGCAGCATCGCCGTCGATCCGAGCGCGCCCTTGGAGACCGTGCGCATCCGGCGCATCGACGATCTCATCGATGCGCCTCCGACCTTCATCAAGATGGACATCGAAGGCTTCGAGATTCCGGCGCTGCGGGGCGCCCAGGCGGCCATCCGCGCCGGCCTGCCCAAGATGGCGATCTCCGCCTATCACCGCGCGACCGACCTGCTGGACATCCCGGCGCTGGTGGATGCCGTGGCCCCCGGGTACTCGATCGGGCTGCAGCACCACACCGAAGATCGCTGGGATACCTGCCTGTATTTCCATCGCTGAAACGCGTCTGCAGAGGCATTCACTCCACTATCCAGAGGACACCGCAGGATGGCCAAGATTCGGGGCGGCCTCGACCGCGTTCTACTGAAATATCCGGAAATCGACCCGGCCAAGGTCCGGCTGATCGGCTGGGGCGCTGGACAGGCGTTCACGGACTACTATCCGCTGCTGGGCCTGCCGGTGGAATACACCGTGTGCCCGTTCACCGCTCACCAGGACAGGCAGATCCATGGTGTTCCCGTCCGCAGCCCCGAAGCGCTCATGAAAGAACCGCACGAGGATGTGCTTCTGGTGATCTTCGCAGCGCATTCGGCGGAAATCATGAACCAGATCCGCAACCTGTGGGGCGACTACCGCTGCGTGCCGGCGCTCACCCACAGCGGCCGGC
This sequence comes from Acidovorax sp. BLS4, assembly GCF_032929295.1. Classification (NCBI taxonomy): domain Bacteria; kingdom Pseudomonadati; phylum Pseudomonadota; class Betaproteobacteria; order Burkholderiales; family Comamonadaceae; genus Acidovorax; species Acidovorax sp. BLS4. The sequence goes on from NZ_CP136797.1 coordinate 4,594,431, forward strand.
ATGGAGACATCGACCAGCTCCAGGCGTTCTCCAGGGTGTTCGAAGGCCTGTCCCTGCAGCGCAAACCGCCCGTGCGAACGCCTTCACTTGGCATCTTCGTGCAGGGCCCGGTGTTTCCCTATACCCCCATGGCACTGGCCTGGCAGCGAATGGCGTGTCCCGAGGCGCATCTGTGCTTCGTCACCTGGGATCATCAGTCCGCCGCCAGCCTCGATGCCTGCCGGCCATGGGTGGACGCCGTGATCACGCTTCCCCAGCCCCAGAACATGGTGGACAGCCGCAATGCCATCATTCGCTCGGCCAAGGCGGGCGCCCGGCATCTGGCCGAAGTGGGCGTGCCGTACTCGGTGCGCATGCGAAGCGATACGGTCGTCACCGGATCGCTCTACCGGGCGGTGGAAGAACTGTTCGACGATGGCAGCAGGAACGAGGGGAAATTCGGCTTCCTGGCGCATTCGTCCTGGAAGCAGATTCCCTTCCATTTCTCCGAGCGTTTTCTCGTGAGCCGCACCCAGGACATGTGCGAGCTGTGGGCGCTGCCGGAAGACCTGCGCGGTGCGTCCGAGATCCAGCACCGGACCGACGAGCCCTACCAGCAGATCCAGAAGGCGGCCGTCGAATGCCTGCTGTGGCAGAGCCTGGCACGCAAGTGGGGTGAGCCGGCCCGGGACCTCGCCGATGGCTACCGGTTCGCCGCGAACCATCTTCTGCCGATGGACGAGTACGCCGATGTCCTGTCGATCAAGAGCGTCCCGCTCTTCAATCTGACCCTCAACAAGGGCTTCGTCGGCACGCCCGCCTGGTGGCGGGAGGTCTATGCCGATCTGCCCTCGGCCATGCGGCAGGCGCACGAGGAAAGCGCTCAGGACTTCACGATCGCCGAATTCTTCAGTGGCCGGGTCGGCTGACCGCACCTCCATCTGATCAATAGAGCACGGCGCGCCGCTCGGGCGTCATGGGCTCGAGGGCTTCTCCACGCTCCAGCCTTCGCACGAAGTCCGGGTTCGCAAGGAGTGCGCGGCCCCAGGTGACCATGTCCAGATGCCCCTCCTGGATTTCGCGCTCGGCCTCCGCAGCGGATAGCGACGCGCCACCCATCAGGAAGTGGGGCCAGAGGGGACGCACGCGGCGCACGATCCTGCCGGAAGTTTCGGCATAGGGCGCATCCGCGCAGCTGATGTCCAGCTGCCTCAGCCCCAGGCGATCCAGCCGGGGGATGAGATGGTGCAGCATGTCGTCGAGGTCCGGCCACTCGTACAGTCCGCCCATCATCCGTGCGGGCGAGAGGCGGATCATCAGGCGCTGGGGGCCGCAAATGGGCAACAGGCGCTCCACCAGTTCCAGCACGATGCGGCAGCGGTTTCCGACCGATCCGCCATAGGCATCGGTCCGGTCATTGATGCGTGCATCCAGGAACTGGTCAATCAGGTATCCATGTCCCATATGGACCTGCACGCCGTCGAAGCCCGCATTCAGGGCCCGCTGCGCGGCCTCCTCGAAAAGACGGTAGATGCCCGGCATCTCCGACGCATGCAGTGCACGGGGCTGCCCGTAGGGCTGGCCGTTCTGGCGGTTGATGCCCGCCGCTGGCCGGTCCGTGGAACTGACCGGCGCCAACCCGCCAGTGAAGTCCGGGTGCGAGATCCGCCCGCAATGCCACAGTTGCGCCACGATGCGCCCGCCGGCCTCCTGCACCTGCCGGACGGCCGGGATCCAGCTGTCAGCCTGCTCGTCGTTCTGCAGGTGGGGCACGTTCCGGTAACCATCCGCCGAAGGATGGACCACGATGCCTTCCGTCAGGATGAGCGATACGCCGGCAGCGGCACGCCGCGCGTAGTAGGCAGCGATTTCGGCCGTGCAGCGGTGCTGCGCATCGGCAAAACCACGCGTCATGGCCGCCATGGCCACACGGTTGCGCATCGGACCGAACATGTCGTGGTGAACGAAGGGGCTCAGCAGTTGCAGGCTCATGGGGCGAACATTCCAGTGAAATAAGGGTGGTCGAGATAGGCGGCCAGGCTGTCCTGCCATGTGCGCTGACGATCCAGCCCGCGGGCCTGCAGCGCGGCGTTGCGCATCACCACCGCATCGGGGCGCACGGCTTTTTCCTTGCGGGCCATGGTTTCCGCAGGAACACGCGCGATCTCGATGCGGCGATCCAGCCCCAATCGGAGCACGATCTCCCGCGCCAGTTCGAAGAAAGAGGCTTGCCCATGGGAAGCCATGCAGAAACGGCCCGTCTCGCCGCGCGCCAGCAGCAGCAGGCTGTTGTAGGCCAGATCGTCCGTGAGCGTGGGCTGCCAGATGCGGTCACCGATCTCCATGCGGTCCACGCCGGAGCGCAGCAGTCCCGCGAGGTGCGGAATCAGCTTGCCGACGAAATTCTTGTCGCGCGCATGCTCTCCGAAAAACCCGCCCATGCGCACAGTGAGCGCCTGCGGCGACGCCTCCAGCACGATGTGCTCCGCCTCCAGCTTGAGGCGTCCGTACACGCTCAAAGGACGGGGGGGCGTGGCCTCGTCCACCGGCTGGCTTCCGTCGTAGATCAGGAAGGTCTGCGGGTAAAAAAACCGGGCTCCGCATTCGCGGGCCAGCTCGACCACGTGGCGGGTTCCTTCGATCTGCACCTGCGCCGCCGCGTCCGCATGATCCTCGCACCAGTTGACGTCGGAACACACGGCGCAATGGATCACGATATCGGGCCGCCAGGCGCGCAAGTCCTGGGCCTGCTCGCGCTGGCGCACATCGAGCGCGTGGCGGTCGAGGGCCGCGACCAGGGCAGTGGGTACCTGCTCAGCCAAGCGGCGAGCGAAAGCCTGCCCGAGCATTCCGCCCGCACCCGTGATCAGGATGCGCGAGCCCTCCAGGGCGGCCAGTTCGTTCAATTCAAGCAAATCGTTGCCCCTCATGCTCAGATCCAGACAGGAACAGATCGGCCTCCATCTCGGGGACGCAGCGCATCACCTCGTTGGGCCGGTACGGCAGGGCGCCGAAGAGCAGCCGGCCCGACGCCTTCCAGACAGACCACCAGTGCTGCGCGAAATCCTGCATCGATACCGGCCTGCCCGATCCCACATTGCGCACCCAGGGCCTGCCCGTCTCGACATCGCGGCGCTCAGCCGCATGCCGGAATGCCCGGGCGACCGTTTCCACGGGGACGTAGTCGCGCACCTGCGCACCCGGGGTCATCGAAAAATCAAGTCCCTGCGACGCGGCCAGACGCAACGCGGGCCAGAAGTTCCCGGCGTACTGGCCTTCGCCGAAGACCGAGAAGATCCGCAGGTAGCACAGTTCCATGGCGTGTTCGATCGCGTGCGCATGCGCAGCCTGAAAACCTGCGGCCTTGGATGCCGCGTAGCCATACGCGGGTGCCAGCGGTGCGCTGGCCGGAATGAAGTCGAAGGCATCCGCGCTGCGACCGTATTCCGCGAAAGTACCCGCGAGGACCGACCGCTTCACGCCAGCGGCACGCGCCGTATCGAGCAGTTGCAGCAAAACGGTGACGTTCCAGTAGAACAGGGTCTGCCAGTCGGCCTGCTGCGGCGGGACGCCGGGCGACGCCAGGTGCATCAGCACGTCCGCCCCGGCCAGATCGGCGGGTGCCAACTGGTCCATGGCGCGGCTGAGCCACACAAGGCGAGGGTGCACCGACGCAGGCGCGTCGGCCGGATGCCTCAGGACGGTGACGCGATGGCCCGCCTCCAGCAGAGACGCCAGCACGTGCCGGCCGATGAACCCCGTCCCTCCCGTCAGGAACACATGCCGTTCATTGGTCATTCGGCGGTCCTTCCAGCATCTCGAAGGGGCTGGCGAAATCCTCCATCCGCGGGTGCTCGCGGTCGCGCACCGACAGCACAGGATGTTCATCGGGCCAGGGAATGCCGGCAGAGTCCCAGCGGATGCCGGCATCATGCCGAGGCGCGTGGGCCGAGGTGACGTGATAGACGATGGTCGCGCCTTCGGTCAGTGCATAGCAGCCGTGGGCACACCCCGCCGGAATGTAGACCTGGTTGCCAAGCTCGGCGTCCAGCTCGAAGGTGGCAAAACGGCCCTGTGTCGGCGAGCCGCGGCGCAGATCGACCACCGCGTCGAAGAGGCGGCCGTGGCTGCAATGCACCAGCTTGGCATGGTGGTGCGGCGGCAACTGAAAGTGCAACCCGCGCAGCACGCCACGCCGCGATACGCTGTAGAAACTCTCCACCCAGTCGCAGTCGAGTCCCCGGGCAAGGAACGCCTCGCGGTTGAAGGTCTTCACGAATCGCCCGCGCTCATCGGGCCGCACTTCGGGCTGGATCAGGTAGCAGCCCGGCAACGGGCTTTCTTCGAAGCGCATGGTGGGTGCTAGAAGTTGACGCCGAAATAGGTTTCGATGCGATCGGCCACAAAGTCGATCATGGCCTCGCTCAATCCGGGGTAGATGCCCAGCCAGAACGTGTGCTCCATGACCGTGTCCGTATTCGCCAGGCTGCTGGCCACACGGTACGTCTGTCCCTGCATCGAAGGCTGCCGGGTCAGGTTGCCGGCGAACAGCAGCCGCGTGCCGATGCGGCTCTGCTCCAGGTACTCCAGCAGATCGACGCGGCGGGTACCGGCCGCTTCGCGCAGCGTGAGCGGGAACCCGAACCAAGAAGGCTGCGAATTTTCCGTGGCCCGGGGAAGCACCAGGAACTCCTCGCAGCTTTTCAGCCGGCCGGAGAGGTGCTCGAAATTGCGCTGCCGCGCCGCGATGAAGCCGGGCAAACGGTCCATCTGCGCCAGGGCACAGGCCGCCTGCATGTCGGTGATCTTGAGGTTGTAGCCGACGTGCGAATACGTGTACTTGTGGTCATAGCCTGGCGGCAGATCGCCCAGTTGCCAGCCATACCGCTTTCCGCAGGTGTTGTCCTTGCCGGGCCCGCAATAGCAGTCCCGCCCCCAGTCGCGGAATGACGTGACGATGCGTGCCAACTCATCGTCGTTGGTGAAGACCGCGCCGCCTTCGCCCATGGTGATGTGGTGGGCCGGATAGAAGCTCAGGGTCCCGATATCGCCGAAGGTGCCTACCAGCCGTCCGCCGTAGGTGGACCCCAGGGCGTCACAGCAATCCTCGACGAGCCACAGTCCATGCCTGCGGCACAGCGCTTGCACCGCCTCCAGGTTGTAGGGATTGCCGAGGGTGTGGGCCAGCATGATGGCCTTGGTGCGCGGCGAGATCGCAGCTTCGATCAGCGCCACATCAATGTTGTACGTGCCGAGCTCCACATCCACGAAAACGGGCACCGCGCCATTCTGCAGGATGGGATTGACGGTGGTGGGGAACCCCGCCGCCACACCGATCACCTCGTCGCCCGCGCGGATGGCCCTCTCGCCCAATGCGGGAGACGTGAGCGCCGAGAAGGCGAGCAGATTCGCGGACGAGCCGCTGTTCGTCGTGAGCGCGTGGCGCACCCCGAGGTATTCGCGCAGGCGCTTTTCGAACGCATCGTTGAATCGCCCCGTGGTCAGCCATCCGTCGAGCGATGCGGCCACCATGTTCTGCAGTTCGGCCTCCCCGATCACCTTGCCGGAGGGTGGAATGGCCGTGGCCCCCGGCAGGAATGGCTGGGCGCGATACGCGTGGGCCGCGTATTCGCCAACGAGCGCGGCGATCTGCTCGCGGATGTGGTGCAACTTGTCCATAGAACTTCAGCGCTCAGCGGCGCAATACGATTCGATCTGATGCTCGGTCACTTGGCGCATGTCTTCGCCGCGAGCGTGTGCGGAATGCCATTGGGCGATGCGCTCCACGGCCTGCGCCAGCGACCACCGAGGCCCCCAGCCCAGGACAGAGCAGGCCTTGCTGCTGTCGAGCCGGAGCATCTGCGCCTCGTGCACGCCCTCGGGCCCGGTTGCAAAGCGGTAGTCGACAGGGACAGGCCACGCGGCAGCCAGTTGCCGGATGACGTCGCCGACGCTTCGCACGTCCTGCTCGGCGGGCCCGAAATTCCAGGCGCCCGATACCGCCGGCCCCTTCTCGAAGAGTCGCTGCGCCAATTGGAGGTAACCCGCCAGGGGCTCCAGCACATGTTGCCATGGCCGCACGGCAGCGGGATTGCGCACCTCCAGCGGATCGCCGCCGCAGGAGGCTCGCAGGAAGTCCGGAATCAGCCGGTCGCTGGACCAGTCACCGCCACCGATCACATTGCCCGCCCGCGCCGTGGCCAGCGCCACACCGTGCTCCGCGTGCCTTGCCGGGGCGAAGAACGAGTCACGGTAGCAGGCGGCCACCAGCTCGGTGCATGCCTTGCTGTTGCTGTAGGGGTCGAACCCGCCCAGCGCGTCGTCCTCGCGATAGGCCCAGAGCCACTCCCGGTTCTCATAGCATTTGTCGCTCGTCACCACCACCACGGCGCGCACCGACGGCACGCGACGGACGGCGTCCAGAAGGTGCACGGTACCCATGACGTTGGTCGAATAGGTGCTGACCGGATCGGCGTAGGACTTGCGCACCAGGGGCTGTGCGGCCATGTGGATCACGACCTCCGGCGCCGCTGCTTCCAGCGCGCCTGCAAGCAACGCCACATCCCGCACATCGCCGATGACCGAATGCATGCCTTGCGCGGCCCGGGTCAGCGCGAACATCGCGGGCATGGAATCCGCCTCCAGCGCATACCCCGTCACCTGCGCGCCCAAACGCTGCAGCCAAAGCGACAGCCAGGTGCCTTTGAAACCAGTGTGGCCCGTGACGAACACCTTGCGTCCGGACCAAAAACCGCTGTCGGGACCGCTCACCATGATTTCCAGGGCGCATGCCCCCCCTGCCAAAGCTGTTCGAGATAATTCTTGTCGCGCAGCGTATCCATGGGTTGCCAGAAACCTTCGTGACGATAGGCCCGCAATTGGCCGGAACGCGCCAACGCCTCGAGCGGAGGGCCTTCCCACACCGTCTCGTCGGAATCGATCAGATCGAACACGGCAGGAGACAGCACGAAAAACCCGCCGTTGACCATGCCGCCGCCGCCATCGGGCTTTTCGCGGAACGACAGCACGCGGTCGCCCTCCATGTCCAGCGCGCCGAAGCGGCCGGGCTGCCGGGTGGAGGTGAGTGTGGCCGGCTGTCCATGCGCCCTGTGGAACCGGATGAGCGCGGTGATGTCGATATCGCCCACCCCGTCGCCATAGGTGAAGCAGAAGGCCTCGTCCTCGCTCACGTAGCGCCGCACACGGCGCAGGCGGCCACCCGTCTGGGTGGCATCGCCGGTGTCCACCAGAGTCACCCGCCAGGGTTCGGCATACCGCTCGTGAACGTCCATGCGGTTGTTCACCAGATCGAACGTCACGTCGGACATGTGCAGGAAATAGTTCGCGAAGTACTCCTTGATCACGTAGCCCTTGTAGCCGCAGCACACCACGAAGTCATGGATGCCATGGTGCGAATACATCTTCATGATGTGCCAGAGAATCGGGCGGCCGCCGATCTCCACCATGGGTTTGGGCTTTTGCTGCGTCTCCTCGCTCAGGCGGGAACCCAGCCCCCCCGCCAGGATGATGGCCTTCATGCTTTTCCGCCCATCGGTGTTTCGGAGCCCTGAAGCGCCCGGGCATAGGCCGCCTGGAAATGCGCCACCCGGTCCTCGATTCCGGCGCCCACGAGCGCCGGGCGCTGCGCCTGATCGACGCCCGCCTGGACCTTGGCGCAAATACCGCCGTCTTCCGCGAACACCTTGCGCGTGAAGGCATGGCCATCGGCATGGATGTGTTCCATCATCTTGGCGCCGGCAGGCGTGGTCCCGGTGAACTCCACGCCAACGGTCCTCGAGTGGACGGTGGTCTGGCGGGACGCGGTCGGCTCGAACGACTGGACATGGAAGCTGTATCCCATGAACGACGTGACGGTCAGGTTCGGGAAGATATGGTGGTGGGTGTAATGCGCGAAGCGCCAGGGCCACTGTCCGATCTTGCTCTCCATGCGGGCGAACCGCGCTACCCACTGCGCATCGGCGGCATGCTCCAGATGGCTGTGCCGGCGATCTTCGAGGAAGAAGCGGGGTGCCGTTTCGGCCCGGTCCATGCCGTCGACCTGCATGAAGGTTCGCGAATGCACGGCAGGGACGTGATACCCCTCGAGGGCATTCTCGATCACGATTTTCCAGTTGGCGCCCACCGGCTCCCGGAACTCGTCCAGCAAGCCTTGCATCCCCTGGCTGGCACGCTCGAGAAAGGCGTATTGCTCGCCCAGATACTCGCGCAGTGCCGGGCCGCTTTCGGAAATACGCACGAATACGAACTGCCCTACCGCCTCGCAGTTGAATTCCTGCAGGCGAAAGCGGGCAGGTTCGGCCACCACCTCGGGAAAGCAGTGTTTCGCCGGAATGCCGACGGGAACGCCCTCCCGGTCGTACACCCAGCCATGGTAGGGGCAGCGCGCAGGCCCGCGGTGCGTGCCCGATTCGCACAACTGGGCATGCCGGTGGGAGCAGACATTGAGGAAAGCACGCGGCAGCCCCTGGCTGTCGCACTGGAGCAACAACGACACCCCGCCCACCTGCACACCACGGTGCACGAGACCGCCGAGTTCGAAGCGCATGCAGACGAAAACCCAGCTTTCGCGGAACAGCCCCTCCAGTTCGCGGGCGTGGTGATCGGGATCTCGATAAAAGTGGGGGGAAAGGACACTGGTCGGCATGGATCGACTCTTCTGGATGGATGTTGCAAGGACCGCGGCCCCGTGTTCGGTACTGGTCTGGGGCCTGCCGAGCCAGCGGCGGCTCGTGCAGCCCATTGTCTCTACAGTGATCTGAAATGGACCCCTTCCTAGCTGCGCATTGCCTGCTCCATCACACGGGTGAGCCGCTGCATCTGCGCAGGATCCATCTTCGGAAAGAACGGCAGGCCGATCAGGGTCTCGGCGAGCGCATCCGCCTGGGGCGTGGGCAATAGCGTACAGAAGGGCAACAGCGCTTCCATGCGGTGCATGAGGGGCTGGTACCAGCGACGCGTCGCGATGCCCTGCGCGGCACACAGTGCCTCGAGCCGACTCCGGCAGGCAGTGTCGGGCATCCGTGCACACAACAGCGTCGGTGCCGCGATGGCGCCGGCCGGGCCGGCCATCTGCCATGCGATCCGGCCGTCCGCCGCGCGTGCAAGGGCGTCCTGCATTTCCCGCAGCAACGCGCGCCGGACCTGCGCGCCCTGCTCCCAGCAAGCGAGCGATGCCAGCGCCACGGCAGCGTGCAACTCGCTCATTTTGGCGTTGGTGCCCACTGCCGCCAGGGCGCCGACCGGCAGGTGGCTGGACGGGTCGAGGTTGATGCCGAAATTGGCCGACTGGCGCACTCGCGCCGCCAACCCGGGGCGCGATGAGACCACGAAACCGCCCTCTCCCGCCGGCAGCGACTTGGTGGCATGGAGGCTGAACACGAGCGTGCCCGAAGCGCCTGCCAGCCACTGGCTGCCAAAGCCGGCGGCGGCGTCGATCACCACCGGGAGGCCCGTTTCGTCCTCGAAGCGCTGCCATGCCGCCATGTCGTGCGGCATGCCGAGGGCCGCCACGGGCAGTACGGCATCCACGGCACCGGTGGCACGGGCCGCGCGCGCGATGTCGGGCGTCAGCAGCCAGCTGTCGGCATCCACATCGCAAAGTACCGGCACGTGGCCGGCGCGCAGCACGGCCGTCGCCGTGGCAGCGAACGTGAAGGTGGGCATGAGCACGCGGGAGCCGGCGCGCAGCCCCAGCGATTGCAGCACCAACTCCAGGCCCAGCGTCGCACTTGCCACGGTCGTGACCTGCTCTGCGCCCAGGCCGAAGCGCTCGGCAAAGCGGTCCTCCAGTTCGCGCACCAGTGGGCCGCCGTTGGAGTAGTAGCGCGCGGCATGCATGCGCTGCAGATAGGGCAGGAGGGACACCGGGTCCGGCACATCCGGCACCAGCAGAGGAATGGGATCGGTGGGAGCGCCGGCGGTCATACGGAGGGCGTGCCGTGCGCACGCTTCTCACCGCCGCCCAGGCGTGCCAGGACCGGCTCCGGATCGGCGAACACATCCAGGAAACGGTCGCGGCCTTCCAGGTAATTGAGCCACATGAGCCGGAACGCCTTTTCCAGCTCGGCCGTGCGGGCGGCATAGTCCATGAGTGCGCAGGCGGACAAGCGTTGCCGTGTTTCGTGGCGCAGGCGGGCCAGGGTTTCCGGATCGGCCATGAACGCCAGAGCCCGCTCGACGTATTGGTCGTCGCTGCGCGCCACCCAATCGGGATAGCCCACGCCCTGCAGCGTGCGCGCGGTGCTCGCGTCCACACCGCGCTCGGCGTCCAGCGACACGATCGGCAGTCCCATCCAGAGGGCATGCAGCGTCGTGGTGCCACCGGAGATCGGGGCCGTGTCGAGTGCCACGTCGGCAATATGTCCCAGTTCCATGAACTGGTTGAGCGGTTGCTGGTGCATCACGAACACGCGGTCCAGCGGCAGGCCCTGAGCCTCGACCCGCATCTGCATGTTGGCCTGGGCGGCCTCGGCAGACCGCTCCTTCACCATGATGACGAGGCGCGCATCGGTGCGCGCCTTCAGGATGCGCCCCCAGACACCCAGCATGCGGTCCGTGACCTTGGCGGAATTGTTCAGCGAGATGAGCGTGGGGTAGCCGTTGCGCAGCATTGGCGGCTCTTCGCACAGCGGCGCATAGGTGGGCGGTGCGTAGCTCGCCATGCAGGCCAGGCGAAAGAGCCGCTCGCTGTAGAAGACTTCATGGCCTGGCGGGGTGATGGCCGCATCGGTCAGGCGGTAATCCATGGCCTTCATGCCCAGCGGGCTCATGAATCCGAGCCACGTCACCTGCACGGGCGCCGCGCGGCGCGCGAAGACCAGCAGGCGGTTGCCGGCGGTGTGGCCCGACAGGTCCACCAGCACGTCGATGCCGTGCGAGCGGATGAGCGTGTAAAGGTCATCGTCGGACAGGTGGATCATCTCGTGCCAATGGGGCACGCACTGCTGCAGGGCATCGGTGATGCCGTCGCGCCGCCCGCCCGAGTACACATGCACCTCGACCTCCTGCGGGTCATGGTGGCGCAGCACGGGCAGCATGAAGAACGCGATGGAGTGCTCCCGGAAATCGGCCGTGACATAGCCCACCTTGAGGCGTTTCTTCGGGCGGCGATCGGTCACGACGAGGGGAGCGGCCTTGCGCGTCAGCGGATCGGCGTAGCGCCGGCCCCAGTCCCTGTAGACCTCCAGCGTCTTGACGGGACTGCCCTCGATCTGGTCATGCAGGAAGGCGCGCATGACCCACATGGCCGGGTTGTTGCCGCGGCGACACACATCGTCGATCATTTGCAACGCTTCGGCGTGCCGGCCCAGGTTGAACAATGCGAACGACAGGCCATGCTGCGCATCCGGCATGCCGGGCTGCAGGTTCAGGGCGGTCTCCAGCGCCGGAATGGCCTGCGCCCAGTTTTCCATCTTGAGGTAGGTGCGCCCGACATGCATCCAGACGTCCGCACGCTGTGGATCGAAAGCCAGGGCGGTGGCGAATTTCGTCAGGGCACCCACCAGATCCTGCTGCGCCAGGCACTGCTCGGCCTGAAAGAGCGCGATCAGCAGGTCGGCATGCTCTTGCACGTCAGCATCGTCGGTGGAAGTGGGCATGGAGCACATCGGCGGCAGGCAATGGAAAAGGGTGGGATCGGGGGCAGTGGACCGAAACGGCCGGGGTCCATCTTAGGGGCTCCCGGCCCCTGCGGTGGCCCCAATAAACCATGGTTTGCCCGCCTGTTTTGGCGGTGGGCGGCCGGTTTCACCAACAGGGCAACGGGACTTGTCAAGGGGAACGAATTGGGGTGTATCCCGCCTGCATTTCCGTTTTTGCGCTTCAAAAAGACTCTGCCAGAATGGCCCCATGTTTGTAATCATCGGTTACCTGGTCTGCCTCGGGTGCATTTTCGGCGTGTACGTGGTACACGGCGGGAATGTGAGCGTGATCATCAAAGCACTCCCTTTCGAGATGATCACGATCTTCGGCGGCGCGCTGGGCGCGTTCGTGGTGAACAACCAGCCGAAGGTGCTCAAGTCCACGCTGAAGGCGCTGCCCATGGCGCTCAAGGGGTCCAAGTACACCAAGGCACGGTACATGGAACTGATGGCGATGCTCTACGACATCCTGCAGAAAGCCCGCAAGGAAGGGCTGATGGCCATCGAAAAGGATGTCGAGACGCCCCACGAATCCGAAATCTTCAAGAAATACCCCACGGTCGGCAGCGACCACCATGTGATCGAGTTCATGACCGATTACCTGCGCATGATGGTCTCGGGCAACCTGAACGCGCACGAGATCGAGGCGCTGATGGACAGCGAGATCGAAACCCATCACCAGGAAGCACACGCCCCCGTGGCGGCACTGGCCCGCCTGGCTGGCGCGCTGCCGGCCTTCGGCATCATCGCCGCCGTGCTGGGCGTGGTGAACACGATGGGCTCGGTGGGCCAGCCTCCCTCCGTGCTGGGCGGCATGATCGGCTCGGCGCTGGTCGGCACCTTCCTCGGGATCTTGCTGGCCTATGGCGTGGTGGAACCCCTCGGTGGCCTGGTCGAGCAGAAGCTGGAAGATGCCGCCAAGGAACTGCAATGCATCAAGACCACGCTGCTGGCCAGCATGCAGGGCTACAACCCCGCCACCGCGATCGAATTCGGCCGCAAGGTCCTGTTCTCCACCGACCGTCCGAGCTTTTCCGAACTGGAAAGCCACGTGAAGGGCAAGAAGTAGGCTGAAGACGCCGCCATGGCCGACAAGAAACTCCAGCCGATCATCATCAAGCGCGTCAAGAAGGGCGGCCATGCCGTGCATGGCGGCGCCTGGAAGATCGCCTATGCCGACTTCGTGACGGCCATGATGGCGTTCTTCCTGCTGATGTGGCTGCTGGGCTCCACCGCCAAGGGCGAACTGCAGGGCATCGCCGCCTACTTCAATTCGCCGCTGAAGGTGTCCATGCAGGGGGGAGACGGTGCGGGCAACAGCTCGAGCGTGATTCCCGGCGGCGGCAACGATCTGTCCAAGGTGCATGGCCAGGTTCGGCGCTCCGACTCGGAGACATCGACGAACCGCCGCGCCAACCTCGAAGCCGCACGCGCCGAGCGCGCCCGCCAGGACGAGATGCGCATCAAGGCGCTGCAGGCCAAAATCGACGCGCTGATCACCGAAACGCCCAAACTGAATGAGTATCGCTCGCAGATCCGCATGGATGTGACGCCCGATGGCCTGCAGATCCAGATCGTGGACGACCAGAACCGGCCCATGTTCGACAGCGGCAGTGCGTTGGTAAAACCCTACATGCGCGACATTCTTCGAGAAATCGGAACCGCGCTCGGCGGCGTGCAAAACCGCATCAGCCTGGCGGGCCACACCGACGCGACGCCCTACGGCAACGGCGACCGCGGCTACAGCAATTGGGAACTGTCGGCCGACCGGGCCAACGCCTCGCGGCGCGAACTCGTGGCCGCCGGCATGCCGGATGCCAAGCTGGGCCGCGTTGTCGGGCTGGCGGCCAGCGATTTGCTGGAACCCAAGGAGCCGCGCGCGCCCGCCAACCGGCGCATCACGATCACGGTTTTGACCCAGGAAGCCGAGGAACGGCTGCTCGGAAAGAAATCTGCCACCATCACTTCCACGGAGTTCACCGCCGAAAAGCGCGAGAATCCGGCATCCGCCCCTCGGCCGTAACGTCTTGTCACCAAACCTGCGGCCCATGACAATACACACTGCAATTTCCGACCGAAAGGGTCCCACGTGACCACTGCACTCCGCTTTTTGATCGTTGACGACTTCTCCACCATGCGACGCATCGTGCGCAACCTGCTCAAGGAAAGCGGCTTTGCCGATGCCGATGAGGCGGAAGACGGCGTGGTGGCGCTGAACAAACTGCGCAACAGCAAGTTCGATTTCGTCGTCACCGACATCAACATGCCCAACATGAACGGATTCCAGCTGCTGGCTGAAATCAAGAAGGACGACAAGCTCAAGCACCTGCCCGTGCTGATGGTGACGGCGGAAGCCCGCAAGGAAGACATCGTGGCAGCCGCCCAGAACGGGGCAGCCGGCTACATCGTCAAGCCGTTCACCAAGGCCACGCTGGAAGAGAAAGTCACCCTGATCCTCAAGAAAATGGGCCTGTGATCATGGATACCTCGGACAACAACCTTCCGGAAGCCGGCGCCGTTCACAACAAGATCGGCCAGCTGACCCGCCAGCTGCACGACTCGCTGAACGAACTCGGCTACGCCGACAAGCTGCGCGGCACGATGGGCGAGTTGCCCGATGCGCAAAGCCGACTTTCCTACATCGCGCGCCTCACGGGCGAAGCGGCAGAGAAGGTATTGAGCCGGGTGGAGCAGGCCAAGGCCCAGCACGACTTCATCGCCGAGGAAACCCGCCGCGTCGTCTCCTCGCTGGTCAAGGACCCCGTGGCGGCCGTCGCCAAAGGCGAGATCATGAACTTCCTGCACGACGTGGAGCGCGTCACCAAGGAAGCCGACGGCCACCTGACCGAAATCATGATGGCGCAGGACTTCCACGACCTCACCGGCCAGGTGATCGCCCGTGTGGTCAATCTGGCGGCCACGATCGAAGAGCAGCTGGTGCAGTTGCTCATCCAGACCGCCCCACCGGCCGCGCAGGCGCAGGTCGCCCCCGTGGTGGAAGCGCGCCGCGAACACCTGGCCGGCCCGGTGGTCGATCCCGAAGGCACGCCCGATGTGGTCACCGACCAGTCCCAGGTGGACGATCTGCTGGCCAGCCTGGGCTTCTGATGCCGGGCGGGCGCTGGCGCTCCTGAAAAAGGAGCATCCACCGTATATCCACATGGGATTTCATGGCCTTTTGGCATGCAACGGCAATAAGTACTAGGGCATATTGCTATCATTTTTGATGTACCGGGGTGCGTGACACCCCGCCCCTGCCGGCCCACCCCACCGGCCGCCACCCTGAATAGCCGCCCGACAAGCCGTCTATTCGCGCTTTAGGTTTCCGGGGCGCTCACGACAATGGCATGACCACCAGCCGTCATGCCACCATGGACTCCAGCCAAGACAAAGACCTCCCCGCGACAGAGCACAAGCTCCAGAAAGCGCGCAAGGACGGTCAGGCTGCGCGCTCGCGGGACCTGTCCCACATCGCCGTCCTTGGCATGGGCGCCTGCAGCGTCCTCGTGCTGGCGCCCATGCTGACCGAACACCTGCAGCTGGCCGTGCGCGAGCAGCTGGTGTTCAACGCCGCCACGGTGCAGGCCACGGGCAGCATGGTCACCCGGTTGCATCAGATGGCGCTGATCGGCGTGGTCGCCAGCCTCGTCTTCGCCGTTCTCACCAGCGCCGCCGCCGTGGTCAGCGCCATCGGCGCCGGCGGCTGGGTGTTCAGCTTCCAGCCCATCACGCCCCAGTTCAGCCGGCTGAACCCGATCTCGGGGTTCACCAACCTGGTGTCCAAACAGCAGCTGGTCAACGTGGGCAAGATGGTGCTCATGACCGGCGTGATCACCGCCGTGGCCTGGAACTTCCTGGGCAACAGCATCCAGAAGCTGTCCATGCTGGTGCTGCAGCCCTCGCCGGTGGCTCTGCGCTGGGTGGGTGAATGGATGACCTCGGGCGTGAGCCTCATGCTGCTGGTGGTGTTTCTCGCGGCGGTCGTCGACGTGCCGCTGCAGGCGTTCTTCTTCAAGTCGCGCCAGAAGATGTCGCACGAGGAAATCAAGCAGGAGCACAAGGAATCCGAGGGCAGCCCCGAGACCAAGAGCCGCCAGCGCCAGCGCGCCCGCGAGATCGCCGACCGCGCCAGCATCGCCGCCGTGCCCAAGGCCGACTTCGTGGTGATGAACCCGACCCACTATGCCGTGGCCCTCAAGTACGAAGAAGGCACGATGAGCGCCCCGCAGGTGATCTCCAAGGGCACCGACCTGCTCGCCTTCAAGATCCGCGAAATGGCCACGCAGCATTCGGTACCGGTGCTGCAGTCGCCCATGCTGGCCCGCGCGCTCTACGCGCATGCCGAGCTGGACCAGGCCATCCCCGCCACGCTGTACGCCGCCGTGGCGCAGGTGCTGGCCTACGTTTACCGCCTCAAGGCCGCGATGCGCGGCGAAGGCCGCATGCCCGAGGCCCAGCCCGACCCGTTCGTGCCGCCCGAACTTGATCCGCTGAACCGCACCACCGACGCAGGGACCGCCCCATGACGCCCTCCATCAAATCCGTCCGGCAGTGGGCCGGCACCAACGCCTCGGCCGTGCAGGGCATGTCCGCCCCGCTGCTGGTGGTGGCCATCCTGGCGCTGATGGTGCTGCCCATCCCCGCCTGGCTTCTGGACACCTTCTTCACGCTGAACATCGCCGTCGCGCTGATGGTGATGATGGTGGCGGCCTACATGCTGCGGCCGCTGGACTTCGCGGCGTTTCCCTCGGTGCTGCTGCTGACCACGCTGATGCGGCTGTCGCTCAACGTCGCCTCCACCCGCGTGGTGCTGCTGGAAGGCCACACCGGCCCGGGCGCGGCAGGTGCGGTGATCGAGGCCTTCGGCCACTTCCTGATCGGCGGCAACTTCGCCGTCGGCCTGATCGTGTTCGCCATCCTGGTGGTGATCAACTTCGTGGTGGTGACCAAGGGCGCCGAGCGGATCGCCGAAGTGTCGGCCCGCTTCACCCTGGACGCCATGCCCGGCAAGCAGATGGCGGTGGACGCCGACCTGAACGCCGGCCTCATCGACGAGAAGGAAGCCAAGCGCCGGCGCCTGGAAGTGGCGGAAGAAGCCAACTTCTTCGGCTCGATGGACGGCGCCTCGAAGTTCGTGCGCGGCGATGCGGTCGCCGGCATCCTGATCCTGCTGATCAACATCGTCGGCGGCTTCGCCATCGGCATGCTGCAGCACGACCTGTCGGCCGGCCAGGCGGCCAACAGCTACATCCTGCTGGCCGTCGGCGACGCGCTGGTGGCGCAGATCCCGGGCCTGCTGATCTCGGTGGCCGCGGCCATGGTGATCTCGCGCGTGGGCAAGGAAGAGGACATGGGGCACCAGATCGTGCAACAGCTCTTCATGTCGCCCCGCGTGCTGGGCGTGACGGCCGGCATCCTGATCCTGCTGGGCCTGATCCCGGGCATGCCGCACGCCGTGTTCCTCATCATGGGCTCAGGCTTGGGCTACGCCGCCTGGACGCTGATGAAGCGCGCCAACGCCCCGCAGCCGGTGGTGGAAGCGCCCCCGCCCGCGCACGACGGCGAAGCCAGCTGGGACGACCTGCAGCCCGTGGACCTGCTGGGCCTGGAGCTGGGCTACCGGCTCATCACCCTGGTGGACAAGAACCGCCAGGGCGACCTGCTCACCCGCATCAAGGGCGTGCGCCGCAAGTTCGCGCAGGAAGTGGGCTTCCTGCCGCCGGCCGTGCACGTGCGCGACAACCTGGAACTCAAGCCCAGCGCCTACCGCATCACCCTGCGCGGCGTGGTGGTGGGCGAAGGCGAGGCCTTCCCCGGCATGCACCTGGCGATCAACCCCGGCGGCATCACCACCCCCCTGATCGGCACGCCCACGACCGACCCCGCATTCGGCCTGCCCGCCCACTGGATCGACGAACACCAGAAGGAAGCGGCACAAATGGCGGGTTTTACGGTCGTTGATTCAGAAACCGTGATGGCGACGCATTTGTCACACTTGATGCAAGTTCAAGCCGCCAAGCTCCTGAGTCGCACCGAAACCCAGCAACTCGTGGAACACGTGGCAAAACTGGCCCCCAAGCTCATCGAGGAAGTGGTTCCCAAAATGGTGTCGATCGCAACGTTCCAGAAAGTCCTCCAGCTGCTGCTGGAAGAGTCTGTGCACATCCGCGACATCCGCACCATCATCGAGACGCTGGCCGAACATGCCGGCGCCACCACCGACCCGGTGGAACTGGCCCGCCGCGTGCGCATCGCGCTGTCGCCCGCCATCGTGCAGCAGATCTACGGCCCGACGCGCGAGCTGAACGTGATCGCCATCGAACCTGGCCTGGAGCGCCTGCTGGTGCAGGCCCTGAGCAACAACGCCGGCCCTTCGCTGGACCCGGGCGTGGCCGACATCCTCACGCAGAAGGCCGCCGAAGTCGCCATGAAGCAGGAAGAACTGGGCATGCCCGCCTGCTTGCTGGTGCCCGACGCCATCCGCAACGCCATTTCCCGCCTGGTGCGCCGCGTCGCGCCCCGGCTGCAGGTGCTCGCCCACAGCGAGATCCCTGAAACCCACACCATCCGCATTGGCCCGATCCTCAAAGGTGCATCCGCATGAACATCAAACGCTTCACCGCCCCCACCTCGCGTGAGGCCCTGGCCAAGGCGCGCATGGCCTTCGGGGACGGCACCCTCATCCTGTCCAACCGCCCCACCGCCAATGGCGTGGAAGTCATGGCCACGGCGGAAGACACGCTGTCCAGCCTGGAAAACGCGCCCGAGCAGGCCCCGCCGAGCCGCCTGCAGGAGCGCGCCTCCGACATGGCCGCCAGCCCCGCGCGCACCCTGGCCCGCCCCGCGGCCGCCGCAGCCCGGGCCGAGCCCCAGCGCAATGCGGTGGCGCAGGACACGGAGCAGCTGGCCATGAGCACGCTGTCGTTCCAGGACTACGTGCGCGAGCGCATGCTGCGCCGCCGCCACGAAGCCCTGACCGGCACGGCCGAGGCCCCTTCGATCAACGAGCGCAGCCGCGAACGCGCGCCGGACCGCGAGCGCGAACGCATGCCCGCACCGGCCGCCGCGCCCGTGGTGCGCCACAACCCGCTGCGCTCCATTCCGATGGACGTCGCCCCCGAGCCCGTGGCCCCGCGCCGCGTGCAGGTGCCCGTGCCCTCGCTGGCTCCCGCCGCCGGCCAGCATAACCTGATGAGCGAGCTGCAGTCCATGAAGGACCTCATCGAGGACCGCTTCAACACCCTGGCCTGGCTCGGACAGGCCCGGCAGAACCCGATCCAGTCGAACCTGATGCTCAAGCTCATCCGCGCCGGCTACTCGCCGTCGCTGGCCCGCGCCGTGCTGGAGCGCCTGCCCGAGGAACTGGGCGCAGGCGATGCGGTGCGCTGGCTCATGGAAGTGCTGGAGCGCAACCTGAAGACCGACGCGCATGCCCGCCCCCTGTACGAAGAAGGCGGCATCTACGCCATGGTGGGCTCCACCGGCGTGGGCAAGACCACCACCACGGCCAAGCTCGCCGCCCTGTGCGCCCGCGTCCACGGCCCGGGCAGCGTCGGCCTCATCACGCTGGACACGTACCGGGTCGGCGCCCACGAACAGCTGCGCACCTATGGCCGCATGCTGGGCGTCGTGGCCCACCTGGCGCACGACCGCGCCGCGCTGCAGGACCTGCTTGGCCTGCTGGGCGGCAAGAAGATGGTGCTCATCGACACCACCGGCGTCGCACCGCGCGACCCGCGCAAGCGCGACATGCTGGATGTGCTGGACCTGCCCAACGTCAACCGCCTGCTGGTGCTGAACGCCGGCTGCCACGGCGACACGCTGGACGACGTGCTCAGCGCCTTCAAGACCGCCGGCTCGCAGCAGGCCATCCTGTCCAAGGTGGACGAAGCCGTGAAGCTCGGCCCTTCGATCGACGCCCTGATCCGCCACCAGATGGTGCTGCGCGGCGTGACCAACGGCCAGCGCGTGCCCGAGGACTGGGAGGCCGCCGATGCGCACAAGCTCATCAGCACCTCGATGCGCTCGCCCGCCAAGTCGGCCTTCGACCCCAAGGCGTCGGACCTGAACTTCTTCTTCTCGCACTCGCCCGAGCTGGCCTCGGAAAGGGGACTGGTCGATGCTTGATACCGGATTCCACCAGGCCACGAGCCTGCACAGCATCACGCCGCAGTCGGACCTGCGGGTCGTGTCTGTCGTGGCGCAGCCCGACGCCGCCTACGGGTTGGAAACCCTGTGGCAGGTGTGTTCCAGCCTGCAGCGGCTGGGGTATCCCGTGGCCGTGCTGGACGGCACCGCCCGCGAAACCGACGACGCGCCGGGCCTGGCCCACCTGCTGGCCGAGCCCTCCTGGCAGAACGGCGCCCCGCTCGAAACCGGCCCGGCGGCCTCGTCGCTGGCGGTGATTCCGGCCGGCTACGGCATGCAGCGCCTCGCCCGCCAGACCGCCGACGGCCCGGCCGCGATGCAGGCGCTGCAACCCTTCTTTCGCACCTATGCGCTGCTGGTGCTCTACGCCAGCGCCGAGGTGCTGGCACCATTGGTGCGCGCGACCTCGGCCATCCCCCTGGTGATCGCCGAAGGCGGCCCCGACAGCGTGGTGCAAAGCTACCGGCAACTGAAACACATGGCGATGCACGCCGGCGTGCACTGCTCGGTGGCCTCCATCCTGCCGCCCGGCGGGCCGGCCCAGGCCGACCCGACGCATGCGGCGTTGAACACGCTGCAGCGCTGCGCCGAGCGGCACCTGGGCAGCGGCATCCTGACCAGCACGGTGCGCGCCAACCACGCCCAGGACGTGCAGCGCCTGGCCTTGCAACTGCTGGAAAACGCGTGCACCATTGGCGCCGCAACGCCGCCCCCCACCCCGCCCTTCGGCATGACGGAGACGGCAGCGCATTTCGCCCGGAGACATTGACCCGATGTACACCGCCAAAGGACAGCTCGACCGCGATGCGCTGATCCGCCAGCACGTGCCGCTGGTTCGCCGGATTGCGCACCACATGATCGCCAAGCTCCCGCCCAACGTGGAGCTGGACGACCTCATCCAGGTGGGCATGATGGGCTTGAGCGAGGCCCTGTCGCGCTACGAGGTGGCGCAGGGCGTGCAGTTCGAGACCTTCGCCACCCAGCGCATCCGCGGCGCCATGCTCGACGAATTGCGCGAGGGCGACTGGATGTCCCGCAGTTCGCGCAAGAGCCAGAAGGAAATCGAACACGCCGTCCACCGGCTGGAGCAGAAACTCGGGCGCAGCCCGCTGGAATCCGAGATCGCCGCCGAGCTGGATCTGAGCCTGGGCGAATACCAGACGCTGCTGGGCAAGGTGCGCGGCACGCAGTTGGTCTACCTGGAAGACATGACGCGGGGCGACGACGGCGACGACGGGTTTCTCGACCGGCACGTGGCCGACGGCGAAGCCGACCCGATGGCCATGCTGCGCGACCAGCGGCTCAAGGCCTCGCTGGTGGCCGCCATCAAGAGCCTGCCGGAGCGCGAGCAGCACATCATGGGCATGTACTACGAGCACGACATGAACCTGAAGGAGATCGCGGCCGTGCTGGGCGTGACCGAATCGCGCATCTGCCAGCTGCACAGCCAGTCCATCGCCCGGCTGCGGGCCAAGATGCGCAGCCACTAGCGGAGCGCCGCCGTCCCACCGGACGCGCCCCTGGCGCCAACGAAAAAGGCCGCATGCAGATGCGGCCTTTTTGCTTTGGGAGGCTGGCTTTTGCCAGGAGCGAAGGGGAAGCCGGGCGGGATCAGCCCTGCGACCGGTAGATCCGAGCGGCGCCGCCCGATCGTGCCGGAGCACCGTTTCCGTAGGTCGCAGCCTCCTGGGGCGGCAGCAGGGTCGCCACCTGGCGCTCGGTCAACGCGGACAGGCGCGCCAATTGTTCCCGCTGCTGGGACAACTGGCTGCGAAGGGCCTGGATGCGGCGCTGGATGTCGGCCGGCAATTCGGTGGGGCGGGGGATTTTCTGGAGCGCCTGGGACAGATCGAGAGCGGCTTGGCGCAACAGTGGGGCGGTGCGTTCTACCGCGAGCGCGTCGGTTTCCAGCAGGGCGGCACCGACGTCTTTCAACCGGGATTCGACTTCAGACAGCGTGGTTTCGAGTTGCATGGGTGGATCCTGTGCCGATCAACCCCTGCAGGAAACCCGGGGTCAGTGGCTGTTGCTGGTGTGGGAGATGATTTCCTGCGCATTGGACAGCAGCTTGTCCGCGATCGCATCGGCGTCCACCGAGAAAGTGCCCTTTTCGATGGCGGCGCGCACGGCCTTCACCTTGTTGGCATCGAAATCGGTGCCGGCGCGGCCGTTGGCTTCGAGTCCGCGGGCGGCGCTGGAAAACGTGACAGGCACGCCAGCGGCCGCAGCGGCAGCGGGCGCGGCGCTCTTGGCAGCCGTTTCGGCGGCAGCTGCAGGGGCCTTGGCCTGCTTGGCAGCCGTGGCGGCTTGCGACACTGCATTGGCTATTTCGGGGTTTTGACCTATCTTCATCGCTCTCTCCCACCCCGCTCGATGTGGGGCACAGTAGCAATGTTTTCGACCACTTCGACAGGGACTTTAGGCCTTTCTTGCGCCCCATCGCTTACAAAGTGATCTCTACTGTTCCATTTTCGGACACAACACCGGCGACGACACGGCCATTCTCCATACGGATGCGCACAGTCTCGCCAACGGCGCCTGCGGTGATCGCCTGGCCTGCGGATGTTACCGAATAACCCCGCCCCTGCGCCACCACCCGCACCGCGGCCCCCGCCTTGAACAGGGTCGGCGCCTTCACCATGTGCTGGCGCACGGCCTGGCCGGCCATGAGCTGGCGCGAGGCCACCATGCCGACCCAGCTGTCGGGATTGGCCACGATCGCGGTGGTTTCCGCCGCCCAGTCCACTTCGGCCTCGGTCGCATCGGCGGCCGTGAGCACGGCCCCGGACGCGACATTGCCCGTGAGCACCCACGCCGGGCCATACGCCTTGACGGTGACGGGCAGGAACACGTTCCACGCGGTGGCACCGTCCACGCAGCGCAGCCCGAGGCGGGTGCGGCCCCACAGCCGCGAGCCGGCAGGCAGGTAGGGCTCGACGCGGGCGCATGGCGCCAGGCGCAGGCGGGGGTCCAGGGCCCCCACGCTCACTTCCATGCGCAGCGGCATGCTGGCCGTGCCCGACTGGCCGCGCTGCAGCGCATCGTCCAGCCAGCGCTGGGTGATTCCGCCCAGGTCCGCCGCCGGTTCGGCCACGGCCTGGGCCCGCAGCGTCGCGGCGGGCAGGGCAAAGGCCGCCGCCAGAGCGGCCATCCGGGCCAGGCGCAGGGTGGGAAGGAATCGGGGAGCGGTGGTGTGTGACATGGGAAAGCCTCCTGTGGCGGGGAATGCGCCGCCCAACAGGGAAGGCCATTCGGACCCCTGGCACTTTAGGGCCGGCCGGCGCGCACGAAGCACCGAACTGCGCGCCAATCGCCGCGTTCTTCGCGCTTTAGAAAAACCGGCCCATTTCCATAATCGAACCCACGCCGGAACCCCTCTTTTCCCCGGCCAGGACCCAACGCTTTGCGAGGCTGACATGCTCAACAAGATGACTGAAAGGCTGGATTTCCACGGCAACGCGCTTTTGCTGCGTGCCGAGCGCCAGCGTGCCATCGCGAGCAATATCGCCAATGCCGACACGCCGGGCTACGTGGCCCGCGACTTCAATTTCGCCGACGCGATGCGCGATGCGACCGGCGGCGGCTCGACCACGCTGAGCACCGGATCGGGGTCGACCATGTCCCTGGCCACCGGCCAGCGCCAGCAAAGCGCCACCGATCCGCGCCACATTCCGCTGCCGGCCGCCACGACGGGCATGGGATCGGGCAGCACGCTGGGCTACTCGGTGCAGACCCAGCCCAACCTGGACAACAACACGGTGGACCTCGATCGCGAGCGGGCCGCCTTCGTGGACAACGCCGTGCGCTACGAAGCCACGCTGCGGTTCATCAACGGCAACGCCAAGACGATGCTGAGCGCCATCCAGGGCCAGTAAGCGCCGCAACGCCCCCACCCACGGAAAGCGGAAACCGCCATGTCCATGTTCTCCATCTTCAATGTCTCGGGCAGCGCCATCAGTGCGCAGTCGCAGCGGCTCAACGTGGTGGCCAGCAACCTGGCCAACGTCGAGGCCGTCGCCGGCCCGGACGGCCAGGCCTACAAGGCGCGCCAGGTGGTGTTCCAGACGGCGCCGATGGGCGCCGAGAGCGCCGCCGGCGTGCGGGTGAGCGCCATCAGCGAGAGCAACGCGCCGGGCAAGCGGGTGCACGACCCGAGCCACCCGTCCGCCGATGCGGAGGGCTACGTCACCCATTCCAACGTGAACGCGGTGGAGGAGATGGTCAACATGATCTCCGCCTCGCGCTCCTACCAGAACAACGTCGAGGTCATGAACACGGCCAAGTCGCTGCTCCTCAAGACCCTGCAGATGGGCCAGTAACTTTTCGGGAAGAACCTCGCCATGATCCTCAATCCCATCGGCTCCACCGCCACCGTGAATTCGGGCACCAGCGCCAATTCGGCCACCGACCCCAACGCCGCGCAGGACCGCTTCCTGAAGCTGCTGGTCGCGCAGTTGAACAACCAGGATCCGATGAATCCGATGGACAACGCGCAGATGACCTCGCAGATGGCGCAGATCAACACCGTCACCGGCATCCAGACGCTGAACCTGACCATGCAGACCATGGCCGAGCAGTTTTCCACGATGCAGACGCTGCAGGGCACGGCCATGATCGGCCGCTCGGTGCTCGCGGAAGGCTCCAAGATGACCTACACCGACAGCACGGGCAAGGGCTACTTCGAGCTGGCCGGCGCGGCGACCAGCACCAAGGTCGAGGTCGTCACGCCCGGCGGCGCCGTCGTCGGCACGGTGGACATGGGCGCGCAGGACAAGGGCCGCCACGAGTTCGAGTTCGACGCCAGCAAGTACGCGGGCAACAAGAGCGACCTGCAGTTCCGCGTGGTCGCCTCCACCAAGGACGGCACCGTGCAGTCCACGGCGCTCATGCAGGCGAAGGTGGTGGGCACCGGCTCCAACAGCGGCGCGCTGACGCTGGACCTGGACACCGGCAGCACCGTCAACTACAGCCAGATCAAAGCGGTGCTCTGACCGGCACGCCCTTCCCACCTATCCACGCGCTTTCCTTCTTCCTCTCAGGAGAACACCATGAGCTTTCAGCAAGGCCTGTCCGGCCTCAACGCCGCCAGCAAGAACCTGGACGTGATCGGCCACAACATCGCCAACTCCAACACGGTGGGCTTCAAGGCCTCCCGCGCCGAGTTCGCTGAAATGGTGGCCTCGGCCATCGGCTCCGCGGGGGGAACCAACGCCGGCATCGGCGTGGAGACCGCCGACGTGGCGCAGCAGTTCAACCAGGGCAACCTGTCGATCACCGGAAACAGCCTGGATGTGGCGATCAACGGCGACGGCTTCTTCAAGCTGCAGCAGCCCGATGGCACCAATGCCTATACCCGTGCGGGCAATTTCAAGCTCGACGACCTGGGCAACGTGGTCACCAACAGCGGTGCCAAGGTGATGGGCTACACGGTGGACCCGGCCACGGGCCTGCGCACGGCCAGCAACGCCACGCCGCTGTCGTTCCCCACCTCGCAGCCGATCCCGGCCAAGCAGACCACGTCGATCACCGCATCGTTCAACCTCGACGCGCGCGCGCCGGACGCCGCGGGCGACTCCACCGCCACGCCGCCCGTGCCCGCCACGCCGCGCGCCACCTACGGCACCTCGATCAACGTCTACGACAGCCAGGGCGTCGCCAAGCCGGTGAGCCTGTACTTCCAGAAGAACGGCGCCAACACCTGGGACGTGTACGACAAGCTGGACGATCCCACGGCGACGCCGCCCGTGGTGGCCGCGCCCGTCGGCCAGATCACCTTCGACAACAACGGCAAGATCACCGCGCCCGCGGCGACCCCGCCCGCCACCGGCTTTCAACTGCCGCTCACGATCTCGCCCACGCCGCCCAACCCGAACAACCTCACGGACTACAGCGTGAACGTGAAGCTGGACGGCGTGACGCAGTTCGGCACCAAGTTCGCCGTGTCCGACCTGTCGCAGGACGGCTACACCGCCGGGGAGCTGACGGGCATCAACATCGAAAACAACGGCATGGTGATGACGCGCTACTCCAACGGCGTGACGCGCGCCGAGGGGCAGCTGGCGCTGGCCAGCTTCCGCAACACGCAGGGCCTGGCCTCCATCGGCAACAACAACTGGGCCGAAACCTTCGAATCCGGCCAGGCCGTGATGGGCGCGCCCACCGACGGCAAGTTCGGTGCCCTGCGCTCCGGCGCATTGGAAGACTCCAACGTGGACCTGACGGCCGAGCTGGTGAACATGATGACGGCGCAGCGGGCCTACCAGGCCAACGCGCAGACCATCAAGACGCAGGACCAGGTGATGTCCACGCTGGTCAACCTGCGCTGATCCTTTTCCTGAACCCCACCCCTACCGACTGAGACGCCTGCGCGAGACCCTCCATGGACCACATCATCTATACCTCGATGACGGGCGCCAGCGCTGCCGCGCAGCGCCAGTCGGTGCTGGCCAACAACCTGGCCAACGCCTCCACGAACGGCTTCCGTGCGGAGATGTCCACCTTCCGCGCCGTGCCGGTGCAGGGCGACGGCGCCAAGACCCGCGTGTTCGCCCTGGAGGCGACCTCGGGCCACTCCGAAGCGTCCGGCCCGGTGCAGCGCACCGGCCGCAACCTGGATGCCATGGCGGTGGGCAATGCCTGGTTCGCCGTGCAGGGGCTCGACGGCACCGAGGCCTACACCCGCAACGGCAGCCTGGAAGTCTCGGCCACGGGCCAGCTGCTCACGAGCAACGGCCTGACCGTGCTCTCGGACGGCGGCGGCCCCATCGACGTGCCCCAGGGCGCGGAGATCGCGCTGGGCTCGGACGGGACCATCACCGCCAAGGTCGGCAGCCAGCGCCCCGCAGCCGTGGGGCGCCTGAAGCTGGCCACGCCCACGCTGGAAGACCCGCTCAAGCGCGGCGACGACGCCCTGTTTCGCACCACCTCGGGCGATCCGCTGCCCAGCGATCCCAATGCCCGCATGCTGTCCGGCGCGCTGGAAGGCTCCAACGTGAATGCCGTGGAGAGCATGGTCGGAATGATCGCCGCCTCCCGCCAGTTCGAGGCGCAGCTGCGCCTGCTGCAGACGGCCGAGACCAACGACAAGTCGGCCAGCCAGCTGCTGAGCCTCAACGGCTGACCGCCGAGCCCGACGCAACCGCCTCCCCAAAGGAACCGCCATGATCAATTCCCTGTGGATCGCCAAGACCGGCATGTCCGCCCAGCAAACCCAGCTGGATGTCATCTCGCACAACCTGGCCAACGTCTCCACCAACGGCTACAAGCGCAACAACGCGGTCTTCGAAGACCTGATCTACCAGAACCAGCGCCAGGTCGGCGCGCAGACCACCGAGCAGAACCAGCTGCCCACCGGCCTGCACCTGGGCCTGGGCGTGCGCACGGTGGCCACCAGCCGCAACTTCACGCAGGGCAGCCTGCAGCAGTCCAACAACAACCTGGACGTGGCGATCAACGGCAACGGTTTCTTCGAAATCACCCAGCCCGACGGCACCATCGGCTACACCCGAGACGGCTCGTTCCAGCTCGACGCGCAGGGCCGCATGGTCACCTCCAGCGGCCTGCCGGTGGCCAACGGCATCACGGTGCCCGCCAACGCCACGGCCATCAGCATCAGCACCGAGGGCGTGGTCTCCGCCACCGTGCCGGGCAGCACCGCGCCCCAGCAGCTGGGCAGCATCGCGATGGCCAACTTCATCAACCCGGCCGGCCTCGAGCCCATCGGGCAGAACATGTACAAAGAGTCGGCCGCGTCCGGCCAGCCCCAGCAGGGCACGCCGGGCACGAACGGCCTGGGCTACATGCGCCAGGGTTTCCTCGAAACCTCGAACGTGAACGTGGTGGAAGAGCTGGTGACCATGATCCAGACCCAGCGCGCCTACGAAATGAATTCCAAGGCCATCCAGACATCAGACCAGATGCTGGCCAAGCTCGCGCAGCTTTGAAGCGCAACGCCGACCGTTCCCACGAAGAACGCCCACGCCCCCACCGCTTGTTGCAGGATTTCGCCATGCGTACCGCCTCCTTCCTCCGTTCGTTCCCCCTGCCGGCGCCGTCCGCGCGCCTGGCCGCCGTCGCCGGCCTCGTGCTGCTGTGCACCGGCTGCGCCACGCTGTCGCCGCCGCCGCCCGTGGACCTGCTGCCCACCACGCCGCCGCCCGTGGCCGCCACGCCGCGGCCCTCCGGCCCCGCGACGGGCAGCCTGTTCCACGCGGCCAGCTACCGGCCGGTGTTCGAGGACCGCCGCGCGCGCCTGGTGGGCGATGTGGTCACCATCCAGATCATCGAGACGGTGTCGGCCAGCCAGAAATCGACCTCCACCGTGGACCGCAAGTCGGGCACGGCGTCGGGCATCACCGCGCTGCCGTTCATCAGTTCGACCAACCTGGGCAAGGCCTCGCTGGGCGCGACCAGCACCAACAACTTCGAAGGCAAGGGCGGCACCGAAAGCACCAACACCTTCACCGGCACCATCACCACCACCGTGATCGACGTGCTGCCCAACGGCCACCTGGTGATCGCCGGCGAAAAGCAGATCGGCGTGAACGACAACGTGGACGTGCTGCGCTTTTCCGGCACGGTGGACCCGCGCGCCCTGCAGCCGGGCAGCGTGATCAGCTCCACGCTGGTGGCCAACGCCCGGGTGCAGTCGCGCGGGCGCGGCGCCCAGAGCGAGGCGCAGGCCATGGGCTGGCTGTCGCGGGCTTTCAATTCGGTCACGCCGTTCTAACCGCGCCACCCATCCCCCGCCCGCAATCTGCCGCCACGGCCTGGCGGCAGATTGCTATTATTTTCATAGCACAATGCCCTAGTGTTGATTGCACTGGCGGCATTTTTCGCTGGCATTCCCCCGGGGCCGACCGCCCCAATTGACCGGTAATCCGGCATCTTTTTGGCCCATCCCGTGAAGCGGTCCGCTTTCACAATCGAGGCCATGAAAGCCCTGCCCTCTCCCCTGATTTCGCGCGCGTCGCGGCTCGTGTGGCTGCTGGCCGCCCTGGCCACCCTGTGCGCGGCGTTGCCCGCCCATGCCCTGCGCATCAAGGAAGTGGCGGCCGTGCAAGGCGTGCGCAGCAACCAGTTGACGGGCTATGGCCTCGTCGTGGGCCTGGACGGCACGGGCGACCAGACCACGCAGATGCCCTTCACCACGCAGGCGATGACGAACTACCTGCAGCAGATGGGCATCAGCCTGCCGCCCGGCACGGCGGCGCCCCAGCTCAAGAACGTGGCGACGGTGATCGTCACCGCCCAACTGCCCGCCTTCGCCCAGCCCGGCCAGACCATCGACGTGAGCGTGTCCTCCATGGGCAACGCCAAGTCGCTCAAGGGCGGCACGCTGATCGCCACGCCGCTGCGCGGCGCCGACGGCGAGATCTACGCCATGGCGCAGGGCAACATGGTGGTGGGCGGTGCCGGGGCGTCTGCCGGCGGCAGCAAGGTGCAGATCAACCACCTGAGCGCCGGCCGCATTCCCGATGGCGCACAAGTGGAACGCTCGGTGCCCACCCCGCTGAACGACAGCGACACCATCACCCTGGGCCTGAACGCCTCGGACTTCCAGACCGCCCGCAAGGTGGCCCAGGCCATCAACGGCAAGCTGGGCAACGGCGCCGGCATCGCCACGGCGCTGGACGGCCGCACGGTGCAGGTCCGCGCGCCCCTGGACCCCGGCGCCCGGGTGAACTTCATCGCCGACCTGGAAGAACTGGCGGTGGCCGACTCCGTCCCCTCCGCCAAGGTCGTCATCAACGCCCGCACCGGCTCCATCGTGCTGAACCAGGCCGTGACGCTGGGCCCCTGCGCCATCGCGCACGGCAACCTGTCGATCACCATCAGCTCCACGCCCGTCATCAGCCAGCCCAACCCGCTGTCGCAAGGGCAGACCGTGGTGGCGCAAAAGAGCGACATCACCGTCAAGCAGGAGCCGGGCAACATCATCCAGATGCCGCCGTCGCCGCAGCTGGCCGACGTGGTGCGTGCGCTCAACACCCTGGGCGCCACGCCGCAGGACCTGCTGGCCATCCTGCAGGCCATCAAGGCCGCGGGCGCCCTGAACGCCGAGCTGGAGGTCATCTGATGACCCAGGCCGCCACCTTGCCGTCCCTGCGCCCCGCGGGACAGCGCCCGACCTGACGGGAGACCGCACATGGCCATGACCCTGCCCTCTGCCGCGACCACCACCGCCACCAATGCGCTGGCCGTCGATTCGCGCTCGCTCAACGCGCTCAAGTACGAGGCCGGTCAGAACAGCCCGCAGGCCGCCAAGGAAGCGGCCAAGCAGTTCGAGTCGCTCTTCATGCGCGAGATGATCAAGAGCATGCGCGAGGCGACGATGAAGTCCGGCCTCATGGAAGGCGGCCAGGCTGACTTGGGCACCGACATGCTCGACCAGCAGCTGTCCATCCAGATGTCGGGCCGCCAGGGCGGGCTCTCGGAGGCCATCCAGCGCCAGCTGACGCGCCAGATCGGCGGCGGCGATGCCGGCGCCGGCGCCGAGCCCACGTTTTCGGTGCCCTCCACCTTGAGCCTGGGCGCCGCCAGCCAGCGCGCCGCGGCCGTGGCGGCCGACCCGTCCGCCCCCGCGCCCAAGGGCCGCGAGAGCTTCGTGCAGCACCACCGCGATGCGGCCGAGCGCGTGGCCAAGGAAAGCGGCATTCCCGCCAGCTTCATGCTGGGCCAGGCCGGCCACGAGACCGGCTGGGGCAAGAGCGAGATCCGCAGCAAGGACGGCGACAACTCCTTCAACCTGTTCGGCATCAAGGCCGGCAAGGGCTGGACGGGCAAGGTCGCCGAGATCACCACCACCGAGTACATCGGCGGCGTGCCGCGCAAGGTGACGGCGAAGTTCCGCGCCTACGACTCCTACGAAGACTCCTTCAAGGACTACGCCAAGCTCATCAACGACAACCCGCGCTACGAGAAGGCGCGCGAGAAGACGCATTCCGCCGTGGCCTACGCCACCGAGCTGCAGAAGGCGGGCTACGCCACCGACCCCGAATACGCCAGCAAGCTGAGCCGGGCCATCAACAGCACCTTGCGCGTCTCGCCGCGCACGGCGGCGTGACGGAAAGCGCTCCATGAGCCTGCTCAACGTCGGCGCCCGCGCCCTGCTCGCCAACCAGGTGGCCCTGCAGACGGCGGGCCACAACATCGCCAACGTCAACACCGCCGGCTACTCGCGCCAGACGCTGTCGCTGCAGACCGTGCAGGGCCAGTTCACCGGCGGCGGCTACATCGGCCAGGGCGTGGACGTGCAGACCATCCTGCGCAACCACAACGAGCTGCTCACGCGGCAGGCCGCCGCGGCCAACGCCACCCAGGCGGCCGACCAGACGCGCGGCGAGCGCCTGTCGCAGATGCAGGACGTGTTCAGCGGCGGCACGAGCGGCCTGGGCGCCTCGATCACCGACATGCTGAACGCCCTGTCCGACGTGGTGGCGGCCCCGACCGATATCACCGCGCGCACGGTGGTGCTCACGCGCA
The DNA here is from genome assembly GCF_032929295.1 of Acidovorax sp. BLS4. Classification (NCBI taxonomy): domain Bacteria; kingdom Pseudomonadati; phylum Pseudomonadota; class Betaproteobacteria; order Burkholderiales; family Comamonadaceae; genus Acidovorax; species Acidovorax sp. BLS4. The sequence goes on from NZ_CP136797.1 coordinate 4,625,702, forward strand.
TGGACGAGACCGCCGGGCGCATGCGCTCCGCGGCCGACCGCCTGTCGGAGATCCAGTACACCGTCACCGAACAGCTCAACAGCAACGTCAACGCGATCAACAGCCTGGCCAGCCGCATGGCCGGCGTGAACGAGCAGATCGCGCGCGCCACCGGCAACGGCCAATCGCCCAACGACCTGCTGGACCAGCGCGACCAGATCATCCGCGAGATCAACCAGTACGTGCAGACCACGCAGGTGCAGGCCGACGACGGCACCGTGGGCCTGTTCGTCGCGGGCAGCCAGCCGCTGGTGCTGGGCTCCACCGCCACGCAGCTGTCCGTGGGCGAGGCCACGTCCTTTCCCGGCAGCGGGCAGACCAAGCTGTTCTTCAACCGCCCCGGCGTCGCGCCCGTGGAGCTGGACGAGAACATGCTCGGCGGCGGCGAGGTCTCGGGCCTGCTGCGCTTCAACAACACCGATCTGGCCGAGGGCGTGAACCTGCTCGGCCGCATGGCGCAGTCCATCGGCATGACGATGAACGCCCAGCACAAGCTGGGCCTCACGCTCGACGGGCAGGCCGGCAAGGACCTGTTCTCGGTGCCCACCAGCATGCCCGGCTACACCAAGGGCACGGCCGTGGGCACCGTGTCGTTCAGCGATGCGACGAAGTTCGCCGCGTCCGACTACGAAGTGCGCTTCACCACGCCGCCGGCCGGCCAGGTGGTGCGCATGTCCGACGGCAAGGCCACCGCCTTCACCGACCTGACCGACCTGGCCAGCAAGCAGATCGACGGGCTGAACTTCAACATGACGGCCGCAGGCGCCACCGGCGAGCGCGTGCTGTTCAAGCCCTTCAGCACCACGGCCGCGAACATCCAGGCCAAGGTGCTGTCGCCCCGCGACCTGGCCGTGGCCAGCCCGGTCAACGCCGCCATGGGCAAGACCAACGGCGGGTCGATGCAGCTCACCAGCGTGCAGGCGACCTCCACGGGCTTCACCGCCCCTCCCATTCCGGCGGGCGTGAGCCTGAGCTTCGCCGCCGGCCCGCCCACCACCTACACGGTGACGGGCTCCACCACGCCGCCCTCGGGCACCGCGGGCCTGGCCTACACGCCGGGCCAGCCCATCCAGATCGACGGCTGGGAACTGACGCTCAAGGGCACGCCCAACACCGGCGACACCGTCACGGTGGGCAATGCGCTCGATCCGCAATACGGCGACACCTACACCCGCAACGCCGGCAACGCCTCCGCGATGAACGCGCTGCGCGACGTGAAGATGTTCGACGAATCCACCATGAGCGACGGCTACGCCGGCCTCATGGCGCAGGTGGGCACGCGCACGCAGAGCGCGCTGAACTCCGCCCAGCTGTCCACCACCATCGCGGGCAACCTCGAAAAGGACCGCACGGCCGTCTCGGGCGTGAATCTGGACGAAGAGGCCGCCAAGCTGATCCAATACCAGCAGGCCTACCAGGCCTCCGCGAAGGTCCTGCAGATTGCCCAGAGCATTTTCGACAGCCTGATCCAGACGATGGGCCGATAAACCGCGCCGGAGAAAGACATGGCCAACTTCTATCGCACCTCCACCGCCAACATGTACGACAACGCCCTGCGCAACCTGGGCACGCGGCAGACGGCGTTGTCCAACCTGCAGGAAAACCTCACCTCCGGCAAGCGCGTGGTGCGCGCCAGCGACGACCCGGTGGCCGCCGCGCAGGCCGAGCGCGCGATGACCCGGCTGGCACGCGTGCAGACCGACCAGCGCGCGCTGGAGAACCAGCGCAACTCCATCGCCCAGGCCGAATCGACCATGGGCGAAGCCGTGGACCTGGTGCAGGAGGCCCGCCAGCTCATCGTGAGCGCCGGCAACGGATCGCTCACCCCCAACGACCGCAAGACCATCGCCAACCAGTTGCAGGGCCTGCGCGAGCAGCTGTCCTCCATGGTCAACCGCAAGGACAGCAACGGCATGCCGCTGCTGGGCGCCCTGGGCAGCGCGCTCACGCCGTTTCTCGGGCCGCAGTCCGGCAGCCCCGACTACACCTTCTCCGGCCTGCCCGGCCAGGGCTCGGGCACCGACAGCTCGCTGCCCCTGTCGCTGGACGGCGAATCGGCCTTCATGTTCGTGCCGCAGCGCGACGGCGCCTACAACGCCGCCGTCACCACCAGCTCGACCGACCACCTGCTGACCACCGACGGCATCAAGCCCACCGACACCAGCCTCATCACGGGCAACAACTACCAGATCGTCTTCAGCGGCGTGGGCCCGGGCGCCACGGCAGGCACCACGACGGCCACGTACACCATCACCAACACCACCACCGGCGTGTCGTCCCCGCCCGTGACGGTGCCCGACTTTCCGTCCGACAAGCCGGTGAGCATCGGCGTGACCGGCATCCCCGGCATGAGCTTCAACATCACCGGCACGCCCGTCAAGAAGGTCGATGGCACCTACAGCCTCTCGCCCGCCAATGGCGACAGCATCTCGCTGCAGCCCAGCGCCAGCATCTTCAGCACGCTGGACAGCGCCATCCGCGACATCGGCAGCGCCACCACCAGCGGCGCGGCCTCGCAGGCCGTGGGCCAGGCCCTGAACAACATCGACATCGGCATGGAGCGCATGCACAACATGCGGGGCTACGCGGGCGAGTTGCTCAACCGCGCCGACCGCATCACGGGCGACCAGGACAAGCGCGCCGTGCAGCTCGAAGCCGACCGTTCGCGCGCGGAGGATCTCGATATGATCAAGGGCATTTCCGACTTCCAGAACAACCAGGTCGGGTATGAAGCGGCCCTGAAGTCCTATGCCCAGGTGCAGAAGCTGTCCCTCTTCAACTACATCGGCTGAGCCCGCGCGGTAACGGCCGCCTTCGCATCCCATGGTCCAATCCGTTCTTGGCAGCCTTCTCCTCGGTTACCGCCCACTGTGGAACCAGGCGCGGCGCCTGGCAGCCGTGCAGCTCTATGTGCAAAGCGACGGTGCCGCCTTCGTGGACGCGCCCCACCTGCTGCGCACCTTGCAGGAACTGTGGAGCGCCAGCTCGCCCCCCCTGCTGCTGTCCCCGCAAACCCCGCAACTGCTCACCGACCTGCTGAGCCAGGCGCCGCGCGGCGCCCCCTGGATCGAAGTGCGCAACGAATGGCTGGGCGATCCGGCCTTGCTCGCCCAGGTACAGGCTGCCCACCAGCGCGGCCTGAAACTCGTCTGGCGCGGCGAGCTGCACCACCTGCCCGAACCCGCCGTGGCCGGCTGCTTCGACAACAGCCTGCTCACCCTCAGCGCCGCCGACGCCATGGCCGCGCTCAAGGCCACCGCCGCCGTGCCCCGCGCCGGAGCGGGCGCCCCCCACCACGCCGCCGCAGGCCAGCAGCCGCAGCAGCCCAGCCCCGTGCTGGCCGGACAGATGTACGAGAACGTGGCCAGCCGCGCCCTCATGGAACACTGCCTGGACCGGCACAAGGCCCTGGCCCTGGCCGGCTGGCCCGCGGAAGACGTGCTGTACGAACTGCGCCACCAGCCGCCCCAGCCCGGGCACGACACCGTGCTCAAGCTGATGAAGGCCATCGACGCCGAGCAGTCGCTGGAGGCCTTCGAGCAGATCCTGGGCGAAGACCCGTTGCTCGCCTACCGCTTCATGGTCTACACCAACTCGGCAGCGCTCGGCCTGCGCACCGGCGTGGATTCGCTGCGGCGCGGCCTGGTGATGATGGGCTACGGCTCGCTCAAGCGCTGGCTGTCGGACCAGCTGCCGCACGCCAGCACCGACCCCAACCTGCAGCCCATCCGCGAATCCATGGTGCTGCGTGCCCGCCTGACCGAGCGCCTGCTGGACGCCGGCGTGGAAAACGACCTCCGGCGCGAAATCTACCTGTGCGGCCTGCTCTCGCAGATGGACGACCTACTGGGCGAACCCCTGGGCGCCATCCTGCGCCGACTGCCTCTGTCCGAACGCATCTACGACGCCACCGTGCTGCACACTGGACCGTACGCGGCCAGCCTGGAGATGGCCTGCGCGCTGGAGACGGACAACGGCGCGGCGATCCGCCAGCTGTGCGAGACGCACGAGATGGATCTGGAAGAGGTGAATCGGGGGTTGCTGCGGGTGCTGGCAGATCTGGATGTGAAGCGCGGGGGTTGAGGCGCCAAGCGCTGCAGATCGCGGTCGGGGCATGGCGTTGGGCCCCGTGGTTTGTAGCAGCGGTGGCGGGCGATCACTGTTCCGCTGGCAGACGCGACGGAACCTCGCAAAGTGCCTTCCGGTCGCTCCTGTTCGGCTTGGACTCGTGCGCAGCGACGCGGAGGCTTTTCTGACGCCTTGATCGAAGGCCGCATGGCCCGGGCTCCTGCGCCGACTCAATGTTTTGCTGTTCTCTGAACAGCTCTGGGGGGTCTGCCGATGTTTCGCTATCCGCCAGTAAAACCATCTGTGTGATTCGATAGCCAGATCGCGCCGATGGCGGAAGAATTAGATGCATTCAGGCTCTAAAAACTGACAAATTCTCGAATACATGTTCGAGAGATAGAAAGTCAGTGATTTTTTCAAAATCATCGAAGCTGGGCGGCAAGGGCAACCCAATTCCTTGAACCCCATCAACGACGACACATCCGCCAAATGCAATCTGCTCTTTGGTTTTAGCGAGGACGTCGGAGACAGTCATCCCGGCCCACAATATTCCTTTGTAGTTGCCAGGAAATCGAGTACCGCACATCACAGAGTGAACAATACCTGATGATGACGCATAGCCAATCGAAATCAAACCACCGTCGAAAAGCGCAACCTCATCCAATATTTCTATTTCGTAATTTTCCGAAAATCTCTCAAAAACAGAGTCAATTGCTTCACCGATGGAAATTCCCCCCAAAGATACACCGGGAATGATCTCCGAGTTCAACAACATCTTTTCCAGCTTCTCGAAAAGCTCGATTTTTATTAAGAAAATTTTCAAGACAATGCCAAAGCACTCTCCGCCCTTGAAAATCTTAATTCATTATTTTAAACATTTTCTCCAAACTGATGCACTCTTCGTCATCAGATATTTCATAAGCCCCCGCGTTGCCCCGCGCGCAGTACTAACTTAAACAGCGCATCTATTTATCTGCAATTCTGCGATCTTCATAATTGCAACGGGAAATCACAAAAACTCCCTATAAATCACCCCACACCACAAACGCCATTAACCCACAGGGACAATATAAATAACTGGGCTTTTATTCAAAGAATATTCTCGAGCATTTACAAATTCGACGGCAGAAATTAGCCCTCGAAAAATTTCTTTAGCAGAATCCGACAATCCCTTGACCATCAACACAATATACTCATCATCTTTAACTGAGATAGTAGTCATAGCATCTTCCGGAGTTCTCAAACTGCCCCAACAGTCAATTAATGCGTTAAAGTTTTTTCCATAGAAGTCAGGAAACCCAAAAGCATTGGCTAGTACATCATGCAAATCAGCAACTTCTTTTAGTGAGCGCAAATCAACTTGGACAACCTTGTTCATTGGAACACCATATCAGATATATCGACATATGATTTGTAGTGGTCATTCGTCTAGCATGCTGTTTTCTCACGCCTGTTTGCCACGATTCTTCGCCCACTTTATTTCCAATTCCAGGGGGTTTAACCATATATTCTTGATAGTCGCCCTCGGCATCCAGCTTTAGATCTATCGAAAGCTATTTTCGAGTCTCCACCCAATCTCCTTCGCCCGCCACTTCGTCAGAAATTCCTTGATTAATCATATCTTGCATAGTTGCCCAACCGGCAGAGGGTCCATAGATCGGGACGTTAACACTAGGCATAAAATTGTTAATCAAATCAACCTCCTTAAGCTCGCTACCTATTTCTATATTTTCAATACTAGCCCAAAGGGCACTACATTCGTCACACGAAAACGCAAGGGATTTACCATCCCCGCATCGCCATACAAAGAGATTACCCTCATCATCACAGTAAGGGCAATTTTTTTTAATATAAAAAGCCATATACATCCTTAAGGCACTGGATATGCCGTGACAACATGATTTCCCTTTTCAACAACAATCTTGACGCCCGTTAAATCAGCACCGCTTCCTGCCGAGCCTCCCTCGTAGCCTACTTTCTTACCCATCGGCACTGTGTATTCCATTCGAGATCCTTTCGCCTGTACCTTTACATTTGGATCACCAGCTTTAACTTTCGCCCATGCGTCGTCAACAATATTAAGCGTCTGCTGTCTTCCGCCAGAAAATACACTATGTTTTGGTTTTGCTGTGTTGTTACGTGCGTGATCTAACACGTGCTGGACTCTATTTCTAAAAGCATTAGGTCCGAGATCTGGGCCATACATCAATCCCTCTCTAGATCTCCATAACTGCTTGCCTTTACTCACTAAAGCGCACCACCCCCAAGGATCAACCCAAGAAATGGCGTTCGGCGCAAAGGAATGAAGATTCATCCCCCCCGCCAACCCAATCGGATCAGGCGTCGTGAACGCCCCCAAATCCGGGTCGTAATACCGGAACGTGTTGTAGTGCAGCCCCGTTTCCCGGTCCAGGTACTGCCCTTGCATCCTCAGGTTCTGCGGCGCCGCCGCCGTTTGCTGACTCGCCCGCGCCCAGCTTTCGGCAACCGGCGCTCCGACCGGGCGGCCCACGGCATCGAACGCCTGCCATTCTTCCGCGACCGCGCTGCCCCAGGCCCTGTATTGCGCACGCCAGACCAGATTGCCGTTTCGATCCGACATCTCTTCCGGCAAGCCATTGCCTTGGGTATGGAAGTAATAAATCCGGGCGCCTGGCGGCGCTGACCGGGCGCTTACTTCTTCAACCCTCGGCGTTGGCGTGCTGTTTTCCATCACGGCCGGTTGCGCCGAATGGGCTTTGTCCATGGCCGCCCGCATGCGCGCCAACCCGCCCACCGGCCCGGCGACCGCGTGGTGCGCATCCGCCCACTCGCCATTGGTGGTCGGCACGGAGTTTTCCTTGCCCCGCGCGGTGTCCACGTCGCCCAGGGCCAGCGCGGACGCGGGGTGTTCCGGCTCCAGCGCGCCCTGGCCGTCGATGCGCGCCAGGGGCGTGTAGCTGCCCGGCTCGTAGACGTAGCTGCTGCATTGCCCGCCCCGGCGCTCCTGCAGCAGGCGCAGGCCTTCCCACGTGAAGGTGGTCTCGCCGAAGGCGTCGGCCTTGGCGATGCGCCGGCCCAGCGCGTCGTAGCGGTAGCGGAAGACCTGGCTCACCGGCTCGCCGTTTTGGCCCGCTCGCACCACGGCCGCCTGCGTCATGCGGTGCTGCGCGTCGTAGCGAAAGTGCTGCTCGGTGTGCGCGCCGATGCGCTTTCTCACCAGCCGGCCGAAGCCGTCGTAGTCGAAACGTTTGTCCTGCAGCACCTTCACCCGGTTGTTGCGCACCCAGCCCCGGCCGGCGCCGTCCATCGCCTGGGCCCGGTCGGCGACGCGGTTGCCGGCCGGGTCGTAGTGGAAGACTTCGTTCAGCGCGGCGGCGGCGCCGTCGCCCGCCGCGCCCTGGCCGGAAGGCGCCAGGGCGGACGGCAGGCCGGCGTGCACCGCCGAGAGCAGCCGGCCGACGGGGTCGTAGCGGTATTCGGTCTCGCCATGGCGGCTGTGCCGCGCCCGCGCCAGTTCGCCCGCGCTGTCGTACTCCCACTGCTTGAGCAGGCTGTCGGTGGCGGCGGGGCGCTGCAGGCGCTGGGCCCAGGCGGCGCTTTGGCCGGGGGTGCGGCCGGGGGCCCACGCGCCGGTCACCCGCAGGGCGGCGGACTGGGTCCACTGCGCACTGCGCCGCCCCAGGGCGTCGTAGGCGTAGCGGCTGGCCAGGCGGCCCTGGGTGCGCAGCACTTCCCGGTGCAGGTCGTCGCGCTCGATGTCGGCCACGACCACGCCGTCCAGATGGATCTGGTGCAGATGCCCGCTGCCGTAGTACAGGTGGTGCAGCGTGCGCCCATCGGGCAGGCCCGTCTCGGTGCGGTTGCCCAGGGCATCGTGGGCATGGCGCAGTTCGGTGCGCTCGCCGGTGGCGGCGTCGGTGGCGGACTCCTTCACCACATCGCCAAGGGCGTTGTAGGCGTACTCCAGCGTGTGGACCGGGGCCTGCGTCTCAGCGTCCAGCATCTGCGCGCGCACCAGCCGGTGCAGCGGGTCGTAGGCAAAGCGCTGCAGCAGGGCGCCGCCCGGTGCGCCCTCGCCGGAGGGAAGGATCTGCTTTTCCTGCAGGCGCCCGAGCGCATCGCGCCGGTAGAGGGTGCGGATGGGCGAGGCCGGCACGTGCCCGGCAATGCCCTGCAGGCGCACGTCGTCCTCGCCCGGGTGTTCCACCAAGGCCACCACGCGGCCGGCGGGGTCGTAGTCGAGGGCGTGGCGGCTGCCATCGGGTCGGCGCTCTTCCAGCAGGCGGTCGGCGCTGTCATAGGCGAATTCGTAGCTGGCGTGGTTCTCGTTGACCAGCGTGGCCAGGCGGTGCGCCGCGTCGTAGCCCAGGTGAACGGCGCGGCCGTTCGGGGCCTGCAGGGTCAGCAGCTGGCCGTGCAGGTTGTACTGGTAGCGGGTCGCACGCTGGCTCGAATCGCTGGTGGAGGCCAGCCGGCCGGCCGCGTCGTAGGCGTAGTTCTGCACGCTGCCATCGGGGTGCTGCACGCTCAGCAGGCGGCCCAGCGGGTCGTGGATGTACTGGGTGGACTGGCCCAGGGCATCGGTGCGCACCCGCAGGTGGCCGTTGGCGTCGTATTCGAAGCGGGTGGTCTTGCCCGAGCAGTCGGTGTGGCTGGCCAGCAGGGCCTGCGGCGTCCAGCGCCATTGCTGGCGGCCCCCGTTGGCATCGGTGGTGAGCACGGGCAGGCCGCGCGCGTCGTACACGGTGGCCTCCCGGTAGCGGGCGTCGGCCGGGGTGCCCGAAGGGTTTGCATCCGGCGCAAGGGACGCATCCGGCGCAAGGGACGCATCCGGCGCATCCTGCGCCAGGGGCGGGCCCAGCACTTCGGTGCAGTTGCCGCGTTCGTCGTATTCGTAGTGCCAGCGCGAGCCGTCCACGGCCGTCGTGGCGCGGATGCGCTGCAGGCGTTCGTGCCAGTCGATGCGCGCACTCTGGCCCAGCGGGTCGGTGGCGTGCACGAGGTTGCCCAGGCGGTCGTAGTCGAAGGTGAAGCGGGTGCCATCCGCCCGCGTCCACGCCAGCAATTGCCACTGGCCGTTCCATTCCATGCGCTGGATGTGGCCCAGGGGGTCTTCGTAGCGGGTGACGTTCTGGTCCGCGTCGTGGTCGAAGAGCTGCACGCGCCCCAGGTGGTCGGTGACGCGCGTGCGGCGGTCGCCGTCGGCTTCGCCGGGCAGGTCGTATTCGAAGGTCCAGCTGGTTGCCGGCAGGCCGCCGCCCGCATCGTCGAGCCAGTGCCGCAGCACGCGGCCTTGCGGGCCCGGCCGGTCCCACTGGTAGTGCGCGACCAGTCCGCTTTCGAAGGTCTGGGCCACCATCGTGTGCTGTGCCCATTCGAAGCGGCGCACCGTGCGGCCGGTGCGGTCGGTCACCTGGACCAGGTCGCCTTCGGTGCTGTAGCGGTATTCGACCAGGGTGCCAGGCGGCCCGCCCGCGGTGAGGTCGATGCGCAACAGGCGCGGCCCACTGCCGGCCACCGCGTCCGGGGTGTAGTGCAGCGCGAGCCGGTGGCCGCTGGTGTCGGTGATGTGGCGCACCAGGCCCTGGGCGTCGCGGTGGTAATCGATGGCGTTGTGGTTCAGGTCGGCCCATTGCAGCAGGGACAGGCGCTCGCCATTGGCCTGGCTCCGGCGCGCGCCGAAGGTATAGACCCAGCCCACCGAAGGCATGCCAATGTAGTAGACCCCGCCTTCGCTGCGGCTCAGCTGCAGGCCTTCGGGCACGCTGAACATCTGCCCGCCCGGCGGCAGGTCGTCAAAGGGAATGCCGCGCCCCTGCTCGTCGATGTAATGGGCCTTGCCGTCCTGGAACACCAGCTCCACGCTGAACGGCAGGCTCCAGCCGGTTCCCAGCACGCCGGTGCGCGCGTCGGTGGAGGCATAGGTGCGCTGCCACACGATGGGCAGCGCGCCGCTCAGCGCGAAGTCGGTGTCGTCGTCGCCCAGCAGCACCTTGGCCCCGGTGACGGCGTGCACGGGCTTGCCCTGCAGCAGGTTGCCCAGGGCGGTGCCGGCGCTGTTGCCCGCGCCCTTCGCCGCGCCCTGCCCGCCATCGAAGGAGGGCATGACCTCGCCCAGCACCTTGGCGCCGACCACACCCATGCCAACGGCAATGCCGAAGCACTTGATGCCGGCTTTCAGGGCGCCCGCGGCCCCGCCCAGGATGCCGGCCCAGAACCGGGCCTTGGCCGCCAGCTCGCGGTCGGAGTCCGGGATTTCCTGCGCCCGGAAATTGGCCACGGGCACCGACTCGCCGCCGAAGTTGACGTCCTCCGAGCCCTTACTGATCTTGGCCTCGCAGTCCACGTAGTCGCCCTCGCGGCCGGCGCGGAAGGTGTCGATGAAGATGTTCTCGCTGCCGAAGTTGACGAGGCTGGGCGGCATGCTGTGCTTGTCGCACATGGCCACGTCCAGCCCGGCGCGGATGGCGGGCAGCTTGTTGATGAAGACCGTGGCCGACCCCGTCGCGGTGAGCTCGCCGCAATCGGAGCTGAAACTTCGCCCCAGCGCCTCCCCGAACGACTGGAAGAAGTCGCCCACCAGGCTGAACATGTGGCTCACCACCAGCGTGCCCACGAACACGGCCGCGCCGATCAGAAAGCCCGCCAGGGTGCCGAGCCCCGGGCAGGCGATGGTGCCCACGGCCGCGCCGATCGCCACCGCCGCCCCGAACTCGATCGCCACCGCCGTGGCCGCCCCCGCCGCATGGCCCTCGCGGGCGTAGGTGTGGGCGATGGGATCGTGCAGGCGGGCGGCTTTGGGCATGGAGCGCGGAAGGAAGGTACGCCGGTGGGCGGGTTTGTAAAAGGCCGTGCGGTCTGTCGCGAGGGCGGCGTGGAGCCTTAGGGGCGTGCCTTACTGCGGCCGCACGCGCACGCTTTGCAGGATGGACGCCCACTGCGCTTCGTGGTGCGGCTTCCAGGGCGCCGCATGGGTGCCGGTGAGCACCAGCGCCTTGCGCTCGGGCAGCTCGATCAGCACGATGCGCTGGTACAGCGTGTGACCTTGCTTGCTGTACGAGACCGAGGCACCCACGGCATTGGGGGCAGCGGCTTCGTTGGCCGGCGGCTCACCGGCGGGGCCGTGCAGCGGCAGGCGCGCCCGGCTCATGTCGAGCTGCTTGTAGCTCTTGCCCACGGTGGACAGCGCACGCAGCTGCTCCTGCAGCAGCGCCTCGATCCCGCTGCCTTCGTCGAAGTAGTCGCGGGTGACGACCACGTTGAACGGCAGCGCCGGGTCCCCGAAGATGAGCACGTTCACGCTGCGGTCGATGAAGCCGTCGGAGGGCAGCTCGAACGCCGCCTCCTGGATGTGGTATTGCATGGATGGATTCCTAGGCTGCTGCCGGCGATGCCGGTGGGTCAGCAGTTCATGTTGATGGGCTTGCCGAACTCGTCGAGGCTTTCCGTGAAGCGCAGCAGGCCCTTGCGCACGCCGACGATCTCGATGTCCCCGTCCTTGGTGAGCTTGATGTAGGCCTTGCCCTTGCCGCACACCAGGGTGATGCTGTCGGCCGCCTCCAGGCGGATGTGCTGTCCGGCATCGACCAGAACCGAATCCTGCGTGGCCTTGATGTTGACGTTCTCGTGGCCCAGCACGCTCGCATCGAGCGTCTTGGATGCCATGGTGATGTTCTGGTTGGCCGTGAGGTTCATGTGGCCGGCCTGCGCCTCGGAGGCCACGTCGCCCTGGGTCACCGTGTTGCGCTGCCCGCCCTGGGAGACGTGGGTGAGCATGCCGCCCTTGGCCAGCTGGGTGAGCTGCGCGCCGCTCGATACCGTGATGTGCTGCGTGGCGTGCATCGATGCGCTCTGCCCGGAGCTGATCACGATGGGCTTGGGGCTGATCATCGAATGCCCCTCGGGGCTGACGATGGACACGATGGGTTTCGTGATGTCCTTGGACAGCTCGCGCAGCGCCTGCGACTGCGGCATGGCGGGGTCGGTGTTGGTTGGCATGCTGACCTCGGGCCCGCCCCCTCCACCGCCGTCCCCGCCGGCATCGGCAAAGGCGGCGACGGCCGCGGCGGCCTTCGCCAGGGACGACGCCCCGGCCTGGCCGCCGACCATGGAGGCCACGCCCGCGCCCAGGGCCATCATGTGCGAGGTCTTGAGGCCATTGATGGCGCCGATGGCCGAGTCCATGGCCTTCACGGCGCTTCCGGCCTCTTTCATCAGCGCCGCGGTGCCGGCCAGCCCGCTGCCCAGTTGATCGAACCCATCGGGGTTGTTGCTCGCCACCTTGGAGGTGAAGTCCTGCGGGTACGTGGTGATCAGCAGCCCCTTGTCCGCCCGGATCGAAAACGCTGCTAAGTTGTTGTCGCTGGTCAGTTTTTTGACGCAGGATTCCGATTTCACAACGAAACCGAGATCACCCCGGGGCGGGCCTGGGCAAGAACGGCAAACCCTCGCTCTGGATCTACGATGCGGAGGACCGGCCGAGCCCGCTGCACCTGGCGTTCACGGCAGAAAGCCGGCGCCAGGTGGACGCGTTTCATCGTGCGGCGATCGAAGCCGGGGGCCAGGACAATGGCCCTCCCGGACTGCGCCTGCACTACCACCCGCACTACTACGCCGCCTTCGTCATCGGGCCGGATGGCCACAACGTGGAAGCGGTGTGCCATCTGCCGCAGGAGTGAAGTGGCAATCCGACACCAAGGCCAAAGGAGCCAACGATGAAGGTTGAAGGAAGCTGCTACTGCGGCGCCATCGAATACGAAGCGCAGGTACAGCCTGGCACCACGACGGTCTGCCACTGCGCGGACTGCCAAGCCCAATCCGGCTCCGCCTTCCGGGCAAACATCGCCGCGTCGGCAGACGGGTTCCGGCTGATCAAGGGGCAGCCCCGCACCTACACCAAGACAGCCGCCAGCGGCAACCAGCGCCTGCTCGCGTTTTGCGAAGTCTGCGGGAGTTCGCTGTATGCCTGTGCGCTCGAGAATCCGCAGTCCTACTCGTTGCGGATCGGCACTTTGAAGCAACGGCAAGAGCTGGGCACCCCGCAGCGCCAGATCTGGACGCGGCGTCGTCACGATTGGGTGGGCCTGCCAGACAGTGTGGAGTCGTTCGACGGGCAGCCGTGAGCCGGGCAGGGCGGTGCCCGTGCCACTGCAACCCTGCAGGTTCGCAGAAGCTGCCGGGTGCCCCCATCTGCAAAGCCTGGCGAATGGCCTCTGACGGGCGTGTCGGCAGAAGCCGGCCGCCAAAACATCTTCGCGAGAGGACTCTTGGCGCGGCATGCGGGCGCGCCTTCCACTCCAAGTCGCATGGCCGGGCTATCGGGTCTTGATGACGAAGAGCGCCAGAGCCATCAGGCCGACGCCTGCCAGTTGGGTCGCGCTCAGCATCCGGCCGTAGACCGCCCAATCCAGCAGCACTGCCGTCAATGGATAGACATACTGCAGCACAGCGACCCTGCCCAGAGTCAGGCAGGCCATTGCCGTGAACAAAATGGCATAGGCCGGACCGGTATGCAGCACGCCCAGTCCGGCCAGCCAGGCCCATGCGGCGGCGTCCGAGGGCCAACCATGTGCCCATGGAACCCATAGCAGCACCAGCGTTCCCACCGCGCACTGCCACCACGCCAGCGCGAACGGGGTGACGACCTTCTCTGTCTTGGCGATGATCGTCACGCCCGCATAGCTGAGCGATCCGCCCAGGCACATCAGCAAACCCGTCAGATAGTCCCCCCCCCCGATGCGCCGGCCACGGAGCCACTGCCCCACAGGCCAGTCGTCAAGACCAGACCGCCCAATGCCACGGCGGTTGCGGTTTTCTGTGCCGCAGTGACATGCTCGCGGAGCACCAGCGCACCGAACACCATGATCCACACCGGCTGAATGTGGAAGACCACCGTCGCGACGGCAATCGACGTGCGCGGTATGGCGGCAAAGAACAGCGCCCAGTTCACGACCATCAGGCAGCCCGTCGCGCAGACGATCCACCCGCTGCGACCGCGCAGGGGAAGCTCTCTCGTTCGGCCGGTTGCCATGCCCCATGCCAGCAACGCCAGCGCTCCGAATGCGCAGCGAAACAGCACGGTCACCAAAGGGTGTTGATTTGCCTCTTCGACGAACACGCCGACGGTGCCCAGCAGCAGGCCGCCCGCGATCATCAGCCATTGGCCCTGCGCCTCCCGCTTGGCACAAGCGCCCACGTCGCAGGGTAGCGATGGTTGAAACGTGGCGGAAGGCTTGTGGTCCATGTCCCGATGCTCACGCCGCAGCGGGCTGCCGTAAAGCAAATAGTTCGATCGCTTAGTATTCGACAATCGAATTCAAAGAGGATCGAGCGCATTCAATGACCTACCCCGATCTGCAAATCGACTGGCTGCGCGCCTTTGTGGCGGTCGTGGATGCGGGCTCGCTTTCGGCGGCAGCACCCCTGGTTCACCGCTCCCAGGCGGCCGTGAGCATGCAGATCAAGAAACTGGAGGCCGCCCTGGAACGGCCGGTGCTGCTGCGCGGGCCGCACCACCTGCAACTGACGCCAGCGGGCGCCGAGCTGCTGGGCTATGCGCGCCGCATGCTGGCCCTTCAGACGGAGGCGCAGACGGCGCTTTTCGGGCCGGACCTGTCCGGGCGCGTGCGGCTCGGCGTTCCCGATGACTATGCATCGACCTACCTGACACCGGTGTTGCGCAGCTTTGCGGGCCGCTATCTGGGGGTGGAGATCGAGTTGACCTGCGAGCAATCCACTTCGCTCATCCCCAAGGTGGTACGGGGTGAGTTGGACCTGGCGCTCGTGTCCCGCGACAAGCCGAAACGGGGCCGGCTTCTCTTTCAGGAGCCCTTGGTCTGGGCCGGCGCTGCGCAGCATGAGGTGTGGCGCAAGACCCCGCTGCCCATTGCCGTCTACGAGGAAGGCAGCATGGCCAGGACCGCGGCGCTGTCCAGCCTCGCGGCCCATCGCCGGGCCTACCGCGTCGTGTACCACAGCTCGAGCCTGGCAGGACAACTGGCCGCGGTGGAAAGCGGCCTTGCCGTCGCGGTCTTTACCCACTGCAGCGTGCCTGCCCATCTCCAGGTATTGCAGAACCTGCCCGCGGGATTCGAGCTGCCGCCCTTGATTTCCATGGAAGTGGCCGCGCTGCGCAGCAAGGCATCCAGGCACTCCGCGGCAGTGGACGCCATGGAAGAGCAACTGCTGAAAACGCTGGCCAGGCCATAGGCCCGGCGCCTCGATGGCGTGCGGTTTCGGCAAGCGGGTTGTCAGCCGGCCTGCACCTGCGCTCTCTCATTGAAGGCGCGGCGCTCCCGACCCCGAGGCCGCAGCAAGCGCCCCCCGTGCCAGTCCCGCGCTGCCCATCGCATTGAGCCGGAACCGCGCCACCGTCGCCGCCAGGCGGCTGGCCTGGTCGTTCAGGCTTTCCGCGGCGGCTGCGGATTCCTCCACCAGGGCCGCGTTCTGCTGGGTCATCTGGTCGAGCTGGTTGACGGCGGTGTTCACCTGGCGGATGCCGTCCGACTGCTCGGAGGTGGCAGCGGTGATCTCCCCGATGATGTCGCTCACGCGCTGCACGCTGCTCACGATCTCTTCCATGGTCGTGCCCGCGTCCTGCACCAGGCGGGAGCCGGCCGCCACCTTCTCGACCGAGTTGCCGATGAGGGCCTTGATCTCCTTGGCTGCGTCGGCCGAGCGGCCGGCCAGGCTGCGCACCTCGCTGGCCACCACCGCGAAGCCGCGGCCCTGCTCGCCGGCCCGTGCGGCCTCCACGGCGGCATTCAGCGCCAGGATGTTGGTCTGGAAGGCGATGCCGTCGATCACGCCGATGATGTCGCTGATCTGGCGCGAGCTCTGGTTGATCTCGTCCATGGTGGAGACGACCTGGGTCACCACCTGCCCACCGCGCGCGGCCACTTCGGCGGCCGAGGTGGCGAGTTTGTTGGCGGTGGCGGCGGAGTCGGCCGACTGGCGCACGGTGGCGGTCAGCTCCTCCATGGAACTGGCGGTTTCCTGCAGGTTGCTCGCGGTCTGTTCGGTGCGCTGGCTCAGGTCGGCGTTGCCGGTGGCGATCTCGCGCGTGGCGGTGGCGATGGAGTCGGCCACGTTGCGCACCTCCATCAGCGAGCCTTCGAGCGCGCCGCGCATGGAGGCCAGGGCGCGCAGCAGCAGGCCAGTTTCGTCGGTGGCGTGGCGGCCGTGGTCCTGGCCGGTGAGGTCCATGGCCGCGATCTGCTCGGCCACTTGGCGCGCTTCGGCCAGCGGCCGCGTGATGCTGACCGTCAGGCGCCAGGCCAGCAGCGCCGCCAGCAGCAGCGAGCCCACGCACAAGGCGGTCAGCAAGCCGGTGGCGGCCTGGCTGGCCGCGCGGATGCGCTCGCCCGCCGCGTCCAGTTCGCTGCGCTGCAGGTCAGCCATCCTGGCCATGGTCTTTTGCAGGTTGGCCGAAGCCGGCTCGTAGCGTTCGGTGAACGCCCGGGCCGTCGCATCGGCATTGCCTTCCTTCTTGAGCCGCGACACCTCGTCGCGGGTGGCAAGGTACGCCTTGCGGTTCTCTCCGATCTGCGCGAACAGCGCCCTCTCGGCGTCGCTGTCCAGCATCTTTTCGATCTGCTGCTGAAGCGCCGATGACTGCTTGCTCGACTCGGCCGCGGTGGCGGCGAAGAAGTCCGCCAGCGACGGGTCGCTGCTCTTGGCGATGGCGGCCACGCGCTGCGCGCCGTTGGTGATGTTGCGATACCAGTCGCTGGCGGCCCGCTCCTTCGCCAGCGACGTGTTGAGCATGGTGTTCATTTCCTGCGTGACGGCCCGGAGCTGGACGATGCCGTACAGGCAACTGACCAGAAACAGCACCAGGATGGTGCCGAGCACGAGTGCCAGGCGGCGGCCGATGGTGAAACGGGTGGGTGTCATGAAGGTGCCTTCCAGGACGCTGAGCCAGAGGAAATGGGAAAACAGGGCCTCGGGTGACTGGGGTGGATGCCCTTGCCCGATGTTTCAAAGTGTAGGTGGGCCGTGCGCCAAGGTGGGGAGGGCAAACGAGAGCATGGCGCCTCGCATGGCGGAATTCGCTCCATTGCGACAAGGGTTGGGGGGCCGGTCAGTGGGCACGGCAAGCTGCAGCGCTGTCAGGGCGGCGTCGGGATCCCTGGGCAGAATGGCGCGGTCCCGGCAAAAGAACGATCCCAAGGAGACAAGCCATGCCCCGTTACGCCGACTTTCACCGCCGGTCCCTCCACGACCGCGACGCCTTCTGGGCCGAACAGGCTCGCCTGATCGACTGGCACACCCCGCCGCAGCAAATCTGCGACGACAGCGATCCGCCGTTCGCGCGGTGGTTCGTGGGGGGCCGCACCAACCTGTGCCACAACGCGGTGGACCGCCACCTGGCCCACCGGGCCGGCCAGCCGGCGCTGATCGCCGTCTCCACCGAGACGAACACCGAGCGCACCTATTCCTTCGCCGAACTGCATGCCGAGGTGCAGCGCATGGCGGCCGCGCTGCGATCGCTGGGCGTGGGGCAGGGCGACCGCGTGCTGATCTACATGCCGATGGTGGCCGAGGCGGTGTTCGCCATGCTGGCCTGCGTGCGCATCGGCGCGCTGCACTCCGTGGTGTTCGGCGGTTTCGCGGCCGCGTCGCTCGCCACGCGCATCGACGACGCCGAGCCCGTGGCCATCGTGAGCGCCGACGCGGGATCGCGTGGCGGCAAGGTGGTGCCCTACAAGCCGCTGTTGGACGAGGCCATCGCCCAGTCGCGTCACCCGCCCGCCGCCGTGCTGCTGATCGACCGGGGTCTGGCGCCCATGGCCCGGCAGGCCGGCCGCGACCACGACTGGGCGGCGCTGCGCGAGCAGCACCTGCATGCCGAGGTGCCCTGCGAGTGGGTGGACGCCACGCACCCCAGCTACACGCTGTACACCAGCGGCACCACCGGCCGGCCGAAGGGCGTGCAGCGCGACACGGGTGGCTATGCGGTGGCGCTGGCGGCCAGCATGCGGCACATCTTCGGCGTGGGCGCTGCAGAGGGCGGTGCAGAAGTCGCCGCTGCGAACCCCGGCAACCCCGGCGTGTTCTTCGCCACCAGCGACATCGGCTGGGTGGTGGGCCACAGCTACATCGTCTATGGCCCGCTGATCGCCGGCATGGCCACGCTGGTGTACGAAGGCCTGCCCACCCGGCCCGATGCGGGCGTTTGGTGGGGTCTGGTGGAAAAGTACCGCGTCACGCACATGTTCTCCGCGCCGACGGCGGTGCGGGTGCTCAAGAAGCAGGACCCGGCCTTTCTGCGCCGGCACGACGTGTCCAGCCTGCAGGGCCTGTGGCTGGCAGGCGAGCCGTTGGACGCGCCCACGGCCGAGTGGATTGCCCAGGCACTGGGCGTGCCCGTGATCGACAACTACTGGCAGACCGAAACCGGCTGGCCCATCCTCACCCTGGCCCGCGGCGTGGAGCCGCAGGCGGCGCGCCTGGGCAGCCCGGGCCGGGCGATGTACGGCTACGACGTGAAGCTGATCGACGAGACCACGGGCGAGGAGCTCACCGGGCCCGACCAGAAGGGCGTGCTCGCCATCGAAGGGCCGCTCCCTCCGGGTTGCCTGCAGACCGTGTGGCGCGACGACGAGCGCTTCGTGCAGACGTACTGGCAAAGCCTGCCCGGCCCCATGCGCTACAGCACCTTCGACTGGGGCATCCGCGACGCCGACGGCTATTACTTCATCCTCGGGCGCACCGACGACGTGATCAACGTGGCCGGCCACCGCCTGGGCACGCGCGAGATCGAGGAGAGCATCGCCGGCCACCCGCAGATCGCCGAGGTAGCGGTGGTGGGCGTGGCCGATGCGCTCAAGGGCCAGGTGGCCATGGCATTCGCCGTGGTGCGCGATGCGGTGGTGCTTACCGATGAAGCGGCGCGCCTGCGGCTGGAGGGCGAGGTGATGCAGCAGGTGGCCCAGCGCCTGGGCGCGGTGGCGCGGCCGGCGCGCGTGCACTTCGTGGCGGCACTGCCCAAGACGCGCAGCGGCAAGCTGCTGCGCCGCGCCCTGCAGGCCGTGGCTGAGCGGCGCGACCCGGGTGACCTCACCACGATGGAAGACCCGGCGGCGCTGCAGCAGGTGAAGGAACTGGTGGGCTGACGGACCGATTCGCCAGAAGATTGGAGGCCACCGCACCGGGTGGCCGATAGGGGGAACCGGCTTTTGCGTCAATGCGCCAGGGCCGGTGCCTGCCTGCGCGACCGCCGAGACATCCACAAGAGCAAGCCGATCATGCCCGCCGGACAGAGCGCGACGGCCAGCAGCCCGATGTGGATTTCCGAGTATTCGATGATGATGCCCACCAGCCAGGGGATCAGGCTGCATCCGGCATTGCCGAAAGCGGTCAGCACACCGAACATGGTCGCCCCACCGCGAGGGTAGGCGTCCGCCGTGATGGCCAGCATCGTGGGCCACAGGCAACTGCCCGAAAACCCAGCGGCAATGCTGGCGGCGATGGCCACGGCCGGGCTTGGCGGAAAGCTGATGATGAAGAAAAGACCGATGGTCACGGCACAGCAGCCCAGCATCAGGGAAATCGGCGCAATGCGTTCATGCAACAGGGCCGCGGCCATTCTGCCGAGTGCCATGCCGACGGAAAACCCGGCCAGCGCAAAGCCGCCCACTTCCTTCGAATACCCCAGCCCCTGCTCCGCATAGGTGGGTAGCCATTGCGACAGCCCCGTTTCCGTGGCGCCCCCGAGAAAGATGGCGATCAGGCACGCGATGAAGTAGGGCTGCTTGATCAGCTGGGGCATGGCTTCCCGTTGCGCGTCTTCCTGGATCAGGGGCGGCAGCCTCAATCCGAGAAACAGCAGGAAGGTGACGATCGGCGCGATCGTGATGCCCAGAGCAACCATCCGCCACGACACGTCCCATTTCAGGCCGATGCTGGCAATCAGCACGGCACCCACCGCCCCGACGCAGAAAAACGCATGCAGCCAATTCATGGCCGCGCTGCGGCGTTCGGGCTGGAGTGCGACCACGATGGGACTGAGGATCATGTCCAGTACGCCAGCGCCGAATCCCATCACGGCGACGGCAAACAGCAAAAAGGCGTAGGAAGGGGCAAAGCCGACCAGGACCAAGCCGGCGGTGGTGGTGATGAGCCCAAAAAGAATGATCCGCTTGGCATCGCCTCGGTCCGCCAAAGGCCCGGTCACCAGGATGGCAATGATGAAGCTGAGAAACATGATGGCCGGGATTCGCCCCAGCTGCTCCGCGGTCAGCCCGCCCTGTTTCCCGAAGGTGTCGCTGAACGTGGTCAGGTACACCGGCAGAAAGTTCAGGGCAATGGCCAGGCACATCATGGCCGCGTAGCAGACGTAAAGCGCGCGCCGGTTCTGATCGACTGAAGTTTTCATGGTGAATAGGGATATGGGTATGGCTGCTGTCTCAGAAGCGGGTGGAACCGTGTTCTTTCCAGAGGCATTCCGTCCACTCGATTTCCGAGAAATGCGCCTCGAATGACGAGTCGCCCGGGCTGCTGGCGAAGAACCCGAATCGAACGGCGCCTTGCGCATGGAATAAATGGAACATGCGCATCATGCTGAAGCGGATTCCATCGGAGGAGTTTTCAAGTAGAAAATCGCTGCCCCTTCGGCTCAGCCGGTAATGCATGGTTTGCGTGGTCCGGTCATAGTTGGCCATGGACCAGTCTGAAAAACCATGGTTGGTCACGACGGCGAACAATTGCTGAAAGCCGTTGCTCTGGTATTCGATACCGCTCTTCATCCAGGTGTTTTTGTCCTGGTAGATGAA
Organism: Acidovorax sp. BLS4; assembly: GCF_032929295.1. Classification (NCBI taxonomy): domain Bacteria; kingdom Pseudomonadati; phylum Pseudomonadota; class Betaproteobacteria; order Burkholderiales; family Comamonadaceae; genus Acidovorax; species Acidovorax sp. BLS4. The sequence continues at coordinate 4,646,566 of NZ_CP136797.1, forward strand.
CAGGCCGCATTGGTCGAAGTGCACTTTGGAATCGAAGGCAACCTTGGCCTTCAGGGTCCAAAATGGTTCCTCGCTGGAAAGGACGAGCGCAGGTGCGTTGTCGTATTCCAGCCCGTAATAGGTACCCTGCCAAAAATCCGTATCCGGGGTGGTGCGAATGACGATTTCCTGATCGGTGATGGAAGACGACGCCGGTGGATTGATCCAGTTCAAATCCGCGATGTTGAATTTTTTCATTTTCATTGCTCAAGAAACCACTTCGTGATCTCGTCATGGTGGCGCACATGCCGATCCGCCGCGCTCAAATCCTGAAGTCCCGAATGGGGGTTGACGAATCCGATGCAGAACATGCCCGCGGCTTTGGCAGCGGCCACACCGTGGCTTGAATCTTCGATCACTGCACATTCGTGGGGAGCGACACCCAGCCGGCCGGCTGCCAAAAGAAAGATTTCGGGGTCGGGCTTGCTGTTTTTGACGTCCGTTCCACACACCACACGATCGAAAAAAGGCAGCAGCTCGGTTTTCCGCAAAATGACTCCCACCAGTTCAGCGGGCGAAGACGAAGCCACGGCGCAAGGTATTTCCGCTTCTTTCAACTTGACGAGAAAATCCGGCACGCCGGGCATGGCCGAAAGGGGGGCCATGCCCATGGCCCGAACCACCTGCTTTTGGTGTTGTGCCATCAAGAAATCCAGCGGCTCGGCCAGCCCATGCTCCGCCTTGATGGTGCTCCACATATACCGCTGCGTGGTTCCCACGAAACGCGACAGCCCTGCCGTGTCGAGGGTCACGCCGTAGCGGGCGTAGGAAAGCCTTTCCTGCTCCATATAAAGGGGTTCGCTGTCAACCAGTACCCCGTCCATATCGAAAATAACGGCGCGGATTTCCGGCATCAATGCGTCCTTTGCGGTGCCAGCTCGCGCTTGAAATGCATGAGGTTGTAGTTGGAGCGCGCATCGAAGGCATGTAGCTTGAATGACTTGGTCATTTCGATGTTTCGATAACCTTCGCCATCCGTCAGCGTGGTCGTTTCCGAGCCGCCGATGATGATGGGCAACTGCATGAGGATGATTTCGTCCACCAGGTCGAGATCGAAAATCTGCCAATTCAACTGGCCACCGCCCTCGACCATGATGTGCCTGATTCCGCGCGCTTCCAGCAAGGGGAAAAGCAGCTTGAAATCCACCTGCGATGCACCGACGAAAATCACTTCCTTTCCCTGGGCGCGAATCTGCTCCACCATCTCGTGGTCGCGCGCCTGCTCCGTCGTGGCGATGATGGTTTCTTCAGGCGAACTCAGGACCTTGGCGGACACGGGAAAGTCCAGCGATGTCGTCGGAATGATGCGGATGGGGTTGCGCCCGGCCTCATAACGGTTGGTCAACTGGGGATCGTCAGTGACGATGGTTTTGCGACCGACCATGATGGCGTCCACCTCACCGCGAAATTTATGGATGAAGCGCATGTCGTCATCGTTGAAACGCTGGAACAGCGCCTTGCTCGATGCCCCATTGCCCCCCAACGTCAATTTGCCGTCGATGGAAATCTGGCTGAATACAGTAACCTTCACGATAACTCCCTATGGTTTTTTGATGGCTGGCTGGGGTTTAAAGGTATTGCGGGTTCGGCGTGAACACGCCCTTGATGGTGGGCACGGACGGGTCATTCAATAACCCATCGAATGCCGCGGCGTAAGCCTCCAGTCCGTAGCGGTGCGTTACCAAGCGGCCCAGCTCGGGCAGCATTTTTGCCATGCGCAGTGCGCGGGGGAAATGCTGGTTGTATTCGCCGGCTGAAATAATGCTGATGGCGTTGACAAGAAAATGCTTGACGGGCAGCGGGTACTGATAATTGCCGTTGAATCCGAAAAGGACGATTTTTCCGCCCCGGCGAATGTATCGAGCGGCCGTGCCGAGCTGATTGCCAACGGTATCGATGGCGGCGTCCACATGGCCTTCCTGCATGCGGGCCTCAAGGTCGTCGGGGTGCATGACCTCCAATCCGAGCGAACGGCCGAATGCGATCCGGTGCGGATTCAGATCGGTGGCGAGGGTCTGAACGCCCATCGCGCGCAAAAGCAGTTGTGCGACCAGGCTCATGGGGCCGGAGCCGAGCAGCAAAACCCTTTGGCCTGCCTGAATCGCTGCCTGGTCGATGTTGTTCAAAATGCAGGCGACGGGTTCGATCAACACGCCAGTCTCCCAGCTCATGTCGTCGGGCAGGGGATAGACGAACCGCTCGCGGGTGGTGAAGCGTTCGGCAAAGGTGCCATGCTTGTTGACCCCCGCGATATTCAGCGTTGCATTGGCGCCGCCATTGCAAAGGTGGGTTTGGCCGGAGGCACAGAATTCGCAGGTTCCGCAGTATTCGTTGGGATCCACCACCACCCGCATTCCGGTGCGCAGGTATTTGACGCCTGCGCCCACCCTGGTGATCACACCGACTGCCTCGTGGCCGCGAACCACGCCGATTTTCCCTTCCTCCCGGCCGGACAAGACCGCCAGGTCGGTGCCGCAGATGCCTGACAGGACAATATCGATTTCCACGCCATCGACTGCAAATGCATCGATGTCGTGATGGGTGATCAAACCCAGTTTTTGCTGATCGATCAAACCAAGTGCGTTCATACCGTCTTCATACCTCCGAATGATTTTTTTGCGAAAGCCAGGCCGGAATCCGCATTGGCATGGCGTGGCAGACCATGGGTGAAACCGCCAGTTGCAGCGTCAGTGATTCATTGATAACTTTTGCATTGACAGGGGTGCTGCCATTCTTCCTCTGGCGAAATCTCCCCGTGTCAATGGCATTTAAATAAATGGCATTCAAGGCAATTTCACTCCGGCTGCTTGTGAATCAAATGCCCTGCGATACTTTATCCCAGTTGATATCCAAAATATTTTATTCAGAGAATGAATATTTTAAATATCAACAATATTCTTATGGCATTAATCAATATTGCCTTATATGTATTTAAATCATTCTTGTTTTTCAGAATGAAATGGCCGGAGCGGGGGGTGCCGGCCAGGCGAGGCCCTCCGCTTGCCGTGCTGCGCGAGCCAAAGGGGCGTTGAATGGGGCGCCTTGTCGGCACCCTGCGGTGAACCAGGCCGGTCACCTGGCTGGAATCGCCATCACGCCATACCGCCGATTGCTACTATTTGTATAGCAATATGCCCTAGTGGATATTGCGCTGAAGGCCTTTTTGATCCGAGGCTCAACGCGGCATGCGGTCGCTAAGCGACGCCGTCCGGTGCCAAGTTGGCCGGTTTCTGGCGGAACCGGCTTGGCGTCAAAGCCCGCGGCGCGGCTGCCAGCCTTCGGGCGCCTGCCATTGCCCCAGCCACTGCGGCAGTTCATCGGCCGGCATGGGCCGGGCGATGCAGTAGCCCTGCGCCAGCGCGCAACCCATCTGCAGCAGCATCTGCCCCTGCTCCACGGTTTCCACGCCTTCGGCGACGATGGAGTAGCCGAACGACCGCGCCAGGCCGATCACGCCCTGCACGATGGCCAAGTCGCCCGAGTCGGTCATCATCCCGTGCACAAAGCTCTGGTCGAGCTTGAGTGTGTCCATGGGCAGGCGGCGCAGGTAGGTGAGCGACGAGTACCCGGTGCCGAAGTCGTCCAGCGACACCGTCACCCCCAGGTCGCGCAACTGTTGCAGCTGCAGCGCGACGTGGCCGATGTCGTAGAGCGCCGCGCTTTCGGTGATCTCCATGTCCAGCAGGCTCGCGGGCACGTCGGGCCGCTGCGCCAGGCGCCCGGCCAGCCAGTCGGCAAAGCCTTCGCGCTGCAGGTGCTGGGCCGAGATGTTGACGCTCACCGGTAGCCGCAGGCCGGCGCGCATCAGGGCGGCGATGCAGTCCAGCGCGGTGTCGACCACCCATTCGCCGAAGACCGTCTCCAGGTCGGTGCCGTCCATCAGGTGCAGGAAGGCGCCAGGCGACAGGGTGCCGCGTTGCGGGTGGTGCCAGCGCGCCAGCGCCTCGGCGCCCACCACCGTACCCCGGCGCATGTCCACCTTGGGCTGCAGGAAGAGGGCGAACTCGCCCGCCACGATGGCATCGCGCACCTTCTCGCCCTGTTCGCGGTGGCTCTGCAGCGCGCGCTCCTGCGCGGCGTCGAAGGCGTGGAAGCGGTTGCGGCCGGATTGCTTGGCCGCGTACATGGCCTGGTCGGCGTGGCGCAGCAGGGCATCGGCGTCCGCGTCGTCGTCGGGGTAGATGGTGTAGCCCACGCTGGCCGTCACCGTCACCGCCACCCGCTCGGTGCCCAGCGTGTAGGGCGCGGCCACGCTTTCCATCACCCGGCGCAGCAGGCGCTCGCCGTCGGCGCGGGTCGCCAGATCGGGCAGCAGGATGACGAATTCGTCGCCACCCAGCCGCGCCACGCAGTCCACGGGGCGCAGCGCCCGCGTGAGTCGGCCGGCCACGATCACCAGCAGGCGGTCGCCCGCGTCGTGGCCGAGCCGGTCGTTCACGGGCTTGAAACCGTCCAGGTCGAGGTAGGCCACGCCCAGCAATTGGCCTCGCTCGCGCGCCCGCGCCATGACCTGCTGCAGCCGCGTGGCCAGCAGCACCCGGTTGGGCAGGCCGGTGAGCGCATCGAAATGGGCGAGCTTTTGCAGCAGCTCTTCCTGCACGCGCTGGCTGCTCACGTCGATGCCCACGCCCAGCATGCGCTGCGGCCGGCCGGCCTCGTCGTAGTCCACGATCTTGCCCAGGTTGCGCACCCAGCGGCCGGGCCCCTGGGGCAGCGCGATCTGCCAGGTGGCGTCGAACGGCGTGGCGGGGTGGGCGGTGTGGCGCGCCAGCTCAGTGGTCACCGCCTCGATGTCGGCGGGCGCCATGCCGGAGGTCCAGTGCACGGGCAAAGCGTCGCCGGTGGCGGGCGGCAGACCCTGCAGGTCGCGCCAGCGGCGGTCGCCGGTGAGCGATCCGGTCTGCAGGTTCCAGTCCCACAGCCCGATGGAGGCGGCCGAGATGGTCAGCGACAGCAGCGCCTCGCGCTCGCGCACCTGGTCTTCCATGCGCTTGCGCTCGGTGATGTCGTGCCCCGAAAACAGCCAGGCCTGCACGCCGTCAATCTCGGTGGCGTGCATGGACTGCAGCACCGTGCGCAAGCCGTCGTGGCGCGTGCGCATGGTGATTTCCACGCCGTTGACGGCGATGCGGTCCTGCACGGATTCCACCAGCGCCGCACGCACCTGCGGGGTGATGATGCCCAGCTCGACGGCGGTGCGGCCGATGGCCTCGTCCCGGGGAATGCCCAGCAGGGCCTCCCAGGCGGGGTTGACGTCGATGTAGGCGCCGTCCTCGCGGCGCGACAGGCCCATGGGGTAGGGCATGAGGCGGAACACGCGGGCGAAGCGGTCCTCGGACTGGCTCAGCCGCTCGCTGGCACGCCGGGATTCGTCGATGTCCTGGATCACGCCGCGCACGCGGGTGACGTGTCCGTTTTCCAGCACGGGCTCGGCGGTGGCGGTCACCCAGATGTGCCGGCCGTCGTCGGCCCGCTGGATCTGCACCTGCATGCTCCATTCGGCCCGGTCCACGATGCATTGCCGAAAGCGCTCGCGCAGGGCTTCGCGAAAGGGCGGCACCACGAACCGCTCCAGGTAGTCGGTGCGCGGCAGCGGCGCGTCGGGCGGCAGGCCGTGGATGTCGTACGAGACATCGGACCAGTACACCAGCCCCTCCCCGACGATGTGCTCCCACGCGCCCATGCGGGCCATTCGGCCGGCCTGCTGCAGCAGGCGGTTGGCGTCCATCAGCCGGGCGCGGCTGTGTTCCTCGGCCGTCATGTCGTGGAACACGAAGACGATGCATTCCTGGCCCGATACCGTCACGGGCCGCGCCGACATCAGCCCGGGAATGGGCCGCTTGCCGCGCTGCGCCACCATGGGCATGCGGTCCACGTAGCCGTCGCGGCGGTGCAGCGCCACCATCTGCGCGCGCTGCTCGGGATGGGCCCAGATGTCCAGTTCGGTCGAGGTGCGGCCCACCGCCTGTTCGCGGGTGTAGCCCAGCAGCTCGGTGAAGGCCTCGTTCACATCCAGGTAGCAGCCGTCGGACAGGCGCGCCACGCCGGCGGGGTCGGGCAGCATCTGGTAGATGGTGGTGTACTTGACCTCCGACAGCCGCAGCGCCTCCTGCATCTCGTGCAGCGAGGTCACGTCCAGGTCCATGCCCACCAGGCGCAGCGGCCGGCCGTGCGCGTCACGCTCGGCCACCTGCCCCCGGGCGATCACCCAGCGCCAGCGGCCATGGATGTCCTGCATGCGGAATTCGGCATTGAAGCTGTCTTCGTGCCCCTCCATCGTGCGCTGCAGGTAGGTGGCCAGGCGGGCGGCGTCGTCCGGGTGGCGGCGTTCGTTCCAGCGCTGCCAGTCGCTCGCGTCGCGCGCGGCTGCGCCAGCGCCACGGCGGGTGTCCCTGTCTTCCAGCCCGAAGGCCTGGTAGAAGCTGCCGCGGTAGGAAAACCGGCGTTGGGGCACATCCCACTCCCAGCGGCCGCCGCCGGTGGCATCCAGGGCCATGAGCAGTTCCTGCTCCTGCTGGCGCAGCGTCTGCAGTGCCCGGGCCCGGCCGCACAGCAGCTGCGTGCCCCCACCGAGGATCAAGAAGCCCATGCCATAGCGCCAGGGCAACTGCTGCAGCCAGGGCATCAGGTCGCCCTCCAGCAGGAAGCCCGCCGGCCCTTCGCGCCAGAACAGCATGCACGGCGGCAGGCAGGCGGCCACGGCGACGATCACCACCCACAGGTTCAGGCCCGTGGCCTGCCGCACCCCGCGCCACAGCAGGCCGATGGCGAACACGGCGCCGATCGCGCCCAGCCCGGCAGGCAGCGGCCCGGCCGACAGCCACCAGAAGCCGACGGCCGTGACCCCGGCCGCCAGCGCCCCGGCCAGCGGGCCGAACATCACCGTGCACACCGCCGTCACCGTGGGATGGGGCAATTCGGCATACAGGGGGTCGAACGCCCGGGTGAACACCATGATCAGCACGGAGGCCAGGCCCCCGATCAGCCCGGCCTGCACCCGCGTGCGCCGCGATGGCTGCAGCAGTTCGGCGCCGGGCAACAGCGCCAGCACCGCGATCAGCAGAAGGTGCAGCCCGCCGAGGAAGAAGATTTCATAGCCCATCGTGCGGCGCCGAAGGGAGAACACCTTGGCGGCCCATGGCACGGACCCGGACAGGACAATCCATGCGGAAGTGGGGCGCGAGGGGCATGGGCCGAGTTTAGAACGGGTTCATGACCATGGCAGAGCAGCGCCCGCAGGAAAGTGGGCGACCGGGCGCCTCTCTCGGGGTTTTCCGGAAGGCGGACGTCACGGGGCCGATGGGGCATGCGCGGGTGCGCGGGCGCCCCCCGCCGGCCTTTGCAGTTCGTCAGCCTGCGCCGGTGCGCCGCCGCGGCCCGATCAACCCGGTGGACAGCATCGTGCCGCACACGATCACCAGCCCGCAGCCCACCATCCACGGCGTGACGGCCTCTTGCAGGAACACCGCGCCGTAGAACACCGCGAACACCGGCGCCAGGAAGGTCACCGCCAGCGCCCGGCTGGGCCCCGCATGGGCGATCAGGCGAAAGTACAGGATGTAGGCGATGCCGGTGCACAGCACGGCCAGCGCCACCACGGCGGCCCAGGCGCGCAGGCCGGGCGTCTGCGCGGGCCAGAACCAGATCGCCGGCAGCGCCAGGCCCAGGGCGGCGCCCAGCTGGCTGCCCGTGGCCGTGGCCAGCGGCGGAATGCCCGTAAGGTAGCGGCGCGCGAAGCTCGCGGCCACCGCGTAGCACGACGAGGCCAGCAGGCAGGCCCCGAGCGCCCAGCCGGCGTGCCCCGTCTTCAGGCCCACGCCCGCCGGCGCCCGCCAGGCCAGCAGCGCCACGCCGATGAACCCCAGCGCCAGCCCGAGCCAGCGCAGCCGCGTGATGCGGTCGCCCAGCCACACCCAGGCCACCAGCGCACCGAAGAGCGGCACCGTCGCGTTCAGGATGGACGTGAGCCCGGTCGCCAGGTGCATCACCGCCCAGGCGAACAGCGCGAACGGAATGGCGGAGTTGATCAGCCCGGCCAGCATGATCGGCCGCCAGTGCCGGCGCAGCGCCGGCCACTGCCCCTGGCGCAGCAGGATCGGCCACAGGAAGAGCGTGGCCAGGCCCACGCGCAGGCCGGCGGCGGGCAGCGCGCCGAACTCCGCCGCGCCCAGCCGCATGAACAGGAACGAGGCGCCCCACAGCGCCGACAGCACGATGAACTCGCCCAGCCACGCCTTGGGCGCTGCGCCCACGGCACCCGGCGCGCCGGCCGCCCGCGCGCTCATGCCGTGGCCCCTGCGGCGGCAGATGCTTCGCCGGCAAAGAGCGGCAGCGTGCCGGGGCCGAGCCCTCCACTGGCGACCGGCACCGCGCCTTCGCGCTGCAGCAGCCAGGCCTTGCGCGGCAGCCCGCCGGCATAGCCCGTCAGGCTGCCCGCCGAGCCCACCACGCGGTGGCACGGCACGATCACGCTCACCGGGTTGCGGCCCACCGCTGCGCCCACGGCGCGCACGGCCAGCGGCCGCTCCAGCAGGCGGCTCAGGGCACCGTAGCTGGTGGTGGCGCCGCACGGAATGCCCAGCAGCGCCTGCCACACGGCCTGCTGGAACGGCGTGCCGCCCGACAGGTCCAGCGGCAGGTCGAATCGGGTGCGCCGGCCGTCCAGGTATTCGTGGAACTGGGCCGTGGCCCGCCGCAGCAGCGGGTGGGCGTCGTCCACGGGCCAGGCGCAGGGGCCGTCGAGAAACGCCTCGGGCTGGTGGCGCTGGCCGTCGAACCACAGGCCCGACAGGCCCAGCGGCGAGGCGGACAGGCGCACGTCGCCCAGCGGGGTGGGCGTGCGGCTTTGCACGGTGAGGGGATGGAACTGCATGATCGAATCCAAGGTAAAAAGTGGCTCCAGCACAATGAATGCGCCGGCATATTGCTATGTTTTTGGTAGTAATTGCGGGGTGGGCGCCCCCGATGCCGCGGGCGTGCTCCCCAGCGTCCACGCCCGGATCACCGCATAGCTGCGCCACGGCCGCCACGCGTGCGACGCGGCCGTGGCCGCCTGGGCCGCGCGCGGCGCGCCCTGCACGCCCAGGGCCTTGTGCAGCGCCACGTCGCCCGCCGGAAACGCATCGGGCCAGCGCAGCGCCCGCATGGCGATGTACTGCGCCGTCCAGTCTCCGATGCCCGGCAGCTCGCACAGCGCCGCCGTGGTCGCCGCTACATCGGCCGCGCCGTGCAGCGCCAGGCGCCCGCTGTCCACCGCCTGGGCCAGCGCCACGATGGCGGCCTGCCGCTGGCGCACGATGCCCAACTGCCCCAGCGCATCGCCCGCCGCGCCGGCCAGCACTGCCGGCGAAGGGAACAGCCGCGTCAGCGCCGGCCAGGGCGTGTCGATGGGCTCGCCGAAGCGCTCCATCAGCCGCTGCGCCAGCGTGCGGGCAGCGGCCACGGTGATCTGCTGGCCCAGCACGGCGCGCACCGCCAGCTCGAACCCGTCGAACGCGCCAGGCACGCGCAGCCCGTCGCCCTCGGGGAAGGCACCGTGCAGTACGGCGTTGATGGCCTGCGGGTCGGCGTCCAGGTCGAGCAGGGCGCGCACCCGCGCGATCACCAGCGGCAGCACCGGGTGCAGGTTGTCGCTGGTCTGCAGCAGCACCTGGGGACGGTCGGGGTCGAACCGGGCGCTCAGCCAGCCGGCATGCACCTGCCCGCCCACCACCAGCCGCACCGTGCGGCGCAGGGTTTGCTCGCCCTCGGTGGACACCGACTCCACCGCATGGATCTGCCGCTTGGCGAAAAACGCCAGCAGGGCCGGCACGTCCAGCGGCGGCCGGTAGGCCAGGCGCACCGTGCTGCTGGCGCCACCCGCCGCCGTGCCCGCGCCGGTCTTGCGCAACTGCGTGGGATTGAGCCCGTAGTGCCCGGCAAACGCCGCATTGAAGCGCCGCACGCTGCCGAAGCCGCTGGCCAGCGCCACCTGCGTGACGGGCAGGTCGGTGTCGGTCAGCAACTGCTTGGCGGCCAGCAGGCGGCGCGTCTGCAGGTATTGCAGGGGTGACACGCCCAGGGCCGTCTCGAAGATGCGGCGCAGGTGCCGGTCGCTCACGCCCAGCCGGGCGGCCAGGCGCTGCAGGGGGGACGGGCCGGTGGCGCTGGCCTCCCACGCGCCTTCGCCCTCCAGCAGGCGCAGCGCCTCGCGCACCAGGATGTCGGGCGCGTCCTGCACCGACCAGGCCAGCGCGCGCGGCGCCAGTTCGGGCCGGCAGCGCAGGCAGGGCCGAAAACCCGCGCTCTCGGCCTGGGCGGCCAGCACGAAGAAGCGGCAGTTCTCGCGACGCGGCGTGCGCACCGCGCACACCGGCCGGCAGTAGATGCCGGTGGAGGTCACGCCGGTGAAGAACCGCCCGTCGAAGCGCGCATCCCGGGCCGCCATCGCCCGGTAGCGGGCATCGTCGGCATCGGGGGCCAGGGGAGGGCGGGGCGCTGTCATGAAGGGCCATCATAGGCCGGCGACGCGGCAGCGCTGGCCGTTTCCGGACATGTGCCTGACGCGCCGGGGACGCGCCGGGCGCGGCCGAAGATGCGGCGCCGGCCTACGCGCCGCGGCCCCGGCGGCGCCCGACCCCGCGCCTACAATGCCGCGACCCCGTCCAACGAGAAGGGGCGCCGCAGCGCACCATGCGCCCGCCGCGCCCCGCGATTTCTCCCGAACCGCGAAGGAACCCCCTGTGCAGCCCACGCCCGCCATCTTCAAGGCCTACGACATCCGCGGCATCGTGCCGAGCACCCTGAACGGCGAAGTGGCCCGGGGCCTGGGGCGCGCCTTCGGCACCGCCGCGCGGGCCGAGGGGCAGACGGTGGTTGCCGTGGGGCGCGACGGCCGCCTGTCCGGCCCCTCGCTGGCCGCCGCGCTGATCGCCGGGCTGGTGGACGCCGGCATCGAGGTCATCGACATCGGCCCCGCCACCACCCCCATGCTCTACTTTGCCGCCCACACCCTGTGCCACAGCGGCATCCAGGTCACCGGCAGCCACAACCCCAAGGACTACAACGGCTTCAAGATGGTGCTGGCCGGCCGCGCCATCTACGGCGAAGAGATCCAGGCCCTGCGCCGCACCATGGAAGAAGAAAGCTGGACGCTGGCCCAAGGCGGCAGCGTGCGCCAGGCCGACGTGCTGCCCGCCTACGTGCAGCGCATCACCTCCGACGTCAAGCTCGCCCGCCCCATGAAGATCGTGGTGGACAGCGGCAACGGCATTGCCGGCGCCTCGGCCCCCAGCATCTTCCGCGCGCTGGGCTGCGAGGTGATCGAGCTGTTTTCCGAGGTGGACGGCAATTTCCCCAACCACCATCCCGACCCCAGCAAGCCCGAGAACCTGCGCGACCTGATCGCCACGCTGCAGTCGAGCGACGCCGAACTGGGCCTGGCCTTCGACGGTGACGGCGACCGGCTGGGCATCGTCACCAAGGACGGCCAGAACATCTTCCCCGACCGCCAGATGATGCTGTTCGCCCGCGACGTGCTCTCGCGCGTGCCCGGCGGCCACATCCTCTTCGACGTGAAGTGCACCCAGCGCCTGGCGCCCGCCATCACCGAGGCGGGCGGCCAACCCGTCATGTACAAGACCGGCCACTCGCTCATCAAGGCGCGCATGAAGGAACTCGACTCGCCCCTGGGCGGCGAGATGAGCGGGCACATCTTCTTCAAGGAACGCTGGTTCGGCTTTGACGACGGCACCTATGCCGGCTGCCGCCTGCTCGAAATTTTGAGCCGCGAAAGCGACCCCGGCGCCGTGCTCAACGGCCTGCCCACCAGCCATTCCACGCCCGAGCTGAACGTGTCGTGCGCCGAAGGCGAGCCGCACCGCCTGACCGCCGAACTGCAGGCCCTGGCCGCCGAAACCTTCGCCGCCCCGGCCACGATCAACACCATCGACGGCCTGCGCGTGGACTGGCCGGACGGCTTCGGCCTCATCCGCGCCAGCAACACCACGCCCGTGCTGGTGCTGCGCTTCGAAGGCCACACGCCCGAGGCGCTGGCGCGCATCGAAGCGGCCATGCTCGCGCTGCTGCACCGGGTCAAGCCCGACGCGCACGTGGGTGCCGCGGCCCACTGATCGTTCGCCGCCAGCCGCCTGCCATCCACCGCCCGCTTCACGGACCATCCGCCCCTTGAATCCCCCCGTGTTCCCACCGCTGTACACCGTGGCAGCGGCGCAGTCGATCTCAATCCCCGGCGATGTGCCGGCCAACGTGCAGGCGCACCTGGCCATGGTGCAGGCCGCCGCCCAGGAAGGCGTGCAACTGCTCGTCTTTCCCGAGCTGTCGCTCACGGGCTATGAGCCCGATCTGGCGGCCCGCCACGTGCTCGGCGCGGACGACGCCGTGCTGGCGCCGCTGCGCGAAGCCGCCCGCGCCCATGGCATGGCCGTGGTGGTCGGCGCGCCCGTGGCCCCCGCCGTGCCGGGCGGCCTGCCGGCCATCGGCGCCTGGGTATTCGAGCCCGATGGCCGCGCCGCCCTGTACCGCAAGCGCCACCTTCACCCCGGCGAAAACACCTTCGCCAGCCCGGGCACCGAGGATTTCCACGTGCGCCCCCTGGCAGGCCAGCCCACCGCGCTGGCCGTGTGCGCCGACACCACGCACCCCCAACACGCCCGCGCCGCACGCGCAGGCGGCGCGGCGCTGTATGCCTGCGGCTCGGTGATCTCCGAAGGCGCCCATGCGCGGGAGACCGCGCAGCTGCAGGGCTACGCGGCCGAGTGGGGCATGGCCGTGCTGCTGGCCAACCACGGCGGGCCCACCGGCGGCTACGCCTGCGCGGGCCGCAGCGCCTTCTGGGCGCCGGGCGGCGCCTGCGTGGTGGCCGCCCCGGGCACGGGCACCTGCCTGGTCATCGCGGAGCGCGATGGCAACGGCGATGGGTGGCAGGGCCGCGTGCTCCCCACAGAACCCGGCCGGCCCGGCACCGCGGGCGTGGCAGGGCAGTGACCCCCGCCCGCGCCCTGTACTCGGCCATCACCTGGCTGGCCCAGCCGCTGCTGCGCGCCAAGCTGCGCCGCCGCGCCGCCACCGAACCCGGCTACGGCGTGGCCGTGGAAGAACGCTTCGGCCACTACCCGCAGGCGATGGACAGCCTGGCCCCCATCAGCACCACCGGCCTGGGCAATCCCTTCGTCTGGGTGCATGCCGTCTCGCTGGGCGAGACCCGGGCCGCCGCCATCCTGCTGGCCGAGCTGCGCCAGTTGCTGCCCGGCATGCGCCTGCTGCTCACCCATGGCACCGCCACCGGCCGCGCCGAAGGCGAGAAACTGCTGCAACCCGGCGACGTGCAGGTCTGGCAGCCGTGGGACACGCCCGGCGCGGTGCGGCGCTTTCTGCAGCAGTTCCGCCCCGAGATCGGCATCCTCATGGAAACCGAGATCTGGCCCAACCTGCTGGCCGGCTGCCGCCAGCGCGGCATTCCCGTGGTGCTGGCCAACGCCCGCCTCAACGCAAAATCGCTCGCCGGCGCACGCCGCCTGTCATGGCTGTCCCGCCCCGCCTACGCGGGCCTGGCCGCCGCCTGGGCCCAGACCGAGGCCGACGCCGAGCGCCTGCGCGCGGCCGGCGCCCGCGTGCAGGGCGTGTTCGGCAACCTCAAGTTCGACGTGGTGCCCGACGCCGCCCAACTGGCGCAAGGCCGCGAATGGCGCGACGCCACTGGCCGCCGCGTGGTCCTGCTGGCCAGCAGCCGCGAGGGCGAAGAAGCGATGTGGCTGGATGCCTTGCAGTCAAAACGGCCTCCAGCGCAAATAACACTAGGGCATCATGCTATCAATTCAGGAGTGTCCGGCGCAGGGGCATCGGCAGCAGCCCTGCCCGTGCAGTGGCTGGTGGTGCCACGCCACCCCCAGCGCTTCGCCCAGGTGCGGGAACTGATCGAGGCCGCCGGCCTGACCGTGTCGCCCCGCAGCACCTGGGGCGCCGCACCCGGCACCGCCGACGTATGGCTGGGCGATTCGCTGGGCGAGATGGCGCTGTACTACGGCCTCTCGCACGCGGCACTGCTGGGCGGCAGCTACGCGCCGCTGGGCGGCCAGAACCTGATCGAGGCGGCAGCCTGCGGCTGCCCGGTGGTGACGGGGCCGCACACGTTCAACTTTGCCGAGGCGGCACGGTTGGCTTGCGAAGCGGGGGCGGCGCTGCGGGTGAAGGACATGGCCGAGGGGGTCGCCGTGGCGGAGGCGCTGGTGGGGGATGCGCCGAGGCTGGAGGAGGCGCAGGGCAGGGCGGTGGCGTTTACCAGCGCGCACCGGGGGGCGGCGTTGGCGACAGCGCTGGCTGTGGCGCAGATGTTGCGGGTGCAGGTGGGGGGCTCGGGGGAATTCAGGCAATCCAGTCCGTCGATTCCCAATAAAAAAACCTGAGCAGGTGGCTGGTTACTGGAGGCTTTGTAGCGGTTTCCACAGATCTGGGAAGTCGGCTACCGGCCAAGAGCAGCCGGGCACCGCAAATGAAAGCAAACGTTCAACTTTTGAATTTACCGGTCGCTGAAGGCCGTTCGGTAGAACGAATTGTTAGAAATCAAATTTTAGCTAGGCGTTTCATTACCTCTAACCGCAGTTGCATGAACATATTGAGTTCGTCGGTAATTCCTTTTTGTCCGTAGAAGCGGGCGCTATCTACCCCCTCTTCAGGGATAAGTTCAAGCCGCTTCCGAAGTTCTGCAATGTATGCTGGGTCGTAGTCTTCAAAACCCTTGGCACCTTTTTTCAGAATTGAGGTAATCACCTCGCCATCGCGGAGTACCTCAAGCGTTTTGCCAAGATCGTGAAGTTCGAAACCATATCGCGCCAGTGCATCTCGCAGCGCACCAAGTTTCATAGGTTTCTCGCCCTTTTGCTGCTTTCTCGAATTTCTCTCTAGCCATTCCGCAATTACTGGAACCTCATCATTTCGGTCGGCGGCGATTTCATGCGCCGCCACTTGACGAGTGAACTCATACATTTCTTCGTCATTGCATTTTTCCACCCAATAGCCGAATTCGCTCAAGTAGTAGAGAGTGGAAAGTAAGGCTGCCCGCTTGTTGCCATTATGAAATGAATGATTGCCGGCAATGCTATGAAATAACGCCGCGGCCTTCATGAAGTGTGTTGGATAGGCGTCATTGCCGCCCACCGTTGCATTCGGGCGTGCAGCAGCCGACTGAATGGTTGACATGTCTTTCACGCCAGGAGGGCTGATCGGATCCTCTTTGCCTTCAAAGAATTCCGTCAGGTGCTCATGAATAAAAACAATAGTAGATGCGTCCATGGATTTATCTAATTTCTTAGGCCTTACGTGGGAAGCAGTTGACGTACGTGGGGTTCGTTGATAAAGAAAAAATGAATTCCAGATACCTCCCGTCCTAGTATAAAAATTCTGTTAAATCCGGCTCGCGTCAACTCGGCGAAACTATAGCTCGCCAGTCGGCATACGATGGGATTTCCAAGAGCGGCATGCAGAAAGTCAAAGACAGCTTACGGGCGGCGCTTCTAAATAGCAGCTTAGGGCGACCATAGCTGCCCGCCACGATTGGTCTTTTCCAGCATTGCTCGGACCACATGCTGAGTTGATCCATTCCTCAATTCGCACCCGGGGCATGTCAGGTTGCCCAAAGCACTGTTTTTAAGTACAGTATTCCACGGGTGTCCACTCATCCTTCGCGGTGCGCTAACGACCCACACGGCGCAAAGTGCCCACGCGGCATGAGCCACCCCTGCACTTCGGCCAGCCCACGCCATGCACAGGCCGAAACACGTTCCATTCATCCGCGAAGCCAGCCGATCCGTTCGCCTGGCTCCGCATCCATCGCCCGCCGCCTCACACCTTTTTCCAAGGAGGTACGCACGCTGGCCATGCAACCCTTTCAGGAGGCAAAGCAATGCGAGTCAAATTCATGGGATTCCGGTTTGTCCTTCAACCGCAGGGCCCCCTGTCGCTGGAGACCTTCGCGCAGGCCCTTTCCGCCCGGGGCTACGATCCCAGCGCGCCCGCGGATGGGCAGCGCCTGTTCTTCCTGAACGATTCAGCGGACCCCGATTACCACGTGGGCGTGGTCATCACCGTCAAGGACCACAAGACCTATTGCGAACTGGTCCGCGCGCCCACCAACATCCTGGTGCGCGTGGCGCAGGTGCGCCGCGACGCCAGCCTGATGGATTTCAACTTCTTCGTGCTGCACAAGCGCACGGGGGCGGGCATGTACCAGTACTACCACCACTCCTGCAGCGTGAGCACCTTCTGCCACCTGGCCGGCACCCATTTCAACCAGTACAAGGAGCAGGCGATCGCCGAGAAAATCGCGGCGGCTGGTGGCAGTGAGTTGACCGAGGCGCGGCGCGTCAAAATCCGACGCGAGCACAATGCCCGCTTCTCCTGGGAAGTGCTGGTGCGGCAAGAGGCGCTGCAGTCCATGATCGAAGAACTGGAGAAGGTGAAGAGTTTCGAATACGTGGTCGCCACGCCCGAGGTGCCGCAGGCGCAGTTCAAGGCCCACACGGCCTACATCAAGAACCGCTCCAGCAAGATCACCTTCGTGGCGGGCACGCCCGGCAAAATGCTGGCGGCGGCCATCCAGGCGTGCGTGAGGGCGGAGCGCCCCCAGCGCGGCCGCATCGAAGGGGTGGATGCCCATGGCGTCGAGAAAGTGATTTCCATCTTGGACAACCCGGAAAATTTCGGCGAATACGACTACGACCAGCTGGCCTCCAGGCTCGACCAGCTGGACGTGACACGCTTTTCCACCGCCTGGGTGGTCGAGGAGCTGCTGCGGCAGTGCCGCGAGCACCGCCACATTTTCGAGATGCCGATGCGATGAGGCGGTATGTGCTCCAGGCGCTGCTGTTCTCGGCCGCCGTGGTGGCCGGTGTGGTCTTTGGAGTGCCCGACGCCGATGGGGCCATGCAGTTCTATGGCGAGAAGATCCGCGCCAGCCTGTTCACGGGCCTGCTCACCACGGGCAGCTTCCTGCTGTCGCTCAAGATCTTCATCGTGGTCAAGTTCAAGGAGACGGTGTTCGACACGCCAGGCTACCGCGAGCTGTTCGCGCAGCTGAGAAAGATCGACCCGCGCATCCGGCGCTATGCGCAGGTGCGCAATGTGAGCAACCTGATTTTTGCGTCCATCGTCTCGGCGCTCATCGGGGCGGCGGCGCAGGTCACGCTGGGCCTGTTGGACGTTTTTGCCTGCTTTCTGGCCTGCGTGGCGATCGCCGCGTTCGCCGGGGCCATGCTGTTCCAGACACTGTGGCTGGTGCACGCGATCATCTCGGACTGGCTGGACCGCACGGAGGACCTGTAACGGCCGTTGACGGCTGCCAGGAGCCACGGCGCGTGCCTGGCGGCGCACATCGCCCGGCGCCGGGGCGCCCACGGTGGCCGCGATGCCGCAAAATGCCAGCCACTGGCGCCCATTCGTCCGCCCTGGCCGGCCGATGCGATGGATTGCCTGCCTGTCTGCTTGCCCGCTGCCTGCCTGCCATGATCGAAAAACACTACCTCACCCCGCTCTTCGCCCCCAGCTCCATCGTGGTGCTGGCCGGCCGGGCCGATGCGCCCGAGTCGCTCACGCCGTGCGCCCGCGCGCTGCACACCGCGCTGCGGGCGCAGCGCTTCAGCGGCACGCTGCAGTTCCTGGACATCCACACCAGCGGCACGCTGGCCGATCTGGCGCAGACACGCGCGGACCTGGCCCTGATCGCGCTGCCGCCCGAGGATGTGGTGGCGGCGCTGGAGGTGGCCGGGCGCATCGGCTGCCGCGCCGCGCTGGTGATGTCGCACGGCATGGACGCGGACCAGGCGGCGCGGCTCAAGCACATCGCCCGGCGCGAGGGCATGCACCTGCTGGGCCCCAACTCGCTGGGCCTGCAGCGCCCGCACCTGCAGCTCAACGCCAGCGCGGCCGGGCCGCTGGCGCGGGAGGGGTCGCTGGCGCTGGTGTGCCAGTCGGGGGCGCTCACCGCGTCCATCCTGGACTGGGGCACCAAGAACGCAGTGGGCTTTTCCACGGTGGTGTCGCTGGGGCCAAACACTGACGTGGACATCGCCCAGGTGCTGGACTTCCTGGCCAACGACGCGCGCACGCAGAGCATCGTGGTGTACATGGAAGGCATCTCCAGCGCGCGCCGCTTCATGAGCGCGCTGCGCTCGGCCGCCAACGCCAAGCCGGTGGTGGTGCTCAAGGCCGGGCGCAAGCCGGCGGGCAACGAGGCGGCACACACGCACAGTGGCGCCATCGTGGGCAGCGACGACGTGTTCGACGCGGCCCTGCGCCGCGCGGGCGCGGTGCGGGTGCGGTCGTTCGTGGAGCTGTTCTCCGCCGCCAAGTGCCTGGCCTCGCGCTATCGGCCGGTGGGCCGGCGGCTGGCCATCGTCACCAATGGCGGCGGGCCGGGCGTGCTGGCAGCCGACTGGGTGAACGAGATCCTGCTGCAGCTGGGCCGCCTGTCCCCGGCCTCGGCCGAGGCGCTGGCGCCGCAGCTGCCGCCGCTGGCGTCCCTGGCCGATCTGATCGACTTGTCGGAAGAGGCGGGACCGGAGCATTTTCGGCGCGCGGTCGAGGCGGCCGAGAAGGACCGCCAGATCGACGGCGTGCTCGCCATCTATTCGCCCAAGCCGGGCACCGATGCCGCCGCGGTCGCCACCGCGCTGGCCGAGACCAAGCGCCTGATGGGCAAGCCGCTGCTGGCGTGCTGGATGGGCGATGCCTCGGTGGGCCCGGCGCGCGAAGTGCTGCGCGCGGCCGCCATTCCCAGCTTCCGCACGCCCGAGGCGGCCGTGGGGGCCTTCGGAAACATCGCTTCGTTCTACCAGAACCAGCAGTTGCTGCAGCAGACGCCGCCGCCGCTCACCTCGCTGGCCAAGCCCGACATCGAGGGCGCGCGGCTGATGATCGAGAGCGTGCTGGCCGAGCGCCGGCATGTGCTGACCGAGATGGAGTCCAAGACGCTGCTGGCCGCGTTCAACGTGCCGGTCACCAAGACGCTGCTGGCGCGCAGCGCGCATGAGGCGATGATGATCGCCACGCAGCTGGGCTTTCCGGTGGCGCTCAAGATCGATTCGCCCGATGTGAGCCACAAGTCCGACGTGGGCGGCGTGGCGCTCGACATCCACACCGGGGCGGCGGCGCGCGATGCCTATACCGACATGGTGCAGCGCGTGGCCCGCCTGCAGCCGGGCGCGCGCATCCAGGGCGTGACGGTGCAGAAGATGGCGCGCGCCCGGCGCGGGCGCGAGATCTGCATCGGCCTGGTGACGGACGACCCGTTCGGCCCGGTGATCACCTTCGGCGCGGGCGGCACGATGATCGAGCTGATCGACGACCGCGCCATGGAGCTGCCGCCACTCAACCAGTTCCTGGCGCGCCGGCTCATCGAGCGCTCGCGCGTGGCCGAAACGCTGGGCGAGTGGCGAGGCGCCAGCGCGGCCAACCGCGAGGCGCTGGAGCAGGTGCTGCTGCGCGTGTCCGAAATGGTGTGCGCGCTGCCGCAATTGCGCGAGATGGACATCAATCCGCTGATCGTGGACGAGCAGGGCGCCGTCGCCGTGGACGCCCGCATCGTGGTCGGCCACGCCGCGCAGTCCATGGGCGGGCGCAGCGAGCATTACAGCCACCTGTCCATCCTGCCGTACCCGGCGCGCTACGAGCAGGTGTGGCCCCTGCGCGGCGGTGGCGAATACCTGGTGCGCCCGGTGCGGCCCGACGACGCGCAGATGCTGCAAAAGCTGGTCAAGGAGCTGTCACCCGAGAGCCGGTACTTTCGCTTCATCTCGCAGATCGCCGAGCTGCCGGCCTCGATGCTGGCGCGCTTCACGCTCATCGACTACGACCGCGAGATGGCGCTGGTGGCGGTGTACCGCGAACGCAGCGCGGGCGAGGACGGCGAGATCATCGGCACCGAGCGCATCGTGGGCGTGTCGCGCTACGTGACCAACCCCGACCAGTCCAGCTGCGAGTTCGCGCTGGTGGTGGCCGACGACTTCAACGGCCGCGGCCTGGGATCGCGCCTGATGCTCAGCATCATGGACGTGGCCCGCGATCGCGGACTGTCCGAGGTCGACGGGCTGGTGCTGGCCAACAACCCCAGCATGCTCAAGCTGATGCGGCGCCTGGGCTTCGAGGTGAAGGCGTACCCGGACGATCCGGATTTCAAGCTGGTGACGCACCAGCTTTGAGGCGCGCCGGCAGCGCCAGCGTGCCTCTCCGCATCACAGGGCCGGACAGGGCCGCGCTGGCCCGCACGCCGCCCGTCCCGCCCCGCGTTCTGGTGGTTCTGCCGGCCCCAGGCGATCAGGACCGGCATGGGCTGCAGAAACGAATGTCCCAACGGCGTGACCGCATCGTCGACCCGGGAATCAGCGCTTTCAGCGCACTGAAGCGCAAGGTACCGCCGGCTCCCTGCTTGTTCCGCAAGAGCGGACCGGCGAACATCGCAGCACCCGGGCGGCACCCGGTGCTTTGCGATTGGCCCATGGCCCGTCCCTTCTCGCAACCCGTTACCCCAACCGATCCATGAAAAAACAGCTCACCCACCTTCTGCTGGCGCTCGCCGCCTCCCTGCCGCTGGCCGCCGTGGCGCAGGTGCCCGTTCAGCCCGCGGCCGACCAGGCGCCGTTGCTGGCAAGCGCGGACCCGGCACTGCGCGCCAACAAGCGGTTGGTCTACGACTTCTGGCGCGAGGTGTTCGAGGCCGGGCAAGTGGACCAGGCCGAGAAATACGTGGCCGAGTCATATATCCAGCACAACCCGAACGTGCCCACCGGCCGCTCGGCCATGGTGGGTTTCATCCAGCGACGGAACCCCACGCCGAAGCCCGTGGAGGATCGCATCAAGGCGCCGCTGGTCTCGATCGTCGCCGAACGCGACATGGTCATCCTGAGTTTCGTGCGCGAGTACGCCGAGCCGAAGGACCCGACGCGCCAGTACACCACCACCTGGTTCGACATGTTCCGCATCGAGAACGGCAAGATCGCCGAGCACTGGGATGGCGCGGTGAAGCCGTCAAACCCCTGAGAGGCGGCAGCAGGGGGCAGGGGCCCGACCGTCGGCGCACCTGCTGGGTCCGGGAGATGCATTCGCCATGCAGCGCATCGGTTCGCGCCGGCGCGGATGGCACCGGCCTGGCTGGGTTGTAGTCAAGGCCCCTGCCGCATCCCCTCCGCACGCTCCCCCTCCATGATCTCTCATCCGCTCTCTGCAAGCCCCCAACGCAGTGTGGCGGAGAACCGAGAATCCGCCAGCCAGGCGACCCCGCCCCCCGCGAACCCGGGCACTCCTGCCCCCGGGGCCAGCCACCCGTCGCTCCTGCTGGAGCGGAGGCGGCGGACACTGGGCGAGCGGGCCAGCGAAGGACTGCGGTTCAATGCGCAGCTTCCCGCGCTGGGCGACCGCATGGCCGGGTGGTTCAGTCCCCGCTCCTTGCCGGGGGTCGGCAGCCCGTTGTCGACGCCCCGGTCCAGCCCGGGCGCGAGAGCGTTCTCCAGCCCGCCTTCGATCCTCACGGCCCTCCTGGACCCGCCCACGCCGGTGGCGCGGCACCGGGCGTCCGATTCCTGGAATGCTGCCCTGGCCCTGGGCCAGGAGAGACGGCTCCAGAGCGTGATGCGCTCGACCAGCCCTGGCGTGGTGCTCAGCCCGCGCCTGGTGCGCAAGCTCAGCCAGCAGTGCAGCGCGCCGGACCTGGTGGAAAGACTCGCGGCGATGAAACCGGGCGCGGCGGACATCGGCAACGGCTTCACCGCCGTCGCGCTGGAGCCTTCCGGCGACGGCACGTCCCATGCCGCACAGGGCCTGCGGCGACTGGGCGCAGGCGCCGCGGGCACGGCCTACGCGGTGCGGCTGTCCGAGAACTTCTGGCGCGATGGCAGGGATTGCGGGCGGGATTTCGTGTTCAAGGCCATGCTGAGCACCGATCCTGCCAACCCTGCCTCCCGCACGCTGTACGACACGCTGGAGGAGGGCGCGGACCCGACCGATGCCATCGCGCAGGAGAAGGCCAAGATCCACAAGGAATACCAGGTGGCGGTGGCGCTCGGCAACACCGCCCAGGTCATGCGGGTCTATGGCCTGGTCCAGATCGGCAGCCTGTTCGGGATCCTGGCGGAGAAGATCGAAGGCCCCAAGGTCAGCCAGGTGATCGACTTGTCCCGCCAGGCGCTGAACCAGGGGGACATCAAGCCGCTGGAGTACCTGGCCCTGGCCTGGGAAATGGTGGCCGACGTGCTCATCGGCGCCTCGCGTTTCGCCGACGAGGGGGTGGTGCACCAGGACATTTCGCACAACAACGTGCTCTACGACGAGCGCCAGAAGATGTTCCGGCTGATCGACATGGGCCTGGGGGTCGAGAAGGGCGAGCCCCTGCGCATGGGCACCTGGGGATACGTCGAAATGCGTGCCTCGGCCAGCCACCACAAGCGCGACGTCTACAGCGTGGCCCAGTTGCTCGTGCATTTCCTGAAATCGCCGGACTTCCCCATGGGCCTGGTCGGCATCAGCAGCGCGTCTTCGGTAGAGACCTTTCCGTTCATGGACGCGTTGAAGGCGCTTCCGCCGGACAGCAAGGCCGATGTCGTCCAGCTTCTCAACCGCATGATCGCCCGGGATCCCGATGAGCGCGCTAGCGCCCAGGAATTGCTTCAGGACCCGCTCTTCGGCGAGATGCCGCCCCGCGATGACGTCCATGCGATCTACCAGCGATTGAGCGGCCCGCTTTCGCCGGTCCTCTTGCCGGTGGCCGACCGGGAGGGCACCAGCTCTCAGCGCACCGTCAGCGCATCGATGGCCAGCAGATCGTCCTGCGACAGCGTGCCCGCCGCCTGGCGCAGCTTGAGCGTGCCCAGCAGCACGTTGTAGCGGGCCTGGGCGAGGTCGCGCTTGGTCTGGTAGAGCTGGCTTTGGGAGTTGAGCACGTCGATGTTGATGCGCACGCCCACCTGGTAGCCCAGCTGGTTGGCCTCCAGCGCGCTCTGGCTGGAGGCCTCGGCCGCCTCCAGGGCGCGCACCTGGCCCTGGCCGGACTGCACGCCGTAGAACGCGGCGCGCGTGGCCTGCGCCACGGTGCGGCGGGCATTGTCCAGGTCGGCCAGCGCCTTGTCTTCGAGCGACAGGGTTTCCTTCACGCGGTTCTGCACGGCAAAGCCTGCGAACAGCGGCAGCGTGAGCTGCACGCCCACGGTGGTGTTGTTGGTGCGGGAGTTGACGTTGGGAATCGTCGGCGTGCCCTTGGGGTTGCGCGAGACGCTGTAGCCGGCCTGCAGGTCCACGGTGGGCAGGTGGCCGGTTTCGGCCTTCTTCGTCTCCAGGCGGGCCACGTCAAGCGCGATGGCGGCCTGGCGCACCTGCGGCTGCAGCTCTTCGGCCGAGCGCACCCAGGTGCCCACGTCGGCAGGGGCGACCTCGGGCAACCGCACGGGCTGGGCCAGCGGCTGCGGCGCCACGCCGGGGCGGCCCACCACCTGGTCGAGCGCCAGCTGCTTCACGCGCAGGTCGTTGTCGGCGGCGATCTCCTGGGCGACGACCAGATCGAAGCGCGCCTGCGCCTCGCGCGAATCGGTCACGGTGGAGGTGCCCACCTCGAAGTTGCGCTTGGCCGATGCCAGTTGCTCGGCCACGGCGGCTTTCTGGGCCTGCACGAAGGTGAGGGTGTCGCGCGCGGCCAGCACGTCGAAATACGCCTGGCTGACCCGCACGATGAGGTCCTGGGCCACGCCTTCGAGCTGGGCCTGCGCGATGTCGATGCCGCGCTGGCCCTGCTCGAAGGTGATGCGGTTGGCCGGGCGGAACAGCGGCTGCGAGGCGGTGAGGCCCACGCTCTGGCTGGGGGCGCTCAGGTCCACCGGCGGGCGGTTGACTTCGGTCTTGGCGTAGTTGGCCCCGGCGGAGAGTCCGGCGCTGGGCAGCAGCCCGGCCCGGGCCTGCTCGGCGCGGCTGCCGGCGGCGTCGTACTGCGCCTTGGCGGCCTGGAAGGGCGCGTCATAGCCGCGCGCCATCTCCACCAGTTGGGACAGGCTCTGGGCCTGCGCGCCGAAACTGGCGAGCGCAGCGGCCACGGCCAGGGACAAGGGAATGCACCGAAGCAAGGTCGTCATGAACGTCTTTCAGGAAAAGGAAGGCGTGGCGCCCCACGCTGCCGGGCCCGATGCCGCGGCCACGGGGAGCGATCAGTACCGGGGGACCGCCGCGTCGCGCTCGTGCGACCAGGCATCGATGCCGCCGCTGATGTTGGCCACGCGGTCGAAGCCCTGCTGGTCGAGGTAGTTCGCCACGCGCAGGCTGCGCACGCCGTGGTGGCACAGGCAGGCGGTGGGGCGATCACGGTCCAGTTCGGCCAGGCGCGTGGGCAGCTCGCCCATCGGGATGGCGGCCACATCGAACCCGTCCTCGGCGGCGACGCTCGCGGTCTGCAGCTCCCACGGCTCGCGCACGTCCAGCACCAGCGGGCGGGCACCGACGGGGGTGGCGGCGAGCCACTCGGTGAGCTGGGCGGGGCGGACGTGGTCGATCATGCGGATTCCTGAGAAAGACGAAAAGGGATCAGAAGGTGAAGCGCGATGGCTCGGGGAAGTGCAGCAGGCGCGGGGCGATGGTGTCCCACGGCTGCGTGGTCTCGAAACGGTCGCCGGTGCGGCGGACGATGGTGGCGCGCATCATCGGCTCCTGGCCGACGATGGCGGCGAGCCGGCCGCCTTCGCTCAATTGGGACAGCAGGGCCTGCGGCACCTCGCTCACCGAGCCGCTGAGCACGATCACGTCGAAGGGGCCTTGCGCCGCCGCGCCCTGGGCACCGTCGGCCTGGCGCACTTCGGCGTTCAGCACGCCGGCGCTGCGCAGGTTCTCACGGGCGAATTCGACCAGGTCGGGCTCGATCTCCAGCGCCAGCACCTGCGCAGCCCGGTGGGCCAGCAGGGCCGCCATGTAGCCCGAGCCGGCGCCGATCTCCAGCACCCGGTCGGTTGGCTTGACCTGCAGGTCCTGCAGCAGGCGGGCTTCCACGCGTGGCGCCAGCATGCACTGGCCCAGGCGCTGGGCCAGCTCGTTGGAGGCATTGAGGGGGATCTCCATGTCCATGAACGCCATGCTGCGGTAGGCGGGCGGCACGAATTCCTCGCGGCGCACCACGGACAGCAGGTCCAGCACGTCGGTGTCCAGCACGTTCCACGGGCGGATCTGCTGCTCGATCATGTTGTAGCGGGCCTGCAGGATGGGATCGCTGATGTTGGCGGACGTGTTCAGGGGCATGTTCATGGGGTTACTCCGGGCGGGATCGTGGATCGGGTCAACCCTCGATTTTAGGGGCCGCGGGCGGCGCGGCCACCGGCACGGAGAGCCCGCACAGGAGGTTGTCCACCTGCGCGGCGATGAAGCGCTCGGGAGAGAGCCGCTCCAGGTCGGGCATGCAGGCCGTGGAGTGCTTCCACATCGTCATGAAGATGAGCGGCGCCAGCACGATGTGGATGCCGCAATCCATGTCGGGCACGCGGAACTCGCCCCGGTCCACGCCGCGCTGCAGGATGCGGCCGATGAGCCGCTGGCCGGGCTCGACCACTTCGCTGCGGTAGAACGCCACGATGTCGGGAAAGTTGTTGGATTCGCCAAGCATCAGCTTGGTGATGCCGGAGGCGGGTGTGGCGCCGATGCGTTCCCACCACAGCTGGTAGGCGTAGCGCAGCAGTTCGGCGGTGCTGTGGGGGTACTGGTCGATCTCCAGGTCCCACTCGGGGAAATGGCGGCCGATGCTCTGGCGCACGACTTCCTTGAAAAGGTCTTCCTTGCTCGGGAAGTACAGGAACAGTGTGCCCTTGGACACCCCGGCGCGGGCCGCGACCTCGTCCACCTTGGTGGCGGCGTAGCCCTTCTCGACGAAGAGTTCCAGCGCAGCGTCCAGCAGTTCGCCCGGCCGTGCCTCCTTGCGGCGCTCGCGCTTGGAGGCCTCGGTGGACGGCGGGGGGGCGGGGGAGGGAGACGAATTCATAATTAATGACTGACTGGTTAGTAATGTAGCAATCCCGCAGAGCAGCGTCAACGCGGCAGGACTTCCATAATGGCCCGATCGCCACTTCTTGCCTGTAAGACCATCCCATGACACTGCAAACCATCACCCTGGGCGGCGGCTGCTTCTGGTGCACCGAAGCCGTGTTCGACCGCGTTCGCGGCGTGACCGACGTGGAGAGCGGCTACGCCAACGGCCGCGCGCCCAACCCCACGTACGAGGACGTCTGCACCGGCACCACCGGCCATGCCGAGGTGGTGCGGCTGACCTTCGACCCCGCGGTGATCGCGCTGCGCGACCTGCTGGAGATCTTCTTCGCCACGCACGACCCCACCACGCTGAACCGCCAGGGCAACGACGTGGGCACGCAGTACCGCAGCGGCATCTACACCGAAAACCCCGAGCACCAGGCCGAAGCCGAGGCGATGGTGCGGCAGATGTCGCAGGACAAGCTCTTCGGCGCCCCGATCGTGACCGAGGTGGTGCCGCTCAAAGGCTACTGGCCGGCCGAGGATTACCACCAGGACTACTTTCTGAACCATCCCGGCCAGGGCTACTGCGCCTTCGTGGTGGGCCCCAAGGTGGAGAAATTCCGCAAGACGTTCACGCGTTTCCTGAAGCCGGACTGAGCCGGCGGCGCCCCGGTGGCCTGTGGTCGCGCGCCACCGATTCGACCGAAAATTACGTAATTCATCGGCAAAATCCTTCGATTTTGTCTAGACTTGCGCCCTGTCAAAACAAGCACTCAGGCGGAGGTCGAACCGTGTCGGCAGGTGCAGAGAATGAACCCCGGTGGCTGGACTATTGGCGGAAGAACATGGAGGCGCTCGGGATTCCCGTGCCCGCCACCGCGTTCCCGAATGACGCGTTGATCGTGGGCACCATCAAGACCCTGGTGGACGCCGCCCGGGTGCATGGGCCGCGGGTGACGGTGGGCGAGCTGATCGTCGCCGGCACGCTGCCCGAGCGGCTGGCCATGCTGGGCGCGCGGGGCGTGGCCTACTTCGCCGGGCGGCGGTGGGCAGCGCGGCCGTGGCCACCGGCCGGGCGATCTCGGGCGGCACCGGACTGTCGGACGTGCTGTTCTATGCGTCGCGCCGCGGCTTTCTCAACCCGCAGGTGGGCACGGTGCTGCAGACCCACCCGCAGATCTACCAGCGCCAGCAGGCGGGGCGGCTCACCCTGGCGCTGTCTCCGCAAAGCCTGTCTCGGCTGAGGTGAATCCCATGGCTCCATCCCCCTTCAAAGACGGAACGTACTTGCTGGTCACGGCATTGGCGTGCGCAGGCGCATCGTGGCTGGCATTCGCGTATTTCGGGGAGGCGGTGTTCTACGGACTCTTCGGCCTCTCCTGGCTGGCCCTCAGCCTGGACAACGTGCGGCTGCGGCGCCAGCTCCGGAAACTGCAGGACGGGCAGGCGCCGTAGCGGCCGGGTGGGGCCAGCGGGCCACCTGCCAGACGGCCAAACGGGAAGGGTGGCTTGGGGCAAAGCTGCCATAATGCAACCCGTTTGCGTTACCAAGCCATCCCGGCGCCTTTTGCGCGCGCCGCCGGCCGCCCGCCATGCCCCGTTCTCCCCACTCCGATCCCTCCGCGCCCCGCGCCCTGCCGCCCGGCCTGCGTTCCACCCGCGCCACGCGCGCCCTGCTGGCGCTGATGTCCTCGCAGCCCTCCGTCGCAGTGTCCGGCGCGGAGGTGGAATCCGCCCTGGCACGCCGGGGCGTGGTGGTCAACCGCGTCACGGTCTACCGGCTGCTGGACCGGCTGGCCAGCGCCGGGCTGATGCGCCGGCACATCGATGCCCAGCGCGTGGCCCGCTACACCCTGGTGGGCCACAAGAGCGAGCCGGCCGCGCCGCATTTCGAGTGCAACGACTGCCACCGGCAGTTTCCCGTCACCGAAGGGGCGGCCCCGCTGCAGGCGGCCGCGCGCCAGATGCTGAAGGCCCTGGCCTCGGCCGGCCACGACCGCCTGGCGCTGGACGTCGCCGTGCGCGGTCGGTGCGCCGTGTGCGCGCAAACCGCGCACCCCGGGGACGGCGAGTGATCCGCACGCAGGCGCTGGCCTTCGCCCACGCCGGCACCGCACCGCTGCGGTTTCCCGATGTGGACCTGCCGCAGGGCGGCTGCCTGCTGCTGCAGGGCCGCTCCGGCTCGGGCAAATCGACGTGGCTGGCCCTGGTGGCCGGGCTGCGCCGCGCGAGCGCCGGCACGGTGGAGGTGGCGGGCCAGGCGCTGGACCGCCTGGGCGGCGCGGCGCGCGATGCCTGGCGGGCGCGCCACCTCGGCTTCGTGCCGCAGACCCTGCACCTGAGCGCCGCGCTCACCGTGGCCGAGAACCTCGCGCTGCCGTACTTCGCCGCCGGGCTGCCGCGCGATGCCGCCGCCATCCACACCGCGCTCGACCGCCTGGGTGTGGCCCCCCTGGCGGGCCGACGGCCGCATCAACTGTCGGGCGGGCAGGCGCAGCGCGTGGCCCTGGCGCGGGCCGTGCTGCTGTCGCCCCGGGTGCTGCTGGCCGACGAGCCCACCGCCAGCCTGGACAACGAGGCCGCCGCCGATGCGCTGGCGCTGTTCACGGCCTGCGCCGAGGCGTGCGGCGCCAGCCTGGTGGTCGCCACGCACGACCGGCGCGCGGCGCAGGCCCTGGCGGGCCGGCCGGGCGCCCAGCATCTGGATCTGAATGAAATCGGCCTGCAGGGCAATCAACCCTAGGGCATATCGCTATGAAAAATATAGCAAATGTCCTGGGTCTTTCGTGGCGCTACCTGTGGTCGCGCCCGCTGCCGGCCGCGCTCAACCTGCTGCTGCTCGCGCTCGGCCTCGCCGCGGTCACGCTGGTGCTGCTGGTCAGCCGCCAGATCGATCAGGCGTTCGAACGCGACGTGCAGGGCATCGACCTGGTGGTGGGGGCCAAGGGCAGCCCGCTGCAGCTGATCCTGGCGGGCGTGTTCCACATCGACGTGCCGCCCGGCAACATCGCCCTGGCCGACTTCGAGGCGCTGGCCCGCCAGCCGCTGGTGGCCGAGGCCATTCCGCTGAGCCTGGGCGACAGCTTCTCGGGCTACCGCATCGTGGGCACCACGCCCCAGTACCCCGCGCACTACGGCGCCGCGCTGGCCCAGGGCCGCCTGTGGCAGCAGCCCATGGAGGCCGTGCTGGGCGCCGCGGTGGCGCGCGCCATGGCCAGCGCCGCACAGGATGCCGCGCCGGGGCAGGGCGACACGCTGCTGGGCCGGCGGTTCGTGGGCAGCCATGGCCTGGCCGGTGGCGGGCACGCGCACGGCGACCACCCCTACACCGTGGCGGGCGTGCTCGCGCCCTGCGGCTGCGTGCTGGACCGGCTGGTGCTCACCGCCACCGAATCCGTGTGGAAGGTGCACGAAAGCGCGCAGGCCGACGACCCCGACGATCTGGAGGCGCTGCGCCAGGAGCGCGAGGTGACGCTGGCACTGGTGCGCTACCGCAGCCCGCTCGCGGCCGTGACCCTGCCGCGCTACATCAATGCCAACACCCCCATGCAGGCCGCCGCGCCCGCCGTCGAGGTGACGCGCCTGCTGCGCCTGCTGGGCGTGGGCGCCGACGTGCTGCAGGCCTTCGGCGCGGTGCTGCTGGGCGTGGCGGCGCTGAGCGTCTTCATCGCGCTGTGGAACGCCGTGCGCGAGCGCCGCGCCGATCTGGCCATGCTGCGCATGCTGGGCGCCTCGCCCGCGCGCGTGGGCGGCCTGCTGCTGGCCGAGGCGCTGTGGCTGGCGCTGATCGCCTCGGGCCTGGGCCTGGCCGCCGGCCATGCGCTGGCGACGGTGGTGGGCTGGATGCTGCAGGCGCAGAACGCCATGCCCGTCACCGGCGCGCTGTGGCTGCCCGAGGAATGGGCGGTGCCCGGCCTCGCGGTGGCCGTGGCGGCGGTGGCGGCGCTGCTGCCGGCCGTGCAGGCGTACCGGGTGGACGTGGCCGACCTGCTGGCGCGGCCCTGACCTGGAATGCCTGGATGCCTCGATGCCTGGACGTCCCCCGAACCCTTTCCCCTGTTTTTGTCACCCACCTCCTGAATGAAAGGACTTCTTCCATGACCGCCACCTCCCGACTCCGCGCCCTGGCGCTCGCACCGCTCTTGCTGCTGGCCGCCGTTGCCGCCCAGGCGCAGCAGCATTCCGACGCCGATACCCAGGCCGACATCCAGCGCCACCGCGCCATGGCCGCCGCGCACGAGGCCGCCGCCAAGTGCCTGGAATCCGGCAAGGGCCACGACACCTGCGAGAAGGAACTGCAGGCGGCGTGCAAGGGCCTGGCCATCGGCAAGTTCTGCGGCATGAAGCACCAGCATTGATCGCGATTCGATTCGTCGCATGCGCCCCTGCCCGGCGGGGCGCTGCGACAATCGCACCGGCCGGGCAGGGCGCCCGGCCGCCGTTCGCCGCCTTTTTGAGGACCCCCGCATGAAAGCCATCCCCCTCGCATTCGTCTGCCTGCTGGCCTGCGGCGTGGCCGGCGCGCAGGCGCCGGACGGTGCCGGCGCGGCGCTGTCGTCCCCGCTGGGCGGCGGTGGGCTGCCCCCGGGCAACGGCGCGGGCTACCACAGCCCGCAAAGCCCGATCAAGCCGCTGCCCACGCGCAGCGACGTGGTCCCCTGGTCCACGCTGACCAACCTGCAAAAGAAAACCCTCAAGACCCGCATCGAGCCGGTCTTCAACCCCGAGCAGAGGGCGCTGAACCAAACCGTGCAGCGCGTGCAGGGCTTCATGGTGCCCATGACGGCCAAGCCGCAACAGCGGCACTTTTTGCTCACCTCGGTGCCGCTCACCTGCGCCTTCTGCATTCCCGGCGGGCCGGAGAGCATGGTCGAGGTGAAGGCCTCGTCCCCCGTCACGTATTCGCTCGAACCCGTGGTGGTCGAGGGCCGCTTCGAGACGCTGCGCAACGACGAGTACGGCCTGTTCTACCGCATGGTCGACGCCAGGCCCGTCCCGTGATGCGAGCGCTTCGCTGACACAGCGCCCCGACCCGCCGCCCCCACCTTCCCCATGACACCCGCGCGCCCGCAGCCATTGCCGCACCGCCAACGCATCGCCGTCTGGTGGATCGCGTTCGCGCTGCTGCTGGCGCCGTTGCTCGGCCGCATGCACCAGGTGGTGCACGGCGGGGCGCCGGGCCTCGCCTCGGCCTCCGTCTCCTGGCCGGCGGGCGTGGCGCACCATGCCACGGCGCCCACCGCGCCCGATGCGCGGCCAGGGCAGGGCGGCGACGGGCTCCATGCGTTGTTCGCCGGCCACCATGGCGCCGACTGCCAGTTGCTGGACCAGTTGCTGCTCGGCGGCGCGCTGCTGGCGGCCCTGGTGCTGCCGGCGGCCCACGGCGCCGCGCAGGCACCGCTGCCGGAGCACCCCTCGCACACCGGCACGCGCCAGCGGTCGGCCTTTCTCGCCCGCGCGCCCCCTGCACAGGGCTGAAGCGCGCCCCCCTGCGGCCACCGGCCGCCATGCGGGGCTACTCCTTTTTTGATAGCTACCTGCCCTAGATGAATATGCGCTGGTGGCACTTTTTGGCCTGACTGCCTGCACAGCGATGGGGCCGTCCCGCCAGCCTGGGCGTGGTCCGGGCGGGCGCGGATGGAGCCGCGCGTGCGGGCCGCCGCTCTCTTTTTTCGTGAAGCTTTTGTCCATGAACTCCCACACCTCCACCGCGCGCGCCCCCCGCACCGCCGCTTCGCGCCGTGCCACGTTGCGCCCCCTGGCCTGGGCCGCACTCCTTGCGCTGGGTGGCCCCGGCCTGGTGCCGGCCGTGCATGCCCAGTCGGCCGCCGCCATCGCCCAGGCACCTGCCGAACCCGCACCCGCGGGCGTCCCGGCTGCCAGCGCATCCACGCCCACGCCCACGCCTACCGCCCGCCTGCCCGAGGTGACCGTCACCGGCAACCCGCTGGGCGCCGCCACCGTGATCGCGCCGGCCGCGCAGCTGTCGGGTGATGCGCTCACCCTGCGCACCCAGGCCACCCTGGGCGAGACGCTGGACGGCCTGCCGGGTGTGAGCAGCACCTACTTCGGCCCCAATGCCAGCCGCCCCATCATCCGCGGGCTGGACGGCGACCGCATCCGCATCCTGCAAAACAGCGGCGCCACGCTGGACGCCTCGGCCCTGAGCTTCGACCATGCCGTGCCCACCGAGGCGCTGGTGACCGAGCGCATCGAGGTCCTGCGTGGCCCGGCGGCGCTGCTGTACGGCGGCAGCGCCGTGGGCGGCGTGGTCAACGTGATCGATAACCGCATTCCCCGCGAGCCCATCAACGGCGTGGCCGGCAAGGCCGAGGCGGCGGCCGCCACGGGCAACGGCGAGCGCTCGGGCGGCGCGATGGTGGAGGGCGGCAACGACCGCTACGCCCTGCACGTGGACGTGTTCGACCGCGACACCGACGACGTGCGCGCCCCGGCCGACCTGGCCTGCGAAAAGCCCGGCTCGCCGGGCCTGGCGCGCCGCATCTGCAACTCCGCCAGCCACACGCGCGGCGGCGCGGTGGGCGGCACGGTGTTCTTCGACCGCGGCTACCTGGGCGCCTCGGCCAGCACCTACCGCAACGACTACGGCACCGTGGCCGAGGACGACGTGACCATCGGCATGCGCTCCAACCGCTACGCGCTGGACGGCGAGTGGCGCATCGACGCGGGCCCGCTGCAGAGCATCAAGATGCAGGCCAGCCACACCGACTACGTGCACACCGAATTCGAGGGCGGCGAGGCCGGCACCACCTTCCGCAACCGGGGCAACGACCTGCGGCTGGAGGCCAAGCACGCGCCGCTGGGCGCGCTGCAGGGCGTGATCGGCCTGCAGGCCGAATCGTCGCGCTTCTCGGCGGTGGGCGAAGAGGCCTTCGCGCCCTACAGCCGCAGCCGGTCCACCGCGCTGTTCGCGCACGAGGAACTGGCCACGGGCTGGGGCAAGCTGACCTTCGGCGCCCGCACCGAGCAGGTGAGCGTGGAATCGTTCGGCAGCGCCGACACCGACCGCTTCGACACCGGCAAGCACACCTTCCACCCGCACAGCGCGGCGGTGGGCGCGCTCGTGAACCTGGCGCCCGACTGGCAGCTGACCTCCAACCTGTCGTACACCCAGCGCGCCCCCAAGGACTACGAGCTGTTCGCCAACGGCCCGCACATCGCCACCGGCGCCTGGGAGACGGGCGACAGCCGCCTGGGCCTGGAGAAGGCGACCAGCATCGATGTGGGCGCCGCCTGGAAGAGCGGGCCGAACCGCTTCGCCGTCACCGCGTTCTACAGCCGGTTCTCCAACTACATCGGCCTCACGCCCACGGGCGCCAGCCTGACGGAAGACGGCGAGCGCGTGCCCGCCGGCACGGCCGATGCGCTGCCCGAGTACCGCTACCAGGGCGTGCGCGCCAAGTTTTACGGCCTGGAGGCGAGCGGCAGCGTGCGCCTGGTGGGCGAGAGTGGCCTGGCCGGCGCCAAGTTGTTCGGCGACACGGCATCGACGCTCGACCTGCAACTGCGCGGCGACCTCGTGCGCGCCACCAACGAGGACACGGGCGAGCCGCTGCCGCGCATCGCGCCGCTGCGCCTGGGCAGCACGCTGGCCTGGGCCAGCGGCCCGTGGCGCGCCGGCGTGGGCTTCGACCACCTGGCCGCCCAGGACCGCGTGCCCAGCGACGGCACCCGCGCCACCGGCGCGTACACGCTGTGGAACGCCTCGGTGGGCTACCACCAGCAGGTGCAGTTCGGCGCCACGCGCAGCAACCTGCTGTGGTATGCGCGCCTCGACAACATCACCGACAAGCTGGCCTACAGCGCCACGTCGATCCTGACCACCACGGCGTTTCCGAAGTCGCCGCTGCCGGGCCGCAGCCTGAAGGTGGGCGTGAAGGCAACGTTCTGAGCGGGCGCCGGGGGCGGGCGGCCGGGCGCCGTCGCGCCCCCGGGCGGGCTCCGCCCGGGTCCTCGGGGCATCGGCGCCAGGAATTGCTATTGATTTAATAGCTATATGCCCTAGTGATGATTGCGCCGGAGC
Source organism: Acidovorax sp. BLS4 (assembly GCF_032929295.1). Taxonomy (NCBI): domain Bacteria; kingdom Pseudomonadati; phylum Pseudomonadota; class Betaproteobacteria; order Burkholderiales; family Comamonadaceae; genus Acidovorax; species Acidovorax sp. BLS4. Next base: position 4,680,623 of record NZ_CP136797.1, read on the forward strand.
CCATTTTGAAGGATGGCGCAAAGGGTATGAGGGCGCCCCTTTCGCCAGCACCGACCGCCTGGGACTGGCGCGGGCCTGGACCATGCGCGCCGGGCAGGGGCGTGTGCACGCCGCAGCGGCTCACCGGTGCGCGGGCGGCTGGACATCCGCCGGGACAGGACAGGCCGCTGCGTCGAGCCGCCACCCCACGGGACCCATCGGACGCGGCGGTGCGCAGGGCGCGATGCACCGCACCGATAATCGAAGGCTTTGCCCGCAGGATCGCCGCCGTGAACTCCCCCGTCTTCGCCTCCATGATCCCGGTGATCCTGTTCATCGCCATCGGCTTTCTCGCCGGGCGCCTGGGCTGGGTGCGGGCCTCGGCGGTCAAGGATCTGTCCAACCTGGTGTTCCTGGTGCTCACGCCCGCGCTGCTGTTTCGCACCATGGGCACGTCGCGCGTGCAGGACCTGAACTTCGAGCCGGTGGGCCTGTACTTTCTCGCGGCCGGGCTGGTGTTCGTCGTGTCGCTGGCGCTCATGGGGTTCTCCACCCGCTCGGCCGCGTTCGGGCTGGCCAGCATGTTCAGCAACACCATCATGATCGGCGTGCCGCTGGTCGGGCTGGTCTACGGCCAGGAAGGGCTGGTGACGCTGTTCACGCTGATCTCGCTGCACGCGCTGATCCTGCTCACGGCGGCCACGGTGGTGTTCGAGCTGGCGCAGGCGCATGAAAGCCAGCGCGACGGCCGCAGCGCGCCGCGCCCCATGCTGCACACGGTGCTGCAGGCCGTGCGCAACGGCATCCTGCACCCGGTGCCGCTGCCCATCCTGGCCGGGTTGCTGTTCGCGCAGACCGGCCTGCACCTGCCCGAGGTGGTGGACAAGCCGCTGCAACTGCTGGGCATGGCGCTCGGCCCCATGGCCCTGCTGCTGGTGGGCGTGACGCTGGCGTTCAGCAAGGTGGGCCACCATGCGCGCGACGCGCTGCGCATTTCGCTGGTCAAGAACCTGGCGCACCCGGTGTTGCTGCTGGCGCTGGCCTGGGCCTTCGGCCTGGGCGGCACCTCGACGGCGGTGATGTTCCTGGCCGCGTCGCTGCCGGTGGGGGCCAACGTGTTCCTGTTCACGCAGCGCTACGACACCATGCAGGACGAGGTGACGGCCAGCATCGCCGTGTCCACCGCGCTGGCGCTGGTGACGGTGCCGCTCATGCTGGTCGTCGCGCAGCGGTTCTTCCACTGAGGCCTGGCGCCCGGTCGGCCGGGCCGACGCGCCGGCGCGCGGCGCGGGCGGTCAGGGCGCGAGGCGCTCGCGCACCCACTGGCCGCCATCGGCCCGGTAGCGCAGCCGGTCGTGCAGCCGGCTCTTGCGGCCCTGCCAGAACTCCCATTGCTCGGGCTTGAGGCGGTAGCCGCCCCAGTGCGGGGGGCGCGGCGGGCTGAGCAAAAACTGCGCGCCGTACCTGGCCGCGTTGGCCACCAGCACGCCGCGCCCGGGGATCACCTGGCTTTGCGGGCTGGCCCAGGCGCCGATGCGAGAGTCCAGCGGGCGGCTCTTGAAATAGGCGTCGCTCTCGGCGTCGTCCACCTTTTCCACGGTGCCTTCGATGCGTACCACGCGTTCCAGCTCCACCCAATGGAACTGCAGCGCCGCGAACGGGTTGCCCGCCAGTTGCCGGCCCTTGCGGCTGTCGTAGTTGGTGAACCAGACGATGCCACGCTCGTCGTAGCCCTTGACCAGCACGATGCGCGTGCTGGGCCGAAGATCGGGCCCCACGGTGGCGAGGGTCATGGCGTTGGGCTCGGGCACCTGGGCGGCCAGGGCCTGCTGCAGCCACTGGTCGAACTGGGCCAGCGGGTCGGCCAGGGAAGCGTCTTCGCTGAGTTCCGCGCGCTCGTAGCTCTTGCGCAGGTCGGCGATGGAGGAGGAAAGGGGGCTGCTGCTCATCGGGCGATTGTGCCCCGGCGCGCGCCGCGGGTCAGCGCTTGTGGCCGGGCGCCAGCGCCAGCAGCTTGCCCAGCGCCCGGTCGTGGATGCCCAGGCGGCGCAGTTCGTCGTAGGTGGCCTGGGCATAGTCGCGGGTGGTGCCGTAGATGCCGGTGGCCTGCTCGAAGATGCGGCGGTATTCGTCGTCCGGCAGCACGCCGGCGTGGCTCGGGCTGCGGCGCGACAGCGTGAAGGCGAGGGCGCGCACCGTGCCCTGGGGCGTCTGGCAGGGCAGCCAGCGCGGGTCGTACACCGCCAGCGCCATCTCGCGCTGCCAGAGGTTGACCATGGTCTGGCGGGCGTGCTCGCGGTCCACGCGGAACACCATGCCGCGGCAGCTGCCGCCCGAGAGCATGCCGAACACCAGGCCGGGCCGCTCGGGCGTGCCGCGGTTGATGCGGCTCCACATCTTGAGGGCGCGGTGCCAGCCATGCACGCGGGCGGGGCGCTGCTCGGCGAAGTCGAAATCGGGCCGCCAGATCAGCGAGCCGTAGCCGAAGATCCACAGATCATCCTGGCCGCCCCATTCGTCCAGGGTGCGCTGGAGCAGGGGGGCGGGGTCGCGCAAGGGGGCGGGCAGCGGCGTCATGACTCTACAATCGCGGGTTGTCTTCAGCCCCCATTATTTACTTTACGGAGTTCTTCCCATGGCCTTCAGCAGTTCCGATGACGACAGCCAGCAACGTTTTGCCCTCGGGTTCCTGTTCGCGTTGATTGCCCTGGTGGTGTCCTCGGTGGTGGGCGTGACGGTGTACAAGCAGCGCAGCCTGGCGCGCGCCCCGGTGGTCGAGCCCGCCGCCGTGGTGGTCGCACCCGCCGGCACGCTGGTGGTGGCCGAGGACGAAGTGGCCCGCGTGGTGGTGGATGGCGGCGTGGTCCGCTTCTACTTCGCCACGGGCCGTGCGGACCTGGCCCCTGGTGCCGCACCGGCCCTGGCCGACGTGTCGCGTGCCGTGGCCGAAGGCCGCTCGGTGGTGGTCTCCGGTTACCACGATGCCACGGGCGACGCCGCCGCCAACGCGCAGCTGGCCAAGGACCGCGCCCTGGCCGTGCGCGACGCGCTCAAGACGGCCGGCGTGCCCGAAGACAAGATCGACCTGCGCAAGCCCGCCGTCACGCAGGCCGGCGGCAGCAACGCCGAAGCCCGCCGCGTCGAGGTCACGCTGGCACCGCTTTGATCCGGGCGTGAGGGGGTGGCCGCCGGCCGCGTCCTCCGATCCCTCGACAGCAAGCCCGGTCCGCCGGGCTTTTTCTCTGGGCGCTCCAATCTCGGCGGAAGGGGCCTCAATGCAGCCACTGCACGATCTGCTGCGGGGTGAGGTTGCTGCCGCACAGCACGGTCGCCAGCTTCTGCAATCGCAGCGCGGGGTGTTCCATCACGGCGGCCACGCCGACGATGCCGGCGGGCTCCACCATCAAGCCGGCCGTCTGGAACACCCGCTGCATCGCGCGCCGGATGGCCGCATCGCTCACCAGCAGCACGTCGTCCACCAGGCCTTGCATGTCGTCCAGGGCCTGGGGAACGGGTCGCCGCACCGCAATGCCATCGGCGATGGTCTGCGTGGCGGGCCGCTCGATCAGCCGGTGCGCCTTCCAGGAGGCGGCCATGGCATCCGCGCCTTCCGCGCAAACGCCGATCACCCGCGTGGCCGGCGCATGGGCTTTCGTCCACAGGCCCATGCCGTTGAGCAGGGCGCCATTGCCCAGCGGCACCAGCAGGGCATCGAAGGCATCGCGCGCCAGCAGTTCGCGGGCGATGGTGCCGGCGCCTTCGCTGATTTGGGTCTCCAGCCCATCCTCGACCAGCAGCGCGCCGGACGACGCGCAAAAGCGCCGGGCTTCTTCCTTGGCGGTGTCGAAGTCGTCGCTGTGCAGGCGCACCTCCGCGCCCATCGCGCGCATCCGCTCGACCTTGAAGGCATTGGCCGTGGTGGCGGTATAGACCACCAGCGGCCAGCCGCGGGCGCGGCACACATAGGCCATGGCCTGCCCCCAGTTGCCGGCCGTGGCGCAGACCAGGGGCCGGCCGGCCAGCGCCGCCGCGTTGTCCTTGAGGAAGAAGTCGGCGCCGCGCCCCTTGAACGAGCGCAGCGGGTTCAGTGTTTCGACCTTGAGCGTCAGGGCGGCGCCCAGCGCCTGGCTGAGCGGCTCGCATTCGTACTGCGGGCTGTGGAGAAACACGGGGTCGATCAGGGAGGCCGCGCGCTCGATGTTGCGCAGCGAGAGGCGGTGGGGGGTGTCGATAATGGTCATGCCCAAAGTATGCAAACCGGGGCGGTGGGCCGGGCCGCGATTGCGCCCCCGCCAGCGCCGCCTCGCCGCATTGTGGGCGCCTTCCACGCGGCCTTCGTGCAACCCTCCGACGCCATGCCCCTCGACGCCTTCGACCGCCAGATCCTCGACCTCTACCAGCGGGACACCCGCGTGCCCAGCGAGCAGATCGGCGCGCGCGTTGGCCTGTCCGCCGCGGCGGTGCAACGGCGATTGAAGCGCCTGCGCGAGGCGGGCGTCATCCAGGCCGAGACCGCCCAGCTCGATTGCACCCGGCTGGGCCTGGGCATCACGGCCATCGTGCAGGTCGACCTGATCGACGAGTCGGCACGCGCCACGCGGGCCTTCCGCGAGACCGTGGGACAGCGCGGCGAGGTGCAGCAATGCTACGGCGTGGCCGGCAGCGTCGACTACGTGCTGATCGTCATCGTGCCCGACCTGGCGGCCTACGAGGCCTTCTGCGAGGCGTGCCTGCTGCACGACCCCAACGTGCGCAGCTTCACCACGCAGATCGTTCTGGATGCGCACCAGCGCGGCGCACCGCTGGCCATTCCCGCGCTGGATCGGTGATCAGGTGCTGCCGCGCACGACGAGTTCGTAGCCCAGCTCGACGCAGCCCGGCCCGGTGGGCGCGCCGCGCATCAGCCCGAGCAGCATCGCCGCGCCGGCGCGCCCGACCTCGGCGCGCGGCGTGCGCACGGTGGTGAGCGGCGGCACCATCTGGTCGCTGCCCTCCAGGTCGTTGAATCCGGCCACCGCGATCCGCCCGGGCACCGCCACCCCCAGCCGGTTGGCCGCCAGCAGCCCGCCCTGGGCGATGTCGTCGTTGCAAAAGAAGATGGCATCCACGCCGGGCATGCGGCGCACCACCTCTTCGAACAGCCGTGCGCCCAGTGCGACCGACGAGCGCTCCGGGCTGAGCACCTCCAGCGCCGGGTCGTACAGGCCCGCCTCGCGCAGGCAGCGGCGGTAGCCCTCGGCGCGCTGCAGCGTGCGCGGGTCCAGCTGGGCGGCGCAGAAGGCGATGCGGCGGCGGCCCCGGTCCAGCAGGTGGCGGGTGATGGCAGCGCCCGCAGCGGTCTGCGAAAAGCCCACGCAGGCGACGTCCGGCGCCGTGCTGGTCTCCATCAGGTGCACGCAGGGCACGCCGCTGCGGGCGATGAGCTGGCGGGCGGTTTCGCTGCGGTCGAACCCGGTGACCAGCAGGCCGGCGGGCCGGTGGGGCAGATAGGTGCGCAGCAGCAACTCTTCTTCGGTGGTGTCGTAGTGGGTCACGCCGATGAGCGGGTGAAAGCCCTCGGGGAACAGCGTGCGGTGCACCGCCTCCAGCAGATCGACGAAGAGCGTGTTGGACAGCATGGGCACCAGCACCAGCACCTGGGTGCTGCGCTGGGAGGCGAGGGCGCGCGCCGCCGGATCGGGCACGTAGCCCAGGCGGTCGGCCGAGGCGCGCACACGCTCGGCCAGTTGCGCGTCCACGCTGCGTTCGCCGCGCAGCACGCGCGAGACGGTGATCGGGCTCACGGCGGCATCGCGCGCCACGTCATCGAGCGTGATGCGGCCGCTGGAACGGCGGGGGCGGCGGGTGGCGTCGGTCAAGGGTTAATCCGGAGCAGTCTGGGTGGCATTGTTTCCTAAGATAGCGCTATCTTTCACAGGGTAAACAAGCATGCGGCGACCGATGGCGCTGTAGCGTGCAGCAAACCCGGCCCAGCCACCCGCGGTGCGGCGCCATGCCCCACCGCATTTCTTCGAATTCAATGGATAGCGCTATCTCAATGTTTCGCCCGCAGGCCATCGTCGTGATGGGCGTGTCGGGCTGCGGCAAGTCCAGCGTCGGCGAGTCCTGCGCGCAGTCCTTGGGCTGGACGCTGCACGAAGGCGACGCCTACCACGCCCCCGAGAGCATCGCCAAGATGCGGGCCGGCACGCCGCTGACCGATGCCGACCGCGCCGGCTGGCTCGGCCGCCTGGCCCGGTTGCTGGACTCCAGCGAAGGCGGGCCGGGCGTGGTGCTGACCTGCTCCGCGCTGCGCCGCAAGTACCGCGACCGCCTGCGCGAGGCGCACCCGGCGCTCGGCTTCGTCTTCCTGAAGCTGGGCTATGACGAAGCGCTGGTGCGCGTGCAGTCGCGGCCCGGCCACTTCTTTTCGCCCGCCCTGGTGGCCGACCAGTTCGCCACACTGGAATCGCCCGAGGGCGAGCCCGGCGTGCTGACGCTCGATGCCACGCAGCCCATCGCCACGCTGGTGCAGGACGCCGTGGCCTGGGTGCGCGGCCCCGAGGCTTTCACCCCCGAAAAAACAGGCCGCGACACAGCGGCAGGAGACAACGCATGAGCAGTCCGCAGCCGCCGACGAGGGATCTGGCCGCCCCGTCCGCCCCGTCTTCCTCCCCGCACGCGCCACCCCGCCGCAAGCCGGCGCTGCAGCGGCTGGCCGAGCTGTTCATGGTGCTGGCGCTCGCCGGCATGGTGGTGGCGGTGTTCGTCAACGTGGTGCTGCGCTATGTGTTCCACACCAGCATCGTGTCGTACGAAGAGGTCTCGCGCCTGCTGTTCGTGTGGCTGGTGGCGGTGGGCTCCATCGTCGCGGCCTTCGAAGGCAAGCACCTGGGCTTCGACATGCTCACCTCGCGCGTGAAGGGCGGGGCGCGCAAGGGCCTGTTCTGGGTGAGCCAGTTGCTCGTGGCGGTGTGCATGGTGCTGCTGCTGAAGGGCTCGTGGGAGCAGGTGGTGGCCGGCATGAGCAGCTACAGCACGGTGCTCGGCTACCCGCTGGCGCTGGCCGCAGCCGCCACGCTGGTGCTGGCGGCCGGCCTGCTGGTGGCCCTGGTGTTCGACCTGCTGCGCGGCGAGCCGCCCACGCCGGCCGGCGGGGCGGGTGACATCGAATAAGGGGCCGGACATGATCGTGACCGCGATTTTTCTGCTGGTGCTCATCGGCGGCATGGTGATCGGCATGCCGATCGCCCACGCGCTGGTGCTGACGGGCGTGGCCCTGATGTGGCACCTGGACTTCTTCGACTCGCAGCTGCTCGCGCAGAACCTGCAGGCCGGCTTCGACAACTTTCCGCTGCTGGCGGTGCCGTTCTTCATCCTGGCGGGCGAGCTGATGAATGCGGGCGGGCTGTCGCGCCGCATCATCGACCTGGCGCGCGCTTTCGTGGGGCACATCCGCGGGGGACTGGGCTTCGTGGCCATCGGCGCCGCGGTGCTGCTGGCCTCGATGAGCGGCTCGGCCATCGCCGACACTGCGGCCCTGGCCACCATCCTGCTGCCCATGATGCGCCAGCAGAACTACCCGCCCAGCTACAGCGCGGGCCTGCTGGCATCGGGCGGCATCATCGCGCCGATCATTCCGCCGTCGATGCCGTTCGTGATCTATGGGGTGACGACCAACACCTCCATCAGCAAGCTGTTCCTGGCGGGGGTGTTTCCGGGCCTGATGATGGGCATCTTCCTGATCCTGGCCTGGTGGTGGATCGCCCGCAAGCACCAGCTGCCGTCCATGGAGCGCGTGGAATGGGGTGCGCGCATGAAGGCGCTGGTCCACAGCTTCTGGGCCATGATGATGCCGGTCATCATCCTGGGCGGGCTCAAGGGCGGCATCTTCACGCCGACCGAAGCCGCCGTGGTGGCCGCGGTCTACGCCCTGTTCGTGTCGATGTTCGTCTACCGCGAACTCACCTGGTCACAGCTGTACGAAGTGTTCCTGGCGGCGGGCAAGACCACCGCCGTGGTGATGTTCCTGTGCGGCGCGGCCACTGTGACGGCCTACATGATCACCCTGGCCGACCTGCCCGCCATGCTGGCGGACAGCTTCTCCGGCGTGATGGGAAATCCCATCGTGTTCATGGCGCTGATGATGCTGTTCCTGCTCGTCGTGGGCACGGCCATGGACCTGACGCCCACCATCCTGATCTTCGGGCCGGTGTGCCTGCCGCTGGCGGTGAAGGCCGGCATCGATCCGGTGTACTTCGGCTTCATGTTCATCTATGTGGGATCGCTCGGCCTCATCACGCCGCCCGTCGGCACGGTGCAGAACGTGGTGGCGGGGGTGGGTGGTCTGCGCATGGAGACCGTCATCAAGGGCACCACGCCGTTCCTGCTGATGTACGTAGTGCTGCTGGTGCTGTTCGTGCTGTTCCCGGTGCTGATCACCGGCCCGCTGCGCTGGCTGCATTGAACCGCAGCCGGCCCCGATTTCCAATGGTTTCGTTTTCCCTCTCTCTTCAGCGCTTTCAATACAAGGAGACAAGCATGCGTATCCGTTTCGCTCTCGCCGGCCTGGTGGCCGCACTGGTGGCCGCCGGGGCCGCCCAGGCCCAGGACTTCAAGCCGCGCCTCGTGCGCTTCGGCTATGGCCTGGTCGACGATTCCAACCAGGGCCGCGCGGCCCGCCTGTTCGCGCAGGAGGTCGAGAAGGCCTCCGGCGGCAAGATGAAGGTGCGCACCATCGGCAACGCCGCCCTGGGCTCCGACACCCAGATGCAGCAGGCGCTGATCGGTGGCGCACAGGAGATGATGGTGGGCTCCACCGCCACGCTGGTGGGCATCGTGCCCGAGATGGCCGTGTGGGACACGCCGTTCCTCTTCAACAACGTGAAGGAGGCCGACGCCGTGCTCGACGGCCCGGTCGGCGAAAAGGTCAAGGCCAAGCTGGAGCCCAAGGGCATGGTCGGGCTGGTCTATTGGGAGAACGGCTTTCGCAACCTCACCAACAGCAAGCGCCCCGTCAACAAGCTGGAAGACCTGGGCGACATCAAGCTGCGCGTGATGCAGAACAACGTGTTCCTGGACAGCTTCAAGGCCCTGGGCGCCAACGCCGTGCCGCTGCCGTTCTCGGAACTGTTCACTGCCCTGGAAACGCGCGCGGTCGATGGCCAAGAGAACCCGTTCAACACGGTGGTGTCCAGCAAGTTCTACGAAGTGCAGAAGTACCTCACGGTAACCAACCACGTGTACAGCCCGTGGATCGTCACCGTCAGCAAGAAGTGGTGGGACACCCTCTCCGCCGCGGAAAAGAAGGTGCTGCAGGACGCCGCCGTCAAGAGCCGCGACTTCGAACGCAAGGACACGCGCGAAGAAGCCGCCAAGGCCCTGGCCGACCTCAAGACCAAGGGCATGCAGGTCAACGAACTGCCCGGCTCGGAAGCCAACCGCATGCGCGAAAAGCTCGCCAGCGTGAACACCGGCATCGCCAAATCGGTCGGCCAGGAAACCTGGGACGCGGTGAACGCGGCCGTCAAGCAGGCGCGCGGCGCCCAGTAACCCGGCACGCATGGGCTCGCCCCGCGGCCACGGGCCGGGGCGGGCCGACACATGCCCTTTGCCTACAGACGGAGCGGCCTGCGGGTTTACCATGGGCGCTCCGCCAGCCCGTTGCCAACACCCGCCAGCATGCCCATCCACGACACCGTTGAAGCCGTTACCCGGCGCATCCGCGAGCGCAGCGCGCCCACCCGCGCCGCCTACCTTGCCCAGCTCGAAGCCCATGCACACCGCGACCGCGGTGCCGACCGACTGGGTTGCGCCAACGTGGCGCACGCCTTCGCCGGCATGCCCGGCAACGACAAGCTGCGCGTGGTGGCCCAGAAGGCACCCAACGTTGGCATCGTCAATGCCTACAACGACATGCTCTCGGCCCACGCGCCGCTGCAGCACTACCCCGATCTGATCAAGGACGAGGTCCGAAAGCACGGCGCCACCGCGCAGGTCGCCGGCGGGGTGCCCGCCATGTGCGACGGCGTCACGCAGGGCACGCCCGGCATGGAGCTGAGCCTGTTCAGCCGCGACGTGATCGCCATGGCCACGGCGGTGTCCCTGAGCCATGACGTGTTCGACGCCGCGCTCATGCTGGGCGTGTGCGACAAGATCGTGCCCGGCCTGCTCATCGGCGCGCTGCAGTTCGGCCACCTGCCCACCGTCTTCGTGCCGGCCGGGCCCATGACCTCGGGCCTGTCGAACAACGCCAAGGCCAAGGTGCGCGAGCAGGCCGCGCAAGGCCTGGTGGGCCGCGCCGAACTGCTGGCCGCTGAATCCGCCGCCTACCACAGCGAAGGCACCTGCACGTTCTACGGCACCGCCAACAGCAACCAGATGCTGCTGGAAGCCATGGGCCTGCACGTGCCCGGCACCGCCTTCATCAACCCCGGCCAGGCGCTGCGGCAGGAGCTGACCCGCGAGGCCGCGCGCACCGTGCTCGGCCCCGCGTGCCCGCCCATCGGCAAGGTTATCGACGAGCGCGCCATCGTCAACGCCATGTCGGCCTTGCTCGCCACGGGCGGCTCCACCAACCACCTCATCCACTGGGTGGCCGTGGCGCGTGCGGCCGGCATCGTCATCGACTGGGACGACTTCGCCGCGCTGTCGCACGCCGTGCCGCTGCTGGCCCGCGTGTACCCCAACGGCAGCGCCGACGTGAACCAGTTCCAGGCCGCGGGCGGCCCGGGCTACGTGTTGCGCGAACTGCTCGATGCCGGCCTGATGCACGAAGACGTGCTCACCGTGCGGCCCGGCGGCATCCGCGAATACACCCGGCTGCCCCATGGCAACGCCGAAGGGCGCCTGGGCTGGACCGACATCGGCGCCAGCGGCGACGACGGCGTGCTGCGCCCGGCCACCGCGCCGTTCAGCGCCACCGGCGGCCTCAAGCTGCTGCAGGGCAACCTGGGGCGCAGCGTGATCAAGGTCTCTGCCGTGCCGGAAGACCGCCACGTGGTCGAGGCGCCCGCCGCCGTGTTCGGCTCGCAGGCCGAACTGCAGGCCGCCTTCCAGGCCGGGCAGCTGGACCGCGACGTGATCTGCGTGGTGCGCTGGCAAGGGCCGCAGGCCAACGGCATGCCCGAGCTGCACAAGCTGACCCCGCCCCTGGCCGTGCTGCAAGGCAAGGGATACCGCGTGGCGCTGGTGACCGATGGCCGCATGAGCGGCGCATCGGGCAAGGTGCCGGCCGCCATCCACGTCTCGCCCGAAGCCAACGCCGGCGGCGCGCTGGCGCGGGTGCAGGACGGCGACGTCATCCGGCTGGACGCCGTGGCGGGCACGCTCGACGTGCTGGTCGATGCCGCCACCTGGCAGGCCCGCACGCCCGCCGTGCTGCCGCCCGCACAGGCCGAAGACAACGCCCACGGCTGGGGCCGTGAACTGTTTGCCGGATTCCGGCGCAACGCGCTCAGCGCAGAAGAGGGAGCCTGCTCGTGGCTGTGAACGACGACGACACCAACCAGCAGAACCACGGCAACGCGGCCTTCACCGCCGTGCAGGTCATGCGCGACGCGCCGGTCATCCCGGTCATCGTGCTCAACGATGTGGCCCACGCCGTGCCCATGGCCCGCGCCCTGGTGGCTGGCGGCATCCGCATGCTGGAGGTGACGCTGCGCACCCCGCAGGCCCTGGCCTGCATGGAAGCCATCGCCCGCGACGTGCCCGAAGCAGTGGTCGGCGCCGGCACCGTGCGCAGCGCGGCCGATGCCCAGGCCGCCGCCCGTGCCGGGGCCCGCTTCGCGGTGAGCCCGGGCTTCACCCCAGCGGTCGGCCGCGCCTGCCGCGACCTGGGGCTGCCGTTGCTGCCCGGCGTGGCAACGGGCAGCGAGATCATGATGGCGCAGGAAGAGGGCTTCAACGCGCTGAAGTTCTTTCCCGCCGTTCAGGCCGGTGGCCTGGCCATGCTCAAGGCGTGGCAGGGGCCGTTCAGCGATGTGGTCTTCTGCCCCACGGGTGGGATCCAGCCGGGCAATGCGGCGGAGTTTCTGGCGCTGGGGAATGTGGCCTGCGTCGGCGGGTCGTGGCTGGTGCCAGGGGATGCGCTGGCGCAGGGGGATTGGGCGAGGGTGACCGAATTGGCACGGGGGGCCGTGGCGCTGCGCGCGAAGGTTTGAGGCGAATGGGCTGCTGGCGCTGATGGGTGAGTGCTGGCCGCTGTGCCAAACACAGTCGGTGGTTTGCGGTTGTTTTTGATCGCCTTGGCACCCCCTTTATCTGGCAAACAATTGCTACTACCACTACAGCGACCGGCCGGGAGCTAGCAATTGCCACGGCTTCTGACTAACTGGTTTAGGCTGGTCTCCGACGCTCAGCGAAGCCAATCAGACGGCGGCTGTACGCCCAAAGCAGTCGCTCGCAACGGCGTCTGGAGAGGCCGCTCAGCGATTGCCGGCAATCGATTCCTCGAGTTCGACGCCCAAAAACCGACGTTCAACCTGAAAACCGGCCGCCTCCAGTCAAGAGTTAAATCACATCGGCAGTCTAGACACCTTGGTAGCCCTGCTCGATTAGTCGAATCCCCTCGTCGTAGTGCTGGTCAATATAGTGCTGCTTGCGAACCATTTGTCCATACTCGTCCCTCGGTTTATCACGTGGACTGCCTCGGAAGGAGAGCCAGTTGAAGCTCGTGGTCACTGAAAAATCGGTGTCGCACACGAGCATCTTCCGGTGGGTGTTGCCGATGTAGACAAACTTGAAATTTGGGTAGTGCTTCGCCAGGGCGTCTAATGCTCGTTTTGCCTGCTCGGTGATTGCTGGCTTAACGTCGGCGGCCGCGGGCGCTGCAGGTTGTCCCTGACGGTCTCCCTCATCGATGCCGTATCCGATGTGCACCTTCACCCGACGACGGAGCGCTGCTTCAAGGTCCACAAGGAAGAATCGATCTACGACCTGATGCCGAATCCATGGCGAGATGATCAGCAACCTCGATTTGGCGTTCTTGAGGGCATCCCGTAGGACCTGTGGATGCTGGTGGCAAAGCAGCGATTGCAGCGTACTGCCCACGGAGTCCTCAAGCTCGGCAGGGACGGTAGGTTGGCCCGCAACTCTCGTTGCCACCCGCGTCTCCCGTGCGGTCTGCATGACCGACTCTGGCCGGTTGCTCGCGGACTCGGCAAGTAGCCGTGCGCCGACTCGCTCAGGACCGCCAATCTCGCGGAAGGCCTGTTCGTGCGGCAGGGACGCCCCATCCTCTCTCCAGAAGCCAACATCTATAATCGCTGGCTCTGCTGTCCTTCGGTAGAACAACATCAGACATTCGAGATAGCGCAACTCACGACGGTCGATGCTTTGGATGGCGATGAGTTCTTGCTTGAGAGCCAGAGCCGGCTTATTTCGCTCAAGGATGGCGTCGAAGAACTCTAGAGAGATATCTGTCGGCCGAAGCTCGCGAGCATTTACGCCTGGGACTTCAAAGCGCCCCTGCTCAGTCATGTCTCGAGGCTTTGTGAGTTGCTCCGAACTTATATTGACGACCTTGCGAGTCAGCGCATCCCAGCAAATCTGAACTGTTCGCTCGACCGGTAGAACAGAGCAGGCCTCAGCGACCGCGATTCGCCCCGGTGCGGTCAGCTTGACCATGGCATCGGTGCTGCCAATGGGCCGGCTGTACTGCAGATATTCTTTCTTCCCCAGTTCTGCCAGCACCGGCATGAGAGAGCGCTCAGGCAAGCCGAGGAAGCGATAGATCTCGTGGGGCTGGGTGAGGCCTGCTCGCACAGCGCGAAGCACGGCGGTCTCTACTGGCGGCAGCGCGCGAACCTCTTTGACAAGCACGCGCACATTGAGGACGTAGATAGGTAGCCCCGCTTCCTTGAAGCACGTGAGCTGCAGGCCAGGACGACTCTCAGCCGCCTCGTTCAACATCGTTTGGAGCGTCACGGTTTCAACTCCTGAATTTGACAGTCATCGGGATTTCGTCGCATGTGCTCAATGACGTCCTTGAGCGGATTCAAGTCGCCCTTCACAGTCTGGCAGTAGTAATGGTCGCCGACGATGCCGAGTAGCTCTCTGCCTCGGGAGAGCGCAACGTTGATGCGCTCCATCTCCTTTAAGAAACCGAGGCTATCTACCTCGGAGCGGGTGACGGAGAACAGGACCACGTCAGCCTCTCGGCCTTGGAAGGCGTCTACTACGTTGACGTAGATGTCGCTGAAACTCTTCCACTCGTGTCGTCTCGATTGAACGCTTTGATCGAGACGCTGTCGCTGCTCGCCATAGCCCGTCAGTAACGCGACGCTGACTCTCTTTGCAGGAAATTTACCGTTCCTTATTTTGAAGTCTAGTAAGCCAAGTTGCTTCAGGATCTCCTCGACCTCAACATCGTTGTAGTGCGATGTTCCTATTTTTTGCGAGCGGTGCCTTGGCAGCCGTGACGTTGAGAACCACATGACAGGTTTTGGCCAAGCGCTCATCAAATGCTCGGCCGGCGCTCGTTCTACGCTTTTCAGCTGGCCGTTGTAGAAGCACTCGGAGACAAGATTTCCGAGTGCCGGCAACATCCGATGCTGGGTCGTCAGCGTCTTTCGCAGGTCTAGGGGAAGTCCCTCGGTCAGTCGCTGGAACAGCGTTAGTTTTTGGTCTGCCGGGACCAGCCCAAACTTTTCGAGGAGGCCTGCGTTGCCCAGCTCGCGATCCTGAAATGGCGAAAGTTGCTTGTTGTCTCCCACGAGCACTGTCCGATGTGAGCGAGACATCGGCACGAGTACCTCCGTCGGTGTGGCAATCGATGCCTCATCGACGATGCATAGATCGTACGTCAGGTCGTGCTTGCCAGGGACGCTGGCCACGCCAAGGCATGTGCCGGCCACCACCTGAGCGGAGGCCACCACGGCGGCTTTGAACTCGACGCTGCGTCCAAACTCCGCTGACCAATCGGCGTGAATATGCAGCAGGTCCTTGAGTTGAGCCCCTCCCGGCGAGCGGTCGTTGTACTCATCGACCCAGATCCGCAACTCTTCAAGCGGACATTGGGTGAACTCGGCGAAGTCTTCCTTGGACACATATTTCGCAAGTTCGCCCCGGGCCTTGGTCGCGCTCCTATCAAGCTCATCCTGCTCGGCGGTCAAGCCGGTGAGCTCGTCCTTCATCTGCCGCAGGAACTCGGGCAGCAGTGGCTTTACCTTCTGCTCTTCAAGCAGCTTCGCAATTGCTTGGATACGCGATGTGACCTGCTCCAGGCGTGTCTTCAAGCTGCAAAGTTTGTCTAACGCCATAGAACGGTGGACTTGCTCCAGGGGGATGCCCAGCGCGGTGGCACGGTCTTCCAAAAACAATGCACCTGAGGCCAGAGCCCGCTTGCGGAGTACAGGCAGCTGCTCGTCGAGCAGTAGCTCGCGCGTGCTTTGGGCGATGCGGTCATCCTCTCGTTGGCCAATCCTAATGGCTTCGACTTTTCCGCCCGATTGCGAGACGATTCGCTCTAGGGAGTTGTCAAGCGCCACGTGCGTTTGCGATGTCAGCAGTACCCGCGCGTTCGGCTCGCGGCGCAGCGTTTGGAGAACGAGTTCAGTGATGAAAGTGGTCTTGCCTGTGCCAGGAGGACCCTCCACGACCAGCAGATCAGGTCCTGCGTACGCAGCAAGCACTGCTGCCTTCTTGTCGTCGTCAATCTTCGTCTGGATGAAATCGATGTCCTGGGACGGAGGCACGGACACCTTCTCCGGACTCGCAATCAGCTTCCCAAGCTCCGGATTCACAGACCGGCCGAATCTGACAGCCTCCACGGCCGCCCGCTGACGGTCTAATGCCATATCTGTGCGAGTTGAGTCAGTCTCGACACGGCCTGAATCGGGCAGGGCGGTAAGGCTGAGTCTGTTTCGGTCGCTTGGCCGGATCAGCAGGGTGTTTCCGTGCGCTCGCACAACGAGGCCCTGGAAAACGTCCCTTAAACCCGAATCTATAGAGACCTGTTGGTCCAGTAGCACGTTGGCTGTCTGATTGGGCGAGAGGGTCAGCTTCAGGAACTCTTGGAACTCTTCCTTCTTTTCGTACAAGAGGTGCGTTTGCCGCTGCTTTTCCATTGCAGCCTTCGCAGACAGCAGGTCCAGCCATGTGTAGAACAGCTTGCGTTCGCGCTCCTCCAATTGTTGGTGTTTGCGCTTCTCATGTGCCTCGGCGAGTACCTCGCGCATTGCTGCCAACGAAGCGGTTGATGCCGCTGGGGCAGTGCCGGTGATGTCGAATCGGACGCCCAGCTCAAACGCTTGCTTGGTACGTCGCTCGAGCTCCGATGCTGAGTAATCTCGAGCGCTCACGAGAGCCAGCTTGCTGCCGAACTCATCAGGTCGCGCGATGTAGCCATACTTGTCCCCGTAGAGATACATGCTCCAGCCTGGCCGCGCCGGATCTTCAGGCATTTGCTCGCCGACTGCCTGGGCAAGATCTGCGGTCACAAATCGGTCAGCATCAGAATTGTTGATGGCCATGTCGTGCTCAAGCGTCGCGCGGACCTTGTTCGTTAGAACGAAGAGCGCTACCGGCTTCGTTGGCAACGCCTGCGGAGCGGCCTGTGCGAGCTCTGCAATCAACACGGCAGCCATAGCTAGCCGATCGGCAGGACTGTCTGTCGAGAGGCATCGCCGTAGCAGTTGCCGTACGCCAGGAGGAACGTCTACCTCTTCCACGACGCGCTGGACGTCCGCTGCAGTCTTCACTGGCATTGCACTAAGCAAACTTAGGCTCAGAACGGCGAAGCCGAAGACATCGCGGCTGTAGCTGTAGCTGCCGTCATCTGGTTCGGGCGGGGAGAACGGCTCGGATGCGAACTGGGCAAGCGTGACGCCAGGCGCAAGATAGTTCCGGATTTTCGAAATACCGAAGTCGCAGAGGCGGACCTGGCCCTCGGGCGTCAGCAGTACATTGCTTGGTTTGACGTCCCGGTGTGCCACACCGCGGGAGTGGGCGAAGGACAGAGCCTCCAGCACAGGAAGACCAATTGTTTGGTAGTAGCTATCCCAGTCGGGAAATGCAGACTGGGAGGAGGGCGTTTCCAGATACCTCGTTTTGAGATCTTGGTCGACCCAGTCCATCACTAAGTAGTGCACTTCCTCGTCGTCGTCACGCCCAGAGTCTAGGATGCGGATGATTCCAGGGTGCTTCAGCTCCGATAGCGCCTGGACCTCTCGGCGGAACGATTCCTCGACGATGTCGTCCGGCTCACCCGTGACGCGGAAAACCTTTACAGCGACAGTTTCGCCAGTCTCCGTGTCTGATGCTTGGTAAACCTGTGCCAAGCCGCCGCTACGAGGCTTGCCGCGTGTCACGTACCTGCCATCGGCAAGGATTAGCTTCGGCACCTTCAACGTGCTAGCTTTCACTACCGCATCTGAACTCTGCATAAACCTCATTCCTCCCTGATGCGGCACTTTATAGGCATACCGCTGCAGGCGATTCTGACAGTGCTGGGGGAGGTCTGCATAAATCACATCACGATGTGCTCGGCATTAATTTGAAGCCTTGAGACGATACGGTGCATGAAACAGCACTGACTTGGCTTGGGAAAGACGACCATCAGGACCGAGCGGGCTCATGGATCAACAACGTTCGCAAGTAAGCATGTCCGCGTTTGCTGGTACCGAGCAGAGAAGCAACAGGCTTGGGCTGCACTGCGTATCAATGAGGTTCGGGTATCTGCTCGTTCATGTGTTTATTGTGCAGACAGTAAGCTGGCGGCGATTTGATACCAATTCGCAACGGGGCTCTAGTGGTTCTTTAGCCTACAACCACCTCTTGCACCTCTGTGTCTAACGTCTGCTTTTGGCCCCGATTCCGGCCCTGAACGAGCGGCTGCTCCTGGCCCCACAGCGGCCTGTAGGCATCATCGGTCCAAGGTCTGCAACCGCTGCACGGCCGACACCCACACGTCAAAGCTGAAAAGCGGTAGTGGGCCTAACCCCTCGTACTGCTCGAGACCGCTCCCCGCGTGAATCCCATTTCAACGCACGCGCAAATGCTCCGCCAAGTGGCCCAGCAAGCTATCCACCTTGGGCAGCAGCCGTTTGCTGCGCGGCCAGACGATGTGCAGCGGTAATCCCTCCAGATCGTAGTCCGGCAGGATCGGCACCAACTGCCCCGCACGCAGCGCGTCCCCCGCCAGCCAGGTCGCCAGTTGCGCGACCCCCAGGCCCGCCACCACGGCGTTGAGCTGTGCCTCTCCATCGCCCACGACGATGCGGCTGTCCACCGCGCGCCGCTCGGTCGGGCCGGCTCCCTGGGAAATGAGCCAGGGGCTGGCCGTTCCGTCCGCGCGGCCGTAGGTGATCGCGTCGTGCGAGGACAGCAGGTCTTCCAGCGTGGCGGGCACGCCCTTGCGCTCCAGATAGGCGGGTGAGGCGCAGAAGATCAGGCGCTCCTTGCCGAGGAACCGGTGCCCCAGGTTGGCGGGCCAGGTGTCGGCGCCGCCGATGCGCACGGCGACGTCGATGCCGTCATCCACCACGTCCACGAAGCGGTCGGTGAACGAGACGTGCAATTGCACCGCGGGGTGATCCGCCGCGAAGGCCATGAGCCAGGCCATGACCTGGCGGCGGCCGAAGGTGGCGGGTACGTCCACGCGCAGGCGGCCGGATGGCTCGGCGGTGTCGGATGCCAGCACGCGTTCGGCCGATTCGATGTCTTCCAGCACGCGCAGGCAAACCCGGTGGAAGGCGGTGCCGGCGTCCGTCAACTGCAGCTTGCGGGTGGTGCGCTCGAACAGCCGGGTGCTCAGCCGCGCCTCCAGCCGTGCGATGGATTTTCCGACGGCGGAACCGGTGAGGTTCAGCCGCTCTGCCGCGGCCGCGAAGCTGCCGGCGGCGGCGACGGCGACAAACACGTCGATGCCTTTGAGGCGTTCCGAGCTGTTCACGATGGCGGGGCCCTCCAGGGAGTCGATTGCAGAATTTTTCTCCATTGAATCAGGAAAAAGCATCCAACAGAAGAAACCTGGGATTGAATAAGCTGGTGGATCAGCCAGAAGAAGGCTTTGCCCATCCCCATTCCTATCCCCATCCCCATCCGTATGCCCACGCTTGCCACAGAACCCCTCACCACTGAACCCACCGGCACGAAAGCCGGCGCATCGTCCATCGTCGTGCTGGCGGTGGCCGCGTTCGTGATCGTGACCACTGAATTCCTGATGGTGGGGTTGCTGCCGGCATTGGCCCGGGATCTGGGTGTGTCCGTTTCCACGGCCGGCCAGTTGGTGACGCTCTTTGCCGTGGTGGTGATGCTGTGCGGGCCGGCGCTGACGGCGTGGCTGGGCCACATCGAGCGCAAGCGCCTGTTCGTGGCGGTGCTGGTGCTTTTTGCCGTGTCGAATGCCGTCGCGGCGATGGCGCCCAATCTCTGGGTTTTGGCGATCGCGCGCACCGTGCCGGCCCTGGCCTTGCCCGTGTTCTGGGGCACGGCCAGCGAGACCGCCGCGCAACTGGCCGGGCCGCAGCGGGCGGGGAGGGCGGTGTCGACGGTCTACCTGGGCATCTCGGGCGCCATGCTGTTCGGCATTCCGCTGGGCACCCTGGCTGGCGATGCGGTGGGGTGGCGCGCTGCCTTCTGGATCCTGGCGGCCCTGTCGCTGGCGGTGGCCGCGCTGCTGCAGATGGCCATGCCCCGCATGAAAGCCGGCCAGCGCGTGGGCTTGGCGGCGCAGGCACGCCTGCTGCGCCATCCGGCGTTCATCGCCAATGCGGTGCTGTCCGTGGTGGTGTTCACCGCGATGTTCACCGGCTATACCTACCTGGCCGAGCTGCTGGAGCAGGTGGCGCAGGTGCCGTCATCGCAGGTGGGCTGGTGGCTGATGGGCTTTGGCGCGGTGGGTTTGATCGGCAACTGGCTGGGCGGCCTGTGGGTGGATCGCAGGCCCCTGGCGACGACGGCTGCGTTCAGCGCGATGCTGGCGGTGGGCATGGTGGCGGTCATGTGGTTGGCGCGACAACCCATTGGGTTGGTCGCCGCGCTGGCGGTCTGGGGCGTGGCCAATACGGCGCTCTATCCGATCTGCCAGCTGCGGGTGATGAAGTCGGCGCCGGATGCGCAGGCGCTGGCCGGGACGGTCAACGTGTCGGCGGCCAATGGCGGGATCGCGCTGGGCGCCATGCTGGGGGGCGCCAGCATTTCGCTCTGGGGTGTGGGCAGCGTGGCGCTGGCTGGCGCGGTGGTGGCCCTGGTGGCCGTGGCGGCGTGCCCGTGGGTGGCACGGTGGGCCCACAAGGGACAGGGCTAGCCGCTGGAGCCAAAGCCAGGCCTGCCCGCGCGGACGGGCAGGCAGGGGCCAATGGGCCAGGAAAGCGGATCAGGCCGCCCGCCCGGCCGGTCATTTCCCGATCCAGGTCAAATCGGTGCCCAGCGCATGTTTCACTAGGGCATTGCGCTATCAAAACTATAGCTATTAGCCCGCTGTCAGCGCAAACCGGTTCCCGCGCCCACGTCGTTCTTGCGTTCGATCAGCTCGATCTTGTAGCCATCGGGGTCGGTGACGAATGCGATCACCGTCGTGCCGCCCTTGACCGGGCCCGCCTCGCGCGTGACGTTGCCGCCGGCGGCCTTGATCTTTTCGCAGGCCGCATAAGCGTCCGGCACGCCCAGGGCGATGTGGCCGTAGGCCGTGCCCAGGTCGTAGCTTTCGGTGCCCCAGTTGTAGGTCAGCTCGATCTCGGCCTGGCCGGGGTTGCCGCCGTCGAAGCCCAGAAAGGCCAGCGAGTATTTGTACTCGGGGTTCTCGGACTGGCGCAGCAGTTGCATGCCCAGGACGTTGGTGTAGAAATCAATCGAGCGCTGGAGGTTGCCAACGCGCAGCATCGTGTGGAGGAATCTCATGCCCGCGATTGTGCCGGCATCTCGAAGACCAGGCACGTCGTCGTGGCGTGGGCGTAGAGCGTGCCGTCCGGTCCCACCAGCCGGGCGTCGGCGGTGGCCAACTGGCGGCCGCAGTGGATCACGCGGCCTTCGGCGCGCACGCGCGGTACCTTGGGCGTGAGGGCCTTGACTATGTTCACGCTCAGCTCGGCCGTGGTGTAGCCGCGCCCCACCGGCATGCGCGTGTGCACGGCGCAGCCCAGGGCGGAGTCGAGCAGGGTGGCGAACCAGCCGCCATGCACCGTGCCCATGGGGTTGAGGTGGGCCGTGCCCGGCGTGCCCTGGAAGATGGCCGCGCCGTCGCCCACTTCGATGAGCAAAAAGTCCAGCGTCTGCGCGATGGGCGGGTAGGGCAGTTGGCCGGCCAGCATGGACTGCATGACCTCCAGCCCGGTCTTGCCGGCAATCTGCGCCGGCGTGGCAACGCCGGCACCTGGGCCCGCGTTCATTCGCTCCATCACGGCCTGTTCCTGCGCAAGCCACTGCGCCAGGGTGTCTTCTTTCGCCATCGGCATCTCCTTTGATTGCACCTGCAATTGTTGTAGATACAATCATATGCCATGGATGCACCCCAGAAACCCCGAGGCTGTACGAACCTCAAACTACGCCAGGTCACCCGCCTGGTCACGCAGCACTACGACACCGAGGTCGGCAAGACCGGGCTGAAGACCACGCAGTATTCGCTGCTCTCGCACATCCAGAACCTGGGCCCCGTGCGGCCGGGCGATCTGGCGCGTGCCATGCGCATGGACGCGTCCACGCTCACCCGCAACCTCCGGCCGCTGCAGGACGCGGGCTGGGTGGAGGTGGCGGCGGGAGACAACGCCCGCAGCCGCAGCGTGCAGCTCACCGAATCGGGCCGCGCCAAGCGCCAGGAGGCGCAGCGCCACTGGCGCATTGCGCAAGAGGCGCTGAACGAGCGATTGGGCGTGGCGCACGTGGCAGCCCTGCACGCGCTGCTCGACGAAACGGTGCGCTTGCTGGATGTCGGCGCGGCTGCTGGCGTGCAGCCCTGATCGGTTTCGACCGAACGGCATCTCCGCTACCACACCATACCTTCTTCACCCAAAGGCCCGCCCATGCTGTCCCAATCCGCCGCACGCTGGCTGCAGCGCCATGGCATCCACTACGGCTGGCTGGTGGCCGGCATCACCTTCCTGACCATGCTGACGATGTCGGCGGCGCTGGGCCTGCCGGGCGCGATGCTGCAGCCGCTGTCCAGGGAGTTCGGCTGGACGACGGACCAGATCTCCACCGCGCTGGCATTGCGTTTTGCGCTGTTCGGGCTGATGGGGCCGTTCGCCGCAGTGCTGATGGAGCGCTGGGGCCTGCGGGCGGTGATGTGCCTGGGCCTCGCCCTGGTGGGCACCGGCATGGCGCTGGTCACGCTGGCCAGCCAGCTGTGGCAATTGTTCGTTCTGTGGAGCCTGCTGCTGGGCCTGGGCACCGGCCTGACGGCGCTGGTGTTGGGCGCGGTGGTGGCCAACCGCTGGTTCGTCGCACGGCGCGGTTTGGTCGTCGGGCTGCTGACGGCCAGCGCAGCGACGGGGCAACTGGCGTTCCTGCCCTTCGCGGCCTGGATGATCGAACACTGGGGTTGGCGCTCCGCCATCGCGCCGATCTTCATCGCCTGCGCGGCAGTGGGCATGATGGCGCTGGCCTTCGTGCGCAACCGCCCGTCGGACCTGGGCCTGGCAGCCTATGGCGACACGGCGCCGGCCGCGGCGACGCCCCCGCCACCGGCCATGGCGATGAACTTCGCCACGCCGTTCAAGGCATTGGCCGAGGCATCGCGCAGCGGCACGTTCTGGATTCTGTTCGCCACCTTCTTCATCTGCGGTTTGTCCACCAACGGGCTGCTGCAGACCCACTTCATTTCGCTGTGCGCGGACAACGGCATGGGCGCCGTGCCCGCCGCGTCGGTACTGGCGATGATGGGCGCGTTCGATTTCGTGGGTACGGTCCTGTCGGGCTGGCTGTCCGACCGGTACGACAACCGCAAGCTGCTGTTCTGGTACTACGGCTTGCGTGGCCTGTCGCTGTTCTGGCTGCCGCATTCCGAGTTCACGTTCTACGGATTGGGCCTGTTCGCCATGTTCTACGGGCTGGACTGGATCGCCACCGTGCCACCCACCGTCAAGCTGGCCGGCGCCACGTTCGGCCCGCAAAAGGTCGGACTCGTCTTCGGGTGGATTTTCGCGGCCCACCAGATCGGCGCGGCCGTGGCGGCCTGGGGCGCGGGCCTCACGCGCACGCTGCTGCTGACCTACACCCCGGCGCTCTACGCGGCGGGTGCGGCCTGCCTGCTGGCGGCCGGCCTGGTGCTGCTGATCCAACGGCCGGCCCGGCCCGCAAAAGCCGTGGCACAGCCCGCCTGACCGGAGTCGCCATGTCTTCCACCGCCACATCCGCCTCTGCCCTGGCTTCGGCTTCTTCGGCGTCAGAGCCGCCCCAGCTGGATCCACGCACCCGCCGCATGCTGGAGGCGCCGCTGGCGCCCTTGCTGTTGCGCATGGCGGCGCCCAACGTCCTGATCATGGTGGCGCAGGCTTCGGCGGGCCTCATCGAAACGTGGTTCATCGGCCGCCTTGGTACTGATGCGCTGGCTGGCATGGCGCTGGTCTTTCCCATCGTCATGCTGATGCAGATGACGTCTGCCGGCGCCATGGGCGGTGCCATCGCGTCCGCCATCGCGCGCGCTTTGGGCCGCCGCGACCTTGCGCAGGCTGAATCGCTGGCGTGGGCCGGGCTGGTGATTGCCATCGCCTTCGGCTTTTTGTTCACGGTGGTGCTGTGGTGGGGCGGGGCGGCGCTTTACCGTTCGATGGGCGGGGAGGGCGCGTCGCTGGAGGCAGCGCTCACCTATTCGCACACAGTGTTTGCCGGCGCGGTGCTGGTGTGGCTGTTCAACGCATTGTCGGCGGTGGTGCGCGGAACGGGAAACATGGCGCTGCCAGCCAAAATCACGACCGCCGGCACGGTGCTGCTCGTGCCGCTGTCGCCAGTCCTGATCTTCGGCTGGGGGCCGATTCCCGGCCTGGGCATTGCCGGGGGCGCGCTGGCGCTGGTGTTGTATTACCTGGGCGGAACGCTGGCGCTGTGCGCGTATCTGCGTTCGCGTCACAGCTTGCTGCGGCTGTCTCGCCAAGGGCTTCAATGGCGCGGCGCCTTGTTCGGCAGCATCTTGCGGGTTGGGCTTGCAGGCGCCGTATCGACGCTTGCCACCAATCTCACCATTGGCATCGCCACGGGACTGGTCGGGCATTTCGGGCCGGCCGCCATTGCAGGCTATGGCACGGCATCGCGGCTGGAATACATCCTCGTCCCCTTGGTGTTCGGACTGGGGGCGCCACTGGTCACACTGGTCGGCACATGCCTGGGCGCTGGCGACCGCGCCCGCGCGCTGCGCGCGACCTGGATCGGCGCAGCCGTCGCGTTTGTACTGACCGAGGGCATCGGCGTGACCGCCGCGCTGTTTCCCCATGCGTGGCTTGGCCTGTTCGGTTCCGATCCCGCGATGCTGGAAGCCGGCGCCCAATATTTGCGGATCGTAGGACCGGTCTACGGCTTTTTCGGACTGGGACTGGCGCTGTACTTTGCGTCACAAGGCGCCGGGCGGCTGGCTTGGCCGGTGGGCGGAAACGTTGCGCGTTTGATGGTCGCTGGCATCGGCGGCTGGTGGGCGATGGAATCCGGCGGAACGCTGATCCAAGTGTTCACGGCCCAGGCGGTAGCGCTGGTGGTGTATGGGTCGATGAATGCGATGGCCATCGCGGGCGGCGCTTGGTTCGGCCGCGTGGGTTGGCCCAAGCTAGATATGACGGCCAAGACAGGATCGTCAGGCTGACGCGGGACAGGAATGGGTCGATGCAAACTCTCAGCACTGATCCATAACTAGATACGATGTATATTATGTAAAATCACTAAAGCACGGATGCTTGCGTGATCTGCTTTGAGTCTCACCATGCCACGCCCACCTTGCATTAAGCTGAGCAAGCCCCTGCATCTGCATCACCCGCAGTTTGCTTGACTACAACGATATGGAGACAAGCCATGCGCATTTCACATCCGGCGGTACTCAGCCGCCGTCGCCTCGTTCTCTCAGGCTCTGCAGCCGCCGTTTCGGTTCTGCCATGGCGCATCGGGAGTGCCCAATCCACCTGGCCCACGAAACCACTGCGACTGGTGGTCCCATTTGCGCCCGGCGGCAGCTCCGAAATCGTGGCCCGCGCGGTCGCTGCAGAAATGTCCAAGACCATCGGTCAGAACGTGTTCGTGGACAACAAGCCGGGCGCTGCAGGAAACATCGCCATGCAGGAAGTCGCCAACAGCACCGACGAGCACACATTGATCCTGGGCCATATCGGTACGCTGGCCGTCAACCCCTACATCTTTCCGAAGCTGCCATACGACGCCAACCGTGACTTTGCGCCCATCACGCTGGTGTCCAAAGTGCCAAGCTTGTACGTGGTGCATCCGGATCTGCCGATCAAGAGTCTTTCGGAATTCATTGCCTATGCAAAAGCCCGTCCGGGCCAGCTCAATTACGGTTCTGCGGGAAATGGCAGCGCTGGCCATCTGGCATTCGAGTATTTGAAGATGGTGACCGACACGTTCATGTTGCACGTGCCGTATCGGGGAACGGGCCCCATGCTCACCGACCTGATGGCCGGCCGTCTGCAGGCCGCAGCCGTGGGCGCACCGGCCCTGCTGCCTTTCATCAAGGCCGGGAAATTGCGCTGCATTGCCACGGGAACCGCACAGCGGCTTCCCCAATTGCCGGATGTGCCCACGGTGGCTGAACAGGGGTTCAAAGGTTTCGAAATGACCCAGTGGTACGGGTTGATGGCCCCCAGCAAATGGCCCAAAGCCCATCTGGCCAAACTGGAAACCGAGGCCGTCAAGGCAGCGCGAAGCTCTCTGGTCAAGGAAAAGCTGTCTCAGGAAACGGCTTTGGCGGTTGGAAACACCAGTGCGGAGTTCGACGCTTTCATCAAATCAGAACAGGCTCGCTGGAAACCCGTCATTGCGCGCGCCCAGATCAAACCCGAAGGAATGGGCTGAAGATCAGCTAAGCGCGGCGAAAAAAAGGCCACTGACTCGTGTCGATCGAGAAATCACTGGACTCTTCATCGCCACGAAACTCAAGGCGATTGAGGAAGGGGTCCAAAACGACCGCGGTGAAGCCTCCTGGATCGAGTTGCAGCAATTCGATGGACACGCCTTGGTGCATCCAGCGCTCGCACAGCGAGAGAAAGTCGCCATTCAGAAAGATGCTGCACAGCGATGACGGCTGGAGCGCGTTGATTTGTTCAACGTGCTCCACAAACTTGAGTTGCAAACGCACCAAGCCGTCTTCTGCCACCCAAAACTCGCTGTAGCTTCTTTTGAACCCGAGGTCTTTCTCGTAGAAATTTCGCGCTCGTTCTTCGCCATGGCGCGGTATCGGCACATGGATCCACGTGGCGATGTACTCGTTGGAAAAGGAAGAATCCATTCAGCATCCCAGTTTGGATTTTGGCCGGCCGCTCACAGGCGCCGCGGCTCGCGCGGCAGCAATGGCCGCTGCGTTTCCTCGCGCCGGTTTGACGCCAAGGTCCGTCAAGGCCTGTTTCTCCGCAAGGTAAAAAGAGCTTCGATTTTCTGCGCCATCAGCCCCGATATCGATGAATTTATAACCTTCTGCATGGCGATCATTGATCCAGTCGATATTGCCTTGCACGGCCTTGCGCTCCCATTCGTAGGAACTCATGGTTTCGGTGGAGGCGCCACTGGAACGGATGACTCCAGGCCAGTCCTTCTTGATCGTTCTGAACTCGTGTCCCGACAGCCGGGGGTTCTCTCTCATCGCCTTGGCATAGGCCTCCACGGCGCCCTGCCCCTCTCCGATGATGACGTACTTTTCCAGGCCCCAAGGGTCGGTCCACCGCAATGGATTGTCCGCATAGAGATGCAGATGGCTGCCACCCGCCAGCCCGATGGGGTCGGCGCTGATGAAGCGCCCGATGTCCGGGTCGTAGAAGCGGAACGTGTTGTAGTGCAGCCCTGTGTCACGGTCCAGGTACTGCCCCTGCAGCCGCAGGTTCTGCTCGATCGCCTCGCCCCGGCCGTGCGCCTGCGCCTCGGGGATGGCGCTGCCGTCGATGCGCACCGCCTCCCACTGCTCCTTGAGCGCCCCGCCCCAGGTGCGGTAGCTGGCGCGCCAGCGCACCTGGCCCTCGGGGTCGGTCAGTTCCTCCGGCAGGCCCGAGGGGTCGGCATGGAAGTAGTAGATCTGCGCGCCGTCCGGCGCCTCTTCGCGTGGCGCGGCCTGTTCCCTGGCCCGCCCCGTGGCTGGCACCGTCGCCTGCACAGCTTCGACCGCCCTGCCCCCTTGCGCATCGATGCGCGCCAGCGGCACATAGCCGCCCGGCTCGTACACATAGCTGGTCACCCGCGTCCCGCGGCGTTCCTCGATCAGCCGCATTCCCTCCCACACGAACTCCGTCACTCCGAACGCGTCCTCGCTCGCCACCCGCCGCCCCAGCGCGTCGTAACGGTAGCGCGTGACCTGGCGCGTTGCCTCGGCCGTGCCCGGGCGGCGCACCGTGGTCACGGCCACCAGTTGGTCCTCCGCATCCCACTCGAAGTGCTGCAGCGTGTGCCGCCCGCTCTTTTTCTGGACCAGGCGGCCCAGGCCGTCGTAGGCGTAGCGCTTGTCTTCGTACACGCGCACGAGGTTGTCGCGCAGGTAGCCGCGCGAACCGGCGCCCGCCGGTCCCGCTCCCACCCCATGACTTGCCTGCGAGTCCATCAGGTTGCCGGCGGGGTCGTAGTCGAAACGCTCCTGCGTGCGCTCGGGGCCCGAGGCGCCCGATGCATTCGGCGCGCCCTGCCCGGCCCCCGGCCCCATGCGCAAGGCCTGCAGCACCCGCCCGGTGCCGTCGTACT
Organism: Acidovorax sp. BLS4; assembly: GCF_032929295.1. Classification (NCBI taxonomy): domain Bacteria; kingdom Pseudomonadati; phylum Pseudomonadota; class Betaproteobacteria; order Burkholderiales; family Comamonadaceae; genus Acidovorax; species Acidovorax sp. BLS4. Next base: position 4,708,391 of record NZ_CP136797.1, read on the forward strand.
GGAAGCTGCTGCGCCCCTTGTGGCTGTGCACGCTGTCGCGCAGCTCGCCCGCCGCGCCGTAGCGGTATTGCTTGAGCAGGCCGGTGGCATGGCTGGGGCCGTGCTCGGCCAACTCCACCTGCTGCTGATGCCACTCGCGCTCCCAGCCCTCCGCCTGCAGGCCCGCATCCGAGCGCGTCCAGCTGCCAACGCGCCGCCCCAGCGGATCGAGCAGATAGCGCGTTCCCAGGCTGCCCTGGCTGCGGTGCACTTCGCGGTGCAGCGCATCGCGCTCGAAGTCGGCGATCAGCCGGTGCGCCTCGCTCGCCGGCACGGCAGTCAGGTCATCGCCTTCTTCTCTTGCCGCTTCGCCCCCTTCAACCGCTTCGGCCGCCAGCGATTCCCGCAGGCCCAGGCCGATGCGGTGCAAGTGCCCCGAGCCGTAGCGCAGGTAGTTCACGCTGCGCTGCAGCACCCGGCCGCCGGGCCGGGCGACGGCAGGCAGTTCGGTGCGCGTGCGGTGCCCGAGTGCGTCGTGCGCGTGGCGCAGGCGGTGGGTGTGCCCGGTGACCGCATCCGTGGCGTGCTCGGCCACCAGATGGCCCACGGCGTCGTATTCGAAGCGCACGGTGTGCAGCAGCTCTTCCCGGGCGGGATCCTGGTGGTCAGGTTCGCCATCTCCTTCTTCTACCACCCGCAGGCGCGCGGCCTCCACCACCCGCCCCGCGGCATCGTGCCGGTAGCGCAGGATCTGGCCCTGGCAGCGCTTTTCCATGAGGCGCCCGAGCGCGTCGCGCACGATTTCGGTGCGCCGCGCGGGCATGGCGCTCTGCACCTTAAGTCCTTGCGCCAGGGTGCCTTCGGCGGCCTGGGTTTCGATGTCCCCGAACACGTCATCGCCCCCGCCCGCGTGATGGGTGATGGCGGTGACCTGGCCGTCGGGGTTGTATTCGAGCGCGATGCGCGTGCCGTCCAGGCGCACCTCTTCGATAAGCCGGTCGCCAGCGTCGTAGCCGAAGCGGTAGCTGGCGCCGTTTTCTGTCGTGAACTCGGCCATGCGGTGCGCCGCGTCGTAGCGCACGCCACTTTGCCGCCCTTCGGCGTCCACGCGCCACAGGCGCTGGCCCCGCGCGTTGTAGCCATAGCGCGTGGCGCGCGAGAGTGCATCGGTGTGCTGCACGAGGCGCCCGGCGCTGTCGTGCGCGAAGGTCTGGCTGCTGCCGTCGGGCAGGGCCACGGACACGAGGCGCCCGCGCGCATCGAAGGTGCTGCGGGTGACCTGCCCGAGCGCGTCGGTGACACTTTGCAACTGCCCATGCCCGTCGTAGGCGTAGTGGGTGCTTTGTCCGGAGCAGTCGGTGTGGCGCATGAGCAGCGCGCGCTCGTTCCACACGAGGGTGCTGCGCCCGCCCCGCGCGTCGGTGATCTGCACGGGCAGGCCGCTGGCGTCCCAGGCGGTCTCAGTGGTGCGGCCGTCCGGCGTGGTTTCGGTGGTGGGCAGGCCCCGGTCGTCGTATTCCCAGCGCCAGGTGGCGCCGTCGGGCCCGGTCACGCGCAAGGGCACGAACCAGCGGCTGTCCCACAGGGTACGTGTGAGGCGGCCCAGCGGGTCGATGATGCCGGTCTGCAGGGCGTTCTCGTCGTACTGAAACGTGATGGTGGCGCCGCTGGGCCGTGTGCAGGTGAGCAGTTCGCGCCGCTCGCTCCAGCGCAGCTGCCAGGTGTGGCCCAGGGGGTTCTGGTATCGGGTGAGGTTGTGATGGCGGTCCCATCGCCAGCGCTGGCAGCGGCCCAGCTGGTCGGTGGCGGTCGTTTCGCCGCCGGTGGATTGCGCCCCCCGGTTCGCAATGCCGTCCTCGCCGGTCAGGGTGTAGGCGATGTCGTAGGTTTCGCCGTCCTCGGTCCAGTGGCGCACGACGCGGCGGTCGCGCAGGCGCTGGCCCTGGGGGCCACGCGCGCCGTCCTGGCGCTCGGGGCCGCTGGCCTGCGCGGCGCTCTCCCAGGCGTAGTGGCACGCAAAGCCGCCGGCATCAACCTGCAGGACCATAAGGCGTTCGGCATAGGCAAAGCGCCGGGTGAGGCTGCGCGTGCGGTCGAGCACTTCGGTGAGCTGGCCAGGCACGGGGTCTTCGGGCGAATGACCGGGGCCCTGGCGATCCTGATGGGGACTCTCGGCCGCATAGCGGTAGCTGGCGAGCAGGCCCAGCTGCTCGCCGGGGGCGGCCTGTACCAAGTGGATGGACTGCACCTGGCGGGCCTGCCCCGCGTAGTCCAGCCGCAGCACCCGCCCCAGGTGGTCGGTGAGGCCCACCAAGCGCCGCGCGCTGTCGTAACGCAGCGCGATCCAGTGCCCGAAACGGTCGCGCAGGCGCAGGAGCTTGAGGACATGGGTGCCGGGCTCTTCGGGCGCCGGGCCGAATTGCTCGTGGATGTGGTCGAGGCCGCTGACTTCGAAGTGCCCCCCGGCGGTGCACCCAACGATGAAGCCCTCTCCAGTGTTGAAGAGGGCGTTGCCTGGTTCGACCCAGGGCAGCTCGATGTGCCGCCCCTGCGGATTGACGTAAACGAGGCGCCCGGCCTGTCCACTGCCGGACGCTGGGCGAACCACGTGCAGTTCGATGTCGTAGGGCACGCTCCAGCCCTCGCCGTGCGCGGTGTCCTGACGGTGGTCGTGGTTGCTGTAAAAGCGCCGCCATTCGATGGGCAAAGGCCCGGGGAGCACGAAGTCGGTGTCGCGGCTGCCGTCCAGGACCTTGCCGCCCGTCGCGGGGTGCACGGGATAGCCGATCAGGGACCGGAACCCGCGCCCGAGCCACTCGCCGGCCATGCCGACGACGGCGCCCATGGCCAGGCACCCCACCCGCCCCAGGAAGTTGCCACGCCCCATGGCCAGGCCGACACCGATCTCCAGCGCGGTCTCCCACCACAGCTTGTCGTCGGCGACGTTGAGGTAGGCAGTCTTGTTGCCGCCGAAGAAGACGGTGTCCGCGCCGGTGGCGATCTGCGCGGCGCACATGAGCTTGTCGCCCTTGCGCGCAGCGGGAAAAGTTTCGATGAAGACGCTGTCGGTGCCCTCGGCGATGAAATTGGGATTGGGAGAGGAGTGCTTGGTGCAGGCGGTGAAATCGGCGACGGCCCGCATGGCCAGGCGTTTTTCGATGAGAACGGTGCCCGCCCCCTGCGCGCCCAGCTTGCCCGTGATCTCCAGTTCACCGATGTCCTCGGTCATCTCCTGGATCTTCTTTTCCTTGTAGCTGCTCCAGCCGGTCGCCCCTCCGATAAAGCCGGCCAACAGGCCGCACGCCAGGATCGCCCCGCAGCCCATGGTGGCCACCGATACCCCAGCCAACAGCGCCACCGCACCTGCCACCAGCAAGGTCTCCACCATCCCCGACGCCAGCCGCAACCCCACCCGCGCCAGCCTCGACCACACCGACACGTGCCCGATGTCGTCGCCCAGCCTCGCCGCCGCCAGTCCACCCATGTTTTGTCTCCATCTTTTTTCAAGCCGTGCCTTCAGGCACGTGCGTTCGGGTCGTCGCCCCGTCGTCACTCACGCAAGACGAAACTCCCCAAGACATCGCTCACCATCTTGTGGTGCTCATCGGTGAAAGGGACCGGCAGCGAGAACGTCAGGCTCAGCACCTGGCGCGTGTCCGGCAGCAGGAACAGCGACTGCACGTGGTAAACCGTTTTGCCCTGCTGCTTGTAGCTCACCGAAAACTTCGAGCCGCCGATTTTTTGGCCGGCCCCCAAAAATGCGGGCTCGATCTCGCTGCGGGTGAATTTGCTCACTTGCCGGGAAAGATCGTTCAACTGGCGCTTCAAGAACTCCGGAGGCGTTTCGTCCGCCTCCAGCGGGTCCTTCGAGATCGCGATGGTCATGCCGCCGGAGCCGGGCTCGGGCGCCAGCAGGTGCATGGTGCGGTCCGTCACATGGGGCGGTGCCGTGATGTGGCCTTCTTGGAAGTGATAAAGCATGGTTTTTTCCTCTGGAGGCCTCGGGCGGAGGGCCTCAGCAATTGAGGTTGATCTTTTTCCCGAACTGGTCAAGGTCGTCCTGGAAGTTGAAGACGCCTTTCACGCCATTGAGCACGATCGTGCCATCGGCCTTCAAGGTGATGGACGCCGCGCCGCAAACCAGGGTCACGCTCTCTCCCGCCACCTGCGTGATGTTCTTGCCCGCGTTCACGAACACCGTGTCGCTCTGCGCATTCACCACCACGTTTTCCTTGGCCAGCACGTTGGCGTTCAGGCTGGTGGAGGACAGCGATATGTTCTGCTCCGCCACCAGATTCATGTTGCCGGTTTGGGCCACGGAGGCAACGTCCCCGCCCGAGACCATGTTGCTTTGCCCGCCCGAAGTCACATGCGTGAGCATGCCGGCCTTGGCCAACTGCGTGAGTTGCGCGCCACTGGAGATGGTCACGTGCTGCTGGGCATGCACCGACGTGCTCTGGCCCGAACTGACGACGATGGGCTTGGGACTGATCATGCTTTGCCCTTCCGGGCTCACGATGGACACGATCGGCTTGGTGATGTCCTTGGACAAATCCATCAGGCCACGCGCATCCGGCATGGCAGGGTCGGTGTTGGTGGGCATGGCCGTTTCCGCGCCCCCTCCTCCATCGCCACCCGAGCGGGAACTTGCCATCTTGGCCAGCGAGGCCAAGCCGCCCGCCGCGCCCCCGGTCATGGCCGCAATGCCTGCCCCCATGCTGGCGATCTGCGAGGACTTGGCATCCGCCAATGCGCCGATGGTGGCGTTCACCGACGACACGGCCTGCCCGGCCTCCTGCATGAGTGAAGAGGTGTTGGCCAGCGTCGCACCCAGCTGATCGAACCCGTCCGGGTTGTTGCTCGCCACCTTGGAGGTGAAGTCCTGCGGGTACGTGGTGATCAGCAGCCCCTTGTCCGCCCGGATCGACGCGAGAGGCTGGGCAAGGCGTTGCCGGACTACATGGTGCCGGGGGCGGTGGTGGTGCAGCCGGGGCTGCCGCTGAATGCCAACGGCAAGGTGGACAGGAAGGCACTGCCGAAGGCGCAGTTCGGAGGGGGTTCGGGGTACGAGGCGCCGCAGGGGGAGATCGAAGGGGCGCTGGCGCAGATCTGGGCCGAGGTGCTGGGGGTGGAGCGCGTAGGGCGCAATGACCATTTCTTCGAGCTGGGTGGTCACTCGCTGCTGTCCACCAGGCTGGTCGCCCGCGTGCAGGACCGATTGCACACCGAACTCACGATCCGCCAGGTCTTTCAGTCCCCGGTGCTGCGGGACATGGCTGCCTTGCTCGTGCCAGCACAGGGCCAACGCCCTGCGGCGCAGGCCCTGTCGGACATCGACGCATTGATTGACAGCATGGAGACCCTTTGATGGAAGCCGTTGCCACCCGCCGCATCGCTGAGCGCTTTTCCCGATTGACGGCTGAACAACGCCGCGTCGTCTACCAGAAAATCCGCGCCGAGGGCCTGAGTCCCCACCAGTTCCCGATCCTGCCGCGCGATGCCGCATGGCGGGAGCGTTCGCCACTGTCGTATGCCCAGCTTCGCCAGTGGTTCCTCTGGCAGATGGACCCGCAGAGCACGGCGTATCACATCAGCGCGGCATTGCGGTTGCGCGGCGCGCTGGACGAGGCCGCGGTGCGCGGCAGCTTGGCCGCACTGGTGGAGCGCCACGAGGCGCTGAGAACGGTCTTTCGCACCGGCACGCAGGGCGAGGTCGAGCAGGTGGTCGGCACCGCGATGCCGCTGGACTGGCGGGTGGTGGATCTGACGCCGCAGCCGGTGGCAACAAGGGAAGCCGCTGCGCTCGCCGAAGCTCAGCGCCTTTGCAATGCGCCTTTCGATCTCACCGCGGGGCCACTGTTGCGTGCGGCACTGATCCGCCTGGCACAGGACGAGCATGTGATGGTGGTGGTGATGCACCACATCGTGTCCGACGGCGCTTCGCTGCAGGTGATCGTGGACGAGTTCGTCGCGCAGTACCGTGCCCAGGTGTCGGGCGACCCCGTCAGCTTGGCGCCTTTGCCCATCCAGTACGCGGATTACGCCGCCTGGCAAAAGCAATGGCTGGAAGCCGGTGAAATGGAGCGGCAACTGGCCTATTGGACCCAGCAGCTCGGAGGCGATCAGCCCGTGCTGCAACTGCCGGCCGACCATGCACGGCGGGCCGATGGCCGCTACCGCTGGGCGCGGCACCGCATCGAGTTGGCACCGGATCTGGCGCTGGGGGTGCAGCGCTGTGCCCAGGCCTGCGGTGGGACACCGTTCATGGTGCTGCTGGCCGCATGGCAGATCCTGCTGCAGCGGTGTACGGGGCAGGACGACATCCGAGTGGGCGTGCCCCTGGCCAATCGCCACCGTGTGGAGACGGAAGGCATCGTCGGCTTCTTCGTGAACACCCTGGTGATGCGTGCGGTGGTGGATGACCGCGCCACCCTGCAGTCCGTACTGGCCCGCGTGCAAGAGGCTGCGCTGGGTGCCCAGTTGCACCAGGATTTGCCCTTCGAGCAACTGGTTCAGGCGCTGGGCGTCGACCGCAGCCTGGACCATCCTCCGCTGTTCCAGGTGATGTTCAACCACCAGCGCGGCGATTTCGATGCACTCACCCAGTTGCCGGGCCTCTCGCTGCAGGCCTACGACATCGGTGGGCAGGCAGCGCAGTTCGAATTGACGCTGGACATTCGCGAGCATGCCGATGGCCGGATTCACGCTGCGTTTCATTACGCATCCGAGTTGTTTGATCCGGAGACCATCGAGCGCATGGCCCGCCAGTACCAGGCGGTGCTGCGGGCGCTGACACAACGGCCTGAGCAGGCGGTAGGAGAGCTGGACCTGCTAGATGTCCGTGAGAGAGAGCGGCTGCAGGGTTGGGGAGCGCGCGGGAGGGTGGCTGAGCCGGTGGGGGAGGGTTTCCTGCACGCGCGGATCGAGCGCCATGCGCGGGCGCGGCCGGATGCCGTTGCCCTGGTGCTGGGCGATCGGCAGCTGAGCTACGGAGAGCTCAACCGCCAGGCCAACCAACTGGCCCACCACCTCATCGGTCGCGGCGTGGGCCCCGAGGTCCGGGTGGGCCTGGCGCTGGAGCGGGGCCTGGAGACGGTCGTTGGCATGCTCGCCATCCTCAAGGCCGGGGGGGCCTACGTGCCCCTGGACCCGCAGTACCCAGCCGATCGCCTGGCCTACATGGCGCAGGACAGCGCCGTGGCCCTGGTGCTCACCCACAGCGCCTTGCGCGGATCGCTCGCCTGGGCCGAAGGCCTGCCTACCGTGGAGCTGGACACCCTGGATTGGCAGGGCGAGGCTGGGGGTAACCCCGGCATCGCCGTGCACCCCGAGGGGCTGGCCTACGTCATCTACACCTCCGGCTCCACCGGGCGGCCCAAGGGCGCGCAGCTGAGCCACCGCAACGCCACGCGGCTGCTGGATGCCACCCAGCCGTGGTTCCACTTCGGGCCCGAGGACACCTGGACGCTGTTTCACTCCTACGCCTTCGACTTCTCCGTGTGGGAGATCTTCGGGGCCCTGTGCACCGGGGGGCGGCTGGTCATCGTGCCGTACTGGGTCAGCCGCTCGCCGCAGGACTTCGTGCAGCTGCTGCGCGAGCAGCAGGTCACCGTGCTCAACCAGACCCCCTCGGCCTTCGGTCAGCTCATGGAGCAGCAAGAGGCCTACGAGAGTGGGCTGGCGCTGCGCTGGGTCATCTTCGGGGGCGAGGCCCTGGAGCCGCAGCGGCTCAGGAAATGGATCGAGCACTGGGGCGATGCCCGGCCGAGGCTCATCAACATGTACGGGATCACCGAGACCACCGTGCACGTCACCTACCGGCCCGTGACGCGGGCCGACCTGGATGCGGCGCGCAGCCCCGTGGGCGTGGCCATCCCGGACCTGGGGCTGCGCGTGCTGGACAGCTCGCTGCAGCCCGTGCCCATCGGACTGCCGGGCGAGCTGTACGTGGCGGGCGAGGGGCTGGCGCGGGGGTACCTGGGGCAGGCGGCGCTCACCGCGCAGCGCTTCATCGCTGCGGAGGGGGGACAGCGGCTGTACCGCACGGGGGACCGGGTGCGCTGGAGCGCGGGCGGGGAGCTGGAATACCTGGGGCGCATCGACCATCAGGTGAAGATCCGGGGGTTCCGGATCGAGTTGGGGGAGATCGAGGCGCAGTTGCTGGCGCAGCCCGAGGTGAGGGAGGCGGTGGTGCTGGTGCAGGAGCGCGACAGCGGTGCGAGGCTGGTGGCGTACGTGTCGCCGCAGGCGGGGCAGGCGATCGAGCTCGGGGCGCTGAGAGGGCGGCTGGGGCAGGGGCTGCCGGAGTACATGGTGCCGGGGGCGGTGGTGGTGGTGGCCGAGGGGTTGCCGCTGAACGGCAACGGCAAGGTGGACCGCAAGGCGCTGGGGCAGATGGGGATGGAGGGGGCGGGGGAGCAAGAAGGCCTAAGGGCGCGGGAGTACGAGGCGCCGCGGGGGGAGGTGGAGCAGGCGCTGGCGCAGATCTGGGGGCAGGTGCTGGGGCTGGAGCGCGTGGGGCGCCATGACAACTTCTTCGAAATCGGGGGACACTCCCTGGTGGCGCTGCGCCTTCTTGACCAGGTGCGCCAAAAGGGCTGGCCGGTCCAGGTACGCACGCTGTTTCAGCACCCGGAGCTGGCGGATTTTGCCCAGGCCCTTGTGCAGGAGCCGGCCCCTGCGGAAGTATCGGTGCCGCCCAACGGGATTCCGCCCGGCGCCTCGGCAATCCACCCGGAGATGCTGCCCCTCATCGCGCTGGAGCCCGCACACATTCAGCAGATCGTTGCGCAGGTGCCGGGCGGTGCGAGCAACATCCAGGACATCTATCCCCTGGCGCCGCTGCAGGACGGCATGCTGTTCCACCACCGCCTGCAGCGCGAAGGCGACGCATACATCACGCTGCATGCGCTCGGTTTCGACAGCCAGGAGCGGCTGGAGCGCTTCATTGACAGCTTCAACCAGGTCATCGAGCGCCACGACATTCTCCGCACGGCTGTGCTGTGGGACGGCCTGCCCGAGCCGGTGCAGGTGGTCTACCGCCATGCGCCCCTGCAATTGCAATGGATGGAGGCGGACCGCAATGCCGACGATACGGCGGTGCCTCAGATGGCCGTCGCCGAACGGCTGGCCGCGCTGGTGGACCCCGCGCGTCACCGGATCGACGTGCGCCGCGCACCCATGATCCACGCGGTGGCCGCGCACGATGCCTCTGTCGGCCGCTGGCTGCTGCAATTGCCCAGCCACCACCTGGTGCTGGACCACACCACGCTGGAACTGATCATCCAGGAGATCGCGCTGATCCAGCAGGGCCGGGCGCAGGAGTTGGGCCCGTGCATGCCGTTCCGGCAGTTCGTGGCGCAAGCCCGGCGCGCCAACGGCCAGGCCGACCACGAGGCGTTCTTTCGCTCCATGCTGAGCGATGTGGATGAGCCCACCGCACCGTTCGGGCTGCACGATGTGCAGGGCGATGGAACGCAACTCGCGCAGGCCGGCCTTTTGCTGGAGGCGGGCCTGGCCTCCCAGGTGCGGGCACAGGCTCAGCGGCACGGCGTGAGTGCGGCGACGCTGTTCCATCTGGCCTGGGCCATGGTGCTGGCACAAGCCACGGGCAAGGACGACGTCGTTTTCGGCACCGTTCTGTTCGGCCGCATGCAGGGCGGAACCGGCGCGGATCGCGCCCTGGGTCTTTTCATCAACACGCTGCCCTTGCGCGTAAGGCTCGGTGCGCAGGCCGTCGGTGCCTGCGTGGAGCAAACGCACCGTGCACTGAGCGATCTGCTGCACCACGAGCATGCCAGCCTGGCGCTGGCGCAGCGCTGCAGCGCACTCCAGGGCAACACCCCGTTGTTCTCGGCATTGCTCAACTACCGCTACAGCCCGCCCGCTGAGGGGCCTCAGAGCCCGATCTGGGACGGCATGGAGTGGCTTGGCAGCGAAGAGCGCACCAATTACCCGCTGGAGCTGGCCGTGGACGACCAGGGCACAGGCTTCACGCTCACGGCCAAGGTGGACCGGCGGGTCGATGCGCAGCGCCTGTGCAGCTGGATGAGGGCGGCCCTGGAAGGCCTGGTCGGCGCGCTCGCCACCGAGCCCGGTGCCCGGGTCTGTGAACTGACGGTGCAGGGCGAGGCGGAACGCCAGCAGTCGATGCGGTGGGGAACGAATGCCCGACGCTACGCCCCCTTCGTGCCAGTGCACCGCTTGTTCGAACAGCAGGTGCAATCCCGGCCCCAAGCCATCGCGCTGGTGGCGGGCGATGAGCAACTGAGCTACGAGGCGTTGAACCGGCGGGCCAACCAGATGGCGCACCGCCTGATTCGCCATGGGGTGCGCCCCGACAGCCGGGTCGGCATCGCCATGGAGCGGTCCGCGGCCATGGTCGTCTCGCTGCTGGCGGTGCTGAAAGCCGGCGGTGCCTATGTCCCGCTCGATCCGCAACTGCCGGCCCAGCGGCTGGCCCACATGGTGGCGGACAGCGGCATGGGTTGGCTCCTTACCCAGCCGCAGGTGCGCGCCCGGCTACCGCATACGGAGACATTGCCGGTGCTGGACTACGACTCCGCCGAGCTGGCGGGCGAATCCGAGCGAGATCCCCAGGTTCCGCTGCATGGCGATCACCTGGCCTATGCCATCTACACCTCCGGTTCCACCGGTCTGCCCAAGGGCGTGATGGTGCGGCACGAAGCCCTGGGCCATTTCCTGCGCAGCATGCAGGAGCAGCCCGGACTGGGCGCGGATGACGTGCTGGTGGCGGCCACCTCGCTGTCCTTCGACATCGCCGCGCTGGAGGTGTATCTGCCGCTCGTCACCGGCGCGCGGCTCGTGCTGGCCTCCCGCGAAGTCACGCGCGACGCCTCGGCGCTGGCCCGGTTGATCGAGGACTGCGGCGCCACGGCATTCCAGGCCACGCCTGCGGGGTGGCGCTTTTTGCTGACGAGCGGCTGGAGGCCCATGGCGGCGCGCCGTATTCGCGGCCTGTGCGGCGGTGAGGCCCTGCAGCCGGATCTGGCGCTCGCGCTGCAAGGCCTGGGGCTGGAGCTGTGGAACATGTACGGCCCCACGGAAACGACCATCTGGTCCACCGCGGGCCGCGTCGAAGGACCGCCCCGGCTGGGCCAGGCGATTGCGGCGACCGGGCTGCACGTGCTGGACGGCGCCTTGAATCCGGCACCCGCCGGCGTGCCCGGGGAGCTTTTCCTGAGTGGGGTCGGTCTGGCGCGTGGCTACCAGGGCCGGGCGGGTCTGACGGCCGAACGCTTCATCGCAGGCCCTGGCGGCGAACGCCTGTACCGCACGGGCGATCTGGCACGCTGGGGCGCTGACGGGCAGTTGGAATACCTGGGGCGCATCGACCATCAGGTGAAGATCCGGGGCTACCGGATCGAGCTGGGCGAAATCGAGGCGCAATTGCTCGCGCAACCCGAAGTGCGCGAAGCCGTGGTGGTGGCCAGGGAGGGCGCCACGGGCGCCACGCTGCTGGGCTATGTGGTGGTGCACGCCGGGCAGGGGGATGAGCCGGTCCCGCTGGCAGAGCAACTGGTGGCGCGGTTGGCGGCCACCCTGCCCAGCTATATGGTGCCTGCCGTGGTGATGGCGCTTCCAGCGCTGCCGCTGAACACCAACGGCAAGGTGGATCGCAAGGCGCTTCCGGACCCTGGCGTGGCGCCTGCACGGAATTTCGAACCTCCGCACGGGGCCGAAGAGCAGGCCCTGGCCGCCATGTGGTCCGAACTGCTGGGTGGGGTGCCCGTGGGTCGGCGCGATCACTTCTTCGAACTCGGCGGCCATTCGCTGCTGGCAGCGCAGCTCGCCTCGCGGGTGCGGCAGGCCTATGGCGTGGACCTGGCCTTGCGCCGCATCTTCGAAGAACCCGTGCTGCACGCCATGGCCAGCGACATTCGCAAGGCGCTTCACGGCGGGCTTGCCATGGCAGGCGGGCCGGCCCTGGTACCGGTGGAGCGCCAGGCGCACATGCCGCTGTCGCCAGCGCAGCAGCGCCTGTGGCTCGTGGACCAATTGCCCGGTGCCTCGGTGAAAAGCACCGCTTACAACGTGAGCGCCGCGTTGACGCTCACTGGCGCGCTGCACGTCCATGCGCTGCAGGGCGCCCTGGACACGATCGTGGCGCGCCACGAAGTGCTGCGAACCCGCTACGGCCAGGACGACGAAGGCGAGCCGGTTGCATACATCCTGCCGGCCAGCCCGTTGCCCGTGCCGATGCAGGATCTGTCGGGCCTCGACGCCGCGGCGCAAAGCCTCGCCGTGCAGGCAGCGCTGTCCGCCCACGCCAAAGCGCCGTTCGACCTGTCGTCCGGTCCGGTGTTTTCGGCCGCCCTGCTGCGGCTCGGCAGCGATCGGCACATGCTGCTCCTCTGCGTGCACCACATCGCGTTCGACGGCTGGTCGGAAACTGTTTTCGTGAAAGAGTTCGTGGCCCTCTACGCTGCGTTGAAGGACCATCGTCCCTCGCCGCTGCCGCCCCTCGCACTCCAGTACGCCGACTATGCCGACTGGCACCGCCGCCGGCTGGCGCCGGGGCGCACCGACACGCCAGCCTTCTGGCACGGCTATCTGGCCGGGGCGCCGGCCCTGTCCTCGCCCCGACCGGACCACGAACGTCCGGCCGTTGCGTCGACCGAGGGCCGTTCGGTGCGGCTGCGCATCCCCCGGGAATGTGCCGAGGCCCTGGGGGCCCTGGCGAGAAGGGAGCGGACGACGCTTTTCACCGTGCTGCTGGCGGCTTTCGAGTGGCAGATGCACTGCCAGACAGGCGCGGACGATCTGGTGATCGGCACCGACGTCGCGGGGCGCAACCACTCCGATCTCGAAGGCCTCATCGGCTTTTTCGTCAACGTGCTGCCGCTGCGCTCGCGCATGGAACCCGGGTTGACCTTCCTGCAATGGCTGGCGCGGACCAAGGACAGCACCTTGAGCGCCTTCGAACACCAGGACATGCCCCTGGACCAGATCGTGGAGCTGACCGGGCTGCCTCGCACGCGCCAGCACAACCCGCTGGTGCAGGTGCTGTTCGTGCTGCAGAACCTGCCGCAAAGCCGCTTCGAATTGCCGGACCTGGCCATCGAAGTGGCGACGCAGCCGGTCTCCACGTCCAAGTTCGACCTGGGGGTCTTCGTGGTCGAGGACGCGCAGGGCCTGGGTATCGAATGGGTCTACGCCACGCGCCTGTACCGGCACGAAACCATCGTGCGCGCCAGCGATGCCTGGGTCAGCCTGCTGCAGCAGGTGGTCGCCACGCCCGACGCGCCGCTCGAGCGCTTTGCCCTTCCTCTCTTTCAGGAGCCTTCAATGATGCTGTCTTCGTCGCTTGCGCCGAGCAAGCTGGAAAAACTCAAGAAACTCACCGTCAAGGGCCGTCCTGCCGCAGAGGCCGCGGCACGCTCTCCCGTGCGCATGTCCTTTCTCTCGGCGCAGCGGGAGTTTCCGTTGGTGATCGAGGCCACGGGCAACGACCTCGATCCGGTCGCGTGGGCCCGTGAGCAGCGCGGCTTCATCGAGTCCATGCTGCGCAAGCACGGCGGCCTGCTGCTGCGCAACCTGGGATTGAAGAGCCCGCAGGATTTCGAAGCGTTCGCCGAGACCATCGAGCCCGAGCTGTACGGGAGCTACGGTGACCTGCCCAAGAAGGAGGGGGGTCGCAACACCTATCGCTCCACGCCGTACCCCGAGCGCCAGATGATCCTGTTCCATAACGAAAGCTCGCACCTGGATCGCTGGCCCCGCAAGCAGTGGTTCTTCTGCGAACTGCCGTCGCCGGTGGGCGGCGCGACGCCCATCGTCGATTGCCGGGAGATGCTGCGCCGCCTGCCGGCGGACCTGGTGGACGAGTTCGAGCGCAAGGAACTGCTGTACCTGCGCACCTTCACGCCCGGCCTGGATGTGAGCTGGCAGGACTTCTACAAGACCGATCGCCGGGATGCGGTGGAGAGCCGCCTGGCGGCTGCTGGAATCGAGTGGCGCTGGCTGGATGGCGACACGCTGCAGACCCGCACGCGGTGCCCTGCGGTGATGGTCCACCCGATCACCGGCGAGCGGGTGTTCTTCAACCAGGTTCAGCTGCACCACGTGAGCTGCCTGGAGCCCGAAGTGCGGCAAGACCTGCTCGCCATGGTCGGAATGGAGCGGATGCCGCGGCATGTCTGCTACGGCGATGGCTCTCCGATCAGCGACGAGACCATGGCGCTGGTGGGCGAGGCCTACGAGGCGTGCGCGGTGCGCTTCGACTGGCGCCAGGGCGATGTGGTGATGCTGGACAACATGCTGGCCGCCCATGCCCGGGACCCCTACGAAGGCCCCAGAAAGATCGTGGTCGCCATGGGGGCCATGTACGACCGCGCCGCGCTGCAGGCGGTGCCGCCCGAAAGCGCGCAGGTGCTGTCTGCCGCCGCGTCCGTTCCTTCTCCGATCCCTGGTTGAAATGATGTCCACCCTCACTGATCTCGCTGAAACCACTTTCGCGCTCAGCCCTGAGCAGCGAGCCATGCTGTCGATGGCTGACGAGGACCCTGGAGCAGCGTCGCTGACCCTGGAGATCCGGACCTGCATCGAAGGCCCCCTGGATCCGCAGCGGCTGCGCGCCGCCGTGGAGTCTGCCCTGCGTTCGCACGGCGCCCTGTCCACGGCACTGCGGGCCGTGCCGGGGTATCGCGGGCTGCGGCAGCAGCCATTGGAATCGCTGCCTGCGCTGGACTGGCACGCCGGTGACCTGCGCGCGCCGGCCGCCGAGCGCGCCGCGCCTGCATCCGTCACCGCCCTGGAAGACTGGTGGCAAGGGGTGTCCGCCCTTCCGCTGGACCCGTCGCGTGCGGCGGTGCTGCGCGTGGGACTGGCGCGGACGGCGGACGCGCAACACAGGCTCGTGATCGCCGCGAACGCGCTGGCCGCGGACCAGGGCAGCCTGGTGGCGTTGCTCGATCAGGTCGTGCGTGCCTATGGTGGCGACTCCCCGCACGGGGGCGATGAGCCCTTCCAATATGCCCAGTTCGTGGAATGGCGGCAGGACCTGCAGGAGGGTGACGATGCCCGGCAGGGACAAACCTATTGGCGCAATCACGTGGAAGGCAGCGATGCCTTGCCAGCGCCTCGTCTGGATGCCTTGATGGATGGCCCAGCGGCCGTGTCAGGGAGGCGCCTGGCGCTGCGGCATGCGCAGGCGGTCGAACCGGTGCTCGCGGCCCAGGTCCAAGCTGCGGCCGATTCGGCAGGAACGCAGGTGCACACGCTGCTGCAGGCCGTGTGGTGGCTGCTGCTCTCGCGGTTGGCTGAGGAGCGCCGGTTCGTGGTCGGATGGCAGAACGATTGCCGGGACGACTACGACGTCATGCAAGGCAGCGTGGGCGCGTTCAGCAAGGTGTTGCCGGTGGTGGTGGACATTGCCCCCACCGAAGGGTTTGGGGATTGGCTCCGCCGGTTGGGCGCGACGCTCGATGCGCATGCGCAGGCTCAGGAGTTCTGCCCCATCGACGCACCTGCGCTGCCAGGGCTTGCGCGCTGGGGATTCCTGACCCGCCACGCGCCCGCCCGGCATGCGGTGGAGGGCACTGTCTGGCAGGTCGAGGCCTTGCCTGCGCCCTTGCCTTGCTTCGAATTGGTGCTGGATGCGCACTGGTCCGCCGGGGTGCCTGGCTCGCTGGCAATCCACGCCGCGGAAGGCCGCTGCAGCGAGGCTGCCGCTCAGGCACTGCTGATGCAATTCACCACGCTGCTCGCCGCGGCGGTGGCACAACCCCAAAGGCCGGTGGCCCGCCTTCCCCTGGTCGGTTCGCAGGAGCGCGCGCTTCTGATGTCGCTGAACGATGCGTTGCTGGATGCCGGGCCGCTCACGGTGGGCGAGCACATCGCACGCTGGGCCACACTGACGCCGGATGCCCCAGCCATCGAGGCGGGTGCGGAGCGCCTGAACTACCGTGAGCTTCAATCACGCGTGGACCGCATGGCGCAAGCCCTGCACGTCCACGGGCTGACTGCGGGCGGAGTGCTCGCCATCGAGCTGCCCCGGTCGCTCGATCTGGTGGTCGCCATGCTCGCGGTTTGGCGCGTGGGTGCGGGTTACCTGCCCCTGGAGCCCGAGTGGCCGGCCGCGCGTCGCGAAGCCGTGCTGGCGCATGCCCGGCCAGCGTACGTCCTTCGCGCAACGGAGTTGGGTGTGGAGTCGCCCACGCCAGTCCCATCATCCTGGCGCGACATCCATCTGACCGATCTGCAAAGCGCGGTGCCCTCCGAAACAGGTTGGCAACGCGCGCCGCAAATGGCCGATCTCGCCTACGTGCTCTACACCTCCGGATCGACCGGGCAGCCCAAAGGCGTGGTGATCGGGCAAGCGCAGTTGCTCAATTACGTGGCCAGTGCCACGCAGGCGATGGACCTGGGGCGGTGCCGGCGCTGGGCGCTGACCAGCTCGGTGGTGGCGGACCTGGGCAACACCGCTTTGTTCGGAGCGCTGTTCAACGGCGCCTGCCTGGTCATTGCCGAGCAAAACGAGGTCGAAGATGCGCAGGCGTTCGCGGCCTTCATGGCGCAGCGCCAGATCGATGCGATCAAGATGGTCCCGTCGCACCTGGAAGCGCTGCTCGAGCACGAAGCGCCGGTGCTGCCGCGCACCTTGGTGCTCGGCGGAGAGGCCACGCCCAGCGCCCTGCTGGAGCGCATCGCGCGCCTGGCACCACACTGCCGCATCTACAACCACTACGGCCCGACCGAGGCCACCGTGGGCGTGATGGTGCATGCCCATGGATCCGGCGCTACGCCAGGTGGAGGCACCTTGCCGCTCACCCGCGTGCTGGCCAACAACCGCGTCCATGTGCTCGACGAACACCTGCAGATGGTTCCGCAGGGGGGGCGGGGCATGCTCTTCATCGGGGGCGCGCAGCTGTGCCGCGGTTACCTGCACCGCGAGGCGGGCAGCGACGCGTTCATCGACGACCCCTTCAATCCGGGCGAGCGCCTGTACCGCACCGGCGACCTGGCCTGGCGACTGCCCGGCGGTGGCATCCGGCTGGCGGGGCGTGCCGACCACCAGATCAAGATCCGGGGCTTTCGCGTTGAGCCCGCCGAGGTGGAGGCCGCGTTGCTGTCGCACCCGAACGTGGCACAGGCCACGGTGTTCGCGCGGCCGGGCGATGGCGGTGCGCCGGAACTGGTGGCATGCGCCGTGGCCAGCGGCCCTGCGGCGCTGGCCATGGCGGCCGCCTTGCGGGACCATGTGGCCGCCCGCTTGCCTTCGGCCATGGTTCCCGCGCGCTGCGTGGTCCTGGCGCAGTTTCCCCGGCTTCCCAACGGCAAGATCGATCGGGTTGCGCTGGAGGCCCTGGCCGCCAGTGGAGGCGACGGCATCCCGTCCCGGCCACCGCGCGATGCCCTGGAGTACTTGCTGGCCGAGGCCATGGCGCAGCTTTTGCAAAGAGATGCCATCGGCGTGGACGACGATTTCTTCGACCTGGGTGCGCATTCGCTGCTCGTGATCAAGCTGGTGGCGCGCATCCGCAAGCTGCTGCAGCTGGAGGTGGCACCGGGCCTGGTGTTCGACCACCCCAGCATCTCAGCGCTGGCGGCGGCACTGCGGCAGGGCGAAGGCGACCAGGCCGCTCAGCTGGAGCAGCGGGCCCAGGCGCAGCGCGCGGCAGGTGCCGCGGCCCCGCAGGCCGAGCCGCACCGCGGCGAAGGGGCCGACGCACCCGCGACGGTTCACGCATGAGTCCCCACCGCCTGAAAAACGAAGACACCATGGATTCCATCGCAACCGCTGCCCCGTCCCGCGCCGCCGTCCCGCAGGCGCTTCGCATCCTGCCTTTGCAGGACGTGGAGGATGGCGACATCGTTCCGTGCACTCGCGCGGGCGACGACATTCCCCTGTCGTACGCGCAGGAGCAACTGAGGTTCCTCCAGTGCCTCGTGCCCGGCATGACGGCGTACAACCTGCCCCGGGTGCTGAAAATCGACGGCCCGCTCGATGCCGACGCCCTGGAGCGCGCCTTCCAGGCCGTGCTGGCCAGGCATGCGATCCTGCGCACAGCCTTCATCGAACGGGACGGCGTGCCTTGGCAGACGGTGCGGCCGCAGGTGCCGTTCCAACTCGAGTGCATCGATGCGACCGACCGTGCGGCCGAGCCGGCCGACGCCGTCGTGGCCGAGCTGGTCAGTGGACTGGCATCGCATGTTTTCGAATTGGGTCGTGCGCCTGCGCTGGTGGCGCGCCTCGTGAAACTGGGCGATCAACAGCATCTGCTCGGTGTCTGCCTGCACCACATCGTGACGGACGCGGCTTCCAATCCCATCCTGGCGCGCGACTTGGGAATGGCCTATGGGCAAGCCCTGCGAAGCCCGGGCCCGGTGCACCTGCCAGCGCTGCGCCTGCAGTATGGTGACTTCGCCGTCTGGCAGCGGGCACAGCTGGACAGCGGTGGTTTTGCGCGCCAGCTGGACCACTGGAACGCCCATCTGGGCCCGCACGTTCCGGCGCTGGAACTGCCCCTGGATGGGATCCGGTCGGAGGGGCAGAGCTTTCGCGGCGAATCGCTGAACTTCACGCTGGAACCGGCGCTGTGCGAGCGCCTCCTGAGGCTGTGCCGCGCCGAGCGTTGCACCCCCTTCATGGTGTTGTTGGCCGCCTGGCAGATGCTGCTGTGCCGCTACAGCGGGCAGACCGATTTCGGGGTGGGCGTGCCCAATGCCGGGCGGCACCGCGAATCGCTCCGCGATCTGCTGGGCTTTTTCGTCAACACGCAGGTTTTCCGCGCCCGGCTGTCGCCGCAGCAGACGCTGCGCCAGATTTGTCGCCAGGTCCGGGCCGATGCCCTGGCCGCGCTGGAGCATGCCGATCTGCCACTCGAAGCCTTGCTGGCCAGCCGCAAAGCGGCCCGGGAAGGCGGACGCAACCCGCTGTTCCAGGTGATGTTCAGCTGGCAGGTGGCCGACCCTTCGCTGGTGCTGGACTTGCACGGAGCGCGCGCGGAGTTCATCGATGCCGGCCCGGCCGGCGCCAAGGTGGACCTGTCGCTCAACGCGGTTCTGGATGCCGGTCAGATCCATGCCCGGCTCGAATACAACACCGACCTGTTCGGCCCGGACACGGCACAGCGGCTGCGTGCAGGCTTTATGCGGGTACTGGAGGCCCTGGCGGACCATCCCGATGGGCTGCTGGGAGAGCTGGACCTGTTGGATGTCCGTGAGAGAGAGCGGCTGCAGGGTTGGGGAGAGCGAGGGAGGGTGGCTGAGCCGGTGGGGGAGGGTTCCCTGCACGCGCGGATAGAGCGCCATGCGCGGGCGCGGCCGGATGCCGTTGCCCTGGTGCTGGGCGATCGGCAGCTGAGCTACGGAGAGCTCAACCGCCAGGCCAACCAACTGGCCCACCACCTCATCGGTCGCGGCGTGGGCCCCGAGGTCCGGGTGGGCCTGGCGCTGGAGCGGGGCCTGGAGACGGTCGTTGGCATGCTCGCCATCCTCAAGGCCGGGGGGGCCTACGTGCCCCTGGACCCGCAGTACCCAGCCGATCGCCTGGCCTACATGGCGCAGGACAGCGCCGTGGCCCTGGTGCTCACCCACAGCGCCTTGCGCGGATCGCTCGCCTGGGCCGAAGGCCTGCCTACCGTGGAGCTGGACACCCTGGATTGGCAGGGCGAGGCTGGGGGTAACCCCGGCATCGCCGTGCACCCCGAGGGGCTGGCCTACGTCATCTACACCTCCGGCTCCACCGGGCGGCCCAAGGGCGCGCAGCTGAGCCACCGCAACGCCACGCGGCTGCTGGATGCCACCCAGCCGTGGTTCCACTTCGGGCCCGAGGACACCTGGACGCTGTTTCACTCCTACGCCTTCGACTTCTCCGTGTGGGAGATCTTCGGGGCCCTGTGCACCGGGGGGCGGCTGGTCATCGTGCCGTACTGGGTCAGCCGCTCGCCGCAGGACTTCGTGCAGCTGCTGCGCGAGCAGCAGGTCACCGTGCTCAACCAGACCCCCTCGGCCTTCGGTCAGCTCATGGAGCAGCAAGAGGCCTACGAGAGTGGGCTGGCGCTGCGCTGGGTCATCTTCGGGGGCGAGGCCCTGGAGCCGCAGCGGCTCAGGAAATGGATCGAGCACTGGGGCGATGCCCGGCCGAGGCTCATCAACATGTACGGGATCACCGAGACCACCGTGCACGTCACCTACCGGCCCGTGACGCGGGCCGACCTGGATGCGGCGCGCAGCCCCGTGGGCGTGGCCATCCCGGACCTGGGGCTGCGCGTGCTGGACAGCTCGCTGCAGCCCGTGCCCATCGGACTGCCGGGCGAGCTGTACGTGGCGGGCGAGGGGCTGGCGCGGGGGTACCTGGGGCAGGCGGCGCTCACCGCGCAGCGCTTCATCGCTGCGGAGGGGGGACAGCGGCTGTACCGCACGGGGGACCGGGTGCGCTGGAGCGCGGGCGGGGAGCTGGAATACCTGGGGCGCATCGACCATCAGGTGAAGATCCGGGGGTTCCGGATCGAGTTGGGGGAGATCGAGGCGCAGTTGCTGGCGCAGCCCGAGGTGAGGGAGGCGGTGGTGCTGGTGCAGGAGCGCGACAGCGGTGCGAGGCTGGTGGCGTACGTGTCGCCGCAGGCGGGGCAGGCGATCGAGCTCGGGGCGCTGAGAGGGCGGCTGGGGCAGGGGCTGCCGGAGTACATGGTGCCGGGGGCGGTGGTGGTGGTGGCCGAGGGGTTGCCGCTGAACGGCAACGGCAAGGTGGACCGCAAGGCGCTGGGGCAGATGGGGATGGAGGGGGCGGGGGAGCAAGAAGGCCTAAGGGCGCGGGAGTACGAGGCGCCGCGGGGGGAGGTGGAGCAGGCGCTGGCGCAGATCTGGGGGCAGGTGCTGGGGCTGGAGCGCGTGGGGCGCCATGACAACTTCTTCGAAATCGGGGGCGACTCCATCGTGGCGCTGAAGCTGCTCGCCCGCATGAACCAGAGCCTGGCGGCGGAGCACGCCTTTTCGCTGCAGGACCTGATGCAAAAGCAGACCATCGCGCAGTTGCTGCAAGAAGCCCCGGGCGCGAGCGCTCCGCTGCGGCCCATCCAGCGCCTGGCGGCAGGGGCGAACACCTCGGCGATGCCGCTGTTCTGCATCGCGCCGGCGTTGCGGAACGTGCTGGACTACCAGCCCCTGGCGGACGAACTGGGCAAGGACCGCCCGGTATATGGCCTGTGCTGCACCGACCTGTCGCGCATCGACGCCATCGAGGCGCTGGCCGCCTACCACGTGGATCTGGTGCGCAACGTCTGTCCGCAGGGGCCGGTGGCGCTGCTTGGCTGGTCGCTGGGCGCGACCGAAGCGGTCTACATGGCACACCTGCTCGAAGCCGAAGGGCGCGAAGTGGCGTTCCTCGGCATGGTGGATAGCTTCGTGATGCACGGCGGCATCGTTCCTTACGACTGGCGCGAAGAGGCCCGCACCTTCCTGGCGGACTGGGTGGATGCCGGCGCCATCGACCAGGTGCTGCAGGTGCTCGGCACGGCGGACATGGCCTGCGTGGACTCAGTGCACCACACCACACAGGCTGCCAATGCGCTGGTGGCGCAGTTGGGCATCGATCCGGGCCAGGGGGGCATGGTGGAGAAATTCATGGCCTATCGTCGGCTCGATGCCGCGATCATGAAGCTGCCTCCACTGCCAGAGCTTCAGGCCGTGCCCGATGTCTGGTGGCGCGAGGACCGGCCCCCGCAGGAGGTGACGGCACTGGCGGACCAGCTGGGTGGACGCCTGCGCACGGGCGCATCGATCGGTGCGAGCCACCGTCAGATCATCCAGCACGGCGATCTGCTGCGGGCCTGCCGCCAGGCGATGCGGGCCACCGGGCCCGCGATGCAAACGCCAACGCGGCGGGTCTAAAACACAGCGCCGCCCCCAAGGCCAGGGGGGCGGCTGCACGCCGCCGGGATTTACCAGCGGTACTTAGCGGTGGCCGTCAGCGTGCGCTCACGCCCCATGTAGCACTCGCGGTGGTAGCAGATGGTGTTGTACTTGCGGTCCAGCAGGTTCGTCGCGTTCAGTGCGAAGCGCCAGGGGCCCTGGTCGTAACGCAGCGCGGCATTGAGCAAGGTGAAGCCGCCCTCGGCCGTGGTGTTCGCCTCGTCGTTCTGGCGCTCGCCCACGTAGTTCACGCCCGCGCCCACGCCGAAGCCACCGCCGATCGCGTAGTCCAGCCAGAGCGATGCGGTCTGCTTGGGGATCGTGGCCGGGATCTTGCCCAACTCGCTCGTGTCGGCGCTCTCCAGCACCTTGAGATTCAGCACCGTGAACGATGCGGTGGCGCTGAGCCCGCGCATCAGCTCGGTCTTGGCCTCCAGCTCCAGCCCGCGCGAGCGCTGCTTGCCGATCTGCCGGGCGTCCGACGTGATGCTGTCGTAGGTGACCACGTTGGTCTTGCGCAGGTCGAACAGCGCCGCGGTGAACAGGGTCTTGCCGCCCTCGGGCTGGTACTTGATACCCACCTCCACCTGCTTGCCCCGGCTCGGCTTGAACGGGTTGTTGTTGATGTCCACGCCACTGGTGGGCAGGAACGATTCGGCATAGCTGGCATAAGGCGACCAGCCGCCGCCCAGCAGGTAGTTCAACCCGATGCGGCCGCTGAAGGCATCGTCGCTCTGCGTGGTGCGCTGGGCGCTCAGACGGTTGTCGGTGGTGGTCTTCACATGGTCCTGGCGCCCGCCCAGCGTGGCCACCCAGCGGTCGCCGAAGCGGATCTGGTCCTGTGCGTACAGGCCGATCTGGTCCATCTTCTGCGTGAAATCGGCCATGGGCGTGCGCGGTGTGGGCACGGCCATGCCGTACACGGGATTGAGCAGGTCCAGGTTGGGGCCGACGCCCCGAAAGCGCAGTGCCGTGCCTTCGAGGTGGTTCCAGTCCAGGCCGAAGAGCAGCGTGTGCTGCGCCTCGCCCGTGCGCACCGAGCCCTGCAACTGCGTGTCCAGGGAGCCTTGCTTGAGCCCGTCGTCCCAGGAGCGCGTGCTGCGGGAAATGGTGTGCCCGTCCGCCAGCACCGTATCCGCCCACAGCGCGTTGCGCTCCAGGGCGATGTCGGTGTACCGGGCGTTCTGGCGCACCGTCCAGCCGTTGTTCAATGCATGCTCGAACTGGTAGCCCAGTGAAGACTGGTCCTGCTGGAAGCGGCTGAAGGACGGGTCCCCGTATTTCACGTGCCGCAGAGTGCCGTCGGGCCCGAAGAAATTGGCGTAGTACGGGTCTTCGCCCGATTTGTCCTTGAGGAATTCGCCCAGCAGCGTGAACGAGGTGGCGGCGCTCGGCTGCCAGCGCAGCGACGGCGCGAGGTACAGGTGTGTGCGGTTGATGCGGTCGCCGTTCGGGTAGCGGTCCTGGTCGTTGCTGTCCAGGCCCACGCCCACCAAGCGGAAGCTCAGGTCGCTGCCTTCGCTCAGGGCGCCACCCACATCGAAGGCCAGTTGCTTGCGGTCGAAGCTGCCGTACTGCACCTCGATCTCGCGCGTGGCGTCGGCGCTGGGGGTCTTGCTCACGCGGTTGATGACGCCGCCGGCATCGCCCTGGCCGAAGAGCACCGAAGAGGGGCCGCGCAGCACTTCCACGCGCTCCAGCCCGTAGGGCTCGGTCATGCGGTAGACCACGCCGAACTGCGTCTGCGGCAGCCCGTCACGGTAGCTGCTGGTGTTGCCCGGAAAACCGCGCAGCGAAATGTATTCCCAGCCGCGGTTGTCCGGCCCGTACGTTGCCACCGAGACGCCAGGCGTCTGGGCCACGATGTCCATCAGCTCCAGCGAACCGCGCGCATCCATCTCGGTGCGCCCGATCACCGAGATCGACTGGGGCGTCTCCAGCAGGGCGGTGTCCGTCTTCGTGGCGGTTCTGCTGCGCTGGGCCACGTAGCCGTTCACCGGGCCGTCGGGACGCTCGGTGTCGGCGCCCGCCTTCACCACCACGGTGGACAAGGTGCCGCTGGCGGCCTGCCGGCTGGCGCGGCGAATGGTGTAGCCCCCGCTGGCGGCGCTGCCGGCTTCCAGCGCGCTGCCGGCCAGCATGGACTGCAGGGCCTGCTCCACCGTCAGGCGGCCCGAGACCGGGCGGGACTCGGCCCCGCCCACCAGGTCGCCGGACGCGAACACCGGCACCCCGGTCTGGCGTGACAGCTCGGCCAGCGCGCTGGCCAGCGGCTGGGCGGGCACCTTCACGTCGAAGGCCTGCGGTGCCACGGCTTGCGGTACCTGGGCCAGGGCCGCAGGGCTCCAGCCGGCGAGAAGGGTTCCGAACGCGGCGGCGAGCGCCGCACCCAGGAGGGACTGACGGGGAAAGGAATGCATGGCTTTCTGAAACTCCAGGTAAATCGAACGACAAGGCAGCGGTCCATCGCGGTCCAGGCGCACTGGCCCGCAGTCGGGCGTGGCTTGTGCTTTGTTCCCATGACGTTCGAGCGGGCAGAACGGAGACAGCCCGCGTCTGGTTTCTTTGTCGGGGCGCTGCCCCAGGGTGTCAGCGGGCGCGCAGTTCGACGCCGCCGTCCGCCTGGACATGCACGGTCAGGGGCAGGATCGTGGGGAGCGCGGCCAGCAAGGCCGCGGAATCGCCCGCGCGGAACCGGCTGGACAGGCGCAGATCGCCCAGGCGCACATCGGCCAGCCTGATCGGCTGGGCGCGGTAGGCGTTGACCGTGGCCAGTGCATCGCGCAGCGGTTCGTTCCTGAACACCAGCCAGCCTTCCCGCCAGGCCGACAGCTGGGCCGGGTCCACAGGGCGCACCGGCCCGGCCCGGCCGTCCTGGAGGGCCAGCAGCTCGCCGGGGTGCAGGTCGATCGCTTCGCCCCCTGCAATCGGGTCGTTGCCCGGATGGGCCGTCAGCGGCTGCACGCGCACGTGCCCGCGCTCCACCCCCACGGTGACGGGGCCGCCCCGGTCGCGCACCGTGAACACGGTGCCCACCACCTCGATGCGCGCGCCACGGGCCAGCACCACGAACGGGCGGTCCACATCGCGGGCCACTTCGAAGCGGATCTCGCCCTGGGCCATCCGCACGCTGCGGTGCTGCCGGTACAGCGCCACGTCGATCGCGCTCCGGGGCGACAGGTCCAGCCGGCTGCCCGGGGCGCCGTCCTGCCCGTCGGCCAGCGACACCTTCAGCACCTGCGCAGTGCGTGTGGCGTAGGCGGCAGTGAACACCGGCTGCTGCCAGAGCCACTGCACGCCGCGTCCGGCCAGCAGCCCGGTGCCTATCAATGCGGCGGCGGACAGCAGCAGGCGCCGCGGCATGCGCCGGGCATTGGGCGACGCAGTGCCCGCGGCCGGGTCGCTGAAATGCGCACGCAGTTCGGTCGAGGCGCTGCCGATCGCCTCCCAGCGCCGGCGCGCCTCCTGCGCCGCGGCCTCGTGCTCGCCCGAGCGCTGGCGCCACTGGGCCAGCGTGGCGCGTGCGTCCTGCGCGGCCGGCTCGGGCGCGACATCGGCCTGCACGATGAGTGCGATGGCGTGCTCGATCAGGCGCTCGCGCGGCGCGGCGGTCAGGGACATGCGGGACTCAGGAAAAATCTTCGGCCAGGGTGGCCTCGAAGCCTGCGCGGCCGGATGGGCTCTGGTGTTCGATCAGGCTCGCGCGCAATTCGGCGAACACGCGCGAACAATCGACCGTGGCGCGCACCATGTGCTTGGCCACCGCCATTTCGGTGATGCCCAGGCGCTCGGCGATTTCGGTGCGCGTGTGGCCATAGGCCCTGAACAGCAGGAAGACCTCGCGGCGCCGGGGCGGCAGCCGCTCGATCGCTTCCACCAGCCGGCGCAGCACCTGGCGCTGCGCGGCGAAGTACTCGGACGATGGCACCGCCCCGTGGCGCTCGTCGCCCGCGTGCTGGCTGGCCCAGTCCTGGGCGACCTTGCGCTTGCGGTAATCGTCGATGCACAGGTTGCGTGCCACCCGGAACAGCAGGGCGCGGGGCGATTCGACGGTGGGCAGCGAAGACGGCGCTGCCGATTCGCGCGCCGCTGATCCCTTGGCGGCCACGGCCTGGGCATACACCCGCTCGAAGCTCGATTGCGCGATGTCGGCCGCATAGTGCGGGTCCCTGAGCTCGTACGTCAGGTGCCGGCGCAAGTCCCCGTAGTGGGTCACCAGTTCATGGATCAGATCGCGCATGAGGCCGTTTCCCGCAAATGCCAATGATCGGACCCCAGGCACCGCCACGCGGCGGGCTGCCGATCCGTTCGCGCCGCCGGTGCACGGAGGGCGCTGCAGAATGCGATGGCCTGGGTTCAATGCGAATAGTTCGCATTTGAATCATAGCATGGGGTCGACTGAGCCTTTGTCAGGCGATCTGAAGGCTGCAAAATGCGGAAGTCTGGAAGGTCGCAAAGTGAAGCGCAACGCCACTTGAAGGCACTACCCGTCCATCAACCAAGGAGTCATTGATGAAACGAATTCTGGCCCTCCTGATCGCAGGACTGCTTTTCCCCGTATGGGCCCTGGCGGGTGAGGACCCTGACTCTGAAGGGGTAGAAAAGACGGATCGGTGGAATTTCGCGTTGGAGTCTGAGCGATAACAGTGGAGCCGGCGCCGCGGCCTGGGGCATGAAGGGGTTGCATTGCTCCGCTTCATGGCCACTGGACGGCGTGGCTCATGCAGGGCGCCGTGGCACCTGATCCCCGGATCGGGGTCGGGTCCCACAGCGCCCGATCTGGCGATGGTTGGGCTCCCCGCCTCATCCTTCCTGGGCCTTCGGCCTGCGCGCCGGTTCAGGCGGGGGTCGGCTCCATCGCCCCGCGGGAACGTGCCGCGGCGGCCGGTGTGGCGGCCAGCAGGGCGTTGCCGATCTCCCCGGTGCGCACCGACGTGACCGACAGCAGCGTGTCGCTCAAACCGTGCGAGCTTTCGCAGGCCCCTTGCAGGTAGATGGCCGGCTGGAAGTCCGGCGGGGTCTGCACGCGGTAGTGCCGATCGACCTGCAGGTCGCCCAGGTAGGGCGCCAGGGGCTGGAGCAGGTCCTTGTGCTGCGCCCGCGCATAGCCCGTGGCCAGCACCACGGCGTCGTAGCGCACGGTGCTCTGCTGGCCGCTGTCCTGGTCCGCCAGCGCCAGGTGGATGCCGGCTGCATCGGCCCGCACCGCGCCGACCTCCTGGCGCCGCAGAAAGCGCAGCCGCTCGCCGCCTGCGACCTTCTGTTCGTAGAAGAGCTTGAAGATCTGCTGGATCAGTTCCATGTCGGCCACCGCATAGTTGGTGTGCCAGAACTCCTCCAGCAGCGCCGAGCGTTCCGACGGCGGCCGGCTGTACATGTAGTCGGTGAACTCCACGTTGAAGATCTCGTTCACGAACGGGCTGTCGTCCGAGGGCCGGATCGAGCGGGCCCGCATGATCAGGTCCACCTGCGGCGCGCCGGGCCGGCCCTGCAGGTCCATGAAGATCTCTGCCGCGCTCTGCCCCGCGCCCACCACCGCGATCTTGCGCGCCGCGCCATGCGATGCCATGCCCTGCAGGTAGGTGCTGGAGTGGAAGACGCGCGGGTCGGCCCTGAAGGGCTGGAAGGCGGGCGGAATGTTGGCCGTGCCGCCCACGCCCACCACCAGGTTGCGCGCCAGCCGTTCGGTCACCGTGCCGGCCCGGTTGCGCGAGCGCACGCGCAGGTGGGAGACAGGCGCCGCCTGCGGCGCGTGCGACGCGGTGCCACTGGTGTGCTGCCGCTCGGGCAGCACTTCGAAGACGTCCTCGCCATAGATGCAGTGGTCCTCGAATTGCTCCGCCGCCCAGCTCAGATAGTCGTTGAATTCGCGGCGGCTCGGGTAGAAGCTCTTGAGGTTGATGAAGTCCGGCAGGCGGCCCTTCTCATGCAGGTAGTTGATAAAGGTGAACCGGCTGGTCGGGTTGCGCAGCGTGGCCAGGTCCTTCAGGAACGAGATCTGCATGTGCGACTGGTCCAGCAGCATGTGCGGGTGCCAGGCGAAGGCCGGCTGCCGTTCGATGAACAGGGCGTCCAGGGGCCGGCTGGCATGGCGCTTTTCCTCCAGCGCGATGGCCAGGGCGACGTTGGACGGGCCGAAGCCGATCCCGATGAGGTCATGAATGGCAGGCATGGGATGTCAACTCCTGTGTGGTGAGGGAGGGTGTTTCGGCCAGCAGCGCCAGCCCCTGGTGCAGCGCGGGAAACAGGCTTTGCTGGAAGTTGTTCCAGCGCATTTCCAAGATGGTGTCGTCCGGGGCGATGGGCGTGGCGAGCACGTCGAAGATCACCTCGCCCGAGTCGATGCCCTGGTCCACATAGTGGAAGGAGGCGCCCGTCATCGACACGGGCGGCACGGGCACGGTGGCGCGCGTGGTCCAGTCGATGACCTTCTCCCCCCGCGCGCCGTGCAGCGCATCGAGCGTGGCGTAGGCGCCGCGGCGCTGGTATGGGGAGCCGGGCCGCGTGATGCCCGGGTGGATATTGGCGATGCGGCGCCAGTACGGATTGCCCGGCCGCGCCAGGTCGTCCAGGATCACCAGCAGGCCGTCGAGCACCACGATGTCGGCCTGCAGCGCGTCCAGCTGCTCGCGCAACTGGCGCTCGAACGCCTGCTTGCCCGGCACCCGCTGCGCCGAATCGCGCGGCAGCCGGCGGTAAGTGGAGGGCACCGAGTGCATCAGGTCCTTGAGCGGCCGGCCCTGCGTGCGCAGGCCGTGGGGAAAGATCCAGGGCCGCGCGGGGTCGCAGGAGAAGCCGTAGTCCTGCAGTGCGGCCTGGTCCCGCGGGGATTGCGGATCGTCGTCGAACACGATGCCTTCCAGGGAATAGGCATCGCCCAGCGGCGTCTGGTCCAGTGCCTCGGCCAGGGATTCCAGCGGAGACTTCATGTAGCGCTGGCCCCCTTTGTAGGCCACGTGCCGGCCGGCCTGGTCGGCCGCCGCGTTGCGCAGGGAGAGGACATATGCGAGTTTTGCCTTGGGCATGAGCGAAGTGAGTCCAGTCAAGAGTGGATGAACCGATGGCGTCGATCGGGGTGTGCCGGCGTGCCGGTGCCTGGGCGCGGTGCAGCCTGGGATGCAGCCGTTCCCGGGCTCCCTGTCGGGAAGACGAACGGCGCTGCCATCTGTTCACCGCTGTGCCCGCGCACCGGCTTTGCACGTTCGTTCATGCACCGGCGCGGGCGGCTGCGGTGGGCTGTGGCGCCGCGCATGGTCAGGCGCTCGGCGCTTCGGCCGCCCTGCGGTGCTGCGGCGCCAGCGGGCACGCGCCGCAATGGCTTTCACCGGGCAGCAGGTAGTACAGGCAGCATTGCCGGTGCAGCCGCAGCGGGGCGGCCGTCTCGCCGCGCGGCACCTCGCGCTGCGGGCCGTGCATCGGATTGCTGCCCTCGGGCCATTGCGCGCGCTCCAGCAGGAAGTCGCGGTCGGCCGCCACGGGCGTGCCGGGGCCCACCCGTGCCACGGCCTGCGCCAGGATGAGGTCCAGGCGCCGTGCCGTGTTGCCCCAGAGGATCTTCGGGGCCACCCGCGTCAGTTCGGTCAGCTGGGCAAACAGCGGCGCGAGGTGTTGCCAGAGCAGGGCCGCGTAGCGCTCGGCCGTGGCGGTGCCTCGCATGGGGCGGCCCGCGGCGACGATGTGAAAGCTCTGCACGGTGCCGTGCGCATCCAGCCGCAGCCAGATGTCCTGTGCGCCGGCCGGGAAGGTGTGCTGCAGCACGCTGGCCGCAGCCACCATCGGTGGCAGCAGCCGGTCCAGGTAGTCCAGCGTCCACACGGAGGCCACGGCCCGCAGGTCGTGCAGGCCCGCGCCCCGGTGCCGCGCCTGGCGGTGCAGCACATCGCTCAGGCCGCCGGGCGTGCCCAGCAGCGCGGCCAGTTGCAAGGCGCCAGGCGGCGGCACCGCAGCGCACTGCAGGCCGTCGCCGTGCGCCGCCAGCGCGCCAGGGAACAGGGGTTGCAGCATCGGCATCACGGGGGACATAGGACGGAGACGCAGCAACCCCTGCATTGTTCACGCGGCGGGCCGCGGCCGCGGCATGCCGGCACGGCGCGGGAACGCCGGCATGAACATTTGCGGCGGGCCATCGTCTCGGGGGTGGGTGGCGCGCAAGCGCCGCCGCAGGCTGGCCCCGGGCCGCGCTGTGCGCGGGACGGGTGCCTGCGGTCGTCCATTCCACTCCAGCCGGGCCGCGGGGCGTTGCACGCCACCGGGGCGGAAAGATCCTTCGCATGACATCTCCCAATGGCCCCAGTGGCAACGCCGCCGAAATCAGGCGCCTGCTCCAGCCCTTCCTTCCGTGGATCGCGCTGTCCGCCATCACCGGCATCGGGGCCGGCGCGGCCACCGTCGCGCTGCTGGCCACCATCAACCGGGTGCTCAACACGCCGGGCGGGCTGGCCGGCGGGCTCCTCATGGTCTTCATCTGCCTGTGCCTGGGCGCCCTGGCCGGCCGGGTGGTGTCCGACATGTCCAGCAACTTCGTGGGCCAGCGCCTGGTGGCGCAGGTGCGCAAGGGGCTGGCCCAGAAAATCCTCGCGGCGCCCATCGATGCGCTGGAGCGCTACCGCACCCACCGGCTCATGCCCGTGCTCTCGCAGGACGTGGACATGATCAGCGACGTGGTGTTCGCGCTCTCGGCCACCCTCATCGCGGTGGCCATCGCGCTGGGCTGCCTGATCTACCTGGCCGTGCTGTCGCTGCCGTTGTTCGGCGTGCTCATCGTGGCGCTGGCCATCGGCGCCACCATCCAGGTGGTGGCGCAGTCGCGCGGCGTGGCGGGCTTCTGGAAGGCGCGCGAATACGAAGAGCAGTTGCACAAGGCCTATCGCGGCATCAGCGAAGGCGCCAAGGAGCTGCGCATGCACCGCGCGCGCCGCGCCCGCATGTTCAGCGGGCAGATCGAGCGCGTGGTGGACAGCATCCGCACCGTCAATGGGCGCGCCATCAACACCTATGTGATCGCCACGGCGTTCGGCTCGGCGCTGTTCTTCCTGCTGATCGCGCTCATCCTCGGCTGGGCCGCGCTGCGCGCGCCCGAGCCGGCCGTGCTCAGCGGGTTCGTGCTGGTGCTGCTGTTCCTGAAGGGGCCCATGGACCAGATCGCCTCGGCGCTGCCCGGCGTGGGCCGGGCCAAGGTGGCCTTCCAGCGCATCGCGGACCTGTCGGCCCGCTTCGCCAGCCCCGAGCCGCACCTGCCGCTGCACGCGCAGCAGCGCGAGGCCCGCCTGGACGATGCCATCGAACTGCGCGACGTGCGCTACGCCTTCGATGCACCGCAGGGCGGCGAGCCCTTCGTGCTCGGCCCCATCAACCTGCGCCTGCGCAAGGGCGAACTCGTCTTCGTGGTGGGAGACAACGGCTCCGGCAAGACCACCCTCATCAAGCTGCTGCTGGGGCTGTATGCACCGCAAAGCGGCACCATCGTGCGGGACGGCGAGCCCGTCGTGCCCGAGACGCGCGACGACTACCGCCAGCTGTTCACCACCGTGTTCTCGGATTTCTACCTGTTCGAAGACCTGCTGGGCGGCGAGTCGGTGGGCTCGACCGAGCAGGCCCAGAAGTACCTGGAGCGTCTGGAGATCGCGCACAAGGTGTCGGTGAAGGACGGCGTGTTCACCACCACCGACCTCTCCACCGGTCAGCGCAAGCGGCTGGCGCTGGTGCATGCCTACCTGGAGGGGCGCCCGGTGCTGGTGTTCGACGAATGGGCGGCCGACCAGGACCCCACCTTCCGCCACCTGTTCTATACCGAGCTGCTGCCCGAGCTGCGCGCCAAGGGGCACCTGCTGGTCGTCATCTCCCACGACGACCGCTATTTCCACCTGGCCGACCGCGTGGTGACCATGCAGGCGGGCCGCGTGGCGCAGGACCGCGTGGCCCCCGCCACGGCGGGGCAGGGTGGCGGGCACGGCGGGCCGCCGCCTGCATCGCCGCAGACGGTGCCGCACGGCCCTGGGGTGCCACCGGCCCAGGCCACGAGGGAGGAAGCCCGGGAAGACCTGACGCCAGCGTGATTCCCGGCGCTGTGCGCGCCGTGTGCGGCAGGCACTGCAAACCCTGGTGGGGCGGAAGTTTGCTACTTTTTTTGTAGCGGTATGCCCTAGTGGAATATGCCGTGAAAGCCAATTTGGCTTGAATCATTCGCAGACTGCCACCGCCCGCATACACTGATCCCCTCCGGTCTCCGGGACCCTCAGGGAATCGCCATGCGCCTTTGCACGCTCCGTGTTCTGTCTTCCTTGCCGGCGGTGCTGGGGCTGGCGTTTGCGACCTTCGCGCACGCGCAGCCGCCCGCCGCCACGGTCTGGACCAATTCGATCGGCATGCCCTTCGTGCGCATCCCGGCCGGCCGCTTTCGCATGGGCAGCGACGAATCTCCCGAGGCCCTGGCGGCGTCCTACCCGCTCATGGAGCGCCAGCGCTTCACCCTGCTGGCGGACGAGGCGCCCGTGCACACCGTGCGCATCCGCCGCGCGTTCTACCTGGGCCAGACCGAGGTGACCGTGGGCCAGTTCCGCCGCTTCATCGAGGCGTCGGGCTACCGCGCCGAATCCGAGGCCGACGGCACGGGTGGCTATGGCTACAACCCCCGCTACGACCCGGCCAGCACCGCGCGCGGCGACGCCTTCGAGGGGCGCGACCGGCGCTACTCCTGGCGCAACCCCGGCTTTGCGCAGGGCGACGACCACCCCGTGGTCAACATCACCTGGCACGACGCGCACGCGCTGGCGGCCTGGCTCAGCAGCACCGAAGGTCACCGCTACCGCCTGCCGACCGAAGCCGAGTGGGAATACGCCTGCCGCGCCGGCACGCGCACCCGCTATCCGCACGGTGACGATCCTCAAGGCCTGGTGCGCCACGCCAACACGTTCGACCAGGACGCCGTGCCTTACTGGCCCCGCTGGCAGGCCCAGGCGCTGCAAGGCCACGACGGCCACGCCTTCACCGCACCGGTGGCCAGCTACCCCGCCAATGCCTTCGGCCTGCACGACATGGTGGGCAATGCATGGGAATGGGTTTCGGACTGGCACGGCGACACTGCCTATGCCGAGTCGGCGCGCGACGATCCGCAAGGCCCCGCGCAGGGCGATGTGCGCGTGCGCCGCGGCGGCTCCTGGCACACCTGGCCGCTGTATGCGCGCTGTTCGTACCGCAACTGGAACAGCCCGGACACCCGCTACACGCTGGTGGGGGTGCGGCTGCTGCGGGAGATCGACGGCGCGGTGGCCGCCCGAAACAAGGCGGTGCCGCCCGCCGCGCGCTGAGGGCCGCCCCAGCCCCCGGCCGTGCGCCGCTTGAATGGCGGGCGATCCGCAGCGCGGCGACTGTCGGGCGGCGTGGCTGCACGCCGCCATGCCGTCAGTCCGCGGGTGCGGGCTCCTGCACGGATTGAAGAATCGCCAGCAGCGGATCGTTCGGGTCGGGCCGATGGGTTTCCGGCCGGGTCGGGTCCCAGTCCGGGTTGTTGCGGTTGAGCCATGCGCCGATCACGATGTCGCGCGCCAGTGCCCTGCGCTCTTCGGCCAGGGCTTCCAACGCCTCCTGCGTGGGCGGGGATTCCGACGATGCATCGGGCGCGGGCTCGGATTCGTACAACTGCTGCTCCACGTTGGCCACGGCTTGCTCGAAATCGCGCAGCACATAGTGCGCCAGCAGGGCCCGCTCGTCGAACGGGGGCGGCGGTGCATCGCCAGCGGTTTCAAGGGGCGATGCGTCAGAGGTCACAGGGGTTTCGGCGAGGTATTCGGTGGTCATGGCAGGTCTTGCGAGATGAGGTGGCCGAGGCGGCGATCAGGTTCGTTGTGCGCAATCGACAGGCATCACCAGCTGGACTGGTATCGCTGGTATTGGTGCGACATGCGGTAAGGGTCGAAATGCGCCATGTCGTGCTTGAACACCGATGCCGCATGCGCGAATGATTGGTAGGTGTGCGCCGCCGCCCGGAACGGGTAGGCCGCCTGGTTGAGAGCGGTTTGCGCCATGTGTTCGGCCCGATAGACGGCCGACTGCACCGCATGGTCGATGCGATGCCCCATGTTCTGGATCTTGTGTTCCGCCCGGTGCAGCGCGTTGTCCATGCGGTGCAGGCCGGAGTGGACCGCGTATTCCGCACGGTTCACGGCCGACTGGATGGCCTGATCCGCCCGGTACATGGCGTGGTCCACCCGGTGGGCCGCGGATTGCACGGCGTGGTCCACGCGGTACGCTGCTGACTGCACCGCGTGGTCCACCCTCTGGGCAGCGGAGTGCGCAACCTGTCCCACCTTGTGCCGCGTCGCATTCACGCCATGGGCCACGGCCGCGCCTGCGAGCAGCGCGCCGCCCACGCCCACCATGGCCACCTGGGTCGCCTGGTGAAGGGCTGCGTTGCCATACCGCTTGGCCTGATGGGCCAGCCGGCGCGGATCGAACCGTTCCATCGTCGATGCCAGGGAGGACGCCGCCTGGCGAGCTCCTTGCGACATGCCATGGGCCGTTTCCCCGAAAAACGCACGGGCATGGCCTGCCGCCTGGGAATAGGCCGCCTGCGCGCGGTGCCGATGGTCGGCCTGTGCCAGGCGATGTTCCCCCGCCAGCTGGGGATAGCTGAAGCCCGGGCGGGACGCGGCATGGGACTCGGCGCGGAACGCCGAATAGCCGTTCTTGAGCTTCTGCACGTCGTTTTGCATGCCCTGCGATGCCTGGTGCACGGCGCCGTGGGCATGCATCGCGGCGTTGGAAAACGCCTGCATCATCGGCGAGCGCCCGCGCGGGGCCATGCCACCGTTTTGCGACGGGTTCTCGCGGCCCTGCAGCCCGTTGAAACCGCTCGAGGACTTGCTTTTGCCGGTCGGGGTGCCGGGTGTGGCGGAAGGTGCCGGTTCGGTCGAAGCGCCTGCTGAACCCATGGCGGTCCGCAGCTTGTTGAAGCTGAATATCGATGTCATTTACCGTATCCCATGCAAAAAGAAGGGGCGACTGCAACCGGACGGCCGGCTTCATGTCGTGGCTGAAGGGGATGGTGCCGCCTGGCTGGCCACGCCGCCTGAAGCGGTCCGAACCGATCGGCGTGCAAGCGAAGGCCGTGCAGGCCCGCGGACTTTGGCCGGCTGCCATCCCGCCACCCGTGGGAACACCGTTTGCTAAAGCATCGGCATGTCCACGCAAGACGACGAAGACCCCATCCAGCGTGCGCGCCGGCTTCGATCGGCCGCGGTGGCGCTGCGGCAATCCCTGCACCAGGCGGCCAAGCGCCTGCATCTTGCGCGCACGGCCCTGGCCGAGCAACGCCAACGCGTGGCTCCCGACCGGTTGGAAGGCCCGCGCGCCGCGCGGTTACCACACGACCCGACACGGGGTGGGTTCCGCTGAGGCCGGCAGGTCAGGCACGGGCCAACGCCACCGTTCCTTTCTTTTTCGCGCATTCCTTCGCGCCCCTGCCGGGGCCTGCCTGCGCCCCGTGACCGGGCGCACGGCGCGTGGCGCTGCCCTTGCCGTAAAACTTGCCGTCAAACGCGCCTCCTGTGCGCCGCACGCTGCCCCGGCGTGGCGTCTGACGCGGCCCGGCCCAAGCCCTCCATAGAGTGGCCGCTCATCCATTCACTGTCTCGAAGGAATGTCCCATGAGCGACGAAAAGCACGGCGAGCCCAATCCCATCGTCAACGCACTGTCCAACACCATCGCCGCGATCCGCGCCGACGATGACCAGCTCGAACTGGCCAAGGCCCACGAGGCCCTGCACCCCAAGGCCATCGAGAAACTCAGCGTGCAGGAAGCCCGCAGCCAGCCCACCGTGGCGGATGCCGTGAAACACCTGCTGACCCAGCAAGGCCGCGCCACCGACCCCACCGCGCTGGTGCCCGGCGTGCGCGCCACGCCCCTGTCCATCGACACCGACCACGGCCCACTGCAGGCCACTGTCTATGCACCGGAAGATGCCACCGGCCAGGGCGCCGAGCTGCCCGTGGTGCTGTTCTTCCACGGCGGCGGCTGGGTCATCGCCGACAAGGAGGTCTATGACGGCGGTGCCCGCGGCCTGGCCAAGCAGGCGCACGCCATCGTCGTGTCGGTGGACTACCGCCAGGCACCGGAGCACAAGTTCCCCGCCGCCTGGGACGACGCCCTGGCCAGCTACCGCTGGCTCACCCAGTTCGCCTCCCGCATCGGGGGCGACGCCCGCCGCCTGGCCCTGGCCGGCGAGAGCGCCGGCGGCAACCTGGCCCTGGCCACCGCCATTGCCGCCAGGGACGCCGGCCTGCCGCCGCCCCGGCACGTGCTGAGCGTGTACCCCGTGGCGCAGACCAGCCTCAACACCGAGTCGTACCTCGAAAACGCCATCGCCAAGCCATTGAACCGCGCGATGGTGAAGTGGTTCGTCGACCATTTGGTGCGCACGGAGGACGACCTGGCCGACCCGCGCCTGTCCCTCATCGACGCCGATTTGCGTGGGCTGCCGCCCGTGACCATCATCAATGCCCGCCTGGACCCGCTGCGCAGCGACGGAGCGAAGCTGGAAGACGCCCTGCAAAAGGCCGGCACGCCGGTGGAGCGCCGGGAATACGAAGGCGTCGCGCACGAGTTCTTCGGTGCCGCCGCGGTGCTGGAGAAGGCGCGGCTGGCGCAGGCCTATGCGGGGGAGCGTTTGCGGGAGTCGCTTGCGATCTAGGCTGCGTTCGTCATTGCCGGTAGCGCCTGACGCAGCGCACTCAAAGCGCTATGCGATCCGATGCTTTTGCATCGGTCGGATCGGTCATTGGCGCTTTGGGCAGGCGTTGGGAAATGTCTGCACGGCCTCCGTCGGAGGAATGCCGAAGTCCTCCTTCGGCAAGCGTTTGAATGCCGGCCAGTCAGACGCTTTCAGCGTGGTTGGGCCCTGCGTACAAACTGCGTCGATGTGCGAGGGGTTGGTATGGCAATCGACTGTCGAGAAGATGCAGCGCTCTCCCGCTGCAATCCTTAGCGCGGGTATGTCGCGCTCGGCAATCAGCATGTAGCTGTTGTCCTGATTGGTTTTCAACGGTGATGAAGGGTGTGAGCCTTGAACCAAATACAACAAGCCCGGTATTGCCACCGTGATGGCCGCCAGAGCGGCCAATGCGGAGTACGGATTTTTACCGCGCTTGGTGCGCTGCCTCTTCCACGCGTATCCCATCAAAAGGAATGCGACGAAGGCCCCAGCAACCCAGGAAACCAGCGTCGAACCATTGCATCCGCCATCGCAATCGCCGGCCTGGAAAGTGCGGATGAAAAAGTAGCCGCCGACCAAACAGGACACCACGCCAGCGACCAACAGCGAGAGAAAAAAGGTGATGGATTGACGGTGCTTCATGCAAACGGCCAGAAGACAACGGATCTGGAGTTTTCAAGATCGGAATAGAGCGATGGGAGACGCCCGATGCCGAGGGTGAAACGGGTGAAGTTCTGCCAGGACGGCGTGAGTCGATCCATGTTCCAAAGATCAATGTGATCGCCTGTGGGTGACCTTTCTCCGTCCCGGAGCCAGTAGTCCTTGAAAAACACGATTCCTCTGCGGGCGGCAAGATTCTTGGAAAAGCCTTTACCACCAAATTGCATGGCAGTCGGGCAGTTGATGAAGGGCTTGGACTGTAGCCAATCGGCCAACTCCTGTGCTCTGAGTACCATCCCATTTCCCCGAGCCCCAAATTCGCATCGTGGGCCCTTGAATCCCTTGAAACTTGCCCCTGATTTTTCAAGCGCCATCCCCACTCGGATTGCGCACTGGTTGTCGTAGGCCTTTTTACGCGTGACTGGGTTAACGCAAGCTGCGACAGCAGACCGGCAGGGGCAAACCATGTTTGCCAAGCTGCGCCAGCAAAGGCATCTCAAGGCGCGCGCTGAAGGTGGGGTCGCGGTCGTCACATTCGCAGGGCGCACGGCGCGCATCGCACGCATTCGTCACTTCAGGCAGACCGACTCAGTATCTCCGGGTGGTCCGCTATTTAGCTACCCAGAGCATGGCCTTTTAGGCATTTCATCGGAGGACGTTGAAGTTATCCGCGACATGGTGTTGAGTCGCCTCAATAGCCCGAGTCGTTGAGAGCCGAGAAAAAATCTGTGTGGCTCGCTTATCAGAACTCAAAGCTGCCTGAACTTTGTGGTAGTTTCGAGTTGGCTTGGTGGCGAGAATTGCGTTACGTATTGGACTATAAGGTCGTCAGGAGCAGCCTTTAATGACACTCAAAGTATTTATCAGTTACGCCAAGGAAGACGCGAATTATGCCAATGAACTGTATGCCCGGTTAGAAAATGAGGGTGCATCCCCTTGGCTAGATACGAAAAAGCTGCTTCCAGGGCAGAACTGGGATTTTGAGATCGATAGGGCGCTGAAAGATGCCAATGTGGTGGTGCTCTTGTTGAGTCCGCGCAGCGTAGGAAAACGGGGATTTGTACAGCGTGAAGCGCACGATGCTGTCGAACTGTTGAGATACAAGAAGGAAGGTGATATATACATTCTTCCTCTGCTCATCGAGCCCTGTGAGGTTCCCTCATTCATAGCGGGGAAGCTCCAGTACATCGATATGACGACGGCTGACGCTTACAGTCGTGTGCAAGAAGCTTTGAAGATCGCAGCTGATCAACAAAAAATTGAACTGCAGCGTGGCACAGTGGCGGGACTGCTCAGGGTGTTCACTGAAAGTATTTCCGATGAACAGGAAGGGAACCCCGGATATAAAGTCACCGTTGAGTATCCCCGATTTGCGTCTGTGCAGAACCCTAGCGCTGCACAAGAGCTTTCCATGTTTTTTTCTGGCCGATCCGCAAGAGCGCTGATCCGGTGGCGCAGTAATCAATGGAACCAAGATCCTGAGCTCTACCGGAACGATGACTGGTACGAGCCGAAGAACAATCTTTGGGACGGTTTTGGGATTGCGTTTGCCAACGAAAAATTCTTAAGTCTCACCTGCAACATCGCCACCTATCACGCTGGTGCTGCGCATGGAAATTCAGATTTTCAGACTTTTAATTTCGCCCTAACCGACCGGCTACAGCTCCTCGAGATAGAGGATTTTTTCACCGATCCTAGTCTGGCATTGCCAGTGGTAAGTCAAGTTTGTGTTCGACAGCTATGCAAAGAATACTGGGAAAGAGAAGGGCACCAGCCTGATCAAAACCAAATGGATTGGTTTGCTAGCGGAGCCGGGCCTTCATGGGTCAACTTTCGGTCATTCAATCTGAAGACGGATGGCTTCACGGTCCTCTTTCCCCCATACCAAGTGAGCGGATATGCGCTAGGCCCGTGGAGTGTTGACCTCACTTTTTATGACCTGCGCGAATACCTCAAACCCAAAGGGCCGCACACGCTAGCCAGGGCACTATAGTCAGCAAACCGAGTCACTAGAGACTCACGCGCAAGGTGGGCCGGGAGGGCTCAGGTTCACGCGCTCCTCCGCCTGGAAAACTCAGAGCACCATATAGGCGAGGTGTGCCGGCAGGGTTAGGCGATTGTCCTGCCAGCGAAATGTCTGTAGAGCAGCCACAGCCGACGCTGCTGGATTGCTCAGCGAAGGGGCAGCAACATCAGTGCATGCCCCCTAGGAGTTTTCCAACAAGACACGCCTCAGGAACACGCACGCTGACTCGAAAACCTCGCGCGCATGGGCACCGTGATGGCCGTGCGGCGCGCCAAGCCCGCACGCTGCCGGGTCCAACTGGGCGAGAACACCACCGACTGGCTGTTCTGGCTCGCGGGCCGCGCCGCGGGTAAGCAGGGCAGCCACTGGTGACCGCCCGTCGCGGGCGAACAGTGCCTGGTGGTGGCCCCAGGCGGCGGCCTCACGCAGGGCGTCGTGCTGCAGGGTGCCTACAGCGACCAGATGGACGCGCCGAGCGATGAAGCCGGCGTGGACCTCATGCAGTGGACCAAGCGCGAATCGGCTGAATACCGCCAGCAGCATTACACCGTACACACCGACCGGAGCATTGTGCTGGAGGCTGGCGACGGCTGCCGCGTCACCATGCAACCGGACGGCATCACCCTCCAAGTGGGCGGCGCTGTGCTGCACATCGGCCCCGACCGACTCACCAGCACCGTGGACATCGTGGCCCGGAGCTTAAGCGCCGTGCAGCACGTCCACAGCGGTGTGCGCATCGGCAACGACAACACGCAGGTGCCCGTCCGATGATGAACCGCCCCACCGGGCAGCGCCTGGGAGCGCTGGAACACCTGCAGCAGAGCATCGGCAACATCCTGGCCACGCCCATCGGCAGCCGGGTGATGCGCCGCGCAGGCCAGCCAGCCAGCCAGTGCCTGGCGCCGTGCTGGTGATGCTGTGGGTGACCAACCAAGCCCAGGCCGAGCCCGTGCGCGCCGTCGCCGATGCGGCGCTGAAAGCCGACGCCGCCCGCATGCTGGGCGTGCGCCTGTCCGTAAGCACCGCCCACCGCGTGCAAGCCCTCCAGGCGCAGCCGGACACCTACAGGGCGGTCATTCCAAGGATGCGCTTCGGCACAGATGTTTCTGTAGGCCCTCACGTAGGCGGTAAAACTTGAATTGAGGTTGTTGAGTGGCTGAATGTCAGCTGATGAGTTGCTGTATATAAAGCCAGCCATTAGGGCGTAACACGTTGATTCGTATGGGCCAAATTTTTGGGGAAGGCGAAAAAAAAGCGCCTCGTAAGGCGCTTGTTTTTGCTGAGGTGGCGGAGACTGTGAGATTCGAACTCACGGACGGTTGCCCGTCGGCAGTTTTCAAGACTGCTGGTTTAAACCGCTCACCCAAGTCTCCGCAAACTGGCGCGTATTCTAGCCGGCCTCTAAACCCCGCCCCCGCGCGTTAGGCCGCCTGCAGCAGGCCTTTCTTTTCGATGAAGGCCACCACCTCGTCCAGTCCCTGCAGGGTTTTCAGATTGGTCATCACGAAAGGCTTGGTGCCGCGCATGCGCGTGGTGTCGGCGGCCATCACGTCCAGGTTGGCGCCCACGTGCGGGGCCAGGTCGGTCTTGTTGATGACGAACAGGTCGCTCTTGGTGATGCCGGGGCCGCCCTTGCGGGGGATCTTCTCGCCTGCGGCCACATCGATCACGTAGAGCGTGAGGTCGCTCAGCTCGGGGCTGAACGTGGCCGCGAGGTTGTCGCCGCCGCTTTCGATGAAGACGACGTCGGCGTTCGGAAACTGCGCCAGCATGCGGTCGATGGCCTCCAGGTTGATGGAGGCGTCTTCGCGGATGGCGGTGTGGGGGCAGCCGCCGGTTTCCACGCCCAGGATGCGTTCCGCGGGCAGGGCGCCGCTCACCGTGAGCAGGCGCTGGTCTTCCTTGGTGTAGATGTCGTTGGTGATGGCGATGAGGTCGTGCTTGTCGCGCATGGCCTTGCACAGCATTTCCAGCAGGGTGGTCTTGCCCGAGCCGACCGGGCCGCCGATGCCCACGCGCAGCGGGGGCAGGGGCTTGGTGCGGTGGGGGATGTGGTGCAGTGCGGTGGTGCTGGTGGTGGTGGTGTTCATGATCGGAAGAGGCGGGAGTATTGGGTTTCATGCTGCGCCGACAGGATGGCGAGC
Organism: Acidovorax sp. BLS4; assembly: GCF_032929295.1. NCBI lineage: Bacteria > Pseudomonadati > Pseudomonadota > Betaproteobacteria > Burkholderiales > Comamonadaceae > Acidovorax > Acidovorax sp. BLS4. The sequence continues at coordinate 4,749,784 of NZ_CP136797.1, forward strand.
ATGGGCGAGAAGGCCTGGCGGTCCGCGTCGCCGGTGTGCAGCGCGGCGTCGGTGGCGGCGGGAATGGCGGCGGCCAGCCGGGCCAGGATGCGCTGGCCCGCGCTCTGGCCCAGGGGCACGGCCTTGAGGGCGGCCTGCACCATGTTCTCGGCCCAGCCGAAGGTGTAGGCCAGCAGCACGTCGCGCGCGCCGGCTTCGGTGCTGGCGGCGGCCAGGGCGAAGGCGACAGGGTAGGTGGGGGTGGGCGGCAGGGCGGCGAGCGCGGCCACGTCGTGCAGCCGGGCGGCGTCGCCCGCGTGCTGGTTGCGCAGCCAGTCGGCGAGCGAGCGGCCCATCTGCTCGGTCTGCAGGCGCATTTCGCTGGTCTCGCGCGTTTGCATCACCCAGTCGTTCAATTGGCGCACGCGGGCGTGGTCGGCGGCGCGCCAGGCGGCCAGGGCCTGCTGCAGCACGGCCATGTCGCCGCGCGCCTGGGTGAGCTGCAGTTGCGCGGCCAGCCATTCGGCGGCGGCGGCTTCGGTGGTGACGCCGGCGCGCTCCACCGCCACTTCCAGCCCTTCGGAATACGAGAACCCGCCCACCGGCAGCGCCGGCGAGGCCAGCCAGATGAGCTGCAGCAGGCTGGCGGCGGGCAGGGCCGTGGGGGCTTGGGGGGGTGGGGCGTTGCAGTCGGGGGCCGTCATCCCGGCGTCAATCAAGGGTGGTGGTGCGGGTGATCGCACTTCGCATGGTCATGGTCGTGGCCATGGGCGTGCGCATCGCCGTGATCGTGGTCATGGCTTGCATGGCGGTGCCCATGGTCATGCCCATCGCCGTGCGCGGGGCCGGCGGCGTCGTGCGAAGGGGCTGCGCGGTCGTGGTCGTGGTCGTGGCCATGGGCGTGACCGTGGTCATGGCCGTGGTGCCCGTGCCCATGGTGTCCGCCCGCCGCATAGGCGCCGCCCTCGGGCTCGAAGGGGGCATCGATGGCGTTCACGATCAGGTGCATGGCGCGCAGCATGTCGGCCAGCACGTGGTCGGGCTCGATCTGCAGGTGGGTGGGCGTGAGTTCGATGGGCACGTGCCGGTTGCCCAGGTGGTAGGCGGCGCGGGTCAGATCGAAGGCGGTGCCGTGGTGGGTGCAATGGGTGATGCGCAGCACCGCCTGGGGCGCGGCGATCACGCGGACCAGGGCGCCGTCCTCGGCCACCAGCACGTCGCCGCCGCGCACGGCGGTGCCCCGGGGCAGGAAGATGCCCAGTTCCCGCCCGGTGGAGTCGGTGGCGGCGAAGCGGCTTTTCTGGCGCGTGTCCCAGTCGAGTTCGAGGGTGGCGGCGCGCTTGACGAGCACGGGCGCGAGGCCCTTGCCCTGGGCGATGAGTTTGGAGACTTGAAGCATGCGTGCGATCAGAACAGAAAGTAGCGTTGCGCCATGGGCAGCACGGTCGCGGGCTCGCAGGTGAGCAGCTGGCCGTCGGCGCGCACGGTGTAGGTCTGCGCGTCGATCTCCATGCGCGGCGTGTAGTGGTTGTGCACCATGTGCTGCTTGCGCACGCCGCGCACGCCGCGCACGGCGCTGAGCGGCTTGGCCAGGCCGAAGCGCTCGCCGATGCCCGCGGCCAGCCCGGCCTGCGACACGAAGGTGAGCGAGGTGCGGGCCAGCGCACCGCCGAAGGCGCCGAACATGGGCCGGTAGTGCACGGGCTGCGGCGTGGGGATGGAGGCGTTGGGGTCGCCCATGGCGGCCATGGCGATGAAGCCGCCCTTCAGGATCATGGCGGGCTTGACGCCGAAGAAGGCGGGCTTCCAGATCACGATGTCGGCCCACTTGCCCACCTCCAGGCTGCCCACCTCGTGGCTGATGCCGTGGGCGATGGCGGGGTTGATGGTGTACTTGGCCACGTAGCGCTTGATGCGCGTGTTGTCGTTGCGCGCGGTGTCGCCGTCCAGCGTGCCGCGCTGCGCCTTCATCTTGTGGGCCGTCTGCCAGGTGCGCAGGATGACCTCGCCCACGCGGCCCATGGCCTGGCTGTCGCTGCTCATCATGCTGATGGCGCCCAGGTCGTGCAGCACGTCTTCGGCCGCGATGGTTTCCTTGCGGATGCGGCTCTCCGCAAAGGCCAGGTCTTCGGCGATGGAGGCGTCCAGGTGGTGGCACACCATGAGCATGTCCACATGCTCGTCCAGCGTGTTCACCGTGTAGGGCATGGTGGGGTTGGTGGAAGACGGCAGAAAGTTCGCCTCGCCCACCACGCGCAGGATGTCGGGCGCATGCCCGCCGCCCGCGCCTTCGGTGTGGAAGGCGCAGATGCCGCGGCCCGCCACGGCGGCGATGGTGTTCTCGACGAAGCCGCTCTCGTTGAGCGTGTCGGAGTGGATGGCGACCTGCGTGTCGGTGGCGTCGGCCACGTCCAGGCAGTTGCTGATGGCCGCGGGCGTGGTGCCCCAGTCCTCGTGCAGCTTGAGGCCGATCACGCCCGCGTCGATCTGCTCGTGCAGCGCGTCGGGCAGGCTGGCGTTGCCCTTGCCGAGAAAGCCGAGGTTCATGGGAAAGGCGTCGGCCGCCTGCAGCATGCGCTCGATGTTCCAGGGCCCCGAGGTGCAGGTGGTGGCCAGCGTGCCGGTGGCCGGGCCGGTGCCGCCGCCCAGCATGGTGGTCACGCCGGAGGCCAGGGCCTCTTCGATCTGCTGTGGGCAGATGAAGTGGATGTGGCTGTCGATGCCGCCCGCGGTGACGATGTTGCCCTCGCAGCTGATGATCTCGGTGCCGGGGCCGATGACGATGTCCACGCCGGGCTGCGTGTCGGGGTTGCCGGCCTTGCCGATGGCGGCGATGCGCCCGCCCTTCAGGCCGATGTCGGCCTTGACGATGCCCCAGTGGTCCAGGATGAGCGCGTTGGTCAGCACCGTGTCCATGGCGCCCCCGGCCGTGGGGCCGGTGCCCTGGCCGTCGCGCGTGCGCTGGCCCTGCGCCATGCCGTCGCGGATGGTCTTGCCGCCGCCGAACTTCACCTCTTCGCCATAGGCGCCGGCGCGCAGCGTGTAGTCCTGCTCCACCTCGGCGATGAGCCCGGTGTCGGCCAGGCGCACGCGGTCTCCGACGGTGGGGCCGAACATCTCGGCATAGGCGCGTTTGGACACAGTGGCCATGGGAATGCTCTCCAGCTCTCGGGCGGTTCGAAAAAGGAATGGGGTCGGTGTTCAGGCGGCGGCCGGGGCCGGCGGCTCACCCAGCGGCCCCTGCGTGAGGCCCCGAAAGCCGTACACCGTGCGGTCGCCCGCGTAGTCCACCAGCTCCACGGTGCGCTGCTGGCCGGGCTCGAAGCGCACGGCCGTGCCGCTGGCGATGTTCAGCCGCATGCCGCGCGCGGCGTCGCGGTCGAAGCCGAGCGCGCCGTTGGTCTCGGCGAAGTGGTAGTGCGAGCCGACCTGGATCGGCCGGTCGGCGGTGTTGCGCACCACCAGGGTGAGGGTGCGGCGGCCGGTGTTGAGCGCGTGCTCGCCGTCGTCGATGAGGAGTTCGCCGGGGATCATGGGGTGGGCTCGCAGTGGGATGGTGCAGTGGTCGATGCGTTGGGCCGCTCAGGCCATGCGCACGAGCAGCGTGGCGCCCAGCAGCGCGGTCGAGGCGCCCGCCACCACGGCCAGCCAGCGGTGGCGCGCCACCACGGCATGGCCCAGGGCGATGCCGGCGGCGTGCAGCGCGGCGGTGGCGATCACCATGCCGGCCAGGGCCAGCCATTGGCCGCTGCCGCCCAGTTCGGTGCCGTGCGCCGCGCCGTGGAAGAACGCGAACGCGCCGGCCAGCCCCGCGGCCAGCGGCAGGGCCAAATGGCGGCGCCAGGCGACCAGCAGGCCCAGCACCAGCAGCGAGGCGGCGATCATCGGCTCCACCGCCGGCACCGCCACGCCCAGGAAGCCGGCCGTGGCCCCCGCCACCATCAGCGCCACGAAGGCGGCGGGCGCCAGCCATACGGGGCGCACGGCCAGCGCGCTCCACACGCCCACGGCCAGCATGGCGGCCAGGTGGTCCAGGCCGGTGAAGGGATGGACCAGGCCGTCGAGGAAGCCGGCGTCGGCATGCAGCGCATCCTCCGCGCCATGGCCCGGGTGGGCGAAGGCGAGGGCGGGCAACAGCAGCAGCGCGGCGGCGGAGACGAAGGAGCGGGTTTTTGCTTCTTTTTTCATAGCATCAAGGGCAATGGGTACTAGGGCGTGAGAGGGATTTGGTTCAAAAACCCGTCACACGATGGGTTGGTGCACGGTGACCAGCTTGGTGCCGTCGGGGAAGGTGGCCTCGACCTGGATGTCGGGAATCATCTCGGGCACGCCTTCCATCACGTCGGCCCGCGTGAGCACCGTGCGGCCCTCGCTCATGAGCTGGGCGACGGTCTTGCCGTCGCGCGCGCCTTCCATCACGGCGGCGCTGATGAGGGCCATGGATTCGGGGTAGTTGAGCTTGAGTCCGCGCGCGCGGCGCCGCTCGGCGAGCAGCGCGGCGGTGAAGATCAGGAGCTTGTCTTTTTCGCGGGGGGTGAGTTCCATGGCGCAGCGGGCGGTGGGAGGGCAAAGGGGACGGAATGCCGCATGGTAGTCAGCAATCGCCATGCCCGTCCATACGCCGGATGGAGGTGGTGGCCCCGCGTGGCATGGAACCTGCACCCCGCGCCCCTGCCCCCATGACGCCCGCCAGCCCCGCCACCGCCCCCGCGGCCCCTTCCCCGGCCCCTTCTTCGCCAGCGCCCGCCGACCACCTGGCCGCCGTGCCGCAGCAGGTGGTGAAGGTACGCCGCGACTACAACAGCTGGGTCGCCACCGAGACGATGGAGGACTACGCGCTGCGCTTCACGCCGCAGCGCTTTCGGCGCTGGTCCGAATGGCGGGTGGCCAACACGGCGTTCGGCGCGGCCTCGTTCCTGGTGCTGGAGGCGGTGGGCGCCACGCTGCTGGTGCAGTACGGCTTTTTGAACGCCTTCTGGGCCATCGTGGCCACGGGGCTCATCATCTTCCTGGCAGGCCTGCCGATCAGCGTGTACGCCGCGCGCTACGGCGTGGACATGGACCTGCTCACGCGCGGGGCGGGCTTTGGCTACATCGGCTCGACCATCACCTCGCTGATCTACGCCACCTTCACCTTCATCTTCTTCGCGCTGGAGGCGGCCGTGATGGCCTATGCGCTGGAGCTGGCGCTGGACATCCCGCCGCGCTGGGGCTACCTCATCTGCGCGCTGGCGGTGATCCCGCTGGTCACGCACGGGGTGTCGGCCATCAGCCGGCTGCAGGTCTGGACGCAGCCGCTGTGGCTGGTGATGCTGGTGGTGCCGTTCGTGTACGTGCTGGCGCGCGATCCTGGTGCATTCACCGGGGTGATGCACTATGGCGGTGAATCCGGTGCGGTCTCCACGTTCAATATGCCCTTGTTTGGTGCGGCGCTCACCGTGGGCATCGCCCTCATCACCCAGATGGGCGAGCAGGCCGACTACCTGCGCTTCATGCCCGCGCGCACGCCGGCCAACCGCTGGCGCTGGTGGCTCGGGGTGCTGGCCGGCGGGCCGGGCTGGGTGGTGCTGGGCGTGGTCAAGATGCTGGGCGGCGCGCTGCTGGCATACCTGGCGATCCGCCACATGGTGCCCGTGGAGCGCGCGGTGGACCCGAACCAGATGTACCTGGCGGCGTACGAATACGTGTTCCCGCACTACGGCTGGGCGGTGGCGGCCACGGCGCTGTTCGTCGTCGTCTCGCAGATCAAGATCAACGTGACCAACGCCTACGCCGGCTCGCTGGCGTGGAGCAACTTCTTCTCGCGCCTGACGCACAGCCACCCGGGGCGGGTGGTGTGGGTGGTGTTCAACACGCTCATCGCGTTCATGCTCATGGAGATGAACGTGTTCAAGGCGCTGGGGCAGGTGCTGGGGCTGTATTCCAACCTCGCCATCGCCTGGATGATGGCGGTGGTGGCCGACCTGGTGGTGAACAAGCCGCTGGGCCTGTCGCCCCGGGGCATCGAGTTCAAACGCGCGCACCTGTACGACATCAACCCGGTGGGCGTGGGGGCCATGGCGCTGGCTTCGGGGCTGTCCATCGTGGCGCACCTGGGGCTGTTCGGGCCGCTGGCGCAGGCGTTCTCGGCCGTGATCGCCATGGTGACGGCCTTCGTCGCGGCGCCGCTCATCGCCTGGGCCACGCGCGGGCGCTACTACCTGGCCCGGCCCGCCGGTGCCCAGGCGCCGGCCGTGGGCACGCCCGGGGCCTGGGCGGTGCAGCGCTGCGTGGTGTGCGAGCGCGAGTACGAGGCGCCCGACATGGCGCAATGCCCCGCCTACCGCGGCACCATCTGCTCGCTGTGCTGCACGCTGGATGCGCGCTGCGGCGACATGTGCAAGCCCCACGCGCACCTGGCCGTGCAGTGGAGCGCGGCCCTGCGCTGGGTGCTGCCGCGGCGGGTGTGGCGCATGCTCGACACGGGCCTGGGCCACTTCCTGCTGCTGATGCTGGTGATCGCCCCGCTGCTGGCCGCGGTGTTCGGGCTGTTCTACCACCAGGAGCTGCAGACGCTCACCCCCCTGGCGCCCGACAGCGGCCCGGGCACCGCCGCCGTGCCGGGCACGCATGCCGCGCTGCGATCGGGGCTGCTCAAGGCCTATCTGGCGCTGCTGGTCATCTCGGGCATCGTGGCGTGGTGGCTGGTGCTGGCGCACAAGAGCCGCAAGGTCGCGCAGGAGGAATCCAACCGCCAGACCCACCTGCTGCAGCGCGAGATCCACCTGCACCGCCAGACCGACCAGGCCCTGCAGGAGGCCCGCCGCATCGCCGAGCACGCGCGCTCGCAGGCCGAGCAGGCGCGCGGCGTGGCCGAGGAAGCGCGCGAGGAGGCCGAGGGCGCCCGGCTGCTGGCCGACCAGGCCAACCAGGCCAAGAGCCGCTACATCAGCGCCATCAGCCACGAACTGCGCACGCCGCTCAACAGCATCCTGGGCTATGCCCAGCTCATGGGCGAGGACGCCGCCGTGCCGCCGCACCGCCAGCAGGCCGTGAGCGTGATCCGCCGCGGCGGCGAGCATTTGCTGTCGCTCATCGAGGGCACGCTGGACATCGCCCGCATCGAAAGCGGCAAGCTCACGCTGCAGGTGCGGCCCATGCGCTTTGCCGACTGCCTGCACGAGATGTGCGACATGTTCGAGCCGCAGGCGCGCGCCAAGGGGCTGGCGTTCCGCTTCGAGCCGCAGGGCACCTGGCCCGAGTGGGTGCGTGGCGACGACAAGCGCGTGCGCCAGATCCTCATCAACCTCATCGGCAACGCCATCAAGTTCACCGCCAGCGGCCATGTGCGGCTGGCGGTGCGGCACGCGCGCGAGCTGGCCCTGATCGAGATCGAGGACAGCGGCCCGGGCCTGACCGAGGCCGAGCGCGCCAGCATCTTCGAGCCCTTCGCGCGTGGCGCGGCCAGCAGCCAGGGCGCCGCGCCCGGCGCGGGCCTGGGGCTCACCATCGCCAAGATGCTCACCGAACTGATGGGTGGCGAGATGACGGTGACCAGCACGCCGGGCGCGGGCGCGCTGTTCCGCATCCGCCTGTTCCTGCCCGAGGTGCACCCCGGCGCAGTGGGCGAGGCCCTGGGCCCCGCGCGCCTGCGCGCGCCGCGCCGGGGCTACGCCGGCCCGCGCCGCCGCCTGCTGGTGGTGGACAACGAAGAGGCCGACCGCGAGCTGCTGGTGCAACTGCTCGCGCCGCTGGGCTTCACCCTGCGCACCGCCGCCAGCGGCCACGACGCGCTGGACCTGATCGCGGCCGGCTACCGGCCCGATGCGGTGTTCATGGACCTCGCCATGCCGGGCATCGACGGCTGGGAGACCATCCGCCGCCTGCGCCAGCTCGAAGCCGCCGTGCAAGGCGCGCAGGCGCCCGCGCACATCGCCGTGGTCTCCGCCAACGCCTTCGACAAGGGGCTGGAGAACGATGGGGGCATCCGCCACGAGGATTTCATCGTCAAGCCCGTGCGCCACAGCGAGCTTCTGGACTGGCTGGAGCGTCGCCTGGCCCTCGTCTGGATCGAGGATGGGCCGGCGCCGTCCGCGCCACCCGCTCCGAGCCCGACCTCGGAGCCGCCCCGGGGTTCCGCCGCCGATGCGCTGCCCGACCCGTCCCGCCTGCCGGCCCTGTCCGAAGCCGTCGAGCTGGGCTACTACCGCGGCGTGCTCAACCAGCTGGGCGCCATCGAGGCCGCGCAGCCCGGCTGCGCGGCCTGGGTGGGCGAGGCGCGCGACCATGCGCGGCAGTTCCGTTTCGAGGCCATCGCCCGCATGGTGGCCGAGGCCGCCGCATCCCATCCTCCTTCCCCATGACCGCGACCGCCATGCTCCCCACCGATGCGCTGCCCCTGGATGCCACCGCGCAGGCGCTCGACCGCACCCGCGCCGATGTGGTGCTGATCGTGGACGACGTGCCCGATAACCTCGCCGTGCTGCACGACGCGCTCGACGAATCCGGCTACACCGTGCTCGTCGCCACCAATGGCGAGACCGCGCTGTCGCGCGCGGCGCAGGCGCTGCCCGACGTGGTGCTGCTCGACGCGATGATGCCGGGCATGGACGGTTTCGAGGTCGCGCGGCGGCTGAAAGGCCTGCCGGCCACCGCGCACATCCCCATCATCTTCATGACCGGCCTGACCGAGACCGAGCACCTGGTCGCCGCGCTGGACGCGGGCGGCGTGGACTACGTGACCAAGCCCATCAAGCCCAAGGAGGTGCTCGCGCGCATGAACGTGCACCTGCAGGGCGCGCGCCGCGCGCGCCAGGAGATCCGCCAGGCCGGCCAGGCGCGCAACGCGCTCGACGCCTTCGGCTACGCCAGCATCACCGTGCGCGCGAGCGACGGCCGGCTCATGTGGCAGACCGCCCTGGCGCGCGAGCTGCTGCACGGCTACTTCGGTGGCGGTGCGGCCACCGGCGCGGCGGGCGAGGCCGTGCCGGTGCCGGCCTTCGCGCCCGCGCCGGTCACCGAGTGGCTGCAGGCGCAGTTGCCCCGCCTGGCCGATCTGGCCGCGCAGCAGCTGGAGCCGCCGCGCCTGGTGGTGGAGCAGGGCGCGCGCCGCCTGTCGTTCAGCCTGCACCAGCAGACCGGCGACAGCGAAGGCGGCGGCGACTGGCTGATCGTGATGCGCGAGGTGTCCGACGCCGCCGTGATCGAAGCCATGGGCCTGTCGTTCAAGCTCACCGCCCGCGAGGCCGAGGTGCTGTACTGGCTCGTCAAGGGCAAGACCAACCGCGACATCGGCGACATCCTGGGCGCCAGCCCCGCCACGGTCAAGAAGCACCTGGAGCGCGTGTACGTGAAGCTGGGCGTGGAAACGCGCACCGCCGCGGCCGGCATCGCCATGGCGCGCATCCGGCAGACGCATCCGCAGTTCGAGGGCTGAGCGCCACGGCGTGCGGGCCCCGGTGGCTGCAGCGCTGGGCGCTAGAACCGCACCCCGGTGGACAGCCGCAGCATGTTCTGCGGCGTGAAGTTGACCTGCGGGTCCCATGCGGCGCGCACGAACCACTCTGGCCAGTCGTAGCCCACCGACAGGCCGGCGCGGCGGATGAACCGGCCGTCCACCGTGCCCTGCTTGGCCAGCAGGTCCACGGTGAGCCGCTGGCCGCCGGGCCGCGGGCTGCGCCACACGAGGTGCAGGTTCTGCTGGTCGGGGTTCTGCCGGTTGTCGCGCACCAGCTGCAGCGCCAGGGTGTCGCCGCTCGCGAAGCGGTGGCTGCCGTACACGCTGTAGGCGTCGTTGGGGTCGAAGTTGAGGTTGGCGTAGTTGCGCAGGTTGGTGCGCCCCAGGCCCGCGCCCACCACCCAGGTGGTGCCGGTCTCCACGGCCAGGCTGCCGCCGACGAAGCCGCCCGAGGCGATCTGCACCGAGGGCAGCACCCGCCAGTCGCCGAAGGCCATGGTGCGGTCCCATCCCGCGCGCGGCATGGAAAAGCCGAGCGCGGGCGAGCGGAACGCGCCCACCCACCAGTGGTCGTCGCCGCGGGTGTAGCGCAGGTTCACGTCCAGCCCGGGCCCCGAGGGCAGGCCGCCGCCGGACACCTGGTAGAGGCCCGTGGTCAGCTTGAAGGGCAGCGGCGTGTCGGGATCGGTGTCGGTGGCCGCGCGGGCGGCCGGCGCGGCGAGGGCCGCGGTGCCGAGGGCCGCCAGCACGGCGGCGCGCGCCAGGCGGCGCAGCGGGGCGGACAGCCGAGGGGAGGGCAGGGCGTCAGCTCGCACGGCGGCCGATCTCGATCAGGCGGTTGTCCGGCAGCCGGAAGTAGTCGGACGCGCGCGCCGCGTTGCGCTGCAGCGATCCGAACACGGCCTTGCGCAGGGCGCCCAGCCCTTCGAGCCGGCCCGTGCCCAGCGAGGCGCGCGAGGTGAAGTACGAAGTGGACATGGACTCGATGTGCAGGCCCTTCTGGTAGGCCAGCAGGCGCAGGTATTCGGGCACGTCGGGCCGCTCCATGAACCCGTGGCTGGCGGTCACGCACCACACGCCGTGGCCCAGTTCCTGGGCGTGCAGGCGATCGGCGGCCGGCACGCGCGGCACCGGGCGGGTGCGCACGGCCAGCACCACCACGCGCTCGTGCAGCACCTGGTTGTGCTTGAGGTTGTGCAGCAGCGCGTGGGGCACGCTGTCGGCGTCGGCGGTCATGAACACGGCGGTGCCGCGCACGCGGTGCGGCATGCCGTGCGCCAGGGCCTCGATGAAGGGGGCGAGCGGCATGCGCTCCTGCGCCGCCGCCTGCTCGGCCACGCGCCGGCCCTTGGCCCAGGTGGTGAAGACGAACATGACCAGCGCCGCCACCGCCAGGGTCAGCCAGCCGCCGTCGGCGATCTTGAGGCTGTTGGCCACGATGAAGGTCACGTCCACCAGCGCGAAGCAGCCCACGCCCAGGCCCACGGCCAGCGGGTTCCAGCGCCACAGCCGCAGCGCGACCACGCCGGCCAGCAAGGTGGTGGTGAGCATGGTGAGCGACACCGCGATGCCGTAGGCGGCCGACAGCGCGCTGGAGCTGCGAAAGGCCAGCACCAGCAGCAGCACGCCGGCCATGAGCAGCCAGTTCATCGTGGGCAGGTAGATCTGGCCGATGGCGGTGCCGGAGGTCTGCACGATGCGCATGCGCGGCAGGTAGCCCATGCGGATGGCGTGCGCCGTCATGGAGAACGCGCCCGAGATCACCGCCTGCGAGGCGATGACGGTGGCGCAGGCGGCCAGCACCACCACGGGCACGGTGGCCCAGGGGGGGAAGAGCCGGAAGAACGGGTTGTCGATGGCCGCGGGGTTGGCCAGCACCAGCGCGCCCTGTCCGAAATAGTTGAGCACCAGCGACGGCAGCGCGATGAACAGCCACGCCAGCCGGATGGGCGTGGCGCCGAAATGGCCCATGTCGGCATACAGCGCCTCGCCACCCGTGAACGCGAGGAACACCGCGCCCAGTACCGCCAGCGACTGCGCCGGGTGCGTGGCCAGGAACTGCACCGCCCAGCGCGGGTCGATGGCCTCCAGCACGTGCGGGTTCTGCGTGATCTGCCAAAGGCCGGACACCGCCAGCACGCCGAACCACAGCACCATCACCGGCCCGAACACGCGGCCCACCGATTCGGTGCCCCGGCGCTGCACGAGGAACAGGCCGATCAGCACCAGCAGCGTGATGGGCACCACGTAGGGCTTGAACACCGGCGTGGCCACCTCCAGCCCCTCGACAGCCGACAGCACCGAGATGGCCGGCGTGATGAGGCTGTCGCCATAGAACATGGCCGCGCCGACCAGGCCCAGCCCGGCGACGGCCTTCCACGCCCACGGGCGGGCGCCGCCGCGCTCCAGCGCCTGCGCGGCCAGGCCCTGCAGTGCCAGGATGCCGCCTTCTCCGTCGTGGTCTGCGCGCAGCACGAACACCACGTACTTGAGGGTGACCACCAGCATCAGGCCCCACAGCACCAGCGACAGCAGGCCCAGCACCGCGGCGCGGTCCAGCGCCACGCCATGCTCGGGGTTCAGGCATTCCTTGAAGGCGTAGAGCGGCGAGGTGCCGATGTCGCCGAACACCACCCCCAGCGCGGCGATCATCAGGGCGGATCGGGCGGCGAAGCCGCGGGCAGCGGGCGCGTGTCCGGGCGCCGGAGTGGAGGTCATTGCGGAGTGCGGGGGCAGTGAAGGGTCGGCGCATTGTGCGCCGGCGGCCGCGCGCGGTCACGGGCGGCGCGAACCGGGTGATGCCGGCGCGCAACGCTGTGGCAAGGCTTGGGGCCGAAAAGGCCTCCAGCGCAATTTCCACTAGGGCATATTGCTATTAATTAAATAGCGTATCAGTGGCGGTGCCTTCGTGGCCCGCCACCGCATCGGCCCGCCCCGCCGTCACATGCCCAGCGACTTGAGCAGGTCGTCCGTGTCGCTGGACGACGCGGCGGCCGGCACCGGGGCCGCGGCCTTGGGCTCGCCGGCCTGGGCGATCAGCGCGTCGGGATCGGGGGCTTCCTGCGGCTCGAAGTCGTAGAGCTTGATGAACTCGGTGCGGTCGATCGCCAACTCCAGATAGAAGATGTGGTTGCTGGCCGTGTAGAAGGTCACTCGGCGCGCCTCGGGCTTGTCCAGGTTGGCGTCCACGCTCAGCATCACCTGCTTGTTCAGCGCCAGCATCTTGGGCTGGTTCTGCGTGATGTGGGTCTGCAGCTCGCGGCGCACCTTGCCGGTGAAGTCGCCCACCACCTGGTTCATCAGCTCGCCCATCACGTTCGACACCTCGTCCGAGGTGTAGGAGCTGGCCAGGTCGTCCTTGGACATGCCCATGCTCAGCAGGTAGCTCTGGTAGAGCTCCATCGCCGCTTCCTTCGAGAAATTGATGATCACCAGGCCCGAGAACCCGCCGTCGAACAGCACGAAGCAGCCGATGTCGGGGCGCAGGCAGGTCTTGGTGATGCGCTGGACCATGCCGGAGTAGTGGATGGGGCTCTGCGTGGCCACGCTGAGCACCCGGGTCACCGAGTTGCAGAGGCTGATCAGCAGGTCTTCGGTGCCGTAGACGATGGAGGGGGTTTGTGCGCTCATGGTGTGCAAGGGGAAAGGGGAGGGGGACGAAAAAGGGGCTCTGGAAAAAAGGCCGGGGCGGTTCAGCGCTCCGGGGTGTCGGAGATGCGCCGGGCATACACCGCCAGCACGATGCGCTCCGAATGCACGAGGTACTCGTTGAGCTGGTCCGAGGCCTCGCGCAGCTTGCCGGCCTCGAACAGATCGACGATCTTCACGTTCATGTCCACGTACGGCGCGTGCAGGAACTCGGGGTCGTTCAGCAGCCCGAAGGCCAGCCGCAGTTCGGCCAGGATGTGCGAGAACATCACGTTCAGGCGCTCGCTGTCGGCCAACTCCACGATGGCCATGTGGAACTCCATGTTGGCCGTGCCCACGCCCTGCCAGTCGGCCGCCTCGCGGCAGCGCACCGCCGAATCCACCGCCTCGCGCAGGTGTTTCTTGGCGGGGTGGCGCGGGTAGGCCTGGGCGATGGCCTGGCATTCGATGAGCCGGCGCACGCGGTAGATGTCGATGATCGAGGCGATGCTCGGGATGGCCACCGAGACGCCGCGGTTGGGCTCGTACTTGACCAGGCCTTCCTTGGTCAGCAGGCGAAAGACCTCGCGCAGGGTGTTGCGCGAAATCTCCAGGCTTTCGCTCAAGGCGGCCTCGGACAGCCGCTGGCCGGGCGAGAACTCACCCTTCACGATCTTCTGGCGGATCAGCTCCGCCGTGCGTTCGTTCAGGGTCTGGGCGTTCGTGGGGGTTTCGATGGTCATGCCTGGCGGTTCGGGGTGGGCGTGCGGCACGGTGTGCGCAGGCCGGGATCGGGGTTCCGCACTTTGTAGCAGATCGGCCTGCTTCGCAAGAATCCACCCTGTGGAATACCGCTTTCTAACCGCTTTTCCTAGGGTTTGTCCGGGTCGGTCGCCCGCCCTGTTGTTGGGCAAAATCGACCAATCGTGAAACAAATTGGTGCTGGTTGTCTCTTCAAGGTGCATCGATTGTTCAACAACTTGAAGTTTTTCAAGGGTTGATCCCCGGTTTGTTGTTCATGGATTGGCATGCAATTTGCGTTGTATGCCGTGTCGGTCCAGACCGCGCTCGGGCAGCAACCTCCCATTGCCCGCGCGCTGCCAGGCTGGCAGTGGGGCCCTACGGTTGTCCGCACCTCTTCGCCAATGGCGGCGAGGCGCACGCGACCACCGGACCGGCCAGGGCTGTACGTATTCAAGGAAGTTCAAGATGCAAAACGTAGTCAATCTGTGGCCGCTCATCGGGGTGGCGGTCATCATCGTGGGGTTCATCCTGCGGTTCAACCCGATGCTGGTGGTGATCGTCACGGCCATCGCGACGGCGTTTGCCGCCGGATTTCCGATCGACAAGATCCTGGCCACCATCGGCACCGGCTTCATCAAGACGCGCAACCTGCCGCTCATCATCCTGCTGCCCCTGGCGGTGATCGGGCTGCTGGAGCGCCATGGCCTGCGCCAGCATGCGCAGAACTGGATCAGCAGCATCAAGTCGGCCACTGCCGGCCGCCTGCTCATCGTGTACCTGGGCGCCCGCCAGATCACGGCCGCCATCGGCCTGACCAGCCTGGGCGGCCACCCCCAGATGGTGCGCCCGCTGCTCGCCCCCATGGCCGAAGGCGCCACCGAGGCGCGCTACGGCAAGCTGCCCGACCGCATCCGCCACAAGCTGCGCGCCTTCTCGGCGGCCACCGACAACGTGGGCCTGTTCTTCGGCGAAGACATCTTCGTGGCCTTCGGCGCCATCGTGCTGATGTCCACCTTCCTGCACGAGGCCGGCATCGACGTCGAACCGATCCACATCGCGCTGTGGGGCATTCCGACCGCGATCTGCGCGTTCGCCATCCACGCCTGGCGCCTGCACCGCCTGGACGGCGTGCTGGCCCGTGAACTGGCCGCGCACGCCGCCGAAACCGCTGCCCGCAATGGCAACGGCAATGGCGACGGCACCCTCTCCAGCGCCAAGGGAGCATGAACATGACACTGACCATCCAACACCTGTACTACCTCGTCGGCGCCATCCTGGCCATCACCGCGGTGATGACCGTGGCCGACCGTGACAACCCCAAGCGCTTTTCCAGCGGACTGTTCTGGGCGCTGTATTCCCTGGTCTTCCTCATCGGCGACCTGCTGCCGCCCATCTGGGTGGGCGCCGGCGCCGTGGTGATGGCGCTCATCGCCGGCTTCGGCGGCGTAGGCGCGGGCAAGCATACCCCCCGCACCCCGGCCGAGTACCAGACCAGCGCCAAGCGCCTGGGCAACCGCCTGTTCATTCCCGCGCTGGCGATTCCGCTCATCACGATGATCGGTACGCTGTCGGCCAAGCACCTGACCGTGGGCGGCGTGCCGCTGATCGACCCCAAGAACACCACCCTGGTGAGCCTGGGCGTGGGCTGCGTGCTGTCGCTGGCGCTGGCCTGCTGGCTGACCCGCGAGAGCCCCGTGCAGGGCCTGCGCGAATCGCGCCGCCTGACCGACGCGCTGGGCTGGGCCCTGGTGCTGCCGCAGATGCTGGGCATGCTCGGCCTGGTGTTCTCCGATGCCGGCGTGGGCAAGGCCGTGGCGTACATCACCACCAGCTACATCAACATGGACATCCGCTTCGTGGCCTGTGCCGTGTACGTGATCGGCATGGCGCTGTTCACCATCATCATGGGCAACGGCTTCGCCGCCTTCCCCGTCATGACGGGCGGCGTGGGTGTGCCGATCCTGCTGGGCGTGTACCACGGCGACCCCGCCGTGATGGCCGCGATCGGCATGCTCTCGGGCTACTGCGGCACGCTGCTGACCCCGATGGCCGCCAACTTCAACATCGTGCCCGCCGCGCTGCTGGAGCTTCCGGACAAGAATGCGGTGATCCGCGCACAGGTGCCGACGGCCCTCGCGCTGCTCACCTGCAACGTGTTCCTGATGTACTTCCTGATGTTCCGATAGTCCGAAGAAAGGCCGCCCGTGTCCGACGCCGCCCCCCACACTGTGCTGCTCACCGGCTTCGAGCCCTTCGAGCGCGATCCGGTCAACCCCTCGTGGGAGGTGGCGCGGGCGCTCGACGGCTGGCAGCATGGGGACGCCACGGTGCGCTCCGTGCAGCTGCCCTGCGTGTTCGGCAAGGCCGCGCAGGCGCTCGACGCGGCGCTGGCGCAGTGGCGGCCCTCGCTGGTGATCTGCCTGGGCCTGGCCGGTGGCCGCGCCGAGGTGTCGCTGGAGCGCGTGGCCATCAACCTGGACGATGCGCGCATTGCCGACAACGCCGGGCAGCAGCCGGTGGACACCGCCGTGGTGCCGGGCGCCCCGGCGGCGTACTTTTCCACGCTGCCCATCAAGGCGATCGTGCGCGACCTGCGCGCCGAAGGGCTGCCGGCCGCGGTGTCCAACACCGCGGGCACCTTCGTGTGCAACCACATCTTCTACGCGCTGATGCACCGCCTGGCGCAGCAGGCCGCGGGCGCCGCCACGCTGCCGGGCACCGCGGCGCCTGCGCGCGGCGGCTTCATCCACGTGCCGTACCTGCCCGAGCAGGCCGCGCGCGTGGGTGGCGGCGCGCCCAGCGTGGCGCTGGACACGCAGGCACAGGCCCTGCGCGCCGTCATCCGCACGGCGCTGGCCGTGCGCGAGGACGTTCGCGAAACCGCCGGGCAATTGCATTGACCGGCATGGTCATATAGACGGGGCGCTGCGCGCAGCGCTCCGCGGGTTTGAGATATCGGCGGCACCGACCGCCAGGAGAACGACGATGAAAATGGATCTGAACAGCGACCTGGGCGAGAGCCTCGGCGCATGGCGCATGGGCGATGACGCGGCCATGCTGGGCATCGTGAGCAGCGCCAACGTGGCCTGCGGCTTCCACGCCGGCGATGCCGCCGGCATCCTTCGCACGCTGCGCGAGGCCCAGGCCCGCGGCGTGGTGGTGGGGGCGCACGTGGCCTATCGCGATCTGGTCGGTTTCGGTCGCCGCAACATGGACGTGGAAAGCGCCGACCTCGTGGCCGACGTCATCTACCAGATCGGCGCGCTGCAGGGCCTGGCCAAGGCCGCCGGCACCGAGGTGCGCTACGTGAAGCCCCACGGCGCGCTCTACAACACCATCGCCCACGACGCCCGCCAGGCGCGCGACGTGATCACCGCCCTGCGCGAGATCGACGACCGCCTGGTGCTGGTGGCGCTGGCCGGCTCGCCGCTGATCGGCTGGGCGCGCGACGCCGGCCTGCGCGTGGTGGCCGAAGCCTTTGCCGACCGCGCCTACACCCCGGCCGGCACGCTGGTGTCGCGCCGCGAAAAGGGCGCCGTGCTGCACGACGCCGCGCTGATCGCCGAGCGCATGCTGCGCCTGGTATCCGACGGCGTGATCGAGGCCATCGACGGCAGCCAGGTGCGCATCGGGGCCGACTCGATCTGCGTGCACGGCGACAGCCCCGACGCCGTCGCGATCGCGCAGCAGGTGCGCCAGCGCTTTGAGCAGGCCGGCGTGACCATCACGTCGTTCGCAGGGCAGCCCGCATGATGCGCTTTCTGCCCGTCAACCTGAATGCGGTCATGGTCGAGCTGGACGACCTCGACCAGACGCTGGCGCTGCTGGCCTCGCTGCGGCGCGAGCCCATCGACGGCATCGAGGAAATGGTGCCCGCCGCGCGCACCATCCTCATCCACTTCCGCCCCGCCGTGCAGTCGCTGTCCGCGCTGGTGGACGCCATCGCCCGGCGCGACGTGAGCGCGCAGGCCGAGCGCAGCACCACGCTGATCGAGATCCCCGTGCACTACGACGGGGAAGACCTGGCCGAAGTGGCGCACATGCTGGGCATCACCCCCGAAGAGGTGATCGCCCGCCACACGGGCAGCGAATACACCGTGGCGTTCACCGGCTTCGCGCCGGGCTTCGGCTACCTCACCGGCGGCCACCCCAGCCTGAACGTGCCGCGCCGCACCACGCCGCGCACCCGCATCCCGGCGGGCGCGGTGGGGCTGGCGGGCACCTTCAGCGGCGTCTATCCGCAGGCCAGCCCGGGCGGCTGGCAGATCATCGGCACCACGCCCACGGCCATGTGGGACCTGGGGCGCCCCGTGCCGGCGCTGCTGCAGCCCGGCGACCGCGTGCGCTTCGTGGATATTGCTACAAAAAATGTAGCAGAACGCCCTAGTGAAACATGCGCTGACGGGAAAAAAGGTGCTGAACCCGCACCGGCGCCCGCCGCGCCCCCGGCGGCCAACGCGCTCGAAGTGGTCTCGGCCGGCCTGCAGACCCTGTTCCAGGACGTGGGCCGCCACGGCCAGGCGGGCCAGGGCGTGTCGGCCTCGGGCGCCATGGACCAGGCTGCCTGCAAGGCCGCCAACCGCCTGGCCGGCAATGCCTCCGATGGCGCCTGCCTGGAGACGGTCAACGGCGGCCTGCAGCTGCGCAGCCGCGGCGACACCGTCGTGGCCGTGACCGGCGCCGATGCACCGCTGACCCTCACCAACGCGGCCGGCCTGCGCTGGCCCGTGCCGAACTACCAGCCCATCGCCCTGGGCGACGGCGACACGCTCACCGTGGGCGAGCCGGTGGCCGGCACGCGTTGCTACGTGGCGGTGCGCGGCGGCTTCGCCGTGCAGCCGGTGCTGGGCAGCTGCGCCACCGACACGCTGGCCCGCGTGGGCCCGGCGGCGGTGGCCGGCGGCGACGTGCTCGGCGTGCGGCCCGTGGTGGGCAGCGCCGTGGTCGGCGCGCCCGAGGTGCCGCCGGCCGGCCTGCCCACGGTGCACGAAGACATCACGCTCGACGTGGTGCTCGGCCCGCGCACCGACTGGTTCACGCCCGATGCCGTCGCCCTGCTGGCGGCGCAGCGCTGGCGTGTCACGCCGCAGTCCAACCGCGTGGGCATCCGCCTGGCGGGCGACGAGCCGCTGGCGCGTGCCGTGGGCGGCGAGCTGCCCAGCGAAGGCACCTGCATCGGCGCCATCCAGGTGCCGCCGAGCGGCCAGCCCGTGCTGTTCCTGGCCGACCACCCGCTCACGGGCGGCTATCCGGTCATCGGCACCGTCGCGCCCCACCACCTGGACCGCGCAGGCCAGATCCCGGTCAACGCCTGGGTGCGTTTCAACCCGATCCGCGAATTCGAAGCCATCACGCGCGGCGCTGCCGCCTGACGGGCCTGAACGAGCACCCCCTTACCGAATACCGATTACCGAGCCCACTGACATGAAAAAAGTCCTCATTGCCAACCGTGGCGAGATCGCCGTCCGAATCGCCCGCGCTTGCGCCGACTATGGCGTGGCCTCCGTGGCCGTCTATGCCAATGCCGACATCGACGCCGTGCACGCCCGCATGGCGGGCGAGGCCTACGGCCTGGACGGCGACCGGCCTGCCGACACCTACCTGAACATCGAAAAGCTGCTGGCCGTCGCCCAACGCAGCGGCGCCGACGCGGTGCACCCGGGCTACGGCTTCCTGTCGGAAAGCGCCGCGTTCGCGCAGGCCGTGATCGACGCGGGCCTGACCTGGATCGGCCCCTCGCCCGAGGCCATCGCGCGCCTGGGCGACAAGGTCGAGGCGCGCAAGATCGCGCTCAAGGTCGGCGCGCCGCTGGTGGCCGGCACCTCCGAGCCCGTCAAGGACGCCAGCGAGGTCATCGCCTTCGCCGAGCAGCACGGCCTGCCCATCATCATCAAGGCCGCGTTCGGCGGCGGCGGCCGCGGCATGAAGGTCGCCTGGCGCATGGATGAGGTGGCCGAGCTGTACGACTCCGCCGTGCGCGAGGCCGTCACCGCCTTCGGGCGCGGCGAGTGCTTTGTCGAGCAGTTCCTCGACCGTCCCCGCCACATCGAGGCTCAGGTGCTGGCCGACACCCACGGCAACGTGCTGGTGCTGGGCACGCGCGACTGCTCGCTGCAGCGGCGCAACCAGAAGCTGGTGGAAGAGGCGCCCGCGCCCTTCCTGTCCGACGACCAGCGCGCGCGCATCCACCAGGCCGCGCACGACATCTGCGCCGAGGCGGGCTACGCCAGCGCGGGCACGGTGGAGTTTCTGCTCAGCGGCAGCGGCGCCATCTCGTTCCTCGAAGTGAACACGCGCCTGCAGGTGGAGCACCCCGTGACCGAGCAGACGACGGGCATCGACCTCGTGGTGGAGCAGTTGCGCATCGCCGACGGCCACCCCCTGGCCGTCACCGAAACGCCGCGCCCGCTGGGCCACTCCATCGAGTTCCGCATCAACGCCGAAGACGTGGGCCGGGGCTTCCTGCCCACGCCCGGCCCGGTCGTTGCGTTCTCCGCACCGTCCGGCCCTGGCGTGCGGGTGGACAGCGGCGTGCAGTCCGGCTCCACGGTGCCGGGCACGTTCGATTCGCTGATGGCCAAGCTCATCGTCTCGGGCGCCACGCGCGAGCAGGCGATCGCCCGCGCACAGCGCGCGCTGCGCGAGTTCAAGATCGAAGGCGTGGCCTCGGTGCTGCCGTTCCACCGCGCCGTCATCGGCCACCCGGATTTCGTGGGCGGCGACGGCTTCAAGGTCCATACCCGCTGGATCGAGACCGATTTCGCTCCCGACCTGGCCGCCGCCCTGCGCGCCGAGCCAGTGGCCGACACCACCCTGATCCGCACCGCGATGGAGATCGACGGACGCCGTGTCTCCCTGGGCCTGCCGCCCGAGCTGCTGCGCGGCCTGCAGTCCGTGCCGGGCGGCGCCCCGGCTGCACCGGGCGCGGGCGGCGGCGACAAGGCGGAACAGGACCCCAATGCCGTCGGCGCCCCCATCGCCGGCACGCTGCAGACCTGGAAAGTGGCCGAAGGCGACACCGTGGCCAAGGGCGACGTGATCGCCGTGATGGAAGCCATGAAGATGGAAATGCAGGTCACCGCGCACCGCGCGGGCACGATCGCGCTGAGCGCGGCGGCCGGCAGCTACCACGCGGCCGGCACGGCCATCGCGCGCATCCAGGACTGAAGACCGGGGGCGCGGGCAGACTGGGAGTGGCCTTGGGGCCAGACACCCGACACGGCCTTCCCGCGATCCGTCGCCGGAAGGCCCGTGCTTGGATCGCTGCCCGCGCTGGAGGCCCCGGCGCCGGCGGCCATTTTTTTGCCGAGGGATCCGCGCTGCGTTCGCGTTTCTCGCTCTTTTGCGCTTGCCCGACCAAGGCAAGCAGGCCAGGGCCTTCACGCGGGCCCCTCGTCGAGGGCTTGGCCGATCCCGATGGGGCGGGTAGTCTTCGGGCTGGGCTGCAAGCCCGTGCTGTGCTCACCGCTCCCGGGGGTGCCTTCATCGCTGCCGCCCAGGCGGGTTGAGCATTCACATTTTTTGAACCATTGCGTCAATTCCATTGAAACTTGGCGCACAAAAGGCTATCTACACTGCGCCATGCCTGAGTGTTGCATCGCAGCATTCCACCCCACGAAACCCAGACCACCCTCCATGACGCCTCCTCTGCCACGATCGTCCCGCTACGGTGCCACGGCCATCGCCCTGCACTGGATCCTCGGTCTGGCGCTCATCGGCATCTTCGCGGTGGGGTGGTACATGACGGGCTTGCCGTTCTCGCCCCAGCGCCTGAAGCTCTACAACTGGCACAAGTGGGCCGGCGTGACGATCCTGGCGCTGTCCACCCTGCGGCTGATCTGGCGCCTCACGCACCGCCCTCCCGCGCTGCCGCCGGCCGTGCAGGCGGCCATGCCCCGCTGGCAGCACATCGCGCACCACGGTACGCACCACCTGATGTACGCGCTCTTTTTCATCGTTCCGCTGGTCGGCTGGGCCTACAGCTCGGCGGCCGGCTTTCCCATCGTGTTCCTCGGCGTGCTGCCGCTGCCCAGCTTCGTGCCCGTGAGCCCCGAGCTGGCCGAGGCCATCAAGCCCTGGCATGAAATCACCGCCTATGCCCTGGCGGCGCTGGTCGTGCTGCACGTGGCGGCCGTGGTCAAGCACCAGGTCATCGACCGCGACGGGCTGCTGTCGCGCATGCTGCCGGGCCGGGGCTGATCGATCGTTTCGCTGGCCGTGCAGGCGCCGGGGTGCCCGGCCTCGCGGCCGGTTCTTCCTGAATGTTTGGTTTGTTGTTGACTGACGGAGTCCTGTCCATGAAATATTCGATGACGCTGGCTGGCCTCGCGCTGGCATCCACCACGCTGATGGCGGCCGCGCCGGCATTGGCCCAGCAAAAGCTCGTGCCCGAGCAAAGCGAGATCACCTTCGTGAGCAAGCAGATGGGCGTGCCGGTGGAAGGCAAGTTCAAAAAGTTTGATGCCCAAGTCGCGTTCGATCCGGCCAAGCTGGCCACCAGCAAGATCGCCTTCACCGTCGATACCGGCAGCGCCACCCTGGGCGTCAAGGAGTCCGACGCCGAACTGCCCAAGGCCACGTGGTTCAACGTGCCCAAGTTCCCGCAGGCCACGTTCCAGTCCACCGCCATCAAGGCCGTTGGCGCTGGTAAATACGAAGTGGCCGGCAAGCTCAGCATCAAGGGCGCCACGCAGGACGTCACCGTGCCCGTCACGCTGGCCCAGAGCGGCGCGACCACCACGGCCACCGGTGCCTTCGCCATCAAGCGCCTGGCCTTCAAGATCGGCGAGAACGAGTGGGCCGATACGTCCATGGTGGCCGACGACGTGCAGGTCAAGTTCAAGCTCGCGCTGACCGGCGTGGGCAAGCTCTGAGCCTCGGCGTTCGCCCGCTGAACCCCGTTTCTGGTTTCTTGTTCCCGTTTCTGTTTTTTCAACCCGGAGATATCGACATGCGCAAATCCCTCTTCGCCCTCGCCGCCGTGGCTGCAACCCTGGCCGCCGGCGCCGTGCAGGCCCAGACCGCCACGTATGCCGTGGACCCGACCCACACCTTCGCCACGTTCGAGATCAGCCACTTCGGCGCCAGCGTGAACCGCGGCCGCTTCGACAAGAAGGAAGGCACCGTGCAGCTGGACAAGGCCGCCAAGACCGGCAAGGTGGAACTGACGATCGACATCACCTCGATCAACACGGGCGTGGCACCGTTCGACAAGCACCTGCAAAGCGCCGACATCTTCGACGCCGCCAAGTACCCCACGGCCAAGTTCGTGGGCGACAAGTTCACGTTCGACGGCGACAAGCTGGTGTCCGTGGCCGGCGACCTGACCATCAAGGGCAAGACCCAGCCCGTGACCTTCAAGGCCAACCAGTTCGCCTGCTACCAAAGCCCCATGCTCAAGCGTGAAGTGTGCGGCGGCGACTTCGAAACCACCATCGACCGCACCCAGTTCGGCGCCGATTACGGCGTGCAGTACGGCTTCCCCAAGAACGTGCGCATCGTGGCGCAGATCGAAGCCGTCAAGCAGTAAACCTTTCCCCCATGGCCTTCGGGCCGTGGGCGGCCAGGGCCGGGCCCCGCGTGCACACCGCTGCGCGGGACCGGCCCTTTTTCGTGGCCGCGCACCCGCGGCGCCTGCCGGCAACACGGGGTGCGTGCCTTGGCTTCTTTTCCGAATGAACGAGGATGAAACAGGTTTTATGAGACCCCTGATGAAACGATGCATGCCGGCCGCCCGCAAGGCCCTGGCCATGGCGGTGATGGCGGGCGCCGTCACCGGTGCCGGCGCTTGGGCGGGCGAGGAGGCGGCACGCATTCCCGCCATCAAGCTGTACTCCACCCCGGACCACCACGCCGCTTTCGTGCGCGGCACGGTGTCGGCGTTGCACAAGATCCCCACCCAGCAGTTCTGGCTGAGCAACTCGGTGGAGCCGTGGGAGCAAAACACCCACCCGGCGCCCCGCCGGCAATACGTGGTGCCGCTGCAGGGCGTGCTGGAGTTTCGCGTGAGCGATGGCTCCACCTTCCGCCTGGCCCCCGGCACGGTCTTGCTGGCCGAGGACACCCAGGGCGAAGGCCACAGCTGGAAAATCGTGTCGAACGATAAGGAATGGGTGCGCGCCTATATCCCGATGGTGTCCGAAAATGATGAATTCGAAGCGGACAAGTAGCTTGGAATTTCTTCGCTAAGTGCCTTTTCTCTCGCCATTTTCGAATGGCCTCGCATATTGAGAGATGCTAAAAATGCCGTTATCTGGTCGGCCAGATAACGGCATTTTCTTTGGTCTGGCATATATACGACTAATGCGTCAGGAGTTCCGCTTGGCAAGGCAAATGTTCGCATCGCCGTCGCTTCTTTCGGGTGCTGGGCAAGGCAAAAGCAGCAGAGGTTAAGAATTAATAAGTCCAACAGATTATTTATTAACCACTGAAAGATCTATATGACCACTGTCAAATCGCCTTCGTCTTCCGCTTCCGTGACCACGCCGCTGCTCAAGCCGTCCGAATCCAAAAACGATGGTGCGGATTCGTCCACGCAAAAGTCGTCCAAGTTCAGCGGCAGTTCCGTGCTGGATGGCTTGCGTTCCGCGTTCACCGGCTCGGGCAAGGCAGCGTCCGTGCCTCCCCGCAGCAGCAGCATGGTGGTCACCCAGCCGAAGCGCTTCGGCGATGGCAGCGTGCGCCCCGACGCGCTGGTGGCCAAGCGGCACTCCAGCGCGGTCATTCACAGCGCGAAGACGGGCGAGGCGCTCATGGACGGCAACCACTTCGATGTGCCGGGCTTCGTCATGTCGAGCGGGCTGGATGCGCACAGCGATAGCCACATGCACCCCACCAATTACGTGCAGCGCGGCTTGAACCCCGAGCAGTTGCTGAAGATGATGGACGAGATCGGCGTGCGCAACACCACCTTGATGCCCATTCCCACCTCGCTGCTGCAGGCCAAGCTGCCGGGTGACGATGGCGCGACCACGGCCCTCAATCCCCACGAAATCTCCGAACAGATCGGCGGCGGCGAACACGCGCACCACTGCGGCCCGCTCGAGTTCTATTACGTGCCCAAGAAGATCGAAGACCGCGTGCTCGCCGGCCGCACGAGCGAAGAACTGGCCAGCCGTCCCAAGCTGGACATCGACGACTTCCGCAAGGACCCGGGCCTGATCAAGGAGATCGTCGATGCGTCCATCCTGTACGTGGACACCGCCGTCAACACCGACCTGGCCACGGCCATCAAGAGGTCCGTCACAAATGAGGCGCAGCGCAGCCGTCTCGATCCCATGATCACCGGCCTGCACTTGGGCGACAAACGCGTGTCTGATCGCCTGCTGCACGAGCTGTACAAGACTGCGGGCACCTTCACCGGCATTGGCGAGATCACCGTCCACAAGGAATTGGTGGAAGACATGTTCGCGGGCGGCCGGCTGCAGGCCAGCACACAGACCCCACGCATGGAGCCGCTCACGAATCTGATGGAAGTAGCCGGGGTCATCGGCATGCCCGTGGTGCTGCACTGCGACATCGACAACCTGCACGACCAAATCGAGGAGTTCAACAGCAAGGGCAAGGGCAAGGCCTCCGAAGCGCGCCCGCCGGCCAATCTGGAAGGCCTGCGCAAGATGTTCACCGATCCGCGGGTGCAGGACACCAAGATCGTCTGGGCGCACGGCGGCGGCCTGGGCCGTTTCGTGCAGCAGGGCGAGGGCCATCTGAACGCGCTGGAGAAGCTGCTGGCGGACTGCCCCAACCTGAACCTGGACATCTCGTGGAGCGAAGTGGCCAAGCAGATCGGCAAGGACGACCAGTCGCTCACCGCTTGGCGCGGCTTCATCGAGAAGCACAGCGAGCGCATCTGCTTCGGCTCCGACACGCTGGCGCCCAAGGAAACCGGCACCTGGGAAGCCACCAAGAAGATGTACGACGAAGGCCTGTTCCAGGGCATGAGCGCTAAAGCCAAGCACGACGTGCTCAACGGCACCTACGACCGCGTGTTCGTGGCATCGCGCAAGCAGGTGCGCGACTTCGAGAAGAACGTCCTGACCAAGGACTTCATAGAAACCCGCGTCACCAACAACGGTGGCGACCCCGTCACGGCCCAGACGCTGAAGGACCTGAAGGCCGCAGCGGCCACCGTTTGATGGTTTTGTAGGAAACGGCCGAGGGTGGTGGGTGCCGTGCACGCACCACCCTGCCAACGATTTTTTGGAGCGATGCGATGCGATTTCCCAACTTATGCGGCGTGCGGCCCTCGGACGTTGATGCGGGCCA
Source organism: Acidovorax sp. BLS4 (assembly GCF_032929295.1). Lineage (NCBI taxonomy): Bacteria > Pseudomonadati > Pseudomonadota > Betaproteobacteria > Burkholderiales > Comamonadaceae > Acidovorax > Acidovorax sp. BLS4. The sequence goes on from NZ_CP136797.1 coordinate 4,775,834, forward strand.
ACACCCGCGAGAACCCCAGGAGACCCGAGAGCCTCGCAGATCCAGCAAGCGCCTGGACTCCGGTGGAATGCCGTTGTCGCGCAGGGAAAGCCAGTCGGGGAGCAACGCATCGGGAGAACCCAACGATGCAAGACTGCCGGGCCAGGAAAAAAAGCATAAATCGATCAAGGCGAAGATCGCCAGCAATCTGAAAAAGGCGGTAGGCATCAAGTCGTCGAAGACAGAGGCATCGCCAACGCCGAAACCTTCCGCAAAATCGGAGGCACCACCAATCCCCAAATCCTCTCGCAATGCCGGCGAAAGCGGCTTCAGCGGGGGGACCTCCAACTCCGGCAGGAATCGCAACCCTTCGTTGGTAGAGCTTTTTGCATTGAAAGAAAACGAAGCCTCAGACCCCACGAAGGGCGCATCGGATCTTCAGGGAGACGCGACAACGTCGGGAGGCTCAAAAACCGATCCAAAGGGCAAGCAGCCCCTGCCAAAAAAGGCGGGTGCAGAGAACGATGTCCTCTCCGACGGGCTTGGCAAGGAAGAGACGGAAACAAAAAAATCCTCTGACGGAGGGGGACCTGATTCGAAGGTCGAGACCGACCCCAAACGCATTTTCACCAGCGGCGATGATGAAATCGAAGTCGTCGATGAGGATTCATCCCTTCAGTTTGTCGATCCGACCATGGGTACGGTGGTGCCGCCTGGAGGAGGCACTGGTGGCGGTGGCGGTGGTGACGGCAACAGCGTGCATGACGGCCAGAACTCCGTCGTGGCTTCCGCCAACGAAGAGCCTGTCGTCCAAGCCACGCCGGACCAGGACATGCGGCGCCAGAGTGGGCTGTCCAAGCTCAAGAAGGTCACCGAGGGCCTCAAGGAAGGTGCGTTCAAGCACGGCTTTGGCTTCTCCAGCACGACGGTATCGCCTGTCTGGAACCCTTTCCAGAGCAAGGTGTCGTCGGCCAAGCCCAAGATGGGCAGCTTCCTCGGGCAGGACGGCGTCGAGCCGCCCAAGGTGCCCAAGACACTGCAGAATGCCGCCCCGCGCGTGGGCCGCACGATGCCCCAGGAAGGCGCTGCGCTTCACAGGCTGAAAAAGGAATCGACGATCAATGGGATCATCACGAGCCAATTCAACGGTCCGCCGGACCAGAAAGCGGCCTTGCTGGCAAGCGTCATGCAGTTGAAAGAGGCCGCCGGAATGTCGTCAGAAGAGACCAACGTCTTGATCAAGGCGCTGGCTCTCCACAACGAGAAAGACCCGGCGCAGGCCCAACGCATTCTGCAAGCGTTGCCCCAGGTCCGGCTGGTGGGCGACCTGCTCACGCCGCGCCCCGCCGAGGAAATCACGGCCGATGTGCAACTGGCCTGGAACTTCGCGGCGAAAATCGAAGGCCTCAAAGGTGGCAAGGGGATGGACTTGCTGATCAAGGTCACCGCCAGGCCCGATGGCGCCGCCGAGGGCGCACCCGCCCTGACGGATGCGCAACGCGGCCCGATGCTCGCTTACCTGCGCGCTGCGGCCGAGGTGGCACGCGCCGCTGGCAGAAACGCACCGGCCTTGGACCCGAGCAGCATGTTTGCCCACGGCAAACTGGGCGACGCCGTTCGGGCCACGCCGAATGGCTGGCCAGGCCGCGCGGGTGCCCCGATTGCCAATGGCTCCTCGCTCACTCTGGCCGAAAAAGCGCTGCTGGCCGTGCGCGACGAACTCGACCCCGCCATCCAGGAAGTCCATGGATGCCGTCACGCGGTGCAGATGGTCCGTGGTGGTATGTTGACCGACAAGCCCCGCAATCCCGACGGCACCAAGAGCGAATTCCAGAAGGTCGAATCGCGGGCCTCCAAAACCATGGGCATGCATTTGAACCGTGCCATGGCATCGCGCACCGGCTTTCAGCGCATTGCAGACACGCTGCGCTACGGCACGCTGCACCACGGCAAAAGCCCGTTCTACGGGTACGACGCCATCGTGTCCTCGCGCGGCCAGAACATGGGATTCGAGCTGTCGCACATCGGCGGCATTCACGAAGGCCGCGCCATGAAAGACATGGTGGACGTGCTGGAGTCCACCCTTAAAGCCCGCGGCGGTGCGGGAGACGCGGGCTTGCCCACCGCGCAAAACGCGGTGGATGGTCAGGCGCTGCTGGACGACGCTGGCGCCGGTGGCACGCTGCTGCGCAACATGGTGCGATCTGAGATCCTTCAGCGTGCCAAGACGGAAGCGCTGCTGCTGCCGCGCCTTGCGCGGGGCGACAACCTTTCCGAGAGCGCGATTGCGCAGGTGCGCACGGCCGTGCTCGCCGCCATCCAGTTGCCCGAGTCTGCTTCGCAGGAGGTGGCGGTCGCCGATCAGGTGCAGGAACTGCTGACGGCAGCCCTGGCCGAGCAGAACGTTCCGCTGACGCCCGCCCGGCTGCTCGCCTGGGCCGGCGATGCAGGAGGCCCCACCGACGCCAAGTCGGTGCAGGAAATGCGGACTTTCAACCGCGAGGACGGACAGCCGGACTGGAAGTCGTTCTCGACCGCGTTCGACCGGCTGGTGAACAAAGACGTCCGCGTTCCGGCCAATACGCCCATCAAAGGCAAAAACCGCGCTGAAACCGCAGAAATCCTCGCCTCCATGATCCGTGGCGAAGAACTGGGCTCGGGCTTTTCGCTGGCCAATGCCGGCAACACGCAGGGCACCACCCGCAACGTGAGCGAAGTCATCTCGGGCGTCCTGTCCGGCGCCACCATGTCGGTTCGCGCGGACTTAGGGGGCGGGCGCACGCGCATCGTTTCCTTCGAGTCCGGCGTGTCCACGGACCGCAGTTCATTGCGCATGAGCGTATCGACCGTCCGCCGCAATCAGGAAGGGGCGGGTGCCTCGTTCGGCTTCCGTCTCGGCCAGGAAGAGGCCGCCTCTTTTTCGGCCTCCATCGGCGGTGACGTGGGCCACAGCTTCGAGCTGCTGGAGCAAGAAGGCGCCGTGTTCGGATTTCCGCGCCACAAGACGGGCGGCGTGGGCGGCGACCGAGACCTGGCCCAGCAAAAAGCGCGGCTCATCAAATTGCTGATCGGTGTGCCTGACAAGGCGGGGCCCTACCACGAGCCCGGCAACCCGGAAGACAAAACCTCTCTCGTCAAGCGTGCCTACCAGGAGTTCGGCGATGCCATTTCCATCGGTGCCTTCGAGGTCCGGCAGAAAGACCATCGCTTTACGGGAAGCTCGTCGGCCGGCGCGGGTGCCACCATCGGCAGCCTGCGGGTGGGGCTGCCGCAAGCCGGCGTGGCCGGCGAAACGCGCCTGGGGACGCTCGAATACAAAGACACCTCCGGCACGCTCAAGGTCATCCGTGAGTCCGAATCGAAAGCGTTCAAAGCCAGCGCCACCGGGGCTCTGGCCGCATTGAGCGGATTGATCGAAGGCGCCACCGCCCCGACACCCGCCCCGGGCGAAGTCGCGGCCGACGCCGTGACCAGCATGACATCGCTGGCGGTTGCCAATATCGGATCGATGTCCACCGATTTCTTCAGGGACGGCGAAACGCGCACCACGACCCGCATCCTGTACGACGAAAAGGAACTGCCCACGAGCTTTGCCACCCAGACCCTGGTCACCAGCAAGGACTTCGTGCAGAACCTGGCGGCCGACCTCGAAAACTTTGCGGAAGACAAAGCCAAGAAGTTCTTTCCCGCCCGGCACAGCGCCGACCGCGACCAGGCCGTGCAGACCGAAAAGAAAATCCTGGGCGAATTCGCCGGCCACTTGCGCCAACACCGCGATATGACGGGCACCTCGCAGCTGTACTGGGAATGGGGCCCCAGCCATGTGGATGCCAGCAACCTGCTGGAAGCGGACCGCGAACTGTCCGAAAAATTGGGCGACAAGGAAGGTGCCAAACAAGCGAAGCGCGACATCGACACGATCCACAAAGACCCCGGCTACCGGGAAGCGCGCTTCCTGATCAATGCCAACGAACAGTCGGCCAGCGACGTGAGGGGCGTGAACGGAATGATGGGCGTGCGCCACGATGTGAGAACGAGCGCGAATGTTCGGTCGTTGAACTTCACTTGATGGGGCGATCCGCGCCACGCCGACCGGCGCGGGGCGGAGTCCTGGCCTTGACCATGACACCGATAGCTGCTCCAGCCAAATGCGAAATGGTTGGGCTGTGAAGCACTTGTGCAGGCGCCTCTTGCGGTGCCATCCGCCGACGCGGGTGGCACCACTGCCAATGGATGCCTGCACGCGCTGCACACGGAGCCGGCTGCCATCGTGATGAAGTCCGGCTGGGCCTGCTGTCGTCCATCCAGCGGGCCAGACTCACTCCTTTGCCTCAGGGCTTTCCGCCGAACTGGCCCTTGTTGCGGTTGTTGGCCTCGTTGGTCTCCTGGACCGTGTTGGAGCGGTCCGCAATCGCCTCGTATTGGGCTTGCGACAGCAGGAACCCTGTTTGAACTGACAGAGTGATCTGCTGGCCAGGCTGGAGTGCCTGGATCTTTGGGCTGAACACCTTGAGGCTGCCGCCGAATGGCACAACGCGCAGCGCCAGGTAGCAGGCCGTGTGCCGCACCGCTGTTCCTGTAGCCGAGTACTTGAAATCTCAGTTAATTTCCAGTTTCTTTTTAAGAGTGTCGATCTCTTTCTTCAACGCGTTGAAATCTGGATTGCCACTTTTAGCTGTTTTTGTATGCAGCCATTTTTTTTCTGTAAATTTGCTTGCTTCCCATCCCAATTCGTTTAGATCAGAATATTTCAATTTGGTTGAATAATTTTTGTCTGTTGCTGATTTGACTGTAAGATTGTTTTCGTGAAAAAATTTTATAATAAGTAAAATGGCCTTCTCTGATATTTCGTTGATCGATTTAGACGGTAAAAAGTCTAAATCTCCGTAAGATTTTTTGAATGTTAAGAAATCTTCATGTTGTTTTGTTTTAATTGTTGATATTAGGCATTCAAGTATTTTTTGAGTGTGCTTGTTATAGCTATCTTTGGATGTTTTGACCGTGATGGAAATTGATGTGGTAAAGGATTCTTTGCATCCACCAATGAAGATGTCTTCATCCCTAAGTTTTATTAGATATCCATAGTAGCCCGAAAAGAATTCCGGGCCATTTAGGATCTTGTGGTTTGAATATTTCTTCTCTAGCAATTGAAGAATTTTTTCTTCACGAGTGGAGCTTGGTGTTAATGTCGCGTTAAATGCATGTTCAAAATATTCTGAGTTTTCTGTTATCTCTTGTAGAGATTTTTCTGTTTTTTCTTTTTGCAAATCAAGAATATACGTTCCTAAAATAGCTGTTTGGTTTGGATCGGATAATGTCACCCCTTCGATTTTGAAGTGAAAATTTTCAATAAAGATATGCTCGCCATTTTTTGAAATATCCGTGCTGAAGCTTGTCCAAAATGGTGGTGTAGTGATAATATATTCATTAATCAAGTTTTACCCCTTTTTTGTGCAATTGGTGGTCGCTTTTCAAATGTTTTGAAATCCCTTTGGAAACGTTTGCTCGGGATTTTTCTCCAGTCCAATGAACTACGACGTCATTTTTATTTCTAGACTAAAGAATTATTTAAATTTCATCAATTGCAAACCGATGCCTACCATCTTTCTATTGGACAGTTTTTATATAATTCCCAGCGCAAGGTGAAATTTGCGCTGTTTCCTTTGTACTACTTCTGCAGTGCTCGGTGCTCCATGTTGATAGTGTCCTGGATTTGGGTGATCAGGTTGTAAGACTCTAGCAACTGGCAGCCGATATGGCTGGACTTGCAACTCCACCATGGACAGGCGCGTGCCACGCAGGGAGTCATCGGCGCGCGGTGCGCGGCTCTGGCGAGGGCCAAGTCAGCCTCATCTGCTGCCTAACCGGAAAGGCCGACGGGGCGTGGCAGCGCGAAGGGGGATAAGAGAACGCTTCTGCACTGGCCTTATTACTCCTCATGCCTGCTGCCGCACTCCGAATCAGCTTCGACCAAAGGCGATTGAAGGTGTCTTCGGCACTTGCCTTGATGGAACATGCCTTCGATACCATCACTTGGCAGCGGTGATGGATCGGTGAAATCACATCAGTTCAGGAAGAGGATGAAAGGTGCTCGATGCCGTAGTTCTGATTGGCTCGGTCGCTATTAAATACATAGCAAATGGCTGTTGGATAGGCAAGCGCTTAGACGTCAAGCGGGTGGCTTTCCCAATTTGCAGGGTGCAACTCACTGCATCTGCAAAGCCTTGAATTTTGGCCGCAGGTTGAAGGAGGCGACCCGAACGAGTAGTGACTACTTCTAGCTTTGACTTCACTTTTGAAGCCGCCCTTAATATTATTTTGCTTCTAACTGCATCAGCCAAGATTAATATGGAAGAATAATATCTTCAATATTTTTGACTGATATGGATTTTAAAAATAAATCTCTTAATTTCTCGTAATCTATGGGCTTTAAAAATCTTTTCCAGTCATACAAAATATTAAATTCATTGCATGCTGGTTTAAGTTTCATTGCTAATGTTTCTATATATGGGTGATCGTACTCTTCGTCGAAGATTGATACTATCTCTTCATCCCATTGATCTGTGGGCTCGGTTGCGCTTCCTGTGATGCCTTCATAAATGGAAAAAGAGTTTTCCATATTTTTTTCTTCGATCCTGCATATAATTTCTATTATCTCATCATCGTAGGAAGTGTTCCCCGATAGATTTTGTATGCATTCTATATGTTTTTTTATTAATTCAATTTGGGGAATTTTTTGTGTTGAGTGTGAAAATCCCTTATCAAGCCTGTTTATATATCTTCTTAGGCTTTTTAGGGTAGTTTGATTAAGATTTTGAAAAACTTCTGCACTAATTTTTCTTTCGAGAGTTTTTTGATTCGAAGGGGCTTTTAAAATTTCCTGGGGGTTTTTTTTATGAGATTTTAGGATCCCCCTTGCTTTTTCATTGATATTGTTTTTCTCTATTTCTTCGATGTTTGGAAGTAGGGCGTCAATAGAGCATTTAAGGCTGAGTAAAATTCCCAAATCAATGATGCTTTCTGGCATGTTATCTTCCGGGTACGGTTGGGATATTTATTCTTGAGGCATCTCTAGTGGCTTGAGGGAGCTTTTTATGGCTTGATCCGCATCCTTTGGTGTCATAAGCCTCGATATCATATTTAAGATTTTCTAAAACTTCGTTTGCGGCGTTCAAGTGTCCATCCCAAGTGCCAACGCCATCAAGTGATCCCCCTTTCCCTTTAAAGCTTTCAGATTTAGCTCTTCGGAATAGATCGAGTTTGTCTTCCTGCAAATGCTCCACTCTCTCCAGCACCCCTCTTGATCCCTGTGTTTCTTTTCTTCCGATTGAAGTGCTTAATGCATCTTTATAAATTTCATCGCATGTTCTCTTGTCTTCGCAAGGGCACTTGCGTCGATCTCTTTTCGAGCGCAGTCCCAATTGATCAACCCAATTAATAGAATTTGGCGCATATATCGAAGCATTTGTTCCTCCCATTAATCCAATCGGATCTTGGCTAACAAACCTCCCCACAGCCGCATCGTAGTATCGGAATCGGTTGTAATGCAGACCGGTTTCCTCATCTAACTGCTGGCCTTGGAAACGGAAGGGTTGCTCAATGGGCGGCGGGACGGATGAACTGCTGCTAGCACCGTTGCTGTGGTCAGTTCCTGGCCCATGCCCCATTCGACGCTGGATAAGGCGGTCATCCGTCCCCGTCCTCGCGATGGTCCGCAATGTAGCTTCTCCCCACACCTTGTAATCCGCCGCCCAGGCGATGCGCCCTTGGGCATCCGTCAACTCCAGCGGCGCTCCGATCTGGATGCCGAGACCGGGCTGCATTACAACCGCTTCAGGTACTACGACCCTCACCTGGGGCAGTACATCACGCAGGATCCCATTGGATTGTCTGGCGGCGTGCATCCCAGTACCTATCCGGTCAATCCCGTTCAGTACATTGATCCGCTGGGCCTGTTCGAGTGGACCAATATCGAGATGCCGTCCCTTCCATCGTTCGATGGCAAAGGGGATACGGCAGTTTGCAGCTACTACGATGACATGGCGAAGAGCAAGCCCCAATGCAGTTATTACCCGGCCGGGGCATTGATATGCCGGGGCGAAAACATGAGTGTGAACGCGGTGGTCAAAACGGCCCTCGTCGCAGAGTCCGCCATCCAGGGAAAGTCGCTCAAGCAGTCCGAGGTTTTGACGAGCATCCGGGGGAAACTGGTCGCCTCGGACAAGGCGGCGCAGGCCGCGGGCAAGGTCGATCAAAACGGCTGTACGCAAGGCAATGAAATCGATGCGTACCACGACAAGGCCTTCACCGAATCCGGAGTCAGCAAAAACTTCTATGGCGGTAATTTGTGGCCCCAGGGTACATGGCCGAATCCTGTGCCCCTGGACCCCTCGGCATGGAAATACGACCCCAGGAGAATTTGGAATTGATGAAGAACCCGCGTCCCGAAGCATTGCAGGCCCCTTCGAAATGGATGGCTTACGCGTGTTGGATTCCATTCGCCGTTCTGGGCTTGGGCATCCTCGTGTTCTTTCTGTCGATGGTTGCATCGGCCTTTCAGGAACTGCTGCCCAAATGGGTGGCCGCCCATGATTATTTGCCCAAGGCGATGGCCTATCTGCTGCTGGGCGCCCACGTCCTTCTGACTTCGGGCCTGGCTTTTCTCGTCTTCATCCTGTTTTTCATCAGGAACAAGCAGCCGCGGCACGGGTTTTATGTGGGGATGTTTTTTCTCCTTTATTTTCCCTTGCGGGTGTTTTTCATCTTTATGGTGATGCCGCTTTTCCCGCTGTGGTTGGTCCTGGAATGCGGGGAAATATGGGTGCTGAAAAAGATCTATCGCAAATTCCCGCAGCGGCTGGCACCCCCCTGACGGGAATCGGCCGTCGCAGCGACGCTTGCCGCCGTGATCGGCCGAGTCGGCGGCGCCCTCACTGCGGCAGGATGCCCGGCAGCAGCGGCCGGTCCAGCCGCTGGCGCCACCATTTGAGCGCCTCGCCCATGTGCTCGGGTTTCCAGGCGAGCCAGAAGGTCTCGTCGGGGCGGGGTTCCTCCACCGGCAGCTCCACCAGCACCCCCGTCTCCAGCTCCACCCGGATGCACGCGCGCGGCAGGAAGCCGTGGCCCAGGCCCGCCGCCTGGCAGGCGATCTTGGCCTGCATCGACGGCACGGTGATGCGGCGCTGGCCCGACTGCAGACCCACGGTGCGGTCGGTGAGCGACCGTGCGCCGTCGCCCACCACCACGGCGGTGTGGTCCAGCAGGTCGCTGCGGGTGATCGGGCGCTGCAGCTGCGCCAGCGGGTGCGTGGCCGTCACGCAGAACACGAACGCCAGGCTGCCCACGGCCACCGCCTTGTAGCCGCCGCCGGCCGGGCCTTCGCCCGCCGCCACGACGATGTCGGCGCGGCCGTCGCGCAGCGCCTCCCAGGTGCCCGTGAGCGCCTCGCAGCCGATGCGCAGGCGCGTGCCGCAGTGCAGGTCCTCGAAGGCGCAGATGTCCTGGTTGAACGCGCTGGTGGGGATGAGCGAGTCGTGCACCAGCCGCAGCTCCGATTCGAACCCCGTGGCGATCTGCCGCATGCGCGATTCGAGCTGGTGCGCAGCCGTGAGCAGCCAGCGGCCTTCCTTGAGCATCTCCTGCCCCGCGGGCGTGAGCGCCACGCGCGGGCCGTTGCGGGTGAAGAGGGCGATGCCGAGTTGTTCCTCCAGTTTGCCGATGGCATAGGAGATGGTGGACGGCACCTTGTGCAGGCGCTCGGAGGCGCCGGCGAACGAGCCGTGGCGGGCGATGGCGTCCACCAGTTCGATGGCTTCGAGGGTGAGTTTCAGCATGGGGGCAGGCCGGGAGATTGAATCATCGAAATTATCGATGATGAACGGCCAAACCTTTCAACCTGCGCCCCATCACGGCGCGGGATACTTTCTTCACCGCAGCACTGAAGCCCAATGAAATCGAGGCGATTTCAGCGACAGGCACCCAGTGTGAATTTCATCGAAGAAACCGAAAGGAAACGCACCATGCTCGACATCCGCAAAGCCCACCAGCGCGGCAACGCCAACCACGGCTGGCTGCATTCGCACCACACCTTCTCGTTCGGCCATTACCGCGATGCCAACCAGCAAGGTTTTTCGGACCTGCTGGTCATCAACGACGACCGCGTCGCGCCGGGCAAGGGCTTCGGCACGCACCCCCACCGCGACATGGAAATCTTCTCCTATGTGCTGGAAGGCGCGCTGGAGCACCAGGATTCGATGGGCACCGGCTCGGTCATCCGCCCCGGCGACGTGCAGATGATGAGCGCCGGCACCGGCGTGCGCCACAGCGAGTTCAACCACTCGGCCGACGAGCCCGTGCACTTCCTGCAGATCTGGATCGTGCCCGGCGTGACCGGCGCCACGCCCCGCTACCAGCAGGTGCACTTCAGCGAGGCCGAAAAGCGCGGCCGGCTGCGGCTGATCATCTCGCCCGAAGGGACCGACGGCTCGCTGGCCGTGCACCAGGATGCCCGGGTGCATGCCGGCCTGTTCGATGGCGACGAGGCCGCCGAGCTGGACGTGGGCCCCGGCCGCAACGTGTATGTGCACGTGGCCCGCGGCAGCCTGGAGGTGAACGGCGAGCGCCTGTCCGAAGGCGACGGCGCCCGCATCCGCGACGCTGGCGCCCTGCGCTTTGCCAGGGGCGAAGGTGCCGAGGTGCTGGTGTTCGACCTGCGCCCCAACGAGCTGCCCGCCATGCCGCACTGACCGGTGAGGGGCGGCGGCACCGCCGCCCCGCCTGCCTTCTTTTTTGTCTTTCGATTCCCCGTTTTTTGTTTTCTCTCCTCCATTCACTCGATCCATCCAGGAGTTTTGCCATGACCGCCACCGCCACCAGCATCAACGCCGCCGCCAAGCCCGTCGCCACCGCCACGCCCGGCGCCACGCTGCTGAACCCGCAGGACCACACGCTGGTGATGATCGACTTCCAGTCGCAGATGGCCTTCGCCACGCATTCGATCGATGCGATCACGCTGCGCTCCAACGCCGGCCTGGTGGCCAGCGCGGCGGCGGGCTTCGGCGTGTCCACGATCCTGACCACCGTGGCGGAAAAGAGCTTCAGCGGCCCGATGTTCGAGGAGGTGACCGCGCCGTTCCCCGGCCAGGCGCTGCTGGACCGCACGTCGATGAACACCTGGGAGGACGAGGCCGTGATCCGCCGCATCAACGAGATCGGCAAGCCGCGCATCGTGCTGGCGGGCCTGTGGACCAGCGTGTGCATCGTGGGCCCGGCGCTGTCGGCGCTCGACCAGGGCTTCGAGGTGTACGTGATCGCCGATGCGAGCGGCGACATCTCCACCGAGGCCCACCACCGCGCCATGGAGCGCATGGTGCAGGCGGGTGCGAGGCCCATCACGGCGCTGCAGTATCTGCTGGAGCTGCAACGCGACTGGGCGCGCACGGACACGTACGACATGACGACCAGCATCGCCAGAAAGTTCGGCGGCGGCTACGGCCTGGGCATCACCTATGCCAAGGCCATGTTCAACGCCCACGAGGGTTGAAAAGAGCGCACCCTTCGCATTGCCGATCCCCCAAGGAGCCTGCCCATGACCCCGCCCACCCCTCCCGACCTGATCCTGTACAACGGCCGCTTCACCACGCTGGACCGCGCCAACCCCGCGGCCAGTGCCGTGGCGATCGCGCAGGGGCGCTTCACCCACGTCGGCATGGACCGCGACGTGCTGGCGATGGCCGGGCCGGGCACGCGGCGGATCGACTTGAACGGCCGCAGCGCGCTGCCGGGCCTGATCGACAACCACCTGCACATCATCCGCGGCGGGCTCAACTTCAACATGGAGCTGCGCTGGGACGGCGTCAAAAGCCTGGCCGATGCCATGGGCATGCTGCGGCGCCAGGTGGCGGTCACGCCCGCGCCGCAGTGGGTGCGCGTGGTGGGCGGGTTCACCGAACACCAGTTCGCGGAGAAGCGCCTGCCCACCATCGCCGAGCTGAATGCCGTGGCGCCGGACACGCCGGTGTTCATCCTGCACCTGTACGACCGCGCTTTGCTCAACGCCGCCGCGCTGCGCGCCGTGGGCTACACGCGCGACACGCCCGCGCCGCCCGGCGGCGAGATCGTGCGCGATGCAGCCGGCAATCCCACCGGGCTGCTGCTGGCCAAGCCCAATGCGGCCATCCTCTACGCCACGCTGGCCAAGGGCCCCAAGCTGCCGCACGCATACCAGGTCAACTCCACGCGCCACTTCATGCGCGAGCTGAACCGCCTGGGCGTGACGGGCGCCATCGATGCGGGCGGCGGCTTCCAAAGCTACCCCGACGACTACCAGGTGATCCAGGAACTGGCCGATGCCGATCAGCTCACCATCCGCCTGGCCTACAACCTGTTCACGCAGAAGCCGAAGCAGGAAAAGGAAGACTTCCTGAACTGGACGGCCACGTCGCAATACAAGCAGGGCACGGACTACTTTCGCCACAACGGCGCGGGCGAGATGCTGGTGTTCTCGGCGGCGGACTTCGAGGACTTCCGCCAGCCGCGCCCCGACATGGCGCCCGAGATGGAGGACGACCTCGAAGGCGTGGTGCGCATCCTGGCGCAGAACCGCTGGCCCTGGCGCATGCATGCCACCTACGACGAGACCATCGAGCGCGCACTCGACGTGTTCGAGAAGGTCGATCGCGACACGCCGCTGGCCGGCCTGAACTGGTTCTTCGACCATGCCGAGACCATCTCGGAAAAGTCCGTCGACCGCATCGCCGCTTTGGGCGGCGGGGTGGCCGTGCAGCACCGCATGGCCTACCAGGGCGAGTACTTCGTCGAGCGCTACGGCGCCGGCGCGGCCGAGGCCACGCCCCCCGTCAAGCGCATGCTGGAAAAGGGCGTGAAGGTTTCCGCCGGCACCGATGCCACCCGCGTCGCCAGCTACAACCCGTGGGTGTCGCTGTCGTGGCTCATCACCGGCAAGACCGTGGGCGGCCTGCAGATCACGCCGCAGCGCAACTGCCTGACCCGCGAGGCCGCGCTGCGCCTGTGGACCGAGAACGTCACCTGGTTCAGCAACGAAGAAGGCAAGAAGGGCCGCATCCAGGCCGGCCAGCTGGCGGACCTGACCGTGCCCGACCGCGACTTCTTCGCCTGCCCCGAATCCGAGATCGCCGACACCACGGCGCTGCTCACGGTGGTGGGCGGCAAGGTGGTGTATGGCGCCGCTGATTTCGCCCGCTTCGACGACGCGGCACCGCCGCCCGCCATGCCCGACTGGTCGCCCGTGCGCGCCTTCGGCGGCTATGCCGGCTGGGGCACGCAGGAGGGCGCGCCGCTGCAGGCCGTGGTGCGCCGCGCCGCCGCCGCGTGCGCCTGCGCCAACGATTGCAACGTGCACGGCCACCAGCACGCCACGGCCTGGAGCAGCCGGCTGCCGATTGCCGACCTGAAGGGCTTCTGGGGCGCCCTGGGCTGCGCCTGCTGGGCGGTGTGACCGTGGCGAACGGAATGGACGCGCTGCGCGGCGCCTTCACCGCGCCCTGGGTACAGTCGCTCGCGCTGCTGTGCCTGTGCGCGGCCTACCTGCAGGGCGGCATCGGCAAGGCGCGCGACTTCGCCGGCGCCGTGGCCGAGATGCGCCGTTTCGGCCTGGCGCCCGCCGCGCCCGTCGCGGCGGCCACCATCGCGCTGCAACTGGGCGCCTCGCTGCTCATCGTCTCGGGCTGGTACCGCTGGCTAGGCGCGCTGGCGCTGGCCGGATTCACCGTGCTGGCGGCGTTCCTGGCCGACCGCTTCTGGCAGGTGGCGCCGCCCGAGCGGCAGCGCGCCGCCAACGCATTCTTCGAACATTGGGGCCTGGTGGGCGGCATGCTGCTCGTCGCCTGGCACGACCTGGGAGGCCTCCATGGCACATGACGATCACCCACACGATTCACCGTCCGCCGCGGCCGCCGCCGCCGCCGTGCCCGCACCTTCGGGCAGCTTCGCGCCGCTGCGCCTGCCGCTGTTCGCGGTGCTGTGGTCCGCCACGGTGCTGGGCAACATCGGCAGCTTCATGCGCGACGTGGCCAGTTCGTGGATGGTGACCGAGCTGTCGTCCAGCCCCGCCGCCGTGGCGCTGGTGCAGACGGCGGCCACGCTGCCGATCTTCCTGCTGGCGATTCCGGCCGGCGTGCTGTCGGACATCCTGGATCGCCGGCGCTTTCTGATCGCCGTGCAGGTGCTGCTGGCCTGCGTGAGCGGCACGCTGCTGGTGATGGCGCGCACGAACACGCTCACCGTGGAGTCGCTCATCGTGCTCACCTTCGTGGGCGGCATCGGCGCGGCGCTCATGGGGCCCACGTGGCAGTCCATCGTGCCCGAGCTGGTGCCCCGCAGCGAGCTGAAGAGCGCCGTGGCGCTCAATTCGCTGGGCATCAACATCGCCCGCGCCATCGGCCCCGCGGCCGGCGGCCTGCTGCTGGCCAGCTTCGGCGCGGCCGCGGCCTACGGCCTGGACGTGGCGAGCTACGGCTTCGTGATCGCCGCGCTGCTGTGGTGGAAGCGCCCCAAGGCCGAGCCTACCGGGCTGAACGAGCAGTTCTTCGGCGCCTTCCGCGCCGGCCTGCGCTACGCGCGCGCCAGCCGCGAACTGCACGTGGTGCTGCTGCGCGCGGCGGTGTTCTTTCTGTTCGCCAGCTCCGTCTGGGCGCTGCTGCCGCTGGTGGCGCGGCGCATGCTGGGCGGCACGGCGGGCTTCTACGGCGTGATGCTGGGCGCGGTCGGTGCCGGGGCCATCCTCGGCGCGGTGCTGCTGCCCCGCCTGCGCAAGCGCCTGGATGCCGACGGGCTGGTGCTGCTGGCCTCGCTGCTCACCGCGGGCGTGATGGCCGTGCTCACCCTGGCGCCGCCGCGCGAGGCCGCCGTGGCGCTCATGCTGGTGCTGGGCCTGGGCTGGATCATCGCGCTCACCACGCTCAACGGCGTGGCCCAGGCCGTGCTGCCCAACTGGGTGCGCGGCCGGGGCCTGGCGATCTATCTCATGGTGTTCAACGGCGCCATGGCCGCCGGCAGCCTGGGCTGGGGCCTGGTGGCGGGGCAGGCGGGCCTGCCGGCCACGCTGCTGGCCGGCGCGGGTGGCCTGGTGCTGGCGGCGTGGCTCTTTCACCGCGTGAAGCTGCCCACCGGCGAGGCCGACCTGCAGCCGTCCAACCACTGGCCCGAGCCGCTGCTGGCCGAGCCCGTGGCGCACGACCGCGGCCCGGTCATGGTGCAGATCGAATACCGCGTGCGCACGCCCGACCTGCCCGCGTTCCTGCAGGCCATGCAGCACGTGGCGCGCGAGCGCCGCCGCGACGGCGCCTACGCCTGGGGCGTGGCCGAGCACACGGCCGAGCCGGGCCGCGTGATCGAGTGGTTCCTGGTCGAGTCGTGGGCCGAGCACCTGCGCCAGCACGGCCGCGTCTCCAGGGCCGACGCGGACCTGCAGGCCGAGGCGCTGCGCTACCACGTGGGGCCGGAGCGGCCCGCAGTGCACCACTATCTGGCGCTGGATGCGCAGAGCGTTGCGGCACCGGAAGGGGCGCCCGGCTGATGGCCGAGGGCGCGATTCACGCCGGTGCGGGTGCGGGGATGGCTGGCAAGCGGGGCCTCGGCCGCTGCGGGCTTGCATCCGCCGCAGGGCCGGGCGCCGCTCCCTGGCACGGCGGCGGCAGGGCTTGGGCCAAAAACGGCTCCACCGCAATATCCACTAGGGCATATTGCTATCAAATAAATAGCATCGAAATCTGCTGGGTGGAGCCGTCGGCGTGGGACGGGCAGGGTCTCGCGGTCAGGCCACCTGCACCTCGATGCGCCGGGGCTGGGCATGCTGCGCTTTCGGAATGCGCAGCTTCAGCACACCCTGGGCGAGTTCGGCCGACACGCGTTCGGGGTCCAGTTCCTTGCTGAGCGTGAACACCCGCCGGAACCGGCCCAGGCCCACCTCCGTGTGGCTGGAAGTGAGTCCCTGCGGCACGGCCAGATCGGACTCGGCCTCGATCGTGAGCGTTTCCGATTCGATGTGCAGGTTGAGCTTGTCGCGGCTCACGCCGGGCAGGTCCGCGTAGAGCGTGATGCCGCCCGCATCCTCGATCACGTCCACCGGTGGCGTGAGCGTTGCCTCCGCGTAGCGCGTGCCGTCCTGCGGCGCCGCGCCGCCGTTCTGGCGGGTCTGGGCTGGTGCTTGGGCAGGGTTCGAAGTCTGGAGGTCGTTGCGCATGGCTGTCGGTCCTTTCTTCTTGGGGGTCATGCGGGTTGCTGGATCGCGATGCGCCGCGGCTGTGCGCTCGCACGGCGCTGCACGCTGATGTGCAGCACGCCGTCGCGCAGCCTGGCCTGCACGGCATCCGGATCGGCGTCGTCGGGCAGGGTGAGCACGCGGCGGAACTTGCCGCCGAAGCGCTCGTGGATGTGCGCCGTGGCCTTGGCATCGGCCTCGCCGATGGGGCTCTTGCGCTCGCCTGCGATGGTCAGCAGGCCGCGCTCCAGATGCACTTCCAGCGTGCCCGGATCGACGCCGGGCGCGAAGGCATAGATCTCGATGGACTGCGGCGTCCCCCCGACGTTCAGGGCGGGAAACCCGTTGCGGGCAACGCCGCGGATGGTGGGCGAAAGATCGAAGGCCTGCTGCATCTCGCGCTGCAGGCGATCCATCTCGGCGAACATGTCGCGCGGAAACAGGGATCGGTACATGGCGAAACCTCGTGTGGTGTCGTTGATGGAAACGGAGCGCGGGCCAGGTGCCGCGCGCTTCCGGTTCATGAACTAGCAGCGGGTTTCGGGTTTTCAAGAGCCGCGGGGGCAGAAAAATTCGATACCCTTTTCGGTCCTTTTCCGGCCCTTTTTAGGCCCTTTCGTCGCCTGGTGCGGCGTCCGGCAGGCAGTGCCGCCAAAAAGTGCAGGCCACGTCAGTGCCCGCGCGAAGGCGGGGCTGAATCAGCGTCCCCTGGCGGCTCAGGCCGGCCCTTGCTCAGGCGCCGCCGCCACCTCCACCACGCAGTCGTAGAACGTGGGCGCCGCGCCGATATCGGACAGGGCCTGGCTGGTCAGCTCGTTCACGTTGGTGCCGTTCACGCCGAACTTGCGCCACCAGATGCCCAGGCCGTTGACCACGCCAGGGCGGGCGCGGCCGTTCACGGCGGCGTGGCATTCGTAACTGCCGCGGTCGTTGAACACGCGCACCCGCGTGCCGTCGGCGATCCCTCGGGGGGCGGCATCGTCGGGGTGGATCTCCAGCACCGGCTGCGTCTCGATGTTGCGCAGGCTCTGCACGTTCACGAAGGTGGAGTTCAGGAAGTTGCGCGCGGGCGGCGAGATCATGGCCAGCGGGTAGCGGCCGCCGGGCTGCGGCAGCTCGTGGTTGGGCACGTGCATCGGCACGGGCGGCAGGCCCTGGGCCGCCAGCCGCTCGCTGTAGAACTCGCACTTGCCCGACGGCGTGTGAAAGCCGCCTTCGGCGAACGGCGCATCGGGCAGGGGCAGGGGCGCGAAACCCACTTCCAGCAGCTGTCCGAAGTCGATGCGATCGCCGTAGGCCTGGCGGCACAGGGCCTCGTCGCTGTCGGTAAAGCACGGCTCGGTGTAGCCCATGCGCTCGGCCAGGTCGCGGAAGATGCGGGCGTTGGAGCGCGACTCGCCCAGCGGCGCGATAGCCGGGCGGTTGAGCAGCACGTCGGTGTGGCCGTAGGAGACGTGCACGTCCCAGTGCTCCAGCTGCGTGGTGGCGGGCAGCAGGTAGTCGGCGTAGTCGGCCGTGTCGGTGCGAAAGTGCTCCAGCACCACGGTGAACAGGTCGTCGCGCGCGAAGCCCCGGGCCACCTGCGCGGAGTCGGGCGCCACGGCCAAGGGATTGCTGTTGTAGACCACGACGGCCTCGATCTTCGGGCCGAACTCCGGCGAGGCTTCGCGCAGCAGGTCGTCGCCGATGGTCACCATGTTGATGGTGCGCGGCACCGGGCCCGTGTGCAGGTCGGGTCGCTGCAACTGGGCGCGCTGCACGGGAAAGTGGCCGGAGCTCGACAGCAGCAGGCCGCCCGCGCGGTGGCGCCATGCGCCGGTGAGTGCGGGCAGGCAGGCCACGGCGCGCGTGGCGTTGCCGCCGCCGCGCACGCGCTGCATGCCGTAGTTCAGGCGGATGGCGGCGGGCCGCGTGGTGCCGTAGTCGCGCGCCAGCTGGCGGATCTGCTCCACGGGCAGGCCGCAGACCTCGGCCGCGCGCTCGGGCGGCCACTGCAGCGCGTTCTCGCGCAGCGCGTCCCAGCCCACGGTGTACTGCGCGATGTAGTCGTGGTCGAGCCAGTCGTTGGCAATCAGCTCGTGCATGAGCGACAGGGCCAGGGCCGCATCGGTGCCGGGGCGCAGCTGCAGGTGTTCGTGGCACTTCTCGGCGGTCTCGCTCTTGCGCGGGTCGATGCACACCAGCCGGGCGCCGTCGCGCTTGGCCTGTTGCGCGTAGCGCCAGAAGTGCAGGTTGCTGCCGATGGAGTTGCTGCCCCAGATGACGATGAGGCGCGATTCGGCGAAGAACTCCACCTTCATGCCCAGCTTGCCGCCCAGCGTGTAGTTCAGGCCTTCGCCGCCGGCGGTGGAGCAGATGGTGCGGCCCAGCTGCGATGCGCCCAGCCGGTTGAAAAAGCGCCGGTCCATGCTTTCGCCCTGCACGAGGCCCATGGTGCCGGCATAGCTGTAGGGCAGGATGGCCTGCGGGGCGCGGGCGGCGATGCGCGTCAAACGCGCCGCGATATCGGTGAGCGCCTCGTCCCATGTCACCGCCTCGAACTGCGCCCCCGGGCCCTTGGGGCCGACGCGCCGCAGCGGCTGCAGCAGGCGGTCGGGGTGGTTCGTGCGCTCGGCATAGCGCGACACCTTGGCGCACAGCACGCCGCCGGTGTGGCCGTGCGCCGGGTTGCCCTGCACGCGCGTGGCCACGCCGTTGTCCACGGTGGTGAGCAGGGCGCAGGCGTCGGGGCAGTCGTGGGGGCAGGCCCCGCGCACTTGCCGGATCGGCTCGGAAATGGGGGGGATTTCAGTCGTGGACATAGGGGTTTTCCTGTCGATACACTCACCGACCAGCAGCGATGGCGGGGTGGCGACCCCGCGGAACGTCGACGTTTTTGATCGAAGAGGGGATTTCACCATGAAGCATATTGCGTTGGGGCGCAGACGGTTTTCCATTGGCCTGGGGGCCGCCGCGCTTGGCGGTTTCGGGCTGGCACGGGCGCAATCGGAGGCGCCGATCGTGCTGGGACAGTCCGCCCCGTTCAGCGGGCCCGCCGCGCAGCTCGGGGTGCAGTTGCACCAGGGCGCCCAGCTTTACTTCGAGCAGTGGAACGCCCAGGCGGGCTCCGGCCGGCGCACGGTGGAGCTGCGCACGCTGGACGACGGCTACGAGCCCGACCGCTGCGCTTCCAACACGCGCAAGTTCATCACCGACGATGTGTTCGCGCTGTTCGGCTACGTGGGCACGCCCACCAGCCTGGCGGCGATGCCGCTGCTCACGCAGGCCAAGCTGCCGTTCTTCGCGCCGTTCACCGGGGCCGAGGCCTTGCGCCAGCCCTTGAACAAATTGGTGTTCCACGTGCGCGCCTCGTACAACGACGAGACCGCCGCCATCGTGAACAAGCTCACCCACCTGGGCCTGAGCAAGATCGGCGTCTTCCATCAAAACGATGCCTATGGCAAGGCCGGACTGGATGGCGTGGCGCTGGCACTGGGCGCCCACAAGCTCGCCCCGGTGGCGCAGGCCACGGTGGAGCGCAACTCGGTGGACGTGGCCGCAGCGGTGCAGACCCTGGTGGCGGCCCGGCCCGAGGCGATCGTGCAGGTCGGCACCTATGCCGCCAGCGCCGCTTTCGTGCGCGCCGCGCGCAAGGCGGGCTACGGCGGCACGTTCTACAACCTGTCGTTCGTTGGCACGCAGGCGCTGATGGACGAGCTCAAGGCCGATGGCGCGGGCGTGGTGGTCTCGCAGGTGATGCCCTCGCCCTACCAGTCCGCCCGCCAGCTCACGCGGGAGTTCCAGGACGCGATCAAGAAGGGCGGCAACAAGGTCCAGGCCAATTACTCCAGCCTGGAGGGCTACCTGGCCGCGCGCGTGTTCACCGAGGGGCTGCGCCAGGCCAGCGGCCGGCCCACGCGAGAGTCGCTGATCTCGGCGCTGGAGGGGTTCGGCACGCAGCAGATCGCGGGCTTCCAGGTGGCGTTCGGCCCCGGCAACCACACGGGGTCGCACTTCGTGGAGATGTCGATGCTCACGGGCGACGGCCGCGTGCGCGTCTGACCCGGCGCGCGGTTTCCCCTTCCTACAGCTGGCGCGTCGCGGCCAGCCCCTGCATGAAGGCCTCGCAGCGGGCGAGCTGGTCCAGCGAGACGTATTCGTCGGGCTGGTGCGCCTGCTGGATGCTGCCGGGCCCGCACACCACGGTGGGAATCCCGGCGTTCTTGAACAGCCCCGCCTCGGTGCCGAAGGCCACCAGCGTGGTGCCTTGTTCTCCGGCCAGGCGCTGCGCGAGCCGCGTGACGGCATCGTCCCGGTTGCCCAGGAAGCTCGGGATCTCGCAGATCGTCTCGAAGGTGATGCCGGTGCTGGGCGCCACCTTCTGCATCGCGGGCTCCAGCGACCGGGCATAGGCGATCACCTCGGCCTGCATGCCGGCGGCGTCCGCCGTGGGCAGGTCGCGGAATTCATAGCGGAACTCGGCATCACGCGGCACTACGTTGTCGGCGATGCCGCCATGGAACTGGCCCACGCTGGCGGTGGAAAAGGGCACGTCGAAGCCTTCGAAGCGCGGCTCGTGCCGCTCGAAGCCCTCGGCCATGTCGCGCACGCGACCCACCACGCGCGCGGCCATCTCGATGGCATTCACCGAATGCGGCGTGAGCGAGGAGTGCGCCTCCTTGCCGCGCACGCAGCACTTGTAGCGGTACACGCCCTTGTGCGCGATGGCCGGCACCATGCTGGTGGGCTCGCCCACGATGCAGGCCAGCGGGCGGATGCCGGCGTCCTTCATGTCGGCGATGAGCTCCTTCACGCCGAAGCAGCCCACTTCCTCGTCGTAGCTGAAGGCGTAGTGGATGGCGAAGGGGGCATCGCTGTTCAGGAACGCTTCGGCCTGCGCGAGCGCGACGGCGATGAAGGCCTTCATGTCGGCGCTGCCCCGGCCGTACAGGCGCCCGTCCTGCACGGTGGCGCCCAGCGGGTCGAAGGTCCAGTCCTGGCCGTCCCACGGCACGGTGTCGGTGTGCCCGGACAGGATGATGCCGGCAGGCTTGCCCTCGCCCAGCGTGGCGAACAGATTGGCCTTGGTCTTGTCGGCGTTGAAGCTCAGGCGGCTTTTCACGCCGAGCTTTTCGAGCGTGTCGCGCACGAAATGGATGAGATCCAGATTGGAGTGGTGGCTGACGGTGTTCATGCGCACCAGCGTCTGGGCCAGTTGCAGGGCATTCGTGGAGATCATGGTTCCATTCTCCCGGATCCCGCCGGCCCGCGCTGC
Organism: Acidovorax sp. BLS4; assembly: GCF_032929295.1. Classification (NCBI taxonomy): domain Bacteria; kingdom Pseudomonadati; phylum Pseudomonadota; class Betaproteobacteria; order Burkholderiales; family Comamonadaceae; genus Acidovorax; species Acidovorax sp. BLS4. The sequence continues at coordinate 4,797,307 of NZ_CP136797.1, forward strand.
GAGCACGGCTCAAAAGCCTTCCCAGTCCTTTTCGCTGTGGGCTGCGCTCGCGCTCGGCGCGGTGCCCAGCCGCTTCACGGTGGCCTGCGAAGCTGGCAGCGGTGGCCGTACCGCGCTGGGGCGGGGGCGTGGCACGGCGGGCTGCTGTGGCTGTTGCAGCGATGCCCCGGGCGCGAGCTGGAATACCTCCATGGTCTGCACCAGTTGCTGCGCCTGCGTCTTCAGGCTCTGCGCCGCTGCGGCGCTTTCTTCCACCAGCGCGGCGTTCTGCTGGGTGACCTGGTCCATCTGGGTGATGGCCTGGCCCACCTGCTCCACGCCGGCGCTCTGCTCGCTGCTGGCGGCGCTGATCTCGCCCATGATGTCAGTCACCCGCCGCACCGAGGCGACCACCTCGTCCATGGTCACGCCAGCCTGGTTCACCAGCGTGGTGCCCTGGCCCACGCGGTCCACGCTGATGGTGATGAGGTTCTTGATCTCCTTGGCGGCCTCGGCGCTGCGCCCGGCCAGGCTGCGCACCTCGCTGGCCACCACGGCGAAGCCCCGGCCCTGCTCGCCGGCGCGCGCCGCTTCCACGGCCGCGTTCAGCGCCAGGATGTTGGTCTGGAAGGCAATGCCGTCGATCACGCCGATGATGTCGGAGATCTTCTTGCTGCTGTCGTGGATGCCCTTCATGGTTGCCACGACCTGCGTCACCACGTCGCCTCCCTTTTGCGCGATGGCGCTGGCGCCGGCGGCCAGCTGGTTGGCCTCCCGGGCGTTGTCGGCGTTCTGCTTGACGGTGGAGCTGAGCTGCTCCATCGACGCGGCGGTCTGCTGCAGCGCCGAGGCCTGCCGCTCGGTGCGCTGGGCCAGGTCGTTGTTGCCGGAGGCGATCTCCGCGCTGGCCGTGGCCACGCCTTCGGCGTTGTTGCGCACGTTCACCACGACGTCCGTCAGCGAAGCCTGCATGGTCGCCATGGTCTGCAGCAGCGGACTGAATTCGTCGTGGGCGCTGTCCATCACGGGCTGGGTGAAGTTGCCCTGGCGCACCCGGTCGGCCACGTCCTGCGACACCTTCACGCGGGTGCGCAGCAGCCTTGCGATGTACCAGGAAAAAGCGATCAGGCCAATGGCGATCACCGTGACCAGGGCGGTGAGCTGGCGCCGCGTGGCGTCGGCAGCGGACTGGATCCCCTGTACCTCCGTTGCCAGCGTTTGGCTCTGGCGCTCGCGTTCGGCCTTCAGCCAGGCCTGCATGGGCATGAAGGTGGGAATGGTCCTTTCCATCAGCATGGACTGCGCCTGCGGCTGCTGCCCCCCACGCACCAGGGCCATGTTGGCCTCGGCGGCGGGCCAGGTGGCGCGCTGCAGCTGTAGCCAGTCGCGCTCGAAGGCGTCGCGGCCGGCCTGGTTGGTCACCCCCTGCAGAAACGCGTCATCGTTGCGGGTGATCTGCTGGCGCATCGCGTCGATGTCCTTGGCCGCGGCGTCGATGCCCTGGGGCGACTGCACCAGCAGCGCCTGGCGCAGGTCCAGCAGCACCTGCGTCACGCTCAGCTCGGTGCTGGCGATGAGCCCGAGCTGGAGCACGCGTGTCTTGCCGGCCACGTCGGCCAGCCGCGCCACTTCCGAGAGCTGGAGCCAGGAGGTGAGGGCAAGGGCCGACAGTGCGGCGATCAATAGCAGGGACACGCCATGCAGGCGGGTGCCGATGCTCAGTCCGTTGAAGAATTTCATGGGGTTTCCTGGCTCTCTGCGCTGAAGGGATGCCCTGGGGGGCATCGGGGGATCGGACCGGTGGAAGATGGCTTGGACGTGGCACGTAGCGGTGCCCATTCGATCGAGTTTGCGAAGGGCCGAAACCTGCAGGCTGCGTGCTGGCCTGCTGGGACTATCGGCATCCTATGGAGGCGATTAGCATCCCAGGTTGCGCCAGGTCAATCAAAGCAGTTTCCGGCGTGTGGGGCAGGCAGGCCCTAGACTCGGTGCGTCAGGCATGCATGTTGCATTCCTGCCCTTCTTTTTCGTCATGGTCGCTGGGTCCAGCCCTGGTGCACCGCTAAAGGAATGTTCCCTATGAAAGTCCTCGACTCCATCGTTGCGCAGGCCGCCGGCATCGCCGCTGTGCGCCGCGACATCCACGCGCATCCCGAACTGTGCTTTGAAGAAGTCCGCACCGCCGACGTGGTGGCCGGCAAGCTCACCGAATGGGGCATTCCCATCCACCGCGGCCTGGGCAAGACGGGCGTGGTCGGCATCGTGCACGGGCGCGACGGCGGTGCCTCGGGCCGGGCCATCGGCCTGCGCGCCGACATCGACGCGCTGCCCATCACCGAATTCAACACCTTCGCCCACGCCAGCACCCACCCCGGCAAGATGCACGCCTGCGGCCACGACGGCCACACGGCCATGCTGCTGGCCGCGGCGCAGCACTTCGCCAAGCACCGCGACTTCGACGGCACCGTGTACCTGATCTTCCAGCCGGCGGAGGAGGGCGGCGGCGGCGCGCGCGTGATGATCGAGGATGGCCTGTTCGAGCAGTTCCCGATGCAGGCCGTGTTCGGCATGCACAACTGGCCCGGCATGAAGGCCGGCCAGTTCGCCGTGAGCCCCGGCCCGGTGATGGCCTCCAGCAACGAGTTCAAGATCGTCATCCGCGGCAAGGGCAGCCACGCGGCCATGCCGCACATGGGCACCGATCCCGTGCCGATCGCCTGCCTGATGGTGCAGGCCTTCCAGAACATCATCAGCCGCAACAAGAAGCCGGTGGATGCGGGCGTGATCTCGGTCACCATGATCCACACCGGCGAGGCCACCAACGTGGTGCCCGACAGCTGCGAACTGCAGGGCACGGTGCGCACCTTCAGCGTCGAGGTGCTGGACATGATCGAGCGCCGCATGAAGCAGGTGGCCGAACACACCTGCGCCGCGCACGAGGCCACGTGCGAGTTCGAGTTCGTGCGCAACTACCCGCCCACCATCAACTCGCCTGCCGAAGCGGAGTTCGCGCGCCAGGTCATGGCCGGCATCGTGGGCGAGGCCAACGTGGTGCGGCAGGAGCCCACCATGGGCGCGGAAGACTTCGCCTTCATGCTGCAGGCCAAGCCCGGCGCCTACTGCTTCATCGCCAACGGCGATGGCGACCACCGCGCCATGGGCCATGGCGGCGGCCCCTGCACGCTGCACAACCCGAGCTACGACTTCAATGACGACCTGATCCCGCTCGGCGCCACCTACTGGGTGCAGCTGGCACAAGGCTGGCTGTCCCGCCCGGCCGGCTGATCCGCTGGCGCGTGTCGGCCTCCATCTGGCTCCCACGGGCGCCGGATGGCATTCCTGTTTTTCGGGTGCTTCGGGCGCCTGCGCCCTGCCGCTCGCGGCGGGGTTTTTGCGTTGCCTTTTTTTGCCTCCCAGCCTCTTGAACGGAGATCTTCATGATCGGTATCGCCCCGGCGTTTTCCCCCAGCTACGCGCTCGCCCGCACCCAGTTCCTGGAGGCCGCCGCGGCCGCCGGATTGCTGGTGGAGTCGCACACGCACCCGCTCAAGGGGCGCGACGGCGAGACGCTGGCGATGGACGTGGTGCGCGACGGCCCGGACCATGCGCAACACCTGCTCATCGTGAGCAGCGCCTGCCATGGGGTCGAAGGCTACTGCGGCAGCGGCGTGCAGGTGTTCGCCCTGCACGACGAGGCCTGGCGCGCCAAGGCCCGCGAGCAGGGCGTGGCCGTGCTCTACGTGCATGGGCTCAACCCGTATGGCTTCTCGCACATCCGCCGGGCCACGCACGAGAACGTGGACCTGAACCGCAATTTCCACGACTTCACCCGGCCGCTGCCGGAGAACGCGGCCTACCGCGAGATCCAGCCGCTGCTGCTGCCCGACCAGTGGCCGCCCACGGCCGAGAACCGCGAGGCGGTGTTCCGCTTCATCGCCGAGCGCGGCGAGGCCGCGTGGCAGGCCGCCATCAGCCGCGGCCAGCATGAGTTTCCGGGTGGGCTGTTCTTCGGCGGCACGGCCCCGACCTGGAGCAACCGCACCTTGCGCCAGGTGCTGCGCGAGCAGGGCGAGCACGCCCGGCGCATCGCCTGGATCGATCTGCACACGGGCCTGGGGCCGAGCGGCCATGGCGAGCGCATCTATGCCGGCCGGGACGATGCCGCCTCGGTGCAGCGGGCGCGCGACTGGTGGGCCGGCGGCGGCGCCACGCCGGTCACCTCGATCTACGACGGTTCGTCCACCTCGGCTTTTCTCACGGGCCTGATGTGGAACAGCGTGTACGAAGAATGTCCACAGGCCGAAATCACCGGCATCGCGATGGAATACGGCACGGTGCCGGTGCTGGAGGTCATGCAGGCCCTGCGCGCCGAGCACTGGCTGAACCTGCATCCGGAGGCTCCGGCTGAGCTGGCAACGCAGATCAGGGCTCAAATGCTGGCCGCCTTCTACACCGACACCGATGCCTGGAAAGGCCAGGTGGTGAGCCAGGCGCGACAGTCGATGTTCCAGGCCGTGGACGGGCTTTGCGGCCCCGCATAGCGCTGCGGCGATAGATCCTCTGCATCCGTGGTGACACGGGGGGCTGGCATTTCCTGCGAATAACGCGAACAATGGCCCCTGCGCACCACCCGCAGCGCCCCGTATGGCCCGCCATGCGGCGGCGCTGTCAAAACAATCAAGGCACAGGGGATCGCTATGGAGGTTGGACAAGGACGGAACACGCTCGCACGCCGTTTGATGCTCATCAACGGGGTCATCCTGCTCCTGCTTGGCGGGGTGGCGGTCGCGATCTGGATCATGATGGGGCAGGTCACCGAGGACGCGGAGGTGGTCCGCTCCAGGAACGTGCCGCAACTGCAGCGGATCGCGGCCCTGGAGCTGAACGTGACGCGGGTGTCGCTGCAGCTGCGGCACTCGATCCTGTCGCGCACACCCGAAGAGCGGAATGCCGCGTTGGCCGACATCGCCGAAAAGCGCCAGCTGCTGCAAAAAACCCTGGAAGAGTTCGGCGCCAACATGGTCTCCGACGACGGGCGCCGCGCCTATGAGCCCCTGCCCGCGCTGATGCGCGCGTTCTGGGCCACCGGCGAGCAGAACCTCGCGCTGATCCAGGCCGATCGCAAGGAGGAAGCCTTCGCCTTCCTGGTGGACCAGACCATTCCCGCCCGCAACCGCCTGCTGGCGCCCTTGGGCCAGGAAAAGGACCGCCAGGGCGAGCGCCTGTCCTCCCGCATCAACGACGTGAAGGAATACGCGGCCACGGGCCGTGCGGTGGCAACGGCCGCGGTGCTGGCCGTGGTGGCTTGCCTTGCCGGCCTGAGCGTCTACCTGCGCACGGTGGTGCGGCAGCTCGGCGCCGATCCGTCGGAGCTCAAGCGTGTCGCGGACGCGGTGGCGGCGGGCGATCTGGCTTCGCGCGTTCCCGTGCGGCCGGGGGATACGAACAGCATCATGGCGGCGATGGCCAGCATGAGCGCGCGGCTGGCTTCGGTCGTGCGGACCGTGCGCAACAGCGCCGAAAGCGTGTCCGGTGCCAGCAGCGAGATCGATGCCGGCAACCACGACCTGTCCTCGCGCACCGAGCGGCAGGCCTCGGCGCTGGAGCAGACCGCGGCGTCGGCGGAGCAGCTGGGCAGCACCGTGCGCCAGAACGCCGACAGTGCGCGCCGGGCCAACGAACTGGCGCAGACCGCCTCGTCGGTGGCCGAGCAAGGGGGGGCGGTGGTGGCCGAAGTGGTGGACACCATGCGCGGAATCCAGGACAGCAGCGGCAAGATCGGCGAGATCATCGGCGTGATCGATGGCATTGCCTTCCAGACCAACATCCTCGCCCTCAACGCCGCGGTGGAAGCGGCCCGCGCGGGCGAGCAGGGCCGGGGCTTCGCGGTCGTCGCATCGGAGGTGCGCAGCCTCGCGCAGCGCAGCGCCGAGGCCGCCAAGGAGATCAAGGGCCTCATCACCGCCAGCGTGGACCGGGTGGAACGCGGCAGCGCGCTGGTGGACAAGGCGGGCCACACCATGGCCGAGGTGGTGGCCGCGATCCGCCGCGCCACGGACCTCATGGGCGAGATCAGCGCGGCCAGCGCCGAGCAAAGCAGCGGCGTGGACCAGATCAGCGAAGCCATCACGCACGTGGACCAGGCCACGCAGCAGAATGCGGCCCTGGTCGAGGAGATGGCCGCGGCGGCCAGCAGCCTGAACGCCCAGGCCAGCGAACTGGTGCGCGCGACCGCGGTGTTCCACCTGGGCGGCGAGGGCGCACTGCCCGCCGCGGCGCCACCACCGGTACCCCGGGCTGCGCCGGTGTCTGCACCACGGTTTGCGGCTTCCACGGCGGCCAAGCCGGCGGTCAAGCGCTTGTCGCCGGCCGTGGGCCCAAAGGCCGGGCCGCAGGCGCCGGACTCTCCGCCTGCATCGCCAACCGATGCCCCACCAGCCACTTCGCCAGCGCCCAAGCCCGCGCAAACCACCTCGGCATCGGCGGCGGCGAACCGCACCGCGCCACCGGCCTCCCGGCCCGGATCCGAGAGCGACTGGGAAACCTTTTGACGGGATGCGGCGCTGATGCGATGGGGGTCACGGCGCTCCGGGCGTTCCAGGGCGCAGGAGCAACAGAGGCCCTAAGATGGCAGTTCGACCACCAACGGAGACCCTTTCCATGTCCGATCTGAACGCGGCGTTCGAAGCCGCCGTCGCCCAGTCCAAGAACCTCAGCGAGCGCCCCGACAACCCGACGCTGCTCAAGATCTACGCGCTCTACAAGCAGGCCACGGCCGGCGACAATGCCGAGAAGAAGCCGAGCTTTTCCGATGTGGTCGGCCGCGCCAAATGGGACGCCTGGGAAAAGCTCAAGGGCACCGAGGGCGATGCCGCCCGCCAGCAGTACATCGACCTCATCGAATCGCTGAGCTGACGCCGCGCTGGGCGCCAGTGTTTCCATGCGGGGCCGTGCAGTGCGCGGCCCCGCATTTTTGTTGCAGTGGCCGATGCGGCTCAGGCCGCACTGGGCGACGGCCGGCCCAGCAGCTTGTCGAACTGCCCATCGATCTCGGCGGCGATGCGGTCCTTGAAGGCGCTGAACAGGAAACCCAGTTCCGCCTGCAGTTCGAAGCGGTCGGCATGCACCTGCAGCGTGCCTTCGATGCCCGGGCGCTGAAAGCGCAGCGTGTCCTGCGCCGCGCCTTCTTCGTAGGCGCATTCCATGTCGAACTTGGCCTGGGCTTTCTGGGCCCACAGGCCGGCGATCTTGCGGGCCTCGGGCAGGCCGAGCCGGTGGGGGCGTTGGATGTGGATGTCAGGCAAGGGGCTTCTCCGGGGATGGCGTGGGCAGCAGGGCGCGCATGGCGGCCTGGCGTTGTTCGTGCGGCAGGGCCGCGAGGCGTTTCACCGCATCATAAAAGCGCGGCCAGTCGCGGCCTTCGCGCTCGAACAGCGCCTCGAAGGCCGGCACCCATTCGTCGTAGGCGGCCTGCGCGCCGAACGTGGCGTTGTTGGCCTCTGCCACCCATCGGTCGTAGCCCGCCAGCTGCGCGGGGGTGGCGCCGTCCTCGGCGATCCAGCGGGCGCGCAGCGCGGCGTAATCGGCGCGAAACGCCTGCATGGCCTTCTGTTTCAAGGTTGCCATCTCCGCGCTGGCAGCGGCGTTTTCGGCCGCAGCGACCGCCGCAGCGGCGGAGGCCGGGGCCGGGGCTTCCGAAGCACGGGGCGCATGGGCCGCGTAGACGGCGGCCAACCGCTCGCGGGCGTTCCGTGTGAGCGCGCGGAACGCGTTGCGGCGGCCATCGCCGCGCGCGTAGTCGGCCCGCGCCTGCGGCGTGGCGCGCTCGGCCAGCCAGCGCGCCACGCCCAGGCGCTCCACGGCGGTGGCGAACGATTCATTGAACAGCGTGTCGCCATGGGCGTACACGACCTGGTGCGCCAGCTCGTGAAAGAGCAGCCGCACGAACTCGCCCTCGGGCCAGCCGATGAAGGTGTTGAGCAGCGGGTCGCCGCCCGCCCAGTTCATATAGCCCAGGGTGGAATACGCCGGCACGCCGTACACGCCCACCTCCAGGCCCTCGGTGGCCAGCCGATCCGCCTCGGCGCGCGCATCGGCCTCGTTGAAATAGCCGCGGTAGCCGATGCACCCCGTGATCGGAAAGCACCAGCGGTGCAGCGTGAGCGAATCGGGCGGCGCGGCCACCACGTTCCACACGGCCGCGCGGCGGCCCAGGTCGGCATAGCGGCGGTAGCTGGCGTTGTCGGGCAGCGCCAGCTCGGTCACGGCGAAGCGCCGGGCCTCCTGCGCCAGCTGCAGGCGATCGCGCAGCGGCTGCGAGGTGTCGCCCCGCGCGAGCCACGTGTCGATGGGTTCGGCCGCGTGCATGAGCTGCAGGTGCCCGCGCACCGACTGCCAGTAGTACGCCAGCGACTGCCCCGTGCTGGCGCAGCCGGAGAGCAGGAGCGAGGCGGCCAGCAGCAGGGGGCGGGGCGACCGCAAGGGTGACGGGGGAAAGGGTGGCAGGGGCATTCGGCAATGGGTCGGCGGTCGGTGGGCCAAGGATAGCGAAAGCCATTGTTCGCCGCCGGGTGCCCCCGCGTTCGGGGCGCGGGCAGAATCCCGGCATGCCCGCCCCTCTTTCCGCTCCCGTTTCCGCCCATCCGTCTTCCAGCCCGGACAGTGGCCTGTTCACCGACGAGGCCGGATGCGCCCGCTGCCAATGGTGCAGCGCCACGCCGCTGTACCGCCACTACCACGACCATGAATGGGGCTTTCCGGTCGCGGACGACCGGCGCCTGTATGAAAAGCTGTGCCTGGAAGGCTTTCAGGCGGGCCTGAGCTGGCTCACCATCCTGAACAAGCGCGAAGCCTTCCGCGCCGGGTTTGCCCATTTCGACGCCGAGCAGGTGGCGCGCTTCGGTGCGGCCGACGTGCAGCGGCTGCTGGGCGATGCCGGCATCGTGCGCCACCGCGGCAAGATCGAGTCGGCCATCCAGAACGCGCAGCGCGTGCTGGAACTGCGCCGCGAGTTCGGCTCGCTGGCGCACTACGTGTGGCGTTTCGCTCCGGCCGCCGCCGAGGGGCGCCCCGGCCGCATCACGCTGGAGTCGGTGCGCGCCATGCCCACCACGCCGGCCTCGGTGGCGATGTCCAAGGACTTGAAAAAACGGGGTTTCAGCTTCGTCGGCCCCACCACGGTCTATGCCTTCATGCAGGCCATGGGGCTGGTCAACGACCACTTCGAAGGCTGCAGCGTGCGCGCGGCGGCCGAGGCGGCGCGTGCGGCGTTCGTGGTGCCCGGTCCGGGCTGATCACCGGGCCGCGGGCTACACCACCGTGTCGGAGCGGATCACGATGCGGTCGAAGCCCAGGTGCTGCATGCATTCGCGCAGGATGAGCAGCGTGGCGGCGAAGGCGGAGCCCTCGGGCAGGCCCTCCTGGGCGGGCGGGCGGCCCAGGGCCACCGAGACCAGGCGGTTGAAAGTGCGCTCCACGGCATCCAGCGGCAGGGTCATCTCGGGCTGGGCTTCGATGCCGGCCGCCAGCGCCACCTGGCGGATGCCGGCATCGGCCGTGTAGAGCGTGGTGCCCGGCGGCAGCACCGCGTGCACGGGCATCACGGCCTCTTCCACCACCTGGATGGCGTGCTCCAGTTCGCCCTCGGCCGGGGGATCGTGGCGAAAGCAGGCGGCGGCCGTGGCGTAGTAGCCCACTTCCAGGGTGCGCAGCAGCCGGGCCTGGGCCTGGGTGCCGCTGGCGATGGACGAGTGGCCCGCTCCGATGCGCAGCGCCGTGATGGGGCTTCCGGCCAGCGGGCCCGCCTGCAACGCCTGGTACAGGGCGCCGGCGTCGTTCGGTGAAAGGTGGGTGGACATGGTGCGGTCCCGGCAGGTGGAAAAGGGTGGATCGATTGTGCCCTTTGCCGCAGGCCATGGGGCCCTGGCGGGTCAGTGGCCTGGATCGGCGGGCCGCCTGGGACGGCCGATGGCAGCCCCCGCCCCGGCGGCGCGCAGGAGGCGCCGGAAGGTGGGGCATTCCATGTGGCTGGGGGCCTTGCAGCGCGCGGCGTGCTGCAGCCCGTCGCGCATGGCGGTGAGCTGGCGGATGATGGTGTCCAGGTCGTCGGCCTGGGCCAGGAGCCGGTCGCGGTCGATGCGCGGCTGGCCGTCGGGGCCGAACATCTGCCCGATGGCGTCCAGCGAGAAGCCGGCCGCCCGCCCGAGCGCGACGAGCGCGAGCCGCTCCACCACGCCCGCATCGAACAGCCGCCGCAGGCCGTGCCGCCCGACGGAGGCGATCAGGCCTTTTTCTTCGTAGAAGCGCAGCGTCGATGCCGGCAGGCCCGAACGGCGTGCCACCTCGGCGATGTCCAGGATCTCCATGGGCTTGACCTCAAGTCGGCTTGAAGTCGCACAGTCTAGCTTTCACTCCCTTTCCAGGCACCCAGGAGGCCGCCATGAACCCACCCCTTTCGATCGATTCCCCGCAAGCCGCGCTCTGGAACGGCGCCGCCGGCCACGCCTGGGTGCAGGCGCAGCCCCTGCTCGACCGCATGTTCGCGCCCTTCGAGGCCCTGCTCGCCGAGGCGGCCGACGCCCCTGGCGCGGGGCCCGGCATGCAGGTGCTCGACATCGGCTGCGGCACCGGGGCCACCACGCTGGCCATCGCGCGCCGGCTGGGCGACCAAGGGCGCTGCACCGGGATCGACCTTTCCGCGCCCATGGTCGCCGCGGCGCGCCAGCGCGGCCTGCGCGAGGGGCTGACGGTGCCCCGCGCGGACTTCGTCTGTGCCGATGCGCAGACCCATGCGTTCGCGCCGGCTTCCGTGGATCGGCTGGTGTCGCGCTTCGGGGTCATGTTCTTCGGAGACCCGGTGGCGGCGTTCGCCAACCTGCGCCGCGCGGCGCGCCCCGGCGCCAGCCTGTGCGCCGTCGCGTGGCGCAGCGCGGCGGAGAACCCCTTCATGACGGCCGCCGAGCGCGCCGCCGCCCCGCTGCTGCCGGGCCTGCCCGTGCGCCAGCCGGATGCGCCGGGCCAGTTCGCGTTCGCGGACCGCGAGCGGGTGGCGGGCATCCTGCGGGCCAGTGGCTGGGCCGGCATCGAGATCGAGCCCCTGGATGTCGTCTGCACGCTGCGGCGCGACGAACTGGTGCCTTATTTCACCGGCCTCGGCCCGGTCGGCCTGGCCCTGCGCAGCGCCGACGGGCCGACCCGCACCCGGGTCGTCGCGGCCGCGCGGGCGGCTTTCGAGCCCTTTGTGCAGGGCGAGGCGGTGCGCTTCGGCGCGGCCTGCTGGCGGATCGCCGCGCAGGCCGCGGCGGGTGGCACGCAAGGCTGGCGTTAGAGGGCCGTGGCCCGCCTCCTGGCCCGCTGCGGGGTGAACGATCGCCTGCCGGCCGCGCTGAACGTGCAGAACGTGTTCGACCGCAAGGACATCGCCGCGATGTCGGGCTGGTGGTACTCGGGCAGGTACGGCGCGCCGCGCAGTGCGCAGGTGACGGCGCGCTACCGGTTCTGAGCCGGCGGGCCGAGCGCGCCGCCGCCGCGTTGGCGCGCCACCGTCGCACCATGAAAAAAGCCCTCCGGAGAGGGCTTTGGCGTTGCGCTGGGCGCGAAGGGGGCTTTTCAGCCGCCCTTCTTGGAGCGCTTGCCGGGGTTCTTCTTGCTGCGGGTGGCGACGCCACGCTCCAGGCTCACGCGCTGGCCGCGGCCGGGGGTGGCCAGGGTCACGCCGGGCAGTGGCTGGGGACGGGGGGTGCGCTTGCGGTCGGCTTCGGTAACGATCTTGTTGCCCATTTGGGAGGCTCCTGGAGAGAAAAGTGAAAAACACGCTATTAGGCCACATCGTGCAGCCGTGCCCGGTGCGGGCCGTTTCCGCCCCCGCCGGGGCGCTGGGAAGTGCAGGGGGCCGCGCTCAGTCCGGCAGCACGGCGGTGGCCTCGATCTCGATGCGCGCGCGCGCTTCCATGAGGCCGGCGACCTGCACGCAGGCCATGGCCGGAAAGTGCCGGCCCAGCACCTCGCGGTAGGCGGCGCCCAGCTCTTTCAGGCGCGCGTTGTATTCCTCGCGGTCCACCACGTACCAGGTCATGCGCACCAGGTGCTCGGGGCCGGCGCCGCCGGCCTCCAGCACGGCGCGCACGTTCAGGAAGGTCTGGCGGGCCTGGACGATGAAGTCGTCGCTCTCGAACTCCTGGCGGGCGTTCCAGCCGATCTGGCCGCCCACGAAGAGCAGCGTGCCGCGGGCGGCCACGCCATTGGCGTAGCCCTTGGGGGGCGCCCAGTCGGGCGGTTGCAGTCGGGTGTGCAGGGTCATGTCTTGGGGGATGGAAGTGGGGCGTTGGCGGCCGCAGCGGCCGCGCTGTCGCGGGCCAGCGCGGCGGCCTGGCGCAGTTTGAAGCGCTGCAGCTTGCCGGTCTCGGTGCGCGGCAGGGCGGTGGCGAACTCCACGATGCGCGGGTATTTGAAGGGGGCGATGCTGGCCTTCACGTGGTCCTGCAGTGCCTTGGCCAGGGCGTCGTCGCCGGCATGGCCGGGGCGCAGCACGCAGATGGCCTTGACGACCATGCCGCGCTCGTCGTCGGGCACGCCGATCACGGCGCACTCGGCCACGGCGGGGTGGCGCAGCAGGGCATCCTCGACCTCGGGGCCGCCCACGTTGTAGCCGGCTGTGATGATCATGTCGTCGTCGCGCGCCTGGTAGAAGAAGTAGCCGTCGGCGTCCTGCACGAAGGCGTCCCCGGGGTGGTTCCAGCCGTTCTTCACGTAGTTGGCCTGGCGCGCATCGTCCAGGTAGCGGCAGCCCGTGGGGCCGATCACGGCGAGCTTGCCGACCGTGCCGCGCGGCAGCTCGCGCCCGCGCCCGTCCACCACCTTGGCCTGGTAGCCCGGCACCACGCGGCCGATGGCGCCGCGCCGCACTTCGCTGCCGGCCGACGAGATGAAGATGTGGAACATTTCGGTGGCGCCGATGCCGTCGGTCATCTCGATGCCGGTGGCGTCCTTCCACAGCTGGCGCGTGGCGTCCGGCAGGGCCTCGCCGGCACTCACGCAGGTGCGCAGCGCGGGCAGGCCCAGGGCCTTGGCGAAGGGTGCCATCTGCCGGTAGAAGGTGGGCGCGGTGTAGCAGACGGTGGCGCCCACCTCGCGCATCAGCCGCACCATCACCTCGGGGGTGTAGGGCACGTCGGGAAAGTACACGCTCGCGCAGGCGGCCATGGGAAAGAGCAGCAGCCCGCCCAGCCCGAAGGTGAAGGCCAGCGGCGGCGAGCCGACCACGATGTCCTCGGGCGTGGAGCGCAGCACATGGTGCGGCCACGCGCCGCAGGCCGCCAGCACGTCGCGGTGGCTGTGCACCGGCGCCTTGGGATGCCCCGTGGTGCCCGAGGTGAAGGCCATGAGCGCGATGTCGTCCGCCGCGGTGGGGCAGGCGGGCAGCGGCGCGCAGCCGGCCGCGCGCACCAGCAGGTCGTCGGCCGCCGGCGCGGTGTGGAAGGGCACGATGGCGCGCAGCACCGGGTGCTGCACCTGCGCGGCCTGCAGCTCGTCCAGCAGCCGGCCGTCGCACAGCGCGGCGGCGGGCTGGGCGCGCTCGATCACGTCGGACAGCTCCCGCGCGCGCAGCAGCGGCATGGTGGCCACCGCCACCAGCCCGGCATGCACCACGGCCAGCCAGGCGAGCGCCATCTCGGGCGTGTTGCCGCCGCGCAGCAGCACGCGGTTGCCGGGCACCAGGCCCAGGCCGTCCACCAGCACGCGGGCGATGCGCGCGACCTCGTCCTGCGCCTGCGCGTAGGTCCAGGTGCGCGTGGGCGAGCGCAGCAGCGGCCGCCCGCCGTGCCCTGCCTGCGCGGCGCGATCGAACAGCACCTGCACGAGGTTGGCCTGCGCCGGCACCTGCAGCGAGGGCAGGTCGTAGTGCAGCGCGGGCCACTGCTCGCGCGGCGGCAGGCGGTCGTGGACGAAGGTGTCGGGCTGTGCGCTGGGGGTCATGCCTGCTGCTCCTGCAAGACGGCTTTGCCGATGATGAGTTGCTGGACCTCGGTGGCGCCTTCGTAGATGCGCAGCGCGCGGATGTCGCGGTACAGCGATTCGATCTTGGCGCCCACCTCGACGCCGCGCCCGCCGTGCATCTGCAGGGCCATGTCGATCACGCGCTGGGCGTTCTCGGTGGCGGTCATCTTGGCCATCGCAGCGGCGACGCTGCGATTCCGAGCCTCAGAAGGATCGTGCGCGCGGCCCGCGGACAGCGATTCATCGCGCATCCAGGCCGCCCGGTACGTGAGCAGCGCCGCGCCATCGACCAGCGCCGCCATCTCGCCCAGCTTGGCCTGCGTGAGCTGGAAGTCGCCCAGCGTCTGGCCGAACATGCGGCGCGTGCGCGCATGGTGCACCGCCTCGGCGAGCGCGCGCCGCGCCAGCCCCAACGCGGCGCCCGCCACCGAGGCGCGAAAGATGTCCAGCGTGCGCATGGCCAGCTTGAAGCCGCCGTGCAGCTCGCCCAGCAGCGCATCGGCCGGCACGGTGCAGCCGTCGAACGCCAGCGTGGCCAGCGGGTGCGGCGCCATCACCTGGATGTGGCGCGAATCGTCCAGGCCCGGCGTGGGCGCATCGACGATGAAGGCGCTGATGCCGCGCGTGCCGCCGGCCGGGTCGGTCTTGGCGAAGACGCAGTAGAAGTCGGCGATGCCGCCGTTGCTGATCCACGTCTTGGTGCCGTTCAGCGTGTAGGCGCCCATGGCCTCGCCCGCGGTATCGGAGTCGTTCGGGCCCGATGCCGGCGAATTGCTTGCCTGTGTAGCTATTGTTTTCATAGCGCCGACGTCGGAGCCGGCCTCGGGCTCGCTGAGCGCGAAGGCGGCGATCTTCTCGCCGCGCGCCACCGCGGGCAGGTAGCGTGCCTGCTGCGCGGCGCTGCCGGCCAGCGTGATCGCGCCGCTGCCCAGGCCCTGCATGGCGAAGGCGAAGTCGGCCAGGGGCGAGTGGTAGGCCAGGGTCTCGCGCAGCAGCACCAGCGCGCGGGAATCGAGTTCGGCCAGCGCGCCGCCGTGCGCGGCGGGCACGCAGTAGCGCAGCCAGCCGCCGTCGCCCAGGCGGCGCACCCACTCGCGGCAGGCGGCGCGGTCGTCGGATTCGTCCACCGCCTGCGCGGCGGCCCAGGGCACGAGGCCATCCACCAATGCCCGGTGGGCTTCGCCGAAGAACGGCAGGGCGAGGTGCGCCGTGGGCGGGGCGGCGGGCGCGGGGGGCGTGGCGGCGTGCATGGCCTCAATCCCCCGCGAACACGGGTTTCTGCTTGGCCGCGAACGCCTCGTAGGCGCGGCGGAAGTCCTGCGTCTGCATGCAGATGGCCTGCGCCTGGGCCTCGGCCTCGATGGCCTGGTCGATGGTCATGCTCCACTCCTGGCCCAGCATGGTCTTGGTCATGCCGTGCGCGAAGGTGGGGCCCTCGGCCAGCGAGCGGGCCGCGGCCTGCACGTGGGCCAGCAGGTCGGCCGATTCGTGCAGGCCGTTGAAGAAGCCCCAGGCCAGCCCTTCCTGCGCCGTCATCGCGCGGCCGGTGAACAGCAGCTCGGAGGCGCGGCCCTGCCCGATCATGCGCGGCAGCAGCGCGCAGGCGCCCATGTCGGCGCCGGCCAGGCCCACGCGGGTGAACAGGAACGCGGTGCGTGCGGCGGGCGTGCCGTAGCGCAGGTCGCAGGCCAGCGCCACCATGGCGCCGGCGCCGGCGCAGATGCCGTCGATGGCGCCCAGCACCGGCTGCGGGCAGGCGCGGATGGCCTTCACCAGGTCGCCCGTCATGCGCGTGAACTCCAGCAGTTCGGGCATGGTCATGCCGGTGAGCGGGCCGATGATTTCGTGCACGTCGCCGCCCGAGCAGAAGTTGCCGCCCGCGCCGGTCACCACCACGGCCTTCACGTCGGTCGCCGTGCGCAGCGCGCCGAAGAAGTCGCGCAGCTCGGCATAGCTCTGGAAGGTCAGCGGGTTCTTGCGCTCGGGCCGGTCCAGCGTGATGGTGCCCACGCCGCGGTCGAACTGCCAGGCGAAGTGCCGTGCCGCGTAGGGGGCCCGGGGCTCGAACTGCGGGCGCATGGGGTTGCCCGCGGAGATGTAGTGCTTCATGCGTTGGTTTCCTGGAGGGTGGGGGTGGCTGCCTGGGCGTGGGCCTTCACCTTGCCGAGCAGCCGGTGCAGGCTGGCGATGTCGCGCTCGCCGAGCGGGCCGAAGGCCTCGACGATCCACTGCGCGTGCGCGTGGGCCATCGCGTCGAACTGTTCGCGCCCGCACGGCGTGAGCCGCACGAGGAACACGCGGCGGTCGCCCGCCACGTCCACGCGTTCCACCAGCCCTTCGGCGACGAGCTGGTCGGTGATGCCGGTCACGTTGCCGCTGGTGACCATCATGCGGCGCGAGAGGTCCTTCATCTTCAGGCCCTCGGGCGCGCGTTCGAGCTGCGCCATCAGGTCGAAGCGCGGCAGCGTGGTGCCGAACTGGTCGCGCAGGCGGGTGCGCACCTGCTTTTCCACCAGTTGCGTGCAGGTGAGCAAGCGCAGCCACAGGCGCAGGGCCTCGGGGTGCTCGCTGGGGGCGGCGCCGTGCAGGCGGGCTTCGAGGTCCATCGTTTCAGTCCAGGGCATCGTTTGCTATTGTTTTAATAGCGTTATGCCATAGTACCGATTGCGCTGGGGCCTGTTTTTGCTTGGAGGCCTCGCGCAGCAGCTGGTCGCGGCCCGGGCCGTAGGGGCGCGGCCAGTGCACGTGGCGGCTGGCCGTCTCGCCCAGTTGCGCGGCGGCGTGCAGCGTCCAGGCCGGGTCGGCCAGGTGCGGGCGGGCGAGGGCACAGAGGTCGGCGCGGCCGGCGGCGATGATGCTGTTGGCATGGTCGGCCTCGCTGATGGCGCCCACGGCCATGGTGGCGATCTCCACCTCGTTGCGGATGCGGTCGGCGAACGGCGTCTGGTACATGCGCCCGTACACCGGCCGGGCGGCGCGCGTGGTCTGGCCGGAAGAGACGTCGATCAGGTCGCAGCCCGCGGCCTTGAACCACCGCGCCATCGCCACGGCGTCGTCCGGCGTGGTGCCGCCGGGTGCCCAGTCGTGGGCCGAGATGCGCACGCTCATGGGGCGCTCGGCGGGCCACACGGCGCGCACCGCCGCGAACACCTCGAGCGGGTAGCGGCAGCGGTTTTCCAGGCGGCCGCCGTATTCGTCGGTGCGCTGGTTGGTGAGCGGGCTGATGAAGCTGGCCAGCAGGTAGCCGTGCGCGCAGTGCAGCTCCAGCCAGTCGAAGCCGCAGGCGGCCGCACGCCGGGCGCTGGCCACGAAGGCGGCGGTGAGCGCGTCCATGTCGGCGCGCGTCAGCGCGGCGGGCGTCTGGTTCTGCGGGCCGTAGGGCAGGGCGCTGGCGGCGCGCAGCGGCCAGTTGCCGTGCGGATCGCCCTCGGGCAGGGGCTCGTCCGTGCCCTCCCAGCCCACGCGCGTGGAGCCCTTGGGGCCGCTGTGGCCCAGTTGCAGGCCGATCTTGGCGCGGCTGCTGCCGTGCACGAAATCCACGATGCGCGTGAAGGAGGCCTGCTGCGCATCGTTCCACAGCCCGGTGCAGGCGGGGGTGATGCGGCCGTCGGGCGTGGGGGCGGTCATCTCCACCATCACCAGCGCAGCGCCGCCGAGGGCGCGGGCGCCCAGGTGCACCAGGTGGAAGTCCTGCGGCACGCCCTCGACCGCGCTGTAGGTGGCCATGGGCGAGACGACGATGCGGTTATCGAGCGTGAGGCCGCGCAGCGTGAAGGGCGTGAGCATGGGCGGCACCGCGGCGCCGCTGTCGCCGGGCACGCCGACGGGTGCCGGGGCCGGCGCCGTGCCGACCGTGGGGCGCGCCTGGGCCAGCCAGGCCTCGTAGCCCTCCAGCCAGCGCGCATCGCGCAGGCGCAGGTTCTCGTGGCTGATGCGCTGGCTGCGCGTGAGCAGCGAATAGGCGAACTGCTCCACCGGCAGCCGGCTGTAGCGCGCCACGTTCTCGAACCACTCGGTGGAGTTGCGCGCGGCGTTCTGGATCTTGAGCACCTCGACGCTGCGGCGCGCCTCGTAGTCGTGCAGCGCCTGCTCCAGGGTCGCGCCGGTGGCCAGCGTCTGGGCCAGGTCGATGGCGTCTTCCAGCGCGAGCTTGGTGCCGCTGCCGATCGAGAAATGCGCCGTGTGCGCGGCATCGCCCATCAGCACGATGGGCACCGCCTTGCCGGCGATGGTTTCCCGATGCACCCAGGTGCGGCAGATCACGCGCGGAAAGCGGATCCAGTTGGCCGAGCCGCGCAGGTGCGTGGCGTTGCTGATGAGCGCGTGCCCGCCCAGGTAGGGCGCGAAAAGCCGCTCGCAGAAGGCGATGGCCTCGGGCTGCTCCATGCGGTCCAGCCCGTGGGCCTGCCACACGGCCTCGGGCGTCTCGACGATGAAGGTGGAGGTGTCGGCGTCGAACTGGTAGGCGTGCGCCTGGAACCAGCCGTGCTCGGTCTCTTCGAACGCGAAGGTGAAGGCCTCGAACTTCTGGTGCGTGCCCAGCCACACGAAGCGGCACTGGCGCAGGTCGATGTCGGGCTGGAAGACCTCGGCATAGCGCGTGCGGATGCGGCTGTTCAGGCCGTCGCTGGCGATCACCAGGTCGGCGCCGTAGCGCGCGGCGAGCGCCTGGTCGTCGGACACGTCGGTCTCGAACACCAGCTCCACGCCCAGCGCCAGGCAGCGCTCCTGCAGGATGTTGAGCAGCCGCTTGCGCCCGATGCCGCAAAAGCCGTGGCCGCTGGAGCGCACGCTGCGCCCGCGCAGGAACACCGCCACGTCGTCCCAGTGGTTGAACGCATCGCCGATCTGCGCGGCGGTTTCGGGATCGGCCGCCTGCAGGTTGGCCAGCGTCTGGTCTGACAGCACCACGCCCCAGCCGAAGGTGTCGAACGGCCGGTTGCGCTCCACCACCACGACGCGGTGCGCCGGGTCCTGCCGCTTCATCAGCAGGGCGAAATAAAGGCCGGCGGGACCACCGCCGATGCACAGGATGTTCATGTGAAAACAGTTTAGGCTTAAACGAATTACTGTCAATGGGGCCTGTGCCGATCGGGCGCGCCCGTGTCGGACAACGGCCATTGACGAGGCGTTGGGGCGGTTCAAGAATCGACGGCCATGAAACCGCTGCTGCACGCCCTGCAAGCCCGGCTGGAATCCCTGCCGGTGGACCTGTCGCTCGAACTGCCCGGCGGGCAGCGGCTGGGCCGCGCGCAGGCCCCGGTGGCGCTGCAGTTCCGCGACCGCCGCTCGCTGGCGGCGCTGCTCTCGGGCGAGGTGGGCGACCTGGGCGCGGCCATCGTCGAGGGGCGCGTGCGCTTCGAAGGCCGCATGCGCGACCTGGTGGCGGCGGCCGCCGCCCTGCTGCAGGGCGACCCGGCGCGCGAACAGGCCGGGTGGTGGACGCGCATGATGGCCCGCGCCCGCTCGCGCGCGGTGCACACCATCACGCGCGATGCGCAGCAGGTGCGGTTCCACTACGACCTGTCCGACGACTTCTACGCCCTGTGGCTGGACCCGCGCCGCGTTTATTCGTGCGCCTACTACCGCGACGGCGCCATGGACCTGGCCCAGGCGCAGGAGGCCAAGCTCGACCACATCTGCCGCAAGCTGCGGCTCGCGCCGGGCCAGCGCTTCCTGGACATCGGCGCGGGCTGGGGCGGGCTGCTGCTGTGGGCGGCCGAGCACTACGGCGTGGACGCCACCGGCATCACCCTGTCGCGCAACCAGCACGCGCACGTGTCGCGCCTCATCGCCGAGCGGGGCCTGTCGGGCCGCGTGCGCATGGAACTGCGCGACTACCGCGAACTGCAGCACCCCGAGCCCGCGCCGTTCGACCGCATCGCCTCGGTGGGCATGTTCGAGCACGTGGGCCGCGCGCACATGCCCGATTACTTCGCCACCGTGCGCCGGCTTTTGCGGCCCGGCGGGCTGCTGCTCAACCACGGCATCACCTCGGGCGGCGTGGACAACGCGCAGCTGGGCGCCGGCCTGGGCGACTTCATCGAAAAGTACATCTTCCCGGGCGGCGAGCTGCTGCATGTGAGCGCCGTGCTGCACGATCTGGCGGCCAGCGGCCTGGAGATGGTGGACACCGAGAACCTGCGCCCGCACTACGCGCGCACGCTCTGGGCCTGGTCCGACGCGCTGGAGGCGCGGCTGCAGGAAGCGCTGCGCGTGCTCTCGGCCGGGGTCGGCGCGCCGCAGGGCGAGCGTGCCCTGCGCGCCTACCGCCTCTACCTGGCCGGCAGCGCCATGGGATTCGAGCGCGGCTGGATGGCCCTGCACCAGATGCTGGCCGCGCGGCCCGACGGCGACCTGGCCACCGGCGCCCTGCGCGGGGCCCAGTCGGACTATCCTTTCACCCGCGACTACATGCATTCACGCACCGGCCCGGCCGGGCATTGACGGCTGCAAGCCACCCCATCACCCCTACCTAGCCACCCACCCTTACCAAGGACCCTCGCCACCCATGCTGTACAAGTTCAAATCCCGCGCCACCGCCGACGTCATCATGCTGGAGGCCAACGGCCGCCAGCTGCTGCAGATCATGGGCAAGGGCACCGACCCGCACGGCATCGTCACCGCCGCGCAGATCCCCGCCGCGCTCCAGGCACTGGAGGCCGCCGTCGCAGCCGACGACGCCAAGGGTCGGTCCGATGCCGGCGAGGCGCCGGGCAGCGAGGACGACGATGCGGGCGAGCGCCCCGACACCGTGCGCCTGCGCCAGCGCGCGGCGCCGATCATCGACATGCTCCAACGCAGCGCCGCGGAAGGGCACGACGTGGTCTGGTGAACCAGGCCGGACCGGCGCTGCGGCAGGCCGCCATGAGGCCGGTCACGCGGGCGTCGGCCGCGGCATGCAAGTCCCTCCTGGCGGAGGAAGTGAAGGCCAGGATCGGGGCCGGCATGCCGGATTTTTCAGGCGAGAACGTTTCGAATTTCCGCAGCGCGGCACCCGTGGTGCCGATCGGGCCGGCCCGACCTTAAAAGTTCTGAAACCTGCTTCAGCGCGGCATGGAAAGCGTGAATTTCAGGACCCGGGCACCTACAGTTCGAGTCCGAAGCCAGGGGTCGAGCGACCGTGACGCGAGACCCGGGCCCAGCGCCCCACCGTGGGCACCATATCCTGCGTTCTCACCGCTTTTCATGTTGACTCTCGTTCCGCGCGGCATCCGCAACCACAATCCCGGCAACATCGTGCGCAACCACATCGGCTGGCGCGGCATGGCCGAGGACCAGTCGGCCGACCCCCGGTTCGTGGTGTTCTGCGAGCCGTACTGGGGCCTGCGCGCCATGGCCCTGCTGCTGCGCAACTACCAGGCCAAGTACCAGCTGTGCACCATCGACGGCATCATCCGCCGCTGGGCAGCCTGCGGCGAGTGCGATCCCTGCGACTACGTGCGGCAGGTCGCCGGCAGCCTGGACATCAGCCCGCACGCCTTCATCTGCCTGAACGCCGCGATCCTGCCGCCGGTCATGCGCACCATCGTGCAGCTGGAAAACGGCATGCAGCCCTATCCGGATGGGTTGATCGCCCGGGCGGTCAGCGCGTACTGAACGCCCACCGGGAGGCGTGCGGCCGCGCCACCGCGGCTCAATCCACCTTTGCTCCTGACGCCTTCACCACCTGCGCCCACTTGCGGTGTTCGCTGTCGATGTGTTTGGCGAAGTCGGCCGGCGAGTTGCCGCCGGGGATCGCGCCCTGCGCCAGCAGGCGCTCCTTGACGGCCGGGGTGGCCAGGGCCTTGGCGGTTTCCTGCTGGATGCGGGCCACGATTTCGGGCGGGGTCCCGGCGGGGGCGAGCAGGCCGAACCACGAGCTGGCCTCGTAGCCCTTGAGATCCGGGCCGCCGACCTCTTCGACCGTGGGCACATCGGGCAGGGCGGGCGAGCGGTGGGCGCTGGTCACGGCCAGGGCCTTGAGCTTGCCGGCCTTGATCTGCGCCATGGAAGACGGCAGGTTGTCGAACATCACGTCCATGTTGCCGCCCACCAGGTCCAGCAGCGCGGGGCCGGAGCCGCGGTAGGGCATGTGCAGCATGTAGGTGCCGGTCATGCTCTTGAACAGCTCGCCAGCCAAGTGGATCGAGGTGCCATTGCCGCTCGATGCCATGTTCAGCTGGCCGGGGTGGGCCTTGGCGTAGCGGATGAAGTCGGGCACCGACTGGATGCCCAGCGTGCGCGCCTTGTCGGCGTTGATCTCCATCACGTTGGGCACGGCCGCCACCAGGGTGATGGGCACGAAGTCCTTGATGGGGTCGTACGGCAGCTTGCTGTACAGCGCGCGGTTGATGCCGTGCGTGCCGACCGTGCCCATCAGCAACGTGTAGCCGTCGGCGGGCGACTTGGCGACCACTTCGGCGCCGATGTTGCCGCCCGCGCCGCCCCGGTTGTCCACGATGAACTGCTGGCCGAAGGCGCGGCCCAGCTCGGGCGCCACGGCGCGCGCCAGGATGTCGGTGGTGCCGCCGGGGGCGAACGGCACGACGATGCGCACCGGCTTGGTGGGCCATGCGCCGGACTGGGCGTGGGCGCCGGGCATCGCGTTCCAAAGGCCGGCGGCCAGCAGCAGGGCGGCGAGCGCCAGTGCGCGGCGGCGCGGCGTGGCAAAGGGCTGTCGAAGGGTCTTGGACGGGGTGGCGGAAAAGCGCATGGGGATCGGTCCTTGGGGCTGGCGGTCAATCCCCCGTTGTAGGCCCCGCTGCGCGAGGCGGGCAGAGGGATGACCCGTAGGCCGGAGCGCGTTCCACGCCTCGCAAAATGCACGCCCCAAGAAAAAAACCGCCCGGGGCGCAAGGCCAGGGGCGGTCGGGGCGATGCGCGGGCGCTGCGTGTGGCGCAGTGCCCGGCCCGTCAGTGGGATCAGTCGGATCAGTCGGCGTAGGTGCCGGCCGCCTTGATGATGGGGCCCCACTTGTCGATCTCGGCCTGCACGAACTTCTTGTGCTCGGCGGGTTCGACGCGCTGGTCGGCCGCCACCACGGCGCCCAGGCCTTCCTGCTTCTTGATGAAGTCGGGGTCTTTCAGCGCGGCCTTCAGGGCGTCGTTGAGCTTCTTGAGCACGTCGGCGGGCGTGCCCTTGGGCGCGTACAGGCCGTGCCAGATCGTGACCTGGAAGTCCTTGACGCCTGACTCGGCCAGCGTGGGCAGGTCCTTGAGGGATGGCGTGGTGAGGCGCTTGGGCGTGGTGACCGCGTAGGCCTTGACCTTCTTGGCCTCGATCTGCGAGGTGGTGTTGGTGGTCTGGTCGCACAGCAGGTCGATCTGGCCACCGATCAGGTCGGTGATGGCGGGTGCCGTGCCCTTGTAGGGCACGGGGGTCATCTCGACCTTGATCGCGCTCTGGTACAGCAGGCCGCACAGGTGGGACGCGGCGCCCAGGCCCGCATGGCCCAGGTTGATCTTGCCCTTGTTCTGCTCGATCCAGGTGGCCAGTTCCTTGTAGTTGTTGGCGGGTAGCGTGGGGCGGGCGATGAGCGTCATGGGCACGTCGTTCACGACGCCCAGGTATTCAAAGTCGTTGGGCACGCTGAACGGCAGCTTGCGGTACAGCGCCGGCATGGTGGCCATGGCGATGTGGTTGAGCAGCAGGGTATAGCCGTCGGCACTGGCGCGCGCCACCTTGGCGGTGCCGATGCTGCTGCCTGCGCCCGCGGCGTTGTCGATCACCACGCTCACCCCACCCAGTGGCTTGCGCATGGCCTCCGCCAGATCGCGTGCCACGCGGTCGGTCGGGCCACCGGCGGCGAAAGGAACGACGATCGTGACCGTCTTGTCCTTGGAGGGAAAACCCTGCGCCTGCGCGCCGAAAGCGGCGGCCACGGCAACGGCCACCAGTGCGGTCTTGAATGTAGTTTTCATGAGGTTCCTTTGAAAAGACGCGCCATGATAGCCACCGGTTTTTACACCGCCATCAAGGTAATTACTTAGCAGTAACGTGTAGGGGTTTAAAGGTTTATAGGCCTGCAGCGCTTGTCTGTATTGGTTTTTCAGCTATTAATATGGGAGCGGCGGGTGCGGCGATCCGGTGGGCGGCTGCCGGGCTCATCGATAGCTGCGTGCGTCCTCGATCACACGGCCGTCGTTGGGCAGCGTGCCGGGGGCCACCATCTCGACCTCGCCGCGCAGCTTGGTCTGCTCGCGCATCGCCTCGGCCAATTGCACGGCCAGGCCGGCGGCGGTCTCGGTGGTTTCCACGCGCAGCAGCATCTGGTCGCTGGCCATCTCGCCGCTCACCACCAGGCGCGCGCGCAGCACCTGCGGAAAGCGCCGCACGATGTCGGCCACCTGGCCGGGGTGCACGAACATGCCGCGCACCTTGGTGGTCTGATCGGCCCGGCCCATCCAGCCCTGGATGCGGGTGTTGGTGCGGCCGGTGGGGCAGGTGCCGGGCAGCACGGCCGAGAGGTCACCCGTGCCGAAGCGGATCAGCGGGTAGTCGGGGTTGAGCGTGGTCACCACCAGTTCGCCCACCTCGCCTTCGGGCACCGGGTCGCCGGTGCCGGGCCGCACGATCTCCACGATCACGCCCTCGTCCAGCACCAGGCCTTCGCGCGCGGTGGTTTCGTAAGCGATCAGGCCCAGGTCGGCCGTGGCATAGCACTGGTAGCCGGCCACGCCCCGCCCGGCCAGCCAGTCGCGCAGCGAGGGAGGAAACGCCTCGCCCGAGACCAGGGCCTTGCCCACGCTGGGCAGCGGCGTGCCCAGCTCGGCCGCCTTGTCCAGCAGGATCTTGAGAAAGCTCGGCGTGCCGATGTAGCCCGCGGGTTTCAGTTCGGCCATGGCCTGCACCTGCTGCTCGGTCTGGCCCGTGCCGCCCGGGAACACCGAGCAGCCCAGCGCATGGGCGCCGGTTTCCATCATCGAGCCGGCGGGCACGAAGTGGTAGCTGAAGCTGTTGTGGATCAGCTCGCCGGGCCGAAAGCCGGCGGCGTGGATGGCGCGCGCCATGCGCCAGTAGTCGCGCCGCGTGCCCTCCGGTTCGTACAGCGTGCCGGGGCTGGCGAACACGCGCGGCATGGCCGCGCCGAACGACAGCGCGCTGAATCCGCCGAACACGTTGGTGGCACGGCCGGCCTGCTGGCGCGCGAGCAGCTCGTGCTTGCGCGTGACCGGCAAGGTGGCCAGCGCCTGGCGCGTGGCGATGCCCGCCGGATCGATGCCCTGCAGGATGCCGGCGAACGCGGGCGAGGCCCGCTGCGCATGCGCCACCTGCGCGGGCAGCGCGGCCATCAATGCGCTTTCGCGGGCTTCGGGCGGGCGGGTTTCGAGGTCGTCGTAGAAAACGCTCATGGATATACCTCCGGGGTGCACGTTCTGGGCGTGCTGGGGATGGGAGACAGGCAAATGGTGGGCTGGACTGCGCCGCGCGGTCGCGGCGCGCCGGATTCGCGGTGGACCTAGGCCAGCCAGCGCTTGCGGCGCTTGTAGCTCTTGACGTCCTTGAAGCTCTTGCGCTCGCCGCCGCCGACGCCCAGGTAGAACTCCTTCACGTCCTCGTTGTTGGCCAGGTCGCTCGCCGCGCCGTCCATCACCACGCGGCCGCTTTCCATGATGTAGCCGTAGTCCGAGTATTTGAGCGCCATGTTGGTGTTCTGCTCGGCCAGCAGGAAGGTCACCTTTTCCTTGGTGTTGAGGTCCTTCACGATGTTGAAGACCTCCTCCACGATCTGCGGCGCCAGGCCCATCGAGGGCTCGTCGAGCAGCACCATGCTGGGGTTGGCCATGAGCGCGCGGCCGATGGCGCACATCTGCTGCTCGCCGCCCGAGGTGTAGGCGGCCTGCGAGGTGCGGCGGGTCTTCAGGCGCGGGAAGTACGCGTACACCTTCTCCAGGTTGGCCGCGATCTCGGCGCGGCTGGTGCGGGTGTACGAGCCCGTCATCAGGTTCTCTTCGATGGTGAGGTGGGCGAAACAGTGGCGCCCCTCCATCACCTGCACCACGCCGCGCTGCACGAGGTCGGCGGGCGAGAGGTTCTCGATGCGCTCGCCCCGCAGCTCGATGCTGCCCTTGGTGACCG
This sequence comes from Acidovorax sp. BLS4, assembly GCF_032929295.1. Taxonomy (NCBI): domain Bacteria; kingdom Pseudomonadati; phylum Pseudomonadota; class Betaproteobacteria; order Burkholderiales; family Comamonadaceae; genus Acidovorax; species Acidovorax sp. BLS4. The sequence goes on from NZ_CP136797.1 coordinate 4,823,342, forward strand.
CGCCGCGCTCGCCCTGCAGCAGGTTGGAGATGGCGCGCAGCGTGGTGGTCTTGCCCGCGCCGTTGCCACCCAGGATGGCGACGATGCCGCCTTCGGGCACCTGCAGCGAGACGCCCTTGAGCACGAGGATCACGTGGTTGTAGATGACCTCGATGCCGTTGACGTTCAGGACGATGTTTCTGGGTTCCATGGTGTTGCCTTCGCTGTGCCAATCGAAAGCGCTGCGGTGCAACGCTTTCGATTGGCGGCTGTGAACACAGCCTCAAAAAACCGGCGCGCCCCACGCCAGCAGACGCCGCGCAAGGGCCGCCCCGCGGCGCTGGCGTCGTCCCCCTTCCGCTTCGCACAGCGAAGCCAGAGAAGGGGGAAGCCGCGCAGCGGCTCAGGGGGTTGTCCTTAGCTCTGGCAGTCGGCCGCATCCCGCCGCGTCATCTTCTTGTCGGCCAGGTACTTGTCGGAGCCGGCCTTGATCATGGGCTTCAGGATCTGCTCGTCGGCCTGGTACCAGTCGGAGGAGAAGTCCCACTTCTTGCCGTCCCAGGTGTGCACGCGCGACCAGGTGGAGCCCATGTGGTCGGAGCAGCTCGTGGACAGCGGCCGCATGATCCCGTTGAAGCCCAGCGCGTCGAGCTTCTTCTGATCGAGCGCGAGGTTCTCCATGCCCCAGCGCACCTGCTCGCCGGTCATGACCTTGCCCTTGCCGAAGCGCTCCTGCGCGCGGCGCACGGCCTCGACGGCCAGCATCTGGATGATCACGCCGCGCGTGTACAGCACCGAGCCCACTTCGTCCTTCGGCCCCGTGCCCTGGCCCTTGTCGTGCACGTTCTTCAGGATGTCCTGGATCACCTTGGACTGCGTGCCGTAGCCGTTCAGCGCCAGCGCGTGGTAGCCCTTGGCGCCTTCGCCCACGTCGCGCACATCCGGCTCGGCGCCGGCCCACCACACGCCATAGAGCTTGTCGCGCGGGAAGCCCGTGGCCTGCGCTTCTTTCAGGGCAGTGGAGTTCATCACGCCCCAGCCCCACAGCAGCACGTAGTCGGGGCGGCTCTGGCGCACCTGCAGCCAGGTGGCCTTCTGCTCCACGCCGGGAGCGGTCACGGGCAGCATCTGCAGCTCGAAGCCGTGCATCCTGGCGCGCTCCTGCAGCACCGGAATGGGCTCCTTGCCGAACGGGCTGTCGTGGTAGACCAGCGCGATCTTCTTGCCCTTGAGCTTGTCCAGCCCGCCGGCCTGCTTGCCGATGTGCTGGATCAGGATGTCGGCGCCCGTCCAGTAGCTGCCCATGAAGGGGAAGTTCCACTTGAAGGCCATGCCGTCCTGCGCGACCGACAGGCCGTAGCCCAGCGTCATCAGCGGGATCTTGTCCACCGGGGCTTTTTCGGTCAGCGCGAAGGTGATGCCCGTGGCCTGCGGATCGAACAGCGCCACGCCGGGGCGGCCCTTCAGGCGCTCGTAGCACTCCACACCGCGGTCGGTGGCGTAGCCGGTCTCGCATTCCTCGAACGTGAGCTTGACGCCGTTCACGCCGCCGTCGCGCGCGTTGATCATCTTGATGTAGTCCTGCTTGCCGTTGGCCCACGGCACGCCGTTGGGCGCATACGGCCCCGTGCGGTACGACAGCAGCGGAAAGAACTGCTCCTTGGCCTGCGCGACGGCGCTGGTCGACACGGACACACTGCCTGCCGCCACGAGGGCGGCGATCACGAGTTTCGAAAGCTTCATTTGTCTCTCCTTGGAAATTGAATGGATTGAAGCGCGGGGGGGAACCGGGTGGATCAGTGTGGGAAGGGCCACAGGCGCAGCTTTTGCTTGGCCGTGGACCACAGCTTGGCCAGGCCGTGCGGCTCGACGATGAGGAACCACACGATGAGCGCGCCGAAGATCATCAGCTCGGCGTGCGACACGCCGGCCGTGGAGATGTGGATGCCGAACAGGCCCATCAGCGCGGGCAGGAACTGGTTGAGCACGATGGGCAGCACCACGATGAAGGCCGCGCCGAAGAAGCCGCCCATGATCGAGCCCAGCCCGCCGATGATCACCATGAACAGCAGCCGGAACGACACCTCCACCGAGAACGCCGCAGGCTCCCACGCGCCCAGGTGCACGAAGGCCCACAGCGCGCCGGCCATGCCCACGATGAACGAGCTGACAGCGAAGGCGCTGAGCTTGGCGTACATGGGACGGATGCCGATCACCGCGGCGGCCACGTCCATGTCGCGGATGGCCATCCACTCGCGGCCCACTGCGCCGCGCACCAGGTTCTTGGCCAGCAGCGCCACCACCACGAGCAGGGCGAGGCAAAAGAGGTACTTGGACTGCGCGCTTTCGATGGGCATACCGAACACCTGCAGTCCGTTGACCGACACCGAGCCCGAGTCGGAGTTGTTGGTGAACCACTTGATGCGCAGGAACATCCAGTCGCTGAAGAACTGCGCCGCCAGCGTGGCTACCGCCAGGTACAGCCCCTTCACGCGCAGGCTGGGCAGCCCGAAGAGGATGCCGAAGAACGTGGCGCACAGCCCGCCCAGCACGATGGCCGGAATGAGCGGCAGGCCCGGCACGCGCACGAAGAAGTTGTAGGCCCCGTAGGCGCCCACGGCCATGAAGGCCCCCGAGCCCAGCGAGATCTGCCCGCAGTAGCCCACGAGGATGTTCACGCCCAGCGCGGCCATGGACATGATGACCAGCGGGATCAGGATCGCGCGGAAGAAATAGTCGCTCGCCAGCATCGGCACGGCGATGAAGGCCACGGCCAGCAGCACCACCATGGCGATGCGGTCCTGCGCGATGGGAAAGATCTGCTGGTCGGCGCGGTAGCTGGTCTTGAACTGTCCGTTTTCGCGGTAGAGCATGGCGTGTCTCCTGTGTTCTTGTCGTTATGGGTTACACGCGGTCAATGATCTTCTCTCCGAACAAGCCCTGGGGCCTGAAGAGGAGAAAGACCAGCGCCAGCACGTACGCGAACCAGATCTCGATGCCCCCGCCCACGAAGGGCCCCAGGTACACCTCGGAGAGCTTCTCGCCCACGCCGATGATCAGCCCGCCGATGATGGCCCCCGGCACCGAGGTGAGGCCGCCCAGGATCACCACCGGCAGCGCGCGCAGCGCCACCGTGGTGAGCGAGAACTGCACGCCCAGCTTGCTGCCCCAGATCATTCCGGCCACCAGCGCCACCACGCCCGCCACGCACCACACGATCACCCAGATGCGGTTGAGCGGAATGCCGATGGACTGCGCCGCCTGGTGGTCGTCGGCCACGGCGCGCAGCGCGCGGCCGGTGGAGGTCTTCTGAAAGAAGATGCTCAGCAGGATCACCAGCCCCGCGGCGATGGCGGCGGCGATCACGTCTTCCTTGTTGATGAGCACGCCGCCCTCGAACATCGACTCGAGGGCGAAGATCGGCTCCTTGGGCATGCCGATGTCGATCTTGTAGATGTCGCTGCCGAACATCGTCTGGCCCAGGCCTTCGAGGAAGTAGGTGATGCCCAGCGTGGCCATGAGCAGCGTGGCGCCTTCCTGGTTGACCAGGTGGCGCAGCACCAGCCGCTCGATGCACCAGGCCACCACGAACATGAGCGCGCCGGCCAGGACGAAGGCCGCGATGCCGGCCAGCAGCCGGCTGTCGATGCCGGTCCATTGGGGAATCCATTCGGACAGCCGGGCCATCGCGAGCGCCGCGAACAGCACCATCGCGCCCTGCGCGAAGTTGAAGACGCCCGAGGCCTTGTAGATCAGCACGAAGCCCAGGGCCACCAGCGAATACAGCATGCCCGCCATCAGGCCGCCGATCAGGGTTTCGAGAAAGAAAGCCATGGTGTGTGTTCTCCGGTCAGTGCGAGGTGCCGAGATAGGCGCTGATCACGTCGTCGTTGCTGCGCACTTCGTCGGGCGTGCCATCGCCGATCTTCTTGCCGTAGTCGAGCACGACCACGCGGTCGGAGATGTCCATCACCACGCCCATGTCGTGCTCGATGAGCACGATGGTGGTGCCGAACTCGTCGTTCACGTCGAGGATGAAGCGGCACATGTCCTGCTTTTCCTCCACGTTCATGCCGGCCATGGGCTCGTCCAGCAGCAGCACCTGCGGCTCCATCGCCAGGGCCCGGCCCAGGTCCACGCGCTTTTGCAGGCCGTAGGGCAGCTGGCCCACGGGCGTCTTGCGCCAGGCCTGGATCTCCAGGAAATCGATGATGCGTTCGACGAACGCGCGGTGGCGCATCTCCTCGCGCTCGGCCGGGCCGATGCGCAGCGCCTGCAGGAAGAGGTTGCTCTTGATCTTGAGGTTGCGCCCCGACATGATGTTGTCGATCACGCTCATGCCCTTGAACAGCGCCAGGTTCTGGAAGGTGCGCGCCACGCCCATCTCGGCCACCTGGCGCGAGTTCATGTGCGAGAACGTCTTGCCCCGGAAGGTGATGGAGCCGTCCTGCGGCGCATAGACGCCGTTGATGCAGTTGAGCATCGAGCTCTTGCCCGCGCCGTTGGGGCCGATGATGGCGCGGATCTCGTGCTCGCGCACGTTGAACGAGATGTCGGTGAGCGCTTTCACGCCCCCGAACCGTAGGCTGATGTTCTGGACGTCGAGGATGACGTCGCCGATCTTCTTGGTGGTCATGGTGGGGTCTTGCGGCGTTGCGGTCAGGCGGCCTGCTTCGTTGGGGCGAAGGTCCGGGCGTCGTTGAGCTTGAGCGTGGCGCTCACGCTGCCCGTGCGGCCGTCCTCAAACTTGACCTGCGTCTCGATGAACTGTTCGGTGCGGCCGGCGTACAGCGCCTCCACCAGCGTGCCGTACTTGTCGGCGATGAAGCCGCGGCGGACCTTGTTGGTGCGCGTGAGCTCGCCGTCATCGGCATCCAGTTCCTTGTGCAGCACGAGAAAGCGGCTGATCTGGCTGCCCGCCAGCAGCGCATCGCCCGCGAGGTCGGCGTTCACCTTCTCCACGCAGTCGCGGATCAGCTCGTACACCTCGGGCTTTTGCGCCAGGTCGGTGTAGCCCGCGTAGGGCAGGTTGCGGCGCTCGGCCCAGTTGCCCACGGCGTCGAAGTCGATGTTGACCATGGCGCACACCTTCTCGCGCCGGTCGCCCAGGGCCACGGCCTCCTTGATGTACGGAAAGAACTTGAGCTTGTTCTCCACGTACTTGGGCGCGAACATGGCACCGTCGTTGGCGCCGCCCTGGATGCGGCCCACGTCCTTCACGCGGTCGATGATCTTGAGGTGGCCGTGCGCATCGAGAAAGCCTGCATCGCTCGTGCGATACCAGCCGTCGGCCGTGAGCACCTCGGCCGTGGCGGTGGGGTTCTTGTAGTACTCCTTGAGCAGGCCGGCGGACTTGACGAGGATCTCGCCGTTATCGGCCACCTGGATCTGCACGCCGCGGATTGGCACGCCCACGGTGTCGGCGCGCGCCTGGTGGTCGGGCTGCAGGCACACGAACACCGCCGTCTCGGTGGAGCCGTACAGCTGCTTCAAGTTGATGCCGATCGAGCGGTAGAAGGTGAACAGGTCCGGCCCGATGGCCTCGCCGGCCGTGTAGGCCACCCGCACGCGCGAAAAGCCCAGGTTGTTGCGCAGCGGCCCATAGACCAGCAGGTCGCCCAGCGCGTACTTGATGCGGTCCAGCAGGCCCACGGGCTGGCCGTCCATGCGCGCCGGGCCCACGCGGCGGGCCACCGCCATGCAGGCGTGGAACATCTTGCGCTTGAGCGCGCCCGCGTCTTCCATGCGGATCATCACGCTGGTGAGCAGGCCCTCGAAGATGCGCGGCGGGGCGAAGTAGTAGGTGGGGCCGACCTCCTTCAGGTCGATGGAGACGGTGCCGGCCGACTCGGGGCAGTTCACCACGTAGCCGCAGGCCAGCCACTGCGAGTAGCTGAAGATGTTCTGCCCGATCCACGCGGGCGGCAGGTAGGCCAGCACCTCCTCGGCGGACGTCAGGCGGTCGAACTCGGCGCCGGCCTGCGCGCGGTCGAGCAAGGTGGCGTGCGTGTGCACCACGCCCTTGGGGTTGCCCGTGGTGCCCGAGGTGAAGAACATGGCCGCCACGTCGCCGGGCTGCACCCGGTCGACCTGCGTGCGGAACCAGCCGGGGTTCTGCGCCACGAAGGCGGTGCCGGCCTCGACCAGGGCATCGAGCGACGCCAGGCCCGGCTCGCTGTAGTTGCGCAGGCCGCGCGGATCGTCGAAATACAGGTGCGACAGGGCGGGGCACTGCGCGCGGATCTCCAGCAGCTTGTCCACCTGCTCCTGGTCTTCCACCACGCAAAAGCGCACCTCGGCGTTGTTCAGGGGGTAGATGCATTCGGCGGCCACCGCATCCTGGTACAGCGGCACGGGAATGGCACCCAGCGACTGCGCCGCGAGCATGGTGGCATACAGGCGCGGGCGGTTGGCGCCCACCACCACCAGGTGCTCGCCCGCGTGCAGCCCGGCCTGGTGCAGGCCGGCGCACAGCGTCTCCACCATCGCGGCCAGGCCCGACCAGGTGTGGGTCTGCCAGATGCCGTATTCCTTTTCGCGCAGCGCCGCGTCGGTGGGCCGTTCGGCGGCGTGCCGCAGCAGCAGTTGGGGGAAGGTGGTCGTCATGCCTGTTCCTACCGGTGGTGTCCGCCGAGGCTGCTGGCGGGGCGCGCAGCCATGCAATGGAGATGCAACGGATGGTAGGAACCGCTTTGACGTCTTCTTGTCTTGCCGACGACAATTTGCGGGAAACTCCTGACGGGTGTAACCCTGCTCGCGATGAAGGCCGATCGCGGGCTCGCCAAAGGGGGCGTTCAGTCGGGGCGCCATCCAGAAATATCCCTGTTTATCTCATTTTGTATAAACTATCTTTTCAGAGATAAAAGAGGATATTTGCGATGATTGCCTTCCAGCGGACCGCCCTGGCACAAGCGCTGGTGTCCGCGCTGCAGGGCAAGGCGTTGCTGGGCGATGCCCACAACGGGCTGTTCCTGGCCGCGCCGCGCCGTACCGGCAAATCCACCTTTCTTCAAGGGGACCTGCGTCCGGCCCTGGAGGCCGCGGGCGTGGTGGTGGTCTATGTGGACCTGTGGGCCGACGCTCGGCGCGATCCGGGTGGTTTGATCGCGGAAGCCATCGCCCGCGCACTGGAGCCCCGGCTGGGCCTCGTCGCACGCTCTGCCAGAAAGGCCGGCCTGGACAAGGTGAAGGTCGGCGGGCTGGAGGTGGACACCAGCAAGATCGGCAAGGTGGATGGCCTGACCTTGACCGAAGCCCTGCGCCTTCTGCACGAACGGGCGGGCCAGCCCGTGGCGTTGATCATCGACGAGGCGCAGCACGCTTTGACCAGCGAAGCCGGCGAGGCCGCGATGACCGCCCTGAAATCGGCCCGCGACCAGCTCAACCGGCCCGGGGCGGTGAACCTGATGCTCGTCATGTCGGGCTCGGACCGCGACAAGCTGCTGCGTTTGGTGAACACGGCGGCGGCCCCATTCTACGGATCCCAGATCCAGCGCATGCCTCCTCTGGGTCCCGATTTCATCGCCCATGTGGCCGCCTTGATCGAAGCCCAGCGGCCCGAACTGAAGCCGGTCGATCAGGCTGCGCTGCAGCAGGCGTTCGAGGTTTTCGGCGACCGCCCGCAGTTCTTCATGGCCGCCCTGGGACAGGTGTTGAGCCCCCTGGCGGCGCTGACCGGGCGCTTCGAGCCCGCGCTGCTGCAAGCCGCGCAGCAACAGCAGGCGCAGGACGAAGCGCAGATGGAGTCCGACTACCTCGGCCTCAAGCCGACCGAGCAGGCCGTGCTGTGGCGCATGCTGGAGCAGGGCCCGCGCTTTCGCCCCTACGATGCCGAAGCCCTGCGCTTTTACCGGGACAACGCCGGCCACCCGGTGACGGTGCCGCAGGCCCAGAAAGCGCTGGAGGCGCTGCGCCAGCGCATGCCCGCGCTGGTGTGGAAATCGGCGCGCGGCGAATACGCGCTCGAAGACGCGGCCATGCACCGCTGGTTCGAGGCCCGGGCCGTTGCGGGCCGCTGGCCGCCCGCCCCACTGCAGGGCCTGCTGCCGCTGCAAGACGATTGACCCGCGCGCCGGCCGCAGGGCGATCGCCACGGCAGGGCGGTATCCTTGCCGCCATGTACGCCCCGTTTTTCGGCCTGGAGCACGCGCCGTTTTCCATCGCCCCCGACCCGCGCTATCTGTTCATGAGCGACCGCCACCGCGAGGCGCTGGCGCACCTGCTCTACGGCCTGGACGCCGGTGGCGGCTTCGTGCTGCTGACGGGCGAGATCGGCACCGGCAAGACCACGGTGTGCCGGTGCTTCCTGGAGCAGATCCCGGCGCACTGCAACGTGGCCTACATCTTCAATCCGCGGCTCACGGTGGGCGAGCTGCTGCGCTCCATCTGCGACGAGTTCGGCGTGGCGCACACCCCGGCGGTGCCGGGCTCCGAGACGGTCAAGGACTGCATCGACCCGTTGAATGCCTTCCTGCTGCAGGCCCATGCGGCGGGCCGCAACAACGTGCTCATCATCGACGAGGCGCAGAACCTCTCGGCCGATGTGCTGGAGCAGTTGCGCCTGCTCACCAACCTGGAAACCAGCGAGCGCAAGCTGCTGCAGATCATCCTGATCGGCCAGCCCGAGCTGCGCGGCATGATCGCCGGCCCGTCGCTGGAGCAACTGGCCCAGCGCGTGATCGCGCGCTTTCACCTCGACGCCCTGAGCGCCGAGGAAACCCGCCAGTACATCGCCCACCGCATGGCCGTGGCCGGCCTGCAGGGCGCGTTGCCTTTCACGGCGCGCGCCCTGCAGCGCGTGCATGCCCTGGCGCGCGGCGTGCCCCGGCGCATCAACCTGCTGTGCGACCGGGCGCTGCTCGGCGCCTATGCCGGCGGCGTGCGCGAGGTGAACGAGGCCATCGTGGACCAGGCCGCGCGCGAGGTGTTCGATGCCGCGCCTGCCGCCCGCACGGGCGCCGCTCGGGCGCCGCGATGGGCGGTGGCGGGGGCCGGCGCCCTCGCCGGTGCGGCGGCCGTCGCGTGCGCGGGCTGGGCGCTGGGCTGGTGGCCGCCCACGGGCGCTGCAGTGGCGGGCCCGGGGCCGGTGGTGGCGGCCGGGCCGGCGTCCTCCGTGGTGCCACCGGTGGCCTCCCACGCGGCCTCCCTGCCCGCCGCCTCGGCCGCGGCCACCGTGCCCTCTTCGGCGCTGCAAGGCTTCCTGGCCCTGCAGCCCGAGGGCGAGCACGACGCCTGGCGCGCGCTGGCTGCGGCTTGGGGCGCCCCGTCCGCGCCCGGAGCCGATGCTTGCGCGGGCCTGGCTTCCCAGGGCCTGCGCTGCTTTCGCCAGCGCCGCACGGCGCTGGGCCTTGTGCGCCAGCTCGACCGGCCGGGCGTGATCACGCTGTTCACGGCGGACGAGCGCCCGGTGGCCGTCGTGCTGTCCCGGCTGGACGGCGCCGTGGCCACGCTGTCGGGCGCGGGGCGCACGCTGCAGGTGCCCCTGGCCGATCTGGCGCAGGCCTGGCGCGGCGAGTTCGCCACGCTGTGGCGTGCGCCGCCGGGCCTGCAGGACGGCAGCGATCTGGCCGACCAGCCCGCCACGCTGGCGTGGCTGGACGCCCAGTTGCCGCCCGCGGCCGATGCCGCCGCCGCGCGCAGCGCCCCGCGGGCGGAAGCCGCGCAGCGCCGCGCCCGCATCCAGCGCTTCCAGGTCGCGCAGGGCCTAGTGCCCGATGGCCGCGCCGGACCGCTGACCCTGATGCTGCTCAACCGCGCCGCGGGCGTGGCCGAGCCGCGCCTGAGCACTGCAAGTTAGCCCATGCCAGGCCTTCTCCGCACTTTGATGTCCCCGCCCGGCGGGCACCGCCCCACGCACTTTTTTCCATCCTATGTCCTACATCCTTGACGCCCTGCGGCGCGCCGAAGCCGAACGCGGCCGCGGCGCCGTGCCCGGCCTGCACACGCCGGCCGTGCCGGCGCCGGGCGCCCCGTCTGCGGCCGAACCGGCGCGCACCGGCGCCCTGCCGTGGTTGCCGGTGCTGGCGGCCGGCGTGGCCGTCGCCGGCGCGGCGGCGGGTGCGTCCTGGTGGTTCGCGCACCGCACGGCGGTGCCGTCCGAGCCGGTGCGGCTGGCGGCCGCGCCCGCGTCCAGCCCTGCAGGCCCGGTGGCCGCCCCAGCCGCTGCGGTGACGGCGCCCTTGCCTGCGCCGGCCCCCGCACCCGCCGAAGCACCCGCCCGCACCCGCGTGGCCCCGTTGCCGGCGCCAGCCCCCGCTCCGGCGCTGCGGCCGGAGCGTGTGGCCCCGGTCGCCGTGCCTTCGGCGGCGGTGGCACCTGCACCGGCGGCGCCGGCGGCCCCTGCGCCCGAACGCGCCGCCGAGCGCGCAGCGTCCACCCCCCTGTCGCGCGCTTCGGCCGCGGCAGCGGCCACCGCGCGCCTGCTGCCGCCGGCCCAGGCCCCGGCCGCACCCGCCGTGGCGCCGCCCGCCCAGGCCCCGGCCCAGCCCGTCGTGGCGCAGCGCGATCTGCCGCCGTCCGTGCGCGAGCAATTGCCGGCCATGCAGTTCAGCGGCGCCACCTATTCGGCCAACCCGGCCTACCGCATGGCCATCGTCAATGGGCAGGTGCTGCACGAGGGCGACCAGGCCGCGCCGGGCGTGGTGCTGGAGAAGATCGAGCCGTCCCGCACGGTGTGGGCATTCCGGGGCTACCGCTACGCCGTGCCGTCGCAGTGAAGGCGAAGCCAAGGGCGAAGTCGAGGGCGCAGCGGGTGCGCTGGTACAGGCCAAAACAGGCCCATGCCGGCGGATTGCATGCCTGTATTGCTATATATTTAATAGCAAATGATTCGTCCACCGCGCTCCGATGATCGCGGGCCGGCGACCGCTGAGCGGCTCAGCGGATGAACCGGCCGTCCCGCCCCACGAGGGTCAGCTCGACGAAGCGCGAGGCGCTGCGTTCCGGGCCGGTGGCGTTCACTTCGAAGCCGCCCAGGTCCCAGTTCTTGAGGCTCCAGGTCGCATCCACGAAGGCGGCGCGCGACGGGTTGCGGCCCGCGCGCTGCAGGGCCTGGGCGAACACGCGGGCGTTGATGTAGCCCTCCAGCGCCAGGTGCGAGGGCTCGGCCGTGGCGCCCACGGCTTTCCAGGCGGCCTGGAATTCGCGCACCACCGGCACCACCACGTTGGTGGGCAGCGGCACGACCTGCGAGATGGTGAGCCCGACGGCATCCGGTCCCAGGGCCTTGACGGCGGCCGAGGTGCCCATCACGGACGTGGCATACAGCGCGGTGCCGCGCCGAAGGCTCCGGAAGGCTTTCACGAACTCCAGCGCCGGTTTGCCGGCCAGGCCGATCAGCACCGCCTCGGGGTTGCCGTCGGCCACCTGGCGCGCCGTGGTGCCGGCGTTCGACGCATCGCTTTCGACGGTGCCGGACAGCGGTTCGCCCAGCTTCAGCCGGGCCATGGCGTCGCGGGCGGCGTTGAACACCTCCTTGCCGAAGGCGTTGTTCTGGTAGGCCACGGCGATGCGCCGGATGCCCAGCGTGGAGAAGTGCTGGACCAGCTTGTCGGCCTCTTCGGCGTAGGTGGCGCGCACGTTGAACACGCTGTGCGCGCCCTTCACGCGGCTGAGCATGGCGCCGGTGAACGGGGCGAAGAACGGAATGCCCGAGGGCAGCACCTTGGGCAGCATGGCCTCGACCATGGGCGTGCCCATGCAGTTGAAGAGCGCGAACTGCTCGCGGTCGGCGAGGAATTTGTCCACGTTGGCCAGCGCGCGGGGGATGTCGTAGCCGTCGTCCAGCGTGGTGAGTTCGATCGCCTGGCCCTGCACGCCGCCCTGGGCGTTGATGGCGGCGAAGGCGGCCTTGGCGCCCTGGTGCATGGCCGAGCCCAGGTCGCCCAGCGGCCCGGTGAGCGCGGTGGATTGCGCGATGCGCAGCGCCGTGCCCTGTGCGCGCGCCGGCGCGGCGCCGATCCAGGGCAGGGCCAGCGCGGCCGCACCCGCGAGCAGGCGGCGGCGCGCGGCGGGCGAGGCCGGCGTGGCGGACGGGGCGAAACAGGGGGCCTGTTGGAATAGTTCTGGCATGGTGTCTCCGTGGCCTTTGGGCGGATCATCGGCGCGAGCGGGCCGATTCTTTGTCGTCCCGGCAACAGTCCGCGTCGTGGTATTCCCGCAATCGCCCAGCGGCCTTCCTGCGCCATGCTCGCAGTCCATGAACGATGACCTTTCGCTGCACCAGCGCCGCCGCCTGCCGTCCCAGGTGGAGCTGGACGGCATTCCCTGGCTGGCGCTGCTGTCCGCGCCCGAGCGCGAGCGCGCCGTGGCCGCGCTGCTGGTGGGCGATGCGAAGGTGGGCGACTACGTGTGCCGCGTGGGCCGGCCGGTGACCTACTGGTTCGGCGTGGTGGAGGGGCTGCTCAAGATGAGCACCGACAACGCTCAGGGCCAGACGATGACCTTCACCGGCGTGCCCCCGGGCGGGTGGTTCGGCGAGGGCACGGCGGTCAAGCGCGAGCCCTACCGCTACAACATCCAGGCGCTGCGCAAGAGCGTGGTGGCGGGCCTGCCCATCGACACCTTCCACTGGCTGCTGGACCACTCCATCGGCTTCAACCGGTTCGTGATGAACCAGCTCAACGAGCGGCTGGGCCAGTTCATCGCCGCGCGCGAGATCGACCGGCTGGGCAACCCCGACGTGCGCGTGGCGCGCAGCCTGGCGGCGCTGTTCAATCCGGTGCTCTACCCGGGCGTGCGCGAGGTGCTGCGCATCACGCAGCAGGAGCTGGCGTACCTGGTGGGGCTGTCGCGCCAGCGCGTGAACGAGGCGCTGGCCGAGCTGCAGGCGCAGGGCGCGATCTGCGTGGAATATGGCGGTCTGCGGGTGCTGGACCTGCCCGCGCTGCGCGAGAGCGTGTTCGCCGCGCAGGCCGAGGTGCCCGTGCGGCGCGCCATCCGGGCGCCGGGGTCGCCGGACGCCCAGGCGGTCATGCGCGGCTGACGGGCGCTGCCAATTCGGGGGTGCGCGTCAGGCGGAAGGTGCCCACCATGTCCGTGAGCCGGCCAGCCTGGTCCTTGAGGCTGCCGGCGGCCGCGCTGCTTTCTTCCACCAGCGCGGCGTTCTGCTGCGTCATGGTCTCCAGCGCGCCCACCGACTGGCTCACTTCGGCGATGCGGTCGCTCTGCTCGCGGGCGGATGCGGTGATCTCGGCCATGATCCCCGACACCTGCTGCACCGACTGCACCAGTTCGCCGATGGTGGCGCCCGCGTGGCCCACCAACGTGGTGCCTTCCTGCACCTGATTGGCGCTGGCCAGGATCAGCGCCTTGATCTCGCGCGCGGCGTCGGCCGAGCGCCCCGCCAGCGCGCGCACCTCGCCGGCCACCACCGCGAAGCCGCGGCCCTGCTCGCCCGCGCGCGCGGCTTCGACCGCGGCATTGAGGGCCAGGATGTTGGTCTGGAAGGCGATGCCGTCGATCACGCTGATGATGTCCGCGATCTTGCGCGAGCTGGCGCTGATCACATCCATGGTGCGCACCACCTGCGAGACGACCTCGCCGCCGCGCTCGGCCACCTGCGAGGCGGCGGCGGTCATCTGGTTGGCCTGGCGCGCGGCATCGGCGCTTTGCTGCACGGTGTGCGTCAGGTCCTCCAGCGCCGATGCGGCCTGCTGCAGGTTGCCCGAGGTCTGCTCGGTGCGCTGGCTCAGGTCGAGGTTGCCCGAGGCCACTTCGGAGCTGGCCAGCAGGATCGAATCCGCCGTGGTGCCGATGCCGCCCACCAGCGAGCGCAGCTGCTCCTGCATGGCGGCGATGGCGTCCAGCAGCCGGCCGGTTTCGTCCTGGATGCGCACTTCCACCCGCGAGGTGAGGTCGCCGCGCGCGATGCGTTCGGCCACCACCACCGCCCGTCCGATGGGCTGGGTGATGCTGGCTGTCGTGCGCCAGGCGATCAGCGCGCCCAGCACGATGGCCAGCGCGACCAGCCCGCCGCCGATGGCGCGGGCCCGGTTTTCCATGCGCGACGCGCCGGCCGCGGCCTCGGTGTTGAGGTTGTTCTGCAGCTGCACCAGTTCGGCCAGCTTGTCGCGCCAGGCGGCTTCGGCAGGGGCCACGCGCGTCATGAGCGAGAGCGTGGCGCTCACGGTGTCACCGTCGGAGATGGCCTTGAGCGCCGTGTCCAGCTCGGGGCGGGTCTTGCGGGCCAGGGCCTGGATGTCGGTCTGCAGCTGGCGTTCGGCTGGCGTGGCGCCGGAGTCGAGCAGCGTGGCCAGCTCGGTCTCCTGCGCCGCGTAGCGCTGTAGTGCCTGGCCGACGCGGCGGGTCTGCTCGTCCGCGCTCTTGGGATCGACCTCGCCGAGCATCGCGGCCGAGCGCCCCTGGATGCCGATGGCGCTCACGTTCTCCAGCATGCTGTTGACCAGCCGCATCTTGGCGGCGCTGGCGCCGGTCATCTGCTGCATCTGCTGGTTGACCTCGTTCAGCGAGGCGTGCGCCACGAAGGCCACCGCGATGAGCAGCGCCAGCATGCAGCCGAACCCCAGGAAAAGACGGCGGGAGATGGAGAGGGTCTTGAAGAACGAAGCGGTCTGCATGGTGTTTTCCGTGGCCGATGGCCTTTGAACGAAATGCACAGCAAAAGCAGTGCCAGTGATCGGTGTGCGGCGCCGTCCGGGCAGTGGCCGCATTCGCAATGGGTGTTACATATGAAAGACCCAACAGGGAGTATCTGCCTCTAAAGTGCCGGGTGGATGGCGCACTTGTATGAATTGATTTAATCGCTCATATCTTATTAAATGCATCGTTCCGATGCTATTTTTTTGGTAGCGTAGCGCCGTGCCATTTTTGCGCATTCCACTTTGGCGCCCTTCGATCCGCCGTGGTCTTGTTACATTTTTGGAAGGAACCGGCCCCATGACCCGACTTCGCTCGACCATGCTCCGGAGCATGGTTGCCGTGCTCTGTGCACTGGCGTTGCCGGCGATGGCTGCGGAGGTCCAGGTGACGGTGCAGGATGGCTCCGGCAAACCGCTGCCGGGCGCGGTCGTGTTCCTGGATTCCCCGGAGGCGCACAAGCTGGTGCGTCCCATGGCCCAGCAGGACATGGGGCAGCTCAAGCGCCGCTTCGTGCCCGAGGTGCTGGCCGTGACGGTGGGCACCGAGGTGCGGTTTCCGAACAGGGACAACGTGCGCCACCATGTGTATTCGTTCTCGCCGGCCAAGAAGTTCGAGCTGCAGCTGTATTCCGGCACGCCGGCCAACCCCGTGCTCTTCGACCGGCCGGGCGTCGTGGTGCTCGGCTGCAACATCCACGACCAGATGGTCGCCTGGATCCTCGTGCTGGAGACACCGTATTTCGCGCAGAGTGCCGCGCCGTTCGGCAGCGCGCGCCTGGAGAAGGTGCCCGCGGGCAACTACACGCTGCGCGTGTGGCATTCGGGCCTGCCGGTGGGCGCCGCGGCCTATGCGCAGCCCCTGGCGGTGGCCGAAGGCGCGGCGCCGGTGGTCGTCCGCCTGACGGGGGTGACCCCTTGAACCTGCGCGCGCTGCACCGCAGCCTGATCCTTCGGCTGGTCGGCATTTCCCTGCTGCTGCTGCTGATCGTGCAGGCGGCGGGATTTGCCGTGGTGCAGACCTTCATCGTGCGCAATGCCCGCGCCCAGATCGAGCGCAGCCTGGACGTGGACGAACGCGTCTGGCGCTGGCTGCTGACGCAGAACGCCGTGCGGCTGCAGGAGGCCTCGGTGCTGCTGGCGGCCGACTACGGTTTTCGGTCCGCCGTGAATTCGGGCGACTCGGAGACGATCCAGTCCGTGCTGGAGAACCACGGCGCGCGCATCGGCGCCGCGATGACGGCGCTGCTGGACACCCGCATGCACCTGCAGGCCACCAGCCCCTCGCGCACTCCGGCCGACTACCAGAGCGCGGTGGACCAGGCCGTGCCCGCGCTGGTGGCGCAGCCACAGGGCAGCCAGATCGCCGTGGTGCACGGCATCCCGTACCAGTTCGTGATGGTGCCCATGCGGGCGCCTTTGCTGGTGGGCTGGGTGCTGATGGGTTTTCCGGTCAACGAGACGCTGGTGTCCGAGATGCAGCAACTGCTGTCGGTGGACGTGGCCATCCAGGTGCGCGATGCCACCGGTGCCGTGGCCGTGCCGGTGAGCACCCTGCCGGACCGCGCGCTGGCCGATCTGCGCGACTTCCGCATGGGTGGTGAGCAGGTGCTCGGCGGCGAGACGCTGCTGGTGCGCCCCGTGCGCCTGGACAGCGGCGCCACCAGTGCCCGGGCGCTGCTGCTTCGTTCGCTCAACGACGTGGTGGCGCCCTACCGCCAGCTGCAGGCCCTGCTGGGTGGGATCACCGTGGCTGGCCTGGTGCTCTTCGCGCTGGGCAGCGCCTTCATGGCGCGCCGCGTGACGACACCGCTGCGCTCGCTGGTCTCGGCCACGCACCGCCTGTCCCAGGGCGACTACGACGCCCCCATCGAGCACACGCGCCGCCTCGACGAGATCGGCAACCTCGCCCGCTCGTTCGACCGCATGCGCGTGGACATCGCAGGGCAGCAGGGCGAGATCCTGCGGCTGGCCGATACCGACCGGCTGACCGGCGTGCCCAACCGGGAGCGCTTTCGCCGCGCCATCATGGAGGCCATCGGCCCCGGCAGCGCAGGGCGCCCCGTGGCCGTGATCGCGCTGGACCTGGACCGATTCAAGCACGTGAACGGCGTGCTGGGCTACGCGCTGGGCGACCGGCTGCTGCAGGCCGTGGCCGAACGCATCAGCGGGCAGACGCGGTCGCCGCAGGACGTCATCGCCCGCCTGGGCGGCAACGAGTTCGCCATGCTGCTGCCCGGCGCCGACGAGGCGGCCGCGCGCGACATGGCCCAGCGCATCCTCCGGGCCTTCGAGACGCCCATGGCTTTCGACGACCGCACGGTGGATCTGAGCGCGGGCATCGGCATCGCCTGCTGGCCCGGTCCGGCGCAGGATGCCGACACCCTGCTGAGCCACGCCGAAATCGCCATGTACGCGGCCAAGCTGCGGCTCAGCGGGGCGCTGGTGTACGAGCCGTCGATGGATTCCTCCAGCGCCGTCTCGCTCTCGCTGCTGACCGAACTGCGCCGCGCGGTGGACCGCAACGAGCTGCGCCTGTTCCTGCAGCCCAAGGTGTCGCTGACCGGCCAGCCGGGCCACGCGGCCGAGGCCCTGGTGCGCTGGCAGCACCCTGAGCGCGGCATGGTGCCGCCGATGCAGTTCATCCCCTTTGCGGAGCAGACCGGCTTCGTGCGGCAGCTCACGCTGTGGATGTTCGAGCAGGCGGTGATCTTCCTGGCGCAGCCGCGCGTGCAGGATCTGGCGCTGCGCATCTCGATCAACCTGTCCACGCGCGACCTGCTCGACCCCGAGCTGAGCAACCGCCTGGGCACCCTGCTGGCGCGCCACGGCGTGAGCGCCGCGTCGTTCTGCCTGGAGATCACCGAGAGCGCCATCATGGACGAGCCCCTGCGGGCCGAGGCCATGCTCAACCGCCTGTCCGAGCAGGGCTTCAAGCTGTCCATCGATGACTTCGGCACGGGCTACTCGTCGCTGGCCTACCTCAAGCGGCTGCCGGTGGACGAGCTGAAGATCGACAAGTCCTTCGTCATCGGCATGGCCTCCGACGACGGCGACGAGCAGATCGTGCGCTCCACCATCGATCTGGCGCACAACCTGGGCCTGAGCGTGGTGGCCGAAGGGGTGGAGACCGTGTCCATCCTGGAGCGACTGCGGGCCCTGCATTGCGACGATGCGCAGGGCTACTACATCAGCCGGCCGCTCCCCACGGACGACTTTATCGCCTGGCACGCCGCGGCGGCCGAGCGAAAATAGCGCCCATGTCCGATTCGCCGCCCCGCCGCCGCCTCTCCCTTCCCCCCGCCGCCCCCGCCAAGGTGGCGCCGCCTGCGGCCACCGCACCCTCCGCACGCCGGGCACCGGCCACCGCGCAACCCGCCACCCGGGCGAATGCCGGCCCCGCCGCCCGGCCGTTCAATGGCCCGAATGCCGGCGCCAACAACGCATCGCCGCGCTCCGCTGTCCGTCCTGCCGCGGCCCAAGCCCCGTCCCGGCCCGAGCCTTGGCAGGGCCGGTCGCCGGACCGCGCACCGCAGGCGGCCGCCCGGCGCGGGCCTGCCGCTGCGCCCCTGGCGGGCGAGGGCGGCACCTCGCGCCTGAACAAGCGCATGGCCGAGCTGGGCCTGTGCTCGCGCCGCGAGGCCGACGACTGGATCGCGCAGGGTTGGGTCAAGGTCAACGGCGAAGTCGCGCCGATGGGGCTGCAGGTGCTGCCCACCGACCGCATCGAGGTCGAGCGCGTGGCGCAGGGCTTTCAGGAGCAGAAGGTCACCATCCTGATGCACAAGCCCATGGGCTACGTGAGCGGCCAGGCCGAGGACGGGCACACGCCCGCCGTCGCCCTCATCAACCCGCGCACGCACTGGCGCGAGGACCCGAGCCGCATGCGCTTTTCGCCGCCGCAGCTGCGGGGCCTGGCACCCTGCGGGCGGCTGGACATCGATTCCGTCGGCCTGCTCGTGCTCACGCAGGACGGCCGCGTGGCGCGCCAGCTCATCGGCGAGGACTCCGACGTCGAGAAGGAATACCTCGTGCGCGTGCAGTACGGCGAGGTGGCGCTGAACGTGCAGGACGCCTTTCCCGCCGACCAGCTGGCCCGCCTGTGCCATGGCCTGGCCCTGGATGGCCAGCCGCTCAGGCCCGCCCGCGTGGACTGGCAGAACCCCGAGCAACTGCGCTTCGTGCTCAAGGAAGGCAAGAAGCGCCAGATCCGCCGCATGTGCGAACTGGTGGGCCTGAAGGTGGTGGGCTTGAAGCGCATCCGCATCGGCCGCATCACCCTGGGCAACCTGCCCGTCGGGCAGTGGCGCTACCTGGGGGCGCACGAGAAGTTCTGACGCCGGGTGCGCGTGGGGCATGCCGCGGGCACCCATGGCAGGATTCTTGGGTGCTTTTGCCTCCATGCCCTAGTGAATCATGCCTTGATTGCTATTAAATTAATAGCAACTTCCTTGGGCAGGTTCCATCGGGGCACGGGCGCTCAGGGCAGGGCGCCCCCGGCGGTGCCGATCACGCCGACGCCCGCCTGACGCCGCACCGAGCGGGCCGTCTCGGCGGCGGATTCCGGCGCGATCAGCCAGGCCCGCCACGCACCGAAAGCCTGGATCGCCGGCGCATCCAGCGCTGGCGCGTCGGCGGTGCCGCTGGCCGTCTGGTCGTTGGGCACGCAGTCCCGGCCGATGGCCTGGCGGCACAGGCCATCGGGCGGGTCGGCCTGCCCGGCGAACGGGGCGAAGGCCGGGCCCGGGCCGGGCGCGTGCGGGTAGCGGTACACGGGCCGGGTCACATGGTCGAAATGGTTGCCCTCCATCAACAGGCGGGCCGTGGCCGTCAGGGGCATGGCCGCGCCTTCGCCGCTGAGGTTCTCGAAATAGTTGTTGACCAGGTGCGCGGCCACGGTGGCGTTCCGCATGCCGCCCGCATGCGGCCCGCGGCCCGAGGTGTCGTGCACGTAGTTGCGGGCCACGGTGATCGTGTCCTGCGCGCCCAGGAACAGCCACAGCCAGTAGTGGTGGCCGTCGCAGGTGGCCGACTGGCCGGTGCGCCCATCGAATTCGTTGCCGGACAGGGTGACGTGCGAGGCGCTGCCGAAGCCCGTCACCACCATCTGGCGGCCGATGCGCGCGAACAGGTTGTGGTCCACCCACACGCCGTCGGCGCCGTCGATGGTCAGCGCATCGCCGCCCCAGACGACGCCCGGGTTGATGTCGGTGATGCGGATGTTCTGGACGATGACGTTGTGGCTGCCGTCGCCGATGCGCAGGCCCCGGCCCTGGATGCCGGCGTTGCGCCCGACGCCGACGAGGGTCTTGTTGGAGCCCACGGGCAGGGGGCGGCGCCCGGCGTTGTCGTAGGTCACCGGGGCGGCCGGGCGGCCGTCGCAGAAGTGGGCGACGTTCAGGCCCCACTGGCCGCCCTGGCCCGGCGGGGCGTCCCGGCAGGCGAAGGCCAGGCACCCGGCCTCGGTGGTGGTGGCGGAGCCGTTGGCCTGCAGCGACCCCCGGAAGTCGAACAGGCGGTCCAGCACGATCACGCGCGGTGCGTCGTCGGTGCACCGCGGGCCCTCGGCGCGCTGGCACAGCGCGCGCTCCAGGCCCTCCAGCGAGGTGGGGTGAACCACCTCGGCCTGGCCGCCGCCGGTGACCCCGGCGGCGAAGCCATCGGGACGGCCCGTGGCCTGCTGCGCCCACAGCGGCGGCGCGGGGCCCAGCAGCAGGGCCAGGCACGCCGCCATCGGCAGGTGCCTGTGAAGCAGGCTTTGGAGTGGGCGCATGGATCGGGTTCCGTTGTCGGGTTGCGGCCCGGGGGCTGGGGGCTGGGGGCTGGGGGCTGGGGGCTGGGGGCTGGATGGCGGCTTGGAACGGGGCGCGCGCCCGGAGTTCAATGGCCGCCGGTGCCCCGGGGCGGGTCCTCGGCCGGGGGCGGACCCGCCAGCCTTGATAATGCGGCGCCTGCCCCGAACTGCCGGGGCATCCCTCTTTTTGTGAATGACCCCGACCTCCCAATCCACACCATGAGCAAACAGACCCATTCCTTCCAGGCCGAAGTGGCGCAACTGCTGCACCTGGTCACGCATTCGCTGTACTCCAACCAGGAAATCTTCCTGCGCGAGCTGATCTCCAATGCGTCCGACGCCTGCGACAAGCTGCGCTTCGAAGCCCTGAACAACAACGCCCTGTACGAAGACGCGCCCCACCTCGAAGTGCGCGTGGCCTTCGACAAGGACGCCAAGACGCTCACCATCACCGACAACGGCATCGGCATGAGCCAGCAGGAGGCCATCGACCACCTGGGCACCATCGCCAAGAGCGGCACCAAGGACTTCATGGGCAAGCTCTCGGGCGACCAGAAGGCCACCGCGTCCGAACAGGGCCAGTTGATCGGGCAGTTCGGCGTGGGCTTTTATTCCGGCTTCATCGTGGCCGACAAGATCACCGTGGAATCGCGCCGGGCCGGCCTGCCCGCCGAGCAGGGCGTGCGCTGGATCAGCGGCGGCACGGGCGACTTCGAGGTCGAGACCATCACCCGCCCCGAGCGCGGCACCAGCATCATCCTGCACCTGCGCGACGACGCCGAAGAGTTCCTGAACGCCTGGAAGATCAAGTCCATCATCGGCAAGTATTCCGACCACATCAGCCTGCCCATCCTGATGGAAAAGGAAGAGTGGAAAGAGGGCGAGCTGATCAACCCCGGTGACGAAAACGGCGGCCGCCAGCCCGGCGGCATGGTCAAGACCGGCGAGTGGGAAACCGTCAACAAGGCCAGCGCCCTGTGGACCCGCCCCAAGAAGGACATCACCGAAGAGCAGTACCAGGACTTCTACAAGGCCATCAGCCACGACCACGAGAACCCGCTCACCTGGAGCCACAACCGCGTGGAGGGCAACACCGAGTACACGCAGCTGCTGTACGTGCCCGCCAAGGCACCGTTCGACCTGTGGAACCGCGACAAGAAGGCCGGCGTGAAGCTGTACGTCAAGCGCGTGTTCATCATGGACGAT
Organism: Acidovorax sp. BLS4; assembly: GCF_032929295.1. Taxonomy (NCBI): domain Bacteria; kingdom Pseudomonadati; phylum Pseudomonadota; class Betaproteobacteria; order Burkholderiales; family Comamonadaceae; genus Acidovorax; species Acidovorax sp. BLS4. The sequence goes on from NZ_CP136797.1 coordinate 4,844,915, forward strand.
GCCGAGGCGCTGATGCCCACCTACCTGCGCTTCGTGAAGGGCGTGATCGACTCCAGCGACCTGCCGCTCAACGTGAGCCGCGAGCTGCTGCAGGAAAGCCGCGACGTGCGCGCCATCCGCGAAGGCTCCACCAAGCGCGTGCTCGGCATGCTGGAAGACCTGGCCAAGCACGACAAGCACACCGCCGGTGAAGAAGGCGCCGACGGCGTGACCGATGTGGTGAGCGACGAGGACAAGGCCAAGGAAGGCAAGTACACGGCGTTCTATGCCGAATTCGGCGCCGTGCTCAAGGAAGGCCTGGGCGAGGACTTCGGCAACCGCGAGCGCCTGGCCAAGCTGCTGCGCTTCGCCTCCACGCAAAGCGATGCGGTCACCGTCTCGTTCGCCGACTACAAGGCGCGCATGAAGGAAGGCCAGGACGCCATCTACTACATCACCGCCGACACGCTGGCCGCCGCCAAGAACAGCCCGCAGCTCGAAGTCTTCAAGAAAAAGGGCATCGAGGTGCTCCTGATGACCGACCGCGTGGACGAGTGGGCGCTGAACTACCTGCAGGACTTCGACGGCACGCCGCTGCAGTCCGTGGCCAAGGGCGCGGTCGATCTGGGCAAGCTGCAGGACGAGGCCGAGAAGAAGGCCGCCGAGGAAGCCGCCGAGGCCTTCAAGCCGCTGCTGGCCAAGCTCAAGGAAGCCCTCAAGGACAAGGCCGACGACGTGCGCGCCACCACCCGCCTGGTCGATTCGCCCGCCTGCCTGGTCGTGCAGGACGACGGCATGAGCACCCAGCTGGCGCGCATGCTCAAGCAGGCCGGCCAGCAGGCGCCCGAGTCCAAGCCCGTGCTGGAGGTGAACCCCGATCACGCCCTGGTCAAGAAGCTGGACGGCAGCGTGCACTTCCACGACCTGGCGCACATCCTGTTCGACCAGGCGCTGCTGGCCGAAGGCGGCCTGCCCGAGGACCCCGCCGCCTATGTGAAGCGCGTGAATGCATTGCTGGCCTGATCGGCCTCCAGCGCATGATTCACTAGGGCGTATTGCTATTAAATAAGTAGCAATCAAAAAGCCCGGTCTTCTTGGGAGGCCGGGCTTTTTTTATTGGGCTGCGATGGTGGCCAGGGTTAATTCGGAGGTTCGCGGTCCGGCAGGTCCAGCAAGCCCGTGCACCGCGCGCAGTGCAGGTAGCGGCCGGACGCCTGCTCCTTGCCCGCGACGACCGGCGTGAGCAGGGCGGTGCCGGCATCGTTGGCGATGCCCAGCGTGGCAACGCGGCCATCCTTGAACCGGATGCGGGCCTCCGTGTAGCAGTCACCGGTGAGGAAATGGTCGTGCAGATAGGCACGGCGGTCGATGGGCCTCGAATGGGCCAGGAACCGGCGGACATCCTGTTCTGCCAGCGGCCGGGTGCCAACGCAGGGGGCGGACTCTCCCGCTGCGTTTTGCGCCGCGGGCCGCGTGATCTCGACCGATGCCACGGCTGCAACCGGATAGGACTTGCGCGCAGGGGCGGGCGACTTCGATTCCTGCGCATGGGATGGAAAGAGATGGGCGGCGATGCACAACGCCGCGATGGCATGCCGTTTCACCACCATATGGCGGTACTCATATTCATGATTTGGGAAAGAGGCTGGCACTGCCCTCCCGGCTGCACCATGCGCCGCATCATAGTGATGACTCAACCTGGATTAATTCCAGGTTGGTAACTGAAGGTTGCGGGCTCTGCGATGGGCTGATGCGTCCCATCGCGTTGCTTCAGCCCCTGCGGCTGGTCTATGAGCAGGCAAGGTGGAGCGCCTTTCCGGAAGTAGACGCCCATCCGCAGGCTTTTCCCATGGCGGGTGTAGGCATGCTGCCTGGATAATGTGCGGCGGTCCCTTTTCTACTCTGCGGAGCCTTCCGGCATGTTGCGCTTTTTCCTCCTCTTCCTGACCCTGCAGTTGACGATGTTCGGCATCAACATGCTGGGCTGGGTGCAGCAGCACCTGGTGCTGCCGTGGACGGCGCTGCTGGCGCGCATCTGCGCCGGATTGGTCACCTGGTTCGACAGCTCGGCCGCCGCCTCGGGCAAGGTGCTGTGGAACCAGGCCACGGGCTTCGGCGTCTCCATCGAGGCGGGTTGCAACGGCATCGAGGCGTGCATCGTGCTGTTCGCCGCCGTTATGGCGTTCCCGTCCACCTGGCGGCACAAGCTGGTCGGCCTGGTCGCCGGTTTCGTGGCCGTGCAGGCCATGAACATCGTGCGGGTGGTCAGCCTGTTCTACCTGGGGCAGTGGAACACCGCCATCTTCAACTTCGCCCACGAATACCTCTGGCAGGCGCTCATCATGGTGGACGTGCTCATCGTCTGGCTGCTGTGGGTGCGGGCCGGCAGCCGGGGCGGCGCGGGCGCCCCGCCGAACGAGCCGCCGGCGGCACCGCCCTCGGCACCGTCCGCCTCCCCTGCGGCCGTGCCGGCGTGATCCGCGGCACCGCATGCGCCGCGCCGCCAGCCTGAAAATCTTCGTCCTCGGCCTGTTCGCCGGGGTGGTGCTGCTCACCCTGCTGTGGATCCGGGTCTCGCCCTGGACCTCGTACCCCGTGGGCATGGTGGCCGGCGCGGTCCTGGAGCACGCCGCTCCCGGCTGGGTGCGCGAGACGCGGCTGCGGCCCGGGGCGTTCGAGGTCGATACCTCGGTGGCGGTCGCCACGCCGCAGACCGGCAACCGCCTGGTCGAGATCACCGTCGAATCCGACCCCGGCCGCTATGCCTACGGCCTGCCCATCTTCCTCGCCCTGCTGCTGTCTGCGCGCGGCCCGGGGCGCACCTGGCGCGCGCTGGTCGGCTTCGCGCTGCTCGTGCCGCTGCAGGCCTTCAGCCTGGTGATGCACCTGCTCATGCAGGTGGTGCTGACGGCTCAGCTCGACGTGCGCGTGCTCAAGGTCGCCCAGTGGCAACTGGAGGCGCTGGTGTACGGCTACCAGTTGGGCGTGCTGGTGCTGCCCACGCTCGCGCCCATGGTGCTGTGGCTGTGGCTGGACCGGCAGTTCGTCAACGAGGTGGTGATCGAGGCCTGGCGCCGCTCCCTGCCGGCCGCGCGCGCCGCCGCGCCCGTTCCGGCTGCGGCTGCGGCTGCGGCTGCGGTGGCATCGCCCGAGCCTGCCGCGGACGCGGTGGCCGAGCCTGCGGACGCCATCCCTGAGCCGGTCCCCCACGTGCCGCCCGGGCTGGGCGGCAAGGTCTCGGCCAGCGCTGCAGCCACCCTGCCTGTGCGCAAAAAACCACGCTGAAGCGCGCGGCGGTCGCGCGGACACGCGCCAGCCACCAGGGCCTGACAGAATGCCGCCGCATGCTGTTGCTCCTCTCCCATTTCTTGCGTGGCTTCGGGCCCCGGCGCGTGCTGCAGGCCGCGCTGGGCGGCACCGCGGCCGTCCTCGCTGCCCAGGCCCTGGCCGCCCCGTCCGGCGATGCCGGCAACCCGGCGGACGGTGACCCGCCCCCCTGGGCCCTGCACGCGCAGACCACCTACGTCTGGCAGCACAAGCCCTCGTTCGATGCGCCCTACACCGGCCCCAACAGCCTGGTGCCCACGGCCGAGCGCTCGTATTCCTTCACCGCCACCGCCGACCTCGGGCTGCGCCCCTGGAGCGGCGCGCAGATCCACTTCAACCCCGAGGCGGGGCAGGGCGTGCCGCTGTCGCACCTGTCAGGCGCGGGCGGGCTTTCCAACGGCGAGCTGGCCCGTACCTCGGGCGCGCAGATCAAGGCCTATCGCGCGCGCCTGTTCCTGCTGCAGCGCTGGGACGCGGGCGGCGATACCGAACGCATCGAGCCCGACTTCAACGAACTGGGTGGCAGCGCCAGCGCGCGCCGGTGGACCCTGGTGGCTGGCAACCTCTCGCTGCTGGACTACTTCGACAACAACCCCTACGCCAAGGACCCGCGCGAGCAGTTCTTCAACTGGTCCTTTCTGACGCCCGGCGCCTGGGACTACGCGGCCGATGCGCGCGGCTACACCTGGGCCGGCATCCTCGAATACCGCACGCCGCAGTGGGCCGTGCGCGGTGGCCGCGCCCTGCAGCCGCGCGAATCCAACGGCCAGCCGCTGGACCGCTCGTGGACCAAGCACTACGGCGACCAGATCGAGGCCGAATCCGACCTGCCCGTGGCCCTGCCCGCCGGCCCGCTGCACGGTCGCGTGCTGCTGTTCCGCAACCGCGCCGTCATGGGCGCGTTCGCCGATGCGCTGGCCGCGTCCCGGGCCGTTGGCGGCACGCCGGACGTCGGCGCCGTGCGCCGCCTGCAGACCAAGACCGGCTGGGCCCTGACCCTGGAGGCCCCGCTGGCGGAAGACGCCGGCGTCTTCGTGCGCGCCAGCCGCAGCAGCGGCCGCCAGGAAACGTACGCCTTCGCCGAGATCGACCGCCAACTGTCCTTCGGCGGCCAGATCGGCGGCGCCGCCTGGGGCCGCGCCGCCGACCGTGTGGGCGCCGCCTTGGCGGTCAACGGGTTGTCGGCCGACCACCGTAACTATCTCGCAGCGGGTGGGCTGGGGGCTTTTCTCGGCGATGGGGCGCTGCGCTACGGCAGCGAGCGGGTGTGGGAGGCGTATTACCGGCTCACGTTCGCCCCGGTGCCGATGCCGGGCGGACCGCTGCAGTCCGCCGTTTCGCTGGGGGTGCAGCACATCGTGCACCCGGGCTACAACCGCGACCGGGGGCCGGTGGACGTGGTGTCAGTGCGGGTGCATGCGGAGTTTTGAGGGCGGCTGGTCATGCATGAATTGATTGCTTGTGAGTCAATTGATTTGTGACTAATAATTTAGTTTTTTAGGCATTAGACAAAACAGCAGGCGGGAGAAGAAATGCAATGTGCAAAAAATGAGGCATCGGTTGACGGTGCCTTGACTGTGGGCTGCCGTGTGTTTGGCACGTCGGTGCTCAGAGCCGCGGGACTTCAAGGCGGTTTTTTGGGGTGGACAGCGTTTGTCATGCGCCGGCTGAGCGGGTTGTGCCGTTGCGCGATGGCGCGGGCACTGTTGCATGCTGCGTTGGGCCTTTTGATGCTCACAGGCAGTCTCGCTGCGCATGCGGAACTGCAAAAAAGCTTTCTGTACCATTGGTCGACGGGAAACCCGAAGTTCGCCACCAAGGAGGCGTACTGCGCATGGTTTGCTGGAGGCTATTCCAATGCCACAGGCTTTGTGGTCGCAGGCGACTACTGCGCCGTCGACTCCTCTGAAGGCCCGGCGGCTTACTGGGCCCCCATCTGGAAACAATCTACGTTGTCCTGCCCGCCCAACAGCACCACCACGGTGAGCGGCACCTGTGCCTGCCAGCCGGGGTTCGCCGAGGACGTGCCCACCAACGCCTGCATTGCCGCCACGCCCGAACCACCGGCATTTTCCTGCAGGGCCTCCGGCGTGGAGGTGGGGCAGCCCATCATGCCGTCGAACGAAGCCAAGGTTCGCACCGAGACCGATTGGAGTGGGCAAGGGCCTGCGGCGCTGTCTTTTACTCGGCGGTACGAAAGCACGTGGGGCAAAGACCCGGGCCGGCCCCAAGGGCCCTTGAGCATGGCCTGGAGTCACAATCATCAAGCGTTTTTGTTGGCCAGCAGTGCGGCCACCGGAATCAGCGTGAGCATCACGACGGGAGAGGGCCACCTGCGGACCTTCTTCAAGGCGACGGGCAGCAGCACCTGGACCACGGCCAGCAACGACGTGCTGACGCAATCGGCCTCCGGCGCCTGGACCTACCAGCGCAGCGACGACGACGCCACGCTGCAGTTCAGCAGCAGCGGCAAGCTGCAGTCGGTCACGGCGCGCAACGGCTGGGTGACGTCCTACGCGTACCACGCGTATGGACTCTTGGCCTCCATCACCAATCCGTTCGGGCAGAAGCTCTTGCTTGATTACCAACCGTCGGGCCGGCTGACCTCTGTTACCACACCGGATCAGCAAGTCATCCGCTATGCCTACGACGGCAGCGGCCGGCTCTCCACCGTCACCTATCCCGATGGCAAGAGCCGGTCCTTCCTGTACGAAGATGCGGGCTTCCCGCAGGCCCTCACCGGCATCGTGGACGAGACCGGTGCGCGCTGGGGCACCTTCGGCTACGACAGCACGGGCCGGGCCACCAGCACCGAACTGGCCGGCAGCGTCAACCGCTACCAGGTGAGCTATCCGGCAGCCGATGGCTCCGGCGCCACCGTCATCGACCCCCTGGGCACGGCGCGCACCTTCAACTACAGCCTCAACCTGGGCAAACTGGTCGTCAGTGGTGCCAGCAAGCCCGATCCACTGGGCAAGCCCGATGCCGCGCAGCGGGTGCAGAACGCGCAAGGGCTGATCGACTCCGAGACGGGCTTCTTTGCCCTGCAGCTGGCGAAACTGCAACTGCTCGCCCAGGGGCGTCTGGATGGTGACTCGGCGTGTCATGGGGAATGCCGGCCATGCCGGAATTTGTAACGGTAATGGGGTCCGCGAATGATATTCCCTTGTGTCTAATCACTTATTGGACATTTGACTCAAAATGTAATCTGCAAACCATTTGCACTATCCACCGAAGCAATTTTAATCAATAGGTATAAATACTTAATAATCATTTAATTAAAGCATTTTTTATTTAAATTCGCAGAATTTAATAAAAATATCATTTTTCTTGGGCTGGCGTTGGCTTCCTACATTCCTTATCAGCACGCCGCTGCTACGTTCATGAACATGGCCCGCTCCCGCACCACTCCCCCCGCCCTCGCGCTGTATGAACAAAAGCGCGACTTCTCGATCACCCCCGAGCCGCGCGGAGGGGCCGAGGCGACCGCCGATGCGCTGCGCTACGTGATCCACAAGCACTGGGCCACCCGGCTGCACTACGACCTGCGCCTGGAGCTGGAGGGCACCATGAAAAGCTGGGCCGTGCCCAAGGGGCCCAGCTTCGATCCGGCCGACAAGCGCATGGCGGTGCAGGTGGAGGACCACCCGATCGCCTACAACCAGTTCGAAGGGCAGATTCCGGCGCGGCAGTACGGGGCGGGCAAGGTCATCATCTGGGACAAGGGCTACTGGGTGCCGCTGGAAGATCCGGTGAAGGGCTACCGGGCCGGCAAGCTCAAGTTCGAGATCCACGGCCACAAGCTGCAGGGGCGGTGGACGCTGGTGCGAATGCGCTCCCGGGGGGCCAAGCAGGAGCGGCAGCCCGCATGGCTGCTGATCAAGGAGCACGACGGACTGGAGCGCCCGGCGGCCGAGTTCGACGTGGTGCAAGACATGCCCGACAGCGTGAGCGCCCTGCCCGATCTGCCGGGCGTGCCAGGCCAGGCGCCTCGGCCCGGCAAGGCGCGGGCAACGAAGGCCGCCCGAGGCGCCAAAGCCGACCAAGCGGTCAAGGCCCCGCTGCCAGCCGAGCTCAAACCCCAGCTCGCCACGCTGGTCCAGGGCCCGCCGCCCGATCTGGCCGACTGGCTGTTCGAACTCAAGTTCGACGGCTACCGGCTGCTCGCGCGCATCGACCATGGCAAGGTGCGGCTGTTCACCCGCAATGGCAACGACTGGGGCCACAAGATGCCCGACCTCGTGACGGCCCTGAAGGCGCTTCCCATCGACAGCGGCTGGATCGATGGCGAGATCGTGGTGATGGACCGCCAGGGCATGCCGGACTTCCAGGCGCTGCAGAACGCGTTCGAGAACGGCACGGCGGCAGGGCTGGTGTTCTACGCGTTCGACCTGCCCTTCGTGAACGGGGCGGACCTGCGCGCGCTGCCCGTCACCGACCGCCGCGAGGCCCTGCGCGCCATCCTTCCCGAGGGCGAGGGCCAGACGGTGCGCTTCAGCGAGGCCTTCGATGCGGCCCCGGGCCAGCTCATCGCCTCGGCCTGCCGGCTCGGCTTCGAAGGGGTGATCGGCAAGCGCAGGAGCGCGCCGTACGTCTCGCAACGCTCGGCGGACTGGATCAAGCTCAAATGCGGCCAGCGCCAGGAGTTCGTGATCGGCGGCTACACCGAGCCCAGGGGCACGCGCAACGGCATCGGCGCACTGCTGCTGGGCGTGCAGGACGAAGACGGGAGCCTGCGCTACGTGGGCAATGTCGGCACTGGGTTCAACGAGCGCAGCCTGGCGCAGTTGCGCGAGCGCCTGGAGGCGCTGACGACCTCCAAGAGCCCGTTCGCCAACGCAGCCCGGGGCGCGGCCAAGGTGCATTGGGTGCGGCCGCAATTGCTGGCGGAGGTGGCCTTCGCCAGCTGGACGCACAGCGAACGCATCCGCCACGCCGTGTTCCGAGGCCTGCGGGACGACAAGCCCGCCAAGGACATCGTGCACGAGCGCCCTCTTCCCGCCAAGGCGCTGGCCAAGGCTGCCACCCGCGCCAAGCCCTCGACCGCGCGAGCGGACACCCTGCGCGTGACCCACGCTGAGCGCGTCATCGACCCGGAATCGGGCACCACCAAGCTCGATCTCGTGCGCTATTACGCGCTGGTGGCGCCGCTGATGATGGAGCACCTGCACCAGCGCCCGGTCTCGCTGGTGCGGGCGCCGGCCGGTGTCGGTGGCGAGCTGTTCTTTCAGCGCCACCAGGAGCAAGGCAGCCTGCAGGGCGTGCAGCCGCTCAAGGCCTCGCTCTATCCCGGCCATCCGCCGCTGCTGGAGGTGGTGGGGCCGCAGGGCCTGCTGGCCGCTGCGCAGATGAACACGGTGGAGTTCCACACCTGGAATGCCCGCAAGGACCGCATCGACCGGCCCGACCGTATGACGTTCGATCTCGATCCCGGCGAGGGCCTGGCCTGGGACCGCATGCAGGAAGCGGCCACCCTGATGCGCGTGATGCTCACCGAACTCGGCCTGCCGTCGTTCCTCAAGACCAGCGGCGGCAAGGGCCTGCACGTGGTGGTGCCCATCCAGCGGCGGCACGACTGGGATACGGTCAAGGCGTTTTCGCAGGCCATCGTGCAGCACATGTCCCGCACCATTCCGGCCCTGTTCGTGGCCAAGAGCGGGCCCCGCAACCGCGTGGGCAAGGTGTTCGTGGACTACCTGCGCAACGGATTGAGCGCCACCACGGTCTGCGCCTGGTCGGCGCGCTCGCGGCCGGGCCTGGGCATCTCGGTGCCGCTGGCCTGGAAGGAGCTGGAAACCCTGACGGGCAGCGCAGAGTGGACCGTGCGCAATGTGGACGAGCGGCTGCGCACCGGCAACACCCCCTGGGAGGGCTATGCCGGCGCGGCGGTGTCGATCGCGGGCGCCATGCGCCTGCTGCAGTTCACGCCGAAGGCGTGAGCGGCGGCCGCGCGGCGGCGGCAGGGACGGTCAGGCCTGCAATGGCAGTTCGTCCGTTTCGGTGCGGGTGGTGCGGTGGCCCTTCAGCCCGAGCTTGGCGAGCAGCTTCACGTCGGCCTCGCCCTCCGGGTTGCCGGTGACCAGCAGCTTGTCGCCATAGAAGATCGAATTGGCGCCCGCCATGAAGCACAGCGCCTGCACGGCATCGCCCATCTGCTGGCGGCCGGCCGACAGGCGCACGCGGGCCTTGGGCATGGTGATGCGCGCCACGGCGATCACCCGCACGAAGTCGAGCGGGTCCACCGGTTCGCTGTCGGCCAGCGGGGTGCCGGGCACGCGCACCAGGCTGTTGATGGGCACCGATTCGGGGTAAGGATTCAGATTGGCGAGCTGGGCGAGCAGGCCGGCGCGGTGCACGGGCGCCTCGCCCATGCCCACGATGCCGCCGCAGCACACGCTGATGCCGGCGCCGCGCACGTGCTGCAGGGTGTCGAGCCGGTCCTGGTAGGCGCGGGTGCTGACCACGTCGGTGTAGTACTCGGGCGCGGTGTCCAGGTTGTGGTTGTAGTAGTCGAGCCCGGCGTCCTTCAGCGCCTGCGCCTGGTGCGATTCGAGCATGCCCAGCGTGGCGCAGGTCTGCATGCCCAGCCCTTTGACGGCGCCGATCAGCTCGCTCACTTTTTCGATGTCGCGGTCCTTGGGCGCGCGCCAGGCGGCGCCCATGCAAAAGCGGGTGGCGCCGGCATCCTTGGCGGCCTGGGCCGCAGCCGTGACTTCCTGCACGCTCATCAGCTTCTCGGCTTTCACGCCGGTGTCGAACTCGGCCGACTGCGGGCAATAGCCGCAGTTCTCGGGGCAGCCACCGGTCTTGACCGACAGCAGTGTGGCCAGTTCGATGTCGCCGGCAGGCCAGTGCTCGCGGTGCACGCTCTGGGCCTGGAACATCAGGTCCATGAACGGCTTGTCCAGCAGCGCCTGGATGGCCTCGACGGACCAGGGCCCGGCGGGCACCTGCGCGACCGGCGGGCGGCGGTGCAGTTGCACGGCTTGCGCCGCGGCGGGGGTGGGTGGGACAGCGGTGGTTGGCATGGTGGGTGGGCCCTTTCTCGTCTGGTTTTCGGCAGTCCGGCGTCTGGCCGGTCGTGGCAGGCGCAGATTCTGGCGGAGCCGGCGGCGCAAATCCAGATCCAGGCCTCACAAACCCGAGCACGATGGAGTGCCGTTATCTGCCGTCAACGGCCGGCCCGCGATCGGGCTTTTTAAGCGAGGTTGCGCGACATTGCCTGCACGATCGCACAGGTGCAAAACCTGTGTCGCCTTCTGTCGCGAAACCATGGCCATCTTTCCGAAAACACATCGCCCTACCGCGCAGCCATGCCCGGAGTTGCGTGCAGTTGGCGCCAGTGCCGCTGGAGGGCGGCAGGCAATGCCTGCGGATTCGTCAGCCCAGCGCCGCGATCACGTCTTTAGGGGCCTGCACCAGCTCGATGAGCACCCCCTCGCCCGCGATCGGAAACTCCGCGCTGGATTTGGGGTGCAAAAAGGTGATGTCGTGCCCCGCGGCGCCCTGGCGGATGCCGCCCGGCGCGAAGCGCACCCCCTGGGCGGTGAGCCATTCCACCGCGCGCGGCAGGTCGTCGATCCACAGGCCGATGTGGTTGAGCGGCGTGGTGTGCACGGCAGGCTTCTTGTCCACGTCCAGCGGCTGCATCAGGTCCACCTCCACCGCATGCGCGCCCCGGCCCATGGCCAGGATGTCTTCGTCGACGTTCTCGCGCTCGCTGCGGAAGGTGCCGGTCTGTTCGAGGCCCAGCATGTCCACCCACAGCGCCTTCATGCGCTCCTTGTCGGTGCCGCCGATGGCGACTTGCTGGATGCCGAGGACCTTGAACGGGCGTGCGGTGATGGGATTTGCCATGCGGATTCCAAAAAACGGTTTACTATGATTTTTATAGCAATATGCCCTAGTGGAATATGCGCCGCAGGCCAAAATGGTCCTGATCCACAGCGTGCCACCCCCAGGCATGCGCCACGCGGTGCCGGCCGGTTCGGGCCCTGCCCACCCTGCCCGCGACACCGCGCACGAAGATCACTGGAATTCCAGGATCACCTGGTCCACCGCCAGCGACTCGCCCTTGCCGGCGACCACCTTGCCCACGATGCCGTCCTGGGTGGCGAACAGGATGTTCTCCATCTTCATGGCCTCGATCACCGCGAGCTTTTCGCCGGCCTGCACCGCCTGGCCCGGCTGCACCGCCACGTCGACCAGCAGCCCGGGCATGGGCGACAGCAGGAACTTGCTCAGGTCCGGCGGCGCCTTGTACGGCATGAGCTGGTGCAGGCGAGCGCCGAGGGGCGACAGCACGATGGCATCGATCTGCGTGCCATTGTGCGAGATGCGCAGCGCCAGCGGACTGCGCGGCGTGCCGCGCTCGACCTGTGCGGTGAAGCCCGCGCCGTTGCACTGGCCCTGCACGCGGATCTGGCCGAGCGTGGCCGCGCTGCCGATCTGGTAGCTCTTGCCGCCCACCGACACGGCGCTGGAGCCCGAGCTGCCCTGGAAGTCCGTCACCGACACCGCGTGGTGCTCGTTGCGGCCTTCGTGCCCCATCACCACCACCACGAACTGCTCGCCCACCTTCACGTTGTGGCCGGCCAGCTGCCCGCTGATGCCCGAGGCACGCGCACGGTAGCGGCGGTTCATGTAGGCCGCCAGCGCCACCAGGAACAGCGGATCGTCGTGCGGCACGTCCTGCGAGGCAAAGCCCTGGCTGTAGTTCTCGGCGATGAAGCCGGTGTTGAAGTCGCCCGCCACGAAACGCGGATGGGCCAGCAGCGCGGCCTGGAACGGGATGTTGCTGCCCACGCCGCGGATCACGAACCCGTTGAGCGCGGCGCGCATCTTGTGGATGGCGTCCTCCCGATCCTGGCCGTGCACGATGAGCTTGGCGATCATCGAGTCGTAATACATGGGGATCTCGCCGCCCTCGTACACGCCCGTGTCCACCCGCACGCCCAGCTTTTTGGTGGTGTCGGCCTGGAACATCGACTCCTCCGGTGGCTGAAAGCGCACCAGGCGGCCGGTGGAGGGCAGAAAGTTGCGGAACGGGTCTTCGGCGTTGATGCGGCACTCGATGGCCCAGCCATCGCGCCGGACGTCGGCCTGGGTGAGCGGCAGCGGTTCGCCGGCCGCCACGCGGATCATCAGCTCGACCAGGTCCAGGCCGGTGATGCATTCCGTCACCGGGTGCTCCACCTGCAGGCGCGTGTTCATCTCCAGGAAATAGAAGTCCTGGTCCTTGCCGACCACGAACTCCACCGTGCCAGCGCTCTGGTAGTTCACCGCCTTGGCCAGGGCCACGGCCTGCTCGCCCATGGCCTTGCGCGTCGCGTCGGAGATGAAGGGGGACGGCGCCTCCTCGATCACCTTCTGATGGCGGCGCTGGATGGAGCATTCGCGCTCGTTCAGGTAGATCACGTTGCCCTGGCTGTCGCCCAGCACCTGGATCTCGATGTGGCGCGGCTCCTGCACGAACTTCTCGATGAAGATGCGGTCGTCGCCGAAGCTGTTGCGCGCCTCGTTGCGGCACGAGGTGAAGCCCTCCAGCGCCTCCTTGTCGTTGTAGGCCACGCGCAGGCCCTTGCCGCCACCGCCGGCGGACGCCTTGATCATCACGGGGTAGCCGATGTCGCGGGCGATCTCCACCGCGCGCTCGGCCGACTCGATGGCGTCGTTCCAGCCCGGAATGGTGCTGACCTTCGCCTCGTTCGCCAGCTTCTTGGAGGCGATCTTGTCGCCCATGGCGGCGATGGAATGGTGCTTGGGGCCGATGAAGACGATGCCCTCCTCCTCCACCCGCTTGGCGAAGGCTTCGTTTTCCGACAGGAAGCCGTAGCCCGGGTGCACGGCCTGCGCCCCGGTCTGCTTGCAGGCGGCGATGATGCGGTCGGCCTGCAGGTAGCTCTCGCGGCTGGGCGCCGCCCCGATGTGCACGGCCTCGTCGGCCAGCTTGACGTGGCGCGCCTCCTTGTCCGCATCGGAATACACCGCCACGGTGGCGATGCCCATCTTCTTGGCGGTGGCGATGACCCGGCACGCGATTTCGCCCCGGTTGGCGATCAGGATTTTGGTGAACATGGTGTTGGGGAGTGGAGGTGTTCTAACGGGCGGTGTCTTGCGTCTTTTTCGTCTGTCTGTCTTGCGGCACGGGGCTCATGCGTGCCGGTCGATGGCCGGGCTCATGTCTTCCATCCAGAGCACGTTGTCCGAGTACGACTGCAGGTCGGGCGAGAGGTTGGAGGTGGAGCCCGAGACCCACACCTCCTTGTGCAGCTCGGACTTCACGTAGGAGATGGCGTCTTCGAAGTCCCCGTCGCCGGCGGAGAGGATCAGCCGGTCGTACACGTTCTGGGCCGCCAGCTTGATGATCAGCGTGGCGATGCCCACGTCCACGCCCTTTTGCACCGACCGGTCGAACTGGTGGCTGCAGTTGGGGCAGTTGGCGTGCATGCGCTTGAGCTTGTAGAGCTGCACCCGGAACTTCGGCCCGATGGGTGGCGCGGTCTTGATCCAGGAGTGGAACGCGTTCTGGGCATCGGTGGATGGATCGCTCGCCGAGTTCAGGTAGTAGCTCTCGTGGATCGGCCCGCCGTTCAGGCGCGTGATCTCGTTCTTGAGCTTCAGGTAGTCGAAGGGCCGGCCCTTGCCGTAGTTGAAGAGGTAGGCGCCATCGACGATCCAGACGGTTTTCATGGGGCGTGCATCGCTCACAGCGGAATGTTCCCGTGCTTGCGCCAGGGGTTCTCCAGCTTCTTGCCCTGCAGCATGACCAGGCTGCGGCAGATGCGCTTGCGCGTCTCGTGCGGCAGGATCACATCGTCGATGAAGCCGCGCGCGCTGGCCACGAAGGGGTTGGCAAAGCGCTGCTTGTACTCGGCCTCGCGGGCGGCGAGCTTGGCGGGGTCGTTCTTGTCCTCGCGGAAGATGATCTCCACCGCGCCCTTGGCGCCCATCACCGCGATCTCGGCGTTGGGCCACGCCAGGTTGACGTCGCCGCGCAGGTGCTTGGAGCTCATCACGTCGTAGGCGCCGCCGTAGGCCTTGCGGGTGATGACGGTGATCTTGGGCACGGTGCACTCGGCATAGGCGTACAGCAGCTTGGCGCCGTGCTTGATGATGCCGCCGTACTCCTGCGACGTGCCGGGCATGAAGCCGGGCACGTCCACGAAGGTGACCACGGGGATGTTGAACGCGTCGCAGAACCGCACGAAGCGCGCGGCCTTGATGCTGCTCTTGATGTCCAGGCAGCCGGCCAGCACCAGCGGCTGGTTGGCGACGATGCCCACGGTCTGACCCTCCATGCGCGCCAGGCCGATGACGATGTTCCTGGCGTAGTCGGGCTGCAGTTCGAAGAAGTCGCCGTCGTCCACCACCTTGGTGATCAGCTCCTTCATGTCGTAGGGCTTGTTCGGGTTCTCGGGCACCAGGGTGTCGAGGCTGCGGTCCATGCGGTCGGCCGGGTCGTTGCTCGGTCGCACGGGTGGCTTTTCGCGGTTGTTCAGCGGCAGGTAGTTGTACAGGCGGCGCAGCATCATCAGCGCCTCGACGTCGTTCTCGAACGCCATGTCGGCCACGCCGCTGCGGGTGGTGTGGGTGCCGGCGCCGCCCAGCTCCTCGGCCGTGACTTCCTCGTGGGTGACCGTCTTGACCACCTCGGGGCCGGTCACGAACATGTAGCTGCTGTCCTTGACCATGAAGATGAAGTCGGTCATGGCGGGCGAGTACACGGCGCCGCCGGCGCAAGGGCCCATGATCATGCTGATCTGCGGGATCACGCCGCTGGCCAGCACGTTCTTCTGGAACACGTCGGCATAGCCGCCGAGCGAGGCCACGCCCTCCTGGATGCGCGCGCCGCCCGAATCGTTGAGCCCGATCACCGGCGCACCCACCTTCATGGCCTGGTCCATCACCTTGCAGATCTTCTCGGCATGCGTTTCCGACAGCGCGCCGCCGAACACGGTGAAGTCCTGGCTGAAGACGAAGACGAGGCGGCCGTTGATCATGCCGTAGCCGGTCACCACACCGTCGCCGGGAATCTTCTGGCCTTCCATGCCGAAGTCGGTGCAGCGGTGCTCCACGAACATGTCCCATTCCTCGAACGTGCCGTCGTCCAGCAGCAGCTCAATGCGCTCGCGCGCGGTGAGCTTGCCCTTCTTGTGCTGCGCGTCGATGCGCTTTTGACCGCCGCCCTGGCGGGCGAGTTGGCGCTTTTGCTCCAGTTGTTCGAGGATGTCTTGCATGGGTCGCTCTTTCGGTGGTGATTCTTTTGCTATTTATTTAATAGCGGTATGCCGGGAGTTTTCTTGTGCTGCGAGCAGATTCCGTGCGGCAGTGGACGCGGCGATGCGCCCGGCCGCCACGTCCGCCTGCAGCGTGGGCAGCAGCGCCCGCACCTCGGGGTGCTGGCGGAACGCGTGCCGCAGGCCCGCCTCGATGCGCTCCCACATCCAGGCCAGGGCCTGCCTTTCACGGCGGCGGGCGAGCCGGCCGCTGGCGGTCTGCAGTTGGCGGAACTGGCTGACGGCGGCCCAGAAGGCCTGCAGGCCCTGGCCCTGCAGCGCGCTGATCTGCAGCACCTTGGGCTGCCAGGGGGCGGCATCGGCCGGGGCCGGAGCCGGCTCGCTTTCGGCCGGCACCGCGCCGTGGCCCGCTGCCGGCACATGGCGGGGGTGGCCCAGCGAGCGCTCGGGGTTGCCGTGCTGGCTGAGCAGCCGCAGGCTGGAGGTGATCTGCGCCTCGGCGCGGGTGGCGGCGTGCGGGTCGATGTCGGCCTTGTTGATGACGACCAGGTCGGCGATCTCCATCACGCCCTTCTTGATCGCCTGCAGATCGTCGCCGGCGTTGGGCAGCTGCAGCAGCACGAACATGTCGGTCATGCCGGCCACGGCGATCTCGCTCTGGCCCACGCCCACGGTCTCCACCATGACGATGTCGTAGCCGGCGGCCTCGCACACCAGCATGGCCTCGCGCGTCTTCTCGGCCACGCCGCCCAGGGTGCCGCTGGACGGGCTGGGACGGATGTAGGCCTTCTCGTGCATGGACAGGTGTTCCATGCGGGTCTTGTCGCCGAGGATGGAGCCGCCCGACACGGTGGACGACGGGTCGATGGTGAGCACCGCCACGCGGTGGCCCAGGCCGATGAGGTGCAGGCCCAGCACTTCGATGAAGGTGGATTTGCCCACGCCGGGCACGCCGCTGATCCCCAGGCGAAACGACTGGCCGGTGTGCGGCAGCAAGGCGGTGAGCAGCTCGTCGCCCTGCGCGCGGTGGTCGGCACGGGTCGACTCCAGCAGCGTGATCGCCTTGGACATGGCCCGGCGCTGCACGGCCTGGGCGCCTTGGAGGATGCCGTCCAGCCAGCCGCCGGGCGAAGGTGGCCGATGGGGCGAAGCCCCCGTAGAAGAAGCGGTCGAAGGCCGGGGCGCGCTCATTCGGCCCCCTCTTCGGGCCGCCACTCGTAGTGCACGTCCACGTCTTCCTCGCCGGTCTGCACGAAGCCGTGGCGCTGGTAGAAGCGGTTGGCATCGCTGCGCTGCAGCGCGGTCACGCGCAGCACGGCGCCTTCGCGGCGCGCCCGGTCCTGCACCTGGGCCAGCACGGCGGCGCCCACGCCGGCGCCCTGCCAGTCCGGGTGCAGGTACAGGTGCTGCAGCCGCAGCGCCCGGCCGCCCTCGGGCCGCACGGTGACGAAGCCCATGCGCCGGCCGTCGGGTGCGACCAGGTGCCACATGTGCTCTGGGGTGAAAGCCGCGCGCAGCCGCTCGCGCGAGCGCTCGGGCGTGTAGCGGCCCACGCGCTCCAGGCTTTCGCGCATGGCCGCGGTGCGCAGCGCCAGCATGGGCTCGAAGTCCGCTTCGGCCACCGGATGCCAGGTGAATGCGGGGGCGGTCAATGCGGCACCTCCACGCGGCGCCATGCCATGCGCGCAGGCGCCCGGCCGACGGTCGCCGTCGTCATGCCGCGAAGGCCTTGCGGATCTGCTCCAGCACGTCCTTGGCGCTGGCCGGGATCGGCGTGCCGGGGCCGTACACGCCCTTGACGCCCGCCTCGTAGAGGAAGTCGTAGTCCTGCACCGGGATCACGCCGCCCACGAAGACGATGATGTCGTCCGCGCCCTGGTCCTTGAGCGACTGGATGATGGCCGGAACCAGCGTCTTGTGCCCCGCCGCCAGGGTGGAGACCCCCACGGCATGCACGTCGTTCTCGATGGCCTGGCGCGCGCATTCCTCGGGGGTCTGGAAGAGCGGGCCCATGTCCACGTCGAACCCCAGGTCGGCGAAGGCCGTGGCCACCACCTTGGCGCCGCGGTCGTGCCCGTCCTGACCGAGCTTGGCGATCATCACGCGCGGGCGGCGGCCTTCGGCCTCGGCGAACTCGTTGATCTCGGCCTTGAGCTGCTCCCAGCCTTCGGCCGAGTCGTAGGCGGCGGCATACACGCCCGTCACCTTCTGCGTGTCGGCGCGGTGGCGGCCATAGACCTTCTCCAGCGCATCGGACACCTCGCCCACCGTGGCGCGCAGGCGCATCGCCTGGATGGCCAGGTCGAGCAGGTTGCCTTCGCCGCTTTCCGCCGCGGCCGTGAGCGCGTCCAGCGCCTGCTGCACCTGCGCGGCATCGCGTTTTTCGCGGATGGCTTTCAGGCGCGCGATCTGCCCGTCGCGCACCTTCACGTTGTCGATCTGCAGGATGTCGACCGGGTCTTCCTTGTGCAGCTTGTACTTGTTGACGCCCACGATCACGTCCTTGCCCGAGTCGATGCGCGCCTGCTTCTCGGCGGCCGCGGCCTCGATCTTGAGCTTGGCCCAGCCGCTGTCCACCGCCTGGGTCATGCCGCCCATGGCCTCGACCTCTTCGATGATGGTCCACGCGGCATCGGCCATGTCCTGCGTGAGCTTTTCCATCATGTAGCTGCCGGCCCAGGGGTCGATCACGCTGGTAATGTGGGTCTCTTCCTGGATGATGAGCTGCGTGTTGCGGGCGATGCGGGCCGAGAACTCGGTGGGCAGCGCGATGGCCTCGTCCAGCGCATTGGTGTGCAGGCTCTGCGTGCCGCCGAACACCGCGGCCATGGCCTCGATGGTGGTGCGCACCACGTTGTTGTAGGGGTCCTGCTCGGTCAGGCTCCAGCCGCTGGTCTGGCAGTGGGTGCGCAGCATCAGGCTCTTGGGGTTCTTGGCACCGGTGGCCTTCATGATGCGGCACCACAGCAGGCGCGCGGCGCGCATCTTGGCCACCTCCAGATAGAAGTTCATGCCGATCGCCCAGAAGAACGACAGGCGGCCGGCGAACTCGTCCACGTCCAGCCCCGAGGCGATGGCCGTCTTCACGTACTCCTTGCCATCGGCCAGGGTGAAGGCCAGCTCCAGCGCCTGGTTGGCGCCCGCCTCCTGCATGTGGTAGCCGCTGATGGAGATGGAATTGAACTTCGGCATGTTCCGCGCCGTGTAGCCGATGATGTCGCCGATGATGCGCATCGAGGGCTTGGGCGGGTAGATGTAGGTGTTGCGCACCATGAACTCTTTCAGAATGTCGTTCTGAATGGTTCCCGACAGCTGGTCCTGCCGCACGCCCTGCTCTTCCGCGGCCACCACGTAGCCGGCCAGCACCGGCAGCACGGCGCCATTCATCGTCATGGACACGCTCACCTTGTCCAGCGGAATCTGGTCGAAGAGGATCTTCATGTCCTCCACCGAATCGATCGCCACGCCGGCCTTGCCCACGTCGCCCGTGACCCGCGGATGGTCGCTGTCGTAGCCGCGGTGCGTGGCCAGGTCGAACGCCACGCTCACCCCCTGCCCGCCAGCGGCCAGCGCCTTGCGATAGAAGGCGTTGGACTCCTCGGCCGTGGAAAAGCCCGCGTACTGGCGGATCGTCCAGGGCCGCACCGCGTACATCGTGGCTTGTGGGCCGCGCAGATAGGGCTCGAAGCCTGGCAGCGTGTTGGCGTAAGGCAGGTTCGCCGTGTCCTCGGCCGTGTAGAGCGGCTTGACCGTGATGCCATCGGGCGTCACCCAGTTCAGCGCCGCGACATCGCCACCGGGGGCCGACTTGGCGGCGGCCCGGGTCCACGCGGCGAGGTCTGCGGGGGCGAAAGAGGGGAATGGGGTGTTGCTGCTCATATCTGGGAAGGCTTCACGGGTCGCGAGAAAAGCGCGGTGGCGCTGCAACGATTTGGCACAGTGAAGCGAGTCTAACCCAATCTGTAATTATTAATTTATAGTTTTTCTGCGGTACATTCCCGCCATGTCAGCCGCCACCCTCACCCCCCGCGCCCTCTACGAAGAGGTGGCGGAGCAACTGCGCCAGCGCATCTTTCGGCGCGAGCTGCAGCCCGGCAGCTGGATCGACGAGCTGCGCATCGCCGAGGAGTTCGGCATCAGCCGCACCCCCCTGCGCGAGGCCCTCAAGGTGCTCGCCGCCGAAGGGCTGGTCACGATGAAGGTCCGCCGCGGCGCTTACGTGACCGAGGTGTCCGACAAGGACCTGCGCGACGTGTACCACCTGCTGGCGCTGCTGGAGAGCGATGCGGCCGGCGTGGTCGCCGCCAGCGCCACGGCCGAACAGCTGCGCGAGCTGGAAGGACTGCACCGCGAGCTGGCCGCCAGCGTGGCCGACCGCGAGCGCTTCTTCGCGGTGAACGAGCGCTTTCACATGCGGGTGCTGGAGATGGCCGACAACCGCTGGCGCAACCAGATGGTGGCCGACCTGCGCAAGGTGATGAAGCTCAACCGCCACAACTCGCTGCTCAAGCAGGGCCGCATCGAGGAATCGCTGCGCGAACACGGCCGGGTGCTGGCCGCGCTGCAGGCACACGACGCGCAGGCCGCCGCCTGCGCCATGCGCGAGCACTTCTCCAACGGGCTGCAGGCTGCCGCCTGAGCCGTGCCGCGGCCTGCGGGCCGCGTCCCCTGAAACACCCGGCGCTTGCCCCGCAGGGATATCGCCTTCATGATGCACCCGTTGTCCATAAACGATGGCACCGCGCGCGTGCGTTAGCCATCCCCCACGGCCAAGGCCGGTGACACACGGGAGGAGCTTGCATGCTGGAGCGGTTTTTCTTGCTGGGAGAGTCCCCTGCCGACCTGCTGGTGGCACAGCACGATCCGTGGCTGGTGCTGCTGTCGGTCGCGGTGGCCGTGGCCACGTCGACCCTCGCGCTGCACCTGGCGGGGCAGGCCCGGCTGACCCACGAACCGGTGCACCGCACGATGGCGCTGGCCACTTCCGCCGTCGCGCTGGGGGCGGGCATCTGGGCCATGCACTTCATCGGCATGCTGGCCTTCACCCTGTGCGTGGCGGTCCAATACGACGTTGGCATCACCCTCCTGTCGATGCTGCCGGGCCTGGCCGCCTCCTGGGTGGCGCTCACCGTGCTGGCCCGCCAGGAGGTCACCGGGCGGCAATTGGCCATGGGCGGATTGCTCGTGGGCGCGGGCATCGGCGCCATGCACTACGCCGGCATGGAAGCCCTGCGCATGGCGCCGGACCTGCGCTACGACCCGGCCTGGTTCGCCGCATCGATCGTGGTGGCGGTCGTCCTGGCCGTGCTGGCGCTGTGGGTGCGCTTCACGGTGCACCAGCGCAGCGGCATGTCCAACTGGCAGGCCACCGTGCTGTCGGGCAGCATCATGGGCATGGCGATCTCGGGCATGCACTACACCGCCATGGCGGCTGCCCGCTTCGTCGGGCAGGCCGACCCGGAAATGCCGGACAGCCACGCCTGGACGCAGGCGCTCGCGGTGATGGTGGCGCTGGTGACGGCCGGGGTGGGAATCTTCGCGGGCGTGGCCAACGGCCTGATCCGCTACCGCGACATGTACCGCAAGGTGCGCCGCAGCGAATCGCGCCTGCGCGCCCTGGTGGACACGGCGGTGGACGGCATCATCACCATCGACCATGAAGGCACGGTCCAAAGCTACAACCGCTCGGCGGAGCGCATCTTCGGCTGGCCGCCCACCGACGTGCTGGGCCGCAACATCCGCATGCTCATGCCGCAGCCCGACAGCGCCGCCCACGACGGCTACCTGCGCCGCTACCTGGAGACCGGCGAGGCGCGCATCATCGGCACGGGCCGCGAGGTGCTGGGGCTGCACCGCGACGGCAGCACCTTCCCGCTGCGGCTGGCCATCGGGCGCGCCGATGCACCCGGGAGCCCGATGTTCGTGGGGTTCGTCACCGACCTGCGCGGCGTGAAGGAAGCAGAGATGCGGCTGGGCATCGCCGCCAGCGTGTTCGCGCACAGCTACGAAGCGGTGCTCATCCTGGACGCCGAGCGTGCCATCGTGGACGCCAATCCCGCATTCGAGCGGATGATGGGCGAGTCCCGCACCGAAGTCCTCGGCCGCCACGTGCAGACGCTCTACGCCGCCGCGCCCCACCCCGACTTTCCTGGCGTATGGCATGCCGTGCAGGCCCAGGGCTACTGGCAGGGGGAACTGCTCGGGCGCAGCCCGCAGGGAGCCTTGCCGCAGCGCGTGTCCATCGCGGCGGTGCTGGGCGACGAAGGTTACCCGCACCACTACATCGTGGTCATCAGTGACATCACCCAGATCAAGGCGCACGAGCAGGAGCTGGAGCACATCGCGCTTTACGACAGCCTCACCGGCCTGCCCAACCGCCGCCTGCTGGCCGACCGGCTGGTGCTGGCGATCGCCCATGCGCAAAGGCACCGCGAACTGCTGGCCGTGTGCTATCTCGATCTCGACGGCTTCAAGCGCGTGAACGACCAGCACGGCCATGCCGCCGGCGACCAGTTGCTCATCGAGGTCGGCCGGCGCATCCAGTCGCATCTGCGCGCCGAGGACACGCTGGCGCGGCTGGGCGGCGACGAAATGGTGCTGCTGATCGGCGGGCTGCAGTCCCCCGACGACTGCGCCCCCCTGCTGGAACGGGTGCTGCAGGCCGTGCACCAACCCGTGCCGCTGCCGCACGGCCAGGGCTTCGTCTCGGCCAGCATCGGCCTGAGCATCTACCCGCTGGACGGCGACAACCCAGACCTGCTGCTGCGCCAGGCCGACCACGCCATGTACGAGGCCAAGCAGAACGGCAAGAACCACTGCCGACGGTTCCAGGGCGCCGAACCCATGGTGCAGGCGCCGCTGTACGCATCCGGCCGCTAGGTACCGAGCGCCGGCGGCAGTGGCGACTCCCGCTCCTGCCCCTACGGCGCGCTGAAGAGGTGCTCCAGGTCCACCGGATGCATGGCCGATGCGATCACGGGCTGCCACTGGGGCAGCTCGTGGTTGGCGGACAGATTGATCCGGTCAGCCCATCGGTCCTGGTAAGTGACGATCCGGGGATTGCCTGCCGCGGAGTAGGTCCCTGGCTGTGCCGACGCCACCCAGCCCGGGTGGTGCATGAGCATCGGCATGGACTGGATCGGGTCCAGCGACCGGGTGAACTGGCGCAGCGCGAAGGCCATGCCCCCTGCGGTCTTCGGGGCGACGTAGCGCTGCGCGACGGCCTCCATCCCCAGGCGCGGCGGGTTGAAGGCGTAGGTGCTGACCTTGCCACGCGCGCCGTTGGCGTCCAGAAAATGCGCGATGTCGAAGCTGGCCAGCGTGGCCACCGCCGCCCCGAGGCTGTGTCCCACCACCGAGACCGACAGTGCCTTACCGCTGTCCCGCGCCATGCCGGCATAGCGCATCAGCAGGCCACCCAGATCCAGCCCGTTGGCACGCGGCGCCAGCGCTTCGGCATGCCACCGCTCCTGCCAACCGCTGCCCACCTGTCCCAGGTCAGGAAGGCCCGGGTCCAGCGGATTGGCATGGGGCCGGGGAATCTGCGACTTGAGGTCGCACATCAGATCGTCGCGGTCTTCCATGCGTGTGCCGGCAAACCCCAGCACGACCGCGAGCACCTGCGGGTGCTCCAGGTGGTCCCAGCACTTGGTGGCCGCGCTGGACTGATCGGCGGCGAAGCGCATGCCGCCCCGGCCGGTGATCTCGTCGAAATCCACGGTGTACGCCTGCCCCGCGAAATCCCGCATGCCCTCCAGCACCGCCCGCTGCAAGGCCTGCGTGGCCCTGGACGGCAGGCTGCGGGCGCCGCCGGCGTGCGGCAGATCGACCACCCAAAGGGCATCGGCGATATCGACCGAGGCCATGTCGATCACCGTTGGGGCCTCCAGACGGGCCCGCATCGGCCCGGAGCCGGTAGAGAGGCGCGGCGGCCGTTGAACAGCCAACCCGTGCAACGGCCCTGCCGTGCTGTGCCGCATCGGGATGCGTACTGGGGCACCGGGTGGAGGGCCTTGCGGAGTGGGCGCGCCCACCGAATGCGGCGGTGCCGTCGCTGGAAGTGGCTGTCGGAAAAATGCCGTGGTCATCGATCAGAGGTGCGCGGGTGATGCACGCGGGCGGGGGATGGGCGCAGACCCTGGCACCGGCGCATGGAATGGAGGAGGAAACCGAGGCCGGTATTCCACTGCGCCCGCCGCGGTCCGGAGCGACCGTGGGCGAACCGAGATGCCGCCCCGCGAACTGCGCAGCCCTCCCCGTCCCCGGTCCATCTTCGCTCCGGTTCAGGCGGCAGTTGCCCCTTCAGCCTGCGCCAGCGCGTGATCGCGATAGGCCCGGCCGAAGCGATTGCCCAGGAAATCCCCCAGCGCGATCTGCTCCTGCCGGATGAACCCGGACTGCGGCAGCCGCCCCTGCACCACCAGGTCCAGTGCCGCGCAGATGCTGGCCGCCGTGGTCAGCTGGATGGCATTCAGCGCGTGCCCGCCCACCGTGGCGCCGACGATGCGTGCCGAGTACGCGTCCTGCACGAGCCGCCCGCCGCGCAGGCCCGATGCACTGGCGAAGACGACGATCACGTCCTGCTCGGTGGCCGGAATGGCGGCCTCGAAAATGTCCTTGAGCAGGTCACGCCGGTCGCGCAGGCGCAGGTCGTTCAGCAGCAGCTTCAGGATGGCGCAGTGCCCCGGGTAGCGGATCGACTGGTAATCCATGCGGCGGGCCCGGCCGGCCCAGGTTTCGGGCAGGGTGCCCAGCCCGCCCGAGGTGTTGAAGGCCTCGTATTCCACCCCGTCGAGCGCGAAGGTCTCCAGTCCGTCCAGCGCCGCCACGGTGGTGGGCTGGCCGTCCACGATGGCTTCGCAGGGGTTGCAGTATTCGTTGATGAGGCCTTCGGTGCTCCACGTCAGGTTGTAGCGCAGCGCGCCCAGCGGGTAGCGCGGCAACGCGCCCACGCGCATGCGCAGGTCGTGCAGCGTGTCGAAGCGCCGCGCCAGATCGTTGCCCACCACGCCGATGAAGCCCGGCGCCAGCCCGCACTGCGGCATCAGCACGCTGCGGGTATCGTGCGCGAGGGTACGGATCGCCTGGGTGCTGCGCACGTCTTCGGTCAGGTCGAAGTAGTGCACCCCGTGGCGGGCGCACAGCGTGGCCACCGGCACGGCGCGGTGGAACGGCAACGCATTCAATACGGCGAACTGCCCGGCCACGGCCGCCTCCAGGGCGCCATCGTCCTGCAGCAGCACGGTGCCGACGCCCAGCGCCGCCACCCGGGCCAGCGCCTCGGGGTCCCGGTCGGCCACGGTGATCTGGTATTCGCCCACCTCCTGCAGCAGCACGGCCATGGCAAAACCAATGTGGCCCGCGCCCAGGATGGCGATGCGATGGGTCGATGGGGTGGAAGGCATGGCGGTCTCCTCAAGGGGGTTGCAACGAAGGGATGGATGCAGCCATGCTAGGCGCCGATGCTGTCGATGTGTAGCGTGCAAAACGTCGTATTTGCTTCATTCATTCGCCGAAACGACGAAAATGACTGACGCATTCGCAGCCCTGTTCCAAAGGACCCCGCCATGGCCACCGAAATGGACGACACCGATCGCCGCCTGCTCAGCCTGCTGCAAGCCAACGCGCGCGAAAGCACCGCGCTGCTCGCCCGCCGCCTGGGCCTGGCGCGCACCACCGTCGTCGCGCGCATCGCCCGGCTGGAGCGAGAGGGCATCGTGGCCGGCTACGGCGTGCGGCTGGGCGCGCCGCTGCAGGCGCAGGCCGTGCGCGCCTGGTGCAGCCTGAGCGTGCTGCCCAAGGCCTCGCCGGCGGTGCTGCGCATGCTCGGTGCGCTGCCCGAGGTGGAAGAGGTCTCGGCCGTGAGCGGTGCGTTCGACTACCTCGTGTTTCTGCGCTGCACCAGCCATGAACAGCTCGATGCGCTGCTCGACCGCATCGGCCAGCTGGAGGGCGTGCACCAGACGCAGACCAGCATCGTGCTCAGCCGCAAGATCGACCGGCGGGGCGCCGGCGACTGAAGGTGCTGCCGTTTGCTCCTGATTGCATAGCAACACAGGCAATCAATCCGCCGGCATGGGCGCATTTCCCTTTGAATCCGTCTTCCCCGGTCCGATGGGATAATGCGCCCTGCCCTTCCCCAGCCCTGTCTCCCCTGCCTGCCGCTTTTTCTGTCCGTGCCCATGTCCACCGCTCCCTACAGTCCCTGGCGCCTGTCCGTCGCGCCCATGATGGACTGGACCGACCGCCACTGCCGCTACCTGCACCGCCTGCTGAGCCGCCATGCGCTGCTCTACACCGAGATGGTGACGACCGGCGCGCTGATCCATGGCGACGTGGAGCGGCACCTGCGCTTCAACGCCGAGGAGCACCCGGTGGCCCTGCAACTGGGCGGCAGCGAGCCGGCCGATCTGGCCCAGGCCGCGCGGCTGGGTGCGCAGTGGGGCTACGGAGAGATCAACCTCAACTGCGGCTGCCCCAGCGAGCGCGTGCAGCGCGGCGCTTTCGGCGCCTGCCTGATGAACGAGCCGCAACTGGTAGCCGACGGCGTGAAGGCCATGGTCGATGTGGTGGACGTGCCGGTCACGGTCAAGCACCGCATCGGCATCGACCAGAGCGAAGACTACGGCTTCGTGCGCGACTTCATCGGCACCGTGGCGGATGCGGGCTGCAACGTGTTCATCGTCCATGCGCGCAATGCCTGGCTCAAGGGCCTGTCGCCCAAGGAAAACCGCGAGATCCCGCCGCTGCGGTACGACGTGGTGCAGCGCCTGAAGGCGGATTTTCCGCACCTCACCATCGCCTTGAACGGCGGCCTGGCCACCGACGAGGCCGTGGCCGATGCGCTGGGCCGGGTCGATGGCGCCATGGTGGGGCGCGAGGCGTACCACAACCCCTGGTGGCTCGCGCGCTGGGACGCGCTCTACTTCGGCGCCGCCGACAACGCCCTCACGCGCGAGGGGGTCGAGGCTGCGATGGTGGACTACATGGCACGCGAGGCAGCGCTGCATGGCACCCACTGGTATTCGATCGCCCGCCACATGCTGGGGCTGCGCCACGGCCTGCCGGGCGCGCGTCGCTGGCGGCAGGTGTGGAGCGACCACCGGCTGAAGGGCCTGCCCGCGCACGAGGTGATGGCCCTCGCGCAGGCGCCGCAGCGCGGCGCGCCTTCCGATGTCCCGGCCGCCCTGGACACCTCGGCCGAACTGGCGGCCACGCGGTAAATCCGGCCGGCACGGCCGGCGCCGTTCCGGGCACCGGGCCCGGGCAATGCAGTTGGACTACGATGGCGGCTCGGACGGTGGCCCGCCGTGGAGGCCATCGCCCTCAAGCACCGTTTCTTTTTGCCCATGCCCTCGCTCGATTTCTCCCGGGAAGAAAAAGGTTTCGAAGCCGCCTATGCCCAGGAACTGCCTGCGCTGCAGTACGCCTGCGCCTCCTATATGGCGCTGCTGCAGGCCATCCTCTCGCGCACGCCCCACCTGGACATCACCAAGGTCGAGGGGCGCGTGAAGGACCGCCGCGAATGCGTGAACAAGTTCTCGCGCAAGTACCGCGCGGCGCTGGAAGAAAGCAACACCCCCTACGAAATCCGCCCCTACATCACCGACCTGATCGGCGTGCGGGTGGTGTGCCTGTACGAGGACGAACTGGAAAAGGTGGCGCAGGCCGTGCGATCGCACTTCGACGTGATCGACGTGACCGACAAGGTGACGGCGGTGGAGAGCACCGAGGACTCCTTCGGCTACAAGGGCCTGCACCTGGACCTGCGGCTGACGCCGACCCAGGCGGCCCTGGCCGAACACGCGGCCTATGCCCACCAGCCGGTCGAGCTGCAGGTGCGCACGATCATCCAGGACTCCTGGAGCGTGCTGGACCACAAGATCAAGTACAAGAAATCGATCCCCGGGCAGCTCAAGCGGCGCATCAACGTGCTGTCGGCCCTCTTCGAGCTGGCCGACCGCGAGTTCCTGCAGATCCGCGACGCGACCGAGGCCGAACTGCGGCAGGCACCCGACGAAACCGCCGAACCCGACGACGACACCGACCTGGAGTCGGCCCCCGCCGAGAAGGCGCAGGCGGCGGGCAGCGAGCTCAATGCGTTCACGTTCCTCAAGATCGCGAACCACTTCTTCAAGGACCAGGACTTCGAGCCGCACAAGGTGGACTTGTTCGTGGACGACATCCGCGCATGGTCGCCCACCATCACCCGGGCCCGCTTCAACACCCTGATGCGCGCCACCATCGGCACCGTCAAACGCTACAAGCAGCACTTCGAGGACCACAACCCGCAGGGCAGCTTCAACGCCTACACGGTCATCCGCCACTGCCTTTACCTGGGCGACCGCACCACGTTCCGACGGGCATTGCGCAACAGTTCGCGCGAGGCGTTCGAGGCATGGCTGAAAGAACAGGCCTGACGACACGTCCAGGCACCGACCACCAAAACAGCCCTCAGCGCAATCATCACTAGGGCATGGTGCTATATTTTTAATAGCAAACAAACAGCCTGCCGTCACGCGACAATTGTTTCCATTTGTCGCATAGGTGACTCGTTGTCAGTACTTTCACGCCATACAGGGGTTGCGTTGTACTGCTATATTGCACTGCAACATATCCGGAGTTTCGCGCCAAATGCTTTACAACATCTACGAAACCCAGCGTTCGCTCATGGAGCCGTTCGCGGACTTTGCCCAGACCGCCTCCAAGCTCTACAGCAACCCCGTGTCGCCCTTCAGCCAGACGGTCTTCGCCCAGCGCATGTCCGCGGGCTATGACCTGCTGTACCGCCTGGGCAAGGATTACGAGAAGCCGGTGTTCGGCATCCACACCGTCAGCGTGGAGGGCACCGATGTCGCCATCCACGAACGGGTGGAGATCGACAAGCCCTTTTGCGAGTTGCGCCGCTTCAAGCGCTTCTCGGACGACCCCGCCACCCTCACCCACATCAAGCAGCAGCCCGCCGTGCTGATCGTGGCGCCGTTGTCGGGCCACTACGCCACGCTGCTGCGCGACACCGTGCGCACCATGCTGCAGGGCCACAAGGTCTACATCACCGACTGGAAGAATGCCCGCCTCGTGCCGCTGGCCGACGGTGCCTTCCATCTGGATGACTACGTGAACTACGTGCAGGAGTTCATCCGCCACCTGCAGTCGCGCTACGGCAACTGCCACGTGGTCAGCGTGTGCCAGCCCACGGTGCCGGTGCTGGCCGCCGTGTCGCTCATGGCCAGCCGCGGCGAGACCACCCCGCTGTCCATGACCATGATGGGCGGGCCCATCGACGCGCGCAAATCCCCCACCGCGGTGAACAACCTGGCCACGAACCGCAGCTACGAGTGGTTCGAGAACAACGTGATCTACCGCGTGCCCGACAGCTTCCCCGGCGCGGGCCGGCGCGTTTACCCCGGCTTCCTGCAACACACGGGCTTCGTGGCGATGAACCCCGACCGCCACGCCACCAGCCACTACGACTACTTCAAGGACCTCATCAAGGGCGACGACGCCAGCGCCGAGGCCCACCGCAAGTTCTACGACGAATACAACGCCGTGCTGGACATGGATGCGGACTATTACCTGGAAACCATCAAGACCGTCTTCCAGGACTACAGCCTCGTGCACGGCACCTGGGATGTGCGCGCCCCTGACGGCCAGCCCGAGCGCGTGCGCCCGCAGGACATCCACACCACCGCGCTGCTCACCGTTGAAGGCGAGCTGGACGACATCTCCGGCTCCGGCCAGACCGAGGCCGCGCACAGCCTGTGCACCGGCATCGCCCAGAAGAACCGCAGCCACTACGAAGTGAAGGGCGCGGGCCACTACGGCATCTTCAGCGGCCGCCGCTGGCGTGAGCTGGTGTACCCCCAGGTGCGCGACTTCATCCTGGCCCATGAGCCCGCCCACGCGGCCGACACCGGCACCACGCCCCTGCCCAGCGACGACGCACCGCGCCGCCGCACCGGTGCTGCGGCGGCCGTGCACGCGGACACAGCCGGGCTGAAGGCCGCGGCCACCGCCGCCGCCAGCGCGCCGCGCGCCAAGCGCGCGCCCCGCAAGGCTTGACCCCCGCCGCGGACGCCGTCCGCGCGCTCGCGGCGCGCATCGATGCGGTGCTGCCGCAGACGCAGTGCACCCGCTGCGGCTACCCCGATTGCGCGGCCTATGCCCTGGCGGTCGCCACGGCCGAGGCAGGCATCAACCAATGCCCGCCCGGTGGCGCCGAAGGCGTGGAACGCCTGGCCGCCCTCACGCAGCGGCCAGTGCGGCCGCTGTCGCCCGAACACGGCACCGAAGGGCCGCGCGCCGTGGCGTTCATCGACGAGGCCTGGTGCATCGGCTGCACGCTGTGCCTCAAGGCCTGCCCCACGGACGCGATCCTGGGAGCCAACAAGCAGATGCACACGGTGATCGAGGACCATTGCACGGGCTGCGAACTGTGCATTCCCGTGTGCCCGGTCGATTGCATCGTGCTGGAAAACGCCAGCGGCAGCGCGACCGGCTGGGCCGCCTGGTCCGCGGCACAGGCCGGGCACGCCCGGGACCGCTACGCGGCCCGCACCCAGCGGCTGGCCCGTGACGCACAGGCGGCACCCGCCTTGCTGCCGACCCCGGAGCCCGCTACGGCCTCAGCCGACGCAGGGGCGGCCTCATCCTTGGCGCCGCCCGGAGATGCCAAGCAGGCCGCCATCGCCGCCGCCATGGAGCGGGCCCGCGCCAGGCGTTCCGCCGGCTGACGCGAGGGCCCGCAGGCAACGCAGGCCCATCCGTTTTCTTCTTTGGATGCCGGTGGTCTGGCCTGGCCGGCCGAGCTCAGGCCGAAGCAATGAGCGACTTGTAGACGCCGCAACCCAGGTAGATGTCCCCGGCCTTGCACACGAACGACATCTTGGTCTGCACCCCGCCGGTGGCCGGGTTGGTGATGTTGTACTCCACCCATCCCGGCCCCTGATCGGCCTGGCCCGTGATGGATGCCATCAGCGCCGCGCCGTCGATGCCGGGAATGTCCTGCACGCGGGACCCGACCTTGGCTGGATTGCCGCCGAAGGCCAGGTAGGTGCCGTCCAAGCGCAGGGCAAACACGTACATGTCCCGGTCATGAAAGGGCTGGGCCGGGTCCGTCAGCGTGCGCAGCAGGCTGGCCTGGGGCGCCGTGCGCGCCAGGGCCACAGCCCGCTCCACCAGCGCCTTGGCCTCGTCGGCGGTGCCCTGCTGCAGGCGGAACGACATCACCGCCCGCGAGAGCGTGGAGGCGCGGTGTTCCAGCGCCTCGGCCTGGTGCACGGCCTGGCCCACCATCTGGGCGTTGCGCTGGGTGATCTGGTCGAGCTGCTGGACGGCGGCGCTGATTTCGCTGAGGCCGGTGCTCTGCTCGGCGCTGGAGGCCGAGATCTCGCTCACGTTGGCGGCCACGCTGCGCACGCCACCCGCCATCTCGGCGATGCCCGAGCCCGCCGCCCGGATCAGCTGCGCGCTGGTCTCCACCTGGCGCACCGAGTCGCCGATGAGGTCACGGATCTCACGCGCCGCCGCGCCCGATCGCCCGGCCAGCGACCGCACTTCGGACGCCACCACGGCGAATCCCCGGCCCTGCTCACCCGCGCGGGCCGCCTCCACCGCCGCGTTCAGCGCCAGGATGTTGGTCTGGAAGGCGATGCCGTCGATCACCGCCGTGATCTCGGCCATGCGACTGGCACCCTGCTGGATGGCCTCGACCGACTGCACCGCCCGGCCCATGGCCTGCGCGCCCGCATCGGCCGAGGTGCGTACCTGGGCCGCCTGCTGGTCCGCCGAGCGGGCGGTTTCGGCGTTCTGCTGCACTGTGGAGGACAGTTGTTCGACGCTCGCGGCGGTCTGCTCCAGATTGGCGGCCTGCTGCTCGGTGCGCTCGGCCAGCGCCCGGTTGTCCGCGGCCAGGCTTTCGCCGGCATGGGCAACCAGCGCGGCATTGCTGCGGATGTCGGCCACCATCGACGACAGCATGAGCACCATGCGCTCCAGCAGGCCACCCAGTCGGGCCATTTCGTCCTGCCCCACGATGCGCGGCCGCGCTCCCAGGTCGCCGCGCGCTGCGCTGTCCATGGCATGGGCCAGCACCGCGAGGTCGTCCGCCATGCCGCGGTGCATCGCCGCCGCCAGGTAGGCGACCAGACCGCTTCCGGCAGCGAACCACCACCAGCGGCCCTGCGTGGCCAGCGCCAAGGCCAGCATCGAAGCCAACGCGGTGGCCGACAGCAGCGCCATCTTGGCGGGCAGCGCCAGGCGGCGCATCAGCCGCACGCCCGGCCCCATTGGCGAAAATGAACCCATTCCGATGTCTCCCCAAGCGCTTTTAGTGCGCGAATGCTAAAGGCTGCGACTTACGCGCGATTGACGCGCGCCGAACCCGAAACCGTGCCACCGGCGGCGAACACGGCGTGCGCCGGCCCGTCTCCACCGCCCCGCCAACCCCTTCCCGGGGCCATTGCGGGTGGACGCGTACCCGGCGGAAGGCCGCGCTCCATCCACCATAATGGCGGCCCATGAATCCCCTGCTCTCCCACCTGC
Organism: Acidovorax sp. BLS4; assembly: GCF_032929295.1. Taxonomy (NCBI): domain Bacteria; kingdom Pseudomonadati; phylum Pseudomonadota; class Betaproteobacteria; order Burkholderiales; family Comamonadaceae; genus Acidovorax; species Acidovorax sp. BLS4. The sequence continues at coordinate 4,877,002 of NZ_CP136797.1, forward strand.
AGCCCTACCCCTTCGAGCGGCTGCGACAGCTCTTCGCGGGGGTCACGCCCCCCGCGTCGTACCGCGCCATCAGCCTCGGCATGGGGGAACCCCGCCACCCCACGCCCGCCTTCATCAAGGAAGCGCTCACCCAAAGCCTGTCGGGCCTGGCCAGCTACCCCGCCACGGCCGGCGAGCCGCGACTTCGCCAGGCCTGCGCCGACTGGATGCAGCGGCGCTACGGCCTGGCGGTGGACGCCGCCACCCAGGTGCTGCCCATCAACGGATCGCGCGAGGCACTGTTCGCCTTCGCGCAGACCATCATCGACCCAACGCGCGCGGGCGCAACGGTGGTTTGCCCCAATCCCTTCTATCAAATCTACGAAGGCGCGGCGCTGCTGTCGGGCGCCACGCCCTACTACGCGCCCAGCGACCCGGCCCGCAACTTCGCCGTGGACTGGGACAGCGTGCCCGAGGGCGTCTGGCAGAACACGCAGCTGCTCTTCGTGTGTTCCCCGGGCAATCCGACAGGCGCGGTCATGCCGCTGGCCGAATGGCGAAAGCTCTTCGAGCTGAGCGACCGCCACGGCTTCGTCATCGCCTCGGACGAGTGCTATAGCGAGATCTACTTCCAGGGCGAGCCGCCGCTGGGCGGGCTGGAGGCCGCGGCCCAGCTCGGCCGCGCCGATTTCCGCAACCTGGTCGCCTTCACCAGCCTGTCCAAGCGCAGCAACGTGCCCGGCCTGCGCAGCGGCTTCGTGGCGGGTGACGCCCGGCTGATCCAGGCCTTCCTGCTCTACCGCACCTACCATGGCAGCGCCATGGGCCCGGCCGTGCAGGGCGCGAGCATCGCGGCCTGGAACGACGAGCAGCACGTGGACGAGAACCGCGCGCTCTACCGCCGCAAGTTCGAAGACGTCACGCCGCTGCTGGCCCGCGTGATGGACGTGGCGCTGCCCGACGCGGGCTTCTACCTCTGGGCCCGCGTGCCCGACGCCCTGGGCCTGACCGATGCGCAGTTCGCCCGCGAACTGCTCGCTCAATACAATGTGACGGTGCTGCCCGGCAGCTACCTCGCCCGCGAGGCCGGCGGCGTCAACCCCGGCGCGCAACGCATCCGCATGGCCCTGGTGGCCGAAGCCGAAGAATGCGTGGAGGCAGCCCAGCGCATCGTGCAATTCATCCAATCCCATCCCTGAACCGACCCATGACCCAACAACTTCAGACCCTCATCGACAACGCCTGGGACAACCGCGCCAGCCTCTCGCCCGCCGCGGCCCCCAAGGAGGTGCAGGATGCCGTGGAACACGTGATCGCCGAGCTGAACAACGGCAAGCTGCGCGTGGCCACGCGCGAAGGCGTCGGGCAGTGGACGGTGCACCAGTGGATCAAGAAGGCCGTGCTGCTGTCGTTCCGCCTCAAGGACAACGAAATCATGAAGGCCGGCGAGCTGGGCTTCTACGACAAGGTGCCCACGAAGTTCGGCCACCTGTCGGCCCAGGAAATGGCCGCCACCGGCGTGCGCGTGGTGCCCCCCGCCGTGGCGCGCCGCGGCAGCTACATCGCCAAGGGCGCCATCCTGATGCCCAGCTACGTGAACATCGGCGCCTACGTGGACGAAGGCACCATGGTCGATACCTGGGCCACCGTGGGCAGCTGCGCCCAGGTGGGCAAGAACGTCCACCTGTCCGGCGGCGTGGGGCTGGGCGGCGTGCTGGAGCCGCTGCAGGCCAACCCGACCATCATCGAGGACAACTGCTTCATCGGCGCGCGCTCGGAAATCGTCGAAGGCGTGATCGTGGAAGAGAACTCGGTCATCTCGATGGGCGTGTACATCGGTCAGAGCACCCCCATCTACGACCGCGCCACCGGCGAGACCAGCTTCGGCCGCGTGCCGGCCGGCTCGGTCGTGGTGAGCGGCAACCTGCCCAAAGACAATGGCCGCTACAGCATGTACGCCGCCATCATCGTCAAGAAGGTGGATGCCAAGACCCGCTCCACCACCAGCCTGAACGACCTGCTGCGCGACTGACAGCACCGCACGCCGCACCGCACCGCCCCGGATCCGATCCGCCCGTCCACCCGCGACCCGCACCCCGACGAACGAAAGAGCAATCCCCATGAGCACGATGGAACGGATTCTTCGACTGATGGCCGAAAAGCGGGCGTCGGACGTGTACCTGTCGGCCAACGCGCCGGCGCTGATCAAGATCAACGGCGAGTGCGTGCCGATCAACAGCCAGGTGCTTCCGGCCGACGCGCCGAAGAACCTGCTGGCCGAGATCGTCTCGCCCGACCGCATCGAGGAGCTGGAGGAAACCGGTGAACTCAACATGGGCGTGCCGCTCACCGGCGTCGGGCGCTTTCGCGTGAGCGCCATGCGCCAGCGCGGCAGCTACGCGGTGGTGATCCGCTTCATCGCGCAGCACATTCCGCCGCTGGCCTCGCTGAACCTGCCGCCGGTGCTGAGCGACCTCATCCTGGAAAAGCGCGGTCTGCTGCTGGTCGTCGGCGCCACGGGCTCGGGCAAGAGCACCACGCTCGCCTCGATGATCGACAGCCGCAACGAGCAACTCACCGGCCACATCCTGACCGTGGAAGACCCGGTGGAATACCAGTTCCGCAACAAGAAGTCGATCGTGAACCAGCGCGAGATCGGCGCCGACACGCAGTCGCTGCAGACCGCCCTGAAAAACGCCCTGCGCCAGGCGCCCGACGTGATCCTGATCGGCGAAATCCGCGACCGCGAGACCATGTCCGCAGCCATCGCCTATGCGCAGTCGGGGCACCTGTGCCTGGCCACCCTGCACGGCAACAACAGCTACCACGCGCTCAACCGGATTTTGAGCTTCTACCCCGTCGAGGTGCGCCCCACCATGCTGGGCGACCTGGGCTCGGCGCTCAAGGCCATCGTGTCGCAGCGCCTGGTGCGCACCCCGGCCGGCGACCGCGTGCCCGCCGTCGAGGTCATGCTCAACACCAAGCTGGTGGGCGACCTGATCGAGAAGGGCGACTTCTCGGGCGTGCGCGAAGCCATGGAAAAGTCCATGGCCGAAGGCTCTCAGACGTTCGAGGAGGCGCTGGCCCAGCTCATCCTCGAAGGCCGCATCGATCGCAAGGAAGGCATGGCCTATGCCGACTCGCCCACCAACCTGATGTGGCGGCTGCAGAACGATTTCTCCCTGGCTTCCAAGAACGCCAAAGCCCAGAGCGAGGCCGCGCGGGAAGAGGAAGACCAGCCGTCCTTCACCGAGATCGTGCTGGACGTCAAGCCGTCCTGACCTGCCCCGCCCTCCTTCGCCCGAACCGCCTGCCCACACGATGTCCCGAACCCTGCACTTGGCCGAACAGCTCATTGCCCGCCCCTCCATCACCCCGAACGACGCGGGCTGCCTGGAGCTGCTGGCCGACCGCCTTCGGCCGCTCGGCTTCGACTGCGAACGCATGGACAGCGGACCGGACGATTTCCGCGTCAGCAACCTGTGGGCAAAACGGCCCGCAGCGCAATCAGCACTAGGGCATGACGCTATCAAAACCATAGTATTCGCCGGCCACACCGATGTGGTGCCGACCGGCCCCGTCGAGCAATGGGGCAGCGATCCCTTCACGCCCATGCACCGCGGCGGCAAGCTCTATGGGCGCGGCGCGAGCGACATGAAGACCTCGATCGCCGCCTTCGTCGTCGCCGTGGAAGAGTTCCTGGCAGCCACGCCCCAGCCGGGCCTGCAGATCGCGTTCCTGCTCACCAGCGACGAAGAAGGCCCCTCGGTGGACGGCACCAAGGTGGTGGTCGATCGGCTCCGCGAGCGTGGCGAGGCGCTGCATTACTGCATCGTGGGTGAACCCACTTCAGTCGAGAAGACCGGCGACATGATCAAGAACGGCCGCCGCGGCACACTCAGCGGGCGGCTCACCGTGCGGGGCGTGCAGGGCCACATCGCCTACCCGCAACTGGCGCGCAACCCCATCCACCAGGCCCTCCCGGCGCTGGCCGAACTGGCCGCCATCCGCTGGGACGAGGGCAACGCCTTCTTTCCGCCCACCAGCTGGCAGATCAGCAACATGCACGGCGGCACGGGCGCGACCAACGTCATCCCGGGTGCGGTGGTGATCGACTTCAACTTCCGCTTTTCCACCGAATCGACGGCCGAGGGCCTGAAGCAGCGCGTGCATGCGCTGCTGGACCGCCACGGCCTCGAATACGGCCTGTCCTGGACCTTGGGCGGGCAGCCCTTTCTCACGGAGCCCGGCGAACTGGTGCGGGCCGTGCAGCAGGCGGTGCTGGATGAAACGGGCCTGGACACCGAGCTGTCCACCACCGGCGGCACCAGTGATGGGCGCTTCATCGCGCAGATCTGCCCGCAGGTGATCGAACTGGGCCCACCCAACGCCACCATCCACAAGATCGACGAGCACGTGGTCGTGGCCGACATCGAGCCGCTGAAGAACATCTACCGCCGCACGCTCGAGCATCTGAACGCACAGGCGGGCGCATGAGCGAAGCGGCGCAAACCACCGGGGCCCAGGTGCATGGCGACACGGTCGGCGCCCTGATCGCCTCCGGCACCGCGCGGCTGGAGGCCTCGGGCGTGGCCTTCGGTCACGGCACCGCCAATGCGCGCGACGAGGCTGTGTGGCTGGTGCTGTGGCGCCTGGGCATTGCCCTGGACGAGCCGCTGGACGATGGCCTGGAGCCCGTCTCCGCCCGCACCGTGGCTGCGGCCGATCAAGCCCGCGTGGCCGCGCTGTTCGAAGAGCGCATCGCCACCCGCAAACCCGCGGCCTACCTGACGCGCGAAGCGTGGCTGCAGGGCGTTCCGTTCTACGTGGACGAGCGGGCCATCGTGCCGCGCAGCTTCATCGCCGAACTGCTGGTGAATCCGCCACTGGACGGCGGCATCGACGGATTTTTGGGCGAGCAGACGCGGGCCGTGCTGGACCTGTGCACCGGCAACGGCAGCCTGGCTATCCTGGCGGCCATGGTCTATCCGGACGTGCAGGTCACCGGGGCCGACATCTCGCCCGAAGCGCTGGCCGTGGCCCGCATCAATGTGGACAAGCACGGCCTGCAAGAGCGCGTGGCCTTGCAACAGTCCGACGGGCTGGACGCTGTGCTGGGCCCGTGGGACCTGATCCTCTGCAACCCCCCCTACGTGAATGCCCAGAGCATGGCGGCGCTGCCCCCGGAATACCTCGCCGAGCCCGCGCTCGCCCTGGCCGGTGGCCCGGATGGCATGGACTTCGTGCGCCGCCTGCTGGCGCAGGCGCCCGGCTGCATGAGGGAAGACGGCGTGCTGGTGCTGGAGATCGGCAACGAGCGCAGCCATTTCGAAGCCGCCTTTCCGGACCTGCCTGTGTTCTGGCTCGACACGAGCACTGGCGAGGACCAGGTGCTGCTGATCACCCGCGAGGCATTGGTGGCACACCCGACCTGATTTCGCACTGCCGACCGGGGGCGCCCAGGCGCCCTGCTCCCTTCGCGCGGGCTGCCGTTTGCGGCGCGCGCCGGGCTGGTGCTTGCCATCCAGTCCTCCGTTTTTTCTTCGGGCGTTTTTGAACGCCCTTGCTGGTTCTTATCGATGATCACACTCAAAAACGTTACCTTGCGCCGCAGCGCCAAGGTCCTGCTCGACCGCGTCTCCGTCACCATCAACCCCGGGGAGAACGTGGGCCTGGTCGGGCGCAACGGCGCGGGCAAATCCAGCCTCTTCGCACTGCTCAACCGCACGCTGCACGAGGATGGCGGCGACTTCTTCATTCCACCGCAGTGGCGCATGGCCCAGGTCGCGCAGAACATGCCGGAGACCTCGGAATCGGCCACCGAATTCGTGCTCAACGGCGACACGCGACTGGCCGAACTGCGCCAGGCCTTGGTCCAGGCCGAGCAGGACGAGGACGGCATGGCCATCGCGCATGCCTATTCCGACCTGGCCGATGCGGGCGACCATGATGCCGTGCCGCGCGCCCAGGCGCTGATCCTGGGCCTGGGGTTCCGCGTGTCCGAGCTGGAGCACCCCGTGAACAGCTTCTCCGGCGGCTGGCGCATGCGCCTGCAGTTGGCGCGGGCGCTGATGAGCCCCAGCGACCTGCTGCTGCTCGATGAACCCACCAACCACTTGGACCTGGACGCTCTGGTGTGGCTGGAAGCGTGGCTCAAGCGCTATGCCGGCACGCTGATCGTCATCAGCCATGACCGCGAATTTCTCGATGCCATCACCAACGTTACGTTGCAGATCGAGAACGCCCAGCTGAACCGCTACGGCGGTAACTACAGCCGCTTCGAGGAACTGCGTGCCCAACAGATCGAGCTGCAGCAGGCCTCGTTCGCCAAGCAGCAGGACAAGATCGCCCACCTGCAGAAGTTCATCGACCGCTTCAAGGCCAAGGCCAGCAAGGCCAAGCAGGCACAAAGCCGCGTCAAGGCGCTGGAGCGCATGGAAAAGATCGCGCCCCTGCTGGCCGAGGCGGAGTTCACTTTTGAATTCAAGGAGCCGGTCAACCTGCCCAACCCCATGCTGGCGATCAGCGACGCGTCGTTCGGGTACACGCCCGAGGAAGGCGAGCCGACGACCATCCTGCGGCATGTGAGCCGGTCCGTGCTGGCAGGCCAGCGCATCGGCATCCTGGGCGCGAACGGCCAGGGCAAGTCCACGCTGGTCAAGACCATCGCGCGCGAGATGAAGCCGCTGGCCGGCTCGGTCATCGAGGGCAAGGGCTTGTCGATCGGCTACTTCGCGCAGCAGGAACTGGACGTGCTGCGGCCTTCCGACAATCCGCTCGAGCACATGATCCGCCTGGCCAAGGAACTGGGCCCCAACGCCCGCGAGCCCAGCCGCGAGCAGGACCTGCGCAGCTACCTGGGCAGCTTCAATTTCTCCGGCGACATGGTCAAGCAATCGGTCGGCACGATGAGCGGTGGCGAAAAGGCCCGCCTGGTGCTGGCGATGATCGTCTGGCAGCGCCCCAACCTGCTGCTGCTGGACGAGCCTACCAACCACCTGGACCTGGCCACCCGCGAGGCGCTGTCCATGGCGCTCAACGAGTTCGAAGGCACCGTGATGCTGGTCAGCCATGACCGGGCATTGCTGCGGGCGGTGTGCGATGAATTCTGGCTGGTGGGACGCGGCGTGGTCGGCCCGTTCGACGGCGATCTGGACGATTACCAGCGCTACCTGCTGGAGGAATCCAAACGCCTGCGCGAGCAGGCCAAGGCGGCCGAGTCCGCGGCTTCGTCGGCACCCGTGGCGGTGGTGACCGCCGCGCCGGTGGCAGCCCCCGTTGCCCCTGCGCCTTCGGTGACGCCCGCGCCAGTGGCCGCTGCGCCCGTGGCGCGCGATGCCCGGGAGCAACGCAAGCTGGGGGCCCAGGCCCGGCAGCAGCTGGCCGAGAAAACCCGGCCCTTGAAGCGCGAGCTGGAGAAGGTCAACCAGCGGTTGGCCGCGCTCACGGCCGAGAAAGCCGAGATCGAGGAACGCCTGACCCAGCCCCTGCCGCCGGCCGAAATCGCGGAAAACGGGCGCCGGCTGAAAGCCTGTGCCGATGAAACCGACCAGCTCGAAGAGCGCTGGCTGGAAATTTCATCCGAGGTAGAAGCTCTCGAATCTCAAGCCAGCGAAGCGTAAAACCATGTAACCATTGCCACTGAATTCCGATGCGGTGTCAAATGGGGACTCATTGATTAGCTACGTTTTTAGGAGCAAAAAAATCGCCGCCAACTGGTTGCGTTTTTTTGCATTCTTCTGTCAACGGGCCTTCCGGGCGGGGCGTTGTTCATCCATCACAGGAGATAACCGTATGACTACCACCGCTATCATGTCCGCCTGGCCCGAAGACGAACGCGACCGCAAGCGCGCACCGGCCCGCCTCTAACGGCTGGCGCTTCGACCCAGAAGGCTCAGGTCACTTCGACACCACAGCCTCCGCCAGCGCCTCCTTTCCTTCTCCCCATTTCCTCCCCCCAAATTGAAAAAACCCCGCCTCGGCGGGGTTTTTGTTGCCTTGACGGGTGCCGCGAAGCGGCATCCACCACCTTTCAGCCCATGTGCAGGCCGCCGTTGACCGAGAAATCGGCCCCCGTGGCGTAGCCGCCCTCTTCCGAGGCCAGCCAGGCGATGATCGATGCGATCTCGCTCGGTTCGCCCAGGCGTTTGACCGGAACCGTGGCAACGATCTTTTCCAGCACGTCGGGACGGATGGCTTTCACCATGTCGGTGCCGATGTAGCCCGGGCTCACGGTGTTCACCGTCACGCCTTTGGTCGCCAGTTCCTGCGCCAGCGCCATCGAAAAGCCGTGCATGCCGGCCTTGGCGGCGGAATAGTTGGTCTGCCCGGCCTGGCCCTTCTCGCCGTTCACGCTGCTGATGTTGATGATGCGGCCCCAGCCCTTTTCCACCATGTCGCCCACGACCTGTTTGGTCACGTTGAACATGCTGTTGAGGTTGGTTTCGATGACCGCATCCCAGTCTTCGCGCGACATCTTGAGGAACATGCGGTCGCGCGTGATGCCCGCGTTGTTCACCAGCACGTCGATGGTGCCGTGATCGGCTTTGGTGGCCGTGAAGGCCTCCACGGTGGAATCCCAGTCGCCGACATTGCCCACCGAGGCATAGAAGGTGTAGCCCAGCGCCTTTTGCTCGGCCAGCCATTTGGCGTGGTCGCGCGTGGGCCCGCAGCCCGCGATGACCTTGAAACCATCCTTGTGCAAACGCTGGCAGATGGCCGTTCCGATGCCACCCATGCCCCCTGTGACATACGCTACTTTCTGGTTCATGTGAGTTCTCCTTATCAACGATTCACGCGAGCACTCTAACCAAGATTCCACGCCCGGCCGCTGAGGAAAACACCGAGCCACACAAATTTTGACAAAGCCATGCGGGCCCCGCGTGCTATCAGAACCGCAGCAGCCACGCCGCAGGCAAAAAAAAGCCGCACCGAAGTGCGGCTTTTGGCTTGATGCAGCAGCGCGGTGGTAGAAGCACCGCGCGCCGCTCAGGCCCGCTCGACCGCCAGCGACACGCCCATGCCGCCGCCGATGCACAGGGCGGCCACGCCCTTCTTGGCGCCGCGGCGCTTCATCTCGTGCAGCAGTGTGACGAGCACGCGGCAGCCGGACGCTCCGATGGGGTGGCCGATGGCGATGGCGCCGCCGTTCACGTTCACCTTGGCGGCATCCAGGCCCAAAGCCTGGTTCACCGCGCAGGCCTGGGCGGCGAAGGCCTCGTTCAGCTCGAACAGGTCCACGTCGTCCGTGGTCCAGCCGGCGCGCTTCAGCGCCTTGCGGGTCGCCGACACCGGGCCCATGCCCATCGTGGCGGGATCCAGGCCGCTGGTGCCGTAGGACACGATGCGTGCCAGGGGCTCCAGGCCCAGTTCGGCGGCCTTCTTGGCGCTCATCACGACCACGGCGGCGGCGCCGTCGTTCAGGCCCGACGCATTGCCCGCGGTGACGGAGCCGGCCTTGTCGAAGGCCGGGCGCAGGCCCGACAGGGCTTCCGCATTGGTCTTGCGGTTGAGGTATTCGTCGGCATTGAAGAGCACGGGGTCGCCCTTCTTCTGCGCCAGGCTGACGGTCACGATCTCGTCGGCGAACTTGCCGGCATCCTGTGCCGCGGCGGCCTTCTGCTGGCTGCCCAGGGCCAGCGCGTCCTGCTGCTCGCGGGTGATGCCGTGTTCCTTGGCCACGTTCTCGGCGGTGATGCCCATGTGGTACTGGTTGTACACGTCCCACAGCCCATCCACGATCATGGTGTCGGCCATCTTCCAGTCGCCCATGCGCTGGCCTTCGCGCGAGCCGTTGAGCACGTGCGGCGACAGGCTCATGTTCTCCTGGCCGCCGGCCACCACGATCTCGCTGTCGCCCGTGGCGATGGCCTGGGCGGCCAGCATGACGGCCTTCAGGCCCGAGCCGCAGACCGCGTTGATGGTGAGGGCGGGGGTTTCCTTGGCCACGCCGGCCTTCATCATGGCCTGGCGTGCGGGGTTCTGGCCGACGCCGGCCGTCAGCACCTGGCCCATGATGACTTCGCCGACCTGATCCAGCGGCACCTTGGCGCGGGCCAGGGCCTCCTTGATGACGATGGCGCCCAGCTCGGTGGCGGGGGTCTTGGCGAGCGCGCCGCCGAACTTGCCCACGGCCGTGCGAACGGCGGAAACGATGACGATGTCTTCCATATCAGTCCTTTTTGTGCAGAAACGGGAATCTTGAAATCGGGGAGCCCTGCGGGCCGCAGCGCGCCCGTGCGGCAGATTGTGTCAGCCGCCCGGCGCGCGCACTGCGGCGTCAGGCTTTTTGCTTGACGTAGCGCCCCGGCGCCGGTTCGGTGGCCTTGAAACGCGTGCCGCGGCCATAGGCCTTGGGCGCCGCGACCAGCTTGCCCGCATGGCCCTTGAGCCAGCGCGACCAGTCGGTCCACCAGCTGCCAGGGTGCTCGGTGGCGCCCTTGAGCCATTCGTCGAGCGTGCCGGGCAATTGGCCGTCCTCGCGCAGCCAGTGGCTGCGCTTTTTCTTGGAGGGCGGGTTGATCACGCCGGCGATGTGGCCGGACGCGCCCATGGCGAAGCGCTTCTTGCCCGGCAGCACCTGGGTGGAGGCATACGCCGCGTCAATGGGCACGATGTGGTCTTCGCGCGAGCCGTAGATGTACACCGGCAGATCCACGAGGTTCAGGTCGATGGCCTCGCCGCACACCGTGAGCCGGCCGGGCCGCACCAGGTTGTTCTCGAGGTAGAAGTTGCGCAGGTACCAGGCATAGAAGGGCCCGGGCAGATTGGTGCTGTCGCTGTTCCAGTAGAGCAGGTCGAACGGCGGCGGCGTCTCGCCCTTGAGGTAGTTGCCCACCACGTAGTTCCATACCAGATCGTTGGGCCGCAGGAAGCTGAACGTGGAGGCCAGATCCTGCCCCTTCATCATGCCGCCCTTCCCCATCTGCAGCTCGCGGAACTGCACGAACGCCTCGTCGATGAACACGTCCAGGATGCCGGTGTTGGAAAAGTCGATGAGCGTGGTGAGGAAGGTGGCGCTCGCCACCGGCTCTTCGCCGCGCGCGGCCAGCACGGCCAGCGCATTGCTCAGGATGGTGCCGCCCACGCAGAAACCCAGGGCGTTGATCTGCGCCGCGCCGGTGATGTCCTGCACCGTGCCGATGGCGGTCAGCGCGCCCTCTTGCACATAGTCGTCCCAGGTTTGATGGGCCAGCGAATCGTCCGGATTGCGCCAGCTCACGACGAAGGTGCGGTGCCCCTCGCTCACCGCATGGCGGATCAGCGAGTTCTCGGGCTGCAGGTCGAGGATATAGAACTTGTTGATGCACGGCGGCACCATGAGGAAGGGCCGCTCGTGCACCTTGTCCGTGAGCGGCTTGTATTCGATGAGCTGGAACAGCGCGTTTTCGAACACGACCGCCCCCTCGGTGGTGGCCACGTTGCGGCCGACCTCGAACAGGCTTTCGTCGGTCATCGAGACGTGGCCCTGGCGCAGGTCGTGCAGCAGGTTGGCCACGCCCTTGGCGATGCTCTCGCCTTGCGTTTCGATGGCTTTCTTCTGGGCCTCGGCATTGAAGGCGAGGAAGTTGCTGGGCGCCATGGCCGCCATCCATTGCTCCACGCCGAACCGGATGCGCGCGCGGGTCTTGGCATCGGCTTCGACCGCATCGACCAGGCCCATGAGGGTGCGCGCGTTGAGCAGGTAGGCCGCCGCCGAGAAGGCGGCCACGGGGTTCTGGGCCCAGGCCTCGCCGCTGAAACGGCGGTCCGCGCTGGCGTTGGCCTGTGCGCCCTGCGTCCACAGCGCGGTGGCCTCCTTCACATACTGCTGCTGCAGGGCCGCGAGCTTTTCGGGGGCGAACTGCACCGAAGCAGCAGGCGCCTTGGCGAAGGCGCCGGCAGCGCCCGCCGGGGCGGCCTGCTGGAAAGCCTGCATCGCCTGGGTCCAACCCTTGCCCAGCATTTGCTGGAACTGCTGGAATGCCTGGGTGTCCGCTCCCCAGGGTGCTTCAGAATCCGCCATGTTCGTCTCCTCCACAAGAATATGCATGGCCGCGTCAGGGGCGGACCATTGCGGCCATTGTTGCCGAGCGGCGAGCACCGTGGCAACGCCGCTTGCCTTTTTTCACCAACTGCCTTCCAACCCAGGCCCTCACATGTATCTCGTTGTCATTGGATGGCTGTATGTCACGCTGCTGATGGCGGTGGCCGAAGCCATGGCCCCGAACGGCACGGTGCTTGGCGCCATCATTACCCTCGCCCTCTACGGGCTGCTGCCCATGTCGATCGTGGTGTACATCCTGGGCACGCCGGGTCGCAAACGCGCGATCCATGCGCGGCAGCTGGCCGAGCGCGAGGCCGCGCAGGCGGCAGCCGCAGGGCAGACGCCCGCCCCCACGCCAGCGCCGACATCAGCCGCCGGCGGCGCGGTCGAGCCAGATGCAGGCGGCGAAGCGCCCGCTGCCACCGAAGGCGCTGCCGTACCGGTGCGAAAAGAACCGTGACGGCTGGCCCACGGTGCACCACGCGGCGCTGCCGTCATTGCCGTGGACGCGGTCCACGCCCAGGGATTGCAGCCGCTGCCGCGCCAGGCCGGCCAGATCGGCGAGGTATTTGCCTCCGCCCTGCGGGCTGAAATGCCGGTCGGCCGCAGGCAGGGCGTCGCAGAACGCGGCGCGCACTTCCGGGCCCACTTCGAACGCCGTCGGGCCGATGCAGGGGCCCAGCCAGGCGATGCAATCAGCCCGGGAGTCGGCCGCCGGCTCCGCCACGGATTTCTGCGCCGGCGAAGCAGATGCTACGTTTTTTATAGCAATATGCCATAGTTCTGATTGTGCTGGAGGCCTAAAACACTCCAAGGCTGCTTCCAGCACGCCGCGGCCGTCCTGCCCTGCCAGCCCCCGCCAGCCCGCATGCGCGGCCGCCACGCGGGTGCCGCGCGCATCGGTCAGCAGGACCGGCAGGCAGTCGGCCACCATGATCGTGCAGGCCACACCCGGCCCGGTGGCCGTGCAGGCATCGGCCTCGGTGCCGTCCGGGGTGTCGGGGCCGAGCGCGGCCACCTGCCAGCCATGCACCTGGCGCAGGAAGACGGGCCGGGCCGTCTGGCCGCCGCCCCAGCGCAGCGCGTCGCCCAGGATGCGCCGGTTGGCCTGCACCGCCTGCGGATCGTCCCCCACGTGGTCGCCCAGGTTGAGGGCGCCGTAGGGCGCGGCGCTCACGCCGCCCGCGCGCGTGGTGCACAGCGCGCGCACATGGGCGGGCGCCGGCCAGTCGGGCACCAGCCAATCGTGGCCCGGTGGTGGCATGGGCATCGGCGCGGTCAGGCTTCGTGGTCCGGGCAGGCGGACGGGTGCGCGCCCTGGAAGGCGGGCAGCGCCATGGCGGCTTCCCACGCGGCCATGGTGAGCGGCAGGCCGTCCAGGTTCACGCGAAAGCGCTGGGCATTGAAGATCTGCGGCACCAGGCAGCAGTCGGCCAGCGTGGGCACGTCGCCCCAGCAGAACTGCGAGGGGGCCAGTCCGGCGGCCAGCCGCTCCTGCGCTAGCAGGCCCAGCTGGCGTTCGAAGGCCGCTAGGCCGTTGCGCGTCCAGTGGTGGTACCAGGCGGTCTTGGTGTCTTCGCTCTGCTGCAGTTCCTGCGTGAGGTACTTGAGCACGCGCAGGTTGTTGATGGGGTGGATCTCGCAGGCGATCATCTGCGCCAGCGCCCGCACCTGGGCGCGGCCGAGCGGGTCGGCAGGCAGCAGGGGCGGCTCGGGATGCATCTCGTCGAGGTACTCGATGATGGCCAGCGACTGCGCCAGGGTGTGGCCGTCGTCGGTGACCAGCGCCGGCACGAGCGGATCGCCCAGCCGGTCGGCATAGGCGGGAAGGCGGTGTTCGGCACGCACCAGATGCACCGGCACATAGTCGTAAGGCAGGCCCTTGATCCCCAGGGCGATGCGCACGCGGTACGAGGACGATGAACGGAAGTAGTTGAACAGCTTCATGGTGCGGCGAGCATAACGCCGCCCTGCCAGGGACAGCGACCACGCCGGCCCCGTGGCACACTGCCGGTTTGCGCCCGCGCCGGCACGATGCCGCCGCGCGGCCCTCCCCGCATCCGGCGCGGCCAGCCCCGCGCCGTCCCTTTTCGAAGAAAGGCAGACATGAGCTATGTGATTCCTCCCGCGGCCGTGGCCAGCGTTCCTGTCATCGGCACCGGCGACCGGTTCCCCGTGCACCGCATCTACTGCGTGGGCCGCAATTACGAAGAACACGCCAAGGAAATGGGCTTCACCGGCCGCGAGCCGCCCTTCTTCTTCATGAAGCCCGCCGACGCCCTGGTCGTGGTCGATGCCGGCCAGACGGGCACGCTGCCCTACCCCACGCTCACCGCCAACCTGCACCACGAGATCGAACTGGTGGTGGCCATCGGCAAGGGCGGCAAGGGCATCACCGCGGCCGACGCGCTGCAGCACGTGTATGGCTATGCCGTGGGCCTGGACATGACGCGCCGCGACCTGCAGAACGACATGAAGAAGCAGGGCCGCCCCTGGGAGATCGGCAAGGCCTTCGAGCACAGCGCCCCCATCGGCCCCATCACCCCGGCCGCGCAGGCAGGCAACGTGGCGCAGGCCGCGATCTGGCTGCAGGTGAACGGCGCCGACCGCCAGCGCAGCACCGTCTCGCAGCTGATCTGGAACATCGCCGAAACGATCGAGCACCTGTCGGCCGCGTGGGAGCTGCAGCCCGGCGACCTGATCTTCACGGGCACGCCGGAGGGCGTGGGCGCCGTGGTGCGCGGCGACACGCTCGAAGGCGGCGTGGACGGCCTGGGCACGCTGCGCCTGGCCGTGGCCTGACAGCCCCCTCGGGCCCCGCCCTGGCCTCGCGGCCATCGGCCGGGGCCGGTGTTCCCGCTCCGCCGCCCCACGACGCTTCATTTTCAGAAAAACGAATGACCTCCCGCAGCCCCATCAAGCACTGCCGCGAATGTGGAACGGCCGTGGTGTACCGCGTTCCCGACGATGGCGACACCAAGCACCGCGCCGTCTGCCCGGCCTGCCACACCATCCACTACGAGAACCCGCTGAACGTGGTGGGCACCGTGCCCGTATGGCACGACCAGGTGCTGCTGTGCCGGCGCGCCATCGAACCGCGCCGGGGCAAGTGGACCCTGCCCGCGGGGTTCATGGAACTGAACGAAACCACCGCGCAGGGCGCGGAGCGCGAGACCGACGAGGAAGCCGGGGCGCAGATCCAGATGGGGCCGCTGTTCAGCCTGCTGAACGTGCAGCACGTGGGGCAGGTGCATTTCTTCTACCTGGCCCAGCTGCTCAGCGACGCCTTCGATCCGGGCTATGAGACCCTGGAGGCGCGCCTGTTCACCGAGGAGGAGGTGCCCTGGGACGAGATCGCCTTTCGCACCGTGAAGACCACGCTGGAGCGCTATTTCGCCGACCGCAAGGCGGGCAGGTTCGGGCTGCACTGCGTGGACATCGACTGACCCGCCTGCCTTCGCAGGCCATGCGCTGCCGCCGGCTCCATGGAAAAAGGGCGCAGCCACATTACTGTGGCCTGCGCCCTTTGGCTTTTCGGGGAGTCGCTACCGGCGCGGTCGCCCGAAGATGGCGTCAGCCGATCACTTGAGCCACTTGTCGGCCGACTGCTTGAGCGTGCCGCGGGCATCCAGCAGGCCCCAGACGAACTCCATCACGCGCGAATAGTCGGCATCGTCCTTGGGCAGCATGAAGCCCAGGGTGTTGGTGGGCGTGAGCGGCGCGTCGATGAACGCGGCGGTCAGGCGCGGGTCGGCCTTGGCGTAGTGCAGGGCTTCGTAGGTTTCGGTGATCATCACGTCGCCCTTGCCTTCCGCGATGAGTGCGGGGATTTCGGCGTTCTTGTCGTGCGTGCTGACCTGCGCGGCGGTCAGGTTCTGCAGCACGAAGGTTTCGTTGGTGCCACCGGGGTTCTTGATGACACGCACGGACGATTTGTTCAGGTCCTGCAGCGTCTGGTACTGGGCCTTGTCGGCCGTGCGCACCAGCGCCACCTTGCCGAACGGCGCGTAGCCGGGGAGCATCTCGATCTGGCGAATGCGCGTGACGTTGCGGGTGATGCCGCCCACGGCCACGTCGAACTTGTCGCCCTGCATATCCTTCATGAGGTTGGGCCAGCTCGTGGCCACGTATTCGACCTTCACGCCCAGTTCCTTGGCCATGAGTTCGATCACGTCGATGTCGTGGCCGCTGTAGCCGGCATCGGTCTTGATGGCGAAGGGGCGGTAGTCGCCGGGCGTGCCCACGCGCAGGACCTTGCTTTCCATGATCTTGTCCAGCCGGGGGCCGGCGTGGGCAGCGGTCACGAGCGACAGGCAGATCACGGCGCCAGCGGCGACCAGGGAACGCATTTTTCGAGCAATCATGGCAAGGGTATCCAGAGGTTGAGGGGGAGGATCGCAACGGCACGGCGGCCATGGCACCGGCCGCGAACGCACCGCTGGCAAGCATAGCGGAGAGCGGTCGCGCTGCGGTGCATGGCATGCGGAAAGCGCGTGTATGCGACACCCGTACCCGTCAACAACACTTTGGCGCCCTCGAAAGCTATCGCGATCAAATCTTGCGCACGCGCCGCCGATGCAGTGCATAGCCGGTGATCGCGCCAACCAGCGTGGATACCGGCAAAACCCCGAACACCAACACGATTGCCAACGTGTTGGATTGCTCATCATTGAGGGGGTAACCCGCCCCAAACAGACGGTCGTAAGTCACAGAGCCCAGCACGCCGAAGGCCGCGCCCAACAGTGCCCCGAAAATGACGTGGAGAGCGGCTTTCATGCGAGTTGCCAGAACCATACGGCCTGGGCTTTTTCCATATCGGAAACGTCGCTAAAAATGCTGTGGACGCCAAAACCGCCGATGCGTAGGTGAATGCGCAGCCATGACCCACGGTCGCTCAACCGGCTACCGTTCCATAAGTCGATGTGGTCCCCCTGCATTCCTGGCCCCCAGTAGTTTTGAAAGAATACGAGCCCAGTGCGGTCCTTCATGCCCGCACTGCCCTCTGCGTGACCGAATGCCTGCGCGCCTGTGAACTTTTCTATGCGGATCGGCAAGCGGGTTCCTCCAGCCGCCACCCAGTCGGCCACCTCCTGCGCACGGATCGGGTACTTCTCCGTACCCTGTTGCCAGGATCGCACCCCTCGAAATGTTTTGAAGTTCACGCCGGCACGCATGAGGGCGGCTGAAAAATTAATAGCGCACTGGTTTTCGTAGGCCGCTTTGTTCAGCAGAGGCGCATCGCCTTTGACGTTTGGATGGTTTTTCCAGATATCTTGAAAGTTTGGCATTGCGCTGACGGTCATGCGTTTGTATTGCCCACCAGCAAATACCGGCCAGTGGCTTTCCCTTGGAGCCGGGCATTATAGGAACGCGCGCTTGTGTGAGACTGATTCAAGATTTCAAGGCTTGGATTCGATGAAGAACGGCAGCCCGCCGCCCGCCGAGGCCGGCGCCATGGGCGCGGCGGCATCGCCGGTGCCGCCATTCTGGGGAGAGGCCGGTGACGGCGCCGCAGGCTGCCCCGGTGACTGCGGCACCGCCGGCACGGTCGGCTGCCCGCCGAAGCTCGCGCCCGGCAGGCTGCCGCCCCCCTCGATCGGCGTGGCCACGGGCGGCGCGTCGGGCGTGGCATCCTGCAGCGGCTTGAGCGGCGCCTCGGAAATGTCCGGGGCCTCGGGCAGGTTCTGAGGCGCCGATGCCTCGGAGGCCGGGCGCATCGCGGGCTCGACCGGGGACATGCCCTGCGCGGGCGGTGGCGTGTCGGCGGCCGGACCGGTGCGGCGGCCGAAGAGGTCGTAGACCCAGGTGCGCACGCCGCCCACGGCGTTGTCCACCCAGCCGCTCTTTTCCTCCTCGTCGATGAACCGCTCGCGCGCATCGATCACCTTGGTGCGCAGCGCCTGCTGGAACACCTCGCCCACCATGGGCAGCGCGCTGTGGGCGCCCTGCCCCCAGTAATCGCTGCGCAGGGTGATGCGGCCGTCGTTGAAGCCGGCCCAGGCCCCCGCCACCAGTTGCGGGTGCATCAGGATGAACCAGCCGTCGGTGTTGTCCTGCGTGGTGCCGGTCTTGCCCGCCACGTCGGCGGTGATGCCGTAGCGGGTGCGGATCGCGGCGCCCGTGCCCTTGTCGATCACGCCGCGCATGGCGTCGCGCAGGGTCTGCACGGCCGAAAGGCCCGCGGCCCGCTCGGGGTCGGCAGGGGCGAAGTCTTCCAGCACCTTGCCGTTCTTGTCTTCGATGCGCGTGATGACGATGGGCGCGCGGTACTGGCCGCCGTTGGCGATGGTGCCGTAAGCGGCCACCATTTCCTTGAGCGTGACGGGGCTGGTGCCCAGCGCCAGCGAGGGCACCACATCCAGGCGCGACTCGCGCACGCCCATGGCCTGCGCCCACCGCGCCACGCGCTCGGGGCCGACCTTCTGCATGACCTGCGCGGTGATGGTGTTCTTGGAGTAAGCCAGGCCGTCGGCCAGCGTCATGGGCGCGTTGCTGGGCGGGCCTTCATCCGTGGGGCGCCAGACCTGGCGGCCGCCCAGGGGAATCTCCACCGCCTCGTCCATCAGCGTGTCGGTGGGCAGCATCCCGTTGGCGAAGGCCGCGCCGTACACGAACGGCTTGAAGGTCGAGCCCGGCTGGCGGCGTGCGGCCTGCACGTGGTCGAAGGGGTCGGTGGCGAAATCGCGGCTGCCCACCCAGGCCCGCACCTCGCCGCTGCGCGGGTCCAGCGCCAGGAAGCCGGCCTGCACGCGCGTCTTTTGCTGCCGCAGCTGGCGCATGAAAGCGGCGTCGTCCAGCAGGCCCTGCAGGGCTTCGTCGGGTGTGGCGCCCTTGGCCACGGCGGCCTCGTACTGCGCCGATTCGCGCACCAGCGCCTGCACCAGCGGGCCCTTGGGGTTCCAGGCGCTGCGCGAGGCCCAGGCGCCGTCGGCCACGCCCTGCAGCTGCCGGCCCTGGCGGGCGACCGCCTGGTTGGCAAGGGTCTGCAGGCGCGAATCGATGGTGGTGCGGACCACCAGTCCGTCGGCATACAGGCTGTAGCCGTTGCGGTCGGCCCAGTCGATGAGCTGCTTGCGCAGCTGCTGCGCCAGGTGCGGCGCGGGGCCGGCGGTTTCGATCTGGCGCTCGAAGCGGATGCGCAGCGGCCGGCGCGACAGGGTGTCGTACTGCTCGGCGGAGAGCTTGCCGCGCTTTTTCATCTGCGACAGCACGGTGTTGCGCCGCTCCTGCGCGCGCTCGGGGTTGAGCACGGGGTTGTAGTAGCTCGTGCCCTTGAGCATGCCGATCAGGGTGGCGCTCTCCAGCACGGTGAGCTTGTCGGCCGACTTGTCGAAGTACGTGCGCGCGGCCATCTCGATGCCGTAGGCGTTGTACAGGAACGGCACGGTGTTCAGGTAGGTCTCCAGGATCTCGTCCTTGGAGTACAGCACCTCGATCTTGAGCGCGGTGATGGCCTCCTTCAGCTTGCGCGTGAGCGTGGGCGCGCGGCCGATGTCCTCGGGGTAGAGGTTGCGCGCGAGCTGCTGCGTGATGGTGGAGCCGCCCTGCTTGTCGCCGCCCAGGGTGCGGATCAGCGCCGAGCCGGTGCGCCGCCAGTCGAGGCCGAAGTGGTCGTAGAAGCGGTGGTCCTCGGTGGCGATGAGCGCGTCCTTCACGGAAGGGGCGATGTCCTCCAGCGCCACCCATTCGCGGTTGACCCATTTGTATTCGGCCAGCAGGCGGCCATCGGCCGAGACGAGTTGCGCGGGCTGTTCGGTCTTGGCCTTGCGGATGTCGCTGATGGCCGGGGTGAACGGGACCAGGGCCAGCACGTACAGCAGCAGGGCCAGGGGCACGGCCAGCAACGCCCAGAGCACCGCGCGGCGGGACCGCAGGTGGCGGGCGGCGAAGGCCCAGGCGCGCGCCAGCAGCGGCGCGGCGTGGCCCCGCCACGCGGCCGTCAGGCGCGCGCGCAGGGAAGCAGACACAGGGGGCATCGGGGGCTCAATGGTCGAAAAGGGCTCACGCCCTAGGTTGATCTGCCTTGGCAGCTATCAAATACATAGCAAGCGAACAAACGCACGGTAGCGACCGCGCATGCTCATGCGCTCTCGCGGCCCAGCAAGGCCAGCATGCCGGCCTCGTCGAGCACGGGCACGCCCAGCTCCTGCGCCTTCACCAGCTTGCTGCCGGCCTCCTCGCCGGCGACGACGTAGCTGGTCTTCTTGCTGACCGAGCCCGCCACCTTGGCGCCGGCCGCCTCCAGCAGGTCCTTGGCCTCGTCGCGGCTCAGGGTGGGCAAGGTGCCGGTGAGCACGATGGTCTGGCCGGCCAGGGGCAGCACGGCCCGCTCGGCCGGCGCGCCCTCGGGCCAGGTGACGCCGCAGGCACGCAATTGCTCCACCACCTCGCGGTTGTGCGGCTGGTCGAAGAAGGTGCGAAGGGACTCGGCCACGATGGGGCCGACGTCGTTCACCTCCAGCAGTTGCTCCACGCTCGCGTCCATGATCGCGTCCAGGCCACCGAAGTGGCGCGCCAGGTCCTTGGCGGTGGCCTCGCCGATGTGGCGGATGCCAAGGCCGAACAGAAAGCGCGGCAAGGTGGTCTGCTTGGATTTCTCCAGCGCGGCGAGCACGTTCTGG
Source organism: Acidovorax sp. BLS4 (assembly GCF_032929295.1). Classification (NCBI taxonomy): domain Bacteria; kingdom Pseudomonadati; phylum Pseudomonadota; class Betaproteobacteria; order Burkholderiales; family Comamonadaceae; genus Acidovorax; species Acidovorax sp. BLS4. The sequence goes on from NZ_CP136797.1 coordinate 4,897,627, forward strand.
GCCGACTTTTCCGCCATGCGCTCCAGGCTGCTGAGGGCGGTGAGGCCCAGGCGGTACAGGTCGGGCAAGGTGCGGATGACCTGGCCCTCGACCAGCTGGTCCACCAGCTTGTCGCCCAGGCCTTCGATGTCCATGGCGCGCCGCGCGGCGAAGTGCAGGATGGCCTCCTTGCGCTGCGCGGCGCAGAACAGCCCGCCCGAGCAGCGGTGGTTGACCTCGCCCTTTTCGCGCACCACGGCGCTGCCGCAGATGGGGCACTGCCGGGGCATGCGGAAATTGGGCACGTAGGGCTGGCGCGGCGGTGCGGGCAGGCTGACGGGCGCGTCGCTGCCGGCGGCATCGGCCAGATCGACCAGGTCCACCAGCGCATCGGTGGCCGCCGCGGCGGCGGCGTCTTCACGGATGGGCTCGGGCGCCGGCATGGCCGCGCCCAGCGCCGGCGGCACCACGGCCACGACCTCGGGAATCACGTCGCCCGCGCGCCGCACGATCACCTGGTCGCCCACCCGGGCCTTCTTGCGGCGCAGCTCGAACAGGTTGTGCAGCGTGGCGTTGGTGACGGTCACCCCGCCCACGAACACCGGCGCCAGCCGTGCCACGGGCGTGAGCTTGCCGGTGCGGCCCACCTGCACGTCGATGCCGTCCATGCGGGTGACCATCTCCTGCGCCGGGTACTTGTGCGCCACGGCCCAGCGCGGCTCGCGCGTGACGAAGCCCAGCTGGCGCTGCAGGTCCAGGCGGTTGACCTTGTAGACCACGCCGTCGATGTCGTAGGGCAGGCGATCGCGCGAGGCGCCGATCTCCTGGTGGAAGGCGATCAGCTCCTGAGCGCCGTGCGCCACGCGCACCTGCGCCGCCACCGGAAAACCCCAGCCTTTTAGCGCCTGCAGCATGTCGTAGTGCGTGCCGAAGTCGGGCCCGCCCTCGCCGGCCGGCGTGACGTCGCCCAGGCCATAGGCGAAAAAGCTCAGGGGCCGCTGCGCCGAGATGCCCGAATCGAGCTGCCGCACCGCCCCCGCCGCCGCGTTGCGCGGATTGACGAAGGTCTTGCCGCCGGCCTCGCGCTGGCGTTCGTTGAGCTGGTCGAAATCGGCGCGGCGCATGTAGACCTCGCCGCGCACCTCCAGCACCGGGGGGGCGCCGTTCTTGCCGCCCGTGGGCAGCGTCAAGGGAATCTGGCGGATGGCGCGCACGTTGTGCGTCACGTCCTCGCCGACCTCGCCGTCGCCGCGCGTGGCGGCCTGCACCAGGCGGCCGTTTTCGTAGCGCAGGCTCATGGCCAGGCCGTCGAATTTGGGCTCGGCCACGTATTCGACGGGCGCATCGCCCTCGGCCAGCTTCAGCTCGCGCCGCACGCGGGCATCGAAGGTGCGGGCGCCGCTGGCTTCGGTGTCGGTCTCGGTGCGGATGCTGAGCATGGCCACGCGGTGGCGCACGGGCGACAGGCCCTCCATCACCGCGCCGATCACGCGCTGGGTGGGCGAGTCGGGGGTGACGAGGTCCGGGTGGGCCTCTTCCAGCGCCTGCAGTTCACGGAACACGCGGTCGTACTCGGCATCGGGCACCGTGGGCTCGTCGAGCACGTAGTACTGGTGGGCCCAGCGGTTGAGCTGGGCGCGCAGCGCGTCGACGGCCTCGGCGGGTTGCAGGGGCAGTGCGCCGGCTGCGGAAGGTTTGGAATCAGTCACCACGGATGGAACCCAGAAAAGTAGGAGGCTCCTGCACGTTCACAGGAATGGCAGCGGGCATGGCGCGCTGCAGGAAATCCACGACCCGCGCATCGAGCCGACCGAACCCGGGGCGCACCTCGATGGGCTCGCCCGCGTGGCGCTCGAACACGTAGCTGCGCTGGCCCGGCGTACCCTTGACCACGATGGCCCGGACATCTGCCAGCGGCACCTGCACGTGGCCGGGGCGCACGTTCTGGGGCAGGCTCAGGAAGACTTCCGAGCCGTCGATGCGCACCAGGGGCTTGCCCATGCGGCCGAATTGGCGCCGTGCACGCCAACCAGCGATGGCGGGGGCGATGAACAACCCCAGGTAGACCAGCCCAAAGTAGTTGAACCTGCCGATCGTCCGGTACTGCCACAGCGCAACACCCGCGACGACCAGGCACCCGATGGCTGGCAACCACCGGTCCAGGACGGCGTTCGAGGGGCGAAACAGCCCCTGGGGTGTTTCCACCACCGGGGGAAACAGCACGTGCCACCAGCGCATGGGGTGTCCTTTCGGCCCGGGATGACCGGCCACTCAGCTGAACAGGCGGCGCGCCAGCAGCGAGCCGGCCGACAGCTCGCGGCTGTCGAGCTTGTCGTACAGCAGCTCCAGGTCGGCGGCGATGGGGTCCATGGTCATGGCGGGCAGCGGCGTGCCGTTCTGGTCGCACAGCGCGCCGTCCATGGCCTCGCCCAGGGCGGCGGCCACCTCGCGCAGGCGCGCGAACGGCTGCTCGGAGCGGTGCACCTGGGCCACGTCCAGGCTCAGCGTGATGTCGCGGATGGCCGACTGCTCGGGGTCGTCGGACAGGGCGAACTGCGTGTCGTAGGCCAGGGTGAGGACCGGCGGCAGGCCCGGGCCGCTCGCGGGCAGCACCAGCCGGCCGGGAATGGCGCCCGGCGTGAACCCCAGGCGCACGGCGTTCTGCTGCACGTAGCCGGGGCTCCAGGCCGCATGCCGCGCACGCAGCACGAAGGCCAGCTGCGCGTCGTGGTCGCCGGCGAACTGGTCCAGTTCGCGGGCGCGGGCCACCTCGTGCAGCATGTCGGGGAAGTCGGCCGCGGCGTTGATGGCGTCGGCGAAGCCCTGGGCCTTGACGACGAACTCCGAGAACTCGATCTCGTTGAGCGCGCCCACGCGGTTGGCCAGCTGCACGCCGGCCTGGAAGTGACTGTAGCGCTGGCCGGCCACGGGCGTCTCCCACTGCTGCGTGGATTCGTTGAAGCCCTCGATGGCGAAGGCCTTGCTGCCGGCGCGGCGCGTGGGCGGCAGGGCCGCCAGGGCCGCGTCGCCCGAGACGATCTGCTCGGCCACCAGCGGGGCGATGGCGTCGATCAGCGGGTCCAGCCCGCCGCGGCGCTCGGACGGCGGCACGGGCAGCTGCATCGCATCGCGCAGGTCCACGGTGTGGCCGTCGAAGGACGGGTCCGTTCCCGCGCCGGGCGCATCGGCACCCTCCACCGGGGCGCCGCCGGCATCGAAGGCGGGCTCCTGGCGCAGCGCGGGCTCGGCCGCGCCGTCGGGCTCGGGCGGTTTCGCGCGCTTGGGGGCGTTGCGGTGGGCGGACCAGGCGTTGAAGGCGACGATGGCCGCCAGAACGACGCCGCCCGCGATGATGAGGCCGAGTTGGAAGTTGCTCATGGTGAAAAAACGTGCGGCTTCTGGGGGTTCAGGCATCGGCCATGGACAGCGCGGACTCCATGTCCACGGCCACGATACGCGAGACGCCCTGCTCCTGCATGGTCACGCCGATCAGTTGTTCGGCCATTTCCATGGCGATCTTGTTGTGGCTGATGAAAAGGAACTGCGTGCCGCTGCTCATGCTGGACACGAGCTTGGCATAGCGTTCGGTGTTGGCATCGTCCAGCGGCGCGTCCACCTCGTCCAGCAGGCAGAACGGCGCGGGGTTGAGCTGGAAGATGGCAAAGACGAGCGCGATGGCGGTCAGGGCCTTCTCGCCGCCGGACAGCAGGTGGATGGTCTGGTTCTTCTTGCCCGGCGGCTGCGCCATCACCTGCACGCCGGAGTCGAGGATTTCGTCGCCGGTGATGATGAGGCGCGCATTGCCGCCGCCGAACAGCTCGGGGAACATGCGCCCGAAATGGCCGTTCACCGTCTCGAAGGTGCCCGAGAGCAGTTCGCGGGTTTCGGCGTCGATCTTGCGGATCGCGTCCTCCAGCGTGTTCATGGCCTCGGTCAGGTCCGCGGTCTGCGAGTCGAGGAAGGTCTTGCGCTCGCGCGCGAGATTCAGTTCCTCCAGCGCGGCAAGGTTGACCGCGCCCAGCGCCGCGATCTCGCGGTGCAGGCGGTCGATCTCGCTTTGCAGGCCGGCCGAGCGCACGCCGCCGGCCTCGATGGACTGCGCCACCGCCTCCAGGTCGGCCTGTGCGTCGGCCAGCAGCGTGGTGTATTGCTCCAGGCCCAGGCGCGCGGCCTGCTCCTTGAGCTGGAATTCGGTGATGCGGGCGCGCAGCGGATCGAGCGCGCGTTCCAGCTGCATGCGGCGCTCGTCGCTCGCGCGCAGCTTGGCGGTGAGGTCGTCGTATTCGCTGCGCTGGGCGCCCAGGGCCTTCTCGCGCTCCATCTTGAGGTCCAGCGCCTGCTGCAGGCCGCCCTGCGCCGCGGCGTCGGACAGCCGCGCCATCTCGTCGCGGGCGCGCTGCTGCTCGTCGGCCAGCGCGCGGGTCTGGCTGCCCGCCGTGTCCAGCGTGCGGGCGAGTTCGGCCCGGCGCGCCTCCAGGCTGCGGCGGGAGAACGTGGCCTCCTGCGCCTGGCGCTCCAGGCTGCGCTGCTGCTCGCGGCATTCGGCGAGCTTGCGCTCGGCGGCGATCACGCGCTCGTCCAGTTGCGCGTGGCGCTCCTGGCTGTCGGCCAGCTGCATGTCCAGCTCTTCGAAGCGCGCCTCGGCCGTCACGCGGCGCTCCTGCAGGTCGGCCAGTTGCGCCTCGACCTCGGCCAGGTCGGCGCCGATCTGCTCGCTGCGCGCGCGGGCCTGGTCGGCCAGTTGGGTCAGGCGCAGCGTTTCCACCTGCAGTTCATGGGCGCGGCTTTGCGCCTCGCTGGCTTCGCGGCGCGCGGCCACGAGGCGCTGCGAGGCGTCCGCGTAGGCCGACTCGGCGCGCACCAGGGCCGTGCGCGACTCCTCGCTGATGAGGGCCTGGGCGCGCAGTTCCTTTTCGAGGTGCTCGATCTCCTGCGCGCGGGCCAGCAGGCCGGACTGCTCGGAGTCCTGGGCATAAAAGCTCACGCTGTGCGCGCTGACCGCATGGCCCGTGGGCACGTAGACCACCTCGCCGGGCTGCAGCGTGGGGCGGCGGTTCAGGGCCTCGTCGAGCGTCTGCGCGGTATAGCAGCCCTGCAGCCAGTCGGTGAGCACGGCGCGCAGGCCGGCATCGCCCAGGCGCAGCAGGTCGGACAGGCGGGTGGCGGCGCCGGTGGGCTCGGGGATGCCGGCGGGCGGCGCGGTGTAGAAGGCCAGCCGGGCCGGTGGCGCATCGTTGCCGCCCGCGCCGAGAAAGCCGCGCACGCTGTCCAGCCGGCTGACTTCGAGGGCGCCCAGGCGCTCGCGCAGCGCGGCCTCCAGCGCGTTCTCCCAGCCGGGCTCGATGTGGATGCGGCTCCACAGGCCCTGGAGGCCGTCGAGGCCGTGGCGCGCCAGCCAGGGCTGCAGCTTGCCATCGGTCTTGACCTTCTCCTGCAGCGCCTTCAGCGCCTCCATGCGCGCCGACAGGTCGGCCTGGCGGGCGCTTTCCACGTTCACGGCCTGCTGGCGGGTGCGGCGGTCCTCGTCCAGCTGCGGCACGGATTCCTGCAGTTCGGCCAGCCGGGCCTCGGCCATTTCGGCGCCCTCCTGGGCGGCATCGAGCTGGCCGCGCAGGTTGACCAGCCGCGCCTCGTCGGGCGCGGCCAGCGCGTTGCGGTCGGTGCGCAGGCGCTCGTGGCGGGCATCGAGCTGGCGGCTTTGCTCGTCGATGCTGCGCTGCTCGGCGGCCAGCACACCGATCTGCTGCTGCACCTGCACCACGGCGCCGCGCTGCTCGTTGGCACGCTGCTGGCCCTGGCGCAGCGCCTCTTCGAGGTCGGGCAGCTGCAGGGCCTGTTCCTCAACCTGGGCGGCCAGCAGTTCGGCACGCTCGTCGGCGTCCACGCCGGCGCCGGCGAGGTTCTCCATCTCGTGTTCGGCCTCTTCCTTGCGGGCCGACCACTGCGCGATCTGCTCGGCGAGCTGGGCGAGGCGCAGCTCCACGCGCTGGCGGCCTTCCACCACGTAGCGGATCTCGGCCTCCAGGCGGCCCACTTCGGCCGTGGCCTCGTAGAGCTTGCCCTGGGCCTGGTTGACGTGGTCGCCCGCGGCGTAGTGCGCCTGGCGGATGGTTTCGAGGTCGGATTCGACCGAGCGCAGGTCGGCCATGCGCGATTCGAGGTCGTTCACGGCCTGCAGGCCGTCGGCGCGCACCTTGGCCTGCTCGGCCTCGGCATCGGCGCGCTTCAAGAACCACAGCTGGTGCTGCTTGAGGGTGACGTCGGCCTGCAACGCGTTGTAGCGGGCAGCCACCTCGGCCTGCTTTTCCAGGCGCTCCAGGTTGGCGTTCAGCTCGCGCAGGATGTCTTCGACCCGCGTGAGGTTCTCGCGCGTGTCCGACAGGCGGTTTTCGGTCTCGCGGCGGCGCTCCTTGTACTTGGAGACGCCCGCGGCCTCTTCCAGGAACAGGCGCAGCTCTTCGGGGCGCGACTCGATGATGCGGCTGATGGTGCCCTGGCCGATGATGGCGTAGGCCCGGGGTCCCAGGCCCGTGCCCAGGAACACATCCTGCACGTCGCGCCGGCGCACGGGCTGGTTGTTGATGAAGTAGCTGCTGTTGCCGTCGCGCGTGAGCACGCGCTTGACGGCGATCTCGCCGTACTGGTTCCACTGCCCGCCAGCGCGGTGGTCGGCGTTGTCGAAGACCAGCTCCACGCTGGCGCGGCTGGCCTGCTTGCGGCTGGTGGTGCCGCTGAAGATCACGTCCTGCATGGACTCGCCGCGCAGCTCGCTGGCCTTGGACTCCCCCAGCACCCAGCGCACCGCATCCATGATGTTGGACTTGCCGCAGCCGTTCGGGCCCACCACGCCCACCAGTTGGCCCGGCAGCATGAAGTTGGTGGGTTCTGCGAACGACTTGAAGCCGGCGAGTTTGATGGAGTTGAGACGCACGGGTCTGTGGGCGGGCTGGGGGCGTTGAAGCGCTCAAAACGGCGCGGCCGCGCCGCCGGGCGGGCCAGCGTGGCCAAGCCCCGGATGATACCGTGCCGGGGTGGCGCGACTGCCAGGGAAACGGCCCGCTCCTACAGCCGCCGCCGCTTCAAGCCCAAAAGGCCTCCAGCTCAATCAGCACTAGGGCATATAGCTATCAAAAAAGTAGCATCAGCCAGCGCGGGGGGCGAAGGCGATGATCGCCATGCCGGCCAGAGTGACGGCCACGCCCGCCAGGTCCCACGCGGTGGGGCGCACGCCGTCCACCGCCCAGAGCCAGCCGAGGGCCACCGCCACGTAGACGCCGCCGTAGGCCGCATACACCCGGCCGGCCGCGGCCGGATGCAGGGTGAGCAGCCAGGCGAACAGCGTCAGGCAGGCAGCGGCCGGCACCAGCAGCCAGGGGCTCGCGCCCTGGCGCAGCCACAGCCACGGCAGGTAGCAGCCCACGATCTCCGCCAGCGCGGTAACGGCGTACAGCGCCAGGGTTTTCAGTTCGAACATGGGACGGCTCGGAAGGACCGGGAGGGACTGGCAGGCCCGCAGGCGTTGCGGGGCGGCGGGCGGCGGCCGGGGCCCCTCACACGATCAGCGGGCTCAGGCCCGCGGCGTGATCGATCACCAGGCGTTCGAAGCCGTCCGCCGGCAGCGGCGGGCTGAGCAGGTAGCCCTGCCACACGTAGCACTGGTTGCGTGCCAGGAAGGCGCGCTGCGCCTCGGTCTCCACGCCCTCGGCGATCACGCGCAGGCCCAGGCTGGTGCCCAGGGCGACGATGGTGCGCGCGATGGCAGCGTCGTTGGGGTCGGTGAGCACGTCACGCACGAAGCTCTGGTCGATCTTCAACTCGTCCAGCGGCAGGCGCTTGAGGTAGGCGAGCGAGGAATAGCCCGTGCCGAAATCGTCGAGCGAGAAGCCCACGCCGTAGGCGCGCAGCTGGGCCATCTTGTCGATGGTGTCCTCCACGTCCTGCAGCAGCAGGCTTTCGGTCATCTCCAGCTTGAGCCGGCGGCCATCCGCCCCGGTGCTCGCCAGCGCCGCCAGCACCTGGCCCACGAAGCCGCTCTGGTGGAACTGGCGCGCGCTCACGTTCACGGACAGGCCCAGGTGCGAGAGCGCCGGCCGCTGCGCCCACCGCGCCAGCTGAGCGCACGCCGCCTGCAGCACCCATTCGCCCAGCGGCAGGATGAGTCCGGTCTCTTCGGTCAGGGGAATGAAATCGGCCGGGGAGACGAAGCCGCGCACCGGGTGGCGCCAGCGCAGCAGCGCCTCGGCGCCGGTGATGCGCCCGTTGTCCATCTGTGGCTGGTAGAACAGCTCGAACTGCTGGAGCGCGATGCCCTCGCGCAGGTCCGATTCGAGTGCCGCGCGGGCCGCCACCAACGCCTGCATCCGCGGGTCGTAGAACTGCAGGCTGTTGCGCCCGCCGGCCTTGGCCTGGTACATGGCCAGGTCGGCGCGCTGCAGCAGTTCGTCCACCGTCTCGCGCACACCCTGGAAGATGGTCACGCCCATGCTGAGCGTGCTGTGGTGGGCCTCGCCCTCCAGCACGAACGGCCGGCGCAGGGCCGCCAGGATCTTCTGGCCCATCTCTTCCGCGCGCGCGGCGGCGTCTTCGGGGCTGTCACCCAGGTCTTCCAGCACCACCACGAACTCGTCGCCGCCATGGCGCGCCACGGTGTCTTCGGCCCGCACGCAGTCGCGCAGCCGCAGCGCCACCTGGCGCAGCAGCATGTCGCCGCGCTCATGGCCCTGGGTCTCGTTCAGGGTCTTGAAGTTGTCCAGGTCGAGCATCAGCACCGCGCCGCAGCGCTGGCTGCGGGTGCTGGCGGCCAGGGCCTGCTGCAGCCGGTCGAGCAGCAGCCGGCGGTTGGGCAACTGGGTGAGCGGGTCGTAATAAGCGAGGTAGCGGATCTCTTCCTCCGCCGCCTTGTGCTGGCTCATGTCCACCACGGTGATGAGGCGGTCGTCGCCCAGCGCCACGCCGGCCAGGTCCACCGTGCGCAACTGCCCGCCCTTGCAGGTGATGGCGTGCTCGCGCGGCGCGATGGCCTCCTGGCCCGGCGCCTCGGCGCACACGGCCAGCCAGTCGGCGATGGCCTGCTCGCGCTGCGCCGCATCCGGAAACGCCAGGCGCCACCAGTCGTCCACCGTGGGGGCGTCTTCGGCGGTGTAGCCGCAGATCTGCACGAAGCGTTCGTTGCGAAAGCTCACCACGCCGTCCTTGCGCACCAAACACACGCCCACCGGCAGGCGGTACAGGATGCCGCGCAGGCGCAGCTCGCTGTCGCGCTGGCTCTCTTCCATCTGCTTGCGCTCGGTGATGTCCTGCACCACGGCGATGGAATGGTGCGCCGGGTTGCCGGGCATGCGCACGGGCGACACGGTGAGATCGGCCCAGATGACGCGCCCCTCCTTGTGGAAGTAGCGCTTTTCGTAGCGGAACTCCTCGATCTGCCCCTGGGCAATCTGCTCCATCAGCGACTCGCCGGCGGCCAGGTCGTCGGGGTGCGTGATCTCGCCCACCGTCTTGGTCGACAACTCGGCCTCGGTGTAGCCCAGGATGTCGCAGAACTTGCTGTTGGCCCGCACGAAGCGGCGGCTGCTGGCCTCGACCTGCGCGACGCCCACGGCAGCCTGGTTGAACAGCGCGCGAAAGCGCTCTTCGCTCTCGCGCAGGGCCGAGCCTGCGGCGGTGGCGAAGCTCACGGCCTGCGTGCGGCGGCGCACCAGCAGCGTGATGAGCGCGGACAGCAGGGCCGTCACCAGCAGGCCGCCGCCGCCCATCATCGCCGGCAACTGCGCCTCCGAGCGCGACAGGAAGGGCTGCAGGGGCTGGAAGGTCAGCCGCCAGCGCCGGTCGTGCACTCGAAGCTCACGTTCATAGCGCTCCATGGCGGGACGCACGCCGCTTTCCAGCGCCAGCAGCGTCCGTTCGGAAGACGCGGAGCCATCGCTCACGGAGCCGATGTCCCGCACCGACATGCCCACGCCCCGCAGTTGGCCCTCGGACTGCAGGGCCTTCACCATGTCGTAGAAGCGGATGGTGGCGGCCACCGAGCCGATGTAGCGGCGCACGCCGCCCGCGCCGTCGTCGAACACGGGCAGCCGGATCACGAACCCGGCGCGGTTGTCGCGCTCCTGCAGCAGGTCGAACGGTTCCGAGGCCACGATCTGCCCGGTGTCGCGGCTGTAGCGGATGGACGCCATGGTGGCCGGCAGCGAGCCGACATCCAGGCCCACGACGTACTCGTTGCCCACGATCGGCCAGATGTAGTCGGCCACTTGGTATTCGGGCCGGTCGCCGGGCGGGCGGATGGCGAACGTGGACGGCGCGCCCGTTCGCGCCAGGTCGTCGGCCCGCACCCGGGCCTCGTAGGCCTCCTTGTCGGCACGCGTCACGTAACGGGTGAAGGCCACGTTCTTCACGCCGGGGTAATGCTGGGCAAGGCGCAACTCACGCGCCGCATGTTCGAAATCGGCGCGCCCCAGCCGTGGGTTGACCAGGAACAGGCTGCGCAGACCGACCACCAGTTCGGTATGCGAGGCGATGCGGGCCTCCAGCGCCGTGGTGAACGACCGTGCCTCCTGGGTGAACCGCTCGCGTGCGATGCGCGCCACCGAATCGCTCTGCTGCTTCCACAGTGCCCAACTGGCAGCCATGCCGAGCAGCGCGCAGAGCACCCCTGGCAGCCAGGGCCAGCGTTGCAATCGCAGTGCTTTTGGAAGCGTCATGGGCAGATGGAGGAAATCCCGGGCGCGGCGCGGGGAATCCGTCCACGATAACCCACGAGGATAGCCACAATCGACGTCGGTTTTGACGTCAATAGCCTCAATGTTCTTTTTTGTAACAATGGCCTGTCCGTTTTCCATAGCCATTGCCGTGCTTGCACCCGCGTTGGCGCCCTATCCTCCCGCCCTGGCGCCCTGCCTGGGCGCCCGTCCCGGCTCCCGAACCCCTCAGAAAGTCTCCCATGCTGTACAACGCGCTCCAATTGGTCCATGTCCTGGCGATCATCGTTTGGCTGGGGGGCATGGCCTTCGCCCATTTCTTCCTGCGCCCGGCAGCCCAGGCGCTGGAACCTGCCCAGCGCGTGGCGCTGATGCACGGCGTGCTGCAGCGTTTTCTGGGGGCGGTGCTGGTAGCCGTCGTGCTGGTGCTGTCCAGCGGGCTGTGGATGATCGGCAACGTCGCCCGTGCCGCGGCGCAGTCGGGCGGCCGTTTTTCCATGCCGCTGTCTTGGACGATCATGGCCACGCTGGGCATCGTGATGATGGCCCTGTTCGGCCACGTGCGTTTCGCGCTGTTCAAGCGCCTGCAGCGCGCGGTGGCGGCGAGCGACTGGGCCGCGGGCGGCAAGGCGCTGGCTTCCATCCGCACCTGGGTGGGCGTCAATATCGCACTGGGCGCTGTGATCGTGGTGGTGGTGTTTCTGTTGCGGTGAGTGCAGACAGAGCGAGGCACCACCAGTGCCATTGCTCGTCACCTGCCCACCGATGGAATGTCAGTGCGTTGATGATCCGCCCACTTCGCTCGGCAGGAAAATGGCTTCCACCTGCCCATGGTCCGGGGCCTTGCTGCCGCTGTTGAAAAACTCCGCTGATTCCTGAATCTCCAAGCTGGTGCCATGGAATGGATCGCGAATGCTGAGAAAGAATTTGCCCTTGCTCTCGCGGACGTTGTCCAGCATCAGCATGTGCCCCCCCTTGCCGAGAATGCAGGGGCCGTATTGGTCGATTTTTTCCGCCAAGTCACGCCAGGCTACTTTTCTGCTTCTGTCTTTGCTGAACAGGCTGCTCTTGTAGCTTAACTCGTGCGTCACCTGGAAAGGCTCCAGGCCAGTGGCCAACTTAATCGAGTGCATGACGGCGCGGGTGTCCCGCGCGGTGTTTGAAGCATAGACCTTGGAAGAATTCAGATCCTCCAGGTCCACCTTCCCATGGTCCAGCAGCAGCATCAGCTCACAGGCTGCGGAGCAGTCTTTGAAGGCAGGCTGTGGAACCATGAATCGGTTTCCTGGCAGGGGATAGACACTGAAATGCCCGAATTTAATGGCCGGAACAGAAACGCCGTTCGCGACAAATACCGGTTTTTTTCCGTCACCACTGACTTCCAGTCCTGCAAACCGCTTTGTCGTCAGTTGCGCAGGAGCGTCATAAATCAAACCATTTTTGATTTGTTCCGCAAAATGCCCGAACTGGCCGCGAATTTCGGGAAAACGGCGTACGACCCCATCCTTTGCACGGATGTAGGGTTCGGCGAACCACTGCGCAGGACCTTGCGAGGGCAGCTTGGATTTGGAATGGTCTACCAACCCGATGATGTTGGAACACGTTGCGTAAAAGCCGCCAATTGTGCTTGCCGGAACCAGTGTTTTTTGCTCCGGGCTCTTCTCCGCTCGAGGCGGTGGCTCCAGCGATAGGTTGGCCAGCCAAGCGCGGGTGTCTATGGGCTCATCGTCGTCACTGCTGCTGGAGTATCCGGGAACACTCGCTCTGGCCGTCATAGGCCGAGGAATTTCGGGCGAGTCCTGCCGAGATCTGCGCTGCGTCAGGTTCTGCAGTTCCGGCGGGATGCGGGTCGAACTGCTGCCTCCGCGAGCGCTTGATGAGGCCGGAGTAGATTCTTGTGAAGACGAACTCGAAGTGCGTCCGCGCGTTCCAGAAAGAGAAAATGGGGTCATGGCACACAGATCCTTAGATCACGCCATGGTCGGCATGGACCTGATGCATCGCTTCACCGCAACCGAAGCATTGAGGACATCTGCGAAAAAATCCCGACCACACCGCCGTTCTCGCGTCACAGTGAGAGCGTTGCCCAAAATAAAACAAGGAACTCAACCGCCCCCACCGAAGCCGTGATTTGCCAGAGTCTTGCCTAATCGAATACGGTTAACCGCCCCGGTGCGGAATCAAGAATCGGTGCATTTAAGCCTCACCTAAGCTGGGATGGGAATCATGGACTCCAGTAGCCCGCATCAATCGATCTCCTCCTCCCTCCTGGGCTGCTTTTCGACCCGCTTCGGCGGGTTTTCTTTTTGTAGCGCAGTTCGCTCGTTCACTCAGCGGCCCGTACCCGTGGCGGCCAGCACCCACGGGACCAGAATTCCCAGTGTTCGCGGGCGCCAGGCCAGTGTCAGGGTGATGCCGAAGGCAGCCCCCGCCAGAGCCATCACCCACACCAGCGAAGCCATCGAGCCGTGGTCCACGCTCAGACACAAAGCCAACGATCCAACCAACGCGGCGGCGCCTGCCACGCGCAGCGCCACTGCCGTGCGGCGGGACTGGGGGGTGGCGTTGCCGAGTGCCTCGTCCCAGTGCACTTCCATGGACAGTGCCAGCCACCCCATCCCGGCGACGTTGGCCGCTACGGCGGCCAGCAAAAGCAATGCGTCAAGCACGAGAAGCCCCCGGTATGCCCTGGGCGGTGCGGCCCACCGTTGCGGCAGCGCTCCGCGCGCGCTGGCGAAGCCTGCGGGCCGCTACCAGGGCCAAAGCGGCGGCAGTCAGCAGGGCCAGGTCCATGCCCGCCACGGGCCAATAGCCGTTAGCAAGTGTGCGCAGCAGATGGTCGCCAGTCGTGGTCCAGTTCAGCAGCACGGCAACCACCGCCAACGCGGCCGCGGCCCAGCACTGCTCGGCCCACGCGGGCGCCATTCGGCCCTGCCCCACCGGCGCCGTGCGCCACACGCCATGCAGGAAAGCCAGCACCCACGCGCCCCAGAACACGGATTGCTCCCAAATGCCCCGGCCCGGCAGATCGGTCGGCAGCACCCGGTTGCCGATCAGCATGGCGAAGGTGGCGATGAGCATGCCGGTCACGGTGGTCACCGCGAAGGCGTCCACCCAGCGCGCGCCGGAGAGGCCTTGCCTGGCGTGCTGGCGCTTGCGCTTTTCCACGAAGAAGATGAAGCCGGTGGCGATGCAGACGCAGCCCGACAGGCCACCCAGCACGTACAGCCAGCGCAGCAGCCAGTGCCGGAAATGCTGCAGGTGCAGGCCGGTGAGGAAGTTGTTGATGCCCGCGATCGCCGTGGGCGGCGGGTCTTCGCGCAGCACCTCGCCGGTGGCGCCCTTGAAGTGGATGCCCTCCCCCGTGAGCGTGACGCGGTCGGTGCCGGCGCGGAACACGCTCACATAGGCATTGGCATCGCCCACGTGCTGCACGTTCAGATAGCCGACCTCGCCCGCCATGCCTTTGGCGGCCCAGCGGCGCTGGGCCTCGGCCACCATGGCGTCCACCGAGGCGAGCGTGCCGGGCGTGCCCGCGCGCTTGGCCGGCAGGCCGGTCTCCAGCGCTTCATGCTGCTCATGCAGTTCGTGCAGCGGATGCAACTGGGTTTCGGTGACGGGAAAGTAGATGCCGCCGAAGATCACCAGGCCCGAAAGCGCGAAGATGAAATGGAACGGCAGCGCCACCACGCCGGTCAGGTTGTGCAGATCAAGGGCGCTGCGCTGGGTGTGCTTGCGCGGCCGGAAGGTGAAGATCTCGCGGAAGATCTTGCGGTGCATGACCACGCCGCTGACCAGCGCCACCAGCATCATCAGCGCGGCGAAGCCCACGATCCAGTAGCCCAGGCTTTTCCATTCCAGGTGCAGGCTGTAGTGCAGCGGATAAAAGAACCGGCTGCCGATCTTGAGGTGGTCGTCCGGCAGCGGATTACCGTTGCGCGGGTCGATGGTGCGCGTGCCCCACACCTGGTCGTCCGCGTCCTTGGCATTGGGCAGGGCGAAGCTGGTGAACATGCCGAGCACCGGATCGCGGTGGGTGGTGTAGGCGCCCCAGCTGTTCACGATGGGGAAGGTGTCGGCCAGCGGGCCGTTCACCCGGCTGCGAGCCGCCTCGAGGTTGGCGGCATCGGGCCGCGTCATGGTTTGGAAGGCCGGCTGCAGCACGCGGTCGAACGACGGCATGGGCTGCGGGGCGAACCGGGTTTCGGGAATGGCCCAGCGGTCGATTTCGCGGTCGAACACCGACAGCGAGCCGAAGAAGAAAACGACCATGAGCACGAAGCCCAGCACCAGGCCGAACCAGGTGTGCAGCCAGGCCATGGTGAGCCGAAAGTTCTGGAACACGGGACGAATGCCTTTCCGCTAAAGACAGCACAGACAGGACCGACACGGCAACGGGACGGACACGAAAACCGCCGGCACAGGGGGCCGGTCAGATCAGCGCCATCTGCACCAGCGACGCGGTGCCGGCCATCAGCGCGCCGCCCCCCGCCAGCACCAGCCAGACACGGCCGAGCCGGGAATCCGAAAAGGCCCAGAGGAAGGCCACCAGAAACACGATGAAGCCCACGATGTAGCCCATGGCCTCGGCATCGTGGAACGGCATGCCCGCCGCGAATGCCAGGCCCACGCACAGCGCGATGAATCCCCAGGTGAATGCGTAGCCGCCCAGCATGCCGGCCGCGATGCGCGAGACGACATGCAGGCGGGACGCTGCAGTGCTGCCAGCCATCGTTTGCCTCGGTTTCAAAATGCGATTGGTTCTCAATTATGCCTGCGGATGCGTCCTCCGAAAACCCATGCGAGGCACGGGCCCACCCCCGCGGCCAGGCCTGTCGCTGCAGCCGGCTATGCTCTGCGCCTTGTCCTGCCCGGCCTTCTTCGCACCTTCTTCGCCCCTTCCTTGCTTATGTCACGTGCCCGCCTCACCCTCCTGACCCTGCTGCTGGCCATGCTGGCCGCCATCGCCGCCACGGCCTGGTGGGTGGCGCAGGGACGCATGCGCGCCGCGCGCGCCCAGGTCGCGCAGCTGCAGCAGGAGGTGAGCCAGAAGACCGAGCAGTTGCTGGGCTACACGCGCTATACCGACTACCTCACGGTGGGCAAGCAATCGCTGTCGGAGCAGATGAAGCTCATGGCGGCCACCGTGGTGCGCGAGGAAGGCACCACCCAGATCGTCGAAAAGTCCGTGCTGGGCCTGGCCTCCACAGGCGTGGTGGCGATCTGGTACTCGGCCGAATACTCGTTCGGGTACGACCTGCGGCCCCAGAGCTACGAGCTGCGCAGCACTCCGGCCGGCATCGAGATCCACCTGGCCAAGCCGACGCTGGTGGCGACCCCGGCCATCAGCCAGCTGCGCCACCGCGTGCTGTCGGGCGGCCTGCTGACCGACAACAAGGGCGCGGTCATCCGCCTCACGCAGGAGGCGTCGCAGCGCGCGGCCAAGCAAGGCGCGGCCATGGCGTCGGACCCGGCCGTGATGGCGCTGTGCGAAAAGAGCCTGATCGCGTTCCTGTCGGATTTCCTCTCGCGCCAGCCCGGGGTCAAGGCCGTGCCGCGCATCACCGTGGTGTACCGATAGGCCTTTGGGCAACGGCCTGGGCCGCCGTTCGCAGCCGGTCAGCGCAGCGCGACGTGCGTGATCCACAGGGTGAGCAGCGCCGCACCCAGCCCCAGGGGCATCACCCAGGCGCCCAGCCGCAGGAACTGCCAGCCACTGACCGATTGGCCTTCGCGCCGCAATGCGGCCAGCCACAGCAGTGTGGCCAGCGAACCGGTGATCGACAGGTTGGGCCCGATGTCGATGCCCATCAAGGCCGCGGCCCGCATCGACGGCGAGGCGTTCGCGGCATCCAGCGCCGCCCCCGCCAGCAGGCCGGCGGGCAGGTTGTTGACCAGATTGGCGGCGATGCCCAACAAGGCGCCCACCCCCACGTCCGCGCCGCCCGGCCAGGCCGTGGCCGCCTTGCGCAAGGCATCGGCCAGCAGCCCCACCACGCCGGTGTACTCCAGGGCCTGCACGAACACGAACAGCCCCGCCACCAGCGGCAGCACGCTCCAGGACACCGAGCGCACCGTGGGCCAGACAGCGCTGCCGCACCCGATGCGCAGCAGCGCCAAGGTCACCAGTGCCGCCCCCAGCGTGGGCCAGCCGAGCGGCACGCGCAACCACGCGCAGGCCACCAGCACCACCACCGACACGGCCAGCCCGGCGGCCGCCAGGGCGCCGCCGCGGCTCAAGGGGCTGGGAGGCACTTCGGTGCGGATGGTGGCGTCGATGCGGTGGCGCAGCGCGAACCGCAGCGCCAGGAAGGTCGCGGCGATGGACGCCAGCGAAGGCAGCGCGAACAGCGCCAGCCACTGGGGCAACGGCGGCATGTGCCCGCCCCAGAGCACCAGATTGGCCGGGTTGGAGATGGGCAGCACGAAGCTCGCCGCATTGGCGACGAAGGCGCAGATGAAGAGGTAGGGCAACGGCGAGGCACCCACCGCGCGGGCCACGGCGAACACCGCGGGGGTCAGCACCACCGCGGTCGCGTCGTTGGACAGGAACACGGTGACCAGCGTGCCCACCAGATAGACCCAGGTGAAAAGCCGGCTGCCCGAGCCGCCGGCACGGCGGGCCGCCAGGGCCGCCAGCCAGTCGAACACGCCTTCGCGGCGCGCCATCTCGGACAGCAGCATCATTCCGGCCAGGAACAGGTACACGTCTTCGCCGCGCAGCACGCCCCTCCAGGCCTGGCTGGCCGGCAGCAGCCCGAAACCCACCAGCGCCAGCGCGCCCGCCACGGCCCACACCGCTTCGGGCAGGCGCCAGGGGCGAAGGATGACCGCACTGGTCGCCACGGCGACCACGCCCCAAATCCACTGCTGCGGTGCAAGCATGAAAGCCTTTGTTCCAAAAGATTGATCGACGGCAGGAAAGAGGGCAAAAGAAGGAGCGCCCAGGACCCGGGGGGCGCGTCCGCCGTTCGCCCAGGCCGCTCTGCGGGGGATTCTATGCAGCGGCCCGAAGCGCAACACGTCGGACACGATCGAAGGATCGGGATGGCGAAACGGCAGCGCCAAGACCCCGCGGGCACACGGCCGACGGCGGCCCCTTACGATGGCGGCCCAAGGAGTTGAGCCTGTGTTTGAGTTTTTCGAAAAGCGACTTCCCCCCTACCCCGGCAACGAACCCACCCTGCCCCCCAAGGATTTCATGGCTTTCGTGTGGTCCGGCACACGCGGGCTGCGCCGCTACGTGGTGATGATGGCGGGCCTGTCGGCCGCCATCGCGGTGTACGAGGCCCTGCTGTTCGCCGTGCTGGGCCATGTGGTGGACTGGCTCACCCAGGTCAGCCCCGCGGCGCTGTGGGCCGAGCGCCGGGGCACGCTGGCGCTGGTGATCGGCATGCTGCTGGGCAGCATCGTGCTGGTGGCGGTGCAGACCAGCGTCAAGCACCAGACGCTGGCCATCAATTTCCCGCTGCGCCTGCGCTGGAACTTCCACCGGCTGATGCTGGGCCAGAGCATGGCCTTCTATGCCGACGAGTTCGCGGGCCGCATCACCACCAAGATCATGCAGACGGCCCTGGCCGTGCGCGACATGATCTTCACCACGACCGACGTGGTGATCGGCATGGGGGTGTACCTGTTCACCATCCTGCTGCTGGCCGCCGGCTTCGACTTGCGGCTGCTGGTGCCCTTTCTGGTGTGGATCGTCTGCTACGGCCTGGCGTGCTGGTACTTCGTGCCGCGCCTGGGCCAGGTGGGCAAGGCGCAGGCCGATGCGCGGTCGGTGATGACCGGGCGCATCACCGACGCCTATACCAACATCGCCACCGTCAAGCTGTTCTCGCACACCCGGCGCGAGGCCGAATTCGCCCGCGCGGCCATGGATGCGTTCAAGCACACGGGCTACGCGCAGATGCGCCTGGTGAGCCGTTTCGAGATCGTGAACCACATCCTGGTGGTGGCCATGATGATGGGCGCCTGCGGCACGGCCCTGTGGCTGTGGTCGCTGGGCCAGGTGGGCGCCGGCGCGGTGGCGGCCGTCACAGCGATGGCGCTGCGCGTGTCGGGCCATGCCCACTGGGTGATGTGGGAGATGACCACGCTGTTCGAGAGCGTGGGCACCATCCAGGACGGCATCAACACCCTCACCCGGCCACGCACCGTGGTGGACGCGCCCGATGCGCGCCCCCTGGCCGTGCCGCGCGGCGAGGTGCGGTTCGACAACGTGACCTTCGCCTACCAGGGCGGCAAGCCGGTCATCGACCGCTTGAACCTCACCATCCGGCCGGGCGAGAAGATCGGCCTGATCGGCCGCTCGGGCGCCGGCAAATCGACGCTGGTGAACCTGCTGCTGCGCTTTCACGACGTGCAGACGGGCCGCGTGCTGATCGACGGCCAGGACATCGCCCACGTGACGCAGGACAGCCTGCGCCAGGCGATCGGCATGGTCACGCAGGACACCTCCCTGCTGCACCGCTCGATGCGCGACAACATCCTCTACGGCCGGCCCGACGCCAGCGAGCAGGACCTGCACGCGGCGGCCCTTCGGGCGCAGGCTGCGGACTTCATCGACACGCTGACCGACCTGCAGGGCCGTCGCGGCTACGACGCCCACGTGGGCGAGCGCGGCGTGAAGCTCTCGGGCGGCCAGCGCCAGCGCGTGGCCATCGCGCGGGTGATGCTCAAGGATGCGCCCATCCTGCTGCTGGACGAGGCCACCAGCGCGCTGGACTCCGAGGTCGAGGCCGCCATCCAGCAGAGCCTGGACGGGCTGATGCAGGGCAAGACGGTGATCGCCATCGCCCACCGCCTGTCCACCATCGCCGCGATGGACCGCCTCATCGTGCTGGATGCGGGGCAGGTCATCGAAGAAGGCACGCACACGCAGCTGCTGGCACAGGGCGGTGTGTATGCCCGGCTCTGGGGCCACCAGAGCGGCGGATTCCTGGGCGAGTCGGAAGAGGACTGAGTAACCGTCTTTCAAGTCAAGCGCCGTGAAGCGATTGATCCCAAGGCTTGTTGGTTTTGACCATGGCGTTCTCAACGCCATGGTCAAAACCAACAAGCCTTGGGATCAATCGCTTCACGGCGCTTGACTTGAAAGACGGTTACTCAGACCACCAGCGCGGTCGCGGCGCCCACGCCGCACAGCGCGGTCAGGCCCGCGAGCAGCCCCACATCGCGGCGCTCGTTGCCCGCGCGCCAGCCGAGGAACGTGGTGATGACCAGGGTCGCCAGCAGGCACAGCAAAATCAATTCGATCATGGACATGGCAGGGCTCTCCTTGGCTGATTGATCAACGGGGGTCGTGGGGCAAGGCGGGCGTTTCGCGGGGCTGGCCGCGCGAGGTCCACAGCGAGGCAGCGACCGAGCCGGCGATCAGGCCCGCGGTGACCAGCAGCGCATAGCCGATCGGGATCTTGTACAGGTCGATCAGCAGCATCTTCGCGCCGATGAACACCAGCACCAGGGCCAGGCCATAGGCCAGCAGGTGGAAGCGGCTCGCCAGGTCGGCCAGCAGGAAGTACAGCGCCCGCAACCCCAGGATGGCGAAGATGTTGGCGGTCAGCACGATGAACGGATCGTTCGTGATGGCGAAGATCGCGGGAATGCTGTCCACCGCGAAGATGATGTCGGTCGTGCCGATCAGCACCAGCACCACGAAGAGCGGCGTGTAGTGCTTGACGCCGCCGATCATCGTCGTGAGCTTCTCGCCGTCGAACGTGTCGGAGATGCGCATGCGGCCCCGCAGGAACTTCAGCACCGGGTTGGTGGCGATGTCGGGCTCCTTGCCCGCGGCCAGCCACATCTTCACGCCGGTGATGACGAGGAAGGCGCCGAACACGTACAGCAGCCAGTGGAACGTGGCCAGAAGCCAGGCACCGGCCAGGATCAGCACGGTGCGCAGCACGATGGCACCGATGATGCCGACGATCAGCGCACGCTTTTGGTATTCCGCCGGGACGGCGAAGTAGCTGAACAGCATCAGGAACACGAAGATGTTGTCCACCGACAGGCTTTTTTCCACCAGGTAGCCGGTGATGAACTGCATCGATACCGTGTTGGCCACCTCGCGGCCCTGCGAGCCGTTGAGATACCACCACAGAATGCCGACGAACACGAAGGCCAGCGAGAACCAGAGCACGCTCCAGCCCACGGCCTCCCTGGTAGTCACCTTGTGCGCCCCCTGGCGCTCCATGACCAGCAGGTCGATCCCGATCGCGACGACCACGAAGACGGCAAAACCCGCCCACATCCACCAGGTTCCAATGGTTTCCATGGCTTTAGCCTCCGATCGGTTGAAAGCCGTGCGGCGACGGCGGTTGGGGGAATGCCGAAGGCGGCGCAAGGGAAACGGGCTGCAGGTGGTTCATGGCTTGTTGGAAAAGTAATTGGAGGGAGAACGAACCGGACTGTGGGGCCGCCGCAGCCAGAAAAGAAGATGCCTTCCCGGTACCATTGCTTCGGTTTTTCCGAACCATTCCATTTTCCCCACCGCCCGCCCCGCCATGAGCCAGAGCTTCAACTACCGCCACCTGTACTACTTCTGGGTGGTCGCCAAGGAAGGCGGCGTGGCCCGGGCGGCCGAACGGCTGGACATGGCGGTACAGACCATCAGCGCCCAGGTGCGCTCCCTGGAAAAGGACCTGGGCGTGGCCCTGCTGCGCAGCGAAGGGCGCAACCTCGTGCTGACCGATGCCGGCGTGGCGGCCCTGCACGAGGCCGACCACATCTTCGCCCTGGGCGAGCAGCTGCCCCTGCGCGTGCGCGAGGCCACCAGCGGGCAGGCGGTGCGGCTGAACCTGGGCATCTCCGACGGCATCGCCAAGCTGGCCGTGCACCGGCTGCTCACCCCCGTGCTGGACGAGCCCCACCTGCGCCTGCTGTGCCACGACGGTGAATTCCAGCCCCTGCTGGCCGAACTGGCGCTGCACAAGCTCGATGCGGTGCTGGCCGACCGCTCCGCCCCGCCCAACCCCGCCCTGCGCACCACCAGCCAGTTGCTGGGCACCAGCGCCATCGGCTGGTATGCGCCGCCGCTGTGGGCCCGCGCCGCCTCGCAGAACTTTCCGCACAGCCTGGCCGTGGTGCCGGTGATCCTGCCCACGGCCCACGCCGCGCTGCGCGCGCGCATCGACCACTGGCTGGAGCGAGAGCGCATCCGCCCCCGGCTGGCCGGGGAGTTCGAGGACAGCGCCCTGCTCAGCACCTTCGCCGCCGCCGGCATGGGCGTGATGCCGGCGCCCCTGCTGCTGGGCGAGCACCTGCAGCACACCTACGGGCTGGAGCCGGTGGGCACCACGGCGGACGTGCACGAGCACTTTCACCTGATCTACAGCGCGCGCAAGGTGATCCACCCCCTGGTCACCCGGCTGGCCGAGGCCGGCGCGGCGGGGCTGCAGGGGGATGCGGCCACGGATTGAAAGGGATGAACCGGCCGCCGGGGCCGGGCATGGACCTGGCGCAAAAACCCGGCCCCGCGGCTACGCCACAATCAGGGGCATGAGCTTCGCCCCCCTCCAGAACGACACCTTCCTGCGCGCCTGCCGGCGCCAGGCCACCGACTACACCCCCCTGTGGCTGATGCGCCAGGCCGGCCGCTACCTGCCGGAGTACAAGGCCACGCGGGCCCGGGCGGGCAGCTTCATGGGGCTGGCCACCAACGTGGACTACGCCACCGAGGTCACGCTGCAGCCCCTGGAGCGGTTTCCGCTCGACGCGGCCATTCTGTTCAGCGACATCCTCACCGTGCCCGATGCGATGGGCCTGGGCCTGTCGTTCGCCGAGGGCGAAGGCCCGCGCTTCGCCCACGTGGTGCGCGACGAAGCAGCCGTGGCGGCCCTGGCCGTGCCCGACATGGACAAGCTGCGCTACGTGTTCGATGCGGTCACCAGCATCCGGCGCGCACTCGACGGCCGCGTGCCGCTGATCGGCTTTTCCGGCAGTCCCTGGACGCTGGCCTGCTACATGGTGGAGGGCAAGGGCAGCGACGACTACCGCCTCGTGAAGACGCTGATGTACAGCCGCCCCGACCTGATGCACCGCATCCTGGCCATCAACGCCGACGCCGTGGCCGCCTACCTGAACGCGCAGATCGACGCGGGCGCCCAGGCCGTGATGGTGTTCGACAGCTGGGGCGGGGTGCTGGCCGATGGCGCCTTCCAGGCCTTCAGCCTGGCCTACACCAAGCGCGTGCTGGCCCAGCTCCAGCGCACCGGCGTGGACGGCACCGACGTGCCACGCATCGTGTTCACCAAGGGCGGTGCGCTCTGGCTGGACGCCATGAAGGACCTGGACTGCGAGGTGCTCGGACTGGACTGGACGGCCAATCTGGCCCGTGCACGCGCCCTGGTCGGCGGCGCGGTGGGTGGTCCCGGCAAGGCGCTTCAGGGCAACATCGACCCCAACGTGCTATTTGCCCCGCCCGAGCAGATCGCGCTGCACACGCGCGCCGTGCTCGACAGCTTCGGCGCCCCCCACACCGACCGGACCACCACCGGCCCCACGCACATCTTCAACCTGGGCCACGGCATCAGCCAGTTCACGCCCCCGGAGCATGTGGCGGCCCTCGTGGAAACGGTGCACCGCCATTCCCGCGCGTTGCGCCAGGCTTGAAAGCCCTTGACAGGCCTTGACAGCAGGGGCAATGCCAGCGAGCAAGTTATGCACACCGCGCGCACCACGTTGGCGCACGGGCGGCCTTCCTGGAAATTTTTTTGATGCGTCTCAAAACAATGGAGCGGCGCTGGTAAGTCTTTGATTCATAAGGACTCGCAGAATTTGCCGAATTTCCGGGCAATGTAACAAAACCACGTGTTTTCAAGGCTTGGCGGCCGGTCGGACAGTGATATCAACAAAGTTATCCACAGAAAATCGGTACTTTTGCAAAATCCTCGTCAAATCAAGTACTTGCGTTGCCCATTGAAGAAATTGCCCGACCTTCGCTGCCCGCCCTAGCACAAAATGGACTCTTGACAAGGCCAACGCGGATGCACTTATGCACAAGCCGCTTGATGCGGCGCAGCATGCGACCTGGCATGACACGCCTTGGGCAGCATTCACCGAATTTTTGATAGATCATTGATTCATATGGATTTTTTTGAACTACCCCCATCGCCGGCTGATGGTGGCGGGGGCGGTCTGCTCCCCCTGGGCTATCAGCCGGGCCGGGGATGTCAACAAAGTTATCCACAGAAAAAGCCCGCAACCCATCAAATCCCCGGCAAATCAACCACTTAACGCCTGAATCGCCATCCCACCTGAACAAGTGCCCGTAAACGAAGCTCCTCTCTCCCCGGCGCCCGCCATCCTGCAGATTGCCGTCCAGACCCCTGGGCACAGCAATGTGGGCGACCTGCTGAGCTACGCCAGCGACCGGCCTCTTCCCCCCGGGACGCTGGTGCGCGTGCCGCTGGGCACCCGCGAAGTGCTGGGCGTGGTCTGGGATGCGCCCGAGGGCGGGCTGCCGCCGCTGCCCGCCGGCCTGTCCACCCGCGCCGTTGCCGCGGTCCTGGAGGGCGTGGCGCCGCTGGCGGCGCCTTGGCGCCGGCTGGTGGCCTTCACCGCGCGCTACTACCAGCGCGGTCTGGGCGAGGTGGCCCTGGCCGCCTTGCCGCCCCAGTTGCGGGACCTGGGCCCCGCGCAGCTCGCGCGGCGCCTGCGCCGCCCGGCGGCGTCGTTGCAGGGTGGCGATGCACTGCCGGAGATCGACCTGAGCGCCGAGCAGGAAAGCGCCCGCGCCGCCATCGCCGCCGAACCCGGGCCCTTCCTGCTCTACGGCAGCACTGGCAGCGGCAAGACCGAGGTCTACCTGCGCTGCGTGCAGGAGGCGCTGGAGGCCGATCCGGCGGCGCAGGCACTGGTGATGGTGCCCGAGATCAACCTCACCCCCCAGCTGGAGGAGCGCTTCACCGCCCGCTTCGCGCCCCGCTACGGCGCGGGCAGCGTGGTCTCGCTGCACAGCGGCATGACCAACCCGCAGCGCCTCAAGAGCTGGCTGGCGGCGCATGCGGGCACGGCGCGCATCGTGCTGGGCACGCGCATGTCGGTGTTCGCCAGCATGCCGGGCCTGGCGCTCGTCGTCGTGGACGAGGAGCATGACGCCAGCTACAAGCAGCAGGAAGGCGCCCGCTACTCGGCGCGGGACCTGGCCATCTGGCGCGGCCGCGACCAGGGCGCCAAGGTGGTGCTGGGCTCGGCCACGCCGTCGCTGGAAAGCTGGCATGCCAGCCGGCCCGCCGAAGCCGGCATCCCGGCCGGGCGCTACCGGCGGCTGCACATGCCCAGCCGCATCGGCGCCGGCGAACTGCCGCACGTGCGTCTGGTGGACATGGGCCAGCAGCCGCGCGGCGCCGTGTTCTCCGCCCCGCTGCTGGCGGCCATCACCCAGCGCGTGGAGCGCGGCGAGCAGTGCCTGGTGCTGCTCAATCGCCGCGGCTTCGCGCCCGTGCTGCACTGC
This sequence comes from Acidovorax sp. BLS4, assembly GCF_032929295.1. Taxonomy (NCBI): domain Bacteria; kingdom Pseudomonadati; phylum Pseudomonadota; class Betaproteobacteria; order Burkholderiales; family Comamonadaceae; genus Acidovorax; species Acidovorax sp. BLS4. Next base: position 4,922,761 of record NZ_CP136797.1, read on the forward strand.
AGCGACTGCGGCTGGAAAAGCGACTGCCCGCACTGCAGCGCGCACCAGGTCTTTCACAAGATCGACCGCACCCTGCGCTGCCATCACTGCGGCTACACACAACGGGTGCCACACGCCTGCCCGGGCTGCGGCAACCCCGACATCGCCCCCATCGGCCGCGGCACCGAGCAGCTGGAAGAGCAACTGGCCGCCCTGCTGCGCAACGTGATCACGCCCGAGCGGCGGGCGGCACGCGTCGCCCGCATCGATGCCGACACCACCAAGGCCAAGGGCGCGCTCGAATCCCAACTGGCCCAGGTGCATGCGGGCGAGGTGGATGTGCTGGTGGGCACGCAGATGGTGGCCAAGGGCCACGACTTTCGGCGCATCACGCTCGTGGCGGCGGTGCAGCCCGACGGCGCGCTGTTTTCCAGCGACTTCCGGGCACCCGAGCGCCTCTTCGCCCTGCTGCTGCAGGCCGCCGGCCGCGCGGGGCGCGATGCACGCTACGTGGCCGAGCAAGGCAGCCGGTGCGAGATGTGGGTGCAGACCTACCACCCCGACCATGCGGTGTACGCCGCGCTGCGCCGGCACGACTACCCCGCGTTCGCCGACAGCCAACTGGCCGAGCGGGCCGAAGCCGCCATGCCGCCCTTCGCCTACCAGGCGCTGGTGCGCGCCGACGCGCGCACGCAGGAGGTGGCTCAGGCGTTCCTGGCTGCGGCCAGCGCCGCCGCGCAAGCCGATGGGTTGCCGGGGCTGGAGCATGTCACGCTGTTTCCCCCCGTGCCCCTGGCGATCCAGCGGGTGGCCAACGTGGAGCGCGCGCAGATGCTGCTGGAAAGCGGCAGCCGCGCGGCGCTGCAGCGCTTTCTGTCGGCCTGGCAGCCGGTGCTGCACGCCACGCGCGCGGCGCCGGAGCACAAGGGGCTGATCCGCTGGCTGGTGGATGTGGACCCGCTGACGATCTGATCCCCCGGCGGGGCAGCGCCTGGCAGGTCGGCGTCACGCAACATCGATCGCTATCAAATGTATAGCATAACGCCTAAGTCAATATTGCGGTGGCGGCCGAAAAGCTCAGAAATGCCAGCGCGGTGGAGACCAGGATGATCCGCGCGATGCGCCCGTTGTGGGCGCCGAAGCGCTCGGCCAGCAGCGACACGTTGCTGGCGCTCGGCAGCGCCGCCACCAGCACCAGCACCGTGTGTGCGAACGGCATGAGCGGCACGCCCGCCGCGATCGCACCGTGCCCCGCGCCCCAGACGAGCAGCGGATGCACGAACAGCTTGCCCAGCGCGACCGGCACGTAGTCGCGCGGGGGCACGCGGTCGTGCTGGTTCATCTGCGAGCGCGCCAGAACGGCGCCGATCGTGAACAGCGCCACGGGCGACGCCGCGCCGGCCAGCATCGCCACCGTCTGGTCGAGCGGGCCGGGTAACTGCCACTGGAATGCGGACGCCACGGCCCCCAGTGCGATGGCCCAGGGCATGGGGTTGCTCGCCATGCCGCGCAAGGCCCGTCGCACTGCCACCGCCACGCCGTGCGTGCCCACGCCGTCCAGCCGCGACAGGGCGATGCACAGCGAGGTCGTGAGCACCATGTCCACCAGCATCGTCAGGATGGCCGGCCCCGCTGCCGAGGCCCCCAGCAGCGCCACCAGCAGCGGCACGCCCATGAAGCCGGTGTTGGGAAAGGCCGCCACCAGCGCGCCGAAGGCGGCATCGTTCCAACCCAGTCGCACCCGGGTGAGCGCCACCGTGGCGCCGACTAGGGCCAGGCCGCACAGGATGTACAGGCCCGCCACCGCCGGGTCCAGCAACTGGCCGATGGGTGTGTTCGCGCCCAGGCGGAACAGCATGCACGGCAGCGCGAAAAACAGCACGAACGCATTCAGCCCGGGAATGGCCGCCTGCGGGAGCGCGCCCGCGCGCGCGGCCAGGTAGCCGCAGAGCACGAGCGCGAAGAAGGGAAAGGTGATGGAAAGAACGGACAGCACGGCCCATTGTCGGCGCAAGGCGGCGTGCAGAGCGCCGCGCGTCACCGCGAAAAAAAGCCCGCACGGGGCGGGCAGCGGGACCAGGGCCGATTCCAGGCCCCGGTGGCGTGGCGCAGCGCGCCGCAGCCTGTCCGGTCAGATCTGCACGCCCTGCTCCACTTCCTGCACCTTGCGGCGTGCCAGGGCGAGGTTGGAGCGCTCCTTGTCCAGCACCAGGTAGATGAACAGGCCTTCGTGCGCGGCCAGGGGGCGGATCACGTGGTACTGCTTGCCCAGCGTGATGAGGATGTCGTCGATCTTGTCGGCCAGGCCCAGCGAGCGCATAGTCTTGTTCTTGGCACGGACCACTTCGGTGTTGCCAGCGGCCGCCAGTTCCATGTCCACGCCGCTGCCGACGCTGCCCAGCAGCATGCCGCTGCCGCTGTCCACCACGGCCGCGCACAGGGCGCCGTCGATGGAATGGAGTTGGTTCAGAGATTCTTGAAGGGAGGCCATGGGTTCGATTCCTTAAAGAGAAAGAGACGAAAGGGGGAGCAAGCACACATGCGCGCCGCCGGCCGACCCGGCAACACGCGGGGAATCATTCGGGGCGGGCCAGTTGCTGGGCGACCTCGCCAGCGGTCCACAGGGCCCGCCCGAGCACGGCCTGCTTTTCCAGCACCAGGCACAGGATGCAGGGGAAGGCCCCGCCGATGGCCTGGAAGATCGCCAGGCCCGCCTCGGTCTCGAAGGTGAGGCGGCGGCAGCCGGGATAGTCGATTTCACGGCCCACGGCACGGGCCATGGCCATGAGCGAGCCCGCCATGGCCGCCAGCCGGCGCACCTCCAGGCCGCCGCCCACCGACAGCGAGGCCACCTCGAAGCCGTCGAGGGTGGTCACCAGCGCCATGCGCACGTCGCCCGCGGGGGCCACCACGCGGTCCAGCACCTCCCGGGCCGCCTGCGCGCGCTCGGGGGGGACGATGTTCGCCTTGTTCATCATGGGATTTCAGTCGATTTCATTCTGCAGGGAGAGCATGGAAGCCAGCACGCCAACGGCCTCCAGCAGTTGGCCGCGGTCGCGCGGATCGGCTTCCAGGATGGGGACCACGCCGTGCGGCGAGGCCGAGAGCGCGAGGCCGAACGCCTCGATCTGCGCGGGCGTGGCGGGACGGGCGCTGAGCACCAGGGCCAGCGGCGGATCGGGCTGCACGGCCATTTCGGCGAGCAGGTCGAGCGTCTCGCCCACGGCCGAGGGACGGGCCACGTCGGCCATGATGAAGACGCCCATCGACACCGAGAGGATCCATTGCCGCACGAAGTCGAAGCGGTCCTGCCCCGGGCAGCCGCACACCTGCACGTGCTCGCCATCGCCCAGGTCGATCTCGCCGAACTCCGCGCCCACGGTGGTGAACGCCTTGGAATGCGCCGCCCGGTCGAGGTTGGGCACGTCGGAAGACGCCATCACGTCGCCGCACAGCGAGCGCAGCGCGGTGGTCTTGCCGATGCCCATGGGCCCCACGAGCGCGATGCGCGGCAGTGCCCCGTTCATGCCTGGCCTCCACCGCGCACCCAGCGCGTGAGCCGCTGAACCAGCCCGCCGTGCCCGGAGGGCTTCGGGCGGTCGGCGCGCACGGCCGGTGCCGATGCCGCCGTTTCGGTGCGCAGCACGTTGCGGCGGGACAACTCGGCCAGCAGCGCCTGCGCAGCGGCGGGCTCCAGGCCGCTGTGCTCGCACAACTGCGCCAGGCTGACTGGGGCGCGGGTGAGCAACGCGAGCGCCCGCACATGGCCGCCCGAGCGGAACGGCGCCCCCAGGGACACCCAGGTGCTCAGCCGGAACCGCTGCTGGGGGTCACCGAACGCGGCGCGCGCCGCAGCGGGAGACTCCCACGCCGTGTCGGCGGAGGCGGCCGTCATCGTCTGGCGCGCCCGCCAGTCCATCAGGAACACGGCGGCACGGTCCAGCACGTCGATCAGGTCCGCCAGCGTATAGCCGGTCTGCAGTCGCGCGGTCCACTGCGCCTGGGGTGCCTTGTCGGGAAACGAGCCCCCCACGCAGACCAGGCACGGCGCGCGGGAGCCGGGCTGCGCCGCGCTGGCGTCGTCCAGCAGCAGCACCTGGGCCTCGGCGGCCGGCACTTCATGCCAGCGGAGCAACGATTTGCGCGACGCCACGCTGAACAGCTTGTGGAACCGCTCGTAAAAGTGGGGAGTGAGCATCTCTGCGGCCACCCCCGCTGAAGCATCGCGCATGGCGGTGACCCCGGTGGAAATCAAATGGATGGGCCCAGTATAAAGACGCACATTGATACATTGTCAAGAAATTGCTAAATATGAGAAAAATGATTTAGCTCTTTGCCCCCATTCCGGATTTCGCCGAACCACTCCTACAAAACCCGGTCAAAAGGGCCGGCTCGACTCCGGCCCATCCCGGTATCATTGCGCGCTCCTGCCCCTTCTCCCTCGGAAGCGGTGCTCCACCCGTGCCTCGCCGGCGCCTGTCCACCCCCTTCCTTTTTGCGCATGTCCGCCGGTCTCAATCTCGCCCAGCTCCAGGCGGTCCACTACACCGAGGGGCCATGCCTCGTGCTGGCGGGCGCAGGTTCGGGCAAGACGCGGGTGATCACCCACAAGATCGCCCGGCTGATCGAAACGGGGCTGGAGGCGCGCCGCATCGCCGCCATCACCTTCACCAACAAGGCCGCCGCCGAGATGCGCGAGCGCGCGCAGGGCCTCATCGGCCGTGCGGCCAAGGACGTGCTGGTGTGCACGTTCCATGCGCTGGGCGTGCGCATGGTGCGCGAAGACGGGCATGTGCTCGGGCTCAAGCCCCAGTTCAGCATCCTCGATGCGGACGACGTGACCGGCATCCTCAAGGACGCGGCCGGCGGCACGACCGACATGGCCACCGCCCGCCAGTGGCAGTGGACCATCAGCAAGTGGAAGAACATGGGCCTGAACGCCCAGGAATCGCTGGCGCAGGCCGCGGACGACAACGAGCGCAGCATCGCCGTCCTGATGGCGCGCTACGAAGAACGCCTCACCGCCTACCAGAGCGTCGATTTCGACGACCTCATCGGCATGCCGCTGCGCCTGCTGCGCGACCACCCCGAGGTGCGCAGCAAATGGCAGCGGGTGCTGGGCCACGTGCTCGTGGACGAGTACCAGGACACCAACGCCACGCAGTACGAGCTGCTCAAGCTGCTCGTGGGCGAGCGCGCGCGCTTCACCGCGGTGGGCGACGACGACCAGTCCATCTACGGCTGGCGCGGCGCCACGCTGGACAACCTGAAAAAGCTGCCGGTCGACTTTCCCCAGCTCAAGGTGATCAAGCTGGAGCAGAACTACCGCTCCACCAGCGCCATCCTGCGCGCGGCCAACAACGTGATCCAGCCCAACCCCAAGCTGTTTCCCAAGACGCTGTTCTCCGAGCTGGGCGAAGGCGAGCCGGTGCGCGTGGTGGACGCCGACAGCGAGGAGCACGAGGCCGAGCGCGCCGTGGCCCGCATCCAGAGCCTGCGTGCCGCGGCCAATCCGCCGCCGGCCTGGAAGAGCTTTGCCCTCCTCTACCGCGCCAACCACCAGGCCAAGCCGTTCGAGAAGGCGCTGCGCAAGGCCAACATCCCCTACAAGGTCTCGGGCGGCACGAGCTTCTTCGACCGCGCGGAAATCAAGGACCTGTGCGCCTGGTTCCGCCTGTGGATCAACAACAACGACGACCCGGCGTTCCTGCGCTCCATCACCAGCCCCAAGCGCGGCATCGGGCACACCACGCTGGGCGCACTGGGTGAATTCGCCACCAGGCACAAGCTGAGCATGTTCGGCGCGCTGTTCAACGGCATGCTGCCGGCCGCCATTCCCAAGCGCGCGCTCGACGGGCTGATGGAGTTCGGGCGCTACGTCAACGACCTCGAATACCGGGCCCGGCACACGCACGGCGCCGAGGATTCGCGCGCCTTCCTGGCCGACTGGCTCAAGGAAATCGACTACGAAAAGCACCTGTACGACGGCGAGGACAGCGAGAAGGTCGCCGCCGCGCGCTGGAGCAACGTGCTGGAGTTCTGCGACTGGATGTCGCAACGCGCCGGTGGCCAGATCGACGACACCTCGGGCAGCGTCGTCACCAAGGAGACCAAGAGCCTGCTGGAGGTCTCGCAGACCATCGCGCTGCTGTCCACTATCAGCGAGCGCGAGAAGGACCAGGACATGGTCACGCTGTCCACGCTGCACGCCTCCAAGGGCCTGGAGTGGCCGCATGTGGTGCTGGTGGGCGTGACCGAGGGCATGCTGCCCTTCAAGCTCGACGACGACGAGGGCCGCCAGCTCAAGGTGAGCGACGACACGCTGCAGCGCCTGCAGGAAGAGCGCCGCCTGATGTACGTGGGCATCACCCGCGCCCAGCGCAGCCTGGCCGTCAGCTGGACCAAAAAGCGCAAGAAGGGCCGCGAGATGGTGAACGCGCAGCCCAGCCGCTTCATCGCCGAGATGGGGCTGGACAAGAACACCGCCCGCGAAGACCCGCGCGAAAAGCTCAAGGCGCTGCGCGCCGAATTCGCCGCGCGCAAGGCCCAGAACGCCACGCCATGACCGGCCGTGCCATGATCCGCCGCCACGTCGCCGCCGGGCGGGCCGCAGCGTGCGCTGGCATGCGCCGGCCGCTGGCACAGAGCGTGCGTGTCGCTGGGCCGCGCAACCCCACCTGGGCGCGGGCATCGCGCGGGGCGGCCGGCAAGAAGAACATCAGCGCCACCTGGATCGGCCAGGTGGAACAAGGCAGTTGCGGCTAGGAGATACGAGGAACATGGAACAACGCACCACACCACACCACCGCCCCGTCCGTGCTGCGCAGGCAGTCCGGGCGGCCATGACACCGCGGCGCCTGGGCACCCTGGCCCTGGCCCTGTGCGCCCCCGCGGGCGCTGCGCTGGCGCAGACGCCTGCCCCGACGGAGGCCGCCGGCGACGCCTGGCGCCGTTGCACCGCCATGGCCGGCGACAGCACCGCCCGCCTGGCCTGCTTCGACCAGTGGGCGGGCCAGCAAGCCTGGAAAGCGCCTGCGGCATCGGCCAGCGCGGCGACCGGCAACACCACGGCCAGCACCGCGCCCCCCACCCCCGTGGACACCACGCTGCCGGCCACCCGCCTCATCGACGTGGCCCAGGTGGAAGGCTGCCGCGACGAGCAGTACAGCACGCTGTCGCGCTTTTGGGAATTGGAGTCGGGCAGCGATTGCGGCACCTTCCGCTTCCGGGGCTACCGGCCGATCAGCATCTCGGTGGTCAAGGGCAGCAACGTCAACCGCCAGCCCACCTCGCCCGTGCCGGACCACAACGCCACCTCGGCCGTGGACTACCGGACCACCGAGAACCGCATCCAGCTGTCGGTGCGCACCAAGATCGCCCAGGGCCTGCTCACGCAGGGCCATCCCACGCTGAAGGACTCGGTGTGGGTGGGCTACACGCAGCAGTCGTACTGGCAGCTGTTCAGCCCCGACATCTCGCGCCCCTTCCGCGCCACCGACCACGAGCCGGAAGTGATGTACGTGTACCCCACCGACGCCAAGCTGCCCTTCGGCTGGCGCTGGCGCTACAGCGGCATCGGGCTGGTGCACCAGTCCAATGGCCAGAGCCTGCCGCTGTCGCGCAGCTGGAACCGCGTGTACCTGATGACCGGCATGGAGCTGGACAACCGCTGGAGCGTGAACGCGCGCCTGTGGAAGCGCCTGAGCGAAAGCGCCGACAGCGACGACAACCCGGGCATCAGCGACTACATCGGCCGGGGCGAGCTGCAGGTGAACTGGAACTACGACCGCGACAACACCGTGGGCGTGACCGTCCGCCACTCGCTGGCTTCCACGCCGCGCGGCTCGGCGCGCATCGAATGGCTGCAGAACCTGGGCAAGGGCCTGGGCGGCAGCAAGAGCAACCTGCGCCTGCACACCGCCCTGTTCAGCGGCTATGGCGACAGCATGATCGACTACAACCGCAAGCGCACGGTGTTCAGCGTCGGCCTGAGCCTGGTCGATTTCTGAGCGCCTGAACGCACGGCCGGCACTCGCCCGCGCGGCAAGGGGCCGGCCGCATCACATCCCGTTACCCTTTTGACAGGGCTGCTGCCTTGAATCGGCGCACACGCGCCGACACAATGGCACGCACATCGCAGTCCGGCAGGCCCCGCGCACCACTCCCTGGAAAAAGAGGCGTTTTCATGCCGCTTTCTCCACCATTGCTGGTCCAAGCCCCCGGGACAATGCCCCTCGGAGGACGAAACCATGGACATGCAATATCAGCTCAAGGCTGGAAGTTACTACCTGTACGACATGCGCGAGGCGCCCAGTGCCGTCACGGGCGAGCGCCGTTTCAAGCTGAAGACCGATACCGTCGCCATTGCCTTCGATGCGCACACGGGCGAAGTCCACCAGCACGGCACGCCGTCGCGCATCCAGTCCTGGGCCAGCAACACGCGCCGGCGCCTGCGCGCGGCCGGTGCGCTGGATGTGGCCAACGACATCGTCGTCGTCTCCGGCCCGCTGCCGGTGGACGAGCTCAACAAGTGCCTGTGGATCAACGGCTACTGCCGGCGCATGTTCAAGCGCCTGGCGAGCCTGCCGCACGGCAAGCTGCAGCGCCCGAGCGAGCCTTTCCGCAAGGCCGCCTGAGGATTTTTGAAACGGGTCAGGCCAGGGTTTCCTGCCCGCCCTCGGCATTCACATCCACGGTTTCCAGCACGTCCGCGTGCTTGACGATGGTCACAGGCACATGGCTGGCATGCACCAGCGCCTGCGACACCGACCCCAGCAACGCGCTGCTGATCGCGCCCTGCCCGCGGGCGCCGATCACCAGCATGCCGCAGCCGTGGCGCTCGGCGATGTCCACCAGCGTGTTCGCCACGTCGCCCACGCCCACATCGGTTTCGTGCTCCACGCCCGCGGCCTCGAAGATCGCACGGGCCGGGGCCATCAAGTGCAGGCCGGCTTCCAGGCTGGCCGCCGCGATGAGGTCCGGGTCGCGCGACACCACCATTTCGTAGAGCGTGGCGGGCTCCTGCACATGGGCCAGCACGACGCTGGCGCGCAGCCCCTGCCGCAGCAGGGCCAGGGTGTGGTGCACCGCATCCAGGGAGAGGTCCGAGCCATCGACGGCGATGAGGATCTTGAGCATGTCCGTGTCCTTTCCGGGAGTCTGAGGGGCCTGCCGGCGATGCGCTCCGCTCGCCCGGCAGGCAGTGCGGTCCAGTGTACCGGCGCCCCGCCGCGCCCCCGACCCTGTGGGCGTCTGGGACAATGCGCGCCATGCTGCAGTTCGACCTCCTGACCACCGACCCCGAAAGCCACGCGCGACGCGGCACCCTTACCCTGAACCACGGCGTGGTGCAGACCCCCATCTTCATGCCCGTGGGCACCTACGGCACCGTCAAGGGCGTGATGCCGCAGAGCCTGCACGACATGGGCGCGCAGATCATCCTGGGCAACACGTTCCACCTGTGGATGCGCCCCGGGCTGGACGTGATGCAGGGCTTCGGCGGCCTGCACGCGTTCGAGAAGTGGGACAAGCCCATCCTCACCGACTCCGGCGGCTTCCAGGTGTGGAGCCTGGGCGCCATGCGCAAGATCACCGAGGAAGGCGTGCACTTCGCCTCGCCCGTGAACGGCGACAAGCTCTTCATGTCGCCCGAGGTGAGCATGCAGATCCAGACCACGCTCAATTCCGACATCGTGATGCAGCTGGACGAGTGCACCCCGTACGAAACCAAGGGCCACCTGACCACCGAGCGCGAGGCGCGCACCTCGATGGAAATGAGCCTGCGCTGGGCGCAGCGCAGCCAAGACGAATTCCACCGCCTGAACAACCCCAACGCACTGTTCGGCATCGTGCAGGGCGGCATGTTCGAGAACCTGCGGGCCGAATCGCTCGACCGGCTGGTGGAGATGGATTTCCCCGGCTATGCCGTGGGCGGCGTTTCGGTGGGCGAGCCCAAGGACGAGATGCTGCGCATCATGGCGCACACGCCGCACCGCCTGCCGGCGCACAAGCCGCGCTACCTCATGGGCGTGGGCACGCCCGAGGACCTGGTGGAAGGCGTCGCCCAGGGCGTGGACATGTTCGACTGCGTGATGCCCACGCGCAATGCGCGCAACGGCACGATCTTCACGCGGTATGGCGACCTGAAGCTGCGCAATGCGCGCCACAAGGCCGACCACCAGCCACTCGACACCACCTGCACCTGCCATGCCTGCGCAGGCGCCGAGGGCGTGGCCTGGGACCAGGGCGGCCGCGGCGGCTTCAGCCGCGCGTACCTGCACCACCTGGACCGCTGCGGCGAGATGCTGGGCCCGATGCTCACCACCATCCACAACCTGCACTACTACCTGAACCTGATGCGCGAGGTGCGCGAATCGCTGGATACGGGCCGCTTCGGCGAATTCCGCCGCCAGTTCGCGGCCGATCGCGCGCGCGGCGTGTAGCCGCGAAGCCCCGGCGCCCCAGGCCCCGGGCGATGTCCGCTGCGGGACGGCGGTGGTATGCGGCCCGGCGCGCGCCCGCTACGATGGCGCCATGCTGACCGTCCACCACCTCGAAACCTCGCGCTCGCAGCGCGTCCTTTGGCTCCTGGAAGAACTGGGCGTGCCCTACGAACTCCGGACCTACCAGCGCGACCCGCGCACCCGCCTGGCGCCGCCGGAGCTGCGCAAGATCCATCCGCTCGGCAAGTCGCCAGTCATCACCGAAGGCGACGAGGTCATCGCCGAATCGGGCGCCATCATCGAAGCCCTGGTGGACCGCTACGGCGCGCAGGCGCAGGGCGAGCTCGCGCACCTGGAGCCCGCGCGCGGCACGCCCGAACGCCGCCAGTGCCGCTTCTGGATGCACTACGCCGAAGGCTCGCTGATGAACTGGCTGGTGATGAAGCTGGTCTTCCAGACGCTGCCCAAACAGCCCATGCCGTTCTTCGTGCGGCCCATCGCGCGGGCCGTGTGCGGCAAGGCGGAGCAAAAGCTGGTGGATCCCAATCTGGCCACGGCCCTGGCCTTCATCGACGACCACCTGTCGCGCAACGCCTGGTTTGCCGGAGCCGACCTCACCATGGCCGATTTCCAGATGAGCTTTCCGGTCGAGGCGGCCATGAGCCGCGTGCAGAACGCCGACCAGCACACGCACCTGAAGGCCTACCAGGCCCGCATGCGGGCCCGCCCGGCCTACCAGCGGGCGCTGGCCAAGGGCGGCCCGGTGGTGATGGGCGGCTGAGGCGCCACGCCCCCTGCATCCCGGCGCCCTTCCCAGCGGATCCTCTAGAGCGGTCCCGCCGGGGCCGGGCCACCGGCCAATGGCCCGGCGGCGTGCGGCACCGCCGCCGCACTGGCGTCCGAGTCGCTGCCGGGTAGCAGCCCCCGGCCCGCGCCTGCGCCGCAGGCATGGCAGAACCGGGCGAATGCGCTCTTGCGGGTGTTGCAAGCGCCGCAGTGGTCGAACAGCCCGATGCCGCAGTGGGGGCAGAAGTCGATGGTGGGGTCCTTCAGGTCCACCGGCCGCTCGCACCCAGGGCACACGCCCTTGGCGAGGCGCGCCAGGGCGACGTCGTAGCTCAGTTCCTTGCGGCGCTCCTGGTCGGGCAGCGCCTCGGCCCGCTTCTGGCGCTCCAGGTAGCGGTTGAGCGCCACGATGGCGTAGCGCCCGACCAGCGCGGTCACGACGATGCCGACCACGTAGCGCACATAGCCGCCGTAGCTGGGCAGGTAGGGCACCAGCTCCACGAAGAACGCGAACAGCGCGAAGAAGATGAAGCCCCACACGAACGGCCAGTAGGTGCCCTTGCGCTTCTTCACGAACAGCCAGCCGGCCACCACCAGCAGCGGCAGCGTGAGGGCCAGCCGGTACAGGAACACGCGCAGCTGCACCTTGCGCTGCTGCACGGCCATGCGCTCGTAGCCATCCTTTTCCAGCGCGGCCAGCCGTTGCTGCGCGGCCGTGGCCGCCTGGCGCGCATCGAGCGCGGCCTGCTGCTGCGCTTCGACCGCCTGCTGGGTCTGGCGCTCGCGCAGCTGGAGCCGGTCCAGCGCCTGGGTGCGCTGCACCACCTCGGGGTTGTGTTCGGACTGCTGCGTGGCGCTGCGCGTGGCCAGCCAGTTGTTGAAGGTCTCGCGCTCCGCCGCGGTCTCGCTGCGCGACTTGGCGCGCTGCAGGCGGGCCTGGTCGAGCGCCGTCTCCGCGCGCTCCTCGGCCTGCTGCGCGTTGCGCACTTGGGCGCGCAGCGTCTCCGCGGCAGGGCGGTCCAGGAAATCGTCGAGCTGCAGCGTGGCCTCGACCTTGGGCAGGTCGTCCACGACGGTGCCGCCCAGCCCGATCAGGAAGCTGGCGAACACCAGCGACACCAGCCACAGGCCCCGGCGGAACCATTTTTCCGACAGGCGAAGGGATTTGCTCATGACCAGCTCCTCGGCATTGAAATACTATTAAATTGATAGCAAAACAGGCAATCAATATCCCGGCATCAGCGGCTTTTGACTATAAACCCGTGTTGGCGTCACGGCGGCGGCAGCGCCACCGGGGCCGATGCCAGTTGCGCGCGCTGCAGCCACGCCAGGGCCGAGTCCACGGTCACCGTGGCGATGCGGTTGGCGAAACGCTCGCTGTCCGGGTGGTCGTCGAACGCCACGTTCGCCGCCGTCACCCGCCCGCCCAGCCGCGTGAGCGCGCCGACCTTGAGCACGGTCGGCTCATACCCCTTGTAGCGCAGCCAGGCCTGCGCCTGATCGCGCCGGAGCACGGTGCCGGGCTCCATGGCCGCGGCCAGCGTCTCCATCGCCCACTGGTTCGACTGCTGGTACTTCGTGCCCCAGGCGTAGCTCACCATGCTGTAGGGCCGCTGGTGCATGGCCGTGGCGCGCGTGCGGTCGGCGAGCACGGCCATCATCCGCTGCTGCACCTCGGGCGTGGGCACGGCCCACACGGCCTCGTAGCGCCACAGGTCGTCGAGAAAGAACTCGCCCAGCCCCTGCCGGTACACCACGCCCACCGCGGTGCCGCACTCGTTGAGCTTGTGCACCACGCGCCACGGCCCCTGCGGCGTGCGGTAGGCCCAGCCCAGGTGCGAGTAGCGCAACCCGTACCGGGACAGGTCCTGCCCCGCACGCGCCAGGACCACCACCTGGGTGCCCGAGCGGGCGTGCTCCGCGTCCAGGGCACGGGCCGTGCGGGCGGCCAGATCCATGCCGCGCTCGATGAGCTGCGGGGTCGGCTTGCGCGCCTCGCAAGATCGGCCCGCGTGCGCGGCGCCGGTTCCCGCGAGAGCAACCGCCGCCAGAGCGGCCAGGGCCCGTCTGCGCATGGTCCGCCCCCTCACAGCCGCTCGTTGTAGAGCAGCGCACGGCCCAGGGCATTGGGCACGAAGGCCAGCGCCTCGCCCGCCACCGACAGGACGACGCCGGTGCCGATCACGCTGCAGGCCACCGCCGACCCCACGGCATGGACCGTGCCGGAGGCCGCGCGGCCGGCCACCTCCACGCTCACCTGCGCGCCATCGGACACCCGCTCCAGCACATACACGGTGCCGTTGGCCGACGCCTCCACGGCCTTCACGGTGAGGATCGCGCCGCCCACCGACAACGCGACGGGAACGGCCGCCACCGCCCCGGCGGCCGTGGACGCCACCGAAGCGGTGCCCACCACCGAGGCCACGGGCAGCAGCGACAGGCCGACGGACACCTCGCTATGCGCATGCACGGCGCCTGCCGACAGCGCAAAGGCCAGGCCGAAGCCCGCGGCCCGGCGGGCCCAGGAAAAACGGGGGATCAGAGTCTCGATGCGCATGGTCTTTCTCCAGAAAAAGGGCGCGACAGCGGGGCCGCCGTGCGCGCAGGGGACGGCCGGGAAAGCGGGCACCGCGCCCGCTCCGGCCCCCGGGGTCACTCCGCCGTCGCCTTGCCCGCCTTGTCCGGGGCGGCGGCCGGTGCGGAAGGGGTGCCGCCGGCTGGCATGGAGGCCTCGCGGCGGCCCTGCCAGCGGGCGTCCGCCAGGTCCGCCTCGTGGCGGTCGCGCAGCATCTTGGCCAGCGTGAAGGCGGTGGTGATCAGGTAGAGCCAGCTCACGCCCAGGAAGGCCTGGTAGGTGGGGTTGATGTCCATGCTCCACAGGCCCCAGCCCGTGAGGCCCACGGCCACCGCGAACGCGCCCCAGACGACCAGCTTGAACATCGGCGTGTCCGCACCGTGGCGCGTCTGGTTGTCCCGCACGAACTTCGCCAGCATGAACACGGCCGAGAGGCAAAAGACGTAACCCATCACCATGAAGGCACGCTCCATCGCCACCCCTGGCAGCCATGCCAGCCCCACCGCGCAGCAGAACACGGCGATGCCGAACGAAACCCAGACCTGCAGGCGCCAGGCGGGCGTATCGCGCTGGATCAGGGGCGAAGGAGCAAAGGGGTGTGACATGGAGAGAAGGGCTTGCGGCCCGTGGTGGAACATGGGGCGGATCATGCGCAGGCCGCCCACCCCGGCCCGCCCTGGAATGCACAGGTGGCGCGCTTTCGGCTGCCTGGTATCGCATGGCGATACTTTCCCTGCCTCGTCCAACCCCTCGGCAAGTGCCACAGCCGCGCGGATTGCGGTAATCTGCCGCCATCATTGGCTCTCCCTCCGAAGGACCCCGCATGCCTATCCAGAAGATCGCGGCCGCGTGCGCCCTGCTGTGCAGCGCCGGCTTCGCCTCCAGCGCCCTGGCCGGCGTCATCGCCGGCACGGGGGGCACGCCCTCCAGCAGCGTGATGGGCACCACCGATGCCACCACCTATGCCATCGCCGAAAGCGGCCCCGGCCACAGCCTCGTGGTGCCTTACTTCACGGCGCAGAACGGGCAGATGACGGTGCTGCACCTGGTCAACACCGACTTGAACAACGGCAAGGCCGTGAAGCTGCGCTTTCGCGGCGCCAACAACGGCGATGGCCTGCTGCACATGACCGTGCTGCTGGCCCCCGGCGACGTCTGGACCGGCGCGGTGACGGCCGGTGCCAACGGCATCGCGCAGCTCACCACCGCCGATGCGACCTGCACCTCGCCCCGGCTCGCGCCCGGCGTGGCGCAAGCCTTCGTGACCGAACGGCTCAACCCCCTGTGGACCGCCGACGTGCAGGCCAACCATACCCGCGAGGGCGCCATCGAGGCGATCGTGGCGGCCGACATTCCCGCCGCCGCCGTATACGGCGCGGGCCAGCAGGAGCGCTCCGCCCTCTTCACGGCCATCCGCCCGGTGAACGGCACGGCCCCCTGCACCGATGCGGCGCTGAACGCGGCGCTGCTGGAGGACACCAGCACCGAGGCCACGGCCGCTTCCCGGGGCCTGGCCACGCCCACGGGCGGCGTGGCGGGCACCTGGTACATCATCGACGTGCCCAACTCCACCACCTTCTCGGGGGCCGCCACCGCGATCCGCGCCGTCAACAACGCGGGCCGCAATGCACGGGGCAACTACGTGCTGTTTCCGCCCACCGCGCAGACCGTCACCGCGCCTGAGCGCTACACCGCCGACCCACTGCTGGTCTCGGCCGGCTTCGCCACCCGCGTGAAGAACATCGACGGCGAAACCAGCGAGCCCACCAATGCGGCCGTCATCCAGGCGCGCTACTACGACCTGCCCGATCTGTCCACACCCTACTACCTGCCGGCCGGCGAACGCAACGCGCGCAGGACGGCGGGGGACCTGTCGGCGCAACTGGCGGCCACCGAAGTGATGAACCAGTACGCTACCGACCCCTCCATTTCCGCCCGAACGGACTGGGTGCTGTCCATGCCCACCAAGCGCTACAGCGTGGCCTACGACTACAGCCAGCCCCCAGCGGTCGCCCGCGTGTATTCGGTGGTGCCGCCCTCGGACCTCGGCAGCCAGTATTTCTCGGGCGACGACACCCAGGTCAAGACCAGCCCCGAGAGCGTGTGCAGCCAGTGGAACCTGACCTATTTCGACCGCCAGACCAGCACCAAGCCCGCCCTCAGCCCCGTGGTGGCCTGCGGCACGGTGGCCACGTTGGGCTTCCAGGAGGCGGGCCGCTCCGGCGTCTCGGCCTCGATCACCGCGCAGCCCCGCTCGGACGCCTTCGTGTCCGGCTGGGCCAGCATCGCCACCAATGCGTCGGATGGCCGTCCAGTCATCGGCGCCGCCCTGCTCAAGCTCACCAACCCCAATGCCACACCTGGCGTCGCGGGCAATTACGGCCTGACCATGCCGCACATGTATAAAGCGCCCTGAGCGCACGCAGGGCGGCGGCCGATTGAGGCCGCCATGGGCCCGGCGCTCGGAACGGGTTCACGATCCTTGCCGGAGCCGCCGGGCACCATCGCCCGGCATGGCTCCCATCCTCAGCGCGGTGGTTTCGATTTGCGGGTGGCCTGCTGCATGCAGCGGCCGCCCAGGGCGGGCTTTTGGCCCCATCCCACCACCACCGTGCCGACCCCATCGCGTGACAGGCTGCCTTTGCGCAGCCTACGGGCGATGCGGAGACGTTCCCACCTGCCATCCCAATCACAGGAGAAACCGTGAAAGTCAAAACCATTTCCGGGGCGGTCAGCGCCCTGCTCGGCACGCTGGCCATGGCCGGCGCAGCACACGCAGGCGTGATCGCCGGCACTGGCGCCACGCCTTCCAGCACGCAGTTGGGCGGGACCGATGCCATCAGCTTCAAGGTGGCCGAAGGCCAGGCAGGCCATGCGCTGCTGGTGCCCTATTTCACGGCGCAGAACGGCCAGATGAGCGTGCTGCACCTGGTGAACACCGACCTCGACAACGGCAAGGTGGTGAAGGTGCGCTTTCGCGGCGCCAACAACGGCGACAGCCTGCTGAGCGTGCACGTGCTGCTGTCGCCCGGCGATGTGTGG
Organism: Acidovorax sp. BLS4; assembly: GCF_032929295.1. Classification (NCBI taxonomy): domain Bacteria; kingdom Pseudomonadati; phylum Pseudomonadota; class Betaproteobacteria; order Burkholderiales; family Comamonadaceae; genus Acidovorax; species Acidovorax sp. BLS4. The sequence goes on from NZ_CP136797.1 coordinate 4,939,585, forward strand.
ACCGCCGCGGTGACGGCCGGTGCCGACGGCCTGGCGCAACTGACCACCACCGACCGCAGCTGCACGCTGCCGCACCTCGCGCAGGGTGTGGCGCAACCGTTCTCCACGGGCCGGCTGGACCCCGCGTGGACCCCCGAGGTGATGGCGGCCAACACCCGCGAGGGCGCCATCGAGGCCATCGTGATGGCCGACGTGCCGCAGGCGGCCCTCTATGGCCCCAACGGCGCCAGCCAGTCGGCGCTGTCCGTCGCCATTCAACAGGTGAAAGAGGTCGCGCCCTGCTCCGAATCCGTGCTCAATGCCGCGCTGATGCAGGACACGAGCAGCGAAGCCGTCGCCGCCAGCCGCGGCCTGGCCGCCCCCAGCGGCCAGCTCAGCGCCACCTGGTACGTCATCGACGTGCCCGGCTCCACCACGTTCTCCGGCGCGGCCACGGCCATCCAGGCCATCAACAACACGGGCCTGCCGGCGCGCGGCAACTACATGCTGTTCCCTCCCACAGACACGGCGGTCTCGCAGCCGGAGCGCTACACCGCCGACCCCCTGCTGGTGTCCGCAGGCCTTGCCACGCGCAACAAGGACGCGCAGGGCAACACCGCCTTCCCGACGACGGCGGCGGTCGTGCTGGCCCGCTACAACGACCTGCCCGACCTCTCCACGCCGGTCTACCTGCCTGCCACAGCAGACAGCGCCCGGGCCACTGCCGGCGATCTCTCCCGGCTGCTGGCCGTGCGCGAGTTCAAGAACCAGTACGTTCTCGACGACTCCATCTCCGCCCGCACCGACTGGGTCGTGGCGACCCCCACCAAGCGGTACAGCGTGGCCAAGGACTACAGCCAGTCGGACCCGTCGAACCAGCGCGTCTATTCCCTCGTGCCGCCCAGCGGCGGCGGCGAGCAGTACTTCCATTCGCTCAACACCCAGGTCCGCGACGGTGTCTGCAGCCGGGGCGGCAGCTGGAGCTTCCGCATGGGTTCGCGCGATGGCAGCCTCACCCCGGAAAGCGTGATTTCAGACGCGGCATCGCAACCCGAAAGCTGCGGCGCACTGTCCGTGCTTTCGTTCTCGGACACCCGGTCGGCCGTTTCTTCGTCCGTGGCCCGCAAGACGCTGCAAGGAACGTTTTCCAACGGCTGGGCCATCTTCCGGATGCCCGACGCGAGAGGCATTCCCCTCATCGGTACGGCCTTCACCAAGCTGAGCAACCCCAGCGCCACGCCCGGCGTGGCGGCCAACTATGGGCTGACCTTTCCGCATGTCGTGAAAGCGCCCTGACCTCCTGAGGCAGCCTCCCGTGACCTCCGCCCCGGCGGTGGTCACGCCCCAGGCATTCCAATGGCGGCTGCGCGGTGGATAAGGCGAGCCGCTCGCAGCGAAGCCACCCGGGCCGATCTTCCCGCCTTGCCGCGCGCCGCCGGCCTTCCGGCCACACGTCAGATCGCCATGGGCAGTTCGGTCGTCGAGAGCACGTTGCGGATCACCATGAACGAGCGCACCTGCCGCACGCCTGGCAGGTAAAGCAGCTGCTCCGCATGCAGGCGGTTGAAGCTCTCGCTGTCCCTGGTGCGCACCAGTAGAAAATAGTCGAACTCGCCCGTCACCACGTGGCATTCCATGCAGCCCGAGATCCTGGCGGCGGCCTTCTCGAACTCGGCGAACGACTCAGGCGTGGAGCGGTCCAGCACCACGCCGATCATCACCAGCATGCCCGCGCCCACGGCGCGCGGGTTGAGCAGCGCCACCACCCCGTCGATCAGCCCCAGGCGCTTGAGGCGCTCCACGCGCCGCAGGCAGGCCGGGGCGCTCAGGTGGACCTTGGCCGCCAGCGCCACGTTGGAGACCGATGCATCGCGCTGCAGGGCCCGCAGGATGGCCTTGTCGGTGCGGTCCAGTTCGCCGGTGAGATCGGCGGCGGGTACCGGCACCGCAGGCTTTCTTAATTTTGTTGCGCACATGAATGATTCCCCGCAATGAAGTCGAAGTAAAAAGGTTTCACGGCCTTTTTCAGGCCGATTTTCAATCCATTTTTGCAACCCTGTTGCGCCCGCATTTTCCTACCATTCCAGGCAACGGACTGCCCTTGTCGATTGCCCCTGCCACTGCGCGGCAGCAGCCATCCACCGCGGCGCCGGAGCCCCGCCCCCATGCCCTTCCCTTTGCCAGGATGCTTCCCATGAACTTGCAGAAATTCCCCCGCCATTCGCTGACCTTCGGCCCCACGCCCATCCAGCCGCTGCCGCGCCTGTCCACCCACCTGGGCGGCAAGGTCGATCTGTACGCCAAGCGCGAGGACTGCAACTCGGGCCTGGCCTTCGGCGGCAACAAGACGCGCAAGCTCGAATACCTCATTCCCGAGGCGATCGAAGGCGGCTACGACACGCTGGTCTCCATCGGCGGCATCCAGTCCAACCAGACGCGCCAGGTGGCCGCCGTGGCCGCGCACCTGGGGATGAAATGCGTACTGGTGCAGGAGAACTGGGTGAACTACTCCGACGCGGTGTACGACCGCGTGGGCAACATCGAGATGAGCCGCATCATGGGCGCCGACGTGCGGCTGGACGCCGCGGGCTTCGACATCGGCATCCGCCCGAGCTGGGAGCAGGCCATGGAGGACGTGCGCCAGGCCGGCGGCAAGCCATTTCCCATTCCCGCGGGCTGCTCCGAGCACCCCAAGGGCGGGCTGGGCTTCGTCGGCTTCGCCGAAGAAGTGCGCCAGCAGGAAAAGGAACTGGGTTTTCAGTTCGACTACATCGTCGTGTGCTCGGTCACGGGCAGCACGCAGGCCGGCATGGTGGTGGGCTTCGCGGCCGATGGCCGGGCCGACAAGGTGATCGGCATCGATGCATCGGCCAAGCCGGAGCAGACCCGCGCGCAGATCCTGCGCATCGCGCAGAACACCGCCCAACTGGTGGAACTGGGCCGTGACATCACCGAAGCCGACATCGTGCTGGACACGCGTTACGGCGGCCCCGAATACGGCCTGCCCAGCGAGGGCACTCTGGAGGCGATCCGCCTGTGCGCGCGCCAGGAGGCCATGCTGACCGACCCGGTCTATGAAGGCAAGTCGATGCACGGCATGATCGAGATGGTGCGCAACGGCGAATTTCCGGCAGGCTCCAAGGTGCTGTATGCCCACCTGGGCGGCGTGCCCGCCCTGAACGCCTACAGTTTCCTTTTCCGCAACGGTTGATCCCCCCAGGAGAACGCAGCACCATGACACGACTCGGCTGGCCCGGCGCCACCCCCTTGCCCGATACGCTCGACCCCGGGGAAGTCCAGGAATGGTGCGATGCGCTCGACGGCCTGCTGGCCGCCTGGGAGCCCCGCCAGGGGCGCGAGCGGGCCGCGGCGCTGCTCGACGCGTTGCTGGCCCATGCGCGCCAGCGCGGGCTGCAATGGAGCCCGGCCGGGATCACCTCGTACCTCAACACCGTGCGGGTGGAGGAACAGCCGCCCTACCCGGGCGACCCGCAGATCGAGCAGCGGCTGTCGGCCATCGTGCGGTGGAATGCGCTGGCCATGGTGGTGCGGGCCAATGCCGCGCAGGGCGAGCTGGGCGGCCACATCGCCAGCTACGCCTCGGCGGCGGACCTGTTCGAGGTGGGCTTCCACCATTTCTTCCATGCGCGCACCGAGCAGCACGGCGGCGACCTGGTGTATTTTCAGCCGCACTCCGCGCCCGGCGTCTATGCGCGCGCCTACCTGGAAGGCCGGCTGAGCGAAGACTCCCTGCGCCACTACCGGCAGGAACTGGCCGCCGAGGCCAAGGGCATCCAGGGCCTGACCTCCTACCCCCATCCCTACCTGATGCCGGATTTCTGGCAGTTTCCCACCGGCTCGATGGGCATCGGCCCGATCAAGGCGATCTACCAGGCGCGCTTCATGCGCTACCTGGCCGACCGGGGCCTGTGCGACACGGCGGGCCGCAAGGTCTGGGGCTTCTTCGGCGACGGCGAAATGGACGAGCCCGAATCCATCGCCGCGCTCACCCTCGCCGCGCGCGAGGGGCTGGACAACTGCATCTTCGTCATCAACTGCAACCTGCAGCGCCTGGACGGCCCGGTGCGCGGCAACGGCCGCATCGTGGACGAGCTGGAATCGCTGTTCACCGGCGCCGGCTGGAACGTCGTGAAATGCCTGTGGGGTTCCGAATGGGACGCGCTGCTGGCGCGCGACCATGGCCACGCACTGGCCCGGGCCTTCGCGCAGACGGTGGACGGCGAGTTCCAGACCCTGAGCGCGAACGACGGCGCCTTCAACCGCCGCCACTTCTTCGGCAAGAGCCCCGAACTGCAGGCCCTGGTGGCCCACCTGTCGGACGACGACATCGACCGCCTGCGCCGCGGCGGGCACGACCCGGCCAAGGTGCATGCCGCCTTCGCGCGCGCGGCCGGCCACACCGGCCAGCCCACCGTGGTGCTGGCCAAGACGATGAAGGGCTACGGCATGGGCAGCGTGGGCCAGGGCCGCATGACCTCGCACCAGCACAAGAAGCTGGGCGCCGACGAACTGCTGGCCTACCGCGACCGCTTCCACCTGCCGCTGACCGACGAAGAGGCCCGCACCGCCGCCTTCTGCAAGCCCGCCGACGACAGCGCCGAAATGCGCTACCTGCACGACCGCCGCCAGGCGCTGGGCGGCTACCTGCCCGCACGCCGCGCCCGGGCTCCCAAAGTGGCCGTGCCACCGCTGCCGGCCACCGGGGGCTTTGCGCTGGAGGCCGACGGCAAGGCCATGAGCACCACCATGGCCTTCGTGCGCCTGATGGGCAACCTGCTGAAAGACGAGGCGCTGGGGCCGCGCGTGGTGCCGATCGTGGCCGACGAGGCACGCACCTTCGGCATGGCGGGGCTGTTCCGCCAGGTCGGCATCTATGCGCCGTTTGGCCAGCTCTACCAGCCCGAGGACAACGCCTCGATGCTGGTGTACCGGGAAGAAAAATCCGGCCAGATCCTGGAAGAAGGCATCACCGAGGCCGGCGCGCTGGCCTCGTGGACGGCGGCGGCCACGAGCTATTCGACGCACGGGCTGTCAATGCTGCCGTTCTACATTTTCTACAGCATGTTCGGCTTTCAGCGCGTGGGCGACCTGATCTGGGCCGCGGCCGATCAGCGGGCGCGCGGCTTTCTCATCGGCGCCACCTCGGGCCGCACCACGCTGGGCGGCGAGGGGCTGCAGCACCAGGACGGCAGCAGCCACCTGATGGCCTCCACCATTCCGAACTGCCGTGCCTACGACCCGGCCTTCGCGGGCGAGCTGGCCGTGATCGTGGACCACGGCATGCGCCGCATGGTCGAGGCGCAGATCGACGAATTCTTCTACATCACCGTCACCAACGAGAACGTGGCCAACCCCAGCCTGCCCGCCGACGCGCACGACGGCGTGGTGCGCGGCATGTACCGGCTGCGGCAGGGCGCGCCGGCACTGGCGCACCGCGTGCAGCTCTTCGGCAGCGGCGCCATCCTGGGCGAGGTGCTCAAAGCCGCCGACCGGCTGGAGCAGCAGCACGGCGTGGCGGCCGATGTGTGGAGCGTGACGAGCTACGTGGAACTGGCGCGCGAGGGGCAGGCCTGCGAGCGCGGCTGGCGCCAGGGCGAGCGCGATGCGGTGGGCAGCTGGTTCGAGCAGCAACTGGCACCCACTTCCGGGCCCATCGTCGCCGCGAGCGACTACGTGGTGGCATTGCCCGAGATGGTGCGCGCCTTCGTGCCGCCGGGCCGGCGCTATGTGACGCTGGGCACCGACGGCTTCGGCCGCAGCGACTCGCGCGCCGCCCTGCGGGCGCACTTCGCGGTGGATGCCGATGCCATCGTGCAGGCCAGCCTGCGCGCCCGCGAGGAGGACGACACCGACGAGGCGTCGGCAGAACAGCGGCGGCTGCAGGGGCTGGCCTCGCTCGCCGTCACCTGAGGCGGCGCGCCCCGCCTCCGCGGCGGGGCCTCTGCAATGACGGCCTTCAGTCGGCCAGCAGGCCCGCCACCCGTTCGCGCAGCAGATCGGGCTGCACCAGCGTGGCCGGCACGGCCGGCCCGACGTTCAGGCCCACCCGGTTGAACAGGCCGCGCCGGAAGGGCCGCGCCATCGCGGTGCCGCGCTCGATGCGGCTGAAATACGAGCCCCACAGGTTGGTCAGCGCCATCGGGATCACCGGGGGCGCCACGCCTTCTTCGCGGGCGCGCTCGAGGATCTTCATGATGCCGCCCTTGAACGGCTGCAGCTGCCCGTCGCGCGTGATGCCACCCTCGGGAAAGATCGCCAGCAAATCCCCTTCCCGCAGCACCTGCGCGGCGCGCTCGAACGCCGCGGCATAGACCGCGGGATCTTCCTTTTGCGGGGCGATGGGAATGGCCTTGGCCAGGCGGAACAGCCAGCCGAGCACCGGCACGCGGAAGATGCGGTGGTCCATCACGAAGTAGATCGGGCGCGGGCTGGCCGCCATGAGCAGCACCGCGTCCACGAAGCTCACATGGTTGCACACCAGGATGGCCGCGCCCTGGGTGGGCAGGTGCTCGTCGCCCCGGATCCTGAAGCGGTAGACGAAGCGCGAGGCCACCCACGCCACGAAACGCAGCAGGTACTCGGGCACCAGCAGGAAGATGTAGAACGCCACGATGGCGTTGGCGATGCCCGTGAACAGGAAGATCTGCGGCACCGAAAAGCCCGCGCCCAGCAGCGCGCCGGCGATGAGCGAGCTGCCGATCATGAACAGCGCGTTCAGGATGTTGTTGGCCGCGATGATGCGCGCCCGGTGCGTGGGCTGGCTGCGCATCTGGATCAGGGCATACATGGGCACGCTGTACAGGCCGGCGAACAGGCTCAGCAGCGCCAGGTCGGCCATCACGCGCCAGTGCGCGGCCTGCGCCACGAAGGCGCCCAGCCCCATCTCGGGCGCGGGCGGCAGGGAGCGGGAGGCAAAGTACAGGTCGATGGCGAACACGCTCATGCCGATGGCGCCCAGCGGCACCAGGCCGATCTCCACGTGCCGGCGGCTCAGCACCTCGCACAGCAGCGAACCCACGCCGATGCCCACCGAGAACACCACCAGCAGCAGCGAGGCCACGTGCGCATCGCCGTGCAGCACCTCCTTGGCGAAGCTCGGGAACTGCGAGAGGAACACCGCGCCGAAGAACCACATCCAGCTGATGCCCAGCAGCGAGCGGAACACCACGGGGCTGGCGTGCGCGAGTTTCAGGTTGCGCCAGGTCTCGGTCACCGGGTTCCAGTTGATCGACAGGCCCGGGTCGGTGGCCGGCACGCTCGGGATGAACTGCGCCACCGCGCGACCCGCCAAGGCCAGCAGCACGCAGGCCGCCGCCACCCAGGCATGGCCGATGTCCGGCACCGCCACCAGCAACCCGCCCGCCACCTGGCCCAGCAGGATGGCGACGAAAGTGCCCATCTCCACCATGCCGTTGCCGCCCGTCAGCTCGCGCTCGTTCAGCACCTGCGGCATGTACGCGAACTTGACCGGCCCGAACAGCGTGGAATGCAGCCCCATGAGGAAGGTGCAGGCCAGCAGCACGGCGGCGCTGGAGGCAAGGAATCCCCAGGCCGCCACCAGCATGATGGCGATCTCCAGGTTCTTCACGAAGCGGATCATGCGGGTCTTGTCGAACTTGTCCGTCAACTGCCCCGACGTGGCCGAAAACAGCAGGAAGGGCAGGATGAACAGCGCGCCGATCACCAGCCCGGCCATGGACGGCGGCATCCACGACACGCTGAGCTGGTAGGTCACCATCACGGTGAAGGCGAACTTGAACAGGTTGTCGTTCGCCGCGCCGGCGAACTGCGTCCAGAAGAAGGGTGCGAAGCGGCGCTGGCGCAGCAGGGCGAACTGGTTGGGGTGCGACGGCTCGGCCGCGCGGGGGTGGTCGGCCATGCGGGCCTGTTCTTGGCTCATGCCGTGCTCCTGTGTGGAATGGTTCTTCAGACGCGTCGCGCCGCGGCGCCAGGCTGGGCCCCCTCGTCCGCGCTGGCGGCGATTGTGCCCCGGCGCAGGCCCGTTACGGCCGCCGCCGGGCGGCGCCAGGACACCGCCCGCATGCACTGCGCCCAGTAGGCGCCCGGCAGCGGGGCGCGGCGCGGTGCCAGCGCTGCGATCACCGGCCATGCGGCCAGGGCCGCCGCCACGTGCTTGAGGCTGTGGCCCGACACCCAACCGCCCGTCCAGCCGAACACCGCGTGGTCGCCCAGCTCCAACAGCTTGGCCAGGGCATACCAGCCGATCACGGCCACCAGCGACAGGGGCGGCCGGCTGGACCGCGCCGGCACCATCGCCAGCGCCGCGACCAGCAGCATGCCCCCGCCCTGCAGCACGCCCCAGGGCAGCACCTGCCCCGCCATGCCCCAGGCCCGCAGCGACAACGCGCCCGCCAGCGGCAGCACACAGGCCAGCACCCAGGCGGGCCGCGCACCCATGCGCCCATCGACCGCCAGGCCCACCAGCCCGGTGAAGGCCACCAGCATGCCCATGCGGTCCCACAGCAGCGTGATGTCGTGCGGCACCGCGTGGTACAGCGCCGAGGCGCCGGCCGTGAGCAGCAGGCCCGAGAAGAAGACCGCCGCCATCACCGCCGTGGTGGTGCGGCCGGTGCCGGCCGCCTGCGCCACCCCCTCGCCGCACCCGCCAGCCTTGCCGCTGCGCACCCATTGCACCAGGCGCCGCACGCCCAGCAGCCCCATGAGGGCGAACGGCAGGTTGGTGAGCACGTCCATCGCATGCGCGATGCCCCACAGCGTGCGCTGGTCGGCAAAGGCATGCTGGTGCGGGTCCGCCGCCACCTGCGGGCCCCAGGCGCCCACGGCGGCCAGCACCGCCAGGGCGCCATACAAGGCCCATTCGGCCGGGGCAGGACGCGAGAGGAAGGCGCGGGAAAAAGAACGGGTGGACAACGGCATGGACGAAACTCCGGAAGGCAGCGGGATGGAACGGGGGACGGGAAGGGGACTGGAACGCAGTCTCTCCACCCTGGCCACACCAGGGCGCACGAAACGCGCCCAGGCCCATCGCCAGCCACGCCGGGTATCCATAATCGATACCCATGAGCACCACCGCCGACCTCGTTGCCGCCCTCAAGAAGGAACTCAAATCCGCGCAGATGACCTATGCGGACCTGGCCCAGGCCCTGGGCATGGCCGAGTCCAGCGTCAAGCGCATGCTGGCCAAGGGCGACATGCCGCTGTCGCGCATCGATGCGATCTGCCGGGCGCTGGCCCTCGACTTCGCCGACCTGGCGCGGCGCGTGGCCGATAGCCAGCCCCTGCTCAAGGAACTGAGCCAGGCGCAGGAAACGGCCGTGGTGGCCGACAAGAAGCTGATGCTCATGGCGATCTGCGTGCTGAGCCAGTGGACGCTGGAGCAGATCGTGACCACCTACCGCCTGAGCGAGGCCGAGGGCGTGAAGTACCTCGCGCAGCTCGACCGCATCGGCATCATCGAATTGCGCCCCCTGAACCGCTACCGCCTCAAGCTCGCCAAGACCTTCCGCTGGCGCCCCCATGGCCCGGTGATGCACTACTTTCGCGACCATGCGCTGCTCGACTACTTCGCCGGCAGCTTCGACGGCCCGGGCGAAGGCGTGCTGCTGGTGCACGGTGCGATCAGCCGCAGCCTGGCGCCGGCCTTCTGGGAACGCATGCAGCGCGTGGCGCACGATTTCGCGCAGCAGCACCTGGCCGACCAGCGCATGCCCGAGCGCGAACGCGAGGGCTACACCGTCCTGCTGGCGCTGCGCAGCTGGGAGTTCGACGTGTTCACCAGCATGCGGCGCTGAGCCGCGCCGCCCTTCGTTTCCGGCCCACCGCCCCAGCACCCGATACACCCCATGCCCCATCCTCCAAAGATCACCACCGTCGCGGTGCCACCCGGCAGCGCCATTGCATCGGCGCTGCCCGGTGCCTACTTCGCCGACAGCTATGAAGCCACCGACCCCGAGCCCGCGGGCAGCGCGCTGCAGGCCTGGCTGTCCACCCTGGCCCACGTGCCCGGCTGGACGAACCGGCTCATGGCGCTGCGCAACCGGCTGGTGCGGCTGGCAGGCCTGAAGGACCTGGGAGCGCTCGGTGGCGATGCCGCCCACCCGCTGCGCGACGCCGCCAGCTACCGGGTGGGCGACCGCGTGGGCATCTTCCGGATCCGGCACCTGGCCGAGGACGAAGTGGTCATGGGCCAGGACGACCGCCACCTCGACGTGCAGGTGTCGCTGACCAAGCGGCAACCGGCGGAGGGGCCGCCCCGCATCGCCCTGAGCACCGTGGTGCATGTGCACAACACGCTGGGCCGGGTGTACATGGCGCTGGTGGTTCCGTTCCACCGGCGCATCGTGCGCACCCTGCTGGCGCGCTACGCCGCCCGGTGAGGCGCGGGCGCTCGCCCCTGCCAGGCCGGAAACACCCGGTCACAACACTTCGCGCCGCGGCGACACCGGCTTGACGTTGGAGGATCACGATGGAGGTGCTGAAAAAAACACACAGCGCTTTTCCAAAGGAGATCGTCATGACCCGCAAGACCATTGCCCTCACCGCCGCCACGCTGGCCCTCGCCGCGATGGGCTCCGTCACCACCGTGGCACGGGCAGCCACCAGTGCCACCGTGATCGTGCAGTCTGGCGGACCGGTGTACCAGCAGCCCGGACCCGTGATGGTGCAGTACCAGGCACCGCCCCCGCCCCGCCGGGAAGCCGTGCCGCCCCCGCGCCGCGGCATGGTGTGGGAGACGGGCCATTGGGAATGGCGCGGCCATCGCCATGTCTGGGTGGCCGGCCACTGGGTCCGCGCCCGCCCCGGCTATGTCTACCGCCAGCCGGCCTGGGTGCAGCACGACGGCCGCTGGGAGATGCGCCGCGGCGGCTGGGACCGCGACGGCGACGGCGTGCCCAACCGCCAGGACCGCCGCCCGGACAACCCGAACCGGTACTGAGCCACGCGGGGCCCGCGCGGCCCCGCGCCCGCCGCATTCCCCCATGGCGGCGGCGCGCCCCCGGTCCATATGCATATGGCGCGCGGCGCATGAACGCTTGCCCACAATGGCGCATCGGTTCTCAACCCGCATTCAGCGCCCCTCTGCCATGCCGCTCCTTTTTCCCATCACCCACCACGCCACCCGCCGCATCGCCGCCGCCCTGGCCTGCGCCGCGGCCGCCACCTTCAGCTTCGCCGCCCACGCCGAAGCGGCCGGCTGGCCCCGGCAACCCATCACCCTGATCCTGGGCTTTCCGGCGGGCTCGGGCATCGACGTCGTCGCCCGCGCGGTGCAGGAGCCCCTGACCCAGAAACTCGGGCAGCCCATCGTCATCGACTACAAATCGGGCGCCGCCGGCAACATCGCCAGCGAGTTCGTGGCCCGCGCCCGGCCCGACGGCTACACGCTGGCCTTCGGCACCGCCGCCACGCATGGCAGCAACGCCGCGCTCTACCCCAAGCTGCCCTTTGACGTGGAGAACGACTTCGTCCCGGTGGGCCCGCTGATCGATGTGTCGAACGTGCTCACCATCAACCCCGACGTCATCGACGCGAAGACGCTCCAGGAGTTCGTCGCGCTGGTGAAGGCCCACCCCGGCCAATACAACTACGCCTCCACCGGCAACGGCGCCGGCACGCACATGGCGTTCGCCGAATTCAATGCGCGCCTGGGCCTGGACATGGTGCACGTGCCCTACAAGGGCGGCCCCGAAGCCATCACGTCGGTGGTGCGCGGCGAGACCTGCTGCATCATGAACCAGGTGCAGACCGTGTTGCCGCACTACAAGGCCGGCAGGGTGCGCCTGCTGGGCGTGACCACCGCCAAGCCCGTGGCCGCCGTCAAGGAGGTGCCCACCATCGCCTCCAGCGGGCTGCCGGGCACGCAGGGCTTCGACAGCTCGATCTGGTTCGGCCTCTTCGCGCCCAAGGGAACGGACGCCGCCGTGGTGCAGAAACTCAACACCGCCCTGCGCCAGGTGCTGGAGCAGCCCGAGGTGCGCGAGCGCTTCGAATCGCAGGGCAACGCCGTGCGCATCGAGACGCCCGCGCAGTTCCGCCAGACCGTCCACACCGACCGCGCCAAGTGGGCCCAGGTGGTGAAGGACGCCCGGATCCGCATCGACTGACCGCACGGCCCGCCCCCTTCGCCGCGCACGGGGTTTGCGCCGCGCGGCTTCGCTGCTACGATGCACCCCGCAGGAGAGCGAACGGCCCCCGGGCCGCTCCACCGAAGGCGCAAACTCCCATACACGCTCAGGTCCCGTACTGCACCACCATCAAAGCCGTCTGGAGAGCCGCCATGCATGCCATGGCGCACCGAAGGAGCAAGCCCCTCGCCGTGTTGGCGCAGGGTGAATCTCTCAGGTACCAAGGACAGGGGGAGCGGCAGCACGGCAGATCGCCGTCGGCTGCACGCTATCGAGTCAATAGCACCACGCCGGCGATCTGCTTGCGCAAACCTTCCAAAAGGCTTGTGAATCATGCGCGTGATCGTTCTCGGTGCCGGCCTGCTCGGCACCACCTCCGCCTATTTCCTGCAGCAACTCGGCCACGAAGTGACCGTCATCGACCGCCAGGGCGTTCCCGGTGCGGAAACCAGCTTCGCCAACGGCGGGCAGATCTCGGTGAGCCATGCCGAGCCCTGGGCCAACCCCGGTGCGCCGTTCAAGGTGCTGAAATGGCTGGGCCGCGAAGACGCCCCCCTGCTCTTTCGCCTGCGCGCCGACATGCGCCAGTGGCTGTGGGGCCTGCAGTTCCTGCGCGAATGCACGCCGGCCCGCACGCGGCACAACATCGAGCAGATCGTGCGCCTGGGCACCTACAGCCGCGACACGCTGCAGCAGCTGCGCCGCGATACGGGCATCCAGTACGACCAGCGCACGCAGGGCATCCTGCACTTCTACACGAGCGCCCGGGAGTTCGATGCCGCGCTCGCTCCCGCCGAGCAGATGCGCGCCCTGGGCTGCGAGCGCCGCGTGGTCAGCGCCGACGAGGCCGTGCGGCTGGAGCCCGCGCTCGCCCACATCCGCCCGCAACTGGCCGGCGCCACCTACACGGCCGAGGACGAATCGGGCGACGCCAACACCTTCACGCGCGAGCTGGCCCGGCTGGCGCAGGCGGCGGGCGTGCAGTTCCGTACCGGCTGCCACATCACGGCGCTGCGCACGGCAGGCGGCGCCATCGACCATGCCGAGATCACCAACGCGGAAGGCCGCTTCGAACGCGTGCGGGGCGATGCCTACGTGCTGGCCATGGGCTCGTTCAGCCCGCTGCTGGCCGAGCCGCTGGGCATGCGCCTGCCCATCTACCCGGCCAAGGGCTATTCGGTCACGATGCCCGTGCGCGATGCCTCGGCGGCCTACGAGGTGAGCCTGACGGACGATGAATTCAAGCTCGTCTTCTCGCGCTACACCAGCGAGCGCGGCGACCGCCTGCGCATCGCCGGCACGGCGGAACTCAACGGCTACCAGCGCGACTTGAACCCCGTGCGCTGCGAAGCCATCGTGCGCCGCGTGGAAGAACTCTTTCCTGGCGCGGGCGACACGCGCCAGGCCCAGTTCTGGACCGGGCTGCGCCCCGCCACGCCCAGCAACGTGCCGCTGATCGGCAAGACGAAGATCGGCAACCTGTTCCTCAACACAGGGCACGGCACGCTGGGCTGGACGCACGCCTGCGGCTCGGGCCGCTCCATCGCCCGCATCGTGAGCGGGCTGGCGCCGGAAGTGGACTTCGCCTTCACCGGCATGCCGCGCACGGCCGCGCCCGCGCTCCTGCCAGTGACCTGAAGTCAAATGCTATTATTTTTATAGCTTCCAACGCATGATTTTCTAGGGCGTGAGGCCAAAAAGGCTCAACATCCCGTTGGGCCACCCCCGGGAAGGGGCGCACGGCCTGCGGGCCTGCCGGCGCGGGGCCTCCCGCGGTCGCTGGGCTCAGACCGGCGCGTGCTCGCTGGTGAACACCGTGAGCACGCCGGTGTAGCCGTACAGCCGGTGGTGGGCGATCTCGCCGCCGGCGAAGAACCCCACCAGCGGTACGTCGCCCAGCGCGTGGCGCACGATCTGCAGTTCCGCGCTCGGCCCGCCGAAATGCGGGCCGCCGCGCCCGGAGCAACTCACGTAGATCGCGCCCACGATGTGCCGCTGCACGGGCGCGCGCGTGGCCCCGTCGGCACCGCCGCCCAGGGCCTGTGCCAGCGCACGGCGCTCGCTGTCGGTCGACGGTGCGGGCAGGGTCTCGGCCTCCTCGGGCGTGAGTTCCTCGCGGATCTCGGCGCAGATGCGCATCAGGTCGGCGCGGGCCGCCGCCACGTTGCGCTGGCAGAACGCCAGGCGCATGCCCTCTTCCACCTGGTCGGCCAGGGCCACGCCCCGGCGCGTGGCGTCGAGCCCCACGATGTGGCGCACCCGGGTGTCCGTGCCGAAATGCCCGGCCCGGCCGAGCGGCTGCACGCCGGCATCCACCAGGCCCGCGAGCGTGGCCCGCACTTCGCGCAGCGCGGGCTGCGGGTCACCGTCGAGCGAGATGTGCAGCGTGTCCAGCAGCGCATCCAGCGCCGGCTGGCCGTCGAGCGCCAGCACCACGTTGTCCTGCGCCTCGGTGATGGTGCACAGCGGCCCCACGGGCTGGCAACCCTGCGTGACGCGCGACAGCAGGCTCACGCCCTCGCTGAAGGCCACGCCCGACAGTCCGCCGTCGAACACGCCGCGCGCGCCGCCCTGCCCCGCGATGTTGCCGTTGCCGCCCACGGCGAACTGCACGCTTGCGTTGCGGCTGGCCGACAAGCCGCCGAACAGGTAGCCGGTGGCCGTGCGGTCGGCCATTTCATCGATCAGCTCGGCCAGGTCGGGCGTGCGGCCGTCCGCGTGCACGAGCGCCGTGTGCGCGACGAACCCGCTGGCCGCATTGCGCGCCAGCGGCGCCACGCCGGAGAACACGCGGTACTGGTCGGACCGCAGGTCCAGCAGCATGACGGACAGCGCCGGCTCGTCGAAGTATTCAGCGTTGTTGGCCGCCACGCCCACGCCCACGGTGCCGCTCCAGTCGGTCACCTCGGGCAGTTCGGCCGACACGAAGTCGAGCAGGGCCTGCGCCTCGTCCGCATAGTGGTCGGTGATGTAGAGCACCCCCAGGGTGGGCGCGCTGGCGTACTGCGGCAGCGCCATCTGCGCGCGCAGTTGCGCCAGCACCAGCGCGGCCGCCATGCGCCACTGGGGATGGGTGGCGTGGCCGTTGGGAAAGAGTTTCATGGTCGGTGGCAAAGGTCGCGGCGGCCCGCTGCGCGGGCGGCCATGTCAGAAAAAAGTGCGGGTGGTGGCGGTCACTGGCCCGTCCGCTTGCGCGGCGCGGCGGACCTGGCTGCGGCCGGCGCGGCGGTGCGCCGGGCCGCTGGAGAAGGCGCCGCCGCCGGTTTCCTGGCGGCCGCCTTCTTCGGCGCAGCCGCCGGCCGGGTGCGAGGGGCTGCGGTACCGGGCGCGGCAGATTGGCGGCTGCGGGCCGTTGCCGCCTTGGCACCCTGCGGCGCCTGGGCCATGCGCGCGGCCTCCTGCACGCCCTGCAGCCCCTGTGAGGCCAGTTGCGTGGCCATGTCGGTGGCGGTCTTGAAGGCCTCGGCCGCCGCGCCGCGCGTGGCCTCCACCGCGGCCTGGTGCGACGCGTCGCCCATCGCCTGGGCCGCGATCTGCTGGAACTGGCTGGTCAATGCACCCCACCACTGCATCGGGTCCACGACGCCGGGCAGCGCGGTGGACGCCGCGCCTGCGGCTGCGTGGTCGCTGGCGGCGTCTTCTTGGGCCGCGGACTCGGAAGCGGGCGCCTCGGCCGGTGGCTCGCGCTGGGGCTCGCGGTAGGCGGCGGGGCTGGCACGTGCGGGCTCGGGGGCGGGCGCCGCAGGCGATGGCTTGGGCGCGAAGGCACCGGCCAGATCGCCCATCGCCACGTTCATACCCTTGAGCGTGGCGAGGGTCATCTTCTGCACCTCCAGCGCCTGCACCGTGGCGCTCAACGCGCGCGAATTTTGCTCCAGCCAGAACTGCACGGCCTTCAATTCATCGATGCGTTTTTCCAGTTCTTCCACGCTGACCGTCGGGGCCACCCAGCTCGACAGGCTGGGCATCTGCGGCACGCCGCCCGGCGCGCCTTTGGCCAGGTTCTGGAGGAAGTCGAAGCCCGGCACGAACCTGCCGAAACCGAAGGGGGATGTGTCGCTCATGGCCATTCCTTTGCGATGCGCTGCATGGCGCCGGTGGGGATGGGACAGCTTAACGCGATTGCCCCGCGGGGCCAACGCAGCGGGCATCGCCCGGCATCGCCAGGGCACCTCGCCGGCACCGCTTTCTGCGCGCGCCTCGGGGCCTTCGAACCCAGCATCCATGCCGCTTGCAGCGTGCAATCCGCGTGCGGCCCGCGCCCGCCGATGCAAACCCCCTAGAATCCGGCGACCAGCATGCTGGAATGTTCACCACTTTTTCCGAGAAATACCAACACCATGGCAACTGCAAAGAAAACCACCGCGCCTGCAAAGAAGGCCGCTCCCGCAGCCAAGAAGGCGGCAGCCCCCGTGGCCAAGAAGGTCGCAGCCCCGGCCAAGAAGGCCGCTCCCGTGAAGAAGGTCGCAGCCCCCAAGGCCAAGGCCCCCGTCGCCGCCAAGGCCGCCCCTGCCGCGCTCAAGCCGCTGAAGGAAGTGTTCACGAAGACCTCGCTGATCGCCCACCTGGCACAGCAGGCCGGCGTCGAGCCCAAGGCCGCCAAGGCCGTGCTCGCAGCACTGGAATCGGCCATCCTGGCTTCGGTGCACAAGAAGGGCTCCGGCGAATTCACGCTGCCCGGCCTGATGAAGATCGGCCTGCAGCAAGTGCCTGCCAAGAAAAAGCGCTTCGGCAAGGACCCGTTCACGGGTGCCGAGCGCTGGTTCCCCGCCAAGCCCGCCTCGGTCAAGATCAAGACCCGCGCGCTGAAGAAGCTCAAGGACGCCACGGTCTGATCGACCAGTGCGCTCCGCGGTGCCTTGGCGGCACCGCCAGCCCAACAAAAAAAGCCGGCACCTGTGCCGGCTTTTTTCCATGCGCACCGCGCTCCCATCAGGGCTCCAGATACCACTGCGCCAGGCGCTTGCGCTCGCCGGGGCCCACGCCCAGCCGCTGCTCCAGGTAGCGCAGCACGCCGCCATGGTCCGTGTCCACGGCATGCAGCGCCGCTTCGAGAAAGTCCTGCTGCACGCGCCACAGCACGTTCAGCACCGCCTCCGGCGCAGCCCCGTTCACCTGCGCGGGCCGCCGATACAGCCCGTTGGTGAGCAGGTAGTCCTGCATCACCACCTCGCGCGACACGCCCAGCGCCAGCAGGATGAGCGCCGCCGCGAAGCCCGTGCGGTCCTTGCCCGCGGTGCAGTGAAAGACCAGCGGCGTGTCGTTGTCCAGCAGGTGTTCGAACAGCGCGGCGAACTCGCGCGTGTTGTGCGCGACGAAAGCGCGGTAGGTGTCGCGCATCAGCCCCATCGCGATCTCGGGCGTGAGCGTGTGGCCCGACAGCGCCATCTCCTTGGCACGCTGCACCACCGTGGGCTCGATGGACAGCGGGTAATAAGCCACGTCCGGCAGCACGTAGGCCAGCGTGGCGCGCTCGTGCTCCCCCCGGAAATCCACGGCGCGCGCCAGACCCAGCGCCGACAGCGCCCGCGCGTCTTCGGGGGTCAGCGCGGCCAGGTGGTCGGAGCGGAACAGGCGGCGCCAGCGCACGGGCCGCCCCTGCTCGCCCGGGTAGCCGCCCAGATCGCGGAAATTCGTGGCGCCCAGCAGGTTCAGCGAACGGGTGTAGGAAGGTGAGTCGCTCATGCAGCCACTTTATGCGAAAGGCGCGCGGACCGGAGGGGCCGCAAGCGCATCGCCCGCAAAGCCCATCCCAGGCGAACCCCTGCCCCAATCGCAAGGCGCCCCCTATACTGGCTACGGAGCACCCGACCCCGCTGGAAGCCATGGCGGTGGCATGGATGCAAGTGCACAGAAAGAGGCACGGAGAAAGAACGCAAGGGCGAATGCCGCCCCCCTGCCAAGCGGGTCCCCGGCGCGAGGGGCCGGGTTCGAAGCGGAGAGGTACATGAAGAATCCAAGGCCAGCGACCGTCCACGGTCCGGCCTTCCATTCCATAATTTCAGGAGGAGGCTTGCATCCATGAAGAAGACGCTGGCGAACGCTTCCACCAGAAAGCTCCTGATGCTGCTGGTTCCGGCGCTGATCATCGTCCAGGTGGTGGCGTTCGTCTTCCTGCACTTCGCCAACCGCAACATCGCGCTGGAAAGCGTGGACTCCGCGCTGGAAGGCGGGGCGCAGACCTTTCTGTACACGGCCGCGACCCGCAAGGACAACCGGCAGCAAACCTCGCTCCTGGTCACGAAAGACTACGGGCTGCAGCACACGATCGCCAACGGCAACCGTGCAACCATCGAGTCGGCGCTGGCCAGCCAGCTGGCCCGCACGGGGGCCGAACTGATCGTCCTCACGGACCTCAACCACAAGGTCGTGGCCCGCGCCTCCGCGACCCAGCTTCTGAACGAGCGCGACATGGACCTGGACGCCACGCTGGAGGCCCTGGCGACCGAGATCAGCGAGACCGGCCGCAGCATCGGGCCGCTGGCTGCGGGGGAGCACACGCCCGTGCTCTACAACTGGGTCAAGGCCACCATCAGCGCCCCCATGCCCATCATGAACATCTTCCTGGGCTACCGCGTCAACACCATGGCGGTAGAGCAGTTCACCAAGATGACGCAACTGAAAATGGCGTTCCTTTCGCAGGAGAGCGAAGGCGATTTCGTCATCCACACCTCGACCCTGCCCGGCATCGTGCTCAACCGCAGCATCCACGAGCATGCGCAGTCGTCCGAGAACTTTTCGGCGGAAGGGACGGACGGCGCGCAGTACCGGGCCAAGGTCATCAACCTGGGCGGGCTGCAGGGCTCCAACGTCATTGCCGTGGTGGCCAAGCCGTTCGCGCCGGTCTTCTCGCCTTTCCTGCGGCTGGAGGCGCTGTTCGCCGCCAGCATCCTGTTCAGTTCGTTCCTCTCCATCCTGGCCGCGAACCTCATCACCAACCGGGTGGTCGTGCCGCTCGAGAACGTGGCGCACCGCGATGCGCTGACCCATCTGGCCAACCGGCGGCTGTTCGAGATCAATCTGCAGAACGCCGAGCAGAACCAGCAGGCCCTGAACACCGGATACGCGATCTTGCTGATGGATCTCGACAAGTTCAAGGCCATCAACGACAACTACGGCCACGAAGCGGGAGATGCCGTCTTGAAGGAAGTGGCGCTGCGCACCAGGAAGCACGTGCGCTCGTCGGACACGCTGGCGCGCCTGGGCGGAGACGAGTTCGCCATCCTGATGCGCTCGCAGGACCTGCAGCGCGTGCAGGAGGCCGCCGCCGCCATCGTCAACGCCATCCGGCAACCCATCCAGGTGCGGCCGGACCAGTGGGTGAACGTCGGAGCCAGCATCGGCATCGCGCGCTCGCCCGAGAATTCGACCGTGGCCGCCCAGGTGCTGCATTGCGCCGACCTTGCCATGTATGGCGCCAAGCAGCAGGCCAGCGGGCTGCAGGTGTATGAGGGCACACCGCCAACGTGACGCCGCACCGCCACCGCAGACACCGCGCTCGCGAAGGTGATTGCGTTGCAGCCCGTCCTGCGCGCAGGACCGAACGCGCCAACGGTTGAGTAGGACAGGTCTGATTGACGTGATTTGAAATTCTGGACCCAATGGACTTCCTTCACCCATCCCCGCTCACATCCACCCACTGCCGAGGTCCGCACGCCCATGCCCAAGCTCCAAACCGAATCCAGCGCCCGCCATCCCGTCGAGATCCACTACGAAGATTACGGACAGGGCGCCCCCGTCGTGCTCATCCATGGCTGGCCCCTGAGTGGACGCTCGTGGGAAGCCCAGATCCCAGCACTCGTCGAAGCGGGCTACCGCGTGATCGCCTATGACCGCCGCGGCTTCGGCGCATCGTCGCAACCCTGGGAGGGCTACGACTACGACACCTTCGCGAAAGACCTCGATGCGCTGATGACCGGGCTCGATCTCACGGGCGCCACACTGGTCGGCTTCTCGATGGGCGGCGGCGAACTCGCGCGGTACATCGCCAAATACGGCAGCCAGCGCGTGGCCAAGCTGGTCTTCGCGGGCGCCGTTCCGCCGTACCTCTACAAGAGCGCCGACAACCCGGAGGGTGGACTGGACGACGCGACGATTGCGCAATTCCAGGAAGGCGTCAAAAAAGACCGTATGGCGTTCCTGGAAGACTTCACGCACAACTTCTTCAGCGTGGACGGCAAGCTCAAAGTCAGTGAGGAACAGCGCCAGTACGCCCGCGACATCGCCGCCATGGCATCGCCCAAGGGCACGCTCGACTGCATCCAAGCCTTCGGCAAAACCGACTTCCGCGAAGACCTCAAAAGCGTGAAGGTCCCAACGCTGGTCCTTCACGGTGATGCCGACGCGATCGTGCCGCTGGAAGTGAGCGGCGCCCGCACCCACAAGGCGATTCCTGGCAGCGTGCTCAAGGTCATCGCCGGGGCGCCGCATGGTTTCAACCTGTCGCATGCGCAGGAATTCAACGCCGCCTTGATCGCATTCCTGAAAAGCTGACGCCATGGCCGAGCCACATGCCCCCATTCCAGCGACCTTCGAAGACTTCGAGCGTCAGGCGCTGGCGAAAGGCTACGAGCAGGCACTCGTTCGCACCTGGGCCCCGCAGCAAATCGTGCAGGAGCATCGGCACGATTTTCATGCGAGTGCATTGGTGGTGGCGGGCGAGATGTGGCTGACGCAGTCGGGCACCACGCGCCACCTGGTGCCCGGCGATACGTTCGAACTGGATCGGTTGGAACCGCACGAGGAGCGTTACGGCCCGGATGGGGCCACGTACTGGGTGGCGCGGCGGTCGAGTACGGCTTGAATCGGCGGGATGCTTGGGATTGCGGGATTGCAGTGGTGGCGCAATAGCAAGCCGACCCAGAACGACAGTGGAAAGTCCGCCCAAGGCAAAAAGCCCTTGGTTCGCAAGAACCAAGGGCTTTAATGACTGGTGGCCTGGGGCGGAATCGAACCACCGACACAAGGATTTTCAATCCTCTGCTCTACCGACTGAGCTACCGGGCCTAAGCCTCAAATTATAACCAGAAAAAAGAGGCGTTCTGAAACTCTGACGACTTAATTGCGTTTGCCGCGGCCCAGGTCCACACCGAGCTGGCGCAGCTTGCGGTACAGGTGGGTGCGCTCCAGGCCCGTTTTTTCGGCCACGCGTGTCATGGAGCCGCCTTCGCGCGCCAGGTGGAATTCGAAGTACGCCTTCTCGAAACCGTCGCGGGCTTCACGCAGCGGCCGGTCCAGATCGAAGCCCTGGTGCGCATGCGGGCCGGGGTCTTTCGTCACCACGGGCAAGGCCGCCACCGGAGCGCCCTGTGCCTCGGGTGCGGTTGGGATGGCAGCAGCGGGCGGTGGGGTGGCGGCCGCCGTGGTGGCCGATGCCGCCGGCTGGGCGGCGCTGCGCGCCAGGCCCTGTTCGACCGCTTTGAGGAGCTTCTGCATCGTGATGGGCTTTTCCAGGAAGGAAAAGGCGCCGATGCGGGTGGCTTCGACCGCGGTGTCGATGGTGGCGTGGCCGCTCATCATGATGACCGGCATGGTCAGCGTGCCGGCCATGGCCCATTCCTTGAGGAGCGAGACGCCATCGGTATCGGGCATCCAGATATCGAGGAGCACGAGGTCGTACGCATTGGCGGCACGGGCGGCGCGGGCCTGCGTGGCGTTCTCTGCGAGGTCCACGCTGTGCCCTTCGTCGTTCAGAATTTCCGACAACAGGTCACGGATGCCCAGTTCGTCGTCGACCACCAGAATGTTTGCCATGGGTTTTGATCAGCCTCGCGATACGTTTCCAAGTGTTGTTAATGTGCCACCACGTGGCCAGGGGCGAATGATAGCGACACTTGCGCGCCCAGCACCACCCCTTCTTCCACCCGATTGACAAGATCGACACGGGCCCCATGCTCGTCGGCGATCTTCTTCACTACAGCAAGTCCCAGGCCAGTGCCTCGCGGCTTGGTGGTTACATAGGGTTCGAAGGCGCGCTGAAGGATGTGGTTGGGAAATCCGGTTCCGCTGTCGGTCACCGTCAGCCGCACGCGCCGCGACGACTGGCTCCAGCGCGTGGTGATGCGCACGGGTGCGCCGGCGGCCCCGCCCTGCTCGCGGGTGGGCTCGCTGGCGTCCTGCGCGTTCTGCAGCAGGTTGTGGATGACCTGGCGCAGTTGCTGGGCATCGCCCGCGATCTCGGGGCAACGGGGATCGAGTTCGGCCTCCACGGGCACGGTCGCGTTCTCGGCGCCGTAGAGCTGCAGCACGTCGGTGACGAGGGTGTTCAGGTCGAGCGCATGCAATTCCGCCGCGGGCAGGCGGGCATAGTCGCGAAACTCGTTGACCAGCCGCTTCATCGCATCCACCTGATCGACGATGGTGCGCACGGATTTGGTCAGCACGGCCTGCTCGGCATCCGGCAGCTTGCCGGAGAGCTTCATCTCCAGGCGCTCGGCGGACAGCTGGATCGGTGTGAGCGGGTTCTTGATTTCATGGGCCAGGCGCCGGGCGACTTCGCCCCAGGCCTGTGCACGCTGGGCCGAGACGATTTCGGAGATGTCGTCGAACACCAGGAGGCGCAACGCGTTGGGCAGCTCCGCCCCCCGGGCCACCAGGCTGGTGCCATTGGCGACCACCCCCGAGGCGGGCGAGCCGTAAAGGTCGAAGGAATGCTGCCAGTGGTCCAGTCCATGCTGCTCGCGGTCGCCCAGGAAGGCCTCGAAGTGGCCCTGCACGGCACTGGCGAATTCGGCCAGCCCGGGCACGTCGGCCAGCGGCCGGCCTTCGAAGGCAGCCATCGGGGCCCGCAGGATGCGGGTGGCGCCGGGGTTGGTGGAGCGGATGCGCCCCTCGGCGTCCAGCACGATCACGCCCGCGGTGAGGTTGTCCAGAATGGTCTGCAAGTGGGCCCGCGCCGCATCGACCTCGCCCATGCTGTGCTCGACGGCGGTGCGGGCGTCGGACAACTGCTGGGTCATCACGGCGAAGGAGCGGGTCAGCCCGCCCAATTCATCGTTGCCCTGCAGCACGGCCTTGGGGCTCAGGTTGCCCGATGCGACCTCGCGCACGCCCTCGGCCAGCACCAGCAGGGGGCGTGCCAGTTGGCGGCCCAGCAGCACGGCGAGCAGTACGGCCCCGAAGACGGCCAGGAACAGGCTCAGGGTGAGCGTGCCGATGTACATGCGCCGCAACCCTTCGCGGGCCAGGGCGCGCTCCTGGTACTCCCGGTTGGCTTCCTGCACGGCGATGGCGTTGGACACCAGCACCTGCGGCAGCCGCAGCGTGGCCTGCAGGTAGCGGGGTTCCACCAGGAGCCCCACGCTGGCGTTGCCGACGGCCACGAGGGTCTTGACCCGCGCGTTCTGCACGGCAGCGGGGTCGGCGATGTCGTCCAGCCCCTCGATCTGGAAGGTGGCGCGCTGCTGGCGCGCGTTGCGCAGCAACTGGGCGCTGGGCCGCTCGGGGCTGAGATCGAACCGGGATTGCCCGGCACTGGCCACCGGCTGGCCCGCCGTGCTGAACAGCACCACGTCGCTGGCCCCCAGCTGGTCGCGGATGCGTTCGAGCACCACGCCGGCCGCCGCGTCGGGCACCTGCGCCAGTTGGCTGCTGGCGGTGCGTGTTTGCATGGCCATGTCGCTGGCAATCGTGTCCAGCGTGACCCGGGCCAGGCTGACGCCGGCGGACAGGGCGCCCTCCACCTTCACGTCGAACCAGCTTTCGATGGAGCGCGACACGAACTGGTAGGAGACCACATAGATCAGCAGACCGGGCAGCAGCCCCACGACCGCAAAGATGCCCGCCAACTTGACCAGCAGGCGGCTGCCAAACCGCCCCCGCCGCAGCCGCACCGCCAGGCGCACCACGACCCACACCAGCACGGCGAGCAGCAGCACGGCCACCAGGACGTTCAGGCCGAACAGCCAGGCGTAGTTGCGCTCGTACAGCGCGCGGTTGTTGGTGGCGACGGTGAGCAGGAAAAGCAGCACCAGCCCGATCGCGCACATGATCGCCACGCCCACGCCCAGGGCCCAGCGGGAGGCACGGGCTTGCTGGGGCGTGCGGGGAACGCTGTGGTCGTCGGTCATGGCGCGCGCTCGGCCACGGCGCGCACGCTGCGCGACAGCATCAGGTCCCAGCCCGAGCGTCCCACCGCGCCGATCTGGAAGGGGCGGGGCAGTTGGGACATGTCGAGGCGGAACTGGAAATGCACGGTATACGGCCCGCCGGAGACCTCGTCCGCGTCGGCGATCTTCCAGCGGCTGATGCGCTGCATGGCGGAAAGCGCGTCGCCCAGTTCGTCGAAGTTCTGCCCCAGGGCAACCCCCAGCCCGGTGTTGGCGAACGGCGTGGCGGACTGATTGAGGCGCCACCGGCGCGTGAGCGGCTGGTAGCTCAGGCGCAGGTAGCGCACCGAGTGGGCCACCGCCTTGTCGTACCAGTACCAGCGCTCGCGAACCACATCGGCCTCGGCCACGAAGTACATCGAGATGCCCTTGTAGAGGGCATCTTCCGCCAGCTCGGGCAGGTCGAAGTGCAGCGTGGTCGACAGGTACAGGCCCTCGTCGTTGGCTTCGACGCGCAGGTCGCCCGCGTCGGGCTGCGCCAGCACCGCCGGGGACCACAGCGCCAGCCACATGCACAGCAACGCAGCCACGGCCACCGAAAGCCACGCGGCAGGGCGCGAAGCGGTCCGTTCAGCCGGCATGTTTTTGCAACAGCGCGTAAAAGAATCCGTCATGGTCACCCGGACGATTCTCCGAGACGCCGCCGCTTTCGTCCGGTTTACCGGGTATTAAATGGCCGGGAGACGGCATCAAACGGGCGTCGGTGTTGCGCGCAAGAAACGTTTGCACCTGTGCTTCACCCTCGGCACGAAACACGGAGCAGGTGCAGTAGAGCAGCCGCCCGCCGGGCTGCAGCAGCGGCCAGAGCGTGGCAAGCAGGCGGGCCTGCTGCTGGGCCAGTTGCTCGATGTCGGACTCGCGCCGCAGCCAGCGCACGTCGGGGTGGCGGCGGACGATGCCCGAGGCCGTGCACGGCGCATCCAGCAAGATGGCGTCGAACCGCCCGCCCCCACTGGCGTCCAGCCACCCGTCCTGCGGCCGTGCCGCATCGGCCACGAGGACCTGGGCCCGCACCCCCACCCGGTCCAGCGTTTCGTGGATGCGGGTGGCGCGGTCGGCGTCGATTTCCAGCGCCACGACCTGCATCGGCGAGGCGGCACCCGCGTATTCGAGCAAGTGCGCGGTCTTGCCGCCGGGCGCGGCACAGGCGTCCAGTACGCGCAGCGGCTGCGACAGGTCCAGCCCCTCCAGCAGCAGCGGCGCCGCCATCTGCGCCGCGGTGTCCTGCACCGAGACGTGGCCGTCTGCAAAGGCCGGCAACTGCTGCACGGCCACCGGGCGGTCCAGGACGATGCCGAACGGCCCTGCGGGAAATGCTTCCAAATTAATAGCAGAAAGCCCTAGTAAATATTGCGCTGGAGTCGTTTTTTGCACATTGACCCGGAGCGCCATCGGCGCGTGGGCATTGTTGGCCTGCAGGATCTGCTGCCAGTGCTGCGGGTGGTCCTTGCGCAGCCGGGCGATCCACCAGGCCGGGTGGTTCCACTGGGCGACCGGATCGCCGTCGGTGGCGGCCACCAGCGCATCGCGTTCGCGCAGAAAGCGGCGCAGGCAGGCGTTCAGGAACGGCGCCTGCGCTTGCGATGCCGGGTTGCGCTTGGCCGCTTCTACCGCCTGGTTGACGAGGGTGAACGCCTCGTAAGGCGCCTCGTCGAACGACCACGCCAGCGCCAGGGCCGTGCACAGCAGGGCATCGGCCCGTGGCGGTGGGTTGCGGGGCGCCAGTTGCTTGCGCAGCGCCTGCGCCCGGCCCAGGTTGCGCAGCACCTGGAACAACAGCGCCTGCACCCCGGGCCGCAGACCCGGCTCGACCGCGGCCAGGGCCGCCGTGCCCGACTGCCCGCCGCGCACGGCCTGCAGCGCGTTCACCACCGCATCCAGCTGGCGCCACAGCGCGGGCTCCATGCGGCGTTCGCCCTCCGCGGGGGGCGGAAAGAAACGGGAGGGCGGGCGCGGCTGCGGATCGGTCATGTTCTGTCTGAGCCTGTCTTGAATAGGAAAAAACCGGTTGCGGTTGCGGACGCCGTCGCGGCCACGCCTTGAATCAATGTCAAACCATCCACGCCCCTCCCGGGATGCGGGGATGGGCACGCAGCCTACAGCGTTCTGGCCGCCTTGAACCCGAACAGCCACGCCAGCAGGCGCGCCGGGAACTGGCCGATGGCCTGGTTGTACTGCAGCGCCGCATCGTTGAACTGCCGGGTGGCCAGCGCATTCTGGGCCACCAGCTCCTGCCATCGCTGCGCCCACAGGGGCAGCGCCGCGCCTTCGCCCGGCGCGGGCGGAACCTCCGCCACGCGCACCATGGCCAGCCAGGCGGCTTCGAGCACCTCGCGCCCCGTCAGCAGCGCGGCCGCGGCGCCGGCGTCCAGCGGGCGGGCCCGCGCTACGGCCAGCGACGCGCCGAACTGGGTGGTGGCGGCCCACAGCGCCGCCCGCGCATCGGCATGGGCCGCGGGCGCGGGACCCTGCGCGGCCTCGTATTCACCCAGCATGGCCATCATGCGCATGAGGTGTGCGTCCAGGCCACCGAAGGCCTGGATGGCGGCCGAGCGCAATCGCACGATCCGGTTGTAGGCACCCACGGCCCAGAACAGCAGCAGGGCAAGAAAGATCCAGGAGGACAGCATTGCATCTGCCGAGCCCGCAGGGTCCGCGGGCTCGGCGCAAAAAAGAGAAAACGGATAAGAAAACGCTCCCGGTCTGCCAAAGCGCAGAGCGGGAGCGTTTCAGGGAGCGTACCGTGGCTTATTGGGCCGTGGCGTCGCCCAGGCTGGTGGTGCTTTCGACGTCGGAAGAGTCTTCGGTCGTGGCAGCCATTTCAGCGGCTTCGGCATCGGCGATGGCGCGGCGCTCGGCGTCGTCCATGGCTTCCTTGGCCTTGCGCGCCTGGTGGTAGGCCAGGCCGGTACCGGCAGGGATCAGGCGACCCACGATGACGTTTTCCTTCAGGCCACGCAGCTCGTCGCGCTTGCCCATGATGGCAGCCTCGGTGAGCACGCGGGTCGTTTCCTGGAAGGAAGCGGCCGAGATGAAGGAATCGGTCGACAGCGAAGCCTTGGTGATCCCCAGCAGCACGTTGCTGTACGTCGAAGGGATCTTGCCTGCGGCCTGCAGCGCCTCGTTCGTGTTCAGGATCTCCGAACGCTCGACCTGCTCGCCGGCGATGTAGTTGGACTCGCCCGGGGCCTCGACCACGACGCGGCGCAGCATCTGGCGAACGATCACCTCGATGTGCTTGTCGTTGATCTTCACACCCTGCAAGCGGTACACGTCCTGCACTTCATCGACGATGTAGCGCGACAGCTCTTCGATGCCCA
Source organism: Acidovorax sp. BLS4 (assembly GCF_032929295.1). Classification (NCBI taxonomy): domain Bacteria; kingdom Pseudomonadati; phylum Pseudomonadota; class Betaproteobacteria; order Burkholderiales; family Comamonadaceae; genus Acidovorax; species Acidovorax sp. BLS4. The sequence continues at coordinate 4,967,119 of NZ_CP136797.1, forward strand.
GGAGGCGCAGGATGTCCTGCGGATCGGCCGGGCCGTCCACCACGGACTCGCCCTTGTTCACGACCTGGCCTTCGTGCACCAGGATGTTCTTTTCCTTGGGGATCAGTTCATCCCAGACCTTGCCGTCCGGATCGGTGATCTGCAGGCGCACCTTGCCCTTGGTTTCCTTGCCGAAGGACACCGTACCGGTGATCTCGGCCAGCATGCCCTTGTCCTTGGGCGAGCGCGCTTCGAACAGTTCGGCCACGCGGGGCAGACCGCCGGTGATGTCGCGGGTCTTCTGGCCTTCGACCGGAATCCGCGCCAGCACTTCGCCGGGGCCCACGTCCTGGCCATCGCGCACCTGGATCAGCGAGCCGATCTGGAAGCCGATGGTCACCGAGTGGTCGGTGCCGGGGATCTTCACTTCCTGGCCTTGCGCGTCGATCAGCTTGACCTGCGGGCGCACCACCTTGGCGGAGCCGCGGCGCTTCGGATCGATCACGACCAGCGTGGACAGACCCGTCACATCGTCCACCTGCTTGGCGACCGTGAGGCCTTCCTCGACGTTCTCGAACTTCACCTGGCCGGCGAACTCCGTGATGATCGGGCGGGTCAGCGGGTCCCAGTTGGCGAGGATGGTGCCGGCCTTGACCGTCTGGTCGGCCTTGACCGCCAGCGTCGCACCGTACGGCACCTTGTGGCGCTCGCGCTCGCGGCCGTGTTCGTCATGGATGACGATCTCGCCGGAACGGGCGATCACCACCAGCTCGCCCTTGGTGTTGCTCACGTAGCGCATCGTGGCGTTGAAGCCGATCACGCCGTTGGACTTGGCCTCCACGCTCGATGCGATGGCAGCGCGCGAAGCGGCGCCACCGATGTGGAACGTGCGCATGGTCAACTGCGTGCCGGGTTCGCCGATGGACTGGGCGGCGATCACCCCCACGGCTTCGCCGAGGTTGATCAGGCCGCCGCGGCCCAGATCGCGTCCGTAGCACTTGGCACACAGGCCGTAGCGGGTTTCGCAGGTCAGCGCCGTGCGCACCTTCACCTCGTCCACGCCGGCGACTTCGAGTTCCTCGATGAGGTCTTCGTCGAGCATCTGGCCGGCAGGGGCCAGCACTGCGCGCGTTTCGGGGTGCAGCACTTCGTCGGCCGTGGTGCGGCCCAGGATACGGTCGCGCAGCGATTCGATGACTTCACCGCCCTCGACGATGGCGCGCATCAGCGAGCCATTGGAGGTGCCGCAGTCTTCTTCGGTCACCACGAGATCCTGCGTCACGTCCACCAGACGGCGGGTGAGGTAGCCCGAGTTGGCCGTCTTCAGCGCCGTATCCGCCAGGCCCTTACGGGCACCGTGGGTGGAGATGAAGTACTGCAACACGTTCAGCCCTTCACGGAAGTTGGCCGTGATGGGGGTCTCGATGATGGAGCCGTCCGGCTTGGCCATCAGGCCGCGCATGCCGGCCAGCTGGCGAATCTGCGCTGCGGAGCCGCGGGCGCCGGAGTCGGCCATCATGTAGATGGAGTTGAACGACTCCTGGTCCACCTCGTTGCCGTGGCGGTCGGTGGTCTTTTGCTTGGCCAGCTGGGCCATCATGACCTTCGACACTTCGTCGCCGGCCTTGCCCCAGATGTCCACCACCTTGTTGTAGCGTTCGCCAGCCGTCACCAGACCGGACACGTACTGCTGTTCGATCTCCTTCACTTCCTTCTCGGAACGCTCGATGATCCCGGCCTTTTGCGGCGGCACCAGCATGTCGTCCACGCAGATGGAAATACCGGCGCGCGTGGCGAGGCGGAAACCGTTCTGCAGCAGCTTGTCGGCGAAGACCACCGTCTCCTTCAGGCCGCACTTGCGGAAGCTCACGTTGATGAGCTTGGAGATTTCCTTCTTCTTCAGCGCCTTGTTGATGTTGCTGAAGGGCAGGCCCTTGGGCAGGATCTCGGACAGCAGCGCACGGCCGGCCGTCGTTTCCACCAGCGACGTGGAAGGCACGAATTCACGCGTTTCCTTGTCCTTGGTCCACTCGGTCAGACGCACCGTGATGCGCGCGGCCAGTTCGACCTCGTTGGCATCGAGAGCGCGCTGCACTTCGCCGGTGTCGGCGAACACCAGGCCTTCGCCCTTGCCGTTGATGCGATCGCGGGTGGCGTAGTACAGGCCCAGCACCACGTCTTGCGACGGGACGATGGAAGGCTCGCCCGAGGCCGGGAACAGCACGTTGTTGGAGGCCAGCATCAGCGTGCGGGCTTCCATCTGCGCTTCCACAGACAGCGGCACGTGAACGGCCATCTGGTCACCGTCGAAGTCGGCGTTGAAGGCCGCGCAGACGAGCGGGTGCAGCTGAATGGCCTTGCCTTCGATCAGGATGGGCTCGAACGCCTGGATGCCCAAACGGTGCAGTGTGGGCGCACGGTTCAGCATCACCGGGTGTTCCTTGATGACCTCTTCCAGGATGTCCCACACCACCGGCGTGCCGGATTCGACTTCCTTCTTGGCGGCCTTGATCGTCGTCGCGATGCCCATGGCTTCCAGGCGCGAGAAGATGAAAGGCTTGAACAGCTCCAGCGCCATCAGCTTGGGCAGACCGCACTGGTGCAGCTTGAGCGTCGGGCCCACGGTGATCACGGAACGACCGGAGTAGTCCACGCGCTTGCCCAGCAAGTTCTGGCGGAAGCGGCCGCTCTTGCCCTTGATCATGTCGGCCAGCGACTTGAGGGCGCGCTTGTTCGCGCCCGTCATGGCCTTGCCACGGCGGCCGTTGTCCAGCAGCGAATCGACGGCTTCCTGCAGCATGCGCTTTTCGTTGCGCGCGATGATTTCCGGGGCCTTCAGCTCCAGCAGGCGGCGCAGGCGCGAGTTGCGGTTGATGACGCGGCGATACAGGTCGTTCAAGTCGGAGGTCGCGAAGCGGCCACCGTCCAGCGGCACCAGCGGACGCAGGTCCGGCGGCAGCACGGGCAGCACGTCCAGCACCATCCACTCGGGCTTGATGCCGGACTTCTTGAAGGCTTCCAGCACCTTCAGGCGCTTGGCGTTCTTCTTGACCTTGACTTCGGAGCCGGTCAGATCGCCGCGCAGCTTTTCGATTTCGAGGTCGATATCGATGGCTTCGAGCAGGTCCTTGATGCCTTCCGCGCCCATCTTGGCGATGAACTCGTCACCGTATTCCTTGCGCTTGGCGTCGTAGTCGTCCTCGGACATGATGCTGAACTTCTTCAGCGGGGTCATGCCGGGGTCGGTCACCACATACGCTTCGAAATACAGCACGCGCTCGATGTCGCGCAGCGTCATGTCCAGCACCAGGCCCAGGCGCGATGGCAGCGACTTCAGGAACCAGATGTGGGCGCAAGGCGCGGCCAGATCGATGTGGCCCATGCGCTCGCGGCGCACCTTGGTCTGCGTGACTTCAACGCCGCACTTCTCGCAGATCACACCGCGGTGCTTGAGGCGCTTGTACTTGCCGCACAGGCATTCGTAGTCCTTGATGGGACCAAAAATCTTGGCGCAGAACAGACCGTCGCGCTCGGGCTTGAACGTGCGGTAGTTGATGGTCTCGGGCTTCTTCACTTCGCCGAAAGACCACGAACGGATCTTCTCGGGCGACGCCATGCCGATGCGGATGGCATCGAAATGCTCGTCCGGGGTGAATTGCTTGAACAGGTCGAGTAGTGACTTCATAAACCTAGTCCCTTCGATTAAGAACGTTCGAGTTCGATGTCCAGGCCCAGGGAACGGATTTCCTTGACCAGCACATTGAACGATTCCGGCATGCCGGCCTCGATGGCGTGTTCGCCCTTGACGATGCTCTCGTACACCTTGGTACGGCCCTGCACGTCGTCGGACTTCACGGTCAGCATTTCCTGCAGCACGTAAGCGGCGCCATAGGCTTCCAGCGCCCACACTTCCATTTCCCCGAAACGCTGGCCACCGAATTGGGCCTTGCCGCCCAGAGGCTGCTGCGTGACGAGCGAGTAAGGACCCGTGGAGCGGGCATGCATCTTGTCGTCCACCAAATGGTGCAGCTTCAGGTAATGCATGTAGCCGATGGTGGTCGGGCGCTCGAAGCGCTCGCCGGTGCGGCCGTCGAACAGGTACGCCTGCGTGCGTGCGGAGGTCAGGCCCTTGCGCTCGGCGATGTCGTCCGGATAGGCAATCTTGAGCATGTCCTTGATCTCTTCTTCCGAAGCGCCGTCGAACACCGGGGTGGCATACGGCACGCCGTTGGTGAGGTGACCGGCCATGACCATCAGTTCATCGTCGTTGAACTGCGACAGGTCTTCCTTGCGGCCGCGCGAGTTGTACACCTCTTCGAGGAACTTGCGCATGTCGGCCGCCTTGGCCTGCTCCTGCAGCATGTTGCCGATGCGCTGGCCGATGCCCTTGCCGGCCCAGCCCAAGTGCACTTCGAGCACCTGTCCGATGTTCATGCGCGATGGCACGCCCAGCGGGTTCAGCACGATGTCGGCAGGGGTGCCGTCGGCCATGTAGGGCATGTCTTCGACCGGGACGATCTTGGACACCACACCCTTGTTGCCGTGGCGGCCGGCCATCTTGTCGCCGGGCTGCAGGCGGCGCTTGACGGCCAGGTACACCTTGACCATCTTCAGCACGCCCGCAGGCAGCTCGTCGCCTTGCGTGAGCTTCTTGCGCTTTTCCTCGAAAGCCAGATCGAAGCTGTGGCGCGTCTGCTCCAGCGAGTTTTTGATCGACTCGAGCTGCGTGGCCACTTCGTCTTCCGCCGGGCGGATGTCGAACCAGTGGAACTTCTCGACGGAGGCCAGGTAGGCCTTGTCGATCTTCGTGCCCTTGGCCAGCTTTTGCGGGCCGCCGTTGGCCACGCGGCCGTTCAGCAGCTTTTCGATCCGGTCGAACGCGTCGGCTTCCACGATGCGCAGCTGGTCGTTCAGGTCCAGGCGGAAGCGCTTGAGTTCGTCGTCGATGATTTGCTGGGCGCGCTTGTCGCGCTGAATGCCTTCGCGGGTGAACACCTGCACGTCGATCACGGTGCCTTGCGAGCCCTGGTCCACGCGCAGCGAGGTGTCCTTCACGTCGGAAGCCTTCTCGCCGAAGATGGCGCGCAGCAGCTTCTCTTCGGGCGTCAGCGTGGTCTCGCCCTTCGGCGTGACCTTGCCCACCAGCGTATCGCCGGGTTGCACTTCGGCACCCACGTAGATGATGCCGGACTCGTCCAGGCGGTTCAGCTGCTGCTCCGACAGGTTCGGAATGTCGCGCGTGATTTCTTCGGCGCCCAGCTTCGTGTCGCGGGCCATGACCACCAGTTCCTCGATGTGGATCGAGGTGTAGCGGTCTTCTGCCACGACGCGTTCGGAGATCAGGATCGAATCTTCGAAGTTGTAGCCGTTCCAGGGCATGAACGCGATCAGCATGTTCTGGCCGATGGCGATTTCGCCGAAGTCCGTCGATGCGCCGTCGGCGATCACATCCCCCTTGGCCAGCACATCGCCCTTCTGGACGATGGGGCGCTGGTGGATGTTGGTGTTCTGGTTGGAACGCTGGTACTTGATGAGGTTGTAGATGTCCACGCCCACTTCACCGGCCACCGCTTCCGCGTCGTTCACGCGGACCACGATGCGGGTCGCATCCACATAGTCCACCACGCCACCGCGGTTGGCGGTCACCACGGTGCCCGAGTCCACGGCCGCCACGCGCTCGATGCCGGTGCCCACCATGGGCTTTTCCGGACGCAGCACGGGCACGGCCTGGCGGGACATGTTGGCACCCATCAGTGCGCGGTTCGCGTCATCGTGCTCGAGGAACGGCACGAGCGAGGCGGCGACGGACACGATCTGTGCAGGCGACACGTCCATGTACTGCACGCGCTCGGCGCTCAGCAAGGTCGACTCGCCCTTTTCACGTGCCGACACCAGGTCGCCCGTGAGGCGGCCTTCCTTGTCGAGCGTGGCATTCGCCTGGGCGATCACGTACTTGCCTTCTTCGATGGCGGAGAGGTAATCGATCTGGTCGGTCACCTTGCCGTCCACCACGCGGCGGTACGGCGTTTCGATGAAACCGTACTCGTTCAGGCGGGCGTACAGGGCCAGCGAGTTGATCAGCCCGATGTTCGGGCCTTCCGGCGTTTCGATCGGGCACACGCGGCCATAGTGGGTCACGTGCACGTCGCGCACCTCGAAACCGGCACGCTCGCGGGTCAGACCACCCGGGCCAAGGGCCGATACGCGGCGCTTGTGGGTGATTTCGGCCAGCGGGTTGGTCTGGTCCATGAACTGCGACAGCTGGGACGCACCGAAGAACTCCTTGAGCGCCGCGGAAATCGGCTTGGAGTTGATCAGGTCGTGCGGCATCAGCGGCTCTTGCTCGGCCTGGCCCAGACGCTCCTTCACGGCCTTCTCGATGCGCGCCAGACCGGTGCGGTACTGGTTCTCAGCCAACTCGCCCACGCAACGCACGCGGCGGTTGCCCAGGTGATCGATGTCATCGACTTCGCCGTTGCCGTTGCGCAGGTCCACGAGGATCTTGACCACGGCCAGGATGTCCTCGTTGGAGAGCACCATCGGGCCGGTAGATTCGTCGCGGCCGATCTTGGCGTTGAACTTCATGCGCCCCACGCGCGACAGGTCGTACGTGTCAGGGTTGTAGAAGAGGCGCTGGAACAAGGCCTGCACCGCGTCTTCCGTCGGCGGCTCGCCGGGGCGCATCATGCGGTAGATCGCCACGCGCGCAGCGAATTCGTCCACCGTTTCGTCGATGCGCAGCGTCTGCGAGATGTAGGCGCCCTGGTCGAGTTCGTTCGTGTAGATGACTTGCAGGTCCTGCACGCCGGCGGAGCGCAGCTTCTTGAGCAGCGCTTCGGTCAGCTCTTCGTTGGCCTTGGCAATGATTTCGCCGGTGTCGCCGTCGACGATGTTGCGCGCCACCACGCGGCCGATCAGGAAGTCTTCGGGCACGCTGATGTGCGTGGTGCCGGACTGCTCCAGTTCGCGGGTGTGGCGGGCCGTGACGCGCTTGTCCTTGGCCACGACCACCTTGCCCGACTTGTCGGTGATGTCGAAACGTGCCACTTCGCCACGCAGGCGGTCGGAGACGAACTCCATCTGCGCGCCGCTGTCCATCAGGCGGAAGTTGTCGTTGACGAAGAAGTTCGCCAGGATCGATTCGGGGTTCAGGCCGATGGCCTTCAGCAGGATCGTGACCGGCATCTTGCGGCGGCGGTCCACGCGGAAATACAGGATGTCCTTCGGATCGAACTCGAAGTCCAGCCACGAACCGCGGTAGGGAATGATGCGCGCCGAGAACAGCAGCTTGCCCGAGCTGTGGGTCTTGCCCTTGTCGTGCTCGAAGAACACGCCGGGCGAGCGGTGCAGCTGCGAAACGATCACACGTTCCGTGCCGTTGATGATGAACGAGCCCTTGTCGGTCATCAAAGGCACCTCGCCCATGTAGACCTCTTGCTCCTTCACTTCCTTGACGACCTTGGACTGCGACGTGGAGGACTCGCGGTCATAGATGATCAACTGCACCTTGGCCCGCACGGCCGAGGCAAAAGTCAAACCACGGGTCTGGCATTCACGCACATCGAATGCCGGCTTGGCGAGGTTGTACTCGATGAACTTCATCTCGACAAACCCATTGTGCGAGACGATCGGGAAAGCAGCGTCGAACGCGGCCTGCAAGCCTTCTACGGTTCTTTTCTGGGGGGCTTTGTCAGCTTGCAGGAACGCGGTGTATGCGTCCTTCTGCATCTGCAGCAGGTAAGGGACTTCCAGCACGCTGTCGCGGCTGCCGAAACTTTTGCGAATCCGCTTGCGTTCGGTATAGGAATAGGCCATGAGATCTCCGGGCAAAGACATGAGTCCTGGGTCTTCGACGACTGACCTGCAAGGGCGCTTCCTTGCAGGCTTGGCGGTTGGCCACTACCAACCATGGCGGACGGCGATGCGTTGCACATCACCCGAACCAAGGTATCTTCTGCTGTCGGGATGGTCAGAAGACACTAGAAAGCAGTGGCGTGGGCACTGCTTTCTGGTGCGCTCTGGGCGTGAACCCCATAAGCACCAAAGGCTGGGAGCCCTTGCGGAGCCCCCAGCCCTGGAATCCAGGCGAATTACTTGAGTTCAGCCTTGGCGCCAGCTTCCACCAGCTTCTTGACGGCAGCTTCGGCGTCGGCCTTGGCAATGCCTTCCTTGACGTTCTTCGGAGCGCCGTCCACCAGATCCTTGGCTTCCTTGAGGCCCAGGCCGGTGATTTCGCGCACGGCCTTGATCACGGACACCTTGTTGGCGCCGGCTTCGGTCAGCACCACGTTGAATTCCGTTTGCTCTTCTGCAGCTGCAGCAGCACCACCGCCGCCGCCAGCAGCAGGAGCGGCCATAGCGGCTGCGCTCACGCCAAACTTTTCTTCAATGGCCTTCACCAGCTCATTGAGTTCCAGAACCGTCATGCTGTCCAGCGCGGTCAAAAATGCGTCTTTATCGAATGCCATTTTTATTTCCTAACAATTGGTTGGTTGTCTGCCGGGCACTCAAGCCGCGACAGGTTCGGCGGCCGTTTCGGCAGCGCCTTCGCCTTTTTTGGCCGCCAACGCGCCCAGCACAACGGCCGTACGCGAAATGGGGGACATAAGCAAGCCGCAAATCTGAGCCAACAAAACTTCCTTGGGAGGAATGTTAGCCAGTTGCTTAACGCCGTTGATATCCAGGGCTTTGCCACCGAAAGCGCCACCGCGAATCACCAATTTGTCGTTGGTCTTCGCGAAATCGGCCACCACCTTAGCGGCGGCCACAGCGTCTTCGGAGAAGCCATAGATCAGCGGGCCGGTCATCTGGTCCGCCACCACGTCAAACGCGCTGCCAGCCACAGCACGGCGAGCCAGGGTGTTCTTCAGAACACTCAGGGTCACGCCCTTGCTGCGAGCATCAACACGCAGTTTGGTCATGTCGGCGACCGTGATGCCACGGTACTCCGCGATCACAAGCGTTTGAGCTTTAGCGGCGAGGCTGGTCACTTCACTGATGACCGCTTCTTTCTCACTGCGATTAAGACTCAAGGTCTACTCCTTAAAATGCGCACTCGGCACAGGCCTCATACACGCTCTTGTTGCAGCGACCAACTGTTCAGGAAATTTTCCATCTGCAGCGGGATCGCCATCTGCGTTGGCATCACTGTGGATTTAAGCGCGACCGGTTCGCGCACCAACGGTCTTGGATGGCCTGCGGCGACCGAAGCAGCCGCAGCCCACCACATCGAACCCATCCAGGGATGGATTCGAAGATTTCTTGCAATTACGCTGCGATGGATTGCGTATCCACGCGGACACCCAGGCCCATCGTGGAAGACACAGCCACCTTGCGCAGGTACACGCCCTTGCTGGTTGCAGGCTTGGCCTTGGTCAGCGCTTCGATCAACGCAGCCAAGTTGCCTTGCAGCTTGTCGTTGTCGAACGAGCGGCGGCCGATCGTGCTGTGCACGATACCGGCCTTGTCGACGCGGAATTGCACTTGACCTGCCTTGGCGTTCTTCACGGCCGTAGCGACGTCAGGCGTCACAGTGCCCACCTTGGGGTTTGGCATCAGACCGCGTGGGCCGAGGATTTGACCCAGCGTACCCACAACGCGCATGGCGTCGGGGGCGGCGATCACCACGTCGAAAGGCATGTCACCGGCCTTGACCATCGCGGCCAGGTCGTCCATGCCAACGATGTCAGCGCCAGCAGCCTTGGCTTCTTCAGCCTTGGCGCCTTGGGCAAATACCGCCACACGGGTCGTCTTGCCAGTGCCGTTCGGCAGCACCACGGCGCCGCGAACCACTTGGTCAGACTTCTTGGCATCAATGCCAAGCTGAACAGCCACATCGATGGATTCGTCGAACTTGGCCGTAGCGGCTTCCTTCACAATTACGACGGCGTCAGCGAACGCGTACAGCTTGTTGCTGTCGACTTTGCCTTGCAGGGCTTTTTGTTTCTTGGTCAGCTTGGCCATTTTATAAACCCTCCACCGTCACGCCCATCGAGCGAGCGGAACCGGCCAGCGTGCGCACAGCGGCGTCGACATTGGCAGCGTTCATGTCCTTCATCTTGGTCTTGGCGATCTCTTCGAGTTGCGCACGAGTGATCTTGCCGACCTTGGTGCTCAATGCGTTGGCAGAGCCCTTTTCAAGCTTGATGGCCTTCTTGATCAAGGTCGTCGCAGGCGGCGTCTTGATGATGAAGGTGAAGCTCTTGTCGGCAAATGCCGTGATGACCACGGGCAGTGGCAGACCTGGTTCCACACCTTGGGTCTGCGCGTTGAACGCCTTGCAGAACTCCATGATGTTGAGACCACGCTGACCCAGCGCAGGGCCAATTGGTGGGGATGGATTGGCCTTACCAGCTGGAACTTGCAGCTTGATAAAACCGACGATTTTTTTCGCCATGGTTTACTCCTTGCGGGTATTAGCGCCTAGGCCAGTGGCCTCAGCTCCCCGGGGTTTACGACTCATCAAACAATTCGCACCGAGTCGAAAAATGCGAATCCAAACAATCAGGTTTTTTCGACCTGACCAAATTCCAACTCTACGGGGGTAGAACGGCCGAAGATCATCACCGATACACGCACCCGGCTTTTCTCGTAATTGACTTCCTCGACGGATCCATTGAAGTCGGTGAAGGGACCCTCTTTAACACGGACCAGCTCACCCACCATGAATTCAATCTTGTGCCGAGGCTTGTCCGTGCCTTCCTGCATTTGGCTGACGATCTTCTGAACTTCTTCTTCAGAAATAGGAGCCGGGCGATTCTTGGCACCACCAACAAAACCCGTCACCTTGTTCGTGTGCTTGACCAAGTGCCAGGTGTCATCGTCCATGACCATTTCCACGAACACATAGCCGGGAAAGAGTCGACGTTCAGTGGTCTTGCGCTGACCATTCTTCATTTCAACGACCTCTTCGGTCGGAACGAGAATGCGGCCGAACTTCTGCTGCATGCCAGCGCGACCGATGCGCTCCACGATGTTGCGCTCAACCGCCTTTTCCATGCCGGAATAAGCATGAACGATGTACCACCGCAAATCAGGATTCACAGGAGTGGCCGGGCTGGCAGCGTCAGTGCCGCTGACTTCGATAGCGTCCGTCATTACTTTCTCCACCCCAGAATCAAATCGTACAAAACCCATTCCAAGGTCTTGTCGGTGAACCAGAGAAAAAGCGCCATGATGACAACAAACGCAAAAACGTATGCCGTCATTTGAAGCGTCTCTTTCCGCGTGGGCCAGACAACCTTCCTGACTTCACGCCAGGCATCCTGCGCGAAACCCACGAATTGACGGCCAGGCTCAGACACCAAAAACACAGCTACCGCAATTGCAAGCCCGACAAGCAACGCAGCCCACTGGACAATCGGCCCTTGCTTTCCAAGCAAATAGAACCCGGCAATCGCTGCAAGAACAATTGCCACCACCGCAGCAAGCTTGGCTTTATCAGCGCCCGTACTAACAGTTTCAACTTGAGACGTGGCCATACTTAACTGGTTTCTTACTTTAAGTTTCGGCATCCACAAGACACCGAAGCCCGCCAGGGCCTGGCGGGCTTGTAATTGCCACGATCAAGTGGCAGGGGCAGTAGGAATCGAACCTACAACCTTCGGTTTTGGAGACCGACGCTCTGCCAATTGAGCTATACCCCTACATTCACGCTTTTTAAGCAATGATCTTGGCCACGACGCCGGCGCCGACGGTACGGCCGCCTTCACGGATGGCGAAGCGCAGGCCTTCTTGCAGCCAGCAGGGTCGCCTTTTCTTTGCTTACTTTCTTTTGGCGAAGCAAAAGAAAGTGAGTGCGCCGCCGGGCGCACACCCCGGCCCCGGGAGAAAAATCCGCAGCCACCGCAAAAACAAAACACAGCCAGCCTCAAGCATCCAACCCAGAACCAACAACACCCCGCCTCAAAGGCCCCGCCACCGGCCGCAAAAACTCCACCGCATGCCCCGCCAACTCAACAGCATCCAAAAACACCTCCCCCCCCTCCACCTTCACCGCAAACTTCGGCGTACACCCCTCGTCCGGCGCCGAAGCCTGCCCATCGCACAACCCGATCGTCCAGTTGTGCAGCGGACACGCCACGCTCGTCCCGAACACGATCCCCTGCGACAGGGGCCCCCCCTTGTGCGGACACCGGTCCAGCAGCGCGAACACCTCGTCCGCCCCGTTGCGGAACACCGCCACGTCCAGGCCCTGCGGCCGCGCCACGCGGCGCGAGCCCAGCACGGGAATGTCGTCCACACGGCAGATGTATTTCCAGTCGCTCATGGCGGCTCCTTGCGAATCGGGGGGATGAATGAATGAAAGGGGTGGTGGCAATGGCTGGGCCGGGGCTCACGGCGCGATGGCGGCGAACTGCCGCGTGTCCACGCGGGCTTCCTGGAAGTCGAACCACGGGTCGGGCTCGCCATCCAGCGCGAACTGCAGCTGCTCCCACAGCGCGCGGCGGCCTTCGTGGTCTTCGAGGATGCGTTTTTTCACGTGATCGAGGCCCACGCGGTTCACGTAGTGCACCGTGCGCTCCAGGTACCAGCCTTCCTGGCGGTACAGCTCGCAAAAAGCCCCGGTGTACTCCAGCACCTCGGCCGCGGTCTTGAGCTTGGTGAAGAAGTGCGCCACCTCGGTCTTGATGCCGCCGTTGCCGGCGATGTACATCTCCCAACCGCTGTCCACGCCGATGATGCCCACGTCCTTGATGCCGCTCTCGGCGCAGTTGCGCGGGCAGCCGCTCACGGCGAACTTGACCTTGTGCGGGGCGTACATGCGCCACATGGCGCGCTCCAGGTCCTTGCCCATCTGCGTGCTGTCCTGCGTGCCCATGCGGCACCACTCGCTGCCCACGCAGGTCTTCACCGTGCGCAGGGCCTTGGCATAGGCGTGGCCGCTGGGCATGCCGATGTCCTTCCACACGGCCTGCAGGTCTTCCTTCTTCACGCCCAGCAGGTCGATGCGCTGGCCGCCGGTCACCTTCACGGTGGGGATCTGGTATTTGTCCACCACGTCGGCGATGCGGCGCAGTTCGCTGGCCGTGGTCTCGCCGCCCCACATGCGCGGGATCACGCTGTACGTGCCGTCCTTCTGGATGTTGGCGTGGCTGCGCTCGTTGATGGCGCGGCTTTGCGGGTCGTCCTTGGCCTCCTTCGGCCAGGTGCTGATCAGGTAGTAGTTGACGGCCGGGCGGCAGGTGGCGCAGCCGTTGGGCGTCTTCCATTCCAGGAAGGCGAACACGTCGCCGATGGACAGCAGCTTGTTGGCGCGGATCGCATCGCGCACCGCCTGGTGGCCGTGGTCGGTGCAGCCGCACACGGCCTTGGTCTTGGGCGTGGCGGAGTAGTCGCCGCCGGCCGTGAACATGATGATCTGCTCCACCAGGCCCGTGCACGAGCCGCAGCTGGCGCTGGCCTTGGTGTGCTTTTTCACGTCGTCCAGCGTGAACAGGCCCTTGTCCTTGATGGCTTTGCAGATGGCGCCCTTGGTCACGCCGTTGCAGCCGCACACCTCGTCGGTGTCGGCCATGGCGGCGGCCTTGCTGTGGCCCTGGTGGCCCGCGTCGCCGATGTTGCTCTCGCCGAACATCAGCTTGTCGCGGATGTCGCCCACCGTGCGGCCGTCGCGCAGCAGCTTGAAGTACCAGCTGCCGTCCACCGTGTCGCCGTAGAGGCACGCGCCCACGAGCTTGTCGTCCTTGATGACGAGTTTTTTGTACACGCCGCCGAAGGGGTCGCTCATCACGATTTCCTCGGTGCCTTCACCGCCCTGGAAGTCGCCCGCGCTGAACAGGTCGATGCCTGTCACCTTGAGCTTGGTGGAGGTGAGCGAGCCCTGGTAGCGCCCGATGCCGAACTCCGCCAGGTGGTTGGCCAGCACCTTGCCCTGCTCGAACAGCGGCGCCACCAGCCCGTAGGCGATGCCCCGGTGCGCGGCGCACTCGCCCACGGCGTAGATGCGCGCGTCGGTGGTGGTCTGCAGCGTGTCGCTCACCACGATGCCGCGGTGGACGTGCAGGCGCATCTTTTCGGCCAGCTGCGTGTTCGGGCGAATGCCCACGGCCATCACCACCAGGTCGGCGGGCACCTCGGTGCCGTCCTTGAACCGCACGGCGGTGACGCGGCCGTCCGCCCCGCCCACCAGCTCCTGCGTCTGCGCCTTCATCAAAAATTGCATGCCGCGCTCGGCCAGGGACTTTTGCAGCATCTTGCCCGCCACGTCGTCCAGTTGGCGCTCCATGAGCCAGTCGCCCACGTGCACCACGCTCACCTGCATGCCGCGCTTCATGAGGCCGTTGGCGGCCTCCAGGCCCAGCAGCCCGCCGCCGATGACCACCGCGTGCTTGTAGGTGGTGGCGGCGTCGATCATGGCCTGCGTGTCGGCGATGTCGCGGTAGGCCAGCACGCCCTGCAAGTCCTTGCCCGGAATCGGCAGGATGAACGGGTTGGAGCCGGTGGCGAGGATCAGCCGGTCGTACTCGGCGCTGATGGCCTCGCCCGCCGCGTTGGTGGCGTGCACCACGCGGCGCACGCGGTCCACCTCGTTCACAGTGAAGCCCGTGTGCAGGTGGATGCCGTGCTCTTCGTACCAGGACCAGTCGTTGAGGATGATCTCGTCGATGGTCTGCTCGCCCGCCAGCACGGGCGACAGCAGGATGCGGTTGTAGTTGGGGTGCGGCTCGGCGCCGAACACCGTGATGTCGTAGAAGTCCGGAGCGATCTTGAGCAGCTCTTCGAGCGTGCGCACCCCGGCCATGCCATTGCCCACCATCACCAGCCTGGATTTTTTCATCGTGACCCCCATGGGTGCCCACCGCGGCGCTGCAAAAATGGATGAACAGCGCCTGCCGGCAGACGAAGCCGAAACCAAAAACAAAAAAGGCGTCCGCACAGGGCGCGGGCCGATGAAGCCTGCACTGCCTGTGGGGACGCCTTCGTCCTGACTGCCCCGTTTCCGCCATTGGAAGGGGCCAGCCATGTGACCGGCATTGGTCACGGGGACGCTGTTGCAATGCGCGTGCCAGGTGCGGGTGGGATCAACAGTCTTGAAGGGAAATCGGGCCCCGGCGCATATTCCACTAGGGCATCGTGCTATTGATCTAGTAGCGAATGGCCGCGTGGCGTGGCCTGCACGGAGGCGAGGGCAGGGCGGGGGGCGACCCGCCTTGGTGCATGGCGCCCAGGCCGGTGCGTGGGTCAGTCCTCTTTCGCTGGCGGCGCGCTCCGGGAAGGCAGGGGCACCCGCGCCGGGTTCTCTGCCTGATAGGCCACCATGAACGCATCCGATGCCACCTGGTCGGCCAGCGCCCGCAGGCTCGCGGCCGAGGCCGGGCCCAGGACGGCCTCGACCCGCTCGTTGGCGGCGGCCCAGCGCCCGATCGCCTGCGCCAGCAGTTGCTTGCCGCGCGCGGTCAGCACGGCGTGCTTGGTGCGCCGGTCCTGGGCGTCCTGCCGCAACTCGGCAATGCCGTCGCGCACCAGGGGCCTGAGGGCATGGGTCAGCGCCGATAGTTGAATGGCCAGCCGGTTCGCCAGGTCCTGCAGGGTCGGCCCCTGCCCATCGGCACTCTGGAACTTGCCGATCTCGACCATCAGCGCCAGCTGCGTCGCCTTGATGTTCAAGGGCGCGAGGGCGTCGTCGTACAGCTGCCCCAATCTGCGCGCCGCCAGGCGCACCGACGTGTTCGTGCAGACCTGCGCACCGGTCGCGGCGGTGACCTCCGCGATCGCCTGATTCAAGGCGCAGTCGGCATCCGCAGCCGCACCGACAGGGTGGTTCGTCATTCCCATATTTTCCAAATGGTTGAGTGCTGCACTATTCGAAATGCATCGCTGTCCTGCTCTACATTTGAGCCCTCAACTTATTTGGTTGAGCCCTCAATTTTATTGGAGAACACCCGATGACCCGTCCCCATTCCAGCAAAGTCGCATTGATCACCGGGGCTTCTTCCGGCATCGGTGCGGTCTATGCCGATCGCCTCGCTGCCCGTGGATACGATCTTATTCTGGTGGCCCGGCGTGCCGACCGCCTGCAAGCCCTCAGCGCCCGGATCGCCGAGGCCCATGGCGTGAAAGCCGAGCCGGTGGCGGCGGACCTCGGCAAGGCCGAGGACCTGGCGCGCATCGAAGCCCTCCTGTCCACCCACGAACGCCTGCACATGCTGGTGAACAACGCCGGGATCGCCCGCCTGGGGCCCGCCGCCCAGCGGTCTGCCGATGACGCGGTGTCCCAGATCGACCTCAACATCACCGCCCTGACGCGGCTGACCCAGGCGGTGCTGCCCCCCTTCATCGCCAGGAAGCAGGGCGTGATCGTCAACATCGCCTCCGTGCTGGGCATCCATGCGCTGCCCGTCAGCGCGGTCTACAGCGGCACCAAGGCTTTCGTCCTGCAATACACCCGAGGCCTGCAGCAGGAACTGGCCGACACGGGGGTGCAGGTCCAACTGGTCCTGCCCGCATCGACCGCCACCGAACTCTGGGACCTGTCGGGCGTGCCGCTGGCGGCACTTAACCAAGACACCGTGATGACCACCGAGCACCTGGTCGACGCCGCGCTCGCCGGGCTGGACCAGGGCGAAACGGTCACCTGGCCGTCCGTTGCCGACACCGGCCTGTGGGATCGCTACGAGGCGGCCCGCGCCGCGCTGCTCGCCGGCAGCCAGGTGGGAACGCCGGCCCCTCGCTACAACGTCGTTTGACGCCAGCCCATGGACCCCACCGCCATCGGACGCGGTTCTCCGCACGCCGCTGGCCTTTTCCTCCGTCGTTTTCGCCCTGCTTTTTTCCAAGGACAGCCCCGATGCTTTTCGAACCCTTTTCCTTGCGCAACATCCCCCTGGCCAACCGCGTGGTGATGTCGCCGCTCACCCGCAGCCGCGCGGTGGACCACAACACGCCCAATCCGCTCATGGCGACCTACTACGCGCAGCGCGCGACGGCCGGCCTCATCGTCACGGAAGGCACGTCGCCGTCGCCCAACGGCCTGGGCTATGCCCGGATTCCCGGCCTGTTCAACGATGCCCAGGTGCAAGGCTGGAAGCGGGTGACCAGCGCCGTGCACGCCCAGGGCGGCAAGATCGTCGTGCAACTGATGCACACGGGCCGCGTGGCCCACCAGGCCAACCTGCCCGCCGGCGCCGAAGTGCTCAGCGCGTCGGCCGAGGCATGCCCCGGCGAGATGTACACCGATTCGCAGGGCAGCCAGCCGCACACGCCACCGCGCGCCATGACCGAGGCCGACATCCAGGCCGTGATCGGCGAATACGCCACGGCCGCGCGCCTGGCCATCGAAGCCGGTTTCGACGGCATCGAGCTGCACGCGGCCAACGGGTATCTCCTGGAGCAGTTCCTGAATGCCAACATCAACCGCCGCACGGATGGCTACGGCGCAACCGCCGAGGGGCGCAACCGGCTGGTGCTCGAAGTGGCGCGGGCCACCGCCAAGGAAATCGGCGCCGAACGCGTGGGCATCCGCCTGTCGCCGCATGGAGTGGTCAACAGCGCGGGCGCCTTCGACGGCGTGGACGGTCAGTACCTGGCCCTGGTGAAGGCGCTGTCCGCGCTCGGCCTCCTGTACGTCCACGTGCTGGACCACTCGGCCATGGGAACGCCACCGGTTCCCGCCCAGCTCAAGGCCGACCTGAAGGCGGCGTTCGACGGCCCGTTCATCCTGGCCGGCGGCCTGGACAAGGCCGGTGCGGAGCGCGCGCTGGAGGGCGGCCTGGCCGACCTCACCGCCTTCGGCCGTGCATTCATCGCCAATCCGGACCTGGTCGAACGGATGCGCCAGGGCGCGCCGCTGAACGCGCCCGATCCGGCCACGTTCTATACGCCCGGGGCCCAGGGCTATACGGACTATCCGGCGCTCGCCGGTTAGCCACCGTTGGTGCGTATCGAGGCGGCGAGGAGAGCGCCGCCCGGGCCGATGGCCTTCGGCTGCGGCCACCTTCCTTCGGACGCCTGGCCCGGCCCGCGCGGGCGCGCGCCTAGGCTCGGTGCCCACGGAGGTTTAAAACAATGTCGTACCAAGAGATGAAAGCCAGCGTCGAGCTGCTGCCCGCCCAGGCCCCGAAATTCGAGACCGAGCGGTTCGTGGTCGTTCCGCTGGGGCCCGAGCCGGCGCGCGACCTGCTGAACGTGCTGCTGCAGGACGAACGGCTGGCCGGGCAACTGCCCTGGATGGTGGAGAAATCCGCCGATGGCGCGTGCAAGGAGGCGTTCCTGATCGGCCTGCAATGCGCCGCCGAGACCACGCTGGTCTGGGGCATCGTCGAGCGGGCGCGCAGCGCCTACATCGGCGCGGTGCTGGCGCGCAGCACGCTGGAGGGCCTGGACGTGGAGGTGCTGTGCGCCTCGCAGTTCTGGAATCAGGGCGTGGCCGACGAGGCCGGCCTGCCAGTCGCGGACTGGCTGGAAGAGCACGCCGCCGTCGAGCTGGTGCCTGCCGCCTGAAGCCGGCCTGTCGATCCGTCGGCGCAACCGGCCTGGCAACGGGCAGCCGCCAATCCTGGCGGTCCTGCCCGCCCTCTCAATGGGCCGCCCACTCTTGCTGCTGCACCGCGCTGGCAGGCTTTGCAAGTGCCGGCCGGCTCGCCACGGGGGCGGCCCGCAACGCGGGGGAGGCCGTGGGCAACGCGCGCGAGGCGGCCGGGGCGCCGACGGGCAGCGGCGCGGACGTGCCCCCATGGAAGCTGCTGCCGTCCAGGTCGATGCGGAAGGTGCGCACGATCTCGGTGAGCCGCTGGGCCTGCTGGCTCAGGTTGTCGGCCGCGGCCGAGCTTTCCTCCACCAGGGCCGCGTTTTGCTGCGTGGTCTGATCCAGCTGCGTGACGGCCGCGTTGATCTGGCCGATGCCCTGGGTCTGCTCGCTGGTGGCGGCGCTGATCTCGGCGATCAGGTCGGCCACGCGCTGGACCTGCTGCACGATGTTCTCCATTGACATGCCCGCGTCGCCCACGAGCTGCGAGCCGGTCTCCACCTTTTCGACGCTGGCGGAAATGAGGGCCTTGATCTCCTTGGCGGCGTCGGCCGAGCGTCCGGCCAGGCTGCGCACCTCGCTGGCCACCACGGCGAAGCCCCGGCCCTGCTCGCCGGCGCGGGCGGCTTCCACAGCGGCGTTGAGCGCCAGGATGTTGGTCTGGAAGGCGATGGAGTCGATCACGCTGATGATGTCCGCGATCTTGCGCGAGCTGCCGCTGATCTCGCCCATGGTGTCCACCACCCGGCGCACGACCTCGCCCCCCTGCTGCGCGGCGGCGCTGGCGGAGTTGGCCAACTGGGTGGCCTGCAGGGCCGTGTCCGCGCTGCTGCGCACGGTGGTGGTGAGCTGCTCCATCGAGGCGGCGGTCTGTTGCAGGTTGCTGGCCTGCTCTTCGGTGCGGTGGCTCAGATCCACGTTGCCGGAGGCGATCTCCCGGGCGCCAGTGGAGATGCTGTCGCTGCCCTGGCGAACGCGGCTCACGATGTCGCGCAGGCTGTTGCGCATTTCATTCATGGCCGCGAGCACGCTGTCCTTGTCTTCGTTGCGCAGGGAAATGTCCACCATCAGGTTGCCCTTGGCCACCTCGCGCGCCACGTTGACGGCGTAGGCGGGCTCGCCGCCGAGCTGGCGCAGCAGGTTGCGCACCACCAACAGGCTGCCGGCAACACCCAGCAAGGAGATCAGCACCAGCGCCACCAGTGCCACCGTGCGGGTGCTGGCACCCGTCGCCAGTTGCTCCTGGAGCTGGGTCTGAGCGCCTTGCTTGATGCGCGTGGCGATCTTGTCCAGCGTCGTGAAGACGGCGTTGGCGTTGTCCTTCACCTCCAGCCGGTTCACCTCGGCACCGCCCGGGATGTCGTTAGCCTCGATGCGCTCGATCTGGCGGTTCATGCCCGCGCGCATCTTGGTGTAGGCCGACTGCAGGTCGGCGGCGAGCGGCTTGCCCTGGTCATCGATGTTGTCGGCCAGTTTGGCGATGAGCTGATCGGCCTTGGCGAAACGTTCGGTGTTCTCGGCCTTCCACGTTTTGATGAGGGCTGGATCGCCGATGGCGATCATGCGCAGGATGTTGATGTCCACCCGGGTGAGCAGCCCGTCGAGTTCGCTCACGTAATAGGAGTTGGTGAAATCTTTCTGATAAAGCTGAGTCAGCCCCTGGGTGATGTCGGACATCTTGACCAGTTGGAACACGCTGAGGCCAGAGAACGCGAGCAGCACCGCAGCGATGACACTCAAAAGCTTTTGGCGAATGGAAAGCGAATTCATACGAGATCCTTGGCTAGAAATAAGACACATGCCCAGTTTGCTCGTAATTTAAAAATTTGTGAGATTTTGTGCGTATTGTGTGTAAATCGCAACAAATGCGGCTTCGATCGGGTTTGGAAGGTTGATTTTGATAGAAAAATATCATTTCTATCAAAATCAAGGCTAAAAAAGACGCCATAATGCCGGATTAAGACCCATGCTGCGCGCGACTTGTCATCCGGGTTTTTCGGGGTTGAAATGGGTCGAGAGCTTTTTTTGCGACCAAATGCCTGTCGCATTGCCTTCAACCGGGTAGTGCAGGCCGGGCGCACGCGGGCCTCGCTCAGGCCCTGTGCCCGCCTCCTTTTCGGCCCGCTCCGCAGGCTTGCGGATGAGCGATGGCCTTTTGAACGGCTCTGGGAAGTGAGCCGTTCAGGGTGCGGCGGTGGGGGTGTCGGCAGCCCAGCCACCCCCCAGCACCTTGTACAGCGTGACCCGGTTGGTCTGCTCGGCCAGCAGCAGGGTGATCTGCGTCTGCTGCGCCGCGTACAGCGAGCGCTGCGCGTCCAGCACCGTGAGGAAGCTGTCGGCCCCCAGCCGGTAGCGCGCGTCCGACAGGTCCAGCGCGCGCTGGGTGGCGTCCAGCAGCGAGCGCTGGGCGGCCAGGCGCTCGTCCAGCGTGGCGCGGTCGGCCAGCGCGTCGGACACTTCGCGGAACGCGGTCTGGATGGATTTTTCGTACTGGGCCAGGGCCGTGTCGCGCGCCACTTCGGCCACGCGCAGGTTGGCGTTGTTGCGGCCGGCGTCGAAGATCGGCAGGCGGATCTGCGGCGCGAAGCTCCAGGTGCCGTTGCCGCCGTCGAACAGGCCCGACAGCGCATTGCTGGCCGTGCCGATGGAACCGGTGAGCGTGATGGACGGAAAGAACGCCGCGCGCGCCGCGCCGATGCTGGCGTAGCTGCCCTGCAGCGTGCGCTCGGCCGCGCGCACGTCGGGCCGGCGCAGCAGCACGCCGGAGGGCAGGTCGGCGGGCACGGCCAGCAAAGCGGCGGCCGGCGTGGCAGGCACGATGGCGGTGCTGGTGTTGCGGGGGGCACTGCTATGCGAAATGCCGTCGGCCGTTGCCGTTGCCGTTGGCGTGGCGGGCGGCACCGTGGCGGGTGCGGCATTCGCCGCGGCGGCCAGGGCCACGGGCGGCAGCAGGTCGTCGGGCACGGCGGCGCCCACCAGCAGCGCCAGCGCGTTGCGGTCGCGCGCGACCTGGGCGGTGTAGGTGGCGACGTCGGCGCGCGCGGTGTCCACCGTGGTCTGCGTCTGCGCCAGGGTCAGGCCCGAGGTGGCGCCCAGCGCATGGCTGCGCTGCGTGAGGTCCAGCGACTGCTGGCGCGTGCGCAGCGTGTCGCGCGCCAGTTGCAGGCGGCGGCCGTCGGCATCGAGGGTGAGCCAGGCGTTCACGGCCTCGGCCACCAGGCTCAGCTGCACGCTGCGGCGGTTCTCGGCGGCGCGGAAGAACTCCTGCAGCGCGGCGTCGTTCAGGTTGCGCACGCGGCCGAAGAAGTCGATCTCGTAGCTGGCAAAACCGAGTTGCGCGCTGTATTGCCCGCCCACGTTGGAGCGGCCCGCGGTGGTCAGGTCGTCGGCCGTGCGGCTGCGGCTGCCCGCGCCGGTGGCGTTCACGCCGGGGAACAGGTCGGCGCGCGAGACGCCGTACTGCGCCCGCGCCCGCTCGATGGCCAGCACGGCCACGCGCAGGTCGCGGTTGTTGGCCACGGCCATCTCGGCCAGGGCGCGCAGGCGGGGTTCCTGCAAGAATTCAGCCCATTCCAGGGGGCGGTCCAGCGGATCGGCCGGGACCGCCGCGGCGGACCCGTCCCCCAGGGCGGCGGGCGCGGTCACGGCCACCGGCACGGAGCCCGTGCCCAGGGCGGCCGGCACCGGCAGCGCGGGCGCCTGGTAGGGCGGCGCCAGGTTGGTGCAGCCGGGCAGCGCGGCCAGCGCCACGGTGGCGGCCACCGCCCAGGCCAGCGGGCGCAGGGCGGGGAGGGTGGGGGCTTGGCGCGGCGTCATGCGGGGGCTCCGGTGGGCTGGCCGCCGGCCTTGGCGGCCCGGTTGGCGAAGAAGCCGCGGATGAGGACGAAGAACACGGGCACGAAGAAGATGCCCAGCACGGTGGCGGAGATCATGCCGCCCAGCACCGCGGTGCCGATGGCCTGCCGCCCGCCCGCGCCGGCGCCCGTGCCGATGGCCAGCGGCAGCACGCCGAAGCCGAAGGCCAGCGAGGTCATGAGGATCGGGCGCAGCCGCAGGCGCACGGCCTCCAGCGTGGCGTCGATCACGCTCTTGCCCTGGGCCTGCAGCTGGGTGGCGAACTCCACGATCAGGATGGCGTTCTTGGACGACAGCCCCACGGTGGTGAGCAGCCCGACCTGGAAGTACACGTCGTTGGACAGCCCGCGGATGCCGATGCCCAGCAGCGCGCCCACGATGCCGAGCGGCACCACCAGAATCACCGAGAACGGCACCGACCAGCTTTCGTACAGCGCCGCCAGGCACAGGAACACGAACAGGATGGACACGGCGTACAGCAGCGGCGCCTGCGAGCCCGACAGCCGCTCCTGGTAGGAGGCGCCCGTCCATTCGTAGCCGATGCCGGGCGGCATCTCCTTCATGATGGTTTCCACCGCGTCCATGGCCGCGCCGGAGCTGACCCCCGTGGCCGCGTCGCCCACGAATTCGTAGCTGGGGCTGCCGTTGTAGCGCTGCAGCTGGGGCGAGCCGTAGGTCCAGCTGGTGCTGGAGAACGCCGAGAACGGCACCATGAGGCCCTGGCTGTTGCGCACCGTCCAGGGCGCGATGTCCTGCGGCAGCATGCGGTAGGGCGCATCGCCCTGCATGTACACGCGCTTGACCCGGCCCTTGTTCAGGAAGTCGTTCACGTAGGTGCCGCCGATGGCGCTGCCCAGCGTGTTGTTGACGTCGGTGGTGGCCAGGCCCAGGGCGCCGGCCTTGGCGTCGTCGATGGCCACGCCCAGCTGCGGCGTGTCGTCCAGGTTGTTGCTGCGGGTGTTGGACAGCTCGGGCCGCTGGCCGGCCAGCTGCAGCACCTTGTCGCGCGCGGCCACGAGCGCGTCGTGGCCCAGGCCGTTCAGGTCCTTGAGCTGGAAGTTGAAGCCCGCATTGGCGCCCAGGCCGCGCACGGCCGGCGGCAGCACGACGAAGATGCGCGCGTCGCGGATCCTGGACAGATCGCGCGTGGCCTTGCGGGCGATGGCGTCGGCGCTTTGCGAGGCCAGGGGGCGCTCGCTCCAGTCTTTGAGGCGCACGAAGCCGCGCGCCGAACTCTGGTCGCCGTTGGAGCCGGTGATGGAGTTGAAGCTCACCACGTCGGGCTGCGCGGCGAAATACTTCTGCACCTCGGCCATCACCACCTGCAGGCGGGTGTTGGAGGCGCCCGGGGGCAGGGTGATCTGCACCTGCACGGCACCCTGGTCCTCATTGGGCAGGAACGAAGTGGGCAGGCGCATGAACAGCACGGCCATGCCGCCCACGATGAGCGCATAGACCAGCATCATCCGCCCGCCGCGGCGCACGATGCGGCCCACGCCGCGCTGGTAGCCGTCGGCCGTGCGGTCGAAGCGGCGGTTGAAGCCGGTGAAGAAGCGGTCCACCCAGCCCAGCACGCCCCGGCGCGGCGCGCCGTGCGGGCTGTGCTGGCCCTGGGGGATGGGCTTGAGCAGCGTGGCGCACAGCGCCGGCGTGAGCGTGAGCGCCACCAGCACCGACAGCACCATGGCCGAGACGATGGTGATGGAGAACTGCCGGTAGATCACCCCCGTGGAGCCGCCGAAGAACGCCATGGGGATGAACACCGCCGACAGCGTGAGCGCGATGCCCACCAGCGCGGGCGTGATCTCGGCCATGGACTTGCGCGTGGCCTCCTTCGGGGGCAGGCCCTCCTCGCTCATCACGCGCTCGACGTTCTCCACCACCACGATGGCGTCGTCCACCAGCAGGCCGATGGCCAGCACCATGCCGAACATGGTCAGCGTGTTGATCGAGTAGCCCGCCACCGACAGCACGCCGAAGGTGCCCAGCAGCACCACGGGCACCGCGATCGCCGGGATCAGTGTGGCGCGGAAGTTCTGCAGGAAGATGTACATCACCAGCACCACGAGCAGCATGGCCTCGACCAGCGCCTTGACCACCTCTTCAATGGAGGCGCTCACGAAGGGCGTGGTGTCGTAGCTGGTGAAGGGCTTGAGCTGGTACGGAAAGAACGGCTGCAGCTCGGCGATCTTGGAGTTCACCGCGTTGGCCACCGCCATGGCGTTGGCGCTGTCGGCCAGCACCACGCCCATGCCGGCGCCGGGCTGGCCGTTCAGGCGCGAGGTGATGGTGAGGTTCTCGGCGCCCAGTTCGATGCGCGCCACGTCTTTCAGGCGCACGATGGCGCCGTCCACGGTGGACTTGAGAACGATGTTCTCGAACTCCTCGCGCGACTGCAGCTTGCTGCGCGCGGTGATGGTGGCGTTGAGCTGCTGCTCGCCCACGGCGGGCAGGGCGCCCAGCTGGCCGGCGGAGACCTGGGCGTTCTGCGCGTTGATGGCGTTGCCGATGTCGGACGGCATGAGCGCGTATTTCTCGAGCTTGGCCGGGTCCATCCACACGCGCATGGCGTAGGGCGTGCCCAGCGTGGCCACGTCGCCCACGCCGTCGATGCGGCTGATGACGTCCACCAGGTTGCTGGAGATGTAGTCACCGATGTCCACCTGCGTCACGCTCGGGTCGGGCGAGGTGAAGGTGACGATCATCAGGTAGTCGTTGCCGCCCTTGGTGACGGTGACGCCCCGGCTCTGCACCGCGGGCGGCAGGCGCGACATGGCCTGCTGCAGCTTGTTTTGCACCTGCACCTGCGCCACGTCGATGTTGGTGCCGGCATTGAAGGTGAGCGTGGTGCGCGAGCCGCCCGAGGCATCGCTGGTCGAGCCCATGTAGATCAGGTTGTCGAGGCCCTTCAACTGCTGCTCGATCACCTGCGTGACCGATTCCTCCACCGTCTTGGCCGAGGCGCCGGTGTAGGTGGCGCTGATGGACACGCGCGGCGGCGCGATGTTGGGGTACTGCTCCAGCGGCAATGTCTTGATGGACATGGCCCCCGCCAGCATGATGACGATGGCGATGACCCACGCGAAGATGGGCCGGTTGATGAAGAACTGTGCCATGGCGGGCGGTCCTTCAGCGGGCGGCCGGGGCCGCAGCGCCGGACGCCGCGGGTGCCGCCGCCGATGCGGCCGGTGCCGCCGAGGAGGCGCCGCCTGCCGGGGCTGCCGCCGCCTTGGCCGCCACCTCCACCGGCTTGACCGTGTCGCCCACCTTCACGCGCTGCAGTCCGTCCACCACCACGCGGTCGCCGGCGGCCAGGCCGCCCACGGCCTGCCAGCGGTTGCCCACGGCGGCCTCGACCTGGATCTTGCGGCGCTCGACCTTGTTCTCGGCATTGACCAGCAGCACGCTGGCGTTGCCGGCGGTGTCGCGCGTCACGCCCTGCTGGGGCACGAGCAGGGCCTGCTCGTTCACGCCCGTCTCCAGCACCGCGCGCACGTACATGCCCGGCATCAGCAGGCCGTCCGGGTTGGGGAACACCGCGCGCAGGGTGACCGCGCCGGTGGCGGGGTTCACCGTCACGCCGCTGAACTGCAGCCGGCCGGCCTGGGCATAGGTGCTGCCGTCCTCCAGCTTGAGCGCCACGCGCGCCTGGCCTTCGCCCGCGCGCTGAAAGCGCCCCTTGGCCAGGTCGGTCTTCAGGCGCAGCACGTCGGTGCTGGACTGGGTCACGTCCACGTAGAGCGGGTCGATCTGCGAGATGGTGGTGAGCGCCGTGGTCTGGTTGGCGGTGACCAGCGCGCCCGGCGTCACCGCCGAGGTGGTGGTGCGGCCCGAGATGGGCGCCTTGATGCGGGTGTAGCCCAGGTTGATGCGGGCGTTCTCGACCGCCGCGCGGTTCACGGCCAGGTCCGAGCGGGCCTGCACCAGCACCGCCTGGCTGTCGTCATACACCTGGCGGCTGATCGCATCGATCTTGACCAGCTCGGCATTGCGCCGCGCGTTGGTCTCGGCCGTGCCCACGGTCGCCTGGGCCTTGCCCAGCGACGCTTCGGCGCTCGCCAGCGCCACCTCGAAGGGCGACGCGTCCAGCTGGTACAGCACCTGCCCGGCCTTCACGTCCGCCCCTTCGGTGAAGAGCCGCTTTTGCACGATGCCGCCCACCTGCGGCCGGATCTCGGCGACCAGGAACGCGCTGGTGCGCCCGGGCAGCTCGGTGGTGATCGACTGCCGCTCGGGCTGGATCGTGACCACGCCGGCTTCCACCGGGGCGCGCGGCGCGGGCTGCTTGGCGGCCTTGTCCGAACACCCGGCCACCACGAAGGCGGCCGCCAGCACGGCAGCGCCGGCCCGGCGCAGGGCACCGGGGGCAGCGGTCACACAGGAAAAGGTCAAGGAGGAGGGCCGTGGGGCCATGGCAGCGGGGGCGGAGGGCAGCGAGCGTGTGGCAGGGCGTGGGCAATTCATGGACAAGGCACGGCTTTCGTTGTGGCGAGCATTCTGACGGTCAATTGAAAAGATCGTGTGAAGCTGTAGCAGGCTGGAAAGCCCTCCGGCGGGCCTCGTGTCCGGACCTTGCAACCTTCATGCCGCGTGCGGGCCGCACGTGCCCCTCGCAGGCGGTGGCGGACCCCTCGGGCGCTGGCCCCGGGAGTGTGTGGCCACGCTGGCGGGCCGCCGGCCGGCCGGGCCGTCGATCCGAAGGGTTTCTGCGGGGCGGAACGGGGTTTTGAGAGCCAAATCGCCCGCATGCCGGCGTTTTCATTGTCTTGGTAGCTATTCAATTGATAGCAAATGGGTGGTCGGGAAACGACGGTCCGCGTTCGCAGCGTCCCCGGGCTCTTGACCCAGATCAAGCCCCGGCCGAAAGGTTTCCACAAGCCGGGATGTGCCACCTACCATCGGCCGCACTGCATCCCGCAGGGGCCCGCGGCGCCGTGCCGCACCGTCCGTACGAGACAAAAGCTTCTTCCCCAGAAAGGCTTCCCATGCGAAGAAATCTTCCGGTCAGCACGCAGGAATACCCGTTTCCTTCCGGCGAAACCCTGGTGTCCACCACCGACCTGAAAGGGCGCATCCTGTACTGCAACCCGATGTTCATCGAGGTGAGCGGCTACGAGCGCGAGGCCCTGCTGGGCCAGCCCCACAACCTGATCCGCCACCCCGACATGCCCGAGGAGGCGTTCCGCGACATGTGGGACACCATCGGCCAGGGCCGGCCCTGGTCGGCCGCGGTGAAGAACCGGCGCAAGAACGGCGACTTCTACTGGGTGATGGCCAACGTCACCCCGCTGATGGAGGGCGACCGCCCCGTGGGCTACCTGTCGGTGCGCACCGAGGCCACCCGCGAGCAGGTGCAGGCCGCCGACGCGCTCTACGCCCGCATGCGCGCCGAGGCCGAGGCCGGCCGCCCGGTGCACGTGCTGCGCGCGGGCCGGCTGGCACGCCTGACCGCCCTGGGCCGCGTCGCGGAGTGGACCCGCATCGGCGTGGGCGGCCAGGTGGCCATGGCGTTCCTGTCCGTGCTGGTGGCCGCCTTCCTGGCGGGGCTCGTGGATGAAGAGCAGGGCCTGTTCTCGGCCGCGGCCTGGGCTGCCGTGGCCGGCGTGGCGATGGCCGCCTTCGCCCAGGTGCGCCGCGTGGCCGTGCTGCCGCTGTCGGACATGGTGCGCGCCGCCAACCGCATGGCGGCCGGCGACCTGACCGAGCGCCTGCGCGTGACCCGCTCCGACGGCGTGGGCGACCTGCAGAAGGCGCTGAGCCAGCTCAACGTGAACCTGCAGTCCATCGTGCGCGATGCGCTGCAGGAGACCGAGAAGATGCGCGTGTCCAGCCGCGCCATCGCGCAAGGCAACCAGGAGCTGTCCGGCCGCACCGAGACGCAGGCCAGCAACCTGCAGGAGACGGCCGCCTCGATGGAGGAGATCACCGGCACCGTGCAGCAGACGGCCGAATCGGCCCGCCAGGCGGCCGACCTGGCGCGGCAGGCCACGGGCGTGGCCGAGCGCACCAGCGGCGCGGTGGACGGCGTGGCCGCCACCATGCAGCAGATCCAGGCCGCCTCGGGCCGCATCGGCGAGATCACGCAGCTCATCGACTCCATCGCCTTCCAGACCAACATCCTCGCGCTGAACGCGGCGGTGGAGGCGGCGCGGGCGGGCGAGCAGGGCCGGGGCTTCGCGGTGGTGGCCGGCGAGGTGCGCAGCCTCTCGCAGCGCACGCTGACCGCCGCGCGCGAGATCCGCCAGCTCATCGACCAGTCGGCCGAGAAGGTGGGCGAGGGCCGCCAGCGCACCGAGAGCGCGCAAAAGACCATGCAGGAGTCGCTGGACCTGGTGCGCCGCGTGGGCGCCCTCATCGGCCAGATCCACAGCGCGGCCGACGAGCAGCAGGCCGGCATCTCGCAGGTGAACAGCGCGGTCTCCCACCTGGACGGCATCACCCAGCAGAACGCGGCGCTGGTGGAGGAGAACGCGGCCCTGGCGCTGGAGCTGCAGTCCCAGGCGCAGACGGTGTCGGACGCGGTGCAGGTGTTCCGCGTGCACGGCGGCCCGCGCGGCGCCGCGGCGTCCGATGCCGTGGCCCTGCGCAGGGCGGCGCGCCCCGGCCCATCGCTCATCGCCGCGCGGGGGGCTTGAGGGCAAATGCGGGGGCGGCCGGGGGGGCGCCCGGCCGGATAGCATGGGGCCCTGGGCCGATGTCCGGCCGCCACGCCCACGGCAACGCCACGCGCTGCCACCCGCACCGAATGTTGATGAAGGAGCCGCCCATGAACCCGTCCACCCCCTCCCTGGCCGATGAACTGATGGCCCAGTTGCAAGGGGCCCCGCTCCAGCAGCTGTCCAGCCAGCTGGGCACCGACGCCACGCAGACCCGTTCCGCGGTGGCGACCGCGCTGCCCCTGCTGCTGGGCGCGCTGGGCCGCAACGCCGCGCAGCCACAGGGCGCCGAGGCCCTGCTGGGCGCCCTGCAGCGCGACCACCAGCCGGCCGCCGGCGGCGGCGCGGGCGGGCTGGACCTGGGCGGGCTCCTCGGGTCGCTGCTGGGCGGCGGCAGTGCCGCCGGCAGCGGGCAGGGCGCCGACATCCTGGGCCACGTGTTCGGCAGCCAGCGCCCGCAGGCCGAGGCCGGGCTGGCCCAGGCGACGGGCCTGGGCGCCAACGCGGGGCAACTGCTCCAGCTGCTCGCGCCCATCGTGATGTCGTTCCTCGCGCAGCGCGTGCAGGCCGGCGGGCTGGATGCCGGCAGCCTGGGCCGCACCCTTGGCCACGAGCGCGACCGCGCCCGGCAGCCGGGCGGCCTGGGTGGCCTGGGTGGAGGCGTGCTGGGCAGCCTGCTCGATCAGGACGGCGACGGCCAGGTCGGCCTGTCGGACCTGGTCAAGCTCGGCGGCGGCCTGTTCGGCGGGCGACGCTGAGCTGAGAGCGCAAGCGCGGTGCGATGGCCCGGCGACCGGCGACCGGCGACCGGCGACCGGCGACCGGCGACCGGCGACCGGCGGCGCGCGGGTTTGCAACCAACTGCATCGCCGCCCCGGGCGGCTTCGCAAACCCCTGTTGCGCGCACCCCGCCGTTGGGCGGAAACTGCAGCCATCCACGCCACTTCACTCAGGGAGGCCCCATGACCGCAGTCGCCGACATCCTCAAGTCCAAGCCCCATGCCCAGGTCCACACCATCGGGCCCTCCGATTCGATGCTCGATGCGCTGCGGCTCATGGCCGACAAGGGCATCGGCGCGCTGCTGGTGATGGAGGGCGAGCAGATCGCCGGCATCGTGACCGAGCGCGACTACGCCCGCAAGGTGGCCCTGCTGGGCCGCACCTCCGGCGCCACCCAGGTGAGCGACGTGATGACCCGGGCCGTGCGCTTCGTGCGGCCGCACCAGAGCAGCGAGCAGTGCATGCAGCTCATGACCGACAACCGGCTGCGCCACCTGCCGGTGGTGGACGACGCCAATCGGCTGGTGGGCCTGATCTCCATCGGTGACCTGGTGAAGAACATCATGTCCGAGCAGCAGTTCATCATCGAGCAGATGGAGCAGTACATCACCGGCGGCCAGCGCAACTGACGCCGCCGCGCAACCGCCCGGCCCCATCAGGCTAGGGATCGAGGGCGATCACCTCGTCCTGCGGCCCGGCCTCGCACCCCGGGCCCAGCGCCTGCCAGCCGCGGCGCACCACGATCTGGCGGCGGTCGTGGCACAGCTCGATGCGCTCGGCGCCCGGCATGCGATCGTGCACGAAGGCCTCCAGCGAGGCCGGCAGGCTCACCCGCATGCGCAGCGCGTAGAGGTCGTCCCGCGGGTGGTCGTCCACATGCACCAGCGGCGCGAAATGCGCGGCGAACACCATGCCGTGCGATCCCAGCCCGATCGGCTCCGGCCGGTAGCCCTCCGAGTGCAGCCACGCCTGCGCACGCTCGCGCGTCGGGGGCGCGTCGCCGGCCGGCGCCCAGGCGCTGGCCATCATCTCCGCCACCCACTGGTTGCAGTTCTGGTAGCGCGTGCTGAACGGGTAGGCATTGGCGCTGTAGTCGGCCGCCAGCAGGGCCAGCGCGGCGCGCTTATCCTGGGCCGTGCGTTCCAGCGCGTCAGCGGGCAGCGCGGGCAGCAGCACGATGGCAACGCAGCCCCGGGACGGATCGTCCCGGCCCATCAGGAACCCCGCAATGCCCTGGTCGAACAGCCGGGGCCGCGACTCCTCGCAGGTGTAGTACAGCTGGCGCACCGCCCACGGGCGGTCCGGCTGCGGCCGCAGGGCCAGGCCGGCGTGCGAGTAGCGCACCCCGAAGCGGCCCAGGTCCAGGCCCGAGCGCGAGATCAGCGCCACGCGCTGGCCCGAGGCGTCGAGCACCTGCTTGACCACCGCGGCAAAGCGCAGGATGCGGTCCTGATCGGTGGCGCTCAGCGGCGCGGCGGCATCGCACAGGCCCCAGGTGCCGGCGCGGGCCGGAACCTCCGCCCCCAGCGCGGCGAGGCCGATGGCGGCGATCCCGGTCCAGCGCGCCAGCGCGCGCCGGTGCCGCACGCGGGATGGCAAGGCGGCACGCCGCATCACAGGGCGAGCGGCCGGGAGTCCATCTCCTCGTACCAGTCGTCGTTGAGCACCAGGAAGAAGGCTTCGCGGGTGTTGCCGCGCGCGAACTCGAAGCCATAGGGCCGCTCGCGCGCCTGCACCAGATCGCCGGCGGCAAGCGGCCGCGCGCCCTGCGCCTGGCGCGGCAGGTTCAGCACGAACTCGCGCGCGGCGCCGGTCTCGGTCGCGCGCAGCCTGAGGCCCGTGGCGTCGGGCCGGCCGGGCACCTGCTCCACGCCGATCACGCGGTACTCACCCTCGGCCAGGCGCCGGTCGCGGCCCCCGCGGCCGCTCGAATGGCCGATCGAGTCCGAGGCGCTCGAGGCCGCCGACCCCGCGCTGGAGGCCATGGAGGTGAACAGTTCCGCATGGCCGGGCAGGGCGGCGGTAGCGAGCAGCGAAGACACGCACGCGGCGCGAACGAAGGCAATCAGGGGCATGGCAATCCTCGGGGCCGCGGCGGGCAGGGGGGCGGGGTGGGTGGGGATCATGGCGGCGGTCACTGGAACTGGGCGGTGAGTTCCTGCGCGCCCTTTTCGATGCCTGCCTGCGCTGCATCCAGGGTGCCGAAGGTCGCGCCGATGTTCAGCGCGTTCGGGTATTGCTTGGTGACGAAGGCGTCGAGCAGCTGGTTCGACACCGCGTCGAAGATCTCCACGGCGTAGCTGACCGAGCCGGTGAAGGTGCCTTCCTTGCCGCGAATGCCCTGCACCAGGTTGTAGGGCCCACCGCCGATGTCGAAGCGCGTGAAGGTGCTCAGGCCCCGCGTGGTGAGCCTGGCGCCGGTGAGCGTCACGCGCAGGCGCAGCGTGGCGGGGGCGGGCTGGGCCACGATCTGAAAGCGCGTGGCCAGCCGCGCCGTGAACTGCCGGCGCATGTCGCCAGCCAGCTGGCGCCGCTGGGCCTCGGGCACGTCCTCGAACTGGTGGTCGGGCCCGGAGTAGATCACGATGGGGTCGAGGATCACCTTGGTGTACTGGCTCCAGTCCCGGTGCGATGCCACGCGGTAGGGAATGCGGCCGGTGTCGTCGTCTAGGTTGGGCCGCAGCTGGGGCGCGGACTGCAGCCCGGTGTAGGCGATGGGCTGGGTGCTGGCGCAGCCGGCCAGGGCGGCAAGGCACAGCAGGGGCAGGAGCGTCGCGGGGCGCAGAAAAGGGGTGGCATGCATGGAGCTTCTCCAAAAGAAAGGGACGAAGGGGGTCCAGCCCCGGGCCGAGGGGCCAGGGGATGGGGCTATAACTGAACATTCATGTACGGTATAGTATGATTTGCCCGAGGGAGCCCTGTCAAGTAAAGAGTACAAGTTAGTTCACTTTTGGAGATGCGAATGCGGGTCAGGACCCAGGCGCGGCGGGATGCCATCGTGGAAGCGGCGGCCAAATTGTTCGAAGAGGTGGGGTACGAGGCGGCGTCGATGAACGAGCTGGCCAAGCGGCTCGGGGGCTCCAAGGCCACCCTCTACGGCTATTTCCCGTCCAAGGAGCCGCTGTTCGTCGCCGTGGTGCAGTCGCTGGCGACCTCCCACCTGGCCGACGCCACCTCCCACCTGCTGGCGGCGCTGGAAACGCGCCCGCCGATGCGGCCCACGCTGACCCGGTTCGGGGACGAGGCGCTGCAGGTGATGCTGAACGACCGCCGCGCGCTCTCGGTGTACCGCATGGTGCTGGCGGACGCGGGCCGCTCCAACATCGGCGAGCTGTTCGACGGCGCCGGCCCGCGCCAGTGCATCGACGCGCTCACCCGCTTCATGGGCGCCGCCATGGCGCACGGCGAGGTGTGCGAGGGCGATCCCCAGGTCATGGCGATGCAGTTCATGGCGTTGCTCACCGCGGAAACCGGGCCGCGCCTGTACCAGCAGGACCCACCGGCCGTCTCCGTCGCCGACATCCACGCGCGGGTGGTGCGGGCCGTGGACTTCTTCCTGCGGGGCGCGGCCCCCGGGCGCTAGGTGCGACCCGAAGCGCGTCGGCATGCCCTGCGGCGCCGACGCCGGTTCGGCGTCTTGTCCTGCGCATTTGCCGGGGTCGCGGGCCAGTGCGGTCGGCTCAGCCGTCGTTCAATAGGGCCATCCCCCGCCGACCCTTCTCTTTGGCCCCTTCGCCTGGAACCCGAATGTCCGCCTTGCCGTCCCGCACCGAGTCTCCCGCCGCACCGCCGCTGTCCTTGCCGGGCGGCGATTCGCCCACTCACCGCGCGCACAGCGCCTCGCGGCGCGCCGCGGCCGCGCTGGCGCCGCCGGCCGACACCCACACGCCCGCGGACCGCTACGAAGAGCTTTTCATCGAAGTGCAACGCCAGCGCATCTTCGAAGACTCCAAGACCTTCGTGGACTGCGCCCCGCGCCAGCCGCCCGAGACCATCCTCGCGGCCTACCGCGCGCAGTGCCAGGCGCCGGGCTTCGACCTGCATGCCTTCGTGCACCGGCATTTCAAGCCCCAGACCCGCGCCTGCGACGGCCCCACGGTCGAACCCGGGCTGACCATGGCGGCGCACATCGATGCGCTGTGGGACGAGCTCACCCGCCACCCGGCCCACCACCCCCCGCGCGGCTCGCTGCTGGCACTGCCGCACGCCTACGTGGTGCCGGGCGGCCGGTTCGTGGAGATGTATTACTGGGATTCGTACTTCACCATGCTGGGCCTGGTGCGCAGCGGCCGGCGGCACCTGCTGCACACGATGACGGACAACTTCGCCTACCTCATCGACACCTACGGCCACGTGCCCAACGGCACCCGCACCTACTACCTGAGCCGCTCGCAGCCGCCGGTGTTCTCGTTGATGGCCGAGCTGTGCGAATCGTGCGCGGGGCATGGCGCCGCGCAGTACCTGCCGCAGATGCGGCGCGAATACGACTTCTGGATGGAGGGTGCCGACACCCTGGCCCCGGGCAGCGCCCACCGCCGCGTGGTGGCGCTGCCGGACGGCGCCGTGCTCAACCGCTACTGGGACGACCGCGACACGCCGCGCGAGGAATCGTGGCGCGAGGATGTGGAGACCGCCGCCCAATGCCAGCGCCCCGCGAACGAGGTGTACCGCGACCTGCGCGCCGCCGCCGAGTCGGGCTGGGACTTCAGCGCGCGCTGGCTGGACGATGGCGCCTGCGGCACCTGCCGCACGCAGACCCTGTCCACCATCGGCACCACACGCATCCTTCCGGTGGACCTGAACGCGCTGCTGCACAAGGCCGAGACCACCATCGCCCGCCTGAGCCGCAGCGTGGGCGACACGGCCACAGCCGACGCGTTCGACCACCGGGCCCGCCAGCGCGCCGAGGCCATGTCCCGCGTGCTGTGGAACGCCGAGGCCGGCGCCTTCCTCGACCACGACTGGCAGGCCGGCACGCCACGCCCCTCGCTCAATGCCGCCACCGTGGTGCCGCTCTTCACCGGCACCGCCACGCCCGAGCAGGCCCATGCGCTGGCCGCCACCGTGCGCCGGCGCCTGCTGGTGCGGGGCGGCCTGTCCACCTCGGAGACCGCCAGCGGCGAGCAGTGGGACCGTCCCAACGGCTGGGCGCCGCTGCAGTGGATGGCGGTGGAAGGCTTCGCCGCCTACGGCGCGGCCGACGAAAGCTGCTGCCAGCTGTCGGACGACATTCGCACGCGCTGGGTCAAAACCGTGCAGGACGTGTACGACCACGAGGGCAAGCTGGTCGAAAAATACTCGCTGTGCGAATCCGGCGACAGCCCCTCCACCGGAGGCGATGGCGGCGAATACCCGCTGCAGGACGGGTTCGGCTGGACGAACGGGGTGGTGCGGGGCTGGCTGGACGACCCCGCCTGACGGCCCGGCGGCCGCGCCACCCGTCGGACCACGTCCCTTATGAGGGAATGGCCCAGACCGTCGTGGTGGCCCGCGTCGGGGTATTGGCCTTCGTGGTCACGATGCACGCGGTGCCATGGGCGCCATCGGTGCCGAAAGACATCACCACGTCGGGATTGCCGACGGGGTAGGCCAAGATGTACATCAAAGGGACGTAGATAATGCTTTTGACATTATCTCCGTTGTAGGTCACGCTGTTTTCGCCATTCACCGCGAGCCGGTCGCCCAGGCGGTTGGTGAGGGGCTGGCCAGCGAAGGCAGATAAAGGAACGGGGTTGAAGGGGGTCGATCCCGTTATTTTCTGTCCGTTGATCGTGCCGCTCATTTGAACCAGCGATCCATTGGCGGGATTGTATTTTCGGGTGAGTTGCAGGTGGATATTCTGCTCGGGCATGTCCAGAATGCCATCCTTGAAACTCATTGTGAATGGATTGAAATAATAGGCCTGGGAATTGATGCCATCCGTTGAAATGCTGATGGCCACGAAATTCAGATCCCAGTCGGTGCCCGGCAGCAGCGTTGCGTATTGCGCCTGGATGGAGACGAAAGACCGGCTTTGCAGGGTCTCGATGTCGAATTGGAAGGGGTAGTAGCCGCTGAAATCCGCCAGTTCGCACCCGCTGAGGTCGTACAGCGCGAAGTCGGGTTTCGCGGCTTGGGGAATGGTGACGAGCGACCGGATCTGCGCGGGCTTTTGCCCATCGGTCACCATGTTGTTGCAGGCGAAACCCTGCTCGGCAGCGGTGCCCATGATGAGCGACACGGTCTCGCTGCCCTGGGCGACCGTGAAGAAGTACATGTTCAGGTTGTACGCATAGGTGTGCACCGGCTGGAGATTCCCGGTGGTGCCAGGGTCGTACTGCAGCTGGTTGTCCGAGCCGATCCGCATCACCTTTTTTCCGGTCGCCGTATCGACGTAATCGCCGGCGAAGAGGGCGGCTGCAATGGGGTTGTTGTAGGTGGCGCCGGAGACATCGACCTTCGTTTGCTTCGGCAAGGTGATGCTTCCCGAACAGAAGGCCACCGGCCCGTACGTGTCGCCCGCGCGGGTGAACTCCAGCTCGACCGTGAGCCCCTGGTCGGACGTCTGGTGCAGGGTCTTGCCGTCGAAGCTTCCCGTGAAGGGGTAGCGGGTGGCGGAGGTTCCGTCCAGCGAGATGATCAGCGACACGTGGTACGCGGGGGCGATGGTGCCTGCTTGAAACACCATGTTGGTGTCGACTGCGAAAAAGGCGCCCTGGGCGTTTCCAAGGGTGTAGTAGCCGTTGAAGGTCTGCAGCGCCGGTGCGTCGGGCCGGGCGGAAGGCGAAGCCCCGAGCGCTGGTTGGGCGGGGTTCAACAGCTGCAGGTGATGGGCTTGCGTGTCCTCGACGGAAATCGAGCGCGGCACGGACGGAATGGGGGTCGGGGTCATGGTGGAGGGCGTTTCAAGGGTTGCGATCTGCCGAGGCCGGCAGGGCGGAGGGGCCCGCCCAGGGGCTCAGCGCTTCCTGGGCGGCGGTGGCGTGTGCGGCGATGGGCGCGGGCGCAGCCTCAGGATGGGGACCAGGCCACCGTCAAAGCCCCTGCGGGATCTTTCGTGATGGCACGCACCCGGATGCAGTCGCCATCGCTGCTTCCGGTGTGGGTTACCCGCCTGTTCGGCAGGTTGCAATGGTCCCCGGGGTAATGAACGCTGTTGAGCGTGGCGTTGACGCCGGCACCATTGTCAATGGTGGTGATTTTCTGGTCTGCCATGGCGTCGCTAATCCCCGTTTTGGTGAATAATGCGCAAATATCGTGATATTCCATTCCCCTGATCGGGGTGCTGAACTGGAATCAGGATTTTCACGGTGGCGCACGGGCCACTGCGCGATATTATGGGGACGGCTTTCTAACAGATTGAAAAATCCCTGAAAATTGCTTAAACGATCTGATAAAACATGAAAAACAATCGGAGCGCACGGCCTACGCGGTGCCGTGCCTCCGGGGCCGCCGCTGCCTCAGGCTGCCTTCTCCACATGCGCCTGGCGCGTGTACAGGAAATCGATCACCGCCTTGCGGCTGCGCAGGTAGCGCGGGTCTTCGGCCAGGGCCACGCGGTTGCGGGGGCGCGGGATGTCCACCGCCAGCACCTCGCCGATGGTGGCGGCCGGGCCGTTGGTCATCATCACGATCTTGTCGGACAGCAGCACGGCCTCGTCCACGTCGTGGGTGACCATGACCACCGTGCTCTGCGTGCGCGCCACGATCTCCAGCAGCTCGTCCTGCAGCTTGGCGCGGGTGAGGGCGTCCAGCGCGCCGAAGGGCTCGTCCATCAGCAGCACCTGGGGCTCCATCGACAGCGCCCGGGCGATGCCCACGCGCTGCTTCATGCCGCCCGAGATCTCGCCGGGGCGCTTTTGCGCCGCGTGCGTGAGGCCCACCATGGCCAGCGCGGCCTCGGTGCGGGCCTTGAGCTGGGCCTTCGGTTCCCGCTTGCCGAACACGCGCTCGACCGCCAGGTGCACGTTGCCTTCGCAGGTCAGCCAGGGCAGCAGGGAATGGTTCTGGAACACCACCGCGCGCTCGGGGCCGGGGCCCTTGATCTCCTTGTTGGCGCACAGCAGCGCGCCGGCGGTGGGCACGGTGAGTCCGGCGATCAGGTTGAGCAAGGTGGATTTGCCGCAGCCCGAGTGTCCGATGAGGGCGACGAACTCGCCCTTGGCGATGGACAGGTCGATGCCCTTGAGCGCCGGAAACAGCCCCTTGGCGGTCTTGAAGGTCTGGGCCACGCCCTGGACCTCGATGAATTTCGCGGGGTTATTCATGCCTTCACCTCTTCGAACGTGAATGCCGTGGCCAGCTTGACCAGGGCGTATTCGAGCAGCAGCCCGACGATGCCGATCACGAAGATCGCGATGATGATGTTCTTGACGTTCAGGTTGTTCCACTCGTCCCAGACCCAGAAGCCGATGCCCACGCCGCCGGTCAGCATCTCGGCCGCCACGATCACGAGCCAGGCGGTGCCCACGGCCAGGCGCACGCCGGTCAGCATGTAGGGCAGCACGGCGGGGAACAGGATGGTGGTGGCGATCTTCCATTCCGAGAGGTTGAGCACGCGGGCCACGTTCATGTAGTCCTGCGGCACGCGCTGCACGCCCACCGCGGTGTTGATGACCATGGGCCAGATCGAGCAGATGAAGATGGTCCAGATGGCGGCCGGGTTGGCGCCCTTGAACACCAGCAGGCCGATGGGCAGCCACGCCAGCGGCGACACGGGCCGCAGCAGGCTGATGAGCGGGTTGAACATGCGCGAGAGGAAGTGGAACCGCCCGATCACGAAACCCGCGGGAATGCCCACCAGCGCTGCCAGCCCGAAGCCGACCGCCACGCGCTCCAGCGAGGCGAGCACGTTCCAGCCCACGCCCTGGTCGTTGGGGCCGTTGCGGTAGAAGGGGTTGCTGAAGACTTCCAGCGCCTGCTTCCAGGTCTCCAGCGGGCCGGGAATGCTCTGGCCAGTGGTGGAGGACACCACGGCCCACAGCCCGATCAAGAGGCCCAGGCCGCAGGCCGGCGGCAGCACGGCGAGCCAGAAGGCGCGCGAGGCGGTCGCCCAGTCGCGGGGCGCCCGCGGCGGGCTGGGCGGGGCGGATTGCAGTGGTTTTTGCCCCGATGCCGGCGTTTTGATTGCCGGTGTTGCTATCGTTTGCATAGCAGAAGGGGCCGCGGCTGGGGTGGGCTCCGGCGGGGCGTGGAAGACGGCGCTGACCATGGTGGGATTCTCCTGGCGGGGGCTGGGGGCGGGCGGCTCGGGCGGGGCCCGGGGTCAGGCCTTGATCTTGAAGCTGTCGGCGTACTTGGCCGGGTCCTTGCCGTCCCAGACGACGCCGTCCATCAACTTGCTGGAGCGCATGTCGCTCTTGGGCAGGGGCACCTTGGCGGCAGTGGCGGCCTGCTTGTACAGCTCGGTGCGGTTGATCGACTTGGCGACGGCCAGGTAGTCCGGGTGGTCCTTGAGCAGGCCCCAGCGCTTGTGCTGCGTGAGGAACCACATGCCGTCGGACAGGTAGGGGAAGTTCACCGCGCCGTCGTTGTAGAACTTCATGTAGTTGGGGTCGTCCCAGGTCTTGCCCAGTCCGTTCTGGTAGCGGCCCAGGATGCGCTGGTTGATGGCGTCCACGCTGGTGTTCACGTAGGCCTTGCCGGCGATGGTTTCGGCCATCTTGTTCTTGTTGGCGAGGCCCTCGTCGATCCAGCGGCCGGCCTCCAGGATGGCGGCCGTCACGGCGCGCGCGGTGTTGGGGTACTTCTGCACGAACTCCGACGTGGTGCCCAGCACCTTCTCGGGGTGGTCCTTCCAGATGTCCTGCGTGGTGGTGGCGGTGATGCCGATGCCGTCCATGATGGCGCGGTGGTTCCAGGGCTCGCCCACGCAGAAGCCGTCCATGTTGCCCACGCGCATGTTGGCCACCATCTGCGGCGGCGGCACGGTGATGACCTTGGCCCCCTTGAGCGGGTCGATGCCGTTGGCGGCCAGCCAGTAGTACAGCCACATGGCGTGCGTGCCGGTGGGGAAGGTCTGCGCGAAGGTGTATTCGCGCTTTTCCTTGGCCATGAGCTGGGCCAGGCCCGCGCCGTCCACCGCGCCGGCATCGGCGAGCTTCTTGCTCAGCGTGATGGCCTGGCCGTTGTTGTTCAGGGTCATGAGCACGGCCATGTCCTTCTTGGGGCCGCCGACACCCAAGTGCACGCCGTACACCAGGCCGTACAGCACGTGGGCGAAGTCCAGCTCGCCGTTGGCCAGCTTGTCGCGCACGCCGGCCCAGCTCGCTTCCTTGGAGGGCACGATCTTCACACCGTACTTCTGGTCGATGCCCAGCACCGAGGCCATTACCACGCTGGCGCAGTCGGTGAGGGGGATGAAGCCGATCTTGACTTCCTTCTTTTCCGGCGCGTCGGAGCCGGCTGCATGCACCATGGAGCGCAGCGCGGGGCTCACGCCCACGGCCCCCACGGCGGCGGCCTGCAGCACGGTGCGGCGGTGGAGACTGGTTTTGGACAGGTCGGTCATGGAAGGCATCCCTTGGCTTGGCTGGCAACGTGAAAAACAAAAAAGGCGTCCTCACACGCCCGCAGGCTGCCTTGGGGGCAGCGCCGCGAGCGGTGGGGACGCCTTTGTCCGGGTTCTGCCAGATCGCACCCGCCATTGGGTGGGGCCTGGCAATCGACCAACGTTGGTCTTGCCTCCGTCATTGCAAGCCTTGTGCCAGAGCGGGCCATGCGGGGTGTATGCTATTGTTTTTGTAGCGATATGCCCTAGTGTTGATTGCGCTGGGGGCCTTTTTGCCTCGAACCGTCCGGCGCCGGGCGCCGCGTGGCCCTGGGCCGAAGCGGGCCAAAGCGGGCCGCAGCGCGTGCAGGGCCAGGCACGGAAGCCGCGCGATGGTGCAGTGCCGCACTGCCCTTGTGCAGCGCCGCCGGCCGCGCCGGTCAGCCCAGCAGGTCCGCCACGTCCAGCATGCGCTGGGCCACCTCGACCAGCTTCATGCCCTTGTCCATCGCGCTCTTGCGCAGCTTGTCGTAGGCGGCCTGTTCGGTCAGGCCCTGGCGCTGCATCAGCAGGCCCTTGGCGCGGTCGATGGTCTTGCGGTCCTTCAGCTCGCTGCGCGCATCGGCCAGTTCGGCGCGCAGGGCCTGCTCGTGCTGGAAGCGCGCCATCGCCACGTCCAGGATGGGGCGGATGCGCTGGGGCGACAGCCCGGCCACGATGTAGGCCGACACGCCTGCGGCCACTGCCTGCCGCACGTGGGAGGGATCGTCGTCGTTGGTGAACATCACGATGGCGCGGGGCGCATCGCGGGTGGCCATCACCACGTGCTCCAGCGCGTCGCGGGCGTCGCTCTCGGCGTCCACGATCACCAGGTCGGGCTGCAGCTGCGCGAGCCGCTCGCTCAGGAACACGTCGGCCGGCAGCGTGGCCACCAGGTTGAAGTTGTTTTCCAGCAGGCCGATGCGCAACGCCCGCGAGCGCTCGGCCTGCAGCTGGGCGTGCTCGTCGTCCTCGGCGCCCACCGCCAGGTCGGGGGCCACCACCACGATGCGCAGGGAGTCGGTCATGCCCCAAGCTTAAGCAATAAATACGCCCATGCTGGTGCGCCGGCGGGGTGCAAACCCCGATGGATCGCCGCGGATGCGCGAAAGCGCACTGTGCGGGTGCATTAGCACCGCTTTCGGCCTGGGACGGAAATTGCTAATGGATGTAACTTGCTATGGAGCAGGGGTTACCCGATAGCGTAAGACTCTTCGGTCTTATATACATCCGGATACATGTAAACCACTGAATGGATTGGAGCTGGGTCTATGAGCACACAAGGAAGCAGGCGTGCCGCGCTGCTGGCGATCGCGGCGCTGGCCGCCACGTTGGGGGCAGGGTGCAGCAAGGTGCCCGACACCATCAAGATCGGCGTGGCCCAGCCGCTGTCGGGGCCGCTCGGCGCGCTGGGGCAGGATATGCTCAACGGCGTGACGCTGGCGGTGCAGGAGCTCAACAAGTCCGGCTTCACGGTCGATGGCAAGACCGTCACCCTGGAAGTGGTCGCGCAGGACGACCGGGCCGACGCCGACTCCGGCAAGAAAGCCGCGCAGCAGCTGGTGGAGTCCGGCGTGGTGGCGGTCATCGGCAACCTCAATTCGGGCGTCAGCATCGCGGCGGCGCCCATCTATGCCGAAAAGGGCATCGCGCAGCTGGCCATCTCCACCAACCCGCGCTTCACCGAACTGGGCCTGCAGACCACCTTGCGCCTGGTGGCCAATGACAACCTGCAGGCCCGCGCCATGGGCTCGTTCGCGGCCACGCAGCTCAGCACCGCCAGCTACGCCGTGCTGGACGACGGCACGCCCTACGGCAAGGGCCTGGCCGATGGCGCGGCCAAGCAGCTGGCGACGGAGAAGAAGGAAGTCACCGTGCGCCAGTCGTTCGACGACAAGACCACGGATTTCGACGAGGTGGCCCGCCGCATCCAGACGGCGAAGGTGGGCGTGATCGTCACCACGCTCAACGACTTCCAGGTGCTGGCGCTGCTGCAGGCGCTGCAGAAGATCAACTACACCCAGCTGTCCGTGCTGGGCGGCGACACCATCAAGACCACCGACATGGTCAAGGGCATGGGGATGGTCACGGCCATCTATGCCACCTCGCCCGTGCTGGAGGCGCGCGAGTTCATCACCGGCCGCCAGTTCCTGGACCGCTACAACACCGCGTTCAAGAAGCCGCCCGCCTACGGCGGCCACTACAGCTACGACGCCACCTACGTGCTGTCGGCCGCCATCAAGCAGGCCAAGTCCGCCGATCCGAAGGAGATCACCAAGGCCCTGCGGGCCATCAACGGCTACGCGCCCGTCACCGGCACCATGACCTGGGACGAAAAGGGCGAGCAGCGCTACGGCGCCGTGGGTGTGTACAGCCTGCGCGCCGGCAACTGGGAACTGCGCATGCGCTCCGACCGCTGGTGAGCGGGCCGCCGCCCGGCGCCACCACGGCGTCCGAGGCCGCGCCATTCCACGGGGCGGGGAGGGGCGGGCCCCAGGTCCTACACTCGGGCGCATGAGTCTGTTGATCCTCGGAATCGAATCCTCCTGCGACGAAACCGGCGTGGCGCTGGTGCAGTCGCCCACCGGCGACGGGGTGCCCACGCTGCTCGCCCATGCCCTGCACAGCCAGATCGAAATGCACCAGGCCTACGGCGGCGTGGTGCCCGAACTGGCCAGCCGCGACCACATCCGCCGCGTGCTGCCGCTGACGGAAACCGTGTTGGCCGAATCCGGCCGGCGCCTGGCCGACGTGGATGTGGTGGCCTACACGCGCGGCCCGGGGCTGGCCGGCGCGCTGCTCGTGGGCGCCGGCGTGGCCTGCGCCCTGGGCGCCGCGCTCGACAAGCCCGTGCTGGGCGTGCACCACCTCGAAGGGCACCTGCTGTCGCCCTTCCTCAGCGCGGACCCGCCGGAATTTCCCTTCATCGCGCTGCTGGTCTCGGGCGGCCACACGCAGCTGATGCGCGTGGACGGCGTGGGCCGCTACGAAATGCTGGGCGAGACCATCGACGACGCCGCGGGCGAGGCATTCGACAAATCCGCCAAGCTGATGGGCCTGGGCTATCCCGGCGGGCCCGCGCTGTCGCGGCTGGCCGAGCAGGGCGACCCGGCCGCCTTCAAGCTGCCGCGACCGCTGCTGCACAGCGGCAACCTCGATTTCTCGTTCGCCGGCCTCAAGACCGCCGTGCTCACCCAGGCGCGCAAGCTGGGCGACGACCTCGACGCGCGCAAGGCCGACCTGGCCGCCAGCACGCAGGCCGCCATCGTGGACGTACTGGTGCGCAAGACGGCCGCCGCGCTGCAGCAGACCGGGCTGCGCCGCGTGGTGGTGGCGGGCGGCGTGGGGGCCAACCGGCACCTGCGCGAGCAGCTCAATGCCGCCTGCGCCCGCGCCCAGGTGCGCGTGCACTACCCCGAGCTGCACCTGTGCACCGACAACGGCGCCATGATCGCCATGGCCGC
Organism: Acidovorax sp. BLS4; assembly: GCF_032929295.1. Lineage (NCBI taxonomy): Bacteria > Pseudomonadati > Pseudomonadota > Betaproteobacteria > Burkholderiales > Comamonadaceae > Acidovorax > Acidovorax sp. BLS4. The sequence goes on from NZ_CP136797.1 coordinate 5,010,826, forward strand.
CGCCATGCGCCTGCAGGCCGGCCGCCAGCAGGCCAACCGCGACTACGCCTTTGACGTCAAGCCGCGCTGGCCGCTCGATACGCTGCAGTAAGGAGCGGCGGGCGGAAGTGGCGGCCAGACCGCTGAGCAACCGCTGGCAGGCGATGGCGCCGTCGAGCGGACGCCTTGCCAGCCGGGTGAACCGTTGTCGCTCGAAGCGGATTCGCCGCTGGCCGCAGCCCGCGACCAGGCGTGGGGACGCTCTGCCACCGGATGGGCGAACTTCGGCGACTACGGCTTCACTGTCACCAACACGGCGATGGCCGCCGAAAGCGCGGCGACTGCCGTGGGGCCGTGTCGAAACGGCGACGGCTGGGGCCCGGTCTCGCTTTGCAGGCGCCGGCGAAGCGTCGCCGACATCACCCCGTGAATCGCTGAAAGGGCGATGACCAGCGCCATCTTGCCGAAGAGCCAGCCTTGTCCGATCCAGCCACCCCCTGCCGCGAGGCCGAGGCCAAGCACCCACACCAGCGCCATGGACGGTGTGGTCACGCGCCGGTCCCACTGAAGCACCGCCGTACCCAGGCGCTTTTCATGCGGCAGGAGCACGCCGCCGGCCGCGGGCCATCGCGATGCCACCACAGACAGCAGCAGCAGGCCTCCCACGAAGATGAGGGCCGCGCCGACGTGCAGGCCCTTGATCCACAGGTACGTCATCGAAGAACCCATCTGCTGTAAAGCCCTCCGAAGGGAAAGCAGGCAGCGAGCATCAGCTTTCCCGCGGCCTGCTTTGAAAGTCCTCCGCTTGCCACTGCTCGCACTGCGGCCCATCCCAACGCGAGGAATGCAAATCCGTGTATCGGCCCCATCACCGAGACGGCCATGGGAAAGCCCCCCAGGTGCTTCAACGGCACCGCGACAAAAAGCAGTGCCAACAGCGTGGTCGCTTCCAGGACGCACCAGGTGCGTAGCGCTGCGACACCGTGAGCGGGCCCATCCGGGCGGGCACAAGAGTCAGGGGCTGGATCGTGATGCGTCATTCCCCATTCTTGCTGGAACCCCTACACTGGGACAGTGGCAAGAATGCCAGTATTCGATGGTTTTGAGACAGCGCCGCAGATTGCGCTGCACGGCTCTGGTGCCCCCTCCCGCATGACCTCAACGAGACCTCCGCTTCAAAGACCCCATCGCATTGCATGTCTGGCGCTCCCGGGCGTCTTGTCGTTCGATCTGGCGACCGCCTGCGAGTCCTTTCGATTTGCGACGAATGCTTCTGGCGCGCCCTGCTACCAGATCGCGGTATGCGCGGAGCAACAGGAACTCGACGCAGGCCCCTTCGCCATACGCATCAGGCACGGCCTGGAACCGCTCGATACGGCTGACACGATCGTCGTGCCGGGCATCCTGCTGCCTTCGCCACCCCTGTCTCTTGCCGCCTCGCAAGCTCTGCGCCGGGCGGCCAAGAGAGGCGCTCGCATCGCTTCCATCTGCTCTGGCGCCTTCGTTCTCGCGGAAGCGGGTTTGCTGGATGGGCTGCGGGCGACCACCCATTGGGTGGCCGCGCCGGCACTGGCCCACCGGTATCCTGCGATCGATGTCGATCCGTCGGTGCTGTTCGTCGACAACGGACAGATACTGACCTCTGCAGGGGCCGCTGCGGGCCTGGACCTCTGTCTGCACATGATCCGCGCAGACTTTGGCGCCGCCGTCGCTGCGCACGTGGCCCGGCTGTCCGTGGTGCCGTTGCAGCGCGAAGGGGGACAAGCGCAGTTCATTCCACCGCCGGCACAGGCCACCGACAAAAGCCTGCAGCCCCTGGTCAGTTGGGCCCTGGCAAACCTTCATCGGCCAATGACCCTCACGTCCCTGGCCCGGCAGGCGTGCAGCAGCACCCGGACGCTGCACAGGCGGTTCAATGAGCAGTTCGGACAGTCGCCCGCGCAGTGGCTGTCCCGGATGTGCGTGCAGAGGGCGCAAGAACTGCTGGAACGCAGCCGTCTCTCGGTGGAGCAAATTGTCAGCCAGGTGGGCCTGGGTTCTGCCGCGAACTTCAGGCTGCAGTTCCAGCGGATCGTCGGCGTGAGTCCAAGCCACTACCGCAAGAGTTTCGGCCGGCGCCTCGGTACGGGCGATTAGCCCGTTCGCAGCCCGTTCAGCCGTGAAACGGCGCCTTTCCATGGAGACGCCGGGGACACAAAAAAGCGCCCTGGCGTTTCGGCCAGGGCGCTTTGCGTTCTGCCTGCCTCGGCGGGACGGCCTCAGGCGATGGTCAATTGCGTGGCGCGGCTCACCGGCACCACCTTGCCCAGCACCAGCGTCAGCACGCCGTTTTCCAGCTTGGCGGAGCTGGTGGACACGTCGATGTCCGCCGGCAGCTCCCAGGCGCGCTGCACCTGGCGCGGCGCACCCTCCACGCTGGTCAGGCGCACCTGATTGCCTTCGATGGTCAACTGCAATTGGTCACGGCTCAGGCCGGGCAGATCCATCTGCAGGGTGACGGTTTTTTCGTCCTGCTGCACGGTGTAGCCGGCAGCCGTTGGGGCCGACAGGGTATGGTTCAGGAAGCGCTGCAGGGCCACGTCGGCGGAGCGGGGGGCGTTGAAAGCGGCGCGGCGGATCACGGGGGCGAAAATCATGGAAAAACTCCTGGAAAAACAGTGTCTTCGCGGCTCCCGGGTCGTTCGCCGCATGGTCCACAAATGTGTGTGGCGCGCTGCATTTCAAGGGCTTTTGAGCACGCGAATCGGCGCTTCACGCGCATTGGATCGGCCTGGGGATGCCTGCCGTTTTTACAAGGTGCCCCGCGCACGGGGTTGCGCGGCCGGAACCCGCGCGGCGCTGCCGCATCCCATGTGCAGCCGCCCCCGCGCCGGTTGCGCGGGGTTACATCCCTTTGTCCGGACGCGTCTTTCGCAGCCTTCACAATGCACGCTGATCAGGGAATCGCCATGCCTACTCTTCGTCCATCACCTTCAAGCCCCATGCCTTCGCGCCATCCCCGCACCGTCTGGGTGCTCGCGCTGTCCGCTGCGCTCGTCGCCACCCTGGCCGGTTGCGCTTCCAGCTCGGTCCCCGGCCTGGACCGCACGCCGCGCTTCGACCCGGACGACTTCGACAGCGCCAGCATGCACACCCGCCACATCAATGCACCGCAGGCGCGCGTGTGCGAAGGCGCCCGCCGCGCCCTCCTGAGCCAGGGCTACCTGGTGAGCACCGCCAGCGCCGAAGTGGTGGCCGGGCGCAAGTACTTCCAGCCGTCCAGCGACATCCACTACGAGGTCGAGATGCGCGTCGTCTGCGCCACCGAGGGCGGCGACAAGACCCGCACCGCCGCCTTCGCCAGCGCCCTGCAGGACCGCTACGTCATCAAGAAGATCAACAACTCCGCCTCGCTCGGCGTGGGCGCGCTGGGCTCGGTGTCGCTGCCGTTTTCCGCCAGCGACGACACGCTCGTCAAGGTGGGCAGCGAGACGGTGACCGACCCGCGCTTCTACGACCGCTTCTTCCAGCTGTTCGACCGCTTCGTGCCCGCCGCGCGCGAGCAGGTGGGGCAGGCATCGCCCGCGGTTCCGCCCACGGTCGCCAACGAAACCGCGAAGAAAGAGGCCCGCGAATCCGGCGAGGTGCACGAGATCCTGCCCATGCCCGTCACCATCCCCGCCCCGGTGCCTCGCCCGCCGGCCGTCACCGGCTTTCCGATGCCGCCCGCCGCGAACGCCGGGGTGGAAACGCCAGCGGCCGAACCAGCTGCGGCGCCTGCTTCGGCACCGGCCTCCACGCCGGCGAACTGAACGGCGCACGGCGCCGGGAGCGCGGTGCCTGCCGCGCGATGCCCACAGGGCCCCGTGCGATGCTGTTCCGCGGCCGGGCCGGGCCGGGCGGGCCGCCTGAGGGCGGGCGGCGGTGATGGCGCGGGGCTGGGGCGCCATCCGCGCCCGGCCGCTCCGATACACTGCGCGCCTTTCCCATCCCGGGCGGCTGCCCTGCCGGCAGCGCGGCCCACAGGACCGCTCGCATGACCCATTCCTCCTCGCCCGCCGCGCGCCGCGCGCGCACCCTGGCCGTGGCCGCCGCCACGCTCGCTCCCCTGGCTTTCATCACGGCCAGCGCCGTGCAGGCCGCCCCGGCAGCCGCTGCCGCATCGGGGCCCGGTCCGGTGGCGTCGCCATCGGCCGCTGCGACGTCCCAGGCCACGCCCGCCAGCGCGCCGCGCAAGGCGGCCGCAGCCACCGGCGCGCCCATCCAGGTGGCACTCATCGAAAGCATGTCCGGCCCCTTCGCCAACACCGGCGAGGCGGTGTTCCGCAACGTGCTGTGGGCCACCGAGCGCGTGAACGCGCGCGGCGGCGTGCGCCTGCCCACCGCGGCCGGCGGTGCGCGGCCCCTGGCGATCGAGCGCTACGACAGCAAGGGCCAGAACGAAGAGGCCCTGTCCGCCCTGCGCGCGGCCATCGACGACGGCGCGCGCGTCATCCTGCAGGGCAACTCGTCGGCCACTGCCGCCGTGCTGATCGAGGCCATCAACAAGCACAACGAGCGCGAGCCGGGCAAGCGCGTGCTGTTCCTCAACTACTCGGCCGTGGACCCCATCCTCACCAACGAAAAGTGCAGCTTCTGGCACTTTCGCTTCGACGCCCATGCCGACATGCGCATGGCCGCCCTCATGGACGTGATCCGCGAGGACAAGGCCCTGAAAAGCGTGTACCTCATCGGGCAGGACTACAGCTTCGGCCAGGCCGTACTGCGCGAGGCCAGGAAGCAGCTGGCCGCCCAGCGCCCCGACGTCGCAGTGGTGGGCGACGAGCTGCACCCCGTCGGCCGCGTGAAGGACTTCGCCCCCTACGCCGTCAAGATCAAGGCCAGCGGCGCCCAGGCCGTCGTCACCGGCAACTGGGGCAACGACCTCACCCTGCTCGTCAAGGCCGCGCGCGAGGTCGGCTACGACGGCATGTTCTACACCTTCTACGGCAACGCCCTGGGCGCGCCCGCCGCGCTCGGCGATGCCGGCGTGGGCAAGGTCGTGGCCGTGGCCGACTGGCTGCCCAACGTGCCGGGCGCGCAGAGCGAGGCCTTCTACCGCTCCTTCCGCCAGCGCTTCCCGCAGCCCGCCGACGACTACGTGCACATGCGCATGCAGCTCATGGTGGAGACCCTCGCCCAGTCCATCGAGCGCGCCGGCAGCACCGACGCCACCGCCGTCGCCCGCGCCATGGAAACCGCGAAGGTGCAGCTGAACGGCCAGGCCGGCACCATGCGCGCGGCCGACCACCAGTTCCAGCAGCCCCTGGCCGTGGGCGTGATGGACCGGCAGGGCGCGCCCGGCGTGCCGTTCGATGTGGAGGGTTCGGGCTATGGGTTTCGCGTGGTGCGCCAGATCGCCGCGGAGAAGGCGGAGCAGCCGCAGAGCTGCAAGATGGTGCGGCCGTGATTCCCTGCGGGGGACCAGGGCGGCCCGAGGCCGGATCGCGGGGATGGTTGGGCCGCTAGCCCTTGATCCGCCGCAGCACCATCGGCGCTCCATCCACGCCATCCCCCCGCCGCAACACCAGCACCTCGCCCGACGCCGGGTAGATCCCCGTCAATGCCGTGATGTTGACCTGGTGCGTCACCCACACCTCGACCTGCCCGGTGGGCACCGCTGCCAGCGCTTTCCGCAGCGCTGCGGTCTGCGCGCCTTGAGTGTCCCCGCCATCGAAGAACGAATTCAACGCGTCCCATGGCTCCATCTGGCCGAAGGCCAGCATGGCGGTGTCCTGGCAGCGGCACCAGGCGCTGGAGCGCACCCGCTGGGGCGCCAGGCCTTGCTGCTTCAGCAGTGCCCCGATGCGCTGGGCCTGCGCGCGCCCTTCGGCGCTGAGGTTGCGTTGCGTGCTGCATTGGCCCAGGGCGAAGCCGGGTGGATCGCCCGTGCCGGGGTCGGTCTGCGCATGCCGCATCAGCAGCACGGTGCCGGGCTCGGTGGCGGCGTAGGAGGAGGAAGCGGCGGTGGAGAACAGGGCGCCAGCCAGGCTGGCGGCCGATCCCAGGCGCAGGAGTTGACGGCGTTGCATGCGGTCCATTGTGGCCCCCGAAGCGGGGAGCGCTCGCTTTTTTCTTCCGCCGGGTTTTGCTACCGCGCCGCGTTCACTTCGCGCCCCAGCTCGATCACGGCCATGGCGTAGTAGCTCGACCAGTTGTAGCGCGTGACGGCATAGAAGTTCTCGGTGCCCGCGTAGAAGACGGGCGATGCCACGCCGTTCTGCAGCTCCACCAGGGCCAGTGGGCCGCGGTGGGTGGCGCCGTCGCCCTGCACCAGTGCGCCCAGTTCGGCCATGCGGGCCACCGTGAAGGTGGGCAGGATGTCGGGGGCCAGCAGGTCTTCGAGGCGCAGCCGGGCGGGGTCGAACTCGACCGCGTAGTGCGTGGGCATGCCGGTGGTCCAGCCGTGGCCCTTGAAGTAGTTGGCGACCGAGCCGATGGCGTCGGCGGGGCTGTTGAAGAGGTCGATGCGGCCGTCGCCGTCGAAGTCCACCGCGTAGCGCGCCCAGCTGGAGGGCATGAACTGGCCCAGGCCCATGGCGCCCGCGTAGCTGCCGCGCGGCTCCAGCGGGTCGGCGTTGGTGCGCTGCATGAGGCTCAGGAACTGCTCCAGCTCGCCCCGGAAGAACGCCACGCGCTCGGCCGCGCGCGGGTGGGCCATGGGAAAGTCGAACGACAGGGTGGCGAGCGCGTCGATGACGCGGAAGTTGCCCATCTGCTGGCCATAGATGGTTTCCACGCCGATGATGCCGACGATCATTTCCGCGGGCACGCCGTATTCGCGCTCGGCGCGGGCCAGGGTGTCGGCGTTGTCGTGCCAGAAGCGCACGCCCGCGCGGATGCGCACGGGCTCGACGAAGCGGCTGCGGTACACGCGCCAGTTCTTGGGCGTGCCGGGCGGCGGCGGCAGCATGAGGCGCGGCACCTGGCTCAGAAAGCGCGCCTGGCCGATGGCTTGGCGCACCCATTCGCGGTCCAGGTCGCGGCGCGCGGCGATGTCGTCGGCGAACTGCATGGCATCGGCGCGCTGGTCGTAGAAGATCGCCGGCTGTGGGGCCGCGGCCGGGGCCCGGGGCGGGCTCTTCTTGACGGGATTTTGGGCGATGGCACCCGGGGACAGAAGGGCGGCGGCGATCAGCAGCAGGGCGTGGCGAAGGAAGGCGAAGGAGGGCATGGGGCGGTCAAGGGGTCGGCGGCTGGCGCGCCGGCCAGGGCAGGCGGCGCAGGTCGCGCCGCAGGTCGGCCAGGGCGGTGGCCGGTTCGGGGGCGTAGCGGGTGTGTTCCAGGCGCAGCAGCCAGTCGGCGATGGGCGCGCTGGCGGCGTCGCCGAACCGCGCCCGGGCCCGCTCGGCCATGGCGCGCGGCGGCAGGGTGGCGGGCAGGGGCAGGCCGGCGCGGGCGAGCCGGTCGCGGGCATGGGCCAGCAGGCGCAGCCAGGGGTCGTGCTGGCTGCGCTCCCACAGCGTCCAGCCGGCGCCCACGAGCGCGGCCAGCGCGGCCAGCCCGCCCAGGGCCCGGGCCAGGTCTTCCCAGCTGGGCGATTCGATGCCCAGGGCTTTCAGCATGTCGAGCTGGCGGCCCTGGGTGTAGTTGAGCACCCACTGGTTCCAGCCGTTGTTGACGGCCTCCCACACGGCGCGCATCTGCTGCACCATGCCGGGGCTGATCATGGTGTCCATGGCGTTGCCGAACACGCCGCGCGGGGCCTGCAGGCGCTGGAAGGCGCCAATGCGGCCGGGCGAGACGGCGCCGGTCGGGTCCACGCGCACCCAGCCGCGGCCTTCGAGCCAGACCTCGGCCCAGGCGTGTGCATCGCTCTGGCGCACGGTCCAGTAGCCGTCGACCCCGTTGCGTTCGCCGCCCTGGTAGCCGGTGACGATGCGCGCGGGAATGTCCATCGCCCGCATCAGCACGACGAAGGCCGAGGCGATGTGTTCGCAAAAGCCTTCCTTGATGTCGAACCAGAAGGCGTCGGCGGTGTGCTGGCCGTACACGCCGGGCTCCAGCGTGTAGTTGTAGCCGCCGGTGCGCAGCCGGGCGAGGGCGGCGTCGACCAGGGCGGGCGGCCCGCCGGCGGCCAGGCGCGGGTCGGCCAGCATCTCCTGCGCCAGGGCGCGGGTGCGCGGGTCGAATCCGTCGGGCAGCTCCACGTAGGAGCGCATCTGCCCGGTGCGCTGCGCCGGGCCGTGGGTGAAGCGGGGGTAGCTTTCGGCGCGGTAGCGCATGACCTCGTTGACCGGCCGGTTGACCACCCACTGCAGCTCCTGCGTCATGAAGGCCGACAGGCCCTCGGGCAGTTCGGGCCGGTCGCGGGCCGCGTCCAGGGTGAGCAGCCAGGGGCGCCGCAGCGGCTCCAGCGTGACAGCGTAGCGCAGGGGCTCGCCCTCGGTCTGCAGCCGCGCGGGCGCGGGCGGGCGAAAGGCCGAGGCCGGCGCGCCCGACTGCCCGAGGGCGAACCACTGGCGGCCGTTGAAGGCGGTGAGCACCGGGCCGCGAAAGTACAGGTCGCTCTGCGGCGGCGCCGCGCCGCCCGGCGTGTCGAACTGCACGCGCATCGCCACGCTGTCGTCCAGCGCCAGCGAGGCGACGTTGCCGATCTCCATCTCGCCCGACAGCCCGCTGCGCCCCGAGGGGTTGTCGTTGGGCATGCCCCACAGGGGCGCCATCCGCGGGAACAGCAGGAACAGCGCCAGCATGATGGGCGCGCCCAGCAGCGCCATCTTGCCGGCCGTGCGCATGGATTGCGCCAGCGGCGGGCGGCCGACGGGCATGTGGGCGTTGACCAGGGCGGTGAGCAGCCCCAGCAGCGCGACCAGCATGGCGGTCGCCGTGAGCAGCGACTGCGAGAAGAAGAAGTTGCTGAGCATCGTGAAGAAGCCCAGGAAGAAGATGACCATGGCGTCGCGCCGCGCGCGCAGCTCCAGCGTCTTGAGCGCCAGCAGCATCACGATGAGCGTGACGCCCGCATCGCGACCCACGATCGTGCGGTGCGACGCCAGCGTGAGCGCCACCGACACCACCAGCAGCCCGCCAGTGGCCCAGCGGCCTGGCAGGGGCCGGCCTTCCAACGCCAGCCAGCCGCGCCAGGCCAGCACCAGGGCGGCGAGCGCCGTGGTCCACACGGGCAGATTGGCGGCCTGCGGCGCGATCACCCAGGCGATGACGACGATGAGGAACAGGGTGTCGCGGGTGTCGCGCGGCAGGGTGGCGAGCGTCTGACGCAGGCTCATGGGCGGACGCTCCGTGCCACCGGCAGGCGGCCGGCCGGCACCGACAATGCATTGCTACTATTTTTGTAGCGATACGCCCTAGTGTTGATTGCGCTGGATGGCATTTTGATCATGAAAGGTGGGCGGTGCTCAGCACAGGGCCAGCGCCTCCAGGCAGCGGCGGCGGTGGGCGGCGCCGCTGTCCTGGGCGATCTCGCCGCTTGGCAGGCGCAGCCCGTATTCCACGCCCAGCCGGTCGGCCTGCAGCACCCAGGCGGCCAGGCGCGACAGGCGGGCTTCGGGGTCGCTCAGGCCGGTGACGGCGGGGTCCAGCCACAGCTCCTGCCGCTGGGCCTGCTGGGCGTCGCGGCTCACCAGGTCGTCGGTGCCGGTGGCCAGCGACTTGGCGGCCTTCTTCCAGACCACCAGCTTGAGCGGGTCGCCCCGGCGGTAGGCCCGCACGCCGTCGAACTCGCCGATGCCCTGCGTGGGCGTGCTGCCCGCGCCGCCCGAGCGCGGCTCGCCCGCGGGCAGCGGCGGTGGCGGCACCTCGGGCTGGGGATACACCAGCACCTGCGCCGCGGGCCGCCAGAGGGTCCAGACGCGGAAGGTGCCCAGCGGAAAGCGCGTCTCGGCCGTGAGCGTGGGCGCATCGTGCAGCCCGCGCCGCAGCGGCTGGTAGGCCACCTGCACGCTGGCCGAGCCCTCGGCGGGCACATCGGTCCAGACCCATTTGGTGTCCGTGCCCGCTCCGTGCACCGCCACCGCGATGCCGTGGCGCGCGGTGCGCCGCGTGTGGCTCAGCTGCACTTCCAGCGCGGTGCTGGTGCCCAGGAACTGCGGCTCCGGCGCCACCAGGTGCAGGGTGAGGCCGCGCAGCGTGCCGTGGCAGATGTGGATGCCCACCACCGCGCTACCGGCGAGCAGGAAGGTGAGCAGGTAGCCCAGGTTGAGCTGGAAGTTGATGGACGCCACCAGCAGTACCAGCAGCGTGAGCGCCAGCATCCAGCCCGCGCCCGTGGGCAGGATGTACACGTTGCGCTGGGTGAGCGTGACGGTGTCGGTGCGCTTGATGCGCGACTGCCACCAGCGCTGCCAGCGCCGCTGCAGGGCGGACAGCGGCCAGGGGGCCGGGCGCGGGGCGTGCGGCGGCAGCTGCGGGGTGAGCGGGGGCGGGGCGGCGGCCGGCATGGCGGGGCTGGGCGATGTGGTGGGGGTCCGGGGAGCAGGGAAAGGGGGAGCGATGGGCGGGCCGGCGGCGGAGGGCGGATTCAGGGCAGCGGCACGGCATCCACCATGGCCCGCACCTGCTCCACGGCGCCGCGCCCCGCATCGCCCACGGGCACCAGGCGGTGGGCGACGGTCTGGGGCAGCACGGCCTGCACGTCGTCCGGGGCCACGTAGTCGCGCCCCGAGATCAGCGCCTGCGCCTTGGCCGCGCGCACCAGCGCGATGCCGGCGCGGGGCGACAGCCCCTGCAGGAACCACCGGCCCGAGCGGGTGGCGGCCATCAGGTCCTGCACGTAGTTCAAGAGCGGGTCGGCCGTGTGCACGGCCAGCACCTGCTGCTGCAGTTGCTCCAGCTCGTCGCCCGAGAGCAGGGGCAGCATGCTGTCCACCATGTCGCGCCGGTCGGCCCCGGCCAGCAACAGGCGTTCGGCCGCGCGGTCGGGGTAGCCGATGGAAATGCGCATCAGGAAACGGTCCAGCTGCGATTCGGGCAGCGCGAAGGTGCCCAGCTGGTCGTGCGGGTTCTGCGTGGCGATCACGAAGAACGGGTGGGGCAGGGCGCGGGTTTCGCCCTCCACCGAGACCTGCTTTTCTTCCATGGCCTCGAGCAGGGCGCTCTGGGTCTTGGGGCTGGCGCGGTTGATCTCGTCGGCCAGCAGCACCTGCGCGAACACGGGGCCGGGGTGGAACACGAACGATTCCTTGCCGCGCTCGTACACCGAGACGCCGGTGAGGTCGCTCGGCATCAGGTCGGCGGTGAACTGCACGCGCGAGAACTGCAGCCCGAAGGTGCGTGCCAGCGCGTGGGCCAGCGTGGTCTTGCCGACGCCGGGAACGTCCTCGATCAGCAGGTGGCCGCCGGCCAGAAGGCAGGCCACGCAGTCCTGGACCTGGGCGCTTTTGCCCACGATCACCGTGTTAAGCTGGTCCAGAAGCGACTTGATTTTGTGCTGTGCTTGCATGGTGCGACGTTATCCGAAAAAGAACGAGGCTACGGGAATGACTGTGGGCATGACAGGCTATTTCACCCATCGCGAATGCTGGAAGCACGAGATGGGCCCGGGGCATCCCGAATGCCCGGCGCGGCTGGATGCCATCGAGGACCGACTGCTCGCCACCGGCGTGGCCGACGCGCTGGAACGCATCCAGGCCCCCGAGGCGTCGCTGGCCGACATCGAGCTGGCGCACGACCGCCGCCATGTGGATGCCCTGCGCGGCATGTCCGAGCGGCTGGCCGAAGAGCTGCTGGCCGGCGGCCCGGCGCATGCGCAGATCGACCCCGACACCTCCATCAACACCCACACCTGGAACGCCGCGCTGCGCGCCGCCGGCGCGGCCCTGGCCGCCACCGATGCGGTGATGGCGGGCGAGCTGGAGAACGCCTTCTGCTGCGTGCGCCCGCCGGGCCACCACGCCACGCGCGACAAGGCCATGGGGTTTTGCTTCTTCAACAACGTGGCCATCGCCGCGCGCTACGCGCTCAAGCGCCACGGCCTGCGCCGTGTGGCGGTGGTGGATTTCGACGTGCACCACGGCAACGGCACCGAGGACATCCTGGCCGGCGACGACCGCGTGCTGATGGTGGGCATCTTCCAGCACCCGTTCTATCCCTACAGCGGCGACCGCGACCCGGCGCCCAACATGCTCAATGTGCCCGTGGCCGCCTACACGCGCGGCATGGACATCCGCGAGCTGATCGAGATGCTGTGGATTCCGCGGCTGGAGGCCTTCAAGCCCGAGATGATCTTCGTGAGCGCCGGCTTCGACGGCCACCGCGAGGACGACATGGGCCAGCTCGGCCTGACCGAGCAGGACTACACCTGGATCACCCAGCGCGTGAAGGACGTGGCCCGCCGCCACTCCAAGGGCCGCATCGTCTCGTGCCTGGAGGGCGGCTACATGATGGATGCCCTGGCGCGCAGCGTGGAAGCCCACGTGCGCGTGCTGGCCGACCTGTGACCTTCTGCCTTAGCCGCCCCCTCGCATGACGACCCCTTCCGCCCCCCCGAACCCCCTGGCCGTTTCGCGCGATGCGCGGGGCGTCGTCACCCTCACGCTGGACGACCCCGCGCGCTTCAACGCGCTGGGCGACGGCATGCTCGCCGCGCTGCAGCAGGCGCTGGCCGACGTGGCCCGCGACGACACCGCGCGGGTGGTGGTGCTGGCCGCCAGCGGCAAGGCCTTTTGCGCCGGCCACAACCTGAAGGACATGGCCGCCCACCCCGACAAGGCCTGGTACCAGAAGCTCTTCGCCCAGTGCAGCCGCATGATGCTCGCCATCCAGCAGCTGCCCGTGCCGGTGATCGCCCGCGTGCAGGGCATGGCCACGGCGGCCGGCTGCCAGCTGGTGGCGCAGTGCGACCTGGCGGTGGCGGCGGACGACGCCACCTTCGCCACCAGCGGTATCCACTACGGCCTGTTCTGCGCCACGCCCAGCGTGCCGCTGGTGCGCAACGTGCCGCTCAAGCGCGCCATGGAAATGCTGCTGACGGGCGACTTCATCGATGCGCGCACTGCGCAGGCGCAAGGGCTGGTGAACCGCGTGGTGCCGCAGGCGCAACTCGATGCCGAGGTCGAACGGCTCGTGCAGTCCATCCTGGAAAAGCCCCGCGCCGCGGTCGCCATGGGCAAGGCCCTGGTCTACCAGCAGCGCGAGCTGGGCGTGGAGGCGGCCTACCAGCTCGCGGGCCAGGCCATGGCCACCAACATGATGGACGCGGCGGCGCAGGAGGGCGCGCGCGCCTTCGCCGAAAAACGCACGCCGGCCTGGAAGCCGGCGCGCTGAGCCCGCTGGCCATGCCGCCGTCCCCGGTTCCCGATCCCTGCACCCTTTCCGATCCTGGCGCCGCCGCGTGTGGCGCCTTCTTCTGCCTCTGCTGCTTCTTCTGACTGCCGATGGAAATCTTCGACACCCTGTCGCGCGACTTCAATAATTCCAGCACCTGGCTGGAGATCGCCGTGCTCGCGGCCTGCATCGCCCTGGCCTACCTGGCCAGCCGCGCGGTGGGGCGCCAGCAGCCGGCCGATTCGGTGTGGTTCGGGCGGCGCACCGTCGATGGGCTGATGTTCCCGCTGCTCTCGCTGGCGCTGGTGTATGCGGCGCGCGTGGGCGTGGAGCATTACCAGCCGGTGTTCCTGCTGCGCGTGGCGGTGCCGGTGCTGACCTCGCTGGTGCTGATCCGCTTCTTCGCGCGGGTGCTGACCGCCGCGTTCCCGCGCTCGGCGGCCATGCGGCTGGTCGAGCGCATCGTCTCGTGGGTGGCCTGGGGCGTGGCCGTGCTGTGGATCGTGGGGCTGCTGCCGCTGGTGCGCCAGGAACTGGCCGACATCACCATCAGCTTCGGCAAGTCGCAGGTCAGCCTGCTCATGCTGCTGCAGGGCGTGTTGTCGGCGGGGCTGGTGATGGTGCTGGCGCTGTGGGTGTCGTCCACGTTCGAGCGCCGCGTGCTGAGCAATGCCGTCAACGACCTGTCCATGCGCAAGGTGGCGGTGAACGCCACGCGCGCGGTGCTGCTGATGATCGGCATGCTGTTCGCACTGTCGGCCGTGGGGGTGGACCTGACCGCGCTGTCGGTGCTGGGCGGCGCGGTGGGCGTGGGCCTGGGATTCGGGCTGCAAAAGCTCGCCTCCAACTACGTGAGCGGCTTCGTCATCCTGCTGGAGCGCTCGCTGCGCATCGGCGACAACGTGCGGGTCGATGGCTTCGAGGGCCGCATCACCGACATCAAGACACGCTACACCCTCATCCGCGCGGGCAACGGCCGCGAGTCCATCGTGCCGAACGAGACCCTCATCACCCAGCGCGTGGAGAACCTCTCCGACGCCGACCGCAAGTTCAACGTCACCACCAACATCGTCGTGGGCTACGACAGCGACGTGGCCCAGGTGCAGCGGATCCTGTGCGAGGCCGCCGCCGCGCAGGCCCGTGTGCTCAAGGAACCGCAGCCCGTGGCCTACCTCGTCAACTTCGCGCCCGACGGGCTGGAGTTCAGCCTGAACTTCTGGATCAGCGATCCCTCCGCCGGCTCGGTCAACCTGCGCTCGGCCATCAACATCGCCATCCTGGAGGGCCTGCGCGGGGCGGGCATCGACATTCCCTACCCGCAGCGGGTGGTGCAGATCCGGGGCGACGCCGTGCCTCCGGTACCGGCCGGCGCTGTCGCCGACGTGCCAGCACCCGCACCGCAGCGCCCGGAGGCCGGAGACACTGGCCTATAATTCTCAAAAAAGCACGATCGTTCTTTTTGTGGATGGGCGCCATCCCACTGCCTCGCGCAGGGGTATGCGCCAGGGGTGCGGAATAGAATGTTTCGGTTTACGTAAACGTCAATTAATCAACAACTCTAGGAGCCGCAGCAATGAAGGTTTTGGTCCCTGTCAAGCGTGTGGTGGACTACAACGTGAAGGTCCGGGTGAAGTCGGACAACACGGGTGTGGACATCGCGAACGTGAAGATGAGCATGGGGTGATATCGGTTTTTGTGCAGAAACAGAAATCTCTGGAAAAAACACTCTTTAAATCAACTACTTAGGCTTGCTTCCCCACGGTGCGCCAAACTGAAAGTCTTCCAGCGTTTTGCCGCTCGCAAGCGCTTCATTCAACCAGGTGGGGCGTCGCCCGCGCCCACCCCACGTGTTGCCATGGGCGTCCCGATACAGGGCCGTGGTCGTCTCAGAGCTGCGCCCGTCGAAAAGATCGTCCGGTTCCAATCCAAATCGGGCAATGGCCTGCTTTATCAGCGGAATGATCGCCTCCGCTTCAGTGGCCTCGGTCATTGCATCTTCAAGCCGCTTCTTCATCTGAGCAAGTGTCTTTGGCAATGCAAACTCCCATTGATATGCGAGGTGACGCGCCCAGTGCCGCACAACCACGGCGCACGGACGCCATCAGCAGTCCAGGGCCAATATTTACTGGTGCGTGACCAGGTCATCGAGGTGTGGCCTGTTCCCCCCGGGCTTGGGACCGCTCGCTCCACTCCGACAAGAATTCTGCAACGCCACGGTTGCGTTGAAGTGCCAACTTTGTGGCAGCTGATGTGATTGTTCCAGCACTGAGTAGCTGCCCCATTTCATCTTGCCACCGTACTGCCCGGTGCGCCTGCAGGAGTTCGATCAAGTCTTCGAACTTTGTGGGTACGGCCATAGGCTTCTGCTGGCGTACGTAGAGATCACTGACCGTTGCTGTGCCGTCCACGCCGGGAATGTTTTTCACGCCAAGTATGGCGATGATCCGAGAAAGCAGATCGCCTTCGTTACGCAAGCTTCCAAAGCGCAAGGCACTCATGAACACTTCATCAACACCGCTGCCATAGGTGCCGGAAATCAACAAGCAATCGTCGCTGAAGCGCATCAGAAGCTCCGACGGCGTGTAGCTCGGTGCAAAAATCATGCGCCGGTAGCCTTGATCGTATGCACTCTCTGGAGATGGAAGGAACGGCAGTTCCTGGATGCTTTGTGGCACCTGCCAATCTTTGGCGGGGGTCGAACGATGCCGGGGCATGATGCGTGCGGCCGGACCTGCATGTTCGGTCATGGACAGTGCCGCAGCCACTAGTTCTATCGCGGCGTGGTCACGGACTTCGGAAGAGCCCAAGAGCAGCAGCCCGGCTGTTTGCCCAGTAATCACTCTCTCCATTTGGGTGCGTACCGAAGCGGGGATCGCGTCTGGCGTTGCCACGCTGCGTACCCTTTTCGGGATCGGGCGTTGTCCCCCGAAGGGTTGACGCAACTGGAGTTGGCCATCAGCGTCAACAAGGCCGAGCAATGCGGTTTCGCAGTCGTCGTCCTCTGCATGTGCAGAGGCAACCATAAGCTGGATGTCTTCGAACATCGTCGCTGGTGCAGGTGTTTCAATGAGCACCGCAACCCGGTGCTGAGCTCCTTGAGCAATCAGGCAAGCCATGTGCAGATGCTCTGAGCTGTCAGTCCATGATTGTTGGTCGAGCATCAGCGGCCCTACAACGATCAACGTGCCGCTCGGCACGCGTTGCAGACCGCTAGACCACAAGCCGCCCTCGCCAAGATCAATGCGGCTCTCCCAGTGGTTGCCGGCGCGTTCGGCGTACACAAGGGCACCATCTGTCGCTTCCTCATAGCTTTCAAGCAGAGCGTTGATCGCATCCTGCGAGTCGGTGATGTAAACGCCAGGGGACGAGCCAGTCGGCCAGATCTGTGGTGTCGGCGGCTCCTTCATGGTGCCTGGAGGATGCAAAGCCGCCAACATCGACTGCGGCGAGAAATCTAGATCGAATTTACGCTTGAGCCTGAATACCAGGCGGCCCGTCGACACCTGATCAAGTTCGCAAGCTGCGACACGATCAGGAAATGCTTGCACCTCTGGCCAGTTGCGCAGGCCGGGCAGCGCTGCAATCAAGTCGAGTGACTGGTTGTGACCGATGGAATGTCGAGATTGCTCCAGCAGGCCGCGCACGCGTCCCGCCAGCAGCTTCAACTGCTGAATGTCCATTGTTTTCTCCTGGGCGGATATGCCGGTGCACGCATTGCGGGCCGCCCATGGAAAAACAAGGATAGGGTGAGGTCTGCAGGAATTTCCGTCTTCGTCGTACTCATGCTGAGCGCGTGCGGCAGGTGACGGTCACCAGCATGAACTCTACAGCACAAACGTCCGGCAAGAAAGACAACATTGGTGCCGCGGCAGGCGCCATATTCACATATCGAACGTGGGTATCGTCATTGCTGCACATCGAAGTATGTTTGGCTCGTGAATTTGTCCGCCATTTCAATCCGCAAGCTAAAGTCCACGACCTCCTTTTTCTTCTTTTTCCTCAGGATATGCAGCCTTACGGGTGAGTGATAGCTTGTTGTCTGTGGGAGTTCGTATGGCTTCCCATAAATAGTGACCATAGATGCGGGTTCTTTCTGCTGGAGTACAGAAAACTCTCCTTTGCGCACTAACTCCATCAGGGTTTCACCCCCATCTGAACACGCGATCCTCACATTGGACGAGCCGGTGATTTGGGAACGCTGGTACGAAAGCTTGCCCTCGACGATATCGCTGGCTCTCGCCAGAGCACGGTGGTCATCCGTGGAAATGGCCTCGAAGATATTGATCGGTGTACTTATCCGTAGGTATCTGAGTACATTTCTCGCTCGCCTTACATAGTGAGAAAATGCAAGCGTTTCGTTCATCTCCTCAACGTGCTTAGGAGTATGAAATTTACCCGTCGACACCTGATTTCCCTCGACCTCCAAAATGAATGAGACGAAGGCGGAGGAGTCAACGATAGTTTCGAGCAGATTGATGAATGCGTCCAGGTACGGAGGGTTGGCAGCCTCCTTTCCCTGCCAAGCTTTCACGTTAGTGGTCAGGGTCGATACTGAGTGAACCCCATCACCAACGGTCGGTGTGAACACTATTTCTACGTCTAGAAGTCCGCCACACCCGGAGCCTGAGAACCTGATTTGTTTGCGCCCAGCTGACAATTGGCCAGCAATGCTTTCAAAAACCGCAGGTACATTCTGTGGTGCCAGTATCTTTAGTACGGCTGGGCGTGCCGCCGGGATGATCGTTATCGATGATAAGTCGGCGTCCTTATGCAGCACATCAAAGAGTCTTGAACCTTCAAACACGACCCCATCGAGTGGCAGCGTGGCTTCACATCCCCCGTCGATGGCAGCATGCAGGCCCTCGCGCCAGGCCGCAGCCGATTCCGGCCCAATCTTGATCGAGAAAGACACCGTCTCTTTCGCGCCCACCAGAATCGTTGTTTTGTCACCTGAGTATGCCGTTGAAACTGTGAACCTCGGGTCAACAGACTCCAGTTGACTGACCAACGATCTGTGAACATTGCCAATGGCTTCAGGATAGAAACCTGGCGATCCGTGGCCCATGGTCATCGCCGCCATGCGATAGATGTCCTTTTCATCGGGAAGCCGTTTGCCCTGCTCCATTAGAGCCCTTGCTTCAGCGGATGATTTCCATTTCTTGAGCTTTTCTGCAGGATGAGAGTCGGGGTCTCGGTCGATGATCGTCGAGCAAGTCTGGCATAGCCAGATGATGTTGCCGAAGCCGCTCCGATCCTCCGCCGTCATCGCGGCGAGATACCGAGGTCCACCGGGAGATGCCGCGTGTATATGCGCGCCGACCCCAACGTTGGAGAAATCAGCTTTGCCCACAGGCGCGGAGGTTGTTGCGCGGCAATCGGGATTCGAACAACGGCCAGCCACTCTTTGGAAAGCCTGATTCTTGGTGGGTTTTGTGAAGTCGTCTCGTGCCATGGGATTGCCGCTACCTTGAATGCAAATTCTGCCTGACTCTTTTTCGCCGACGGGCGGTCGACGCGCAAGCAATCAATGGCCGTCCACCGGTTTTTTCTTGCGTGCGGGCCTGGTCGGCGGTTGAAATTGCGCGACCAAAGTGCGCAGGGTGTCTGCCTCAGCTTTGTACTGCGCCACCGCCTGAAGGGCTTGCTGCAGCTCAATACCTTGCGTCTGATCCACCCTGGCTCGTTCATCTAAGGTGGCCCGGGTACTGTCCAGTTCCGCCGCCAACCGTGTTTGGGCTGCATTGGCTTCCAAGAGCCTGTTGTGGTGATCCCGCTCGGCCTCTGTGAGCTTGCTCCGCAATTGCTCCGATTGCTTTTCTGCCTGTGCACGTGCGGTACGCTCTCGATCAATCTCGCGAAGAGCGCGATGCTCCGCTTCCGTGGCACGTTGGGCGGCTTCATCAATGGCTGCGCGACCCTTCTCCAATTCAGCGCTGAAATGCTGCCTGCTCTTGGACTGCTCCAGCTTCAGCTCATCCACCTGCCGCGAAAGGGCCTCACCCCGCGCTTCGCTCGCAGCGTGCGCACGCCGCTCTTGCTCAAGCTCTGTAGCAAGGGCTTGAGCTCGGGTCTCCAGCTCGGTGATTTTGGCCTGTGCGGTCTGTATCTGGGTCTCCAGCATGGCGCTTCGTTGCAGAGCCTCCTGCAGATCTGCCTGGGCACTCTGGGCCTCTGAGCGCGTCTCTATGCGCAGCACTGCCAGCTCCTCGCGCGCTAATTCCGTTGCCTGCGTCCAAAGCACGCTGACTGCCTCGCCTGCTGCCTGCTTTAGAGCATCGGGCAGGTCTGGGTGACCAATTTCCACCCGCGCTTTGCCACGCAACTCTTCCCAGAACTTGGCTAAAGCATCGGCCGGGGCGCTCATGGATCCTTTTCGCACGTGCTGATACAACTTGCTCGCGGTTGGCGTGATGCCATACCGGAAGAACAGCAACGCACAAACCTCGCGGTACAGCGCTTTTGTGTCGCTGAAACGCTCCCGCAGGGCTTCAACTTCGGCTTGGATTTCGGATTCTTCACTCATTGTCAAATAATACAACGTATAACGTATAAATTAATGATCTAAATTTCAATCTCTGGACATAATTACTCTAATGTCCATAGAATCAGGCTTATGAGCAGTTTGATCGTCCCACCGGCCGTTTTGGCGCATCTTGAGCCTTTGGAGGGCTTGGTGCTACCCCGTCACCTGTCCGGAGAGCGTGGTCGAAATCGGGCCCAGGGCGTGCCCCAGGTCGCGGCCAATGACGACCGCTCTGCAGTTTTGGCTTGGCTGGCGCGCTACAAGGATTCAAGAGCCACCCTGGCCAGCTATCGCAAGGAAGCAGAAAGACTTCTGCTTTGGTGCGTGCACCAGCACGGCAAGGCCCTGTCCGATTTGACCCACGAGGACTTCCTGGCCTACGAGTCCTTTCTTGAAGATCCGCAGCCGGCCGACCGATGGTTGATGAAAGTTGCCCAAAAAGCGCCGCGCTCCTCGTCTCAATGGCGTCCGTTCGCCAAGCCGCTGGACCAGATGAGCCAGCGACAGGCGCTGTCGATCCTCAATAGCCTCTTCAATTGGCTAGTCCAGGCTGGATATCTGGCGGGTAATCCACTTGCTTTGCGGCGCCGCAAATCCGTCGCGCGACCAGCCCAAACTGCCAGGTTCCTCCCTCGCGAACATTGGGCGCATGTGCGCGCAACCGTCGAGTCACTGCCCACCGGGACGCCTCGCGCGGCCCTCCAGGCAGCGCGGTTCCGTTGGCTTTTCTCCCTTCTCTACATCGGAGGGCTACGAATCTCTGAGGTCTGCAACAACTCTATGGGTGACTTTTACTGGCGCCGTGGAGTTGATGGACGGGAACGCTGGTGGCTCGAAGTTCGAGGCAAGGGAGAAAAAACCCGGGTCATCCCAGCAACCGATGAGCTCGTGTCGGAGTTGATGCGCTACAGGAAATCAAACAACCTGACACCG
Source organism: Acidovorax sp. BLS4 (assembly GCF_032929295.1). Classification (NCBI taxonomy): domain Bacteria; kingdom Pseudomonadati; phylum Pseudomonadota; class Betaproteobacteria; order Burkholderiales; family Comamonadaceae; genus Acidovorax; species Acidovorax sp. BLS4. Next base: position 5,031,503 of record NZ_CP136797.1, read on the forward strand.
TTGCCGCGTGAGGGGGACACTCTTCCGCTTTTGTTGCCCCTGATCGGCGGTGTCCGACCAATGGGGCGCACCGGCGTCCACGAATTGGTTAAAGACATCTTTCGTCAGACCGCAGCGCGCTTACGGGCTCTAGGGCCTGATCATGAAGGGGCGGCGGCCCATGTTGAGCAGGCCTCTGCCCACTGGATGCGTCATACGGCAGGTACCCATCAAAGCGACAACATGGATTTGAAGGCCGTGCGCGATAACCTGGGCCACGCGAATATCGCCACAACAAGCATCTATGTTCACACGGAGGACGATGCGCGCCATGACCAAACTTCCAGCTCACACAAGCTCGGATGGCAGGCATCTTAAGCGTCCACATGTTCAGTCGACGAGCGCATTGCCACAACGGCATCGACAACATGAAGTGGCTGGATTTACTTCGATGACCGCGCGCCATGATTGCTCGGATCGGCTGGTCCAGCCAATGAGCCTGACCTCCCCGTCTTTGACATTCGGTGCTTGGGCCTGGAGCTAACGTACGGGAGAATTGCTGTTACGAAATAAGGGGGGGATATGGCTCAACCTGGGCAGATGCTATTGCGAGTATGGGACGTGCAACATGGCGCGTGCGCGATGTTGCATCACCAAATGGACGGTTCCGCAGGACGACTCGCAATGATCGATTCTGGGTGCACTTCAAGTTGGCGTCCGAGCACTTTTATCAAGTACGCACTTGATCGGAACCAACTGGACTACCTTTTCATTACCAATGCGGACCAAGATCACATGAATGATCTGCAAGGACTTTGGGATGAAGCGATCTATGTTCCCGTCTGGTTTCGCAATCCGAGTCCAAGCGCCCAGCACTGGAGAGAGATGAAACTCGCAGGTGGTCCGCTCACGAAGGATGCAAAACGCTTCATCGCCAACTGCGACAATTTTCAAGGAGTTCCTGCCCAGCCATTTAATCAAAATATGGGCGGCATTACCTGCACGACCTTCTACAACACCTACCCGCAATTCACAAATACGAACGATCTCAGTTTGGTTGTATTTATCGAATTTGATGGGTTCAAAATTATTTTTCCTGGAGACCTGGAAAAACCCGGCTGGCGGGCCCTGCTGCAGCGCACTGATTTTTGCGCCAAGCTGCGCGATACAAACATTCTCGTGGCGTCCCATCATGGGCGCGAAAGTGGCTTCTGCCCTGAGATTTTTGAGCACTTTACCCCTGATGCGGTTGTGATCTCGGATAAGCCAATTGAACACGAAACACAAAAAATGGTCCCAGACTACAGCCGGGTCGTTCGCCATAGTGGCGTTCGTGTACGCAGTACCGGAAGAGACAGACATGTGCTGACGACGCGACGTGACGGATGGATCCAATTCACGATTGCGGACGGCAGCTACTTCATCGACACGGAGTACGCGGGATGAAAGCGGTCTCTCCCCGAACCCTGAAATCGCTCAATCTGGTTTGGCTTACTTCCATCGCATTGATTGACTTGGGTGTCGTGCTGGCTTTGGCAGCTCCAGAATGGGTGCAAGCACAAACACTGACGCGACTGGGCATGGCTCGCCTCGTGTTCTCATTGGCACTGCCGGTACTGGTTCTTCTGGTGATCAATGTTCTCCCGCACGATGTCAAGTCGATGCTCGTTTATTGGAAGCCCTTAGGGGTCCTGCCAGGGTGCCAGGCCTTCACAAGGTATGGGCCTAGCGATAAGCGAGTCGACATGAGCGCATTGAAGAGGCATGTTGGAGTCCTGCCCAAGGATCCTGCAGAGCAGAACGCCAAGTGGTACAAGCTGTACAGGCAGGTGGGTACCGAACCTGAGGTCGCCGAGGCCCACAGGTTGTTCCTTTTGTACCGTGATATGGCAACCGTCTCGCTGCTGCTTCTTGCGCTTGTCCTCCCGGCCCTTCACTATTGCGGTGCTTCTACGACTGCCTTTTGGGCATCTGCTGCGCTATTCGTTGTTCAGTACCTCCTCACTGCGCTGAGTGCGCGGTGGAGCGGTGTGCGTTTTGTGTGCACTGTTCTAGCTGTGCATTCGACCAAAAAGGTGAACGCGCGTAAACCTGTCGCTGCTTCGTGAGTTCATAAATCTATCTAGCCACGACGAGAGAACTGTTCCCATGCAGACAAAGCAGACAAACCGTTCAGCCGACCCAACGAGTCGACATAGAGAAAAGCCAGTCCCGGCTGTTCAGAATACTGATCAATCAGCGGACTTTTGTTCAGAAAGTTGAACAAACAGATTAGTGGTTCGAGATCAGCTAGTGAACGTAGAAAGGCTCGGTTCACCTCTTCCAAGACCGCAGCAGGAGTGCATTGCTCACCACACTCACGCTGCTAAGGGCCATGGCAGCTCCAGCCACCATGGGGTTTAGGAGTCCAAACGCGGCCAAGGGGATCCCGACAACGTTGTACGCGAATGCCCAAAACAAGTTTTGGCGGATCTTCGCGTATGTGCGCCGGGAGATATCGATGGCATCGGCGATAAGCGCGGGGTCACCGCGCATGAGAGTGATGCCTGCCGCATGCATGGCCACGTCCGTACCCGTGGACATGGCGATGCCGACGTTCGCGGCCGCCAAAGCGGGCGCATCGTTGATCCCGTCGCCGACCATTGCAACGTGTCTGCCGCTCGCTTTGAGCTGGACAACAATATCAGCTTTGCCCTCCGGCAGCACCTCGGCGCAGACCTGATCTATGCCCAAGGCGCGAGCCACCGCCTCTGCGCTTCCTTTGTTGTCACCGGTGATCAGAACGGTCTGGATGCCAAGGCTGTGCAGCTGTGCAATGGCCTGTTGCGAGCTGCGTTTGACGGTATCTCCGAACGCTAACAGACCCATTACGGCAGGGGCATCGGTTACATCGGCAAGCCACGATACGGTGCGTCCCTCTTGCTGCATCTGTGCTGCCTCCGCCGTCAGGGCTGCTGTACTCACGCCCAACTCAACCATGTAACGGGTGCTTCCTAGGCGTATCTGGCGTCCCTTGACGGTAGCGGACATACCCCGGCCAGCAACAGCAGTCACCTCGGTGGCCCGAGGGACAATCAATCCCTTAGCACGCGCTGCATCCATCACCGCCTTTGCCAACGGGTGCTCGCTACCGTTTTGAATGGCCGCAGCAAATGGCAGTAAATGCTCGCCATGCTGATCAGAAGGAATCGATGCCGCCAACGTGGGCTTGCCTTCAGTCAGGGTGCCGGTCTTATCAAAAGCTACGGTGTCGATGCGGTGGGCGACCTCAAGTGCCTCCGCATCCTTGATCAAGATGCCGTGACGTGCGGCGACGCCTGTGCCTGCCATGATCGCAGTCGGAGTCGCCAAACCCAGCGCGCATGGACACGCGATGACCAGCACCGCGACGGCATTGACAATCGCCTGTTCCCAATTGCCTGTGGCAACACCCCAGCCTACCAGCGTGATTGCGGCAAGGCCAAGGACGACGGGCACAAAGACCGCACTGACCTCATCAACGACCCGTTGAATTGGAGCCTTTTTGGCTTGCGCCGACTCGACCATGCGGACGATCCGCGACAACGTGGACTCGGCCCCAATAGCGGTGGTTCGAACCAGCAACAAGCCTTCTGCGTTGACGGCGCCCCCGGTCACCTTGTCGCCGACATGCTTTGCGACGGGCAAGCTCTCTCCGGTAATCAGCGACTCATCTACCTGACTGGCTCCCTCGATCACCGACCCGTCCACCGGAACTCTCTCCCCAGGACGAATGACTACCGTATCTCCCATTTTCACCCGCCCGAGCGGCAGATCAACGTCGCCAGCATCTGTGCGGACGCGCGCCATCTCAGGCCGCAGCGCGTGCAACGCCCGGATTGCCTCCGTGGTTTGGTGCTTTGCTCGGGCTTCCAGCCATTTCCCAAGCAGAACGAGGGTCACGATGACAGCAGAGGCCTCAAAGTACAGGTGGGGTGTTCCGTGCTCCGCATGCTTGAACAGCAGGTACAAGCTCAATCCGTACCCGGCAGACGTACCCAATGCAACCAGCAAATCCATGTTCCCTGCACCGGCGCGCAGCGCCTTCCAGCCGGCACGATAAAACCGTGCGCCCAGCCAGAACTGCACAGGCGTGGCCAAGGCCAGCTGAAACCAGCCGTTGAGTGCCCAGTCCTGACCAAACAGCATGCCCAGCATGGGCAGCACTAGGGGGGCGGATAAGCCGGCCGCCAACGCAACGGGCCACCAAGGAGCAGACTGCTTTCCGGTTGCGGACGGAGTGCTCGCATCCACAACCTGTGCCTCGTAGCCCGCCCTCACGACGGCGGCGATCAAACGGTCGGGCGGGACTCCCGCATCGAAGCGAACCTGCGCTCGCTCTGTCGCCAGATTGACCTCGGCGTGTTTAACGCCAGGCACGGCCTTCAGCGCTTTTTCGACCCGGCCGACGCACGACGCGCACGTCATTCCCTCTATTGCGAGCTCCAGTGACTCTTCTGGCACTGCGTAGCCCGCCTTTTCTACCGCTGCTGCTAAGGTGGGTACCTCCACTGAAGAAGCAGCGACCACTGAAGCTCGCTCAGTAGCGATGTTCACGGTCACCTCACGGACACCCGGTACGGCTCTAAGAGCCTTCTCGACCCGCCCAACACAGGAGCCGCAGGTCATGCCCGCAATAGGGAAGGTCAGGTGAGTGGTCGAAAGAGAGGCGGACGTTAGCGCCTCGATGGCTGTGGCATTCATGTCAACTCCAAGTGTTTGGCTCCGGCAGTTACCGGCAGTCGAACTGTCAGGCTTGACACGGTGGGAGACACAAGTGGCGAACACGCGGCTTCTGAACACCAACGGACTTGACCTTACCCCTGTGGCAAACCCGAGACTGGGCACCTCTTAACTTTTCTCCAAGAGGTGAAAAAATGCATGAATTCCAACTTCCCGACATGACCTGCGGCCACTGCGCTGGAATGGTGAGCCAGACACTGCAGATGACCGATCCAGAGAGCAAGGTCCAGGTGGACATGGCTAAGCGCACCGTCACTGTCCAAAGCACCGAAGACCGCGCGACGCTCGCCGAAGCTTTGACCGAAGCCGGGTACCCTCCCGCCTGAGTTGCGTCGTGCTCCGAAGACTGTCCGGGGCCTTGACATTGACATCGTGGCAAGGTGGACAGTCCTGCTATCGACCATTCACCAGACAGGAGCCTCCCATGAGCACACTCATGAATATCGGCGATGCAGCCAAGGCGGCCGGCGTGTCCGCCAAGATGATCCGCCACTATGAGCAGACCAGCTTGTTGCCCGAAGCCGAGCGAAGTGAATCTGGCTACAGGAAATACGGGGAACGCGAGGTTTCTGTGTTGCGGTTCATCCGGCAGTCGCGCCGTCTGGGCTTCTCGATGGCTCAGATTGCGGAATTGATCGGCCAGTGGGGTGACACGGGCCGTACCAGTCGGCAAGTCAAAGCGATTGCCGAGCGTCATCTTGCAGATCTGGAAGAGAAACTCAGAGAAATTGTCGAGATGAAAACAGCGTTGGAGCAGCTGGTTTCCATATGCGCTGGCGACGACCATGCGCACTGCGCGATCCTGGACAACCTTGCAGCCGACAGTCCCTCCGTGCCTAACCACAACGCAAGTTTTGTCAAACCGAAGCGGCGCGATGCCAAGGCTAGCCCAACTCGTACGGAACCGACCAAGCAGTCCCCGAACAGCCATCTCGATCTAATGACCTGGATGCGGGGAGTTCATAGCCATCTTGGCTCGCATTAACGCCCCTTTTGACGCCTTAGCGCCGACGCCCGAAGAGGCGACGGCTGGAAGGCATATTTCTCGGGGGTGAGGAAACTCCCTCCCGATTGAGGGCACTGTCCAAAAGTCGCTTGGCTTACTTGGCTGGCTCGATGGCCGTCACGACCATCTTTCCGCCTTCGCTTACCGCCATAAAGCTGACCTTGTCGCCGACCTGTACCTTGTCGAGCAGGGACTTGTCCTTGGCGTTGAACACCATGGTCATGCCCGGCATCTCCAAATGCTTGATTTCCCCGTGCTTGATGGTGATCTTGCTGCTGTCCTTATCGATCTTGCGAACCTCGCCATCGGTCATGGAGGCTGCGGCAGGGGACGACTTGGCGGCATCACCTGCAGCTTGCGCCATGGTCGAGACTGGCAGCAGCGTGGCCAGCGACAGCAACACGGCGGAAATGGCGGTATTGGTTTTCTTCATAAGAGTTCCTTGTTCAGTGGGTTGGTCAGCAACCCGGGATTTACTTCTTGGAGACCTTGACCTGGCCCTTCATGCCAGCGTCGTAGTGGCCTGGATACAGGCAAGCAAAATTCACATCACCGGCTTTGGTGAATTGCCAGATGATTTCGCCCTGTTTGCCTGGTGCGAGAGAGATCTTGCTGGGCTCGTCATGCTCCATCTCGGGGAACTTCTTCATGGTCTCGTAGTGCTCCTTGAGCTCGGCCTCGGTGCCCAGGCTGAATTCGTGCTTGACCTGACCACTGTTCTTGATCACGAACTTGATGGTTTCGCCCTGCTTGACGGAGATCGCTGCCGGCGTGAAGCGCATGGTGTCAGCCATGTCCACGTTGATTGTGCGGGTCACCTTGGCAGCCTTACCGGGTTGACCAATGGCTGACTCCTCGCTTGCGTGGCCGTGACCACCGCTATGAGTACCACCTGCAAAGCTGTTGAAGGACAGAGCCACCAGGGCGGAGGCTGCGATCAGGGTGAGGGTGCGTTTCATAGTTGCCTTGGGTTCTGGATGTGATGTGGAACGTAGCGATCAGTGGCCGCTGTGCGAAGACGGCTTTTTGACCTTAACGACGGTGTCTGAGCTGGATTTCTCTTTGCGAGGCATGGACTGCCCACCCTCGGCCTTGAAGCGGGCCGGTTCAGCCATCGGCCCGGTGTACTCGTAGGCCACAGTTCCCTCCGGGTTCTTGTACCAACCCGGGTTCTTGTAGTCGCCCGGCTTCTGGTCGCGGCGTACTTTGAGGACGCTGAACATCCCGCCCATTTCGACCGAGCCGAACGGGCCTTCTCCTGTCATCATGGGAATGGTGTTGTCCGGGATGGGCATCTCCATTTCGGTCATGTCTGCCATGCCGCGCTCGCCCATGACCATGTAGTCGGGAATCAGGTTGTTGATCTTCTTGGCAACGCCCCGATGGTCCACGCCAATCATGGTGGGAATGTCGTGACCCATTGCATTCATGGTGTGGTGGCTCTTGTGGCAGTGGAATGCCCAGTCGCCTTCTTCGTCCGCGAGGAACTCGATCTGGCGCATCTGGCCCACGGCCACGTCGGTGGTCACTTCATAGAGACGCGTGCTCTTTGGTGTGGGACCGCCATCCGTGCCGGTGACCAAAAACTCATGACCGTGCAAATGCATCGGGTGGTTAGTCATGGTGAGGTTGCCGATGCGAATGCGCACCTTGTCGTTGAGCCGGACGTTCAAGGAATCGATGCCAGGAAAGATGCGGCTGTTCCAAGTCCATAGATTGAAATTCAGCATTTCCGCGACCTTCGGCGTAGCGGCCCCGGGCTCAATATCGTAGGCACTGAGCAGGAAGCAAAAGTCTCGATTCACTTCATCAATCAGCGGATGCTTGGTCTTCGGATGCGTGATCCAGAAGCCCATCATGCCCATGGCCATCTGGGTCATCTCATCGGCGTGCGGGTGGTACATGAAGGTACCTGGACGGCGCGCCACGAATTCGTAGACAAAGGTCTTGCCCGACTGGATCGCGGGCTGGTTCAGTCCTGCCACACCGTCCATGCCGTTGGGCAAACGCTGTCCGTGCCAGTGGATGCTGGTGTGCTCGGGTAGCTTGTTGGTCACGAAAATGCGAACGCGGTCGCCTTCCACCACTTCGATGGTGGGGCCCGGACTTTGGCCGTTGTACCCCCAAAGATGCGCCTTGAAGCCAGGTGCCATCTCGCGCACGACCGGTTCAGCCACCAGGTGAAACTCCTTTACCCCCTGATTCATGCGCCAGGGCAGTGTCCAGCCGTTGAGCGTGACGACCGGGTTGTAGGGGCGCCCGGAGTTGGGTACGAGCGGCGCCATCGTGTCTGGGCTTGTCTGGTACACGGGTTCCGGCAGAGCTGCCATCGCGACCCGGCTCACACTCGCTGCGGCCACGGCCCCTCCGGCAATGCCCGCAAATCGAAAAAAATCTCTTCTTGAATTCATGTTGGTTTCCTTGAGGGGATCAGTGGCCTGCACCAGCTTCGGCAGCGGCTGCGCCACCGCCCGTGACGCCAGCACTGGTGGGCTTGCCGATGAGAGAAGCCTGAAGGGCTGCGTCCGCCTGCCAGAACTGCTGTTCGGCGTTCAGAGCCGCCATCACTGAGTTCACCTGGTCGCGGGAGTCAGCGAGCAACTCGAAAACGCTGATCAGCATCCCGTTGTAGCGAAGCTGGTTTTCTTCTGAAATGGTTTTTCTCAGGGGGATTACCTCATCGCGATGGTGACGCGCGATGTCGTATGCCGTGCGGTACGCGGAGTAGCTTTCCCGAAGGTTGGAGCCCGCCGCGCGGGCAGTCGCCTCAAGGCGATTGGCTGCAGCCAGGGTCTGCGCGTTCATAGCGTCGCGCCGCATGCCACCCCAATCGAAGATCGGCAACTGCAGGCTGATCTCGAAGCCGCGCCGTGTGGAGTGGGTGTTTTCGGCGGCATCAAAGACCGAATCGCGCCTAACTCCCAGCTCGATGTCCGTGAAAGTGGTGAGCGTGTTCCAGCCTTGGGACCGAGCCGCTGCGTCGTAGTCGGCCTTCGCGAGCTGCAGATCCAAGCGCCCCTTCGATGCCTGGCGGGCAGCGTCGGATGGGGACAGCGGCTCCTTGGGCAGTGTGGGCAGACGCTCGGGCAACTTGAGCTGTTGGGCCTGGCTGTCGTCCAGGCCCAGCAGCCGTACCAGCTCCTCGCGGGAGGCCGTGACCTGGTGCTGGGCAGTGGCCAGTTGGGTCGCTGTGTCGGCATAGAAAGCTTGCTGGCGTGCACGGTCAAGCTTGTTGAAATTGCCCACCGCCTGCATGCGCTTGGCAAGTTCCGCGCTGGCTTGAGCGCTGGCGAACACCTGCTGTGTGTAGGTGAGGTTCTGTTGTGCGGCCACGCCGCGTACCCAGGCCTGACGCACCTGCGTGACTTGATCCACCACGTCGCTGCTCAGACGCAACTGCGTCTGCTTGATGCGTCGCTCGGCAATGCCCTTGCGCGTTGGCAAGGTCAGCAAGTCCAGAAGACCGAAGGACAGGAGGCGTCCGATTTCCGTCTCATCTCCCAAGCGCACACGCTCCAGGCTCAGGATGGGGTTCGCGATGCGGCCGGACTGAGCTGCCGTTGACGCGTCCGCCCAGTTCTGGGCCACGATGGCCTGCAGGGATGGGCTATTGACGAGTGCGAGTTGCACAGCATCCTTCTGACTGAGCGGCTTGGCCAGCAGATCCGAAGCGCGCTGTCGCAACGCATCTCGCTCGCTCTGGTCCCGGGCCAGGGTGAGCTGGCCGTCCGTGAAGCTGCTTGCCGCCGCGTTGGCGCTGGACAGGTTTTGCTCCAGATTCACGCTGGCGCAGCCAGACAACACGGCAACTGCGGCCACGGCGATCACGAGTTTGGCGCGGGGCATGCGCAAGGGGCGATTCATTGTTTGCCCCCGTGGTGTGCATCATGGCCCTGCGCGGGTTGTTCCTGCCCGGTTGCCGGTGGCGTCTGGCGCATTTCCCTGGCATAGGCACGCCACCCGCCGATCTCGCCCACCTTGTCGTTAGCCGCCTTCCAGGGTTGGACGGATTGCTCTTTGTAAGCTTCGTAGCCTGAGAGGGCTGAACGGTACGAAAGCTGGTAGTCCATCTTCGCGGTTTCGCCCTCGGGCAGCTGCGCCAGGGCAAGGGACGGCGCCAATAGCGCTGCGGCCAGCCAGGGGGTTGAGGTAGGTCGCGAAAGCCAGGAAATTTTCATAGGTTCACCATGCGTTCTTGATGCAACGCATTGTGTGAGCCAATGGCTTCCGACGACATAACGGCTTCATTACATCTTTGTCATGTTCAAGAAAGCCAGCGATCCACGGGCACACTTGCGGCCACACGCAGTGTCAGGGAGACCGCATGAAGATATTGGTCGTCGAGGATGAAATCAAAACCGGCGAATACCTGCGCCAAGGGTTGCGCGAGGCGGGATTCAACGCCGACCTTGTCCACAACGGAATCGATGGCCTGCACCTGGCCCAGGAAGGTGACTACGACCTGGTGATCCTGGACGTGATGCTTCCTGGGATGGACGGATGGCAGGTGCTCACCAATCTGCGCCGCCACGGCGAGAAGATGCCCGTCCTGTTTCTCACGGCCAAGGACCAGGTGCAAGACCGAGTGAAGGGCCTGGAGCTGGGTGCTGACGACTACCTAGTCAAACCGTTCTCCTTTGCCGAGCTGCTGGCGCGGGTGCGCACTATCCTGCGACGCGGCCGCAATGGCACGGAGGTGACGGTACTGCAGGTGTCCGACCTTGAGCTGGACCTTCTGCGCCGGCGCGTCAGCCGCTCAGGCAAGCGCATCGACCTCACGGCCAAGGAGTTCGGCTTGCTGGAGCTATTGATGCGCCGCCAAGGGGAAGTCCTGCCGCGTTCGCTGATCGCCTCCCAGGTGTGGGACATGAATTTCGATAGCGATTCCAACGTGATCGAGGTGGCGATGCGCAGGCTGCGGGCCAAGATCGATGACGCCTACGACACCAAGCTGATCCAGACGGTGCGGGGAATGGGGTATGTGCTTGAGGCACCGCAGGAGAGTGTGTGAAAGCCCGGTACTCGCTCACGACGCGGCTGACGGTCTTTTTTACGCTGGCTTCCGGGCTCGTCCTCGTTGGCCTGGGGACGCTTGTCGCCATTTCCATTGACCGGCATTTTGTGGAACTTGACCGGGACACGCTGCGTGACAAGATTCATCTGACACGGGAAGTCATCGGAAAATCCAAATCCCAGCAGGATCTCCAAACTCGGCTGGATGATGTGCTTCATAGTCATGAAGGCCTCTTTGTCAGCGTGCTTCGGGGCGGGAAACCGCTCTACGCGACCACCGATTTCCAGTTCCCAGCGGACTTGGTCGCCCTAACCCAGAAGGCCCGCCTAGGGGCTGCATCCTGGCAAACCAAGGACCGCGAGTACCGCGGTATGTCCGAATCCGTGTCGTTGCCGGGCTCCTCGGAAGCATCGATCCAGATCTGGGTCGCGTTGGACATTGCACACCACAAGCATTTCATGCAGGGCCTCACTCGGGTGCTCGTGGGTTACGTCGCATTGGCAACGCTGGTGGCCGGGGTTCTGGGCTGGTGGGCCGCAAAGAATGGCTTGGCCCCCCTTCGGGCCATGCGGTCCCGCGCGATGGCCATCACGGCACAGCGACTGGACGAGCGGATGCCGACCCAGGAGTTTCCGGTGGAGATGGCAGACCTGGCTACCACTCTGAACGAAATGCTCCGGCGCCTAAAGGAAGAATTCGACCGCCTCTCAGAGTTTTCTTCGGATCTCGCACACGAGCTGCGTACGCCCATCAACAACTTGATGACGCAAACGCAGGTCACGCTCAGCCAGACACGTTCTTCAGACGAGTACCGGGACATTCTTGCCTCCAACGCCGAGGAGTACCAACGTTTGGCCCGCATGGTCGCCGACATGCTGTTCCTTGCAAAGGCCGATCACGGACTCATCCTTCCCAGTACCGAGAAAATCGCCGTTCACGATGAAACTCGGGCACTGTATGACTTCTATGAAGCGCTTGCCGAAGAAAAGCAGGTGCGGCTGGAGCTCCTTGGGCAGGCAGAGGTTTGGGGTGATCGATTGATGCTCCGTCGAGCCCTGAGCAATCTTTTGTCCAATGCGATTCGCTACACACCCGCTGGTGAGCGAGTGGTCATCGACGTCATGGGCAACGCCAATGGAACAACGGTCAATGTCTTGAACGCAGGCCCTCCCATCGACGAGCAAATGATCCCCCGCCTGTTCGATCGGTTCTTCCGGGCCGACAAATCGCGAAAGCAATTGGACTCAGATGGAGCGGGCCTTGGCCTGTCCATCACCCAGGCCATCGTTCACGCGCACGGCGGCAGCATGTCAGTGAGTTCGGTCGATGGCATGACCTGCTTTTCGATGCATTTTCCGAGCACGCGCAGTGCTGGCAAACACCTCACCACCGAGGCATGACTCTCTGCATATCCTCATAGACTGCTTCAGGCGGAACCCACTAGAACCGGGGCGCCTTGGTGGAATCATCTGAACTTGGGGCCACGGTTGAATGGTGCGCTGCATGGTAGCGGTCAGGATAGATCTCGTTGAGCTTGCGGCCGTCTTCGCCCACAGCGACAAGTTCGCCTTCGCGGATGGCGCGGGCCAGCTCACTCTTGACCTCGTCCCGGGACTTGTAGGATTTGGCGGCAATGGCTGGGTAGCGGCGCGACATGAGTTCATTGAGCTTGGCGCCTGATTCTCCTGCCGCAAGCATCTCGCCCGTCTGGATTGCCCGATCCAGTTCCGCGCGCACTTGCTCGCGAGTTTTGGGGGCCTGGGTTAAAGCACTCACCGGGTATGCAGTGGGGTTTATTTGCTTGAGCGTCAGACCCGATTCGCCAGAGGCGAGCATCTCGCCGCTTTGCTGAGCCTGCACCAACTCAGCCCGCACTTGTTCGCGCGTTTTGCTGACCACCCGATCCGAAGCAAATGCGGGGGCGGCGATGAGAGAGAGGACGATGAGGGTGGATTTTATTTTCATGATGGGATTTCCTTCTTGAGTTGATGTGGTGGTTTAAGTGCGACCGCAAGCCAGTTTTTGAAGGCACGCGGTCGCGGGTGTCCCTGAGGGCGTTCAGGGCAGTTGGCGGGCGTTGACCCAACCTGCTTCGCCGCCCAGGTCGCGCATGCCATCGCTGGTGATGCGGTTGCGCTTGGCGGCCTGCAGCTCATCCGTGACTTGCTGGCGAGTCTTGGTCAGCTTGGGGCCCTGGACGAGTGGATAAGTGGCGGGGTAACCACGGCTGATCCAGTACAGCGAACCGTCCTTTTGGGCGGCCACAACGGTGCCTGCGACAGCCTCGCGACTGACCGCGTTACCCAGATGGTCGGGGGCCAGGCTCACGCCTTCTTCCTGGCTTGGACTTGCGTGGTAAACGGAAGTGGCGAAGGACGTCGTAGCGAATGCAGCAAGGCTGGCGACGAAGATTGCGGTACGAATCTCATGATGGTCTCCTGTGGCGCCGGATGCCCGATATGGTCCATCCAGGTGGCGTTTTTCTGCACCACGGAGAGAAGTCTAAAAATCGCCCCCCTACTTGGCGGTGACCCTCAGATTACGCTTTTAATAGCCGCATTCACTGCCTGCGAGAGCAGTGCACCAATAGGACATGGTTGCCGCGCACAGCGAATAGCAATGGGTCTTTTCGGCAACTCCTTGCGCCAATGTGACGCACTGATTACAGCCCTGAAATCTACTCGTAATCTTTGGCCCGAAACCAGGGCAAATCGCTCGAAAGCCGCGTCAATCGGTGGTTCCAGCCTACAGCGCCGAATACCCCGGACGGCAAAAGATTGAGGCTCCTCGCAGCCAACTGCGCAGGTTCCCGCTCATCTTTCGAGCTACTTATCAGGAGATTTTGATGAACCACACCCCGAACCAATACATGTCTTGCATCGAGGCTTGCCAGGCGTGCGCCACTGCTTGCCATCAGTGCTTCGCGGCTTGTCTGAAAGATGACGACGTAAAAATGATGGCGCGCTGCATTGCCCTGGACGCGGACTGCGCGGCGATCTGCGGCTTGGCGGCCGATGCCATGGCGCGCAACAGCGAGCACGCGACTGCTATCTGCGCGCTGTGCGCACAGATCTGCAAGGCCTGCGGCGATGAGTGCGCCAAGCACGAGGCTGACCATTGCAAGGCCTGCGCACAGGCTTGCCTCAAGTGTGCTCAGGAGTGCGACGCCATGGCGCGTGCTGCTTGATCGCGTTGCTCAACACTTGGAGAACACCATGAAAAAATTCCCCGCTTCTCACTCGCTATCCGCCGCCGCTGTCGTCGCTTGTGGCTTGTTGTCGCCTTTGGCACTGCATGCCCAGACCACCCCGCACTCGGGCATGAAGGGCGCCGGTATGGATCAATCAATGCCTCACGGCAAGATGGACATGAAGGCAATGATGAAAGAGAACAACGACAAGATGGCCTCCGTGCCAATGTCGGGCAACCCTGATGTGGATTTTGCCCAGATGATGCGGGTCCACCACCAGGGTGCGATTGACATGGCCCAGGCCCAGTTGCGGGATGGCAAAGATCCAAAAATGCTCAAGATGGCCAAGGACATCGTTGCAGCGCAGAAAAAGGAAATCGCTGAACTGGATGCATTCCTGGCCCGCACCGGCAAGACGCCTGCCGCTGCCGCCAAATAGTCCTGAGTCCGATGTCGCTGCCCTGGCTCTTGGATCGTCGAAATCCAGGGCAGTGCCGTTTGAAAAGGGGTGGATGCCTGTTGCAGTCCAGGCCCTTGACTGAGGTCAAAGGTGGCAAAGGCTCTTGCTTGACACTCCCACCGTGTTAAGCCTTATCGTTCCCACGAGGTCCGCCACCTGTGACCTTTTTTGGGGAACACCATGAACCACACCCACACCACCGAGCATTCGGGCGCTACAAAGCCTGCAGGAAGTAGCAAGAAGTTGATCGGTGCAGTGATCATGCTTGGACTGCTCGGGGCATTCTTACTGTTCAGAGAGCACAGGTCGCATATCGCAGGTTATTGGCCTTACCTCCTCTTGTTGGCCTGCCCGCTAATGCACCTGTTTCATGGACATGGTGGACACGGCTCGCATGGCGGCGGATTTGGCCGCAATTAATCCCGTGCAGGACAAGACACTCATCTTCAGGAATCACCACCATGGCTAGAGCAGCACCGCACGATCATGCTCACCACGAGCATCCGCTTCATGAAGGTCATGAAGGTCATGAAGGTCATGAAGGTCATGAAGGTCACAAACCTCCATCCTCGACCGCGCTGAAAGACCCCGTCTGCGGTATGGCGGTGACTGCCCAGTCCCAATACACCGCGCTCCACGACAGTCACAACTACTACTTTTGCAGCGCGAAGTGCCAGGGGCGCTTTGTCGAGGCACCGCAGAAGTACGCACCGGACGCTCTGGGCACGTCTGGGGCCGAGCCTGAAGCAACTCAGCCCGGCACTATCTACACCTGCCCCATGCACCCAGAGGTGCAGCAGGACCATCTCGGAAACTGCCCCAAGTGCGGCATGTCGCTGGAGCCCATGCTGCCCACGCTGGACGAGGGAGAAAACGCCGAACTCGTGGATTTCCGGCATCGTTTCTGGTGGACGCTGCCACTGACCGTGGTGGTCACCGTCCTGGCCATGGTGGGCCACCGGCTGCAGTGGTTCGAAATGGCCACCCAGAGCTGGATCGAGCTCGTGCTGACGGTGCCCATCGTGCTATGGGCTGGTTGGCCCTTCTTCGTGCGCGGTGCGCAGTCGGTCGTGAACCGCAGTCCCAACATGTGGACGCTGATCAGCCTGGGCACCGGTGCCGCTTTCGTCTACAGCGTGGTCGCCACCGTGGCGCCTGGGGTGTTTCCAGCCTCATTCCAGGCTATGGGCCGCGTGGCGGTGTACTTCGAAGCTGCAGCCGTCATCATCTCTCTCACGCTGCTGGGTCAGATGCTGGAGCTCAAGGCGCGCTCGCAGACTTCGGCCGCCATCAAGTCGCTGCTGGGCCTGGCCCCCAAGACCGCGCGGCGTATTGACGCCAACGGTCAGGAGAGTGATGTTCCCTTGTCCCATGTCCATGTGGGAGATCTCTTGCGCGTGCGCCCTGGTGAGAAGGTGCCGGTGGATGGCGTGGTGGTCGAGGGGAGCAGCGCGGTGGACGAAGCCATGCTCACTGGCGAGCCGGTGCCCATCGTCAAAGGGCCTGGTGATGCCGTCATCGGTGCCACACTCAATACCAACGGGGCACTGGTGATCCGGTCCGAGCGGGTGGGCTCCGCTACCATGCTGTCGCAGATCGTTCAGATGGTTGCGCAGGCACAGCGCTCACGGGCCCCCATGCAGCGCATGGCCGACCAGGTGGCGGGGTACTTTGTCATGGCCGTGGTGGGTATCGCGTTGCTCACGCTGTTCGCGTGGGGCCTGTTTGGTCCGGAGCCACGCTGGGTCTACGGCCTGGTCAATGCAGTTGCGGTGCTGATCATCGCGTGCCCTTGTGCGTTGGGCTTGGCAACGCCCATGTCCATCATGGTGGCCACAGGCCGGGGGGCGACCAGCGGCGTGCTGTTCAGGGACGCGGCAGCCATCGAGAACCTGCGCAAGGTGGACACGCTGATCGTGGACAAGACTGGCACCCTCACCGAGGGCAAGCCCTCCTTTGAACGTGTGGTGGCTATGCCTGGCCTGTCCGAGGACGAAGTGCTGCGCCTGGCAGCCAGTCTGGACCAAGGCAGCGAGCATCCGCTGGCCGATGCCATTGTCCAAGCGGCCCGAGCCAAGGGCCTACCTCTGGACAAACCCGAGGACTTTGAGTCCGGGTCGGGTATCGGTGTACGCGGACAGGTCGCTGGACGCCAGCTCGCCCTGGGCAACACGGTCCTCATGGAGCAGGTGGGCGTTTCTGCGAATCCGTTGCTTGCGCAGGCAGAGGCCTTGCGCGCCACAGGCGCCAGTGTGATGTACCTGGCGGCCGACGGCCAGCTTCAAGGCCTGCTGGCGGTCTCGGACGCCATCAAGGCAAGCACGCCGGAAGCCTTGGCAACGTTGCATGCGGCAGGACTGCGCATCGTCATGGCCACGGGCGACGGCATGACCACCGCCAAGGCGGTAGGTGCAAAGCTGGGGATTGATGAGGTCCACGGCGAGGTCAAGCCTGCGGACAAGCTGGCTCTGGTGTCCCGACTACAAGCCGAGGGCCGTGTCGTTGCCATGGCTGGAGACGGCATTAACGATGCGCCAGCCCTTGCCAAGGCAGACGTGGGGATCGCGATGGGCACTGGCACTGATGTGGCCATGAACAGCGCGCAGGTCACCCTGGTCAAGGGCGATCTGCGGGGGATTTCCACGGCGCGGGAACTGTCGGAGGCTACGGTAGGAAACATGAAGCAAAACCTGATGTTTGCCTTCCTCTACAACGCGCTGGGCATACCGATTGCCGCAGGGCTGCTCTATCCCTTCACTGGCTGGCTGTTGTCGCCAATGATCGCAGCCTTGGCAATGAGTCTTAGCTCAGCTTCGGTCGTTTTCAACGCTTTGCGTCTCCAGACTCCATTGATAGTTCAGCCGCGTAGGTGAAAGTGGAACTCTGCATCGGCGATCCGCTTTGACGGGAGGCTTTTGGGCCTAATCTGCAGGTGGCACTACTTGATCGAGACTTCTTCGGAAAATTCAAGACCTTTATGTCCATCTGTCTCATTCAGAGACAAGACGGATGCGAGCTTCGCTCGCTGAAATTCTCTTTGTTTCGGCCGTTCTCAAATCACGCAATCTTTCAAAAAACCAGAGCTTTCCAACTTGTAACGTGGCGGTCACCGTTGAGTCGATACGACCTTCATACAGTTGACATCACGACACGGAAATTCCAGATCCGGAGTCGATTTTCAATCTTATGAAGGAGTTTTTTTCTATGTCTCGCATTAACACTTTGCTGTCGGTCGCCTTTGTATCGATGATTTCTGCGACCTCTCTAACAGCATTTGCCAGCAGTGGTTTTACCCCTGCAGCAACTGAAGTCGGCGGTGCATCCCACGCGATGCCAGTGACCCAAACACGAGCCCAAGTTGAGTCGGAGTTGCAAGCCGCGCGCGCAGGCGGCTCGCTTGCAAAAATATCTAGCGAGGCTGGCTATGCCCCCGAATTTGAAAAAACTACCCAAGGTGGACTCACACGAGAAGCGGTTCTTCAAGAGTTGCGTCGCGCTCAGGAAGACGGATCAATGCGTCGCATCAACAGCAATCGAGGGTACTAAACTGCGTTGACATGTCAACATGTGGAAAGAACTGTGAGCGACACATTAATTCGACCACACGTACACCTCATGAGCCAGCAAGGGGGTGAGCATGGTCAGCGATTCTCAGCGTTGCGCTAATTTGACCTTGGTCAAATGAGTATCGCCACCAACTGCCTAATATCTGATTATGATTTTCTTCAGGAGTACCGTATCGCGACAAGGGCGCTGGATGACCAGTGTTCTTGCCACAGCGTTGCTTCTGATGCAGTTCGCGTTGGCTGTGTACGCCTGCCCCAAGCTGGATTCGACCGCCCACATGGCATCGATGCAAAAAGCTGGGATTGACATTGAGAATGCCGTTGGCATGCCCTCCATGCCCGATTGCCACGCGATGGCAGGTACTATGGATGAACAAGATCCACAGCTGTGCCGAGCCCATTGCAATGGCGACAGCCTGTCGTCCCCCTCGCAACAGGGCCTTGAATTGCAGTTGATCGCGGCGCACGCAATTTGGGTTGCCTATGTGCTCCCGGTTGTGCTCGAATCAGGGCGCGATACTGACCCACGGGCTGTCTACGCAGAGTTGGACAGTCGAGCGGGCTCCCCCCCCATCTATCTGACCCATCAGGTCTTTCTGAATTGATCGTGCACGGCGCGTGCGCTGCCTTGCAGCGTGCGCGCAGGTCTGACTTCGTGCCCATCAATTTCGAGGACCACCATGCCCATCATTTCTTTCGACGCTCCCGGCGAGCGTCTGTCTGCGCAGCTGCGCATTCTTCCCATCTCACACGACAGCCAGGCGCGCAATATCTTCCATCTGCGCCGGAGCGCTCTGGGGTTCCTGCTGGCTGGCATCGGTTTGGCTGGCGGCCAGGTACATGCCCTCAGCTTTACCGATGCCCTAGACCTGGCGGAGCAGCACAGTCCCCGCATCACTGCCCAGCGGCTGCAGATTGACGCGGCCAGCAGTTCCCAGAAGTCGGCAGGAACGCTGCCGGACCCCAAGCTGTCGGTTGGTGTAGAGAACTTCCCTATCAGCGGCATGGACCGCTTCAGCCTCACACGCGAGTCCATGACCATGCAGCGCCTGGCGCTGATGCAGGAGGTGCCGAACCGGGCCAAGCGCGATGCCCAGATCGCCAGTGCACAGGCCAAGGTGGAGCGTGAACGCGCCACCCTGGCGGTCCAGCGCCTGCAGATTCGCCAGGAGCTGAGCCAAGCGTGGATCATGGCCCAGGCCATTGAACAGCGCGACCAGGTACTTGCCGATTTAATGAGTGAGAACCAGCGACTGCAGGACAGCCTGCCTGCTCGCATCGCTGGGGGGACTGCCCAAGCGGGCGATCTCCTGATGGCCAAGCAGGAGGCTCTTGCGCTGTCGGACCGCAGGGACGATCTGCAGCGGGACCGATCCAAGGCCAGGGCGATGTTGCGGCGCTGGGTTGGCGTCCGCGCCGACGAGGCGCTGCAGGGAGTTCCCGGGCCGCTGAGCCGCACTTTGGACCAGCTTCGGTCAGAGGTACACCGCCACGCGGAACTCGCGCAGTACCCCGCCATGCAGGCCATGGCCTTGGCGGAAACGCACGAAGCCCAGGCTGAAGCCAAGGGTGATTGGTCCTGGGAAGTCGCCTACAGCCGCCGCGACCGCCGCTGGGGCGACATGGTGTCATTCCAGGTGACCTTTGACCTTCCCTGGCAACAGGAGCGGCGCCAGGGACCCCAGATCAAGGCCAAGCAGCTGGAGCTGCAGCGCCTGGAAGCCGAGCAGGAGGACGTGACCCGCAGGCACCTGCAGGAGCTGGAGGACAGTGCCTCAGAGTTGGTGTCACTGAACAGCCAGATCGAGCGGCTGCAGTCGGCTGGCATGGGCTTGGCACAGGGCCGCGCCGAACTCGCGCTGGCCAACTACCAGTCCGCCAAGGGCGACTTAAGCGCTGTGCTGGCGGCTCGGGCTCAAGTGCGGGAGACGCACTGGCGGCTCATTGAGCTGCAGACACAGCGGGATACCGTGATTGCCCGCCTGAACAGCTTGATCGTCGACTGAGGGGAGAACAACGTGACCAATATCGATTTCAAGAAGACCGCTGTGGCCGTAGCACTGGTGGCTGCCGGCATCGCCCTCGGCTGGGGTGTCTCCCAATGGCGCGCCGCTAGCAGCCACGCCTCTGGCACTGCTCCTGCCTCAGCCGAAACTGCGAAGACCGACCGCAAGGTGCTGTACTGGTACGACCCCATGGTACCAACGCAGAAGTTCGACAAGCCCGGCAAGTCGCCCTACATGGACATGGCGCTGGTTCCCAAGTACGCTGATGAGGACGCACAACAAGGCACCGGTTTGAATGTCTCGGCACAGGCGGTGCAAGCCCTCGGCCTGCGCACCGCCACGGTGGAGCAACGGGACATTGGGGCCGATGTGGATGTGCTGGGCACGGTCCAGCTCAATGACCGGGATGTGAGCATCGTCCAGGCGCGTTCTGCAGGATTTGTTGAGCGTGTCTACGCCCGGGCCCCGGGCGACGTCGTGGCCGCGGGCGCGCCACTGGCCGATCTACTGCTGCCAGAGTGGGTGGCTGCGCAGCGCGAGTTCCTCGCGGTGCGAGCGCTCAAGGACGAATCGCTGACCACAGCGGCACGGCAGCGGTTGACGCTGCTTGGCATGCCAGCCTCGCTCGTGGCTCAGGTGGAGCGCGCGGGCGAACCTCAGGGCCGTTACACGGTTTCCTTCCCGCAGGCTGGGATGGTGGCTGAACTGATGGTGCGCCAGGGCATGACGGTCTCTTCCGGGGCCACCCTGGTGCGCGTGAACGGTCTGGCCAGCGTCTGGATCGAGGCCGCCGTTCCGGAAGCGCAAAGCGGCCCCTTGCAATTGGGGCAGGACGCCCAGGTCCGCCTGGCCGCGTTTCCGGGCGAAACCCTCAAAGCCCGTGTCGTGAGCATCCTCCCAGAGGCCAACCGGGACACCCGCACGGTGCGCGTGCGCCTGGAGCTACCCAACCCCACCCAGCGCCTGAAGGCGGGCATGTCCGGGCAGATTGTCCTGTCAGGACGCACACAGCCAGCGCTGCTTCTCCCCAGCGAAGCGGTGATTCGTACCGGCAAGCGGGCACTGGTCTACGTGGTGGACGGCCCCGGTAAGTACCACCCCGTCCAGGTGCAACTCGGCGCTGAAATCGATGACCGCCTCGTCGTACTGAGCGGGCTGACCGCAGGGCAACAGGTGGTCGCGTCGGCACAGTTCCTGATCGATTCGGAGGCCAGTCTGCGAGGCATCATGCCCATACAGCCTCAAGGCAGCGGCACACCGCCGACCAGCGAACGAGGTGCTTTGAATTTTGCTGCGCCCGCATCCAAGAGCTTTACTGTGCGAGGGGTGGTCGATGAGGTCACGCCCACCGAGCTGACCCTCACCCATGAGGCCGTGCCTGAGCTGAAATGGCCCGGCATGACCATGCCTTTCAAGCTGGCGACACCTGAACTGGCCAGAGCCCTGAAACCCGAACAGCAGGTCAAGTTCACCTTTCAGCAGCAAGGCAAGGACTTCGTGATCACTGCCGTGGAAAGGATCAAGCCATGATCGCAGGTCTGATCCGCTGGTCAGTGGCAAATCGATTGCTGGTTTTACTGGCGACTTTAATGCTGACCGCTTGGGGCGTATGGGGCGTGCGCAGCACCCCCGTGGATGCGCTGCCGGACCTCTCGGACGTCCAAGTCATCATCCGCACCTCCTATCCCGGCCAGGCACCGCAGATAGTGGAGAACCAGGTCACATACCCCTTATCCACCACCATGCTGTCCGTCCCCGGCGCCAAGACGGTGCGAGGTTTCTCGTTCTTTGGCGACTCGTTCGTCTACATCTTGTTCGAGGATGGCACGGACCTGTACTGGGCGCGTTCGCGGGTGCTGGAGTACATGAACCAGGTGCAAGGACGACTACCCGCTACGGCCAAGTCGTCATTGGGCCCAGATGCCACTGGGGTCGGCTGGATCTTCCAGTACGCCCTGGTCGACCGCACCGGCAAGAACGACCTGGCCCAGCTGCGCGCCCTGCAGGACTGGTTCCTGAAGTTCGAACTCAAGAGCCTGCCCAACGTCGCGGAAGTGGCGTCGGTGGGCGGCATGGTCAAGCAGTACCAGGTTGTGCTCGATCCGATCAAGCTCGCGGCCCAAGGGCTGACTCAGGGGCAAGTGCGCGAGGCCATCATGGGAGCCAACCAGGAAACGGGGGGATCGGTGCTGGAGTTGTCCGGGGCCGAGTACATGGTGCGCGCCAGCGGCTACCTCAAGACGCTGGACGACTTCCGGGCCATCCCACTTGTGTCGCGCGCCGGCACTCCGGTGCGCCTGGGCGATGTTGCAACGCTCCAGATCGGGCCGGAGATGCGGCGCGGCATCGCCGAACTCGACGGCGAGGGGGAAGTGGCCGGTGGCGTGGTGGTCCTGCGCTCGGGGAAAAATGCCCAGGAAACCATCAAGGCCGTCAAAGCCAAGCTCAGCGAACTGCAAAGCAGCCTGCCCCAGGGCGTGGAGATCGTCACCACCTACGACCGCAGCGCGCTCATTGAGCGGGCGATCCAGAACCTCACCACCAAACTCGTGGAGGAGTTCATCGTGGTGGCTGTGGTCTGTGTCTTGTTCCTCTGGCACCTACGCTCCGCGCTGGTCGCCATCATCTCCTTGCCTCTAGGGATCATGGCGGCGTTTCTGGTCATGCGCTACCAGGGGATCAATGCCAACATTATGTCCTTGGGCGGCATTGCCATTGCTGTGGGCGCCATGGTGGATGCTGCGGTGGTGATGATCGAGAACGCCCACAAGAAGCTGGAGGCCTGGCAGCACAAGCATCCCGACCGCCAACTGGTGGGGGAAGAACGCTGGAAGGTGATCACCGAAGCTGCCGGGGAAGTTGGGCCCGCGCTTTTCTTCTCGCTGCTCATCATCACGCTGTCGTTCGTGCCGGTTTTTACGCTGGAAGCACAGGAAGGCCGCTTGTTCGGACCGCTGGCGTTCACCAAAACCTACGCGATGGCCGCAGCTGCGGCCCTCTCGGTCACGCTGATCCCTGTCTTGATGGGCTACTGGATCCGGGGCCGTATCCCTGATGAGCAGAAGAACCCGATCACGCGCGCGCTGATCGCCGTGTACCGACCTTGCCTGGAGTGGGTGCTGCATCGCCCAAAATCCACCTTGGTCATCGCCGTACTCGCACTGACGACCACGCTCTGGCCATTGTCGCGTTTGGGGGGCGAGTTCTTGCCCAGGCTGGATGAAGGCGATCTGCTGTACATGCCTTCGGCGCTCCCAGGCTTGTCGGCACAGCGGGCGACGGAGCTGCTGCAACTGAGCAACCGGATGATCAAGACGGTGCCCGAGGTCGAACGCGTTTTCGGCAAGGCGGGCCGCGCGGAGACCGCCACTGATCCGGCACCACTGGAAATGTTCGAGACCACGGTGAAGCTCAAACCCAGAGACCAATGGCGTCCAGGAATGACGCCCGAGGGCCTGATTGATGAGTTGGACAAGGCCGTCAAGATTCCCGGTCTGTCCAACATCTGGATTCCGCCCATTCGCAACCGGATCGACATGCTCGCGACCGGCATCAAGAGTCCTATCGGGGTCAAGGTGACCGGCAACGATCTGAAGGTGATCGATGGGATCGCGGCCCAGGTCGAGCAGGTCGCCAAAGATATTCCGGGGGTGGCTTCGTCACTGGCCGAGCGCCTGACGGGGGGGCGCTATGTCGATGTCCGCATCGACCGCACGGCCGCAGGGCGCTACGGGCTGAACGTTTCCGATATCCAGGCTGTGGTCTCCGGGGCCATCGGTGGTGAAAACGTCTCGGAAACCGTCGAGGGCCTAGCCCGCTTCCCGATCAACCTGCGCTATCCGCGTGAGTGGAGAGACTCGCCAGAACGCCTGGTGCAGTTGCCCATCGCCACCCCAATGGGGCAGCAGATCACGCTGGGTACGGTAGCCAGCATCTCTATCACCGATGGACCGCCCATGCTCAAGAGCGAGAACGCCCGCCCATCGGGCTGGGTGTATGTCGATGTGCGGGGGCGCGATCTGGCATCCGTGGCCAATGACCTGCGCGATGCGGTCAGCCGCCAGATCAAGCTGGAGCCCGGGGTCAGCATCACGTACTCAGGCCAGTTCGAGTACCTTGAGCGGGCCAACGCCCGCCTCCAGGTGGTGGTGCCAGCCACCTTGCTGATCATCTTCGTGCTGTTGTATTTAACCTTCTCGCGCATGGGTGAGGCGGGACTGATCATGGCGACGCTGCCATTTGCGCTCACCGGAGGCATCTGGTTCCTGTACCTGATGAACTACAACCTTTCCATCGCCACCGGTGTGGGCTTCATCGCCCTGGCGGGCGTCGCAGCAGAATTCGGTGTGGTCATGCTCATCTACCTCAAGCAGGCACTCGTGGAGCGGTGCCCTGATGGCAGGCAGCCCACGCTTGAAGAGCTGCTGGCTGCAATTCGGGAAGGTGCCGTGCTGCGCGTGCGCCCCAAGGCCATGACCGTGGCAGTCATTCTGGCGGGCCTGGTGCCCATCGTGTGGGGCAGCGGGACGGGATCGGAGGTCATGAGCCGCATTGCGGCGCCCATGCTGGGCGGTATGGTGACCGCGCCGTTGCTGTCCTTGTTCGTGATTCCTGCAGCTTATGTGCTGATGCGAAGGCCGAAAAAAGCGTGACTGCCCGGACTCCGAGTCTTCGTGAGGCTGGCTTGAAGCGTCCCGGGAAGGTGTCAGTAGGTTCCGCAACGCCAGGCGAGGAGGATCATATTGAGAAAACCCACTGATATACCGATGCCACCAGAATTACCCGCGCCCATCATGTCCATGCCTGACTGCATGAGCGTCATGTGTTCATCCATCAGCGCAGAACGTTCGGCGGGAGTCTTCGTCGCCTGCATTTTCTTGTGCAGTTCCTGATCGCCTTCATCTGACCATCAAAGGTGCCCGGTGCAGGCGTGGGCTCCTTGGTAATTCAACTACAGCATGACGACGTCTGCCTTGTGCCGTCTTGATTCACGTCGACAGAGGTTGCGGGCCGAGCTGCACAGCAGCAGCCCCCGGCTGTTCGGCGCGATGAAGGACCCACCACTGCGTCTGCCTTGTATCCAGCACGCTCAATCGCAGAGCGGACAAGCTCCACTGCTCCGTTTCCGGCCTGCTCAGGAATGCGTACCTGCCGCGTAGCCACATCAATTTCTACATCGACGCCCGCTGGCAGTTGGGTCTGAGCTATTGAACGACTAATGCGTTGGGCGCAGCTGCCGCACGTCATCTCAGGAACATTGAAATGGACCATGTGAGCCTCCTTCGGTTGATTCACGTGTTGACTATGAACCTTGCCACCGTGACAAGGTCAAGGTCTTAAGGCAACCAATCGCACAGAAGATCGGAACGCAGCAAAACGGAGCCGATGCGGTGTCGTCTCTGCGGGTTGAGCACTCAAGTCTTATGTGAACAGCTGCCGAGCATCCCTTGGATCCCCTCAGCCGAAGGGGACGGGCACGTTTGACGTTGTGTGCCGCGTTGCACCTAGCGCGCAGGCGCAACCATGGCTGTGGCTATTGCCAAATGCTGGCCTGCTTCTGTATCCGTACGCGAGAGAAAACCCTCCGAGAACGAGAAATGTTTAGCGGAGCGGACCACATGCGCTCGGAAGGCAAGCGACTCGCTAACAATTGCAAGTGACAAGAACTTCACCGACAACTCCAGGGTGACAACGACCTTGGAATCGTAGTGGCCCAAACCGGCAAGTACGAAGGCTGCATCAAACCCTGCGGCGATGACGCCGCCATTGATTGCCGTGGTTCCTCCGCCTCCCTGAAGGCCGGATTCGATTTTGGTGAAGCTGATGATCGCCAAGCCCGGCTCTTCAAACGCCCCCCTAAACCCAAACCAAGCGACTTCTTTCCTGGCGTTGAATTGAGCCAATGGCTCTTCGCGCTGCGAAGAAGCTAGACGAAACGGGATGGTCGGACTTTGCATGGGAAAGCTGGCCGGAGGAATGGAGCGTTTAGCGTCCAAATCTACATTGAAGTACCGTCCAAATCTACATCGAGGGTGCGTCCAATCTTGCATCCAAAGCGCTTGCAGAGGGGATTTCTCGAATGAAGACTCGTAGTTTGACCCACTGCAAGTCCCCTTGTACCCCGCGAGCTGCTCACGCGAAAAAACTACGGGTTGGGAGCCGACAGACCCAGACCTGCACACCGCGAGGGGTGGCGCGCTACACGGAGTTGTGTCGAGAGGAGCGCCGGCGCGGAATCACCAGAGGCCCCGCTTGCTCACTTTTGCCAGTGCGCTGGTCAGGGCCATCAGCGTTTCCGCATCTACCAGCGCCTCGGCTCCCCTCAAGGTCACCGGCAATGGAATTCCAGCAATCTCTTGTGTGCGTCTGAGCACCTGCTCCACCAAACTGGTTCGCGGAACAAACATGTAGTGCACTTCACAATCCAGGCCATGAGCCAAACGTGCAAGCGTATTCAGCGTGATCGTGCCGTTGGCCTCGGCTTGCTCCAGTTTGCGTGCCCCCTGCGCCGTCATGCCCAAACGCTCCCCTAGCGCTATGGAGCTCATGCCCAAGGCCAATCTAACCCTCTTTGCCCAACCACACCCGGGCGTGACGTTGCGCTGCAGTTTTGCAAAGTCGCAAAACTGTCTGTCGAGTTCGGCCAAGCGGGTGAGATCCAGGCGATTTTTCATGGGAGCAAACGCATGAGGCAACAGACTGGTTGCCTCGTTAGGCCATTTGGGCAACCGGTTGATTTCCATTGGGAGACGGGCGCACTTTGAACGAAAAAACGCAATCCCTGTTCAGTTATCTTCGCACGCCACGGTCTCGGACGGGACCAATTAGTCTCATATTAACTTGAATGGCGAATGATGCTGCGTTTGGAAAAAGCGAATCTCGGAGAATTTAGAGCACAGGACATGATGGGCCTGATCACGTCGCGGGGATGGGAGGCCATCTTGCCGGATGCGCTGGATGACAACCACCTTTTGGTGGTGTCAAACCAGTTCCGAGACCTTCTGTCTGGCGTAGGTTGGAGTGGTGCTCATGATCCCGCTCGCGCTGCCTTACCGCTCACCCTGTTGCTTCTGACAAAGGCGGGTGCCAAACGGTCAGGAGACAGCCTGGAAATGGGTCTGGAAACTTTGCAAGAAGCGCTGTGCTTGCTCAGCACTGCCGTGGATCGGGAGATCGTCAATCGCATGCTTCAACGCCAAGATCCCATTCCCATTGGCACCAGTCTGCTACAAGGCCTACAAATGCTGGTACAGCACGCCCAGGAGCACACCGATTCGGAATGCCACGCCTAGTCTGACACCATGGCCCTGAGATCCGCTTTGACTGTCTCGAGGATCTCATTGACGGAGGCGGCATCAAGACCCGGGCAGTATGCGGCAGCGACCAGTGTCAATGGATGAATCTGCATTTGCTCCGCCAACAACTCAATGGTTCGGACACTGGGTACTTGATGTCCTTGCTCGATACGACTGATATGTCGTCGGCTCGTGGCCAGCAACATGTCTTCCTGGACCAAGCCACGTGCCGCGCGCAACTGCTGCAGCGCCCGACCAAAGTCGGCTTGGGGTGGGACACGCTTTCGGGAAGGCATTCCCCCGATTTCCGCCCAATGGGACCAAAAAGACCACGACCAACTAGTCTCATTGGCTTTCTCATTTCATAGAAATCTTCCCCTGTTGGAAATCCGATTCTGAATACCGCTGTGCCCATCCTGTTTCTAGATTTTGATGGGGTCTTGCACCCAGAGCATTGCCATGAGTCGAAGCACTTCTGTTGCCTACCCTTCTTGGAAGATGCGGCACGGCAGGTGCCTGAGTGCAAGGTGGTGATCACAAGCACCTGGCGGCTGGAACAACCATTGGAGGCTCTTCTGCAAAGGTTTTCCCCGGACGTAGCCGTCATGATCGAAGGCGTCACCCCTAAATACAGCGATCTAACAAACGTGCCGAATACGCTGGTGGGATACGAGCGGGAGGCGGAGTGTCATGCCTGGCTTTGGGCCAACGACGTGCCGCATCTCAGCTGGGTGGCTCTGGATGATCGATCATGGCTTTACAGGCCGTTTTGCAGGTCGTTGTTTATGGTCAATGGGCGCACAGGGCTGACGCCCACTTCTGGGTCGCAGCTGGCGTCTCGCCTTCAATGTCTGCTGTGAACCACATCTGGGTTTAAAAACCGAGCAGGGTCAAGATCCGGGCAGGACCCGACCTGTGTTCGGATGCGACGGCATGGCAAACCGGGAAGAAAAGTCGGTTGCGTCTGACCAGTCCGAACGCTCGGATCTAACGTTACTTTCCGGTTTTGCTCGAAAAAAAGAAAAGACGAAATAGCGGACAACGCTAAGTCGTTGATTCATAAAGGGCAGCTTTCCGATTTTGCAAAGAAAAAATTGAAAACGAAAATGCGACGCTTCTGGACTCAATTGGTCCGAGCCCGTTTTGGCGGGTGTTGGCCCCTCAGAAGCACGCTAGCATACCGGTCAACGCTAAAGCTCATCAGGCCCCGAAAATTGATGTGACCGAAGTGCACTGGACCGATGCGCCGAAGAACGTTGTCTTCAATCCGTTGTCCACCAGCCTTAAGTCGGTCCACGGTTTCCTGCAACTTCATCGTGTTCCAGCCGATCACCATGTTGGTGAGCAGAGCGTGAGCACCCGAGATGGACTTCAGTTCATCGCGGCGTCGGCCGCGCTCCGCAGTGACGCGCCCGTAGTAGATGGCGCGTTGCAGCAAGTGAACCGATTCGCCACGATTGAGCAGGGTGTGGATCTCTCGCCTGAACACCTCATTGGTGAAGTAGTCGCACAAAAACACGGAGCGCAGCAAGCGGCCATACTGGTCGAGACAGCGGCGCACGTCGTCTCCAGCGGCGGCGCTGCCGTGGCGAGCCAATGCCCAGGCAACGCTGACCCGTCCTGACTTGATCGAGGCAATAAGTCGCATCGCTTGATCCCAACCGTCACGGATGGCTTTTTCTGTGATCGTGGGAATTGCCACTTTCTCCAGGGCCTCAGGCACCTGAATCGAGCGTGGCGTCCAGATTTTGCGGTCGGGCAGGCCTGCCAGCTGCGGACACAAATCGAACTTCAGCAGCTTGGCCACGCTCATGCCGGAGTAGGTATAGCCGTGTGTATCAACCGCCAGAAGATCGACTTTGATGCGGTCATCACTGTTGGAGTTGTACGCGTCGATCCCATGCACAGCGGGAGCATCCTGGCGCGTCATCAGCACAATAGGCTGATCGAAGATGACGGGATAGCTGCCGAGAATGTGGGTGTAGATACCTGCAGCTGCGGTCTTTCGACGAGGATCGGTTCGGGCAATAGATAGGTGGCGCGTAGCGTCCAATGCCATCATGTCCGAAGAGGCTTTTGTTCCATCGCTCCACAGGTTGACTATGGGAAACCGCTGCTGAAACGCGACCACGCTGTCGTTTGCAGCCCTAAGGCGACCAGGTGCTTCCAGCATGCGCATGGCTGCGGACACATGACTTACCGGCACGCCGGGAATCATTGAGGCTGCCGCTTTTGCGTCGATTTCAGTGCCATGGGCGAGCAAGCCCGCATACAGGGCAACAAGTTCCTGGGACGTCTCTGGCTGCCGCCCCAGCAGCATGGTGCTGATCTGGGTGCGACTGTCGACCTCCAGAATGATGTCTGGTAATTGAGTCGTTCCAATGGTTTCGCTTAGGAACTGGTTCGTGCGCCGCAGTTCAGGCTCTTCCTCCATGGCCCTGATGGCAGGGATTCGCACCGAACCGCCTTCGTCGATTTCGAGAAGGCCTCTCTCAAGACCGGCCTCAACATCTGCAAGCCCAGCTCGTAGCAATTCGTACTGGAGATCGAGAGCTCTTCTTGGGTTGAGCTCCAGGCCGTAGGCCGCGCACAGTGATTGCTTGTTCCGCTCCCATTCTTCCTGTGGGATCAGCAGACTCTCTTTGCTTTGGTAAGTCGCACTGTGATTTACATAAAAGCTGCCGCCGCGCAAGCCCTTGCAAATGCGCCGCAACGCGCACCCTTCGAAAGCCCGAAGAGCGGCTACGCGGTCGGGAACCTCCAGCAACGGCCGCCACTTTGAATCGACCAGCGACGTGTCAAAGTCGGCCGGCAGTTCTTTGGCCTCGTCCGCCTGCAAAGCCTGCAGTGCGGCAAGAAGCTTGCTGTCTGCATGCGTTGAATCCGCTTGCAGATCCAAAGAGGACATCCCGTTAAGTAACGTACGAACCCTCGTCGTTTGCTCGGTCAGGGTTTCCCTGACGACCTCAGCATGGCTGACCGGAGGGAGCCCCAAGACACCCTCAGCTAGGGCCATGATGGCCGCCAGGCGTTCCTCGGCGTTCATATCGGTGTTGGCCGCTATGTCCCGCATCGATTCGATGGAGCAGCGGTACTGTTGGGCCCGCTGCGCCTGTTTTGCTTGCACACGTGTAGATCCCAGACGAATGATGTCGCTGGTATGCCTGTTGTTGCGAAAGATTGCCTCGTCACTGAGTTCACCAAGCAGGTGCTTGAGGAAACAGACGATCTCTACGGAGCGCGTGTCCTCAACGCGGCGGGCTGTCTCCGAGGGCGGTCGGTTGACCACGGCCTGGGCGAAGGCGTGGATGCGGCCAATAGAAAGCCCTTGCAGATCCCACAAATGGACGCCGAGCGCCTTCAGGGCGTCTATACGCGTGTTGACCTCTTTGAGGGCCTTCAAGCTGTGTTTTCCCGCTGACTGCTTGAGCCACTCAAGGACGGAAATCCCAGGTGCCATGCTTTCCTCGTGCATGACCTTGAGGACGGCACGAAGACGCACCGGCGTCACTGCAGAGCGAATAGTGGTGAGCGCCAATTCCTCGACCACTCGGAAGGCCGAGCGAGCAAGGTCTTGAAGGTGGCGCTTGCCCGGCAGGACGATCTTGTTATCGAAAAGCCATTGCTCAGCGGAGCTGAAGAGTTCATCGACAGAAGCGACGTCGAGCGCCTGCTGTGAGAGCGCCGCCTGCAAACGTTCTTGAGCGCTTGCATCGTAGGCAGCAAGGCCAAGCCTCTCTCGAACCCATGCACGATGGTTGGCTAGCGTGCGATCAGCGTTCTGGTATAGCGCCTTGAGAGATCCAATCGCGGTGGTATTGGAATAGATGCCAAGCTGCTCACACAACAGGCGCAGCATTGCCGTCGGCATTCGGAGTTTGCTGTCTGGATTTCTGCCAGTCAGGGCAAGGAAGGAGAGTTGGACAGCAAGCCCCAGGTGGTAGCGCTTTGCATAATTGCTATCGCGAATCTCCTTGACCAAGCGGTCAGGCAGACGGCAGTGCAACTGCACATCGTCAGCGTTCAGGCCCGATGGAAGTTTCTCATAGCCGACAAATCTGTACCGGTAGCTCGACATCAGCATCCTCCCCAATCCGGGAGACACTATAAAACGCTGCTAAGTTGTTGTCGCTGGTCAGTTTTTTGACGCAGGATTCCGATTTCACAACGAAACCGAGATCACCCCCGCTGCACGGACCGGTCTGGCCGCCTCATCGGCAGTCAAACTCTACCGCGCTGGTCTGGTCTGAAACATACAAGCGCACCACGGCACGCGGCCCGCCCGGGGCCGTGCTGCCATGCCCATTGCCGGCGGATGGCAGACCCGTCGCCGGGCCCGTCGCCGGCTTATGCCGGCGATTTGTATTTGATCGAGCAGCCGTAGGGCTGCGTGGTGGGCACCGCGATCGGCTTGCCCGCCAGGGCGTCGGCCAGGCCGGCCTTTACGTAGTTCGTGGCCTTCGGGATGTCGGCCGGGCGGGCCGAAGGAATGCTGTCGATGCCGCCCGCATACACCAGCGTGCCCTTGGGATCGACGATGTACAGGTGCGGCGTGGTGCGCGCGCCATAGGCATGGCCGGCGGTGCCTTCCTCGTCCAGCAGCAGGGCGGTGGGCACCGCCTTGCGCTCGGTGAACCAGGCGGCCAGTTGCGCGGGGGCCAGGTAGTCGCTGCTGGCCTTCTCGGTGGAGTTCACCGACAGCCACACCACCCCCTGGTCCACCGCGCCCTTTTGCGTGGCCGGCAGGTTGCCGCTGTCGTAGTGCTTGCGCACGAAGGGGCAACCCGGGTTGGTCCACTCCAGCACCACGTGCTTGCCCTTGAAGTCCGACAGCCGCACGGTCTTGCCGGTGGCGTCCTTCAGTGCGAAGTCGGGCACGGGCTGGCCCACGGTGGCCGCCGCCTGGGCAGCGCCCGTGGCGAGGAAAAGGCAGGCGAAGAGGGTCCGTCGAAGCATGGCATTTCTCCTGTCGAAAGAACGAACGGGGCCGGGGCCCCGGGGCGGCCCAGTGTCACCGAGCCTCCAGCGCGTCGCCACCCAAAACCCCCGTGCCGGCAGGGCGATGGGGCGCCTGCTGGACCAGGCGCTTACAGGCCGGCGATGGCCGCGCGCACTTCCTGCACGCCCAGGATTTCCGACAGCACCACGGGGGGGCGGCCCGGCGCCTGCATCACGTACACCGGCACGCCGCTGCGCCCCAGTTGCGCCAGTGCGGCGGTGATGGCGGGATCGCGGCGCGTCCAGTCGGCGCGCAGCAGGGCCACGTTCTTGGCGGCGAAGTCCTTCAGCACGTCCTCGTGCGCCAGGGTCGTTTTCTTGTTGTACTGGCAGGTCACGCACCAGGCGGCGGTGTAGTCCACGAACACGGGCTGGCCCTTGGCCACCAGTTCCTCGGGCAGGCCGGGCTGCCAGGGGCGCCAGCCGCTGGCAGAGGGCACCGCTGCGGCCGAAGCCGGCGCGATTTCAAGCACTTTTGGTGCCCATGCCGTAGTCAAATATGCCAGGAGTGCTATCGAAATAGGAGCAATTGCCCAGCGGGTGCGCCCGGCGAGCGTGAGCGCCCAGACCGCCATGCTGAGCGTGACCAGCAGCGCCAGCAGGGCCGCCGCGCCGTCGATGCCGCTTTGCTGGCCCAGCACCCACACCAGCCACACCACGGTGGCGAACATCGGGAACGCCATGAACCGGCGCAGCGTGTCCATCCAGGCGCCAGGGCGGGGCAGGGCGCGCGCCACCGCGGGCACCCAGCTGGCGGCCAGGTACGGCAGCGCCAGCCCCAGGCCCAGCGCGCCGAACACCGCCAGCGCCTGCGCGGCCGGCAAGGTGGCCGTGAGGCCGAGCGAGGCGCCCATGAACGGCGCGGTGCAGGGCGAGGCCACGGCCACGGCCAGCACGCCGGTCAGGAAGGCATCCACCGCCGGGTGGCGGGCCTGCAGGCTGGCCACCGAACTGGGCAGGAAGCGCCCGAACTCGAACACGCCCGCCAGATTCAGCCCGATCACGGTGAACAGCGCCGCCAGCAGGGCCACCACGCCGGGCGACTGCAGCTGAAAGCCCCAGCCCACGGCCTCGCCCGCGGCGCGCAGCGCGAGCATGAGCGCGCCCAGCGCCATGAACGACAGCACCACGCCCGCCGTGTACGCCAGCCCGCCGATGCGGTGGGCGCGGCGGTGGTTCGCATGCTGGGCAAAGCCCACCACCTTGATCGCCAGCACCGGGAACACGCAGGGCATGAGGTTCAGGATCAGCCCGCCCAGCAGCGCGCCCGCCAGCGCCGCCAGCAGGGTGCCGAGCGGCGCGGCGGTAACGGCGGGCGCGGCCGGCGCGCCGCCGCCCTGGGCCGCGTTGGCGCGCAAGGCCGCCTCCAGCGCGGGTGAGACGCTGGCCATCGCCGCGAGCGGGGGCCAGCCGCCCTCCAGGGGCAGTTCGGCCCGCCAGCCCTGGCCGGCATGGGCCAGCACCACGGGCATGGGCGTGGGGCTGGCGCTGCGCTGCGGCGACAGCGGCACGCGCGCCGTCCACACGTCGCCCTGCCAGGCCTGCGTCCAGTCCGCCGCGGTTTCGATCACGCCGGTGGTTTCGGGAAAGAACTCCAGCGCCTTGCCGCGCAGAGCGGCGGGCAGCCCGGCCACGGTGAGGGCGATGGCGTTGCCGTCCACGCGCGCGCTGCTGGCCGGGGCGCCGGCCGCGGGCGCCGGCAGCGGCTGGGGGTGCGCCTGCTGCGCGGCATCGAAGGCCCCGGCGCTCAGCGCCGTGGTGCTGCGGATCGGCAACTGCAGGGTGAAGTCGCCTTCTTCGGGGATGCATTCCTTGCGGCACACCAGCCACGAGGCGCGCAGGTGGAAGGTGGCGGTGCGCGCCAGCGGGCCAGGCGCGAACGCATCGGAGACGGCCATGGGCACCGGCAGCAGCACCGTGCCCTCGTAGCCGTAGTTGGCCAGGTTGCCGATGGGGATCTTGCGCGGCACGGGCCAGGCGATGTCGCCGGCCTCGATGCCGGCGGGCACCTGCCACTCCAGCTGCGTGGGCAGGCCCGAATCGCCCGAATTCATCCAGTAGGTGTGCCACTCGGGCTGGTGGGTGATCGACAGGCCCAGCCAGAGCGGCTTGCCCGGCGCCACACCCTCGGGGGCGTGGGCCACCAGCTCGGCCTGCACATGGGGGGTGGTGACGGTGCTGCTGCCGCTGCCGCTGCCGGTACCGGTGGTCTTGGGGCCCAATTGGGCCCCGGCGCCCATGTGGAAAGCGCTGAAAGCTATCAAAAAAAGAGCGGGCAGCAAGCGCTGGAGCAGGCGGTGTGACATGTCGCAGGGTGGGAGCCGCAGCCCGGGGTTTGGTTCCTGGGCCGGTGTCAGGCGGCGAAGCCGAGCACCACACGGCGAGACAGGGCGCCTTTCTTCTCGATCTTGGTCACGACCACGGCGCCGATCTCGCCGGTGTGCGCCACGTGCGTGCCGCCACAGGGCTGCAGGTCGATCTGCGGCGCGCCCGCCTCGCCGGTGCCGCCCACGCGCACGGTGCGCACCTGGCCCGTGCCGCGCGGCGGCTGCACGCTCATGCTCTTGACCAGGGCGGGGTTGGCGTCCAGCTCCGCATCGGTGACGGTGCCCAGGGTGAT
This sequence comes from Acidovorax sp. BLS4, assembly GCF_032929295.1. NCBI lineage: Bacteria > Pseudomonadati > Pseudomonadota > Betaproteobacteria > Burkholderiales > Comamonadaceae > Acidovorax > Acidovorax sp. BLS4. The sequence continues at coordinate 5,066,398 of NZ_CP136797.1, forward strand.
GGCATGGCCTTCGGCCACCAGGCGCGCGATGCCGGCGGTCAGGGCGTCCTTGTCCAGCGCGCCGTCCATGTGGAAATCGAGCCGCGCGTAGTCGGGGGTGATCGAGCAGCCGTTCACGGGCTGCGCCACCAAGTGGCACAGCAGGTGGGTGGTGGTGTGAAAGCGCATCAGCCGGTGGCGGCGCTCCCAGTCGATGCGCGCGGTCACGGCCTCGCCCACCGTCCAGGGCGCGACTTCGCCCGGTGCGGGCACGTGCACGATGGCGGCCGTGGGCCGGCCTTCGGCATCCTTGCCCTTGCGTGTGTCGGCAATGGCGACGGTGCTGCCGTCCGCCCGCAGCAGCACGCCGCTGTCGCCGGCCTGGCCGCCCCCGAGCGGGTAGAACACGGTGCGGTCCAGCACGATGCCGCCGTCCGGCTGCACCGCCACCACGGTGGCTTGGCATTCGCGCAGGTAGGCGTCTTCGCGGAAGAGGTCTTGCGTGGCCAGCGTGGGGGTGGGGGTGGTCGCAGGGGGGGAGCGGTCGTCGGTCGTCATGGCCCGATGGTAACGGCGGCGCCTGCGGGAGCGCCCTCCGTGCGGCGCGCCGTGGGCGTGGCGTGCGCCGGCGTACACACCGGCGCGGGCGGAAGGCCGCCCACCTCGGCGGGCGTGGCCACCGATTCGCCGGGCGGCAGCATGCGCGCCTGGCGCCAGCGGCCGAACCGGTAGTAGGCGATGGACATCAGCATGGCGCACAGCGCGCTGGCCGGAAAGCTCCACCAGATCGCGTCCGCGCCCAGCACCGGCTGCAGTCCGTACGCGATGGGCAGGCGGATGCCCCAGAGCGCCAGCCCGAGGATGATGAGCGGCGGCACCACCGCGCCCGTGGCCCGCACCACGCCCGACAGCACGAAGGTCACGCCGAAGAACAGGAACGACCCCACCGCGATGTGGTTCAGGTGCCGGGCGGCTTCCAGCGAGGCGCTGCCCTCGGGCAAGAAGAGCGACAGCGCCATGCGGTCCAGCAGGATGAGCGGCGCGATCAGCGCGCCCGTGAGCAGAAAGTTGAACAGCGTGCCACTGCGCGCCACGCCGTCCACCCGGTCCCAGCGGCCGGCCCCCACGTTCTGCGCCGCCATCGACGAGCACGCGGCGCCGATGGCCATGGCCGGCATCTGCACGTAGGTCCACAACTGCAGCGCCGCGCCATACGCCGAGGCCGTGACCACGCCCTGGGCATTGACCATGCCCATCACCATGAGCATGGCCAGCGAGATCATCACCATCTGCACGCCCATCGGAATGCCCTTGACCACCAGCGCCCGCAGGATGGCGGGGTCGGGCACGAACAGGCGCCACTGCGCCCGGCCGATCCACAGCGGATGGCGCCGGTGGCGCAGCCAGGCCAGCAGTGCCGCGAAGCTCAGGGCATTGGCCACCAGCGTGGCCATGGCCGAGCCGGCGATCCCCATGCGCGGCAGCGGCCCCAGGCCGAAGATGAGCGGCGGGTTCAGCGCCGTGTCCAGCACCACCACCAGCAGCAGGAACAGGAACGGCGTGCGCGTGTCGCCCGCGCCGCGCAGCACCGCCGACACGAACGCGAACAGGTACAGCAGCGGAATCGCCAGGAACAGCGTGCGCAGATAGGCCTCGGCCAGCGGCAACGCGTCGGCTGGCGTGCCCATCCAGCCGAGGATTTCGCGCGACAGCGGCAGCCCCACCAGCGCGATGAGCACCGAGGTGCCCCCGAAGAACGTGGCGCTGGTGCCCATCACGCGCTGGGCCTGCGCCAGGTTCCTGGCACCCATGGCCTGCGCCACGAGGATGGTGGCCGCCATGCCCACGCCGAACACGGCACCGATCAGCAGGAAGAGGATGTTGTTGGCATTCGCCGTGGCCGTGAGCGCCGCCTCCCCCAAATAGCGCCCCACCCAGATGGCGTTGACGGAGCCGTTGAGGGACTGCAGCACGTTGCCCGCGAGGATGGGCAGTGCGAACACCAGCAGCGTGCGGCCGATGGGGCCTTGGGTCAGGTCGCGCGTGGGGGGCTTTGGCATGCGGCATGGTGCCAGCCGCCCGGGTGGCCCGGCTGTCGGCCGATGCCGGCACCCGCCATCAGAACCCCTGCAGCACGACCTTGCCGATGGCGCGGCCGCTTTCCACCAGCGCATGCGCCTGGCGCAGGTGGGCCGCGTCGATGCGCCCGCCGTCGGTGGTGAAGGTGCTGCGCAGGCGCCCGGCGTCCAGCAGGCGCGCCACTTCGGCCAGCAGCTCGCCCTGGCGGTGCAGGTCGGGCGTGCCGAACAGCGAGCGGGTGAACATCATTTCCCAGTGCAGCGAAATGCTCTTGCGCTTGAGCGGCATCACGTCCAGCGAGGGCATGTCGTCGATCACGGCGATCTGCCCCTGGGGCCGCACGCAGTCCACGTACTGCGCCATGTAGGCCGGCGTGTGAGTGAGGGCGGCCACATGGTCCACCTGCGGCACGCCCAGCGCGGCCAGTTGCGGGGCGAGCGGCTGGCGGTGGTCGATCACGTCGTGCGCGCCCAGGTCCAGGCACCACAGGCGCGTCTCGGGACGTGAGGCGGTGGCGATCACGCGCAGGCCGGTCAACTGGCGCGCGAGCTGGATCAGGATCGAGCCCACCCCGCCCGCGCCGCCCACCACCAGCAGGGACTGGCCCGCCGCAGCGCCGTCGCCCGAGGGCACGCTCAGCCGGTCGAACAGGATTTCCCAGGCCGTGATGGCGGTCAGCGGCATGGCGGCGGCCTGCGCATCGGACAGCGTGGCGGGCGCATGGGCGGCGATGCGCGCATCCACCGTGTGCAGTTCGGCGTTGGAACCGGGGCGGTCGATGGCGCCGGCGTAGTACACCCGGTCGCCCACGGCAAAACCCTGCACCGCGCTGCCCAGCGCCTGCACGGTGCCCACGGCGTCCCAGCCCAGCACCTTGGCCGCGCCGCCTTCGGGCGCCGCGCTGGCGCGCACCTTGGTGTCCACCGGGTTCACCGACACCGCGTGAACGCGCACCAGCAGATCGTGCTCGCCGGGGAGCGGCGCGGGAAGGTCCAGGTCCACCAGGGCTTCGGGGTGGTCGATGGCATGGGGGGCGTGGTAGCCGATGGCTTTCATGGGTGGCTTTCTCTGAAAAGAAATGGGAAAAACAGCGATGGATGCACTGTAGGTTGGCAAAATGGATTTGATAAGTCGGCTTGGATGCCTATCTCTTTCAAATGAAATTTGAAAATATCTCCGACCTGCGCGTGCTGGTGGAAACCGCCCGGGGCGGCAGCCTCACGGCTGCGGCGCGGGTGCTGGAAATCACGCCCGCGGCGGCCAGCGCCATGCTCAAGCGGCTGGAGGCGCAGGTGGGCGCGCGCCTGTTCGAGCGCTCCACCCGCGCCATGCGGCTCACCGACCAGGGGCAGACCCTGCTGGACTACGCGGCGCGGGCGCTCGAGCTGCTGGAGGAGGGCGCGAGCCAGGCGGCCTCGGAGGCTGGCGCGCTGCGCGGCACCGTGCGCGTGGCCGCGCCGTCGGACCTGTCGCGCAGCCTGCTGCTGCCGTGGTTCGACCGCTTCCTGCAGCAGCACCCGGGCGTGCACCTGGCCTTGTCGGTCAGCGACCGGGTGCAGGACGTGCGCCGCGATGCGGTGGACGTGGCCCTGCGCTATGGCGCGCTGGCCGACTCGCAACTGATCGCCCGGCCGCTGTGCATCACCCGGCGCGTGGCCTGCGCCGCACCGGCCTACCTGGCGCGGCGGGGCGTACCCCGGCACCCCGCCGAGCTGGCGGGGCACGACTGCCTGACCCTGCACATCGCCGGCCGGCGGGAGGTGCGCTGGCATTTCGAGCGGGCGGCCGATGGCGAGGCGGTCTCGGTGGCCGTGGAGGGCGAGCGCAGCGTGGACGACGGCTCCATTGCGCATGAATGGGCGCTGGCGGGTGGCGGCATCGTCTACAAGTCGGCGATCGACGTGCGCGCCAGCCTGCGCTCGGGCGCCCTGGTCGCGCTGCTGCCCGACTGGCGGGGACAGCGCTATGCCCTGCACGCCGTGCTGCCCAGCCACCGGTTCATGCCGGCGCGCGTGCGGGCGCTGGTCGATCACGTGGCGCAGTGCTGCGCAGCCCTGGTGGCCGAAGAGGCTGCGATGCCCGGCCATCCCGGCTGGGTGGCCCTGCCGTGACGCCGCGCGCCTTTCTTTGATGGTCGGGCCGCCATGCGCGCCCGGCCCCGGCGCCGATAATCCCCCCGCCCATGAATGCGCTGCGCACGCCCTTCCTCACCGCCCGCTGGCTCCTGGCGTGGTTCGCTTTGGCGCTGGGCGTGGCCGCGGTGTCGCCCCTGGTGCACCCGCAGTCGCTGATGGTGGTGTGCAGCGCCGCAGGCGTGTTCCAGCTCGTGGCGCAGGACGATGGCACTGTGCCCGATGGCGGGGGCCTGCACACGCTCGACTGCGCGCTGTGCCTGCCGGGCGGCGCCCCGCCGCCGGCGCTCCGGGTGCGCGCCGCGCCGCCGCAGCCGCTGGCCCATGCCGTTCAGCCCGTGGCGGCTGCGCGCATCGCCGCCCTGGTGGGCGCGCCACTGCCCGCACGCGGGCCTCCGTTCGTTTCGTGATGCCTTGAATCGTGCGCCGCACCCCGGCTGGGCCCGGGGTGCGGCGCGTGGGCGAGCGCCTGGGCGCAGCCCTTCGGTTTTCTTCGCCCTCGCCCTGCATCGCCACGCACCGGCCGATGCGGGAGAGGGCCCACGGACGATGGCCATGAAACGACTTTCCTTTTCCTCGGGCGCTGCGCGCCACACCCTTGCGCTGGCCACCGCCACGGCCCTCGCGGCCCATGCGCAACCCGCGCCCGCCGCCTCGGCAGAACCCACGGCCGATGCCGTCCTCACGCTCGGCACCGTGCAGGTGCAGGCCGCCAGCGCGGGCCCGCTGCCCGTGCGCAACGTGTTCAGCTCGGTCGACATCCTGGGCGCCAGCGTGCTGCAGGACCAGCATGTGGACCACGCCTGGGAGTTGTTCGCGCGCGCGCCGGGCGTGCAGGTCACGCCGTTCCGCCAGGGCACCGATGCCGGGCGCTTTTCGATGCGCGGCTTCAACGGCGAGGGCCGCGTGAACGCCGTCAAGCTGCTGATCGACGGCATTCCTTCCAACGACAACGCGGGCGGCATGCCCTACCTCGATGCGGTCTTCCCCATCGACATCGAGGCCATCGAGGTGGTGCGCGGCACCAACGACCCGCGCTACGGGCTGAACAACATCGCGGGCAATGCCAACGTGGTCACGCGCACGGGCGGCAACGAGGGCCGCGCCATCGCCACGGTCGGCAGCTTCGGCACGCGCGAGGTGCAGGTGGCCAAGGGCATCGAGAGCGGCAACTGGAGCCAGAACTACACGCTGGCCTGGCGCGAGTCGGACGGCTACCGGGCGCACGCCGACGGCACGCAGCGCGCGCTGTCGGGCAAGTGGTTCTACACCAGCGACGACGGGCGCTGGCGCACGGGCCTGACCGCCCGCTACTACCGCAACCGCGCGCTCGAATCGGGCTATCTCACGCGCGAGCAGGCCGAGGCCGCGCCGCGCTCGTCCCCCGCCTACGCCAGCGCCGACCGCAGCGAGCGCGAGACGGGCCAGCTCGCCCTGCACATCGACGGCGAACTGGCCGACCGCCTCTCCTGGTCCGCCAAGGCCTATGGCAATCATTACGAGAACCAGCGCTGGGTGCGCTTTTCACAGGCCGCCGTGCAGCAGGAGCGCGACAACGACGAGACACACCGGGGCGCCCTGACGTCGCTCACCTGGCGCCCGCGGGTGGACTGGGCGCACGAGTTCACGCTCGAAGGCGGTGTCGATGCCCAGTGGCAGAGCAACGCCGCGCAGCGCTACCGCACCATCGAGCGCGTGCGGACCTCGACGTTTCGCGACTGGAACTTCGACCTGGACACGCGCGGCGCGTACCTGCAGGCGGTGGTGCGGCCCGTGGCGGCGCTGAAGATCGTGCCCGCGCTGCGGGTCGACCGCATCGGCGGGCATTTTTCCGACGGGCTCGCGGGCACCAGCGCGCCCGTGCACGACTACGGCACCATTCGCCAGCCCAAGCTCAGCGTGGCCTACGCGCTCACACCCGACACCAGCGTGTACGGCAACTGGGGCCGCACCTTCCAGATCGGCACGGGCATCGATGCCTACCGCACGCAGTCGCGCAACCTCGATCCCTCGATCAACGACGGCTGGGAGGTGGGTGCCAAGTTCCGCCCGCTGCCCTGGCTGGAGGCGCGCGCGGCACTGTGGCGCCAGCGCGCCTCGGGCGAGGTGGCGCGCGTGCTGGGGGTGGATGGCGTTCCCGATCCCGGGGGCCTCGGCAACGTGGGCCGCACGCTGCGCAAGGGCTACGACCTGCAGCTCAACGTGCAACTGCACGCCCGCTGGACCGGCTGGCTGGCCTATTCGCGCCAGGTGGCACGCATCACCACGCCCGACCCGAGCGCGCCCGTGACGGCAGGCCGCGAGGTCGAGAACGTGCCGCATCACCTGGCGACCGCCGGCATCACTTACCGCGCCAGCGAGCAATGGGAGCTGAGCGCCTCGGCCAGCGCGCAGGGCGACTACTTTATGGACCGCACCAACACGCAGGGCCGCGCCGGCCGCTACGCGCTGCTGAACCTCGGCGCCACCTGGCGCCTCACGCCGGCGATGGACGTGTCGGTGCAGGTGAAGAACGCCACCCACCGCCGCTACGTCTATGCGTGGTACGACAGCGGCTCGTCGGGCTACTCGCCGGGGGATGGCCGCAGCGTATCGGCCTCGCTCGGCTGGCGGTTCTAGGCGCCGCGCGGGACGCCCCAGAAAAACGCCCCACAGCCGGAGGGGCGTGGGCGGCGTCCGGTGGCGCAGGGGGCGGTGGCGTCAGAAGGTTTCCCAGTCGTCCGCGCCCGTGCCCGCCATCGCTGGCTGCTTGGCGGCTTTGGCGGGCGCGGCCACCAACGGGGCCTTGGCGGGCGATGCCTGCAGTTTCCGCGCAGGGGCGGGCATGGCGCGCGGGGCCTTGGGCGCCGGGGCAGGCGCCGAGGCCAGCGAGGGCGTCGGCACCGGCGCCGTCCGGCTTTGCGCCTGCGCGCGGCGGATGACAGCGCTGGAGGCCGATTCTTCGAGCCGGAAGACGCTCACGATCTCCACCAGGCGGGTGGCCTGGTGGTTCAGGCTGTCGGCGGCCGCGGCGGATTCCTCCACCAGCGCGGCGTTCTGCTGCGTCACCTGATCGAGCTGGTTCACCGCATCGCTCACCTGCGAAATGCCTTGCTCCTGCTCGCGCGTGGCGGCGCCGATCTCGCCGATCAGGTCGGCCACGCGGCGGGCCTGATCGACGATCTCGTTCATGGTGGCGCCGGCTTCGCTCACCAGCGCCGAGCCCTGTTCCACCGTCTGCACGCTCTGGCCGATCAGCGCCTTGATCTCCTTGGCCGCGTCGGCGGAGCGGCCCGCCAGGCTGCGCACCTCGCTGGCCACGACGGCGAAGCCCCGGCCCTGCTCGCCCGCGCGGGCGGCTTCCACCGCGGCGTTCAGCGCCAGGATGTTGGTCTGGAACGCGATGGAGTCGATCACGCCGATGATGTCGCTGATGCGGCGCGAGCTGGCGGTGATGTCTTCCATGGTGCGCACCACATTGCCCACCACCTCGCCGCCCTTGGAGGCGGTGGCGCTGGCCGAGCTCGCCAGTTGCGAGGCGGTGCGCACGGTGTCGGCGTTCTGCTTGACGGTGGAGGTCATCTCTTCCATCGATGCCGCCGTCTGCTGCAGGTTGGAGGCCTGCTCTTCGGTGCGCTGGCTCAGGTCGGCGTTGCCGGTGGCGATCTGCCCGGCGCCGGTCGCGATGGATTCGCTGCTTTCGCGCACCTGGCTCACGATCCCGCTCAGGCTGGTGCGCATGGCGTTCATGGCCGCCAGCACGCTGTGGGTGTCGCCCTGTCGCAGTTGCACGCCGACCGCCAGATTGCCGTTGGCCACCTGCTGCGCGACCTCGGAGGCATAGGCCGGCTCGCCGCCCAGCTGCCCCTTGATCTGCCGGGTGATGGCCCAGGCCACCATGGCGCCTGCGGCGGCCGCGAGGGCTGCCAGCGCGAGCATCAGCGTGCCTGCGGCGACCGCGTCCTTCTCGGACTCGTCGGCCGTGCGCACGGTGGCGGCCTTCTGGTAGTCGACCAGGTCGTCCAGCGCCTTGAAATAAGCGGCTTGCACAGGGCGCACCGGGCCGAGCAACTGCTCGCGTGCCTGATCGTTCTGGTTGGCCAGGCCCAGGTCGACGGCCTTGTTCAGGGCCTCCACATAGGCGGGCCGCGCCTGCCCGATCTGGGCAACCAGGGCTTTTGCCTCGGGACTGGTCATGCGCTGGTTCAGTTGGCTGAGCAGTTCTGCGTTGCGTGCCTGGGCCTTGTCGATGCGGCGTTTTTCATCGGCCATCTGCGGAAGGTCTTCCAGCAGCGCGATGTTGCGTGCGGCCCGGGCCACCGTGTTGATGCCGTCCTTCATCTCCTGCAGCACCAGCAGGTTGGCGATGCGCTCATGCGACAGCAGCTTGATGTTGCCGCCGATGTGATCGAGCTGTACCCGTCCGAAGGCGGCCACCAGGAAGCCGATGGCGATCACGAGAGCAAAACCCGAGCCCAGCAAGGTGCCCAGTTTCATGCGTTGGAAGAAGTTCATGGATGCAGCCTTTTCGCTAGAGTCGAATGCCGATTTGGCCGGCGGGATGGGTGTGTGTCAATGTGTAATTTTTAATCCTCTGATGTAATCGATCTGTAGGACACAAACCAGCCTGCCGGTGCGCAGATGGCGGGCGGACGGGCGTTCAGGTGCCGGTCAGGCGGCGACAATCGAGGGCCCCTTGCTGGTTTGCGCCGTCCCAATTTCGAGCCAATCCCCTCACTGCGACCGGTCCATGACGTCCTCCCGCCCCAATCTGATCTTCATCCTTGCCGACGACCTGGGCTATGCCGACCTGGGCTGCACCGGCGCCCGCGATGCCTACAGCGTGCCCGTGGATGTCTCGCCGCGCCTGGACGCGCTGGCGGCCGAAGGCCTGCGATGCACGCGGGGCTATTCCAATTCGGCCGTGTGCTCCCCCACGCGGTTCGCACTGGCCACGGGGCGCTGGCAGTACCGCCTGCGCGGCGCGGCCGAGGAGCCGCTGGCCAGCGTGCACGGCGACAAGGTGCTGGGCCTGCCACCCGGCCACCCCACGCTGCCTTCGCTGCTGCGCGACGCGGGCTACGCCACCGCCCTGGTGGGCAAGTGGCACCTGGGCTACCCGCCGCACTTCGGCCCGCGCATGTCCGGCTACGACACGTTCTATGGCTTCCATGCCGGCGGCTCGGACTACTTCGCGCATTGCGACCCGCGCGGCCGCCCGGACTTCTGGGTCAACGAGACCGAGCACACCGAAGACGGCTACCTCACCGACCTGCTCAGCCGCCGGGCGGTGGACTTCGTGCGCGATCAGTCGGCGGACCGCCCCTTTCTGCTGAGCCTGCACTACAGCGCGCCCCACTGGCCCTGGCTCACGCGGGACGACCGCGCCGAATCGCAGCGGCTCGCCGGCTTCGGCAAGCACATCGACGGCGGCAGCCTGGAAACCTACCAGCGCATGGTCCACCACATGGACGAGGGCATCGGCTGGGTGCTGGATGCGCTGCAGGAAAAGGGCCTGGCCGAAAACACCCTGATCGTCTTCACCAGCGACAACGGCGGCGAGCGCTATTCCAACAACTGGCCGTTCGTGGGCCAGAAGATGGACCTGCTGGAGGGCGGCATCCGCGTGCCGCTGCTGGCGCGCTGGCCCGCCCGCATCGCTCCGGGCCGCGTGAGCGACACGCCCAGCCTCACCATGGACTGGACCGCCACCTTCCTCGACGCGGCCGGCGTGGCGGCCCACCCCGACTACCCGCTGGACGGCACCAGCCTGCTGCCGCTGTTCGACGACCCCGCGTGGAACCCGGAGCGCGACCTGTGCTGGCGCATGAAGCACCGCGAGCAGCGCGCGCTGGTGCGCGGCCGCCACAAGTACCTGCAGGTGGACGGCGTGGAATACCTGTTCGACGTAGTGGCCGATCCGCGCGAGCGCGCCAACCTGCGCGATCGCGAGCCCGCGCGCCTGGCCGAGTTGCGCGCCGCGTGGCAGGCGTGGGATGCAGCGCTTCCCGCGATCCCGCCGGAGGCCAAGGTCTCGCTCGTGTTCACCCGCAACGAATTGCCGCAGGCCACCTTCTGAACCGCCCATGACCTCACCCCGCACCGCTCCCCCGGCCCCGCCTTCCCGCTTCTGGGCCGAATGGTCCGCCCGCGATTTCGCGCAGGCGCAGGCCTCGGGCCGGGCGGCGCAAACCGTCGCCGTGCTGCCGGTGGCGGCCATCGAGCAGCATGGCCCCCACCTGCCGCTGAGCGTGGACGCGGCCCTGCTGCAGGGCGTGATCGATGCCGCGCTGCCGCAACTGCCGGCCGAGGTGCCGGCGCTGTTCCTGCCGCCGCAGAACGTGGGCCTGAGCACCGAGCACACGGCCTATGCCGGCACCCTCACGCTCAAGCCCGCCACCCTCATCGCGCTGTGGACGGAGCTGGGCGAATGCGTGGCCCGCGCGGGCGTGAAGAAACTGCTGCTGCTCAACGGCCATGGCGGCCAGGTGAGCGTGATGGACATCGTGGCGCGCGAGCTGCGCCAGCACTGTGGCCTGCTGGTGTACAGCGCCAGCTGGTTCAGCCTGCCGCTGCCCGAGGTCGTGAGCGCGCAATTCAGCGCCGAGGAGCACCGCTTCGGCATCCACGGCGGCGAGATCGAGACGTCGATGATGCTGCACCTCGCCCCCGGCACCGTGCACATGGCGCAGGCGCAGCACTGGCGCTCCACCTCGCAGGACCGGGCGGAGCGCTACGCCCTCCTGGGCAACGGCAAGAGCGCCAAGATGGGCTGGGCCATGCAGGACTACCACCCGGCCGGCGCGGTGGGCAATGCGGCCGGCGCGACGGCCGAAAAAGGCCGGGCGGTGGTCGAAGCCGCGGCGGCAGGACTGGCCCAATTGCTGGGCGAGATTCACGCGCTGCCGCTGGACACGGTCGTGGCCCGCGGGTCGTCATGAGGTGCAGCGGGGTTTAAGCCAGCGGCAGTGCGATGCCCGATTCCGCGAACACTTCGCGAACGACCGACAAGCCGTTGAGTGCCGCCGGAAACCCGGCATAGACCGCCATCTGCATCACCACTTCCACGATCTCGCCCGGCTTGCAACCCACATGCAGCGCCGCATGCACGTGCACCCGCAACTGCGGCAGGGCATGGCCCAGCGCGCACAGCGCGGCCACCGTGGCCAGCTCGCGTTCACGCAGGCCCAGACCCTCGCGGGCATAGATGTCGCCAAACGGAAACTCCAGCAGGTAGCGCGCAAAGTCGGGGAACGACTTCGCCAGTCCCTCGACCACCGCCAGGCCCGCCGGCCCGTCCACGGCGCCCAGCATGCGCATGCCGCGCTCGTAGCGTTCGTTGCTCATCGGACGCTCCCTGGGTGTTCGCAGGGTTCCGTGCCGCGCGAAACGGCGGCACGAGGGCAGAAGGAAAAGGCCATGGTATTTCTCTGAAAGATGTCGAAGCCGCTCAATGTAGGGAGCGGCCGCCGCGCAGGGAATGATCTATTTCGTGATACCTTTTTGATATGAACAACCTCCTGGATTCCCGCTCGCTCGCGCTGTTCCTCGCCGTGGCGGATGCGCTGAGCTTTCGGCAGGCGGCTGAAACGCTCCACCTGTCGCAACCGCCCTTGAGCCGTGCCATCCGGGAGCTGGAAGAGCGCTTGGGCGTGCGGCTGTTCGACCGCAACACGAAAGGCGTGAGCCTCACCGAGGCGGGCCACCGGCTGGTGCCCTACGCGCGCGGGACTGCGAAGCTGCTTCGCGACGCGCAGGCCGCTCTCGCCAGCCCCGGCATGCCTGCCACGCTTCGGCTGGGCCTTACCAGCGCGGTGGAACCCGCCTGGTTTCGCGGGCTGGCGCAGCGTGTGCAGGCGACCCACCCTGGCACCACGGTCTCCATCGTTTCCGACACGTCCCCCCGCTTGGTGCACCAACTGGGCAGCGGCAAGCTGGACGCGGCGTTCGTCGCGCTGCCCACCCGTGCGCCGGGCCTCGAAGTGGTCGAGCTCGATCGCCTGCCGATGGTGGTCGCCCTGCCGTCCGCGCATCCGCTGGCCAGGCGCAAGGGGCTTCGCCTGGCCGACCTCGCGCACGAAACGGTCTTCTGGTTCGAGCGGGCGCGCCAGCCCGCTTTCTACGACCATTGCCAGCAGGTGTTCTCGCACCATGGCTTCGCGCCAAAAAAGCTCAGGGAGCCGACCGACCACCATGTGCTGCTGGCGGAGGTGGCGAATGGCCGCGGCGTGGCGCTGCTGCCGAAGTCGTTCACCGGTCTGCGGCGAACGGGCGTGGTGTACCGCGCCCTGGCGGAGGGCGGTGCGCTGTCGGTGGGCATCGGCCTGGCCACGCGCGCGGGTCGCCAGGCCATGCGCCAAGGGCTCGTTGCCGCAGCGCGTTAGCTGGCGCGGCTTTTTACGTCTTGTGCCACTTCACCAGATCTCCCACGTTCTCTCCGCCCACCGCTGAATCACACTCTCCCCATGCAGACCTCCAAACTCTCCGTGGCCCGCGCCTACGCCGTCGGCATGCACGGCGCCCAGCGATACGGGGCGCTTCCCTATTCGCACCATCTGGATGCGGTCGCGGCGGTGCTCGCGCCGTACGGTGAAGACGCTCAGCTCATCGGTTATTTGCACGATGTGGTCGAAGACACGGGCGCCACGGTGGACGACGTGCGGGCACGTTTCGGCGATCGGGTGGCCGACTGCGTCGCCTTGCTCACCGACGAACCGGGCGAGACGCGGAAAGAGCGCAAGACCAAGACGTACGCCAAGCTGGCCCGGGTGACGGAGCCGCAGCACCTGGCGCTGGTGGTGAAGGTGGCGGACCGGCTGTGCAACGTGCGGGCGTGCGTGGCGGATGCCAACCGCCCGATGTGGGCCGTGTACCAAGGCGAGCACCCGGTGTTCAAGGCGTCCGCGTTTCGCCCCGGTCTGTGCGACGAACTGTGGACCGAACTGGACCGCCTGCTGAGCGAAGACGCGCTGCCGCCAGGCGCCTGAACCGCCGGCGCACGCTGCGCAGGGCCTATTGCCGGCCCGATGCCCCCAGCCTCAGCGCCTGCAGAACGAGTGAAAACGCGGGCGAGGGCTGGCGCCGGCTGGGGTAGTAGAGGTGGTAGCCGGCGAAGGGCGGGCACCAGTCTTCCAGCACCCGCACCAGCCGGCCCGCTGCGATGTGAGGCCCCAGTTCATCCTCGGGCAGCAAGGTGATTCCCAGCCCGGCCAGCGCGGCGTCGATCTGGGGCGGTGCGGTGTTGAAGATCAGCGGGCCGTCCACGCGCACGTTGACCACCTTGCCGCGCCGGGAAAAATCCCACACGTACAGCCCGCCGGAGGTGGGCATGCGCTGATTGATGCAGCGGTGGGCCGTCAGATCGTGCGGCGTCTTCGGTGCCGGGTGGGCCGCGAAGTACGCGGGCGATGCCACCACGGCCATGCGCAGCGGCGGGCCGATGGGCACGGCGATCATGTCCTTGTCGATGGTGTTGCCCAGGCGCACGCCGGCGTCGAACCGGTCGGCCACGATGTCGCGAAAACCGTAGTTCATGTCGAACTCCAGCGTGACGTCCGGGTACGCGTGCAGCAGCGGCATGAGCTTGGGCAGCAGCACGGTGTGCATCACGTTGTCACCGCAGGTGATGCGTACCGTGCCGGCCGGCTTGTCGCGCAGCGCGGTGAGGGCGTCGAGTTCCGCCTCGATCTCGTCGAAGCGGTGGCCGATGGCGTGCATCAGCCGCTCCCCGGCCGGCGTGGGCGAGACGCTGCGCGTCGTGCGGGTGAGCAGTCGGATCTGCAACCGCTCTTCCAGCCCCCGCAGGGCCTGGCTGAGGGCCGACTGCGTCACACCCAAAGTGGCGGCAGCGCGGGTGAAGCTGCCTTCGCGCGCCACGGTGACGAAGGCGAGCAGATCGTTGAGGTTGCGCCGTGCCATGTGCGTGCCCGCCTTTTGATTGATTAGTGAGGCTGATAAATCTATTAAGCATTCATTATCTAGTCGGCCCGGCGATGCCTTGGCAAACTTCCCGGCATGGCAGACAGCAACCGCATTCCCTTTCTTCGGCGCACGGCGCTGGCCTGCGGCGCTGCGCTGGCGGTCGGGCTGTGTGCTTCGCTGGCCGCTGCCTCCTTCGCTCAGGGCACCCCTATGAAGATCCGCCTGCAGGTCGGTGGCGAGACGGCCACGGCCACGTTGAACGACAGCGCCGCCAGCCGTGATTTCGCCGCACTGTTGCCACTGACCCTCACGCTGGAGAACTACGCGGGGGTGGAACGCATCGCCCCCTTGCCGGCCAAGCTCTCGGCGGCCGGGTCGCCGGACGGCATTGCGCCTCGCACGGGTGACATCGCTTTCTACGCGCCGTGGGGCAACTTGGCGGTTTTCGTCGGCGATGACGTCTATGCCCGCGGGCTTTTGCGGCTGGGCCGGGTGGACACGGGCCTCGCGACGCTGCAGCGCCAGGGGCCGTTCCCGGTGCGCATCGAGCGCCTGCCGGACTGACCTCCGAACCCTGCGCCCACCCCGCCATCCGCCAACACCCTGCCAGTGGCGCCATCGAGCGCGCCATGGTTTTGCTCGCCTTTTTCATTGCAGGAGCCCTCCATGAACCACCCCACCGACCACCTTTCGCACACCGAAGACCTGCCTGGCGGCCCCGCCTCGGGCCGGCGCGATTTCCTCAAGGCCGCGGGCACCCATGCGACGGCGCTGGGCGTGTGGTCCGCCACCACCAGCGCGGCTTTCGCGGCCGATGCGCAGGCAGGCGACCTCGTGCCGGCCGATGCCGAGAATTTCTACCGCAGCGACCGGGTTCTCGTGCAGAAGGTGGGCTTCAAGAACCAGTACCGCATGGAGGTCGCGGGCAATCTGTTCCTTCCGCGCGGTCTGCACCGCGGCCAGAAGGCGGCTGCGATCATCGTGGGCCATCCCATGGGTGCGGTGAAGGAGCAGAGCGCGAACCTGTACGCCACCAGGATGGCCGAGCAGGGCTTCATCGCCCTGTCGCTGGACCTGTCGTTCTGGGGCGGCAGCGCCGGCCAGCCGCGCAACGCGGTGTCGCCGGACATCTATGCCGAAGACTTCAGCGCCGCGGTGGACTTCCTGGGCACCCAGCCAGCGGTGGACCGCCATCGCATCGGCGCCATCGGGATTTGCGGCAGCGGCAGCTTCGTGATCAGCGCCGCCAAGATCGACCCGCGCATGAAAGCCATTGCCACGGTGAGCATGTACGACATGGGTGCGGTCAACCGCAACGGGTTGCGCAAGGCGCAGACTCTCGACCAGCGCAAGGCAACCATTGCCGAGGCCGCTGAGCAGCGCGATGCGGAATTCACGGGCGGCGAAACCCGCTACACCGGCGGTACCGTGCTGGCACTGACGCCGAACTCCACCGCCATCGAGCGCGAGTTCTATGCCTTCTACCGCACGCCGCGCGGTGAGTACACGCCGCCTGGCCAGTCGCCCGCACGGACCACGAAACCCACGCTCACGAGCAACGTGAAGTTCATGAACTTCTACCCGTTCGCCGACATCGAGGCGATATCGCCCCGGCCGCTGCTGTTCATCACCGGCGACCATGCGCATTCCAGGGAGTTCAGCGAAGACGCCTACCAGCGCGCAGCTGAACCGAAGACCCTGCACATCGTGCCCGGCGCGGGCCATGTGGACCTGTACGACCGGGTGAGCCTCATCCCCTGGGACACGCTGAACACCTTCTTTCGCACCCACCTTCAGCCATCGGCCGTGGGTCCCGCATGACGGCGCGCATGACGGCGCAGCCGTGCAACGCCTCCAGCAGCGGCACCACTGCGCCAACGCACCCCGCTGGCTGGAGCGGTATTTTCGCGATGGCGCTGTGCGTGTTTGCGCTGATCGCGTCGGAGTTCATGCCCGTCAGCCTGCTGACGCCCATGGCCGCCGATCTGGGCGTGACCGAAGGGCTGGCGGGGCGGGGCATCGCGGTGTCGGGGGCGTTCGCGGTTCTGGCGAGCCTGTCCATCGCCAGCGTGGCCGGGCGCATGGACCGCAGGACGCTCCTGCTGGGGCTGACCGGGTTGATGTGCCTCTCCGGCGCCGTCATCGCCCTGGCGCCGAATTACGCCACGTACTTGGCAGGGCGCGCGCTCATCGGGGTGGTCGTGGGTGGGTTCTGGTCCTTGTCGGCGGCCACGGCCATGCGGCTCGTGCCGGGCCCGCAGGTGCCGCAGGCCCTGGCGGTCTTCAATGGCGGCAACGCGCTGGCCACGGTGGTCGCAGCGCCCCTGGGCAGCTACCTGGGCGCGGTCATCGGGTGGCGCGGTGCCTTCCTGTGCCTGGTGCCGGTGGCGGTCGTGGCCTTCGCCTGGCAATGGGTGAGCCTGCCGCCCCTGCCGGCCGGACCGCGTGCGGCGGGTTCGGCCAACGTGTTCCGGCTGTTCCAGCGCCGGGCGGTCCGGCGGGGCATGCTGTCGGTCGGTGCGTTCTTCATGGGGCAGTTCATGCTGTTCACGTACCTTCGCCCGTTTCTGGAAACGGTGACGCGGGTGGGCGTTTCCACGCTGTCGCTCATGCTGCTGGGCATCGGCGTGGCAGGCGCCGTCGGTACCACCGCCATCGGCGCGCTGCTGAAAAGAAGCTTCTATCCCACGCTGGCGGCCGCGCCGGTGGCCATGGCCTTGGTGGCGGTGGCGCTGATCGCCTGGGGTTCGCAAGGCACCGCCGTGGCGGCCTTGCTGGGCGCATGGGGCCTGGTGGCCACCGCGACGCCTGTCGGCTGGTGGACCTGGGTGGCCCGGGCGCTGCCGCAGGATGCCGAAGCCGGTGGCGGCCTGATGGTGGCGGTGGTGCAACTGGCCATCGCGCTCGGCTCCACTGCCGGTGGCTGGCTGTTCGATGCCAGCGGCTACCAAAGCACCTTCGCGGCGGCGGCCGGCATGCTGCTGGTCGCCGCCGTGTCGGTGGGCTTCACCGCGCGGGCGGACCCTTCGGCTGCGGCTGGCGCGCAAGCCGGCCCATGACCCGGCGCCGACCGGCCGGCCCTGCCGTCAATGCCTGGAGGCGTCGGCCATGTGGTCCAGCGCCTGCATCGCATCGGGCGGCAATGGCAGCGTGGCTGCGGCCAGGTTCTCACGCAGGTGCGCCACCGACGATGTGCCGGGGATCAGCAAGATGTTGGGCGAGCGGCGCAGCAGCCAGGCCAGCGCCACCTGCATCGTGGTGGCGCCCAGGCGCTCGGCCACGCCGGACAATGCGGACGACTGCAGCGGCGTGAAGCCCCCCAGCGGAAAGAAAGGCACATAGGGAATGCCGTCCTGCGCCAGCGCGTCGATCAGCGCGTCGTCGCCGCGGTGCACGAGGTTGTAGTGGTTCTGCACGCAGGCGATGCGGCAGATGCCGCGGCCTTGTGCTACCTGCGCGGGGGTCACATTGCTCAGGCCGATGTGGCGCACCAGGCCCTGGCGCTGCAGCTCGGCCAGCGCAGTGAGCGGTGCTTCGATGGATCCTTCGGCAGGGCCGTGCACGCTGAACATGGCGCGAAGGTTCACCACCTCCAGCGTGTCGAGGCCGAGGTTGCGCAGGTTGTCGTGAACCGCCTGTTGCAGCGCCTCGGCCGAGAACGCGGGCAGCCAGCCGCCTTGGGCGTCCCGCACCGCACCGATCTTGGTGACGATGGCCAGATCGTCCGGGTAGGGCGCGAGCGCTTCGCGAACGATCTGGTTGGTGATGTGCGGGCCGTAGAAATCGCTGGTGTCGATGTGGTTCACCCCACGCTCCACCGCATCGCGCAGCACGGCCACCGCTGCGCTCCGGTCCTTGGGCGGGCCGAATACGCCGGGCCCCGCGAGCTGCATGGCCCCGTAGCCGAGCCGGTGGACGCTGCGGTCGCCCAGGGGGTAGTGAAGGGGGGCGGCGGGGGAAAGGATGGCGGTGGTCATGGCGGTGCTTTCGTGGCGATCGTGATGGGGAATGGGGAGAGCCGAAGGGCCCGCTGCGGCGTGTCGTTCGGGGCGCTTTCTCAGCCTTCGGCCCAGTCTAGGCAGGCGCCCACTGTTTGATAAGCCAAAATAATCGGCACAAGCTGTGCGGAATTCAAAACAATGAATGTGGACCTCGGTGATCTGAACGCCTTCGTGGCGGTGGCGCGGGCCAGGGGCTTTCGCGAGGGCGCGCGCCTGAGCGGCGCGAGCGCCTCCGCCCTGAGCGAGGCGGTGCGCCGGCTGGAGGCGCAGATGGGTGTGCGGCTGCTGCACCGCACGACGCGCAGCGTGGTGCCGACCGAAGCCGGCCAGCGCCTGCTGGAGCGGCTGAGCCCGGCGCTGGCCGAGGTGCAGTCGGCGCTCGACGTGGTGAACGGCTTTCGCGACCGGCCCGTCGGCACGCTCAAGCTGAACGTGCCCGTCAGCGCCTCGCGCCTCGTGCTCCCGTCCATCGTGCCGCGCTTTCTCGCCGCCTATCCGGACATTTCCCTGGAGATCATCTCGGAGGATGGCTTCGTCGACCTGCTGGCGGCCGGCTGCGATGCGGGCATCCGCTACGACGAGCGGCTGGAGCAGGACATGATCGCCGTGCCCATCGGGCCCCGCGTGCAGCGCTTCGCCGCGGCGGCGGCCCCGGCCTACCTGGATCGCCATGGCCGGCCCGAGCACCCCCGCGACCT
Organism: Acidovorax sp. BLS4; assembly: GCF_032929295.1. Lineage (NCBI taxonomy): Bacteria > Pseudomonadati > Pseudomonadota > Betaproteobacteria > Burkholderiales > Comamonadaceae > Acidovorax > Acidovorax sp. BLS4. The sequence continues at coordinate 5,085,187 of NZ_CP136797.1, forward strand.
GCTGGCGCACCACTGCCTGCGGGGGCGCTTTGCCAGCGGGGCCATGCCGCTGTGGGAATTCCAGCGCGGGGAGGAAGCCGTGGTGCGTGTCGATGTGACCGGGCGGCTGATCGTGCGGCTCGGCGGGGCGGCTGACCTGGCGGTGGATGCCGCGATCGCCGGCGCCGGTGTGGTGTACCTCTTCGAGGAATGGCTGCGGCCCCACTTGGACAGCGGCGCGCTGGAGCCGGTGCTCGAACCCTGGTGGCTGCGCTTTTCCGGCCCCTTCCTGTACTACCCCGGCCGCCGGCTGGTGCCGGCACCGCTGCGGGCCTTCGTGGACTTCATTCAGGGCGCGCCCTGAACGCGCGCCGAGCGCACGCTGCGCGCGGGCGCCGCCCGCATCGGGTCAGGCGTGCGTCACCCAGCTCGCGTGTTCTTCGGTGTCCAGGTGCGGCAGCGTGTTGAACGTCTGCATCATGAGCCGCTTGGGGGCGATGCTGAACTCGGTCACCGCGCTGTTGCGGATGCGCATGTTGAGCGCGATCGTCACTTCGGGCGGCGTGCTCAGCACCTCGCCCACGGCGGTGGAGATCGGCCCGCCGCTGGACACCAGCAGCACGTGGTGTCCCACGTGATGGCGGCGCACATGCTTCAGCGCCGCGCGGATGCCGCTGGAAAACGCCACCCAGCTGGGCATGCCCGCCGGGCTGATCGTGCCGCCCATCCACTGCGCCAGCGCATCGCACAGCAGCCGGAAGTGGTGCCGGTACCGCTCGGGCGTGTCGGGCGGGGGCAGCGGGTGGGGATGGATGGCGGCGATGAGCGCCGCGCTGTCGTACTCGTTCAGGGCGGGCAGGGCCAGTGGCTGCGGCGTGATCTGCAGGCCCTCGGCGATGCCCTCCAGCGTCTGCACATGGCGGCGCAGCGTGCCGGTGATCACCGCATCGAAGCGCACGTTGCGGGCCCGCCAGTACTCGCCCAGGCGCACCGCCTGCTCGCGCCCGCGCGGGCTCAGCTGGTCGTAGTCATCCGCGCCAAACGAGGCCTGGCCGTGGCGCACGAGGTAGAGGGTTCCCATGCCGGCGATTCTGGGCGGGGCCTGGGCGCGCCTTTGTCTCGCGGGTGACGAGTGCTATTGTTTTAATAGCTGTGTGCCGGCGTTTTCATTGTGCTGGCGGCCATTCCGATGCGGGTGTTGCGCAGAATCCGCAACGGGGCGTCAACGGACCGTATCCATCCGATCCAGGAGGTAGCGCAGATCGAACATCAGCGCCCTGGCCGCCAGGCGGTCGAGCGCTGGAGCGGGCGTGGCGCTGCGTTGTGCGGGTGTGCGCGGCAACGCGACCGAGGCTTGCGCGTCATCGTCTTCGCCGGCCTTGGCATCCACCAGATCGCGATGGTGATCGGTGCATTCCTTGCGCATCGCCGCGACGGCCGCGCGCGCGGTGGGCCGGTTGTTCATTTCCAGCGCGGGAATCAGAACGTCGAACTGACGGTTCAGTCGGGCCAGCACGTCGGCACTGGCGTGCCCGTACTTCGGCCAGGATTGAACGTGGGTCCTCAGTCTGCGAGCCAGTTCCGCGCCGCTGTATGGTGTCGGCACGGCAATCACGGGGGCCAGAACGGGAACCAGGACGTAGTCCAGGTCCTGGATTTCGTCGATTTTCTGGCTCCAATAGGGCGTATCCGGCAGGTTATCCAGTCCCCAAGGCTCCGGGGTGGATCCCGTCAGCTTGGCGCGTGCCATGCCGGGCAACTCCGCCCGGGTCACGAGAAAGCCATCTTGTGTTTTTCCTGGAGAGATACCGTCCGGATCGGTGTCCTTCAAACCGGGTGTCCAGACGAAACTGGTCTGGCCCACATGCTCGTCAACGCGCAAGTTTCCACTCCAACCTTGGGGCGCTTTGATCACGCTGGTCTCGAAATTTCTCTTGGCAGTCAATTGATCCCAGTACTGCTGGGTCCACTTGTCATTTTCTGTTCGCGCGCTTGCCGTCACCGGCGGCAAATCCGGTATGGCGTATACCAAAGGAATTCCCCAGATTCGAAAGAGGTCGATTGACTGTTTTGCATCACGGCGGTTAACTAGTCGATAACGGTATGCGTATGCTGATCCGCTGGCTTGCACGATCGAATGGATGCTTGGCTTGATCGCATTCTGCTGAAAATAGGTTTTACTTACCCACTGCGCAGTTTCCGGATCCTGGTAGTAAAGCTTCCACGCATTTTTTGAGGCATCGAAGGTGGCGCTGTCTTGAGCGAGGGCCAAACCGGTGCACAGCATTGGGGCCAGCAGCGCAGATCGGACGAGTTGGATAACGTTCATAGTTCAGTGCTCCGATTTGAAGCAGGCTTTCTGCTTTTCGAGAAATACGTGGAAGTGCGGTGCTGAGGCGTAATGATGAAGCATTGAGAAAGGAACTTCGGCTGCATGGGTCTCGCAAAACTTTTTGTAGAAATTATTCTGCTTGTCGGCAGGCACTGGATTTCTGGCGCGGGTGAACGAAATGTCAATTTCACGGCCATCACGATGCGCCGCGTGTGGCGCTCTCCAATTCGACGTAATGTCGTAGCGCCCTCCCCAAAACAAACTGGCATCGTTCAGGGCCACCGTACCCCAGCCTTCAGCAGCAAAAGACCCAATCAAACTCAGCAGGTTTTGCAATGACTGTTGTGTCAGGTAATACTGATTGTGGTGATACCGCCCATTGCCCTGATGCGTCCTGTCCACGCTGGTCAGGGCATAGACAAAAGTGCCATCGGCGTTTTGCGGCGGATTCGGAGAAATGGGCAGCAGGTCTGCCACCTTGACCCTGATCTCTTTGGACGCCGGACTGTTGGAGCAAATGGCGCAAGCGACTTGCAGGGTATGAATTCCTGCCACTTCCGGGGCTTTGAAGGTGACTTTGACTTCGCCATTCGCGTCGGTGACGCCCTGGGTTCCGCTCAAAAGGCCCTTGGGCCGGGCCACGTCATGGTGTTCATGCCCGCCGGAATGGGCAGTGACATCGACCGAGAAGCCGAGCGCCACCCCGGGCTTGGCGGTGGTGCTGTGAGTGACCTTGGCGATCAGCGTGATTTCGGCCGAGCCTCCCGTGTGGGCGGGGCGCGTTTCCGACGGCCCTGACAAGGTAACCACCGTGGGATATTGCTCGTAATGGCACCGGTTGATCGCCTCCCAATGGCGCCAGCCGTCGTCTGTCTCTTCGCAGGTGTAGCCGGTTGCCGTATAGGGTGCGGGAGACAGCTGGCCGTTGCCGCCAAGGGTGCAGGCTTCCTGGACCGAGGGATAACAGCTTCTCCCATCGGCGCCCCTTCTTCCAACCGTCCAGCCTTGAACGGTGACCTGGGCCCAAACCGCGGGCACCGTCACGGCCACCAGCGCAAGAGAAAGCGCGCCCTTTCGCGCCAGGGATCGATGCATCGGCATTGGATTTCGTTGTGTAACTATTAAAAACGCACCGAAGGTTAACATGAATGCCTGCGCCGTTTCTGCCGCCTTGTTATCCGCTCCACGCGTTGGAAAAGGCTTTCGTGGGATCGGTTTGCAAGCCGCGACGCGCTGAAATGGGTAATGGGCTTGGGCGGTGTGGTCCTATGGGCGTTCGACCCGAAAACCCACGCAGGGAAGGCGCGGTGATATCCACGGCTTTCTGTTGCACGGCGAACCGGGCCAGCGCAGCGCCGCAGGGGGATTGCCGCATCGGATGTCCCGGTCCATGGCCGTTTTGCCATCGGGGCTGCGTGGGCATGGTGCGGACGCGGACCCCAAAGCAGCCGCTATATTTTCAATAGCGTCATGCCGGCGTTTTCATTGTGCTGACGGCCCTTTTCAATGCGAATCCATCTGCGGAGGGGCCGCCCCCTGCGCTGGCGAAAGGGGCCGTGGAGATGGGAGGCGCTGGCCGATCACAGCACGCCGGAAAACATCGCCGCATCCACGTTGCCGCCCGTGAGCGCCAGCCCCACGGGCAGGCCGGTGAGCGATCCGCGCTCCTGCATCGCGGCGGCGAATGCGGCGGCGCCCGCGCCTTCGGCGACGTTGTGCGTGTCGGTGAACAGGGCGCGCATGGCGGCGGCCACTTCGGCGTCGGTCACCTTCACCACGTGGTCCAGGTGCGGCGCCAGGATGGCGAGCGCGGCCGGGTCGGCCACGCGGCAGGCCATGCCGTCCGCCAGTTGCGTGGTGACCGGGGCCTCGACCACGTGGCCGGCGGCGATGGAGTCGGCATACGTGGTGGCATGGGCGCTGACCACGCCGACGATGCGAACGCCGTGGCCCAGCGCGCGCTTGGCCGCGATGGCCGAGCACGCCCCCGACCCCTGGCCGATGGGCACGTAGGCGATCGCCATCTGCGGCACCGCGCGCAGGAATTCCCACCAGTACGTGGCCACGCCGCGCAGCAGATCGGCATGGAAGCTGGGCACCATGTGCGCGCCGCGGTCGGCCGCCAGTTGGATGGCGTGCTCGCGCGCCTCCTGGAAGTCGTCGCCATGCTCGATCAGGGTGACGCCCAGGGCGCGCATGGCGGCGTTCTTTTCCACCGAGTTGCCGCGCGGCACGACGATGGTGCAGGCCACGCCATGGCGGCGCGCGGCCCAGCCCATGCTCTGGCCGTGGTTGCCGCGCGTGGCGCTGATCACCTCGCGCGGCAGCGCGCCGTGCCGGGCGAGCTGGTCGAAGTACGTGAGCCCGCCGCGGATCTTGAAAGCGCCCACGGGCGTGTGGTTCTCGTGCTTGAGCCAGCATTCGGTGCCCAGCCGCTCGCCCAGCAGCGCCCAGCGGTACTGGGGCGTGGGCGCGAAGTCCGCGTACACCACCTGGGCGGCGGCCTCGATGTCGGCGAGCGTGGGGAGTGCGGCCATGGCGTGCAGGCCCGCGCTGTCCGTGGCGGGTGCCGATGCGGGAGCGAAGGCGTCGATGGCGGTGGTGGGGGCGTTCATGCGGTGGCTTTCTTTTCGGACAGGATGCGAAGCGCGAGCAGGCCGAGCACGGTGCCCATCACGTAGCGCTGGGCGCGCACCCAGCCCTCGCTGCGGTGCAGGAACCGGGCCACCTGGGCGGCGAACAGGATCAGCAGTGCGTTCACGGTGGCGCTGGTCGTGATCTGCACGGCCCCGAGCGCGAGGCTTTGCAGCAGCAGGTGGCCGCGTTCGGGGTGCAGGAACTGCGGGAAGAACGACAGGTAGAACATGGCGACCTTGGGGTTGAGCACGCTGGTCATGAAGCCCATGAGAAACAGCTTGCGCGGCGCGTCGTGCGGCAGGTCGCGGGCCTGGAACGGCGCGGAGCCGCCGGGCTTGACGGCCTGCCACGCCATCCACAGCAGGTACGCCGCACCGGCGATGCGCAGCGCATCGAACGCCATGGGCACGGCGGCCAGCAGGGCCGACAGCCCGAGCGAGGCCGCCAGCAGGTGGGTGCCGAAGCCGGCCACCACGCCCAGCAGCGACAGCAGGCCCGCGCGCGGCCCCTGCGTGAGGCTGCGGGACACGCAATAGACCATGTTGGGCCCGGGCGTGAGCACGAGCACCAGCGCGGCGAACGCGAACAGCAGGATTTCCTGGAAGGTGAAGAGAAACATCAGACGGGCTCCTTCGATGCGAGGGTGACGGGGCCGCGGGGCGTGGCCAGCACGGCCTGCAGGCGCGGCGCGGCCCCGGGCGACACGGCCACCTGCGCGCCCAGGCCGAGGGCGGCGCAGGCGCTGGCCAGCGCCGGCGCCTCGGGGTGCTCCAGCCGCAGCGACTGCAGTTGCACGCCGCTGGCCGCGGGCAGGCTGTAGCAGGGATGGCGCTCGCCCCACTGGATCAGCGTGGGCAGGCAGCCGCCCAGCAGGCGCTGGCCGTCCGGCCGCAGGGTGATCTGCCACTGCAGCAGCCCCAGCGGCGTGGGGCGGCTGGCGGTGGCGACCCCGCCCCGGTCCAGCCCGCGCGCGGCCAGCGCCGCATGGGCGGCGGCCACGTCGCGCACCGAGGCCACCCAGTGGATGAGCTGCGGGCCGTCGCGCGCCACGCGGGCCTGCAGCGCGGGGTCGTCCATGTCGAACCAGCGCCGCGTGCCCGCCGCCGGCCCGGGGGCGGCGGGGTTCATGGCGATGATTTCCAAATAGGTGCGCGGGTGCGCCGGGCCGCTGAGGTTGAGCAGGCGGTTGTGCGTGCCCATGAGCGGGTGCTCGCCCCCCATGGCCGGCACCACGCCCAGCGTGCGGCGGCACCAGTCCACGCCGCTGTCCAGGCGGTCGGCCATCACCACGAGATGGTCGATGCAGGCGTCGGGCAGGTTCACAGCCGCACCTCGCCGTTCACGCAGGTGACCGATCCGCCGCCGACCCAGATGCGCTCGCCGTCCTGGTGCACGTGCACGCGCCCGGCGCGGCCCATCGCGGTGCCCTGGCTGGCGACGTAGCTGGGCGGTGCCAGGTGCGCGCCGATGAGCCACTGCGCCAGGGCGGCGTTCAGGCTGCCCGTCACCGGGTCTTCGGCCAGGCCGTTGTTGCCCGGAAAGAACGCCCGCACCTCGAAGGCGATGCCCTCGTCGGCATGCGCGCCGACCACGCCCACCTTGCCGCGCGGCCCCACCACGCCGATGTCCAGCTGGCCGAGGACGGCGCTGTCGGGCTGCAGGGCCAGGACCTGCTCGGCGCTGGCGAGCATCACGCCGCGCCAGTTCGGGCCGTTGTCGCACCAGGCGTGCGCCACGATGTCGCTGCGCTCGATGCGCAGGCCGCGCGCGATCAGGGCCACGTCCTCTTCGGCCAGCGGCCCGCTCTTGAGCAGCGGCGGCGCGGCGAAGGCCAGCCGGTCGCCGTCGCGGCGCAGCGTGATCAGGCCCAGCGCGCATTCCTGCACCACCTCGCCATCGGTGCGCGGCTGGCCACCTGCCTCCAGCCAGGCGTGGCAGCTGCCCAGCGTGGGGTGCCCCGCGAACGGCAGCTCGCGGCCGGGGCAGAAGATGCGCACGCGGTAGTCGGCGCCGGCGGCCCGGCCGGCTTCGGTGGGCGGCAGCAGGAACGTGGCCTCGGACAGGTTGGTCCAGTTGGTGAAGTGCTGCATCTGCTCGGTGGACAGGTCCGAGCCGTCGAGCACCACGGCCAGCGGGTTGCCCAGGTAGGGCTGCTGGGTGAACACATCGACTTGCTTGAAAGGGCGTTGGCGCATGGTGTGGGCCTCTTTGCGGGGAAGGAAAGGCCGGCCGGTGGGCCGGGGGCGGTGGAAAACGGGGTGGAAGCGGGTCGGCAGGCCGGCGTTTCGGGCCGCGCGCCCATGCGGCGGCGCGGCGCGGCCGGCGCCGGGACCCATCGACCCACAAAAAAAGGGAGCGGCGCGTCAGCCGGTGGGGATCTGGCGCGGCGGCGCGGTGGCGGGCGGGGCGCAGCTCATAGGCGGGCGGTTCCCTCGATGCAGGTGAGGCTGCGGCCGCCGACCCAGACCTGGCCCTGCGCGTCCTGGCGGATGTGCACGCGGCCGGCCCGGCCCAGGCTCTCGCCCTGGGCCACGAGGTAGCTGTGCGGCGCACGGCCTTCGGCGATGAGCCACTGCGCGAAGCTCGCGTTCAGGCTGCCCGTGACCGGGTCTTCGGGGTTGCCCATGGGCGCGGCGAAGGCGCGCACCACCACGCCGGGCTGCGTGGCATCGTGGGCGTCGGCGCCGACGTGGATCACGCCGACATCCTGGCCCAGGTCCTTCAGCCGGGCGTGATCGGGCCGCAGGCGGTGCACCGTCTCGGCGCTGTCGAGCACCAGGCCCAGCCAGCGCGGGCCGTTGTCCAGCAGCTGGGCGGCCGCGATCTGCTGCGGCCGGATGCCCAGCGCCCCGGCGATCAGCGGCACCAGCGCGGGGCTGGCATCGCTGCGGTGCAGCGGCGGCGCCGCGAACGCCAGCCGTTCGCCGCTGCGCTGGATGCGCACCAGCCCGCCGGCCGACTCCTGCACCACCAGGCCGGCATCGCGCGGCACGTGGCCAGTCTCCAGCCAGGCGTGGCAGGTGCCGAGCGTGGGGTGCCCGGCGAACGGCAGTTCGGTCCCACGCGGCGTGAAGATGCGCACGCGGTAGTCGGCCCCCGCCGTGCGGCCCGCCTCGGTGGGCGGCAGCAGGAAGCTGGTTTCCGACAGGTTGGTCCACGCGGCGAAGCGGCGCATGTCGGCATCGTCCAGGCCTTGTGCGTCCAGCACCACGGCCAGCGGGTTGCCGTCGCCGGGGCGGTGGCTGAACACGTCGATCTGCTTGAAGGGGCGCTGGCGCATGGCGGGCGATGGTGTCAGGCGAGCGGCTGGTCGATCACGCCGCGCGCGCCGGGGCGCGACAGCAGGCCCTGGTACCAGGCGTCGAGGTGGGTGCGCGCCACGCGCTCCTGCGGCAGGCCCCACCAGCGGTGGATCTCGCAGCCCACCACGATGTCGGCCATGGTGAAGCGCTCGCCGGCCAAGCACGGCTGCTGCGCCAGGTGCGCCTCCAGCCGGTCCAGGAGCGGCTCGGTGGCCGCCACCGACCGCGCGATGGCGGCCGGGTCGCGCTGCGCCTCGGGCGTGCGCACCCACTGCAGGAACGCGTCGCGCCCCGCGGGGTTGAGCGTGGTCTGCTGCCAGTCCATCCACTGCTCGGCCACGAAGCGCGTGCGCAGGTCCTCGGGGTAGAGGGTGCCGCTGGCGTGCTTGGCGCACAGGTAGCGCACGATGGCGTTGGACTCCCACAGCGTGAAGCCGTCGTCCTCGATCAGCGGCACCATGCCGTTCGGGTTGAGCCGCAGGAACTGCGGCTCGCACACGATGCCGAACTGCCCGCCCGCGTCGGTGCGCTGCAGCTCCAGGCCCAGCTCCTGCACGGTCCACACGACCTTGCGCACGTTGATGGACGACAGCCGTCCCCAGAGCCGCAGCATGCGTCAGGCCTTCTGGGCGACGCGCGCCCGGATGGCCGCGGCCAGCGCGCCCACGCCGGTGTTGATCTGCGCGGCGCTGGCCGTCACGAACGACAGGCGCAGGGTGCGCTGGTCGGCGTTGTCGGCATAGAAGGCCGCGCCCGGCACGAAGGCCACGTTGCGGTCCACGGCCTCGGGCAGCAGGTCGATGGCGCTCATGCCTTCGGGCAGGCGCACCCACAGGAACATGCCGCCGTCGGGCTTATTCCAGTGCACGTCCAGGCCGGCCATCTCGCGCGTGAGCGCCTCCAGCATGGCGTCGCGCTGCTGCTTGTACAGCGCGCGGATGGTGGGCACGTGGCGGCCCAGGAAGCCGTCCTTCATGACCTCGTGCACCATGCGCTGGTTGAAGCCCGGGCTGTGCAGGTCGGCCGCCTGCTTGGCCTGCAGCAGCTTGGGGAACACGGCCTTGGGCGCCACGATGAAGCCCAGGCGCAGGCCGGGGGCGAGCACCTTGGAGAACGAGCCCAGGTAGATGCAGCCTTCCGGGTTGCGCGCGGTCAGCGGCGCGGGCGGGGGCTGGTCGAACCACAGGTCGCCGTAGGGGTTGTCCTCGATCAGCGGCAGGTTCAACTCGGCGGCCTTGGCCACCAGCGCGGCGCGGCGCGCCTCGCTCATGGTGCGGCCGGTGGGGTTCTGGAAATTGGGCAGCACGTACAAGAAGCGCGCCTTGTCGGCACCGCTGCCGGCCTTGGTGGCCAGGTCCTCGATCTGCACGCCTTCGTCGTCGCTGGCCACGCTCACCACTTCGGGCTCCATGGGCGCGAAGGCCTGGATCGCGCCGAGGTAGGTGGGCGTTTCCACCAGGATGCGGCTGCCGGCGTCGATCAGCACCTTGGCCACGAGGTCCAGGCCCTGCTGCGAGCCGGTGGTGATCAGCACCTGCTCGACGCTCACGTCCCACGGCAGGAAGTCGGCGACCGCCTGGCGCAGCGGCTGGTAGCCCTCGCTCGCGGCGTATTGCAGGGCCGACTGGCCGTCCTGCGACAGCACGGCGCTGCAGGCCTTGGCGAAGTCGTCGATGGGGAAGGTCTTGGGGGAGGGCAGTCCGCCCGCCAGGCTGATGATGCCGGGCTTCTCGGTCACTTTCAGGATCTCGCGGATCACCGAGGGGTTCATCTTCGCGGCGCGTGCGGCCAGGGTCCAGTTCGTCATTGAGTGCATCTCCAGGGGGCGCTTGTTCTCCGGGGCGCCGGGGTCGTCGTTGAGGAAGCCGTTGTGCGGCGGGTGGCGGGCATGCGGGTGGGCCCGCCGGGGAAAGAGCTTAACCGCGCATCGCGGCGGGTTGGGGGTTCCTGGCGGGGCCTTGTCGCACCGGGGCGCGTCGGCCGACCACCACCGTGGCCATCACCGCGATGCCGAAGCCCAGGCTGACCGCATCGAGCGATTCGCCCAGCAGCGGCACCGAAAACAGCATGCCCAGGAACGGCTGCACCAGCTGCACCTGGCTCACGCGCACCGTGCCGCCGAGCGCCAGGCCCCGGTACCACGCGAAAAACCCCAGCCACATCGAAAACACCGACACATAGGCCAGCGCGCCCCACGCCGATGCCGGCATGGGCGCCGTGGGCCACGACCAGGCCCCCAGCGGCAGCGTGGCGGGCAGCGAGATGACCAGCGCCCAGCAGATCACCGAGCCCGAAGGCATGCGCTGCGACAGCCGCGCGCCGTAGCCGTAGCCCACGGCGGCGCACAGCACGGCCGCGAACAGCAGCAGGTCGGCCGGGTGCAGCGACAGGCCTGCGCTGCCCGAGCGCAGCACCGCGAACGCGACCACCATTGCCGTGCCCAGCAGCGCGCACAGCCAAAAGCGCGGCGACGGGCGCTGGCGGTGCAGCAACGCGCCCACGCCGGCCGTGGCCAGCGGCAGCATGCCGATGATCACGCTGGCATGCACCGCGCCCACGTGGCGCATGGCCAGCGAGGTGAGCAGCGGAAACCCGAACACCACGCCCAGCGCGGTGAAGGCCAGCGGCCGCCAGTCCTCGGGCCGCGGCCAGGGCGCGCGGCGCGCCCACAGCAGCAGTGCCGACAGCACCCCCGCGATCGCCGCCCGGCCCATGGCCATGAAGACGCCGGACATCTGCGGCGCCTCGGGCGTGCCCACGGCCAGCCGCGTCATGGGCAGGGTGAAGGCGAAGATGGTGACGCCCAGCAGGCCCCACAGCAGGCCGCGGGTTTCGGGCGACTGCCAGCCGGTGGCCGGCGCCGTGGGGGCGCCGGGGGCGCTCGGCGAGGTGGCGGGGTGCGTCATGGGCGGGGTCCGGTGAAACAAAGGGGGCGCAAGCGGCGGCGGGGGCGGGCGGTCATGCGTTCACCATCCAGGCGGCGGTGAGCGCGAGCACCAGCGCCATGGCGCGGTTGAACCACAGCAGCCGCGTGCCCTGGGCGAGCCAGTGGCGCAGCAGCGCGCCCGTGGCGGCATACACCAGGTTGCTGGAGAAGGCGAACACCACCATCACCGGCAGCACCACGCCCAGCCGCGCCAGGGCATCGTCGCGCCCGGCGATCCAGCCGGCCACGATGGTCAGCGCCAGCAGCCAGGCCTTGATGTTGACGAACTGCATCGCCGCGCCCTGCCAGAAGCCCACGTCCATGCGCCCGGCCTGCGCTTGGCCCAGTTGGGCGCTGCGGCTCAGCTTGAAGGCCAGCCACAGCAGGTAGCCGATGCCCAGCACCTTGATGCCCAGGCGCACCGCCGGCACCGCCATCACCAGCGCGCCGACGCCGCCCGCGCACACGAGCAGCAGGGCGCTCCAGCCCAGGGGCACCGCCCAGACGAAGCGCATCGCGTGGCGCAGGCCGCGGTTGGCAGCGATCGCCGTGGCCAGCGTGGTGTTGGGCCCGGGGCTGAAGCTCATGGCGGTGGCCAGCGCCAGCAGGGCGGTGAATTCGACGAAGGGCATGGGGTGTTGCAGGGGTTGTGGCTTCCAATGTAGGAGCAGATTCCATTACAGTTGCAATACAGTTATTTCGACAATTTCATGATCTGTATTGGTGTTTGCATCAGCACAGTGAAGGAGCCCCCCGCCATGCTGACCCGCACCGCCCGCCGATCCCTGACCGAGCAACTGGCCGAGCGCTTCGCCGAACGCATCCGTGCCCGGCTGCTGCCCGCCGGCGCGCGGCTGCCTTCGGTGCGCGAATGCGCACGGCTGCAGGGCGTGAGCGCGTACACGGTGGTGGCCGCCTACGACCAGCTCCTCGCGCAGGGCCTGGTGGAGGCCCGCAGCCAGCGGGGCTTCTATGTGCGCGACATTGCGCAAAAAATGCCTGAAGGGCATATTCCACTAGGGCATGGCGCTATAGAAAAAATAGCAAACGACCGCAAGTCTTCCCCCGTGCTGTCCCCGCTGCCCTCGGGCTCGTGCGTCAATGCCACGGCGCTGATCCGGGGCATGTTCCACCAGGCCTCCAGCCACCCGCAGCCGGGGGCCGGTGTGTTCCCCCGCGACTGGCTCGAGAACACCTTCATGGGCGCGGCGGTGCGCAAGGTCTCCAGCGGCCGGGCGCTGCAGGACAGCTCGCTGCAGTACGGCGACCCCATGGGCGAGCCCACCCTGCGCGAGGTGCTGGCCCGGCGCCTGCAGGGCTTCGGCGTGCCCGCACAGGCCAGCCAGGTCATCACCACCATGGGCGCCACGCACGCGCTGGACATCGTGAGCCGCACCCTGCTGAAGGCGGGCGACACCGTGATGGTGGAAGAACCCGGCTGGTCGGTGGAGTTCGCGCGGCTCGATGCACTGGGCATGCGCATCCTGCCGGTGCCGCGCGGCGCCCAGGGCCCCGACCTCGCGGTGATGGAGCGCTACTGCGAGGTGCACGCCCCCAAGCTTTTCGTGAGCGTGAGCGTGTTCCACAACCCCACCGGCTACTGCCTCACGCCGGGCAGCGCGCACCAGGTGCTGCAGCTGGCCGGGCGGCACGGCTTTCACATCGTCGAAGACGACACCTACAGCCACATCGCGCCGGAACACGCCACCCGCCTCACGGTGCTGGACGGCCTGGCGCGCACCATCTACGTGAGCGGCTTCGCCAAGATCCTCGCGCCCAACTGGCGCATTGGCTACCTGGCCGCGCCGCCCGATCTGGTGGAGCCGCTGCTGGACACCAAGCTGCTGTCCACGCTGACCACGCCCTCGCTGCTGGAAAAGGCCATGGCCCTGTGCATCGAGCAGGGCATGCTGCGCCGCCACAGCGACCGCATGCGCCAGCGGCTGGCCCAGGCCCGGGCGCGCAGCGTGCAGCTGGCGCTGGAGGCCGGCTGCACCTTCGCGGCCGAGCCGGCCGGCATGTTCGGATGGGTCGAGACGGGCGTGGACACCGACGTGCTGGCCCAGCGCATGCTGGACGAGGGCTACCTGCTCGCGCCGGGCGCGCTGTTCCACGCCAGCCGCCAGCCGTGCACGCTCATGCGCATCAACTTCACCACCACGCAGGACGCGGCGTTCTGGCGCGTGTTCCAGCAGCAGGCGGCGGCCCTGGCCGGGGGCGTGCGGGGGTGACTGCGGGGGAGGCCCGGTGGCCGCCGGGCGGTGCCCCATGGGCCTGGAGATGAGGCGGCCGTCTGTGTGATTTCGTGTGCGTTGCGGCCGAAACGGCCGCAATTGGTTACATCTAGAGGCATTTTCCCGCTGGCGGGGGGATTTCCGGGGGGTGGGATGCGCTCAGCCGCGCACTATCATTCGGCCCATTCCAATCCGACCCACCGGCCCTTCGCGGCCGCTGCACCCATGACACGCCGAGTCACCATCCAGACGCCCCTGGGCGAGCAGTTGCAGTTTCGCCAGCTGCAGGGCAAAGAAGCAAGTAGGTCATCGTCAGGCTCTTACAGCCCAAACCGCCCCGACATCCAACGATGTCGGGGCGTTTTGCTTTGGGGAAGAAAATTTTGAATTAAGCAATACAGTTGTAGTCACATGCAATTACAAGATATTCTTTATTCTCAGGGTTTCGGAACACGAAGGGTATGTGCAGGGTTGATTCAACGGGGCTTAGTGCGCTTGTTTGACCCGGAAGCTAATGCATTCAGCGTTTGCGTGGATTCCTGCGTTGATGTAACTCCGGATGGATTGCGTTTTCAGGTTCAAGAGGAAACGTGGGTGTACCAACCCAAAGCCTATGTGATGCTTCATAAGCCATCTGGAACCGAATGCTCTCAGAAGCCTTCCACATATCCAAGTGTCTATACGTTGCTGCCTGTGCCGTTGCGACAACGACCTTGTAAAAGTGCGATACAGGGTGTGCAAGCGGTAGGGCGTTTGGATCAAGACACCACGGGACTGCTGTTACTTAGCGATGACGGGCAATTCATTCATCGCATGAGTTCTCCCAAAAAACATGTTCCCAAAGTGTACGAAGTGGCGACGAAACACCCTGTGAGTGCAGTTCAAATCGCTCGCTTGCTCGAAGGCGTGGTGCTTGATGACCATCCTGTTGCGGTAAAAGCCGCTGCTTGTGTTCAGACATCCGATCACGGTGTAAGCCTTACTTTGACGGAGGGTAAGTACCATCAGGTCAAACGCATGCTCGCTGCAGTGGGGAACCGGGTAGAGACATTGCACAGGTCGCGTGTCGGCAATCTGGCATTGCCGGCGGATCTGGCGCCAGGGCAGTGGAAATGGCTTGATGACAAGGATCTTGCAGCATTGACGAGCTAGCCTGCCGCCGACCGTCAATCTTGGTCTCTTGGGGTGGTTGAAGAGGCGCTGGGTTGTTACCTGAATGGGCAGATGCGGTGTACTTGCACCGGCTACACTGCCGCGTGTTGTGAAAGTACATGCTGTGAAGTTTTCATTTGGCGGATGTTTCCGCGGTGCGTTGTTGGGGTGGACTTTTTTTGCTGCGACCGTGGTCAGTGCGGCCCCTTCGTCACCGCCTCCTGTGTTCGTGCTGAACTCGCTTGAAGCGGATATCAGCGTGATTGATCCGGCTACTTGGACGGAAACCTCTCGGATTCCCACGGGGAAAGAGCCGCACCACATGTACCTGACACCAGACGAGAAATCTCTCGTAGTGGCAAATGCGTTGGCAGATACGCTGACCTTCATTGATCCGAAGACCGCTCAAGTGCAACGCACGGTGCGAGGCATTGTTGATCCTTACCATTTGCGGTTCACCCCCGATATGAAGTGGTTGATCACCGCGGCCAATCGCTTGAACCACGTGGACTTTTATCGTTGGGATGGCAAAGACCTGACTTTGGTACAAAGGGTGGCGACGGCCAAAACCCCGAGTCATCTTTGGGTGGATAGCCAGAGCCGAACGGTCTACTCCACGATGCAAGACAGTGATGAACTTGTGGCGATCGACATCGCAACCCAGAAGATCAAATGGCGAATCAGGACCGGCGCCATGCCGGCCGATATCTACGGGAGCCCAGACGATAAATTCCTGTTCATCGGTTTGACTGGCAGCGATAGCGTCGAGGTGTTCGACGTGTCTGAAAATGCGCCTCGCAGCGTCCAAAGGATCAAGACCGGTAGCGGTGCCCATGCGTTCCGCGGCGCGGGTGACAAGCGCCATGTGTTTGTCAGCAATCGGGTGGCCAATACGATCAGCAAGATCGACATGGTCAAACGTCAAGTGGTCGATACCTATCCGGCGCCTGGCGGACCAGATTGCATGGACGTTTCTGCCGATGGCCGATGGATCTACGTCAGTGCCCGATGGGCTCGCAAGATGCTGGTCATCGACACGGTAGAACGGAAGGTCGTTCAGAAAATCAATGTGGGCAAATCGCCTCACGGCGTCTGGACCCTTCAGCACGCTCCACGGTGAGGACTCAAGGAAAAGATGGCATTGCGCAACCAGACGCTCTTAGGGGTGTATGCTACTTTTTTAATAGCATCTGTGCCCGTCAATATTGCGTTAGCGGCCGAAACTGCGGATTGTCAGAAACCGCTGTACCTGACCTTCGATACGGGGCACATGGAAATTGCCCCCTTGGTTGCTGATGTGCTTAAACGAAAAAAAGTCCTCGTCACTTTTTTTGCAGCCAATGAAAAAACAAAAACGGGCGATGGCAGTTTGGGGGCTGCGTGGGCACCGTGGTGGCATGCCCGGGCGGCAGAGGGGCATGCTTTTGCCTCTCACACGATGGACCATACCTATTGGCGCGCCGATGCTGGTGCGCCGAATGCGCCGCAGTTCCATGTGCGTTCCTCATCTGGCCCCCAGGCAGGCAAGGATTTGACCCTCAGCGCAGAGCAGTACTGCACCGAGATACGAAGGGCTTCCGATCGCCTGCGCGAAGTGACGGGCAAGGCACCCCTTCCACTTTTCCGAGCGCCTGGCGGAAAGACATCGCCTCGCCTTCTGGCCGTTGCCAAATCCTGCGGCTATGCGCACGTGGGGTGGTCGCCGGCAGGTTTCTTGGGCGATGAACTGCCCAGTGAGAAATTCAGTAATGCAGCGTTGTTGAAGAAAGCGCTGGACAATATTCGCGGCGGAGACATTCTGCTGGCACATCTGGGTATCTGGTCGCGGAAGGACCCGTGGGCTCCAACGGTGCTGGAGCCCCTGATCGACGGGTTGAAGCAGCGCGGGTTCTGCTTCAGAACGCTGAATGACCATCCCGATTACCGTGATTGGCTGGCGGGCAAGCGTTGAGTCCAAACAGTCGATGGACAGGACAGGAGTTGTGAGCGATGGATTGGTTGAGTAACGGTTTCGACACCGCACAGCAATGGCTGTTCGAGTCGGTGATTCAGCCTGTCATGTTCGCAACGGGCATGGCGGGGCTGTTGGAGGATGGCTATGCTGCCACCGGGTGGCTGCTGGTCGGATTGCTGCAGTTGGTCGTGATGTTGGCAATCATTGCGCCGCTGCAGCGCTGGCGGCCCGTGGAGCCCCTGGTTGACCGGGCTGCGGTGCGAACGGACATCCTCTACACACTGATTCACCGCCTCGGCTTGTTCCGGTTGGCGCTTTTTTTCAGTGTCGATCCGTTGTGGGATGCATTTTTCGGTGCGCTGCGCATGGATGGGATCAGCACGTTCCATCTGGATGCGTTATGGCCGGGCGTGACCGACCTGCCTTGGGTCAGCCTGCTGGTTTATCTGGCAGTGTTTGATTTTCTGGACTACTGGATTCACCGCGGACAACACCATTTCGAATGGTGGTGGCGGCTGCATTCGCTGCACCATTCGCAGCGGCAAATGACGATGTGGAGCGACAACCGCAACCACCTTCTCGATGATCTGCTTCGGGATGCCATCGTGGTCACTGTGGCGCAACTGATCGGTGTGGCCCCGGGCCAATTCGTGGCCATTGTGGCCTTGACCCAGTTGAGCGAGAACTTCCATCATGCCAATTTGCGTTTGTGGTTCGGTCGCTGGGGGGAGCGTCTCTGGGTGAGTCCCCGGTTTCACCGCCTGCACCATGCGATCGGCATCGGGCATGAATCGGTGGCAATGCGCTCAGTCCCGTCTCCAACGAAGGTGATGGCGGAGCGGTATGTCCAGGCCGAGCCCGTTCAGAAGCCCGTCACGGTGTTGGGCGGCTGCAATTTCGGCGTGTTGCTGCCTTGGTGGGACATGCTCTTTCGGACTGCCAATTTCGAACTCCGATACGATCCGACCGGCGTCCGTGATCAGGTCCAGCCAGGGCCGGATGGCCGCGTTCGCAACTATGGGCAAGGGTTTTGGGCGCAGCAGTGGCAAGGTGTTTTGCGCCTGCTGGGCAAAGCCTAGCCGCCGACTGGACTCGTGTCCACGCTATGCTCGCGCCATGGCATTGCTGATCGATTCCTTCTGGCGCGCGGCCGCTTATTGCCTGCATCCTCGCGTCATCGCGCTTTCCCTGCTGCCGTTGCTGCTCATGCTGCTGCTGGCCTGGGTGGTCAGCCATTTTTTCTGGGGCTTTGCGGTGCAGGCGGTCCGCTCGGCGTTGGAGTCATCGGACATCCTGGCGATGGTGTGGGGATGGTTCCAGGCCTGGGGCATCGAGCAGGCACCCGCCGCCATCGCTCCTTTGATCGTGGTGGTTCTCTCGACACCGGTGATCATGATCGTTTCGGTGCTGGTGGTCGCAGTGATCATGACGCCTGCTCTCGTGACAGTCGTGGCCAGGCGCCGTTTCCCATTGCTGGAGCGCAAGCGCGGCGCGTCGATGGTGGCCAGCCTGGCATGGTCTCTCGGCGCGACGATGGCCGCCATGGCGGCGCTGGTGGTGTCCGTTCCGCTCTGGCTCATTCCACCGCTGGTGCTGGTGCTGCCACCGCTGATCTGGGGTTGGCTGACCTACCGCGTCATGGCGTTTGACGCCTTGGCCGAGCATGCGAGCCGACAGGAGCGCGAAGTCATTTTCAAGCGCCACCGCATGCGCCTGCTGACCATCGGCATCTTGTGCGGCTACCTGGGCGCAGCGCCTGGAATCGTCTGGGCGTCCGGGGTGTTGTTCGCGGCGGCGTTTTTCGTCCTGATTCCGTTGGCCGTCTGGATCTACACCCTGGTGTTCGCCTTCTCCTCCTTGTGGTTTACCCACTATGCGCTGGACGCGCTGCAGCAGTTGCGCGCCGAGCACGCTGGCGGTCCTGGTGGTGGCGTTGGCACTCCACCAGCCCCCATCCTTCCCCCCATTGCCCTCGCAAACCCGACACCATGACCCCCTCTTTCGGACTCATCATCATTGGCGACGAAATCCTGTCCGGCAAGCGCGCCGACAAGCACCTGCCAAAGGTGATCGAGCTGCTGGGCGCGCGCGGTTTGCAGCTGGCCTATGCCGACTATGTGGGTGACGACCCAGGCCGCATCACCGCGACCCTGCAGCGAGCCTTTGCTTCCGGGGATGTGGTGTTTTCCTGTGGTGGCATCGGTGCCACGCCCGACGATCACACCCGCCAGTGTGCTGCGCGCGCGCTGAGCGTTCCGCTCCGATTGCATCCGGAGGCCGAATCGCTGATTCGGGAGCGGATGCAGGATGTCGCGATGGAGCAGGGCGTGGCTTATGAACCCGACCGTGCGGACAATGTGCACCGGCTGAACATGGGGGTGTTTCCCGAGGGGGCTCGCATCATCCCGAATCCGTACAACAAGATTCCTGGTTTTTCATGCGATGGCAGTGCCGGTGGTGCCGTGCACTTCGTGCCAGGCTTTCCCGTGATGGCGTGGCCGATGGTGGAGTGGGTGCTGGACCATCACTGTGCGCAGTGGTTCAACCGTGCGCCCCAAACCGAGCACTCCGTCGTCGTCTACGGCGCGATGGAGGCAGCTTTGACGCCGTTGATGGAGCGCATTGAAAGCCAGCACGCGTCGGTACGTGTTTTCAGCTTGCCGAGCGTGGACCATCCCGTGCACGGGCGCCATATCGAACTCGGCGTCAAGGGGCCTGCAGAGCTTGTACCTGCCGCCTGGACCGCTTTGCAGGCGGCTTTGCATGAATTTGGTGCAAACTGCGGCCCTGAAATGGTGCGAGATATTTGAAACGACGCTGCGCTCGATGATTTGCACTTTAATGGTGCAAATTCGGTGGCGCGGCAGGTTTGGAGGAGGGCGTGCTCCGCCTTAGTGCATTGCAGCACCTGGCTGGCACGCAACCTGCTTTTCTTTCGTGGTGTTTTTTTCAACAAGCGCTTAAATCCTGGAGAACCTGATGGCAAAGACCGTTGCAGACGTGATGAAGATGGTGAAGGAGAACGAGGTCAAGTTTGTTGACTTTCGCTTCACCGATACCCGCGGCAAGGAACAGCACGTGACTGTGCCCGTGTCCCATTTCGATGAGGACAAGTTCTCTTCGGGTCACGCATTCGACGGCTCTTCGGTGGCGGGCTGGAAGGGCATTGAAGCTTCGGACATGCAGCTCATGCCCGATCCCAACACCGCCAACATCGACCCGTTCTTCGAGGAAACCACGCTGTTCCTGCAATGCGACGTGATCGAGCCGGGCGATGGCAAGGCCTACGACCGCGACCCCCGCTCCATCGCTAAGCGCGCTGAGGCCTACCTGAAGGCCTCCGGCCTGGGCGACACGGCGTTCTTCGGTCCTGAGCCTGAATTCTTCATCTTCGACGGCGTGCGCTGGTCCAACGAGCCCGGCAAGGTCATGTTCGAGATCGAAGAATACGAAGCGCCCTGGAACTCCGGCGCCAAGCTCGAAGGTGGCAACCGCGGCCACCGTCCCACGGTCAAGGGCGGCTACTTCCCCGTGCCCCCCGTCGACAGCACGCAGGACATGCGCGCTGAAATGTCCCTGATCCTTGAATCTTTGGGCATCCCTGTCGAAGTGTTCCACCACGAAGTGGCGGGCGCTGGCCAGAACGAGATCGGCACCAAGTTCAGCACGCTGGTCGAGCGCGCCGACTGGACGCAGGTCCTGAAGTACGTGGTCTGGAACGTGGCCAATGCCTACGGCAAGACCGCGACCTTCATGCCCAAGCCTTACGCTGGCGACAACGGCTCCGGCATGCACGTGCACCAGTCCATCTGGAAGGACGGCAAGAACCTGTTCGCTGGCGACGGCTATGCCGGCCTTTCGGACTTCGCCCTGTACTACATCGGCGGCATCATCAAGCACGCACGTGCCCTGAACGCCATCACCAACCCTGGCACCAACAGCTACAAGCGCCTGGTGCCCGGCTTCGAAGCCCCGGTGAAGCTGGCCTACTCGGCTCGCAACCGCTCGGCCTCGATCCGCATTCCTTACGTGGCCAACCCCAAGGGCCGCCGCATCGAGGCACGCTTCCCCGATCCATCGGCCAACCCGTACCTGTGCTTCTCGGCCCTGATGATGGCCGGCCTGGACGGCGTGGAAAACAAGATCCATCCCGGCGAAGCCGCCACGAAGGATCTGTACCATCTGCCGCCTGAGGAAGACAAGCTGGTGCCGACCGTGTGCCACAGCCTCGATCAGGCGCTGGAGTATCTGGACAAGGACCGCGGCTTCCTGACCAAGGGCGGCGTGTTCTCCGATTCCATGCTCGACGCCTACATCGACCTGAAGATGGGCGAGGTCACGCGTTTCCGCATGGCTCCCCACCCCGTGGAATACGACATGTACTACTCGCTGTGATCCCCGGGCTGCGGCCACGGGACACACCATCAAAAGGCGGCTTCGGCCGCCTTTTTTCATGGCGCTGCCAGCGCCGTGGTCCCTGGGCGAATAACCGCTCCCGACCGGGGGCGCCGATTGGCGAGGCCCAGCGATTGGGAGATACTCCCCTGGCATCTCCCGCATGCCGCCGGCATGCCTTGCGAGGAACCTGAATGAAAAAAACACTCATCGCACTGATGGCCATCGCCGCCGTGGCGCCCGCCGCGTGGTCGCAGGATCGCATCTACCGCTGCGGCAATGAATACACCAACAATGCCAGCCAGGCCAAGGAGCGTGGCTGCAAACTGGTCGAAGGCGGCAATGTGACGGTCGTGCAGGGGGCGCGGCCAGGCGGGACGCCAGCGGCCTCGGGTGGCAGCGCGCCGAGCGCCAGCACCTCGCCCGCTAATGCCCCCCGGGTGGACACCAACGACCAGCGCGCAAGGGACTCCGATGCGCGCGCCATCCTGGAAGCCGAACTACGCAAGGCGGAGGCACGTCAGGCCGAGATCGCCAAGGAATACAACAACGGCGAGCCCCAGCGCACGGCCCTCGAACTGCGCAACCCCCAATTGTGGATGGAGCGCACCGCCGAGCTGAAGGCCAGCCTCGCCCGCGCGGACAGCGATGTGGCCGGCATCAAGCGCGAACTCGCCCGCCTGCCTGCGGCCAATCGCTGAGCGTGGTGGCTTCTTCCAAACCCGATACCGCGCGCTACCAGGCGCTGGACCTCGTGTCCACGCTCGTGGCCGTGCTGCAACCCGACGGGGCCGTGCTGTTCGCCAATGCGTCCCTGGAGAACATGCTGGGGCTGTCGCGGCGCACGCTCGAAGGCTCTGACTTCAGCGGCTATTTTTCCGACCCGGCGCTGCTGCAGACAGCCCTGGCCGGAGCGCGCGGACAGGACTTCGCCGCGCTGCGCTTCGAGGCCGCGCTGCGCCGTGCACAGCAGCAGGATGCGATGCCCGTTCATGTGCACCTGGCGGTCGCAGAGCACACCGGCGAGATCCTGGTCGAGCTGTGGCCCCTGGAGGCTCAGGCCCGGCAGGACCGCGAGGAGCGCCTGCGTGAACAGGCGCTGGCCAACAAGGAGTTGATCCGCAACCTGGCGCACGAGATCAAGAACCCCCTGGGCGGCATTCGCGGCGCGGCGCAGTTGCTGGAGATGGAACTCGACAATCCCGAGCTCACTGAATACACGCAGGTCATCATCCACGAGGCGGACCGGCTGCAGAGCCTGGTGGATCGCCTGCTGGCACCGCACCGCCATCCGCACCTGGTGGGCGACGTGAACATCCACGAGGTGTGCGAGCGTGTGCGGTCGCTGGTGCTGGTCGAGTACCCGCAGGGGCTGCGAGTGCAGCGCGACTACGACACCTCCATTCCCGAGTTCCGCGGCGACCGCGCACAACTCATCCAGGCGCTGCTGAACATCGTGCAGAACGCGGCGCAGGTGCTCACGGATCGCATCGCCGTGGGCGACGCGCTGATCACGTTGAGCACGCGCGTGGCGCGCCAGGTCACCTTCGGCCGGCAGCGGTATCGGCTGGCACTGGAATTGCATGTCATCGACAACGGACCGGGCGTGCCCGAAGCCATCAAGGAGCGGATTTTCTATCCCTTGGTGACAGGGCGTGATGGGGGATCGGGGTTGGGGCTGACGCTGGCGCAAACCTTTGTGCAGCGGCACCACGGATTGATCGAATGCGACAGCGTGCCGGGTCGCACCGATTTCCGAATCCTCATTCCCTTGCCTTGAGGTCCCGATAAGCAATCCATGGGAACAAGGTAGAACCAACACATGAAGCCGATCTGGATAGTAGATGACGACCCCTCGATCCGCTTCGTCCTAGAGAAGGCGCTGGCACGCGAGAGCTTGCCGACGCGCAGCTTCACCCACCCGCGCGAGGTGCTGGAAGCGCTGGCTGAAATCACCCCTGGCGATCCCGAGCGGCAAGGTCCGCAGGTGCTGGTGAGCGACATCCGCATGCCGGGTGGCTCGGGCCTGCAACTGCTGGAGAAAGTGCGCGAACAGCAGCCGGGCCTGCCCGTCATCATCATGACGGCGTATTCCGATCTGGACAGCGCGGTCTCGGCCTTCCAGCGCGGCGCTTTCGAATATCTTCCCAAGCCCTTCGACCTGCCCAAGGCGGTGGAGTTGATCCGCCGCGCCGTCGAAGAAAGCCAGCGCGAAGAAGTCACCGAAGAGCGCCAGACCGCCACCCCTGAAATGCTGGGACAGGCCCCGGCCATGCAGGACGTGTTCCGGGCGATCGGGCGGCTGAGCCAGAGCCAGGTCACGGTGCTCATCACCGGCGAATCGGGTTCTGGCAAGGAGCTGGTAGCGCGCGCGCTGCACAAGCATTCGCCCGTGGCCGGCGGCCCCTTCGTGGCCATCAACACCGCGGCCATCCCGAAAGACCTGCTGGAGAGTGAACTGTTCGGCCACGAGCGCGGCGCCTTCACCGGCGCGCAGACGCAGCGGCGCGGGCGCTTCGAGCAGGCGGAAGGCGGCACGCTGTTCCTTGATGAAATCGGCGACATGCCGTTCGACCTGCAGACGCGGCTGCTGCGCGTGCTGTCCGATGGCCAGTTCTACCGGGTAGGTGGCCATGCCGGCGTCAAGGCCCACGTGCGGGTGATCGCGGCGACCCACCAGGACCTGGAACGCCGGGTGAAGGACGGCGTGTTCCGTGAAGACCTTTTCCACCGCCTCAACGTCATCCGGCTGCGCCTGCCCGCGCTGCGCGAGCGCCATGAAGACGTGCCCATGCTGACGCGGCATTTCCTGCAGCAGAGCGCGCGGCAACTGGGCGTGGAACCCAAGCGCATCTCCGACGCCGCGCTCGTCCGGCTGGGCCAGTTCGGCTTTCCTGGCAATGTGCGGCAGCTGGAGAACATCTGCCACTGGCTGACCGTGATGGCGCCGGCGCAGGTGATCTCGCTGCAGGACCTCCCGCCCGAAGTGCTGGAGGCGCCCGTGGCGGCGGCGCCACTGGAAGCTGCACCGGCCGTGCCGGAGCCGCGCAGCGAGGCGCCGGTTTCCACGCTGGCGGCCCCGGCTTTACAAGGCACTGCACCGGCCATTCCTGCGGCGGCGCTGCCCCGGGAAGACCGGGTGTTTGCCGCACCGGCCCTGGGGACGGCCTTCCCGCCGGCCGGGGCGTCGCAGGCGATCCTGGCGGACTCGCCGGGTTGGGAGCAGGCGCTGGAGGCCGAGGCGCACAAGCTGCTGTCCGGGGGGCAGACCGAGGTCTGGGATGCGCTGTCGCGGCGTTTCGAGTCGCGCCTCATCCGCACAGCGCTGGCCGCCACGCACGGCCGGCGCATGGAGGCGGCGCAGCGCCTGGGCATTGGCCGCAACACCATCACGCGCAAGATCCAGGAGCTGGGCCTGGACGCGCCCGAAGATGCATGAAAAAAAGGCCTCCACGGCAATGAAAACGCTGGCATGTAGCTATTAATTTTGTAGCAAAGAAGCAATATTCGGCCAGTGTTTTCACACAGCCCTGTGCAGGCACGAGTCCTACAGGCGTGCGGTGCACAGGCCGACCTCCGGCGCAATGGATGCCTTGAAGAATGAAGGCACTGTTCAACCAACCGGAGTTACTTCATGTCCGATTTCAACGATGCAAACCGCGACCCTCTGACCAACGAGCCTGGCGCGCACCCCGTGGGCACCGGCGTCGGCGCTGCTGGTGGCGCAATGGCGGGAGCGGCGGCCGGTGCCTTCGGCGGCCCGATCGGCGCTGCCGTCGGCGGTGTGGCGGGTGCCGTGGTCGGCGGTCTGGCCGGCAAGGCCGCCGCCGAGTCGGTCAACCCCACGGTGGAGGATGCCTACTGGCGTGAAAGCTACGACCGCGAGCCCTACTACGTGAAGGGCCGCGCCTATGACGAATACCGTCCTGCCTACGAGCTGGGCTGGAGTTCGGTTGGCCGCTACGACGGCGATTTCGACGCCGTCGAACCCAACCTGGCCCGCGATTGGGGCACGGCACGTTCCACCAGCCGCCTCGAGTGGGAAGAGGCCCGCCCCGCTGCCCGCGCCGCCTGGGAGCGCGCAGGCCGTGGCACCACGCTGGGCTCCGACTCCGCTTACGGCAACACCTACGACAACACCACTGCCCTGGTGGACAACGACGACGTGGTCGATGTGCTGGACGACCTGCTCGAATCCTGCCGCGACGGCGAATACGGCTTCAAGGCATCGGCCGAGCATGCCGACTCGCCTGAACTGAAGGGCATCTTCCTGCGCCACGCCAGCGAATGTGCGGCGGCCGCCACCGAGTTGGAGCGCGAAATCCGCACTCACGGCGGCGAGCCTTCCAGCGGTGGTTCCATGTCCGGCGCACTGCACCGCGGCTGGGTGTCCGTCAAGGCGGCGATGTCCACCCGTGACGACAAGGCGGTGCTGGAAGAGTGCGAGCGCGGCGAAGACGCGGCCGTGGCCCGTTACCGCAAGGCGCTGAAGGCGTCCCTGCCGGCGAACGTGCGTGCCATGGTGGAACGCCAGGCCGAGGGCGCGCAGCGCAACCACGACGAAGTGCGTGCCTTGCGCAATCGCTTCCAGGCTGCGGCATAACGCTTGTATAGCCGGTTCTGCGAAAGCTGAGGAGCCGCTGTTACCGCCACCGCGGTGACCATGGCGGCGTCCATTTCGCTGCAACCCGATACCCCCGAAGCCCCGGACCCGGGGCTTTTTTGCGTCTGCGGGCAATTCCTCACATCCGTTCGCATCGTGCTGCGGCGCTTCGCCTGGGGGCTTTGAACGGTCCATGGACGAACCCTAGAGTGAGCGGTTCACCGGTGTTGTAACAACCCGGTCGACCATTTCGTTCACAACAAAGGGGGGGATTTCATGAACGCAATCTACAGCAGCCCGGTATCCGCACGGCGACCGGTCCCCGAGCGGGGGCAAAGCTTTCCTGGTGCCGATCGGCGCGAGGCCAATGCCAACAGGGCTGAGCCCCAGCAACGCTCCCGTACGCGCACCACGGTGTCTTCCGACGGGCTGCAGCCGCTTTTTCCGCGCTCTGGCCGGGTCAGCGGCGGTGCCACCATGCCTTCGCCCCGGGCCGAATTGCCGCGCCCATCGGTGCCGGTGCAGCCGGCTGGAGACGTACATGCCGCCGTGCCTGGGTCAATCTTCCTGGAGGCCGCTTCATTCGTCGAGGTCGACCTGTCCGACAGTGTGTCCGACCAGACATCGGTCTATTTCTCTGGCAGGACGTCTCTCCCTCGGGAGGAGGCATTGCATGACGTTGTCGAGGACGCCATCGCCACTCTCCTGGGCCCGGCCGCCGCGCAGGCACCGGACGTCGTCGCGCGGCTGGAGCGCAACACCGAAGTGCTTTTCACGAAAGGCATCGACACCCCGAAGAAGCTCCACGATTTCCTGAGCCAGGCGTGGCGGCACGATGCGGTGCTGAGTTTTATCGGGATGGGCTTTGCCGACGGCGCGGGCTACATGGCCGGAATGACGGCGGCCAACGAAAAGCTGGTGGCGATGCTGCCGTTGACGCTGCTCAGGAATCCCTCGCTGCTGGGGCTGGCGGTGGGCGTCGGCGTGGGCGCGGTCGATGTGTTCACCAGCGTGGTGGGCGGGGCCATCATCAAGCCCGGCATCTACAACGACTATGGCGGCAACGCCCGGTTGCCGGCGTCGTTGCGGCCGGATCCGCACGCGGAGATTCTGAAGAACGCGGGCGTTTCGGCGGGTCTCAACGTGGCCAAGAACCTGCCCAGGACGGTGGAGCCCTACATCCAGGCTGCCATCGAGGGCCGGGGCGACCACAGCGTGAACCGTGCCTGGGCGGACCGCATCGACGCGACTTTCATCGATGGGTTCGGCGGCATGCTGGCCGCCGGGGCGAAAAACGTGATGAAGCTGTCGCAGACGGTGCCATATGACGCCCGCATGCTGCTGCGCGACGACCTGCCCGAAGTCATCGACAAGACCCAGACCTCCTGGGGCGACAGGATCAAGGCCATGGGCCCGTCGGCGCTGCAGGGCGCCAAATCCCTGGTGACCTCGCCCGTGCCGGTCGCGGTGGTGGCCACGGTGGGCCTGTTTGCATCCGAGCTCTTTGCCGCCAACGCCAGCATCGACCTCGCAGGATCGCCGGCATCGCTGCCCCCCGACCGGGCCGATGCCGGCATGCTGGCGGGCAAGCGGGCCTCGTCGGTCATGCTGTTCGGACTCATGTCGGGGTTGATCGAAATCGGGGTCCCGTATGTGGCCCAGGGCGGTGCCTACGCCGCCCGGAAAATCCAGGACGGTTGGCAGCAGGCGCCCAACGTGATGGCCTGGGCGCAGGAGCGCCTGGGGCCCGCCGCCCGCAGGCCGCTGGATGTGGAAATGGGGCTGGCGGGCACGGCCCGTCGCTGACCGCCGCCGGCCGCGAGGGGCCGCGGTTTCGTTGGTCAGTCCAGCGTGGCGACGACCGGCGCGTGGTCGCTGGGCTGCGGGTTCTTGCGCGGCGCGCGGTCGATCGTGCAAGCGGTCACGCGCGCCCGCAGCGCTTCGCTCACCAGGATGTGGTCGATGCGCAGGCCGCGGTTCTTCTGGAAGCCCAGCATGCGGTAGTCCCACCACGAGTAGCTCTTTTCGGGCTGGTCGAACAGTCGGTAGGCGTCGGTCAGGCCCAGTTGCAGCAGCTGCTGGAAATGGCCGCGTTCCTCCACGGTGTGGTGGATGGTGTCCTTGAGGCCCACCGGATCGAACGAGTCGCGGTCTTCGGGGGCCACGTTGAAATCGCCCAGCAGGGCCAGGCGCGGGTGCGCCTGCAGTTCCTCACCCAGCCAGCGGTGCAGCGCTTCGAGCCACAGCATCTTGTAGGCGAATTTTTCCGACCCTGGCGCCTGGCCGTTGACGAAATAACCATTCACCAGCCGCAGGGGGCCGTCCGGGGTGTCCAGCGTGGCGGCGATCACGCGTGCCTGCGCGTCTTCGTGGGCGGGGATGTTCCGCACCACGTCGCGCAGCGGGGTGCGGCTCAGGATGGCGACGCCGTTGTAGGTTTTCTGGCCGAAGGCCACCGCGTGGTAGCCGATCTCCTTCAACGCGTCATGGGGAAACTTTTCGTCCACCAGTTTCAGTTCCTGCAGGCACAACGCGTCCACGGGGTTGTCGGCGAGCCAGGCGATCACCTGGGGCAGGCGCACGGAAAGGGAGTTGATGTTCCAGGTGGCAAGTTTCATGTTCGACCCATCTTGGTGGCGCAAGCGCCGTTCGTCTTCGGAGCATCCTCCGCTTGCGGCCATGTGGCTTCGCGTGGGGATGAATCCGCCGATTTTCCCCCGGGTGGGCAAGGCCCGTGCGAAATCGCTGGGCGAGGCGTCGCTGCGGTGTCGTGGAGGGCCGCTCGCCGTGTCGCTTGTGGGTCGAGAAGGCCTGCAATGCCCGGGAAAAGAGGCCTGAGTGGCAGCGCGAGGAAACCGATGGCGGCAGGCCGCGCGGCGGAGAACGAAGGCGTCGTAAAGGCAGGGGAGGGGTTTCTGCGCGGCGCCTTGAAGCCGCAACCTTCGCCCAGCGAAAGCGTTCAGCGCAGCGGCGACAGAATGCCCGTGAGGCGCCGCCAGTCGACGGGCTTGAGAAAGTGGTGGTCCACCACCGCCAGCAGTTCGGTGACGCGGTCGTTGGTGTCCGTCCAGCCGGTCAGGGCGATCAGGACGATATCGTCGTTGTGCTTATCGCGCACGCGCCGCGCCAGTTCCAGGCCATCCATGCCTGGCATGTCGAAATCCAGCAGCACGCAGGCCGGCTGGTGCTTTTCGATGTAGTTCAGCGCGTCCGCGCCACTGTTGGCAATCGCAGCGGTAAAACCATCCAGTTGGAGGGCCATCGCTGCCAGCTCCGCCGTCTCGGGATGATCGTCCACCACCAGTATTTCCGCCGCCCTTTGGGTCATTCCGCTCGTCTTTCTAGTAACTGCGTTTTATACCTGCAAGCGCTCCAACCGCCTATGTCAAAAGACATGGCATGGCCGCCAGCGCCGCGTGGCAAACGGAGTTCCTGCAATAGGGGTTTGTGGGTGGTCGTCACGGCGACGGGGCGAGCGATGCGTCGGCACGCGCGGTCTCCTTCGGGCCACGCACCTGCGGCAGGCAGTCCGGGTATTCGCGCTGGATGAAGGTGACCAGCGCCTCGCGCACGCGGCAGCGCAGGTCGAACGCCAGGCCCGACGATCGGGCCGAGACCAGCACGCGGATCTGGATGGTGCGCTCGGTCACGTCGGTGAGCTGCAGCACGCTCACGCGCCGGTCCCATTCGGGGGCCGTCTCCAGGATGCGGCTCAGTTCGGCGCGCAGCGGGTCCAGCGGCAGGCGGTAGTCCGCGAACAGGAACACGGTGCCCAGGATCTGCGAGCTGGTCCGTGTCCAGTTCTGAAAGGGGTTCTCGATGAACCACTGCAGCGGGATGATCAGCCGCCGCTCGTCCCAGATGGCCAGCACCACGTAGGTGCCCGTGATCTCTTCCACGCGGCCCCATTCTCCCTGCACGATCAGCACGTCGTCGATGCGGATGGGCTGGGCGAGCGCGATCTGCAGGCCCGCGATGATGTTGCTGAACACGGGCCGTGCCGCGATACCGGCCACGATGCCGACCACGCCGGCCGAGGCCAGCAGGCTGGCGCCCACCTGCCGTGCGCCAGGAAAGGTCATGAGCATGAGCGATACCGCGGCCATCACCACGCCCGTCATGGCGGTGCGCGACAGCACCCGGGCCTGCGTGGCCACGCGGCGCGCCGTCAGGTTGTCTTCCACGTTCGCCGGGTAGCGGGCGATGAGCCCGTCCGCGACCCCGCCGATGGCGGCGATCAGCGCCCAGGCCGTCACCGCGATGAGCGCCAGCCCCGTGAGGTGCCGCACCGTGCCGAGGTGGGGCAGCGTATCGGCCGCGGCCACCCAGACCAATTGCGTGGCGAACAGGGGCAGCAGCACGCGCATGGCGGGGACGCAGGCCTGCACGACGGTCTGCAGCACGGGCAGCCCGCGCGTGGCCCGCAGGGCGAGCAGCGCGGCGATGCGGTGGGCCATGGCACCGGCCATGGCGGCCAGGCTGGCGCCGAGCAAGGTGGCGAGCCAGGGGGAGAGGGACAGGAAATCCAGCATCGTCGAGGGGGCTCCTTGGGGTGGGGTGGCAAGAAAAGAAACGGCGGCGGGATGGGCGGGCCGCTTCGGGGCGGCCGCTCGCCGGCCGGGCGAGATGGGAAACGAACAGGACCGGTTGACCCCCCGGTTTTGACAGGGCGGTGCCCTGGCCGCAGCGGGCCGGGCGCGGGTACATCCCGATTGTCCAGAAACGGCTTGGAAGTAAAAGGTTCCAAGAACTGTTACGTTTTGACATACTGCAGGGCGCGTGCCCCTCAGGCATGTCCTGACCAGTGTGTGTGTCCTGCCGTGATGGAAGGTTCAAAGCGACTGTGATGGTGTCTCCACGAATGCATAGCGAGCGCGCTACCTGCGCGACCGCCTTCGGCCTCCGGGGCCGGCCAGCGGCATGGGGTACCGGCCCATGGCGGTGAGCACCCGCTCCGGCGGCATCGGCGGCCTGCACGACCACGCCATGGGCGACGCGCGGTGGCGCCGGGGGGCCGCGCTGGTCATCGCCATGGCGCTGCTCGGTGCGTGGCTGGTGGTCGAAACCGTGGCGCACGTGCGTGCGTCGGGCCGGGGGGAAGAACGCAGCCGCCAGCTGGCGCACACGGCCGATTCGCTGCTTAACCAGAGCATGGGCAGCCCGATCCTCGGTGCCGTGACGCTGCTGGGGCTCAGCGAGCCCGCGCTCAAGGAGGTGGCGACCGGCGAGCTGCCCCCCGATGCGCCCGAGGCGCTCGCCCGCCTGGCCGTGGTGCGCGGCCGGTTCCTCATGAGCGGCGTGTACGTGCTGTCGCGCGATGGCACCGTGGTGGCGCACGAGACGCCGGGCGCGCCGTCCACCGGCATCAACCTGGCCTACCGGCCGTATTTCAAACAGGCCATCCGGGGCGGCGTGAACGTGTACCCGGCCCTGGGCAGCAACACGCAGGAGCGCGGCCTGTACTACGCCGCGCCGCTGTACGAGGGCGATTCGCCGGCCAGCGCCATCATCGGCGTGGTGATGGTCAAGGTGTCGTTCGACGCGTTCGATGCGCAGATGGCCCGCTCGGGCTACCCCATGCTGCTGATGTCGCCCAAGGGCGTGGCCTTTTCGGCCACCCGGCCTGAATGGCGCTACGCCATGGCGCCGCCGCTCACCCAGGCACGCATCGATGCCGTGCGCGACCAGCGGCAGTTCGGCAAGGTCTTCGACAACGGCGTGGCGTCGGCGCTGCCGTTTCGGCTCGATGCGCGCGAGGTGGTGGTGAACGGGACGACCTACGCGCTCGAAAAGCACCCCCTCGACTGGAAGGACCCCGACGGCACCTGGCAGCTTGTCGCGCTGGACGATTTGAGCGCGCTGCTTCCCCCGTCGCGGCGCTGGCTGATCGGCGGCGGTACGTTCGCCCTGCTGCTGTTCATGGGCGGGATGATGCTGGAGATGCTGCGCCACCGCGCCCGCATGACGTCCGCGATGGAGCGGTTCCAGGTGCTGGGCGCGGCGCTGCAGACCAGCCCGGTGGCGGTGGTCATCACCGACGCGCAGGGGCGCATCGAGTGGGTCAACACCGAGTACGAGCGCAACAGCGGCCGCACGCTGCAGGAGGTGCGTGGCCGCAAGCCCTCGGTCATCTCCAGCGGCCAGACGCCACCCGAGACCTACCAGCAACTGTGGGCGCGGCTGCTGTCGGGCCAGTCCTGGCGCGGCGAATTCATCAACCGCCGGGCGGACGGCACCCTGTTCCATGAAGAGGCGACGCTCTCGCCTGTGTTCGACCAGCGGGGCCGGCGCATCGCCATCGTCGGGCTGCACGAGGACGTCACCGACCGCATCACCGCCCACCACGAACTGCAGCGGCGCGAGCGCCTGCTCAACGACCTGCTGGCCCAGCAGACCGCCATCTTCGACAACGCGCCGCCCATCCTGCTGGTGTGCGACGGCGTGTTCCGCCAGTTCAACCCGGCATTCGCCGAGTTGATGAAAGGCTCGGCCACCGAGTTGCTCGGCCACTCCGTGTCGCGAATGTTCGGCGGCGCGCAGGGCCATGGCGTGTTTCTGGAGCGCACCGGCGCCCGGCTGGCGGCGGGCGAGGCGGTCCGGGAGGTCTGCACGCTGCACCGACTGGACGGCACGACGTTCGAGGCCCGCGTGTCCGGCCGCGGCCTGGAGATGGACGGCTTCAGCGATTCGTGCCTGTGGGTGATCGAGGACGTGAGCGAGGCGCGCGCGGCCGAGGAAGCCATGCGCGAGATCAACGACCGCCTGGCGCTGGCGCAGGAGGCCGGCAAGGTGGGCGTGTTCGACCTGGACCTGGCCTCGGACCGGCTGGTGTGGAGCGACAAGCTCGAATCCCTGTACGGCGTGCCGCCGCAGCCTGAAGGGCGCAGCCTGCAGGACTGGCTGGACCGCCTGCACCCCGAGGACCGGGCCCGCGCCCAGGCGCGCATCGACAGCGCCCTGGCTGGCAGCGACGGCCAGTTGCAGGACTCCTGGCGCGTGGTGCGGCACGATGGCAAGGTGCGCTGGTTCCTGTGCGCGGCGCGCATCATCCGCGATGACGAAGGCCGCGCGCGGCGACTGATCGGCGTGCAGGTGGACGTGAACGACCAGAAGCTGCTGGAGGCGCAGGTGGCCGAGCAGCTGGTGTTCCAGCAGGCGCTCATCGACGCGATTCCCGTGCCGCTGTTCTACAAGGACGCGGAGGGGCGCTACGTGGGTTTCAACCGCGCCTACGAGCGCGCCTTCGGCGTGCGGCGAGACGACCTCATCGGCCGCACCGTGCTGGACCTGCATTACCTGTCCGAGGCCGAGCGCGCCGCCTTCGACTCCGATGCGCAGTTCGCGCTGAGCGGCGCGCAGTCGGTGCACAAGGAGGTGGACCTGCCCTATGCCGACGGCGAGATCCACCACACGCTGTTCTGGCTGCACGGGTTCCAGAGGCCCGATGGCACGCCGGGCGGCGTGATCGGCACCTTCGTGGACATCACCGACCGCCAGCGGGCCGAGCGCGAGCTGCGCCGCGCCAAGGAGATGGCGGAGGAGACCACCGCGCTCAAATCCAACTTCCTGGCCAACATGAGCCACGAGATCCGCACGCCGATGAACGCCATCATCGGCATGTCGCACCTGGCGCTCAAATCGGGCCTCACGCCGCGCCAGAGCGACTACGTCTCCAAGATCCAGCAGGCCGGCCAGCACCTGCTGGGCGTGATCAACGACATCCTGGATTTCTCCAAGATCGAGGCTGGCAAGCTCATCGTCGAAAAGCAGCCCTTCGTGCTCGACCGCATGCTGGAGGGCGTGGCCGACGTGGTGGGCTACAAGGCGGGCGTGAAGGGACTGGAGCTGGTGCTTGATGCCGCCGCCGACGTGCCCGCGCACCTGGTGGGCGATGCGTTGCGGCTGGGACAGATCCTCATCAACTTCGCCAACAACGCCATCAAGTTCACCGAGCGCGGCGAGATCCACATCCTGGTGCGCGTGCTCGAGCGCGCGGGCCAGCGCGTGCTGCTGCGCTTTGAGGTGCGCGACACCGGTATCGGCATGACCCCCGAGCAGATGGGGCGGCTGTTCCAGAGCTTCCAGCAGGCCGATGCATCCACCACGCGGCGCTACGGCGGCACCGGCCTGGGCCTGGCCATCTGCAAGAACCTGGCCGAACTCATGGGCGGCGAGGTGGGTGCCGAGAGCGAACCCGGCAAGGGCTCGGCCTTCTGGGTGACGCTGCCGCTCGATTGCGGCATGACCGCTCCCGCGCTGCGGCCGCCGCCCGGCGTGCGCGGGCGCCGCGTGCTGGTGGTGGACGACAACCAGACGGCGGCCACCGTGCTGTCCGACATGCTGCAGGCCATGGGCTTTGAGACGACCCAGGTGGAGTCCGGCCTGCAGGCGCTGGCTGCGCTGCGCCAGGGCATCGACGAGCGGCACCCCTACGGCCTGCTGTTGATCGACTGGCACATGCCGGGCATGGACGGCATCGAGCTGGCCCGCCGCATCCGCGAGATCGGCCTGGACCGCGTGCCGCAGATGCTCATGGTCACCGCCTACGGTCGCGAGGAGGTCATGCTCGCCGCCCGTGCCCAGGGCATCGAGACCGTGCTGGTCAAGCCGGTGAGCGCCTCGGTGCTGTACGACACGCTCATGCAGCCGCTGGAGCACGGCTGGATGCCCACGCAGGCCCACCTGGCCCAGCCCGGCGGCGATCAGCCGCCGCTGGCCGTGCGCGGCGCCACCGTGCTGCTGGTGGAGGACAACGAGCTGAACCAGCTCGTGGCCCTGGAGCTGCTGCGCGATGCCGGATTCGTGGTGGACGTGGCCGCGCACGGGCAGGCCGCGCTCGAATGCATCGAGCGCCAGGACTACGACGCCGTGCTCATGGACATGCAGATGCCCGTGATGGACGGCGAGACCGCCACGCGCGCGCTGCGCGCGGACCCGCGCCACTCCAACCTGCCGATCATCGCCATGACCGCCAACGCCATGGAGTCCGACCGCCAGCGCTGCTTTGCCGCCGGCATGAACGACCACGTGCCCAAGCCCATCGAGCCGGCGGTGCTCTGGCGGGCGCTGGCCCGGTGGATCCGGCCGCGCCCGGGACTGGGCGTGCGCCTGGACGAGGCCGGCGGGGCGGCGGAACCCTCGGCGGCCGCCGGCCCGACGGGCTCCGGGGCCTCGGCCGCGACCGCCGCGGCGCTGGGTGGGCCCGCGCAACCGCCTCAGGGCGTGCCGGGGCTCGACACGGCACTCGGGCTGCAGCGCGCGCTGGGCCGGCCCGCGCTGTATGTCGACATGCTGCGCCGCTTCGCCGAAGGCCAGCGGCACGTGGCGCGCGACCTGTCGGGCGCGGTGCGGGCGCAGGATTGGGAGCAGGCCGAGCGGCTGGCGCACACGCTGCGCTCGGTGGCGGCCAACATCGGCGCACAGCCGCTGTCGCACGAGGCCGAGGCGCTGGAGCAGGCGCTGCGCACCGGCCAGCGCAGCGCCACGCTGCAGCGCCTGTGCGACGGCGTGGACCGGCGCGTGGCCGAGCTGCTGGAAGGCCTGGACGCCTGGGCGGCGGCGGCGCAACCCGCTGACCCCTTGCCGGCGGATGCGCTGCCGGGCCAGCCGGCGCCGATGGCGCTGCGCCCGGCCTTGCAGCGCCTGCAGGTGCTGCTGCAGGCCGACGACCCGGCCGCCGTGGACCATCTGCAGCAAAATAGGCCGGTGCTGGAAAGTGCGTTGGGCGTGGCGTTCGCCGCGCTGGAAGCGGATACCCGGAGTTTCGAGTTTGAGCGGGCCTTGGACACGCTGCATGCCGCGGCGCAATCGGACCTCGACGGGTCCGAGCCTTCACCAGGCGGGGCCGCATGACAGGACCACCCCATGGACATTCCCCATTTCTATGCCGACGAGTCCCTCTTTGTCGAAAAACCCATCGCCACCGTGCTGGTGGTGGACGACACGCCCGACAACCTCACCCTCATGGGCACGCTGCTGCGTGACCACTACCACGTCAAGGTCGCCAACCAGGGCGAGAAGGCCTTGCGGATCGCGCAGTCGTCCCCGCCGCCCGACCTGATCCTGCTGGACATCATGATGCCGGGCATCGACGGCTACGAGGTCTGCCGCCAACTGAAGGCGCATCCGCAGTCGCGCGACATTCCGGTGATCTTCCTCACCGCGCGCTCCACCTCGGACGACGAGCGCACGGGCCTGGCGGCCGGTGCGGTGGACTACATCACCAAGCCCATCAGCCCGCCCATCCTGCTGGCGCGCGTGCACACCCATTTGGCGCTGAAGGCCACCGCCGACTTCCTGCGCGACAAGAGCGCCTACCTGGAGCGCGAGGTGGCCATGCGCACGCTGGAAGTGCAGGCCATCCAGGACGTGACCATCATGGCCATGACCTCCCTGGCCGAAACGCGCGACAACGAGACGGGCAACCACATCCGCCGCACGCAGCTGTACGTGAAGGCGCTGGCCGAGCACCTGCGCCTGCACCCGCGCTTCGAGCAGACGCTGACCGAACGCATGATCGAGCTGCTGTACAAATCGGCGCCGCTGCACGACATCGGCAAGATCGGCATCCCCGACCGCATCCTGCTCAAGCCCGGCAAGCTCACGGTGGAAGAGTTCGAGGTCATGAAGACGCACACCACGCTGGGCCGCAATGCCATCGAGGACGCCGAGCGCCGCCTGGGCATGCGCGTGGCCTTTCTGAGCGTGTCCAAGGAGATCGCCTACAGCCACCAGGAAAAGTGGGACGGCAGCGGCTATCCGGAGGGCCTGGCGGGCGATGCCATTCCCGTCTCGGCCCGGCTCATGGCGGTGGCCGACGTGTACGACGCGCTCATCAGCAAACGCATCTACAAGCCCGCGTACTCGCACGAGCAGGCCTGCGCCACCATCGTGCGGGGCCGCGGCACGCATTTCGACCCCGACATGGTGGATGCCTTCGTGGACCTGGCCGACGACTTCCGCCACATCGCGCTCAAGTACCCCGACCCGGAATAGGCCCACACGGGCCACGGGCCCGAAAAGAAAAAAGGGACTGCCGCGCGGCCCGCGGGCCCAAGCGGCAATCCCTTCGCGCGGGCGCTGCCGGTCTCAGCGGGCGCCGGTGGCGGCTTCGCCGTCCTCGGCCGGGGTGGCCGGCACCACGTCGTCCAGGCCGTCCGTGGGCAGCGAGAGGTTGGCCGCCGCCTGGCGCACGGCCGCCTTGTCGCCGGCGCTGGCGAACTGGCTGTACTTGGTGAGGATGGGCACCAGCTGGCCGTAGATGCGCGGTGCGCCGGCCAGGCATTCGCGCTGCTCCAGGAAGTCCGCCTCGCCCGTGAAATTGCCGACCAGGCCGCCGGCCTCGGTCACCAGCAGCGAGCCGGCCGCCACGTCCCAGATCGACAGGCCGGTCTCGAAGAACGCTTCGGTGTAGCCCGCGGCCACGTAGGCCAGGTCCAGCGCGGCGGCGCCCGGGCGGCGCAGGCCGGCGGTGCGCTGCATCACGTCGGCCATGATGTTCAGGTAGTTCTTGAAGTTGTCGCCCGGGCGGAACGGAAAGCCGGTGGAGATCAGGCATTCCTTGAGCTGCGTGCGCTTGGAGACGCGGATGCGGCGCTCGTTCAGGTAGGCGCCGCGGCCCTTGGTGGCGGTGAAGAGGTCGTTGCGGGTCGGGTCGTAGATGACGGCCTGCTCGACCTTGCCGCGCACGGCCAGCGCGATGCTCACGCAATAGACCGGAAAGCCGTGGATGAAGTTGGTGGTGCCGTCCAGCGGGTCGATGATCCAGACAAACTCCGAATCCTTCGCGCCGTACTCGCTGCCCGATTCCTCGGCCAGGATGCCGTGGCCGGGGTAGGCCGTGAGCAGCGTCTCGATGATGGCCTTTTCGCTCGCGTGGTCCACCTCGGTCACGAAATCGTTGATCTGCTTTTGCGAGATCCGCACGGATTCCACGTCCAGGGCCGCGCGGTTGATGATGGCGCCGGCGGCGCGTGCGGCCTTGATGGCCACGTTGAGCATGGGGTGCAGATTGGTCGACATTGGATTGTGGCGTGGGCCGGGCGCGCGGCAAGGGCGGCCTGGCGGTTCAGGAACGGGGAATGGCGCCCCGGCGATGCGGACGGCGACAATGAGCGCGCGATTTTACCCGTACTGCCTTTTTTCACCGACCGCGCGCCATGAAGACCCGTTTCATCCTCCTGCACACCAGCCATGCCGGCAACGTCGGCGCCGCCGCCCGCGCCATGAAGACCATGGGCTTCGGCGACCTGGTGCTCGTCGCCCCGCGCTGGGCCAACGTGCTGCGCCGCGAGGAAACCATCCAGCGCGCCAGCGGCGCCTTGGACGTGCTGGAGAACGCGCGCATCGTCGCCACGCTGGACGAGGCCCTGGACGGCATGAGCCACCTGTGCGCCACCGCCATGACCCCGCGCGACTTCGGCCCGCCCACGCGCTCGCCGCGCGAGCATTTCGAGTTGCTATTAAAAAGTGAGCAACATGCCCTAGAAGAACATGTGCTGGATCCCGATTCGGCTCCCACTCCCACTGCGGAGGCCGGCGTGGCCTTCCTGTTCGGCAGCGAGCGCTTCGGCATGGCCAACGACGACGTGTACCGCTGCCACGTGGCGCTGTCGATTCCCACCAACCCCACCTTCGGCTCCCTCAACCTGGGGGCAGCCATCCAGGTCGTCGCCTACGAATGGCGCCTGGCACTCGGCGGGTTCGCCGCCGCCGACGGCGCGGCGGCCGCAGCACCCGCCACCGAGCGGGCCGATGCCGCGCAGGTGGCCGGCATGCTGGCGCACTGGGAGCGCGCGCTGGTGGACATCGGCTTTCTCGACCCCGCCGCGCCCAAGAAGCTCATGCCGCGCCTGAACCAGCTGTTCAACCGCGCGCAACTCACACCCGAGGAAATCCACATCCTGCGCGGTGTCGCCAAGGCCATGACCGGCGCCGCGCAGGCAAAGCGCTAGACTCGGCGGCTCTTTTTCCGCTGCGCCCCCACGCCCCACCACCCCATGTTTGCCCGCCTGCGCTCCGACGTCCAGTGCATCCTCGACCGCGACCCCGCCGCGCGCAGCACCTGGGAGGTGGTCACCTGCTACCCCGGCCTGCACGCGATCTGGCTGCACCGTCCGGCGCACTGGTGCTGGCGCCACGGCCTGCCTTGGCTGGGGCGCTTCATCTCGCATTTCGCGCGCTGGATGACCGGCATCGAGATCCACCCGGGCGCCAGGATCGGCGAGCGCGTCTTCTTCGACCACGCCATGGGCGTGGTGGTCGGCGAAACCGCCGAGATCGGCGACGGCTGCACCATCTACCAGGGCGTGACGCTGGGCGGCACCTCGCTCTACAAGGGCGCCAAGCGCCACCCGACGCTGGGCAGGGACGTGGTGGTGAGCGCCGGCGCCAAGGTGCTGGGCGGCTTCGAGGTGGGCGACGGCGCCAAGATCGGCAGCAACGCGGTGGTCATCAAGCCCGTGCCGCCAGGCGCCACGGCCGTGGGCATCCCGGCCCGCATCATCCCCTCCAAGGCCGGCCAGAGCGCCGACGTGACCGAGCCGCAGGCCGCGCGCCCCTTTACTGCCTACGGCATCACGCAGGAAGACGATCCGCTCTCGCAGGCCATGCGCGGCCTGATCGACAACGCGTCGTCGCAGGAGCACCAGATCGCGCTGCTGTGGCAGGCCATCGAAAAGCTTTCGGCCAATCCGCAGGCACCGGCCAAGGACTGCGTGCCCTGCGACGCGGCGCGCGAGGAGCAGTTCCAGGCGGACAAGCTCAATGAGCTGGTGGGGAAGTAGCCGGCGCGTTGGCCGGTGGCCGGTGGCGGCCCCGGCTTCGGTGTGCAAGCCAAAAAGGCCTGCAGCACAATAAATACTAGGGCGTTATGCTATAAAAAATATAGCATCAGCGCCGCACGGCCGATTTCGGCCGGAACGCCTTGCACACCGCGTCGTGCGTTTCCAGGTACGGCCCGCCGATCAAATCGATGCAGTAGGGCACCGCGGCGAAGATGCCCGGCACGATCTGGCTGCCGTCCTCGCCCCGCAGGCCTTCCAGCGTTTCCGCAATCGCCTTGGGCTGGCCGGGCAGGTTGATGATGAGCGTGCTGCCGCGCACCACCGCCACCTGGCGCGAGAGGATGGCCGTGGGCACGAAGCGCAGGCCGATCTGGCGCATCTGCTCGCCGAAGCCCGGCATCTCCTTGTGGGCCACGGCCAGCGTGGCCTCGGGCGTCACGTCGCGCAGGGCGGGGCCCGTGCCGCCGGTGGTCAGCACGAGGCTGCAGCCGGCGGTGTCGGCCAGCTCGATCAGCGTGGCGCTGATGGTGGCCTGG
Organism: Acidovorax sp. BLS4; assembly: GCF_032929295.1. Taxonomy (NCBI): domain Bacteria; kingdom Pseudomonadati; phylum Pseudomonadota; class Betaproteobacteria; order Burkholderiales; family Comamonadaceae; genus Acidovorax; species Acidovorax sp. BLS4. Next base: position 5,125,021 of record NZ_CP136797.1, read on the forward strand.
TCGTCGGGGATCAGCCGGGGCTCGAAGGCGATGGGGTTGCGCAGCGCACGGGTAAGCCAGTCCTGCAATGCGGGCAGGCCCTTGTCCTCGTAGACGCCGGTGCTGGCCCGGTCGCTGATGGAGACGATGCCGATGCGCACCGGCTCGAAGCCGCCGGTCGCGGCAGGTGCCACGGCCTCAGGCATCGCGGCCGGTCTCTTCGTGGCGGGCGTGGGTGGCCGCGTCTTCCATCTGTTCGCGCACGAGCTGGAACAGCTCGCGGTAGGCGCGGCCCTTGCGTGGGGCCAGGCCCTCGGACACCTGCACGTTCGCGGTCTTGCCCTCGGGCTGCGCATCCTTGCGCGCCTGGCGGATCAGCGCGCGGATCTGCTGCGTGTCGGTGCGCGGAAAGCGCTCCAGCCAGTCGGGCAGCGCGGCGTCGTCGGCGATCAGCCGGTCGCGCCAGCGCTCGGAGGCGTGCAGCGCGAGCTTTTCAGCGGCCGATCCGTTGTGCTGCTCGTCCAGCGCGGCCTGGGCGGCGGCCACGGCGGCGGGATCGAGCTGGCGCATGATCTTGCCGACGTACTGCATCTGGCGGCGCTTGCCCTCGAAGTTGGTGATGCGCCGGGCCTCGGCCAGCGCGTCGCGCAGCTTCTCGGGCAGCTGCAGGCGTTCCATCAGGTCGGCGCGCAGCGTGAGCAGGTCTTCGCCGAGCTTCTGCAGCGCATCGCTCTCGCGCTTCAGGTCGGTCCGGCTCGCTTCGTGCGTGCCTTTGAGCTCGGCTTTCAGTTCGATGTCCAGCTCGCTGCCTTCGGCAACGAACTGGCCTCGCACGTAGTAGCCTTTTTTGGGTTTGCGTGACATGGTGGGGGCAATGGGAGGGGCACGCGTGTGCCCATACAGGCTTCGGCACCTTGGTGCCGAAGGCGGCAAGTATCATAGCCGCCGATATGAATACACCCAGCCCACGCGCCGCCGGCGCCGCCCCGAAGACACCCGACAGCGGTTTCAGCTACACCCGCCCGTTTTTCGAAGACCTCGTGGACCGAGCCCTGGCGCACGCCAAGAAGCTGGGCGCCACCGACGCCGGCGCCGAGGCCTCCGAGGGCTGCGGCCTGTCGGTCAGCGTGCGCAAGGGCGAGCTGGAGAACGTCGAGCGCAACCGCGACAAGTCGCTGGGCGTGACGGTCTACATCGGCCACCGGCGCGGCAACGCCAGCACCTCGGACTTTTCCAGCGCCGCCATCGAGCAGACCGTGCAGGCGGCCTACGACATCGCCCGCTTCACTGCCGAAGACCCGGTGGCCGGCCTGCCGGACGAGGCCGACATCGCCCCCGAGGACTCGCACCGCGAGCTGGAGCTGTTCCACCCCTGGGCCATCACCAGCGAGGAGGCCGCGCGCATCGCCATGGAATGCGAAGCCGCCGCGCTGCAGACCAGCCGCCGCATCACCAACAGCGAAGGCGCGGGCGTATCGGCCCAGCAGAGCCACTTCTTCAGCGCCCACACGCGCGGCTTTCGCGGCGGCTATGCCAGCTCGCGCCACAGCCTGTCGGTGGCGCCCATCGCCGCGCTGCCCGGCAAGAATGCCGACATGCAGCGCGATGCCTGGTACAGCTCCATGCGCGATGCGCGCGAGCTGGCCGCGCCCGCCCAGGTGGGCCGCTACGCCGCCGAACGTGCCCTGAGCCGCCTGGGCAGCCGCAAGATCCCCACCACGCAGTGCCCCGTGCTGTTCGAGTCGCCCCTGGCGGCCGGCCTGCTGGGCGGCTTCGTGCAGGCCGTGAGCGGCGGCGCGCTGTACCGCAAGAGCACGTTCCTGCTCGACTCGCTGGGCAAGCCGGTTTTACCGAAGCACATCGACATCCTGGAAGACCCGTTCATTCTTCGCGGCAAGGGCAGCTCGCCCTTCGACGACGAAGGCGTGCGCGTGGCGCCCCGCAAGGTGGTGGATGCCGGCCGCGTGGAGGGCTACTTCCTCTCGAGCTACTCGGCGCGCAAGCTGGGCATGAAGACCACCGGCAACTCGGGCGGCTCGCACAACCTCACGCTCACCTCGCGCCGCACCCGCGCGGGCGACGACCTCGACGCCATGCTGAAAAAGCTGGGCACTGGCCTGTTCGTGATCGAGCTGATGGGGCAGGGCGTGAACTACGTGACGGGCGACTACTCGCGTGGCGCCAGCGGCTTCTGGGTGGAAAACGGCCAGATCGCCTACCCGGTGCATGAGATCACCATCGCCGGCAACCTGAAGGACATGCTGAAAGGCATCGAAGCCGTGGGCGCCGATGCCTACAACTACGGCGCCAAGACCGTGGGCTCGATCCTCGTGAACCGCATGAAGGTGGCGGGCAGCTGATGCAACACGCAGCGGTGCCGAAAGCGCCGGCCCCAACAAAAAACCCGCCAGCGGCGGGTTTTTTGTTGGGCTGAACGAAAGCCGATCAGCGCTGGCGGCGCAGGCGGGCGATGCCGAACATGCCGAGCAGCGAGGCCATCAGGATCAGGCCCCATTCGGACACCGTGGGAATGGGCGATGCCGTCACCGCGGCCGCGGCCATCGCGTAGCTCACGGGGGCGTTGTTGGCCGTGCTGCGCGAGGTGTCGGTCACGGTCGATGTCAGGCAGGTATCGGTCGCGCCGCTGTTGCCCGTGCCCGTGTTCTGGCAGCCGGAGTTGTGGGTGGAGGTGCTGGTGGCGCCGGAGACGATCACGGCCGCGAAGCGGTCCGCCGTGGTGTGCGGTGCCCGTCATCCACAGCACGGCCTGCATCAGGTTCACGTTCGTGATGTTGCCGGAGGCGTCCGTGGAGATGCGCAGCGTGTTCAGACGGGCGTTGGGGTCGGTGGAGGCCACGGTGTCCAGGCCGCTGGAGAAGCTGTAGGAGGTGACGGTCGAGCCGATCTCCAGGTTGCTGGCGCTGGCGGGCAGGTTACCGGCCGTCGTGAACGTGCCGGTGACGTTGTTCGTGGTCAGGTAGTTGGCGCACAGGCTCGCGGGCGTCGTGGTGCAGTTCGTGTAGTTCTGCAGGCTGGCGTAGTTGCCGGTGCTGTTGATGTTGACCGTGGCTCCGAACGACGTGCCTGCCGCCAGGGGAGCACGGTGCCCAATAGGATTTTCCTCATAACCGCCTCCAAGTCCCCCGTCTCCCCATCTCCCCGGCGGGCCGCAGCGCGCCCGCACCCTCCGCCGCGGGGACCCCTCAATACGCGGCACCCGCCTGCGGAGGCACCGCCGCTGCCGCCGCCGCTGGCCCGCCGAACTGCGCGCGCAGCTTGCGTGCCGCGCCGACGAACATCAGCACGTCCACACCCACCGCCACGAAGGTGCAGCCCAGGTCCAGGTAGCGCTGCGCCAGCACGGGATCGGAGGTGAGCGTGCCGGCGGCCTTGCCGCTGGCGATGATGGTCCGCATGGCGCCTTCGATGGCGGCCTGCACGTCGGGGTGGCCGGGGTTGCCGCGGTGGCCCATGGACGCGGCCAGGTCGGCCGGGCCGATGAAGACGCCGTGCACGCCGTCCACCGCGCAGATGGCGGGCAGGTTCTGCAGCGCCGTCACCGTTTCGGCCTGCACCAGCAGGCAGACCTCGTCGTCGGCCACCTGCAGGTAGTCCGTGCGGCTGTTCCATTGCGACACGCGGGCCACGGCGCTGCCCACGCCGCGCGTGCCGTGCGGCGGGTACTGCGTGGCGGCGGCGATGGCGCGGGCCTGCTCGGCCGTGTCCACCATGGGCACGAGCAGGGTGCGCGCGCCGATGTCCAGCATCTGCTTGATGAGCGCGGTGCTGCCTTCCACTACGCGCACCACCGGCTGGGCGGGCTGCGCGGACACGGCCTGCAGCGTGGCCAAGGTGCTGCGCACGTCGTTGGGTGCGTGCTCGCCATCGATCAGAAGCCAGTCGTAGCCGGTGGTGGCCGCGGCCTCGGCCAGGTACGGGTCGGCCATCGACAGCCACAGGCCGATCTGGGGCTGGCGGGCGGCGAGGGCGGATTTGAAGGGGTTGTGTGCGGGCATGGTGCGGGTCGTGCGTGAAGCGAAGGGGAAGAAGAACGAAGGGTAGCCGGCCGGGCTCAGACCCCGGCCAGCAGGTGGCCGGGCGGCAGCGGCCGGCCCTGCAGGTGGTCCACGATGTTGCGCGCCGTGGCGGTGGCCACGCGCAGCGCGGCATCGCGCGTCACGCCGGCGACGTGGGGCGTCAGCAGCACCTGGGGCAGGGCGTGGAGCGGGTGGTCCGCAGGCAGGGGCTCGGTGTCGAAGGTGTCCAGCCCCGCGCCGGCGAGGTGGCCGCTGCGCAGCGCCGACAGCAGGGCCGCTTCCTCCACCACCGGGCCGCGCGCGGTGTTGACGAGAATGCTGCCGGGCCGCAGGCAGTCCAGCTCGCGCGCACCGATCAGGCCGCGCGTGCGGTCGGTCAAGGGGCAGTGCAGGCTCAGGATGTCCACGCGCGCCAGGAAGGCATGCAGGTCCGGCTCGGTCGCAAAGCCGTCGGCCTGGCCTGCCGGGCGCAGCACCAGCACCCGCGCGCCCAGCGCGGCGGCCAGCCGCGCGGTGGCGCGGCCGATGCTGCCGTAGCCCACGATGCCCACCGTGCTGCCCCGGAAATCCCGGCCCTGCCACTGGCTGTCGGCCCAGCCGCCCGCGCGCACGCGCCGGTCCAGCTCGGGCAATTGGCGCGTGAGCGCGAGCATCAGCGCCATCGCGTGCTCGGCCACCGCATCGGCATTGGCGCCCAGGGCCACGGCCACCGCCACCTGGCGCCGCTGTGCCGCTGCCCGGTCCACGCTGTCCACCCCGGCGCCGTTCTTGGCCACGATGCGCAGCGCGGGCGCGGCGGCCATCACGCGCTCGGTGATGGGCTTGGAGCCGCGCAGCACGATGGCCTGCGCGCCGGTGGCGGCCAGCCGTTCGGACAGCGTGTCCTCGGTGATGGGCTCGGCCATGCAATGCACGCGGCCGCCGCTGCGGCGCACCAGGTCCTGCGCGGCCTCAGGCCAGTGCGCGGCGGTGACGAGGACATCGAACGGGGCGGGGGAAGGTGCCAGGGAGGATGGGGCCGGATCGGGCGTCGTGGAAACGTTCATGGCGCGTGCGTGCGGTGGGGCAAATGGGTAAATGGGGGTCGGCGAGCTGGACAGGCGCAATGCAGGGCGGGCCGGGCCACGCCCGCCCCGTGCGTGCCGTGTCAGTCGATGCGGATGCCGTTGGCCTGGATCACCTTGCCGTAGCGGCCCAGCTCGTCCTGCGTGAAGCGGGCCAGGGCCTGCGGCGTGCCCGGCTGGGGGCGCACGCCCAGCGCGGCCATGCGTTCCAGCACCTCGGGCTGGCGCAGCACGGCGTTCAGCGCGGTGTTCAGGGTGGCCACCACGTCCTTGCTGGTTTTGGCGGGGGCGTACAGGGCATACCAGGCGTTGACCTCGAAGCCGGGGTAGCCCGACTCGGCGAAGGTGGGCACGTCCGGCAGCTCGGGCAGGCGCGTGGGCGCGGCCACGGCGAGCGCCCGCACCTTGCCGCCCTTGATGAGCGGCGAGGCGCTGGTGAGCGTGTCCAGGATCATGTCCAGCCGCCCGCCCATCAGGTCCATGGTGTGGGCGTTGCCGCCCTTGTAGGGCACGTGGTTGATCTGCACCTGCGCGGCCTGCTTGAAGAGTTCCGCCGCCAGGTGCAGCGGCGAGCCGTTGCCCGACGAGCCGTAGTTGAGTGCCCCCGGCTGCTTGCGCGCGGCCTCCACCAGCGCGCGCACGCTGGTGTACGGCGAATCCTGCGCCACCACCAGCACCATCGGCACCACGCCGATCAGCCCGATGGGCGTGAAGTCGGCCACGGCGTCGTAGCCGGGCTTGGCATACAGGTGCGGGCTCACCGCGTGGCTGGCCAGCGAGCCCAGCACCAGCGTGTAGCCGTCCGGTGCGGCTTTGGCGGCCACCGTGGTGCCGATGGTCGTGCCGGCCCCGGGGCGGTTGTCGATCACCATGGGCTGCTTGAGCGCATCGCCCAGCTTCTGCCCCACGAGCCGCGCCACGGCATCGTTGGCGCCGCCGGCCGGGTAGGGCACCAGCAGCGTGACGGGCTTGGTCGGATAGGCGTCGGCCGCGTGGACGGCGGCGAGCGGCGCGGCCAGCCCGCACAGGGCGATCGCGGCCGAGAGCAGCAGCCCGCGGCGGCGAGGGGCGGTGCGCGCGCGGGGGCGTGCCGGGAAAGCGTTGGGAACCATGGTTTGTCTCCTTGTGTGTGTGGTTTTACGTCGGCAGGCAAACCGGCCCGGCGCCCATGTCGCGCCGTGCCGGTGGGGGAAATCGGCTCAGTCCATCGGGGCGTCGTCCTGTGGTTTTTTTGGGGGGGTGGGCGGGTTGGGTTGCGGCGGTGCCGGGCTCACCCCAGCCCCCCCTGGCACACGTACTTCGTGTGCAGGTAATCCTCCAGCCCGTGCGTCGATCCCTCGCGCCCGTAGCCCGACTCCTTCACGCCCCCGAAAAGCCGAAGCGCTCGGCCGCGGTCTGGATGGCCCGCAGGCCTTCGGGCATGACTTCCTTGCCGATGCCGTCGCCGGGAATCACGGCGATGCGGAAGATGGGGTGCATGGGGTGTCTCCGGTAGGGATCGCCTGTTTGTCAGGCCGCGGCGGCCAGCACGGCCGGTGCGCCGGCCCTTTCCTCCAGCCAGCCCTGGCGCAGCTCGGGCACCGAGCGCGCCAGCAGTTCGTAATACGGGTGGTGCGGCCCGCGGTCGTAGTCGGCGCGCGCCACCTGCGCGAGTTTGCGGCCGTGCTGCATGACGACGATTTCGTCGCACACGGAGCGCACGGTGTGCAGGTCGTGGCTGATGAAGAGGTACGACACGCCCAGCTCGCGCCTCAGCTCGGCCATCAGGTCGAGCACGGCGGCGCCCACCACTGTGTCGAGCGCGGAGGTCACTTCGTCGCACAGGATCAGGTCGGGGTCGGCCGCGAGCGCGCGGGCCAGGTTGACCCGCTGCTTCTGCCCGCCCGACAGGCCGCCGGGCAGGCGATCCGCCACGCTGTGCGGCAGCTTGACCAGGTCGAGCAGCTCGCGGATGCGCCGCTGCAGCGCCTCGCCCTTGAGTCCTTTGTAGAACTGCAGCGGCCGGGCCAGGATGCGCTCGATGGTGTGCGATGGGTTGAGCGCCGTGTCGGCCATCTGGAACACGATCTGGATGCGGCGCAGCTCTTCCTTGGTGCGGGAGCCCAGGGTGGTCTTGAGCTCCGAGTTGCCGAACAGCATGGTGCCGTGCCAGGGCTGGATGAGCCCGGCGATGGCGCGCGCCAGCGTGGTCTTGCCCGAGCCCGATTCGCCGATGACGCCGATGGCCTGGCCGCGGTAGAGCTTGATGTTGATGTCTTCCAAGATGAGCGAGGCGGGGCGGCCGGTGGCATCCACCGGGCCGTAGCCGGCGGACAGATCGCGCACATCCAGCAGCAGCTCGCCCTCGCCCCGGCAGTGCTCGGCCACGCGCGGCGTGGGGCGCGCGGCGGCCAGCAGGCACCGGGTGTACTGGTGGGCCGGGGCGGCGAGGATGTGCGCGGTGGTGTCCACCTCCTGCATCTGGCCGTTGCGCAGCACGAGGATGTGGTCGGCCATCTGCGCCACCACGGCAAGATCGTGGCTCACGTAGACGGCGGTGGCGCGGCGTTCGCGCACCACGCGGCGAAAGGCGAGCAGCACTTCGATCTGCGTGGTCACGTCCAGCGCGGTGGTGGGCTCGTCGAGGATGACGAGGTCAGGGTCGGTGATGAGCGCCATGGCGGCCATCAGCCGCTGCAGTTGCCCGCCCGAGACCTGGTGGGGATAGCGGTCGCCGATGGTGTCCGGATCGGGCAGCGCGAGTTCGCGGAACAGCTGCACCGCCTTGGCCTCGGCCTCGGCGCGCTTCAGGGTGCCGTGGATGCGGGTGGGCTCGACCACCTGGTCCATGATGGTGCGCGACGGGTTGAACGACGCGGCGGCGCTCTGCGCGATGTAGGCCACGGTGCGCCCGCGCAGCGCGCGCTGGGCGGCGGGCGCCAGGTGCAGCACGTCGACGTCGCCGATGCGCACGCTGCCGCCGGAGATGGTGCAGCCGTGCCGTGCATAGCCCATCAGCGCGAGCGCCGTGGTGGTCTTGCCGGAACCGGATTCGCCGATGAGCGCCAGCACCTCGCCGGGCGCGATGGTGAAGCTCAGCGCATCGACCAGCGTCTGGTCGCCCGCGGTGATGCTCAGGTCTTGGACGACAACGGATGCCCCCATGTTCAACGCCCTCCGCGTTCGCGGGCCGCGCGGCCCGGCAGGTTGTCGATGACGAGATTGACCGCGATGGTCAGGCTGGCGATGGCCAGCGCCGGCGCGATGACCGAGGCGCCGGCGTCGGGCAGCGCGCCGATGTTCTCGCGCACCAGCGACCCCCAGTCGGCCGCGGGCGGCTGGATGCCCAGGCCCAGGAAGCTCAGGCCGGCGAGCAGCAGCACCACGTAGACGAAGCGCAGCCCCAGGTCGGCCAGCATGGGGCCCACGATGTTGGGCAGGATCTCGCGCAGCATGATGTAGAGCGTGCCCTCGCCCCGGGTGCGCGCCACGGTGACGTAGTCGAGCGCATTGATGTTGACGGCCAGCGACCGCGCGATGCGGTAGGCGCCCGGGATGTAGATGACCGCCGCCGTGGCCACCAGCATGGCGACGGACGAGCCGAAGCCGGCCACCAGGATCAGCGCGAACATCTTGCTGGGAATGGCGGTGAGGGTGTCCAGCACGCGGCTCAGAATGGTGTCCACCTTGCCGCCCATGGCGGCGGCGAACAGCGCCAGGGCCGTGCCCGTGCCGCTGGCCAGCAGGGTGGCCAGCAGGGCCACGCCCACGGTGTAGCGCGCACCGTCAATCACGCGCGCCAGCATGTCGCGGCCCAGGTAGTCGGTGCCCAGCCAGTGTTGGGCGCTGATGGGCGCGAACACGTCGGAGCCGCCGCCCGCCTGCAGCGGGCCCGGCAGCAGCATGGGACCGGCCAGGGCGGCCAGCATCCAGCACAGCAGCACCGCCAGGCCGATCAGGCCGGAGATGCCGAAGCCCGAGAGCCAGCGGCGCACCGCGTGGCGCGGCGTGGCGGGCGGGCCGGAAGGGTGGGTCAGGGAATCCATGGGTCGGCCCTTCGGTGTGGTCAGCGGTGGCGCAGGCGCGGGTTGGCGAGGATGCCGCACACGTCGGCCGCCGTCACCAGGATCAGGTAGCCCGCGCAGAAGATCATGGCGCAGGTCTGCACCAGCGGCATGTCGCGCTGGGTCACGCCATCGACCATGAGCTTGGCGATGCCGGGGTAGTTGAAGATGGTTTCGATGATGATGACGCCGCCCAGCAGGTACGACAGCGACAGCGCCACCGCGTTGGCGATCGGCCCGATGGCATTGGGCAGCGCGTGGGCCATGACCATGCGCAGGGGCGAGGCGCCCTTCAGGCGCACCATCTCGATGTAGGGCGCCTCCAGCTGGTCGATGACGGCGGCGCGGCTCATGCGCATCATCTGCGCGACGATCACGCAGCACAGGCTGAGCACGGGCATGGCGAAGGCCCGCAGCATCTGCCCCACCGATTCGATGTCGCTCACGTAGGACAGCGCGGGCAGCCATTTGAGCTTGACGGCGAACACCAGCACCGCCAGCGTGGCCACCAGGAACTCGGGCACGGACACCACGGCCACCGCCGCCGACGAGGCCAGGCGGTCAAACCACGAGCCGCGCCACACGGCCGAGGCGATGCCCAGGGTGAGCGCGATGGGCACCGAGAACAGCGCGGTCACGGCCGCCAGCAGCAGCGAATTGGGCAGGCGGCTGGCCACCAGCTCGCCCACCGGCATCTGCGTGGTGACCGACTGGCCCAGGTCGCCGCGCACGATGCCGCCCAGCCAGCGCAGGTAGCGCAGCGGGGCCGGCACGTCCAGCCCCATCTGGGCGCGCAGCGCGGCGAGGGCCTCGACCGTGGCGTCCTGGCCCAGCTGCTCCTGCGCGGCATCGCCCGGCAGCACGGCGGTGATCGAGAAAACGATCACCGAGACCGCCAGCAGGGACAGCAGCGCCAGCAGGATCCGCTGGACCAGGAGCTTGAGAATCACACGGTTCATGGCGCGGCGGCTTCCAGTGCTCGGTGCGTGCGGGGCGTCAGGCTTCGAGCCAGACGTGCTCGGCGAAAGAGTAGCCCATCAGGCCGCCCAGCGGAATCGGGGACAAGCCCTTGAGCTTGGTGGAATGTCCGTCGATGCTGGCCAGGAACAGCGGAATGCCGATGCCCGCCTCCTGGTGGATCATGGTCTGCATGTCGGCGTACATCTGGCGGCGTTTGGCCAGATCGGTCTCGGCGCGCGAGGCCAGCAGCAGCTGGTCGAACTGCGGGCTCTTCCAGCGCGATTCGTTCCAGGCCGCATCGGACTTGAAGAACTGCGTCAGGATGGTGTCGGCGCTGGGGCGCGGGTTCACGTTGCCAAAGCCCACCGGGCTGTTGAGCCAGTGGTTGGACCAGTAGCCGTCGGCCGGCATGCGCTTGATGTCCAGGTCCAGGCCGATGCGCTGGCCCGATTGCTGCAGCAGCAGCGCGGTCTCGGTCGAGTACATGGCGGCCGGCGAGGTGACCACCGGCACCTTGCCCGTCACGCCCGACTTCTGCAGGTGGAACTTGGCCTTGTCCAGATCGAACGTGCGCTGCGGCAGGTCCTTGAAGTAGAACCGGTTGGTCGGGTCGATGGGCTGGTCGTTGGCGATGACGGCGTAGTCGAGCGCGATGCTCTTTTTCATCTGCTCGCGGTCGAACAGGTACTTCATCGCCAGGATGAAGTCGGGGTTGGCGCCCGGGCCCATGTCCTTGCGCAGGATGAGGTCGGAGTACTGGCCCGACTGCGTGGTGAAGATGGCGTAGCCGGGCGTGCCCTTGACCCGCGCCACGGCGCGCGGGTTGACCGAGGCCACCAGGTCCATGCCGCCCGACAGCAGCGCGTTCACGCGGGCGCTCTCGTCGCCGATGCCCACGAACTCGATCTCGTCCAGGTAGGGCTTGCCGGGCTTCCAGTAGGCCTCGTTGCGCACCATCAGCGACCGCACGCCGGGCTTGAACTCCTTGAGCTTGTAGGGGCCGGTGCCGATGCCGGCGTTGAAGTCGGTGGTGCCTTCCTTGACGATGTGGAAGTGGAAGGTGCCCAGGATGACCGGCAGGTCGGCGTTGGGCGCGCTCAGCTCGATGGTCACCTCGTTCGGGCCCGAAGCCTTGACGGTCTCGATCTGGTCGGCCAGCACCTTGGCCTTGGAGGCCGTGGCCGGGTCCTTGTGGCGCAGGATGGAGAACACCACGTCGGCCGGCGACAGGGCCTTGCCGTCATGGAAGGTGACGCCCTTGCGCAGGGTGAACACCCAGGTCTTGGCGTCCTGCGTGGCGGACGATTCGGCCAGCGCGGGCTGCGGCGTGAGCGAGCCGTCCAGCACGAACAGGCCGTTGTAGAGCATGGTGCCGCGCGAATAGTCGGTCTGGTTGGACTGCTTGGCCGGGTCCAGCGTGTCGGTGGCCGCGGCCGTGGCGCCGGCCACGCGGATGCGGCCGCCGCGGCGGGGCGTCTGCGCATGCGCGGTGACCGCCATGCCCGCCAGGCCACCGGCCAGCGTGGCCTGCATGCCGCCCGCCACCAGCATGGCGAGCACGTCGCGGCGCGTGGCGCCCCGCCGCAGCGAGTCCATCACGCGAAGGCTTTCTTGGGGACCGACGAGGGTGTCGAACGGGGTGCGGCTGTCGCTCATGGTGATGCTCCTGTGACGGGTGGCAGTGGGGGGGTGAACGGGGATCTTGGAATGGTGCGAATCAAGGGAAGGTGGCGGGCGCCCGCAGGGACGTCAGGCCAGCCGGTCCTTCAGGCGGTAGTACAGCCCCACCGCCGGCAGGAACCACGGCGGGCCGAAGTGGCCGGGCACGGCGGGCCAGCCGCGGCCGCGCCAGGGATTGGCCTCAGCATCGCCGGCCATCACGGCGGCCATGCGCTCGCCCATGTGCACCGACATCTGCGTGCCGTGGCCGCTGTAGCCCATGGAATAGAACAGGCCGTCGCGCTCGCCGGCGTGCGGCAGGCGGTCCTGCGTCATGTCCACCAGGCCGCCCCAGCAGTGGTCGATGCGCACGCGGCCCAGTTGCGGAAAGGTCTGCGCCAGGCCGGCGCGCAGGATCTCGCCGCTGGCGGCGTCCTGCTGCGGGCTGGAAATGGCAAAGCGCGCCCGGCCGCCGAACACCAGCCGGTGATCGGCCGTGAGGCGGAAGTAGTGGTGGATGTTGGCGATGGTGACGTAGGTGCGCCGCTCGGCCAGCAGGGCCTGCGCGCGCGCCGCGCCCAGCGGCTCGGTCACCACGATGAAGCTGCCGATGGGCACGATGCGCCGGCGCAGCCAGCCGAACGTGCCGTAGCCGCCGTGGCGCGAGGCGCCGGTGGCCAGCAGCACCTGGCTGGCCTGCACCGCGCCGCGCGCGGTGTGCAGCCGGTGCACCTGGCCCTGCACGCGCTCGATGCGGTCCACGCAGGTGCCGGTGTGGATCTGCGCGCCCTGGCGCTGGGCGGCCAGGGCCAGCCCCTGGGCGAACCGCCCCATGTGCATCTGCGCGCTGCGCCGGTACAGCAGCCCGCCTTCGAAGCGGTCGCTCTGCACCTCGGCGCGCACCCGGGCGGCGTCGAGGATCTCCACGTCGGTATCCACCCCGTCGGCGATGAGCCGCTCGGCACTGCGCCGCAGCGCCTCCAGGTGGTGGGGTCGGGTGGCGAGCTTGAGCTTGCCGTGGCGCAGGAAATCGCAGTCGATGGCCTCGTCGCGCACGATGCGGGCCACGGTGTCCACCGCGGCGTCGTAGGCGTGGTACCAGGCCCGGGCCTGCGCCACGCCGACCTTGGCGGCCACCTCGGCATAGTCCACCGCCAGGCCGTTGTTGACGTGGCCGCCGTTGCGGCCCGATGCCTCGGGCGCCACGCTGGCGCCCGCCTCCAGCACCGCCACGCTCGCGCCGCGCCGGGCCAGGGCCAGCGCGGCCGACAGGCCGGTGAAGCCCGCACCGACGATGGCGACATCGACCTGCCTCGGCAGATCGTGCGGCGCCAGCGCCAGCGGCGGGACCGAATCGTTCCAGTAGGACTCGAGCTTCATGGCAAGGGGCGTGCGGGCTGTGGGAAGGAAGGAAAAACCGCTCAGAGGCCGACGACGCCCGGCAGGCCGCCGATGTCTTCGATCTGCACGTAGTGGTAGGCCGGGTTGCCCGGGCCGTGGCCGCGGTTCACGAACACCTTGTTCTTGATGCCGATGTCGTCGGCCGACATCAGGTCGTAGCGCAGGCTGGAGGACACGTGCAGCACGTCCTGCGGGCCGCAGCCCAGCGAGTCGAGCATGTATTCGAACGCTTTGAGGCGCGGCTTGTAGGCCTGGGCCTGCTGCGCGGTGTACACGCGGTGGAACGGCGCGCCGAGCATGGCGACGTTCTTCTGGATCTGGTCGTCGGAGGCGTTGGACAGGATCACCAGCGGGATCTCCTTGGCGACCTTGGCCAGGCCCGCGGGCACGTCGGCATGCGGGTCCCAGGTGGGCACGGCGTCGTAGAACTTCTGGCCGTCGGCGTCCAGGTACTGGATCTTCCACTGCTTGCACAGGCGGCGCACGGCGTTCTTGAGCACCACTTCGTAGGGCTTCCAGTCGCCCAGCACTTCGTCGAAGCGGTAGGCGCTGAAGTCGGCGATGAACTGCTCCATGCGCTCGGCCGGAATGCGGTCGGCGAAGAGTTCACGCGTCATCTCGCCCATGCGAAAGCGGGTGAGCGTGCCGTAGCAGTCGAAGGTCACGTACTTGGGACGGAAGGTCATGGTCTCGGAATCCTCGGGTTGGGCCGGTCACCGACCGGGGCGGTTCGCAGCGCCTGATTTGGCATTTGCGACAGTGTCATTACGAAGTGATTGAAGCACGCGGTTTCGCGGGTGTCATAGGGAAATGCAGGGGTGCGGCGCGCGAAAGCTGCGGTTTGCCGGGGGCCTTGCGGCATGCCGTGCGGTCTGCACCGCCGGCGTGCAACCGTGCACCGTTAGTGCGCCGCAGCAAAGTCGATGAGCACGCTTTTGAAGCGCAGGTTGGCCTCCACGGCCTGGCGGCCCAGGTCCTTGCCGATGCCCGACTGGTGGTAGCCGCCGGTGGGGATGACGAAGTCCGCGCTGCGCCCGTAGCGGTTGATCCAGACGGTGCCCGCGCTGATGCCGCGCATGGCGCGCAGCGCGCGGCCGATGTCGGCGGTGTGCACGCCAGCTGCCAGGCCGTAGTGCGCGTGCGCGGCCAGGGCCAGGCCTTCTTCCTCGGTGTCGAAGGTCTGCACCGTGAGCACGGGGCCGAAGATCTCTTCCTGCACGGCGGGGCTGTCTGCCGCCACGCCTTCGAGCAGCGTGGGCTGGAAGTACGCTCCGCCCGCCGCACCGGCCGCCACGCCGCCGGCCACGTCGTCGAACAGCCCCCCGCCGCAGCGCAGCTGCGCGCCCGCGTCGCGCGCGCGCTCCACGATGTCCAGGATGCGCGCGGCCTGCGGCGCCGAGATGATGGGCGGCAGCGTGGCGGTGTCGTCCCAGGTGGCGCCGGGCCGCAGCGCGGCGAACCGCGCGCCGATGCGCTCCACCAGTTCCGGCGCGATGCCGCGCTGCACGATGAGCCGCGACCCCGCCACGCACACCTGGCCCGCGTTGCCGGTGATGGCACCGGCGATGAGGCCGGCCAGCCGGTCGACATCGGGCGCGTCGTCGAAGACGAGCTGCGGGCTCTTTCCGCCCAGCTCCAGCGTGACGGGCTTGGGGCCCTGCAGCGCACAGGTGGCCATGATGGCGGCGCCCGTGCGCGTCGATCCGGTGAAGGTCATCTTGGCGATCCGGGGGTGCCGCGTGAGCGCATCGCCGGTGGTGCGGCCATCGCCCTGCACCACGTTGAAGAGCCCGGGCGGCACGCCCGCCTCCACCGCCAGCTGGGCCAGCCGCACGGCGGAAAACGGCGTCATCTCGGAAGGCTTGAGCACCACCGCGTTGCCTGCGGCCAATGCGGCGCCCACCTTCCACGACATCATCACCAGCGGGAAATTCCACGGCGTGATGGCGCCCACCACGCCGTAGGGCTCGGCCACCACCATGCCCAGGTGGTCGTGCCGCGTGGCGGCCACCTCGCCGCCGAGCTTGTCGGCGTACTCGGCGAAAAAGCGCAGTCCTTCGGCGGTGAAGGGCACGTCCCACGCAGCGGCATCGCGCGCCGGGCGCGTGGAGCAAACGGCCTCCAGCGGCGCCAGCTGCGGGCCGTCGGCCTCGATCATGTCGGCCCAGCGGCGCAGCACGCGGGCGCGCTCCCGCGGGGCGCGGCGCGCCCAGTCGGTGGTGCGCCAAGCCTGCCACGCATCCTGCACCGCAGCGTCCACGGTGGCGGCATCGGCCAGAGGCAGGTCGGCATGCCATTGGCCGTCGGAGGGGCGCAGCACGGCGATGCGGCCGGCATCGGGCACGAGGCGCCCGCCGATGAAATGGCCGGCGGGAACGGCGATGGACCGGGGATCGAAAAGCAGCATGGAACGGGGGCGCGCAAGGGGCTGCGCGCAGTTGGAAAAAGGTGCTTCGATGCTAGGCAGGAAGGTCCAGCATTTGTGCCCGTAACGCCCCGCGTCACCGCAGCGAATTGCAAAACGCACGCGCCCGGCAGACGAAGCTTGCAAGTTGCGGGCAAACCCGAATTCGGAGTGGTGCGGCCTGCCGATGTCGTCCAAGATAGACGCCCAATCCCTTCGCAACGAGGACGCCGCCCATGCTCTCCACCGCCCTGCCCGCCACCCCTGCCACCGCCGAGGACGGCGTGCTGCTGCGCCCCATGACGCCCGACGACCTGCCGCAGGCGCAGGCGCTGTCGGCCGAACTGCGCTGGCCGCACCGGCTGGCCGACTGGGAGCAGGTGTTCGCGCATTCCGAGGGCCTCGTGGCCGAGCGCGACGGGCAGACCATCGCCACCGCCCAGCGCTGGAAATGGGGCGACCGGCACGCCACCATCGGGCTGGTGCTCGTCACCCCGGCCTGCCAGGGCCGGCGCATCGGCCACCGCCTGATGACCACGCTGCTCGACGGGCTGGACGGCCACACGGTGCTGCTGCATGCCACCGCCGAGGGGCGCGGCCTGTACGAGCGCCTGGGCTTCGTGCGCACGGGCGAGGTGCGCCAGCACCAGGGCGTGGCCCGGCCCACGCCGCTGATCGCCCTGCCCCCCGGCTGGCGCCTGCGCCCCTCCGGCCTGAACGAGGCGGCCGCGCTGCACCGGCTCGACGCCCAGGCGCGCGGCATGCCGCGCGATGCCCTCATCGACGACCTGCTGGCCCGCAGCGATGCCTGCGTGGTGCTGGACCACGACGGCGAGCAGCGCGGCTTCGCGCTGCTGCGGCGCTTCGGCCGCGGGCACGCCATCGGCCCCGTGGTGGCACCGGATGCGGAAAGCGCCAAGGCGCTGATCGCCCACCTGGCCGGCATGAACGCCGGCCACTTCACGCGCATCGACATCGATTTCGACAGCGGCCTGGCCGAGTGGCTGGAGAGCATCGGCCTGCTGCGCGTGGACGCGCCCACCACCATGGTGCGCGGCGGCACCCTGCCCTCGGCATCGGACGCCCCGCACGGCGCCCCGCGGCTGTTCGCCCTGGCCACCCAGGCGCTGGGCTGAGCCCACCCCTTTGACAACCCACCCTGCCGGGGCCTTGCCGTGACCTCCACCACCTTCCTCTACAAATCCGACCCCGTGCGCGGTCGCCAGTGGGCCGGCGTGTTCCGCGACCGCGCGCCCGAGATCGACTTTCGCATCTGGCCCGACATCGGCGACCCGGCCCAGGTGCGCTTTCTCGCGGCCTGGGAACCGCCGCAGGATCTGGCCACGCGCTTTCCGCAGCTGCAGGTGCTGTTTTCATCGGGCGCGGGCGTGGACCAGTTCGACTTCGCCGCGCTGCCGCCCGAGTTGCCCGTGGTGCGCATGGTGGAGCCGGGCATCGTGCAGGGCATGGTGGAGTACGTGACGCACGCCGTGCTGGGCCTGCACCGCGACATGCCCCAGTACCGCCGTCAGCAGCAGCAAGGCGAATGGCGCGTGCTGCCGGTGCGCCCGGCCAGGGAACGCCGGGTGGGCGTGCTGGGCCTGGGCTCGCTGGGGCAGGCGGTGCTGGCCCAATTGCGGGGCCTGGGCTTCGACTGCGCGGGCTGGAGCCGCTCGCGCCACCAGTTCGCCGGCGTGCACTGCTACTCGGACCGGCACGAACTGCCGGCCTTCCTGGCGCGCACCGACATCCTGGTGTGCCTGCTGCCGCTGACCGATGCCACACGGGGCTTTCTGAACAAGGACCTGTTCGCGCAACTGCCGGCCGGTGCCGGGCTGGTGCACGTGGGGCGCGGGCCGCAATTGATCGACACCGACCTGCTGGCCGCGCTGGCCGTGGGGCAGATCGGCGAGGCGGTGCTCGACGTGACCGACCCCGAGCCCCTGCCGCCGTCGCACGCCTTCTGGCGGCACCCGCGCGTGCAGCTCACCCCGCACATCGCGAGCATGACCCAGCCCCTGAGCGCCGCCAACGTGGTGGTCGACAACCTGCGCCGGTTCGAGGCCGGCGAGCCCATGGTGGGGCTGGTGGACCGCTCGCGCGGCTACTGACGCATGGCGGCCGGCAGCCAGCGCCCCGGGGGCACCGCACGATCTGCTGCCACCGCGCCAACAACCGCAGCGTGCTGCGCCAAACCCCGCCAAAGCAGCACCACGCGCAGTGGCCCCTGGCCTAACCTTGGGGCCATCGACAGACGCCTCACCACCGCCACCGAACCCCTGGCCCGCGACCGGACCCCGCCATGACCCAACTCACCGACCTGCCCCAGCTCGCCTCGCTCGATGCCATCGACCGGGCGCATTTGATCCACCCCGTCTCGCCCTGGCGAGCGCACGAGCGCCGCGGCCCGACCGTGCTGTCCTCGGGCCGGGGGGCATGGCTTACCGATGCCAAGGGCAACGAGCTGCTGGACGCCTTCGCCGGCCTGTGGTGCGTGAACGTGGGCTACGGCCAGGAGAGCGTGGTGCAGGCCGCCGCCGAGCAGATGCGCCGCCTGCCCTACGCCACGGGCTACTTCCACTTCAGCAGCGAGCCGGCCATTCTTCTGGCCGAAAAGCTGGTGCAGATCACGCCGAAATCGCTGAACCACGTGTACTTCACGCTGGGCGGCTCCGAAGCGGTGGACGCCGCCGTGCGCTTCATCGTGCAGTACCACAATGCCATCGGCCAGCCGGCCAAGAAGCACTTCATCGCGCTGGAGCGCGGCTACCACGGCTCGTCGTCCACGGGCGCCGGGCTCACCGCCCTGCCCGCCTTCCACCGCGGGTTCGACCTGCCGCTGCCGACGCAGCACTACATTCCCTCGCCCAACCCCTACCGCGCCGCGAACCCGTCGGACGGCCCGGCCATCATCGCGGCCTCGGTGGCGGCGCTGCGGGCCAAGGTGGCCGAGCTGGGCGCGGACAACGTGGCGGCCTTCTTCTGCGAGCCCATCCAGGGCTCGGGCGGGGTGATCGTGCCGCCTCAGGGCTGGCTCAAGGCCATGCGGGAGGCCACGCGCGAGCTGGGCATCCTGATGGTGGTGGACGAGGTCATCACCGGCTTCGGCCGCACCGGCCCGCTGTTCGCCTGCGAGGCCGAAGGCGTGTCCCCCGACATCCTCACGCTGGCCAAGGGCCTGACGGCCGGCTACGTGCCCATGGGGGCGACGGTGATGTCGGATGCGCTGTACGCCGGCATCGCCGACGGCGCACCCGAGGGCGCGCCCATCGGCCACGGCGCCACCTACTCCGCCCACCCGGTGAGCGCGGCGGTGGCGCTGGAAGTGCTGCGGCTGTACGAGGAAGGCGGCATTCTCGCCAACGGCCAGCGCGGCGCCGCGCCTTTCGCGGCCGGGCTGGATGCCTTGCTGGCGCACCCGCTGGTGGGCGACTCGCGCCACCGCGGCCTGCTGGGCGCGCTGGAGCTGGTGAGCGACAAGGCGACCCGGCGCGGGTTCGATCCGGCGCTAGGCCTGTCCGAGCGCATCGCGGCCACGGCATACCGCAACGGCATCGTGTTCCGCGCCTTCGGCGACAACATCCTGGGCTTTGCGCCCGCGCTCACCTACACCGAGGACGAGTTCGCCGAAATGTTCAAGCGCCTGCGAAAGACGCTGGACGACGTGCTGGACGCGCCCGACGTGCGCGCCGCGCTCAAGGGCTGAAACCGGCGGCAACGCCCCAGCAACGCCAACACAGCGACCGCGCGCCGCCGCAGAATCGAAGCCTCCTTCACGTCCCGATGCCGCCATGATGAACGAAGCCTTCAAGATCGACCGCCTGGACCTGCGCATCCTCGCGCAGCTGCAGAAGAACGGGCGCATGACCAACGTGGACCTGGCGGACGCGGTGGGCCTGTCGCCCAGCCCCTGCCTGATCCGCGTCAAGCGCCTGGAGCAGGCGGGCTACATCGCCGGCTACGGCGCGCACCTGCGACTGGAAAAGCTGGGCGACACGCTCACCGTGTTCACTGAGGTCACGCTCACTGACCACCGCCGCGAGGACTTCACGCGCTTCGAGGCCGCGATCCGCGAGGTGGACGAGGTGCTCGAATGCCACCTGGTGAGCGGCGGCTACGACTACCTGCTGCGCTTTCTGACGCGCGGCGTGAACCACTACCAGGAGGTGATCGAGGACCTGCTCGAACGCAACCTCGGCATCTCCAAGTACTTCAGCTACATCGTCATCAAGACGCCGTTCATCAAGACGCACTGTCCCATCGAGCGGCTTTTCCCCCACCAGCGCTGACCGCCCTCCAGACGCCCATGCCCGACACCGCCCACCGCCCGCCGGCCCGCTTCGTGCGGCTGGCCGAGACCGATCGCCCCCCGATCGCCCTGACGATCGATGGCCTGCCTGCCGCCGCGCTCGCTGGCGACACCCTGCTGGTGGCGCTGCTGCAGCACGGGCGGCGGGTGCGCGACAGCGAGTTCGGCGACGGCCCGCGCGCGGGCTTTTGCCTCATGGGCGCCTGCCAGGACTGCTGGGTGTGGACGCCTTCGGGCAATCGGCTGCGCGCCTGCTCCACCCCGGCCGAAGCCGGCATGGAGGTGCTCACCCACCCGCCCGCGGCGCACTGGCCGGTGACGCCGGACCTGCGCGAATCGCTGGCGCGCCATGCGCAAGGGGAAGCGGCATGAGCGCCCCCACCGCCACCCCAATCACCACCCCCACCGGCTCGCCCCGCATCGTGGTGGTCGGCACCGGCCCGGCCGGCGTGCGCGCCGCCCAGGCGCTGGTGCAGGCCGGCCTGCGCCCCACCGTGGTGGATGAAAGCCGGCGCGACGGCGGGCAGATCTACCGCCGCCAGCCCGAAGGCTTCAAGCGGCCCTACGCCAAGCTCTACGGCAGCGAGGCCGGCAAGGCCCAGGCGCTGCACCGCGACTTCGACGCCCTGCGCCCATCGGTCGATTACCGGCCCGACACCCTGGCCTGGAACGTGACCGCCGGCGAACTGCACGTGGTGCATGCCGGCGAGCCGCAGACGCTGCCGTTCGACGCGCTGCTGGTGTGCTCCGGCGCCACCGACCGCCTCATGCCCGTGCCCGGCTGGCACCGCGCCGGGTGCTACAGCCTGGGCGCCTCGCAGATCGCGCTGAAGGCGCAGGCCTGCGCCATCGGCTCGCAGGTCGTCTTTCTGGGCAGCGGGCCGCTGCTGTACCTGGTGGCCTCGCAGTATGTGCAGGCCGGCGCGCGCGTGGCGGCGGTGCTCGACACCGCGCCCGCATCCAAGCCCTGGGCCGCCATCGCGGGCCTGCTGGCGCGGCCCACGCTCGCGCTGCGCGGCCTGGGGCTGATCCGCGGCCTGCGGGCGGCGGGCGTGCCGGTGCTGCAGGGCGTGGCGCCACTGTCCATCGACGGCGACGACCGCCTGGGTGTGCAGGCCGTGGCCGTGCGCGATGCACAGGGCCAGGAACGACGCTTCGAATGCGATGCCGTGGGCCTGGGCTGGCACCTGCGGGCCGAGACGCAACTGGCCGATCTGGCGCGTTGCACGTTCGCCTTCGAACCCGTGAGCCGCCAGTGGCTGCCCAGCATCGACGCGGACGGCCGCAGCAGCACGTCGGGCGTGTACCTGGCGGGCGACGGTGTGCGCATCCTGGGGGCCGACGGGGCCGAGGCCGCGGGCCGCCTGGCCGCCCTGGCGGCGCTGGCCGACCTGAAGCATGCCGCCGGCAGCGCCCGCTACGGCCAGGAGGCGCCCGCGCTGCGCCGCACGCTGGGCCGGATGGACCGCTTTCGCCAGGGGCTGGCGCGGGCCTTTCCCTGGCCGCATGCGCAGGCCGCGGCGCTGCCCGATGCGGCCGTGGTGTGCCGCTGCGAGGCCGTCACCGCGGGCGAACTGCGCCGCTGCGTGACCGAGATGGACAGCCAGGAAGTGAACCGCGCCAAGGCCTTCAGCCGCGTCGGCATGGGGCGCTGCCAGGGGCGCTTTTGCGGCCATGCCGCGGCGGAGATCGTCGCGAGCGCCTGCCACGTTCCCGTGGAACAGGTGGGCCGCCTGCGGTCGCAGGCGCCGGTCAAGCCTTTGATGATGAACACGCGCGAGGTGCAGGCATGAACCACGGCAGCCAGAACGCCACGGCGCACGACACCGACGTGCTGGTGCTGGGCGGTGGCCTGATGGGCACCACCACGGCCTTCTTCCTGCGCCAGCACGGCCTGTCCGTCACGCTGCTGGAGCGCGAACTGGTGGGCCGACAGGCCAGCGGCACCAATTTCGGCAACGTGCGCCGCCAGGGGCGCGAGCTGCACCAGATGCCGCTGGCCAACCGCGCGCGCGCCGTGTGGGGCCGCATCCGGTCGCTGCTGGGCGAAGACGCCGAGTTCGTGCCCTACGGCCACCTGCGCGTGTGCTACACCGAAAAGCAGGCCGCGGTGCTCGAAAAGCACGCGCACGACGTCAAGCCCCTGGGGCTGGACCTGCAGCTGTTCACCGCCGAGCAGTTGCGCCAGCGCTGGGGCATCTTCGCGCCCGGCGTGGTGGCGGGGTCCTACTCGCCCCAGGACGGCCACGCCAACCCCCGCCTGGCCGGCCCGGCGTTTGCCCGCGCGGCGCGGCGTGCGGGCGCGAACATCGTCGAGCATGCCGAGGTGATGCAGGTGGAGCGCGACGCCAACGGCTTCGTCGCCCACACGGCCGACGGCCGGCGCTTTCGCGCCCCGCAGATGCTGGTGGCCTGCGGCGCGTGGTCCAACCGCATGGCCGAGCAGTTCGGCGAGCCCGTGCCGATGGAGGCCCGCGGTCCGCAGATGGGCGTGACCGAGCCCCTGCCCTACGCGCTCGGGCCGTCCATCGGCCTGTCGTCCCCCATCGAGACCGAAGGCCTGTACTTCCGGCAGATTGCGCGCGGCAACATCGTCTTCGGCGGCGGGCTGAAAGGGCCTGCGCATGCCGACCGCATCCGCGCCTACGTGAAGCCCGACAACGTGCTGCGCCAGCTGCGCGAGCTGCGCCGCTTCGTGCCGGCGTTCGAGCACGTGCAGCTGATCCGCGTGTGGAGCGGCATCGAGGGCTACACCCCCGACTGGCAACCGGTGATGGGGCCGAGCGCCAAGGTGGCGGGGCTGCACTACGCCTTCGGCTTCAACGGCGAGGGCTTCGCCATCAGCCCCGGCGTGGGCGAGACCATGGCCGAACTGATCGCCACGGGCCAGACGTCGATTCCGCTGGCGCCCTACTTCATCGGCCGGTTCGCGGCATCGCAGCCGGCGCAGCAGGCCGCCTGACAGGCCCCCATCATGCCGGTGGCCGGCCGGCCAGGGGTGCATGCCGCTCCATGAGGCCAGCCACCCACTCAATGAACACGCGCAGCCGCGGGCTGACGTGCCGGTGCGGCGCATACGCGATGTACAGCGGCATCGGGTCCAGGCGCCAGTCCTGGAACAGCCGCACCAGTTGGCCCCGCTCCAGGGGCTCGCGCGCCAGGTAGTCCGGCAGCCAAAGCACGCCCAGGCCCGCCACGCCGGCCGCCAGGTACGCGTTGCCGTCGTCCACCGAGAACACATGGCGGCCCCGCACGGCCAGGCGCTCGCCCTCGCGGTGCATGGCATACGGCAATGCCTTGCCGGTGCGTGCCCACAGAAAGCCCACCGTGCGGTGGTGCGAGTTCTCCAGCTCGTTCGGGTGCAGCGGCGTGCCCGCGCGCTCAAGGTAGCCGGGCGCGGCATACACGCCCAGCTGCAGGTCGCCCACGCGCCGCGCGACCAGGGACGGATCGGTGGGCTCGCCCCCGCGCACCACGCAGTCCACGTTCTCGCCGATCAGGTCCACGATGCGGTCGCTCACGCCCATGTCGATCTGGATGTCCGGGTACCGGGTGTGGAAGGCCGGGAGCGCCGGCACCAGGATGGCTCGGGCCAGCGGGCTGGGCACGTCCACCCGCAGGCGGCCCCGGGGCAGCGCGGAGGCGCTGGACAGGCTGCCCTCGGCATCGTCCATGTCGGCCAGCAGGCGCACCACGCGTTCGTAATAGGCCGCGCCGTCGGCCGTGACGTTGACCTTGCGGGTCGTGCGGTTCAACAGCTTCACGCGCAGCCGCGCCTCCAGCTGCTGGACGAGCTGGGTCACGGTGGTCTTGCTCATGTGCAGGGTCTCGGCCGCCTTGGTGAAGCTGCCGGCCTCCACCACGCGGGCGAAGGCCTGCATTGCATCGAAACGGTCCATGGGCGCTGTGCTTTCGGTGGCGTGGCGGTGGCGGAGGGATTGTTTGGAGTCTACAAACAGTGATGGGTGGACTGGGCCCTTTATTCTCCGCACGCCGCTGCCTACAGTGCCTTCATCGCCAACCACCGGGCGGCTTCGCCCCGATGAACCTTTGATGCATCCCACCAGCACGCCCCAACGCGACGTCGTCTTCCCCACCGGGCGCCGAGCGCTCTACGACCGCAACCGCTATTCGCCAGCGGTCCGCTCCAACGGCTTTCTGTTCGTGTCGGGCCAGGTCGGCAGCCGCGAGGACGGATCGCCCGAGCCCGACCTGCCGGCGCAGGTGCGGCTGGCGTTCGACCACCTGAACGCCATCCTGCAAGCGGCCGGCTGCACCTTCGACGACGTGGTCGATGTCACGGTCTTCCTCGTCGATCCCGAATCGACGTTCGAGACCGTGTGGGCCATCGTGCCGGAGTACTGGGGCAACGCGCCCCACCCCACGCTGACCGGCGTGGGCGTGACCTGGCTCTACGGCTTCCAGTTCGAGATCAAGGTGATCGCGAAGCTGCCCGCGCCGAGCGGCGACGGACCTGCACGCCCCTGAACACAGGCGCCGATGGAGGCTTTACGCCGCCAGCACCACGAACACCTTGCGCAGCGTTTGCGTCACATGCCATTCGCCGGTGGTGTTCGACGGGAAGAACAGCGTGTCTCCGGCTCGAATGGATTGCGGCTCGCCGCCCGTGGGCGTGAAGGTGCAGGCCCCGGCCAGGATGTGCATGACCTCGGCATGGGCCAACTGGCGCTCGAAGCGGCCGGGCGTGCATTCCCACAGCCCCGAGCGGTTCTCGCCCGCGCCCTGCAGATCGACGTCGATGCCGCTGAACTCGCACGGCGGCAGGGTCAGCGGACGGGCGGGGGTGCCCTGGTGTTCGAAGCCGCCGAGGGTGGCGGACTGGCGCAGCACGGTGATGCTCATGGGATGGTCCCTTGGGTCGATGAAGTGGATGGAAGGAATCAAAGTGCGGCGCCGGGGCGATGCCAGGCTTCAAGCCCGCATCAGGTGGGAGCCAGGGCGCGCGCCGCCACCTCGCAGAACCAGCGCACGCCCAGCGGCAGCGCGTCGTCGTTGAAGTCGTAGCACGGATGGTGCAGCGCGCGCTCGCCGTCGGGCCCGGGCTCGGCGCGGCCCTGGCCGAGCCACAGGTAGGCGCCCGGGCGGCGCTGCAGCATGAAGGCGAAGTCTTCCGAGGTGAAGGCGGCGCGCGGTGCCACGCCGGCCTGCAGGCCGATGGCGCGTGCGGCCTGCAGTGCCAGATCCGCCTCGGCCGGGGTGTTCACCGTCGCGGGGTAGTAGCGCAGGTAGGTCACCTCCACCTGCGTGCCGCTGGCCAGGGCAATGCCCTCGGCGGTGGCGCGCAGCGCGGCCTCGATGCGGTCTTGCGATGCGGCGTCGAAGCTGCGCACCGTGCCAGTGATCTGCACCTCGGCCGGCAGCACGTTGTGGCTGTGCCCGCCCTCGATGCGCGTGACCGACAGCACGGCCGACTCGCCGGGGTCGATGCGGCGCGCCACGATGGTGTTGAGCTGGGCCACCAGCTGGCTCGCGGCCAGGATGGCATCGGGTGTGTGGTGCGGCTGCGCGGCATGGCCGCCGCGCCCGCGCACGGCGATGTCGAAGCGGTCGGCCGCGGCCATGATGGGCCCGGGCCGGGTCTGGGCGTGGCCCAGCGGCAGGTCGGGCCAGTTGTGCAGCGCGTAGACGCTGTCGCACGGAAAGCGCTCGAACAGGCCGTCCTCGATCATCTTGCGCGCGCCGCCCTGGCCTTCCTCGGCGGGCTGGAAGATGAAGTGCACGGTGCCGTCAAACCCGCGCGTGCGCGCCAGCTGGCGCGCCGCGCCGATCAGCATGCTGGTGTGGCCGTCGTGCCCGCAGCCGTGGTGTGCGCCCGGGTGGCGGCTGGCATGGGCGGACGTGCCCAGTTCCACCATGGGCAGCGCATCCATGTCGGCGCGCAGGCCCATGCTGCGGGGCCCGCTGCCGCAGCGCAGCGTGCCGACCACGCCCGTGCCGCCGATGCCTTCGTGCACCTCCAGGCCGAGCAGCCGCAGCGACTGCGCCACGATGCCGGCCGTGCGCCGCTCCTGAAAGGCCAGCTCGGGGTGCGCATGCAGGTCGCGCCGCAGGGCAATGAGCTCGGGCAGCAGGTCGGCCACCGGCCGGGCGATGCGCTGCAGGCCCTCCAGGGCGGACAAGCGCTCGTGGCCGTCCAGGCTCATTGCCCCGCCTCCACCGCGTCGGCCAGCTGGGCCAGCGTGTGGAAGTGGTAGTCCGGCACGGTGTGCTCGGATTCGATGGTGCCGCCCGAGTCCTTCATGCCGTGCCGCCGTTCGATCCAGCAGGTGGCGATGCCCAGCCGCTTGGAGATGCCGATGTCGTGGTACTGGCTCTGCGCCACGTGCAGGTTGTCGGCCTGCCGGTAGCCCCAGGCGCCCTCGTAGCGGCCGCGGGCATAGGCGAAGTAGCGCGCGTCGGGCTTCTCGCACATCGCGTCGTCGCAGCTGAGCAGCAGGTCGAAGGGCGAGCCCAGGGCTTTCTGGAAGTGCTCCAGCGCCCAGGCCTGGGCGTTCGTCATCGTCACGAGCTTGAAATGCCCGCGCAGGCGCTGCAGCGCCTGTACCGAGTCGGGGAACGCCGGCCAGTCGGCCACCGAGTCGCGCAGGCCGCGCGCCAGCGCCTCGCTGTCGGGCAGGCCCAGCGACGGCGCGATCGCATGCCAGCAGCGCTCCAGGTCGTCGGGATAGGCCCAGGTGTCGCCGCTCTTGCGGGCGGCGCGGTAGGCCGCGAGGAACGCCTCGTCGGTCACGGGGCTGCCGGGCACGGCCCGGCGCAGATAGGCGAGCATGCCGCCCTCGAAATCGATGAGGGTGCCGACCACGTCGAAGGTCAGCACTTTGAAATCACGCAAGGCCATGGGTCGCACTCCAGACAGCAGGAAACGGCGGAAAGCCGGCCACCGCAGGAAACGGCAGCGGCCACAGAACATTCACGGCCGAGCTTAGAACCGCGGCCGCCCCGCGTGGCACTGAAGCGGGGGCCGGCGACAGCAGCAAGTTGCGTTGTCCGGCGCATTGCGAAAGATTGTTTGCAGCCCCCCCGGCCGCGCCGTCCTTCGCGGCGTCAGAACAGGCTGCCCTGCCCCCGCGCCAGCCCGGGCCGGTACTGCGACAGGTCCAGCTCCACGCGCTGGCGGTTCAGGCCCAGGCGCCGGCACGCGGTGGCGAACCGCTGGCGCACCAGGTCGGCCCACAGCCCCGTGCCCTTCATGCGCGTGGCGAAGTCGCTCTGGTAGCTCTTGCCCGCCGCGCGGGCCTCGGCGCTCAGGCCGTGCAGGTCCTGGATGCGGGCCATCACGCGCGCCGCGCGCTGCGGGTAGTGCAGCGCCAGCCACTCGCGCATGAGCGGCGCCACCTCCCAGGGCAGGCGCACCACGGTGTAGAAGGCGGTCGTGGCGCCGGCATCGCGCGCGGCCTCCAGCACCTGTTCCATGTCTTCGGTGATGAACGGGATCTGCGGCGCCACGCTCACGCCCACGGGCACGCCGGCCTCGGCCAGCGCGCGGATGGTGCGCAGGCGCCGGTGCGGCGCGGCGGCGCGCGGCTCCAGGCGGCGGGCGAGCGCGGCGTCCAGCGTGGTGATGGTCACGTAGGCGGCGGCCAGGCGGTCGCGGGCCAGGGGGGCGAGCAGGTCGAGGTCGCGCTCCACCCCGCTCGACTTGGTGATGACCGAAAACGGGTAGCGGGCCTCGCCCAGCACTTCGATCAGCCCGCGCGTCAGGCGCAGCTCGCGCTCCACGGGCTGGTAGCAGTCGGTGGCGGATCCGATGTTGAGCAGCTGCGGCACATGCCCGGGCCGGGCCAGTTCGCCGCGCAGCACCTCGGCGATGTTGTGCTTGGCGATGATCTGCGTCTCGAAGTCCAGCCCCGGCGACAGGTTCAGGTAGCTGTGCGTGGGCCGCGCGTAGCAGTTATAGCTTATGGCCCTACTCAGGTCCCTCTCTTGAGTTTTTAGGGAGGGACTACCTACGTGCGCCGCGCATGCGCTAGCTACTTCATTTCGGCCGCGATTCTGTGTACGCACTTCTCACGAGTTCTAGTCTCTGGAAGGCGGAGACGTCATAGCCCGACACGAAGCAACGCTGCACTACTGCAACCAACATCTCAGCGCAGGCATCGGTTACAGACCTACGAGCACTTGACCTCGCGCCAGGGAATAGCAGTCCAAGCGTGATGCCTTTCTAGTGAGTTACCGGTGACACGGCTACGCCTGAGTGCAATGCGCAGCTCCAGTTCCACAGTCGCTAGAGCTTCACGATCACACGTACGTCCACCGTTCATCTAGTCATATACACAACAGTTCCGCCCTATCTAAAAAATAACACTCTCTATCAAAAAAAGATAATTTCACTGCAAAAGGTGACCACGACGAACATATTTCACCCAGCTTCTTTTCTATCCACCTGGATAGATTGTCCTATCCAAGTGGATAGAAAATAGGAGCTTCATACGCGCGAAATCCTATTCAAACAGATATATGCCAATCTGAGGTCAATTAATCGAGATGAACTATAAAAAATAATTTATCCTGCCCGCAAAGACTGTCAGCAGACAAAAGGCATGAACATCAGGTGGATTGGGGCAATTTCATTCATTGACGCCAGAAAAAAAATATTCGATAGTTCTCTGGAGACGTAGCAGCAGCCTCTTTGCTCAAGTCAACGTGTGAATGAATATCGATGTCTCAACTTCTCTTCCCCAGGCTGGTTACTCCGGAAGTTCTGAACTTAGTTCACGAAGCGATCCCTCAGGTCCCCCCTGCCAGGGTCGACTACTTGCTCGCAAGAGTCGACATCACAACCCCGTTTATCGTTGACTCCGCTGGGCTGCCACGGGCATTTGAGAACAGCTACTTACGCAAACGGCGCACGGGCAAGCTAGAAGATTTTTCGCTAAAACGCCTCAAGGCGAACTCAATAACAGCCTTTGGCTACGACCTCACCTACTTCCTCAACACCTATCAAGAAGCAACGCCCTATATATTGGCAGAACAGGCCGCGTCCGGGGACCTGCTGGAAGGGTATGTGGATCACCTGCAAGACAAAGATACCGAGTTAGCGGCATCTACTATCGAGCGGAGAGCCATCGTTGCCAGGGAGTTTCTTACAGACCTATGCACACAAACTAATAAACCAGGGAATGCGCTCAGCGTTATCACGCATGTATTTGAGAAAAACTTTTTTGGCGACGCAGAGAGGCCTATAAAGTATTTCCAGACAAGCCATCTGCCTGGCACTCGGCGCCGGCAACCTTCTTTAATCTCTATCCTCCCGACCAAGCATCTAATCACCTTCATTAATTCATTTCTGGACCCAGTTCACAAAATTATTGCGAAATTGATCTATTCAACAGGCCTACGGCGTTCAGAAGTCGCAAGCCTAACCGTTAAAGACGTCGCTCTCTTATCCCCTATTTATCCAGGCGGACCAGCAACAATCACGGTTATCGGCAAGGGAGATAAAGAGCGAAAAATCGAGATTGAGGCACCGACAGTTGCGATGCTAAGAAATTATCTTTCCTCAAGAGCGCGGAGAGACCGGCTTAAAAAAGCCGCCAAAGAATTGATCGCCGAGCCAGCAGCAACCCCCCTCTTCCTTACACAAGGCGGATTGCCAATGTCCGGAGATGCCATCGGTGATGCATTTCTGAGGGCCAGTGAGCGATGCGGCATTAAGCGAACGCCTCACGAGCTTCGCCATGAGTTCGCCGTCAACTATCTCCTAACCTCGTATCGAAATCTGCAGCAAAGCATCAGCAAAGACTCTCTGGATAAATGGCTTGTCCGATTAATGATAGATAAAACAAGCTTGGCCGTTGAGAAGTTAGCACGCCTTCTAGGTCACTCATCGTCCGAAACCACGAAAAGTACCTACCTTGCAACTTTGATAAGTAGTGATCCTTCTATTCGCGAAGACTGGAATCAACACCTAGACGAAATTGAGCGGGGTCTCGCATGACTCAGGGACCGAAGACAAGAAAGTCTTTTGACATTTCAGGCGCAACGGCTCAGCCTACCCCTCCAACAGAAGCGCCGCTGCTGTCTTGGATCGTCGAGAGCGGCCCCGAGGAACAGCACTACCGTGTTGACTTAAACGCCCTACTCCCCCAAGAACGCAATGATGTGCAAATAGTCTCGCTAATACATCGAAAGCGAGCACCATCCATCCGTGACCTGGCGCGGCCAATCAGGAACCACTGGCACATGATTCTTAGCGCCATGGCGCCGTCAATCCGGAAGTGGACCAAAGATAGAGCGTCCCGGTCTACGTTTGAAGAACTGACAAAACTGAAGTGGCTCTTCCACTTTCTTGATGACCAGGCAAGCCTACATTCAGAAATTATTGGTGACGGGTCCCTGGAGTCTCTATCAGAAGAGCAAGGAGTCAAATTTGCAGAATGGCTGCGCCATCAGAAGTCATTGAAGAGCACCCGTATGGGCGCCATCTACAGCTCCGTCGCGCGGTTTATCAAGGACGCCATGAGAACGAGTGTGTGGCGACCATCACCCTTCAGCATGCAAAAAGCGACCATCGACAGAGAGGAGTACAGCGAAAAACAGTACCTTGCGCTGGTACGCATGAGCAAGAAGGTTATTGCACAGTTCAAAAAAGACAGAGCCAAAGTGAAGCAAATTTTCCGCAGCGTCCAACGCGACGATCCGACGGCTCGGAAGAGACCATTCGACGTGGGCAACAAGTTTCGCAAAAGCTATCAGATTCGAGATGCCATCCTTGCCGCAAGGATCGCGCTGAGCCGTAGCGAATCACCTTCTGGTCCGGGACTTTTCCCTTTCACCGAGACATTCCTGGCCCCGACCGTAGACCTTGTGGCGGCAGAAATTCTGCTTGTCATAGCCCGCAGCGGTGCGAATGAACAGCCAATTCTAGACCTGCCCCCCGGCCAAGGTCTAATGGCTGGCAAGTGGCTGCGCCCAAATCCGTTTGGGTTGGACTACAGAATTATCATGGGACTAAAGAATCGAAATGGGATGAAAAAAAATGACCCCAAGCCCATTCCAATGCCATTTAGAGCGAAGCCAGAGTTCTACCCTGTCAAGGTAGTCCGTTACCAAGAGCTCCTTGGGGCATGGTGTCGCCGCGTTATTCAGAACTCCAATCCAAAACCCACCCTAAAGACTCCATCCGGGATAGCCGCGATAGCTTCATCAAAGAGTATGTGGATATATTGGAACGAGGGAAAATGGCAGCATCTTAATGGCCAAAATGTTCAGGGAATAATTAATCGCTTAATAGCCAGAGAGGCCCAATCGACCCCCGACTTGTTAGACGAAGACGGGAAGCCGATAAGCTATAACGCGAAACTTCTTCGGGACGCCTATCTTAGGTACGTCGCACACAAAAGTGCCATGGACATAAAGATCGCGCAGGGCGAACTAGGTCATAGTGAAGATTCACGCACAATATACGATTACCTCAGAAGGAAATGGGTAAAGACCTATGCACACGATGGACTGCGGCAGTATCAGTCCGCATCGCATGCAATCCTTGACTCTGACGAAACGGTTTTGCAGCCGGCGATGATCCGAAAGATGCAAACACCCGAATCTCGAGAAGCTCTTACACACAACCACTCGAAGCTCGTAAAGGTCCGCTCCGGGTTCTGCTGTGAAGACCCGACGGCACCACCAAAAGGCATCTACCGTCCCAAACATTCCGGAGACGTGTGCCCAGCAGTACGCTGCTATGACTGCGATATGGCCAGAAGCTTTCGCTCAGGCCTTCCCGAAATGGGTAAAAGCATACTCAACCTGCGCAGTCGGAGAGATAAGTCGAGCGCACACCTTTGGGATGGCTCTGCAGCGGATCGAGAGCTCAGGAACCTTGAGGATGTATTTGCAAGGTATTCCGCGGAAGATCAGACAAGCGCAATGCGTGAGGCGGAGACCCTCGACGTGCCTCTTCTGTTTTATAGGCCGGCAAGATGACCCAAATGAACCCACTTCTGATGGGCCTGCAACCCAGGAGCGACAGCGAAAAGCGAGATGCTGCCATTGTGAGCTGGCACCTTCACGGCAACGTACCGACGGTAATAAGCCGGTTCTCTGACATGGTCTGGGAAGGAGCGCCAGTCGGCGCAATGGCCGCGATGCCGACTAAAGCTAGGCAAATCGACTTCAAAAAAATGCCTACGCCTTTAGTCCCACTATGCAAGGACATTCTCTATGCCTTCCTACGCCACCCCATCAATATCGCGTCCACACCGAGCTTTGCCTCACTCATAAAGCGTGGACAAGCAGTTGCCGCTTTCGCATCCATGATTCAGGAGAAAGGGTTGTCGCAAGAGACGCTAACCACCAGCGAAACGAGAGCATTCCTGTTAGATAGAGCGAGAAAGGCAAAGCATATTGAGACACTGGTGAGTATCGTGGCGACTCTACGAGGAGCAGCCGTACACCATGGTCAAGGGCTCATTGCTTACAGCGTTCAGTATCCGTTTCCAATTCACAAAGGCGCTCAAGCGGTTGCCAAGGCACTCTGGCACGAAGCCCATGGAAGAGATTTTGATGGCCGAGGAGAGATTCCATACAGTGATGAGGACCTGACCTTAATTGTGCGTAACGCTCACTTCTATGTCGAGGAACTTGGGCCGCATGTACGCAACGCGATTGATGAATGTCTAACAATTGCTGATCGCTTTCCGAATCTCCGTGAAAGCAAGAGTGCGGACGGCCATTGTTATAGAGCTCAGAAAAAATACATCAAGGATTATTCTTGGCCTCATTCTGAAGCGGGTTTATTCGACTGGCCCCCCACTACTTTTAAATCGCTGATGGGCCACGCCAGACTGTGCAGTGCGGCATCTACAATCACGGTCAGCTTCGCCACGGGTTCTCGTCGAAGTGAGATTAACTCCATCAGTGACGGCTGCATAAGAAACAAGTATGGAGAGGCATTCTTAACCTTGACACACTATAAGGGCAGAGATGAATCCGACGGCGAAATCGTCGCTCTTCCTGTCGATGATAAGGTAATCTGCGCAATAGAGCTTCAAAGTTCGCTGAAGAAGCAGATTCGACGCTACATCCATGCAGACTTAGAAGGGACGCATGCTTTTACCGATAAGCTCTTCGTGCAATCTAAGTATCAAGCCCATGGAGATACCGAAGAGGCGAGCTATACGATAGAAGGGGCCGCGCTGTCTGCCAATGCGCATAACCATGTTTTGGCAAAATTCTCGGCCTGCATACTGCCTGACCTCGGCGAGAACATCTCTTTCACACGTCTGCGAAAGTCAGTAGCCAGGCTCATTACGCTATCGATGGAAGGAGCGACTGTCATTTTGCAGAGCATCTTTGGGCACGCGACATATAGAACCACTCTAGGCTATATGTTCGCATCCCCAATGATTCAAGATGAACTTCTGACAGCCTACCCCGAGCTCACGGTGAAGAATCTGAAGACTCTCTTCGCGGAGCGCGACTCGTTGATGGGAGGGGGTGCGCCAGCGCTACGCGCCGCCATTAAGACCGAATCAGACATTGACATGACAGAGAATGAGTTCGTTGAACTCGGCCTCGACATGATGTCTATGGGCCAAATGCTTCTCAGCGTGTTAGGCCAGGGGATGTACTGCTTGAAGCCACTGGTTGCACGTGGTCCCTGTAACTCAGATTCCGGATTACCTCTACCCAACCTAGGCAACTGCAGTGGCTCGTGTAGCCACCACCTGCTCCTTGGCTCAGAGCGGCCAAAGCTAATCCGTCAGGCGCAGTGGCTTAAGGCGAAAATCCAAGACCCTCTTTTGAGCGAACCTATGAAAAACTTCTATAAAAAGAATCTTGATGAGATTCAATATGTGATCGAGAAGACCTAGTTAATGGAATCAACATCAAAGCAAAAGGCCGGAGCCACTAAGAAAGAAACATATAGAGCTTCGATCCTTAACGCCTTCGAACAACTCGCAGCTGACCGCTCGCGCAAGAGTCTATCCGTCGAAGAAGTATGCAAGCAGGCAGGCTTGACAAGCTCGCCAATATACAAACCTCATCATGACACCCTGCGCGCTGAGCTTGAGCTCAAGATAAAGGGTTGGAATCTTTCACGTGGAAAGAAGAAAAGGCGAGCGGCCACCGAAACCGAACAAGACGTCCTGATTAGCAACCTAAAAGCCGAGAACAGCCTACTTAAGATACAGCTTCGAAATACACAAGATGCGCTGAACATATTGGGCCAAATGCTCGAGACCGCCCTAGGAAACGGTGGCGCTAGCACAGTTGTTCCCCTAAGAGCGAAAATTCCTAAAGCTCAGTAGTGCAGACTTCGGGTGCAATGCTCAGCATGAATGGCAGCGTCCTTGCCCCATGCTCAGTGCATATTCTGATGAACTGTCCGTCTGTGTCGGTCGCGGCAGCCCAAACTGCTGGCAATGACCGACTAAGTTCGGTCACAAGCCGCCGCTCGCTGCGCGGTCAGAAACCAGAGAGAAGCTGACTTAGGCTCACCAATATCTGTTCAAAGCTTCAAGCACTTCTCCGTAAGGCACATGCCCACATCTCCGACCGCCGCTCTCCAACGAGTCCGCAACAGAATCATTGAGTACCTTGAACTTGCGTCGTCATTTGATGCACAGATCGCGTATCAAGCTGCTGTGCCAGCCGTGCGAGTGCCGTACGAAGTCATAAATCAATGGGAAGACTGGGTGGACGGAGATTGGCAGAGTTATGAGCCAGTCCTCTCACCAGAAGAAATCATCGCTATTGACCGCTTTCACTCTGTGTGGGAAGAGGTGTGTGACGCCACGCCATCAGAGCTGCCCAGTCTCGATGAACTATTTCTTACGTCACCGTGGCTCCGGCTTGCGGCGGGAGCGACGGAAGCGTTAGCGGTGTTTATGCGGGTAGGTCCCCGCCCAGACTTTGACCGATAGGGGAGAACACGCGCACACACGACGCGCATGTCCACCTGGGGACCGCTATGGGAGACTGCAAATCGTCTGCTGCTGTACGCGCTCGGAACGGGTTCCGCAGCATCTCCTGGCCGATAAACACCATGTCAGCTCGGCCGTTGCGGAGATCCGATCAAAATACAGGTGCAGATCAAAGCAAAGGGAGTGATCACGATGGCTTGTTCAAGAGGCGCCGCATCGCCTGACCTGCATACTCAGAAGAGGCTATTCGCCGCCTCCGCTGGCTACTGTCAAAACCCCGGGTGTGCCAACGAACTGTTTGTCGAGGCAGCAGGGAAGTCGATTCACATCGCAGAGATGGCGCACGTCTTTGCCGCCAACGATGGCGGCCCCCGTGCAAATCCCGAGCTTAGCCAGGAAGAGCGTGGAGCTTTCGAGAACCTAGTCATGCTGTGTGCCAACTGTCACACCATGGTCGACAAGGCGCCGGAGGCGTTTCCCGACGCCATGATGATGGGCTGGAAGCGCGATCACGCTCATAAGCTTTTGCAGATATTCGGGGCGGTGAAGGTCGAAGGGCGTGGCGACGCCCGACAGGTCATAGAGCCTCTGCTGGCCGAAAACCGGGCGATCTTTGAGCGCTATGGACCACACATTGATGCTGCTCAAAATCCAGAGAGCGGCGCGGCCGAGCAATGGAAGCGAAAGATGCTGAGTCGTATCCTGCCCAACAGCAGGCGGATGCTTGCACTACTCGACGTTAACCGGGGACTGTTGACTATCGAAGAGAAGGAAACACTTGAACGATTTCGACAGCACATTGACGATCTGGAGGCGTTTCACATCGAAGGAGTCGACGAGGATGCGTCCCGGTTCCCTGCCGAGTTTTCGCAGATTTTGGAGGGCTGAAACGTGGGTGGTGACATGACCGCATGGGTGGCCGCAAAGCTGGCCGAACGCAAGGACGTCGAGGTAATTGAAAGGACCCCCGAGGGGTTTCTGGCAGTGCGAGCAATAGGAGGCTATGAGTTTGCAGTTGCTGTCCTGGGGGTGCCCGTAAGCAGAGTCATCGAACTGGCCGATGTCGACCCGCTCTTCTTAAAGCACAGTAAGCCGGAGCTGGTCATCAACGTGCCATCAGGGACGTTATGGAGCGGCGCAGCCATAGGCCGTGTTCACGCAGCATTTGCCTCCTTCGGGACCTTGGGTGATATAGCCCGAGCAGCTAAAACTGGAGATGCAGGCTCCTTCCGCGATAAGGGCATGGGGTACTTCATCACGGCCATGACTCAGCATTCAAATGTTGCCAGCGTCTCATACGTCTATGACTCGGTAGTCAGGGCCGAGCGCCGACACGGTGAGCCTATAACTGTCGCAGTGATCGACGCCTACAACATGGGCGCTGAGCATGTGCGAAACGCGCGAGCGCGCGTCGGCCCTTTCGACGTCATTGTGAAGTCTTCAAGCTATGGCGGGATCAGCTCTGCTGCGCATGCCGCAGCCATGGACATGGGCGCGCAGGCACTGGGCGTCCGTGATCTGATGAAACGGCTGGGCTCTTGATTCGCCAGAGAGTCGTCGCGTGCCTGCGACAAGCTGCGCTGGCCCTTGGACCGGCAATAGCAGGCACCGAGTGGTACCTCTTCGGCTCGGTTGAGCGAGACGAGGAGGATGCTGAAGACATTGACTTAATGATCCTCTGCATCAGCGATGACCAGGCTGATGCGCTTCGGCTGTACCTACACCCGGACTCATTGCCCCTTCCTCTGCACGCATGCTTTCTGGGGTGATCTCGGTTTCGTTGTGAAATCGGAATCCTGCGTCAAAAAACTGACCAGCGACAACAACTTAGCAGCGTTTAAGCCGAAGCGCTCGGCCGCGGTCTGGATGGCCCGCAGGCCTTCGGGCATGACTTCCTTGCCGATGCCGTCGCCGGGGATCACGGCGATCTGGTACTTGGTTTTTTGCATGGGGGTCCTTGTGGAAAAAAGCAGAGCGGCAGGTGCCGGATGGGGCATTGTTCGGCAGTGCCTCGCAAAATACAATCCGCCGCCTGTGGTCTCATTCTTCACACTTCGTGCACAAAATTCCTTCCAACGACGACCTGCGCGTGTTCACCGTGGTGGTGCGCAAATCGAGCTTCGGCGAGGCTGCGACCGAGCTGGGCACATCGCCCGCCTATGTGAGCAAGCGCATCCGACTGCTGGAGGAGGATTTGGCCGTCAAGCTGCTGCACCGCACCACGCGCCGCGTGGTGGTGACGGAGGAGGGCGAGCGCGTCTTCCACTGGGCGCAGCGCATCCTGGACGATGTGGATCAGTTGCTGCAGGAGGTGGCCGTGACGCGGCGCGAGCCCCGCGGCCTGCTGCGGGTGAGCTGCAGTTTCGGCTTCGGGCGGCGCGTGGTGGCGCCGGCGCTGTCGCGGCTGGTGGAGCGCCATGCGGCCCTGCAGGTGCGGCTGGAGGTGTTCGACCGGCTGGTGGACGTGGCGGGCGAGGGCTTTGACCTGGACGTGCGCGTGGGCGACGAGATCGCGCCGCACCTCATCGCGCGGCGGCTGGCCGACAACCACCGGGTGCTGTGCGCGGCGCCCGCCTACCTGGCGCGCCATGGCACGCCGCGCACGCTGGCGGAGCTGTCCAGCCACGACTGCCTCGTCATCAAGGAGCGTGACCACCCGTTCGGCGTGTGGCGCCTGCGCAGCGGTGGCGTGGAAGAGTCGGTGAAGGTGCGCGGCCCGCTGTCGGCCAACCACGGGGAAATGGTGGTGCAGTGGGCCGTGGACGGCCGCGGCATCACGCTGCGCTCGCTGTGGGATGTGGGGCCGCAGTTGCGCGCGGGGCACCTGGTGCCGGTCCTGCCCGAGTGGCGGCAGGAAGCGAATGTGTGGGCGGTGTATCCCACGCGGCTCCATCTGTCGGCCAAGGTGCGCGTGTGCGTGGAGTTTCTGCAGGAGCACTTCCGCCAGGAGTGGGCGGCCGGTGGCGACGGCGCACGCATTGGCGCGGTGGGCGGTACGGGGGAATGAGGAGGGAAATATGGCGGGGTGCAGCGCGCTGGCACCCCGCTTTGCAAGGACGCGCATGGCACGCGTCCCGAGGGCCCGATCAGCCGGCCAGCGCGGCCTTCACGGCGGCGGACACCTGGCCCATGTCGGCCTTGCCGGCCAGCCGCGTCTTCACCACGCCCATGACCTTGCCCATGTCGCCGGGGCCCGCGGCACCCAGTTCAGCCACGATGGCTTTCACGGCGGCCAGGGTTTCGTCGGCCGACATGCGCTCGGGCAGGTAGGCCTGCAGCACGGCCATTTCGGATTTTTCCTTGTCGGCCAGGTCCTGGCGGCCCGCGCCTTCGAAGGCGGTGATGGAGTCCTTGCGCTGCTTGATGAGCTTGTCCAGGATGGCGACGACGGCAGCGTCGTCCAGCGTGATGCGCTCGTCGACTTCCTTTTGCTTGATCGCCGCCTGCAGCAGGCGGATGGTGCCCAGGCGCTCGACGTCCTTGGCGCGCATGGCGGTCTTCATGTCTTCGGTGATCTGTTCTTTGAGGCTCATGGTGTTCTCCGTTCAAACCAGGGGTGGGTGGGGTGGCGCGCTGTGCCCCAAACGAAAAAACCCGCGCTTGGCGTCCCTAGCGCGGGTTTTGCGGCGGTGAGGCCGGCTCTGTCAGAGCTTAGTACAGCTTCTTGGGCAGCTGCATGCTGCGAACGCGCTTGTAGTGGCGCTTGACGGCGGCGGCCTTCTTGCGCTTGCGCTCGGCTGTGGGCTTCTCGTAGAACTCACGGGCGCGCAGGTCGGTCAGCAGGCCGAGCTTTTCGATGGTGCGCTTGAAGCGGCGCAGGGCGACGTCAAAGGGTTCGTTTTCTTTTACGCGGATGGTGGTCATTAGCTAATGGTTTCCAAAATGTGCCCACAGAGGGTATCCAGGAGATCGGGCCTGAATGCCGTGTGCAGCGGGTTCCCCGTCTGTAACTAGTATTGGCCGACGGGGTATTGCCAGCAAAGCCGAAGATTATAGCCCTGTAATCCGCTCTGTCGATGACTGCGTTCCGATCGCGTGGCCATCGGGCGTGTGGCTTGGAATTTGCATGGGGCTCTGGTGGCGCTGATTCGATTCATCCCCCCGTTCGTTCCCGCAACCGCCCCGCGCCTTTCTTTCCCCGCGCGGGGCCCCAAGCACGACACCATGGCAATCATGCACCGCGTATCGGGCTGGCTGGGCCGGCTCAGTGTGGGCCGCAAGCTCATGCTCATCTACCTGCTGGACCTGACGGCCGTGATCTACGTCTCGGGCATCCTGATCCACGAGAAATTCCTGGCCATCGATTTCGCGCGCAAGGAGATCGTGGGCACCGCCTACGCCTCGGTGGTGCGCGATGGGCTGATGGGGGCGTTCATGGAGGGCGACGGCATTGCGGGCATCCTGCTGATCGACCGGCTGGCTGCGGTGCGCAGCGCGCACGACGGCGCGCTCAAGACCGGCGAGCCGGCTGCGCGCTTCGAGGCGCTGTTGCGCCAGTCGGCCGCCGGCGACCCCGCGGGCGAGGGGGGGGTGGGCGAGCCGGTGCGCGGACCGCTGCTGCGCCAGGGGCGCGAACTGCTCACCACCGTGGGCAACCAGTCCAACCTGATCCTCGATCCCGACCTGGACAGCTACTACGTGATGTCGTTGATCCTGCTGCGCTTTCCGGAGCTGCTGCAGGTCACGCACGACACGGCGGCCTTCCTGAATGCGCCCGGTGCCCGCCAGGGCGACCACCGCGCGGCCGAACTGCTCACGCTGGCGGGCCGGCTCGATGCGGTGATGCTGGGCATCGATGCCGACTACGACCAGGCCTTCATCGCCGGCTCGCCCGCGCTGCGGGCGGCGCTGGACGCGCAGCGCGCGGCCTTGCGCCAGGCCGGCAACGATCTGCAGGCGCTGCTGCAGGGCATCGCCCAGGGCGAGGGGCGCACCGCCGCGGCCGAGCTGCCCGCGCGCCAGCGCGCGCTGCTGGGCGCGCTGCAGACGGCGTGGGTGCAGGGCACGGCGCAGCTCGACCGCCTGCTCTACACCCGGGTGGACGACCTCTTCGCGCGCATGTGGCTGCACCTGGGCACGGCCGTGCTGCTGCTGGGCTGCATCCTGAGCCTGGTCACGCTGGTGGCGCGGCAGATCGCCAAGCCCCTGCAGCAGCTGGCCCGTGTGGCCGACGAGGTGCGTCGCAGCGGCGACCACACCCTGCGCGCGCACTGGATCAGCCGCGACGAGATCGGCCGGCTGGTGACGGCCTTCAACGGCATGCTGGCGCAGCTCGACCGCGAGCGCGTGCTGCAGCAGGAGCTGGCCGCCAGCGCGCGCGCCGCCGAGGCCCAGCGCGAGCTGGTGGAGGCGCTGCCCATTCCGATGGTGGTCACCTCGGTGCCCGAGCACGAGGTGCTGCACGCCAACGCCCCGGCCGGCCTGTGGCTGAACGGCACCACGCTGGACCCCTGGCGCACGGGCATGGAGCCGGGCGTGCGCGCACGCTTTTTCCAGCGGCTGGCCGACCAGGGCGTGGTGGACGAGTTCGAGGTGCGCTGGAAGGGCAGCGCCGAGCCGCTGTGGGCCGTGCTGTCGGCCCGGCGCCTGCACTTCCAGGGGCGCGATGCCATGCTGACCGCCTTCACGCCCATCAACGTGCTCAAGGTGATGGAGCAGCGGCTGGAGCTGTGGGCCAAGGTGTTCGAGGCCTCGTCCGAGGGCATCATCATCATGGCGGCGGACCAGAAGATACTGAGCGTGAACAAGGCGTTCTGCCGCAGCACGCACTACGACTTCTACGAGGTGATCGGCGAGAACCTGGGCTTCCTGCTGGAGGACCCGGGCGAGCCGCCGCTGGGCGCGCGCATCGCCCGCACGCTGCTGGACAAGGAGTCCTGGCAGGGCGAGGTGCGGTTCCGCCGCCGCTCGGGCGAGACCTACCCGGCCTGGCTGATGGTGTCGGCGGTGCGCGAGGGCGGCAAGGGCGGCGCCGTGGCCAACCACATCGGCATCGCCATCGACATCACCGACCGCAAGCGCAACGAGGAGCGCATCCAGTTCCTGGCCCACCACGACGTGCTCACCGAGCTGCCCAACCGTTCGCTGTGCGTGCAGCGGCTGCAGGCGGCCATCGCGCATGCCGCCATCACGGGCGAGCGTGTGGCGGTGCTGTTCATCGACCTGGACCGCTTCAAGTCCATCAACGACACGCTGGGCCACCACATCGGCGACGGACTGCTGCGCTCGGTGGCGGCGCGGCTGCTGCAGGCCGTGCGAACGCACGACACCGTGAGCCGCCTGGGCGGCGACGAGTTCGTGATCGTGATGCGCGACGTGGAAGGCCCGGACGACGTGCTGCAGGCCGTGGAGCGCCGGCTGATCCCGCTCATCCGCCAGAGCCATCCGGTGCAGGGGCACGAGCTGAACGTGTCGTGCAGCGTGGGCATCGCCGTGTACCCCGACGACGGCACGGGGCTGGACGAGCTGATGCGCCGCGCCGACGCCGCCATGTACGAGGCCAAGACCACCGGCCGCGACATGGCGCGCCTGTATTCGCTGGAGACCGACCGGCGCGTGCAGGCCCGCCAGGCCATGGAGCAGATGCTGCGCCGCGCGCTGGAGCGCCACGAACTGGAGCTGCACTACCAGCCGCGCGTGGACACGTGATCGGGCCGCCTCACGGGCGTGGAGGCGCTGGTGCGCTGGAACCACCCAGTGCTCGGCCAGGTGCTCCCGGGCGAGTTCATCCCCATCGCGGAAGAGGCCGGCCTGATCCGCGCGATCGGCGGCTGGGTGCTGGAGCAGGCCTGTCTGCAGTGGACGCGCTGGCAGGCCGCGCACGGCGGTGGGCGTCACGCCGCAGGCCCGGCAGCGCAAGGCGCGGAGGAGGGCCAGGCCATCGCCCACGACGCCCGGCGGGCGCGGCCGCCCGTGGCGCTGGCGGGGCTGCCGGTGTCGGTCAACCTCTCCGCCGCGCAACTGGCCGACCCGGCCCTGGTGCCCGACATCCGCGCCCTGCTGGCGCGCTGCGGCATGCCCCCCAAGTGGCTGGAGCTGGAGCTGACCGAGTCGCAGCTGATGGAGAATGCCGAGGCCACGCAGCAGCAGCTGGCCGCGCTCAAGGGGCTGGGCGTGCAGCTGTCCATCGACGATTTCGGCACCGGCTATTCGAGCCTGGCCTACCTCAAGCGCTTTGCCATCGACAAGCTCAAGGTGGACAAGTCGTTCATCCGCGACATGCTGACCGATGGCGCGGACATGGCCATCACCCGCGCCGTCATCGCGCTGGGCCACACCCTGGGCCTCAAGGTGGTGGCCGAAGGCGTGGAGGATCTGGCCACGGCGCAGGCGCTGGATTCGCTCGACTGCGACGAATTGCAGGGCTACCACTTCAGCCAGGCGCTGCCCGTGCCGGCCCTGGAGGCCTGGGTGCGGGGCTACGCGGGCGAGCGCCCGCGGCTGGCGCTGCTGCCGTCGTGAACCGTGCGCGAATCGGCCGGCGCCTGCGCGCGCTCGTTCAGCCCGTAGTCGCGCAGCACGGCCGCTACGCGCAGCCGGTAGTCGGCGAACACGCCCGCGCGGCCGGCGGCCTGCGCCTGGCGGTGGCTCTCGCACTGGCGCCACCGCGCCACGGCGGCCTCGTCGCGCCAGAACGACAGCGACAGCAGCTTGCCCGGCTGGCTGAGGCTCTCGAACCGCTCGATGGAGACGAAGCCGTCCATGCGCTCCAGCTCGCAGCGCAGCGCAGCGGCGGTGTCCAGGTAAGGCTGGCGGCCTGCGGCGCTGGGCAAGACCTCGAAGATGACGGCGATCATGCGGCGGCTCCGGCGGCGGGCGGCTCCCCTGGGAATGCCAGCAGCGACAGCGGCGGGTGCGGCGGCAGGGCAGGGCGCTGGAACGTGCCCTCCACCACCTCGGCGAACGTGCGCTGCTCGCGCAGGATGAAGCGCTGGCGCTGCGCCCGCTCGAAGTTGGCGCGGCCTTGCGGGTCGGTCCGCAGACGCGCGCGGTAGGCCTCGTAGGCCGCGAGGCTGCCGAACGCGATCAGGCCCCAGGCCTCGTCGTTGGTGCCCTCGCTGGGCACGAAGTAGCCCAGAAGGTGGCCGCCGCAGCGCGGAATGATGTGGCCCCATTGCGCGGCGTACTCGCGAAACGCGGCGATCTGGAAGGGGTCGAGCTGGTAGCGAATGAAGCAGGTGAGGGCCATGGAGGGTTCCTTGGGTAGAAGGTTGGGGGCGAAGGCACGGGGCCGGCGGGGCGCCGCATCCGCACGGCATGGTGGCCATTGGGCCGCGTTCCGCGGGGTCGATGCTTCGCCATGGAACGAAGCATCGCGGCCGGCGCCTGCGGCACACTGGCCGGCATGAACACCAACCAGATCGCGCACATCGCCGCGCTCGTGGGCGAGCCGGCGCGCACCGGCATGCTGCTGGCGCTGATGGACGGGCGGGCGCTCACGGCGCGCGAGCTGGCCGATGCCGCGCACATCACCCCGGCCACCGCCAGCCGGCACCTCGCGCTGCTGGTGCAGGCACGCCTGCTGTCCGTGCAGAGCCAGGGCCGCCACCGCTACCACCGCCTCGCCTCGGCCGAGGTGGCGCGGCTGCTGGAGGGGCTGATGCAACTGGCCGCGGGCCAGGCCCCGCCGGCGCGTCCGGTGGCGGTGGGCCCGCGCGATGCGGCGCTGCGCAGGGCGCGCACCTGCTACGACCACATCGCCGGGCGCCTCGGCGTGGCGGTGGCCGAGCACCTGCTGCAAGAGGGCGCGATCGTGTTCGACACCGAGGCGGGCGGGCAGGTGACCGACCGGGCCGCCACCGTGCTCGGGCGCCTGGGGCTGGACCTGGCGGGCCCGTCCGCCGGCGCGCCGCAGCGGGGCCCGCGCCCGCTGTGCCGCCCGTGCCTGGACTGGAGCGAGCGGCGCCCGCACCTGGCCGGGCGCCTGGGCGCGCTGGTGTGCGCGCACTGCCTGGACCAGGGCTGGCTGGTGCGCCGCGAAGGCTCGCGCGCGCTCGCCATCACCCCACCCGGGGCCGCCGCCCTGCAGGGCTGGCTGGGCACCGCGCGCTGGAGCGGCGTGGTGCAAGCGCCATCGCCCGGCGCCTGAAACGACGAAGGCCCTCCCTGGCCTGCAGCGGCAGCCGCCCGGCCCGCCGCCCCGCCGCGTCGGCGAAGCACCCATCGGCCCGCTGTCGGCCAACGCGCATGGCCATTAGGCGCTCCATCCGACAGGGCCTGCACGGCCCCCAGCCGCGTAATCGGGGGCCACGCCCCATTGCCCGCCGAGCCCCGCATGCCACCCCCTTCGATCGATCGATTCCGACACCGCCATCCACTGCGCGTCCGCTCTGGCTTCCTGGAGCGGGCCGCTGCCCCGCACCGCCGCAGGCCCGCGTTGAAAGCGGTCCATGTCCGATAAGCCGTCGCCCCCCGCCCAAGACCTGGCCACGCCAGCCAGCAGCGCCTCCCCCGATGCAGGGCAGGATCCTCCGCCGTCCGGCGGCTGGGGCTCCGTCAGAGCGGTCGCCGGCACCTTGCTGCGCGATCGCCCGGGCGTCACGGTGATCAAGGCGCTGGCCCTGCAGAACAAGCACGACGGTTTCACCTGCTCCAGCTGCGCCTGGGCCAAGCCGT
Source organism: Acidovorax sp. BLS4 (assembly GCF_032929295.1). Lineage (NCBI taxonomy): Bacteria > Pseudomonadati > Pseudomonadota > Betaproteobacteria > Burkholderiales > Comamonadaceae > Acidovorax > Acidovorax sp. BLS4. The sequence continues at coordinate 5,169,380 of NZ_CP136797.1, forward strand.
TGCATCCGCATCCCGCCGAGTTCTGCGAGAACGGCGCGAAGGCGACGTCGTGGGAGCTGACGGACCGGCGCCTGGACGCCGCCTTCTTCGAGGCCCACCCCTTGGCGGAACTCGCCGGCTGGACCGACCACGCGCTGGAGGCGGGTGGGCGGCTGACGGTTCCTCTGCGCTACGACGCCGGCCGGGACCGGTATGTCGAGGTCTCCTGGCAGGAGGCCTTCGACGGCATCGGCCGGGAGCTGAAAGCGCTGCAGCCCGATGCGGTGGTGTTCTACGCGTCGGGCCGGGCGTCGCTGGAGACGTCGTACCTGTGGCAACTCTTCGCCCGGCTGTATGGGACCAACAACCTGCCCGACAGCTCGAACATGTGCCACGAGAGCACATCGGTCGGCCTCAAGCAGTCCATCGGGTCGCCGGTGGGCACGGTGGACCTGGACGACTTCGACCGGTGCGACGCCATCTTCTTCTTCGGCCAGAACGTCGGCGTGTCCAGCCCGCGCATGCTGCATCCCCTGCAGGATGCGCGGCGCCGGGGCGTGCCCATCGTGACCTTCAATCCGCTGCGCGAGAGCGGCCTGGTGGCGTTCAACAACCCCCAGTCGCCGGTGGACATGCTCACGCCGGGCAGCACCGCCATCAGCACGCAGTACCTGCAGGTCCGGCCCGGGGGCGACATCGCCGCGCTGACCGGCCTGTGCAAGTTCGTGATCGAGGCGGACGACGCCGCGCTGGCATCGGGCGGCCCCCGCGCCATCGATGCCCGGTTCGTCGCCGAGCACACGCAGGGCTACGACGAACTCGCGCAGGCGATGCGCGCCGCCCCGTGGGCCGACATCGAAAGCGACTCCGGCCTGTCCCGCTCGGCGCTGGAGGAGGCCGCACGCACCTACCTTGCGGCCGAACGCGTCATCGGCATCTACGGCATGGGGCTCACGCAGCACCGCGAGGGCGTGCTGAACGTGCAGATGCTCGCCAACCTGCTGCTGCTGCGCGGCAACGTGGGCAAGCCCGGTGCCGGGCTGTGCCCGGTGCGCGGGCATTCCAACGTGCAGGGGCAGCGCACGGTGGGCATCACCGAGAAGCCGGAACTCGCCCCGCTGGACCAGCTGGCCTCGCAGTTCCAGTTCGAGCCCCCGCGCAAGAAGGGCCTGGATACCGTCGCCGCCTGCCGGGGCATCCTGGACGGGTCGGTGCGGGCGTTCCTCGGCCTCGGCGGCAATTTCGTGCGCGCGGTGCCCGAGACGGCGCTGATCGAGGCCGCGTGGCGCCGGATGCGGCTGACCGTTCAGATCGCGACCAAGCTCAACCGCAGCCACGTGATGCATGGCGAGGTGGCGTACCTGCTCCCGTGCCTGGGCCGGGTGGAAATCGACCGGCAGGCCAGCGGCGAGCAAACGGTGTCGACCGAGGATTCGACAGGTTTCATGCACCCCTCCCGTGGCGTGGCCGAGCCGGCGGCCGCGACGCTGCGCTCCGAGCTGTCGATCGTGGCGGGCATCGCGCAGGCCACCCTCGCGCCGAACGCCTGCGTTCCATGGGCCGGGTGGAACGACGACTACGCCCGCGTGCGGGACGCCATCGCGCTGACCTTCCCCAGGATCTTCCACGACTTCAACCGCCGGTTGGCCGTCCCGGGCGGCTTCGCGCGGCCCATCGCGGCCCGCCATCGGGTGTGGGAGACCGACAGCGGCAGGGCCGCTTTCGTCGCGCCCGGCGGCCTGCAGGCCGATCCGGACCAGGTGCCCACGCCCGTGGACGGCGAGGTGCTGCGCCTTTTCACGATCCGCAGCGACGACCAGTTCAACACCACCATCTACAGCCTGAACGACCGCTTTCGCCGGATCGAGGGCACGCGCCAGGTGCTGTTGATGAATGCCCACGACATCGAACGGCTCGGCTTGCAGGCCGGCGCCCGCGTGACGGCGCGCACGCAGTGGCGGCAGGACGACGTGCGCCGCGAGGTGTCCGGACTGACCGTCGTGGCCTACGACCTGCCGCGCGGTGCCGTGGCGGGCTACTACCCCGAACTCAATCCGTTGATGCCCCTGGACCACCACGCCAGGGAAAGCCACGTTCCCGCCGCCAAGTCCATTCCCGTCCGCCTGTTCCCAGGCTGATGCGCCCGCCCCAACCCTCTCACTGCCAAGGACCCGCCATGCGCCAAGACCCCGCCAGCCAGTCGCCCGTTCGCTACCACCCTGCCGTCGAGCAGGCCGATCCCGACGAGCCGCAGGTGTTCGCCGACCTGGACCAGACGCTCGCCAAGATCCGCGAGACGACGTTCGAGCACAGCGGCCACGCGCGCCGCAGCGTCCATGCCAAGGCGCACGGCGTGCTGCGGGCGCAATTGACGGTGCTGCCGGACTTGCCCGAGCCGCTCGCCCAGGGGCTGTTCGCCCGGCCCGGCACGTACGACGCCATCCTGCGGTTCTCCACCAATCCGGGCGACGTGCTGGACGACAAGGTGTCCTTGCCCCGGGGCCTGGGCTTGAAGGTCCTCGGCGTCGAGGGCGCGCGGCTCCCGGGGTCGGAGTCCGACACCACCCAGAACTTCGTCTTTGCGGACAGCCCGGTCTTCGCCGCGCCCACGGCCCGGAAATTCCTGAGCAACCTCAAGCCCCTGGCGGCCACGACCGATGTGGCGGAGGGGGCGAAGAAAGCGCTGTCGGCCACCCTGCAGGTGGCCGAGAGGGTCGTCGAGGCCTTCGGCGGCAAGAGCGGCAAGCTGATCTCGCTGGGCGGGCATGCCCCGACGCACGTGCTTGGCGCCACCTTCTTCTCGGGCGCGGCCTTGCGGCACGGCCAATACATCGCCAAGCTGTCGCTGGCGCCGGCATCGGACGCCTTGAAGGCGCTGGTGGACCAGAAGGTCGATCTCGACGGCCGGCCCGATGGCCTGCGCGAGGAGGTGGTCCGCTTCATGGCGGTGAACCCCGCGCAGTGGGACCTGCGGGTGCAGCTGTGCACCGACCTGGAGTCGATGCCGGTCGAAGACGCGTCCGTGGAGTGGCCGCAGGAACAGAGCCCCTACATCACCGTGGCCCGGCTGGTGGCGCAGCCGCAGACCGCGTGGAGCGAGGCCGTGGCCGCCGTGTCGGAAGACGGCCTCTTCTTCAGCCCCTGGCGCGGTCTGGCGGACCACCAGCCCCTGGGCAACGTGATGCGCGCCCGCAAGCTGGCGTACGAACGCTCGGCGCAGTTCCGCGCGGACCGCAACCAGACGCCCGTGCGCGAACCGAGCGAGATTACGCCGTCCATCGGGCGCGCATGACCGCAGGCCCTGGCCTCGTGCCGGGGCCCGGGCTGCCGCCGGTGCCCGTGCCCGTGCCGGCGGGGCTCAGCCGCCCGGCAGCGCCTGCGCACAGGCATGCGCGCTGGCCCAGGCCCACTGGAAGTTGTAGCCCCCCAGCCAGCCGGTCACATCGACCACCTCGCCGATGAAGTACAGCCCCGGCTGGGCCTTGGCTTCCATGGTCTGCTGCGACAGCGCCCGCGTGTCCACGCCGCCCAGCGTCACCTCGGCCTTCTTGTAGCCCTCGGTGCCCGTAGGCACCAGCTCCCAGCGCGACAGCCGCTCGGCCAGCCGCGCCAGCGCCTTGTCCGAGGCCTCGTTGATGGGCCGCTGCCAGTCCGCGTCCTGCTGCACCCAGGTGTCGGCCAGGCGGCTGGGCACCAGGCCGGCCAGTTCGTTGGCGATGCGCTTTCTCGACCGCGCCTTGGCCTGCGTGAGCAGGGCGGGCAGGTCGGTGCCCGGCGCGAGGTGGATGGACAGGGGCAGGCCCTCCTGCCAGTAGCTGGAGATCTGCAGCACCGCCGGGCCCGACAGCCCCCGGTGGGTGAACAGCAGGTCTTCGTGGAAGGCCATGCGCGCCTTCCTGGCGCCCGTGGAAATCTCCACCGGCAACGCCAGCCCGGCCAGCTGGGCGTAGGGCGCCCAGGCATCGCCGTCGAACGTCAGCGGCACCAGCCCCGGGCGGCGCTCCACCAGCGGGATGGCGAACTGCTGCGCGATCCGGTAGCCGAAGTCGGTGGCGCCGATCTTGGGGATCGACAGCCCCCCGGTCGCCACGACCACGCTGCGGGCCAGCACGGGACCGCGATCGGTATCAATTTGATAGCAGAACGCCCTAGTGGAATCTGTGCTGGAGGCCGAAAAGACCAAATTTTTCACCCGGCACGGCTGCCAGCGCTGCACGCCGCCCGCGGCGCATTCGGCCAGCAGCATCTGGATGATGTCCTCGGCCGAGCGGTCGGCGAAGAGCTGGCCCTTGTGCTTTTCGTGGTGGGCGATGCCGTGCCGGTCCATCAGCGCGATGAAGTCGGCCGGCGTGTAGCGCGACAGCGCCGAGCGGCAGAACTGCGGGTTTTGCCCCACGAAGTGCTTGTGCGGCGCGGCCGGGTCCAGGTCGCGGTTGGTGAAGTTGCAGCGACCGCCGCCCGAGATGCGGATCTTCTCGGCCACCTTCTCGGCGTGGTCGATCAGCAGCACCGAGAGGCCGCGCTGCCCCGCCTGCGCGGCGCAGAACAGGCCCGCCGCGCCGGCGCCGATGACGACGGCGTCGAACTGCCGCGCGATGTCCGCCGTATCCATGGAAGCCACTAGCCCTTCCACGTGAACGGGAACTTGAGCTGCTTCATGAACCCGTTGGGCACGTAGTCGCCCAGCACGCCGTAGTGCTCGGGCCAGAGCCTGGTGCTCTTGACCGCCGTGCCGAAGGCGTAGTCGATGAAGGCGAAGTGCGCCGCGTAGTTCTTGTCCAGCGCCTCCTGGTCCTGGCTGTGGTGCCAGTGGTGGAAGTTGGGCGTGACGATCAGGTAGCGCAGCGGCCCCAGTCGCACGCTCACGTTGGCGTGGTTGAACACGGCCTGGAAGCCCACGATCACGATGTACGCGTCGATCACCTCCTTGGAAAAGCCCAGCACGTAGATCGGTGCCAGCACCAGCGTGCGCGTGATCAGCAGTTCCAGGATGTGCTGGCGCGAGCCGGCCATCCAGTCCATGCTTTTCACGCTGTGGTGCACCGCGTGCAGGCGCCACAGCACCGGCACCTCGTGGTAGGCCCGGTGCGTCCAGTACTGCACCAGGTCGGCCACCAGGATGATGAGGAACAGCGCCACCCAGAAGTTCAGCCCCTGCACCCAGCCGCGGACGCCGTCGCTCGCGGCCCAGCCGAAGAACTTGTGCACCAGCAGGTTGGTGGCCAGCAGCACGAAGCCCACCACCATGTGGTTCACGATGAAGTGGTGGAAATCGGTCTGCCACTCGGCGCGGAACACCGGCTGATCGCGCCGCAGGGCGAACAGCTTTTCGATGAAGATGAAGATCAGCGCGCTGCCCAGCAGGTCGAGGATGAACCAGTCCAGGCCGATGTAGGGCGTGTTGTCCGCGAAGTCGTTCACCGGCACCTTGTGCCCGCCCAGCAGCGCGGTGGACACCACCAGCAGGAAGGCCGCCGCCGACAGCCAGCGCGAGCGGTTGAACAGCATGTTGACGAGGGAGATGCCGCCCGCCGCCACCAGCGCGGCCAGCATGATCATGCGGATCACGTCCACGTTGTAGCTCTTGCGCAGCTCCGGCGTGGTGAGGTACTGCGGGAAGTGGAAGGCCAGCACCCCCAGCATGCACAGGATGGCCAGCGACAGGGCGATGACGCCCGAGACCAGGCCGCGGCCGGTGCGCAGTTCGCCATGGCTGGCGGTGAGTTCGTTGAGTTTGTCGAGCATTTTTTCTCCGGGCGGGAACGCCGGGCGCGAGTGTAGCGAAGCCGCATCACCGGCCCGATCCGCGCCACGCAAGGCCCGTGCCGCGGGCCCTTGCGCTTCTAAAATCGCGCGCCATGACGATCAACCTTCCGGCCAACCAGCTCAGCATGACCGTGCTGATGTCCCCCGACATGGCCAACTTCTCGGGCAACGTGCACGGCGGCGCGGTGCTGCGGCTGCTGGACCAGGTGGCCTACGCCTGCGCCACGCGCTACTCGGGCTGCTACGCCGTCACGCTCAGCGTGGACCAGGTCACCTTCCTGCAGCCGATCCACGTGGGCGAGCTCGTCACCTTCCTGGCCTGCGTGAACTACACCGGCAACTCGTCGATGGAAGTGGGCATCAAGGTGGTGGCCGAAAACATCCGCACCCAGGTGGTGCGCCACGTGAACAGCTGCTTTTTCACCATGGTGGCCGTGGACGAGGACCGCAAGCCCGTCGCCGTGCCGCCCCTGTCGCCCTCCACCGCCGACGAGCGCCGCCGCTGGGAGGCCGCGCTGCTGCGCAAGGCCCTGCGCAAGGAGCAGGCCGAGCGCTTCGAGCAGGTGCGGCTGGCGGCGGCGGGGCCGGCCGGCCTGTAAGAGGTAAGAGACGCCAGAGTCGCGGTGGCCGTGCGCCGGTGCGCGCACGGCTTCGCATGGTGGCATGCCCCGGTTGGGCCTGCCGCCCACCATGCTCCCCCCACCGCCCGCCCGAGGGCGGGGCGCCTAAGGGAGCGAGCCATGGAAACGACCGACCGGGCCGCTTCCCGCCAGAGCCTCGGACACCCGTTGCCATGCGCCGCTGCGAGGCCGGCGCGAGTGGCGGGGCTGGACCGCCTGCCCGCGGGTGTTTCCATCCGCCTCGGCCCATCCACCGCATCGCGCGTCAACGCGGATCGAAACGGATCCAGGGGGTCGCCACATCGGGGTTCGGGTTGACCACCCACCAGTGGGCGTACACGCTGACCCCCATCTCGTTGGCGAGCGATTGCGCCAGGCTGAACCGCCCCGGCATGCCGGCGAAGCAGGTAACGAGCTTGATGGGCTGGTTCGTTCCGGTGGCACCATAGCCTTCCTGCCTGAGGAAGGCTGCCAGCGTCTGGGCGGACACAGGGCGGTTGATGGGTGTGCCGTTGGGTGCGGTCCACTCCACCATCGCGCTGCCGGCAATGCCGTGGGTCGCCACCACGTCCACGCTGGTGCCGTTGATGGTGGTGAGGTTCTGCTCGAACGTGGCGCGCTGCACAGGATCCAGGTGGGTCCAGGTATTTTCCATGGACTGGGTGACAGGGTCGTTGGGCATCAGGATCCGTACTTTTCCCCTCAGCATCCCGTCCCCGGCGTTTCTCGGAAAATTGGGATTGGCCGCCGGGTCCGGGAAGGACGGGATCTGCGTGTGCTCCGTGAGCGGTGTCGGGTTGACCCCCAGCGATTTGCCGCCGGTGAAAAAGGTCAGGTGCGCACCTGCCGCCATGAGTCCCGCCCCGCCGCCCGCGATGCCGCCAATGGCGATGTTCAGCAACGTGGCGCGGCTGAAGAAGGGCTGCCCGGACATGTAGGCGGAAACACCGGAGCCCGCCGCGGCCCCCGCCACGCCACCGGAAATGCCGGACACCACCGAGATCGATATCGTGGTGGCCGCCTTGCCGGCGCCAACGGCCAGCGCGGCGCGCGCGGTCAGCGAGCCCAGCGCGCCGCCTGCTAGCGCGCCGGCCGCCCCGGATGCCGCGCCCGCCAGCGCATCGATGCCGAACTGCTTCCAGGAGATGGGGTCTCCCGTGGCCATGCTCACCAGATCGCCCGCCATCGACCCCACCACGCCTGCCACGACGCCGACGAGAATCGCAGCGCCCACGCCGGTCCCCAGCAGCAGCACGCCCGCCACGCCGATCGCCAGGGTCGCCACGGCCCCCGCGATGATCCCCCACACGTTCATGCCCTGGGGGTCCGTGAAGCACAAGGGATTGTTGCCCACGTACACGTAGGGCGAGGGGCTTTCCAGCAGCGGGTCCACGCTGAGATAGCGACCCAGCAGGGGGCTGTAGAAGCGGGCATTGCAGTCGTACAGGCCCGAGTCTTCGTCGTAGTTGTGGCCGGTGAACAGCCGCGGCCATGGCACCTGGCAGGGCACCACCGCCGTCGGCGCGCCGTAGATGTCGTAGCGCCACGCCCCGACCACCACGTTGTCGGCATCCAGCACGACACGCACGCTTCCCAGATGGTCCAGCAGTCCGAAATAGAACTTTCCATCGATCCACGCCACCTGCACGTCGATGGCGGAGATGAAGCGGGCGATGGAGGTCGACGTGCCCGAATCCTGCACGAGCACCTCGCCGCCGGGCGAGGGCATCTGCCAGCGTTGCTGCCGCTCTCCGGTGCCGGCCGTGCGCGTGAGCTGTGCGCGGTGGCCGTCGGCGTCACGCAGGATGTCCAGGGACGTTCCGTCGCCGCCCCGGTAGGACACCGGGCGGCCGGTGCAGGCGTCATAGCCGGTTTCCCATGCGGGCGCGCCGCCGGGACCGCGGGCCTGGGAAATGGCCCCTGCACGGTCGTATTCCATGGTGAGCGTGCCGTCTGCCGCTGCATAGCTGGAGAGCCGGTTGGTCCCATCCTGATAGGCATAGGTCGCGCTGCTGCCCGCCCGGTCGTGGCGGGTGAAGTTGCCGTTCAGATCCATCTGCCAGCTCTGGGTGTTCATGCCGGTGCCGCAGCCGGTCAGCCTGCCCAGCGCGTCCATGTGCGTGCACAGGGGAGGCTCGGGCAGGTCGGCGATGCTGGAGTCGATTCCCTGCCGGGCGATTTCCCCGTTGTAGTAGCCCTGGCCGTCGCACGCACCGCTGGTGTAGTTCAGCGTTTCGTTCCACAGCGGGCCCGCGTCGAGGGTTCGCGGCCAGCCCGGCGCTTCGTAGGTGAAGGTGCGCTCCAGCAGGGCGCCCGAAGGGGTGGGCAGCAGCGTCGTCGTTTCGGGCTTGCCCTGCGGGGAGTAGGTGTGCGCGACGAGGACCGTGTCCAGGCCGTTCACTCGGGCCGACACCGAGGTCACGCGTGCGAGCGGGTCGTAGGCCAGCAGGCTGGTCAACCGGGTGGACGAATCGGTGCTCGACAGCAGGTTGCCGCCCCGCGACCAGGTGTTGGTGACGGTGCAGGAGCCCTGCGGCGAGCCGGGAATCGTCCGGGCGCGCCGCTCGATCCTCCCGGCCCGGTCGTAGGCGAATGTCTCCACCAGTTGCGCGCCGCCTTGTGCGCCTTGCTGCATCTCCACCTTCCAGAGCCGGCCTACGAGGCTGTCGGCCTGCGTCGCCTCGCTGCCGTCGCCGTCGAAGTAGCGGCGAATGCCCCATGTTGTCGGCGAGGGGGGCCAGGAGGCGTCGTCGGCCTTTTGCTGCAGCAGTTCCCTGTCCCACGCCTGCTGCACCGTGCCTTCCTCCACGATCCGGCTCAGCGAGTCGTACTTGCGGTAGATGATGTGGCCGTCGGGCAAGCCGCTGCCGTTGGAGAGAAAGCGTGCCAGGCCTGAAGTGCTGTACACCATCTCGCAGTGGCCGCTGTCGGGGTCGGTGGTGCCGATGCGGTGGCCCGCGAAGTCGTAGGTGGCGGTCGCACTGCCCGCCGGAATCCCGTTCTGTGACGCTCCAGCGGCCGCATAGGAATTGGGCGGCACGGAGGCGATGGTGCGGCCGGATGCGTCCTGTACCTGGCTCATGCGCCAGTTCAGCGATGTGTCCTGGGCGGAGGTCTGCACCACCCGGCCAACGAGGTTTTCCGCGGTGTCCTTCCAGGCCTGCGTCACCGCGCCGTTGGGGTCGGTGTCGATGACCAGGTGGTATTCCCCGAGCGGCAGCGGGTAGGCGAATTCGCCGGGTGTCTGATTGGTGGAATAGGCCCGGGTGGCGTAGTGCGTGCTGCCCGGCCGGATCGCATAGTCGAAGCCGGGCTGCCCCATCGCCACGGGCCGCGCGAGCGGGGCCGCCTCGAAGGCCGTGCGTGAAAACGGATAGCCACCGGCCTGCGGGTGGTATTGGCTGGACAGCAGGCCTTCCAGGGGCGCTCCGCTCCAGAGGCTGCCGCCTTCTCCGGCGTTGGTGGCCATGCCCGCCTGGTATTCGAAGAGCGCTGCATTTCCCTGCACGGTGATGCGGCTGTCGAGCGCCTTGACCGCGATGTTGCCGCGATCGTCATACAGCCCCATCTCCAGGATGGCGCTGTCACCGGACTCCAGGGAGAGGGTCTGCAAGCTGCGGGACAGGCCGTCGGCATAGCTCACACCCAGCGCGATGTCCTGCGCCACCACGAAGCCGCTGAAGGTGCCGGGTGCGCTCATGCCCACCTGGATGCCGAAGGGGGCCGTGACGTCCTGGCCGGCGTATTCGAAGACCTTGAGGCCGTCCGCGAAAAACAGCAGCCTGCCGGGCGTGGCCACCAGCAGCCACTCGCGCGCACGGCCATCGGCGGCGGCCTGTGCGGACACCGCGCCGGCCGCGTTCCGAAGCTGCCATTCGGGTTCGTCACCCCCGGTGCGCGCCACGAACCATTCGCCCGTGCCCAAGAGGACCTCGCCCAGGCTGGCCGGGTCCACCAGGATCCGCGCGGCCAGGCTCTCGGCCGTGAATCCCGTGCGCGCCAGGCGCGCGCCGAGCGGCTGTTGCGACTGCCCCTGGTAGATGAGCCGTCCCTGGCCGCAGGTCCATTCGGATTCGGAGCCGGAGACCGCCGTGTAGCTTTGCAGGGCATCGTCGGCGAAGGGGTCGTAGAAGCCGTCGCCGTTGCCCTGGATGTTGATGGCCGCATTGGGACGGTCCGTGGGGAAGGGATGGGTGCTGTCCACCACGTGGTCCTGCCGGCAGAAGTAGGCCATGCAGATCAGGCTCGGGTTGTTCCACGGGCCGATGGTCGCGGCGGGTTCCGACACCGGGTTGTAGACCGTGCGGGAGATGTTGCCGTTGGGGGTCAGCGCTCCGACCGTCCGAAGGCTCGCGCTGTCGTACACCACGGCCTGGAACTGGCAGTCCAGGGGGGCGAAGGCGATGTCGTCCAGGCGGATCCAGGGGACGGATGGTCCATCGATCTGCACCGCGATCGCCAGGGTCACGGTCGCCGGGCCCGCAAGCCCCAGTCCCGACATGTCGATGGTCCACTGCACGGGCTGCCATTGCCCGGCGGTCGGCTCCAAGGGGCGCTCCAGGCTTTGGCCTTGGGACGAGGTAAGGCGCAGGGTGGCCGAGAAATCCGTGCCGGCGGCGCCCTGGGGCGTTTTCATCCAGAGCGAGAACACCTGCGGCGCCTGGCCCTGCGCGATGGACACGCTGCGCGTCAGCGTGCCCGACGCACTGACCTGCAGGCAGGATTGGCCGGTGGCGGCATCGCCGGCCTGGACGACGCTGCCCTCGGGAAGGCTCCAGGTGGGGGCCTGGTAGTCCTCGAAACTGTCGTAGGCATTGCCCGAGGCGGAGTTGACGAACCCGGCGATGCGGAACCTCGCCCGGTCGTCGAACAGGGAGGCCATGGGGCGGCCCGCGAGGTCATGGGACAGCAGCACCTGCCCCAGTCCGTCCCGCTCGGAGATGCGTTCCTGCAGGAGCCAGCCGTGGCCCGGGTCCGTGCCGTCCCAGGCGGTGAAGGGCACCGCATCGGCCTCGTTCGCCACCCAGGTGTCCGCTTCCGCCCAGTAGGGCGTTCCATCGGCATGCTGCCAGGTCCGGAAGGTCTGCACCTTGCCCGCCTGAAACTGCCAGGCGCCGTCGTCGTCCTGGTTGTGCATCAGGGCCTGCGCCACGGGAGCCAGGATGTTCGCGCTCCAAAGCGCCGGATAGACCTCGAACCCGAAAACGGACGAGCGCATGGTGGCCCGCCATTGCCCGGTGCTGCCGTAGTACCCGGTCTGTACGGTATCGGGACTGCCGCCGGCCAGGGAATAGGTGAACGCCATCGTGCGTGAGACGCCCTGCAGCACCTCCGTGGACGAGGTCACCTGCGGAACGCCACCATACAGGTTGCGCAGCGTGCCGCCGGCGGGCGCCGTTGCGACCTGGTCGACGTAGGTCCATTCGCTGATCTGCGACGACAAAGCGCTGCCGTCAGCGCCGAACACCTGCTTGGAGATGAGCATGCCCGCCACGAGCGAGTAGGCGTCTTCCACCGCGAATCGGGTGTCCGCCAGCGCCCCGGCCCGCACCTGCCGCTCGGCAGCGGCCTGGAAGCTGCGCGCTGGCAAGCCGTTGTAGAAGTGGCTGGTCGTCCCGCCGTACTGCTGGAGCGCGGGATCGGTGGTGGCCGCGTATTCGGTGACCGTGGCGAACTGCACCACACTGCCGGAACTGTCGGTGGCCGCAGAGACATCGGTGTAGGCGTAGGCTTTTTTCAAGACACCGTAGCCGCTGTCCTGCGTGAGCGCGGTGACAACGAAGGCCCTCAGCGGCGCTTTCACGGAATGGTTGGCATAGCGGTGCAGCGTCATCTCGACGGACGCATCGATGTCGCTGCCGGTCGGGAAGGTCACGAAGCCCGATGGAATGGCCGGCAGTTTCCCGGAAACGGCGGTCTCGTAGCGCAGGGTGTGGTTCAGCATGCGGAACATCTGCTGCCCGGCGAATGTCTCGCGCACCGGCTCGCCTTGCGCATCTTTCAGGAGCCCGCCATTGCGGAAGAACAGCACCTGCGTGTCCTGGGGAGCGCCGTCGGCGTCCAGCGTCATGTAAGCCAGGAAGTCCGGCGCCTGGTCGATGACCGTCGTGCTGTCGAAGGAGGCCGCGGTGATTTCACCGAGCCGGTGCGACTGCACCGGAGCCCAGCCGGGCCAGACGGACTGCGAATACAGCGTTCCCCCCTGCGAGGCATAGGTGCCCGCGAGGGTGGGAAAGCCGAGCGTCTCGCGCGATGGCGGCGGGGGATCTTCGTCCTGCAGCACCTGCGTGGTCCAGCCCGCGGCCGGATCGCTGGGGTCGAAACTGTCCAGGGCGGAGTACAGCGCCGAAGTCGTGTTCTCCGTTTTCAGCACCGCTTGCCCGTTCCAGGCATACCAGTAGAACTGGGTGCTGGGGTCGGCGCCGGGTGCGTACTGGATCCCGGCGAAGTGGTAGGACCAGTCGACGCCATCGAACCGCAGCACGTTCGGTCCGGAGCCCACGAGGCTGCCGCCGACGAGGGAAGGCCCCAGGGTCTGCAGGAAGGCCGTGGAGAGGTTGGTGAAGCCGGGGCCGTCGAAGACGTCCGGCAGCGCCTGGAAGGCGAGATCGCCGTAATCCGCGTCCCAGCGCAGCACGGCCAGGCGATAGTCGAACGCCTGGATGGCGCTGCCTTTCGCGGTGAACTCCGTGATCCACGCGGCCGCCGCCATGCCGCCTTCGGTGGTCATCTGAAAATACGACGTGGTCCCGAAGGCTGGAATCACCACCTGCGTCGTCGCCAGCGACGCACCCTCGTGCCAGGCCAGCAAGGGGTCCCGAAAGCGAAGGTTGAAGAGTCCCTGCTCAGTGTCCGGGTCGTAGCAGAAGGTCAGATAGTGCTGGCCCGCGGCGCAGGCGAACAGACGGGCGTTGTTCCCGCTCTGCGGTGCCGTTTCCGTGGCGATGTCCCAGGACCGGGATTGCCAGTTCAGCGCATAGCGGGTGAACTGGCGGTTGTCCTTGTCCACCACCACATAGAAGTCGCTGCCGCCCACGACCTGCAGCTGGCCGCTGGCATGGGGATAGGGCTCGGGTTGGCCGCCCTCGGAGGCGAAGGCCCAGTCGGCCACCGCGATGGGGCGGCGGGAGGCCAGATAGACCGCGGTGGCGCTGTCGTCCAGGCGGGGCAGCATCAGCACGAAACTGTGCTCGCTGGTGGTCGCGCCGATGCGGTCGACATCCAGGGCGCCGTCGAAACGCTGCCAGGTCTGCCAGGCGGGCATCCATCGGCCCACCCAGGTCAGAACATTCGCCAGCAAGGCGTTCTGCGCGCTGTCATACCAGGCCATCACCACGTAGTCCGAGCCGTACCAGACCCGGGGCGTGGCAGCCGTGTCGCTGCCGAAGGGGTTCGCAATCGTCAGGTTGCGGGCGCCGGGGTCCAGTTCGGCATCGGCCCCGACGTCGATTTCCGAATATTCGTAGCGGGTGATGCCACCGGTCGGCAAGGTGATGGCGGTCAGGGCGCCTGGGAGCGGCCCCTGCCCCTGCAGGTCGTACTCGAAGGAGATGCCGGGCCTGCTGGCGCCCCCGGGAAGGACATCGGTGACCGCCTTGAGGTACCGCTTGAAGCACGCCCCCGTGCCCAGCGGATTGCTGGCATCCGGGGGCGTGAGGTTCACGAGGTCATGCCATTCGAAGTTCAGGCGGACCTGGGGGGCGCCTGCGTCGTTGAACACATCCACGCTGTCCAGGTAGACCGATTCGAAACGGTCCTGCCAGGCGTTGGGCACCTGGCCGGGGCGCTGCCGTGGGTCCGAGTGAAGGGCGAGGTATTCCTTGGGGGCATCCAGCGACGTGTTGTCGTACGTCATCGGGCTCCAGTTGAATCGGCAGGACCAGCCCAGGTCGTTTTCCATCCGGGCCATCTGGCATTCGCGGGTGTAGGTGAGCGTGCCGGCGCCGACGGTCTGCTCCGACGTGCGGTACGCGAAGGCGATCCAGTTCCCCGCCGTGTTGCGCAGCTCCGCCAGGTTCCAGGCCTGTGCATGGCGCGCCTGCCCTTGCGCCTGCGTGCTCGGCCCGGTCCAGTTGTCCCAGTGGATGCCCCACTGCACGAGATGGCGGTCTTCGATGCCGTCGAGCTGGCGGTCGCTCTCGCCGTAGATCGCGACCGAGCCGTCGGGGCGCACCACTTCCCAGCTGTTCCATTGGGGATAGAACGTGACCTGCCAGAACTGGTAGGGCACGGTCTCATAGGACTGGCCCGCCGTCTCGATGCCCAGCGTGCCGTCCGCTTGCGGCACCAGGGCGTGGGAGCGGCGCTGCTGCGGATCGTCCAGGCGCCATTCGCCCGGCCGCTCCGTGGGCCGGATCAATGCCGCGCTGGAGGGGCGCCAGCCATGCGTTTCCAGTGCCGTGACCAGCCCCGGCGGCACCCGCCCCGGCAGCGCGCCGGCGAGCACTTGCGCGCTGACCGTGCCACGGCTCCACTGCGTCGGAATGGGCACGAGGCGCAGGGCCTGCCCCTGGTTCATCAGGTAGTACTCGGCATCCTGCAGCGGAGCGCTGCCGGTGTTCGCCACGATCTGATCCATCGGCATGTTCCACCCCACGCCGAGCCCGCCGCTGGGGTGCGTGAGGTTCCACTGCGCCACCTGGTCGGCCACGCTGCTCTGGTACATGAGCGTCAGATCGCAGGCCAGTCCGCCCCGCGCCGGGAGCGTGAGCAACTTGAGCGGAAAGGCCAGGTTGCCCCGGAACAGGTTGACGCCCGTGCCCAGGCTGCCTGCGTCGAACTGGAGAATTCCGAGGGCTGGGGCGCTGGATGACTGACCGGCGGTGGATGGCATGGCGACTCCTTGGAAAAAGAAAAGGCTCCAATGGGAACGGCCCTCCTTCACGCAGCAAAGGAGGGCCGTCCGGTCGGTGAATCAGTGGATTTACTGCGCCCAGGCAATCACCGAGGCGGTCAGGCTGCAACTGGCCGGGTTGAGCTTGTTGTTGCTGTTGTCCAGCAACTGCAGGGTGCCCGTGATCGTCACCGTGGGGGAGTTGGCCTGGGTCTGGACCTGGACGCTGGCGCCCACGGTGCGCAGATGGTGGTCCGTGTTGCCGAAGGACGCGGTGTAGGCGGCAACGGAGGCTCCGGCCGAAATCACGTTCGTCGGGAAGCTGTAGGTCGTCTGTGCCGTGACGACGCCCGCGTCGGACACCGAGGCGTTGGCGACCGGAATCGAAATGTTCTGAACGTACATGGATGGCATGGATTACTCCTTGTTCAAGGTGGGGTGAAATGGGTCCTGCCGCGCCCTCGCGTGCGGATCCCGCTGAACCATGGAGCCACGGCATGGCCCACCGGGCCCGCAGCCAGTGCCGTGAATGCATGGAATACAAAAAATGAAGGCGGGCCGGCACCGGGGGCCCGCAGCGCCGTGCTCAGGGGACGGTGATGCCGTGCTTGTCGTTTTCGCCGGTCACACCGGACGACGTCACGCTGTTGGTGGTCCAGAAGATGTAGAGGTATTTCCGCTCGCCTGGGGCCGGATCGCCCCAGTTGTTGTTGGCGGTGAAGACGCGGGTGCCTTTGGCATACGCGTCCGCCACCTGCGCGGTCACATCGATGGTCTGGTTGTAGACGCCGTAGCCGGCGTTTTCGATCACGGTAATCGCCATGGTTCTCTCCCTTTGAATATTGTTTTTGGCGGTGCCGCATCGTGTGATGGCGGTGCCTGCCAGGGAGCCAATGTACCGATGCGCTGCCCGTTTTTCACGGGTCTGTAGGCCTTGAATGTGAAATTTCAGAACACTTCAGCTGCTGAAGCATGGCGCGGTATTCGGGCTCCGGCCGGCCGCGCGGTGAGTGCCTGCGACCGGGCCGAGAGAAAGCGCGCGCGCGGGTTCATCGGCCACTTTCCGCGGGGTTTCGGGGGCCCTCTAGCGTCGCCCGGCGCAGGGCGTCGGGCGGTCCTCGGTTCAGCGTTCGCTGCAGGCCGGCGCTGGCCTGCAGGACGCGGGGCTGCCGGCGTGTCAGCCGCCCACGGCGTTGCGCAGCGAGACGGGAGTGGTGGTGGCGGGGCGCGCCGCGCGAGGGGCGCCGGCTGCCGCCACGCCGCTCACCACGTCGCCCACGACGATGACCGAGGGGCTGGCGAGCTGCTCGCGCTCGATGGTGGCGTGCAGCTCGCCCAGGATGGTGAGCGCGTGGCGCTGCTGGGGCAGGCTCACGTGCTGGATGACGACCACGGGGGTGCTGGCGGGCAGGCCGGTGAGCAGCTCCTGCTGGATGTGCGCGGCGCTGCTCACGCCCATGTAGATGACCAGGGTGAGGCGTGCATCGCGCGCCGTGGCGGCCAGCTGGCGCCAGTCGGTGCCGGCGTCGCCGGGCTTGGCGTGGCCGGTGACGAACACCACGCCGTGCGCGTGCTCGCGGTGGGTGAGGGGCGTGCCCAGCAGCGTCATGCCGGCCAGGCCCGCGGTGATGCCGTTGACCACCTGCACGTCGATGCCGGCCGCGCGCAGGTGCTCGACCTCTTCGCCGCCGCGCCCGAAGATGAATGGGTCGCCGCCCTTCAGGCGCACGACGTTCTCACCTTCGTTCACGGCCATGACCATGAGCTTTTCGATGAAGGCCTGGGGCGTGCTCTTGCAGCCGCCGCGCTTGCCCACATGGACGATGCGCGCGCCGGGCGGGGCCATGGCCACGATCTCGTCGCTGACCAGGTCGTCCACCAGCAGCACGGTGGCGGCCTGGATGGCCTTGAGGGCCTTGATGGTGAGCAGTTCCGGATCGCCCGGGCCGGCGCCGACCAGCGTGCAGCGGCCGGGGGGAACGCCTTCGAAGGCGGGGGGGGATGGGCGATTCATGGGTTTGTCTCCAAAGGGATTTGCCCGGCCAGACGCAAGATGTGTTCCACCTGACGGGACAGCGGCGCGGGCACCGGCAGCGCGCCGTCGAGCACCTGGCGCGTGTAGCGGGCGGTGGTGTCCACGTCGATGTCCTGGGGCAGGCCGGGCACCTCGCTGGCCGTGCCGGGCTGCTGCTCTTCCCACAGATGGTGCGCGCCGGCGACGAAGGCGTCGTAACGGGGCGTTCGTCGCGGGTCGGCGGCCACTTCGCCTTCCAACCCGCGCGAGAGCAGGGCGTTCATGCCCAGCGTGGCGAAGGTGGCGTGCAGCATGTCCTGGTACTCGGGGTGGGTGTAGGCGGTGACGACCAGCGACGGCCCGGCGCAGGGGCTCATCAGCTTGACCACGCTGTGGCCCGGGTTGCGCAGGCCGACCACTTCGCGCGCGGCCAGCAGGCGGGCCAGGCCCGGGTGCAGGGCTTCGGTGTGAATGTGGGCCACGGTGCCGTTTGCTATCTTTTCAGGAGCATTCAGGGCAGATATTCCTAGGGCGTCGAGCACATCCGATGCCAGAATGCGCCGCGCCTCGGTGCGCATGCCGTGCAGCAGCACGGGCAGGCCCTCGCGCGCCAGCAGCAGCGCCAGCAGCGGGGTGAGCACGGGTAGCTTGCGCGCGCCGTTGTAGCTGGGCAGCACGACCACGGGCCGGTCGCTGGCGGGCAGGCGGGCCAGGCGGGCGTGGGTGGCGTCGAGAAAGCCGCACATCTCCTCGGCGGTCTCGCCCTTGATGCGCATGGCGATGCAGAAGGCGCCGATCTCCAGGTCGGTGACCTGGCCGTCCAGCACCTGGCCGAACAGGTCATTGGCCTGCTCGCGGCCGATGGCGCGGGCGCCGCGCGCGCCGCGGCCGAGGTCCTTGAGATAGTGGCTGATGGCCATGGCGTGGGGTTTTTCTGGCGGATCGAAGGGGACCGGATTCTCCCCCACTTCTGCCAACTTTTGGTTATATGGAGAGGGCTGCGGCGGGGGCCTGCGGGGAGGCCGGGGCCAGCGGCCCCGTGGCGCGCACCATGCGCTTGAGCTCGGGCACGCACGAGCCGCACTGGGTGCCGCAGCGCAGCGCGCCCTGCAGCTGCGCGAGCCGGTCGGCATCGGTGCCGTGGCACTGCGCCAGGTGGGCGGTGATGGCGGCGTCGGTCACGTTCAGGCAGGAGCACACGGGCTTGCCGCGCGACTGCACGGCCTGCGCGCCGGAGGGCGCCTGGCCGCCGGGCACGAGCAGCAGGCGGCCGTAGCCTTGCGCGGGCAGCTCTTCCTGCAGCAGGGTCTTGAGCCAGGCCTCCGCCCGGGTGTCGCCGGCCAGCAGCATGCCGGCCAGCAGGGTGTCGCCGCCCTGGCGCTCCAGGCGCAGCGCGCGGCGCTGGCCCTGGCGGCGGTCGGCGTAGCGCAGGGTGTCGGGAGTGTCCAGGCCCAGCAGGGCCTCGATGCGTTCGATCAGCGCATCGGGCGCGGGCTCGTGGCCGGCGGCGCGCAGCAGCACGCCGTGGCGTTCGCGCTGCGGGCCGGCCAGGGGCGCGTTGTTGCTGAAGGGCACGCAGCTGGCGAAGGGCAGGGCGGGCATCAGCGCGGCCAGCGCCTCGCGCGCGGCCAGGGCGCTGTCGGCCGGCAGCCAGGCCATGGCGAGCAGCCGCCAGGGCAGCTCGGCCTTCAGGATCTTGACGGCGGTGTGCTTGAGTTCGGGCTGCTTGGAGGTGGGGCAGAAGGCCGGCGTGGTGAGCGCGTTCACGCCCGCCAGCGGCGTGCCGGTGGACGACTGCCCGCTCAGGTATTCGCTGCCCCAGTGCATGGCGATGAAGGCCTGCGACAGGCCCACGTCGGTGCTGCCCTGCACCGGCACCACGATGGCGCCGCGCGCGCTGGTGACGTGCACCAGGTCGCCCTCGGCCAGCTGGCGGCGCGCCATGTCCTGCGGGTGCATCTGCACGCTGGGCTCGGCCACGTGGCCGAACAGGCGGCCCAGCGTGCCGGTGCGGCTCATGCCGTGCCACTGGTCGCGCAGGCGGCCGGTGGTCAGGCTGAACGGGTAGCGCGCCTGGCGCGGCTCGGCCACCGGCTGCCAGGCGTTGGCGGCGAAGCGGGCGCGGCCGTCGGCGGTGGGGAACACGCCGTCTTCGTACAGGCGCGCTTTGCCCAGCGGGCGGGGCGGGGCCGAAGGGTCGGCATCGGCATCGGCATCGGCATCGGCATCGGCATCGGCATCGGTTTTTTCGGCGCAGCCGGCCGGGCAGGGCCACTGCTGCGGGCCCTGCGCATCGAGCAGCGCCCACGACAGGCCGGTGATGTCCAGGTCGCGCCCGCGCGTGCTCTCGCGGTGCTCGTTCCACACGGCCTCGGCGCCGCGCTCGGCTTCGCCGTCGCCAGTGGCGTACGGAAAGAGCGTGGGCCGGCCCGGGCGCAGCCGCGCCTCCAGCCGGTGGGCGAACTGCACGGCGATGGCCCAGTCGTGGCGCGTGTCGCCGGGCGCAGGCACGGCGGGGCGCACGCGGGAGATGCGGCGCTCGCTGTTGGTCACCGTGCCGGTCTTCTCGCCCCAGGTGGTGGCGGGCAGCAGCAGGTCGGCGTACTGCGCGGTGGCGGTGGTGGCGAAGGCCTCCTGCACCACCACGAACTCGGCGCGCTCCAGCGCGCGGCGCACGGTGGCCTGGTCGGGCAGGCTCTGCGCCGGGTTGGTGCAGGCGATCCACAGCGCCCGGATCTCGCCGTCGGCCGCGGCCTGGAACATCTCCACGGCGGTCTTGCCGGGCGTGCCCGGCACCTCGGGCACGCCCCACAGCGCGGCCACTTCGGCACGGTGCTGCGGGTTGGCCAGGTCGCGGTGGGCCGACAGCAGGTTGGCCAGTCCCCCCACCTCGCGCCCGCCCATGGCGTTGGGCTGCCCGGTGAGCGAGAACGGCCCCGCGCCCGGTCGGCCGATCTGTCCCGTGGCCAGGTGCAGGTTGATGAGGGCGGCGTTCTTGGCCGTGCCGCTGGTGCTCTGGTTCAGGCCCTGGCAGTAAAGGCTGAGCGTGGGCTGGCGCGCGGCACTGGCGCCGGCACTTGCACCGGCACCCACACCGGCAAACCAGCGCGCGGCGGTGGCCAGATCCGCCTCGCTGATGCCGCACACCTCGGCCACGCGGGCGGGCGTGCAGTCGCGCACCAGGGCCTTGAGCGCGTCGAAGCCGGTGGTGTGCGCGGCGATGTAGGCGCTGTCCACCCAGCCTTCCCACAGCATGAGGTGCAGCATGCCGTGGAACAGCATGACGTCGCTGCCCGGCTGGATGGGCAGGAACAGGTCGGCCAGCCCGGCGGTCTCGGTGCGGCGCGGGTCGGCCACGATGATCTTCATGCCCGGGTTGGCGGCCTTGGCGTCCTCGATGCGGCGAAACAGGATGGGGTGCGCCCACGCGGTGTTGCTGCCCACGATGAAGAGGCACTGCGCGTGCTGCACGTCGTCGTAGCAGGTGGGCGGGGCGTCGGCGCCGAGCGTGGTTTTGTAGCCCGCCACGGCGCTGCTCATGCACAGGCGCGAGTTGGTGTCGATGTTGTTGGTGCCGACCAGGCCCTTGGCGAGCTTGTTGAAGACGTAGTAGTCCTCGGTGAGGAGCTGGCCGGAGACGTAGAAGCCAACGGCGTCGGGGCCGTGCCGGGCGATGGTGTCGGCGAATTTTTGTGCGGCGGTGTCGAGGGCTGCTTCCCAGGCGATGGGCTGGGGCTTGTCGCCGCGCTGGGGGCGGTGCTGGGGGGTGAGCAGTCTTGTCTGGAGGGTGACGGGGCTGGCGGCGGTGAGGTGAAGGGTGGAGCCCTTGGTGCACAGGCGGCCGAAGTTGGCGGGGTGGGTGGGGTCGCCTCTCACGCCGGTGATCTGGGGGCCGGTGGATTCGATGATCACGCCGCAGCCTACGCCGCAGTAGGGGCAGGTGGATTGGGTTTGGGTCATGGCGTGATTTTTGGTTAACTTTGACTTTGGTTGGGCTGACCGATGGGGTAGGTGCTAATTTTTGGTTGATTGCTGATAAGTTACGTTTCGGGGCCGGGAGTTGCGCCCGGCGGCGCACTCACTTTCTTTTGCTTCGCCAAAAGAAAGTAAGCAAAGAAAAGGCGACCCTACTGTCCGTGTCCCCTGCGCTTCGCTCCGGGGCAACCTGCGGTGCTCGCGGCTGGCGGGGTCCGCGACCCGGAGGCGCCGATCTTCAGCGTGGCCGACTACGGCCTGGAGGCCGACCTGTTCACGGCCGTGCCGGAACTGGTCAAGGCGCTCTGATCGCGCGGCCCCGTTCCCCGGAAGGCATCGCTTGCGATGCCTTTTTTTCCGACATTTTTCGCCCCCGGAGACTTCTTCCATGAGTTATACCGCCCCCGTCAAGGACATGCTGTTCGCGATCGAGCACCTGGCGAACATCGAGCAAGTGGCCCGGCTGCCCGGTTTCGAGGACGCCGGCCTCGACACCGCCCAGGCGGTGCTGCAGGAATGCGCCCGCTTCAACGAGGGCGTGGTGGCGCCACTGAATGGGGTGGGGGACCGCAACCCGTCGTCCTGGAAGGACGGCGTGGTCACGACCACGCCGGGGTTCAAGGAGGCCTTTCGCCAGTACGCCGAGGGCGGCTGGCAGGGCCTGCAGCACCCGGCCGACTTCGGCGGCCAGGGCCTGCCCAAGACCATCGGCGCGGCCTGCATCGAGATGTGCAACAGCGCCAACCTGAGCTTCGCGCTGTGCCCGCTGCTGACCGACGGCGCCATCGAGGCACTGCTCACGGCCGGCAGCGATGACCTCAAGGCCACCTACCTCGAAAAGCTGGTGACCGGCGAGTGGACCGGCACGATGAACCTCACCGAGCCACAGGCCGGCTCGGACCTGGCGCTGGTGCGCACGCGCGCCGAGCCGCAGGGCGACGGCACCTACCAGGTGTTCGGCACCAAGATCTTCATCACCTACGGCGAGCACGACATGGCCGCCAACATCGTGCACCTCGTGCTGGCGCGCG
The DNA here is from genome assembly GCF_032929295.1 of Acidovorax sp. BLS4. Lineage (NCBI taxonomy): Bacteria > Pseudomonadati > Pseudomonadota > Betaproteobacteria > Burkholderiales > Comamonadaceae > Acidovorax > Acidovorax sp. BLS4. The sequence continues at coordinate 5,191,598 of NZ_CP136797.1, forward strand.
TGCAGGGCGCGCCCGAGGGCGTGAAGGGCATCAGCCTGTTCGTGGTGCCCAAGTTCCTGGTCAACGCCGATGGCAGCCTGGGCAAGCGCAACGATGCGCACTGCGTTTCCATCGAGCACAAGCTGGGCATCAAGGCATCGCCCACCGCGGTGCTGCAGTTCGGCGACCACGGCGGCGCCGTGGGCTACCTGGTGGGCGAGGAAAACCGCGGCCTCGAATACATGTTCATCATGATGAACGCGGCGCGCTACGCCGTGGGCGTGCAGGGCATCGCGGTGGCCGAGCGCGCCTACCAGCAGGCCGTGGGCTACGCGAAGGACCGCGTGCAGAGCCGGCCCGTGGACGGCAGCGTGAAGGCCAGCGCCACCATCATCCACCACCCCGACGTGCGCCGCATGCTCATGACCATGCGCGCCTACACCGAAGGCTGCCGCGCCATGGCCACCGTGGCCGCGGCCGCCTACGACGCCTCGCACCACCACCCCGATGCCGAGACGCGCCGGCAGAACACGGCGTTCTACGAATTCATGGTGCCGCTGGTCAAGGGCTACAGCACCGAGATGAGCCTGGAGGTCACCAGCCTGGGCGTGCAGGTGCATGGCGGCATGGGCTTCATCGAGGAGACCGGCGCCGCGCAGCACTACCGCGACGCGAAGATCCTCACCATCTACGAAGGCACCACCGCCATCCAGGCGAACGACCTCGTGGGCCGCAAGACGGCGCGCGACGGCGGCCAGACGGCCAAGGCGATCGCCGCGCAGATCGCGGCGACCGAGGGCGAGCTCCACGCCAGCGGCACGCCCGCTGCCCGCGCCGTGGCCCGGCGCCTGTCCCAGGCCCGCGCGGCGTTCCTGGAGGTGGTGGATTTCATCGCCGCCAGCGCCAAGGCCCAGCCCAACGCCGCCTATGCGGGCAGCGTGCCTTACCTGATGCTGGCCGGCAACCTGGTGGCGGGCTGGCAGATGGGCCGCGCGCTGCTGGCCGCGCAGCGGCTGTTGCCGGAGGGACAGGACGAAGCCTTCCTGCGCGCCAAGATCGCCACCGCGCAGTTCTACGCGGACCACATCCTGGTCAAGGCCGGCGGCCTGCGCGATGCCATCGTGGAAGGTGCCGACAGCGTGACCGCGCTGGCGCCCGAGGCGTTCTGACACTGCTTTGGCTGCCTTGATTGCTATTGAATCGATAGCTGAATGCCCTGGAGCAATATGCGCTGGGGCCGTTTTTCGTCATTAATACCAACCCCGGAGACCGTCCATGTCCCAGTTGCCACCGGCGCTTCAGAAACTCTCGCTGCCCGTCATCGGTTCGCCGCTGTTCATCATCAGCAACCCCCAGCTGGTGATCGCGCAGTGCAAGGCGGGCATCGTGGGCTCGATGCCCGCGCTCAACGCCCGCCCGGCCGAGCAGCTGGACGACTGGCTGGCCGAGATCACCGAGGCGCTGGCGGCGCATGACAAGGCGCACCCCGACCGGCCGTCGGCCCCGTTCGCCATCAACCAGATCGTGCACAAGAGCAACGACCGCCTGGAGCACGACATGCAGGTCTGCGCCAAGTACAAGGTGCCGATCGTCATCACCAGCCTGGGGGCGCGCGAGGACGTGAACCAGGCCGTGCACGGCTGGGGCGGCATCGTGCTGCACGACATCATCAACAACAAGTTCGCGCACAAGGCGATCGAGAAGGGCGCCGACGGCCTCATCGCCGTGGCCGCGGGCGCGGGCGGGCATGCGGGGGTCAAGAGCCCCTTCGCGCTGATCCAGGAGATCCGCCAGTGGTTCGACGGCCCCGTGGCGCTGTCCGGCGCGATCGCCTCGGGCGGCGCCGTGCTGGCCGCGCAGGCCATGGGGGCCGACTTCGCCTACATCGGCTCGGCCTTCATCGCCACGCACGAAGCGCGGGCGCAGGAGGCCTACAAGCAGGCCATCGTGGACGGCAACTCCGACGACATCGTCTACAGCAACCTGTTCACGGGCGTGCACGGCAACTACCTGGCGCCCTCGGTGCGCGCGGCCGGGCTCGACCCCGACCACCTGCCCGAGTCCGACCCAAGCAAGATGAATTTTGGCGGCGACGCTAAGAAGGCCTGGAAGGACATCTGGGGCTGCGGCCAGGGCATCGGCGCGATCACCGAGGTGACCGGCGCGGCCGACCTCGTGGCCCGCCTGCGCCGCGAGTACCAGGCCGCGCGGGGCCGCCTGGCCGTCCTCTGAGCCGCGCCGCCGGGCCGGCTGCCCCGGCCCGGGACGCTATACTTTTCGACCCCCGCGCTCCCGGCGCTGCCGCATGGCAGTGCCGGGAGCGCTTTTTTGCGGGCCCGCGGGCACTTTGCCGCGCGGCCCGTTCCATGGTTCGTCCCTCGCCGGTTTCCGCATGTCCTCCGCCTCCCGCAGTTCCCTGATCGACACGGTCAAGGGCCTGGCCTGCGCGACCATCGTCGCGCACCACCTCGTTTTCTACGGCCCCATGTCCGATGTGGCCCTGCCGCTGATGCCGCAGGTGATGGCGTGGCTGTCCCAGCATGGGCGGATGGCCGTGCAGGTGTTTCTGGTCCTCGGCGGCTACCTGGCCGCGGCCAGCCTGGCGCCCACCGGCGCGGCGCGCTTCGACAGCGCCTCCGAGCAGATCGGACGGCGGTTCGTGCGGCTGGCCGTGCCCTACGCCGTGGCCCTGGTGCTGGCGGTGCTGGCCTCCGCCGCGGTGCGGCCCTTCCTGGACCACCCCTCGGTGCCGGGCGAGCCCAGCCCCACCCAGCTGGTGGCGAACGCGCTGATGATCCAGGACATCGTGGGCGAGGAGGCGCTGTCCGCCGGGGTCTGGTACGTGGGCATCGACTTCCAGCTCTTCGCGCTGGCGGCGCTGCTGTTCTCGGCCGTGCGCCGCTGGCCGGGCGTGAGCCGGCCCCAGGCGGAGCGCCTGGGCAAGGCGCTGGTGCTGGCCGGCACGGCGCTGTCCCTGCTGTGGCTCAACCGCGAGCCGGGCCTGGACATGTGGGCCTGCTATTTCTTCGGCTCGTATGGCCTGGGCATGCTCGCGTGCTGGACCGTGCGCGCGCCCCGTGCGCGGGCGGGGCTGCTGGCCATCGCCGCGCTGGGGGTGGTGGCGTTGGCGGTGGAGTTCCGCGAACGCATCGCGGTGGCCTGGGTGGCCGCGCTGGTGCTGGTGCTGTGGCTGCGCTGGGGGCAGCCCTGGCTGTCGGCGCGCTGGCCTGCCGGGGCACCCAGTGCCGTGCCCCATCCCCTGGAGCGGCTGGGGCGCATGTCGTATTCGGTGTTCCTCGTGCACTTTCCCGTGTGCCTGCTGGTGAATGCCGTGTTCCAGCAGGCCTGGCCGGACTCCGCCGCGATGAACCTGCTGGGCATGGCCACCGCGTTCGGCCTGTCGCTGGCCGCGGGGCGCCTGCTGTACTGGCGGGTGGAGCGCCACGTGCCGTCGTGGACGGTGGCGCTGCGCTGGCAGGCCGGGCTCGTGGGCACCGGCGTGGTGGTGGCGTTCGCGGCCGGGCGCTTCGGCTGATCAGGCCCGGCGGTGGGCCCGTGCGTTCAGGCTCGGGGCCCCGCCATGCCAGGCCGGGATGACGCTCAGGCGGGGTCCTTCGCCACCTCGCGCCCGCGGCGGCGCCAGTCGATGAACCAGGCCATGAACGGCAGGATGAGCATGGAGCCGGGCACCACCCACACCAGCAGGTAGGGGCTGACCGACGAGGCCGAGCGCATCACGCTGCGCAGCCGGTCGCGCTCCTCGGCCGTCCACAGCCCCTGGCGGCGCTGCTGGACCAGCCACGTCACCGACCCCTTCATGGTGGCCAGTTCCTTGAGGAAGCGGTTCTTCTCCCGGTTGCTGCCCGCCAGGAAGGCACAGAACCATTCCGGTGCGCACTCGACGCGGCGCTGCAGGGCCGCGGCGGACGCGGGATCGGACGCCTGTGTCAGGGCGGTGTCGGGCGGAAGCGGGGGCTCCGGATCGTGGGGAGAAGCGGTGGTCATGGGTTGGGGGGCGTTCACTGCGCAGTGCCGGGCGGGTTGCCTGCAGGCGTGCCCTCCGACTGTGCCACAGAGCGAAATCCATGGTGGGCCAGAGTGTACTGAGTGTCTGTATTTAAATACAGTATGGGCGGGCTTTGGTGCATGGGGCGCACCGCGATCAGAGCGTCAGCAGCAAATCATGCTCTCCACCGTCGAGCGGCACGCGCACGCCGCTGTCTTCGCAGGGCACGGAGACACCGTCCAGCCAGGCCTGCGGCGGGCCGCCGGCACCCGGGGCACGGGCGACGCGGATCGCGCAGTGGCTGGTGCCGATGGTGACCGTCGCCTCGAGCCCCGGCCAGTCCGCAGGAATGCAGGGCCGCACCCGCAGCGCCGTGCCTTCGCGGCGCAGCCCCAGGATGCCTTCGATGCCCGCGCGGTACATCCAGGCGGCCGAGCCGGTGTACCAGGTCCAGCCGCCGCGCCCGGCATGCGGGGGCACGGCATAGACGTCGGCCGCGACCACGTAGGGCTCGACCCGGTAGCGGGCGACCTGCTCGGGCGTGCTGGCGTGCAGGATGGGGTTCACCAGCCGGAACAGCGCGGCGGCCCGGTCGCCATCGCCCTGCTGCGCGAAGGCGAGGATGGACCACATGGCGGCGTGGCTGTACTGGCCGCCGTTCTCGCGCAGGCCGGGCGGGTAGCCCTTGATGTACCCCGGGTCGCGCGGCATCTGGTCGAACGGGGGGGCTAGCAGCAGCGCGAGCCCGTCGTCCTGGCGGATCAGGTGCCGCTCCAGCGAATCCATGGCCTGGGCGGCCCTTGCCGGGTCGGCGGCCCCCGACAGCACGGCCCAGGCCTGGGCGATGGCGTCGATGCGGCACTCTCCGCTGTCCTGCGAGCCCAGCCAGGTGCCGTCGTCGAAGGTGGCGCGGCGATACCAGGCGCCGTCCCATGCCACCGCCTCGATGGCGGCGCGCACCGATTCCGCGTGCGCGCGCCAGAGCGCGGCCCGGGCGTCGTCCCGGCCTTCGGCCAGCGGCGCGAAGAGGGCGACGGTGCGGATCAGCAGCCAGCCCAGCCACACGCTCTCGCCTTGCCCTTCGGCGCCCACGCGGTTCATGCCGTCGTTCCAGTCGCCGGTGCCGATGAGCGGCAGCCCCTGCCGGCCCGTGAGCGCCATGCACTGGTCCAGCGCGCGGGCACAGTGCTCGAACAGCGAGGCCGACTGTCCGGACGGCATGGGCTGGAAGAACGCATCGTGTTCGCCGGGCTGCAGCGCCGGGCCTTCGAGGAAGGGCACGGCTTCGTCCAGCACGGCGTGATCGCCCGAGGTGGCGACATACTCCGCCGCCGCATAGGCCAGCCAGGCGCGGTCGTCCGAGATGCGGGTGCGCACGCCCTGGCCGGAGTGCGGCAGCCACCAGTGCTGCACGTCGCCTTCCGGGAACTGGCGGCCGGCGGCGCGCAGCAGGTGCGCGCGGGTCTGCTCCGGGTGGGTGAAGCGCAGCGCCATCCCGTCCTGCAACTGGTCGCGGAATCCGTAGGCGCCGCTGGCCTGGTAGAAGGCCGCCCTGGCCCAGAGCCGGCAGGCGATGGTCTGGTAGAGCAGCCAGCCGTTGAGCAGGATGTCCATGGCCCGGTCGGGCGTGCGCACCTGCACCGCGCCCAGCGTCTGACGCCAGCCTGCGGTCACCTGCGCCAGCACGGCATCGAGATCGCAGGTGCGGTAGCGGGCGATGAGCGCCTGCGTGGCCTGCAGCGAGTCGCCTTGCCCCAGCAGGGACACGACCTCCACCGAAGCCCCCGGGGCGAGTTCGACCACGCACTGCAGCGCCGCGCAGGGGTCGAGCCCGGCGCCCGTGCGGCCCGACAGCGGCACATGGCCTGTGAGCGCGGCAGGCGCTCCGGGCCCGCCGTGGCGGCCCAGGAACTCCGTGCGGTCGGCCGTCCACGCCGTCTGCTGACCGCGCAGGTCCGCGAAGGCCACCCGGCCGGCAAACGCCATGTCCCAGGGCTTGTGGGCGAGCAGGGCGCCGCTGCCGGCATCCACCGCGGTCACGATGAACGGCGCCGACGCGCCGCGCGAGGTGCCCAGCACCCATTCGGCATAGGCCGTGACGGTCAGGCGCCGGGCCTTGCCCGAGGTGTTGCGCAGGGTGAGGCGCGAGATCTTGACGGGGTCCTCGCCGGGCACGTACTGCAGCAGCTCCAGCCCCAGGCCGCGCGCCGCGTGCGCGAACCGGCTGTAGCCGTGGCCATGGCGCGCTTCGTACAGGCCATCGTCGCCCAGGGGCTGCGCCGTGGCGGTCCACGCTTCGCCCGTGGCTTCGTCGTGCACGTAGATCGCTTCTCCGGACGGATCGCTCACCGGGTCGTTGGACCACGGGGTCAGCTGGTTCTCGCGGCTGTTGGTGCACCAGGTGCAGGTGCTGCCGCGCTCGGACACCTGGAACCCGAACCCCGGGTTGGCGATGACGTTGATCCAGGGCGCCGGGGTGGCCTGGCCTGCGCCCAGCCGCACGACATACTCCCGCCCGTCCAGAGCGAATCCGCCCAGGCCGTTGAAGAACTCCAGGTCGTCGGATGCCGCTGGGGCGGGTGCCGCGCCAGGCGCCAGCGGGGAGGGCGGCGGCACCCAGGCCGGCCGGGCGGTGGCCGGTGCCGCGCCCGGGGAGGGCGGCGCCATGCGGGCGAGCCGGTCGGCGACCGGGCCCTGGCGCGCGACGAGTTCCAGGCGCGCCGCCGACTGCAGCAGCGCGCGCCCCTGGACCCCGAGCAGGTCGGCCCGCAGCACATGGACCGCGCCCTGCGCCAGTCCCGACGCCATGGCCGGGCGCGCCTGGCTGCTGCGCACCGCGGTCTCGATGGCCACCTGCAGGTCCTGCACGTAGGAAGACGCGCGTTCGTTGAGGATGACCAGGTCCACGCTCAGCTGCTTCATGCGCCAGTATTCGTGGGCCGTGAGCAATTGCCGCACCTGCGGCATGTCCTCGATGTCGTCGATGCGCAGCACCACGATGGGCAGGTCGCCGGAGACCGCGTGCGGCCACAGCCCCGACTGCGGCCCGGCGCCTTGCAGCAGGGTCTCGGGATGGGCGCGGAACCGGCGGTCGGCATACAGCAGCGGGGCGGCCAGGCGCTGGAAGTCGGCGGCTTCCTCGCCGTCCACTCCCAGGTGGCGCAGCTGCACCTGGGCTTGCGTCCACGACAGCGTGGCGGCGCGGTCGAAGGCGCTGCGCTCGTGGTGCTGATCGATCAGGTCCAGCAGCCCCGCGCGGGTCGATGCCACCACCGTCCAGAAGGCGATGCGCGCCAGCCCGCCCGGTGCCACGCGCACCCGCTGGCGCAGGGCGAACACCGGGTCCAGTACCGTGCCCACGGCGCCCGACAGCGGCAGGTCCTGCAGCACGGCGGCGGCGGTGGCGGGGTCGCGTCCCCGGCCCAGGAAGCCCGCGCGGTCGGAGCCGTACTGGGGCGCCGCGGTGATCTCGCCTTCCAGCACCGCGAAATGCCCGGCCCATGCCTGCGGCTCGTGCGGCGTGCGCGGCCGGCGCGTGGCGATCAGCGCGCCGAATTCCGGCAGGTACTCGGTCAGCACGAAGAGCTTGGAGAACGCGGGATGCGCGTCGTCCGCGGCCTGCGGCGCCAGCACCACCTCGGCATAGGAGGTCACATCGATCTCGCGCGCCCGGCGCCCGCTGTTGGCCAGCGAGATGCGGCGCACCTCGCCGTCGGTCTCGCCGGACACCAGCACATCCAGCGTGGTGAGCAGGCCCTTGTCGTGGTGCGAGAACGTGGCGTGGTCCTCGCCGAACAGAACGTCGCCGTGGTGGTGGCTGGCCCCCAGGGGCTGGGTGGTGGGCGACCAGAGCTGGGCGCTCTGCACATCGCGCAGGTAGATGAAACTGCCGTGCGAATCCCGCGTGGCGTCCTCGCGCCAGCGGGTCACCGCCACCCCGCGCCAGCGGCTGTAGCCCGCGCCGGCGGCCGTGAGCATGACCGTGTAGCTGCCGTTGGACAGCAGGTGCGTGACCGGCCCCGGCGCTCCGGCCACCAGTCGGCGCACGGTGGGTGGCTGGCCCACGCCGCCGTCCAGCGAGGCCTTGACTTCTTCGGCGCGCGGCCGGTCCACCGCCACGTTGCGCGGCGTGCGCTCCTGCAGCAGCAGTTCGCTGGACTGGACCATGGGCTCGCGGTGAAAGCGCTCGCGCATGCGGCCGTCCTTCAGCACGTTGAGCAGGGCCACGATGGTCATGCCCTGGTGATGGGCCATGTAGTTGCGCACGATGGCCACCGGCTGCCCCTCGGGCAGGCGCGTGGGCGTGAAATCCAGCGCTTCGTAGAAGCCATGGTGGCCCAGCGCGCCCAGGGCGGCCAGGCGCTCGTAGTTCAGCAGCGCCGCGCGCGGCTCCACCATGGCCGCCAGGCCGGTGGCGTACGGCGCGATGACGCGGTTGTCGCCGAGTCCGCGCTTGAGGCCCAGGCCCGGCACGCCGAAGTTGGAGTACTGGTAGGTGAACTCCCGGTCGCGCGCGTTGTAGGCAGACTCCGAGATGCCCCACGGAATGCCGAGCGCCTGCCCGTACGCGATCTGCCGCTGCACCACGAGGCGGTTCGTCTGCTCCAGCAGGCTGCCCGCGGGCGCCCGCATGACCAGCGAGGGCATCAGGTATTCGAACATCGAGCCGGACCAGGAGATCAGCGCCGAACTGCCCGCAAGCGGCGTGGCAGCACGCCCCAGGCGGAACCAGTGGCGGGTGGGCGCATCGCCCTTGGCGATGGCGAAGAGGCTCGCCAGCCGGGCTTCGGACCCGAGCAGGTCGTAGCAGTTCTCGTCCAGGCGCTGCTCCGCCAGGGCGTAGCCGATGGACAGCAGCTTGCGCTCCGGGTCCATCAGGAACGCGAAATCCATGGCCAGGGCCATCTCACGCGCCGTGCCGGCCAGTGCCTGCAGCCGCTGGGCCAGTGCCGGCGCCGGGGTGGGCGCCAGGGCATCTTCGGCGTGCGCCGCGGCCACGCGGGCGATCTCGCGGGTCCAGAACAGCATTTCGTCCACGCCCGGATCGCCGTCCACCGAGCCCGCCGGCGTCGCCGCGCTGGCCGCCTTGTCGGCCAGACGGCCCAGCGCGGGCGCCAGCTCCCGCAGGGGCAGGGGGCCATCGATCAGGGCGGCCATGCCGTCCAGCAGCTCGCCCATGCGCTGCGCCAGGGGCACGCCGCGCGCACTGGCCAGGCCCGGCAGGTCCGCACGCGCCAGCTGCAGCGCGTCGCCGATGCCCGTGCGAACTTCCGCGCAGGGGCCGCCCTGGGCCCGCCACTCGTCGCAGGTGTTGGCCAGGGCGATCAGGTGGCCGGCGAGATTGCCGCTGTCCACCGACGACACGTAGGGCGGATCGAGCGCGCGCAGGTCCGCCGTGCCATACCAGTTGAAGAAGTGGCCCCGAAAGCGCTGCAGCTGCTGCAGCGTGGCGAACGTCGCCTCCAGGCGCGCCACCGTCTCCAGCGTGCCGGCCCAGCCGAAATCGCGCGCCGCGGCCGTCGCCAGCAGGTACAGGCCGATGTTGGTCGGCGAGGTGCGGCGCGCCACCACGGGCCGGGGCGTTTCCTGGAAGTTGTCGGGCGGCAGCATGTGGTCCGCCGGCGTCACGAAGGTCTCGAAGTAGCGCCAGGTGCGCCGCGCGATCCGGCGCAGCGCCAGGGCCTGCGCGGGCTGCAGGTCCAGCAGGGGCGCCGTGCCTGGCGGCCGGCTGGCCCATGCGGCGAGGGCGGGCGCCGCCAGCCACAGCGACAGCATCGGCAGCAGGAGCGCCAGCGTGGCCGCCCAGTGCGATGGCGCCGCCGCGATGGAGGCTATTGCCACGGCCAGGCCGAGCGCCATGCCCGGGGCCATCTGCCGGTAAAAGCCCCGCACGCCCGGCCGGGGGCGCTGGCCGGACTGCGCCGCGGTCGTCCATTCCAGCAGGTGGCGGCGGGTGGCGAACATTCTGGCCAGCGTGCGCACCAGGGCATCGCCCATGCGCCAGGCCTGGTCCGCCAGCAGGCTCCAGGCCAGGACGGTCTGGGCGCAGGCCATCCGCGCATCGGCGGCCAGCACCCGCCATTGGCTGCGCAGCCGCACGCCCGGCCGGTGCGACCAGGCGCTGGAGAGCAACGGCAGGCAGGAAGGAATGGCCAGTACCAGCAGCACCAGCAGCATGGCGACGGCGGCGGGCGCCGTGGGCATCGCCCAGGCCATGCCCAGCGCCAGCAGCGCCGATGGCGCCAGCAGCGAGCGGCGCAGGTTGTCGATCATCTTCCAGCGCCCCACGGCGGACACGGCCTGGGGCCCGCTCCAGTGGCCCATGATCCAGGGCAGCAGCTGCCAGTCGCCCCGGGTCCAGCGGTGCTGGCGCCGCGCGGCCACGTCGTAGCGGGCGGGGGCTTCCTCGATCAGTTCGATGTCGGAGGCCAGGCCGGCGCGCGCGAAAGTGCCTTCGAAGAGATCGTGGCTCAGCAGGGTGTTGTCCGGCACCCGGCCCTGCAGCGATGCTTCGAAGGCATCCACGTCGTAGATGCCCTTGCCGGTATACGAGCCTTCGCCGAAGAGGTCCTGGTAGACGTCCGAGATGGCCATCGCATAGGGGTCCATGCCGCCCGGGCTGGAGGAGATCCGCTGGTAGAACGAGCCCTGGCTGCCGGTGGGCAGCGACGGCGTGATGCGCGGCTGCAAGATGGCGTAGCCGCCCACGACGCGTTGCGACACCGGGTCGAACCGGGGGCGGTTGAGCGGGTGGGCCATCTTGCCCACCAGGCGCAGCGCCGCGTCGCGCGGCAGCCGCGTGTCGGCGTCCAGCGTGATCACGTAGCGCACGCCCTGCGGCACGGCCGGGGTGGGCACGAAGCTGGTGTCCGCCGCGCCGCGCAGCAGCCGGTTCAGCTCATGGAGCTTGCCCCGCTTGCGCTCCCATCCCATCCAGGTGGTCTCCGCCGCATTGAACAGGCGGCGGCGGTGCAGCAGCAGGAATCGCGGCCCCTGCGGCGCGGGGCCGTGGCGCAGGTTCAGCGCCGCGATGGCCTGCTCGGCCAGTGCGACGAGGGGGGCATCGGAGGGCAGGTCCTGCGTGGGCGCATCCACGCCATCGGCCACCAGCGCGAAGGCGATGTCGCCCTCGCCGCCCGCCAGGTAGTGCACCTCCAGCCGCTCGATCTGCTCCAGCAGGTCCGCCGCGCTGGTGAACAGCGTGGGCATGGCCACCAGGGTGCGCATCGAGGCCGGAATGCCCCCGGCCAGCTCCAGCCCGGGCAGGGGCGCCGCGCCCAGGCGCCAGGCCACCAGTCGGTGCACCAGGCTGGTGGCGACCTCGGAGGCGGGCAGCAGCAGGCCCAGCAGCCACAGTGCGGTCAGCCACGCGCCTGCGCCCACGGGCAGCACGAGCCAGCCCGCGGCGCACAGCGCGCCCGTGGTCAGCGCGATGGCGCCCACGTAGCCGCGCAGGCTGTGCTCGCCCCGCAGTCGCGCCAGGCGCCAGTGCAGCGGCGCATGGAAGCCGATGGCCTGCTCGAGCGCCCTGCGCCCCCCGGAAATGAGGTGGTAGCCGGGGTCGTCGGCGCCGTCGCTGCGCTCTGCACCTGGGGCGCTGGCGGCGGCCTTCGCGGCGGCCAGCGCGTGCTCGGCGATATCCAGCTCCGAATGGCGGGACCGGCGCGCCAATTGCTCGATGGCGTCGCGGTAGAGGTTGCGCGTGGGAAAGTCCATCGCGGCGAAGTGGCTGCCTTCGCGCAGCCGCTCGTCCACCAGGCTCACGCTTTCGAACAGGTCGGCCCAGTCGATGTCGGACATGAGGCGCAGGCTGGTGATCACGTTGCGCACGGTGACGTTGGAGGCGCCCTGGCGTTGCTGGGCATGCGACACCACTTCGTCGATGGTGGTGCCCTGCTGCTGCAGGCGCTCCTGCAGCCAGCCCAGTGCCGGCATGGTCCGCGGGTCGTGGTCGCGCAGCCGCTTGGCAAGCTGGGCGGCGAACAGCTCGGACAGCGCCAGGGGCGACCGCGCGGCGATGTCCTCGTCCAGCGCCGAGCGGGCAGAGCCCAGGGCCATCAGGTGCGTGGCGAGCCGGTCGGCGTCGGCCCGCGCGGCGCGTCCCACGGTCATCTGGTCCACCAGCCGGCGCAGGTTCTCGATCAGCACGATGCGCAGCGTGATCGCCACCGCCCACAGCTCGCCGATGGTCAGCGGCTGCACGCGCTGGTAGGCCTGCAGGAAGGCCCGCAACGTGCCCGCATCCACATGGCTGTCGGTGTGGGCCACGAAGGCCCAGGTCAGGCCCAGCACCCGGGGATAGCCCGCGAAGGGGCCCGATGCGAGCTTGGGCAGCTGCCGGTAGTAGTCGGCCGGCAGATCGCCCCGGATGTCGCGCACCTGCTTTTCGACGAGGTGGTAGTTGTCCAGCAGCCACTCGGCGGCGGGCACGACCCGCCGGCCCGCCTCCAGCTCGGCCGCGCTGGCGCGGTAGGCGGCCAGCAGCACCCGGGCGTTGTCGTCCAGGCGCCGGCGCAGCGGGGCGACGGCCGGAGGCCTGGCGCTGACGGCTTGCGCGGCGGCCAGGCTCTGGGCGTGCTGCTCCAGGCGCTCCAGCCCGAACAGTTCGCCGCGCACCGGCGCCGAGCCGGACCACAGCGATGCATCGCTGCCGCGAAACAGGAGGCGTTGGAGGAAGGGGGTCATGGTGCCTTTCGGTGGGCTGTGGGCGGTGGTGCGCCCAGGCGACTGAACGGCGGATCGGGCAACGGAAGGCGGGGCGAAAGAGGGCGCGCGTGCGCGGCCGGCCGCTCTAGGGCGCGCGCAGGTCGAACTCGCGCAGCATCACGGGCTCGATGGCGCCCTGGTCCACGCGGCGGCGCGCCGCGGCCTCGATCTCGGGGGCGTGGCTGCGGTAGGTGTCCATCGGGTCCTCGTCCGCGCTGCCGGGCTGTAGCGGTAGTGCAGGGCATCCTTGCCGACGCTGGCACCGATCCATTGCGACTGGACCTCGACCCAGAAGCGCACCGTTCCCGAGGCTTCGTGGAAAAAGGGAGGCTGTGACATGGGGAACTCCGAAAAGGTGGGGGGTGATCGCATGCCGCCGGGCGGTGGGTGCACCGGCGCGGGCATGGGGTGGAGCGCGCAAGGAAAGCCAAAGAGGGCGGCGAAAGACTTGGCACCGCTTGGCCTGCGAGGCTATCGCCGGCCCGCCCGCCTGTCTGTGCGCTGGCACACACAGGCCGGGCCCGGGCCGCGCCCTATACTGAACCGGGCGAATCGTTGCCGGTGGCTGTTCCATCGCTGATGCATCCGGCTTTCTGGAGAATGCGATGCCCCACCGTGAAGAACCCCGGCGCAACCGCCTGCTCGCCGCCCTGGGCGACACCGAGTGGCAGCGCCTGCAACCCGACCTCGAATCCGTGAGCCTCGGCGTGGGCCAGGTGCTCGGCGAGCCGGGCGAGCGCGTGGGCCATGCGGTGTTTCCCACCACCGCCATCGTCTCGCTGCTGCACCGCCTGGAAGACGGCGGCTGCGCGGGGGTCGCCGTGGTCGGCTTCGAGGGCATGGTGGGCGCGTGCATCGTGCTGGGCGGCGAATCGATGCCCCACCGCGCCGTGGTGCAGTGCGCAGGCCGCGGCTGGCGCGTGCCGGCCCATGCGCTGCTGGACGTGCTGCAGCAGTCCGCCGCGTGGCAGCGGCAGTTGCTGCGCTACGCACAGGCGCTCCTGGCGCAGATCGCGCAGACGGCCGTGTGCAATCGCCACCACTCGCTGGACCAGCAACTTTGCTGTTGGCTGCTGACCAGCCTCGATCGCCTGGAGGGCCCGGACGTGGTGGTGACCCAGGAGCTCATCGCCCACATGCTGGGCGTTCGCCGCGAGGGGGTGACGGAAGCGGCGGGGCACCTGCAGCAGGCCGGATTGATCCGCTACCGCCGTGGCCGCATCACCGTGCTGGACATCGATGGACTGCTGCGCCGCAGCTGCGAATGCCACCGGCTCGTGCAGCGCGAGTACGAGCGGCTTTTGCCGTGAGCGCGGCGCGGCGCCAGGGCGGTTGCGGGAACGGGTGTACCATGGGCCGCGTAGACATGTGCAAGACCGTCACTCCCTAGGTCGCTCCCCAGTTGCCCGCCGGCGCCCTGCCGGCGGATGTTGTCGAATATCCCATCGATGATTTTCTTGGCGTCTCTGCGCCGCAGGCACGTTCGCGCCGCGGCAACTTGAAAAGGAATCGATATGACGACACAAACCGGCACCGTGAAATGGTTCAACGATGGCAAGGGCTTCGGCTTCATCGCCCCCGATGACGGCAGCAAGGACCTGTTTGCCCACTTCCGCGAAATCCAGGGTGGCAGCGGCTTCAAGACCCTGGCGGAAAGCCAGCGCGTGCAGTTCGAAGTGACGCAAGGCGAAAAGGGACCGCAGGCGTCCAACATCCGCGCCGTCGAATAAGGCGCCAGGCCCGGGCGGTGTCCGCCCCGGCCGCACCTCTCCCGAAACGCGGCCCTGGCCGCGTTTTCTTTTTTTGGAAGGCGCATCCCCATGAAAAACCTGCAAGACGTTACCGAGCGCATCTGCGAACTCAAGGGCAGCCTCATCGCCATCGACGCGCTGCTGCCGGCCCTGCTCGATGCCCTGCCGTCCGGGGCGCACGGCACCCTGGCGCGGTCGTTCGACGCGCACGTCGAAGCGGCCCGGACCGTGATGCTCCACGCCCCCATCTCCGACCATGTGCTGTCCACCTTCGAGCGCGACGCCGCCCGCATGCACGGCGTGATCGCCGCGCTGCCTGGCACGCCGGCGCCGCTGGCCGAGTCCGAGTCCGGACCCGTGGCGCAGTCCCAGGCTCCGGCCACCGAATCCGTGCTGCTCACCAGCACGCGCATCAGCACGTTCGACGGACCGCGCTCGCTGACGGGCGCGAGCGGCTTCTTCTTCCGGCGCGACGGGCGGCTTTTCCTGGTGACGAGCCGGCACGTGCTGGCCGACGCGCCCAGCGCCCATTTTCCGGACCGCATCGAAATCGACCTGCACCTGCACCCGCAGGACCTCACGCGCGTGGCCGTGTTCTCGCTGCCGCTGTACCGCGACGGCCTGGGCCTGTGGCGCCAGGCGGTGGACAGCGGGGGCGAGGTGGACGTGGCCGCGATCGAGATCGACATCGCCCGCCTGCCCGAGGGCTGCGTCTTCGAGGCGTTCGACGCCGGCCACCTGCAGGCCGTGGGCGATCCGCCCCAGGTCGGCGATGCGCTGGTCGTGATCGGGTTCCCGCTGGGGTTTCACGACACGGTGCACCGCCTGCCCGTGGTGCGCGCGGCCTCGGTGGCCTCGGCCTACGGGGTGCGGTTCCAGCAGCAGGGCTATTTCCTGACCGATGCCCGCACCCACCGCGGCAGCAGCGGCGCCCCGGTGCTGCGCCGGCGCGTGGGCGCCGGGCCGGCGCCGGCGCCGCTGCCGTGGCAGCTGCTGGGCGTGCACTCGACCCGCATGGACATGAGCACCCGCGACTTGGTGCAGGACGAATCGCTGGGCCTGAACTGCGCCTGGTATGCCGACGTGCTGATGGCGCTCACGGGCCCCGGGCCGGCGGCCGCCCCGCCCGTGGCGGCCGACTGAGCCACGGCGCGCCGAACGGCGCACCGGCACGACGCCGGGGGTGGCGGGCTCGCAACGCAGGGGCCACGGGATGGGCGCACCATGGCCGCCGCCGAGCGCGGCCGACCTTCATTTTGCTATTAAATAAATAGCATAACGCCCTAGTGTCGATTGTGCTGGAGTCCAAAAACACCCAAACCGTTGCCGAGCGCAGCACCGTGACCTCCTGTCCGGCCGTGCTTGTGCTGCACCGCGTTGTCGCCTACCGTGTGCCTTCCCTGAGGGCGGCAGCCTTGGCGCCACGGATTCGATCCCCGAGTTCCGGCCGGTGCGCGCGCCAGCCCTGTGAAGAAAGTGCGCATATGAACGTCGTGTTCCTGGGTAAGGTGGCGGAACAGCCCCTGCCGTTCACCACCTCCGACCCCGAGGAAATCCAGCATTTCGAGCTGCTGCGCGCCGCTGGCCTGCTGACGGGCACCACCGCCGTGGAGGAGGAGGGCGGCCCGGTCTGCGCCCGGATCACGGGCTTCACCGAGGAAGGCCGCGCGCTGCAGGCGCTGGATGTGCAATTGCAGCGCATGCACCTGCGCGGCCTGCTGCGCCGCCTCTCCCTGGCCGCCTGAACCGCAGGCGGTCGCCCGGGCCAGTGCAGGCCCACGGCATCGGGGCGAACGGCGCCCGGCGAAGGGACGGAGACATCCCGAGCGAACGGCGCTAATATCTGTGTTTATATACAGTCTTTGGCTGGCCGCAGGCAGGCGTCGAACCGGCGTCGCCCCTGGCCCAGCCCGCAGCCGAGGCGCCGTCCATGTCCGAATTCCAGATCCCACTGCACGCCATCAAGGGGCGGGGCGCCGCGACGCGGATCCCGCACCGTTTCCTGCGCGATGCGCGCGACGCCTTCGACGATGGCTGGGCCGGGCCCGGCGAAGGGCCGGACGCCGCCGCCCCCCAGGCCACGCACGTGGTGCTGGAGACCGCGCGCAGCGCCATCTGCGCCAACGACTCGCCGGACATCTTCTTCGAGCACTCGGTCAACCCCTACCGCGGGTGCGAGCACGGCTGCATCTTTATAGCGGGGTTCTGAACTCTAGCCTTTGACATCTTTTGGGTTGAACAGGTTGGCAGCGCCAGGGCGAGGTGTGCAATCTCATCGCTGAGAAGCTGGTGGACCTTAGCCACCTCCTAGGACGGTTGTCGACCGAGAGCAGAAACCTCAGGTAAGGAGCTTCCTATGAGTCAATCCGGACTGTTCGATGACGATGCGCTGGTGACGTTGATCCCTGGCCTCGCGTACGAATCCGAATTCCTGACGCGTCAGGAGGAAGCCGCGCTTATCGATGTCATTCAGTCTCTGCCACTGCATGCTGCGCGCTACAAAGAATACTTCGCAAGGCGTCGCGTGGTGAGCTTCGGCGGTAGCTACGACTTCGATGCCAACAAGCTGCTTCCGGCTCAGCCATTGGACGAACGCCTTACTTGGCTGAGGCAGCGAGTGGCCGATTGGGCGCGGGCATCCTCAGACCGTTTGGTGCATGCACTGGTCGCTGAGTATTCGCCCGGCACGTCCTTGGGATGGCATCGGGACGTCCCCGACTTCGAGCGTATCATCGGCGTGTCACTTGGCGGCGACGCCACCCTGCGCTTCCGCCCGTACCCCTACGCTCCAGAGTTGGTCGGGCAGGTCCAAAACCTGCAGGTGGCACCACGGTCAATCTACATGATGGCCGGCGATGCCCGTTGGAAGTGGCAACACAGCGTTGAGCCAACGGTCGAGCTTCGCTGGTCAATAACATTCCGGGATTGCCGCCGCTGACTGAATTTGCATCGAACCATCCGGCAAGTGCCGGTTTTTCTATTTTGCGCGCGGCGGAGACGGACTATCTTCCATGGGCGCTACGCCGCGCCTGGTTGGCTAGACTGAGCGATGCGTAGTATTTGAAGTTGTGGCGCCACTGGTCCTGCGTCAGACCGGGATTTGCAAGCAACATTTCACCTACTCGGGAGTTATGAAGATCGCCGTCTGTGAGTTAGCCGCGTTCAGGAGGAATGAGTGACCAGCGTATCCTGTGCGTTCCAGGTTATGCCGCAGGTTCTGCGGAACACACTACGTTAGGTCTGACAGGAGCAAGAGGTGCCATTTACCAACATCGAATACAAAGGCAAGCACCTTACGGTCCACAAGGCCATGACTGCGCCTGACTTTGGAGGAAAGACAGTCTTGGTCACCGATACCTGGGACTACGTCGATCTATGGCTAAGGAGGTCAGGTAAGCACACCGCCCGCTTCTATTGGCAGCAAGCTCGCTCTTTTTACGAAGCGACTCGTGAGCTTCCCAAGACGGCTGCCCCACTCACCGCCTACTACTGCTTCCTGAATGCAACGAAGGCCCTGCTTTCTGCCAAAAACGTCCCTGCTGGCAACCAGCATGGCGTTTCTGGGCACACATCCATTGGCCGAACATCGTTGGCAAACGAGCATGTCAAATTCAAGCCAGGCGGGGTACTCGGGTCATTGTGCAATCACCTGGGAGAGCCCGTCCCAGCAGGCGGTCAAACCTACTCATTGGACGACCTCTTATATAACCTTCCCTTTGTGCACCGTGCGTACGACCTAACATTCGAGAGTGCTAAAGAACTGTTTCTGCCGATAGCTGAACCGCGCATAGTCAAGTCCACCACGACACATGAGGCTTGGTTTGTCGCAGAGTTTGTCGGCAAGTACGCCAACAAGGCGACTTTGGCAAAGCTGCCAACTTCTTTCGAACAAGAGCTCGGCGCAGGCAACGACAAGCAAATTCTCGTGCGCAGTAAGCAACGGTTCGATTGGAGGCCTCGAGATAAGCCGGCGAGTCTCGGTCGTTACACAAATTTTCACCGCTCTCTTCGAGGGCAGTTGTTCTATATCGCTGGGCCACAGCGGCTTTGGTATCTAAAGCGTGGCGGTAACATTCACGGCGAGGTCTCCCGTTCCTCTATGACGATCACCTTTGCGGTTATGCACAAGCTGAGCGAGTTAGCTCGGTATACGCCGGAACGCCTCGCCCGGCATTTCGAGTGCCATCACAACTGGCTGCTCTCTGAATTCATCGCATCTGCCCCGACGCAATTCATTGACGAACTTTCCTCTGAAATGACGGGTCAGGAGTTCATGATGCCTGGCAGGGCCTTGCGCAAATAAGACTCAATCATTCCATCGGAAGGGCGCTGCCCGGCAAGCCGGTCAGCGCCTCTCATGTCAAACGTTGAACGTTCGCTTCCGTCTGCCGCGACCGGCGGCTAGAGCGAAAGAATGGGCACTACATGACTGGTCCGCGACGAGCGGCACAGGCGGTCAGGTCGTGACAAAAACTACGGGGTTGCCCTGGCCCACGAATCGGGAACGAGTCCCTTTCCACGCCATTCTTCGACGAGGTGAACGTTCTTTAGCCCTCCCCAAACCTCTTCGTTCGCGTGGTCGAGGACAATGATTTGAAGACGCCCATTAGTCTTCATGATGATGTGGTCAAACAGCGCGAAGACCTTTCTGACCGCAACAACATCTTCATTCTCCCAAGTCGGGTCGAGTTCCTCCTCTGATTCCGATCTAGCGCGACGAGCAGGAAAGTAGACTTGACTCGGCTGGTCGTAGATCAGGAGTGCAGGAACCGGGTGCTGAGGCAATCGCAAGAAGTACCCCTGCAGGGCCAGACTAAGGGCAACGTGATAGGCAAGCCAATTTGCCCCGCTGCCAATCTCCCAAAGGAAGTCGTCTCGCGTTTCTCGGATAACTCTTACGGTGAGGTCTTGGATCACAAGTCGAATGGGCGCATCGGGCCACTCACCGTCAAGTTGTGGAATCAACCTTCCAGAGATGTCCTGAACGGTATTGAGTGCGTTCTCCAGTTTTCGGCCAATCTCATGCTCTGAAACAAGTTTGGCGAGCCTGTCGACCTCTTCCCGCAGCATTAAAACTTCTTGGTTTAACTCCGAGGACGTGTCGGCCGCTTCGTACAACCTAAGTGCTTCCTGCAGCCGACCCAGGAATCGGGAAACTTCCTCGCCTCGGGTGGTGACTTTCCGTGCCTCATCAGACTGCCCCTCCAGGCTGCGAATCTCCGTTCGTACTGCGGATAGGTTGCTAAGCACGGTATCAATAGCTAGGCGCTGACGCTGCGTCTCTTTTCCGAGCGACTCCGCAACTCCTGGATACGACCGCAGGCGCAACTCAATACCTTCAAGTGCTTGGCACAGTTGGTCAACGCGCGCACGGCCTGCCTCACTCGGTTCAAGAACCGCAGCAGGGTGCTCCGACGCAAGGTCGCGAATCCAAGCAGATAAGCCCAAGCGGTCACGCTGAATGCGAAGACCATCACGATACTCGTCACTGCTTTCGTCGAGACGCCGCAGCTCATGAAGTCGTTGACGCGATTGGTTGAGTTCCATCGTCAGCTTAGACTCGACTGCGCGCAGCTCAGTGAGTCTGCTCATGATGACATCCATCGCCGCCAACGTAGGCGTTGCGGACCGTGTGTCGCTGCTAAGCGCCTTTCGCAGCAAGTCGACGGTCGACGGCCAGTCGTCGGGCACCTCGGTGTGGGTCGGCAGAAGCCCATACTCAATCGCAAGACGAGCCCAAGCGAATCCCTCTCGCTCCCACGCCGCACCTGTTTCCCGACGCGCCTTCAATTCGCCCTCCTTGCGACGCAGAAGGCGTGCCAGCCGGTCAAGGTCATGCCTCGCCTGAAGCAGTTCCGGACTAACCGCGCCCAGCACGTAAGGGAAGATGGTTTTCAGCTTCTCTCGATGCTCAGTCGTGTCCGCCTTGAAGAAGAGAACGTCGGGGTTGGCAACGATGTTCTGAGGCTGAAACAAGAAGGCCATCAGATCGCGGAAGCTCACGCGCGACTTAAACCTCTCATCTGTTCCCGGCTCGAACTGCAAGTTCGACAGACCTGAGAGCCTGTTCAGTACAGCCTTCACATAGTCGACGTTCTGGTTCTTTTCCGTGATGGTTGAAGGGACCTCAATGATGGGGCCTTCCAGGAGCAGCATTTCGTGGGAGGCTTTCAGCCCCCCTGGCTCCCGTCGGGCGAGCAGCTTCTGCCCTTCAAGCGTGTCAACAAGTACGCCAAACCAAGAACATGCCTCCCGAATAACGCCCACCGGAATCGCACACTTTTCAGAGCCGAGACAGTAATCAATGATGGGGATGACAGATGATTTCCCCGTTTTTGAGGCGCCGCTGATGACGTTCACCATGTTCGGCTCAAACTTGACGACCCTAGGCTCACCGCCTGCCCGCGGCCACAAAATGACTTTCAACAGTTGGAAGTGCATCAGAACCCTATCTTCAGTGTATGAGCAACCTGTTGGTCAGACAGGCCGGCAAACCAGTACCCAATCTTTTCGCAAGCCGGTGCAATTCGTCGGATTCGCTCAGGGAGCGTGGGAGCCTGCAGTTGGTGGTGAGAACTGAATGCCCGGACGGTTGCGGCACTCGGTTCTATGCGAATCAGCTGCGATTGCTCGGCGAGCATGAGCGACGACAGTGTCAGTTGGCGAAGCCCTAAAGCACGACCATGAACGGCCAGCAAATCCTCGCGATGCTCTCCGAGTTTTCCGGCGAAGAGATGCAAGCCTGAGGCTTTTTGCGTGCCCAGCACAGTGGTCAGGGTGGGTGCGTGAAAAACCAACGGTAAGAGCAAGAACGTAAGAGGTAAGGTCACAGCCTGCCCATCACGCTCCTGGAATCCGATACAGAATCGCCAGATGGCATACGCGCCCAGCGCCTCGTTCTGAACTATTGCAGCCTCTCCAAGGCGCACTACATGAGCGCCGTCCGTCACGTCTTGTCCTCCCCATTCAGAAGAGTCTCGTGATCGGGGTGCCAGCCCAGTCGTCGGCTGTCAGCCAAGTCGTTGAATGCGCCATGGGTGAAAAATCCGGGAACAGCCCGACTGTCAAGAGGCACATCCATCGCGGCGCAGCGACTGTAGATGATCCGACCTTGAACGTTCTGAGCTTCCTTAGAGTGTGTGTATTGAACCTCGGTCTGCGCCGCGTCATGCTTGCGCAGTAACGAGTCTTCCCAGTCCTTGAAGGTGCCGTCGAAGACGAGACCTTGATCTGCCCATTTCACTTTTTCGCCGGACGTGCGCAGGAGGTCACTTGCCGCCCTAAGCTGCTGTGCTTCGGTCGCCTCAATCAACTCTAGTTGTCGCTGGAAGACGGGACGGCCTGCCAACAAAGCCTTAGCGACATCTGTGGACGGAGCGGAAGTAAAGGCCGGAAGGTAGCCGGCCATGTTGTTCTGCCTGACAAAGGCGTGGAAATTCCTTCGGAACTCAGCAACACTCAGTAATGCTGGAACCTTTCTGCGGATGCACTTGTCGGCCGCTTCCTTCGCCTGACCAATTGCGGAGGCGCAGATCACGTCGAGCGACTCTTCTGGGACCGTGGACCTAAGCCGCTCACGAAGTGGCTCCAATGGGTCGACATCGGTGGCAACAATCGAAGTCTTTCCAACGACCGCTAATCGAAGCGCATCGGTCGTATCAAGAAACCTCTGAACGTGCGCTACGCACTCGGGAGGGTTGGCCCGCTTTTTCAGCTTGTCTCTTACCTGTTTGACAAGCTCCTCAACGTCCTTCGCGTCTGTCGCTGTGTGAATCGCGGCGCTCAGCTTGCCTGCCTTGGGAGGCGTCACGTAGAGCTGGAAGCAGGTTTTCTTCCCATCTACGCTCTGCTTCTCCACTAGAGTCAGCCAATTCTGTACTGTCTTCCAGAGGTCATTGGACCAATCAGAAATGGGGTTGTGCGACAGAGCGCTCTTGCATTGCTCCAGCAGCAACGTGTCATCAGCATAGTGGACAGCAACATCATCTAGGTACTCGAGCGATACGCTTGCATCACTCGGACCACTTAAAAGGTAGTAGCACAACCTGACCTGCTGCAAGGAAAACCCAAGATAAGGGCCGGCCGCAGCGTGCTTTATCAGCACGGGTGACAGTGCGCTCATAAAACCGGCCTGCCGAATGACTGCAGCGGCGAGCTTACGGTATGAAACCTAAACTTCATGATGCCCCCCTTCATTGACGCTACCAGTTATCGCAAGGTGGCGCCATTACATTTAGTTGCGAGGATAGCGGATTAGGCGGCCACTTCAGTCGTTGATTGGATTCAATGGATCAAGATCAGAAGGATGGGGCGAGAACGTCATTGATCGCATCAAGCGACCTGAAGTTCTTGGTCCCGTGGCTCCAGTACGACTTAACAGTCGCAGCGCGAGTGTCGATTGCAAACGCCAACACTCATATGGGTGTATCAGGCACGTAACGTCACGTTGGCGGTGCGATGGCTAGAGACCAACTTTCAATGGCCTGCCCTTCTTGCGTTGGTCCTCCAACTCCAAGAGGGCCTTCTCGAACAACGATTGGTCAGACACCAACATTTCAACCTCCCTCAGAAGGTCGGCTGGGCCAACCTCAAGGGCAGTGGCTACCTTCAGCAGGCTCTCGAAACTAAGGTTGGTCCCCCCACGCTCCAGCTTCTGAATGGCATTGCGGGTGAGTCCCACATCGTGGGCGAATGCTTCTTGGGACAACGCCCGCTGTTGGCGGCGGCCTCGTACGACAAGGCCTAGCCCAACCTTCCAAACCTCAACAGCGTCCATCTCAAGCAATCATGAAATGGTGGAAGTCTCATCTGGATGGCCATATCAAATAAACCATTCATAAATGGCATAGCATGGAATGCAATGTATAGTATGCTTTATCTTGAATCTCTAGTTTGTGGCGGTGAGCTCTGGCGAGGCAGCTGACGCTGGACCCGCTACTCATTTCGCGCGGCAGACCGGAACCAGGCGGGAAAGAACTTTTTTATTTGTCTACTTACGCAAGCGGGGGGACAGGGCGATGGCAGGCCACGAGGACGCGCTCACCGGAGTACAGCTGGAGTATGTATTTGCCCGGGCTGCTGGGTTCGACGTGATCGGTACTGAGCGCGGGCCTTTCGCCCTTCACGCTGAGGACGAAAACAGCATCGTGATTTTTGGATCGCACACTTCGATAAGGCTTGGATCATTTGATCGGTCCGATGCTGAAGTTCCGCTGGATATGGCACAAGCGCTTGGAGCCACACTGCGGGTTTGTGATGGGCGCGTGATATGCGAAATAGGCCCGATTGTTGCCTCAGGCTCGAGCTACTTAGAGGCGACTCTGAGAGCGCTCGTGGCACATCTATCTGATCGCTCTCGCGATCAGCCACTTGATTCGCTAAGGCGTTGAACTGAAGCGATAGAAGTTGGATTACAGATGGATGAAACAAGCCCAAGAGAAGCAAAAAGCCTAAGCGACAGGGAGCCGAATTTCGCACGGCAAGCCTGTAGAAGCCGTGTTCCTCCCGACATGGCGTTGTACCTCGACATTGACGGAGTGTTGCATCACGAAGCCGTTATGTGGCATCACCGCAGAGGCATCTTCATGTCGCCAAGCGAAGCACCTGGACGCAAATTGTTCGAATGGGTTGGCTATCTCGAGGAAGCGCTTGAACCGTTCCCCAAGGTATCGCTGGTTCTGAGCAGCTCATGGTGTGTCAAGCCCGGATATGGAAAGACGCTCAAATGGCTTCCCGAACGGCTGCGCCAACGCTTTATCGGAGGCACCTACCACAAGCGAATCCACGGTGCTGATCCTTGGGCCATCTCAGCGTTCAAATCAATGTCCCGCGGAGAGCAGATCGTCGCGGACGTGCGACGTCGGCAACCTAGGGATTGGATCGCACTTGATGACGATACGGTTGGTTGGCCGCCCCATGCAATGCACAACTTGATTGAGTGCGATGGCCAGCGAGGTCTATCTTGCGCTGCCGTACGGCATGCTCTCGCCAAGAGGCTTGAGGCATGGAATGAACAGGCTCGCTGAGCATGACACCGCGCAGTCCATGAATCTTGCAGGCATGCCGGGGACCGGCGCACCATCTTGGCAACGTCCTCCGGCATCTGCAGCCTAGTCGTACGAAATTGCAACCGGGAATTCGGCGTCAGACTGGAATTGCAGCTCCAGTGCTTTTTGAAGCGCGGTGCGCAGAGAGAATTGCTTCCCGTAATTTTTGGGACGCCGCAGCCTCGCCAGAGTTGAAGCCTGCTTTACGTTGCAGTCCGGCCGGCCAGTCTGTGTCACCCTTGGGGATGACACCAGGCTGCTCTCCGAACTCGTTCACGAGTTGTTCCCGCACATTGCCGGCGAGGAATGTTGAGGTGGCTACAGCGCATGGGAGGTACTCAAGGAGAGTAGGGTGCTTGTGCCAACGGCCGTTCTGGATGGCGCGTTCAAGAGACCGGTCGTAATGCGAAAGGAGGATGGCGAGTGCGCCCATGCGCCGGGTCATTGGGGCGCCACTGCTGAGTTGGTCGTAGCCGAACTCTCGCTTCATCTCTTCGCGCTCTTTGTACGGCAAGGGGAGGAAGCCTAGCGAGAGTTGGGCTTCCTCGAAGAGCTGGTGGCGCTCCTGGTGAAGCTTGCGGTCCCCCGCATCGAAGTCCGAAAAATTCAAATGGCAAAAGCGGCAGTGATGGGCGCCAGCCAGTTCGACGTGGCTTGCTACATGCGCTTCGTAACGCTTCTGCAGTTCGTGGAAGTGGCGTGCGCCGAACTCTGACACTGCTAGTGCGTCGAGGCGCTGGGCGTGAGAGAGCTGCGCAAGAGCGCCGGTAGCTGCTTTAGCAGCCTTCTTAATACGGACCAAGTCGGCCCAAGTGATGGGGGTTGCAAGAGTGTTCATCGGTTATCTCAATCCGAGGTTTCCTAGGGCCCGCTCTGTAGAAATCCGAGGTTGAGATTCCAACGAAGTTGCGCTGAAAGCGCTAAATGATGGCAGTGACTGAACTTTGCCGTTGCGGGCGGCGTGCATCTGCTGGGTGCTTTTTTAGTATAGCTCGCACCAGCAAAAAACATCAAGAGTAACTTGCCCGCACGGTTGTGCTGATTGGCCATCAAGCTGCGTATTCGGGGCACCCATGAACACAGTGCCCGTGTCGGCCAGGCGCTTCACTTGCTTCTGACCTCCAGGTTGCCCGTCAAGACAATTGCTGCCCGGGTGGGGTACGACTCTGCCGCTACGTTCTCTAAGCGGTTCTCAGAGCGCTATGGGCTTGATCCGGCCCAGGTCGGGCGGCGGTAGGTGCTCATTGGGCTGAGCGAAATCCAACGTAGATGACTGATTGTTTCAGGCATTGCTGGGTTGTCCCCGGCAATGCCAGTTTGTCCGCAGGAAGGTCCACTGGAACCCCGTGGACTCTCGCGCAATTGGCGATCAGTGGCTACCGTGAAGGCTCCGCCCTGCTTTGACGGCCGCGATTGCCTCCGCGCGGACCTCTGCGCGGGTCAACTGACTGGGTTGTTCATTGAGGCTTCGAGGAGCTTCCGATACGTCGCCATCGCGGAGCGTGCCATTCGCACGGTCGCTTTGAGTTCGGCGATGACCGCTTCGCGAGTCAGCGTACTGGGCGTGGACTGAATGCTCGGGTAGTTTGAAGAGTCGCCTTCATAGGGTGACTGCGCCTGAGCTGCAAACCTCAATGACTGAAAACCGGAGACACCGAGAACTTCATTGTCGCTTCTTCCGTCTCCAGCGTGCCAAAGGGGATGACCTGATGCTCAATCCTGTCGAACCCGCAACTGCGCAAGCCATTGGAGATCAGGGGGTAATTTGCGTAACGGACATGGTTGTACCGTGGAAGCATGAAGTTGATGAGGTATGCCTCGGCGTCGTTGACGATTTCATTTCTGAACCGTTCAAGACGGGTGCTCAGCAACGCCTCTTCGGCCTCTTTATCGCTCAGTGGCCGGCCCTGCGAGTCACTCAACTCTCCTCCGTCAAGAATCTGAAATGTGACAGGAGTCGATGCGTAATCGAGCCCAAAGAACAGCAGTGAAATCTCCATGGTGGGAATGTCTTGGGCGATCCTGGGGAACTCTCGTGCAAGGATCCGCTGAAAGGTTTCATGACGT
This sequence comes from Acidovorax sp. BLS4, assembly GCF_032929295.1. Classification (NCBI taxonomy): domain Bacteria; kingdom Pseudomonadati; phylum Pseudomonadota; class Betaproteobacteria; order Burkholderiales; family Comamonadaceae; genus Acidovorax; species Acidovorax sp. BLS4. The sequence goes on from NZ_CP136797.1 coordinate 5,218,153, forward strand.
CGCAGCCGACGTTCTATCGGCTGATCCTGGGCCTGCCCGATGTAATGAACCTCATAGCGGAGCAAGGCAGAAATATCCCCCTTAATGCGCGCGAATTTGCCTATGCGCAAGTGCTCAAACAGTAGCCTCTCGGGACTCAAGTAGCCGGTGAATTTGTTTTCCGAATCGAAAAATTTAATGGCAGCGACGTTCTTGAGAGGTGGAGTAGGCGTGGGCTGGTGGTCGTAGAAGTTAAACTCGATGATCGTCTCGCTGGTCGAACCGAAGTAGGGCTGACCGGGAAGTATGTCCAGCTCAAACCTCAATGCCGTAGCGTTTCCACGCTGGCGAATCCTTCCGCTGATAACACCGCTCTCAGCCACGACGTCATCGAAGAAGATCACCGGCCGTTGGCAGATCATGTAAAGCGACGCTGATCGCCAGCGCTCCTGGACCGCCGCCTCTTCTCTGAAGTGGTCAAACTCATAGGCGGACATAGCCGGGTAGGTCATTAGAAATCGAGTTTCGATGCTGCTCATGCTGGGTACATTCTGTCGAGGCCGACTATGGCCCACGTCGGCTGCCAGTGGTCAGGGATAGATGATGCAGCTTTGCTGCAGGTGGACCGCTTCGAGCTCTGCGGCTTCCGCGAACGTTAGAAAGGGGTGATATCGGTTTTTGTGCAGAAACAGAAATCTCTGGAAAAAACACTCTTTAAATCAACTACTTAGGCTTGCTTGCAGCCAGCAGGGTCGCCTTTTCTTTGCTTACTTTCTTTTGGCGAAGCAAAAGAAAGTGAGTGCGCCGCCGGGCGCAACTCCCGGCCCCGGAACGTAACTGAACAGCAAACGCAAAAAACAACCCAACCCATCACCGCCCCAGATAAACCTCAATCACCCTCTCATCCCCCTGCACCTGATCCAGCGTCCCCTCCGCCAGCACCGCCCCCTCGCACAACACCGTCACCTTCTCCGAAATCGTCCGGATGAACGACATGTCATGCTCCACCACCATCAGCGAGTGCCGCCCCTTCAAGGTCAGGAACAGCTCCGCCGTGCGAGCCGTCTCCTCGTCCGTCATCCCCGCCACCGGCTCGTCCAGCAGAAGCAGCTTCGGGTCCTGCATCAGCAGCATCCCGATCTCCAGCCACTGCTTTTGCCCATGGCTCAGATTGCCCGCCATGCGCGCCACGCTGCCGGCCAGGTGGATGGTGTGCAGCACCTCGGCCAGCCGGTCCGCCTGCGCGGAATCCAGGCGGAAGAACAGGCTCGAGGCCACGCCCTTGTGCGTCTTCAAGGCCAGCTCCAGATTCTCGAACACGGTGAGCTGCTCGAACACCGTGGGCTTCTGGAACTTGCGGCCGATTCCCAAGCCAGCGATCTCCGGCTCGTTGTGCCGCAGCAGGTCGATGGTGCTGCCGAAGAACACGGTGCCGCGGTCCGGGCGGGTCTTGCCGGTGATGATGTCCATCATCGTGGTCTTGCCTGCGCCGTTGGGGCCGATCACGCAGCGCAGCTCGCCCGGCGCGATGTCCAGGTTCAGGCCGTTGATGGCCTTGAAGCCGTCGAAGCTCACGTGCACGTCTTCCAGGTACAGGATGCGGCCGTGGGCCACGTCCACCTCGCCGGGCACGGCCACGCGCGAGAAGCCGGCCGCGCGGCCCCCGGACTCGGTCTGCCCCGTGCGTGCCGCCGGGGCATCGCCCGCGATGCGGCGCGCGCCTTCTTCCATCAGATCGGGGGTCATTGCGCGCCCTCCTTTGGCTTCGCGCTGCCGCGCAGGGGCTGGCGCGCATCCTCCACCGCCTTGCGCGGGCGCCGCAGCAGGCCCACGATGCCGTGGGGCAGGAACAGGGTGACGGCGATGAACAGCGCCCCCAGGAAGTACAGCCAGAACTCCGGTGCGGTCACGGTGAGCCAGCTCTTGGCGCCGTTCACCAGGAAGGCGCCCACGATGGGGCCGATGAGCGTGGCGCGCCCGCCCACGGCCGCCCACACGGCGATCTCGATGGAGTTGGCAGCGCTCATCTCGCCCGGGTTGATGATGCCGACCTGCGGCACGTACAGCGCGCCGGCCACGCCGCACATCATGGCGCTGATGGTCCAGATGGTGAGCTTGTAGGGCAGCGGCGAGTAGCCCGAGAACATGACGCGTGTCTCCGCATCGCGCACCGCCTGGAGCACGCGGCCGAATTTGCTGCGCACCAGCCAGCGCCCGAGCAGGAACGAGCCCAGCAGCGCCAGCCCCGTGAGCACGAAGAGCAGCATGCGCATGTTCTGCGTGGCGATCGGCTGCCCCAGGATGCGCTTGAAATCGGTGAAGCCGTTGTTGCCGCCAAAGCCCGTCTCGTTGCGAAAGAACAGCAGCATGGCGGCATACGTCATGGCCTGCGTGATGATCGAGAAATACACGCCCTTGATGCGCGAGCGGAAGGCGAAGTACCCGAACACGAAGGCGACCAGCCCCGGCACGGCCACGACGAGGACCAAGGTGGCGGCGAAGCTGTCCGACAGCGCCCAGTGCCAGGGCAGCTCCTTCCAGTCCAGGAACACCATGAAGTCCGGCAGGTCGCTCTGGTAGTTGCCGTCGCGGCCGATCTGGCGCATGAGGTACATGCCCATCACGTAGCCGCCCAGGGCGAAGAACAGGCCGTGGCCCAGGCTCAGGATGCCGGTGTAGCCCCAGATGAGGTCCATGGCCAGCGCGCAGATGGCGTAGCACATGATCTTGCCCAGCAGCGCCACCGCGTAGTCGGACAGGTGCAGCGGGCTGCCGGCGGGCAGCCACAGGTTGAGCACGGGCGCCACCGCGCACACGGCGATGAGCGCGACGATGAACGCCGACCAGCCGGACCGCGTGAGCAGCGGCGCTGGCGCAGGAAGGGAAATGTCTCGATGGGGCATGGGCTTCTTCTTCTAGGCAGGCAGAGGCAGGTGGCGCGGCGGGCGGCGATGAAGACGACGACGGGCGCTCATGCCTCCCTCCCCTTCATCGCGAAGATGCCCTGCGGCCGCTTCTGGATGAACACGATGATGAAGACCAGCACGGCGATCTTGGCCAGCACGGCGCCCGTCCAGCCTTCGAGGAACTTGTTGAGCACGCCCAGGCCCAGCGCCGCGTACACGGTGCCCGCCAGCTGGCCCACGCCGCCCAGCACCACGACCATGAACGAATCGACGATGTAGCCCTGCCCCAGGTCGGGCCCCACGTTGCCGACCTGGCTTAAAGCGCAGCCGGCCAGGCCGGCGATGCCGGAGCCGAGGGCGAAGGCATAGGTGTCCACGCGGGCGGTGTTGACGCCCATGCACGAGGCGATGGGCCGGTTCTGCGTGACGCCGCGCACGAACAGGCCCAGCCGCGTGCGGCCGATGAGGTAGGCCACGCCGGCCAGCACCGCGAACGCGAAGGCCACGATGATCACGCGGTTCCAGGGCAGTTGCAGGTTGTCCATGAGCTGCACGCCGCCGCTCATCCAGGCGGGGTTTTCCACGCCCACGTTCTGCGCGCCGAACACGGTGCGCACGAGCTGCTGCAGCATCAGGCTGATGCCCCAGGTGGCCAGCAGCGTCTCCAGCGGTCGGCCGTAGAGAAAGCGGATCACGCTGCGCTCCAGCGCCGCGCCCATGAGGGCGGAGGCGCAGAACGCGGCCGGCACGGCGGCCACCAGGTACCAGTCGAAGGCGCCGGGCAGGTATTTCTGGAACAGGCCCTGCACCACGTAGGTGGCGTAGGCGCCGATCATCATCAGCTCGCCGTGCGCCATGTTGATGACGCCCATCAGCCCGTAGGTGATGGCCAGCCCCAGCGCCACCAGCAGCAGGATGGACCCCAGGCTCACGCCCGAGAACAGCGCGGCGAGCTTCTCGCCCCACTGCAGCCGGCCTTCCACCGAGGCCAGCGCGGACTGGATGGCCGCCTTCACCCGGGGGTCGCTCTCCTGGCGCAGTTGCTCCAGCAGCACGGTGCGCGTGGCGGGGGTGCCGCTGGCGGCCAGGTACTGCGCGGCCTCCAGGCGGTGGGCCGCGTCGCTGTCGGCCAGCAGCATGCGCGCGCGGATGGCTTCGAGCCGCCCGCGCAGGCCGGCGTCCTGCTCGGCGGCGAGGGCCTTTTCGATCAGGGGCAGGCGCGCGGCGTCGGTCTCTTCCTTGAGCGACTCGATGGCGGCGCGGCGTTGGGCCGCGTCGGGCGACAGCAGTTGCAGCGAGGCCAGCGCAGCGTCGAACTCGCCGCGCATGCGGTTGTTGTTGACGATGTCCTCCGCATCGTCGGGCACCGGCACCTCGGCACCGGTGGCGGGGTCCAGCCCCTTGCCGTCCTTGATGGTGATGGCGCGGTCGCCCGCGATCTTGACCGCATCGTCGGCCATCGCGCGGATGAAGGCCAGCGTCGCATCGTCGGGCGTGGCGATGGCCTGCTGCAGCGCGGCGATGCGCTCGTCGGTCTCGCCCGCCGCCATGGCACGCGCGGCCTGCGGCGTGAGCGCGTGCGCCTGCACGGCCGCACACAGCAGCAGGCAGGCGATCAGGCGATGAAAGAAGGTGGGAAGCATGGTGAGGGGAAGGTCGTCACGAACAAGAAAGGATTGCGATCACGGACTGCTTCGTCATGCCACGTGCACCAGCGCGGCCCAAGCCAGCAGACGCCGCGGAACCGGCTCTGCCGGGCCGCTGGCGTCATCCCCCCTCCCGCGCAGCGAGAGAGGGGGTGAAGGCGCGCAGCGCCTCAGGGGGGTGTCACTTCGATTTCACTTCGACTTTCCGTCGGGTTCGTCCTTCTTCTTGTCGTTGCCTTCGATGTACGGGCTCCAGGGCTTGGCCTTGACCGGGCCGGGCGTCTTCCACACCACGTTGAACTGGCCGTCGGCCTTGATCTCGCCGATGAACACGCTCTTGTGCAGGTGGTGGTTCTTCTCGTCCATCTTGCTCACGATGCCGCTGGGCGCCTGGAAGGTCTGGCCGGCCATGGCGGCGATGACCTTGTCCACATCGGTGCTCTTGGCCTTCTCGACGGCCTGCTTCCACATGTGGATGCCGATGTAGGTCGCCTCCATCGGGTCGTTGGTGAGCGGCTTGTCCATGTGGCCGGGGATCTTCTTGGCGCGGGCGTAGTCGCTCCACTGCTTGATGAAGGCGGTGTTGGTGGGGTTCTTGATGGACATGAAGTAGTTCCATGCCGCCAGGTGGCCCACGAGCGGCTTGGTGTCCACGCCGCGCAGTTCTTCCTCACCCACCGAGAAGGCCACCACCGGCACGTCCTTGGCCTTGAGGCCCGCGTTGCCCAGTTCCTTGTAGAAGGGCACGTTGGAGTCGCCGTTGATGGTGGAGACCACTGCCGTCTTGCCGCCCTGGCTGAACTTCTTGATGTCGGCCACGATGGTCTGGTAGTCGGCATGGCCGAAGGGCGTGTACTTTTCGTCGATGTCGCTGTCCTTCACGCCCTTGGACTTCAGGTAGGCGCGCAGGATCTTGTTGGTGGTGCGGGGGTACACGTAGTCGGTGCCCAGCAGCACCCAGCGCTTGGCGCCGCCGCCGTCCTTGCTCATCAGGTAGTCCACCGCGGGAATGGCCTGCTGGTTGGGCGCGGCGCCGGTATAGAACACGTTTTTGGACAGCTCTTCGCCTTCGTACTGCACGGGGTAGAACAGCAGGCCGTTCATTTCCTCGACCACGGGAAGCACGGACTTGCGGCTCACCGAGGTCCAGCAGCCGAAGATGACCGAGACCTTGTCCTGCCCCAGCAGCTGCTTGGTCTTCTCGGCGAACAGGGGCCAGTTGGAGGCCGGGTCCACCACCACGGGCTCAAGCTTCTTGCCGAGCACGCCGCCCTTGGCGTTGATCTCGTCGATGGCCATGAGCACGGTGTCCTTCAGCACCGTCTCCGAGATGGCCATGGTGCCCGACAGGCTGTGCAGCACGCCCACCTTGATGGTGTCGGCGGCATGGGCCGGCAGCGCCGACAGGCCGGCCAGCGTGGCGATGGCCGCGAGGGCCTTGAGAGAGTAACGACGTTGCATGGTGCAGCTCCGATGAATGGGGTTCAAACCGCTCGCCCGGGGCCCCCGCAGGGCGCCTTTGTCCGGTCGATGGAATGGATTCTGGAGACTGCCCCCCGGGCCGCCAATACGCCAAGTGGCGTACACGGCCCCGATGCCGCGGGGCCGGCCCGGCTGGCCCGCTCAGCGCCGCGGGGACCGCAGGGCGTGCACCGTGGTGGTCTTGCGCACGGGGCTCGACAGCACCAGCGACGTGGTCACCGCGCCGTGCTGGGCCAGTGCATCGACCACGGACTGCAGGTCTTCGGGCTCTGCGATGGCGCAGCGCACGATGAAGCAATCCTCGCCCGTCACGCGATCGGCCTCGAGGACCTCGGGCATGGACTCGAAGAGCTTCACGTAGGGCGCGATGCCGGCATGGTCGGTCTGCACGCGGATGATGGCCTGCAGCCGCACGCCGATGGCGCGCAGGTTGACCCGCGCCCCATAGCCCTCGATCACGCCCGCGTCCTCGAGCTTGCGCACCCGCTCGCTCATGGCGGGCTGGGACAGGCCGATGCGCTTGCCCAGCGCGGCCAGGCTCTGGCGGGCATCGGTCTGCAGGGCTTCCAGGATCAGCCAGTCTTTCTTGTCGAGGGTCATGCCAGCGCTCCGGGGGTTGCGGGTTCGGGAAGGGAGGTTCCGATCATCCATCGGTTTGGAGCCGGCATTTCCGATGCCCCGCCCTTCATCGGCGGGGGCCGCGCGCCTATCGTGCAAGGCCGTGCCACCGGCGTCCTCGCGGACCGCGCCCTGGCTTTCTTCGGCCCCTTTTCTCAAGGAACCCTTCCCATGCAGCTGGTTGGAATGCTGGACTCTCCCTATGTGCGCCGTGTCGCCGTGTCGCTGCGGCTGCTGGAACTGCCCTTCGAGCACCTGCCCCTCTCGGTGTTCAGCACCTTCGAGGCCTTCGGCCGCATCAATCCGGTGGTGAAGGCCCCGACGCTGGTGGCCGACGACGGCACGGTGCTGATGGATTCGGGGCTGATCCTGCAGTGGGCCGGCACCCTGTCGCGCCACCGCCTGCAGCCGCTCGGCGGGCCCGCGCTGCTGCGCGATCTGCGCCTCACCGGCCTGGCGCTGGCCGCCTGCGAGAAGGCCGTGCAGCGGGTGTACGAACAGAACCTGCGTCCTGCGGAAAAGCAGCATGCGCCCTGGATCGACCGCGTGAGCGGCCAGTTGCTGGCGGCCTGCGGGCAGCTCGAGGCCGAACTGGCCCAGGCCCCCCTGCCGGTTCCCGAGCAGGCCATCACCGATGCCGGCGTCACCATCGCCGTGGCGTGGGACTTCATGCAGAGCATGGTCGCCGATACCGTCCTGGCCGCCGACCATCCTGTCCTGGCCGCCTATGCCGGACAGGCGGAGCGGCTGCCGGCGTTTCTCGCCTGTCCGGCCCGTTGAGGGCTGCGGCCGGCGCACGCTCCACCGGCCGCAAAGTCTGTCACCTGGCTGACATCTCGGCGATCCGGCGACCCCGCCCGCGCGGCCGGCATGAACCGGATCGCCCCCCGAAAACCGGCGCATTCCGCCACGGTGGCAGGGTGCGCGCAGCCTCCCACCACCCCGGCGCGCGCGGCGTGTACGTATTTCCCACCATGTGGATTTCCACAATCGCGCAGGCCATGGCACGGGCATACATTCACGCACCTCCAAAATGAGCGCTGCTGGCGACGGTACGCGCAGACCTATGCAAGAGACACGCACGCTCCCCCCCAAGAGACCCCTTTACCGCTCGCTGTACATCCAGGTGCTCTTCGCCGTCGTCGTCGGCGTGCTGCTGGGGCACTTCTACCCCGCACTGGGCGAGCAGATGAAGCCGCTGGGCGATGGCTTCATCAAGCTGATCAAGATGATCATCGCGCCCATCATCTTCTGCACGGTGGTGATCGGCATCGCGGGCATGGAAGACATGAAGAAGGTCGGCCGCACCGGCGGCCTGGCCCTGCTGTATTTCGAGATCGTGAGCACGGTCGCGCTGATCATCGGCCTGATCGTGGTCAACGTGCTGCAGCCCGGCGCCGGCATGAACGTGGATGCCTCCACCATCGACACCAAGTCGATCGCCGCCTACACCGCGCCCGGCAAGATGGGCACCACCACCGACTTCCTGATGAACATCATCCCCACCACGGTGGTCGATGCGTTCGCCAAGGGCGAGATCCTGCAGGTGCTGCTGATCGCCGTGATGTTCGGCTTCGCCCTGCACCGCTTCGGCGGCCGCGGCACGCTGGTGTTCGACTTCATCGAGAAGACCTCGCACGTGCTGTTCACCATCGTCGGCTACATCATGAAGGTGGCCCCCATCGGTGCCTTCGGTGCGATGTCGTTCACCATCGGCAAGTACGGCGTGGGCTCGCTGCTGTCGCTGGGCAAGCTGATGGGCTCGTTCTACCTGACCTGCCTGCTGTTCATCTTCATCGTGCTGGGCGCCATCGCGCGCTTCCACGGCTTCTCGATCTGGAAGTTCATCAAGTACATCAAGGAAGAGCTGCTGATCGTGCTGGGCACGTCCTCCAGCGAATCCGTGCTGCCGCGCATGATGGAAAAGATGGAGAACCTGGGCGCCAAGAAGACCACCGTGGGCCTGGTGATTCCCACCGGCTACTCGTTCAACCTGGACGGCACCTCCATCTACCTGACCATGGCCGCCGTGTTCATTGCGCAGGCCACCAACACGCCGCTGGACATCACGCACCAGATCACGCTGCTGCTGGTGCTGCTGCTCACCTCCAAGGGCGCGGCCGGGATCACGGGCAGCGGCTTCATCGTGCTGGCGGCCTCGCTGTCAGCGGTGGGCCACGTGCCGGTGGCGGGCCTGGCGCTCATCCTGGGCATCGACCGCTTCATGTCCGAGGCGCGCGCGCTCACCAACCTGGTGGGCAACGGCGTGGCCACCATCGTGGTCGCCAAGTGGACCGGTGACCTCGACGAGAACAAGCTCAAGCAGCGCCTGAACGACCCGAACTGGGTGGACGCGCAGGAGCCCGAGGTGCTGCTGGACGCGAAGACCGAACGCATGGACACGAGCGGCCACCGCTGAGGCGGCAGGCTCCATGGGGCCTTGCGCCCCACCCTGTCAGGCCGGCTTTCGCCGGCCTTTTCATTGGCGTCTCCGTGGGCGCCGCTGGTGGGCGGATGGATGGATGGATCGGTTTACAGCGCCGACGTGTCGGTGAACACGGCCGGATCCGGAAGGTGGTCGGCGAGCCAGCCGGGATCGAGCTGCAGCGCCTGCAGCAGTTCGTCCGGCAACGCGCCGATCGTCTCCGCCACGCTCGCCTTGGGGCCGACGGCGATCTCCGCCAGCAGCGTGGCCACGTGCACGATGGCGCCCAGGCGGCAGAACGAGGGGCTGGCCAGCGGGTCGGAGGCCGTCTCCAGCGCACGCACCACCTCGTCGGGGAATTTCCACTGCCGCGCCAGTTCGGCCGTGATCTGCCCTTCGGTGAAGCCCAGCAGGCTTTGCTCGCGCTGCCAGCGGCCGCCGGGCAGGTGCGGCAGGCGTTCGATCTCCACGATCTCGCTCGGCGCCTTCTGGGCGATGATCAGCTCACCCAGCCGCACCATGAAGCCCGTGAGCCACGATTGCTGCACATCGGTGCCCAGCGCCCTTGCCAGCCACTGCGCGTAGCCGGCGCAGGCCATGCTTTCCTTCCAGAACTCCTGCCGGTCCACGCCCGGCGCGTCGGCGAACGAGCCCGTCATGCACGCCGCCAGGGCCAGCGTGCGCACCTGGTTGAGTCCCACCATGTTGATGGCGTCGTCGAGCGAGGAGACCTGGCGCGGCAGCCCGAACCGCGCGCTGTTGGCCATGCGGACCAGCTTGGCGGTGAGCGAAGGGTCCTTGGAGATGGCGGTGCGCACCTTCTCGAAGGGGATGTCGTCGTCGTGCAGGGTCTGGATCAGGCTGTGGGCCACCTCGGGCATGGTGGGCAGCTTGACCTCCTGGAGGAAAGCGGCGAGTGCGGGCATGCGGACGACCTTTTCTTGAAGGGGGTGTGCAGGCCGGCCTTCCAGCCCGCTGGTGTTTTTGTATCACCGTCTCGGCGCCCGCCGGGCAGGGAATTCACCAGCCCGCGGGTTTGTGCTGCCCTGGCAACGGCGGACCCCGCAGCCCTGCCCACGCCCTTGCAGGCCATGGCCGCTTGCGCTATGCGCCCAGCCGGAAGGTGCGCTCCAGCGCCACCGTCAGGCGGTCGGCCAGGCGGTTCGAGGCGGCCTGCGTGGGGTGGATGCCGTCGGTCGTGTCCCTGTCCACCGAAAACGGCATCGAATCCCAGTGCGCATGCACCGTGCGGGTGTCGGCCGCCACCCGGCGGATGGCCGCATTGATCGCCTGCATGGTGGCGAGCGCCGCGGGGCCGAATATCTTGTCGGAGACCGGGGTGATCCCGGTGACCACGGCGGCATGCCCCAGCGAATGCACGAAGCCGATGAGGCCGCGGTAATCGTCCTCGAACGCCTCGATGTCGAAGCCGGGGCGTGCGTGGTCGTTCACCCCCACCTGCAGGACCACGATGCGTGACGGGTGCGGCTCGGTATCGAACGGGCCCTGCGGCCCGCGGGGGAAAAGCTCGGGCGGCGCACTGTCGAAAGGCGCCTCGTAGCCCCGCACCAGGTCGTACGCCTGGAGGCCGGCCGCCGTGCGGTCGTCGATCACCCAGTGCGGGCGCCTGGCCAAAATGCGCTGCGCCGGCGTTTGCGCGTGCCGCCAGGTCGTGGACGCGGGATCGAAGCCGAACAAAATGCTGTCGCCGTCAAGCTCCACCGAGCATGGCCGCTGCGGGCCGAAAACTGCATCTCCCATGGATTCCCTTTTTTATCTGGTTGCATAGCGTCCGGCCACGGTTGCCGGATCACTTCGCAGTCCACCACAACCCCGCTGAAACCACAACGGACGCAGTGGCAGATAACCCCACGAACATCTGGATGCAATTTAGGCTGTTGCGCCGCACAAACGCGCGGTGCCGATGGGCCGGCCTCGCCAGCATAATGCGGACCCGATTCAAAGCTAAGAAACAATTTCTCGCATGACTAATCGCCGCGTAACAATTCAAACGCCTTTGGGAGAGGCGTTGCAATTCAGGCAATTGAAAGGAAGCGAGGCGCTGTCCGGGTTGTTTGAATTCGAGATCGACCTGATCTCCAAGAACAAGGGCATCGACCCCAAAGCCTTGCTGGGCCTCGCTGCCACGGTCGTGGTGGAAACAGAAGGCCTGGGCCGGCGTTACCTGGACGGTATTGCCACGGGCTTTGGCATGCAGGGCCAGGACACCTCGGCCAATTACGCCTACCGCATGGTGCTGCGCCCCTGGCTGTGGCTGGCCACGCGGCGCAGCGATTTCAGGATCTTCCAGGAAATGACCGTCCCGGATATCGTGGAGAGCGTGCTGCAGAAATACGGCCAGCCGATGCAGAAAAAGCTCTCCCGGGCTTATCGCGTGCGGCCCTATACCGTGCAATACCACGAGACCGATTTCGCCTTCATCGCGCGGCTGTGCGAATCCGAAGGCATTTACTGGTATTTCGAACACCAGCCCGGCAGCCACACGCTGGTGTTCGCCGACGACGTGATGGGCTCGCACAGCCCGCTGCCGGGCGGCCACGTGATTCCCTTCCACCCACCGGGCAAGACCGCCCTGGCCGACCGGGAACACATCTTTTCCTGGCACATGGGCCAGCAGGTGCAGCCCGGCCGGGCCTACCTGGACGACTACGACTTCAAGAAGCCGCGCGCCGATCTGTCCGACATGCGCCAGTCCCCGCCAGGGCATGCCCACGACAGCTACGAGAGGTACGAGTGGCCCGGGGGCTACACCGAGTTTTCCGATGGAGAAACCTACACCCGGCTGCAGATGGAAACCGGCCTGGCCGGCCACCACCGCGCCCACGCGAAGTTGAACAAGCGCAGCATCGCCCCCGGCTACACCATCGTGCTGGACAACTACCCGCGCGAAGACCAGAACCAGCAGTACCTGGTAGTGTCGGTGGAGTACTACCTGGAGGAAAACGCCCAGGCCAGCCAGGGCCTGAACGGCGTGGGCCAGACCCAGGGCGGCTCGATCCAGCGCTTTTCGATGGAGGTGCACCCCACCGCCATGCCCTACCGCCCCGTCGTCGCCACGCCCCGCCCTCGCACCACGGGCCCGCAGACGGCCGTGGTGGTAGGCCCGCCGGGCGAGGAGATCTGGACCGACCAGTACGGCCGGGTGAAGGTGCAGTTCCACTGGGACCGCATCGGGGCGATGGATGAGAACTCCAGCTGCTGGGTGCGCGTGTCCTCCACCTGGGCGGGGCCGCAGTTCGGCAACGTGTTCATTCCGCGCATCGGCATGGAGGTGATCGTCGACTTCCTGAACGGCGACCCGGACTACCCCATCATCCTGGGCTGCGTCTACAACGCCGACAACATGCCCCCCTGGGGCCTGCCCGGCAACGCGACGCAGTCGGGCATCAAGACCAAATCGAGCAAGGGCGGCGCCTTCGGCCCGGGCCTGAAGAACGGCGCCGGCGACGCGAATGCGCTGCGCTTCGAAGACAAGGCCGGCGCCGAGCAGCTGTGGCTGCATGCGCAGAAGGACCAGCTCACCGAAGTGGAGAACGACGAGGACAAGTGGGTCGGAAACGACCGACGCAAGACCATCGACCGGGACGAGACCAACGTCATCCACCGCGACCGCACCGAGACCGTGGACCGCGATGAAAAGATCACCGTGCACAACAACCGCACGGAGCGCGTGGATCACGACGAGAAGATCAGCATCGGCGACAACCGTCGCGAGGACGTGGGCATCGACGAGACGGTGAGCATCGGCAAGAACCGCACCAAGACCATCGGCAGGAACGAGAAGGACAAGATCGGCAGCAACTGGTCGATCAAGGTCGGCAAGTTCAAGACCGAGACCATCGGCATCGCCTCGATGCAGAACGTGGGCGTCGGCCGCATGGAAAACGTGGGCGTGGTCTACAACCTCAACGTGGGCGCCATCATGGCCACCATCGTGGGCAAGAACCAGAGCACCACCGTGGGCAGCGACCAGGACGTCAAGGTCGGCACCAACCAGAGCACGGTGGTGGGCACCAAGTACAGCCTCAACGTGGGAGGCGGCGGCGGGGGCGGCGGAGATGCCGGCGGCGGCGGCATGGCCAAGAACGTGACCGCGCCCTCGGGCGGTGGCGAAGGCGGCGGGGCAGCCGGCTCCAGCATCACCATGGATGCCGAAACGATCACCCTGAAGGTGGGCTCCAGCTCGCTCATCCTCCAGGCCGACGGCACCATCACCGTGAATGGCAACAGCATCCGCCTCATCGGCGCAAGCGACGTCACCACGCTTTCCGGAGGCATCCATGAAAACTGATTCCCGCATGCTCCGAAGCACCCCGCCTTCGGAAGGCCCCGCCGCCGACCCCGCCACCGCGTGGTCGCTCCAGCCCGCCCAGGTCCTGCGCCAGGATGCGGATGGAACCGTGGTCCTTCGCTGCCAGGGCCGCGAATACCGCGCGGAACTGGCCTCTCAAGTGCCCGGCGTGATCGAAGGCCAGTTCGTGCTGGCAGCGCTGGGTTCCGGGCAGGAAGCACCGGCATCGGGCGGCGGGCCCCTGCCCTCGCTGATCGTTGCCGCCTGGCCCTGCCCCGGCGCGCCGGCCACACCGCCCTGGCAGTTCGACCGGGCCACCGGCGCGCTGTCGCTCGAAGTGACCCACCTGGACGTGAGTGCGGTGAGCCGCGTGCTGCTGCGCTGCGCCGATGCGCGCATGCAGTTTTCCCAGGACGGATCGGTCGAGACCCGGGGTCACCAGATCACCTCGGCCGCCGTCGAAACCCATCGCATCGAAGGCGGCTCCATCGAGTTGAACTGACCCGTTTCGCCGCGATGCATCGCGCCTGCGTCCGCTGCGCGATGCCCTGGCCGCCCTTTCCGGTTCCGATGGAGTTTCCGACGGTGCCGCTGCCTGCTTGCTTTTCTTCGCCTGGCCCATGATCACTCGCCTTCGCCCTTCCGCGCCCCCTCCACTGCCCGGCATGCTGGCCCGGCAGATGGGCATCGCCGTGCGCGCCTATGGGCGCCGGGCGGGGCTTCTGCGCCCGGCCCACACCGTCCGGGCCCTCAAGGCCGTCGATCAGCGGCTGGACGCGTTGATGGACGCCTGCCGCTACTACGGGCCGGCGTGTCTGGACGAAGTGGCCTGCGTGGAGGCGCAGGCGCAGACCCGCCCCGAAGAAATCGCGGGGGCGGCCTTCGTGCGCATCGCGCTCGCGGAGCGGTACGAACCCGATGCGTCCGTGCGTCTGGAGGGGATCGCCCGCCTGCTAGCGACCCAACCCGTGTCCGTTCGGGACGCGCTGTGGTTCTATGCCGCTCCGACGACCTGCGGCGACCTGCTGGCATCGGAGGACGCGCACCTGCTGGCCTGCGGCGTGGAGCTGGCGGGGCGGCTCGCCCTGCCGGAGCACATCGCCGGAGTGCACGCGGCAGCGGTGCGCGGCGCGGACCCGGATGCGTGCCTGCTGGCCTGCGCGCGCATGGGGCAGGTGCCCCCACGGGCCGAAGAACAATGGAAGGCCGTGCTGCAGGGTCAGGACCTCGCCCGGCAGATCACCGCGCTGCAGGCGCTGGGCACCATGGGCGGCCACCGGCTGCAGCCAGAGCTGCGGCACTATATCGACCGCCTCACCGCCGCAGACGGCCCCACCGAGCGATCGCACCCCGTGGGCTGGGCCGCCGCGGCCGACGCAGCGTTGGCGCTGTGGGCCGCGCGCGAACCCGAAACGGCCCTGGGCGCCGTCCTGCAAGGGCTTCGGGTGCCCAACGACACCGCGCTGCGGGTCGCCGCCCTCGCGGGGCGCATCGAGGGGCTGCTGCCGGTGCTCGATTTCATCGAGCGGCAAGACCGGCCCGTGGAGCCCGGCGAACGCGACCTGTTGCGGCTGGTCTTCGGGCAGGTGCCGGGCGAGCTGACGAACACCCAAGGCACGGCCGGCGAGCGCCAGCGCGCCTTGCGCGCCCTCGCCTGCCAGGTGTTCGCGGCCAACGGCTGCACGGGGCTGGAGCCGGCCCACATCACCCGCTGGACGGATGCCGCGCTCAAGGACCGACTCTGGGCGCTCGATGCCATCCGCATTCGTTCGGGCGGGCCGATCACGCAGACCCATCGCCTCGCACCAGCCTTCGACGTCGGCCATGCGCTGCGAAGCTGGCTCTACGTGGAGCATGCGGCGGTGACCCACCGCCCGTTTCCGCTGTCCCACGAGGACCTTGCCGCACGGCAGATGGCCGCTGTGGAAACCGTGCAGCTCATGGACAGCCTGCAAGCCGATCCGCCCGCGCCATGACGTGCCCGGTCCTCAACCACACGCCGTTCCGCGCTCAGGTCTTTCCGCACCGGGATGCGGAGCGGCGCAGCGCGGCCCTGGTGATCGTCAAGGGCACATGGCAGCTGGCGGCCGCCCCGGGCCTGCCGCCCCGGCTCGCGGCGGCGCAGGACCAGGCCGCCATCTTTCGCGAGGGTGTGCGCCAGACACTCGGCAGCCTGCCCCTGGACGCCGCCCAGGCCGCCGCCATCGCACCCCGCGCGCATGAACTCTGGACCTGCCTGGAATCCGAGTACGTGCCGCCCAAGCCCCGCTTCGATTGCATCGTGAACGGTTGGGCGGTCGCATCGCAAGGCCGGCCCTTGCCAAGCATCGACGCCGCGGTGGACTACCTGACCGATGGCGGATCGCGGCGCCTGATCGAACTGCGCGCGTTCGCGCCACGCACCTGGCTGCCGGAACTGGGGGCCATCGGCAGGCTGCGCGCCTCTGGCGAGGCCACCGCGTCGCGCATTCCGCTGCTGCGCCCCTTCGCCTTCGGCGGGCAGGAGAAGGACCTGCAGACGGACCAGGTGCATGCCTTCGAGCCCAACCCGGAAGGCATGGGCTGGTACCGCAGCGCGGCCGCTGCCCGGGGCGCGCCGCTGCCGTGGATCGAACCGCTGGACCGGGCCATCACCGCCTGGGACGACCCCCTCGAACCCATCGCCCTCGGCCACGTGCCCCCCCACCACGTTCCACGCCGCGACCTGCAGGGCACCTTCGGCGACACCTGGCAATCGACCCGCGCGCCCGAACTGCCCGAGGACTTCGACCCGCGCCACCACAACGCCGCGCCCGATGCGCTGCAGCTGCGCGAGAGCCCCCGCCCGGGCCATGCCCTGGTCCTGCACGGCATGTCGGAAGGGGGCCGGTTGTATTTCACGTGGCCCCCGCTCGCGCTGACCGTGCAGGCGGAGACCGCCGGCGGCACCCTGCTCCCACCCCAGGAACTGCGTTGGGACACGCTGCTGGTGGACACCGCAACGCAGCGCGCCTCGCTGCTGTGGCGCGCCGTGATCGTGCCGCCCGCGCTGGAGCGGCTCGGCCTGGTCCACGTCACGGCCCACGCCCGCGCGCCACGAGCGGCCTCATCGTCTCCGGCCCTCTCCCTGAATTGAATCGTTTCGACATGTCCACCCCTTCCATGGCCCCCGCCACTTCCGTCGCGCCAGGCCTTTGGCACATCGCGCACGCCGGCGCCATCACCTCGGCCGGCACCAGCGCCTGGCAATCCGCTGCCTCGTGGGTCGGTCAGCAAAAGCGGTTCCAGAAAAAGATCCACCCCAGCGTCGGCCCCCAGGCGATCACCACCGCACCGTGCCCGGAGATCACGGCCGGCCAGACGGATCTCCCCCGCCTGGCCCGGCTGCTCGGCGCGGCGCTGGCCGACATGGTGTCTTCGATGACACCGCAGAACACCAATCCCGCAGAGGCCGCACCCAGCCGCATCGCGCTGGCCCTGCCCGAGCGGCTGAGCGACCGCGATGGCGCCGAGCTTTGGCTGCAGGCCCTGGCCGAACTCGGGCGCTGGGCGGGCCCCGGGGCCAGCGCAGCGCTCGGTGCCGTGCCGTGCCACATCGCCCGCGGCGGTTCCACGGCGGGCTTTGCTGCACTGCAGGCCCTCGGAACATGCCCCCGTCCGGTCGAGCATGCACCTGGCGCAGCCGCCCTGCTGATGGCCGTGGACAGCCTTCTCGACACCACCACACTGCAGGACGCCTACGGCCGTGGTGCGTTGCTCACGGACCGGCATGGCGATGGATGCATCGCCAGCGAAGCCGCCGCCGCGCTCTGGCTGCAAGCCGCCCCGGACACGCGGGATGCCACCGGGCGCGGGCTGGTGCTGCGCCCGCCTGCGCTGGCGGCCCAGGCCACCGCGCATCGCCGCCCCCAGCAGGACCCGGAACCCGGCGCGCTGCAGGAGGTGCTGCGCTCGGCACTGGCCCACGCGGGCTGGCAAGCGGACAACGTGGGCTATACCGTCTCGGACTTCGACGGGTCCACCTGGCGCGCCATGGCAAAGATCAGCGCCCGGGCGCGGGTGGCACCAGCGTGGGACCCCATCGACTGGGAGCCCGCGACCGCGATCGGACAGGTCGGTGCGGCCACCGGCCCGGTGCACTGGGCCCTGGCCGCGCAGCGCGTGCGCCACGATGCGCGCGCGCCCAACTCCATCCTGTCGTGGGCGCTGGACGAAGGCACCGCCGCTGCCGCCGTGGCACTGGAGCGCACCCTTCCCACCGAGGCAGCTGCGCAGCGCAGCCCCAGCGCCCCTTCGGCCGACACCGGCCCGGCGGCCCCGACCTACTCGGCCCGCTTTCTCCAGAACAAGAACCAACGATTGCAAGGGAAGTAAAAACGCATGGGCACGCACATCTTCAGCGGCGGCGAGGGCGCGATCACGCAGGTGGCCAACGGCTGGACATTCGATCCGGCCACGCCCGTCAAGCTCAAGACCAGCGGCAAGCAGGGCACGGCCTGGCACAGCAACAACAGCAAGGCCATCCTCATCCCGCTGGGCACCATCAAGGAACACGGCACCGACATGTCCA
The DNA here is from genome assembly GCF_032929295.1 of Acidovorax sp. BLS4. Taxonomy (NCBI): domain Bacteria; kingdom Pseudomonadati; phylum Pseudomonadota; class Betaproteobacteria; order Burkholderiales; family Comamonadaceae; genus Acidovorax; species Acidovorax sp. BLS4. The sequence goes on from NZ_CP136797.1 coordinate 5,236,070, forward strand.
ACCGCTACGGCGCGATGGACCAGGGCAAGCACGATCCTTCCAGCACCATCGTGGGCTGGTTCACCAACGTCCGTGACCATGTGAACCAGCATGTCACCTACGTCAAATCCGTGGTGCACGAGGCCGGCGAGATGGTCGTCAATGGCGTGACCACCCTCACCAATGCCATCCTGGTCCGGCTCTCGCCCGAGACCCAGAAGATGATCGACAACGCCGGCAAGGTAATGGGTGGCATGGAGGCCCGGCACTTCGGCCAGGCAGCACAGGAGGAGGTGGACGCCATCCTCGAGATGCTCAAGGACCCATCCACCTACGTGGGCCTGGGCGTGTCGATCGCGGCCACGGCCGTGCAGGGCGTTCCCATCGTCGGCCAGATCGCCGGCGGCGCCGTGATGGCCGACCGTGTGGTCGGCACGGGCCAGGCGGCCGTGCAGGCGGCCGAGGAGATCCGTTCCATCACCGAGACCTGGGGCTCGGAGATGACCCCCGAGCAACTGGAGGCCGCCCGCGTGCGCCTGGCCAAGTGGCTGCTGGGCAGCGGTGCGGCCCTGCTGGCCGCGATCGCGGGCAAGCGCTTCAAGCGCAAGACGCAGACCGAGGGCAAGAACGACACGCACCCCACCAAGGAGCACAGCGACAGCCAGCACCCCAATGGCAAGGGCCCATGCGAGTCGTGCACCATCGGCGGGCCGGTCATCCTGTCCAGCGGCCAGAAGCTCATGGACGAGACCGACTTCACCCTGCCCGGCCCCATTCCCCTGGTCTGGCGCCGCCGCTACCGATCAGGCCTGGCCGAGGACGGCCCCTGGGGCCGCGGCTGGAGCCACCCGATGGCACAGGAACTGCGGCTCTCCGCCGACGGCATGGTGCTGCTCGACGAAGCGGGCCGCCATGTGCCGTTGCCCCACGTCGCCCTGGGCGGCGAGTGGTTCGACCCGTATGAGAAGTTCACCGTGCGCCACCCGGAAGAGGGCCTGTGGGTCATCGCGCACAAGGGCGGACTGGAGCACCACTACCGCCAGCACGCCCCCGAGCAGTGGCGCCTGCCCCTGGCACGCTTGCAGGATGCGAACGGCAATGCCGTGGCGCTGCACTGGGCGGCGGGCGACACCGATACCGCCACGGGCGAGGTGCTGACCTGGAGCGCGCGGCAGGCCCGCGAGCAGGCCATGGCCGATGGCGGCGTGAGTGCGGCCAGTGCAGGGGCGTTCGCCGCCCCCTTCGCGCTGCCGCGCCTCGTCGGCCTGTCCGATTCGGCGGGGCGGCAGTTGCGGATGGCCTGGACGCCGCCCACCCCCGATGCCCTGCCCACCGACCCGCTGGGTGGCGCACGCCTGGCCGCCGTCGAGCTGCTGGCGCCCGGCCAATCCGCGCCCCAGGTGTTGGCCCGCTATGCCTACGACGCGCAAGGCCAGCTCGTCGCCACGCACCACGGCGACCTGCCCTACCGCCAGTACGCCTGGCGCTCGGGCGTGCTGGTCGGCTACCGCAAGGCCAGCGGCCACCGCTACTTCGCCCAGTACGACGCGGAAGGCCCGCAAGGCCGCGTGCTGCGCTCATGGTGCGCCGATGCGCCCATCCCCGGCCAGGACGATGACCGCTTCACCTACCTGCCGCACGAACGCATCACCCGCCACACCGATGGCCTGGGGCGCGTGACCGCCTACCACTGGGACGCGCGCTTCAACATAGTGGCCACCGTCACTGCCGAGGGCACGCCCGAGGAATTGAGGGAAGAGACGCCGTTCGATGCCACCGGCACGGCCAAAGGGAGCACCGATCCGCTGGGCCGACGCACCACGCTGCGCCACGACGCGCGTGGCAACCTCACGCAGATCACCAACGCCCTGGGGCAGTCCACTGCGCTGCAGTACAACGCGATGGACTTGGTGACGACGCTGCGCGATGCGATGGGCTTCGAGTGGCGGCGTGCCTACGACCGCCACGGCAATCTGGTGCAGATGACCGATCCGCTCGGGCAGATCACGGCCTACCAGTACGACGGCCTGGGGCGGCCGGTGGAGGTGATCGATGCCAAGGGCGGCAAGAAGGTGCTGCGCTGGGACGAGGCGGGCAACCTGATTGCCTACACCGACTGCTCGGGCCGCACCACGCGCTTTGCCTACGACGCGTTGGGGCAGCTGGTGCAGCGTACCGATGCGCTGGGGCAGGCAACGCGCTACACCTACGACAGCGCGGGCCGGCTCGTCCATGTGGCCGAGCCCGGCACGAGCCCGTGCACGGCTCGGCGCCGGACATCTACGGCCAAAACATCGCCAACCCCATCGCCATGATCTGGTCGGGCGCACTGATGCTGGACTTTCTGACGCAAGGCCAGGGCGCAGGACGGCAGGCGCACGATGCCATCGTGGCGGCGATCGAGGAGGTCATCAAGACCGGGCCGAAGACGCCCGACTTAGGGGGCACGGCCAACACCACGCAGGTGGGTGAGGCCATCGCGGCACACATCGCACGGGCCTGATCCACGCGCGGCACGCCTTCAACGAGGGCGCTGCCAGCGCCTCTTTCCAACGCAGGTCCTGTCCTCCCTGCCAGCCGGGCAGGCGCTTGCCGCGGCAGCGGCAGAGGCGGATGCCGGGGCGCGCATGGACGAGCGCACGCATGGCCGCTCGGGTCACGCCTTCGCGCCGCATGCCAGGCACGTCAGCGATCCGCTCCCTCGCCATGACCTGCCAGCAGCCCTGGCTTCGGCCCGTGCTCAGCCAAGGGCCATCGGCCCCATCTCCGATCCAGCACATGCGGCCGATGGCACCCGGCCGTGTGCAACCTTGCACAGCCGTACGTCCTGGCGCGTCCAGGCCGCCGGCGCGGGCACGGCTTCGCACGCAACGCAACCCCGCATTCATTCCCTGAGCCCTCCCTGAAACGGTGCCGGGCAGGCGCTCCACCGCCACGCGCCTTCGGCATCCGCCCCTTCTCTTGCACCCAGGCGGCGATGGCGGCCCACGCCTACAACGCTATGTGGGTCAGCGAACAGACCGCGTTCCAACCCGCACGCACCATCGCCCGTGCCGTGCAAAAAGGAGAGCGGGCCGATGGAGCATGGGCTCTGGCCACCCCACTGCAGCGCGCGCGCCGGCACTGCGACGTCCCTCCGGGATCCCTGGCTTTTTCCTCTTTCCTCTCTCCCACCCCCGACACCGCAAAGGATCGAGCCATGCAGGACATTCTCATCGTCTCGGGCACGCGCCCCGAGATCATCAAGCTGGCGCCCCTGTACCACGCGCTGCGGGCCCTCAGCTGGGCCCGCGTGCATTGGCTGCACACGGGCCAGCACGACGAAATGGCCATCCAGATGCTGGATTGCTTCACCATCCGGCCGGACATCGTGCTCCACCGCGAAGGCAGCACCCTGCAGGAATTCAGCGCCGGCTGCCGCCGCCAGATCGACGCGGTGCTGCAGGCGAAAGACTACGCGCTGGTCATCGTGCAGGGCGATACCGAATCCGCGTTCACAGGGGCCTTGGCGGGCTTTTACCGTGGCCTGCCGGTGGCCCACGTGGAGGCGGGGCTGCGCACCTACAACCTGGCGCGGCCCTTTCCCGAAGAAGGGCTGCGCCAGATGATCAGCCGGCTCGCGCAGTTCCACTTTCCGCCCACCTCGCGCTCACGCACCGCACTGCGGTCGGAGGGCATTCCCGACGAACGCATCCACGTGACGGGCAACACCGTGGTGGATGCGCAGCACTGGACCTGCACCCACCACGGGGTGCGCCGCCGCGCCGCAGGGCGGGGGCACCTGCTGGTCACCTTCCACCGGCGCGAGAGCTGGGGCGAAGGCGTGCGCGGCATCTGCCGCGCCATCGCCGATCTGGCGCAGCAGAACCCCGGGCTGCAGGTGCTGTTTCCGGTGCACAAGAACCCCGTGGTGCGCGAGCCGGTGCAGGCGCTGCTGGGCGGCATCGCCAACATCCGGCTGAGCGATCCGCTCGATTACATGGACATGCAGCAGGCGCTCGCCGACGCCTGGCTGCTGCTCACGGACTCGGGCGGGCTGCAGGAAGAGGCCCCGACCTTCGGCGTGCCCGTGCTGGTGCTGCGTGACGAAACCGAGCGGCCCGAGGCCGTGCAGGCCGGTTGTGCGCTGCTCATCGGACCGTCCTACGACGCCATCGTCTCGCACGTCACGCGGCTGCTGGGCGACCCCCAGGCGCACCGGCGAATGGCGCAGGTGCACAGCCCCTTCGGCGACGGCCAGGCCTGCCAGCGCATCGTCTCCGTGCTGGCGAGCCACCTGGCGCCCGCTGCACCCATGCCCTTGCCCCTGGCGGCCTGACACCATGCATCCGCTCGGACTTCTTCCCGCCTATTCGGCGCAGCCGGTCGCCGCCGTGATGGCCTACCTGCTCATGTTCGTGGTGCTGTTCATGGTGCTGTACGGCATCCGGCACTTCGCGTTCACCATGAGCCGGCTCGTCGGCACACAGCGCCATCCCTATCTGGACATCGCGGTGGCCCAGTGGCCCATGATCACCGTGTTCATTGCCGCGCACAACGAAGAGAAGGTCATCGCCGGCTGCATCGAGGCGCTGCTCAAGACCGACTACCCCGCCGACCGCATGATGATCATTCCGGTGAACGATCGCTCCAGCGATGCGACGGCGCAGATCATCAACGGCTACGACGAACGGTTCCCGTCCCGGCTGGCCCCCTTTCACCGAACCAGCGGCAAGCCGGGCAAGTCGGCGGCGCTCAAGGACGCACTGCGCTTTGCCGAAGGCGACATCGCCATCATCTTCGATGCCGACTACGTACCCGGGCGCGGGCTCCTCAAGCAGCTGGTGGCGCCCTTCTTCGATCCGGAAGTGGGTGCGGTGATGGGCCGCGTGGTGCCCGTCAACAGCGGTGCGAACCTGCTGACCCGCTTGCTGGACCTGGAGCGCTCGGCCGGCTACCAGGTCGACCAGCAGGCGCGCATGAACATGAACCTGATGCCGCAGTACGGCGGCACCGTGGGTGGCGTGCGCATGTCGGCGGTGGAGGCCGTGGGCGGCTGGCACGACGACACGCTGGCCGAAGACACCGACATCACCTTCCGGCTCATGTTCAACGGCTGGAAGACGGTCTACACCAACCGCTCGGAGTGCTACGAGGAAGTGCCCGAGGAATGGCCCGTGCGCATCAAGCAGGTCAAGCGCTGGGCCAAGGGACACAACCAGGTGCTGGCGCGGCACTGGTGGAAGTTCGTCACCAGCCCCTACCTCACGCTGGGCCAGCGCGTGGACGGAATGCTGCTGCTGTTCGTTTTCGTGATCCCGCTCATCATGCTGGCCGGCTGGTGCCTGGCGCTGGGGCTGTACTTCCTCAACGCGGGGTCGCTGCTGTCGCAACTGATCCCCGTGTTCGCGCTGATGGTCTACGGCACGCTGGGCAACTTCGCCGCGTTCTTCGAAATCGTCATCGCGGTGCTGATCGATGGCAACCGCAGGCGCCTGCGGCTGCTGCCATTGAACATGCTGGGCTTCATGGTGAGCCTGTTCGCCATCTCCGGCGCCGTGTGGAGCCTGCTTCTGGACGCTCTCTTCAAGCGCGAGATGGTGTGGGACAAGACGGCGCGTTACCGCAACGAGGTCAAAAATGCCTGAATACCCTTCCATGCTGCTGGCCTTCGCGACGGCCTGCGCCGCGCTGTTCTTGCTGCCTTTCGTGCCGGCCATCCGCGAATGGCGCCGCCCGACCGACAGCGCCGCCCTGCTGGTTCCACCCGACCATGCGGCCGACATCGACCACTTTGCCCGGCGGCTGCGCGCCGATGCGCAGGCCCGGCTCGGCCACGGCGAGTCCACGGGGTACGAGTCCTTCGACCTGATCCCGCCTGACGCCGCGCCTGCGGCATGGGCCAGCGCCCGGGCCCGCCTGCTGGCGTGCGGCGATGTGACGACGCCCGCGGCCATCGTCGCGCTGCAGCCCGTGTTCGTGGAAGGCAGCATGCACGTGGGTGCCGGCAGCGCGTTCTCCAGCCTCTATGCCACGCGCGACCTGGAGTTGGGTAACGGCAGCAAGATCGCCGATTGGGCGCATGCCGACGGAGAGCTGCGCCTGGGCCCCGGCAGCACGGCCCTGCGGCGCGTGTCCGCGGGCGCGGCGGTGAAGCTGGCCGCCCCCTGCTGGTTCGAGCGGCTCCATGCGCCCGTGGTGCGGCTGGGAGGCCCGGTCACGGGTCAGCCCTCCACGGCCGCGCCCACCCCCACGCCGCCGGCCCAGCAGACGGCCAGCTATGCCACGCTGGCGCATGCCATCCAGCGCACCCCGCAGCTGTACATGGTGAGGGGTGACTGCACGCTGGCGGAGCACTCCATCTACCGTGGCTCCCTGGTGGTGACGGGGTTCCTCACCATCAGCCCCTTCACCACCGTGGTCGGCGACATCAAGGCGCGCGGCGGCATCACGCTGGGCGAAGGGGCCGTCGTGCACGGCGCCATCACCTGCGAGCAGTCCGTGTACCTGCTGCCCGGCGCGCTCGCGCTCGGGCCGGTGGTGTGCGAAGGCGATGTGATGCTCGGCGCGCGCACCGTGGTCGGGTTGCCCGATGCGCTGACGACGGTGAGCGGGCGTTGCATCGTGGCGGAGGAAGGCGCGGTCGTGCACGGCACGCTCTGGGCCCACGAGATCGGCATGGTGAAGCAGGCATGAACACCCGCCTCTCCCGCGCCCTGCATGCCCTGGCCGCCATCGCGGCCATGGCGTTGTTGCCCCTGCCCTTCGCCCACGCCGCGGGCACCTCCAGCAGGGCGGGCGCTGCCACGCCACTGGACCTGCAGGCGTACGGCGGCGACAGCGGCGCCATCACCATCCTGCATGGCGGCGCGGCCAGCGACCCCTACTTCACGCTGCAGGCGCTGCTGCTCGCACACGACAACGGCCTGGACATCCAGGGCCCGGCCGTCCGGTTCGCGGACTGGCTGGTGCCGCAGCAAAAACCCGACGGCACGTTCGACCGCTTCTGCCGCGATGACGGCGGCGGGTGGAAGGCCTGCAAGACCGCCGATGCCGACGACTCGCTGCTGGCGATGTGGCTCAGGCTGCTGCAGGCCATGCCGGCGCACGTGAAAGCCTCGCCCGCCCTGCGCAAGAGCCAGGCCACCAGCCGGGCGGCGCTGGCCCACCTCTACCAGCCCTCGCGCGGGATCTACATGGTGTCGCCGGTGTACCTGCACGGCCTGTTCATGGACAACCTGGAGGTCTGGTCGCTGCGCGTGCGCGAGCCCCTGAGCGCGCCGGGCGCCGAGCCGTCCGAGCGGCTGGCGCAGGCCATCCACGACACGTTCTGGGACCCGGTGAACCGCCGTTTCCTGGTGTCCACGCAGATGGAGCAGCGCGCGCAGCCGGCGGCCTTCTACCCGGACCACGTGGCCCAGCTGTTTCCGCTGATGGTGGGCTTTCCCCTGCTGCCGGACTCGGCCGACGCCCATTACCGGGACTGGATGCGCCGGCACCGAAGCGAGTGGCTGGCCCAGGGCCAGACCGACTACCCGTGGGGAATCATCGCCGTGCTGGCGCTGCGCCGCAACGACCCGGACACCGCCCGCTGCTGGGTGCGCCACAGCGCCCCGCTGCGGCATTCGGCCCGCTGGGCGGTCACCGACGAAGTGTCCTTCCAGATCCTGGCCAGCAAGGGAGTGGACGCCGCCCCTCCCGCGGCCGCCTGCCGCTAGCCGACCCGACCGCCCCATTGGAGCCCCCCCGCATGCAACGCCACCCGGCCCTTCCCTTTCTCTGGCTGCTTGCCCTGTGCGCGCCCGCGCCCGGCCTGGCCCAGGCACCCACCACAGGCCAGGACGTAATCATCCCCGCGCCGCCCGCACCCGTCGAAGAGCGCACCCGCAGCCTGCAGCTCAGCGCGGGGACGCAGCACCTGAGCGGCCCCTACGGCAACTGGCGCGACATGACGCTCACCGGCGGATGGGGCCTGCCCGGCCACGTGCTGCAGGGCGAGCTGTCTTCGCACCGGCGCTTCGGCGTGGGCGGCACCTACCTGGGCGTGGGCGATACATACCGATTCGACGAAGACTGGTACGGCTCGGCGACCCTCGGCGCTGGCGACGGTGCGTTCTACCTGCCCAAGTACCGCATGGACGCCACGCTGAACCGCAAATTCCTGACCGACCGCCGGCTGGTGGGCACCCTGGGCGCGGGCTACTACAGGGCGCCGGACGGGCACTCCGACCGCAGCGTGCTGCTGGGGGCCACCTACTACTTCGAGGCACCGTGGATCGTCGAGGGCGGCGTGCGCTTCAACGAAAGCGCCCCGGGCAGCGTGAACACGCGCCAGCACTTCGTGGCCCTGACCTGGGGCCGCGCCAAGGCCGACCTGGTGACCGCGCGGGTCGGCTGGGGGGGCGAAGGCTATCTGGCCACGGGCCCGGCCACTCAGCTGGTCAACTTCGACAGCCGCGAGGCCAACATCGCCTGGCGGCACTGGATCGACCGGAACACCGGCCTGTTGCTGGCCATGAACCGCTACAGCAACCCGCTGTACCGGCGGGTGGGCGCCACCGTCGGCCTGTTCCACGATTTCTGAGCGGAGGCGCCATGACACCAACCACCCCCATCCCGGTAGATGCCGCGCATCCGCACGGCCGTGCCTTCGCCGCCACCTTCGAGGCGTTGCGCGAAACCGGCAGGCAGGTGCACAGCCGCCCGCACCGCTCCATGACCCCCCTGAAGGTGACGCCCTTCCTGCTGATCCAGGCCATCGTGCTGCCCGCGGCGCTGTGCGCGCTGCTGTTGTGGGGGCGGCGCGAGCTGTTCGACTTCTGGCGGGACGTCATCGTGTTCTGGTCGCAGGCCCTGGACATTCCTTTGCAGCGATTGCTGATCGATGGCCGCGTGGGCTCGGACGGCATGGCGCTCACCGCGGGCGCGAGCGACCGCCCCCTGCCCGGCATGGCCGGCATGGCGGCCGCGGCGGCCATGGTGGTGGCGCTGCTCGGGGCCTCGCTGCGGATGCGCAAAGCCAGCCTGCCCCTCAAGTACCCGATGCGCATCATCGGCGTGGTGCAGGCGTTCGCGCTGGCCTACTTCTGGTTCATCCCGCAGCATTTTCCGTACACGATTTCCCGGCACAGCGAAGAGCTGATGTTCATCGGCTACGTGATGATGGTCGCCACGCCGGTGATGCTGGGCGCGGGCTACTACATCCTGAACGAAAGCCTGCTGTCGAAGGTGGGCAACACCCTGGCGATCCTGGCGTTCTTCGCGTTGCTCATCCCCCACCAGGTCATGGCGCAGGCCTTCCTCATGCACCACCTGTCGGTGCTCTACATGCCGGTGCTGTACATCTGCTTCGGCGCCGTGTTCGATGCGCTCGTGTTCGTGGCCCTGTACTCCTGGGCCATGAGCGACGTATCGCCCAACGCCATGCGCTGAGACAAATAAAGATCAAGGCCAGCGCGCCGCCCGGCCCGGGCAGCGCGCGGCCCGCACGAGTGGCCCCGCAACGAACCGCTCAGAGGCTGTGCGAGGGCGGCAACAGCCGGTCGTACTCGCGCTTGACCACGGCGTAGCACTCGCACGAGCGCTGCTCCAGCGCGGGTCGGTCCAGCACCTCGATGCGCCCGCGCGAGTAGCGGATCAGCCCGGCCTTCTGCAGCTTCATGGCCGCTTCCGTCACGCCTTCGCGCCGCACGCCCAGCATGCCCGCGATCAGCTCCTGCGTCATGACGAGCGTGCTGCCCTCCAGCCGGTCCAGGCTGAGCAGCAGCCAGCGGCACAGTTGCTGGTCCAGCATGTGGTGGCGATTGCAGACCGCGGTCTGCGACATCTGCGTGATGAGTGCCTGGATGTAGCGCAGCAGCAGCGGCAGGATGGCCGGATTGGCCACGTCGCCGCGGATGCGATCGGCCCGGATGCGAAACGCCCGGCCGGCACTCTGCACCACGGCCCGGCTCAGGATCGACCCGCCCCCCATGAAGAGGGAAATGCCCACCACCCCTTCTCGCCCCACGACGGCGATCTCCGCGGAGGAGCCGTCCTCCATCACATACAGCAGCGACACGATGGCGGTGGCCGGAAAGTAGATGTGCCGCACCGCCGCGCCGGACTCGTACAGCACCTGCCCCAGCGGAAGCTCCAGCACATCGATGAGGGGCAACCAGCGCTGCAGGTCGTCTGCGGCCATCGCGTGCAGTATTCCGTTGCTGGAGACGTCGTCAGGTTGCAGTGGCTGCAGTGGCACGCGGGACATATTTTTGACTTGTTCGCTGGGATGTGTTTCAAAAAGTATATGGACAACGCGGTACACGTTATGTGCGGTGGCGCACATAAGGGGCTTTGTTGCGGAAAGGCCCTCGTCTGGAATTGGGCATCCACCACGGTTCGATGCTGGACGAGGGATACGGTTTGGCGTGCACGATTCCATCGCTGCGGCGATCAAGGAAGTGACCCGACCTGAGCCGGCGATGTCGCATTCTGGATGGCCACCATGCAGTCGGCGATGCGATCAGGTGGCTCGAGTTGATTGCAAAATATTGGTCTTGCCGGATGGGTCAGATCGCTCTGGCTCATCTTCATTCTGGGACCACGTTTCGCCAACTTTTTCGGGACATCGGTGAGCGATAAAAATCCAGATTCAACGCAAGTAACTGCACCACTATTAAAAAATTCATATGAAAATCAGCCGCCGCGCACTTATCGCTTCTGGAGCCATCACCCTGACAGGCTGCGCAAACCGCATCGACCGCCAACTCTACTACAAAGAAATTTTCAAATCACTTGCAATATCTCCCAACGGAGACACCCTGGCAATCATTGGGCGCGAATTTGATTATATCTTCAAGCCTCCCGCAAACCTCATTGCAGCGATTAAATCAAATCTACATTCACAACTCTCCGCCAGCTTCAACACTTTCGAATTGGATTCAGAAACAGAAATTAAGGGCGAGTGGACACTTCAATTCAACAAAGAAAAAAATCAATCCAAAGAAATTGCCGACACGGCACGCGCTCTTGGTTTCGCCGACACTGGCAATCGTTACGTCTTAAGTGGCAGCATCGAAGGTACGCGTTTTTTAAAAAACCATGGCACACGTACTGGAGAATTACAAGCAACCAACCAGACCTACGTCGTACAAGTCTCGCCTTCATCCAAATTTCAATCGAGCAGAAATCTAACATCGTCGCCCATCTCACAAGGCGGGGATGGGGCCTTGATTATCGGCCTCATCATACTATTACCACTCATTTTAATAATCAATCCATGCATCACCTGCAGGTAAAAATTCCATTACACCCCTTATCTTAAAAATAGATATTTTTAAATATTTCCTCTACCAATTTTCAACCAGGTTAATAGCCATCGTCGCCTCTGGGTCACAAAGAGCGATTTACTCTCTCCTCCCCACCTCCCTCAAACACCCCACCAACGCCTGCGTCACCGGCGTCCCTTCCACCCCCCGCATCCGGATCAGCCCCACCGGCGGCAACTCGATCTCCACCGGCACCTTCACCACCGCCAGCATTCCCTGCTCCGCGAAATGCCGCGCCACCGTGCGCGCCATGAAGGCCACGGCGCCGCGCTGGTGCAAGAAGGTGATCTGCGACAGGAACGACGCCGACTCCACGATGTCGGCCGGCGGGTGCAGGTCGTGCGCGAAGAACTGCTGCTCCAGCTTCACGCGCAGCGAGGCCCAGGGCGGGGGCAGCACGCAGGGCTGCCCGGCGATGTCGGCCCAGCGGGGCTTGCGCTTCGTGGCCAGGGGATGGCCCGGCCGCACGACGGCGACCATGGGGTCGTCGTAGAGGGCCTCGGTTTCCAGGTCGGGCGAGGCGTAGCCCGGCTCCAGGCGACCGACGAACAGGTCCAGCTCGCCCAGGCGCAGCTTCGGCAGCAGGCGCGTCAGGTCGCCCTCTTCGATCAGCACGGTGGTGTGGCGGGACCGGGCCTTGAGCTTGTCCACCGCCTGCGCCAGCAGCACGGGCGTGGCGGCCACCATGGCGCCCACGCTGGTGCGGCCGCGCGCGCCGCTGGCCTCGGCGGCGATCTCGTCACGGGTGCGGTCGTAGCCGGCCAGCACGGACCGCGCGAAGCGCACCACGCTCGCACCGGCCGCGGTGGGCTCGGTGCCGCGGGTGGAGCGGTCGAACAGCGGCAGGCCGAACATGCGCTCGACCTCGGCCAGGGTCTTGGAGACGGCGGGCTGGGTGACGGAGAGGAAATCCGCCGCGCGGCCGACGTGGCGAAACTGGTCCAGCGCCACGAGCATCTGCAGGTGCCGCAGCTTGAGGTTGGAGCGTAAAACGCGGTCGATCTGGCTCATGGGGCGTGGGCGTGGAAGGTGGTTGAAGGAAAGGACAGGACAGAAAAGGAAGCCGCAGGTGGGCGATGCAGCACGTGCAATGGGGCAGAGGCCGGCACGGGCCGGCCGCGCCCCGGTCAGCGGTGCAGCACGAACTGCCCGGTGAACTGCACGGCGTCGTCCTCGCTGCCCTCGGCCCGGACGCAGGTGTGCAGCGCCAGCCGCGCGCGGCCGCGGCGCTGGTACGTGGTGATGAAGGTGCGCCACAAGGCCGGGTCGGGCGCTTCGCAGATCGCCACCGCGGCCCCGCGCACGGGCAGCGGGTAGCGGATGTGGCTCTCCTGGATCACGATGTGGCCGCCCTCGATGCCCGCCTCCCGCAGGCGCAGGTGCAGCCAGCCCCAGCCGGCCAGCACGGCGCCGCAATACAGGCTGCCGCCGAACATGGTGCTTTTGTGGTTGACGTTGGGCTCCAACGGCAGATGCAGGTGCAGCGCGTGGCCCTCCCAGCGCAGCACGGTCAGGCCCATGTCGCGGGTGAGCGGGATGTCGTGGTGCAGCACCTGCTGCAAGGCCTCGGTCGGCTCGGTGGTCATCGGTGCGTCCTTTCAACGAAGGGGAAGGTGCCGTTCGGCTTCATAACCTAAAGGCTATGAAGCGAGTCTGCTAATTCATTGGAAAGCAATGATTGTCTGCCCAAGAATCCGGCCTGTGCTTTCCCGATAAAAAACAGACCGGAGACATCGATGAATTCTTCCCGCCCCTTGCAGCGGCGCCAGTTCGTGCTGGGCGCCGCCGGCGCGGCCGCGCTGGCCGCCACGTCCACCCTCCTTCCCTCCCGCGCCCTGGCCAACGGCTACCCCGAGCGCCCGATCACCTTCATCTGCCCCTGGCCGGCCGGCGGCACGGCCGACCAGTCGATGCGCACGCTGTGCACGGTGGCCGGCCGCATCCTGGGCCAGGCGGTGGCGGTGGAAAACCGCGCCGGGGCCTCCGGCATGATCGGCTCGAAGGCCCTGGCCTCCGCCCGGCCGGACGGCTACACGATCGGGCAGATCCCGATCTCGGTCACGCGGTTTTCGCAACTGGGCACCCTGCAGGCCGATCCGCGCAAGGACTTCACCTACCTCGCTCGCACCTCGGGCCAGACCTTCGGCATCGCGGTGCCGGCCGATTCGCGGTTCAAGACGCTGCAAGACTTCGTGCAGCACGCCAAGGCGAACCCTGGCCAGGTGACCTATGCGCACGCGGGGGTGGGCGGTGCCACGCACGTGGGCATGGAAGAATTCGCCAGCGTGGCGGGCATCCGCCTGAACCACGTGCCGTTCAAGGGCGGCGCCGAGGCGCTGCAGGGCGTGCTGGGCGGCCATGTGGATGCGCTCGCCGATTCCAGCTCATGGGCGCCGCATGTCGAGGCCGGCAAGCTGCGCCTGCTGGCCACCTGGGGCGAGCAGCGCACCGCGCGCTTCAAGGACACGCCCACGCTGCGCGAGCTGGGCTACGACGTGGTGGTGGATGCGCCCAACGGCATCGGTGCGCCCAAGGGACTGGACCCGGCCATTGCGGCGAAGCTGCGCGAGGCCTTCCGCCAGGCCGTGGCGAGCCCCGAGTTCAAGGCCGTGGCCGACCGGCTCGATGCGCCGCTGCTGTACCTGGACGGCCCCGACTACGAAAAATACGTGAACACGGTCTACGCCAAGGAGACCGTGCTGATCGACAAGCTCAAGCTGCGCGAGCTGATGAAGAGCTGATGAAGAGCTGATGCCGAGCGAACGGGCGGCGGCATCGCAGCCGCCGCGCCGCCCCACCCTGCGAGAGAGCGCCCCTCCCGAAGCGCCCCCACCCGAAAGCCCCACCGATGAACGCCATTGCGCCGCTCCCCGCCCCCACCGACAGCCCGCTGCTGCACCTGCACCCCAACGACAACGTGCTGGTGGCCAAGTCGGCGCTGGCGATCGGGCAGGCCATCGCCGAACTGGGCGTTCGCACGCGCGCCCAGGTGCCGGCGGGCCACAAGATCGCCGCGCGGCGCATCGCGCAGGGCGAACAGGTGAAGAAGTACGACACAGTGATCGGCGTGGCCACGCGCGACCTGGAGCCGGGCGACTACGTGCACAGCCACAACATCGAGCTGGTCGATTACTACCGCGACCCGGCCTTCGGTGCGGACGTGCGGCCGGTGGACTATGTGCCGCAAGCCGAGCGCGCCACGTTCCAGGGCTTCGTGCGCGAGGACGGCAGCGTGGGCACGCGCAACTTCATCGGCATCCTGTCGTCGGTGAACTGCTCGGCCACGGTCATCAAGCAGATCGCCGCGCACTTCACGCCCGAGCGGATGAAGGCGTTCCCGCACGTCGATGGCGTGGTGGCGTTCGCGCAGACGAGCGGCTGCGGCATGTCGTCGCCCAGCGAGCATTTCGACGTGCTGCGCCGCACGATCGCCGGCTATGCGCGCCACCCCAATCTGGCGGGCGTGCTGATCGTGGGCCTGGGCTGCGAGCGCAACCAGGTCGATGGGCTGGTGGATTCGCAAGGATTGCAGCGCGGGCGCCTGATGCGCACGCTGGTGATGCAGGAGGTGGGCGGCACGCGCGCCACCATCGCCGCGGGCGTGGAGGCGATCGAGGCGATGCTGCCCGCCGCCAACGCCGCGCGGCGCAGCACGGTGAGCGCGAGCCACCTCAAGATCGGGCTGGAGTGCGGCGGCTCGGACGGGTTCTCGGGCATCACCGCCAATCCGGCGCTGGGCGCGGCGATGGACGTGCTGGTGCGCCACGGCGGCACGGCCATCCTGTCGGAAACGCCGGAGATCCATGGCGTGGAGTTCATGCTCACGCGCCGCGCGATCACGCCCGAGGTGGGGCAAAAATTGCTGGACCGTCTGGCCTGGTGGGAGCGCTACGCGGCCGGGCAGAACGCGCAGTTCAACGGCGTGGTGGGCCACGGCAACCAGGCCGGGGGGCTGGCGAACATCTTCGAAAAGTCGCTCGGCTCGGCGATGAAGGGCGGCACCACGCCGCTGCGCGCGGTGTACGAATACGCCGAGCGCATCGACGAGAGCGGCTTCGTCTTCATGGATTCGCCGGGCTACGACCCGGTGGCGGCCACGGGGCAGATCGCCAGCGGCGCGCAGCTGATCTGCTTTACCACCGGGCGCGGCTCGATGTTCGGCAGCAAGCCGGCGCCGACGATCAAGCTGGCCAGCAACACGGCCATGTACCAGCGGCTGGAGGAAGACATGGACATCAACTGCGGCGTCATCCTGGACGGCGAACTGACGGTGCCGGAGATGGGCCAGCGCATCTTCGAGCAGATCCTGCGGCACGCGAGCGGCGGCGCCACCAAGAGCGAGCTGCTGGGCCTGGGCGACCACGAGTTCGTGCCGTGGCACCTGGGCATCGTGAGCTGATCCTGGCTGAACCGGGCCAGGCACCATCACTACAAAATTGATAGCAATATGCCCTAGTGTCATTTGCACTGGAGCCCGATTCCATTCCAACCCCATTCCGTCCCTCCCATGCCCCTGCCCCTGCCCCTGCCCCTGACCCTCACCCGCCCCGACCTGATCCGCAGCGCCAACTTCATCGCGGGGCACTGGCACCCCGGCCCCGGCGCACTGCTGCCCGTGACCGACCCCGCCACCGGCACCGTGATCACCGAGGTGCCCGACTCCGGCGCCCCCGAGGCCCGGGCCGCGCTGGAGGCCGCCCATGCCGCCTTTCCTTCCTGGCGCCAGGTGCCGGCCAAGCAGCGCGCGGCCATCATCAAGCGCTGGAACGATCTGGTGCTGGCCCACCAGGACGACCTGGGCGCCCTGATCTCCCTGGAGCAGGGCAAGCCCCTGGCCGAGGGCAAGGGCGAGGTGGCCTACGCCGCCAGCTACATCGAATGGTTCGGCGAACAGGCCACGCGCATGAACGGCGAGGTCATCCCCGCGCCCGTGCCCGGCCGGCGCATGTTCGCCCTGAAGGAGCCCGTGGGCGTGGTGGCCGCCATCACCCCGTGGAACTTCCCCGCCGCGATGATCGCCCGCAAGATCGCCCCGGCCCTGGCGGCCGGCTGCACGGTGGTCTGCAAGCCCGCCGAGGACACGCCCCTCACGTCGCTCGCCCTGGTGCTGCTGGCCCACGAGGCCGGGGTGCCGCCGGGCGTGCTGAACATCGTCACCGCCTCGCGCGAGAAGACCGCCGGCGCTGGCACCGGTGCCAGCGCCGGCGCCGGCCGTCGATCCCCATGCGGCCGAGATCGACTCCATGGTGCTGAATGCCTCCATCCTGAACGGGGCGCTGGAGCTGCTGCCGCAGTCGCTGGCCTCCATGGCGATCATTCCGCTGCAGACGCGACTGGTCTACCGCATCGGCAAGCTGTACGGCTACGAGCTGGACAAGGGTCACATCACCGACTTTCTCGCCACGGTGGGCGTGGGCCTCACCTCGCAGTACGTGGAGCAGTTCGGCCGCAAGCTGGTGGGCGGGCTGCTGGGCAAGGTGATGGGCGGCATGGGCCGCGCGGTGGGCAGCGCCGCCACGGGCTCGGCGTTCTCGTTCGCCACCACGTACGCGCTGGGCAAGGTGGCGCAGCGCTACTACGCCGGGGGCCGCACGCTGGGCAAGGACGCGCTCAAATCCTCCTTCTCGCGCACGGTGGACGAGGCGCGCAACCTGCAGCAGCGCTACGCGCCGCAGATCCAGCAACGTGCGCAGGGCCTCGATGTGGGCAAGCTGCTGCGCGAACTGCGCGCCTGATCCGGCGGTGCGCGGTGCCGGCCGTGGGGGGGAATCCGCCACCCGGGGCGCCAAGGGCGGTGTGCTATGAAAAATATAGCTATACGCCCTAGTATCAATTGTGCTGGAGGCACTTTGGGTGTCCAGCCTTTCTGTCACGGCGGCGGGGTCTTGGGCTGGTAGTCGCAGTACGGCGCCACCACGCATTCCCAGCAGCGCGGCTTGCGCGCCTGGCACACGTAGCGGCCCAGCAGGATCAGCCAGTGGTGCGAGTCCACCGCGTAGGCCGCAGGAACACGCTTCATCAGCTGCAGCTCCACCGCCAGCGGGTTCTTGCCGGGCGCGAGGCCCGTGCGGTTGCTGACGCGGAAGATGTGCGTGTCCACCGCCATGGTGGGCTGGCCGAACGCCACGTTCAGCACCACGTTGGCCGTCTTGCGGCCCACGCCGGGCAGGGCCTCCAGCGCCTCGCGGGTGCGGGGCACCACGCCGCCGTGCTGCTCCACCAGGATGCGGCAGGTGGCCATCAGGTGACGGGCCTTGCTGCGGTACAGCCCGATGGTCTTGATGTAGCCCTCCAGCCCTTCCAGCCCGAGGTCGAGGATGGCCTGCGGCGTGCCCGCCACCGGAAAGAGCTTGCGCGTTGCCTTGTTCACGCCCACGTCGGTGGCCTGGGCCGAGAGCAGCACCGCGGCCAGCAGCTCGAACACCGTGGTGTATTCCAGCTCCGTGTTGGGCATGGGGTTGGCGGCCTTCAGGGCGGCGAAGAAGGGTTCGATCTGCGCGGTCTTCATGGTGGGAATGTCGTTGTGGGCACGCGGGGAGCCGCATTGTCCCGCAGCCGGCCGCCCGGGCGCCTGCCGGCCCGGCGGCGGGCCGCCGCCCGGGCGGGTTGACGGGGAATTGACAGGCGCCGGCGCATTTTTTACGGCGTTTTTATGCCGGCGTTCCTAGACTGGGGCCATGTTCCACCCGCAGCCCGCCACCGCCCGCCGGCGCCCCTCCGGCCCCGTGGCGGCGACTCGCCCCATGCCGCATTCCTGCGCTTTTCCGACCCTTCACCGCGTGGCCCTGGAGGCCCGGCCGCCGGCCGACAGCGACATCGTCGTGCTGCCGCTGCGCCTCTTTCATACCGACGTGCTGGAAGGGCGCCGCTCGCTGCACCGCATCCTGGGCCCGCGCGTGCAGGGCTACCGCATCGACGTGGATGCGGCCCGGCACTGCATCCGCATCGAGATGAACGTGCGCCGCAGCGAACTGGCCGCGTGCCTGCGGCTGCTGACGGCCGGCATGCCCTGCGCGGAATTCGGCCGCATCGCCCGGCCCACCCACTGGATGCACTGAGAACCTGTTCGATGCACGACGTTGCCCTGCACCTCTTTCTGGCCCTGCTCGTGGTCTTCCTGCCGCTCGGCGGCGCCTGGTGCCTGCTGTACTGGATGGAGCGCCCGGCCCCGCGCGCGGACAGCGGGCGCGATCATGAATAAGGCCCGGCCCCGTGCCACGCCCGGGCGGGCGATCGATGCCGGCGTGCCTGCCGATGCCCGCGCGCTGGAGGCGATCGAGCGCGCCTCGTTCCTGGGAGACCGCATCTCGCTGCCGAGCTGGCGGCGCCTGTTGCGCAGCCGTTCGGCCCGCGTGATGGTGGCGCGGCCGGCGGCGGGCGCGGCCCCGGGCGGCGGCGCGCTGCTGGGCGCCTGCGTGGTCCTGCGCCGCCGGGGCACCTCGGTGGCGCGGCTGTATTCCATCGCCGTTGCGCCCCAGGCGCGCCACGGCGGCATCGCCAGTGCGTTCCTGGCCGAGGCGCTGGACTGCGCGCGCCATTGGGGCTGCGCCCTGCTGCGTCTGGAGAGCCGGGCCGAGAACGTGGCCGCCCACCGGCTGTTCCAGCGCTTCGGGTTCGTGGCGGTGGGCCGCGCGCCCGGCTACTACGCGGACGGCGCGGATGCGATCCGCTTCGAGAAGGACGTGTTCGACGGCCACCGCCGGGACCGGCTGATGCTGCCGGGTGCCCGGCACTACGGACAGACACTGGACTTCACCTGCGGCCCTTGCGCGCTGCTGATCGCCATGTCGGCCCTGGCGCCGGACACCGTGCTGGACCAGGCCGCCGAGATCCGCCTGTGGCGCGAGGCGACCACGGTGTTCATGGCCGCGGGCCATGGCGGCTGCGGCCCGTTCGGCCTGGCCTGCGCCGCCCTGCGCCGTGGCTTCGGTGTGGCGGTGTACGCCGCCGCGGGCTCGTCGCTCTTCATGGACAGCGTGCGCGAGCCCCACAAGAAGCGCGTGATCCAGCGCGTGGAGGACGATTTCCGCGCCGAACTGGTCGCGCATGGCGCGCCGGTGTTCGCGCTGCCGGTCTCGCCCGAGGGCGTGATCGAGCAGTTGCGCCACGGGCATGTGCCCATCGTGCTCATCAGCCTGTGGCGCCTGCACCGCGAAAAGGCACCGCACTGGGTCGTCATCACCGGGTTCGACGGCACGGTCTTTCGGGTGCTGGACCCGATGGCCCGTTCGGGCGAGGGCGATGGCGGCGTGTCGGTGAGCCTGTCCGAATTCAAGAAGATGGCCCGCTACGGGCGCCGCCGCCGGACAGCGGCCGTCATCCTGTCCAGAAAGCCTTGAAGTGACTTCAGAACATGTGATCGTGGTGGAAAGACGCTCGGATTTCCGCTGGAGCGACCCCGGGGTGCGCATCGTCACCGCGGAGGCGTTCATCGCCGAGGAGCCGCGCCCGCGAGCGCGTGCGCGCAAGGTCACCAACCTGTGCCGCAACTACAGCTACCTGGGCATGGGCTACTACTGCTCGCTGCTGGCCGAAGCGCGGGGCGACCGGGTCACGCCCAGCGTCGAGACCATCGTGGCCCTGCAGCGCGGCAAGCAGCAGGCCGCCTCGCTGGCCGTGCTGGACCGCCTGATCGGTCCGCTGGACAGCGTGCCGCAGTCCGTCAGCTCGCTCACCCTGCACGTGTTCTTCGGGCTGGCGGAGGACGCGGAACTGACCGCCCTTGCGCGCAAGAGCTTCGAGCTGTTCCGCTGCCCGCTGCTGCGGCTGCACCTGCAGCGGCGCGAGCCATCGCCCGGCTGGCACGTCGCCGCGCTGCAATCGCTGGATCCGCGCGATGTGGATGCCCACCGCGACGGCCTGTTCGACGAGGCCCTGGCGCATTTCACGCGCCGCCACTGGCGCCCCGCCGCGCCGGTGGCCGCGCCGCGCATGGACCTGGCCATCCTGCACGACCCCAACGACCCGCTGCCGCCGTCCAGCCGCCGCACGCTGCAGAAGATCGTGGACGTGGGCCAGGACATGGGCATCGCGGTCGAACTGATCGAGAAGAAGGATTTCTCGCGCCTGACCCAGTTCGATGCGCTCTTCATCCGCGAGACCACGGCGGTCAACCACCACACCTTCCAATTCGCCAAGAAAGCCGCGGCCGAGGGCATGCCGGTGATCGACGATCCGGTGTCCATCCTGCGATGCACCAACAAGGCGTATCTGGCCGAGCTGCTCAAGGGCCACGGCATCGCCACGCCGCGCACGCACCTCGTGAGCCGCCGCACGCTGGGCGATCTGCCGCGGGGCCTGGCCTACCCGGTGGTGGTGAAGGTGCCGGACGGCTCGTTCAGCCGCAGCGTGAAGAAGGCCGAGAACGCCGAGGCGCTGCACGCCATTGCGCGCGAAATGCTCCGCGAGTCCGGGATCATCCTGCTGCAGGAGTTCATGTACACCGACTTCGACTGGCGCATCGGCCTGGTGGGCGGGGAGCCCCTGTTCGCAGCGAAGTACTACATGTGCGAAGGCCACTGGCAGATCCTGCGGCACGGCGAAGACGGCGGGTACGTGGAGGGCCGCACCCAGGCCGTGTCCCTGGATGCCGTGCCGCCGCCGGTGCTGCAGGCCGCCACGCGCGCGGCGCGGCTGGTCGGCAACGGTTTTTACGGCGTGGACCTCAAGTGCAATGCGGCCGGCGCCCATGTGATCGAGATCAACGACAACCCCAACCTGGACGCCGGCGTGGAGGATGCGCTGGTGGGCGATGCGCTGTACCGCACGCTGCTGGGCCATCTGCTCGCGCGCATGGACTGGCGGCTGAACCGGGAGGGCGCTGCGCCCCCCTGCAGCGGGCCGGCGCCGCGGCATCCGGCCGCCTGCCAGGGGACGGCGCGGTGGTCCGAGCCCGTCGGCACCGGTGCGGCCGTGCCCGCGCGGTAGCAAGCGGCAGGGCCCGCTGCCCCGCAAAACTCCGGCCAAGCCCCGGCCCGGCACAGGGCAAGCCGGGGCGGCGAAAATCCCCGAAGACCGGCCGTGCCGGCCCGGAACGCCATCCCTCAAGGAACCCATGCCCGAATCCACGCCGCCCATCGCAACGCCCGCCCACGATCCCGCGCAGGATGAAGACCCCCACCAGTGGCTCGAAGCGGTGGACAGCGAAAGCGCCCTGGCCTGGGTGCGCGAGCGCAATGCGCATTCCGAGGCGGTGCTGACGGCCCGGCCCGAATATGCCCCCACGCGCGAGCAGTTGCTGGACATCATGGACGCCAAGGACCGCATTCCCAGCGTGGTGCGGCGTGGCGACTGGCTCTACAACCTGTGGCAGGACGGGCACCACCGCCGCGGGCTGTGGCGGCGCACCACGCTGGCCGGGTACCGCGCGCCCGAACCCGCGTGGGAAACGGTGCTCGACCTGGATGCCCTCGCCCTGGCCGAGGACGAGAACTGGGTCTGGGGCGGGGCCGAGGTGCTGGGCCCGGAGTACCGCCACGCCCTGGTGTCGCTTTCGCGCGGCGGGGCCGATGCCACGGTGATCCGCGAGTTCGACCTGGTGTCGCGGCAGTTCGTCGAAGCGGGTTTCGCCCTGCCTGAGGCCAAGTCGGACGTGACCTGGATCGACGCCGAAACGGTCTACGTGAGCACCGATTTCGGCGAGGGCTCCCTGACCGAATCGGGCTACCCCCGCATCGTCAAGCGCTGGCGGCGCGGCACGCCGCTGGCCAGCGCGGTCACGGTGTTCGAGGGCGAGGCGTCGGACGTGGGCGTGGGGGTGGGCGTGGACCGCACGCCGGGCTTCGAGCGCACCGTGTTCACCCGCATGATCGACTTCTACCGCCACGAGGTCTGGCTGACCGAGGGGCCTGCCGAAGCGCCGGATGCGGCCCCCGTGCGGCTGGACGTGCCGGACGACGCCATTCCCGACTTCGTGCGCGGCACGCTGCTGCTGGAGCTGCGCAGCGACCTGGTGCTGGGGCAGGCGCACTTCGCCGCCGGCTCGCTGCTGCATGCCGACGCGGCGGCCTGGCTGCGCGGCGAGCGCCGGGCTGCGGCGCTGTTCACTCCCACGGCCACGCGCTCGCTGGCCGGCTACGACACCACGCGCGACCACGTGCTGCTGCAGGTGATGGACAACGTGGCCGAGCGGCTGGAGCTGTGGCACCGGCCCGGGGGCGAGGGCGGTCCCTTCGTCGGCCGCGCGGTGGACACGCCGTTCCCCGGCCAACTGGGCGTGACGGCCCTGCACGACCCGCTGCTGGCTGACGACCCGCTGGCCGAGCATTACCTGCTGTCATACACCGACTTCACCACGCCCGCCTCGCTGTTCCTGGCCAGCACCGCCCACGACGAGCGCGAGTTGCTCAAGGCCGGGCCGGCGCGCTTCGATGCCGAAGGCATGCGCACCGAGCAGTGCTTCGCCACCTCGGCCGACGGCACGCGCGTGCCGTATTTCGTGCTGTGGCCGCGCGGCGCGCAGGCCGATGGCGGCAACCCCACGCTGATCTACGGCTACGGCGGCTTCGAGCATGCGCTCACGCCCTGGTACGCCGCCGACTACGGCCGGGCCTGGTGCGAGCAGGGCGGCGTGCTGGTGGTGGCCAACCTGCGCGGCGGCGGCGAGTACGGGCCGGCGTGGCACCAGGCGGCGGTGCGCGAACACAAGCAGCGCAGCTACGACGACCTGATCGCCATCGCACAGGACCTGATCGCGCGCGGCGTGACCCGGCCCGCGCACCTGGGCATCCAGGGCGGCAGCAATGGCGGGCTGCTGGTGGGCGCGGTGATGGTGCAGCGGCCCGACCTGTTCAACGCGGTGGTCTGCCAGGTGCCGCTGCTGGACATGCGGCGCTATCACACGCTGCTGGCGGGCGCGTCGTGGATGGCCGAGTACGGCGATCCGGACGATCCGGCCGACTGGGCCTTCATCGCGCGCTACAGCCCCTACCACCAGGTGCGGGCCGATGCGCGCTATCCCCGGGTGCTGTTCACCACCTCGACACGCGACGACCGGGTGCACCCCGGCCACGCGCGCAAGATGGCCGCGCGCATGCTGGCGCAGGGGCACGACCTGCTGTACTACGAGAACACCGAGGGCGGCCACGGCGGCGCGGCCGACAACGCGCAGCGCGCCCACCTGCTGGCGCTGGAGTTCGCCTACCTGTGGCAGCAGCTGGGCCCGCGGCCCGCGGTGGCCAACGCCGCCGGCTGAATGCCGTGTCGGCCGCAGCGGCGCAGCATTTCGCCACCGGGGCCGGGGCGGCACGCCGCGGCCCCAGCGCGCCAGCCGCGTGCACTGGCACCACACGCAGGAAAACGCCACGCCGATTTGGCGACAATCGCATCCAGAAAGTGAGACCCCGACCATGCCCCTGCAATTCGCCGACCGACTGAACAACGTAGAGACCTCCGCCATCCGCGAGCTTTTCAAGCTGCTGGGCAAGCCCGGCATCATCAGCTTTGCCGGGGGATTTCCGGACAGCGCGATGTTCGATGTGGACGGCATCCGCGAGGCCTCCAATAAGGCCCTGGCCGAGGAGCCGGGCGCGGCCCTGCAGTACGGCGCCACCGAGGGCTACAACCCCCTGCGCGAGCAACTGGCCGCCTTCATGGTCAGCAAGGGCGCCAGGGACGTGGCGACCGACAACCTCATCGTCACCACCGGCAGCCAGCAGGCGCTGGACCTGCTGGGCAAGACGCTCATCAGCCCCGGCGACAAGGTGATCGTGGAAGGCCCGACCTTCCTGGCCACCATCCAGTGCTTTCGCCTCTATGGCGCCGAGCTGATCAGCGCGCCGGTCGATGGCGAAGGCGTGGACACCGACGCGCTGGAAAAGCTCATCGCCGAGCACCGCCCCAAGTTCGTCTACCTCATCCCCACCTTCGGAAACCCGAGCGGCGCGCTGCTGAGCCTGGAGCGCCGCCGAAAGGTGCTGGAGATGGCCGCCCGCCACCAGACGCTGATCGTCGAGGACGACCCCTACGGCGACCTGTACTTCGGCGAGGCGCCGCCGCCCAGCCTGCTGGCGCTGTCGGCCGACGTGCCCGGCAGCCGCGACCTGCTGGTGCACTGCGGCAGCCTGAGCAAGGTGCTGAGCCCCGGCCTGCGCGTGGGCTGGCTCATCGCGCCGGCCGAGCTGCTGGCCAAGGCCACCATGTGCAAGCAGTTCAGCGATGCGCACACCAGCACCTTCGCGCAGGCCACAGCCGCGCAGTACCTCAAGGCCGGCCGCATGCCCGCCACGCTGGCCAAGGTGCGCGCGGTGTATGCCGAGCGCGCCCAGGCCATGGGCGATGCGCTGCGCAAGGAACTGGGCGACGCCATCGCGTTCGTGCAGCCGCAGGGGGGGCTGTTCGTCTGGGCGCGCCTCACCGGCGCGCGCGGCCAGGTGGCCGACGGCAACGTGCTGGCCAAGAAGGCCATCGAGCAGGGTGTGGCCTTCGTGCCCGGCACGCCGTTCTTCTGCGCGCAGCCCGACCACGCCACGCTGCGCCTGTCGTTCGCCACGGCCGATGTGGACAAGATCCGCGAGGGCGTGGCGCGGCTGGGCCAGGCAGTGCGCGCCTGACCGGCCGGCTGCGGACCGGCGCGGCGCCCGCTGGCGCTGCCCTGACCACCCCCGAGGGCGCCATGGCGCCCTTTTTTCATGGCCGCACCGGTCAGGCCTGCAAGGACACCAGCCCGCGCACGGCCATGTAGAGACCCAACAGCCCCAGGCCGATGAAAAAGCAGGCCTTGAACCGTGCCGGCGACAGGCGCCCCCGCAGCCACTGGCCGGCCGCCATGCCGATGACGGCGGGCACCAGCAGCACCATGGACGACAGGGCCGCCGCGCCCGGGTAGGCCCCGTTGGCCGCCAGCCCGGCGCCCAGCACCAGGGTGGAGACGGTGAACGACAGGCCCATGGCCTGCACGAGCTCGTCCCGCGCCAGGCCCAGTGACTGCAGGTAGGGCACCGCCGGCACCACGAACACGCCGGTGGCGGCCGTGACCAGGCCCGTTGCCACGCCCACGGCCGGCCCCAGCCAACGTTCGGCGCGCGCCGGTACCTGCGGCGGGGCGCCGCGCAGGCCCCAGGCGGCGTACAGGACCAGCACGGTGCCCAGCGCCACCGCCGCCCCCTGGCCGGCGGGCGCGCCGATCCACGCCGCCCCCGCGAGCGTGCCCGCGCACACGCCCAGCTGCATGCCGCCCAGCCGGCGCACCATCGGCCCCAGACCGGACAGGGGCCGCAGCTGCAGCAGATTGGTCACGAGCGAAGGCACCACCAGCAAGGCCGCCGCCTGGGCGGGGGGCATGACCAGGGCCAGCAGCGCCATCGCGACGGTCGGCAGTCCCAGGCCCACCACGCCCTTGACGCACCCGGCGAGCAGGAAGACGGCCGTGGCCGCGAGGAAGGCGGCGGGGGTGAGCGGTGCGGTCATGCCGTGGATTGTTGGAGGCGCCCGTCGGCGCGGCAATCGGGATTCGGCGCAGCCTGTCTCAGGCGAGGCCATAGGCAGGGCGTGCTACCTTGGCGCCCATGGCTTTCGATCTGACCGATCTGCGACTGTTCGCCAACGTGCTGGAGGCGGGCACCATCACCGCCGGCGCGGCGGCCAGCTGCATCACGCTGGCGTCGGCCAGCGAGCGCATCCGCGGCATGGAATCCGCGCTGGGCGTGCCGCTGCTGCTGCGAACGCGGCGCGGTGTGTCGCCCACCCCCGCCGGGCGGACCTTGCTGCAGCACGCGTTGATCGTGCTGCAGCAGATCGAGCGCATGCAGGGGGACTTGGGCGACCATGCCTCGGGCCTGCGCGGCCACGTGCGCCTGATGTGCAACAGCGCCGCGCTGAGCGACTGGCTGCCCGACCGGCTGGCGGGTTTCCTGCACGACCATCCCGGCATGTCGGTGGACCTGCTGGAGCGCCCCAGCCACGAGATCGTGGACGCCTTGCGCCACGGCGTGTGCGAGATCGGCGTGCTGGCCGATTCGGTCGATGCCGCGGGCTTGCAGGCCTTCGTGCTGGGGGCGGACCCGCTGGTGCTGGTGGTGCCGCGCGGCCATGCGCTGGCGGTGCGCCGCCGCATCGCATTCGCCGAGGTGCTGGACTGGGAACTGGTGGGCCTGTCGGCCGGCAGCGCGCTGGACGACCACCTCGCAGGCCATGCCCGCCGGCTGGGCACCCGCCCGCGCTACCGCATCCGCCTTGGCAGCTTCGAGGCGGTCTGCCGCATGGTGGGGCAGGGCGTGGGCCTGGCCGTGGTGCCGCGCGCCGTGGTGCAGCGCTGCGGCCGTTCGGCCGGCGTGCGGGCCGTGGCCCTGGACGATGCGTGGGCCGTGCGCTCGCTGGTGCTGTGCGTGCGGGAACTGGACGCGCTGCCGACCCCCGCCCGACAGCTGGTGGCACGGGTGCTGGGGGCGTCGCCAGGCACCGGCGGCGGGTGAAGCGTGGTTTGGGTTCCAATAGCGGCATGCCCGACACCCATCCCAACGAACAGCGCCTGAACGAGCTGGAGATCAAGGCCAGCTTCGCCGAAGACCTGCTCGACCAGCTCAACCTCACCATCTACCGGCAACAGCAGCAGATCGACCGGCTCATCGCCGAGGTGTCCCAGCTGCGCCAGCAGATCCCCGAGGGCGGCGGTGCGGCCGTGCGCAGCCTGCGCGACGAACTGCCGCCGCACTACTGACCTGCCGCGCGCGCCCGCCGGGTTCGCTTCCTCTCCCTCTTTTTCTTTTCACCGAAAGGTCCTTGCCATGCAATACCGCCGCCTTGGCCGCAGCAACCTGCAAGTCTCCGCCCTGTGCCTGGGCACCATGATGTTCGGCGACCAGACGGGGCGCGACGAGGCCGCGGCCATCGTGGCCGACGCGCGCGAGCGCGGCGTGAACTTCATCGACACGGCCGACGTGTACACCCGGGGTGCGTCGGAAACGATGCTGGGCGGGTTGCTCAAGGGCCAGCGCCACGACTGGGTGCTGGCGACCAAGCTGGGCAACAAGATGTCCGACCGGGTGAACGAATCGCAGTATTCCCGCACCTGGATGCTGCGCGAGGTGGATGCCAGCCTGGCCCGGCTGCAGACCGACCACGTGGACATCCTGTACCTGCACCGCGACATCAACGACATGGACCTGCAGGAGCCGTTGTTCGCCATCGATGCGCTGCTGCGCGCCGGCAAGATCCGCTACTGGGGCGTGTCCAACTTCCGCGCCTGGCGCATCACGGAGCTGGTGCACCTGGCGGCGCGCATGGGCCTGCCCGGGCCCGTGGTCTGCCAGCCGTACTACAACCTGCTCAACCGCATGCCCGAGGTCGAGATCCTGCCGGCCTGCGCGCACCACGGCGTGGGCGTGGTGCCCTACAGCCCGATCGCGCGCGGCGTGCTCACCGGCAAGTACCTGCCGGGCCAGCCGCCCGCCGAGGGCACGCGCGCGGCACGCGGCGACAAGCGCATGGCCGAGACCGAGTTCCGCGAGGAATCGCTGCAGATCGCGCAGCAGTTGAAACAACATGCCGAGGAACGCGGCGTGACGCTGGCCCAGTTCGCCACGGCCTGGGTGCTGGCGCACCGCGCGGTGAGCGCCGTGATCGCCGGCCCGCGCACCCTGGCGCAGTGGCAGGACTACGCGCCCGCGCTGGGCGTGGAGATCACCGCGCAGGACGAAGCGCTGGTGAACGAGCTGGTGGCCCCGGGCCACCCGTCCACCCCGGGCTACACCGACCCGGCCTACCCCCTGTACCCGCGCACCCGGGGCTGATCGAGCGACGACGGCTGGCGCGGCTTGTATGTTTCAGACCAGACCAGCGCGGTAGAGTTTGACTGCCGATGAGGCGGCCAGACCGGTCCGTGCAGCGTGGAGATCGAAGGGGCGCTGGCGCAGATCTGGGCCGAGGTGCTGGGGGTGGAGCGCGTAGGGCGCAATGACCATTTCTTTGACATCGGCGGCCATTCCTTGTTGCTGGTGCGTGTGCACCGGCTGCTCCAGTCGCGCTGCCAGATCAGTTTGCCCCTGGTCCAGCTTTTCCAGTACCCCACGGTCGAGGCCCTGGCCCGACGAATCCATCAAGGCGCAGAGGCCGCCGCCGGAGCCGAGCAGGCCGATCAACGCGCCTTGCGCCAGCGTGCGGCACTGCTTCAGCGCCGTCAATCCGCAGAAAGAGTGAACTGATGCCGCATACCAACACCCCGCCGGAATGGACCGGCATCGAGATCGCCATTGTCGGCATGGCCGGACGTTTTCCCGGCGCCGACGACGTGGAAGCCTTCTGGCACCAGATCCGGACGGGAACCGAAGCGGTGACGCACTTCAGCGACGAAGCGCTGCGCCAGCGCGGCGTGCCGCAGTCGCTGCTGGACGACCCCGACTACGTCAAGGCCGGCGTGCCTTTCAGGGGCGCCGACCAGTTCGATGCCGGACTCTTCGGCTACACGCCGCGCGAGGCCGAACAACTCGACCCCCAGCAACGCGTCTTCCTGGAGTGCGCATGGACCGCGCTGGAGCACGCGGGTTGCGATGTCCAGCGTTGGCCGGGCAAAGTGGGCGTGTATGCCGGTGAGGGGCCGCACCTGTACCTGATCCGGCACCTGCTGCCTGCCTTCGGCCTTGGCAAGGACACCGGCATTGCCGAATTGCTGGGGCTGCTCAGCGCCAATGCGGGCAGTTCGCTGTGCACGCGCGTGGCCTACAAACTCGATCTTCGCGGGCCCGCCGTGACGGTGCAGACCGCGTGCTCCACCTCGCTCGTGGCCGTGCACACCGCGTGCCAGGCGCTGCTCGGCCATGACTGCGACATGGCCCTGGCGGGCGGGGTGTGGCTCAACCTGCTGCAGGAAGACGGCTACCGCTACCAGGCCGGCGCGATTCTCTCGCCCGACGGGCACTGCCGCGCTTTCGATGCGCGCGCCGCCGGCACGGTGATCGGCAGCGGCTGCGGCATCGTGGCGCTCAAGCGGCTGGAGGATGCACTGCGCGATGGCGACACCGTGCACGCGGTTATCAAGGGCTCCGCCATGAACAACGACGGTTCGGACAAGGTCGGATTCACCGCACCCAGTGTTCACGGGCAGGCCGAGGTGATCCGCGCTGCACAACTGATCGCGGGGGTGGCGGCCGATACCGTGGGCTATGTGGAGGCCCACGGCACCGGTACGGTGCTCGGCGACCCGATCGAGGTGGCCGCGCTGACCCAGGCCTTCCGTGCCGATACCGAGCGCAAAGGCTTTTGCGCCCTGGGGTCGGCCAAGAGCCACATCGGCCACCTGGACGCCGCCGCAGGCGTGGCGGGCTTGATCCGTGCGGTGCTGGCGCTCAAGCACCAGACCCTTCCCCCCAGCCTGCATTTCGAGCAGCCCAACCCTTCGATCGATTTCTCCAGCAGCCCTTTCTATGTCAATGCAACTGCACGGCCCTGGCCTCGGGCGGGTGTGCCCCGCCGCGCTGGCGTGAGCTCATTTGGCATCGGCGGTACCAACGTGCACGTCGTGCTGGAAGAGGCACCTGCGCTGCCGGTCCGTTCCGGCGCACCATCGGGGTGGCAGGTCCTGCCGCTGTCGGCGCAAAGCCCCGCAGCGCTGCGGCAGGCCGCGCAGGCCCTGGGCGAGCACCTCGATGCGCACGCTGATACATCCCTGGCCGACGTGGCTTTCACCCTGCAGACAGGGCGCCGCACATTGCCCCTTCGGGCCGCCATCGCCAGCGACGGCGCCACTTCGGCAGCGCGGGAACTTCGGGCGGCCGAAGGGGTGTTGGGGCATCCGGCCCGCGCGCCCGAAGTGCCGCCCGAGGTGGCTTTTCTGCTGCCAGGTGGCGGCACGCAGCATGCCAACATGGGATTGGCCCTGTACCGCAGCGAGCCCGTGTTCCGCGAAACGGTCGATCGGTGCTGCGAGACCCTGAGACAGGCCGAAGGGCTGGACCTGCTGGCCTTGCTTTACCCCCCACCAGGCCAGGAGGCACGGGCCGACGCCCAGCTCGCACGCATCGAGTTCACGCAGCCCGCCCTGTTTGTCGTCGAATACGCGCTTGCCCGCCTCTGGATGTCGCGCGGCGTGCAGCCCACCCTGCTGCTGGGCCACAGCTTGGGCGAGTACGTGGCCGCGTGCCTGGCCGGCGTGTTTTCCCTGGACGATGCGCTGCGCCTCGTCGCGCTGCGCGGCCGGCTCATGCAATCGATGCCGGCCGGGGCCATGACAGCCATCGCGCTGCCCGAGTCGGAACTCGCGTCTTTCGTGGCGGCGGGCTGCGACATCGCGGCAGTCAATGGCACCCAGCTGTGCGTTCTCGCCGGGCCTGTGAAGGCCGTGGAGGCGGCTGAGCAGGCCCTGCTCGCCCGCCAGCTCATGCCGCGCCGCCTTCACGTCGAGGTGGCATCGCATTCCGCGATGACTGAAGGCATTGCCCTGGCCTTGCAAAAGGCGGTGGGCGCCGTGCCACGCCATGCCCCGAAAATCGCCTTTCTATCCAATGTCACCGGCCGGCCGATCACGGCGGAGCAGGCGACCGACCCGACCTACTGGGCCCGGCACCTGCGTGGCACCGTGCGCTTCGCCGACGGACTGGAGGTCATTCTCCGTACCCCGGGCCGTGTGCTGCTGGAGGTCGGCCCCGGCGAAACACTGTCCGGCCTGGCACGCCAGCACCCGCTGGCGCATACGGCGGCCGGGATCTGGCCCAGCCAGGCCCACCCGCAGCAGCAGGTGCACAACGAACGGCAGATGGCGCAAGCCCTGGCCAGCCTCTGGAGCGCGGGCGTGGCGATCGACTGGGCAGCCTGCCATCCCATGGGCCAGCGGCGGCGCCTGCCACTGCCGGGCTATGCGTTCCAGCGCCGCCGCTACTGGGTGGATGCTCCGGTGGCAGGGCTGTCTTCGCCTTCGGCGATCGCTCCATCTCTGGCTGGCGAGGCGTTCTATGTGCCTGACTGGAAGTCCATTCCCCCTGCCGAGGCCGTAGTGGCCGAAGCCCGCGCTGGCGCATGCACGCTGGTGTTCGGTGACCGCAGTGATTTCTGTGAAAGCCTGCTGCAGGCGCTGCAGCAGCGCTCCGCACCAGGGCACGCCGTGGTGTGGGTGCAGGCCGGTGCGGCCAGCCACCCCATCGGTCCGCTGCACCATGTCGTGCGGCCCGGCCACCGGGCCGATCTCGCGCAGCTGCTGGCGCGCGTGCAGGCGGCACATGGACCAGTGGTGGAAGTTCACCATCTTTGGGCACTGGACACCGCCGTTCCTGCAACCGATGCGGCCCTGGAGCGGGGCTATTTCAGCCTGCTCGCCTTCGTCCAGGCGCTGCAGGATTCGGCACTGGGGCGCGAGCAGCCGCTGGCCCTGCGGGTGGTCGCCAACCAGATGGCCGATGTCTCGGGCCTCGATCCCCTGTGCCCTGAAAAAGCCATGCTGGTCGCGCTGTGCAAGGTGATCGGGCAGGAATATCCCCACATCGATTGCCGTGCGACGGACGTGATTCTTCCCTCCAGCATCGACGGCACGGCCTGGCTGATCCGGCAACTGGCAGCCGATGCGCAGCACCGCCGGGAAGACCCCCTGCGGGTCTATCGCGGGCGCAAGGTCTGGCGCCTCGCGTACGAGCCACTACCGCGTCCGGAGATGCCCCCGGGCGCACGCGGCACCGCTCGCCTTCGCCCGCAAGGGGTCTATCTCATCACCGGGGGACTGGGCGGTGTGGGCCTGGCGGTGGCAAGGCATCTGGCCGAGCATTGGCAAGCCCGCCTGGTCCTGCTGGGGCGGACTGCGATGCCCGCGCCCGACCGGTGGGACGCCCTGGCGGCGGACCCTGCCCAGCCACCGGCGCTGCGCCAAAAAATGGTGCAGCTGATGGAGCTGAAAACTTTGGGTGGCGACGTGCTGACCCTGTCCGCCGACGTGTCCGACCCCTTGCAGATGCAGGCGGCCGTGGCGCAGGCGCGCCAGCGATTCGGCGCCCTGAACGGTGTCATCCATGCGGCCGGCCATGCCAACAGCGGCATGATCGGCCAGCGCAGCGCGGCGGAGGCCCGCGAGGTGTTTGCACCCAAGCTGCGTGGCACCCAGGCCCTGCTGGCCGCCGTGCGTGGTGAGCCGCTGGATTTCGTGCTGCTGTGCTCTTCCATCTCCAGCATGGCGGGCGGATTGGGCATGAGCGACTATGCCGCAGCCAACGCCTACCTGGACGCGGTGGCCGCGCTGGAGCAGCGCACGTCACGCTGTCCGGTGGTCTCGGTCAACTGGGATGCCTGGCGAGACTTGGGTATGGCTGCCGGCCTGGTCCTGCCCCCCGGGGTGGGCATGGACGGCCCGGAAGGCGCGCAAGCCCTGGAGCGCATCGTCAACGGCCCGGCACACGCCCAGGTGGTGATCTCCACCACCAATCTGGCGCAGCGCCTCGGCGACATCGACAACGGCATGCTGGAACTGCTGGAGACAACGCCCGTTCCTGCCGCCGGTCGCAGCCGGCATCCGCGTCCAGTGCTGCCAACGCCCTACGTGGCGCCGGATGGAGACCTGGAGTTGGCCCTGGCCGAGGTCTGGCAGGACATGCTGGGCATGAGCAGCGTCGGCGTGCACGACAACCTGTTCGAGCTGGGGGGCGATTCCCTCCTGGCCATCCAGCTCCTCGCCAGGGTCCGCAAGGCCTACGCCGTGGAACTGCACCCTGCCGCATTCTTCAAGGCGCCCACGCTGGGCGCCCTGGCCCAGCTCGTGGAAGCACGCCTGATCGATGAGATCGAACGCAGTGCGGCTGCCGCCGCTGCCTGACCTCTGTTGCCAAGACCTCCCATGCTCGAAACCCAAGACCTTTCCGCCCGCCGCGCGGGCCTCACGCCTGCGCAGCGCGCGCAACTGCAGCAACGGCTGCGTGGTGCCGCCCAGATGGACGCGGCTGCGTTGGCATCCCCGCATGCCATCGGTGTGCGCAGTGAACCGGGGAAAGCCGTCCTGTCGGCGGCGCAGCAGCGGATGTGGTTTCTTTGGCGGCTCGATCCCGCCAGCACCGCCTATCACGTGAGCGGTGGCCTTCGCCTGAGCGGCGCCCTGGATCGCCAAGCCCTCGCCGCCAGCCTGCAGGCCTTGGTGGCACGCCACGAATCGCTGCGCACGGTGTTCCTGGAAAAGGCCGATGGCAACGCCGAGCCCTGCGTGCGGGCCCCTGAGTCCATCGAACTGCCCTGCCTGGACCTGCGTGGCCTGTCGCCCGAGGCACTGGAGGCGCAGCGCAGCCCGGCCGTGCAGGCACTGCGCTGCGCGCCATTCGATCTTGGGAAGGGACCGCTGATGCGGGTGCTGCTCCTTCAAACGGATGCGCAGGCATATGAACTGGTGGTGGTGATGCACCACATCATTTCGGACGGCTGGTCGGTGCAGGTCATCCTCGACGAGCTGGCCCTGCAGTACGCCGCGCGCGTGCAGGGCCACGAGCCTGAATGGGCTGCATTGCCCATCCAGTACGCGGACTATGCCGCCTGGCAGGCGCAGTGGCTGGCCGGTGGCGAGAGCGAGCGCCAGTTGGCCTGGTGGCGCGCGCAGCTGGGGGAAGAGCAACCGGCGCTTTCCCTGCACACCGACCGCCCCCGACGCAGCGATGGCCGCTACCGCGCAGCCCAGCACCGTATGGCGTTGCCTGAGGCACTCGTGCTGGCGTTGCGCCGGGCTGCGCAAGCCCGGGGTGCCACCTTGTTCATGGCGCTGCTCAGTGGGTTCTTCGCGCTGCTGCAGCGGCATACGGGGCAGACAGACATCCGGGTGGGTGTTCCGGTGGCCAGTCGCAACCGGGCGGAAACGGCGGGGCTGGTGGGATTTTTCGTCAACACCCAGGTCCTGAGGGCCCGGCTGGACGGCCGCACGGAGGGGGCGGCGCTGCTGGAGCAGACGCGCGATGCCGCCATCGGCGCCCAAGCTCACCAGGATCTGCCTTTCGAGCATCTGGTGGCGGCCCTGCGGCCTGAACGCAGCCTCAGCACCAGCCCGCTGTTCCAGGTCATGTTCAACCACCTCCGACGGGACCATCGCTCGTTGGCCGGATGGCCGGGTGTCGCCGTCGAGCGGCTGGATTTCGACGAGGAAGCAGCCCAGTTCGAACTGACGCTGCAGACCTGCGAGACCGGTGCGGGCCAGGTCGAGGCCTCGTTCCTCTACGCCTCGGAGCTGTTCGATTCTGGGACGATGGAGCGGATGGGGGAGCACTACATGGCGCTCTTGCAGGCGCTGGCGGAGCGCTTCCCCAAAGCAAAACGCCCCGACATCGTTGGATGTCGGGGCGGTTTGGGCTGTAAGAGCCTGACGATGACCTACTTTCACACGGGAACCCGCACTATCATCGGCGCAAAGTCGTTTCACTGTCCTGTTCGGGATGGGAAGGAGTGGTACCAACTTGCTATGGTCATCAGGCATAACTTGGAGCCACCTTGATGTGATCAAGGCGGCGAATTCATAGAGTTTGGAATCAGCTTGTATTTTGACTGCGTCACTTGGCATAACAACTTGATCAAATGGTGATCAAAGTTATAGGGTCAAGCCGCACGAGCAATTAGTATCAGTTAGCTTAACGCATTACTGCGCTTCCACACCTGACCTATCAACGTCCTGGTCTTGAACGACTCTTTAGGGGGCTCAAGGCCCCGGCAGATCTCATCTTGAAACGAGTTTCCCGCTTAGATGCTTTCAGCGGTTATCTCTTCCACACTTAGCTACTCGGCAATGCCACTGGCGTGACAACCGATACACCAGAGGTGTGTCCACTCCGGTCCTCTCGTACTAGGAGCAGGCTTCCTCAAATCTGCAGCGCCCACGGAAGATAGGGACCAAACTGTCTCACGACGTTTTAAACCCAGCTCACGTACCTCTTTAAATGGCGAACAGCCATACCCTTGGGACCGGCTACAGCCCCAGGATGAGATGAGCCGACATCGAGGTGCCAAACACCGCCGTCGATATGAACTCTTGGGCGGTATCAGCCTGTTATCCCCAGAGTACCTTTTATCCGTTGAGCGATGGCCCTTCCATACAGAACCACCGGATCACTATGTCCTGCTTTCGCATCTGCTCGACTTGTCAGTCTCGCAGTTAAGCACGCTTATGCCATTGCACTATTAGCACGATGTCCGACCGTACCTAGCGTACCTTCGAACTCCTCCGTTACGCTTTGGGAGGAGACCGCCCCAGTCAAACTGCCTACCATGCACTGTCCCCGATCCCGATAAGGGACCTAGGTTAGAACCTCAAACACACCAGGGTGGTATTTCAACGTTGGCTCCATGAGAACTAGCGTCCTCACTTCAAAGCCTCCCACCTATCCTACACAGATCTGTTCAAAGTCCAATACAAAGCTACAGTAAAGGTTCATGGGGTCTTTCCGTCTTTCCGCGGGGAGATTGCATCATCACAAACATTTCAACTTCGCTGAGTCTCAGGAGGAGACAGTGTGGCCATCGTTACGCCATTCGTGCAGGTCGGAACTTACCCGACAAGGAATTTCGCTACCTTAGGACCGTTATAGTTACGGCCGCCGTTTACTGGGACTTCAATCAAGAGCTTGCACCCCATCATTTAATCTTCCAGCACCGGGCAGGCGTCACACCCTATACGTCCACTTTCGTGTTTGCAGAGTGCTGTGTTTTTATTAAACAGTCGCAGCCACCGATTTTTTGCAACCCCTTTGGGCTCGCCTTGTACAGGTTCACCTACTTGGGGCATACCTTCTCCCGAAGTTACGGTATCAATTTGCCGAGTTCCTTCTCCTGAGTTCTCTCAAGCGCCTTAGAATACTCATCTCGCGCACCAGTGTCGGTTTGCGGTACGGTCGTGTGTAGCTGAAGCTTAGTGGCTTTTCCTGGAAGCAGGGTATCACTCACTTCGTCTGCAAGCAGACTCGTTATCACCCCTCATCTAAGCCTGGCGGATTTGCCTACCAGGCACGACTACAGGCTTGAACCAACATATCCAACAGTTGGCTGAGCTAACCTTCTCCGTCCCCACATCGCACTACACATCGGTACAGGAATATTGACCTGTTTCCCATCAGCTACGCATCTCTGCCTCGCCTTAGGGGCCGACTCACTCTACGCCGATGAACGTTGCGTAGAAAACCTTGCGCTTACGGCGAGGGGGCTTTTCACCCCCTTTAACGCTACTCATGTCAGCATTCGCACTTCTGATACCTCCAGCATCCGTTACCAGACACCTTCACAGGCTTACAGAACGCT